>CBDAUH010000004.1:0-2595375 GCA_965200395.1 Candidatus Poribacteria bacterium | reverse complement strand
TCGAGTCCTTGGAATTTATATGTCAATCTTTCGTGGTCAACGCCGAGTTGGTTAAGGATTGTTGCGTTTAGGTCTCTGACAGAGACGGGGTCTTTGACAATATTGTAGCTGAAGTCGTCTGTTTCGCCGTGGACGATTCCGCCTTTAATGCCGGCCCCTGCCATCCACATTGTAAAGCATTTCGGGTGATGGTCGCGTCCGTAGTTATCCTTTTTGAGTGCGCCTTGGCAGTAGACGGTTCTTCCGAATTCACCGCCCCATACGACGAGTGTATCATCGAGCATGCCGCGTTGTTTTAGGTCTTGCACAAGTGCTGTAGAGGGTTGGTCAATATCACGGCACTGGTTTCTTATATCGTTGGGTAGGTTTCCGTGCTGGTCCCAACCACGGTGGAAGATTTGGACGAGGCGCACATCGCGTTCCATCATCCGCCGTGCGAGGATACAGCAATTTGCGAATGTGCCAGGTGTGTTGACATCGGGTCCATACATCTCTTTAGTTTTGTCAGACTCTTGCTTGAGGTCTGTGAGCTCAGGGACAGAGGACTGCATTCGGAACGCCATCTCATATTGTGAGATACGTGCATGCGTTTCTGGGTCACCGACTTCTTCATAGATTTCCTCATTAAGTTTGACTAGCGTGTCAAGCATCTGTTTTCGTGTCTTTTCATTCATACCTTTTGGATTTGAGAGGAAAAGCACCGGATCACCTTGACTGCGGAGCAGAACACCTTGGTGTTCGGAGGGTAGGAATCCTGACCCCCAGAGTCGGTTATAGAGTGCTTGTGCGGACTTTCTGCCTGTCCATCTTGCGTTCATGACAATGAATGCGGGCAGGTTTTGGTTTTCGGTGCCTAGCCCATAACTCAGCCATGCGCCGAGACTGGGTTTGCCGGGTGTTTCATCACCAGTGCATACGAATGTTATAGCGGGGTCGTGGTTGATTGCATCGGTGTGTAGCGATTTGATGATGGCGATGTCCTTTACCATGGTAGCGGTATGAGGTAGGAGTTCGCTGAGCCATGCGCCGTCACCACCGTTGTCATGTTTTTTGAATTCAAAGATGGAGGGGGCGATAGGGAAACGTGCTTGTCCGGAGGTCATTGTAGTGAGCCGTTGTCCCATTCGGACGGTTTCAGGTAAGTCTTTATCGAAGAATTCGCTCATTTTAGGTTTGTAATCATACATGTCCATCTGTGATGGTGCGCCGGACATAAATAGATAGATTGCGCGTTTTGCTTTTGGTGCAAAGTGTGGGAGTTCAGGTAATCCGCCTGCTTGTTGTTCAAGGGCGCGGACGATGCTATTCGGTAGTAATGATGCGAGGGCTGCACCGCCAAGTCCCATTGCACATTTTCCGAAGAATTGTCGGCGTGTTTCAAGTTTCAAATATTCTTTGATTGGGTCCATTGTAGTCTCCTTTTAGAATAATTTCCACATCTGAAGGTTGTTTTATGTCACGTTAATTCTAGCTTCGACTTGCAAGTTTGTTGGCAAAGATACTGATGAGTCCACCTAGCATAATATATCCGAATATGACTTCGAGGGTGACGAGGATGCGTGCGGAGGTATTGTCCGCGACGACATCCCCGAATCCTAGTGTTGTAAAGGTTACGATACTGAAGTAAAATGATTTCCAAAAGTTAAAAGCTTCTTTTGCTTCTGCACCGATGACTTGGTGAAATTGTGGCATTATTTTTTGTAACCACATTGGGTACCATGCGGGTGCTGGCAAATATACGAGTGAGAATGCAAGTGCGATGAGCAGTGACCAAAGTGCCCAGAGCGCGAGGCTCCGTCCGTAATCTGAGCTCCATCTCCATACGAGTGCCCAGAATGTGTGTTTTTCTTTGAAAGCGCGTATGTACTGTTGATCCGCCACATAACGTTTGAAAAATGGGTTCGAAACCCCATTAATATCTTCACTATCTAAATAGAATTCCGCGGGTTTCTCAGGCTGATGGCGAAACTTGTTGAATAACCACTGCCATAGTGTGTCTGGGATAAATCGTATTGCCTGATAGGATGCGGAAACAGCAAACCTTGCGGCAGTAAAGTCAGTTTTTCCGAGAAATGTAGCCTCATTAAAAACTGCAGTATCTGAGAATTGTGCTTGGACGAAGTCTATTGCATCTCCGAAAAACGTCTTTTTGTAGTGTGCGGCATCTTGAAAGATTGCGTTTCTAAAAGTGGTATTTTCTGTGAATCGTACCTCCTTGAAATCTGCAACCTGCTGGAAGCGCGTTTGTGAGAATCGCGCGATACCGTGGAAGACTGTTCCGCGGAATTGAGTAGTATCTTCGAACACAGATTCCCCGAAGTCAGATGCGTTTTGGAACACACACTGGCGGAGATAAACAGTCCCTTGAAAGACCGTATTCCCGAAAAACACATCCTTTTGGAATAAGGTATTTTCGAATTTGACAGAGTTTTTAAAAGTGCACTGAACACACACAATTTCCTTATCAACTACCAATTGTGCTTCACTGTCCGATCTATGTTCAGATGAGAAAACAACTTCGCCTTCGATGATACAGTTTGTCAAAAGGACACTTTCATAATCTGATTGTAAGATAGAGATGAACGTATCAGCATCAAGCGTTTGTTCTGTATTTTGATAAATTTGCATGTTACCCCTTGATGCGAATATGGTTATGCTAATATTTCGTTAACAACCCGTGCTTTTTCTTCAACGCCTGTTAGTCTATGGTCTAATCCTTGGAATTTGTAAGTCAATCGTTCGTGGTCAATACCGAGTTGATTGAGGATTGTTGCGTTTAGGTCTCTGACAGAGACAGGGTCTTTGATGATGTTGTAACTGAAATCGTCTGTTTCGCCGTAGACGATTCCGCCTTTAATGCCGGCCCCTGCCATCCACATGGTGAAACACTTCGGGTGATGGTCACGTCCGTAGTTGTCCTTTTTAAGTGCGCCTTGGCAGTAAACGGTTCTTCCGAATTCACCGCCCCACACGACGAGTGTATCATCGAGCATACCGCGCTGTTTTAGGTCTTGGACGAGTGCGGTTGCCGGTTGGTCAATATCGCGTGCTTGATTACGTATGTTCTTAGGTAAGTCACCGTGCTGGTCCCAACCGCGATGGAAGATTTGGACGAGGCGCACATCGCGTTCCATCATCCGCCGTGCAAGGATGCAGCAATTCGCAAAAGTGCCGGGTGTATTGACATCAGGTCCATACATCTCCTTAACTTTGTCAGACTCTTGCTTGAGGTCTGTGAGTTCAGGTACAGAGGACTGCATGCGGTATGCCATTTCATATTGTGAGATACGGGCATGTGTTTCTGGATCACCGACTTCCTCATAGATCTCCTCATTAAGCTTAACAAGCGTGTCGAGCATCTGCTTTCGCGTTTTTTCGTTCATGCCTTTTGGGTTTGAGAGGAACAGTACGGGGTCACCTTGGCTGCGGAGTAGTACGCCTTGGTGTTCTGATGGGAGAAAACCTGAACCCCAGAGTCGATTATAGAGTGCTTGTGCCCCCTTCGGGCCGCTCCATGTTGCGTTCATCACGATGAATGCGGGTAGATTTTGGTTTTCACTGCCAAGTCCATAACTCAGCCATGCGCCGAGGCTTGGTTTGCCGGGTGTTTCGTCGCCGGTGCATACGAATGTTATAGCGGGGTCGTGGTTGATCGCATCGGTATGTACCGATTTGACGATAGCGATGTCCTTTACCATAGTGGCGGTATGGGGTAGGAGTTCGCTGAGCCATGCGCCGTCACCGCCATTATCGTGTTTTTTGAACTCAAAGATGGAAGGGGCAATTGGAAAACGTGCTTGTCCGGAGGTCATTGTAGTGAGCCGTTGTCCCATTCGGACGGTTTCAGGTAAGTCTTTATCGAAGAATTCGCCCATTTTGGGTTTGTAGTCAAATAGGTCCATCTGTGATGGTGCGCCGGACATAAATAGATAGATGGCGCGTTTTGCTTTCGGTGCGAAGTGGGGAAGTTCTGGTAATCCGCCAACCCGTGTTCTTGCTTGCTGTTCAAGGGCAGTAGCAATACTATTTGGCAGTAATGATGCAAGGGCTGCACCGCCGAGTCCCATTGCACATTTTCTGAAGAATTGGCGGCGTGTTTCAAGTTTCAAATATTCTTTGATTGGGTCCATTATTAACTCCTTTTTTGTAGAATGTACACCCTGGAAAGTTTTTAAATGATTGCAGAGTGTGATCGCGAAGGCGCGTTGCGCTTTGCTACACTATCGCTTTAGATAGTGTAGTTTTGCGTGCATAACGTTTTTACACAATTTTTGGCAAATTTTGTGTCTGTCTTGTATAATTATCGTCACAATAACTCCATTGTTTAACTTTCTCTAATCAATCTTTGTTAGGTTCTATTGCTGGTCCGTAGAGTGCCTTTCTTAACAAAACAAGATCAGCAATATCTACAATTCCATCCTTGTTAATGTCCGCGCTATTCCCTTTTCCTGTTTGTCCGAGACGCGACGATATGTATTCCAAGTCAGCAGCATCAACTTGCCAATCACGGTTTGCGTCTTCTGGGATAATCTCAGGTTGAATGACCCATGCATAACTTGCTATGGGATGTGTTTCCTTACGCTCTTTGTGTGTGAGAAGTGCGTCATTTATTGTTAAGGTTATGTCTGCAGGTTCTTTAACTTCAAATGTAAGGGTGGCAATTGTGCCATTGTCAATGACATTACCCGCAGGAGCATTACCTATCAGTGTAATGACATTTTTCTCCTTGACTTGAGCTTTAACATTGATGTTATTTATTATTTCATCACTCTCGGTGGGAGGAATATAACGTAAGGCATCTGAATCAAACTTAAATGTAAATTTAAAACCAGTGACATTTTTTCCATCAATCATATTCACATTAAATGTGAGTTCTCTTCCGATTGGAGGAGATTCTATGGATAGTGGTGTGATTTTAAGATGTGTAGTTGGTGAGGATTGCATTTGCCATATAAGCATGGTGCCATCGCCACTTCCACTCATAAGCGTTGTGCCATCGCCTGAATAGGCGAGAGATACGACAGATTCCGTGTGACCATTAAGAGTATTTTCATGTCTTTTGCTCACCACATCCCAAACGTAAATGCTAGAGCTAATTGAACTGACCAATTGCGAACCATCTGGTGAGAAAAGGAGCGTGGAGGTTTCAACCCAACGTTGCATATCCAGCATAAACGAAGTAAACGTGGCCTTGTGTTTTCCTGTATCCACATCCCACAATTGAATTTCACCACTGCCATCAATACTTGCAAGCCTCTTTCCATCAGGTGAAAATACAACGGCATTTATGGGTAACCGTTTTCCTGTTTCAGGATTTATCAAATTAGTGATCGTCTTCAGGTTTTCGCCTGTTTTTGCGTCCCAGAGACGGATTGCGTGTTCATTTTCCTTCAATACTTCTGCGGATGCGATCATTGCACCGTCAGGGGAAAATGCAATAGATGTTATTCTTTCTGCATGTCCTTGAAGCGTTAATTTTTGCTCTGCGGTAAGCATATTCCGTAAACGTATTGTATGTCCCCACCTTGTAGCGGCTGCAAGTGTTCGTCCATCAGGAGAAAACGCATAAGCTACAAAATCACCATATTCTTCTTTGAAAGTGCTTCGTTGTTCATAGGTATTCGTGTCCCATAGCCAGGCAGTCTCCGAACTTTTACCTACAAGGGTTGCACTGTTAGGTGAATAAGCGACTGCATGAGTAAAAATACGACCATTAAGTTCGCGAATTGTTCCGGGGAACTGGGGTGAAATTATATTCCATATTTCGGCAGGTTTATTTTGAAGCGTCGAAACTCGAGTTTTTTGATCGACTACTGAGACTTTTATCGGTGGAATTGCCTGTCCAAAACCGGTAAGTGTTGTTAGTACTGCTCCGGTTTCTATATCCCATATTTCAAAATTGTCATCTATTGTATCTATTATCTTTCTTAGCAAAGTTGTATTGTTCGGTAAAATCGGAAGAAGGGTGTATTTCTCATATTCTGCCTCACCAAAAGGTTTGACGTTTTCACCTGTTTTTGGATTCCAATATTGCAGCGTCCCATCTGAACTGCCACAAATAACTGTTTGCCCATCTTTGGAAAATTGGACGGTGGTAAATGGAAGGTTTGAGCCGCGTCTATCTTGTTCAAAAGTTGCTTGTAATTCACCAGTCTGTGTATTCCATATCTTTATTTTCTTATTTTCAAACCTATTATGATCCACGGCTGTGCTCGCGAGGCTTTTTCCATCAGGTGAAAACGCGACCTTTGGTCCTCTTGGATGATAAGCTAAAGCTGTAATATAACCACGTTTTTCCTCATCAAATGTAATTTTGCGTTTTCCAGATTTTGCATCCCAGAGCTGGATATTGTCATCAAGGCTTGCACTTGCAAGTGTTTTACCATCAGGTGAAAATACCAATTCAGAGATGGTACTACCACCTTGTGAGATGTTGAAAATTGGCTGCCAGGTCTGCACATTCCACATTTGAATATTCTTACCATTTCCGGTTACAAGTGATTTACCATCCTGAGAAAATGCTATTGCAACAACTGACCCGTTAGTTTTGAGAGTTCTCGTCAATTGGTGTGTAGTCGCATCCCACAATTGGATAGTACCATCATAACTGCCACTTGCAATCAGATCTCCATCAGGAGAAAAGGCTAAAACAGAAACTACTCTAGTATCTTCCTTAAGTAGGGCAAGTACTTTATCACTGTTTGCATCGAGCAACCAAATTCCGATTGTACTTGCGACAGCAAGCAGTGAATTGTCTGGTGAATACTTAATGTCTTGCACCCTGCCTTTCCCGAAACGTGCGATTGCGCCCTTTGGTAATTCTAATTGCGTAGCATCTCTGGATGTATTCTGTTTTTGCTTAGGATCAAGCACCTTTGCGTGTTTAATGATTGGGGATGCAATGATGTCATTTAGAGCTTTTAGATGAACCTTTCTTAGATTTACTATAGTTTGGACATTTTTGGTCTTGTTATAGATTATGAATAGTTGGCAGCACTTCCCCGTTAGCACTTCTGAACAGGTGTTAGAACTGCTGCTAACGCCCCTTTTCTGTCTAAATTCTGTTAGAAATCACTGTTTTTTAGTCATCATTTTTCCAATAATCGTGAAAATAGTTGCTGCTGAACCATTTTCACATAGTATCTTCGGGATTTTCAGTTTTTTCTGTGCGTTTTTCCCCGGGTCGTAACTCGTATAAAAATAGTTTTGTTGTAAACATCGCTGCAAGTAAGCGGTCATCAAGCCGCGTGTGAGATGTTTCGGTTTATACCAGTGTATATTGAGCGTGGATAGCACGTCTTCTAAATCAAGAGAAACCTTGTCTGTGTCTGTGTCTGCGGGTGTCTTAGGCAATGGCGACGGACTGAAAGCGAGTTGTGTCAGCGTTGCTGCGGTGAAACTGAGTTGAGCGAACCGATCCAAACTTTTCCTGTCTCGGAGTTGATAGGTGTCAAATCCGAAGTTTTCTTTAGCGTCCCGGAAGGCAGTTTCAATCTGCCATCGGTTTCTATAGTGTCGGATAACTGTTTCTACGGGCAGTCGTAAATCTGAAGTAAATACACAAAAATACCGATAGGGTTTAGACTTTTTGGGGCGTTTGCGTATCACAACGATGCGGACATCTACAGGACACATCTTTGTTCGCACGACTTTATCAGCGACAGAAAGTGTCTGATCCTCAACAACGATGTCTGTATACTTCAGGTGTGGAATAGACACACGGCTACCATACCGACGGGGTCTGCCTCTCTTGAGACGCTTAGGGCGTTTCGGTATATCAAAAAACGCTGCGTTTGACTTCGCACGACAAAGTAAATGATGTCCTTGTGAGAGTATCTCCGTGAACACTTTGCGTCTATTGAAACCTCTATCAAAAATGATAAGACCCGGTGGCACAAGATCGCATAAATGCTTCAGCACAGCGAGGCTATTTGCGTCCTCGCTTTTCGGTTCCATCATCCGTGTGGCTAATGGAAACAGGCGCGTGCCTTCGCGCGTTTCTGCCAGCCAGCCAATCGCACCGAACTCGTGTCCGTGATGAAACTTGGATTGGTTCTTGTTACGTGCTTGATACGCAGGGTTCCTGCGGAAATGCAAACCCGCTTGTTTTGAACCGCTACTTATGGCATGTGTTTCATCATAGACATAGATGCCCGTGGGGTAAGCGGATAGCACTTGATGGCTTAGCGTAGTGGCGACTTGATCCACACACCAGATGCCACGCGAGAGAAACTTTGGCAGAGACCAATACCGACCTGCTTGGTCTGTCGCAAGATAGATTTGTGTCATTGTGCCTCGGTAGGGCGTATTTATCAGACCTTTTACGAAAGTCTGAAAGTGGTGAAAGTTATTATACTTGAACAAAGGTCAAAAATCTGATAACATGTTGTCCAAGTAGGAAAGTGGGGTCATTTGAAATATCCTTTCAAATTTGTGTTTTCTAAAAGGATACCCGCTTTCCTGCTTTATGTCCATAAAAAAAACAAAAAATGTCCAAACTATAGTAAACATTATAACAACTTATAGTAAAACTCACAATTATTTACACACTTTTGTCCCTGTCTTATCTCCCCCGCTTGCAGCGGATAATGTCTTATCTCCCCCGCTTGCAGCGGATAATGTCTTATCTCCCCCGCTTGCAGCGGATAATGTCTTATCTCCCCCCGCTTGCAGCGGATAATGTCTTATCTCCCCCCGCTTGCAGCGGATAATGTCTTATCTCCCCCGCTTGCAGCGGATAATGTCTTATCTCCCCCGCTTGCAGCGGATAATGTCTTATCTCCCCCGCTTGCAGCGGATAATGTCTTATCTCCCCCGCTTGCAGCGGATAATGTCTTATCTCCCCCGCTTGCAGCGGATAATGTCTTATCTCCCCCGCTTGCAGCGGATAATGTCTTATCTCCCCCCGCTTGCGCTCACTTACCCCCATTTTTGTATGCGGTATGTGTAGGCGTGTGTGTGTATAGAAATAAGTTGGAAAGTCTGATGGGTTATGGTAGAATACCTCCATATAAAATAATGTCGGTGAAAAACCGGCAGGGAGGTATTCTTATGAAATATACCCTTAGCTGGGTACATCCCAGAAAGATTATAACAGGTTTTCGTAAAGTTTTCAACGGGATTTGTATCAAAAAACCGACGCTCCGCAACTTTTATTTGATGCTACAGGCTGTGTGTGTAGCCCCGAGTTTTCGTATTCAATCGATTGCCTCACATCTACCTATCCGTGTGAAACACGACAAGTCTAAGCAAAAGCGTGTGTTGCGGTTTATTGATACCTATTTTCCGGTTGCAGCGGTGAAGGGTGCTTGGTTGTCACATATAGTTGTCAGTGTGTGTCGTTCTGTGGGGATGCAGCATCTGCTTGTGCTGATAGACGAGACAGATTTACCGGGCGGATGGAAGGCGATTGTTGCAGCCCTTCCGTTTCGCAATCGTGCGATCCCGCTCTATTGGGTTCTGTATAAAAATGAGATGCTCAAAGATGGCACCTATCAAGGACATAACGATTTAGTTCAGCAGTTCTGTTGTGATGTCCATAGTCGCGTTGTTAAAGTGTTAGGGGATAGTCGGGAGCCTGTGTTGGTTTTTGACAGAGGGTTCGCCCGAGCGAGAGCGATCCTCAAGTTTTTTGAGGGGCAAGGCATCTGCTACTTGATGCGTGTGCCACGCAATGTTGGTGTGCGTATAGCAGGCAACAAGCAGTGCCTTGAAGAAGTGGCAAATGGTTTTTACCCACAAGTGCTTTATCACTACACGGAGCAGGTGCCTGTGGCACTCTATGTTGGGGGACAGCACACCAAGAAAGACCCGTTATATCTTATCTCCAATCGGCTTCAGGGGAACCCCCTGCGAACTTGCTACAAGCGGCGGACACAGATTGAACACGGGTTCAGAGACTTGAAAACGAACTTCGGTTTCAAAGCACTCGTTTTGAGAAAGAACGAACAGCCCCGGATGGAAGTTCTGTTTTTGTTGGCAGTCGTGGCTTATGGTTTGGCGTTCCTGTGTTATGAAAAAGCTGCGGACAGATGGGCAAAAACTTTACACCCTACGCGGAAAGTTTACTCCGTGATCAGTGTCATCAACCGTATGATCCGCGAGGTGTGGACGCAGGAGGCGTTGCTCTTGTTCACCGAGAGGACTTGTTTGAGAGATATAAACTTTCTCACCGCAGAAGGACTGACATGACAACATTGGAAACCTATGAACACAACTACACACGCATTCAAAAAAAAATGGGGGTAAGTGCGGGTGCTGACAGGGGATTTTATAGACGCTGCGGGTGTCCGCCGCGGTTTCTCAGGGGACATCATCGTTGAGGCTCCTGAAGCAGTGGCGACCTACGCCGGTTTTGTGAACGCGGAAGGCTCGATCGTTGGGAGTTACGTCGACGCTGAAGGCACCTATCGTGCTTATGCCCGGACACTTGATGGTAGGTTTGTATCGCTTGATATTCCCTGGGAGGCAGATTTAGACGCGTTTTTTGTTCACGGTATCAATGACGCACGGATTGTCGTTGCCCGCGTCAAAGAGGTGGGGGATGTTATGCGTACCTATGTCGGTACATACTACACCCTACAGGAAGTGCGGTTTCCAGGCAGCGTGAGCACGGAGGGGTGGAATATCAATCAGGACGGTTCGGTCGTCGGGAACTATGAATTACCTGATGGACGCAGACACGGATTTATCGCCAGACCTGTCGGGGACACCGCTGCAGAAACCGTGGTGGAACCTGTTACCCCACCTACTGAGTTCAACTATACGTTTGAAACGATTGATGTTCCGGGGGTGGATTTTCTGGCGTTGACAGCGAGTAGCGACTTTGAGGATTACGCAGGAAACACGCGCAGTTCTGACGGTCAGAAAATGGTCGGCTTTACACTCATCGATGGCGTTTTTAGAACTTATGATTTCCCCAACTCCCAAAACACTTTTTTCTATGCACTCGGCAATAATGGGCAAGCCGCTGGGCATTATGAAGATATGGATGGGCTTTTCCATGGGGTCATCTTGGAAAACGGTGAACTTCGGCAATACGATTTTCCGGGTGCTGTCGAGACGTTCATACACGGTATCAGCGATGCGACTGGGGTGCTGACAGGTAGTTTTATAGACGCTGCGGGTGTCCGCCGTGGTTTCTCAGGAGACCTCATCGTTGAGGCTCCCGAGGCAGTGGCGACCTACGCTGATTTTGTGAACGCGGAAGGTGCGATCGTCGGGAGCTACATCGACACTGAAGGCATCTATCGTACTTATACCCGGGCACCTGATGGCAGGTTTATATCCCTAGATATTCCCGGGGGATCCTCAAACCCGGACTACCTCTTTATCCACGGTGTCAACGATTCAAGGGTTGCCGTTGGCAGAGCGAAAGCGGCCGGTGATGTTCCCCGTACCTATGTCGGCACATACGCTAACATACAAGAATTATACTTCCCGGGTAGCGTTAGCACAGAAGGCTGGAATATCAATCAGGACGGCTCGGTTGTAGGATACTACGACTCCCCTGATGGACGCAGGCATGGGTTTATCGCGAGGCCTACCTCGCGAGCGGAGTCGGAGAACTATAGCAACGCCTACACCGTCAGGCTTGCGCAGGGGTTGAACATGATTTCTGTGCCGTTAGTATCCCCGACACCGATGACGGCGAAGAGTCTGGTTGCGGTGACAGGGGCAACGATCATCGTTGCACTGGACGCGTCCAAGCAGCGCTTCATCGCGTGGACACCCAGCGCGCCTGATGCGGGTTTTGCAATAGAAGGTGGGCAAGGGTATATCGTCAATGTTCCGCAAGCACGCAATTTTGCCTTCGTCGGTGCACCCTGGGCAGACCAAGAGGAGAATGCTGCAGCAGCACCTGCTGCTATATCGACGGAGAGACTTCAAGAGACATGGGCATTTGTCGTCAGTGGACACTTGGCGGGGCAATCTGTCTTTGATGGCTATCAGGTCATCGTCCGTAATCTGCGGACAGATAACACGATAACCACTTCGGTGCGTGGAGGTTACTTCGCGGCTGCCACTGCGGATTTATCGCGGCGAAGCGTCGTTCAAGTCGGAGACGTGATTGAAGTGCGGGTCGTTGGTCCAGGTGGCAACACAGAATCACAGCCACGCAGTTTTAAGGTGACACCAGGGAACATAGCGGATGCGGTGTTATTCCTCCAACTTGATGATGTTGGTCAACCGACCCAGAATCTGTTGTTGCCGAACTACCCGAATCCGTTCAATCCGGAGACGTGGATTCCGTATCAACTTTCTGAAGCTGCTTCTGTATCAATATCCATTTATGACTCGGGCGGTAAGTTAATTCGCAGTCTTTCCATTGGTTATCAATCTGCGGGCTTCTATACAAGTCGTAGTCGTGCGGTGTATTGGGATGGTAAAAACTCACTTGGTGAACCTGTTGCGAGTGGTATCTATTTCTATACGCTCACAGCAGACAATTTCACGGCGACACGGAAGATGTTGATAAGAAAATAAAAAGCTGTTGCTTTTGAATGGATGACGCGGATTGTTTATGATAAGTGCAAGTAGGGGTGAGATGACCTCGCCTCTACGATGTGCTTTCGTCTGAATCTCGGATTACGCAGTTGGCATTTCAAAATGCTTTTCATCGAATAATCCGTAGGTTGGGTAGAGCGAAACTCGACTATTATTGAGATAAACCGCAATACGTAAATTAATGTTGTGGGTGCGGTGTCTATTTATTTTCATATTTAACCATAAGTGAGGTTTTTATAATGTCTACTCATATTAGAACCGGTTTTTTGTTTTTCATATTGACGTTGTTCGTGTGCTTCAACGGTTTCGGACAGACGGACGCTGAGGCACCCGCCAATGCCGATTATACGTTTGAAACGATCGATGTTCCGGGTGTGGATTTCTTACAGGTGAGTGCGAGTAGCGATTTTGAAGATTATGCTGGTACCACGCGGAGTGCCGATGGTGAAAAGCTGGTTGCGTTTACGTTGATTGATGGCGTTTTTATGACGTATGATTTTCCGGGTGCCAAGAACACGTATTTCTATGCGCTCGGTAACAATGGCGATGCCGCGGGATACTACGAGGATAGTGACGGCTTAGTTCATGGCGTTGTCTTGAGAGATGGCGAGCTGTCGCAATTCGATTTTCCGGGTGCTGTCCAGACTGAGCTTTGGGGTATTAGTGATGCGACTGGTGCCCTGACAGGTAATTTTATAGACGGTTCAGGCATCCGCCGCGGTTTTTCAGGGGATACCATCATTGAATACCCTGGTGCGTTGGAAACGTATACCGATTTTGTGAACGCGGAGGGCGGCATGGTGGGGAGTTACGTAGATGCCGATGGTGTCTATCATTCTTATGTACGTACCTCAGGCGGTGGTTTTTTATCTCTCAACCTTCCGACAGCAGAGGAGCTGGAATACTTTTTTGTTCATGGTATCAACGATGCGCGGGTTGTCGTTGCGCGAATTAAACCTGTGGATGGCCCTGCACGCACGTATGTCGGTACATTCGCTGCGTTACAGGAGCTTAAGGTTCCCGGCAGCGTGAGTACGGAGGGCTATAATATCAATCAGGATGGTTCGGTTGTGGGGAGCTATGACACGGCTGATGGGCGTAGACACGGGTTTATCGCTAGACCTATTGCGGAAACGGTTGCCTCTGTTGCCCCGCCTCCCATCATCCACTACACTTATGAAACGATTGATGTTCCGGGTGTAGATTTTTTAGCGATAACAGCGAGTGGCGACTTTGAGGATTACGGTGGCTATACGAGAAGTGTCGATGGTGAAAAGATGGTTGCGTTTACGTTGATTGATGGCGTATTTACGACGTATGATTTTCCGGGTGCCAAGCACACCTATTTCTACGCACTCGGTAATGACGGACAAGCCGCGGGCCACTACGAGGACAGCGGAGGGCTTCATCACGGGGTCGTCTTAGAAAACGGTGAGTTGCGGCAATACGATTTTCCCGATTCTGTCCAAACCGAGATATACGGTATCAGCGATGCGACAGGTGCTTTAACAGGTAATTTTATAGACGGTGCGGGTGTCCGCCGCGGCTTCTCAGGAGACGCAATCATTGAGTACCCTGAGGCGACGGCGACTTATGCCTATTTTGCGAACACGGAAGGCAGTGTCATCGGCAGCTACGTTGACACCGACGGTATATATCATCCGTACGTCCGTACCCCAGATGGCGAATTTTTTGGTGCTCAACTGGAATACGCGGCAAACTTCGAATACTTTCTTATGACCGGGGTCAACGATGTAGGGATCGTTACTGTGCGAGCGAAAATAAGAGGTGATATTTCGTTCACTGCTGTCGGATCCCTCCAGTACGGACTCCAATTCTTGGATGTCCCTGGCAGCGTTAGCACAGAAGGTTGGAATATTAATCAGGACAACTCGGTTGTGGGACACTATGACTCCCCTGATGGACGCAGGCACGGGTTTATCGCGAGGCCTGCCTCAGAAGCGGAAGCGGCAAGTTATAGCAACGCCTATACTGTCTCGCTTGCGAAGGGGTTGAACATGATTTCTGTGCCGTTAGTATCTCCAACACCGATGACGGCGAAGAGCCTTGTTGCGGTGACAGGGGCGACAGTCGTTATTACGATAGACGCGGCAAACCAGAAGTTCATTGCGTGGACTCCGGGCGCGCCTGATGACGGTTTCGCGATAGAAGGTGGCCAAGGCTATATCGTCAATGTTCCGCAAGCTCGTAATTTTGCTTTCGTTGGTGCGCCTTGGGCAAACCTGATGGAGAGTGCTGCAGCGCCCTCTGTCATATCTCCGGAGGGGCTTCAAGAGGCGTGGGCATTCGTGGTCAGCGGACACTTGGCAGGGAAATCTGCCTTTGATGGCTATCAGGTCATCGTCAGCAATCAGAGAACAGGTAGCACAATAACCACTTCGGTGCGTGGAGATTACTTCGCGGCAGCCACTGCGGATTTATCACGGCGGAGCGTCGTCCAAGTCGGAGACGTGATTGAAGTGCGAGTCATCGGTCCAGGTGGTAACACAGAATCACAACCACGCAGTTTTAAGGTGACACCGGAGAACATAACAGATGCGGTGTTATCCCTCAAGCTCGACGGTATCGGTCAACCGACCCAGAATCTGTTGTTGCCGAACTACCCGAATCCGTTCAATCCGGAGACGTGGATTCCGTATCAACTTTCTGAAGCTGGTCTTGTGTCAATATCTGTTTATGACTCAAGCGGCGAATTGATTCGTAGTCTTCCCATTGGTTATCAATCTGCAGGCTTCTATACAAGTCGTAGTCGTGCGGTGTATTGGGATGGTAAAAATTCCCTTGGTGAACCTGTTGCGAGTGGTATCTATTTCTATACGCTCACAGCAGACAATTTCACGGCAACGCGGAAGATGTTGATAAGGAAATAAAACGGAAGTTGCTTTTATGATAAGTGCAAAGTGGGGGCGAGGTGGTCTCGTCCCTATGCTATGCTTTTTTTTGAATTGCGGATTACGTTAAATCATCAGAATCGCGGATTACGCCAAATCAACGGTATGAATGCCGTTTAGGCATTCCCCGGATTACGCGGATTACGCGGATTAGTTTTTTGCTGTTTTGATGTGCTTTTTCTTGTATAGGTGTGTCTGTTTTTTTTCAGGGTTGGAAAGCACAACCTGGACAGGTTGTGCTACAAAGAGCTTGTCTGAATTTTGGATTATGGGACTTTTTTTGTCAGAATCGCGGATTACACGGATTACACGGATTTTCGCGGATTTTGTTTTTGCTCTGCTTGACGAAAAAAGTATAGAATGGCAAGAAACACTGGACAATTTAACCATGTAATTCCGATTATTCTTGAACATTGCGATTGGAAAGACTATCAACTTAGCGAATTTCAAGGTCTACCGGAGAAGTGTAAGCCAATTAACGTCTGGAATCCTGAAAGTAAAAGGTGGATGAGTGTAGTTGAGGGATTGGGTTCGTAAACTAGCAGTAATGGGTGGTGAGCAGGAAGCAGTAGAGTACTGGCAAATCAAACGTGATAATACATATCGCGGTATAGTCGAGGTGATTCACAATGATTCAGAACAGCCAAGAGCTTAAAGCAACGTTGGATCGTATTGAGTACTTTCAAAAGCAAGTTGAAAAACTGCAGCAGGTAGAAACTGATCTCAGGAATTATGAGTTGTC
Organism: Candidatus Poribacteria bacterium; assembly: GCA_965200395.1. GTDB lineage: Bacteria > Poribacteria > WGA-4E > WGA-4E > WGA-3G > MSPOR6. Next base: position 2,579,214 of record CBDAUH010000004.1, on the reverse strand, counting down.
TGCGGGAGGGTTTCTGGCAGAAATTGAACGGATGCGTTTTGAAGTGTATTACTTTTTAGCTGATGATATGTTCATATCTATGAGTCAATCAAAACAATATGCGGTGTAAAACCTGTTTTTTGTGGTCCCTTTATCTTTAATGGTGTAATAAGTGGTGTCTGTTTGCTATGTGTTTATTGAATTTTGTAGTGTTTTCTTTTTGTTTGTGTCCTTTTTCTGAATCGCGGATTACACGGATTACACGGATTTTCGCGGATTTTAAGAGTTTGTTCTCCCTGCACATAATGGGTAGATTGTTATCTTTTGGTAATATTACATTTTTCTGAACTGTGGATTGTGTGGGTTTATGCGGCTTTTTTTGTTCTGAATTGCGGGTTACGCTGAATCAAAGGTATGAGTGCCTTTTGGCATTCCTCAGATCTCAGGAATGTTCTTCAGGGTATATCCCAAAGCAGAACGGTACCGTCCGCACTGCCCGTAGCGATAGTTTTTCCATCAGGCGAATAGCTAATGCTATAGACAGAATCTGTATGCCCTACAAAAATTCGCAGCTGCTGTCCTGTGTCTGCATCCCACAACCGAACCGTGTTGTCATCAATGCCACTGGTTATAGTTTCTCCACTGCCTGTGGCGATAGTTTTTCCATCGGGTGAATAGCATACGCTAAAGACAGCAAGCGTATGTTCTGTGAGGGTTTGCAGATGCTGCCCTGTTCCTGCGTCCCACAACCGCACCGTGCTATCCCAACTCCCAGTGGCGATAGTTTTTCCATCGGGTGAATAGCACACGCTATAGACAGCAGGCGTATGTTCTGTGAGGGTTTGCAGCTGCTGCCCCGTGTCTGCAACCCACAACCGCACCGTATTATCATAACTGCCCGTAGCGATTATTTTTCCATCGGGTGAATAGCATACCTTGATCACCCCGCTTGTATGTCCTTTGAGGGTTTGCATCTGCTGCCCGGTGTCTGCGTCCCACAAACGTAACGTATTATCATTGCTCCCAGTAGCGATAGTTTTTCCATCAGGCGAATAGCATACGCTAAGGACACTCTCTGTATGTCCTTTGAGGGTTTGCAGCTGCTGTCCCGTGTCTGCGTCCCACAACCGCCCCGTGTCATCCGAACTAACAGTAGTGATGGTTTTTCCATCAGGCGAATAGCATACACTATTGACATTATCTGTATGTCCTGTGAGTGTTTTCAAATGTTGTCCTGTGTCAGCATCCCACAACCGCACTGTCTTATCCGTACTGCCTGTAGCGATTATTTTTCCATCGGGTGAATAGCTTATGCTATAGATGTCCCCTGTATGTCCTTTGAGGGTTTGCAGCTGCTGTCCCGTGTCTGTGTTCCACAACCACACTGTGTTATCGCTAATGCCAATGGTGAGAGTTGCTTCACTGCCCGTAGCGATAGTTTTTCCATCAGGCGAATAGCATACGCTAAAGACCATACCCGTATGCCCTGTCAACAGTTTTCGTTCGCGCAACGTCCGCACATCATATAGCCAAACACCGATGGAACCCGCAACTGCAAGGTGCGTGCCATCTGATGAAAACGCAATATCACTTACGCTGCCTTTGCCGAAACGTGCCTTGGCACCCTCAGGTAAACTCCATTGCGTAATATCCTGAGCAGACGTGTTTAGCAGCAATAGAGCGGAAGTTAGAAAGAATGTGATGAAAAATAAGTATGTCGTTTTCATGGGTACCTTTTTCTGTGGTTTGTTTGATTTTGTAGTGTCTCCTTTTTGTTTGGAGTCACGATGCACAACCTGGAAAGGTTATGCTACAAAGTTATGCTACGCAGATGCACAACCTGGAAAGGTTATGCTACAAAGAGCCACAACCTAACAGGTTATGCTACCTAATTACAGCTAATCGGTGGATGCTTTCCGCCTTTTTATCACCGTGAACAGCTCGGATTTTGTAAAAGTAGACTCCGTTTGCAAGTGGTCTGCCATCAGCGTCTTGTGCGTTCCATGTGGTTTCATTGTATCCTTCTTTTGCGGTGATGTTGTTTAGTACTTGAATGCGTCGTCCTGCGGCGGTATAGATTGTGATTTTTACGTCTGCATCCAGTGTTAAGATGTAGGTGAATGTAGTTTTGCGTTTGAGTGGATTAGGATAGTTGTGTACATCGAGGATACGAAACTCTGTTTCTTCAGGTATAAAGGTTTCGTCATGTTTTTGTAGCAAGCGATAATCGAATCGGGCGAGCCATGCTGCTTCATCTTTTAAGGTATTCGTTAGTTCGACCTCATTCGTCTGATGTGAGTAACCGAAAAGCGGTCCGAATTCGTAAATTTTTTTTATTAGGGGTTGCATTGCTTTTGAGAATTCGGTTGCGCTTGCGATTTTGGCATGTATAGTGCTTTGTGTGTTTTTTTGATAGCCGAGTGCGATTGCTTCTACTAGTTTTTCTCGGCTTTGAAAGAGTAGCGTCCATAATTGCATCAGATGGACGGCATCATTTAGGTCTTGTGAGGCTTCGGGGTTTATGGGTTCGGCGAGTTGGCTTGCGTGCTGCATCTCATTTGCGGCGCGCTGTTGTGGTGGTAGCAGTGCTGTGAAGCGATTGATTGATGTTTGTGCTATTTTTAGTTCTGGGATTAACAGAGTGTTTTCTACTGCTTTGCTACCGATTAGGTTCCAAAACCGTGTAGCTAACCCAGCGGATCCTGTGCCGTAGCTGCCGCCGATTGAGATGGAGCTTGCATAATCGGAGAAATAGCTTGCTAAGGTGAAACCGTTGATACGTAATGCGCTGAGGATTAACTCAGCTGCTTCTTCGTTTCCGTATTTCGTTATCAATTCATTACGTATTAATTGTAGGTAGTCTATTTTTACGTCCCAATTTATACGAGCACTTACAAGTCGGTCAAGGTATCCTAGGCCTTCTGATGCGCCTTGTATAGTAAAGCCGCTGAGTCCGGGTGCGTCTGGTGAGTTAGAGAGTTGGCGTACTCCTTGTACGAAGAGGTCGCTTTCGATCATCCAAAAGGGCATTACTTCTTCGACATCATGTGAGAGGATAATAAATCGGTGTCCCATTTCTTTTAGGGTGTTCATTTGTGCTGCGGGGATATTTGGATCGACGACGGGTTCGCCGTCAGCTCCCCATTTTTGTGAGAAGATAGTGCCTTTTGGCAATTGGCGTGCATGGGTGCCATCTGGATCTTGTAGCCAGCTTCTGTTATATCCTGAAATGTAAAATTTGAAATTTGGTCTGATTTCTTGTGCAGCCTTGATGATAGTAAAATAGACCTGCCAGAGTTTTGCCTGTCCTTGGGGGGATCGGTCGCCGCAATCAGGGCAGTTGCATGCTCGCGTTTCGTGTCCCCATGAGCGTAGGTGGAATCCGGCAAGTGCGGGATATGTTTTGAGTATTTCTTGTGTTAATTGCCGTGCAAACGTGTGAAATTCTGATTTTGACCAGCAGAAAGGTCTATAGGAGACTTCATTCCTTGATGCCCCATATAACACCTCTGGTCCCAATAGGTCTGGTCGTGTTTTTATGAGTGCTTCAGTTGGTTCTCCTGTCAGGTACATAAATAGATAGGCATCGATGCCTCGTTTATTTAGTGCAGTGAATCGGTTTTGAAGTGTTTCGATTCTTTTTAGTCGTTGTGTGCGTGGTTCATCTTGGTAGGTAGAGAATTCGGTGGAGTCTACGTATTTGAAGGCGGTTCCGAATCCGTCTTCGATACCGGTGCCTGTCCATACTCCTTCGCCGCCGCTCATATTGATTCTTTGTCTTGCGAGCCAATTGGGGTCGTCTATTTCTAGTACAGCGCGGACTGGGTAAAATGGTCGGGCTGTTTCGTCGAGGTGTGGTATCTGTAACGTTGGTGTTTGTAATACTGCAGTATCCGGATGAACCGGTTTGAGGTCTGTCAATGCGGTGATACATGCTTCAATGAAGCCGTAAGTTCCATAAATCACGCCGCGTGGTGTGTGTGCTGTTATGATGATGATGTTTTCAGTGCCGAGATCTGCGGATTTAATTTGGTATCCTTCATCGCCAATATTTTCGGGTATGTCCACGCCAACTTTTGTTTGTAGTGAACGTATTGTTGGGTTAGAGGTGAGCGTGCCTAGGACGATAACTGTTCGGGTTGTGGTCGGTTGTTGGTTTGTGAGTTGTTGTAGCTTTGTATTTGTCCATTTTTCGATGAAGGTTTGTATTTCTTCTGCGGCAAATTTTTCTTGTATTGGAGCGTTTGCTCCGATTTGTATAGTTGCTTGTGGTATACCTGACACGACGATTGGAATATCTGCTGCGTCTACTTGCATTGCCAAAAGATAGAGACACAACACTGTTAGTAGTGTAGTTCTTTTGCTTATCGGAGTTTGTCTGATAGAAGTATCAGTGTGCATGCTCATGTCCTAAACCAGGGAGAAAGATAAAAGCACATAGGGTTATAATCAATCCGAGAACGAATGCAATTTTGGTTGTAAGACTTATCTTTTCTTCTGATGTCACACAACCACCTCGCAAACCATCCATTACAACGTGCAATAGTGTACCTGCTGCGAATGCGAATAGATAATCGGCTAACTCCCCAAAGATTCCATGTAATAGTTGTTCTCCCATGAATGCTCCGATGAATGGAGCGATTATGAACGGAGCAAGCCATAATGCTGTGTATCCAACTCCATAGACTCGGTGTAATGCGGTTGTTATGACTGTTGCGACTGGCAGTCGGTGGAGTAGAGTTCCGAGTGCTAGTACGATACCGAATGTTCCTTCTTCTGCGGCGATACTGAGATTGAATCCATCTGTGATTGAGTGGATTGATAGACCGATGAGTGTAATGTTGACTCCTAATATGTTTTTCTTGTGTGTATCTGCATTAGAGTTTATCTGTTTTCGTAGCCGGTGTGTAAGATACTCTAATAACCATATTAGAAGGAAGCCACTCCACATCACTAAAATTGTAGGATAACCTATTTCAGTGAAGAAGTGGATCATGAGGTATAATACGAAACTGAGGACGGCTCCTGCGGTAAAACCGAATATAATACGGAATTCGAGGTGTTTTTCGTGAAAGATTATGGCAATTCCTGCGCCGAATAACACTGTTATCGATGCAATGACTAAGTATAATGGTAGCATAAAGTAACTATAACAATATTTTCTTTTGAATTCAAGTGAATAATATATTATACTATATGCACACATTATTGTGTATTCATAATAGACATTATGACGTTATACTTATAAGTGATTATGTCCGCGCTGGTTTAATAAAATTGAAATGTGTAGGTTAGGTTTTGCTTTGCCTTTATCCGATCCTGTAACTTGTTAGAGTTATCAGACACCTTCGATTGTAGTAGGATCCACAATTGGGTTTACGGGCGAGGGATACCCCCCTTTATCCCTCACTTACCCCCATTTTTGTATGCGGTATGTGTAGGCGTGTGTGTGTATAGAAATAAGTTGGAAAGTCTGATGGGTTATGGTAGAATACCTCCATATAAACCAATGTCGGTGAAAAACCGGCAGGGAGGTATTCTTATGAAATATACCCTTAGCTGGGTACATCCCAGAAAGATTATAACAGGTTTTCGTAAAGTTTTCAACGGGATTTGTATCAAAAAACCGACGCTCCGCAACTTTTATTTGATGCTACAGGCTGTGTGTGTAGCCCCAAGTTTTCGTATTCAATCGATTGCCTCACATCTACCTATCCGTGTGAAACACGACAAGTCTAAGCAAAAGCGTGTGTTGCGGTTTATTGATACCTATTTTCCGGTTGCAGCGGTGAAGGGTGCTTGGTTGTCACATATAGTTGTCAGTGTGTGTCGTTCTGTGGGGATGCAGCATCTGCTTGTGCTGATAGACGAGACAGATTTACCGGGCGGATGGAAGGCGATTGTTGCAGCCCTTCCGTTTCGCAATCGTGCGATCCCGCTCTATTGGGTTCTGTATAAAAATGAGATGCTCAAAGATGGCACCTATCAAGGACATAACGATTTAGTTCAGCAGTTCTGTTGTGATGTCCATAGTCGCGTTGTTAAAGTGTTAGGGGATAGTCGGGAGCCTGTGTTGGTTTTTGACAGAGGGTTCGCCCGAGCGAGAGCGATCCTCAAGTTTTTTGAGGGGCAAGGCATCTGCTACTTGATGCGTGTGCCACGCAATGTTGGTGTGCGTATAGCAGGCAACAAGCAGTGCCTTGAAGAAGTGGCAAATGGTTTTTACCCACAAGTGCTTTATCACTACACGGAGCAGGTGCCTGTGGCACTCTATGTTGGGGGACAGCACACCAAGAAAGACCCGTTATATCTTATCTCCAATCGGCTTCAGGGGAACCCCCTGCGAACTTGCTACAAGCGGCGGACACAGATTGAACACGGGTTCAGAGACTTGAAAACGAACTTCGGTTTCAAAGCACTCGTTTTGAGAAAGAACGAACAGCCCCGGATGGAAGTTCTGTTTTTGTTGGCAGTCGTGGCTTATGGTTTGGCGTTCCTGTGTTATGAAAAAGCTGCGGACAGATGGGCAAAAACTTTACACCCTACGCGGAAAGTTTACTCCGTGATCAGTGTCATCAACCGTATGATCCGCGAGGTGTGGACGCAGGAGGCGTTGCTCTTGTTCACCGAGAGGACTTGTTTGAGAGATATAAACTTTCTCACCGCAGAAGGACTGACATGACAACATTGGAAACCTATGAACACAACTACACACGCATTCAAAAAAAAATGGGGGTAAGTGCGGATTTGCGGGGGTGTTCCGACGCAGTCGCTATAGATGGCAAAACCCTGCGTGCGTCTAAAAAAAGTGGTGCGATGATCAGCCATTTACTCTCCGTCGTCTCTCATGAGTTAGGGATCACCCTCACGCAGCGAGGTGTCAGCGACAAAACCAATGAAATACCGGTATCAACGGAAATCCTCAAAGCGTTTGATGTAGCAGGCAAAGTTATCACAACGGATGCCCTTTTGACACAACGCTCTTTCTGCCACGGAATCATAAACAGCGGGGGCGACTATATGCTGCCTGTTAAAGGCAATCAACCGGACCTGTTAGAAGCGATTGAAAAACTTTTTCAAGGCGTGCCTGACGCGGTTTCTGAAGACACAACACACCCTACTTTAGGGAAACCGATATACATGCATGAGACGATTGAAAAGTCGCATGGCAGACTTGAGACGCGATGTATCAAGGCAAGCACAAGTCTCAACGCATATCTGGATTGGCCGGGCGTAGCACAAGTGATCCAATATTGCTATACTTCCAAAAATATGAAGACAGGAGAAGAGACAACCCGCACTACCTATGGGATTACGAGCCTGAAACCGAGTGAGGCATCCGCAGAACGCTTACTTGCTTTACGGAGAGGCCATTGGGCAATAGAGAACAAGTCGCATTGGATGCGCGATGTGCTACTCGGCGAGGACGCATCACCTGTCAGATGCGGGGCTATTCCACAAGTCATGGCCGCTTTACGAAATACCGCATTATCCGTATTCCGTTTTCAAGGCATAACACGGATCGCTGATAAAATAAAGGAATATGCATCAAAACCTTTACTCACAGTTAACTTGATAAAATGAATATCTATAAAACTAAATAACCCTATGTTTGTGTAGGGGTGGCTTGAAATCCATCCCTACTTGTATCCTGTATATTGTATAGTATATTGGAATTGGAATGCGAGGTCTCTGTGCCTCGCATATTTTAATATTTTTGAAAGGGGAGGTGAATTGTAAATGAGTAATCAAAGCAGAGATGCGGAATATACAATGGGGAGGAGTGAATCAGAGACGGATCGCTTGATTGAGCAATCTGAACTCTACGATGATGTTACTCGTCGGTTTTTTCTAAGGAGTGGCATATCGAAAGGGATGAAGGTGCTTGATGTGGGTAGTGGTGCTGGTGATGTTGCGTTCGCGGTTGCTGAGTTTGTTGGTTCTGAGGGTGCAGTGGTTGGTGTGGATGTGAATGCGGAGATTCTTGAGACGGCGCGTGCGCGTGCGGATGCAGCAGGGTACACAAACGTTGAGTTCATTTCAGGGGATTCTCGATCTCTTGAACTTCCGGACGATTTTGATGCCGTTGTTGGTAGACTTGTCTTGATGTATATGGCGGCTCCGGCAGATGCTCTCAAACATTTATCGAACCATTTACGTCCTGGTGGCATTGTGGCGTTTCAGGAGGTAGATTTTTCACCTTATAGTGCTGTTGTTCATCCGGATACACCGTTGATGAATGATTTAATTAAATGGGGACGTACTGCTTTTGAACGTTCAGGCGCGCATGTTGAAATGGGGATGCAACTTTACAAAGCCTTTGTTGATGCTGGTTTGCCGGAACCTGCTTTACATTTTGAAGCGCCCATGGGTGGTCCTGAAAGTTGGCCTGGCTATGAGTATCTTGCCAATAGTTTTCGAAGTATTTTACCATTAATTGAGGCTTACGAGATTGCTACTGCTGAGGAAGTAGATGTAGATACTTTAGCATCTCGAATGCAGGCAGAGGTCGCTGCATCAAAGCGTCCAGTTATGTTACCTCCGCACATTACGGCACATGCAACCCTTCCAATCTAAGACATTGAAGTATGATGAGAAATAGTATAGATAGTTTGCGTTCGTTAGATCGTGATGCGGACTATACTTTGGGGCGTACCTCTCATGAAACGGTGCGTCTCATTGAACAATCAAAGATTTATGGTGAGGCGACGCGTCATCTCTGCGTTCGCGCTGGCATAAAGCCGGGGATGCGTGTGCTTGATATTGGAAGCGGTGCTGGCGATGTTGCGCTGACGGTTGCGGAGCTGGTTGGTAAAACGGGGCAAGTGGTTGGTGTGGATGTCAATCCTGCAATACTTGAAACTGCGCGTCAGCGAGTAGCAGATGCGGGCAGATCAAACGTGCAATTCATTGCGGGAGATGCGCGAGCGATTGATTTTGGAGAGAAATTTGATGCGCTTGTTGGTCGGTTTGTATTGATGTATATGGCTGATCCTGTGGCGGCGTTGACGAAACTTATTTCCAATTTAAAACCGTGTGGGATCGTCGCGTTTCAGGAACCGGAATATACGTTTTATCCTGCGTATCAGCATCCGGATACGCCTCTTATGAATCAGCTCTACAGATGGATTTTGAAAGTTTTTGAACATTCAGGAGCACATCTTGATATGGGTATGGGTTTGTATCGGACATTTATAGAGGTAGGTCTACCGCCACCACAGATGCATCTTCAGTCTCCGATAGGTGCGGAAGAGAGATGGATTGGATATCGGTATATGGTAACTATTTTTCAGAGTTTGCTTCCGCTCCTTGAGAAATATGAGATTGCCACAGCGGAAGATGTAGATATAGAGACATTGGCGGAAAGGCTTCGTGCGGAAGTGCTTTTATCAAAAAGGCCGTTTTTTCTGCCCTTCCATGTGACGGCGTACGCGCGTTTAATGTGATAAAAGCGTGTCTGTAGGTCATGCAGCGTGTTGCGCGTTGGCCTACAGACATGCGTTGAGAATAGGGTTACTGCTTTGCGGATTTCAGTTTTCCCCATGTGGTAGTCAATTTTCCGCGTGCTTCAACATTTAAAAGTACGCTTACGCCTTCGTTCATAATGGTAAGGACTTCTTCTTCTGTTAATCCGCGCTTCCAAACATTTAGGTCATCCATGAGACCGTTGAATGGGCGTTTGTCGTCAATGTTGTAACCGACGCGTGCTCCTTGTCCCCAATCGCCTGCGATGGGGTCTGGTAGTCGTGCTTTTTCCTCGCCGACTTTTTTCCCATTGATATATAGGTAAGCCATTCCTTCTTCACGGCTGAATGTGCCTGCGTAATGTACCCATTCCTTTGCCTTGTTTGTACCTGCTCTAATATCAAACAACGTTTTCCCTGGATTATGTCCGCGATTGAGCCAACGATAATTACCATCGCCACGTGCCTCTGGGTGTACCAGCCAGGTGCCGTCTCCTGCACGGGCGTTGAAAATCGCCATATCGGTGATAGCCTCAACGTTGATCCATGCAACAACGCTCATCCCCTCAGTCGGTATATGTTCAGGATCAACGTTCGGGCCGTCCAAATCGAGATAGCTCGTCAATTCAAAGTGTGCTGCTTTGCCGAACTTTCCATCGTTAGACTGTGTCACTTTTCTGTTAATTTTACCATCGTACCCATTGCCGGATTTTTCGATGACATGTGTAGCCGTAAACTCTTCAAAATCGAAATAAAGGACTAAATCTGGATCTATCGCATCAGCAATCAAACTGCTCATTTGAAATGTCATAAATAGACATATAAGAATCGCTATACTGTTTTTCATTGCAGGACTCCTTCTATTTTAAATTATTTCGTCCAACGTAATCAACTAACGTTAAAAGTATATCATTTTTGTATTATCTGAGCAATTGATATTTTAATGTTGTGTTTAGAGTTTTTGTACAATGTACATCTTCGTTGCTATTTTTTTCTTGATTATTATGATATATTAAGATAAATTATTTGAATGCTATGTAAAATACAATATGATATTCCTGCAGGATAATATAATTCAGATTGGAGATGTTGTGTATCAAACAATTTCGCGTAAAGAGAGAAACCGCCTTTGAGAAGTATAGGAATTATTCCAGCGCGGTATGCTTCAAGCCGCTTTGAAGGTAAAGTGTTAGCAGATATTTTGGGGAAGCCGATGGTGCAGCATGTGTATGAACGGGCAAGTTGTGCCAAGCTGCTCAATCAAGTTATCGTTGCTACAGATGATAAACGGATATACGATGTTGTTCGCGGTTTTGGTGGGAATGTCCAGATGACAGGTGAATGTGCTACGGGTACTGACCGAGTGGCAGTTGTTGCTGAACACATCGAGTGTGATGTCGTGGTAGATATCCAAGGGGATGAACCCTTAATTGAACCGGAGCAGATAGATATGATGCTTCAACCTTTTTTGGATAGACCTGATGTCCAAGTGTGTACGTTGAAAGAACGTATCCACACTGTTGAAGATTTTCTGGATAGGAACGTTGTTAAAGTTGTCACAAATAATCGAGGGGATGCGTTGTATTTTTCAAGGGCTCCTATTCCTGGCAGTCTGTTAGCACAAGCGCACACGTTTGCTGAAAAGGCGTTGGTCTATAGACATATCGGCATCTATGCGTTTCGAAAGGAACAGCTGCTTACCTTCACATCTTGGGAACGTACTCCGTATGAAATTAGTGAGGGTTTGGAACAGTTGCGTTTTTTGGAACGTGGCATCCCTATCCACGTCGTTGAAACCGACACGCCCCTCATCGGCGTAGATGTTCCTGAAGACTTGGAACGGGTCAAACAAATATTAAAAAAGAAAGGCATTGGCAGAAAATGACAAAATACATATTTGTAACAGGCGGTGTTATCTCTGGGATTGGCAAGGGCATCACAACAGCATCGTTAGGGAGATTACTGATAAACCGTGGATTTAATGTCAACCTTGTAAAAATAGATCCGTATATAAATGTTGATGCGGGGGTGATGAATCCTTTTCAACACGGGGAGGTATTTGTAACGCATGATGGTGCTGAAACGGACTTGGATTTAGGTAATTATGAAAGGTTTCTGGGTGTTGACTTAAATAGACATTCCAATTTTACAACGGGGTCCGTCTATAAAGAAGTAATTGAGAAAGAACGACGTGGTGACTATCTTGGTCAAACGGTTCAGCTGATTCCACATATCACAGATGAAATCAAACGGCGTATCTATCAGCTGGGTAAAGAGCGGGATACTGATGTGGTCATTACAGAAATAGGCGGCACCATCGGTGATTTTGAAATGCCACCGTTCGTTGAAGCTATTAGAGAGATGGCAGTTGAAGTAGGTCGCGAAAATACGTTGTTCCTCCACGTTTCGCTCATCTATACCTTACCTAACGGAGAGAGCAAGAGTAAACCGACGCAGCATAGCGTTCGAAAACTCCAAGAGTTTGGAATTCAACCTGATTTGTTGTTGTGTCGTACGCGTCGACGTCTTGATGATAGTCTTCGCAGCAAAATTGCGCTGCTTTGTGGGATCAGTGAGGATTTTATTATTGAAGGGTTAGATACGAACTGCGTAGATGAGATTCCGCTGAATTTTGAAGAACAGGGGATGGGACATCTTGTTTCAAAGAAGCTCGGACTGGAGAGGCGAGCACTATTGGATGCTGAATGGGTTGCCATGGTAGATAAGCTTAAAAATCCGAAGCATTTCACCAAAATCGCGATCGTTGGGAAATATACCACAGGTAGCGATGCATATATCAGTGTTCAGGAAGCGATTAAACATGGGGGTATTGCGAATGAGGCAGAAATTCATATTGAATGGATAGAAGCCGAAACGTTGACAGATAGAACAGATCTTGATGGATTGTTTGAAAATATAGATGGGATTTTGGTGCCTGGTGGATTTGGAGATCGGGGTATTGAAGGGATGATCCGAGCAGTCCAATATGCGCGTGAACACCATGTCCCCTACTTAGGGTTGTGCCTCGGTATGCAGTGTCTTGTCATAGAATATGCGCGGCATGTTGCGGGCATGAAAGGTGCAAACAGCACGGAATTTGATGAGAAAACAGCGTATCCTGTCATAGATTTGATGTTAGAACAACGTGGGATTGCGGACAAAGGGGCAACAATGCGCCTTGGGCATTACCCGTGTGTTCTCAAAGAGAACACGAAAAGCTACGAAGCGTTTCAACAACCGATTATCTTAGAACGGCATAGACATAGATATGAACTCAATAATGATTATCGTTCCAAATTAGAAGCGACAGGTTTATGTTTTAGTGGGGTATCGCCTGATGAGAGTCTGGTGGAGATTGCGGAGGTGCCTGGTCATCCGTGGATGATCGGTTCGCAATTCCATCCTGAGTTTCAATCTAAACCGCTTGAGCCCCATCCGTTATTCCGCGACTTTATTGAAGCGGTTTTGAAATACCAATATAAAAGAATTGAAATAGGAGGAGATTAATGCATAACACTGTTACGGTCCGCTCAGGTGCCTGGTATGGAGATAGGGAGGTTGCGCTGCGTTTTCCAGCAGACTGGGAAGTGGCAATGCTGGACCAAAAAGATGCTCCCACACTCTCGGATGCACAAATTCAACAGGCGTTTGCCGAACCTATCGGTACACAACGCATATCGGAGCTTGCAAAAGGTAAAAAAAGTGCTGCTATCATCGTAGATGATCTGAGTCGTCCCACACCTGCAGCAAAAGTTATCCCTTTCTTATTACGTGAACTTAACGCTGCAGGTGTTCCTAAATCTGAAATTCGATTTGTTGTGGGTGTGGGTGGACATCGCCCCATTTCCGAGGAAGAGATGAAAAAGAAAGTTGGTGCAGACATCGCGGCAGCGTATGAAGTAACGAACCACAATTTTCTAAGCAACGACTTACGTGCGTTAGGAAAACTCGAAAATGGTACGCCTGTCTATATCAATCGGACTGTTGCAGATTCGGACTTCAAGATGACGATTGGTGGTATCTATCCACATAGTTCCGTCGGGTTTACTGGCGGTGCAAAGCTGATTGTTCCCGGTACCGCGGGGTTTGCGACGATGTACTATTTTCATTCCTTTCCACAGGGACGCGGTCCGGCCGTGATTGAAGGTGATAGTGATGAACCGGATCGGCGCGACACTATAGAGATGGCGGCGAGATTACTCGGGCTGGACGCTATCGCTAATGTTGTGCTCAATAGCCGTCGAGAAATCTGCGGGTTGTTCGTTGGAGACTTCGTAAAGGCACATCGCCAAGGGGCGCATTTTGCATTGGATACCTACACGACGGAAATATTGGAGGCACAGCGGACACAAAGCGATCTTGTTGTGATTAACTGCTACCCACTCGATGCGGATGCGATCCAGCTGGATAAGGCTCTCGCGGCTTTTTCTTACTTCGAAAACGCATATACGATCGCACTGTATCCTGCAACAGACGGCTCCTGTTTCCACGGACTCTTTGATAGACTCGATTACAAACGCTATATGCAACAGAAAATTGAACGTTTACCGACTATCCCAACACCCGCACCGACAATCGGAAAACCGACCCAACTTCATGTTTGGTCTGAGCATTTTGATAGAGATGATTTCTATAAAGAGTATCCCTCATCGCTCCTTTACCGTGACTTAGACCAACTGATTGAGCTGATGACAGAGAAGCTTCCAGCACATGCGAAGGTTGCAATATTACCTGTGGCAGGTACGCAAATATTGACACCGTAGGTGTAAATATTAGGTTCTGTGGGTAGTAGATGCGTTTGGAAGTCACTATCTACTGGTCTAACGTCTCTCAACGTAAAGTCGTGCTTAGGAGGTTGCTCGGATAACATGTCAAGTAAATAGGAGGATAAAAATGCGTAACACAGTCACTGTCCGCTCATGTGCCTGGTATGGTGATACAGAACTTACTTTGGATTTTCCTTCTGGATGGGAAGTAGAGATTTTGGGTCCGAAAGATGCCCCTGCACTTTCCGATGCACAAATTGAACAGGCGTTTGCCGAGCCCATCGGTACACAACGTATATCAGAACTTGCGAAGGGTAAAAAAAGTGCTGCGATTGTTGTAGATGATCTGAGTCGTCCCACACCTGCAGCAAAAGTAATCCCTTTCTTGTTACGTGAACTCACCATTGCTGGGGTACCTAAATCTGAGATTCGATTTGTTGTGGGTGGTGGTTCTCACCGTCCGCTTACAGATGCAGAAATTGTGAAGAAAGTTGGTGACGACATAGCTGTCGAATATGAGGTGACAAGTCATGACTTTATGAGTGGGGACTTGTGTGGGTATGGCAACCTTCAAAACGGTATGCCTATCTATATCAATCATGTTGTAGCAGCTGCAGATTTTAAAATATGCTTAGGTGGTATCTATCCTCACAGTTTTGTTGGATTCGGAGGCGGTGCGAAGTTGGTTGTTCCCGGTATTGCAGGGTTCGCAACGATGTTCTATTTCCATACCTTCTCGCCGAGCCGTGGTCATGCAGTAATAGAAAGAAAAAACCCCACGCCTGATCATCATGATTTTGCTGAGGAGGTGGCGAATGTTATCGGTCTTGATGTAATTGCGAATGTCGTCCTCAATTCAATTCGTGAGATATGTGGCTTGTTCGTTGGCGACTTCGTAAAGGCGCATCGTGCTGGGGCACATTTTGCGCTAGAAACCTACGGAACAGAAATACCGATGCGGGCTCGGAAGGAGGCAGATCTTGTCGTGCTGAATTGTTATCCACTTGATAGTGATCCGATCCAAACAGGAAAAGCGTTATGGGCAGCAAGTTACTTTGAGAAGGCCTATAAGCTGCTGCTCAATCCTGCAAGTGATGGTATATGTTACCATGGGTTATTTGAACAAATAGATTTTACCCGGTATATGGAACAGCGGGCGAAACAAGTCCCGCCAGAACTTCCTGCCCCGAAACTTGGGAACCGAGACCAACTGCACATTTGGTCTGAACATTTTTTGGTTGACGATTTCTATAAGAAACATGCCAATGGAATTCTTTTTCGTAACCTTGAACAATTAATTCAATTGTTTGCTGGAGAACTGCCTGAAAATGCGAAAGTTGCTGTTTTCCCTTCAGCGGGTATTCAGGTGTTAGCATGAGTTCGGTGTTCGATATATGAATTGCTGAATGCCCGAATTGGAGGTTATACCCCTTGTAGATGCGGGTTCTTAGCACAGTTTGTAGCATACAGTTGTCTATGTATGAAATGAGAATATCTGATGTCTAAACGCGATGATTATAATATTTTTCAACAGATTAATAGCTTCCTTGGAAAAATTGAAAACGGTTTGTTGTGTGTGATTATTGCGACAATGATTGGACTTGCGGTTTTTGAAATTGTGTTGCGATACGGATTTAAAACAAGTTTGTTATGGAAACACCTGCTGCTTCAAAACTTGACGTTGTGGATGTGCTTTCTTGGTGCTGCGCTCGCTTCTTCTGAAAGACGACACATTTGCATTGATGCCCTGAACAGGATATTACCCGCCAGCGTTACCCGATATACCGTCTATATTATTGATGTGCTGAGTCTGATTGTTATAGGTATTTTGGTATATTTTGGTTTTGACTTTCTGATGGAAGAGCAAAAGAGTCCTGCTACTATAGGAATTATACCGATGTGGTGGGCAAAGACTATTATACCGTGTGGGTTTCTCCTCATCGGAATTCACCTAATACTTCAGATATGTATTAATCTAACGGGTAAAACACAGTTGATTGAAGATGCCGAAGAGGGGCGAGAATAATGGGATATATTATCGGCCTTGGATTAGTCGGTTTCGCTCTGTTAGGGGGTGCTCTCTTTGTTTTACTTGGTGGTGCTGCGATTATCGGATATGCCATGGCAGGTGAACCGATTTCAACTATCCTGATTGATATCAATAGGTTGACAAAGAATTCCACAATTCTGATTATTCCACTGTTTACATTTGCGGGTTATATTATTGCGGCGGGTAAAGCACCGCAGCGGTTGGTTGCATTTGCTCGTGCCAGTGTCGGTTGGTTGCCGGGTGGACTTGCAATCGTTGTGCTTATCACGTGTGCTTTTTTTACGACTTTTACAGGTGCCTCGGGTGTAACCATTATTGCTCTTGGTGGATTGGTCTACCCTATTCTGCGGCAAACCTACAGTGATAAATTTTCACTTGGTTTGATTACTGCGTCAGGTAGTATCGGTCTCCTCTTCCCGCCAAGTATTCCGCTTATTCTCTATGCCATTATTGCACAAGTGCCGATTGACAGTATGTTTTTTGCGGGGATCCTACCGGGAATAATTATACTTGCCGTACTCAGTTTTTACTGTAGCGGATGGAGCATTTTTAAGCAAACAGAAACGACCCAATTTGACTTTTCTGTTTTCCTACGAGCCTTTTGGGATGCCAAATGGGAACTGATATTGCCCTTTCTTGTATTGGGTGGTATCCTCACAGGTGTCGTCACACTTGATGAAGTTGCTGCATTGACTGTTGTCTATGTTTGTATTGTAGAGATATGTATCCACCGATCTATATCTTTGCGTGCCCTACCCAGCATTGTCAAAGAAAGCATGGTGCTTGTCGGGGCAATTCTTATTATTCTTGGTATCGCTTTAGCGTTGACAAACTATCTCATTACGGTTGATGTGCCGACGATCGTGCTTGATTGGATAGAGTCATTGACAGATAGTCGAGTGGTAACATTGATCGGTCTCAATATTTTCCTGTTAATCGTAGGGTGTATGATGGATATTTTTTCTGCGATTATCATCGTCGTTCCGTTATTGCTGCCAATTGCTGACCAATTTGGTATTGACAAGGTCCATTTGGGTATAATTGTTTTGACTAATCTTGAGATCGGTTATCTTACGCCGCCTGTCGGGATGAATTTGTTTATTTCAAGTATGAAGTTTGACCGGTCGGTTGTGTTACTCTATAGGTCTGTCATCCTTTTTATCGGTTTGTTGTTAATTGCTTTAGTCCTTGTGACTTATATTCCGGATTTGAGTCTTTGGCTGCCGCGTGTGCTTGGGAAGCTTTCTGAACCGTTGTTGTGAATTTTTTAAAGGGTTGCATAGTGTTACTGCAAGCCTCGTTGGGGTTGCTGCAGTGAAATGAGGTTTTTAAATGATTGCAGCGTGTCATCGCAAGGCCGTTGTGCTTTGCCACGTTTTTGCTTAAGGTAAGGTTTTTCTGTTTGCTGGAGTTTATAATTCATACAACGGGGTGTAAAACTTTGTATGTCCTCGGACAACTTTAAAATTTACAACACACTCACAATTTTGCTATAATAATTGTGTGAATTTTAATAATAGATAGGAGGAGAAGATGATTAAGTTTCGTGTAGCATGGGCGGTATGTTTGCTGCTATTTTTAGCTATTTCAGCCTGCGTTGTGGGTTGTTCAGATAAGGAATTAGATAAGGAATCGGAATTCAAGGTTGCGCTGCTGCTTCCTGCTTCTAAATCGGATGCAGGTTGGAATGAGTTAGCTTATACCGGACTGCTTCAGATAGAAAAAGAGCTCGGTGCAAAGATAATGGATGTTGAGAGTCGAACGCCGGCTGAGCAGGAGCAACACTTTCGTTATTATGCAGATAGGGGATTTGACTTGATCTTTGGTCACGGTTATGAGTATCAAGAGCCTGCCAAGGCTGTTGCTCCTAATTTTCCGGATACTATTTTTATCACGTCATCAGGTGGTACTATCACAGACAATATTTCTCCTACAAATTTTCGTGTTGAGCAACCTGCATACCTTTTAGGTATCATGGCCGGTATGATGACACAAGGGAACAAACTGGGGTGTGTCGGTGGCCAGGAAATTCCATCTGTGAAGAGTACTTTCCTTGCTTTTGAAGCGGGTGCGAAAAGTGTTAATCCTGAAGTGCAGGTTATTCCCATGTGGGTTGGGGACTGGGTGGATGCTGGTACAGGGAAAAGATACGCCGAGGCGCTTATTAACCAAGGTGTTGACTTTCTGTTCCCGAATGCGGATGCTGCTGGACTGGGGGTTTATGAAGCGGCAGAAAATGCGATGAAAGCGGGTAAAACAGTGTATACCTTTGGTGCCAACTTGGACAAGAGTAAATTATCGCCCGGGACAATACTTGCAAATGCTGTTATTACGCCTGATGTATTTGTTCAGATAGCTAAAGTGGTTAAGGATGGTAAGTTCAAACCGCAGATTTATACCTTCAATATGCTAACGGACCACGCGATCAAACTCACTTATAATCCTGAAATGAAAGACAAGATACCGCAGAATGTACTTGATAAGGTTGAATCGGAAAAATCTAGGATTTTGTCAGGTGAGCTTGAGGTGCCTCAGATTGATTTCACTGAAGAGAATTGATTGCACTTGTTCAAACATAGTAGGATGGAACACGGATTATGGCAGATACATTAGAGATTGATGGGATTGAAGTCTCCTTTTCAGATGGTGAGACGGTGCTTGAAGTTGCGCAGCGTCACCAGATAAATATTCCTACGTTGTGTTATGATCCACGATTGGAACCTTTTGGTGGCTGCCGTTTGTGTATTGTAGAGATGGAGGGTGCAAGAAATCCGGTTGCAGCGTGCACAACGAAGGCGACCCCTGGCATGGTTGTTCGCACATCGACTGGGACGATTGAGGCGTATCGGAAAACACTGCTTGAAATGGTGATGAGCGAGAATCGTGAGGTGGATGTGCATCCGTTGCGGGGTTACGCTTCGCGTGAATTCGCAAATCTGTGCGACACATATCAGATTCACGGAACGGATATTGCAGGCACACGTTCTGGAACGTATAAAATTGATGACAATCCGTTTATTCTTAGAGATTATGAGCTCTGTATTTCGTGTTATCGGTGTGTCCGTGTATGTGCGGAACAGGCGGGTGATCATGCCATCAATGTGATGAACCGCGGTTTTCACACACAGATTACGACAGAATTTGATGGACTTCTCAAAGATTCTGCATGTACGTTCTGTGGGCAGTGTGTTCAGACATGTCCCACAGGTGCCCTTGCTGACAAAAAAGCACTCCGTGCTGTTGATGAAGTTGCGGACACGACGTTCAATAAAACGCAGACTATCTGTCCATATTGTGGTGTCGGTTGTTCGGTTGATGTGCTTACACATAACGAAAAAATTATCGGTATTCAGCCTGCAATGGATGGTCCAGCGAACCAAGGTGCGCTCTGTGTCAAAGGACAGTTTGCTTTTGATTTTGTGCAGCATCCTGATCGACTGAAGACACCACTTGTTCGAGGTGAGGATGGAGAACTTCATGAGGCAACGTGGGAAGATGCGCTGGGTGCTGCCGCATTAGGGTTCCAAAAAGCTCATGCTGAACACGGTAGATACAGTATCTACGGTATTGCTTCTGGGCGTGCGCTGAGCGAAGCAGCCTACCTTATGCAGAAGTTCATACGCGCAGGATTTGGTACGAACTACATTGATAATTGCAGCCGTGCTTGACATGCACCGACCGTTGCCGGTCTGGCAGCGACAATTGGGCGTGGGGCGATGTCTAATCCGCTCGTTGATATGCAGAAACCTGATGTTATCTTCTGTATCGGCACAAACATGACTGAATGTCATCCTGTTGCAGCGACAGGATTGAAGAAAGCGGTCGCTCGCGGCGCAAAACTTATTGTGGCAGATCCAAGGCGAATCGGATTAGCGGAGATGTCTGATCTCTATCTGCCGCTCCGTGTTGGATCAGACACAGCATTGCTGCTCGGCATGGCACATGTCATTGCTCGTGAAGGTTTGATTGATGAAGAATTCATTGAAAATCGGACAACTGGATTTGATGACTTCTTTGAACATATCAGTCAGTGGACACCTGAATGGGCGGAAACTATCACAGGTGTACCTGCACAAGATATAGAGACCGCGGCAATATGGTATGGTGCGTCGGATGCGGCTGCTATCTACTACACGCTCGGGATTACGGAACATATCTGCGGTGTAGAAAATGTTCAAAGTTTATGTAACCTTGTGCTGATGACTGGGAATGTTGGGCGCGAGGGGACAGGCATTAACCCGATGCGTGGGCAAAACAATATACAAGGTGCAGGCGACAGTGGTGCTTTACCGAATAACTATCCGGGATTTCAATCGGTTACGGATCCAAAGCATCAGGCAAAATTCAAAGCAGCTTATGGTAAGGAAATTGATCTTGAGAAGGGAATAACAAAAGTTACGGCTTTAGAACTTTGCGGTGATAGTATTCGGGCGATGCTTATTGATGGTGAGAACACGTTATTATCTGATCCGGATCGCGAGCATTGTGAGCATGCTTTGTGCTCCTTGGATCATCTCGTTGTCATTGATATTTTTCTGACAGAAACGGCGGAACTTGCCGATGTTGTGCTGCCAGCGACGGCATGGGGTGAAACTGATGGGATTTGTACAAATACGGAGCGACGCGTGCAACGATTACGCGCGGCAGTACCGCCCCCTGGTGAAGCGAAACCTGATTGGTGGATCGTCTGCCAAATTGCAAAACGACTTGGGTTCAATGGATTTGAGTATGACTCCCCTGAACCTATTTTCAATGAACTCTGCAGCCTCTCACCGATTTATGCGGGGATAGATTGGAAACGCATTGAAACCGGTGTCACGGACACCTTTAACAACCAGTGGCCGGTTCCGCATAAAGATCACCCCGGTACTCCTCGGTTACATGAGGATACTTTTGTTAACGGAAAAGGGATTTTTTCCAAGGTATATTATCGCGATCCAGCAGAGACACTCAGCGATGATTTTCCGGTATGGCTAACGACTGGGAGGCGTTTGCAATCCTATCATACACGTACTCAGACAGGAAGGTCACAAGGTATAGATTATCTGTTACCTGAAGAGTCACTTGAAGTGAACCCCGCGGACCTTGAAAAATGGCAGTTGTCAGATGGGGAATGGTGCAGAATGAGTAGTGCCCGTGGAAGTATAAACATTAAAGTCAAGGCGACACACCGTTCACCAGAAGGAACAGTCTTTGCAAGTTTCAGTTTTGCGGATGTGCCTATAAATCTATTGACAGGCTCAGGATATGATCCTATTACGCATACCGCTGAGCTGAAGGTGTGCCCGGTGAAATTAGAACCTCTCTAAGGAGAACAATAATGAAATGGAAAACTCGTTGGTTAGAAGAAAATGACGATGTTGATGCGTTAAAAGCACAATTACAGGCTGAGGGGTTCGTCCCATATCAGTGGTCTGGGCGTCCGGGTGGTGCATATCTTGATTATATTCACACGCAGGATGAGGTTGTTTGTGTGTTATCTGGTACGGCGGAAGCGAAAGTTGCTGATGAGGAAGCCACTATCAAAAAAGGCGATCGAATCGATGTTCCTGCAAACACTTATCATTCACTCACCGTTACTAGTGATGATCCTCTCGTTGTTTTGACAGGTATGCGTCCATCTAAATAACATGTGTGTTGTCCCGCAAACCTTCCAGTTTGTGCAGAAACATTATGCATGCAATTCTGAATTGATATAAAGAAAGTGGCAAGAGCAACGGCCTTGCGGTAACACTATGTAACGATTTACAAAAAGGAATAATTATGAACATAACTGTTGAGGTAGGTGATTTTCGTCAAGTAGAAACGGATGCTGTACTTATTCCGGTGCTTGAGGATGATCTTCACAATGAATTGCTTTTAGCCGCTGATGCAGCGTTGGAAGGGCGTATACAAGTGTTTCTGGATCTTGGTGACTTCAAAGGCAAACTGAAAACGACAAGTGTGCTGTATTCGAACAGTGGGATCGTTGCGCCTCGTATCATACTGGTAGGCCTCGGGCCGTTCGAGAAGCTTGATGCCGAACAGGTGCGGCAAGTTGCTGGACACGCTGCACGACACGCGCGTGATATTGGCCTTCGCTCTATAACAGTTCCCATTCCACCTGAAACGCAAGACGATTGGACACAAGCTGCCGTTGAAGCTAGTTTGCTTTCACTCTATCAGTTTAAACAGCATAAAACGCGAAGGGATGACGATGCAGATGAAGATAAATCGCTTGAATCCATGACTTTTCTCGTTGGAAGTGCGCTGGAGAAGGTGTCTATGGAACGCATTGTTGCACGTGGACGAACTATTGCGAACGGAACTATGCTTGCACGGGATCTTAGCAATCAACCTGGTAATCATCTCACCCCGACACACCTTGCTGAAAAAGCCGAGGAGGTAGCGGAGACGGTTGGATTAGATTGCACGGTTTTTGATAAACCGATGTTACAGGAAAAAGGGTTTCGCACGTTGTTAGCGGTTGCACAGGGCAGTGTCGAAGACCCGCGGTTCATCATTTTGGAATGGATGCCTGAAGGAGCGGGGATGCCTGATACCGTTGTTCTCGTCGGCAAAGGGATTACCTTCGATTCAGGGGGTATTTCGCTGAAACCTGGTAAAGGTATGGATGAGATGAAACACGACATGTCAGGGGCTGCAGCTGTTCTCGGTGCGATGCAGGTTATTGGTCACTTGAAACCGAATGTTCGTGTCATTGGGATTATTGCAACAACCGAAAATATGCCAGGTTCCACGGCTATTAAACCCGGGGATGTTATTACATCCTACGGTGGAAAAACAATTGAGATTATGAATACAGATGCCGAGGGCAGGCTTATCTTAGCAGATGCACTCGGGTGGACAGCGCAGTATGAACCGAAGGGTGTCATCGATTTAGCGACCTTAACAGGTGCTGTGATTACCTGTCTCGGACATATCGCAGCAGGTGCCATGGGTACGGACGATGCGCTGATGGAAAAGGTGCAAAAAGCTGCTGATAAAACCCACGAACGCATCTGGCAATTGCCGCTTTGGGATGATTATGATGAAGGTGTGAAAAGTAAGGTGGCCGATGTGCAGAATATTGGGGATGGTACCGCGGGGACAATTGCTGGTGCAGCGTTCCTGAAGCAGTTTGCTGAAGGTTACCCATGGGTGCATCTTGACATTGCAGGTACTGCCTGGGGTATGAAAGGGTCTACGTATATTCCTGAAGGGGCCTCGGGTTACGGGGTTCGCTTGTTAGTGCAATTGATCGAAGATTGGTAGTCATTGTTTATATCGGAACAGCGCGCGTCCGCGTCTGTGCATCCTGTGCACTTGGTACTGATTTCAGTTCCTATCCTCCACGCTGTCACCTACGTCTTGAGAAACATCCTTATGGCCAGACTTCCAAAAATAAACGCATCCCGCTCCGCTTGACAAGATAGAAGTGCATGTCTAAAAAAGAGAATAACCCGCTCCGAAACTTTGGGTTCGCACTGCTTCAAGGTACCTTCATGCGTATCAATCTTGCTTTTGTGGATGCGTCGACGGTGCTTTCTGCTTTTGTGCATAAACTCACTGGATCCGAATTTATGGTGGGTTTGACGGGTTCCATGATGACAGCTGGTTGGATGTGGCCTCAGCTGTTAGTATCCAATCTTCTGGAGCATCGTCAGCGTAAAATGCCGTATTATGCACTTGGGATGAGTATCCGTGTGTTTGCGTGGTTGGTTATATTTTTCTGCACCGTAAAGATCGGTGCGCAACGTCCGATTTTACTCGCTGCTTGCTTTTTAGGGTTCTACTTTTTATCTTCCTCAGCGATGGGTGTATCAACACTTCCGTATATGGATATCATCTCAAAATCCATAGCACCGAATCGGCGTGCGCGGTTTTTTAGCTTACGACAAGTGTTCGGTGGATTTTTTGGAATATGGGTAGGGTTTTTTGTCCGTGCTGTGCTTGTAAAAGAGGATGAATTTCATGGTATTTTTGGATGGATAACGCACAGCTTCAGAACAGTAACGATGTCCTTCATTCGTTCTATCCTTCAGATAGAGACTGAACTTGTGTTCCCATCAAATTATGCTATACTCTTCTTATGTTCTGTGCTCGCTGCCTTTCTCTCTTTTATCAGTTTCTTAGGCATACGCGAACCTATTCATCCTGTTAATGCTCAGCGCGTACCTCTGTGGGAGCATCTAAAACAGGGTCCCCATTTCTTGCGGACAGATAAGAATTATCGTAGGTTTATATTGTTTCGTATTGGGTTACACCTTGCTGGTATGGCGACGCCTTTTTATACAACCTATGCGGTGTCCACATTGGGTGTCCCTGAGGCGACTATCGGATTTTTCATCGTATGTTCTGCATTAAGCGGTGTTGTATCCAATGCACTGTGGGGGTATATCGGAGAAAGATACGGTGTGCGGTGGCTGCTGATTATCACAGCTGGGTTGATGGCATTCCCGCCAGCAATTGGGTTCTTTTCAGGTATGCTTCCACATACATCTGTTTTACCTGCTTATTTTCTCATCTTTGCTATTGGGGGCGTGTTGTCAAATGGTATGATGGTTGGATTCATGGCGTATATGCTGAACATAGCACCCCCTCGCAGGCGGCCGAGTTATATCGGTTTTATGAATACTTTGTTATTACCTGCTAGTTTTGCACCTTCACTAGGTGGGTTCCTTGTGCCCCGGATTGGATATCGTTGGTTGTTTGCATTGTGTTTCGGTATCTGTCTCCTTGCCTTCCGTATTGCAACTGGACTACAAGAGATAATGCATGAGGATGCGTTTGATGAAGATGTTGAAGAGTAGGGTAGGGTTATTTAGTTTTATAGATATTCATTTTATCAAGTTAACTGTGAGTAAAGGTTTTGATGCATATTCCTTTATTTTATCAGCGATCCGTGTTATGCCTTGAAAACGGAATACGGATAATGCGGTATTTCGTAAAGCGGCCATGACTTGTGGAATAGCCCCGCATCTGACAGGTGATGCGTCCTCGCCGAGTAGCACATCGCGCATCCAATGCGACTTGTTCTCTATTGCCCAATGGCCTCTCCGTAAAGCAAGTAAGCGTTCTGCGGATGCCTCACTCGGTTTCAGGCTCGTAATCCCATAGGTAGTGCGGGTTGTCTCTTCTCCTGTCTTCATATTTTTGGAAGTATAGCAATATTGGATCACTTGTGCTACGCCCGGCCAATCCAGATATGCGTTGAGACTTGTGCTTGCCTTGATACATCGCGTCTCAAGTCTGCCATGCGACTTTTCAATCGTCTCATGCATGTATATCGGTTTCCCTAAAGTAGGGTGTGTTGTGTCTTCAGAAACCGCGTCAGGCACGCCTTGAAAAAGTTTTTCAATCGCTTCTAACAGGTCCGGTTGATTGTTCTTAACAGGCAGCATATAGTCGCCCCCGCTGTTTATGATTCCGTGGCAGAAAGAGCGTTGTGTCAAAAGGGCATCCGTTGTGATAACTTTACCTGCCACATCAAACGCTTTGAGGATTTCCGTTGATACCGGTATTTCATTGGTTTTGTCGCTGACACCTCGCTGCGTGAGGGTGATCCCTAACTCATGAGAGACGACGGAGAGTAAATGGCTGATCATCGCACCACTTTTTTTAGACGCACGCAGGGTTTTGCCATCTATAGCGACTGCGTCGGAACACCCCCGCAAATCAGGGCACTCTGCTAATGCGGCGTTTACCCATTTTGACAGGATGTTTTCTAATGCCTCAACGTCCAACTTTTTCAACAGATTATGGATAGTTGCGGCACAAGGCGTTTTGTGATGTGTGAACCCGAGTGCTTTTGTGAGTGCGGGCTGTGAGCGTGCCCAGGTAGCGATGGATGTATACCCTTTATGCCCGCACATCAATCCAACGACTAAAAGTGCGAGGATTGCTTTCAAGGGGTGCCGTTTCCCTTTTTCCTTGCGTGGGTCTGTAAGTTCTGCTAACATATTGACTAAGTGGCAGGACTTTTTTCTTGTCATTCTTCACCTCAAAAGATCGTAAGTTTTTAAGGTGAAGTATAGCAGATATAGCGTGAAAAATCACGGTATATCTGCACATCCTAAAATATTAACGATTGTGATAAAAAACAACTAAAATACATAAAACTAAATAACCCTAAAGAGTAGGGTTATGTGTTTGCTATTTGTCAATAATTGTGGTATAATTAAGGCATCCTATAAAGGAGGGAATAGAATTGGCGTATATAATTTGTGAACCTTGTGTAGATGTCAAGGACACCGCCTGCGTTGAAGTGTGTCCAGTGGATTGTATCCATACTGTTGATGGTGAAAATCAACTTTATATTGATCCTAACGTGTGCATTGACTGTGCAGCTTGTGTTGACGAATGTCCTGTTGAGGCGATTTATCAGGAAAGCGAAGTGCCAAGTCAGTGGGAATCCTATATCGGTATCAATAGTAAATTCTTCGAGACGTTTGAATATCCAGAAAAGGCTGGCGGCGATGCAGATGCAGCAGGAACATCCACAAAGAAAGAGCAGGGTGTCCCTGAAGAATTTGTGCAGCTCCCTGATGCTGCTATGTCGTCTTTGCGCTCGCCCTTCAAATTCATAGTACTGCTTGGGCAGCCCCTGCTTGGTGCTTTTTCGGCCAAATTTAAGACAGAATTAGAAGATATGGCAGGAAATTCCCGGATTTTCAGCAGTGCTGTTTCAACAGGTATCAACAGTTTAATCAATTTGATACTTTATCCGCTTGTGCTCTTTTTTATCGGAATGCAACAAGGTGGTTTCGGACTTTTCTCTTCACAAGGCAATCTCATGCTCTTTTTGGGAATAGCGATTGCGATTGCTGAGGGTATCTTCCGTTTTAAAGATGAACTTATCATGACTCCTGATGATGAGCATGCACGTTATGGTGCCGCATTTTACGGATGGTTCCCGTCACTCATCGCGACCCCTCTGCTCAAAGCAGCACGTTCTGTCCTGATAAAGACACCTGCAGCACCCAGGACAACCATGCCCGGTGCTGTTCAAGCTGAAGGATCACAGTACGCTGACGATATTATAGAACGTTATCGTCGATATGGTATGGTCAATCGTGTTCTAGAACTTTCAGATCATTACCGTATAGAGATTGAATTTCCGCGATGGGTGCCGAATTCTTCTGCTAAGGAAACTTACGCATTGCCAGACAGAATGCCAGAGTACGCATATCAGGTTTATCTAATCACCCCTTATACACCTGAGACATCCCCACCGCAAGAAAGTGTTGTGACTGTCCAAACGCATCTGCCACGGGATACAGAAAATCCGAAACAATTGGCTGATCCACGGTTTGAAAAGGTCGTTGGACGTACCAGCTCGTTTCCAGATGGTTTCAGGAATACCTTTACGGTTCAAGCACAACCCGAGGATTTCTACACAAGATACCAAAATAGGATGCTTGAAATTATCATACCCAAACACGGAACCTACTCTGAACTTGCCTTAGAACACCCTGTTCACTATGCAAAACTTAAGGGATAGAGAGACGCTGATTGCTTGGGATAAAGACTATCTCTGGCACCCTTTTACACAGATGCGTGATTGGCTTACAGAGGACCCCGTTATCATCGAACGCGGTAATGGGGTCTATCTGATCGATATCGAGGGTAACCAATATATCGATGGGATCGCTTCTATGTGGACGAACGTCCATGGACATAATCATCCCGTGCTTAATACTGCACTTCGCAATCAGTTAGATACCGTTGCACATACAACCCTGCTGGGGTATAGTAACATTCCTGCTATTCAACTTGCCAAAAAACTTGTTCAGATCACACCTGCTGGGCTAAATAAAGTTTTTTATTCCGATAACGGTTCAACATCTGTAGAAATTGCACTGAAGATGGCGTTTCAGTATTGGCAACATAAGGGGCACCCGCAACGCAAATTTTTCATTCACTTCGATAAAGCTTACCACGGCGACACGGTCGGTGCCATGAGTGTCGGTGGCATTGAGCATTTTCACCGCACCTTCGATTCTCTGCTTTTTAAAAGTATCCGTATTCCTGTCCCCACATCTCACCGGATCGCAAAAACTTCTGCTGAAGAAACGAAAGCGGACTGGCTTAGGACGGTAGAACATGCCCTATCTGAACACACGGATCAAATCGCGGGTATCCTCTTAGAACCGTTGATACAAGGTGCAGGGGGCATGCTCCTATCGCCGAAGGGGTTTCTGAAAGAAGTTGCAGCACTAGCAAAAAGTAGAAAGGTACTGCTGATTGTTGATGAGGTGATGACCGGATTTGGTCGTACTGGCAAAATGTGGGCATGTGAACATGAAGGCGTTACCCCTGACCTGTTATGTACCGCGAAAGGACTCGCAGCAGGATACCTGCCACTTGCAGCGACACTCACAACAGATGAGATATATAATGCATTCCTTGGTGAATATAGCGAGCTCAAAACCTTTTTCCACGGACATACCTTCACTGGAAATCCGTTAGCATGTGCTGTTGCATTAGAAAATATCGCGCTCTTTGAACAAGAAAACCTACTTGATAAGCTTCAATCCACGGTTGCACATTTCAACAAACGGCTCCAGGACTTTTACACACTCCGCCATGTCGGAGATGTACGTGTGTGTGGCATGGCTGCAGGTATTGAATTGATGAAAGATCCTGATACACGGACACCGTTCCCTTTTGAAGAACAGATCGGCATCCGTGTATGCAAAGCGGCACGATCCTACGGGGCGATACTCCGCCCACTTGTCAATACAATTGTCCTGATGCCACCCTTACAGATTACTATTTCAGAATTGGATTCCCTGCTCGATATTACCTATCGTGCTATTGATGCTGTAAGCATGAGTATGCAATCGTCATGGATCGCGAACTGACAGTTTGCTCTACAAAGATTGCGGAAATTCGTGATAATTCGCGATTCAGATAAAAACCGTAGCAAACACATCGTGTTTGCGGTAACACTATGCAACCGTTTAAAAGCTTTCGCGGCCTGTCGCTACATTTTGCGCTTTGTCCGTTACTCGAATAGTAATGCTATGGGCTCCGTCAGATAGTTTGCCAGTTTCTAATAACAGTTGTTCCTCTTTAGAATCAAAGATGCCATCATCCGGAAAAATAACCTTCCACTGTTCATCATTGTCAATTTTATAGACGGCTTTCTGTACAGTGTTCATCACGTCCGAGACAGGACACGTAATCTTATAAGTGCCGTTCCCGTTTGCTTCTATATTGATTTTACCGATATGCGGATCTGTATTGTCAATGGTAAACGGTGCACTCACCTTGTCTGATGATTTTGCCCAACCGACCGGATTGCTTAACTTATCGGTAGCAACGACCTTCAGCTCGTATTTACCATCAGCAATTGCGGTAATATCCCACTCGTAACTGGGAACCATCAGCTCCTTTTTGAGAAGCTGCCAGTTTTCTTCAGCAACACCCTTGTAGTAGACTGTGAATTGCAATGTGTCCTTATTCGCATCTGACACCTGCCACTCTATTTTCCATCTTTTGGGTGACGCAGCTGCGGACGCACTTCTACCTGCATTGCTCGGTGAAGGGGGGCCGGCTGACGACCGTTGTGAAGGATTTCTACCGGATGCCCCTACAGAAATACCTGTAATTCGTGGGGCAACATTCGTTTGTGCAGAGGCGAGGACTACCTTTTTCAACGTAGGCGATTTTGCAGGATCTGTGGTAGTGAACTTCGCGCGCCATTGGATATACTGTGCATCTGCGTTCGGAATTTGTGATCCCTCTGATGTCATCAGTTCATCTGACCATGCATTCCACGTATCATCCGGTTTACGTGTGTTGCCCGAACGCGTGGCAAAACTTATAGAGGTGCCCTCTGGTACATCCGCTTCCCACGAAAGTTTGCCCCAACGCGATAAGCTTTGGGCATTGTGGACTGAGGATTCAATCGTGCCTTCCTCAACAAAATCTGATGTCAATTGGAATAGCTTTCCCGGATTCCCTGCGGCTAGAATAGTTTTCATGTCGTCCGAATGCTGCGTCCGATATATGGCTACAACATCTTCTGAGGAACATTTTCCGATTTCGGCAAATTCGCCTGTTTGTGTTTCAACGTGGAACAATTTGCCATTGTCCCCGGTGCCAACTAACAGTCTTGTGTTGTCTATCAAAACGATAGATGAGATGAGCGGTTCTGGTGAATTCCATATCTGTACAACTGTTCCATCTGGATGAATCCTATAGATAAAAGATTTGTTCTCCTGCGGGGGTCCGCTGCCTGGTGCCTGCGGAGATGGTACGGACGGTCCTCTACTTGGTCGTGCGCTTCTACCACTTCTATCAATCGGGACAGATGTAACTAGCGTGGCATAGACATTACCTTCGCTATCTATGACAAGATTCCGTACATCTTTCTCTTTTGCTTGATACACGACATTGGCAGTGCCATCATCGCTGATTTTGTAGATGATACCGTTGCCGCTGCTGCCAGCATAAAAACCGCCTTCATAAGCGACTAAAGAGACGATGTTTTTTTCTTCTGCATCAAAGAGCACATTGACTTCGCTGTCAGGTGTAATTTTATATATCTTTCCTTCAAGCCCCGTTACAGCAAATAAGTTTCCAGCATCATCAAGATGCATAGACCATACGTATTTGTCGCCTTCTTTTAAAATGGTTTCTGGCGGTGTTGATTCATCTGTAATTTTGTAGATCAACCCATCTGGGCCTGTGCCTGCATACAAAGTCCCATCTGCTCCGATCGCAAGGCTATATATCTCTACTTCAGGTGAGTCGTAGTACAGTGAAAAGTTTTGGCCGTCTGCACTTATTTTGTATATTTTGCCTTCGTTACCCGTGCCAGCATAGATATTGCCTTCAGAATCTTCAACGAGTGCCCAGATACGTGCCTCGTCTATTTTTGAGAAGTCATCGACTTTTCGGGATAACTTCGCATCTCCTATACTCGAGACAGAAATTTTCTTAATCTCTCCCGATTCGAAATCTGTCCGTTGCTGCTGTTCCCATAACGATGTGGTCACGGCGGATGCGCTCGCTACGAGCATTAAAAGTAGTGCCATCAGGCTCCAAAAACGAAAAAAACTGCGCATAAAATATATCCTCCTGTTACAATTGCGCGATAGTGATTATATAATCTAATAGTAAGTTAGGGTGCATTGCTATCTACTGCCACCTGCATAGAAACACTGCCGACAATAATATAGTCTGTCTCTACCTTGTCTGTGTGTAACACTGTTCCAAACGTGAAACCGTTCTCGCCACTGCGGAGTGATGTATTCATCACAGACAGGACAGACAGCGGCAAATTCGGGAATTCTTCGCCCTGTACAGTTAAACCGGGTTGCGGCACGGAAAGCTCAAGGATCAAGTTCGTGTTCGGTTCACCATCATTTAATAATTTTACTAACTGATTGATGTTTGTCGGTCGAGCACTTCCCGGGGATCGTGAACGTTTCCAACTCTGATATGAACTTGCGCTCATCGCACGTAGGAAAATAATGCCGTCGGGGGTGTCCTTCGGAATTTTAATCTTTCCTGTTAATGTTTCAGTTTGTTCGAGGTAAGGACGAATGGTGAACGTAATTTCTACTTCTTCCCCTGGGCGATAGACATTCTTATCAAGTCGTGATTTCAGGATTCCTGCTGTCTTACGTCTATCCTCTAATTTTATATCAAAGTCAATAGACTCAATCTTAACTTTTGCGTACGGATTCACTAACAGATCCAGCATCGGTGCTAATATCGTCCGTGAAACGTTAAACCCAGGTGAACCGCTCGATGAAAAGATGTTATGGACGATGACCTCATTGTTGGTTAACTCTGGGTGATCCGCAAGCGTGATTTTCGCGGAGACATTCACTGTGTGATCGTTGCCAGAGAATTCCATTGCGCTGATTAAGCCGGAAATTCCTGCAGCCGCATAACTTGCTGTAAACGTCTTATCTCGTGCAGCTTGATATGATAAATTATGCACCTGCTTGTCAGATGTTTGAACCTTCGCTGTCACTGGAACAAAATGATGTGAGCTGGGAAGCTCCTCGATACGTCCAGCAATTGCAGGCACTCGATCCTGTACCAATGTGCCAATCGGCTGCGTTGCTGAGGCAATTTTGGAAGATCGTGTACGACTGGGAAGAATAAAGTGGACATAGCCACCGGATAAAGGTAGGTTCACATTGCCTTCTCCAAAAGCAGAGTGCCCATAAGCAAGTAGTTCCTTTTTCTGTTTGTCAATGTAAGTAATCGTTCCGTAACCGAAAGATGAAACATCTCCACGTATTGCCTCTTGTCCAACAATCTGTCCCGGTTCAACAGGGGATTTTTTAACAGGGGCACCACCGCCTGCTGCTTGGACAGGCAGCATGTTTCCTCTTGCAAAAAATGGTTTTAGTAACTGCAGCGTTTGTCTGTCTAGCCTCGGCACAGTGACAGGTATTGCCAACTGCACTGAAAACGGTTGGACCTGCAGGTCGTCATCTGATGCTACATCCGTATTCTCAAACGTGTTTTGGAATATTCCGTTGTCCGCATTCGGCAGAAAAGTTGACACCTTATTGAGACCTTCCTGGACAAAGGCGGAACCGAGTTCGGTTTGCTGCGTGTGTGCATATAATAGGTTCGGTTCCATGCCGCGTTTTGCAACATTTACCATCAATTCAAAAGGGGTGATTCCAAAGTTATTTGAGTGTTCGCGTTGGTTGAAATACCCCAGTGAAATTGCTCCCATCAGCCGTCCATCAATGTATACTGGGCTACCACTCATGCCACCTGCAACGCCGGTACGCTTGAAGTTTTCACTGGTGCCTTCGGCCCAGACGACATGCCAGCCTGGGCTTGAATTATACTCGATACTCACAACTCGATACGTAAATTCCTCTGCATCGGTGCCAGAGAAAACTGTGTAACCTTTGCCCTCCATACCGATTTGGACTTCAGATAACGTCATAAACTCGTCCGCATCCCATTCAATTTGTGCAGTTGCGTTTAGTGCACTCAGCAGCACACCATCCACATACACACTAACATCTTTTTCACTACTCTACTCCTCTTTGATTTGTTGAAATCCGTTTACATGTATGGCACATCTTCGCTGCTTTATCAGTATTCCTATCTATCTCTTTGCCATACACCACATGATTCATGTTTCAAAAACCAGTTTATTTGTAATGGATTTATAATACCATGTGAATCTGAATTATGTCAAATTAAAAGTAATAGCTCATTTGCTTCTATTTTTTGCAAGTGTTGTGTTAGTTGGTATTTTCTGTAGGGTTATTTA
This sequence comes from Candidatus Poribacteria bacterium, assembly GCA_965200395.1. Classification (GTDB taxonomy): domain Bacteria; phylum Poribacteria; class WGA-4E; order WGA-4E; family WGA-3G; genus MSPOR6. The sequence continues at coordinate 2,545,710 of CBDAUH010000004.1, read as the reverse complement.
GTTTTATGTATTTTAGTTGTTTTTTATCACAATCGTTAATATTTGGAATGTGCAGATATACCGTGATTTTTCATGGTATATCTGCTATACTTCACCTTAAAAACTTACGATCTTTTGAGGTGAAGAATGACAAGAAAAAAGTCCTGCCACTTAATGGATATGTTAGCAGAACTTACAGACCCACGCAAGGAAAAAGGGAAACGGCACCCCTTGAAAGCAATCCTCGCACTTTTAGTCGTTGGATTGATGTGCGGGCATAAAGGGTATACATCCATCGCTACCTGGGCACGCTCACAGCCCGCACTCACAAAAGCACTCGGGTTCACACATCACAAAACGCCTTGTGCCGCAACTATCCATAATCTGTTGAAAAAGTTGGACGTTGAGGCATTAGAAAACATCCTGTCAAAATGGGTAAACGCCGCATTAGCAGAGTGCCCTGATTTGCGGGGGTGTTCCGACGCAGTCGCTATAGATGGCAAAACCCTGCGTGCGTCTAAAAAAAGTGGTGCGATGATCAGCCATTTACTCTCCGTCGTCTCTCATGAGTTAGGGATCACCCTCACGCAGCGAGGTGTCAGCGACAAAACCAATGAAATACCGGTATCAACGGAAATCCTCAAAGCGTTTGATGTAGCAGGCAAAGTTATCACAACGGATGCCCTTTTGACACAACGCTCTTTCTGCCACGGAATCATAAACAGCGGGGGCGACTATATGCTGCCTGTTAAAGGCAATCAACCGGACCTGTTAGAAGCGATTGAAAAACTTTTTCAAGGCGTGCCTGACGCGGTTTCTGAAGACACAACACACCCTACTTTAGGGAAACCGATATACATGCATGAGACGATTGAAAAGTCGCATGGCAGACTTGAGACACGGTGTATCAAGGCAAGCACAAGTCTGAACGCATATCTGGATTGGCCGGGCATAGCACAAGTGATCCAATATCATTATACTTCCAAAAATATGAAGACAGGAGAAGAGACAACCCGCACTACCTATGGGATTACGAGCCTGAAACCGAGTGAGGCATCCGCAGAACGCTTACTTGCTTTACGGAGAGGCCATTGGGCAATAGAGAACAAGTCGCATTGGATGCGCGATGTGCTACTCGGCGAGGACGCATCACCTGTCAGATGCGGGGCTATTCCACAAGTCATGGCCGCTTTACGAAATACCGCATTATCCGTATTCCGTTTTCAAGGCATAACACGGATCGCTGATAAAATAAAGGAATATGCATCAAAACCTTTACTCACAGTTAACTTGATAAAATGAATATCTATAAAACTAAATAACCCTATATTTTCTGAGAAATGTATGGTAAAGTTGGGGAGGTTGTGATAAAATACCTATGTGTATTTTTTAAACTTAAGGATTTACCCCCCTTTATCCCGCACTTACCCCCATTTTTTTTTGAATGCGTGTGTAGTTGTGTTCATAGGTTTCCAATGTTGTCATGTCAGTTCTTCTGCGGTGAGAAAGTTTATATCTCTCAAACAAGTCCTCTCGGTGAACAAGAGCAACGCCTCCTGCGTCCACACCTCGCGGATCATACGGTTGATGACACTGATCACGGAGTAAACTTTCCGCGTAGGGTGTAAAGTTTTTGCCCATCTGTCCGCAGCTTTTTCATAACACAGGAACGCCAAACCATAAGCCACGACTGCCAACAAAAACAGAACTTCCATCCGGGGCTGTTCGTTCTTTCTCAAAACGAGTGCTTTGAAACCGAAGTTCGTTTTCAAGTCTCTGAACCCGTGTTCAATCTGTGTCCGCCGCTTGTAGCAAGTTCGCAGGGGGTTCCCCTGAAGCCGATTGGAGATAAGATATAACGGGTCTTTCTTGGTGTGCTGTCCCCCAACATAGAGTGCCACAGGCACCTGCTCCGTGTAGTGATAAAGCACTTGTGGGTAAAAACCATTTGCCACTTCTTCAAGGCACTGCTTGTTGCCTGCTATACGCACACCAACATTGCGTGGCACACGCATCAAGTAGCAGATGCCTTGCCCCTCAAAAAACTTGAGGATCGCTCTCGCTCGGGCGAACCCTCTGTCAAAAACCAACACAGGCTCCCGACTATCCCCTAACACTTTAACAACGCGACTATGGACATCACAACAGAACTGCTGAACTAAATCGTTATGTCCTTGATAGGTGCCATCTTTGAGCATCTCATTTTTATACAGAACCCAATAGAGCGGGATCGCACGATTGCGAAACGGAAGGGCTGCAACAATCGCCTTCCATCCGCCCGGTAAATCTGTCTCGTCTATCAGCACAAGCAGATGCTGCATCCCCACAGAACGACACACACTGACAACTATATGTGACAACCAGGCACCCTTCACCGCTGCAACCGGAAAATAGGTGTCAATAAACCGCAACACACGCTTTTGCTTAGACTTGTCGTGTTTCACACGGATAGGTAGATGTGAGGCAATCGATTGAATACGAAAACTCGGGGCTACACACACAGCCTGTAGCATCAAATAAAAGTTGCGGAGCGTCGGTTTTTTGATACAAACCCCGTTGAAAACTTTACGAAAACCTGTTATAATCTTTCTGGGGTGTACCCAACTAAGGGTATATTTCATAAGAATACCTCCCTGCCGGTTTTTCACCGACATTGGTTTATATGGAGGTATTCTACCATAACCCATCAGACTTTCCAACTTATTTCTATACACACACACGCCTACACATACCGCATACAAAAATGGGGGTAAGTGAGCCTTTATCCCCCCGCAGGCGGGGGGAATGAGAGAATGGATTCGCAGGCGGGGGGAATGAGAGCGTGGATCCGCAGGCGAAGGGAATGCGTCTGTCCTGAAATTGTTAACGATTTTATGGTTAAGTATGAAAATAAATAGGCACCACATCCGTAGGGGCGATCTTCGAATTGCGACTTGTCTCAATAATAGTGGAGTTTTGCGAGCTCTATCCGACCTACGAACTGCACAACCTGGAAAGGTTATGCTACAAAGAGGTTGTCAGAATCGCGGATTTTCGCGGATTAACATCTTCTGTCAAATCCCCATGTTTTAGCTTGTGGGATGTAGACGGCTAAGCGGTTTATCTATCAATAAACTTGACATTGCAAGAAAATATGTTATACTATATGTAGCATTCGGCATTGGTTCTGATTGATGCGGTGGTAGATTGCTTTGTTGTGAGACAATCAGGTAAAGGTTTCCTCATGCGGCTCAATACAACTCAAGCCTTTGGCATCTATTGCACGTTTTGGCATCTATTGCACGTTTAGGGAAAGACGATTGAAATATCGCATCCCGCTTGAAAATCACGTGTCAAAAATACGGAGTTGCTTTCGGGTAAGTGGCTGGCTTAGCAGCCTCTGTGGAGCAGACGTGAGATGGGTATTTTCTTTAGAAAACAGCGCATCTGCTACGAAGTGCAGGTTTCCCCAGCCTTATGAAGATTAATTTATTCTTTGGGTGATTCTCATTTTTTTGTCTGAATCGCGGATTTTCACGGATTACGCGGATTAGCGCGGATTTTTCTTTTGCTGTGCGTTTATCCATTTTTGTAGGGTTTACTTTTAGTTTGCGTTTCAGGATACACAACCTATGGTAGAGTTTTGAATTATTTATACATATTGATTATATCTTGAAGTGTTTTATCTTTATTATACTCTCGTAAGCGTTTGATGTTCGCAAAATCATGTTCAATTGGGTTATAGTCCGGTGAATAAGGCGGCAAATACAATAGGGAGGCACCCGATGCCCCTATAAGATCCCGGGTGCGGTGTGTTTTATGGATGCGCGCATTATCCAGAATAACAACATGGTTCTCATCTAAATGCGGGCATAACTCATACTCAAGCCAAGTATTGAAACGCTCCGCATTACAACTCCCCTCAAATAATATAGGGGCTGTAAACGCCTCATCTATACGTGCAGCTAACAAAGTTGTGGTGCGGTTTCTTTGACTGGATATAAGGTCAAAAACAGGTTCACCTTTCGGAGCATACCCGAAACGCCTGAAACTTTCTGACCGAAAACCACTCTCATCAATAAAAACTAAGGATTTTCCGTTTTCCTTTGCAGCAGCGAGTTGCTCACGATAAGTTTCTCGCTTGTGATCACATCGTTCCTTATAGCCGAGTGTCTTTTTTTCGCGAGATACCGAGTTTTCGCAGTCCATACCAAATACAATAGTAGGAAACGCCGAAATGATCTGCGCGCTCCTGTATAGTTTGATCGGGTAAATCTTTTACTTGTTGTGTGAGTGCCTTGTAGTCAATACATCTGGGACCTTTAGGTCCTGATTTTTTCGGGGCGAGTGGGTCTGGTGCGTTGAGCCATTTATAGATAACATCGCGTGAGATATTGAAAAGTTTCGCAGCTTTTACTTTACTGCCGCCGTTATCAATGAAATCAAGCACGCGTTTTCGCAGGTCTGTTGAATATGCCATAATACCGGGTATTATACCACAAATAGAAAAATATGTATAGAAAACTTTATATTTTACCATAAATGAAGATTAATACCTTACCTACAGGGCCTGGGGAATATAGAATTACCCAAATATTTTCTTGAACTTCATCAGGCTGTGGGTCACTATAACATATTTGACATCCCAGGCGGAGACTTAAACCCACACACAAACAAAGGAGATAGAGACAGATGATTTTCATGCGAAAGAAAGAATACGAAGACATGTTTGAGCAAATTAAGTCTGATCTCTCATCGCTAAATGAAGATATTCACCAACTGAATAAAAAACTTGAGACCATCGAAAAACTTTCAGACTGGGATGTCAAATATTTAACCGATGAACGGATCAGTAGAATTAATGAAGATATTTACCAACTGAATAAAAAACTTGAGAACAACCTTGAGACCATCGAAAAACTTTCAGATGAATGGATCAGTAGAATTGAGGATGCAGTAAAGGATTTGGATCGTAGAATAAGAATTTGGTGAAGTGACTTCTCTAACAATCCCAAGTCTTTAGACTTGGGACCAACCCGCGTATCTTATGCGGAAGTCAAAAAAGATTTGACAATATTCGAAAAATGTAGTTTAATATATCCAGCATCATTGGATAGGGGTCCACCCCATGCAACCCGCATGGATCCTATCCCTCACCTACGGAAAAGGGCGGGGGCTGGACAAAGCAGGAGGAACATGTGCTAAAAAAATATAAGAAGCACACGCCGACAGGCGTAGTGAGCATCACAACCATCCTTGCACTCTTGATACTCTTTTCTACAATCGCGCCGCCCGCTCTGGGGCAGTTGACCGACGCAGACCTCAACCAGATACGCTTGATTGTCAAAGAGGAAGTCAAAAGCGAGATCACCGCATCCGAGACTCGTATGAAAAGCCACATCGCCGACAAAATCGAAGGCGTTAATAACAAAATCGCCGACAAAATCGAAGGCGTTAATAACAAAATCGAAGGCGTTGAAAGTAATATCTCTACAGTCAAATGGTTCATAGGGATTTTCGCGGCAGTCATAACAGCATTCATAGGCATTCTTCTCTCCCGCGGGGCAAAACAAAGTCCGAAAGACAACGATCCGCAGGAACAGATTGAAGCACTCAGAGAAGAATTCGCAGCGTTCAAGCAACACCATGCACATTCAACAGGGGCACAATTATGATCCTAATCAACGAAAGATTCATTAGTGCCGATCACATCGAACATATTTACATCGAACCCCTTCTGACAGGAGGAGATCACGCTCTGATCGTGCAATTGTCCGGAGGTGCCGCTATCTTCGGTAGGCGCGAGGTGCTGACGCTACAAATGGCTTTTGAGCTGCGCAGAAGGATTGTCAAAGCCATTGTCAAATATAAATCCAGTGATCCACCTGAACCCCAGCATGTAGAACTACCGACATATCAGGAAATCCACCCCGAAAACGAAACCGAAAAGTCTTGAACAGGGCATCCAAAACGCATCGGGCCCTTTATTCAGTACGTATAGCAGCAGAAACGCCCGCATTCGGCGTTAGCGTATTTGACACCTTTCCAGGTTGTGTCTCTTTGTAGCATAACCTATTAGTTTGTGCAGGATTCGGAAAAGGAGTGAGCAAAAGAGATACTTACAAATGTCACTTGAAGCGAGGCACCAAAATCGTCCGAAAAAATAACACTACAAAAAACGACTCCCGCAATACTTCCTGCCAACCGCCCCTTTGTGGACTGTCAAATCAAGCAATACTATAGGAGATAGATTAATGAAACGCAAACTATACTGGGGACTCGGTATCCTGGCAGTCTTACTAATCGGTATGTCTTTAGGAACCCTACTGATACGCCCGACAGATACCGATCCTAAAAATGTCTACATAGATGTAGACCCTTCACAAGAGGTTATAGACCATATACGGCAACAGGCATCAAAGAATAACCCACCAGCTGCTGAACCAGGATACAAATGGGTGTGGCATCATAATCATTGGGATAAAGTGCCAATCGCACAAACGCCTGAAACACCAATCACTAATGATGTGCCCAAAAAAGCACAACAGAACACTTCATCACCGGTTTCAGCAGAGACAATACGCCAACGAAATCAAGGATATATGAGTGAAATGGAAGGTGACCCGCATAGCATAGATCATTACAATTTCTTGAAGGAACACCCAGATTTTAATCCTAAAACTGCCTCTCCAGAACTTTATGAGAAGTGGGAACAAGCTCTTGCTGCCAAATATGCCAAAATAAGAGCATACGCAGCTGAATTGGCAGCCCAAAAAGCAGAGCAGGATGCACGGCGGAGTTATGGACCAAGGATTTTCGGTCCAGTCTCTAATGACGCAGGAGGTGCAGAATAATGCGGGCTTTCAAATTATCCACGATTGCTGTTATCGCTATTTTTGCGATTGCTATTCCTCTTGGCATTCTTACCTTTGCTGACGATCCACCACCAACTCAAATTACTACGAGTAGTGGGTCAAGGCACATGGTTGAGAGTTTTAGTGATGCGGAAACAAAGTGGGGGAATGCCGAGACCAGAATAAATAAAGAGATCTCAGATGGCATTAAGTTGAATAATCAAGCAAATTTCCTTGAAAAAGGTGTAAATCGTGATAAAGCTGGACTTAGTTCTTTTATAAATGTTGGTACGACTATTACTGCAAAAAAACTCTTCCAGTCGGTGTAACGGCTGTCTTTATACATGATATTATTAAGCTACTCAAGGGTGGTAAAAATTTTGACGTTTATCTTAATTTTATAAGTAAATGGGGTGAGATAGAATCTAACAATCAAGAGATAGCTGATGCAGTCTCTGATCGGGATCAGTTTTACGATTTGTATGAACAGTGGTGGCGTCATGAAAAAGGGCCTGATAATCCTGTTGAGAAAAAAGTTAACAGTGACAGTCTCAGTGAGATGCAAACAACTGTTCCAGCACTTGCTGTTCGTTGCGGAGGTGCTTGTAATGCGTGGTGGTATAACGATTCTTGGTGGTATCAAGAAGTATGGTATGCTGGGAAAAGTCCGAGTACACCTGTCACAGACCCTATAACAGGCGTTGTTGGCACACGTGTGTCAACGTCCGAACTGAGTGGCTCGGCAACATCACACAAAACATACTGCAATGGTGGTTGCTATCATGAATATTGGTCATGCAAAGATGCTGATGTGCGAAAGCATGAAGTCCTATACTGTGGTAAATCTATAACATACTATAAGCATGATAGTTTATCAGGGAACTGGGGTTGGTATTCTTTAGGTATATGTGGTGCGTCCTACCGCCGATGTGATGATCCTAAGAAACAAGGTGTTCATCGGTATTTACGTATAACGCAGTATAATCAAGACTCTTGGGGGAATTGGGGAGTTTATACACAATCCTATCGTGCGGATACACCCACTGCCCATGGGACAGGTAAAGGAAAAGAATGCCTTATATTACACCAAACGATATTCAAAATATCCATGACTTTGACTCACTCTTAGACTTCTTCCGTGATAAACTTGATTGGCCCATCCCCGAAGACGTTGAACTGGCAGATGTCGCCTTTCCCTGGTCCGCCGAAGACTTGAACCTTGACGAAACCACTGAAGATCAATTCGTTGACTGTTGGCAACTACCACCATTCCCACCGACTCAACCAACACATGGGGTAATGGAAAGGACACAACCATGGGGTATCTTTTTCCTCCAATTTAACAGTGAGTCTGTCTATCGCACCGCGCTGCGACGTGTGCTACGCGGACTCGTAGAACGACGCGATCGCGATCCAAACTTACCCGCCTGGGAACACGACCAACTCCTCTTTATCTGTGCTACAACCGACTATCAACGGTTCGCCTTCGCACATTTTGCAGCTAACGAAAATTGGCGAAGTGCTGTGCTTGCCATCTTCTCCTGGGAACAGGGAGACACACACATCCGCACACTCTGTGAGTATAACCTACCCGCACTTGCTTTACCACACGATGGATTTCCAAACAACGAAGCATGGCTCACAGCATGGAAAAAAGCATTCGATGTCGAGGCAGTCACCGATAGGTTCTTCGCAGACTACCAAAGTGTCTTTACCCGCGTTGAAAATGCTGTTGAGGGTATTCCTGAAAACGATCTCGAAGCAAAACGACTCTATACCCAACGGCTCTTCAACCGACTGATGTTCCTACGGTTCATTGAAAAGAAAGGATGGCTCACCTATAACGATAACCAGAACTATCTCCGCTCACTTTTTGAAGCGACGGAAGCGGAAACCGATGAGAACTTTCTCAATGACAGACTTTTCTGGGCATTCTTTCATGGGCTCGGCAGTGCATCAGATACTGCTGAAGAATCAACTGCAGCGATAGAGCGTCGGGGAGAAGTGCCGTTTCTGAACGGTGGGCTCTTTGAGATGCAGGAATATGATGAACGCAACGCTATAAACATCCCAAATGAAGAATTTGCCGAGATATTGAAACTTTTTGAACGATATAACTTCACGGTAACCGAGTCTACACCGCTTGACGTTGAGGTTGCAGTTGACCCAGAGATACTTGGAAAAGTGTTTGAAGAACTCGTTACAGGGAGGCATGCCACAGGCAGCTACTATACACCGCGCCCAGTCGTCTCCTTTATGTGTCGCGAAAGTTTGAAAATATGTCTCAAGAACAAAACCGATGAGACAGCAGCATGCCTAACAAAGTTTGTTGATGATGGCGATGCAACTGAAATCCGAAATCCAGAGCGAGTATTAGCGGTGCTGCAAACGCTCCGTATATGCGATCCTGCGTGTGGTAGCGGGGCGTATCTGCTCGGTATGATGAGCGAATTGCTACGATTGCGAAAAATACTTTTCCAAAGCAATCAAATTGATTCACCAACAATCTATCAACGTAAACTTGACATTATACAGAACAATCTCTACGGCGTAGACAAGGACGAGTTCGCCGTTAACATCGCTATGCTCCGCCTGTGGCTAAGTCTTGCTGTGGATTATGAGGGAGACACACCTCAACCATTACCCAACTTAGACTATAAAGTTGCAGTAGGAGATAGTCTGACCGGTCCCACGCCATCAACTGAACAAATCAGTTTTAGTGAGCACTTAATTCAACAGATACAAGAGCATCAAGCGGAATATCTGGTTGCCCACAACGATGGTGCCAAGGAGAGGCTTCGGGAGGTAATTGCTGATCTTGAAGAGCAGATTCAGGGTTGGCAAGAGAGCCCGGAGGGGTTTATCTGGCAGGTGAAGTTTCCGGAGGTATTCCTTGAAGGTGGATTTGATATTGTAATCGGCAATCCGCCTTATGTGCGCAATGAACTTATCACACCGATTAAACCAACTTTAAAACAATTGTTCCCAGCAGTTTATACTAGTAAATCAGATCTTTATGTTTATTTTTATAAACGTGGAACCGAGCTGCTCTGCGCGAGTGGGGTTTTGATTTACATATCTTCCAATAAGTTTCTACGAGCAGGATATGGTAAAAAACTTAGAAAATTCTTTGTTGACAACGTGCAAATGCATAGGTTGCTTGATTTTGGCAGTGTCCAAGTTTTTAGGGCAAGTGTGGATACTTGTATCATTCTTGTTGAAAACGTTCCGCCGAGTGATGAACCATTTCTCGCTGTGACTTTCCGAAATGATGCAGATATTCCTCGCCTCTCCACCGCTTTTCAGGAACAGGCGTTTCCTATGTATCCCTCTGACCTATCACCCGAAGGATGGGCGTTGGCATCATTAGAGGTATTAGCATTGCTAGAAAAACTGCAAAATATAGGAACGCCGCTGGGTGAATATGTAGATGAATTCTATTGTGGTATTAAAACAGGTTGTAACGAGGCATTCATAATAGACGAGGAAAAACGTGAAGAATTAATAGCACAAGACTCAACGTCTACTGAAATTATCAAACCGTTGCTGCGAGGACGGAATCTTCGTAAATGGAAAACGAATTCTGCGAACGAGTATCTAATAGTTATTGCCAGCAGTGCTAACAGAGAATGGCCCTGGTCAGGAACAAGAAACGTCTCAGAAGCGGAGCAAATTTTTGCCGAAATCTATCCAGCGATCTATAATCATCTGAACGGTTATCGGGATCGATTGATTGCGCGTGACGACCAAGGTAAATTTTATTGGGAACTCCGCTCATGTGACTACTACTCTGGGTTTACAAAACCGAAGATTATTTATCCGCAGACAGCAAAATTTCTTTATGCATGTTATGATACGGAGAATACATTTGGATTAAACTCAACATATTTTATATCTAATAGTGATCTTTCCCTTCTTGCTATCCTAAATAGTAAGTTTTTTGATTGGTTTGCGCGCCACAAATTTCAAAGCCTAAACGATCCATGGAAAGGTGGTAGATTGTAATTCAAGAAAGTAAGCATGGAAAAAGTCCCAATAGCAGATCGAACTGATGCACAAAGAGCCGCATTATCAGAACTTGTTGAACAGATATTAGCAGACCCAGAAAGTGATTGTGTGCGCGAAATTGAGCAGCAGATAGATGCGTTAGTGTATCAGTTGTATGGACTAACAGACCAGGAGATTGCATTGATTGAGCAAACGTATTGGGATGCAGGGATGGCGATATAGACAGGACGGACCCAATTTTGGGTGTTCCTGTTTAGGATTTACCCCTTTATTCCCCTGCAAGCGAGAGGAATGCATCTGTCCTGATAACAAAATGCAGAGAAAATAGGCACGTACCTATAAAGGATACCTGCCTATACTTAATGTGGTTTGGATTTGTCTAATCTATTGCTTGAGTGTTCCCCACGTCACTTTTTTTTTGCCTTTGGGGGATACAGGTAGCACATCATCGCTGATCCAATCCAACGTTTGATCCCAACCAGGATGATCTGTTAATTGGGTTATCTCACCTGTTTTTATATGGTATTTATAGATGTTACCAGGGGGAAACTTAAAATTGCGTGGTATCGGTTCGTTCAACGGCATGCCGACACGCGCACTGAAAACAATGGATTTGCCATCATCCATCCAGTCAAGACTGCCAAAATCCCAATCCTTCGGTATTTGGAGATGTTTAATGTTTTCACCTTTTCTATCACAAATCATAAGTCTAAACGCCTTTTGGATTGGCGCAATGCCCAATCCTTCTATTCTCTCCAATACATATTCTTCTTGATAAAATGCAATCTGATTACTATCCGGAGACCAACGCGGGCTCCAACGTTGCACTGCCACTGCTCCATTTGCTACCGGTATAAGTCGGCGTGGGTTATGCCCATCTGCTCCCATAATCCACACCGTGCCGTCCGTACCAGGACTTAGCGGCTCCGTGAAGAGAATATGCTTGCCATCCGGCGACCAATCACAGAAGGTTACATTCATATCCGATAATATTACTTTCCTCTCCCCCGTCTTAATATTCAACACTTCTATGCTATATTTCTCCTTGCGATCTACCGAAAAATCTCTATCATAAACGATAAATTTGCCACCTGGTGAAAATGAAGCTTTACCGAAATAACTATCATTATCGTTTTCTATCAGTTGCCGTACGTTTGTGCCATCTGGGTCCATCAAAAAAAGAGTATACGCTCCGTGTATCCGTCCTTTAAACAGTATCTGTTTGCCATCTGGGGACCAGATGCTTAAGTGAGGCCGTAACTCTTCGGATTCAGTAAGAAGTGTCTGGTTACTGCCATCATCGTCCATCACGTAGATACCCGGCACCCCATCGCGTGTAGAACCAAAAACAATTTTGGCATGTGCTGCGGTTGACAAAAACAGTAGCAGTAAGCAGAGAAAAACAACTTTGTGTCCATTCATAGTTATACTCCTGAAAACAAGCAGCAGGGGCATGTCCCCTGCCGTTGGAATCCTATACTTAATGTTCTTTGGATTTGCCTAATCTATTGCTTGAGTGTTCCCCACGTCACTTTTTTTTTGCCTTTGGGGGATACAGGTAGCACATCATCACTGATCCAATCTATCGTCTGATCCCAACCAGGATGGTTTGTGAGCTGCGTGATCTCACCTGTTTTGATGTGATATTTATAGACATAGCAAGGGGGGAAGTTAAAATCGATCGGAAACGGTTGGTCTATAGGCATATCAGCCCGGGCAGTGAAAACAACAGATTTGCCGTCATCCATCCAGTCAATGCCATAGCATATCCAGTCCTTCGGTATGGATAGTTTTCTGATATTATTACCGGTGCGATCGTAAATCATATACCGAAACGCTTTATAGATAAGCGCGTTACCGACATTTGGTATACGCTCCCATTTTAGCTCCATTTCTGTGAACACGATGTGCTGACCGTTCGGTGACCAACGCGGTTTTTCTCGGTGAATACTAAAGTTACCCGGTTGCCGCCCCGGATTAGGAATAAGCGGACGGGGCTTATGCCCATCCGCACCCATAATCCAGATAGTGCTGCTACTGTTAGGACTGAGCGGCTCTGTGAAGATAATATGCTTGCCATCCGGCGACCAATCGCAGAAGGTTACATTCATATCCGATAATATTACTTCCGTCTCCCCCGTCTTAATATTCAACACTTCTATGCTATATTTCTCCTTGCGATCTACCGAAAAATCTCTATCATAAACGATAAATTTGCCACCTGGTGAAAATGAAGCTTTACCGAAATAACTATCATTATCGTTTTCTATCAGTTGCCGTACGTTTGTGCCATCTGGGTCCATCAAGAAAAGAGTATACGCTCCGTGTATCCGTCCTTTAAACAGTATCTGTTTGCCATCTGGGGACCAGATGCTTAAGTGAGGCCGTAACTCTTCGGATTCAGTAAGAAGTGTCTGGTTACTGCCATCATCGTCCATCACGTAGATACCCGGCACCCCATCGCGTGTAGAACCAAAAACAATTTTGGCATGTGCTGCGGTTGACAAAAACAGTAGCAGCAAACAAAGCAAAGCAGATTTGTATAAAAACATGACGATGCTCCTTAAATAAAGAATGGCAGGGGAACGTGTCCCCTGCTATTGCAATCCTATACTTAATGTTCTTTGGATTTGTCTAATCTATTGCTTGAGCGTTCCCCACGTCACTTTTTTTTTGCCTTTGGGGGATACAGGTAACACAGCATCACTGATCCAGTCCAAGTGGGGAGAGACCCAAGTCTTTTCTGATAACCGTGTGAGCCGTTTTGTAACGACATGATATTTATAGATATGATACGGATTGTGCTTTCTCACACCGTTCAACTCTACTTCCACTACACTGAAAAGAATGGCTTTGCCGTTATCCATCCAGTCCAGTCCGCTGGTTTTATATGTTTTAGGGATCCGTAGCTGCTCCGTTTTTCTTGTGCGCAAATCGTAAATGAAATAACGATTCGCTTGTGGAATAAAACCTATCTGCGGATTATACTTGAATTCATACTCAGAGAAGACTATCTGTTTACCGTTAGGGGACCAGCGGGCATAACTCCGACTAATGCCGTTCCCGCCTTGTGGCGGGGGTGGCAGCAGTTCACGGGGATGTCTACCATTGGCATCCATGATCCAAAGTGTAGAAGTAAAATTTCCTATTTTTGTAATAGGACTATAAACAATCTGCTTACCATCGGGCGACCAGTCGGGAAAGTTCACAGCGAAATCCGTTATTTTTTTTATCTTTCCACTCCCTAAATTCAGTATACAGATACTGTCCTTGTTCTCATTATCTATTCTCTCAGTTCTTGGAAACATAACGGACTGACCATCTGGAGAAAATACGGGGTGTCTATCAAGCATTCCTCGTGTCAAGAGGCGTTCATTTGTGCCATCTGAGTTTATGAGAACAATCTCTCCTGATTGCGCATCCCCCGGTTTCCGAAATCTATAAAAGACAATCTGTTTACCGTCGGGGGCCCAGCGGGCAGCGAGAGGGTTTAGGTTATCATCCGTGTGTATTGTTTGGATCCCGGTGCCATCATCCTCCATCATGACGATGTGCTTTGCCCTAACATCTTCTGCAATATACGATGTCACAAGTATCTTTGCAGTTGAAGTAGTGGCAAACAGCAGAAACAAGCAGAGGGTAAATACTAGTATTCGCATGACGATTCTCCTTAAATATATTTTAGAAGGGCACGCAGGCCCTTCTAAAGATTGCGTGAACACTTATCGATGTAGGCACGATATTGTATTCGTTCGTCTACTACGAGACGGACGTATGCTTCACCTTCGTAATATATTCCCTGACCACCGAACTCCAGAGTTATGCCGTGGGGTCCTGAGTCAGAAAAATATCTTTTCCCATCCTCAGGTTTTATTTTCCCACGATGTCTAAAATCTTTATTTTCTAAGTTCAGTTCGCGAAAAGATGCTTTATACTCGGTGGTGATGCTGATATCGCCATCAGCTTCTACTCCACTATGATATGCACTTACAGCGTAGTCAAAGGACATGTAGCCGGAATCGTAGTCATACGTCTGCTTGCTGATTTCTACATAGCCACTCAAGAAAAGCAAGTCGCGATTATTATCTATTGGAGTAGATGTGTATTCCGGCGCATAGACTGTTATATTATAGGAATCAGTATCGAGGTGTGTAGCACCGTCATCCTCAAGCCATCCAACTTCTGCTGTGATCGTGTGCTCAACCCCCTCAATACTGCCAGTAAGCCAGTAAGGACTGAAGTTAGCTTCAGTTTCTGTATTACCGCCATTGCTCCATCCTGCGTAATTCCCATCAACATACCACCATACACAATAAAAAGGCACATCCGTTTTTAGGTGTGCTGTATGGTATATGTAACCGCTATAAGAATAGTCGGTAGTATCGGATGGGAAGTCCACAATCTCTCTTGCATGAATACTATGGACTATCCCGAACAAGCATGTTACTGCGAGTGCAATAACGGCAAAATGGAAAAATTTCATTGACTTCCTCCTTAAAAGGATTGTTCGTTTATATTTTTGACAGTCCCTCAAGGAGCGGTGTCCTTTTGGTCTTGCTGGCTCTCATGCTCTCATATTTTTATAGACACAGACTTGTGCCTGTGGTAAAATGGAAACCAGCTCTGTCATACTTTTACTATGGCATGGCTACGCGCTGATAGCGTTTCAGGCATCAGACGTAACAATACCATGTTCTTCTATTACTCTCAAGCAAAAAAGTTGCATCACTTGTCCAGAAATTGTGTGATGCAACAACAAAAACCCGCGACGCGATAGAGTGTGCGGGCACAAAAATATCACAGTTTGTGTTTCCTGTGATAAGACCTTGTAACGTAAATAAATTAATGAATATTCCGCGGGGGGGGGGTACTTAACTTCTTATAGTTAAAATATAACTGAAAAGCATGGCACATGCAAAAACCTTGCCCAGATAATGGGCATCTGATCAGTTCATTTCTGCTTTGTGATTTCAGTTGTAGACTCTTCACTATTAAACCTCCAAACGGGAGATATAAAATATAAGAATCATTTAAAATGCTTTACACCACACATAAGTTAATTATAACAACTAACGAACATTTAAGCAAATAATTTTTTATAGGTAATAGACATTTGACATACTTTGATACAGAAATATCCAAGTCAAGGTGTATTATGGTTAAATATAGGGTTATTTAGTTTTACTATAGTTTGGACATTTTTGCTCTTGTTATAGATTATGAATAGTTGGCAGCACTTCCCCGTTAGCACTTCTGAACAGGTGTTAGAACCGCTGCTAACGCCCCTTTTCTGTCTAAATTCTGTTAGAAATCACTGTTTTTTAGTCATCATTTTTCCAATAATCGTGAAAATAGTTGCTGTTGAACTAGTTCATGTAGTATCTTCGGGATTTTCAGTTTTTTCTGTGCGTTTTTCCTCGGGTCGTAACCCGTATAAAAATAGTTTTGTTGTAAACGTCGCTGCAAGTAAGCGGTCATCAAGCCGCGTGTGAGATGTTTCGGTTTATACCAGTGTATATTGAGCGTGGATAGCACGTCTTCTAAATCAAGAGAAACCTTGTCTGTGTCGGTTTCTTCGGATGTCTTCTCCATTGCCAACGGACTGAAAGCGAGTTGTGTCAGCGTTGCTGCGGTGAAACTGAGTTGAACGAACCGATCCAAACTTTTCCTGTCTCGGAGTTGATAGGTGTCAAATCCGAAGTTTTCTTTAGCGTCCCGAAAGGCAGTTTCAATCTGCCATCGGTTTCTATAGTGTCGGATAACTGTTTCTACGGGCAGTCGTAAATCTGAAGTAAATACACAAAAATACCGATAGGGTTTAGACTTTTTCAAGCGTTTGCGTATCACAACGATGCGGACATCTACAGGACACATCTTTGTTCGCACGACTTTATCAGCGACAGAAAGTGTCTGATCCTCAACAACGATATCTGTATACTTCAGGTGTGGAATAGACACACGGCTACCATACCGACGGGGTCTGCCTCTCTTGAGACGCTTAGGGCGTTTCGGTATATGAAAAAACGCTGCGTTTGACTTCGCACGACAAAGTAAATGATGTCCTTGTGAGAGTATCTCCGTGAACACTTTGCGTCTATTGAAACCTCTATCAAAAATGATAAGACCCGGTGGCACAAGATTACATAAATGCTTCAGCACGGCGAGGCTATTCGCGTCCTCGCTTTTCGGTTCCATCATCCGTGTGGCTAATGGAAACAGGCGCGTGCCTTCGGGCGTTTCTGCCAGCCACCCAATCGCACCGAACTCGTGTCCGTGATGAAACTTGGACTGGTTCTTGTTACGTGCCTGATACGCAGGGTTCCTGCGGAAATGCAAACCCGCTTGTTTTGAACCGCTACTTATGGCATGCGTCTCATCATAGACATAGATGCCCGTGGGGTAAGCGGATAGCACTTGATGGCTTAGCGTAGTGGCGACTTGATCCACACACCAGATGCCACGCGAGAGAAACTTTGGCAGAGACCAATACCGACCTGCTTGGGCTGTCGCAAGATAGATTTGTGTCATTGTGCCTCGGTAGGGCGTATTTATCAGACCTTTTACGAAAGTCTGAAAGTGGTGAAAGTTATTATACTTGAACAAAGGTCAAAAATCTGATAACATGTTGTCCAAGTAGGAAAGTGGGGTCATTTGAAATATCCTTTCAAATTTGTGTTTCCTAAAAGGATACCCGCTTTCCTGCTTTATGTCCATAAAAAAAACAAAAATTGTCCAAACTATAGTTAGTTTTATAGATATTCATTTTATCAAGTTAACTGTGAGTAAAGGTTTTGATGCATATTCCTTTATTTTATCAGCGATCCGTGTTATGCCTTGAAAACGGAATACGGATAATGCGGTATTTCGTAAAGCGGCCATGACTTGTGGAATAGCCCCGCATCTGACAGGTGATGCGTCCTCGCCGAGTAGCACATCGCGCATCCAATGCGACTTGTTCTCTATTGCCCAATGGCCTCTCCGTAAAGCAAGTAAGCGTTCTGCGGATGCCTCACTCGGTTTCAGGCTCGTAATCCCATAGGTAGTGCGGGTTGTCTCTTCTCCTGTCTTCATATTTTTGGAAGTATAATGATATTGGATCACTTGTGCTATGCCCGGCCAGTCCAGATATGCGTTCAGACTTGTGCTTGCCTTGATACACCGTGTCTCAAGTCTGCCATGCGACTTTTCAATCGTCTCATGCATGTATATCGGTTTCCCTAAAGTAGGGTGTGTTGTGTCTTCAGAAAGCGTGTCAGGCACGCCTTGAAAAAGTTTTTCAATCGCTTCTAACAGGTCCGGTTGATTGCCTTTAACAGGCAGCATATAGTCGCCCCCGCTGTTTATGATTCCGTGGCAGAAAGAGCGTTGTGTCAAAAGGGCATCCGTTGTGATAACTTTGCCTGCTACATCAAACGCTTTGAGGATTTCCGTTGATACCGGTATTTCATTGGTTTTGTCGCTGACACCTCGCTGCGTGAGGGTGATCCCTAACTCATGAGAGACGACGGAGAGTAAATGGCTGATCATCGCACCACTTTTTTTAGACGCACGCAGGGTTTTGCCATCTATAGCGACTGCGTCGGAACACCCCTGCAAATCGGGACGCTCTGCTAATGCGGCGTTTACCCATTTTGACAGGATGTTTTCTAATGCCTCAACGTCCAACTTTTTCAACAGATTATGGATAGTTGCGGCACAAGGCGTTTTGTGATGTGTGAACCCGAGTGCTTTTGTGAGTGCGGGCTGTGAGCGTGCCCAGGTAGCGATGGATGTATACCCTTTATGCCCGCACATCAATCCAACGACTAAAAGTGCGAGGATTGCTTTCAACGGGTGTCGTTTCCCTTTTTCCTTGCGTGGGTCTGTAAGTTCTGCTAACATATCCATTAAGTGGCAGGACTTTTTTCTTGTCATTCTTCACCTCAAAAGATCGTAAGTTTTTAAGGTGAAGTATAGCAGATATACCATGAAAAATCACGGTATATCTGCACATTCCAAATATTAACGATTGTGATAAAAAACAACTAAAATACATAAAACTAAATAACCCTATGGTTAAATATGAAAATAAATAGACACCGTATCCGTAGGAGCGATCTCCGAATTGCGCCTTATCTCAATAATAGTCGGGTTTCGCAGGCTCTACTCGATGGACGAACTGTCTGAATGTCCGATTAATTCTAAAATCTACCATTATGGAATGAAACAGCGGTTCTAAGTGTATTAGAAATAGATCTTGCTATAAAAATGAAATTGATGTATTATTTCAGAAACATATAGAGAATTCCTTTTTTTGAAGGGACCGATTTTTTTTGAAGGTTTTCTATTTTTGGAGATTCAACATCTATTAGATATATCATGGAGGCGTTATGATGAAATTGTTATATGTATGTGTCGTCATTTTGTTATGTTTTTGTGCAGTCTCATGGGGCTTGAACAGGATGATGAAGCGATCGTTGGGGTTTGGTTGTTTGAAGGCAATGCTGACGATTCGTCTGGAAATGATAATGATGGTGACATTATAGGAAATTTTAAGTTTGAAGATGGCAAATTTGGTCAGGCTGTTGTTGCTGGTGGTGGCGGCAGCATTGATGTTAAAGATTCCGCTAGCATAAAAAGTATCCAGGAGGAGTTAACTGTTGCTGCGTGGTTCAGGGTGGATGCTGACTCGGATACGGGTATTAGGAAAAATGGTGCATTTCTTCTTGAGGATCAATCTGGTGGTGAACCGGTGCCTAATGGTTTCTCCTGCAGAATTTGGACAGACCAAGGTATTACGCCTGGGTTCTATGGTAAAACGGAGTTGGAGCAGAAGAAATGGTATCACGTTGCGGGAACCTATGATGGTACAACTGTTGAGATGTATGTTGATGGTGAACCTGAGAGTGAAAAAGGTGCGCTGGATGCTGGCAAAAATGCCTGGAAGCCCGAATGGGGTGGCAAGGTTGCTGCGGGACAAGTGTTACAACTCAAATTCGGTCCTGAGTCATATACTGGGGCGATTGATGAAATTGTGATACTCAGCCGTGCTCTTGAACAAAAGGAGATTCAACAGTTATTGAATGGCTGGGATGAGGCGTTTAATGTTGAACCTGAAGGTAAGTTGGCAACGACGTGGGCACGTGTGAAGACTTCCAGATAAATTCATTGGTAAAGAGTACAAAACGTTATAGTTGAATACAATTTGGTTAAGGCTCAAGGCTTCTCGATAAGCACATAAGCTGTGTGGGACCTCTTTCAGTAGTGTCCCGCACAGCTTATATTTTTTCTTCCACTGCAAAAGTGACTTCTTAGATGCAATTCACGATATAACCTTACATTGTAATTCGTCAAAGGATAATATTTTTTTATCTTCCCTGGTTGTGCCCAATTACACTTTCCTGCTCCATTAAGTTGTTGCAATAACATTGGAATTTCAGGATTTTCAAGTGCGGTCTTAATTCTGTATGCATCACTTTCACACCAACAAGGGATGAACGCTTGCATTGCCTGATTTCCTTGCCACATTTGCTCATCTACATTGCTTAGGACAATTGGATTAAATTGGTTTCTTCCGTACGCCTCCCATATTACCTTGAAGGGTGCAAACGAGTAAGTACCGATGCCGAGCATCGCCCACCAGTGTCCCCTATTCATAGACGCATGTAGCATGGTGCCTTTCCTTGCCTGTAGTTCATTTTGGGAGTGCTGAAGGTAGTTGCTCAATGCGTCATATTTTTGGATTTGCTGCCATGTAAGTGGTTTTCCCGTTTTCCGATGGTACGGCAGCAGAATCCATTTGTGAGGGGATGATACGTTTTGCCGCCATATCTCCTTCGTTGCCAGGGGATATAAAAATTCTTCGGGGAGGTGTGAAGGTTTGTGGTCAAAGATAAAGATACTGTTTGCACCACATGTATTTACACCCTGTCGTGGTTTTTGTTCAGGTGACAATCTAATTTCAAGTGTTTCACCCGCCTTGAGGTCGTCAAGGTTTTGTACAATCCGCCACGGGTCATCAGAATTTTTGAGCGGCAAAGCTTTATGTTCGACCCAATTTTCGTCTAGCTCTTTGAAATATTTGACTGGAAATTTTTGTTGTGTATCACCTTGAAATTTGGCACAACAGTATGCGGTGTTAACACCGTCGAACACTTTAGTAGATGTAAATTCATAAACAGTGTCTATGGCAAAGTTTCGATAGGTATCAAAAGAGCTTTGGGAGTATTTAGCACTATAGTTTCTAAATCCGCTATGTGCACCATCACCAAAAAAGAGGGATGTTGGAAGATAGAAATATCCTGAACCGTTCTTTTTGAGTAGTTTTCCAAGAACTACCTTCAACACCAATGCTGCTATATCGACACGAGAGGAACCCAAAAGCGTCTGTTGTGTATCTGCCACAAGTCCCTCTTGTATGAAATGAGGTTTTAGGAGGGTTTTGTAAGCTGTCGGAAGGTCACTGAAATTTGCCCATGGTGGATTTCCAATGAGGATATCATATTGTTGCGTATGTACCTCCGTAATAATATCTTGGCAAAAGATTTGAGAGGTAGGGAAGTTGATACCAAATTCTTGTTGAACATTTTTTCTGAACTGATCGAGATGTGAGGGTACTATCTCAATAACTGTCAGGCGTGACAAGCGTTCAGGGGTAATGGAAATTCCTTTGTTCCGTGCGATATGGAGCATTGCAAGTACAAATGCGCCTTGTCCTGCTGTTGGATCGCAGATATGTGCGCCGCTAAGCCATGCATCGAAGATATTCCATTTATTGATGAGCCATTCTGCCCATTTTAGTGGTGTGAAAACCTGCCCAATCTGTTTTTTCATTGCATAAGAGAATAACATTTATTGTGGCATTTGGCAATAAAATTTAGATACATGACATAGTTCTTTGTTTGCCTTTTATGTAATTCACACATTCATATTTATGTTTTCAGATAAAGTCTTATCGCAGGAAACAGACACTGTGATATTTGTGTGCCTGCACGCTATCCTGCGTCGCGGTTTTGTCGTTGCATTGAACAGGGTTTCAATGTATACTGTTTGGACTGAAGGAGCGTCCCTATGAAATTTTCGCTGTTACATCCGCTACTTTTTTATCGGTTTCCTATTCGCTGCGCTAGTGCTCGGCAGTGTGCCTCTCAAGGCAACGCATCCTAATACATCCGCAAGAACAGAAAGGTGTGAACCCTTTGGCACAGGGCGGTGTGAGCCCTCAATAGAGAGGTGTCAACCGTACTATCATCCAATACTACGGGATTGTACCCTCACTTACCCCCATTTTTGTATGCGGTATGTGTAGGCGTGTGTGTGTATAGAAATAAGTTGGAAAGTCTGATGGGTTATGGTAGAATACCTCCATATAAAATAATGTCGGTGAAAAACCGGCAGGGAGGTATTCTTATGAAATATACCCTTAGTTGGGTACATCCCAGAAAGATTATAACAGGTTTTCGTAAAGTTTTCAACGGGATTTGTATCAAAAAACCGACGCTCCGCAACTTTTATTTGATGCTACAGGCTGTGTGTGTAGCCCCGAGTTTTCGTATTCAATCGATTGCCTCACATCTACCTATCCGTGTGAAACACGACAAGTCTAAGCAAAAGCGTGTGTTGCGGTTTGTTGATACCTATTTTCCGGTTGCAGCGGTGAAGGGTGCTTGGTTAGCACATGTAGTTGTCAGTGTGTGTCGTTCTGTGGGGATGCAGCATCTGCTTGTGCTGATAGACGAGACAGATTTACCGGGCGGATGGAAGGCGATTGTTGCAGCCCTTCCGTTTCGCAATCGTGCGATCCCGCTCTATTGGGTTCTGTATAAAAATGAGATGCTCAAAGATGGCACCTATCAAGGACATAACGATTTAGTTCAGCAGTTCTGTTGCGATGTTCATAGTCGCGTTGTTAAAGTGTTAGGGGACAGTCGGGAGCCTGTGTTGGTTTTTGACAGAGGGTTCGCCCGAGCGAGAGCGATCCTCAAGTTTTTTGAGGAGCAAGGCATCTGCTACTTGATGCGTGTGCCACGGAACGTTGGTGTGCGTATAGCAGGCAACAAGCAGTGCCTTGAAGAAGTGGCAAATGGTTTTTACCCACAAGTGCTTTATCACTACACGGAGCAGGTGCCTGTGGCACTCTATGTTGGGGGACAGCACACCAAGAAAGACCCGTTATATCTTATCTCCAATCGGCTTCAGGGGAACCCCCTGCGAACTTGCTACAAGCGGCGGACACAGATTGAACACGGGTTCAGAGACTTGAAAACGAACTTCGGTTTCAAAGCACTCGTTTTGAGAAAGAACGAACAGCCCCGGATGGAAGTTCTGTTTTTGCTGGCAGTCGTGGCTTATGGTTTGGCGTTCCTGTGTTATGAAAAAGCTGCGGACAGATGGGCAAAAACTTTACACCCTACGCGGAAAGTTTACTCCGTGATCAGTGTCATCAACCGTATGATCCGCGAGGTGTGGACGCAGGAGGCGTTGCTCTTGTTCACCGAGAGGACTTGTTTGAGAGATATAAACTTTCTCACCGCAGAAGGACTGACATGACAACATTGGAAACCTATGAACACAACTACACACGCATTCAAAAAAAAATGGGGGTAAGTGCGGATTGTACCCCATCAGCATATCCTGATTTCAAACCTTTCCCTAAGGACACACAGACGTGTCCAAATCCAAGACAACCCTGTCCACTGGATAAAACCAGATGATAAATATGACGTTTTAGTTTAAGGAGAACCTGACATGTCAAAAAAAATGTGCTGGGGGATCGCATCCCTCGTTATTCTCGTCATCAGTGCCGTAGGATTTTTGTTCTACCGGCAAAATATGGAAATAGAGCAACCCAAGAAAGAGACAGCCAAAGAGGATAAGGTGTCAGAAGAACACCAAAAGCAGCAACAAACGCCAGGGGATGTGGTTGAAGGGAAATTGGATGCGTCACATCCGGATTTCCATATTCACGAAGATGGCACACCTCACACCGACAGACATGACGAACCGAAAACACAATACACCGCACCAGAGGGAGCTGTGCTCAAGCCTGACTTTCCAGAAGTGGATCCTAAAGAGGATCCTGTTAAAGCTGCGTATAAACGACTGGAGTATATCAAAAACAATCCGTATGCGTGGGGCGGGGTGCGTTCACCGCGTGCAACTGAACTGATCGCAGAACTCATGCCACCACCGGTGATAGTCGATCATGACCACGGTGACGAAGTAGATTTTCAGATTGACGCACTCCTTCGGAGGGCGATCCGCGTGCCGCTGAAGCCATTATCACGAATATCTGTGATGGATATATCAGTGGTAGGGTTATGACCGATGCGTTGGTGAAGATCGGTCCCCCTGCCGTGCCATATATTCTTCCATATTTAGAAAGTGAGGATACGAAGGGGGAAAAATGGATTTTTATTCGTTTGGGAGTATTTGACTCTTTGACTCGTATTGGCCTGCGGTATCATGATGATTTAGGTGGCGTTTTGGATCACATTATCATCCCGAAATTTGAAGAGATCGCTGCCGATGAAGATAATGAACGTTATGAGCGATCTTCGGTCATTTATGCACAAGAGGCCCTTGATCTTCTTCAGTAATATTTTATTTTCCTTTTAGAAGGAGGTAATTGTCATGAATAGGAAGTTTACATTTTCACAACCAACCTCTAATTTTGCCAAAGTGCGAAAGGAATAAAATCTCATGAGTAAAAAAATGTATTGGGGGATTGCTTCTTTCATTTTCCTCATCGGTGCCGTAGGATTTTTGTTCTACCGGCAAAATATGGAAATAGAGCAACCCAAGAAAGAGACAGCCAAAGAGGATAGGGTGTCAGAAGAACGCCAAAAGCAGCAACAAACGCCGGAGGGTGTGGTTGAAGGGGAGCTGGATACATCGCATCCACATTTTCATATTCACGAAGATGGCACGCCTCACACCGGCAGACATGACGAACCGAAGGCACAATACACTGCACCAGAGGGGGCAGTGCTCAAACCTGATTTTCCAGAAGTGGATCCTAAAGAGGATCCTGTTAAAGCTGCGTATAAACGACTGGAGTATATCAAAAACAATCCGTATGCGTGGGGCGGTGTGCATTCACCGCGTGCAACTGAGCTCATTGCAGAACTGATGCCCCCGCCCGAACCAACTGACCACGACCATGGTGAGGAACTCCTCAACTTGATGTACGAACTCAGCTGGCAAGGCGATCCGCGCGCCGCGGAGGTATTAATAGCAAATGCTTGTGACGGATACATCGGTGTCTGGAGTGATGCGTTAGTGGAGATCGGTCCTCCAGCCGTGCCATACATTCTTCCTTATTTGGAAAGAAATATGAAAGAAGAGGGAAGTTATATTCTTGTTCGTTTTGCAGTCACTGATTCTCTAAGTCGTATTGGCATGCAGTATCGTGACGACTTAGGGGGTATTGTCGACCATATCATCATTCCGAAGTTCAAAGAGATCGCTGCCGATGAAGATAATGATCGTTATGGTCGGAGTTCAATCATCCACGCACAAGAGGCCCTTGATCTTCTTCAGTAATATTCTATTTTTCCTTTTAGAAGTAGGAGGTTATTTCAGTGAATAGGAAGTTTACATTTTCACAACCAACCTCTAATTTTGCCAAAGTGCGAAAGGAATAAAAGCTCATGAGTAAAAAAATGTATTGGGGGATCGCTACCCTCATTCTCATCATCGGTGCCGTAGGATTTTTGTTCTACCGGCAAAATATGGAAATAGAGCAGCCCAAGAAAGAGGCAGCTAAAGAGGATAAGGTATTAGAACAGCAACAAACGCCAGGGGGTGTGGTTGAAGGGGAGCTGGATACATCACATCCGGATTTCCATATTCACGAAGATGGCACACCTCACACCGGCAGACATGACGAGCCGAAAGCACAATACACTGCACCAGAGGGAGCTGTGCTCAAACCTGATTTTCCTAAAGTGGATCCTAAAGAGGATCCTGTCAAAGCTGCGTATAAACGGCTGGAGTATATCAAAAACAATCCGTATGCGTGGGGCGGTGTGCATTCACCGCGTGCAACTGAACTCATCACAGAACTCATGCCAGCGAGATTACCAACAGACCACAATGAAAGTGACGAGAGAGAGTTACTGATCTATGAACTCTGTGAACAAGGTGATCCCCGCGCCGCAGAAGCCTTAATCGCCATTACGTGTGACGGTGGGGTTAAGTCTGTGGATATGGATGATGCGTTAGAAGAGATCGGTCCTCCAGCCGTGCCATATATCCTTCCATATTTGGAAAGAGAGAATAGAGGGGAGACGCAGTGGATTTATATTGACTGGGAAGTATTTGATTCTTTAACTCGTATTGGCGTGCGGTATCGCGACGATCTTGGCAGTATCGTCCAACATATTATTATACCGAAGTTTGAAGAGATCGCTGCCGATAAAGAGAGTGAACGTTACCATCCTGGCGCAGTTAACGATGCTCGAGAAGCACTCATACGACTTCGGTAGTATCTATTTTTCCTTTCAGTAAGGGGGAGGTTATTCCGATTAATACTTTAGACTTGACCATATCAGGGAAAATATGGTACTCTTAAAAAGGTTTCGTTGATACAATAGCACTTATTGAAAGGGTAAAAGGGTAAACGATATAATGCCAGCAATAAATACAGACCTTTATCTTGGAGATTGTTTAGATGTGCTCACCAATTTTGATGCTGATTCAATTGATCTAATTATAACCTCTCCGCCTTATGCTGACAGACGGTCTAAAACGTATGGTGGCATTAATCCGAATGAATATGTAAATTGGTTTATGCCGCGTGCTGAACAATTTTTAAGGGTACTTAAGCCATCCGGAACATTCATATTGAATATCAAAGAGAAAGCTGTGGATGGGGAACGGCATACGTATGTGATTGAGTTGATACTTGAAATGAAAAGGCAGGGATGGTTATGGACAGAGGAGTTTATTTGGCATAAGAAGAACAGCTATCCGGGTAAATGGCCAAATCGGTTTAGAGATGCATGGGAAAGGTGTTTACAATTTAACAAGACTAAGAAGTTCGCTATGTATCAAGAGGCTGTGATGGTACCGATGGGGGATTGGGCGGAGAAGAGATTGAAAAAACTCAGCAAGACAGACCGGAGTCGGGATACATCAAGAGTGGGTAGCGGTTTCGGTAAGAACGTTTCGAATTGGTTGGACCGAAAAATGGCATATCCGACGAATGTTCTTCACTTGGCAACGGAAACTGGAAATCGAAAACATAGTGCTGTATTTCCAAAGACTTTGCCTGAATGGTTCATTAAGCTGTTTACAAAAGAACATGATTGGGTGCTTGATCCGTTTGTAGGTTCTGGGACGACCTGTCAGGTTGCGCAAAAGTTTTTCCGAAATTCCGTCGGTATAGAAATTTTTCCTCAGTATTATCAAGTGGCAAAAGAGAATATCAAACCTGCACAATATACATTATTTGAAGAGGCTGAAAATGAAACCCATCTCACAACAGGAGATCACTGATTATGTGGAGGCGAATATACAAGTCTTTCACCAGAGGAGATTAGATAAACTCCAAACATTGAAACTAATGGATGTTGTCAAACAAAAAAATCCGTATTTATTCAAGGCAAAAAATATAAATACAGCACAAGATTTTGTAAAGAGCATTTTAGATGCTCGTTTATCTTCACAAGAAGAGACAATTTTTGGTGGATTTCTGGAAGGACTTGCTATTTTTATTTGTTCCAAGGTATACGGTGGCAGAAAATCCTCAGCGGAAGGGATTGATTTGGAGTTTGAAAAAGATAGTAATAGATATATTGTATCAATCAAATCTGGACCCAATTGGGGAAATAGTAGGCAAGTTTCAAAACTAAAGGACGATTTCAGAAAGGCAAAACGAATTCTGGGCACAAATACATCGTCTGCTAATGTTGTTGCTATTAATGGTTGCTGCTACGGCAAAGATCGTAAGCCAGATGAAGGAGACTACCTGAAGTTGTGTGGACAAAGATTTTGGGAGTTTATTTCTGATGATGCAAATCTTTACACCAACATCATTGAACCTTTAGGGTATCAAGCAAAACTAAAAAATGAACAGTTTAAGCAAGAGTATGCTAAAGTTATCAACAAGTTTACTTTAGAATTTATGCAGAAATTTTGCGATGCGGAAGGTAGCATGCTCTGGGAAGAAATCGTTAAATATAATTCAGCAGAAACCACATGATAAGGGCAATTCCAAATCTTGATTTAGAGTAAATTAAACATTCCGACGACCCGTGCCTATCTCCTTATTCTCAAAGAAATTATCCGCTTTTCA
Organism: Candidatus Poribacteria bacterium; assembly: GCA_965200395.1. Taxonomy (GTDB): domain Bacteria; phylum Poribacteria; class WGA-4E; order WGA-4E; family WGA-3G; genus MSPOR6. The sequence goes on along the minus strand of CBDAUH010000004.1, from coordinate 2,517,612 downwards.
CTGCCATCCGAAAACATCACCTTGTTTAGAACACAATTTTCTGGACATACAATCTATCCCATGCTATGCTAAGCACATATAAATCTTATAGACTTTATACGGAGGAGAAACTATGGCTAACGAAGACTTCACCTCAAAAGTGCCACATTATACCTTCGCGGAAACGTTGGAGGAACAGGAAGAACAGTTGAAGACAAATCCGTTGATGATACGGCTGAATGAATATCGTAAAACTTACGAAGGGGATCCGCATCGTCCTATTTACCACTACATTAACCCGGAAGCGATGCTCAATGATCCGAATGGATTGTGCTTTTGGCAAGGAAGGTGGCATCTTTTCTATCAGGCGTATCCACCTGAAGATACGCGTCAACATTGGGGACACGCGGTCAGTGATGATCTTGTTCATTGGCGTGATCTCCCTTATGCGATTTATCCGAATCCAGAGAGGTGCTGTTTTTCTGGTTCTACGTTGGTTGAGGAGGATCGCGTGATTGCGATGTATCACGGCACGGTCGTTGGTAACATGGTTGCTGTATCGAGCGATCCGCTTCTGTTGAATTGGGAGAAGGTATCTGGCAAGGCAGTGATACCGTCAAGACATGCTGATGGTACTACACCTGTTTATCGTGTTTTTGATCCGTGTATTTGGAAGAAGGATGACATGTATTATTCGTTATCGGGTGGAACGTTACCGCACGGGCCTGCGGGGAAACCGGTGCGTGCGAATTTTCTACTGCGTTCAGCGGATTTAGCGAACTGGGTATATCTACATCCGTTCGTTGAAAATGATCAGTATACATTGGTGGGTGATGATGGGGCGTGTCCGTATTTTTGGCCAATAGGTGATCGGCACATTCTCCTATTTTTCAGTCACATGAGCGGAGGGCAGTATCTATTGGGTGATTACGACAAAGCACGGGATAAGTTTGTTGTGACAGGCGGTGCGAAAAGCAATTTTGGTGCAGCGTCTCCTGCGGGTGTGCATGCACCTTCTGCGACGCCTGATGGTGAGGGAAATATCATCGTTATTTATAACATGAATCCTGCGAAACCGACAAAGGGCTGGAATCAGATTATGACGTTGCCACGCCGGTTGACGGTTCTCTCAAGAGATGAAATCGGTGTTGAACCTGCTGGTGATATAGAATCGCTGAGGTATGACCATCAGCATGTTGATTCGATGGTGTTACCTGCGAATCAGGAGGTTGTGTTAGAGGGTATCAATGGCAATGCGATGGAGCTGGAGCTTGAAATTGACACGAAAGGTTCACCGATGGTTGAATTGAACGTGTTACGGTCGCCTCAGAAGGAGGAATTCACCCGTATTGCATTTTTTAGAGAACGCGGCATGCGAAACCATAATTCAGAAAGAAATGTTCGCGAAAGTCTGTTAACGATAGATTCATCGTATTCATCACTTGCACCGGATGTACGTTCACGTGCTCCGGAAACCGGAGGGTTGTCTATTTTAGGAGACGAAACGCTCAAACTTCGAGTATTTATAGACAAGAGTGTTGTTGAGGTATTCGCTAATGGTAGACAATGTGTTGCTATGCGTGTCTATCCTGGCAGGGGAGATAGTGTTGGTGTGTCATTACGTTCTCAAGGGCAAGACAGTCAGCTTGTATCATTAGATGCTTGGCAGATGCAGAATATTTATGCTTAGAATGTTGCGGTTCTTTGTCCTCTACGTGCTGTTAAGTACTGTAGTGGATCAAAGAACCGTGCTCTAAAAACTGTGTGCTTGATATGGTAGAAGTGCTTTATTTGACACGAGTTGAAGTATTGGGAACAATAGAAAACAGAAATTAGAATGGGTAAAACATGAAGATTCCACAAGGATGTAAGACCAACACAAATAGTGTTTTAGTCAAATCGTTAGCGATCTACCTGATGTTTTGTCTATCCATCTTTTTTGTAAGCTGTGGCATCTATTATCCTTTTCAACATAAAGAGACGACACAAACGGTCTACATACTCGAACCTGTTCCACCCCCGACAACCGTCCGAGAGACATATAATCTTGGTCCGTTTTACCAGCAATGGATTAGTGTGGGAGGATTACCTGTCATAGCGTCTGCCAACGTGAATCCTAACGCATTAAAAGAAGCAGCATGGCTTATTAGACAGATGCTTCGACACCGTGAAGATATACTGCCTGTCCTTGTGCAAAACGGTGTGCGTATTGTTGTGATTGCACATAACGAAAAGATAACACAAATCCCTGATTACAATTATCTAAGACCTAAATTTTATTGGGATCTACGTGCACGTGGTTTAGGTGCCAGACCTCCAACATTAACTGTGAGTTGTGGTGAGGAAAATCTACTGAATTATCAAGATGATCCTTATAAGTCTAATAGTATTTTGCTTCACGAATTCAGCCATGCGATTCACCTGATAGGATTGAAAACTGTTGATCCAAGTTTTGATAAACGACTCAGACAGGCGTTTGTTTCTGCAAGGAAAAATGGATTATGGAAAAAATTATATGCTATTACAAACGAGGAAGAGTACTGGGCGGAAGGTACCCAATTTTGGTTTAACATAGGGAAGAATCATCATGTCAAAACTCGCGAACATCTCAAAACGTATGATCCACCACTCGCAGCATTGCTTGCTGAAGTCTATGGCGACAGTAATTGGCGATACACACCTGCAATAACACGGACTGGTCTACCTCATTTACGTGGCTATGATCCGAGGAAATCGCAAAAATTTGAATGGCGGTCATTTAGACAAGAATTTGCAGAATTAAATAGACAATTGCTAAACTCGTATAGCGATGGGGGTGGCAAATGGGTGGACTTAAAGGATATTGAACTGAATGAAAAATCAAGATTAAAATCAAATGTTAATTATGTTGAAACTGAAATTATTTTCGTGAATCGCACTAATTCCGACATTGCATACTATTGGATAGATTATGATGGAAACGAGAGATATTATAGTCGTGTTGCCCCAGATTATCATATATCTCAAACCTCCTATGTTGGACATTATTAGATAGTCAAAGATTTGGATGGGAATAATCTTGCAGTGTTTCGCGCTGGCAAGAAAACAGGTCGGGCTTTCGTAACTTTAAAAGCTACAGAGTAAGTAGTAGTGACATATAAGGAGTAAGAAACAATGAAACGGCTTACACTAACTTCGTTAGGACAAATTCGAGAAGCCGATATTACCTTTGGTGATCTAACGGTGTTTGTCGGTGAACAAGCAAGCGGAAAGAGTATACTGTTACAACTTGTAAAGTTGATTTCGGATGCTGGTGGAATTACACAAACGCTCAAAAAACACGGGTATGATTGGCAAAAAGATAACGATAAATTTCTATCTCTTTATTTTGGTGAAGGAATGCAAGGAATATGGAAAGAGAACGAAACCACAGTTACCTATGATAAAACAGATTTTACACCTCGGAAAGTGCTATTAAAAAGAAAAAAAGAAGAAAGTGTTTTTCTGATACCCGCACATCGTGTTGTGACGCTTAAAGATGGATGGCCACGTGCTTTTACCGACTATGGCGCGAGCGATCCGTATGTAGTTAAGGAGTTTAGTGAACAATTACGACTCTTGATGGAAGCAGGATTAGGTTCTGGTAAGAGGGCTATCTTTCCACAAGAAGGTCGTATGAACAAGACCATACGAGATGCAATCGGGAAAAGTATCTTTGGGGAGGCTGAGGTAAGATTGGATAGGTCAGGGTTACGTAAACGAATTGTTTTAGATATTGCAGGTGCTCAACTACCATTTATGGTGTGGTCTACAGGTCAAAGAGAATTCGCTCCACTTTTACTTGGCATGTATTGGTTAATGCCTTCAGGAAATACACAAAAGAAAAATAACATCAACTGGATTGTAATTGAAGAACCGGAAATGGGATTACACCCCCAAGCAATCTCAGCACTTCTTCTAATGTTTTTAGAGCTTTTAAGACGAGGTTACAAAGTCATTGTTTCCACCCATTCTCCCCAAATTTTAGAACTAGTGTGGGCAATTCAACTCATTGCAGAATCAGAATCTGCTCAAACCCGATTAAGACAACTATTATACCAAATCTATTTGACTATTCTTCATAACTGTGTTATTATGGTCCCCATTCTTTTAAAGGAGTGAAACATCCATGAATAAAAAAGTGCCAGAGATTACAGAAAGTGTAAAGTCTTGAAAGACCTCTTACGAAAAGCGAGAAAGAAGCATGAAATCCTGCGCCTGAATATGCTCTATCTCTTGAAAAGTGGCGAGGCGAAAAATCGTGTCCAAGTCGCCCGCCTCCTCGGCGTTGATCGCACAAGTGTCGGCACCTGGCTACATGCTTATGAAACCGGCGGACTTGAGAAAATGCTGCAACGCGGATACGCCCCCGGACGCGAACCCATCCTCACTGAAGAACAGCAAACCCTCTTACTTGAAGAACTTCGGAAACCTGAGGGTTTTACGAGTTATGTGGAAATCCAAAAGTATATCGCTGACACGTTTGGCGTCAAAATGAACTATAAAACTGTTTACGCAATGGTTCATGATAAATGGGGAGCCAAACTCAAAGTGCCTCGTAAGAGCCATGTAAAAAAAAACGCAGTAGCGACTGAAACATTCCGCTCCGAGTTTAGCAAACATGTCGCTGATGCGGTTGCTGAAAAAGGTGCGGATTTTCAAAGCGTTCGTGTTTTCAGTCAAGATGAGACGCGATATGGTCTTTTGCCTACTACAGAACGGCGTATCACGCAACGCGGTGTCAAACCTGTCGCGAAGATAGATTACCAATATACATCGGTTTATCTCTATGGTGCGGTTGAACCTTTGACAGGTGAGCGATTTTTCTTAGAACTTTCCCACTTGACTTCAGATTGTTTTCAGTGTTTCATAGATACTCTGTCGGTTGCCTACGCGGAGAGCCTCAACTTATTAGTGCTTGATAAGGGTCGTTTTCATCATGCTAAATCGTTAGTGGTTCCTGCTAATGTTGTTTTACTTTTCTTACCGCCGTATAGTCCGGAGTTGAACCCAATTGAGCGTTTCTGGCAAGACTTGAAAGCGAAGTTGTTTACCGAGTTCTATGAGACGCTTGAGGCTATGCAAGCGAAAGTGACGGAGATACTTCAAAGTTATTCCGATGCTGCTATCGCTAAACTCACTGGGTTCTCACATTTCATAAAGGCTGCTAATGCAGTATAAACTCTTAGAAATGGTATTAGATTTGAAGTCAAATGCCTATTCTCTGGACCTCACGAAGTCAATTTTGGATGCCAAAACATACAAAACCTATTATTTTTCTCGGAAGGATGGCGTTGTTGAGGTTAAGGACATTTCTACATTAGATGCTGAGGATATGGATGAGGCAGTGTCAGACTGGGGAGGACTAACAGCGTTCAGCACGAAGGCTGCTGATGTTGTCACAGAAGCTGTTTGGGAGAGCGATCTTTGAATTTTATAGATGCTATTCGGAACGTTCCAGAAATTGCCGAGTGTCTGAAAAATGGGTTACAAGCATTGGAACGGCAAGATAAAGATAAAATAAAATACAACTCCTCACGGAACTTAAAAGGTAGTGTTTATAATGAAGATTAACTTATTCTTTGGGTAATTCTCATTTTTTGTCAGAATCTCGGATTTACGCCAAATCAACGGTATGAATGCCATTATGAAGATTAATAATTTAATTCGGTAATCTCTTGGAGATGCCGACGGTTAGGAAACCATACTTATAGGGCTTGGAGAATATAGAATTACCCAAATATTTTCTTAAACTTCATTAAAGACAAATGAATGAATCCATTGAAAAAGTAACCGCTTTTATCACTCAAGTAAGGAATGGCGTAAAGATGCTTCTTGTATTCAAACATCCCACTGCTGGGGTTCAAATTCCCGCAGGAAGTGTGGAGATAGGGGAAGATATTGAAACTACAGCCATACGTGAAACTTATGAAGAAACGGGATTGCAACATGTAGAGATTGAGAAATATCTGGGTTGTTTTGAAAATGAGTTAGAACGATGCCAGCGGATTATCACGGAAACTACTAAAGTCTACATAAGACCTGATTTGACTGCGGTGCCATACAAAGATGAACTCACAAGAGGTCTTACTGTCGATTATCATTCAACCCAAGGAAATTTTACACACGTCTCGTACCTTGAATATGTATATGACATATTTCACAAGCCTATGCATATAAGTTATAACATTAGCGGTTGGGTGCCGAATGAATATATCAGTGCCCAGAAGAAGCGGCACTTTTTCCATCTATCAACACAAGAAGAAACGGAAGCTGCATGGGAACTGGAGAGTGATTTGGGACATATTTTTCAACCTTATTGGACACCACTTTCACCGAAACCTGATCTTATACCACCACAAGACAAATGGTTGGATTTTGTTTATGAGGAATTACTTAGTTCAGGATAAACCACAATACTCGTATTAGACGCGAGATTACTATTGGAGAAAAAAGATGGCAACATATCGTGCAGGTGTAATCGGTTTAGGACGGATGGGGAGCACTTTTGATGACGAAATAACACAGGGCGGGTCGCTTTTTCTCCCGTACTGTCATGCTCCGAGTTATGATGCATCATCGAAAACGGAATTAGTTTCAGGTGCTGATCTGCATGCCGAACAAGCGGAGATCTTTGGTAAACGTTGGGGACTTAGTTCGGAACATATCTATAGCGATTATCGTGAGATGTTAGAGAAGGAAAATCTTGATTTGGTGAGTGTCTGCACGACGGCACGGGTTCGGTCGATGATCGTGCAAGATGTGGCGCGTGCTGGTGTCAAGGGTATTTGGGCAGAGAAACCGATTTCACTCAGTCTTGCAGAAGCGGATGCGATGCTTGATGTCTGCGGAGAGAACGGTGTGGTTATGGCAATCAATTGTGCGCGCCGTTGGAATCCTTTCTTTAGCGAGGCAAGGAAACTCATTGATGATGGTGAAATTGGCAACGTGCTGCAAGTCACAGTGTATGCACAGTGTGGTCTTTCACATAACGGTAGCCATGCCATTGATATTTTGCGTTATATGGCAGGTGGTGATGTTGAGTGGGTTTTCGGTGAGATGCAGTCTGACGAAGCGGCGGCAGGAGAAAATGACTTGATGGGCAACGGTTATTTCGTTTTTGATAACGGAGTTCGTGCATATTTGCGTAGTACATCGTGTGGTGCAGCACCTTGGGAGGTGGATGTTATCGGTTCAAACGGGCGTATCCGTTCAATCAACAATGCTGAGAAGTTTGAGTTGATTCGGGTGCTGCCTGGTGGTCGGCGGGGGCGTGGTGTTCCTGCAACTTGCCCGTTTCCGTATCCTGTGCGAATGCAAGGGATGGGATTGACTATTGTTGATGATATCATCGATGCTATTGAGAACGGTGGTGCGCCTAAATGTTCTGGTGAAGATGGGCGTGCTGCGCTTGAAGTCGCTATTGCACTCCGAGAATCGCATCGGCGCGGAGGTGTTAAAGTGGAGCTGCCGGTGGAAGATCGGAGTCTACGTATTCTTTCGTCTGAGATACATGGTGATGATACACCTGCGCGGGTTAGGCGGACGCGGGGTTGAGATTGGAGGGAATTGAGATACATGCCACAAAGCACTGCATTTATTTATCATCCAGACTATCTCGAACACGACACAGGTCACGGGCATCCAGAACGACCTGATCGACTTAGAGCTAGCCTTGCAGCACTCAAACAGAGCGATGTTTGGGATCAACTTCTCCACATTGATCCGCAACCTGCGACTGTTGAACAGATCGCTTATGCCCATAATCCCGGTTACAGTGAACATATTAGGCACTCCTGTGAGTCAGCAATTCCGTTGACCTACGATACACCTGTTGGACATGACTCTTACGATATTGGGTTGCTTTCGAGTGGCGGGGTGCTATGTGCAGCTGAGGCAGTTGCGACGCAGCAAGTGAAAAACGGTTTTGCGATGGTGCGCCCACCGGGACACCATGCTACGCCAGGACAGAGTATGGGTTTCTGTCTATTTAATAATGTTGCTGTTACAGCGCGTTATTTGCAGCGGGAGCATGGTGTTGGCAGGGTGGCAATTGTGGATTGGGATGTGCATCACGGTAACGGTACACAGGATATATTTTATGAAGATGAGTCGGTTTTCTTCTTTTCCATTCATCAATCTCCTCTATATCCCGGCACTGGTTCAAGATATGAACAAGGGGGTGGAAGTGCTCGCGGTACTACGGTTAACGTGCCGATGCCACCTGATACTGGTGATGACGAATATATCAGAGTCTTTGAGGAGGTTCTTATACCTGCATTACGAGATTTTTCACCGGAGTTTATCCTTATCTCTGCGGGATTTGATGCACACTACCTTGATCCGCTGGCTAATATTTACATAACTGCAGAGGGGTTTGCTAAGTTAACTGATTTGGTTTTGGATGTTGCGGCGGAGGTTGCATCGGGTAATGTGGTTTCAGCGTTGGAGGGTGGTTATAGTCTGGAAGGTCTATCTGAATCTGTTGTTGCACATGTGGAACGTTTGAGCTGCTGCATAACAGAGGCACAACGGCACAACCTGGAAAGGTTATGCTACGAAGGCACAAACTGACAGTTTATGCTACAAGATGCGGATTTGTTCTGAATCGAGGATTACGCGGATTTTCACGGATTTTGTTTTTCTGAATCGCGGATTACGCGGATTTTCACGGATTTTAAGATTTTTTTGTTTTGATGTGCTTTTCTTTGTATAGGTGTGTCTGTTTTTTGTCAGGATTGGAAAGGCACAACCTAGCAGGTTATGCTACGAAGATCCACAACCTAACAGGTTATGCTACAAAGTTTTTTATATGATTGCAGTTTTACCGCAAAGTCACGTTGTGCTTTGCTACACTATGGCTGCAGATAATGAGGGTCTGCTACATTGCACAACCTAACAGGTTATGCTACAAAGATATACGAATTAAGAGACAGCGATTGTATTTCCTTCAGAACGTAGTCCTGCTTCATAAACTTTCATAACTTCTAAGGCAAATTCAAGCGATCCCTTTACTGCGGGTTTTCCCTCCAAAATACAATCACAGAAATATTGCATTTCTTGGTAGAAACCTTGAATGAAAAGTCCTTTATTTTCGAGTGTGCCGAGGCTATTTTGTGGTTGCCAAACGATTGCGCCGCTGTCAAAACCTTCGGTCACGAAACTTGTGCTACCAGTATAATTAAATGGCATACCGCGTTGGAGAATGACTTGTGTGCCGTTTCGTATTTCAGCGTGGCATCCATTACCGAAGAACTGATAGAGTTCGGATGGTTGTCCATGCCTTGCACCGTCTGCAAGATGGAAGTTGCCGAGTGCGCCGTTAGCGTAATGTAGTACACAGGCACCGCCACCCCGTTTCCCTCTATGGACGGTGACTGATGCCACCTTCCCACCGACTGCCAATAACAGTGATAAAGGATGTACTCCGTTTTGAAGCCAATTGGTGTGTTCGCCTTTGTGAAGGATGCGTTCACCGTCGCGTGGAATAGTCATGGGATAGATGCCCAATAGTGTGCGTAATGGTCCGTAATTTTCTGTATCAAAGATTTCAATGATTTTCTGTGTTGCAGGCATGAAGGCTTTTTTGAATCCTACAACGACAACGCGGTCGTTTCGATGGCGTATCATTTCTTCAACTTCACTTGCGAACATTCCTGGTGGTTTTTCTAACCATACATGGACACCTGCATCTAATGCCTCACATGTGAGTTTGGGATGGAGCCGTGGTGGAACGCATAAGAAAATGGCATCCAGTTTTTCATTCCTAAACATTTCAGACATGTCTGTGTAACAGTGCTTGGCTCCATATTGTTGAGCAGTAATTCTTGCGCGGTCAATATTGATGTCGCAGATTGCTTTTAGTTGTATGGGAAGAAAAGTTAATGTTGGTAAAACATTCCGATAACCGTGTGAACCAACGCCGACGACTGCCACGTCGAGTCTGTTTTCAAAGTCTCTTTGGTAACTCATATCTATTTTAACGTGAGTTCGGAATAAAGCGTTTTTTAAGGTTATGCTACAAAATGTCCTTGTTGAATGTGTGAGTTATATATCAGAGAGAACGTCATCAAGATATGTGTCCATATCCTCTTTCATTTTTTTCAATTCGTCCATATCGATATACATCATGTGTCCAGCTTTGTAATAGGACATTGTGATGTTATTCTGCAGTGATTTATCTAGGCCGAGATGGGTAAACGTGTATTCCGTTGCTAAGAACGGGGTTGCCAGATCGAAATAACCGTTTGCGACGTATACTTTCAATGATGGATTAGTGGTCATAGCTTTACGAAGTGTATCAGCAACGTTTACATATTCGTTTTGATGGCTGCCATAGTCCCAGGGATGTACACGTCCACTGAGTATTTCATAAGGTAGGTCGCTTTCAAATTCGAGGTCACCTCGGACATAATCGTTTAGGGTGGCGGTATATGCGCCTTGGATCACTGCGGAGCTTGGGTCATATTCGTAGTTTTCGCCGGCAGAGTCTCGGTCTATGCCGGTGAAACGACTATCGAAACGTCCGACTGTGCGCCCTTCTTCTCGGAGCAATTCCTTACAGAATCTATTGATTCTGATTCGTAAATCGGTTTTTTCAATGTATTCGGTTGTTAGACCGGTGTACATTGCCAATTTTTTGACAATGGATTGCTTTTTACGGTCTGATATGCTTGAACCTTGCATCAATGCGACGGTATAATCGGTTATAGCAAATTCTCTCACTTCTTCCAGGACCTTTTCAAAGCTATCGTCCTTTGTAGTTTCTAGTTCGTTTAGCTTGTTATGGTGGAAAGCGGTTGCTGTGTAGGTTGGTAGAAATAAGATGTAAGGTAGATCGTTTCCGCTTGCAAACCGTATGGTCTGAAAGTTGAGTACTACAGATACGAGCATAATACCGTTGAGGTAGGTGCCGTTTTTGTCTTGGAGGTAACCGGATAGACCGCATGCGCGTGTTGTGCCGTAGCTTTCACCGATGAGGAATTTAGGTGAACGCCATCGCTTGTAACGGCCTAAATAAAGCAGGATAAAATTCCCGACTGATTCAATATCTTTTTGTAGTCCGTGGAATTGTTTTGCTTCTTCTCCTGGTACTGCGCGGCTGAAACCGGTGCTTACAGGATCGATGAATACGAGATCGGTTTTATCTAAGATGGAAAATTCATTATCTGTTAATTCATACGGGGGTTGAGGTGGGTTGCCGTCTGCATCTGGCTTAACACGGCGCGGACCTAATACACCTAAATGTAACCATACAGATGAGGAACCAGGACCACCGTTAAAGGAGAATGTGATTGGGCGTTTGGCTGTGTCCTTAACATTATTAAGTGTATATGCGACGAAGAAGATGGATGCTTTCGGTTTCTCGCCTTCTTTTTCATCTTCTGCCTTTAGAACAAGTGTGCCTGCAGTTGCGGTGTATTTGAGTTCCTTGCCATTGATTGTAACACTGTGATGTGTAATTGAAAGATTATCTTCAGGGCCCGAGTTGTCTTTGTCGTTTGAATTTTCTTCATCATTATTTTTCTGTTCTTCTTTGCTCATAAATAAGTCCTTTTCTGTTTATGGTTAAATATGAAAATAATTTGTGCTACATGTAGCGTAAGCGTTTCTACGATTGCGGATAGGGATGCACAACCTGGAAAGGTTATGCTACAAGGTCGCAACTTAGGTTTAGATATATGTTATTCCATTATAGCAGCTATTTTAGAATAGGTGTTAGAAAATTGTTTAATTTATCAGATGTATATGATACACTGTAAAAAAAGGGAGGGAAATGATGAAAAAACCGATTCGTTTAGGATTAATTGGCTGTGGTGGTATTGTTCAGAAGACACATGCGCGGGCGTATCATTCACTTACGGGGACTGTCAAAATATCTGCTGTTGCCGATGTTGTTGCAGAAAATCTGCAGAAGGTTGGTGATGAATTTGATGTTCCTGAAAGACATAGATATTCAGATTACCGTGAAATGTTGGCAAAAGCTGAGATTGATGTAGTTACGATTGCAACGCCGCATTCATTTCATGCGGAGCAGGTAGTAGAGTCGGCGCAGGCGGGCGTTGCGGTTATCTCTGAAAAACCGATGGCGACCTCAATAGCAGAAGCAGATCAGATTATGGAGGTAGTTAAGGGGAATGGTACTCCTTATACGGTGGTGCATAATTATCTGTATACCGCTGGGATGCAAACTGCAATTGCACAGCTACCTGAAATTGGAAATACATATTACGGACGAAGCACGGGGATGGGATTGAGATCGCTTGATTTCAATGCGAATCATTCGAATCCGGCGTTTGCATGGCGTGCAAGTAAGTCGACAGGTGGTGGTTGTATTAGTGATACGAGTTATCATGAGATTTATTCTGTTTGTACTTTGATTCAATCACCTGTTCGATATGTTGAGGCGCGTGTTGGAACGATGGTTCTTGATATTGATGTAGATGATTTTGCAATGTTGTTGTGTGAGCATGAAAATGGTGCTATCAGTACTGTTTCTGGTGCTTGGAGTGTGCCAGCGACGGATTTTGGTTGGTGTGAGGTGCATGCAGAAAACGGTTCGCTGAGAGTTAAACATAGATATAATGTCAAGGAAGCACTGCAAAAACATACGAGGGCTGGGGGTTGGAAACAGATTGAGCTGACCGAACTTGACGAGGAGGGCTTGAAAGATTCGAGTGGGCATGCTGGATATTTTGCTGCGACCTTCAGTGCGCTTGTGGAGAACAAACCTTTACCGATAAGTGCTGAGAAGGCATATCATAATCTTGCGATTATTGACGGTGCGCGGCGTGCTACAAAGGAGCGGCGAGCAATTGAGATTTGATGGCGAGAACGTTTCTATTGTGGCTGATGCCGAATGCGCGTATGGTATTCGGCAATGGTTCTCTGGATTACGCGGATTTTTGTTTCTGTTGTGCGTTTAGTGCTTTCTGAGTCGCGGATAAGTTGGTTCGTCTGAATCGCGGATTACGCGGATTGACGCGGATTGACGCGGATTTTAAGAGCTTGGTGTCCACACATCTAAAGGATAGATGGACATTTTCTGGTGGCATCACATTTTTCTGGACTTCGGATTCTATCGATGGTATGAATGTGTGTGCCAGATACGTGTGTGGTATTCGGCAATGATTCTCTGGATTATGCGGGTTTTTCTGTTGTGCGTTTAGTGCTTTCTGAATCGCGGATAAGTTGGTTCGTCTGAATCGCGGATTACACGGATTACGCGGATTGACGCGGATTTTAAGAGCTTGGTGTCCACACATCTAAAGGATAGATGGACATTTTTTGGTGGCATCACATTTTTTTTGGACTTCGGATTCTATCGATGGTATGAATGCGTGTGCCAAATACGTGTGGTATTCGGCAATGATTCTCCGGATTACGCGGGTTTTTGCTTTTGTGAAGGATGGCATCTGTAGACATAGCACACCGCTAGAGTGGTATAGAGATTAAAAACCTTTCTGAAACGATGCACAATCTATGAAATGAAGTTTCTAACTATATTTCTTACGCCTCCTATGCCTAGTTGTTCCTGAAATTTAGTGTTCTGAATGCCCATAGCGTTTAGCCATGTCTTCCAATACATTTGAATAATGTCAGAATCTTGGAAAAACGTCACTCCATCGTCTTCGCGTAGTCGTATTTCAAGCATTAAGAATTTTATATTGAAAGTACTGAAGTCTCTGTTGACTGATCGTAACGCTTCACTCCCGTTCCTTATTTTATTGACTGCTTCTGGATCGTCGCGCAATGCTCCAACCCTCATGTACGTCCCCCTAGGACGCCGATCTTGAATATCGATATCAAAATTGAGGTAACCATCAGAAAGACAGATTATCAGGTTCTGGTAGTTTTGCAAAAAGGAAGGCTCCGCTTGCGATCTAAACCAATCCCAAATATCTGAACCTGTTTGTTGGTGTTGCTGAACATGATCGTATAACTTGGGAATAGCTTCTATTAATTCTTGTCTCCTCTCTTGGAATTTAGGGTTTCCGCTACGTTTCCTTGGTGCCTCAATTGTCAGTTTACTTATGATTTCATTGGGCGGATCTAGTACTCTGGGTTGCTTCGGAACTATAAAAGTAAGTTTATGGTTCTTTATTTTTTCGCCTATTGCAATCTCATCTTCAAAAAGTTTTTCAAATTGCTTGACTGTCTCTTTTAGGATTTCGATGTCCCTTTCTCTTTGGTTGGGATGTTTTTCTGTAGAAACACGATCCGACGTATCGATAATAACAATGATATTTAGGGGAAGGTCTGAATGACTAATATTTAGGAAAACAAAAAATAGAATACATGTTACTACAGTGATATTAATTTTTCTCATATAAATAACCTCTAAACTGTTTCAAGATTCGTTTTGAAATTCTCAAGTGTCTGCTTGGCAAGTTCTTGGATTTCGATGATTTGGCTTGAGATTTCCGCTGGTTGTAGATCGTTCCTACATTGTGCTACATAGCGACACCATCCCGTTACGAATTCGTTAGCTTGTGCTTCCATCTTCTTTATATCAATAACCCTTTCACGTTGTCCTTTTGAGTGTGTGTCAATCTCGGATTCACAACGATTAATTTCCATTTGAAGGCTGTCAACCTGATCGTTGAGCAATTGAATTTCGTCTTGAATACTTTGTATTTCGGTATCTAAGCCAGCAATTTGCGCTTCGATCGGATGCCTATATGTTTTCATAAGTGAATCTGAATAGGCTTGTTTGTCTTCTTGAAGTCGACTCAAACCTTCTTCTAAATTTTGTATTTCAGTGTTTAAGCCGGATAGTTCAGCTAGTTTATCACTTTTTTCCGCTTTGATCTGTATTTCCATCTGCTTAGATTGATCGGTTTGTGGTCGAATGTTTTCCCATAATCCTAATACCCACTGTAAACCTAATCCTAACAAGACTGAAGGTCCAAAACCTAAAAAAAGAAAAAGGGAAAGTAATAGCCAGAGAGGCTCTGGCTCCTGATTAGGATTGGCATCTCTCTGTGCACGAATTATGTTCTCTGCTATTCTCCACCCAATTGCCCCTTCGATTAATAAAGTCACTACCAAAAAACCACTAAAATATATCCATTTTGTCCATTTTTCAGATTCCAGACTGAGGTGTGTTACAATTGCAAGAAATATGAAAATAAAGGGAAACATAAGAAGCAACAAATTCTGAGGGTCACCGTCGCTAGATTTCCATGATCTATCTAACGCTTTGTAATCAACCAGGGCGGTTAAATCCATTTCATCACTCGATTTAAAAGTCTTTTCTCCAGCGGATATGTAAAAAAGATAGAGATAGCCAAATAGTCCAACAACTGCAGCCGTGGCAGCAATAGCGAAAATCAATTTTGGTAGCCCCTGCAGAAAGTTAGAAAACCGGTGTCGTATTTTAGGGAGCCAGTGTTCTGCGGGTTGATGGACCGCTCCATTGGTGTTCAAAGCGTTTAATTCGACTTGGGTTGGCGATTCTAAATCGGTCTCAATTTTGGCTTTTTCTGCTTTCTTGGACTCCATATCTGAAATCTTTTCTTCAATTTTTTCGTTTAGTTCGGCGATACGTGAACCGTCCGATGTTTCCAAGATTTCTAATGGGGATTCCAATTTTACTTTCAGTTCGGCTAATTCTATGCCCTTTGCTTCAAGTTCTTTAGTTGCCTCTTTGATAGAATTTTGCCGCTGGACCTTCTGTTCCTCAAGCTCTGTTTTATCCTCAGCTAACGCCTCTATTTCTGCTTGATAATAATCATGGTTGAATGCGATTTCAAGATTCTCATCACGGATAATGACATTAAGATGTTCTTGTAATGCTTCTGTTATTCCTCTGCCTGCAGCTGCACAAGCAAAACCGTTATCTGCACTATAGTGAGGTCTACCGTTCAAAATTGTTCCTCCTCTGCAGGTGCTAGCGTTCTCCTATTGGAAAGTTTACTGAAACGTTTCAGAAATTGCGATGTCCACTTTCTCCAAAGACTGTCAGAACTAACACAATTGGCATGTGATGGCTCTTGTTTATGAACTTCTTTAAGTTTTTGTATTGCTTCCGACGATTCTGGAAATGTGAAAAACTCACGATTTTTGTTAGGGCGTAGTTCGTCGAGTTCTTGATGTATCAAGGTTTCGAGTTCCTTTGGATTGTCACAAAATTCTTCGTGAACAACATCAAAAGGCATTGGAACACCGGTTCCGACTGTATCATGGTAACCATGGTACAGTTGATCTGCTCTGTCTTGTGCGGTTTGTGTCTCAGTAAATCCGATTTTTACTAAGTTCGGCATTGCTTCGTTTGTTAATATATAAACACTTCCCATGAACTCTCCTTTCATATTAGCGGACTAACATGCATAAGCTAGAAAGTTTGTGCTACATTATGGCAGCTGCTGTATCGGATGAGGGGACCTCGCCCTATGGTGTTTGGTTATCATCAGATTTTAGAATAAAAATAGAGATAAAAGCCAATACTATGGTGATCAAATTGATAATAGACCACATTTCTCGCGTTCCGTGAACTCTGATAATTGGATTGTAAATCAGGGCTGTGATGCCGAAGACCCAAACCCAACCGATTTTTTCTATTGTGAATGCTTGTAATGCAATATACACGAAGACGGCACAGGATATCCATCTGAGTAATATGTAGTATCCATAAGGGTTTGCAGGATTAAGAGCCAAGAATAATAATGGGATAATTACTACTTGGGGTATCCAAATTCTTTTCATATTTAGTTGTTTCCATCTTACGGGGTTTCGGTGTTTGTGAACATTAGGTGTTTGAAAAGTGGGACTATGGGTTTTGCTTGTGGGATGATGCTGTTTGTGTTGATATAGATGTCGTCTGTGTTTTCTGTGAGTTTGTGCTGCGGTATTCTGTGTGATTTCGGGGTAGAGTTCTTCGGGGACGCGGTTCGGGGTGAGGCAGTAATCAGTAGAGAGGACGAATTTCTTTTTGAGCCAGAGACGTTTTTGGAAATCTTCTATGTGGGCGAGGAAGTCAATTATTTGTGTGGCGATGTGGTGGACGAGTGTTGCGGTTTCAAGCCAATTATTGCTATTTGTTAGTTCAAAGTCAGAGGGGGGGGGTAGATATTGTTAATTCTGAGTTAACATTTGTTAGTATTAGATTGGATAGTGGGATGACTTCGTTTTTGATGTAGGTATCTAGTTCATGTGTGAGGAATTGGTTGAGGTTTTTATGGATGAAGAAGTCTGCGGTGTTTCTACGTGTGTAGGTGCGGAAGAGTTGTTGGAGTAGGTTTTGTAGTTTTTGTAAAGCGGTTTGCATGTTTTTTGGGTCTTGTTTGTCTGAATTTGGTTTTAATAGAGAGTCGTTCATATTTTCGTCCGTTTGCGGACTAAGGTGCGCGATCTAATAGGTTATGCTACATTGTACAATATTTACGTGTTGTTTGTCAAATGAATTTTGTGTGAATTAGGGTTTGTACAATTGTATTGTGAGGATGTCGGGTTTCGCTATGCTCTGCACTGACCTATAGCTAAAGATGCACAACCTGGCAAGGTTATGCTACACAGAGCCACAATCTGGAGAGGTTATGGGACAAAATGTTCTTCACAAATTAGAAAGTTTGTGCTACATTGTATAGCAAGCTTAGGTTAGGATAAGATAATTTACTAAATGGAGGGCATAGAATGGATGTAGATATGCACCAGATACAGATGACTGCTGAAGAGGATGCTGAATCCGATTCTATCAAAATTTTATGGTTTTTTGTCGGTTTAGTTTTAAGTATATTAGGGGTTCTTGTAGCATATATCTATCAACAAGCACCTCGTGCCTCACGTTTTTTTGATAAATCTCAGGAGTGGACTGTGTTTTATACTGATGCGTATAAGGCGAAAGTGCGTGATATTCAAGTAAAATATTCTGTTATTGGCTTCTCTATATCAGGTATTTTGTTGGTAATCTACATTATCTTTATGGTATCACTATATTTTGATATGTGGGATCGGATTATGTTCGATAGATATGAATTTAGGGATAGATAATTCTATAATACAACTGACATTTTTCACAATTGTTCAGCTCATGTAAAAAATAAGTGCAAATGCAACTTTTTACCCGCATGAACATTGACTTCGTGAAAGCAAACGCACACATATTTTACACAAGTGAAAGTTTTCTAATTCCTATAAACCTGATAATATCAATACCAAATACCTGTGAAAAACCGACCTAACGGGCGATTTTATTCTATTTTGTAATAAAAACAAAGTATATTTTTCACATAATGGGACATATCCATTAGCATTTTTTAGCATTTTCATGACTGCGTATTGAAAGACCCTTGATAGATACTGACTTCCAGGTGCTTTTGAGAAATATCAGTACAATTTGGTGTTGACGGTGAACGGAGATATCAGGTAAAATTTTGTGTATGTGTTAATGTTTCGAGATATACCTGACGTTATTTCTATTTTTACTGTGTTTCTACGATATTAAGGAGGATAAAGCATGAATAACGATCAAAACCAAGCAAGGATTGATGCTGAGCAAGATGCTGAGCTTAATGTTTCAAAAATACTTTGGATTGTGGTAGGATTTTTTCTTAGTCTTATAGGCATTCTGATTGCCTATATTTATCAGCCAAATCCGCCTGCAATAAAGCTAATTGATAAGTCACAGGAATATGCAATGTTTTACACGGAGGCATATAAGGACAAGTCGAGAAGTATTCAACTTACCTATTCTGCAATTGGATTTGCTATAAGTGTTGGGATAGGTATTATTTCCATCTTAGCAGGTGTGATTGTGTTTGGTAACCTGACGCGCCCGAGCCCGTTTTAAATTATTTTTGGTTAAGTTGATTACTGAATCGTTTAGTTAATTTTCGTACAAATTGTTATACAAGATAGGACTTACGGATTGTAGCATAAACTTTCTAGTTTGTGCGTCGTGGACGCAGTCTGGAAAGGTTACGCTGCAAAGATTACGCAACCTGGAAAGGTTACGCTACAAGGAGCACAACCTTTTTTACAGCGGTTTGTAACCCCGGCTTCAATCGAAATTGCGTAAGTCCTGTTGTTATACAGAGATAGGGATTTTGGTCGATGTAGTAAATTCGGAGGAGTTTATGATGATTATCCGAAATAGATGTAAAGGGAATCTGCTGTTATATTTTATCAGTTTAGGCATGCTTGTAATGATAGTTTTCATGGGTTTGTGTACACAGCTTGCTGCTGAGGACTCATCACAGTCTGCTGCGGTTGTGAGTTCGGCTCATATTGGTTTCAAATATCAAGAAATCAAGGCACTTTACAAAAAACTTGCAGGTAAGAATGAAGCGGAAGAATTAGAGGTATTGGTTGAAAAATCAGCAGATTTTGTAACATCTTTTCCTGAATACAAGCGCGTGGATGAGGTCTACTATTATCTTGGGAACGGATTAGTTCGGTTAGACAGGGTAGAGGAGGGCATTAAAACCTTTGAGAAACTGATTGAGAAACATGCGGAGGCGCGCTATGTTCAGCCTAGTATGCTGGAATTGGGCATGGCTTACGACAGACTGAAGAAACATGACAAAGCGGATGAAATTTATACAAAGTTGATTGAACACCCCAAGTTCGGTTCGCGTTCCTATGCAAAGCAGGCAAAGATTTATCTTGAACAGGACAGGTCTGAGCGAACTGGTGAAATTCCGAAACCGTCGACACCGACAACATCGCGGCTGAGTGAGTGGATCGGTAAACCTGCGCCTGATTTTCAGGTAAAGGATTTGAAGGGGGCGGATCTTTCGTTGGAAAAATATCGGGGTCAGGTTGTGCTTCTTGATTTCTGGGCGACGTGGTGTGGGCCTTGTATTGCCGAGTTGCCTAATGTCAAGCAGACCTATGAAAAGTATAAAGGTCAGAAATTCCAAATTATAGGTATTAGTTTGGACAGATCACGAAAACCGCTTGAAGCGATGATTGAGAACGATGGGTTATCGTGGGTTCATTATTGGGATCAAAACGGAAATATTGCGAATCAATATAAGGTAACTGGGATTCCCTCTATGTTTTTGCTTGATGGTCAAGGTATTATTCGAAAGGTGGGGCTCCGTGGACATGCGCTTGGCAGTGCGGTTGCTGAGTTGGTAGCGGAAAATCTCACAAGTCTAGGTGGTACATCTAAGGTAACACCTGAGTCCGATTCTCCACCCAAATCAATTCCAGCGACGAAACTGATAAAACCGAAACCGAATCCACAAAGTGATGATTCAAGTACTTCTTCTATGAAAGATGTAAGTAATTGGGAGGGGAAACCTGCTCCTGATTTTCGGGTGAAAGATTTGAACGGTGAAGAATTCTCTTTAGAAAAATATCGGGGTCAGGTTGTGCTTCTTGATTTCTGGGCGACATGGTGTCCGCCTTGCATCAAAGAGATTCCGAAACTTAAGAAAGTTTATGAAAAGTACAAAGATCAGAAGTTTCAGATTATCGGTATAAGTCTTGACAGGACGATGCCGCCGCTTGCGTCTTATGTAAAAAATGAGGAGCTTGCATGGGTTCATTATTGGGATGAAAGCCGGGATGTAAGGAATCAGTACGGAGTCAAAGCTATTCCAACCGCATTTCTGATAGATGGTGATGGTATTATCAGGAAAGCGAGTCTAGGTGGATTTGATGTGGAATCTGCTGTTAGTGAATTGGTGAAAGAGAATATGGCAAAACCTGTTGAGTCTGCTCCGCCTACAAAAACGCCTGACGACTTACCAGAAATCGGTGAAGGCGTAGACTCTAAAGCCAAAGGAGTTATTACTGCGGTTATTGCTGCGCATGGTGGGCTTGAGAAATTAAAATCTGTTGAGAACATTGTCATGGAATCCCATAGTTTTGAGCATTTTCCTGATGGCACCGTGCAGGATGAAGGGCGGAACAAGACTTACTTTTATCCGAATAAATCACGTACCGATTGGGATCTAGATGGGCGTAGTGACAGTTTAATCTTTAATGAAGATGCTATGTATCATGTAACAAATGGAAAGGTAGAACCTATTCCTGATGACAAGGTGGCTTCTATTGTTACATTCTACAAGGATAGTCTTTTCAGGGAACCGATTTGGCTTCTGCCAAAGCTCTCACAAGGTAAGATTCCTGTCAAGTACTTAGGTACAGAGGAGGTAGGTGAGGAGACTGCTTCTGTTCTTCTGCTTCGTCAACCTTCTGGTAAAAAATTGGAGGTCTACATTAGCGAAAAGACGCACTATGTAATTCAGTTTGTGTACGGTCTTGAGATGGAAGGTGAAGAAAAACAGATTACTGCGACTCTGGATGATTATCGGGATGTAGATGGTTTGATGATCTCGCACCTTCGCACGACTAAAAATGGTGAATATCGTCAAATTTTGGTTACTGACATATCTTTGAATGTGGAAATAGACGATGCTCTGTTTCGTCCAAATGGATTGGACTAAAAGTTTAGGATGTAGGTGCACAACCTGAAAAGGTTATGCTACAGCTGTCTGAATCACGGATTTTCGCGGATTTTCGCGGATTACTTGTTGCTGTGCGTCTATTCAACTTTGTAGTGTCTTTTTTATGGTTAAATACGAAAATAAATAGGCACCGCACTCAGGGGAGCAATTTTCGCATTGCGATTTAGCTCAGTAATAGTCAGGTTTTGCAAGCTCTATCCGACCTACGGACTACCTGATGTCTGATTAATTCCAAAATTTACTACTATATTTGTATTTTACGTAGCACAACCTGGAAAGGTTATGGGACAAAGACTCAACCTAACAGGTTATGGGACGAAGGACTTAAGGAGGATTGGAAATGTTCCGTTTTTGCGTAATTTTCTTTGTGATTGTCTGTATGAGTATATCTGTTGGCATTGCTGTAGCACAAGAAGAGGCAGCTCCTACCCAAGAAGGTGGCATCATCATAGGAGCAACGATAAGAGGCGAAGTTATTGGTGTATCTCCTGAACAGGAACCGATTGCGGGGGCTACTGTTAAAATATTGAATATGGCTACCGTTGAGGAGCATACCGTCACAACAGATAAAGATGGTGTTTATGAAAAGAGAGGATTACCTGCTGGTCGTTATGTGATTAGTGTATCTAAAGCTGGTTACGGAGACCGGGTTGGGAAATCTAAGCTCGTTCCAGCCGGTGGTGAAATCTTTCACAGAATCAAGATGACAAAGAAGGATAATATATTCACTTTTTTGCAGAGGTATCCTCTCGTTTGGTTACTTGTTGTTGGTGTTATCGTTGTGATTGTTTCTGCTTTTGTAGTTTTACTTTTGTGGTTTTATTAGATTGAGGAAGGTAATGGCACACGTCATTTTGAAAGATGTCACTAAGATATACGACAATGATGTTCATGCTGTAGAAAAGGCAGACTTTCAAATTCCTGATGAGTCGTTCACTGTGCTTGTTGGGCCGTCGGGGTGTGGTAAATCGACGATATTGCGGATGATAGCGGGATTAGAGGAGGTTACTGCGGGTGATATCTACATTGACGGTGAACGTATAAACGATATTCCGCCGAAGGCTAGGGATATTGCTATGGTTTTTCAGAACTATGCGCTTTATCCGCACATGACGGTTTATAAGAATATGGCGTTTGGGTTAAAACTGCGGAAGTATCCGAAAAGAGAGATTGATCAGCGTGTCAACGAAGCAGCGGACATACTCAGCATTTCTCACCTATTGAACCGCAAACCGAAACATCTTTCTGGGGGTGAACGTCAACGTGTTGCTGTTGGTAGGGCCATTGTTCGGCAGCCGAAGGTATTTCTATTCGATGAACCGTTGAGTAACCTTGATGCGAAGCTGCGTGTACAAATGCGTATGGAAATCAGTCGGCTGCACGATCGACTCAAGACGACTGTAATTTATGTCACACATGATCAGGTTGAGGCGATGACGATGGGGGATCAAATCGTTGTTCTGAATGAGGGGAGGATCCAACAGATTGCGGATCCGGGTGTTCTCTACCGCAATCCTGTTAACCAGTTTGTTGGTGGTTTTATCGGTACGCCACCGATGAATTTTATTGATGTGCAGATTGAGAGGGATGATGGCATGCCGACATTGAAGTTTGAGGGCTTCTCGTTGCAGCTGAATCCTGAATTGCAATCGGTTCTCAACGTTGTATCGGGGAATTCTGTTATCCTCGGTATTCGTCCTGAAGATATTTATGTTGGGGGAAATGGAGCTAATCAAGTTATCTCAGAAGTGGAGCTTGTTGAACCGCTTGGGAACCGTGCACTTTTGTATCTGCGGACAGAGAAAAGTGACTTTGTTGTCCAATCCGATCTGGATGATTTACCACAACATAACACATCTTTGACGGTGCGTTTTGACACTGATAAGGTACATCTGTTCCACCCGGAGACGGGCGAGTCGTTGACAGAAACATAGTGTGATGTGGTTCTATGATAGGTCTTGGATTTGTTGCCAAGTTTCGTCATCGATGGGAATGCCTTTTTGTTCGCGTTTGCGTTGTTCGTCCCAACCGCGTTCGCCTGGCATACGAACTGCGTCAACGCCGGGAGCGTGCTTTGCTGATTTGAGATATGCTATAAATCGCTCTATTTCAGTGCTGAAACCTGGAAATTCTCTAAAGCTTGCGACGTTAAGCACAAGGACAAGTAGTCCGTTGCCAACACGTGCTTCTTCACCACGGCTGCAGCCTGCACCTGTCAATGCGCCGGCGAGTATATCCACAATGACACTCAATCCAAAACCTTTGTGTGCTGCGATGCCGCCGAATGGCAGTATTGCAGCGGGAATTGTTGTGTAGAAATCATTTGGGTTTGTAGTTGACTCACCGTCTGGATTGATGAGCCATCCTACAGGTAGTGTTTGGTTGCGATGTTGTTTCACACGGATTTTGCCTGATGCAACGACACTGGTGGACATATCTAATACAATCGGTTCTTGTCCTTCAATCGGTACTGCGCATGCAATTGGATTGGTTGAGAGTCTCGCTTGGATGCCACCGTATGGTGTGACACATGTGCCGCCCCCATGGTCGTTGGCCATCAGGAGTGCGATCATCTCGGCGTCTGCGGCGAGACAGGCGTAACCCCCTAATCTACCTACCTCGTTGCACCGTGATACAGCGACTGAACTGACATCTGTGTGTCTTGCTTTTTGAATTGCCATTTCGACTGCGCGCGTTGCAATGACAGGGCCGAAACCCCAGTTCCCATCTAGGATTGCTATGGATGCCGATTCATGAACTGTGTCAGTCGGTGCATTGGGTTGGATTAATTTTGCTTCTATCTCCTGGACATATTTGGGGAGGTGGATTACGCCGTGTGAATCGTGTCCGACACGATTGGCATCTACCATAGAACGGGTAACTACTTCTGCTTCGTCTGATGGGACGTTGTATTTTTGGAAGACGTTTAGACAAATGTTAGTGAGTTCTTTGGTAGAAACATTAGGCATTGTGGGTTATACGTTTTCTGTATGATTGAGGATTTCTGCTATCCGTTTTGCGAAGCGGTATGCGCTGTTGTCCTCTGGAGCGTATCCTATTACCTTGCGTGCATTGGTAATACTCCAGAATTTATGGGAGTTGTCGCTGATACCGTAAAATATTTGGAATGGGATGCCGTTTTCGTCCTCTATGTTTTCGGTTTCAATGCTTTTGACGAAGAGTTGAACTTGATCTCGGACGCTCAAATATGCTCCAAGTGCGCGGTGCATTTTATGATAATTATCCGCTGTGATGTCATTCAAATCGGTTTCTCTCGGTGCGCCGATACGGATTTGTACGTTCTGTAGCTTTTTATTTTTTCTAAAACCGGTGGCGAAAACGAAGCCGAGGTGTTCATAGGCTTCCTTTGCCCATCCATAGAAGTTATCTGATAACGGACGCATTTCTGGTGTTACGAAGTCCCATTTTCCTGACCAAATGAGTTTTTCATAATAGTCTGCGGCGTGGTTAGAACTACAGACAACAACACGTCGGACATCTGTTTCCCAGCTGGTATGGTATATGTTATATGCCATCTGTATGTTGTTGAGTTCATTTTCAAAACCGCCGCCTTGGAATGCACAGTGTACGACAGCGTCTACGCCTTGAAAATAGTGTTTGTATAATTCACGGTCAGGGTTACTAACGTCAACGATGTTGACGTCTTTCATTTCTTCTCCCTGTCGATTTGTGTTTCGGACATCGAGTAAGACAAGGTCGTAACGTTCTCGGAATGCTGGTAGCATTCGTCCAGCGATATAACCTGCTGCTCCTGTGATTAGGATTTTTTTGCGGTTTGGCATTTCAATTCCTGTTTCATTATGGCGTATCAATATAGGTAAAATAGATACTATATCATAATTGGTTTTCTAACCTATAAATGTGTTATGGGATCACCTTCTTGACTCTACCTGTACTATCAACGGATATCACTTTCATTTTATACTCACCACCTACTTGTCCAGGATAATATGGACGTTCAAAGGTAATCTCTTCATTATTATCGGTCATCAATTGCACGGTAACTTTAATACCATCGTTTTTTAGCACCTTTGCTTTAATTTTGTCTCCAACTCTGGTTTTCGGTTGATTCAGTTGAGAAGTATTGGGATCTCCTAAATCAGGAATTCTTTTAATTTTATATAAATCAGGAATTCTTTTAGTTTCATATAAATCAGGAATTCTTTTAATTTTATAATCCAGCTTTCGTTCTATCTTTTGTATTATATCATATAGTATCGGTATGGAGCTGGGCATTGTAAAAGCAATTTCCTGGAGATTCTGAGGTTTGGCATCAAAATTGAAATCTCTACCGCGCGCATTTAGAAATCTAGCTAATATCTGCAAAAGAAAATTACCAGGGAGTCTTCGTTTATAATCCTTTTTTATATACTGAATACGTTCTGGCTTAGGTTGAAACTCAGGGTTTTCACTGAGCTCCTTGTTCAATTCAAGCTGACCTGGGAGTACAAGTTGTGATAATTTAACATCCATCTTTGGGGTTTTGCCATCAAAAAATTTTTCGACTTCAAATGCAAACCACTCAATAGTAGCATTCAGCACTTGTCGATGTTTCCAAGTTTCATGGGGTTGGAGTAAACTTTCCAAATTCGCTTCTATATATAAGTCATTTTCTATACTGTACCCTTGTGTCCAAATAATATCCTTATATTCCTTTGGTATACTTTCGAACGACCACATCTCCCGGTTACCGACAAAAGCAACAGGGACCTCTGAAAAACCTTTCTCGGTATGAATAATATCATAAACAGACAAAAACTTATCTTTTCCTTCTATACATAGGATATTTGGTACTTCATATAGTTGGCGGTTCAACTCACGACTCTTTAGACGTTTTTCTAACTGTTCAATCCACCAATCAAAGTTGTTACCAGTTTCATGTTGAACAATGACAGTTGGTCTGTGGTCGGTCAGATCAAGAATTAATTTATCCACATCAGAATACAAAGTAATAGATTTGTTTTTATCAATAGGATCCCTACTTGGTGGTCTTGTCCGCTGGGCAACTGAAACCTGGGACAATGTTTTCTGTTCAGATTGAGTTTGGCGGTAAGATGGAGATCTTTGTTCATCAAGTTTTTCTTTTATCTTTGATATTAAATTCTTTGGTCCCATAGTAGATTCATAGCTCACAAGAGCAGTATTAAAAAGTCCGTGAAAAGAAATGTTGGAAAAACGGGCTACCATTTCAAAAAGAAGTTTCCCAGGAAGTTTTAAACGATACTCATTTCTTATATCATCAATTATTTCGGATTTTAGAAAATGAAGAGCTTCAAGATGAAGAGCTTTGTCAAGTTTCGTCTGGCCTGTTGGAACAAGGTCGTCTAAATCTGGATTAATCCATCGAGAGTTTCCTTCTGGGGATTTTTCTACCTCAGATGCAAACCATATGATAATTGATTCTTTGACCGACCAAAATTCTGTGCGTTTGTCGGAATGTATGAGGTTTTCTATTTTATCCTTTGAGTTTGAGTATATATCGTTTTCAATACTGTATCCCTCTGTAAAAATAATATCAGCATAGTTTTCAGGAATCCCTGAGAACAACCGCATGCCTCGATTAGCGACAAAAACGACAGGCAGATCTGCAAATTCGTTTCTTCGATTGTAAAGTTCTAGCAGATTATCTTTACCTCCTACAGCTATCACACCTACTTTGTATGTACCAAGTAAGTGCTGCTCTATCCACTGTCTATAGATGCGGGCATCACTGTTATCTTCTACAACAATAGTTGGTAGTTGAGAAATACGAAATAGGGCAACCAATTCTCCTATTTCATCTACCGCGCCTACTTCTGCTATAATTTTCTTTAGTAAGGACATAGATCTTTTCCCAAGTCAGTTCCTCATCCGATTGGTCTTTTGAGAGTTTGCAAACAATGATTGGGCTGTGAACTTTCGCGTAGGCTGTTCATTTTCTATAGCCTTTTGTTTGTTTCTAATTTCTTTTTTTATCCCTAATATTAATCTACTAATCAACGGAGGATCTTTTTTTTCTAAATCAATTGTGTCAAATACATCTTTGCACAATTCTAGATGGTTGCGGGCAGCACAAAAATTGAGTAACACCTCAAACAGATTCTTTCCTCGGAGCATAAGTTTATACTCTTTTTGTATTTGACAAAAGTACCTATTTATATCTTTGTTATTTGGTTTTCGCCCACGGTTTGCCCAGTACGCTACTTCTTTTGCAAAATTGTGGATAGCATTTTCTAGCTTCTTCTTATGCTCTTCCTTTTTATTTTGATCTATAATGTTTTCCGGATTTCCGTCGGAGTACAAGTCATTTTCGAGACTATACCCCTTCGTCCAAATAACATCTGGACATTCGTCTCTAGCTCCTTTGCCTCGTGTGCCAAAGACCTCTTTATCTAGATCTGCCATAAAAGCAACGGCTATATGCTCGTCATATTCTGATCTTCTTTTATAAATCTCTATCAGATTGTCTTTGCCATGCGCAAGTAGAATACTTATCTTTGGCGTATTAAAGATCTTTTCTATCCATCTATAAATGGCTTTATCATGATCTCCTTCAACAACAAGGGTAGGCAGATTAGAATTCTTCAGGTCAAAAATTACACGTTCTACTAGATCTTCTGTATCTTCGGTAAAACCAGCATTCTTTTTAACTGCATCTAAATGTGACACTAATTTAATCCTCCATTAGGCTATCTAGCTTAAATTGCTTGTCTTCATATTGCGTGCCAATATAAGGACTGTGTGAAGCGATGAAAAACTGTTTTTCTGTTCCCTGGTATTCCAGAAGTGAAATTAATAATCTTTGCCAGTCTGGGTGTAGGCTTAACTCCGGTTCATCAATAAAAATCATTTTGACATCAAAAAAACCGTTATAACATAGAAAACCTAGCAATTGCTTCTCTCCAGAAGAGAGGTTAGTAGAGGGTATAGGACTACTAGCTTTATTCGTGATAGAGCCAAGAACAAGGTTCTCTGCAATCTTAATTCCGCTGTAATCATCATAAATCTCTGTAACTATTTCGTTTAACATTCTCCACCGTTCATCAAGTGTTTCATAGAACTGACTCTCTTTTTTAGAAATCCTGGCTTTTATTCCTGTTAGCAGGTCAATTAAATCATACGTCGAAATTGCAGCAACGAATTTATGATTATCAACTGATAGTTCTTTTCCTAGATCTGAAAGAGCTTTTACAATTCTTTTAGAAGCAGTATCAACCTCTGTTGAAGAATCTGCGTATTCAGATATATCATCCCAAAGATTCCTTTCCATTCTTCTGAAAGTTGGGAAGAACAGACTATTTTCCATAGTGCTTGCTATGCTTTTATTCAGTTCCTTCAATTGTTCAAGAACTCCAGCTACATCACTAAGATCTAGATCGAATTCCCCCTTGTCTTCCGATTCTGTAAATGAAAAATCGAGGTTAAACTGCTTGGGATTAGTTTGTTCCATGGACAGAGAAAACTGAAAGGTTGTAATTGAAACAGACTGAAATGGAATTTCATAAAGGGCACGTTGCAGATTTCCGCTAGTTAAGTACCATATAAGTTTTAGCAGCGTTGTTTTTCCTGTGCCGATCTTTCCAGTAAAAAGGTTAAGGTCTTCAAAAAATTCAGAAAGTTCGTAATTAAAACGGTCATTCAATCCTTGAACTTTAAGACTTTGTATCATATATTTTCCTCTCCTTTCTTTGATACGTAAAGCCCTTCATAGTAAAATCTGAAAATACGTTGACACAAATAAAGGAGTTACCTTATCTCTTTCTGTCTGAATTGCCAAATCAAAGGTATGGATGCCTTTTAGCATCCCCCGGATTATGCGGATTACGCAGATTTCTCGGATTTTTGGTCTTGTGAATGATGGGTGTGTCTTTGTTGTCCAGACTTTTCGTCTGTTTTAGGCATGCGCAAACTAAAAGTTTACGGTATATCGGAGTTTCCTCCTATCCTAAAAGTGTCAATGTAATTCTAAAATCTACTATATACAGAGAAACATCTCAGTAGATATGGTGGAATTTGGAATTAATCGGACATTCAGACAGTTCGTAGGTCGGGTAGAGCTTGCGAAACCCGACTATTATTGACCTAAGCCGCAATGCGAAGAGCGTTCCTGTGGGGGCGGTGTCTATCTATTTTCATATTTAACCATAGGTTAAAATAAAATGATTATAGCGTATCTCATAAAATACCTCAACTTAAAATTTGGTCTAAAATTCTCGAGCTGGAGCTTGCTCTTACAAAAGAGGGATATTGAGCAAATAATAGAAAGTGCGTAAAACCCTCAAATATCTTATTCCAAATTCACGTTATCTATGGTATCTTTAATTTATCTTTACAATGTTGGGCAAGGGTTTTCATCTCGTCAATGACCTGTGTTTCGGTTTGGATTAGTTGATTATAGAAAGATGGGATGGGTTCTCTTCTGAAAAGTCTGTCGAAGAAGCTTCGCTGTTCTTCTGCTGGTACCGGAAACCGGGGTGCTGCTGAACGACATGGGTCTATACCTAAGTATTCAATTGAGAAGTACTGATTTCCGTTGTCTTTATTGATATTACCTTCGTGGATACTGCCTGTAATTTTTCGTCCGTAGCTGACAGCATAAACTCTTCCGGATGTTTGGTTGAGGACGGTATAACCGCCTTCGTCAATGGATTCGTTCCAACACTTTTCAAATCCGTTTTTGGGGAGGCGTTCTCGGAGTTCCTGTGCGGATCGGACTACGAACCTGTTTTGATGGAGGATTTTAGAGATAGGGAATTCTGTATCCTGTTCCGTTATTGGCGGGGGACCTGTCAATAGGTCGACGTTATCGAGTGTCCAGACAACGCCATTACGTGTGCCCTTTGCTAAGTTGAGATGTTTTTCAACAAATTCGCTGTTAAGTGGATGGAGTTGATAATTTCCGTTACCGTTGAAAACTGCTCTTAATTTTCTACGGTGCTCTATCACTGAGAACCGTTTATCAGGAAGCGGTATCTCTAATTGGACTGTATATCCTATATCTAAATCTGTTGTGAGATTTAGTTGTGATTTACGGAGGTTGGCGAGTCGCGTCAATGCGGTTTGGCTTTTGGATAGGACGCGTCCGATTAGGTATTCGCTGCGTAGGTTAGGTATTTCAGTAGCGAGGCGTTCGAGTGTTGCTGCGTCGAGTTTCTCTAACATGACTTTGTGTTCCCATCGTGTGCCGCGTTCGTGTGCAAGGATTTGGAACTGCTGTTTATTACCGCTGGGGCGAATGTATCCGAGTGCGGTCCAGGGGTCAAAGGTGGCGCGATAATATCCGCTTGTTTCTGCGTTACCGCCTGCTAGGACGCAATCACGTCGTTCGTATCGTGAATAGAGCCCGAATTGGAATTCATAAGATTCATAGTTTTCTAGAGCTTTACGTAGATCATGTGCGAACTCACTGCCTCGAGAGAATTTACTAAATATTTGTTCTGTCTGATGCGGTTGGTTGAGTGCGTCGAGGAAAGAACCGATTGGGATGCCTGCTTCTTCAAAACCTTCGTCTTGATTTTTTCCGAACACTTTTGTTTTGGTTTTGAAGGGTGGGTTGCGAAGTGTTACATCCCGTTGTGAGACAAGTTGTAGGGCAGGGTCGTCAGATGTCCCTATAAGTGTTGGTGCGTCTCCAAGGATTTCAGCTAGTTTAGCATCATCGATTTTCTCCATTAGTACTGTGCCGCGTTTGAGTTCAGCGAAATGTATAATATCATTGAGGCTGTATTGCAGCGGTGCGCTGGAGGAGAGGTTGTCGTAATTAGAACGGTGGAAACGGATGCGTGGTTTTATCCGGAAGACAGGTGTGAGCCCGTAATCTTTTAGTAACGCATACAGGGTCACTGTATATGACTCCTCATGTACTTTTTGCGCCAGAATACCGTCACTGGAGGTTATATTGTTGACGATTAGCTGATCTTGTACGGGACCGCTATCATTACCAAAAATCATCATTCGATGTTCTTCTCTATTGTCATCAACTAACATGAATTTGTCCTCCTCTGCGTAATGAATCTCGTTGTCGGCGTAAGATATTTATTCTGTTTTAAGTCTTTGTCTTGCTAGTGCTGCTGCTCCTAATACACCTGCGTCATCGCCCAGTTGTGCTCTGACGATCTGAACACCTTTTAGTGTATTGGGTAGAGCGAATTTCTTAGTGGCTTTGCGTATATTTTTTATGAAATCATGGTCGAGTGCTTCAACCACGCCGCCGCCAAGTACAATCATCTCTGGATTTAAGAAGTTTACAATAGAACCGATACCGACACCGAGATATTTTGTTGTTTTTTTAAAGATTTTTCGCGTTAATTTGTCTTTACTGCGTAGTGCTTTTGCTAATGTGCCGCTGCGAATTTGCTGTAGGTTGTTGTCAGTAAGTTCAGTAATGACACTTTTTTTTCCTTTTTTGCGTATGCTATTTCTGAGTTGTTTTGTTATCGCTGTGCGGCTTGCGAGTGCTTCCAAACATCCACGGTTTCCGCATCCGCACTTTGGTCCGCCTTCTTGTACGATGATGTGTCCGATTTCACCTGCGGTTTTGCTTGCCCCGTGGAATAGTTTTCCGTTCATAATGATTCCCCCGCCGATTCCTGTGCCGATAAAGATTCCGACTAAATTTTGAACGCCGCGTCCTGACCCATAAGTGTGTTCTCCGAGTGTGCCGACGTTCACATCATTATCAACAAAAGTTGGGATTCCGGTCCGTTGTTCTAATTCTGTTTTTAGGGGGACATCTTTCCAGCCGAGATTCGGTGCGAATATTACAACGCCTGTTTCTGGGTCAAGTGGGCCTGGTGCGCCAATACCGATGGCACGGATTGTATCTTCGGGAATATCTGACTTTTGGAGAGCCTCCTTGATACAGTCTGAAATTCGATCGATAACGATAGATGTATCGTCTTTTGCTTGTGTTGGAATTTTTGCTGTAGCTAAGATACTGCCGGATGCATTTACAACTGCAGCGAGGGTTTTGGTGCCTCCCATATCCACGCCGATGACATTAGTGTCCATTTTAATTTCCTTTGTTTGATAGGTAAGTTGATCTGACAGGACAGGCGCGAATTTGAGTATTCTTACCCCCCTTTATCCCGCACTTACCCCCATTTTTTTTTGAATGCGTGTGTAGTTGTGTTCATAGGTTTCCAATGTTGTCATGTCAGTTCTTCTGCGGTGAGAAAGTTTATATCTCTCAAACAAGTCCTCTCGGTGAACAAGAGCAACGCCTCCTGCGTCCACACCTCGCGGATCATACGGTTGATGACACTGATCACGGAGTAAACTTTCCGCGTAGGGTGTAAAGTTTTTGCCCATCTGTCCGCAGCTTTTTCATAACACAGGAACGCCAAACCATAAGCCACGACTGCCAGCAAAAACAGAACTTCCATCCGGGGCTGTTCGTTCTTTCTCAAAACGAGTGCTTTGAAACCGAAGTTCGTTTTCAAGTCTCTGAACCCGTGTTCAATCTGTGTCCGCCGCTTGTAGCAAGTTCGCAGGGGGTTCCCCTGAAGCCGATTGGAGATAAGATATAACGGGTCTTTCTTGGTGTGCTGTCCCCCAACATAGAGTGCCACAGGCACCTGCTCCGTGTAGTGATAAAGCACTTGTGGGTAAAAACCATTTGCCACTTCTTCAAGGCACTGTTTGTTGCCTGCTATACGCACACCAACATTGCGTGGCACACGCATCAAGTAGCAGATGCCTTGCTCCTCAAAAAACTTGAGGATCGCTCTCGCTTGGGCGAACCCTCTGTCAAAGACCAACACAGGCTCCCGACTATCCCCTAACACTTCAGCAACGCGACTATGGACATCACAACAGAACTGCTGAACTAAATCGTTATGTCCTTGATAGGTGCCATCTTTGAGCATCTCATTTTTATACAGAACCCAATAGAGCGGGATCGCACGATTGCGAAACGGAAGGGCTGCAACAATCGCCTTCCATCCGCCCGGTAAATCTGTCTCGTCTATCAGCACAAGCAGATGCTGCATCCCCACAGAACGACACACACTGACAACTATATGTGACAACCAAGCACCCTTCACCGCTGCAACCGGAAAATAGGTATCAATAAACCGCAACACACGCTTTTGCTTAGACTTGTCGTGTTTCACACGGATAGGTAGATGTGAGGCAATCGATTGAATACGAAAACTCGGGGCTACACACACAGCCTGTAGCATCAAATAAAAGTTGCGGAGCGTCGGTTTTTTGATACAAATCCCGTTGAAAACTTTACGAAAACCTGTTATAATCTTTCTGGGATGTACCCAGCTAAGGGTATATTTCATAAGAATACCTCCCTGCCGGTTTTTCACCGACATTATTTTATATGGAGGTATTCTACCATAACCCATCAGACTTTCCAACTTATTTCTATACACACACACGCCTACACATACCGCATATAAAAATGGGGGTAAGTGAGCCTTTATCCCCCCGCAGGCGGGGGGGAATATGTCTGTCCTGTCTGAATATAAGGTTTCTATGTTGCAATAATCTCAAGAAGTTTCTGTTTAAAGTTTGTTGCTGATAGATGTTCCCATTTGTTCAGAAATGTATCATAATTAGTATTGCGGGTGTTGTGTATGTGTGTGATAAGCGTATCAACACCAGGTAACTTTTTAGATTGGCGATTCGCTTTATATTGCGTTAGGGTATCTAAGGCGACATCGCTATCATGTATATCGCCGAGTATATCTTGCAAGTCAATAATGGTCGTGAGAAAATCAGCGAGACGGTGATCGTAGTTTACTGCAAAAAACTCCATGGTGTACCGTAGTCTTTTAATGGAAATCCGCATGTTGTGTAGTTCTTCACGTCGTTCTGGGTTTTTAATAAATTGTTCCCAGCTGTATACTTCTTGAATCCTTTGGGGTAGAATTATACGTGCATTGTGCCGAAAACTTTGCTTTGGATTGAGACCTGTTATTTTCTGTGGCTTTGCCATTTTACGCCTCTGGCTGGAAGAACATCAGAAATTTAGTTTCAAAGTTGTTTGCGTTAAGTTCAGCGAACAGTTCCGACATCGGTTTTCGTGCTATTTTCCGTTTCTGTTGTAGGTTTTCAATTAGTTTATGGATGTCACTTTGTTCTTCGGGTGGTAGCGTCTGTAACTGTGATTGGAAATATGTGATAAGAACATCAAGATCTCGGGCTGCTCCCATTGTCCGTGTGATAGTGCGGATCTGTTTGTAATATTGCTTGAAAGGTTCTTTTTGAAAGCAATCTGAGAAGTTGTCCATTGCAGCGCGTAACCGTCGTGAAGCGACTCGCATATCGTGGACGAATTCGATATTTGTGCCGTCTATTGCTCCATCTTTGTGAGACATCATCTCTCGGAAGTAACTGACGATTATTTGTCGTGCGCAGGTTTCCAAAGTTTTATCAGGTGCTATGCCTTTAATTTTTAATGCAGTAGCCATTTTGACATCCAATCAGTGGTGTGAGTTCGGAATAGGATATTTTTTTCTAGGATGCACAACGGTAGAGATAAACATGCCATCAATATCTTGGGTTGCAGTGATTGTTTGACTTTCCATATTCATATTTACGTTTCTCAAAATATTTCTGATAGTGTTAGGATTTTGCTTGCTGACGGAGCAGATGGTCAGTCAGTACGAGTGCTGCCATTGCTTCTACGATTGCTGGGGCGCGTATTAGTACACACGGGTCGTGTCGTCCGCTTGCTTCTAGTGTCACTTCATTTCCATCCATGTCAACTGTCTGTTGTGGTTTGCCGATAGTTGCTGTTGGCTTAAATGCGACTTGAAATACGATATTTTCTCCGTTTGATATACCACCTTGTGTGCCTCCAGAATTGTTTGTTTGGGTGCGTATTTGTCCGGATTGGTTGTAGAATGCGTCGTTGTGTTCCGCGCCAGTCATCGTGATACTGTCAAAGCCTGATCCGATTTGAAATCCCATCGTTGCTGGTAGAGACATCATTCCCTTTGCTAAATCTGCTTTGAGTTTATCGAAGACAGGTTCTCCAAGGCCGGTGGGGACGTTGCGGCAAACGGATTCGATTATACCGCCGAGTGAATCTTTGTTGCGTCGTGCCTGATCAATTCGTTCTGCCATTTTTGGACTGACGATTGGGTCGGGACATCGTACGGGGCTTGCTTCTATTTCCTGATGTGTAACTGTGTCTGTATCTACTGTGGCTTGGAGTGTATGAATTTGTTTGACGTAAGCGAGTGTTTCGGTTTCACATCTGTTGTGCAATATTTTTTTAGCGATTGCTCCTGCGGCGACTCTGCCGATGGTTTCGCGTGCGCTGGCTCTGCCTCCTCCTTGCCAGTTTCGAATGCCATATTTTTTCTGATAAGTATAGTCAGCATGAGAGGGGCGGTATAGGTTTTTTAAGTGTTCATAAGCGGATGGTCGTGCGTCCTTGTTCCGTACTAACATTGATATAGGGGTGCCGAGGCTTTTTCCTTCGAACACGCCGGAGAGTATTTCAACGATGTCTTCCTCTTGTCGCGGCGTGGTAAGATAACTTTGCCCGGGTCTACGACGGTAAAGTTCGTATTGTATAGCGTCTATGTCTATATCAATTTGTGGTGGGCATCCATCTACTACGACGCCGACAGCACCGCCATGCGATTCGCCCCATGTTGTTATCCGAAAAAGATGTCCGAAAGTGTTCATTTGTTTTTGTGTTGTTACAGACGGTTAGCCAAGTATATCTTTTTATTGTGTCTTATTACATAATCTTAAGATGTACTGTAGCAGATTATCAGTAAACATGCAAAGCAATATTCGACAGAGCCGTGGTTGGAAACTTTCTTGACGAATTAAATGGTATATGTTAGACTATTACTATAGTTTGGACA
Source organism: Candidatus Poribacteria bacterium (assembly GCA_965200395.1). GTDB lineage: Bacteria > Poribacteria > WGA-4E > WGA-4E > WGA-3G > MSPOR6. The sequence continues at coordinate 2,481,359 of CBDAUH010000004.1, read as the reverse complement.
TTTTTTGTTTTTTTTATGGACATAAAGCAGGAAAGCGGGTATCCTTTTAGGAAACACAAATTTGAAAGGATATTTCAAATGACCCCACTTTCCTACTTGGACAACATGTTATCAGATTTTTGACCTGTGTTCAAGTATAATAACTTTCACCACTTTCAGACTTTCGTAAAAGGTCTGATAAATACGCCCTACCGAGGCACAATGACACAAATCTATCTTGCGACAGCCCAAGCAGGTCGGTATTGGTCTCTGCCAAAGTTTCTCTCGCGTGGCATCTGGTGTGTGGATCAAGTCGCCACTACGCTAAGCCATCAAGTGCTATCCGCTTACCCCACAGGCGTATACGTCTATGATGAAACACATGCCCTAAGTAGCGGTTCAAAACAAGCGGGTTTGCATTTCCGCAGGAACCCTGCGTATCAAGCACGTAACAAGAACCAATCCAAGTTTCATCACGGACACGAGTTTGGTGCGATTGGGTGGCTGGCAGAAACGCGCGAAGGCACGCGCCTGTTTCCATTAGCCACACGGATGATGGAACCGAAAAGCGAGGACGCGAATAGCCTCGCCGTGCTGAAGCATTTATGCGATCTTGTGCCACCGGGTCTTATCATTTTTGATAGAGGTTTCAATAGACGCAAAGTGTTCACGGAGATACTCTCACAAGGACATCATTTACTTTGTCGTGCGAAGTCAAACGCGGCGTTTTTTGATATACCGAAACGCCCTAAGCGTCTCAAGAGAGGCAGACCCCGTCGGTATGGTAGCCGTGTGTCTATTCCACACCTGAAGTATACAGACATCGTTGTTGAGGATCAGACACTTTCTGTCGCTGATAAAGTCGTGCGAACAAAGATGTGTCCTGTAGATGTCCGCATCGTTGTGATACGCAAACGCTTGAAAAAGTCTAAACCCTATCGGTATTTTTGTGTATTTACTTCAGATTTACGACTGCCCGTAGAAACAGTTATCCGACACTATAGAAACCGGTGGCAGATTGAAACTGCCTTTCGGGACGCTAAAGAGAACTTCGGATTTGACACCTATCAACTCCGAGACAGGAAAAGTTTGGATCGGTTCGCTCAACTCAGTTTCACCGCAGCAACGCTGACACAACTCGCTTTCAGTCCGTTGGCAATGGAGAAGACATCCGCAGAAACCGACACAGACGAGGCACCGCTTGATTTAGAAACTGTGCTATCCACACTCAATATACACTGGTATAAACCGAAACATCTCACACGCGGCTTGATGACCGCTTACTTGCAGCGATGTTTACAACAAAACTATTTTTATACGAGTTACGACCCGGGGAAAAACGCACAGAAAAAACTGAAAATCCCAAAGATACTATGTGAAAATGGTTCAGCAGCAACTATTTTCACGATTATTGGAAAAATGATGACTAAAAAACAGTGATTTCTAACAGAATTTAGACAGAAAAGGGGCGTTAGCAGCAGTTCTAACACCTGTTCAGAAGTGCTAACGGGGAAGTGCTGCCAACTATTCATAATCTATAACAAGAGCAAAACTGTCCAAACTATAGTAGACTATTAAAAATGTTTAGTATACTGAAAGTTTTGAGTTTTCTAATTATTCTTGTTTATGAACGATTGGTATCTAACTTAACAATAACACACGGCATCTACAGATAGTTGTGCAAACCTCTGCAATGCCAAATGATTATAGGAGAATTAAAGTGAATATCAAATTTATGACAGTGGTGTGTATCCTCGGTCTATTGCTTTCCGCTATGTGGTATGTAAATGCGGCTGATGCTAATATTGACGAAGGCACTATTGCAGGCATGTGGACTTTTGAAGAGGGTAAAGGTGACACTGTAACAGACCTTTCAGAAAATGGGAGTGATGGTACTTTTGTCGGTGATCTCAAATGGGCAGAAGGCAAATTCGGTGGCGGATTAGCATTTAATGGTACGAACACCTGGGTGAAAATAGGAACTAAGGGTGATGCTGCTTCTTTAGAAGCGTTGGATTTTAAAGCTTCCGATGGTTTTTCAATTCATGCATGGGTTTGGGCGGAAGAAGCGCCGAATGGCAAGTGTGTCATTTGGAAAGGGCTTGGATGCTCTACTTGGTCTCAATATTTACTTGGGACCGGTGCACATGAGAACGGTGCCAATTCTGCTCAGGCATCATTCCACATTCGCCCGGGAAATGGTGGAGGAAGGCAAGAGGTGCTCGGAGACGCACTTCCAGCAAAAGAGTGGATTCATCTTGTAGGTGTTTGGGATGGTGGAAAGCTACATGTCTATGTTAACGGTGAATTAAGCAACAGCGCAGACGCAGCAGGTCCACCATGGGCATCACCTGAAGAGGTGTATATGGGTGCGGATCCTGGCTGTAATAATAGATGCCAGTGGAATGGTATTATGGATGAAATTGTAATCTTCAACGTTGCACTATCAGAAAATGATGTAAAATCATTGGGTAATGGTATTGAAGGTGCATTAGCTGTTGATGCAGCGGGGAAAACTACGACGACGTGGGGTAAACTTAAAGCTGCAAAATAGAGATAAAATAACACATGTTGCCTATACTTGTATGTAGGTATCCAGATTGCGATGTCTGCAATATAATGGTAGATATCGCATTCTGTTATGTAGGTCATAGTTATAACGATTAGTACCTGAACTTAGCTAATAACAAACTAGTAACACACGGCATCTGCAGATAGTTGTGCGAACCTTTGCAATGTCAGAATTATAGGAGAATTAAAGTGAATATTAAATTTATGACGGTGGTGTGTATTCTCGGTCTATTGCTTACTGTTATTGGGTATGTAAATGAGGTTGATGCGGCGAAAGACTTCGTGGTTGATGGTCTTGTAGCGATGTATACACTCAATGAAGGTGATCTTGATGGTGATCAGGTCATGGATACTTCTGGCAATGATAACCACGCGAAGCTTATCGGTAAACTGGATTTTGTTGAGGGTCCCTTAGGAGATGCGATGGAATTTAAAGCTCAAGCGAACAATTATGTTGAGATTCCAGCCTTGGGTATGTTTGATTTTGCGTCAGTTGAATGTTATGCCCTTCAAACTCAGTTTGGTGGTATTCAGGGCATAGTTTCTACTTGGCAATGGACCGCTGGAAAGGTGCATTTTAAGTTTCAAGAAAACCAAATTCAGGTTGATAAAAACGGTGGTTCAAAGATACGTTTTAACGCTGAAGCTGGAACGTGGTATCATATTATTTACACATAGGTGTCAACTTAGGGATTTTCAGCCTTTTTCAGTTGCCTATAAGTTGTGTGCTTTCCTGCTCTATGTTGTCCCCAGTCGCTGTATTGTAAATCCTTTTTTATGTTGCTCAGTGTCTTCAATAACGCCGCTTTAGATTCGTGAAAACTCATTGTGAGTGTGCGTGCATGCCGCCCAATAAGTTTCGCTGTGCTGATGGGATCGTGCAGTATACACCGCCAGCCAGCTGCTACCATAATCCAATGTCTTATCAGTTGTGCGATGAGTTTCGCATACACCTCACATAAGATACGATCAGGTTTGGCACTGCGGAATGTATTCACCTTGCCAACGCTTTTGAAGGATTTGAATAGCAACTCAACTTGCCATCGGAGCCCAGCAATAATAATAACTTGTTCAACGGTAAGTTGTGCAACCTCCACATTTGTAATGTAAATATCCCAATCGGCAAGGCGTAACCGTTGTTTTGAGGGCGTTGTCTGTCTCCGTTTAGCATCACGCCTGATGTATCGGCGACGCTTGCTCGCTACTTGTTCGGAACATCGCCGTGCAACGAGGCGTGCTGGCAGACGATCCCTCGCTCCAACATAGCAACGCTGGTCTATAGTGTCCGAGTTTGTTGCCTTGAGGTGCTTATATAAGCAGAAGGGTTCTCCCTGTTCATCATACAGTTTACAGTTTACTTTCAATCTTGTTATCCAGAAGATGCCTGCTTGTGTCATTTTTCTAAATGCGTCAAACGAAAAATAGCCGAGGTCTGCTAAGTGTAAACTCCCCGCAGGAAGCGGTCCAAACGCCGCTGCTGCCTTGCTATCGGCAGTAATACCATCACTGAGTTGGAAGTGTTGGAAAGCACCCGTCAGGACATCAAAACAGAGGTGAAGTTTCATAGCAGACTTCTCACAATCGTTTTTAGCACGCCCCCCTTTCCATACAGGTCTCAGCTCATCCGGCAATGTGAGTGTGGTGCTGTCCTGCACATAGACGCCTGTGAACTGATTTAGCAAAGGCAGTGTCGGCGATTGTGCTGAAATAACTTGTGTTGTTGCGGCTATCTCAAGCACCGATTTCAAGGTTTCGGCTGCTTCAGGTGTCATCCGTTTTTCAATCGCTTGGCGGGTGACATGCACACCTAAAGCACAAGCTGTTTGTGCCAACTCCGTATAACTTGCATCAGGCGTTTCAAGCCACCCGAATACAAGGGTCTGCACGAAAGCACCTCCGGAGAACTTGCGGATCCTTCGGACGAACCCGCACCTTGAAGCTGATGCGTCAGCAATCGTTCGCAGTATAGCTTGCATTTTATCACAAACCTGTGTTAGAATAGACATTGGAACACCTCTTTTGTAGAAATGAGTAATATTGTTTTTCTACTATTATGTAAGAGGTGTCTCTATTTTGCAACAATATTTTATACTAAAATAACATAAAAATGTTCTTAAGTTGACACCTATGTGGTATCATATTATTTACACAACTAATCCGCCGGACAACGAACTTAAGCTTTATGTTGATGGAGAGTTAGTTGCTGAAGGGGCAGCTGGTGCTCAGCCTGAAAACATGGATGAACGTCGTATCGGTAGTGAGCACGATGGCCGTTTTCTGAACGGGATGGTTGATAACGTTCGCATCTATGACCGAGTTCTGGATGAGGATGAAGTAATGCAGAATTTTGAAGCGAAATCCGATCAATTACCTGTAGAACCTGCAGACAAACTATCCACCACTTGGGGAACACTTAAGCGTAAAAGAATCTAATAGGACTAATACAAACAATCAATTGGTGATCATTTTGATCGCTGTCTATGGGATACATCTATTTTCCGCGACCAAAGTCATGCTGAAGTACTTTTCAAGCTGATCTTGTGAGACCGATTATCCAATTATTGAGAATCTATGAGTCTTAAGGGTGTGTGTAAAAGGTGTATCCTGTTTTGCAACCTACGATCAATAGGAGGAAACAGGTTTTGGGAAAAAGATATTTGAATTATATTCTCGCCATATCTGTTATTATCATGCTCAGTTTCGTAATGATGCAGGCGAGTGATGCAAGATTTGCTGCGGGTACGATTCAAGGTATGTGGACTTTTGAGGAAGGAAAAGGGGATACCGTGAAGGATCTATCTGGGAACGGCAGTGATGGCGTATTTGTTGGAGATGTCAAATGGGCAGAAGCCAAATTTGGTGGTGGCATAGAATTGACTGGTGAAGTTGCGCAGAACCATGTTCGTATTGGAAATGAGGGTGAACCTGCGACATTGGCAGCCTTGAATTTCAAGGACTCGAAAGGTTTCTCAATACATGCATGGATATTCCCAACGATAGTACCGGAAGGAAAATGTGTTATATGGAAAGGGAAGGGGTGTTCGAGTTGGTCGCAATATCTGCTCGGTACTGGTGCCCATGAAAATGTCGGTGGGAGGATAAACCGAGCTTCGTTCCATTATCGTCTCAGGAGTGCTCCTGAAAAACATGAAGCACTTGGGGAGCCACTTCCCGTAAATGAATGGATACACCTTGTGGGTGTATGGGATGGAGCGAAAATCTATATCTACGTTAACGGTGAACTTCAGGGAAGTTCTGATGCAGTTGGGCAACCTTGGGATTCTTTTGAAGCGGTTTATATTGGTGCAGATGCGGGTTGTAATGAACCTAATGGAAGGTGTCATTTCGGTGGAATCATTGATGAAATTGTCATGTTTAATGTGCCACTCTCCGAAGATGATGTAAAGACTCTTAGTAATGGAATTGACGGTGCTTTTGCTGTTGATGCTGCTGGAAAGATTACAACAACTTGGGGGAGAATTAAAGTCTCTGAATAAGAATCTGTGATTCTACAGACAACGTAAAGGACGATGCAAACTATTCACAAGGCAATTATTCCGATCGCTGGGTACGGGACACGTCTCTTTCCTGCGACGAAAGCTGTTCCGAAGGCACTTTTTCCGATTGTTGGTCAGGATGGTCTGGTAAAACCGATCATTCAACTGATCATTGAGGAGGCACTAACGGCTGGCGTGGAAGAGGTGTGTCTCGTCGCTCAACCGCATCAAGTTGAACCGATTAGGGACTATTTTTCTGGAGATGTGCCAGATGCAATTCGTGAGAAGCCTGAATTGGCGGAACAAGCGGATAAGTTGGTAGAGATTGGTGAACGTCTGCAGTTTGCAATCCAAGCAGAACCGCAAGGGTTTGGACATGCGATATATTGTGCGAAAGATTTTGCTGCGAATGAACCGGTCATGATTCTGCTCGGCGATCATCTGTATATCTCTGAATTAGATGCCACTTGTGCAAAACAGTTGGTTGATGTCTTTGCTGAAACAAGCAAATCGGTTACTAGTCTTGATGTATGTGAAGAAAGCGAACTCTCTGTGAACGGAATTGTGCAGGGGAGTTCTACTTCTGGAAGTTCAAATCTTTATGTGTTAGGACGAATTGCTGAGAAACCTGATGTGGATTTTGCGCGCGAACATCTGCGTGTTGATGGCGTGTGGGACGCAGAAGGAACATATAGATATTTATGCCACTTTGGGATTGATCTACTTACACCACTCCTGTTTGACATATTGGATTACAACTTCCGTAATCAGATTCTGACACATGGTGAAATACAACTGCGGGATGCGATGGCAGAAATGGTGAGGCAGGAAGGTATGTATGGTTACCGAGTTTTGGGTAACCGTTATGATACTGGCAATCCGCAGGAATTGTTGAGAACTTCCTATACCTTTGGATTGCATGGTCCCTATCGAAATATTTTAATCTAACGTGGGTTTAGAATAAGACGTTTTTTGCGCTACAACAGGATGGACGCAAATTTATGTGTTCTTGTTTAGAATTTTGTTTTTTATGTATTTTATCCCGTATTTGAGGTTTTACCCCCCTTTATCCCTCACTTACCCCCATTTTTGTATGCGGTATGTGTAGGCGTGTGTGTGTATAGAAATAAGTTGGAAAGTCTGATGGGTTATGGTAGAATACCTCCATATAAAATAATGTCGGTGAAAAACCGGCAGGGAGGTATTCTTATGAAATATACCCTTAGCTGGGTACATCCCAGAAAGATTATAACAGGTTTTCGTAAAGTTTTCAACGGGGTTTGTATCAAAAAACCGACGCTCCGCAACTTTTATTTGATGCTACAGGCTGTGTGTGTAGCCCCAAGTTTTCGTATTCAATCGATTGCCTCACATCTACCTATCCGTGTGAAACACGACAAGTCTAAGCAAAAGCGTGTGTTGCGGTTTATTGACACCTATTTTCCGGTTGCAGCGGTGAAGGGTGCTTGGTTGTCACATATAGTTGTCAGTGTGTGTCGTTCTGTGGGGATGCAGCATCTGCTTGTGCTGATAGACGAGACAGATTTACCGGGCGGATGGAAGGCGATTGTTGCAGCCCTTCCGTTTCGCAATCGTGCGATCCCGCTCTATTGGGTTCTGTATAAAAATGAGATGCTCAAAGATGGCACCTATCAAGGACATAACGATTTAGTTCAGCAGTTCTGTTGTGATGTCCATAGTCGCGTTGTTAAAGTGTTAGGGGATAGTCGGGAGCCTGTGTTGGTCTTTGACAGAGGGTTCGCCCGAGCGAGAGCGATCCTCAAGTTTTTTGAGGGGCAAGGCATCTGCTACTTGATACGTGTGCCACGCAATGTTGGTGTGCGTATAGCAGGCAACAAGCAGTGCCTTGAAGAAGTGGCAAATGGTTTTTACCCACAAGTGCTTTATCACTACACGGAGCAGGTGCCTGTGGCACTCTATGTTGGGGGACAGCACACCAAGAAAGACCCGTTATATCTTATCTCCAATCGGCTTCAGGGGAACCCCCTGCGAACTTGCTACAAGCGGCGGACACAGATTGAACACGGGTTCAGAGACTTGAAAACGAACTTCGGTTTCAAAGCACTCGTTTTGAGAAAGAACGAACAGCCCCGGATGGAAGTTCTGTTTTTGTTGGCAGTCGTGGCTTATGGTTTGGCGTTCCTGTGTTATGAAAAAGCTGCGGACAGATGGGCAAAAACTTTACACCCTACGCGGAAAGTTTACTCCGTGATCAGTGTCATCAACCGTATGATCCGCGAGGTGTGGACGCAGGAGGCGTTGCTCTTGTTCACCGAGAGGACTTGTTTGAGAGATATAAACTTTCTCACCGCAGAAGAACTGACATGACAACATTGGAGACCTATGAACACAACTACACACGCATTCAAAAAAAAATGGGGGTAAGTGCGGGGGAATGCGTAAGTCCTGCTACAAAATAGTCTTCATATTTCGGATACCGAACTCAGTTAATTTAACGTTTCTCCTACCTTTAATTCGACAATCTCTACATCTATGGATGCTGTTAATTTACGGAATTCTTCGACTGTTCCTGTCAACAGTGGGAATGTGCCGTAATGCATGGGCATAATTGCGGGGACATTGAGCAATTGTGCTGCATAAGCGGCTTCGCGCGGTCCCATGGTAAAGTGGTCTCCAATAGGAAGCAGTGCTAAATCAGGTTGGTAGATCTCACCGATAATTTGCATATCACCGAACACACACGTATCGCCAGCGTGATATATTTTGTAGCCGTTTGCGAATTCAAGCACAAATCCAGCAGATTCACCTAAATAAACGGTAGTGCCATCTTCCTCGGTGAAACTACTGCTATGGCATGCTGTCACCATTGTTGCTTTCACCCTGTTTACGGATACGGTGCCTCCTTTGTTCATGCCGATTGTGTTTTCGACTCCTTTGCTTTCGAGGTATTTTGCCACTTCAATCATAGCAACTACTGTGGGGGTGTGTTCTTTGGCAATAGGCACAGCATCCGACATGTGGTCCCAATGTCCGTGTGTGATATACATTACATCAAGGTTGTCAAAGGTTTTGAGTTCGTCGGGACAGGCGGGGTTGCTATCGACCCATGGATCGAGTAAGAAGGTATTTCCTTCGGTTTCAAATTTGAATGTGGCATGTCCGAGCCATGTCATGCGTATACCGTTGTTGAGTTTCATGTTGTTTTATTGAGTATCTCCTTTATTCTCAGTGCGATGATTTCTACTTCTCCTTGCATGAGGGTTTGCCCGTTTATGAGGATGCTGTTTTCACCTGCGCCAGCTATATCTATAGCGGGTTCACCTGTTTGTAGTTGATGTAGAATATCGTTGCGTGTGATGCCGAGCTGTTCTGCATCGAATTGGATTTCTGTGCGTGGCATCGGTTGTCCAGCTTCCGATGGAAAACTGCGCTGGACACTAACGCCTTTTATGTCCTTAAACACCTGAGTGTAGTAGGTAACCTGGTCTTCGTAGGATTGCATTAATTCGTTGTGGTCTTGATTCAAGTACCATTCGATTGCTGCAAGCAATCCGATCATTTCTTCTTTACCGACCTTCATTCCTCTGCCGATGAAGGGATGAGGTGGTCCGTTGAATGCAATTGCGTCTATCATTGGTTTTTTGCCGACGATCAATCCGCTGCTTTGTGGACCACATAATCCTTTTCCTCCGCTAAACATTGCCAGATCTGCTCCTATCTTTGTAAAACGCCACAAGTTTTCTGGCGGTGGCAATTGTGCTGCTGCGTCTACAATAAATGGTATATCATGTTTTTGGGCAATTTCAATGCCTTTCTGATATGGTACCCACAAGTGTTCTCTGCTGGGATTTGCGAAGTAGAAAATTGCAGCGGTCTTGTCGGTGATAGCGTTTTCAAGTTCTTCTGGCGTAGTACCATTTTCGTCTCCTATCTCTACGAATTCTACGCCGACTTGTCGTATAGCGAAGTCGTATCCCACTCTCCCGTGGCGATGTACGATGACTTCGCTTTTCATTGTGCTGTCGAGATGGGGTAATTTTGCGCGTTTGGTTGCGTCAAGTCCGGTGATACATGCTGCTGTGCTGAGCGTTAAGGCTGCTGCTGCACCATTGGAGACATAAGCTGCTTCGTTGTGGGTGAGTTTTGCTATTTCTTCACCGACACGTTTTTGGAGTTCGATGATGTCTACAAAATGTTTTGAGGCGTGGGCCATTGCTTCAACGACTTCAGGTGGCATGATGGATCCGCCGAGCCGTGTTAGTGTTGCATTGCCGTTGATGACTGTCCGTATGCCTAAACGTTTGTAGATTGACATTGAGGAGTTATCCGACTTCTTGACCGTCTAGTTTTCCGACGTGTAGGTCGATTTCATCGCGTGACTCGATTTTGTCAACTTTACCATCTGCCATGTAGAAAATGCGGTCTGATACATCTAGCATTTTATGGTCGTGTGTCGCGGTAATAATAGTTACGCCGTTTTCATCATTGAGGCGGCGGAGCAAGTCGATGATTTCAAGTCCTGTTTTGGTATCCAAGTTACCTGTCGGTTCGTCTGCGAGGACGATGGCGGGATCATTTGCGAGTGAGCGTGCGATTGCGACTCGTTGCTGCTGTCCACCGGAGAGTTCGAGCGGTTTATGTTGAACGCGGTCTCCCAGCCCGACGAGAGAGAGTAGATCGATGCCTTTTTCTCTGCTTTCATCAGCACTCATGCCGGCAAAAATCATGGGAAGCGATACGTTTTCCAATGCTGTCATAACAGGAATAAGATTGAAGGATTGGAAAATATAACCGATTTTCCGACAACGTAGCCATGCTAGTTCATAAGCGTCAAGTTGTGCGATGTCAACTTCGTCAATATAGACTCTGCCTTCAGTCGGTTTATCTAATCCACCGATCATATTAAAGAGCGTAGATTTTCCAGAGCCGGAGGGTCCCATAATAGAGATGTATTCGCCGCGCTGGATTTGGAAGTTGACACCACGTAATGCATCTACTGTCTGTGTTCCCATTTCATAGCGTTTGATGAGGTTTCTGACGCGGACGGTGTTTTCTTTGGGAAGGATGCGCTGGAACCGTTTCGGTGTTTCTGCAAGATGTGGTTGTACGCCACCTATTTCTGTTTGCATAAATGTTTTCTCCGTTTTTTCTATTTTGGGGTGTCCCTAGTTGTTTATACTATTGTTGATAGGGTGTTTCTCGTATAGTTTGTATCAAGTAGTTTCTTGTCCATGCAAGTGCATTTTGCAGGTTTATCTCTGGGTTAGATTGTGTGTATCCTTGTTTTTTGTTTTGTCTACGAAGTGCATTGAGGCTCATGGTATTTGATTTTATACTATTGCAGGGTTGGCAGAGTAGAGAGCGGTTATCTATATCGTTTGTGCCCCCGTCACTTTTAGGGATAATGTGGTCGAGGTGTAGATAACGTTTGTCGGGTGGTATAAAGTTGCATCCCCAACATTTGAGTCCGAACTGATTAACAAGGATTTGATGCATTTCGGCATGTGTGTGCATGGATTCAGGTCGGATCGTATAGACGTGTTCTAACGTTGTAGAATCTTGTAAATCTTCATCTGTGCGGGTTGGTGGTTCGGTTTGGTAGTGCATTTCGTATTTTTGTGTTTGTCTATCAAGCCATCCTGGATCACTTCCATCTTTCACAACTTTCTCGAGACGTTCTCGCTCTTTTTGGTCAATTCCCATCAAACGCGTAATAATGTGATAACGCGCGTCTTTTCGTCTATCAATGCCGATCCAACGTCGTTCGTTTTTATGGGCAGCGATAATTGTAGTTGCACATCCGCAGAATGGGTCTAGGACAAGGTCGCCTTTGTTGCTACTGGCTTTAATAATGCGCTCATAAAGGGCAAGCGGTTTTTGGTCGGGGGAACCTGTGCGTTCGCTGGCTATCCTACCGACAGGAGAAAAGTCCGGCCACCAAGTCTCTGGTACTTTGCCGCGTTTTAAATAAGTGTCTCTTTCTTCTTGTGTAAGGGCGGCGGTTATCATTGCTCCTTTCTTGTTGGTGTTGAGCCGTTTGTGTGGAATACGAATAGCTTCGTTATTGAATGTCCAAGATTTTCCTTTATTGTACCAAAAAATCGTATCATGTTTCCGGTTAAACTGTCTCATGCCTGGTGACCCTGGACCTGTGTATGCCCACACAATCTCATTTCGTAAGTTCTTTTTACCGAAGATAGCATCCAAACACATTTTGATGTAGTGACTTGCGGTTGGATCGCAATGCAAATAGATGCTACCTGTCTCTTTTAGGATACGATGCATTTCGATGAGTCTAACACTGAGAAAGCAGAGGAATGCGGCGGTATCCTGACCTTGACAATGTTTGGCAGCGTCAATGGCATGGTAAAGTGCGGTGTGGTTGTCCTTGATCTCCTCGAGCCATTTGGGGTGGACCTCGTTCCATTTCCATTGGTCAGGAAGTATACCGGTGTCTCCCCATTTCCAATTATCGACGTAGTGTCCTGCTGTTGCGCTGCGATTTCGTTTGGTGTTGAATGGTGGGTCGGTGGCGATAAGGTCAACTGTTTGGCTGTTCATACCACGAAGCACGTCTAGATTGTCTATTTCATAAAGGGTATTATCTGGGAAGTTTTGTGTCATGCAAAGTGCCGTTTTAATTACTCTTTAGATAAAAACCCGAAACGTTTCTGTTGTACAGGTTTTTGGGATGGTAGTTGATTTGGATTATCTTCTGTTGGGATGGCAAATTGTATAAAATTTCGTTTTCCGAGCATCCGTATAAATGTAAAGAGTGAGGTTTCTGCCTCTTTTCGTGTGAGTTGATGTTTTTTTTGGAGTGCTTTGATGATCTGTGAGATTGTGTGTTTGCCATCACACATTTGCCATACATAGGCACCGATGCTATCCAGTACGACGACTCGTTTATTGGGAAGCATAAAAATTTTGCTTGTCAGTTTCACCCAGAATTTTTCTTTCTGTGGAATGACAAGTGATGCTTCACCCTTGTCGTCTAATTCCCAAGTTATCAACTGATTTCGTAATGGGAATGCTTTGAGGACCTTGCCTCTATCTACATCGGGTCGTTTTTTTATTTTAAGGGCGTATAAAACTTTGTTGATCATGTTTTTATTATGTGGCACTGTATACTTTCTGCGACCTCTTGTGCCAGTTGTTCGGAAATTTCGTGTCGTCCGATGGATTGTACGACATAGATACGATTGGATTGGTGGCAGTGCCATGTGTAAAACGTAAGTCTTGTGCGTTTTAGGATTTTATCGATTATGAGTACGGGTGAAAATGGCATGCTGTCATAAGCTCGGGTCTGTTGTCCGACAAAATTGATGTGTTCATCGCCGTGTTCATTATAGGATGCCACTTCAAATCCGTAACCACGGATTGCCTTTGCATAGCGGGTGCGAAACCATGTCTCTAACGGATTCTGTTCTTCTGTATATTCGTTTAGCAGCACTGCAGCGGGGCCGTAGCGTTCAACACAGATTTTTCGGTTTTTTCGTCTGGCGAAAGCGAACATGAGATATCCGCTGAGGAGTTTCTGTTTTTCTAGTTTGTAATTTTTCGGCACGGCAAGTCTTAGCCCGTAAGCACTCCAGATTGTGTGTTGCGGGTCACCGTGGTCGGAGATGGATTTGAAAATACGGAGCACGGTGGGTCGCCAGTTCTCTTTTAGTCTTCCCATGACCTGAACGATGGTGATCCGTTTAGACTCTGGGTTGTGAATGATCAACCCGTTTGCACGAATACCGCCTTTCCAGCTAAAACCGAGAACAGTATGGTCTTTTAGGAAATTTTCGTCTTTAATAAGTTCAATATTTCTCCGAAATGAGACGTTTCCGCCGCGTTTGTAGTTCTTTCGGACTAATTTGAAATATTCGTCGAGAGTGGCGTGCAGGTCAGGTTTTTTCTTCCGTGACTTTGCCCATTTGAGTTCTAATCGGGGCATCTCAGCGTCATCTAGTCGAAGGTAGCCGTTTTTTTCGTCTCCGCTGATTCCGCTGATTTCCCATGTTGTTGGGGTCTCTAACTGAATACCTGCCCAACCGAAAAGCGTCCAGTCCATATCTTTTACCTACTGTGAAAGAACTCCGACTAAAACGGTTTAACGATAACCGCTTTGGAGACAAGGGCAATTGCGACGGTACCCATCCCTATCAGTCCGACTCCGCAGGCAAATCCTGCTGCTAGTACTGGATTGAACATGAACCATCTTTTCAATCCGAATCGCTTAATCATATAGAATCTACCGATGATTGCGCCGAGTAATCGTGCGACCATACTGCCTGGGTCAGCTCCTATTCCTCCGATGATTCCGTAAAACCACATAGATGGGTATTTGAATACCCAAAGCATCCCGTAGATAGCAAGGCTCGACGTAAATCCTGCAGCGACATAATCCCCACGTATGGCTTGTATAATTTCGCTGTTACCATCGCGCAGTGATGTTTTCATAAGACATTCATTTGTTGCGTTGATGGGCCACATCATTTGAACGAATGGATATTGTGCGCTTGGAATTGGTGCGATTTGCCAGATAAAGTGCTGTACTAATATACCACTGATAATCAGGATAGGCATAATCAGTAGTGTTGCAGCGAGGTTTGATGTAAAGGTTGTTCCTGTGAGTTCGAGTACGCGCCATCCTTGTGTGCCTGCTCCGTAATCTTCATCAGGTAGCGGTGCAAACCAGATATCGATTTCCTCATAGCGGCTGAGGATGAAGGTAATTTCATGTAGGTATGGTATTTCAAATAGGTCGCGCCCAAGTACTCCGAATGTTCTGGCGGTTATGTATGAGTTTATGGGTGTATATACAAATGCGAATCCGAGTAGGAAACTAAGTGGGAAGTTCGGTACCATCCAATGGATTAGCCAGACGAATCCGCCCATACCGATGAGCCAGAGTATGCCCATGAGCCATAATGGGAAATCCCCTCGGTTCGGTGGCGTGGCGAGCGAGCCGCGTTGTCCTGCTTTTTTCTGTGTATTGCGAAGTTTGAATAACATGGGAACAGAGGCTGCCAGTCCGACAAGACCGAGGCTGAACGTTTTACCAATGCCGTAACTCCGCCAGAAATCAAGATCGTTGAAAAGTCCGGTTGCACGCACATCAAGACCAGGATGCCACTGGTGTAATATTTCATATCTGTAAAGGATTTGCGGGTTCAAAACAAATTGCGATAGCATTGCGGTGACAAACTCTGACATCACCACAGGGAACGGCAAGACGAATCCGAAGAGCATCTGTCCGAAATCTGTTCGGAGCGCGAAGACACCTGTTGGCGCGAAGCCTTCTATGCTTTGTGTGAAGTCTATCCAAGGAATTTTCAGTATCTGTATCGGTTGGCTCATCATGACACCGGTGAGAGCGGGAACGCCGATGTAGATGAATCCCCATATCAGTCCTGCCATGGAGCCGATAGAAAAGACCTGCCATCGCCAAGTTTCGTTTTTACCGGTTGTTTCGGCTAATGCGGTTGCGCCTTGTGCGGTAATTGGTGCCATCGGATATGGGAGTCGTTCAAGATCGGCGGTGAGTCTGAAGAGTATATACTGACCACTCACAACCCGTAGTGTGCCGAGAAACTTCCCTGCAAGGTAGACACCTATAGGCAGCAGCCAATCAGGATGTAGCAGACTTCGCTCCGCAATGGCTGAATTACCTGATGGCACAACCCATTCGGGAATTTTGTCAGCAATTTCGTAAGAGATGGCTTGCGGTGTGTTTTTAAAGTATGCGTACCAGATGAAGCTTCGGTATTGCATACCGCTGCCGACCGCTGCCCCTGTTAGGCTGAGCAGCATATAAAGTTCTTGCCGTCGTGCTGTTGTGAATGAACGTCTGGCTAATTCGGTGAATAGGATAACTGCTACCCACGGGGCGGCTGCTGCCCCCGATTGACCAGATACATAGCTCAGATAGATGGAACCGGGCATCATGAGCAACCCGACAAAGAGTGCGCCGAAGAACACTTTGACGGTTAAACCCGATTCGAAGGTTCGGACACCGCCTTCTATGTCGTATCGTTGTGCCCATGTTTGCCATTCATCTGCTTGTGAGATTCTCTCTCTCGCCAAATTGTATTTCTCCTTTGTATTGGCAGTCGGTGATTCATTAGTGTAACTTCTGTGGCGCGTATATTGGTCTTGCCACAGGCACCGAGAGCCAAGGGTGTTCAATTATCATCTTTTGGTGTATTTTTGTTTTTTCCTTCGCTGAGTTCTTCCCAGAAATGAGCGATGAAGATACCGATAGTTAGGACGAGTGCTGCGAACATTTGCCACTGCCACCGCCCTCCTAGGAACAGCACGCTGACTAACCATAGGATAGTCCCGATGACGATGATGATGCTTGCTAATTTTTCCATATATTCCCTCTAACTTGTAAAACGAACACAAGATTCAGTCGGACTTTGGCTTTTTCTCAACTTTTTCCACACGTAATGGAACATCAAGTAGATCAGCAATTTTTTCAAGTTCCTCTTTTCTATTATTTGTGTTGAATCTGCTCGTTCCTCTTACCCAAAATTCTCCGCGTTGGACACCTTTGTCTTTTAGATGATGAAATGGTTCTTTTGATACTATGTTAGTACGAACTTCCATTACCTTTTCTAGCCCTAATTTTTCAAGCACATCAAGGTATGTGTTTGTTCCATCATCATGATATATGACAGAATTATCAGGCATAGTAACTCTAAGGTTCGTAGATTTCGCAGGGGTTTCTTTGCTCCTGTTAGTTTTTTTTCCGTTAGGATCATATTTATTATGTTCATCCATAAACTCATTAAGTGCCAGTTTTCTGTTAGGATCGTATTTGTTATGTTCGTCCATAAACTCATTAAGTGCCAGTTTAACGACATCTGTGAAATCCTGAACTTCCATTTGTGATTTTAAAACTTTGAGGAAGAATTCAACAAAATCAGGAGTCGGTGTTTTCAGTTGCTTTTCTAGAAATAGTTTTATCTCTTTTCGATACTTTAATTCTAAAGCATTGGAACGGACATGATCTAAATCAAAGTTATCCTTGGTAAAGTGTTTAAGAACGTCGACCGAGGGTTGCTGAATTTGGTTCATGTTGAATTCGAAAAAAGTTGTGTTATCCATCACATTTGGTTTTTCCGCATCTGTGTAAAATTTATAAAGAATACCGTTGGTCAATACACCGATCCGTGCTTCTATAACAGTATTAAAATAACGGTAAAGTTGTGAAAAGTCTGCTTTGGAAAGATCTGAACGCCAATTCTTGCACTCAATAAGCATAATGACTTTATCACCTTTTGAAATGGCAATGTCAATTTTTTCACCTTTTTTTGTGCCAATATCAGCAGTATATTCAAATTCAACTTCTGTCGGATTGGTATCGTCATATCCTAACAGACGTATAAAAGGTAAGATAAATGTATTTATCGTAGCCTGTTCCCCTTTAACCTTTTCTTTAAATTTGGCGATACGGTTGGATAGTTTATTGAGTTCTTCGATATCCATAAGTACCTCCTTAATCAGCAGTTGTCAGGACGGGATCCAATTGTACAGTTTCTTCTTCTGCTGTCTCGGTGTTCTCAGTTCTGCCTCTTTCATGGAATTCCGCGCGAATATCTACACTGAATGTCCGCCAAATTAACAGTTGTTTTCGCAATAGATTGAGGAAACGGCGATTGACGCGTTTCCATGATGCGATTTCGCCACTTTCACGGTTGACTTCTAAAGTGATTTTGTAAAGGTCTTCCTCTTCTCCACCGACCGGAGATGTGATGAACTGGATGGATTGACTGACACCTAAATCGTAAGGTGCTAGCCACACCATCATACCGATCTGATAGGAGTCCTCTTCTGCGGTGCTGAAACTGACGTTGTCGGTGTAGAAATCACTTGCGGATTCATCAGCGTGTGCGTCGAAGTAGTCGCGCATAAAAACGTTTAGTCCGAGTGCTTCTTCTGCTAACACAGTGAAAGGTAGATTGAAATGCCATACATCTCCCTCAGGTTCGGGCAGTTTCCATTTCCGTTCGATATCTGGTACCGCCATTCGAGAAGCTTTAATTGCAGGGTACAGTGTACTGAGGAGCACTACAATCATCACTATTACGGTTGCGACGACTGTAGACATTGAGGAGTAATTGAGGGTTAGTCCTGCAAGCCACCCGAAATGTACTAAGGTTGTTGCTATCACTTGTCCCATCAAATATCCTAGTACAGCTCCGACAATTGCATAGACACATGCTTCGGCAAGGAAAAGGAAAGCGATATGTGTAGGTGCGAGGCCGACGGAGCTATAGATTCCGATTTCACGGACGCGTTCATAAACTGCGCCGAGCATGGTATTTAGAACGATCAAGGCGGCAATCAGAATTGGGACGAATAGGTTACCCATGCCACTAAAGCTGGTCATACCGATACTGCTGTAAAGATAGGTATCTTTGTCGCGTCCTACGAAGAAGTCGAGTGCGATGCGGTTCATCAGCGGTGCCATGATAAGGTCTAGTTTATCAATCGCCCCTAACAATTTTGGATCATCCTCATGTGGTTCCATATTGACTGCGACACTTCTTAGCGTTCCGCCTTGGTTCATGACGACTTCATAAGGCAAAATGGCGATGCTATCAGGCGTGAGATGTAGGTATTTCTGCAGTTCGCCTTCAAGGGTTTCGTCGCCTGTTCCACCGCGGCTGGTCTGCTGTTGCATCAATTGATAGTCCACGGGTGTGAGTTCTTCGCCATCGTTATCTGTTAAATCCTTGAACCCTATACCTAGGACCCCGACGACGGTGAAGTCGGCACCGTATACGGAAATTGTGGCTTTGCCCATATCACTCTCAGTGATTTTTAGGAGATCAGCCATGCCTTTCGGGAGTACGATGGCGTAGGGCCACTCGGTTGGCCAATTTTCAGCATCAGCGCGGTCAAACCATTTGCCGTATTGTAAATACCGATCAATACCTGTGACTGAAGACTCAGTTTCACTCATTCCGACAAGCATGTTGGCAGCGAAACGTAAAGCTTCACCGGTAAGTGTGTTTGTCGGTGGTGCAAGGTCTTGTGCATTAGCACTTCGTGTCAATTGTACGAACGATTGATCTCCTGTTCCGGAGGATTGATACCAGGCGCGTGGTGCTACGACATTTTTCACAGCAAGGATAGGCTTATCATCGATGTTTACAATGGATCCATTTTCTTGCAATCCTGCTATGGCTGCTGGCACGTCCAGTGGTGTTTGTCCTTGCTTTGCTAAAAGACTATTTTTCTGTTCCAACAGTTTTTCTAAATTGCCGACAGAGATTTGCGTTTTCTGCATGTCGTTTAGAATGGAGTTGAGTACAGGTTCTTCGAGTGGTCGCCAGTATTGGTCTCGGATGAGTAGCCCTGTGTATTGCGGTGTAACTTGTGGTAGACTTGTACGGTTCGGACGCATAAATGTGCGTACGGATGTGAACGAGATGACGGTGAAGGTAAGGATCACCAACGTTGTGCATGTCAAAATTGTCCTGCCTTTGCGTTTTCGCATGTTGGATATACCGAGGCTAAACGCAGCAGCACTTGCGCTCAGTCTACCTACATCTGCCTTATATACTTTGTTCCCTTGCTGACGTATTTTTTCGAGTTGTTCCTCAAATTTTCTGACGATGATGCTAATCACAATTACTGTGAGGGCAAGTACAACGAATGCGATTAAGATGATGATAGGTGTTGTTGTAATTTGGAATGCGGGATGTACCTGGCTTAAAAAGTAGAACACAAGCAGGAAGATACCGAAGGTTGCCAGAATCTGTTTGTGAATGTTTGGGAAGCCGAATATAAGTCTTTCCATGAAGTATGCAAATGGCATCAGGAGTGCAAGGTAGAACATAATACCGTTAACGACATCGTTGCCTGTTCTTTTGACATCAGGATAGGCGCGTGATTCGTATCCCCATGCAGCACGGGCTAATTTGAGTGCTTGTTGATAGTCGTTTTGGTAAAGTGCTGTTTCTGCACGATTGAGATAGTCATCAGCTAATTGGTGTAGTTTGTCAAGTCTATCGCTGGATATGCCGAACCGTTTATATAGGCGTGATCGGTTTTCGTCCAGCCACCACATATCCCGTACGACAACATAAGGTGTTAGGCGGATACTGCCGTTTTCACGTACAACAAATCCTTCGCCTGTATAGAGCGTGGGGTTTTTCATACCACTTTTTGTGGCTTTAATGAGAAGCAGGCGTTTACCGATTTGTCCGTACGCCATACCGATTTTAATTCGACTTTGGGGTTCACTGTAGACGAGTGCGATGGGTTCAGCTGCGGAAACCCCTTCCTGTTGCCATGGTTTGGACACACCAAATTTTTCGGGTGGACTATCGGACAGTGCATCGTATACCTCTAATTCGCGTAAGGTGCGGAGATAACGTTGGTCAACCAGATCGTAGATTGTAGTAGAGACACAGGGAAAAGTGACAACTCGGCACCCGCGTCGGCGCGTGTTGATTGGTACTTTGTTTGGTAATAGTTTTGCGCCGTAATTTCCTAAATCGGGTGCGTAGACAATATCTCCGGAATCGGGGTCAAGGATGTATGCTTCAACTTCTTGAGCCCCGCCGAGTCTACGGGTTGCTCTGCCTTCCATGGCCAATCCAGCGACTTCGAAATTACCTTTGTTATCTCCCATAGTAAATAGATCACCACGGACACCCATCATTGTTTTGTGTTTGCGACGGAGCGTTATGATTGGATATGGTACAGGTTTGTTGGGTAGAGCGGATTCGCGGGCATCAAATTCAACGACATCTCCGAAAAGGTTGCAGTAGAAGTTTCCGACTCTTGCTGCGGTGGGCATTTGTGGATCGCGCAGTGCTTGTATCAATAGAGATGCTAAGGTTTGTGCTTGTTGATGTAAATTTCCATCTTGGCGTAGATCTACGCGGTCAATTGTGTCAAGCGGGGTATCGGTTAGGACGCGTGCATCTTCTATGGTTGCAAATGCGATACCTGTTTTGCCGACAAGTGTAGCGACTTCACTGTCAAAGGCAATTTTTCCGGGTATGTAGGTTTTCCAGGTTTTGCCGCCGCTGGCGGAGATAGCATTGACAAAATTTGTGCCGCCGCCGAGTCCTACAATTGATATTAAGGTTTTGATGTCTTCAATTTCATCTTCTGTAAATGTGTCAGGGTCTTCGTGGCGTAGTCTGAGCATTGCGTCCAATTGTTCACGCATTCGGATATTGTTTTTACGGTTTTTCTTGGCATTCCGTACGTCGTTTCGTATAAACCTTTCTACTTCTTTGCGGATATAGTCCATATCCTTGAGCATATCTTCAGAAGGTTCGCCCCTGTTTTTCCACTGTTCGAACTGCATCTTCATGAGGCGACTTACGCCGCCTAATCCGGTAAGTTTTCCATAATGTGCGCTGAGCAGGGTTTCAAGTGTTTTTCCTTCAAGTGCAGCTTTATCCGAAATTTGACTTGCGACTGACCATTGGCGTGCCATCACGGCTTGACGTATCTGGTCATCGGTTGCGCGCCATAATTTTCTAACACGGACACCGAAATCTGCATCTGCTGCGTAATCCGCAAGTTTATTTCCGATGCTTGCAAATTCGCGACGTAGCACGAACTCAGGTTCTTGGTCGTAAAACCAGCCTTTGTTAAATACACCGAATTGGTTTGATTGAGAAGACAGGTCAATACTACAGAAAAGGGATGTATAATAGCGGTTGAATAGGTCTTGTAATGCGACTGCGGCCTCTATTTGTGCTAGTTTGCGATTGTATTCTATCTCACTAATACGTGACATTTTCTCAACGCGACTCTGAATATTTCTGAACCGCGCATTTCTTAATGTGAGCATGTTATCCCGTAGCAGCTCTTTTGTTTGTGCGTCTAAGTCAGATGTTAGGGTAGGAAGTTTTTCTACGAGGTTGTCAAGAGCGATAACGTCAGCAGCGGCGTTCAGTTTGACCGCTTGAAGTATTTGTGCTTCCGTAAGATATGCAGCGATACGTTTGCGTGCGTCTTTTGCCTGTTCTAATTCTTCACTTGACAAGTAACTTTGCAGTATCAACAGCTCCTCGTCTAGAAATTCACGTGTAAGGGTGTCGTGGGTTTCCAAGAGATTGTGTATGCGTTCCTGTTCTAGGCGTGCGTTCCGTAATGCAATTTCAAATATACCTTGTTTATCGCGTGTCAGATCCTTAAGTAGGCCGTCTTCGTTTTCACTGATGCCGTCTGCTGCTTCTGCTTCAGTTAGACGTTGGCGTAGCTGTGCATTTATTCTATCAATCCGTTCTTGTGTTGAAACTGTAAGGTATTGGGTTTGGACTTCGACGGGTAGATCGTGCAAACGGTTAGTAGCTAATTGGGTGATAGCATCTTTGATCTGATTTTCTGTGCGGGTGTTCTGGTTGATGTTTTCTTGAACTTTTTGGAGTAATGCGCGTTCTCGCGAGATTATTGTCTGCTCGGTTTCGGTTGTATTTGCGAGGGTTTTTCGTGCATCTCGTGCTTTTCTGAGCGTTGGCAGGTCTAAATGACGATCGAGTATTTTGTCAGGTGTCCACATCAAAGCGAACTTCCGTGAGTCGCTCATCTCCCAGTTCGCTAAGGTTGTGTTTAGCTTCTCGATATCACTGTTCAATTCTGTAGGTAGATCGTCGGGTGTAGGTACTTGATAATCGGAACCGTTCTTTATAGGCAATAAGTAGGAATAATTTGGATGTGTGCTGTATTTATCAGTTATCTCTTTTGTGTCAAGTTCGCGTATTAATCTGTCCACTGCCCATGTATCCAAACGTGCAATAGGTAGGGCAATATCTTCAATCAATTCTTGTTGTGCTTTTTTGCTTGTTACCAATGCGGATGTTCGTATCTGTCCGAGTCTGTTAACGATCTGTCTGAGGAAGTGTGTGGTTTGCAGTGCTTCTTTTTCGAAACGGACGAGATTTGCGTCGAGTCTTGATTTTTCTTCTTCAGTGAATCCTTGTTTTTCGCGTTTTCGGTTTCGTTCTGCGTCTTTTTTCTGTCGTTCAGAGAAATCGCGCTGTGCTCTATGTAGTACATCAATTTGGGAACGCGTAGCTGCTAGGCCTTCAAGTGTTGTAGAAAGCGAATCTAGGTCATCCTTTATTTTGTGTACGCCGTGGTAAAAATCTGCGTCAAGGTCGACTAAAACTGTGCGATCAATGGAGAGCAAGAGTTTGCGCCCTAATTCTTCGAATTCGATAATATCTGTGGATAATCCGCGTCTTAGCCCTTGGAGTGTAGGTGTTCCTGGTGAGTCGGTTGCGGATCCTACGATATCTTGTCCGATACCTTCCATGAATGCGCGCATTCCAGCTAAGCCTTGGAAATGTGCGTCAACTGCGACGAATAGTACGGAGCGTCCTGGACGGTATTGGGGTTGTCCGAATAATCGCACGAGTTCCATCAGTACAGCGATTCCACAGGTTGGGTCGGCCCCGGGAGCGATTGCGGGAACAACGGACATAGCATCATAGTACGCAGTGAGGACAACTAATTCGTCGCGTAGGACGGGATCACCGCCTTCTAAAAATCCGCGAATGTTTTGTCCGACGCGTCGTTCCCATTTCATTTTCCCACGTAAACGGACATTCACTTCCTTTTCTGTATCGAGGATTTTTTTCAATTGGGTGGCATCTGTTTTAGAAACCCAAAATCTCGGAATATTGGCGGGGACGGTTAGGAATTTGTTTTCTGCTTCGCCCCGTATTGTTGTTTCCGGTTCAATAAAAATAACTGCGGATGCTCCTAACATTGCGGCGTTTATCCACCGGGTTCCGGAGTTAAACTCTGCAAGGATGATAGCACCTTTTGGAATAAATATATGGGATTCGCTTGCTGCTATGAATTCTCCGGTTTCGTCAATTTGTCCATCTTTGTTATTATCAATTCCGTCATGGGGATCGCCAGGTGTTTCATCTGTCCATCCATCTGCATTGTTGTCTATGCCATCTGTTGCCCAGCTGAGAATTTCTGACAACAACGGAATTTCGCCGTATTCGTCAATAATGCCATCTTCATCGTTGTCGATACCGTCAGAGGCTTTCTGGAGATGTCCGTTGAGTACATCATCGGTTATACTTGCTTGTGTAACGCGAAATCGTCTGGCGAGGGACATAAGCGTATCTCCCTTTTGGAGTTTGTACCAAAATCCGCCGACGTTACTTCCATTGAAATCTGCAAGTTGTGCATCATCACCGTAAAGCAAGGGACCGGTAAGCCCTCCCGTTGGGATGAATACTGTGTTACCTTCTACGATAGGTGTTGGTAAGTATTGGTTATGAGGATTTTCCGTAATATCTGTTAGGGAGACAGCATAGTTTTCTGCGATTGTTTCAAGGGTTTCTCCCGTCACAACTGTATGTTTGACACCATCGGCGAGGAGGGATGTTCGAACAAGATTTGGCCACAGCGACTTGAGTGGAAAGGTCTGCAGCACAGTGCCATCAGTAGATAGGATTTCAATAGCACTGTTGCCGTAGTCAATAGGGACTGTGACAGTAAATTCACGACTTTCGACATTCTTCAATCCCATTTCAACGAAACGGTCAAAGATATATTTACTTCCATTTGCTGCTTGGGGGTAGCCGGTAACGCGTGATTCTAGACTTGATAAACGTGCGAGGTCTTTTCGAATGTTGCGGATAGATACTTCATCCCGTATCTGAATGGCTGCTTCCGATAATCCTAATTTTTTCTGACCATCTGCTGCGTAGCTAATTGGTATGTTAGCACAGAAAACTAATAAAAATACGACAATATAAATCCAATTCCTCATATATATCCTCAAATAGTTGGTTTCACTTGTTTTAGTGTAACAAATTTCTAAATTATTGTCAATATAAATTGGGATTTATTTCAGAGACGTTCAATTGTCGATTTTGGACGCGGATTTTTGTTTGTCAGAATCACGGATTACGCGGATTACGCGGATTTACGCGGATTTTAAGAGTCTGTGTCTTCTTGCGTGTTCTTTTTCTGAATCGCGGATTTACGCGGATTAGGCATTCCCCGGATTATCTTTTTCAGAATTACGGAGGACGTTAAGTCCGCGACAATTGAATGGCTCTGGATAATAACCAATTCCATCTTGACAAAACTATCACAATGCGTTAATATAAACGGCACTATAACGTGAGTTCGGTATAAGACATTTTTTATAGGATGCACAACCTGGAAAGGTTATGGGACAAAGAGCTTTCACAATGCACAACCTGGAAAGGTTATGGGACAAAGAGCTTTCACGCTGCACAATTTGGAAAAGTTATGGGATAAAATATCCTTCATATTAGGGATGCCGAACTGATGTGCACTATAGAAAAATATATTCAGGAGAAATCTATATCTACGAAATCATAATCTTCTGTTTTGGAACGTGGCTAACGGGTGTAAGCAAAGCGGGCTTTGGTGGTGGAATTGGCATGATAGTGGTACCACTATTTGCATCATTTAGACCTGCTCGTACCGTTGTGCTTCCGCTTATGCTTCTCTTGCTTTTCTCTACAGATGTTATCTCTCTGGGACACTATTGGAAGCAATGGGATCGGAAAAGCATTTGGAGGCTGATTCCTGGTGCTGTTATCGGCATTATCTTCGCAAGTTTCATCCTAAAAGACTTATCAGATGTGCATCTTAAGAAGATAATCGGTGGTATTGCTTGTTTGTTCGCGTTGATAGAGTTTCTGCGTGGAAAGATAACAAAATACTTGAACCCGGATGCGACAGATGAGACACCTGCATTAGAGTTTAAAGCATGGCACGGTGTTCTATTGGGTACACTTGGTGGGATTTTCTCTACACTTGCACACATGGCAGGGCCTGTGATCGTTATGTATCTTCTGCCGCAAAGATTAGGCAACCGTACATTCGTCGCGACGACGACACTACTCTACTTTTTTATAAACTTAACAAAGATCCCTGCCTATTTTCAACTCGGTCTTTTTTCGTGGGATATTATCATTGAAGCGTTGGTACTTCTCCCGTTTGTTGGGCTGGGTGTGCAGGTCGGGGTATTCCTGAACAGTCGTTTTTCTGAACGTAACTTCTCCAGAATTGTTCTAATCGTGCTGTTTGCAACTGGTATACATTTATTAATTTACTAAAATGGAGTAATGCAAATGACATTAAAATGGGGTGTTCTCGGTGCGGGAAGTGTTGCACAACGCCGTGCAATGCCAGCGATTCATAAAGCGGTAGGGGCAGAGCTACATGCTCTTTTTTCACGAGATGCAGCGCGCGCTCAAAAGCTGGCTGATGAGCATAATGCTGCAAAAGCGTACAGCAGTATAGACGATCTGCTCACCGACACCGAATTGGATGCAATCTACGTTTCAACACCTGTCAATCTGCACTGTGAGCAAGTTATCTCCGCTGCCGAACGCGGACTACATGTTCTTTGTGACAAACCGATGGCACTCAATCCGCGGGAATGTGAAAAGATGATCGCTGCTTGTGATGCGAACAACGTTCATCTACAAGTCTGCTTTCTTTTCCGCTTCCACTCTTGTTTTCAACAAATAAAAGCGTGGGTTGAAGAGAATCGGCTTGGACAGATAGTCCATGGCAGGATGCCATTCCTGAAAAAATATTTGTTAGCTGATGGCGAATGGAGGGCAATACCGGAGGAAGGTGGTGGTGGGTGTATGATGGATTTGGGACCCCATAGCGTTGATATGTTACGCTATCTCATTGGTGAAGTCGCGGCGGTGGCGGCATTTTGTGGCAGTCCTATCTACGAGTATAAAGTAGAAGAGACGGGTGGCATTTTGCTGCGGTTTGAAAATGGCGCGCAAGCCTTCACGGATCTCAGTTTCGCAGCAGCACAGTGTGACATCGTTCTTGAACTCTACGGAACAGAAGGTACAGCAACTGTTGTAAACGATAATGGTTGGAAGATGCATACAAACTTTGATGGGGAAAAACAGGTGATTGCCTCTCAATACGAAGACCTATATCAACGCCAATATGAGCATTTCACAGAGTGTGTCGCGACGGGTATGCCTCCACTTGCAAGCGGTAATGACGGTTTAAGAGCAAATATGATTATAGATGCAGCATATCGATCTTCTGAAACTGGACAGGTTATTAAATGTACATAATGACTTACATATCTGGTTATTGTTTCGGTTTAACTATGCCAAATTGGCACGTTTATCTGTTGAACATTAACTATATGGACAAAATGTCACATAATTAAATAGGTGAAATATTCAATGAAACCCATTAATTCAGGGAATGTCTGTATTCAACGAATTGGCACATATCTTGCTACATTAACCTTCGTATTAGAAATAGTTACGTTAACAATTTATTTAGGAGGAATGAATAGATATGGCACTTATACCCCTTGGTGATCGAATCCTCGTGAAACGTTCCGAAGAGGAT
Source organism: Candidatus Poribacteria bacterium (assembly GCA_965200395.1). Lineage (GTDB taxonomy): Bacteria > Poribacteria > WGA-4E > WGA-4E > WGA-3G > MSPOR6. Next base: position 2,453,958 of record CBDAUH010000004.1, on the reverse strand, counting down.
GAGCAGAAAACCAGTGGCGGGATTATCATCCCTGACACCGCTAAAGAGAAGCCACAAGAAGGCGAAGTTGTTGCGGTTGGAAAAGGTCGCATACTTGATAGTGGCGAACGGCAGGCTGTTGATGTTGAAGTCGGCGATAAAGTCCTGTTCGCGAAATATGGCGGTACCGAAGTAACCTATGATAATATTGAATTTCTCATCTTGCGCGAAGATGATATCTTAGCCAAGGTTAACTAAAGTAAATAAGGAGTTACACACATGGCAGCAAAACAGTTGGCATTTGATGAAGAAGCTCGGAATTCTATAAAACAAGGTGTTGACAAGTTAGCGGAAGCAGTTAAAGTCACCTTAGGTCCGAAAGGGCGGAACGTTGTTCTTGATAAGAAATTCGGGGCTCCTACCATTACTAAAGATGGTGTGACTGTTGCGAAGGAAATTGAGTTAGAAGATCCGTATGAGAATATGGGTGCACAGATGGTGAAAGAGGTTGCTTCTAAGACCAGTGATGTCGCTGGTGATGGAACCACGACGGCTACCATTTTGGCACAGTCGATTTACCGAGAAGGTTTGAAGAACGTTGCCGCTGGGCATAATCCCATGGCTCTCAAACGCGGAATTGAGAAGGCAGTTGATACAGTTGTTGACGCAATCCAAAGCCTCAGCAAAGAAGTTTCTGAGAAAACGGAGATTGCACAAGTTGCAGCTATTTCAGCGAATAACGACAATGCTATCGGTGATCTCATCGCCGATGCAATGGATAGGGTCGGAAAAGACGGCGTTATCACTGTTGAAGAAGCGAAGAGCCTGGATACCAATTTGGATGTTGTGGAAGGTATGCAGTTCGATAGAGGGTATTTGTCACCCTATTTCGTGACGGATCCTGATCGTATGGAAGCTATCCTTGAAGACGCTGTGATCCTGATTCACGAAAAGAAGATCAGCACAATGAAAGATCTTGTTCCTGTTCTTGAACAGGTTGCACAACAAGGCAAACCGCTGCTGATTATCGCTGAAGATGTTGAAGGTGAGGCTCTTGCAACGACTGTTGTTAACAAGATTCGTGGTGCGCTCCGTTGTGCGGCAGTCAAGGCTCCTGGTTATGGTGATCGTAGGAAAGCCATGCTGGAAGACATCGCTGTCTTGACAAACGGGCGTGTGATTTCTGAGGACCTCGGTATTAAGCTTGAAAACGTCACTGCAAATGATCTCGGTAGTGCCAAACGGATTGTCATAGACAAAGATAATACTACCGTTGTTGAAGGTGCAGGAAGTACTGAATCGATTCAGGGGCGTATTGACCAGATTCGTCGGCAGATTGAAGATACCACCTCCGATTATGATCGGGAGAAGTTGCAAGAACGTCTTGCTAAGCTTGCTGGTGGTGTTGCTGTTATTAATGTCGGTGCGGCAACTGAGGTTGAAATGAAAGAGAAGAAGGCGCGCGTTGAAGATGCGATGCATGCTACACGTGCTGCTGTTGAAGAAGGCGTTGTTGTGGGTGGTGGTGTTGCTCTTGTCAGGGCGCAAGAAGCACTTTCCGCGCTTGAACTTGACGATGCAACGGAACAAGTTGGTGTTTCAATCGTTGTTCGTGCTCTTGAGGATCCGCTTCGTCAGATCGCCAGGAACGCTGGAAAAGAGGACTCTGTCATTATCGCAAAGGTCAAAGAGGATGGTGGAAATATTGGTTATGATGCACGCGCGGAACGCTTCGCTGACATGTTTGAAGCAGGTATCCCTGACCCGACGAAGGTCGTGCGTGTTGCCCTTCAGAACGCTGCGAGCATTGCAGCCCTGATGATTACTACTGAGACGTTGATCGCTGAGATTCCTGAGAAGGAAGCACCAGCTCCGCCAATGCCTCCCGGTGGTGATATGTACTAATCTTGAACAACCTTTAACGGCAATGGGGCGGATGTTAATCCGCCCTATTGCTTTTTGCTAAGCCCCTTGGTGAGAAGAATAAATCCGCATAGTCCGCGATTCAGACAAAGAAGTATTGGAATTATGAAGGGGTAATGATTTGCTGGTATTTTAAGTTTTCTAAAACTAACATTCAAGGTTGCATAAGAACCCAATTTAATAGTAAACTATCCTATGATAAAAGGCAAAAAGATTGGTTGTGTTATAAAATTGGTTTATGTGATCAGGTGTAAGCTATCAGATGCAGTATAACAATGTGAGGTAACATCATGCCTACTCCGAAAGAAGTATTTGAAAACTATCAGCAGCACTGGAATTTTATCACAGTTAATTCTGATGATGATTTTGAAGGCCAACATTTTGACCGAAAGGAAATACCTACTGGATTAAATGGTCTAGTTGACAAAAATGATCTCAAGCGTTTTAAGACAGAAAGAGTGGCAGCATGTATTTCTGCTTTTGCAAACAGCAATAGAAACGGTGGCTTGCTTGTGATCGGTGTTTCTAAGACAGGTGAGATTAAGGGAATAAACCATCTCTCAGAGCCAGAAATAAATAGTCTAACAGTTTTCAATGATTTGCTCAAAAACCAAACTGCAAGTGTTAACTTCGCGGAATGTCAAAACAGTACAGGTATAGCAGTGAAGATTTTGCTGATTTATGTTCCCTATACATCAGATGCAATTTGTGAAACCCTGGACAGATCCGCACTTACCCCCATTTTTTTTTGAATGCGTGTGTAGTTGTGTTCATAGGTCTCCAATGTTGTCATGTCAGTTCTTCTGCGGTGAGAAAGTTTATATCTCTCAAACAAGTCCTCTCGGTGAACAAGAGCAACGCCTCCTGCGTCCACACCTCGCGGATCATACGGTTGATGACACTGATCACGGAGTAAACTTTCCGCGTAGGGTGTAAAGTTTTTGCCCATCTGTCCGCAGCTTTTTCATAACACAGGAACGCCAAACCATAAGCCACGACTGCCAACAAAAACAGAACTTCCATCCGGGGCTGTTCGTTCTTTCTCAAAACGAGTGCTTTGAAACCGAAGTTCGTTTTCAAGTCTCTGAACCCGTGTTCAATCTGTGTCCGCCGCTTGTAGCAAGTTCGCAGGGGGTTCCCCTGAAGCCGATTGGAGATAAGATATAACGGGTCTTTCTTGGTGTGCTGTCCCCCAACATAGAGTGCCACAGGCACCTGCTCCGTGTAGTGATAAAGCACTTGTGGGTAAAAACCATTTGCCACTTCTTCAAGGCACTGTTTGTTGCCTGCTATACGCACACCAACATTGCGTGGCACACGCATCAAGTAGCAGATGCCTTGCCCCTCAAAAAACTTGAGGATCGCTCTCGCTCGGGCGAACCCTCTGTCAAAGACCAACACAGGCTCCCGACTATCCCCTAACACTTCAGCAACGCGACTATGGACATCACAACAGAACTGCTGAACTAAATCGTTATGTCCTTGATAGGTGCCATCTTTGAGCATCTCATTTTTATACAGAACCCAATAGAGCGGGATCGCACGATTGCGAAACGGAAGGGCTGCAACAATCGCCTTCCATCCGCCCGGTAAATCTGTCTCGTCTATCAGCACAAGCAGATGCTGCATCCCCACAGAACGACACACACTGACAACTATATGTGACAACCAAGCACCCTTCACCGCTGCAACCGGAAAATAGGTATCAATAAACCGCAACACACGCTTTTGCTTAGACTTGTCGTGTTTCACACGGATAGGTAGATGTGAGGCAATCGATTGAATACGAAAACTCGGGGCTACACACACAGCCTGTAGCATCAAATAAAAGTTGCGGAGCGTCGGTTTTTTGATACAAATCCCGTTGAAAACTTTACGAAAACCTGTTATAATCTTTCTGGGATGTACCCAGCTAAGGGTATATTTCATAAGAATACCTCCCTGCCGGTTTTTCACCGACATTATTTTATATGGAGGTATTCTACCATAACCCATCAGACTTTCCAACTTATTTCTATACACACACACGCCTACACATACCGCATACAAAAATGGGGGTAAGTGAGGGACAGATCCCCAAAGGCATGGATCAGAAGTGGAGCACAGAATCTTCCAATAAACGAACAACAACGAGAACAACTGAAACGTGAAAAACAGATTACTAATTTTGAAAATGGCTATTGCTGCCCGTTTCGTATTGATGATGTGGACAAGGATGTATTACAAACTTTTGGCGAAGTATTTCTCAAGAATGCTAGCTATAAACTTGATGATAAAGAATTACTTTATGAAGCAGGGGCAATTGACCGTGATCAGACAGATTACGTTTTCAATAATGCAGGTTTTCTGTTCTTCGCGAGGAATCCTCAACGACGGTTGCCTTGGGCATATATTCGCTTAATGAGATTTGAAGCAAACAGTAATGAAACAGAATCTTGTGGTTTGCCAACGTTTGACCAAAAATTTGAAGGTTCTATTATCCAGCAAATTAGGAAAATCAGATCTTTTTTAGGAGAATCTGGTTTTTTTAAAACCTATCAGAAACGCAATTCTAATGGTGGATTTATAGAGGAACCTGAATTTCCACGTATAGCGGTTGATGAATCTATTGTTAATGCAGTTGCCCATCGCGATTATGGCACGCAAATTCCTATAGAGTGTATACACTATAGAGATGCATTTGAGGTAAAAAATTCTGGACGTATACTTCAGAGAGATAGAGATCTTCCTAGTCAGTTCTCTCTGCAAGACACGACTTTAGATTCTATGCCACGTAATCCTAAACTCATAGAATGGCTTAAAATGATACGAGATGAAGATGGAGCTGAGTTTGTAAGGGCAATCAGCGAGGGCACTAAGCGAATGCGCGACGAGATGCATACTGCAAAGTTACATGCACCGAGTTACAAAGTTGGTGGTTCTCACACAAAAGTCACTCTATTCAACAATGCCACAGAGCGCGAAGCATTTCTACGGGCAGCTTCGATTATCCAAGAATCTACTGAATTTACCAACATGTATCCTCTCCATTTTGTGACTCAGGATGGTCAACCCGCCGATCCCGATATATTGCGAAATCACCGTAAAGATTTTATGATCATCTTAAAAGATTCACTTCAGGCTAAAGGTTGGTACGTTGACAGATTTAGGTACGGAGCACTTACAGTTCATCGTAGAAATAGTGAGTTACATCTCCCACAAGAAGTGAGCAAGTTTATTCGATTTTATCCAGCGTATAAACTTCAATTGAGGAATTACTGGGATAAGTTCTACTTATGCATCGACTATACTTTGGAAGTAAAAAACATATTATGGTAAAATATAAAGTTTTCTATACATATTTTTCTATTTGTGGTATAATACCCGGTATTATGGCATATTCAACAGACCTGCGAAAACGCGTGCTTGATTTCATTGATAACGGCGGCAGCAAAGTAAAAGCTGCGAAACTTTTCAATATCTCACGCGATGTTATTTACAAATGGCTCAACGCACCAGACCCACTCGCCCCGAAAAAATCAGGACCTAAAGGTCCCAGATGTATTGACTACAAGGCACTCACACAACAAGTAAAAGATTTCCCCGATCAAACTATACAGGAGCGCGCAGATCATTTCGGCGTTTCCTACTATTGTATTTGGTATGGACTGCGAAAACTCGGTATCTCGCGAAAAAAAAGACACTCGGCTATAAGGAACGATGTGATCACAAGCGAGAAACTTATCGTGAACAACTCGCTGCTGCAAAGGAAAACGGAAAATCCTTAGTTTTTATTGATGAGAGTGGTTTTCGGTCAGAAAGTTTCAGGCGTTTCGGGTATGCTCCGAAAGGTGAACCTGTTTTTGACCTTATATCCAGTCAAAGAAACCGCACCACAACTTTGTTAGCTGCACGTATAGATGAGGCGTTTACAGCCCCTATACTATTTGAGGGGAGTTGTAATGCGGAGCGTTTCAACACTTGGCTTGAGCATGAGTTATGCCCGCGTTTAGATGAAAACCATCTTGTTATCTTGGATAACGCACGCATCCATAAAACACACCGCACCCGGGATCTTATAGGGGCATCGGGTGCCTCCCTATTGTATTTGCCTCCTTATTCACCGGACTATAACCCAATTGAACATGATTTTGCGAACATCAAACGCTTACGAGAATATAATAAAGATAAAACACTTCAGGATATAATCAATATGTATAAATAATTCAAAACTCTACCATAAGAAATAATGAAATACTAAGAAGAATGCCGTCATTTGACTTAAATGAGAGAAGAGCAATAGCACAGTTGAAAGATTGGTATGATGCTAGAATAATAAAAGTTGATACTGAATTAACGCAGGTTTACTTTTTTGATCTTAATAGAGAGGAATCGATTTCTAGTGACAAAGTCATACCTGACTTGCCAATTGACAATCTGAAAAGCATATTAAGCGAAAGTTCAATTCAGTTCGATTTGTCTAAAGAAATAAAACGCCATAGTCTTGCACTTGACCCTAGCTCTGCACGAATTAGGGTCGAAAAGATTACCCAAATGGTTCAAGATATTGGAAAGTCTGTTTTTCCGTTGATTATGGAAAATCTGAAAGTGTCTTTGTCCACGATTCCGGAGCCACTTAGTAATCAGAATAAACCGCATACGCTGCACGTCCAGACTCTTCAAGAACCTTTTGTTGAGTTTAGGGAGTGCCGAAAGTTACCAGATATTCGCCAAGGGATTACTAAATTTGGTTCCTACGAGGATCCTAAAAAGACAATTGAGTTGGTGCCAATTTGCACGGATCAGCTGCGCCATCAGATGGAGCAATTAATAGCCCGTCTTAATACCGGTAAATACAAATATAGTGGATCTGAACGGACTTTTAGTACAAACTTTGTGTACAATTATGTCGATCCAGTGTCTGAAACCGAAAAAATTATAGAAGAGTGTAGGAAATTACTTGGGAAACATCCGGATTGGATCGGAGAAAAGGAATTAAATCGCCTATTTCTTGTCCATACTCCAGAACAAGGTTATGCAAAGGATGATCAAAATGCTCCATATTATCAGATCAAGAGGTTCCTATTAGAGAATGGAATTCCTTGCCAAATGGTCGATACGCCAACCCTTCTTAATCCAGATTGGAAAGACCTGAATCTGGGTCTGAATATTATTGCAAAGTGTGGAGTAACACCTTGGGTGCTTCCAAATAGCATACCTGATGCAGATTTTTTTGTAGGTCTCTCTTATACGAAAGGAAGGACAAAAGAAGCACGCCGATTGGTAGGTTATGCAACAGTGTTCAATGAATTTGGGCGTTGGGAATTCTACTTAGGTAATATGGGAACATTTTCTTACGAGGAGCGCACGCAATATTTTGCAAATCTAACTGAACAAACATTAAGGAAACTCGCCCAATTAGGCAAACTTTCGGAAAGTCCAAACATCTACTTTCATTATTCAGCGCGTTTTTCCTGGGATGATCGTCAAGCAATGCTTGAGGCTGCACGAAGTATTTATCCGAACGGAACTTATTCCTTCGTTTCAGTTAATCTTCACCACAATATCAGACTTTATGATGCTCGAGCTGAAACTGACGGTAGCCTGAGTCGAGGTAGCTATGTTGTCACAGCACCCCATCAAATACTGCTTTCAACAACAGGTTATAATGTTTATCAAAAATCATTAGGTACTCCTAAACCTTTAGAAGTGACAATTTGGACTGAAAGACCAGTAACAAATCATAACTCAGAAACAGATCTCAAATCTCTTGCCGTTCAAATTCTCAGTTTAACAAAATTAAATTGGGCTTCTACTAATTCGTTATGTGGCGAACCCATTACAACCAAGTATGCTGGTAATATAGCCTATTTAACTGATGCTTTCCTCCGACAGGGCGGTGAATTTCGACTGCATCCTACTTTAGAAGCTACACCTTGGTTTATTTAAGAGCAGCAAAAAATTGAGCTCCTCAAAGAATACCGTCAATCCCTTATCTCCGAAGCAGTAACAGGCAAAATAGATGTCCGAAACGAGGTGTAGATTATGCCAATGAGATGATTGATAGCATCTAACCCAAATACACCTCACATGCTTCCAACACGTCTGACACTGGAATAGTCTGCATACAAGGTGATGTGCCATCAGGTAACGCCTGACATGCATACTCAAATCCTAAATTCAAACACGGGCTGCACGGTGATATTGCTTCAAGGCATGTTGACTTTTCAGACCACGGACCCCATTGGTCAGAATTCGTCGGTCCGTGAATAGCGATGACAGGCGTTCCAGTAGATGCCGCGAGATGCATCGGTCCACAGTTCCCACTAATCACTAGATCCGCGCGATCGAACACTGCAGCAAGTTGATTTATCTTTGTTTTCCCTGAGAGGTTAACCACCTTACATTTCGTCCGTTCAACAATCCATTCTGCTACGTTTACTTCATCAGGGGCACCGGTTAGGGCAATTTGTGCATTATAACGGGCAGCCAACGTGTCTATCAACTTGACATAGTGCTCCAACAACCACCGCCGCCGTGGTTCACCACGTCGTCCTGCCTCTGGATGTAGCACAATTAGCAAATCATTCGGGTTGACATGTCGCTGTGCTAATAGATTTCGACACCATTCATGTTCTGCTTCATCAATCCAAACTGCAAGACTTGTATCCTCTGTATTACATCCCAACAATTGTGCAATACTCAGGAAGTTAAGTACTTCATGCTTTCCGGGGATATGTGGAACAATGTCAGAAAATAGATAGTGTCTATATTGATGTGTAGCATTATATCCTATGATGTGTGATGTTCCTATTGCGTACGCAAGGAGTGCACTAAACCGAGACCAATGCTCTAGATCGATCACACAGTCAAATTTGTTTTTGCGGAGTGTCTGAATCATCTGGTGAAGAGGATAACGGAACTCAATGTGTTGGTCAATATGTGGACAGTGTTGTAGATATGTGAGATTCGTTGTTGACGCTAAGAACGAAATTTTTGCCTGTGGGAAGTTCAATCGTATGGCGCGCACGGTAGGCATTGCTAAGATTGTATCCCCCAATGCGGAGAGTTGGATGAAGAGTATTTTAGTGAAGCGGGTTGCGCTCGGATCTCTCAATTCTCTATCTTGGTGCCTGACAATTCTTCTGAGAAAAGCATAAATCCTCTTTATTAGAAACAACGATATGACGGTTGGAATACCGATATATCTGTCTAAGAATTTTTGGATACGATTTGACTGCATTCAAAATGTTGTTGTGCTGCCTCAAATATCGTGACTTGGGTTATGGTAGTGGTACTGCTTTGGATTTATCTCCGATCCGTCGCATTGTAATGTCTTGTTCATTTGTGGGGTCCGGCAAACCTGTTTCAGTCAATCTTTGTTTTAAAAATTGATCCATCTCATTTTTGAGTTGTATGACGATATCTTCTGCTTCTTCAGCTAGATTGTAAATTTCATTGGGGTCTTCTTCTAAATCATAAAGTTCAATGTCGGGTGTGTTGTAGACAGCAGGTGTTCCGCCTGTTTCGACAATTAGTTTCCATTTACGTGTTTGCCATCCACGTTTTTTCATCCATCCGCACTCTGTGAGGTAAATTGCATCACATGAACCTTCATCTGATCCTTTTTCTATCAATGGGCGTAGACTTGTTCCCTCCATCTTTTCACGTTCTGATAGTGTGGACTGCCCGGCATAGTCTAGTACTGTTGGTGCGATATCCTTCAGTGTCATTAATCCTTCAAGCCGTTGTCCTTTTGAAATAATATCTGGACAGTGAAGTATTAGTGGAATATGGCAGTTTGTCTGGTACAGTCCGTGGTGGTCGTACCAAAGTTCGTGTTCATCGAGTTCTTCGCCGTGGTCAGCAGTAATAATAATTAACGTCTCATCCATAAGTCCATTTGTTTGTAGATATTGGAAAAGTTGTGCCAATGATGCGTCCATATATGCAATAGAAGCGTCGTATTGTGAATTCACATATTCGATGTCTGTCCATAGGCGTTTTTTCTCAATATTGTCGGGGTCATCCGGGTCTGGTCTGCACATCCACTGACGAAAATAGTCAGTAAACGGTTCACAGGCGTATACTGTATCCATGCTACGGTTGTTGGGGTCACATTCATCGCCGCTGTAAAACATCCGTTCAAACGGTAGTGGTGGAAGATAAGGTGTATGTGGATCCCAATAGTGTAGAAATGCAAACCATGGTTTATCCTGCGATTGCGCGAGTTCCAACAATTCTATTGCTGTATTATTGACTGCTTCTGCTTTCCGGGCATTTCGGTATCGGTTTTCCCACTGATAGCCACGGTATTGATTGTCTGGGAAACCGCGTTGAAACCATCGTCCTAAATTGTCGGCTGCCACTGTAAAGTAACCTGCTTCGTTGAGCAATTCTGGCAGTGTACTGATATTCTCAGAGAGGTTTGTTCGGCCGCCTTGGGTTATAATTTGGTGTGTTAGGACATCTTTGCCGGTGAACATTGTGGTATGTGCAGGGTGAGTCGGTATATGTGGGCTGATACAACTTTCGAACAGGGTGGCATTTGATACGAGCGCGTCAAGGTGCGGTGTGGTCAGATTTTTATGTCCATAACAGCTCATGCTTGAGGCGCGGAGCGTATCTAATGAGAAAAGGATGATATTACGCAAATTCTCCTCCGAGATGTTATATTCTGTGCAAGAATGTTATTCTGTATGATTACGTTCTAGTTGGTCGAAATTAATCAGCTGCGGCCACGTCGACGGATGCTATCTGTGCTCCTTGAATTGCTTCTGAAAGATAAGTAATTCCTTCTGGTATATCATCTACATGGCAATATGCGTATGCTAATCGGATTGCTTTGACTGGGTTGCTGGCATAATGGAATGCGCTGCCGTTGCTATATCCGATGCCTTTTGCGGATGCTAATTCATTCAATTTCATCAGATCAGTTGTCTCTGGTAAGTCTATCCATAGGAAAAGTCCACCGCGTGGTTTGGTCCATGTGCAAATGTCACTGACGTGTTGTTCAAGAGTATCTATTACGGCTTGACACTTAGCTCCGACAGCAGCGTTTGTTTTTTCAAGATGTGCTTCGAGGTGTTCCATGAAAAATTCTGCTACGATAGCGCTTGCAAGTGCGCTCGTGCCGCCGTCCCATCGGTTTTGATGTATCATGCCGAAATAGGGTTGATTTGCAACGAAATAACCTTGCCGTACACCTGCCCCTAGGATTTTTGAAAATGTTGCGATGAAAATTACACGATTCGTTGTGTCTAATTTAAAAAGTGATGCGGGTGTTGGATTTGGAACGAAGTCGATATCTCCATAGCAATCATCTTCAACAATGAGCGTGTCATATTCTTCAGCAAGTTCAAGCATACGTTGCCGTCTTTCAAGCGACAAGATTGCACCGGTGGGGTTTTGGTGGTTAGAGGTAGTGTAAATAAGCGAGGGTGTGACATTTTGACGCTTAAGTTCTTTCAGTTTATCCTCAAGTGCGTCCATATCCATTCCGTCAATATAGTCCATTGGTACACCGACGATGTTGGCTTTGAGGTGGCGCATAATTCCGAGTGTACCGCTGTAGGTAAATTCCTCCGTTAAGACCGTGTCTCCCGGTTTAATGAACGTGCTTAATACCAAATCAAGGGCTTGCATGGAACCTGATGTGATTGAGGTATTATCTATCGGCAGTGGGACTCCTTCTCTGCGTTCGAAACGCATTGATGCAAGTTCACGCAATCCCCGGTAACCAGATTCACCTGGATAGTTGACTAACTGTCCTTCTAATTTCCGAAGTGCCTTTGCACTTGCTTCAATCAATGCTTCGGTAGGAAATGTATATGGGTCGGGTCTTCCGCCAGTAAAAGCAAAATCTTTCATTGTGAACTCCTTTAATTATAGTAAAGCATAGCACATAGTTGCTTGGACGCTCCTGTTTCGGCACAGCTTGGAAAGGTTATGTTACACAGCTGCACAACCTGGAAAGGTTTTCTGTCTGAATCGCGGATTTACGCGGATTACGCGGATTAGCGCGGATTACAGTTCTCGCTACTTCAGAGTGCTTTTCATAATCTAACGTGAGTTTGGTATAAACATTTTCTGTAGAGCAAACTGTCCGTTTGCGGGCTACAAAGACACAACCTGGAAAGGTTATGCTACCCAGCTACATAGGGGCACAACCTGGAAAGGGGGGCACAACCTGGAAAGGTTATGCTACGAATGCTGTTGGCCATTCCGTTCTACATCTGTTTATAAATCATAAGATATTTGGCATAAATTGTCAAGTTTTTTCGGACTCATTATATTCGTTTCTGTGACAAAAACTTTACAGACACTATTTGCCATATCTGTGGAGTGTATGACGAATATGGTTAAATATGAAAATAAATAGGCACTGCGCCCAGAGGGGCACTGGACGCATTGCGGTTTATCTCAATAATAGTCGGGTTATTCGATGTCTAATTAATTCCAAAATTTACTATAAATTTTGGAAAGAGCTATTGGGTTGCGCGAGGGGCAAGTTCATTCCAGATATCGCCTAGTTCAGAAACAGCTTTGTAAATAGGATAGAGTGCGTTCCACATTGCTTCGCGTGCGTCAATGGCAGCTTGTGTATCCCCCTCGGCAATAGCTGCTTTCAGTCGATGCCCCATTTCTGCTTGAATATCAGCGCATTTAATACTAAGTTCGACAAGGGTCTCTGTTATGTTTACCTGCTTTGAAACCAGTTCACCTATGGTTACCTGCATATCAGGTTGGACATCATAAGCACTTGCGGGAGCAAAGTTTGGAGGTAGCTTTTTCCCGTCTGCTGTTCTGGGTGTATGGGTTGGATGGATATGGGGTGTGACGGAAAGGTACATCGTCATCGGTTCATCTCCGAGGACGCTTACTTTATGTGGTTGATCTGCTAGGGCGATACACATTTGTCCTGGTCCTAGTTCTTCGGTTTCACCATCAATCTCAAATTCGACGCGTCCTTCGAGTATGAGAAATATTTCATGTCCGAGGTCATGGCTATGTAGTTGTGCACTCTGTCCTGGTTCCATTTTTAAAAACCGCGAGCGAATTTGTGGTGTAACAAGTACATTTCTAACATCTGTTCGGTAGTCGTAAACTGGAAATCCCATTTGTTTCTCCATATATGTTTTTTCTCTTAACGTAGCATTATTTCACAATGCGCCGCTGTGCTACTCTTCCAGGAATTTTGGGTTAAGATAAAAAATTGTTGATAAAAAATAGCGAAAGTATCACAATAACGTGAGTTTGGAAATAAATCATTTTTTGTAGGATGCACAACCTAGAAAGGTTGTGCTACAAATATCCTTTGTGTTTCGGACACCGAACTCACGTAATTGTCCATCTTTGCTTCGTTATTCTAAGATGGATTTCATAAGATACAAAAGTCATAAATGTTTATGGAACTCACGTCACAATAGATATAAGGTGTCAAAATACACAAATTCGTGTATTACATTGGGGCATGCTACCACTTGTGGGGGGGGGCAAGGCACTCTCACGTGTAGTACTGCCATAAGTAGAGTATGGCAGGGTTGGTTTTCATTATGGCATAGGTATAAGTCTGTGACTATCATAAAAAATTTGACTTTCACATATAAAAGAGGTATAATTAAAAAAGATTACGACTTTATACGAAAGAATTATGATATTTTTCTGCAATCATCATCATTCAATCCATTGCTGAGTAGGGCGGATTAGAATGATGAGGTGATTATTTCATACATCATGTTGGACACGTAGCAAATGATTTTGCTACACAATCCTGGTGAACTAACCGCTCTCCTCCGTGCCTAACTATTGGCACGTTGAGACAATGGAGCGTGTTGTTTACTGGGTTTTTTTGTTACAATTTCTTGAATGTTGAATAGTGGGAGTAACGTTTATGGAAAAGTTTACGAAGCCCACCGGAACAGACGATTTTCTGCCTGAACAGATGGTTCAACGAAATTATGTTGAGAACGTTGTTCGTGAGGTTTATGAAAGTTATGGATATGCGCAGATTCAGACACCACTGTTTGAGTCGTTTGCCCTTTTATCCGCGCAATCCGGTGAAGAGATACGTCACAAGATGTTTACATTTGTCGGTCCTGATCGTGTAGACTATGCGCTGAGACCGGAACTGACTGCTCCTGTATGTCGTCTCATTGCCAATGGTGACTTACAACATTTACCGTACCCTTATAAGCTGTATTATGTCGGTCAATGTGTGCGTCAGGAGCCGAAGGCAGATAAGCGTGAGGTAAAGCGCGAATTTCGTCAAGCGGGGATAGAGTTAATTGGTCCTTCGTCTGAATTGGCAGATGCTGAGATTATTACGGTACCAGTTCGGATACTTGAGAAGCTGAATATCACACAGGCGACTTTAAAGATTGGTAACACTGGTGTTTTTCGTGAGATATTCAAACAGGTTGCGCTTGAAATAAAAGATCATAGTGAAGTGATTTTGGATATAGATCATCTTTCTCGTCTGCAAAGGGATAGTCAACATTTGGATTTGGATGTTCTGCGCGATGAGCTCAATATGTTACGGCGGGCACAAGTGCCTGATTACGAAGGTGCGTATAAGATTGGGACACCGGATATTCAAGAATTAACAGAGGGCGATGTAAAGGAATGGATGGAGAGGCTACCTCTTGTCGCGGAGGAGATCTATAAGGCGAGATGGCACCGATATTTCAATATTTCTGAAGAGATTGCCCAACGATGTATTGATGTTTCAAAGATTAGTGGGCGTAAAGATGTTGTGATGGATGCGTGGGGTACATTTCTCAATCGGACTGCACAGGGGGTTCGTCAAGAGATACTCAGACTGTGTGAATGTTTGGAGGCCAACGATATTACCGATTATGAAATAAATTTGGGTATTACGCGTGGATTTGACTTCTATACTGGAACAGTTTTTCAGATTGAAGCGTCGGAGAGGAATCTACCAATCTGTGGTGGTGGGAGATATGATAGGTTGATTGAAAGTTTCGGTGGGCCGTCGGTGCCGGGGGCAGGTTTTGCATTCCAATTTGATTCTCTGATGGAGCTATATGCTGAGACACAGCGCGAGCCTATTCGAGCGAAAAAAGATTACTTTATTGCAACAACATCTCAACAGGATATTAATTTGGTACAATGTATGGCAGAAGAGTTGAGATGTTCAGGTAAGACTGTAGAGGTGGATTTGATGGGGCGTGATCTACAAGAACAGCAGGACTATGCCGCTAAAGCGAACTACGATTATCTGATTAAATTGAATGAAGATCAATCAATCCAACGGATTGAATTGAAGACTGGAGATACTGCGGTGGTTTCCCTCAAGGATATTGAGTAATAGTTGTATTGAACTCACATTACATTGTATTTAGACAGGACGGACGCAGATTTGGGTGTTCCTGTTTGGGTTTTACCCCCCTTTATCCTCACTTACCCCCATTTTTGTATGCGGTATGTGTAGGCGTGTGTGTGTATAGAAATAAGTTGGAAAGTCTGATGGGTTATGGTAGAATACCTCCATATAAACCAATGTCGGTGAAAAACCGGCAGGGAGGTATTCTTATGAAATATACCCTTAGTTGGGTACATCCCAGAAAGATTATAACAGGTTTTCGTAAAGTTTTCAACGGGATTTGTATCAAAAAACCGACGCTCCGCAACTTTTATTTGATGCTACAGGCTGTGTGTGTAGCCCCGAGTTTTCGTATTCAATCGATTGCCTCACATCTACCTATCCGTGTGAAACACGACAAGTCTAAGCAAAAGCGTGTGTTGCGGTTTATTGATACCTATTTTCCGGTTGCAGCGGTGAAGGGTGCTTGGTTGTCACATATAGTTGTCAGTGTGTGTCGTTCTGTGGGGATGCAGCATCTGCTTGTGCTGATAGACGAGACAGATTTACCGGGCGGATGGAAGGCGATTGTTGCAGCCCTTCCGTTTCGCAATCGTGCGATCCCGCTCTATTGGGTTCTGTATAAAAATGAGATGCTCAAAGATGGCACCTATCAAGGACATAACGATTTAGTTCAGCAGTTCTGTTGTGATGTCCATAGTCGCGTTGCTGAAGTGTTAGGGGATAGTCGGGAGCCTGTGTTGGTTTTTGACAGAGGGTTCGCCCGAGCGAGAGCGATCCTCAAGTTTTTTGAGGGGCAAGGCATCTGCTACTTGATGCGTGTGCCACGCAATGTTGGTGTGCGTATAGCAGGCAACAAGCAGTGCCTTGAAGAAGTGGCAAATGGTTTTTACCCACAAGTGCTTTATCACTACACGGAGCAGGTGCCTGTGGCACTCTATGTTGGGGGACAGCACACCAAGAAAGACCCGTTATATCTTATCTCCAATCGGCTTCAGGGGAACCCCCTGCGAACTTGCTACAAGCGGCGGACACAGATTGAACACGGGTTCAGAGACTTGAAAACGAACTTCGGTTTCAAAGCACTCGTTTTGAGAAAGAACGAACAGCCCCGGATGGAAGTTCTGTTTTTGTTGGCAGTCGTGGCTTATGGTTTGGCGTTCCTGTGTTATGAAAAAGCTGCGGACAGATGGGCAAAAACTTTACACCCTACGCGGAAAGTTTACTCCGTGATCAGTGTCATCAACCGTATGATCCGCGAGGTGTGGACGCAGGAGGCGTTGCTCTTGTTCACCGAGAGGACTTGTTTGAGAGATATAAACTTTCTCACCGCAGAAGAACTGACATGACAACATTGGAGACCTATGAACACAACTACACACGCATTCAAAAAAAAATGGGGGTAAGTGCGCCCTTTATCCCCCCGCAGGCGGGGGGAATGAGTGCGTAGCCCGCAGGCGGGGGGAATGCGTAAGTCCTGTTAGATTAAGGAGAACTGATTATGAAAGCAGAAAGGACACTGAATTTACTTTTGCCGAAGGGCACGATTCAATCTGAGACGCTTGAGATGTTTCAACGGGCAGGTTATGAGCTCAATGGATATAAGTCAACTGACCGTTCTTATCGTGCGGCTTTTGCTAACGATGGTGAAGTTCAGATAAAGATTTCTCGTCCGCAGGAGATACCGGTTTATGTTGGCATGGACGATTTCTATGATTTGGGTATAACTGGACAGGATTGGGTTGAAGAGACGGATGCGGATGTAGAGGAGATTCTTCCGTTGGCGTATGGATTTGTAGATATAGTTTTGGCAGTTCGTGAGGAACGTGAGGACATCAATGTGTTTATGGATTTGGTGGATCTTGCGGGTAGGGGCGTGCGTATCTCAACAGAGTATTTGAATATTGCGGAGAAGTATATACTTGAGAAGACGGAGAACCGTGTTGCGCCTGCCATTCTTACGCCGTGGAAAAGGTTGAATACGCTTGGAACTTACCAATCACCGATTACACTCATGTTGTCGTTTGGGGCGACGGAGGGTAAGCCGCCAGAGGAAGCCGATGCTATCATTGATAATTGTAGTTCAGCGCGTACGTTGAAGGCGAACCATCTCAAGATAATTGAAGTGTTGCGAGAATCTGAATCTACATTGATTGCAAATCCAAAATCTCTCAAGGATCCATGGAAATATAAGAAGATTGACGAGCTGAAGCAGACGTTAGCGAAAGGATTGCGGAGGCGCAGGAGTCAAGTACTGCCAGGGCACATATAAGGAGTTGTTATCATGACAAACTTGATCAAACCGCGTGTTCCACGTGGCATGCGAGATATTTTACCTGAACAGATGATTCGTAGGCAGTATGTCATAGACGTGATACGTGAAGTTTTTGAGGAATTTGGATTTGAACCGTTACAGACGCCTGCTATGGAATTATCTGAAATACTCACAGGTAAATATGGTCCGGACGCGGAGAAGCTGATCTATCAAGCTGGACATACTGGGGGTAAGGAGGATATCTCACTTCGATATGATCTGTCTGTTCCGTTATGCCGTGTTGTAGCGATGTATCCGCAGCTGCCGAAACCTTTCAAGCGGTATCAAATTGATCCTGTGTGGCGTGCGGAGCGGCCGCAGAAGGGGCGTTATCGTCAATTTTTCCAATGTGATGCGGATACCGTTGGAAGTGATGGCATGTTAGCAGATGCGGAGAATGTTAATCTTATTTATGAGGTATTATCACGTCTTGGTTTCGAGCAGTTTGAGATAAATATCAACAATAGAAAGCTGATAACTGGGCTGGGTGAATATTCTGGTGTTCCTGCTGAACAGCTTGGCGGGCTTTACCGTTCTATTGACAAATTGGATAAGATCGGGTTAGGGGGTGTCACTGCAGAATTGCAAGAGAATGGGATAGCGGAAGATGTGATTCAAAAGTTGCTTGCTCTGCTGCAGGTAGAAGGTGATGCGGTTACAGTTCTCACTGATATGAAGAAACAACTTGCGAATTTTGAGATTGCATGTGTGGGAATAACGGAATTGGAGGAGTTGATCAACTTAGTTACTATTCTTGGTGTGCCTGAAAAGTATTATAGAGTGAATGTGGCGATGGTTCGCGGATTGGAATACTATACGGGTCCGATATACGAAACGGTTGTTGAAGAACCGAAGATTGGCAGCATTACAGGTGGTGGTAGGTACGATGAGTTGATTGGCAGTTTTAGCAAACAGGGTTTTCCTGCTACTGGTACAAGTTTCGGTATTGAACGAATTATTGATGTCATGGAAGAATTTGAGATGTTTCCGTCTACTGTAGGAAAAACGGTGGCGCAGGTGTTGATGACTGTATTCGATGAGGGGCTGGTGGAAGAGTCGCTGAAATTAGCGACTCAGTTGCGTCAAGGTGGTGTGCGGACAGAAGTATATTTTCGGGCTGCGCGCATAAGCGCACAGTTGAAATATGCTGACTCTAAGGGTATTCCTTATGCAATGATTCTCGGATCGGATGAACTGGCTGCGGGGGTTGTAGCAGTTCGGGATTTGTCAAGTAGAGAACAAGAGAATGTCCCGTTAGATAAAGTTGTTGAAAAAATAAAACAGTTGATGGCGGGTGACGGGGTCTAAACAGATGAAGGTTTTTCTTGCAGGACAGGAATAACATAGCTTTGAATTTTAAAACCTTCTATTATCTCTGTTTCTCTGTGGGTTTTGGGGGTTGTCCTATGATCAAAAACAACGTAGTATCCTTCCACTGCCCTTTCTAAGTTGAGATATGCAGCGAGTTGTCTTTTTCCTGCTTGATATCGGCGTTCGCTTTCCCATATCTTTGTTTCAATGATATATTTTTGTGAGTTGTGGAGGATAAGCAGATCAATTCTACCTCGTCCGGTTTGGACTTCAAGGTACATTGAGCCGCGTACGATTCGAACGAACTGATCGAGATAAGCGTAGAGTAGATATTGTCCAATAAATTCTTTCGGTGTATCAGGCATGTCTAAAATTTTATATCCTGCGCGAGCGATGAATTCTTGAAAATTATTCAGAAGTGGCATTATCTCAAGTTTGCCGTCAGTGTTGAGAAAATCCGTGAATTCTGTATCGGTATTTTCGGGGAAATAGTTCCCTTCAAGTCCGTTGACAAGGGGTTGGAATGCCTGTATAATGCAATGCTGATAGATAGGGTTTACAATCTCACACATGCCATCTGAACCTTTGGCAATTACGCCGTAAGTTGTGAGTTGTGTGATTTCATCGTTGCGGCGGTTGTACTGTATACCTTTGTCGTAAGATACGATTGTCATCAGCAGGTTTTCGAAACGTGGGTTCTTTTGGATATTTGTAAGTAAGTGTCTGATGTTGACGTTATCTTCCTCAAGTATGTGTGAAAGTCCTTTAGAAAAATGTGCCATCGTAATCGTATCGCTCTTAGGTATCTCTAATTCTTCAGTAAGAATCTGTGCGAGTCGGTTGACAAGGAAGGGTTGTCCTGCTGTTTGTTTATGTAGTGCTTCGATCACTTCGGGCGAGAAAGGCTGTCCTGTTTCATCTGTATATTGCGTAAGTAACTCTGTTACCTGTTGTAGGGTGAAATTGGGTAGGAAAAATTCGTCTTGGATATTGAATGGAGAAACGGATCTATCGTAGTTAAGTTGTGATATACTTTTGACACCAACAATACCAACGCTATGTGGGCAACGCGTTTGATCGGAAAGGTAGATATCACGAAGCGCGTGCAGAAAATCGCTGAGTACAGCTTGCGGTATACCATCAAATTCATCTATAATAACAACAACTTTTTGGTTTCCATGATCGTCATTTAGAATACTTGAGAATTTTTCGAAGAAGTCCATCACTGAAACATGATTTGTTATTTTACTGTTTGAAAGAAATCGGGAGAGTTTATCAGGGAGTGTTTGTTTTCGCTTTTCAAAAACATTTTCAATTTCTTTACGAACTCTATTGCATGTGGCTTCGTAAAATTCTATAGGTGATAGGTTTTTATATGCTTCGAAATTGAGCTGGATGGGAAGATAGGATGATTCCTCATTGGTGAGCGTTTCTAGTGCCATTCGAAAGAAGGTAGTTTTTCCTGTTTGTCGTGGGGCAAAAAGGACGATGTACCGTCCTTCTTTAATACGTGTAAGGAAATCTGCTATCTTTTTTCTTCGGGAAACAATATAATGTTGTTCAGGATATACGCGTCCTTGTGTTCCGAAACGTCTCATTTATTCACCGTGTCTGATTTATTTTCGATTTAGATTATATCAGATTATTTCGTGCAAGTCTATTATTAATGTGAAACTCTCATAGGTATTCAAAAGTCGATTTTGGACGCGGATTTTTGTTTGTCAGAATCGCGGATTACGCGGATTACGCGGATTGACGCGGATTAGGTGGCTGATGTTTCAAGGTGCTTTTCGTAGGATTTGGATAAACACAGATTATCGGTTGTCAGCATCTCGGATTAGCACTAGATCAAAGGTATGAATGCGATTTAGGCCTTCCCCGGATTATCTTTGTCAGCATTGCGGAGGACACTAAGTCCACGACAATTGAATGGCCCTGGTGAAACTCTAAAGGTAAAAATCGGTTAATTGTAATATGTTAATAGAAGAAAATAACACAACTGAAGCTTTCAATACGCTCTGTGAAAAACTCAGGGAGATGTTCCAATTTTCACATACCGATCTCGATTTCGGTATCTACCGTATCCTTAAAATCAAGCGGAAGGAAGTAGATCAATTCATTGATGAGAAGTTGACTGCAATAGTTGATGAGGCACTAACAGATGTAGCAGAGAAACTCTACGACCACCGACTTATACAAGTCAAAGAATATGTCCAAGAGCATGGTAGTAGAAAACTTGGAGAATGTTTTGACGATATTCCTGGACAAGCGCAAACACTCATAGAATTTCTGCAGGGTGAGGATAAGGAAGAACTGACTGCGCCACTAAAAACGGATCCTGGCGAACTTAAAGCACAACTTGCTTTCAAGGTCTATAACCACGTTCACAGTTTTTTTGAAGGATATTACCGAGACGGTGACTTCGGCTACAACGATAGAAGCACCGCACAATATAAGGTGGAGTATCCAGATGAAACAGACTATAACGGAACAGATATACTTTTTCATTGGAAATGTCGCGATAGTTATTACGTGAAAACGGCAACGGGCTTTAATAGTGTGGTTTTTGAGGTGGGAGGAAAGAGAATTGAATATCGGTTAGAGGGGAAGGCAAACTCTGCTGTTGCACAAAATAGTAATCAAGACGAGTTTAAGCATTACCGATTTGATAGAATTGATCCGCCTGAGGATGATGATGCTGAACAGACCTGGCGTGTTGTTCTTCACTTAGCAGAAACTTCAACGCCTAAGGTTGAGATTTACAGTAAAATGAACGATCAGATTTTCGGTGAGGCAGATGATGTCAGTATTTATCTGCATGAACGCGCGAAGAAAGGTGAAGAACAGGGGAAACCGATCTTTAGAGACTTGGCGGATACGTATAACAAGGTGAGCAATGGCAGATTACAGGGTATAAAAGCGTTACACATGGGTTTAGAAAAATATGCTGAAAAGTTAGCAAGTCATCCTGACTTCAAGGAGCTCGGTAGAAATAAAGATGTGCGGCAGGAGGCACTTCAAGAACGCCCAAAAGTGCTACGGTTCCATACCTTTGACAAAAACCTGAACACTTTCTTTGTTGGAATGGATTCTGATTATTTTATCCACAAAGATTTGGATAAGTTCTTAAAGACAGAACAACGACGTTATATCCAAAACACCATCCTTGGAGATTTAGACACACTCCTGAATCTCAGTCCTGAAAATTCTGCGTTTGCGATAGCAAGGGCATTTTATAATGTTACCGATGAAATAATTTCCTTGCTGGTTGCGGTGGAAACGTTCCAAAAACAGTTGTTTCTAATGAGGAAAAAGGTTGTCTCTACCGATTATCTTATCTCCATAGGTAAGATTGCAGAGGCAACAAAAAACGACAAGGCACTGCGGGAAGAAATCTTTGTCAAAATATTAGATAACGCAGCACAACTTGACGACTGGCGAGACACCTTCGGTATTGATATTAAGGAACAACCACCACTGTTTCTTGAGGGGTACCCAACATTGCCGTTAGACACGCGATATTTTAGAGAAGACGAGGTATTCATTGATGACCTGCTTTCGCTCTTTGACGATTTGGAATCGCAGATTGACGGTGTACTGCTCAACAGTGAAAATTTTCAAGCGTTGGACCTACTGATGGAAAAATATCGCGGTACTATTAGGTGTATCCACATTGATCCACCTTACAATACGAATACAAGTGGGTTTCTTTACAAAAACAATTATCAACATTCTAGTTGGTTAACAATGATGGAAAATCGGTTGTCCCTTGCCGAAGAATTGATGGCTCCCGATAGCTGCATCCTTTGCCATATTGATGAGAACGAGTATGAAAATCTGTTCAAGGTGTTTGATTCCATGCAGGCGCGGAACCAAGGAACAATTGTCTGGGACAAAAGGAACCCTGTTTTTGGAACAAAAACAATAGCTACTCAGCACGAATATATTATATGCTATTCTACGGGATCAATAAAACTTAATATTAGACCGATCAACCGTAAAGTTATACTTAAAAAGGCATCCTCATTAATTAAAAAACACGGCGGGGTTACCGATAAGTGCAGCAAGGAATTTAGAACTTGGATTAAGAACAAATCTGATTTGACTGGCGGAGAGGCGGCATATTCAAAAATTGACGAAAATGGGGATGTATATTCAGAAGTTAGTCTATCAGCACCCGGTTTACAGAATGATTCAAAATACCATATACCTTTGGACCATCCAGACACCGGAGAACCATGTCCAGTTCCAGCTAGTGGGTGGAGCAGATCTCCTGAAAAAATGCAGAAACTTGTTAATGCAGGACGTATAGCTTTTGGTAAAGATGAAAAAAAACAACCGCGACTCAAAATTTATTTAAAAGATTATCTTTTGGGTGAATTGTCATCTGTTCTTCCTTCTGGAAAGAGAGGAAAAACAGATGTAGTTGCTCTGGGTTTTGAAATTTGAATATTGCCATCCCATTGATTTATATGAGCATTTGGTCTGGTCAGTTACACCGGATGGTGAAGGAATAACACTCGACTTCTTCGCTGGAAGCGGTACCACAGGACATGCCGTGCTCAACCTTAACAAAATTGACAAAGAAAAAGGCAACCGTAAATTTATACTTGTTGAGATGGGTGATTACTTTGAAACTACATTGAAGGAGCGGATTCGCCGTCTCATGTTCTCTGAAAACTGGAAAAATGGTACCCCCCCCCACAGAGAAAATTGATGGTACTGTCGGCATTGTCAAATATCAACGTCTGGAACAGTATGAAGATGTTCTCAACAACCTAATAACTTTACCACCAAATGATGACTTGGAAGCAGAACTTCCTGTGCAATATCTCTATCGTACAGATGAACAGAAGATTCGGTTGATGATGGATATGCGATCTCCGTTTACTAATCGGATTACTTACGGTAAAGATAGCACAGAAGGTTATGTGGATGTGTTGGAAACCTACTGTTATCTTAAGGGACTTCTAATTCAGCGGTGGCTTCGGTTTGATTTTGATGATCGGGTCTATCGGGTTGTTCGGAGTGGTAAGAGGGCAGTCGTGCTCCGCAAAATTGTAGATGGTAAGGATGACACAGAACAGTTGTTGGAAATACTTGAAGATGAACGGTTAGAGGGAGTTACGCAGCTGGACGTTATGGTAGAGTTTTGAATTATTTATACATATTGATTATATCCTGAAGTGTTTTATCTTTATTATATTCTCGTAAGCGTTTGATGTTCGCAAAATCATGTTCAATTGGGTTATAGTCCGGTGAATAAGGCGGCAAATACAATAGGGAGGCACCCGATGCCCCTATAAGATCCCGGGTGCGGTGTGTTTTATGGATGCGTGCGTTATCCAAGATAACAAGATGGTTTTCATCTAAACGCGGGCATAACTCATGCTCAAGCCAAGTGTTGAAACGCTCCGCATTACAACTCCCCTCAAATAGTATAGGGGCTGTAAACGCCTCATCTATACGTGCAGCTAACAAAGTTGTGGTGCGGTTTCTTTGACTGGATATAAGGTCAAAAACAGGTTCACCTTTCGGAGCATACCCGAAACGCCTGAAACTTTCTGACCGAAAACCACTCTCATCAATAAAAACTAAGGATTTTCCGTTTTCCTTTGCAGCAGCGAGTTGTTCACGATAAGTTTCTCGCTTGTGATCACATCGTTCCTTATAGCCGAGTGTCTTTTTTTTCGCGAGATACCGAGTTTTCGCAGTCCATACCAAATACAATAGTAGGAAACGCCGAAATGATCTGCGCGCTCCTGTATAGTTTGATCGGGGAAATCTTTTACTTGTTGTGTGAGTGCCTTGTAGTCAATACATCTGGGACCTTTAGGTCCTGATTTTTTCGGGGCGAGTGGGTCTGGTGCGTTGAGCCATTTATAGATAACATCGCGTGAGATATTGAAAAGTTTCGCAGCTTTTACTTTGCTGCCGCCGTTATCAATGAAATCAAGCACGCGTTTTCGCAGGTCTGTTGAATATGCCATAATACCGTGTATTATACCACAAATAGAAAAATATGTATAGAAAACTTTATATTTTACCATAACTATGATGCAAATCAGAATACGCTGCTTGAAGGATCGGACCTGCGGGAAATCAATTTTATCACGACATCAGACTTTGATTCAGGTTCGGTGTGGGATACTGTTGAGAGTTAGGAATAAAACATTGATTTTTGATAACAGTTTTTGATAAACTGGGTGTAAGAAGTTCGTTAAGTGCAACCGTCCTGCCATCATCTAAATAAAAAGGAGACAGCACAGTGGAAAATTCGACAACTATCCAAGAGATTGTCCAACGACTCAAAAGCCTTTCACTTGAGCAACAGAGGCAAGTGTTGGATTTCATATTAGAGTTGTCAGGTGAGCCACCAAAGCAATACCCTGGCAAAAACCTTCTTCAATTTGTAGGCACAATTTCGAAGAAAGATTTAGAAATAATGAAACTAGCAATTGAAGAGGGATGTGAGCAGATTGATATTAGAGTTGTCAGGTGAGCCACCAAAGCAATACCCTGGCAAAAACCTTCTTCAATTTGTAGGCACAATTTCGAAGGAAGACTTAGAAATAATGAAATTAGCAATTGAAGAGGGATGTGAGCAGATTGGTGAATCAGAGTGGTAAACACCAGCATAAAAGCGCGCTGTCCCGTCTAACGTTCACGACGATCAAATAGGACATTTGTAGGACCAGGATCCTGTTTCTCATATCTATTCCACCTTTGAAAATTTATGGCACTATATCAAGAGTACGAAGCAAAAATCCTGACTGAAAACGGGATTGACATCAGTAATGACGGTACGAAACGGGACATTGAGTTGTACGACCCAGAACAGTCATTACGACTTCCTATTGAACCGTTAAAACGGATTCAAGATTTCCTTGATGAATATAACTATTTGACAGATAGGACCTTTAGGCTTCGTTACTATCAGGTGTTAGCACTGCTTTTCACCGAACAATTTTTTGAAGACCACGCTGCTCCAACAGCGTCTGTACTTGATAACGAACAAGACAAACAACGGATGTTAGCATATTGGATGGCAACAGGTAGCGGTAAAACCCTTGTCATGCATCTTAACATTCTCCAATACTTGCATCATTTCTGCAAAACCGATGGTACCCGACTACAAATTTATCTGACGACCCCTTTAGCAAATCTAATAAAACAGCATGAGCGCGAGTTGGAGTCTTACATTCGTCAACTCAATGAAATCCATAATAACCGCATTGAACTTATAATTGGGACGACACAAGGGCTCTTGCAGAAAGATGCGGATTATTTCCAATTGCCAGATAACAGCGAAATCCGCAGGCTCATTTTAGTAGACGAAGCACACATCGGTTTGACCAGTGGAGAGGCAGGTAAATTTAGAGAACTCCGAAACCGCCTGAACGTGGGATCCTCCTTCCTATTTGAATATTCCGCCACTTTCCACAACATCACCTCGGAATTGAAAGAAGAATATGATAACGGTATAATTTATCGATACGACTACGCCCGATTTTATAGGGACGGCTACGGTAAAGACCACTATTTCAAATCAATAAAACAAGATGAGGTTTTTGATGAATCACAAGAAAAAATAAAAGATAATTTGGATGAATGTCTTGGAGTGATGAAGGAAAAGTTACAAACATTCGAAAAAGTCCAGAATGATGAGCAATATGACAATGACTTGACGGCACATCGTCCTTTAATGGCATTTATGGGGCATACGGTAGAGAATCCGAAAGAGGAAGGGAAAAAAGACGAGGTTTCTGACATTCAGAAGGTATTGGATTATTTTGCAGCACTGCGTGATGATGAACGTCAAAATTTCAGGAACATTTTTGGTGGTTATATTATCGGACGATTGGTCGTCGCACGCAATCCTGAAAACAATAGCGAATTACTTCTGTCTTACGGTGAAGGTGAAAAATGGGGAATGATTAACGTAGGAGACGCGTCGAGTTTTTTTAACAACATTGAAAACGACCGTATTGATACACGTGACGAAGCTATTGTCGATCCGAGACTGCAATTTGAAAACCTTGACAATCAGTCCTGCCCAATAAACGTATTAGTTGGAAGTCGTAAGTTTGCAGAGGGGTGGAATTCTTACCGACTCTCAGTAATCAGTCTGATCAATTTAGGAAGTTCTAAGGGAAATCTGATCATACAAATTTTTGGGCGCGGTGTCCGTCTACGTGGAAAAGGGGGTGATGGCAAAAGACGCAATGTTGATCACATAATGGAAGAAGACTATCGCTTACTTGATGATAGCAAGGAATCCAATATATGTAGACTCGAAACCTTAACTGTCTATAGTCTACGAAGAAGTTATCTTGAGCAGTTTCTTGAAGAGGTACGTAAAGGCGGTGTTGCTCTAAAACATGTCTTCAAGATCGCTGTTAATCCGATGTTTTTTGAAGTGAATGGTAACACGTCTGTTAAATTTGACGACTATCGGCAAAAGTTACATATCTTTAAACAGGGGAACACATCTGGAACTGGATATAAACGTGTTATTCTCAACGACAGAAAAATCAATTATACCTATTATGAGGATGGCGAAACGAAAGAAGGAATTATGGATAACTGGCGAGAGCTAACATTAGATTACCGTACGGATAAAGAGAAAGATGGGAATATTTATGAGGATCTGCGACAAAATAATGAGAGGTATGCTTGCTATCTCAACAGAGCGAAACTGGCAATTGTAATTCATCGTGAGGCAGAGAAAAACCAGCTGCAACTATTTAGCAAGTGCAGTGGCACACCTACTATTGCAGATTTCCTACCACTTGTTGGTGAAATTCATTATCGCGAACAGGGTAAAGATCCAATAGCCTGGACAGATAAACTTAATCGTCAAATTGTAATAGACGTTACCCGTAATCTGCAGAACCGGATAGACGCGCATATCAATCGCGCAAACTATGTTTATGAACCGTTGAATCGTGATGATTTTATCTATGAATATACGGTGACAAAAGAATTTCAAACGCAAGATGAATATGATTCTTTCCTAGAACAAGTTGAAGATGCAGATTCAGATCATGATAAGGTAAATCCATATAATAATATCAGAAACGAATTGCAATTATCACTGCCCCGAGGACATAGACACATCTATAGACCGTTGATGCAACCTCAAGAAAATGTGGAAAGTGCCTATCGAAATCTACACCTTTCACCAGACAGACTAAACGTAGGCGAAAAGAAATTTGTTGAAGATCTGACAGGTTATATAAAGTCGAAGTATAGGTATAATGAAAGGTATGATTTCTATTTCATGAGGAATGTTCAAAAGATCGGTATCTATTTGGAAAGTGATGCAGGAAGCTATTATCCCGATTTTGTGTTATGGGTGCTTGATAAAGAACAAGAGATAACCCACATAATCTTTATTGATCCCAAGGGAGAACGGGAGATCATTGGTGGGCAAGTAGACAATTATAGAATGCATCCGAAAGTAAAGCTTGCACAAAAATCCGAGGACGAAACACTTAGTACACTTGAAAAACGGTTAGAAACCGAACAGAACCAGAAGTTTCAACTCGATTCATTTCTTTTGTTGCGGGATAGCTCTGAGTTAGGAGTTAGACAAGACGTTGATTGGATTCAAGAAAATATGTTGGCGTTTAACATTCTCCGCTTGGATTGGCACGAATTAAAAGAGGATGGCTCCACAAGTTGTAATCCTTTCGACGATGGCATATCGTATTTGGATTTGATGTTTGAGAAAGTTGGGATACAACGTTGAAACGAAATAGGCGGGTTTTGCAACCCGCCTATAGATTCGCCTAACTATAACCTAAACCAACCTTACTTCTTCTCGCGATATTCACGTAATAACGTTTTGATCTTATCAAGAAATTCTTGAGAGTATATTTCTCCGACAAGAGCTTGATGTGTTTCTGTGGCGAGGGCATCCCAAGCCTTCAGAGCATCATCTTCGAACTTCACAATCTCGATTCCTGCTTTCTGCACAAGTGCATCAACAGAATCTCTATTATCCTTCCGAATCTTCTCCATCAACGTTGCCTGATATTTATGGCCGGCATCCAGAATTGTTTTCTGTTGGGCGGAGGTAAGTTTATCGAACTTCTCTTTTGTGATTATTGTTCCGCCGATGCCGACATTAACAGGTAAATCAGTCATGTACTTGAATTTAGATGCCCATTGGAGTGCGATTGTGACGTAAGGTGATACCGTAACCGCGTTTATCTGTCCTGAATATAGTCCTGGTAAGACTTGTGTGACTTCTTTCGGTACGGTTGCTATATCGGCTTTTTTGTAAAAAGCCTGTCCGATTCTGTCATTTGTTCGTAACCACATCTTGACATTGGGTGATTTAAGATCTTCGATATTTCTGATCGGATGATTGCTGAAAATGTTATAGAAGCCTATATCCCCCATACCGATCAGTATATATCCTTTTTCCAAGAAGACGGTGCGTAAATCTTCACGGAGATGTTTTCGGACGTGGTCAAGCTCTTCGTAGTTTCTGAACATACGTGGGAGTTGAAAGATCAGGACCTCTTGATTAATTTCGCCGAGTCCTGTTGCTGTCATTGCCCCAGCGTGCAGTAATCCGGTTCGCATTTTACGGATCACATCAAGTTCGTCCCCTTGTATACCGTTTGCATAGAAACGGAATTTTATCTGGCCGTCTGTTTTATCCTGAATTTCTTTGCTCATTGCATCAAAATTGTTCATCCATGTGGAACCTTTGGGTGCCAGGGTTGCGAACTTTATGGACTCGACTGCGAGAAGTGTTGGTGGCAAACATAGTAATCCAAATAATAGTATAATTAGACACACAACACTTGAAAGGTTTCTATTGTATATTGTTTTTAAATTTTTCATTATTCGATCTCCTCTTCCTCTAAATCAAAGAGTGTATCAGCTTGTGAAAGTAATCGTTCTGATCGTGCTTTTGCGAGTGAAGTTGCTGCATTCTCCCCGGGATGAATGTCTGGTGGTGCGTCAAGTACTTCTTGCAAAGTCTTTTTAAATAATGCCACGTCCTGTTTTGGGTAGGCATAGTATTTCGCCAGGTAGAATTTGCTCATTAGGAACCTGCCATTATTTATTTCATCTACGCGGTCGATGTGTGACTTTGCCTTTTCAGGATCGCCGCCGATCGCTGGGGATCTGTCGCCGTAATAGACGGCATAAAACAGATGTGCACTACCGAAGTAGAAGGCTTCATCTAATTCCAGCACCCGTTTCATCATTTGCTCAACACGTTCTAAGTCGATCACTTGCATCGGGTCGTGTTTCTGTAGGCTAATACCGCGTCCGACGGAATAAGCTGCCCAGAACAACGGTTCGACATCCTTCTTTTTTACTTTCTGAACTGCTTTTGCGAATGTATCTGGATTAGCTGCTCTGGCATTTTTGAAGGTTTTATCAGATTTTGCCAATGCTTTGAATGCGTACATTTCGGAACGCGCATAATGTTCAATGGCGTTGTTACGCATTTCGTCTGCAGTTTCGGTATCACCTGCAATTTCTGCTTCCTCCATTCTATCTTCAAGGAAACCGCCGTAAGAAGAAAAGGCGCGTGAAGTTTTAACAACCAATGACTTATTTCCTAATTTCGCCAGTCGTTCAAGTGTTTTTAGGTTTTTCTCAAGGGTGGTTTCAACTACTTGTAAGTCCCCTTCCTTTTGAATATTGGATAATTTGCTTAGACCACACCCGCTAAGTAATAAAGTTAGTAGAAGTATATACACTGTACGCGTGTAGTAATTGTTGAATATCATAAGTATTGAATTACCTCCTCTGACATATTTGAAGTCTGCCAAAGCATGATTGTAGGCAAAACGTGCATATCCGCCTTGTTGTGTGAACCAACGCCTTTGGATATTATTTGGATTTAGAGCGATCTTATGTGTTTTTAACATGGTATGCCAGCTCTATGAAGATTCTAGTTCCCATTTGTCGTGGTGTGGTAGGTTCGTCAAAAACCTGCCACTGAGCTGGTCTAATTTATTATACTACATTTTACTCACAAAGTCAAGTTTTTTGGATTAACAAAGAGATTATCAGTATCTACTCCCCGTGCTAAAGCAAAAGGTCTTGATACCGAAGAAGGTTATGCTACAAAGGTGCACAACCCATAAAGGTTATGCTACGAAGAGCTACAACCTGGAAAGGTTATGCTACACTGCACAACTTGGATCAGTTAGGTAATACGAGAAATAAAAGGCAATTTAACAACTGTTCCATCAACCCTGCCATCTGATGTCTTGATCTGAATAGAATGTCCCTCTTCAGTATATGCCATTCGTATGTATCCCATGGCAATAAGTTTATCAAGTGTAGATGAGTAAACAGAACTAGTGATCCATCCCACCTCTTTGTCTTCAGCGAAAATTGGAGCTTTTTGTCGAATTAGTTCATCAACGTGTATTTCGATGCCGCGCAATAACCGGTTCGGATGCCCTCGATATTTCATGCGTGCGACTATCTCCTGTCCGATATAACATCCTTTCTCGAAATCAATAGCGTGTTCTAATTCTGCTTCAAGTGGGAAAATTGAGTCTGTCAGTTCTGTTCCGTATCTCGGTGTACCTGCCTCAATCCGTAAGGTTTCAAGGGCCTCCCATGCTATAGGAAAGATATCCTCTTTCTCATCTATTATTTTGTCCCATAGCCATGGTAATGCATCTGAAGATGTATAAAGATGATATCCATAATCTCCGATGTTGTGTGCGCTTACGCAACCGATCCATCGGTCATCAATTTCACAGGTGCGAGAATGATATTCTGGTAATGTGCTGAGCCCTTCTAAGTTTAAGACAGATTCCACGAGCTCAGCTGAACGTGGTCCATAGAGTGCAATTGCTCCTACTTTCCCTGTTTCAATAGATAATTCCACATCGTCTGCTATGATGTACTTATCCAATTCTGTGTAGACCTGTTGTTCACACTCGGGGGCGATACTGATGTAGATTTTATCTGCGAAGATGTATACTCTCAGATCACTGATTATTTTACCACGATTTGTTAAAAGTGTGGCGTAATTTCCTTCTTCGACAGATAAATTTTCGACATCGTTAGATATAATACGGTGCAAAAATTTCGCGCGATCTTCACCCGTTAAACACAACGTGCTCATGTATGATATATCTGCAATTCCGACATCATATCTAACCATATTAACTTCCTGGTTACAGTTCGTATAAACTAAGGGTATATTCCAACCTCCGTGCAATTCCACGAAGGTGGCATCGAGTGCCTGATGTATTTCGTAAAGCGGTGTGTATTTCATTTCTTTCTATATTAAAACATTTGTTCCAATCGCCAAATAATTATAAGTTTCCGTGCCGAAGATTCTACGTTGAGTGGAGTTGCAAGTTCAAATACAGAGTTCAAAGGCAGATTAACCCCGGGTGGATGGACAAAGATTGATAGTCCAATACCTGCTGAGAATTTGAAGTTATTCAATGAAAAATTGGTAAACGGGTTTTCATCGTACATCCAGACTTGTCCTGCATCTAAAAAAGTGCTGAGTGCCCATCCCAATGATACATCTGAGAAACCTTCGATATAGGTTATATTTGCAAATCGGTGTTCAACGTTCAGGACAAATCGTCTATCCCCTGCAAAGGTGTTGTGTCTAAAACCGCGAAGATTTGGTAAGCCACCGAGGTAAAGCAGGTGTTGTATTGGTAATCGTCCATCTGAGAAATCACCAAGAATACGTACATTTAGGTTATGTTTTCCGATTAATGGCGTGTATCGTATTAGTTCGAATTGGTAAGTGTTATATGTCCAATCGCCGCCAAGGTTGCCGCCGACTGTTTCTATACCGATATTTCCTCGCCAACCACGGCGCGTATATGGATTAGGTCTTAGAATCATCTGACTTGCGAGATTATCTGCACCATCAAGCGTTGATTTATGATCCCTCGTATCAAAAGTGTACCTCAATGAAGCGATGTTTTGCAAGCCAACGTCTATCCGATGATTTCCAAGTTTGACTTTACTTCTATTATAATAACTCCAGTCTGTTGATTTAAAGAGATTATTATGGTTCTCCGATGTCCATTCGAGTCGCAGCTGAGATGATCGTCCAAATTTCTTAACAATCCAAATATGTCCTCCTTGACTTTCAAAAAAGTGGTCAACAGAAGTGCCGTAGAATGAGTCGCTTATATTAAATTCAGAAGGTAGTAAACGGAAATCGTTTATGCTTTTATTTGTTAATTTGTATGAACCTGCTCCTAGGGTCACAAGGAAACGTGTAAAGAAAGTGTTTTCCAAACCAACGTGATAGTTCCAAATACGACTTGAAACCCCGATACTGATCGAACCGAACAGATGTTCTTCATCTAAGAAATGGGTTGAGAGATTACCACCTGCCCCTAGGACTAACCCGTGTACACGATTGAAACCGACTATTGGAAACCAGCCGGATTTTACTAACGGGTGTTCAATTATATCTACAATTAGGACATTTTTACCCCCTTCTCTTTGTACCTGCCAATCTCCAACTGACTTGAAAGCCTCATTACTCTTTTTAAGTTCTTTCTGCAGGTTATTGATTTTGTTTTGACCTAAAGAACGGAAGTATACATCTTCTGTATTTAAATCTAACGCAGCAGTTAGTACCGACTCCGGAATACGGCGATTGCCAGTAAAACGGATCTCATCGATGCTACCTTCGCTTATGTTATACTGTAATATGTTGTTTGCATATTCATGGGTGACATTCACAAACGAGAAGCCGCGGTTTAGATAGAAGTCGCGAATCATTTGTTGCTTCAAGTGTATATTCGCATCAGAATAATAAGCTGGAAACAGATCAAACCATCGTTTGATGAAAAGGGCAGGAAAACTCCTATTCCCACGGATGTCTATTTTATCTACGTGTTGCACCTCTGTTTCGGTTACGCTGATTTGCACATTGACTTTCAACATTCCTGTCTTAGGTAGACTATTGATTTTTGCAGTATCGTTATCAGTTTCTGTAGAGAAACTTGATGGTTTTATTGGCGTGGATTCAGTTTCTTCTTCCTCCACAATAGCAGTGTTCAATTCTACTTTCTCAAACCAATCCAAATACTCTAAGTGAGAAATTAGACGAGACAGTTGTTCATTTGTAATTGTAGCACCGAGGGCAATCGGAATTCTACCTAACAAAACATCGTAAGGAATTGTCTTGTTCCCCTCAATTTCAATTGCATTCACTGTAAAATAATCCGATGCGTCAAACGATTCTGTGAATAATGGATGTTTCTCGACCAGCTTTAATTTTCCCATTCCCTCTTTCCAATGGGGCCACCACGGATACTCTTCGTCATAAATAGGTAACCAATAACTGTACTCATGATGAACAACTGGGTTCATATCATCGCCTACATCCTTTTTGAATTGAGAATTGCGAAAGACGTTGAGGAGCCAGGTTTCATTGCCATCTTTTTTATTTGCTCTGCGTGGGATAGCAGCTTCCAAGCTCCAATAATTAGCATTAATTTTTGTTGAAACTTTTGCGTTTGAATTCCATGAACTGTCTGCCTTGAACTGGACTACTGAACTATCGCTTTTTTCTCTTTTTACGTCCCTGGGTGCGAAGCGAAAATTTGGGAAACCTACTTTTGTGACCATTTGATCGAAGGTGCCACTAATCGGATTGATGATAAGGTGCGAATATGCTTCCGTTTGTGGATCCATATCAAGCAGAATTTCGATAGACTCATCTTCCCAGATAGGTGAATCGAGCTGTGTTTGTGACACACGCGGAACTTGTGAGTCTTGTATGAACGCTCTTGCACCGATATAAAAATTATCTTCGTCGTACATTAAGTACACATCTGTTTGATTTTCGACGGTTTCTGTCCCCGCTGGATTCTGAAAAGCGGAAAGTGTATTTGAATATAACCATGGTGTTTCTGACAAATCTCCATCAATCGTTGGCAGTTCTGTGGTGAATGGGATAAGCAGCTCAACTTCGGATGATGCAATTTCCTGATTGCTTTCCTGATTAATATCATCAGATTTACTACGTAATCTTGGATTCGATAGTATTGAGATCGCGCCTGTTGCATTAAAACGGAGCAGTGGACCTCCGTCGTTGATGATGCCGATGTTATCTTCTATTTCGGATGGTAGATTGATAAGATACTGACGTTTCTCACTATTTAGTTCTACATCAGCAGAATAATTGTTCGGTAGGAGCAACTTGATGTTACCACTCAATGCTGTTAGATCAAGGGGGGCAGGAAGGTAGTCAAGTATGGATAGGTCAATCGAACCGTTTTGCGTCTTTATTACGTTTTGCCCGGATGTCAATAATACTTGTCCATGAATGCGTCCGCTGTAGGTTTCCACCTGATAGTTGCCTGTGGTCTCATCCAAATGGACATTTCCCGACTCATTTGTTATTTTTATCTGTCCGCGTAAGCGATGAATGTAGACATCTCCAAGTCTTACTTTTAGATCTACAGAAACATCTGGCGGGGTTTTGATTTCATAGTTCAATTGCAGATCTTTTTTTGATTCGTTTGTCTGTTCGGATATATCTTCTGGCAACTGTGAATTCAACTGAAGGACACCATCTTTTTGAGTGCTGGTTAATGTTATGTTTTCCAGATATTCCTTTGTGATGAGTGGATTTTCCGCAAGTACAAGTTTCTCTAATTTAACACTAAGCGTATCTTTGACTTCTACATTACTGTCTATAGCCGATATTTTTATATTACCGGGCATGTCTAAATGGAGTTCTAATTTGTAGATATCTGCAAAACTGAATGACTTTTTTGTAAGTTGTGGTGTGGAAGTTTCGATCGGTGTTTGTGTTAAGTCTTTTTCCGATTGATCATTGGGCGGTGAAGTGCGTTCTGTGTCAACATACAAAACGTTGCGTGCATCTATTGACTGGACTGCAGCACAAATTCCTAATAGGACAAGACAAATTATCCATTGCCAATAACCTAATCTCATCATTGATCTTAGCATAGTTGTGAATCAGATAAGGATACGAAGAGGTGAATTAGAAATAGATATGGTATTTGACCGCATCACTTCTATTGTGAACGACACACAGAATATCTTATTTACTACCCCAAGTTTAAAAGACTTGACACGTATTATATAATACTTTATACTTATTATTAAAGTCAAGACATTTGTTTGATAGGGTTATTTAGTTTTATGTATTTTAGTTGTTTTTTATCACAATCGTTAATATTTGGAATGTGCAGATATACCGTGATTTTTCACGCTATATCTGCTATACTTCACCTTAAAAACTTACGATCTTTTGAGGTGAAGAATGACAAGAAAAAAGTCCTGCCACTTAATGGATATGTTAGCAGAACTTACAGACCCACGCAAGGAAAAAGGGAAACGACACCCGTTGAAAGCAATCCTCGCACTTTTAGTCGTTGGATTGATGTGCGGGCATAAAGGGTATACATCCATCGCTACCTGGGCACGCTCACAGCCCGCACTCACAAAAGCACTCGGGTTCACACATCACAAAACGCCTTGTGCCGCAACTATCCATAATCTGTTGAAAAAGTTGGACGTTGAGGCATTAGAAAACATCCTGTCAAAATGGGTAAACGCCGCATTAGCAGAGTGCCCTGATTTGCGGGGGTGTTCCGACGCAGTCGCTATAGATGGCAAAACCCTGCGTGCGTCTAAAAAAAGTGGTGCGATGATCAGCCATTTACTCTCCGTCGTCTCTCATGAGTTAGGGATCACCCTCACGCAGCGAGGTGTCAGCGACAAAACCAATGAAATACCGGTATCAACGGAAATCCTCAAAGCGTTTGATGTAGCAGGCAAAGTTATCACAACGGATGCCCTTTTGACACAACGCTCTTTCTGCCACGGAATCATAAACAGCGGGGGCGACTATATGCTGCCTGTTAAAGGCAATCAACCGGACCTGTTAGAAGCGATTGAAAAACTTTTTCAAGGCGTGCCTGACGCGGTTTCTGAAGACACAACACACCCTACTTTAGGGAAACCGATATACATGCATGAGACGATTGAAAAGTCGCATGGCAGACTTGAGACACGGTGTATCAAGGCAAGCACAAGTCTGAACGCATATCTGGATTGGCCGGGCATAGCACAAGTGATCCAATATCATTATACTTCCAAAAATATGAAGACAGGAGAAGAGACAACCCGCACTACCTATGGGATTACGAGCCTGAAACCGAGTGAGGCATCCGCAGAACGCTTACTTGCTTTACGGAGAGGCCATTGGGCAATAGAGAACAAGTCGCATTGGATGCGCGATGTGCTACTCGGCGAGGACGCATCACCTGTCAGATGCGGGGCTATTCCACAAGTCATGGCCGCTTTACGAAATACCGCATTATCCGTATTCCGTTTTCAAGGCATAACACGGATCGCTGATAAAATAAAGGAATATGCATCAAAACCTTTACTCACAGTTAACTTGATAAAATGAATATCTATAAAACTAAATAACCCTATTTGTTTGAATACAGTTATATTTGTTGATGAGTTACATCACAATAAAGATGGATAAAGGGGTGTGTTCACATACTTGTCAACACGGAGTAATAATTAGATGTCCAATTCACTTACAGAATATCGTTTTTCTTTTGGTCCCTGGAATATACATGAGGGTGCTGATCCTTTTGGACCGCCTGTACGGGACTCCTTCAGTTTTGATGAAAAGGTTAGTTTTTACCGGGATCTTGGTTTTGTTGGCATTCAATTTCATGACGATGATGTTGTTCCTGACATTGACGACAAAACGCATACGGAGTTAATCTCACGCACAAAAAGCGTTAAAGTACAGCTTGATAACCAGGGGTTGACGACAGAGGTAATAGCACCACGGTTATGGGAATCACCACGTACAATTGATGGAGCTTTTACTTCAAACTCAGCAGAAGAGAGGCATTACGCGATTGAACGTTCAAAACGTTGTATAGACATTGCCAATGAACTTGCGTGTAAAAATTTTGTGTTGTGGCTTGCTCGAGAAGGTACTTATATTCGTGAAACGAAGCACTCGGCGGACGCTGTAGGACATATATTAGATGCAATTAATGTGCTACTTGACTATGATCCTGAGATACGAATTCTGATTGAGCCGAAACCGAACGAACCGATGGATATTGCCTATATTCCAACGATTGGACATGCTATTGGGTTATCCTATGCTAGTACGGATCCTGATCGGGTAGGTGGCTTAATAGAAAGCGCGCATGCTATACTTGCAGGATTGGAACCATCGGATGAGATGGGATATGCACTGTACCATAAGAAACTTTGGAGTGTACATCTGAATGACCAGAACGGACTGAAGTTTGATCAAGATAAGGCATTCGGTTCTGCTAATTTGCGACGGGCCTTTAATCAAGTGCGAGTCCTTGAAGAAAACGGATACGGAAGAAATGGCGAATTTGTCGGATTAGATGTTAAAGTGATGCGTACCCAACCGCGTGATATTTCAACGAAACATTTATTGAGCAGCCGTAGGACATTTCTGAATCTGCTTGAAAAAGTGAGAACGTTTGATCGCACTGCGGAACAGGAGTTTATTGCATCACGAGATTACGAAGGATTGGATTTTTATATTCTTGAACATCTACTCGGAAAATAACCATTGATGTGAATGTGTGGGCTGTATTACAATTGATATTTGAACATTGACCAGACAGAATTAGCAATTAAGGATAGTAGGGAAAGCAAAAAGAATGAGAACGGATAATCCATCTATATGTCAGGAGAAACTTGCCTTATCAGAATTAGAACACTTTTATAGGTCTGTAGTGTTAGTCGGTCCACCAGGCGTAGGTAAGGGGACACAGGGGAAATTGTTATCAAAAATTCCAGGCATATTCCACCTTTCTAGTGGCGAAATGTTCCGGGAACTGGATGATACATCCGATTTAGGACAGATATTTCATGATTATGCTTCACGTGGTAAGTTAGTTCCTGATGCTATTACTGTGAAAACGTGGCGTAGATACATTAAAAGCAAAGTGAAGCAAAAGGTCTACAATCCGCAAACAGATTTGCTTATTCTTGATGGAATTCCTCGGAACATAGAGCAAGTTGAATTGTTATCTCCGCACATTGATGTCCTAAAAGTACTATATATGGTTTGTGAAGACCGTGAAATAATGTTTGAACGTATCCGCGGGCGTGCCATCAAAGAACATCGCAATGACGACTCAGATGAATTTGTTGTTCGGTATAGATGGGATTATTATAAACAGTTTACTGAGCCGATTATTGACCACTATCCGCAAGAGTTGGTAAGAATTATTGATGCTAACACGATTCCGGCAGATGTGCTGAATCAGATTTTGAGTGCAATTGTTCCGATTCAGAAGCAATGCTTTTCTCCGCCGCACATCTAATCCCAATTATTTTGTAGTATCTAATCTGCGGACAATATATTTTTATTTAACTCGACGGTATATACGTATTTCAGGATGAATTAGTGCATGCATAGGGAATGGTGCATCACTATCGGAGATCCCTATACCTAAGAACTGTGGCATCCGACGAAATGTCTTCTGTAATTCATAGCGACTGTCCTTCCCTAATATTTTATCATAATATTGTAGTGTCTCTTCAATCGCTACTTCTTCTAGCGGATACCAATCAATTTTATTGATATCGTTCGGATTCTGTTTATATTTCTGAAATACTTGCAGGTTTGGATAAAGGACTAAAGCCCATTTAGCATCTTCATCAGTTAGTTCTATATCTAATTCTGGCATGAGCCAATCGAATAGTATCTCTGGTGCATGTGAAATTGAGCTGTCGTGTGAGATGTGTTCCGATGCCCATACAGATGCCTCGTGTCCTGTTGGTTGTGACATCATTACCGAAGCAAAAGCAGCAGTATAGACGAATGAATATAACCATACAACACATCCGATGAGAACACCAATCTTTTTGTCAACTGCAATAAGAAGTGCAGCTGCAAGGATGGTAAGGACTGGATAGAGAATCAGCAGATGACGGGTGAAGGAAACCTTAAACGTTCCAATGAAGAATAGATAGGGAATAACAAAAGCAAGGATAAATAATCCTTTACGAATGTTTTCGTTTGATTTTGACATTTTTTTGCAAGAAGGTATCAACTTTGCTGTAGCAAATACTATAGCAATAGTTATAAGTAAGGCAAGTGGTAGACCCACACCCCACTTCAAAAGTGTCCACAAATACAGAAAGCGATCGATCCAGCCTGTATCACCTGTTGTGAATAGTCCGAAATGTCCGCGATGATAGTGTTTGGATTCGTACCAAAAATCTTCAAAAAAATGATTCCATTCGGATGACACTATATCAAACAACCAATATGGGCATACGATGGTAAAGGTCAATGTGCAAACACCGATTATTGTGGCAAACTTTCGAAAAAAATGTTCTGTCCTAATGAAGACTGCAAGGGATAAGAGAACAAAGACAGTTGGGAATTTCACGGCGATAGCGATACCGCTTACAACCCCAAGCCATATACAGGTTCGGATGGTCAGATCAGAATCTCTGGCGGTGAACCAAAGGAATAACGTCACGCAGAAAGCCGCTGGAATGTCAACAAGAGCAAAACGGGACTCATTCGTCGCATGTAACATAGCAACCGTTAAGAAGGCCGCAGCAATCTGACCGACGCGTCTGTTGTAACACCTTGTACCGAGACAATAAGTTAGCCAGATGGTACAGGTAGATAGAGCGACATTGATGAACCGTGCAAGCCAAATCACACGTGCTTCTGTTATATCCAATCCGAAGATTGAAAGCACTTTCCCAACGCATGCAATCAGATAGAACCATGCAGTTCCTGGCCAATTATATATCTCTGGTAATGCGGAGAAATTGATAAGATTTATGATGTCTGCTGCAATTAGGATTTCACGTGGATCGGGTGTATCGGGCAAACCAACGTCTATGCCGAGAATACGTATCACAAAACCGACAACAAGGATGGTAGGCATCAAGAGAATATTAAGGTGGGATATGTAATTCTTTAGCGAGGCAGGTAATTTTGTATTCATTACTAACGTGATACTTTTGCCCACAATTCAGCAGGTAGTAAGCTTTGAACTTGGGCAATTTGTGAAGTCATCGGTGGAAGTTTAAGTGATTTAAAGATGTCTTGCCACCGTTGTGTTTGCGTTTCGTCCACGTAGACAGGTATGAACCCTAAATTGAGATAAGTTTTGATCGCAGGGATGCGAAAGTCGTCCGTGTCCAGCATAGAACAAGTAAAACCATTCTTTTTAAAATACAAGAGGACAGCAAGCGATACCCATTTACCCAGTTTCTTCCCTGTGTGTTCACCTACAACGCCGACCATGTGGACGTATCCAACGTCTGTCTCCTCGATGGATTGTCGCCAGGCGCAGGCTGTGGCGATCGGTATATCTTGATGAGTTATAAAATAGAGTCCATCGGGAACAAATACATCTCGAGTGGTAATTTCGTTTTGTGTGTCTTGTGCTGTGCGTGCTCTACCACCGAATGAATCACTGATGATGTTAGCCCAGGATACCTCATCCCCTTCTCGGTAAGTTCGCAGATGGTATCCTGATGGGAGTTCTAATTTGGGTAAATTATCAAGATTCGGTCTGACCATTCTAAGTTGTCGTGCCATTTTCTCAATTCCATAAATGTAGTTATAGCATCAGTTGGTTGAATTGTCTTAACTATGATCAGTATATTAGATAGTAAGGATAGTGTCAAGCGAACAGTACAATATAGTAAAATCTGGAAAACATGTGACATACATGGACGCGTTAACTGTGCCTTTTCTGTTAGAATCAAAGACTATTTGCTTAAATGTCCGTTTATGTTATAATTAATCGTATGTAATGGTGCGAAGTGTCATCTACATTGGTGATGCCGTGAAATCTTGTCTATCAGGATAAAATATTTGTTTTTGAGGGTTTACCCAACTAATGATTGATGGAGGATGCT
This sequence comes from Candidatus Poribacteria bacterium, assembly GCA_965200395.1. GTDB lineage: Bacteria > Poribacteria > WGA-4E > WGA-4E > WGA-3G > MSPOR6. Next base: position 2,412,175 of record CBDAUH010000004.1, on the reverse strand, counting down.
AATTGATGAAACATAAGACTAAGGCTACGGTCATGATTCTCGGCACTTACCACATGGCAAATCCGGGAGCGGATATTGTCAACTTTGAAGCAGATGATGTGTTGGCCCCAGAAAGGCAACGTGAACTTCAACACCTCGTCAAACAACTCGCGCAATTTAATCCTACCAAAGTAGCGATTGAGGCAGATACCAGTCTTGATGCTGAAATCAACGCTGACTACCAAAACTATCTAAATGGCGTATATCAACCAGAACGAAATGAAGGCGATCAAGTCAGTTTTCCACTAGCAAAAGAGATGCAACATCCAAAAATTTACTGTGTTGACTGGTTTAAGAGATCAGACAAGGAAAAGACGGAGGATGTTGGTACTTTTGCAAAAATTCATAATCAAAGCGGATTGTTGGAAAAAGCAGATGCTATAATACAAGGCTTGGCACAGAAACCTATCGCAACCTTAACAGAACTTCAAGAGAGTGGAAGTGTGATAGATATGCTTTATTTTCTAAATCAGGAGGAAACCATCCACATTGTGCACAAAATTAACACTGTGCCAGCACTCACACACGCGCAAATCGGCATAGCAGACCAATATGTCGGGTTGGATTGGTTGTTGGACTGGTACGAGAGGAATCTCAAAATCTTTGTCAACTTAACGCGTATCACCGAGTCTGCCGATGATCGGATATTGTTGATTATTGGTGCTGGACATGTTTATATAGTGCAGCATTTTCTTGAGGAGTTGGGCGATTATATCGTCGAAAGTCCACTAAAATATCTAAGAAACGTGAGCTCGGTATAAGAAATTGGCAAATTCAATTTGTAGATTCGGAAACCCGCGCTACCGATGCAAATCCTGCGAATCCTGATTCTGACAAAATAGAAGCATGCTTAGTGAATGTGCGTATGACATTCTCATTAGATGGGTTTTTAGCTAGACCAGGTTTACAAAGCCCTCCTACGATAGTTAGTAAGATGTTTGGGTAAAACTCCACATACTCTCGAATATCTTTACATTATTTATGGATAATGCTATAATTGCATACTATAGTTTGGACATTTTTTGTTTTTTTTATGGACATAAAGCAGGAAAGCGGGTATCCTTTTAGGAAACACAAATTTGAAAGGATATTTCAAATGACCCCACTTTCCTACTTGGACAACATGTTATCAGATTTTTGACCTTTGTTCAAGTATAATAACTTTCACCACTTTCAGACTTTCGTAAAAGGTCTGATAAATACGCCCTACCGAGGCACAATGACACAAATCTATCTTGCGACAGCCCAAGCAGGTCGGTATTGGTCTCTGCCAAAGTTTCTCTCGCGTGGCATCTGGTGTGTGGATCAAGTCGCCACTACGCTAAGCCATCAAGTGCTATCCGCTTACCCCACGGGCGTCTATGTCTATGATGAGACGCATGCCCTAAGTAGCGGTTCAAAACAAGCGGGTTTGCATTTCCGCAGGAACCCTGCGTATCAGCCACGTAACAAGAACCAGTCCAAGTTTCATCACGGACACGAGTTCGGTGCGATTGGCTGGCTGGCAGAAACGCCCGAAGGCACGCGCCTATTTCCATTAGCCACACGGATGATGGAACCGAAAAGCGAGGACGCGAATAGCCTCGCTGTGCTGAAGCATTTATGTAATCTTGTGCCACCGGGTCTTATCATTTTTGATAGAGGTTTCAATAGACGCAAAGTGTTCACGGAGATACTCTCACAAGGACATCATTTACTTTGTCGTGCGAAGTCAAACGCAGCGTTTTTTCATATACCGAAACGCCCTAAGCGTCTCAAGAGAGGCAGACCCCGTCGGTATGGTAGCCGTGTGTCTATTCCACACCTGAAGTATACAGATATCGTTGTTGAGGATCAGACACTTTCTGTCGCTGATAAAGTCGTGCGAACAAAGATGTGTCCTGTAGATGTCCGCATCGTTGTGATACGCAAACGCTTGAAAAAGTCTAAACCCTATCGGTATTTTTGTGTATTTACTTCAGATTTACGACTGCCCGTAGAAACAGTTATCCGACACTATAGAAACCGGTGGCAGATTGAAACTGCCTTTCGGGACGCTAAAGAAAACTTCGGATTTGACACCTATCAACTCCGAGACAGGAAAAGTTTGGATCGGTTCGTTCAACTCAGTTTCACCGCAGCAACGCTGACACAACTCGCTTTCAGTCCGTCGCCATTGCCTAAGACACCCGCAGACACAGACACAGACAAGGTTTCTCTTGATTTAGAAGACGTGCTATCCACGCTCAATATACACTGGTATAAACCGAAACATCTCACACGCGGCTTGATGACCGCTTACTTGCAGCGATGTTTACAACAAAACTATTTTTATACGGGTTACGATCCGAGGAAAAACGCACAGAAAAAACTAAAAATCCCCGAAGATACTACATGAACTAGTTCAACAGCAACTATTTTCACGATTATTGGAAAAATGATGGCTAAAAAACAGTGATTTCTAACAGAATTTAGACAGAAAAGGGGCGTTAGCAGCGGTTCTAACACCTGTTCAGAAGTGCTAACGGGGAAATGCTGCCAACTATTCATAATCTATAACAAGACCAAAAATGTCCAAACTATAGTAATTGCATATATCAGTATCAATCGGATATGATTAACGTGCGTGAGTTCGGAATAGGACATTTTTTGTCCGATGCACAACCTGGAAAGGTTATGCTACGAAGATGCACAACCTGGAAAGGTTTTTAAATGATTGCAGCGTGTTACCGCAAGTCACGTTGTGCTTGCTGCAATATAATTACAGATAATGTGGTTCGCTATACTGCACAACCTGGAAAGGTTATGCTACAAAGCGGCACAACTTACGTTTCATCCTATAGATGTATGATAGAGGTAGAACAGTTGAATCAAACTTCTAAAAATAAACCCAATATTGTTCTTGTCGGTTTTATGGGTACTGGGAAAACCTCTGTCGGCAAAAGGCTTTCTTCACTTATGAGGATGCGGTATATTGATACGGACAATGTTATCGAAAGAGATAATGAGAGAACGATAAGTGATATCTTTGCTGAAGAAGGAGAATCAGGTTTTAGGAGACTTGAGAGTGAGGCTGTTGATAATGTATCACACCTGTGCAATTGTGTTATTTCTACGGGGGGTGGTGTTGTTTTGAAACAGGAAAACGTTGCCAAACTGAAAGAAAACGGAATTGTTTTTTGCTTAACGGCATCTCCGGAGGAAATATTTGAACGCGTTGGTCATCAAACACACCGGCCTTTGCTACAAACCCCTAATCCGTTGGAAACAATTCGGACGATGTTAGATGAACGCGCGCCCTACTATGCACAAGCTGACTATACTATGGATACAACAGGTAGATCCTTCGATGAAATCGTTGCACATATAAAAAACATATATTTCAGAAAAATGAAAACCTTCACACCTAAAGATACCGATGGTTAATATGGAAAAAACATTACACGTAGAACTCAAAGAGAACCGTTATCCGCTCATCGTTGGGTCTGGAAATATAACCCGAATTGGTGAGTATCTAAAACCTTTGAGCACATCTACAAAGGTGCTCATCGTATTAGACTCCTTCTTAAAAGATCGTTATGCTCTATCTGTATCGAATAGTCTAAAAGATGCGGGTTTTGACGTTGCTCTCGTTGATATCCCTGCTGGTGAAGCGAGTAAATCGTTAGAGCAGTTATCTCAGATACTCAATAGTTTAGTTGATAACCAACTTGATAGAGGTTCAACGCTCGTTGCTGTCGGTGGCGGGGTTGTGGGTGATTTAGTTGGATTTGCTGCGGCCATATACATGCGAGGAATCCCATATCTGCAAATACCGACAACCTTGCAGGCACAAGTTGACGCAAGTGTCGGCGGTAAAACAGCAATAAATCACGCAAAAGGTAAAAATCTAATCGGTGCGTTTCATCAACCTAAATTAGTATTGATAGATGTTGACACGCTTAACACGTTACCGGAAAGAGACATCCGAGCAGGACTCATTGAGGTCATAAAAATGGGAGTCATTCGAGATGAGTACTTGTTTGAAATGGTAGAAGAAAACCTTGATGCGATCCTAAATTTGGATGCAGAGACGCTCATCGACATGATCGCGCGTGCTTGTGCAAACAAAGCAGATATAGTTGTAAAAGATGAGAAAGAGAGCAGATTGCGAATGGTGCTCAACTATGGACACACATTTGGGCATGCACTTGAGGCGTTGACGCACTATAAAGTATACCGACACGGTGAGGCGGTATCTATCGGTATGAATTGTGCAGCACAATTAGCAGTCAATTTGGGTATGTTTTCTGAAAGTGATTATGAACGCCAACGTAATCTATTAAAGAATGTGCAACTCCCGGTTGTTTTCCCAACAGACTTCACGCCAAAATCCATAATTGAGGCGATGTCATCAGATAAAAAAGCATTGAATGGCAAACTACGGCTCATATTGCCGACACGCATCGGGAAAGTAGTTATCCGGGACGATGTGACGGATACAGAAATAATAGAAGCAATTTCACAATGTTTTTAGTTTTTAATCCAAAATATTTTGAGGGAATAAATGACAAACAACAAGATATTAATATCTGTAGTCGCATGTTTGCTTATATTTTTATGCGGCACATACACATTTAGTCAAGAACCCACAATTACCCCTCCAGCAAACGTCACCGCGAAAGATACACCCAATGACGACGGTTCAAGTATCACCGTTACGTGGGATGCTGCACTAGATGACAGCGGAATTATAGGATATAAAATCCTACGCAACACTGATGCAGGTGAGTTTGAAGAAATTGGTAAACAGTTAGAACCGGCCACAACACAATATAAGGATTCTGACATCGTAAAAGGGAAAACACATGTGTATGTAGTCAGGGCAATTACGGATACTGGTGTGAATGTAGATTCCGAACAAACTGATGCGGTCAAAGCGGTAGGTCAATGGTTTCATACCGGCAAAACCCAACTTTTTATTGCTATGATTGTTTTATCTGCAGCGATCCTCGGAAGTATCTACCTTTCCCGTAACAATCAAGAGGTATTTGTTCGCCGTATCCCGGGACTTGAAGCTGTTGATGAGGCAATTGGTAGAGCTACCGAGATGGGGCGTTCAATTTTATATGTATTAGGGTTAGGGGGTGTCAGTGGTCCTGCGACTATTGCAAGTATGACAATTCTTGGGCAGGTCGCCCGTAGAACTGCAGACTATGAAACAACTTTACGTGTTCCGTGTAACGATCCGATCGTGCTGAACGTAGTCCGTGAAATGGTAAAAGCCTCATATCTTGATGAAGGGCGCCCGGATGCATATAGAGAGGAGGATATATTCTTTCTTACAGATAGCCAATTTGCTTACGCTGCGGGTGTTGATGGGATGATGCTTCGTGAAAAACCTGCAGCCATATTCCTGCAAGGTACGTTCTATGCCGAATCGCTTATCCTTGCTGAGACCGGAAATTCCATCGGTGCTATCCAAATTGCAGGTACAGATTCTGAACATCAACTCCCATTCCTTATCACTGCTTGCGATTATACCTTGATCGGTGAAGAACTCTATGCTGCAAGTGCCTATCTTTCCAAAGAACCCATGCAACTCGGAAGTCTGAGGGGACAGGATTGGGGAAAGGTAATGATTTTTCTAACAATCGTTTTCGGTGTGCTGCTTGAACTTCTCGGTGTCAACTGGATTACTACGTTCTTACAACGAGTTAGTTAGGAGGCGTTATGAAGAGACAAATTCCATTAATTCTGTGCTTTTCGTTTGGTATCATAATGCTCTTAACGCAGTTCAGTCCACATTCAATTTCTCAAGATGTTTATGAAGAAGTATTGAATTGGGCGCGGATTATAACGCCGTTCGCTTTAATCTTCAGCACGATAACATTGCTCCAAACGCATGTTACGCGTATTGAGCGCCAAACCGAACATTGGCAATACAGTTTTCTTGTATTTTTTGGGATCGGTATAATGGTAGTCATAGGCATACCATTCGGTCCTCAAAATTCTGTTTTTGAGTGGTTATTCAACAATGTGCAGCTGCCGATGGATGCGACTATGTTTTCTCTCCTTGCGTTTTTTATTGCATCTGCAGCCTATCGTGCTTTTCGTGCCCGAAACATTGAAGCATCATTGCTGTTAATAACTGCAGTTATTGTGATGTTAGGAAATGTTCCTGTGGGTGATTTAATTTGGAATACTCTAATATCTCGGACACCTTGGGCAGATGAATTTGCTAATGGTTCCTCATGGATGAAACAGTGGATTTTAGATAATCCGAATCTCTCTGCTAGACGGGGAATTATCCTCGGTGTGAGTTTAGGTGTAATTTCTCAGTCTATCCGCATTATCCTAGGAATTGAACGTTCATATCTTGGGGGAGGAGATTAGCGCATGCTTACTAAATTGGTAAATATGGATCGACGTATTGTTTTTATTTTGGTAGCGTTAGCAGTTATCATCCCGATGCTGTTTCCTATTAGTCTACCCGTATCAATTTCTAAACCCACACAGGATCTCTACGATTTTATTGATGGACTTGAGGCAGGATCTGCAATTATGCTTGTTTTTGACTACGGACCTTCTTCATTAGCTGAGCTGAATCCGATGGCGAAAGCGATACTGAAACAGTGCTTTGAGAAGGATGTTAAAGTCGTTGGGCTTACGCTTTATGCTGTGGGAACAACAATGGGGAGTGATCTGATGAAAGAGGTTGCAGAAGAAAAGAATGCTGTCTACGGCGAAGATTATGTCTTCCTCGGTTTTCGTCCAGGCGTTGAATTGGTGATACTCGGCATGGGCACTGAAATTGCGGGTATCTATGAAACCGATTTTTACAAGAAACCTATTAGCGAGATACAGATGATGCAAAACATTAAAAACTATGATCAGATTGAGCTTGTCGTTGACTTGTCCTCTGGAAGTTTAACAGAATCATGGATTACCTTCGCGAATGTACAATTTAATCAACAAATTGCTGCGGGGGTCACAGGGGTTATTATCTCACAGATGTATCCTTATTTACAGACAGGGCAATTGATAGGTTTGATATCCGGGATTGCTGGGGCTGCCGAATACGAAAAATTGATAAAAGATCCTGCAAAAGGTACGTTGTGGATAAACATTGAATCATTTGTTCATCTATTGATAGTCCTTTTGGTAATTATCGGTAACATTGCATTTTTTGTTCAGCGAAAACAAGAGGAGTAAATACATGGAACCACTTGGCATCTGGATCGCAGCGTTTTTAACACTATGCATTTATAGTTTTCTCTACAAAGACAATCCGTTTTATCGATTTGCAGAATATCTCTTCGTAGGTATGTCAGTCGGATACGGTATTGTGCTGCAATATCATCAAGGCTTTATACCGTTTGCTTGGAAGCCTTTCGCTGCAGTATTTACCGGAGGATCGCTCTTCGGTCTAATAAAACTTATTCCGATAGGGATCGGGTTACTGTTTTTCTCCGGGTTATCATCTCGTCACACTTGGTTGATTCGGTTTCCGAGTGCAATCCTCATCGGGGTAGGGTGCGGACTTGCCATACCGAATGTGCTACGCGCGAATATTTTTGAGCAGACACGTGGCACTGTTGAACCGTTTTCGGTAATCCATAATAATATAATAGCAGGACTTGTAGAACCGATACCTCCTTATGAATTTGCAGGTCTCATCTTCGGTGCTGTGCTGATGGTAATTGGTGTGATCTGTACTTTGACATATTTTTTCTTTTCTGTGGAACATAGAGGTCCTGTCAAATGGGTATCAAAGGTTGGTATTGCCTTCTTAATGATAGGGTTCGGTTCAGCATTTGGTAATACCGTCATGGGGCGTGTGGCACTGCTGATCCAACGCGTTGATTTCCTGTTGAATGATTGGCTAGGTAGAATTTTCTGATGAAGATATCATAGTTACTTATGGTTAAATATGAAAATGAATAGGCACTACACCCAGAGGAGCGATCTTCGCATTGCGATTTATCTCAATAATAGTCGAGTTTCGCAAGCTCTATCCGACCTACGGACTATCCGATGTCTAATTAATTCCAAAATTTACTAAGGAGCATAGCAGATGAAACTCGGATATAGTACTTGGGGAATGCCGACTGTACCTATTGATACAGCAATATCACACCTTGCACAACTCGGATTTGATGGGATTGAACTGACTATTATTCCACGTTTTACTACTGAACTCAGTAAACTCGATGCAGGGGAGCGGAAGCGAATTGCATCGTTACTGAAGCGGCATAATTTAGCATTACCTGCTATTGCTGCACACTCCAGTTTATTGGAAACAGACCCAGAAGCACATGCGAAGAATATGTGGCGACTCAAAGGGGGAGTAGATTTGGCAGTGGATCTTGCACAAGATGGGGAACTGCCAGCAGTGAACACCACCCCTGGTGGAAAGCCGGATATGTGGGATACCCAAAAAGAATTCCTCGCTGAACGTGTCGGTGAGTTAGTGGATTATGGGGAATCCCGCGGCGTGACCATAGCAATGGAACCGCATATCGGGGCAATAATTGACACACCTGACAAAGTGCTTGAACTCCTCGAAATCGTTAATTCTCCATATCTCAAAGTCAACTTTGACATCAGCCATTTTGATATTGTTGGCATGTCGACTCATGATACAGTTTCCGCGTTAGCGTCTGTTTCTGCACATACACATGTTAAGGATCAACGCGGTATTCACCCAGATTTTGAATTCCTAATCCCCGGAGAAGGCACGTTCGATTATGTCGATTATCTGAAGCAGATGCAGGCACACGGATATGATGGATTCATCACTGCCGAAGTGAGTTTTATGGTACAAGCGCGCGAAGACTATGATCCGCTTGCTGCAGCCACGTTGTCTTATGATACGTTATCAAAAGCATTTCTTGATGCTGGTATTTTTAAATGATTGCAGAGTGTCACCGCAAAAGCACGTTGTGTTTTGCTACAGTAAAATGAGGATGGGGTTTTCTGTTTGCTAAGGTTCTTCTGTTTTTGGGGTTTTATGCTACAATGCGCGTCCTAAATATGCACAACCTGGAAAGGTTGTGCTACAAATAAACATATAAGGAACTTATGAAGCCAAATATACTCCTTCTGATGACAGACCAACAGCGATGGGATGCAATGGGTTGTAGTCGTGGTTGGGTACAAACACCTAATTTGGACAGAATTGCAAACGAAGGTGTGCGTTTCACCAACTGTGTTACCACATCTCCAGTCTGTATACCGACACGTCTCAGTTTAGCAACAGGGTTATATCCGCACAATACGGGTGTTTGGAATAATATGAATCATACGATGTCTGCTGAAACGCCGACATGGATGCAAGCAGTACGCGATGCAGGTTACCGCACCAGTCTTTTCGGTAAAACACACCTCCATCCTCACAACGGAGATTTGCGCGACAGAGAAGATCTCATGAGTTCATACGGTTTAGATGATGTTGATGAGATAGGGGGCCCACGTGCAAGCAGTCGTGTTCTCTCACACATGACTGCGATGTGGGAGGAAAAAGGACTTTGGCAGGATTACCGTGCGGATTATCGCGAAAGGTTCAGCACGAAACCACACACGGTTCGTCCTTCAACGCTCGGTCTCGATAATTACGCGGATGTTTACGTCGGACAACAAGCAAAAAAGTATATTCAAAACTATGACAGACAAAAGCCCTGGTGCTGTTGGGTGAGCTTTGGCGGACCTCATGAACCGTGGGATACGCCTGAGCCTTACGCCAGTATGTATGACCCGAACGATATGCCATCCCCCATTCCACGCCCACCTGCCGGAGACCGTCCTCGTGGTAATTTAGACAATATGATGAACCGGATGAACCCCAAGTTTGAAGAAGGTGAGGAAGGTAAGTTACGCGCAGATTATGCGGGTAATATAACGGTCATAGACGATCAGATCGGAGAGATACTTGACGCAATTGCAGCGCGCGATGAACTAGATAATACCGTCATCATACACACTTCAGACCACGGTGAAATGAACGGGGATTACGGATTAATATACAAAAGTAACTTCCTCAATGGATCAGTGCGTATTCCGCTACTTGTCCGAACTCCAGAGACTGTTAAAGACGTTACAGCGGGTGTCATAGTCGACAGTCCTGTTGAATGGATTGACATCGGGCCAACACTCGTTGAAAAGGCAGGTGGTGAGTTACAGCATCGACAGTTTGGTAAATCATTATGTCCCGTTATCGCTGACACAGAAGCGACACACCGTGAGTTTGCGATCTCTGAAATATCGGGTGAAATCATGTTGCTCAATAAGGAATGGAAGGTCGCGCTAAATAATGATAGCATACCGTATCTCTTATTTAATGTGCAGGATGATCCTGATGAGACGAATAATCTCGCTGGATGCCCTGACATGAGAGAATTAGAGACAGAATTACGGTTACAAATTTTAGAACACCTTTTTCATACACAAACCAAGAAGGAATAAAACTATTGTTGAAGGTGAGTTCGGTGTCCTTGAATTGTAGCATAACCTTTCTAGGTTGTGCCTTATTGCACATTTTTGTGCAGCACTGTAAAGAAAATGCACAGTTTGGGGCAGAATTCTGATATGAGCCCCGCAAAAAGACCTGAATTTTGCATTTCTGTATTGGCATACAATTTGCTAGTTAGTAACCCAAATTACTTACGAGGTAAAAATCAATGCGTATTAAAAAAATTGCGGGGGCGTTTTTCATTTCAGTCGCGCTCCTTCTCATCGCCGTGTTTCTCATCAACATTCGTTTAGATAAACAAGAAACTCAACTACTTAAAGACTCTGTGGTAGAAGTATCAGGGCTGTCTACTCCACCGCCGGATCCACCAAAGGCAAAAGTTCGCAAATCAATCCTGAGTGTATCAAATAGCCCATCACAATTGGCTGATTCTAGTCCTGCTGCGAGCCAATCATCAGTAGCAATGTTAAGTCCTGCTGCGAGCCAATCAAATCAAGTAGCAATGTTAAAAGGACAAGCACCGCAACTTAACCCCACAAACGGGGCTGCCTTTGATGATGTTTTCTATGAAAACCACGGTACCAATCCTTTCATTGATACAGAAGATGACAACTTCTCTACATTTGCCATGGATGTGGATACGGCATCTTATACTGTGATGCGTCGCTATCTACGGGATGGGGGTTTACCACCTGCAGAGGCTGTGCGTGTTGAAGAATATATCAATTCCTTTGATTACAACTATACACTTCCAACACAGGAGGCATTTGCAGTTCATCTAGAAGGAGCACCTTCAAAATTCGGTGAAGGGAAACGGCTTCAGTTACTTCGTGTCGGTATTCAGGGGCGCGTCATTTCAGATGCCAACCGTAAAGATGCTATACTCACTTTTGTAATTGATGTATCTGGTTCAATGAACATGGAAAATCGGTTAGGTTTGGTAAAAAGGGCCTTGACCTTACTCGTAGATCAACTTCGTCCTGCTGATAAGGTCGGTATCGTTGTGTACGGTTCCGATGCGCGTGTCGTCCTGTCACATACGGGCCTTGAAAATCGGGATTACATATTAGAAGCGATTAATCAACTTCATTCAGAGGGGGCAACCAATGCAGAAGCAGGACTGCGGACAGGATATAAACTTGCACTAAAGAATTCTAAGTCCGACTGCATTAACCGCGTAATTCTCTGTTCAGATGGTGTCGCAAACGTGGGACAAACAGGTCCCGATGCAATCCTCAAAGAGATCGGTTCCTATGTTAAGGAAGGTGTAACACTCACTACAGTCGGATTCGGCATGGGCAACTACAACGATGTCCTGATGGAACGACTTGCTAACAAAGGCAACGGTAGTTATGCTTATGTTGACACCTTTAAAGAGGCAAAACGGGTCTTTAAAGAGAATCTTACTGGTACACTGCAAGTCATCGCAAAAGATGCGAAAATTCAGGTTGAGTTCAATCCTGATACAGTCAGTCGTTTTCGTCTGCTTGGCTATGAAAATCGTGCGCTTGCCCACGAAGATTTCCGTAAGGACGACGTGGATGCGGGGGAAGTTGGATCTGGACATAGCGTAACTGCGCTCTATGAGATTAAACTTCATAAAGATGCTGTCGGCAAACTCGCTACAGTCTTTATTAGACATGAAGATCCTGACACACACCGTGTTACAGAGGTGAATGAGACTATATCCACGGATCAATTGAAGCAGTCTTATGAAGATGCATCTCCCATGTTCCAGCTTGTCGGTGCGGTAGCGGAGTTCGCGGAAATCCTACGTGAAAGTTACTGGGCAAAGGAAGGCTCTTTAGCTGCTGTTCAAGAGACGATTGAAGGTGTTATTCACGAGATTGAGTCAAAAACACCTCAGCAAAAAGAGCGAAAAGAAGAGCTGCTGAAACTTGTGCAAGAGGCACGTAGTTTGAAGGAGCAAACAGAGGGATAGTCCCTTCATAACAGGTTTATGTCTGAACTAGGATTTAGTAAGTCTTAGTTCAGACAATTCACTAACATTGAATACCACCTATTTCTCATAAGAATTTTTGTTTCTGCGTATAAAAATTCACGTCTAATTATAAACTTTTCTGTCGCTCAAACGTCTATGCAAATGTATTGAGTTGAGATGCATCAAACTCTGTGCATTGTGGGTATTTTCCAAAACAGACCCTACAACTCTAACTGTCAAAATTCTAACCAATAAACCCAAAACAAAGTAAATAATAAAGGAGATCACGATGAAAAAATCAGATCTTAGTGCATTTGCACAAACCCTATTTGTTCAACGTCCAGATGAAACCTGCAAGTTTGAACAACTGCTTATTGAACGGTACCTTCTGAACGTCGATATCCAAGACAAATCTGCGATGACAGATGTGGAGATGGTTTTCCTAAATCCAAACGAGCATTCTGTTGCTGGGATTTTTATTATTCCCTTCTCCAAAAAAGCAGATAGTGTAGACTTTGAAATCCGGGTTGATGGAAAAGATATTCCCATTAAACTGGCAAAGAAAGACAAATTAGAAAAGGTATACGGGCATGCACTCCAGTCAACGGATATTGATATATTAGAGTTTGTAGGTTCTTCACACCTTCAGACCAAGGTTATGCAGATACCTGCAGGGGTCAGTGTCGTGTTCAGATATTATATGACGAAGACGTTCAGGATACTGATGGCAGCTATACCTACACTCATCACCTTCAGAGCAACCAGCCTGTCGGTAATTTTGAGATGAGAGTTGTAGTTGATGGGCGTTATGGAATTGATGACATCGACTCTTCTTCCCATGAAATCACTATTTCGACGAAAGAAGACAACAATGACAATAAGGTGTATCTGACCTACCAAAGCAGCGATGTAGTGTTGGACAAAGATTTTGTATGTTCCTATGTCTTGACTGAACGTCTATCCTTCCTAAAAACTGATGTGTTCCAACAAACTGATCTGGGACGCTTCGAGAGTCCACTGCATTGGAGGTCTTCAGCTATGGATCAAGTACTTTCTCGAGCTCCTTCATACAAATCCAGTGGTGTAGAGAGGCTCGTTGAAAAATCTATATCGAGAAGACAAACCGTTTCAAGGCTGGAATTAACCCCACCTAACGGGGCTGCATATCACGATGTATTCTTCAAAGAACACGGGACAAACCCATTTATTGATACGGAAGATGACAATCTTTCTACCTTTGCTATGGATACCGATTCTGCATCTTTTGCAGTGATGCGTCGCTTTCTGCGCGATGGCAATCTGCCACAACCAGAGTCTGTGCGGGTTGAGGAATTCATCAATGCGTTTGATTACAACTATACGCCTCCAAAGGAAGGAGCATTTGCTGTTCACATTGAGGGCGCACCTTCGAAATTTGGAAATGGCAAACGGCTTCAACTGATCCGCATCGGCATTCAAGGCAAAATCATAGAAGATATTGACCGAAAGGATGCTAACCTAACCTTTGTTATTGATGTCTCCGGTTCTATGGGTATGGAAAATCGGTTGGGACTTGTGAAGAAAGCCTTGCCTCTCTTGGTAGAACAACTTCGTCCGAATGACAAGATAGGCATTGTGGTCTACGGCACAAGAGCACGAGTCGTTCTTCCGCATACCGGTGTTGTAAATCGGGAGGATATCCTCAAATCAATTGATTCACTACATCCAGAAGGTGTGACAAATGTTGAAGATGGAATACACAAGGGATATGAACTTGCCAGCAAGAATGCGGAAGAGGGGTGTATCAATCGTGTTATCTTATGCTCTGATGGTGTGGCGAATGAGGGGGTAACAGATTCTAATATGCTTCTCAAGGAAATACGCGACTATGTAGAGGAAGATGATATTTACCTCACTACCGTCGGATTCGGCATGGGCAATTACAACGATACCCTTATGGAGAACCTTGCAAAGAAAGGGAACGGCAACTATGCCTACGTTGACACCCTCAAAGAAGCAAAACGTATCTTTGTCGAAAATCTGACAGGTACGCTTCAGGTTATAGCAAAAGATGCGAAAATTCAGGTGAAGTTCAACAAGGATAGGGTTAGCCGATTCCGATTGCTAGGGTATGAGAGCCGTCAGATGGAACACGAAGATTTCCGTAACGATGAGGCGGATGCAGGTGAAATCGGTTCGGGACATAGTGTGACCGCACTCTATGAGATAAAACTCCATGAAGGTATTGATGAAGGTAAACTTGCTACTGTCTTTATTCGGCATGAGGATCCTGACACAGCAGAGATAACGGAAGTCAAGGATAAAATCTTCGTTGAAGAGCTGAAAGATTCATTCGAAGGGACTACGCCGGATTTTCAGGTTGCAGCTTCTGTTGCACAATTCGCTGAAATCCTACGCGAGAGTTATTGGGCAAAGACTGGTAGTTTAGGTGAAGTACAGTGGACGCTCAAAGATGTTCTACCTCAGTTACAATCCCAGAATTCCCAAAGTGACGAGGAGAAAAAAGAATTGTTCAAGCTTATTCGGAAGGCACGTCGATTAATGGATTTAGAAGCGGCGCAGACAAGTTAATTCTTTTTAACTGAGGAACTGAGGAATGTATTCCAAGTGATTAGTCTGTAGGTTGGGTGATGCAATAGCGAAGTTCCTAATTTCGTCTTGGATTATCCAATCTGTATCTGGACTTATTTTTATATATTCCATTATTATGAAGACTAAAGTTTGGACATTTTGGGACATTCAGGCTGCGTTGTCCGCAGGCAATGCTGTCTCTTTGTGAAAATCGGTGTGTATTTTCTGTGAGTTTGTTTTTTCAGAGTAAATCGCAGAAAATACCGCTCTGTAGAGCTGCCAGCGGAGATAAACTACACGCAACCCTTGTGTGAGACGCTTCGGATGATACCAATGGATGCCCAACTGATCACAAACTACCTGAGCACTTATCTCCTCCGCCGTCCCATCCCGTGGGGTGAATAGCAACTTCGTCAGACTTGCTGCAACGAAACTCAATTGCACAAACCGATTGATGCTTTTGCGGGATTTCAGGCGATAGTCATCAAAACCGAAGTGTTGCTTCGCATCCCGAAAAGCCGTCTCTATGTGCCATCTCTTGCGATAATATATAGCGATCTGTGGTATCCCAATCGTCAAATCTGTTGTCCATACACAGAAATACCGATAAGGTTTCGAGGTTTTCGGGCGACTTCGGATAACAACGAGGCGAATATCAGCATCGCACATCTTCGTTCTCACGACTTTGGAGGCGATTGAATACTTTTGGCCTTCTATATCCATAAGCGTATACCGCATCCTGCGAATATCCAAGCGGTCTCCATATTTTCGCGGACGGCCACGCTGGCGATGTTTCGGCTGTTCCGGTAAACGATAGAAGACGGCATTAGACTTCGCACGACACAAGATATGATGTCCATAACTTTGAACCAGCGTAAACACTTTTCGCCTTGAGAACCCACGATCAAAAATAATAAGACCCGGAGCGATCTGGGAACAGATGCGTTTCAACACCGCATCGCTTTTATCACGGCACGTCTGCGGCACCATCAGTCTCGCCCATACGGGGAATAGCTGCCAACCTGTAGATGTTTGGCAAAGTAAACCTAAGGCACCAAACTCGTGTCCATAATGGAACTTGGATCGGTTCACGCGACCCTTTTGATAACTGAAGTTGCGGAAAAAATGCAACCCCCACTGGCGTTCACCTGTTTTTATGGCTTTGGTCTCATCATACACATAAACCCAGTTAGGAAATGCTTGCTGAACCTTTTTTGTCAGGTGTCCTGCGACTTTATCCGCATCCCATTTACCACGCGATAGAAACTTTGGAAAAGACCAGTATCGCGTCTGTGAAAAACCTGATTGATAAAGTTCCGTTAGCGTGCCACTATTTCCATCTGCGATAAATCCGAAAATAAACGCTTGGAAAAGAGCATAGTTTTGTGTGTTGAACAGATACTGAAAATCTGATAGAATGTCGTCTAAGCAGAAAAGGAGGTTCATTTTTTATTCTCCTTTCAAAAAATATATTTGTTTATGAAAGGATACCTGCTTTTCTGTTTTTTCGCACTAAAAATTTCTAAAATTGTCCAAACTATAGTATTATGAAGAATTAGATTTCAGATTTCAACAAACAAGAAAGACTTTCAATGAATAAGTTTCACACATCAACCTAATAATAAATTGAGGAAACCATGATTAATTTAAATTCGATTAAGCATGCAATACTTACTGGAATTCTGATGTTTGTTGTAATCTGTTTTCATAGCATTGCAGAAGGGGGCACATCAACACTTTCTGGACGTGTTATTGATGAAGATGGGATGTCAGGGCAACGTATCGAACTTGCCATGAAACCAATTAACATGATTTTAGGACATGAGAAGACACCACATGATCCAATCTCATCATGGGTGAGAACGACAACGGATATGAACGGTAACTTCACACTCAGAAACATCAAACCTGGTCCATCTCGATTGGTTATACTGCCTGAAAATGGTTCTGATTATGAGATTGTATCTATACAAATAGGGAATTTAACCTTCTATTCAACTGCATTTCTTTCGCATTTTCCTGTCTGGTTTGGCAAAATAGTCTTTGCTCTTGAACATGGACAACACATTAAAGATGTGATAGTCAACGTCAAAAAGCCGCGTATGCGGATTAGCGGAAAAATTCTATTAGAGGATGGTACACCGCTCGTAAACACTGAAGTAGTCTTAATTGTCTTTGACAGAGAAGGTGACAATCCAATTTATTTCCTCAGCTCAAGTCGTAGTGCCGGTGCATCAGGAGGCAAGGTTGAAACTGATGGCGAAGGTAATTTTGTATCATATTTTCCAGATAGCGAAGCTCAACATCAGGTCATGGTACAGTACAAAGGAGCTACAGCAAGGTCACGGTGGTTCAAACTTAAAGAGAATCAGCGCAAAGATGGACTTGTTCTTAGGTTAAGGGGTCTAAAGAAACATCAAGACAAACGAGAAGAAAGAGAGAATGCACGACAAGCAATTTGGGCGATAAATCCTGAAAATGGGCATTCATACAAAATGGTCCGATGTAAAGATTTCACCGATGCTGTTGCAAAAGCAAAGTCTGAAAATGCTTATCTTGTTGCAATCAACGATGAAGCAGAACAGAGATGGTTAGAAGCGGCTTTCTTACAGAAAGATTTCTATTGGATAGGACTGGTCAACGCTGAAGATGGAATGAAGTGGTCTAACGGGCAACCGTTAACTTATACAAATTGGACAGCACAACAATCTGATTACAAACATAACCATAAGAGAGACTATAACATCGCTATGACTTTCTCATCAAAGAAATGGACAGCGATTGATGTTGGCAACCCAATTTATCGGATAGTTAAGTATGCAATTATTGAAAGAGAAGATATGCTTGTAACAGACGAATAAAAGCTACTACTTCAGGAGATAATTACTATGATTAGTTCATATTCAAATAAACTCACGTTGGTCTTGCTGACCTATGCTATAGTGCTTGGTTTTGTAATTGCATCCCCTACTGTAGCAGAAGAGGGCACATCAACAATATCTGGACGTGTTGTTGATGCTGAGGGTCAACCGTTGGATAATATGCCTATAGAACTTGCATACGTTGAGATACGAAAAGAAGAAGGTGGGGCGGAAAATGTTTCCGCAAGTATGAATACACAGACAGATTCGGAAGGAAGATTCACTTTTACTAATGTCACACAAGGTTTGGTGCAATTTCGGGTACATTCTAAAACTGTCCTGCAACTTGGTGAGTTCCCGAATCCTACACGGGACCGAGTTGTCAAATTCGGAAAAATGGCGTTTTTTCCACATTTCTCCGGTTTTCCAGCATTTGGGCGGGTCACGTTTTCAATCAAACCAGGCGTAGATATCGGAAACGTTGAAATCATTATGGAGCGACTTTATAGAATGGAGGGTAAGATAGTTTATAAGAACGGTGACCCATTGGCATTGAAGGTCGTAAAAATTGACTTTAATATGCTACGAACAAGCGGAGCAAGAAATTATGCCAGCAGTACCACTCGTGAAATACATACGGATCCTGAGGGTAATTTCTTTAATGTAGTATACCGGCCTGCCATTTTTAGTTTATCGTTAAATTATATGGGACTCTCGACAGAATCTGCACCTTTTATACTGAATAATGACAATACTACCCAGGATGTGGTTTTAACACTCAATGGGAATATATCTGATCTTACTCCACCGCTTGCTGAAAATCCGGAAAAGAAGAAACAGCATCGTCCAGCATACATACCGGATTTTCCTGCCAAATGGATTATGAATCCAGCTAATGGACACCTTTACAAATGGATTGCATGCGATGGCAGAGAAGATGCGCAAAAGCAAGCTAATAAAGAGAATGCATATCTTGCAACTATTAACAGTGAACAAGAACAGATATGGTTGGAAGCGATGTTTGGTAGGGCTCCGTATTGGATAGGACTAACAGATGCTAAGGAAGAAGGTAAATGGCAATGGGAAAATGGGGAACCTGTCACCTACACCAATTGGAAGAAAAAGGAGTACGACCCAATGGAGAACGATGATGATGTGCTCCCATTGCTCAGTGCATTTGGTGTCAAGGGTGAGGACCAACGTCGACGGGAAGATGAGGAAGACTACGTTATTATGTCTGGGCAATGGAGCTTTTGGGACGAAGATGATATTGGAGAATGGACAAAAACTGATTCGACAAGATCAAGTTATATTGCAATTATTGAAAAAGACAGTTTGACTATTATAGGGGACAACAAGTAGCATGTTATAAATGCATCCAACGTTTTCACATAACAACGGAGGTTTCCGATGAGAAGATTAAGTTTCTATACGACAATCATAACACTACTCTTCGTGGGAGTAGTACAATTTGTTGAGGCTCAAGGTATAATAATCAACGCAACTGCACAACGTACTCCGCAAATTCAAAACCTAAGAATCGAAAAACATCATGTGAACGTTTCTATTGATAACCAACTTGCAACGACGAAAATTGATCAGGTATTTGCTAATCCAAACAACATGCAACTGGAAGGAACTTATCTCTTTCCATTACAAGATGAAGTAGCCATTTCTGATTTTGTGCTATACATCGATGGGGAACCTGTGAAAGCGGAACTCCTTGCAAAAGCGAAAGCACGGAGCATTTATGAAGGGATTGTCCGTTCCATGCAGGACCCCGCACTCTTAGAATATGTCGGCACACGCGCATTTCAAGCGAGAGTGTTCCCAATTCCGCCCAACGGAGAAAGACGTATTCAATTGGAATACTCACAGGTTATTGGTGTAGATTCGGGGCTAGCAAGATATACATATCCGCTAAGAACCGACAAATTTACAAACTATCCTGTCGGAAGTCTATCCGTTTCAGTTGACTTGAAGAGCAAACATGAACTTAAGACAATCTATTCCCCTTCACATGAAGTTGCAGTCAATCGCCAAGACGATCATCGTGCGACTATCAGTTATGAGGGAAACAGTGTTAATGTTATACGAGATTTTGCATGCTACTATTCCGTATCCAACAAAGATTTCGGGATTGATCTAATTACCCATCGTGATGATCCGGATGAAGATGGATTCTTTATGCTTCTGATTTCTCCAAAATATGAGATTGATAAGAAAAAGATAATTGAAAAAGACTTTATCTTTGTTCTTGACCGTTCTGGGAGCATGAAAGGACCGAAAATAGAGCAAGCGAAGAAGGCTCTCCGTTTTTGTGTAGAAAATTTAAAGGATGGAGACCGATTTAACCTCATTCTTTTCAATACAGATGTTGAACCGTTCGCTGAAGAATTAGTTTCTGTTAAAAAAGAGCGGGAAAATGCATTTGAATTTATTGAAGGAATTGTTGCGAACGGCGGAACGAATATTAATGACGCTGTGCTGGCTGCTGTAACTGACGAACCTGATCCGAAAAGACCACGTCTCGTTGTTTTCCTCACTGATGGAGAAGCAACTGTCGGGGTAACAGATATTACGCAGATTCTCAAAAATGTCTCTGGCGCAAATGGTGAAAAATCACGCATTTTTGTATTCGGAGTCGGATACGATGTCAATGTCAATCTGCTTGACAAGATGGCTGAGCAAAACGGGGGCACCCGTCAATATGTGAAACCGCAAGAAGATTTAGAAGTTGCTGTTTCATCTTTCTACACGAAGGTGAGTGAACCAGTTCTTGTCAATTTGGATTTGGACATAGAGGACATAAGAACAAAAGATCTCTATCCGCAGAAGCTACCGCATCTGTTTCGCGGCTCTCAGTTAACAGTTCTTGGCAGATATACGGGCAGCGGGAAATCAAATCTGACTTTACATGGCGACATCAATGGAGAGAGGGAGGAATTCTCTAACAGTGGAAAGTTCCCGAAAAGTGAATCAGGTCACCAATTTCTCCCAAGGTTATGGGCACAACGCAAGGTCGCATACCTTGTTGACGAAGTTAGACTAAACGGTGAGAATGAGGAATTGGTTGAAGAAATCGTCCGTCTCAGTGAAAAGTACGGGATCATGACGCCATACACATCATTTCTCGTCACAGAAGATCAAAAACAACGTGATGTCTTGAGCCTCGTACCTCGGGGAAGGACAACTACTTCTCCAGAAACGGCACGTTCTGTTGGTGCACAAAAACCTTCAAATATCAGTGATTTTACAGGCTTTCTTTCGAAGGAATCTAGATCATTACCAGAAAGGCCTCCAGAAGCAGCGAGAATAGGAGTGGCGGAAAGTGAAAAATTGCAAGCACTCCAAACGCAAGCGCAATTAGCAGATACGGCTATTACAGTTAAGCAGGTGAAAAATAAAACCTTCCATCTGCGTAAAGGTGTATGGGTCGATACCGCACATAAAACCGAAACAAAAATTACAAAAGTTGAGTTCGGTAGCGATACCTATTTTGACCTTCTAAAGAAAGAGCCTGAAATATCAAAATATCTTGCGATAGGAAAACATGTAATTATTTCTTACAAGGGAACGAGTTATGAAATTCATCCAGCAAAACAACCTGAGGATGAGGATTCTGACTAATTCCTTTGAATTTTGTAAGTGTTAATTTGTTTTTTCTTATTGTCTAACGTAACAAAGCGGGTGGATTTTTCAAAGGCAAATCCGTTTTCACGGATGTTCTTGAAAAACCCGCCTGCATTTTTTCGATTCGGTTCGGAAAACAGAGCAAATCCCTCATGTTTTAGATGGTTCTTTAGTAAATTAGTGATGGGTTGCCAATTCTGTTCCTCATATATCACATCAGAGGCGAGTATGACATCAAATTTGCATTGAAAGCACGGTGAGTTCCAATCCATCTGAACATAAGCTGCAGAACGGATTCCATTTTGCTGTGCATTGTGTTTAGCGAATAGAAGTGCATCATGTTCAAAATCTGAAAAAACCACTCCCCATCTTCTTTGCATGCGACTATTCCTGAAAGTCCATATCCACAACCGATCTCAAGAATCTGCTGTCCTGCAAATGTATTGCCTAACTCAGATACGTAATGTGCTAAACCTATCGCAGACTCCCAGAGATATGTCCAATAAGGTAGATACAATCTCCCATCACAATCCTCTCGACTCAACTTATCCAAGAATCTATCAGGATCGTCTACAATTGTTAGTTCAATCTCTCTATTTCCGATCTGAATAGAGATATCAGTAATTGGATATGAATTCAAATATTTCTTCATTTATGTCTGTGTCCTATAGCAAATTATACCACTGTTTACGATTTTTTTTACACTAACACATGCATTTTTTATACTTGACATCTATTATTCAAACCATTAAAATAACATTAGCAAAATTGAAATGAGAGGAAAAACAGAGAAATGCCACAAACCGACACAAATCAACCGAATGTCATCGTCTTTTTTACAGACCAACAGCGATGGGACACATCTGGACTGCACGGTAATCCGCTTGACTTGATGCCGAATTTTGACCGGATGGCACAGCAAGGTACACATGTTCGTCGCTCTTTTACATGCCAACCTGTGTGTGGTCCTGCCCGATCATGCCTGCAAACTGGACTGTATGCAACAACCACTGGATGCTTCCGAAATGGTATTCCGTTATCTCCGAATCTGAAAACACTTGCACATCACTTTGGCGATGCAGGTTATAATACGGGATACATAGGTAAGTGGCACCTATATTCTGGTAGCACAGGCGCAGTTCCCCTTGAGAACCGTGGAGGATACGATTATTGGTTAGCCTCCAATGTTTTGGAAATGACTTCTGATGCATACCAGACAAGACTGTTTGATAATGACGGTGAGCCTGTTGACTTGCCCGGTTACCGTGTAGATGCGTTAACCGATGCTGTGATACGGTATGTGGATCAGCACAAGAACGATCCATTTTATCTTTTTACGTCTTATATTGAACCACATCATCAAAACCATCTTGATGATTACCCGCCACCGGATGGCTATAGGGAAAGGTATACGGGGAAATGGATACCACCTGACCTCGCCGCACTGGGTGGCTCTACACATCAGCATTTAGGCGGTTACTATGGCATGGTGAAAAGACTTGACGAAGCACTCGGTAGGCTACTAGACGCACTCAAAAGCCTTGACTTACTTGACAATACTATTATCCTGTTTACCTCTGACCACGGATGCCATTTCAAAACACGCAATAGTGAATATAAACGTTCTTGTCACGAAAGTTCTATCCGTGTTCCGACTGCATTTCACGGGCCAGGTTTCACGGGTAGTGGACAGGTCCAACAACTTGTGAGTCTTGTAGACCTGCCGCCGACACTTTTGGATGCGGCAGGCTTGGCTGTTCCTGATGAAATGCAAGGTCAGTCTATCCTGCCACTGCTGCGCGGTGAAACAGGAGATTGGCAAGAGGAGGTGTTTGTCCAAATTAGTGAAGCGCAGGTAGGGCGAGCAGTGCGAACACAACGGTGGAAATACTGTGTAGATGCACCTAAAGGAAGTGGTAATGGCGCGGGCTCTGATGTGTATGTTGAGCAGTATCTCTATGACCTGCAGGCTGATCCTTACGAATTACGGAATCTCATTGGATTACGTTCACATGAAGCAGTCTCAGAGGCGATGCGTGAGCGATTAATACGTAGGATAGTTGCAGCTGGAGAAGATGCCCCGACTATTGAACCCGCACCACAACAAGGCAGCGGACAACGCAGAGTTACGGAAGGAGAAGCGAGGAGTTAACAATGAAAATTACAGATGTCATCACCCTTGTTATGGGTACCAGTTGGCGAAATCTTACCTTTGTTAAAGTTGAAACTGATGAAGGTTTAACCGGTATCAGTGAAGTGCGCATGAACAATCGCACAGACGCACTTGTCGCATATATAGATGGTGCAAAACGTAGACATGTCATCGGAAGTGACCCGTTTAATACGGAGGATCTTTATCAACGCATGTTTCGCGATGACTATGGCCGTGCAGGTGAAATTGTTGCTACTGGCATAAGCGTTATTGAAATCGCGTGCTGGGACATTATAGGTAAAGCACTAAATCAACCTGTATACCGACTGCTTGGCGGTACTTGCCGTGATAAAATAAAGGCTTATGCAAACGGCTGGTACCGTGTTGAACGTACTCCTGAGGAGTTTCATACTGCTGCCAAGAAAGTGATTGAAAAAGGTTATAAGGCACTCAAGTTTGATCCTTTCGGGGCAGGTTATTATGAACTTTCCTATGAGGAGAAATTAAAATCGGTTTCGCTTGTAGAATCCGTGCGAGATGCAGTCGGCCCTGATGTTGAAATACTTGTTGAGATGCATGGACGGTTTAGTCCTTATACTGCGATAGAGATTGCTGCGGAATTGGAGCAGTATAAACCGAGTTGGGTTGAGGAACCTGTGCCTCCAGATAATATTGCAGCGCTTGCTAAAGCTGCAGATAGTATCAATTTACCGGTTGCCACAGGTGAGCGGCTCCACAATAAATATGAATATCGTGAACTAATTAACTTGCAGGCGGCAGATATTCTACAACCTGATATTACACAGACGGGTGGTTTTTTGGAAACAAAAAAAATCGCTGCCATGGGGGATATGTGTTACATGACAGTAGCACCACATAATGTTGGAGGTCCCGTCTCTACTGCAACTGCTCTGCACTTCGCTGCCTGCACGACGAACTTCAAAATTCAGGAGCATTTCAACGACTTTTCTGAGGCCTGGGTTAAAGAAGCAGCAACAGGTTGCCCCGAAGTTATTGATGGATACTTTAGTCTCCCTAGTGGTCCAGGGCTTGGGATGGAACTGAACGAGGATCTCATCGCACAGCATCCTTATCGTGAAGGTTCATTCAACCTTTGGGAAGATGATTGGCACAAACGCGAGTATTAAATCCATAAGATATCGATCGAAGTGTTTGAGTAATGCTAAAACTCACTATAATACCAGTTTAAGGTAAATTCACAGTTTATTTAAAAAAAGAGGAAGTATAGAAGCACAGATATGAGTTTTCACTATAAAGATGGATACCTCTACTGCGAAAAATTGAGAGTTAAGGATATTCAAGATGAGGTATCATATAGTCCATTTTATCTTTACAGTCTCGCGCGGCTTGAGGCAAACTACGCTGCTTACCAAAACGCACTTGATGGTATCAATGCTATCATCGGTTATGCAGTAAAGGCAAATAACAATCTGACTTTACTTAAACGGCTCAACGAACTCGGTAGTGGAGCCGTGTTGGTCAGCGGAAACGAACTAAAGTTATCATTAGCAGCAGGATTTGATCTGAAACGAACTATTTTAAACGGAAATGGAAAAACATTGGAAGAACTCATTCTTGCTGTTGAACACGAAGTCCTTATTAACATAGATAGTGAGTTTGACCTGCGACATATACAGCAAACTGCAAAGCAGCTTGAGATTCCTGCCAATGTGCTTATCCGTATCAATCCTGATGTGGATCCAGAGGTACACCCGTATGTTTCTACCGGAATGAAAAACTCAAAATTTGGCATACGCAATGAACGACTCAACTGGTTTTTAGATGAAATTCGTAAGGACAAACTGCTGAGATTAGTGGGTGTTCACTGCCATCTCGGTTCGACAATCAAAAAGGTGCGAATTTTTCGAGATGCAACTGAAATCATGCTTGATTTCATGCAGTCTATTCAAGCGGAAGGTTTTTCTGCACAATATCTAAACATCGGCGGCGGATTGGGCATCGATTATGAACGTTCAGGTGAAGACATCCCGACACCGACAGACCTCATCGATTCAATTCGCGGTCTACTCACAGACGACATTACGTTAATCATTGAACCGGGGCGGTCTATCATCGGGAATACTGCAGTTTTCGTCAACCGTGTCGTAGGAGTAAAGACTAATGGAAACAAACATTTTATTGTCACGGATGGCAGTATGGCTGAACTGATACGTCCAAGTCTTTACGACACTTACCAACATATCGAGTTTATTGAACCAGTTAATGATAAAGTTAAAACCTTTGATGTCGTAGGCCCTGTCTGCGAATCTGCTGATTTTCTGGGTAAGGAACGTAAATTGCCGACACCACCTGAAGGTACAGGACTTGTCGTATGCGATGCGGGGGCATATTGCCATGCAATGAGTTCTAACTATAACCTGAAGATGAGTCCCCCCGAATATCTTGTTGACGGTGACAAACTCACTTGTATTCGTAGAGTGGAGACATTAGATGATTATCTTCGTGTTTTCAATGTATAGGAGATGCTGCCTAAATTTAATGAGATTCGGCGTATTTGATGTGAAAGCTATATTGTAGCATAACCTTTCCAGGTTGTGCATCGGACAAAAAATGTCTTATTCCGAACTCACGTTACTATAATATCAGGAAATAGGATAACTTTTATGCAATTTGACTACCAAGAAATCCGAGAATACCTCCGAGAATCAGAATTTGAAAATCTATTTACGCAAGCACTCGGTTGGGATACACATCATCAAACACTTCCAGTTACAATAGATGATACCGAATACTTGCTGACCGCAGTCGCACAAAAACGCGGCGTAGCAATCTTTCACTGCCCAGCAATACCTAACGCACATATACCAGATCGCACAACCAGAGAAAAAATACACAGAGCCGTTTCGCAATCTTCTCATGAGAACTTGATTATCTACACAGACACCGAACAGACTGAACAAAAATGGCAATGGGGCAGTAAAAGCCGGGGTAACACTATTAAGCGTCGGGAGATTTCATATAACATTGAACAAACTGGTGAATCTCTGTTACAAAAGCTTCGTTCGATTGCGTTTAGGTTTGATGAAGAGGAGCAAATTTCAATTGTAGACGTAACCCAACGTCTTGAAACCGCTTTTGATGTTGAGAGGGTCACCAGAAGGTTTTACGATCATTTCAAGAAAGAACATGATGCCTTCCTTGGATTTCTCAGCGGTATTCCTGATGAAGATATGCAAAAATGGTATGTCTCTGTGATGCTGAATCGTCTCATGTTCATCTATTTCATACAGAAGAAAGGCTTTCTCAACAACGACCAAAACTATCTGCGTACCAAACTAACAGCAACGCGAGGCACAGATAACTACTACAAAACGTTTCTCTGTCCACTCTTTTTTGAAGGCTTTGCAAAGCCGGAGAATGAACGGACACGTGAAACAGAGCAGCTGCTTGGCAAAGTTCCCTATCTCAACGGTGGCATCTTCCAAAAACATGAACTTGAAGAGCTACACGGTGAAAACATTGAGATACCGGACACGGCATTTCAAAATCTTTTTTCGTTCTTTGAAAAATACCAGTGGCATCTTGACGATCGACCTCTACGAAACGATAATGAGATTAATCCTGATGTGCTTGGATACATCTTTGAAAAATACATCAACCAGAAGCAGATGGGAGCATATTACACGAAGGAGGACATCACGGAATACATCAGCAAAAACACCATCATTCCGTTTCTTTTTGACACAGCCCGCAAATCGTGTAAAATTGCTTTTGAAGGGGACAGCTCCATCTGGAAACTACTACAAGAAGACCCGGATCGCTACATATACGATGCAGTCAAGAAAGGTGTTAGTTTGGAATTGCCTGAAGAAATCGCTGATGGAATTGATGAGGTCTCTAAACGCACGGTGTGGAACACACTTGCCCCTGAGGAGTTCGCATTGCCCACAGAAATCTGGCGGGAAGTCGTCGCACGTAGGCAACGTTACAAAACAATTAAGACAAAAATGGTAAACGGAGAGATAGACAATATCAATGACCTAATCACCTATAACCTTAATATTCGTCAATTTGCACAGGATGTGATTGAGGATTGTGAGGGGTCTGAATTGCTCCGTGCCTTTTGGAAAGCGATTACCGAAGTGACAGTGCTTGATCCTACTTGTGGTTCTGGTGCGTTTCTGTTTGCTGCGCTGAACATTCTGGAACCGCTTTACGAGGCATGTCTGGATCGGATGCAGGTGTTCCTTGATGATGTTGCTGCTCCAAACTCACAAGTGGGGGGGGGTACAGCAGAATCCTAAAAAATACAAGAACTTCCGTCAAACGCTTGAACAGATTGCCCAACACCCCAATCGGAAGTATTACATTCTGAAATCTGTCATTATCAACAATCTTTATGGTGTAGACATTATGGATGAGGCGATTGAGATTTGTAAACTACGCCTTTTTCTCAAGATGGTAGCACAGATTGAGGATGTTAGACAGATTGAACCGCTGCCAGATATTGACTTCAACATTCAAGCAGGCAATACGCTTGTCGGATTTGCGACTTACGACGAAGTAGAAAAAGCGGTTACCGATAAGTTCGATTTTGATGGGACGATGAGACCTATTAAAGAGAAGGCAGAGGATGTAAAGGTATTGTTTGACAAGTTTCGTGAACAGCAGACGACATTAGGCGGTGATGTGATACCTGCTGACAAACAAAATTTGCAGCATAGACTCGGCGTGTTAGAAAATGAACTCATAGGTGTCAACTTAGGGATTTTCAGCCTTTTTCAGTTGCCTATAAGTTGTGTGCTTTCCTGCTCTATGTTGTCCCCAGTCGCTGTATTGTAAATCCTTTTTTATGTTGCTCAGTGTCTTCAATAACGCCGCTTTAGATTCGTGAAAACTCATTGTGAGTGTGCGTGCATGCCGCCCAATAAGTTTCGCTGTGCTGATGGGATCGTGCAGTATACACCGCCAGCCAGCTGCTACCATAATCCAATGTCTTATCAGTTGTGCGATGAGTTTCGCATACACCTCACATAAGATACGATCAGGTTTGGCACTGCGGAATGTATTCACCTTGCCAACGCTTTTGAAGGATTTGAATAGCAACTCAACTTGCCATCGGAGCCCAGCAATAATAATAACTTGTTCAACGGTAAGTTGTGCAACCTCCACATTTGTAATGTAAATATCCCAATCGGCAAGGCGTAACCGTTGTTTTGAGGGCGTTGTCTGTCTCCGTTTAGCATCACGCCTGATGTATCGGCGACGCTTGCTCGCTACTTGTTCGGAACATCGCCGTGCAACGAGGCGTGCTGGCAGACGATCCCTCGCTCCAACATAGCAACGCTGGTCTATAGTGTCCGAGTTTGTTGCCTTGAGGTGCTTATATAAGCAGAAGGGTTCTCCCTGTTCATCATACAGTTTACAGTTTACTTTCAATCTTGTTATCCAGAAGATGCCTGCTTGTGTCATTTTTCTAAATGCGTCAAACGAAAAATAGCCGAGGTCTGCTAAGTGTAAACTCCCCGCAGGAAGCGGTCCAAACGCCGCTGCTGCCTTGCTATCGGCAGTAATACCATCACTGAGTTGGAAGTGTTGGAAAGCACCCGTCAGGACATCAAAACAGAGGTGAAGTTTCATAGCAGACTTCTCACAATCGTTTTTAGCACGCCCCCCTTTCCATACAGGTCTCAGCTCATCCGGCAATGTGAGTGTGGTGCTGTCCTGCACATAGACGCCTGTGAACTGATTTAGCAAAGGCAGTGTCGGCGATTGTGCTGAAATAACTTGTGTTGTTGCGGCTATCTCAAGCACCGATTTCAAGGTTTCGGCTGCTTCAGGTGTCATCCGTTTTTCAATCGCTTGGCGGGTGACATGCACACCTAAAGCACAAGCTGTTTGTGCCAACTCCGTATAACTTGCATCAGGCGTTTCAAGCCACCCGAATACAAGGGTCTGCACGAAAGCACCTCCGGAGAACTTGCGGATCCTTCGGACGAACCCGCACCTTGAAGCTGATGCGTCAGCAATCGTTCGCAGTATAGCTTGCATTTTATCACAAACCTGTGTTAGAATAGACATTGGAACACCTCTTTTGTAGAAATGAGTAATATTGTTTTTCTACTATTATGTAAGAGGTGTCTCTATTTTGCAACAATATTTTATACTAAAATAACATAAAAATGTTCTTAAGTTGACACCTATGGCTTGCACATTGTGAACGCAACCTAGAAAGGTTACGCTATAAAAAGACAAACTGGCATAAGATTTGCTACAACATAGAGAAAACAGTGCTAGGAGTCAAACTTATGAAAAATTCTCTGATCTTATCTATCTTCCTGATCTTTTCTCTATCTCCGCAGAATACCATAGCGGACGACTATCAAAAATGGAACTTGCCTGAAGGGGCAAAATTACGAATTGGCAAGGGAAGTGTCAAGGACATTATGTTTTCGCCAGATGGCGAACGGTTAATTGCCGTATGCTCCATCGGCATTTGGATCTATGATACACAAACAGGAGCAGCACTGGATTTAGTTTCTTACAATGCCTCAAAGTTAATTAGTGTTAGTCCAGATGCCAGTTTATATGTTAGTCAGGATTCAGACGGGACAGTGAACGTGCGAAACATGTCAGACCGCAGGATCATTTCAACTTTACAAGGTGATAACTTAGATATCGACTACATGCGATTTAATCTTGAAAAGAATATACTCGTAAGTGACATAGGAAGCGAAATACATGTGTGGGATATTAGCACAGGGGAACTAAAGACCGCTATCGATTTAGAAGCAGATTGGATATATGACGTTATCGTAAGTCCAGATGGAACAAAACTTGCAAGCACAAGTAGAAATTCCGATGATTATGCGTTTCAACTGTGGGATGTTGCAACAGGTTCTCACATTACGACTTTCGCCAGATATGTATCTAGAGGCGAACTTGTATTCACGCCCGATAGCAGGACGATAATAAGTGGAGATGAAAATTCTATCCAATTGTGGGATGTTGCTACGGGGAAAAGAACACTCAATTTCAGAACACCACGCTTCCACAAAATTGCTGTAAGTCCAGATGGGGACAAGCTTGCAACTAGTGGTCAAGGAGGGTTGCACTTTTGGGACATAAAAACTGGGGAATATATTGACGAATTTGGTGAGCATTACTGGGGGGCCTTTTCATTTAGTCCAGACGGTAGAACATTAGCGAGCAGTCAGAGCAGTCAACTGTATCTGTGGGATGTTGCAAGTGGTGTGCGCAAATTATCAATTCCTGGACATACAAGCGGTGTGGTAAGTATGGCACTCAGTCCAAATGGAAAACTCCTCGCCTCTTCAAATTCGCATAACATCTACCTGTGGGATCCTATCACAGGTAAATTCGATCAGATGATTTATGGACGTGGAAGGTTCTCGTCTCATACCAATTTAGTTTTCAATCCTGATGGTAACATACTTGCAAGTTTAGATTTTGGGGCAATTCACCTTTGGGATATTTCCAGCAAAACACAAATACATACTATCTATAAGTGGTATGGACATGGAGAAGAAGGCATATCGTCCTTCTCCCGCCCGTATAGCTCAATCGCTTTTAGCCCAGATGGTCAATACATAGCTTCCGGACATACTGATAATTCAATACATCTTTGGTATATGGGGCGTACCTATGTAGACGCGCTTAAAGGACATACCGATGATGTAACTTCAATTGCATTTTTTCGTGATAACCGTACCCTTGTCAGTGGAAGTTATGATGGTACAGTACGCCTATGGGATTTTAATTCTCGGTCGAATATAGAAACATTCACCGGACATACAAATAAGGTTAATTACGTTGCATTAAGCCCTGATGAAAGGACTATTGCCAGCGGCAGTGAGGACAATATGATCGTTCTTTGGGATGTTGCTACAGGAAATTCGAGAGTTATTCATACGCCACATATTGAAGGAGTGCATGATCTCACATTCAGTAAAGACAGCAGGACACTTGTGAGTACCGGACATTGGCGTGATAATACCGCTTATATTTGGGATGTCGATACTGGTGAACTGAATAGAACTATCACAAACCATTATACATCTGCTGTGGGCGATGTAGTTTTTAGCCATGATGGTAAAACGCTAATAACTGGAAATAGAGATGGAACAATTTTATTTTGGGATTACAGTTCGTTAATGGGAACTGATATTGAGACACAAAAATTAGCTGAGGATGTTAATCGTGATGGAATCGTAAATCTGCAAGATTTAATTTTTGTTGCATCACAATTCGGACAAGATGGATATGGAAATACAGCTGACATCAACCGAGATGGTGTCATCAATATAGCGGATATCTTACTAGTTGCTGCTGCGCTTCCCAGTGAGAATGCTGCACCATCAATCTATGCTGTTTCAGATAAATTATTACACGTTGCAGAAGTTGAACACTGGTTAAATCAAGCGCGATATGTCGACGCAGATATACCAAAATTCCTGAAAGGTATCACAGTCCTTGAACAACTCTTAGCTGCGTTGACTCCAGAAAAGACAACGCTTTTAGCGAACTACCCGAACCCGTTTAACCCTGAGACGTGGATACCCTATCAGCTGGCGGAGCGTGCGGATGTGACACTCCACATCTATTCTTCTGATGGACAGCTGGTTCGGACATTAGCATTGGGTAAGCAACCCGCTGGGATATATCAAAATCGCAGTCATGCAGCATATTGGGATGGAAAAAACGAACAGGGTGAACCTGTTGCAAGCGGCACCTACTTTTACACGCTTACCGCTGGAAACTTCACAGCAACACGACGAATGGTCATACGAAAATAGGAGACATATAATGAAAACGAATATATCCGCAATTTTACTGCTTATTCTTATTTCACTCTGTTTCTCACAGAATGTATTTTCACAAGACTACTTGCAGTGGGGTTTGCCTGAAGGTGCAAAAATGCGTATTGGGAAAGGAGAGATATACGGAAAAATTGCTTTTTCACCTGATGGTTCAGTACTTGCAGCCGCAAGCTCTATCGGTATCTGGATTTATGATGGATATACTGGCAAAGAGCTCAAATTGCTAACAGCAGATTTAGATTATGACTCGAATCTTGCATTCAGTCCAGATGGTAAGACAGTTGCATGTAGTAATTCCAACGAACTTTATTTGTGGGATATTGATACTGGCAATATCAGATTAACTATAGCTGCACACAGTGGAGGAATATCAGGGGTTGCATTCAATCCCAATGGTGAAACAGTGGCAACCAGTAGTAGCTATAATAAAGATGGAGCAATTAAGTTTTGGGATGTCTCAGACGGTTCTCTAAAGTACACTATTGTAGGGCATGAGAGCGGTGATGATACTATCAACTTTAGCCCAGATGGAAAGTTTTTCGCTAGTTTAGGCGACACTGGTACAGAGGAAGGAGAAGGCACTTCAGTAAGAATATGGAGCGTTGCTACATGGGAACTTAAAACATCATTTGTATCTGAAAACAATTGGCATTTTTTCGCTCCGAAAATCGTATTCAGTCCAGACGGCAACACATTAGCAGCTTGTAGTGGTGACGTTCGATCGACAGCACACATCTACCTCTGGAATATTGCAAGTAATTCGTTAATAAACACGTTAATTGGACATACAGGTGGTGTCTACGATATTGCATTTAGTCCGGATGGAAAAACACTTGCAAGTAGTAGTTTTGATAAAACAATTTGTCTATGGGATACTTCTAATGGAGAACGTAAAACTACAATAATAGCACCACATACTGACTACATTACAAGTGTTGCATACAGTCCTGATGGAAAAACACTTGCAAGTTATGGTAAGGATGGAACTATCATTCTGTGGGATACAGAGAATTTTGAACCTAGAACCACAATCACTGGACACTTTTCAGGTTTCTCACAAATAGCATTTAGTCCGGATGGAAAAACACTTGTCAGTGGAAGTAGAGATAAAACGTTGCGGCTTTGGGATACAACAACAGGTAGAAATATAAAAACCTTTGTAGGGCATATTGGACCTGTTATATCTGTCGCCTTTAGTCCAGATGGACGCACTATAGCCAGCAGCGGCGGCATTGTTTTCGGGGATAGATGGTTCGCTGAGGACTCCCCGATAAGATTATGGGATGTTTCCTCTGGTTCTCAGATAGCGACAATCTTGGGTCAGAGAGACGGAGTCTACCTTGTTAGTTTTAGTCCGGATGGACAGTCAATCGTAACTTACTCGATTGGTAAAAAACCTGTTTTTTGGGATGCTACTACAACCCATCGCCTATGGACATTCACAGGAAATTGGGAAGACGTTGGGTCTATGGCATTCAGTCCGGATGGGCGGAAAATCGTATATGGGAATACTGATGGTATATATTTGTGGGATGCTATTCGTAAGAAACAAATTGCAAGGTATACGGGATCTATACCAAAAACCACTAATATCGTTTTCAGTCCGGATGGGCATACTATTGCAGCGGGTGGTGTTGGCCAGGAAATGCATTTATGGGATGTATATACTGGTGAGAGGAACACAATAATCACTGGGCATGATGGTTTATTCAAAACGGTCCTTTTTAGTCCAGATGGAAAAACCATCCTAACTGCTGGCGACTGGGATGAAAGGTTGCAATTTTGGGATGCGGAGACTGGTGATTTCAAACTTATGTGGCGTATGCCGAAAGGAATACATAACTTAGCGTTTAGCCCAGATGGCAAAACGCTCGCGTCATCGCATGAATATGGCGCAATACTTCTGTGGGACTACGGATCCTCCTTCAACACAACAAGACATGTAGCAGATGTTAACGATGATGGCGTTGTTGATATACAAGATTTAGTTGTTGTTGCAGCGAATTTTGGGAAAACTGGAAATAACAACGCGGATGTAAATGGAGATGGAAGTGTTAACATAGCGGATCTAATTTTAGTAGCGGGTGCAATAGAAAACGCAGCTGCTACGCCAACACCATTAGGTCTCAATAAGGAATTTGTTCTTACAAAATCTATTGTGCAAAACTGGATTACACAGGCACGATCGCTTGATTTGTCTGTAGCGGGAAGGCAAAAAGGAATCCAATTTCTTGAACAACTTTTATTGGCATTAGTACCGGAGAAAACTGCACTACTCCCAAACTATCCAAACCCTTTTAACCCTGAAACATGGATACCGTATCAATTATCAGAGGTATCGAATGTGAAAATAGAGATATATTCTTCTGAAGGACAGTTGATCCGAACGTTAGATATAGGAGAGCAAGCAGCAGGACTCTATCAAAACAAAGACGCTGCAGTATACTGGGATGGAAAAAATGATATTGGTGAATCCGTATCAAGCGGTGTCTATTTTTATACGCTAACAGCAGGACAATACTCTGCAACACGTAAAATGTTGATACGGAAATAATTGTTTATTAACGTGAGTTTAGAATCTATGCACAACCTAGAAAGGTTATGCTACAAATCAAGGATACCGAACTCACGTTATAACAGTACATCCCCCAGTTCGGTAAAAACCTTCACTGTCACATCAGGTTGGAAATGTGTATCCTCATAAGGTAAATCGTAACGGTTGACATAGGCACCACGATATCCACAGGCGCGCGCACCCATAACGTCAAATGAATTTGCGGATACCATGATACATTCATTTACCTCAAGCCCTAACTTACTCGCAGCACTCCGATAAACTGAAGGATGTGGCTTGAATGCACCAACAGATGTGACAGAGATCACATCGTCAAAATCCCATTCTACCCTTTGTACTGCAAGATATTCTAAATACTCCGGATCCCCGTTGGATAAAACTATCAACTGATACTGAGATTGTAGACGTTCAAGAGCAGGCAGAACATCTGAAAATGGAGACAAATGCTGCCAACCATGCATGAACTCACCTACTGTCTCATTTGAAGCATCGATACCGCTTCGCCTCAGTGTCCAATGGAGAGCACGACGCACTGTCTCCAAATAACCACTATGTCCCAGCAGCATTATCGTATCCTGATATTGCTCAATCCGTTGTCTATAACGCCACTGTTCCCAAAAGACATCTGCAGATATGTTGCTAATATCACGAATATCTAATGATTCACGGATGAAAGGTACAAGACTCCCACCTAAATCTAAAATTGTACCGAATAGATCAAAGGTGAGTGCTTTTGTATTTGCAAATTTTTTAAAGGGTTGCATAGTGTCACCGCAAGCACGTTGTGCTTGCTACAATACCGCTATGGATAGTGTAGTTTTGTGTGCATAATGTTTCCGCACAACCTAGAAAGGTTATGCTACAAATCAAGGACACCCAACTCACGTTAACCTGCTATCATCCCAATTCAACCGTTTTCCCTGTTGCCATTGCTTCAAATGCAGCATCAATTACACGCATCTGATTTATACAGCTCTCAGGAGAAATACGGTGCGGTTTTCCTGTTTCCAAACATTCACACATGTGCTCAAGCTGCAATGCAAACTGATTAACAGGATCAATATCAATCACTTGACGGCCTTCTCTGTTCTGCAGGACGATATTTACAGGAGATCCGCCATTATTCCAGGCTGCATCAATTCGAAGCATACCCCCTAACCCTGTCATTTCAGCATACTGACCCCCAGCACAATTGAAACCGGTAGAAATCTGGGCAGTTTTTTCATCAGGGAACACTAAGAGTAGATAGGAAGCATCATCAACTTCCAATCCCGCTTGGGACGCACCGGACACTCGAATCGGTTCAGTACCAAACATAAAACGTGCATGGTGAATATTGTAGCACGCTAAATCATATATACTCCCGCCCCCCTTCGCTTTATTAAACCGCCAATTTGCTTCCGGTTTACGGGTCTCGGGACCGCCACCACCACCGCCAGTACAAAAAGTACTGCGGAGCGTCATAAATTCACCAATAGCACCCGAATCTACTAACTCCTTCGCCTTTATGTGCATCGGATGATGACGGAACTTAAACGCTTCCGCTACAAGGATGCCGTTATCTTGTGCTGCACCAACGAATGCTTCTGCTTCAGCGGCTGTGGATGTGAACGGCTTCTCACACAGAATCGCTTTCACTTGACGAGACTTCGAAATTTGTATACCGACTTCAGCATGAAATGCGCCCCAGGTGCATATTACCGCAATATCCAAATCCTCTGATTCCAACATCTCATCCAAATCCGTATAACGATTTTCTTCAGGTACATCGAACTGTTCGCCGAAACCTTTAACTGCACCTTCAGAAACATCACAGATGGCAGCCAATTCAGCACTCGGTGCATGTTGGCATGCACCACCATGGGCACGAGCTATCCCACCTGTTCCAACAAGTCCAACTTGGTATTTTCCATCTCTTGGCATAAGTATTCCTCGCTTTATTATGATTATGACATGAGTTCGGAATAAATCTGCACAACCTCAAAAGGTTATGCTATGAATCAAGGACACCCAACTCATGTTAATTATCGATTCATGATGTTAGTGAATATCCGTTTTCAACGATTGCCTCTTGTAAAAACTCATAAGGAACTTCACAAGGTTCCTCTACCCTCTTCCAACGTTCAACAGTCTCCGGTCGTACTATAATCCGTCCTAACGGAATACCTAAGAATTCCTCTAATTTACTTAGTGTTTCCTTTTGATGTAACACGAAATCTTCAAAGCGGATTTGAATTATATGTTTCGGTTTCGGCGTAGCTTTCATCAGCTGATATTGATAGTACCAGGATATTGCGCGCCTTTCGTAGACATCGTCGGTATGTTCATATTCAATACCAAAATCGCGTAGATTATCTGTCTTGTGACCACCCAATATACAATCCCTCGGATCCCGAATCCAATGGATATATTTTATCTCAGGAAACATCCGCAATATCCAAGGATATACCAATGTCGTCTCCGGTATCTTCCAGCCTTTATATGCCGACCTGTTTCGTAATACATCATCGAGATATGTGTTGATAAGTTGCTCAAATTCAGGATCAATAGGCATTGTGAAAAGTGGATCGAAATTCCAAGATAACCCACCCTGCCATTTGACGTACTTTGCCATGACTCGGCAGGCATCGTACATTGCATGGGGCGGTATTTTATCTCCAGACGGATTTATCTGACTCCCCATATAGACACCGCTTGCATATAATGTATGTGACATGGCACGTGTACCGGAATGTCCACGTCCAATCAATGTGATCATGGTTTCCATAAATTCTCAACAACTGTTGTTTTTAATGCTAAAGACCTTTGCAAACTAAAATAACTTGCTAATTTCGTACATTTAATGATTTAATTACATTACACAACCTGAGTTCGGAATAAGACATGCTTTGTGCTACAAGCTGCGTCCTAAAGAGACACAACCCAGAAACGTTATGCTACAAATCTAAGGCACCGAACTCACGTCATTTTAACAGAATTTTGATAGAAAGAAAAGGAATTTTTTGAAGGTTTCACTTTTTCAATTTAAAAAGGACTAAATATGCAGATTAAAAAGGACTAAATATGCAGAAGTTATTAGCGACATTGTTCTTATGTGTAATTGTATTCTCATCCTTAAGTTGTGATAATGTAAAAAGAGTTTTGACACCTAAACCCGAACCGACTGTAAAGATAGGTTTTATTGTTGCAGGCCAACGTGTGACGTATCCGAACGGTGCAGAGATGGCAGTAACAGAAATCAATCAACAAGGCGGACTTTTCGGGATGCCTGTTGAATTGATAGGTCATATTAACAAAGAAGCAGTACTAGATGATTCTGTTCAATTGACAGAGACATTAATCGTTGAAGATGAGATCGTTGCACTGATTGGCCCGAATCGATCTTCGCATGCCGCTGTTGTAGGTCCAGTTGCACAAAAACATCGGATACCGATGGTCACAACAACTGCCACCAATCCTGCTGTTACACAAGCAGGTGATTTTGTATTCATGGCTTCCTTCACAGACAGTTTTCAAGGGGAAGTCATGGCACAATTTGCAAAGATGGAACTCGGTATTACCTCCGCTGCTATCATAACACGAAAGGGGGATCTCTATACCGAAGGTATTTCTGAGTTCTTCGCCACAAACTTCGATATGCTTGGCGGAACTGTGGCTATACACGAATTCTATGAACCTGATACAACAGACTTTACAGACTATCTAACGCGTATTTCCGAAACGCAACCAGATGCCCTCTTCACAGCAGGCTTTGTTCAAGATATCGCATATATTACACAACAAGCACGTTCGGTTCCA
Source organism: Candidatus Poribacteria bacterium (assembly GCA_965200395.1). GTDB lineage: Bacteria > Poribacteria > WGA-4E > WGA-4E > WGA-3G > MSPOR6. The sequence goes on along the minus strand of CBDAUH010000004.1, from coordinate 2,373,353 downwards.
TTACAAAATTCCAATGGTGAACCGACTATATTCCTCGGTGCAGATTCTTGGGACAGTATCCTATTGTTCGAGGATGAAAATGCCGAAATTGAAGGCAGCTACTTCAGCGGACACTTCTCACCAGATACAGACCAACCGAACGCACGGGCTTTTGTAGACACATACGAATCAATTTATGAATCTACACCAACGGGCGGTGTCGCCGTAAGTTATGATGCAGTGAAATTACTATATGAAGCAATAGTTAGGGCAGGAAGCCTCGATCCAGAGGCAGTCCGTGACCAACTCGCTGCCACAGAAAATTATATCGGTGCAACAAGTATCGCAAGTTATAACGAACACCGACAGCCCACAAAGAGTGCGGTGGTTTTCACCATCAAAGATGGAGAAAAACAGTTTTTTAAGCAAATTGACCCGTAAAGACAATTATGTTTGTCAAAACTAACGTGAGTTCGGTATAAACGATTTTTGTAGGATGCACAACCTAGAAAGGTTACGCTACAAAGACACACAACCTGGAAAGGTTATGCTACAAAATACCCCTCATATCAAGGACACCGAACTCACATTAAACACAACATACTCAATTTTCCTATCATTTCTAAATAAAATTGATGTTTCAGAATGCAGCCGAAACTCTCAGATTAATTGCTTCTGCACTTGTGCAGTGGCTATTTTATGCCAAACGTTTACCCGAAGACTTCACACCTAAAAGTATACTTGTAGTAAAACTTGACCACATTGGGGATGTCCTATTAGCAACACCCGTTTTTTCTAATCTTAGACAAACATATCCAAATACTGAACTTCATGCACTCTGTGGACAGTGGGGCCGTGTTATCTTTGAAAACCATCCTGATATAGATAAAGTGATTGAATATAATTCTCCTATATTTTCTCGATCTGAACACCCGACATCGAAGAAGCAGGCACATCAACTTTTTCACCAGTTACGCCAACAGAAGTACGATATATTAATTGAACTTCGCGGAGATTGGCGTATTATCTGGTTTTCTGTCTTAAAATCAACCCCAAAACGTCTTTGTCGTGCATACCTTCAGATAGCGAACAAGTTAAATTTTCAAAAAATTCACAACACACATGAGGCATCGAGAAACTTGGATGTCCTAAAACGGGCTGGAATTTCCACACCTGTACAAAACACAACCTTTTCTATCTCAACTGAAAACGAACAATGGGCATCAAATTTTTTAGCAGAACAACAGATAAAGCGTGAAATTCCATTAATTACAATTCATCCAGGTTCTCCAATTTTTGTGAAAAGATGGAAACCCGAAAGATTTGCTGAATTAGCGGATTGGTTGATCGCTCAGAAACAAGCACAAATCCTGTTCGTCGGTGTACCAGATGAAATCCCAATCATTACACAAATACAAACGTTAATGAAGAAAGGGGCAATTAATATCGGAGGAAAGACAACTATGCCACAACTAGCAGCTATTTTAGAGAAAAGTAGTATGTTTATCGGAAATGATAGCGGTCCAATGCATCTCGCTGCAGCGGTAGGTATACCGACGATTGGCCTTTATGGTCCAGGGGATCCGAAACGGTTCGGACCTGTCGGTGAGAGGTGTTATTCAATACAGAAAAAGCATGACTGTCCTCCTTGTGCAGGTGATAAATGTAAATTTGGAGAAGAAGGATGTATGGCTAAAATTCAAGTCAAGGATGTAATTGAGATAGTTGAAAAACTGGAAATTTAGATAACTTTATATAAAATTGTTTACAATTTTAACTAAATTTGATATACTAATTATTAGCAATATACACTTTCGTGTGTCATAGTTGAAAAAGCTGCCCCATTTTGTGCAGCTTTAAACGCAAGCTGCCCCATTTTGTGCAGCTTTAAACGCAAGCTGCCCCATTTTGTGCAGCTTTAAACGCAAATTGTACTATTTCGTGCATTATTCTATTAAGAACACCATATTTTATGGCATTTAGAACATATTTATTATTGGCATACAAATTGCATAACGTCTATCATTACTAACTCGCTCGAACACATTAATATTCATGAGGTGAAATAATGAGTGCAAAAAGAACATCAGCAGCATTGTTGACTGCATTGCTGATTCATGGAATCCTTATTGCAATTGCGGGTCTCTATTTTGTGACCACAACGCAGATGTTTAAGGATTTAGTTGGGGTTGAAACACTTAAAACTCCAGACCCCCCAAAACCTAAAGTGCGAAAACCTATCGTTGAAAAAATTGTCAAACCGATAGTTCCAGTAGAAAGCACCGTGGTTATTGAACAGGTTCAAGTTCAACCACGTTTAACAACAGCATTCGCACCAAAAGTTACCGAAACTGTAACCCAAACATCTTTAGAATTTTCCAACCAAGCCGTGAAGGTAGATGCACCCATCAATCCAAACGTACCGAAGGTTGTTAATCCTAATGCTCCAATACCTGAGGTCGTTACACATACAGATCTACCTGTGTCAAACGCCCCGAGTGCTTTAGCATTTGCTGGACCCGCAGCAAGCGCACCCTCCGCAGGGCCAACTAACATTGCCCGTGGCATCGCAGGAAGTCCAGTACAGGTGAAAATGACATTTAAACGTCCCGCAGGATTAGCAATGGTTGAAAACGTCGGCGTTGCACGTGATGCACTTGGTGATGTTGTGGACAGCATCACACTCGGAAACGTTGAAGTACCACCATTACCCAAAGGCGAACCGGGCGGACGAGTCATCGGTAAAGGCCGAGACATTCGCGGTGTACTTCGTTTTACACGAATCCGTCATACACTTTCCGACTGGTGGGCAGATTCTTCATCCTTGAACGCGCTTACCAAATGGCTCAATGAGAAAACCAAAATTAAAACCGATATGAACGTTGAAGGAGGTTCTCTCAAACTGACAGACGCTAACCTATACAAAACACCACTTGCATTTTTGACTGGGCACGATCCCTCACTTGTAGTGTCAAAGAACCTGCTCGGAAAACATTATGGTGGTGGTAAGAGGGATAGCAGATTTACTGAAACTGAAGCCGCTGGCCTACGTAAATACCTTGTAGAAAAAGGCGGATTCCTCGTCTTTGACGACTGCGGCGTGAATGCACCCGCACAAGCAATGGTTCGGTTGTTCATTTCACAGATGCGTTATGTCATGCCTGAATATCAGATCGAACGTGTCGACAACAGCCACGAGATATATGATAACTTCTATGAAATGGGCGGTCCTCCCGTCGGATTTGACATTTTCTGGTGGGGCACAAGACCACCAAGACGGAATTATCTTGAAGGATTCTCTGTTGGGGAACAATTGTCAGTTCTCGTCGTGCGCCGTGATTATATGTGTGCAATGGAATCTGTCAGTCTGCCAACACGGAGCGTCCACTATTCACCAGGTGTCTATCGCTTCATGACAAACGTCGTCGTTTATGCATTGACACACGGTAAAATTTCTGATTACTCAGGATATGTTCCCGAAGACACTTTAGCACAGAAAGAACTTCCAACTCGGGCACCAGAAGCAGCCAAAATTGGCGCAACTGAATAACAACAGACTTTCGTCGTATTCAGTTCTAATTCAAACTTTCTGATTATCTCCCGATAAAGACCTTATTGTCCTTGTCGGGAGATTTTTTGCATGAATGTCTCCACTAAAAATAAAAGAGGTAAAACATAAATTGAAACTCGGTGTATCTACTTATTCTTATTGGCATTTCACTTCTGAACGAGTCCCTATAGAGCACGTCATAGAAGAAGCAGCGCGGTTGGAACTGGATGGAATCGAAATCTTACACCAACAGATGTCTTCCGAAGCTACTCCGTATCTACAGAAACTCAAACGTCATGCGTTCATCCATGGACTCGATCTCTATGCTCTATCAATCCATCAAGGTTTCGTATCTCCAGACGAACAGACACGGCAAAGAAACATCAACCACACTGTACATTGTATACGTTTGGCGCATGAACTCGGGATCCCTTCAATCCGCCTCAATTCAGGAAGGTGGGGAACCATCAAATCATTCACAGATTTGATGAAAACTGAAGGACAAGAACCTTCACTTCCCAATCACACTGAAGATGAAGCTTTTGATTGGGTTATCGCCTCGATTGAAAGATGTCTACCAGATGCAGAGAGATACGGTGTTATTCTCGGCCTTGAAAATCATTGGGGATTGACATACACCCCCAAAGGCGTTAATCGAATTGTTTCTGCAATAGATTCTGAATGGTTGAAAGTCACCATGGATTGCGGGAATTTTCTCTCAGATCCGTATGACAAACTAGAACAGATTGCCCCTGAAGCAGTCCTCGTTCATGCAAAAACATATTATGGCGGTGGAGAATGGTATACCCTCGATCTTGATTACGGTAAGATAGGCGAGATTCTAAGGGATGTCGGCTTCAAAGGATATGTATCCATTGAATTTGAGGGTAAAGAGGATGCACACAATGGTGTTCCACAGAGTGTGGAGATGTTGCGAAACACCCTCAACTTATAAGTATATCTATCTTAGTTCTATTAACTGTTTTCCCAAGGTGCAACTTCACCCACTTCTGGTGGTGCTGGGAAACGACTTGAAACATCAACAGGTTTTCCTAAATCTGATGATTCAAGAATTCGTTCACATACTTCTAGTACATGACGTGCTTGTGCGCCATTGCATCTGGGGTTACGGTCATTTCTTATCGCGTCCGCAAAATCGGCAACACCTTTCCCCCAATCTAGCCCAGTATATGATTTAGACGGAGAAGGTTCATCTTGCCATCCGGACTGCGGTGTGAACTTTTTGATACCGCGTCCGTCATCATGCGCTTGCAGTGAGAAGCCTCCTTTTGTACCATGGATCTCATAAGGTGGTATTTGTGATGTGACGGTAAAACTGTGATAGATAAAACCGTGCGGGCCATCGGCTCGTGGAACATCAAACTCAAGGACAGCAAACCCGTGATCCTTTTCCTTTACCTCAAACTCAGTACCTTGACGTGGACCTGTTGTTAAAACCCGATTTGGTACGGCAACCCTTGCAAATCCATGAACTGTTTTGACTGGTCCAATCATGGTTGTCATGGCGGTTAAAGGATATGGTGCCACATCTCTAAACGGACCCGCGTGCATCAAAAACGCATCTGCACTTGGATGCCAATGTTCTAAGGGACCACCAAAGTTACCGAGGGCAGAAATTACATCCCCGATCTCTCCATCACGAATCCGCTCCCAAACGTTCTGTTGCACATATCCGAGGATCGCCGACGGTGCACAAGCAAGTTTTAAACCCATAGTCTCCGCTGTCTCCACAAGTTCGTTTGCCTCATCTGTCGTAATTGAAATAGGTTTCTCAGAATAGACATGTTTTCCAGCTTGCAGAGCCGCCAACGACACGGGATAATGTGAAATATGCAAAGTTAAATTAACAATCGCCTCTACATTCGGATCATTGAATACCGCTTCGAGGGACGGATAGACCTTGCCACCTTCTCTTTCTGCAAGTGCAGATGCGCGCCCCTTATCCTGATCGTAAAAACCAACCAATTCAATATGATCAGAGTACGCTTGACAACGTGGTTGATATCCACCAGCTGCAATCATACCGCAACCGACAATCACTGTTCGTAACGGTGTAATGTTTGACATTATAATTCTCCTTGTTTATCCTTTCCGATATTATATTTTAGCATATCAGATTATCCAATTTATGCCAAACAGAATCTATTTACCACTTATTTTTTCCTTGACATCTGAAACCTATACATTGTAAAATTAAATGTAAAGGATGAACAAAAAATGCGGTTAACCTATTACATAATACCATTAATATTCACTACTTTTATAGGTTGCAGCTCTCACAACGCTGCCAGAGTTCATGATTATAATCAGTTTGCAATAAAAACCGCACAGGCAGGTCTTTGGAATGAAGCGATATTCCGTTGGCAACAAGCTCTGTCCATTGACCCTGATAACGCATTAGCCTATAACAACCTTGGAGTCGGCTATGAGGCGTTAGGCAAAGTGGAAGAAGCAGCGGCAGCCTATCAACGCGCCACTGAACTAGATCCCGATAGCAAATATTATAGGATAAATTACCGTAGATGTCGACTCCATATACGTCGAAGCGGTACTGAAACTAAAGCAACAGCACCCGAGTCCACCGAACACTCTTCACAGGATTAACCTTGGATCCCGCTAATGTATAAAAAATTGGACGCAACACATTTGAACCTTCATCAGTTTTGGCACCAGTTTTGGACTGTAACGCGGCAGTCCCTTATGCCATGTGTTACTCTCATATTTCTTTTAATGTTATGTTCATGTGGCAACAAGATCGCGCGCGTTCCAATCCCGATAAAAGTACAATCAGAGATCGACATCCACACCTATTCAAACTTCGCAGTACTTCCATTTGTCCAACAAAAAAGCTCTTATGAGATAGAAGACATACCTGTTGAAATCGGAAACGAAATAGCCCAAATCCTCAGAAGTGAACTATCCCGAAAAAAACACTTCCAGATTGTGGATAAACAGGAAACAAACCGACTTATGACAGGAGAGGAAATTGAAGAAGACACATGGCTGGAAAACACTGAAAGATTGAGAGAATTAGGAAAGTATTTCGAAGTGAAGGGCATTATCGTAGGAAGTTATCTGTTTCGAACAGACACGCGGCCCAGACGTTACTACGGTGAGCGATACTCATATCAACAACAACGTTATGTCATGGGGTATCAGGATTATATGCAGAAGACATATCTGCTTTCCCTCCGTGTCATAATACTTGATGTCGATAATGGAGAGATCATCTGGGACGAATCCTATCTGCAAAGAACCGCAGAGGCTCACTCTCTGAGTTCCTTAGTCTTTTCTCAAATGGCACCCAAAGAATCAACGATGAGAGCTTTAAGCAAACGTGCACTTGCTAAATTCACGCAGGATATATCACCGCACTATGAAGAAGAAGACCGATTTTTGATGCGGTAAAAAACCAGATTGAAATGTCGTTCAACCGTAAGTCCCGTAAGTCGGCGCCCGAAATATGAAGAATATAATATCAAGAATCCTTATGAAATCACCGCAAATTGAGCATCGAACTGTCAGTTTGCACATCCGTGGAACGCAAACGAACAGTTTGCCTACAAAAACTGTTTATACCAAACTGACGTTAATTATATTTCTCTGCTTGTGTGTATGGATCCTCATTTCATCAAACGCACTTGCGCAAGGTTTCGGTAAAAACAAAATAACGACAAAACGTTTCGATTGGCACATCCATCGCACAGAACACTTTGATATACATTACTATCCCAGCGAAGCAAAGCTTGTCCCTGTGATGGCAACTATTGCTGAAGAAGCTTATGAAAAACACAGCGAAGACTTTGAGCATGAACTCGATGAGAGAACCCCGCTAATCCTCTATAAATCACATAAAGATTTTCAGGAAACGAATGTAATTCTTCAGGAACTCCATGAAGGCATAGGCGGGTTTGCTGAACTCTTTAAGCATCGTATCGTCATCCCCTTCACAGGGTCACTTGAAGCATTCCGTGAAGTAATTTTCCATGAACTTATTCATATATTCCAATATGATATCCTCTATCAAAAACCTCACGCACGTATTTACAGCGGCGAATTTCTCTATTCACCGCCTATCTGGTTCATGGAAGGTATGGCAGATTATTTCGCCGAAGATAACGACGCCATTGGAGAAATGGTCCTCAGAGACGCAAGTTTCAACGATAATATCTTACCTTTGACAGAATTACAGAACTTCAACCGTCTCAGCTCACCTTATATTGGCTATAAGATGGGTCAGTTAGCCGTTGGCTACCTTGTTGAGATGTACGGTAGAGAAAAAGTGGCTGAAATCCTGCAAGGTCTACGCCAAAGTCGAACAAAAAATATAGATCAAGTTTTCAAAGATGTGCTGAATATCAGTTTAAAAGAATTTGACTTAGGATACCGTCAAATGTTGCGAAAACGGTTTTGGCCCCTAATTGAAAGTAAAGATTTACCGAACATTGTCGCAAAAAAACTTACGGAAAACGCCAAATTCTCACACAATATCAAACCGGTCTGGTCACCAAGTGGGGATCTTATTGCTTATGTCACCGCGAATGATGGATTCCTAGAAATCGTCCTGATGTCCGCAAAAACTGGAGAAAAACTAGATCGTATTACCAAACGTTTTTTCCGTAATAAATATGAAGAAATTCGAACAGATGTCAGTGGATATGAACAAAGTCTCGCTTGGTCACCTGATGGGGATCATATTACATTCATCGGTAAACACCGAGATGCAAATTATCTTATTGAGATCAATATCCTAACACATAAGCTCACGCATTACATGCCACTAGATTTTGATAATGTGAACTCACCCAATTATGATGGAAGTGGAAAACGTATCGTCTTCTCAGCATTGAAAGCAGGACAAACGGACCTTTACATCTTAGATTTAGACTCTGAAGCGATTGACAGATTAACCATAGACCCATTCCATGATACACATCCTTCATGGCATCCCACAAAAAATGTTATTATCTATGCATCTGAACGCAACAGCAAAAACAGGCTTGTCAAAATTGATCTGGATCAACAAACAGAACAGATACTCACCGGAGGTTCCTCAAATGCCATCAGTCCTGTTTGGATAGCTGATGGAGACTCTGTGTTATTCTGTGATGATCGTATGGGGGTGTTTGATGCACACAAACTCAACACCACAACTATGCAGATAACACGTCTCACCAACCTCATAACCGGCTGTTTCAATCCTACTTTCTCTCCTGACCAGAAACGTTTGCTGTTTAGTGCTTATGATAACGGGAAGTATGATATCTGTGTAATGGAATCTGAAAATATACGCGATGAACACATCGAGATTCCACATTATGAAACACAATCTGTTCCTATCCTATTAGAATCTGATATCCCTGAACCCAACTATAGGATAGCCAAACGAAAATATAGCACAAGGTCTTCATTCAGACTTGATGCAATTTTCCCAGAATTTAGCTATGGCGCAGATGGGCTACTGCGTAGTCAAATTCAGATCAGCGCAAGTGATATGTTGGGAAATCATAGAGTTGAGATGAGTGTGATTAATCAATCCAGCGGATACCTCGTGCCTGATTTTATTGGACAGTATGGGTTCCTAACACATCGGACAGATGTAGGGGCTGTGATATATAACTATCATCAATACCATTTACTCGGATCTATACGGAATCAACGCGGTATTCTACAACGCATCACAGGGGCAGGCGGTTTTCTCAGCTATCCGTTTGACCGATACCACCGATTAGACCTGCAATTTTCCATCTATACGACACCATTTTCTTACAACTATCAAACCCGTGATCCTTTCAATTATTATGATCGTGGATTCCTTGCCCTCGGTTCCATCGCTTATGTCCGTGACAATACCATGTGGCGTGAGTATGCCCCATATAGCGGTACGCGGTATCGCCTTGAAATTGAACGCTCCTTCCCAACACTTGGCAGCCAATTATCGCTTACAAATGCAATATTTGATTGCCGCAACTATTTCGGTATAGGTAGACGTACAACCCTCGCTACAAGGTTATTACTTGGCGGCAGCTTCGGCCCTGACAAATCACTCTTTTATCTCGGTGGCATTGACACATTACGCGGCTATAATTACGAAGACATGGCGGGTTCCCGTCTTGGACTGTTCAACGTTGAGCTGCGCATCCCATTCATCGATGTCCTCTATTTCGGATGGCCTGTGCAGTGGTCTATTGGAGGTATCGGGGGCATCCTTTTCACAGATATTGGTGGAACATGGGTAGATTACGAATATGGACCCGATAACCCTTATCAACCGTTCCACCGTGACGGGCTCCGAATTCAACTTGAAGACTTAAAAGGTTCCGTCGGTATAGGGCTTCGGCTTCGACTCGGTATATTCTCACTAGATTTTGCTGCAGCGCGACACACCGATTTGCGAAGCATCCAGCCAGGAATCAAATATCATTTCGGTTTAGGACAAGCATTCTAACGGATAAACAAACTATGTGTGTTGTGATCTTCGTAGCATAACCTTTCCAGGGTGTGCATCAGCGATGTTATAGCAAGCACAACGTGCCTTGCGGTGACACTATGCAATCCTTTAAAAAACCTTTACAGGGTGTGCAGTATAGCGGACAACATTATCTGTAGCCATATTGTAGCAAGCACAACGGCCCTGCGGTAACACGCTGTAACCTTAAAAAATACGATTCAGACAAATAGGAGAAATTATGGAACAACGACTCAAACGTTATATTATCTCTATAGGCATCTTAGCAGTACTCGCTGGAACCATCGCAGCTTGGGTCAACATATTCCCCGATCTATTATGGTTCGAAATGGTGCAATATCCCAACGTATATATGAAGATACTCACAACAAAAATCTTTGTGGGTGTAATCGTTGGAATTGTCTACTTAATAATCCTTTTGATAAATCTCTATATCATTTATCGCTGCACGCCTGCACACCTCAGCCCCGCATTCCTCGGTAAAACAGAATTGGCAGGCAGTGATCAAAGCACCCGTAAGATGATTTACGGCGGACTCACTGTGCTTGCAGTGCTGTTTAGCATATTAATGGGATATTCTGCAACAGAACAATGGGAAGTTTTTTTGCGATATACCCACGCCGAAAACCTGAATTTCCAATCTGCTACACCTATCACGACAGAAGTTAATCTCAATACCACAGCAATTCCTGTTTCTACTTTAGAACTTGAAGCTAAAAAAATACAGGTTAACGATGAGCTCACTATACATATCGGTGAGGAAACACACAACGCTAAAGTGATAGCCCTGCTGGATGCTACCCGAACATCTATAAATAGAAACGAAACAGAACCACTGAATTCAAACGAGATACCTATTACACAATCGGATTTAGATGAGAAGCAAATTCAGGTGGGAGATTTCATCACAATTCATGCAGGTGAACAGGTTCAGCACGCAAAAATTACGGATATCCAAGAAAATATAATGCGTTTGGACACACAGATTCAAATTCAGGCGGGGCAACAGGCTTATTGGACAACACCTGCAGGGCTTCGCTTAGATACTGAAATCCAAATAGAAAACGGGCAGAAAGCCTATGTTAAATCACTTGCACGGGATCCTATCTTTGATAAAAACATCGCTTATTATGTCTTCATTATGCCGATGGAAAGATATATCGTCGGTACACTGTTCGGAACCTTCCTCTTAGTCACTATATTTGCAACGATTATTTACTTTTTCCATGGATCCATCACTGGTGACACAAATCAATTCAAATTTCAACCGCCTGCCAATGTGAAAACGCATCTATTTATCTTAGCTGCATTGACACTCCTCTTCCGCGCATGGAACTACCGTTTTGTGATGTTCGATCTGCTGTATACATCAAATGATGTTGTGCGAGGTGGCGGCGGATATGCTGCAATGAACGCACGACTCCCAATCTTATGGATTATGTTGACTATCACAGGAATTTGTGCTGCAGTCTTCATCGTAAATATCTTCCTGCGACGTAATAGATACGCGTTCACTGCACTCGTAATATTCATCGCGGCAGGATTCCTTGGGCAATTGTACCCGAAACTTATTCAGGTATGGCGGGTTGAACCCAATAAACAGGTGTTAGAGGAGAAATATATCAACTATAACATCAAAGCAACACTGAATGCTTATGGGTTAGAAAGTAACACTGTAACAGAGGAAGAATATCCCATAACAGAAACACTCTCTTACGCGGATATAACGAGCCCCGAAAATGAACCGGTTCTCAACAGTATCCGCCTATGGGATTGGCGCCCCTTACGCAGAACCTTCCGGCAACTTCAAGAATTACGTTCACAATATGACTTTTTCGACGTTGATATAGACAGATATTCAATCAACGACAACATTCAACAAGTGATGCTTTCGGCACGCGAACTCAATATCAATGAGCTCCCCCCTGCAGTCAAAGATGACTGGTATAAACAGACCTACACATATACACACGGTTACGGGGCTGTCGTCAGTCCTGTGAATGAAATTGACGATGGGAGCCCTAATATGTATATCAAGGGTTTGCCGCCAATTGAATATGAAGACGCATGGCCCCACAGGTTCAACGCACAACCTGGGCCCCGCATCTACTACGGAGAACGCACGGATAGATATGTCATCGTACATCCACAACGCACTGAATCTCTGCTTGAGTTTGACTACCCGCAAAAAGGACAACAATATGCCGATTACGCTTATCAAGGTACCGGCGGCATCGAACTCTCATCATTCTGGCGTAAACTTGTCTATATGCTCAAGTTTAATAACGAAATCAAATTTGTGCTTCCCGGTGAAATCGATTCATCCAGTAAAGTGCTTTATGAACGAAACATCAAAAAACGTATACACAAAATCGCGCCATTCCTGCGGTATGATGGCGATCCTTATGCAGTCATACATGAAGGAAGACTTGTCTGGATGATTGATGCCTATACAATCACGCATCGCTATCCGTACTCTGTCTCCATGGAGGAATTTATTCAACGGCGAAGACAACAGGGATCCGTCACGCAACGTGATGGAAAACCATGGGGAAACTATATAAGAAATTCTGTTAAGGTTGTCGTTGACACATACCACGGATCGGTCGATTTTTACGTGATGGATCAGCTACAAGATCCTATCGTCGAATGTTACCGTAAGATATTTCCAGATATGTTCAAGTCATTTGACGATATGCCCGCAGACTTACAGGCACACATCCGCTACCCTACAACGATGTTCCTCATCCAATCCCGCGTCTATCAAGATTACCACATGAAAGACCCAATTACATTTTATGCAAGTGAAGACCAATGGGAAATCGGTACGGAATTGTATGACAATACCGACGCACAAAACCGACAGGTTACGACACCCCAGCAAACCGGTCCGCTTGCACCACCAGTAGTCGTTGAAAAAAAATTACCCAGTAACGTCCAACCTGTTGAACCATACTACGTAATTCTTAAACTCCCCGGTGAAGAAAAATCAGAATTCATGTTGATGCTCCCATACACACCACGTAACAAACCGAATCTTATCGCATGGCTCGGGGCACGATGTGATCTGCCACAATACGGCCAACTCCTTGTCTACAGATTCCCGAAACAAGCATTAGTCCCCGGACCGATGCAGGCTGAAATATTTATTAGCCAGCAACCCGAAATCTCACAGCAGATCAGCTTATGGAACACGCAAGGCACCCGCGTGCTCCGAGGTAACTTGCTAATTTTACCGATGAATAACTCACTGCTCTATGTCGAACCTATCTATATTCAATCGGAAGATGAAGACACCGCAATACCCGAACTGCGCCGTGTGGTTGTCGGCTATAAAAAAATAGAAGACGACAACCCGCAAATCGTTTGGGGGGAAACGCTTGATGATGCACTCAGAGAGATGTTCCTCAACAGAATCGGTTCACAAAACGAGCCTGCTACGACAGTAGACGTAACATCGGATACAACCGATGTTCCACAAGCGACTGCACCTACATCCGTAGATGGATTGATTCAACAAGCGAACAGTTACTTCGATAGTGCTCTGCAGGCACAACGTAGCGGAAATTGGGCAGAATATGGACGCAATCAACAACGCTTAGGTGATATCTTGAAACAACTTGAAGAAACTATCCGAGAGTAAACCGAAACTTATGTCCCATACCCTTGCCAGGTTATGCAGAAACATTATGCACACAAAAACACATTATCCCAAGCGAGACCGTAGCAAAGCACAACGGCCTTGCGGTGACACGCTGCAATCTTTGTAGCACAACCTTTCTAGGTTGTGTCTTTGTCCCATAACCTGTTAGGGTGTGTCTTTGTAGCACAAACTGTTAGGGTGTGCAGTATAGCGGACAACATTATCTGTAACCATAGTGTAGCAAGCACAACGTGCCTTGCGGTGACACGCTGCAATCATTTAAAAAACCTACATTTCAAAAAGGAGGTGAAACAGATGTCCCTGGATTGGAAACCACGTCACAGAGATATGATTATCGGCGGAATTCCATGGCTTGCAAGAATAACCGATAAAGCCAATGCAAAATTGCAAGGAATCATCGGTGAATACATATATCCGTGACCACAAGATAAAATGTTCCTGGAGGAACATAACATATCCGCTGAAGATTTTGTTGAAATGGTAAAAAATAATCCTTCAGATGATGAAATGATCGCCGCAATGCAGAAGCTAAACAGCTAAAGTATTGTGCTAAAGTCAATGAAACTAAATTTCAATATATCCGGTAGGGAATATACCTGCCGGATAACATATACATCCGTACATATAACACAGGCCATCTCACATTGGAGTTCACTACGTGGACCTGAAAAAACTTCGTGATGAAATTAATCACATAGACGCACAACTCCTCAATTTATTGCAACAACGGGCAGAAATCTCAAAGAAAGTCGGTTCCTTAAAAGCCGATACGGGAGGAGAAGTTTATGTCCCACACCGAGAAAATGAAATACTCGAGCGTCTTAAAAAATTGAATCATGGCATATATCCTATAGAAGCGATTGAAAAAATTTGGACAGAAATTTTTCTGGCTTCACGCGCTGTGCAACACCCAAATCGCGTCGCGTTCCTGGGCCCGCCTGGAAGTTTCGGACACATGGCAAGCCTTGCATTTTTCGGAACACATGCTGTGATGATCCCTATTACACCACAAACGGACATCTTTACTGAGGTGGAAACGGAACGCGCAGATTTTGGAGTCGTCGCCATTCAAAATTCTATCTTCGGGACCGTCCGCGATGTGCTAGAACGTTTTCAACAGACATCTCTCAATATATGCGCAGAGATATATCAACCTATCCGCCACCATCTCATCGCAAAGACTCCGCTAAACCAGATAGAACGTATCTATTCACATAGTCAACCCTTCGCCCAATGTAGAATTTGGCTCAATACACATATCAAATCCGCTGAACAGGTAGAGGTCGTTAGTACATCCGATGCAGCAAAACGCGCAGCAGCAGAACCCAACACAGCAGCTATCGCAAGCCAACTAGCAAGTGAAATATACGGAGTCCCCATAATCGCCGATTCCATCATGGATGAACCCAATAACGCAACTCGATTTCTTGTAATCGGTAACCAAAGTATCGGCAGCACCGGCAACGACTGCACGTCTATCTTTTTTGCAATCAGAGATAGGGTCGGGGCATTGTATGAAATTCTAGGTGTCCTCAAGAAACATAACCTCAGCCTTTGTTACTTAGAATCACTCCCATCACGTAGGAGTCCATGGGAATATATCTTCTTTGCTGATATTGAAGGACACCTTGACGATGACAATGTACATGCCGTTCTCGCTAATCTTGACGAATTGTGTAGAGATGTGAAAATACTCGGTTCCTACCCACGCGGTGCAAAGTAATTTTAAATGATTGCAAGCGCGACCCAGGTTGTGCCTCTTTGTAGCATAACCTTTCCAGGTTGTGCATCCGTGAAAGACCGTAGCAAAGCACAACGTGCCTTTGCGGTAACACTATGCAATCATTTAAAAACTTTCCAGGTTGCGCGGTGTAGCGGACCCCATCATCTGGAGCGATAGTGTAACAAACACAACGTGTTTGCGGTGACACTATGTAATCATTTAAAAAACACTATGCAATCATTTAAAACACTCACCGAAAAAATTCGACACCAAGCACAAAAACTTGGGTTCGAACTCGTCGGTATTACCCCCGCTAAAGAGAGTCAGACGCTCCAACGCTACCGAAAATGGATAGATAGCGGATATGCAGGTGAAATGGGATATCTTGAAAAGCACTTACCGCTTAAGGAAGACACTCGACACCTTCTCAAAGAGGCAAAATCTGTTATTAGCCTTGCAATGAACTATTATACAGTAGACCCGCCCAATGAGCTTGTGAACGATCCTGCCCATGGACATATCTCTCGATATGCCTGGGGTGATGATTATCACGATGTCCTTCGCAAACGACTTCTTGAGCTCGTCGAATACATTAGAAATACAGCAGAAACTGAAATTAAAAGTCGTGTCTTTGTTGATTCCGGTCCAATTCTGGAGAGAGAACTCGCCCAGAAAGCTAAACTTGGTTGGATAGGAAAAAACACAAATCTAATTAATTGGCAGTCAGGCTCATGGTTTTTTCTAGCTGAAGTGCTGATTAACCTCGATTTAGCATACACATCCGAACCCCTCCGGGGAAGCTGCGGCACCTGCACAAAATGCATAGAAGCATGTCCAACAGATGCAATCGTTGAACCCAATTGGCTCGATTCAAGATTATGTATATCCTATCTAACAATTGAATTGCGCGGCAGCATACCCAAAGCACTCCGTCCACAGATGCGTAATTTGATCTTCGGATGTGACATCTGTCAAGAGGTGTGTCCCTGGAATAGCAAAGCCACGCCAACAGCAGAACTTGCATTTCAACCGCGTGATGGCAACCTTGCCCCAAAATTGTTGTCCCTTGTAGACATGACACAAACAGAATTCAGCAACAGGTTCAAAGGCAGTCCCATCAAGCGGGCGAAACGGAAGGGATTCTTACGAAATGTTCTGATCGCCATCGGCAATTGGGGGAATCGTGAAGCAGTGCCCGCTCTTGAGAAAGCCTTATTTGACGATGAACCCTTAATTCGTGGGCACGCTGCATGGGCATTGGGAAAAATCGGCGGGAAAAAAGCTAAAAAAGCATTGGAGAAGCAATTAACACAGGAAACTGACACAGATGTACTCTCCGAAATTCGGGATGCACTGGACAGTATAAACTAAATCTCAATTGAAAATCGTCTAAACACGCATTACGCACTTTTCCCTGATGTCTTTACGCTATAAACTTCTACTAAAAATTTATCAAAATTAATACTATCTTCACCACCCATCTTTTCTGCAATAGGACCCCCAATGGTCCGGGCAAGTTCTAAGCGACGTATCGGCGATAACTCAGGACGCCGACGCAGGTACGCTTTTATCATATCAAACTCAACGTCTGTTACCAACGAAGGTTGTATCCACGCTGAATATAGCTGATTTTCCAATGTAACATCGATCGGTGCTCTCCCTTGATCTAAATGGACGTTCTTTTTTCGAGGAGTTTTTACTACAACTGTCCCCGCTGCTACATCACCCAGCCGTTGCCAATTGCCATTGATCAGCATGACTAACAGGCCTACCCCATAGCAGAACGGAAGAAAATCAACAAGTCTCACAAGGTTTCTGATTGCTGAGTCGCCAAAGCTTATCGGATACCCACCTGCCTTTATAACACGTAATCCAAGCGCACGTTTGCCAGGAGATTGACCATTGGTCGTAATTTCAAACACCATAAAATATCCCAGAACAGAGCAAAGATTAATATACTACCTATAGCCCCCAGCCAATTCCCGAAAATTTCACCAAACTCCCTCAAAAAATTGTAATTGACATAAATACCAATGAAAACAATGAGTCCGAGCAATAACGTATCCAGCAGTGCTGCATAAAAACGCGATCCGATACCCGCCTTCTGATAATTTATGCTGATCTGCTCTGGGGTTTCTACTGATAAATAGTCATTCATGACATGCTCATTCCCAACGCGCCCATGCATGTGGCGTGATATATCCCTCGTCGGCATAAGGATCATCCCCTGAAACAACGACGACACCCTGATAATTCCGTTCTCCTTTCCAACCAAGCCACGAAGCTGTTGAACAGTAATGACTTACTAGCACGCGTCGATACGTGTTACTTCTATTCTTCTTTGAACGATGCAACAGATATCCATTGAAAAAGAGGACGCTGCCCATTGTCATCTCAATAGGTATTTCAGCTGAATCGTCAAAACCTTTTGCTTCATGGCAGCTGTCGAACTCGTCGCGTTTATTATGTGGATGCCTCTCATAAATCACACCCGATCGATGGCTGTTCGGTAGAACCCACAGGCATCCGTTCTCAACATCGGTATCGTCTAAAGCAATCCACGCCCCAACAAGTGATCGGTCACGTGTAGGAATAGGATGCTCGTCCTGATGCCACGGGTTACCTGTATGCCCCGGCACTTTACCTAACATCATTGACTGCATGCATTTAACGCCACCATCCCAGAAGGGGATATGAGCACCGACGATCTCTTGTAGGATAGCACAAATTTTGGGGTGTTCAACATACTTTCTGACGAGAGGACTAAATGAATGTGGTTCACCAACACACATTATCCTATCTAAAATTTCCGTTTCAGTTGCATCTTCTGGCATCGGTGGAATGGCTGCACATACATAATCACCCCTGAAGATATTCAACATTTCCGATTGTAATGCCTCACATTCTTGTGGTGTAATTACATCCGGTACCATTAGATAGCCATCATTGATATACCGTTCTGCCCAACCATTGGGTTTTTGTTGAGACATTTAGGGCACTCCTTATACCTGATTTTAACCTACCTCACATGATACCACATCTTTATGTACAGGTCATATCAAAATATAGCGTAAATTTTCAAGGTTGCGTACAAAAGGCACAACCTAGAAAGGTTATGCTACAAAGAACAGACAAAAGGCACAACCTAGAAAGGTTATGCTACAAAGAGCATAAAATTATCACTCTTCCCGCCGAGCCCTGCTTTAGCTTGGGGATGCAAGCGGGTATTGGGTTTTGTGTCGTTTCAAAAAAGTGTGACACTCTATAAGGAATGTGGTATAATTAGTGTCCCAAGTTAGATATGTTTAGCATTACTGCTTGGTTAACGTGTTTATCTGCCACTAAACAGGGGTAAAGACTTGAAATCTGTAGAATTTATTGAGAAAAAACAACAGAGCTGGAATGAGTTAGAGGAATTATTGAATAAATCCCGTAATGCAAATGCACAAGAACTCAACCGTCTGGGGTATCTGTATCGCCGGGTAACGTCGGATTTAGCAGCTGCACGTCGTGATTTTCCGCAGGATCGATGTGTAATATACCTGAATGAATTGGTATCGAGGGCACATGCCACTGTTTACCAAACATCGCCTTTGAAACGTGGTTCACTCATTGAATTTCTCCGTTTCGGTTTCCCCACAGTTTTCCGCGAAAATCTCTATTTTATAGGTGCATCTTTCCTGATGTTTGCTCTTGCCTTTGCAGGTGCTTATATAAGTGCATTCAGAACACCCGAATTTGTTGAAAATCTTGTTTCTGAAGATTATGTAACGCATATCAAAGAATTAGGACAAGATATAGTAAATTTTGGAATTAATTAGACATCAGGTAGTCCGTAGGTCAAGTAGAGCTTGCGAAACCCGACTATTATTGAGCTAAATCGCAATGCGAAGATTGCTCCTCTGGGTGCGGTGCCTATTTATTTTCATATTTAACCATAAATGGAATGCTACATCTGCTGAACAAAGAAATATCTTCGCTTCCTTTGTCATGATGAACAACATTACAGTCGCGTTCAAGGCTTTCGCTTGGGGTATAATGTTTATGATCGGTACAGTATATATTTTAGTATTCAATGGATTATATATCGGCGCAATTGCTGGATTATGTCATGTTAACGGGGTTGCATTAGCACTGTGGTCCTTTGTCTCACCACACGGATACATTGAATTGACAACCATATTTATTGCTGGTGGTGCTGGTATGAAATTAGGATATTCTCTTATTGCACCAACAACTTTGACTAGAAAACAGACCTTAGTGGATGCCGCGAAAACTGCAATTAAGTTACTCGGTGGATGTGTGGTCTTGCTTGTGATTGCTGGAATCATTGAAGGATTTGTCTCTCCTTCTAACCTATCAAATGCTATAAAAATAGGTTTTGGGGCGTTAACTGGGGTTTTGCTGTTTACCTATCTGTTTTTCGTGAAATCAGATAAACAATAAAAGAAAGTTCGGTTACATAGACCAACACATCATATCTTAGATTTTGCTTTTAGTTCCAAATACTTATTGACAACAGCCATAGTCAATTGATGTGCGGGGACATCTATTGTTATGACACCTCGTCTACGCAGAATTTCCAATGTTGCATGCTTTTCTTGGAGCAATCGTTCTGCTATTGTTTTTTGATAGACCGACTTAGAGTTTGATGGTTTCTGTTCAGCTAATTCAACGATACCTGAATCTGTCAACGTAACACAGATAACAAGGTGATGTTTAGAGAATTGTGCGACATAAGTTGCTATTCCTTCAGCAGAGTCGTTGTCGAGGATATCTGTAAAAAGTATAATGAGTGCGCGTTTGCGTTGTTTTGCAGCAAGATATGAGAACGCCGACTCAAAGTCCGGTTCTACCGGGTAAACAGGCAATGCATAAACTGTTTCTAACATTGTGAGGAACTGCTTTTTCCCTGGCTTTGGTGCTAAGTATTGATGAACGGCATCTGCAAAGGCGATCAACCCCACCTTATCTCCTTTCAGCATTGAGACATAAGCAGCCATTAGCGTTGTGTTTATAGCATAATCCAACTTCAACATCGCCTTCTGAGAAATCGTTTCTGTATCCGTTGTATCTAACGATTCCAATAGAATAGGAGATGCCATGAGTCGTCCCGTATCCAACATAATGACAATATCTTGGCTCCGTTCAGTTTCAAATTCTCGTACGATCGGTTTTCGGTGTCTTGCGGTTGCCTTCCAATCAATTCATCTAAAATCGTCATCAGGTAGGTATTCACGCAATCTTTCCATTTCTGTACCTTCCCCGAATTGTCGGGAATTTTTTAGTCCTATACGGTGCAGCATACCGCGCTTTACTAATAGCTCATATTGTCGTATTGCATTTAGGTTAGGATAAACTTTTACCTCTGTTTGCGCTGATATTTTGTGCTGTCGTACAACTAGACCTATGACACCCAAACATCGGATATGTATATCTCCAAACTGATAAATTCCTCGGCGAATCGGTGTGAGATGATAAGATATATTTTCCTCCTGCATTGAATTTATCTCTAAGTCGTGAATTACTGTGTCATACAAAAGTTCCGTAGGAAAATCATCTTTTATTCGTATCTTTAAGTTATGGCGCGATCGGTTGACAATCTGTAATGTGACAACATTCTCCACCCCTAATGAGAATTTAGTATTCATCAATCTGTTAACTTGAACATTCGTGAAAAGGGGATTTGTGACATAATCTATGATAGCAACGACAAACAACAATAGCAGGTATGCCCCACCACTAATATACGATGCACTGGGTGAAATAGTATAAACCAGAATAGGAATAACGGAAGGAAGTAAATAGAATAAGAATCTACGGCTAATATACATCTATTTCTATCTCGGAATTTCAACTTCGGCAAGAAGTCTATCAATTACATCATCGGATGTTAAACCTTCAATTTCAGCTTCTGGTTTCAATAGAATACGATGACGATAAACATGGGGTGCTAAGTATTTCACATCATCAGGTATAATATAATCTCGTCCTTGTATTGCTGCGTAGGTTTTACTTGCCAATAAGAGTGCTATTGAGGCGCGAGGGCTTCCACCTAATACTAACTCACTTGATCCGCGCGATACTTCTGCTAAACCGACGATATAGTTGAATATCGTCTCTTCAACTGTGACATCCTGAATTATCTGCTGACATTCCGATAGTGAATCACTGTCAATAACGTTCTCTACCCCTACTTCATCTAAACGCGTAGCATCAAACCCCTGGTGATAATTCATCAAAATTTGCGTTTCAACATCTGGACCAGGATAATCTACATGGAGTTTGAACATAAACCTGTCCAATTGTGCTTCAGGTAGTGGATAAGTTCCTTCATATTCGATAGGATTTTGTGTTGCTAACACAATGAACGGTTTCGGAAGTTCGTGTCGTACTCCATCAATACTGACCTGCCGCTCTTCCATACATTCCAAGAGGGCAGATTGTGTCTTTGCTGGTGAACGGTTTATTTCATCTGCAAGCAGGACATTCGTGAAAACTGGACCGTGTTTTAAATTAAACTGATTTGATGTCAAGTCATATACACTTGTCCCTACAATGTCAGATGGCATCAAATCAGGAGTAAACTGGACACGGTTGTATTTCCCTGAAACTATCATCGACAAAGTTTTTGCGATTAGGGTTTTCGCAGTGCCCGGAACACCCTCTAAAAGCACATGTCCGCCCGAAAACAGACTGACAACCACGAGCTGGAAGATTTCTTCTTGACCTACTATAATTTTTTGTGCTTCTTGTTTTATTTTCTCAAAAACCGTTTGTACTGTATTTTCCATAATTGTATGATTAACGTGAGTTCGGAATAAAACATTTTTTATTCCGATGCACAACCTAGAAAGGTTATGCTACAAAGAGCAGACAAGAGGCACAACCTAGAAAGGTTATGCTACAAAGAGCCTTCATATTTCGGACACCAAACTCACCTTATGATTACCTACTTTTCGTTCTCAAAAAATTAGCGTTTGTACTGTATGCATCAACTCTTTTTGCTAAATCTACGAGTTGTGATTCTGATATATTTCCTGATTCATCTAAGGCTCTGATAAGATTTGTTAGTTCTTTTTTATCATCAGCAACACCACGTTGTATCAATTCTTCTAAGAAAACAGATGTTTTTAAATTGGGATTGACTCGCCACCGACTTCCCAAGTCTGCTCTGAATTTATCTCTAATATGCTGTAATATATCTGTGCGTGTGTTGCCTTTTTGATATAGGTTAGTCATCGCATGGACATATTCAGTGCTCAATCTTCTATTGATTTCTCTTACATCCAAGGGTTGTCCAAACCTTCTTCCTCTCAGCGTCATGAACACGAACAGAATCAGACAGATATATACTGCTGCTAAGCCCCACGGCGTTTTGAATACAAAGTTAACAAACGTACTTGTAGGAGTTGTACTTTGAGTATAGTAATTACCTTCCGCCAGACCTATATGTGCTTTACGCGGGAACGTTGACATTAAGTTGTAAAACAGTGCAGCATTTCCACTATGTTTCAATCCATGCTCATTGAATAGGTAAGCAGATGTAGTAAAATATACGCGTCCTTTACCATCTTGTAATGTGGCTACAATTGCCTGAAATTCTGAACCGTATAGGACTGCAATGTCTCGCTTATCTGATTCAATAGCAAAATATGTTCGCGGATGTATTCTATTAACTTCGTTTAGTGGAAAAAATGGTTCATCGCTATATCTATTTGCATATTCCATTCTATCCGGTAAATTCTGTAGCTTCAATCCTTAAGCAGAGACAATCCGCGCCATTGTCTTATGACTGCCGCCACTTACGATCAAGGTAGGGTTATTTAGTTTTATGTATTTTAGTTGTTTTTTATCACAATCGTTAATATTTTAGGATGTGCAGATATACCGTGATTTTTCATGGTATATCTGCTATACTTCACCTTAAAAACTTACGATCTTTTGAGGTGAAGAATGACAAGAAAAAAGTCCTGCCACTTAGTCAATATGTTAGCAGAACTTACAGACCCACGCAAGGAAAAAGGGAAACGACACCCGTTGAAAGCAATCCTCGCACTTTTAGTCGTTGGATTGATGTGCGGGCATAAAGGGTATACATCCATCGCTACCTGGGCACGCTCACAGCCCGCACTCACAAAAGCACTCGGGTTCACACATCAC
This sequence comes from Candidatus Poribacteria bacterium, assembly GCA_965200395.1. Classification (GTDB taxonomy): domain Bacteria; phylum Poribacteria; class WGA-4E; order WGA-4E; family WGA-3G; genus MSPOR6. Next base: position 2,349,784 of record CBDAUH010000004.1, on the reverse strand, counting down.
AAAACGCCTTGTGCCGCAACTATCCATAATCTGTTGAAAAAGTTGGATGTTGAGGCATTAGAAAACATCCTGTCAAAATGGGTAAACGCCGCATTAGCAGAGTGCCCTGATTTGCGGGGGTGTTCCGACGCAGTCGCTATAGATGGCAAAACCCTGCGTGCGTCTAAAAAAAGTGGTGCGATGATCAGCCATTTACTCTCCGTCGTCTCTCATGAGTTAGGGATCACCCTCACGCAGCGAGGTGTCAGCGACAAAACCAATGAAATACCGGTATCAACGGAAATCCTCAAAGCGTTTGATGTAGCAGGCAAAGTTATCACAACGGATGCCCTTTTGACACAACGCTCTTTCTGCCACGGAATCATAAACAGCGGGGGCGACTATATGCTGCCTGTTAAAGGCAATCAACCGGACCTGTTAGAAGCGATTGAAAAACTTTTTCAAGGCGTGCCTGACGCGGTTTCTGAAGACACAACACACCCTACTTTAGGGAAACCGATATACATGCATGAGACGATTGAAAAGTCGCATGGCAGACTTGAGACGCGATGTATCAAGGCAAGCACAAGTCTCAACGCATATCTGGATTGGCCGGGCGTAGCACAAGTGATCCAATATTGCTATACTTCCAAAAATATGAAGACAGGAGAAGAGACAACCCGCACTACCTATGGGATTACGAGCCTGAAACCGAGTGAGGCATCCGCAGAACGCTTACTTGCTTTACGGAGAGGCCATTGGGCAATAGAGAACAAGTCGCATTGGATGCGCGATGTGCTACTCGGCGAGGACGCATCACCTGTCAGATGCGGGGCTATTCCACAAGTCATGGCCGCTTTACGAAATACCGCATTATCCGTATTCCGTTTTCAAGGCATAACACGGATCGCTGATAAAATAAAGGAATATGCATCAAAACCTTTACTCACAGTTAACTTGATAAAATGAATATCTATAAAACTAAATAACCCTACGATCAAGGTGCCACCACTTTTGACAAAATCTTGAATTTTCCGAATCTCTGGTTCAGAGGGTATTTTGATAAGTGCTTGTAAAAACAGGATATCGTAGTTCTTAAGACGAGAAGGATATTGTGCACTTATTTTTGTGACTCTAAATTTTAATTTTCGTAATAGTTTCGGGAGAACATCTGTTTCTATTAGCGAATCACAAGAAAATAGTGAACATGAGAGTAGAATTAAAATATAGAAATAAATGGGGATCGGTTGAAGTTTCATGGTTGAATTGACGTTAATATGGCTCTGACTAACATTTCACCCTTTAGTATACACCTTTTGTAAAAGATCACGATAATTTGCTACAGTTTCGGCATCACAAGGTTTATGTCCATACCATACTTCATCAAAAACTGTAACTGCTGGACCGAGTGTCTCTTGTAGGTTGATGTCTAATTGTGATTGGTGTAGATATTCACGGTTAGTTAAACTTTTATCATAAGGTAAGATACCGTGTTCTTGTAGATGTAAAACTGCGGATAGATAAAGATAACGGAGTGCCCCACGGAAGTCGTTTGATGCTTCCGCAGTATCTGCATGGGCAAGAGCAGCTTTCTCAGTTCTCACACCATCTTCAACAATCTCGAACTCCTTTTCACGTACATCGCTTACTAAGTTCATCCGAATCTGTTTAATGAAAAAGATTAAAACAATTCCGAATGCTATTATACCTAATGGGAACAGTACATATCTGATCTCAAATTGCTGTATAGGTTTGGGGTTAAGCAGTTTTTCTAATTCGGTTTGATATTTCTCAAAAGATAATGAAGTTTCTGTATGATTTCGCTCTAATTCATCACGAAACACCTGTTCCTCTGACGCATAGGATAACAGCATGGTCAGGCAAGAAAGACTAATGCTACAAAAGAAAAAAAAGTTGAATTTTAGTGCCATCATTCTTCGCTAAGTTGAGTTGGAATTTGGTCAATATTATCTGTAATCTGCAACTCAAGATCTAAAGCTTCTTTCCGTATCCGCATATCAAAATATAGGAGTGTAGAACCAATTGATGCAATCGGCATCAATAGTGCAGTTATACCTAATGAAATAAAGGACTGAATAAAATAGAAGAACCAACCAATATTATCAGGGGTTGGTAGAAAAATAAATTGAATAACTTCAAGAGGAGTAGCATCAAGTGGTATTTCTGCTGTACCAGGGATAAGCATGAATAAAAAAGAAGATGTGGTAGAGAGAATAGTTGATATCATCCAGTAAATGAGAATAATTGCAAACATAATTCCAAACACTCGCCACCAACTTCCTTTCACTAATTCCGAACTTCTACGCAATGATGCACCCACTGATACCTCTTCTACCAGAATGGGAAGAGAATATAATCCCCATCGTATAGCCAGATAAATTGCAAAAGGTATACCAATGCATGTTATCGACAATCCCATTGTAACCAGCATATATAGTACGAAACCACCCAGGAACGGTAGGTAACGACGCAATGATTGCTGTAATGCTGATTCAGCAGTTATGTCCTTCCCTAAAAATATGTGTGAACTTGCGTATAATATTGCACCTCCGACAAACAGTGACAGTAACATCGAAATAATTACAGAAAAAAAATAGACTTACCAGAATATTATCTACCGTACCCCTTAAAACAAAATACACACTGATTTTGTCTATCAGATACCCAATTACAAAATATACTAGGACAATCTTGAAAAAGAGTTGAAAGTTATTGCGATAGAGTGAAAACATCCCATCAAGGATGTCAGTGAGATTTAACGGCTGCATGGTTGAATAGGATTCTTGACTTTCAATTTCTGATCTTAAAGTGTTATGTTCTTGCATGTTTTCCTCGTTTATGAGTACATCTTTCAAAACGAAAGTATATAGCAGTTGTGTGAAAATGTCAACTATTTTTTGACGAATTAACAGAGGCATTCAAAAGTCGATTTTGGACGCAGATTTTTGTTTGTCAGAATCTCGGATTACGCGGATGAACGCTGATTAGGTGGTTGATGCTTCAAGATGCTTTTCGTAGGATTTGGATAAACACAGATTGTCGGTTGTCAGCATCTCGGATTAGCACAACACCAAAGGTATGAATGCTCTTTAGGCATTCCCTGAATTATCTTTGTCAGCATTGCGGAGGACGCTAAGTCCGCGACAATTGAATGGCTCTGGAAGTTGCGAAAACAATATTGACTCTACAATAGTTACATAGTATTATAATAATATGTCGAATAGAGAAGAAGATTTACAAAAGGAGAGATATGAACTATACCTTGCCGAAGAAAGAAAAATATTTGACAGTCTATTAAGTACTACAATTTAGGGTTTTCGGCTGCGAAAGTAGCACCTGCGGCGCATTCGAAATGTTTTACTTAAACTGACGTTAAACTATAGGCCAACGAGACACTATATTTCAAATTTTCGCTTCGTATCACCGTTTACCACGGTAGATTAACGGGTATTGGATGAGCTTCATAAGCAAGTTTTCTCACATTCCACAACATTTTGAGCCAAATACTGATTTCCCCGGAGTTATCTTATGCCCACACTTGAGTTCAAAGGCAAACAACACATCTATGCACATCACCTCACCGTGCCTTACCGTCCACTGGAACCTGACGAAACCCGCTCCTGCAACCCAACAAGCGAAAACGACAACCTCATCATCCACGGCGACAACCTCCACGCCCTCAAAGCACTACTGCCCCGCTACGCAAACCGTATCAAGTGTATCTACATAGACCCGCCCTATAACACAGGCAACGAAGGATGGGTTTATAACGACAACGTCAACAGCCCACTCATGCAGCAGTGGCTAACAGATAACGCTCCCGTTGATAATGAAGACCTTGAGAAACACGACAAATGGCTCTGCATGATGTGGCCTCGCTTACACTTACTAAAAGAACTTCTTTCGGATGATGGCGTAATCTTTATCTCTATTGATGATAATGAACAGCACCGTTTACGGATGTTGATGGATGATATTTTTGGGTTAGAGAACTCAATCGCTCAAATAGTGGTTCAAACAAATCCACGTGGACGTTCTTTACAACAACATGTCGCACGAACTCACGAATATGTCTTGATGTACGCTAAAGATATAAAAACGGCAGAAGTTTATAAAATCCCGAAAACAGAAAAATCTCTTTCAGAATACAATAAACAAGACGAAGGTGGATCATATCGGCTCTTACGTTTGCGGAATACTGGAGTACAGTTTTTCAATCGGGAAACTCGCCCGAATTTGTTCTTTCCGATCTATGTAAATCCAAACACTGGCGGCACATCTCTTACTCCGGACACAAATTTTCCTATTGAAGTTTTACCGACAACTGACGGCGGTGTAGAAGGGCGCTGGACATGGGGGAAAGATAAAATCAATAAAAATCCGGAACTAATTGTAGCCCAAAAAGTCCGTGGAGGCAAATGGAGGATTTACCGTAAGGATTACTTGAAAGGCGAAAGTTTATTGACACTGCCCAAGTCGCTTTTGACTGGCACAGAAGTTAATCATGAAGTTGGTAAAGAGATGCTAACAAAATTATTTTCCACTGCGCCTTTTGAGTATCCCAAATCAACAGAACTTATAGCAAATTTAGTGCGGATTGCTTGTAAGGACGATGCCATCATCCTTGACTCATTTGCTGGCAGTGGCACAACTGCCCATGCGGTTTTAGCACTCAACAAAGAAGACGGTGGTAACCGAAAGTTCATCATCATTGAATGTGAAGATTATGCCGACACTGTCACCGCAGAACGTGTCCGACGCGTCATTAATGGCGTTCCTGACGCGAAGGATACCACACTACAACAAGGATTAGGCGGATCCTTCACATACTGTACCCTCGGACACCCCATTGAAACAGAAACTATGCTTACCGGAGAAAGTTTGCCCGAATTCTCAGTACTTGCTGCAAATCTATTGCTAACGAAGTCCGGTGCTGCCATAGGATCGGGAACATTAGCACCCCAAAACAGTGACGGACTTTTTTATAGCGACGACGAGTATGACTACTACCTCCTCTACAAACCTGATCTTGACTATCTCTGCAGCGATGATGCTATGTTCAACTTAGAACGAGCAGAACGTATCCGCGATGCCTCTAGTGAAAATGGTAGAAAGGCAATTGTCTATGCTGCAGGCAAATACATCGGGCAACGAGAACTCACAGACATGGGCATCATATTTTGCCAACTTCCCGATGCCCTGCACGAAAGGTAGGTAGTTTAGAAAATCAACTTGGCTTGACAATTACGATAAAACAATGTATAATATGAAATCATAGAGTTTTGGTGTAATGTTGAACTACAGAATAGGATACGGATATGCATTCACAACAAGTCACAGAACACTTTGAGAACCCGCGCAACATTGGAACGATTGCTGATGCAGATGGTTCAGCAACTATCGGATCGGCTGCAAGCGGGGAGATGTTAAAACTAACAATAAAGATTTCAAAAGGTACAGTAGTGGATGCAAAGTTCCGTGCTTTTGGATGTCCGACTGCAATTGCAAGTGGGTCTGTTCTTACGGAATTAGTTTCGGGTAACCGAATTGTTGATGTATTTGAGATTAAGGTATCGGATATATCGGATGCTTTAGGTGGATTACCCCCAGACAAGCAACGTTTTGCCGAATACGCGGTACAAGCACTAAAAGAAGCTCTCTCGAACTTAAATAGATAATAGGAGATTGACCAATGATTAATGTAACAGAATCAGCGGCGCAAAAGGCAATTATACTGATTAATAGTAGTGAAAATGACACCGATAGTGAACTCGGTTTACGAATGCAAGTGATTGGTGGTGGATGCTCAGGTTTTCAGTATAACCTTGAATTCGGAGAAGCGAAAGGGACAGATAGGGTGTACGAATTTCATGGGTTAAAGGTCTATATTGATCCCCGCAGTTCTCTATATCTTGCCGGTTCGGTGTTAGATTATAATGACGGCCTCATGGATTCGGGATTTAAAATCTCTAATCCAAACGCCAAAAATACATGTGGCTGTGGCGAATCTTTCAGTGTCTAATGAATATCCAATAAAAAGTTAGGATGCACAACCTGGAAAGGTTATGGGACACAGAGCCACACCCTGTAAAGGTTTTTTAAAGGGTTGCATAGTGTCATCGCAAGGCACGTTGTGCTTGCTACACTATGGTTACAGATAATGTTGTCCGCTATACTGCACAACCTGGCAAGGTTATGCTACACAGAGTCACAACCTGACAAGGTTATGCTACAAAGATCCCAAGCTCACGTTAATTTACACTATAGAGCGATTTTCTCACAGTGTTTTGTATAATTCTGCATGCCTTTTCAGCACAGCATCTGAGTCCTTTGGATTGATTACTTCAATTGAGATATAACCGGTGTAATTATCTTTTGCGAGAAGTGTTAAGGAATCTTTTTCGGTGTCGGGCATGGGGCCTTCTTCGCCGAAATTGACGTGTGCGTGACGGACTTTATGACGCAGATGTACGTATGCTACATCCACGGGTTGTCCATGTCGTACGTGGTGTGCAGCGTGCCAATTCACATAGGTATTCTGTGCTTCTGAGCGATAAAGTACTTCAGCTAAGTAGCTTGCCAATAGGTTTCCGTGTGTTTCCAAGCAGAGTGCGACTTCTGCTTCTCCTGCTAGCCCATCACATTCCCGTATACCATCTGCCTCCCAATCCAAAGTTCGATCGACTTCATTCGGTGTTTTTGGTACAGGATCACCGAAGATACGGATGTTTTTAGCACCCATCTTTTCTGTGAGATCGATATACTGTTTTAGTAAATCGACTTGTTGTTTGCGCTTTTGAGCATCTGGATCAATAAATCGGACACCCGTTGCGATACAAGATAATGCAATCCCGCTATCTTCAAATTGTGATTTTGCTTCGCTGAGTTGTTGTGGCGTAGAATCCAATTCTACACCGTGTCCGTGATTCCATTCTACACGAAGTTCCAAATGTTCATAATTATACTGTTTTGCCTTTTCAATCAGTTCTGCCAACGATAAAGGTGGACAGACAGACGACATGAAACCAAATATCATGTGATTCCTCCAATTTTTGATTAACCTTTGATGTCAATAGTTGAACTACCATCACCTTTTTTTCTAACGTTGATTTTGACAGGTAGTCTTCTTGTTAATTCTTGTATGTGACTGATAATGTAGATGTTACGGCCTTGCATGCGAAGTCCTTCCAAAGCTGCGATTACAGTATCAAGTGTATCAGCATCCAACGTGCCGAACCCTTCATCAAGGAATAGGGATGTCAGTTGTGTACGGCCTTGACTGAGTTCAGAGAGGGCAAGTGCTAATGCAAGACTTGTCAGGAATGATTCTCCACCAGAAAGTGTCTCAACAGGTCGTTCTTCATTTGCATTCGATCTGTCCACGACGCTGAGTTTACCAATAGTTTCAACTTTCAATTGATAACGTTCTGATGTTAGATCTGCCAATTGTACATTTGCTCTCTTACTTACCTCTTGAAACTTTAGATCTAATGCGAAATCTCTGAGTTTGTTTTGGGGAATAATATCTTGCAAATTCTTCCATTTGTCCATTTCCTGTTCTGCGGTCTTTAGTTCTTTGTCAAGTGCTTCGCGTTTATCCAGTTTTCCTTCTAAGTCCGTAATGATCTGCTTTTTCCCACCTATTTCGGTATGCAGATTTTGTATTTGTTCCTCAATTTCACCTTCCTCTGTGGTGATGTTTCGCAACATATCAGGATCATAAGGTGAATTATCAAATTCCGTAGTCAACTCTGAAATAGTATCATTGAGACTTCGGATTTCGTCCTTGTGTGCATCTATTGTATCTTCAAGTTCTTGTATCTGCGACTCTTCTCGGAAAGCAGTGTTATGATCTTCAGGGGAGTCGAAACCGAAATCCACTAATTTTTCATGGTAAGTTTTACTTGCGGCTTGAAACTTCTCATTATCTTCTGTCAATTGGTTTGCACAAAACTGGTGTGAAGTCGTTTTTTCAGTAAGAAGTTTCTGGCTTTCAATGAGTCTTTGATATGCATCATCGCGATTACTTTTTGCATTTTGAAGTTTGATGTCTAATTTTGAGATGGAGTCGTTGATTTCATCTTCCGTTACCAATCCATCTGTTTTGTCACTCACTGAATTCAGTATTTCATCACCTTCGTTTTGGTATTGTTCTATTTCCTTGGCAAGTTCAGTTTTGCGTTGTTTTGAGGTAACATGATTGCTATTTTCGTTTTCAATCTCTGAGTTAAGTAATGCAAGTTGATTTTGATCGGTTACTAGTTTCAGTTCATGAGAACTCACTTTTTCGATCATCTCAGAAAAATTTGACAGAGCCTGATCTGTTGTGTCTGTATGAAATACCTGAGGTGTTGATTCCCAGAAATTTCCTTTTGCGGATGCGATTTCCGCTTTTAAATCTTCTATTTCCTCATTGACATCATTTAATTGTTGTTTTCTTTCAGTCAACAGTGTGGTCTGATGTGTATGTTCACTTTCACAGATTGCAAGTTTTTGGGACACTTCATCTGAGCGATTTTTGGCTTTGTCGTAAGCATCTTGGGCTGTATTTAGATTATCAATTGCCTCATCAGCTTTTTTAATTCTATTTTCAATCCATTCGCGTGAGATGTCTAAGTCTTCATAGTGTTCTTCCCAATCTGCTTGTTGGTTAACTATCTGTTCTTTAATGTTCGCAATTTCCAGATTGCAGCGGTTAAGTTGCTGAGTGATATTTGTTTTATCCTGTGTGAAGCGGACCTGTTCGTTTTGTATATTTTGCTTTTGTTTATGATTCTCTGATGCATCATTTTCTGCAACGTCCAATTTTTCCTTAATGCCCCTGATTAGTTCTTCACTTTCAGGTTCAACTCTATCAGAATAGGGGTGATCTGTAGCACCACATACGTGACACGGTTCTCCATCTATTAACTGATGCCGCAGGTGGTTGATAGAGTCTGCTAACATTGCCAATTCCCTTTCTTTTTTCAATTCTTCTACCTTCACATCGGCTTGTTCACAAAGGTCGGATTGCGTAATAAGTTTTTTTTCAAGGTCTGCAAGTGATTTATCAACTGTGTTAAGACGGTCTTCGGCTTTTCTCAATTCCTCCTCTGTTTCTTGGAGTTGTTGTGAGGAAATCTCATGCTTCTGTACTATTAGCTGCGCTGTTATTGCCGTATCTTTCCTGTTTTGCCAATCTTCATGTGAACCGTGGTCTTGAAGTTCATTATATTTTTGCTGCGCTTTCTTTTCTCTGTCCGCTAATGTTTCCAATTCACTTTGAAGTTTATTTCGTTTCTCCAACTGTTTTTCTAGGTTATCGTTTAGTTCCTCAATTTTTGAGGTATGTTCTGATTGATCCTCAACTTTATCCTCTAACTGTTCCGACTTTGAATTTATGTTTTCTTGGAGTTTGGTTAAGCTAATCAATCTTGTATCTCGGTCAGATGGAAGTGGGTTCTGTTTCAAGAAGGTTTGTGCTTCTGAAATTTGATTCTCTAAATCATTTTGTCGTTGCTGTTTTTCTGATAAGTCATTAGCCAATTGAGTAATCTTTGTATCCAATTCTTCCAGGGTAGGTTTTCGTCGATTGACTTCTTCAAATCGTTCAGCTGCTCTTGCTAAGTCAGCTTTAGCTTGTGTGTATATTGCCGATCTTTCTTCATGTGTCGTGGAAATATCAACGTAAGTCTTCTCTTTATCAGTAAAAACAGATTGATTAGTTTCCATCTGTTTTTGTGCTTCTTCTAATTCGGTACTAGCGGTATTCAGCGCGGTTTCTGATCGTTGATAATCTAAATTTGTAGTGTCAAAAGTCGACTTTTCTGCGCGTAGTTGGTTTGCTTGTTCAGCTCTGTCAAGTTCTAATTTATAATTGTCAATTTTCTGTTGATCACCTTTAAGAATATCTAATCGTTCTTTGGATGATTTAAGATTATCATATTGATTTTTTCGTTCAGTTTCTTGTCTCTTGTCATTTTGAATTTCTTGAAGTTTTTTATTTAACTTTTCAGTCTCCTCTTGCATACTGTTGAGTTCATCATTGAGTTCTTTTAGTTGTTCTGGTGAGGTGTCAGCAAAGGAATCAAATTGCAATTTTTTCAGTATATATTTATTGGAAACTTCATTTACTTGATCATTCAAAATCTGTTTAAGTTCATCGTATATGTGTATTCCCGCCGTAGTTTCCAAAATTTTCCTTCTCTCTTCGTCCTTTGCTTTCAAAAATGCGGCAAATTCACCTTGTGCTAACATGATTGAGCGCTTAAACCCATTAAAATCGAGCCCCATTATAGAATTAATCTCTTCACTTATTGTTTTTTCCGAAGATCCTAATGATTTTCCTCTACTCGAAAGTTTATCGGAAATGAGTTCTTTAGTATCCGCGTTTATCAAACTGCCTCGAGGAGAACTTCCACGTCTGACAGACCATGTTGCGGTATACTGTGTATTGTTTGCTGCAAAATGTACTTCAGCAAAGCATTCCTTTTCTCCGTGACTAATAAGGTTGTTTGGATTTTGGGTTCCTGAGCCTGTTAAGCGTGGTGTTTTTCCATAAAGAGCGACACAAATTGCATCTAACAAAGTTGTTTTTCCGGCTCCTGTGGGACCGGTAATTGCCACAAGAGGGGCATCGCCGAGGGGAGCGTCCTCAAAATCAAGTATAATTTCGTCGCGAAAACTATTTATGTTCTTAAGTTTTAATTTACGTAGTTTCATTGATTAGCCTCAACCATCTGTAGTAATTCTTTAAATGTTTGTTGCAGTGATTCATTGGGACTTTCATCCCAATTAGACTTATGATATTCTGTGAAAATATATTCAGGACTCTCCATTTTTTCAACATTGAGTTGTGGCCGGTCTTTAGGTGCCGGCAACTCAATTTCAACACAGAGCACATCGCCACCACTTTCTGCAAATGTTTGCCGTATTCTATCGCTAATGCCTGTTCCAACTGAGTCCAATTTCAGTTTTACTTGTATGAATTTGTCATTCCAATTTTCTGTAGATGCTTGTGAGGTGACAGCGTTCTCGTCTCCAATTATTGTACACAGTTCTTTGAAAACTGGAATTTCAATATCTTCATCTCGTTCTATTTCACCTTTTTCGGTAAACTCAAGCAAGAATACTTTTTTGCTATATTTCGCTTCATTAAATCTAAGGGGAATAGGTGAACCTGAATAACGTATAGGGTAATCGGCTTCATTGATAGTTTGTGGTCTATGGAGATGACCGAGTGCGATATAATCAACGTTATCGGGAAAATCTGTAGATCGAATTGCAGATGCCCCACCGATTTGAATATTCCGTTCAGAGTCCGTCACTTGTCCGTTGCGTACAAACAGATGTCCCATCAATATTTTGGGGAGTTGCTTTGGCATCTGTGATACACACTCATTGTAAAATGCTTTGAGTCTTTGACGATAACGTTCACTTTTTTCTATATCAGATTCAAAAGATACATGTGGTAGTTCATTTTCTGATAAATATGGGACAGCTGCAACAGTAACTTGCGGATTATCAGGGGGAATTTGAATAACACACTCTTCTGGGTTTGTAGCGTATCCTACGACATGTATACGTCCCATTTTAAGAAATTCTTTTGGTGCTTCTAAGTGCCGTGCAGAATCATGGTTACCCGCAGTTATAACCGTGTATGTCTGAGTAGTTTCATATAGTTTGTAGAGAAATTGATAATATAGGTTAGTTGCTTCTGCGGACGGCAGAGAAGTGTCGAAGATATCACCTGAAACAAGGAGCAGGTCTACATTATATTCTTTGATAATCTGAAGTAGCCATGTTAGAAACTGTTCATGTTCATCAAGGCGTTGACGTTCATAAAGTCGCTGTCCGATGTGCCAATCGGCAGTGTGTAGAATGTGCATGCACACCTCTTTTTGATGTCTTATTGTACGTTATATGATATAATTGATTTGCAATAATATCAAGTCTAAAATTTTCAACTTCATTACGGAGAAACACTATTTGCTGCTCTGTAATGTTTATAGTAGGGACAGGAAGTTAGACAGTAAAGAAGTTAAGGCTCATTTGTCAGATAACTCTACACCCTTTACGCGTCGTTATAGGTGTTTCACTTTAATCGGCATTATTGCCGTATTTTGGATTCTGAGTGCTCTCGGAGCATGTTAAAGGAGGTAAAAGCATGGATGTAAAAATGATAATGACTGTGATAGGTATCTGCTTCTTAGGATATTCGGTTCTGCCGACAGCCACGGCAGATATGACGACCCAAAAACAGGTCATAACCTTCTTGGAGGCAAACTCGAAAACCGGTTTAGCTCAAGAAATGTTACCAGATGTTTTAAACAACCTCGTAGAACTTTACAGAACGAAATCCGTTGAATCCGAGGACATTTCGAGGTACGGGGTGTACTTGAATCGATTTCAAAACCTTAAATCTCTTTTCTACGAGGTTGCAGAATGGACAGAATTGTCTGAGTCGGCTGTCCTAATAGGTGAATATTTTGTGCTTAGCATCGGCATGGATCCTTTACAACAATATGGGAGACATTTACATGCCCTAGAACCCAATCAACGGTCAGCGTCGAAGCAATCGTCTGGAATAAGAATTTAGGAACTACGGACCGCCGTAGCAGGCTCAGCGAAGCACTCCGGGAGCTAAAACTGTTTGATAGTGAGCAGGATCTACAATCCTTTGTCAATACTGTTTTTGTTGCCTATATCCATTCACATCTTTGGGTAGCAGAAAAAAAGGGAAGATTCGGGAGTTCCAGATTCACGAACCGCGATTACTTTCAAAGTTATCTCAGAATTTCGGATACACGCTCTTTCCTCGGTAGAGAAAAAGAAGCGTTTGTTTCTGCTTTTGAAGAACTACGAAACCAAGCTGTTATTGAAATCATGGACACTCGCGATCCTGCTGCGATGCGCGGTATTGGACATACTCTCACAAAAACCCCTTTAAGAGCTGGTGAAATTGTGATCGTCCCTGTCCTGGCTATGCTCTTACCTATCCGCGATCTGCTAAAAGCGGGAGACGACCTTCAATTTTTAAAGGTCATCTATCCGGATTTCAAAGACATTATTCTAAAGCGGGACTTCAGTAATTTTGACGCAAGGATGCAAGGGCGCGGCTACATTAAGGTGCTGGATAAGATGTTCACATTAAGATTAGCATATATCAGGTTTTTACCGTCGTGGCCGATTCCAATTCTCAAAAAACCGACCCGTTAATGTCAACATTAAGTCATTAGAGGTTCAATACGCTACCAACTTGATACCGAGTAATATCAGACTTTTGATCTGCAAATGTGTAAATCCAAAGTCACTAACAACAAGGAGTAATAATCATGTCAGATCAGAATCAACCGTTAGTGTACTTTTTTGCCAAGAGCACTTTCGGGGATACCAATCCCGATTTCATCAAAATTGGTTATACAGGTACAGAACTTTCACTACGGAGAGCAGCCCTCCAAACCGGTAGTGAATCCGAAATATGGGCAATGGGGGTACTCCCGTTTGATGAAGAAGATGCAGCACGCCGCGAGGAAAAACGGATCCACGAGCACTTTGGAGGGTTTAAAGCACGCGGAGAGTGGTTTTATGCAACACCGCGGATCATCCAATATATTGAGAATTATGCAGTGCAATATACTGAGCCGCTTATAGAAGATGTGCCATTGCCCTCGGATGAAGAAGATATAGAAACCGATGTAGAACCTACCAAAAGTGAAGAAGCCATTGCATTCGGAAAATGGCTTAGGGAGTGCCGACATCACAGCGAACCTAATATGACCCAAGAAAAAGTAGCTGAGATAGTAGGTTATTCTCGCGGACACATTGCTTTGATTGAACAAGGCAGAGGTATGCCTGGTAGGGAGTTACATGACAATTGATCGGTATGTTCGGGGATCCTTCAGATTCTACCACAGAAACGATACCTGATAACCCTATATCTGTCAAAATGCCGGACGGAACTTGGATTTCTGAGAGGACTGCAATAAATACGTTCATTGAGGTCATTAAGGCAATAGGAATCGAGGAAGTCAAAGAACTCGATCTGTCTGCTAATGAGATACCGCTAATAGCAGATTGTGAGTATGAGGGCAAAACCCGTAAAGACCAGAGGAAAGTTGAAACAGAAACTGGAACATACTGGATAGTATCTGAAACCAATACCGAAAAGAAGAAAAAGATTTTAGATGCAATCGCTGATCGACTTGGTGTTAAAATGACTGTTTTTGTTAATTAGCGGGCATAAAGGTTACTGTTAGGACTTACGCAGCTTGTTGATCAGTCCCTAATAAGGCAGATGTGGGAGATGAGTCAAACGAGGGGGTGCTAAATCCCTATAACAAAATAGTAATTTTCACACCCTATTTTTATTCAAATAAGGTAATCATCCTTGATACCTCTCGATAATTGGATGGCTATGGTCCAAAATCAAATTTGTTTATAGGAGAAAGATATGCGTTTTTCAATCTCAATCATATTGATTGCTGTTTTCACGTTCACTATGTTCTTTGCAATGAACACATCAGCAAAGTTGCTATTTCACGATGATTTTGAGAAAGATTCTATTAACCAGGAACCGAAAAACTGGGAAATTGGGTTTAAAGGTGACACGAAAGCGGTAGTCGTTGCTGACCCAAAAGATGCGGGGAATAATGTGCTAAAGACATCCGACAAACCCTCAGATGACTCTCGACACGATGTCGGCGGATCGATTTATGTGGCGGGAGATGATACCTGGACTGACTATGTTGCAGAATGGGATATGATGTTTCCAGACGATTTTTATATGGGAGTTGTATTTCGTTTTAAAGGTGGCGAGGAATTTTATTTAAGCGACAGACGTCAAGGGGGTAATGCTTACAATTTTTACAAACGTCAAGGAAATTGGACAGAAATTCAAGCAGGTTCAGTTATGAACAAGCCTGATGTGTGGTATCGTGCACAATTGATACTTGATAGTGATGAATTCACATTTAAATTGAAAGATAGGGATGACGATACGCCATTTGATAAAATTGATCCTGCTACGGTAGGGAAGGATGCTACATTTAAAACTGGTAAGTTTGGCAATTACGGTCTTGTTTACTTAGACAATCTATTTATTGGGGATTCAGTTAAAGATTTGGTTTTACTAGTAGAACCGCGGAATAAGTTGAGTACAACTTGGGGAACAATAAAATCTTTATATTAATTTCAACAGGACTTACCCCTTATCTCCCGCAGGCGGAGGGAATGCGGAAATCCAAATTTCTTGTTATTTTCAAGAACTTACCCCTTTTGTTCGATGCACAACCTGGAAAAATTATGGGACAAGCTGCGTCCTAAAGAAGCACAACCTGGAAAGGTTATGCTACAAAATATTCTTCATGTCAAGGGCAAATAGACATATAGGATTTACATTATGTCAACATACTTAGCACACGGTGGGAAAAATTCAATTATTACAACTGAAGTGAAAAAGGCATTTATCCATGAGGCATTGCTAAAGATGGGTGGAATACCAAAAAAGATATTGGTAATTCCACCTGATATAACGCGATTGCATTCGAATGCAGGTGAACTTACGCGTATTCTCTATGAACTTTGGGACAGTGGCAACGGTCACGTTTTTGACATACTCCCCGCTATCGGAACGCATGCTCCAATGACTGATGAACATATTGCTGAGATGTATGGCGTTCTACCGAAGGCAAAATATCATAAACATGACTGGCGGTCTGATATATTTACCTTCGGTGAAGTACCATCCGAGTTTATCCGTGATGTATCTAGTGGGAGATTGGAATATAGTATTCCAGTATCAATTAATCGTCGCATTGTGGCGGGAGAATATGAACTCATCTTATCAGTCGGACAGGTAATTCCGCATGAAGTTATTGGTATTGCGAACGGATTTAAGAATATACTTGTCGGAACGGGTGGGGTTGAAATGATAAATAAGACACATTTCCTCGGAGCAGTTGATGGCATGGAAAGTTTGATGGGACGTACAGATACATCTGTTAGACGTGTGTTGAATTATGCACATACGCACTACCTGAAACAACTCGGAATTGTCTATATCATGAGTGTTATGGACGTGGATATAGATGGTGAACGAGTAATGCGTGGGCTTTACATCGGAGATGATGCTTGGACATTTGAAATTGCTGCGGAATTGAGTAGAAATGTTAATATGACATTTTTAGATGAACCGCTGTCTAAAGCGGTAGTCTACTTAGATCCTCGTGAATTTAGAAGCACTTGGTTGGGAAATAAAGCGATCTATCGGACTCGTATGGCAATGGCTGACGATGGTGAGTTGATAATTATAGCACCGGAATTACGCGAGTTTGGAGAGGATGCCGAAATAGACAGACTAATTCGGAAGTACGGTTATCGTGGAACTCAAACAACACTCAAAGCTGTTGAGGATAATGCTGAACTGCGCGATAATCTTTCTGCTGCTGCACACTTAATACATGGGAGTACGGAAGGACGATTCAAGGTCGTCTATGCTACAGAACATTTGTCACAAAAAGAGATTGAATCTGCAGGTTACGAATGGATGCAATTGGATAAAGCATTGGAACAGTATAACCCAAAATCACTCGTTGATGGGTTCAATGATGATGGATTCTTTTACATTAGTGAACCGGGACAGGGATTATGGGCATTACGTTCACAATTCTCATAGTATTACAGACTATTTTGAACTTTTCAACAGTTCAGGCAATTCAGTAAGACTCCGAATTGTCTCATGCCATCTACCTTGTTGTGATCCCTCTCGGTCAATAAGAATTGGACGAATACCTACATCTCTTGCACCGATAATATCTGCTTCATAAGTATCACCCACATGCACAGTTTCCTCTGCAGACACACCAACTGCATTTAATGTATACTCAAAGATATATGAGTCTGGTTTTGCAGACCGAACACGTGTATCGTGTGATGCTGTGATTACATCAAAATACTCAGCAATTCCCAAACGTTCTGCCAGGGGGTCTAAGGGTGTATCCCAATTTGAAACGATAGCTAATTTGTAACCATCATCTCGTAATTGCTGAAGGGTTGGAATTGTGTCGTTGTAAAGTGATGCGACATTTGCAGCAAAGAGCGAGTGTCCAGCTTGCAGTAATTCCCATGCCATTTGGTCTGCATGTTCCTGAACGCCGAGTTCCCGGATAAATTTGCAGTAACTTTTAACTATTTTATCCAAGGTTTCTAACAGTGAATGATTTGAAGGATCTGTCCCAGATGCCTCAGCAAACAGATTCTTAACGGCTCTTATATAAAGTTCCCAGTCAATATCAAATTCATATCTATCAGCAATTTTTTGAAGACTATCCTCCAACGGAAGTCCCCAAACACCCAATGTGTAATAAAAATCAAAGAATACTGCTTTTATCATATTTTTTAGATCTACGGTGTACTGTATAAAGTTGGATCAGATATTCCTGCATCTTCAAATCCTTTTCTACGAAGATGACAACTGTCGCATATACCACATGCTCTACCTTCAGGATCCGGATCATAACAACTAAGTGTAAGACTATAATCTACTCCTAGAGATGCTCCAATTTGGATTATCTCTGTTTTTGTTTTCTCAATGAGTGGTGTGCAAATTTTTATTTTTTTCTTACCTTCCACACCTATCTGTGTAGCAAGGTTTGCCAATTTTTCGTAGACTTCAATATATTCTGGACGGCAATCTGGATATCCGCTATAGTCAATAGCGTTAACGCCTATGAAAATTGCATCGGCGGCAAGTATCTCGGACCACGCAAGTGCATAAGAGAGAAAAATCGTATTACGAGCAGGAACATAAGTGATAGGGATACCATCACTTGGCTCAGTTTTCGATCGTTCTTTGGGTACTTCAATATCTGCTGTTAAAGCTGATCCGCCGAATATACGAAGGTCTATCTCAATAACAGTGTGATGTTTTATCTCAAACGATTTTGCGATATTTTCTGCAAATTTCAATTCCAAATTATTTCGTTGTCCATATAGAAAACTCATCACATAACAATCATAACCTTCGTCGATAGCAATTGCTAAGGTTGTAGTCGAATCTAACCCACCACTCAGCAGAACAACTGCTCTTTGTATTTCTTGAGTACTGATTGATGTATCTCTCTTTGTGGACAAAATCCTGGTTTTCCTAACTCAACGTGAGTTCGGTGTCCGAAATATGAAGGCTATTTGTAGCATAACCTTTCCAGGTTGTGCATCGCGTACGCAACCTGGAAAGGTTACGCTACATATCATATCAAATTATTCGCTTTCAAATTCAAGTTTTGCGAAACGGAGAAAAATTCCACCTCCTGGTCTGGCAAGCGGACCGTTGATAGCTAAACATGCGATGACATGTTTAGCTCCAGGTTCAGCACTTTCGGACACAACAACGCGTTGTGGTGTATTGAAACCCGAAGCAGCACCACGTCCAGATTCACCGAAAGCTAAGTCAATTTCACCGTCTACCCAGACTTCACCGTAGTCATCAATACATGTGTGAAACCACACTTTTGATCCAGCAACAGATTTTCCATCAACTTCTTCAGGAATGGTAACGGTGATACGATACCAACCGAAGCAGAGCCCTGTTAAAACGATTTCTTGGATATTTTCACAGATGTCCCAATCGGAATCGTCATAATCAGCATTTCGCGCTGGTGATTCTGGCATCAGATTGACTAATCCACCGTTGGGTTCCCCGGGGACGAGACCTTCTGCAAACCGCCATTGTGATTTTGTAAGTTCAAGGTGTTCTGCATTTTCTAAATCCAGCTCAACAATATTCATAAGTGTTCCTTTCTAATTTGCGATTTTATGATACATAGTTTATAGGCTATACATGATGAACAAATCAGGAAAATTCCTGCCACAATAAAGGGTAAATGTGTAGATATTTTCAGTAGATAACCACTTGCGACGTAACCGAGAAGAAATCCGGTGCTCCAAGCTAAATGTGTAAGACCTACGCCGTGCCCTTTCTCATGTGGTGTAGTAAATTCATTAATGAACCGTGGTATTGTAGTTGAAAGTGCCCAAGCAGCACCAGCACCAAGTATCCCAAATATTCCCAATCCGAATAGCGAGTTGTGAAAAAACACTAATCCAAAAGCAAGAAGCGTAACAACAATATTAGCTACTAAGGCAGGTATTCTATGACCTTTTGTGTCACATATTTTACCAGTAACCAACTGACAAGCAAAGGCAAAAAGCAAACTGATTGCTCCGTAATATCCAGTTACCCTGTCCCCACCAAGATGATTTATCAAAATCGGCATAAGTAGGTTGACTGAACCCCAATAATAGGTTGGAAAAACGCGTAGACCGATTAACATCTGAATATTGGCTCTGCGGCATAGGTTTACATATTTTGCCACGTTGAGTGTTGACTTCCAGATGCCTTTTTGATTCTGATTATCCTGGTCTATATTTTGTCTTACACGGGGTAAATAAAGAAACGCCCCCAAGAACATTAGACCAGAAAAAATAATTGAACTTACACCGAATATATGGAAATTGACTCGATGAACGGTTTCTCCAGCGATTGCATTCCCTAAAGCATTCCCAACAGTACTGCTAATGAAATAGAGTCCTGTTGCAAATCCGAGTCTATTTGATGGTACGGAACTGATTAGATATGATTGTCCTCCCGCTGTTTTGAATCCAGAAGCGATTCCCTCATAGCAGAGAATACCCCAAATGAACAGTGGTATTTGTGTTGTGAAGAGTGCACCAATTACAACCGCGCCGGACATACCTATCAGTAACGTTGGTTTTCTTCCGAATCGGTCACTTAGTGTTCCTCCAATTAGTGCGGTAATTCCACCGAGTCCGATAGGTATTGCACGTAATATTCCAGCAAAAAAAGCATCTTCACCTAATGTAGATTTAGCATACACTGGAAAGAAAAAGTGTACTGGTCCTGTAATCAATCCGATTACAAATACGATGAGACAAAGCGAAATAAACCCTTGTGTCCACATCAGGGTATGCCAGCAAAAGTGATCATCTAAATTAACCACCTAAAATTCTATTACAACATGTATTACTTACTTAATCGCATCAAACTATTGGTTATATTTGGTGCGGCAGTACCGAGGCCACACGCGCTTGTAGCTTGCATTACATTACCAATTTCAGAGATAAGTTTTCTTGATTTATTATGCAATGGTTCAGTTAAAAGTTCAGCTAACCGATGTGTTCCAATACGACATGGAAAACATTTTCCACAAGATTCATCAGCAAAAAACTCCATAGCGTTATGTGCAACATCAAGCATATTCCGTGTATCATCAAAAACCATGATTCCCGCTGCCCCAAGCATAGAACCAACTTTTTGAAAACTGGGTTCATCAAGAGTTATGTCAAATTCTTTTTCACTGATAAATCCGCCCGATAAACCTGCTGATGTAATTGCTTGGATTTGCCGTCCTGCCATCGGTCCACCTGCCCAATCATAAAGCAGTGTTTTCAGTGGCAGACCGAAAGGCACTTCATAATTCCCAGGTTGTCGTATATCACCTGATAAGCTAATGATCTTTGTTCCAGCAAAATCTTTATGGTAACTCAGATTTTTATACCAAGCTGCACCATGTCGAATAATCTTCGATGCAGCTGCAAGTGTTTCCACATTATTTACGGCTGTAGGTAGGTTTTCAAACCCGTGCGTTACTGGATATGGAGGTCTGTTCCTTGGGAATGGGTGTTTACCTTCCAAACTATTTAACAATGAACCTTCCTCACCACAGACATAAGCCCCAGCACCACGTCTAATATAAATATGGAAATTGAACTGTTCTCCAAGTATACCGTCACCAATCAGACCTGCTGTTTTAGCTTCCTTAATTGCCTGTTCAAGGGTATTCAAAGTTTCAGGATATTCATATCTAAGATAGATAAAACCTCGCGTCGCACCAGTCACATAAGCAGCAAGTATCATCCCTTCAATTACCATGTGAGGTGCATAGTCAAGAATAACTCTATCCTTGAAACATCCGGGTTCACCTTCATCTGCATTACATACGATTGTCTTTGGTTCACCTGGCGCATTCAAAACCGATTCCCATTTTGTACCTGTTGGAAATCCTGCACCACCTCTACCTGCAAGTTGACTTTCTTTAAGTGTGTCAATTACTTCATTAGGTGACTGATATGTGACTGCATGTTTTAATCCTTCATATCCTCCAACGAATTGATATCCTTCAAGCGTATTTTGCTCGGGTTCTCGTATATGTGCAAAAATACATTCTTCTTTTTCACCTGGGTATGGTGGCGGTAATGGAGTGAGTTGAACTGCAAGTTTGTCTGCCTGCTTTCCAGTGAACACTTGATGTCCTTTTAGTACTGGAACACAATCGTCACATCTTCCAGAACATGCCATCGGCGTTGCACCTTCTGGTTTTAAAGCTTCAAGAATTTCCAATCCTCCATTCAACCGACAGACAGGACCGGTGCATACACGCGGTGCTGATTGTCCTGGGGATTTACGAGCAAAGTGGTGGTAAAAAGTTAAAGTGCCAAACAGCTCAGCGAGTGGAATCCGAAATCCGACTGCTATGTCACGTAATGTTTCTTCTGATATATATCCATCTCTATCGTGAAAAGCATGTAATATACCGAGTAGCGGTGCAGGTTCATCACGCCATTTTTCAATCAGTTCACCATTTGTTGGCATCTATAACTCCACTGTAACTTCATTTCAAATTGAAAATAATGTCTGAATTTAAGATTAAATGTTATGTTGAGGACCTGTGGCAAGGAGACTATATGTATTATATAGTGCTTCTATTTCTATCAACTTTTCCCTAATGCCTCACCCATTCCGATGACAGTAGTTGACTTGAAACACTTGCTGTCACTTCCAATCATCACCATCAACAATCTCTTCCAAACATTCAAAATTGTTGTGAAAATTTTCAAATACGCCGTAATTATATTTCTTTCCCTCATTTATGGTAGAGTTTTGAATTATTTATACATATTGATTATATCCTGAAGTGTTTTATCTTTATTATATTCTCGTAAGCGTTTGATGTTCGCAAAATCATGTTCAATTGGGTTATAGTCCGGTGAATAAGGAGGCAAATACAATAGGGAGGCACCCGATGCCCCTATAAGATCCCGGGTGCGGTGTGTTTTATGGATGCGTGCGTTATCCAAGATAACAAGATGGTTTTCATCTAAACGCGGGCATAACTCATGCTCAAGCCAAGTGTTGAAACGCTCCGCATTACAACTCCCCTCAAATAGTATAGGGGCTGTAAACGCCTCATCTATACGTGCAGCTAACAAAGTTGTGGTGCGGTTTCTTTGACTGGATATAAGGTCAAAAACAGGTTCACCTTTCGGAGCATACCCGAAACGCCTGAAACTTTCTGACCGAAAACCACTCTCATCAATAAAAACTAAGGATTTTCCGTTTTCCTTTGCAGCAGCGAGTTGTTCACGATAAGTTTCTCGCTTGTGATCACATCGTTCCTTATAGCCGAGTGTCTTTTTTTTCGCGAGATACCGAGTTTTCGCAGTCCATACCAAATACAATAGTAGGAAACGCCGAAATGATCTGCGCGCTCCTGTATAGTTTGATCGGGGAAATCTTTTACTTGTTGTGTGAGTGCCTTGTAGTCAATACATCTGGGACCTTTAGGTCCTGATTTTTTCGGGGCGAGTGGGTCTGGTGCGTTGAGCCATTTGTAAATAACATCGCGTGAGATATTGAAAAGTTTCGCAGCTTTTACTTTGCTGCCGCCGTTATCAATGAAATCAAGCACGCGTTTTCGCAGGTCTGTTGAATATGCCATAATACCGTGTATTATACCACAAATAGAAAAATATGTATAGAAAACTTTATATTTTACCATAGTACTTTTCCTTCTTTGTTTATTCTCAGTGTCGTTTTCTGATTGTCGGTTATTTGATAAGAGGCTATTTGCAAATCATCAAAAGATGCTACGTCTTCAGTTTTGAATATGTAATAGTTAACGTTATCTTCGTCCCAAACTTGTATCCAAGCGTAAAATATTCTGGCATCTGCCAAGTGATAACGAATTTTAGCATGGAAACTATACTTTTTGTCTACATCTCCCGATTTTGTTTTACTGCCAGTGATTCCTTCTGAAGTCTTCACCTGAATAAATCTAACAAGCATTTTCAAACTGTCTTGGTGACATGTTTCACAAAGTGGTGTTAATGTTTTGCCTTTCTTTTCTTCGCCTTTCTTGTTTTTATATGTGCCTTCGCGAGTCCATGCACCTTTGAAGGTTTTGCAGTTTTCGCAGTAACTTTTCAAAATGACAAAATCGTATTTTTCATCAATATACGCGCTGTAAACTTGCCATCCTCGTTTATGGAGTTCCATCGCTAATCGCATTTCTCCATAAAGTCCAATAACGCGCTTGTCACCTCCTGATTCATTCATTTACCATCTCCTAACTCTATTGGTAAGGTATTGAGGTCCTTTAAAAACCGTTTTCGTACGGCATCCCTAAACAATGTTCTATTCAATTCCATTCCAATGCTATTTCGTCCTTGTCGAAATGATTCAATTGTTGTAGTGAACGAACCTGCGAAAGGATCCAGGACAGTTTCATTTACACCTGTGAACACCTTTACTGCATATTCAGGAATTTCTTTGGAAAGGGTGCTGTATGTCCAAGGGTGTTTTGTCCTTTGCTATTTATCTTGATCACTGGTGCGAATTTGACTATATCACGCCGCCACATCTGCAGCAAATTATCAGAAACAAGATTTCCCTCTTTTTGCAAGCCAGTCATTAACTGCGTACGTGCTGAAAAACGTTTACCACGATTAGCTGCTGATCGTTCAAAACATTCCAAATTCTTGCATTCCCAAGATTTGATTCCAACTTTGGTATATGCATTTCCGTTGATTTTCAAACAACCACATATTGGACATGGATAAGGTGTTTCATCTAATCGATGTTTATAGAAGACAAAAATATGCTCATAACAGTTTACTGGATATTGATATAAGGGGTAAGGTCTATTTCCATTTTTATGTCGCTGTGTTTGAACTTCACCCTTGTCCCAAATGAAGTCGTCTACAAATTGGAAGCCGTGTTCTTCAAATATTGCGGTGAAATATGCCCCCAGGGGAATTCTGCGTTTTCCCCAAGTAGATTTAGTCTGTCTATTGTCGTTGTCAAATATATCACCAACATTAAAAACAAAGGGACGATGGTTGTCCAGGACTCTATAACATTCCTTAGGGTTATTTAGTTTTATGTATTTTAGTTGTTTTTTATCACAATCGTTAATATTTTAGGATGTGCAGATATACCGTGATTTTTCATGGTATATCTGCTATACTTCACCTTAAAAACTTACGATCTTTTGAGGTGAAGAATGACAAGAAAAAAGTCCTGCCACTTAGTCAATATGTTAGCAGAACTTACAGACCCACGCAAGGAAAAAGGGAAACGGCACCCCTTGAAAGCAATCCTCGCACTTTTAGTCGTTGGATTGATGTGCGGGCATAAAGGGTATACATCCATCGCTACCTGGGCACGCTCACAGCCCGCACTCACAAAAGCACTCGGGTTCACACATCACAAAACGCCTTGTGCCGCAACTATCCATAATCTGTTGAAAAAGTTGGACGTTGAGGCATTAGAAAACATCCTGTCAAAATGGGTAAACGCCGCATTAGCAGAGTGCCCTGATTTGCGGCTCACTTACCCCCATTTTTGTATGCGGTATGTGTAGGCGTGTGTGTGTATAGAAATAAGTTGGAAAGTCTGATGGGTTATGGTAGAATACCTCCATATAAAATAATGTCGGTGAAAAACCGGCAGGGAGGTATTCTTATGAAATATACCCTTAGCTGGGTACATCCCAGAAAGATTATAACAGGTTTTCGTAAAGTTTTCAACGGGGTTTGTATCAAAAAACCGACGCTCCGCAACTTTTATTTGATGCTACAGGCTGTGTGTGTAGCCCCGAGTTTTCGTATTCAATCGATTGCCTCACATCTACCTATCCGTGTGAAACACGACAAGTCTAAGCAAAAGCGTGTGTTGCGGTTTATTGACACCTATTTTCCGGTTGCAGCGGTGAAGGGTGCTTGGTTGTCACATATAGTTGTCAGTGTGTGTCGTTCTGTGGGGATGCAGCATCTGCTTGTGCTGATAGACGAGACAGATTTACCGGGCGGATGGAAGGCGATTGTTGCAGCCCTTCCGTTTCGCAATCGTGCGATCCCGCTCTATTGGGTTCTGTATAAAAATGAGATGCTCAAAGATGGCACCTATCAAGGACATAACGATTTAGTTCAGCAGTTCTGTTGTGATGTCCATAGTCGCGTTGTTAAAGTGTTAGGGGATAGTCGGGAGCCTGTGTTGGTTTTTGACAGAGGGTTCGCCCGAGCGAGAGCGATCCTCAAGTTTTTTGAGGGGCAAGGCATCTGCTACTTGATGCGTGTGCCACGCAATGTTGGTGTGCGTATAGCAGGCAACAAGCAGTGCCTTGAAGAAGTGGCAAATGGTTTTTACCCACAAGTGCTTTATCACTACACGGAGCAGGTGCCTGTGGCACTCTATGTTGGGGGACAGCACACCAAGAAAGACCCGTTATATCTTATCTCCAATCGGCTTCAGGGGAACCCCCTGCGAACTTGCTACAAGCGGCGGACACAGATTGAACACGGGTTCAGAGACTTGAAAACGAACTTCGGTTTCAAAGCACTCGTTTTGAGAAAGAACGAACAGCCCCGGATGGAAGTTCTGTTTTTGTTGGCAGTCGTGGCTTATGGTTTGGCGTTCCTGTGTTATGAAAAAGCTGCGGACAGATGGGCAAAAACTTTACACCCTACGCGGAAAGTTTACTCCGTGATCAGTGTCATCAACCGTATGATCCGCGAGGTGTGGACGCAGGAGGCGTTGCTCTTGTTCACCGAGAGGACTTGTTTGAGAGATATAAACTTTCTCACCGCAGAAGAACTGACATGACAACATTGGAGACCTATGAACACAACTACACACGCATTCAAAAAAAAATGGGGGTAAGTGCGGATTTGCGGGGGTGTTCCGACGCAGTCGCTATAGATGGCAAAACCCTGCGTGCGTCTAAAAAAAGTGGTGCGATGATCAGCCATTTACTCTCCGTCGTCTCTCATGAGTTAGGGATCACCCTCACGCAGCGAGGTGTCAGCGACAAAACCAATGAAATACCGGTATCAACGGAAATCCTCAAAGCGTTTGATGTAGCAGGCAAAGTTATCACAACGGATGCCCTTTTGACACAACGCTCTTTCTGCCACGGAATCATAAACAGCGGGGGCGACTATATGCTGCCTGTTAAAGGCAATCAACCGGACCTGTTAGAAGCGATTGAAAAACTTTTTCAAGGCGTGCCTGACGCGGTTTCTGAAGACACAACACACCCTACTTTAGGGAAACCGATATACATGCATGAGACGATTGAAAAGTCGCATGGCAGACTTGAGACGCGATGTATCAAGGCAAGCACAAGTCTCAACGCATATCTGGATTGGCCGGGCGTAGCACAAGTGATCCAATATTGCTATACTTCCAAAAATATGAAGACAGGAGAAGAGACAACCCGCACTACCTATGGGATTACGAGCCTGAAACCGAGTGAGGCATCCGCAGAACGCTTACTTGCTTTACGGAGAGGCCATTGGGCAATAGAGAACAAGTCGCATTGGATGCGCGATGTGCTACTCGGCGAGGACGCATCACCTGTCAGATGCGGGGCTATTCCACAAGTCATGGCCGCTTTACGAAATACCGCATTATCCGTATTCCGTTTTCAAGGCATAACACGGATCGCTGATAAAATAAAGGAATATGCATCAAAACCTTTACTCACAGTTAACTTGATAAAATGAATATCTATAAAACTAAATAACCCTAAACATTCCTTGATAATACAAGACATTTCATTCAAATAGTCGTCCAGAGTTTCCCACTGTGAATAATCTCGTGCATTGTAATAAGGAGGTGATGTAACCATAAGCTGAACGCTTTCACTGTCCATACGTCGCAAAAAATCCAAGCAGTCTCCCCATAATGCTTTCGGTTTTTTAGGGTCGGAAAATATAAATTGATTCAGAGAAGATTCGGCACTACTGTATTGTTTTTGATATTCTCTTTTTACAAATTCATAGTATTTATTGATGTATTGTTCTATTGTTGAATCCCTGTCCCCTTGAATATCACGAAAGCAATCTGTTTTGAATTCGTTTAGCTGGTGTTCATTAAACACGCGCCTCAGATATTTGTCGCTCACTCCAAATATTGTCCGTAGGTACGGATGAGGTCCATCATCCGTGTACTGTGTTCTATCTGCAAATTCTAATTCAGCTAATTTTGCGGATATAGAGTCTGTCTCAGCAGCTCGTGAAACGTCCATTGTATTCACCTTATGACATAGCATCATTTACAATTGCACTATTATTGAAACGTGAGTTTGGAACAAGACATTTTTGTGCTACAAAATAGCTTTCATATCAAGGACACTGAGCTCACTTTACTGAGCTCACGTTATCGAACTAACGTTTTCGTATTTCAAGCAATAGAATCATCTGCAGCGTGGTCATCATCAGTTTGTTCAACAGGGGTTGCTTCCTGTATATTCTGTGGAGTCGGTATAGGTTCGTCAAAATCCTCACCTTTGCTTTCTGCCTCAATTCTGCGGTCATTCCAATCTTTAACTGCCGCATAGTATTTTGCCGTTCCTTTAGCAAGACCTTCCGCTTCTGCTTCTTTAATTCGTTTCTGTTGTTTTTCGCTATACCAATCAGATAAAAACATAATAAAATCAACTACTCCTATTATTGCACCTACAATTACCCCAGCAACAGGGATAAAAGTAGAAATATCTGCTATATCTTGTTTCCAAGTCTGTCCCACTTGGGATTTTAGAATTCTATTTATAGTTTAGATGCATGCCGTTTGCTCTACTGTTACTCGTCATCAATCGGTAGAGCACACTGTGCGATGAACTTCTCTACTATCAATGCTTGAAGTTATTATATGATAGAACGTAATCAAAAGTCAAACTAATACAAGTGTATTGAGGAACTTATTAGCTATGCAATCTTTTTTTATTGATCTCGTTCTCTTGCAGTTGAATACAAAATATTATACCAATGATGAACCAGAAAAGCAAGAGTGTACGGTGATGGAATATGTAATCTGCAGTTCCATAGACAAGCGTTGAAATCAGAAATCCGCTGCCTCCGATAAATGTACCCATTTTCCAAAAGTTCCCTTCACCATCCGTATCAGACCGGATTGTCCAAATCTGTTTCCAAAATAGACCTACCATCCACAAAAACAGAAGTAGTGAAGGGATGCCTTGTTCAACTGCAATATGTAGATAGATGTTATGAGCATGGTAAGGAATATCCTGCACATCAGGTGGCGCGTTTAAGCGTGCTTCATGACGGAACCGACCCATACCAACGCCAGTGATAGGATATTTCTGAATGAGATCAAGCGATATACCCCACCACTGCGGACGTTCTCCCATAAAACCTATAGGTCGTTCAATCAGGGTGTTGAAACGTGTCTTAATATGTTGCGGCAGTAAATATACATACGCACCTAATGCCATTGATAATAAAATAACCACTATCAATACACACCTCAAAACACCACCGATCGATTTCATATTTGAAAGACTAACAACAACTAAATACAAACTGATGCCTAATGTTGCAACTGCAACACCGACCCAAGCACCACGAGTGAGTGTTAATGCCAAATTTACGGTCATCATGACAACAACAGCACCGAGTGCAATGATACCCCATATTCCGTACTTCTGTTTGCGTAGTAATTGCCAACTCACTACGAAATACCCTAACATATAAGGAAGACTGAGCGCGAGATATGCTCCAAGATAATTTGGTGCTTTGAAGGTGCCAGAGAGACGTTGTTCTATCATGTAGATATTAAGATGTGTTTCGTCTTTACTAACGAAGTAACGTCTGTTCCTCATTGAGTCATCAATCTGCCATTCATTAGTTTTTTGGGTTTGCACTATAGATGCGGTTTGCGATATTGGGATATTGATACTGCGTAAATCGGCACGTAATCTGTCTGAAAACCCATCTCCAATGGAAAATTCATGTTGATATTCTAAATCAACTTGCCCCATTAGGGAATGTGTCAAACCTGTGCCATTAATGTAATACCATATACCAAGCATTGAGCTGATGCCAGCGGAAACAATAAACGCAACAAGAACATGTCTCCACCGTTTCCCCAAATGACAATGGATCACCGCATAAAAAAGTAGAATTGCGCGAAGCAGCTTCCAAATATAACCGATACTAACGCTCGATGGGCTTGGTGCAAATAGTGAGGCAACCAATGCAAATGTTAAAAACAGGACAATCGGAATATCCAGAGGCGTACGATTCCATTCAAGTTTTCTATTACAGATGATACGTCCAACCCACCCAATGAGAACAAACGACATTCCGATATTTAGGAAAAGGGTTAAATTATCAAATGGAAGTGAGAGAGCAAAAATCAGAAATCCGACGTAAATTGTAGTATTAGGGATTTTCGTAGGGTTATAGTATGATGTAAAAACGGACTTAAGATTGCTCATATATGTTGTTCTACCGGTTATGCGCGAAACAATACCTTAAATATATTGATTTTACAACAATTGCGTCCATTTCACAATATCAAATTGCATTGCCTATTGAGAACCATTATGCTATAATCAATACTAATCAAACTTGATGCATCAGAGTAGGTATCTACCACTATGAAAATCACAAGAAAAAAACTACTCCTCATTATTCTGGTTGCATTGATAGGTGTGATCGTTTTGTTTTCAATTATTTATCATCAAACTGCCCTTTGGAAACCTGAACAGAGTCTTATTACATTCCTGCCTGAAACGCCATTGTGTTACTTAACCCTTAAGGAACTTGATGGGTTAGTTAACACCTTTAATCGAAGTGCGTTTGGAAAACAGGTCGCACAAATGCCCATCCTAAGTCATATCAAAAATCAACTCTGGTGGAGACAATTGGCATATCAGAAATTGGTGTGGGAATCCGAGATGGGCGGTAGACTTGATATGAAGACAGTCAAGGGACACTTTGGCACAGAAGCAATTCTTGCCTTATATCAACGTGAGGGCGAACTTTCCTTTTTACTTATCACAGAAGTCGGCGGTGCAGAAAAACTGGCGATTGAAGCAATCACTGCAACGGATGCTATAAATCCCAAATACAAAAGGATTCAGACTCAGTACAACGATTTGACTATCAACACAATCACTGGCTATCCACTTGATTTTAGTTATACATTCATCGGAAAAATCGGGGTTTTAAGCCTTAATCCGTTACTATTGGCTGAAGTCATTGACATATATGCGGGGAAAAAAGATGGATTCCTCGTCCAACATAAATTAAAAGCGGATATACAACGTAGTTACGACAACGACAAAAATACTGGATATATGGATGTCTCTCAGTTCTCTGGTTTTTTGAAGGGTCTGGTGGACACTAGCGATTCAATCGTAGGAACTTTATCTCACTGGAAAAATAACAGAGATTATTGGGTAATCGGCAACCGTTACGAAAACGGTGTGATTATCTCACAGAGTCGTTATAGCAACGCAGATGTCCCACAACCCCTTCAATCAGAGAAAAAGGTCAAACCCAAATATCTTCCAGAACACACTGCATTGGTAACATTTAATCCAAGCCAAGATTGGTCAAAATTTGCGAAAATAGTGGGCGACACCCTAGCAATTGAAGTGAATTCAGGCGACATCCATATATTGCCCTATTTTAATAAAGAGATGACGGTTGCGCTAATCTCACATAGTGAAGGTGAAGTATCTAAATTCCCATCTTTAGTCTTGCGTGTACCTGTAAAAGAAATTGACACCCTTCGCGCAAACTTAGAGATGTTAAAGAATATGGAAATCACTGTATCAGGTCTACCCCTTGAGTTCCTTGAAGCACAAGATTACAAAGGGGTTACTGTTCAACCTATCAGAATGCGTCTCAATTTCTTATTAGCACTTACAGGTGCGTATGCACTGGTAGATGATGATTTTATCTTCAGCACAACGCTAACCGGTATGAAGTCAATGCTTGATACGTATTCAGGAGACACCCCTGAACTTAGCGGTGTAGAGTTTGCTACCGGTAGTCTACAGACATATATTCAACCGAATTTATTAGTCCCTGAAATAACGCGTTTCATACCGATAGCAACGATGATAGCCTCTTTATCTGGTTATAAATTGGATGCAGTTTTAATAAAACATCTCAAGGATAATCTTTTTCCGTTGGAATATCTCGGACCCATTACCGCGGATGTGAACGTTGATGACAAAGGCGTTTGGACAGATGTGCGGATTGCTTTGGAAAAAAAATAAAATAGGAGGTTTAACAATGGATAATGTGACATCTGTGTCGCTCCAACCTTTCTTCTAAGTACACGCGCAGAGTACTACTTTTACACACCACTCTATGGTTATAGCGATTATGTCTAATACCAAAATTCAGGACAGTTACGGACTATTTCGACGCATGATGCTAAGAATCTGTCCAGTCGGACCACTGTCTGTTGGTTGTGTAGCAAGGAACAGCGCGGAAGCAACAACTTTTTCTGGATCCTTCCACGGGTCGCTTTGTGCTCTGAAGATTTTGTCACCTTCCCAAACAGGCCTTGAGAGCTCCGTTTTGACGGGACCGGGTATGAGGACATTGGCTATGATTCCATCTGCCCATACTTCTTCTGCAATTGCTTGTGTCAATCCGTGTAACGCTGCTTTTGAGGCACAATAGATACTGAGATTCGCATGACCTACTTGTCCCATACCAGAACCGATGTTGATAATATTGCCGCTTCCTTGCTGTTGCATTATCGGTAACACTGCACGGCAGCAGTGAACAACACCCATGACATTGATCTTCCAAACTTCATCCCACTCCTCGTCAGTCGTTTCCAAAAAGAACCCTCTGGGGTTGATGCCAGCATTGTTGACGAGAATATCTATTCGTCCATATTTTTCTATTGTCTGTTGGACAAGGTTTTCTACCTCAGTACGATTCCGTATATCTGCTTGCACTGTGAGGACATCACCACCTTGTGTTGATATAACATTGGCTGCTTCGTCAAGCTGATCCTGACTGCGTGCAGCGATAACAACCTTCGCGCCTTCAGCAGCGTAACCAATGGCAATGGCTCTGCCAATACCACGTCCACCTCCAGTTATTAAAGCGACCTTGTCTTTGAGTTGCATATCAGATTCCTCACAGAATCGTGTTGAAAATCACAGTAGATTGTTATTCAGATTTATTATGAACTTTATTGCCATTCCACAAATTTTTCAATCGTGTCAACTGGGCACGACTTGACTGAACTTTTCGTTTGATATCTGCGGCGAGCGTTGTTAGCAGGTCATTCCCTTTCTTCTCCGCGGTTTCAACTTGTTGCTTTAGTTGATAGGTACGTCCCGCTTTTACCCGATTAATGTCAGATCGTAATTCACTTGTTGCCCTGTTCAGACTACGTAGTTCAGTATGAAGTCGCTCCAATTTTTGTGAGATTGATTCTTCAACCTGCAGCGTCTCCTCAGTTTCTCCAAAACTTAGCCTTTCAAGAATTTGAACATCATTCTCTCTATATGCACGATTGATCAACGGCATCAGTTGTAATCGTCGGTTCTGTTCATCAGTATTCTCAGATTTATCTGGATGAAATCGTTTTGCAAGTTTTCTATAAAGTTTCTGTAAATACTTCGCTTCTTCGTCAGGCAGATCGTTTGTTTCAATATCTTCATCGGATTCTGATTGCTCTTTAGCTGCATTGATACGTGCTCGGTTTTCCCGAAAGCATGCTTCTACACGTGCCTCAATTTCATCTTCAGCGATATCTTCATGTCGTAATTGTATCCGGAGACGATATTCTTTCGCTTCCAGATCTACTTTATCCAATTCAAAGTAGTAACGTCCTATATGAGCATTATAACGATGTTGGAATAGATCAACTTCCGCCTTCAGGTTTTCCATAGTCACAGTGAGTTCTTCAACCTGTTCACGTTTTCCTTCAATAGTTCGGAGTAATCTGTTTATCTCTTTTTCTTCATGACTATTGACATAAACTAAGGTAGCGGGGTTCATGACACTTTCCTAAAAAATCAGAAGCAAAATCTTGAATACCTTACTTGCGATACGTGATTCGACCACGTGTCAAATCATAAGGAGATAGTTCTACAGTAACTTTATCTCCAGGTTCAATTTTAATAAAGAATTTCCGCATTCTACCAGAGATATGTGCAAGAATTCTATGCTTATTTTCCAATTCTACACGGAACATTGCATTCGGTAAAGGTTCAACGACAACCCCTTCCACTTCGATTTTATCTTTTTGAGAGGGTGTGCGTTCAACATCTTCTGCTTCAACATCGACATCCACTGTATCCTCTTGTCGATTTTTCTTTTGTTGTTTTTTTCGATTTTTTCCGCGTTGGTTTGAAAACCGCGCTTGCGATTTCTTCTTATTTCCTGAGGGTCTACGATTCAAAATATAATTCTCCCTTACAAAATATCTGTCCTGTCATGCCCTTTGTTGCCGACAACACATGTGTTCATTCATTCAGATGGTTCATCATCACTAAACGTTTTTCCTGCTTCCAGAACAAGTTCCTTGAAAAAGTTAATAGCTAATTTAAGTTGTTTTTCAGACTCCTCTTTATCGTCGCATGTAGAAACGATATCTACAGGCATAGTATTCCCACCTGCTTCACGTAGGGAAACATAAGCCTTTAGATACACTTCTGGATGTCGTTCCATTACCTTTTGCATCAGTGGTGAAACTTCAGCTTCAAACATATTTACATGAACCCGTGCTGTGCTAATTTCAGCACGGTAACGTTCTACTATTAAAGGTTGGATATGTGTCTCAAAGACTGCCTTCATCTCCCGCGGTGGCCCTGGCATCATCATGATAGTGGATTCTTGATGTTCCACACTGATGCACGGTGCCCATCCTGCGGGATTCTGAAGGACTTCTGCTGTCTTTGGTATAGTTGCCATTTTAGTCAATGCTTCATTAAGCGGATCGTCCTCTGACATCTCACGCCGTTTGCGATATTCCGCGATTGTCTCATCGCTGACGATAATTCTTGTTCCAATCAGTGAAGCAATAACTTCCACAGTCATATCATCTGGTGTGGGTCCAAGTCCTCCTGTTGTTAAAATGAGTGCGCTATCACGTTGGATTGCTGAGTCCAATGCTTCAGTCATCTCATCAAAATTATCGCGTAGCATGGTCACCCGTCGTAGTTCCCCACCGAGTTGTAGAATCTGCTGCGCGATCCAGTGTGCATTGGTATCCTGAATTTGACCGAGTACCAACTCAGTGCCAATTGAAAATAACTCTATTGCCACACAATACTCCCATTATAAAATCTTCTTTAGAAATTCAAACGCGCCGACTCCATAAAAACTGTGTCCTGCTTCAAACACTTCAATACCTAAGTTGTCTTCTACATTGAAGTGTTTATAAATAGACCTTGCACGTTCCACAGCAAATCGGGTAGCCTCAATAGGAAAAATCGTATCTTCAGTGCCGGACTCTATGAAAAGTGCGCGTGGTGCGATTAAGCCGGCGATATCATACATCTCAGCATATTTTAGCACATTCGGAATATAATTGTCCATACAATGACTGATACTTAAAATACTATCCTTGAAAGTGTTGAAATATCCACTAATTACAGTTGCCTTTACACGTTGATCGACTGCAGCAGTGTAAAACGATGTTGTACCACCACCTGAGATGCCCATGATTCCGAGTCTGTTCATATCAACTTCGGGACGAGTTTTGAGGTAATCATAAGCGCGAATTGCATCGTAGACTCTCCAACCTATCATAGTTTGCCCGAGTAGCAATGCAGCACCCGAACTCGGTTGACAGGAAGAACTACCACCACCTCTCCCACGCG
Organism: Candidatus Poribacteria bacterium; assembly: GCA_965200395.1. Classification (GTDB taxonomy): domain Bacteria; phylum Poribacteria; class WGA-4E; order WGA-4E; family WGA-3G; genus MSPOR6. Next base: position 2,314,838 of record CBDAUH010000004.1, on the reverse strand, counting down.
CTACCTCATCTCTCCTATGACCGAATCCGAATTGTTCTATTGCAAGGACAGTGTACCCGTGTGCTAAACATTGTAGTGCAAAATCGTTCTGATATCCACCATATTCCTCACGCATCGTGCCGTTCTCTTCAATCCCCACGATGTCATCTACACCACGTCCGTGTCCAGCCAAACACAGAATTGTGGCGTTTGGTGAGGAAATGTCCATGTGGGTCGGTGAAAGGAAATATCCGTAAACCTCCATCTTTGGACGACTTTGGAACGACACTGTTTCACGTATATACCCCTCAAATTCCCGTATTTCCAATATTTCTGGTCGTAATTCGCACTTCGTTGTTGGGAAACCGCCCATCAATTCTATAAGTTTTTCGCGCAATACATGCTGCCATTCTTCCGCTTCATTTTGAGATGTCGCACGGAATTCCAATTCACGTGGTGTTTCATCATATAAGTGATGTGAAAAAGCTAAGGTATCAAGGTGTCGTTCAGTGTGCATTTGTTCACTTTTATTGTAGCAGCGGAGTATTATAAAAATCCACCGCACAAATATTCTCTATTTTTTCCTTTTCAATTTCTTTTGTCTGTTTATGCATCAAAAATACTTTGCGATTTTTTATTACTTTCCGGATTTATAGCAAAGTTACGTAAAAGGAACCTGGGGATATAATGTTGATTTTTGGCTTGGTTACTCAATTTATAACTCCTAACTTTTGCGAAATGATATGTTTGGGATTTAACGTTCTGCCAGTTTTGCGATTAAATATTCTTGTCCGCGGTTTCCTTTTATTCGGTTGCAATTACCACATAGCAATTGAAGATTGTCAATGTGGTCTGTTCCACCAACTGATTTTGCAATAATATGGTCTATCTCCAGATGCTGAGTTTCAAAATGTGTATTACATCCATTGCAGTAGCCACTTTGTTCACCATATAATTTTGTCTTGTTCGCTGGTGTGTTGTAAGGTGATATATCACCTAAATCTGTACGGTGTGGTATATCTTCTCGGTTTACGATCTTTTGAAACAAGCCTTGATCTGTTCTAATGCGTTCAACTACCAATTCAACTGCCTTTGGTGATATATCAATGCCAACCCAATTCCGATGCAAGCGATCTGCTGCTACACACGTTGTGGCACACCCACAAAACGGATCTAACACAACATCGCCTTTGTTGGAAGAAGCTTTAATAATCCTGTTGAGCAGGGCAAGCGGTTTTTGGGTGGGGTATCCTGTTTTTTCTTTACCAAGTGCAGGTTGTATATCTGTCCACAAATTATTGGGTGACATTCCTTTTTTCAAACGATGTTTACGATAGACCTTTCCATTTGCAAAATCAAGTTCACCTTCTTCATCTAACTCTTGTAGTCTTGATAATTTAACAGTCCACCCACTCGGATTTGGAGGGTAAAATCCTTTATATTCGTAGCATAGATTTGGACGCGCACCTAATCCTGGAGGTCTGAATGGATTACGCCTTTGATACTTACCCTTTTCATCTTCATATTTGAATGACTTAATGTAAGCTTCACTAAATGGCATTAAATCAGAATTAATATCAAAATTGCTATTTGGATAAGCATAGAAAAGTATTTGATCTGTTACTGTACCGTATGAAACGGACTTATGTTGGGCTGTTTTTCCAGCACCTTGTATCCTTTGCCACACAATTTCATTTTTAAAGCGGTTCTTTCCGAATATTGCATCCATTAGCAGTTTTAGGTAGTGTGACATTGTTGGATCACAATGTAGATATATACTACCATCAGATTTCAGGATACGGTGCATTTCAAGCAAACGGGTTGCCATGTAAATCAGATATAATTTATCGGAATTAGTCATTGCTGCTTGAATAACGCGATTAACGGCAGGATATTTGGTCTCAATCAAGTCAAGCCATGCAACATCCAAATCACTAAGTGACCATGTATCCTTAAATTCTGCACCTGCTGCTTTTGATCCGATAGGTGCAGCATAGTTTGCATTGCTATTAAAAGGCGGGTCAAGGTATATCAAGTCAATGCATTCAGAATTGATCCCGCGCAGAATAGGCAGATTGTCACCTATAAATATCGTTTTATTCGCTATATTCATAAAAAAACCTTTTTTACCAAGTATGTGGTAGTTGGACACAGACGGTTTATCTCTTTATTAACTGACATTCTTCCGAATGCTTTTGAGAAATATCAGTGTGCTCATTTTCTTCATATTTCTCCTCCGATGGGATTTCTTGATAATCTTATCTATTCAACAGATTCACAACGAACCCAGTCGCCATTTTTGGATAGAAATAGGTCGATTTCTGCGGCATCGTCTTTCCTGCCATTGCAACATCTAAAACTTGTTCCACAGGTGTTGGATTCATGAATAATGCAACACGATCAGAACCCTCTTTCACATGCTCAACAGCGTCATCAGTATAAGCAGTGTAACTGATATGATCTGCTAATGTTTCAACCTTAAACAACTTGCTTATAATAGTATCTTGAACAAGCGTAACATCTAATTGTCCTGCAGATGATGAATGCGGAGTTAACAGACGATATTTGTTGTCAGGCGTATACATTCCAACAGCAGAGGATTTCCCTTTATACGTTTCTAATTTCTTCATAAGGTTTGAAAGAGAAGTAATTTCGCGTACCTCAAATACTTCAGGCAATCCAGCAATAGCATGATTGATCTGTTCCGTAGTTAACTTACTGAGTAATCGGTGAATTGCCAAAACTGCTAATCCGGGTGATTCCATCCGAACAAGGTTCACCATCATATAGTCATATCCAAGTGATGTATTGATTCCTCTTTGCCGAGACATTTCATCTTTAAATGCAAGTGCAGTTTCATATCTATGATGTCCATCTGCAATTAAAAGCGGTTTGGAGGTAAATAGTTTTTGTATTTTGTTATTGGAATCGGGGTTATCCATACACCACAATTGATGTGTGCTCCCAAAAGTGTCTGGGCAATCTACATCAGGTGCGTTATCATCGGTAAAGGCCTGCATGATTTGTTCAATGTCACCATGAGTATCTTGATAGAGAAGAAATATTGGACTAAGATTAGCGTGGCAAGCACGCATAAGATTGAGTCGGTCTATTTTTGGTCCAGCATGTGTCTTTTCGTGGGGGAGGATAACCTTGTTCCCAAACGGTTCAAGTTTGACGAGGGCAATTATAGCCCGACGCGTATAATGCTTGCCATCTGGGGCAGTAAACGATTGATCGTAGATGTAATAACGTGGAGTTGGGTCTTGGACGAGGGTGTTTTTCAACATCCATTGCTGCATCAATTCCGCTGCACGCGTATATTGATTGTTTTCTTCTGTGTCAGCGTCTTGCGGTTGACTCAAAATTAGTCGGATGATATTTTCAGGGTGGCGCGTTTCCAAATCAATGCGTTCTTCAGGCTTTATCACATCGTAGGGCGGTGCAATTACATCGGCAATATCACCTACTTTCTCAACATTGTAACGTAAGCCTTGAAAAGGTATAACCGTTGTATCCATAAAACTCCAATCTCTTATAGGGTTTGCATCTTAGAAGTAAAGGGGCATTAATCCCACAAACTCGTACTAAAATACCTTTCACCGAGGTCATTAAATACCGTAACAATAACGCCTTCTTGTATTTCTTGTGCTAGTTTGTATGCCCCGTATAGATATCCGCCTGAAGATTGCCCCACAAACCAACCTTTCTGTGCTAGACGGGTACACATATCATAAGCATCTTCAATAGTGGCAGGAATATGACTATCAATTATATTTACATCAAGAATTTTAGGTACAATATCTTCTGAACCACCCAGTTTTTTCAATCCCTCAATTCCGGGAAATTCATCAGGTGCTATTGAACAAATATGAATATCCGGATTATAATCTTTCAGGCGATGTCCAACGCCGGTAATAGTGCCCCCAGTCCCCACTCCCGCTACGAAGTGAGTAATTTTCCCATCTGTTTGTTTCCAAATTTCCTGACCTGTGGTATCATAATGTGCACGCCAGTTATTATCATTATCATATTGGGATTTAAAGAAATATCTATCCGGTTGTGCTTCGTATCTGCGTTGCACCTCTCGCAACGCCTCATCATACCCAAGTAATGCGTCAGTATAAATAATCTGTGCACCGTGTGAGCGGATTCGTTTTTTTCGTTCTTCACTGGCGTTATCTGGAATAACGAGTTCAACTTGGTACCCAAGTATTGCTCCAATCATTGCATAAGCGATCCCTGCGTTCCCTGAACTTGAATCCAATATAACTTTATCGCGTGTCAGTTCTCCAGATGCAATCGCCTCTGTCACCATTCTTAGGACAGGTCTATCTTTTATAGAACCGCCGGGGTTATAGGTTTCCACTTTTGCATAGATCTCCACATGTGGTAATTCGTCTTTAAAGAGATCAATTTTGGCAAGCGGTGTATTTCCAATCTGCTGTAGTAGTGGATAATCAGAAAGATTCACTATTGAACCTGCTCGGTTGCCCATATAGTGTAATATACCCTACCTTTTCTATATTATGTCTACGGTGCGACTTCTTATGAGATTTTTCATATATGAAATCGCAGCATCTCCAGTTAATTTACCGTTTAGAATAGGTTTTACCTCAAATTCTGCAAGTCGTACAGTGGGATTGAGTCCATGTCGTGGCGGTAGCCAATCCCTGAAAACATCGAAAAAAGCTCGCTGTGCTGCCCTTCCGTTCTCGTAAGGAAAATCCGCTGTATGCCTTCTGAATCGGTCAGGTCCCTTAGTAAGTGCAGCTTGATGGTATTCCTTGCAAAACGTAACATACTTATCAGGTTCGTAGGCGAGCGGCATGTTTTCAGAATAATATTTGAATGTCAATTCTCTATATTTTGTAAAGTGCTGTAATTCATCAAACTCAAAGATAAAATTATATGGTTCGGGAAAATATGCATCAGGTGTAAGATAACCGTCTGCTTTTGCTCCAGTGCCTTGCCAATCTCCGTTGAATTCGCCATAAAGGTACATTAGCTTATCATAAAGATCTCCGAAATCATCAGGAGAAGGTTTGTTCCGAAGCCATTCAAACCGCACATGTTTTTCTGCGTGAATCTCTAATGTCTGTTCAAGGAGTGCAATGATACCGACTTCTAATCGCATGTAAGGAAAAACCGACTCTGCTTATACAGACTCGGTATCCAGGTTTTTCAATGAATTTTCAACCAAAGGGGTAGTTAGACTTGCAAGGAAATCTCTATCTCGTTGTAATGCATCCATTTTGTTATCACCGCGGACAAATTCGACGTGAATATACCCATCATAGCCTTCGTTTCCAAGAGTTTCTACGATCCTGCTATAGTCAACAACACCGTCAGCGATTGGACATGCTGTACCGTTTTCATCGAAGTTCTGAGCATGAATATTCACAACGTGGGGTGCAAGTCGTTGGGCAGCAGTGTGGGGTTCATCAGCATCATACCGTGAAAGTGGTTGGTAATACGTCTTTAAGGATGACATATTGGTGTTTTCAATAATCTCAAGGATGCTGTCAACTGTATCAGACAGGTGGTTATTGTGCATCTCCAATCCCATGATAATACTACGGAAATTTGCCCATTGTGATAAACTTACTAATCGGAATAGGATCATACGTTTATCGGCCGGTATGATAGATTTTGACGGACCACCGCCAGACCAAATCCGAACTAGATTGGTACCAAGATCATGTGCAATTTTAAATGCATCCTCAAAATGCTTCTGATGAAATTCCATCAATGGATTAACATAGGATCCAAAGGCAGAAATCGCCAATCCTTTCTGTTGTGCCAAATCCTTAATGTTTTTTACATAGGCAGCATCGTATTCAAGTGGCATGTGTGGCGGTTTTCCCCATACTTCAATACCATCAAACCCATAGTCTGCAGCGATATCAATTACCTCTTCCAAAGGTTTTTCTTCAAATGCGATTGTACATAAACCCAATTTCATTGATCTGTCCCCGCTTGAATATTACTTTACTTATAGATAGGATACCACAATTCATCATGGATTGCAAGGAAAGTTTATTTTTGATAGGGTTATTTAGTTTTATGTATTTTAGTTGTTTTTTATCACAATCGTTAATATTTTAGGATGTGCAGATATACCGTGATTTTTCACGCTATATCTGCTATACTTCACCTTAAAAACTTACGATCTTTTGAGGTGAAGAATGACAAGAAAAAAGTCCTGCCACTTAATGGATATGTTAGCAGAACTTACAGACCCACGCAAGGAAAAAGGGAAACGACACCCGTTGAAAGCAATCCTCGCACTTTTAGTCGTTGGATTGATGTGCGGGCATAAAGGGTATACATCCATCGCTACCTGGGCACGCTCACAGCCCGCACTCACAAAAGCACTCGGGTTCACACATCACAAAACGCCTTGTGCCGCAACTATCCATAATCTGTTGAAAAAGTTGGACGTTGAAGCATTAGAAAACATCCTGTCAAAATGGGTAAACGCCGCATTAGCAGAGTGCCCTGATTTGCGGGGGTGTTCCGACGCAGTCGCTATAGATGGCAAAACCCTGCGTGCGTCTAAAAAAAGTGGTGCGATGATCAGCCATTTACTCTCCGTCGTCTCTCATGAGTTAGGGATCACCCTCACGCAGCGAGGTGTCAGCGACAAAACCAATGAAATACCGGTATCAACGGAAATCCTCAAAGCGTTTGATGTAGCAGGCAAAGTTATCACAACGGATGCCCTTTTGACACAACGCTCTTTCTGCCACGGAATCATAAACAGCGGGGGCGACTATATGCTGCCTGTTAAAGGCAATCAACCGGACCTGTTAGAAGCGATTGAAAAACTTTTTCAAGGCGTGCCTGACGCGGTTTCTGAAGACACAACACACCCTACTTTAGGGAAACCGATATACATGCATGAGACGATTGAAAAGTCGCATGGCAGACTTGAGACGCGATGTATCAAGGCAAGCACAAGTCTCAACGCATATCTGGATTGGCCGGGCGTAGCACAAGTGATCCAATATTGCTATACTTCCAAAAATATGAAGACAGGAGAAGAGACAACCCGCACTACCTATGGGATTACGAGCCTGAAACCGAGTGAGGCATCCGCAGAACGCTTACTTGCTTTACGGAGAGGCCATTGGGCAATAGAGAACAAGTCGCATTGGATGCGCGATGTGCTACTCGGCGAGGACGCATCACCTGTCAGATGCGGGGCTATTCCACAAGTCATGGCCGCTTTACGAAATACCGCATTATCCGTATTCCGTTTTCAAGGCATAACACGGATCGCTGATAAAATAAAGGAATATGCATCAAAACCTTTACTCACAGTTAACTTGATAAAATGAATATCTATAAAACTAAATAACCCTATATTTTTGAGATAAATATAGCTTGACAAATTCAGTTTATTTTGAGAGAATAATTAAGAAGTCAGTCTTGTACTGATAGTCAGGTCAATCTATCGATTGAATCTAATACGATAGTGAAATTAACACTATTATGTAGAAAAATGCAATCAATTTGTTCAATCCCTAAGAAATGTAGATTAATCCTCAGTTTTTATAAATAGACCGCTAATTAGATAAATAAGGCAAACGATTCCTGCAGAAATGCACTTATTATTCCAAATTTGGAGGACAAGATGATTATTAGGATTATGAGACACATGTTTCTTTTTCTCGTTATAGCAACTGTATTAACTACCACAAACGATGCACAAGCACAACAAGCAATTACAGATGGATTGATAAGTTATTGGTCATTTAATCAGGACACAGTTACTGATAAAACGGTTAAAGATATTTTTGGTACCAACAACGGAACTATGGACGGAAATGTAGAGGTAGTTAACGGTAAGATCGGTGATGCACTCAAGTTTAGTGGTGGACATGTCGATTGCGGCGCAGCTAAGGATTTAATCGAAATCGGTGATCAGCTTACATTAGAGATGTGGATAAAACCTGAAAAAGCTGGGTGGGCAATTATCGCAGGATTATCAAAGTCTGGCAGTAATACGTATGTGATTGCATGGTCAGATCAAACTCGCGTCGATTTTAATATATGGAACGGTGCTGTAGAGACCTGGCCTTTTCATAGCGTAGCCCAACCAGAGTTAAACAAATGGCATCATGTCGCTGGTGTTTACGATGGTTCCGAAGCGATTATATACATAAATGGTGAATTAGATAGTAAGAAAAAATTTGAAGGTAACCTAAAACATAATGGAGAGAACTTTTGGATGGGGGCAAGAAAATCCGATGGACTCGTTTTCAACGGACTTATTGACGAACTACGCATCTATAACCGGGGTTTGAGCCAAAATGAGGTAAAGAATAATCTGAATGCAACAGGACTTGCTGTTGAACCCCTTAATAAACTGACACTGACATGGGGAATGATAAGAGGGTCAAAATAGGTGTAAGTTCATAGGAGGTCGACAATCCGATTATAACGATTGTGATAGTTAACTTACTATATTTTTTACATTCGCTCATGTCAAGAGTTTGTGCTTCGTAAGAGATTCTATTGGAAAGTCCATAAATCACATCCTAACATAACTTCAAAAAAATAGCACAGACTTTTTACATGGTCCACAAAGCCAATGAACCAAATATTGATGACATTCCGTTTTAACCACATAGGTGTTAGCTTCTAGCTTCTTAAGCCTTGAAAGTATTTGATTGACCTCGTTAGGCATCTGCAGAAGAAAAACACCACCTTCAAAAAATAAAAGTGGCGTTTTTGCAGCTTGTCGATGACATTTATTATTTATTGTATTGTGTTATTTGTTGTATTGATTAATTTTTGTTTAGTTAGGTTTGTTAGGTTTTTAAGCTTACAAATTGGAATTCCGTAGCACGGACTGTTGGGATTAGGATAAGGCTTTGTCATTGAATAAAATTCAAGGTCCTCTTCTAAGCAAAATCCCGTAATTATAAAATTTCCCTCCTTTGATATTGCCACTCCTACAATGAAATCTCTGTCATAATATTCATAAGACTTTTCATTCATGAGAAGGTATTTTGGGTTTTTTACTTCTGTGTGTACAATGTGAATAGTGACAGACAATTCCCCAATTTTAATATATAGATTGGGAAATTCGTAATAATATTCTTGTTTAAAATCCGTTAGTTGTGTTTCAAGTTTACTTTTTACCGCACATGATAACCGCATATGATTATTATTCATAAATGATGGTTTTTCCAAATGCCATCAACAAATATATTATAACACATATCAACATTACTGTCAAATAAAAATAGGCAAAAATTTGTGATAATTCTATAAGAAAAGTTAAGAACTAAGTGAAGTTAAGAACTAAGTGAGGGGTGTGCATAAATCAATACGATTTTTTAAGTCAGCGTTTTGCGTTAAAAGTGCAGTTTTTATTCCGTGAATTCACAGGATTATAGCGTTTTTTTGATTGCAGCTGTTTTTTCACGTCTTCACCTAACTTTTCTCATATTTATCATGGAATAAATGTGTAACAAATTGCACGGTTATAGGTTTTCACGTTCCAAATATTTATGCACACCCCTTAACTAAGTAACCCCAGTACGAACAAAAAAGGCGAAGTACTAATTCTTCGCCCTATAGTTCTCTAATGGTAAAGTCTACGTAAGATGTTCTTTCAAAAACCGCCCTGTAAAAGACGTATGCACCTTTGCGATTTCCTCTGGTGTTCCTTGTGCTAGAACCTGTCCACCCTTATGTCCACCTTCTGGACCTAGGTCTATCACATAGTCAGCAGTTTTAATCACATCCAGATGATGCTCAATCACAATCACCGTATGGCCAGAATCCACCAGCCGTCCAATGCTATCCAAAAGTTTCTGAATATCCGCAAGGTGTAAGCCAGTCGTCGGTTCATCAAGGATATAGAGATTATGTTTTCCGCGTTTGAGTTTACTCAGTTCGTTCGCGAGTTTAACACGTTGTGCCTCACCTCCTGAGAGGATAGGGGCAGGATGTCCAATTTTGAGATAACCGAGACCGAGTTCGTGAAGAACACCTAATTTGTGGCATATCAACCGTTGGTCAGTAAAGAATTCCGTACCTTCTTCAATTGCCATCTCAAGGATTTCGGAGATATTCTTGTTGTTATAGGTAATTTCAAGTGTATCATCGTTGTAACGTGCACCTTTACATGTAGGACACGTAACCTCGACATCAGGCATAAAGTGTAGTTGGGTAGTGATTGTGCCCTCACCGTGGCATTCTTCACAGCGTCCGCCTTTAACATTGAAACTGAAGCGAGAAGCGGTATAGCCGCGAGCTTGTGCTGCAGGGGTGCTCGCAAATAATTTACGGATATTATCATAAAAACCGATGTAGGTAGCAGGATTTGAACGTGGAGAGCGTCCTATCGGAGTTTGATCAATGTTAATAACATCGCTAATATGTTCGTGTCCATTAAGTTCATCATGGTCACCGTAAAGCATGCGGCTATCATGGTAAATAGAATAAAGTTTTTTGTAGATAATTTCGTTAAGCAAGGTGCTTTTACCGGAGCCAGATGCCCCCGTGATGCAGATAAACATCCCAAACGGAATCTTAACATCTATATTTTGTAAGTTGTTTTCTCTTGCCCCTTTGACGCTCAAAAAATTGCCATTTAAGTTGCGCCGTTCCAAAGGCATCGGAATCTCACGTTTTCCACTCATATACAGACCAGTCAAAGAATCATCGCTCTTTATGATCTTATCATAAGGACCTTGGATAACGACATGTCCCCCGTGGACACCTGGACCGGGTCCCATCTCAATGATGTGGTCTGCAGCGCGTATTGTGCTTTCATCGTGCTCAACAACAATCACAGTGTTGCCGATGTCACGTAGTTTCCGCAATGTATCAATCATCTTTACGTTGTCTTTCGGGTGTAATCCGATACTCGGTTCGTCAAGGACATACAACATTCCCATCAATCCCGATCCGATTTGTGTTGAGAGACGTATACGTTGGGATTCTCCGCCTGATAGTGTTGCAGAACGCCTATTGAGATTTAGATAATCTAATCCGATATCGAGTAGCAAGACTATGCGATCGATCAATTCTCTGACCACCCGCTCCCCTGCTTCCCGTTGCTTTTCTGGCATATCTGATATTTCAGAAAGGAAATCCCGTAATTGTTCAAGATGCAATTCACCGACATCGTGGATTGTTTTGTCGTCAATAGTAACAAGTAGTCGTTGGCGTTTTAGTTTTGCACCGTGGCAATCTGGACAAGTATGTTCTACCATAACTTTACGCAGATATTCTTCCATACCTGAGTGTGCCTCTCCCTGTTTTCGATAACGACGATATCGTCTGTCAATACGTGTGATAATGCCATCAAATCGGACAGGCATGCCGAGATGTCGTTTTTGCATCGGTTTTGCATCGTCTGCTTGACACAGTGGAAATTCTTCGCCGCGTGTGCCATAAAACACAATGTCCACGATCTCATCAGGGAGGTCACAAAATGGCATGTTCAGGTCAATCTTGTAGTGTTGAGCAAGACTATACATCATCCGACCATCCCATCTGTCAGGTTCATAGTTGAATGCCTGCTTTACAAACGCACCATCAGCGATACTTCTTGTCTTGTCGGGTACAAGTAGGTTTGGATGAACTTGCAGATAGGTGCCCAGACCTGAGCAAGTCACACAAGCACCGGTAGGTTCATTAAAGGTAAAGTGATGCGGTCCTAATTGGCACATCAGGACGCCGTGTTCTGGGCAACCGAAATCACTAAGCAATTTGTCAAGATCAACATTTTCGTCATTTGGCGGTTGCACATGAAACCGCAGAAAACCTTCACCAACCAACAACGCGTGATCTAAAGAGGCAAGAACTTGCTTGTCAATGTCCTTTTTAACAAAGAATTTGTCAACTATAACTTGAATGTCGTAAGTTTTATCCTGATCTAATTTTATTTCTTCACTGATATCGTGTTCAACGCCCTCAATACGCACATGTCTACACCCTTTTGTCCTTATATCATCAAAAAGGTATTCATAATCTTCACCGTATATTTTGAAGACAGGTGCATGTATTTCTACCTCTGTCCCTTCTGGGAAAGAGAGAAGACGTTCCACAATTTGATAGTTTGTTTTAATAGGAATTTCTGTTTCACAATAAGGACAGTGTGAGACGCCGATGGTAGCGAAAAGCATTCGCAGATAGTCCTGCAAATCGGTCATCGTTCCGACAGTAGAACGTGGATTCATTGTAATGGTTTTCTGTTCTATAGAAACAACAGGCGACAACCCATCAATAAAATCAACATCAGGTTTCTTGAGTTGTGTGATGAATCGTTTTGCATAAGTAGACATTGATTCAAGGAATCTACGTTGTCCTTCAGCATAAATAGTGTCAAATGCTAATGAAGATTTACCGGACCCACTAATTCCCGTAACAACGACAAGCTGATCGCGTGGTATCTCTAATTCTATATTTTGTAGGTTATTTTCTCGCGCTCCTTTAACTGAGACTGTTTGTCTCATGTGCTTCCTCCTTACTTACCATGTAAATCTTGTGTGAGTAGACAACCATGTAATGTTTTTAATATGAAACTTACGATACAATTAATGCAATAGTTACGATAGACAAAATCTAAGATGGTTCAATTACAAAAAGGGTTATTTACATCAAGAAAATAAGATGGTTCTTCAACGGAAACTTTACTGTCCTTTGTTAATCTAATCGGTGTAGAAAATTGTTCAAGAACTTCCTTTTGAGTAAGCCATTCACATGCCATGTTAATCCACAACTGTCTGCTACCGAAATGATCATGTATATCAGATAATGAACGTTCACCACCGGATTCCTCCAAAAAATCAAGTAATGGCTTAAAAAAAGTGTGTACATTGTTTTCTAAGTAAGTATCAATCAAATCTAATATATCGCCTAAGACTTTTTCATCCTTTGGGATATTGAGAATTTCGGTAAAGATTGTATTAAAGAACTCAGGATTATGTTTGATAGCTTGATAGATGACCTTCCGTTTCGGGGTCTCGCCATGCATAATGGCTTCAATATTTGCCAATTGCTCGACTGCAAACATTAGATAGTAAAAGGTATAATCGTAATCTTTCTTAACATAGAACCATTTTTCTGCTTTGGCAAGTATTGTAGTTACAAAACTCGCAGCGTTAAACAGTTGTGATTGCTTATCTCGTTCTCCAATAACATCAAGGTCTTTAAGTAAATCAGCTAGGGTAGGATCTTTCGTCCAGAGAATATCGCCTTTCGAAAAAATGGAATGTATTTGACTACCTTGTAAGTTCTTTTCTAACATCTTTTTAAACTGGTCGCGTGTGTAATGCATAACTCGGATGGGAATCCCCTCTTCTATTAGTTGACATTTCCTTTGAAGGCACTTCGTCCCGTCTTGCAATATGACCGAGATCTGGACATTTGTTTTTTCCCAAACATTATCTTCTGACAAATTACTGGTGAGAATTGCAGCGACAATATAACGATCTTCGGCTATAGTGTCAGTAAAAGTTTCCACTGCATTTTCAATATCAGCATGTATGTCAGATTTCATGCGAGGCGTAATAGCATCAGATCCTGAATTATCAATATAATATGCAGATTCTTCAACTGCAACTTGACTTTTGACCGTCAGTTTAGTTGGAACAGAAACCCGCTGAATAATCCCTTTCCAAGCTAACCGTTGACATATCATATCTACAGAAGCATCTCGGAATTTTGGATCGAAGTGTGCGTTAATCTCCGAGTTCGTACGCGGCCCTTTCTGCTCTGCCAAATAATCGAGAATGGGTTGAAAAATAAACTGACGTTCATCAATATATGTATTGATAGCCTCAATTGCATCGTGGATGACAACATCGTTTTTTTCACAATTAATAAAACGGGTGTATACCTGTTCAAAGAAATCTGGGTTGTAATTCAGGGCAGGTTGGATTACTTCGCGCGCTGGAATCTGATTATTCAGAAGCACCTCTATTCGAGCTAATCCTTCCACTACAGATAGAAGTGTCAGAAAACTAGTTGGGATATCTCGGTTGACATAAAACTGCTTTTCTGCATAGACGAGACTTGGCAGTGTCTCAGCAATAATGTTTAGGATTTGAAGCTGCTTATCACGTTCTCCAATGCCATCACGACTTGCATTCTTATCGTACCATTCCTTGATAGAGTCATCCTTTGAGAATAGGAGTGTACTATGAGAGAAGTATGAATGCATGAACGATCCCTGTTGCGCGCTCTCAATTGATCGCTTGAAGGAACTACGTGGTGATAAACCAGCATGAATGTTAACACCGTTTTCAACAAGTGAAAAGAATGATTGTGTAGGACGAATGCCATCTTGACCGATGATTTCAACATCCAGATCTGATTTTTCCCAAACCTGCGCATAAGAAAAACTCCCTGCAACGATAGCTGCGAGGATATAGGGATCTTTCTCTACTTTTTCTACAAGCAAATCCACAGCTTTATAATATTGTTCTTCAACATCATCTTGGGATTTCATAAGTTGCTTTTCCTATCAAAATCTTTATGGTAGAGTTTTGAGTTATTTGGACATATTGAAACATTCCGCAGGACAACGCCTTCAAATAGAATAGGTACTGTAAACACCTGATCCTATACGCGCAGCTAATAAAGTTGTTGTGCAGGCACTTTGACTGGATATAAGGTCAAAAACAGGGTTAACGTGAGTCCGGTGTATCTGATATGAAGAATATTTTGTAGCACAAAAAATATCTTATGCCGAACTCACGTAGGGTTAAAATGTACTTTCGCTATTTGTAATAGGACACCATCGTGCCATCAACAGATAATCCATAAGTGCTGATTCTGCTTCTGGCGTACCGATTCGTTTGAGTGCATGGATAGAATTGTCACGTACATATCGATTCTTATCCGATAGCGATTCCTGCAAAACCGGTATTGCATCGCTTGAAGTGGGACCGATTTGTGCTAATGCCAAAGCAGACTCGAAACGGACTTGTACGTCTTCATCATTTGCTAACCTATCAATCAAAAGGGGTACTGCAGGGGCTGCATTCGGACCGATCGCACCAAACGCCTCTGGAATATATCTCCGAACTTCAACCTTGCTATCATCGAAATGTTCCATAAGCACAGAGACAGCAGGTTCAGCATCACTTCCTATCTGTGCTAATGCGTAAGTTGCTTGATGTCGAACCTCATCATTTTTATGTTCCAACGCCTTGCAGAGTGCTGTTACAGCAGGTGCGCCGGCAGCTGCCAATCCATACGCTGCCATACGCTGCGTTGTTCCGTTTTCATCATGTAGCTTGTCGATCAATGCTGATACTGCAGGTTCACCCATCGCCCCTAATGCATAAGCAGCATTCAGGCGCACAGGTTCATGATCGTCGCTCAGGGCATTGCTCAACATTGGAACAGCGTCAGCTGCTGATTCGCCTAACAAACCCAACGCATCTGCAGCATCAGAACGGACTGCGGGGTCCTCGTTGCTCAATGCTTCTATGTGCAAAGCCAAATTACTGTTTATATGTTTTGCGCCATTGTCATTAGAATCGCCTGCCATCCAATTCCATACATGCCGCCAAGTTGTTTCATGTTTCAGTGCAGCTGGGTTACCACCAATATCCAGTCCTTCAGGGTTCCATTTAGCATCCTTCACGTTCCATTCCGGTTCTTCTGGCTCATCCAACCGGATAAACTGAAATTTCATCATATAGCGAACCTTGTCGGTCTGGTTTGCCATTGCCCGATGCCACAAGTCAAAATGGATGATTGAGACTGTACCCGCTTCGCCATAAAGAGCCACCTCACCATCATTGGTCTCAGTAATTCTATGACTGTAATATTGCGTTCCAGACAAGATTGCAGAGGGTCCAATTTCAATAGGTGTATCCTGTGGATAGTAGAATGCCATTGCCCAACGAGGCAGGTGGTGCCGAACCTTCTGATGTCCCCAATAACTATCTTTGTGAAACCCCTGTCCACCGCTGTGAGGGCCGTTCCGATGTGGATGCCTATGGGAGTGCATCACATAATTTTTCCCTAAAATGCTAGTGAATGCACCGCGAACCACAGGGTCATCAAACACAGCCTGTAACTCCGGCACTCGGGGTAAGACGTTATTACCCAAGTTTCCCTCTTTCTCTGAGTATTCCTGTGTTTTACGGTAAATCGTCTCATGAACACTACGTGGTAAATCTGATTTCACTGTAACATAACCGTTGACAATGAAATCACGGATCTGTTCATCATTAAACAAATTTGCAGGTGTTTGCATTATCACATCTCCGTTTCTATTTGAAAAAAGATAAATCAATTAGCAAAATAGTAAGTTTCGTTCCTACACTTCAGAATGGTGTGGTGGTACTTCCAAGCGGAAGGTTGGATCCACTACAACGATGTAGATAGAGTATATCATAAATTGGATTAAATGTAAATATATTTGCAACTATTGACAGATTAGCAGCACCTACATGCCCGTGCTAAAGCAGCGGAGTCTTGGCACTGAAGATCCGATAACATAATAGATATATGGGAAAATTGTTTTATCTAATTCAGGAGTTACGCAAAAGTATTGACACAGTCCCATCAATAGACTAATATAATCTGTAAGGTGTCTATTTATTCTTATGCTTAACCATAAATATGGCTGATGCGTAAGTCCTAAAATAATTAATGTATGTGAAGGAGAACATGAAAAACTTATACTTTGCTCTTGGTTCAGCATTCAGCTTGTTAAGTGTATTGTTGGGTGCATTCGGCGCACATACACTTAAAGATAGACTCTCAAAGGAGATGTTAGATGTTTTTGAAGTAGCAGTGAGATATCAGATGTATCACGGTATAGGACTAATTGTCGTTGCATGGGCATTTTCACAATGGCAAAACACATACATATCTGCTGCCGGTTGGTGTTTCATCGTCGGTATTCTGATATTTTCTGGTAGTCTATATATTCTCAGTTTGACAGGTCTGCGTTGGTTTGGAGCTATCACACCGATTGGAGGATTAGCATTCATTGCAGGTTGGGGATGTTTAGTCATAGCAGCATTTCGTCAGTGATATGATTAGGAAGATCTTGAAGTGCAATGACAGTAAAACCCCTGTCAGAGAGAAATTCCATATAGATTTCAAACATCTTCGGTTCAGTGTGAACCCATGGATGTTCTATATCTGGTACTCCGTGAAACGTCAGTACAGCGATATTACCGTCTTTTGCTTGATCAAGTGCCCACGTGAAATCATCAAAATCCCAATTCGGTCCTGAGGCACCTGTGGTTGGAATCAGCAGGGGATGATGCACATTGGGGTTATATGCGGGCCCTCTTCCTCCCTCGGAATTATATGGAAACTCAGGAGCAACTCCACGTCGGGCAAACTGAAATCCATGCGCTGCCACTACCTTCACCGCCGATTCATTATGGCTATATCCAGGATAACAGAAAGTTGTCGGCTTTGATATGCCATATTCCAAACATTGCATATCAATATAATTCAGATCGCTTTCTAACTCTTGATCCGTTTGATGTATAACATTTCGATGATGTCTGGTATGGTTACCAATTTCAAATCCCATGTCATGTAATTCCTGTACTTCTTGCCATGTCATATATGCTTCTTTATTATTGAGAAATCCAAGCCCTTCAGTAATATAGAAAGTAGCACCAAAACCGTAATGTTTCAGAATCGGTGCAACGAAGGTCGCTTGCGATTTACATCCATCGTCAAAGGTCAAGACAACTGTTTTATCATCAATCTGTTTGTGTAAAGCATGTTCCATATCATAATCCAATCTGTAAATTTAGCTTGTCATCACCAAGATATAAACTATGTCGCTCATGTAATGTGAAAAACGCATATCGGTAAGTCCTGGTGTCTATTTCTCCTTATATTGCAATTCCTGCATCTCGATACGTTTGCTGAATTAACGCAATCTCTTGGTCTGTTAACCTATACAAATGATATACTACGGTATCTATCTGCTGCTCAATCTCGCGCACACAATCGCTCTCTGGGTCTGCTAATATCTGTTCAACAAGTTCTGACAACGCAGCTCTTTGTACATCAGTCCGATCTGCTATTGGGACTCTCTCCATATATAGTGAAAAAAAGCATAAACCACCACCTGCCCACGGATTGTTGAGCCCTGAAAACCTGTGCCGTGCATACCAATCAAAAAGTTTACTATTGAGGATAGCA
This sequence comes from Candidatus Poribacteria bacterium, assembly GCA_965200395.1. Lineage (GTDB taxonomy): Bacteria > Poribacteria > WGA-4E > WGA-4E > WGA-3G > MSPOR6. Next base: position 2,296,697 of record CBDAUH010000004.1, on the reverse strand, counting down.
AGCAACGAAAGATCATCAGTAGGTATGAAATATGTTGTGTCTAACCCAAAAGTTCCTATTGTGTCATAAATCGCATCAAGCGATTGTGCAATTCTTCTATAGATAATCTTTGGTTTTTCAAATTCGGAATAGTATAAACACGAACGGAGTTCCCAATAAAACATGCCTTGGTCGTCACGCGCAACCAATCGATCCTGATAACTATTTAGATGATTATAGATCGCTGGATAGGTTTCGGCAAAAATTTGCTCCGCTTCTGAGACGTTTCTTGTTCTTGACCAGGGCCATTCCCTGTTAGTGCTGCTTGCAATAACTATTAGATACTCGTTTGCAGAATTTGTTTTCCATTTGTGAAGATTCCGCCCTCGCAGCAACGGTTTGATAATTTCGGCAGACATTGGGTCTTGCGCTATTAATTCTTCACGTTTTGCCTCGTCTATGATAAAGGCATCGTTACACCCCGTTATTATGCCACGATAGAATCCATCTACATATTCACCCAGCGGCGTTCCTATATTTTGCAGTTTTTCTAGCAATGCTAATACCTCTGCTGATGCCAACACCCAGCCTTCGGATGATAGATCACGGGCATACATGGGAAACGCCCGTTCTCGAAAAGCAGTGGAGAGGCGAGGAATATCTGCCTCATCGAGGAAAATCGCAGCGAAAAATAGCTCATTACCCGGTGAAACATTTTCAACAAGAACGATACAAGTGTCCACACTTGCTCTAAAAACTTGGACACTGCCGAAATCAAGCAATCTATGCATTTGCACGTTGTCAACAAAGAATTTTCTAAGTTTCTTACCATATCCTGCGCGTAGAAACTTATTGGAGGAGATGTATGTAAGAATTCCATTCAAGCGGAGCAATTCTGTCCCTCGCTTATAGAAATAGACGTAGAGGTCTGCAGTGCCTATGTAGACATCTGGGAACAGCCTTTCTAAAATCGGTTTAATCGGTCTGATAAGTTCCTGTCGCACATAGGGCGGATTGCCGATTACAATATCAAAACCACCTTCAAGGAATACCTCCGGAAATTCTGCCTCCCACATAAATTCGTCTTCATTCGCTTGAAATTCTTGAATATTTTCCCTGAGTTCAGCAATCATCTCTCGAAGTCGATGTTTTTCAGACTCGTTGTAGGTAACCAGATACGCCGCTTGATGTTCCTGTATCTGTTGTATAAACTGGAGTGCGAAACCAAGTGTGATGCCTAATGGTGTAGGTCCGGTCAAACTATCCCCTATTGCAACTTTATACTATAGTTTGGACATTTTGGGACATTCAGGCTGCGTTGTCCGCAGGCAATGCTGTCTCTTTGTGAAAATCGGTGTGTATTTTCTGTGAGTTTGTTTTTTCAGAGTAAATCGCAGAAAATACCGCTCTGTAGAGCTGCCAGCGGAGATAAACTACACGCAACCCTTGTGTGAGACGCTTCGGATGATACCAATGGATGCCCAACTGATCACAAACTACCTGAGCACTTATCTCCTCCGCCGTCCCATCCCGTGGGGTGAATAGCAACTTCGTCAGACTTGCTGCAACGAAACTCAATTGCACAAACCGATTGATGCTTTTGCGGGATTTCAGGCGATAGTCATCAAAACCGAAGTGTTGCTTCGCATCCCGAAAAGCCGTCTCTATGTGCCATCTCTTGCGATAATATATAGCGATCTGTGGTATCCCAATCGTCAAATCTGTTGTCCATACACAGAAATACCGATAAGGTTTCGAGGTTTTCGGGCGACTTCGGATAACAACGAGGCGAATATCAGCATCGCACATCTTCGTTCTCACGACTTTGGAGGCGATTGAATACTTTTGGCCTTCTATATCCATAAGCGTATACCGCATCCTGCGAATATCCAAGCGGTCTCCATATTTTCGCGGACGGCCACGCTGGCGATGTTTCGGCTGTTCCGGTAAACGATAGAAGACGGCATTAGACTTCGCACGACACAAGATATGATGTCCATAACTTTGAACCAGCGTAAACACTTTTCGCCTTGAGAACCCACGATCAAAAATAATAAGACCCGGAGCGATCTGGGAACAGATGCGTTTCAACACCGCATCGCTTTTATCACGGCACGTCTGCGGCACCATCAGTCTCGCCCATACGGGGAATAGCTGCCAACCTGTAGATGTTTGGCAAAGTAAACCTAAGGCACCAAACTCGTGTCCATAATGGAACTTGGATCGGTTCACGCGACCCTTTTGATAACTGAAGTTGCGGAAAAAATGCAACCCCCACTGGCGTTCACCTGTTTTTATGGCTTTGGTCTCATCATACACATAAACCCAGTTAGGAAATGCTTGCTGAACCTTTTTTGTCAGGTGTCCTGCGACTTTATCCGCATCCCATTTACCACGCGATAGAAACTTTGGAAAAGACCAGTATCGCGTCTGTGAAAAACCTGATTGATAAAGTTCCGTTAGCGTGCCACTATTTCCATCTGCGATAAATCCGAAAATAAACGCTTGGAAAAGAGCATAGTTTTGTGTGTTGAACAGATACTGAAAATCTGATAGAATGTCGTCTAAGCAGAAAAGGAGGTTCATTTTTTATTCTCCTTTCAAAAAATATATTTGTTTATGAAAGGATACCTGCTTTTCTGTTTTTTCGCACTAAAAATTTCTAAAATTGTCCAAACTATAGAACTTTATAGTCTAAGTTAGGTAGTGGTTCAGGTGTGTCTCCCTCATAATCCACAGCAAGACTTAGCCATAAGCGGAGCATGGCGATGTTAACCGCAAATTCGTCCTTGTCCACACCGTAAAGGTTGTTCTGTATAATGTCCAGTTTACGTTGATATATTGTCCGTGAATCAATTTGATTGCTTTGGAAAAGTATCTTTCGCAATCGTAGCAGTTCGCTCATCATACCGAGCAGATATGCCCCGCTACCACACGCAGGATCGCATATACGGAGCGTTTGCAGCACCGCTAACACCTTCTCCGGATTTCGGATTTCGGTTGCATCGCCATCATCAACGAACCTTATTAGGCATGCCTCTGTCTCATCGGTTTTGTTCTTGAGACATATTTTCAAACTTTCGCGACACATGAAGGAAACGACTGGACGCGGTGTATAGTAACTGCCTGTGGCATGCCTACCTGTAACAAGTTCTTCAAACACTTTTCCAAGTATCTCTGGGTCAACTGCAACCTCAACGTCAAGCGGGGTAGATTCGGTTACCGTGAAGTTATATCGTTCAAAAAGTTGTAATATCTCGGCAAATTCTTCATTTGGGATGTTTATAGCGTTGCGTTCATCATATTCCTGCATCTCAAAGAGCCCACCGTTCAGAAACGGCACCTCTCCCCGACGCTCTATCGCTGGAGTTGATTCTTCAGTAGTATCTGATGCACTGCCGAGCCCATGAAAGAATGCCCAGAAAAGTCTGTCATTGAGAAAGTTCTCATCGGTTTCCGCTTCGGTTGCTTCGAAAAGTGAACGGAGATAGTTCTGGCTATCGTTGTAGGTGAGCCATCCCTTCTTCTCAATGAACCGTAGGAACATCAATCGGTTGAAGAGCCGTTGGGTATAGAGCCGTTTTGCTTCGGGATCGTTTTCAGGAATGCCTTCGACAGCATTTTCAACGCGGTTAAAGACGTTTTGATAATCTGCAAAGAACCTATCGGTGACTGCCTCGACATCGAATGCTTTTTTCCATGTTGTGAGCCATGCTTCGTGATTTGGAAATCCATCGTGTGGTAAAGCAAGTGCGGGTAGGTTATACTCACAGAGCGTGCGGATGTGTGTATCTCCGTGTTCCCAGGAGAAGATGGCAAGCACAGCACTTCGCCAATTTTCGTTAGCTGTGAAATGTGCGAAGGCGAACCTTTGATAGTCGGTTGTAGCACAGATAAAGAGGAGTTGGTCGTGTTCCCAGGCGGGTAAGTTTGGATCGCGATCGCGTCGTTCTACGAGTCCGCGTAGGACGCGCCGCAGCGCAGTACGATAGACAGACTCGCTATTAAATTGGAGGAAAAAGATACCCCATGGTTGTATCCTTTCCATTAACCCGAGTGTCGGTTGAATCGGTGGGAATGGTGGTAGTTGCCAACAATCAACGAATCTATCTTCAGTGAGTTCGTCAAGGTTCAAGTCTTCAGCGGACCAGGGAAAGGCGACATTTTCCAGTTCAACATTTTCGGGGATGGGCCAATCAAGTTTATCACGGAAGAAGTCTAAGAGCGAGTCAAAGTCATGGATATTTTGAATGTCGTTTGGTGTGATATTGTGCATTCTTTTCCTTCACACGTTCGATTTAAAATCGTTAAGCGGATGCACAAACTAACAGTTCGCGCTACAATTAACGTGAGTCCTATGTCCGAATTATGAGGGATATAATGCCAAGAAATTGAGCATTCATATTCGGCATAGGCATTCATACCATTGATACAATCCGAAGTCCAGACAAATGTAATGTCCCGAAGGTGTCCATTTGTCCGTTAGACGTGTGGATACCAACCTCTTAAAATCAGCGTAATCCGCGATTCAGAACTCACGTCATTATACATAAAGGTCTTGTGTTGGTCAATTGAAATCAATTTTCAGTGGAGTTACTTTAGATATTGACAAAAAATCGGTTTGACTGTATGATGTGAAATGGAGGTAAGAACTATGATTGATCGACGTGCATTTCTAAAGTCATTAGCAGGATTAACAACCGGTATTCTCCTATCTTCAGCGGGTGCAGAAGGTCAGGAAGTGAAACCTTCAACTGACCGCTTAGGTACTCTCTTGCCGTTACGTAAGTTAGGTCGAACAGACGAATCAGTCACAATATTGGGACTTGGTGGTTGGCACATTGGAGAAATGGATGAGAAGGAAGCGCAAAAGACACTTGATATCGCATTGGAGGGTGGTGTCAGATTCTTTGACTCTGCAGAGTCTTATCAAAAGGGTGGAAGTGAAACACGTCTGGGCAAACTGCTTATTCCAAAATATCGGGACGACATCTTTCTCATGACAAAGACAACTGCCCGTGACGCAGCAACTGCAAGAAAGCACCTTGAAGAATCACTTAAGCGACTCAAAACTGAGCAGATCGATCTTTGGCAGGTTCACGCTGTACGGAATCCTGAAGATGTTAATGAAAGGATTGACAACGGTGTTTTTGATGTTATACCAAATCTATTTGACTATTCTTCATAACTGTGTTATTATGGTCCCCATTCTTTTAAAGGAGTGAAACATCCATGAACAAAAAAGTGCCAGAGATTACAGAAAGTGTAGAGGTCTTGAAAGACCTCTTACGAAAAGCGAGAAAGAAGCATGAAATCCTGCGCCTGAATATGCTCTATCTCTTGAAAAGTGGCGAGGCGAAAAATCGTGTCCAAGTCGCCCGCCTCCTCGGCGTTGATCGCACAAGTGTCGGCACCTGGCTGCAGGCTTATGAAACCGGCGGACTTGAGAAAATGCTGCAACGCGGATACGCCCCCGGACGCGAACCCATCCTCACTGAAGAACAGCAAACCCTCTTACTTGAAGAACTGCGGAAACCTGAGGGTTTTACGAGTTATGTGGAAATCCAAAAGTATATCGCTGACACGTTTGGCGTCAAAATGAACTATAAAACTGTTTACGCAATGGTTCATGATAAATGGGGAGCCAAACTCAAAGTGCCTCGTAAGAGCCATGTAAAAAAAAACGCAGTAGCGACTGAAACATTCCGCTCCGAGTTTAGCAAACATGTCGCTGATGCGGTTGCTGAAAAAGGTGCGGATTTTCAAAGCGTTCGTGTTTTCAGTCAAGATGAGACGCGATATGGTCTTTTGCCTACTACAGAACGGCGTATCACGCAACGCGGTGTCAAACCTGTCGCGAAGATAGATTACCAATATACATCGGTTTATCTCTATGGTGCGGTTGAACCTTTGACAGGTGAGCGATTTTTCTTAGAACTTTCCCACTTGACTTCAGATTGTTTTCAGTGTTTCATTGATGCTGTATCGGTTGCCTACGCGGAGAGCCTCAACTTATTAGTGCTTGATAAGGGTCGTTTTCATCATGCTAAATCGTTAGTGGTTCCTGCTAATGTTGTTTTACTTTTCTTACCGCCGTATAGTCCGGAGTTGAACCCAATTGAGCGTTTCTGGCAAGACTTGAAAGCGAAGTTGTTTACCGAGTTCTATGAGACGCTTGAGGCTATGCAAGCGCAAGTGACGGAGATACTTCAAAGTTATTCCGATGCTGCTATCGCTAAACTCACTGGGTTCTCACATTTCATAAAGGCTGCTAATGCAGTATAAACTCTTAGAAATGGTATTATGGCAGAGGCAAAAGAATCAGGTAAAGCTCGATACATTGGATTCACAGGACATACGAGTCCATTCGCGCATACACGCGTATTAAATAAGTCCGATATATTTGATGCATGTCAATTGCCAGTAAACATAGCAGATGTAAGCTATGAAAGTTTTATTGAAGGCGTAATTCCAACGCTTATGGAACGAAAAATTGGTGTTATCGGCATGAAATCATTAGCAAATGGTGGATTTTTCGGTGGAACCAGACACGGAAAACATGGACCTAATCCAAGAGTCGTTCCAAATCGAATAAGTATCCAAGAAGCAATACGTTTCGTATGGTCCTTCCCTGTGAGCACTCTTGTCACCGGACCTGACAACGCTAAACAATTACAAGAAAAAATAGACATCGCCAAACGTTTTTCTGGTATGCAGCAAAAAGAACGTGAAAAATTAATTGAGAAGGTTGCGGACATGGCCGGCACAACAGTAGAATTTTATAAAGCGTAATTGACATGTTATAGCCTGGTTCTCTATGTGTAATCAGTTATCACAATAAACCAATTCGTATCCATGAAGATATGTTCCAGAGAATAAGATAAAAAAACAAATTAGGAGGATATATGCGTCAATATTTTCTTTTTTTACTATTTGTAATTATGATGTCATCAATTACTTACAGTGCCTACTCGGCTAATATTGAAGATGGACTTTGGTTATATCTACCTTTGAATGAAGGACGGGGAGAAACAGTCAAGGATCATGGACCTCATAAATTTGAAACCGAGTTGAGTCCTGAACTACCCGAATGGGTTGATGTGAAGCATGAACTACTTGATGACGCACTGAAATTTGATGGTAAAACTAACTATGTCAAAATAGACATGCACAGTCAAGGTAGTGATATTGACTCCCATTATGATGAAGAAAAAGGTATAACAATTTGTGCATGGGTGAAGGTTGTAAAAGTAGGTGTTGACAATCATGCACAAAACCGTCAACCTATTGTAATCAAAGGATTCCACAGTGCATGGGAATTTGGTCTTCTCATATACGACAACTTCGGTGCGGGGATGTCTGTATGGACCTGCCCAGGTTTGAGTGTTGCCGAAACAAGCAGTCAGAATAATGCAATACCGGGAACTTGGATTCACCAATGCGGCACCTTCAAGTTGGAGGTAGGTTCTCGTGTATATGTAAATGCAGGGAAAGATCCAGTCGCACAAGCAGACGATAGAGGAACAGGAGCATGTGATTCTGGAAACCGACCCGTTTTTATCGCACACAGAGAAGATGGACAGTGGTTAAATGCAGAAATCGCCGAAGTGTATATCTGGGACAGAGTCATTGATATTGAAGAGATGAACCAAGCTATGACATCAATAGGTGGCTTGGCGGTTCATCCGGGTGGAAAATTGGCAACGACATGGGGTAATGTAAAACGACGTTAATCAAATAATACAAAGAAAAACTGGAAATCATACCACAAAGTAATGTATTGAATTTATATGTGTGTAATGTAAATTTCTTTGTGATTTTGCATAAATTTTGATATACTATTTGTCTAATGAAAGATTGGTGTTATGGTTTTACTACCAAACTGATCGGATACAGTATTGCTCTACTTCCACGGTCAATAGCGTTGGTTATCGGTGGATGGTTGGGATCACTTGCGTATCGGTTAGCAACACAACAAAGAAGATTGGCATGTGAACACATACAACGAGCATTGGATATATCAGACGAAGACATTATCAAAACTATTGCAAAGAAATGTTTTTCAAATTTAGGTAAAAATGTGGTGGAATTCATGCTGTTTCCCCGCATGAATTCGAAACAGATCCAGCAATCTGTAAATTTTGAAGGTATTGAGCATGTAGAGAATGCATTAGCCAAAGGGAAAGGGGCAATAATTTTAACTGGACATTTTGGTAACTGGGAACTCTTGGCTGCAAGTATCAGTACATCTGTTGCCCCGTTGACTCCAATTGTTCGTGAGTTGCGTTCTCCCCGCTTAAATGCCCTAGTGTCTAAATATAGAGAAAAAGCAGGCTATTCTACCATTGATAGAAATACTGGTGTAAGACAAGCATTACGATGCCTGAGAAGTAACAATCTTTTAGGTATAGTTGCTGACGTGGATACATCGGTAAATGGGGTGTTTGTTGACTTTTTTGGAAGACCTGCTTATACACCTTACAGTCCGATTGCATTTGCTCTTAAAACTGGTGCGTCTATATTACCATCTTTTATTATACGACAACCTGATAATACACATCAGGCGATAATTGAACCGCCGTTAATATTGGAACGGTGTGATGATAAAGAGAAAGAACTTGTTATCAACACACAAAAGTATACTAAGATCATTGAATCATATATTCGGAAATATCCTGTACAGTGGATTTGGATGCATCAGCGATGGAAAACGCGCCCTGAGTGATGTAAACATACTTCTTGTACATACGTTATCGACGAATATAAAACTTGTTGCATTATTCGGTATATTTCTTTTGGGTATCATCGGCTGTGAGCGGGAAGAGGAAAATCTATCTGTAGAACCTCCACCGATTCAGCAACTGGAAACATTCACGACACAACACACAGAGGAAGGGGTTGTGAAGTGGACACTTGTCGGTGATTCTTCTGTGTTGCGGGACAACAAGGCAATTGGAAACAAAATCATAGTCCAAAACCCCAAAGTCCAAATATATGAAGCAGGTAAGGTTTCTATTACTTTGACGAGTTTAACTGGTGAACTTTACAGTTCAGGTAAAAAGAAAAATAATGTGTACCTTCAAGGAAATGTCGTCGGTGTGAACGAAAATGGAACGTTACATACAGAATTACTTGAATGGCAAAACAAAGATGGCACACTTTATGCACCGAACGAAGTGAAGATTACGCGCGGAGACTCCACTTGGTATGGAACAGAAATGGTGGCTAATCCTAACCTTGAAACCGTAACGATGACAAACAATAGGTTTAGACTCTATCCTAAAGACGAGGAAATAAATGAAGAATAAGAAAATTGACGCTAAATTAGATACAGATACATCTCAAAAGCTTCCGCTATTTGTGGGCAATTGGTTAGTATTTTTGGGGATGCTACTATGTTTGACAACATTGCATGTTACGGCAGCAGAAGCACCAGATGCTGAAGTTGTACAGGAGGCAGAACAAACACCTAATGCACCACCTGAGAACACAGAAGACAATTCATCTACTATGTCGGAAAAACAAGACGGTGAATCAGAGAAGGAAAAAGTTGAAGTTACGAGAGAGGTAATTACAGGCACCTCTGATAGAATGGAAAGATATGAGAAAGATGGGATTACAATCCTTATTGGTAATGCGAAAACAAAAAGACACAGTGAGGAAGGCGTTGAAATTGGTTTTCTAAACGCTGATACAATTACAATAAAGACCGACCCTGAGACAGGAGCAACTATTGAGATCGTTGCTGTTGGAAATGTAGAAATAAGAGACGACAAGATCTTTGCAACCTGTGACCACGCAACAATGGACAATCTTACAAGTATCATTACACTCAAAGATAATGTGGTTGTTTTACAAAAGAATGATAGACTTGAAACAAAACTCTTCACTTTCAATAGAGCTACCGGGAAACAGACCGGAGTCGGTGACGTTAAATTCAAGGTAACCGTTACACAAGCAACACCTGCTGCCTCTACAGAATCAGAAGAAACTGATTCTGATGGAACAGATACCTCAGCAGCACCTGATTCAGGTGAGGATAAGACAAACTCATCAACAAAGGAAAAAGAGGATGAGAAAAAGTCAAAAACCGGTTCTGACACAATAGATAGTGAAGAAAATGCTGCGCCTAAAGAAACAGATAAGGAAAAGGAAGAATCTGAATCTAAAGAGGATAGTGAAACTGAGGAGACTGAATCTGAACAGGGCGAACAAACTGAAGCTGAAGATATAGGCGAAGAGGAAACACAAGAAGATTGATTACAAGACACGCATATTGATCGTGAAGTGAACAATTCAGTTATAGGAGAATATCGGTAGTAAATACGTGGCAATAGAATTACAAACACATAATCTTGTAAAAAGGTATACCCGTCGGGGGCCGATTGTTGTAAATGAAGTCAGTCTATCGGTTCAACAAGGTGAAATAGTAGGATTGTTAGGACCGAACGGTGCTGGGAAATCAACTACATTTTATATGGTAGTTGGTCTAATACGACCCAATGCAGGTCGTATTACTTATGGAGATAGAGACATAACTTTTTTACCGATGTACAAACGGGCCCGTCTAGGTATAGGTTATCTTTCTCAGGAGACATCAATATTTCGAAAATTGACGGTAAAACAGAACATAGAAGCGATTTTAGAGGCACGTAGTATGCCAAAGACAGAACGTGAAGATCGCATAATTGAATTTACAGATGAACTTGGTATTTCTAATCTTTTAGATCGTAAAGCATACACACTTTCAGGCGGAGAATGTCGTCGTGCAGAAATTGCCCGAGCACTTGCAGCACAACCTGACTTTATCCTTCTGGATGAACCACTTTCTGGAATTGATCCGATCGCTGTGGCAGATATAAAACAACTGATATTACACTTGAGAGATCGTAACCTCGGTATTCTAATCACAGATCATAATGCCGTTGAAACGCTCAATATCGTTGACCGGGCATATCTCATAGCAGATGGTAAAATAACGCTGTCTGGAACACCAGATGAACTCCTAAACAGCGAAGTTGCAAGAGAACTCTATTTTGGTCAAAACTTTCAGTATACGTTACAAGATAACAACCGGTAGTCAATCTATAACACCGTATTATTACTTTAAACATGACCTACTTATTACTTTAAACATGACCTACTTAACGTAACTATAGTTTGGACATTTTTGGTCTTGTTATAGATTATGAATAGTTGGCAGCATTTCCCCGTTAGCACTTCTGAACAGGTGTTAGAACCGCTGCTAACGCCCCTTTTCTGTCTAAATTCTGTTAGAAATCACTGTTTTTTAGTCATCATTTTTCCAATAATCGTGAAAATAGTTGCTGTTGAACTAGTTCATGTAGTATCTTCAGGGATTTTTAGTTTTTTCTGTGCGTTTTTCCTCGGGTCGTAACCCGTATAAAAATAGTTTTGTTGTAAACATCGCTGCAAGTAAGCGGTCATCAAGCCGCGTGTGAGATGTTTCGGTTTATACCAGTGTATATTGAGTGTGGATAGCACAGTTTCTAAATCAAGCGGTGCCTCGTCTGTGTCGGTTTCTTCGGATGTCTTCTCCATTAGCACCGGACTGAAAGCGAGTTGTGTGAGCGTTGCTGCGGTGAAACTGAGTTGAGCGAACCGATCCAAACTTTTCCTGTCTCGGAGTTGATAGGTGTCAAATCCGAAGTTTTCTTTAGCGTCCCAAAAGGCAGTTTCAATCTGCCACCGGTTTCTATAGTGTCGGATAACTGTTTCTACGGGCAGTCGTAAATCTGAAGTAAATACACAAAAATACCGATAGGGTTTAGACTTTTTCAAGCGTTTGCGTATCACAACGATGCGGACATCTACAGGACACATCTTTGTTCGCACGACTTTATCAGCGACAGAAAGTGTCTGATCCTCAACAACGATATCTGTATACTTCAGGTGTGGAATAGACACACGGCTACCATACCGACGGGGTCTGCCTCTCTTGAGACGCTTAGGGCGTTTCGGTATATCAAAAAACGCTGCGTTTGACTTCGCACGACAAAGTAAATGATGTCCTTGTGAGAGTATCTCCGTGAACACTTTGCGTCTATTGAAACCTCTATCAAAAATGATAAGACCCGGTGGCACAAGATTACATAAATGCTTCAGCACAGCGAGGCTATTTGCGTCCTCGCTTTTCGGTTCCATCATCCGTGTGGCTAATGGAAACAGGCGCGTGCCTTCGGGCGTTTCTGCCAGCCACCCAATCGCACCGAACTCGTGTCCGTGATGAAACTTGGACTGGTTCTTGTTACGTGCCTGATACGCAGGGTTCCTGCGGAAATGCAAACCCGCTTGTTTTGAACCGCTACTTATGGCATGCGTCTCATCATAGACGTATACGCCTGTGGGGTAAGCGGATAGCACTTGATGGCTTAGCGTAGTGGCGACTTGATCCACACACCAGACACCACGTGAAAGAAACTTTGGCAGAGACCAATACCGACCTGCTTGGGCTGTCGCAAGATAGATTTGTGTCATTGTGCCTCGGTAGGGCGTATTTATCAGACCTTTTACGAAAGTCTGAAAGTGGTGAAAGTTATTATACTTGAACACAGGTCAAAAATCTGATAACATGTTGTCCAAGTAGGAAAGTGGGGTCATTTGAAATATCCTTTCAAATTTGTGTTTTCTAAAAGGATACCCGCTTTCCTGCTTTATGTCCATAAAAAAAACAAAAAATGTCCAAACTATAGTAACGTAACGTGAGTTCGGTGTCCGAAATATGATGGATATTTGTAGCATAAACTGTATGAAGATTAACTTACTAATTGGGTAATTTCTTGGAGATGCTGGTGCGGTTAGGAAACCTTACCTACAGTGCCTGGAGAATATAGAATTACCCAAATATTTTCTTAAACTTCATTCAGTTTGTGCATCCGTGAAACGCAAACAAACAGCGGACACTACAAAAATCGCTTATACCCAAGCTCACGTTCAATTATGACCTAACTTTTATATCATGGAAGGAGTTACTTACCCATGAAATTTGGTTTTAGAATTTTATCTATGGTTTTGACACCTCTAATCTTCTTTTTAGCGATCGGTTGCGGAGAAGATGATGTCAATGAAGAAAAAGAAAATAATGTTTTTGTTGCTCCAGAACTCGTTGGAAATTCCTGGGAAATTGTCTCAATTGACGGCGAAATGTTTGAAACGGGTTTCTTAAAAAGCTTCGAGATGGAACAACAAGACGATGCAGAATTTGAACAAGAAATCTCACTCATTTCAAATAATTGGGTCTTTGAAGATGGAGGATCCTTGACAGGGAATTTGGAGTTTAAGATAACAGAAAAATACCCTGGACCGGTTGCTACCTCAATGACACAGCAGCTATCTGTCACAATCACAGGAACATATACTACGGGTGAGAAAACCTTAAAAATTACTACAGAAGATGTCTCACTTGATGCTACCGTAACCCTTGAACCGAAAGAGGCATGGGCAGCACAAATACAAGGCATAACCGTAGAACAACTCGAAGCAGATTTGGCAGCAGAAGCAAAAATCGGATCTAAACCGGATCCTTCAAATTTTATATTCGAAGATACTGCTGAATACGAATGGAATATAACAGAAAACATGTTGACATTGACTCATTCTGATGAAGAAATCATTTTCAGAAAAAAATAATGCAGATTTGTAGTAAAATTTGAGCTCCCTCATTATGACTTAGGACTTACGCAGTAGACAGCTGGAATTTCAAAATTCTTCTGAAAATTACACTACTTTCACTAAAACTATTGAAAAATTGTAAAAATTGCGTAAGTCCTATTTTAAACCATTTTCAAATTCAAGATTACCTTAAATGCCCGATATGGAATCTTGGAGATCCGTGTGATGAAATTTCAACCAAAACTCACACAGAGCCAGACTCAGCAACAAAAAATCGTCATGACACCCAAATTGCAACAAGCAATTAAGGTGTTGATGATGCCGCAACTTGAGCTAAAGCAGTATATAGACCATGAGTTGATTCAGAATCCGCTATTGGAAATTGAGGAAGAGCCAGATACAGCATTGACTATGGAGGATTACGATCCAGCTCCTGAATGGAATGAACCTGAGGTAAACATTGATAAGGAGGATACCTCCGTTGATATTGATTGGAATACTGTTTTTGATGATATGCGGATGCCTGCTACAAACGGAAATGTCCACCAATATGAGGACAGCGATACGCCTGAACCAGACATCGCTGAAGCAGTCTCTCTACAAAGCTATCTTCTGCAACAGCTTCAATTAGCCCCGTTCACAGAGGAAGAATATAAAATTGGAGAGTTAATTATAGGAAACTTAAACGATGATGGTCAACTCCAACTCAAACTATTTTCTCTCTCCATAGATTATCTCAAAGACTTAGAAAACGGTTTTTTGTCAGATGAATTACAGAACACAATATCGAAAAAACTTAGTGATACCAAATCAAAGGAGGACACAGAAGATAAACAATTTGAAGTTAAACTAATTGAATCATTGCCTGAAAGTAATTCGAAAAAATGGCATCTGATAGATACCATAGACAAAAAAACATACACGGTTATCTATGAAGGAGAAGAACTCAACCTATATGAACTCACTTTAGAGGATATTGCAGGAGAAGTAGGATGTCCGGTAGCAAAAGTTGAGTCTGTCTTACATACAATTCAAGATACATTTGAACCGATCGGCATCGCCTATCGGAACCTTGAAGAATCACTAAGCATACAGATTAGACATTATGAAATGCAACATCATAAATATAACGGAAACACACCGTCCGATAAAGATGTTCCGTTTCAGCTTGCACAATTGATAGTAGAAAATCACTTACAGGATCTATTAGACAATCATATTTCAAAGATATCGGAAGAGCTAAAGGTAGATAAAACAGACGTTATGAAGGCATCTTCATGGATTGGCACTCTATCTCCGTATCCTGGCAGATACTTTTCAGATCCGTCTGTAAAAGACTTGGTTAAGTCACCTGAAACAGTGCAGGGTGTCACGCCGGATGTGAAGTTAGTAGAAATAGATGGAGAGTACTATATCTTACGGAATGACAACTACATTCCGCGTCTACGTATGAATCCATATTATGTAAGATTAATGCGGGACGAAAAAAATACATTAGACATAGAAGCCAAAAAATGGATACAAAAAAAATATAATGACGCGATGGATGTCCTTAATAGTATATCACAAAGAGGGCGCACAATAGAACGTGTCACAGAAGCGATTTTTCAGGTGCAATCCGATTTCTTAACACATGGATCACAGAGCCTTAAACCTTTGACATTGAAAACTGTCGCTGAAATGGCAGGCGTTCATGAATCAACGGTCAGCCGTGTTACAAGTAATAAATATGTTGAAACTCCAATCGGCACCTATCCGTTGAAGTTCTTTTTTAGAAATCAATTGGCTACAACACAGGGTAGTTCAGTGTCACCTGAGCAGGTCAAAGCCGCAATAAAAGATCTGATAAGCAATGAGGACACAGCCAAACCCTTAAGCGATCAATCAGTGAGTGTTATGTTGAAAAAACAAGGTATGGTAGTAGCCAGGCGAACTGTACAAAAATATCGTGAAGAACTTGGTATACTATCTTCCCGTCAGAGAAAAAACAGTGAAAGGTAATTAATGCCTGAAAACCTGACACAGTAGAAACTCCTGACCCTATAGTAGCACCACCTGATCCAGCACAACCCCGACTCTCACACAAGATCAACTCCCGTATCCATTAACACCAGAGAATAGACATATTTGGAACGCCTTAGTTATTGAAGCAACTAAAGACCCACAACTCTTAGAAAAACTGCTACCAGATATGAGGGAAAAAGCAATCCAAACAAGGACTAATTTATCAAGCAGTGTTGAAAACTATGCACATGTAATTATATTTTCAGCTGCGATGTGGCGTAAAATGGTAGAACTTGGCTCATGTATAATTTAAGTGCTATTGCTGTTAATGAACGCAATAACCACGAGGGTTAAATTCCTGTTCGCACCCATTCTTGACATGAGCCTTATTTATGCATTCAAGGCATTCATTTTCATATAAAGGTGCTACGCGTAAACAGAAACTGAAATATATCGCTTTATGGGAACGCCTGAAGACACTCAATGATGAACACAATATTCCAATCATATCGGGATTGAGAAAAACCCAAGACCTCTCACAATGTTATGTTGACGTTGGGGAATACGATAAGGCGATACAGAACATTGAAGAGCAGCACGAGCGTATTGGTGCTGTATACAGAGCAGGCATACGAGACCAATTTATATATAATGGTATTTTACCGCTTGGTTCTGTGATAGAAATTCAAAAAGTTATTGATAAGCAGAAACGAGAAAAATAAGGAGAAAATCAATGAAACTTCAGATTGAAACAATAACAACTTTACTCATGCTTGCTGTTATCTTACTTGCAGGCTGTAGTGGATGTGCACAGAAAAACTCGCAACCGCCACAACAAGCCGAAACACCGCAGAATGAAACACCAATAGTCAAAATAGCACCATCAGAAAATCCTATTCAACAGCAAGAAGTTGCTGATGATACACAACAGCAAAAACAATCGCCTTTGATACATCGACACCCGGACGACAGCACGATTTTATTCCGTTTATTACCTTTCGCACTCCCCGTTATATCGTCTGATCTGAACGACAGAGTCAATGCCGAAATAAAAAAAAGATTAGCAGATTTAAAGAAGACTGGCAATTATTCATCAAGGGAACGTCAATCAGAAGTTAGGAAAACCGAAGATATGGTATATGAACAAGCACTCGGCCCCCTTACCTATGCGCAGTATCGTTGCTATTATCGGGTAAATAGAGCTTTGCCTTTTGCGGAAAAAGCATTGGCAGCAAATCCGAACGATTTTGATGCGATGCTGACGTGGGTATATGCGTATCCTTATTATGCGTATCCTTATGATGATCCAGAAAGCTTCCGCTTCATTGATGACGAGCCAAGAGTTGCTGTTCTCAGGCGTTTACATGAGATGAATCCGAATCATCCGTATGTTTTACATGAACTTGCCAAGGCTATCTACCCGCGACATGCGCAAGAGGCACTTGGGTATGCGAAGAAAGCACAACAGCTTGAATACCGCTATATTTGGCAAGGGCTTGATGGTGTCTGTTATGTGCAGTTAGGTGATTATGAAAACGCACTTGCTGCATTTGAACGCGCTCATGCAGCCGTAGATGAGTATTGGAAACCAGGAACGCTATCTCGGATAGAACGCGTCAAACGCGTTATGAACAATCCAGAATCTCAAAAGATACTGCAAAAAGACAGGGAAGAAAATAGACGGATCATGTTTCACAGAGTTGTTGTTCGCCACTAAGTAGTGATAGACTAGCAACATTCGCTTCACGCATCATTTTGTATAAGGAAAATATCATGCGAAAGGCTGTTTTTATTCATTGATACTGCTAATCATTGCTTTACCATACATCTTACTTGTTTGCTCGGCAGAGGCAAACGGAAATGCCAATACGCCAACATTCGAGCTGACTCTTGACCCAACAAGTCGTGAAGCTTGGTCGGATTGGTGTCCGAAACAGGAACTGAACACGGATGTGTATGTTGATTTAGGCGATTACATCAAAGCGTATGAGAATTATATTGAGCAACATGATCGTTTACAAGCCCTTAGAGATGCAGGATTACACCATTTAACAATGGCACACGGATTATCGAAATATGCCGTAACTTGGCTAAAACAGAAGGCACAAGAATAGGCAGAACAAGAAAAACAACAACCCAACATTGAATAGGAGGCATGCTCAATGTTAAAACGATTCCTCTTTATT
This sequence comes from Candidatus Poribacteria bacterium, assembly GCA_965200395.1. Taxonomy (GTDB): domain Bacteria; phylum Poribacteria; class WGA-4E; order WGA-4E; family WGA-3G; genus MSPOR6. Next base: position 2,278,896 of record CBDAUH010000004.1, on the reverse strand, counting down.
TTATTCTTATATAAAATTACGTAGTACTGCCATAGTGAGAAAGCAGATGCCGATTTGTGCAAACACAATACAACCCTCTAAAAAAGGAGATACAGAACCATGATAATCCGTTTAGAACACTTCATAATACTACTGATGATCACCGTTATCATACTCGCTGGATGCGATGAAAGTAATCAAGAACTGCCTTCGAAGGATGAATCCCCTAGAGAAAAACCTGCCGAAACCCTGAATGATGTCGCAGATGTGCCCATCATAGAAATCGACCCCAATCAAGTAGAAAAGCTCGATCCATTTGTCAAGCGCGTGCCATTTCCAGAGACATATAAGTCTGAGGACGCACATATATGGCAGTCTATATTTGTAGATGCTGTAAACGATCCTGATTATATACAGCAACTTATACCTGATGAACCACAGGATGTATTAAAGTCTTATATAAATATTACTATAGTTTGGACATTTTTGGTCTTGTTATAGATTATGAATAGTTGGCAGCATTTCCCCGTTAGCACTTCTGAACAGGTGTTAGAACCGCTGCTAACGCCCCTTTTCTGTCTAAATTCTGTTAGAAATCACTGTTTTTTAGTCATCATTTTTCCAATAATCGTGAAAATAGTTGCTGTTGAACTAGTTCATGTAGTATCTTCGGGGATTTTTAGTTTTTTCTGTGCGTTTTTCCTCGGGTCGTAACCCGTATAAAAATAGTTTTGTTGTAAACGTCGCTGCAAGTAAGCGGTCATCAAGCCGCGTGTGAGATGTTTCGGTTTATACCAGTGTATATTGAGCGTGGATAGCACGTCTTCTAAATCAAGAGAAACCTTGTCTGTGTCTGTGTCTGCGGGTGTCTTAGGCAATGGCGACGGACTGAAAGCGAGTTGTGTCAGCGTTGCTGCGGTGAAACTGAGTTGAGCGAACCGATCCAAACTTTTCCTGTCTCGGAGTTGATAGGTGTCAAATCCGAAGTTCTCTTTAGCGTCCCGAAAGGCAGTTTCAATCTGCCACCGGTTTCTATAGTGTCGGATAACTGTTTCTACGGGCAGTCGTAAATCTGAAGTAAATACACAAAAATACCGATAGGGTTTAGACTTTTTCAAGCGTTTGCGTATCACAACGATGCGGACATCTACAGGACACATCTTTGTTCGCACGACTTTATCAGCGACAGAAAGTGTCTGATCCTCAACAACGATGTCTGTATACTTCAGGTGTGGAATAGACACACGGCTACCATACCGACGGGGTCTGCCTCTCTTGAGACGCTTAGGGCGTTTCGGTATATCAAAAAACGCTGCGTTTGACTTCGCACGACAAAGTAAATGATGTCCTTGTGAGAGTATCTCCGTGAACACTTTGCGTCTATTGAAACCTCTATCAAAAATGATAAGACCCGGTGGCACAAGATTACATAAATGCTTCAGCACAGCGAGGCTATTTGCGTCCTCGCTTTTCGGTTCCATCATCCGTGTGGCTAATGGAAACAGGCGCGTGCCTTCGGGCGTTTCTGCCAGCCACCCAATCGCACCAAACTCGTGTCCGTGATGAAACTTGGATTGGTTCTTGTTACGTGCTTGATACGCAGGGTTCCTGTGGAAATGCAAACCCGCTTGTTTTGAACCGCTACTTATGGCATGTGTTTCATCATAGACGTATACGCCCGTGGGGTAAGCGGATAGCACTTGATGGCTTAGCGTAGTGGCGACTTGATCCACACACCAGATGCCACGCGAGAGAAACTTTGGCAGAGACCAATACCGACCTGCTTGGGCTGTCGCAAGATAGATTTGTGTCATTGTGCCTCGGTAGGGCGTATTTATCAGACCTTTTACGAAAGTCTGAAAGTGGTGAAAGTTATTATACTTGAACACAGGTCAAAAATCTGATAACATGTTGTCCAAGTAGGAAAGTGGGGTCATTTGAAATATCCTTTCAAATTTGTGTTTCCTAAAAGGATACCCGCTTTCCTGCTTTATGTCCATAAAAAAAACAAAAACTGTCCAAACTATAGTACTTGTTATTCTACAAGTAAATTGCAGCAGGAGCGGGCAGACAACTACAACCGAACATGATCCTTTTAACCAAGCAGCATACGGACCCGTTGCTGCGAATAGTCGTGATCCAATCAAACTCCCACCTTTCCCTGAACCCAATTTTGAGAGAGTAATAGAACAGTTTATGGTAGATGTCGCGAATAAGATAGGCGATCCAGAAATGCGTAAACGCAAAAAAAAAGTGATTCATAACCCTGATCTGCTATGGAAACCAGGCTATATAGTGCCAGAAAGTGCCTATGCTAATCCCGATCTTATCGGTGTTGATCCTTTCAAAGACAAAATAAAAATCCTTCCCCATGACCAAAAAGGACAACCTATAAGCGAGCAGGTTGTCAGTTATCCTGGCATTAAGGACAGAACAGAGTTGCCGTTTACTGGCAAAATCCTTTATACCACAAAGGATCAGGAGATGAGAGTCTCTAAATTTGAGAATGAGTGGAGACTTCCAATCTTTACGGATGACTATTACCGAGACAAGTATGAAATCATGTTAGAAGGCATAGACCCACTCATCGCAGCAAAATACCTCAGCCAATTCATCAATGAGCATAGGATAAAAGATGCTACCCTCAAAAACTTGGCGTTGAATATGCTCTCCGTGCAATGCAAGTCAATCCACATTCTGTTGAGGCAATGCGTGTATGGGCGAGTTGTTATCCTGAAAGACAACAACTGTGGGCATATAAACAGCTGCTTAAAAAGTTTCCAAACGCTGCTTTCGCACACGAGCAAGTTGCAGCATATTATTTTGAACAAGACAATATAGAGTTTGCATTTGAACACATTCAGAAAGCGTGTCAGCTTGATAGTCGTATTTCGAAAAAGAATTCATTGTTAGCCAAATGTTATGCGAAACTTGGCAAGTGGGAGCAATCTGTCGCTGCGTATCAGGGATTATCTTGGATAAAAGAAGACCCCTTTACTGGCACGACTAATCCAACGGATATGGAATTGGCACAAGATAAAATTTATGAACAGCGAAAAGGGTATTCATTTATATTTCCTAAACTTCTAATACCTATACTTCCTATCAATACTGAAACAAAGGAGTGACAACAATGAAATTTCGGATTCAAAATAGTGGGCGCGCGGTTCATGGATTACAGTAACGTGAGTTCCATACACATCACGCGTCAACTTCATAATAGGCTGGCGGTCATCGGTACTACCGGGGGTAAACATAACGGCAAGGAGATCGCCTTGCGTATTGATAACTAAGTGGAGCTTGAACCCGTAAAACCATCCGAGTGAGTTTTTACAGCGTGCTGCCTATTCTGCGAAAACACGATGGCTAGGAAATACGCCGATTATGATAGACCCGTAGCATCGTTGAATCTATAAAAGATATGCCATCGCAAACGCTAAATCGTATGTAGAGATATACACGCAACGCTAAGAGTGCCTCTGGCATAAGAGCAACAAATCGGTTGTAACTGACAAGGTTAGGAAATGCCCATCGCAGATGTTGGCAAACATGGTCAAGATAATACTTCTTAAAAGTGTGATATCCACTTTGATGGAAGTGCACGAGGATTGTTATGATTTCGCTGAGCTGCATACTTCGGGGTGTCCTCTTGTGTCCGAAGCAGTCGGTGCTGAGAGTCGGTTTTTCTTCTCATATTTTTCAAAAGCGAGAATAAAATCGTCTATTTCGCAAAAAAGTGGTATAATATTATGCATAGAGAATTCCTCCAAATTATAAGACGATAAGAATAATTTACCTTATTATAACAAAGGAGTTCTCCTTATACTACATTATTATGGAACTCACGTTAATATACTATAGTTTGGACATTTTTGGTCTTGTTATAGATTATGAATAGTTGGCAGCACTTCCCCGTTAGCACTTCTGAACAGGTGTTAGAACTGCTGCTAACGCCCCTTTTCTGTCTAAATTCTGTTAGAAATCACTGTTTTTTAGTCATCATTTTTCCAATAATCGTGAAAATAGTTGCTGCTGAACCATTTTCACATAGTATCTTTGGGATTTTCAGTTTTTTCTGTGCGTTTTTCCTCGGGTCGTAACCCGTATAAAAATAGTTTTGTTGTAAACGTCGCTGCAAGTAAGCGGTCATCAAGCCGCGTGTGAGATGTTTCGGTTTATACCAGTGTATATTGAGCGTGGATAGCACGTCTTCTAAATCAAGAGAAACCTTGTCTGTGTCTGTGTCTGCGGGTGTCTTAGGCAATGGCGACGGACTGAAAGCGAGTTGTGTCAGCGTTGCTGCGGTGAAACTGAGTTGAGCGAACCGATCCAAACTTTTCCTGTCTCGGAGTTGATAGGTGTCAAATCCGAAGTTTTCTTTAGCGTCCCGAAAGGCAGTTTCAATCTGCCACCGGTTTCTATAGTGTCGGATAACTGTTTCTACGGGCAGTCGTAAATCTGAAGTAAATACACAAAAATACCGATAGGGTTTAGACTTTTTCAAGCGTTTGCGTATCACAACGATGCGGACATCTACAGGACACATCTTTGTTCGCACGACTTTATCAGCGACAGAAAGTGTCTGATCCTCAACAACGATATCTGTATACTTCAGGTGTGGAATAGACACACGGCTACCATACCGACGGGGTCTGCCTCTCTTGAGACGCTTAGGGCGTTTCGGTATATCAAAAAACGCTGCGTTTGACTTCGCACGACAAAGTAAATGATGTCCTTGTGAGAGTATCTCCGTGAACACTTTGCGTCTATTGAAACCTCTATCAAAAATGATAAGACCCGGTGGCACAAGATCGCATAAATGCTTCAGCACAGCGAGGCTATTTGCGTCCTCGCTTTTCGGTTCCATCATCCGTGTGGCTAATGGAAACAGGCGCGTGCCTTCGGGCGTTTCTGCCAGCCAGCCAATCGCACCGAACTCGTGTCCGTGATGAAACTTGGATTGGTTCTTGTTACGTGCTTGATACGCAGGGTTCCTGCGGAAATGCAAACCCGCTTGTTTTGAACCGCTACTTAGGGCATGTGTTTCATCATAGACATAGACGCCCGTGGGGTAAGCGGATAGCACTTGATGGCTTAGCGTAGTGGCGACTTGATCCACACACCAGATGCCACGCGAGAGAAACTTTGGCAGAGACCAATACCGACCTGCTTGGTCTGTCGCAAGATAGATTTGTGTCATTGTGCCTCGGTAGGGCGTATTTATCAGACCTTTTACGAAAGTCTGAAAGTGGTGAAAGTTATTATACTTGAACACAGGTCAAAAATCTGATAACATGTTGTCCAAGTAGGAAAGTGGGGTCATTTGAAATATCCTTTCAAATTTGTGTTTTCTAAAAGGATACCCGCTTTCCTGCTTTATGTCCATAAAAAAAACAAAAACTGTCCAAACTATAGTTAATATATTCAAACACGATAAATCATGGGAGATATTATTATGAAAATCACTTATTCTGGGCATAATCTCAAAATTACTGACGACTTGCATGATTATATCATCAAACGTGCAAAGAAAATTGAATCTCGTTTCAGTGAGATGCATGAGTTTAACGTAATACTCAAAGCAGAAAAACATCGTTTTGAAGCTGAAGTAAAAGTTACGGCACCGAGAGTCTCATTCTTTGCGAATAACGAAACACATGATTTGATGACCGCTTTAGACGGCGCATCAGACAAAGTCATCAAGCAGATCCGTAAATACAAGGAAAGAGTAAAGGATAAACGCCATAATGTTCCCCATCGTGAGGTTGTTGAACAGTTAAATCAAGATGCATCTGATATTCCTGTCGATATAGAATTAACTGATTCACCAATAATTGTTCCTGCAGGTGAGAAATTTGCAACAAAACCACTTACTGTAAGTGAAGCTGCAACGGAACTTCATTCTTCAGGTGAAACTCTATTGATGTTCTTAAACTCTGAAACGCGTCAGGTGAACTTACTTTATCAATCTGACAATGGAGCGTATGGTTGGGTAGAACCTTCGTTTACATAGAAATAGATAGTATGGCTGTTATAGCGCGCTTGGTGAGCGCGCTATAACAGCACAATATAGTTAACTTGGTTAAGAAGAAATCTCTTCAGGTAAAAATATGACGAGTCTCTCAAAGATTTACGACCCTCATGAAATTGAGGGTAAATGGTACGAATTCTGGCTAAATCATAACTTTTTCCACGCAGAAGCTACTTCCGACAAACCTCCCTATGCAATTGTGATTCCCCCTCCTAATATTACTGGTAGTCTACATATCGGACATGCCCTTGATAACACACTTCAGGATTGTCTTGTCCGATGGCGGCGCATGCAAGGTTATAACGTACTCTGGATGCCCGGAACAGACCACGCCGGCATCATGACCGAGCTCATTATGGAGAGGAGACTCGCTGATGAAGGCACCAGCCGAATCGCACTCGGCAGAGAAAAATTCGTTAAACAAATGTGGGAATGGAAAGAGGAAACCAGTGGCTATATTGTCTCGCAGCTGCAACAACTCGGATGCTCCTGCGATTGGGCACGAGAGCGATTCACTTTTGATGAAGGGTTCTCTAAAGCAGTAAATACAGCCTTTCTTTCCTTCTATAATCAGGGACTTATCTATCGTGATACCTATATGGTGAATTGGTGCCCGAATTGCAACACTGTTTTAAGTAACCTCGAGATTGAACCCATTGAGATAGATGGTAACTTCTATCATATTCGATACCCTGTCGTAGATAGTGATATTGTACTTGAAATCGCAACAACGCGCCCCGAAACGATGTTAGGTGACACAGCAGTCGCAGTCCATCCTGATGATGAACGTTACAAACACTTGATTGGAAAAAAGGCACTCCTTCCCCTATGTGATAGAGAGATACCTATTATTGCTGACGAATATGTTGATACAGAATTTGGCACTGGCGCATTGAAAGTGACCCCTGCCCATGATGTCAATGACTACAAAATCGGGATAAGACATGCTCTTGAACAACGGAATATTTTCACCCTTGATGGACACATGAATGAAGATGCAGGTGAGAGGTATACGGGTTTATCCCGATGGGATTGTCGGGAACGAGTCATTGAGGATTTGAAGAATGCAGATTACCTTGTCAAAATAGTTCCACATCGGCATGCGGTTGGACACCATGACAGGTGCAACACAATAGTTGAACCTGCAATATCATTACAATGGTTTATGAATGTACGCCCACTTGCTGATCGCGCAATAGAAGCAACTAAAAGAGGAGACATCACATTTATTCCTGAGCGTGAAACCTCAAGGTTTTTTCATTGGATGGAAAATATAGAACCGTGGCCGATTTCACGACAGAGATGGTGGGGACATCGGCTGCCAATTTGGTACTGCAATTCATGTGAAGAAGTTACTGCTAAAATAGACACACCCGAACAGTGCAAATGTGGCTCAACGGATTTTCATCAGGACAAGGACGTGTTAGACACATGGTTCAGTTCAGGATTGTGGCCCTTCTCGACAATGGGGTGGCCGGAAGAAACAGACGAGTTGAAAACCTTTTATCCCACATCCGTGCTTGTCAGTGGATGGGATATTCTGTTCTTTTGGGTAGCACGGATGATCATGTTAGGACTTGGATGTACGGATGAAGTTCCCTTCCAGACTGTCTACCTTCATGGACTTGTCGCCGATGAGAAAGGACAGAAGATGAGTAAATCTAAGGGAAACAGCATTGATCCTATAGAGACTATAGAGAAATATGGGACGGATGCATTTCGGTTCGCTCTTGCCAATGCAAGCACACCTATCCCTTATGTTGCATTACCAGAATCTCAGATTGAATCAGGCAAAAGGTTTGCGAATAAAATATGGAATGCAGCACGGTTTCTACTCATGAATTTGGAAAAATTCCCAATCTCTCCGGATGACATTAATGACGATGAACAGCTCCCCTTAGAAGTATTATGGATACAAAGCAGGCTAAATTATACAATCGAAACAACGACAAACGCATTCGAGAACTTCCGTTTTTATGAAGTTGCACAGACACTTTATGCTTTTCTATGGCATGAATTCTGTGATTGGTATTTAGAATTTACGAAACAGCGACTATCCAATGGGGAGCCTAAGGCATTATGGGTTGCAGCTGATGTCTTAGAACAGATTATACGGCTACTACATCCATTGATGCCGTTCATCACAGAAGAAATATGGCAGCAACTCCCCCTCAACAGCCGAAAAAATACCCTTGATGAGAATAGATCCGTTACCGTTGCATCTTGGCCTCAACCTTCAGAACAGAATCCCTCAGCAGAAGCCACGATGGACACTCTTATGAAGGTTATAGATAATATTAGAAGCATTCGTGGCGAGTTGAATGTGCCAATAGGTGCTGCTGTAGAAGTCCATATACAATCACCCAATGCTGAAATTCGTGAACGACTTGAAACCTATCTCGAACACTATCTACCCGCTTTCACACGTGTAGAATCCATAACAATTGCGGAATCTATACCAAAACCTCCATCATCTGCAGAGGCAGTCATAGGAGAAATGGCAATCTACATACCTTTGGCAGGCGTAATTGATCTCGAATCGGAAAAAGCACGACTTACCAAACGGCATCAGCAGACAGTAAAAGATGTTGCGGCAGCACAGAAAACCTTAGAAAATCCTAACTTTATTGAACGTGCACCAGAAAATGTTGTTGCTCAAAAACGTGATCTGCTTACAAGGTTGTTGATTGAACAAGAGAAATTAGAGCGAAGTTTGTCTGTACTGACTTCTTCATAACCAAGGTGTACACAGCACATTTCCTAAAATGAGTATTGAAAATAACAACCAATGTTTTGTATGCGGCATGAAAAATCCGTATGGCTTGCAAGTCAATCCTGAAGTCATAGATTCGGGGGCTGCAGTTCACATAGAATGCACTCCTCCCAAACATTTGCAAGGATGGGCAAACATCCTACACGGTGGCATAATAAGCACTCTATTAGATGAAGCGATCACATACATTGGGATAGGAACGTATGGTGGTCCGGCTGTTACTGCACAACTTGAAGTGCGTTTTCGGAATCCAGCACCGACAGGTGTGAAACTCTACGTATCCGCAGAACGGATTAAAGCATCACGACGTCTAATCGAGGCAAAGGCAGAAATAAAACTGAGTGATAACACCGTTATTGCTACAGGAATTGGCAAAGTAATGCCGGTCGACGAAAATTTTGCACCTACACCGAAATCATAACAGGCGTGATAACCGAAAGGCTTACAAGTAAATATGGATAATGAATCAGATGTTTCTGTCCTGAATTCAGCAGTGTCTTCGGAATGGTGGACTGATGTCCTCATCATCGGAAGTGGTGCCGCAGGGTTACGTGCTGCACTTGCTGCAAGTGAAAATGCTGATGTTACGCTCATTACGAAAACTGCCCTCAAAGAGAGCAATACCCTTTACGCACAAGGCGGAATCGCTGTCGCAATGAATATAGATGACACTGTCGATCTACATGTTGAGGATACATGCAGTGCGGGGTGCGGTCTATGTGACTTTGACGTTGTGGAAACTATGGTTTCTGAGGGAATACCGCGCGTAAAGGAATTGTTAGATTGGGGTGCTAATTTTGATTGGGAGGGCGCACTACCACGTTTTACTCAGGAAGCAGCACACAGTCGAAAAAGAATTGTACACAAAGGTGACGCTACCGGTAGGGAAACAACAGATGTTCTTGTCCAACGAGTGTTAAACACAGCAGAAATCCGCGTCATATCAGATGCTTTTGCTGTAGATCTGCTTACCGATAGGTCATCAGTATCTGAAAATGAAAAAGTTACTTGCTACGGTGTTTCTGCTATTGTACAGGGTGAGCTGATACGTCTGTACGCAAAGGCGACAATACTTGCAACTGGAGGGCTGGGACGTCTATATCCGTGTACCTCAAATCCAGAGGTTGCAACTGGTGATGGATTTGCAGCAGCGTGGCGTGCTGGCTGTGAAATGATTGATATGGAGTTCGTCCAGTTTCATCCAACAACGCTTTTTCTTGACGGTGCCCCAAATTTTCTCATATCTGAAGCGGTACGTGGCGAGGGTGGACGTCTTATCAACATTCGTGGTGAACGTTTCATGGATAAATACCATGAAAAAGGTGAACTTGCGCCACGTGATGTCGTCAGTCGTGCCATACAGAATGAGATGTTCTTGACTGACTTTCCTTGTGTATATCTTGATATAACACATAAACCGGCAGATTTCATTCTCGAACGATTTCCGACCATATCTTCTACTACAGAACGTCATGGGTTGGATATTAGTATAGACTTAATCCCTGTCCGACCAGGCGCACATTTTATGATGGGGGGTATCCGTACTAACGCCGATACGGAAACGAACATTATTGGTCTATATGCATGTGGTGAAGTTGCATGCACTGGTGTACACGGTGCAAACCGTTTAGCGAGTAATTCTCTTTTAGAGTGTCTTGTATTCGGTGTACGGGCTGGAAACAACGCTGCAACGTACGCAAAATCACAAACATCTCTGTCTCCCCCAGCAATACCAAGTTATCAATCTACAGATAAAATAGATGGAATAGATAGAGCTGCTACACTTTCTATTAAAACAGCTATTAGAGAAACACTGTGGGAAAACGTTGCGATTGAACGTGATGGTGAGGGGTTAGAACTTACGATCTCAGATTTAGATGAAATTGGGGGGGAGATAGGGTACTACCCATCTTCATTAACACCACTTCACACTACAGATATTGATTTATGTGAGGCAGTGAATATGCTCAATGTTGCGTGGTTAATAACACAAGCAGCGTTGCTGCGGACTGAAAGTCGTGGTGCACATTATCGCGCGGATTTCCCCGATCAAGATGATAATGAGTGGAAACGCCGTATCATCTTGATTGGGGAAAATGACATTGAAAAGGTTGAACTGTAATTTGTCAATCTATTCTAATATTGAGTCGCCCAAGGATAGGTGTGTTTCGGTTCTTCTCGTTCAAGTCAAATGCAGAATTGACCGCTGGCACTTCGGGTTGACCATAGATTTCAACGTAATTATCATAACTGTTGATGACTTTTTTGATGTGCAGCCGGGTTTCTCTGATCGTAATCTTCTCAACGAACTCGTCAAGATCTTTGATCTTTTTTGTATTCAACCATCGCTTCATTCTACCAGGTCCACCATTATAAGCCCCAGAAACCAGCATGGCATTTCCATCAAACATATCGTTGAGTTCATTTATATACTTTGTTCCCATACGAATGTTTATATCAGGTTTCTTCAGCATAGATGAGCGGAATCGACTTATTTTTAGTTTCCTTGCAAGCTCACTACCGGTAGCAGGCATAATCTGCATCAACCCAATCGCACCCGCCCAACTAATTGCATCTGCACGATACCTGCTTTCTTCTAAAATCATAGCGTAGATTAAAGCTTTATCAACACTATATTCCTTAGCATACTTCTCCACTAACGTTTCATAATGTAAAGGATAAAGCTTCTTACGAAATTTTGCTAATTCATCACTTGCTTGAAATTTAAAAGATGGACTCAAAAGTGCTTTATCTGCAATTTCACGAGCCTTGTCATACAACGATAGTTTTTCATAAGACTCAATCAATGCATAATAACATTCCAGTGCTGCAGTAGGCGTACCATTAATATAGTGGGATAACAGATACACTGCATCTTCGTAAAGCCTGAGTTTCATTAACGTATGAAGTTGATCAGGACATTTTTTTTCTTCAGGTAATTCTGCATCCGGTATAGCCTTTGGTTCTAATTCAGAAGTTGTTATATTTAAAATCGCTTTTGCCCGGGCACTGTAATACCAATATCGTGCTTTGGCAACTTCTCGATATATCTGTTTGGCAAGTTCAGGTTTATTCTGTCGTTCCCGAATCTTTGCCATCCAAAAGTGCGCGCCCATTGCGTATCGGTTGCCAGGAAAATTTTCCTTTAGCCCTTCAAATGCCTCATAACTTTCTTCATACTGTTTATCGTCAAACCTTTGCCATCCGATACGCCATGCTGCCCAATCGGCATATTCACTATTGGGCTTAACTTCAATTAACCGTGAGAATGCTTTTAACATCAATTCCGATTTTTCTCCCTGCTGGTGGATTGTCGCAATATCGTAGAGAGCGTCATCAACCATTTCACTCCAAGGATGTGTTTTCACAAAGCTTTCAAGACGATTTACTGCAGTTGTTAGACTTCCTTTTTTTCTATAAACTTGAGCAATTTGGTAATGTGCTCGTGTTAAATAGTCTGATTTAGAACCGAGTGCAACTACGGCGTTATAATTCTTAATTGCAGTATTATACCACTTGCGTCCCTGGTTACTTAGACCGAGATGGTAGAGGGCACGACCTTTTTGTTTCAAATCTGTGCTGTTCGCGAGGCGTGTAAACTCATTTACTGCTGTTTTATAGTTTCTTTGGTAATATTCTATTAAACCGCAATTAAATCTGTCTTGGACAGTTAATTTTAGTGATTGACGTGAGCGGGCCAACATTTTCAATTTACCTAGAGCATCATTAGCAACTGAATCTGACTGTTTTTCACTTATGAGTTGTTGATGTATTTCAAATGCTTCTGAATAATTACCTAAACCTTCTTCACACCGACCTAATGCATAAGTCGCCTTACGAGCAAAAGTAGGATGGTCGGCTATATCTACTAATACAGACTTTGCTTCTTTATATCGCTTATATTTTAGATGAAGCTCAGCTAAATTCCATTTTGCCTCATCGAGATATATACTCTCTGAATAGTCTTTCACGAGTTGTGTATACCATTTTATTGCTTTCGTATCGTTTTTCATGCCAATATACAATTTTGCCAGACGATAGGCGGCATTACCCGCAAGTGGATAGTCGTGTGTGGCTACTCTTACATAGTATCCAATTGCTTTAGGATGATTTTTCAGTTTCTCATAGTAATAACCGAGTGCATGGTATATCTCAAGTTTTTCCGGCCTGGACAAATCAGTTTTTAATAAACTCTCTAATTTTGGTACTGCTCTTTTGTAATCGCCTCTATCTACCATGGCAAAAGCAGCATCCCGAATTGGATTGTAATCTTCTTCTGCAGAAATAGGAACGCCAATACTCAAACAAATAACCGCTAGTACAAATGAACCAAGGAGATATTGTAAGTGTTTTGTGATAGGTTTCTTGACAATTGCGTACATCTATTCAAAAAAACGGCTCAACCTTCCGTCTTTTTCCTCCTAATATGAATTTACATCAAATTTCTGTTAATGTAGTCTGTATCATTTTAACGTTGTAAAGTTTTATTTTATTACACTAAAACAGTAATTATAACGTCACATTGTGGGAATGGCAAGAAAAAATAACGATGATGTATTATCATTCAGCTGTCAATCATCATTTCAGGATAAGAATTAGACTGTGTTTTTGTTGTCAGAATTAAAAACAAATGTTATACTTGTACAAGTTTTATTTTAACTATAGGAGGATTAAGGATGGAAATTGTAGCACTTGGGAAGACAGGTTTAGATGTATCACGTCTTTCAATTGGTACAGGATCAAACGGTTGGAATGGTCGCTCAAATCAGACAGATTTAGGGTTTGAAGCACTACGCGACCTATTACTTTTTGCCCACGAAAACGGCATAACGTTTTGGGATTCAGCTGACCAGTATGGTAGCCATCCCCATATAAGAGAAGCCCTTAAACATGTTCCGCGTAGTAGTGTAACTATTACAACGAAAACTGTATCCCGCACGAAAGAAGAGGTAGAGGCAGATGTTAAACGTTTCCTTAAAGAGATAGACTCGGATTATGTGGATATTGTATTACTACATTGCCTTACACAAGTGGATTGGCCAGCTCGGTATCCAGATGCAATGGAAGCGCTTACTCGGTGTAAAGAACAGGGATTGATTCGTGCACACGGTGTTTCTTGCCACGACTTCGGGGCATTCCAAACATCTGCAATGACAGACTGGGTTGAAGTCGTGTTAGCACGGATTAATCATTCAGGCGTTCAAATGGACGCATCTCCGCCAGATGTTATCAGAACGATCGAACAGATGGCTTTTGTCGGAAAAGGTATCTATGGCATGAAAGTCTTAGGTATGGGTAAATTAGCAAAAGATGCCGAGAGTCAACGCGATGCAATCGAATTTGTGATGGGTTTACCGTGTGTTCATGCAATGACAATCGGGATGACTTCTCGCGCTGAAGTGGAAGCAAATGTAAAAGTTGTTAACGAATTTTCAGAACAGTCTATGTGATATGTTTTTATTATTTTATAGCGCGAGGTATCCTATCTTTATCTAATGGTAGGGGCTCGCGCTGTTTGTTATGGTATGCAGCAGAAATGAGAGTGAATTCATGGACAAATATGAAATAGTAATCGGTTTGGAAATACACGCAGAATTATGTACAGATAGCAAGTTGTTCTGTAACTGTGCTTACAGATTCGGTTCCTCGGCAAATGACTGCACCTGTCCAATATGTTTGGGAATGCCCGGAACGTTACCTGTTATAAACAAACGGGCTTTGGAATTTGCAGTCCGCGCAGGCTTAGCAATGAATTGTGATATAACAAAATACAGTAAATTTGATAGGAAAAACTATTTCTACCCAGATCTTCCCAAAAACTATCAGATTTCGCAATATGATCTACCCTTATGTAAAAATGGAGAGGTTACCTTTGAATTCGATGGGGAACGTAAGGCTGTTGCACTCCGAAGGATTCACCTTGAAGAGGATGCAGGAAAATCCATACATGCTGAAGTTACGGGTGATCCAACTCGTAGTTTCATGGATTTCAATCGTGCTGGTGTTCCGCTGATGGAAATTGTTAGTGAACCAGAAATCCATTCGCCAGAAGAAGCAATTGCCTATTGTCGCGCAGTCAAAGAGATTTTAGAATTCATTGAGGTGAGCGACTGTAATATGGAGGAAGGTAGTTTACGCTGCGAACCAAATATCTCTCTACGTCCAAAAGGGAGCCAAGAATTAGGAACACGTACGGAAATAAAAAACAAAAACTCATTTCAAGAACTCCTGGATGCAATGGATTATGAAGTAAAACGGCAGGCACGGATCCTTGACTCAGGCGGTGAAGTAGTCCAAGAAACACTTCTGTTTGACACAAATACCGGCAGAACAGTTGCCATGCGCGGTAAGGAAGAAGCAGATGATTACCGATATTTTCCCGAACCTGATTTAGTTCATGTTCAGATTGAGGATGAGTGGGTAGCAGAAATACAACCGACTCTACCAGAACTTCCTGCATCGCGTCGCATTCGGTTTATAGATGATTATGGAATCTCATCGGAAAATGCTGAATTTCTAACCACAACACGACAAATTGCGGATTTCTTTGATGAAACTGTTCAGCTCGGCGGAGAACCGTCAATCTGCGCAAACTGGATAATGGGAGACCTATCACGATTATTGAATACTGCAGAAATAGAGATACAAGATTCAAAAATCACGTCTGCTCATCTTAATGAACTCATACAGTTGATAAACGACAATACTATCAGTGGGAAGATCGCGAAATCTGTGTTAGATGATGCATTTGAAACTGGAAAAATGCCGAAACAGATTGTTAAGGAAAAAGGTATGGCGCAAATTACCGACACATCGGAAATTGAATCAATTGTGATGCAGGTTATTGAGGAGAATCCTGGACCTGCTCAGGACTATCGTGATGGCACGAAAAAGGCAATTGGTTTCCTTGTCGGTCAGGTGATGAAGGCAACTCAAGGTAAAGCAAATCCGCAGCTCGTCAATCAGATTTTGGCTCGGGTTTTGACAGAAAAATAGGATATCCAAACCGAGATATGAAACAAGGTGAATTTATGAAAAAATTGCCCTCTACGGATGAAAATCTGAGTCTTTTTTCTAACACAACAGATGAAGTTACAAACAATGTATTCTCCACTGAGCGGATTGTACAAGCCCCACCTATAGATTTACCCGATTTTCTGAAACCTAACACAAGGTTAAAGATGGATGGACTGAAGTTTCTATCGCATCTATCAATGGAATCTGTCCCTGTAGCATTTCTCGACCCACAGTATAGAGGCGTGCTTGACAAAATGAATTACGGTAATGAGGGAAAAAGCAGAGAAAAACGTAGATGTTCATTAATGCAAATGTCTGAAGAACTGATCGGAGAATTCATTCGAGGCATCGACAATGTACTTATCCCCTCTGGACATCTCTTTCTGTGGATGGATAAGTTTCACCTTTGCCAAGGGTTCAAGTCATGGTTTGACGACACACAATTGGATATTGTTGACCTGATCGTCTGGAATAAAGACAGGTTTGGAATGGGGTACCGTTCCAGACGTGTGAGCGAATATTGTGTTGTTCTACAGAAGCATCCTAGGAAGGCTAAAGGCGTTTGGAAAGTCCACAATATTCGCGATGTCTGGCTTGAACGAACAAAAACAAAAGAACATCCTCATCAAAAACCTATCGGCCTACAGGCTGAGCTTATTGCGGCAGTCAGTAATGAAGGCGATTATATAATTGATCCTGCCGCGGGTTCCTTTTCTGTCATGGAAGCAGCACGCTCAAAAGGACGAAATTTTATTGGGTGTGATTTGGAGGGATAAAATGGCAAAAATCAGAGACAGAATCCTGAAAGAATCTTCTGGAGGATACGCACGTTTATTCGGTAATGAAGCATTAGGCGAACTCATGAGCAAAGTACAAGGAACAGTGATTTCCGCCGGAAGTGAACTTGAGAAACTCATAACAGAAAGGGTCGAAACTATAGATGACTTAGATGCTTTTCTTCGCAAAGATATTATGTCGGAAGGAGTGCTTTTAGCTCAAAAGAGAAATATTAAGAAGTGTACTGAGTTAAATTCTCAAGGTTCAGAACCTGATTTTATGGTTTTCAAGAGACGAGAGGGACATCAACACTGTCACCTTGTTGAGTTGAAGGATGGACACGTGTTTGACACCAAGAAAGTCGATGGCGAACGTGAAGCATTACACGGCTTTGCCAAACGAAACGCTGGACGACTACCATACAGAGTTTCAACTCACTTTTGTGCTTTTAATCAAAATGACGCTGAAGCCATTTGGAAAGGATTCAAGCAGAGAATTGATATTAAAGAAGCAATGACAGGTAGAAAGTTTTGTGAGTTGTTAGAAATAGATTATGATGAGATTGTAGAAGTCCGTAAATCAGATACTGAGGATAATATTCGTTATTTCCTCGAAGAACTCCTGCGTATCCCTGAAACTAATAGTATTATTGAGGATATTCTCTCATCTGAGTCTCACTTAGCAGAAGAGCAAATACTATTTCGTAACTTGTAAACCAGATTTTGACGCAGGAGTTATTCACAGATTATCGGAAAATCTGTATGAATGTATATGGAAAACTTGAGATACAGAGATGAATCATGGGACTTCCGAACTGCCGATACAAAGGAATATACCCACTGTTTTCATACATATCCCGCAATGATGATTCCACAGATAGCAAGAAGATTATTGAATAGATATGGTGTTGAAGGGGAGTGGCTACTTGATCCGTATTGTGGTACCGGTACATCTCTTGTTGAAGCATCACTGTTTGGCATGCACAGTGTTGGGTGTGACATCAATCCATTAGTACGACTAATTGCCACCGCTAAAGTAACACCTATTTGTCTGAAAACACTTGATAATGATCTCAATAGGTTGAAAGATTCATTATTTGAATACGAATTTGGAACTGTAAAGATTGCTAACATTCCAATACCAGACATACAGAATCTGGAATATTGGTTCTCTGAAGAAGTTATTGCACACCTCGCTTACCTATTGATACAGATCAACGCTATAAAAGATAAATTTATTCGAAACTTCATAACAGTGGCATTTTCAGAGACAGTACGAGAGGCATCCTATACAAGAACAAGTACTTTCAAATTGCATCGTATTCCATCAGAGAAACTTCAATCATTTGAACCTGATGTCTATGGTATCTTTCACAAAAAATTGAATAGGAATAAACAAGGTCTGATAGCATATCTTGAAAAACGAAAAGATGTTGAGGCATCTATTTGCGATGCAAACACTGTCAATGGAGAACTACCAATGCCACGACCACTTGGTGGGTATAATCTGGTCGTTACCTCTCCTCCTTATGGAGACTCGCAAACTACAGTAGCGTATGGGCAATTTTCTCGACTGTCCGCAGAATGGTTGGGTTTACCAAATGCACGGAAAATTGATAGGTTTTCTATGGGTGGACAACGTTCAAATAAATCAATAGTAGATTCCCCAGTCTCGTCTGTTATTGAGGAAATTAATAGACTCGATGAAAAGCGAGCAGAGGAAGTAACTGCATTTTACATTGATCTGGGACATAGCATAGATTCCGTCGCAAAATTGCTATCCCAACGTTCTACTATTTGCTATGTTGTTGGAAATCGACGGGTTAAAGACATAATGTTGCCGACAGACGAATTTGTTGCATACGCATTCGGTAAACATGGATTTAAACATAAAGAAACAATCGTCAGGAATATACCGAACAAACGGATGCCCAAAAAGAACAGTCCTTCTAACGTTGCCGGTCAAACATCTTCAACAATGACTGAAGAATATATCGTAATATGTCAGAGAACGAATCAGACATGTCCGTAGGTCAGATTATCCTATCATCAGTAACAAAAAAGTTCGGCGAAACTATTGCTGTTAACGATGTATCATTGCAGATAGAGGGTAGTGAGTTTTTTTCCTTACTCGGTCCGAGTGGATGCGGTAAAACCACAACATTACGGATTATTGGTGGTTTCGTTTTTCCAGATGTGGGTGAAGTTTTTATCAACGAAGAATTGATGGAAGAAACACCTCCCTATCGCCGACCTGTCAATACTGTCTTCCAAAACTACGCGTTATTCCCACACAAAACAGTCGCACAAAACATCGCATTCGGATTGCAGATGAAAAAAATCTCAAAAGTAGCAATAGCAGATGCAGTGGAACGTTCACTTGATCTAATTCAGTTACACGGATACGGAGCCCGGAAACCAGATGAACTTTCTGGTGGAGAAAGACAACGTGTTGCACTGGCACGTGCATTAATAAACGAGCCGACTATTTTACTATTAGACGAACCACTTTCAGCACTTGATCTGAAACTTCGAAAACAGATGCAGCTGGAACTCAAAGAATTGCAACGTAAAGTTGGAATAACATTTGTGTATGTTACACACGATCAGGGAGAGGCATTAGCACTTTCAGATCGGATCGCAGTTATGAACGAAGGTAAGATACTACAAGTGGGAACACCATCAGAAATTTACGACTCACCGAAAAATCGTTTTGTTGCAGACTTTATCGGAACTTCCAACTTTTTTGATGGAATAATCGTCAGTTCCGATGGCATATTGACAGAGGTAATGTCCGAAACCGAAAAACCGTTTAGATTTGCCTGTAGACACGATGATACATTTCAGGCTGAGACTGCAGTAACAGTCGTAATTCGTCCAGAACGGATTATTATATCTTCAGAACCTGATCAGAATACACCCAATTGCTTACGCGGTGTAATACAAGACGAAAGCTATCTTGGTACAACAGTGCAATATACTGTGCAAACGGACTTCCCAACACCAATCGTTGTAAATCAGCAATGGCAAGGCATGGATACCTCATCCTATAGTGAGAGCCAGCAGAGCACAACTAATGCCACACCACACCGTTTTCAACAAGGTGATACTGTTTATTTGCACTGGATTCCTGAGAATGCGATAGTATTAAAAGCAGATTAACTACGTGGCATTGGCAATTCTACCTTCCCATTATCATGTTGCTGTGATGTCAGAAATCCTATTATTATCTCAACAACTTTGTGGCCTTCACTGCCTGGTGAAACAGGTTCTCCACCCTCTGCAACGAGTTTCACAGTCTCTTGAACACCTGCAGGAATACCGACAACATCCCATGATGGTGCATTAATTGTTTCTACTGAGTCACCTTGGTGAATCGTTGCCCCTCTATCACTAATCAGTATGTATCCATTAGTGCCGACTACCTCTAATCGGAAACCGGCCTGTGTGGATTTCGGTCCCCCTGCATAATACCCGCGCACTCCATTAGCAAAATGGATGTATCCATGTGCTGATGGTTCTGTAGACGGATTGTGTCCACCATCACCTTTATACTCGTTATAATCTTCGTAACCATCCTCCAGTTCAGCAGAGACCCACTCTGGCGTAGAGTCAGCAAAATAGCAAATTGCATCGACACAGTGTGTGCCGTTTCGGAATAACATAGCACGTCCACCGCTCAATGTACCGATGACATACTGTACATCTCCGATTTGCCCGCCTCCGACAATTTCCTCTCGTGTGTGTCTCCATAAAGGTTGCCATCTTCGCGTATGATCAATGGATAGGATAGTTCCATTTTTATTTGCGGCTTCCAGCATTCTGTCTGCATCTTCAACGTTTGTTGCCATGGGTTTCTCACAAAAAATACCTTTAACTCCTGCGTTTGCAGCATCAACCACAAGGTCTGCATGCCGATGGTCAGAAGTTGCTACCGTAACAACATCTAATCTCTCGGCAGCGAGCATTTCCTGATGGTTTGTATAAAGAGAGATATTATCCCAAGTGTCCTGCCATTTTGCTTTAAATGCGTCCAGAGTATTTTGCACAAAATCGCATCCTGCAGATAATTCAACGCCTGGCAATCCGACTAACCCAGATGCGTGCGTTGTCCCGATGCCACTACAACCTATTACACCAACACGTAACTTTGTCATGTTGCTATCCTCCTAATTCAATAGACTAATTCCAACAATATTATCACCTTACTCCTAAACAGATTGTATGCTGTAGGAAAAATAATGTCAAGTCTTTAGAAAAATGAATTGAAATATGCCTAATGTTTAGTTAGAATATTGAGTAAGATTAACACGGTTCATAATACCTTGATGCTTATTGAGATAAAAATCAAGGTATTGACTCTACAAGAATAGACTAAAAACGTATTAGATATAAACCAAATGAAAGGAGCAGTTTATGGCTACGTGGCATGGACGTGAGGTAAAAACTCACAAGGGATCTATTTACGACCTTCTACAAAGAATCCCCGACTTTGGAAGGTACCCTTTCAGCATAGAGGAAGGTATTGAGAATGAATACTTAGATCTTATAGCACGTAAACCTCATCTTCAGGATGAAGGGCATGTCCCGGTCGCTGCAGTCTCAAAGGAATATAAATTTATTAAGCATAAGGAGGTACTAGACAGTGTTTTGGTGGCATTAGAGAACTTCGTGGATAACCCACAGTCTCTCAAAGCAGAATTGAAACTTTCTAAATATGGTGCTCGAATGTGGATTAACTTTCTTTTGCCTAATTGCAAATTTAACCCAGGGGACGGTTATCCTGTTGTGCTGCAAGTTAATTGTCTAAATTCAGTAGATAAAAGCATAGCAATACGGCTTCATCTTTCTTGGTATCGTGAAGAATCTGATACCGAAATGATGGGCAGAAGCGAAAAATGGTACCATACAGGATCATTTAAAACCGAGAAAATTGAAGAATTCCTAGCGTATCAATTTCGTAGATTTTCAAAGGAAGAATTCTTATATAAGAAATGGTACGAAACGAAATTTGATTGGAAATCAGTTGTGAAATGGTTGAATAAAACCGTCGCGAATAAATGGCAAGGTTCAACAGCAGTTAGGGCTTACCACATTGCCAAGACAGGAATCGACATTGAAGTTCATGACGCCTACCATATTCCTAAAACTGAGGAGGAAATTCCTGATATACCTATCTCTGAACATCTACAAGCGAGTCCCTTCGTGAACAAAACAGAGGAACAGACTGTGACCTTTCCATACGATAAATTTGAAGATGCCCGACTAGGTAAAGGACCGCTTGAGTTAGAGAAATTTGATATTGTTGGCAATTACTGTGCTTGTATTAAGAAAGCAGAAAGTATATCTGTTGTCAGTAATATATTGGAGTATGGAAATATGGGACCACAAACTTTTAAAACAAGTGTAGCAGAAAATATATGGCGAAGCGGAAAAGCGCGCTTTATAAAGGTTGAACCAATTGGCGTAGTTCCTAGATTATTTACTCCTGTTGACAATGTGTACCATGTTAGTCAAGTGCTAAGTTGGATAGCAAGTCAACAAGAAACGATACAAGGACAGCTTGAACGGATGGGACAAATTCATGGTTTAATGGATGCATTGTTAAAACAAGAAAAACTGCCTCTTAGATTACGACTTGGACCAGAATACAAAAAACGCAGCTAAGGAATTTATTGGAATAAGCGTCAGAGAATAGACATTAAAACCCATCTGTTTGCCAAAAGATGTGATGCGACTTGATCTCTTGCGCTAGTCCCACAGATTGACTATGTAGGAGGTTTGGTAGACCGTCAGTAAGTTCTTTCCGTAAATAAGAGGGTAACACATCAGGGTGGACGACACGATACATGGTACTTCCAGAGGTTTCAACCTTAGGTGCATTGAATCCATCAGCAATTGGTGCGGGATATTCTACCACAAGGTTTACCTCATCCATCTCCGCAATTATCTGTGATAATAATACCTCAAAAAACGCTGTTTCTTTGCCATGTGAAAACAACGGTTCCGATACAGCAAATTCCTTAACACCTAATTCTCTATTTCTTCTTCTCACGGAAACATAACCGTCGACTCTTCCATCGCGTTCAGCAACCCAAACATGCGGTGATTCAGTCCTTACCCACTCTGTCCAATAGTCCATGTCATCTCTAACGAATATGCCGTTGAATTTGCGAGAATAGGTATCGTAGATAGATGCAAGTTTTTCTACTGCTTCCATGTCTTGAAAATTGACTGGATATATATTCCACCGCCGTGTTTTGTTCCCTTGAATAGTTTTTTTGGCGAAGTAACGTGGTACACTTTCCCATCCTTCAGCTGAATAGATACGTTGGCTGCCGTGGAGCATGGAGATAGCAATTTCGCGGTCTTCCATAAACCGTATTGCATCCTTCAACAGTTGCGTCGCTATTCCGCGTTTGCGGTATTCCGAACGCGTGCTAACTTCACCGATTCCACCAACTGTAACAAGTTCCCCATGAAAGTACATCTTACGGATAAACACCCGAACAGTGCTGACTATTTTTCCATCGTCAAGAGCAATGCGGATGCCTTCGAAGTCTTTCCACGGATCGTTGTGCCAATGATTAGAAAAGTATTGACGACCCGCTGAAAAGACGTGTGTTACATGGTCAAGCCATGCTTCTAATTCATCTGGATAGAGTGAGCGAAACTCCATATCTAAATCCAATCAAAATTTAATCGTGAACTCCCCTAGGAATTGCCGTGCTTCATTGCGGCTCCCGAAGACTTCATAAAGGTCACCTGACACATCATAAAATCTACGAATAAAATTGCGGCTTGTTTCAGCAGGGTTGAGATCTGCATAGCGTAACCATAGGTTTGTTCGAGTCCATATATCCCAATTTAATTCCAATACCGTTGAATTTGCATCCCCTGTGTCAATTCTACGTTGTTTGTTTTGCTCTTGAAAGAGTGCATCCTGCATCAGATCAGTTGTGCCATCAACACGTCCTACAGAGAAATTCAACTCTTTATATCGATACGGATTTGGATTGGTGATAAATTTCAAGTTTGCAGCGAAAGCATTTTCTAACGCTTGTGTTTCAAAATCAAAACTGTCCTCTTCTTTAGCCGGTGTGATATATCGCTCATCCTGCTCACTGTAAGTCAATTCATCAAGGAAAGTCAAGTGCCAACGTTCAGATAAACTGTACGTCCAACCGAATAGGTTTTTGAGTTCTAACTGGTTAAGTTTATCTTGAACATCGGTTGAGAAGTCAACATCCTCATAATCTTCAAGGTAGTTATTGCTTAAATTGGCAACACGGGTACTATAAAAACCGTTCATGTGTGATGGTTTTATAGTAAAACCTGTGATAGAATATTGAGCAATGGTGAAATCGCTTGCGTCTCGTAGGTAAAGATAACCGGAATTGTCAATATCCAAAAAAGTTAAGTCGTGCTTCTCCTCACTGAGCTGATCAATTTCGTAAATAATCTTTCCAATATATCTGCCGTTGTTATCAAATTTCTGCACCCGTGAGATGACATTATGTAAAAGTGTCAACCGAATATCAACACGTTTCAATTCTTCAGCAAGTTCTTTATCGTCTCCATCGTCATACCTACTGTCATCATAATAGCGGCGATATTCTACTTCCTCAAGAAGACGTAAACGCCGGTTTAGAGATGTGATATCAACGGGAGAAACAGAATTTTGAGCAAATAGCCCGTATTGAGGCCGGGTAGCGTTTTTGATTGTATCTGCAAGCTCAGCTTGGGTGGGTGTGGTCTCTGTTAATTGTGTTAAAGTCGGTGAAAGTGCAATCACTTCAGGCAAACCACCGATCTTTCGACGGAATATACTTGAATCTTTGACTAAAATCTCACCTGCAGGGGATATGGAAAGTGCAACAGGCTTCACAAATTCTCTGTTGTTACGTCCTTTTCTCCCAAAACTGAGAACGAATTTTCCATTACGATCAAATTTTACAATGCGGTGGTTACCCGTATCCGCGACAAATATGTTCCCTCGCGCATCTATTACAATATCAGATGCATCTTTATCAAACTCACCATCCCCTGCGCCATACCTGCCGAAAGTCAGTAATTTCTTTGCATCTGCACCAAATTTATGGATACGCCCGCGCTCTGCATCCAATACATAAAGTTGGTTACTTGCATTGACTGCGACACGAAGTTGACGATCATATCCCTTGGGTTGAATTCCTAATGCAATTTTCCCACCCTCATCCACCAGATGTACCGCCGGAATAACGACTCCCGGTCTTTCGTCAACGAGATCAACAAAATATGTGTCGAGTAACTCTCCTGTTAGACTTAATTTATGAACACAAGGAACAAAAATATATATTTTAGGTTCAGATGTATCTGCAATATGATGCGTAGTCACATCAGCAACATAGATATTTCCGTTATCATCTACTGCAATATGTCCGGGTTTGCGTAGGAAATTATCATAAGATTCAGGATTTTCTGGTATTTGCAGGAGAAATTCACCTATAGGTGATAGTTTTTGAATCAGTCTATTTTCTGTATCACTTACATAAATATTCTGTTTAAATGCAAGAAAAATAGTTTTACCGAATGCACCTTGTGTTGAGCCTTTTCCTGAGAACTCATGCTCAAGTTTGATGAGATCCGCTGCCGATATTTGGTCTGTTCCTGTTCCAAGAAAATATAACAAGAGAGTCAATAAAAGAAGGAATGTAAATGAGGTGTTTTTGAACATATTGAATCCTAGTGTTTTTTGTAAAATATCTCTCTAATGTGGAGAGAGAAAATGTGATATTAGATGTATAACCTTTTGAATCTATGCAGTTCTTCAATATTCTCCTGAAAATCCATGTTTGTGTGTAAGTCCTGAATCTTTTTATTTTGAAAGTAGTTCGTGAAGAGTACCGCCTAATATTTCTGACTTATCATCTTCTGTGATGAAGGTACAATGTGTTCGGAATGCTTCAAGTGAATGTTGATATGTCATAAAGTTTCTGACAACAGGATAGTCCGATCCCCAACAGAGACGTTCTGCACCAAAATTTTCATAGAGTGCACGTACAACGCTATGCGTATCTTTGTACGGATAATCCCACGAAACTTCGGACACATAAGCAAACCCAGACATCTTTACATAGATGTTTGGCACGGAGGCAGAAGCTAGAACTTGTTCAAGTTGTGGATAAGGTGGATCCTCTCCAGCTCTTGCTCCAGCCATGTGATGACAAAGAAATGGAATGGTGGGAAATTGCTCTGCCAGTTTACGAAGTGGCGCGTGATGTTGACTCCCCATCGCTATACTTGCAATCAAACCAAGTTCTGCTGTCGTTTCAATGAATCTTTGTCCCTCATCTGAAAAGAACCAACTTCCATCGTCATCACCTCTGAGGTAATGTGTATAACCTTTTAGACCGTATCTTTCAGCTGCTGATTTTAGGCGTTCAGATGCTCCATCTGTGTGATATGTATCTGTCCACGAACAATCAACATCCGCAAACTGAATCAGTCTATCAGGATAACGTTCTACACAGTCTGCTGCATAATCGTTGTTATCCGGATTTCTCTCTATACGTGCACAGATAAGTACAGCCTTATCAACATTGTGTAAATCCATTTCGTGTAGAAGCTGTTCAACTTTTCCACGACTTTCATCATCAGGAACTGCGGGCTGGTAGGGCCAGCGAGGCCAAGCATGTGTGTGGGAATCAATTATCATTTTAGTTTCAGGGTTTTAAAAAGTTTAATAGGTTTCATATTTACATATTAACTCATGTCTTTAGTCTTTGTCAATGTAAATCCATAACTTATTCCAGAACCTTTCAATTGCCACATGAAGCTATCGTTGGAAGGTTTTACCCTATCAAATCCTGCAGAATACTACAAGCGAACTCTGCCGCGCGCATTTGGTGTTGATTTGGATTTCTTACTCGACAGAACCCTTCCAATTGGATGACTTTGTTTAATGTCTTGGGTTATTTAGTTCTAAGAATTGTTAGATTGTAAGTGTTACTGACAGTTTATATTGTGATTCAAGTTTAGTTTCCCATCGCTTATGCATCAATTTTATAGCAGAATCCACAATTAAGTTTACATACGAAAGACACCCTTTGTTTGCCCCAAAAAATCCTTTTTCACCACTAGCATCATTTAGTGCCCTTATAGGATGGTACTTTAAGCTTACCCACGTCGCACCATAAACTTCAGAGACTTGAAAAACAATAGAAATTATCATTGTAAATAGAATAACGAACGATTGAAACTTTGTCATTTTATACTCCTTAATAAAATATAAACTCAATCCATACCCAGCATACGCGGATATATGTAATCGCGATCACTACCGTATTCCAACGGCTGCATGGTAAGCGGGTTGATTGTGTAATCCCATCCCATCAGGGCTTCCAACTCTTCATCGGAGGTGTTATACACATCAATACGAACAGTGGGCGCATCCATCGTGGCTGGAATTCTGGCAAAACCGGACGTATTTTGCCACTTATTCCCATCTTCGGTTACCCCTGAATACACAAACTCATAGCGAGAATTCCCTTTAATGAAAAAATCGCGTCCATCTTTCAAAGTAATTTTGTTCCAACTTGTCCCTTGATTCCCCATAGCGACTTCGTAGGCTGCGCCAAACCGATCTTCTTCACCATAAGCAACAGAAGGTTTTGTTATGGATATTGACAATTCTATAAATTCGGGAAACGCCCACGTCTGCTCATATATCCAATCAAATCGATTTGCTGCCAAGGCCGACTCTGGCGTATACCCTAGTTCATATTCTGCATAATCTCGATACATCTTTTCATATTCAATGAACTGATCCCATATCTCTACGTAGGGGCGTTTCGGATTATGTTCACGAACAATCTCTAGCAGAATGTTTTCTATGCGCATTCTTATTTCATCTGTCAAGGGATCCTCTGGCGGATCCGGTTCTACATCCCGATACACCCCATCTATCCACTCGGGCAGGAATTTAAGGTGTTCAGGACAATCCTCTGGGACTGCCGAGGGGGGCAGTGGCGGTGGTGGTAGGTGAGCAAAACGATCAGGGTCACGCGGAATGTGTGTGACATACATACCTTCAACGCCTGCTTTCTCGTAACCCTCAACTTCTGTCGCGTATTTCGTTTTGTTCTTTGAAGTGGCAACATCGGTAGGAGATGTCGGTTCTTCAACAACACTATTATCCGTTCCAATGGATGCCGTGTCACGTTTCCCCGTTTTCTCCATCTGCTTTATAGGTTCTATGTCTATGTACTTCTTAACAACTGGTTCGTTTTCGGTGTTTGTCATGTATGTTAGCATGACTACGGTAACACCGATGAGTAGGATTATGAGGATAGCTAATCCCCAATACATTCTACGGGTCATGAAATGTCCTCCCAATTGACGTGAGTTTCATAATAATGTGGTATAAGGAAATTCCCTTGTTACGTTCGGTAGAGACTGCGCTTTGTGGGCGCTGGTAATATTCTTTACCAAATTACATGATGTTAATAGTATATTTACAAAAGTTGAAAGTTGGCAAGGAAAAATTTACGGAGTCACCTAATTGTCGAGAGGTTCTTTAGAAGTGTAAACATAAATCGAGAAGTCCTATCAGAATTGGACGATTGAAAACCTAATCACATTGCACGCGGGATATGTTTTCAGAGAAGATGCTTCACAAGTACGGCGTGGCAAATACTACAAGTCATGGCTGCACTGTGAAATACCGCTATCGCCCTGCTTCACATCTTTGAACAGACGCAAAGACATTCCGATTCTTCGCCGCACACCCGCAGAAAGCACTCAAAATCATTCAGAAAACAAAATAGACTTTTGAATGCCTCTATCACCTATTCTTATTATTTGATTTATACACAGAGAAGTGTTAAAATGTATTAATTCAAATGCAAGATAAAGAACAATAAACTTTCAATGAGTTCTGCATTGGAGTATTACAATTAATTATGAGTAAAATCGCACAAGTAGAGGTTTTTCCCACTGCAATTGCAATGAAGGATGTTTTTACTATCGGGACAGGTTTTGTTGGTGATTCGTCCTCTGCAGGTAATCACATATTTGTCAAAATTACTACAGATGATGGATATGTGGGTTGGGGAGAACAACGCGCATTACCATCTTGGAGTTATGAGACGACTGAGTCGATCACAACAACCATTCGTCATCATATTACACCTCTACTCCTTGGTAAAAATCCGATCAGTCGTAATGAAATACATGATTCGATCTATCAAACACTGAAACCGGCTGTAAGTAATGGACACCCATTTGCAAAATCTGCGGTAGATATTGCCCTGCACGACTTGTGTGGTCACATCTTAAATATACCGATTCATACACTTCTCGGCGGAATGCGACATAAAACTTTGCCCCTTAGTTATGCTCTGAGTACCGACACACCAGAGATAATGGCATTGAAAGCAAAAGCATTATCACCTTGTACCTGTTTCAAGGTGAAAGTTGAAGGTAATCCCGAATTGGATGAAGATAGATTACGAGCGATTCACGAAGTATCACCCCACGCAAAACTGTGGATTGATGCAAATCAGTCTTATACACCGGCAAATGCATTGCAATTGTTAAAACGAGTCGAGGATATACATGAAATATACTGCATGGAACAACCCGTTGCGAGTCAAGACTGGTATGGAATGAAAAGAATTAAGGACAGAACATCGGTTCCAATTGCAATTGATGAAGGTTGTTTTACATATTACGATCTCGGTAAAATAGCACGTATCGATTGTGCGGATGCTGTGGTATTGAAGATATGTAAATCGGGGGGTATTTCAGAATGTCTCAAGGGTGTCTATGTAGCAGAAACAAATGCACTAGAATTACTTGGTAGTGGTTTAACAGAAGCAGGTGTAGGTTTCATGGCAAGTGTACACCTGTTTTCAACATTGGATTTGGCACTTCCAGCTGAACTGAACGCGCCTGTGTTTCTAGACAATATGGTAATAAGCGGTCTGGAAATACACGACCATATTGTAACCGTTCCAGATAGTCCGGGGCTTGGAATCATTGTGAACGAAGATTATGTCAAAGAACATCCACTGCCAATCGATTCTTTGATTCTATGAACAATTCAACAATTATACCAATAAAGATAACGCATGCACACAACAGATATGGACTTTTTATACCAAAAATGGAATCCGCAGCGATTCCACCAAATAGCGGCCCTAACAGACTACCAAGTCCCAATACTGCTTCATGCCATCCGCTCTTACTGCCTTTATCGGAATGCATGTGCAATCCATAGTAGAGGCTACCGAAATATGTAAAAGCAACAGAGACACCAATGATAGCAAACGCAATTATCCAGAATATGATATCTTCAATCCACCATATTCCAACAAAACATAAGATTGCTAAACCTTGTACAATGATTAACGGTCCTAGGCGATAGTGCCAACGTGTGGAGTAGCCGGTTCCGAGAAACAGAAACGCAAATGTTTGCATGCCCCCTAAGGCAAGCATCATGTTCCCGAATGTTGATGGAAATATCCCCATATCCCTTGTTAGTTTTGGATTTAGCCATCGTAAAACACCGAGTACAAACCAAGATGTAAAATTTGCACAACGTGCAATATTGAGATATTTCTTTCGTTCTGACGGTGAAGGAAACAACGTTTTAGTTTGATCCGATTGCTTTCCTAAAGTGGACTTATCAGAATACAAATTGCAGAAATAGATCGTAACGCATGTTATCAAACCGACCCCAGCAGCAAGATATAAAGGTGTAAACGGTTGTGTATCTTTGTACAAATATCCTGAAACAGCTGGCCCTATCGTTATTCCCGTACTCCAGAAAAAATTGAAAAGCATGACTCTGTGAATTAACTTTCCTTCACCTTCTCGTTCAGCAAGCCACGCTTCATAGGCAGGCCAAAAGAGAGCCATGCTGATACCAACGCACGGAAATACCAATAACAAGTGCAATTTGCTAACACAAAAACGAAGTAAAATGCTTACAATTCCAATTAGAAGACATCCTACATATAGCATTCTATGCCGTTCAATTTTATCCGATAACTTACCACATGGAATTGCCAGGAACGTGTAAAAGGCTGTTGCAATAGCAACCAACACCCCTAAAAACGTGGATGAAAAATTGAGCGTGCTTATATAAAATGAGGAATTTGTTAAGACACTACTAAATGCAAAATCAATAAATAGCGCGGGTAAATATACAATCGCAAGCTGTGTTGGTTTAATACGCATTGATTGCAGTATTGTGACAATGTGTACTTGTTGTATTTTAGAATTATTTTGACACTTAAATTGATGTTTTCGGGAAACCAAACCTGCTTAGTGTATTGTCCATGATGTTACCTAAACAATATCTATCAAAGGATCTAAGTCATGCCAAAATTCACTGTATAGACATTACAGTTTACAAAACAGTTTCAGTTAGTTTGTTCCAATTCCTCTACAATTTCTACATCAACTGTATGATAACCTAAGGCATCAGCAGGTTGAACATTGATACCCATTTCATTTTGAGTAACACCACTGTTAGTGGTCGCTCTTGCGTAAATTTCAACCGGGCCTTTATTTTCTTGAACTTGCCAATCCCATTTCCATAGCACCCATGCAAGAGGTGTATCTTTTGCCCAAATCTCTGCTTGTTGCCATGTTTGTCCATAATCAATGCTGACTTCTACTTTTTTAATTCCTCCATGGTGTCCAGCATCAAATGCTGCCCCACTAATAACGAAATTAGTTCCCGCTAATATCTCTTCATCTTGACTTGG
This sequence comes from Candidatus Poribacteria bacterium, assembly GCA_965200395.1. GTDB lineage: Bacteria > Poribacteria > WGA-4E > WGA-4E > WGA-3G > MSPOR6. Next base: position 2,247,564 of record CBDAUH010000004.1, on the reverse strand, counting down.
CGTACCAATAACAGTGGCTAATTTTACATTTGCAACCGGGTCCCATCCACGTTTTTCCCAATAACTTTCATGTGATTCCGCAAGCTGTATATTCACTATCCATTTTGGATTTTTTGTTCCATAATGACCCGGGTTGATTAAACGGACAGGAAAACCGTGTTCTGTTGGCAGAGTTTCACCATTCATTTGGTATGCAAGTATAGTGTTCTCATGCATCGCGTCTTCTTTTGGAATTGCTGCATGGTACGAATCTGCGCACTGAAATACAACTACCTCTGTCTTTTCCTTTACACCGGCTTTTTGGATTACATCGCTAAGGCGAACCCCCTTCCAAGTAGCATTACCCATCTGTTCTTCACCAATAGGATCACCGATACATTTTAAAGTTCGCATTACTTCTACAGATTCCATCGCCTTGATCTCTTCAAGTGTAAGCGGCTTAATTTGTCTCTCTACTAAACCAGTAATTGCCAATCTCCAACTGGCTTCATCAAGTTCAACAGTTTCGCCTAATTGTAGTATATAAAATTCTTCATTTGGTGTAATTAAAGTTCGCGGCTTAAGCAATGGCGCATCGTCTGTTTGCGTTTCTAATCGTAGTGGTAAAACAATTCCGGCAGCACTAATTGCACTTAATTTGATGAAAGTACGTCTTTTCATTTTAACTCCTTGATATGTGAATTATTATTTCGTATTATTGCCGCGCATCCGCATTGTTATTTTGATTACACCTCTGATCATGATTGCTGCCCCAAAAATAAGAAATAAAGACATTCCCCATCGCCATTGATACAAAAAATATAAAATGAAAAAGGCAATCATCAGGAAAATTAGGATATTTAATAGAGTTCTATTTTCATACCATTTCTGCATTGATTTTGGTTCAATTTTGAGGTGAAATAATCTGTGTTGATAGGTGATGTATCACAATCATCAATATTACAAATAATACCATGTTATTAGATAAATTTCAATCTGATAATTGAATATGAGGTGTGTAGAGATATAGTCACATCGACGACAGATATTTGATGATTCATAGAATTATTTCTGTCCAAATTTCATTGCTGAATTTAACTCGAAATATTACCATTTGGACATCATATCTCTTGCCATAGATAGCAACTCGGGTTAATATAAGAAATTTTCTACGACTGAGGGAACTAAGTGTGAGATAGATTCACCGGTATCTAACCGCCTACGGACTTCAGTAGAAGATATCTCAGCATAAAATTCTGGAAGTATAAGATACGAGATGTATGAATTGTAGGGTTGGAGCAAAGGAGTATTGAGGAACTGCCTTATTGTTTCAATACCTATATTATCACGATTTGCCGCAATGAATCTGCATCGTTTAAATAACTTTCTCAATTCTGTATCAATATTAGTGTAGTATTTCGAATCAAATATTCTCACCAACGTGTCATATCCAACAATGAAGTAAAATTCTGTATCTATAGGATAGATCGCTTCCAATGCAGTTACTTTATCTATATAACGCCCATGACTGGAAATACCAATTGACACATTGTTCCCTTCACCTGCATAACTTTTTAAGGTAAGAATTCGTCCTGCTAACGGTATCCCAAATTCATCCTTATCAACATTTGCTTTTGCAAGAAGAAGTAGCATTTCATCTAGTTGAAAACACTTTTTTGCTTCCTCAAACATTTTGACATGTGCAATAGTAATAGGATTAAATGAACCAGAAAATATGCCCAGTTTTTTCCCAGTTTCATTTATCGGATGTGTAGACCGATGTACAATCACTATTTCAGGGAAGCCATCAGTATTCAATTGATTGATAAGATGTAAATATTCTTCAAATTCAGGATAGTCGTGAAACTTGTCAAGGAACTTCATTACTCATCCTTTTTCACTGCTTCCCAAATTTCATCAAGTTCGGCTAGTGTTTGGTCGGATATACTTTTCCCCTGTTTCTCTAACACATTTTCCATTCTTTTGAAGCGATTGATAAACTTACGATTAGTTTTTCGTAAAGATTCTTCTGCCTGTAAATCTAAAAAACGACACAAATTTACGATAGAAAATAACAGATCACCGATTTCATTCTCTATTGCATTAATCTCATTCCCTTTCAGACTCTCCTTCACTTCTGCTAATTCTTCGTCTATTTTATCAATGACATCGGTGATGTTATCCCAATCAAAACCGACCCGTGCTACACGTTTTTGTATTTTCTGCCCTCTGAGCAACGATGGCAAAGCATTTGGAATACCATCAAGTATTGATTTTCTATCCTCATATCCTGCTTCTTGACTTTTTATTGCCTCCCAATTTTTCACAACATCTTCAGCATTATCAACTTGAACATTACCAAATACATGGGGATGTCTACGAATTAATTTCTCTGTCAACGTCTGAATCACATCATAGATGGAAAAATCTTCGTTTTCAGCTGCAATCTGTGCTTGGAGCATTACATTTAGTAAAAGATCACCAAGTTCCTCTTCCAATTTTGATGAATCACCTGAATCTATAGCTTCAACCGCCTCGTATGTTTCCTCTATAAGTGTTGATTTTAATGATGTATGCGTTTGTTCTCGATCCCAAGGACACCCATTTTCCCCTCGTAATGTTGCTATTACCTCAACGAGTGATTCAAACAAATCTTGCTTCATAAAATAGTATCCCTTCATTCGGTGTCATTATCCTGTAGATTTTCTAATTGGATTATAAGTTGTCCAAGTTGGAATCTGAGTAACATTGTATAGATTTGGAGCAGCAATGTTACTTGTGCATCTGTAGTTAAATCACTGACTTGGATTAGATGCATAAATTTCTCTGCACGTTCACGGATCTGTTCAGACTGCTCCAGATCAATCGGATCTGATTGCCTATTACTTTCTTTAATATATTGCCATATCCTGTCTTGTATTTCGAGCATATAGTTTTTGGTCATAGCAGTACGCGCCTTCTTAGCTGAGTCAACCCAGATAGTATTTGCCTTCCAATTTAACATAAACGCTATACTATTGATTAGGACATCACGTAATGTATCCTCCCCTGAAAGTAATTCTTCAATATTGGTAATACCTTCAGCTTCAGCGGAGAAAGTTCGGACACGTTTAAAATCCTTCAAGTTTGTCATCAATAGTTCATTCTCACTGATCAGATTCCAAAAACTTGCACTTGTTGAAAGTAGAATTTCAACTTGAGAATTTATTTCATCAGGTACGTGCGCGCGTATACAAAAATTGTGGACACTGTGCAAACGACTACGAAACCTCTGTAAGTCTACAGCAGTTTGAAACTCTGGTGGACTTACTACTTGTGGAAGTAGATACTGACGAATATCAGATAGTATTGAATCAATCGTCGTAAAATCTGCGTTCATTCTTACATGCCTTCAATATATGCTATTTCCACCATGATAACAAATCCATGTGTAATAATCAATGTAAATCGGTGTTATGAAAAAAGTCGTTTAATTTTCAATCATAGTTCAGACAAATACAATGTATATAATTAACGCATGTAATGAAATGCACCATTAAAAACTAATAACTGATAGGCCTGGCCATTATACACAGGGTCATTTTAAAGCTGCCCTATTTTGTGCAGCTTTAAACTCATATTGTACCATTTTGTGCATTATTCTATCGAGAGTATAGCATTTTACTGCACTTAGAACATAATTTGTTATTGGCATGCAAATTGCATAACTGGTTTAGTTCTTAACTCATAAAAATTCTCTACAATATTCAGAGTCAATAGAATCGGAGAAAAAACAATGAAAAAAGGGTCCATTTTATCCATATTCTTACTCCTCAACCTAATGCTCATCACATTCATCATTATTGGGTGCAGTCCAAGTATTCTTGAGCAAAGCCAAAATAACCCTCTTGAACCCCCTCAAAAACCTGAAACAATACCAGCAAAATTAGAAGAAAGCATCTTCACCGTGATAAAGATAAAAGATTTAGAACATCCGACGCTTGAGACTTCTATACGATTACCATATAGTGCCAATCCAAATAATACCGTTGTTTCGACAGCAAAGCACGCGTATATCACAACCGAAAAGCATCTTCACGTCATTGATGTTTCTAAGCCGCAGTCACCATCATATCAGACGAACCTTGCGTTTCCTGATGAAATCGGTAAAGTCCTTGCTTATGAAAACCATCTCGTTGTATCGGATCATCAAAAATTTCATATCATTGACATATCAGTTCCAGCACAGCCTATAATTCAATCCACCACGCATTTACCCCGTCGAAATGGGATCAAGGATATGGACGTTCGTGACTTGCACCTCTACGTTTTGGGAGAAGACAATTATTCACTATACATCTTTTCCTTAGATCTTGGACAGCCGAGATTCGTCAAATCCTACAAACTAGCGAAACGCTGGTAGCTGCTAAGTCCGGAAATGAAAACTTCCCATGTGAAACAGTTCCGGTTTCCATATGCAGCAGGCGAAGCATATAGATCTCTTTATGAGCCACTTCTGTCTCAACGCGGGTTTCTACAACTCCACCCCAGCACACATGGGATAATTCGCTCATCGAATGAATTTCTAGTATCCAATGAATCCAGAGGCTTGACTATAGTAGACACCTGCTGGCTTGATGAAGTAAGCAGAAAAATGAGCACAGGCGTGACAGGATTCTACAGAGCAGGTGAGAAGTATAGAGATAATCTATCTGATAAAGGGAAAAAGGCATTCAATCGTAAAAAACCAAAAATATCGTATGCAATTATCAATGGAAAAATGCAGCAAATCACACTCAATCCGTTAGTTGATACAGTAGAAATCGACGACAAAACTTATGAAGGACAGATCACAGATTTTCAGATTTCAGGGAATCTACTTTACATCGTCAACCAAAAAGGGTTCTTTTCTATTTTCCGTTTTTACAGTCTACTAAAGTTTGGACATTTTGGGACATTCAGGCTGCGTTGTCCGCAGGCAATGCTGTCTCTTTGTGAAAATCGGTGTGTATTTTCTGTGAGTTTGTTTTTTCAGAGTAAATCGCAGAAAATACCGCTCTGTAGAGCTGCCAGCGGAGATAAACTACACGCAACCCTTGTGTGAGACGCTTCGGATGATACCAATGGATGCCCAACTGATCACAAACTACCTGAGCACTTATCTCCTCCGCCGTCCCATCCCGTGGGGTGAATAGCAACTTCGTCAGACTTGCTGCAACGAAACTCAATTGCACAAACCGATTGATGCTTTTGCGGGATTTCAGGCGATAGTCATCAAAACCGAAGTGTTGCTTCGCATCCCGAAAAGCCGTCTCTATGTGCCATCTCTTGCGATAATATATAGCGATCTGTGGTATCCCAATCGTCAAATCTGTTGTCCATACACAGAAATACCGATAAGGTTTCGAGGTTTTCGGGCGACTTCGGATAACAACGAGGCGAATATCAGCATCGCACATCTTCGTTCTCACGACTTTGGAGGCGATTGAATACTTTTGGCCTTCTATATCCATAAGCGTATACCGCATCCTGCGAATATCCAAGCGGTCTCCATATTTTCGCGGACGGCCACGCTGGCGATGTTTCGGCTGTTCCGGTAAACGATAGAAGACGGCATTAGACTTCGCACGACACAAGATATGATGTCCATAACTTTGAACCAGCGTAAACACTTTTCGCCTTGAGAACCCACGATCAAAAATAATAAGACCCGGAGCGATCTGGGAACAGATGCGTTTCAACACCGCATCGCTTTTATCACGGCACGTCTGCGGCACCATCAGTCTCGCCCATACGGGGAATAGCTGCCAACCTGTAGATGTTTGGCAAAGTAAACCTAAGGCACCAAACTCGTGTCCATAATGGAACTTGGATCGGTTCACGCGACCCTTTTGATAACTGAAGTTGCGGAAAAAATGCAACCCCCACTGGCGTTCACCTGTTTTTATGGCTTTGGTCTCATCATACACATAAACCCAGTTAGGAAATGCTTGCTGAACCTTTTTTGTCAGGTGTCCTGCGACTTTATCCGCATCCCATTTACCACGCGATAGAAACTTTGGAAAAGACCAGTATCGCGTCTGTGAAAAACCTGATTGATAAAGTTCCGTTAGCGTGCCACTATTTCCATCTGCGATAAATCCGAAAATAAACGCTTGGAAAAGAGCATAGTTTTGTGTGTTGAACAGATACTGAAAATCTGATAGAATGTCGTCTAAGCAGAAAAGGAGGTTCATTTTTTATTCTCCTTTCAAAAAATATATTTGTTTATGAAAGGATACCTGCTTTTCTGTTTTTTCGCACTAAAAATTTCTAAAATTGTCCAAACTATAGGACCCGAGGAAAAACGCACAGAAAAAACTAAAAATCCCTGAAGATACTACATGAACTAGTTCAACAGCAACTATTTTCACGATTATTGGAAAAATGATGACTAAAAAACAGTGATTTCTAACAGAATTTAGACAGAAAAGGGGCGTTAGCAGCGGTTCTAACACCTGTTCAGAAGTGCTAACGGGGAAATGCTGCCAACTATTCATAATCTATAACAAGACCAAAAATGTCCAAACTATAGTAATGGTAGAAAAGGTATGTTTAATTTTGATTGGTGTTCCCAAAATTCCTGCCATTCTGCATCCAGTTGTCCTTTGTCCGATGTATCTCCTTGGATAAGGTCGCCTACCATGATGGCAAAATCGGGTTTTAATATGTTAATTTCATCTACTATAGTTTGGACATTTTTTGTTTTTTTTATAGACATAAAGCAGGAAAGCGGGTATCCTTTTAGAAAATATAAACCTTTTTGAAAGGATATGTCTAATGACCCCACTTTCCTACCTGGACAACATGTTATCACAATTCAGATCGTTATTCAAGCACAACAACTTCAATCACTTTCAAACTTTTGTGAAAGGTCTGATAAATACGCCCTACCGAGGCACAATGACACAAATCTATCTTGCGACAGCCCAAGCAGGTCGGTATTGGTCTCTGCCAAAGTTTCTTTCACGTGGTGTCTGGTGTGTGGATCAAGTCGCCACTACGCTAAGCCATCAAGTGCTATCCGCTTACCCCACGGGCGTCTATGTCTATGATGAAACACATGCCCTAAGTAGCGGTTCAAAACAAGCGGGTTTGCATTTCCGCAGGAACCCTGCGTATCAGGCACGTAACAAGAACCAGTCCAAGTTTCATCACGGACACGAGTTTGGTGCGATTGGCTGGCTGGCAGAAACGCGCGAAGGCACGCGCCTATTTCCATTAGCCACACGGATGATGGAACCGAAAAGCGAGGACGCAAATAGCCTCGCTGTGCTGAAGCATTTATGTAATCTTGTGCCACCGGGTCTTATCATTTTTGATAGAGGCTTCAATAGACGCAAAGTGTTCACGGAGATACTCTCACAAGGACATCATTTACTTTGTCGTGCGAAGTCAAACGCAGCGTTTTTTGATATACCGAAACGCCCTAAGCGTCTCAAGAGAGGCAGACCCCGTCGGTATGGTAGCCGTGTGTCTATTCCACACCTGAAGTATACAGACATCGTTGTTGAGGATCAGACACTTTCTGTCGCTGATAAAGTCGTGCGAACAAAGATGTGTCCTGTAGATGTCCGTATCGTTGTGATACGCAAACGCCCCAAAAAGTCTAAACCCTATCGGTATTTCTGTGTATTTACTTCAGATTTACGACTGCCCGTAGAAACAGTTATCCGACACTATAGAAACCGGTGGCAGATTGAAACTGCCTTTCGGGACGCTAAAGAAAACTTCGGATTTGACACCTATCAACTCCGAGACAGGAAAAGTTTGGATCGGTTCGTTCAACTCAGTTTCACCGCAGCAACGCTGACACAACTCGCTTTCAGTCCGGTGGCAATGGAGAAGACATCCGAAGAAACCGACACAGACGAGGCACCGCTTGATTTAGAAACTGTGCTATCCACACTCAATATACACTGGTATAAACCGAAACATCTCACACGCGGCTTGATGACCGCTTACTTGCAGCGATGTTTACAACAAAACTATTTTTATACGAGTTACGACCCGGGGAAAAACGCACAGAAAAAACTAAAAATCCCCGAAGATACTATGTGAAAATGGTTCAACAGCAACTATTTTCACGATTATTGGAAAAATGATGGCTAAAAAACAGTGATTTCTAACAGAATTTAGACAGAAAAGGGGCGTTAGCAGCGGTTCTAACACCTGTTCAGAAGTGCTAACGGGGAAGTGCTGCCAACTATTCATAATCTATAACAAGACCAAAAATGTCCAAACTATAGTAATTTCATCTATAGAACGGTCAAAAATGTGCCATTTATCCAAACCGCCACCGGTTTTATCCCCAATGATTGCAAATGTGAATTTTTCTGGATCGTTCGTAAAAGGGCGTTCTACAATCGGCATCCCTTCAGGAAAATCAGGTCTTTGCGCTTTTGTGAAGACAACTAGGCCGAGCACAAGGAAAAGTGATGCAGCAACAATTGTTTTGATAGGAAATTTGGGCATACAATCCTCCACATATTTCTTTATTTCCAAGAAGTAGTGCCTAAAAATCTATCTTTGCTGCTATTCAGCATCTGGGATCGGTAAGACGTCATGATAAACTGGTTCCATCTTTTCTGAGTATGTATCACCCCGAATCCACATCACGGGACGAATATTTTGATTATCCTTTTTGGGGATACGTTCTGCATTGGCACTGATGTAATGAGCGACGTTACATCTCCTGAAGCGGAGGCTGTGATTATCCGTGCTTTTGTGAAGAAGTTGGTTGTTGAACCAAATTACTGCTCCAGGGGGCACTTCAACTGCGACACCGTCTTCGTCTTTTGCATCACGAGCAATTTTAAATTCATTCTGCTGTGAACCTTCTAAGTCCTCATGTTTGAGTATACCTAATTTGTGACTCCCAGGTATAACGTATAAACATCCATTATCTTTGTCAGCGGCATCAATTGCGGTCCATGTTCCGACTGTCATCTCTGTCTTATATTGGTGGTTAAAATACCATTTATCTTGATGCCACGGGAAACCCAAACCTATCTGTGGTGCTTTCCAGATATACAGATTGTTAAGACCGAGTATATTTGGTCCGAGCAAGTTAACAATCGGGTCGGTTAGTCGTGGATCACGAACACGTGCAAGAAATTCAGGGATATAGCAACTTACATGATGAATTTTGTGCATCGCATGGATGCCAGATTGTTCGACTTTTCCATCTCTAACTAATGCGTTTTGGTTAATATTTTTTGTAGGGAAAGGTCGTTTTCCTATAGCAATGTCATCGGCTGTTTGACGTAGGATGTTGTTTTCTTTTTCTGTGAAAACGTCATAACGGATAAAGTAACCGTTTTCATCCCAGGCGGATAGTTCATCTGGTGTTATGGCGAATTTGCTTGCCATTGATTTGTTGGGTTTCATTAACTCTCCTATTCTTCAGGGATAGGTAAAACGTCATAGTGTACTGGTTCCATCTTTTCCGAATATGTATCACCCCGAACCCACATCACAGGACGGACATATTGTATTTGCTTCGTTGGTACTCGCTCTGAATCTGCACTGATATAATGTGCAACGTTACACCTACGAAAACGTTCACTGTGATTATCAGTACTTTTATGGAGAAGTTTATTGTTGAAAAAAATTACACTGCCTTGGGGCACTTCAACCGGGACACCATCCTCATCCCTTGCCCCCAGTGCCTGTTTAAATTCGTTTTGTTGTGAACCTTCAAGTTCAACATGCTCATGAACTTTGTTCTTATGACTACCAGGGATAACATATAGACAACCGTTATCTATGTCCGCGATATCAAATGCTGACTATGTTCCAACTGCTATCTCTGTCTTATATTGTCAGTTAAAATACTATTTCTGTTTCAATAGGTTATGTGATCGGTTACTTCATTATTTCGCTCATGATGGTTTCAAAACGCTCTGGATCGCTGACCATCATTTCTTTTAAATTTTGAGAAACCTGTGCAATATCAACATGTTTTTTGACAGGTAACTCAACATAAAATAGCATTATACCATTATCGTTCGCGCCGTCAGATATGATGTTGTGGGTACGATCGTTATCAATAACAAAACCATCAGGGACCTCAATCTTTATATTGATCGTTCTGTTCCCGGATGCCGTTTTCTTTCGTCCATCTGAATTCATTTTTAGTTTTTCGCGTACAACTGGATTATCAGTGTACTCGTCAACGGATTTATGAAAATCATCACTCCGTCGCCAAGCTTCGATCCTGCTATATGACACACCGAGCCGTTGTGCAATTGTGTCCGGCCATGTACCATCAAAATTCCTCTGTTTGTAAAATGGAATTCCGTTGAGGATAACGTCGTCAAAAATTTGATTAACGTCATCGTAACGATCAGTTTCAATTGTGGTCGGTGTAATATCAATGTTACCGTCAGAATTCGCATAGTAAGTCAAAACTAAAGCCATTTCATTTTCTCCATTATAAGTTTTATCTATGAAGTCATATTGAGTAAAACATCAGGATGTGGTAAATAGGGAAAGAAAAGGAAATACTTTATGTCCTATTCTTTTCACTTCAGATACCTGTTTACTTTGAGTTCTTAGCTCTTACTCGCTATGAGTTTTATACTAACGTGAGTTCGGTATAAGGCATTTTTTGTCCGATGCACAACCTAGGAAGGTTATGCTACAAAGAGACATGACCTAGAAAGGTTATGCTACAAAATAGCCTTCATATTCGGACACCGAACTCACGTTAAATATAGTAAACATCAGAATGGGACTGGAACACCAACACGTTCAGCAACATTTTTCAATTGTTGTTGATGTTCTGTTCCTATTGGGATGCCGATTTCTTCCCATTCCTGTTCACGTTCCCACTCTAATCCACCTGGTAGGTCTGCTCTGTCATATCCTGGTGCAGGTTGCATCTGTCTTGCATCGTGAATGTGCTGGTCAATCTCAGCTTTAAACTCATCAATTGGTCGGAACCGCGAGATGTCAAACGCTGCTATGAAAGCACCTTGATTAGCGCCTTCCCAGATTGTCGGGGGATCTGGCGGCTTGTCGAATAACCAGATGCCTGCCATGAACCCTCCAAGTGCATGACTCACATGACTTAGGCCTAACATTTTAAAGAATGCAGCAGGACTATTTTCAAAAGCCTGGTCCAATGGTAGTTTGGCATCAATACCTATTGCCATATCAACAACAATAGGTGGTTGGTTACCGGCTGGAATAGCAAAACTCATTGGAGATGCTCCGGTTGCATTAATAATTACACCGCCAGATCCATGCCTAAAACGGTGACAAGATACTGCAAACCCAACACAATCCACTTCAAGGGCGAGACGTGTGTACTTGCCGGCACTGCCGAAATGGAAGTGGTTCCGACTCGTTGCTGCGCCAATTCCGATCTCTTTTGCCTTTTTGACTGCTGCTGCCGCTGCCTGATACGCAGAAAAGTGCCCCATGCCACCATCACCATCGTAGACTGCAGTTGTCGGAGACTCATCAATGCATCGGACGTTAGGTTTCGGATTGACCTTTCCATCAAGCATCATCCCAACATATCCTGGGGTTTGACGAGTGCCATGGCTGAACACACCCCGCAGATCCGTCTGAACAAGCAAGTTAGCGATGTGTACAGCATTAATTTCTGAAACACCCGCTTTCTGAAAAACTTCACTAATAAAGTTCCGAAGCGTATTTGGCATAACGCGGATAAATTCTTTTGGAACTAAATTCATAATTCACCAACCTTACTGACTACTAATCGGATTCAATAATTGGAATTACGTCCCATTGAACTTCTTTTTCCATGCCGGGATAGGTTTTCCCGCGTATCCACATGGGAGGACGTTTTATATTTATCGCTTTAGGGCGTGTCCATTCAGTTCTTGCATCTATATAGTGTGCAACATTTGCACGTCTGAAGCGATGACTGTGGTTATCCGTGCTTTTATGGAGGATTTGACTATTAAACCAGATGACTGATCCAGCGGAAACTTCAACCGGAACACCATCTTCATCCCGAACCCCTTCTGCTTGTCTAAACTCTCCTTGTTGTGAACCTTCAAGCAGCTTATGCTCATGGACTTCATACTTATGGCTGCCCGGAATAACATATAGGCAACCGTTTTCTATATCTGCATCATCTATAGCAGTCCATGTAGCGACAGTTATTCCTGTTTTGTACTGGTGGTTAAAATACCATTTGTCTTGATGCCACGGGAAACCTAACCCTATTTTGGGTGGTTTCCAAATATAAAGATTGTTGAGTCCGAGTATATCTGGACCAAGGATATCAACCACTGGATCCGTAAGACGCGGATCACGTGTGCGTTCAAGAAATTCTAGACAATTACAACTTACATACTGAATATTATGCATAGCATGGATACCAGATGCTTTTATCTTTCCATCTAATACTAAGGCGTTTTCAAATATATGATATTCTGGGAAGGGCTTTTTTCGTTCGGCGATTCTATCTGCAATTTTAGCGATTATGTCGTTTTCTTTTTTCGTAAAAACGTTGCTGCGGACAAAGTATCCGTTCTCCTCCCAAGACACTTTTTCTGCAGAAGTCAGCCCGAAATACCGTTCATCGGAATTTGTTTTTATATCCACTCATTCTCCTACCCAATAGAGTCTCTATGGTTAAGCCATGACTTACGCATTGTAGCACAACCTTTTTTAGGGCAGTTTGTAACCCTGACTTCAACCGAAATTGCGTCCGTTCTAATGGAAATAAATAACTACCCTCACTTGTAAGAGCGATCTCTGCATCGCAACTTATCTGGTGTAACAAAACATAAAAATGTTTGTAGTTACCAGTGATTAGCAACTACAAACACAATATATTACATAGAAAAATTACCGACAAAAACGTTATTGGCTGCATCACCTTGTTGCCAGTTAACTGGAAGGTGTGTATCTTTATATTGATAGATTTCAGATTTCCCGACAATGGTGTCCTTTATTTCTGTCAGTGTTTCATACCAGATTTGATGAGGTTGTGTGCATTTTGCACAGGGATAGCGGTTTACAGAAAGTGTTAACACCTTCCCTACCGTAATGTCGTACTTCATTCCCTTTTTTGCGTATGAAATAGGGGCGGTTTGTGTAGTAACGACCTTCCCTAACACATCAGCATGTTTCGTAGTTAGCAAATTGGAGAGTGCTGCTTGCTGTTCTGATGTTGCATTTTTGTCCATATAGAGCACACTCTTTCGGGTTTTTGTATCGATCGCTAAGTTATCTTTAGCACTGATAACGGCAACAACGGTCAATCCATCAAGTGAAACATTGTTCCAATTACCATGATTTATATTCCATACAACTGTTGCTTCTCTGCCGCCTTCCACAAATTCTGCACCGAAATGGCATGCTCCAACATATACACTTGCAGATCTGGCTTCAAGATACTCACCTTCAACAGTGGCGGTATTTGTAGCAATAGCGATCCCAGATGCTAAAATAATGGCTATTGTTGTCATAACAAGTACTTTTTTCATATCAATTCTCCCTAATATTTGCGAATTTCCTGATTGGATGTAAACTTTATTTACAATTATACCAATATGCTAAGTAATTATCAAGATTCATTTTTGCAGAGACTTTCGATTGTCGAGAAGCACTGTAGAAATCATAATTACCTTGGACATTAATAAGGACAGGTGTTTTTGTTGATGAAAGCAGTTTAGTGTAATAGATATTATAAACTCCTCAGTTCAAGTGCGGTAAAGACGGTTATTTATCAGGAATTGGAACGGAAGGGGTATCCTCCGGCTTGCAAGCATAGATGAAAGTACCATCCTCACGCCGCCCTAAAATCCGATGTCGATAACGTTCTTCTTTTTCCGCGTGGAGGTCAGAATTATCACATATATGATACCATTGTAGACATCCTTTACATTCTTTTCTATGATGTCGTCCTTGCCCATTCGGTTTATGCTTAACGCAATCCCATACTCGATCAGTGCAGTTAGTGCACGGAGTAAAATGAGCAGCAGAAGGTTTTACCTTAACGCCGCATCCTGCCGGACAAGGACGCTCTCTGTGGTTCATCACAGTAAGAAGGGAAACGATAGCGATAACCCCACAAATTCCTATTAATATCATATCAATTTTGCTATATTGCTTCATATTCACTCCAAAGATTTTTGCGTTGGGGTAGGGAGACAGCCCTAGTGAGGGTAAAACTCTCGAAATATCGAGTTCCATCTTCCCGAATGCTATGATACAGCTGTTGGTTTTTCTTGTATCACAGGAATAACGTAGCTTCTAATAGGTAAACCTTCAATGTTCTCTGTTTCATCTCTTGGTTCAGGTTCCTTTCGATGATCAAATACGACGTAATATCCTGCTACTGCTTTTTCAGATTTTACATAAAGAGCAAGTTGGGATTTTCCGGCTTGATATCGACTGACTCCACCCCATATTTTTGTTTCGACGATGTATTTTCGGTTATCATGTAAAATCAGTAAGTCCATTCTTCCGCGTCCTGTCGGTACTTCAAGGTACATCATTCCGCCAATAATATGTACAAACTGGCTCAAATATGCAAAAAGGAGGTGTTGTCCCACATATTCTTGTGGAGTTTCTGGCACCTGTAAAATTTTATAACCAGCACGTGCAATAAAGTCGCGGAAGTTATCCATGACCGCATCCATCTGAATATGTCCATCCGCTGTGAGAAAATCATGAAATTCTATAGGTTTGTCTTGTGGTAGATAATCTTGTTCGAGTCCATTTACAATCGGTTTAAAGGCTCTAATGATACGGTATTGATAAATGGGATTGACGATTTCACATAGTCCATCAGCACCTTCAGAAATAACTCCATAGATTGCAAGTTCACTGATTAAGTCACTGTCCAAGTTGAATTCTACACCGTCATCATAAGAAGCAATCTTAAAAAGAAGTTTCTCAAATCTTCTATCTCTTCGGATATTGGTTATCAGATGATCTATATTTGTATTTTTTTCGCGTAGCAGTTTTAGATGTGCTTCAGAAAAGTGTTCCATTGTAATAGGTTCGGTTTTTGGGATGTCCATTTCTTCAGTAAGAATTTGAGCAAATCGGTTGACAAGAACTGGTTGTCCTGCGGTCTGCTTGTGTATAGCGGAGATAACTTCAGGATCGAAAGGTTGTCCAACTTCTTGGGTATACTGAGAAAATAGTTCTTGAACTTGTTTCTGTGAGAAATTGGGTAATTTGAACTCATCTTGGATATTGAAAGGAGAGATTGAGCGGTCATAATTGAGTTGTGTGATATTCTTGACACCAACGATACTGATACTATATGGACACCGTTCTTTTCCAGAAAGGTAGATTTGCCGTAGGGTGTGTAGGAATCCTCTTAGTGCAGTAGGTGGAATGGCATCAAATTCGTCAATAATCATAACGAACCGCTGTTTATTTAGCAAATTTCCGAGTTGTATAAAAAATCTTCCCATTGATGTGTGATCAGTGAACTCAGATTTATCTAAGAAATTAGTTAATTCTGCAGATAATTTATCCCCTCTATTTTCGAGCCCCTGATTTATTTTAGTAATAAGATCGCTATTAAGATATTTATAAAATGCAGATTTGGAAATATCCACGTAAGATTCAAAATTAATCTGAATTGGAAAATACCCATTCTCTTTTTCTTGAAGTGTTTCAAGGGCATTGCGGAATAAGGTGGTTTTACCTGTCTGACGCGGTGCAAAGAGGACGATGTATCGTCCCTTTTTCAAACGATCTACAAAATTTTTAAGCTCTTCCGTGCGTGAAACATAATAGTTATCCTCAGGATAAATGGGTCCACGTGTTTCAAACCATCGCATATCTATTCTCCTCTAAGTGCTTGGAGAATTGTAGCAAATAATTGCCTGGAAGTCTACACTATAAATTTGATACGAAATCCCTATCTTCAATTTTTTCAAGTGAATAATCATCTACTAGGCGATTAAGGAGGAATTGGATGGTCTTTTTTAGTACAGGATGCACAAGGTTTGGAGCGATTTCTGCTAGTGGAACAAGGACAAAATGTCGGTTTTGTATCTCTGGATGTGGGATAATAAGATCTGGCGTCTGAAGACACATTTCTCCATAGATTAATATATCCATATCAATCTCCCTTGGTCCCCAACGTGTGCGGCGTTGTCTGCCGACATGGGTTTCAATTTCTTTTAAGGTACACAGCAGTTTCTGTGGGGAAAGGTGAGTTTCTATTGCAGCAACACCATTTAGGAATTTCTCCTGATCTTCGTAGCCAACAGGTTCTGTTTCATACAGAGAGGATATCTCTTTTATTATTATATTGTCCGTTTGAGATAAGGAATAAAGTGCTTTCTGAATAAAGGCGCGTCTATTACCGATGTTGCTGCCGAAACCGATATATGTTGTATGCACAGGAATTAAGGTGTAGTGGAGGGTTGTGAGATCTATCGACTAATCGGCATAATTACGGACAACTAAACAGGTATTATGTCCTCCGAAACCGAAGGCATTGGAGAGTGCAACGTTAACCTTTGCATCGCGACTCTCGTTTGGAACACAATCTAAATCACAGTTCTCATCAGGCACTTCGTAATTGATTGTTGGTGGAACGAATCCTTTTTGCATAGCCCCTATGCATCCGATGAGTTCAACAGCCCCTGCAGCACCGAGTAGATGTCCTATCATAGATTTCGTGGAACTTATAGGAACTTTGTATGCCTTTTCTCCGAAGAGTGATTTAATTGCGTTAGTTTCAGCGATGTCCCCTTGTGGCGTGGATGTGCCATGCACATTAATATAATCGACAGCTTCTGTTGTAAGATTGGCATCGTTTAGTGCGAATTCCATTGCTTTCGCTGCTCCTTCACCGTTTGTTGGTGGACTTACCATATCGTGTGCATCTGAGGTCATACCAAATCCAACGATTTCAGCATAGATATGTGCTCCTCGTTTTTTTGCATGTGATAGGGCCTCAAGAATTAGTACACCTGCTCCTTCACCCATTACAAATCCATCCCGTTCTTTATCAAATGGACGAGAGGCGGTTTCGGGGTCATCGTTTCGTTCAGACATTGCACGCATTGAACAGAAACCGGCGAAAGCTAAAGGTGTAATTGCTGACTCAGCCCCACCGGTAAACATAACATCTGCATATCCGTGTTGTATTAACCGCAAGGATTCACCGATGGAATGATTTGAGGTTGCACAAGCGGTAACAGAAGCGGAATTGGGCCCCCTGAGGTCGAAATGGATAGAAACTTGTCCTGATGCCATGTTAATTATCATGAAAGGTACAAGAAATGGACTGACACGTTTAGGACCTTTTTCTAATAAGATTTTAGTATTATCTTCAAGGACACCGATTCCACCGACCCCCGATCCGATTTGTACGCCAGCACGGTAGGGATCAATTTTAGACAAGTCTAAGCCGGAGTTTTGATGTGCCATTGTTGAAGCTGCAAGGGCATACTGAATAAAAAGCGGAAGACGTGATGCAGCTTTTTTATCCAGATACTTTTCCGCTTGGAAGTCTTTGACTTGTGCGGCGATCTGGGTACGATATTCGCTTGCATCAAAATAGTTTAAAGGTCCGATTCCGTTTTTACCGTTAGCAAGTGCTTCCCAATATTCTTCTTTGGTGTTGCCAATTGCATTGATAACGCCGATACCTGTAATAACTACACGCTCCACAAGACCGATCCTTTTCGTAAGTAGGTTAGGAGGGCAGTAATTTTGTACTACTTACCCTCAAAGAAAATTTCAAATTAGAAATTAAACATGCTCATCTAAGTAATCGAGGGCATCCTGAACAGTTTGAATCTTTTCGGCATCACTGTCTGGGATTTCCAAGTCAAATTCTTCTTCAAGTGCCATGACTAATTCAACGGTGTCAAGTGAGTCTGCTCCGAGGTCTTCCATGAAAGACGCATCAGGTGTAACATTATCTGCTGCAACGCCGAGTTGGTTTGCAATGATTTCAATAAGACGATCTTCGTTTGTTGCCATTTTTGTATTTACATCTCCTATCATAAGCGTGGATATCCCAATATAAAATATATTGTATCTCTACGCATGTTAATTATAATTAGAAAGACAATCGTAGGGAAGATATAAAATTGATTGTATCCCTACATGCTAAGTCATAAGTCAAGGTTATATGTTGCGAAGTGTAATGTGAGTTACATTGCCATTCCGCCGTCAACTTGTATTGTTTGTCCAGTAATATAACGTGCTGCATCGGAAGCTAAGAAGCAAACAGTGTCTGCAACGTCCGCTGGTGTGCCAAAGTTTTGTAATGGTATGAATTCTAACATTTTATTCTGAAGTTCCTCCGGTATTTTCGCCGTCATGTCAGTTGTGATAAATCCGGGAGCGATAGCATTTACAGTGATTCCACGTGTTCCTACCTCTTTTGCTATAGTTTTTGTGAATCCAATAATTCCTGCTTTTGCTGCTGCATAGCTGGCTTGTCCAGGATTCCCCATCAATCCGACTACTGATGAGATATTGATGATACGTCCGTTTTTCTGTCGTATCATCGGCCGTAGCACAGCGCGAGTGCAATACATTGTCCCGGTCAGGTTTGTCTGTAGTACTGCATCCCAGTCTTCATCTTTCAGACGCATCAGCAACATGTCCCTTGTAATACCAGCATTATTTACAAGGATATCGACTTGCGAAAATTGCGTTAGCGTCTCATCAATAAGTGTGTCAACGTCTTCTTTTTTTGATATGTCTGCGGCAATTGCGTGTATGGTGTGTCCACTGTTTTTTAAAGCAGTTGCAGTTTGAGAGACACTCTCAGTTGAACGTGAACAGATAACAACATTTGCTCCGACTTCACATAATTTGTGTGCAATTGCAGCACCAATTCCACGGGAAGCCCCTGTTACAATAGCAGTTTTTCCACTGAGCATATCTGTGTTAAATACACATTGGTCAGTTTTATTATTCATTTAAGTGCCATTTCCATATTTATCTGTTAAGCGTGAAAGTGTTTCAATGTCTTCAACATTCGTAACTGAATTATTGGGTAGTGTGCGTTTTACTAACCCTGATAAAACTGTTCCCGGACCAACTTCAATAAAATTTGAGATGCCCTGTTTTTCTATAACGTTTAACGTCTTTTCCCATTGAACGGGTTCTATTATCTGTTGCAATAACAGTCTTTTGATGTCGTCAATATCTGTTACATACTCGCCTGTTACGTTCATCACAATTTCTGTCTGTAAGGGTTTAAACGATACCGATTCAATAACGGACTTAAATTTTTCTTGTGCAGATGTCATCAGTTGTGAATGAAACGCGCCACTGACTTGTAATGGACGACATCTCCTTGCTCCAATTTGATCTGAGGCCAGAGCGATTATCTTGTTGACAGCCTGAGTTTCACCTGAAATGACTAATTGTCCGGGGCAGTTGAAGTTGGCGATCCCGGCTATTCCGTTAACTTGATTGATTATGTTTTGGAGTTGCTCAGTTGGCATGCCGAGTATAGCAGCCATTGTGCCGTTATTTTCTTTTCCAGATTCTGCCATGTATTGGGCGCGTGTGCTGACTAATCTTAATGCATCCTTAAAGTCAAGGGCACCTGCTGCAATGAGTGCGGAATACTCCCCTAAGCTATGTCCCGCAACAACTTTAGGCACAATCTGTTTATGTGTCAATATTCTTAAAGTTGCGACACTACAAGTTAAAATTGCAAGTTGTGTGTTTTCAGTCTGTTTTAATTCTGTTTCTGGACCTTCGAAACAGAGATTGCTGATGGATCTACCTAAAAACGCATCTGCTTCATCAAAAACTTTAGATGCGACTGGATAGGTCTTTGCTAATTCAGCACCCATGCCAACTTTTTGAGATCCCTGTCCTGGAAAAATGAATGCAAGTTGTGTCATTATGAATGCAGCGTTGTAGTATGTAAGTGTTTCCGATAAGAGACATCAATATTTACAAACGCAGGAGTGTACTTCCCCAAGTCAATCCTGCCCCAAAAGTGACGAGTAATATCAGATCATCAGGTTTTGCTCTGCCTTCACGAATTGCCTCGTCCAATGCGATGATAACGGTTGCAGCTGAGGTGTTTCCATATTTGTCAACGTTTACATATACTTTTTCGCGGGGTACGCCGAGCCTATGACCTACTGCTTCGATGATACGTAAGTTCGCCTGATGTGGAATTAACATATCTACTTCATCAACCCTGACATTTGCCTTTTTTAGAACTCTTTCAGCGGCTTCTGGCATCAACCTTACACCTAATTTGAAGACTTCTCTTCCATTCATCTGTATTTTGTTGAGGTTGTTATCTATTGCATCTGTCGTTACGGGCATTCTTGATCCGCCGGCGGGGATGCCGAGTAGGTCTATGTCCGCGTAATCTCCATCAGATCCGATATAGGAGGCGATAATACCTTTTTGCTCAGCTGTACCCTGAACAACAGCGGCACCTGCTCCATCACCAAACAGAACGCAGGTATTGCGATCATTCCAATCCACAATATTATTAAAGACTTCGGCCCCAATAACGAGAATAGTATCATACTGTCCAGAAACAATCAATCCATTTGCTAAATCGAGTCCATACAAAAAACCTGCGCACGCTGCGGATATATCCATTGCGGATGCATTTTTTGCACCTATTCCCTTTTGAACATAACAAGCGGTTGAGGGAAAAAATGTATCGGGTGTCACAGTAGCGACAAGGATCATTTGAATGTCAAGCGGATCAATTTGTGCTCGCTTTATAGCTAACCGAGCAGCATGTACGCTTAGGTCTGATGTGGCGATGTCATCTTCTGCAATTCTTCTTTCAGCGATACCAGTCCGTTGTCGAATCCATTCATCACTGGTATCCACCATTTTTTCAAGGTCAAAATTTGTCAATACGGTTTCAGGCAGATAAGAACCTGTCCCTATGATTGTTGCATATCGATTCATTCCAAAGAATCCTTTTCAGCCAATTGATACGACGATACATAATTGAGATTGCATCTGTGTAAATACGGCTTGAGTTGAGACATATTAATCTTAACTAACCTATTTCTTCTGTAGACCTGCGAATTGACCGTCCTTTATAGTGGCCACAATGAATACAGACTCGGTGAGAAACCATCATTTCTCCACAGTATGAACAATCCGTTATCACCGGACTTGAGAGTGCATGATGACTCCGTCTCATTCTCTTTTTAGATTTTGATGTTTTACGTTTTGGATGTGCCATTTTTGGGCGTATTCTCCTTATGTTTCCTTAGCTTAGACTCACTTTCTAATTTTGCTGTTTCTAACAATTGCGAGAGTTCTGCAAAAGGTGAAGTAGAATCATATAGGTCAGTTTCATTCTCACCTGCGATGTCACAGGTGCATTTATCCTCATTTAAATTTGTACCACATTGAAAACATAGCCCTTCACACATCTCTGAACAGAGAGGCCAAATAGGTATCTGTAGCACTAATGCACTTCGTGTATCATCAGAGATGTCCAATGTTTCACCGTCATAGTAACGTTCTCCATCCTCTATGTACTCAGATTCAATCTGGTCAGGATTGTTACTCGGTGTGAATTGGACTTCAAAAGTTGATGCAATATTAGCGATGAACAACTCGAGGCATTTGCCACATTGCATCTCAATATCAGTAAATACCTCAGTTTTTACGTAGACATCAGCTTCTCCGTGACGCAATAATGCAACGTTACCACGTACAGAGCTGATAAATTGCACTTCTTCTAATTCGATATTAAAATGTGAGATAGGGATATCGACTTGATGTTCGTTGAAACCCCTGTCATGTATATTTCTTACGTCAAAGACCAACGTGTCTTTCATTGTTTTGACTATCACACTTAAAAAGCTACATCTTCTTCGATTCTAATTAATTTAGCATCACCTTTAACAACTTCAAGCGTATAAATCTGTTTGAGAGCGGTTTGCATATCTTTTTCGCGGGCTTTATGTGTTAACATCATAAGCGACACAGTTTCAGTGCAGTGGGGTTCCTTTTGAATTACGGATGCAATGCTGATATTGCAGTTCCCTAAGATGCTACCGATACTTGCTAAAACGCCGGGACGATCAATCACTACAAAACGTAAGTAGTAACGCGTTTCAATATCTTCAATTGAACATACCCGCATTTCAGTGTATGATTTATCAAGCCATGCTTGTGAGATCGGTGAACTTACGCCGGATTGGATGGATTTTGCAGCGTCAATGATATCTGCAACAACTGCACTGGCTGTAGGCATTTCGCCTGCTCCTTGCCCATAAAAGAGCGTTGGACCTACTGCTGAACCTATAACACACACTGCATTAAAGGGACCGCCGACGTTCGCTAATAAACTCCGTTCTGGCAATAGCGTGGGATGTACTCTCGCTTCTACACGGTTATCATCAGTTAACTTGGCAATTGCAAGAAGTTTAATTGCATACCCTAGTTCGTGTGCATATTGAATCTCTTTCTGTGAAATGTCAGTAATTCCTTCAACATAAAATTGGTCTATTGAGATATTTACACCGTAAGCGAGAGCAATAAGCAGTGATAGTTTTTGAGCAGCATCAATTCCTTCAACGTCCATTGTTGGGTCAGCTTCGGCATACCCTTTTTCCTGTGCTGCCGATAGGACATCTGTATATTCAACGCCTGCTTCACTCATTTCTGTTAAGATGTAATTACAAGTGCCGTTAACGATCCCGCAGAGCGATTGAATTTGGTTTGCAGTGAAACTCTCTTGAAGTGTTTTTATGATTGGAATACCGCCTGCAGTACTTGCTTCAAAATTAAGACTAACCTGATGCTTCTGTGCCAATTGAAAGAGGTCACTACCTTGCTCAGCCAAGAGTGCCTTATTTGCTGTCACTATATGCTTTCCGTTTTGGATCGCACGTTTTATAAGTGAATACGCATCTGAAACACCACCGATAAGTTCAACGACAATATCAATCTCAGGGTTATCAACGACTTCGTTTGGGTCAGTGGTTAGGCAGTCAGAAGGAAGATCTATCCCTTCTCGTGTAGCAGGAAGGGTGCGTTTTACTACTTTTTTTAGGTTTAATTGGATGTCATTATTTTTGGATATAAGGGTATTCTGGTTAACTAGTATTTTTGATACACCGGTGCCGACTGTTCCCCATCCTAAAATACCTACATTAATACAAGTTTTTTCCACGACTTCTGCTGCCTTTATGTTAACAAATTTAGCCACTTTAATAATGAATAAATCGGGGCGACTGGATTCGAACCAGCGACCTCTTGAACCCCATTCAAGCGCGCTTCCGGGCTGCGCCACGCCCCGTAAAACTTAAACAATTACTACAATATAGTATCATAAATAAGTGAAAAAGTCAATTAAAAATGGATTGATATAGGATTACTATAGTTTGGACATTTTTGGTCTTGTTATAGATTATGAATAGTTGGCAGCATTTCCCCGTTAGCACTTCTGAACAGGTGTTAGAACCGCTGCTAACGCCCCTTTTCTGTCTAAATTCTGTTAGAAATCACTGTTTTTTAGTCATCATTTTTCCAATAATCGTGAAAATAGTTGCTGTTGAACTAGTTCATGTAGTATCTTCGGGGATTTTTAGTTTTTTCTGTGCGTTTTTCCTCGGGTCGTAACCCGTATAAAAATAGTTTTGTTGTAAACGTCGCTGCAAGTAAGCGGTCATCAAGCCGCGTGTGAGATGTTTCGGTTTATACCAGTGTATATTGAGCGTGGATAGCACGTCTTCTAAATCAAGAGAAACCTTGTCTGTGTCTGTGTCTGCGGGTGTCTTAGGCAATGGCGACGGACTGAAAGCGAGTTGTGTCAGCGTTGCTGCGGTGAAACTGAGTTGAGCGAACCGATCCAAACTTTTCCTGTCTCGGAGTTGATAGGTGTCAAATCCGAAGTTCTCTTTAGCGTCCCGAAAGGCAGTTTCAATCTGCCACCGGTTTCTATAGTGTCGGATAACTGTTTCTACGGGCAGTCGTAAATCTGAAGTAAATACACAAAAATACCGATAGGGTTTAGACTTTTTCAAGCGTTTGCGTATCACAACGATGCGGACATCTACAGGACACATCTTTGTTCGCACGACTTTATCAGCGACAGAAAGTGTCTGATCCTCAACAACGATATCTGTATACTTCAGGTGTGGAATAGACACACGGCTACCATACCGACGGGGTCTGCCTCTCTTGAGACGCTTAGGGCGTTTCGGTATATCAAAAAACGCCGCGTTTGACTTCGCACGACAAAGTAAATGATGTCCTTGTGAGAGTATCTCCGTGAACACTTTGCGTCTATTGAAACCTCTATCAAAAATGATAAGACCCGGTGGCACAAGATTACATAAATGCTTCAGCACAGCGAGGCTATTCGCGTCCTCGCTTTTCGGTTCCATCATCCGTGTGGCTAATGGAAACAGGCGCGTGCCTTCGCGCGTTTCTGCCAGCCACCCAATCGCACCAAACTCGTGTCCGTGATGAAACTTGGACTGGTTCTTGTTACGTGGCTGATACGCAGGGTTCCTGCGGAAATGCAAACCCGCTTGTTTTGAACCGCTACTTAGGGCATGCGTCTCATCATAGACATAGATGCCCGTGGGGTAAGCGGATAGCACTTGATGGCTTAGCGTAGTGGCGACTTGATCCACACACCAGATGCCACGCGAGAGAAACTTTGGCAGAGACCAATACCGACCTGCTTGGGCTGTCGCAAGATAGATTTGTGTCATTGTGCCTCGGTAGGGCGTATTTATCAGACCTTTTACGAAAGTCTGAAAGTGGTGAAAGTTATTATACTTGACTATAGTTTGGACAATTTTAGAAATTTTTAGTGCGAAAAAACAGAAAAGCAGGTATCCTTTCATAAACAAATATATTTTTTGAAAGGAGAATAAAAAATGAACCTCCTTTTCTGCTTAGACGACATTCTATCAGATTTTCAGTATCTGTTCAACACACAAAACTATGCTCTTTTCCAAGCGTTTATTTTCGGATTTATCGCAGATGGAAATAGTGGCACGCTAACGGAACTTTATCAATCAGGTTTTTCACAGACGCGATACTGGTCTTTTCCAAAGTTTCTATCGCGTGGTAAATGGGATGCGGATAAAGTCGCAGGACACCTGACAAAAAAGGTTCAGCAAGCATTTCCTAACTGGGTTTATGTGTATGATGAGACCAAAGCCATAAAAACAGGTGAACGCCAGTGGGGGTTGCATTTTTTCCGCAACTTCAGTTATCAAAAGGGTCGCGTGAACCGATCCAAGTTCCATTATGGACACGAGTTTGGTGCCTTAGGTTTACTTTGCCAAACATCTACAGGTTGGCAGCTATTCCCCGTATGGGCGAGACTGATGGTGCCGCAGACGTGCCGTGATAAAAGCGATGCGGTGTTGAAACGCATCTGTTCCCAGATCGCTCCGGGTCTTATTATTTTTGATCGTGGGTTCTCAAGGCGAAAAGTGTTTACGCTGGTTCAAAGTTATGGACATCATATCTTGTGTCGTGCGAAGTCTAATGCCGTCTTCTATCGTTTACCGGAACAGCCGAAACATCGCCAGCGTGGCCGTCCGCGAAAATATGGAGACCGCTTGGATATTCGCAGGATGCGGTATACGCTTATGGATATAGAAGGCCAAAAGTATTCAATCGCCTCCAAAGTCGTGAGAACGAAGATGTGCGATGCTGATATTCGCCTCGTTGTTATCCGAAGTCGCCCGAAAACCTCGAAACCTTATCGGTATTTCTGTGTATGGACAACAGATTTGACGATTGGGATACCACAGATCGCTATATATTATCGCAAGAGATGGCACATAGAGACGGCTTTTCGGGATGCGAAGCAACACTTCGGTTTTGATGACTATCGCCTGAAATCCCGCAAAAGCATCAATCGGTTTGTGCAATTGAGTTTCGTTGCAGCAAGTCTGACGAAGTTGCTATTCACCCCACGGGATGGGACGGCGGAGGAGATAAGTGCTCAGGTAGTTTGTGATCAGTTGGGCATCCATTGGTATCATCCGAAGCGTCTCACACAAGGGTTGCGTGTAGTTTATCTCCGCTGGCAGCTCTACAGAGCGGTATTTTCTGCGATTTACTCTGAAAAAACAAACTCACAGAAAATACACACCGATTTTCACAAAGAGACAGCATTGCCTGCGGACAACGCAGCCTGAATGTCCCAAAATGTCCAAACTATAGTATACTTGAACAAAGGTCAAAAATCTGATAACATGTTGTCCAAGTAGGAAAGTGGGGTCATTTGAAATATCCTTTCAAATTTGTGTTTTCTAAAAGGATACCCGCTTTCCTGCTTTATGTCCATAAAAAAAACAAAAACTGTCCAAACTATAGTATAGGATTATTTATGCTACAAAAAGTGTCCAAACTATAGTTGCCATAGTATGGTTAAGTATGAAATAGATAGCTACCTCGTCTGATGGTACCATTGAGCTATCTCATCTGGTGGTAACATTGATTGCAGATTCTTGAGACTGATACCTAAACTTTCAAATGGATCGCGTTCATAGCAGGAATCTTGTTCAACAATGTACCATTCAACTTCAGCGTATATACATGCGTTCAGAATCGCGATCCAATTCAGATTGCCTTCACCGACTTCAGCATACCTTTGCGTGTTTCCTACAACTGCCATATCCTTAAAATGCACAATATGGGCACGACCTCTTAATTTGCGGATCCAATCAGCAGGATCTCCACCACCATGTTGGATCCAATATGTATCAATTTCACTGTTGAAATATTCTGGATCACTATCCTCATATAAGATTTGTAATCCGGTGCGTCCATCATCATAACGTTCTAGTTCAAAACTGTGGTTATGATAAGAAAAAGTTATACCGCCTTCTGCAAGGCGCGCTGCGACTTCAGATGCTTCTTTTGCAAACTTAGAATATCCTTCTGTACTTCGGTATTCACCGGGAAGTCCACCAATTGCTGCATGTTTGCAACCCCACAATTGATGTTCATCAATAACTGCTTGTGGTTCGTCACGCATACGAGTATAACTGGTATGTGTTGCACAAATTGTGATACCTTCATTGTCAACAATTTTTTTCAGTGCTTCAGGTTCTATCGGACCAAGTGCAGAACATTGGACCGCCTCGTAACCAAGTTTTTTCACTTTTCTCATTGTTTCTGCAATATCAGATTCAGTTTTGGTGAATTCTCTGACAGTATAAAGTTGTGCTGCGAGTTGTGCTATCATATATTTCTCCTTGCATAACTTAACGGGAGTTTGGGATAAGACATTTTTTGTGCTACAAATGTCCTTCATATTTGAGATAGTATACCAAATTATATGTGATGATGTCAAGCTCTATTATTTTTTGGGGGAAGTATTGTGTTAGTTGGTATTTCATGAGAAATGTATGGTAAAGTCAGTGGACTTATGATAAGATATCGACCTACGCTTTTATTAATCTCTAATGAAAATGTAAGTCGGAACTTATTTTTGAAGAGGTGATGCTCTTCTCGGCATGCACTGACACCCTTTCTGAGATACAAGAGCAAGCTGGATAGAACAAGCAATGCACACGAATTAAGATGGAGTTAAGTGGGACCGTATCAGGTTCAAAGTACGCTGTGTTGGTTTCGTTCAATTAGATATATTGTATTTTTTCCTTGACATCATCGATTTAATTAAGATATAATTTAGTAATTTCAAGTTGTGAAGTGCGGTTAGGAAGGTTTTCTGCTCCGAATTCCGCATCATTACGAAGGTAAAGCCCTCCGATGTAATGTGTAAACAGTGTTAGCGTAGAAAAATAGTTAACTTGATAAAGAAACTAGAGTGTAAACAGGAAATATTTTGAGAATATATCTCGCTACTGATAATAGATGAACATTTTTGTTGATTATTCAGCGTTATGAGATAATTGCATACCAATTTAGGAGAACAACTATGTCCCAAAGAGACTGTACAAACACAGACTGTGAAGGATTTTATCGTAGAGACCTTATAAAGGCGGGTGTCCTCGGCTTTTTTGGAATCGGTCTTACTGACTTTTTCCGCCTCAAAGCTGAGGCACAACCCACTGCTAACCCTGCCTCAGCCACATCTGTTATTCTCGTTTGGTTAGGCGGCGGCCCAAGTCACCTCGATATGTGGGACCTCAAACCCAATGCACCTGAAGAGATACGTGGTCTGTTCAAACCTATAAACACAAACGTCAACGGTATTCAAATTAGTGAACACATGCCGCGGCTTGCAAAACAGGCAGATAAACTGTGTATCGTCCGTTCAATGACATCTCCTGAAGCTGCACATGAACGCGGCACACACTATATGATAACAGGGTATCAACCTTTACCCGGTTTTGCCGTTCCTGGCCACGGTTCGGTCGTTGCAGAACTAAAGGAACAAAGGAGTGCGTTGCCACCTTACATCGCTATTCCCTCACCTGTTGCTTATGCAGGCGGCGGATTCTTAGGGGCATCGCTTGACCCGTTTTCGCCGGACGGCAACCCCGCCAGTAATAACTTCAAAGTACGTGATTTAGCACCCCCAAGAGGTGTCACTCATGAACGCGTTGAAAATCGGAAGAACTTGCGTCAAGCCGTTGACAATGCATTCAAAAAATATGAGGCAGGGAATCCAAAAGTCGAAGCGATGGACAGCTTCTATAGTGCCGCATACAATCTTATGAGTTCTCAAGATGCACGCGCTGCATTTAACCTCTCAAAAGAACCGAAAGCGGTGCGCGATGCATATCGACGGGACACTTTCGGGCAAAGCTGCCTCCTTGCAAGAAGACTCGTTGAAGCAGGCGTTAACTTCGTCACTGTCAGCAACGGTGGGTGGGATAACCACAACAATATCTTCTCGTCATTGCCGGGGAAACTCAACGCATTTGACCAGACAATGGCGACGCTCATCAATGACTTGTCGCAACGCGGTTTACTTGAAAGTACTTTAGTGTTGGCTATGGGCGAGTTCGGTAGAACCCCTGTCATCAACCGAAACGGTGGACGTGATCACCACTCACGGGTATTTTCCATTATGTTAGCAGGTGGCGGTGTTCGAGGTGGACAGGTTGTCGGCGCATCCGACCCATTCGGCACGGAACCTGCTGAAACACCTGTCAAACCAGAAGACTTGTCCGCTACTATTTATCAAAGTCTCGGTATTGACTATAACCAAAGCATTGAATCTCCAGACGGTGTCCGTATTGTCCTCTCACGAG
Organism: Candidatus Poribacteria bacterium; assembly: GCA_965200395.1. Taxonomy (GTDB): domain Bacteria; phylum Poribacteria; class WGA-4E; order WGA-4E; family WGA-3G; genus MSPOR6. The sequence continues at coordinate 2,218,435 of CBDAUH010000004.1, read as the reverse complement.
ATGGACGCCCGATCCGAGGTGTCTTGGCTTAAAAAGAAGCAGTCTATCGGCATAGCGCGAGGTTAACAGCAAATTGTTAACCTCACGCTAGCTGCTATGCACTGCGGCGAGGACATGCCCATTCAAAGACCGTAGCAAAGCACTTCGTGTTTGCGGTGACACTATGTCAAGTACTATTAAAAAAATCTGTAAATATGTAGCAATCTCTTTACTCACAGCTTTTATGCTGGGGATTTTTATTCTAACTGGGAATTTCATCCAGGCTGATGACCACTCACCAGAGAAAAAGCACATCTTATCACCTATCTGGGCACTTGCATGGACACCAGACGGTAAATCTATTGCAGTCGGAAAGTATCAGTGGGTGGAACTCTGGAATTTAGAGACACAGCACATGACCCACGCCTACACACCCCATGCTGGCAGAGTCCGATGCCTACAGTTTTCCACAGACGGTAAAATCCTATACGCAAGTGGCGGGCAAGCAGCACAAAACGGTGAAATCCGTGTATGGAACGTTGCTACAGAAGCACTCATCAACACTTTCGAAATTCACGCAGATACCATTGAATCCATAGCAATCAGTCCAAATAACGCAAAATTACTCACCGCAAGCATGGATGAATATAGCGCAGTCATGGATTTAGAGAATCTTGATGATGAAACGCCTTTAAACGATCAAGCAACCTGGTTAACACAACACGTCGGTAGAGTCCTCGCTACATGCTATCATCCAAACGGTAACTATTTTGTCACGGGAAGCGAAGATAAAACACTAAAAGTGTGGGACCCACAAACTTATAAATGCATCATCAGTTTTGATGGAAATGATGATGCAGTGTATTCACTTGCTTACGCAGCACGATCTGATATGATCGTTTCCGGTTCCGCAGATAACACAGTCCGCTCTTGGCGTGTAACGCAAGACAATGATGGGAACACACAAGGTGCAGCTGTGAGAACATTCAATGGCCACCAAGGTGCTGTTTATAGTGTACATAGCGCGGTATGGAATAATCAAGAAGTCGTAGCATCCGGGAGTGCAGATACATCCGTAATTATTTGGGATATTCTCTCTGGAAACCGCATAAGAACCTTCAATGAAGCTACAGATGCTGTTTATGCTGTCCAGATAAGTCCTGATGGCACCCATGTTGCTGCTGGAAGCCGCGATGGAAAAGTGCGAGTCTGGAATATCCAAGACAGTACATTAACCCACGAATTCTAATGTGCGTTACGGAGATATTTTGTCCCATAAACTTTTAGTTTGTGCAAAAACATTATGCACACAAACCACGCGATCCATAGCAATATTGTAGCAAACACATCAAATCAACGGTATGAATGCCATTTAGGCATTCCCCGTGTTTGCGGTGACACGCTGCAATCATTTAAAAACGTGTTTGCGGTGACATGCTGCAACCATCTAAAAAACATGGAGGACCCCCTCAATGTGTGTCAATAATAAAATGAAATGGACATGTCTAAGCCAACGCCCTGATAGACTACCAAGGCGGAGTTTGAAACATATTCCGCTTGTGTGTATCCTTCTTTTGATGTCCACGCCACTCTCACTCTTTGCACAAGCCACGCCCCGTCTCAACTCCCTTTTTCCTGCAGGGGCACAAGTCGGAAAAAAGGTTGAGGTAAAAATTCAAGGTTCTGATCTGGACGGTGCCCATACGCTCATTGTTGAAGGTGACCCCGGTATCAGAGGCACACTCAACGTTGGCGGCGGTGAAGTTGATGAAACGCATAAACCCGTTTTTGAGGCAAATTGTGGACAGTGTCACGAATTGCGGTCACCAAGCAACCGTTCCATGACCGGCACGCAATGGGAAGCCGTAGTCAAACGCATGGTACGCGATAAAGGAGCAGAAATCGGCGAAGACGACCAGACGAAAATTGCACACTACCTGAAGTCCGCTGCAAAGGCTACAGGTGGTATGACTGCTGAATTAGATATTGCCGCAGATGCCCAAATCGGTGTCCGAGAAATTCGTATTGTCGGTAAAAACGGTGCCTCCACCGCATGGCCTTTCGAAATTACGGACGTAGCAGATACAGTTGAAACTGAATCTAATAACGACATCACAGCCGCTACTTTCATAGAACTGCCTATCATCGTCAACGGGGTCATCAGTGCCGGCGGCGATGAAGATTATTTTAGCTTCGATGGACGAAAAGGTGAACGTTGTGTTTTCAACGTGAAAGCATACCGATATAACAACATCAGTCAGCAATTCTTCAATCCTACTATCACACTCTTCGACGCACAAGGAAAAGAACTTGTCCGCAGCAATGGATTTTATAGCCTCGATCCGCTTATCGACTGGACACTGCCAGACGATGGCATATATCACCTACGTATCCGAGATCTACTTTATCGAGGAAATCCAGATTCTGTATACAGAATAACGATGGGGGTTGTCCCTTACAACACTTATATTTACCCAACAGGCGGAAAAATTGGAACCGTCACTAAAACCACTATCGGCGGTGAAAATTTACCTGAAACTGAATTGGAAGTCAATCTCTCCAGTCATCAACAACCGGGAGTCACGCTGATCCGCACACCTTACGGAATCTTCCCATTTATTGCAAACGAATTCTCTGAAGCTATTGAAGTCTCTTTAGATACCAACGCAAACGACACAGCATCCGCAGAAGAAAACGGGACACATGTAAAAAATGCTGAGACCGCTATAATGTTTCAGACAAAATGTACCGCATGCCACGAACTTCGCTCCCCTGATAACCGCGCACTGACTTCCGAACAGTGGGAGGATACCATTATCCGTATGGCAGCCAAAGAAAACGCTGATATTACAGATACTGAACGCGATCGGATTATTGCATTTATCGCTGAAGAAGTCGTCCGCATGGGGCAACTCATCGCAAAACGAATTGAAAAAGCACAACACCTCACAACCCCCGGTGCAATCAGTGGTCGTATCTCAAAACCCGGAGAAGTAGACTATTACCGCTTTACCATTTTAGAAGGATCACGGCTCGGCCCCTGGTGGGTCATCCATCCCTTCGATAATACCGACGAAAAAGGATACGAAACCGTCTATCCACCAGAAACTGAGATAGACCTGGAAAAAGAATATATCGGAAAAGAGGGACGCCGAATAAAATGGTACAGAACCAATAGCAGAGGTGAAAACGTGTTCTCCAGTGTTCCCGAAGACGACGTTACAGGCTACGCTTTGACCTACTTCCAGTCCGAACGCGACCAGAAATATATCCTCTCCCTCGGATCAGACGATACGATTAAAATCTGGGTAAACGATAAACTTATCTTTAGCAAATATGTACATAGACCCTTGAACCGAGGGGATGATGTCATTGAACTGCCTGTGACAAAAGGGAGAAACAAAATTCTCGTTAAAGTTACAAACGGATACGGGCCATGGGGGTTTTTCGCTGACATCGGAGGATATTCCATTGATCTGTCCGCAGAAAAACTGAATTCACCCCTAAGCCCTTCGTTAACCTTATTGAATGAAGCAGGGCGCGTCCTGAGAAATAATGCCGGTAGAGGCGGAAGACGCAACGCAATTATTGATTACAGCTTTGCACGCCCCGGTGAATACGCCCTCCGTGTCGAAGACATCGCCGGTAAAGGCGGTGACGGTTATGTCTACCACTTAGACATTCGCCCAACAATCCCAGACTTCGCTATAGCTGTGACACCTGACAACCCCAACATCGGGCGCGGTGGAACAGTCCTGATGGAAGTTACACTGCTGCGGCGTGTCGGATTTACCGAACCGATTTTACTCTCTGTTGAAAATCTACCACAAGGTGTCACCGCAAGTAAAAGTGCTATCCTCTCAGAAGGTGGGAATGATCAAGGATTTCTCACACTTACTGCTGCACCTGACGCTGAACTAGCACACAGCGTTGTCCAAGTCGTCGGCACTGTTATAACAGCCTCCGGACATCAGATACGACGCGCTGCAACGCCAATTGAAGTCTATCGAATACGGAATAACGATCAGACCGTACAACGCCAAACCGTGGTTGTCAGTGTTACGGAATCATCCCCTATCACTGTTTCCGCTACACCCGGTGAAGTCGTCGTAACACCCGATGCACCCGTTGATATTACAGTAAAGGTTGATCGACGCAGCGGAAACCGTCAAAACATGAACCTCACTGTCGTAGGATTGCCGTTTGGTGTGAGACTCCAACGAGAAACAACTGTGCTCCGTAGAGGCACATCCGAAGCGACAATAACGCTTGTTCCTAACATTGTTTCCACTGGAAGAGATGAATTAAGACGAAACCCATTCATCGGAAATCAGCAGACAAGACCTTATACCTTCGTTATCAACGCTTCTGTAGGAAATCGTCGCATCGCAAGCAGTCCAGCTGTCGAACTTTGGCTCGGAACCCCACAAAACGCTAATGAACAAGCAAAATTAGAGGATAACTAAAACAATATTGTGGCAAACACAACGGCCTTGCGATAACATTGTGCAATCCTTTAAAAGACCTTTCCAGGGTGCGCAGAAACATTATGCACACAAAAAACATTATCCCAAGTGAGGGCGTAGCAAAGCACTTCGTGCCTTTGCAGTGACACTATGTAACTCATTAAAGAACCTTTCCAGGGTGTGTGTCTTTGTAGCATAACCTTTCCAGGTTGTGTTCTTTTACTGAAAAACCGTAGCAAGCACAACGTGTTTGCGGTGATACTTTGCAACCGTTTAAAGAATCCTAATTCCTATACTGGAGGTGTGAATGTCAGGATACTATCGATTTCCTACTGTTTCTCATGATACTATTGTATTTGTTTGTGAGGACGATTTATGGACAGTTCCCATAAGCGGCGGTGTTGCCCGAAGGTTAACATCAAACCTCGGGGCAACAGGTTCCCCGCAATTGTCACCAAACGGTGAACACCTTGCCTTCGCCGGACGCGAAGAAGGCCCAACAGAAGTCTATATCATGCCAGCCCTCGGCGGTGAGGCAACAAGATTAACCTATCAAGGCAGTAACGCTAGTATTATCGGATGGGATGCTCCTGGTGAAAATATCCTATATTCCAGCGGTGCCGGATCCGCTTACGGGACATGGATATGGAGCATCGCTCCCGAAGGCGGAGAACCCAAACGTTTACCCTACGGCCCCGCGAACCATATCTCATTCGGCAACAACAACGGCGTTGTCCTCGGTAGGTTAACAAGAGAACCCGCCCGATGGAAACGTTACCGCGGCGGCACCGCTGGACAACTCTGGATCGACGAAAACGGGGATGGACAATTCCACCCGTTCACACCCGTAGAAAGTAACTTTACTACACCTATGTGGATCGGCGATCGTATTTACTTTATCTCCGACCATGAAGGTGTTGGAAACATATATTCCTGCCTAACAAACGCAGAAGATATCCAACGGCATACGCATCAGGAAACCTATTACTGCCGATCTGCACAAACCGATGGCACACACATCGTCTATCATGCCGGTGCCGATTTATGGATATACGACATAGATAACGATACAAATACCCAAATTGATGTCCAGTTTAGAAGCCCACGCATCCAACGACAACGAAAATTCGTCAAAGCATCACAATACCTGCAAGATACTACACCCGCCGCAGACGGTAGATCCATTGCTCTGACAGCACGCGGTAAACTCTTTTCTATGGCAAATTGGGATGGGGCTGTGCTCCAACACGGAGACCGCAACGGAACACGATACCGTATGCCGCAATGGCTTAACGACGGAAAACGCATCCTGACACTGTCCGACGCAGGTGGTGAAGAAGCATTGGAGATACACACCTGTGATGGCAGCACAGCAGTGCATCGACTCGACGAACTTGATATAGGCCACGTCCGACACCTCGCTATATGTCCTAAAGGTGATGAACGCACAGACCAACTCCTCATCGTCAATCAACGTTTCGAACTCCTGCACGTTGACCTCGACACACCCGAATTGCGAATACTCGATAAAAGTTTATATAACCGCATACAAGGCGCAAGCTGGTCACCTGACGGTGAATGGATAGCCTACAGCTTCCCTACAACAGAAACGACATCCTCCATCAAACTTTGCAATGTTGAAACCGGCAAGACAACATACCTGACCCCACCTGAATTCAGAGACTTTGCACCCGCATGGGACCCAGATGGAAAATATCTCTATTTTTTGTCACACCGCGAATTTGATCCGGTCGGCGATGCACTACAATTTGAACTCAGCTTCCCTATCGCTACACGCCCGCTATTGATAACTTTACAAGCTGATTTACCTAACCCGTTTGTGCCGGCTACACCACCACCCGAAGACGAAAAGGATAAAGATACAGAAAATAAGGAAGACAGCAGAGAATCTGAAGATAATTCTTGTGAAAAAGATGACGATTCCCAAGAAAAACCTGATGAGAAAAAACCTATAAAGATTGATTTGGATGGTATTCAACAACGTATCGTCGCTTTTCCGTATTCACATGGAAGATACGGGCAAATTGCTGGTGTTGCAGGAAAAGCAATCTTCACGACCTATCCTGTTCAACATGCCACGAATACCCCCAATGCAGATGAATCACGTGATAGCGGCAAACTCCACGCTTATGATTTCAAAGAACAGCGGAAGGAAATACTCGTCTCCGATATCGCCTCTTTCACGGTCTCCAGAGATAACCAATTCCTGCTATACCGCACGGGCGATAGGTTACGGGTCGTCAAAGCTGGCAAAAAAGTTGATGAAGGACAAAAAGATAACAAAGGTGGATATACTCGACACACCGGTTGGATAGATTTAAACCGTGTCCGGCCGTCTGTTATTCCTACCGCAGAGTGGAAGCAAATGTATCGAGAAGCATGGAGACTGCAACGCGATTATTTCTGGACAGAGGATATGTCCAACGTGGATTGGGAAGAGGTATATCAACGTTATCTACCGCTACTGGATCGGATAGCAACGCGTGCAGAATTTTCTGACCTTATGTGGGAAATGCAAGGCGAGCTAGGAACATCACACGCGTACGAATCTGGTGGAGATTACAGAAGCTCACCCAACTACGGACAGGGTTTCCTCGGCGCGGATTATGTCTACGATCCAGAAAACAACGGATACCGAATTACGCATATCGTGCAAGGAGATACGTGGCATGAACGCAGAGATTCGCCACTCAACGCACCCGGCATCAATGTCCAAGAGGGTGATATCCTACAAGCTATCGGAGGACAGCCACTCAGTCAGCATATCTCCCCGGGTGAACTGTTAGTCAATCTCGGCGGGCAAGCGGTACAAACTACATTCAAAAAAGCAGCCGATGGAGAAAAACACGTTGTCACGATCAAAGCACTTGGAGGTGAAAGTGATCTACGATATCGCGAATGGGTCGCACAAAATCGAAGATATGTTCACGAAAAAACGGATGGAAAAGTGGGATACGTGCATATTCCTGATATGGGAAGACGTGGATATGCTGAGTTTCATCGCGGATACCTCACAGAGGTGAGCTATCCTGCCCTCCTCATAGACGTTCGCTACAACGGGGGAGGCAATGTATCGCAACTGATCTTAGAAAAGTTGTCTCGCCACCGTATTGGATATGCTGTGCCACGATGGGGAACACCGAACCCATATCCTACTGCTTCTGTGCTCGGGCCGATGATCACTGTTACCAATGAAAATGCAGGATCCGATGGGGATATCTTCTCACACTGCTTCAAGTTGATGAAATTAGGAAAACTTATCGGCAAACGCACATGGGGCGGTGTCATCGGTATCTCGCCACATCAAGGGTTTGTGGACGGCGGTTCAACGACGCAACCGGAATACTCTTTCTGGTTCGTTGATGTCGGATGGAACGTTGAAAACTATGGCACAGATCCAGACGTTGAAGTGGATTATCGACCCCAAGATTATATGGCAGATGGCGATCCACAACTTGACAAGGCCATTGAGATACTCCTCCAGGAAATGGCAGAAAACCCACCGGAAGTCCCTGATTTCGGGGATCGCCCCCGCCTCACACTGCCAACTTTGCCGAAGGTTTTTTAAACGGTTGCAAAGTGTTGTATAATATTTAGTATGGTGAAAAAGCAGGGGCTGCAACCCATCCCCAGTGGCGCTGTATTCCGTGCTTAGTTCTTCTTTCGGCACACGAATGTGAATCTATGCATTCAAACATAATCCGCCAAATCATCGAGCATTTGACGGATGTTAGCTTCCCCACTATCTATAAGTAACGGGGCTAAAGGCCCTCTCCCATGCAATGTCTGTAACAGTGAATCTATCTGGATCATACGTTGTTGGGGTGTGTTGCATCTGATCCATTTATCAACGAATTCCCTTTCAGGCTTCGGGTTGCCTGTTCTTAAGGTTTGAGCACTTTTTCGCCAAGCCTGCCACCGAAAAGAAAATCCACAGCTTGTGCACGTCAGCTTTTCATCTTTCTTTTTTAAACTCTTCCGGTAATCTCGCCATCTACGTTGGTAACCACACACCGTGCATTGTATGTTTCCAGAGACATGCACTGCAGATTCTTGACACTTCGGACAGAGCAGTTCCGGTTTAGATTGCCGTCGTTGAACTGTTTTATTTCTCGGTGCAGCATCTGGTCTACGGACAAAGTTCAAACAGTGTGGACACGGTAAACGGCGGCGAGTTCTCACAGATTGCGTGTAGGACTGCCGCGTCCACAATTTCCCACAATCACACGCGAAGTCATCAGAAAAATTGAGTACAGAAAGGCAAGAGAAACATCTCGGTGCTTCTCGTAAAGCTTGACGACAATCGCGCCAGAGTAACCGTTTGCTGCAGTGTGTACAGTGAAACCAGTTTTCCCGTGTTCCGCCTTCACCTTGACTAAACAAAGGGTTGATTCGTCGTGCTATCTTTGTGTTACAGTGTGGACACGGCACCAATCCGTCACGGTAGGCATCACTCACCTTTACTATGTCACTACACCGCATGTAGAGTTCCCAACCGACATCGTGTAACAGCACATCATCATAGATACCAAGACGTGCATATCGGTATATACGCCGTATTTTGATCGGTTTTACGCGCTGTGCCCAACACAGAGTATCCATCAATTGATTCGATGCTAGTAATTCTGATAACCTACTTCTTGGAGCCGTGCAGCTTTCTCAGCTACGCCATTGCTCATTTTTGTTTTGTAAGCTTGCAGTTTTGCTTCCAATTCAGGATATTGTAGTGCCAAAATCTGCACAGCGAATAGCCCAGCATTTCGTGCACCACCAGATCCAATTGCCATCGTACCCACAGGAATACCGGGTGGCATCTGCACTGTTGCATAGAGAGCGTCAACACCATTAAGAGGACCTCCATCAATCGGCACACCGACAACAGGCAATGTTGTGTGTGCAGCGATAACACCTGCTAAGTGCGCAGCACGCCCTGCCCCTGCAATGATTACCTGACCGCCCTCCGCTTTAATCTTTTCAGTCCATGCCAATGTTCTTTCTGGTGAACGGTGTGCTGAAGATATAGTTATCTCAAACGGCACTTCAAAATCCTCTAAAACCTTCGCAGCTTCAGCCATCTTTTCTAAATCTGAATCACTCCCCATCACAATACCGACAAGGGGTGTTTTTTGCTCGTTAAGTGACATATCTATAGTTTTACCTCAAATATTGTAAATTTATCCAAACGTGAGTTCGGTATAAGGCATTTTTATAGGATGCACAACCTAGAAAAGTTATGCTACAAGACGCGGTAAGAAAGAGACACAAACTAACAGTTTGTGCTACAAAGATTACACAACCTAGAAAGGTTATGCTACAAAATATTCTTCACATCAAATACACCGAACTTACGTTATTGTAAGTTTTTATCCAGTGAATAAAATAAATCTAATGTCCAAAGTTATCCTCGTTTTGGATAAATAATATGCGAATTTCTTTCAACAATAAGTGGTTCGGGACCACCTGCTGGAAACTGTGCTGCCCATTCAGCCGGATCGTAATCGCGTGTAACGAAACAAGCACGATGCACCGGCACCGCATGCTTCAAGCCAATACGTGTCGCCATTTTGACGCATCCATCAAAAAATGGAAACTCCCCCTCAGTTGGATGGTTTGTAAGAAACCCTATTTGCGGAGCATGCGCTGCCACTGCTGAAATCAGTTCATCATGCTCAGCAAAGTTATTGATCGGATCACCGCTAAAATAAAGACTGACATCATTATGGACGATGACGTATCCTAAATGCGTAACATCTGGCGGACTTATGCCAGCAGATGGGTCACCCGTGGGCGGTTTAGCATAAACGGCATGCACAGTGAGATTGTTTAGCTCTGCTGATTTACCAGCATTTATCTCAGATATGTTGTCAGCTTTTACATCTGTTTCTGACAATATCTGATGAACACTCTCCTCAGGGCCGATAAACTGTGTCGCAGTAGAGGTATCCCAAATTCTACGGATAGACTCTGGACAGGTATGATCACCGTGTGCATGTGTTAACAACACAAAATCTGTCGGAAGTTCCGACTCATCCAGCGGTGGTTCCGTGTGAATAAAACGATCTGATGGACGATTCGTCGGAAAATAAGGGTCAATTTGGAGGACAGTCCCCGCAGAATCTTTCAAAGCAAAACTGCTTTGTTCAAACCAGTGGATAGCTATTGAACCCTCTGGAACTTTTAAGTCAAGAAGTGGATGCATACTCATTCCTTTTTCTTGTAGATAGTAATTAAATGTTCTTTCTTCTATACTAAAGTTTGGACATTTTGGGACATTCAGGCTGCGTTGTCCGCAGGCAATGCTGTCTCTTTGTGAAAATCGGTGTGTATTTTCTGTGAGTTTGTTTTTTCAGAGTAAATCGCAGAAAATACCGCTCTGTAGAGCTGCCAGCGGAGATAAACTACACGCAACCCTTGTGTGAGACGCTTCGGATGATACCAATGGATGCCCAACTGATCACAAACTACCTGAGCACTTATCTCCTCCGCCGTCCCATCCCGTGGGGTGAATAGCAACTTCGTCAGACTTGCTGCAACGAAACTCAATTGCACAAACCGATTGATGCTTTTGCGGGATTTCAGGCGATAGTCATCAAAACCGAAGTGTTGCTTCGCATCCCGAAAAGCCGTCTCTATGTGCCATCTCTTGCGATAATATATAGCGATCTGTGGTATCCCAATCGTCAAATCTGTTGTCCATACACAGAAATACCGATAAGGTTTCGAGGTTTTCGGGCGACTTCGGATAACAACGAGGCGAATATCAGCATCGCACATCTTCGTTCTCACGACTTTGGAGGCGATTGAATACTTTTGGCCTTCTATATCCATAAGCGTATACCGCATCCTGCGAATATCCAAGCGGTCTCCATATTTTCGCGGACGGCCACGCTGGCGATGTTTCGGCTGTTCCGGTAAACGATAGAAGACGGCATTAGACTTCGCACGACACAAGATATGATGTCCATAACTTTGAACCAGCGTAAACACTTTTCGCCTTGAGAACCCACGATCAAAAATAATAAGACCCGGAGCGATCTGGGAACAGATGCGTTTCAACACCGCATCGCTTTTATCACGGCACGTCTGCGGCACCATCAGTCTCGCCCATACGGGGAATAGCTGCCAACCTATAGATGTTTGGCAAAGTAAACCTAAGGCACCAAACTCGTGTCCATAATGGAACTTGGATCGGTTCACGCGACCCTTTTGATAACTGAAGTTGCGGAAAAAATGCAACCCCCACTGGCGTTCACCTGTTTTTATGGCTTTGGTCTCATCATACACATAAACCCAGTTAGGAAATGCTTGCTGAACCTTTTTTGTCAGGTGTCCTGCGACTTTATCCGCATCCCATTTACCACGCGATAGAAACTTTGGAAAAGACCAGTATCGCGTCTGTGAAAAACCTGATTGATAAAGTTCCGTTAGCGTGCCACTATTTCCATCTGCGATAAATCCGAAAATAAACGCTTGGAAAAGAGCATAGTTTTGTGTGTTGAACAGATACTGAAAATCTGATAGAATGTCGTCTAAGCAGAAAAGGAGGTTCATTTTTTATTCTCCTTTCAAAAAATATATTTGTTTATGAAAGGATACCTGCTTTTCTGTTTTTTCGCACTAAAAATTTCTAAAATTGTCCAAACTATAGTCTTCTATAATAAAAATAAACGGTTACCACGCCTGCGATGGCGCCGATTGCATCGGAAACGAAATCTGAAAATGTAGCAAACCTACCCGGGACAAAGGTTTGATGCCATTCATCACTTGCACCATAGAGAATTGAGATGAGCACAGATGTGACCCATATCCAATTATGCGGCAGCCATTTCGGTGGAACATTGACGAATGCAATCGTTAGCAATACACTGAGGATGCCGTATTCTATGAAATGGTAGATTTTGTCAATTGACAACCACTCAAATTTCGGTGTTGGGAGCGGGGGTTGTTCCATAGATGAGACAACAAAGATCAGTGCCATGTACAGCACTGGCGGCACCCAATATTTAAGATAACGCATTGAGAATAGCATCCACATCGTAGACACATCCACCCCATGTGCCACCACCGACAGATTGTAACGCGGCCCACAGGCGCGTGTCGTCTGGTAACGATTCATCTGGAGATAAATCGGGGCGCGGGTGTCTTTCTGCTAATACGCGTCCGCCTGCTGCTGCACCAAAATTCTCGTTCCCATGCCCCACCAAGTTAATGCTTCCTGCCAATCGCCGTGTATCTATCTCAATTTGAACGATATCCCCATCAAGCACTTTACCGATTGGACCGCCTGCAAGTGCCTCCGGACCCACATGCCCAATACACGCACCCGTTGAAACACCTGAAAATCGTGCGTCCGTAATCAAAGCAATGTGTTTACCGAAAGAGAGATGTTTCAGTGCCGATGTGACTTGATATACCTCCTCCATGCCAGTTCCTTGCGGACCACGGCAACACAATACCATGATGTCACCAGGGTGCATCGCTATTTCTCCTTGACCTTTGAGTGCTTGTATAGCATCAGATTCTCGAACGAAAACGCGTGCCGGTCCTGTCATCCGATACACACCATCTGCATCAACAACACTCGGATCAATCGCAGTACTTTTGATGACAGAACCTTCAGGGGCAAGGTTACCACGCGGAAATGTAACAGTACTCGTCAATCCGGCTGATTTTGCTGCATCAGGGCTCAAAATCACTTCATCAGGGGCAATGCCATCGCGTTCTTCCAGTAATTCACGGACGCGCTGCCGCCGCTCCGATTTTTCCCACCAATCCATGTTTCTACCAAGAGGTTCACCTGTCGCTGTAATCACATCTTCGTTGAGTAACCCACCCAAGTTACGTAAATGCAGCATGACCTCAGGTACACCACCAGCAAGAAAAACACGTACTGTCGGATGTCCTACAGGGCCGTTTGGTAGGACGTCAACAAGGCGTGGGACTTGTTGGTTAACCGAAGTCCAGTCGTCTACTGTAGGGCGTTCAAGTCCTGCTGCATGGGCTATAGCGGGAATGTGTAACAAAAGATTCGTTGAGCCCCCAAACGCCGCATGCACGACCATCGCGTTCCGAATCGCTTCCGATGTAACGATATCCTTCATCGTTAACCCTTTCGCAGCTAGGTTCACCACTGCTCGTGCAGAACGCATCCCCATATCTGACCAGATGTTTTGCCCGGAGGGTGCTAACGCCGTATGTGTCAAACTCATGCCTAATGCTTCACCAACAACTTGTGAAGTTGCAGCGGTACCCAAAAATTGACATCCACCCCCAGGTGTCGCACAAGCACGGCATCCCATATCTGCTGCATCTTGCAGGCTAATCTCACCGTGTGCAAAGCGAGCACCGATTGTTTGGATTTTCCCAGCATCCTCACCTGAGGTCGGTGGTAACGTCACACCACCTGGCACAAGTACCGCAGGTAACTCCCGCATTGAAGCAAGTGCCATCATCATCGCTGGTAACCCTTTATCACACGTCGCAACCCCGACAACCCCTTTCCGCGTTGGCAAAGAACGAATCAGTCTGCGGAAAATCTGGGCAGCATCGTTACGATAGGCGAGACTGTCCATCATACCGACGGTGCCTTGTGTGCGGCCATCACACGGATCAGAACAGTAGCCTGCAAACGGAATTGCAGCGAGTTCTTTGAGCTCATGAGCAACCGCCTGCATCAAAAGACCGACTTCCCAATGTCCTGTGTGATAGCCGAGGGCAATAGGACTGCCATCAGGGGCACGAATACCACCTTGCGTGCTGAGAATCAGGAACTCCTCTCGACGCAGCTCTGTCGGAGCCCATCCCATCGCTGTGTTATGGCTCAGACCAAAAATATCCCCACTGGGACGATTGAGAAGCATCTCTGCTGTTAGGGGCAAGCTGCCTTCTGGACCAGCAGCATGCGTCTGAATGTCGTAAATACCACTATCACCTGATTCTAATATGTCAGTGTAGTTTATCAGTTTTGTCATTGGATATTCCTTTTCTGATAGTCCTTTTGATAAGAGAAACCGCTTTCCGAAGAAGTCTATTCAAAAAGTTCCGCGACAGGACACGAAAACTCGACAACAACATCCTCACCTGTCAAAGTGTCTTCATGGGTTAGCAACGTAAAATCCGTTTCAGAACGATAGATCATAACCGTTTTCATTATCGGTTCAACAACCCAGACAAGTCGCGTTCCAGCTTCCAGATAGGCTAATACTTTATCTATAACATCATATTGTTTATCTGTCGGAGAAACTATCTCCACAGCAAGATCGGGGGCGTCGGGGAATCCTTTAAATTTATCTTCGGATAACCGTTCTGCCGAAACATAAGCAATATCAGGTTTTACCACCCTGTCATCCAATTGGAATGTCGTTTCAAGAGAGTACAAACATCCTAAATTGTTTTCACGAACATACAAACCCAAAGGGATAATAAGATTGATACCGATCTCACCATGGATAATTGCTGCGGCCGCCATTGGAACTAATTCTCCTTTTACGTACTCATAACCCTCCAAATCGTTTTCAAGAAATTCTGCCATCGTGCTGGGCGGTAGAATTTCTTGAATAGGTTCTGGGTTCGTTCGTGAACTAAGCATCAGATTCCTCCTATATCACGGTTTGCTCTCTGAATGCCGATAGCCAAATGCCAACGACCTATTTATCCTGACTTGAAAGCAATTCCACAACCTTGACTCTACCTGCCTTGACCGCTGCTTCATCCACTTTCAGTTGTAGCAACCCAATCACAAACCGCGTTAATTCCCAATCAACTCGAGCAGCGTCCAGAGGGGTTAAGCTATCAGGCTTTCGCAGGTTAACATCCGCTCCCTTCTCAAGAAGTAGTTTCACAGTCTCTATATGTCCGAGAAATGCCGCACCGTGTAACGCTGTCGACCCATCTTTATGTCTATTATGGATATTCGCACCTTTTTCAAGGAGCAATTTCACTGCTGCAGTTTGCCCATTGAGTGCTGCCCATCCTAACGGATCAATTCCATATTGTGGATCAAGCTGACTCAAATCCGAACCACTATCCAAAGCCTCTTTAATAGCTGCAAGATTACCATCCGCCGATGCCTTCCACATGCTGTATGATTGTGGCGCATCTTTCGTTCGACCGGAGAGAAGCCTCACTATTTTTGCTCTACCTGCCAGAACTTCTGCTTTCTTTACCTCAATAATCTGAATAAGATTAAGGATGGCTTGTGTGGTATCCCAATCAAGTGTAGCGTTATCCATGGCAGTCCCGCCTTGGATGTTTCTAACATGGACATTTATATCCCGCTTAAGAAGCAATGCTGCCGTTTCAGCACGACCGAGGAACGCTGCAGCATGTAGCGACGTATTACCCTCTCTGTTTTGAGCATTAATGTCAGCTCCCTTGTCTAGCAGGAAAGCGACGATGTCTGTGTGCCCCATGAGCGAAGCTGTAAATAACAACGGATCGCCAGTCACCGAATTTTTTGCATTGACAGCCAATCCATCTGCTACCGCTTTCTTTACCATATTCAGATCGCCGATGAACGCGGCATCCCATACATCCTTTGCTGTACGCTGCGGTTGTGATGTTGATTTAACATTAAGCAACTTTGCTATTTTAGCTCTACCAGCTTCTACTTCTTTCTGCTCCACCTTAATATCAAACATGCCTATCATGAATTTAAGCATGCCCCAGGGGATATATAATCCGCTTGCAGGGACTTGCCCACCCCGGTTCTTAGCGGCAACATCTGCCCCCTCTTTGATGAGAAGTTCAGCGATTTCTGCACGCCCTAAAGCAACCGCAATATGTAAAGGTGTTCCGCCATCCTCTTGTCTTACGTTAATATTTGCCCCGCGTTCAATTAATAATTTGATGGCTTCCGCCTCACCCATCATAGTTGCCCATGAGAGTGCAGATATATTTGTATCTGGAGAGAGTTTATCGATATCCGCCCCTTCGGACAGATAACGTTTAATACCCGCAAGGTCGCCTGTACGCGCAGCGCCCCACAAATTATCTTCCGGCAATTCAATAAACTGCTTCATAAACTTACCATCAAACCCATCAGGCCCCATAACAATTGGAGGATTGGGCCTTCTATGCCATGTCGGCATGCCGCCAGAAATTTCGGATAATATCGCACTTTTGCGCGTACGGATAAATTCGCGAGTCTCATCTAACTTGTCCGAATAAGGAATAGATGCCTCTTCATCCCACTCCTCTTTTTCTCTAAAGAAACGTTGGGCAGGTATCATGTGTGGTTCAACCATTGCTTCAATTCTTTTTGTTTCTGCAAGCAGCTCAACCTCATGCCAGTGATTCTCAAGGATATCTGTTAATGTTGCTGCATACCGTTCCCTGCCTTCCTCAAGTTGATAAAGCTTATACGCAATTAAACCTTGTGTCTTAACTGAAACGGGTGCGTCAGCATTTCTCCGCATCTTACGCATGTCAAAATTGCTAAACAGCGCATCCGCTCCCCACGGTAGAAAGTGAAACTTGTCTGTCTCCGGATTTAGATATACAAAGAAATTGTTATTATTCCCGGAATAACCATCCCAGAAACCCATCAACCCCTCTATTGCCCAAAAACGATAGAAACTATCCAAATCAATATGTTTACCGATATCCGATTCAGTCACTTCATCCTGGTCAAGCACATCAATTAACGCTTTTATCTTTTCTCTACCGCGTGCATCATCGCCTCTTTTATGTTCAAAACTATTCTCCCACGCCTTGTAAAAATCAACGACTGTCCCTTCATAAAGCGTACCGTTATCATTGCCGAACGCGCGTTTGAGCAACGGGTTTCGCAGGCTCTCTACGTGTGAGTATATCCCTAAATTTTGACCGTTCACCGTCACTCTTGCATAAGCACAGCGGGGAGCCGGGGAGCCGATCGCATTAAACAATGCATATCCCATGAACTGACTAACCTGTCCCACATCCTGTTGGTTGTTGTTTAACGTCAGGTTCGTCAAACCTTCAATTCCCCCCTTTTTGTCAATATGATTCAACTTAATTTTCAGTGAGGGACGGTTATGATTTTGCGAACCGATGAACCCTTTTTTGCGGATGCCAACTTTCGGAAATTCTACGCCATCAATACGCACATTCGCTTCAACGTAAGTATATGGATGTTCCGGCGGTTTAAACTGCCGTGACGCATTCAACGCTTCAACGAAATGCCGAGTCTGGAACCGTATCTTATTCCAATCCTGTTTTGATACAGTAATCTGTACATCTAAAACACGGTCTGTTGGAAAAATATCATCCATCGTCAGTTCCTTCGCATGAACGTTAGACGTGGCAATTCCTAAACACAAGATTATTGCCATATACAATATCCATTCTTTCATCATTTGCTCCTATTACTACAATCTAAGTTGCTTTAGTTCAATATCATTATTATTTTAACATATTTCGAATTATTATGCTTGCTTAATTTGAGAAGTGTGGTATACTAATACAATCTGTAGAACGGAATACTATATGAAACTATAGTTTGGACAATTTTAGAAATTTTTAGTGCGAAAAAACAGAAAAGCAGGTATCCTTTCATAAACAAATATATTTTTTGAAAGGAGAATAAAAAATGAACCTCCTTTTCTGCTTAGACGACATTCTATCAGATTTTCAGTATCTGTTCAACACACAAAACTATGCTCTTTTCCAAGCGTTTATTTTCGGATTTATCGCAGATGGAAATAGTGGCACGCTAACGGAACTTTATCAATCAGGTTTTTCACAGACGCGATACTGGTCTTTTCCAAAGTTTCTATCGCGTGGTAAATGGGATGCGGATAAAGTCGCAGGACACCTGACAAAAAAGGTTCAGCAAGCATTTCCTAACTGGGTTTATGTGTATGATGAGACCAAAGCCATAAAAACAGGTGAACGCCAGTGGGGGTTGCATTTTTTCCGCAACTTCAGTTATCAAAAGGGTCGCGTGAACCGATCCAAGTTCCATTATGGACACGAGTTTGGTGCCTTAGGTTTACTTTGCCAAACATCTACAGGTTGGCAGCTATTCCCCGTATGGGCGAGACTGATGGTGCCGCAGACGTGCCGTGATAAAAGCGATGCGGTGTTGAAACGCATCTGTTCCCAGATCGCTCCGGGTCTTATTATTTTTGATCGTGGGTTCTCAAGGCGAAAAGTGTTTACGCTGGTTCAAAGTTATGGACATCATATCTTGTGTCGTGCGAAGTCTAATGCCGTCTTCTATCGTTTACCGGAACAGCCGAAACATCGCCAGCGTGGCCGTCCGCGAAAATATGGAGACCGCTTGGATATTCGCAGGATGCGGTATACGCTTATGGATATAGAAGGCCAAAAGTATTCAATCGCCTCCAAAGTCGTGAGAACGAAGATGTGCGATGCTGATATTCGCCTCGTTGTTATCCGAAGTCGCCCGAAAACCTCGAAACCTTATCGGTATTTCTGTGTATGGACAACAGATTTGACGATTGGGATACCACAGATCGCTATATATTATCGCAAGAGATGGCACATAGAGACGGCTTTTCGGGATGCGAAGCAACACTTCGGTTTTGATGACTATCGCCTGAAATCCCGCAAAAGCATCAATCGGTTTGTGCAATTGAGTTTCGTTGCAGCAAGTCTGACGAAGTTGCTATTCACCCCACGGGATGGGACGGCGGAGGAGATAAGTGCTCAGGTAGTTTGTGATCAGTTGGGCATCCATTGGTATCATCCGAAGCGTCTCACACAAGGGTTGCGTGTAGTTTATCTCCGCTGGCAGCTCTACAGAGCGGTATTTTCTGCGATTTACTCTGAAAAAACAAACTCACAGAAAATACACACCGATTTTCACAAAGAGACAGCATTGCCTGCGGACAACGCAGCCTGAATGTCCCAAAATGTCCAAACTTTAGTCCTCGGGTCGTAACCCGTATAAAAATAGTTTTGTTGTAAACGTCGCTGCAAGTAAGCGGTCATCAAGCCGCGTGTGAGATGTTTCGGTTTATACCAGTGTATATTGAGCGTGGATAGCACGTCTTCTAAATCAAGAGAAACCTTGTCTGTGTCTGTGTCTGCGGGTGTCTTAGGCAATGGCGACGGACTGAAAGCGAGTTGTGTCAGCGTTGCTGCGGTGAAACTGAGTTGAGCGAACCGATCCAAACTTTTCCTGTCTCGGAGTTGATAGGTGTCAAATCCGAAGTTTTCTTTAGCGTCCCGAAAGGCAGTTTCAATCTGCCACCGGTTTCTATAGTGTCGGATAACTGTTTCTACGGGCAGTCGTAAATCTGAAGTAAATACACAAAAATACCGATAGGGTTTAGACTTTTTGGGGCGTTTGCGTATCACAACGATGCGGACATCTACAGGACACATCTTTGTTCGCACGACTTTATCAGCGACAGAAAGTATCTGATCCTCAACAACGATGTCTGTATACTTCAGGTGTGGAATAGACACACGGCTACCATACCGACGGGGTCTGCCTCTCTTGAGACGCTTAGGGCGTTTCGGTATATCAAAAAACGCTGCGTTTGACTTCGCACGACAAAGTAAATGATGTCCTTGTGAGAGTATCTCCGTGAACACTTTGCGTCTATTGAAACCTCTATCAAAAATGATAAGACCCGGTGGCACAAGATTACATAAATGCTTCAGCACAGCGAGGCTATTCGCGTCCTCGCTTTTCGGTTCCATCATCCGTGTGGCTAATGGAAATAGGCGCGTGCCTTCGGGCGTTTCTGCCAGCCACCCAATCGCACCGAACTCGTGTCCGTGATGAAACTTGGACTGGTTCTTGTTACGTGCCTGATACGCAGGGTTCCTGCGGAAATGCAAACCCGCTTGTTTTGAACCGCTACTTAGGGCATGTGTCTCATCATAGACGTATACGCCTGTGGGGTAAGCGGATAGCACTTGATGGCTTAGCGTAGTGGCGACTTGATCCACACACCAGATGCCACGCGAGAGAAACTTTGGCAGAGACCAATACCGACCTGCTTGGTCTGTCGCAAGATAGATTTGTGTCATTGTGCCTCGGTAGGGCGTATTTATCAGCCCTTTTACGAAAGTCTGAAAGTGGTGAAAGTTATTATACTTGAACAAAGGTCAAAAATCTGATAACATGTTGTCCAAGTAGGAAAGTGGGGTCATTTGAAATATCCTTTCAAATTTGTGTTTTCTAAAAGGATACCCGCTTTCCTGCTTTATGTCCATAAAAAAAACAAAAACTGTCCAAACTATAGTACCATTACCTGGCAATCATGACATAACAAACCGTGTGATGTATGATTATTGGAAAAAACATATAGGACGTACCTATTCTGCTTTTACATATAAGAATTGTCTGTTTCTATTGCTGAATACTGAGGAATGGCATACGAATAGCGGGGAATGGACGAATTGGTTTGGAGAGGAACAAATTAAATATATCCAAACTCAACTACAATTATACACTGATGTGCGACACACCTTTGTTATGTTACATAGACCGTTATGGCTTCAGAAACACTCAGGATGGGAGGAGATTGAAGAGGCACTGGATAAAAGACCATACACCGTATTCGCAGGACATTATCACAACCTAACACTCTATAACCGAAATGACCGTAGATATTTTGTTCTCGGTGCTACAGGAGGCGGTTTCACACCACAGCAAGTCAGCGAATATGGAGCATTTGACCACTACAGCCTTGTAACTGTTGACGATGATGAAGTGAACATCGCTATTGTAGAACCGGGGAACATACATCCAGCGGACATATCAACCGCAGTGTTTAAAAACAAAGTATCCAAATTACTCAATTTTAATCCAAATTTCCAATTGACAAACTATCAGCCTATTTCCAGCGGAAACTTTGAGATCACATTTGAAAATACCCTTGAAAAACCGATTCGACTTGAATTGGCATTTGACCAAAATGATAAGTGGCAGATCACGCCAACCCAACTATCAATCCATACTAAACCAGGTCAAACTTCAAAAACAACCGTTACTCTCACAGTTCCATCTGACGATTACCTTCCCTTTCCAATCTACAAATATTCAGTCTTATATGGCGGTGAACAACTGCTAAGTGGAACAAAACTGTTTCATCCTATTGAAAGAGAACACATGCGAGTGTTAAAAAACTGGATGTTACTCGGTCCTATCAATCTTAGGGTGAAGATGCCACCGGCAAACACAAATGATGTGCCACAGCAGTTTCTTGAAATACCCATTGAAGAGGTAAACCTTAATAAATCCTATCAAGGAAAATCAGGAGAAATCACATGGCAAGAACATATCTCTGAAATAGAACGGATCAAATTAGATAAACTATTTGGAAACACGGAGATGGCTTACGGTTATGCGGTAACCTATATCAAGAGTCCGTTTGAAAAACGAGTTTTTGCTCAAATCGGTTGGGGGAGTAACCTTGGTAAAATATATCTAAACGGTGAAGAGGTGCGTGATGCTGCGATCCCCGGAAAAAATCTCTTCTCGTGGTGGGCACACTTTGAAATGACATTGAATAAAGGTTGGAACACCCTAACAATTCTGTCTGCTGATTACAATGGGTGGTGGGATTTCCGTATGGAAGTAGCTGATCCCACCAATGAATTGATGTCTAGTTCACAACCGAAAAAAACCGACTAAAAATGGATAGTGTTCCATTCCTTATTACTTATACCCACTCGCGTAACTTTAGTATTCAAAAGGAAAAGTAACAGCCGCACCGTTATTAGCACATGAACGTCCCATAGCAACATCAATTTCTCTGTCTTTACGTCCATTATATGCCCCATACTCGGGTTCCGTATCATTTCTGACAGCATTTGCAATACTCATGAGTTCAGAGGCAACTGTTATTTCCCCATCACTCAGTGGATAATACCGCAATGGATTCTCCCATACAACTTCTGGGTCCGTATCAGCAACAAGTGCAGCAGTTGTTTCATACCCATCTACAGTGTTTGTTTTACGTGTGATCGAAACGGGGCGTTGTTCATCAGCAGTCTCATTCAAAATAACAGCATCGTCGCGAAAACACATACCGCGTTCTGCATAGAATTTTGTTCCATTGAACCCCCGTAACGGCGATCCGTAGGAGAGACTCGAGAAGTTAAAAATTCCAACAGCACCATCTGCAAACTCTATGACAGCATGTAACCAATCCTCTTTTTTGCGTCGAGGTTGTCCTTTTCGCCACTCATGATCCTGCACAGTATACGACTTATTGAAACCGTACACTTGCACCGGTTCATTATCGAACCCTACATAACTCCGTATAAGTCCAATTCCATGATATCCGTGACCACGAAAGTCATTGTAAGCAACATTTACTTTACCGAACACACCGTTGAGAATCATCTCCCGTTTGATTCGCTCAGATGGACGACGATAATAGTTCTCATTAACCTCCAACTTTGTACCGTGTTCTTTCGCTGCTTCAATCATCATATCAGCACGTTTTAGGTCAGTATTAATCGGTGTTTCTGTACAGTAACCATAGGTGTCAACTTAGGGATTTTCAGCCTTTTTCAGTTGCCTATAAGTTGTGTGCTTTCCTGCTCTATGTTGTCCCCAGTCGCTGTATTGTAAATCCTTTTTTATGTTGCTCAGTGTCTTCAATAACGCCGCTTTAGATTCGTGAAAACTCATTGTGAGTGTGCGTGCATGCCGCCCAATAAGTTTCGCTGTGCTGATGGGATCGTGCAGTATACACCGCCAGCCAGCTGCTACCATAATCCAATGTCTTATCAGTTGTGCGATGAGTTTCGCATACACCTCACATAAGATACGATCAGGTTTGGCACTGCGGAATGTATTCACCTTGCCAACGCTTTTGAAGGATTTGAATAGCAACTCAACTTGCCATCGGAGCCCAGCAATAATAATAACTTGTTCAACGGTAAGTTGTGCAACCTCCACATTTGTAATGTAAATATCCCAATCGGCAAGGCGTAACCGTTGTTTTGAGGGCGTTGTCTGTCTCCGTTTAGCATCACGCCTGATGTATCGGCGACGCTTGCTCGCTACTTGTTCGGAACATCGCCGTGCAACGAGGCGTGCTGGCAGACGATCCCTCGCTCCAACATAGCAACGCTGGTCTATAGTGTCCGAGTTTGTTGCCTTGAGGTGCTTATATAAGCAGAAGGGTTCTCCCTGTTCATCATACAGTTTACAGTTTACTTTCAATCTTGTTATCCAGAAGATGCCTGCTTGTGTCATTTTTCTAAATGCGTCAAACGAAAAATAGCCGAGGTCTGCTAAGTGTAAACTCCCCGCAGGAAGCGGTCCAAACGCCGCTGCTGCCTTGCTATCGGCAGTAATACCATCACTGAGTTGGAAGTGTTGGAAAGCACCCGTCAGGACATCAAAACAGAGGTGAAGTTTCATAGCAGACTTCTCACAATCGTTTTTAGCACGCCCCCCTTTCCATACAGGTCTCAGCTCATCCGGCAATGTGAGTGTGGTGCTGTCCTGCACATAGACGCCTGTGAACTGATTTAGCAAAGGCAGTGTCGGCGATTGTGCTGAAATAACTTGTGTTGTTGCGGCTATCTCAAGCACCGATTTCAAGGTTTCGGCTGCTTCAGGTGTCATCCGTTTTTCAATCGCTTGGCGGGTGACATGCACACCTAAAGCACAAGCTGTTTGTGCCAACTCCGTATAACTTGCATCAGGCGTTTCAAGCCACCCGAATACAAGGGTCTGCACGAAAGCACCTCCGGAGAACTTGCGGATCCTTCGGACGAACCCGCACCTTGAAGCTGATGCGTCAGCAATCGTTCGCAGTATAGCTTGCATTTTATCACAAACCTGTGTTAGAATAGACATTGGAACACCTCTTTTGTAGAAATGAGTAATATTGTTTTTCTACTATTATGTAAGAGGTGTCTCTATTTTGCAACAATATTTTATACTAAAATAACATAAAAATGTTCTTAAGTTGACACCTATGCGGCACTTATATTGATACCCACCGTCATTTCGTTGGACCTGATGCAGAGATAGTGCTATTGCAAGTGTTAATGGCACTCTTGGGTATTGATGGACGATGGATGGTGTAAAAATGTGAACACTCAAGGAGAAATTTATGACTTACGGCATATTGTTAGCAACGATTCGAGAATACAAACAGGTAGGTATTACTAATCTTGAGACCCTAACGATCCTCCTCAACGACACATTCGGAGATTGGCTAACATCACAAGGTATAAGTCATCTTGAGATGCTGGGCGAAAACAGATTATGCTTGAATATAACAGGAAAATTAAAAGAACATACACCATTAAAAGGAATACAGCTTTACTCAAAATTTCTTGTGATTTCGCTTGACGACATTACTGAAAACATTGCAGCAATACAAGATGCCCTGAAATTTTATACTTCTGATGGTGATGGTGCTTACGTTTGGGTGATACCTGATGGATATATGGCAGCGTTGACACCAGCTGAACAGGAATGGGAACAGCATGGCGGTGGTTATTTCTCACACGAATCTATCTGTATTTCTAACACGGCGGACGTTGATACGCGTTGTCTATTAGAGGTACTTTACGAGGATACTGAACTGGACAACGTTTCTTGCGAATTTGATGTCCCCGCACAAAGATCTGTTCATTATCGGTTGGACAAATTAAAGGATGCAAACGGTGCACCACTGGTTGCTAAAGATGCTCCAGTGAGTTATAAAATCACAAGCAGAGATGCTCGAATTGTTGTTCAAGGCTCCCGTATTCTCACAAGTGGTGAAAATAGTATGTTCGCAAGCTTCGGAACAGTAATGGCGTGGTGTCCACAATAACCTATGTCTTCTATCTATACGGTTCCAAATCAATACCTGGAAATGCTTGTGCTAAACGATCTAATGCCTGCGGTGTGTAGTATGGATCACCAACGGCAGGCCATCCCAAGACGTTTCTTACAGCAGGCGTGGTTTGTGCAATAAAATTCATGTAATGAGGACTTGACCGTGGTATGGGGCGTGTTGTGTTACACCAATCGGCATTGTCAGCACGGTGGAAGTGGTATCCCATCCAAACCCTCTGTTTATTTCTATTCGCAAACGGTTGTGCCGCATGAACTATATAACTTGACCGATAAACTGCACTCCCTGCTTTTGCTGTGAGAGGAACAGGCTCTCCTAATTCCTTAAACTCACGTAGGTCAGGAATACCGAGTCCGCCAGCACTACCAGGATGTTTTTTCCACATAATGTCTAATTGGTCTTGTGAGCCTGGGCAGATAAGCATTGGAGCCCCATCCAAGTCAATATCATGCAACATAATGCTGCAAAGAATATATCCGTAACGTAGCCAATTGGGATGCGGTGGCAATGCGGAATTCGTGCCATTATCAATATGATACCCTTGCCATGGATGTTCGCTATATCGAGAATCTGTCAACCCTTCTCTAAGAAAAATTTGCCCATAACTGATACGGATTTTTTCGCTATCTAACAATTGCTTAGCAATATCCAAATAATTTTCATTTTCAATAAGTGTGTCCACTGCTTCTAACCCAGTTGGAAAGTGCGAAATCTTACCGAAAGGACCTGCGAGTCGGTTGAGTGGATCATTTTTTTCATAGGCTGCTTTGAGTTCGTTCGGTTTATCGTCCCATTTTGCGCGATATTCAGCATAAGACAATCCATCATAAGCATTTTGCTCAACCGCTTCAAGCGCAGAAGCAACGGCTTCTTGTGAAAACACGTCTGGTACGATAATTATTCCGTCACGTTTCCAAGTTGCATGTTGTTCGTTTGTTAGTTTCATGGTTCACCTCTTTTGTCGAGAGAACTTCTCCCATTTACCTTCTTCAATGCTTTTGGTTTCAGTATTTTGCTGAATTTTCTCCCACCATTCTCTATTTTCAACATACCATGCGATTGTTTGTCGCATTCCCTCTTCAAATGGTATTATCGGCTTCCATCCAAGTTCACGGTGAATCTTTCCCGAATCTAAGAGGTATCGACAATCATGCCCGGGTCTGTCAGGAACATAAGTTTTCAGTTGTTTTGGTTTATCCAATACATTCAATATAAAATCACTTATTTCCTCAATGCTTTTCTCAACACCGCTCCCAATATTATAGGTTTCTCCAAGCTTACCGTTGTGAATAACCGATGCAATCGCGCGGCAGTGGTCATCAACATGCAACCATTCTCTGCGGTTATCGCTGCTGCGGTAGAGTGTCAAAGGCAAATCTTGTAAACCGTTCGTTGTAAAAAGCGGAATCAGTTTCTCCGGATGCTGATAGGGACCGTAATTATTAGAACAGTTGGAAATCGTAATCGGCAACCCGTAACTATGGAAGTATGTGTTGACAAGGTGGTCAGCGGATGCTTTTGAAGCATTATATGGAGTCTGCGGTCGATAGGCGGCAGACTCTGTGAAAGCATCAGGTGAATCTAATGGGAGTTCACCGTATACTTCACACGTGGAAATATGATGTAACCGAGGAACTTCGTAATGACAGGCAACATCTAATAACACTTGCGTGCCCATCACATTGGTTTCAAAAAATGCACGCGGATTCAAAATAGCACGACTGTTGTGAGATTCTGCTGCAAAGTTGACGATTACTTCCGGTTGATGTGTTTCCATTATCTCCGAAACGAATACATCATCACAAATATTACCATGTGCAAACACATACCGATCTGTATAAGCTAACACGATATCTGTCAAATTAGCAAGATTCCCCGCATAAGTCAACAGATCAAGGTTCACTATTACATCATTTGGATGCTCCTTGAGCCAGTATCTAATAAAGTTCGTCCCGATAAATCCTGCCCCACCTGTCACCAATAGTTTCATACTTATCCCTGAAATAAAACGTGTTTAATCTAATTTGATAGGTTGTCTAATTCCTGCGCATTTAAATGACAATATCCTATCAGAAACAGGAACGCAATGTCAATGTAATTGTGTTTCAGAGTCATTTAATTGCTGGGTTTCACTCAGAAAATCCGAAAACTAAAGTTAATTGCCTTGAAATCCTAAAATTATCTGTTGACAAAAAAACAGAACACATATACAATGCTACACAAAACCCTATGAAAATGGAGGCATCAACTATGCGACAATGTAAGTTTGGCAAAACAGGATTGACTGTCTCTGAGATCGGTATGGGAACATGGGAACTCGGAGGGCGTGAATGGGGAGATAGTAGTCGCGCGTCAACCGTTGTCGTCAGGTTTGCTTTCTGGACAGCTCAATGCAGACACAGAATTTGCCGAAAACGATTATCGGAAAACATGGCCCCGTGAAAAATTACTCGCTGATTTAGATCGAGTTGAACAGATTAAACGAGTCGTTGGTGACAAAGCGAAGAGTCTACCGCAAGCCGCCTTAAAATTTATTTTAGCACATCCGGCAGTTTGTAGTGTCATTCCGGGAATGATGTCTTCCGCACAAGTTGATGATGGTATCGCCACCTCTGGTGCTGCCCTACTTCCATCTTCAATATTGGAAAAACTACGCGACATTTAGAGGAAATTGCATGAAAGTTGTTGCTGATCTGTGTGTTGTGCCTATGGGAGTCGGTGTATCTGTCTCAAAATACGTCACAGCGTGTGAAAAGGTGCTCAAAGAAGCAGGATTAAAAACGAAACTGCACGCTTACGGCACTAATATCGAAGGTGAATGGAATGAGGTCTTCGCTGCTATTAAAAAATGTCATGAAGTAGTACATCAAATGGGAGCACCCCGAATTACAACAACACTCAAGTTCGGTACTCGAATCGACAAAACGCAAACGATGGAAGATAAGGTGAATACTGTTCAAAAACAATTGATAGCAGAATAACTATTTTTGTGTTTTAAAATGCTTGACTCTTTTTGAAATTTTGCTATAATTAGTGTTCAGATATTGTTTATCTACATTTATAATACTATAGTTTGGACATTTTTTGTTTTTTTTATAGACATAAAGCAGGAAAGCGGGTATCCTTTTAGAAAATATAAACCTTTTTGAAAGGATATGTCTAATGACCCCACTTTCCTACCTGGACAACATGTTATCACAATTCAGATCGTTATTCAAGCACAACAACTTCAATCACTTTCAAACTTTCGTGAAAGGTCTGATAAATACGCCCTACCGAGGCACAATGACACAAATCTATCTTGCGACAGCCCAAGCAGGTCGGTATTGGTCTCTGCCAAAGTTTCTTTCACGTGGTGTCTGGTGTGTGGATCAAGTCGCCACTACGCTAAGCCATCAAGTGCTATCCGCTTACCCCACGGGCGTCTATGTCTATGATGAAACACATGCCCTAAGTAGCGGTTCAAAACAAGCGGGTTTGCATTTCCGCAGGAACCCTGCGTATCAGGCACGTAACAAGAACCAATCCAAGTTTCATCACGGACACGAGTTCGGTGCGATTGGCTGGCTGGCAGAAACGCGCGAAGGCACGCGCCTGTTTCCATTAGCCACACGGATGATGGAACCGAAAAGCGAGGACGCGAATAGCCTCGCCGTGCTGAAGCATTTATGTAATCTTGTGCCACCGGGTCTTATCATTTTTGATAGAGGTTTCAATAGACGCAAAGTGTTCACGGAGATACTCTCACAAGGACATCATTTACTTTGTCGTGCGAAGTCAAACGCAGCGTTTTTTGATATACCGAAACGCCCTAAGCGTCTCAAGAGAGGCAGACCCCGTCGGTATGGTAGCCGTGTGTCTATTCCACACCTGAAGTATACAGATATCGTTGTTGAGGATCAGACACTTTCTGTCGCTGATAAAGTCGTGCGAACAAAGATGTGTCCTGTAGATGTCCGCATCGTTGTGATACGCAAACGCTTGAAAAAGTCTAAACCCTATCGGTATTTTTGTGTATTTACTTCAGATTTACGACTGCCCGTAGAAACAGTTATCCGACACTATAGAAACCGGTGGCAGATTGAAACTGCCTTTCGGGACGCTAAAGAGAACTTCGGATTTGACACCTATCAACTCCGAGACAGGAAAAGTTTGGATCGGTTCGTTCAACTCAGTTTCACCGCAGCAACGCTCACACAACTCGCTTTCAGTCCGTCGCCATTGCCTAAGACACCCGCAGACACAGACACAGACAAGGTTTCTCTTGATTTAGAAGACGTGCTATCCACGCTCAATATACACTGGTATAAACCGAAACATCTCACACGCGGCTTGATGACCGCTTACTTGCAGCGACGTTTACAACAAAACTATTTTTATACGAGTTACGACCCGAGGAAAAACGCACAGAAAAAACTAAAAATCCCCGAAGATACTACATGAACTAGTTCAACAGCAACTATTTTCACGATTATTGGAAAAATGATGGCTAAAAAACAGTGATTTCTAACAGAATTTAGACAAAAAAGGGGCGTTAGCAGCGGTTCTAACACCTGTTCAGAAGTGCTAACGGGGAAATGCTGCCAACTATTCATAATCTATAACAAGACCAAAAATGTCCAAACTATAGTTATTATAAAATCTTACCGAATTACTACAAATATAGGAGGCTGTATAATAATGTTCAGAAAGTTGTGTATAATAGCATTGGTTTGTCTGATGAGTTTTTCGGTGATGACGCTGACCGCTGATGCACAGCAAAAAATTCTTGGCCCGTATCTCTGGGTGATTGCTAAAACTGCTGCGGGCCAAGGCGGGCAAAATTCTACCAATACTGATTCACTTGATGAAGCCAGCAATGGTAAAGTCACCGAAGAAAAAATCGCCAAAAACGGTGCAAGAGAAGGGGACGAAGTTGGTGATTATGAGTGGACACCTGGCACACTTGCTAATAACGGGGACATTAATGCTCTCGTTAATAACGTGGGATTGGCAGCGGGCGGATTAGATGACATCACATCTTATGCATTAATAGTCCTCCAAACGAAAAGAGCACAAGCAAACGTAGCGATGGGTGTTAGCAGTGATGACTCGGTTAAGGTTTGGCTTAATGGTGAAGTTGTTCATACTAACGCGACGAACCGTGGACGCGGTAATGATAACTCTTTCCAAGATCATTTAAAGGTTGACCTTAAGAAAGGGAATAATCTTTTTATGATAAAAGTTAGTGAGCGTGGCGGTGGCTGGGGTATGCACTTCGGCGTAGGTGGCGACTATGAAGCTACTGAGATTGATGCCATTTTATCAGTTGAACCCGCTGCAAAATTAACAACCCAATGGGCACAAATTAAGAACATCCGGTAATCTGACGTAATATCTCACTCAATATTGTTTTCGATTTTCTCTGCTTGAAGGGATTTTACAATTAACGTGAGTTCGGACATCCAAAATATGAAGGATGTTTTGTAGCACAAACTGTGTGAAGATTAACAATTTAATTCGGTAATCTCTTGGAGATGCCGGTTATGAATTGCGTAACTATAAACACATCAAACCTATAAAAAACTGTAAAGTGATTTTAGTAATAATATAATTGCTTGAAGGTTTTTAAGTTTGATTTAATTCTGGTTTTTTGTTAAACTAATTGTCAAATAAACGTTTATCCTTTAAAATAAACCGTAAATTGACGTTCTTAAGGATAAATGACGTTAGTTAAATTTTGTTAACAAAATTAATGGAGGTTTTTGATGTATAGGAAATTATTCGTAATAGGATTAGCATTTTTCATGAGTGTTTCGGTAATGACATTGAGTGCTGATGCCCAAGAACAAATCCTTGGACCATGGCTCTGGATAATCGCACCAACCGAAGCGGGACAGGGCGGTGCTAATTCTACCGATATCGATTCCCTAGCAGTTGCAAGCGATAATAAAGTTACCGAAGAAATGGTGGCTAAAAATGGAGCAACTGAAGGAGACCAGGTCGGAGATTATAAGTGGACACTCGCCGAATTGCCCGCAAACGGTGACATCAATGTTGTTGTCAATGAAACGGGAATGGCAGAAGGCGCGTTGGATGACGTTACATCTTATGCACTTTATACGTACGTATCCGATAGGGCACAAGAAGCGACAATGAAAACCGGCAGTGATGATTCTATCAAAGTCTGGGTGAACGGTGAGGTCGTTTTTACCAATCCTGTTAACCGTGGGCGTGGTATGTGGCAAGATGAGTTCGGAATTAGCCTGAAACAGGGTGAAAACTTGTTGATGGTCAAAGTCAGTGAACGTGGCGGTGGTTGGGGCATGCACGCCGGTATTTCCGAAGAGCCCTTTATCCCTATAGTAGATATTCTCACAAATTGGCTTTGGATGATCGCTAGAGCCGAAGAGGGACAGGGTGGCGCAGCTGCCACAGACGTAGATTTACTCGCAGCTGCAAGCAAGGATGAAGTTACTGAAGAGATGATAGCTACAATCGGAGCATCTGAAGGCGACAGCGTCGGTGATTACGATTGGACACTCGCTGAATTGCCGCAAAACGGTGACCTTAATGTTCTTGTTAATGAAGCAGGAATAGAAGAAGGTGGTTTGGACGACATCACAGCTTATGGACTCGTTACACTTGTTGCTGACGAAGCTCAGGAAGTCCAATTGCTGGCTGGTAGTGATGATTCTATCAAAGTTTGGCTGAATGGTGAAGTCGTTCATACGAACGCGGTTAACCGTGGAAGATCCAGATGGCAAGATGAGTTTACCGTTAATCTGATACCGGGTGACAACTTGTTGCTGGTCAAAGTCAGTGATCGTGGTGGTGGCTGGGGTATGCACTTCGGTATTCGAGGCACTGTAGAAACTGCCTATAAAACGCCTATTGAGTTGGGCACTCCTGTTGAAGCTAAGGGTAAACTTGTAACCACTTGGGGCAAATTAAAAGGTGCTAAGTAACACCTTAGATTTGTAACAACCAAATTACTAAAGGACAGTGTTTTAACACTGTCCTTTTCTATTTAATCACTTAACACACATTGTAGGGCGAGGTTTCTGTGCCCCGCCTTTGTCCGAACCGAATTAGTTATGCTTTCACATTGATTGGGATCTTCTCTTTGCAGCCATTAAGCGTGAAACCGTGTCTTCCGTTGGCTGCGATGAAATTGCTTCAGTCCCATCTTCAACGGTTGCAGGTTCACGTACAGACACATTCTCTGTCATTGCATACACATCCCTCTCATAAGCTGTAGAGATTTCTCCCTTTTTCTGTGTGAGATGGGTTAATGTTTCAGGTATAACCGTTTCAGATCGTCTGTGAAACTGTGCGCGGAGTTCAGCAAAATATCCTTTGGCTACGCTAAATCGGCGGAGAATCATCTCCAATACAAACAATACAGCAGCAATTATTAACAACATAGCTGATAGTGATACTCGATTTTCAATAGCATCACCTGCGGATGCAGCGATTTGTGTAGCAGTCGGTTTATAAATGCCTCCCGTAGCCTCGGATAATTTCTTTAGTAGGTCTTGGTTGGCATCAAGATCAGCATATTCCGCGGGATAGGAAAGTGATATAGTTTCTGTCTGTTTGCTCTGATCATCATTACGTTTTGCAGTAACAATATAAGAACCACTATCGTTCATCTGAAAGTGGCCAGTATATCGGGTAGGACTCTCCTGCTCCATTTTGACAGATTGACTTGATCCATTCGGTCCGGCAACCTGTACCATAAAAGTCGTGGGAGATGACTGTTGTGTATCAATGACAACATTTCCATCGCCATGAGATGATGAAACAACGAGATCAAAGTTTGCATTTAAATCTTCGGTCATTAATGCCCAATTGGTAACTTGTCCCCAGAACTTACCGAAGTCGCTCCAAGAAATCCAATCTTCACTCCACACGGGTTTGACATCCGATGTCCATGCAATCGATTTCCCTAATCCGTAGTTCCAAACTGCAAGCACTGGTTCGTCTTTGTGTGAACGAATGATGACATGTGCAGCAGTTTTCTCTGCTGTTGCAACGTACCCTTTCAGTTCTGGTAAAGCAGTAATACCGTCCAACATTGGCGTATTTTGGGTAATTATGTTTGGTTCAAAAGGTTCCTGAACGATATAACTTTGCGTTTCTCTGACAGCATCCATCAACACCTCAGGTAATTCTTGCACATCTCTAACATGTACAGATCGTCCGATCCCATCATCCTCAATTTTCTGTAGTAACTTTTCGTCAGCATCACCAATACCGATCACGGTAATACCGATATGTGCCTTAACAATCTCCTGAGCAGTTTCTATAAATTGGGCGGGATCCCCTGCTGACTTTACGTCTGATAATAGAATAATATGTTTTAGTTTTGTCTCTGCAGTTTTGAGTATTTTTTCTGCTGTTTCAACCGCCGCATTCATCGCAGTTGTGCCACCCGTCGGTTTGAGTCTACCCACTGCACGTATCAACGCGTCATGGTCTGATGTGAGTGGAGAAATATCTCGTTGATTGACATCAAAACCGAGGATCGCTGCCTGATCGTCATCTTCCATATTTCGGATTCCTGCGCGTATTCCCTCAATAGCAAGTTCAATCTTTTTCTGTGATCTAACATAGTTTGCCATGCTTCCTGATGTATCGATAACAAACACAAGCGCAACAGAATCCTGTCGTTTACGCGGTGTCATTTCTATAGGAAGTGCACGTTCCAACGCAGTATCCGTATATCCTCCTAGGCCAAAGGCACGGTCACCACCGATAACTACTAACCCATGTCCAAGATCACGGACATAAGTCTCAATAACTGTTAACTGTTCTGATGATAAAGTGTCAGCAGAAATGTTGCTAAGTATTAATACATTGTTATGTTGAAGCGTTACCAGTTCTGTCGGTATCTCTGTTGCAGACAACACATTTACGACAAACCCGTTTTCCTCAAGCACCTTTTTTAGATTATGTGAGTATTCCATGTTACCTTCTGCATATAGGACCTGGGGTTTGTCTACAGTTTGCACCACGCCGGACACCTGATTATTTTCTAGGATTTGGTCGCTGATATTTAACTTCAGTTGATATGTATGCGGAATATCTTCCAAAACTTGTTGTGTTGGCAGCGTTAACACATTTTTGCCTTCTTCCACGTCGAATTCGAGATCAGTAATTGGAATATTGTTGTGATAAAGTGTAGCTGACACAGTTGAGATACCACCGTCTATTTCAACGATTGCTTGCATCGTAAAGGACTGCCCTTTTCTAACTTTGTTTGGTAATTGAAGTTCCTGAACCTGCACTGCATCTTCTATAGTTTTTAAAGGGAAAGTCGAGATTTCTACATGACTCGCTGCAAGCAGTGGTAAATAATTTACTACTGCGAAATTACCTGCGTTATGAATTCCATCGCTAAGTAGCACAATACGTCTATGATAATTGTCCGGTAGAAGTTCAAGTGCTCGCTTAAGAGTGGTGAGAATATCAGTGCCATCCCCTTCAGTGAATGACTCCAATATCTCCGAAGTTAATGTCGATCGTTCGCTTACTGACCCCATTT
The DNA here is from genome assembly GCA_965200395.1 of Candidatus Poribacteria bacterium. Lineage (GTDB taxonomy): Bacteria > Poribacteria > WGA-4E > WGA-4E > WGA-3G > MSPOR6. The sequence continues at coordinate 2,183,666 of CBDAUH010000004.1, read as the reverse complement.
CAATTAAGACAGATGCATCCTGTGCAAAACCGATAACTCCAAATTGGTCGGTCGGTTTCAACTTTGCTATAGTAGAATTAACCTGATTTATAACACTTTCTTGTTGAGATGGGGCAATGCTATCAGATGTATCAATCAGAAATGCGACTGCAAGGCGTTGTTCTCGGTGTGTTCGTTGTAGATTTGCCAAGGCGAGGATGACACATAGAAATGCAGCACATCTGAGAATGAAAGTGATGTGTTTTCGCCATTTCGCTACGATAATACCTGTGCGTAACTGGATAAGATAAAAAATGGGGATTACCGTAAGCAGAAGTAAAAAGAGGGGTGATTGAAAGTCAAACATCTGTTAATTCTATTGGGGGTCTGTGAAACGCTTACGCACTATTAGAACTTATAGCGAGTAACATTTAGGACTTACGCATCCCTTAATTTAACTGAGGGTCAAGGGCATCGCGAAGTGCATCACCAAGTAGATTGAAACCTAAAACAACAAGGAAAATAGCCAAACCGGGCGCAGTTACTGCCAATGGTGCTTTCTGAATATACTTTGTATTTTCATTGAGCATAGCACCCCATTCTGGAACACCTATCTCCGCGCCGAGTCCAAGAAAACTTAATCCTGCTGCATCTAAAATCGCTGCCCCAATTCCCAAAGTTGCTTGCACAATCAACGGAGCAATACAATTTGGCATAACAGTGGTAACCAAAATATGTATGTTACTTGCTCCTATCACTTTCGCAGATGTGACATAATCTAACTCTCGCACTTTGAGAACTGATGCACGTAAAATACGTGCATACTGAGGAATATAAACAATAGATACTGCTATAATTGCATTCGTAAGACTCTGACCTAGAATCGTGACAATCACCATTGCAAGTAGGATACTTGGCATTGCCAACAACATGTCCATTAAACGCATTATACTGTTATCCAACCAACCTCCATAGTATCCGGCAATTGCTCCGAACAAAGTGCCAAAACCGAGTGAAAAGGTCATAGCGATAAATCCTACTTTTAAAGATATACGAGAACCGTAAAGAACACGACTGAAAATATCGCGACCTGTATAATCAGTTCCAAGGATGTGTTCACTTGACCAACTGTTAAGACGTTTTTCTATATCAGCTTTCATTGGATCGTGCGTGGCAAATAGTGGGGCAAATAGTGCCAAAATGAAGAAAAACACAATTATAGACGCACCAATCGTTGCTGAACGATGACGTAAGAGTTTGCGTAGTACATGAGGTTGACCAGTAGGTGCCGGATGAGTGTTCATACCGTTTCATCTCCGACTCTGATGCGTGGATCAAAATAAGCATATAATAGATCCACAATCAGATTAACGAACATAAACAGTGCTGAAACAAAGATCACACCCCCCTGTACCGCACGTACGTCGCGTGATTCAACCGCGTCACGTAACCATGAACCTAAACCGGGCCATGAGAAGATATGTTCAGTTAGAATTGCACCGCCCATTAAATAACCGAATTCAAGTCCTATTACTGTGAGAACTGGTACCATGCTATTTTTTAATGCATGTTTGATTATAACTCTCCATTTGGATAATCCCTTAGCATAAGCAGTGGTAATATACGGTTGATTTAACACTTCAAGGATACTTGAACGGGTCATCCGGGCAATAATAGCTAAAGGTATTGTTCCTAATGTAATAGCTGGGAGCGTGAGGTGTGCGACTGCACTTTTGAATGCAGCAAAATTCATGGCAAGCAATGTATCAAATAAATAAAAACCGGTATGGGTTTCGATATCTAAACTCAATACAGTGTTCAATCGTCCGGTAGCAGGAAATACTCCTAAGATATGTGAAAAAAGTAGAATCAACATCAACCCGAGCCAAAAGATCGGCATTGAAATTCCTGCAAGGGATGCAGACATAGAAAAATAGTCCCAGAATCTACCACGAAAGACAGCAGCGATGATACCTGCAGTAATGCCGAAAACTGTGGAAAACATCATCGCAGCAAGTGTTAATTCCGCAGTAGCGGGGAAATATCTTTTGATTTCGTCAGCTACCGGTTCTTTGGTCTTAAAGGAGTTTCCTAAGTCAAGGTGGAGGAGATCCCATAAAAATTTTGCGTATTGGTAATAAAGCGGCTTGTCGAGTCCAATATCCTTTCGGATTTGATCTAACACTTCTTGCGTGGCGCGTTCTCCTGCGATTGTGAGAGCAGCATCACCCGGAATCAGATGCACCATCAAAAATACAAGAATAGAAACTCCAAGAAGTGACAATCCGATGGAGAAAAATCGTTGTAATAAATAGGAGAGCAATATTCAAGCCTCATACTGCCTATAATAAACGTTCGGCCAGGAAATGGGAATGAAATTAGAAAAATGGGTTGTGCAACTTCTCTTCTCCAACAGTTGTTACGGGACCGTGTCCAGGGAAAAGCATCACATTATCTGATAAAGAAAGAATATTATCGCGGACACTATTTATTTCGTCTTGATATGAAATGTTTGGTCCCCCAACAGAACCTGCGAAGATTGCATCTCCTACGAAGGCAACAGTATGTGTGGAAACTACATCCACCTGGGGTATGACCGCACTTACCCCCATTTTTTTTTTGAATGCGTGTGTAGTTGTGTTCATAGGTCTCCAATGTTGTCATGTCAGTCCTTCTGCGGTGAGAAAGTTTATATCTCTCAAACAAGTCCTCTCGGTGAACAAGAGCAACGCCTCCTGCGTCCACACCTCGCGGATCATACGGTTGATGACACTGATCACGGAGTAAACTTTCCGCGTAGGGTGTAAAGTTTTTGCCCATCTGTCCGCAGCTTTTTCATAACACAGGAACGCCAAACCATAAGCCACGACTGCCAACAAAAACAGAACTTCCATCCGGGGCTGTTCGTTCTTTCTCAAAACGAGTGCTTTGAAACCGAAGTTCGTTTTCAAGTCTCTGAACCCGTGTTCAATCTGTGTCCGCCGCTTGTAGCAAGTTCGCAGGGGGTTCCCCTGAAGCCGATTGGAGATAAGATATAACGGGTCTTTCTTGGTGTGCTGTCCCCCAACATAGAGTGCCACAGGCACCTGCTCCGTGTAGTGATAAAGCACTTGTGGGTAAAAACCATTTGCCACTTCTTCAAGGCACTGCTTGTTGCCTGCTATACGCACACCAACATTGCGTGGCACACGCATCAAGTAGCAGATGCCTTGCCCCTCAAAAAACTTGAGGATCGCTCTCGCTCGGGCGAACCCTCTGTCAAAAACCAACACAGGCTCCCGACTATCCCCTAACACTTTAACAACGCGACTATGGACATCACAACAGAACTGCTGAACTAAATCGTTATGTCCTTGATAGGTGCCATCTTTGAGCATCTCATTTTTATACAGAACCCAATAGAGCGGGATCGCACGATTGCGAAACGGAAGGGCTGCAACAATCGCCTTCCATCCGCCCGGTAAATCTGTCTCGTCTATCAGCACAAGCAGATGCTGCATCCCCACAGAACGACACACACTGACAACTATATGTGACAACCAAGCACCCTTCACCGCTGCAACCGGAAAATAGGTGTCAATAAACCGCAACACACGCTTTTGCTTAGACTTGTCGTGTTTCACACGGATAGGTAGATGTGAGGCAATCGATTGAATACGAAAACTTGGGGCTACACACACAGCCTGTAGCATCAAATAAAAGTTGCGGAGCGTCGGTTTTTTGATACAAACCCCGTTGAAAACTTTACGAAAACCTGTTATAATCTTTCTGGGATGTACCCAGCTAAGGGTATATTTCATAAGAATACCTCCCTGCCGGTTTTTCACCGACATTATTTTATATGGAGGTATTCTACCATAACCCATCAGACTTTCCAACTTATTTCTATACACACACACGCCTACACATACCGCATACAAAAATGGGGGTAAGTGAGGGGTATGACCGGGAGTATCGAGGATTGACACTTCCAGTTCACCGACATTTACAACATCTGAATGTACAAGTTCTTGTAATTTACCTGCACTACGAGGTTTGGGTTCATTTTTATGAATGAAAGTAGGGCATTTTGTGGCAGATTGAAGCCGTGGTAAACCGTCTGTATGATCATTGTGGGAATGAGTCAAGAGGATAGCAGTAGCGTTAACTTTATGTGTGTCTAGTTGTTTTAAAATCTGATCAGGACTCGCTGCAGTATCTATTATAGCAGCCTCATCTGTAGCTTTACATATCAATAGGTACGCGTTAACGGGCCAACCGCCGACAGGTGCACTTATTGTAATCACTTCAAGGATATCATCAAATTGTTGAACGGGTTCTGGTTGCCATTCTTCATTTGCAATTGAAAGAAGTTTTGCACCGTCTAAATTGAGTACTTCTGCAAGTTTATATACTTGCGTTTCTGTTGGTTTTAAGGTATACTTTTCCATATTGGATAAGTCTGATTCTGATATACCCGCTGCAGTGGCAGTTTCCTTCTGAGACATGTTTTGTCCACGACGGGCTTTACCGATGATGTCACCAAATTCATCTTCAAGTGAATAAGCCATATCTATGTTCTCCTTTATCGTTATTGTGTGTGAAATTATAGCAAAAAAACAGGGATAGTGCAATCCAAATAAAATATAAGCATCAGGAGTCATCAAATGCAGACTCATATAAACAATAATTTAGATCAAACAGATGTATCCATCAACCAAATAGATTCTGATATGACATTTGAGGATTTCTTTGCTAGTGATATTGAGGGTTACGAATTTGTTAACGGAGAATTGAAACAGATGTCCCCACCAACTATGGAGCATGGTGAAATAAGCATGAGTCTTATCCTGCCCTTAGGCACTTATATTCGTGAAAAGCAGATGGGTCGTTTGTACCCCGCGGATACAACATTTAATTTGGGAGATAGATTAGTTAAACCGGATCTTGCGTATGTTTCGAATGAACGGTTGCCAGACAATAGACGTCAAGGGTCTCCCATTCCTCCTGATTTGGCTGTTGAAGTAACTTCACCATCAGATTCCCAATATGATATAATAGAAAAAGCACTTGCATATTTGGAAGCTGGCACACGGCTTGTGTGGGTAATAGAACCCATTGCACAGACAGTAACCGTATACCGTTCGAAGATAGATATAAAAACACTTACGCACAATGATACACTCACTGGTGAAGATGTGGTTAGAGGATTTTCTTGTCTTGTAGCACAACTTTTTGAATGAGGAGATTTTATGAAACTTGGTTTGGTAACATATAATATGGCAAAAGATTGGGATATTCCGACAATTATCGATCGTTGTTCGGAGACTGGTTTTGAAGGTGTAGAGTTGCGGACAACACATGCCCACGGTGTTGAAGTTAGTCTCTCTCCAAGTGAACGTGCCGATGTGAAAAAGCAGTTTGAAGATTCTCCAATTGAACTTGCAGGATTGGGTTCTGCATTTGACTATCATTCAACGGATCGAGATGCAGTTCAGAAAAATATTGAAGGTACAAAAGAATACTCCCAATTAGCTGCAGATGTCGGAGCACCGGGAGTTAAGGTGCGTCCGAATGGACTGCCAAGTGAAGTTGCTGTGGAAAAAACATTAGAACAGATAGGGCTAGCATTACGTGAGTGTGGTGAATTTGCAGATAACCTTGGCGTTCAAATACGTTTAGAAGTACACGGTGGTGGAACATCTGAACTCAGACACATACGCACAATTATTGATGTTGCTGATCATAACAATGTTTATGTGTGTTGGAACTCTAACTTCGGTGAGGTGGAAAATGGATCGATACAGAAAAACTTCAACTATGTCAAGGGTAGAATTGGATTAGTACATATCACGGAATTACATCGTAGAGAGTATCCCTGGCGTGAACTATTTACATCATTGAAAGAGTCTGGATATACCGGTTATACTTTGGCAGAGATTGCTGGAAGTTCTGATCCTATAAGAGTGATGAATTTCTATAGAGCATTATGGAAAGAATTAAACAGATAAATACATAAGGAGAACACTCAAATGAGATTCCTATCACTTGTTATGTTTTGTGCTTGCTCAATCATGGTAATCCCATCGGCAGCTATTGTTGCTGCAATTGATCCTGGATCAATTGTTGGCATCTGGCTTCTTGACGAGGGACAAGGAAAAGAAGTCAAAGATACTTCTGTTAACGGGAATGATGGTGAAATTATCGGAGCAAAATGGACAGATGGAAAAATTGGAAAAGGTTTGGAATTTAATGGTGCTTCTCATGTTGAAATTCCCGGCAGCAAATCAATTGATGATTATCGTGACGGTTTCACCTATCTATTATGGGTAAAACCTACCGGAAATCCTCCAAATGCAAATACGCGTGTCATTGAACATGATTGGCATAACCCTACAATTCAGATCGGACCTAATGATTATTACGGAAGTATTGCCGCCAATGCGGACCAAGCACAAACTAATGTACGAGGTGGCGCATGGGAGTTGGATGAGTGGAATTTTGTTGCAATCACTCATGATGGAAATGTCCTAAAATTGTTTGTAGATGGGGATTTTGTAGGTGAGAAAGCAGTTGGTAAAGCTGATGAAAAAATTGGTTCTGAAATACGTCTGGCATCATGGAAAACTGCCGGCTGGGATTTTATTGGTGTCATTGATGAAGTCGCTGTTTTCAACCAACCCCTTTCAGATGACGATCTAAATCACATCATGGACAACGGACTCGAAGAAGCATTATCTGTCTCTCCTGCAGAAAAAATAGCAACTACATGGGGATGGCTCAAAGGACACAAATAGATTTTTATAATGTGAAGCTGGAATATGAGGCGGCTGCTAAATTTGGAAAATGCAGATTTTTATTTGCATTAATATATTTAATAATGTATAATTAGTATTGTAATTCTTAATCCCTCATAGCTCAGTTGGTAGAGCAGATGGCTGTTAACCATCGTGTCGGCGGTTCGAGTCCGTCTGGGGGAGTTTCAAATTATGCTGATGGACTTAGTAGTTACGGTTCGTCAGCATTTTCATTTAAGTGCCCTTTTCAGATAATTTAAAATTTTCCAATGGGGGTTGATATGCCGAGAAAGCTTACAGATGACTATTTCGATGAATTTGCTACAAAAGGTTATGTAATCGTACCAGATTACTATTCTGGAGAACAGCTCATAGAGATGCAAGCTGCTCAACGACGTGTGCTTCCTACTTGGGAAGAAGTAAAAGGTAATCCGCCCAATGGGAGAGCGATTCTGACCGAATTTCCATCGTCTGAAATGGTTTTATTACAAGCAATCGTGGATAGTGAAGCTTGGGGTTTCGCACGTAAGTGGTTCAAAACAGAACACATTCACTTCCGTGCTGGCTGTATGATTGCACGTTATCCTGGATTCAAAGGAGGTGGCGTTGGTAGTGATGCAGGTGGTCTGCATATTGATAATGGGAATAACTCATTACTACCGAAGTCTGAATCCGCACCAGAATTCGGGCAACTTGTCTTTTGGGTGCACCTTGAAGATGTCGCTGAAGATCAGGCTCCACTTAGATTATTAGCAACCGAGTATGGTGAGGATACTTCCAAATACGAACCGCTTGTATGCACAGGTGGTACCTTGTGTATCTTTACCAATTATACATATCATTCTGCAAGTGATTATCTACGTGAAGATGGACAACGTTACACTTGGGGATTCGGATTAGGACGTGCAGATCATTATTGGGAAGGCTTTCGGCACTATACGGACAAAGAAAAACATCCAACGTTCTCAAAGTTTATCGGCATTTTGACAGCAGAACAACGCGAGGTATTTCGTTTTCCACCTGCGGGGCATCCGTATTACACACCACAGACACTACAAGCATTGGAGGAACAATATCCCGGTTGGAACGCGCGCGGAGAGTATTAAGTTCTGAAATTTTAGACCAAAAATGTTATTAGAATGTCGTTTTTCGAATTTGTTCAGAATGCAACCAACCGATAGAATCAATTAGTTTATCTTGATACTCCCGCATCATTACCTCAATGAGTGCCGGTTTTTCAGCGGCGAGTGCCTCCTTTAGTATTGGCTTAAAGTCTACCAGATTTTCAACTTTCCTAGCATAAACTCCAAAAGACTGCGCAAATTCAACGAAATCCGGATTTCGCAGATCAGTATCAATTGTACGTCCATCAAATTCTTTCAATTGAGACCCTTTAATCGCTGATAGAGCGTCATCGTTTATTATAATTGCAACCACATTGATACCGTATTTCATTGCTGTCGCCATCTCCATTGCCCCCATTAGAAAACCTCCATCGCCGCTGAAGCATACAACTGGACGATCAGGATATGCCGCCTTGGCACCTATCGCCGCAGGATAGGCGTATCCTAACGCTACACCGATATTCGGATGGAGAAAGGTCCGTGGATCGTAAATGGGAAATTCAGCAAAGGAAGCATATCCAAGTGAATGTACATCAATGGAATAGATGGTATTTGGTGGAAGAACCTCCTGAAGTTCATGTAGAATTGGTAAAGATGGTTGAGAATCAGACTTAGTCTGCAACATAGGCAGCACTTCATCCCAACTATTATCGTCAACGGACACATCCTCAATAAGTGCTTGCAAGGTCAGTTTTAAATCTCCCACGATCCCAATATCACATGGATATTCACTGCCAATTTCATTTTCGTCTTCGTCGATCTGAATGAAGGTCTTTGGAATTTGCATAGTCCAATTACGTGTATCAATTGAAGTAAACCTGGTTCCGATAGCGATAAGGCAGTCAGCATGTTTTAGTGCTTCTTTACCTAAATATCCATAACAGATTTGAAGTGCCAATCGATGGTCTTCTGACAATCCTCCTTTCGCACAACGGGAGACTATGACAGGAGCATTTAGTTTTTCCGCAAGCAACCTTAACTCAGTTCTTGCTTTTGCATGAATAACAGCAGAACCCGCAAATATTAGTGGGTATTTCGCAGAACGTATTTTATCGATAACTGAACTTACAGAGGAATCGTTGGGCGGCGGTAACACATCTCATTCAACAGGTTGCGGAATTTTGACTTGAGCATTACCAGATGTCACATCCATAGGAAATTCTAACACTGTTGGTCCTGGTCTTCCGTTTCTCATGGCTTTAAATGCGTTCTCAACTACTATTGGAATCTCCGAGGCAGTATGTGCAATAGCACAGTACTTAGTGATCGGTTCAAAGAACCTCATCTGATCCAAACCGTGAAACATTTTACTCGGATGTCTACTGTAGGTATCTGAATGACTCTGTCCGGTTATCAATAACACGGGGATGCAATCGGTATAAGCCTCCAATATCCCTGTTGACGCGTTACTTGCCCCCGGACCTGGCACAGTAATGGCAACACCTACTTCGCCTGTTGCCCGTGCAAAACCGTCAGCCATCAATGTTGCTGAATATTCATGTCTTACAAGAAAATGATTGATAGATCCAGATCCTCGACGGAGCAGTGAATCGTAGATATGAATGTTCTGCGTCCCAGGCATACCGAAAATAGTAGTAACCCCTTGGGCTTTCAAACATTCAATTAGTATATCACCACCATTCACACATCACTCTCCTTTATGCTTTTTCAAGAAGTTTTCCAACCATGCATCTGGATCACGCCCTAGTTTCCGTAGAAACTGGCATCCTATTTTTTTGACATAATTAGGAAGTAAGTTAAATAATTTTAATTGCCAACTCATAGTAATTTAGGCGGTATTATCTGTTAGGTCAACAGTGCATCACCTGTGACATTGTCGAACAAGTGGATCCGATCAGGAACAAATGATACATAGATATGTTCCCCAATTTTTGCTTCAAAGTTAGGTGAAGTACGAGATTTGATAATCGTATGCGAACCATTAGCATCTTTTCCCAGTGTAATCTCCACTATTGTTTCTGCACCGAGTGGCTCTACACTGTATACTTCTGCTTTAAATGTGTTGGTATCAGAGTCAGGTGTATTGTCATCGAATTCATTGCTAACTAGCACATCTTCTGGGTGTGCCCCAATTACTAATTCTCGATTCGTATCTATTTCACTTATAGATTTTGCAACGAGTTCATCATGAATAGCAAATGTATAATCTTCGTTACCATTACTAGCCAATTTTACTTGGAATGTTCCATTGTTGTTATAGATGTTACACGGCATACAGTTCATGCTCGGACTACCGATAAATTCTGCTACGAACAAATTAGCAGGATGGTTGTAAATCTCAGCAGGTGTTCCTAACTGCTGTATCCTGCCGGAATTCAGTACTGCGATACGATCTGCCATAGACATTGCTTCCACCTGATCATGCGTTACATAAAAGGTAGTAGTACCAAGTTGACGTTGCCGCCACCTGATTTCAACACGCATTTCTGCACGTAGTTTTGCATCCAGGTTAGAAATCGGTTCATCCATTAAAAAAACCTGTGGCCGGCGCACCATTGCTCTACCTAATCCTACACGTTGTGTTTCGCCGCCACTCAACTGATTCGGAGTCCGCATGAGAAGATGTTCAATATGTAACATCTGAGCAATATCTTTAACACGACTGTCTATTTCTGCTGCGGATAATTTACGAGGATGTAGTGGGAAAGCCATATTCTCGCAAACAGTTAGGTGGGGATAAAGAATATGTGACTGAAACACAAATGCAACATCGCGTTCAGCGGGGGTTTTGTCATTGACACACACATCGTCTAAATAGATGTTACCTTCTTCAGGTTTGTCTAATCCAGCAATACAGCGAAGTGTAGTTGTTTTTCCTGCTCCTGTCTGCCCGAGTAGAACGAAGAATTCCTCGTCTTTTACATCAAGTGTAATTTTGTCTAAAGCGGTAAGTTCACCAAAACGTTTTGTAATGTTGTCGAGCTTTACTGTTGCCATATCTGTTATGCTTTTGTAAGATATATCCTTATTATTACATATTATCCGGTTGGAATATCTTTTACCCAAGCGCGATTTTCTTGATACCATTCAACAAGAGCAGTGATTCCTTGACGAAACGTGACTTTAGGTCTCCATCCTAATAGTTGTTCAGCTTTCTGAATATTTGCCCATGTTGCACGTACATCTGCTGGATGGAAGGGTTGATGTGTTAGTATCGCTTTCTTACCAACAAGTTCTTCGATCAATCTAATCGTATCAATAAGTACAATGGGACTATCAGAACCGAGGTTGATGACCGAATATCCGAGTGGTTTCAATCCGGCAATAACACCGCGAGCAATGTCTTCAACATAGGTATAATCACGAGAGGATTGTTTGCCATCTCCATATACGATTACTGGCTTGCCCTCACTTATCCACTTTACAAATCGGAATGCACTCATATCAGGACGCCCAGCAGGTCCATAGACAGTAAAAAATCTAAAGATAGTTACGTCTATATCGTAGAGATGGTGATAACTGTGGCAGAGAGCTTCAGCTCCCTTTTTTGAGGCGGCATAAGGTGATAGCGGGCCGTTAGTGTCAGCATCTTCACTGAATGGAAGGGGGTTTTTTGCTCCGTATAAACTGGATGTGGATGCCAATATAAATTTGTTAATAGCTTTATCACGGCACATCTCAAGTAAATTGAGAGTGCCAGTTATGTTCGTATCAATGTAGACCCAGGGATTTTCTACCGACTGACGGACACCTGCACGTGCTGCAAGGTTAATCACAGCATCGAATGATGGCTCAAATACCTGTTCAAGGGCGGGACGATTACATAAATCAACATTGTGGAAATGGAATTCTGATAATTCTTGAAGTTGCGCAAGCCTCCAATTCTTTACCGTAACATCATAGGCGTTGTTAATATTGTCTATGCCAATTATAGTATGTCCATCTGCTATAAGGAACTCGGTGACTTTCCACCCTATAAATCCAGCACAACCTGTGACGAGATATTTCATATCAATCCTCATCTGTCTAAAGTGAAATGTCAATTACTGTTAACGTTGAAATCCTCAAGTCGCTCACGAAATAGAGATAATTCAATTTTAACTTCCTCACATTTTGTGTCCATTTCTGACTCAAGGGCTGCAAGTCGTTTTTCTTGATGTGATATCAAGCTCTCAACCTTATCAACTTTCTTTTTAGCATTGATGAAATTGTCATAATTAGTGCTTGATTGACTGCATAATATCACTAATTCACGGTAATATTCAATTCCCTGTTCTAATTGTGTGATACCGCCATTGATATACGTTAGTTCATCACGATATCGCTCTAAATCTGTGGCGGTAAAAGATAGGGTAAGTTTCTCAATTTGTTCATTCAATTCAGCAAGTTGTATCTGTTTTTCTGACCAAAGCAACTTCCTTGCTATAGCATCAGCACTATCGTTGTCAATAATAGGAGCATTGTTTTTTAGATTCTGTTGTAGCTGCTTTTCTATACGAGTCAACTCAGATCGTAGGTTTCTTATTTCATGTCGATACGTTTCAAAATAAGCGCGAATAGATCGAAGTTGTTCATACAATGCTTTATACTTGTGTCTGGATTTATCAACTTCAATGATATAGGTGGGATAATGTATCTTTAGGTGTTTAGATGTTTCAGATTTTAATTGGTTGATTTTTTGTTTACTTGGTGGGAATCTTTCCAGACTCATGAGTCCACATAAAGTGGACATTGAACCGGAAAAGGAGAGTAGCATTGAACCGATAAAAAAGATCATACTTTCCGTGGCATTTGCTAACCCCATCCATCCGATCACACCGAAAAATGACCCGCTTCCGATTAAAAGCATAGGGTAAGAAAAATAATTTCTGATTTCAGATTTTGTATCCATAATATCTCCCTCTGTTTCTTAAATAACCAATAAAGTTGTTTATTGGGTTATTTGCAATAAAGTATGTATCTGTTTTTTCAGTTCGGTATATAACTCTGGTTTGAAATTCGCCTTACGATGAAATATAATTTTACCTTGTGGTGAAATCAGATATAGGTTCGGTTTCTTTTTGTCAGTATGGTATTTTTTGTGTATTTCACCTTTCCAATCGAACAGAAACTTAACAGGGGGCGGTTTTTTCTTTATTTGTGATCTGATAAATCGTTTTGGTATAAATCCTGGGACGCTACGCATGTCGGCAATTATGTAGGCAGTCATTTTCTTATTTTCCTTAAAATCCTTATTAAATGCTTCTGCCCATTTGTCATCTTCCTTCCGAATTTTCCTATTTCCCATAATTAGGAATACGACTTTCCCGCGTAACTTCTTTAGTGAATGCACTTTTTCTTCAAAATCTTGTAGGGCAAATTCGGGTGCAAGATCCCCTGTTTTCGGAGGAACATCTTTCGCATAGATTGCGAAGTTTGCTATTAAAAGCAGTATAAATATAGACAATTTGAATTTCATGATGATTACAGTTTATCATGAGTAACGGTTTGATGTCAAGCAGAGAATATATAATGCAAGTTATTTGGATTTTTACTTATAGTTATGTTTGAAGATGCCCGAGGCAATTACCCGTATACACCGTCGCAGCCGGCAGCGTCCACTGATGAACATGTAATGAAGGCGTCGCAGCATCAGTTGATGCATAAGGCGTAATCACAAGAAACCACTTTCATGACCTTTCGCCCCAACAATAGGTGGACGATCAGTCGCATAAGTGCCGTGTCCCCGCCGTTTATTGCCACGCTGGCAAGGAGGGTCCAAAACGTCCTCGTGCTTATCGCCTTTCTCACCAGCGTTTTAAAATAGCACAGACTTTTACATGAGCGGAGCGAAAATTTTTATCTCTCTTTTTTGGGTAGCATGGTTAACACATAGGCGTGGTTTTCACCAATGGCTATGCTTATCGGACTGCTCGCTTGCAGGGTGGTGGTGGATACAACCTTTCCCATCTGACCTTTATCTAAGTACTTTAGTAGTGGATCTATATGCCCTTGATTATAAATTTTATCTAAATCCTCTAGACTGTACTATACTATAGTTTGGACATTTTTGGTCTTGTTATAGATTATGAATAGTTGGCAGCACTTCCCCGTTAGCACTTCTGAACAGGTGTTAGAACCGCTGCTAACGCCCCTTTTTTGTCTAAATTCTGTTAGAAATCACTGTTTTTTAGCCATCATTTTTCCAATAATCGTGAAAATAGTTGCTGCTGAACCATTTTCACATAGTATCTTCGGGATTTTCAGTTTTTTCTGTGCGTTTTTCCCCGGGTCGTAACTCGTATAAAAATAGTTTTGTTGTAAACATCGCTGCAAGTAAGCGGTCATCAAGCCGCGTGTGAGATGTTTCGGTTTATACCAGTGTATATTGAGTGTGGATAGCACAGTTTCTAAATCAAGCGGTGCCTCGTCTGTGTCGGTTTCTGCGGATGTCTTCTCCATTAGCACCGGACTGAAAGCGAGTTGTGTGAGCGTTGCTGCGGTGAAACTGAGTTGAACGAACCGATCCAAACTTTTCCTGTCTCGGAGTTGATAGGTGTCAAATCCGAAGTTCTCTTTAGCGTCCCGAAAGGCAGTTTCAATCTGCCATCGGTTTCTATAGTGTCGGATAACTGTTTCTACGGGCAGTCGTAAATCTGAAGTAAATACACAAAAATACCGATAGGGTTTAGACTTTTTCAAGCGTTTGCGTATCACAACGATGCGGACATCTACAGGACACATCTTTGTTCGCACGACTTTATCAGCGACAGAAAGTGTCTGATCCTCAACAACGATGTCTGTATACTTCAGGTGTGGAATAGACACACGGCTACCATACCGACGGGGTCTGCCTCTCTTGAGACGCTTAGGGCGTTTCGGTATATCAAAAAACGCTGCGTTTGACTTCGCACGACAAAGTAAATGATGTCCTTGTGAGAGTATCTCCGTGAACACTTTGCGTCTATTGAAACCTCTATCAAAAATGATAAGACCCGGTGGCACAAGATCGCATAAATGCTTCAGCACGGCGAGGCTATTTGCGTCCTCGCTTTTCGGTTCCATCATCCGTGTGGCTAATGGAAACAGGCGCGTGCCTTCGGGCGTTTCTGCCAGCCACCCAATCGCACCAAACTCGTGTCCGTGATGAAACTTGGATTGGTTCTTGTTACGTGCTTGATACGCAGGGTTCCTGTGGAAATGCAAACCCGCTTGTTTTGAACCGCTACTTAGGGCATGTGTTTCATCATAGACGTATACGCCTGTGGGGTAAGCGGATAGCACTTGATGGCTTAGCGTAGTGGCGACTTGATCCACACACCAGATGCCACGCGAGAGAAACTTTGGCAGAGACCAATACCGACCTGCTTGGGCTGTCGCAAGATAGATTTGTGTCATTGTGCCTCGGTAGGGCGTATTTATCAGACCTTTTACGAAAGTCTGAAAGTGGTGAAAGTTATTATACTTGAACAAAGGTCAAAAATCTGATAACATGTTGTCCAAGTAGGAAAGTGGGGTCATTTGAAATATCCTTTCAAATTTGTGTTTCCTAAAAGGATACCCGCTTTCCTGCTTTATGTCCATAAAAAAAACAAAAACTGTCCAAACTATAGTGTACTATAGTTTGGACAATTTTAGAAATTTTTAGTGCGAAAAAACAGAAAAGCAGGTATCCTTTCATAAACAAATATATTTTTTGAAAGGAGAATAAAAAATGAACCTCCTTTTCTGCTTAGACGACATTCTATCAGATTTTCAGTATCTGTTCAACACACAAAACTATGCTCTTTTCCAAGCGTTTATTTTCGGATTTATCGCAGATGGAAATAGTGGCACGCTAACGGAACTTTATCAATCAGGTTTTTCACAGACGCGATACTGGTCTTTTCCAAAGTTTCTATCGCGTGGTAAATGGGATGCGGATAAAGTCGCAGGACACCTGACAAAAAAGGTTCAGCAAGCATTTCCTAACTGGGTTTATGTGTATGATGAGACCAAAGCCATAAAAACAGGTGAACGCCAGTGGGGGTTGCATTTTTTCCGCAACTTCAGTTATCAAAAGGGTCGCGTGAACCGATCCAAGTTCCATTATGGACACGAGTTTGGTGCCTTAGGTTTACTTTGCCAAACATCTACAGGTTGGCAGCTATTCCCCGTATGGGCGAGACTGATGGTGCCGCAGACGTGCCGTGATAAAAGCGATGCGGTGTTGAAACGCATCTGTTCCCAGATCGCTCCGGGTCTTATTATTTTTGATCGTGGGTTCTCAAGGCGAAAAGTGTTTACGCTGGTTCAAAGTTATGGACATCATATCTTGTGTCGTGCGAAGTCTAATGCCGTCTTCTATCGTTTACCGGAACAGCCGAAACATCGCCAGCGTGGCCGTCCGCGAAAATATGGAGACCGCTTGGATATTCGCAGGATGCGGTATACGCTTATGGATATAGAAGGCCAAAAGTATTCAATCGCCTCCAAAGTCGTGAGAACGAAGATGTGCGATGCTGATATTCGCCTCGTTGTTATCCGAAGTCGCCCGAAAACCTCGAAACCTTATCGGTATTTCTGTGTATGGACAACAGATTTGACGATTGGGATACCACAGATCGCTATATATTATCGCAAGAGATGGCACATAGAGACGGCTTTTCGGGATGCGAAGCAACACTTCGGTTTTGATGACTATCGCCTGAAATCCCGCAAAAGCATCAATCGGTTTGTGCAATTGAGTTTCGTTGCAGCAAGTCTGACGAAGTTGCTATTCACCCCACGGGATGGGACGGCGGAGGAGATAAGTGCTCAGGTAGTTTGTGATCAGTTGGGCATCCATTGGTATCATCCGAAGCGTCTCACACAAGGGTTGCGTGTAGTTTATCTCCGCTGGCAGCTCTACAGAGCGGTATTTTCTGCGATTTACTCTGAAAAAACAAACTCACAGAAAATACACACCGATTTTCACAAAGAGACAGCATTGCCTGCGGACAACGCAGCCTGAATGTCCCAAAATGTCCAAACTTTAGTATAGTAAATAGATATATTAGCAGAAACCAACATGCATATCAAGTTATTTTTGGGGATCGCAGGAATTGACAATTAAATTTTACTCTTGACTTTATACAGAAAAATAAGATAAAATCTATAGAACAAATCTGTAATAGGGAGATGTCAATGAGAACAGTTAAATTAGGGTTGATCGGTGCAGGTGGCATTGCGCAAGCACACTGTGGGACGCTTGCCGAGATTAAAGGGTGTGAAATTATTGCAGCTGCCGATCTGGTTCCAGCGAATTTAGAACGCGCAAAAGAACGATGGGGAATCGAAAACACATTCGAAGATTACAACGAAATGCTTAAAATGGACGAAATCGAGGCAGTATACGTATGTACCCCAACCGGTGTTCATGCTGCACCAACTGTTGCTGCATTAAACGCGGGCAAACACGTCTTCTGTGAAAAACCGATGGAGGCAACGTTGACAGGTGCAGAAGCGATGTGGCGCGCTTCTGTAGAAAACGATAAGATACTTATGATCGGTCTCAAACTACGCTATTCCGCACAAGTCAAAAAGGCGAAGGAGATCGTCGATGCCGGCACACTTGGCGAAATTTACTACGCAGAAACTGTTGCGGACCGCAGGCGCGGAAATCCTGGCGGTAGTTTCATCCGAAAAGCAACCGCAGGCTTAGGCGCATCCGCTGACATCGGAGTCTATGCTTTGGATACCGCACTCTATCTCATGGGACATCCCAAACCTGTTGCTGTCTCTGGCATCACCTCAAACTACCTGAGTCTACACAACACCTGGAATGAAAGACTGAAACAAACTGAAGTTGAAGACTTTGGTGTAGGATGGGTAGTTTTTGATAACGGCGCACGTTTAGTATTCAAAACCTGCTGGTGCATGAACATGGATTCGCTCGGTGGCACTATTTTCCTCGGTAAAAAAGCAGGATTACGAATCGGTATCGGTGAAGTCCGTGGCCCACAAGATGGCGTTCGCGTCTACGGTGACAAGGATGGACAAATACACGACGAAACATACACCGAATTTGAATCAGTAAACGTGTTCCACGAAGAAGATAGCGCATTCATTGACGCTGTCAGAGAAGGAAAACCCTCACCGATTGATCCTTACGAAATTATGCTGACAAATGTTATCATTCAAGGAGTCATCGACTCTTCAGAAAACGACGGACGTGAAGTAGAGGTTACAGTGCCATCACTGTAACCGAAAAAAGTGACTATCCTTTCAATTAGATACGACTCTATTGTAAACATGTAATGGGTTGAGAAAATCCGGAAAACTGATAACAATAGATAGCAGGAACGGGTTTTCTCAAATAATGAGGATTTGCATACAATGAAGTTACTTGAAATAGCTGGAAAAAAGTTTAGATTGGCATCCAGGCTTGCACGGATGTTCGCGTTTTTTATCGATAGCACTATCACATTTTGGTTGGCTGTAGTAATATCCATGTTTATAGACATCTTCCCTATATTTCTAATTGAAGGTATGATTCCAACTGTTTTTGTTTCGTTCTTGTTTTGGGGTTGTGGTATGCTGTTCTTAGACGGTTTCAGAAATGGTCAAGGAATTGGCAAACGTCTCTTGTCAATGCAGGTCATCCGACTAAAAGATGGTAAACCGTGTACTTTTAAAGACTCTTTCGTTCGAAGACTAACCACTTTTTTCCAACCTTTCGATGCCATCTTCTCGTTAGGTAACAAAAAGCAGCGGATGGGAGACGTATTCGCCGAAACGGTTGTGGTAAAATATGAACCACACATTCAATATGATGTTCCAGAAAAAAAAGAAGATCCCGAAAAAGTTCTGGAGAATGCTATTGTTGAAATCACGAGTCGGTTGACAGAAGCCAAAGAAAAAGTCGACGCATCCATTGGAATTGAAAAGCAATTCCAAAATGCCTATGAAGGAGCTCTAGTCCAAGCTGAAAGATGTGAAGAGAGGGCAACGATTGCGATTCAAGCAGGACGTGATGACTTAGCGCGCGAAGATATTGCCCAACGAAACGAATACACACAACTTGCAAAACGATACAAAATACAGTGGGAAGAACAGAAACAAGTCGTAGCAGAACTGAAAAATCTGCTTGAAACACTTCAAATAAAGACGGAAGAAGCAGAGCGGAAGAGGGAACTCGTTATTGCACAACACAGAAACGTTGACGCGCAAAAGCACCTCCAACAAACCTTAACTGAAGTTCAAGATGGTAACGCTTTTGATATACTGAATAAAATGGAACAAAATGTCACTGAAGCTGCCACTTTAGCCAAAGCAGCATCCGAAGTTGACAACGATCTCTCAGATACACAATTAAACAGAGAATTTTCTGATTATGCTAAAGAAGCATCAATAGACGATGACTTGGCAGAACTAAAAGCAAAATTACGATGAAAAGGCACAATAACAATGTCAATTGTCAAGGTCATAGGTGAAAAATTCAAATTAGCATCGCGATGGGCAAGAGCCGGAGCGTTCTTATTATACTGATATTTCTCAAAAGCACTCAGAACCTACTAAACATCAATGTGAAGCAGGTCTAAGCCCCTGAAAATGCGTTTATGTTGAAGATTTGACTTGACCCTAAACGCATGAAATGCCATCCTAAGAAGAATCAAACAACGTTATTTTTCTCAGGAGGACATTTCATGCATCATCAGATTATCAAATCTGCTGAGTTTTTTCAAGAACTTCTTTATTCAAGGTTTCAAGGTATACAATCAAAAATCATAGACACTTTACTTCTGTTGTCCGTTTGCCATCTTTTCGGTCTTTACAATCCGAACCAGGTCGCAGATGCGTTGTCAGTTCAAAAAGCGTGTCTGTATCGGCAACTTCATTCAATAAGTCTTTATCATTGGAAGCACTTGAATATGCGTCTTGGATGTGCTTCAGCACTTGAGTTGATCAAAGACACTGAAACGAAGAGTGCTGCAACACAATCCCGGCGACGCATTACCATCAGTGTAGATGATACCAATGTGGATCGGTATGGCAAAACGATTGCTTATAGTTCAAACTGGTGGTCTAAGAAGGATAATAGGAGCGTCTGGGCTCAAAATGTGTTAGCGATCACGATCAAGATTGGCGATGTGGTTATTCCCCTCAATACACAGATTGTGAGTAAACAGGGGCGTGGCAACACAGATAAACCGAGCCTTTTTCTTAGTATGATCCAAGCAGTCTTGGATTGCTTTGATGCTGCAGGCATTGATATAAGGAAGTATCCGATTACTTTCGACTCGTGGTATGGTAGCAAGCATCTGGTTGACATCTTATTAGATTTAGGGTTTGTGTCTATACAAGTGCATGGTAAAAGCAACTATGTGATGACGATAGAGGGTAAAACTGCTAAACTTTCAGTTCACAAAAAGCGGATCCAACTGCGGTCGGAGCAATGGGGATGCGATAAACCTGTCTGTCGTGTGCGAGCAGTAAGCCCAACATTTGGTGAGTGCATTGTGCTGTTTTTTATGGATATGGGCAAGATACGAACGCTTTTAGTTTTTGGTAAACCGCTCCGCACTTGTGAGGCTCTCAGAATATGGTCTCAACATCACGGCATTGAACACTTTTGGCGTCAATCTAAATCGTGTTTGCATCTATCTGGTATGAGTTTACGTAGCACGGTAGGTGCGTATGCGGGTCTCGGTATCAAAGTGATGGGTTATCTGATGTTGTTGCGTGTAAGTATCTCAGAGTGTCGCACATTTCATCAAATACAACTTGAACTCACTGGACAAAGGCAGATGCTACTTGACATCATAGAGCATTTTCATGAACAAAACCCAAAAGAACCTTGAAAACCATTGAGTTGGGAAAACTTTTGAAAAATATCAGTTAGACATCGGTCTATTAGGTTTCTGCCAAGCACTTGTGATCCTAACTGGGTTTTTATTTTATTTTCTTTTTCAGAACATTCTGAATGTTGATTTTTGGGATGCAAATGATCTAACTAATGGCACGATTTTTTTGCTGAGTATCGCTCTGTGGTTATTTGGTATATTATTTATGGATGGCGTAAAAGGAGGTGGTTTTGGAAAGCGATTAATGTCTCTGCAAATCATCCGTTTGGAAGATGGACAGCCAGCAAACATGAAAGATGTATTCGTTCGCCGCTTTGCCGGATTATTTCAACCCGTCGATTGGTTGTTCGCTATAAGTAAAGAAAAACAACGAATGGGGGATAAACTCGCGAAAACTATCGTTGTTCAATTAGATTCCCCAGGTGTAGAGATCGTGTCTGAGACAGAAGTAGAAAAAGAGAAAGAAACTGAAGAAAAGGACCTGGAAAAGGTATTAGAAGATGTCATTCATGAGATTACAAATCGGTTTTCAGAAGCAAAACAAAAGGTTGATGCCTCTATTGGGATAGAAAAACATTTTCAAAATGCTCACGACAATGCTGTTGCACAAGCAGCAAAATGTGAGGAACGCGCTGTCATCTCTCTACAAGCAGGACGCGAAGACTTGGCACGCGAAGACCTCACACAAAGAAACGAATACAGAAATCTTGCACAACGATATAAGGCGCAGTGGGAAGAACAGAAAAAGACAGTCCAACACCTCACCACACTTCTTGACACACTTCATCAAAAAACCCAGCAAACACAAAGAGAAAAGGATGCTGTCCTTGCACAACACAGAAATGTTGATGCACATGAACATCTCCAACAGACATTAACAGAACTTCAGGGCAATAAAGCTTTTGAGATACTCAAGAAAATGGGGCAAAATGTAACCGAGGCTGCAGCGTTAGCAAAAGCAGCATCTGAGATCGATGTGGAATTCAAGAACATGGAAGTAAATCAGGAGTTTGTTAATTACGCGGAAGACGAAGCGATTGAAAAAGAACTCACTGATCTAAAGCAAAAAATACAATAGGAAGATTTAGAACTGCTATTAGCTATTGGTGTAATGTATGGACAATCAAAAACTACCGAACATCGTTTTTATTATGGCAGATGACATGGGATATGGTGATGTCGGCTGCTATAATCCTGACTCAAAGATTCCCACACCAAATATGGATCAACTTGCACAGGAAGGCATCCGCTTCACAGACGCACATTCTCCCTCCGCAGTATGTACCCCCACACGATACGGTGTCTTAACTGGAAGATACTGCTGGCGAAGCCGTCTAAAACGAGGAGTACTTTACGGATACGAACCCCCCTTAATCGAACCTGAACGTTTGACAGTCGCAGGAATGCTGAAAGAGGGAGGATACAACACTGCTTGTATTGGAAAGTGGCATTTAGGGCTCGGCTTCTCCACAAAATCCGGGTACGACTACGATTTTGATGCACCGTTACCGTGGGGTAATGCAAAACGCGAATTAGAAGAAAATATCGACTTTCACGCACCAATCACAGGCGGACCAAATGATATTGGGTTCGATTATTTCTACGGCACATCCGGGTGCCCAACATGCCAACCACCCTACGGATTTATAGAAAATGATGCTTTTGTTGAAATACCGAGCGAGTATCGTGGAGAACCAGATTTCACTGGCCGTCCTGGCATGACCGCCCCAAGTTGGCAACATAAAGATGCTGATCCGATGATCGCACAGAAAACTGTTGAATATATTGAAGCACAAGCCAATTCAGATAATCCATTTTTCATTTATATGACACCCTCAGCACCCCATGAACCCTGCGTTGAGGAAGTGGTACCCGAATTTGCACGAGCGAAAAGCGACGCAGGTCCGCGTGGCGATCTGGTCTGGTTAGTGGACTGGATGGTCGGAGAAGTCATGGACGCATTAGACCGAACAGGAAAAACAGATGATACATTGATATTCGTCACAAGTGATAACGGAGCACTTCCCGGCGACAGAATTAAAGGCGGTAAAGGCCCAATGCCGTATAACCTCTACGACCACAAATCCTGCGGGGAGTGGCGCGGATACAAAGCACATATCTGGGAAGGTGGACATCGCGAACCGCTAATCGCACGATGGCCCAACGTGATTGAACAGGATACCACATCAGACGAATTGGTGTGCTTAACGGATCTCATGGAAACATGCGCAGCAATAGTTGGAACAGATGTTCCTGACGACGCAGGACAAGACAGCTGTAATTTCCTACCCGCACTCTTAGGAAAAGAAACCGATCACCAACTTCGCAAAGCAATCGTACACCATTCCAGTAACGGCGTGTTTTCCATACGCCACGAAGAATGGAAACTTATTATAGGAACTGAAGGATCAGGAGGATGGCCACCACCAAGCGGCGGCGGTCCAAAACCAGATTCCCCAGGGCAGCTATATCATATTCACAACGATCCCTACGGAACAGATAATCTCTGGACTACACATCCGGACATTGTTGATAGATTAACACAGTTATTGGAGAAGTTCGAACAAGATGGACACAGCAGAATGTAAGGAAACAGATGACAATCAAACCTAATTCACTCTTTCGTTTATCCACACCATCTAATCAAGATATAGAGTCGTTTCATAATGATGGATACATCGCATATCCAGATATATTCACGGACGACGGCAGAGAGGGTTTAATTGAGGAAATAACCCATCAATTTGAACCGACACGCCGATACATTGCAGCATTGGAAAACGGTGAAAAACCGGAACATTCCTATTTTATTCGTCCATGGAACGAACGCAGAGAATATAGCGACAGACTCATTGACGATCCCTTCATTACAGCACTGTTACGAGCAACCATCGGTGACGCGTACCACTACTGTCATTCAGCACTTAACATCGCACCCCGTGGGATCGGACCTGTTCAGTTCCATCAAGACCATCACCACTGGAAGCATGAGAATCCTATAAATCTCGCAGAACGCGATAACTACTACATTCAGATATTATATTATCCGAACGGTTTCACACGTGGTGATCGCAACCTGAAAGTCATACCCGGCAGTCACAAGGTTCCACCAACACATGAAGCAACACCTGAACGCATGCTCGCTGGTGAGTATGACGATGAAGCGGGACAGAAATTGGAAGAAAAACGGCTCGATCTGCCTCCAGGGAGCATGGTCTACATAAACGCACGCATTTTCCACGGCGTAGAAGCAAAACCTGTGGATTCCCCACAACTCTATCGAATCTTCGTTATAGACATATTCAAGGAAGCAGGACCCCCGCACCGTTACACACAAGAAATACCTGCTGAATGGATGGCATGTGCAACCCCATATCGCAAAAAACTATTCACTCGAGACGCTTATGTAGAAGGCTGTTGGAAATGACCCCACAAGAACGACCAAATATCCTCTGGATCTCATTGGAAGATACAACCCCACGGTTCGGTTGCTATGGAGACCCAATCGCTCGAACGCCAAACATAGACAGACTCGCAGCTGGTGGATGTCGGTTTCCCAATGCATTTTCAACGGCAGGTGTCTGTGCACCGAGTCGTTCCGCTATCATTACCGGCATGTATCAAACCTCCATAGGCACACATCACATGCGGACAGGACATACAAACCGCAACACACCGGATATGCCAACGCCGTATTCTGCTGTTCCGCCGCCCTATGTAAAAACATTCACTGAATATTTGCGCGCCGCTGGTTACTACTGCACAAACAACAGCAAAACAGACTATCAATTCACACCACCTATTACTGCTTGGGATGACAACAGTAACAAAGGACACTGGCGAAATCGTCAGGAAGGACAACCCTTCTTCTCTGTTTTCAACCCCACTGTTACACACGAAAGCGGTATGTGGGACAGAGACGACAGACCAATCACGACCAATCCAGATGACGTGAAATTACCGCCATATCTACCAGATACCCCAAAAGCACGGAAAGCATTAGCACGACAGTATGATAATCTCATCACTGCAGATAAAAAAGTCGGTGAACTCTTAGATCAATTAGAAGAAGATGGACTCGCTGAAAACACTATCGTCTTTCTATGGAGCGACCACGGAGAAGGACTCCCACGCGGTAAACGGTGGCCCTATGACGCAGGAATTCGAATACCGCTTATCGTCCGTTGGAACGGAGAAATAACACCAAACAGTCAAAGCGATCAACTAGTCAGTCTAATTGACCTCGGCCCCACTGTGCTATCGTTATGTGGCGTACAAGCACCGCAGCACATACAAGGACAACCATTCCTCGGAACACAAAAAATTGAACGGGATTATATCTTCGCTACACGCGACAGATATGATGAATCTTATGATATGATACGGGCTGTACGAGATAAAAAGTATAAATACATCAGAAATTACTACCCAGAAAAACCTTATCTCCTTTGGATTCCTTACCGCAACCGACATCCTGTAATGCAGGAAATGTGGAGACTCCATGCCGAAGGTAAATTAGAGGGGGATCAATTGACCATGTTCCGTCACCCGCGTCCTACAGAAGAACTCTATGATGTCGAAAATGACAAATATGAACTTAACAACTTAGCTGAGAACGCCTCACATGCAGATGTGCTCCAACGGATGCGGAACACTTTAGTAGAATGGCAATCCGAATTCGGTGATATGGGAGATATATCTGAAGAACAGATGGTCGCAAAGTGGTATCCGAATGGAGAACAACCGAAAACAGCAGCCCCGATTTTCATCCCAATTAACGCCTCAAATCCGGGCAGAGAACCCGCTCAGGAAAATGGAGAGTGGGAAGCGCCAATGCTGTTGCAACTTCACTGTTCCACACAAGGCGCATCAATCGCTTATACCATGGAACAAGGCGAAAATGTACACTGGAAACTGTATACAGAACCATTACGTTTACCAAAAGGCGAAACCACTATACGGACGAAAGCAATACGAATCGGCTACAAAGAGAGTGATGAAAACACTCTTCATGCAAAGGTCACATAATTATCTCTCATACAAAATTTGCTCTTTGTAGCATAACCTTTCCAGGTTGTGCATCTTTGTAGCATAAACTGTTAGTTTGTAGCTCTTCGTAGCATAACCTTTCCAGGTTGTGCAGTCTTCGTAGCACAAACTGTATGAAGATTAACTTATTCTTTGGGTAATTCTCATTTTTTTGTCAGAATCGCGGATTAGCGCGGATTACGCGGATTTACGCGGATTTTTCTTTTGCTGTGCGTTTATCCATTTTTACAGGGTTTACTTTCAGTTTGCGTTTCACGGAGGCGCAAACTGTATAAAAAATTAATAATTTAATTCGGTAATTTCTTGGAGATGCTGGTGCGGTTAGGAAACCGTACTTATAGGGCCTGGGAATATAGAATTACCCAAATATTTTCTTAAACTTCATTTAGTTTGTGTCTCTTTGTAGCATAACCTTTTAGGCAATCTTCGTAGCATAACCTTTCCAGGTTGTGCAGTCTTTGTAGCATAACCTTTTAGCTTGAGTAGGAGCATACATTATGTCAGAAATAACACAAAACAACCTCTTCGACCCAACCGAATACACAAACCCCGGATTCAAAGCAACACTCGACTACATCCGAGAAACAGCCAAAACACAACACAAAAAAGGCGAACTCTTCGAACGATTGATGCTTAAATACTTCACTGAAGACCCCGACTATAAAGAACAATTCTCTGATGTATGGCTATGGAAACAGTGGACACAACTCCGAACAGATTTCGACGGACGCGACATAGGCATAGACCTCGTCGCAAAAAAACATGACGGCGGATTTTGTGCTATCCAATGTAAATGCTACGAAGAAACCACACGGATCACAAAACCACACATAGACGCATTCATCTCCGCATCCGCAAGCGACATCTTCACATTACGAATCCTTGTAAATACCGGGGGTGAGTTAGGACCCAACGCACTCGGCACCATAATCCCACTGGGAGACAAGTTCCGCATGATCCGCTTCAACGATCTGGAAAACAGCCCGTATGACTGGCCCGACCTCAGCATCCAAGAACCGGAAACACTTACCTATAAACAGAGAAAGTTTAGCTTGAAAGACCACCAGAGAGAAGCGTTTGATGCCGTTATCAACGGTTTCAAAGCACATGATCGCGGCAAAATGATAATGGCGTGTGGCACAGGCAAAACATTCACCGCACTCCGTATCGCAGAAGAAGTCGCAGGCACTGAAGGCAAAGTGTTATACCTCGTGCCATCCATCGGCTTACTTTCACAAGCGATGCGCGAATGGTCAGACCAACGCAGTATAGACCACAGCTACATCGGTATCTGCTCCGACAGAAGCGCAGGAGACAAAACCGAAGATGCCTCCATTCAGGAACTCAAAATCCCCGTCACCACAGACCCAGCATCCATCACACAAGCATTACAGAAAACCGATACCAACAAAATGACCGTTGTCTTCTGCACTTATCAATCGCTCCCGCTGATAGAGGAAGCACAAGCTGAAGGTGCACCCCAATTTGATATTGTCTTGTGCGACGAAGCACACAGAACCACTGGCATTGATAAACCCGGTGACAGAACCTCACCCTTTATCCTTGTCCACGACACAGAACGAATTCGCGCCAGCAAACGGCTCTATATGACAGCCACCCCGAAACTCTATACCGAAACCGCAAGAGCACAAGCCGCACAATATAACGTCGATGTGTTCTCTATGGACGACGAAGAGAAATACGGACCAGAGTTTCACAGACTCCGCTTCTCCCAAGCAGTTGAAATCAGCGAACTCTCCGACTACAGAGTAGTCATACTCGGTATATCTGAGCATGAAGTCAACGCGGTGCTTGAGGGCGATACTGGAAAATACGGCGATGAAATCAACATAAACGATGCAACCCGGATCATCGGATGCTGGCGTGCACTGCAAAATCCCGAAAACAAAGAAAAAGATGACCAATCCCTCAAACCCCTCAGGCGCGTCATCGCATTCACAAACAGAATAGACGAGTCAAAAGCACTTGCACGCTATTGGAACGATATTGTAGAAGATGCGATAGAAAACCTATCGGAAGATGAAATCCCTACTGACTTTGAATGTGAAACGAAACACGTTGATGGCACAGTCCATGCCCTCAACCGCAAAGCGAACATCGATTGGCTCAAAGGGGATACTGATGGTGTCTGCCGTATCCTCTCCAATGCGAAATGTCTCTCCGAAGGCATTGATGTGCCTGCCCTGGATGCGGTTATTTTTTACAAACCGCGAAAATCCCATATAGATGTTGTCCAAGCAGTCGGTCGCGTGATGCGGAAAGCCCCCGGCAAGCAATTCGGTTATGTCATCCTACCGGTTGCTATCCCTGATGCAAGCGACCCCGCAGCTGCACTCAACGATAACGAAAGGTTCTCTAATGTCTGGAGCGTTCTCAACGCCCTCCGTTCACACGACGACAGGCTCGATGCAGAGATTAACAGTATTGACCTCAATAACGAACTGCCGAACTCTATTATCGTTGGTCCTGACAGCGAAAGCTGGACAGCACAGCAGCTATCCCTCTTACCGATTAATATTCCCGTTGACGCAATAATCCCTAAAATCGTAGACAAATGTGGTGATCAGAAATATTGGGAGAACTGGGCAAAAGATGTCGCTGAGATTTTTGACAGGCTCATTGTCCGCATCAACAATCTACTGGAAAATCCTGATAACGTCGAACTATGGTAGAGTTTTGAATTATTTATACATATTGATTATATCCTGAAGTGTTTTATCTTTATTATATTCTCGTAAGCGTTTGATGTTCGCAAAATCATGTTCAATTGGGTTATAGTCCGGTGAATAAGGAGGCAAATACAATAGGGAGGCACCCGATGCCCCTATAAGATCCCGGGTGCGGTGTGTTTTATGGATGCGTGCGTTATCCAAGATAACAAGATGGTTTTCATCTAAACGCGGGCATAACTCATGCTCAAGCCAAGTGTTGAAACGCTCCGCATTACAACTCCCCTCAAATAGTATAGGGGCTGTAAACGCCTCATCTATACGTGCAGCTAACAAAGTTGTGGTGCGGTTTCTTTGACTGGATATAAGGTCAAAAACAGGTTTACCTTTCGGAGCATACCCGAAACGCCTGAAACTTTCTGACCGAAAACCACTCTCATCAATAAAAACTAAGGATTTTCCGTTTTCCTTTGCAGCAGCGAGTTGTTCACGATAAGTTTCTCGCTTGTGATCACATCGTTCCTTATAGCCGAGTGTCTTTTTTTTCGCGAGATACCGAGTTTTCGCAGTCCATACCAAATACAATAGTAGGAAACGCCGAAATGATCTGCGCGCTCCTGTATAGTTTGATCGGGGAAATCTTTTACTTGTTGTGTGAGTGCCTTGTAGTCAATACATCTGGGACCTTTAGGTCCTGATTTTTTCGGGGCGAGTGGGTCTGGTGCGTTGAGCCATTTGTAAATAACATCGCGTGAGATATTGAAAAGTTTCGCAGCTTTTACTTTGCTGCCGCCGTTATCAATGAAATCAAGCACGCGTTTTCGCAGGTCTGTTGAATATGCCATAATACCGTGTATTATACCACAAATAGAAAAATATGTATAGAAAACTTTATATTTTACCATAAATGAAAAGTTTAAAAACTTCCACACCGAACTGCAAAACACAATCAACGACTCTATCACACGAACCAACGCTATTGATATGATGGCACAACACATCCTAACACGACCCGTATTTGATGCCCTTTTTCAAAATTATGACTTCTCATCAGGCAATCCAGTCGCAATTGGATTGAACAGTCTACAAAAGGACTTTGCAGAATTTGGACTTGAAAGCGAAACGCGCGATCTGAAAGGGTTCTACGAAAGCGTTCAAAAACGTGCCAGCGGCATCAAGAGAACTGAAGGGAAACAAACGGTGCTGATGGATCTCTATGAGCAGTTCTTCAAAAAGGCACTGAAAAAAGAAGCGGATCGACTCGGCATCGCATACACCCCCATTGAACTTGTAGACTTCATTTTACACAGCGTCAACGACATACTGGAAAGTGAATTCGGAAAGAGTTTATCTGATAAAGACGTTCACATCCTCGATCCATTCACTGGCACTGGCACATTTCTTGTGCAGCTGCTGAAGTCTGGACTCATCAAGCCTGAAGACCTTGAACGGAAGTACCACCATGAACTCCATGCAAACGAGATCCTCCTCCTTGCTTACTACATTGCCTCTGTCAACATTGAAGAGACATACCGAGGACAACGCGGTGGCGATAGCGATTACGAACCATTTGAGGGCATTATCCTAACAGACACCTTTAACCTGAACAAACACAAAGACGAAGAAGAGAGACAAATTCCCCTTCTTCCTGAAGAACAACAACGGATGGCAGAAAACAACAAGCGGGTAGAACGTCAAAAAGACCTGCCAATTGAAGTCATCATCGGCAATCCGCCTTGGTCCGCAGGGCAAAAAAATGCCGCGGACGACAACCCAAACGTACCATACCCCGAACTTGAAAAACGCATAACGGATACGTATGCAGAATACTCTGTCGTAACAAATAAAAGATACCTCTATGACAGCTATAAAATGGCAATCCGCTGGGCAACTGATAGGCTCAAGGATAAAAAACAGGGCGTTATTGCATTTGTTACCCCGGCTACGTGGATTGATGGAAACAGTGAGGCAGGGATCCGCGCCTGTCTGCCAGAGGAATTCGACGCTATTTATGTCCTAAATCTATTGGGAAATGCCAGAATACACGATAAAGAAGGAAGATATCACCAGGGAGAAGGTGTCTTCGGCAATGCTACACAATCCCCCGTTGCAATCACCCTCCTCGTCAAAAACCTGAGTAAATCCTCTGATAAAGAGGGACAAGATAACGAAACTTTTGCATCTATCTACTACAGAGACATCGGCAGTAACCTCAAACGCCAAGGAAAACTACAGAAATTAACAGAAACCGTCTCAATCTCAGGCTTCACCGATTGGCAGACAATCACACCCAATCAACATTACGACTGGATTGAACAACGGAGCGACATATTCACGAAATTCTACCCACTCGGCACAAAAGAGGCGAAAGCTGGCAAAACAGACAATGCAATATTCACATTGTATTCGCTCGGTTTAGCAACTGGTAGAGATCCCTCCATTTACAACTTCTCACATAAGACTTGTGCCGAACACGCGCAGCTCATGACACAAGACTATATTAATGCTTTCACCGAACTTGAACAGAACCCTGAACTCACGGTAGAAGAGGTAGTTGTCCATCATACATCAAATGTTAAATGGAACCGCGAACTCCTGAACAACTTAAAAAGAAAGAAAAAAACCGAATTTAGCGAAGATTACATCCGAAAAGCTGCTTACCGCCCCTTCATCGGGACTAATTGTTATGCCGATTACACTTTCTCACAAATGAAGTATCAGGTGGAGCAAATCTTTCCAGATGCTTCCAGCGAAAACAAAGTAATATGTACTCCCGGAATATCAACTAAAAAATCTTTATCAGTTCTGATGACCGATACAATAACAGATCTTAACCTTAATGACGCAGGCACACAATGCTTCCCCCGATGGCGATACCCGAAGCAAACTGACGCTTCTCAAATGAACGTAAATAATATAGAGGGGGGGGGTACGTTCGCACTTACCCCCATTTTTTTTTGAATGCGTGTGTAGTTGTGTTCATAGGTTTCCAATGTTGTCATGTCAGTTCTTCTGCGGTGAGAAAGTTTATATCTCTCAAACAAGTCCTCTCGGTGAACAAGAGCAACGCCTCCTGCGTCCACACCTCGCGGATCATACGGTTGATGACACTGATCACGGAGTAAACTTTCCGCGTAGGGTGTAAAGTTTTTGCCCATCTGTCCGCAGCTTTTTCATAACACAGGAACGCCAAACCATAAGCCACGACTGCCAACAAAAACAGAACTTCCATCCGGGGCTGTTCGTTCTTTCTCAAAACGAGTGCTTTGAAACCGAAGTTCGTTTTCAAGTCTCTGAACCCGTGTTCAATCTGTGTCCGCCGCTTGTAGCAAGTTCGCAGGGGGTTCCCCTGAAGCCGATTGGAGATAAGATATAACGGGTCTTTCTTGGTGTGCTGTCCCCCAACATAGAGTGCCACAGGCACCTGCTCCGTGTAGTGATAAAGCACTTGTGGGTAAAAACCATTTGCCACTTCTTCAAGGCACTGCTTGTTGCCTGCTATACGCACACCAACATTGCGTGGCACACGCATCAAGTAGCAGATGCCTTGCCCCTCAAAAAACTTGAGGATCGCTCTCGCTCGGGCGAACCCTCTGTCAAAGACCAACACAGGCTCCCGACTATCCCCTAACACTTTAACAACGCGACTATGGACATCACAACAGAACTGCTGAACTAAATCGTTATGTCCTTGATAGGTGCCATCTTTGAGCATCTCATTTTTATACAGAACCCAATAGAGCGGGATCGCACGATTGCGAAACGGAAGGGCTGCAACAATCGCCTTCCATCCGCCCGGTAAATCTGTCTCGTCTATCAGCACAAGCAGATGCTGCATCCCCACAGAACGACACACACTGACAACTATATGTGACAACCAAGCACCCTTCACCGCTGCAACCGGAAAATAGGTATCAATAAACCGCAACACACGCTTTTGCTTAGACTTGTCGTGTTTCACACGGATAGGTAGATGTGAGGCAATCGATTGAATACGAAAACTTGGGGCTACACACACAGCCTGTAGCATCAAATAAAAGTTGCGGAGCGTCGGTTTTTTGATACAAATCCCGTTGAAAACTTTACGAAAACCTGTTATAATCTTTCTGGGATGTACCCAGCTAAGGGTATATTTCATAAGAATACCTCCCTGCCGGTTTTTCACCGACATTGGTTTATATGGAGGTATTCTACCATAACCCATCAGACTTTCCAACTTATTTCTATACACACACACGCCTACACATACCGCATACAAAAATGGGGGTAAGTGAGGGGTACGTTATGTTAATAATATTTTAAGCGAAGCGGAAGAGGCACATCGTATTGACAACATTTCAGATACAGCACTCCATAACTTCCGCGAACACTGCAAAGACAACACCATCACAAAAGACGACATATTCGACTACGTCTACGGCATCCTCCACGCCCCCACCTACCGAAAACAATTCGCCAACGACCTATCAAAAATGCTACCTCGCATCCCCTATGCCCCAGACTTCCGTGCCTTCGCAAAAGCGGGCAAAGAGTTGGCAGACCTCCACCTCAATTACGAAACCTGTGAACAGTATCCAGGACTAAAAGTCGAACCTATCAAATCACAACTGCTTTGGGAAGAAAAACCTGAACATCTTCTATTAGGCAAACGCGCAATGCGTTTCAAAGACAAAAACACCAAAGATACTCTCATCATCAACGAGCATGTCATGTTAACAGGCATCCCTGAAGAAGCACATGGCTACGTCGTCAACGGCAGAACGCCATTGGAATGGTTTATCAACCGCTACAAAATCACCCCTCCAGAGAAGAACAGCGGCATCCTTAACGATGCGAACGGTTGGTTTGAGCACCCGCGCGATCTTATCACTGCAATAGAGCGCATCATCCATGTCAGCGTCCACTCCACCCGCATCATCAAGGACCTCCCCACCGAGATAACAAAAACCGTAGCATAACCTTTCCAGGTTGTATGTGCAGTCCTCTTTGTAGCACAAACTGTATGAAGATTAACTTATTCTTTGGGTAATTCTCATTTTTTGTCAGAATCGCGGATTTACGCGGATTACACGGATGAACGCGGATTAGGGTTTGTTACTTCAAGGTGCTTTTCTTATGATTGGAATGAACGCAGATTTTTGGTTTCTGAATCTCAGATTACGCCAAATCAACGGTATGCATGCCATATCGCAGCTTATAGAGAATTACGCAGATTTATCTGCTGTTGTGCTTATCCTAATCTTACGAAAAGCACCTCAAAACAAAAAACTCTTAAAATCTGCGTCAATCCGCGTAATCCGCGTAATCCGCGATTCAGACAACAATATCCGCGTAATCCGCGATTCAGATAACCTCTTTGTAGCATAACCTTTACAGGTTGTGCATCTTTGCGTGCGCAAATCGCTTGCCTGTCTGAATCGCGTAATCCGTGTAATCCGCGCTTCAGACGTGTTCTTTGTAGCACAACCTGTCTAGGTTGTGTCTTTCCAATCCTGACAAAAAATCAGCCAACCCAATACCAGGAAAAGCACATCAAAACAAAAAACTCTTAAAATCTGCGTCAATCCGCGTAATCCGTGTAATCCGCGATTCAGACAACCTCTTTGTAGCATAACTGTTCTATGTTGTGCCTCTTCGTAGCATAAACTGTTAGTTTGTGCCTCATAGCACACAAACACACCAGCAGCCACAAAAAAATCCGCATAATCCACCATCCAAAGAACAACCAATCCACATAATCCCATGAAAAACACCTCAAAACAGCAAAAAACTAATCCGCGTCCATCCGCGTAATCCGGTGAATGCCTAAACGGCATTCATACCGTTGATTTGGTGTAATCCGCGATTCAGACAAACCAAAATCCGCGTAATCCGTGTAATCCGCGATTCAGACAAACCAACCAATCAAGGTAAATTTCAAAGAACTTGCATTTTTCTCATAAGTTAGGTATAATATTCAAGCATTGATTTAGAAAATGCAACACCGTTTGCTTTTCTAGTTAGGAGAGGGGACATCCCCTCTCTTTTTCACTTCAGGACGAAATAGATGAGAAAAAACTTGAAACCGATTGATATCTCTTCCACAAAAACCTACCCACTTCAAGAACGTATCAACAAAGTTTCTGTTAGCAATTTTGCTACACTCCCAGACTTAGAAACGGACCTTACTCCATTTTTGGCATCTCTTCCCAAAATACTTAAAGGACAAGATTTTACTGAGCTTGTTGATAGGATCGTTGCTGCCCATCAACATAAAAAGGCAGTGATTGTAATGATGGGGGGACATGTCATTAAGTGCGGTTTAGCACCGCTACTCATCGCATTGGTTGAACGGGGAGTCATTACCGGCTTCGCATTCAATGGAGCAAGTAGTATTCACGATTTTGAAATTGCACTTATCGGTGAAACTTCTGAAGATGTCTCAGCATACCTACAAACCGGTCAATTCGGCATGTGGGAGGAGACAGGAAGGTTCATGAATGAAGCGATCCAGAATGCTGCGGATACTGGCATCGGAATGGGGCAAGCATTGGGGAAAAAGTTGATAGAAATGGATGCACCATATAATACATATAGCCTCCTTGCCACAGGTATTCAACACGACATTCCGATTACAGTGCATGTCGCAATTGGCACGGATATTATTCATCAACATCCATCGGCAAACGGCGCATCTATTGGTGAGGCAAGTTTTACCGACTTTCGCTTGTTGACACAACTTGTTACGGAGTTAGAAGATGGGGGGGTCGTGCTTAACCTAGGCTCCGCTGTGATTCTACCTGAGGTATTTCTGAAGGCATTGACGATTGCTCGGAATTTAGGGCATACCATATCACACTTCACTGCTGCTGACTTTGACATGAACCAGCAATATCGTGCTGTGGAAAATGTTGTCAAACGTCCGACTGAAATGGGTGGGAAAGGTTATATGTTTACCGGGCATCATGAGTTGATGATTCCGCTTTTGGTACAGTCGGTTATTTCTCGACTGTAAGCAGAAACAAAAACATCTATACAGAACGTTTTTTATCAAGCATTTGCCGAATCGATTTCAGACGTTTCTTTTTTGAATCATCACAACGATTTAATTTAGATTTTATCTCATCTAATATATCGCGAAGAGATTGTAAATGTGGCAGCGATGGCGTTTTCAGATAATCCCTTAAAAGTTTTTTTCTTGTAGCACTATCCATGCCGTTTTCAGATTCTATAATTTTACGATAATGTGAATAGTTCAATATGTTATACCTCCGTTGATGTCCAATGTATTCAGCTTACTATGTTATTTGTGTTTCGGTAGTTCACTATATGAAACAGCAATCGGCTCTGCTGTCTCTAAGCCAAGTACGTTTTTTACATGATTGTGTTCTTTATCAGCGTCTGCTTCGGTTTGTCCCTGAAATACCGTTTCTAATTCTACGAATTCCCCTAAATCCGTGACAGTATCAAGGTGGATTCTGGTATTCTTATACATCCAAAGTACCCGCTGTTTCTTTATTATTGTTTTAACGCCTAAAGCAGCTGTCAACAGTTCTTTTAGTCCTGAGGCTTCAGCAATTTTGCAAAGTTGATATATACTGTATCGAGATTCCAATGTGTTCGGACGTTCATAATAAATAAGCCATCCTTCATGAGATATGTCTGTTTCGCGTAGTTTTAACCTCCCTTTGGGATTGTGAAAATATGTGTCTACTTGATTTATAGTTTCTTGTCGCTTTGCCCTCAAGGCTGCTAACTTCGGTAGAAGCAGATCAAGCGACTCATACCGC
Organism: Candidatus Poribacteria bacterium; assembly: GCA_965200395.1. Taxonomy (GTDB): domain Bacteria; phylum Poribacteria; class WGA-4E; order WGA-4E; family WGA-3G; genus MSPOR6. The sequence continues at coordinate 2,147,515 of CBDAUH010000004.1, read as the reverse complement.
ACTTTAAACTCTAAATTCTTTGCCATTATAGATCTGTCGTAATATGATTAAATTCAATCAGTAGGTTTAGAAATTCTATTCGGCGATATCATCAAAATCCATGATATCCTCTTCAGTTTGATAACTATTGACACAGGATCTATTACATCTTTCACCGTGTAACTGTAATGAACAAACACGGTGTCCCATCCTCAGAGAACTCACTAGACAGGTTCTCAATTGTTCGGTATCAAAATTGCGTCCCACTAAGAAACTGTAACTTCCCATCCGCATTAACTCACGCGCCCTGTCATCATTCGGAACAATGGAGATAACCCTGATGCCAGGTTGATACCTTTTTACATACGAAAAGATATTAGAACGTCGGTAACGGGTAAAGTCCACAATAATCAGTTGATATTTTTGCAATCTCAGCATACCGACGGCTCTTGAACTTCCTTCTGCTACATCACAGCGATAATTTTCTGATTCAAGTATACCCCTGATTCTCTCTTGTAAATCATCGTTGTAGGTGATGATCAGGATTTGCCCTTCTAAATTGGATATACCCTTCTTCTCCTGAATGTCAAGTGGGATAAGTGCCTGACGAACTTGCCACCGCAAGCGTCCACGCACTTCACGTACCTGTTGCTCAACCTTATCAAGTTTCTCCCTTAATTCTGGACGACGTCTTCTCGATCTACGCATTTCTTTAATTAAACCTCATCAATATGCGGACTACCTATTTCATCAGAATAGTTGAACGATTCCTGAAAATGTATGTTATCCAACAATTCTAATAACGAAAAATTCTGTAAAAGAATTCAAAATACTTCTTACATTTACTACTACTTTAGACTGGTTAACTCCGTTTTTTGTTGTAAAAAAATGTCAGGTGCTGTAAAATAACGACAATTCTTTGATTAATAACAACAGTGGACATCTAACTCTATTGTCGGTAGCTATATCTATGTTACACATTATAGCCTGATTTGTTCTAAAAAGATAGAAAAAAATCATAATTTCGCTACGCGATTAAATTAACTCGTGATTGTAGAAATAAGGATATACTAATGAGCAACACACTGCCAACCGTTCAAGTTCCGATCCCTGCTCATTTTGACGTTGATCGGGTAGGACATGTTTGGCGTATTCCATATCAAGAACGATTAGATGAGGCACGGGCATGGACGCAACGATACAACATCCCTCCCGCATCTGCGGATCCCCTCCGCACATGTCTATTGCTTGTCGATGTTCAAAATACATTCTGTATTCCAGAATACGAACTATTTGTCGGTGGCAAAACAGGTAACGGTGCTGTTGAGGATAATGTCCGCTTGTGTCAATTCATCTATCGCAATTTACCGCATATTACTAAAATTGCATGCACATTGGATACGCATACGGCGATGCAGATTTTTCATGAGGTGTTTTGGATCAATGATGCAGGTGAGCACCCTATACCATTACAAACCCTTATTACGCAGGAAGATATTGTAACAGGCAAGTGGCGCGTCAATCCAGCAGTTAGTGACAATTTGAGTGGAAATGCAGAACAATATACGTGGCTTGAGAAATATGGTGAACATTATGTCGAAACATTGACTGCAGATGGCAAGTATCCGATAACGATATGGCCCTACCATGCCATGCTGGGTGGTATTGGTCATGCAATTGTTTCTGCTGTGGATGAAGCATGTTTTTTTCATGCGGTCGCACGTAACAGTCAGACACATTATGAGCTCAAAGGGCGCAACCCGTTAACTGAAAATTACTCTGTGCTGCGCCCAGAAGTGTTACACGATACGGAGGGAAAACCAGTTGCTCGAAAGAATACAAGCTTTTTGCAAATGTTATTGTCTTATGATCGCCTGATTATTGCTGGGCAGGCGAAAAGCCACTGTGTTGTTTGGACGGTGAGTGACCTGCTTGCGGAAATACAGCACACGGATGCATCGCTTGCTAAGAAAATCTATCTGATGGAAGACCTGACATCTTCTGTCGTTGTGCCCGGTGTTGTGGACTATACGGAATCCGCAGATGCTGCTTTTGCAGAATTTGCGGATGCTGGCATGCATATCGTACAGTCAACGCAACCACTTAAAGAAATAATTTAACGTGAGTTCGGTGTCCGAAATATGAAGGATATTTTGTAGCATAACCTTTCTAGGTTGTGCCTCGTGGAGGCAACTTGTAAAGGTTACACTTCAATCGTCACACATTTATTGGGGTTGATAAATGTTTCGTTGTGAAGAGATATTTTATCATAAGCTCACTGACTTTCCCATACATTTCTCAGAAAATACCAACTAACACAATACTTACAAAAAAGTAGCGGTAAGTGGAAACAACAATTTCCCTTGCAAATAAAACCATAATTCTGTATACTTTATACATTACTATAGTTTGGACATTTTTGGTCTTGTTATAGATTATGAATAGTTGGCAGCATTTCCCCGTTAGCACTTCTGAACAGGTGTTAGAACTGCTGCTAACGCCCCTTTTTTGTCTAAATTCTGTTAGAAATCACTGTTTTTTAGCCATCATTTTTCCAATAATCGTGAAAATAGTTGCTGTTGAACTAGTTCATGTAGTATCTTCGGGGATTTTTAGTTTTTTCTGTGCGTTTTTCCTCGGGTCGTAACCCGTATAAAAATAGTTTTGTTGTAAACATCGCTGCAAGTAAGCGGTCATCAAGCCGCGTGTGAGATGTTTCGGTTTATACCAGTGTATATTGAGCGTGGATAGCACGTCTTCTAAATCAAGAGAAACCTTGTCTGTGTCTGTGTCTGCGGGTGTCTTAGGCAATGGCGACGGACTGAAAGCGAGTTGTGTGAGCGTTGCTGCGGTGAAACTGAGTTGAACGAACCGATCCAAACTTTTCCTGTCTCGGAGTTGATAGGTGTCAAATCCGAAGTTTTCTTTAGCGTCCCGAAAGGCAGTTTCAATCTGCCACCGGTTTCTATAGTGTCGGATAACTGTTTCTACGGGCAGTCGTAAATCTGAAGTAAATACACAAAAATACCGATAGGGTTTAGACTTTTCGGGGCGTTTGCGTATCACAACGATGCGGACATCTACAGGACACATCTTTGTTCGCACGACTTTATCAGCGACAGAAAGTGTCTGATCCTCAACAACGATGTCTGTATACTTCAGGTGTGGAATAGACACACGGCTACCATACCGACGGGGTCTGCCTCTCTTGAGACGCTTAGGGCGTTTCGGTATATCAAAAAACGCTGCGTTTGACTTCGCACGACAAAGTAAATGATGTCCTTGTGAGAGTATCTCCGTGAACACTTTGCGTCTATTGAAACCTCTATCAAAAATGATAAGACCCGGTGGCACAAGATTACATAAATGCTTCAGCACAGCGAGGCTATTTGCGTCCTCGCTTTTCGGTTCCATCATCCGTGTGGCTAATGGAAATAGGCGCGTGCCTTCGGGCGTTTCTGCCAGCCAGCCAATCGCACCGAACTCGTGTCCGTGATGAAACTTGGACTGGTTCTTGTTACGTGCCTGATACGCAGGGTTCCTGCGGAAATGCAAACCCGCTTGTTTTGAACCGCTACTTATGGCATGCGTCTCATCATAGACATAGACGCCCGTGGGGTAAGCGGATAGCACTTGATGGCTTAGCGTAGTGGCGACTTGATCCACACACCAGATGCCACGCGAGAGAAACTTTGGCAGAGACCAATACCGACCTGCTTGGTCTGTCGCAAGATAGATTTGTGTCATTGTGCCTCGGTAGGGCGTATTTATCAGACCTTTTACGAAAGTCTGAAAGTGGTGAAAGTTATTATACTTGAACACAGGTCAAAAATCTGATAACATGTTGTCCAAGTAGGAAAGTGGGGTCATTTGAAATATCCTTTCAAATTTGTGTTTCCTAAAAGGATACCCGCTTTCCTGCTTTATGTCCATAAAAAAAACAAAAAATGTCCAAACTATAGTATACATTACTACCACAATCATATCGATGGAGGTGTTCATTTTTGTCCGATAATCTATTAAGTTCCTTGAATAATGTGCAACAGCAGGCTGTCCAACACACCGAAGGGCCGCTCCTCATTCTATCGGGTGCAGGTAGCGGCAAAACGCGCGTGATTACGCATCGCGTCGCATATCTCATCAAACACCACCGTGTCTCCCCTTTCCATATCCTTGCAGTGACATTTACTAACAAGGCGGCGAATGAGATGAAGGAACGTCTGAATTCACTCGTCGGTGTAGGAATGAGCAAGAACGTATGGGTGGCGACTTTCCATGCAACGTGTGCTCGCATCCTACGCCGAGACATTGAGCACTTAGATGGGTTCACTCGCAACTTTACAATATACGACACAAGCGAACAAGTCACTGTCATCAAAGACATTCTCAGACAACTTAATTTAGACGAGAAGCGGTACAATCCACGTACGCTACATGGTTTGATCTGTAAAGCTAAAAACAATTCTATAAAACCGGAGACTTACGCGGACACAGCTGACGGTTTCTATGAAGAGCTTGTCGCGCAAGTATATCCACTCTATCAGGACACGCTTCGCGAAAACAATGCCTTGGATTTTGATGACCTGCAAAACTTCACAGTAGAACTCTTCAGAAAACACCCTGATGTGCTTGAACGGTATCAAAAGCAGTTTGAACATGTGCTTGTAGATGAATATCAGGACACGAATCGCTGCCAATATGACTTAGTGCGTTATTTCGTAGGTGAGAAAAAGAATGTATGTGTCGTTGGAGACGATGACCAGTCTATCTACGGATTTCGGGGTGCGGATATACATAACATCCTTGATTTTGAAGTGAATTATCCGAATACGCGTGTTTTACGTTTAGAACAGAATTACCGTTCAACCCAAAATATATTAGAAGCAGCTTGGAGTGTTGTTCAAAATAATAAAGCACGAAAACCGAAAAAACTTTGGACAAAAAATGACAAAGGAGAACCTGTTACGTGTTATGAAGCCATAGATGAACGTGATGAGGCGGGTTTCGTAGGAACAAAAATAGAAGATTGGCATGCGGACGGCGTTGCGTATAGAGATTTCGCCATTTTTTATCGGATAAACGCACAATCACGTATCTTTGAGGAAGCTCTACGTTCTGCCAATATACCCTATCAGATTGTTGGTGGCCTAGGTTTTTATGACCGAATGGAGATTAAGGACCTGATCGCATATCTCCGTGTAATGTGTAATCCTTTTGACACACTGAGTCTCAGACGCATCATAAATGTTCCAGCTCGCGGTATCGGTGCAACATCGCTTGAACGCCTCATGAATTTCGCAGATGAAAATCAAATAACGCTTTTTGAGGCGATTGAACGTGTTGACGAAATTGATACGATCAACAGCGGAATCAAGGGAAAAATTCGCCGCTTTGCTAAGATCTTTGAAGAATACGAAGCAGATACCCTCCCTACCGATGCACTTGAACATGTGTTAGACACCACAGCGTATCTTGAGAACTTTAAAGGGCAACGTACAATAGAGGCACAGAATCGGGTGGAAAATATCGAAGAACTACGCAACGCTATCTATGAATACGAAACTAGTGCCGAGGAACCGACCCTTGCAGATTATTTAGAAAGTGTTGCACTCATAGCAGATATCGACACAATGAAAACAGATGATACGGATGAAACGGATGTTGTCACGATGATGACCCTACATAGTGCAAAGGGATTAGAATTTCCTTTCGTTTTTATAGTTGGTACGGAAGAAGGGTATTTACCGCATAAAAATTCCATGGATTCAGAATCGGAACTAGAGGAGGAACGTAGGGTCTGTTATGTCGGAATCACACGCGCAATGGAGCAGCTGTATCTAGTGCATGCCCAGACACGTAGAATGTGGAGTGGGACTGAATATAGAATGCCATCTCGCTTCATTGAGGAAATTTCACCTGATGTTATAAAGCATGTTGACCGATACGCCTCAGCGTTTTCACAATCAGAAATCGATTACATCAAAATGGAATAGAAGATACTTATTTGAAGGGTGTACATCCAATGTCTTATGCCGAACTCATGTTATATGTTCAACTACCAACAAACGTTGGAAACAAATTTTGGAGAACATGTTAATTATGAAAATATTTTACACAATCCTTATAGCAATCGTTGGAGTCTGTATCTGTTTCGTTATTAGTTTTTCTGACGAAGATATAGCAGAAGAAATAAGAAAGGTCACATTTGAAAATTTAATGGCAACGCAGGCAGAGGATATGAATGCTATGCTGGCTACAATACATAGTGAAGCTCCTCACTATGCACAGACAAAAGAATTATCTACAATGTTGTTTGAAAATTATGATCTAAGTTATGAGTCGCTGCTATTTAGATACATCGGACAGGATGATGAATACGGTATCGTCAGATGGAAATTTTCTACACGAAAGGTTGCTGGACCAGAATTCAATGATAACACCCTTGACACCATTCATGTTTTTCGTCAAGAAAACGGTAACTGGAAGATATGGAGTGTGGCAATCTTAGAAATTAAATATATCTAATTATAAAATCACACAATCCAGAGAAACAAAGTAGCAGTAGCAAACACATCGTGTTTGCGGTGACACTATGCAACCCTTTAAAAAAAACAGGAAATTAAAATAGCATGGCAACCATAACCACAGAAGGTGTGCTACATGTTGCAAACTTGGCACGTCTTGAGTTTGATGCGGAAGAGACACAAGATTTCACAGAGCAACTTGCCCGAATTTTAGACTATATCGGCAAGTTGAACGAATTGGATACAGATGATGTTGCACCAACATCACATATACACCCGTTACACAATATCACCAAACCGGATGTCGTCAAAGCTTCATTACCACGCGACGCAGTTCTCGCAAATGCACCGGAACCTGAAGAAGGATATTTCGGTGTACCCAGAGTAATTGACACGGAATAGGGAGCAGAACGCAATGTCGCTAAATCAATTGACTGCACACGAACTCCATGACAAACTCAAGAACCTTGAAATCACTGCTGTAGAATTGACCGAGGCTGTCTACCGTCAAATAGAGGCGGTGGAGTCCAAGGTAAAAGGGTATTTGACATTAACCAAAGAGATCGCTTTGGAACAAGCGAATGCTGCTGACAAAGGATTTCAAAAGGGCGACGCTATGCCGTCCCTTGCTGGCATCCCCATTGCTATTAAAGATGTAATATGCACGAAAGGGGTGCGGACAACATGTGCCTCAAAAATCCTTAGCAACTTCGTACCGCCTTACGATGCAACTGTTATGACACGTCTACATAAGCAGGGCATCGTCATGATAGGCAAGACAAATATGGACGAGTTTGCAATGGGATCCTCCACCGAAAATTCTGCGTATCAGATTACACACAATCCATGGGATTTGGAGACGATTCCAGGCGGATCCAGCGGGGGTTCAGCAGCAGTTGTATCTGCAGATACCGCTATCTGTTCATTAGGTTCGGACACAGGCGGGTCTATTCGCCAACCCGCAGCACTTTGTGGTGTCGTCGGTATGAAACCGACTTATGGGCGTGTCTCACGGTACGGACTTATTGCATTTGCCTCTTCGCTCGATCAAATCGGCCCATTTACGAAAGATGTTACCGATTGTGCACTGCTCCTCAATGCAATCTGTGGAAAGGATGAAATGGATTCTACCTCTGTTGATGTCCCCGTTCCAGATTGGACACAGAGCCTGGTGAACGATGTTCAAGGACTCAAGATAGGTGTTCCGAAAGAATATTTTGCTGAAGGTTTAGACAATCAAGTTGCAGAACAGGTGCAAAAAGCGATCGTTGATTTGGAAAAGCTGGGTGCATCTGTTGAGGAAATATCACTGCCGCATACCGATTATGCAATCGCAACCTATTATATTATTGCACCTGCAGAAGCGAGTGCAAACCTTGCACGTTACGATGGTGTCCGCTACGGATTTCGAACTGCAGAACAAACGGACCTGATTAATATGTATAAAAGAACCCGGAGTGAGGGTTTTGGTCAAGAGGTAAAACGTCGCATTATGTTAGGCACTTTTGCACTCAGTGCAGGGTATCAAGATGCGTATTATCGGAAAGCACAAAAAGTCCGAACACTGATTAAGTCCGATTTTGATGCTGCATTTCAAAAGGTAGATGTCATCGCGACACCTACCTCTCCGACCCCTGCTTTCAAGATCGGTGAACGCACTGCGGATCCACTCCAGATGTATCTATGTGATGTTATGACAACACCCGCGAGTCAAGCAGGATTGCCGGGTATCTCTGTCCCTTGTGGGCTCGTGGATAATAGATTACCTGTTGGATTGCAGTTCCTTGCACCGCCTTTTGCTGAAGAGATACTACTTCGTGTTGCATATACTTATCAGCAAAATACGACACATCATCTAAGAAAACCTGAAATCAATAGTTCAGAAGGGTAAATATGAAGGTAATACTTGTTCCTATGGGAGGTATGATCGGTGCAATATTCGGAGGTGTTCTCTGGGCAAAGTCTATTCAGTGGACTGGAAGCATCGCTGGATTCGCCGCTGTCGGTATCGGTGTATTGACAGGAATCGGCATGGTGCTAACGTCTTCACAATCTGTGGATCCACTTGGGCGGAAACAGTGGTTGATACTTTCTATGGGGGCCGCATTCTTCGCTTTAGTCGGAATTGCTATTGGAAAGTATCTTGATGTCCGATGGAACGCTATTACACAAATGACTGAACAAATAATCGCTAACGAACCGTTATTATCAGAAGAAGCAGCCACTCAAATTGCGGAAACACAATACTCAGGAAGTTCAAAATGGGAACTCATCAGAGGTAGAATGGATTGGTTTGACTTGTTCTTCGGTGCGGTCGCGGTATTTGTCGCATTTTACATCACATCGAATCAACGATTAAGAAAATTTTTCTACATGCGCAAGGATAGTTAAAGCGATATTGTAGCAAAGCGCAATGCGTCTTTGCAATGACACTTTGCAACTCTTTAAAAAACACTATGCAATCATTAAAAAAACGGAGTCAGCTATGACAAGTAAATATACATACATCATCGTCCTAACATTTCTCATTTCTCTGTTTCTCCCTGCTGATATAATTCTGGCTGAGGACACAGAGGATTTAGAGAACGTCCTCTTAGAAAATATCGCGCTTTTTTCTGAAATCCTTGCATACATTGAGCAAGAACACCTTGAGGGTTCGGACAAGAAAGAGCTATTAGAGGGAGCCATCAAAGGAATGCTTCGCACTTTGGACCCATACAGTCAATTTATTCCGGATTATATTGCTTTTCAAACGCAAAACCAAGGCAACTACGGTGGTGTCGGTATGACCGTTGGAATACGCGAAGATATGATTACGGTCATCACACCTTTCAAAGGGCATCCTGCTGCACTTGCAGGTGTACAAAACGGGGATATTATCAGCCAAATTGATGGAGAATCCACCGCTGTTATGTCATTAGATGATGCAGTGGATCTGTTACGTGGTGAACCCGGTACATCTGTATCCGTAACGCTCATTCGTCCCAAGGTGAGCCAACCTATAGAAGTTACTATCACACGGGATGTCATTCGTATTCCAAGTGTGGAGAAAGAAATTATCGGTGATAACATCGGGTATATCAAAATCAACAATTTCCTGCAGACAACTGCAAACGATGTTGATAGGGCTCTTGAAGAGTTCAATCAAAACAATATCCGAGGTGTCATCCTTGATTTACGGTTTAACCCTGGGGGGCTTCTCGGTTCTGCGGTTGAGATCTCTAGTGATTTTCTTGAACCGGGACAGCTCGTTGTTTACAGTCAAGGAAAAACGGAACGTAAAGATTTTCCTGCACAAGGGCCGCCGAGAGACAAATTTCCATTAATTGTACTGGTCAATAACGGCAGTGCAAGCGCATCTGAGATTGTTGCTGGTGCAATAAAAGATCATGGGAGAGGGCTTGTGATGGGCAGTAAAACCTTTGGAAAAGCATCCGTACAGAAGGTCTTCTCGATGAGTAACTCAAAAGCAGCAGTGAAATTAACCGTTGCAAAGTATTTTACACCGAATGGTGTTGACATTGACAAAATAGGTATCTTGCCTGATGTTGAAACAGCATATTTTAGCCGATCAGAACGGCAGATGCAGGTAAAATTGCGAAACCACCAAAAACTCAAAACATTTGTTGAAGAAAACGGTGACGATGTCCTTGAGAAATTATATGCAGCGGAGCACGCACCGCGGGACGATCGGCAGGCAGGAAAATTGTTACGCGCCTATAATCGATTGACTGACACACTCACCGAAGAACAAATTATCCTGAGTGATATTGGGATAAAATACGCCATTGCATTGGAAACACAGAATTCCAGAGATGAAATAATGCATGACCCACAGGTCGTTGCGGCTATGGAACAACTGAAAGTACTTGAACGGTTTGCACAGCCAAACTGATACGTAGCATACCTTTCCAGGTTGTGCGAAGTGAACGCTCTTTGTAGCATAACCTTTCTAGGTTGTGCATTAGCGAGACCGTAGCAAAGCACAACGTGTCTTTGCGATGACCCTGCAATCATTTAAAAAACTTTAAAAAAATGAAACAACAGATTTTGAATTATATTAACAACACATGGCATCGGTCAGAGTCTTCTGAATTACTTGATGTGACGAACCCCGCCACGGGTGAAGTCCTCACACATGTTCCTATGTCTCCTGCTGATGAAGTTCATCAAGCTGCAACTGCTGCATCTCATGCCTTTGACGCCTGGAGACGCACACCACCTGTCCAACGTATTCAATACCTATTCAAACTGAAAAATCTGCTTGAGGAGCATATAGACGGCATTGCCAAGACTATCACAATGGAGTGTGGAAAAACGGTTGCAGAGGCAAAAGGGGAGATGAGACGTGCTATTGAAAACGTTGAAGTTGCATGCGGCATTCCCACAATGATGCAAGGCACAAATTTGGAAGACATCGCAACCGGCATTGATGAATTTATGGTACGTCAACCTGTTGGTGTTTGCGCTGTCATCGCTCCTTTCAATTTCCCCGGTATGATTCCTTTCTGGTTTCTTCCGTATGCAATTGCATGCGGCAATACCTACATTGTAAAACCCTCTGAAAAAGTACCGCTTACCATGCAGAAGATTTTTCAACTACTTGAACAGACAGGGTTACCCGAAGGCGTTGTCAATCTGCTCAATGGCGGGAAGGAGACTGTGGAGGCACTCCTAGAACATCCCGAAATTCGTGCAATTAGTTTTGTCGGTTCCACAACAACAGCAAAAGCGATCTATGCCAAAGCAGCTGCACACGGAAAACGCGTTCAGTGTCAAGGGGGCGCAAAAAATCCTTTGATTGTGCTACCGGATGCAGATCCAACGTTTACAGCCAATGCTACTGCAGATAGTGCCTTCGGGTGTGCTGGACAACGTTGTCTTGCCGCTTCTCTCGTTTTTGCTGTCAGTGGGGCTCAGAACTGGTTTCCTAAAGCAATTAGTGAAGTGGCAACGGATAGAGTCGTCGGTAACGGATTGGATGAAGATGTCCAAATGGGACCTGTCATTACGGATGATAGTCGAAGACGCATTGAAAGTATTATTCAGACAGGGATTGACGCGGGTGCCCGCGTCCTTGTCGATGGACGTTATCCCAGTATCTCAGGCTGTGAAAACGGGAACTTTATCCGTCCAACAGTCCTTGCGGGTATTGACCCACACGGTGAAATTGCAAAAACTGAAATCTTTGGACCAGTATTAGGGCTCATGCATGTTGATACAATTGACGAGGCTATCTCACACATCAATAGCGGCAGTTATGGAAATATGGCATGCCTCTTCACAAGCAGTGGTGCATCCGCACGTAAGTTCCGCTACGAAGCACAGATCGGAAACATCGGCATTAATATCGGAGTCGCAGCACCGATGGCTTTCTTCCCCTTTAGCGGGTGGAAAGACAGCTTTTTCGGTGATTTGCACGGGCAAAGCTGGGACGCTGTCGATTTCTTTACACAAAAGAAAGTTGTTGTGGAACGATGGAATTAGTGCGTTTGACGTAAGGTTACTGTCCGGTTTAGGCATTGATAAAAAGTTTACCTACTCAATGAAGGATGTTATACGCTAAGCACAATGAACAGTTTTAGTTTTATAGATCTCTTTGCAGGAATTGGTGGGATTCGTATTCCATTTGAAAGGTTAGGTGGAACGTGTGTATTCAGTTCCGAATGGGATATACATGCACAACAAACCTACGCGTATAATTTTGGCGAAACGCCCGCAGGCGATATAACGAAAATTAGCGAGGATGACATCCCTGATCATGACATTTTATTAGCAGGTTTTCCCTGTCAACCTTTCAGTATTATAGGAGATAAACAGGGTTTTGAAGACACACGCGGAACATTGTTTTTCGATATCGCTCGAATATTGCAACAGAAACAGCCGAAAGCGTTTTTTCTTGAAAACGTTAAGCAGCTGCTCACGCATGACAAAAAACGAACCTTTTCTGTTATACACAAACACCTTTTACACCTTGGTTATACTATTTATTACAAGGTATTGAATGCGCTAGACTTCGGATTGCCACAGAAAAGAGAACGTATTTTTATCATAGGTTTTCGTGAACCAAGGCCGTTTAATTTTCCTATAGGGACTAGCATTTACAAACCCTTGTCAGAGATACTTGAACCTGACGAGGACATTAACCCTACACTGTTTGCATCGTCCCGTATACGTGAATCGCGTCTTGCAAAATGCAAAGGTGTCACGTTCTTTCCATCTATTTGGCATGAAAACAAGAGTGGGAATATTTCAATGTTACCATATTCGTGTGCATTGAGAGCTAATGCATCTCATAACTATCTTTTGGTTAACGGTGTACGACGACCTTCTCGTAGAGAAATGTTACGTTTGCAAGGTTTTCCTGAAGACTTCAAAATTGTTGGGAATCTAACACAATTCCGAAAACAAATAGGAAATAGTGTAGCTATTCCGGTAATACATGCCATCGCCGAAAAAATGTTGCAAGCATTAAATCTGCAAAGACCTATAATAAAACCAGGAGAACAACTACCATTGTTTGATACTCTTGGTAATGTGATACCTAATGGACAATAAAACCGCTAAGAAACATCTTGATACCGTTATTAGTAGGGCTAGGGTTCATTTTTATAAACCTATACAAATAGCAGAAATACTTCAAAGAGACCGGATAGAAGGAGATATCGATCTACACGATTTGGAAACTTACCGAACACCCTCTAGAAAATGGCGAGATGAGATTTCACTGAAGTTTGTTGGAAATATATCTACATCAAGTTCTAGATTCCAAGATAATCTCTTTGAACCCAATGCTACACCTCCACCGGTTTTGGTACAATTAGGAATAATAAACAGAAACAGCAACGGGGCAGTTGAAGCTTATATTTATGATGCTCTGAAAAACAGACTCTCTCAAATGTCTGCCGGATTAGCTTATGTTTTAAAGTCCGGTAAAAAATCTTTCGTCCTAAGCAATTTTGTTGAGCAATTTACGCGAAATCCTGGGCTTTCACGCAGTATTGATAAGATATATGAGATAGTGGTTTATGCATTATTTTCAACACTCTTGGAAGTACTAGAAGTAGATGTTGGGGTGAAAATCAAAAACATAAATGAAACAATTCTTAGAGAGTTTTCTGATTTTGTCCAGAAGGTTTTTGGATTGTCAGAAGAAATCCCAGAGATATACCATACAGCTCAGGTATTTCGTGTGGGTGTTGCAAATGCTGCTGACAGAGGTATTGATATGTGGGCAAACTTTGGGGTGGCTATACAGATAAAACATATTTCTTTGACTCCTACTGTAATCGAAAATATAAGTGATGACATTTCAGCAGACCGTATAATAATTGTCTGCAAGGAATCCGAAAAAGATGTACTTGTATCTGTTCTTAAGCAACTTGGAAATGCCGGGCGAATTCAGAGTGTAATAACTTTGAATGAGCTTGATACATGGTACGAAAAAGCCTTACATGGTCAATCATCTGATTTAATTGGCGATAAGATATTACAAAAACTTGCCAATGAAATCAAGATTGAATTTCCTTCAACTTCACCTGAATTTACTAATTTTTTCAAAGAGCGGAAATACGACAAAATTTCCAATATAGATTTTGACTAGTAGCAATCACAATATATGACATATTATAATGAAATACAAAAAAAGCACATCCCTATTCATTTCATTCGCCTTACATCTCATTGTTGGAATCATCGGTGTCTTTTATTGGTTTAACGCTGTACCGAGACAGCATGCAGATAGCATAGATGCACTCTTCACAACTGTAGATGAACCGAAAACGAAGCGGATTACACCACCGAAACGTACGCAGATTCGCCGAGAAACCTCACAAACCACAAATCAACCCAATATGAAGATACTCACAAGCAATCAACCTGTTTCACAGCACGGTGTCGTTTCCGCAGCTGAACCCACTGTGTTTCAACCTTTTGAGAAGGTAAATATAAGTGAGGGCGTAGCACCCACTGCGGTTGATATAGAGTTTGAAGCTCCGACCCAAATTCGTAGAGGTGTCGCTCAACTCATTAAAAAAGAAAAAAGCGTGCCTGAACGTCCAAAAAGTAGGTTAGTCAAATTCATTGAAGCACAAGATGGACCTCAACGCATTGTCTACTGCATTGACCTGTCCGCTAGTCTTCAGAATTTAGCAGATTACAAACTAAAAAAGGTCGTTGACATCATGCGAGATTCATTGACTTTCCTTAAACCACACGACACTTTTAATATCGTTGCCTTTAGCACGGAATACGTTGTCTATCAAGACGATTATGTTCCTGTGACACCAGAATCCGTGAAAGCAGCGTCTGCCTATTTCGTGGACATAAAATCTCGTATACGGACAAAAGGAAACGATTACGACATGCTTACAGCGTTGACAGAAACCGCCAAGATATCTCCCTCCATTGTTGTTCTTTTCAGTGATGGCATTCCGACAAGTATTGAGACACCTGATTTAAAATTTATTGGTGAACATGCACGAGGAAATGGAAAGATCTTCGCAATGGGTATCGGTATTGCACCAGATTTTCCCGGTGCAGTGATGCTCAAGCACCTCAGCATCATCAGTAAAGGGGATCTTTGGCTCGTAGATAGGGACTTTTAAATAATTGCAAGTTTTACCGCAAAGGCACGTTGTGCTTTGCTACGTTTTTGCTCTGGATCGTGTGGTCTGGTTCGCTAAGGTTTTTTGTGGTGTCCATTTTTTGTCTGTGTCCTACAGATGCACAAACTGACAGTTTACGGGACATGTAGCGTAACCTTTCCGGGCTGCGTCCACGATACTCACGTTATTGTCCAATGGGGATGGTGGTTCTTTGTTTGCTGAGGAGTTAAAAATTCGTGCTGAAGAAATTGCAAACGGTTTGTTTCCACATCAAATTGAAGGAATTGCCTTCTTATTAGGACGTCGTCGGGCACTCCTCGCTGATGATATGGGGCTGGGAAAAACACGTCAATCCGTGTTGGCAATGGTTGAAGCTGAACCGGTCGGTCCCTACCTTGTTATTTGTCCCGCATCTATCAAACAGAATTGGGCACGCGAAATCGAAACTGTCCTGCCACATGCAGAACCTGCCATCGTTGGCCCCGCACCCCTCCCTTCCACAGATTTCCAAGATTGGGTTATTATCAACTATGAGATCCTCGGAAAGAACCTTGATCAGCTTCTTGCGTTTCATTGGAAAGGTGTTGTCTTTGACGAAGCACATTATCTGAAGAATTACCAGAGTCAGCGAAGTCAAAACGCATTAAAATTGGTCAAAGCAATTCCAGGAGAACTTGTTATCCATGCCCTCACCGGCACCCCGATGACAAACCGTCCCCGCGACCTTTTTCCATTGTTACAGATTCTCGACCATCCGCTTGGCAAAAGTTTCACTAGTTTCGCAAAACGATATTGCGAAGCATATCAAGGAGATTTTGGATTAGTAGCAGATGGGGCGAGCAATATTGAGGAATTGACTGTGCAGCTACACGGTGTGATGTTACGCCGCACAAAAGATGAAGTCCTAGACTTACCACCTAAAGTCCGTACTTGGTTAGATGTCCAACTACATCCTTATGCTGTCCAACACTACAACCGATTGCTGCAGGATTTCCTACATAAATTTGAGGCATCAGAAGAATTAATGGGATTTCCCGAATCTCTTGAACTCACACCGGAACAACGCGAAGAATTTGAGGAATCCATAGACTTAACAGATGTTGGGAACGCAATGGGACGGGTAACACAAGTTCGCAGGGCAATTGCCTTTGTCAAATGTCGTCACACCATCAAATTCGTTGAAAATGCTTTAGAACAAGGTGAAAAAGTCATTATTTTCACCTCATTTCTCAATACGATGCACCGTTTCCAAAAACATTTCAAAGACAGAGCAGTATACATATCAGGGAATGTGCCAACACATCAGAGACAGGAGAGGATTGATCGGTTTCAAAACGATGAGAATATTAGAATATTTGTCGCGAATATGCATATTGCGGGGATAGGCATAAATCTTACTGCCGCACGCCAGGTTGTTTTCAACGATTTAGATTGGGTTCCCGCTAATCATTGGCAGGCAGAGGATCGCACCTATCGTATCGGACAAACGGGTACTGTAAACGTTACCTATATGATCGCATCAGGAACCGTTGATTCCTTCGTGAAGACTGTATTAGAAGCGAAGACAGCATTGATGGATTCTATCGTTGAAGGTTCAATATTGGTACCAGGGGGTGAAGCAGCAATTAAGCTAGATGTCCTCAGTGAGCTCAAACGGATGATGAACGCACTTTCTATTAAATCTTCTGAAATTAAGGAAGATACTATACAAGAAGTATTACAGAATTCGGGAAATGCATACATTGCAGAAAACGCATCACATTTGGAAGAAGCTGCACGTAAACAACTTATACCCTATGCTGATGAAGCGATTCGTATTTTAGCGGAAGTCCTTTCTGGGTCGCAACGTTCTGTCTATCACACCGAAAGTTCATCACAAAAAGGTAAATTCTACACACTAGAGGTGATTGGTGCTGATATAACCTGTGATTGTCCTGGATTCCAGTATCGTGGGAGTTGTCGGCATGTTCGTCCTTTGAAAACTGCTCTTGTCGGCGGAAAACCATTGCCAAAAGGATATTTGGAAAAGAATGGTTGTTAATACGAAAACTTCACACACTCCTATTTGATTTGACAAAGATGGTCTGCCTAAGTATAATATAAATGTTAATCTACTATAAATGGTAAAACGGTTCTATTTTCTGAACTTGTTGGATACATCGATGTCTAACAAATACACTGAAATACTAATTAACGCATATACTGAATGAGGGAACAGTATCATTCTTTTTCTTATGTAATTCTCTTCACTGGAATTTGATGCACAAAGGGACCTGGTTACTAAATAATGTTCTTTAGTTGTACGAAGTGCAAAGTAATATGTTTTATATTTATAGTTCTCTTGTATATTTATAATGTTTTACCTGTATATGGTCAGTTTGCTGATTTGCCGACCGATGTGAAGACAGTAGACTTCGGTATTTCAGGAGATGGTGCTTCTCGAACATTGTCCTTAACTGCAGTGGTTCCATTTAAAAATATCAACGGATGGGGAGGTATCTTTGGTTCGCGTGCGTCAGGTGAAGAAGGTGTTCATTCTGAAATTGTCAAGGCACATATACAAGGAGGCATGCGAATAAATAAACTCGGTATTGAAGCGTTTACAGATTTAGAACGCAACATTAGTAAAGGAAGTGCCTTAACATCACAAATTGGAAGTTACATCCGCCCTGGGATATATGAAAAAGGCACGTTACGGATTTCTGGTGGCGTTGGATATTTCATTGAAAACATACAGCCCCGCAGAGGCCTTACTATAAGGAAATTTGACCCTACTTCATTTCGATGGTTGGTGTTCTCATCAATAGGATGGAAAAAGCTAAATGTAGTGCTCAAATTCACGCCAGAAGTTGGCTTCAAGAATTACCGCTTTTCAGCAGAACCAGCAATTACTTTTAACCTTACAGATCGACTTGGGTTGCGTTTAAGCGGTTCTTCAGTATATAATAGTCAACCATTGACTGAAAATTTTAACTATAAATATTTATCAATTTTACGAATTACACTATAATGTAGACTCCAATACTTGATAAGCATGACTGAATTATCCTCTATGTAACTCTTAAGGATTCATGAAATGTTTTCTAAATTCAGACAACAAAACCGATCAGGGACTGATCGAAACAACGACGTTGATGAACAGCATGGACACGGATTTGGAACAGCCCCTGTTTTTCTTGCGTCTATAAGTACAATTTTGGGGGCAATTCTCTTCTTACGTTTCGGTTATGCCGTTGGACACATGGGTTTTTTGAAGAGCCTTGCAATCATTGTACTTGGGCATCTTGTGACTATACCGACAGTACTTGCAGTCTCCGAAGTGGCAACCAATCGCCGAGTTGCTGGCGGTGGTGCATACTATATCGTTAGCCGATCCTTTGGAACAAGTATCGGTGGCACTATAGGAATCGCATTATATCTTTCTCAGGCAATATCAATCGCATTTTACATGGTCGCTTTCGCATCAGCTTTTGCACCTGTGATAGATGACTTAGGAGTGAGATATCCAGATTTTACAGAAATACTCGACATTCGTTGGATAAGTATCCCTAGCACGTTTATTCTCATCATTATTATGTTGACAAAAGGTGCAAATATGGGCGTTTCAATGTTATGGTTAATCTGTGTCATTCTGGCTGTGTCACTTTCTGCGTTTTTCCTGGGGAGACCTGAAGAATCTATTCGTCCTGAAACTCTCAATATCACAGAAGGTATAAAAGAAGGAGCTGATTCTTTCGGCAAAGTTTTCGCCATCTGTTTCCCTGCTTTTACAGGGATGATCGCAGGATTAGGGTTATCTGGTGATTTGAAGAATCCACAACGGAGCATCCCGCTCGGAACGATCAGTGCAACGCTTGCTGGTATGGTTATCTATATTCTTGTGGCGTTTAAGCTTTGTCAGAGTGCAGCACCTGAATTCCTTGCTCATGATGACTTCATTATGGCGAAGATAGCAGCCTGGGAATCTGCTATATTCATTGGGTTGGGGGCAGCATCGTTATCGTCAGCACTCGGTTCTATTATGGTTGCCCCAAGGACACTGCAAGCACTAGCTCGAGATAACGTTTTACCTATTCCTGGATTGAACCGGCTCCTGCAGTATGGGGTCGGAAAAACACAGGAACCGATACCCGCGACTTTTGTATCAGGTATAATTGCAATGGTGTTTGTGGCAATAGGAGAGCTCAACTTCATTGCCCAAATCCTCACAATGTTCTTCTTAGTAACTTACGGTGCACTGTGCCTTGTCTCATTTCTTGAACATTTTGCAGGAGATCCGTCTTACCGTCCAACATTCCATTCACGTTGGTATGTTTCATTGTTAGGTTTCATCATGTGCGGTTTGATGATGATCCTGATTCACCCCATTTATGCTGTCATATCAATTATTCTTATCTTAGCAATTTACATCGGTCTCAGGCAGGGACATCGTGAACAGCGCGGTATGTCCGGTATTTTCCAAGGTGCAATGTTCCAGTTAACTCGATGGCTTCAGACGACACTACAGAAAAACAGAGCTGGTGCAGCAGAAAGTGGTTGGCGACCATCAATTGTAGCAATAACGCAATTTGGAGAGCGTCGTCTCGGACATTTCGATCTGCTTCGTTGGATATGCCACAGACAAGGATTTGGGCACTTTATCCAATTTTTCCCTGGAGACTACTCCATTCAGGAAGAAATTTCAGCACGGATTCACGTTGAATCCCTAATACAACAGACTGAGGCAAGTGGAGCGGGAATATTCGTTGACTCTCTTATTTGTCCAACCTTCCAACAAGGATTAGCACAAGTCCTACAGATGCCAGGGATATCTGGATTATCAAACAACTCAATACTCCTTGAATTTGATAAAGAAAACCCCGAAGAAATTGAAGAAGTCATGCTTGGGGCTCAACTTGCAGCGGAATCTCTTTTTAATGTACTCGTCCTACGTTCTGCAAAATACCGCTTCGGGTATAGATCATCAATTCATGTGTGGGTAACGGATGATAATATCAGCAATGTACCTATGATGCTATTACTTGCATATATATTGGTCGGACACCCTGAATGGAAAAAGGCAAAGATACGTTTATTTGCATGTTCAGGGTCTTGGGATGCTGAATTAGAAGCTGATAAACTTTCTACCTTTATCAAGGATGGGCGCCTGCCGATATCCATGCAGAATGTAACTTCTGTCTCTTATGACAGTCTAGAAGGATTGGAGCAGGATGTCGCACAAAGATCTGATCAGGCAGACTTGGTTATCGTAGGCCTCACTTCAGAGGATATGAATTCTAACGACTTTTCTGATGTGCTACAACGATATCAAGGTGTCAACGATGTCTTATTCGTTCACTCTGTTGAACAGATCGCTATTGATTGAATATATGTAAATAGGACTTACACGTTGCGTCAGACGTTTCAAGCGCAACCACTATATAATACACCAATTGTAGGATAGCAGACGATGAATGAATTTTGGCAACAAATTCAGGCATTCCTCAGAACTGAAGCTATCATGTTAGAGGAACCTGTAACCGTTTGGCAAATCATGATATTGGTTGGTGTACTTACCGTATCACTTATTATTGCAGAATTCTTACGTAGATGGTTGCGTAGCCTATTTAATAGACTCAATACATCCGACAATATACAGAGTCGGTTAATTGCAGTACTTTTCCTTATCGTAATGATAATTGGAATTGCTGTTGCATTCAACATCGCTGGTATTAGTTCTGGATTGTTTGGGAAGGTTTTTAATTATCCAATCACGGAACTATTTCAACCTCCCAAACAACAGACAGAAGAAATCGCAGGCATTCCATCTTTCTTTCAAACATTACTTGGTAGAAAACCGGAAGCTGTTGATGAAAGTGCGCGTAGATTAACATTAGCAGGGATATTTTATGGATTTGTTATTATCTTCGGTATGTTTGTTCTGTCCAAGTACGCACAATATATACTTAGACAGCAGGTATTACGAGCATTTCAAATTGAAAGACATACACAGTTCATCATCCTGCGCGCATTCCACTTTGTGCTTATCACCATCGGTATTCTAATTACTCTCAGTACACTTGGAATCAGTTTCACAAGTATCGCTTTGATTTTCGGCGGTTTGAGTATCGGTATCGGTTTCGGTCTACAAAATACTGTGGCTAATTTGATTTCAGGTTTTATTCTAATCTTTGAGAGACCCATTAAAATAGGTGATTTAGTAGAAATTATAGATGTTAACATCTATGGTAGGGTCAGTAGTATTAACCTGCGGTCAACAGTTATTGTGGCACTTGATGAGAAAGAGATTATTGTACCAAATTCTCAGTTAATCACAGAACCTGTTCACAATCTTACACACTATAATGATCGTTTCCGTGTACGGATTCAGGTGGGTGTATCATATAGTTCGGATGTGCAGATTGTTAAACAAGCAATGCTTGAAGCAGCACATGAACATCCTGAAGTGATTAAAGAACCGTCTCCCAACATAGAGGAGCAGGTCACCGCTCCATTTGTACGGTTTATAAGCTTTGGGGAGTCGTCATTAGATTTCGAATTGTTAGCGTGGATTCCAGATTCGTTCAAACGTTTCGATATTGCAAGCGATCTACATTTTATGATTTGGCAGAAATTTAAGGAATATAACATCAAGATACCATTCCCGCAGCGAGATGTGCATTTTTTCCCAGCAGAACAAGAGTAAACAACCGTTGAGAGCGGTTATTCGCTTTTTAGTGAATTGAGCATTATGTAATATTCGTATGCCGAATAACTTCACCTTTAACAAGGTAATATACTTCTTCACCGATATTCGCTGCTAAGTCACCAACACGTTCTAAATGGCGAAAAAGAAGAAGGTAACTTATGCCTGTCTGAATGTGTTGCGGTTGCTCAGACATCACGGAGCAAAGCTCACCGTACATCTGTTCGTAAAATGCGTTCACTTTGCTATCACGTTCGCGAAGTTCTCTGGCGAGTTCTGCATTTCGATTTACCAGTGCGTCGAGCGCATCCTTCACCATCTCTTGTATAAGATGTGTTACAGGTGGTAGGTCAACAAATGGTTTCATCGGTGGATATTCTAACAGTTCGATGCTTCGTCTAGCAATGGATACGCACTTATCCGCTATTCTTTCGATGTTTCTGTTAACTTTTAATGTCGTCGTTAAGTAACGTAACTCAAAAGCAACGGGCTGGTGTCGTGCAATGAGTTGTATACATCGTGCTTCGATTTCATTTTCTAATTTGTCCACCGTATCATCAACAAGGATTACACGATGCGCTAATTCCTCGTCCTGATTTAGGACAGATTGGACAGCATCACGCAACATATTTTCTGCAATCCCACCCATTTTAAGCAGTTGGTGCTGCAGTACTTTGAGCTCTGATTCCAAGTAATGTTGCATCGGTGTCTCCTGTCAGGCTTCGTATCACCCCAAGCGGCCTGTTACATAGTCTTCGGTTAGTTTGTTTTTTGGATTCGTAAATATTTGTTCTGTTTGACCAAATTCAATTAATTCGCCGTTGTATAGAAATCCAGTAACATCAGACACACGGGCTGCTTGCCTCCTCTTGTTCGTAATGAATATAAGTGAATATCGACTCTTGAGACTCTGTACAATCGCTTCCAGTTTTGGGGTTTCCGTAGCATCTAGTTGTTCACACGGCTCATCCAATATTAATATTTCAGGATTACTTGCTAATGTGCGTGCAATGCAAAGTTGTTGCTGTTGTCCGATAGTTAATATGTCTGGTGATGCACCAAGGTCATTACAGACTTCATCCCAAAGCTGCACGTCTCTCAAACATTCTTCAACAATAGTATCGAGTTGAGAGGATTGTTTTATCCCCTGAAGTCGTGCAGTATATGCAACGTTTTCATAAATTGATCTACGGAAAGGAATTGGTTTATGAAATACCATCCCTATTTTCTGGGAAATATCAGTGATATTTACTTCAGATGAATACAGATCCACTCCATTGAGATGAATCTTGCCGGTGTATCTAAAGTCCGATTTCAAATCATTCAGCCGATTCAAGCAACGAACTAGTGCCGTTTTACCGCATTTTGATGGTCCAATAAATGATGTTACCTGTCTTGAAAAAACATCAAAGGTTAAGTCTTTTAAAACATGATTCTTCCCAAACCATACATTCAAATCATCGATATACAAAATAGGCGCATCTATCGGCTGTTGCATTTGTAGGTGAACTCTTTGTTATCTGAGTCACTTTTTCCAATCAAGTAGACTTGAAAGAACAATGACTACCACTGAGCAAGATATTAATACAAAAACACTTTTGGGTATAGTAAAAGAATTTGACGCGTAAATCCATACGACAGCGATAAGTAGTGCAGTCATCGCCAAGATTCGCGAAATTGCAGTGCTTATTACAACCCATATCGCAGGAAATGTCCGTGGAAAAACATGGTCAGCAACCACACGCCATCTAGTTGCCCCCAACGCATAAGCTGCTTCTCGTACAGACATATCAACAGTTTGAATTGCCTTTTGTGTAGACTGTATGGCAACAGGCATCACACATAGCACAATAGTCAATAATAGACCATAATACGTAATGTTCTGAAAATGAAATAAGATGAAGTAGACAGCTAATATGCCGACAACCAGAGATGGCACTCTTGCCAAAATCGTTATATACCGTTCTATTATTCGGTATTGCCATGATGTTTGTTGTAACCATTCTTCCAGAAAAAATGATACTACAATACTAAACAATATCACCCCACATAAACTTGGAATCATTCGGTATAGTTGACCATATATTTTAGACACAGTTTCTTCTGTTATCGCATCAGAACTGATTTTACCTTCAACATAGGACCTGTCTGAAGTGATATTCAATAACAGAATAATGATTATTGCCAGTGTTACTATGGCAATGGTATGGTATATTAATTCTGACCTGCTCATGGTGTTTGCATTCCCTAAAGAATGCCTTTTTCCGGACAGGTAGGGATAACTGTTTACTTAAATCTATTAATTACTGTATCCCTTTTAGTGTTTTCTATCCGTATCGCATTTGCACATAATCAGCAGTTTTCGGGTGTTCAGGGGACTCAAAAAGTGCCTGTGTTTCCCTATGTTCAATAAGTTCACCTAGAAACATATAAATACACTCATCACTAACCCGTCTTGCTTGTGCCATATTATGTGTAACAATCAAAAAAGTGTATGAACCAGCGAGAACCGACATTAATTCCTCAACAGCAAGTGTGCCTTTTGTATCAAGGGCTGAGCAAGGTTCATCCATCAATATTACTTGTGGTTTGAGCGGTAACAACCGTGCAATACAGAGTTTCTGTTGCTGTTCTAATTGCAATGATGTCGCCCGTGTTTTTAGTTTATCCTTCAAATCATCCCACAGAAAAACTGAGGTGAGTGCTTCCTCTACTATCTCATCGGTTTGTGTACGGTTGAGATTCCCAAACGGAGAATGTATTCGTAGACCGAAAAGGATATTTTCGTATACCGAAATCGGTAATGGGTTAGGTCGTTGAAATACCATGCCTACAGTTTTTCGCAACTCAAGCAGAGATACGTCCGAATCGTAGATATTCTTTCCTAATATCTTTATTTCACCTTTTGTCGTAACGTTGCCATATCTTTCATTGACTCGGTTAAAACAGCGAAGAAGTGTTGTCTTGCCACACCCAGATGGTCCAATCAGAGAAGTTATTTTGCCTGTGGGGATTTTAACGCTCACATCGATAAGTGCTTGAAAATCACCATACCACAGGCTAAGATTCTCGGTTTCAATGCTGAAATCATTCGTTTCCAAGTGAGATGCTCCTCTTGTACTGCCTATCCAAAATTCCCGTTTACGTAGTCATAGGTAGATTGTTGTCCAGGATTATCAGAAAAAATTACCTCTGTCTCATCAAGTTCAATCAGATCTCCGTTTAGCATAAATGCGGTGCGGTTTGCCAATCGTTTCGCTTGCTGGACTAAATTCGTGACGAGTAAAATTGTCATCTCATTTCTAAGTGTTTTTAGTACATCTTCAATACGCATCGTTGTGATCGGATCAACTGCGATAGAGAATTCATCGAGGCAAAGAATTTCTGGTTGATGTGAAAGTGCTCTTGCAATGGTCAATCTCTGTTGCTGACCGCCTGAAAGTTTAGTTCCGAGACTGTCCAGACGATCCTTCACTTCATCCCATAGGGCAGCCTGCTGCAGACATCGCTCAACAATTTCATCTAATTCTGCTTTATTGCGAAGACCTGATGTTCTTGGAGCAAACGCCACATTGTCATATATGGACAACGGTAAACCTAACGGCAACGGTAACACCATTCCTATGCGTTTCCGTAACCTATATACATCGCTGATTGAATTGATGTCAACACCGTCTAACTTCACTGTGCCTTCAATAGATGTGCCTTGAGTGAATTCCAACGTCCGATTAATGACTTTTAACAACGTCGTTTTTCCCGATTGTGCAGGACCGATGATACCAAGAATCTCATTCGGATATACATTCATAGATATACCGTTCAGAGCTTGTTTATCACCGTAAGACACCTTCAAGTCAGAAATTTCAATTTTGTTTTCCACGTATTCCTCACGTCTTTAGCTATTCGCTGTTTTGGACCATGTTCTTCTCAAAAATGTTCCAGTGGAAACCCTTTACTATTTCTCATCTATTTCACCAATTTCCTCGTCTTGCATTTCTTCTTCAACCCGCGCTTCAGTTAGAACGGATGCCAATAGTCCGGATGGAATTGCTATAAGTCCTACACCAACTAAAGCAACTAATGCAGTAAAAATTTTGCCACCGGTTGTAATTGGAAACACATCACCATATCCGATTGTAGTTAGAGATACGATTGCCCACCACATCGCATCGGGAATAGAACCGAATTTATCAGGTTGTACATCTTTTTCAAAGACGTAGATGCCACATGCAGCTAAATAAACAAACAGTGAGCATAGGATCACAAGTGCCAGAAGCTCCCTCTTAACTTCAGCTAATGCCTCGATCATTCTATCCACCGCTAGTACGAATCGTGTGGCTTTAAAGATTCTGAAAATCCGTAAGAATCTGAGAACACGTAGTACACGAAACCCAGGAATCAACATGAGAGCTGGTAAAATCGCAAGCAGATCAACAATGCCGAAGAAACTGAATATAAACGCTTTCCTATCAGGGGCAGTATAGATACGTAACATGTATTCTATTGTGAAAAGTGTCAAAAATGTCCAATCTAAGAATGTAAAATAAGACTTATATTTATCAAAAGCTGATTCAGTTTCGAGAACAAAGGCTACTGCGGAAGCAAGTATTAAAAATTGGATAATTCCGCTTACAACAGGTCCTTCAATTATTTCGTCTAACTTTTTCCGTAATCCAGTGAATTCGTCGTTAACATCATGCAGCATGGGTAACATCCTAATATACGCCTTCTTGGCGAGATGACAAACCTCGGTGACGAGGTAGATGATGCCAGTAAATTATATCCATACCTCAAATTGCCGAAGACTACCACT
The DNA here is from genome assembly GCA_965200395.1 of Candidatus Poribacteria bacterium. Classification (GTDB taxonomy): domain Bacteria; phylum Poribacteria; class WGA-4E; order WGA-4E; family WGA-3G; genus MSPOR6. Next base: position 2,120,908 of record CBDAUH010000004.1, on the reverse strand, counting down.
TCTTTCGCGTTCTAAGATATACCCGTAACACGATTGCCGCTGCATTAACAAGAAGGACGCTTCCCACTAGCACAATAGCCGTACCATACGGTATGCCCTCTGCTACATCTGGCACCTGTGTTGAAATCGTATAGAGGTGTAATGAAAGTGCCATACACTGGCCTGTTATATTATAGGCGAAAAGGTCAGCTGATGCAATAGCTTTGTAGAATACTGCTCCTGTAAACATAATCGGGGCAGTTTCGCCTGCTGCACGCGAAACTTGTAAAATTACCCCGGTTAGAATACCACTGATAGAGTTTGGCAGTACAATGCGACGTATTGTTTGCCAACGTGTTGCCCCAAGATTCCAACATGCCTCACGAAATGACATCGGTACCGCTTTAAGTGCCTCCGTTGTACTCGCGATAATCACGGGTAACGTCATAATTGCTAACGTGAGAGATGCTGCGAGGATTGACTCACCCAATCCAGCAAACAACACGAATGCTCCAACTCCAAACAACGCATGAACGATACTTGGCACGCCTGCAAGGTTCACAACTGCTAAATTTACTATCCGAGTGAACCAGTTGTCACGGGCGTATTCGTTAAGGTATACTGCAGCGAAGACACCAATCGGTGCTGCCACTAAGAGTGAAACCACTACCAAATATATTGTGCCGAGAAATGGAGCCCATATCCCACCCGCACGCATGTTATCTTGCGGATTTGTTAGCAGAAAGTCAAAAGAAAGCACAGGTAATGCTTTATAGAAAAGGTAGCCAATGATTAATAGTAGCGGAAGAATCATCAAACAAGTCATGATGAGAAAGAATATTCTTACTGCATTCTCTATGTATCTATTCTGTTTGCCCACTGCAGTTTCAGTGAACATATCCTGTGCAGATATTTCTGTATTATTATTATTCATATATTCCTTAATTTTTACAGATGTTAGCTTTGACGAATTCCTTTGATAACTAAGTCAGCGATGAGGTTAACTACAAAAGTAATTGTGAAAAGTAGGATACCAATGATAAATAAAACTTGGTAATGTTCGCCACCTCTTGCCACTTCACCTAATTCTGCCGCGATAGTTGCTGTGAGTGTACGAATCCAAGAGAGTGGATTGTTCGGAATGTTAACTGAGTGTCCGGTTGCCATTAAAACCGCCATCGTTTCACCGATGGAACGTGCTGCGCCGAGTAATACCGCAGCTAGTAATCCGTTTTTCGCAGCAGGTAAGAGGACGCGGTATATCACTTGCCAACGAGTTGCACCGAGTGCTTCTGCAGCTTCTCTATAGGAATCTGGGACTGCTTTTAATGCATCCTCAGCGATGGATACGATGATCGGAACGCTCATTAATGCCAACATTATACCACCATTTAACATCGTTAAACCGATGGGAGCGTTAAATACCTTGATAATCATCTCATTCATCAACGTCAAGCCGATAAAGCCCCAGACGACAGATGGGATCGCTGCGAGAAACTCAATAACTATCTTAAAAGTTTCCCTTAGCTTAGGACTACAAAATTCGGATACGTAGATCGCCGCACCGAGTCCAAACGGAACTGCAAGCAGCATGGCTAATGCTGTCACGCTAAAAGTGCCAAGTATCAGCGCGAATGTTCCGTATCTTTTATTCTTCAGAGAAGTCGGGTACCATTCTTCACTTGTTAGAAGCTCCCAGATATTTAGTTCAGTAAAAAGAAAACCTGCCCCTTCCTTAAATACGAAAAAGAATATACCGAAAACAAAGATAATTGCGCTTATTCCGCAAATACTAATATAGATATCAATTATAGATTCCGAAGATGTCTCTGAGTCCGGTCCATATTGATTGTCACCCGCTGTCCCTTTGATTAAGCCCAATTCAACGCATGTCCATAGACAGCTAATAACTGTAATGACATGAATTAGTTCCCACCAGGCTGAAGATAGTTTCGCTGCATGTATACAGATTGAACAGATAAGCGGAATAATATGAAACAGCAACCACCACGTTGATTTGTCTTTGTCATGCCAACGCCTAGCTGATACCGCAATATGTACACAGACTAGTACTAAGAGAATCAGTAACTGTATATGTTCAAGCAATAAAGTTGCTGGAAAATCGAATGTCGTAATGGATATTGCCAATGTTACAAATATCGGTAAATTCAGTAACCACCAACCGGCTCTATTGATACGTCCTTTAATTGAAAATAAGGAATGGGTAAATTTCATCTAAGCGAGAGGTTCCTTCAGTTTTTTGTTAATGGTACAAAGCCAAGTTCTTCGACTATTTTTTGTCCTTCAGCGGAAAAAATCCAATCCAAATATGCCTTTGCTTCACCGGTTGGTTCACCCAGTGAATACATATATAAAGGGCGCGCAATTGGATAGGTTTTGGCAATAACGTTCTCAAGGTTCGGGGCGAAATACGGTTGATCTGATGCAGTTGCTACTTCTAACATCTTCACATGGTCAGTTGCATATCCCATGCCACTATACCCTATAGCGCAATGTGTTCGTCCGATTACTTCTACTACGTCCTTTGAACCGTGTAAATCTAATGAACCCAATTCAAAATCTCTGTCTTCACCGAGAAGTGCTTCCCTAAAATAGAAGTAGGTGCCTGAGTTTGACTGCCGACTGATACGAATTATTTTGTCACTACTACATCCTGAATTGACAATACCGAGTTGATTCCATTTGGCTATCTGGCCATCTTCACCGTATATTTCAGCAAGTTGTGGAATGGTAATTTTGTCCAGAGGATTATCTTTGTGGACATAAACAGCAAGTGCATCATACCCGACAATAAACTCAATCGGTTCTTTACCTGTGTTTTTTTGTGCTTCTTCCTTCTCTTTCGGTTTAATCTGTCGACTACAGTTTGCAATATCTACGGTGCCGTTGATTAATGCAGCAACACCTACTCCTGAACCGCCCCCTGCCACCTCAACAGATACAGTGTCAGAAACACCAGAATACGCCTCTGCCCAAGCCTGTGCCAGATTCACCATCGTATCAGAACCTTTATTCTTAATGATGGATTGCCCCGATTCTTCACTTTGATTATTTTCTGATGAATCGCCACGGATGATAAAACCGTATACCGCAAAGACAAGTATACCTAGGACAACATAACTGATCAGACCTTTTTTATTCATGTATGTATTCCTTTTTCTTAATTATAACAATCAAATGTTACGAAAATAAGACAAAACTGGGAATAGTTTCTGTCACGTTGTGTTATGGATTGAAGTGCGTCTATCGAATTGTTGTTAAATTGTCAATGCTATCTAATAACTGACTGCTGTCGTTGTAGACTTCTAATCCGACTGTCTTTCCATCAACCGTAAACAAGCAAAAGTGTTTATCAATAGCAAACGCTTTTACCTTATCAACCCACGGTACCGACTTGTCTTGTACATAATATGGTGCACCACAACCACCGCTGATTATTTGCCAAACAGGGAACCTAAAATCTGGATGTACAGATGAATCAATTAAAGTGCGGCTGTAATTATGTTCATCTCCGCAAAGCACTGCTAATACTTTTGACTTGTTTGAAACTGTCTTCCAAAATCTGTTTCGCATATCGATTACATCACCCATAGGAACATCTTTTTCGTTGTATCCACCATCTTCACCTTTACCAGGGGTGCCCCAATACATGGCATCCTTAACATGTCCGCCATTTGGGAAAGGGGGTTCATGAAGTATGATGAATATCCAATCTACACTGATGTCTTTTTGGGCTGCGTCCAATTCGTTTTTTAACCACTCCATCTGATTGCGCATTACGTAGCCTTCTCTATTACCTCCGAGATGCTTTAGCGCAAGATTTATTGCAGTTTTATCCTGAGATTTCTGACCAAATTCGCTGATATTCCTGTAACCTGTTCCCCAATAATTGGTATTCAGAGAGATGAAATGGATCCTACCGTAGGTGAATGAATAGACATTTTCACTGTATGTAGGTCCGACATTAGCCCCCTCCATTTCCTTGCTGCCTTTTAACTCTGGATTTGGAATTCCTAGTTCGTACCGGCTGCCAGTGGGATTGACAAATTCTTTTGCGAAAATCGCCTCCGCACTATCCTCACCTACTGTGCCAGTAAATTGGATGTAGTATTCGTCCTGCGGTAAGTGCGGGGCAGTCATTTTGTAATATGAACCTACCTGTTCATGATTACCCATAGATTCGTAAAATGGGATATTTGCACCTACAGGTTGGATTGCTCGTTTCCATGTTTCCAGCTGCCACTCATAGTCTTTGATGTCAGAGGTATAACCGTTGATGAGATCACCACCGAAGCATACAAAATCTGCCTTTTTATTATAGAGTTCTATTGCAAAACGAGCGAGGTCTTTAGCATTGACACCATTCTGTGCGCGTTCTCCGCCACCGACACCAGCACGTGAATCAGACATAAATCCGAACTTAATGCTTGTCCGTGTACCAATATCAGGTGCCGTTCTAAATGTGTATTTTGGTGTATAAGTGCCGTAATTGACTTGATAGGTATAAACTGTATTCGGTTTTAGTCTTGTGAGTTGAACTTCATGCCGAATAGAAGATTCTAGTGAGAGAAATTCCCTATTTGCCGACAAGACAGACCCTTTTGCCGGAGTATCTGTCTCCCAAGAAATAACGGCCGAATTATGTGTAACAAGATCCACGAATGGACCTTCTGTCAATGTCACGAGTGATGTATATTTACCTGTTGCAGGTTCACCATCCCTTTTGTAACGGAATCGTCGATCGTAAGCGCGGGTTGTCTGTATACGTTGATCAAACACCTCAATACGATAGACTATTGTGCCTCCATTATTAGCAATTAAACCGGTATCATAATGCACATCCTCAAGTTTTGATATATCCATTGCAATACGATGTTTCGTTTTGTTGTTATCAATGTGTATTCCTTTCACTGCTTTGCGATATCTTGGTGTAGTCAAGTTTCCTTCGGTATGTGGAACACCGTAATATGCAATCGCTGCGGGAGTATCAATCAATGTTTCAAATTCAACTATCGCTAATGTCCCTTCAAATCTTGTTATTTTTGGTTCTTCTGCCAATAACATGTCTTTGCGATAGTCAATTGATGTCAAGGTTATTCCTTGCGCAAGAGTCGTTGTAGTAATAATTAGCAATCCGACGTAAATTAAAAAATGTTTCATTATTGTTTCCTTTCGTTTAATGTGTCCTATGATTTTACACAAGTTACGTTAATTAAACCACTGTTTTGTAGCTTTAGTTTTACAGAAATTTGTATTTGGTGTTTCTTGCTTGTACAGACACTTCACGCAATTCGTTATGAGGAGGTATTTTATCATAAGTCCACTGACTTTACTGGACATTTCTCAGGAAGTGCCAACTAAACACAATACTTCGGGTAAGTGAGGTTTGACACCCTTCTGTTATCTAAAAAAACGTTGACTTTTGTTTATATATGTAGTATGCTGCGTAAACTGTGTATGCCTCAAATTTCGTCAACACTTACTGATAACATCATGCAAGAAGTATCACGTTTCGAACCTACTGCTCTTTCAGCAAGCAAACCTATTATTCCGTGGGTGATAGGGATTGCAGGCGCGTTATTGATTACACTGATGCTTGGGATAGGTGGTCAATGCTTAGCACATTTTCAAAAACCGTATAATTTAGATGCACAGTCTGAAAGATCGGTTGAACTTGTTGACGCGCAGATTGTTCAAGACCTTCAGGTAGAATCGGATAATCGAAATCAACTTAGGAATAGAGATGCCTTAGGGGGTAGAAACAGTGGAGATGGGGGGAATGTAAATCAAGTTTTGGGTGACCAAGGTGATTATACACAATGGAGGTTACCAGAAGGTGCAAAACGGAGACTCGGTAAAGGAATGTTTACCGATATGCAGCTTACACAGGATGGCAACAGATTGGCGATTGCAAGTTCTACAGGAATTTGGATTTATGATGTTGAAACTGGTAAAGAAACCGCGCTGCTTACCAAAAATACTGATTTAACCGGGTTAGTTGCATTTTCTCCTGATGGTAAAACACTCGCAAGTACTGGCTTTAACAACATGTGCAGTATCTGGGATGTTGAAAATCAGAAACTTCTATTGACATTCAAATTGCCTGATTATTGGATTCGCTCTATAAGGTTTTTGGATGATGGTAAAACACTCGTTGGAGAGGGATTTATTGATAAAAAGTCGTACGGTCTAAGAAAAGTGCTAATGTGGGCCATCCCGAAAATCTGGATGTGGGACAGTACCACTGGAAAATTGTTAAACTCCTACACCACAGAACTACCAAAATTTAATCCACTTATAGATGCTGATATGAGCGTTCCATTTCAAGGTTTCACAAACGGATCTCGTGTTCTTTTCGCTTATGAAAATAAAGAAAATCAGACAATCGTGAAGGATGGAAACATAGATAAAGAGATAGTCACAATCCCGAGCACCGGACAAGAAAAAAGGGATTTTGTTTTCTCTGCAGATGGTAAACGACTTGCAATTGCTTATGACAGGAGTGTACATTTCTGGGACATTGGTATTGATTCAGGTAATCAGAAAGCAACGTTCCCAATTCATATTGCCAACTTCTCTGGAAATCCATCTATACTCTCTTTTTCAAAGGATGGCAGAATACTTGCTGCTGCTGGCGTGCGAGGTATTACTGTATGGAATGTTGAGACACGTTCACATATTACTACATTTCTGAATGTTAAAGGCGGTTTATGGGAATTTGTGTTGTCTGCGGATGGATCAACGGTCGTCACTATGGATCATGAAGGTGCGGTAGATTTTTGGTCAGTCTCAAATGATAAACATGAACGCACCTTGACGACTGGCTATACGGGTAGATTCACCGGTTTGACGTTTGCACATGATGGAAAAACTGTTGCGACCACTGCTCGTGGAAAAATCTACTTATGGAATACTGATACTGGTACTGAAAAATTGCATCTACAAGTGCCAATGTATAGTGCGATTAAAAACATATATTCCGAATGGCATTCACGTGGTGCAGTTGTGCCTGCAGAACGGGGAAGTGATATTATCAGCCTTGCCTTTTCCAAAAATAACGAAACCCTTAACACTTTCAATATATCTGGCAAAATTGGGAGTTTGGATGTTAACACAGGGGAATACCGTATCTCTAACATTCTTGCGGGGGTTGATACCGTCAAATCTTTACCTGTTTATTCTAACCTATTAGCAAAGGGAATAATCACTAACCCATTACCACGGACATCAAATATATACCACCTATATGTAACGTCCTTTGAAAATACTTCTGTGTTTATCCCCGAAGCCACTTTCTCGTCTAATGGGGAGCTATTAGCATCCAAAAATCGAGAAGGGGCAGTTGAGGTGTGGGATCTTACTATCCCAAGACGTTTATACACACTTGCAGTGCAAAATCCAAATGTGAGAAGTAATCCTGCGATTATAACAGAATTTGCAGAAGATGGAGATGTGCTTGTAATACGTGAAGGGCAGGATATCCACTTGTCAGATGTAAATTCTGGTGAAACCTTAGCAAAATATAGGGTGCCTGAAAAGAAACCGAATATTATAGATAATTTTATGTCAATGTTTGGTGACGATCCAGTCATTCAAAAGATTGACACAGTAGCTTTGGCACAAGGAGAAAAAACCATCTTAGCAGCAAACGAGGATGAAACTATTTATCTATGGGATATTATGACCCGCGAACGTATTTTGACAATCAAAGGACATGCAGACGCAGTGTGTAAGTTGGCATTTACAATAGGTGGTACAATTCTTGCAAGTGGCGATGTAGGTGGTGTAATCCATTTATGGAAAATTCCAACAGGAGAGAAACTTGCAACATTTAAACCTTATACAAGTCCAATAACCCAATTAGTCTTTTCACCTGATGGCAGAACTCTTGCAAGCACGAATTTACATTCTCACTTTGCAGGGAGTATTCTGCTATGGAATGTCCCCACCGAATAGGTGTCATTCCATATCTTCTTGTAATTTATGGTATTTTAGAATTAATTGGACATCAGGGTATTGTAGAGACTCTGACTTTACCATATCAAGTAACCTTACCTCATTGACGTTCCGTTCCAATCCTGATAAAGTAGTAATCCATTCTATCGGATCGTCCTGTTAGCGATTTCTTCGGCATTATGCACCCGACTTATACCTGACCCGCGTCATTATAAGTACAGGTAAATACTTTGGATACATACTTTTTACGCACATTTTGGAAGGTGACCTATGAAAGAAAATGATGCCGTATTGATTCATCGCATCCTTGAAGGTGATGATTCTGCTTTCTCCGTTTTAGTTGAGAAATACCAGAAGCAGGTTCATGCGCTTGCATGGCGGAAAATCGGTGATTTTCATATCGCCGAGGAGATTACACAGGACACCTTCCTCAAAGCATATCAGAAACTCATGACACTTAAGAACCCGCAGCGATTTGCTGGATGGCTTTATGTGATTGCAACACGTTGTTGTCAAGCTTGGCTTCGCAAAAAACAGATACAAACCGAATCGTTAGACGAAATAGACAGTGAAGATATACAACCTGAGGCGTATTCCAGGTATGTTGCTGATGAAGATGCAAAGGCAACCGTTGCAGCACAGCGTCAAGTTGTCAAGAAACTGCTTGCCACATTACCGGAGAGTGAACGCACGGTGATAACGTTACACTACTTTGGAGAGATGACGTGTGAACAGATGAGCGAGTTTTTGGGAGTATCTGCAAACACAATAAAGAGTAGACTCCGCCGTGCACGGAATAGATTGAAACAGGAGGAACCGATGATTCGAGAAGCAACCAGCAACTTTCAAATTTCGTCAACATTTACTAATAATATTATGCAGGAAGTTTCACGTCTCAAACCTAATGCTCCTTCGGCAAGCAAACCTATTGTTCCGTGGGTGATGGGTGCTGCAAGTGCGATCCTTATGGTGTTAATGCTTGGTTTAGGCAGTCAACACCTAATGCGTTTTCAGCGACCTTATAGTTTAAATGCAAAGTCAGAGACGACAGTTGAACTTGTAGATGCACTTATTGTTCAGAACGCAGTTGCAAAGCAGGATGATCAGAATCAACCGGGAGCAAGTTCGGATACAAGTGGTGGGGATGATGGAAATGAAAACGAAGCGAATCAGATCTTAGGTGATCAGGAAGACTACACACTATGGAAACTACCAGAAGGTGCAAAAACCCGTCTAAGCAAAGGCAGTATAAACGGTATAAGTTTTTCACCTGATGGTACTCAAATTGCAGTTAGCAGTGCTACAGGGGTTTGGATCTATGATGCTAACACTGGTACCGTGCTTTCGCTGCTTACTGATCATACAACACACACAGGTAAGGTGGCTTACTCTCCTGATGGTAAAACATTGGCAAGTGGTATGTATGGGGACATTTCTTTGTGGGACACGAGTACTGGCAAACATTTGAAATCCTTTGCAAGAGAAGAGTCGTTGATCCATACACTAAAAATATTTAACGATGGCAAAACCCTTCTCAGTGGGCATTATCCTAATCCTACATCATTTAGTTTATGGGATATAACTACCGGTGCAAAAAGAGACTTCCACTCAAAAACTTCAGGTGGATTTAGTGGACTTTTGACTTCCCTTTTTGGTCGTGGGGTTTCAACCGCAGATTTATACCTTAATAATGTTGACGGTAACAGCATTTTTGCTGTTGGGTACGAGGACGGTAGAATTCGGTTGGAGGATATTACTACCGGACGACATCTGAATACGTTTCAAGGTCATAAAGGTAGTGTAAATCAGTTGATGTTTTCACCAGACGGTGCCCTCCTTGCTTCTGTTGGTTTTAATGGTCCAATCCATTTATGGGATGTGACTGTAGGAAAACTCCTAACAACCTTGACTCAAAATCCAATCTATTATCATGGTATCCTTGCGTTCTCTCAAGATGGTAAGACCTTGGCTTGCCGTACAGGTGAAGGTGAAATAGAGTTGTGGGATGTTGTTTCCAAAACACTCCGCACTACACTTAGAGATATATATCCATTGGCATTTTCACCAGACTCCAAGAGAGTGGCAGGTGTAAATCAAGATGGTAAAATACATATCTGGGATGTTAACAGTGGTGAGATGCTATTTTTGTTCTCAACTGAACATACATCAGGGCTTCGCGAATTGGCGTTTTCATCAGATAACAGCATCTTGGGTGCCGGGCAAGGTACCACAATTCAACTGTGGGATACGGCTACTTTCGCCCGATTCCCTAACCATATAGATACTGATGGTTACATTGATTTCGTATTTTCACTTGATGGGAACACAGTAACTAGTGCAACCGGGTTTAAGTATACGAAAGAATGGCGAGGTGCACATGGAGGGGTACATGTTAAGGAAAGTGTAAACAGCACACTGAATGTATGGGATGTACGTTCGGCAGATAAACTGTCTGAGTTTTCCGTTGAATTACACAAAGGAGACGCACCTGAACTTCCAGAACAGTTGAGATCAGGAATATCCGGACAAGTTATCTTTTCTCAAGATGGTCATATTCTTGCCGCAGTTCAAAATTCAAAAAGGACTACCGAGGATTACCGATTTACAATACTCTTATGGGAGGTATGGGAGGATACGCGTCGTCAGCAGCCCATCATTCTCAAAGGACATACGAATATAATTAACGCGTTAGCATTCACTGCCAACAGTAGAACTCTTGCAAGCGGTAGTGATGATGGTACAATTCGAGTATGGGATACAAACGCTGGAACGCAGATATCAAGTCTCCCTTCGAGCAAGGTCCGTTCCTTAGCATTTTCTGTGGACGGTAAAATTCTTGCAAGCGGCAGCACTGATCAAATACAGTTATGGGATATTACTTCTGGGAAACAACTTATATCTCTTGAAGGACAAAATGAGTCTGTGACCGATTTGGAATTCTCCCCTGATAACAAAATTCTTACCAGTGGCAGTCGTGACGGGATGATTCAACTGTGGGATATTTCTACCGGTAAATTATTGGCATCCCTAAGAGGACATACCTGCTGGGTTACCAATTTAGCATTTTCGTCTGATGGTAAAATTCTCGCGAGCGGCGATAGTGATGGTGCCATATTCATTTGGAACGTCCCTAACTAACATGAACACCATCTATAAACCTTTGCATGGCGGAAAATCGGTGATTTTCATATTGCCGAAGAGATTACACAGGACACCTTCCTCAAAGCATATCAGAAACTCACGACACTTAAGAACCCACAACGATTTGCTGGATGGCTTTATGTAATTGCAGCATACGGTACAATTAGCGGTTGTGTCGTTGATTCCAAACTTCATACTTGACATACCCTCCTAATTTGATACAATAATTTCCTACCATATCTAACCACTTTGTAAAAAACTTGCAGAATTATGCAACCGTTTTCCTCCTAAGTCGCGTCATAGGGTTTCGAATTATAAAGTTAAGCCTACACTTTCTGGAGACCCCTGATGAAAAATGATGATGTTGAACTCATCCAAAGTGTTCTTGCTGGTGATGAAGATGCTTTCGCTGAACTTGTGAAAAGATATCAAAAGCCTGTTCACACATTGGCATGGCGGAAGCTCGGAGATTTTCACATCGCCGAAGAGATTACACAAGACACTTTCCTGAAAGTGTATCAGAGACTGCACACCCTGAAAGACCCAAACCAGTTTTCTGGCTGGCTCTATGTAATTGCGGCGCGCCGATGCTACGCCTGGCTTCGTAAGAAACGAATACGAACACAACCGTTAGAGGACGCAGAAACAACCCTGATACAAAGAGATGCTTATTCCCAGCATGTCGTGGAAGAACGTGCGAACACTGCTATTGATGCACAACGCGAGGTTGTCAAAAGACTACTTGCGAAGTTGAAAGAGAGTGAGCGCATGGTGATGACACTCTACTATCTTGGTGAAATGACAGTTGAGGAGATTAGCAAGTTTTTAGGTGTTTCTGCGGGAACGATAAAAAGTCGTTTACAGCGGGCACGGAACCGCTTACAAAAGGAGGAAACGATGATTAGAGAGGCACTTGACTATTTCCAACTTTCACCGACCCTAACCGATAACATTATGCAAGAAGTTTCACGTCTCAAACCTACGTCTTAGGGTTATTTAGTTTTATAGATATTCATTTTATCAAGTTAACTGTGAGTAAAGGTTTTGATGCATATTCCTTTATTTTATCAGCGATCCGTGTTATGCCTTGAAAACGGAATACGGATAATGCGGTATTTCGTAAAGCGGCCATGACTTGTGGAATAGCCCCGCATCTGACAGGTGATGCGTCCTCGCCGAGTAGCACATCGCGCATCCAATGCGACTTGTTCTCTATTGCCCAATGGCCTCTCCGTAAAGCAAGTAAGCGTTCTGCGGATGCCTCACTCGGTTTCAGGCTCGTAATCCCATAGGTAGTGCGGGTTGTCTCTTCTCCTGTCTTCATATTTTTGGAAGTATAGCAATATTGGATCACTTGTGCTACGCCCGGCCAATCCAGATATGCGTTGAGACTTGTGCTTGCCTTGATACATCGCGTCTCAAGTCTGCCATGCGACTTTTCAATCGTCTCATGCATGTATATCGGTTTCCCTAAAGTAGGGTGTGTTGTGTCTTCAGAAACCGCGTCAGGCACGCCTTGAAAAAGTTTTTCAATCGCTTCTAACAGGTCCGGTTGATTGCCTTTAACAGGCAGCATATAGTCGCCCCCGCTGTTTATGATTCCGTGGCAGAAAGAGCGTTGTGTCAAAAGGGCATCCGTTGTGATAACTTTGCCTGCTACATCAAACGCTTTGAGGATTTCCGTTGATACCGGTATTTCATTGGTTTTGTCGCTGACACCTCGCTGCGTGAGGGTGATCCCTAACTCATGAGAGACGACGGAGAGTAAATGGCTGATCATCGCACCACTTTTTTTAGACGCACGCAGGGTTTTGCCATCTATAGCGACTGCGTCGGAACACCCCCGCAAATCAGGGCACTCTGCTAATGCGGCGTTTACCCATTTTGACAGGATGTTTTCTAATGCTTCAACGTCCAACTTTTTCAACAGATTATGGATAGTTGCGGCACAAGGCGTTTTGTGATGTGTGAACCCGAGTGCTTTTGTGAGTGCGGGCTGTGAGCGTGCCCAGGTAGCGATGGATGTATACCCTTTATGCCCGCACATCAATCCAACGACTAAAAGTGCGAGGATTGCTTTCAACGGGTGTCGTTTCCCTTTTTCCTTGCGTGGGTCTGTAAGTTCTGCTAACATATCCATTAAGTGGCAGGACTTTTTTCTTGTCATTCTTCACCTCAAAAGATCGTAAGTTTTTAAGGTGAAGTATAGCAGATATAGCGTGAAAAATCACGGTATATCTGCACATCCTAAAATATTAACGATTGTGATAAAAAACAACTAAAATACATAAAACTAAATAACCCTACCTACGTCTTCTGCTGGCAAACCACTTGTGCCGTGGGCAATTGCTGCTTCAAGTGCTGTTTTGCTTGTATTGATGCTGGGTATAGGTAGTGAGTACTTAGTGTATTTTCAAAAACCTTATGCATTAGATGCGCAAGCGGAGATGGTAGTTGAACTTGTTGATGCGCCTATTATGCTAAACTTTGATACAGAACCAGCTTTTAGAAATCAACTTGGAAGTTTAAATATAGTTGGCAATAGTGAGAATGATGGTCAGAAATCTGAAGAAGTTTTGTTAGCTGCTGCACAAGCAGAAGGAGAAGATCTCTCTATTCTAAAACAGCAGTGGATTCAGACTGAACAATTGAAAGGCAGCCCGCTCATGAGTATGCTAGGAACGCCTGAAGGTGATATTTATGTCCTTGGTGAGGAACTTAGTTTATACAAATTACCTGCTGATGGAGAAAATTGGCAGCAAATCGCCGACCTTGGTGACTCAATTATAAGAGAATGGAGTCCATTTCCACCCATGGGGAAGTGGAAGAACTTTTTATACATTTTACCATTTAATACACTCTTTGCATCGAGGGATGATGGTAAAACATGGGATTCTGTGAACTCTTGGAAAGAGGAATTTGGTCCGAACACTTTAATCTTAACGGAGGATGCGTTTTATATTGGTTTTCTGACCGGGATTTTTCGTTCTATAGATAGTGGAAAAACATGGGAAAAAATAAGTGATGTTTCAATGGGTGGCATAAGATCTTTAGTTAATGTCAAAAACACATTGTTTGCAAATACGGATACAGGATTCTTCCGGTTGAATAATGACAACTGGGAACGTTTGGAGTTTCCATCTGCAATGATGGGGAGTATTATATCAGTTGCAACGACTGAGAATCATATCTATGCTGTAGTCGACTTCAATTGGGAAATAAAAGTGCCCTTAAATGCTATGCCACCAAAGATAGAGGAACGTTGGTGGATATTACGTTCAATGGACCTTGGTGAATCGTGGAAAGATATTACGCCTACAATTGCATGGTCTATAAAAGGACGTCCACCTCAGCTCGCTTTAATTGCTGTTGATGAAACACTGCTTGTAATAGATCAGGTTATGGTGCGCTCAACCGATGCAGGAGACACGTGGGGGCCACCACAGACTCCTGGCACTTCGTCTTCAATGATTTCAAATTGCTGGACGAAGGCTTTAAACGGGCATATTATCTACATTGGGTGTGAAGATGGACTCCACCGTTCCTCAGACAACGGTGAATCCTGGCACAAGGTAAATATCCCTCAAGAGAAGGTTATAAACCAAATAGATACTTTAATTACATACAACGGATATGAAAAAGGACAAAACACGGAGTCGATTATCTACGCGAGACTTAATGGTAGACTTGGATATGGGAGAGGAGAGATAGCGAAAACAACAGACAAAGGGAGATCATGGAAAACTATTCAGATGGAAATACCAGTAACTGAACTCTACAAAAAAGGTCAACCAGGGATTTCTCAGTTGGCAAAATCTGACAGTGTTATCTATGCTAAAGGTATAGAAGATGGTAGTTTCAAAATTAACCTATATACCGTATCTGCAGATGGCAATAGACTTCTGCAGGTTCAAGATGCACCTATCCCTGATGGTAGTATCGTGAAAATGCACCATTTGGATCTAATGTATCAACCTAGCTCACGTTTGCCCAAAGAACATAAAAAACGTGTAGAAGAAAACGCTTTTGGAGCAGTGCAATTCTTTGAACGGTTGGAACAATTGGATGCACAGTACGAAAATATGGTAAAATATAAAGTTTTCTATACATATTTTTCTATTTGTGGTATAATACACGGTATTATGGCATATTCAACAGACCTGCGAAAACGCGTGCTTGATTTCATTGATAACGGCGGCAGCAAAGTAAAAGCTGCGAAACTTTTCAATATCTCACGCGATGTTATTTACAAATGGCTCAACGCACCAGACCCACTCGCCCCGAAAAAATCAGGACCTAAAGGACCGAGATGTATTGACTACGAAGCACTCACACAACAAGTAAAAGATTCCCCCGATCAAACTATACAGGAGCGCGCAGATCATTTCGGCGTTTCCTACTATTGTATTTGGTATGGACTGCGAAAACTCGGTATCTCGCGAAAAAAAGACACTCGGCTATAAGGAACGATGTGATCACAAGCGAGAAACTTATCGTGAACAACTCGCTGCTGCAAAGGAAAACGGAAAATCCTTAGTTTTTATTGATGAGAGTGGTTTTCGGTCAGAAAGTTTCAGGCGTTTCGGGTATGCTCCGAAAGGTGAACCTGTTTTTGACCTTATATCCAGTCAAAGAAACCGCACCACAACTTTGTTAGCTGCACGTATAGATGAGGCGTTTACAGCCCCTATACTATTTGAGGGGAGTTGTAATGCGGAGCGTTTCAACACTTGGCTTGAGCATGAGTTATGCCCGCGTTTAGATGAAAACCATCTTGTTATCTTGGATAACGCACGCATCCATAAAACACACCGCACCCGGGATCTTATAGGGGCATCGGGTGCCTCCCTATTGTATTTGCCTCCTTATTCACCGGACTATAACCCAATTGAACATGATTTTGCGAACATCAAACGCTTACGAGAATATAATAAAGATAAAACACTTCAGGATATAATCAATATGTATAAATAATTCAAAACTCTACCATAAAAGAGTCGTTCGTTCTATGAAAAATGATCTTTTTGGTTGGGGATCACAAGGATCATTTGCGGTTAGTGGTAAAACATTTTATCTGGAATACAACTTCAAACTCTTTCGATGGAATCAGGGTGATACAGAATGGTCCGATACAGGATTGGAAGAAACTGTTGAATTGATTCCGGACATCGCGCAGAAAGACCTTCAACTTGCTGTCTCAGGAAACACTGTTTATGTCGGAAAACGGGATGGACACCTCTTTGTATCTTTTGATAAAGGAAACAATTGGATTGATCTTACACCAGCGTTACCATTTCCTGTTAAAACTTTCAAAGAGATTCTTGTTTCTGGGTCCACCGTATATGTAGCAACGGATGCAGGTATTATTACTTCAGATGATGGGAGACATTGGCATACTATAACGGATGCAGAAGGAACTAATCTCATAATGGAGCATTTGGCTGCTGATGGAAAAACGATCTACGGTATTGCTATAGACACAGGTGCATATCGCTTGGAAAGTGGTACTTGGAAACAGATTGTCTCGGAGATACCAGATCGTGTATCCTCTCTTGCTGTTGATGGAAACACATTATTCGTTGGTACAGAAAACAACAATATGTACTATTTCGATCTTCAAGAGTAATTTAACTTATGCATTTGTGCCGCATGCATCTCATCACTCCTTTTTCCTTATAGTAAAATTCATAATTATTTACACACTTTTTTTTTGAAAAAACTTGAGACTTTTTCTCTTCAAGTCGAGTCATTATAAGTTGATGTGAATGAATTCCGTTTGCCAGAGGTATTAGATGAAAGATGTTGATGCTGAACTCATCCAACGTGTCCTTGATGGTGATGATACTGCGTTTTCTACACTTGTGAACAAATATCGGAAGTCTGTCCACGCACTTGCATGGCGGAAGGTTCAAGACTTCCACATCGCAGAAGATATTACGCAGGAAACGTTTCTAAAGGCATATCAAAGATTGTCAATGCTGAAGGAACCGCAGTCTTTTGCAAGTTGGCTTTATGTGATAACGGCGAACCACTGCAATACTTGGCTTAGTAAGAAACGTTTACGGACTCAGTCTTTGGAGAATACCGATACTGCTGAACTGGAAAAAGCAACCTATTCCAGCTATATCAGTGCGGAAAAGGAACGGGATGCAATAGAAACCAAACGTGAAGTTGTCGAGAAGTTGCTTGCGAAGCTGCAGGAAAGTGATCGAACTGTCATCACACTCTACTACCTCGGAGGAATGACGTATGAAGAGATAAGCAGATTTCTCGGCGTATCGGTAAGTGCGATCAAGAATCGACTCTACCGTGCCCGGCAGCATTTAAAAAAGGAGGAACCTATGATCAGAGAAGCATTGGAGAATTACCAAATCACACCGCGTCTCACTGAAAACATTATGCAAGAAGTTTCACGTCTTAACCCTATGCCTTCCACCAGCAAACCGATAGGACCGTGGGCTGTTACTGCTACAAGTGCTGTTTTGATTCTATTATTACTTGGACTTGGCGGCCAACAATTAGTGCGTTATCAGCAGCCTTATTCATTAGATGCGCAAGCGGAGATGACGGTTGAACTTGTTGATGCGCCTATTATGCTAAACCTTGATACAGAACCAGCTTTTAGAAACCAACTTAGGAGTTTAAATGTAGTTGGCAATAGTGAGAATGATGGTCAGAAACCTGAAGAAGTTTTGTTAGCTGCTGCACAAGCAGAAGGAGAGGATGTTTCTGTCCCGAAACAGCAGTGGATTCAATTTGAACCTATGTTTGGGAGTCCTGCGCATAGTTTTCTTGCTACCCCTGAGGGAGAATTCTATATTCTAACAAATAAAGGCATCTACAAATTACAAACTGATGGGAACACGTGGGAACATATTTTTGATATTTGGACACTGGATCATTCTGGCATGGCAAAATCTATTCTCAAGAAGTGGAATAGGACGCTTTATTATACACAATCAAGTGATCTTTTCACCTCAACAGATGATGGCAAAACATGGAATAAACTTTACTCATGGGATAACGACAAATATTATTTTTCTATTGATTTAATATTGACGAAACAAGCGTTTTATATGGCTTTTGAGGAAGGTATTTTTCGATCTGAAGATTCAGGCAATACTTGGAAAGAACTTAGTGAAAGATTGCCCGGAGAAATAAGATCCTTAGTTGAGGCACAAAACATGCTTTTTGCTGGAACAGACAACGGATTCTATCGCTTAGACTCTGATGGTTGGAAACGCTTAGAATTTCCAGAATCTATCGAAACAGTGTATTCAGTCGCAGTGAATCGGGAACAGGTTTATGTTTTGGCAGAACTTGATTATTCACATCCTAGAAAAGTGTCTCAAGGACATGAACGTGGTTGGGGTGTATTTAGTACGAGTAACTTGGGGAACTCATGGCGTGATATAACTCCGAAAAATGCTTGGGCAGTAAACGGTTTTATCCCTGAGGCCAAACTTATTGCTGTCGGAGAAACGCTTTTATTGATGGAGAAAGGTATGGTCCGCTCTACCGATGGCGGAAATACATGGATGCCTCCACAATTACCAGGCACCTCACCTGAAATGTATAGTACAAATCCCGCTGTGGTGATGAACGAGGATACTATTTATGTTGGTAGTGACGAAGGTCTTCATCGTTCCACAGACGGTGGTAAATCCTGGAATATGATACGTATTACTCAAGATGAGAAAAGGAGTGAAGTGGATAATCTAATCGTGCTTCGGGGGCCCGATAAAGGACAAGATACGGTTTCGTCTCTCTACGCGAGACTTGGACACTTAATAGTAAAAACAGCTGATAATGGCAATTCTTGGAAAGATGTTGAAATAAAAATACCGATGACAGAACCGCACAGAGACGATCAACCAAGTATTACGTATATAGCCATGTCTGGAGGTGTTATTTATGCAAAAGGTGGAGATTCTCTTGGCGAAGGAAAAACACGTATCTTTCGTGTATCCGCAGATGGTAATACGTTATTGCCAATTCAAAACATGCCTATCTTTGACTCAACGGGTTTATATTTTACTATAGTTTGGACAGTTTTTGTTTTTTTTATGGACATAAAGCAGGAAAGCGGGTATCCTTTTAGGAAACACAAATTTGAAAGGATATTTCAAATGACCCCACTTTCCTACTTGGACAACATGTTATCAGATTTTTGACCTTTGTTCAAGTATAATAACTTTCACCACTTTCAGACTTTCGTAAAAGGTCTGATAAATACGCCCTACCGAGGCACAATGACACAAATCTATCTTGCGACAGCCCAAGCAGGTCGGTATTGGTCTCTGCCAAAGTTTCTTTCACGTGGCATCTGGTGTGTGGATCAAGTCGCCACTACGCTAAGCCATCAAGTGCTATCCGCTTACCCCACGGGCATCTATGTCTATGATGAGACGCATGCCCTAAGTAGCGGTTCAAAACAAGCGGGTTTGCATTTCCGCAGGAACCCTGCGTATCAGGCACGTAACAAGAACCAGTCCAAGTTTCATCACGGACACGAGTTCGGTGCGATTGGCTGGCTGGCAGAAACGCCCGAAGGCACGCGCCTATTTCCATTAGCCACACGGATGATGGAACCGAAAAGCGAGGACGCGAATAGCCTCGCCGTGCTGAAGCATTTATGTAATCTTGTGCCACCGGGTCTTATCATTTTTGATAGAGGTTTCAATAGACGCAAAGTGTTCACGGAGATACTCTCACAAGGACATCATTTACTTTGTCGTGCGAAGTCAAACGCGGCGTTTTTTGATATACCGAAACGCCCTAAGCGTCTCAAGAGAGGCAGACCCCGTCGGTATGGTAGCCGTGTGTCTATTCCACACCTGAAGTATACAGACATCGTTGTTGAGGATCAGACACTTTCTGTCGCTGATAAAGTCGTGCGAACAAAGATGTGTCCTGTAGATGTCCGCATCGTTGTGATACGCAAACGCCCCAAAAAGTCTAAACCCTATCGGTATTTTTGTGTATTTACTTCAGATTTACGACTGCCCGTAGAAACAGTTATCCGACACTATAGAAACCGGTGGCAGATTGAAACTGCCTTTCGGGACGCTAAAGAAAACTTCGGATTTGACACCTATCAACTCCGAGACAGGAAAAGTTTGGATCGGTTCGCTCAACTCAGTTTCACCGCAGCAACGCTGACACAACTCGCTTTCAGTCCGTCGCCATTGCCTAAGACACCCGCAGACACAGACACAGACAAGGTTTCTCTTGATTTAGAAGACGTGCTATCCACGCTCAATATACACTGGTATAAACCGAAACATCTCACACGCGGCTTGATGACCGCTTACTTGCAGCGATGTTTACAACAAAACTATTTTTATACGGGTTACGACCCGAGGAAAAACGCACAGAAAAAACTGAAAATCCCGAAGATACTACATGAACTAGTTCAACAGCAACTATTTTCACGATTATTGGAAAATGATGGCTAAAAAACAGTGATTTCTAACAGAATTTAGACAGAAAAGGGGCGTTAGCAGCGGTTCTAACACCTGTTCAGAAGTGCTAACGGGGAAATGCTGCCAACTATTCATAATCTATAACAAGACCAAAAATGTCCAAACTATAGTATATTTTAAGTGGCACGAATTAAAGATGAATCCTTTTAAGATGGCAAGTAAATCTATCGTCGAACAGTTGCAAGAAGTTTCTTCTGGAGGGGCAACTGAGTTCTTTGAACAGATGGCTAAATTCGATGCACGGGACCCACAGCACCCAGATG
This sequence comes from Candidatus Poribacteria bacterium, assembly GCA_965200395.1. GTDB lineage: Bacteria > Poribacteria > WGA-4E > WGA-4E > WGA-3G > MSPOR6. The sequence continues at coordinate 2,100,063 of CBDAUH010000004.1, read as the reverse complement.
TCTATATGCAATTAGGATTCCGTACTGGTGCTTTTGCTGTTAGTAGCGGCACGTTCTATATGGAATACAACTTCAAACTCTTTCGATGGGAACCTGGTGATACTGAATGGTATGACACCAAACTTGAGGAAACTGTTATATTGACTAGGAAGTTAATAAAGAAAGAACTCAAACTTGCCGTTTCAGGAAACACAGTCTACGTTGGGAAACGAGATGGACACCTCTTTGTATCTTTTGATAAGGGAACTAATTGGATGGATCTTACGCCAGTTCTGCCATTTCCCGTAAAAGCTTTCAATGATGTTGTGATTGTTGGTAACAATGTATATGTAGCAACGGATGCGGGGAGTGCTGTGTCGGATCGTGGTAACAATTGGGGTATTATCACAGATGCAGAGGACGTAAATCTGGTCATGGAACGTTTGGCTGTTGATGGCACAACGCTATATGGTGTTACCAAAGAGACTGGCATCTATCGTTTGGAGAATGGCACATGGCATCAAATTGTTTCCGAGGTACCTGATGGCATAACATCGCTCGCTGTTGATGGAAATACTGTATACGTAGGAACACAGGATCGAGGTATGCTGCATTTTATTTTTGAAGAATAATGTCCCTTGTCTGTGGTGTTACAGTGTCTGACCACGTGGACTGCACCTAATTAGAGTTCTGCGCGGACGGTCATTTCTAATCGATGTTCAGGTTTGCGGTGTTTTGTGGAAAGTAATCGATAATTGAGTCTAAAAAGCAGGTCGGTAAATTTGCGTAATTTATAATCAGCGATAGAGCGGATTTCGTGGTGGATACCCTCATAAAAATAGTATTGTGCAAAAGGGACACCACCATCACTTTTACCATAGCCAACCGTATGGTTAAATTCAATACGACCTTTGCCGAATATACTGTAGATAAGTTGCGTGTCATAAGAGAAGGTGTGTGTTTTTGCATCCGGTTCAGTATCTAGGTGTTCTCTGTCGGTTGTCTGTTTATAGCTGCCTGTGCCACTCCAACGGAAGTGTCGACTGATTTCATACTGTAGCTTCAGTGCTGTCATCTGTTCGAACTGCTGTAGATCAGAGATAGGTGTTGATGACAGCAGAGTAGGGTTAGAAATTCCTTCTATTTCTTCAGAGAAGTTCAGTTGACTGTATTTCTCGGTTTCTCTGCGGTGTTCCCAGTGTGCGCTGAGAGCGAACCGTTGCGTTGGATTGATGGAGAATGCGGCATCCCATGTGCTATGTTTTCTATGGCGTTCTTGCGTATTAATGCGTCGGTTGTGTGACCGTCCTGTACGGAGAGTGGCTTCGAAACGGAGCGTGGGGGATGGAGAGAATTCTATACGATGCTGTTGATTGATGCGGCCGAAGAGTGTTTCTGACCCTTGCAGGCTTTGTAAAAGATATAAGGAGAGTGCATCCGTTGCTGCTTGTTCTTCAGTGACCCATAACCGTGTCTCGGCGCGAAAAGCTTTTAGGAACTGTGTGAATGGGTGAGGGCTTTCGGCGTTTTCATTTGGGGGAGGGCTATGTGGGGCTCTGCTGGCGTGTCGAGAACGTCGGGCAAAGAACTGTCGGGGCTGGAATCGGAGTCGGAATGCGGCATCCACAGCAGTTGTCGGTGTGTCTCCAATATTTTGGTATACTTTGATGTATGTGCCTTCTTCGGGATCCTCTACATACCGTAGGTCATCTAATCTAACGTAAAATCCTTCGCCTGGTTGGATTCTATGTCCTGTAAGTGGGTGAATATCGGTATAAATTTCGCGTCGTTGGGTGGTTAGTTTTTTGTCTAGTTCGTAGGTGATTTCGGCATCTATTGCGCGATGGAATGGTGTAAAGTGTAGGGTTGTGTCCGCTAATTGCGTTGTCGTGTCTGTTCCGAGTGCTGAATGTGCTTTCACCGTTCTGCGAGCGAGGTTAGTTTTTAGGTTTACCCAGGTGCCTTGTTGTGAGAAAAGCCCTATTTTCCAAGTCTGTGCTGTGGTAGCGCGCATCCAATCTGAGATACCTATATGTTCACCATCAAGTGTGAGTAAGGGTTCTTTGGCGAAAGACTTTTCCAGTTCGTAGCTTGTCTGTATTGAAGCACTTATGAAGTTGATCAGGTTGACACGTCCGGAAGTGCGATGCCGTCTGCGATTGCGAAATGCGGAAAAGTCATCCGTTGCAAGAAATCGGTCATAAGTGCCGATGAGTTCAAACGGTGAGAGCAGATAGGAGAGGCTTCCTGTTTGCTTTATCTTTTGAAAATCTTCTGTGGAATCCGCTGACTCCTGATTCTGTTCGATGGCGGATGTACTGAGATAGTCGCGCCAACGGACGTTCGGCAACCATTTTAGGAACGACATTTTTCCTGTCGGGGACTTGGGTGTGAGGTCACTTTCCGACGCGCTGTGTCTTCGTATGCTATCGCTTTGATATAGATTCTCCATGTGCGGTGCTGCTGTTGCAAAAGCTGTGTTGCCTGTCTTTGGTGTAAAATTGATACCCCAATGAATGTTATTCCGTCGGGTTGTCGGTCCGTCTGATGTTATCTCAAGGGTTCGTCCTGCTCCCGCATCCAATTGTAGCCATGGGGTAGGTAGCAATGTGGAGCCAAGGTTAAACGACTGTTCATCAGGTGCTTGTGAGATAGCGATAGCATCAAACAAGATGGCATCCTCAAACCCTTCAGTTGCATATTGTGTCGCGTACCTATTCCGGTTTCGGTTGCTGCCTGATGCCCCGACAGGTAAAAATTTTGCGTCCATGGCTTGTGCATGAACCGTGCATATCAGTTTTGGACGCAGTGTCCGTGTCCAAGTGGGTATGTCCCAATGTGTATTCCCGGTAAGTTTCCAGGCGTTACTCACATCTTTTCTGTCTACTGTGGCGTATGTGTTATTATCGACTGCGCTCACAGCGAATTCACCGTGTAGCCATGTTTGTTCAGCGAGATTAAGGCGACTTTCCAATCCCCACACGGTATGTTTCTGGGGGGGCACGAGCAATATACCGTCTCCTTCTGGGTCCAACGTGTGTAGACGTAATGCGGCCACATCATCTTCATCGAGCAAGATCAGTGCGTGTTCAGGGTCATCCATATCTGCTTCTACGGCGTAGGAAGCCCCCAAAGAGAACCAGCGTCCGGGCAGAGTGAAGATGTTGTGGATTCCGTAAAGATTTTGTGAATATGCCCTGTCTTCCGGTATATACTCGAAATCCACTCGAATGACATCGTTGCTTGTAATCAGATGTTTACTATTGAATTCAATGATCGGGTCACCGTATTCGCGTATGATGTAATCGTTATTTTCACCGCGTCGCATTTTTTCTCCGTTTAGCCACACAATCTCACTCCCTGCCTTAACAACGATGAATTGATTATGGACATCGAGTCTATATTCACTACGGCCTTCTGCCCCACGGATAACTTTGCTGGTAGACTGCCCTTTTGGCAATGCGCTTGGGATGAGATGGAATTGTCCCCATTCGAAGGTGCCTTCAACTTTGACACCCTCTAATGCCCGTGGGAAGAAGATAAATTCAGACGGACCTAAGGAACCGTTGAAATCTCCTAAAGTGCCTATTACATTCGGATGCGTGATACGGATAAGTTTCTGGTTGATGTCTTGTATATCTTCAGTCATCCCTTCTGGTTGGATAGGCAAATCTTGGTCGGATAGCATTGCCAACACCTCAATATTATCTGAGACGTTTCCCCGGACATTGATTCGGAACTCCTGATTTTGTGATAGGGAACGTCCACTTCCGACAGCGATACCGAACGTTCGACTTCCGGAATATTCTAACTGCGATGGTGGTGGTGTCTCAGGTGTTTGGGGTGTCCGTGTTGGTTTGCTTTCCGCATCGGTGGATATGTCTTTAGGGGTAGTTTCTGACACAACATCAGGCAGAACGTCGAATAGGTTTCGTCTATAACGTTTCTGTAGATTAAACGGGATGGCTCGGTAGGTTATTGTCCAAGTTATCCCTTTTTGTGCTGCGACAGATGGATTGTAAGTGATTTTTCCTGTGGTATAGTCAATCTGATAGTCTCGACCTTTAGCAAGTGGCTGCCCTATATTGTCTATAATCTGTTCACTATTTGGAAATATCGGCGGATATTTGACAGTCCATTCAGTTTTACCTGTTTCCAGCTTTATATTTTCGGATTTCTCGATTATGGAGAAAGCAGATAATGTGAGGGGTGGGTTTTGTGTTTGGGATTCTGTCTGTGCATGATTATGATAATTAGGTGAACAGAAAAAGGAACAGATACATAATGGAAGTAGCAGTTTTGTCCATCGTGCCATTTTTTAAATGTTTTAAATGATTGCAAGAGCTACCGCAAAGTCACGTTGTGCTTTGCTACGGTCTCCCGAATGATTGCAGGTTGTGTTTGCTACAGTATCGCTGAGGCACAACATAGAACGGTTATGCTACACAGTTTTTTGAATGGTTGCATAGAGCTACCGCAAAGTCACGTTGTGCTTTGCTCCAGTATGGTTACAGATAATGTTGTCCGCTATACTGCACAACCTGGAAAGGTTATGCTACAAAGACACACACCCTGGAAAGGTTATGCTACAAAATATTCTTCATATTTCGGACATTGAACTCACGTTATCTCTAATACTTTTCGGAATTCAGTGTGAATAACACTTTAAAGACTTTAATGTCTCCTGCTTCTGTATCACTCACAAATATCTCGCCATTCGGTGAAACGGCGATGCCACAAGGGTTCAAAAGCGTTTTTGCGGTGAATTCTGTGACAGTCTGTCCGTTTTGTGTGAATATCTGCACCCGCCGATTTCCGCTGTCTGTGACATATAGATAGTTCCATGTATCTATTGCAAGCCGTTTCGGTTCAAGGAATTGTCCGAGTTCGCCACCTTTCTCCCCCCATGTTTGTGTAGGATTTCCACTAAAATCGTAGCTGACAATGCGATGGTTTCCTGTATCTACGATGTATGTTGTGCCATGTGGATTGACAACGAGATCGGTGGGGTTCCAGAGCTGTTCTCGATGTCTACCGAAACTTCCGATAGCATTGATAGGTGTGAGGTTTTTAGTCAGTTGAATCCAGCGGTGATTACGTGTGTCTACAACGAATATCTCACCGTTCCTGCCGATACCGATTCCTTCAGGAGCGTCCAATTGATAATCTTCTGTTGTTGCGATTGGATAAAAAGTCCGGTTCACAAGGTGGCAGTATTGCACTCGATGGTTTCCTGTATCTACGACGTAGAGCGTATCTAAACTGAGGGCTATGTCGTTAGGAAAATCGAATTCACCGTCACGCCATCCAAAGCTCCCAAATTCTGCAATAAATTGTCCATCTGTATCGATGACTTGAACTCTATTGTTTCCGGTATCTGCTATGTATAGCTGCTGATATGCGTCTAAAACGATTCCCATGGGCATTAGAAATTCCCCTGCCCCTTGCCCGGTTCTACCGATCGTTTTGATGTATTGGACGCCTAAGATAGGTGGAGATTCTCGTGTTCTGATTGAAGGAACGATATCTACATGTGGAACTATCGGCGGTTGTAGCACACCTGTCTTCTCTTGTTCAGGTATAGCACAGCTGATGAGGCAGAGGAGAATAATGCATATTTTTTTTAAGGTTTTAAATAGTTGCATAGAGATACCGCAAAGTCACGTTGTGCTTTGCTCCAATATCGCTGATGCACAACCTGTAAAGGTTTTTTAAATGATTGCATAGTGTCACCGCAAGGCACGTTGTGCTTGCTACAATATGGTTACAGATAATGTTGTCCGCTATACTGCACAACCTAGAAAGGTTATGCTACAAAGTTTTTTGAATGATTGCATAGAGATACCGCAAAGTCACGTTGTGCTTTGCTCCAATATCGCTGAGGCACAACATAGAACGGTTATGCTGCAAAGAGGCACAACCTAGAAAGGTTTTAGATGATTGCATAGTGTTATCGCAAAGGTTGTTGTGCTTTGCTACTTTTTGTTTTATAGTCCAGCAGGTATCACCCTCGCTGTACTCTAAATTTGAAAACATAAGTCGTTTGTTGATCATTAAATTCGCTTGTAACGCCGGGGACAATGATACGCAAATTATGAGAGCGAGTGCTTCGTTTTGGAAAATAGATATAGAATAGCGACTTGTTTTTCGGCATCACGTTAGTTTTCTTGAAGTCATCGGTAGGGAGTACAGCAGTATCACCCTGAACGCGAATAGCCTTGTCATATCGGAAAACATCTGCTGCGAATTCAGGCGGGAGTTTAGGTTTAAAATTTCTCGGTAAATGGAAAGAGAGTTTTGATTTATCAACTTGTTGGACGATTTCTCCGGATTGGTCAAGTAATTTGCAATCTTCTTTTTTATAGGTAATCCAGTGGGATGTGTTGTTGTAAATGAGAATGGCGAATGCGTCGAGATTCTTAACATCGTGGAGGGGCACTGCCATTGCGACGATGCCATTTTTTTTATAAATGACGGTGCCGGTTTGTGGTGTAATCGTAGCATTTGGATCGAACACAGGCACAATCCGTTCGGGCCTGAAGATGTCTGTCACAAAATCGCCCACCTTTGCGCATCCACTGAGAGCACCGAGCAGTGTGAAGATCACAGCGATTTTCAGTGGATATTTCCAAACATTATAAAAATTGTGTCGGGTGTCCATCGTTTTATAAGGGGCTTTTATCAAAATATCCTTCCTTTTTTTGTCTGTTCTGTGCTAACATTGCTGCGCCGACGAGTCCTGCGTCGTTTCCCAATTTTGCTGGCACGATTTCCATATTGCCGGGGATGTCCATGGATCGGTTCTTGAATTCGGTGCGAATATGTTGAAAGAGTATGTCCTCTCCTGCTGCGGCGATGCCGCCGCCGATAATTGCAATTTGCGGGTTGAGTATATGAGCGATAGAGGTCAAGGCTATGCCGATATATCTGCCAGTTTCGGAGAAGATGTCTTGAGCGAGTGTGTCTCCTGCGGTTGCTGCTTGTGCGATGTGCTTCGGTGTCAATTCGTTGAGATTCAAGCAGGTTTTTCCGCCATCAGCGATTTTTTGTTGTGTACGTTCAAGAATATGTCTTGCTCCTGCGTATGCTTCGAGGCATCCGTGATTTCCGCATCCGCATTCACGTCCGTTCGGTTGAACAAGGGTATGCCCCAATTCTCCTGCGGTATTCCAACTGCCGTGGTAGACGTTTCTATTGATGACAACACCGCCGCCCACGCCTGTTCCGAGTGTGAGTGCCACAATGTTTTGATATCCAACGCCAGCACCGTGGTGCAATTCGCCGAGTGCCATTACATTCACATCGTTATCTATGTAGAGTGGTATGTGTCCACCGTCAAGTTCAGTGGAGACATAATCCAATAGCGGAATATCTGTCCACCCAGGGAAGTTGGGTGAGAAGTGGATAATACCGCTATCTGCCATGATGAGTCCGGGAGCTCCTAAGCCGATTCCAATTATCTCGCCTTTCAAGGTATCCGTTTGATGCGATGCTGTAGCTGCGGCGGTGATGACGTGTTGGATTGCCTGGGCAATACGGACCGCGATGGCTTTGGCACCTTCATTTACATGCGTAGGAACGACTGTACGGCATGAAAGTTTACCATCTGTCCCCAATAATCCTGCTTTGATATCCGTTCCACCCAGATCAATTCCGATACTATAATTCATATATTCGTGTTTTTGCTGTCGTAGACACGGTTTCCGATATCCGTTATGGTTGCTATCTGTCTTCTAATTTTGAGAAGCCCATTTGATTCGTGCTCCATTCCCCACGTTGCATACATAGATATCGGGTTTAATATTGGTTCGTTGTGTATACGTTTTCATGACCTGATTACGTAATGTCTCTACAGCGTCTTGATGGACTAAATTCACTGTACATCCACCAAATCCTGCCCCTGTCATTCTTGTGCCGATGACACCTTCGATACTTTGCGCGATGTCTGTTAGAATATTTAACTCATCACAACTTACTTCGTAAGCGTCCCGTAACCCTGCATGTGATGCATTCATCAGTGTACCAAAAGTGCTGATATTCTGGGTTGTGAGAGCATTGACAGCCGTTTGCACGCGTGTATTTTCCTCAACAACATACCTACACCTTTTTTGTGTAATATTTGGGAGTGCTGCTTCATATTTTTTGAAATCTTCCAACGTCACATCCCGAAGAGCGGTAATAGAAGGCATCCATTGTTTCATAATTTCAACGCCTTTTTCACATTCAGCGCGCCGTTCATTATACGCTGAGGAGGCGAGTTCACGTTTGATATTTGTGTTACAAATTACGAGCAGCATGTCCTCTAAGTTGAGTGGGACATGTGTGTATTCAAGGGAACGGCAATCTAAAAACAGCGCATGGTCAGTTTTTCCTAATAGCGATATTGTAGGATCCATAATACCACAGTTGACACCGACGAATTCATTTTCTGTGCGCTGACACAGCGCAGCTAATTCGGTTGGAGGCAGTTCAATCACGGTTACATTATTATGTGTATTTATGCCTGTGCCAGCGACTTGTAGACCGCACGCTCCTAAAAAAGCGAGTGACGCAGCAACTGAAAGGGCAGCGGAGGAGCTCAGTCCCGCTCCGATCGGTACATTTCCAGAAATTATGCCAGACATGCCTTTTAGTGGAAGATCCAACGGACGCAAAACCTGTTCTTGTAATAGCTGTGCAACACCTTTTAGATAGTTATGCCATGTAGGTGTTTCCGATATATCTGGTGTATCCAAGCTGAAGGTACATGCCTCGTCCATATCTAACGCGTGTAGATGCACTTTACGGTTATGGCATTGACTACCGGCGATGTGGATGTATTTATCAATGGCAACAGGAAGAACATAGCCATCATTATAATCCGTATGTTCACCGATAAGGTTGACTCGTCCTGGTGCAGACACAATAAATTCTGGGGAATGCCCGAAACGGTTGCTAAATTCCAGTTCCAGTCTTCTAGTAATTTCAGGTGTTTTTTCCATTTTTTATGATTTTTAGGTGGATGGAACGTGTTTCTGTGTTTGTCTATGATTCATCATGCATGGGTGTAGCATCAAAAAACTTGAGTAACTTTACGAGCATTGTGTGTAGTTCTGTCCGTGGTACATAACGGTCTACACTAATGTCAGGAACGATTTCTCCATTTTTCTCAGGGAGGAGTTGTTCTTCAGGAGCGTGTAAAGCGGGTTGTGAGTTGATTTGTGCAATATTCTCAGTACTCAATGCACTTTCAGCGAGGACAATTTCTCCAACGGGAAGGTGTGTGGTCAGTTGCGGAACATCTGTTTCTGTCAGGACAGTCAGGTGTGGCAGCGGTGCTGCTGCTAACTGCTCCAACTGTATCATCAGTGGGACAATTTCAGTAAAGGAACATTGTGTTTTCGTAGGACTCGCGGTAAAAACAGAAAGCAGTGGTATTGATTGCGTCAAGGCATGTGTGATCGCCTCAGTAAAAACATCGATATGTCGTTGTTCAATTGTAGTTTCAGGGTCTAGTATAAACAGACTCACAGGATATTCTGTGATGTTCTCTTCGACGCAGAGTACATCTAGTGCGATTAGATTTTCATTATTTAACGTGTCTGTTGTCTCATGAGAAGTATCGTCTCCCCGTAAGAGTCTGATACGATTTTCAATGGATATACCAAAGAGTTTTTTACATGTCGGACATGTAAAACTGTTGCGTTCTAATTCTCCGCGAAAAGCGACCTCACCACAGTGTGTGCATTTTTGCCACAAACTGATAGTATCTTCAGTGATTTCTGTGCTTCGAACTGTTTCCATTTTTCGACCTATGTGTCCACTATAGAAAACTTGCTACTGCCTCTGTTTCTGTATCATATCGGTCAAATATTGTTACAAGTTTAGCCATAATGATGAGGCTTCTGATATTTCCGCCGATATTGAGCAGTGCCATTCTTCCATTATTGCGTTTGATAGAAGCGTAAGCTGCGACGACAACACCTAATCCGGAACTGTCCATCAATTGTACGCGTTCTAAGTTTAAGATCATAAACACCGGCTCCCTATCAGCCTCACGAATTTGGTCATCAATGGCATTTTTCAGTGCAAGGGTGTTAGGTCCTACGAGGTTTCCCTCAACATCTAAAATAATAACACTCTCTTTATGCCGTAGGTTGATTTGCATAATGCTCCTTAACTAAATCATCAGCGCGCGTCCATTTGGCAGTGGGATAAGTCAGGTGTTTACTGCAGTATAGGCTTCAATATCTTTCAGAGTGGCCCAATTCAGGTTACTTATATTTAACCATTTTGACGATAGTGCCATTTTTTTCGTAAACAACCTCGTCCATGCATGCTTCCATCAGGAAAATGCCGCGTCCACTGCTTTTGAGCAGGTTCTCAGGTTCAAGCGGATTTGCAACCTCTTCGCGTTCAAACCCGATGCCTTCATCTGTTACGACAATCGTAAGCCTATCCGCATCGATAAGAAACTCAAAAGTAGCGGTTTTGTGGATGTCTTCTTTATTGCCGTGTTTGATTGCGTTTGTCCCTGCTTCAATGACAGCAAGATTCACATGTTCCTGCGCTTCTTCATCAAAATTCATTTCTCTCAGAATATCGCTAATAACAGTGTCAAGTAGATAAATCAACTGCATTGTGCTTGGGAGAGAAAGGAAAATTCTCCATTGATTATTCTCGCCCACGAATTATGCTCCTTCCTTGCGAATGTAAAGTTGCCGCGCTGAATCTATGAATGAAACTACCAATTTACATGAATGCAAAATAAATAATCTAAGTATTGTGTACGTTTAGTATCCAGTGTCCTTGACTATTATATTATCTTAGCCTCAGTGCGTTTAATTACAACCACGGCGCGGTCATCCTTAAGTTGTGTTGTTCCGCTAAATTCCAAAAGCTCTTTTTCAAGTGTCTTACATAGAGATTCGGCGGGTAATGTTATATTTTTTGAGAAGCAGTCAATCAAACGCTCTTCTTCATAGAATTCATTTGGTGTTTGCCCCTCTGTTTCAGTTACACCATCAGTATAGAGTAATAGTATATCTCCTGGAGTTAATAGACATATATCAGAAGAAAAAGTCGCTATATCGAATGCTCCTATCAACATACCCCCAGTTTCAAGCAATTCGACCTTATCCGCATTTTTATGGGGCGGTTCTGTATTTTCTGTGTCTGTTATGAAATGAATGGGGGGACAGTGCCCACCGTTAGAATATGTGAACCTTCCTGTATCTAATTCTAATATACCGTATACCATTGTAGCAAATTGTTCAACGTCAGTATTGTGAAAGAGTAGAGTATTAATACGTTTTAGAATGGTAGCGGGACATTCTACTTGGTTACTTAGTAACCGTGAAGCTGTCTGAATCATAACCATCAAGAGTGCAGCGGGGATTCCATGTCCTTTAACGTCCCCTAATACTATCCCGATGCGTGTGTCAGTAAGCGGGATAAAATCGTAAAAGTCGCCAGAGACAGATGTAGAGCTTCGGAACATCGTTGCGAAATCAAATCCTTCATAGGTTGGTGGTTTTTCAGGGAGCAATTTCAGTTGGATTTCAGCAGCTGCTTGCAGATGTGAACCGAGTTCAGCAACCCCTGCTTCACTGAAACTGTCTCCCATAGCACTAATTAAAGGGTTGATGTATTTCACCGGGCGTGTTCGTCCGAGGACAGCATTAATTCGGGCGGTCACCTCTCGTAAGTCAAAAGGTTTTGTAATATAATCGTCACCCCCAATTTCCAAACCGCGCAACTTATCCTCAGTCTGTGTCTTTGCAGTCAACCATAGGACAGGGATAGTCCGTGTTTCCGTATCTTCCTTTAGCCGTTTGATAACTTCTAATCCATCCATCTGTGGCATCATTACATCAAGCAGGATGATGTCTGGTTTGTCAACTTTCGCGTTTTGAATTCCGCTAAGCCCGTCACTTGCAGTAATGACATTGAATCCATCTGATGCTAAACTCATTTTCAGTAGTGCCAGAATATCTGTATCGTCATCAATGACTAAAATAGTTTCTGTTTGCTCTGTAGGGTTAGATGTATAAATAGTTTTGGACATCCCTAATCACCATAATAATGAATTAGATATTAGCTGTTGTTCATTTAATATTTGTCTTAACAGAATTTGTTCAGGATACTCGATCAATAGTTTATGTGTAGTATTTGTATTTCGTATGTTGTTGTAGCCTATTGGTCTGAAGTCTTTAGGATAAAAACGGAATCCAGAATTGAAAGTTGCATCCTTTTTCATTTTCACCAGCATCTACCCAAATTTTACCCTTGTGTGTTTCAACGAATCCACGTGCAATTGCAAGACCTAAACCTGTGCCCCCCTGTTCACGGGTCTGAACGTTTCCCAGTTGTTGGAATTTGTCAAATATATGTTCACGTTCTTGAGTAGGTATTCCTGGACCTGTGTCAATTACTTCAACGTGGATACCATCCCTTTCCTCGGTGTCAACGTTGCTATCTTCAAGTGGACATTTCTTGTGGGATATTTTGACGACGACTTTTCCGTTAGCAGGTGTGAATTTTATTGCATTTCCAATCAAGTTTGTAAGAATTTGCCCGAGTCGTTCTTCGTCTCCCGTTAGTTTAGGTAAATCAGGTTGAGCCCTTAAATCTAATTCGATTGTCTTTTCGTCAGCTTGTGGTTTGAGTTCTTCGAGACGGTGTTGCGCGATTTCAGCAAGCTCCACAGGTTCAAGATTCATGACAGTGCGCCCTGCTTCAATGCGAGAAATATCCAGCAAATCGCTAATCATTTTTTCAAGTCGTTTCGATTGACGATGTACGCGAGTTAAGCTGACTTGTTGATCTTTGTTCAGAGGTCCTGCTTTACCATCAAGTATCAGTGAAATGAAACCAATGATTGATGTCAATGGGGTACGCAATTCATGTGAAACGAGTGCTACAAAGTCGGATTTCATCTGATCAATTTCGTGCTCACGCGTTATATCGTCAAAGACGTAAACCATTCCTGCCATTTCTGTATTTTCATCGGATATATTATCACCGTTAGTAGATGTTTGAATAGCGGAAAAATGACTTGTTACTACACGAAGTATCCGGTTTTCACCTTTTTCTTGATCTAAGTTAATTTCAACTGTTACACGTGTATCTCTACCGTGTGTATTTGCTAGAACAGTGAGATCAGTCGTACTTAATAGTTCGGTGAAGCGATCAGGAAATTGTGATGTATCACTGTAGTTAAGCAGTTGTTTGGCAGCGGGGTTAAAATAGAGTATACGGTCATGTGTATCAACGACAATGAGTCCTTCACTGAGACAATCCACAATAGTAGTCATCTGTTGTTCTGCACTGATAAGTTTCTCAACAGCGATTTTCAGGTTGTGGTGCATTTCGTTAAATTCATGGGCAAGCATTCCAACCTCGTTTCTGCTTTCTGCTGCAATTAGCTCGGTTTCTTCATCTTTGAACCATCGCATATTTGCTATATTTTTTCGGACTTGATCAGATTCTTCTTGTACCACCTCTTTCGCTTCTTGCCCGATACGTTTTGCGGTTTCTGCAAGCTGCATCACAGGTAAGGAAATCCGTTTTGCTGCGAAATAAGCAACAGGAATAACGATCAGACAGGAGAGTATTGTCACCCAAAGTACATATTGATTCAATTTATTAACACCTGCATAAGCCTCTGAACTGGGATATGAGACAAAGACAATCCATTTCACGAAATTATATTCTATTTTCCACGTTTGCCATCTAGAAGGTTCTGCTCGTGCCCAACCATATACGCGAGATTCGTTGTTACGATCTGACTCGCCTTGTACCACATAGCCGTAAGTGTTGCCTTCCCTCCCCTTTTTGGCTTCAGCAATTGCTCTCGTAACTGCTTGTTCAAACTGCATTTCCTGATTTATTTTATAACCACTTCCCTCTGATGCAGCGACGATGATTCCTGATTGTGATGTTAAAATTGTTTGTGTATTCATGTCTTCCATCGTCTCAACAACATTGGAGAGCTCTGGTAATGAAAAGGTGACCTTTAGTACGCCGACTATATCGTTTCTTTCGGTTGATGATCTTCTTTGGATTCTCTCGCGGATAGGAAATGCTACGGTGAGATAATGTCTTTTCAGTGTCTCATCATATTTGACATCCTGAGCATAATTATTACCGAATCCTTTGCTGACTGTATAAGTCCACCACACCTGTTTCTTAACTTGTATTGGTAAATCATCTTTTTTATAATCAAGATCAGGATTGTTTGAACGCAAAACATATCCATCAGCATTTGTAATTGTTACTTCACTTGTAATTGTATGTTCATTTCTGTCGCTATTTCTTACACCTCTGTTTCTAAATCTTCCCCTTCTAGGGCGTCCGGCATAAGTTTCTAACAAACGGATACTATCTTCTAAATTTTCTCTCACCTCCCAAAGCACATTTTTATCTCCATTTGCACTGTTAGACTTTATAACCTCTGGTACAAGATTCGGCATTTCCCTTCTGATATTTCCAATTCGCTGGTGAATGGCACGGTCAGCAAGAGACAACTTTTCTCGTGCTAGTAAAGCCAAATTTTCTCCCACATTTCTTCTTAGAGCTCTTTCCCCCAACGCTTTGATAGTAAGTGAAACAAGTAATAAGGGGGCAAGCGCAACGATTAGAAATAGGACCACTTGTTGGCCGCGCAGCCCCATCTTAAACCAAGAATGTATCGCAGGTTTTTTGTTTTTCATCCCTGCTCTCCTGCAAGGTATCCGCTCCAGAAACTCCTATGCTTAATCTAAACAACAGCGTCGTATGCTGCTTCTTCAGTCTCATATACTTCTAAGATTGACTTAAGACGTGTAACTTCTAATATATTGCTAACAGCTTTCTGAGGATTTAGCAGTACCAGTTTTCCACCGGATCTTTGCACAACTTGAAATGCGAGAATAATGGTACCCAGCGCTGTGCTGTCGAGGAGTGGAACATCCGTTAGATCAATAATTAGTTTGTTGTTACCGTTTTGTAGCTGCTGTTCTATTTCATTCTGCAACTGATCAGCGATAGCACCGATAATTTTGCCTTCAACGTGTAGAACTGCAGTATTTTGAACGTCCGATGTGGTATGAAACATTGCATAAAACTCCTTCCTACTGAACTGCTATTTTAAAACACACATTAGCGTAGAGAGGTATCTTTGTCCACTATACGGGAGTCATCTTATGCGATGACGACCTGTATTGATGCGACTCACCGCAACATAAGAACGGTTGAGTTTTAGGATACGGCTTGTGTGTACGTTTTCAATCTTTGCTCCAAGTTCATGCAGGACTTTCTTACTATGAGATATCTCCGTATGATATTCTGTTGATTTGTAGGCTATCCATTTCCCTGTTGCATTGAGTAATGGCAAACAGTAGTGCGCCGATGTATCCAGCGAGGCGACATAACGTGTCAAAACCCAATCGTAAGTGCTAATAAATTCATCTGTTTCAGCACAAATTTCCGCACGTTTCGCGATGACCTGAATTGAGGTGTCTAAGTTTAATTGTGCGATCAGATATTTTAGAAATGCAACCTTTTTCTGAGAGGCCTCAACAAGCGTGAGATGAATAGATGGAATGTATATTTTTATGACAATACCCGGAAACCCTGCCCCAGTTCCAATGTCAATCACTTCTTGATTCTCAGAGATAGCGAAGTGTTCAAGGATACTGATAGAGTCGAGGAAATGTTTATATATCACCGCAGTGTCATCATCAAGCGCGGTAAGGTTTATACGAGCATTCCACCGTTTCAATTCAGTACGATAGATGGTCAATTGTTCAATTTGTTTGGATGTGAGTGGAAACGCATGCTTGTTGAACGTTTCGTCAAGTTGTTGTTGGAATTCTGTCTTCATACTGCTTGTTTGTCAATGATGCAATTATCACTATGATGCTACACTGTGTTTGTGCTGGTGGAGCATAACCATTAGAATTGAGATGTCTGCTGGTGAAACCCCTGGAAGCCGTGATGCCTGCCCTATTGACGTTGGGCGAATTTTCTCCAATTTCTCACGTGCTTCGGTTTTCAGTCCACGCACATCCGTATAGTTGAAATTATCGGGTATTCGTAGATTTTCCATCTTTTTGAACTTGTGAATTTGCCGTTGTTGTCGTTGTATGTAGCCATCATATTTAATCTGAATTTCGACCTGTTCTTTTACAGCATGAGACAATTCCGCGTCTGATGGAATTAACCGGGCTATATGTTCATAGCAAAATTCGGGTCGCTTTAGTAAGTCTGCAAGCACTGTAGGTTGTTTTAACGCCGCTGTTTGCACAATGTTTGCCAGCTTATCAAGAGTTTCTGCATTGGGTGTCAAACGCGTTTTGCCTAAACGTGCTAGCTCAGTGTGAATGGAGGCTGCTTTCTTTCGGAATCTGGCATAAGTTTCATCATCAACGAGTTCAATGTGTCTTCCAATTTCGGTGAGTCGAAGATCTGCGTTGTCTTCTCTCAATGCTAACCGATATTCTGCCCGTGATGTAAACATTCTGTAAGGTTCGCGTATGTCCAATGTAACCAGATCGTCAATGAGAACGGCGATGTATGCTTGGGATCTATCAAGGATAAGCGGGTCTTTCCCCTTGACCTTCAATGCAGCATTTATGCCTGCCATGAGTCCTTGTGCTGCGGCTTCCTCATAGCCGGTAGTGCCGTTGAGTTGACCAGCAAAATAGAGTCCTGGAACCGCTTTCGTCTCAAGAGTGGATTTAAGTTGGTTAGCTGGTGCAAAATCATATTCAACAGCGTATCCGAATCGCATAATTTCTGCATTCTCTAAACCTTTGATGCTGTGCACCATATCCACCTGTACATCTTCTGGCAAACTGGCGGAGATGCCGTTGAGGTAGATTTCATCAGTCTCCAATCCTTCAGGTTCAACAAAAACTTGGTGTTCCCTTTTTTCTGCAAAACGTACGACTTTGTCTTCTATTGATGGACAATAACGGGGCCCCATACCAACGATGCGGCCGCTGTACATTGCTGAACGGTGGAGATTATCTTGTATGATATTGTGCGTTTTCTCATTGGTGCGGGTAAGGTAGCACGGAACTTGCGGTTGTGTTATACTTTCAGTGGAGAAAGAGAAGGGGAGCGGGACTTCATCACCCGGTTGGATTTCCATCTGACGTGTGTCAATGGAGTGTGCGTTAACACGTGGCGGTGTGCCTGTTTTGAGTCTGCCAATTTCAAAACCGAGATTCAGAAAACTATCAGAGAGTTTTTCTGCGGCGGATTCACCTGCCCTACCTGCGCTATATGATACATCTCCGATATGGATTAATCCTCTCAGGAAGGTGCCTGTTGTTAGGATTACTGTATCTCCGTGGTATGCAGTTTGTGTTTGACTTTTAATGCCCACACATTTCCCATTTTCTACTAGTAATTCTTCTACGAGTACCTGTTTGATGTCAAGTCGTTCTTGTTTTTCGAGGACGCGTTTCATTTCATCTTGGTATGCTTTTTTATCGGCTTGTGCGCGGCTGGATCGAACAGCGGGCCCTTTTTTGGTATTTAATCGTCGGAATTGGATACCAGTTTTGTCAATGTTCTTTGCCATCTCCCCGCCGAGCGCGTCTATTTCCTTGACAAGATGCCCCTTTGCCAAACCACCGATTGCGGGATTACAAGACATCTTCGCAATCGTATCCAGGTTAATGGTAACGATGAGGGTTTCGCAACCCATGCGTGCAGCAGCGAGCGCTGCTTCACATCCTGCATGACCAGCTCCAACAACAATGACATCGTAATGTTTGATATATGTATTCATTATTATCTGTCTTCTTCTGATAGATATGTCGTCGGATAGTTAGAATCCTTCATAAATAAGGCTGACAACGAGTGTCCCCACAATTTCCAAACTTTTCGGACTACATTTGTCGACTGTATCTTCAAGTGTGTGCCAGTGCGGATAATCGAAGTCTATAATATTCACCATCGGGACACCCGCTCGCAATAATGGCACATGGTCATCCATTACGGCAGGGCCGTCTCTATCTTGAAATGGGTCTAAACCGAGTTTCCTGGCGCGCTTCCAAATTATATCCACGAATGCCGAATTTGCTATATAAGAGAACTGTTCTTTGGGTATTTCCAGATCCTTGTCGCCGATCATGTCCAACAAAATTCCATAATCAGGTCTCCATTTTCCCATATTTTTTGCGAAATAACGGGAACCGAGGAACATTTGATCTGCTGTTTTGCCATAATCCTCCCCGTCAAACAATATTATGATGATACGCCGCGGTGGTGGTGTTTCTTTTAATATTCTCGCGATTTCGAGTAGAACTGCCACACCCGATGCACCGTCATTTGCACCGATAATCGGTTTCCTTTGATTTTCAGTCTTTGGGTCTTGATCGGCACAAGGACGCGTGTCCCAATGTGCTGCGAGGAGCAACGTTTCTTTATGTTTACTACCAAATTCAGCGATGATGTTATTCATGTGGAGTGTTTTTCGTTGTGGCGGGTCGTCAATTGTGTCTACTTCAGATGTATAAGGTTGTAGAGATACAGTCTCGGCATATTTCTTGAGTTCGCTAAAAAGATAGTCCATGGTTTTGGTATGTGCTTTTGAACCTGGGGGGCGCGGGCCGAATTCACACTGCTTTTTCAAAATATCAAAAGCACGGTTGCCATCAAAGGATGCAGGTGTCAGTTGGGCTGGTGCATTTGCTGGCTCTGCGCATGCCCAGCTGATAATTCCACAAAACAGACATAAAATGAGAACAAACAATTTTATAATTTTCATCGTCAGTGCACTCGACGTATTTAGAAGTAAATAAGGAAATCAGCATGAAATAGATGATCAACCTAACAATTGCCTCTATGTGACTTCCCTGTTTGATAATGATTCTTGTAAGAATTTTTACACTGCGCGTCGACCTTCCAATGCTTTTGCGAGGGTTACTTCGTCGATGTATTCTAAATCTCCGCCAACAGGAATACCATAGGCAATTCGGGTGATGTTGACCTGAAACTGCTCGAGCTGTTGTATGAGGTATAGTGCGGTTGCCTGTCCTTCTGTATCCCAATTTGTAGCGAGAATTACCTCTTTAACGCCACCGTTGTTGACACGTTTAAAGAGAGAATCCATACGTAGAGAATCAGGGCCGACTCCATCTAATGGAGACAAAACACCACCGAGAACATGATAAAGTCCTTTATGGCTTTCAGTGCGTTCAATTGCCCATAGATCGTCAGATTGTTCAACAACACAAATAATCTGTGGGTCTCGCCTCGGATTTGAACATATCTGACACGGGTTTATGTCAGTGATAGTACCACATACTTGGCAATCAGACAAGTTTTTTTTAACTTCTAAGATTGCTTCTGCTATCTGTTTAGTCTCCATATCTGGCAGTGTTAGCATAAAGAAAGCTAAACGTTGTGCGGTTTTTGGACCGACCGTTGGGAGTTTCTGGAGCTGTAAGATAAGTCGCTCTAACGGTACTGGATAACCCTGCATGTATGTGCCTGTTTCTGTTATGGAAGTCCTGGAATTTTGAAATTACCAGTCAGTTTGCTCATTTCATCAGACATCATTTCGTGTGATTGCTGTAGAGCTTCGTTTACAGCTGCGACGACTAAATCTTCAAGCATTTCGGTGTCATCTGGGTCAACGACTTCAGGTGTAATGCGAAGTGAAACAAGTTCTTGTTGTCCATTGACAACCGCTGTAACCATCCCACCGCCGACAGTTGCTTCTATGGTTTGGTTCGCAAGTTCCTCACGGATCTCGAGCATGCGTTTTTGCATCTGCTGCGCTTGTTTCATCAAATCATTCATTTTCATAATAGTAAAATGTGCCAGTTTTCATAAGAGAACTGGCATGTCTCCTTGACTGTAAGTACAGAATATAATCATGTGTACGTTAAATGTTAATATCTAAAATTCTTGCGTCAAATAGATCAAGCACCGGTTGAAGCTGTTTGTCCTCTTCGGCTTGACGTTTGCGCATCGTAGGTGTTTTTATTTCTTCTTCGGGTGTTTCATCGGGTTCTTGTGCCTGTGAGACAACTTCCGCTTTTTCAAGTTCTATCTGAATAGGCTTCCCGATTACATCTGAAAAAATATCCTTAATATGTCGTTTCGCTTCTTCATCAACTAAAGAAAAACTAACATCCTGTGGACATAATATCTTTATCCGATCCGCTCCATCTGCAGTGGGTATTGCATCTTTAAATGCTCCATGGACTAAGTAGGGTGAAATATTTGCAAGTCGAGACTTTACTTCATCCCAAATATCGGACAGTTCCCCTAAGCTACGTGGTGTTGATGGAGGCGTTTGATCGGTAACGGTTTCCGACTCGCTACCTGCTTGTTCTGAGGTGAGGAGTGATTGGGACGAAGGATCCGATTCTTGGGCAGGACGATTAGATTGATTTCCTTCAAGGGTTGTGTTTGTAGAGGTGTTTTTATGTGTTATGTGCTGCGGGGGTATAGGTGTCCTTTCTGATTGGACATCGGAGCTACTAATTTTCTGTTCTATAGCGATGAGTTTATTTATGATTTCATCGAGTTGAATTCCCTCTTTAATAGCATTAATTTGAATTAGTGCACTCTCAAACTGGAGTTGGGGATAACCGTATTCTCTAATCTCGCGGCTGGCATGCATCAATATCTTTATGATTCGAGATAACCGCTCTACTGAGACCTGTTCTGATTTCTCCGTGAGGTCAGATAACTCAGATTTTGGACTTTGGATGAGTTCACCGAGCTGGTTATCGATAGCAAGGAGCCGCAGGTCACGAAAATAAGCGATAATGTGATGAAGACATTGCTCTAAATCCATGCCTTGTATGGAAAGTTTGTGTAATGAGTTCAAACTTATAGCGAGGTTTTGTGCTATAATCGCTTCCGTAAGTTCATGGAGCAGAGAACTTGATCCGAGCCCAAGTGTCTCTTCCACATTATCAAGTGTTAAGTTTTTCCCTGCAGATGCAACCAGTCTTTCAAGTAGGTTTTCTGCATCGCGAAGACATCCCTCAGATTGACGGGCTATGCGTGATAGTACTTCACTATCTGCAGTGATCTCTTCAGCATCAGCAATTAGTTGTAATCGTGAAATAATCTGGTCGGGAATGAGATGGCGAAAATCGAAGTCTTGACAACGGGAGACGATGGTCTTTGGGATTTGTGAATGTTCGGTAGTCGCCATGATAAATATGACATGTGATGGGGGTTCCTCAAGTGTTTTGAGGAGGGCGTTGAACCCTTCTGACGTGAGCATGTGAACTTCATCAATGATGTAAATCTTATATTTGTAGGCTGCAGGCGATAGTTTAACATTCTCGCGCAGATCACGAATCGTGTCAATACCTCGATTGGATGCGGCATCCATCTCTATGACATCAAACGATGAACCGCGTGTAATGTCTCTACAAGCATCACATTGATTACAAGGTTCTCCCGTGGATACGGGACCTAAGTCCGTTTCTTGTGTGGGATTCAGACAGTTGACTGCTTTGGCAAACAAACGTGCGACTGTAGTTTTACCAGTTCCTCTGGGTCCCCAAAATAGGTACGCGTGCCCAAGGCGTTCTGTGCGAATTTGGTTCTGCAGCGTGGCGGTCACGTGCGTCTGTCCGACAACATCACTAAAGAATTGAGGTCGCCATTTCTGTGCAAAAACTTCATAAGACATGTTTGTAACCTTAGGCAGGCAAAAACCGGGGTTCGTGTTTATTGTTCATAATAAGTGCGGTAATAATCCGAAATGGCTGATCTGAATTCGTGTAATTAAAATGGCTATGCACCCAGATTTGACAAGCTCTTCCGGGCGTTGCCCATGTCGTTGGCTCAAGCCAGGCTACCTTGCGTCACACGAGAAAGCTTATCTGCCGCTGCTTCCTTCCGGACCTGACGGGGTTCAACAAGTTCTCGTTGCTCAAGACCCAACCATCAACGCTACGTGCATGGGACAGTCCCCACAAAAACAGGCCGCATGCTGGGGATTCCGTTCTGCTTTAGCGGATTGCAGATATAGGGCACCGCTACCTCCCCACCTAGCATAGCCAAGGCGTTATAAGTTGTTTATCAAATATGTAATTGAAAGTAACCAAAAAATAGTCTAATTCAAAAACTGGCGGAGAGAGTGGGATTCGAACCCACGGTACTGCAAAACAGCACACATGATTTCCAGTCATGCCAGTTCAACCAACTCCTGCATCTCTCCGATACGTAATAAGAAGTGGAGCAGACGGGATTTGAACCCGTGACCTCATCCGTGCGAGGGATACGCTCTCCCAACTGAGCTACTGCCCCGAATTAGACATAAGTTATATCACAATAACCCGAAAAAACTGGCGGAGAGAGTGGGATTCGAACCCACGGTGACTTGCGCCACAACAGTTTTCGAGACTGTCCAGTTCAACCGCTCCTGCATCTCTCCTTTTAGTGTCTACCTTTGTCGCTAATTTGCTCGGATTACGAATTCTGTCCTTTTCTGTCCTAGATTCTGTTTTTCTGCTATTGTTTCTCTGTTAGATGTTTGGGCTTAATAGCACTTTTTTGGGCAGTTTCTGATGTTGTTGAAATTTTGATTCGTGGTTGTCTATGACTGCGTTCAATGCCAATTTTGATTTGTCCTGAAAAGTGCTATTTTGTGCTATGGATTTCTTATTTTTCACTCCCACGATTTTCATGTTTAAGACACAACCTAAAAAATGTCTTATTCCGAACTCACATTAGCATTAACGCCTATTCTTGAAAAACGATTTCAACAACGCACTACTCTTCTCAGCACAGACACCGCTTATTAATTCCACTTGGTGATTCAATCGTGTGTCTTGGACGATGTTATACAGTGTTCCAGCGGCACCTCCTTTCGGATCAACCGCCGCAAAAACCACCCTTGGAATACGCGCAAGAACTATGGCACCAGCACACATTGGACAAGGTTCCAAGGTTACATATAAGATCGTATCTGTCAAACGCCAATTGCCCAATTTCTGAGACGCTTTCTGTATCGCGAGCATTTCTGCATGGGCGATTGGATCGCCAGATTGTTCCCGCCAATTGTGGGCAGCAGCTACACAACGACCATCTTTAACCAGTATGGCACCGACAGGCACTTCACCTACTTCACCCGCATGTTGCGCCAATTCCAACGCCTTCTCCATCCAGAAAACATCACTATCTAAATTCTGTACAACATTATCGGTATTTGACACTTGTTTTATATCACTTGAATCTTAACTGAAGACAAAGCTTAAAAAGCGCCTGAGAGGATTCGAACCCCCGGCCTTCTGATCCGTAGTCAGATGCTCTAATCCGCTGAGCTACAGGCGCGCATTTACCAAAATTTTGGTGACTGTTGTACCATGTATTGCCTATGCCTATACCCGACTTCAAAGTACTATTGATGTGGTTATAGGTTGAAAACGGAGAGGGTGGGATTCGAACCCACGATGACTTACGCCATAACTGCTTAGCAGGCAGTCCAGTTCAACCACTCCTGCACCTCTCCAAAATATATGGCGGTGGGAGTAGGATTCGAACCCACGGTGACTTGCGCCACAACGGTTTTCAAGACCGCCGCCTTCGTCCACTCAGCCATCCCACCATTTTTTATTTAAAGAACGATTTTAATTTTAACATATACTTATATCTTTTGTCAAGCAAATTTGCACCTTTCACTTATTCCTAAGATAATCTTCCAAAAATGTAATGCCAGGTTCCAGATCAATTTCATGTTCTCCGTGAAAGTGATCAAGTACTAACTTCTCGTGTCTGCCACATGCCTTGTATATCTTTTCAAGGTGTTCAAACGCTGCCAATGCATCTGATTCAATAAAACAACGATCATCGGAACCGATTTGCACCATACATGCGCGCGGCGCAATAAGTCCTGCTACATCTGAAATTTCTCCTGCAGCACGTAACCCAAACATGAATTGAGAACCACAGGTATTTCCTCGACCGCGATCACCCAACGCATCCACCAGCGTGCTTAGATAACAAACAATCACAGATGCCTTAATCCGTCTATCAAATGCCGAAATATAGGTCGTCATTGTCCCTCCAAACGAGCATCCCATACATCCTATGCGGTTGCCATCCACTTCAGGACGGGACTGTAGGTAATCTATACAACGTTGTCCATCTGAAATGTTAAGTTGCAGCAGTTGATAACCGAAATATCCGAGTGCAAAGTAGGCCGCATTACACCCATCTCTACCTGGACGACGCACCCATTCATCTCTGTCTTTCCGTTCCCCGAAGCACCGCCAGTCCGGGGCCATTGTAACAAATCCCCGTTTTGCCAATTCCACAGCATATTGTTTCTGATAATCATCCACGATGCCAACTGCACCATCTTTCCCAACGCCATGCCCATGGGCACATAGCACTGCTGGTACAGGATTGCCCTCACTTGCATTATCCGGTATCAGGACATAAGCTGGGATTGAGGAGAATGCATCTGGGTTGAAGATAATCTTTTCTCGAGTATACCCATCCTGCTGTATCTGTTCTAATGTTTCTATCTCTAACGGTACCGGGTCAGGTTTCGGTCCTAAGTGCCGACGCATGTGCTGTCTGAATTGTTTACGCCATTCTTGCCAATCTGTTTTCGTGGTGCCGTTGAAGTAATGCGGCGGTGTTGTTTGCAGAAGTTGATCAACGCTCTGTTCCGCTGTCAAAAATCTCTCTATTGCCATTAGTCTGTACCTCCTATTGTGAT
Source organism: Candidatus Poribacteria bacterium (assembly GCA_965200395.1). GTDB lineage: Bacteria > Poribacteria > WGA-4E > WGA-4E > WGA-3G > MSPOR6. Next base: position 2,075,408 of record CBDAUH010000004.1, on the reverse strand, counting down.
GCACTTTCATAATGTGCTATTTTACCACATACAGTATTGATAGCAAAGACAATTTTCAAGGGTATACAACAACTGGTTTTACCAATAATAGTGTTTGCTATTGGGATTTATTTTTGTTATAATTGTTAACAGTCAATTTTGTATAGTATAACGTGAGTTCGGTGTCCTTAATTTTTAGCATAACCTTTCTAGGTTGTGCATCCTAAAAAAATGTTTTATTCCGAACTTATGTTAGTATAGTTCCTATTTTTTTATTAACCTAAGGGAAAACGTAATGTCACGTCTATTGAAAATTCAGCAGGAAATTTTGGCACTACCAGTGGAGGAATACAAACAATTTCGGCAGTGGTTTAGTGAATTGGATTGGGAAAGGTGGGATCAAGAGATTGAAGCAGATTCAGAAGCAGGAAATTTGGACTTTTTGATTACTGAAGCTTTGGAAGAAAAAGAGAAAGGAACACTTAAGGACCTTTAAGTGCATAAAACGACTTCGCGTTTCTGGAGATTTTTTCAGCAGCTGCCTAAACCTGTGCAAAATACAGCAAGACAGAAATTCGATCTGCTTAAAGTTAACCCACAACACCGCTCTCTATATTTCAAGAAAGTTGGCAAGTACTGGTCTGCACGTGTAGCACAAGATTATAGAGCACTTGCTATTAAAGATGGAAGTGATTTCACTTGGGTTTGGATTGGTAAACACAATGACTATGAGAGACTAATTGGTTCCTAATTCTCCTGTGCTTTGAGAATAGAGAACCAATTATCTATGTATTTCTACCACGGCTGCTTATACGATGGTGCATTTACAAAACGTTCCATTCCCACTTCTAACGCAATATGCGTATTGGGTGGTAAATGAACTTGAAGGTATATTCCATTTACCTCAACGTTGTTATCACCATTAGCGCGTGCAACCGTGAAATTGTGCTCACCCATCGAACCCGCCTGAACAATTACATCTTGTGCTTCAGATGCGCTAAGATTTACCAACTCCAATTCGACTGTATCAGCAGTCAATTTAGATACTAACGCCGCAACATCTGCTGGAAGTCCAGGGCGTTTATTCTGTGCATCATAGTGCCTCACTCGTGTTACCAACAATCCACCGTTGTAATGTGGTAAGGGACCACCGCATGTAAGTTCAACCAGTCCCTCACAGGTAACAGGATTCCGTCTTTGGAAATAAGCGTCTCCATAACCTGCAGGATCCTCATCGTCATTTTCCATGAAGTTGAGTCGTTGTTGAACTTGCGATAGGTTATGATTGAGTATCGATTCTGGATATTCAGGAAAATCCCCACGCATATATGCCAACCAACCACCATCGCGTCCACCTTGGTCTTTGGTGTGATGCCATGCGTTAATGTCAAATTTAGAACCTACCTTTCTCGCTATTTGTACCGCACGATCTTGGTCTTCATTCTCCATGGACATTGCCCAAAGATGTGCAACATCAGACGGATGCATCGGCATGAATTCGAACCAGCCATCAATCTGCAAAGCAGTACCATCCTCGTTTTTAATCGGATACTGGAGCCAAGGTCCAGGCACATAATTCCCCATGCCAGGATCACCATGTTTTTGCGGTACATAGAGTTGATCGTTATGCTCTATACCGTGCTGAATTAGGACATCAATCTGTGAACGTGGGAAGTCCATGTATGTCAAATCCCTATGAAGCAGTGCAGCATTCTGTCCAGCAACGCTGACTGCTTGACCAACACTATGCCACCCGTGAGGATGACTCCACCCATAACGTGAACCATACCACTTGCCCTCCATGTGTTCTCCGATTATACCTGATAATCCCACATTATCCGGCACAATTCCACCATTTTCTTCTTTGCGTGCTATCCAGGCATCAACATATTCCTGAACCCACGTTTTATATTTTTCTTCTCCAGTGAACATGTAGGCATTGGTAGCCAAGGTTGTCGCTGCAAGGTTACCGACTGCATCCCCTTTTCCCTGCCGTTCAAAGACTACACGCCCCATCAGATCTCGTAACTCATCACTTTCCAGCATGACCTCACGACTTGTGCAACCCGGAACATCAATAAATGGCAAATTATAACCATTTGGCGGATAAAAAGATTCTCTTTCGAGGATCCAAAATGCCGGCCCTTTACTACCGTTCATTACACACTTAATGATTTTATGTTCTGGATCGTAATTTAGGGCATCGGGGTCTTCGTTCATAAAGAACCCTGCGAATCGTATAGCGCGATCACGGTTCGTTTCGTGCGACGGATCTGCCATACATAGCATATAAAATAGATAGTTACCTTCACTTTGATGGAACCAGTCGTATCCTGGTTGGTACTCCTTATAGACCATCGGATAGTCATGCCCTGAGCCGTATCGTGTCATGTCCTTCGTAATAACCTCAAATTCGTGTTGTGCATCTACCAAGAACTGTGCATCTCCACCCAGCATGTAAAATAGTGGCCAGTTATGGAAACTCTCATAAGCATCGTCTAACCCATCAAAACTTTGAAATTCTGGATGATTAGGCCAGAACAACGTTCCATCTGGACGTGTGTATTTCTTCAATACTTTCGGTGCTGCGTCATTGATTTTGTCTATCAGCTCGCGTTCAAGCACTGCCCATTCTGGCGGCGTTTGGACTTCGGTTTGCGCTGTAATTGTCGGAAACATACTTAATACCTCCACTAAGACGTTGAACGTTTGGACTTCGGTTTGGTGCAGTATAACACATTTTTGAATTTTTTGTGTCTATTTTGTTTTACGCACAGAGCCATTCAATTGTCACAGACTTAGCGTCCTCCGCGTAATCCAAAATTCAGACGATCTCTTTGTAGCATAACCTTTCTAGGTTGTGCCACACACCGTAAACCTTTCCAGGTCGCGCATCTTCGTAGCATAAACTGTTAGTTTGTGCCTCATAGCACGCAAACACACACCAACAGCCACAAAAAAATCCGAATAATCCGCAATCCAAAGAACAACCAATCCACATAATCCCATGAAAAACACCTCAAAACAAAAACTCTTAAAATCCGCGTCAATCCGCGTAATCCGTGTAATCCGCGATTCAGACAAACAAAAATCCGAGAAAATCCGTGTAATCCGCGATTCAGACAAGCTCTTTCTAGGTTGTGCCTTTCTAATCCTGACAAAAAACCAGTCAACCCTATCCCATGAAAAGCACCTCAAAACAAAAAACTCTTAAAATCCGCGCCAATCCGCGTAATCCGTGTAATCCGCGATTCAGACAAACAAAAATCCGAGAAAATCCGTGTAATCCGCGTAATCCGCGATAGACAAAAAATCCGCGTCAACCCGAATAATCCCAGTTCAGACAACTGTAATGCCATCAGAAAGCACCCATCTATCCATTAGACGTGTGAATATCAAATTCTTAAAATCCGCGCCAATCCGCGTAATCCGGGGAATGCCTAAATGGCATTCATACCGTTGATTTGGTGTAATCCGCGATTCAGACAAGCTCTTTCTAGGTTGTGCCTTTCTAATCCTGACAAAAAATCAGTCATCCCTATCCCATGAAAAACACCTCAAAACAAAAACTCTTAAAATCCGCGTCAATCCGCGTAATCCGTGTAATCCGCGATTCAGACAAAAAAACCTATAAAAATAAAAAAACTTGTCTTTTTATTTAGGAATATGTTATAATATAAATAAAATGCCTAACAAATAGGCCTGATTTAAGTAAAGCAAGCCATTGATCTTGAAAATATAACAACAAATACCATAAGAGCCTGGACACAGGAATACCACCACAACTTTTACTTATGGCTAAACTTGGTTTTAATAAAAAAAGGGATTGCTTTTTAAAATATTATAAGGTATAATAAACGTAATAGTCGTAGGTCGGGTAGAGCTTGCGAAACCCGACAACATAAGGGCGTAGGTCGGAGGAATCTCACAAAACCCAACAAAATAAAATTATAGGACACATAAAACAAAGGAACAAAAAACATGGCAGAACTACTTGATAAACTCTCCAGAAACACAGCAGCAGATAAAATCGTCTACGCAGACCTCAAAGGAACAAAAAACATGGCAGAACTACTTGATAAACTTCCACGGCTTACAAAAGATGATAGGTGGATGTATGAAAACCTTATCGCAAATCATGGTTGGCATCCACTTGCCATTGCAGAAGTCAATCGGCTTTTCCTTGAATATAAAAATGTCAAAGACACACGAGCAAACCGAAACGAACTCGGTAGACGCATGCGAAAATCTAATCCAAATCGCCCCGAATGCCCTGAAGAAACAAAAGAACGCATCAAGAAGGAATATAACAATCGCGCATGCATTTTAAAAAGTGGGCAAGAGGCACGCAACAATAGTAACCGCCAGCATTTAGACGAGGTTTTGGGTAATGTCAATTTGCATGCGCTGGCACAATCGCTGCATGCAAAAGACTACATAGAATTCATGAGATTACACATAGAAATTAATGACCAAGAAGCAAAACTCTTTGGACTATACAATGAACAAAAACCCAGTAGAGATACTGACAAAGGATCTGATACAAGCAATACAGCACAAGACGAACAATCTGACTTTTCAAGAGAAGCTGAAGCTATTGCAAGAAGACAGAGAGGAGACGACACATCCTAAAGTCAAGGATATGCTCAGCCTCGCTTATTGCTTTGTGGATCCACTTATCTTTGCAAATCATTTCTTTGCGGAATACATGGAGTTAGACTCGCCACCGCATCATGCCGAGTTTCTCAATGCGTTTGATCCTTACAAAACAGGACGACGCATCAATATCCTTACCCAACAAAAACTTCAAAGTCAGAATGGGGAGACCTTACTAATGGCATCACTGATATGTCAGCACTTACGCATTCCCCGCCTGCGGGTCTACTCTCTCATTCCCCCGCCTGCAGGGTCTACTCTCATTCCGTCCGCCTGCGGGTCTACTCTCTCATTCCCCCCGCCTGCGCTCACTTACCCCCATTTTTATATGCGGTATGTGTAGGCGTGTGTGTGTATAGAAATAAGTTGGAAAGTCTGATGGGTTATGGTAGAATACCTCCATATAAAATAATGTCGGTGAAAAACCGGCAGGGAGGTATTCTTATGAAATATACCCTTAGTTGGGTACACCCCAGAAAGATTATAACAGGTTTTCGTAAAGTTTTCAACGGGGTTTGTATCAAAAAACCGACGCTCCGCAACTTTTATTTGATGCTACAGGCTGTGTGTGTAGCCCCGAGTTTTCGTATTCAATCGATTGCCTCACATCTACCTATCCGTGTGAAACACGACAAGTCTAAGCAAAAGCGTGTGTTGCGGTTTATTGATACCTATTTTCCGGTTGCAGCGGTGAAGGGTGCTTGGTTGTCACATATAGTTGTCAGTGTGTGTCGTTCTGTGGGGATGCAGCATCTGCTTGTGCTGATAGACGAGACAGATTTACCGGGCGGATGGAAGGCGATTGTTGCAGCCCTTCCGTTTCGCAATCGTGCGATCCCGCTCTATTGGGTTCTGTATAAAAATGAGATGCTCAAAGATGGCACCTATCAAGGACATAACGATTTAGTTCAGCAGTTCTGTTGTGATGTCCATAGTCGCGTTGTTAAAGTGTTAGGGGATAGTCGGGAGCCTGTGTTGGTTTTTGACAGAGGGTTCGCCCGAGCGAGAGCGATCCTCAAGTTTTTTGAGGGGCAAGGCATCTGCTACTTGATGCGTGTGCCACGCAATGTTGGTGTGCGTATAGCAGGCAACAAGCAGTGCCTTGAAGAAGTGGCAAATGGTTTTTACCCACAAGTGCTTTATCACTACACGGAGCAGGTGCCTGTGGCACTCTATGTTGGGGGACAGCACACCAAGAAAGACCCGTTATATCTTATCTCCAATCGGCTTCAGGGGAACCCCCTGCGAACTTGCTACAAGCGGCGGACACAGATTGAACACGGGTTCAGAGACTTGAAAACGAACTTCGGTTTCAAAGCACTCGTTTTGAGAAAGAACGAACAGCCCCGGATGGAAGTTCTGTTTTTGTTGGCAGTCGTGGCTTATGGTTTGGCGTTCCTGTGTTATGAAAAAGCTGCGGACAGATGGGCAAAAACTTTACACCCTACGCGGAAAGTTTACTCCGTGATCAGTGTCATCAACCGTATGATCCGCGAGGTGTGGACGCAGGAGGCGTTGCTCTTGTTCACCGAGAGGACTTGTTTGAGAGATATAAACTTTCTCACCGCAGAAGAACTGACATGACAACATTGGAAACCTATGAACACAACTACACACGCATTCAAAAAAAAATGGGGGTAAGTGCGCCGCCTGCGGGGGGATAAAGGCTCACTTACCCCCATTTTTGTATGCGGTATGTGTAGGCGTGTGTGTGTATAGAAATAAGTTGGAAAGTCTGATGGGTTATGGTAGAATACCTCCATATAAAATAATGTCGGTGAAAAACCGGCAGGGAGGTATTCTTATGAGATATACCCTTAGTTGGGTACATCCCAGAAAGATTATAACAGGTTTTCGTAAAGTTTTCAACGGGATTTGTATCAAAAAACCGACGCTCCGCAACTTTTATTTGATGCTACAGGCTGTGTGTGTAGCCCCGAGTTTTCGTATTCAATCGATTGCCTCACATCTACCTATCCGTGTGAAACACGACAAGTCTAAGCAAAAGCGTGTGTTGCGGTTTATTGATACCTATTTTCCGGTTGCAGCGGTGAAGGGTGCTTGGTTGTCACATATAGTTGTCAGTGTGTGTCGTTCTGTGGGGATGCAGCATCTGCTTGTGCTGATAGACGAGACAGATTTACCGGGCGGATGGAAGGCGATTGTTGCAGCCCTTCCGTTTCGCAATCGTGCGATCCCGCTCTATTGGGTTCTGTATAAAAATGAGATGCTCAAAGATGGCACCTATCAAGGACATAACGATTTAGTTCAGCAGTTCTGTTGTGATGTCCATAGTCGCGTTGCTGAAGTGTTAGGGAATAGTCGGGAGCCTGTGTTGGTTTTTGACAGAGGGTTCGCCCGAGCGAGAGCGATCCTCAAGTTTTTTGAGGGGCAAGGCATCTGCTACTTGATGCGTGTGCCACGCAATGTTGGTGTGCGTATAGCAGGCAACAAGCAGTGCCTTGAAGAAGTGGCAAATGGTTTTTACCCACAAGTGCTTTATCACTACACGGAGCAGGTGCCTGTGGCACTCTATGTTGGGGGACAGCACACCAAGAAAGACCCGTTATATCTTATCTCCAATCGGCTTCAGGGGAACCCCCTGCGAACTTGCTACAAGCGGCGGACACAGATTGAACACGGGTTCAGAGACTTGAAAACGAACTTCGGTTTCAAAGCACTCGTTTTGAGAAAGAACGAACAGCCCCGGATGGAAGTTCTGTTTTTGTTGGCAGTCGTGGCTTATGGTTTGGCGTTCCTGTGTTATGAAAAAGCTGCGGACAGATGGGCAAAAACTTTACACCCTACGCGGAAAGTTTACTCCGTGATCAGTGTCATCAACCGTATGATCCGCGAGGTGTGGACGCAGGAGGCGTTGCTCTTGTTCACCGAGAGGACTTGTTTGAGAGATATAAACTTTCTCACCGCAGAAGGACTGACATGACAACATTGGAGACCTATGAACACAACTACACACGCATTCAAAAAAAATGGGGGTAAGTGCGGGATAAAGGGGGGTAGGAACACCTAAATTTGCGCCCGTCCTATAAATTGGTAAAACCGAAAGTTGAATGCCTCTGGTTTTACACAAACAATTTGCGATATGGTGGATGTTATGCTATACTTATTTTAATATTCTGTTACAGAAAAAAGTGAACATGAAAAAGTGCTCAAAGACTTCAATATTGCTATAGATTTAGATACTGAGTGTGCAGGTTTCTATAGCAGTCGTGGCATAACTTACAAAGCATGTAGGAGAGAAATGTGTATTTGAGTGATGAGCAATTTTACATACTTATGTAGAGCATGGGTACTAAAATGAACATATTTGAGGTGATAAGTGTTAAACTTTTTGAAAAATTCAAGATGAATCTTGCCCAAGCATATAGCAGTCGCGCAAAAACTTACTTCAAAAAATGCGAATTTGAAAAAGCCATCGCAGACTATACTAACGCAATACAACTTAACCTTCAAGATGCTGATGCCTATTATACGCGTGGAAAACTTTACGACGAGGATCGGAAGATCGACAAGGCAATCTCCGATTTTAGTATGGCAATTAAACTTGATCCTGAGCATGCCGATGCATGGGGTTTTCGCGCTACCCTTTATGGTGAACAAGGTGAGTATGACAAAGCAATTGAAGGGTTTAGCAAGGAAATTGAACTCCGACCTTATGATGCTGATACCTACGAAGAACGCGGTAGAATATACGTCAAGAAGGGCGAGTATGAAAAAGCAATTGCGGACTTTACTGAGGCTATAAAACTAATTCCTACCTTCACAGATGCTTATTTTGAACGCGCTATGGCTTACCTGCGATTGGATAAGTTGGAGTTTGCCAGGCAAGATTTTGAAAAGATTTCAGAGTTGAAACAGGGTTCTACGTAAATTCATTTTGCGTGATGCAATTTTATGACTCGATGTTTCTCTAAGGGGCACAAAATAATGAGTAATGATGTTGAAAAAAGGCTTAATCAGTTTAAGAAAGATTTAAGCGTTTTAACGTCAATTCAGATCGTCAGAAAACACATTGTTTCTGGGGATTGTTTCATTTTATCACAGGATGAGTATTTTGATTTACGTTCAGAGGTGGCTGAACACTTCGGGCTACATCCCAACGAAGTCTTAGTGGTTGGTTCAGCAAAACTTGGTTTTAGTGTTGCGCCCAACAGTCGGTACCGTGAATTTTGTGATGAATCTGATATTGATGTTGCTATGGTATCTTCTATGTTATTCGAACAATTTTGGCAAGATGTATTTAATTATAGGTATGAAGGTTCATATTGGCCTGAACAAGGACAATTTACTGATTATCTCTTTCGAGGATGGATAAGACCTGATAAGTTACCTCGTTCACCTATGTTTGATTTAGGAGAAAAATGGTGGAATTTTTTCCAAAGTATAACCAAAAGTGGAAAATATGGTTATTTTAAGATTTCAGGTGCATTATATAAATCCTATTTCTTTTTACTATACTATAGTTTGGACATTTTTGGTCTTGTTATAGATTATGAATAGTTGGCAGCATTTCCCCGTTAGCACTTCTGAACAGGTGTTAGAACCGCTGCTAACGCCCCTTTTCTGTCTAAATTCTGTTAGAAATCACTGTTTTTTAGCCATCATTTTTCCAATCATCGTGAAAATAGTTGCTGTTGAACTAGTTCATGTAGTATCTTCAGGGATTTTTAGTTTTTTCTGTGCGTTTTTCCTCGGGTCGTAACCCGTATAAAAATAGTTTTGTTGTAAACGTCGCTGCAAGTAAGCGGTCATCAAGCCGCGTGTGAGATGTTTCGGTTTATACCAGTGTATATTGAGCGTGGATAGCACGTCTTCTAAATCAAGAGAAACCTTGTCTGTGTCTGTGTCTGCGGGTGTCTTAGGCAATGGCGACGGACTGAAAGCGAGTTGTGTCAGCGTTGCTGCGGTGAAACTGAGTTGAACGAACCGATCCAAACTTTTCCTGTCTCGGAGTTGATAGGTGTCAAATCCGAAGTTTTCTTTAGCGTCCCGAAAGGCAGTTTCAATCTGCCACCGGTTTCTATAGTGTCGGATAACTGTTTCTACGGGCAGTCGTAAATCTGAAGTAAATACACAAAAATACCGATAGGGTTTAGACTTTTTCAAGCGTTTGCGTATCACAACGATGCGGACATCTACAGGACACATCTTTGTTCGCACGACTTTATCAGCGACAGAAAGTGTCTGATCCTCAACAACGATGTCTGTATACTTCAGGTGTGGAATAGACACACGGCTACCATACCGACGGGGTCTGCCTCTCTTGAGACGCTTAGGGCGTTTCGGTATATCAAAAAACGCCGCGTTTGACTTCGCACGACAAAGTAAATGATGTCCTTGTGAGAGTATCTCCGTGAACACTTTGCGTCTATTGAAACCTCTATCAAAAATGATAAGACCCGGTGGCACAAGATCGCATAAATGCTTCAGCACAGCGAGGCTATTCGCGTCCTCGCTTTTCGGTTCCATCATCCGTGTGGCTAATGGAAATAGGCGCGTGCCTTCGCGCGTTTCTGCCAGCCACCCAATCGCACCGAACTCGTGTCCGTGATGAAACTTGGACTGGTTCTTGTTACGTGGCTGATACGCAGGGTTCCTGCGGAAATGCAAACCCGCTTGTTTTGAACCGCTACTTATGGCATGCGTCTCATCATAGACATAGATGCCCGTGGGGTAAGCGGATAGCACTTGATGGCTTAGCGTAGTGGCGACTTGATCCACACACCAGATGCCACGCGAGAGAAACTTTGGCAGAGACCAATACCGACCTGCTTGGGCTGTCGCAAGATAGATTTGTGTCATTGTGCCTCGGTAGGGCGTATTTATCAGACCTTTTACGAAAGTCTGAAAGTGGTGAAAGTTATTATACTTGAACACAGGTCAAAAATCTGATAACATGTTGTCCAAGTAGGAAAGTGGGGTCATTTGAAATATCCTTTCAAATTTGTGTTTCCTAAAAGGATACCCGCTTTCCTGCTTTATGTCCATAAAAAAAACAAAAACTGTCCAAACTATAGTTCTTTTTAGAAAACTATCAGAAAATTCGTATACAAGAATGTAAAAACCACTTGGAGGAAGACAATGCAGGGAACAACAAGCGATAGAAGAATACATAGTCTCTTGACTAGCATTCGAAGTGGAGCCTTGGTTCCAAATCCTGAATTCCAAAGGCGTTTGGTGTGGTCAAATAAACACAAGAGTGCTTTTATTGATACAGTTTTGCGAGGTTATCCTTTTCCTGAAATATATATAGCTGCGGGTGAAGTGGATCATGATACAGGACAAGGAGTAGAAATGTTAGTAGATGGTCAACAAAGATTGATGACGTTAAAACAGTATGTCGATGCCTCTGAAGATTTGAAGTTGTCAGGTGAAGTAATTCCATTTGCAGAACTTAGCGATAAAGAAAAGGACAGTTTCTATAATTATCTAGTCGCAGTTAGAGACTTGGGACGAACAAGTATAAGTGAAATAAAAGAAATCTTTGAACGGATTAACTCGACAAATTATTCTCTAAATGCTATGGAGATTCACAATGCAAGATATGATGGATAAATTAAACAATTTGCAGATGAACTTTCACAAGAGGCGTTTTTTGAAGAACATCGAGTATTCAATTCTACTGATATTCGGCGTATGAGAGATGTTTCCTTTGCTTTGTCTGTGGTAATTACAGTGATGTCAACTTATTTTAATTCAGAGAGTGAATTTGAAAATTATCTTAGACAATACAATGATGAATTTGAAGAAGAACAAACTCTGAAAAATGAGTTTCAAAAGGTTTTTCAGTTTATAGATAAGTGTGGTATTCCTGAAAAAAGTCGCGCCTGGAAAAAATCGGATTTATTCACTCTGATCATAGAGATTCACTGGGCATTATTTAAAAAAGAAATAATCATTGAACCAGTAGAAGTTGGGAAACGATTATTAAGTTTTTATAATTTAGTAAATGAATCTGCTAAAGCAGATGAAGAATTTGCATCAGAATATCGCAAAATAATGGAATATTATAATTCTGCCCTTCATGGAACTAATAGCAGATCGAACCGCATAAGAAGGGGAAAGATTATACGAGATGTCATTAACGGAGAATTTGCGTTTGATTAGGAAGAAATTAGCTATCCTAATTGCGTCGCTTTCGTGGTAATTACGTAGAGTTTGAAATGAGATAGATAAGTTTAATCATACTTGGTGAGGAAATATATGCTGGCACAAACTATCTCTGGTATTATGCAATACCGACAGATGATTGTAGATCAGAACTTTTTGGAGGCTGCAACTAAGCAATATATCGTTCTTCCTATTCTCAGATCCTTGGATTGGGATGACAGCAATTTTCGTACTTTAGAAGTTTATCCGGAATGGAAGACTGGCAGGGACGAGAAAAAGGTTGATTTTGCCTTGCAATATGAACAAACTCCCTTGATTTTTGTTGAGTGCAAACGTTGGAGCGACAAAATTGAAAAGCATCAAGATCAAGTCTGTCAATATGCATTTTCAGCGGGAGTAGAAATAGCTGTTATCACTAATGGAAGGACTTGGGATTTCTACCTTCCAGCTCAAACAAGTACTCCTGACAGAAGAGTCGTTCCGTGGAGGGATAGAATTTTTTGTTCCATCGATCTTGAGGTACAGCAAGAGGCTATATCCGATTTTCGAAAGTACCTACTCAAATCTAATGTTGAACAAGGTATAGCAAAAACTAATGCTCAAGAAGCATTTCAACCGCAAAGGTCAGAAACACCTTTACCTCGACAGCGTTATAGTTTACCGATCCTGAGAGTTTTGAAAAAACTCGGAGGTAGAGGATCGACTAAGGAAGTGTTGGAACAAGTTTATCAGCTTATGGATGCAGCTAACACACTGCGGGAAATAGATAAATCACGCCGGTCAGATGGGCAGTTTTATTGGGATAATCGAACACAGGACATGCGGCGAGAATTAATCAATAAAGGTTTTATGAAGGATGATTCGCCTCGCGGCATTTGGGAAATTTCTGACGCAGGACGTGAGCATATTCTTAATAATGGAATAGCCTAAACAATGAAAATTGATACTGAACCAATTAAAGCAGCTCCAACAGCACATGCACAAACAGGTATTAATGGAATGAAAAACATCCTTGAGGATGCTCTTTATGAAATGGGATATGATAACACGTTGGTAGATACCCTGATAGAAAGGAATGTCATTGATTTCAACCATGTCGACTACACGAGCCATGTCATAAACCAACTTATTGATCACTATGGCGAAGTCGTTTTATGTGGTGGACTTGAAGAAGCTGTTACCTTTGAAGACCTGGATGTTTCTCTAATAGGAGAATTGGGAAGGAGTTGGCGTACTTCTAAAGGTAACACCTTTAGAAAACGGATCCAAAGTATAATCACCGAACCAATCGAAAGGTTAGGAATGAAGACGATTACTCGCTGCGAGCTAGAGGATAATAGGGGTTTCTCCGAAGAATTGGAAAGTGTTAAACAATATTTAGCAATTGATTCTGGAAAATTCAATGCCTATCTTCCCGATGTTGATATCGTTATTTATTCCCCTGAAAATTCGCGTGTTATTGCGATAATTTCATGCGGAGTCAATTTGAAAAACCGAGCCATTGATATGGCTTATTGGAGACTCAAACTTCAGGTAGACCCAAAGACAGCCGCAATCAAATTCTACCTTATTACGGCCGATATAGGCGAGACTCTGAAAATTGTAAGCTTCCCAAAAAAGGAGCGAGTCATTGTGGAAATGGACCTTGATTGCACATACGTACTGACACATAAAGATCTTGAAGAAAGCGATAAAGTAAAACTTTTTGAACATTTCATTGAGGATTTTAAGGAACTGATAGAAGAAAACCGATAATATTATGAAAATAGCAAATGCCCCATGTTCCTGGGGTGTGCTTGAATTTGAGCTACAAGGCAAATCCCCTGATTACACCCAAGTATTAGACGAAATGCATGCCATCGGTTATGGCGGCACCGAACTGGGAGATTGGGGATTCATGCCAACCGACCCCGTGCAACTCCGGGACGAACTTGCAGCACGCGAGTTAACGCTGTTAGGTGCTTTTGTACCGGTCGCATTAGCAAAGGGAGAGGCACATGCAGCGGGTGAGGCTTCAGCATTACAACATGCGCGTCTTTTAGCAGAAGTGGCGGGGGAGGTACCGTTCATTGTACTTTCGGATGATAATGGCACAGTGGAACACCGCACACACAATGCCGGGCGTATCCGCTCTAAGCACGGCTTAACTCAAGAACAATGGGATACTTTCGTAGCAGGTGTCCATCGCCTCGCAAAGTCTGTTCTTGACGAGACAGGACTCCGCACCGTTTTTCACCATCACTGTGCGGGGTATGTAGAAACGCCAGAAGAAGTGGATACCTTGATGGAACGTACAGATCCAAACTTAGTCGGGCTGTGTTTTGATACAGGGCATTACCGATTCGGTGGTGGTGAGCCACTTGACATCTTTGACCGTCATGTTGAACGAATATGGCACGTGCATTTCAAGGATTGCCACCCTGAAATCGCTGCCCGTTCTCACAAAGATAGCTGGGATTACTTTCAGTCTGTCGAGAACGGTGTTTTTTGCGAATTAGGTAAAGGAGATGTTGATTTTCCAACGTTCATCGCTGAATTGCAAAATCGGAACTACGATGGATGGATTGTCGTCGAGCAGGATGTCTTACCGGGCATGGGCAGTCCATATCAGAGTGCCAAACGGAATTACCAATATCTGAGTTTAATCATCACAAAATGAATACACCATCAAAAGTCAGTGTCGGCGTAATTGGAACAGGACGCATCGGCAAACTCCACATTGAACATCTCTCACAAAATATATCCGAAGCAGATCTCATAGCGATATGCAGCCTAGACACCGCAACAGCGGAATCCCTTGCTGAGCAGTTTAAAATCCCTAAGATAACCACCGATTATTTCACGCTTATCTCAAATTCACAGATTGATGCTGTTATAGTGGCATCTTCAACGGATACACACGTTGAGATATGTCAAGCAGCCGCTACCGCAGGTAAACACATATTTTGTGAGAAACCAATCGCTTTAGATTTGGGTCAGATAGACGAAACTTTAGCGGTTGTTGAGAAAGCAGATGTAAAGTTTCAGGTCGGATTTAATCGTAGGTTTGATGAGAACTTTATGCGCGTGCATAAGGCGATAGTCTCGGGTGAGATAGGTGAACCGCACATTTTACGCATTACAAGTCGCGATCCTGCACCGCCACCGATAGAATATGTCAAAATATCAGGAGGGATGTTCCTTGACATGACGATACACGATTTCGACATGGCACGGTATCTTATCGGCGACGAAGTAGATGAGATATATGTTGTGGGGGATGTACGTATTGATCCGAAAATCGGCGAGGTAGGGGACATTGACACCGCTATAATAACACTACGATTTCAAAACGGAGTTATTGCCACGATTGACAATAGCAGACAAGCAGTCTACGGGTACGATCAACGGGTAGAGGTATTTGGTTCAAAAGGAATGGTAACGGTTGGAAATCCGTTGACAGATACTGTAGCTTTCAGTGGGAGTGATAGGGTACACACTGCATCACCCCCCTACTTTTTTGTGGAACGTTACAAGAAAGCATATCTGTCGGAGATGCAGATGTTCATTCGTTGTATAAAGGAGGATAAAGAACCTACTGTTACAGGTGAAGATGGGCGCGTGCCTATTGTTATAGGATATGCTGCCTTAAAATCGCTTCGTGAAAACCGTCCTATTCTTTTATCTGAAATCTCATAGAACACAAGAACACTATTCGTGACCGCCAACTTCGCCCACCTCAATTTCAATCTCGTCACGGTTACGGATGCGTTCAACAAGCCCATCGCGAATATCTACAATACGATCAGATACATCCAGCATTTTTAAGTCGTGTGTAGCTGAAATCACGGTGACACCTTGTTGTGTGTTCAGTTTTTTTATCAAATCAATTATCTCACGTCCTGTAATTGTATCGAGGTTTGCGGTGGGTTCATCGGCAAGGACAATGCTGGGATCGTTGGCAAGTGCTCTGGCAATAGCAACACGTTGACGTTGACCACCAGAAAGTTCATCAGGGAGGTGATACATCCTGTCACCTAAACCGACCATGTCCAGCAGTTTTTCTGCCTTTTTATTCCGTTGTTTGTCGGGGATACCAGCAAAGATCATCGGCAGAGTAACATTACCGTGTGCTGTGCGTACATTCAACAGGTTGTAACTCTGAAAGATATAACCGACTCGGTGGCACCGAAATGCAGCAATCTGTCTTTGCGATAGGTTAGACATATTCTGTCCATCGATGTACACCTGCCCCTCAGTGGGTCTATCAAGTGCGCCTATCATATTGAAGAGCGTAGATTTACCAGAGCCTGAGGGCCCCATCAACGAGATATATTCTCCGCGTTCAATTTCAATATTGATGCCATCCAAAGCGCGAAGAACGTTTGAACCCATACGATATTCTTTGACGACATCCTCAGTCTTTACAACTATGTCTGGCATAGTGGATCCTTATATTGTCAGGTAATATGTGTATTTTTTAAACTTCTGTCCGCATTGCTTCGGCGGGTGGCAGTTTGGCGGCACGCCAAGCTGGAAAAGACGAACCGATGATTGCCAAAATCATCCCAAGAATACAACCGAACAGAATCAGTAATAGTACCCCGAGCTGAAACGCTCCGTTTTCATGTTGCGCGGGCAGTAATGGAAAATAGAAGAAGAGATCAAGTCCATAGTTTTTCAAGCCTAAAATAATCGCGCCCAACAAACCGATGAGTGCGCCGATCAATGCACCAGCAAATCCTTGGAAACCCGATTCAAGTAGAAACAACCGCACGACAAATCCATCCAATGCCCCCAGACATTTCATCGTTCCAATTTCACGGAAACGTTCTGTCACTGCCATAAGCATAGAGTTTGCAATTCCCACAACACAAACTATCAGTGACATAATAATGAGCCAGATATCCTTCGTTGAAATTCCTTGTTCCGCTGCTTCGTCAAGATTCGTAATGGCGGAACTTCTGCCACTCTCTTGTAGGGCAAGTTCTATTTCATTGTTTGTCCATACGGAAACAAGAAATGCGATTCCGAGTGTGATACCAGCTGTTGTGATAATAGAACGGCCGAATCGAATTTTCAGACTTTGAAAACTTATGCGTAGCGATTCTACAAATGGAAGATCAATCTGTTCTTCTATAGGGGTTTGCTGCTGCAAATTTCGAACTCCTTGGGCTCTGTATAATATGCCATTGTAACATATACACCAATTCAGGTCAAGTTATGTGAATTCCGAATTTATGGTAGCTAACTACGTGTTTTCTCATTTACATTTGCAGGATATATTTCGAGGTCGGAACGGGAGATGAGTATGCCAACATAAAAGGTAAGCCAGTTCCCACAGAGCTCAATAGACATCAGTTCTTCATCATTACCAATGTATTCATGGAGTTCTGCTTCAAATTCCTCTTTGTTCTGTTCATCAGTAACAGTGAGTTTTGCTGAGACAATCTCCTGTCGATAGTATTCAACAGCGATTTCCTCGCCTTCATTGTCTGGGTCTGGATAAAAAAGCGTCATCTCGTCTGGCAACGGGTCTCCGAGTTCTTGTTCGCCATCAACAATCCAGCGTGAGATTTCGTATTTGTCTTTTGTTCCAGCGATTTGATCTACCCCGACGACGAGCTCACCCTCTACATCCTTGATATGATACATAAATCGCAGGAGACCATCGCCCTCATACTTCTTTCTTGTAAAGAGTGTGAAGGCATGAGAAGTATCACCTGTTTCCTGATACGTAGTCAGATCAGAGAGTTCAATGATACTGTTGATCGGAATATCAACTAACTCATGCCGTTCCGGTTTCTTCACCTCTTCTTCTTTCCGTTTACCAAAAAGTGATTGTCCCTCTTTTCTACCGAATAGTGCCATGTCACCACCTAAAAATAACCTTTGTTATATAATATCAACATTATGCCGCCAACGATGAGGAGGCTACAAAATACAAGAATAAACCAGGTTGCCCCTGAAGTTTTCTTCTCAACGATAATCCTTTGCTGGACAGGTTCCGGTGGCGCACGTTGTGTATTCGTATTGACAGTTGGTGTTTCAGCAGTTGCGAGAAGTTCCTGTTTGATCGCTTCTTCATCAGGTAATTCATCGACCGTTACTACTTCTACATCGTCTCCATAGAATTTATCTGGATTCTCCTCAACATAAGTTGCGACGTAATCTTCATCCCGATTCGTGCCTGGGTCTACATAGTTTTCATTCGGTACAACCCCTTGGCTTTCATAATATTCTTTGTAGAATTCGTACTCTTTCTGTTTTTCGTTATCCCAATGCGATCTATCATAATTTGGATGGTGATAGTGCCATAAATAACTCCGACGGATAGCATGATTATAGTAGTCATGGAAGTAGATTCCGAACATCAGATTATTAAATGCCCTGGATGCCGTGAGGCTATAGTATGGATAGGTTGCAACAGGATAATAGCTATGATAGTTTCCGACTGTGATGGTTTGGCGTTGTTGCCTGCGTGCATTTGCAGTTTGCCTGTTTGCTGTCGTGACCTTACGTTTCAAACTACGGTTTTCTGCCTTTAGCTGCCGTACCTGTTTTCTATTCTGTGCTGTAGTGGCGCGCTGTTGGTTGCGGTTGGTAGTTGTGTTACGTGTTGCCGTAGTGTTAGTAGTCTTTGCACGATTTGTAGCAGTCTGTCTTTGACGAGCAGTCGTACTAGAACGTGTAGTCGTAGGTCTTGATGTGCGGCTTCCGCTATAACTGCTGCCTGTACTACGTGTTGAGGTTGTCGCGCGTGGCTTCGTATATGAACTCCGTGAGGAAGAAGTGCTGCGAGAGCTGCTACTACGAGAGCTACTGCTATAAGTACGTTTCGGCGCAGAATAGCTCTTCGAACTGCGTGAGTAACTTCGACTTGAACTTCGACTGAAACTGCGTCCCCCGAAACTTCGGCGGCTTTCCACAATATCGGGTGCAATAGAAAATAAGAATAAGACTATCCCGAATATTGACAAAATCTTTTTACATTTACTTCCAAATGATGGTTGCTGGTAATTGCGCATGATACTGAAATTCCTCCCAAATGCTTTAAAACAAACAAAAAACTTGACAAACAACGTCAATATTTGTTAAACTAACATAAACTTTACTATATGTGCCTGTAGCTCAGTTGGATAGAGCGTCAGCCTCCGGAGCTGAAGGTCGGGCGTTCGAGTCGCCCCAGGCACGTTTTGCTCCTTTTCTATTTGGCATATCTCTAAAACTTATTCTGGCATCTTATTCTAATTATGTTAACATGATTGAGAATAGGTGTCAAGGATATAGAAAGGAAAAATATGGTGCTTGATGTACGTGATGAAAAACTATTGGAATTAGTTGATGCAGATGCAGAAGTAGAACAGTTGGCCACTGGATTCCAATTTACTGAAGGACCGCTCTGGCATTCTTTTGGACGATATCTGCTCTTTAGTGACATTCCTGCAAACAAAATACGACGCTGGGACGAAGAGTCTGGGATGTCCGTTTTTAGAGACCCATCCGGTAAGTCAAACGGTTTAACTTACGATAAAGGTGGCCACTTGATTACCTGTGAACACGCGAACCGTCGTGTGTCACGAACCACTGCGGATGGTGATGTGCAAACGATTGCATCACATTACCAAGGGAAACGTCTGAACAGTCCAAACGATATCGTCGTTAGATCTGATGGCAGTCTCTACTTTACCGATCCACCGTACGGGATATCCTCGGCATCAGAGAAAGAGCTTGATTTCCACGGGGTCTACCGTTTGTCTGCCGATGGGCAGGATTTGAGATTACTTGTAGATGATTTTGATAGACCGAACGGTATCTGTTTCTCTCCGGACGAGTCTGTACTCTATATTAATGACACGAAACGGATGCATGTGCGCGCATTTGATGTCCAAAATGATGGCACAATAGCGAATGGCCGTGTTTTCGCAGAGGAAGAGGGAGAAAATGGCGTGCCTGACGGTATGAAGGTAGATGTGAACGGCAATGTCTATCTGACAGGACCAAATGGTATATGGATATTCGCGCCAGATTCCACACATCTTGGTATCATTCTTGTGCCTGAACGTACAGCGAATCTTGCCTGGGGTGGTGATTTCTGGAAGAGCCTGTTTATCACAGCAAGCACATCTATCTATCGCATAGAATGCAAAGTAAAAGGGATAGCGGTCTCCTAATGCAAGTAAAAATCAGAAGAGTTGACAAATCACTTCCGTTACCAAAATACGAAACCGCAGGTTCAGTTGGATTTGACTTGTTGTGTCGTGAACCTGCTGAAATTGCACCGCATGAAATAGTTTTAATTCCAGCAAATGTTATTGTGGAAACGCCTCCCGGTTATATGTTAATGTTATGTATGCGGAGTAGTACGCCCCGTAAATTTGGATTGATGATGGCACAAAGTGTCGGTATTATTGACAATGACTATTGCGGTGAAGAAGATGAGATAAAAATCCAAGCTTACAATTTCACCGATGCAACTGTGGCCGTTGAACGAGGGAGTCGTATAGCACAGGCGATTTTTGTTCGTGTGGCGACTGTTGAATGGCACGAGGTAGAGGAGATGGCAGTGACTTCGCGTGGTGGATTTGGGAGTACTGATAGGTAACTCTATTCTCTCAAATTCGTACTTATAGGAGAAACTGAATATGAAACAGTATCTTGAGGGACTACAGCAGATATTGGACACGGGTGTTGATCGTGATGGCAGAAACGGGAAAACTCGCGCACTGTTCGGCATGCAGATGCGGTATAATCTAGAAGACGGTTTTCCTGCGGTGACAACCAAAAAACTCGCATTTCGTTCTGTCAAAGCGGAACTCCTCGGTTTTATACGAGGCTATGATCACGTCAAACAATTCCAGAAACTCGGAACTCAAATATGGAATGCAAACGCTACCGCATGGGGGCGTGATGGTGCTCTAGGTTGTATTTATGGTGTTCAGTGGCGACGGTGGCGAACAGAAAACGGAAGAGTCGACCAGTTAGCAGAGGTGATTGAACAGATAAAGACAGATCCGAATAGTCGCAGGCATGTTGTCACCACATGGAATCCAGGAGAATTAGATCAGATGGCATTAGCACCGTGCCACATGTTCTTTCAATTCTTTGTTTCTGATGACAAATTGTCGTTACAAATGTATCAACGGAGTTGTGATATGTTCCTCGGTGTACCTTTTAACATAGCGTCCTATTCGTTACTCCTTTCTATGGTAGCACAGATAACCGACCTCCAACCGAGTGAATTTATCCATGTATTAGGGGATGCCCATATCTATCATGACCATTTTGAACAGGTAAAAATCCAACTGCAACGCCAACCTTATCCATTACCTGAACTTGTCCTTAACACGAAAGTTACTTCGATTGACAACTTCAGAATCCAAGATTTGCAGTTACACAACTATGAATCTCATGATGCAATTCGCGCCAAAATGATAGTTTAAGGAGTGAGCAGGAACGGTTTAGAAGCACGTCACAATTACTGAAGAAAACTGAACAATTTGGGCACACACAACAATTGATAGAGAATTCAGTTCCAAAGCCGTACAAGATGTAATCGTCAAGAAGTTTCAAACCACGGATATTTCTCCAATAGACTCAAGGAGTTACATTTAAACATTGCAAATCTCGATGATTGCTGCCATAGATAAAAATAGACTGATTGGCAACGGACCACACATTCCTTGGAAATTACCTGCAGACCTTCAATACTTTCGTGAGATGACAATCGGCAAACCTGTCGTCATGGGACGAAAAACTTTTGAAACACTTCCACGCCCATTGGCAAAGCGAAAAAATATTATCTTGACACGCAATCGGAATTATAAAGCCCCGAAAGGCTGTATCGTGTCACACTCAGTGGAAGGCATCATAAAAACTGTTGGAGAATTATACCAAACCGACACAACGGAACTTATGATTTGTGGTGGCGCGCCGATCTACGCCGCCTTTTTACCTTACGCATGCCGACTTTATCTCACACAGGTTCATGCTACGTTTGAGGGAGATGTCTATTTCCCTGAATTCGATCGGAATGCATGGAAAGAAGTACAACGAACTGACTGGGACGCAGATGAAAAAAATCCTTATCCTTACAGTTTCCTTGTTTTAGATAAAAAATAGAATAATGGAGTGAATTTGTGCTGAATTTATGTATGCTCTCCGGTTCTTTTGAATATGACTCAGAAACATCTTTGACTATTTTCAAAAAGTATATTGAGAAAAACTTTCCTATCAAAGCCAATATGATTGTCTATGAATTAGAAGACGATGACCCGTCTTTAGCACCAATGGATGATTCAGATGCTCTGTTAGTCTTCACGCGAAGACTCAATACAGATGGAGATTCGCTCCGACAGTTTCAGTCATATTGCGAACAGGGTAGACCGATCGTCGGTGTTAGAACTGCAAGCCATGCATATCAAAACTGGTTAGAATTCGACAAAAATGTGTTGGGAGGGGATTATCAAGGACATTATGGACACGGTCCCACGGTACAATTAGAAACGGTAGCACCAGAACACCCCATTCTAAAAAACATTCCGAAATTTGAAAGTTATGGGAGTCTATACAAAAATCCATCAGTAAGAGATGATGTATCTGTGCTTCTGATAGGACACACGGATGAACACACGGAACCGGTTGCATGGACACGTTTGCATAATGGGGGCCGTATCTGTTATACTTCGTTAGGACATCAGAAGGATTTTGGGTTAGAGGCGTTTTTGAAATTTCTTGCACAGAGCGTTCTTTGGGTGTCAGAGCAGATATAGTAAAATGTGATGTTAGGAGATTTAATTTAAGGTTTTTCTTTGTATACCTCTGCCATTATTGCAGAGGTGTTTTGAGATATGGAAACACTTACAATAACGAATGGCGACATCTATACCCCGACACATTACGGTCACGGTAATCTCGTCATTCAAGGCGATACGATATCAGTAATAACAAAAGAACAATTGCCTCCGTCAGATGAGGTGATTGATGTGACTGGTTGTCTTGTCATTCCTGGATTGATTGATGGATTGATCCATGGTGGCGGCGGTTATGATAGCATGACCGGAAAAGTTGATGATATTGAGACAATTGCACGGGCGCATGCGGTACACGGCGTTACTGCCTTAGTGGTAGGTATCTCCTCTGGGAGTATGGAGCAGATAAACGCATCCCTAAAAGCAATTGCACATGTCGTTGATGAACCGGTAGCAGAAGGAGCCAGGATTATAGGGTCGTATGTTGAAGGTAAATTCGGTAGTCTTGCAAAAAATGGTGCACAGGATCCTAAATACATTACACCGCCGAACTTTGAAGAGTTCCATGCAATGTGGGCAGCTTCCGATGGCACGTTAAAAGTAATCTCTGTTGCACCAGAAAACGATGAAAATTTGCAGTTTATTAAACATCTCACAGAACATAAAGCAGAAGCATATAACAACATCGTTATAGCGATGGGACATACAAATGCAACGTATCAACAAGCGATAGAGGCAATTGATGCAGGAGTGACGCGTGCAACGCATACCTACAACGGCATGAGTGGTATGCACCACCGTGATCTCGGTGCACTTGAGGCAGTTTTAGACCATTCAAACATACACGCAGAATTGATCGTTGACGAACACCATGTTCACCCATTCTGGGGTAAGCATCTGATAGAAGCAAAAGGTGTTTCAGGAGTAGGATTGATTACAGATTGCACCGAACATGCAGGTCTTTTAACAGAAGAATGGCAGCAGGATGCTGTTTATGAAGCAGAACATGACGCGTTTAAACTTAAGGATGCGGTTGATACGGATACTTGTAAATACATAAAGAATGGAGCAATGTGGTTAGATGTCGGCAAACCGACTGAACGGCTTGCAGGTGCAATTATTACCCTTATGGACGGTGTGCGTAACGTTGTGAATTGGGGGGTTTCTTTAGAAGATGCTTTGACGATGGCAACATTGACACCTGCACAGAATTTGGGTGTAGATGATCGGGTGGGTTCAATTGCACCAGGCAAGGCTGCGGATATCGTTATTGTTGATAAGGATTTGGAAGTTCAGAAGGTGATTTTGCGCGGAAAAGTGATATAATGAAACTGATAAAACAATCTATATGTAAAATGAAATTCTTTAGAAACAATTGGTATTGGATAGTCGGCATCGTTATCGGTCTCGGTATTGGAAGCATTATCACGCTGCACCGTGTGCAATCACAGACACCTGCACCGGAACAGGAAACGACTGCGGTTGCGGAACAGACACCGAATGTGACCCAACCGCAGATCTCACTTACCCCCATTTTTGTATGCGGTATGTGTAGGCGTGTGTGTGTATAGAAATAAGTTGGAAAGTCTGATGGGTTATGGTAGAATACCTCCATATAAACCAATGTCGGTGAAAAACCGGCAGGGAGGTATTCTTATGAAATATACCCTTAGTTGGGTACATCCCAGAAAGATTATAACAGGTTTTCGTAAAGTTTTCAACGGGGTTTGTATCAAAAAACCGACGCTCCGCAACTTTTATTTGATGCTACAGGCTGTGTGTGTAGCCCCGAGTTTTCGTATTCAATCGATTGCCTCACATCTACCTATCCGTGTGAAACACGACAAGTCTAAGCAAAAGCGTGTGTTGCGGTTTATTGATACCTATTTTCCGGTTGCAGCGGTGAAGGGTGCTTGGTTGTCACATATAGTTGTCAGTGTGTGTCGTTCTGTGGGGATGCAGCATCTGCTTGTGCTGATAGACGAGACAGATTTACCGGGCGGATGGAAGGCGATTGTTGCAGCCCTTCCGTTTCGCAATCGTGCGATCCCGCTCTATTGGGTTCTGTATAAAAATGAGATGCTCAAAGATGGCACCTATCAAGGACATAACGATTTAGTTCAGCAGTTCTGTTGTGATGTCCATAGTCGCGTTGCTGAAGTGTTAGGGGATAGTCGGGAGCCTGTGTTGGTTTTTGACAGAGGGTTCGCCCGAGCGAGAGCGATCCTCAAGTTTTTTGAGGGGCAAGGCATCTGCTACTTGATGCGTGTGCCACGCAATGTTGGTGTGCGTATAGCAGGCAACAAGCAGTGCCTTGAAGAAGTGGCAAATGGTTTTTACCCACAAGTGCTTTATCACTACACGGAGCAGGTGCCTGTGGCACTCTATGTTGGGGGACAGCACACCAAGAAAGACCCGTTATATCTTATCTCCAATCGGCTTCAGGGGAACCCCCTGCGAACTTGCTACAAGCGGCGGACACAGATTGAACACGGGTTCAGAGACTTGAAAACGAACTTCGGTTTCAAAGCACTCGTTTTGAGAAAGAACGAACAGCCCCGGATGGAAGTTCTGTTTTTGTTGGCAGTCGTGGCTTATGGTTTGGCGTTCCTGTGTTATGAAAAAGCTGCGGACAGATGGGCAAAAACTTTACACCCTACGCGGAAAGTTTACTCCGTGATCAGTGTCATCAACCGTATGATCCGCGAGGTGTGGACGCAGGAGGCGTTGCTCTTGTTCACCGAGAGGACTTGTTTGAGAGATATAAACTTTCTCACCGCAGAAGAACTGACATGACAACATTGGAGACCTATGAACACAACTACACACGCATTCAAAAAAAAATGGGGGTAAGTGCGAGGGGCAGTCTCCCATCCAATTTCACAACAGGTGCCGGAAAAGCGTGGATTTGTGCGGTCTAAACAGGCACCACGACAAACGGGGCATGACGATATTATTGAACCCCTGCCGCCACTGCCACACGCGCTCCAAACGCGGCTTGACAATTTGCACCGCGGTATGGCAGCTGCAGGGACAGCGTACGAAATACGAAATGGCGAAAAATTCATGACCGCGGAAGCACACGAAAGAAGACTCAAAGTCCTTGTCGGTGATATGAACCCTGAAGAAGCAATTGCTTTTCTGGAAAAGCATGGGCAGTATAATGAAGCGATCTTAAGTCAGGTTTCTGCGGATCGAGCCTTTAAATATCTCAAGGCATACGTGCACATCCGAAAACAATTAATGAATATGCTGAGAAAGCACTTGTGGAAAACCCCGACAACTTTGAGGCAAAGATGAAATTAATGCTTTCCGAAAAGGACAACGCAAAAGCTGCGGCGGGGTATAGAGAAATACTTGCGAAAGACCCGAACCACGTTGGTGCACTGCTCAATTTAGCTTATCGCACCCATTACGATGATCCAGAGGGAGCATTAGAACACCTCACAAAAGCGCACAAACTTGATCCTACCCGTGGTTCGGAAGTTATTGGAATGGTATACGAGCGTCTGGGGGATGTCAAAACGGCATGGCTCTATTACAGAAAACACCTAACACTTTGGCCTACCGATCCGTTAGCTGGAGGGCACCTAATGCGTATTGAGAAAGGTGACCCGGCGTATACGCCAATTCATTTAGAGCGTCACACGGTGCCGCCACGTAACAAAACATCAATGGACAAGGGGCTTGCTGTCCCCCCAAAGAAAACGACACCGGCTGCGAAAGCGATGCCGTGGTATCCAGAGCTGCCACCGGAGGCGACGCACTTAGAAGACACTCTACCGACAGACGCAGCCGCCGCGCGAGCAGCGTTTGAACGTGAATTTGAACGGCGGCAGGCAGCTGCCCAGAAAGAATTTGACGCGTTTATGAAAATGGGCAGAGACCGTGATGGAGGCGGGTGCTGATATGGAGACGAATGACTTTCTGACAAAAGAGCTTGCATCGCACCTAAGCGGTGGCAAAACGAAAGTGACCCCGGAGCGGCTTGTGCGCGCCTTTGAAATAATGGAACGGCACGGCAGAACAGGTGGGCTGCAGCGTCTGAAAGACAAAGACCCTGACCTGGCGGCAGAGGTGGAACGGTTTCTTGAGGAGAAACAACACCCGCCACGGCAGCCTAATCAACAGAACAATAATCAGTGAGATTGTCGCATAAACTTTATGAAGATTAACTTACTAATTGGGTAATTTCTTGGAGATGCTGGTGCGGTTAGGAAACCTTACCTACAGTGCCTGGAGAATATAGAATTACCCAAATATTTTCTTAAACTTCATTTAGTTTGTGCAAAGAAGTAACTGACATGAAATTCTTTAGAAACAACTGGTATTGGATACTTGGTATCGTTATTGGTATCAGCATTAGCACTGTGATTCTGATACAACGCGGAGACCAGCAGGATGTAGAAACTAATCAGCAGGGATCATCTGTAAAACCTGAACAACAGAAC
This sequence comes from Candidatus Poribacteria bacterium, assembly GCA_965200395.1. Classification (GTDB taxonomy): domain Bacteria; phylum Poribacteria; class WGA-4E; order WGA-4E; family WGA-3G; genus MSPOR6. The sequence continues at coordinate 2,048,461 of CBDAUH010000004.1, read as the reverse complement.
ATCACACAAGTTTCCCCAAAAATTGCTGCCAAACCACCACCGCCCGGTGAAACAGCAGAGACCGGATTCTGGCACGGCGGCCATTGGCACGAAACACCGGACACACCTTCCCCTGGGGCGCGAAACAAGGCAATACCGATACCGGCGCATAGTAAACGAAGGGGGAGTATAATGGACCGGATCAGCCATGGTGCTGTTGGTCTTCAGCCTATTATGTATTCGGGGGCACAAATGCAACAGAAGCGTAAGTGGCGTGAAATGATGGACGCAGGTGAAATAACACCCGAAGAATATGCTGAGAAGATACTTGAATTGACAGTGGGCGATATGGATACGGAGTCTGCTGTCCGTTTTTATGAAAAACATGGAAACTATAATACAGCACTCTTGGCGCGCTTAGATACGGTGAATGCTTTTAGGCATCTAAAGGTGTTGCAGGAACAAAGTCCGCACAGGATTTCGAAACTTGCTCGTAAGTATGCTGAGCGTGTTCTGTCGGAGACAGCTTCAGATAGTCCTGAGCATTTTGAGGCGAAGTTATTTCTCGCGGATACCGATACAGATTTTCCACGTGCGGTGACACTCTACCGTGAGCTGCTTGAGAGGGATCCGGATTCGCAATATATTATACATTCCGTGCTCAAGGAAGCGATCCCCGTGCGGCGACACATCTACGTTCATTTGGGGAATCGCCTGTGGCAAAACCATCCAGAGGAAGCGATCCCGTATCTCAAAATAGCAGTGCAATTAGATGAACCGCACGGAGACTACCCGATGATGAGCAACCACCTCTTAGGGTACGCGTATGAACGGATCGGTGACTACAAGACTGCTTGGGTTTATCACAAGCGAGCGTACAAGAAGACGGGCCATTGGAGTCCACGCGATCACTTTAAAGCAATAGAAGAGGGTAAGCCGTTGCATGAACCGTTGCGCCATGGAGCTCCGAGCCGCTCACAAGACAGCAGGACACCAGTTGAGGCATGGGATGCGTTTGTGACAGGCACACCCGAAACTTTTCAGATGGACTCCGATTGGGAAAATGACATCCTGGATCAAGATACTTCACCCAGTGCCAAGTTTCCTATAGATTCCGAGCGTGCACGCGCCGCCGAACAAGCACGCGCGGAATTCCAAAAACGTCGCGAACGCGCACAGAAAGAGTTCAATGATTTTCTACAATGGATGGAAAGCATCGAAAACGCTACATTCCCAATTGACACTAATAACTTCTTAATCAAGGAGATGGAGGCACATCTCAAAGGCGGCACTGTGACCTTTGATCCCGAACGTATTATTCGTGCTTTTGAAACCCTTGAACACTACGGATCGACCGAAGGAATAAAACATCTTCAGAAAAGTGATCCTGCGGTTGCCGAGCAGGTGCAGCAGTTGCTTGAAACAAAACGCCTACCAAAGCGTAAGTAAGGATGTTCTCATGAAAAACACGTTTTTTGTTATCGGTTTGCTCACCTTCCTTCTATTTTTTGGTATTACAAGTCCTTGTAATGCTGCCAGAGTCACTATATCCAAACTTGAACAAAAAGATGCTGACTGGCTACCAAAATGGAAATCCGATGTTGTGATAACCATAGAAGTCACCGTGCCACCGCATTTCTCCGGGGGAGAACTTCAGGCATCCCTTTCGTACGTGACAATCTATAAAGGTGTATGTGGCAACTATGGGAATATGTCTGAGGACGATCTTTGGTTGGACGTGTCTAAAAATTCCGACCCCTTAGATCTAAATAATAGCTGGAAGTGGGTAGACGCAAGGACTCTCAAAATCAAGATACCACCAGATAACGCTGGGATTGGAGAAACGTTTAATTATGAACTCAAAGTCAGTTGTAGAGACACCGCTGCCTTCGGTATTTTAACAGTTTCTACATCAAGTTCACAAGAGGATGATACCGAAACCCTGCGAATTCCGCGCGATGTTAACCCTGAAAACAAAATTGCAGATGCTTGGGAAAATACGTATTGCAATGCAGCGCAGAAAGCAGATATTGAGAGAGATAAGGAGCTCGTGGCCACTTACAATATCAATGAAGGAGATGGGCTCTCTATAATCGCAGAATATTGTGGTTTTTCTGAAAGGTTGACGAGAGATGCAGATGGCAACGTTACCGATATACACCACTTCCGATGTTCTCCATCGCAAAAAGATTTTTTCGCGATTATAGAGGCAGGCCTTGCTAACCATGGATGCGGAACAGCAAGTAGGCTTCCAAATCACTCATGCCATATCCTCTCATCGGAGTGTGTCATGAATCCTGATGGACCTAAGGAAGGTGATACTGCTGATGATAGTCGTTATGTCAACTTCAACAATGAGGATTTGCCTGGGTATCACCAGGTCTGGGCGATTGATGTTATAACAAGTGTCGACATAATACCATCAGGTGATGGATGGATCTTTGGTAACGCCAGTATTTCGGCACCCGCTTACTGGTCAGAGGCCATTATCTATACCACCACCTTAACGGAAAAGCGTCCAGCGGACCATGGGGTGCTCCTACCGATAGTAATCGGACACGAGATAGCTCATAATGTCAATCTAAATCATTGCCCTCTATTAGGTGGGGACCTGGACTGTTATATGCTGCCTAATATTGAGGTTACACATGATAATTTTGATTCCCATCATGTCAGAGATTATGCTACGACGTTTCCACATGAAACTCCACAACAACCGGGTTTTGCTACGTTGCCTGGAGGTGACGAGGAAGAAGATCAGGATGATGTTGTCGGTCGTATAAGCACGAACACCGGTCCAAGCACTTATGGTTGTGATTACAATGCGGAATACGACTATTGCACAGACATGGGAACCTGCACGACACGGACAGATGCAAGTGGGATTGGTATGTGTGGTCATCGGTGGTGTTGCTGTGCACCTATAACGGTAACTTCCACAACGCCGTCAACATCTGTTACAAGCACAAATACCGGTAGTAGTTCTTATGGTTGTGATTACAATGCAGAATATGACTATTGCACAGATACGGGAACCTGCACAACGCGCTCAGGTGAGTTTGGAATTGGTATGTGTGGTCATCGGTGGTGTTGCTGTGCACCTATAACGGTAACTTCCACAACGCCATCAACATCTGTTACAAGCACGAACACCGGTAGCAGTTCTTATGGTTGTGATTACAATGCAGAATATGACTATTGCACAGACACAGGAACCTGCACAACGCGCTCAGGTGAGTTTGGAATTGGTATGTGTGGTCATCGGTGGTGTTGTTGTGCACCTCAATGATCCATATCAATAGAGCATTTCACGTTGTCTATTCAAATAGGCAGGTATCTATTGCGTTACCTGCCTCTTCCTTTGTTGCTTAACTGAAGCAGATATTATCCATGACTATAAAAAAGTTGCTTATTTGTATTGGTATAGCCTCGTGTATCATCGCCGCTACACTGTTACTATATTCCCCGAATGTGCAGCATTCAAACGTATCGTCTCAAATACAGCTGCAGCGGGACATGGCTGTGGATGTATCGGTTACAAAAAGAGATAAAGCGGAAACCAACGGTCCACCACATGACCCGGAATCGTTTTACCAGTTTATCATTGATAATAACCTCTTTCGTCCATTTGGTTGGCAGCCGCCTAAGCAGCAGCCAGTCTATACCCTCATCGGCACAGCAGTCGCACAGAACGTGGAAGATTCAGAGGCGTTTATATTGGAACGGCGTTCAGATCGCTTGCATATTGTCAAAGTTGGTGATGTCTTCAGTGAGGCACTCGTGAAAGTAATTGAATCGAAGCGAGTAATTTTGAATGAAGCGGGAAAAGAGATCGTTCTCTCTTGTGGCACTTTAGAAGTTTATTCGAACTAATTGATTTTCAGTCAATATCTCTTGGTAAGTTAGAAAAAATGACCGGTCTTTCTTGATTTAGACCGTAAATTGTAAAAAAATGAAGTAATTTCGCATAAATTCATAATAATTCTTACATTTTTTTCAATTAAACTTGACATTACCCTAATTAATGATTATAATATAAGTTTTGAATGTAGTTATAAAGTCTTGTTCGCAGAATACAAGGGGGCATTCAATTTGATAATAGGCTAACGTCGTTTTTACAGCAACGTTAATATGTTCAATTGAATTGGAGCCCCGCGAGGGCTTTTTCTTTTGTTTATCAGTAGTTACCATGGCAGTGAGGAGTGGAGATGCCGACAATTAATCAATTAATCAAGAAACCGCGTAAGAAGTATCGTAAAAAAACGAAATCCCCGATTCTGCAGCAGTGTCCACAACGGCGAGGTATCTGTTTACAGGTGAAAACGGTAACGCCGAACAAACCCAACTCTGCATTACGGAAAGTTGCCCGTGTCCGCTTTACCTCTTCTGCTGATGAAGCAACCTGTTATATTCCGGGTATAGACCACAATTTACAGGAGCACTCAGTTGTGTTGGTACGTGGTGGTAGAGTCAAGGATTTATCCAACGTACGGTACCACATCGTTCGTGGAAAATTAGATACAGCAGGTGTAGAAAATCGTCGTCAAGGGCGTTCAAAATATGGTGCACGAAAGCCCAGTTAATAACGTTCAAGGTTGTTTGGAGGAGTTATAAATGCCGAGGCGTGGAAACGTCCCTAAACGGGAAGTCAATCCTGATCCTATTCATAACAGCAAATTAGTTTCAAAATTTATTAACCACATGATGTGGGATGGTAAAAAAGGCACAGCACAAAATATCGTCTATACCAGTTTCAAAATTATTGAAGAGCGAACAAGCGAAGACGGTTTTGAAGTGTTTCGTGAAGCAATCAGTAAAGTAAAACCTGTACTTGAAATCCGACCCCGTCGTGTTGGAAGCCAAACGTATCAGGTACCTGTTGATGTAAAAGCAGAACGTAGAACGACATTAGCTATTAACTGGATTATTGAGTCCGCGCGAAGCCGAGGCGAAAAGGGAATGGCTGCACGGTTGGCAGGTGAACTTATGGACGCTGCGAAAGAAGAAGGTGCAGCAATAAATAGAAAAAGAGACCAACATCGAATGGCAGAAGCGAATAGAGCATTCGCACATTATAGATGGTAATTAATTGACAGAGTATATATTGAGGTAAGCTAGTAGAGACAGACGAAACTGAGAGTATTAAGACTATGGCTGACAGGAATCAAAGGGTACCACGAAGGTTAACCCTATCTCATACACGAAACATCGGCATTATGGCGCACATTGATGCGGGTAAAACGACCGTGACTGAACGTATTCTATTTTATACGGGAAGGGTTTATCGCATCGGTGAAGTAGACGAAGGCACAACCACAATGGATTGGATGGTGCAGGAACAGGAACGAGGCATCACTATTACCGCCGCGGCAACTACATGTAACTGGAAAGATCACCATATCAATATCATTGATACACCAGGACATATCGACTTTACTGTGGAAGTTGAACGTTCTTTGAGGGTCCTTGATGGAGCCGTGGTTGTGTTCTGTGCGGTAGGTGGTGTCGAACCCCAATCCGAGACCGTATGGCGACAAGCGGATAAATACGAAATCCCACGTATCGCTTACGTCAATAAGATGGACAGAACGGGTGCTGACTTTTTCCGAACCGTTGAAATGATGGGAGAACGTTTAGGCGCAACCGCTATACCTATTCAATTGCCGATTGGTTCCGCTGAACAATTCAAAGGAATCGTAGACCTCATCTCAATGAAAGGACAATTATGGGATGATAGCAGCCAAGGTGCTGTTATTCATGAGACCGACATTCCCACAGAAATGGAAGAGATGGTGCACGAATATCGAGATCAATTGTTCGCAGCTGTTGCTGAATGGGACGAAGGATTATGTGAGAAATACCTTGACGGTGTTGAAATCACACCTGAGGAGATAAAAGTAGGGTTACGACAAGCGGTGCTCAGCAGCAAAGTCGTCCCAGTACTTTGTGGCAGCGCACTAAAGAACAAAGGTGTCCAACCACTTTTAGATTGCATAATCTCGTATCTCCCCGCCCCAACAGATGTCAAATCAGTCGTAGGTTTTAACCCAAAAACAGAAGAACAAGAGACACGTAGCTCAGATAAGGATGAACCTTTCTGTGCCCTTGCATTTAAAATTACTACTGATCCGCACGTTGGAAAACTCACATATCTGCGCGTCTACTCCGGAGTATTGAATAAAGGTGATACTGTTTACAACAGCAAAAGGGACAAATATGAACGTATAGGTAGATTGATGCAGATGCATGCGAATAAACGTGAAGAACATCAATCCGTTAGTGCGGGTGACATTGTTGCCGCGATTGGACTAAAAGACATAAGCACCGGCGACACTCTCTGTGATCCCAAGGCTCATATTGCATTGGAAACAATGGTGTTTCCGTTACCTGTTATGTCAATCGCTGTTGAGCCTCGTTCACAATCAGATATTGACAAATTGAACCTTGCCCTCTCAAAATTGGCTGAAGAGGATCCTACTTTCAAAATTCACCAAGACCCAGATACAGGACAAACCCTGCTATCTGGTATGGGTGAACTGCACTTAGAAATCATCGTGGATAGGCTTGTTCGGGAGTTTAATGTCTCAGCAAACGTAGGTTCGCCTGAAGTGGCATATCGTGAAACGCTTACGAAACCGGTCAAAGCCGAAGGCAGATTCGTACGGCAATCAGGCGGTAGGGGGCAGTTTGGCCATGTCGTTATTGAAGTCACACCACTTGAAAAAGGTTCCGGTTTTGAATTTACTGATGAGACTAAAGGCGGTGTGATCCCACAAGAGTTCGTTCCAGCTGTTAAAAAGGGCATTGAAAACGCAATGAATGTTGGCACCTTAGCAGGATATCCTGTTGTTGATGTGGCGGTTCGTCTCGTAGATGGGGCCTTCCATCAGGTAGATTCCTCCGAGATGGCTTTTTCTATCGCTGGTTCTATAGCGTTCAAAGAAGCTGCGAAAAAAGCAGGTTCTGTTTTGCTTGAACCGATCATGGCTGTTGAGGTAATCGTACCAGATGAGTATCTTGGAAAAGTGATTGGTGACCTTAATTCCCGCCGTGCACATATTAGAGATACGGAAGGGCATGCCAAATCTCGAATTCAGATTGTTCGTGTAGATGTACCACTTTCTGAAATGTTTGGTTATGTCAAATCGCTTCGTTCACTGACACAAGGACGGGCGAACTATACTATGGAGTTCGCACATTATAGAGAAGTACCAGCGAACGTTGCCGAAGAATTGATTACAAATACAACATCTTGAGGTAAATACAGAACTGCGCAAATATTTCAGCAAATTGCCATCAAGCAAACATTCGTCAATACAGCGAAAAACTGAAATTTATCACAGCAAATAATAAATGACATGCCGAAGCGAAATGTCTCTCGGCAGTATAGGCAAGTCCGAAGAAATTCGGAAAATTCGAAACACGTTGTGCGCCTACTTAGTGCGCTGATGAGAACATAGCAACCAAGGTTAATTGATACTAAAAACCTTATACTTTAAACCTATAATTTGGAGTTTGGACAGAAATGGCAAAGCAAGCATTTGAAAGGACAAAGCCACACGTTAATATTGGAACTATCGGCCACGTTGACCATGGTAAAACAACGTTGACAGCAGCGATAACTATGGTTTTATCTAAACTCGCTGACAAAGACTATGTTATGACCTACGAAGACATAGACAAAGCACCCGAGGAAAAAGAACGTGGCATTACTATTAACACGGCACATGTTGAATACGAGACAGAAAACCGACACTACGCTCACGTTGACTGCCCTGGGCACGCTGACTATATCAAAAATATGATTACCGGTGCTGCACAGATGGATGGAGCCATTCTAGTTGTTTCTGCAGCAGATGGACCCATGCCTCAGACACGCGAGCACGTACTCCTTGCACGACAGGTGAACGTCCCCTCCCTAGTTGTCTTTCTTAATAAGGCAGACATGGTTGATGACGAAGAACTGCTTGAACTCGTTGAATTGGAAGTTCGAGAATTATTAGATGAGTACGAATTTCCTGGAGACGACACACCCGTGATCGCAGGTTCTGCTCTAGAAGCAATGGAATCTGCCGGTGACCCGACCAGTGATGCCTGTAAACCGATTCTTGATCTTATGTCATCTGTTGATGATTTTATCCCAGAACCGGTTCGTGATACTGAAAAACCTTTCTTGATGCCTATTGAAGACATCTTTACTATCAGTGGTCGCGGCACTGTTGTGACAGGACGCGTTGAACGTGGAATCGTTGAAGTCGGAAATACAATAGAAATCATTGGACTACGGGATACACAAGAAACGGTTGTTACTGGGGTAGAGATGTTCAATAAGTTTCTTGATGAAGGAAGAGCAGGTGACAACATCGGGGCACTGCTTCGAGGTGTCGATCGAGATGATGTTGAACGTGGACAGGTGTTGGCAGTTCCCGGAACAGTTACTCCCCACACCAAGTTTGAAGCGGAAGCCTATATCCTAACAAAAGAAGAGGGCGGACGCTGGAATCCATTCTTTAGTGGGTATCGTCCCCAATTCTATTTCAGGACAACAGATGTCACAGGGGAAATGCATCTCGCTGAAGGTATTGAAATGATTATGCCAGGTGATAATGCACAGATCACCGTACAACTTTCTAAACCGATCGCAATGGAAGAACAGCTTCGATTTGCCATCCGTGAAGGTGGACATACTATTGGAGCAGGTGTTGTCTCTAAAATTCTTGAGTAACGAGGAAGGTTTATAGGTACAATTCCTCAGTTCACATGCAAACAGTGTGTTTCTGTATCTCGTCAGAGCGTTCCTGACTAACTACTAAATGGTTTATTAGCTTGAACGCTCCGACAGATAGATTATGGAAGTGACAGAGTGATACATGAGGGAATGCCCGTTACTTTAGATGAAGGAAGTAAGAAATGAACAATCAGAAAATACGGATTAGACTCAAAGCGTTCGATCATCGTTTGCTTGACCAGTCTGCACAGCAAATTGCGTCTATTGCTAAACGGACTCAGGCGAGAGTCTCGGGACCGATTCCATTGCCGACAAAGAAGCATATCTATACCGTGCAACGTTCTACATTCACGGACAAAAAGTCACGGGAACAATTTGAAATGCGAATCCATAAACGGTTACTGGATATTCTTGAAACTGCACCAAAGACAGTTCACGCGCTCATGCAGCTTGACCTACCCGCTGGTGTTGATGTCAAAATAACGTTACTGTAGCGGAGGTGGGAGAATGGTTACCGGTATTATTGGTAGAAAAGTCGGTATGACACAAATCTATGAAGAATCTGGAAAAGCAATTCCCGTTACTGTAATAGAAGCTGGACCTTGTCCAATTGTTCAGTTGAAAACGCAAGAACGTGATGGCTATCAAGCAGTTCAATTAGGTTTCGGAAGCCGTAAAGAAAACAAATTTAATAGTCCAGAGCGCGGGCATTTTGCTAAAGCAGACGTGCAACCTACTCGTGTACTCCGCGAATTTCGTGTAGACAGTCTTGATGAAGTGGCAGTCGGTGATACTGTTGATGCAAGCCTGTTTTCCGAAGGTGAACTCGTTGATGTGACAGGTACATCTAAAGGACGCGGGTTCACAGGTGTTGTGAAACGATGGGGATTTAAAGGCGGTAGAAAGAGCCACGGGGGTGAACAAGACCTACGGCGCCCCGGTGCTATAGGGGCAAGTGCCACACCCTCACGTGTTTTCAAAGGTAAGAAAATGCCAGGGCGATACGGTGCTAAACGACATACCGTCCAAAATTTACAAGTTATCCAAGCAGACGCTGAGCGAAATTTATTAGTTGTAAAAGGCGCGATCCCAGGACCACCTAATGGCCTCCTTCTAATTAAAAAGGCAGTAAAAGCATCTGAAGGAGACAAAACTGAAAGTTAACTTGGTAGAACATATCCCGTTTAAAACCCTGGTATCTCTGTAAAGATCGCAGGGATAATTCATGCCGAGTATATCGGAGAAAAAACTATACAGTTATGGCAACGTTAAATGTACACAATCGTTCAGGAGAAGTCCTTCGAGAGAAAAACCTCGCTGATTCGTTTACACATGCTGAGGTAAACACAGATGTTGTTCACCAATGTGTTGTGGCGTATCTGGCAAATCAGAGACGTGGAACCGCATCTACGAAAAGTCGTAGTGAAGTGAGAGGTAGTGGTAGGAAATTATACCGACAAAAAGGAACTGGTAGAGCACGTGTCGGTGATGGTAGATCTCCGATTCGAGTGCATGGGGGTGTAGCATTTGGACCGAAACCCCGTAGCTACCGTCAAAACACACCAAAACGAGTACGGAAACTCGGGTTAAAAAGTGCTATCGCTGATCGATTTCAAAATGACCAATGTATCCTCATTGAAGATTTTACCCTCGAACGCCCACGCACAAAGGATATGGTGTCCGTCTTGAATTCACTGAATCTGGAAGGAAAAGTGTTGTTCGTTCTTGATGAACACGATCCGAATATTTACCTTTCCTTGCGGAATATTCCACAAACTAATTGCTGCACTTGGGATTTACTCAATATATACCAAGTGTTGTGGCATGACAAACTTGTTATAACCGAACGCGCTGCAGAGAAATTGGAAGCGAAATTTGTAGATTTAGAAGGCTAGTTTTATGAAAGACAATTACCAAATTATTTTGAGACCGCATATCACTGAAAAAAGCGGATTCCTACGTGAGGATAATAAATACTGTTTTGTTGTGAGCCGACAGGCAAACAAAACGGAAATTAAAAGGGCTGCTGAGGAATTGTTTGACATCAAAGGGAGTATCATTGATGTTCACACGATGCGGGTAAGAGGAAAAATCAAAGGAAGAATGAATCGCTATCAACGCGGACGACGTTCCCATTGGAAAAAGGCTATTATTACCGTGGTAGAGGGAACTCGTATACCAGTTTTCGATAGTATCTAAATTTGTAAACTGTTTCATTCATGTGTAAGAAGCATAAATGCAAGTATAATGAGAGGATTTGAGAGTGGCTAAAACATATAAACCCGTCACACCGAGTCGGCGGTTCATGACCGGATATACCTTTGAGGAGATTACTCGTCAGAAGCCGGAGAAATCACTCGTCAAAGGTTCGAAGAAAAATGCTGGACGCAATAACAAAGGGCGCATGACAGTACGTAGACGCGGTGGTGGACACAAACGTCGTTACCGGGTTATTGATTTCAAGCGAGATAAATTTGATATTCCTGCAAAGGTTGCTGCGATCGAGTACGATCCAAACCGTTCTGCACATATCGCTTTGCTGCACTATGCAGATGGAGAAAAACGTTATATCATCGCCCCTCTCGGTCTACAAGTCGGTGATACTGTCACATCTGGCCCCAACTCAGAAATACGTGTCGGAAATGCGTTACCACTTGAAAATATTCCGTTGGGCTCTTCAATTCATAACATAGAAATGCAGCCTGGTAAGGGGGGACAACTTGTTCGAAGTGCTGGTGGAGCAGCACAATTAATTGATCGTGAAGGCAAATATGCCCGTATACGCCTGCCCTCTAGTGAGATACGACTCATTCCAGTAAAAGCAATGGCAACAATCGGACAGGTCGGTAATGTAACTACTATCTCAATAGGAAAAGCAGGACGATCGAGATGGTTAGGTAGATGCCCTAAAGTACGTGGTGTGGCAATGAATCCGGTTGATCATCCACACGGCGGAGGTGAAGGAAAAAGTTCCGGCGGAAGACACCCTGTTACGCCTTGGGGTGTACCGACAAAAGGATATAAAACTCGAAATCGTAAGAAAAAATCAAGTGAGTATATTTTTGGTAAACGTAAGTAATTTGGAACACAATTTGTCTATATGGAAATCGACCCCACAGCTTAAAGGAGAATTCTAATGGCGCGTTCTATTAAAAAAGGACCTTATGTAGATGCTAAACTTGCCAAGCATATAGCAGAAATGGAACAATCAGGTAGTAAACGTGTCATTCGCACTTGGGCACGAAGTTCTACTATTACACCAGAATTTGTTGGGCATACCGTCGCTATTCATAATGGAAAAAAGTTTTTTCCTGTTTATATCACAGAAAACATGGTAGGTCATAAACTTGGAGAATTCGCACCAACTCGCACTTTCCGTTCACATGCAGGCGGTCAAAGAAGGTAAATTAATTCATCACTGTTTATTCAAGTTTTGTGCATATCTCAGGGATGCACTTACAGAAGTAATTCGTTGGTAAGAAAAATATAATGCAAGATATGCACAACTTGTGCATTAGTTTGTTAGGAGAAACTGATGGAAGGAAGGGCAAAGATTCGGAACGCTTCGGTTGCACCGCGCAAAGCACGGCTTGTTGCCGACTTAGTTAGGAATCAGTATGTTGATGATGCACTGAATCAACTGCTCTTTACACATAAAGCGGCAGCACCTATTATTTATAAGTTGATAAAATCCGCAGCAGCTAATATCCAATATCAAGAGCCGAATGTGAATGCTGCTGATTTGTACGTTAAAGAGATTCGTGTTGATGAAGGAATTACACGAAAATGGATACGTCCCCGCGCACGAGGCATGGCAAACCGCATCTTAAAAAGGCAAAGCCATATCACTGTTGTTGTGGATGAGGAGGAAATCGAAGATAATGTGGAGTAAGCAAAACCACTTATGCCTCCAAAATTACAAATGGGACTGTGTCTAAGAGGAGGTTTGTGTGGGACAAAAAACTCATCCACGTGGGTTACGCTTAGGAATAATTGAAACGTGGGATTCAAAGTGGTATAGCGACCGGGATTATGCAAAATGGTTGCATGAAGACTTCAAAATTCAGCAATACATCAAAGAGAAGTTACTACGCGCTGGAATCTCGAGAGTTGAAGTTAAACGCGTTGCTGAAAAATGCACTATCAATATACATACAGCGCGCCCCGGGATCGTAATCGGGCGGCGAGGTGTAGAGTCAACAAAATTACAGGCAGAGATCGAAAAATTGATTGGTAGACCAGTCAACATCGATGTTGTTGAGATAAAAGTTCCCGAACTTGATGCCCAACTCCTCGCTGAAGCCGTGGCAACCCAAATTGAACGGCGAACAAGTTTTAAACAAGCGATGAGGCGAAATATCGCCGATTCAATACAAGCCGGGGCACAAGGGGTTAAAGTTATGGTCAGTGGTAGACTTGATGGAAAAGAGATAGCAAGATCCGAATCCAGCCTGGAAGGACGTGTACCGCTGCATACGCTCAGAGCAAATGTTGACTACGGGTTTACTGAAGCAAATACGACTTATGGGAAAATTGGTGTTAAGACATGGATTTTTAAAGGGGAAATCCTCGGTGTACCAGAAGCCTTAAGCGGGGAAACAAAGCCTCGCCGCCAACAAGGTACTAGACGAACCAATACCAGGGACTCACGTACGGACAACCGACAAACAAGAAACCGTTCTTCAAGCAGTAGACAACGAAATCAGGGGCGTAACAACAGACGTAGACAACAAAGAAATAACGCGAAGCAAGAAGATAACTAACCAATTATCTACTTTGCTTGAACGACCATAAATGATTGGAGGAGTAGTTCAAATGTTAATGCCGAAACGCGTGATGCACCGCAAGGTCCATCGCGGAAAACGTAGAGGAAAACCACGCAGCGGTTCACAGATTAACTTCGGTGAATACGGTTTGCAAGCCATGGAAGCTGGGTGGATAACGAGCAACCAAATTGAATCCGGCAGAGTCGCCATTACGCGTGCTGTACGTCGCGGTGGAAAATTGTGGATAAAAATTTTTCCACACAAACCGATCACTAAAAAACCTGCTGAAACCAGAATGGGTGGTGGAAAGGGAGCACCAGAATTTTGGGTTGCTGTCGTCAAACCCGGTAGAATTATGTATGAACTAAGTGGTGTTTCCCGTGAAGTTGCCAAAGACGCAATGGAACGTGCCGCACACAAATTTCCAATTAAGACGAAATTCGTCGCACGCGGTGAGGTGTAGTTATGAAAGCTCACGAGCTACGAACCCGATCTACCGAAGACTTGGAAAACCAATTAGAGGACCTTAAAGAAAACTTGTTTAACCAAAGATGTAGAAGCATTTTAGGTCAATTGGAAGACTCAACGCTTATTGGTAAAATTCGCAAAGACATTGCACGTGTTAGGACTGAATTGCGCGCACGCGAGTTAGCCCCCGCAGGAGTAGACACTGTATAAGGAACGATTATTCAGTGGAATCTGCACATTGAGTGTACACAATTACTGATGGTCTCTGACAAAGGATAAATTGACGTGGAAAAAAGAAGACACCGAAAAATTCGAACGGGTACGGTTGTCAGTAATCGTATGGAGAAAACTGTCACCGTGGCGATAGTTCGAAGTTATCAACATCCGCTTTACAAAAAAGTTGTCCGTTCAACAAAAAAGATTTTGGCACATGATGAACAGAATAATTGTAAAGTCGGCGATGTTATTCAGGTGATTGAAACCCGCCCTCTCAGCAAACGTAAACGATGGCGGGTACAATCTGTAATAACAGCAGCACAAACTGCTGATTAATTGGAAGGAAGGTACAGCGATGGTTCAAAATTATACGCGATTAACCTGCGCTGATAATACGGGAGCAAGAAACTTGATGTGCATCAGTGTACTTGGCGGAACCCGACGACGATATGCACGGGTCGGCGACATTATTGTAGCCAGTATTAAAGAAGCAGCACCGAATACACAGGTTAAAGCAGGGGAGGTCGTTCGCGCTGTTGTTGTTCGAACTGCCAAGGAATATCGTCGACCAGACGGATCTTATATTAAGTTCGATCAGAATGCTGCTGTTCTGGTTACAGACGAAAATGAACCACGGGGAACTCGCATTTTTGGACCGGTTGCTCGCGAACTACGAGAAAAATCGTTCACCAGAATTGTATCATTAGCCCCTGAAGTGATTTAGGAGTTTTATGATGTCAAAGAAAAAACTGCATATCAAAAAAGATGACTTGGTGTTGGTCTTAAGTGGTCAAGACCGCGGCAAACAAGGCGTTGTATTAGAGGTATATCCCAAAAAAAATAGAGCTGTAGTTGAAGGTATCAATTTCGTGACATGTCATTTGCGCCCAAATCAAACCGGGCAAGGAGGCATCGTCGAACGCGAGGGCACCATACACATCTCTAACTTGAAAAAGATTGAAAGATAGTTTTATTTGTAATAGGATCATAGGTTAATGAGCCAATTTAGAACATTTTATCAAACAGAAGTTGTTCCTGCTTTACAGAAAGAATTTAATTACAAAAATGTAATGCAGGTTCCAAAATTGAAAAAGGTAACATTAAATATTGGGGTTGGTGAAGCAGTTCAAAATCCGAAAGCACTTGAAGATGCCGTTGAAGAAATGACGCTTATCGCAGGTCAGCGCGCAGTCATCACCCGCGCAAGAAAGTCTATCTCCGCATTCAAAATTAGAGGACCGTCAAGGATGACACGTTCTCCCGGTAATGCAATTGGGTGTAAAGTTACACTGCGGAGAAATCGTATGTACGAATTCCTAAACCGTTTGATCAACGTTGTACTACCGCAAATTAGAGACTTCCGGGGTGTCTCCCCAGACGCTTTTGATGGTCGCGGAAATTATTCCTTAGGATTAACCGAACAACTCATCTTTCCAGAAATTGATTATGACGATGTCAATGAAATACGTGGTATGAATGTGACAGTTGGAACAACCGCTGCTACTGATGAGGAAGCGCGCGCTTTGTTACGTGAGCTCGGAATGCCCTTCCGACAATAACACTATCGATCTATAAAGATAGCACAAGAAAGTTTCGTTAAAAGGAGAACTGAAGTTGGCAAGTAAATCATGGATTGCCAGAAATAAGAAAACCCCTCGATTCAGCACACGGAAATATAACCGCTGCAAAAACTGTGGACGTGCAAGAGGGTATCTGCGTAAGTTTGAATTATGTCGTATCTGCTTTCGTCTGTTTGCCCGAGCGGGAAGAATCCCCGGTGTCAGAAAGGCGAGTTGGTAAAAGGAGCTTAATTCATGTCAATGACTGACCCAATCGCAGATATGTTAACGCGAATACGCAATGCTAATATGGCTGGACATGAACGCGTTGAGATTTCTGCATCCAAACTGAAGTTAGAAATTGCTCGTGTTTTGTCTGATGAAGGTTTCATCCGAAGCTACCGTTTTATTGAAGATGGAAAACAAGGCATTATACGAATCTACCTTAAATATGGTGCAAACAATAAAGAAAAAGCTATTACCAACCTGAGGCGAATTAGTAAACCTGGCAGACGGGTTTATACAAGATCAGACAAGCTTCCGCGGGTTTTTGGTGACTTGGGAATCGCTATTCTGTCTACATCGCAAGGAGTCAAAACTTCTATTGAGTGTAGGCATGCCAAAATCGGCGGCGAAGTCCTCTGCTATGTTTGGTAAACAACGCTTTTGTCCATCACTACATATCGGTACCAATAAATGTTAATTGGAGAAATAGAATGTCACGCATAGGACAAATTCCAATACCAATACCAAATTCAGTGAAAGTGGCTCTCAACGACAGCGAAGTCCACGTTGAGGGGCCCAAAGGTTCACTGAATTGGGTTATTCCACAAGGAATTGAAGCAACTGTAGGAGAAAACACTGTTACCGTTTCACGCTCAAACGATCACAGAAAACAGAGAGCATTACACGGTTTGGCACGGAGTTTCATCGCCAATATGGTGACTGGAGTATCGGAGGGATTTGAAAAAAAATTACGCGTCGTCGGGACAGGATATCGAGCAGATGTCACGCGTCAGAATGTACTAACGCTTGATGTTGGATATTCACATACTGTAACCTACACACCTCCCGATGGAATTACATTAACCGTTGATCCTCCAGAGAATATAGATGGTCAAACACACATTCCTATTGTAGTGAGTGGAATAGATAAGCAAGTAGTGGGGCAGGTCGCTGCCTCTATTCGTCAGATAAAGAAGCCTGAAACATATAAACCGAGTAAAGGTATTAGATACGACGGTGAACGAGTACGAGACAAAGAAGGTAAGGTCGCAGGATAATAAGTATCAATGTCCATACCTTGTCGACGTACTTTACTAAGCGCGTTGATAATTGTCTCTAAGAAATTTTAATTTACCAAAATATGGAATGGTTTAGCTGCGGGAGGAAATCCGTTGGATAAGTCTAAGAGAAAACAGAATAGCCATCTCAGGCGAAAACGTAGAGTTCGTCGAAAAATCAGCGGCACGACCCAACGCCCTCGGCTTTCTGTTAGTAGAAGCTTAAAACATATATATGCCCAAATCATTGATGATGAGAATGGTAAGACACTTGCTCATGCCTCCAGTTTATCTCATGAAGTAAGAGATAATACGACTGAAGGCGGAAAAATACAAGCTGCAAAAAACGTTGGACAACTCATCGCGCGAAAGGCAAAAGAACAACAGATTGAGGGGGTTGTCTTTGACAGGGGTGGTAATCTGTATCATGGTCGAATCAAAGCCCTCGCTGAAGCTGCAAGGGAAGGCGGGCTCAAATTCTAAATTACCCGTACTATCTCTTGAGAGGAGACTTTTTTGCAAAAAGATAGAATCAATCCTGAAGATTTTGAATTTGAAGAACGACCTATTGCAATAAATCGCGTCATGCGTGTCGGTAAAGGAAGAAAAACACCTAGTTTTAACGCTCTTTCTGTTGTCGGCAATCGAGATGGAATCGTTGGAATAGGCTTTGGAAGTGCAAGCGAAATTACTGGTGCATTACGAAAAAGTTTGGCCGATGCACGAAAAAACCTCATACGTGTTCCCTTATCCGATGGCACACTTCCACATGAAATAATCTGTGAATTCAAATCTGCTAAAGTATTACTAAAACCGGCAAGCCCCGGAACTGGCATCATTGCCGGACACGCTACACGCGCTATTTTGGAATACGCTGGTGTCCGTGATGCACTCACAAAATGCCTCTCTTCCAGAAACGTCAAAAATATCGCTGAGGCAACCATGATCGGTTTGAGAAGCCTCAAAGATGTCAATGAAGTTGCTCGAATTCGAGGCAAAACAGTTGAAGAACTCTTACATAAACGTCCTAAAAAACCTAACAACTGAGACGACTCAGTCATTTCTAAGGAACAACAGATTAAATGAAACTCAATGAACTTAAACCTCCTTCTGGTTCAAATCGTAAACGTAAACGGATTGGGCGTGGAAACGGATCAGGGAAAGGTGGAACTGCTGGGCGTGGACATAAAGGTCAAAAATCACGCTCTGGTGCTTCAATCCCCGCTTGGTTTGAAGGCGGACAGATGCCTTTGGTCAGGCGCGTCCCAAAACGCGGTCCACGTAGAATCGCGCACAAACGCTTCGAATATGATGTCGTAAATATAAGGATACTAAATTTATTTGAAGATGATCTTGAGGTGAATCCTGAGCGATTGCGAGAAGCAGGAATCGTCAAACGGAAAAACGCTCTTATAAAAATACTCGGTGATGGTGAACTTAACAAAAAATTGAAAGTACGCGCACACCGTTTTTCAAAAACAGCAATTGAAAAAATCGAAGCACAAGGCGGCACAGTTGAGGTGATTTAAGTGATCAAGGCTATTCAAAACGCTTTTAAAATCCCCGAATTACGTAAGCGGATTGTTTTTTCTTTACTGTTGTTGGTTGTATATCGACTCGGCGCACATATAACATTACCCGGTATTGATGATGGAGCACTTGAGATATTTTTCAATCAACTCATGGAACGGACTGGAAATGTCCTCGCGTTGATTAATGTTTTCTCAGGCGGTGCGTTCGGTCAAATGACGATTTTCGCACTCGGAATACAACCCTATATCACAGCAGCGATTATAATGCAGCTACTGCCGATGATCATTCCATCCTTGGAAAAACTCTCAAAGGAACCAGATGGACGCAAAAAAATCACACAATACACACGATATGGAACCGTTATTCTCAGTATTGTTCAGGGTATAACAATTACAATTCTGTTGAGAAACCCAGATCAACTAATCGGTAGCGGGGCAGGTGTGATCGTTAACAATCCTACTATTTGGTGGCACGCACTATCTGTCCTAACATTGACCGCGGGCACAGCTTTCGTAATGTGGCTTGGTGAACAGATAACTGAACGTGGTATTGGACAAGGTATCTCCATAATTATTACCGTCGGTATTATGGCAGGATTCCCAAGCGGGGTCGCTACTGTATTTAGCAGATTATTTACTCCTGAGGCAGGTTTCGAAATTATACATCTTGCGGGATTAGTATTACTCATTGTAGTCGCGGTATCAGGCACGATCTTCATACATCTGTCTGTCCGAAAGATTCCTATTCAATACGGAAGACAGATACGCGGTGGTAAAGTGTTTGGCGGGCGTTCCATGCATTTCCCACTAAGAGTCAACGCTGCAGGGATGATACCTATTATCTTCGCCGTCTACTTGATGACGTTCCCAGGATTCTTTATCGGTATTATGCCACAGGATTGGGAATGGGTTGGAGTCTTGACAAGTATGATGGACCCAACAAACCCTTCTATATTATATTTGGGTATATATGCGTTGTTAATTATAGGGTTTACATACTTCTACACAGCAGTACAAATCAACCCTGTTCAAATTGCTGAGGACTTACAGAAAAACGGGGGTTTTGTTCCAGGGCTACGGCCTGGTAAGCAAACTGCAGATTATTTCAATACAACTTTGACACGAATCACGCTCCCCGGCGCACTGTTCCTTGCTGGTATTGCTGTAATTCCTATCGCTATCACTAGTGGATTAGGGGTCGGTAATATGGTTGACGGTGCATCCATCCTCATTGTTGTCGGTGTTGTACTAGATACTGTTTCACAAATCGAATCTTACTTAACAATGCGTCATTATGACGGATTCTTAAAAGACAGACGTTTAAAAGGGCGCAGAGGAAGATAAACACGGAACATACGAATGTTCTTTATTGATGATCCAGCTACGTCTAATAAATTAAAAGGGTAAACTATGAAAGTCCGACCATCAGTTAAGAAAATGTGTAACCGATGTAAAATAATAAAGAGAAAAGGAATTGTCCGCGTCATTTGCCCTTCAAATCCGAAGCATAAACAACGACAAGGATAATACCATGCTACATATAAGGAGACAACCATGGCACGTATAGCAGGGGTGGATTTGCCTCGTACGAAACGTATTGACATCGCATTGACAGCCATTTACGGCATTGGACGTTATACTGCATCACAAATCGTCAATGACCTTGATATTGACCCGGCCAAAAAAGTTGATGCTTTAGCAGAAAACGAAGTCAGTAGACTCAGAGATAAAATTACTGAAGAGTATAAAGTTGAAGGGGACTTACGCCGCGAAGTTGACCAGAACATAAAACGACTTATGGATATTAACAGTTATCGCGGGCTCCGCCACAGACGGCAATTGCCCGTGCGAGGGCAACGCACAAATACTAATGCACGCACACGCAAAGGTAAAGCTCGCACAATTTCTGTCGGTAGAAAAGCAAAAGAAGCAGCACGGAAAGGCGGTTGATATTCAAAGAATTTTGCAACGACGGTTCTCTTTCTCTTTACAAGAGAGCATTACTGCTAACACTACACCATACTTTATGTCTATATAAAGGAGAAAAGATTGCGTTCACGAAGACGGGAACGGAAAAATGTGCCTGAAGGTATTGCACACATACAGGCTACGTTCAATAACACAATTGTGACTATCACTGATCTCAACGGGAATACAGTCGCTTGGGCAAGCGCAGGAATGACATTCCCAGGTTCAAGGAAATCTACACCTTTTGCTGCACAACAGACAGCAGAAGCATGTGCAAGAAAAGCAATGGAACACGGGATGAAGCGCGTTGAAGTGAGAGTCAAAGGACCCGGTTCAGGACGAGAATCCTCTATACGAGCACTCGCCGCTGCCGGTTTAGAAATTACTTTGATGAAGGACATCACACCTATTCCACATAACGGATGTCGTCCACCAAAAAGACGAAGGGTGTAAACCAAGGAGATACATGAGTAGGTACTTAGATTCTGTCTGTAAATTATGCCGGCGGGAGGGTGAAAAACTTTTTTTGAAAGGTCGTAGATGCCTCGGACCGAAATGTTCATTTGAACGTAGAAGTTATCCACCTGGAGACCACGGGCAAAAACCACCCACACGCGCCCGCGGAGAATTCCGACGACAACTACGAACTAAGCAAAAAGCAAAGCGAATCTATGGGGTTTTTGAAAAACAATTCCGCAATTACTATTTCAAAGCTGCAAGACAATCAGGAATCACCGGCGAGAACCTAATTGCTCTTCTCGAAAGACGATTAGACAATGTCGTTTACCGACTTGGCTTTGCAACTTCACGTAAACAAGCAAGACAATTGGTGAAGCATAACCACTTCACAGTTAACGGAAAACGCGTAAATATCCCCTCATATTTGGTTCAAATTGGTGATATTATCACCCCACGCGAAAAAAGTCGTGATAACATCACGATTCAAGAGGCGTTAGAATTTTCAAAGCAACGCGGCGCACCAGAATGGCTCGAAATTGATGCTGATAAACTAGAAGGACGCGTACAAGGTGCACCAATTGTTGAACAAATCGCAGCTGAATTAGACACACAACTTATTATTGAATTGTACTCAAGATAACACATTTTGTCACTTGGTTCTGTCTAAATATGATCCATTCAATTGTATTTATACTATGGGCATATTAGACAGTATGATAGGCAAGAACGCATTTTGCCATCAAACACCCAATAGAAAAACGGATTATGATCCGTTTTTATCCGCATTGGAGATATATCAGGTTACAATCTTAACCCGCTTTGTTGGTGTTTTATTTTCATTGTTGCTTGAGACACTGCGGGATTACAAAGAGTGACATTAATGAGTACATAGGCTAAATATAGCTTTACAGTTTTTACACACCGCTAATACCCATAAATTTATTTTGGGTGAAATGGTTATGTTTTAAGAACTGAATCTGTTGCCTTTCAAAATAAAAAACTTAAGCCTATAGGAGGAAATTGATGGATAGGTTGAACTTAACAGTGCCAGAACGTCTGGTAGCCGACACTGAGACCTTACAACCCAATTATGCAAAGTACACTGCTGAACCACTTGAAAGAGGGTACGGAACAACATTGGGAAACTCACTACGACGAGTACTGCTGTCATCAATTAAAGGGGCTGCCATCACTGCAATTCAAATTGAGCAAGTCAAGCATGAATATTCAACTATTCCAGGTATTTTAGAAGATGTTGTACAAATAATACTTAACCTCAAGGCAATTCGATTTCGACTCCTTTCAGATGAACCTCTGTTGTTAGAACTCAAAGGTGATGGTTCCGGTGAACTTACTGCTGCCGACATCCGTTCCAATGCGCTCGTTGAAATCATCAATCCTGACCAGCATATCGCTACACTCGATCAGTGCCGAGGCATAGATATGGAAATTCAGGTTGAGCCAGGGCGCGGATACTCAATCGCTGAAGAACATCGCGATGCTAATCAACCCATCGGATGGATTCCGATTGATGCAAAATTTTCTCCTGTGGAAAAGGTAAACTTCTTCATACACGAAACACGGGTTGAGGATATGACTAATTTTGATCAACTTAATCTTGAAATCTGGACAGATGGAAGTATTACTCCGAAACAGGCAATTACACAGGCCGCAGAGATTTTACGCAATCAACTAAATATCTTTACTGAATTTGATGAATCCTACGTTGAGCCAAAACCCGAAATTGACGAAGCGATGGTACTGAGAGATAGATACCTATCTAAACCTGTCGCAGACTTAGAACTCTCAGTACGAGCTGGTAACTGTCTTGAGACAGCAAATATCAAAACTATCCGTGAACTTGTCGTCAAAAGTGAAAAAGAGATGTTAGGATACAAAAATTTTGGGAAAACTTCTCTCAATGAAATCAAAGACCAACTTGCTAATATGGGGTTAATTCTTGGGATGGATTTGGATGACGACTCTATTATTAATACGGACGAGGAGGAATAGATGCGACATAGAAAACGTGGTAGGAAATTAGGACGTACCACAAGCCATAGAAATGCACTTTTCCGTAACCAAGCCACCGCGCTTTTTGAACATGAACAAATCCGAACCACTTTGCACAAATGTAAAGAACTTCGACGGGTTGCGGAAAGACTTATTACACTCGCCAAACAAGATACTCTACAGGCACGACGACGTGCCGCACGCATGTTATATGGAAGCAACTTACACTATAAACCGCGTCGTGGCGAATCAGGGAACCTACAAAAACAAGCTATACTTCAGAAACTATTTGAGGAGATAGCACCTCGATACCAAGATCGTAATGGCGGCTATACCCGGATAATTCGGGGTGAATTGAGACGCGGTGATGGGGCACAGATGGCATACATTCAACTTGTTTGACCAGAACAGTTGGGCAATTTCCTAATATATCGCATTAAATAATCAAGGGCGGAGTTCAACCCCGCCCTTGATTATTTAATCCATAATTTCAAATTAAAACCGGTATGCCCCTGATACGAAAAATCGGTGAGAATTACGCTCAGTCATCAACATGGCTCTCTCATGTTGCCAATTCCCCCACATATAAGCAAGATCAAATTTCACAGATTCCTCAAAGATCTTTCCTATTCCGAATGTAAGAAAATCACGTTCATTTTCAATCTCAGCATCTGTAAATGGAATCGTGTCACGGAAATAGCCCGCACGTACATAAGAGTCAATGATGGGTATACGGAATTCAGCTCCTATCCTTGCTTGTAACGTGGTTGCATAGTACTCTTCAAAGAAATCATCTGAAATATTTTCTGCAGGTGCGGGATCATAACGGGTTTGTCGCCAATCCGTAAATTGAACATCACCCGCCAAAATCAACTGTTCATTCAACAGTTTAATAGCAACGCCAGTAGCTATCTCAAATGGTCTGTCAATATCAAAACCAATCACACCGTCGCCAACAACGGATTCCCCTTCGCCATTATCATTTTGATATGTTTTCGCATATTGATACCAATATTCGTCAACTGTCAGCTGTGTTGGTGCTATAAACGTAACACCTAGACTGATAACATCTATAAAATTAGCCAATATACCTACCCGGCCACCAATGCCTGAGTATTCTCGGTCAATTTCATCAATACCTTGGATTCTGGATAAATCTTTGTTTATATTCAAGGTATTTGTCGCAGTCACTTCCACATCCTTGAGGCTATTCCCATTCCAAAAATCTATTGAACCGCCTATCAGAAAGTTTTTAGAGATGTATACACTACCCCCAAAACTCCAAATTCCTATACCGCCTGAGTTCCTGTGGGTTTCATCAACGTAAAATCCATTATACCTACTTAATGCGCTTGGGTCAATACCATTAACGTTTGTCTGAAAATCGAAATTTTGTGCGCGATTATAGCCGAATGCTATTGCAAGTCCACCTTGTTCGACGAAAAATGGATAAACTAGCCCTATTGAATTAGGACGTAACTGTGAACGGCTTGTACCAATTGGATCATCATTGCTGAAGAATGTATCCGTACTTGTGATATTGTGCGAAAAACTTGTGAATAATTCAAATTTCTTTATCTGCGCAAGGCCCGCAGGATTCCAATATAGCGCAGTGAAATCATCAGCAAGACCTATTGTAGCACCACCCATACCCATTGTCCTTGCACCGACACCAAATGTGTTGCCAATTGCTATCTCCTCATCTTGTGCTGGACATACGATAGCAAACAGACTTACGCTAAGTAGACAGACAAATACACCCAGAACTACTCGTTTCATTTCTTTTCTCCTTTATTTCCTTCGTATTTCTGCATTTAATATCCTATATCAGGAGTTATTGTTTATCTCCGTTTCTCTTGAGAACGTTCAGATAAAGAATTTCTTGAAGTTACGCTACGTGTATACTGTGCCCTGCGGTGTTTCTTCAGCACATTCCTATGCTTGTCAGTGCCACGGGGAATGTGATAAACCCTGTTGCCGTGGTATCTTCCATAATATCCACGATACGGACCATAACTTTTGTAAGGATGATACCCATAATATGGAGTATAATAGCCGTAATACCAAGGATGGTAATAAGAGTATGCGTAAGGTGGATAATACGAATAATAGTGTGACGTATAGGGCACCCAATAGGAGTCACCTACGTATGAACGGGAATAGCGATACGTAGGTTTACGACGACCATAATATGGTAAAATATAAAGTTTTCTATACATATTTTTCTATTTGTGGTATAATACCCGGTATTATGGCATATTCAACAGACCTGCGAAAACGCGTGCTTGATTTCATTGATAACGGCGGCAGCAAAGTAAAAGCTGCGAAACTTTTCAATATCTCACGCGATGTTATCTATAAATGGCTCAACGCACCAGACCCACTCGCCCCGAAAAAATCAGGACCTAAAGGTCCCAGATGTATTGACTACAAGGCACTCACACAACAAGTAAAAGATTTCCCCGATCAAACTATACAGGAGCGCGCAGATCATTTCGGCGTTTCCTACTATTGTATTTGGTATGGACTGCGAAAACTCGGTATCTCGCGAAAAAAAAGACACTCGGCTATAAGGAACGATGTGATCACAAGCGAGAAACTTATCGTGAGCAACTCGCTGCTGCAAAGGAAAACGGAAAATCCTTAGTTTTTATTGATGAGAGTGGTTTTCGGTCAGAAAGTTTCAGGCGTTTCGGGTATGCTCCGAAAGGTGAACCTGTTTTTGACCTTATATCCAGTCAAAGAAACCGCACCACAACTTTGTTAGCTGCACGTATAGATGAGGCGTTTACAGCCCCTATATTATTTGAGGGGAGTTGTAATGCGGAGCGTTTCAACACTTGGCTTGAGTATGAGTTATGCCCGCGTTTAGATGAAAACCATCTTGTTATCTTGGATAATGCACGCATCCATAAAACACACCGCACCCGGGATCTTATAGGGGCATCGGGTGCCTCCCTATTGTATTTGCCTCCTTATTCACCGGACTATAACCCAATTGAACATGATTTTGCGAACATCAAACGCTTACGAGAATATAATAAAGATAAAACACTTCAGGATATAATCAATATGTATAAATAATTCAAAACTCTACCATAATCACCTGAAGTGTCTGATTCGGATGTCTTTTCAATCTTTTTCTCGGGTTTTTCTATATGCCTGTCATGCTTCTCCTTGAGATGTCCCACTTCATAATAACCGAATTTGGTATAACAACCCGCAAATATAATCGTTGTCAAAAGAAAAAGTAGCGTAAAGATGGATTTAATATTCATTTTCTACCTCCTTAGGATTCAACCGTAACCGTGATAAGTCACAACTTGGGTAATTATACCATGTCCATTCCAACCTGTCCATACTATTCCTAATGTGTCCAGAGCTATGCAATTCTTGTCGGAAAGATTGCCAACCTCGAATTTATCCCCAATACCACATCACAGAAACTAACAATTGGAATGATGCTATCCTACTACTTTTCACTTGCTCATTCCCGATGTAGATGCTAAACTGACAATATGATGAAAGTCTTTGTTCAAATTGGGCACGGTATTCTCGGTGCTGCTGTTATATCTTTTCTCTGCATCTGGCAAGCAGGCAGTTTCGGAGAAGCCCGACATATAATCAGTATCATCGGTGCTATTGCCATTGTCATTGCAAGTCTCTATCTCCTACGTAGCCGATGGATACGTTGGGGGAGTAGGCAGATATGGCTAAAATACCATCAACGGATCGCGTCACTTGGTCTCTGTCTTGTGCTGTTTCATTCTGCCTTTCAACCACTTGTATGGCATTCATGGTTAACCTTTCTACTCGCTTTGTTAAATTTAGGCACAGGAATTGCCGTTAGCCTTACTTCACGAAAAGCACGCCAAACACTGCTCAGGTACCATCTCATTCTTGCACCAATACTAATAATTTCTATTGCCTTCCACGGACAAGCTAAACTTGACCACGACGACTTCTTCCCGCTTACAGACGTACACGATGTACCTTGTGCAAGATGCCACACATCTGAAGCACTACTTTTCCATGCTGATGTCAATATACAAACTGAATTGGATGCCTCAGGCACGATTCCAGAGGACCTACACTGGTGGTTTGGACAACACGATATTAAAATACCTCAAACTGCCAAAATCTTACCCAAGGAAATTGGCATTGCTTGGACTATAAAGGATGATGAAAATCGGCGCAGCTACAATATTAAGAAAAAGGCGGAACAACTCGCCCTCTACGCAGATTCCCCATACCGCAGCTACACTTGCATCACTTGCCACGAGCACAATACACCTGAAATCATATCAGCACATGAACTACACGGAGTTACCGATTTTCATAAATGTTTTGTCTGTCATCAAACTGAAATAAACGGTGTCCGTTACGGCAGACAACGCACCAATTGGGAATATGATCCTAATTGGTAGATGTTCTTACACAGAAAAAACTTACGCACAAACGGCGGGAGTGCTTTGTAAGTGCCCTGGCTAATCAGAATTTTATTGAATGTTACACTTTTTGTATCAGAGTTAAATAAATCACTAATATTGCGTAGGTCCTAAAGTAAAAAGGCTTGAATCCAGTATAAAACTGAACCCAAGCCATAATTAGAATAGAATGTTACGCTATAGACGTGACTTAATGTTTCCCCAAGTTGTCGTGAGTTTATCAGCTGGGGCCACATCCAGAAATTCACCGTCTTTAACCTGATTTATTTCATCTTCAGACAAAGCGCGTCCAAATATGTAATACTCATCCAACAGTCCTTCATACCATCGACTGTTTTTATGCTGTCCTATTCCTGCTGTAACACCCCATTCAGCGGAAAGTTTTCCGTTTCCTTTGCCCGAATGCGTCTCTTTCCCATCCACATAGGTTTTTATATCTCCACTACCGCTATCATAAGTGCCAGCAAAATGAACCCACTTATTCGCTTCAAGAACCGGACCTGGATTAATTTGGAAAACTGCGGTATTTGTCTCATCTCGGTGGAAAAACCTAAGCCCGCCAGCCTTAATCTCAACGTGATAGAGTCCGCTAGGGTGTCCATTTCCAATGGCATCAAGCAGGGTTTGCGTACCTTGTGTCCCCGTATGATTGACCCATAGGTGTCAACTTAAGAACATTTTTATGTTATTTTAGTATAAAATATTGTTGCAAAATAGAGACACCTCTTACATAATAGTAGAAAAACAATATTACTCATTTCTACAAAAGAGGTGTTCCAATGTCTATTCTAACACAGGTTTGTGATAAAATGCAAGCTATACTGCGAACGATTGCTGACGCATCAGCTTCAAGGTGCGGGTTCGTCCGAAGGATCCGCAAGTTCTCCGGAGGTGCTTTCGTGCAGACCCTTGTATTCGGGTGGCTTGAAACGCCTGATGCAAGTTATACGGAGTTGGCACAAACAGCTTGTGCTTTAGGTGTGCATGTCACCCGCCAAGCGATTGAAAAACGGATGACACCTGAAGCAGCCGAAACCTTGAAATCGGTGCTTGAGATAGCCGCAACAACACAAGTTATTTCAGCACAATCGCCGACACTGCCTTTGCTAAATCAGTTCACAGGCGTCTATGTGCAGGACAGCACCACACTCACATTGCCGGATGAGCTGAGACCTGTATGGAAAGGGGGGCGTGCTAAAAACGATTGTGAGAAGTCTGCTATGAAACTTCACCTCTGTTTTGATGTCCTGACGGGTGCTTTCCAACACTTCCAACTCAGTGATGGTATTACTGCCGATAGCAAGGCAGCAGCGGCGTTTGGACCGCTTCCTGCGGGGAGTTTACACTTAGCAGACCTCGGCTATTTTTCGTTTGACGCATTTAGAAAAATGACACAAGCAGGCATCTTCTGGATAACAAGATTGAAAGTAAACTGTAAACTGTATGATGAACAGGGAGAACCCTTCTGCTTATATAAGCACCTCAAGGCAACAAACTCGGACACTATAGACCAGCGTTGCTATGTTGGAGCGAGGGATCGTCTGCCAGCACGCCTCGTTGCACGGCGATGTTCCGAACAAGTAGCGAGCAAGCGTCGCCGATACATCAGGCGTGATGCTAAACGGAGACAGACAACGCCCTCAAAACAACGGTTACGCCTTGCCGATTGGGATATTTACATTACAAATGTGGAGGTTGCACAACTTACCGTTGAACAAGTTATTATTATTGCTGGGCTCCGATGGCAAGTTGAGTTGCTATTCAAATCCTTCAAAAGCGTTGGCAAGGTGAATACATTCCGCAGTGCCAAACCTGATCGTATCTTATGTGAGGTGTATGCGAAACTCATCGCACAACTGATAAGACATTGGATTATGGTAGCAGCTGGCTGGCGGTGTATACTGCACGATCCCATCAGCACAGCGAAACTTATTGGGCGGCATGCACGCACACTCACAATGAGTTTTCACGAATCTAAAGCGGCGTTATTGAAGACACTGAGCAACATAAAAAAGGATTTACAATACAGCGACTGGGGACAACATAGAGCAGGAAAGCACACAACTTATAGGCAACTGAAAAAGGCTGAAAATCCCTAAGTTGACACCTATGTGTCCCCGTATGATTGACCCAAACAGCAAGTGTGAAACCATCTTCTGGCCCGTTCTTGAATTCTGGACCATTCATGTTAATCCACACATTGGGTGCTAATGCAATAGCACTACCGATGACACCCTTTTCCCATTTAGCACCACCTTCCACCGTTCCATCATTACCGTTTGGTGAACCATCCTTAACTGTATTATCTTCTTCATCAAAGCTATAATAAACGGATAAGGTCGGATCTTTTAAATCAGCTTGAGTTGAGAGCACACACGCTCCCGTAATTGCCACAATGGCAAAAGAAATGTGAATAAATCTTATCATTATGTACATATAATCTCCTTTATGTGTTTATTCAAGTGGATAGACGCGTAACCTTGCGATTACGGTTGGATTGTCTGCCAACTTGATGCTATGATTATGTCACATTTCTTGCGGAACGTCAAACTTTTTTTAACTATGAATTAGGTACCCCACCCCCACGTTACATTCAGTTAATTTATTTACGTTACAAGGTTTTGTCGCAGGAATTCTATGCTGCGATATTTTTGTGCCCGCACGTTTCGTCGCGGGCTTTTATTGTTGCATCACACAATTTTTGGACAAGTGATGCAACTTTTTTCTTTGAAAATAACAGGAGAACATGGTATTGTACGCCATGTCTTCTATTGCTGTTGTAATCAAAATAGACTGGGAGAATACTTTACAGTCTAATAGTTTTTGACAAACAATATCAAAAGCTGCCACATCACAGTTCGATGTTGAGCAGTAGAGGGAGAAAAGCAATGAAATTCAAATATTCTCCTGGCAAAGATCATAATGATTCTTGCTTGGTCTTTTAGAGCTGTTATTAAATAAGGTGTGTCCCTTCTATAAAGTGAGGGATACACTATCCTACAACAACAAATATCAAAAGGAGATAGGTCGTTATGAAAAAACAAATTGTCTTCCTGATTACATCTCTGGCTGTTGTTCTCATCGGTGCTGCATTCTATATGGGGGTATTGCAAAAGAAAGCAAAAGAGTCGTTACTTGAACGTATCCCTGCTTCTAAACCGCATTCACATGTCTCCCCTGTTGGAGATGTCGTTGAACATACACATACGTCTATCCGACCGCCTACGGGTCAACCGAAAAACACCGATTCCGATCCGGCCACTGCGAAACATTCGATGCTCCGTATCTGGGAAAACCTTGACCTCGCCGTCATTAAAAGAGACTACCAACCCTATACTGTCCAAGAAATGATAGAAAAATGGGATGAAAAGCATTCAGCTTGGGCGTATCCGTCTCGTAGCAACGCAAGACAGGCGCAGTTAGCACAATCGGAGGCTTACTGGCCGAAAGAGGAATGGTTGCAACACCTCATGGATCACGGGTTCCCCTTCAGCGAGTACGCTCACTATTGCATGGCGTTCCAGTCAAGAGGTCGATTAGCATTGATATATCAGAAAAAATACGATAACCCGGAAATAAGAGCAGATTTTCTTGAGGATTTTGATTTGCCAGCAGATGCAACTTGGGAAGATTTTGAGGAACTCAGTATTAAGTTTGATATTGTTGCCCGAATCAAGAATCAGCGTGCAAGAGATGTAGACCCTTCTGTTTTCGGTGGTGTTACAGGTATTGATGGTGTCTTCACGCCCTTTACACCGAATACAGTATATGTGCATGTCTCCGAAGATAAATCGCTCTCGACATTTAAGGGAGCGATGTTATCTGAACAACAGAAAAATGATTTAACAATGTTCGGCGTTGCGCCGAAGGGAGTCACCGTGGTCTATACCGATGAAAAAGGCGTTCCTTTACCTGCTGATGCCGTGCCTCGTTTTTATGAACGCAAGATGGCTGCTCTTGAAGCAGCAGAAGCACATGTTGAACAGTTGATTGCGGACCACGACGCACTCTTTAAAACAATGCCTGCACAACCGCAAAAAAACGTCTCTACGGAACAGTCTACTTCAGCACAGCAATCACAGCAGTCGCCACAGGGAAAGATACATCCACATCAAAAGGATGACTCAGCATCGGAGGAGAACAACCGCCGTCCCACGCTCCACATAGATGGACGCAATATCCCCCGTGAAATGCTGCCACCTGATCCACCCTCACGCGAAAACATGAAAGAGTGGTTTGAGGTGCTGCAGGTGCTGCATGGCGGGGAACTACCGAAAGACCTGCGCGTGCTACAAGAAGTCGTGACAGAACTTAACGCAATACGACAAGCAGAAGCAGATAGAAAATAGAACACGGCACCACCGCAACGCCCACCAGACCAAAATGAAACGAAGCCACAATAGAAGAGCGGATGGAGTAACTCATGTGGTGGAAAGTCATCGTTCTGTCTACGCTCTCTATTTTCTTGATATGCGTTATACTGCTTTTGAAACGCCCTCTTCGTCTTTGGGGAGCTGTCCGTAGTTATTACATGGAGCAGAAAAAATATCTTATTCCGAACTCACGTTATGGTTACTACTCAAAACCTCTTTCTCTACAAGTTGGAATTGTGATATAATAATTTTAAAATATAAACCATCTGTTGATGATGTCTTGTAAAAAGATAATGAAGGAGAAATCGGATGTCAAATGAGGGAAGACGTTCTTTTTTACAAATCGCAACCGCCTTCATCGGTGGATTAGTCGGTTTGGCTGCCGGTATACCACTGATCGGATTTGCAATCTCACCTGCATGGAAAAAAGAAGAATCACAGTGGGTTGACCTCGGTTTGGTAGACCGTCTAAAAAACAGCCGCTTCAAAAAGGTAAATTATACTTTCACAGCGAAAGATGGTTGGGTGAAGGCAACGAAAAAACGTTCCGTCTACGTAACGGATGTTGGTAATGGAGAATGGGATGTCTTTTCACGGACGTGTTCACATCTCGGTTGCCTTGTCCGATGGAATGAGAGTCAAGAATCCTTTCTATGTCCATGCCACGGGGCAGTGTTTGATAAAAACGGAGCCGTTGTTGCCGGTCCACCACCAAAACCGTTACAGAAACTTGAAACCAAAGTGGAATCTGGCATTTTATATGTAAAGGAGGCGTAAATGAAGCAATTTCTTGATGATCGTCTCCCTTTAGATGGGATGATGGCGCATTTGCGAAAACCACTGCCGAAGCATATCAACTTGCTTTTCTCACTAGGTAGTTTGGCACTGTTTCTGCTTCTGCTACAAGCGATCACAGGGGCATTTTTAGCGATGTCCTATTCTCCCTCACCAGACCATGCCCATAATGCTGTTACATATATCACCGAAGAGGTGCCTTTCGGAAGTTTTGTGCGTGGATTGCATCATTGGGGTGCAAGTGCGATGGTCATCATTGTCTTTCTCCACATACTCCGCGTTGTGCTATATGGATCATATAAGGCACCGCGCGAACTCACATGGGTTGTCGGTGTGTTCCTGTTTTTGGTAACACTCGGTTTCGGATTTACAGGGTACCTGTTGCCGTGGGATGAAAAAGCATATTGGGCAACCGTCGTCGGTGTAGAAATTGCAGGCACTGCCCCCGTATTGGGTGAGGTGGTTGCTAAAGTCCTACGCGGCGGCTCTGAAATCGGCGCAGTAACACTATCACGATTTTACGCACTACACACCATCTGGCTGCCCTGGCTTGCATTTGGTTTAGTCGGAGCACACCTTTTCCTCGTACGATACTACGGCTCATCGGGACTACCGAAAAACACCCCTGAAGAGATGAAAACCGGCAAACCCTTCTTTCCGGATCAGGTATTTGAAGATGTTGTCGGCATGTTCATTCTGTTTGTTGTGCTCGCTTGTGCCGCGTTGTTCGCTGAGGTCCCTCTTGAAAAAGTAGCTGACCCAACAAACGCAAATTACGACCCACGCCCCGAATGGTACTTCCTATTCCTCTTTCAACTGCTCAAATACTTCCAAGGACCTTTTGAAATTGTCGGCACATTTGTCATTCCAACAGTCGGTATGTTGCTACTGCTATTCCTCCCCTTCTTAGACAGAAGCGAACGCAAAGTCCTTTGGAAACGTCCGATTGCAATGGCAGTCACAAGTGTTTGTGTTATAGCGATTGTCGGATTGACGATACTCGGTGCAACTGCTCCGAGACTTGATACACAGGAGGCAGAACCTCCTACAGAAGAAATACAGCAGGTTACTCCGCCTGATACACAGATACCAGATTTAGATGAAGAGGGAGATGTATTTGAATTCAATTTGACAGAGGAAGAAATAGATGCGGCGCAAGAAGTGGAAGAAGAATCGCAATAGACTTGATGACACGTTTGCAGTATTGTAGGTTGGGCTTGCGAAACCCGACAAGAGCATAACTTCTCCTAATCATTTTACAGTGGCTAATGAAAAACCGCAATATGGAAGAACAATTAACGCTTTTTCCCATAGATACCGAATTTGAAGTCTCAAAAAAGAGCTCGACATCTGACAAGGTAGATTTTGTTTCGTTCCGTGAGTTAGTGCCTGAAATCAC
Organism: Candidatus Poribacteria bacterium; assembly: GCA_965200395.1. GTDB lineage: Bacteria > Poribacteria > WGA-4E > WGA-4E > WGA-3G > MSPOR6. The sequence goes on along the minus strand of CBDAUH010000004.1, from coordinate 2,014,475 downwards.
CGATACCGGCTACCTGACACATGCCATCGTATCCTATCCCGCCAAATTCATCCCCCAAGTCGTCAGATATGCAATTGACACCTACACAAAGGAAACGGATTGGATTGTTGATCCGTTTGCAGGCTCAGGCACCGTAGGTGTTGAAGCATATCTCTGCAAACGTAATGCAGTTCTACTTGATCTCAACCTACTGTTAAATCACATCATGCCGCTCAAGGTATATCGAGAAAAAGAACGATTGCGTAAAGAACACCTATTCAAACTGTTGGATAGCATGCAAAAAAATGAAAAGCACCGTTTTGCACCTTCCTGGTCCAATGTTGAATACTGGTACGCACCTGAAATCTTAGCATTGCTCTCACAATATTGGGGATTTATACACAACATTGATCAGAATGTCTATACAAGTATAATCAAGTCTACACTTCTAAAGGTTAGCAAACGGTTCTCTTACACTGAACATAGAACACCCAAGTTAGCTAGGTCTAAACGCAAATTAGCCGAAATTGAACAACTACTCAATGAAAATTGGAGAGAGCAGTTGAATGAAATAGTCTACAACCACTCCTTCAAAACGTTAAAAAGCATAAACAACTTTATAACCCTAACACAACATCATCAGAATAAGATTGATTTTCGCGGAGGTGTCGATTCTTCTTATGCTGATATGCCGCGTGAATGTGACGCATTAATCACATCGCCTCCCTATCTCCAAGCACAAGAATACATCCGTTCCACAAAACTCTATCTCTATTGGTTAGGACACACCGATGAAGAAATTCAAACGTTATCACGACTTGAAATCCCGTATCGGAAAGCAGACCGTATAATACACACGAAAACGTTGGATAAAATCAGAGATAAACTCATTCGTCCAGACTTATGCAAACGGCTCGACTCATATTTTTGTCATACGATAAACGCTCTTGAGAATTCCATGAGCCGATTGAAACCGAACGCAGCTGCATGTATTTTCGTCGGTAATCCGCGCATTGATGGCATAACCGTTGAACTGTGGAGAATCTTGGTGGAATATTTTTCTGAACGCGGTTACCAATTTGAAAAAGTATATGAAGATAGGATAAAAACACGACAACTCTTCGGTGTGCGAAAGAATAAAAATCCTGATGGCATGAAATCAGAATATTTGCTTATTTTGAGAAAGATGGCTGTTTGATAGCATTCCCACTTGCTATTACAAAGAATGCATAAGTGATGAGACACTTAATCTGCTTCTGATAGAACTTCTCCATTTATATTCACACCTCTAAAGAACGCCTCGACAATTAAATGGCTTTGAGAACTTTCTTGAAATATCATTTCATTTAGTATATAATATTAATATGCTGTTGTGTCTGAAGTGTAATAAATTTACTTGGGGACGTTATGTCGAGGTGGAAACGTAGTATTACTTCTACTTATTCAACTGGACGATTAATGCTCATATATTTCGGTGTCGGAGTATGTATATTGGTCATCGTTTTTGCATATTATTCTCGGCAAATTTCTCAATTAAACTCTGATATTGAAGCACAAATCGAAATTTTCGTAAATCTCGCTGCCGAATTGCCAAGTATTGAAGACCGAGCACTACAACAAAGATTACTCACTGTCATGAGACAGGAACTGTATGCAGAAAATAGATCGCGAAGATTTTCATTTATTATCACTAATGCAGATGGGAAGGAGGTAATTTCTCAAGGAATCGATACGGAAATAGACGAAAAGATCAACGGAAGTGATGCCGTATCGTTAACAGCAGAAGAAAAGCAACTGCTGAGTACAACGTTGGAAAGGATGAATAACAAAAATCAGCGGCGAAAAATACCTTTCCTAAAAGAAGATAGACTGATAACCGGTTATTTTTACCACGGAGATGTAGCACCAAGCGAAATGACAAAACTCCCTTTTGCTATCACTGATACTGACAAGATACCGCAGAAATGGCAGATGTGGGAAGATTTCATCACTGCTGAGAATGCAACACCAGAAGAGAAAAAACGCGCACAAATCTTCGTACAAAATAATCCCGCATTCATAGCAATTCAAACAACGCCTGATTGGCAAGAAGGATACTTCTATTACGAAATTAAATCGTTCTATGGATTGTTAATTACACCTATTGTGTTATCTACCGTTTTGCCACTCTTCGCTTTTGGTTCTATTCTCGTCTATCGACGGATAAAATCTTATGAACATGCAGCAATATGGGGTGGGTTAGCAAAAGAAACAGCACATCAACTCGGAACACCTATATCTGCTCTACTTGCATGGTCAGAACTATTAGATGAACGCAGCAAAGAAACCGGGGACCAAGAACTCGTTGAACTTTCAACAAACATGCAGAACGACCTTGAACGGTTACAAAAAATAACTACGCGATTCGGAATGATCGGCACAGAACCGACGAAAACTACGGTTGACCTTCGGGAAGTACTTGCCGACGTACTAACATATTTTGAGAAACGGCTGCCACAAGTCAGTCGCAATATAGTTATAAGTATAAAACAACACGATGTACCCGTAATTTCTGCAAATGCCCTTTTGCTACAGTGGGTTTTTGAAAACTTAATCCGGAATTCGTTGGATGCAATACAGAAAAAAGCAGGGCACATCGAAATCGAACCACTATATGATGAACGACAAAAACAGGTTATCATACGATATTCTGACAACGGCAGCGGAATATCCAGTGAAGATCAAAGGTTTATTTTTGAACCAGGCATGACTACAAAAACGCATGGATGGGGGCTTGGGTTGACTATAGTTCAGAGAATAATCAGGGAATACCATCATGGAAGCATACGATTAGTCGAAAGTAAACCAGGTAGCACAACTTTCGAAATACGATTGCCAACTAGTCTTTCATAGCAAATTCTGAGGAACATATATGCAACAAAAATCGCATAAAATTTTATGGATAGATGATGAAATAGAGGCACTGCTGCCACATAGACATTCCCTTGAAACTCGCGGATATAATGTCACACCCGCTACAAACGGTGAAGATGGAATTGAACTGTTAAAACAGAACGATAACCAATACGATGCTATCCTGCTTGACCAAGTTATGCCAGGCAAGGATGGTATGGAAACCTTAGATATCATCCGAACTATTAACGCACAAGTACCCGTCATTCTGGTGACACAGTCAAGTGACGATAAATTTGTGGATGTCGCTCTTGGAAAGCAGGTGACGGATTTTTTAGTTAAACCTATTGGGGTCGCACAAATCGCTTCTACACTCAAACGGGTACTTGACCAAAAACATATTGTGGAAACACAAATACCTGGACGATACACTAACGACTTTAACACGATTAGTACGTTAAAGGCATCACAGCCAAGTTGGCAAGATTGGATCGATATTTACGTCAAATTATTAGAATGGGACCTACTATCCGATCAGTTGGTTAAACAAGGTTTAGAAGAAACGCACATAGAGCAAAAAAAGGAGTGTAATGCTGAATTTTCCAATTTTGTGCAAGCTAATTACCCTGAATGGGTGAACGGCAGCCAAGATAGACCGCCATTGTCTGTTGATGTTTTAGACCAATATGTGGTGCCATTACTTAAAAATAATGTCCCAATATACTTTATCGTCGTTGACTGCTTCAGACTTGACCATTGGATGGCAATAGAGCCTCTCTTATACCCTTATTTTTCAATTGATCTCAAGTATAGTTTTTCCATTTTGCCAAGTGCAACTATGTATTCGCGGAACGCGCTATTCAGTGGGATGTTCCCCGCAGAATTGGCTAAAAATTATCCTGAATATTGGCAGGAAAAATCTGATGGAGGCACAAGTACGAACCAGTTTGAACGGCAAATGCTTGAGGAATTTTTAAAAAGAAATGGAATCAGGGTTAAACCTGGTGTCCAATATTTTAAAATTTTTGACCTACGCGGAGGAGTTGAATACAAAAAACGTGTCGCCGCAGCCACACGAGTCGGTTTATCGGCATTAGTTGTCAACTTCATAGACATCTTAACACACCAACGTTCACAATCAGAAGTATTACAACAACTTGCACCAGACGAACCCGCATTCCGGGCTTTAGCGCGCTCTTGGTTTGCACATTCATCACTCTTTGATATTCTTCGACTTATTGCTGAACAAGGTGTTCACGTCGTCCTCACAACCGACCACGGTTCTGAGTTCTGCAACCGAGCAACACGGGCTTATGGCAATCGAGACACTAGCACAAGCCTCCGATTTAAAATTGGGAATAACTTGGCTTGCGATGACAACCAAGCAGTATATATTCCGAATCCACAGGAATATCAACTACCTGCAGAAACCGCAAGCAAAGATTATATTCTCGCAAAAGACGATTATTATTTCGTCTATCCAAACGACTTTTACAAATACAAGCGGCAGTTTCAGGGTGGATTCCAACATGGCGGTATTTCATTAGGAGAACTGATCACACCTGTGGTAACCCTCACGCCTAGAAGGGGATAATCACCTTGATATATCCCTTTCCAAACTGCACTATGAAGGATTTTTAGATTTATTTGGACATTATTAATTAGTAGAAAGCACCCCAATTCCTAGCTGTCAACTTGCTTGAGCGTGAATTGGAATGCACGACTACAGAATTACTGTCTATGTAATTTTTTATATTCACCATAATTTGTTAGGAAGTATTATGACTATGGTAATAAATGTTATCCCTTTTCATAGCAACATGCAACGATCCGATCAACAAGGTTCTGTCAGTTCTCCTTCCATTATCTCACAGAAAATGAACCGTCGGAATTTATCATACATAAAGCTGCCGCTTTTTGAAATGACAGAATTCACTAACCGAGATGTCTTTCCAGTGAAAGGCATGATAGGAGGAAATGCCAATAATGGAAAAGGAGATACTTATTTCTGACGATGAGTACGAAACACGGTGTGCTGTTCTTGAAGAAGGAGTACTAAACGAAATTCAAATTGAACGGAAAGCTGTAAAACCTGTTTTGGGGAACCTATACAAAGGACGTGTTGAAAACGTCTTACCGGGGATGCAAGTAGCTTTTGTTGATATCGGATTGGAACGTCATGCTTTTCTACACATTTCAGACCTGAAATACAATAACGTTGAAGATGGGAATGTGGATGAAGGATTACCTACTATTGATTTGCAGGGAACACTAGCAAATAAAACACGCGGGGGCAGAGGATTTCCATATCTCATTACCGATCTCATCTCAAAGAACCAGGAACTTCTTGTACAAGTCGGTAAAGAACCTATTGGGAGTAAAGGTGCACGAGTTACCAGCAATATAACACTCCCCGGAAGATATGTCGTTTATCTGCCAAACTCTTCTACCATCGGCGTTTCGCGAAGAATCGAAACCGAGAGTGAACGCGAGCGGTTACGGAACTTAGCACAAACTTTCAAAGCAGATGTTGAGGGAGGGTTCATTATCCGAACTGCAGCAGAAGGGTTAAGCGAGGAGGAATTCGAAGCTGAAATACGTTACCTTATTAATCAGTGGAAACAAGCATTAAAACGCTCAAAACATAAAACTGCCCCCAGTTTAGTCGGTAAAGATCTCAGTTTCACAAACCGGATTGTACGTGATAAATTTACTAAAGATGTCAAACATCTTCTTATTGATTCCCCATCAGGATATAAGGAAATGATTGATTATGTTACCTCCGTAATGCCGAGTATGAAAGAGCGGATTTCACTTTATGATGAAGATACTACACTCTTTTCTGCTTACGGTGTAGATCAAGAATTGCAAAAAGCCCTGAGTGAAAAAATATGGCTACAGTGTGGTGGACACATTATCATTCAACAAACTGAAGCGATGGTTTCCATTGATGTCAACACAGGACGATTCGTCGGGCAATCTGATCCAGATAACACTATTCTCAGTGCGAACCTTGAAGCAGTTGATGAAGTCGTACGCCAAATCCAATTGCGAGATTTGGGGGGAATCATCGTTGTTGATTTCATTGATATGGACGAACCTGCACATCGCAAACAGGTTTTTAAAATGCTGCAAGAGGCATTAAGAAAGGATAGAGCGCGCACAAATATCTTACATTTTTCTGATTTAGGACTAGTTGAGATGACACGCCAACGTACTCGTCCGAGTCTAGCAACATTACTAACAGAACAGTGTCCATATTGCGAAGGGCATGGCACAATACTATCAATTGAAACCGTTGTTATAAGCCTATTCCGTGCAATAAAAAGAGCACACCGCAAAACACGACAATCTAAACTGCGAATCATAGCGAATGATCATATCGTTTCACATCTCAACGCGCAGATGTCCGCAAAATTTCGAGAAATTAAGAAAACGTTAAAACTGGATTTGACACTTGAACCAGACGCTGACCTGCATCTTGAAGACTATCGCATCTTTGCAGCAAACGGTGAAGAACTCTTTTTAGATTAAACCCTACATACACTTGCCCGATAACGTGCAGATAAGAAAGGAGAATGCACATTATTGGGCAAGTTCTCATCAGATTTTCATAATTTTCCTGCATAAATTGGCATATAATTTGCTCTAAATAGCAAAACAATAGATTAGGAGAAAGTCTGATGCCTAAACTCAATCTTCTCATAACTTTATCTTTTATCACTGTTCTTGTTATTGTAGGTAATGTCTATTCACATAAGTATGCTCCACCCAGGCCTGTGCCGACGTTCCCGTATACAAAATTTTCACAAAAACCTAAAGTTGCTCGAAGCATTAAGATGCAAGTACCAAAAGTGCGCAATGTTGAGATGGATGAAATCATACCGAGCCTAACGACAATTCCAGAAACACAAAATCACAAATTACATGAATTTGACATATTACCTGTATTAAATTTGAACTTCTTACAGGTTCGCGAAGCAACTAGTTGTTATATTTGTTATAATTGTTATATTTTTTATATTGGTTATCATATCTGTTTAGGTGAAGTTACAGTACCGCCACTATCACTATTACCACCGATAATTAGCCCTATTGCAGATCCGTTTAATGGTGGTGTTTGCCAATCCATGAGTTTCGAGGAATTCTTCTTATGGCTGCGCGAAAATAGCTGGTAGATCAATCGGTAGCTTACGACACAAAATCTAATATAAAACGGACCTGTCAACTGTAAGCCCCTTAATGTTTCAAAAAGACTTGACTTTTACCCGAAAATGTGGCATAATGTAATTGTCTGAATTACAAAACGTGGGCGGGTAGGTGCGCCCAACGCTCATACCACAATGCAGTCCAGAGCAAAAAATAAAAATAGAACATTCCTTAACATTCTTCGGAGATTCTACACCTAAAAGGAGTGAAAACAAATGTATGCAGTATTTGCAAGCGGTGGGAGACAGCACCGTGTTGAGGTAGGAAACCTCATAGATGTGGAAAAGTTAGACAATGTTGTCGGTGAAACAGTTACATTTCCCTCCGTTTTAGCGATTGCCGGTGAAGACGGTCAATTACAAACTGGAACCCCTTACCTTGAAAACATCTCGGTTACAGGAGAAGTTGTTGAGCACGGACGGGCAAAGAAAATCATCGTCTTTAAATCCAAACGCCGTAAAGGTTACAAACGTAAATTAGGACACCGTCAATCATATACACGTATTAAAATAACCGCAATTGGTGGTGAGGAAACAGCCACTAATGATGGGGAGGAGGTAGAAATCGATGGCACATAAGAAAGGTGGCGGCAGTACTCGGAATGGTCGTGACAGTATCGGAAAACGGCTTGGGGTTAAAAGGTTTTCGGGAAACTACGTTACTGCCGGCAGTATTCTCGTCCGACAACGGGGGACACACTTGCACGCTGGAAATAATGTCGGGGTTGGTAGAGACTATACCCTATTCTCAAAAATTGATGGGTATGTCTGGTTTGAACGAAAAGATAAATTCCGCCGTAAGGTGAGTGTCTATTCAGAACGTCCTGCGTTCTAAAAGATATTGTCAAAAACCTCACCTCTGTGTGGGGTTTTTTGTTTATTGAACTATGCATTCAATTCTACAGAGACATTCAGGGATCGCTTTTTGTTCTGTTAGGGAGGTCTTCAACCTCGATATTGATATGCTTTATGCATGTTGGGAGATTTTCAACGCGGATAGATGTTCTCCATGAGCGTTGAAGGGTTTCCCTCTTGAATACCAGCTACGGAGGGAATTATTGTGAAATGGATTATTCCGCTTATATCGCTAATAATTACAGTTGGCTGTAATGGTACGCAAGTCCATCAATTAGCAATTGAAACGATGGGTAATGCGCGCGTCAGCATGGATGCTGCTGAAAAAGTTGGAGCACGCGATGTCGCTGCGACCGAAATGAAGTCTGCAGAAGACATGCTGACCAACGCTGCAACTTCCCTGCAATCGGGTAATGAAGAGCGTGCATATCGTCTGGGGTTACGAGCGTTTCTCTATGCGCGAATTGCAACGGAGAAAGCTTTAGCAATACGTCAAGAATCACAAGTGTTAGAAGCACAAGCGGGATTAGAACTTCAGCAGCAGGCAACAGAAAATGTTCTTAACAATCTTGAAAAACTCAAATTAGAGCGGGATGCACAAAGCAAATAAAGGGAAGTCCGATGCGTTTTTTTGTAGGGTTACTGCTTGTCATGAGTCTTATAAGTTACGGTTGTGTTTCTCCACTTCCGATTGATACTGTCATATTAGACACACAACTTCAAAATGGACAGAAGGCTATATCTAGCGCGGCAGAAATAGGAGCGGAACGCCTTGCAACCGACGAATATAGTCGAGCCTTAAAACTCTTGAAATTTGCTGTGCAAGCGCAAGAGAACGGAAACATTGCGCAAAGCATGGAGTTTGCGTATCAGGCAGAACTAGTAGCCAACATTGCTTTATACAAGACAAAACAACAGCAAGCACATGCACGACTTATTGCGTTACAAGAACAGATGTATCAAGAAGTGATAACGCAAAAAGATTACGAGATAGAGATGGTAAAGATACGCAATGAGATGCGGGCGGTCGAAAATGCACAGGCGTTGCGAGACATCGAGGCGGAGAAAAAACGTGTAGGTATACTCACATCGGATCTTGCCAATGCGGAGGATACGTTGCGTCATGCCTTAATCAACGTGCCGATCACTGGAGCAGAAATCATTGTTAACCTTGCGACACGCATCTATCCTGATATTGTGGAAACTGCGGAGAACGAACGTGTCCAAACGGCGATTACACAAGCCAGATCGCATTTAGAACGGAAGGAATTCGATCAAGCAGAAAAAGTTGCGAAAGATGCGCGAATGCAAGCCGATAAACTCTACGATATAGCAATGCAGCACCGGAAGGACCGTGCCAATGCAGAGACCGAAGCACTTCTTGCAATTGAACGTGTCCAACTCAAGGTACAGCGTGCGGAAGCACTCAATGCAGCTGTGCATGACCCAGAGCAGTTTCAGCAGGCGCAAACCCAATTGGACAAAGCGAAAAAGGAATTACAAGCAGGACGTTATGGTGTAGCGCGCCAGGCTGCTGAAGGGGTTGAACAGATTATAGACAAAGTAATAGCGATTGCTGAAGTTGCTGAGTATCGCCGTCGTGCCCAACAGGAACTTGCGGCTGAAATCGAAAGGGCAGAAACGGCTGTTGCGACAATCAAAGCAGCGATTGCAGCAGAAAGCGAAACGAAAGTACCGCAGGTAGCCCCGCAGCTATTTGAACTTGCGGTTTCTGCACTTGCGACTGCAGAATCTGCGCTTGCGAAAAAGGAATATGCTGCTGCGATAGATGCTGTGCAGGAAAGTAGCGATCACCTTCGACGCGCTATTGAAGAAACGCAACTGCAGCAGACTGCTCAAGCAACGCTTGTAGAAGCAACAAAGCAGATTCCCAGAGCTGTCATCATAGAACTGGAAGAAGGTGTCCTCGTCAGAGTGAGTGGCAACCTATTTGCTACGACGAGTACACAGCTGAAAGAGGAATTTTTTCCAACATTTTTAGAACTTGCTGCGATATTACAGCGGGATGAATTTACGGACTACATTGTCCGAATAGAAGGTCATAGTGATTCACTGGGGCCAGCGCGTGCCAATAAAGTGTTGACCGATAAACGTGCGAATGCTATCAAAACGTTCCTAATGGATAAAGGGAAAATCCCTGCAGGTCGCATGAACGCTGTCGGTTTAGGGGAATCACAGCTGATTGATGAAGATTCGCAAGAAAAAAATCGTAGGATAGATGTACGTATCAGTCGGGCACCGTGAAACGTGACACAGCTTATGGAATTGCAGCGATTGCAGAAAACAGTGGCTCCTTATATTGTCAATCAAATTGCGCATAATTTATTTGGGGATCGATACATTATCATATACGGTAACACGATTCAGTTTCATAATCATTGTTACCATATTCGGACAATTGAAGCAGCGGACCATCCTTATAGGGGCTGTTACTATCTACAAGATGCTAATACAAACTTAGCGATGTGGGACGATGTGGAATTTGCTCCACCGGGATATTACGGCGTAATTTTTGAACCGAAAACGGGCGAGATTATTCACTGTGAACCCCAAAGTTTTTAAAGGGTTGCATAGTGTTACCGCAAACACGGGGAATGCCTGAATGAAGTTTAAGAAATATTTGGGTAATTCTATATTCCCCCAGGCACTGTGGGTACGGTTTCCTAACCGCACCAGCATCTCCAAGAGATTACCAAATTAAATTGTTAATCTTCATAATGGCATTCATACCGTTGATTTTGTTGTGCTTGCTACAATATGGTTGATACACAACCTGGAAAGGTTATGCTACAAAGAGATACCACCTAGAAAGGTTATGCTACATCTTTTATAAGAGAAATGGATCGGACATGAACCGTGATGTTATTGTTGTTTTAGACTTTGGCTCACAATATACGCAGTTAATTGCTCGGCGTGTACGGGAACAGCGGGTTTACTGTGAGATACACCCTTACACGTTGCCGCTTGCTGGCATTGAGAAGATGGCACCGAAGGGGATTATTCTATCAGGGGGGCCAGCGAGTGTATATGAAACGGATGCCCCCAAAGTGGACGCTGCCCTTTTTGAACTGGGTATTCCGGTTTTAGGCATCTGCTATGGTATGCAGCTTATCGCTTTTCTATTAGAGGAGGGTAAAGTGCATCCTGCTGCAGAGCGAGAATATGGTTATGCGCAGCTCCAGGTCACCCGCACTGCCGACCCCTTATTTGATGGACTTTCATCGGAAGTGACTGCATGGATGAGTCACGGTGATAGAATTGACAATGTACCCGCAGGTTTCCACACGATTGCAAGAACGCGAAACGCACCGATTGCAGCGATGGTCAACGCAGATGGCACGTTATATGGATTACAGTTTCATCCTGAAGTTGAACATACGTGCGACGCGGATAAGATCCTACACAACTTTGTACGAAAAATCTGTGGCTGTGGAGCGGATTGGACGATGGAGACGTTTATCACCGAAGCCATAACACACATCCGCTCGACGGTGAATGACGAAAGGGTCCTGTGTGCTGTCAGTGGGGGGATAGACTCCATGGTGTTAGCAACACTGCTGCACAAAGCGATAGGGGATGCTTTGATCTCTGTTTTTGTGGATAATGGGCTTCTGCGTCAAGATGAAGTGGAACAGGTTTTGAGGACATGTAAGTCACTTGGGATTAATATTGAGTTTGTAGATGCGGCAGCCTCTTTTTTGAGTGCTTTAGCAGGTGTCATTGATCCTGAACAGAAACGGAAGATTATTGGGGCGCAGTTCATTGAAACCTTCAGAACCAAGGTGGCGCAGCTGGGACCTTGCCGCTACCTTGCACAAGGTACGCTATATCCGGATGTGATAGAAAGCGTTTCTACAAAGGGACCTTCCGTTACGATTAAGACACACCACAACGTCGGTGGACTGCCACCAGATATGCCATTTGAGTTAATTGAACCGTTCCGTGAACTTTTCAAAGACGAGGTGCGGGCAGTGGGTGCAGAGCTGCAGGTGCCTTTCCATGTGCTTGGCAGGCATCCGTTTCCTGGACCGGGGCTTGCGGTCCGAATAATTGGTGAGGTGACACCGGAACGTTTAGCAGTCCTCCGCTTAGCAGATGCTATTTTTATTGATGAAATTAAAGCGGCGGGCTTATATGATGCCATTTGGCAAGCATTGGCAGTACTGTTGCCGGTAAAAAGTGTAGGTGTGATGGGGGATGAACGCACGTATGAGAATGCAATTGCGCTGCGTGCTGTCACAAGCAGTGATGCGATGACTGCGGATTGGGCAAGAATTCCTAACGATGTTTTAGCGCGAATTTCCACACGCATTATCAATGAGGTGCAAGGTATCAACCGCGTTGTTTATGATATCAGTTCCAAACCGCCCAGTACGATTGAATGGGAGTAATTCGGGTGAAAGTCCGAAACTATGCCGATGTTGTAACTCGGATCCTGACTGCTCTTGAAAAGTCTGACTGCCTGACCGTCTGGCACGGTGTAACATCTGAATCATATCCGTTATACTGTATGCATTATGCTGCGGGGCGTGCGGATGCAGCCTGGATATATGTAAGTGCTGATATACATGGTGATGAACCTGCGGGCGTTGAATGTGCCATCTATCTCCTTGAATTACTTGCGGATGAGAAAAAGTGCAACGTATATCCATTTCCATTAGATGCATACAATTGGCTCATCTCGCCTTGTGATAATCCGTATGGGTATGAGCGTAACATCCGTGAAAATGCTGCTGGACTTGATTTGAATCGAATGTTTGGACATGTGTGTCGATGGCCAGAAACAACCTTCATTACAGAATCACTTCTACGAGCACAAGGACACGGCAGTACGACTGATGTGCAACTTGCGCTGGATTTGCACGAAGATAGCGATAGCGATGGATTTTATCTATGGGAACGCCGCGCTGCAACAATGCTACCGATTGGCGATGAAGTTGTGCAGCAGGTTGGGCAGGTATGCCCAATTAATCAGAAGTCAATAATTGAGGATCACCGGAACGATAATGGTGTCCTAACCCTTCTTGATTCAGTTACAACAAAAGGATGGACACGTGGTAGGTATTTGGCTGAACAGATAAATACACGTTGTCTGATTCTTGAAACCCCGACGAAGTTAGATTTGGGTACTCGCGTCAAAACGCACATGGTATCTATCCAAACAGCGATCAAACACGGCACCAAATAATAAGACCGTGTCTGAATCTCGGATTTTTTAACTGATTGCATAATGTTACCGCAAGGCTGTTGTGCTTGCTACTTTTTTCATGTGAGTTCGGTATAAGCAATTTTGTAGAAGCAAACCAGAACGCACAATCCAAGCCGTGCAGTAGCAAATCCAACAGGGTTTGCGGTGACACTATGCAGCCCTTTAAAAACTCTGGTACGCAGCAGCAGCTGCGCTCACGGCTGTTCCTGTTTCAACGCGATGACCGTGTTCATTTAGAAGTTGTTCAATAGCATTCAAAACGAGTAGGACGTTCTGTTCGTTTGCAGCGTCTCCCATAAGCCCAATTCGCCATGCCTTTCCAGCAAAGATACCTAATCCGCCACCGATTTCAATACCAAAGTCCTGAATAAGGCGTTTTCGGATGGTTCCGTCGTCAATGCCATCAGGGATCCGTAATGTAGTGAGCATGGGTACTCGATGGTTTTCTACTGCAGCAGGTTTTAAACCGATTGCTTCTGCTCCAGCGATCAGCGCATGTGCGTTGCGTTCATGGCGTCGATATCGTACGGATTCGCCCTCCTCTATAACGACACGGAGTGCTTCTCGTAATGCGTAAACCATGGACATAGATAGGGTGTGATGATATTTTCGGGTGGTACCCATCCAATATTCTTCGAGGAGTGTCACGTCCATATAAAAGCTCTGTATCTTTGTTTTGCGGTTTCGAATGACATCAACTGCGCGATCACTGAAACTGATAGGCGAGAGTCCGGGTGGACCTGCGAGGCATTTTTGTGTGCAGCTATATGCGATGTCGATATCCCGCGCATCTAATTCTACAGGTTGCCCGCCAAGCGATGTGACGCAATCTGCAAGGAACAGTGCGTCGTGTTGATGTGCTATCTCTATGATTTCTTCTAGGGGCTGTAAAATGCCGGTAGATGTTTCGGCGTGAACGATAGCGACTAATTTCGGAGGAGCTTGCTTACATGCTTCAGCGATCTGTTCGGGTTTAAGGATGTCTCCCCATTCAGCTTGCACGGGTGTAACTGTCGCCCCGCATCGCTCTGCGATATCTGCAATTCTGTTGCCGAAATAGCCGTTTATTCCAACGATGACATGATCGCCGTGTTCAATAACATTTGTAAGTGCTGTTTCCATCCCTGCGGTGCCGGTGCCGGAGACAGGGAAGGTAATTGCGTTTTGCGTGCCGTAGACCTGACGTAGCAAAGCGACGGTATCGTCCATGATCTCAACAAAATCTGCGTCCAGATACCCGAGCATTGGGGTTGTCATGGCTTTGAGGACACGTGGATTTGCTATGCTTGGACCGGGCCCGAGTAGGATACGTGGTGGCACTTTTAGTTCATCGGACATTTTTTTCTCCTTTCATTTTTTAAACGGTTGCAAAGTGTTATTGCAATACCGTTGTGCTTGCTCTGTGCTGTTCGAGTTTCGCTATGCTCTTACCTGACCTACGAACTACACTAATAATTGCAAAGTGTTACCGCAAACGCGAAGGGTTTGCTACTTTTTTTATGTGAGTTCGGTGTCCGCAATCTTTACACCCTGGAAAGGTTATGGGACACATCGAGGACACCGAACGCATGTTGTACTTAGTTATCGTCTGGCGGAGCTTTCCGTTCTGGAATGTTCCTTGACCTCATGTAGAGTTTGATATCACTTGCCTTCTGAATACAGTAGTCGATGACATCTCCTACCTGAGCGTCAGCTGGTGATTTTAACGCGTATTTCTTAGGGAGGACTTCGAAGTAATACAATGCATCTGCATAATAGTTTTCTTCATTATTTGCTAGGATTGTATAGGCCTCACCTAATTTACCGTAAGAAAGGTCACCGTACTTGGTTGTTGCATAATCTTTCGCGATAGTTTTGAAAAGCTTAATTGCTGCTTCAATGTCGGTCTTTTTACCGGACCTTTGTGCGTCAGTAAGCGATGTATCTGCGAATTTGTATTCGTTATGTGCAAGGATGCTTGCGGTCTCATTAATGTAAGTTTGTGCACTATTTTTTGATTCTGTACTGATACCGGCGGAGGTGAGCGCGCGTTCATAATTCTTGATCGCTTCTCGGAAAAGCAGAATTTGTTGCTCAGCCTCAAGGTCTGGGTCTAATGCAGAATTATAGTGTTTGTTACCGATATTAATGAAGGCTTCACCCGCAAATTTGCTATTCGGATATTCCTTCACAAGCGTTTCGTTCGTTGCGAAGAGTTTGTCAAGATACGATTTTTCTTGATCTGTGTTACCTGCTTCTTTCGCTGCTTCAGACAGGTATTGATAGCAGGTAGCAATCGCATATAAAGATTCAGCGGCTTTTTCGTGTGTTTTCTTTACCCGTCTAACCTTATCGTATTCAACGATTGCTTTCTCATACTGTTCGGTAGTATAAAACGCTTCACCTGCTTGATATTGCCAAAGTGCGGCATCTTCAGCATTTGGATAACGTTCGACTAACCCTTTAAACAGTTGAGCTGATTTATCGAAGTATGCGACGGCTTGTGGCGACAGTTCCTCATCTATACCGACTTGCATACGGCCGAGGTCGAAGTTTGCAGAAGCCAAATAGGTTGATGCTGTCTGCACATTGCTAGCGAGTTCAGTGGATGCTGGGAATACACCTGCGTCCGCATATTTTATGAAATCCGTAACCGGGTCAATGGCGAGTAGCAACTCAGGTCGGCGTTTGAAACCGATACCGACGGAGTAGTATATCTGTCCTGCTTGGTAGAGTGACATCTGCACATACGGGATAACCGTTACTTTGTCTGCTTCTTCTATAGGAGCAGCAAGTTTGCTGACTTCATAGAAAGCAGCGGCGGCTTGTCCACTCATATCTATGTAAGGTTTTGCATCGAACCCTGGGGTGGTGTCCGGTGGCAGGAGCGAACGTGCTTTATCGGAATAGAGGTATCCGAGGTTATATTGTGCGGCGGATTTCTGTGAAACAGACGCGGTTTCGCTTGCTTTGAGTCCCTCTACGGCACTGACTGCTTCGGCTATAGCCTCGTCTAATCGTCCTAATTTGACATAGAGCTCGGAACGGCGGAGGCTTGCATCGGCGACCATGGAGGCGACACCTGTGTTCTGTTCTGTGCTATGATTTGCGATCAGATTTTGGAACACTTCCAGTGCTTTATCAAGTTCATTGATTTTTTCCTGATAGATCAATCCCATTCTGTAGTAGGATTGTGCCTTCACAACGTTGTCTGCTAAGTCAATTGCGTTCTGATAGTTTGGCAATGCGGCATCATACATCTTGAGATGTTCATCTTGGGCATACGCCATTGCGAAGTAAGAACGCCCTTTCAGATCGGGGTCATCGGTATTTGTGATAATGTATTGATATTCTGTAACAGCATCTTGGTAATTACCGACACTATTGTGTAATTCAGCAAGTCGTGAATGTGCTTGGGAGATGAGGTTTTTACGATCTTCATCTTCCGTTTGACCTTCTAGCGCGGTAACCTGCTTGAATGCTGCAATTGCCCCGTTATTATCTTTCAATCCTAATTTAGCCAATCCGAGTGTATACCCTGCGCTGATGAGGTTGTCGGCATTGTTCGTCATCTCTGCGACTTTTGTTGATGCGCTAACAGCGTTGGTATAAGCGAGTTGTGCGGATTCGGTATCTCCTGCTTTACCTGCTTCCACAGCGATCTGGTAATAACAGACGGCGACTTGATATTGTGCGCCGGGTGCAATGTCACTGTCTGGAAAACTTTGGACAAACATTTTATACGCATCGAGTGCTTCTTCAAACCGTTCTTTCTTGTAGTAAGTATGTCCGATTTTGAGTTGTGAACGGATACGTGTGTCCTCAGTTGTGCCCGGGTTGTCAACAATTTGTTGTAAACTTGCGATAAGGCTATCTATATCATCAGCGTTGGTATTTTCGATGGCACCTGCTTTGATGAGTTCGATATGTCCGAGCGTTCTGAGCGTTGCCTCATGGTTACTGTCTGCGAATGCCTGGCTTGCTGCTTCAGCGGTTTGCAGCACGAGTGGCCATTTAGATGTATCTCCATGTTTTTGTGCTGCATCACGATAGAGGAGCACCAAACCGTAGTAAGCATCTATTGCATTTGCTTCGTCACTGTGTTCCGTGATGACTCTGTTGAAAGCGTCTTCGGATTTTGTTATGAGATCCGGATTATTTTCGGATGCGTTATAGTAGCACAGCCCGACGAGATAAAGTGCGTCATCTGCGTATTCCCCTGTGGGGTCGCTATCCACGACAGCCTGATATTGCATAGCGGCATCTTCAAAACGGCTTTCTGCGCGCAACAAGTCAGCAAGTTTTATTTTGGCTAAGGATAGATTGTTGGCATCGGTCAGTTCCGCTAAGATACCGTTGTAATAATTGATGGCTTGTGTTTTGTCTCCCTGTTTCACGTAGCTGTCTGCGGTAAGAAGCAGGGCACGTTGGTAGTATTCACTGGTGTCCGGTATCGCTGCGTATCGTTGGCGTGCTGTATCCCATGTGCCGAGCATTTCGTGTGAGAGTGCTTCGTTCATAAGGCACGCTTCAATTTGAGCGATGCGTTCTGGAAAGTCTTGATACCGTCCTTCAGCGATACCGGGCAGGAATGCTTCATCAGAAAACATGTTGATGGCATCCTGATATGCCGTTACAGATTTTTGAAGGTATTCCATATTGAAGTTTAAGGACGGATCTCCGTCTTGGTAACCTTCAGGTTTTGCTGCTTCGTAATAGGAACGCCCTTCAAAGAATTTTCCCATCAACTTGACAACATGGAATTTGGGAAGTGGGCGGTATTCCCACAATTTTGCATATTCTTCCGCGGCTTCCAAGTATTGATTGAATTCTGTGCGTTTCATGTCCGCAAAACGTAGTTGTACCTCTGCTGCCATAATATCGTACTCGTTGTCGTTTTTGTTTTTATCGATAAAATCACGAGCAACGGCTTCTAGTTCTTCTTTGCGATCTAATTCGTTGAGTGTCCAGATCGCACCGTATAATGCGTGGGGGGCAACAGGATTATCGGAGTGCTTATCAACTGTGCGTTGGTACCATTCTAAAGCGAGTCCAAATGTTGTGTTTGCTTCTTCACCCTGACCTGCTTCTTTCTGATTTGTGCCCAGCTGAAAGTATGCTTCAGCAATTTGGAAGGAGCAATAAGGGGTATAGTCAAGTTCCGCGTCTTCGTCGCCACCGGCTGTTTGTTCATATTCAATAACCAATTGATATGAATCCACCGCCTCGATCCAACGTTCTAATTTGAACTGACTGTCTGCTATACCGAGGCGTGCATCCCCGATGAAAGCACTCTCCGGATATTCTTCTAAGAGTTTTGTATATTCTACGACGGCGTTTTCATAATCTGCTTGATCAAAGTATGTTTGTCCAATTGCAGACTGAATTTCTGCTTGAAGTCCGCGGTCTGCTGTATTTTGCATTGCCAGTTCGTAGTTAACACGTGCGTTGTCATAGTCCTTCTGTTTTGCGTAGATGACCCCCTGGTCAAAATATGCTGCTGTTACGAGGTTGTGGTCTGGAAACCGTGTGATAAAGTTGGTATAACGACTGATCGCTTCATCATATCTGCCCAATTGATTTAAGCAGAACGCAGCTTTGTACATTGATTCGGCTTGCAGCTCAGGATAATTTTTGAATTCTTCTGTATCGAATTTATCGAATTCGGGGTAAGCTTGTTCATAGGAAGCTTCATCAAGGAAGGATTGCGCGATGAGCAGCTGTGCATCGTCTTTAAACTCTGAGTTCGGAAAGTTTGTCAGAATATTACTGAAGGCTGTTCGGGAGGCTTCATAATTCTGTAACTTATAGTTCAGCTGTCCAATCGCGTAATATGCGTTTTCTACTTGTAGGCTATTGGGGAAGTTTTCTATCAGCTGATTGAATTTTGCTTCAGCGATTTCATATTGCTCTGTTCGATACAGAATATGTCCCCAGAGGTATGTTAAGCCTTCTTGGTGTTTGGGTATAGTAGCATTTGGGGCGACTTGTTCAATATGCCCAAGTGCTGTATCGTAATGGTTGACATCGCCACTGGTTTCTGCCCATCGTGAATAGTTGACGGCGATTTGGAAGTGTGCAAGGGTGGTGAAATCTTTATCAATCACTTCTGTTTTTACACCACGTTTCTTGGACTCTTCAAGTGCTTCGTTATATTTGGCGATGGCTCCTTCATAATCCGCTTGATCGGATAACTCTTTTGCGGCATAATAGAGTTCTTCCACCTTTTTGGAACTACCCATCATAAAAGGTGAAATGAGTGCAACTATCAAGGCGAGACCGCCAATTATACCTAAAATTCTAGGATTCATTGTATTCTCCTTAAATATAGAAATAATAACTACAAGATAATGGAGTGTTGGACACTCCGTCGATTGTCAGGACAGGTGGTAACAAAACGCCCCTGTCTTTAAAGGATGCACCTCAATCGTTTATTATTGAAACTGCATCGTAGCTAATATAGGGTTACAATTTGCTTAAGTCGTATAACTCCGGTATATAAGGTATTTTTGAATGTTCGGACATGAGTTTGTTAACAAACCGTGGTGATTGACGATGTTTCCGTTGATATTTTGCTAAAAATAGCTCCACTGGAAGTCCGGATGGAAAAGCTGCATACTCATTATCTTGTAAAGGTGATTTTTTGCTTAATATGTCCGGTTGTGCATAAACAAGCAGCTCGGAATCCGTAGCATCACTGGGAACGGAGCGATCTTCACTGACATGTATAACAATAATATGTCCTTCAGTTTCGGTAGATATAGGTTCTGCTAATTTCCAATAACGGACTTTCACGGTATCTGTTACATCGGCAGCTGAGGTTACTGGATTCGGTGCTTTGCGTTGCATTGTGTAATCGGTATGCGTACCGTGTACCAACGTTGATTTTTCATTAACAGTCGAGAGTCCGTTTGCAATCATCGGTTTGCCTATCTGTTCAGTGTCCTTTTTAGACAATAGGGGATCGGGCTGATTTAACATGTGTGTAACAAAGAGTGCTGCGATTATGAGCAAAAGGGCACTTATGGGGAACATAAGACTCTGTCCGAAACTATATTGCCCGAAACTTTGACGCAATTGCGTGCGTAATGACCACATGCAGTGGCTTAATAATGATTTCAGGCGTTCGGTTATCGGTGTGGGCCCTTTGTTCTCAATGCAGTTGTGTAATTCTACCTCAAATTGATGGTAATAACTGTCTGGCACTTCAGGTGCAACATAGAAACCAACAACAAGATCGCGTGTTTTTTTGAGGGCAGCGACCTCTTTTTGGCACGGTTGACAGGAACTTAAATGTTTCTCAACCTTCGCTGTGTCACGGGCTGATAATGTCCCATCTATGTAATCTGAAATAAAACGTTGTCCGGTATTACACTTGAATTTCATAAGACTGTCAGTTTCATCGTTTTCACTGTGCTTTGAAACCGCTCCCACAAGGATTATCTAAATACTTTGGATCATGATAACAACAGTAGAATTTCACTCAAAATTGGAGGTTGCATCAACATAGGGTTTTAGTAAGGATCTCAGTTGTTTTCGGGCATAGTGTAGTCTTGAACGCACTGTGCCTTCGGAACAATTTATAATTGATGCGATCTCTGCATGTGTTAACCCTTCTAATTCATGGAGGATTACAACAATTCGGTGTTTTAGTGAAAGACTATTGACAGCCTTTGTAACCCAATGTCGTAATTCAGCTTTCTCTGCGTTTATTTGTGGGTCATTCGCTATCTCTGCTTTGTGAAGTACACTTGGATCATATTCGGACACTTCTGTAGTGGAAAGCGGAGATTCACGGCGTCGTTCGCGGCGTTTGACGAAGTTCAGTGCCTCATTGACGGCTATCCGGTACACCCATGTTTCAAATGCTGCCTCCTGTCGAAAGGTGTGAATTGACTGATAGACTTTAATAAAAGTCTCCTGCATGACATCGTTAGCATCCTCATGGTTTTTCGTGATTTGCAACGCAAGGCGATGTACCATCCGTTTATATTTATCAACTAAGGGTGCTAAAGCTGTTTCGTCTCCTTCACGGAGATGGTCAATGAGCAATGCTTCAGTTCTTTCCACGAGTATTCTCCTCCGGCTTCTGTATATTTAGACAACACTATTTTAAATACTGTTCAAATATTCTCTGAACATTATAGCATATATTCGTATATTGTAAAGAAAAATAAAATTCCATTGATTGACTACTTTATGTTTAAATTTAGTTGTTATGTATTGGCAAAAAATTGCTGCATTTAGCGCAGTTGGAAAACATAGAGCTGACAGATGCGGTGGGTTTTTACAAAAAAAGACAACGTATCGATGATACGTTGTCTTTTTTTTGCGAAATAGTCGAAAATTTACTCTTTAGCTTCAGTGACAAATGTGAGTTCAACTTCGGCTTCGTTACCGGCACCATCGCTGACTGTGCCAGCAATTGTGTACTCGGTTTCGTTGCCAAGGTCTGAACCGGCAATAACAGTTAGGGTTATTGTGTCGCCATCAGTGGATTGTTCCCAACTTAGATCGTCGCCGCCATCATCAAGCAACATAAGGTCGCCGGTGACAGGTTCGCTGAAGGTAACTGATACTTCTTCTAAATCAGCACTAACTCCTTCTGCGCCGTTTTCAGGATCACTGGATTTGACTTCCGGTGCGGTTTCATCAGCAGCTATGATGTTATAGGTAAGATCCTGGGATCCATCACCGTTTGTCCACGTAACTGTTATGGTAAGTGCACCAGTTGGGTAACCGGCTTCTGGTGGTGAGATGGTCCGAGTTTTACCGGCTGCAGAAACTGTCCCGCCACCCGTAACTGTTACATCGCCGGGGTTGTTGTCAAATGTGACGCTGATACTGCCATTTGCTGCGAGATCTCCATCTGCAGGCGAGGCACTTACAAATGCTGCGTCTGGAGTTTCAACTTCATCGTCTCCACCACAGCCGACCAATGAAACGGCAAGTAACGCCGCCATGACTATTGCCAAGGTTCTAAAAAAAAGTTTCATGAGTAGGTAACTCCTTAATTAAGGTTTATCAGAATATAATGTACCCTAAAACGGGTACAGGTTAAAAGCTTTCGTATAAGGGGTTTCCGAGTTGTTATTCGTTTATTTTGACGAAAATAGTGGAAACCCACCACGATATCTACGTTTAGTCAAGTAATTTCAGACTATTTCGTTTGTCCTTCCTCAATAAATTAAGAGGATAGACGATGCTTTGAGAATAAAACTTTCTGCGGAACTGTTGCTATTTATACCATTGGATAGGCAATTATTCGCTCTGAAAGTCAACACCCAAACTGTTTGCCTTTAAGTTTAGCAAAAATTGCAAAATCTGTAAAGGTAAAAAAAATCGATTTTTCCGCTAATAATTATACAAAATTGGTATTTTTTTGTAAAGCAGAAACTGACATATTTTGTGATATGCTAAATATGAAGTTTAAGAAAATATTTGGGTAATTCTATATTCCCCGGGCCCTGTAAGTATGGTTTCCTAACCGCACCAGCATCTCCAAGAAATTACCCAATTAGTAAGTTAATCTTCATTGTTAGCATATATTATAACACAAATCAGTAAAAAATGATACATGTTTTTTGAATATTTTTGCAAGCCTGAAGAAGATTCAATTTCTCAGTCTGTAAAGAGTTCAATTTGTTCAGCAGATGGTCTGTGTATGTAGTTTTGAAGATTTTCAGGATGTTCTAACATATCAACGACCTTGTCAGGTTGATCTGGTAAGAAAGGTACTGCTCCCTTTCTAATGAGATGTTTTGTTCCATCATTATCTTTATTTTGTGTCTCCCACTGACAAGCCAGGACGGGTCTATCTTGTAATTCTGCGTATCGTGCGGTATGCATTGCGCCACCGTCCTTTGGTGTTTCCACAACTACTGTCGCCATAGATAGTCCACTGATAATTCTGTTGCGTAAGACGAGATTTGCAGGCGTAGGTGTAGTTGGGAAAGGATGTTCAGAAAATAGGCATCCGGTTTCAAATATTTTTCGTGCGAGCGTGTAGTTTTCTTGTGGATAGATAGTTGATAAATCAGTAGATAATACGCCGATAGTCGTTCCGTTTATTTCTGATGTTCCACTATGTGCAACTGTGTCTATACCAATTGCTAGCCCACTCACGACGGTAAAACCTGCTTCAACTAGGCGGATCGTAAGTCCGAGTGTTACATTAATACTGTTAACTGTCGGATATTTTGTACCCACAATTGCTACACATTTTTCATCTACCTCAGACAATGCGCCAGCTCTACATAGTACTGTGGGTGCATCTGGGACAGACTTTAAGCGTGTAGGGTACTCGGTGTCATTGGGAAAGAGGATGGATATACCTTGGTCTGTAAGTTTATCTAATTTCTGGCGCGATTCTGCTAGTGTGTTAGGTATAGCAAGGATCCGTAACGCTAAAGTATGATTAAATTGTGGTAGTCGTGCGATTTCAGTTATTTCTGCATCAAAAATTCGTTCTATGTTTCCAAACCTTTTTAGTAAACGTTCGATACGAACGGGCCCGATTCCATCAACAGATGCAAGTGCAAACAGATATTCTCGATGCTTTTTTTTGTGCGTTTCGGTTGAATGTGTCATACTGGGTGTGAAATTCCAAATAAAACAAGATGATATAGTAGGATCCACAATTAAGTTTACATACAAAGGCCCCCCTTTATCCTCACAAGTGGGGAGATAATACAAGTTTTTGTGGTTGATTTATAGATTTTTTATTTGTGTGGGTGTGTATATCTCATTGGTGTAGCTTGTATACTCAACTTCGAGGTCTATTGTTGACAGGCCTCCGAATTCTTCGTCCAACCGCTCTATCAATCCTTCTAATTCCATCGCCATGATAATGATAGCTAATTCGCTTTCTCTATTTTCTTCTTCGGTTATGTTTTCGGAGCATTGTGGGGGTTCCCATGGCTTTTGCAATGCCTTCGCGACTTTTCGCTTCATGAGTGCCTTGCCATGTGGGGATTCGAAAAGTTCAGGGTTGTATCGACGAAACTATAGTTTGGACATTTTTTGTTTTTTTTATGGACATAAAGCAGGAAAGCGGGTATCCTTTTAGAAAACACAAATTTGAAAGGATATTTCAAATGACCCCACTTTCCTACTTGGACAACATGTTATCAGATTTTTGACCTTTGTTCAAGTATAATAACTTTCACCACTTTCAGACTTTCGTAAAAGGTCTGATAAATACGCCCTACCGAGGCACAATGACACAAATCTATCTTGCGACAGCCCAAGCAGGTCGGTATTGGTCTCTGCCAAAGTTTCTCTCGCGTGGCATCTGGTGTGTGGATCAAGTCGCCACTACGCTAAGCCATCAAGTGCTATCCGCTTACCCCACGGGCGTCTATGTCTATGATGAGACGCATGCCATAAGTAGCGGTTCAAAACAAGCGGGTTTGCATTTCCGCAGGAACCCTGCGTATCAGCCACGTAACAAGAACCAGTCCAAGTTTCATCACGGACACGAGTTCGGTGCGATTGGGTGGCTGGCAGAAACGCGCGAAGGCACGCGCCTATTTCCATTAGCCACACGGATGATGGAACCGAAAAGCGAGGACGCGAATAGCCTCGCTGTGCTGAAGCATTTATGTAATCTTGTGCCACCGGGTCTTATCATTTTTGATAGAGGTTTCAATAGACGCAAAGTGTTCACGGAGATACTCTCACAAGGACATCATTTACTTTGTCGTGCGAAGTCAAACGCGGCGTTTTTTGATATACCGAAACGCCCTAAGCGTCTCAAGAGAGGCAGACCCCGTCGGTATGGTAGCCGTGTGTCTATTCCACACCTGAAGTATACAGATATCGTTGTTGAGGATCAGACACTTTCTGTCGCTGATAAAGTCGTGCGAACAAAGATGTGTCCTGTAGATGTCCGCATCGTTGTGATACGCAAACGCTTGAAAAAGTCTAAACCCTATCGGTATTTTTGTGTATTTACTTCAGATTTACGACTGCCCGTAGAAACAGTTATCCGACACTATAGAAACCGATGGCAGATTGAAACTGCCTTTCGGGACGCTAAAGAAAACTTCGGATTTGACACCTATCAACTCCGAGACAGGAAAAGTTTGGATCGGTTCGTTCAACTCAGTTTCACCGCAGCAACGCTGACACAACTCGCTTTCAGTCCGTCGCCATCGCCTAAGACACCCGCAGACACAGACACAGACAAGGTTTCTCTTGATTTAGAAGACGTGCTATCCACGCTCAATATACACTGGTATAAACCGAAACATCTCACACGCGGCTTGATGACCGCTTACTTGCAGCGACGTTTACAACAAAACTATTTTTATACGGGTTACGACCCGAGGAAAAACGCACAGAAAAAACTAAAAATCCCCGAAGATACTACATGAACTAGTTCAACAGCAACTATTTTCACGATTATTGGAAAAATGATGGCTAAAAAACAGTGATTTCTAACAGAATTTAGACAGAAAAGGGGCGTTAGCAGCGGTTCTAACACCTGTTCAGAAGTGCTAACGGGGAAATGCTGCCAACTATTCATAATCTATAACAAGACCAAAAATGTCCAAACTATAGTATCGACGAAAGAGTGTGCCTTTAATATATGCGCTGATGGTTTTATCAAAGGTGATTTTTGCTTCATCGGACCAGTCTTCGTTTTCTAGCATCTCAACCCAGCTGCCTTTTTTTAACATATCATCTAATGACTCATGTTCTTCATAATAAAGGACTTCTTGAAAGAAATCGAACGCAGTCCTGACGAATTGTGTTGTGAGACTTTGTGAGATTTTGAGTCCTGCTTCTAGCTGTTTTTGGGTTACTCCGAGCTCTGCTTGTGTGTTGCGGATACTTACGCGCGGTGGGGTTGCTTTTCGTTTTCGTTTTGCCATGTTATGCTCCTAGGAGTTGCTTTAGGTCTGACATGGTGATGTTGTTTTGCTTTGGGCTATCGATGGATATGGCGTACATCCATGCGCGGACGGTCTCGTATATTTCTATCCAGTGGAGGTAGTCGTCAAGTGTTTTGTATTCGCTGGCGAGGAACTTGCGGAAGTCTGCTTGTATCTTGCGAGCGATTTCTAAGTCGGTATTGATGAATTCGGCGTGGCAGTCGACACGTTTTTTGTGTGTTTTTTTGGCAGCGGCTGTGGCAATATCTGCGTCAAATGCTTCGACGCGTTCCACCCATGCATGTGCGCTGCTCCATGTGCCGATTTGCCGCAGTGATCGTGTCTTTCCGTTGATGGATACATTTGCCAACGAGCGTAGTGACCGTGTGGGGCCAGTGTCTCTGTAAATACAAAAATATTCGTAAGTGAGGGGTGATTCGCCGGGAAAAGGTTCGTTATAAATCATTGGATTTCTCCTCGAAAAACTGCCACAAACTCTTAACAAAAGCTTAACGCAATTTTCTAATTTTTCGATATGTAATTGGCTTGACTCACAACCCTGAAGTTATGTGTGTCACTAAACAAAAAATGTCTTATTCCGAATTCATATTAATTGTAACACATAAAGGTGAATATTACAACAGAAATTAATTGACACTGTGTCACTATTTAAGGTATCCTATAAAGAGAAGATTAGCGTAGGAGATGTTGATGGCAGATAAACCGATAAATATTCTTGAGACACGAGAGTTGAGTCGACATTATGGGGGCGTGATTGCTTTGTCTGAAGTTACAATGGCAATTCACCCTGGTCAAATATCAAGTTTGATTGGTCCTAATGGTGCGGGGAAAACGACACTTTTCAATTGCGTTACTGGTTTGGACACCCCGACGTTAGGGAAGGTTAATTTTCTGGGAAAATCGATCACAGGACTACGACCGGATGAGGTCACAAAACTCGGTATTGCGAGGACATTTCAGAATATACGGCTTTTTTCGGAGTTAACGGTGCTTGACAACGTCAAAATCGGACGGCACTCGAGGACAAATAGCAATTTTATGGGAGCTGTGTTTCATACTAAGAGACAGCAAAAAGAAGAATTAGAAATTACAGGGTACGCTATGGAGATGCTTAACTTTGTGGGATTAGCAGACGTTAGCGGCCAGACAGCCGGTAATTTATCTTATGGTGATCAGCGTCGTGTTGAAATCGCGAGAGCCTTAGCGACCAAACCTTTACTCATGCTGCTTGATGAACCTGCTGCAGGCATGAATCCCCTTGAAACGCAAGAACTTATTTCTTTGATCTATACTATTCGCGAACAGAACATCTCTGTGTTGCTTATTGAACATGATATGAAATTGGTGATGCAAATATCGGATTGGGTCACTGTGCTTGACCACGGTGAAAAAATTAGTGATGGGCTACCCGCTGACGTACAAAATGATGAACGTGTGATTGAGGCGTATTTAGGAACATCTGATGATGCTTGAACTTCAAAACATTCATACTTATTATGGAAATATTCGTGCGGTGCGCGGAATTTCGATTGTGGTTAACGCCGGTGAAAAGGTGTGTATGATCGGGGCAAATGGTGCCGGTAAATCTACGACACTGATGACGATTTCTGGGGTTCACACACCTGTTGAAGGGGAGATTATATTTGAAGGTTCAGATATTACGAAATCCTCTGCGGAAGAACGTGTGACTTATGGCATTTCGCAAGTGCCTGAAGGCCGACTGATTTTTCCAGAGATGACTGTCCTTGAGAACCTTGAGCTGGGTGCCTATATTAGGCGCGATTCTGGGAGGATTAGATCTGATTTGGACAGGATTTTCGGGTATTTTCCTGTGCTTGCAGAACGACGAAAACAACGTGGGGGCAGTCTGAGTGGCGGTGAACAGCAGATGTTAGCTATCGGTAGAGCCTTGATGTCAAATCCAAGACTTCTGCTTCTTGATGAGCCCTCATTAGGACTTGCACCGCTGATTGTCAAACAGATATTTGAAATTCTTCAGCAGATCAATGAGGAAGGCACAACAATTCTGTTAGTTGAACAAAACGCACAGCTCGCATTAAATCTGACAGACAGGGGTTATGTGATGGAAACGGGTGAGGTTACAATTGAAGGTGCATCTGTGGATCTTTTAGCTGACGAACGCGTTCGACAAGCATACCTCGGGGAATAAAAAATATGCATCCGACGCTTATCGATTTTGGAACAGTATTTTCTATTCCTATCGGAATTCACAGCTATGGTGTGATGTTAGCTACTGCTTTCATTACATGTAGTATATTATTAAGATATGAATTAAACAGGAGAGGTTATGAAGGAGATGTAGCCACAACGATCATTGTCGCGGGGGCTATCGGTGGGATTGTCGGTGCGAAAATCTACTTTATCTTTCTTGATGGTAGGATAGCGGTGGATGAAATTTTCTCTCCGGCTGGATTGGTCTGGTATGGTGGTTTGATTGGTGGCAGTGCTGCTATCAGCTGGGTTATACATCGGTCGCCTAATCCTTTCCTCCCGACTATTGATGTGCTTGGTCCCTTAATACTGCTCGGATATGGTATCGGCAGGATTGGGTGCTTGCTTGCTGGAGATGGTGACTATGGGCCGCCTTCAGATGCTTGGTGGGCGATGGCATTTCCTAAGGGTACTGTGCCAACGACTGACCGTGTTCATCCGACACCTATTTATGAAACGTTGTTATCGTTCGCTTTCTTCGCTGTTCTCTGGTCCCAACGAAAAAAATATGTATCAATCCCAGGTTTTGTTTTTGGTGTGAGTCTTGTTTTGGTCGGTGTGGAGAGGTTTATCGTAGAATTTTGGCGATTGACACCACGCGTATTTCCATCGACATCCGCTTTACATTGGTTGACATCTCCGCAGGTTGTGAGTATTCTCGTCGTCTGTTTCGGTATTTTCTTTAGTGTGTGGATGTATAGACGGCCGAGGGTTGCTGTGGAATCTGAACCATCAATACCTGAGCCTGAAAAAGAAACACTGCATCCGAGTAGGCGGAGGCGGCGACGGTAGTTTTTTGAGCGTTGGAGCTCACATTAATTCACAATATACCCACTTTTGTATTTCTATCCATTCAACATTTGTGTAAATGCTTCAATATTCTGTACCTTCACTGCGGCGGTATGTAACTCTTCAAGTCGTTGCAAATCGTTGATGTTCTGGATTATAGGTGTTATTGCATTCACAACGTCCGCAGAGAATTTCGTTCTAAGCGCAGCGAGAATATACTTGATTGCGTTCTCTCTGGCGGCTTTTTCCATTTGACGTTGGTAAAATTTAGATTCTTGCATGAGCTCCCCTTGTATAAGTAGTTTATAACATGAGTACGGTTTCTTGGCTTGTCAGAATCGCGGATTACACGGATTTTCGCGGATTTTGTTTGTATTTCTGAGAGTGCAACTTCCCAATATTCGTGAATTGGTAATTTTTTTTAGACGTGGATCCTTACTATGACTGGATTCGCTTAGCGGAAAAATTACCAATTTTACCAATTTGTCGGAATCTCAGATTACAATGTCACCGATCGAACAGAAAAACCAAGACATGAGAATCTAAGGAGGAACTTCATAAAATAGATGGATAATTCCCTGAGAACCTCCTCCGAATGCTTTCTTTCAGATTTAGAAAAGTGTCATTTGGTTTGGAGCCGGTGGTGGAGATAAATGGAAGAGTGCATAAACTCTATTTTTATAGGGTAATGCTTCACAGATACAAGGTTCCTGCCAATCTGGAAATGGAATTTCACTTTCGCTGTCGAGTCTCCTGTCTTGTAAAAACGCCTGATTTATGAGATGGCCATCAGGGAAGGTTGTCCATTTTGCCAGCCAACGGTTCGTAGCAGGGGACACAGCGGAATAGATGACATGCAATTTTGGTTTATTGTCGGACTGATTTTTTACGGGAAACAGTGAATCTTGACCGGATATTTTCCCGTTGGGTATTAATCCATTTTCGCAAACGACGGCAATGCATTTGTTCGGTGCCACTTGCGCGAGTTGGATTGTCGCAGCAATTGTTGAGCTTTTAAAATATTCAGCAGCTAATAGAATCAGTTCGACGTTAAAACCTCTTTCCTTATACAGTTTTGTAAATTCCTGGCTTGGCATCAAAAGCTCAGCTGCACCCATATTGCAAAATCTCTCTAATTGCCGCTTATATTCACCCTTTTGATTATAGGTGAGATCGTGCAAGTGAGAGAGTAACCCTCCATCTTCATTGAGCAAATGATGCGTAACTTCATGAGCATGTGTAAATCGTTTGCGTTCTTCACGCTGCGCGCGTGAATTGATAAGAATTCTCGTACCCTCAAGCATTCCATCTATGCCAGCCGGTAGCGCGGCTTCTTTGACTTCTAATCCTAAGCCAACGCTTATTTCATCAAGGCAAGGATTCTCTGTTGTGCTATATTCCCTGACAACGTCTCGAACCAATTCGATAACATGGACTTTCAGGTCATTCATCTGGGTCCCCCGGTGAAAGAATGCGTCTGAGAGAAAGATACACTTCAGTCCATTCCCGTTTTGTGGAAGGTTGTTTGCCGCGGAAGTTAATTTTCATCAATAACTGTTTCCAGTCCTCATTCATTTCTGAACTGTACTCGGGGTCTTTTATAAACGATTCAAAACCCGGCGGGTACCTGGTATATACCAACTCTCCTAATCCCTCAACGTCGTTGAGGAGTTCTTTGACGGTTGTATTATAGGCTCTGGCAACCTTTTGGAGCGTGTCGACAGATGGATTGACAACCCCGCGCTCCATATCCGAAAGATATGGGGCAGACAAATCAGCAAGTTCACTCAAATCTTTTAACGTCAACTGATTTTCTTTACGAATAGAGCGAAGGCGTTGACCTAATTTCATGGTACATTTCTCCTTTTTCTCGTGGGCGTTCCCCTATTATATTTAGTATACCACAGCCAATTTTCTAAGTAAAGATGAAAATAGGGTTATTTAGTTTTATGTATTTTAGTTGTTTTTTATCACAATCGTTAATATTTGGAATGTGCAGATATACCGTGATTTTTCATGGTATATCTGCTATACTTCACCTTAAAAACTTACGATCTTTTGAGGTGAAGAATGACAAGAAAAAAGTCCTGCCACTTAATGGATATGTTAGCAGAACTTACAGACCCACGCAAGGAAAAAGGGAAACGACACCCGTTGAAAGCAATCCTCGCACTTTTAGTCGTTGGATTGATGTGCGGGCATAAAGGGTATACATCCATCGCTACCTGGGCACGCTCACAGCCCGCACTCACAAAAGCACTCGGGTTCACACATCACAAAACGCCTTGTGCCGCAACTATCCATAATCTGTTGAAAAAGTTGGACGTTGAGGCATTAGAAAACATCCTGTCAAAATGGGTAAACGCCGCATTAGCAGAGTGCCCTGATTTGCGGGGGTGTTCCGACGCAGTCGCTATAGATGGCAAAACCCTGCGTGCGTCTAAAAAAAGTGGTGCGATGATCAGCCATTTACTCTCCGTCGTCTCTCATGAGTTAGGGATCACCCTCACGCAGCGAGGTGTCAGCGACAAAACCAATGAAATACCGGTATCAACGGAAATCCTCAAAGCGTTTGATGTAGCAGGCAAAGTTATCACAACGGATGCCCTTTTGACACAACGCTCTTTCTGCCACGGAATCATAAACAGCGGGGGCGACTATATGCTGCCTGTTAAAGGCAATCAACCGGACCTGTTAGAAGCGATTGAAAAACTTTTTCAAGGCGTGCCTGACGCGGTTTCTGAAGACACAACACACCCTACTTTAGGGAAACCGATATACATGCATGAGACGATTGAAAAGTCGCATGGCAGACTTGAGACACGGTGTATCAAGGCAAGCACAAGTCTGAACGCATATCTGGATTGGCCGGGCATAGCACAAGTGATCCAATATCATTATACTTCCAAAAATATGAAGACAGGAGAAGAGACAACCCGCACTACCTATGGGATTACGAGCCTGAAACCGAGTGAGGCATCCGCAGAACGCTTACTTGCTTTACGGAGAGGCCATTGGGCAATAGAGAACAAGTCGCATTGGATGCGCGATGTGCTACTCGGCGAGGACGCATCACCTGTCAGATGCGGGGCTATTCCACAAGTCATGGCCGCTTTACGAAATACCGCATTATCCGTATTCCGTTTTCAAGGCATAACACGGATCGCTGATAAAATAAAGGAATATGCATCAAAACCTTTACTCACAGTTAACTTGATAAAATGAATATCTATAAAACTAAATAACCCTAAGATGAAAAAAGTGGTTTTTTTTTACCAAATTTTGCTAAATTAAAATTTGCAATTCGATTCATCTTTCGGTATAATTATTGTGTAGATAGTATCACCTATCCTTTAATAAAATCGAGGGAGTGAAAATGAAACGAATTCTAACGATTGATGGAGGTGGCATTAAGGGCGTATTTCCGGCATCCTTCCTCGCGACTGTTGAGGAATCTCTCGAAGAGAGTGTAGCCAACTACTTCGATTTGATCGTCGGCACCTCAACAGGGGGCATCCTTGCCCTTGGCTTAGGGATCGGATTATCAGCTCGGGAGATGTTGGCGTTTTATGCAGAATGTGGCCCGACCATTTTCAAAGGCAGTCGCGTAGGCCGATGGCTTAGGTGGCTTGGGACTTCAAAGTATAGCAGTACGCCGCTCGAAAATGCCCTGC
Organism: Candidatus Poribacteria bacterium; assembly: GCA_965200395.1. Lineage (GTDB taxonomy): Bacteria > Poribacteria > WGA-4E > WGA-4E > WGA-3G > MSPOR6. The sequence goes on along the minus strand of CBDAUH010000004.1, from coordinate 1,981,738 downwards.
GGCGTTGTTTCAGCGACAAGAGACTCGGCGATAGCACAAAGCGGCTCGTTATTCCGTCATTGAATCTTGAGAATGGTGAGGTCTACGTCTACAAAACCGCCCATCATTCCTGATTGGAGAGGGACTATAAGGAAAGTGCTGTTGATGTGGCACTGGCAACCGCCGCCGCTCCAACTTACTTTCCAACGCGTCGCTCGTCTGCTGGGACTCCATTAATAGATGGTGGTATGTGGGCGAACAATCCTGTAGGTATGTCTGTTGTTGAAGCCATCACACTGCTGGATTGGCCAAGAGATTCATTGAAAGTCTTAAGTTTGGGTTGTACGACGGAACCCTTGAATGTTAATTGGGGACGAAACGTTTCCCTCGGCAGATTGTACTGGGCAACCAAGTTTGTTGACGTTTTTATGCATGCCCAGTCGCATGCGTCTCTCGGCACAGCACAACTTCTTGCGGGACATGATAACGTAGTTCGGATCAACCCGGGTGTGTCCCAGGGGAAATTTAGTTTAGACAGGACGACAGAAATGGATTCCTTGAAGGGACTTGGGGCCTCTGAAGCCCGACGCGCATTGCCTGAACTCCGTAAGGTGTTTCTCGGTAATCACGCGGAAGGGTTCGTGCCTTTCCACACATTGTAAGCGGGGCAAGTGTCCCGTAGATTTTCCACAACTCGACGACAGATCGAGTTTTACATTTTGATTTAAAAAAAGGAGATAGACCCATGAAGCACATAACGTATTTTCAAGAATTTATCGACGAAACGGTAAACCTGAATAAAACGCGCCTTCAAACATTGGACGACAGGTCTTCGGCTGTAGACGAGTTCCTTAGTGGCAACTTGGCTGGCTACGAGAAAACTGAACGCCAAGGCTCCTATGGTTTGAAAACGATCATCAAACCTGTTGGTGACCGTGAGTATGATGCCGACCTGCTCCTATACGTGACCTACGATGCCAACAAAGAACCCAAGGATTACATTAATGACGTTTATCATTGCTTGAGAGCGAACGGCAACTATAAGGAGATAGTTCACAGGAAAACGAGGTGCGTCTTTATTGACTATAAGGGCGACTTTCACTTGGATCTTGTGCCGTGCATTACGCAATGGGACTGGGTTACGCAAGCAGATACGTATTTCATCTGCAACAACAAGAAAAACGCACTTGAAGAAACCGACGGTACAGGTTATAGAGACTGGTTCAACGAGAAAACGCGGATGACCCATGGCAATCTGAAGTTAGTCACGCGGTTATTGAAGTTCCTTCGTGACCACAAAGGGAACTTTTCCGTGAAATCGATCCTTCTGACGACACTCATTGGTAACACTGTTTGTGCTAGTGACGAGTTCGGAGCAGACTTTAAGGACATTCCGACATCTCTAAAAACGGTTTCAAATCGGATGAACAGTTTTTTACAAGCGAATATCTGGATGCCCGAAATCCGCAATCCTGTTTTGCCGACAGAAGAACCTTTTACGAGGCATTGGGACCAGAAGAAGTATAGCCATTTCCGGGAAAAGTTTGACTTTTACAACACGAAGATAAACGAAGCTTATGAAGAAACCGATCACAATGCAAGTGTCAGGAAGTGGCGAGAGATATTTGGTGACAGTTTCGGGGAACTTAAGGATGAGACCCAAAACAGCGGCGGCACACCCGTGATCGTCACCCCCAGAAAGCCTTACGCAAGGTAATTTCTCTTATGAAGATAACCGATAGTGATATTGAAGGGTTAAGATTGGATTTTCCGAACTTATACTACCAGGCAAACTCCCAAAAAATTTTGGGTGAATTAGACTTTTGTGCGGTGTATGATAGCGAATCAGGAAAACTAACGATTGATTCTCTTGCTGAAGAAACTGAATTCCTGATTCGCGACGTTTTTGAGATTGAGATTTGTCTAAATGACCTGGACATGAACGGATGGCCAAAAGTGTATGAGGTCGGTGGGCGACAGCATCAAATCGCCCTGAAGAATAAGGTTCCACTCGCTGATTTGCACTTTTACACTGATGATGGTAACTGCTGCTTAGGGATAAAATACGGGAATAACGAAGGCTTGCACATTGAACGCTTCCTTTATGATTTGGTCATTCCATTTTTCTATAGACTCTCTTATACAGATAGATTTGGCATTGATAGGGCAAGAAAAGACCTTTGGGGTGAGTACTCACACGGGGACAGAGGACGCAGGGAGCACTTTTGGGAAATCACAAATATCGCGCGACACAACCCAGGTAGAAACGATCCATGCCCGTGTGGAAGTGGCAAAAAGTATAAAAAATGTCATTTGGGCGAGGTTGCTGCCCTAAATCGCTCGCTACACTGATTGTGACCGAAGAAGGATCCCCACAGGGTTCCCCGCTTTTCTAACGAGCTTCTTAAGATCAGCATGCACAGCAGAGATCGCGGAGGCTCTAACGTCTTGGTGAATGTGTGAGCAGAGGGTCCTCTCTCTTCTAAAGCGCGATAGCACATTGTTAAGGCGATGGAGGGCATTGTGGTGATGTCCGCGTCCCTTCGAAACGGATGGAAAGGTGTAGCGTCCGCTCCTGCCCGTTTCGGGAAAGTGGCCCCGTTCTAAAATTAGGGAGATCATCAAGTGAACACATCAAATCCATCAGATAGCCGGGAGACCCTTAGCAGAGTCTTGGAGAAAATCTGTGAGATCGTAGAGAAATCTGCCGATAGAGACTACATTTTCCGTGGTGAACCTGAGTGCTATCCGAAAGTTTCCTCGGGCCTCTATCGACAATATGTCGAAGACCTTGGAAGAGACACCCCTGATATGGTCACCATTATTCAAGAGGTAGTTATTGTAGAGATGGCCAAAGAATATCTCAGACAAACGGACGAATTGGAAATCCTGACTGAATTGCAACATTATGGTGGCAAGACCAATTTGATAGACTTTACGACGGACTACCTTATCGCTCTCTTTTTCGCTTGCGATGGCTCCCGCGATAGAGATGGAAGGTTGATCCTGTTGAAAAGAGAGTCCGAGGATTACGAAGTTAGAAATCCTGCCAATACAGTTAAGCGCGCTGGATTCCAGAAGAGCGTATTTGTTCAAGCTCCTAAGGGGTTTGTTGAGCCAGATAATGAAATTGCTATCCCAAAAGATATCAAACAGCCGATCCTAAACTACTTGCAAAAGTATCATGATATATCCGCTAAACATATTTACAGTGACATACATGGATACATCAGATGGTTGAGTGTTCATATAGATGCCCATGTAGAAGCTGCGAAGGGGATGATTTTTCAGCAGAGAGGAAGTGCGGAGAACAATCGAAAAAAAAGACTGAAATGGAATAAAAAAGCTATTCTGCATTATACTGAAGCCTTAAAACTAAACCCGAGTTTGTTTGATGTTTATGATAAACGAGGGACTATTTATCTAGATAAAGATGATCACGACAGAGCCATTCAAAATTATAACAAAGCGATAGAACTGTATCCTGATTATGCTGAGGCTTATGCCAATCGTGGTCTAATACCAAATCTAATTGACTATTCTTCATAACTGTGTTATTATGGTCCCCATTCTTTTAAAGGAGTGAAACATCCATGAATAAAAAAGTGCCAGAGATTACAGAAAGTGTAAAGTCTTGAAAGACCTCTTACGAAAAGCGAAAAAGAAGCATGAAATCCTGCGCCTGAATATGCTCTATCTCTTGAAAAGTGGCGAGGCGAAAAATCGTGTCCAAGTCGCCCGCCTCCTCGGCGTTGATCGCACAAGTGTCGGCACCTGGCTACATGCTTATGAAACCGGCGGACTTGAGAAAATGCTGCAACGCGGATACGCCCCCGGACGCGAACCCATCCTCACTGAAGAACAGCAAACCCTCTTACTTGAAGAACTTCGGAAACCTGAAGGTTTTACGAGTTATGTGGAAATCCAAAAGTATATCGCTGACACGTTTGGCATCAAATGAACTATAAAACTGTTTACGCAATGGTTCATGATAAATGGGGAGCCAAACTCAAAGTGCCTCGTAAGAGCCATGTAAAAAAAAACGCAGTAGCGACTGAAACATTCCGCTCCGAGTTTAGCAAACATGTCGCTGATGCGGTTGCTGAAAAAGGTGCGGATTTTCAAAGTGTCCGTGTTTTCAGTCAAGATGAGACGCGATATGGTCTTTTGCCTACTACAGAACGGCGTATCACGCAACGCGGTGTCAAACCTGTCGCGAAGATAGATTACCAATATACATCGGTTTATCTCTATGGTGCGGTTGAACCTTTGACAGGTGAGCGATTTTTCTTAGAACTTTCCCACTTGACTTCAGATTGTTTTCAGTGTTTCATTGATGCTGTATCGGTTGCCTACGCGGAGAGCCTCAACTTATTAGTGCTTGATAAGGGTCGTTTTCATCATGCTAAATCGTTAGTGGTTCCTGCTAATGTTGTTTTACTTTTCTTACCGCCGTATAGTCCGGAGTTGAACCCAATTGAGCGTTTCTGGCAAGACTTGAAAGCGAAGTTGTTTACCGAGTTCTATGAGACGCTTGAGGCTATGCAAGCGCAAGTGACGGAGATACTTCAAAGTTATTCCGATGCTGCTATCGCTAAACTCACTGGGTTCTCACATTTCATAAAGGCTGCTAATGCAGTATAAACTCTTAGAAATGGTATAACTTATGATCGAAAAGGCGATCTTGACAAAGCCATTCAAGACTATAACAAAGCGATAGACTTAAAACCAGAGCTTGCAAGAGTCTATTCTAATCGTGGTGTCATTCACGTTAGAGGAGGTAATTTTGAGCAGGCGTTCTCTGACTTTAACACAGCAATAGAATTAGATCCTAACGATGCTATGGCATATTCCAATCGGGGTGGGATTTACCTCTTCAAGCGTGATTTTGAGCAGGCTCTTTCTGATTTCAACACATCGATAGATTTAGATCCTACTAATACTAAGTCATATTCCAATCGAGGTAATTTTTACTTCTTCAGAGGCAATTTTGAGAGTGCCCTCGCTGACTTTGATGAAGCGATAAAATTGACATCAGAATCTCCGAATACGTATTTTACTCGTGGTATCATTTGCTTGTGTCTACAAGAATGGGAAAGAGCTAGGAAAGATATGGCTTCCGCCAGAGACCTTGGGATGAATATTATCAATGTATTTCAGAGTCAGTACAAAAGTATCGCTAATTTTGAGAAAAAAAATAATGTTCAGATACCCAAAAACATCAGGGAGATGTTGGACCGGCAATAAACAGACCGAAGTGCCAATTTCAGTAATTCTCATTCCCCAAACCCGGTAGACACGTTCTGTTAAACACGCCGAACTCACGTTATCCTTCTAACTTGTTTTTATTCGTTTTCGGTTGCCAGGCGCGAATTAGTTCCGTTTCCAATAACAACGTTTCCTCAGCGTCTTCTGTAAATTCTACTGAAAATTGGACAATTCCTGCAAATAGTCGAAGTTGTGTGTGTAATTCGGGGTTTGTCGTGCCATCGTAATGCTGTAACAAACGTCGCCGCACACACGTTGTTGACTCTCCGACATAAACACACTCATTCCGTCCCGCAGTACCGGTCTTTCGCCAGATTACGTATACACCGCTTTGTTGGGTTGGTAATTTCAGAATTTCCTCGCGCGTAAAAGGGCGAAGATTCCGTTTTAGTTGATACTGTAAAATATAGGGTGTAACAGTGTCTCTCATGAGATAGAACCCATTGGCGTGAGTTCAGTTTTCTGAATTGTCAGAATTTCGGATTACACCAAATCGACGGTTAGATTCTTGCATAATATGCTTACTTCTCGTATTTCTATCCATTTAACATCTGTGTAAAAGCCTCAATCTTCTGTGCCTTTACTGCGGCGGTATGTAGTTCTTCAAGCCGTTGCAAATCGCTGATGTTCTGGATTATAGGTGTTATTGCATTCACAGTATCCGCAGGGAATTTCGTTCTAAGCGCAGCGAGAATATACTTAATTGCATTCTCTCTGGCGGCTTTTTCCATTTGGTATTGATAAGTTTTAGATTCTTGCATAATATGCCCACTTCTCGTATTTCTATCCGTTCAACATTTGTGTAAATGCTTCAATGTTTTGTGCATTCGCTGCGGCGGTATGTAGTTCTTCAAGCCGTTGCAAATCGCTGATGTTCTGGATTATAGGTGTTATTGCACTCACAACATCCGCAGAATATTTTGCATTGAGCACTGTCAAAATGTGTTTAATGGTATTTTCCCTGATGATTTTCTCACGTTGGTATTGGTAGGTTTTAGATTCTTGCATAATATGCCCACTTCTCGTATTTCTATTCGTTCAACATTTGTGTGAATGTTTCAATATTCTGTGCATTCGCTGCGGCGGTATGTAGTTCTTCAAGCCGTTGCAAATCGCTGATGTTCTGGATTATAGGTGTTATTGCACTCACAACATCCGCAGAATATTTTGCATTGAGCACTGTCAAAATGTGTTTAATGGTATTTTCCCTGATGATTTTCTCGCGTTGACGTTGGTAAAATTTAGATTCTTGCATGAGTCCCTCTTGTATAAGTAGTTCGTATAATTCAGAATTGTGTATTATACTCCCAAAAAGTGAGATAGCGTAAAGTAAATCTGATTGTGTCCGCTGGTCGACGGGGGCAGCAATCGTTGCGTCAACACATTCTTTAGCCCACTGTTCAATCCCCATTCCTTTAGGGGGCTTCATAAGTGGTGTAAAGGGCAGGATACCTGGTGCATTCATTTCCAAAACCGCTTGCCCATCTATATCAAAAAGTCGTATTACCTTATAGTGTAGGACATATCTGTATCCATGCCAACTGTATTCATATTTTCCTGTGTCATTCTTTCCGGCGTTTGGATGGAAGTAGATGACGTTTGAATAGACAGGCATTTCGTGTGTGCCGACGAGGTATCCATGATATGCTGCGTTGCGTGCCCACATCGGTTTGTGTGTGCTGTCGCGAAGTTGCAATTCAATATGTAAGATGGCTTCGCTATTATCAACGCGTATGCGTTTTGTGCTGTCGGTGCGTTGCCCAATTATAGTCTGTTGTTCTGTATCTATGTTTTCGAGTACCTCGACATCTTTCACGCCAAGTACAAACCGTGAGATGTCGTCGGCGAAATCTGTCAACAGATCTTTTGCCATATTGTCGTAGTCTTGTGACATAAGATTATTATATGATAGTGTGACAGCTAAGTCAAGAAAAAGTTAAAATAGTGTCTCTGTCTGTTGTGGCGATCCCATTGCTTCTGATATGTATTGCCATTCGGTTACGAGGGTGTTGTAGCTTGATGCGGTTTCTGCCTCGCCGCGTGCTTCATAATAGGCATATAAGACGCGGGCAAGACGTTTTGCAGATTCAAAATCTTGCATAGCACGTGCAACCGCAGCACATCCTGAAATGCCTCCACTTGTCTCTACGCCAGATAGATGCCATACCATGCGTAGACACCCTTCCCATGCCGTCATCTCTGGGCTGATTTCACGTTCTGCAATTTCCGCCGCTCGCAATAAACGAACCCTCCCACGCACTTACCCCCATTTTTTTTTGAATGCGTGTGTAGTTGTGTTCATAGGTTTCCAATGTTGTCATGTCAGTTCTTCTGCGGTGAGAAAGTTTATATCTCTCAAACAAGTCCTCTCGGTGAACAAGAGCAACGCCTCCTGCGTCCACACCTCGCGGATCATACGGTTGATGACACTGATCACGGAGTAAACTTTCCGCGTAGGGTGTAAAGTTTTTGCCCATCTGTCCGCAGCTTTTTCATAACACAGGAACGCCAAACCATAAGCCACGACTGCCAACAAAAACAGAACTTCCATCCGGGGCTGTTCGTTCTTTCTCAAAACGAGTGCTTTGAAACCGAAGTTCGTTTTCAAGTCTCTGAACCCGTGTTCAATCTGTGTCCGCCGCTTGTAGCAAGTTCGCAGGGGGTTCCCCTGAAGCCGATTGGAGATAAGATATAACGGGTCTTTCTTGGTGTGCTGTCCCCCAACATAGAGTGCCACAGGCACCTGCTCCGTGTAGTGATAAAGCACTTGTGGGTAAAAACCATTTGCCACTTCTTCAAGGCACTGCTTGTTGCCTGCTATACGCACACCAACATTGCGTGGCACACGCATCAAGTAGCAGATGCCTTGCCCCTCAAAAAACTTGAGGATCGCTCTCGCTCGGGCGAACCCTCTGTCAAAAACCAACACAGGCTCCCGACTATCCCCTAACACTTTAACAACGCGACTATGGACATCACAACAGAACTGCTGAACTAAATCGTTATGTCCTTGATAGGTGCCATCTTTGAGCATCTCATTTTTATACAGAACCCAATAGAGCGGGATCGCACGATTGCGAAACGGAAGGGCTGCAACAATCGCCTTCCATCCGCCCGGTAAATCTGTCTCGTCTATCAGCACAAGCAGATGCTGCATCCCCACAGAACGACACACACTGACAACTATATGTGACAACCAAGCACCCTTCACCGCTGCAACCGGAAAATAGGTATCAATAAACCGCAACACACGCTTTTGCTTAGACTTGTCGTGTTTCACACGGATAGGTAGATGTGAGGCAATCGATTGAATACGAAAACTCGGGGCTACACACACAGCCTGTAGCATCAAATAAAAGTTGCGGAGCGTCGGTTTTTTGATACAAATCCCGTTGAAAACTTTACGAAAACCTGTTATAATCTTTCTGGGATGTACCCAACTAAGGGTATATTTCATAAGAATACCTCCCTGCCGGTTTTTCACCGACATTGGTTTATATGGAGGTATTCTACCATAACCCATCAGACTTTCCAACTTATTTCTATACACACACACGCCTACACATACCGCATACAAAAATGGGGGTAAGTGAGCGTTCAGCAACGAGTACCTTATCGTTCATAGTAGCAACGTTCAAATCCTTTGCTTTCGAAAGCGTTTCCGCATCCCCGAAATTGCCTTCCATGTAACCGTGTTGCTGCAACCACGTCAAACAGAATTGACTTTCGGAATCAAGCTGACCTGTCTCTTTTTCAAGATAGGCGGCGATTTCATTGTTGATATGCATGAGTACTTCGCGTATCGGTACAACCTCCCCACTCATACGGGCGACTTTGCTGTAGCGGGAGTAGATTTCCATACCAGGTCCGATGGCAGCTTGTGCCAGGTCAACGGGCCTGATATTTGTAATACGTGTAAGTCGATCCAAAGCAAAGGGCATTTCCCCTTTTAATTTTTGTATAAATTCGTTGTGGGTGATACCAGGAGCATCTCTAGATTGTGGACGACACACTAAAAGAATTGAAGATGCTAAGGCGTTTCTGTGTGTATGGATACCAATAGTTTGTTCTGTCCGCATCGGCCAAGTAGCAACTATCTGAAACCCTGCATTCACAATTGCTGTGAGCATTGTTTCCCACCCAGTGGACATTATACCTTCACGTTCCTCTTCCTGCTGTCTGTAGGCATAGAATATAGAAGTGGGAAAATCAATTGAGCAGTACCGACGCATCTGCAATAATGCCTTGTTCAAAAGGTCTTCAAAATGTTGTGTAGGATCTTCAAAACGCGGACTTGCAGTTATCTCCTCTTCCCTTGGAATCATCATTCCAGCGAACAGTTCTGGATAGATATCGCGTAAAAGAGGTCTTAACCAGATATAGAAAAATTCGGAGAGGTCTGCGTAGCCAATGTTATCGTAGTACGGAGGATCTGTCACGATCATAGGTCTATCTTGAGCATGGGGAGTTGTACATGCATTTGCCTGATGTGCTTCGCCTGGGTTTACTGGAACAGGCAATCGCTCAATCACCTTTGCAACCCATTCTATTTGGGCAATCCAGTTCTGCGTCGAAGATGAAAATGGATTTGCTTCAGCGAATCCCCAACTCATCTGAAGTGCTTGGCGCGCAAAAACTGTAGGCACCGCTTCGTGCTGGTTTAGCCACCACGTGAAACTGCAACTGCTCTCAGTCGTTTTGCCGATAGCGAAAGCAAGATAGGTGCAGATAATATCGGCATAAATGTCATCTGCGCCGTCCTGTGTGATTTGATGGCGAACCTCTGGCAGTAAGTCACTGAAAGTAGTTAAAGCGACGAGTTGCCGGTCGGTGAAAAGTTGGCACCACTCTGTAAATCCATAATTCTGCACCCGAAACCCTAATGCTCGCTCCGGCAAGTTCCCCCTTGGGCGCGAAATAGGGTCAGCCAGCAAAGCTGTTTGGAGATGCATTTCAGTAGGAGACAAGTACAGTTTTCTGCGATCACCTTTAGCAACTACTGCTGTCATTACCTCTCCCATTTTGTCAGCTTTTGCTTGCTCCCGAACATAAGTCAACCTGACAGCTGTGCCACATCTACAGCAATAGGCACTTGTGCGGTTCACAGTCGGTTTCGGCACACCTTCATTATTGGTTTGCACCACCCATGAAATTGTATTTTGTTCTCGGTCAATAACTGGTTTCACCCAGTGCTGATTCCCCCTATTCTTAGCCAATTGGAAGGTTTTCATCAGCGGCATTTGAAGACCACAAGCGGGATTTTGACAAGGAATAGTGCGTGCCCAGAGCCATGCGACTACAGTTGCGGAGCTGCCATCTAGCAAATGTACTTTTGGGTAGAGGTGTCCAATTCGATTATGTGCTTCTTCACGCATCCACGCGCCATAATAACGGATGTCGTCTGCCAAACCTGCAGTCCCTCTCCACGACGTGTTGGCAGATATGCCTGTCGGATCGGCATCGGGATTGACAGGTGGTCGATTGTGGAATTTCGGTGGGAGTTCAATCATCGCTTTGGTAATTAGGACCGGCAAAGGATTGACGTCGCTACCGCGTGCGCGCAATCCTAATCGTTGTGCTTCAAGCGGAATGGATCCGCCACCACAAAATGGGTCATAGACAGCGGGGCAGTTATCATTGAGGTATTGGAGTACTGCTTTTGGATCGTCTTTATATCTTTGACGAAAGGCATCCAGATTTTCTCCTTTATTGCGTGCAGCGGAATATGCAATTTCAAAACGGGCTTCCGCTAATATGTTCTCGTCATTGCTGTTTTGCCAGATAATAAATCGTTTGATGATCTGATGTAGGCGGTTACGTTCTGCATTCTGGTCTGATTCGGTAGGGAATTCGTCGGTGCAATCTGAGGGGTCATCCACCATACTTGCGAAGATGATAGCGCGGCATGCGGCGAGGGGGCGGCGTGCCCAATAACGATGGAGGGTTGAGGGGTGTCCGTGTGTTAGCGAAGCGTCTTTTGCAGATTCTTTGTTGATGGCTTGTAATGGTATGTTTACTTCAATGAGTTTTTTTCTGTAAGTTGTCATTATTGTCCATTCTGCACAACCTGGAAAGGTTATGCTACATAAGATTACACAACCTGGAAAGGTTATGCTACAAATTTTTTAAACGGTTGCAAAGTGTTATTGCAAACACGTTGTGTTTGCTACGGTCTTTCTTGGGATTGTGTGGTTCTGTGTGCATGATGTTTCTGCCTAAACTAACAGTTTGTGCTACATGATTATCCTTATCTACTTTCGAATTCGGCCTTGAGATGTTCGCTATTTGATTTGACAGAACGGGTGGTGTTCTCAGAAAATCCGTCGGATTTCTCGGCAGTGATAACGATTTCAATTTTTACCTTGCCACCATCAGCTTGCAGTGTGCGTGCAATTTCATTTTGGATTACTTCAATTTCTTCAATAATAGGTGATTCTATCTGCAAGGTTTTTGATACGACAACATGCGCAGGTCCTTTTGGCTCTTGAGCAGTAGCGGTTTCATTATCTTCTTTTCTCTCTCTTTCATCTGGTTTTGGTTCAGGAGGCTCGATGAGTTTCCCTGCCTTTTCCTGTTCTGACTTGATTATTTTCGCCAATTCAGGATTGATTAGGATTGCGGTTGTGCCTTTATCTATGCGTAGGATATTGACATTTTCTTCATATTGGAAGTTGACATATTCATTGTCTGCATAATCGTGTGCAAGTCCGAATTCACCAGCCTGCACGCCTGCTTTGATACAGGTAGATAACACGGTTCGGTCTCGTAGTCTGGGCATGTATATGTGCTGTGCCATGAGTTCCCAAAGTGCATCTATCTCAATGTGATCTTTGTAAGTCTCATTGCTCCAGATATACTGCTGTAGTTTTTCGGCAAGCATAGCGGGTGCAATTTCTTTAATAATAATTTCATCGGAGATAAATTGGTCCCGCATGCGTGGCACGATGTTCGGATTATCTGTTTTTGTGGTAACGTTAGCGAAGTCGTATTCGTTCTTTTGTGGATCCTTTTGTGTCGGTGCAAGTCCCCATCGGTATGCTTTAAGAAGTCTACCAGTAACCGATTTCTCAGCAGATTCGAGATTTTCTATCGTCTGATTCAACCGTGTGTCTTCAAGGTCGGTAGCCTTACTGTGCAACTCATCGCCGTTCATAATAGAATTCCATGCGAGATAATTCTTGATAAGATTTCTGAGTTCTCGTATATCGTCGCGTTTTGCGGTAATGAAGAGCAGTGTATTTTTGAAGGTGCGTTGCTTTTCGTCATCACCACTGTATTTAAGAATATTTTGGGCAGTGGGGCGTGCAGCGTCATCCTCTTTTTCACGACTTGCGAGGGATGCTTGCGGTGGCAGGATGACGAATTGAATGTCCGCTGAGTCTTCTACCATACTTGGCGATGTGGGACAGACTTGTACGGTAGGATCGCGTCCGATAGCTCTTTCTAATCGTGATACGATTTCACTGTAGATATCATCCTCTGTATATTGTTCAGCACGGTTTATAGCAACTTTATTGAGGTTCTCCTGTGTGTGGAAATAGTATCTCTCATCTAAGTGATAGAGATAATATAGTTTTCCGGTCATTCTGCCGAGTGCGTCGTTGTAGATAGAGACACTTTGTCCTGGTTCAACGACTCCAAGGTGGATTTGCTGAGTCGTTATACCTTTAAAGGCTCTGCCAGTTGCGCTGCCGAAAAATATGGTGCGTGCGATTCGACGTGCAGCACCGCCAACATCAATAAATGTTGTAGATTCCTTATCAATTTGATCAGTATGTGAACCGTGACTGTCTACTTCTTTTATGACTGGGTCCCAATTCCCGCCAGATCTTGCAAGTAGCCTTGTAAATTCAACAGAGAGATTTTGATCGTCCAGATTAAGGTCCGCTGGCATTATCAATAAGGATTGATCTTTTTCTTTATAGAGTCGGAAAATGCAGGTTGCCATCATGCGTAGTACCCCGCGCGTACGCTGGAAACCGGGGATTACAGACCAGTCTTGAAAAAGTCTATCAAATATTTCTGGATGGATCGGATAACAGTCCTTCATTCGTTGTAGGTATTGTTGATCGTTGACATCGTTTGGGTATTCGCTGCGTGCGTTTTGGTACATTTTTCTGAAAGCTTCACAAGTCTGGTCGCGCTCTGTTTCGTCGATTACGGGTCCGAACAGTCGTCTGCGGACCACCTCAAATGCATTGTCAACTTCTAAAGGGATTGAGACAGCATCAACCCTTTCAAGAATAGATTCGAGGGTGTCGAGAACAGTCGATCCGCCTTCTCCACCCGCTTGCACCTGTCCTTCCGGTAAAGTTGCAATGAGGGTTACATTCTTAGATCTCTTTACAGATTCTGTGAGTGTCTGAAAGAAAGTGTAGATACTTTCTTGTGTAACTTCTTGGACGTTACGTACATAAGCGACGAGTTCATCTATTAGAATGACAGCGGGCCCGACATATTCAAAGAGATCGTCCAGCTGCTTTCCACCGGGTGAGATACCTTCCTGTGCGGCATCGCGTATAAACTCATAGGCATCCTGTCCGCCAAGTTGATCTGCCATTCTACCCCAAAGTGTGTTGAGCGGGTCTCCACGTTTGGTTTTATCTGAGTCGGTTGTGGAGAGATAAGTGCCGACGAGGACAGAGATTTTGGCATTGATGGGTGTGTTTAGTTCCCAACCTGCTTCTTCCATGATTTCGTCTATTTCTTCTCGTAGTCGTGCGTATTTGCCATCTGTGGGAAGTTCTCTCAGAATGTCCGCTCCGGTAATAAGGTGGTAAAGTGCGATGAGGCTATGTGTTTTCCCGCCGCCGAAACCGGTTTTGAGCTGAATGACTGGATTCGCTGCTTCACCAGTGATTCGCTTCAACGTATTTATCAGTAAGTCCCGTAACCCATGTGTTATGTATGTCTGATTGAAAAAGATGTCGGTTTCGCCGTATTCATCAGTTTTTGCTCTTCCTTCAAAGACCTCTTGGAGGTCTGCTGCGAATTCTGATTTATGGAAGGTGCCTTGGATAACATCGCTGTTTGGGTGTATTACCTCGCGCCAAGGTTTGAGATCAGATGCTTTTCTGCGCGGTAGTCTCGGTTCGACCTTTGGTGTTGGCATCGGGTTGGTAAATAATTTGTCACGGATGGCTTCGACTTGCCGCCGCTGTTCAGGGGCATTGATTTGTCCAAGTATATCAGCGATTTCATGGAGTCTACTACTAGCATATCCTGAGGGAAGATCCCCTGCACCTGGGTGTGCGACTCTGTTTCGTGCCTCTGTTATGACACCTACTGCACTCCTTACATCGCGATCAGGATCAAAACGTTGCTTAAATACTACCTTCCAATGATTTCTGAATAAATATGGAAAATTGTTTATATCAATATCTGTTTCACTTTGAATATTTTCTTCCTCAAGTAGGCCTGAAACTGCTCTCATATTTTTTAAAATAAAAGAGCGCATGCTATCACGATAAATATTAAGTGCTTTGTTAAGTGCCTCTTGGTTAGGTTTATTTGATGAATTCACTTGTCTGCTCTCCCTTGCGAATGCACTGCACAACCTGGAAAGGTTTTTTTAAGGGTTGCATAGTGTTACCGCAAGCACGTTGTGCTTGCTACAATATCGCTACAGATAATGTTGTCCGTTGCACTGCACAACCTGGAAAGGTTATGCTACAAAGACACAACCTATAAAGGTTATGCTACATGACTCACGTTAATTTTCTCTATCCTCTAACTCCCATGACTTCTAGTTGGGCGATCTGTTCTAACCACGATTCTCGAGTTTCTGGGGAATAATCCACTGGCAGTAAGGATTTTCGTGTGCAGTTTAGAAAAGCTTGAAGTGTTTGATAACGTCGGATTGGGCCGATGTTGGGCAGAATTCTGTCTGATATGACATCGATGATTTCGTCCACCGATAACTCACCTTGACGGTTTTTAGCGGCTTCAAGGTCTGCCCGGAGTGATGCGAAGCTGGCGGCAGAATACCCCTCAGTGTGCGATAATAAGAGTTCAAATGCCTCATCCGATATTTTATTTGTGTAGACGCTGCTCAATGTCCACCGAAGAAAAGTCTCACGATCTTCACCTGTCGGATCAAGGACCGGAATGACGATGTCCCCTACCCTGCCCTCTCTGCGTAGATCCGGTGAGAGATTATAAATACGGGCAGTCATCAGTAACCAAGTGATGTTACCACGTAGTTGTGGATCGGACATCATCGCTTGAATCTTACCTGTAAGCCTGCGTTCTGTTGCATGGGCATCCTTACCGACATCTCCGAATTGTGTATCTGCTTCATCAACAAAAATAAGCACGTTTACAAGTGCCATAAGCAGGCGTCTGAGTCGTTCGAAGATAACATCTGTTTGACCGAACCACATACTGCGGAGATTCTTGAGGACTAAAACAGGTATGTCCAATTCTCCCGCAAGCCCCTCAAAAATAAATGTTTTTCCGCTGCCAATAGGTCCACAGACGCTCAGTCCGGAGATAGAATCCTTTCCAACAGAAGTGATGCGCGGAATAATCTGTGTCCTTAAAAAATCGACTAGCTTATTATTTCCAACGATATCCTTAAGAGTATGTGCTGGTTTTTTAAACTCTACGACATCCTCACCCAATTCTGCTTGTATGAATTCAGAAACTTTTTCAATTACATTTTCTGGACGAAGTTTTTCACCAGAATAGCATGCAGACACGAGCAGCTGACGTAATGCTTGTAATGATAAGCCAGCTGTTAATACTGCTAATTGAGATTGACTTCCCCATAGATTGAGTTCTTTTTTCTCTGCTTTTTTTGTTCTGTTAAACCATGAAATAAAATGTCTTCGCGCTGCAACATCTGGAGATTGGATTTCTACATCTATGACTTGTGGTAGACGTGTGATTCTGGAGTTGATCAGACTTTTGGATTCGGAAATAAAAACAACGGTATCTGTTCCTTTCATGAATTCGGAATCAGAAACCCAATCTTGTATAATACTAATCCTATGTCTGTCCGCTAAATTCAGCGTGCGTATTTCACCCTCTGGTAGCAACATATCTGTTGCTTCTATGAAGATGACTAATTTTTCATCTAATAGCCGATCACCATTGATATTCGAAGAACGAGAAATTAAACAGAATTGCCTGAGTAATTCGAGTGCTAATGTGGGGCTACCGATGGCTTCGTTCAGATATTGCTCAAATTTGTCATCGGTTTTGTCTGACTTTCGTCCTATTTCTGCCAGACTACTCGGTTCTGTGAAATGACTCTGCGTTTCGGGTTTGAAAGGTTCTGAGTTTCCTCGCCAGGCATCGAACGCATTCTTAACTTTTTCACGGTCGCTTGTCCGTAAAAAACGGAGGGGGCCATTGAGTTCGTAGACTATCAGGATATACCCCGGAATGTCCCAGCTACGTGTCAGAAATGGCACGAGAGGGATATAATCTTCGTCATCTTCATCCGAAATAAAGAAAATGTCGTGTATATTTCCGTGAAGTACGATGCTTCGCGATGTGCCGGAGTTGATGAGTAATCCAGCTTCTGTTCGGAATTTGTAGGTAGGATCTTTGATAGCTATTGTTTTGTCCTCCCTGTTCAAGAATTACCGGTATTTTTTAGTTTGCTTCAGCAAACTTTTTCCATCGTGGTAGAAAACCGTGTGTCAAAAATCTATCAAGCTGCCAGATATGTCGTTGCGGTTCTTTTTGAAAAAAAGTTCCCATAGCCAGAACAAGTGCATCCATAAAACCGTAAGGCGTTTCTATTTGTGAAAGTTTATCATAAGTATGCAAAAAAGCAGTATGGATACGGAGAAAGTTGAGTGCAGTAAAACTAAATGCATTGAGTTTCAGGCTGTTGTCTTCAGTCTTTTCCCAATACCATTCAGGTTGATAAAACCTTTCGAGCCGTTCTTTACAAATGGCAACTGCCTTCTCAAGTATGTGATTCAATTCTTTATAATTACTTTCACGCTCTTGTATATCGAATTTTTCACATATCTCGTTGTGTAGTCTATATTTTGCTTCATTCGAATCGACCCATGTTTGAAATGCTTCGGAGGCGCGTTCGAAACAGTTGTGTAGATCCTCAAGCGTTAAATCAAGTTTGCTTGGATAGTCTTTAAGTAGGGATGAGCTTGGCATTAAGTGGACCTGTTCAGGATGGAGTTTTAGGAATTTATATTCTACGACATCCGCCAACATTTCAGCTAGAATCGGTGTGAAAGCGGTAACAGCCCGTTCATATAATTCAGCATCAATAAATTTCGTCAGTATCTCTCGATCGAGATGTATTTTGCCCGATGCTGTTTTGAGGAATGCATCACTGAACGTAGTTTTTTCACCTAAAACAGAAGCAGATTCTGTTACTGATAATGGACGATTAAAGAGTGATATCTCAGTATAAAGTTCTTCAAAATCGAGTAGACTCTCTTGCCATTGATGTCCCCATGTATCGTGGATAAGATATTTATCCAGCTCCTCTATCGGTAGAAAACCGATCATCCGCGTGAGTGTTGTTGTGACCAACTCAATGGATAAACCAGTGTCATCAGCAATCATTTGACGAAAACATGCATCAATGTCTTGGGCGTTAAAAGTGCCAAATACGGGAAAGTGTGCAAACGGTTCAACCTGCCAAATTCTTCTGAGAAATTGCGCATAACTCAACTTCTTACCAGAATATAGGTTATGAATTTTATCTGTCTTTCCAGATTTCATATTACTTGGAGATCCTGTATCAATCTCCTTTGCTTTAGAAGGTAAGCAGAAATAGAGTGCGGAGCAGGTTTTGATCAGCTTTACTTCCCCAACTTCAAAAGGGGCGGTCGGATATAATCTTCGAAATAGCCTGAGTACATCACTATCCAATTTTGAATTATCAGATACCAAATTGAATCTTGACTGTAAACAGCTCATTATACGATGTCGATGTTGTAGAGGGGCAGTTCGAGAGGCAAGTTTGTTTGTTAGTTTTTCCAATGTATCGGAGGATAATTGGAATATCTGTTGAAACTTGGATTTTAATTTCACTCTATCAGATACATTTGCTGGAGCATCAGGAGTAAAACGTGTGAAGATTTTGGAACCTGCAGTATCCAGATTTTCTATGTCCGCATGATTGACAATTTCTGGATATTGGTCAAGTGATAACCATATTGCCTCTATAAAGGAATTATCCAATACTGTATTCAGACAGTCAAAAGGTTGTGTTTCGAATGTTGAACGTAATATATTGCTTGTTTCAGTGATCAAGTCATCATGAAATTTATAGAATGATTTAGGAATGTGTGAAGGTGTGTTTGACTGCTTTTTCGCCGCTTTAATTTGGTGCACTTGCGCCTCAAAAGAGTTGAGTTTTTCTAAAACATCTTCCCAACAACCCGGTGTATTATCCTGATGCCATGTGTCTATAGTGTTTACGTTCATTAACAATTTCTCTTATTTTATGGT
Source organism: Candidatus Poribacteria bacterium (assembly GCA_965200395.1). Lineage (GTDB taxonomy): Bacteria > Poribacteria > WGA-4E > WGA-4E > WGA-3G > MSPOR6. The sequence goes on along the minus strand of CBDAUH010000004.1, from coordinate 1,963,054 downwards.
GAGGCACAACCTGGAAAGGTTATGCTACAAAGTTTTTATATGATTGCATAGTGTTATCGCAAAGTCACGTTGTGCTTTGCTATGTTCTTGCTTTGGCTAGTGTAGTTTTGCGTGCATAATGTTTCTGCACGACCTGGAAAGGGTATGCTACAAAGAACACAACCTATTAGTTTGTACTACGAAGAGACACAACCTAACAGGTTATGCTACAATTCAAGGACATCGAACTCACGTTAAAAATTATAACGGTAGCTCTGAGTCACTTTGCGATTCGCTTTTTGCTTCATCTGTTTGTGCAGGTGTATCGGTTTGTTGTGCACCGAAGATGAGGGAATCGAATTCATCAGAAGCGGAGGTAGACCTCGCGGCGGCAAGGAATTCTTCTTCTTCTGCTCGGGAATCTGTTCCTGCGAGTTCTTGTGCGACCTTTGAGCGTCCTTTAGCTTTTTCTCGAATTTCGCGCATCCGTGATAATTCTGCAGATGTGCCATCCGTACTAATACCAGATAGCATATCAGCTATATCTTCTTGCTCGCGAGCGGTAATCAGGTCAGCGACAGCCTCAGATTGTTCTGTCTTAATCTTATCTAGATCACGGGTGAGGCCAATAATTTGGAGTTTATGAGATTCAATATCTGCTTGTGCCCGTTCAATATCCTCTTCAAGCTCTATAACACGAGCATTTTTCTCCTCCAAAGTGGAATGAAAATCGTTATATGAGCTAACACATCGCACATATTCTGGATGTTGTTTGATTTCTTCATCTGGCGTGCCAGCTTGTTGCAATTCTGCAGCAGTACTTTTCGCCTTAGCAATTGCACCTGCTTTCATCTGTTCAAGTTTGTCGATGTCATCGGTTAGACCTTTTAGCGAAGTCTTTTTCTGCTCAACAAGTGCGATGAGTTGTCCGATCGCTTGCTTGTATCGTTGGATATTCCCTTGTTTATCGCGGATAATATCCTCATAGGCTCCGCGTATTGCATTAGGGTCTTCCATCAATTTGTCAGCTTGTTCATGAGCGCGACCGGTTAATGTATGCCAGATCGCTCTAAAAAAACGGGTGAATCCGTTTGCCATTGTAAATCCTCCTATGTGGTGATTAATTGATTAATCACCATATTTTACTTACTTCAGGACTTACGTATTGTAGCATAAACTTTCCAGTTTGTACATCAGGGACACAACCTAGAAAGGTTACGCTACAAGGAGCACAAAATTTCTTACAGCGGTTTGTAACCCCAACTTTAACCGAAATCGCGTAAGTCCTATACTTTATTTAATCAATCTACGAAGAAATGTATCTGATAAAATCTCATTTATTTTCTCTTTTTCACGGACAGTAATTAGGGCTTCAATCACTTCAGATTGTTCTGTCTTAATCTTATCTATATCACGGTGTAGTTGTACAATCTGATCCTTATGTTTTTCAATATCTGCTTGCGCATGTTTAATATCATCTTCAAGTTCAGCAATACGAACCTTTTTCTCCTTAACGGAAGTATCATAGTCGTTACATGCGTTGATGCATTGGGTATAGTTTGGGTGTTGTTCTATCTCCTTGTCCGATAAGCCAGATTCTTTTAGTTTTAATGAAATGTTTTTGGATTCAGCACTTGCTGTCTTCTTCATCTGTTCAAGTTTGTCTATGTCATCAGTTAGACTTTTAAGTGAATTCTTTTTCTGTTCAACGATTGGAAGAAGTTGTCCTATCGCTAGTTTGTATCGTTGGATATTCCCTTGTTTATCGCGGATAATGTCCTCATAGGCTCCACGAATCGCTTCGGGATTCTCCATCAGTCTATCAGCCTGTTCATGAGCACGGCCGGTTAGTGTATACCATATTGCTTTGAAAAAACGGATGAATCTGTTTGCCATTGAAATCCTCCTATGTAGTAATTAATCACCATTTACTTACTTTGTTTAATCAATCTACTAAGAAGTAATATCTGATAAAATCTCATTTATTTTTTCTTTTCTACAGACAGTAATTAGGGCTTCAATCGTTTCAGATTGTTCTGTCTCAATCTTCGCTATATCACGGTGTAGTTGTGTGAACTGATCCTTATATTTTTCAAAATCTGCTTGTGCCCGCTTAATATCATCTTCAAGTTCAGTAATACGAACCTTTTTCTCCTTAACGGAAGTATCAAAGTCGTTATATGCATTGAGGCATTGGGTATAGTCTGGGTGTTGTTCTATCTCTGTGTCTGATAAACCATCTTCTTTTAGTTTTAATGAAATATTTTTGGATTCAGCAGTTGCTGCCTCTTTATTCTGCTCAAGCTTATCTAAATCATCTATTCTACTTTTAAGTGAATTCTTTTTCTGCTCAACAAGTGCAATGAGTTCTCCGATCACTTTCTTGTATCGTGGGATGTTATCCCTTTTACTGTTGATAATGTCTTCATAAGCCTGTCGTACAGCATCCAGATTTTCTGTAAGGACTTTCTGAGCTACCATTCTCGATGTTTTGTTTCGAACGTTAGGGTCTTGCAAAAATTCAGAACTGTCAAATAATCTATTTTCCTTTTTGCTCCGTTGGTCATTATCTTGTTGACCGTTAGGGACATCGGTAATAATATCGTGTGTCTTTTCTATGTTTTCTCTATCAATTTGTTCAAGTGCACTTCCAAGTTGCGTATACCATATTGCTTTGTATAGACGAGTGATTCCGTTTTGCATTGTTGTTTTTCCTTTGTATTGATAACGTTAACATGAGCTCGGTATAAACCTTTTTGTAGTGTCCACTGTTCGTTTGCGTTCCACGGAGGCACAACCTAGATAAGGTTATGCTACAAAATAGCCTTCATGTTTAGGACACCGAACTCACGTTATAATAAATTATTGAAAATTGCTTTCTTCTGTAGATTTTATATTTGTATGTGCATCACCAATTGAAGTCTCCATTTTAGACAAATCAAGGTCAGGATTAGGTGTCGATTCTCGTATTTGTTCATCAACCTTCTTAGCAAATGCAAGACTTTCATTGAGCTCTTCGCGAAGTCGTGAGAGTTCAGTCTCATTGCTTTCAGGACTAAGTGTGATTACACGTGCATAGAGATTTGTAAGTTGTACTATTGTTTTCTGAACATCAGCGATCTGTTGTTCTCGGTGTTCCTGAAGCACCCGTTTGACAGTTGCTAATTTTGAATCTTTGGATTTCTCATGCATTTTCAAAGTGTCTTTTAGACATTGAACTGCTTGATCGAAGAGGTCGGAGACTTTATTGGCTATATCGGCACTTACGGTAAGTGGCAAAGAAGCCATCCAACCTGTGTCCATAGCTTCCTCTTGGAAAGATGCATGTAACGTCCGAAGTTCGTCCAGCATCTGTTCAGTTCTTTGGTCACCATCTTTCAGCAATTGTTGATAAAGTGTGTTCAGTTCCTCTTCTTGTTGTTGATGTGCTTCGTGCAGAATTTCCTCATGAACCTGTTTTGCAATATCATCTGTGCCTGTTGTCCACTTCGTTATTATTGCACCTAAAGGTATTCCTATACTTACTACAGCACCGGCGAAAAGGTAAAGTATTTTTGGTTCTAAGTTGAAGACCCAGGACGCGAATACACCGAGGACCCCTGCAGCAAATGGGTAAATGGTAAATGGATTGCTAATAAGATGGAGTAAAAATTTCTGACGAAATAGTTTCTTATCAATCAATTTTTTCACCCAAATTGTGCACACCATTAATCAAAGGCTGACTGCTGCGCATTAAATAAATTATCGGACGACTAAACTATTAGGATACCTCACATATATTAACATAACATTGAGATGTTTGTAAAGAAAAATAAAATATACGTAGACATATCACTTCTATTTCAATCTGTAGTATATCAGAATTAGATGAATAATTCAACGATAATAGGGCGGGTGCAAAATTACATTCGAAAACGATGATTTTCACCTCCTGGTATGTTATGGTGTTGCCGAGAATATCTGGGTTATGGTATAATTCGCTTACTTGAGCGTACAATTCTGGGTTCATCTCATCTATCTGTTGATGCCTCTTTGTAGCATAACCTTTCCAGGTTGTGCGATGGTGTTGCCGAGAATATCTGGGTTATGGTATAATTCGCTTACTTGAGCGTACAATTCTGGGTTCATCTCATCTATCTGTTGATGCCTCTTTGTAACATAACCTTTCCAGGTTGTGCAGAAAATAACGTATACCTGATTATTGGAGGGTTTTGTGACATTTGATACAATTATACAAGGTGGAACTGTCGTTGATGGTACAGGAAAACAGGCACCTTTTCTTGCAGATATAGGTATTCAAGATGGGACCATTATTGAAATAGGTGACCTTAGTAACGTTGATACAGCTCATAGAATTTCTGCCGATGGGCAAGTTGTGTGTCCTGGGTTCATTGATGTTCACGTGCATTCTGAGATATCGTTACTCGGTGGACGCGATCAGTATGCCCCGTTAATGCAAGGGGTCACGACACATTTGGCAGCCCCTGATGGATTTGGCTGGGCACCATTGTCACCGCAACTCTCACAGGAATTTTGGCACTACACACAATTCGCTTATGGGGACGCACAACTTCCACTCAATTGGCAATCACCAGACGAGTATCTAAACTTATTTCATGGGAATATTCCTGCGAACCTTTATCCACAAGTTCCACATTGTGCAGTCAGGCTTGGAGCGATGGGCTGGGATGCACGTCCTGCTACCCAAGAAGAATTACGAGCTATGGAGAGAACTACCCGTGAATGGTTTGATGCGGGTGCATGTTGTCTCTGTTTAGGTCTTGACTATCAACCCTCTGCCAATGCCGATTTAGACGAATTGGTCTTTCTCTCTAAGGTTGCAGCAAGTTACGATGCCATATACGCGGCGCATATTAGATACCAACTTATCGGTAGGAAAGCCGCGTGGGAGGAAACTGTAGAGATTGCAAAACGTGCTGAGGTTCCCGTACATATTTCACATGAGAGGGTAGACACTGAATCTGCGGAGGTACTTGAACAGGTTGACCGTGAAGATATAGATTTAACCTTTGAATCCTATCTATATCCAGCGGGAATGACACATCTTGCTATGTTGCTGCCTATGGAATTTCAAACTGGCACACCTGATGAGATGTTAGCCAATTTGGACAAGGCTGATGTCAGAAAAAAATCACTGCCATATCTCCATGAAAAGTTAGGACAAGGCAACCAAATTGTCGGCTACAATAAATCGGGGCGTTACATCGGCATGCTATTATCAGATGCTGCCAAAAGTGAAAACAAATCCTACGAAGAGTTCGCTTATGATTTTATCAAAGCTGAATTGGCAATTGAAACCTTCATAATGCCGTGGGCAACTTCTCCTGATGAAAATGATAAGATATTAAATCGAACAGCGGCGCATCCTCGTATGATGATTGCAAGTGATGGTGTCTATAACATTCCACATCCGCATCCACGAAGTTATGGGTGTTTCGTGCAATATCTAGGGAAATTCGTCCGTGAACGACAGTTGGTTTCCTTGAAAGATGCAATTTATAAGATGAGCGGTTTCCCCGCAGAACGATTCCGCCTCTCTGATCGTGGTAGGATAGCAAAAGGTCTCGCTGCAGATATTGTAGTTTTCAATCCGGATACCGTCGCGGATCGTTCCACATGGTTTGATCCTATTCAACCGCCTGTTGGTGTGAACTGGGTACTTGTCAATGGCGTTGCGGTTATTGAAAAAGGTAACGTGACAGGTAAACTCCCTGGAAGAGTCTTGCGGAAAGGACAATAGAATCCTATTGTGGAGGATAGGACTGTGGAAAGTTATGACTTAACAATTATCGGTGGTGGGAGTGCTGGCCTTGTGCTGGCAGTTGCAGGGGCAAAACTTGGAAAGAAGACCGCACTTGTAGAGAAACACCGCATAGGGGGTGATTGTCTATGGACAGGATGTGTGCCATCTAAAGCATTGCTCAAAGCTGCAAAGGTGGCGAACTACGTACATAATGGGGGTAAGTATGGCATAAGCACATCCGAAACTAAATCTAATTGGCAAAGTGTTATGGAATATGTCCGAAGCACACAACATCTGATAGAGAAGGAACATGATAACCCTGAACGTTTTAGAGAAATGGGGGTTAATGTTATCTTTGGAGATGGACATTTCGAGGCACGCGATGCCTTCGTTGTGGCAGATAGAGAAAATGGACAGACGAGACAGCTAAAAAGCAAGAGATATGTAATATCCACCGGTTCTCGTCCACTTACACCCGCTATTCCTGGATTAAATGAGTATGAATATCTCAATAGTGAGAATCTATGGGAATTAGAAGAATTGCCAAAAAAATTGCTTGTGATTGGGGCAGGACCGATCGGAATAGAATTGGGGCAAGCGTTTCATCGCCTCGGTTCCAAAGTTACTATAGCACAACGTAGCGACCGTATCCTGACAAAAGAGGACACAGATGTATCAGAAAAGATGCAAGAATACTTGGCATCAGAAGATGTCGACATACGGTTAAATATAGATATAACTAAGGTAGAAAAGCATGAAGATGGTGTAAAGGTAACATTTTCAGAAAATACATCTACAAACGGAAGGACTGAGGAAACATATAGTAAAATACTGGTTGCTGCAGGTCGTACACCAAATATAGAAGGTTTAGGACTTGATAAAATAGGGGTTGAAGTTGGGCAAAATGGGATCGTTGTAAATGACCAGCTTCAGACACATGTGAGAAACATATATGCTGCAGGTGATGTGATTGGACACTACCTTTTTACACATGTTGCCGCTTTTCAAGCACAGCTGCTCGTTCGAAATTTCCTGTTACCTTTTCGTAAAAAGATAAATTATGCTGTCGTTCCGTGGACTACGTTTTGTGATCCTGAGGTGGCAAGGTGCGGATTGACAGAGGTCCAAGCACGTGCACAATATGGAAGCGTTGATGTGTTCAGATTGGATCAAACAGATGTTGACAGAGCCGTTGCAGAAGGGGAAACATCCGGGTTTTCTAAAGTAATAACAACGAAATGGCGCGGGAAAATAGTAGGAGTACACCTTGTCGGAGCAAATGCTGGAGAAGTGATACACGAGTATGTGCTTGCAATGCAGGAAGGAATTCCATTGCGAAAATTGAGCGGCATGATACACGTCTATCCTACATATTCAAGCAGTGTGTGGCGCGTTGCAGCGAAATGGTTGTCAGAAGGATCGTTGGTCAATTCTTTACGGAAGATCGTTGGGACTGGCAAATAAAAGAGTCGGAAATTACACGATCCGTTTAGAATTCTCAGGGATTCTAACCTATAATACAATATCAACTAACGAGCTGTATTTATGTAGGACTGCGATTCCGACTCACCTAAGGAGGCATATTCGCTTATTAGCAATTTCTATGCCAACCAAAAGGACAGGTTTTCTCGTAGATTAAGATAGTTTATGTCTAATTTTTATACACTCATGATGAAAAATTAGACATTTTGTTTATTGGCTAGCTGGCAGTTCTTCTCCGACAATAAGTCTGTATGCTTCACGATATTTCTCGCTTGTTTTGGTTATTACGTCTTCAGGTAATTGAGGGGCGGGTGGTTCTTTGTCCCAACCAATTTCTGACAGGTAATCTCGTACGAACTGTTTATCAAAACTATGCTGCGGTTTGCCAGGTTCATACAAATCTGCAGGCCAAAAACGTGATGAGTCAGGTGTGAATACTTCATCAATAAGAATTATCTCTCCATCGCACTGCCCAAATTCAAATTTAGTATCACATAGGATTATTCCTGAGTCTTCTGCATGCTTACTTGCTGCTTTGAAAAGGGCGAAACTAATATCAATTAACGCATCCGTGAGTTCCGTTCCAATCTGATTTTGCATTTCATCGATTGAGATCGGTTCATCATGTTCACCTTGTTCTGCCTTAGTGGTTGGCGTGAATAGCAGTTCAGGCAGCTTATCCGATTCGCGCAAACCTGATGGAAGCTTCTGTCCACAGATTTCTCCGGATTTCTGATACGATGACCATCCCGAACCAGCGAGATAACCTCGCACTACACATTCAACATCGACCCTATCGGCTTTCCTCACAAGCATTGAACGCCCATTGAGGAGTTTTGCATCAGGTCGCAGAGATTCAGGATAATCTTCTACATCAGTTGAAATCACATGGTTGCCAACAACGGATTTTGTGTAGTTGAACCAAAATGCTGACAGGCCAGTCAGAACCCGTCCTTTGTCCGGTATACCATTCGGTAAAACCACATCAAAAGCGGATATTCGGTCAGTAGATACAATTAAATACGTATCTCCAAGATCATACAGATCTCTAACTTTACCCCTATGGTGAGGTGTTAAGTTAGTTAGTTCTGTTGATGTAATAACGTTTTGAGACATGTTTCTCTCCTATAGTTTTTTCTTATCAATATGATTATTCTTGTAATAAGTTTTGAAGTACAATAACTGTTCGGTTTTCTTTATCGATTTGCTGCACCTTTTCAATTTCTTCTTTTGCCAGTTGAATTTCACCGAGAAAGAAGTAGCAAGCTGATTTTAATGCATGGATGTCTGCTATAGAATCATAGTCGTGCCGATAAAGGTATGCTTTATCGGCTGCCAATGCGTTATCTATTGCGCGAATGGCAGATGTAAAATCAGAATTATCTTTGCTTCGCAGATATAGGACATTCGCGAGACCGATCCAAGCATCGGCGTTAGAGGAATCGTAGCGGACCGCATTTTGAAATGACTCTAGGGCTAAAGTTAAGGTGAGTGACAAACTCAGTTGACTCCATCCTACACCGTTATATGCATCAGCATATTCAGGATCGCTGTTCAATGCCCTTTCAAAGTTGAGAAGAGCTTGTGTATAATCTGCAGAATTATATGAAATCCAACCCTGTTCAGTATGCTGGACTGCGGACGATGTATCGGTATCTATGTCATCCGAACATCCAATCAGCAAAACAAATATCAGCATTGCAGTGCATGTATGTAGTGAGATATAAGATTTATTATACATATTTTTCCTAACGTTGTGTGAGTTTGGAATAAGACATTTTTCAGAATCTCGGATTACGCGGATTACACGGATTTTTCTTTAGTTCGGAATAAGATGTTTTTTGTGATGCACAACCTGGAAAGGTTATGCTACAAAGAGACACAACGCTGCACAACCTGGAAAGGTTATGCTACAAGTTTCGGACCCCGAACTCACGTTTACTTGCGTATCAACATTTTCCGTGTAGCTGAGATGTTGTCAGCGGTGAGTGTATAAAAGTATACACCGCTTGCAACAGGTTCGCCCGCTGCATTCTTACCATCCCAATAAGCAGCCGCCGAACGATGCCGATAGATACCAACCGGTTTATGTCCTAAGTCTAACCTACGAATGAACGTTCCGTCTGAAGCATAGATAGAAATATTGACTTCCGCAGGCGTTGCCAGTTGATAAGGTATCCAAGTCTCTGGATTGAACGGGTTCGGGTAGTTCGGTAGTAGTGTTGTCTCCTTCGGTGTCAACGCCTTCAACAAACTTTCCAAGACGAGGATGCCGCGTTGAAAATCTGGATCGCTTAGGTTGCGTTGTCGTGCTGCTTGTAACCATTTTTCTACAGTTGCGCGTGTTAGAACGCTGTCAGGATTGCCGCTCCATAGTGTAGGTGCAGCATCTATAGTTGTTTTGCCAAATGCTGCTGCGACAAGTGTTAGGTCGATGATATTGACAACACCATCAGCATTGACATCGGCGGCATTTTCTCCGCTCTTACCGAAGTTGGATGCGACGAGTGTTAGGTCAATGATATTGACAACACCATCAGCATTGACATCGGCAGGAAGTCTTTTGGGTTCGGTAATTTCTGCGGATTCAACTTGTGGCACTGTTGTGTGACCTACCATATCTGTCAATATCACATCGGCTAACGTCATAGTAGAGGCTTTGGCTGCAATGACCTCAAATGTTATTGTGGCAAGTGTGCCGTCACCCGTTGCTTCTGCGTTAATAGCAGACGCTGCCAGTGTAACGCTATTCCGTTCAGTGATCGGTGGAATAGCGAAAGCTCCTGCTGGTAGATAATCTCCGTTTTCACTTTCAACATACTGCAAGGCTGTTGTGTCATAGGATATGGTGGCTTGGTAGCCTGCGACTTTTTGTCCATCAGCGATATTGACAGAGAATGTGAGTTGTTGGCCGACACCAGGGGACGCAACACTGGCTGGTGAAAGGCTGACAGTGCTGTTTGATGTTGGGGTAGGCGTGAGTTCCCATAGTAGCACAGTGCCATCCTCACTCCCACTTGCGATTGTGTTGCCATCTGAACTAAACGCCACGCTGGTGACCCAACTCGTATGTCCTGTGAGTGTTCTGATATGCTCTCCTGTGTTCGCATCCCACAAACCGATAGTTCCATCGTCATTTCCACTTGCGATTGTGGTGCCATCCGGACTAAACGCCACGCTGGTGACCCAATCCGTATGTCCTGTGAGTGTTCTGACATGTGTTCCTATGGTTGCGTGCCACAAACGGATAGTGCCATCCTCACTCCCACTTGCGACTGTGAAGCCATTCGGATTAAACGCTACGCTGGTGACCGAACCCGTATGTCCTGTGAGTGTTCTGATATTTTCTCCTGTGTTAGCATTCCACAAACGGATGGTGTAGTCCCAACTCCCACTTGCGATTGTGTTTCCATCCGGACTAAACGCCACGCTCAAGACATAATCCGTATGTCCTGTGAGTGTTCTGATATTTTCTCCTGTGTTAGCGTTCCATAAACGGATGGTGCTGTCCCAACTCCCACTTGCGATTGTGTTTCCATCCGGACTAAACGCCACGCTGGTGACCCAATCCGTATGTCCTGTGAGTGTTCCGATATGCTCTCTTGCGTTTGCGTTCCACAAATGGATAGTGCCATCCCAACTCCCACTTGCGATTGTGCTACCATCCGGACTAAACGCCATGCTGGTGGCAATACTCGTATGTCCTGTGAGTGTTCTGATATGTTGTCCTGTGTTAGCGTTCCACAAACGGATAGTGTCGTCCCTACTCCCACTTGCGATTGTATTGCCATTCGGACTAAAAACCATGCTCTCAACATCATCCGTATGTCCTGATAGTGTTGTGATATGTTTTCCTGTGTTAGCGTTCCATAAGCGGATAGTGTTATCCACGCTCCCACTTGCGATTGTGTTGCCATCCGGACTAAACGCTACGCTGGAGACATAACCCGTATGTCCCGTATAAAGACTAAGTTCTTCACTTGTCTGTGCATCGTATAGCCATACGCCGATGCTGCTTCCCACTGCCAATCGGGTGCCATCTGGTGAATACGCCACCGATAATATACGACCTTTGCCGAGTCGGACTTTTGCACCCTCCGGTAATTCCCATGTTATATAGTCTGGGATTATAGGGGAGTATGTTGCTGAATGACTCATGGTTGTAAAGGTGAGTGTTATGAGAAATGTTAGCAAAGTAAAAAATATTCTGTTTTTCATTTTATCTCCTTAAATACAGAATTAACAATGATTAATCCTATTCTAACGTGAGTCGGAATAAGATAATTTTTGTGATGCACAACCTATAAAGGTTATGAGAGAAAGAGACACAACGCTGCACAACCTATAAAAGTTATGCTACAAAGAGCGTGTCCGCTGCACAACCTGGAAAGGTTAGGCTACAAAGAGCACTGCACGACCTGGAAAGGTTAGGCTACAAAGAGCGGACACCGAACTCATGTTATTCTACTCCGATTTTAATGTTGATAATAATGGACTTCTGAGTGCCACTGAAACAGCAATATAATTTGAAATTATACCAAATACGAATATTAATAACAAGGTAATCGTTAATGAAATCCATGGAAATGCAGGCACATGCCCCTGTGAACTGATGGCCGCTACAAGACCCGCTGCAATACCGATTAGCATACCCACGGTCAGAATAAAACAACTTTCAAGTAGCAACATCTTGAATAGAAGTCGCATACGGAATCCAAATGCACGTAATGTTGCCAGCTGGACTCTCCGCTCAATGATATTTCTAAACAGAACTAGACTAATGCCTATAGTGCCAAGAAGAACACCTAAACCTCCCAGACTTTGGAAAGTTGAGATATATGTGTTTTCAACCGCACGAAAACTTGCAAGCCGTTCTGGAGCTGAGGTTACATCGTAACCGTATTTCTCTAATGTTGTCTCGAGGACTTGCTGTGTTTGTTCTTGTATTTCAGGGGGTGTTATGAACAAAAAAAATTGATAACCGCTCTGACTAGGGAAATGTTTTGTGAAGTTGGATTCAGAGATTATCAATTGACTTTGAAAGATACTGTTTTTAATTGTGTGAAGTTTTAGAAATAAAGAGTTACCCTTTTCATCTTGAATGATGAAATCGTCTTCTGGATTGTGTTTTAAAATCCATCTTAAGGAATTTTCATCACCGATTGCATCTAATCTATTCTCCTGTGGATTTTCTAAAGATAAGGAGCGCCACGGATCTTTGTTTAGCATACTATCTGGTGCCCCTAAAATCTGCGGTTTCTCAGGTTTGTAAAGATTGAGACAGCTCACATCTTCACCCGGTAATACACGAAATGGAAATATTTTTGACTTTGCAATTAATGCCACGTCTTCCTCATTGAAACCCAGTTCAAGTCTACCCTCAGGTGAATTTATATTGTGGTGTATTGGTAGTGAAGACTCCGCCACAAAAGTATATTCAGTTTCTGGTAGTGCATCATGCCTATTTGCACCTACTGCGACAATAATACAACAAGCCAAGCTCATTATTAATACAGAACCACTGCTATGCATCGGTTGCCACGCTGCATTCTTAAGCCCAAATCTCAAGCGGTTCAGATGTTTGGGAATTCTCTGTGATCCTAACCATCTGTCAAATAGAATAGTTCCTACACCGAGAATAGCAATTGCCGAACCCAATAATCTTGTAACGGGATGATTAAAAACTGCTTTTATAGTTTCATGGACGTGTGAACCACTATAAGAAAAAACCAAAGTTGTGCCAATAAAACCTACTATCGCTCCAATTCCAAAACCTAATAAGGCACTCCTACCTGCTAACTGTAGTTTGAATTCTCTGTTACCTTGGTGTTGATACATAGAAGGATTCAGTCTAGTCATAAGGAGTGACCCCAATCTACTGCGGAAAATAAAAAAGATTAAGAAACTGACAATTAAGATGGAAATGAAGCCTATCCAGCTCTCTGCACATAAGAAATAGCCAGCAATAATTCCGAAGACAATTCCAAGATATAGTGACGTTTTCTTTTGTATTTCAGTTTGTAAGTGCTGAGGTTTAGCCTTGCGCGATACTTCATCAAAATCAGTCTCTCCAGTAAGTAGAACAGCTGTAGAAATTTTACCAAGTCTTTTGACAGTGTGACCCATAAAAAAAACTACAATGACAAGTGTTACACCGATACCGATCAGTAAACTCCAGCCGCTAACATATAGATCAATAAACGGTGTGCCTATAGCGGGAAGCCACCAAGTTTTTAATCCATATATCATCAATTGCGCGTAACCAATTGCAAGTAGGCAACCCAATATACTTCCGATGAAAGCGATTGTAATTCCCTCAAGCAAAAAGTGCCGACGGATTTTTCTGAGTCTGTATCCGACTGCATGCAATATGCCTATTTCACGGGAACGTTGTGATACACCGATTGCGAAGATTAAACTGACAAGGGTTGCAGCAGCATAAATAATAAAAAAACTGAGACTACTAAATAACAGACTGAAATCTGTTGAACCTTTAGCTGACTGTAGCCCCTCTGCTTGGAGGGATAGGAATTGGTATCCAATTTCTTCTGGTTTAATCATTTGCAGGAATTCTGACTCAAATAAGGATTTCGTTGCGTCAATGTCCAAACCTGGTGCAGCTCCCATCCGAATGGAGGTAAGATCACCAAACCGATTCTTCCAAAGATTTTGTCCAGTACGCAATGGTATGAATGCCTTGGGTGTTGCTTTGTACTCATCCCAATAGGCTTCGTCTTTATCTCGAACTTGACTGTAATCAAATGGAAATGGAGGATCCCAATCCGAAAGACCAGCGGTGTCATGTATTCCTGGAAATGCTGGGATTAAGTTTGTGTCTGCAGCAATGCCAACTATTGGAACGATACCTTTCAAAGTAAATGATGCACTTTTTGTAAGATACTCTTCTTCAGCACTGACGTTAAAATAAGTGATATTTATTTTGGCCCCTTCTTTAATTCCAAGATCATCCGCTGCCCATTTATTGAGAAAAATATCATGATCATTAATCTGTTCTGTGCTGTATTTGTCAAATGGAGCTCCCAATTTTTGACTATCAATCGGTATTGCTAACACTGTTGAATATGGAACTCTTTGGTCGTCATTGCGATTCTCTGTAGAGGTTATTGTATTCGCAAGATAGGTAAACGTTGGCAGAGTAGGAATACCATGTTTTGATGCAACGGTTCGTGCTATTTCCGAAAGTTTCGGTTCAATTAGATACTTTTCACTTTGTAGATCGAAATGGGTCTCGTCAGATTTCATTTTCAAACCGAGCGCATCAAACGTGAGAGCAAGCGAATCGGCGGAAGTCGGTTCAGTATCTGCAGTGAACATAGCATTTATCTTTCCAGATTGACCGAGTGTTTTCTGCAAAACAGAGCGTGAAAGGTAGGCATTCAGTGGCAGACTTTGATGTGGATGGATACTAAACCTGCCAGAATTTTGGGTTGATATAATATCACTTACAATCACACGTAGGCTTTGAATAATATCCTCCGTGTCTCGAGTTCCTAATAGAAATTCAGGATGTATTTCTGCAGCTTTTGGAAAGTTAACAAGAATTGCGTCACCTACCTGAACATTTAGCTCTTTTTGAAGAGCATGATTAATAACAATATTTGCGAAAGGAGGGGTCTCTTGTTTATTCAAGCTCGTTATAGAAGATTCAGCCCAGAAATCAAAGAAACTTTCCGCTACACCATAGATGTTAACCTTTGATGCACGAGCGTCAGTATCAGCAGCGACGACTGTTCCATTCAGCAGAATAGCTGCTTCCATATTCTGCAGTTTTATAATATCCGGATGGAAAAAGTGGTCCGCTATGACTGCATGTTGAATTTTACCTAATCGTTCAAACGCAATATTGCGAAGACTCCCCCGCATAGAATCGCCGACTATCAATGCTCCAGCAAGCACTCCCGTTGCAACTGCAGTACACAACGCGACAATCAGATGAACGCGCCAATAATATTTTGCTGTTTTCAAAATGGTTCGCATATAAATTATTTCCTATCTGAACAACGGATTGACTTACGAATCATTTTCTACTGTACACACGCCGTCAGCAAGTCGAAGGTGATATTGGAAACGGGACGCAAGTTCAAGATTGTGAGTGACAACGATTAGTATATTGTTTTCTGATTTATGCATATCGAAAAGCAGGTTTGTTATATTTTGTGAAGTAACGCTGTCTAAATTACCTGTCGGTTCATCGCATAGCAATATACTGGGGCGGTTGATGAGCGCACGTGCAATTGATACGCGTTGCCGTTCACCACCAGAGAGTTCAGCAGGACGATGCGATATTCTATCTACTAGTCCAACACGTTTTATGAGTTCATGTGCTTGATTCGTAGCATCGGGATCAGGTTTGAATGCAAGGGTAGGAATGAGCACATTTTCGAGAACTGAATATTGGGGCAGCAGATGATGATCCTGAAACACAAAACCGATTACACTGTTCCTGTAACGCGCCAATTCCGGTTCTGAAAGTTCAAAGGGATCCGTGTTGTTAATCTCAACTTGACCTGTAGTAGGTTTTTCTAATGTGCCGATAATATGTAGAAGCGTACTTTTGCCAGAACCAGATGGACCCGTTATCACAACTGAATCCCCTGCCTTAAATCCGAATGATAAATTGCGTAAAACTTCTATTTTTCCGAAGTTTTTAGACAAATTTGAAACTGTCAATTGATGTGTTTTTTCGTCATTTTGCTGCATAATAAAGGATGTTGTTCCTATCTATTTACAGGACTTACGCATTCCCCCCGCTTGCGCTCACTTACCCCCATTTTTGTATGCGGTATGTGTAGGCGTGTGTGTGTATAGAAATAAGTTGGAAAGTCTGATGGGTTATGGTAGAATACCTCCATATAAACCAATGTCGGTGAAAAACCGGCAGGGAGGTATTCTTATGAAATATACCCTTAGTTGGGTACATCCCAGAAAGATTATAACAGGTTTTCGTAAAGTTTTCAACGGGGTTTGTATCAAAAAACCGACGCTCCGCAACTTTTATTTGATGCTACAGGCTGTGTGTGTAGCCCCAAGTTTTCGTATTCAATCGATTGCCTCACATCTACCTATCCGTGTGAAACACGACAAGTCTAAGCAAAAGCGTGTGTTGCGGTTTATTGACACCTATTTTCCGGTTGCAGCGGTGAAGGGTGCTTGGTTGTCACATATAGTTGTCAGTGTGTGTCGTTCTGTGGGGATGCAGCATCTGCTTGTGCTGATAGACGAGACAGATTTACCGGGCGGATGGAAGGCGATTGTTGCAGCCCTTCCGTTTCGCAATCGTGCGATCCCGCTCTATTGGGTTCTGTATAAAAATGAGATGCTCAAAGATGGCACCTATCAAGGACATAACGATTTAGTTCAGCAGTTCTGTTGTGATGTCCATAGTCGCGTTGTTAAAGTGTTAGGGGATAGTCGGGAGCCTGTGTTGGTCTTTGACAGAGGGTTCGCCCGAGCGAGAGCGATCCTCAAGTTTTTTGAGGGGCAAGGCATCTGCTACTTGATGCGTGTGCCACGCAATGTTGGTGTGCGTATAGCAGGCAACAAGCAGTGCCTTGAAGAAGTGGCAAATGGTTTTTACCCACAAGTGCTTTATCACTACACGGAGCAGGTGCCTGTGGCACTCTATGTTGGGGGACAGCACACCAAGAAAGACCCGTTATATCTTATCTCCAATCGGCTTCAGGGGAACCCCCTGCGAACTTGCTACAAGCGGCGGACACAGATTGAACACGGGTTCAGAGACTTGAAAACGAACTTCGGTTTCAAAGCACTCGTTTTGAGAAAGAACGAACAGCCCCGGATGGAAGTTCTGTTTTTGTTGGCAGTCGTGGCTTATGGTTTGGCGTTCCTGTGTTATGAAAAAGCTGCGGACAGATGGGCAAAAACTTTACACCCTACGCGGAAAGTTTACTCCGTGATCAGTGTCATCAACCGTATGATCCGCGAGGTGTGGACGCAGGAGGCGTTGCTCTTGTTCACCGAGAGGACTTGTTTGAGAGATATAAACTTTCTCACCGCAGAAGAACTGACATGACAACATTGGAGACCTATGAACACAACTACACACGCATTCAAAAAAAAATGGGGGTAAGTGCGGGATAAAGGGGGGTCCGTCCTCGAAAATAGCAAAAAAATATGGAATAAAATACATAAAAAACAAATTTTTAAACAAGAACACACAAAATTGCGTAAGTCCTGCTATTTATTACCGTATTGATGCTTTAAGATTTTATCCTATAAAAATTGTAATGTCAAGTTTCTATGTATGTTAACGTGAGTTCGGAATAAGGCATTTTTTGTGCTACAAAATAGTCTTCATATCAAGGACACTGAGCTCACGTAAAGTAAAAAACTGTTGTCTTGAAATATTCCATTAGGGTTATTTAGTTTTATAGATATTCATTTTATCAAGTTAACTGTGAGTAAAGGTTTTGATGCATATTCCTTTATTTTATCAGCGATCCGTGTTATGCCTTGAAAACGGAATACGGATAATGCGGTATTTCGTAAAGCGGCCATGACTTGTGGAATAGCCCCGCATCTGACAGGTGATGCGTCCTCGCCGAGTAGCACATCGCGCATCCAATGCGACTTGTTCTCTATTGCCCAATGGCCTCTCCGTAAAGCAAGTAAGCGTTCTGCGGATGCCTCACTCGGTTTCAGGCTCGTAATCCCATAGGTAGTGCGGGTTGTCTCTTCTCCTGTCTTCATATTTTTGGAAGTATAGCAATATTGGATCACTTGTGCTACGCCCGGCCAATCCAGATATGCGTTGAGACTTGTGCTTGCCTTGATACATCGCGTCTCAAGTCTGCCATGCGACTTTTCAATCGTCTCATGCATGTATATCGGTTTCCCTAAAGTAGGGTGTGTTGTGTCTTCAGAAACCGCGTCAGGCACGCCTTGAAAAAGTTTTTCAATCGCTTCTAACAGGTCCGGTTGATTGCCTTTAACAGGCAGCATATAGTCGCCCCCGCTGTTTATGATTCCGTGGCAGAAAGAGCGTTGTGTCAAAAGGGCATCCGTTGTGATAACTTTGCCTGCTACATCAAACGCTTTGAGGATTTCCGTTGATACCGGTATTTCATTGGTTTTGTCGCTGACACCTCGCTGCGTGAGGGTGATCCCTAACTCATGAGAGACGACGGAGAGTAAATGGCTGATCATCGCACCACTTTTTTTAGACGCACGCAGGGTTTTGCCATCTATAGCGACTGCGTCGGAACACCCCCGCAAATCAGGGCACTCTGCTAATGCGGCGTTTACCCATTTTGACAGGATGTTTTCTAATGCTTCAACGTCCAACTTTTTCAACAGATTATGGATAGTTGCGGCACAAGGCGTTTTGTGATGTGTGAACCCGAGTGCTTTTGTGAGTGCGGGCTGTGAGCGTGCCCAGGTAGCGATGGATGTATACCCTTTATGCCCGCACATCAATCCAACGACTAAAAGTGCGAGGATTGCTTTCAACGGGTGTCGTTTCCCTTTTTCCTTGCGTGGGTCTGTAAGTTCTGCTAACATATCCATTAAGTGGCAGGACTTTTTTCTTGTCATTCTTCACCTCAAAAGATCGTAAGTTTTTAAGGTGAAGTATAGCAGATATAGCGTGAAAAATCACGGTATATCTGCACATCCTAAAATATTAACGATTGTGATAAAAAACAACTAAAATACATAAAACTAAATAACCCTAATATTCCATTGACGAATTTTATGAGTTATGATAATGTGTTTATACATTATCGAAGGAGGATTGCCTATATTTCTCAATTTGAATACCTCTCTCAGGTACAACGAAATTAGGCAGAGAACAATATATGAAAGTAGCAGCAATGTTTGGCGATGGCAAAGGCGGCGTAGTAGATAAACCTGATCCCAAAGCAGCAGGAGATGTGGCAGTAGTTAAAATCCGTGCTGTTCCGATGTGCACAGAGTACAAAGGTTTCAAAGGTGGTGGTACTGGGGAGCATTTCGGGCACGAAGCAGCGGGAGAGGTTGTTGAAGTTGCCCAGCCCGGTCGCGTAAAGGTGGGAGATCGTGTCGTCGTTCAACCACAAAATTCATGTGGTAAGTGTAATATGTGTGTTATTGGCGAACATATACATTGCACAGGCGGACGGAACATTCGTGAAATCGTCGGTACGGATGTGGCAGGTGCGACGTATGCACAGTATATGCATAAGATGGAGGATCTCTTATTTCCAATTCCGGATGATATGAGTTTTGCTCACGGCGGAATGGCATGTTGTGGGCTCGGACCGACATTTGGCGCAATGGAACAGATGGAAGTCGATGCCTTAGATACTGTGATGGTAACTGGATTAGGTCCGGTCGGTCTCGGTGGCATTATCAACGCGAGTTATCGTGGAGCACGTGTCTTCGGTGTGGAAAGCCATCCATATCGGGCAGAGCTTGCAAAAAAATTGGGAGCTGAAGTAGTTCTAAATCCGAATGATGAAGATATCCTAGGCCAAATCCGTGAGTTGACAGATGGCATCGGCATTGACAAAGCAGTCGATTGCTCAGGTGCATCTGCAGCACATCGATTGATGGTCGATGCAGCACGAAGAAAAGGGCAGGTTACCTTTGTCGGTGAAGGTGGAGAATTTCCACTCGCAGCGAGCAGAGATATGATCCGTAAGGGTTTGATCTTACGTGGGAATTGGCACTACAACCTTGGGTTTTATCCAAAACTGATGAAGGTTATCAAGGAATCTAAAGATAAATTGGACACCTATATCACCCATTCATTCCCGATGAGTGAAGTTCAAAAGGCCTGGGAATTACAAGCGACAGGTGAATGTGGTAAGGTTGTTTTGGATCCTTGGGCATAGCAAATACTTCAATAACATGCAGGCACGGTAGAGAACCGCGCCTGCAAACAGTTACAATCGCCTCGTTAACCGTAATCACAGCTGATGAAAAGGTTTAGCAATGGCACCGCCACTGCATTAGCATCCGCAACCTCAGCCGCCTGAGCTGTTCTCCGGTTCGCGTATTTCTGGCTCAGGCGGAGCAACCGTTCCTTCAATCTCACCGAAACAGAGCACATATCCGCCCTCACCGAACCATGAACCGAGTGACAAGCGGTAATTGTCAATACTGTCGTGAGCTAAAAAATCTCCGCGTAATTTGTGGTCATGTCGTGCAAAGAAATAGTGGCGATCCCAATCCCAATGCAGTTCACCGTTCATTGAAATGCGATAGGACGTATTCGGTATCGGATCCATATCTTCAGGATTGACGTATTCAAGTGGAATCTTGAGTGCCTCAATGAAGTCATCTAATGAACCACCTGCTGCATGGTAGGCAATAATATCGCTCCAGTCAGCTAACCGAACACCTTCCCCTAATTGCTTCTTACATTCAGCCTTTAGGTCTTCTGTCTCGTCCAAATCATGTGTAATGACATGGAACTGCTTGAAACTCGCCGCGATCTGTTGTTTTTTCATAGTCTAAACTCCTTTGTTCAATCCTACTTCGGTAATAAAAAATGCTGATGATTTACTTATACACATTTCTGGATGCACTTTTGTAATTGTATGATGACCGAAAAAATGTTATGATATTGTTCAAATAGACAATCAAGTTTTCCGATATATTCACAGAAAGGAACGGAGCACGGTATGGCAAAGCAACCTAATGTTTTATATTTGATGACAGACCAGCAACGTTTTGATACGGTGGGTGCGCTTGGCAACCCTATCATTCAAACACCAGCACTTGACAGACTTGTTGGGGAGGGGACAAGTTTTACATCCGCATACTGCCCTTCACCTGTCTGTGTTGCATCGCGTTGTAGTTTTCTGCTCGGACAATGGCCGCATGAAACTGGATGTACTACGAATTCCGCAATGCCACAGGATCGAGCATCGGTCATGGATATACTTAACGAAGATGGGTATCAGACACATGGTATAGGTAAAATGCACTTCACACCTCAAGGTCGTAAATTGTGGGGATTTGAGACAAGAGATTTCTCCGAAGAAGGTGCAGGCCCTGATGATTTCACAGAATTTTTACATGAAAACGGTTATGACCATATTATCGCTCCCCACGGTGAAAGAAGTGAATATTATTACATACCTCAGCAATCCCAGCTCCCAGCACGGCTCCACCATACGCAATGGATAGGTGACAAAACTCTTAAGTTCCTCTCTGAACGTGATACGAACAGACCTTTTCTGTGCTGGTCAAGCTTTATTAAGCCGCACCCTCCTTTTGAATCACCTGTGCCTTGGAACAGACTTTACCGGTCTGTAGAAATGCCACTACCGTTCCTGCCCCCTGATTATCAACAACTGCATACACATTGGAATAGACATCAAAATCGATATAAATACAGAGACCAAGGTAGAGATTTGAATCTTCTCAGGACGATGCGTGCTGCATATTATGCCGCTATTTCTTTCATTGATTATCAAGTTGGACGAATCCTTGAATATCTTGAAGCTGAAGGAGAACTTGACAATACATTAATACTCTATACATCAGATCACGGCGAATTACTTGGCGACTATGACTGTTACGGTAAACGTTCTTGGCTTGATGCAGCTGCCCGTATTCCCCTTCTTGTTCGGTATCCTGAACGTTTTGGAGCAAATATCCAGTGTGATTCACCTACGAGTCTCGTTGATGTGTTCCCAACGAGTCTAGCTGCAGCAGGATTAACGATGGATTCAGGTCGAAGTGGCATAGACCTCGCTGAGATTGCCAACGGTAATGCGGATCGCGACGCTATAATTGGACAGTTGTCCGGTGGTAACAGAGGATTGTATATGTTATTGACAGACGAATACAAATACATCTATTCTGCAGCGGATAGAAAAGAATGGTTATTCAGAAGACTCGCTGGTAGACTGGATGAACGGAATCTTGCTGGAAATCATGCTTATGGTAGTATTCAAAGAGAATATCGTGATAGATTGATCAACTGGTTCAAAAATGATGGATATGAACAACCGCTTGATGGCAACAATTGGCGCGAATTTCCGCAACCTTTTGAACATGATAATCCCGATGCAGACCAACTTTTTCAAGATGGACGCTCTTCCAGCGACCAGCTGCCCCCAGGATATTCACCGCATATTGACCCAATAAGACGACGTTGATAATTACATGATTGAAAACCTGGCAATTCATCGTTCAACCAAAACGTCATTCTCAAAAGTTGCTTGGCATACATATAATACTTATCGTAAAGGTATATTCTTCCCACATCAATTCTCAAAAACAATTGCTTTGTTTAATTCCTCTCGTGATGCTATTTTAAAACATCAGCGTAGACGCGTGAGGCAACTCATTCAGCATGCCTACCAAACGACACCGTATTATCGTGAACTGTTCAAAGAAATCGGATTGAGACCGGATGATCTGATTCAACAATTTAATTCCGATCCAACTGATATTTCTATAATTCCACCACTTGAGAAGCAAGCAATTCGCGATCAACTACACAATCTGCTGTCTGAGCTAATTCCAATCCAAAAACGGATTGA
Organism: Candidatus Poribacteria bacterium; assembly: GCA_965200395.1. Lineage (GTDB taxonomy): Bacteria > Poribacteria > WGA-4E > WGA-4E > WGA-3G > MSPOR6. The sequence continues at coordinate 1,940,311 of CBDAUH010000004.1, read as the reverse complement.
GAATGCTACCGGGGGATCTACTGGCACACCGTTGAAATTTTATCAGGATAGAACTTATTGGAATCAACGGAATATGAGTGTCTATTATTTCGACCGATGGGCAGGATGGGATTTCGGAGAACCACAATTGGTTATTTGGGGTTCGCCTGCTGACGTAAACGCACAAAGTCATTGGAAACAGAAACTTAACCGTTATTGGAGAAATCAATTTTGGCTTGATGGATTTCAACTCACAGAGGCAGCAATGCATAGTGCATTTGAAAAAATGCAGCGGTGGCAACCTAAGACTATTCTGGCATATCCTTCATCTCTGTACCAGTTCACAGAATACCTCAATGAGAAGAATCTTAAACCTAACTGGAATTTGAAAGGTATTATCTCCTCCGCAGAAATGTTGTACCCAAATTACCGACAGCTACCAGAATCCACCTTTAGCACTAAGATATATAACAGATATGGCGGAAGGGAGGTGGGATTAATCGCTATGGCGTGCAGTGAAGGACGCATGCATATCAACTGCCGCGATATCTTTCTTGAGATAGATAGTCTTGAGCCATACAACATTCCTGGAGATATACTTCTTACACAACTAAACAATTATGCAATGCCGTTTATACGTTACCGAATTGGTGATATAGGAAGACTATCAGCTGAAACATGCCCATGTGGAAATCAATTGCCTGTATTGGACGAACTTCTAGGGCGCAGCACTGCAACCTTCCGAACAAAAAATGGGATTATGATACACGGCGGGTATTTCACACAACAGCTCTATAATACCGTAGGTATTTCACAATTTCAATTAATCCAAGAGACTTTTGAAAAGTGTACATTGAAACTTGTAATTAATGAAAAATGGACAGAGAGAACATGTAAAGACATTTTAGGGATGATACAAGAAAAACTTGGAAAAGATGTGTCTGTTAATGTGGCGTATGTGGAAAATATACCGCTTTCAAAGTCTGGTAAAAGAGAATATACGATTTCAAGGCTTACATAGGTTGTACAGAGGCGCGTCTCTTTTTGTTCCTGCTGGAAGATATGCTAAAATTAGCCCATCAACTGGAAGATTCCTATCTGCGACAACACCCGTTGTTCTTTCAGCCGTTAGTCCTTTCGAGAGTAAAAGATAGAAAGTATCTACCTTCCAACCGGGGGTTGTGAAGAAATTGCCTTGACCTTTTGAGATGACCAAGTCAGTGTGTAACAGTTCATTGACAAATTCTGGTGTTGCATTATACAGATTGGTGCCAATTGTTTTTGCACCTGATGAAATTAAGGTGACGATGCCATCCTGAATTGCCTGTTTTACTGCAGCAAATTGAGGATAGGTCGTAATTTCTTGCAAATCTGCCAAAGTGACATCGTTGCTTGCATTGCCTGCTTTTCCAACAATACAGATATGATGTCCACATCTTATCATGTCCTGAATCAATGCCATGTCAAATATGATTTCACCATCATTATCGGCAAGCCACATAATTTGCTTCGGATCGCCGTCAATAATTTTCTCCATAAACAAATCATAACAGTCTATTGCAAATGGTGTTTCAACTGCTGCGCGAAGTGCTTCAGAGAAATAATTCGGATTTGCATTCACCTTCTCAACTACCCGTGCACTACTGTAATCAATTACATTTCCTGATACAACGAGTTTTAGTCTTGTTAACCACTGTTCATTCCAGAATTCTGGTAAGAGTGAGAGAGCCGTTTGGCGTGCTTTTAGTTTATCGTGAACGTAAGGATTAGGATTGCCTGAAAATAATTCGACCATTTCAAAAATAGTACCCCACAGCTCTTCAGCAGTAAGCGGTTCAATCACATAGGTTCCGTTTCCCCTTTGCATATCTAACAAAGTATTTACAGCGTCGGATATATCTTGTTGTAGTTGTGGATGGTGCGTTGCGCGTGGCCCTAACTCGGTCGCACTATGTGAACTAACATGATTACGTAGATTATTCCAATCAGGCAATTCTTTTTTTTCACCAAATGTGTAAACACCAGGTCTATAATCGTCAGGTATAATTTGGTTGAAGAGTGTTGTTGAAACGCTGTCCGGTGCTTTTGCATAAGGAACACCTAATGTTCGATTTTTCAGTCTAATTCCAGAAGGTATAACTGTCACATGAGCATTAACATCTGACAACGTAACATCAACACCGATGGTCACACCATCTAATGTACTATTGTGAATGCTACTTGCAGTTGAGAGACCTATAATCGGCGCAGCTAAAGTCTTTGGCAAGACATTTGATTGGATTGTTGTATCCTTTGCAGACACATTTTTCAGACCAACCGAGTCTCCTATATTTGTTGCACCGGTCAACGATACATTTTCAAGTGTACAGTAATCACCTATTTTTACATCCTTACCGATATGAACTCTACCGATAAGGTAACATGCTGATCCAATTTCTACATTTTCACTTTCCAAAGTTATATGTGCTGTGGGATCAACTCGGATCCCTCGCTGCACGAGGATATCACGGGTTTTGGCATAGATGGCAGTTTCCCCAGACAGGACATTTGACCAACGGTTGACACCAGACAAAACTTCTCCGCGATAGATAAAAGCGTTCGTTTTTAAACCATCCTCGTAGCAGAGCCGAATCAAATCAACATGGTGTAGTTCATCGTTTCGGTTTGTATGTGGCTGCAGGCGATGTATCCGTTCAAGTAATGCGCTTTTTCGTATTATTGTAATTCCTGTGTTTGTATATGCCTCGCCACGTTCCAACCGTTCCCACATTTTATCTTTCTCAGTATCTCTCATATCGTACCATTCTTTTGTGCCGGTGAATTTTCCTTCTGAGTCAAAGAACAGCCCACCTTTATCCTCAACAGTATCTGGTATTTTGCCACATAAAGTAACATCTGCACCTGATAAAAAATGGGATGCCCATGTTTGGGCAAAGATGATTTTGTCCAAAAATGGTTCGTCACCAAATGATACACCGATCCATTCCGCGTCTGACTTATGAAGTTCTGGTAGCGCAGCTTGTAATGCCCCGCCTGTACCGTTCATCTCTTTTTGGATACAAGGGATTGAATTTGGGCCCAATATGTGTTCAGCTGAATTGCTTTCGGTTAAACGGGTTGCCATTTGAGGATTGATGACGATAATATGTGGGAGATTACCCGGTAGGTATTGACGCGATAGCTGCAACATATTCTTTTCGCCAAACATAATATCCAACGTTTTGCTAAAACGTCCTGTCGGATCAATGCGTGTACCTTTCCCCGCAGCAAGCACTACCCATTGGATAGATAGATATGTTTCGTCGGTAGATGTGAGTGAGTTTAGGAAGGTTTCCAATGCTTCAGGGTCAACATCCATTCCATTCACAGATGCCATATACGCCAGCATCAAAAAAGATTCTAATGCTTCAGGGTCAACATCCATTTTCTCTGTGATGTCTTCAAGTTTTAAACCGATGAGGTCTTCAATTATTTCAGAGAGGTTATGTAACATGTTAAAATCTTATTTGCTTTTGTAGTGCCCAAGTGGTAGTTAATTTATCTTTGGCTTCAACAGGAAGCACCCCTGTGGCTAACTCAGCAATTTCATTTTCTTTCAGCACTCTATCATAAATGCGAACTTCATCAATGAGTCCGGGCCATGAAGTGCCATTATTATCCTTAGCCCCTTTACCAACCATAAATTTTGTAGCACCTGATATTGAGCCTTCTTTAGCGTCATCATTGTGTATGGGGTCATCATCAAGTTCAGCATCGATATAAAGGGCAAGTTTCTCACCACTTTTCCAAGTGAAAACGAGGTGTTGCCACTCTGTTGTCTGCACGTTGCTCTTGCCCTCGTACGCTTGTCCACCGCCTGTTGTCGTAATGGCACCTTTGACAAGATTGGTACCACCTGCAGTTGCCCAGCTCGCTGCATCATAACGTAAGCCGAAAACATTATCTCCGCCGGTAGGATCTACCGCAAAAACGATACCTCTGTCATGTCCTGCTGAATCGGACTTTACCCAGACAGAAATTGAAAAGGCTTCGAGTCCGTTGATATAATCTGCCCCGTTATCATCGACAACAGAACCTTCGGCACCATCAAATCTAACTGCACCGCTAATTTTACCTTCGTTTGGTGCCCACGCAGCAGAACCCAAAAGTTCTCCGTCGTTGTTGTTTTTACTTTTATCAGATGCTGTTTTTCCTGCTGATTCATCAAATGGATAGTAGACGATTAGCCCATCTTGCAAACTTGCTATTGCAACAGAACTGAATACTACTGTGATGATGAGTGTGATAAGTGTTAGGGTCGTGTGAATACGCATTTCGAATTCCTCCTTAAGTTTTTAGTTGTAAAGATAGTAGAGACGTTATTCTATCAGAATATAATTCTGTTTTAGCGTCTCCGGAAATTTAGCAGTTTATCAATAATCCTCCGTATATTTTCAGTTGAATTAGATGGCAACAGAATTTAATCGCTGTCACCTAGTTCTGTTTGAATACTCTGGAACAGTTCCAAAGTACTCTCTAAATTCTGGGTAATTTCTGCCGCCAATACATCAGGGGCCGGAAGGTCTGTTATATCGTCAAGTGAATCCTCTTTCAACCAGAAAATATCAAGGTTTGCATGTTCCCGTTTTGTAAGCTCCTCATAACTGAAAGCTCGAAAACGTTCGGTTTCACTGCGTTCGTGGCGGTTCGTCGGATTGTAAGCAGAAATAAAATCTTGTAAGTCAGCATCGCGTAAAGGATTTGTCTTAAGCGTAAAACGTTTGTTCGTACGTAAGTCATATATCCACAGTTTTTGTGTCCACGGTTCTTCACGTGCGGGGCGTTTGTCGAAAAAGAGGACGTTTGCCTTCACGCCTTGCGCGTAGAAAATACCGGTAGGCAATCGCAGTAACGTATGGACATCAAGCAGTTTTAGCAGCTGCCGCCGAATTGTTTCACCTGCACCCCGCTCAAAAAGCACATTGTCCGGAAGTACCACAGCAGCACGACCATCTTCCTTCAAAATTGTTTTGATGTGTTGTAAGAAATTGAACTGTTTGTTTGATGTTGTCGCCCAAAAATCATCGCGTTCGTACGTGACAGATGCATTGCTACGTTTTTCACCGTCAGCGGTGATTGTGACGCTGCTCTTAGTGCCGAACGGTGGATTGGTCAGCACCATATCGTAACGTTTTCCCGGATCTTTGCCGAGACTATCCCAGTTGTAATGGGACTTTCTGTCCCATCAATACCGTGTAGGTATAAATTCATAACGCAAAGACGAACAACGTTATCAACAATGTCTGTGCCGGTGAAGGTGTCAAACTTGAGAAACTTCTTCTGTTCACGGGTTAATGTAGCGCGATATGTTTCTGAAATATACTCATAGGCAGCGAGGAAAAAACCACCAGTGCCACATGCTGGGTCACAGATCGTTTTCATCGGTTTCGGTTGCATCACTTTAACAATTGCTTTGATGAGTGGGCGTGGTGTGAAGTACTGTCCTGCGCCGCTCTTCGTGTCTTCTGCGTTTTTCTGTAAAAGTCCCTCATAAACTGTGCTTTTGACATCAGCTGCCATCCCGCTCCAGTTTTCTGCATCGATAAGCTTGATAAGCCGTTGTAAATGTGCAGGTGTCTGAATGCGGTTTTGTGATTTTCGGAAAATTACACCAAGCAACCCTTCCGCACGACTTAACTCCCGAAGAATTTTTACATATTGATCCTCTAACGCAGCACCGCTCTCTTTAAGCAAACTTTCCCAATCTAAACCGGAAGGTATTTTAGATGTCGTGCTGGTAGGCAGTTTGCTCTGTTCGTCAGCGAGTTTCAGAAAAAGCAGATACGTGAGCTGTTCGACGTAATCTCCGTAGCTAACTCCATCATCTCGGAGAACATTGCAGAAATTCCATAGTTTTTGAACGACTGTTGTTGATTCGTTTGACATTTTTGTGATTATTCTTCTTCGGCTGTGAGTGTTTGGTAGTAGAGTTTATCGCTGATCCGTTTTTTGTTTGCATCTTTTTTCAGAATCGCGGATTACACCAAATCAACGGTATGAATGCCATTTAGGCATTCCCCGGATTACGCGGATTTTCTCGGATTTTAAGAGTTTGGTACCCCCACACCTAAAGGAATTTCAGTAACTGAAATGCATCATGATAAGCTGAATCTGGGACAGGATCGATTTCGTTATCCGAGGCATAAGCGTTCTCAGCTTCTTGTCGGATTTCGTCTAATTCGCTATGCACCTGTTTCCGAAATAGCATCTTGTCTGTTGAAGTAGCAGCGGGTTCAAGTTTGGTTTGTCCGGTTTCCATATTGTGCCACCTTTATGAATGTTAGAAAGAAGTTTATTCTGTCGGTGTGATAAAACAAAATCCTTACTGAATAAGACGTTTTAAGGTTTCCAGGAAACCCTCCAATAGGGCCGTATCTGATAAATTACAAACGCCATCAACTTGACGGTTTTCTTGAAAAAAGGCACCATAAATGACATCATCATCTCCATAGATACCCATAGTTACTATGCCACCCTCCGGCCGCCATTCAAACCCGATGCTGCCATCTTCTGCCCAACCGATATGTGGCATGGGGATATTGTAATTACAAAGAATCTCTAATAGAGTAGAGGCATCGTTGTATGCTGAATTCGGAATCGGGTCAATTTCGTTATCCGAGGCATAAGCGTTCTCTGCTTCTTGTCGGATTTCGTCTAATTCACTTTGGATCTGTTTGCGAAATAATGTCTTGTCTGTTGGAATAACAGCGAGTTCAAGTTCGGTTTGTACGGTTTCCATATTGTTTACCTATCTCTTTAACACTGGAAGAAAGCATGCAAGTTCATCTAAATCAGTTAAATCACAAGTTCCTTTGTCCTTCTGTCCACTTCCTAAAGAAGTTCCATAAATAACTTTTTTATCTCCATATATACTTACCGTACTAATCCCTTTGACGTGTTGCGATCTCCATTCAAACCCAATCCCACCATCTATTAACCAACCGATGTCAGGCATGGGTACATTGTGATAATCAAGGAATTTCAGTAACTGAAACGCATCATGATAAGCTGAATCTGGAACAGGATCAACTTCGCTATCTAGGGCACAAGCTTCCGCAGCTTCTTGTCGGATTTCATCTAATTCGCGACGCACCTGTTTCCAAAATAGCGTCTTGTCTGTTGAAGTAGGAGCGGGTTCAAGTTCGGTTTGTACGGTTTCCATATTATGTCACCTCATTGTTTCCGTTTAGCTCTGCAAGCAAAGCGGCTGCAATATAGTCATCGTGGCGTTCACCGATATCTGTGACATCACATTCCAATGTTCCCAACAACGCGATGAGCGGATCCGGATCGTCTTTGTGTGCACCTTCAACCACACGTATCTCTGCTTGCAACGCGTCACAAGCATCTTTGATACGGTCCTCTATGTCGGTAACATTACATTGTAAAGTGCCTGCTAAGGCGAAAAGCGGATCGGTCTCCCGCGTTTCTTTATCTCTATCTGTGCAGTCTGGAATTTTAAGTGTCATGTCCAATATTTCCCTTAAATTTAAATAAATAGGTTGTGCAGTTACCTTCCATTGATATTCTACCATAATTTTGCATTGGAAACAAGACGAAGTTTTGGCTTTAGCTTACAAAGTAAAGTTCAATCGAATGGCAGAGACAATTGCTTTGCCGAAGAAGTGTTTTTCGGTTTTGTCGTTTTCTTTTTTCGCTTCGGTTGCTGATGTTCTTTTTGTTCTCGGATTTTTTCTAATAGAACGCTTGCCGGTTCATCATTCGGGTCTTGCGGAACGAGTTTGCCAGAGAAGGCATCCTTGAGAATAGCGTGTCGCAAACGTTCTGCGCGTGTCAATTCAGATGCAATCGTGGCTCCTACTTTATCAGCGATTGAAAGGTGTCGATCAAGCTCAGAGACAATCTGCTCCTGTTCTGTAAGCGGTGGAAGTGGAATATCAACGTTTAATGGAAAATTACGGGAAATTCCACCAACAGTTGCCCCTCGAAAATCTGAAAGGATCTGCTGCTGTCCTTTACTGCTAAAAAGATAATAAAACACAAATTTTGGAAAGGCAATCTCCGAATCTACCCGCACAATAAATAGGTGTTCATTAACCGCGGCATATTGATGTGGAAAAATTTCATCAACAAAGCTGGTTTTTCCAGTTGTTGCACCATCCTTTACAACAATAATATCGTTTGGATAAATAATCCCCTTGTTTAGTGATTCGAAATACTCTTCGGGAATGTATTTTATCTTTGCGAAGTTAAAACCACCCTTATCATTTAAATGCTCGCCTCCGAGACTCGGTATTCCTTCAAGAATACCCTGGACTCCACCCTTCGGTCGCGAACCACTTTCAAGTGTGATGAATTCACTTAGTTTTGTGCTTTTCCAATTATCCAAATGCCCTTCACGCCATTCCCTTGTCAACTCCCCTTCAAAAGCAGATTTGAGTATAGATTGACGATACCGTTGCAACTGCACTTGTGCTTTTTTGAGGTTATCGACTGCTGCGTCCAATTGTGTAAATAGCCCCGTTAACTTGGCTACGATACGGCGTTGTTCTGCTAATGGGGGAAGGGGAATTTCAAATGTTTTAAGTTGGTTTCCCGTGATTGCGTCAAAGGTCGTTCCTGTTCCTCTGCTTGCAATTTATATGCAAAGGCGCGCAGTAAATAGAGAATGAAAAATGACTCTATTCCGCTTAACCCACGAATAGCTGCGAGTCCTCTTCCCACTGCAGATTTTTCAGTGCAAATATTTGTAGGTCCAACAGGTGCACGAATAGAAATGAAAACATCTCCCTTCTCTGCAATTCTCTTTGGTGCGGTACACCATTTTCTCGGTGTAGGGTAAAGTTTTCCAAATTCACGTTTACCTTGATAAAAAGGGAGTCCATCTCCATCTGTATTGTAAGTGGCGGAAGGAGGCGATTGCCCTAATATAATTTCACTAATTTCATCCAAAGTTGTCCAGGTCCAACCCGCTGGTAAATTAGATAACCATGTGTTTGTCGTGTTCACGTGAATTCCTTTTTATTAACATGAGTTTGGAATAAGCTGTTTTTGTAGGATGCACAACCTAAATGAAGTTTAAGAAAATATTTGGGTAATTCGGTATTCTCCAGGCCTTGTAGGTACAGCTTCCTAACCGCATCGGCATCTCCAAGAGAGATTACCGAATTAAATTATTAATCTTCATACAGTTTATGCATCCGTGAAACGTGAACTAAAACTAAACCCTACAGAAATGGATAAACGCACAGCAAAAGAAAAATCCGCGCTAATCCGTGTAAATCCGCGATTCTGACAAAAAAATGAGAATTATCCAAAGAATAAGTTAATCTTCATACAGGTTATGGGACAATTCAAGAGCACTGAATTTACGTTAATTTTACCACAAAATGTATTCGGATTCAAACGTTTTGGATAGGCAAGCGTGTGTAAGTATTTTTGCATGTGTGTTGTTAACTCAAAATTCATTTTTTCAAAAAACTTGACATCCATTGGAAGACGTGGTATAATAAGAGTCTGACATGTTATGCGTTGTGCATTATGGGATGGATATTCTATTGCAGTGCTTTTGTGCAGCATTGTGTTGAAGTATAACTATCCCATAATGCTTTTTTGTTTAAGCCTAGGCGGTGATACCGTTGATTTGGTGTCCTCCGCGTAATCCAAAATTCAGACAACCCCAAGTCTGTGTTATCTTGTGGAAAACTCCTGAAACACCTAACAACTGATCCGCTATTCAGACGAAGTATAGTATTATATCAAAGTTCTAGTCCAAAAGATTCTTTTGTGCGTTGTCGGTTTTGTTCTCGTCTTGCCTTGTGGATGGCTTGGAATTCTGTTACCCGTAGTTGACATGCGCCTTCGGTTGCGTCTGGTCCGTCCGTAAAGTCTGCGGTTGGGAATTGGCGCATCTGCTTGATGTAGTCTTCTGGTAATTTTTTGTTGAATGCGAGCCATCCGTGTGTTATTGCAGGTTCGAGTGCTGCGATGCGTTCGATTTTATTTGTATATCGTTTTTGGAATTCGAGGTTGACTTGTGTTTCCCTGCGTTCTTTTGCTTCGCGATAGGTATGCTGTGCATATTCTCGAATTGCACCGGTGGTGTCCTTAACGAAATCTTCAATTGCTAATCGCCACTTCACGTCGTAAGACTTGTTTAGGGTTGCCTGTGCGTCTTCTAGCAGTGTGATAGCATTTTCGATCTGTAGCGAGAGTTTGACTCTGTCCATCCATACTGATAACACGTACGCGTGGCATCCTGCCAAGGTGCTTACGTTTTTACGTCTGCCTGGCATGGGTTCCCAGAGTACGCAGACAGCTGCGGCGAAAGCGTTGTCTTGTGTGTCTTTACCGCCTGCCCAATCGAGGAAGACTGAACCGCCAGCTATTTGGTTCCATCGGACTAAGCGGTCGTCAGATCGGAGGAGTCCGTCTTGTGTGATTTCGAAGCGGGTGGCGTTTTCCATGTCAAAGATAGCTTTTGATGGGTCATGGCAGGAATTTTGTAATTCTTGCAGGATAGGGTAGTAACCGACATCACATATTTCTTTTCGGATATCTAGGTATGTGATCATTTCTGGCCAGAGTTCATCAATGTCGTTTCCGTGCATTTCAGCTTTATTTTGTTGATAGAAAGCGTCGGCGTTTGCTTCGCGTTCTGTAGGGTTATTTAGTTTTATGTATTTTAGTTGTTTTTTATCACAATCGTTAATATTTTAGGATGTGCAGATATACCGTGATTTTTCATGGTATATCTGCTATACTTCACCTTAAAAACTTACGATCTTTTGAGGTGAAGAATGACAAGAAAAAAGTCCTGCCACTTAGTCAATATGTTAGCAGAACTTACAGACCCACGCAAGGAAAAAGGGAAACGGCACCCCTTGAAAGCAATCCTCGCACTTTTAGTCGTTGGATTGATGTGCGGGCATAAAGGGTATACATCCATCGCTACCTGGGCACGCTCACAGCCCGCACTCACAAAAGCACTCGGGTTCACACATCACAAAACGCCTTGTGCCGCAACTATCCATAATCTGTTGAAAAAGTTGGACGTTGAAGCATTAGAAAACATCCTGTCAAAATGGGTAAACGCCGCATTAGCAGAGTGCCCTGATTTGCGGGGGTGTTCCGACGCAGTCGCTATAGATGGCAAAACCCTGCGTGCGTCTAAAAAAAGTGGTGCGATGATCAGCCATTTACTCTCCGTCGTCTCTCATGAGTTAGGGATCACCCTCACGCAGCGAGGTGTCAGCGACAAAACCAATGAAATACCGGTATCAACGGAAATCCTCAAAGCGTTTGATGTAGCAGGCAAAGTTATCACAACGGATGCCCTTTTGACACAACGCTCTTTCTGCCACGGAATCATAAACAGCGGGGGCGACTATATGCTGCCTGTTAAAGGCAATCAACCGGACCTGTTAGAAGCGATTGAAAAACTTTTTCAAGGCGTGCCTGACGCGGTTTCTGAAGACACAACACACCCTACTTTAGGGAAACCGATATACATGCATGAGACGATTGAAAAGTCGCATGGCAGACTTGAGACGCGATGTATCAAGGCAAGCACAAGTCTCAACGCATATCTGGATTGGCCGGGCGTAGCACAAGTGATCCAATATTGCTATACTTCCAAAAATATGAAGACAGGAGAAGAGACAACCCGCACTACCTATGGGATTACGAGCCTGAAACCGAGTGAGGCATCCGCAGAACGCTTACTTGCTTTACGGAGAGGCCATTGGGCAATAGAGAACAAGTCGCATTGGATGCGCGATGTGCTACTCGGCGAGGACGCATCACCTGTCAGATGCGGGGCTATTCCACAAGTCATGGCCGCTTTACGAAATACCGCATTATCCGTATTCCGTTTTCAAGGCATAACACGGATCGCTGATAAAATAAAGGAATATGCATCAAAACCTTTACTCACAGTTAACTTGATAAAATGAATATCTATAAAACTAAATAACCCTACGCGTTCTGCGTCTGATATTGACATATCGTTGTATATTTTTTCCCATTGTTTCCATAGGTGTTCGTGTGTGGGGTGCCATAGGTCGGCGGGGTTTTGGATTGCTTGAAAGAAGAGTGTTTTCCAACCAGGTCGTGTGCGTAGTTTGCTTGCGATGCTTTCCTCATGTTTTACGGTGTCTATGTTTACAAAGTTGGTTTTTCCATCTGGTCGTCCTGCGCGTATGAGGTCTGTATCGAACCAGCGTTGATCTTTTTGACGGATTTCGGGGTTGAGCAGGGCTGCTGGGTCGTCTAAGTCATCAGATATGATGAGGTCGGGTCTGTTTGTCCCGAAAAGCGAACCTCTAATTTGTCCACCTCGTGACAGTGGTACAAGCATGATATTGTTGCTTGTGGTGAGTTTATTGATACCCCATGTTGTTTTTCCGCGAAGGTGCTGGAATTGTGGGTCTGTTTCTATTTTTCGTTTAATATCGCTTATACGTTGTTTTGATATCGGTAGCGATCTTGATAGAATTACAATAAACTCGATTGGGTCAATATCTAATTTTTCATAAGCCCATTTGAAGAAGATGCAATGTAGTGGATATATGATTGCCATGGATGTGCTTTTTGCTGATCCGCGTGGCGCGAGGATATTGATTTTTTGTCCTTTTGCGTTGCGTGGGATTGCGGTGAAGATGGCATCGTGGTGTTTTCCGAAGTCGGTATTGACATATTCGGGCATGAAGTATTTTGCGAAGATACCGACGTGTGCGAATGACATAGCGACCTTAATTCGAAACCTTTTTTGAGGACATTTCGTCTGTCTCCGTTTCTGAGCCGTCCATTTCAAAAGATTCGAGAGGTTCATCTCCGAAGCAATCTTCATCGCTTTCAGTAATTCGGTTTTTTCTACGATATTGGCCATCTGTTTGATATAATTCATTGATAGAAATTCCCTTATCAAAAATTGTGAGGTGTTTGGGGTCGATAGCACAATTTTCGCCAGTTTTATAAGCGTTGACGATTGCGTCTCGTACCGCTTTAATACTATGTTCTCGGTCAATTGCGAGGTGTCCTAAAAAAGTGCTATTTTGTGCTATGGATTTCTTGTTTTTCTTCTTTCCGCGTTTATAAAATGGGTGATAGGTTTTCTTTGCATATTTAGCGTTTCCTGGGTTTGCTGTTCTGTATGCGTCGCTGACTGTTTTTCTATTTTGAGGCGTATTTTGCAGCCCATGCCTTTCTAGTGCTTCGTCTACAACGGTAGAAATATTGCCAGGGATATCCATAATGAGCAATTCTCCGCATCTTTCTGTGAACCATTGTTTGTCTTCTTTAGAAGTTTTCATCTTGTCCTTTCCTCACCCGCCCCAATTCTTTAAATAAAAAAAGCATTAGTAAAATAGTTATTCTTCACACAACGCTGCACAAAAGCATTGCGTGGAACACCCATCCTCTAATGCACTCTAAAAAAATATATGTGATGTGTTAATCCTGAACTTATTTTGTATTATACTATGTTTTCTAGTGGATGTCAAGTTTTTTTTCAATTTTTTCTGAATCTCGGATTATTTGGTTCGTTACTTCGGGTGCTTTTCATAGGATATTATAGTTTTGTCAGAATCTCGGATTGATGTCAGAGCCATTCAATTGTCGAGGACTTAGCGTCCTCCACAATTCTGACGAACCAATCCGCATAAATTCGCGAAATCCCTAACTCAGAAAATGTGACATCCCAGAAGATGCCCACCTATCTATTAGACATGTGAATATCACACTCTTAAAATCCGCGTCAATCTGCGTAATCTGCGTAATCCGCGATTCTGACAAACAAAAATCCGCGTCCAAAATCGACTTTTGAATGCCTCTGGATTGACGTAGATTTTCACTTGACACTACCCTAATGATATACTACAATTTAATACATGAATACACACTTGTAGGAGTTTCGTATGTATAGAATAGTTGTCTGCTGTTTGTGTTGTTAGTGAATGCTGTGGGGTTTGCGCAGTCTCCGCAACAGATAGCGGAATCACTTTCAGCATCTACTGTGATTTTGGAGCTGAAAGATATGAACGGTCGTCCTTCTCATGGAAGCGGATTTTTCATTAGCCCTGGACTTGTTGCAACCAATGCCCATGTGATAGATGGGAGGGTGTCCGGTGTTGTTCGTATTGTTCAACAACCGCACCCGTTTATGATAGATGGAATTGTTGCAATAGATAGAAGCGTTGATCTTGCTGTGGTGAAGGTAGCGACTGTAGCAGTGCCCGCACTCTCTTTGGGGAATAGTGATAACGTTCGACGTGGTGATGTTATTTACACTTTAGGGAATCCGCGGAGCCTTGAAGGTGTGTTCAGTGAAGGGCGTATTAGCAATATTATACCGGATGGGATCGCGGGTCTTTCTGGCAAAGTTCTCCAATTCACTGCGGCGATCTCACGTGGCAGCTCAGGCGGTGCTGTAGTGAATAATCTTGGTGAAGTAGTAGGAATTGTATCGCAAACTCGTGATGATGGGCAAAATCTGAACTTTGCAGTGCCGGTCAATGCGTTGAAACGTCTGATGGAGACTGCAAGTGGTCCTGTTCGTCCATTGTCGTCTGTTGAAATGCCAACGTCTGAAGTTGAAGGAACTAGTGAGATAAATCTGCTTGGTCTTGTTGTGTTATGTGGGGTCGCTTTCGTGGTCTTACATCTTTTACCTATTGTAAAATCTGAGAAACTCTGGTTGACCATATCAGTTGCTTCTGGATTAGCGGTGTCTGTTGCTATCCTGCAAAGTGTTATTCCTAATCTATTCAGTGAACCGATGCGATACCTCTATAATGCGGAGATGTCAGAACAAGGTTTATCACACATGCTTGGGTGTCGGGACTGTGTACCGAAGTTGGTGATGTTATATGCCAAAGCTATCAGTTATTTTGCGCTGATGTGGCTGCTGGTAGGGTTGTCTAATAAGATCAAAGGATTTGAGATTACAGGGTTCTTTCATACGGTGGGTGTGGCAAGTTTGATCGTAGTTGTAGAGTGGATTGTGCGGGCAATTCTGCCGTTTGGATAACTTGCACACAAGATTTCGGAATGAGAAATCAGAGAATTACGGAACCAATTTTTCTGTGAGATCAGTTAGCATATCATCTAAATTGTCACCGAAGAGTTGCTGTGCCTTTGTTATACCGCCGCGTTCCGTGAATGGTGTGTACTGAAAATCCGACGTTGTAATCTCAAGCGAGGTGGCGATGTGTTCTTGTATCATTTCAAGCCATTCCCGTTGCTCTGCGTTAAAATCTCTACCCGCTAACCACTCCTCAAAGTTTCGGTTAACTGTTGTGCTAAACGGTTCTAATGTAGCAACAAACCCCATAGCAAATTGCACCAGCGATATAAGGTCTGTCGGCTGCGTTGTTACGCTACGAACACTCTCTGATGACCGCCTTTTATAAGCCATCCATAACGACTCGCGACTGAGACTGATGGAATGTTCCTGCAATGCTTCTTCCAGCTCTTTTAAGTTGTCTTCAGTTAGTGTACCTTGTCCTCCCGACTGTTGACACAAAATTTGTAATGCTATCAATTCATCTGTATGCTCATCAATGAACCTTTTAAAGTTATGAATAACTGTGGCTGCCTGCGCAAAACTTTCAGGCTCAAATCCAGTTTCAGTAACTCTGTCCACACTTACATCATCAATGAGTTGATTGGGGTCTCTTTCTTGTGGTGCTGTTGATTGTGTTGCAGGCGGTTCTCCTGATCTCGGTTGTGACTCGGTTCTTACTGCGTCATAGACTCCGACGGCATCGACTACAATGAAGTGTGTTTTTGCGGGTGCGTCACTTGTTACAGAACGTAGATCATCTGGACTTATAGTTCGGACACCGCGCCCGATCATCTGTTCAAAATAACCGCTGGATTGCACAGCCCGCATAAAGACTAAACACTCAAGCGGTTTTATGTCAGTACCGGTAGATATCATGTCAACAGTTACTGCGATCCGTGGATTGAATTCCGTACGAAAACTTCGTATGAGATCTTCAGGTCTATCACTTCTATAAGTAATCTTTTGGCAGAAATCATCACCTTTGTTGAATACTTCTCGTACTGTGCTAACGATGTCCTCTGCATGTGAGTCATCTTTAGCAAATATAAGTGTCTTGGGAACGATTTGTCTGCCTGGAAAGAGATCTGAAAAGAGTTTATCCTTAAATGTCTGAATAACTGTGCGGATTTGGTCTTCAGCCACGACATCTCTGTCTAACTGATTACCTGTATAATCGACATCTTCGTCCAATTCTCCCCAGTTGAGTCTCCGTGTGTCTCTATTACGTTTTGCAACATAACTCCCCTCGGAAACTGTGCTGCCCCTTTCCGTGATGTCAGTCTTTATCCTATAAACATAATATCCGACGTTCACATCGTCTTCAACAGCTTGTTCATGGAGGTATTCATAGACGAGATTACCGTTGGAAAAATTAAGAGTCTGCGTGTGTGGTGTTGCAGTTAGCCCGATTATAAATGCATCAAAATATTCTAAAACGTGCCGCCATTTACCATAGATAGAACGGTGACATTCGTCAATAATGATAAGGTCAAATGTATCAATAGGAATTTTAGGATTGTAGATGACTGTTTGTGCTGGTGACTCTTCTGTTTCCTGTTCAAAGGCAGAACCCTCCTCCTCATCCGAATCAAAAACAGGTTCACCGGACAGCATAGAATAGAGACGTTGGATAGTCGTAATGCAGACATGACTTGCTTCGTCAATGTCATTATTGGTAAGATGTTGAATGTTATAGAGTTCAGTAAATTTTCTGTCATCATCGGGAGTCGTGTAATTTTGAAACTCACGTAGTGTTTGTCTGCCGAGATTGTTACGGTCTACTAGGAAGAGGATGCGTCTGAAATTAGCATATTTGATGAGGCGATATATGCTGCTGATTGCAACATACGTTTTTCCGCTACCTGTCGCCATCTGTATTAATGCCCGCGGTTGTAATTCTGCGAATGATTCTTCGAGTTCAGTTATCGCGTCGTATTGGCAATTTCTTAGGTTGCCTCTCATTAATGGCTGTATGCCAGATCTGAGTATCTCCCGCGGTGTTTGTGGGACATTGAATGCGTCTAATAATGCTTGTGGTGTATGGAATGTAAAGACTCGTCTGGACCGAGAATTTGGATCGCGAAGATTACGAAAAAATGTTTCAACACCTGTTGAAGCGTAGGCATAGAAAGATTGCGTCTGGCTCTGTAAATTGGTAGGTAGACTTACACGGTAACGTTCCGCTTGTTGTAGTGCGCCGCTGAGTGTAGTTCCAACAGCTTTTGCCTCTACAACGCCGATTGCAACGCCGCTGATAAAGAGTAGGTAATCTGCACGTTGAGCATTTTCTAAGGGGTGCTCGCGGACAGCAACACCGAGAGAAGCATCTGTTGCGCGTTCGTCGTAATTCTGAATTTGCCATTCGGATGCTTCCAGCATGTTATCTATGGTCTGACGCGCTTTGGCTTCGGGTGTCATTTTATGATTAAGAATGGGCGGACATGAGGCCCGCCCTATGAATCTCAAAGTGACCTAAACGTTACACACATCATAAGCGTGCTGCATTGCATCGAACGGGTCACCTTTCGGACTGAATTCGTGCCCGACGTAAAGGTTGTAGTCTGTATTTGCTATGGCACGCATAACAGCGGGATAGTAGATTTCCTGTTCGTCATCAAGATCGCGGCGGCCGGGATTTCCTGCAGTATGGAAGTGTCCGATATATTCAATATAATCGGTGATGTTGCGGATGAGGTCACCTTCCATGATTTGCATGTGGTAGATGTCGTGAAGTAGCAATGCACGTGGTGAACCGACACCTTTACATACCTCAACCCCCCACTCAGTCTTATCACACTGATAATCAGGGTGGTTGACTTTGCTGTTGAGCAGTTCAACACATAGGTTTACGCCCTTTTCCTCTGCAACTTTTGTAACTCGCGACAGACCGGCTATTGTGTTATCGCGTCCTTCTTCATCTGATCTGCCTTCTCTATTACCAGAAAAGCATATCAGGCCTGGGATGTCGTTCTCTGCTGCGATGTCAATATTTTTGAGTAACTCGTCCTCAATCCTGTCGTGGTTATCTGGATTGTTTAGACCTGAAGGGAGTGATGAGTGTCCAACGATGATTGCGACTTGCATTCCGTTATCACGGACTACGGGCCAGAGATCCGCGGATAACATCTCAACTGATTTATAGCCGATTTCTGCGGCTTTTTTAATTACGTCTTCCGGCTCTCTGCCACGCTGGAAACCACCAAAACAGATGGATTGGTTAATTGGCATAATATTTCTCTCTCAATAAAAAATTATGTAATGTGAGTTCGATATAAACAATTTTTGTAGAGCAAACTGTTAGTTTGCGCTCCGTGGATGCACAACCTGACAGGTTATGCTACAAAGAGCGTCCACAACACACAACCCGGGAATGTGAGTTCGGTATAAACAATTTTTGTAGAGCAAACTGTTAGTTTGCGCTCCGTTATGTAGATAAAAATGTGTTTATGAGACTAGATGTCTAAGTTTGAAGACTATCAGGTATGTGTTCCTATAAGACCTTACAAGTCGATTGCTTTACCTGTTCTAAATGAGGTGCTTGCGGCCAGCATGATACGGAGCGTCTGCAGTGCATCGCTATACGGAGATAATATTTCTGAGTCATCTCCACTTTTGACAGCATCAATAAAAACGCGGTCGCGGTCTTGTCCACCAGCACCTGAAAGCGGTTCGGTTTCTCCTTTTCGGTTTACATTGTTAGGGCCGCCTACGGTGACGACGAGGCCTCGTGTGAAAACTTCAAGATGTACACGGCCGAAACCTTCTAATGCGCATGCCGAGACGATGTTTGCAACAGCACCGTTCTCGAATTCAATGTTAACCATACTAATATCGTCAACATCATAATTTTCGATATGTGTCATGCTTCCACTATTGGCAACGCCGTGTACTGTTTTACCGTCGCTACCGACGAGGAATCGGCATAAGTCGAAGATGTGTGTTGTTTGTTCGACGTGTTGCCCGCCGGATTGTGCGCGTACGCGCCACCAAGGTGTTCCGGGCATGCCACCCATCCAATATCCGAGTGCGCCGAGTATTTGCGGTTGCTCTGCCAACATTTTCTTCGCGCTTTGGGCATTGCCACCGTATCGCCAGTGGTAACCAACACTTGTGATAACGCCTGTTTCATTGATGTAGTCATTGATTATGATCGCTGGTTCTAACTCGGAATGGATCGGTTTTTCGATGAACATTGCGATGCCTTTTTCACAGGCGATTCGTTCCTGTTCACCGTGTGCAAAAGGTGGTGTGCATATATAAACTGCGTCCAAGTCTTCTTTATCGTACATCACGCGATAATCGGAATATGCGTTCCCGCCAAATTCTTCGGCACGCGCTTTTGCGCGGTCCTCTGAAATATCACACATAGCACAGAATTCGACATCTTCAAAGTTGTCCTTCAGGTTTCGCATGTGTGCTCCTGCCATGCCACCTGTACCGATAAAACCCAGTTTCACTTTGTCCATATTTTCTCCTTCGTAATAACTCGTTACGGAAATAAACAAATATGTAGTTTCTGTGCATAGTCTAACAAAAACGAACATTTATTGCAAGCAATATAAAAATCTGTTATAATTTCTGAGTGCATGCTTGCTGTAAATTATAGAAATGTTGAGAGGAGTAGGAAAATGGGATTTAAATTTGGGTATAGTACATTACGTTGGCAGCAACCTGATTTTGAGAAACTATTAGCGCAACTCAAAGATGCCGGTTGGGATGGTTGGGAGATGCGACAATCTTTGGAGTGGGCAGGTACACCACGTCGCATTCGGAGGATGTGTGACAATGCCGACATGCCAGTCGCCGCAGTAACAGCACGTGGATTGCCGATTGATAAGAGTTATGAACAGATGGAAATAAACAAGAGAAGAATTGACTTCGCAGCAGAAGTCGGAGCAGATTGTTTCATGTTCATGGGGGCAGGTAAACCCAGTGATCGCCCAGTAAATGACGATGATCTTGCAAAACTCGCTGATGTATCAGAAGAATGGGCGGAATACGCAGGACGATACGGATTAGATGTCTGTTATCATATTCATACCAATACCACAGTAGATTCTATTGAAGATTGGGCGAAATATATGAGCTTACTGCGAAAGTGCAAACTGTGTATAGATGTATCACATTCCGCACTATGGGGTTTCGATCCGATTGAATCCATTCGTAGATATAAAGATGCACTTGTCTATGTGCACCTTCAAGATTATTCTGGTTACACAGGTGGAGATGGCAGCAATTATGATGTGGATTGGGTTGATGTTGGTGGTGGCGATGCGATGGACTTTCCTAAAATTATGTCCACTTTGGAAGAGCTGGACTATGACCGTTGGATTACTGCATGCCCTGGTATGGTTGAAGAACGGACAGATGAAGAACGTATGACCGTTAACCGCGAATATTTACGACAATTAGGATATTAGCAGAATTTGAGGATTTATTCTTTTTCTATAGTCTTTTTTATAGAAAGAGGTAGGAGACAAGATATATGAATGAATCGGGAGGTGAA
This sequence comes from Candidatus Poribacteria bacterium, assembly GCA_965200395.1. Taxonomy (GTDB): domain Bacteria; phylum Poribacteria; class WGA-4E; order WGA-4E; family WGA-3G; genus MSPOR6. The sequence goes on along the minus strand of CBDAUH010000004.1, from coordinate 1,919,762 downwards.
CTCCGTTCAATTCTCGCCACGGACTGCGGTAGCACCACAACAAAAGCGATACTCATAGAAAAACGTGGTGATGAATATCAGCTTATTGTCCGTGGTGAAGCACCGACAACTGTTGAAGCACCTGTAGAGGACGTTACTGCAGGTGTAATAAATGCCATTACTGAAGTTGAAGAACTTGCAGGGCGTAGACTTCTTGACAACGGTGTTATCATCAAGCCGCAAAATGGAGATGAAGGTGTCGACATCTACATATCAACGAGTAGTGCTGGCGGTGGTCTACAGATGATGGTTGCAGGGGTTGTACGTAATCTAACAGCGGAAAGTGCGGAACGGGCTGCGTTGGGGGCAGGTGCTATTGTGATGGACGTAATCGCATCAAATGATAAACGGCTACCCCATGAAAAAATTGAACGGATTCGTCAATTGCGTCCTGATATGCTCCTCCTCTCAGGGGGCGTTGATGGCGGTACTACCTCACATGTTGTAGAATTGGCAGAAATAATCGGAGCTGCACGCCCGCAACCCAGATTGGGAATCGCGTACGAACTGCCACTGATCTATGCGGGTAACAAAGACGCACAGGAATTGATAACGGAACGTCTGGACAGTGTGATGTCGCTTGAAATCGTAGATAATTTACGGCCGGTGTTAGAACGTGAAAATTTGATGCCAACCAGACATAAAATTCAGGACCAATTCCTTGAGCACGTTATGGCACATGCACCAGGTTATAAAAAGTTGATAGCATGGACAGATGCTCCAATCATGCCGACCCCCGGGGCGGTCGGAGAAATAATACAGACAGTTTCCTCACAACAAGATATTCAGGTAGTGGGTGTAGATATCGGTGGTGCGACAACCGACGTGTTCTCTGTCTTCAAAAACCGTGAGGCGGAAGCGATCTTCAACCGAACAGTGAGTGCTAACCTCGGTATGAGTTATAGCGTGTCAAATGTCCTTGCGGAAGCAGGGATTGATAACGTCTTGCGATGGGTTCCGTTTTACATAGAGGAAGGAGATCTTCGAAATCGCGTGAAGAACAAGATGATTCGTCCCACGACTATCCCGCAAACACTGCAAGAATTGGTTTTGGAACAGGCGATTGCCCGTGAGGCACTAAGATTAGCATTTGAACAACATAAACAACTAGCAGTGGAACTACGAGGTGTTCAACAACAACGCACAATCTCAGAGGCTTTTGATCAGGCGGAAAGCGGTCAAACTCTTGTCAATATGCTTTCGTTAGATATGTTAATAGGGAGTGGCGGCGTTTTATCCCATGCACCGAGACGGCAGCAGTCCATGTTTATGATGATCGACGCATTTCAACCGGAAGGTATTACACATCTTGCCGTTGATAGTATCTTTATGATGCCTCAACTCGGCGTTTTGGCGCAAGTTAATCCAGAAGCAGCGACTCATGTATTTGAACGCGATTGCCTAGTCCATCTTGGCACTTGTATCTCACCGATTGGTGTTGGGAAAGACGGTGAATCCTGTCTATCCATAGAGATTAGTGGTTCAGATAAACCTATAATCACTGAAGATATTCCATACGGCGAGGTGCGACTCTATCCACTTGATATTGGTGAGTCAGCTTCAGTGAAGCTTCAACCTACAAGGAAATTTGATATAGGTGCAGGTCGAGGCGCGCTCTTGGAAGCATCGGTAATGGGCGGGGTTGTTGGATTGGTTGTTGATACCCGAGGAAGACCTCTGGAAATACCGCTTGATTCTACAGAACGTGTTCCGCAGCTTACTAAGTGGCATGAAGCATTGAATACCTATCCAACTAACTAGTGTCTTTGTAGCATAACCTTTCTAGGTTTTGCCTCTTTGTAGCATACCCTGTTAGGTTGTGCCTCAGCGATATTGTAGCAAACACAACGTGTTTGCGATGACACTATGCAACCTTTTAAAAAACTTTGTAGCATAACCTTTCTAGGTTGTGCATCTATTGCGCGATGCAAAATGGATGACCAAAGAAGTCCTAGGTATAGACAAAAATCCCGCTACAAACCTACTTTGAAGGGAAACAAAAGCAAAATCTGCACACAAACCTGCTGTCGACCCCCGATTTTCGACGCCTTCTAATCGCACCAATTTGGAATCAAAACTCAATGGAATGCTTTGCGTTTATTAAATCACGGAATTCCTTCTAATCGCACCAATTTGGAATCAAAACAGAAGTATTGGCACAGCAAGGGTATTCTGGTCAGCAGTCTTCTAATCGCACCAATTTGGAATCAAAACTCAACTTCTTCTTTGTCTTTTATGATTAATGCATCCTTCTTCTAATCGCACCAATTTGGAATCAAAACGGGACAAAGAGGACGCGGATTGGGTGGTTCGTCTGAATCGCGGATTACACCAAATCAACGGTATGAATGCCGTTTAGGCATTCCCCGGATTACGCTGATTTACGCGGATTTTAAGAGCCGCGTATCCCCACACATCTAAGAAACAGGATAACACTTTCTGATAGCATCACAGTTCCTGAACTGGGAATTGGGCACAATCCTACGAAAAGCACCTTGAAGTACCAACCCCCTAATCCGCGAAAATCCGTATAATCCGCGATTCAGAAAAAACAATCCGCACAATCCTACGAAAAGCACGCAAGAACACACAAACTCTTAAAATCCGCGTCAATCCGGGGAATGCCTAAACGGCATTCATACCGTTGATTTGGCGTAATCCGCATTCAGATGCCCCGTAATCCGCGTAATCTGCGTAATCCGCGATTCAGATGCCCCTAATCCGCGTCAATCCGCGTAATCTGCGTAAATCCGCGATTCTGACAAAAAATGTAGGGTTATTTAGTTTTATAGATATTCATTTTATCAAGTTAACTGTGAGTAAAGGTTTTGATGCATATTCCTTTATTTTATCAGCGATCCGTGTTATGCCTTGAAAACGGAATACGGATAATGCGGTATTTCGTAAAGCGGCCATGACTTGTGGAATAGCCCCGCATCTGACAGGTGATGCGTCCTCGCCGAGTAGCACATCGCGCATCCAATGCGACTTGTTCTCTATTGCCCAATGGCCTCTCCGTAAAGCAAGTAAGCGTTCTGCGGATGCCTCACTCGGTTTCAGGCTCGTAATCCCATAGGTAGTGCGGGTTGTCTCTTCTCCTGTCTTCATATTTTTGGAAGTATAGCAATATTGGATCACTTGTGCTACGCCCGGCCAATCCAGATATGCGTTGAGACTTGTGCTTGCCTTGATACATCGCGTCTCAAGTCTGCCATGCGACTTTTCAATCGTCTCATGCATGTATATCGGTTTCCCTAAAGTAGGGTGTGTTGTGTCTTCAGAAACCGCGTCAGGCACGCCTTGAAAAAGTTTTTCAATCGCTTCTAACAGGTCCGGTTGATTGCCTTTAACAGGCAGCATATAGTCGCCCCCGCTGTTTATGATTCCGTGGCAGAAAGAGCGTTGTGTCAAAAGGGCATCCGTTGTGATAACTTTGCCTGCTACATCAAACGCTTTGAGGATTTCCGTTGATACCGGTATTTCATTGGTTTTGTCGCTGACACCTCGCTGCGTGAGGGTGATCCCTAACTCATGAGAGACGACGGAGAGTAAATGGCTGATCATCGCACCACTTTTTTTAGACGCACGCAGGGTTTTGCCATCTATAGCGACTGCGTCGGAACACCCCCGCAAATCAGGGCACTCTGCTAATGCGGCGTTTACCCATTTTGACAGGATGTTTTCTAATGCCTCAACGTCCAACTTTTTCAACAGATTATGGATAGTTGCGGCACAAGGCGTTTTGTGATGTGTGAACCCGAGTGCTTTTGTGAGTGCGGGCTGTGAGCGTGCCCAGGTAGCGATGGATGTATACCCTTTATGCCCGCACATCAATCCAACGACTAAAAGTGCGAGGATTGCTTTCAAGGGGTGTCGTTTCCCTTTTTCCTTGCGTGGGTCTGTAAGTTCTGCTAACATATTGACTAAGTGGCAGGACTTTTTTCTTGTCATTCTTCACCTCAAAAGATCGTAAGTTTTTAAGGTGAAGTATAGCAGATATAGCGTGAAAAATCACGGTATATCTGCACATCCTAAAATATTAACGATTGTGATAAAAAACAACTAAAATACATAAAACTAAATAACCCTACAAAAAATGCATTTCCTCTTGACAAAATTATGACAATTTTTTACTATATTGAATGTGAAGTCTAATTGTGACTATAGTTTGGACATTTTTTGTTTTTTTTATGGACATAAAGCAGGAAAGCGGGTATCCTTTTAGAAAATATAAACCTTTTTGAAAGGATATGTCTAATGACCCCACTTTCCTACCTGGACAACATGTTATCACAATTCAGATCGTTATTCAAGCACAACAACTTCAATCACTTTCAAACTTTCGTGAAAGGTCTGATAAATACGCCCTACCGAGGCACAATGACACAAATCTATCTTGCGACAGACCAAGCAGGTCGGTATTGGTCTCTGCCAAAGTTTCTTTCACGTGGTGTCTGGTGTGTGGATCAAGTCGCCACTACGCTAAGCCATCAAGTGCTATCTGCTTACCCCACAGGCGTATACGTCTATGATGAAACACATGCCATAAGTAGCGGTTCAAAACAAGCGGGTTTGCATTTCCGCAGGAACCCTGCGTATCAGCCACGTAACAAGAACCAGTCCAAGTTTCATCACGGACACGAGTTCGGTGCGATTGGGTGGCTGGCAGAAACGCCCGAAGGCACGCGCCTATTTCCATTAGCCACACGGATGATGGAACCGAAAAGCGAGGACGCAAATAGCCTCGCTGTGCTGAAGCATTTATGTAATCTTGTGCCACCGGGTCTTATCATTTTTGATAGAGGCTTCAATAGACGCAAAGTGTTCACGGAGATACTCTCACAAGGACATCATTTACTTTGTCGTGCGAAGTCAAACGCAGCGTTTTTTCATATACCGAAACGCCCTAAGCGTCTCAAGAGAGGCAGACCCCGTCGGTATGGTAGCCGTGTGTCTATTCCACACCTGCAGTATACAGATATCGTTGTTGAGGATCAGACACTTTCTGTCGCTGATAAAGTCGTGCGAACAAAGATGTGTCCTGTAGATGTCCGCATCGTTGTGATACGCAAACGCTTGAAAAAGTCTAAACCCTATCGGTATTTTTGTGTATTTACTTCAGATTTACGACTGCCCGTAGAAACAGTTATCCGACACTATAGAAACCGGTGGCAGATTGAAACTGCCTTTCGGGACGCTAAAGAAAACTTCGGATTTGACACCTATCAACTCCGAGACAGGAAAAGTTTGGATCGGTTCGCTCAACTCAGTTTCACCGCAGCAACGCTCACACAACTCGCTTTCAGTCCGTCGCCATTGCCTAAGACACCCGCAGACACAGACACAGACAAGGTTTCTCTTGATTTAGAAGACGTGCTATCCACGCTCAATATACACTGGTATAAACCGAAACATCTCACACGCGGCTTGATGACCGCTTACTTGCAGCGATGTTTACAACAAAACTATTTTTATACGGGTTACGACCCGAGGAAAAACGCACAGAAAAAACTAAAAATCCCTGAAGATACTACATGAACTAGTTCAACAGCAACTATTTTCACGATTATTGGAAAAATGATGGCTAAAAAACAGTGATTTCTAACAGAATTTAGACAGAAAAGGGGCGTTAGCAGCGGTTCTAACACCTGTTCAGAAGTGCTAACGGGGAAATGCTGCCAACTATTCATAATCTATAACAAGACCAAAAATGTCCAAACTATAGTAATTGTGATAACAAGCTGAAAAATGTTATCAATTATTCATATTCAAACTATATTTTTTGGAGGAAATTACTATTGTGAAAATACGTTATTTTTTGCTGCTTGCAATATTTACATTTTCTATTTTTCTAAGTGATTTGAGCCTTGTCTATGCACAAGGGCAAGTTAATGTTGAAGGCGGTCCAATTCCAGAAGCACAGTGGATGGTAAAGGTTGCCGGTGCTGAATTGAGTGAAGATCATTCAGGTGTGGACACCTGGATTACGAAATGGTATGGTCCGGATGGCAACTATGAAACCAACGGTGGATTTGGCGCAAGTGCCCCTAAAGACCTAATAGATGAAGGTACAGGTGGGAAATTGACACAACTAACACTTTCCACTGTTGCTGGATTAAAGAAAACGAAATCTGTAGACATAAATTGGCAAAATAATGGTGGTGAAAGAGGATGGACTGTTTTTGAAATAGATCCAGCGAATCCACATAATATGCAGAAGGAAGGCGGTGCCGTGGATAACTTCGACACTTATGCTATCTGCGTTATAGATGCCCCAGAGCGATGACATCCGTTATGTCTCCAGCACATGATGACCATGCCCAGATTTGGATTAATGGCGAGAAATGGTACAACAATCCAACATGGACAGGAGCAGTACAGCAAGTTGACTTCAACATTGAAGTTGAATTGAGAAAAGGGGCAAATGTCGTACTATTCCGATGTGGGGAAGGAGGCGGCCATGCATACTTTAACCTACATTTCGATGAAGATACACACGATGCTGTGAAAATCTATCCAAACAGAGCAGATGACCAAGAAAGTTTCTTAAAAGAACTTGATGGCGCCTTGCCTGTTGAACCAACGGGTAGATTAACGACTATATGGGCAGATATTAAACGGGATTAAAGTATGAATTCCCGGAGTGCCTTGGCGACACCGTTATCATCATTGGATGTAGTGATAAAGTCCGCACATGCTTTAATAGGATCAACTGCATTTGCCATAGCGAAACTATAGCCCGCAGTCCTTAGTAGACTCTCATCGTTATAACTATCACCGAAAGCAACAACAGTTTCTATCGGTATATCGCACTGTTTTGCTAGTGCTGTCAAGGCACTCCCTTTTGTTACATCTGGATTCATGAATTCTATGTATTCGGGTTGTGTTTGCGTGACGTAGAGTTTCTCTCCATATTTAGATTTGAAGCTTTCGAGCAGTGGCGATAATTTTTCTGCTGGATGAATAATTAGTAGTTTTGTGGGGTTTCTATCTACCATCAAATTTAGATCGCCTATGGGTGTAGCAGGTACACCTGTTCGATATTCGTAGAGATCGCTCCATTCGTTTTTTTCTGCGACATAGAGTTCATCATTCCAACAAAAATTAAGGTGTAGATTTTGCGCGATACACGCCTTAACGATTTCATGTGCGTCCGTTGCTGGCACAGGTGTATGGTGATATATCTCGTCTGTTATTGCATGTTTCACCATGCCACCATTATAGGAGATAATAGGATTTTCTAATCCAATTTGATTGCTAATTGGCAAAATGGATCTGTGCATTCTGCCAGAGACGAGAACAACAAGGACATCATTTGCAGACAGTACTTGTAATGCTTCACGGTTCTCATCAGAGAGTTGGTGATGACTGTTCAAGAGTGTACCATCTAAGTCAAATGCTGCCATGCGGCACGGTATTTTCATATTTTGCCTCAAATTGCTTGTTCTGTGTTCTGGTCAAAGAGATGCATGTGTTCAGCATCAAAATTTAACCACAACGTATCTCCGACTGTCACTTGGAATGAGGGGTGGGTTCTGACTCGGAGAAGAATGGGATCGTGCGTCTCCTGATTTGTGCCGAGGAGCATATCAAGGATATTTACAGAGCCGAGGGGTTCAATCAGATGTACATTTGCAGAAATACTGCTATCGGACGGTTCTTTACTTGCAGTTATATGTTCTGGGCGCACGCCGAACACATAACGATTATCCGCTTTAGATTTATTTAGTGTCGCCTGTTTATCTGATGAAAGTGCTATATTTACCGCAGTATGCCTCAGTTGCAATGCAGCTGTTCCCGCGTGTGATGTAACTTCAGTCTCAAGCAAGTTCATAGTCGGCATCCCCATGAATCCTGCAACGAATAGGCTTTTGGGTTCATTGTAGACTTCATAGGGAGTTCCAATCTGTTGAAGGACACCTTCATGTATGACAGCGATGCGGTCAGCGAGTGACATCGCTTCAACTTGATCATGTGTGACAAATATTGTGGTTGCCCCGATTTCATGTTGCAGCCGTTTGATTTCTGCGCGTGTGTCGATACGTAGTTTAGCGTCTAAGTTCGCCATGGGTTCATCAAGCAGATAAACTTTGGGTTGGCGGACCATAGCACGTCCGAGTGCGACACGTTGCATCTCACCGCCACTCAGTACATTCGGTTTACGGTTTAATATATCTGTAATCTGAAGAATTCCTGCAACCTTTTCCACCTGCGTATCTATTGCAGATTTTTTTACCTTCACCGCTTTGAGTGGAAATGCAATATTGTCGTATACGGTCAGGTGTGGATAGAGTGCATAGAACTGGAAGACAAAAGCGATATCCCTATCTGCCGGTGAAAGATCATTAACGCGATGCCCATCAATCAGAATATCACCTGCATTGGGATGTTCCAAACCTGCGATCAATCGGAGCGTTGTTGTTTTTCCGCAGCCTGATGGACCTAAGAATACGACAAATTCCTTATCTTCTACCTGCAGGTTAAAATCTTTTACTGCAACGACATCTCCGAATCGTTTTTCGATGTTTTCTAATTTAATTTGTGCCATCTTTTTCGAACCGAAGTGCTTTATGGACTATGATTTGTATTGATCGGCGGTTCATCTTTATCGAGAAACCGTTCGATTGTATTGCGTGTAGCAGGACTTGTGCGGAAATCAGCGATCCAAGGTTCACGGAAATACGCCTGCTTCTCCTTTGGTAGTCCTTTAAGTACTTCTGGTGGAATACGTAGCCGATGCCAATGCGTTGCAAGATGTGCATAAGCGTTCAGGATTGCTATACGGGGCGTTTCACGTTGCCACACAGGTCCCGCGTGACACAGATTTTCTGTAAAGAAAATTGCACTACCTGCTGGACACTCATAAGTCATCAAGTAAGGGCTACGTTTGCCCTCCTCTAAAGACATGTGGTCAGCGTGCATTGGAAAGTTCGACTTATGGCTGCCGACAATAAAATGCGTTGCGCCATCATTTTTGGATATATCCGTGAGTTCAAAGACGACACGTACCATACCCGCGTGAATTCTGCCATTGTTGACACGATACCCGAAAATAGGATCACCTTGACGCGGACCGCCGCCGTGGAGCCCGCCATGTTCTTGCCCCTTTTTCCGCCATACAGAAAATGTACTTTCCATGCGGATGTCAGGTCCGATGATTTCGTGTAAAACATCTATGACTTTGGGGTGATCTATCAAAACACTTGAGGGACCGCCGGGAACGGCTCTGTGTTCTGGGGGAAGGGATTCCGGGTTATGTCTAATTCGGTCAAGTTGGTCTACAATGTCTTTTACCTCATCCTCGCTTAAAATCGCGGGACGCACAAGGAAACCTGTTAGGTCGAACCTAAATTTTTCTTCATCTGTCATTGTTCATCTCCAGTTCAGAGAAAAATAGAATAGTTACATATTAAAGATGCACAACCTGGAAAGGGTATGCTACAAAGCAAGGACACCGAACTCACATTAGAATAACTATAGTTTGGACAGTTTTTGTTTTTTTATGGACATAAAGCAGGAAAGCGGGTATCCTTTTAGAAAATATAAACCTTTTTGAAAGGATATGTCAAATGACCCCGCTTTCCTACTTAGACAACATGTTATCAGATTTTAGACCTGTGTTCAAGTATAATAACTTTCACCACTTTCAAACTTTCGTGAAAGGTCTGATAAATACGCCCTACCGAGGCACAATGACACAAATCTATCTTGCGACAGCCCAAGCAGGTCGGTATTGGTCTCTGCCAAAGTTTCTTTCACGTGGTGTCTGGTGTGTGGATCAAGTCGCCACTACGCTAAGCCATCAAGTGCTATCCGCTTACCCCACAGGCGTATACGTCTATGATGAGACGCATGCTATAAGTAGCGGTTCAAAACAAACGGGTTTGCATTTCCGCAGGAACCCTGCGTATCAAGCACGTAACAAGAACCAGTCCAAGTTTCATCACGGACACGAGTTTGGTGCGATTGGCTGGCTGGCAGAAACGCCCGAAGGCACGCGCCTATTTCCATTAGCCACACGGATGATGGAACCGAAAAGCGAGGACGCGAATAGCCTCGCCGTGCTGAAGCATTTATGCGATCTTGTGCCACCGGGTCTTATCATTTTTGATAGAGGTTTCAATAGACGCAAAGTGTTCACGGAGATACTCTCACAAGGACATCATTTACTTTGTCGTGCGAAGTCAAACGCAGCGTTTTTTCATATACCGAAACGCCCTAAGCGTCTCAAGAGAGGCAGACCCCGTCGGTATGGTAGCCGTGTGTCTATTCCACACCTGAAGTATACAGATATCGTTGTTGAGGATCAGACACTTTCTGTCGCTGATAAAGTCGTGCGAACAAAGATGTGTCCTGTAGATGTCCGCATCGTTGTGATACGCAAACGCTTGAAAAAGTCTAAACCCTATCGGTATTTCTGTGTATTTACTTCAGATTTACGACTGCCCGTAGAAACAGTTATCCGACACTATAGAAACCGATGGCAGATTGAAACTGCCTTTCGGGACGCTAAAGAGAACTTCGGATTTGACACCTATCAACTCCGAGACAGGAAAAGTTTGGATCGGTTCGCTCAACTCAGTTTCACCGCAGCAACGCTGACACAACTCGCTTTCAGTCCGTTGGCAATGGAGAAGACATCCGAAGAAACCGACACAGACGAGGCACCGCTTGATTTAGAAACTGTGCTATCCACACTCAATATACACTGGTATAAACCGAAACATCTCACACGCGGCTTGATGACCGCTTACTTGCAGCGACGTTTACAACAAAACTATTTTTCTGCAAGTTACGCCCCGGGGAAAAACGCAGTGAAAAAACTAAAGATCCCCGAAGATACTACATGAAATAGTTCAGCAGCAACTATTTTCACGATTATTGGAAAAATGATGACTAAAAAACAGTGATTTCTAACAGAATTTAGACAGAAAAGGGGCGTTAGCAGCAGTTCTAACACCTGTTCAGAAGTGCTAACGGGGAAATGCTGCCAACTATTCATAATCTATAACAAGACCAAAAATGTCCAAACTATAGTAGAATAATCTATAATCGTATTTTTTTGAACGCTTCAATTTGTGCTGTTATTGCGCGTTCTGTCGGCAAGCGTTCTGCGCTGGACGCACCATAAAACCCGACAACACCCTTGGTATTTTCCAATACATAGGTAGCGTCTTCCGGTTCAGCAATAGGACCTCCATGACATATCACCAATATATCAGGATTTACCCCCTTTGCGGCATCATGAATTGCTTGTACACGTTTTGCAGCGTCCTCAAGTGTGAAAGCAGTCTTTGCACCGATTGAACCTTTCGTCGTAAGTCCCATGTGTGCTACAAGAATGTCTGCACCTGCGTCAGCCATCTGTTCTGCTTCAGATTCATTGAATGCGTAAGGTGTCGTCAGCAGATTCTTCTGGTGTGCAGTGCGTATCATCTCAACTTCGGGACCGTACCCCATATCGGTTTCCTCGAGGAGTTGACGGAACGTTCCATCAATTAATCCGACTGTTGGAAAGTTCTGCACACCGCTAAACCCTATTGCATCGATTTGTCCTAAAAATATGTCCATCAAACGGAACGGATCAGTGCCACAGACACCTGCAAGAACCGGTGTGTTTTTGACAACAGGTAAGACTTCACTTGCCATCTCAACGACAATTTGATTAGCATCTCCGTAAGGCATCATGCCTGCAAGGGATCCTCTGCCTGCCATTCGGAATCTCCCTGAGTTGTAGATGATAATCAGGTCTATACCGCCTGCTTCTTCACATTTTGCGGAGATACCTGTTCCTGCCCCCGCTCCGATAATGGGTTTACCGGCATCAATATTAGTGCGTAATGTGTGTAATATATCTTCACGTTTGAATTTCATGCGTTGTCCCCTTTATTTGCCGAACTTGTTTTTAAACGGTTGCAGCGTGTTGCTGCAGGCATGTTGTGCTTGCTACACTATTATTGCTGATGCACAACCTGGAAAGGTTATGCTACAAAGAGACACAACCTGGAAAGGTTATGCTACAAAATATACTTCATATCAAGGACACCAAACTCATGTTATAGCTTAAGCTTTGCCCATGTTGTTGTCAACTTATCGCGTGCTGATACATCAAGTGTATCCTTAACGGTTCTTTGTATTTCAGCTGCAGAAAGTGCATAGTTTGCTAACATCAGTTCGTCCATGATGCCTACGAAGAATCGGGGACAACATGCATTGTTTTCGCCACCAATTCGCAGGACTTTATTGGGTGAACTTCTACCGACACCTTTTTGAGAGATTGCCGTTCCATCGTGTTCACCGTTGATGTAAAATCGAACATCTGTTCCATCCCATGCAACTGCCACGTGGGTCCATACTTTTGCCGTTATTTTGCCGAAAGAGATATGATATCCAGCGTTATCGGTGTCGTAGAAATAATATGCAAGTTTCCCTTCTCCTGGTTCGATCTGAAGATAGTAAGTGTTTTTATAGAAGATAGTATTTTTGTTCTCTTGGGGCCCGACTGGAAGTTCATCAAGATAAACCCATGCCATCATTGTAATGGCTTCATCTATATCCACTTCATCAGAATTTGCTATCTCAATATATTCAGGTTTACCAGCTGTGCCTTCCATGTGCACGGCTTTGCCGCGGATTCCATCAGTCCATGAAACATCTCCGTTAAATTTTCCTACTAAACCAGTAGTTGCATCCTTGGTCTGATTTCCGGTTCCTTCGTCAAGATGCCATACGTATAACTTCTTTCCAAGTTGATTAACGTTCCCCTTTCCACCAGCTGTGTATGCAACTTGGCAGAAAAACAGGATGAGAATAGTACTTAGGGTTAGGATTAAAGGACGTTTTTTAGATGGTTGCCTAGTGTGACCGCAAGGGTCGTTGTGCTTGCTATGGTCTTTCTTAAGTTTCATATTCGGGTCTCCGTGATGCATGTACAGTTTGCATTTTCTAGATGGTTGCCTGGTGTTATTGCAAGGCTGTTGTGCTTGCTCTGTGCTGTTCGGGTTTCGCTTTGCTCTACTCGACCTACGAACTGCTTTATTAAGTTATCTTTTCAGATTTGCCCAAGTTGTTGCCAGTTTTCCCCCTGGAGATACGTCAAAGAAGACACCGTTGTTCATATCCGAATTAATTTCGTCTTCTGAAAGTACACGACTGTAAACAGCTACCTCATCAACGAAACATACAGTGCCGGCAAGTGGTGTTTGGGATTTTCCGATTCGGAATACAATATCAACGCTGGTTATTTTTCCATTGGGCGCGTCAAATTCAACATCTAACTTTCCATCGATATATTGTCGGATTACATCACCATCATAAGTAGAAGCGACGTGATGCCATGCGTTCAACGCAGGTTTTATAGTCTGTTTATGGCGTGTACCCTGAAAACCCCCAATATGTATCCACGTTTCAATCTGTGGCGCACCTGTAAATTGTGAACTCCACTGAAGCACATAACCTCCAACGTTGCCTGGGGTTCTGCGGCCCATAAGATTAGAGTCTCCTTGATTTTGTTCGGGTAAAAACCAAGCTGCAATTGTTATTTCTTCTGTAATGTCGAGTTCAGGTACGGATTCAATCTCTACGTATTGTTGAGTATCTGACAGATGTACACACCCACCGATTTTTCCATCTTCTGACCAAGTTGCCCCGTGTAAGACTGCTTCAAGGTCATTTCCACTTGCATCCATAGCAGTGTCGCCTTTGCCCTCATCGAAGGGTAAATACAACATCAGGTCTTTATCGTCGTTTATTGCCCAAACGCTTTGACTCATAATTGTGACGATTAGTGATAAAATAAGCGTATACTTCATTTTTAACTCCTTTTGTGCTTGCTACTTTTTTTATAGGCCAGTGTAATGTTTCTGCACAACCTAACAGGTTATGCTACAAAGAGACACAATGATGCACAACCTGGAAAGGTTATACTACATAAGATTGCACAACCTAACAGGTTATACTACAAAGACACACAACCTGGAAAGGTTATGCTACAAATCGAGTACACCGAACTTACGTTAGTTTAGAACTTTGAAATCTCAATCTCTTTTGCCGTAATAAATTCAAGAAGTGCGGGAGTACCTTCTTGTGTTTTTTGTATGCCGCGCTTAATTGCTGGTATAATTTGATCAGGCGTTTCAACACGTTCACCGTATCCACCGAATGCTTTTGCCATATCGGCATAATGGCCGGATATATCTGTGCTACCGTATTTCTCGGTTGACACTTGCATAATGGGTATCTCAATTGCCATAGAAAAATTGTTAAAAAGAACAGAGAGGATAGGTATTTTTTCACGGACAGCAGTTTCAAAATCCATACCCGTGAACCCGATGGCTGCATCTCCCCAGACATTGATACAAAGCGCGTCCGGTTTTGCAAGTTTCGCCCCCATGGCTAATCCGAGCCCGTAACCGAGTTGTGTTGTTTTCCCCCATCCGATATAAGTCAGCGGGTTTTCACATTGCCAAAATGGGGACAGTTGATCACGGGGACTGCCTGCATCATGTGTGATAATCGTCTTTTTCACATCAACCGTATGTAATAAATCCCAAATAACACGATAAGGTGTCATCGGTACCGCATCTGATGTAAGTTTTGGCATCCATTGATTAAGCCATTCTGTTTTCACGGAGCTGATTTCTTTTGCAACTGTGTCTGTCTTACTTTCAGCTGTGCCCTTGGAACGATCTTTAATTGCTTCAACCAATCCATCTAAAATCAATCCTGCATCGCCAACAAGGGCGGATTCTACCGGAACATCTTTATTAATGTCAGCTGGGTCTAATGTTGCATGGATTACACGTTTTCCTTCTGGAATTGTGACACCGAAATGTGTTCTACTGAAACTGCATCCTATGCCGAACAGCAGATCGGTCTTTTGAAGGAAGTAATGCACAGGTTTTGGAATAGAACGGCCACCAGAACCGAGTGCCAACCGGTGATTCTCAGGAAATGCACTTTTTCCACCCAAACTGGTTGTCACAGGTGCAGCTAGCAGTGTGGCAAGTTCTCCCAACTTATCCCATGCTTGCGCATAGTGGATACCTTGCCCAGCATAGATAACTGGACACTCTGCATTCAACAAGGCTTCTGCGACGGATTCAATTTCTGCACTGCTAGGTCCGTAGCGTACTGTTGGAACAGGTGTCGGTTCAAAAGGTTCGGGAATATCTTGCATCATGAGATCGGCAGGTATCTCTACAAGTGCAGGTCTTGGTCTTCCGTTTCGCACTTGCGTGAATGCGCGTCGCATGACTTCTGGTAATGCCTCTGGGACAGTGAGTTGTTCACATGACTTTGTTACATGCTTATAGTTCAATGCAGAACTGAAGTTAGGCTGAATTTGTGACAACGTTCTTGCATAGCCCATAGGTAGGACAACAATGGGTGCAGAATCCCCATAAGCTTGTGCTACACCACCAAATGCATTTTCTGCCCCAGGACCGCTCTGCATACAGAATACACCTATCTTTTCTCCTGATGTCATCCGACTCATCGCATCTGCCATGTGTAATCCGATGCGTTCTTGACGTACAATAATAGGGCGGATATCGAGTTTTGCTGCGGCTTCTATAATATGGTTTACTGGATATGCAAATAGATATTCTATGCCTTCAGCCTTAAGGACTTTGGCAATCGCATCAATAACTTTCATAGATAACTCCTATACATTAGACTATGGGGACTATGGGTTCGTAGGGCTCCCCGCGTTCATCACAAGCGGAAAATGGTCACCAGCTAATTTATCTCCATCCTTGACAGTTACAAATCGTTTCATCACATGGTTACCGCTCTCATCGTATCGGGTTTCGTTTGTCATATAATGTACGGCAATTGCGCGCCGCGGTTCGCCACTATTATTTGCATGCGATCCGTGCCATGTCAATGAATGATGGTAATGCACATATCCCTTTGGAACAGGGCAAAGTTCAACGTCCAATTCGTGTTCTTCAAACCGTTCAGGCATTGAATAGATGTCTTTGACAGCATGTAAAAAAGATATCTGGTTACCCCAATGGTATGACCCGGGTACCATCCGCATACAACCGTTTCCCTCGTCTACATCGTCTAATGCCACCCATGCGGTAACTTGGCTGGTTTTCGGTGTGAGTATTGGCCAGTAGGGCGAATCTTGATGCCACATATTCACACCACCTATCTCCGCTGGTTTATACTGAATTTGGTCGTGCCATACACGTACCTCTGTCGCTGATGTAAGCTGTCCGATTTCCTCAACGATGATGGGATTGTGAACAAGTTTATGATATGCCGAACTTGCCTCCCAGATATTGACAACTTGCCAGACAGGTGTTTCATCTCTGCCACCGAGGTTGACAATGTGGACAGGTTGTGGAATATCCTCTTTTTCGTAGTCATCAATCACGCGTGCCAATTCTGACCGCAATTCGTCTACTTGTTCATCGGTAAGTGCATGACTTCCAAGCAGGAAGCCCTTCTCACGAAATAAGTCAATTTGGGCTTGATTTAGCATAGTGCTCTCCTAAAGATAAATAAGTGTGAAGTATCCACGGTAAAATAGATTATATTGCAGGCTGAGTCGGCACGCCAGACTCCATCACAAGCGGAAAATGGTTTCCTGACAGGACATCACCGTCGTTGACATTTACGAAGGATTTCATTAAGTGATTTCCTTCGCTGTGATATATCGTCTCGTTTGTCATATAGTGGACTGCAATGGCACGTCTCGGTTCGCCACTGGCATTGTCATGAGATCCATGCCATGTTAATGAATGATGATAATGCACATGCCCTTTGGATACTGGACACAATTCAACGGACAATTCGTTTTCTTCGAACTTGTCGTGCATTTTATGGATGTCACCGACTGAACCCAGAAATTTCATCTGCGGTCCCCACTTATATGACCCGGGCACCATTCGCATACATCCATTGCCTTCATCGACATCATCTAATGCAACCCATGCGGTAACTTGACTGGTTTTCGGCATAAGGATACCCCATAGCGGTGAATCTTGATGCCATTTATTTATGCCACCGATTTGAGGGGGTTTATATTGAATTTGATCGTGCCATACGCGCAATTCCGTTGCAGATGTCAACTGTCCTATTTCTTCTACGATGACTGGATTGTAAATAAGCCTGTGGTAGGCATCACTTGCCTCCCAGATATTGACTATTTGCCAGACTGGACTTTCCTGGCGCCCGCCAAGATTCGCTATACGGACAGGCTGCTTGACATCCGGTTTTTCATAGTCATCTATGACGCGCGCTAACTCAGTTCGCAATTCTTCAACTTGTTCATCAGAGAGGACACGGTTTCCAAGGAGAAATCCTTTCTCACGAAACGTGTCAACCTGCGTTTGGGTAAGCATATATCTCTCCTAAAGGTATTTATCTTTCGGCATTATAGCAATTTTATTTATTTCTGTCAAATTGGTTGTTTAACAAATGGTTTTTAAGCTCAACCCATTCATCGTCGGAGAGTTTCGGGGGCCATGCAATCCGTTCACCGATGAGTGCTGAACGGTAGGCTGCCATAATCAGATCGAAACCCAATAATGCATATTCTAACCGATTGCGATGCGGTTGATTTTCATCGTCCAACCATGTAGCGATGGCCCGTGTAAATGCACGCTGTGCATATCCATCATCAATACCAAATTCGGTTTTCTCCACAAACGGATGTGACATTCCATCGAGATGGTACCCCCATGACCCATTTTCACGCCACCACATACGACCTTTCGTACCCCAAAAATCGAGGTTACATCGCGGATTACTGCCGGGGAAGTCGATAGTACCGAATGCTTTTCTTGCGGATTCAAAAAATACTCGAGCACCATTTTCAAATGTATAGATAGCCATCAAGTCATCTGGACAATCGAGATTTGGTTTTTGATATGTATCACTCCCTTCTACTGAACCCCATACATGTGTAATAGGAATATCTCTGAGAGCGAATAACACTACGTCCATTAAATGTGTCACCATATCTGTGATTTCACATTCTGTGCATGCCCGTATAAAATGGAGGTCTCCGAGACTATCATCGTCAAAAAATTCCAGCAGTTTTTCAGCAAACGGTAGATATCTCCGTTGGTGATTGACGATGATTTTAAGTCCTGTTTTCTCATGTGCTGCAGCGAGTAGCTCCGATTCACGAGGTCTAAGTGCAATCGGTTTTTCTATGACTAAGGCTTTTACACCTGCATCTGCAGCGGGTTCAACCCAAATATATCGAGGTACTGTCGGATCCGTGACTGCATGAACAATGTCCGGTTTTTCAATCCTTAACATCTCCTCGTAATCTGTATAACCTGTAACATTCAACGCATTCACGGCATCTTTGAGTCGTGCCTCATCTATTTCACAGAGTGCGGTTACCCGCATGTTTTCGATACCTTCATAACACCTGGCATGGTGTACGCCCCGTCTACCTCCAACGATTGCAGTTCTATAATTGTTCATAATAATCTCCAGTTAAATCTATCTCTGTCTCATAGAATTTGAATTTACATTATACCAGAATAGCACATTGTCGGTTATTGAATTGTGATTCAGAAATGTGCTTGTGTAAAATATAGTATAATTTGACATATTGCAAAGTCTATGATATGATATAGAAACTTTATATGCCAGTAACCTATCTTAAACAATCTGTGAGGACATCTACATGCCCAAACCAAAACAGTCGGAACTTTCAATGATGGAACTATATAGACAAGTGAAAAAACAGCATGAAGATGCAATCCTTCTTTGTCGCGTTGGTGATTTTTACGAAGCATTTTATGAGGACGCAGAATTAATCTCACGGCTCCTCGATATTGCCTTAACCAAACGTAGTCATAAAAGTCAGAAAACGGTGCCGCCACCAATGGCAGGAATTCCACACCATGCACTTGATTCTTACCTTTACAAATTAGTTTCTGCAGGACACAGAGTTGTTATATTAGACCAAACCGAGGACGCGAAAGTTGCACGTGACGAAAATCGGCTCGTAAAACGCGATGTCGTTCGTATTGTCACTCCCGGTACCGTCACTGATCCTAAAGTTCTTGAACACAAATCTAACAATTTCCTTGTGTCTACCTATCAGGAAGAAGAGACTTACGGTATCGCTGTTGTGGATCTCTCCACAGGTGAATTTAAAGTAACCCAACTCACGGATCGTGCGCAACTACTCGCTGAAATACACCGATTCTCACCCAAAGAATTTCTTTTTTCAGAGTCTTATGAAGATGAAGAATTGGTGGAGCAGCTGAAAATTGAACTGAAGGCTGTGATTAATTATCTGCCAGATTGGCGTTTCGACTATGACTCTGCCAGAACAGAACTGCTTGAACATTTCCAAACAGTTTCTCTTGATGGATTCGGTTGTGAACATCTTCCGACTGCAATATGTGCAGCAGGAGCACTCGTCTATTATCTCCATGAAACACAGAAACAGGAAGTCCAACATATCATCTCACTGCACACATACACACTATCAGATTTTATGGTGTTAGATGCGGATACACAGCGAAATCTTGAACTGACGGCATCTATACGAGATAGCTCAACGAAAGGTACATTACTCGAAGTGCTGGATCAAACAGTTACATCAATGGGCGGCAGAAAATTACGGCAGTGTATGCTACAACCGTTGCTTAATGAAAACGAAATAAAAGAACGTCTAGATGCAGTTGATGAACTCAAAACAGAGATAAACAGACAAGAAGAATTGCGAGATGTACTGGGTAAGATGTCCGATATGGAACGTCTTATCACACGAATTAGTCTGGGTTCAGTCAATGGACGAGATTTGCACTCACTTAAAGATTCACTCTCGCTGGTACCTGATGTCAAGGGACAACTTAATAGTTGTGTATCGCAACTATTAACTGCACTCAATGCGGAATTAAATCCGATGACCTCGTTAGTAGAATTGATTGAGAAGGGTATTCATCCAGATCCACCTGCAACTATTCGTGAGGGGGGTGTGATAAATGACGGTTATAATGCTGAACTCGATGAATTCCGACAGATTGTTAGTCAAGGTAAGGATTGGATGGCTGCCCTGCAAGAAGAAGAACGTAAACGGAGCGGAATTACTTCATTAAAAGTCGGATTTAATCAAGCATCTGGTTATTATATTGAAGTAACCAAACCGAATCTTGACTTGGTACCAGCACACTACATCCGCAAACAGACATTACGAAACGCTGAACGTTTTATTACTACTGACCTTAAAGAACAGGAAGCTAAGGTCCTAACAGCCGAAGATCGCATACAGACACTTGAATATGAGATATTTTGTGATATTCGAGATCAAGTAGCAGAACATACTGAAGAGATACAAAAGATCGCTTATGTCATTGCTATGATTGATGTTATTGCAAGTTTCGCATTTTGTGCTTCGAAATATAATTATGTAAAACCTACTGTAGAGAACAGTGATGAGATTATTATCCGTGATGGACGACACCCTGTAGTAGAGCAGATATTCACACAGGAAGGTTTTGTGCCGAATGATACAAAACTAAACTGTGATGATGAACAACTACATATTATCACCGGACCGAATATGAGCGGCAAAAGCACGTATTTGCGACAAACTGCACTGATTGTCCTGATGTCACAGATCGGGTGTTTTGTACCTGCATCTGCAGCGAAAATTGGATTAGTAGATAGGATTTTCACTCGTGTCGGGGCTTCAGATAATTTGGTAACGGGACAGAGCACATTTCTTGTAGAAATGAACGAAACAGCAAATATCCTCAATAATGCTACAAGCAAAAGTCTCGTCATCCTGGATGAAGTGGGAAGGGGGACTAGTACATTTGATGGGCTCAGCATCGCATGGGCAGTATCGGAATATCTGTTAGATGAGAAAAAAATCAGTGCGAAAACACTATTCGCAACGCATTATCATGAGCTTGTAGAACTTGCAAGTAAGTACAAACGCGCAAAAAACTATAATGTCGCAGTTCATGAAGATGGAGAAAAGGTTACTTTCCTCCGCAAAGTTGTACCAGGTGGTGCGGATCAAAGTTATGGGATACATGTAGCAAGACTTGCAGGTCTACCGAATGATGTTATTACACGCGCACAACAAATTCTTGAAGTCCTTGAGCAACATAATCTCAGCGTTGAATCAAGTGACGGAACGGAGAAACCACAAAAAGCAGCGCAGAAAATGCCGCGACCCCAACGTCAAATTACACGAAAAACGTTACAAAGCGATACATTGCAGATGGCACTGTTCACGCCAAAAACGCATCCACTTGTGGAAGAGTTGCGCCAGCTGGAACTCTCTCAAATTACACCTCTGGATGCTGTGAATATACTATATGACTTGAAGGCAAAAGCAGAAGAATCCTAATCCTTTATTGATAGTGGTTCTGTAGGTGCAATTCGAAACATACTAATAGCTGAAAAATTCAACACCTACAGAATTGATCGTTATACTTATAAAGTTACAGAATTTCCACTACGCGCACATTCATAGATAGCCATGTTCAGTTCAACAGAACGTCTGCCTTCGTAACCATCAACTGCGGGTGCAGCATCCTCGTTAATGACACGTATTGCGTCCTGAATGACATTGCCAGGATAAGGCGGAAGTTCAATCTCAGGTTCTTGACCTTCAGGGAACTGCCAAATTTCTGGTCCAACACCGACAATCCCGATTTGACCGTGAATATGTATCATAGTAATGCTACCACCAGGATAAGTCGTGGTTGTTAGTACATGACCCAATGCGCCATTCTCAAATTCTAAAATGGCGGAAGTCATATCTTCAGTTTCACAATTCTCATGATCGTAGACATCAAAATGAGCACCGATGACACGTTTGACGGGTCCCATAAACCATAACATCAGGTCAATGGAGTGTACGCCTTGGTTCATGATAGAACCGCCGCCATCTAATTCCCATGTACCGTGCCAACCGACATAATAACTGTCGGGTCGTTTCCATTTCATACGGAGTTCACATAGGAGCGGTCTACCGATAGCACCTTGGTCAAGAGCAGTTTTGATACGTCTGTTGTTATTTCCGTATCTTTCACCGAAGTCAACCATAAGTTTAACGTTGTTGTCTTCACATGTCTTGATAAGAGAATTACAGTTTTCAACACTGACATCCATAGGTTTTGTCGTGATCACATGTTTTCCCCGACGGGCGGCTTCCTCACCGAAATGCCCATGTAGACCACTGGGGGTCATAATCATAGCAACATCAATATCATCACGGTCAAACATTTCGAGCGCATCTTCATGACTATCACAACCGAACTTTTCTTCTGCAGCCTTACGCCGATCTCCTTTTAAGTCTGCAACAGCGACAAGTTCAGCACCATCTGTGCTATGAATAACACCCGATCGATTCATACCCATACCTAAACCGACAACACCAAAACGTAAATTATTAGCCATTAACATTTCTCCTGATATCATATTTTAAAAAGGAACATGGATATTTTCCGCAGATAAAATCAAAATTCGGATCTGACAGAAAAAGTAAAAATACATATTTTATGGCATTATAACACATATACTTTCAATCAGATACATAAATCTGACAATTCAATCTAACCTATTGTCAAAATAATTACATATACTCTGTAAGCAACATGCTTCGCAAACTGGGGTTTTCTTACATACTCTTGCACCATGCCGAACAATCAAGGCGTGGTATTCGTTGAACAAATCAACATCATGCGGCAAGTTATCCATGAAAAGAGAACGGAGTCTCTCATAATGGAAGTTTTCCTCAACCCATCCCAACCTACTAATTAGTCTGTAGGTATAGGTATCAACTACAAAACTCGGTTTCTCGGCGGCATAGAGAATTATAGAATCTGCTGTTTCGGGACCGACACCGTAGATAGATAGTAATTCTTTACGTAAATCAGGAACAGATTGCTCGAACATAATTTTGAAGGGGCGTTGGATGATATGATTAACAAACGCACGTACCTTCTTAGCTTTCATGCGATAATAACCGGAGGGATGGATAAGTTCTTCTAACTTATCTTGGGAGATAGCATGAATCTGCTCAGGTGTGAAGACATCTGCGGATTTGAGATTATCTATTGCCTTTTCAACGTTCCGCCAGGCAGTCGCCTGTGTTAAAATTGCACCGAGGGCTACTTCAAACGGCGTATCTGCGGGCCACCATCTAAGGTTACCGTGTTCTGCTTGCAGCTGATGATACAAGTCAAGCAGTTTGTTATTTAGATTTTCTTCACAAACAATTCGCATATCTGTATAATTGATGGTATACCTAAATTCGTAGTGGAGTAAAAAATGAAGATCAGTTTTAGTACAACTGTTGGTGATGGTGCATGGAGTTTTGCCGATTGTGCTGCCTGGGCAAAATCCAATGACTTTGACGCAATCCGACCGAATGCAAGTGGACTCTTCGAACCGAAACAGATTATACAAACAAACGGGGAGGAAGTCAAGAAGTATTTATCGCATGCAGATATTTTTCTTGCTGCATTAACAGCACATTCGAACTTGTTAGACGATAACTTAGAGACACGAGAAAACGCGCGGAATTCTTTATCGAGTGCAATTGAAGCTGCCCATATACTCAAAATTCCTGTGGTTGTAACCTATGCAGGAAGTCCAGTGAGTTGGCATTTTTACGGGCAATTTTCTTCTGAACCTGGAAATCCAGGGGATCGTTCTATGGAACTCGTAGAAAGATTCAAAGAGATGTGGACACCGGTTGTGTAATTCGCAGAGGAAAAAGGCGTGAAACTCGCTTTAGATTGTGCTGTCCGGATGGGAAATATCGCATGTAATCCGGAGATGTGGGAACGTATCCTCAACGCAATTCCATCTGATTATCTCGGTCTGTCCTGTGATCCGTCACACTGGATATGGATGGGGATTATGCCTGCAGAAGATGCAATTCGTATGTTCAACGGAAAATGGTACTATGCAGATGTTAAGGATTGTGAAATAAGTCCACAGATGTTGTTTCGGCAAGGAATAATTGGCAATTGGTGGTGGCAATATCGAGTGCCAGGAAGAGGACAGTTGAATTGGGGGACAATTATCGGAGCATTGATGGAATCTGGTTACGACTATGTTTTATGTGTTGAACACGAAGATCGAGGCGCACCAGGTTTAGACGGTTTTGCAATCGGTTGCAGACACCTACGTCAATTCCTGTAGGGTTATTTAGTTTTATGTATTTTAGTTGTTTTTTATCACAATCGTTAATATTTTAGGATGTGCAGATATACCGTGATTTTTCATGGTATATCTGCTATACTTCACCTTAAAAACTTACGATCTTTTGAGGTGAAGAATGACAAGAAAAAAGTCCTGCCACTTAATGGATATGTTAGCAGAACTTACAGACCCACGCAAGGAAAAAGGGAAACGGCACCCCTTGAAAGCAATCCTCGCACTTTTAGTCGTTGGATTGATGTGCGGGCATAAAGGGTATACATCCATCGCTACCTGGGCACGCTCACAGCCCGCACTCACAAAAGCACTCGGGTTCACACATCACAAAACGCCTTGTGCCGCAACTATCCATAATCTGTTGAAAAAGTTGGACGTTGAAGCATTAGAAAACATCCTGTCAAAATGGGTAAACGCCGCATTAGCAGAGTGCCCTGATTTGCGGGGGTGTTCCGACGCAGTCGCTATAGATGGCAAAACCCTGCGTGCGTCTAAAAAAAGTGGTGCGATGATCAGCCATTTACTCTCCGTCGTCTCTCATGAGTTAGGGATCACCCTCACGCAGCGAGGTGTCAGCGACAAAACCAATGAAATACCGGTATCAACGGAAATCCTCAAAGCGTTTGATGTAGCAGGCAAAGTTATCACAACGGATGCCCTTTTGACACAACGCTCTTTCTGCCACGGAATCATAAACAGCGGGGGCGACTATATGCTGCCTGTTAAAGGCAATCAACCGGACCTGTTAGAAGCGATTGAAAAACTTTTTCAAGGCGTGCCTGACGCGGTTTCTGAAGACACAACACACCCTACTTTAGGGAAACCGATATACATGCATGAGACGATTGAAAAGTCGCATGGCAGACTTGAGACGCGATGTATCAAGGCAAGCACAAGTCTCAACGCATATCTGGATTGGCCGGGCGTAGCACAAGTGATCCAATATTGCTATACTTCCAAAAATATGAAGACAGGAGAAGAGACAACCCGCACTACCTATGGGATTACGAGCCTGAAACCGAGTGAGGCATCCGCAGAACGCTTACTTGCTTTACGGAGAGGCCATTGGGCAATAGAGAACAAGTCGCATTGGATGCGCGATGTGCTACTCGGCGAGGACGCATCACCTGTCAGATGCGGGGCTATTCCACAAGTCATGGCCGCTTTACGAAATACCGCATTATCCGTATTCCGTTTTCAAGGCATAACACGGATCGCTGATAAAATAAAGGAATATGCATCAAAACCTTTACTCACAGTTAACTTGATAAAATGAATATCTATAAAACTAAATAACCCTACAATTCCTGCCAATTCCTTGAAAAATAAGATGATATATGATAATCTAATCAATAATGATAAAACAACTAAATCCAAAATCACATAGAATTGTCATTCTGGCAGAAGGCTCGTTTGGTGTACTTGAATCCAAGACAGCCACTGTATTGGTGAGGTACCTTCCAGATAACGTTGTCGCTGTAATTGATAGCACCCAGGCAGGAAAAGATGTCAGCGAGGTCATTGAAATTGGCGAAGGAATACCTATAGTTAAAAATCTTGCAAATGCACTGCAATTCCAACCGACAATGTTAGCAATCGGAATTGCACCGCCCGGTGGTGAATTACCTGCTGAATGGGATGAAATTATTCGTGATGCTATCAGCCATGGTTTGCACATTATGAGTGGTCTCCACCATTTTTTGAGTGAAAACGACGAACTTGTTGCATTGGCAGCAAAAAACAGTGTGGTTCTGTGGGATGCAAGAAAACCGCCAGAAAACTTACCTGTTGCAACATGTAGAGCTGCTGATGTTGACGCGACTGTTGTCCTCACTGTAGGGTCAGATTGCCGGGTTGGAAAGATGCTATCTGGTATAGAGATTACGAAAACTGCAAAAGCACGCGGACTTAACGCTGAATTTTGTCCAACCGGTCAAAACGGAATTATGGTTTGGGGGTGGGGTATTGCAATTGATGCTGTCATTTCTGATTTTACCGCTGGTGCAGCTGAAGAGATTGTACTTGAGGGAGCAAAAAATCACGACCTGCTTATCGTTGAAGGACAAGGTTCATTAGTTCATCCAGGTTATTCTGGGGTGACATTGAGTTTGCTACATGGCAGTATGCCGGATGCAATGATTTTTTGCCATCAACCCTCACGAGATACCGTTGCACGTTACACAGTGCCGTTGCCATCTCTTACCGATATGATCGCACAGTATGAGATGTTAGCAGAGCCGATCAAACCTGCCAAGGTAATTGGAATAGCACTCAATTGTTTTGATTTATCTGAAATAGAAACACGTGAGGCAATTAATGCTGTGGAGATGGCAACAGGTTTACCTGCTACTGATGTAGTAATGTATGGCGCAGATAAATTGGTTGATGCTATTCAGAAGTTTTAGGTAATCTGTATACATCAAATATGAGAATATGATTAGATAGAATTTATGTTGGAGGAAACAGTGTTTAAGATTAAGATAACAGAAATTGACTGGTCGATTATATTCCTAACAGTTGTACTATGTATCGGTGTGGGAATTTCTATAATACTTAATCCTGAAGTAAACTCTCTGGAACCATTCATGCTGGTTGCCGTTACTGCTATGCTGGCGGGAATTTGGCAGGAACTGCGAAGGATGAATCACCATAGACATGATTCGGATAAACAAACTAATCCCGAAACAAATAATTTATGATACATTCTCTGCAAACCGTATAACTCTATTTCGTGCAGTAACTTCCCATGTCTCTCGATAGTACCCATCGGAATCTATGACATAGTAAAACGGATGTAATGCAACTGAGGGACAAATATGTGTTGGACAGACATATACCTCCTGACCAATATGTAAATGTGAAGTATCAGGTACATTCACTGCCCAATGTTCTTCATGTTGCGTGTCTACCTCAGTATTATCAATATTCAGTATCGTGCCGCGAACACCATCAGGATCAGCTGCGATGGCTTTGTGTCCTAAATCAAGCGTGAAACGCGTTGAGGAAGGTATACTAATAATACGACTCAATAGTAAAGCAGCGGGTATGAAGCCGAGGTCGGGAAAATGGGATGTATAACCGTAGTCATGAAAAACAAAAGTACCCGGTGATGCCTCAACTCCTGGCGTAGTTGCATAGATAGGAAATGTGGGAGTTCCTCCCATTACGATTAGTGGCACTTTGAGACCTTTTCCGAGAAGTTTGTCTTGCATTATCTTAACCTGAGCGAGACTTTTGTTGCATGCATTCCTACGAGCGATAACATCTTCATCATGTATATGTCCATCGTATACATGCAACCCCCCGGGTAGAAGTCCAGCTGACTGATCAATAGACTCATAAATCTTGACAGCATGATCACCCACAGGCACACCTGTTCGTTTCATTCCGACATCAAGATCAAGCATAACTTTTACATTCAGACCGAGATGCTTTGACGCTCCAGATAGTTGTGTAACTGCGTCTATATGATCGACGATTACCTTGAAATCTGTATCTGGATATTGTTGCTGAAGCCGTAGAAATTTATTGATATTTGGACCGACCATCTGATATGCAATTACTATGTCCGTAATACCGTTCTGTGCAAGCATTTCTGCTTCTCGTAACGTTGCACATTTATGTTTGAGGATACCGGCTTCCCGTGCCATTGTAACAATCTCTGCAGTCTTGTGCGTTTTGACATGAGGTCTGAGTTTAGATACATCACCCTCTACCGTGTTTATTGCATGTTCAATGTTCTTTTTTACTAAATTATGATATACCACAAGAACAGGACTTGGTATGTCTTTAACATTCTTAATTTGGTATTTTTTATCCATTTCTTACTCCTCGGATGGATCAGTCATTGATGTCCTTATACGTTTATTATACTGATTCATTGCGGTTTGAATACCATCTGTTAGGTAAATCTCAATTGCTTCTACCGCACGTTCCACGGTTTGCTCCATTGCTATTTCCTCTTCTTTGGAAAATTCCGAAAGCACGTAATCTACGATGTCACATAAGGGTTGACCAATACCGATCCGTAAACGTGGAAAATCTAAGGTGCCAAGGTGTTGTATAATAGATTGCATACCCTTTTGTCCACCATCGCTTCCGCCTCTCCTAATTCTTATCATACCGATATCCAAATGTACATCGTCATAAATGATCAATAGGTCTGGCAGTTGAACATCAAATCTATTGACCAGTGAGAAAACTGCAGAACCACTATTATTCATATATGTCATCGGTTTAACAAGGACGATTGGTGAATCGTTCCATTCGGTTTGATATATGAGTGATTTACATATAGATGTCGCTCGTTTGGTATAGGTTGTATCTGCTGAGGCAGTTGAGAGTATTTTGTCATAGAGTGCATCAACTACTCTGAATCCTATATTGTGTTTCGTATTCTTGTAGCGAAGTCCTGGATTACCGAGTCCAACAATAAGCTTCACGGTTCAACCTATGTTATTTTGATAGCGGTTTTGCTTAAAACCTTAGGGGTTGAGATATGTCAATATGTCCTGAAAGCGTTTCTTGTTCTTGACCCTCAATAAGGATCTGGACATGCAAAACGTCGTCAGGAAAAGAGTCAAAAACAGTTCTTAAAATAGCAGAAATGGTTAAAAGTTCAGCAGTCGTCCCACCAATTTGTCCAGATGCAAGATGGTGAGAAAAATCCATATAGGCAGTCTTTTGGTTATCTATGTATACTTGATTTAGGATAGTTCCGCGTGGGATAGGATTTCGGTAACTTGGCGGTGTTTCCTTAATCAGTGCTGAAATTATCTGTTTTAAACGTTCTGTTGTATCGAGATATAGTCTTAATTCAACTGTTTTTGGAATAAGTTCAGTGCCATCCGTTTCTAATAGAAATAGATTTATTTGTTGTGCTTCTGGCAAGGTATCAGTGGGACTCGCTACGTCAGGAAGTTTAGGTGGTGCGTCCTGAATAATTGTCCGTTTTGAACGTGAAATTAATAAGAGTGATATGGATAGACATATTACGATGACGACCAAAGTAATACACCACGTAATGAAGAGCCTTGAATGTAATATTTTTCTCAAAATATTCATAGGATTGATCTCAATCGGAATCGGTAGAATCTTCTGCTGGTGTTCCGTTTGGCACTGAAGGTGTATTTACAGATACGGAATATATCTGTATCGCTCGGACAATTGCTCGCGATAGCTGCGTAATATGCTCCGGTTTGGAAAGACGCGTCACATCACCAAGGTTTGAAAGGTAACCGAGTTCTATTTGCACCGCTGGCATATATACATCTGATAAAGAGATAAGTGGTAATTCTGATATTTTAATTGGGTCTTCGGCAAGAAAGTTCATCTCTTTCTGCAAAACTTCTGCAAAATCTTTACTCTGTTTAATGAAATCGTCCTGTGTAAGGATATTAAGACTCTCTTTTCCTAACAACGGAATTGGTCGCTGTCTAAATCTAAGCAACCCATTTGGATTGTTCAGATAAATCCGTATGCCTTTGTGATTCGGTGAATAGGATGCATTGCAGTGTAGACTTATAAAAAGATGCCCTTGATTCTGGTTTGAGAATTGTACTCGACGAATACGTTTGGTTGCAACGTCTTCATTTCGTGTTAACATAATTGAATAACCTTCTTGATTCCCCTGCTGTTGTATCTGTTTTGCGATAGTGAGGACAATATCCTTTTCAAGTAGACCATTCTGACTTTGACATCCTACATTTTCTTCACCGCCATGACCTGGATCAATAATTATTTTCCATTCACGAATTTCATCTTTAGGTTGTTGTTCCCATACCGTCTTGGGCATAATTCTTATGCGTTGAAGATTAGCGTTGTATTGTACCTCAATATCTTCAATCTTAGGAAGGATATCGATAAAAAACACAATAGGCAACATCGGTTGCCCCTGAAGGACACGTGGCGGTTCAGATAGTGTAAAAGTCTGTTTTCCAGAGTCAATGCTGACTGAAGGATTACCGATATGTAATCGGATCTCTTTACCTTTTGTCTTTAGTGTTAACCTCTGCCTTGGCCGATGATATTCGAGTTTCAATTCAGAATCAAATACTGAATTGAGTGTATCAACTGGAAGGAAAATTTTATCTTCATGTATAATAGGTTCTACGTCTGCAAGCGTTTCCCCCTGACCATCAACAAAACGCACGGTTGTTGCTTGTGCAAAACCGTGCGTTGCAAATGCTATAGAAATGAATAAGAGGAGAGTTGATGAATTAAATAAGCGTACCCACATTTGATAAACTATTCATCGTCGTCTTTACTACGTCTACGAGAAATGACCTCAGGTTCAGTCCGTTCTTCTTCACCGTCATCAGATGTAGTATCTTCAGTTTTACGTTCTTCACCTTCTTCGCCTTCTTCACCTTCCTCACCCTCTTCTACCTCAACAACTTCTTCCACAATTACGCGTGGTTGACTAACGGAGACGATCATACGTTGTAGTTCATCCAAAACTTCGATTTCATCGTCAAGTTCAATATCTTGAACATAGACTATATCGCCAATTTCCATATCAGTGACATTGACAGTGATCTCGTTAGGCATTAATGCGGGTAGACAATTAAGTGTTAGGACACGGAGTGGGAATTCAATTACACCCCCCTCTTGTACACCAGCAGGAGTACCGACTATTACAATTGGAACAGAGGAGGTAATGGGTTCATTTAAAGAAATACGGATAAAATCTGCGTGTAGCAATACCTGTTTCTTAACAGGATCACGTTGTATTTCCTTAATGACAACCGGTTCCGAATTGCCTTCTGTTACTTCAATATTAATGATGACGTTTTCGCCGTAAGTGCGTAGGAATTGTTTAAGTGCGCGTTCATTAATTTTTAATGGGATAGTACCCTGTTTACGACCATAAACAACCGCAGGTACGTCGCCACTACGTCGCATTGCTCGTGCACTCTGTTTTCCAAAAGTGTCTCTTTGTTGAACTTCCAAATTTGCTTGTTGCATTTGTGCATCTAAACCTTTATCTATCTGAAAGAATGAACAGGGCGGGTAGGATTCGAACCTACGCATGCAGGTTCCAAAGACCTGTGCCTTACCGCTTGGCCACCGCCCTTCAATTATCAATACATACACCAACTGAGCTAGTTGTTGTAATTGTGCTATAACTAACTATGTTTTTGAAATGTGATTTGCTTCTTTGTACAGAATTTGTGTCATGCATAATCGCGAATATTGTAGCTCCACTACCGGACATCAAGGCACCATAACAACCAGTCTGCATGGATAACTGGGTTTTTAGTTCTGATAATATAAAGTACTTTTGAAAAACCTGTGATTCCAGGAAATTGTACAGGTTGTTTGCCACCCCAAGGATATCACCTTTCTCAACATATTTCCTAATAATTATACTTCCATTTTCCTGATTTGTCAAGGGAATATGTAAATTATTGAATACATCTGCTGTTGGGACAGTTAATCCAGGGTTTATGAGAAGCAGTGGTACGTTATCGAGCGGTGGTAACGGGGTAAGAATATCTCCAATACCTGTGCCCACAGCTGCCCCTCCTTGTAGGCAGAAAGGGATATCTGCTCCCAATTTTGCACCTATTTCTAACAACTTCTTAACTGATAATCCTAAGCTAAATAGCTCATTTACTCCATATAGAACAGCAGCTGCGTTTGCACTTCCACCTGCAAGTCCTGCAGTAACGGGGATTCGTTTGTTAATCTGAATTTCAAGTCCACCTATCCCATCGACAACACGACGGATTGCCTCTGCAGCACAATATGCGATGTTTGTTGAATCTTTAGGTACATGAGGATGATCGCAAGTGATGGTAAATTCTGTTTTTGATTGTTCACGTAGAATTACATCATCGTGCAAATCAATAGAATGAAAAACCGTTTCAATGTTGTGATATCCATCCTCGCGTTTACTTATTACATCGAGATATAGGTTGATTTTTGCATGAGCACGAATTCTAAGTTCCTTCAGTTTTCTCATTCTAGGTCATCTGTTTCGTCGTCGTCTGATACGGTTATGATCTCAAAATCCTCGGATAGGAATGGAGCGAAATCAAATTTACTATCCTTAATATCTACATGATGTTGAACTTGTTCCATTCTGACAACGACTCGTGTTTTTTCAGGTGGGCGGATTATTTCAACCCTGTTAGCCCGTAAGATTCCATCTACATCCCTATAATCGGCGAAAATAGCACGTTGCAGTATTCCATTTTTATTTTTTATCTGCCATTCGGTTACACGCGGTTCATCTTCTTGAACTTTGAGTAAAATCGTCTCTATGTGATCGGTTTCAACGCCAGTGCAAGTAACACGGAACATTTGTCCATATTTCTCTATCTTTAATGATGCATTTTGTCTATTCAGAAAAGGATTTGCAAAGATCGCACTCAATACATCAGAGACGCGTAAATCTACGCCAAAAATTTCTCTTAATATGCCATCGTTTAATTCACCGATGTATGTTTTCTGTTCATCGAGGAGTGTTAAAAGGAATTGCTCTCTATTTGCAATTGCCAATCCCTTTGTATCGTTGAATGCCCCTAATACATTGATGCGAAGTTGTTCTCCGCCATCCGCAGTCTTTTTATACCATAACAATTCGCGGAGCTCTTCAGGGTTACGGTCAGCTTCCTGAATAGTTACCATCATCTTAGTGGATCTTAATGTTTCAGTTAGATCATATCGTGCTTGCAGCGTTGCTAAGTGTTGTTCAAACTCGGCCAATTCGACGTGTGACCAGTTTACATTGGCGTTCTTTGTACTGCACCCAAAATAGAATGTACATGCATATATTATCAAGAAACCTAACAAAATTAGAATCCCACTATTTTGATGGGTTCTCATTTAGTAAACCTCCGACATGGATTTTTCGACAAGATTCACCGCTTCCTCAACGTGTGAATTATTGATATTGAGTGGCGGTAGGAAACGGAGGATGTAGTCGTTGGTACATATTGTTACTAAACCGTTTTCAATGCATTTTGCTGCGAGCGGTTTTGCATCTTCTTCCATGACAAGACCCCGTAGGAGGCCTTTCCCGCGCACCTCTTTAATTGGATACTTATCTTTGAGTTCCATTAGACCGCCTGCAAGATAGTTCCCCATTTTTACTGCATTTACAGCTAGATTCTCCTCTAATATAGTTTTTACTGTTGCGACCGCTGCAGCGGTGGATAAGAAATTGCCGCCGAAAGTGGCTGCGTGTGTGCCAGGAACGAAACTCTCCGCGACATCACGTTTGGCTAACATGGCACCAATAGGAACGCCGCTACCGAGTGCCTTTGCCATTGTAATTACATCAGGCACTACACCATAACTTTGATAACCGAAAAAAGTCCCTAATCTGCCCATCGCTGTTTGGACTTCATCAAAAATTAGCAGTAGGTTATGTTTATCACAGAGCTCACGTAATCCCTGTAGATATCCATCACTTGGGATATTAACGCCACCTTCTGACTGAATCGGTTCTACTAATATGGCACAAGTTTTGTCGTTAATTGCAGATTCAGTTGCTTCCAGATCATCAAAAGGGACATAAGTGAAACCTTCAAGCATCGGTTCAAATCCGACATGATATTTTGTCTGTGCGGTGGCAGTAATGGTAGCCATTGTTCGCCCATGGAACGAATTGTCCATCGTAATTATTTCATAGGCATCAGTTCTTCCACTGTCTTTGGTATATTTTCGTGCTAATTTGATCGCTGCTTCATTCGCCTCAGCACCACTATTACAGAAGAAACATTGGTCCATATCAGAATTATCAATAAGTAGTTTTGCTAATTCTGCTTGTGGTTGTATGTAGTATAGGTTCGATGTGTGGAGGATATTTCCTGCTTGTTCCCGTATTGCTGCAACAACCTTTGGATGTGCATGTCCTAATCCATTGACTGCTAATCCACCCAAAAAATCCAGATATTTTTTTCCTTCTGCATCCCATAGATATGGACCTTCACCCTTTACGAATGCAAGACTTCTGTCTCCGTAAGTATTGATGATATACTCTGTTGCCATTGATTTAATGTCGTCTGTTGTCATAAATGTTCTCCTTAAACCATAGGGTTTGAATAAGTTTTATAGGACTTACGCAATTTCGGTTGAAGTCGGGGTTACAAACCGCTCTAAAAAAGGTTGTGCCCCTTGTAGCGTAACCTTTCTAGGTTGCGTCCACGATGCACAAACTGGAAAGTTTATGCTACAATGCGTAAGTCCTATTTTACTCATACTGTTCTGTATATTCCTTCACTAGATCAGCTTTTCGAAAGCCCGGAATAGCAGTTGCGCATTTTTGTGCTAAGCGTTCATAGTCAATTTGCATTAATCGTTCTAATACTATGTTGTCTTTCGCTTTTAGAAGTACCCATTGCTTGCTCTTTTCACAATTTTTTTCATCTGTTTCTTTACGGGTATAATCTTGCCATCCTTGACACGGTACTGCAAAATCAAATGCGTTGTTGAAGACCTTCAAAGCAGCATTCGTATTATTATATTGCCAAATATGAAAGTCCTGATGCCAAATTGGTAAAGGTTTACTTTCCCGCATGTCTTTATGTTCACTTGGCAAACGTGTCCAAATTTGAAATTCTGTGTTAACTGAGAGGTGTTTACCACTACCAAGTATGAAGGCATCTTTGGGCAGAACTAACTTACTGATGTATTGCATACTAGGGTCAAGCAATTTATGAACAGCAAATTTACGAAATGTTAATGGAAGAATGAAAGCGACAATATCTGCTAAGTAGGCTGCATGATTAAAAAAAGTCATTGCTAATTTTCCGCGTTTTCCGAAAGGAGGATTTCCGATAATAGCTGTCTCATCCGGAGCATAAGGTAAATTTGTAATAGAGAAAAAATCTCGTGATTCTACTTCATTGCATTTAGGAACAAGATCTATACCTAACCTATTATTTGGAGGCAAGAGTTCATAAAATGCACCAGTCCCCGCAGACGGTTCTACAAAGTAGAAATCATTTACAGTTTTGTTAAGTGTCGGTAGAAGGTCTGTGAAATGTTGCCAGCACAGAATAGCTATTTCTTTTTTTGTATAAAATTGATCTAACTCCTTCATGTTATAAATTCACCTTCCGCGGATAGTCTGGGATTAAAAAAACACCAATAATCCTTACCAATTTGTATAAGAACCATCCTCTCTTTGGTACCCGTGCGGTGGTCCATATTCCTGTGTAGACACGTTAGTCAATGCGTTTTCATTGAATTCAATACCGAGTCCAGGTAATTCTGGTGGTAATAGATAACCAGATTCAAATGGGACTTGAACGGGAAAAACATCTGTTAGAGAGGACATCGGTGCGCGAGGAAGTTCCTGCACACCAACAAGTGATGATGCCAAACAAAGATGTAGACAGGCCGCCGTAGAAACGGGCCCGAGTGGATTATGCGGTGCTAGATGGATATAATGCGTTTCACACCATCCCGCGATCTTTCGCGCTTCTGTCAATCCACCAGCAATACATAAGTCAACACGACAATAATCCAATAGGTCCTCTTCAATAACTTCTCTGAATTTCCATTTACTATCATATTGTTCACCTACCGCAATGGGAACTGATGTTTGTTGACGCAACCTTCTGAGACTTGCAGCGTTTTCACTTCGCAAAGGATCTTCA
Source organism: Candidatus Poribacteria bacterium (assembly GCA_965200395.1). GTDB lineage: Bacteria > Poribacteria > WGA-4E > WGA-4E > WGA-3G > MSPOR6. The sequence continues at coordinate 1,883,946 of CBDAUH010000004.1, read as the reverse complement.
ATGAAAAACGGATTATACTGTTCTACTTTAGAGCAAAAGTCGAGACTATCCGCAGGATCAAGACGTGTGTGGACATCTACAAGGATATTAACCTCTTCTCCTAATGCTTTTCGGACTGCTTGCACCTCTTCTAGCCCGAATTGCACAGCGCGTCGCGGCTCAAACGTACCCGATCCGGTCCTATCAGCTAAACCCCATCGTACGAATTTCCAACCTGCTTCATAAGTTTGTCTACAACTTTCAACAAGTGCATCCAAATTTCCGCCACCATTATGTGGATAGCAGACGACTTTGTCTCTTGTTCGACCACCTAAGAGTTCATAAACAGGGACATTTAGTGCTTTTCCCTTAATATCCCACAGTGCAATGTCAACTGCACTGACTGCAGCAGATTGAACAACACCACCCGGGAAAAATCCTCCACGGAACATCACTTGCCATAGGTGTTCAATCTGAAACGGATTTGATCCGATGAGTATGGGATCAAAAGAACGAATAACTTCTGCTAAAGCGAGTGACCGTCTTCTTATGCCCCCTTCACCGACACCGTATATTCCCGCATCAGTTTCTACTTTAACAAAGAAATGTCCAGACGATGAAACGTACGTTTTAACATTAGTAATTTTCATAAGAAACTCTTTATGTTGATGGATATGTGATATACTACTGACTCAAACAGCATCTAAAGTTGGCGTATTGTCCTGACAATAGACCGGTCGGAATAGCGTTTTGCGTTTGAATGGCATCTCTTCAACGTGCTTCGGGTGTGGTTCCCATCTGTGCCATTTATTGCCGACGGTATTGTAGCAGTTGAAAATAGCCACGCGGTCTAATTCCGCGTCAGTCCATTTTGCACCGGTGTGTGTAATGGCTTCAGTGAAAATCAGGACTGAACCTGCTGGGCAACTATAATCCTCCCATAGCGGAGAATTTCGGTCTGCGGTAGATTTTGGTGCAGGAAACGCCCCTTTATGACTCCCAGTCAAGAACATCGTTCCACCACTACGTGCCTTTACAGGATTGAGCTCCCATACAACTCGTGTCGATCCACTGTGTGCTCTATCATGATGTAGATGATAGGTGTGTGAATTTCCGGGAAAATTTAGCATGCCTCGGCCACCGTGAGGCTGGAAGTTGTCGTGCCCATTCCCGCGTATGGTCAGGAACGTACCCTCAAAACGGAAGCCATAACAATTATCATTGGCATAGCCAGATGTCAAAAATTCATTCATAAAACCGAGAACTACTGGATGATCAGTCAACGATTCCAATGGACCTCCGATTGATGAACGATGATGTTCAGGTATAGATTCTGGATCCTGTTTGAGTTGATAACAGAATTCACGCATCTCTTTGGATTCTATTTCATTTAATACACCTGGAAATAGCAGCCAACCGCGTGTATCGAAAAGAAATCGTTGCTCTTCTGTGAGCGGTACAGGTGGTAAATTGTCAGCATTCGTTGTAGGATTTGGCATAAGAATTCTCGCTATAAAATTAAATCTGATTGAATGTCTTACTATAGAACTGATTCTAACGTGAGTTTGGAATAAGATATTTTTTGTCCGATGCACAACCTGGAAAAGTTATGCTACAAAATATGCTTCATATTTCGGACCCCGAGCTCACGTTATTACTTATTTTCTCCATATAAACGTTTATCTTCTAATGATAGCCATGAACCGTAATCTCTCGGCATTTCTCTTAGTGGCCCGAGCCCGTTTTCTTCTCGCCATCGGATTAAGGGGTGTTCCCGATTCTCCTGAGGTAATTCTACACGCGTTCCATAAACTGCTGATTCAAAAACTCCCATTAGAATCTCCATAACATGACGACCCTCTTCACCATTACATTCATGTTCTCGGTTTTCGTCTAAAGCTTTAACATATTCATCTACTATACAATAATCGTCTGCATCTGCGCCTTTGTCTCTGTCAAAATGCTCAGGATAGATTGGCGTGAGTTTTTCCCATCTGTCATGTGTACCATCAGGTACAAAGTGTGGGTTCGGTAACCACCATGCTCCCTTCAATTCGGACCAGAATAATCTTCCATCGCTACCGTAAAGTTCTAAAACATACGCATCACTACTGACTTTAGGAAACCGTTGTTGAATAAGTGTTCCAGTTACGTTTCCATCAAATTGGAGTGTTGAGGTAGTATATTCTCCCACAACAGTTCCCATTCCTGCGGGTGATGGTAGGACATCTTCAGGTATAAGTTCGCGTCCACCCGCTGTTGCTTGGGTAACAATACTTTTACAATGTCCACCAAAACGGAGCATGTTGTTGACTACATGTGTTCCGATATTCATCAATCCGTATCCAGCATAATAACCCTTTCCACATGCATATATGTATCGCAGGTCTCCAATTTTACCTGCATCAAGGGTTTTTGCAACAGCTTGTATAGTGGGACTTACCCTTCTTTGATGATGGACGACGACACGAGCATTTTTTTCCTTCGCTTTCGCAATAATTGCATCCGCTTGAGCTAAGTCTACACATAAGGGTTTTTCTACTTCTATGTTTACACCATGTTCAAGTACACGCATACAAAGAGGATAGTGCAATTCTGTTGCGGTAGGGATAGCAACAATATCCGGTTTAGTCTGTGTGATCATCTCATCCAAGTCTGTGAAATAAGAAGAGACATTCACGATTTTACCCAGTGCTTCTAACCGCTCTTGCACAAGGTCACAGAGAGCTACAATCTCTGTACGGGGGTGTGCATGATATGCCTTAGCTGCAGATGTGCCACGGCTGCGACAGCCTAAGATGGCAACGCGATAAGTTTTCATAATGGTAAATCTCTATTTAGATTATCTCATAGATATTTTTTAATATTACCCTTCCATTTACTTGTCAAGTTTATTCTGACTGGTACAGGTTTATCAACTTTACCACTGGGCATGCACAGGTTTCTCTGATGCTTTCTCATAAAGATCTGCCCACTCCTTTGTACCATCGTCATAGGTCAATTCTAGTCGTGCTCCTTCAACATAAGCTTCTCCATTGCCTGCATTGAAGTAACTCAAACCGTCACCTGCCATGTGGATACAACTTCCATCCGGATAGACTGCGGTCTTTATTATACGTGGATGCGGATGAATGGTATATCCATCATCATCTAATTCCCCATCTGGAACACGGTATTTTTCAATTGCTGCTTCGTCCACTTCAACACCTAATCCTGGAGTGTCCGGGACAGCATGACATCCTTCTGATACTTCAATCGGTTTTGTAATAAGATGATCACTGTAAAGATTAAGGCACGTGATTGCGGGCCAAGTAGCATGTGTTAGCACACTTCCAAGGTGAGCCGCCCATGTCGTTGTCAATCCGTTGCCTACAATTTGGAGCCAGAACGGCATATCCGCTGCTGCACTGAGGTAACCGTCGTACATCGTACGAGATTTACCACCACCGATTACAAATCCATTGCATACGTCTTCCTTAATACATGTTGTATAAGGCGGTGAACCGAAATGCATTGCAATTGGACAATCAACTTCTTGTCGTATTTGCTTGCTTCCTTCTACATCGTTTTGTGGAATGGGTGATTCGAAAATAGCTACATTCGGATGTGCTGCGAGTTTCTGCAATAGAGGGATCGCGGTCTCTGCATCACGTAGGCAAGCATTTGGATCAAGATCCAAATTGTAGTCATTCGGAACAACTTCTGCGACTGCCTCTACCTGCTGAACAATATCCCACCAGGGGCGTGGTTTATTTTTGAAACTGGTGTAACCTTTTGAGACTGAATCTGCAGCTTCTGCTGCCCAATTCTCCGGCGATGAGTCAATACTCCACCATGAGATCGGCACTTCGTCACGACATTTAGTACCAAGAAGTTTATAAACAGGTACTTCCAAGATTTTCCCGACAACATCAAATAGTGCTATCTGTAGTCCAGCTCCGAGAGAGTCATCGTTCATATATTCTGCGGGACTCTGCCCAAGTACACGATCCACACTACCATCACTTACACGGCTATAGGTATAATGGATTACGGTTTCACCCCAACCTACATGTCCGGTATCTGTTGTTACTTTACACAGTTCAAGGAGTGACCAATTGTATACTGTAGAAACGCTTGTATTAGTTATTTCTTGTTGGCGTGGCGTGAATGGAACATCAACTAATATACGATCTATGTTTGTTACTTTCATGGGAAACTCCTATGGCAGCAGTTGTAAGGGTAACATCATAAAGTTATCTGATTCTTTGTTTAACTTGCTGGAAACGATATGAATTAGTTCTAAGATTTGGCTTTGGCGGTAATCCATTGATATGATTACGAACATTTGAAATACGTTCACTATGAACAGGATGTGTAGAAATCAGATTTTCCAACTTTGTGGGTTCTCTCTTCTCCAACCTTTGTAACGTTTCAAAGAAGCTGATGCCCCCTTCAGGTGAAATCCCAACCTCATAGATATTATTAACACCGTAGAAATCTGATTCACGTTCATCGTCACGGCTGTATCTGAACAAAATTCCCGCAGCAAGGACTTCTGTAATTAATTTTGTAAGTTCACTTGAGTCATCGTCCAATATGATCTGTTTTAGTATTTCGAGTCCGTAAATTTGTGTCAGTTGCTTCATTGAATGTCGTCCGACAATATGTCCGATTTCGTGTCCGATTATAAATGCTAACTCGGCTTCTGATCTAACAGCACGGATTAGGCCCAGATTCACATAGATAAATCCCCCTGGCACAGCATACGCGTTGATTACCTCTGTATCTACAACTCTGAGTATGTAACGTATATTGTTGCGCTTACACCGTCTCACAAGTGTTTGACCAAGGTTGTTAATGTAATTAGTTACAACTGGATCTGTATAAAACCTTACTCCTCGATCGTGCTGTTCAACAAATTCCTTGCCGATTTGCAGCTCTTCTTCATCAGTAAATATGTTGACATCACCTAATTCTTCAAGTACGGTATTTCCAACTTGTTCCATTGTTTTTAAACTGATACACCCAATGTTACAGGTTAGTATAAATACATATCCTATCGTAAATATGTAGTAGTATATTGACTTCGCGAATGAATGATAGTTATATTTCATGGTTTTACAGAATCTGTGATGAAGGGTAGGAATTATCGTATTGTAGGAAAACGTAAATTGTATGTAATGTTGTGTCACCAAGACATGCAATTCAAAGTGGACACAACATTATTACAAATACTGTTAGGAAATTGCTTAGCCACCGGCGATGGCGGGAATTATTGAGATTTCAGCACCATCCGCAACAGGGGTTTCCTTTCCTTCAAGAAATCGAATATCTTCGTCATTAAGGTAGATATTCACAAACCGACGGATATTGCCACCATCATCACAGATACGTTCTTTCATCCCCGGATAATCTGATTCCAAATTTTCTATAATGGTTCCAATATCGGCACCTTCTGTTTCTACTTCAGCGAGATTCTGCGTCAAACGCCTCAATGGAGTAGGTATTCGAACTGTTACTGCCATATTTTCCTCCTTTACGGGTCAGTGTCTACAGACCCCGTACTCTTGTTATATTTGATATTGACAGAATCAAAAATTCGCCAATGTAAACATGTATCAAATTGAGTAATGTAATCCACACTCTTTGTGATTATTTTCGGTCTCTGATGCGTTTTGCCAACGCCATCTACCCGCACGTTTCGGTTCACCCGGTCGAATTCGCGTTGTGCATGTCATACATCCAAGCGATTCGAAGTAGTGTCCATTTGTATCTGGTAGAAAAAGCGGATTTATGGGCACTTCATTTTTCAGTACAAATTCCCACACTTGTTCAGTAGTCCAATGAATTAATGGACTTACTTTGAGTATAGGATGCGATGTAGATGAGATGGTCTCTACTTTCTTGAAATTTTGTCTGGTTTCAGATTGATCATGTCGCGTACCTGTAATCCAAATGTCTAATGATTCTAACAACCGTTGCATCGGCTTTATCTTGCGGATGTCACAACAGAACTTTTGTTTTGCTCTACTGTCAAAAAATAGGTGTTCACCGTGTTCGGAAACCATTTTTTCTACTTCAGAAATATCAGGTTGAATACGTTCAATCTCAATACCGTAACGCTCCTCAACATGTTCAAAGAAGGTATATGTCTCAGGAAACAGACGCAATGTGTCTACAGTACAGACTCGGAATGGTAATTTATTTTCAGCAGCCAGATGTATCTGAACCATACCGGATAACTGACCACTTGTGACAATGGCTGCACGATGTTTGGACTGCTTGAAAAGCGTGAAAAGAACATCTTGAGGGTTCTCTATTGAATTTACCTGCTGCTTCAATTCCATCATTGAAGCATTCTGAATCTGAAATGTCATTCCGTTAGTGTCCCTACCTATACTTTCTATGCTAGAGTTTCCATTATATCGGTTTCCAGTTCAAAATACCGACTCAAACTAAAATATCTTTCACCAGTATCGGGGAGAATAGTAACCACAGTCTTATCTGGTCCCAGTGTTTTTGCTACCTGTAACGATGCATACACGTTTGCGCCAGAGGACATACCTACCAATAACCCTTCTTTTTTGGATATTTCTTTCATTGTCTGATATGCTATCTCTTCTGATACTGCGATAACATCGTCAATAATATCAACGTTCAAAACTTCGGGAATCATCCCTGCCCCAAGTCCATCAATGCGTGTTGGCCCAGGCATTCCACCTGAAAGTACAGATGAAACAGACGGTTCGACTGCAATAATCTTTGTATCTGGATTGCGGGATTTTAGTACTTCACCAACTCCCGTTAATGTACCGCCCGTACCTACACCAACGACAAAATAATCTATTTTTTTGTTAGTGGCATCCAAAATTTCGACAGCGGTTGTATCTCTATGTATTTTCGGGTTCGCAGGGTTCGTAAATTGGTTAGGCATAAAATGCCGTGAGTTGCGACGTAAAATTTCCTCTGCTTCCCAAATTGCACTTGCCATGCCACCATGTTCAGGCGTTAGCACTATTTCTGCCCCGAAGGCGGAAAGAAGTGCATATTTTTCGCTACTTACATATTCTGGCATAGTCAGAATAACATTGTAACCGCATGCGACACCGACGATAGAAAGACCGATCCCCGTATTGCCAGCTGTCGGTTCAACTATTGTATCACCGGGACGAAGAATACCGCGTTCCTCAGCATCAACTATCATACCGTAACTGATGCGATCTTTGATACTCCCTCCAGGGTTATAGGATTCCAATTTAGCATAAATTGATGCGCCTTCTTTTACCGGTAACGTATTCAGCCGAACCATCGGGGTATTCCCGATAAGTTTTGTCAAGTCTTTCGCAATTTTCATATAAAGAACAGGGCGAATGGGTCGGTTGTGTCAACTTTTTATATTTATAGGCATGATTTTGGGGTTAATTATAGTATATTTTACCTACAAAGTCAAATTTATTCGAAGCGTTGCATCAACACACCAATTGTGGTATAATTTGGAGAAATCGAAGTTTGCATTTATAGAGATGTATGATGGATAACGTCACAGACATTATCAATGAATTTGGTGAATGTGTTGTTCAGGTAGATGGAGAGATACCCGTTGACCTTCCTGCAAAGGAGGGGGATAGGTTTCTGTTCATAAGTTACGACCAAAGTTATCTGACGCACGGTTTACACAGATATCCTGCTAAATTTTTTCCAGAACTACCTCGATGGTTAATAAAACGTTACTCACAACAATATGATCGGGTGTTGGATCCGTTCGCTGGAAGCGGTACAACAAATGTTGAAGCACTCCTCTCTAAGCGCAATTCTGTTGGAATAGATGTGGATCCATTTTCTCGTTTTTTGTCGAAAGTGAAAGTCACCCCTTTAGATGAAAAGCAACTTAAGGCAGCACAAAAGATTTTGTTGGAGTCAATCATAATATATGATCCCTCACAGGTAAGTGAATCTGAAATCCCCAACTTTCCTTATAGGGACAATTGGTTTAACAAAGAGATTCTCATAGAATTGACCTATTTGCGAAAGCAGATTCAACAACTTGATACAAGCAATGAGATTAAAGATTTTTTCAGAGTGTGTTTGTCATCTATAATCCGTTCAGTTTCTAATGCTGATGATAATTGTACGCGTACTGTAATCAGAAAGAAATTGAACAAGATAGTAAAACCGTGCGACGCACTCAATAGATTCGCAAAGACAGTGCTTATTAAAGTTCCTAAAATGGTTGAATTCTCCCAAAACTACCCGCATGATATTTCAGTAGATTTTCCAGAAGACATGGATGCAAGGGATATAAAGTATAATGAAGACTATTTTGACCTTGTAGTAACCTCACCACCTTATGTCAATGCCGTTGATTATCCGAGGACGCATCAATTAGAGATGTATTGGCTTGGATTTGCACAGGATTCGTTAAATACCCTGAAGAAACAAAATGTTGGCACAGAAAGTGTCTCATCTCAATATTACAAGAGGAGACATGCAATTGGCGTGTCAGAAGCCGATTCAGTAATATCAAGTATATTTGAAGTAGATCCGAGACGTGCATACATTGCTTACAAATACCTATACGATATGCGACAAAACTTTGCTGAAGTATATAAGGTTCTGCGTGAGGATGGCAAATATGTTGTCGTTGTAGGAAATAATCGTATTCGCGGTCATCTATTCGAGAATTGGAAGTATCTTATGCCGATTGCAGAACAGATCGGATTTGAGGTAGAGACATATTTTGGGTCGGAGATCATTAAACATTTTATTAAGATACCGAGAGAAGAACGAATCAATACAGACTGGATTATAGTCCTAAAGAAATAAATAGAATGAGGAAAGACATGGTAAATTCACAAGATAGAGGGAGACAAGCATCAGTAGATGGTTTTGCTCATGAGCACATTGTTGTGGGAATTCTAATGAAAAGATATCAGAATGTGTCATTAGTTGATTTGCCATTGTCGCCATACGATATCATAATCGTCCGTAAGGGTGTAAATGATACTGAGGACATAATTAGAGCACAAGTCAAAACAGCAAAAAGATCTATTTCTTTCATAGGAGGATCAAGAGGGGGCGTTGACAGAGAATATAAGTCGGGTGTAAAAACTTACAGACAATCCACTGCTACCTCAGATATTGTTATTGGCATACATCCCATAGATAATAATACTTATGAACTTTATTTTGTCCCTACGATCCTTATAGAACGCCTTAATCAACAAAGTATTTCTCTGAACAAAATCTCCGATTTGAAAGAGAATTACTATATTCTAGAAAACTGCAAAGATGAAATTGTAATTATTGAAAAGTGTACAGAGTACGGTATTATTCCGTAAATTTTTCCTCACAAGACACAGTTCAAATTGCACCTCGCTATTTATGGTAGGGTTTTGAATTATTGGACATATTGATTATATTTTCAAGTGTTTTGTCTTTATTGTATTCTTGTAATAGTTTGATGTTTGCAAAATCACGTTCAATCGAGTTATAGTCCGGTGAATAAGGGGTAAATACAATGAAAACGACATATAAATTTCTCATCACACTCTTTCTGACTTCCGTTCTATTACTGCCAAGCACGTTTGCTCAGGATATTACGCAATGGAATTTACCCGAAGGTGCTAAGGCGCGCCTCGGCAAAGGCAGCATAGGTGACATTGCGTTTTCACTGGACGGTACTCGTCTTGCAGTCGCGGGTTCCATCGGTATCTGGCTATATGATGTGCAGACGATGCAAGAACGAAAACTGTTGGTGAAACATACAAGTTTTATCCTTAGCGTATGCTATTCGCCTGATGGCGAAACTATCGCCACGGGCAGTTGGGATAAGACAGTTCGTTTGTGGGACGCTGACACAGGACAGCATCTGAAAACCCTCATAGGACATACGAGTTCTGTCTATAGCGTATGCTATTCGCCTGATGGCAAAACTATCGCTACAGGCAGTTCAGATGACACGGTTCGGTTATGGGACGCAGATACGGGACAGCATCTGAAAACACTCACAGGACATACGAGTATTGTCAATAGCGTATGCTATTCGCCTGATGGCAAAACTATCGCTACGGGCAGTTCAGATGACACGGTTCGGTTATGGGACGCTGACACAGGACTGTATTTGAAAACTCTCACAGGACATACGAGTGATGTCCGTAGCGTATGCTATTCGCCTGATGGAAAAACTATCGCTACTGGGAGTAATGATAAGACAGTGCGTTTGTGGGACGCTGACACAGGACAACATTTGGAAACCCTCACAGGACATACGGGTTCTGTCAGTAGCATATGCTATTCACCGGATGGAAAAACTATCGCTACGGGCAGTTCAGATAACACGGTGCGTTTGTGGGACGCAGACACGGGGCAGCATCTAAAAACGCTCAAAGAATATACAAGTATTGTCGATAGCGTGTGCTATTCACCTGATGGCAAAATTATCGCCACGGGCAGTTATGGTAAGGTGCGTTCGTGGGACGCTGACACAGGACAGCATCTGAAAACACTCACAGGACATACAAGCTGGGTCTATAGCGTATGCTATTCTCCTGATGGCAAAACTATCGCTACAGGCAGTTCAGATGACACGATACGGTTGTGGGACGCAGATACAGGACAACATCTGAAAACCCTCACAGGACATACGGATTCTGTCAGTAGCGTGTGCTATTCTCCCGATGGCAAAACTATCGCTACAGGCAGTTCAGATGACACGATACGGTTGTGGGACGCTGACACAGGACAACATCTGAAAACCCTTACAGGACATACGGGTTCTGTCAGTAGTGTATGCTATTCTCCCGATGGAAAAACTATCGCTACAGGCAGTTCAGATGACACGATACGGTTGTGGGACGCAGGCACAGGACAACATCTGAAAACACTCACAGGACATGTAAAGGACGTCAGTAGCGTATGCTATTCTCCCGATGGAAAAACTATCGCTACAGGCAGTTCAGATGACACGATACGGTTGTGGGACGCTGACACGGGGCGGCACCTGAAAACACTCACAGGACATACGGGTTATGTCAATAGCGTATGCTATTCGCCCAATGGTAAAACTATCGCCATGGGCAGTTGGGATAAGACAGTTCGGTTGTGGGACGCTGACACGGAACAACATCTGCGAACCCTCACAGGACACACGGGTTCTGTCAGTAGTGTATGCTATTCACCTGATGGTAAAACTATCGCCACGGGCAGTTCAGATGACACGATACAGTTGTGGGACGCAGATATGGGACAACATCTGAAAACCCTTATAGGACATACGGGTTATGTCAATAGCGTGTGCTATTCGCCCAATGGTAAAACTATCGCTGCTGGGAATTTCAATGGCACCGTTTTGCTTTGGAATGTATCTCGAAGAATATTGGACTCCCCACAACCGGACACTGCACAGAAACAGCAGACACCTCAGCAGATCGCACAAAACGCATTAGCCGCTACAGTCCTCATCGTTATGGAGAATGCTAACGGAGAAATAGTCAGCACAGGGAGCGGCTTCTTTGTCGATCGCGGTCTAATTGCCACCAATCTACACGTCCTTGATGGCATTGTCAAAGGCTATGTTAAACGTGTCGGTATGAAGAGAACCTTCCGCATAGAAACCATCGTCGCTATGGACGCTGAACAAGATTTGGCACTTATCAAGGTTTCGGATAGCACTGCTCCTATCCTTCCCCTCGGTAACAGCGATAACGTGAAAGTCGGCGAATCTATCTATGTTGCGGGGAATCCGATAGGGTTCTTAGAGGGCACATTCTCTAATGGCATCGTCAGTGGTGTGCGCGAGTTCCGTGCGGGTAGAAAACGTGTTCAGATTACGGCTCCCGTTTCTCAAGGTAGCAGCGGTGGTCCCGTGCTAAACGACAGAGCGGAAGTCATCGGTGTAACGGTGTCCATGCTCACCGCAGGGCAGAACCTCAACTTTGCTGTCCCTTCAAAATATCTCATCGAACTGCTCGACAAAGTCAAAGGCGGAAGATAGAGCAAATAACCATCGTAACGGATGCACAACCTGGAAAGGTTATGCTACAAAAAGCTTTCGTAACACCGAGCTCACATTATTTTAAATTTCATCGACTCATGTTATTGACACATTTGCTAAAATGGCGTAAAATAGTCCCAAGATTTATGCATTATAGTGAAACTTAGATAACAGTTCGAATAGGAGACAATAGATGGAAAATAATATATTTCCACCGAATGAGGCTACATATCCTATCGGTGATGCTCACGTCAACAGTTTAGAGACGTATCAAGAACGATACGATGAATCAATTAAAGACCCTGAAAGTTTTTGGGAGACTATCGCTGAACGGTTGACGTGGTTTGAAAAATGGGATACGGTTCGTGATTACGATTTTGTGAAAGCACAGATAAAATGGTTCGAAGGTGGCACACTCAACGCATGTTATAACTGCCTTGATAGACATGTGGATGCTGGCTACGGTGATGAGACTGCAATTATATGGGAAGGTAACGACCCTTCCGAAGATAAGACCTACAGTTTTAATGAGCTGCTTGTAGAAGTGAAAAAGTTCGCCAACGTGCTGAAGGCACAAGGTATTGAAAAAGGGGATCGTGTTTGTATCTATCTACAAATGGTGCCAGAATTAGCGATTGCAATGTTAGCTTGTGCAAGAATCGGTGCTATTCATTCAATTGTTTTTGGAGCTTTTTCTGCTGAATCATTACGAGATCGGATTAACGACTCCGCTTGTAAGTTATTGATTACACAAGATACTGCGATGCGAGGTGCACGAAGTGACATTCCTATGAAAGCCAACGCTGACGATGCCGTAGTAGATTGTCCCTCTATTGAAAAAACAATCGTAGTGAAACGCACTGGAGATGAAGTCGCTTTCGATGAAGAACGCGACGTATGGTGGCATGAAGCGATGGCAACAGCAGATGATGAATGTGATGCGGAAGTAATGGACGCTGAAGATCCGCTTTTTATCCTGTATACGTCAGGTTCAACTGGAAAACCGAAAGGTGTATTACATACCACCGGTGGATATTTAGTATACACATCATATACGCATCAGCAGATATTTGACTACCATGCAGGGGATGTCTATTGGTGCACAGCAGATATTGGATGGATCACCGGTCATTCTTACATAATCTACGGCCCCCTCGCGAATCGGGCAATTACTGTTATGTTTGAAGGTGTGCCTAACTATCCAGATTACGGACGGTTTTGGCAAGTTGTTGAGAAACATAAAATCAATCTCTTTTATACCGCACCTACTGCCTTGCGTGCTTTGATGAAAGAGGGCGATACATGGGTAGAAAAATATGATAGGTCTACGCTCAGATTACTAGGCACAGTCGGTGAACCGATAAAAGAACCAGAGTGGTTATGGTATTACAATATCGTAGGTGAAGAACGTTGTCCAATTGTTGATACATGGTGGCAAACAGAAACTGGCGGAATTTTAATTACACCGCTACCCGCTGCAACACCTCTAAAACCCGGTTCTGCTACTTTCCCATTCTTTGGTATTGAACCTGTGATTCTTGATGAACAGGGAAATGAAGTGGAAGGTAACCCTGCGACAGGTTACCTCTGTATTAAAACCGCTTGGCCCGGAATCATGCGCACAGTATATGGAGACCATGAAAGATTCATTGATGTCTATTTTAGCAGATTCCCCGGTTACTATATGACTGGTGATGGCGCATTGCGCGATGCGGATGGATATTACTGGATTACAGGGCGTGTAGACGATGTGCTAAATGTCTCTGGCCACAGATTAGGTACTGCGGAGGTAGAAGGTGCAATCGGACAGCATGATGCTGTCGCTGAAGCAGCTGTAGTCGGATACCCACACGACATAAAAGGTCAGGGAATCTATGCGTACGTTACACTGATGACAGGAGAATCTGCATCTGAAGATGTGGAGACAGGGATAAAGCAAGCAGTACGACAACATATCGGGCCTATCGCTACTCCTGATAAAATTCAATTTACACCTGCGTTACCGAAAACACGTTCAGGTAAGATAATGCGACGTATTCTCCGTAAAATTGCGGAAGGCGATGTTTCCGATCTCGGTGATACGTCAACCCTTGCCGATCCAACTGTCGTTGATGCATTGGTAGAAGGGCGACAGTAATCGATAAAGAGAGGAGAAAATGTGGCATCGGCACAAAAAATCGTAGATGCGTTGAAAGAACAGAACATCACCCATACAATCGGTATACCAGATAACGGCAGTGCCCGTATTTTTGAACTGTTGCGTGAAGAACCGAAGATTGAGGTGATAACGGTAACTCGCGAAGGTGAAGCATTCGCAATCGCTGCAGGTTTGTATATCGGCGGAAAGAAACCCGTGATTATCATTCAAAATACAGGTTTTCTGGAATCTGGCGATGCGTTCCGCGGCACTGTATTTAATATGCAAATTCCGGTTGTAGTATTCATTGGATATCGCGGTTACCATAATCGGGACGAAGAAAGTAAATGGGTTGATTCTGTTACAACATTTCTTGAACCGACTCTCAAAGCATGGAATCTTCCGTATCAGAAGTTGGAGGCAGATTCTGATATTGACTGTATTAAGTGGGCTTATGCCAAGTCGGAAGAAACATCATTACCTGCAGCTGTGTTATTGATTGGGCATGCGCAATAATAACCATCATTGGAGCGAATTAAATGCTAAGCATTGAAGAAGCACGACAACAAATGTTAGAGACCATCCCTGTTTTACCAACAGAAAAGCGAGGCATATTGGAATGCGCGAACTATGTCCTTGCAGAAGAATTAAGTGCAAATGAAAATATCCCACCATTCGATAATTCTGCAATGGATGGATATGCAGTTCGGGCAAAAGACGTGAAGGGTGCTTCCAAAGAAAATCTAATTGTGCTTTCTGTTGGCGAAACAATCGCGGCGGGTTATGCACCATCAAAACATGTTTCTGCAGGAGAAACAGCACGGATTATGACAGGTGCAATGATGCCCAAAGGTGCTGATGCAGTCGTAATGCAAGAGGTGACCGAACTCAATGGTGAAAAGGTAACAATCTTCGAAAGTGTTGAGGAAAACGAAAATGTCCGTTTTATTGGTGAAAGCGTTAAACAGGGTGACAACGTAATGTCCCCCGGAAAGGTACTTCGTCCGCCTGAAGTGTCAATGCTTGCTTCGCTTAATTGTGCAGCGGTGACAGTGCATAAAAAGCCTACTGTTGCCATTGTCTCCACGGGAGATGAACTCACACCACTTGGTGAACCACTTAAACCAGGGATGATACGTGATAGCAACAGATATGGTATGTATGCGCAAGTGCAGAATGCTGGTGGTATTCCAATTGATATGGGAATCGCACCTGACGACGAGGTTGAAACCGAACGTATCTTTCGCGAATCCCTTGCTAAAGC
This sequence comes from Candidatus Poribacteria bacterium, assembly GCA_965200395.1. Taxonomy (GTDB): domain Bacteria; phylum Poribacteria; class WGA-4E; order WGA-4E; family WGA-3G; genus MSPOR6. The sequence continues at coordinate 1,868,592 of CBDAUH010000004.1, read as the reverse complement.
AGATGCTTTGATTACAAGTGGTGGCGTTTCGGTCGGGGAACACGACGTGGTGAAAAACGTCCTGATGAAAATGGGCAAAATGAATTTCTGGCGTGTCGCAATGAAACCGGGAAAACCCCAAGCTTACGGTAGCATTGACGGTAAACCTATTTTTGGTTTACCAGGTAATCCCGTATCTTCACTCGTCGTATTTGAACTCTTTGTGCGTCCTGCACTTCTGAAAATGGCTGGACACACGGACCTACTCCGACCAACCTTCAAAGCAGCTTTAGAATCTGATGTTACAAATAAAGATGGACGCGTGAATTTTATGCGTGCTATTCTTACACAAAAAGATGGACAATATACTGCTAAAACTACAGGACCGCAAGGTTCCGGTATCCTCCATTCTCTTGTGTTAGCAAACGGTTTGATCACAATTCCATCCGGTGCTGCTCTGTCAGCAGGTGAAACGGTGGATGCACAATTTCTCCACTAAATAACGCAACCATGGCTAACACAAAATATCTCCGGACAAGTTGGGGGAAGATGGCTTATGGTGATTCAGGTGGATACGGTAAAACTTTACTGTTCTTACATGGCACTGGTTGTGACGCTGCTGATTGGATGAAAGTGATTGATAGACTACCATCAGATCGGAGATATGTAACACTCGATTTCCGTGGACATGGAAAGAGCAGTGTACCCACCGAACCGTTCACAATTGAAGACCTTGCATCTGATGTTATACACCTCATAAACCTACTCGGTATACAAGAACTTGTCCTTGTAGGACACAGTCTTGGTGGCATGGTCGCAATTTCAGTTGCCAACCGATGTCCACAAATTGCCGGACTTGTCTTAATTGAAGGATGGACAAGTCTCTCATCCGCGGGAAGTGCGTTCAACCCTGGACGATTTTACGGTTCACTTGCCAAAAAACACATTTCTGATATACAGCATAAATCGGACGAGACACGTAGTAAAATTAAATCTGATGTGTGGAATAGTTTCTGGACATCTGTCAGAGAATTCGATGGATATAGCTATCTTGAAAATGCCTCAATTCCTATCTATGAAGTATTTGGCGGAATGGGTAGGAATGCACTGACAGAACAGAAATTAAGTATTCCGTCTAAGCCCAATATTCAAGTTATATGGGTGGATAATGCTGGACATTATTTGCCACAGGAATGTCCGATTGCAGTCGCTGAAATATGCCAAAATTTTACTAAGAATTTGTAGCCTACCCTTTCTAGGTTGTGCCTCTTGATTAGAAGCAATCCGTTTATAGTCGCCAGAGCCATTCAATTGTCGAGGACTTAACGTCCTCCGCAATGCTGAAAAAGATAATCCAGAGAATGCCTAAATCGCATTCATACCTTTGATCTGGTGCTAATCCGAGATGCTGACAACCGACAATCTGTGTTTATTCAAATCCTACGAAAAGCATCTTGAAATATCAGCCCCCTAATCCGCGTAAATCTGTGTAATCCGCGTAATCCGCGATTCTGACAAACAAAAATCCGCGTCCAAAATCGACTTTTGAATGCCTCTGTTATACTCGCGCAATTCAATTGACTTGTGTTGGCAAACACGGTACAATAAAACAAAATGATAGTAATATCATAACTGAAGTTAAGGAAAATGCATGCATCACCAACACACCAATAGCGAAGACACCATCACCACTCTATTTGTTGAAATTCTGATGCCGATGAGTGCGACATGGAAAATTTATGAGCAGACAACGCAGCCGCTTGTTGAAAACAAAAAGAAACCCGATGTGATTATCCGCACAGTCGAAAGGTACCCAATGGCAGTTGAGGTAAAAATTGACTACAAGCGCGGTCCCAATGAAACAGGCGAAAAGCAGGCACGCGAGCAGTACTTAGGTAAGACACTCGCGATGACACAGGAGAAACTTACCAGTGCAATGGTAATCCGCATTCCGCACAGATTCCGCACAATGCCACGCGATGAGATTAGTGAAAATCTGAAAGACTCAAAAGACTTCGCATATACGCTGCTCAACCTTGATGAACCCCATAGATTCCCCAAAAAAGGATGGCTTCACGGCAGTATTGCCGACATTGCAACTGCAATTCGCATCGGTGCTACACCAATCACCAAAATTGAACAAGCAGCCGAAGTGCTGGAATCCGGTATCCATCGTGCTGCTGTTATCGTCAATAGCGCAATTGCACACCGACCTCATATTCGCACTTACCCCCATTTTTTTTTGAATGCGTGTGTAGTTGTGTTCATAGGTTTCCAATGTTGTCATGTCAGTTCTTCTGCGGTGAGAAAGTTTATATCTCTCAAACAAGTCCTCTCGGTGAACAAGAGCAACGCCTCCTGCGTCCACACCTCGCGGATCATACGGTTGATGACACTGATCACGGAGTAAACTTTCCGCGTAGGGTGTAAAGTTTTTGCCCATCTGTCCGCAGCTTTTTCATAACACAGGAACGCCAAACCATAAGCCACGACTGCCAACAAAAACAGAACTTCCATCCGGGGCTGTTCGTTCTTTCTCAAAACGAGTGCTTTGAAACCGAAGTTCGTTTTCAAGTCTCTGAACCCGTGTTCAATCTGTGTCCGCCGCTTGTAGCAAGTTCGCAGGGGGTTCCCCTGAAGCCGATTGGAGATAAGATATAACGGGTCTTTCTTGGTGTGCTGTCCCCCAACATAGAGTGCCACAGGCACCTGCTCCGTGTAGTGATAAAGCACTTGTGGGTAAAAACCATTTGCCACTTCTTCAAGGCACTGCTTGTTGCCTGCTATACGCACACCAACATTGCGTGGCACACGCATCAAGTAGCAGATGCCTTGCCCCTCAAAAAACTTGAGGATCGCTCTCGCTCGGGCGAACCCTCTGTCAAAAACCAACACAGGCTCCCGACTATCCCCTAACACTTTAACAACGCGACTATGGACATCACAACAGAACTGCTGAACTAAATCGTTATGTCCTTGATAGGTGCCATCTTTGAGCATCTCATTTTTATACAGAACCCAATAGAGCGGGATCGCACGATTGCGAAACGGAAGGGCTGCAACAATCGCCTTCCATCCGCCCGGTAAATCTGTCTCGTCTATCAGCACAAGCAGATGCTGCATCCCCACAGAACGACACACACTGACAACTATATGTGACAACCAAGCACCCTTCACCGCTGCAACCGGAAAATAGGTATCAATAAACCGCAACACACGCTTTTGCTTAGACTTGTCGTGTTTCACACGGATAGGTAGATGTGAGGCAATCGATTGAATACGAAAACTTGGGGCTACACACACAGCCTGTAGCATCAAATAAAAGTTGCGGAGCGTCGGTTTTTTGATACAAACCCCGTTGAAAACTTTACGAAAACCTGTTATAATCTTTCTGGGGTGTACCCAACTAAGGGTATATTTCATAAGAATACCTCCCTGCCGGTTTTTCACCGACATTATTTTATATGGAGGTATTCTACCATAACCCATCAGACTTTCCAACTTATTTCTATACACACACACGCCTACACATACCGCATATAAAAATGGGGGTAAGTGAGCCTCATATTGGCAAAAGAATAGGTGAACTCCTCGTCCAAGAACCTGGGGACCAGACAACACAGATGGCAATGCTTATCATCAGCAATGCCCTTGTATTTCAGAGTTCCCTCGCGCGTAAACCAGATTTAGAAAACGTGCCATAACTCAGTGAACTCACCGCAGAATATGGACAACTTGATTCAGACGAAATTCTCCGTGCATGGCGAGAAATCCAAAAGGTCAACTATGCCCCGATTTTCAACGTTGCCTACAAAATCGTAAAAACGCTCACCGCCGATGATAAACTCGTCGGTGAAATTCTAAGTGTACTGCGAGATACTGCCCGCGAATTAGAAAAGATGGGACTTGCACAAGAACATGAACTTGCAGGAATTGTGTTCCAGAAACTTATTGACAATCGGAAAATTCTGAAAGCGAACTATACTCGCCCAGAATCCTCCGCACTGCTCTGCGCCCTGGCATTACCAGAACTCAAAGGAGATCCAAAAAAACTTAAAATCGCAGATTTCGCCTGTGGCACAGGTTCACTTCTCAATGGCGTTTATCAACGACTCCTCATGCTTTACGAACAAGCAGGCGGTAAAGGGGAAACCATCCATCAATATATGATGGAAAATAATCTTGTAGGATGTGATATTCTACCGAACGCTGCACACCTGACAGCGTCTATCATTGCCAGCACCTATCCTGATGTTCGCATCGGTGGCACACGTATCCACACAATGCCTTATGGCACGCCACGTGCAGACGGACTTTATGCCATCGGGGCTCTCAACCTATTGAGTGATCCATCAGGCACACTCCCGTTGATCCTCGACACCCTGGAAACCGCCACAGGACAAGGCACAGAAATCACTGACATGAGAGATGCGTTTAGGCATAACGAATTTGACATCGTTATTCAGAATCCACCTTATACCCGAAGTGGTGCTGATAGCAATTCTAACCTGCCTAAAAGTATTTTTGCCGACAAAAAGGAAGCACCTGAAATGCGAGCAGCGCGGAAGGCACAAGGGCGTCGACTTGGTGGTAACAATCCTGGAGAAGGTGTCGACTTTGTTGATCTTGCAGATAGAATGCTAAAGCATAATGGTAAAATGGCATTTGTGCTGCCATCTACAGCGATCACCGGAAATAGCTGGAATAAAGTACGAAGGTTATGGACAGAAGAATATCGAGATGTTCTTGTGCTCACGATTGCTGATGCAGATACTGAGAATTGCACTTTCTCATCCGATACCACCATAGCAGAATGCCTTGTTGTAGCAAGAAAAGGTAAGGGAACAAATACGGGACATGGTACATTCGTCTGCTTAAAACGTTGTCCAAACAGTGAACTTGAGGCTTTAGAAGTTGCCAATCAAATCTATAATCTTAAAGATATCCGAAAGCTTGAAGACGGGGTTAATATGGGAAGCCACATAGGTGTCAACTTAAGAACATTTTTATGTTATTTTAGTATAAAATATTGTTGCAAAATAGAGACACCTCTTACATAATACTATAGTTTGGACATTTTTTGTTTTTTTTATAGACATAAAGCAGGAAAGCGGGTATCCTTTTAGAAAATATAAACCTTTTTGAAAGGATATGTCTAATGACCCCACTTTCCTACCTGGACAACATGTTATCACAATTCAGATCGTTATTCAAGCACAACAACTTCAATCACTTTCAAACTTTCGTGAAAGGTCTGATAAATACGCCCTACCGAGGCACAATGACACAAATCTATCTTGCGACAGCCCAAGCAGGTCGGTATTGGTCTCTGCCAAAGTTTCTTTCACGTGGTGTCTGGTGTGTGGATCAAGTCGCCACTACGCTAAGCCATCAAGTGCTATCCGCTTACCCCACGGGCGTATACGTCTATGATGAGACGCATGCCCTAAGTAGCGGTTCAAAACAAGCGGGTTTGCATTTCCGCAGGAACCCTGCGTATCAGCCACGTAACAAGAACCAGTCCAAGTTTCATCACGGACACGAGTTCGGTGCGATTGGCTGGCTGGCAGAAACGCGCGAAGGCACGCGCCTATTTCCATTAGCCACACGGATGATGGAACCGAAAAGCGAGGACGCAAATAGCCTCGCTGTGCTGAAGCATTTATGTAATCTTGTGCCACCGGGTCTTATCGTTTTCGATAGAGGCTTCAATAGACGCAAAGTGTTCACGGAGATACTCTCACAAGGACATCATTTACTTTGTCGTGCGAAGTCAAACGCGGCGTTTTTTGATATACCGAAACGCCCTAAGCGTCTCAAGAGAGGCAGACCCCGTCGGTATGGTAGCCGTGTGTCTATTCCACACCTGAAGTATACAGACATCGTTGTTGAGGATCAGACACTTTCTGTCGCTGATAAAGTCGTGCGAACAAAGATGTGTCCTGTAGATGTCCGCATCGTTGTGATACGCAAACGCTTGAAAAAGTCTAAACCCTATCGGTATTTTTGTGTATTTACTTCAGATTTACGACTGCCCGTAGAAACAGTTATCCGACACTATAGAAACCGGTGGCAGATTGAAACTGCCTTTCGGGACGCTAAAGAAAACTTCGGATTTGACACCTATCAACTCCGAGACAGGAAAAGTTTGGATCGGTTCGTTCAACTCAGTTTCACCGCAGCAACGCTGACACAACTCGCTTTCAGTCCGGTGCTAATGGAGAAGACATCCGAAGAAACCGACACAGACGAGGCACCGCTTGATTTAGAAACTGTGCTATCCACACTCAATATACACTGGTATAAACCGAAACATCTCACACGCGGCTTGATGACCGCTTACTTGCAGCGACGTTTACAACAAAACTATTTTTATACGAGTTACGACCCGGGGAAAAACGCACAGAAAAAACTGAAAATCCCCGAAGATACTACATGAACTAGTTCAACAGCAACTATTTTCACGATTATTGGAAAAATGATGGCTAAAAAACAGTGATTTCTAACAGAATTTAGACAAAAAAGGGGCGTTAGCAGCAGTTCTAACACCTGTTCAGAAGTGCTAACGGGGAAGTGCTGCCAACTATTCATAATCTATAACAAGACCAAAAATGTCCAAACTATAGTACATAATAGTAGAAAAACAATATTACTCATTTCTACAAAAGAGGTGTTCCAATGTCTATTCTAACACAGGTTTGTGATAAAATGCAAGCTATACTGCGAACGATTGCTGACGCATCAGCTTCAAGGTGCGGGTTCGTCCGAAGGATCCGCAAGTTCTCCGGAGGTGCTTTCGTGCAGACCCTTGTATTCGGGTGGCTTGAAACGCCTGATGCAAGTTATACGGAGTTGGCACAAACAGCTTGTGCTTTAGGTGTGCATGTCACCCGCCAAGCGATTGAAAAACGGATGACACCTGAAGCAGCCGAAACCTTGAAATCGGTGCTTGAGATAGCCGCAACAACACAAGTTATTTCAGCACAATCGCCGACACTGCCTTTGCTAAATCAGTTCACAGGCGTCTATGTGCAGGACAGCACCACACTCACATTGCCGGATGAGCTGAGACCTGTATGGAAAGGTGGGCGTGCTAAAAACGATTGTGAGAAGTCTGCTATGAAACTTCACCTCTGTTTTGATGTCCTGACGGGTGCTTTCCAACACTTCCAACTCAGTGATGGTATTACTGCCGATAGCAAGGCAGCAGCGGCGTTTGGACCGCTTCCTGCGGGGAGTTTACACTTAGCAGACCTCGGCTATTTTTCGTTTGACGCATTTAGAAAAATGACACAAGCAGGCATCTTCTGGATAACAAGATTGAAAGTAAACTGTAAACTGTATGATGAACAGGGAGAACCCTTCTGCTTATATAAGCACCTCAAGGCAACAAACTCGGACACTATAGACCAGCGTTGCTATGTTGGAGCGAGGGATCGTCTGCCAGCACGCCTCGTTGCACGGCGATGTTCCGAACAAGTAGCGAGCAAGCGTCGCCGATACATCAGGCGTGATGCTAAACGGAGACAGACAACGCCCTCAAAACAACGGTTACGCCTTGCCGATTGGGATATTTACATTACAAATGTGGAGGTTGCACAACTTACCGTTGAACAAGTTATTATTATTGCTGGGCTCCGATGGCAAGTTGAGTTGCTATTCAAATCCTTCAAAAGCGTTGGCAAGGTGAATACATTCCGCAGTGCCAAACCTGATCGTATCTTATGTGAGGTGTATGCGAAACTCATCGCACAACTGATAAGACATTGGATTATGGTAGCAGCTGGCTGGCGGTGTATACTGCACGATCCCATCAGCACAGCGAAACTTATTGGGCGGCATGCACGCACACTCACAATGAGTTTTCACGAATCTAAAGCGGCGTTATTGAAGACACTGAGCAACATAAAAAAGGATTTACAATACAGCGACTGGGGACAACATAGAGCAGGAAAGCACACAACTTATAGGCAACTGAAAAAGGCTGAAAATCCCTAAGTTGACACCTATGGGGTTAATATGGGAAGCCACATCTGTATCGGTGATGATATTGTTGGATTTGGTATATCTGCACCACTTCCGGAGGGTGCACTTGCATGGCCTATATCCCGTGTCAAAGATGTTACAGTACTCCAAACTGCATACCAACTCAAAAACGGACAGTTGCGGCTCCCGCGACAAAAATCTGCTATAGAATTCCCCATCTGCTCTGTGTCGGATATAGCAAAAATCGGCGCAGATCATCGGGATATACGTGATCCGAGTAAACGCGGTGCATTTGACGTTAAAGAAGGATGTCCTAATACTGCTGAATATCCGTGTTTGTGGCATCTGGATTGTAAAACGCAACGGGCGATGGTTGTATCACCTAATGCTCATGCATTTATCCGTCCACACGCGGAAGCCAAAGCTCAGAGTATATTAGAACGTATTGGTAGAGTGCAATTTAATATAGACTTGGGATTTAGTTCGCATTCCTTGTCCGTAATGTTTTCAGAACAAAATGCTATCGGCATTAGATCTGTAAGAAATGTTGTCTTTGAAAATGAAAATTATGATTATGCCTGGACGCTATGGGGCAATTCTACATTAGGATTCCTCTGCTATTTTCTAAGTGCTGGTAAACAACAAACAGGTAGGGGCAGCAGCTCAAAAGCCTCTCTGGAATCAATGTCTACGTTAGATGTACGAGAACTCTCTGATAATGCATTGGCAAATGCGGAGCGAATTTTCAATCAACTGAAACATAAGAAGATGTTACCATTTAATCAGATGGATGAGGATTCGGTGCGTCATGAGCTCGATAGGCTGTTGTTATCAGAGGTGCTCTGTATCACGGAGTCAGAGCGTCCTGATGTGCATGAAGGGCTTAATCTGCTTCGGAAAATGTTGTGTCAGGAGCCGAGTATCCACGGTGGGAAGAAGTCGAAAGTTGAGTTAGATGCGGATAGACAGAGAACCTAAACGCTTGTGGCATCCAAGTAAGCCCTTATGCAGTTCAGGAGAGAGGCACGAGAGACAGAGGCAGAAATCTATGGGAGACCGTGTGACATAAGAAGCACACGATCTATCCGTGGTGAGTATCAGGTATGTCAAATTTTACTATTCTTCCGGAATTTCGACCGGCAAATCCAGCCGGTCACCCCATTCTTTCCAAGACCCAATATAGTTGCTAACATTCGGATAACCGATTAGCCGTAAGGCTAAGTAGGTCTGGGAAGAACGGTATCCTCCCTGTCAGTAGCACATCACTTGTTTTTCCGGTGTGATGCCTGCTACTACATACATATTTCGCAGTTCATCTGCTGGTTTGAATGCACCATTTTCATCGAGGTTTTCGACCCATTCAATATGGACGGAACCCGGTATTGCACCTGCGCGTTCTGCACGTGCTACCCTTCCAAAATGTTCGTCATCAGTGCGCGTGTCAAGTGGTATGAAATCATCTCTGCTCAGATTTTCATGTATGCTATCAGCATCCATGTGCGTAACGTGTTTCACATCTATCGGAAATTGTGGCATATCAGGCGGTTCAACACCTTCTGTGCTGACTTGCCCACCTACTGCTAACCAGGCATTGTAGCCACCATCTAACACACGAGTATTTGTATGCCCTAAATATTCGCAAAACCACAAACCACGGGATGCCTTTGTTCCTGAGATATTTTCATACCAAATTACTGTTTTTGATGGATCAAGACCGCGTTGCTGGAATAAGTATGCGATCATCCACATGAACGCATCCATAGCTTCTTTGCGTGTATTGATAAGACTCAACCCAAACAGATCGAGATGTAGTGCTCCTGGAATATGTCCTTGCATATATTCATGTGTCGGACGTGTATCCACAATACAAAATGTTTCGTCATCAAGCCTGATTTTCAATTCCTCAGCGGATATAACCAACTCAGGATTCTCATAACCTTTGTATGCCATTTTTATACTACCTTTCTGGCAGAATTAGCTCTACCATTTTTTATAATCTCAATTGTTTTCCATTTACCTGTTCTATACCAAATCCACATACCAATACCTTGTACTACATTTGACAATGCAATTCCAATCCAGACACCTTTCAAACCAACTAAAGAGGACAATAGAATTACAAGACCCAATCCGACTCCCATCTGTGCTGCAAGCGTAATTAGCATCGGTGAGAAGGTGTCACCTGCGCCGTTAAGTGCTTTACCTAAAACTAAAGAGAATGCGATGAATCCGAATGTCAGTGAAAGAAACTGCAGATAAGTCTTTCCTATCTCAATTACTTCTATATCATCGGTGAAAATACGGATAAACATCTGTGGAAAAACGAGAAATAGAATACCGACGCCAGACATGACCGCAGTGCCGACTATATTACCAATTTTAGCAGAATCTTCAGCACGGTCTATCTGTTCTGCCCCTATGTTCTGTCCTACCAAAGGGGCTACAGCGTTTGCTATACCGAAACCTGGATTCATAACTAATATCCGTAGTCGCATGCAAAGCGTATATGCAGCGACTGCAACTTTTCCGTAAGGTCCAATCACCCACAAGAAACCCAGTCGGGACAGATGTCTCCAGAATCCCTGCATAGAACTATATATGCCTAACCTTAAAATGTCAAGCATTTCGACAATATCTACTCGGAGTAGCACGTTTTTCAGAGAAATCGGTGCTTTTCCACTGAAACAGAGGATAAGCAAAATAAGCACGCCGATTCCTCTACCTATGACCGTTGCTAACGCCGATCCAGCAACGCCGAGTTCGGGGAAAATCCATATACCAAAAATTAGCATAGGATCAAGTCCGATGTTAATTATCGTTGAAAACACCAACACTACCATAGGAGTCACAGCATCTCCTCCTGATCGGAAGATTGAACCGAGTGTCATAGATAAAAACAACGTACTGATGCCAACAAGTATAATCTGGATATAGGTTGTTCCGAGTTCGATCACCTCTGGGTCAGTCATTCGGACAGTTCTTAAACCGATTTCAGCCAATGGATAACCGACAATACCGATGCCGATTGCAAAGAAAATAGCAAGTAGGATAGCTTGCATAGCTAAGTGTCCTGCTTGTGCATGATTTCTTGCACCGAGATATTGTGCCACCATTATCCCCGCACCAGTTGAAATACCGAGTGAAAAAACACCTATGAGTCTGAGTAAATTCCCACTTACCCCAACAGCTGCGATCGCTGCGGGCCCCAATCTTCCAACGAAAATCATATCAACGATATTGAAAGCATCCTGCAGAATATAACCGCAGGTTAACGGCACTGCAAGATGTATAAGATGTTTAAATAGACTGCCTTGCGTTAAATCACCCCGTTTATTGTTCATTCATTTCCTTTTCACTTTTGCATTGCCGAAATTTACACTTGCTTTATAAGAATGTCTGGTTTATACTCACATGACTTACGCATTGTAGCACAAACTTTCTAGTTTGTGCATCGGGGACGCAACCTAGAAAGGTTACGCTACAAAGAGCACATACTTTTTTACAGCGGTTTGTAACCCCGAATTCAACCGAAATTGCGTAAGTCCTAACGCAGTAACATTTATAGTATTGTAACAAAGGAGAAATAACAAGTGAAAGTATTGATCATGGCTGACATGGAGGGTGTCAGTGGAATAGTTGTGTGGGATCAAGTTGAGGGTGGTGCCGCTATGTTTGAAGAGGGTAGACTTCTCTATACTGAGGAGATAAATGCTGCAGTACGCGGTGCTAAAGCAGCGGGTGCAACGGAGATAGTTGTCGTTGATTGCCACGGAGCAGGAAAAGGTTGGACGTTTAACTCGATTATCCCAGAAAAAATAGACCCAGACTGTGAATGGGTGGCACACCACGGTTGGGGACGTTTTGATGAGATGTGGAAAGATGGTGGTGATGCTTGTTTGCTTATCGGTATGCATGCCCGAAACAACACCCCCGACGGTGTTCTGTGTCATACTATCTCTTCTGTCCAATACCGTAACCTCTGGTTTAACGACGATCTTGTCGGTGAAACCGGTGTAAACGCTGCTCTTAACGGACACTACGGTGTACCGATTGCTCTGGTTACAGGTGACACAGCTGTTTGCAGAGAAGCAAAGGAACTCCTCGGTGAGAATTTACCGACAGTTGCTGTGAAAAAAGGACTTAGCCGATACAGTGCCAGACAGATCCCACCCATACGCGCTCGTGAGATGATAGAACGAGCAGCAAAAGATTCCCTATCAGATCTATCAAATATGCGTCCATACATACCAGATAGACCGACAACAATTAAGATTGAAGTCTCCAGTGTAGACAAATTGGCAGACTTCAAAGGGCGGCATGGCGTTGAGATCACAGGTCCAGTCACTGCCGAAAGCCGTGCAAGAGATTGGATGACTGCATGGGATCAGTTCTGGCCCTTTGTGTAATTATTAAGCACAATGAGAAACCGTGATAATCACAACAAAATCGACATATAACTTTAGGATTCATCAAGCACGTCAAGCGGATCACCTGAAGCATCCTTGCGTTCCAACAGCTCTACTTCATATCCATCTGGATCGGTGATAAATGCCATCTTCATACCACCCGATGTAAACTGTTTACGCCATTCATCAGGCCATATTTCTAAGCCCGCTTTTTCCAAACCATCACAAAATTCTACAATATCAGGAACACCGATTGCGAAATGCATCAAGTCCTCTTGCACTTGAAGATCGAAATCGGGCGAATAGGTTAACTCTAAGGTGTGTGCATTCCCCGGAAGTTCAAGATGTACAATTTGGTTACCTGCGGGTGATTTATCACTCCGACTCAATACTTTGAATCCTAAATGGTCACAATACCATTTTATGGAATTGTCAAGGTCGCTAACGCGAACACGTGTATGTAAAAATACTGCCATGTGATTCTCCTTAATTTCGTTATGTTTGATGAAATTATAGTAAGATATAAAATTATTGTAGTGTGAGTTCAGTGTCCTCGATATGAAGGCTATTTTGTAGCATAACCTTTCTAGGTTGTACATTGTGTACGCAACCTGGAAAGGGACGCTACATGTCATGGTGTTTGTGGACTATTCCATTCCTCGAATCGTTTAGTCCATTACCATTCCTAACGTTACTTACGTATCAACATCTTCCGTGTTGCTGTGAACTCGCCTGCCGTGAGTGTATAAAAATATACACCGCTTGCAACAGGTTCGCCCGCCGCATTCTTACCATCCCAATAAGCAGCCGCCAAACGATGCCGATAGATACCAACCGGTTTATGTCCTAAGTCTAACCTGCGAATGAACGTCCCATCTGCAGCATAGATAGAAATACTGACCTCCGCAGCAGTTGATAGTTGATAAGGTATCCAGGTCTCTGGATTGAACGGGTTCGGATAGTTCGGTAAGAGTGCTGTCTCTTTCGGTGTTAGCGTTTTCAATAAACTTTCCAAAACGAGGATGCCGCGTTGAAAATCCGGGTCGCTTAGGTTGCGTTGCCGTGCTGCTTGTAGCCATTTTTCCACAGCTGCGCGTGTTAGAACGCTGTCAGGATTGTCACGCCATAGTGTAGGGGCAGCATCTATAGTTGTTTTGCCAAATGCTGCAGCGACCAGTGTTAGGTCAATGATGTTGACAATACCATCAGCATTGATATCAGCATCATTTTCTCCGCTCTTACCGAAGTTGGATGCCACGAGTGTTAGGTCAATGATGTTGACAATACCGTCATCGTTGACATCTTCTGGGAGTCGTTTGGGTTCTGTGATTTCTGCATGTTCAAATTGTGGCAATGTTGCGTTACCTATCATATTCGTCAATATTACATCAGCTAACGTCATAGTAGAGGCTTTGACTGAAATGACCTCAAATGTTATTGTGGCGAGCGTGCCGTCACCCGTTGCTTCTGCGTTAATAGCAGATGCTGCCAATATAACGTTATCCCCTTCAGCGATTGGTGGAATAGCGAAAGCTCCTTCTGGTAGATAATCTCCGTTTTCACTTTCAACATATTGCAAGGCTGTGGTGTCATAGGATACAATGGCTTGGTAGCCTGCGATTTTTTGTCCACCAGCAATATTGACAGAGAATGTGAGTTGCTGACCGACATCAGGGGACACAACACTGGCTGGTGAAAGGCTGACAGTGCTGTTTGATGTTGAGGTAGGAAGGAGTTCCCATAGCAACACAGTGCCGTCATAACTCCCACTTGCGATTGTGTTGCCATCTGGACTAAACGCTACGCTGGAGACTGAAGTCGTGTGTCCTGTGAGTGTTTTGCTATGTTCTCCTGTGTTTGCGTTCCACAAACGGATAGTGTCGTCCCTACCCCCACTTGCGATTTTGGTGCCATCCGGACTAAACGCTACACTCTCGACATCACCCATGTGTGTTGATAGTGTTTTGATATGTTCTCCTGTTTTTGCGTTCCATAAACGGATAATATTGTCCGTACCTCCACTTGCGATTGTATTGCCATCAGGACTAAACGCCACGGTGTAGACATTATTCGGATGTCCTGATAGTGTTCTAATATGTTCTCCTGTGTTTGTGTGCCACAAATGGACGGTATTGTCCCTACTCCCACTTGCGATTGTATTGCCATCAGGACTAAACGCCACGCTAGAGACCCAATCCGCATGTCTTGTATAGAGATTAAGTTCTTCCCCTGTCTGCGCATCGTATAGCCATATACCGATGTTACCTGCCACCGCCAATCGGGTGCCATCTGGTGAATACTGTACCGATGATACATGACCTTTCCCGAGTCGTGCTTTTGCACCCTCCGGTAATTCCCATGTCGTATAGTCTTGTGAATAACTAATGGTTGTAAAGGTGAGTGTTATGAGAAATGTTAGCAAAGTAAAAGATATTCTGTTTTTCATTTTATTTTCTCCCTTATTTGTAGGTGGAGCAAAGCGAAACCTAACTATTATTGAGGTAAGTCGCAGTTCGAAGATCGTTCCTGCGGGTGCGGTGTCTATTTATTTCCGTACTTAACCATAATCGTTGTTTTGCCAAATGCTGCAGCGACGAGTGTTAGGTCAACGATATTGGCAATACCATCAGCATTCAGTAATGTTTGATGTTACTGTGTAGGAGTGAGTTCCCACAACAACACAGTGCCGTCCCTACTTCCACTTGCGATTGTGTTGCCATCCGGACTAAACGCTACGCTGGTGACCCAATGCGTATGTCCTGAGAGTGTTTCGATATGCTCTCCTGTAGTTGCGTCCCACAAACGGACAGTGTTGTCCTTACCTCCACTTGCGATTGTAGTGCCATCCGGACTAAACGCTACGCTGATGACATTAGCCTTATGTCGTGCTAATGTTCTGATATGCTTTCCTGTGTTTGCGTCCCACAAACGGATAGTGCCGTCCTTACCCCCATTTGCGATTGTGTTGCCATCCGGACTAAACGCTACGCTGTAGGTATTACCCGTATATCCTGTTGGTGTTCCAATATGTTCTCCCGTGTTTGCGTCCCACAAACAGACATTGTCGCCCTCACCCCCGCTTGCGATTGTATTGCCATCTGGACTAAACGCTACGGTGAAGACATTACCTGTATGTGCTACTAGCGTTCTAATATGCCTTCCTGTGATTGGGTTCCACAAACGGACAGTGTTATCCTCACTTCCACTTGCGATTCTGGTGCCATTCGGACTAAACGCTACGCTGAGGACCGAACTCGTATGTGCTAGTGTTCCGATATGTCTTCCTGTATTTGCGTTCCACACATAGATAGTGCCGTCCTTATTCCCACTTATGATTGTGATGCTATCCGGACTAAACGCTACGCTGAGGACCGAACTCGTATGTGCTAGTGTTCCGATATGCTTTCTTGTATTTGCACTCCACAAATGGATAGTGTCGCCACTTCCATTTGCGATTGTGATACCATCCGGACTAAACGCTACGCTGGTGACATCACCTATATGTCCTGTGAGTGTGAGTGTTCTGATATGTCTTCCTGTGTTTGCCTCCCACAAACGGATAGTGTCGTCCCTACTCCCACTTACGATTGTAGTGCCATCCGGACTGAACACTACGCTGCGGACCGAACTCCCATGCCCCAATAGTGTTGTGATATACCCTCCTGTTTTTGTGTTCCACAAACGGATAGTGGTGTCTCTACTTCCACTTGCGATTATGGTGCCATCTGGACTAAACGCCACACTGGTGGCATCACCCGTATGTCCTGATAGTGTTCTAATATGCTCTCCTGTGTTTACGTTCCACAAACGGATAGTGCCATCCCTACCCCCACCACTTGCGATTATATTACCATCCGGACTAAACGCTACACTGCCGACCCAGTCCGTATGTCCTGATAGTGTTCCGATAGACTCTCCCGTGTTTGTGTTCCACAAACGGATAGCGTCGTTCTCACCCCCACTTGCGATTATGTTGCCATCTGGACTAAACGCCACGCTGAGGACATCACCCGTATGTCCTGATAGTGTTCTGACATGTTTTCCTGTGTTTGCGTTCCACAAACGGATAGTGCCGTCCCTACTTCCACTTGCGATTGTAGTACCATCCGGACTAAACGCTACCACAATTCCTGCTAATGTTCTGACATGTTCTCCTGTGTCTGCATTCCACAAACGGACAGTCTTGTCCCTACTTCCACCTGCGATTGTATTGCCATCCGGACTAAACGCCACGCTGAGGACATCAGCCGTATGTCCTGTATAGAGATTAAGTTCTTCACCTGTCTGCGCATCGTATAGCCATACACCGATGCTACTTGCCACTGCCAATCGGGTGCCATCTGGTGAATAATCCACTGATGATATATCACCTTTCCCAAGCCGTGCTTTTGCACCCTCCGGTAATCCCCATGTCGTATAGTCTTGTGAATGACTCATGGTTATAAAGGTGAGTGTTATGAGAAATGTTAGCAAAGTAAAAGATATTCTGTTTTTCATTTTATCTCCTTAAACACAGAATTGACAATGATTAATCCTATTCTAACGGGAGTTCGGAATAAGATATTTTTTGATGCACAATCTGGAAAGGTTATGCTACAAAGAGCATGTACGTTGCACAGCCTGGAAAGGTTATGCTACAAAATATCCTTCGTATCAGATACACCGAACTCACGTTAACTACTTATGATAATAGCACAACCTTGTAATTATGGCAAGAATATTAGTGAAACTTTATACGATCTGTTCATGCTACTGACTATAACTATTGGTATGTTCATGTATCTGTTGTCGTTCACGATTGGCATCAGAGTCTGCCCGTCGGGCAATACCAGTTATCTCATCAACAGATTCATCCGCCTTAAAACGTAAATATAGTTTTCTTGACTTGTTTGCCATAGGTGTATTTTTCAACGCATGATAACATCGCATCATATTGTAATGTGCATCTAAATCTTCTGGGTCTACTTCCAGCGTTTTTTGGAAATGTCCTAAAGCAAGAGCATACTCACGTTTGAGAAAGTGCATGCGTCCCAATTGATTGCGAACACGGGTATCGCGCGGAAATTGTGATACTGCCTTTTGTAGATGTTGAATCGCTAAATCGTATTTACCATACTTTTCTTGTACTAAAGCGTAAAAGTAGTGTACCTTTGCTCGATGTGGATTTTCAGGTAATAATGTCCGCTGAATTTCAAATGCTCTGTTCAGCATCTCTTCTGCCCCTTTCATATCACCTTCTTTAATATTACACCGTGCAATGTTCACCCATCCATCAAGATATTCAGGATCGATTTCAGTTACCTTCCTGAATGCAGTCTGTGCTTTTCTTAGGTCACCTTGTAGGAGTAATCCGATACCGTAGTCGTTCCAACGTTCACGAGCGTTAACATCTAAGGCATTGTTTGATATATTTTCCAATTCAGATTTGACATGTAAGGTTGTTTTTACGTCTGCCATCGTGACAATCGGCAGGTTTGGTATAGACTTAATTTTCCCTGCAACATCAGATGTATCACCTGTCCAAACCCATTTTCCATCGTCATATCCTTTGTCTACTTGATAGTCAGTATCTTCAGGATCGCGAACTCCTGCATAAGCCCACTGTGTATGCCACCAATTGAATTTGCGATAATTGAGTTTTGCTTCCAAATTGAGCGTTTCGCCACAATCATCAGGTATATTTAGTCTGTATCTCACGGTGTCTGCAGCACCGGGTGGAATAGTACGTGAATACAACACGGTACGCATCGCCCATGCATTTCGTTTGTTGATTAAGTTACCATGTTCATCTAACATATAGGCGCGATAGAAATGCGCACTCGGATCAACTGGGCCGTTTCCATCAGAGGCAGCGATCCGACCATTCCAAAACACTATCTTTCCGTGCTCATCAGTTGCCTTCACCTCAAGCCATATATCAAATGCGTCAATTGTACCAGCAGGGAATTGATGCCCAACGTCTCGTGTCCGAACCACTACTTCAATTAACGACCCCTCACCACGTTGGATAGCTGCACCGTCTTTTGGAATGGGTGCACCATTTGCAAACAGATCTAACGTGATTACATCGTTTTGTAAGAAGTCTACAACCGTTTGAAGTTGTTCATTGTGTTTGTTAACAAATGGGAGTGCAGTATTGGCAGCTGGAAAACGATGACTGTGCACTTTTCCTTTTATATTACCCGCGTCCTTAGAATCTACAAGTGGCATGTGGCAGTCAACGCATTTCTTAGCTTTTTCAGGATAGTAAAATGAGAGCGCGCCTTGATGAGAAACACCACTTTTTTGCCATTGATCGTAGTCGTTAAAACCCCGCACCCACTTGAAATTGTTAACCGGAAAGTCAAGATGTGCCTTATGGCACGTTGAACAGAATTCAGCTGTATTATCGCGATGAAAAGGCTTCAAAAAACTCTTCCGATGAGGTTCTGGGTCCAAGCGAATTAAGTAGTTGTGTAAACTGCGAATAATACGATTGTCGCTCGATGCTAAATCATGCAATGGCGGATATTTAATCACATATCCACTATTTCCCATCGTATCCTTCACACGTTCAATGGAGTGGCAAGCCGTGCATGCTAACCCTACTTGTGCAGCAGGCGTATGAAGGTTTTCCCTAATCGGTTTGTCCATAACGCCGTTGAGTAAAATAGCAGGATCATGACACCCACCACACCATTTCGACGATTGAATACCGTTTACCTCCTGCATATAGATGATAGATTTGCGGTACCATTGATTGTTAAAAGAAGAGAAATGGTGCGCAGATTCGTTCCACTGCTTATATATATCTGGATGACACCCTTTTGCTGCACACGTTTCGGATGTCAAAAAGAAGTCAGTCGGAATCAGGTTACCTGTCTCTGTTTCTACAGATGCAGGAAAAAAATGCCCTGTAGTGCCACCACCTTCTTCATACATACTTGTTGGCGGGAAAATGGGATTTTTGACGATATAATCCGCATTCGGAAAATAATGTTGTGAAACTTTAGCACCTATCGGAAAAAACAGAACACATAGCAAAACACCAGTAAATATCTTTTTTGGGATTGGTGAAATTGTGTCGCTGAACTTCAATAAGTGAACAGAAAAAAGCAGAATACCCACGCTGATGCTGACAATATGTGTAATAAGAAGCCAACGAAAAGGAGTTGTCGCACCAACAACCATCAGATACACACCTGAGATAATTCCAATAAATAAACCGATGACCCCCAATTTACCTATAACTGTCAGGTCTTTAAAATGTTTAAAGAGATAAATGCAGAATGGGATCAGTAGAACAATTCCCAGACCAATATGTATCAGTACATTTAGGATATAAAAAAGAGTAGGTTCACCGAAGCTGAATAGATATGCACTGTTTAGGAGTAATATAAGAAAAGCAAAAAGGGATAGTCTACGCATAGATTCATAGGTTGTAAATGCAATAATTTATATTAACAATTTCAGTCATCCAGCAGTATAACCACCATCAATCGGTAGAGCAATTCCAGTGACAAAAGCGGATTCATCGGAAGCAAGGTATAGGGCACCGTAAGCAATTTCTATCGGTTGACCTAGCCTACGCATAGGATGTTTATCTGCAAGTTTCTGATATTCATCAGGTGTTTTGATAACTCCTGCAACCAGAGGTGTTTCTACAAATCCTGGACAGATGCAATTCACGCGGATATTGTCTTGTGCATAATCGAGAGCCATGCCGCGCGTCAAATTTGTCACAGCACCTTTGGATGCAACATACGCAGCCCGAACATCCGCACCGACAATACCATAGATAGAGGACATATTGATGATAGATCCCCCACCATTACGTTGCATAACAGGTATAGCAGCCTTAGCACACAGAAATACACCATTCAAGTTGACATCTAAACAACGGTGCCAATCGTCTTCAGGAAGCTCAGCGACAGGCAAACGCATAGCAATACCAGCATTATTGAATAGAATATCAAGTTTGCCATAAGTATCTACGGTTTGTGCAACGACATTTTGTGTTGCTCCTTTGTCGGTCACATCAGTTTTGACAAATATTGCTACATTGCCAACGGCTTGTATATCCGAAACAGTCTGTTCTCCGCCAACAGTGTCTATGTCGGCAACGACGACCTTTGCCCCGTGTTCTGCAAAGAGTTTTGCTGTTGCTTTCCCGATACCGGAAGCTGCACCTGTGATGATGGCTACCTTGTGTTTTAGTCGCACAGTTAGACTTTTTCCCTCCAAGCAGCCGGATTTTTTTCAGGTTGACCAATCTGATTTTTCAACACACCGATATTTTCTACTTCAAGTTCTATCACGTCACCGGGTTGTATCCATCTATCAAGTTCCCATCCGCACCCTTTGCCAACAGTACCAGAACCTAAAAACTCACCCGGAAATAGTGTCTCTGATTGTGATACAAAAGAGATCATCTCTTCAAAGGAATAATACATATCTGATGTAGTCCCTTCAGACCAGACTTCTCCATTGACTCTCGCTACCATTTTCAAATTATATGGATCACCGATTTCATCAGGTGTAACGAGGCAGGGCCCCATAATGTTGCTATTGTCAAAGTCCTTTCCTTTCGCAGGACCAAGGGATAATGTCATGTGGCGGAATTGTATATCACGTGCACTGATGTCGTTGTAAATGGTATAACCAGCGATGTATTCATGTGCTTCTGCTATGGGTATGTTTTTACCAGTCTTGCCGATATATATACCCCACTCCAATTCGAAATCAAGTTTTTCAGTGTAGTTGGGCCAAGTAACAACAGCTCCATGTCCGGCAATGGATGCAGGACTTGTGCTGCCTCGATAATAATTAGGGAGTTTGAACCATATTTCTTTTCCAGTAATTCGAGAGGCTGCATCCATGTGGGTTTTGAATACACCGAAATCCCGCAAACTTGCAGGGCGTGGAAACGGTGCCTCCAATACAACATCTGATATATTATGTAAGACATCGGACATATCAATGCCCTCATTGTGTTTCGATAAAATTGTCTCAAAACGTTTCCGTGCTTCATCTAAACAGTCCTGTTCAAAGAATTGGGTCATGTCCGACACAGATAGTGCAAGATCGATGATCGTGTCCCTATCTATCAATGCTCCGATATTGTATTGTTCGTTATTTGATGTAGTGTTGAATGTTACAAGTTTCACAAGAAACCCTCCGTTAATGCGATGGTAGTAACTTTATACTACAAAAACATTCAAGAGTCAAGGATTTGTATGTAAGAGGGTCTGTATAGTTTTTGGTTTACTTTTTTATGCGGTTTCGGTGGTGACAAGGATTGTCTCAGCACTTATCGGAGTAATCTGGGAGATCAGCAACCTACATAACGTGAGTTCAGTGTCCGAAATATGAAGGATATTTTGTAGCCTAACCTTTCTAGGTTGTGCATCGTTGTGTCTCTTTGTAGCTTAACCTTTCTAGGTTGTGCATCACAAAGAATGTCTTATTCCGAACTCACGTTAGTACAAATATGCTTAGATTTCTCTTTATCGCGTATTCCCATATAATGGATTCTCAAGTAGAGACTGTACTTCATAGATTGAACCTTTTTTATCAGAATAAGGTTCGGGCATTCGGACCGGTGTGGAAACAATTCTGGGTTGGTTTGTAGGTTCACCTTGAATAATGAAATCGTTGAAGGTCTCCCAATCGGGTATGCCTTTCAGAGGCCATGCATCTACGGCACAATATTGAAACAGCAATAAGCGACGAGGTTTATTAGATGTATTCGGTGCAGAACCGTGTAAGGCTCGGACATGATGAATTGTTATTCCACCAGCCTTTATCTCAATAGGCACAGCACCATCTGGCGTGAAAGAAGGATCAGTGACTGCTCCGATAAATGCGCCGTTCTGATGGTGATCTAGTGTAGAGCCTTTGTGTGAACCGGGGAGTACCATCAATGCACCATTTTCTATAGTCATATCGTCAATAACAACCCCAACAGCGAGTAAATCATCATTTGTATGTGGGTAAAATGCCCAGTCTTGATGCCATTCAACAGGACTACCAAATTCTGGATATTTCATGTTGAGTTTATGCCCATTATACCGTATATCAGGGCCGATAAGTTGTGACACAATTTCAAGAATATTTGGGTGCCTTAAGGTTTGGTCGTAGACTGAATGATATAGACATGGACTTTTGATACGACGAACTCTCGGGTTGGTAGAGGAATGCCCTGGCTCTAAATCAAAAATGTCATTATGTTCTGATACCGTTTTAGATTTTTCTACAAATTCGTCAGTAACACGACGAAGTGCTATTATTTCCTCATCTGTTAGTACAGATGTCACACCAACATAGCCGTTTTTCTCATAAAAATCAAGTTGTTCCTGTGATAACATACCTAAGACTCCATATATTTGAAGGACATATTCATCCGTTACATATTCGTAATATTATCTGAAGTGCTGATTCATTGAAAAAAGTATACATCGAGCAATTGGATTTTGTCAAGCTATTTATTAACCTCATTTACCCCCATTTTTTGTGCATAAAATATAGTTACAGCTTATGGGACAGGACTTACGCATTCCCCCCGCCTGCGCTCACTTACCCCCATTTTTGTATGCGGTATGTGTAGGCGTGTGTGTGTATAGAAATAAGTTGGAAAGTCTGATGGGTTATGGTAGAATACCTCCATATAAACCAATGTCGGTGAAAAACCGGCAGGGAGGTATTCTTATGAAATATACCCTTAGTTGGGTACATCCCAGAAAGATTATAACAGGTTTTCGTAAAGTTTTCAACGGGATTTGTATCAAAAAACCGACGCTCCGCAACTTTTATTTGATGCTACAGGCTGTGTGTGTAGCCCCGAGTTTTCGTATTCAATCGATTGCCTCACATCTACCTATCCGTGTGAAACACGACAAGTCTAAGCAAAAGCGTGTGTTGCGGTTTATTGATACCTATTTTCCGGTTGCAGCGGTGAAGGGTGCTTGGTTGTCACATATAGTTGTCAGTGTGTGTCGTTCTGTGGGGATGCAGCATCTGCTTGTGCTGATAGACGAGACAGATTTACCGGGCGGATGGAAGGCGATTGTTGCAGCCCTTCCGTTTCGCAATCGTGCGATCCCGCTCTATTGGGTTCTGTATAAAAATGAGATGCTCAAAGATGGCACCTATCAAGGACATAACGATTTAGTTCAGCAGTTCTGTTGTGATGTCCATAGTCGCGTTGCTGAAGTGTTAGGGGATAGTCGGGAGCCTGTGTTGGTTTTTGACAGAGGGTTCGCCCGAGCGAGAGCGATCCTCAAGTTTTTTGAGGGGCAAGGCATCTGCTACTTGATGCGTGTGCCACGCAATGTTGGTGTGCGTATAGCAGGCAACAAGCAGTGCCTTGAAGAAGTGGCAAATGGTTTTTACCCACAAGTGCTTTATCACTACACGGAGCAGGTGCCTGTGGCACTCTATGTTGGGGGACAGCACACCAAGAAAGACCCGTTATATCTTATCTCCAATCGGCTTCAGGGGAACCCCCTGCGAACTTGCTACAAGCGGCGGACACAGATTGAACACGGGTTCAGAGACTTGAAAACGAACTTCGGTTTCAAAGCACTCGTTTTGAGAAAGAACGAACAGCCCCGGATGGAAGTTCTGTTTTTGCTGGCAGTCGTGGCTTATGGTTTGGCGTTCCTGTGTTATGAAAAAGCTGCGGACAGATGGGCAAAAACTTTACACCCTACGCGGAAAGTTTACTCCGTGATCAGTGTCATCAACCGTATGATCCGCGAGGTGTGGACGCAGGAGGCGTTGCTCTTGTTCACCGAGAGGACTTGTTTGAGAGATATAAACTTTCTCACCGCAGAAGAACTGACATGACAACATTGGAAACCTATGAACACAACTACACACGCATTCAAAAAAAAATGGGGGTAAGTGCGCCGCCTGCGGGGGGATAAAAGGGGGTAAGTCCTATCAGATATCAGAAGTGCAACTACTGCCTATTGCCTCTTCAAACTTGGTTGACCTACTGCTTGACCATTCCCCACATTAGTTTTTTTTTACCAGCTGGAGATACCGATAACGCACCAGAAACCCAATCAGGGTTCGTATTCTTAACTGACGTGTTACGTGTTAACTTCCTGAGCCTTCCAGTTTCCAGTTCATACCGATAGAGATTATAGTGGTAGATGTCAAGGTTCTTCTGCGCGTCCTCATACAACTCCGCACCAAATAAAATACTCTGTCCATCATCCATCCAAGTGCCATGAATTAACATCCTGTCACCAAGTTTCTCTTTTAGATCTAACACGCTCATGTTACCACCTATTGTTGCGATAACGAGACGGCTTCTCCACTCGCCAATAGATTCTGTAAATAATATACGTCTGCCATCAGGTGACCACCTGGGACGTGATCTAAATATCGTTGGATCTTCTGGCTTCGGATCCGGTAAAAGCGGTCTGGGGTTTGTGCCATCTGCGTTTATCACCCAAATGTTTTTGTGGTGTAATCCCGGTCTTTTGATAAACTTCTCATAGGCGATCTGCTGTCCATCAGGCGACCAGTCGGGTGCAGACGCTCCATGCTCCTCTTCAATACCTGTTAGTTGTGTGATGTTGCGGGTTGATAACTCTACCACATGAAGTTCACCACTACTATTAAATACAATTCTTTGTCCATCAGGAGACCACGCGGGCATTCTAGTAAGTCCGCCATAATGAGGAGTTAGGCACTGCAGGTCTGTGCCATCCGCATGAATCACATACACATCTCCGATCTGATCATTATTGTCATCACTCCTATGAAAAGCAATACGTTGACCATCAGGAGACCAACGCGCCCAAGCATCGTCCTTATATGTCAATTGCCGTCTGCCACCCCCATTATCGTTCATGACAAAAATGCCATTCGACCCGAAAACAATTTTGGCAGCGACCCCACTTTGAAAACAGAATAGGAAAAAACAGGAACAAAACAAAAGAACAGCAACTCGCGAAATAGCATGACCGTATATACATCTCATAGAACACCTCCTATTGTAATAGAGGGCATGCAGAGCATGCCCAATCATTTCCTAAAGAATGCAGATGTCTACTTCTTAAACACGAATCTTTCACCCTCGACTTTAGCAGTCCACTCATCTACTTCTCTTTCCCCGTCCCCATCGAGATCATACTTCGCCACAACCACAGCTTCACTATCTACATCATAGTTTCCCTCTTCTCTACCTCGTAGACTGAATGTGTGGTGATAATAGTCTATCCACCAGTATGTCCGACGAACAGGGTTCTTCGCCCAATACGAATCTAAATACCCATCCTCCGCACCACTCTTTATGACGATGTCATCTCCACTGGGAGGTGTGATTGTGCTTTTGGGTTTGAAATACCAACTAACCTTGTTGAGGATCTTCGGCCATGCTTCGAGCCCACCAGAATAGTTACAGATGTAGCCAGAAACCAAACAAGTTATCGTTGGCTTCTTGTAAGAGACGATTACACCCGCACTGCCATACATAAACCCAAGTTCATCTTTAGACATGCAAACACTGTTTATAATAGAACTCATAGCGAGTAAGAGCTAAGAACTCAAAGTAAATACAGTGTCCCTCATACATTGCAGGGACGAGGTCTCTTCACCTCACCTCTGACTTCAATGTAATAGCAAATACTATGCCAATTTTTTCGACTTGTCTAAATTGCGGTCCAACTGTGTCCCCTAAGTTAATAGATAAATGTGCTGTCACAAAATAAACAGCAGTGTCCATAATTTGAACAATTAATCAAATGTCCAGATATTGACCCACGATAACGATTCTGGATTGAAGTTATTATATTTGAACAAAGGACCAAATTGTGATAACATGTTGTCTAAGTGGAAAAGAAGGGTCACTAGATATATCCTTTTAAAATTTTTTTATTTTTTCTAAAAGGATACCCTCTCTTCTGCTTTATGTCCATAAAAAACAAAAAATGTCCAAACTATAGCAGAATTCTATAAAACACATTGAGGTAATTCGGTATGGAACACTATTTAGAGATACAAAAGCCAAAACTTGGATATACCTATGAGTTTGAAACAGATCAATTACCGCAGATATCCGATTGTATGGAAGCTCACGGCTTTGCAATTATCAAAGATGTCTTGCCTCCAAACATCGTTGACAGTTTGAAACAAGCCGTTTTTGATGGTACAGATCCAAACAGAGAATTGGAGCATGGACAGAGTCGTACTCGGCACGCCTGGATAGAATCCGGTGCAGGCGCGTGGCAACTTCTGGAATATGAACCTTTTATGAAAATACACCGACATCTGATTGGCAGTGATGAATTGACTGTTCACAGATCCGCTGCAATAATTCGTATGCCTGGGTCTCATCCTGTTGCGTGGCATACGGATTGGTGCGGATTTTCACAGGATGCCCCAAGAAATTCTGGTGATGTGCTGAATAGAGGCATGTGGCCCTCAGGCAAATGGTTTTATATCACTGGTTCGCGTCCTGAACACGGTGGATTATGTGTGATAGAAAATTCACATGTGGAGAATTGGGATGGGCCTGAAGGTTTCGAATTGACTGCAGATAAACGTTCATTTTATAAAGTAGGTGAAGCGGAGAAAGCATACACAGACTTTGATGTTCCAGGATGTGTACCGTTATTTACCAATCCAGGTGATATGATTGTGTTTGCACATCGAACATATCACGGTGCATTTCCTAACCAAATTGACGAGATTCGATTATCGTGTGCAATCGGTTTTCGGCGGAGGGACCATTACATCGATATTCCGTGGGAGATTCCAGAGGTAGGCAAACAGTTCTTAGCGACTTTACCACCACATCTGCATGAATATACACATGGATATACCAGTATTGATACGTCCTGGCACGGATAACGTGTTATCATGTTGGATACGCAGAAAGTTGACGGTGTATTTCAGAAGGTGTGCCGTTTTTTAGCCACTCAATCGGTTGCTCTTGCGCTGCTCGTTCAGGATTTACCCAAATGATGTCTCTAATTTCACCGACTTGTTGTGAAGCCCGTGCAAAAAGCCTGCGAACAGTTTCATCAAGTGAAATTACTGTCTTGTCAGTTTCCAGCGCAGCCTCAAGTAATAGCATATCTTTTTGCATTGTATCAATATCATTTTCATTGTCTGTTGTATTTGTCACCTTGTCCTGAAGTTCATTATACTCCGGTGGATTAATCCTAACCACTCTCCTCCGTGCTTCCATTGACGTTCTCCACGCGAGAGCAAATCTGGATTGATGTCTTTTCCACTCATCGCTGATTTTTCTTGTCGTTACCATTTTGTGATTATGTTTTCTCACACCCTCTAGGAAATCACGACAATCGATGGCTCGTAGATTAGTTGCCTCTTCACCACCAGACGCTCGTGCAACATCAGCATCAATTACCAATCGTTTTGTTTTTGTGGCTCTCACGAGTTCTCCATATTACCAAATCTAACATCATCTACGGCATCAAGAAAACGACTTTTTAAGTTGAGACTGACATCATCAAAATCTACCGGCCATTCACCGTAAGTACCCGCTTCGTCTAAATTCACGGCGTCCACTTGTGTAATACCGTCTCCATTTCGTGAAAACCAATGCAACTTGACCAAATCAGGGGCAAGTTTCCCTTCTGCAACAAGCGTTTGAACACCTAATAGTAGTAGTGAACTGTGTGTTTCAGCGACGATGCTGACACCTCGTTTCGCAGCGTCTGCCAACACTTGTGCTAAAGCAACTTGGGCGCGGGGGTGGAGGTGGAGCTCAGGCTGTTCAAGATAGACCAGTTGAGATGGGCTCGCTGCAATTAAGGCGACTAAAACCGGTAAGACCTGGGACACACCAAATCCCACATCCGCGATACTGACCAAAGATGCTTCCCTTATACCGTCATGAGGAAGGGAACCTACTCGAAGTTCAATTCGGGTATCGTTAATTTTGTCAGTGCCGATCTGTCCTGTCAATCCAAGGATTTGGAGGGCCTCAGTTAATGTTTTTAGTCGATCATCTTGCGTCTCCTGCCACTGGTGAATGAGGCTGGCAACATAGTTTTCAAATGTACCAGGGTACCGGGGACCCGTGTTACTCAGTTTGTAAGTCCGTTCTGGGTTACCGCGTAATCCGGGGATATGGATGCTGTGGAGGATATGGTCCTCAATCTCCTCGGTAACATATAAGGTCCTTTCGTTATTTTTAGATGTAAAATCCAAAAAACAGCGCAAACGCTCTACGCCAGTCACATCCTTAAGTGTTCTGTATTCATTAGACTGTGCTCTGATTTCCTCAAGAGGCATTTTAGGGTATAGGATAAAATGCCATGGAGGTGTATCCGGTAATTGCTGATATGGTAGAAATTTACCACCCAGGACCATTTCAGCAATTTCAATCCCGCTCTCTCCTTTTTTGAAAGTTAAAGTCGTTGTCAGCAAGTGGCCGCTACCCCCAAAAAGATCAGTGGCTTCAATCGAGATTTGAAAGCAGCTATTCTTTTTTTCACCAGTAGCAGATAAAAATTGATCTGCATAAGTAAATTGAACATTTGGCCCATCGATCAACAGAGGGCCCGGGTCATAAGGTGCTTCCAGTGTCTGCTTTAGCATGAGGAAGGGTTGCATGATGCTAGATTTCCCAGAGCTGTTTGCACCAGCAAGAATCGTCAACGGATAGATATCAATTGAACATTCCTCCGCTATTGATTTGAATCCCTTTACAGCAATCTTTTTGATTCCTTCACCTTTGTTCTGTTCCATGCCCTACACCCTCCTTCCCTAAGAAAGGAAATTGTCTTATTTAGGTGGCTGTACAACACCGTAAGGTAACCTTTCACCTTTCAGCCCAGCGAAAAGATTCTCCATTGCCATAGTTGCCATTTTCATACGTGTTTGGATTGTTGCGCTGCCGAGATGGGGTGCTATTAATAAATTGTCTAAATTGAGGAGGGGATGATCCGTATTGATCGGCTCTGGTTCGGTAACGTCAAGTGCAGCCCCCGCAATTTGTCCATCCTTAAGTGCCTCATACAGTGCGTCGTGATCCACAACAGGCCCCCTCGCGATATTAACCAGGATTGCAGTCGGTTTCATCAACGCAAACTCCGCTTTGCCAATCATGTGGGTTGTCTCTTCGGTTAAGGGGACATGGAGCGTTACAAAATCTGATACCGTGAGGATATGTTCTAAATCGGCGTATTCAATACCGAGTTCTTTTTCCCAATCATGTCTACGGTTACGTTTGTTGTACAGTACTTTCATGTCAAATCCCAGTGCGCGTTTTGCCACAGCATAACCTATCCGTCCCATCCCGACAATCCCAATCGTTGCATGATGGACATCGTAACCCCAAAGGATGTTTGGGTCGTAGTAATGCCATTGCTTTTCAACTTGCACGTGGTTATATGCTGGAACGACATTCCGTGCAGCGGCGAGTAGGAGTGCCCATGTCATATCGGCAGTGGTATCACTAAGCACGCCAGGGGTATGCCCAAGTGCAATACCACGTTTTCTGGCCGCATCCTCATCCACATGATCATACCCAACACCCACTACAGATACAACTTTCAGGTTAGGAGAGGTATCGAACATGTCGGCGGTGACAGGTTCATGCCCGTAGGTCATCAATCCGTCAAGGGGTGGGATCTTTTCAGCGATCGGGGGTAAAATAGCACTGGTGTGCCACATGTCAACATCACATTCAGCTTGAATTGGAACGAGAACGGGTTCTGGGATGGGTCGGGTGATAAAGATTTTTGGGGCTGCCATAGAAATTCCTCATCGTGAGTAAAGAACAAGTTCGTGTATAAACAGTGTGAAAAGTCGCTTTTAATTTCTCCGGTAAAATATACGTATGGGTGTTCCGTGAAATCCGAATTCACTACGGAGATTGTTAACCAAATATGCAGTATACGGTGGACGTATTCTGTGGGTATTTCGTCCAAAAATAAGGAATGTAGGCGGCTGCGTTTCCACCTGTGTGATATATTTCAGAGCAGGGCGTGTGCCTCGAACGCGTGGCGGTGGATGTGTCGTACGCAATTCCAATAGCAGTTCATTAAGCGCGGGGGTTGGAATACGGGTGCAATATTCTCGGTATACTTCAAGGGAAACATCAAGAATTTTTGATACGCGCTGCCCCGTTAAAGCGGAGACAAAAATTTTAGGCACATAATCCAATTGTGGAACTTGCGCCGCTATCTGTTCCATAAATTCTCCATGTGTTGCGTTATCCTTCTCAACAAGATCCCACTTATTTAGAACTAGGACAGATGCCTTACCATTACGTGCAATAAAGCTCGCAATAGTTTTGTCTTGCTGTGCAACTTCTTGTGTGACATCTAAGACCAATGCTGCGATGTCGCTTTGTCGGATACTATTAATTGCACCTTTCACAGTCGATGTTTCTAATGTGTCTTTAATAGCCGATTTTCGCCGCATACCAGCAGTGTCAACAAGCTCAAACGGAATATTGTCGTATACAAATTGGATATTGACTGCATCTCGTGTCGTACCGGGACGGTTGTCAACAATCATCCGCTCTTCACCGAGTAGAGAATTGAGGATTGAGGACTTACCAACATTTGGGCGACCAACGATTGAGATTTTGATGGGATCCGCTGAATCTTCCGATATATCTGCCCTTTCTGGCAATAATTCCATAACATGATCGAGGAGCTGATGTATACCGATATTTTGCACACAAGAGGTTAAAATAGGTGCATCTAATCCGAGTGCATAAAATTCTGCAGTTTCCATTTCAAGGTTCATACTATCAGCCTTATTTGCCACGAGGAGAATAGGTTTTCCTGAAGAACGGAGTTTATCAGCGATAATACGATCATGTGGCATAATTCCGTCCCGAACATCGACCACAAAAAGTATCAGTGTCGACTCAGCTAAGGCTGTGTCAACTTGTAGTTGGACATTATCGATGAGTGGATCATTCGGATCAACATCCATGCCGCCCGTATCCACTATTTTGAAGGGTATGTCTTGCCATTTAACTTCTGCGTAGTTGCGATCCCGCGTTACACCGGGTGTATCGTTGACCACGGCGAACTTTTTAGGTTGTTCCGCATTGGGTCGTGCCTCTGCAGTCATGCGGTTGAATAGAGAGGATTTTCCCACATTGGGTCTACCGACAATAGCGATAACAGGCAGTTGTTTTGTCATGATGTTTGTTCCTGTGTGGGTAACGAG
Source organism: Candidatus Poribacteria bacterium (assembly GCA_965200395.1). GTDB lineage: Bacteria > Poribacteria > WGA-4E > WGA-4E > WGA-3G > MSPOR6. Next base: position 1,837,066 of record CBDAUH010000004.1, on the reverse strand, counting down.
TCAGCTTCACTATGAGCGGATTGTGACACGGTGATGACTGATTTAATTACGACAATAATTGGAATAGCGAGTAACACGCCCCAAAAACCGAGGAGTGAAGCACCAACGATAACAGCGAACATTATCAGTAGTGGGTCTACATCAACCGCATTACTCATGACTTTCGGTGAAATGAGGGAATTATCAATCATCTGAATACCGAGGATAGCACCGAGTACCAGTACACAGCGGATAGGAAATTCGTAAGGGCCGCTGAATTGATCTGCAGCGAGTCCCATCAACATTGCAACATAAGCGAAGCCCCCGCCGATGAAGGGACCGAAGGTAGGTATAGCATTACAGAGTCCTGCTAAAATGCCGACGAGCAGTGCGAAAGGGACACCAATAAGGTGATAGATGATACAAGAGATTATAGAAATTATCACAATAACAGTGAATTGCCCCTTTAAAAATTGATGCATATTCCTATCAATTTCTCGTAGGTATGCCATAGCGGTTTCACGATGCCGTTCTGGGACTAAATTGATGAAACTTTGAAAATATTTATAGAAGCCTTGACTTGCATAAACGAAAACGATGAATGCAAGCGAGACTGTAGCGATGAAACCACCGAACTGAAAGGCGATGGAGCCTGCTAACCCAGAAAACCATCTCACAAATGCACCCCCACTTGCAGTCCAACCGGGTATTTTTTCTGTAATATATTCCTGAAACTGTTTAACATAAGGGTCATCAATATATCGCAGTAACCCTTCTTTGCGCGATATAAATTGAGTCCATGTTGATGCTCCTGCGGGTCGGTGGCGGATAATACTTGTATCCCCTGCATAGAGTCCAGACTTTACTGAAACGAAGTGCTGGATTGATTTGGGGAGACGGCTAGAATCTTTCAATCGTTTCCAAGCATCGATCATGATATTTTTTTTCGTAAAAACACCGTTCGATGTTCCTGCATACAGTGAAACAGCACCTTTATTGTTATCTTTATCAGCAGCTACCAAAGCTTGAATATTGGGGATAGAATCATCTTTGTGACTGACTAGCTCCGGTTTTTTAATGGGTGTTAAGCGTCGCTTATGAACTTGCGTAACGACTTCTGCCGTGTTGCCATTTTCTGATGTGTCTGAATTCTGTTCAGGTTGCACATTGTTCCGTTGAGATATAGTAAATTGACTCGCTACATAGATATACCTATTTATTCTATTTTCTTCTAATCTTTCAATTGTAGTGATACTTAAAATAGACCTATCTTTAGATTCTCCAGATTCATCTATTTTTACTTCATTCCAATTTTCTCCTAAATCTGGACTTTCAAAAAGTCCCTCGTTTGTTCCAATATATATCAATTCTGGATCCCAGGAGGGTGCGTTGATTGCCTGAATTGTCTGGTTGTTAAAGAATCGAGTCTCTATTTTTTTCCATGCAAAATCTGCTGGAAGTTCAATTTTAGTTTTTTTTGTTTCTTTGTCTATAACGACTACTGGTTTATTGCATTGATAAAGTCCATCTTCTGTGACGGCGAAGATATGTTGTTTTCCGACCGATATATCCTTTATTCTCTTGCCGAGGAGTTTGCCATTCGTAATTCCTTCCCTATCCATTTTATCTGCGTCTTGTTTCGCATCACTGTTTTCTTTCAAATAGTAGATACCGTGGTCAGTAGCGAGGAAAAACAGTGCATTATCTCCAGAAACGTCAACAGTTAAGGCAACCATTTTATCGCCAGCAACAAACGGTAAGATTGATTCGTGAAAAAATTTCTGTAATCCTGCTGTCATCTGTCCAACTTGTCTGGCAACAGCGATACTTGTTACGACAAGTAAACCACTGCAAACGAGGACTATCAGTACAGTTGCAATTGCGCGTTGATAATACTTCTTGAATGGAAGTGCACGCCAGAGAAATCTAAAGAGATAGGCAAATCCGAAGCCGAGGATAAAGGGCATAAATACACCCAGCATCTTGACAAAGAGCCAGAGACCGATCATAATGATTTCAAGATGCACGATAAATTTTATCCCGACCCATCGATAAATACGAATTAGCAGTGCAATGAGTGCAATAGGAACGAGCGGATGTAGCAAGAGGATCCGATTGCCTTCTGCATCAGTGCTACTGCCGTGATAGTAAGCAAATGCGATCCAAAACGCTGACAGTGCCACGCTGATGATCGCAAGCGTAGATTCTCCGGAAAGTCCTTGATTTTGATGCGTTGTTTCGTCGTTTTTAAATGATTGCATAGTGTCACCGCAAAGGCACGTTGTGCTTTGCTACAATATCGCTTCGGATAGTGTGGTTTTGTGTGCTAAGGATGCACGACCCCCCTTTATCCCCCCGCAAGCGGGGGAGATAAGACAGGCACACAAGTGTGTAAACGATTATGAATTTTACTATAACATGGTTCACGAAGTCGCAGCGGCTTCAGTGGTGTTACCAGATTCATAAGTTTCAATGATACCAGCACCGACGCTATCGCCCCAAACGTTCACAGTTGTGCGGAATCTATCCAGAAGCCAGTCAATTGAGAGTATCAACGCAACACCTTCAATCGGTAGACCGACAGCTTTTAGGACGATGACCATCGTAACGAGCCCTGCTTCAGGTATGCCTGCAGCACCTATTGCGGCGAGTGTTGCGGTCAGAACGATAATGAGTTGTTCTGCGGGTCCCATTGTTATGCCATACACTTGGGCGATGAACATAACAGCGACCGCCTCATAAAGTGCGGTGCCATCCATATTGATGGTAGCCCCCAGCGGTAGCACGAAACTTGCGGTGCGGTTAGATATGCCGTTTTGTTCTTCTACATTTTCCATTGTGAGTGGCAATGTCGCGCTTGAACTCGCTGTAGAGAAAGCGTTGAGTAGTGCTGTTCCCATGCCTTGGGCGTATCCAATCGGATTCCGTCTCCCTAAAAAGAATAGGAGTGTTGGTAGTACAACGAGACCGTGGAAGCCGAGGGCGATTATCACTGTCATACTGTATTTACCGACAGCTGCCAATTCTGGCAAGAATTTAGCAAAACCTTCTGCTTCCCCTATTCTGCCAGCGATTAACCCAAAAATACCGACAGGGGCGAGGAGCATGATCCAGTTAACAATCTGCATCACAGCTTCATTAAATGCGTTAAAGATAGCGATTGCAGGTTTACCTACATCACCGATTACAGACAAGGCAGCACCGATAAGGAGGGAGAAAAAGATAAGTGGCAGGATATCCATATTCGCCATCGCTTTGAAGATATTTGATGGAATCATACCTTGTTTACCAGTTTCTGTGTTCCCAAGGAAAACTTCCATAATGGTTTGTCCCATGGTGCGATCTTCTTTCCCTTTTACTTCAGAAACTTTAGGTAATGCGATTTCAATACCGGTGCCTGCGTTGACTACTTTTAGATCGGTAAATTGGTTTTCTGCGATCATCAAAGTTTTGCCACTCTCTGTTATGATATAGTCAATTTCGCCAGACAAGTCTTGCCAATTGGCAACAGTCACCTGGTCGTTTTCAATAGATTCGATTTCCCCAACCAAATTTTGGTCAACAAGTGTGATGATAAATTTATTAGAATAATCTTCTTTGATCTGCTCTTCTGGCAAAGTTACAGTGAGATTATTCTCACCGCTCAATGTATAAGAGGTATTCGGGTATTTATCTCCCTCTTTTGACAGCTCGATCCCTTTTCCTGGGGCGATAATGTTGACAAGGATCATCCCAATGATGACAGAGATTGCGGTCGTTGCCATATAATATAGGACGGTGCGTCCCCCTATGGAACCGAGGTTACGGATATCTCCAAGGTTCGTAATACCCACGACCATTGAGAAAATCACGAGCGGCACTACAACCATCTTCAGTAAAGTTAAAAATATGTCACCTAATACTTCGGTGTGTATAGCAAATCCTGGTGCGAAACCGCCGACAAGTGCACCGACAACAATAGCGATGACTATGCCGATGAGCAGACCAAAATTGCTTTCAGTATTACCATTATTACGCATATTGAATTTCCTTTTATATTAGAAAAAATAGATAGACACTGTATCTACAAGGGCAATCTTCGGATTGATGTATATATTCATATTTCCTTATGATTCAACATCAATCTGAATTGACAATTCTTCAAGTTGTTTTTCGGATACATTTGATGGTGCTTGTGTCAGTAGACACAAACCCTGTTGAGATTTCGGAAAGGCTATGACTTCTCGAATGTTTTCTTCGTTTCGCATTAACATCACAATTCGATCGAGACCTGGTGCTATGCCTGCATGTGGCGGTGTTCCATATTCCAATGCATCGATGAAATACCCAAATCTATTTTTAACTTCTTCAGGTTTGATTCTGAGTATATCAAATATCTTCTGCTGAACGTCCCAATTATGTATTCTGACACTGCCACTACAAATTTCATAACCGTTGCATACAAGATCGTAATGTTGACTCTGTACCTTGCCGGGGTCAGTATCTAATAGTGGCAAGGTCTCATCCGTTGCACCGGTGAAAAGATGATGAAAGGGTTCATACCGATTTTCCTCTTCGTTCCACTCAAACAAAGGGTAATCCACAATCCACAAGAAGTTGTATAAGTTATCATCAATTAAGTCAAGTTTGCGGCCGAGATGTAAACGTAGGTTTCCGAGTGCGTCTGCGACAACTTTCGGACGATCCGCAACAAAGAACATGATGTCTCCCGGTTTTGCTCCCATTAGTGCTTGTGCAGTTTCAAGCTGCCCTGGTTTGAAAAACTTCACGATACCGGATGAGAACCCCGCTGATGTAACCTTCACCCATGCCAACCCTTTTGCGCGATACGTTGCAACGAAGCTTGTCAGATCGTCAATATCCTTCCTTGAGAAATCTGCACCACCCGGCACAGCGATACCTTTCACCTGTCCATTCGTAGAAAGTGCTCTGGTGAATACTTGAAAATCGCAGTCTGCCATAACTTCAGAGAGGTCTGTCAACGTCATGCCGAATCGCGTATCCGGTTTATCGTTCCCATATCGTGCCATAGATTCGTGATAGGACAAGCGTTTAAAAGGTGTTTGAACCGGAATACCGCCTGCCTCCGCAAATATCCGTTTCATCAGACCTTCGGTGACATCGAGGACATCGTCAACCCCTGCGAAGGACATCTCAATATCGAGTTGCGTAAATTCCAGCTGTCTATCAGCCCGTGTGTCCTCATCTCTGAAACAGCGAGCAATCTGAAAATAACGGTCAACGCCACTCATCATCAGAATCTGTTTGAATTGTTGTGGGGATTGTGGCAACGCATAGAATTTTCCGGGATTTAGACGACTCGGTACAAGAACATCACGGGCACCTTCAGGAGTACTATTCATCAAGATGGGTGTCTCAATTTCAAGGAAACCGTGTTCATGCATATAGTTGCGTGCTGCAAGTGCCGCTTTGTGCCGCATCCTAAGCGTTTTCTGCATGACAGGCCGCCGCAAATCAACGAACCTATACCGCATACGGATATCTTCCGATACTTCAATATCGTCTTCAACAGGAAACGGTGGCGTTTTAGCAGTATTGAGTATTTTCAAGGAATTAACTGCTACTTCAATCTCACCTGTATTTAGCTCTGGATTCACTGTGCCTTGATAGCACTTAAGACTGTCTTCTTCGTTAACAATATGATATGTGCGATTGTTCTCCACATCGGTGAGTAGCCATCGTTTATCATGCTCACGGACGCTTATTTTTAAGTCATCTGAAAGTGTGTATTTGGTATCTAAATCAGAAAAAAGAGAACGGAATTCAGATGACAACGCAGTGTCCTTTGTGAGTTCAGTGCGGTATGAAGTATCTGCTATAAAGAGCAGTTCACCCGGTGCACGTTCACGGACAATACCGCTAACGTTTAGGACAAACTCACTTCTAACCGAGTCAGCAAGTGCATGGGCTTCCGCGTCAATTTGTGGGTCAAAGACGACCTGCGTGATACCTGTTCTGTCACGTAAATCAACGAAAATCACACCACCATGATCGCGCCGACGTCTGACCCAACCGTTGAGGTGTGCAGTTTTTCCTGCATCGGATAAACGCAAGTCGCCACAATAGTGAGTTCGTTTTAGAGAAGGTTCTTGAGACATAATGGTTTAGGTTTTCCTCCTATTTTTTATGCAATGAGTAGTTTTAGGATTAGTTAAGTTAAATTTTCATTGGACATCTTTTATCAGAATATTTTTTATCCAATCACGAACTCTGACGAGTGATCCACCAACGATAAAGGTATTCTCCACCAAACTTGCCAACTCATAGATGGGTGTAATGTAAAAATTACACCATGCGGGTTGATTTGTTTCCAACTTGATTTACTTACTTTTTCCCATTGAGAAGGATTGAGTTTGTGTAGATAGGAACCTTCTACATATACTACTTGGTAAATATGATGCCTTCCTTTATGGTCATCTACTTTACGATAAGGTACAGCTAAAAAATTTGCCCTATCCTCATTCAGATATTCTGTCATAGACTCAAAGTCTCCATTAAAACGTCCTAATCGATGCCCTGATAGTACTAGACCTGGTATTTTTTCATCACTGAATTTGACTTGTTTTATCTTACCAGATTTTATCTGTAACGGATGGACTATGCCATTCACATGAACTCGTATATCTGCCTCATCATCGTGTCCACCTTCCTGCCAAGTGGCGTGATGTCCTGCGGTGCTATCTGCTTGGATGGATTTGAATATAAGCTCCTCTAATTGCCAACCTGAACAACGGCCACCATCAAACAATTCGTGAAATCTTTCCAAGTTTTGCCGTAATGTCTGTTCCATTCTTGCTGTTAATGTGTACATAGTTTTCATATCTCATCTGTGTCTTCAAAGAGAAACATCTTTATAGAATGCTCCCGTTCATATTCAATCCATTTTTGGGCAAAGTCAGAAAATTCTGGGTTTATCTCTATACCAAGAAATTCAATCCCCAATGTCTGTGCTACGACACACTCTGATCCTGAACCTGCAAATGGGATAAGCACTTTACCCGCTTTTCCATTGATACGAGAAAGGATGAGTCGTTTTGTTAATGCCATCGGTTTCTGCGTTGGATGTTTTAATATGTCGTGTTCGCGGTGTTCGGATAGGTCTGCAGGAGGATAAATTTGGGATCCGCACGACTTACAAAGAAACCATCTTTCAGAACGCCCAGCACCGCCAGCCAAAGCTGGAATCTTAATCACATCTCTGGGCAAAGCCCCATTTTCATGTGCTTTATATACCGTCATTTTACCGACTGATCCGTAGCGAGATGGCGTGTCCTTGCGTGTTTTACCTGCAGCATTTTTTAGGAAATTCTTGGTATAGGGTTCTCTGATTTGGTCTATCTCCAAATTGGTCCGCGGCATATTCGGTTTCCATAGACACAATATTGCTTCGTGTGATCTTTGCCAAAACTTCAAGGACGGTACCGTTTTATTGGTATAATGCCATACCAACCAACGTTGTTCATTGATAGGAAAACGGACTGATATTCTCGCTATAATTTCGGGAAACCCATAGAGATAAAGCAAACCATCATCTGTTAATAGGTGAAGACAGTCTTTTATCCACGACTCCGCCCATTGGACATAGTCGTCTATCGGCATTATCTCGGTATCATTCCCAAAATCTTTGCCAATGTTGTACGGCGGGTCAGCGATAATAACATCATATTGCTTCTCAGCCTCGATAAGTTTTGGCAACATCTTCGCCGCATCCGCAACGATTATTGTATTGGTAAATGTTTCTGTTTTCATGTTTTGTTCCTGTCCACACCAACGCGTCTTCACTTTCCCGCACAACGGAAATGAACGACATACTTGATTAACGCTGAGAACCGCATAATAAAACTACTTATTGCAAAAATCAGCAATTCAAAATACTAAACTACTCATCGCGTTTTTCTATTTGGTCAAGTTCGTTTTGTATCTCTTCCTTGTAACGCAATAAGTTGCTTGGATCAGGGGTGAGTGTTATTTCTGCTTCAAGTATTTTCAACGCATTGGCATAATGTTCGCGCAGTTTTTCGGGTTGATCGTTATGATGATACACCTTGCCGAGGACATGATGTGAACGCCATGAATTTTTATCTGCCGCTAATCCTTTTTGTGCATACCGTTTTGCATCTTCTATATTTTCCAATTTCATAAGAAGTTCTGCCATTGCAGCAAAAATGGGTGCAGGTAAATTGGAATCTTGTTGTTCAAGCCGTTGGTATGTCTGTAAGGCTTCTTTATGTTTTTCTTGACGTTGATAAATTGGACCCAGGATGAAATAAACATGCAACTGGCTGGCATCGCGTCTAAGCAATTTCTCAAGTTCGTTGGCTGCCTTTTTGAGTTCAGTTGTTGCTTTAGCGAAATCTCCTGCTGCCTCATATTCACTTGCTTTGCGTTCATACACGACAGCCAATTGTAAGTGTATTTGAATATCATCAGGATTTTGTTGCAGTGCTGCTTGCGCCTGTTTTTCAAGCTGACGCAGTTGTTCCTGATCGTCTTCATGAATTACACCGCTCACCACGCCATAATTATAACCTATCGTTGGGTCTGCAGGATTAATTCTGGATGCTTGCAGCATTGTAACACTTGCACTTTGAAGTTTCGCATTGAAATTGTTTACGTTCCGTTTTGCCAGTTCGGATTGTGCTTCTGCATAATCGATCTGACCCCGAATCAATTGTTGTGTTGCTCTAAAGTAAGTATCAATCTTATCCTGAACAGCCTTCCTTTCTGTGTGTGTTGCTCCATAATTTGTTAGAAATGGTCGGGTAATCCGTTCCCGATGTTTTTGCATACCCTTAATATTCACTGCGGTGGATGTCGTCAAATCTGATGCTTTGAAAAACTCTAACCGTGGACGGTCGTCTGTGTGAATTGGGCCAACACCTACATACTCTAGGACAGCCTTCGGTCCCATCATAAATGAGTCCAGGAGTGACGGACCATCAAGGTCATCTGCTGCGAGTCCCTCGCGAATACTCGGTATCTTTGCCCGTTTCATAAAGTCGTTGTAATCAATTGTTAGTGGATCTTTCGTTCCTATGAGTATCACAAAATCAGGTGTCCATTTGTACCACAACGTGGTTTCAGGAAAAACTTTCCTAAAAGTACGAACAATCATTTTATAGTGAGACGCTGGCAACCGATGCAGCGGCACCCATTGACACATCACACCATCCTCAGTTAAAATTCTTTTGCACAATTTATAGAAATCTTCTGTATATATATTGGAACTTCCCGCACTGACAAGCGGATGAATGATACCTGTTGAGATCATATCATACTTTGTTTGTGTCATCAGGATATGGTTGCGCCCATCATTAATCTTATAATTAAATAGACGATTATTAAACACGTTGCCATTGATATGTGTGAAATGTTGTTGTGCAGCAGAGATCACCCCTTTTGACAATTCAATCGCATCAACTTGAACACCGTGTTGTGTGATGGAATGGGAGGTAAGCCCCATGCCGAAACCAACCACAAGCGCACGCCTCGGATTCGGATGTAACAGCAACGGCAAATGTGCAATCACACGGTGTGATGGAGAGTCCCAACGTGATGCATCTGCTGCTTGATTCGCATCAACATATAGACGATATACACCTTCATCATCTTTCAAGGTTGTGACTGTCGCATCTACTTCTTCTTTATAATCTACAACGGTATCCCCCGGACGTTGTGTTTTGAAAATAGTGCTTCTTAAAAACAGTGGTTGATTTAAGGTAAGTAGTATAATTATTGCCAATCCAATATTGACAATCGGCACGCCGATACCAATACCTTGGAAAAGTCCTTTTACGCCGCTACCTGATTTGACAGGTTCACTTTCGGAATCTTGGGTTGCGCGCCATCCATTCAGAACAAGAAAACAACCGATACCTGTGTTCAACGCGACCATTAGCACAATACTGGGGCGGATATTCAATAGCGGGACCAGGATAAATCCAGCGCAAAATGCACCTAAGATACTCCCAACCGTATTGACAGCATAGACGTTACCAATACTCCTGCCAAGCTGCTGTGCATCACCGGTATAGATCTTTGTAACCAATGGAAAGCTTGCACCCATCAGAAACGTTGGCAAACACATCACAAGGAAACAGGAAAAAAATGCCCAAAATCTGCTACCACCGAAGGTAGACTGCAATGCATAAGTCAATTCATACAACTGCTCAAATGCAGGCATAAGAGTAAGCGCAAATAAACCTATCCCAAGCTGCACTATACCGAAAGTAATTACAGGTTGTTTTATGCGATCAACCCATTGCGCAAAAACCATACTCCCCACGGCAATTCCAAACAGAAATGCAGCGAGCATCGTAGCAAACGCATAGGTCGTACTACCAAGAAAAAAGACAAGAATACGGGTCCACAACACTTCATACGCTAAAGCACAGAAACCGGATACCCCTATTGCCAGCAAAACTAACCGTCGTTCATATCCACCAACTCCTATAGCCTCTGAGGGTTGTGTTTCTATTTCACCGTTCTGGGTTTTCTCTGGTTCTGTGACATTTATATCTGCTTCATCTGTTTCTATTTCCTGTGCCTGTCTTGCCAAGATCAACGTAACCAATGCAACACCGATATTAATGATGATTGCCACGCGGAGTGACCAAGTGATGCCCACTGCTGGTATCAGGAAAAATCCTGCGGCGACTGTCCCAATAACTGCTCCGAAAGTATTCAATGCATACAATATACCGATGTTCGTCCCAAGTTGTTCTAACCTTTTGACAAAAAACCGTGTCAATACAGGTAACGTCCCACCCATCAATGTTGATGGAATAAGCAAAATTCCAAACGTTAGTATAAAACGGATAAGAGAGAGAAGATAAAATTCAGATGTAATGTGGCGATAAATTAACACATAAAGGGCTGTGAGGACACTTAGTAGAAGAGGCCAAATGATGCAAAATCCGCCAATGCCTACCTCAAGGATAGCATAGAGTTTCAAAGGCGACATTTTGCTCTCATCGATCTTTCTGCCGAAGTAGAAACTACCCAGCGCGAGGCCTGCCATGAACGCGGTTAGCACGGTGCTTGTGGCAAAGACAGTGCTGCCGAAGATATGGGTTAGTTGACGCATCCATATCACTTCATAGATAAGTGCACTTGCACCAGATAGAATAAAGATGAGCCAAACAATAGGTTTTATGTGTCGCATTTTATTAGATTGAGACCAAAATTATGTAACGCGAGATAAAAATCAATCTCCACGCAATTTCTTATAGACTTTTTCTAAAGTTGGACGAAGTGTTTCAACTGATGTGCCTTCACGAAATAGAACATTCCGTCCTATTGGATAATAAACGTCAAACTCAGGTAAGTTTCCTAATTCATCAGCTTCTTCTTGGCCTACCCAGACAGCAAATTTAGGCGGGGCACAGTCGATATGAACCCCAAATACCCGCCTACTACCGATATTATAAGCAAAATAAACTTTTCTAAGATTGTGAGTTAACCCATCCCATCCTTCTTTGTCTATCAAAACATATAATTCTTCAACTAGATTGCAAAACGCTTCTACCTTATCAGGGTATTCCTCTTTGTAAAATTCTCGTATTTTAACCTTAAATGATTCTGGGATCAGAGTACTCTGTTGATTACTAAATACACTTTCAGAATGTGTTGGTTCTTTAATTTTATTAGTATCTTGATTGACCGACTCACTTGGTGTATTTGGTTCAACACCATTGGGGTTTTGAATCCGACTTGGATTCCATATCTGTTCGGCGAGTCGAAGGTACAGTTCTTGGCGTTCATCAAGATCTTTTTTATTAAATTCGTTGTGTGGTTTAAAATCCAAACCGCTTGCCTCACGGAATTTTCGGAAGCCAGGTTTGTTTACGTAGGCATTTTCATGGAGACTTTGCGCTAGCAGGTTTTGCCCAGCGTAGACCTTCAGTTTTTTAGAATACGGATCATCTCCGCTGCTTGCGTTGTCACTTTTAGGTAACAGAAGCAATCCTCCGATGCGGTTACGGTGTACTTCAAAATCAGATTCATGATCGAATCCTTCTGGAAGCTCCTTTGGACGCGCTGCCCAAATGTGTTCAATCTCATATTTATTCTTTCCAGACCTCATATATTCCGAGTAACGTGAGGACTCTCCAGATTCAACTCCTATATAGTCTGTCATACGAGCGAGAATTAAGAATATCTTTGGTCGGTTACCGCCTTGCCAACTGAACGTTGTATTGTCTGTAAAAGGTGGTGCTGTTTGTTGAACCCAAGTGTGTAATATATCTGCCAATTTGCTGGAATTCTTACCTCGAATATTTGGTATAATCTGAGGAATCAAATTTGCCATTGTATTTTGCGCAACTGAAAGTGAATTCCATATCCGTCGATAGAGTAAAATATCAAGGTATTCTGCGGCGATTCTTACCCTTTGCATGTTTTCCGCCTCTGGATCATCTCGACTTAATGTGGCTAATAAAAATGGGTATTGGAGCGTAAATTTGTTGTGTTGTGCGTTGTAGTAAACATGTTCAAATCTATCTTCAACGGCAACTAAAAGTGAATTGGCGGCCTTTCGTAAACGACAGTACCATTCGATATAAAATTTAAAATCGTGTTCAATAAAGTCTGCAAAGTCGTTACTAGATCTAAGCCCTATGGCATCTTTATTCTTACCAACCCACCGGTGGAATTCAGAACCTATTTCATCAAAATTGCTGATATTTTGAGCGTATTGGCATCGCAACCATGCTTTGATTGCTTCTGCTTCCTCATTTTTGCCAATCTGATTAAGTGTTTGAGAGCACTTGCTCCATACCTCACTAGCCGATTCCCTATGCTTGGGATCTCGAATATTTGATAGCAGATATCCTCTGAGCATGTTGGAAGGAGTTAATGGTAACCCACGATCATTTACTGCTTCAAAAATCGCGTAAGCATCCCTAGTCTCATAAGCGGTAATTTCCACCAAGTAGACATTCTTAAGCAACCAATCAATAAAAAATAACAGCTTTTTTCCTTGAAATTCAAAATAATTTTCGATATCATTGTAGCGTGAGCAAATATTCTGGATAGACTCTGATTCGTCACTAACATCAAACCGTACACTTTCCCGTTTGTCGTGTGGATAGATTTGTTCCATGGTTGGAATCCAATCGTCGATATGCAAATTGAAACCTTTCTTTGGTCCACTTTGCGAATAAATAAGCGGCTCTATGCCTGTTTTTTCACCATCGTCCTCAAGTAGGTGATAGAGTCGAATCAGAAGAAGTGTCAAGGTTGTAAACCTTTGTTGTCCATCCACAATATATTTTTTGCCTTCGCTATGACTGATGATAATTGAACCGAGGAAGTAATGACTGTAATTAGGTACTTCCTCCCGTTTGTGACCTTCTTCGTATTTATGCAGAAATGCAGTAGTAAGGTCGTCAATTAATTCTGATACGTGTTCAGTTTGCCAACTATACTCACGTTGGTAGAAGTCAATCTCAAATTTTTCGTTAAAAAGCAGCTTAGAAATTGTCCTAGCATTAGCCTCAATTCTCATAAGTATAATTACCCTCTCCTCATCTATCAGTTATCGGTACATATAATACCTTAACTCACTTAATTCGTATTTTATCTGTTTCAAATTCAGGTGAAACTTTGTACGGGTCAAGTATGTGAGTTCCACGTCCTGTTAAGTGCCAGCTGTCTCGTTTTAGATGCCTTACTTGCTGATCCGCAGCTAAGTGTGGAGCATCACGTTGGCAAATTTCACTTATGAGGTTTTTATCAACGGACTGCCCAGAGTAATAATATAAAACCGCCAACTGAATAGATTTCCCTGTTGCATTATACCTTTCGACTTGTGGAAGTTTAACGCCGTGTTGTTCAAGATGTTCCGCATGAATACGACATAAATCTTCCCAATTCTATTGTAGTTCTCTGGGGATTAGGATATTTCTCATAAAAGCGTATCCTCAATTCTCTGTTGTGCACGGATCGCCATTTCTTCCTCTATTTCATATCCAATAAAATGTCTAAATTCCCGTTTTGCCGCGACACCTGTTGAACCAGAGCCTACAAATGGGTCAAGTATCAGTGATTTAGGCGCGGAAAATATGCGAATGAGATGTTGAAGAAGATCAACAGGTTTTGCTGTCATGTGTCCATAGCGTTCTCGAGGCTTTTTCACAGGAATAACAGTACCAGGAAATTGGTCTGGATTGATAAGTGGATTTTTGACATCAATAAGTCCTGTTTGCCACTTATCCCAATTATCTACAAAAGTACCTTCTCTCGGAGCTTGTGCAAGCACAATCATCTCGCCTTGAGGCTTGAGTTGTGGTGTTTTCCGACCACCTAACTTCTCAATAAGCCTTTCTTTTTCGGCTTCAGGTATCTTTCGTTTCCGAACAAAATGTTCTTGTGTAAAGGCTTTCGCTTGTCCCTCATATCGCCAGAGTAAAACGTCCCGTATTTCAAACCCCGCATTTTCTAAAGCTATTGCAGTTCTATGGACTAATCGATTCTGACTAAAAACAAGACAAAATCCCCCCGGGCGTAATACTCGTATCCAGTCTTCTGCAATAGGTGTTAGAAATTTCTGAAGTTCACGCCCTTGCGCAACAGAAAACTTCATACCAACCGGCAGCGAACCAATAACACCATCCTTCACGCGGGATTTTAGTTTCTCAGTATCCCATTTGTCACCCATACCATCAATGAAATATGGAGGGTCTGTTAAGACAAGAGAAACATCGTTGTCATCAATCTCACGAATACCTATACGACAATCTGCATTCTTAACATTTATAGATATAGTTCTAAAACTGACAGATTTATTCATCGAGTAATCTCCCTACTTGGTAGTTTCATGCTTTGATTGATAAACTTCCAAAAGATAATTTCAAAATGTCAGGGATGAAATGGGGACCGTTTTCAACGTTAATCGGGAAATGCCCTCAATATCCATCGGATAACACCGTACATGCCCCACACACATGCTGCAATCACCGCACCATATATTGAACTTATTAAAGGTTCATTCTCGATTGTTACTATAGTTTGGACATTTTTGGTCTTGTTATAGATTATGAATAGTTGGCAGCATTTCCCCGTTAGCACTTCTGAACAGGTGTTAGAACCGCTGCTAACGCCCCTTTTCTGTCTAAATTCTGTTAGAAATCACTGTTTTTTAGCCATCATTTTTCCAATAATCGTGAAAATAGTTGCTGTTGAACTAGTTCATGTAGTATCTTCAGGGATTTTTAGTTTTTTCTGTGCGTTTTTCCTCGGGTCGTAACCCGTATAAAAATAGTTTTGTTGTAAACGTCGCTGCAAGTAAGCGGTCATCAAGCCGCGTGTGAGATGTTTCGGTTTATACCAGTGTATATTGAGTGTGGATAGCACGTCTTCTAAATCAAGAGAAACCTTGTCTGTGTCTGTGTCTGCGGGTGTCTTAGGCAATGGCGACGGACTGAAAGCGAGTTGTGTGAGCGTTGCTGCGGTGAAACTGAGTTGAGCGAACCGATCCAAACTTTTCCTGTCTCGGAGTTGATAGGTGTCAAATCCGAAGTTTTCTTTAGCGTCCCGAAAGGCAGTTTCAATCTGCCACCGGTTTCTATAGTGTCGGATAACTGTTTCTACGGGCAGTCGTAAATCTGAAGTAAATACACAAAAATACCGATAGGGTTTAGACTTTTTCAAGCGTTTGCGTATCACAACGATGCGGACATCTACAGGACACATCTTTGTTCGCACGACTTTATCAGCGACAGAAAGTGTCTGATCCTCAACAACGATATCTGTATACTTCAGGTGTGGAATAGACACACGGCTACCATACCGACGGGGTCTGCCTCTCTTGAGACGCTTAGGGCGTTTCGGTATATCAAAAAACGCTGCGTTTGACTTCGCACGACAAAGTAAATGATGTCCTTGTGAGAGTATCTCCGTGAACACTTTGCGTCTATTGAAACCTCTATCAAAAATGATAAGACCCGGTGGCACAAGATTACATAAATGCTTCAGCACAGCGAGGCTATTCGCGTCCTCGCTTTTCGGTTCCATCATCCGTGTGGCTAATGGAAATAGGCGCGTGCCTTCGGGCGTTTCTGCCAGCCACCCAATCGCACCGAACTTGTGTCCGTGATGAAACTTGGACTGGTTCTTGTTACGTGGCTGATACGCAGGGTTCCTGCGGAAATGCAAACCCGCTTGTTTTGAACCGCTACTTATGGCATGCGTCTCATCATAGACATAGACGCCCGTGGGGTAAGCGGATAGCACTTGATGGCTTAGCGTAGTGGCGACTTGATCCACACACCAGATGCCACGCGAGAGAAACTTTGGCAGAGACCAATACCGACCTGCTTGGGCTGTCGCAAGATAGATTTGTGTCATTGTGCCTCGGTAGGGCGTATTTATCAGACCTTTTACGAAAGTCTGAAAGTGGTGAAAGTTATTATACTTGAACAAAGGTCAAAAATCTGATAACATGTTGTCCAAGTAGGAAAGTGGGGTCATTTGAAATATCCTTTCAAATTTGTGTTTCCTAAAAGGATACCCGCTTTCCTGCTTTATGTCCATAAAAAAAACAAAAAATGTCCAAACTATAGTCGATTGTTATTAAAAAGGTGATAATGAAAGCAAGGATTGATATAACGGTAAATATACGTTTTGTGAACTTCGTATATCTCTGGTCTTCTAGGAAAAATTTTTTCATCTTGTCTAAAGGCTCTCAGCAATGAAAAATGTTATATTCTCAACATCCTGTATGAAGTGATACGTCCAAAAAGGTTCTCTGTTTACGAGGCTATACATATCCGAAAAAAAACAGGACTATATTCCTTTGAATTCTTAAACTAATAACACCATTTGCATATAATACCTCAACACACTCAAAATTTCAAGCAGAATCTTCCAATCGCACAATACGCCGATAAGTTGCACGGAAGATTATATTATCCATACGTTTGCATACATCCTACGTCCGATCTGAAGGGACTTCCTGCACCACCGGAATGACGTAGCATCGGATAGTCACCCCATCTATCGTTTCTGTTTCTACACGTGTTTCCGGTTCTGCACGATGATCGAAAACGACGTAATATCCTTCATGCACACGTTCTAATTTGAGATATGCAGCGAGTTGTTTCTTACCTATATTATAGGATCGTTTTCCCTCCCAAATTTTTGTTTCAACAATATATTTGTGTCCATTGTGAACGATAATCATGTCCATCCTACCACGCCCGGTTTGTGTTTCAAGGAACATTGCACCACGAATCAGACTGACAAACTGGTCAAGATATGCGTACAGAAGGTCTTGTCCGACATATTCTTTTGGAGTATCTGGGATTTGGAGTATTCTAAACCCTACGCGTGCGATGAAATTCTGGAAGTTATCAAGGAGCAGTGCCATATTGATTTGTCCAATCGGCGTGAGGTAGTCCATAAAATCGGTATCTTCAGGAAAGTAGTCCTGCTCAAGTCCATTCATTTCAGGTTTGAACGCCTGCAGAATACAATACTGATAAATTGGATTAACAATTTGACACATCCCATCCGGATCTTTTCCGATAACACCATGTGTAGCAAGTTCACTGATAATTTCTCTACGTGGATTGAAGCGAACGCCACTCTCATAAGAGACGATTTGCATCAGGATATTTTTATACCGTTGGTCTCTACGGATATTGGTCATCAGATGTGTAAGGTTTGCATTATCTTCTTCGCGTATTTCTATATGTGCCTTTGAAAAGTGCATCATCGTAATTGTTTCTGTTTTTGGAATGTTCATCTCTTCTGTGAGTATCTGCGCGAATCGGTTGACAAGGAAAGGTTGCCCAGCTGTCTGTCTATGAATATTCTCGATGACCTCAGGTGCAAAAGTTTGACCGACCTCATCTGTATACTGTGTAAGTAGCTCAAGCACTTGTTCAAAGGTGAAGTTAGACAAACTGAACTCCTCCTGGATATTGAACGGTGAAATAGATCGGTTAAGATTAAGTTGTGTAATGTTCTTAACACCTACAATACCGACGCTATAAGGACATTCACGCATAGAACGTTGAACATAGATAGTGCGGAGTGCATGCAAGAACCCGTTTACAGCATCACTTGGAATACCATCAAATTCGTCAACAATAAGAACAAGTCTCTCATCTCCCAGAAAAGTGCTGAACTGTTGAAAGAATCTAAGCATTGCAACGTGATCGGTTAACGCTGTGTTTTCCAAAAATTGGCATAAAGTTTCAGATGGAACGTATCCGCGTTTCTCGAAGACAAATTTAATCTCCTCGTATATGCTTTTATAAAGTGCAGTGTAAAAATCGGACGCGCTATAGTCTTCATAGACCTCAAAATTCAGCTCAATAGGGAAATATGTTTCTGTAGTATCATCTGTGAGTGCCTCAAGAGCCCATTGGAAGAATGTTGTTTTGCCTGTCTGTCGAGGGGCAAATATAACGATATATCGTCCTTGCTTGACGCGATTGATGAAATCAGCGAGTTCTTCCCCGCGTGAGACAACGTAATGATCTTCAGGATTCACAGGACCGTGAGTGCCAAATGTTTTCATGTTTTCCTCTATATTGACACAGAAAAATCAGCTGCAGGTGTCCACTATTTTTGTGTCATTTCTAATTTCTCTTCCAACCGAACGATGTGCCGATAGGTTGTAGAAAAGATCATATCAAGCGTTGCAATATCTCGTTCCTCAAGCGGAGCACGAGAAAAAACACGTCTCAATGATTTCAGATATGTCTCCCAATCCTGATTATATGGAGTCACACCAACTTTGTCTAACAAACGCGTGACCCGTCCATAAAATTCTTCCAATGCATTCACTTCAGCATACTCAACATCATCTGAGGTATGCTCTTCTAAACTTGCAATAAATACTTCATAAGCAAATATCTGCACCGCTTGGGCTAAATTCAGGGATGGATTTTTAGTAGCCATCGGCACACTTGCAATCAATTGACAAAGACTCAACTGATCGGTAGATAAGCCGAAATCCTCTCTGCCAAATAGCAGTGCAACAGATTGTTCCTGTGATACGGAGGTGATTGTATCTGCTGCTTCCCGTGCTGTGACGGGAGAGGGCAAACGCGGATCTCTGCGGCGATGTGTCGTTCCAACAAGATATTTTATACCAACAAGTGCGTCTTTCAATTCCGAAACGACGTGGCACTTCTTCAGAACATCCCTTGCGCCGTGCGCCATATTCCAGGCCGCATCCTCATCCTGAAACGGTACAGGATTCACCAGAAAAAGCTCCGACAAACCCATACCCTTAACAACTCGCGCCACAGAACCGATATTCCCCGGTTCACGCGGTTCAAAAAGGATAACTCTTATATTTACAAGATTCTTAGGGACATCTATTGGAAGCGCACGAAAACTCTCTGCAGAACGATTAATAGTATCTACGGTTTGTTTAGACATACTATTAAGGTAACTGAAATAATGCTAATTGTCAAGTGTAATTGTAATCAGGAGTGGAGCCATTCAATTGTCTCGGACTTAGCGTCCTCCACAATTTCTGACGAAGATAACCCGCGTAATCTAGGGAATGCCTAAATGGTATTCATACCGTTGATGTGGTGCTAGTCTGAGATGCTGACAACCGACAATCTGTGTTTATCCAAATCCTACGAAAAGCATCTTGAAACATCAGCCACCTAATCCGCGTAAATCCGCGTAATCCGGGGAATGCCTAAACGGCATTCATACCGTTGATTTGGTGTAATCCGCGATTCTGACAAACAAAATCCGCGTCCAAAATCGACTTTTGAATGCCTCTGTAATCAGGAGGGAGTTGTTACTTTGTCAAATATGTAGCCAAATATGTAGAACAATTCAACTTCATAACCATATCGTGATGAGAATAATCAATATTACAACGAGAAATTACTAACTATCAGTTGCATGACACCGCCCGATATCAATGGAACAGTCAAGTTATCGTCGATCCTCAGGGGAAGAAGCTCAGTTAAGGTTGCAAAGAATGCGCCCATAATTCCTACAATGGGGTTAATCGAAAATACAGTAATGAGAAGACAAACGACAAAACAAGCTGCACTGCCTTCTAGACTTTTATTGCCAATGAGTTTAGTCCGCCCCCATCTTTTACCAACGAGTGCAGCTGCTGTATCTCCGAGAGTGATGAAAAAGATGCATGTTATTGCGATAGGTTTGTCAAAGATAAGAATACACAGAAAAACGCTTATGATATAGAAAGTTGCCCCAGTGATAGCACCCTGTTTTTCATGTGAACGTAGGAGTGGTTTGAGATAATGGAAAAAATAGTTGCTGAAAGTTGGAAAAATCCGCTTTGCTAATTCTACTCCAATTGCGATACCGACTAAACTTCCTCCTACCACCAACATGATTGACCTATCAAAGAGGATATAAAGTATGGGCAAAAATAATCCTGAAAGATGTGTGATTTTCCTTAAAAATTCTGCAAACATTTTATGACATTTTCCCTAAATAAACATCTATAGCAATGTTTAATTATTACAGATTTATGACACAAACACAAGGAAAAATAATTTCTTGTATTTGCCAAAAAAATAACACAATTTTGTTTCATTCTAAAGGTAAAATTTTGCTACCATTGAAAATTATTTTAGAATTTGGAATTAATCGGACATTCAGACAGTTCGTAGGTCGGGTAGAGCTTGCGAAACCCGACTATTATTGAGCTGAGTCGCAATTCGAAGATCGTTCCTGTGGATGCAATGTCTATTTATTTTGATATGTAACCATATTTTAGAAAATATAAGGTTTATCATAGACAATGAACAATGAATTAAAGAGAGAAAAAATGAAAGATCTTAACATCAGGTTTTTGTTATTAATGTTTGGTATACCGTTTATCCTAACAATCAATGCATCCGCACAGGAAACACAAGAGATAATTAACTTTACGGGTGTCGTTATGGATAGTGATTCCAACACGCCACTTGCAGATGTGACAATTCAGGTTGTAGATACTAATATTAAGGTAAAAACAGATGAAAATGGAGTGTTTACATTAGACTTACCAGTTGGAACCTATACTTTTCAAGTTTCCGCGCAATTTTACAACGCTACCGTTATCGCTGATGTAAATGTCAACACGCAAGATTTGGCAGAACCCTTAGAGGTAACCCTTGAACCGCAAGTAGTAAAGTTAGATGCAATTAAAATGAAAGTGCGGTTGAGTCAATCTGGTGAACGAGGGTTGCTTGAAAAACGGATGCGGAGCTCTCGTATTGAGGACAGTATCAGTACTGAGGAGATCAGTCGTTTACCAGACTCATCCGCTGCCCAAGCGATCAGACGTGTGACAGGTGTTAGTATTGTCGGCGGAAAATACGTGTTTGTCCGAGGCTTAGGTGAACGGTATAGTAACACATTACTCAACAATGTTGAGATTCCGAGTCCAGAACCGAATAGACGTGTTGTACCTATGGATATATTCCCCGCAAGCCTGCTTTCAAGTCTACAGACTGTAAAAACATTTTCTCCAGACCAACCTGGCGGGTTTGCAGGCGGTTCTGTCCAAGTTTTCACAAAAGACTTCCCAGAAGCATTGACCATGTCACTATCTGTGTCAACCGGATTTAACACGCAGGCTATAGGAATAGAAGGATTGACATATCCTGGAGGTAGCCTTGATTTTTTAGGATTCGATGACGGTTCGCGCACAATTCCAGACATAATTAAAGAGAAGGCAGACGAAGTACCAATACGAGAACAAGGACGCTTTACCACAACAGGATTTACAAATGAAGAAATCCAAGAGTTCGGACGCGCTTTCGATAACGTGTGGTCACCGGAACGAAAAGCGGTACCAGCCAACCAAGGTTATAAATTCAGTATCGGGAATAGCAATACGATCTTAGGGAAACAGTTCGGTTATTTGGGAGTAATCTCCTACGGTAATAGTCACAGTTATAGCACACAAGAACGTAGAGATTTCCGAATCGGTTTGAATGAAAAACTATCACCCGTAACAGATTACTTTATTGAACAGAGCGGGCATGAAGTAGATTGGGGAAGCGTCTTGAGCGCAAGTCTCAGATTTTCACCAGATCATCTCATAAGCTTACGTACACTTACAACGCACGCGGCAGAGGACCAGACGAGGACTTGGGAAGGAGATAATGCAGACAGAAATACCGTATATAAAAGCGCAAGACTTCAATATGTTGAACGAGAACTCTTTTCAGGTCAATTGGCAGGTTCACACGGCTTCAATTTTGGTGAACCAAAACTGAATAACGGTTCCCCAGAAGAAAGTCATGAAACTATTGAAGAAGCAATAGAAGACGCTGCGACAATCGGAATTGATCAACCCGATCTTTCTATGGAATGGCGGTTAACATACTCACGCGCAGCACGCAATGAACCCGATACACGGGAAACTATCTATGAAGATAACGGGAGAGGAACCTATATTTTTCGAGATTCTTCACAGAGTGGAAGCAGGTTCTTCTTTGATCTTGAAGATCATGATTACAATGGACGGCTTGATTGGACATTACCAATAAGAAAAACCGGTTTCCTCAAATTTGGAGGGCTTGTACGTGATAGATCCCGTGCCTTTGATGTCAGACGATTCAGATTCTTACCTTCGGACAACGTCGACGCAACTGTCGATTTATCCTCACCCCCTGAAATCCTGTTCCAAACAGAGAACATAGTACCGCGTGTCTTTGAATTACGAGAATCCACCCGACCATCAGATAACTACAACGCTGATCATACCGTTTATTCTGGATATATGATGCTCGACATTCCACTCAGCAAAAAATGGCAGGTAATGACCGGGCTACGTTGGGAATACTCCAATCAAGTCCTTACAGCATTTGATCCGTTCTCAACAGTCGTATTAAATAAGAATAAAGCAAACCTGAAGACATCGGATGGACTACCAGGGCTCAACATCACATATCGTTTGACAGAACGTATGAATTTACGTCTTGCTGCCTCCCGCACAGTCACACGACCAGATCTACGTGAACTTGCACCTTTTGAATTTACCGATTTCGTTGGTGGCAGGACAATACTCGGAAACACAGACCTTGAACGGACGCTGATTGACAATTATGATTTCAGATGGGAAGTTTTTCCAGACACAACTGGGGGTGGAGTTGTTGCAGTGAGCGCATTTTACAAAAGGTTCCACAAACCTATCGAACAGATTATTGAACCGCAAGCAGAAGTTCGCATCACTTATGCAAATGCTGAAGGGGCACATAACTATGGATTAGAGCTTGAAGCCAGACAGAATTTAGGTGTCCTTGCACCAATATTAAACGTATTTTCAATTAACACAAATGCCGCATTTATCTCCTCCAGAGTCGAACTGCCAGAGGATATCGGTATACAAACCTCATCTGAACGACCTTTGCAAGGACAGTGCCCCTATATTGTAAATGTTTCCATCGGTTACGAATCGCCGAACCGGGGGATATCGGGTTCGGTCGCATATAACATTTATGGACGTAGACTTTCTGATGTTGGCAACCACGGAGCACCGGATGTTTATGAACAACCGCGCGGTGAATTAGATATGAGCTTCAGTAGGACAGTTGCTGATGCGTATGAATTCAGCTTCTCCGCAAAAAATTTACTTGACCGCCCAGTAGAATTCAAACAAGGTGGAGCAACTTCTGTTAAATATAGAGTCGGCAGATCGTTCTCGTTCGGAATTAGTTATAATATTTAACCTAACGTGAGTTCGGTGTCCTTGATGTGACAGATATTTCGTAGCCTACCCTGTTAGGTTGTGTGTCTTTGTAGCATAACCTTTCCAGGTTGTGCATCGGAAAGAATAGGTTTACTCCGAACCCACGTTAATCTACAAAGAGTATCGTAACTACTAGATGATAATCGCCACGCATCACAGAAGTGGGATTAAACATAAAAAAGGAGCTTATAAAGCTAGTGTCAAATATAGTATCAACCCTAAAGTCCCTATGGACACAGGGTAAATTTAGATATGTGTTTCAAATTATGGTCATTTTCACATTAGGATTGACCCTAACTTTGGTCGGATGCGGTGAAGATGATGATACTATAGCAGGTATTGTAGAAAACCCTGACGTAACAACAGAATATAATGAACAGAATATAGTTGTGTTACAGGGAAAACTTACTTCAAGAGATGAAGATAAACTCAATGAATTGATAGCAGAAATTAATACTAAACTTAATAACGAGGATCTTACAAAGTCTGCTGAGCAGGATTTGGTGGCTGATATTAATAAGTTATACTATGAACGCGAACTTCGTAGAAATTTGAGTGAATCACAGAGTTCTACATGGAATCTCTCAATCTCCCAAGATTACATATTACGCAACGCGGTGTTTGTTGAAGATGGTGCTATACTAACAATTGAACCTGGTGTTATTATTTACGGTGAAAACGCAACAAACGGCACTCTCATCGTCTCTCAAGGTGGGAAGATTATGGCTGAGGGGACTGCCGATGCACCTATCGTTATGACAAGTGATGCTCCCATAGGATCGCGCGCGCGTGGACAATGGGGCGGGCTCATTATTAACGGTAGAGCACCAACTAACCAAGGGATTACTTTCGGCGAAGGCGACACAGGGGCATTCGGCGGAGACGATCCTGCAGACAGTAGCGGCATCCTACGTTATGTCCGCGTTGAATATGCCGGTACTGAAATCAGCCCCGATAACGAATTGAACGGAATCGCTTTCCAAGGTGTCGGTTCAGGAACTGTCGTCGAATATATACAAGTTCACATGAACCAAGATGACGGTATTGAAATGTTCGGGGGCACAGTCAACCTAAAATATGCACTGGTCACAGGGGCACGCGACGACTCGTTTGACTGGACAGACGGTTGGATAGGTAAAGGTCAATTCTGGGTCGCACAACAGTACGGCGACGACGCAGATAACGGGTTTGAAAATGATAATAGCAGTAAGAATAACGAAGCATTGCCACGTTCTGCCCCAACTATCTCTAATGTTACACTCATAGGTGATCCCAGCGGAGCCGAGAGTGATAACGGTATGCTCATACGTGAAGGCGCAGCCGGCATGTATACCAATTTCATCGTTATCGGATTTAATAAAGTTGGTCTCGATATCAACAATGAATCCTCACACAAACAAGCTGAAGATGGCGGTTTGATCGTCAAAAACAGCATCTTTTTCTCAAATGGCGGTGGTAACTTCGGCGACGAAAAAGATGACGACGGGTTTGATGAAGCAGCATGGGCAAGAGGCCTTGGCAACAAGGAAAATGACCCAAATCTTGTGGATCCCTTTGATAAGAGAAAACCAGATTTCACACCTGGTGTCGGTGCCCCCGCCATGTCACCCGACATACCGTCAGATGGATTCTTTGACAAAGTTAACTTCATAGGTGGTGTAGACCCAGACAACGATTGGACAAAAGGTTGGACTACAAGTGCAGGCAACTAACCATCGTTTGACCTTCTCTACTTGGTGCCCCCTCTCTTACCTTGCAACTGCAGTGATACTGTTTAGCTTATGTTCGATAGGATGTGAGCGGCAAGTATGGGAAAACAGTCTCGACTCGCCAGACCAGAACTGAATATATTAGGTTCAATTGTTGTGATGAATAATCGATACAAATTGCTCAGTTATGATGACGGTTAACTTCAGTTTTCATACAAAAAATGTTTTATTCCGAACTCACGTTACATATATCATATCTTGGAGGACTATATTGAATGAGTTACGCACTCTCAAATTATACATTTGGTAAACGTAAGAGAAAACGTCTTAAAAAGAAAAAAGAAATGGCTGCAGATGCCGGACAAAAGGCACCGAACATTGCCAAAAAAATGGCATCTGAAAAAATGTCTGAAGTTACTATTACAGTTGCCGATGCCCAACGCGAAAATAGACAAGCTTCCAAAAGATGGAAAACAAAAGCACGGAAATTTGCCTTCGAACTTGCAATTGGTCTACATGCTGCAGCTCTTATCGTACTCGCCGTGTGGTTCGTAAAAAAGACAGTCTTGCAGATGAATGAAGATAAGGTACAGAGCGTTGTGATTGATGAACCAACACCACAGACGAAACGGACAAGTGCGCCACGTGCGGCTCAAAAAACAGCAAAACCTAAAGCAGTAGAAATACTCAGACCAAAAGGAAATACTGTCACGCCAAATACAAACATAAATTTGGGACCTGCTGATTTTACAATGCCTTTTTCTGATTTGCCTTTAGATGACACCACGCAACTAACCAACTTAAGCACTGCAACATTAATAGCAGAAAAATCAAGGCAAGTCAAAATAGTATCCACTGTACCAAAATTTGAAATGCCTAAATTTGAGTCAACTGGACTAGCTATGACAATGGATATGAGTACGAGTTTAGCTGCTATAGATTTTGGAGGAACAGAAGATCTCGGATTATCTGCTACAGACTTTGGAGAAACAAAACAATCCTTCTCTGAATTTTTAAGAAAGGTACGTGAACGGATTAAAGAAGTACAACGTTTCCCCACCAATGTTCGAGATTTAGATGAAGGTTCATCTACGACTGTCCGTTTTACACTGCTTAGAAATGGCACCATAATGAATCCAAAGGTATCAACTTCTTCCGGTTCGCGTGTATTAGACAATGCAGCTCTTGCCGCTGTTCAAAATGCAGAACCGTACCCGCCGTTCCCTGATGGACAGCCAGGGAATAGTATACGGCTCGAACTTCCGGTCGTCTTCGAATTGGCGAATTAGTCCTTTTGATGTAAAACCATCCGCGTTAGCATATATCTGCTCCTTTACTTATTGTAGGTTAAGGTACTCATAAGGGTCAATCCCTGATGAGTCATAATCTAAAACAGTTATGTGGGATGGTGGGTTCAAAAGATCAACGTCTTGTGGCACATATCCTTTTTTGCGAGTTATACGTTTTGTCACAGACCCATCAGGTTGTACATCGTCAACAACTCTAATGTAAACGGTGTTAGGGATGTTTAGATAAACTCTACCATTTACCGCATCAAGCGTTGCAGATGTGAAGTCTCTCTTACCCTCGTTCCATAGTTTTATGGTAACACGAGCCATGAGTTCCATATTTATTTTATAATGATCAGGCATCGTATCGTATGCGTTCTTCTCAGTCATCCAAATAGCAAAACCATTCTATCCTTCAGGTATCTTCGGATAAGGACCAAAACCGAAAGGTGATTCTTCCATATAAGGATGGATGGAAGTGTCTATCATGATATCTCGTCCATCGATGTTAACATTGACAGACTTTGATTTATTCATATCTATCAAAGATTCGCGTAACGTTGTTTTAGACGGAATTTTATCTTGATCAGATGCTTTCCCTATAGATTGCGATTGCGCTGTGCTTTCTACAGAAGTTTGGTCATCTGCTTGTTCTGCCTCGCTGCGGATATCGGATTTTTGAATTTCTGATTGGCGTAGTAGTTCTTCAGCTTTGGCAGCCGCGCGTCTTTCGTCAGCTGTATCGTGCTGATACCAGAGGACGCATGCGACAGCAAATAAAATAAGTAAGGCAACACCGCCGAGTATCCATCTATTGAACATATTGGATCTCCTTTTGTTTATGGCCCCCATGGGCATGGATGTCCGTTGAAAAAATAGGATTAATCGTTTGAACCGCGTAAAAAGTGGTATAATCATGTCCACTTATCCACTATTTGATAATGATACAAAAAATGCAAAAAAATCAAGCAAAAATTGCAAAAAAATATAGAAATTAGCAAATTTATAGTAGATTCTGAAGATACTTGCACATTTACCTGATGGATGAAAGGAACCTTGCCCTACTAACTGCGTTGTTGCAAAGGGCAGGTGTATAGGTAATTATGGACTTTACTATAATTGCAAATAGTGTTTCCAGGAAACCGCACTATTGGGATATTTATGGAAATTTGAATATTGTTAGAAGGCTTATTCATTCTGTTCATTTATTTGATGCAGTGCTTCACTGATATATCTACGTATCCATTCGCTATCCGTATTTTCAGCCAAATTGTTGAGTGCAGATATTGCTTGCGGATTACCAATTCGCCCTAAAGCTACGACAGCAGCCGAACAAACCCCCCTATCAGAATCTGTAACACTGCTTATCAGAGCTTCAATCACTTGAATAGGAGGGTTCGCAGCACGTTCTTCAGTGAGCCCCAATTCACCTAGCGCAGCAACTGCAGCACACCGCATATCAGGTTCTTCATCGTTTAGGAAAGTGATAAGACCTTCAATAGCACGCGCATCGCGCAGCTGTCCCAGAGCAGAAATAGCAAAACGCCTGACAGTCGCATTGTCATCAGATAACGCTTCAATGAGCGGATCAACCGCAAACGTATCCCCAACATTTCCTAAACCTTCCGCTGCATAAGCACGAATCTCAGCGGAATCTGACTGCAGCTTACGAAGTAATAACCGTGTTGGAAAAAAACGCCAATTTCGGATTGGACCATCTTTGTGTGCTAACAAATGGGCAAACCTACGGATCTTCTGTTGAATGGAATTATCCGAAACTGTGTCTGAGGCTTCACGTACCATCGTATTACCTCTATAGTAGGTTAATCACTCTCTCTATAGTGTAATGCCCAATTCCTTCGCAATAGTATACACATCTTTATCACCGCGTCCTGATAGACACACCGCAATAGTTTTATCTTCACCAAGTTGTGGAGCAAGCTTTCGGAGATATGCTATGGCATGTGCAGATTCTAACGCAGGGATAATACCTTCGGTCTCAGAAAGCAACTGAAAACCTTCCACAGCTTCCTTATCCGTAATTGGCACATATTCCGCTCTGCCTGTTTCTCTATAGTAACTATGTTCCGACCCCACACCAGGATAATCTAACCCTGCAGAGATTGAATGGGCGGGAGTTATCTGTCCATCGTCTTCCTGTAGCAAATAGCACTTTGCACCATGGAACACACCAACACTGCCAGCAGTTAGGGGGGCCGCATGCCGTCCACTACGGATGCTTTCACCTGCTGCTTCTACCCCGATTAAACGAACCGATTCATCATGGTAAAACGGATAAAACATGCCGAGAGAATTACTGCCACCACCAACACATGCCACGACACAATCCGGTAATTGCCCTTCCTGCTCCAAAAACTGGCTTCTCGCTTCTCGTCCAATTACTGCTTGGAAATCTCTCACAATCATCGGATACGGATGTGCCCCAACAACTGACCCCAGAAGTAGGTATGTAGTACGAACGTTGGTGACCCAATCTCTGAAACATGCATTGATCGCATCTTTTAATGTACGTGAACCAGAATCCACAGGGACAACCTTAGTTCCCATCAACTGCATACGAAATACATTGAGTGCTTGACGTTCAATATCCTCTTCACCCATATAGACTTCACATGCCATATCAAACTTCGCAGCGACAGTTGCAGTAGCAACACCGTGTTGTCCGGCTCCTGTCTCAGCGATAATCCGTTTTTTGCCCATCCACCTCGCCAGCAAAATTTGTCCAATTGCACTATTGATTTTGTGTGCCCCCGTATGATTCAAATCTTCCCTTTTCAGATAAATCTTTGCCCCGCCGAGTGTGTGCGTTAACCGTTCTGCATAATACAACGGATTCGGACGACCTACATATTCTCTCAAATAATACTGAAATTCCTTTTGAAAATCGGGATTATCTTTGAGGGTTGCATAAGCCTCTTCAAGTTCTAACAAGGCAGGCATAAGGGTTTCTGGGACATATCTTCCACCGAACTGTCCGAAGTGTCCTGATGTATCAGGAAGTTGTTGCATGTACGTTCTCCAATTTATATCGATTAGTTTTTACGCTGTGATATGTTTCTTCTTCATCAATGATTTCGCACGTAAGTTTGGACGTTCTAATACAGATGGGTTTACAATTGAATCTGGTAATTTTCCAGATAAGACTTGCAGCACGCAAGTTGCAGCCGTAACTTCTAACTCAAGAATTGATTCTTCAGAGATGAAAGCAGCATGTGGCGTAATTATAACATTGTCAAGATGCAGAAACGTTTCACTGAAATCTGGTGGCTCGGTTTCCAAAACATCTAACCCCGCACCAGCAATTTCACCATTTTTTAGCGCATCAGTGAGAGCCGAAGAATCTACAATACTACCCCGCGCCGTATTTATCAAAAACGCATCCGATTTCATTGCACAAAACTCCTCATAACTAAACATGTGTAACGTTTCTGCTGTTAAAGGAGCATGTATCGTGACAAAATCAGATGTTTTGAGGAGTTTATTAAAAGTAACTTTATCTGCACCGTATTGTTCAATTGTTTCTGCTGATGTGCGCGGAGAATAAACATTAACTTTCAACCCTATTGCCATTGCCTTAGGGATTAACACTTTTGCTATACGTCCAAATCCTACGACACCTATCGTTTTTCCACGCAGCCGATACATCCGCCGACCGCTATCCTGATCCCAAATACCGGCTTTTACAGCAGTATTGTACATCGGTATGTTTCTAGCACAAGCAAGAAGGAGTGCCATTGCATGGTCAGAGACTTCATCAACACAATATGCGGGCACATTCGTCACTATAATGCCATTCTTTGTAGCCGACTCAACATCAATATTATCTAACCCGATACCATATCGCGCTATAATTTTGCAATTTTTTGCTTTAGATATTACAGATTCTCTCACAGGTTTCCAACAAGTTAGGATACCATCAACCTTATGTGCATGTGTAATTAGTTCGGCTTCATCACCAATTTCCGCTACGATGATCTCTGCTCCGATCTCCGCAAGTACCTGCCGCTCAGGTTCAATAGACGACCAAGCATAATCTGTAATAAGTACTTTAAAGTTAGTTTGCATACTCTATTATTGGAACATGGTCAAAAATAATCCATCAAACGAACACTTTTCCAGGATTCATTATATTCTGTGGATCTAAGGCATGTTTGATTGCACGCATAACCTCAACTGCATTTCCATGCTCCCTAACTAAGGCTGCCCGTTTGCCAATACCGATACCATGTTCACCTGTACTTGTTCCCTCCAGCTCTAACGCGATGTCTACAATTTGATCACTGATTCTGCGGGCTTCTGCCAATTCTTTTTTATTGCCAAGTTCAAGTGGAAAAACGACGTGAAAGTTCCCATCACCAACATGACCCAGCATAGTAGCAAGAAGATATGTGCTAGAAAGAAGCATCTTAGTTCTTGCAATACACTCAGCGAGATTAGAGATTGGGACACAAACATCAGTGACATATCCAACAGAACCCGGGCGTAGATTGAGTGCTGCATAGTAACTATTGTAACGTGCTTGCCACAGTTTTTTCCTTTCATTTTCATTTGTCGCCCAACGGAAATCAGAACTACCATGTTGTGATGCAATCTCTCCAGAGATCTTCGAGTTTTCTGAAACAGTATTCTCAGATCCGTGGAATTCAAAGAAAAGAGTCGGCGCAACCTCATAATCCAATTCAGAATACTTATTAACTGCATCCATCTGCAGTTCATCTAATAGCTCAATACGAGCAATACTAACACCTGCATCCATTATTTCGATGACAGTATTGACCGCTGCATCTACAGTTGAAAAGGCACAAACAGCAGCTGCAACAGCTCCCGGTAACCGTGTCAATTTGACAGTTACCTCTGTAATAATACCTAATGTTCCTTCAGAACCAACGAATAGACGGGTGAGATCATATCCCGCAGCGGATTTACGCGCTCTACCTCCCGTATCAATGCATGCCCCCTCCGCTGTAATCACTGTTAATCCAAGTGTGTTATCCAACATAGTTCCGTATTGGACAGCACTTGTACCAGATGCACGCGTTGCTACCATACCCCCTATTGATGCATCCGCACCCGGATCAACTGGGAAATAGAGTTTTGTTCCCAGTTTTGTAAGATATTCGTTTAATTGACCGCGAGTTACACCTGCTTGTACAGTAGCATCCCTATCTGCCTCATTCACCCTGATAACACGATTCATTTCTCTTAAAGAGATGCATACTGTGTCCTCATTCGAAACAACCGCACCTTCCACACCTGTGCCGGTACCATAAGGTATAATAGGTATGTTGTATTTACTACAGATTGTAACGATCTCAGAGACTTCTGCATTCGTTTTTGGGAAAGTAACTGCCTCTGGAGGTGAGCCATGATGATATGATGCATCGCGCGCATGTGTACTTCTAACATCACTATCTGTGCTAAAACGTGTACCCAATAGTGAACAGAGTTCTCTATGATGTTGAGGTGATTTATGTTCAATCATGCTATGTGTATTTTAGCATGGGTTGGTAGGATAAGGCAAGAGAAAAGGAAAATACATATTTACAAAAAGATAACCTAATCAGGAAATATGACTCTGTCATATATTTCCTGTAAAGGCACTTCACACTGAATGGAAGTGAGTGGAAGTTGCAGGTCAAGTTCTTGATAATCATAAAAAATCCATTCATCCGTATTTCGAAGATAACGTTCTACATTCACTTTGTCTTGTGAAATAAGGATGTATTCTTTTAGGGATTCTATTCGTCGGTAATGTGGGAATTTTTCGCCTCTGTCATACGCTTCTGTTGAGGGAGATAACACCTCAATTATAACAATTGGGTTTAGAAGAATGTCAAATACATCGTCTTCAAAACGTGGTTCATCACAGACAACACCGACATCTGGATAAAAATAAGATGAAGTCTGAGGAGAACTGACGCGCATTTCGTTAGCGAAGGTTTCGCAACCACTCCCTTTTAATTGAACATGGAGAGCAGTTGATATATTTATTGTAATAATATTGTGGGCAAAACTTGCTCCAGACATTGATATTAATTTCCCCTCAATGTATTCATTTCTAACAGTTTCGGTGTCAGGTATCCACTTACGTTCAAAAGCGATGTATTCTTCGGGTGTGAGATGTGTCTGAACTCCGTAGGTTGACATAATTCCCTCCAATGTTTGCTTAACATGGATTCAATTCCAGAACCATACTGGTTTTAAGGATATTGGTAGAATTCACTAACTCCTAAATAGGTCAAGGTACTTTTCCAAGGCAAAGAGTCGATTTCGAGAAAATCCTGTTATCTCTTTTAATATTCCGATTTCAACCAACGATTTTAAGAGTGAATTTGCACTTGAAAATACCGTTCCTAATTCCTTAATAGCTAAATTAACATTGATAATCGGTTGTGCAAACATATACCTCAGTAGTTTTTGTGCGTTTTTTGCTCGTGATCCAAGCTCAAGTATTTGCTCTTCATATTCTTGACGAAGTGATACAATGCCTCGAAATTTTTCAATGCCATGTTGTGCAGTGTCGATAATTCCATGCAGAAAAAATACGATCCACTGATCTAAATCATTTGAGGATCGGACAATTGATAACGAATCGTAATAGGATGCTCTATGTCTTTCAAAAAAAGTTGACATATACAACACTGGTTTATTTAATATCTGGGCATCAATAAGTTGCAAAACAATTAACAACCGTCCACACCTACCGTTACCATCAAGAAAAGGGTGGATGGTCTCAAACTGATAGTGTGTAATAGCGATTTTAATCAACACTGGAATCTGTAATGATTGATTGTGCCAGAACTTTTCTAAGTCACTTAAGAGATCGGGTAATTCCTCTGGAGATGGAGGTACAAAAAATGCATCAGAAAGTGATGAACCACCGATCCAATTTTGACTCTTTCGAATTTCTCCAGGTGCTTTATGTTTACCACGTACACCAGAAAGTAAAATCTTGTGAGCATCTTTTAGTAGTCGCATGCATAGTGGTAGTTCAGATAATTTGGCAATGGCGAAATTCGTCGCCCTAATATAGTTTTGCACTTCGTCCCAATCATCCCGTTTTTCGGGAGCAATATCCTCTTGAGGCAGCAAAACATCATCAAATTCTGTCTTCGTTCCTTCAATGAGATTAGAGGCGCGCGCTTCTTTAACAACATTCATTTTAATGAAGAAATCAACATCAGGTAATAGTTCAGAATATGCATTTAATCCCCCCAAAACATTCCCAGCCTGTTCCAATAAGACACTTATTTGTGCATTTTTCCAGACGAAACGGTCATTTATGTAAGAAGGTGTGAAACTCTTATATTCTTGATGCTGCTTATATTCACCTGCGATGAATCTTTCCATGTTATACTTTTCCCAATTTTCCGTAATACAGAATCTTATATTTTGAATTTTACTGAATATTCAAAATATAAAATCCTATATTTTCAAAAACTATAATAAAGAATAACTCCAAACCGACCAAACTACTACCATCTATAGTTTGGACAATTTTAGAAATTTTTAGTGCGAAAAAACAGAAAAGCAGGTATCCTTTCATAAACAAATATATTTTTTGAAAGGAGAATAAAAAATGAACCTCCTTTTCTGCTTAGACGACATTCTATCAGATTTTCAGTATCTGTTCAACACACAAAACTATGCTCTTTTCCAAGCGTTTATTTTCGGATTTATCGCAGATGGAAATAGTGGCACGCTAACGGAACTTTATCAATCAGGTTTTTCACAGACGCGATACTGGTCTTTTCCAAAGTTTCTATCGCGTGGTAAATGGGATGCGGATAAAGTCGCAGGACACCTGACAAAAAAGGTTCAGCAAGCATTTCCTAACTGGGTTTATGTGTATGATGAGACCAAAGCCATAAAAACAGGTGAACGCCAGTGGGGGTTGCATTTTTTCCGCAACTTCAGTTATCAAAAGGGTCGCGTGAACCGATCCAAGTTCCATTATGGACATGAGTTTGGTGCCTTAGGTTTACTTTGCCAAACATCTATAGGTTGGCAGCTATTCCCCGTATGGGCGAGACTGATGGTGCCGCAGACGTGCCGTGATAAAAGCGATGCGGTGTTGAAACGCATCTGTTCCCAGATCGCTCCGGGTCTTATTATTTTTGATCGTGGGTTCTCAAGGCGAAAAGTGTTTACGCTGGTTCAAAGTTATGGACATCATATCTTGTGTCGTGCGAAGTCTAATGCCGTCTTCTATCGTTTACCGGAACAGCCGAAACATCGCCAGCGTGGCCGTCCGCGAAAATATGGAGACCGCTTGGATATTCGCAGGATGCGGTATACGCTTATGGATATAGAAGGCCAAAAGTATTCAATCGCCTCCAAAGTCGTGAGAACGAAGATGTGCGATGCTGATATTCGCCTCGTTGTTATCCGAAGTCGCCCGAAAACCTCGAAACCTTATCGGTATTTCTGTGTATGGACAACAGATTTGACGATTGGGATACCACAGATCGCTATATATTATCGCAAGAGATGGCACATAGAGACGGCTTTTCGGGATGCGAAGCAACACTTCGGTTTTGATGACTATCGCCTGAAATCCCGCAAAAGCATCAATCGGTTTGTGCAATTGAGTTTCGTTGCAGCAAGTCTGACGAAGTTGCTATTCACCCCACGGGATGGGACGGCGGAGGAGATAAGTGCTCAGGTAGTTTGTGATCAGTTGGGCATCCATTGGTATCATCCGAAGCGTCTCACACAAGGGTTGCGTGTAGTTTATCTCCGCTGGCAGCTCTACAGAGCGGTATTTTCTGCGATTTACTCTGAAAAAACAAACTCACAGAAAATACACACCGATTTTCACAAAGAGACAGCATTGCCTGCGGACAACGCAGCCTGAATGTCCCAAAATGTCCAAACTTTAGTACTACCATGTGTAACTAAAATAAATCTGTAGTAAATATGAGTGTTCGGTATCACTAACTATATCTGTATGTCTGTGAACACAAATATGATATTTTAAGAATGTGATTACTGATGCTACCAGTTATCTCTCGTAACATACAGCGAACGATTTTCCATCGGAAGAGAAACACGTTGACCCCCTAAACGACTCGATTCAATCATACCCATCAATGTTTCTTGACTACGACGGGCAAGATGAACAGGCCCCTTTGTCTCTCTGTCTTCATCCAATGCCTCTGCAATGTCAGTGATACCCATAACAGTACCTGTTGCACGAGATACATCTGGAAACGGAACCTCCTCATAGAACGTCCCCTGTTTCTTACGGAATTGGATCTCCCTACTGTTATTTTGAATACGGATTTTACCACCTGTGCCACAGACTTCGTATTCAGGCCCAGTACCAGCAGTGTTATATCCGTGGACTCCGTTAGAATAACGGATATATCCACAGTGTATTCCAGGATCAACATTCAAGCGGTTGCCATCCCAATCCGAGTCTTTGCAAGAGATAGTGCCTTGAACAAAGTCAACTTCAGGGTCTTTAGCAAGAAACAGCAGCATGTCGGCAGCGTGCGTTAATCCCCAAAGTGCTGAACCTGCACCATATTGTGCAATAGTACACTGAATATCACCAATCTCTCCAGCCTCAACAAGTTCACGCACCTTGCGGTAAATCGGCATGTAACGACGTTGTGTACCATAGTTGAATTTGACTCCGTGTTTTTCTACAATATCAACCATGATATCTGCTTCTTCCATAGAGCAGCAAAGCGGTTTTTCACAATAGATACCTTTTACGCCGTTTTCTGCTGCAAACACAGTAATATCTGCATGTGGTCCAGGACGCGTTGCAATACAAACTATGTCAGGCTTTTCTTTGTCAATCATCTCTTGATAGTCCGTATAGGCACGTTCTGCCCCATAACGTTTACGGATCGCTTCCGCTTTCTCTTCAAAAACATCAGAGACTGCAATAAGATTAGTTCTTTCACAAGCAACAGCAGCTGCTGCATGTGAGAAAGGTTGCCAAATAAAACTATCGGGACGATTTGCAACCTCATCATCAATCGTTGCCCCCATCCGTCCACATCCAATTAGGACGGTCTTATATGTGTGTGGCATCTTTTCTCCTCTAATAGTTCACCTAAAACATAATTTTTTGTAGTTCTGTTAATGTCAACTATAGTTTGGACAGTTTTTGTTTTTTTTATGGACATAAAGCAGGAAAGCGGGTATCCTTTTAGGAAACACAAATTTGAAAGGATATTTCAAATGACCCCACTTTCCTACTTGGACAACATGTTATCAGATTTTTGACCTGTGTTCAAGTATAATAACTTTCACCACTTTCAGACTTTCGTAAAAGGTCTGATAAATACGCCCTACCGAGGCACAATGACACAAATCTATCTTGCGACAGCCCAAGCAGGTCGGTATTGGTCTCTGCCAAAGTTTCTCTCGCGTGGCATCTGGTGTGTGGATCAAGTCGCCACTACGCTAAGCCATCAAGTGCTATCCGCTTACCCCACGGGCGTATACGTCTATGATGAGACGCATGCCATAAGTAGCGGTTCAAAACAAGCGGGTTTGCATTTCCGCAGGAACCCTGCGTATCAGCCACGTAACAAGAACCAGTCCAAGTTTCATCACGGACACAAGTTCGGTGCGATTGGGTGGCTGGCAGAAACGCCCGAAGGCACGCGCCTATTTCCATTAGCCACACGGATGATGGAACCGAAAAGCGAGGACGCGAATAGCCTCGCTGTGCTGAAGCATTTATGTAATCTTGTGCCACCGGGTCTTATCATTTTTGATAGAGGTTTCAATAGACGCAAAGTGTTCACGGAGATACTCTCACAAGGACATCATTTACTTTGTCGTGCGAAGTCAAACGCGGCGTTTTTTGATATACCGAAACGCCCTAAGCGTCTCAAGAGAGGCAGACCCCGTCGGTATGGTAGCCGTGTGTCTATTCCACACCTGAAGTATACAGATATCGTTGTTGAGGATCAGACACTTTCTGTCGCTGATAAAGTCGTGCGGACAAAGATGTGTCCTGTAGATGTCCGTATCGTTGTGATACGCAAACGCCCCAAAAAGTCTAAACCCTATCGGTATTTTTGTGTATTTACTTCAGATTTACGACTGCCCGTAGAAACAGTTATCCGACACTATAGAAACCGGTGGCAGATTGAAACTGCCTTTCGGGACGCTAAAGAGAACTTCGGATTTGACACCTATCAACTCCGAGACAGGAAAAGTTTGGATCGGTTCGTTCAACTCAGTTTCACCGCAGCAACGCTGACACAACTCGCTTTCAGTCCGTCGCCATTGCCTAAGACACCCGCAGACACAGACACAGACAAGGTTTCTCTTGATTTAGAAGACGTGCTATCCACGCTCAATATACACTGGTATAAACCGAAACATCTCACACGCGGCTTGATGACCGCTTACTTGCAGCGATGTTTACAACAAAACTATTTTTATACGGGTTACGACCCGAGGAAAAACGCACAGAAAAAACTAAAAATCCCTGAAGATACTACATGAACTAGTTCAACAGCAACTATTTTCACGATGATTGGAAAAATGATGGCTAAAAAACAGTGATTTCTAACAGAATTTAGACAGAAAAGGGGCGTTAGCAGCGGTTCTAACACCTGTTCAGAAGTGCTAACGGGGAAATGCTGCCAACTATTCATAATCTATAACAAGACCAAAAATGTCCAAACTATAGTAATGTCAATGTAATGATATGTGTAAGATTCGCTTCTTAATAATGTAACAAAACGATATGTAGATGTCAAGAACATATTGTTAACTGATCAGGGCCATTCAATTGCCGCAGACTTAGCGTCCCCCGCAATGCTGACAAATGTGATGCCACCAGAAAATGTCCATCCGTCCATTAAACATAAGGATACCAGCCTCTTAAAATCCGCGTCAATCTGCGTAATCCGCGTCAATCCGCGATTCAGACAAACGATTTGGCGTCAATCCGCGATTCAGACAAAGAGCATGCGAGAAGACACAGCCTCTTAAAATCCGCGTCAATCCGCGTCAATCCGCGTAATCCGCGATTCAGACGAACAAAAAATTCGTGCAATCTCTAGTTCAGACCCCTATAATACCACCAGAAGGTATCATCTTGTCCATTAGGTGTATGGAGACAAGTTTCTTAAAATCCGCGTCAATCCGCGTAATCCGCGCAAATCCGCGATTCAGAATATCACAATTCTCCTTGACATCATAAAACATAATTGTAATAATAACCCAAGGTATATAATCATGAAAATTACTGCAATAAAAACCTTCATAGCAAACTTTGGAAACCGTTCAAGAGGACTCATCAAAGTAGAAACAGATCAAGGAATATACGGATGGGGTGAAGCATATTCTACTGGACCGGATCTCTCTGTTGAACCAATAGCAAACTATATTTATGAAATGATTCAAGGAGAAGACCCGCGACGAATTGAATACATAATGCTAAAACTCCATCAACAGTTTAGATTTCCTCCCGGCGGAGCAGGACTCGCTGTCATCTCGGCAATTGACCATGCACTTTGGGACATCAGTGGGAAAGCTGCAGGATTACCTGTATATATGCTCCTAGGCGGACATGTCCGAGATCGTATCCGCGTCTATCGAGGTATTGGTGGAAGAGATGGTATCGAAGCCGCCGATCAAGCCCGTAAACTCAATGAAGATTGGGGATTCACCGCATTCAAAACAAGTCCTTATCAACTTAATCCAGACGCAGATAGGTGGGGGAGAGTCTGTAATGCAGCCTCTACCTATTTTGAACAGATAAGAGTAAATACACCTGATGATTGGGAATTCGCGTTTGACCCACATGCAAAAATATTTGAACCAATTCGCGCATTGCAGCTTGCTAACGCACTTGCACCTTATGACCCATATTTCTATGAAGAACCTTTACGCCCTGAGCATATTCCTGCTTGGTCACGTCTCCGTTCACAGATGCAAGTTCCGTTGGCAACAGGGGAATCTCTATATACACGGTTCGAATTCCTTGATATAATCGCCGCACAAGGTGCAGACATTATTCAGCCAGATATTTGTATCTCTGGAGGATTGTTAGAAATGCGTAAAATCGCAGCCATCGCTGAAGCACATTATGTCAGCATTGCACCACACAATCCTATGGGACCCCTTGCAACAGCTGTCAATGTTCACTTTGCTGCTGCAACACCCAACTTCAAAATCCTCGAATATCTTCTACCAACTGATAATGCTTGGAATTCTTGGGTTGACACACCTTATATGCCAACAGATGGCTACTTAGAATTACGCGATCGTCCTGGTTTGGGTGTCGATATTGACGAGGATGCAGTAACAGATAACGAATACGTACATTGGCAAAGAACCTGTCCTATCCGTCCTGACGGATCTACAGGTTACATCTAACAGGACTTACGCAATAAAAGGTTGTGGCGTAAATCCTAATCTAAGTATACTTCGAAAAATAATAGCAGAAACTAAAACAAACTTTAATTTACAGAATGGAGAAAGCATGGACCCAGTAAAAGTAGGAGTTATCGGTTGTGGAGTCATCGGTAGTAGCCATCTCAGTATAGCATCCGAGGCAGAACATATTGAGCTAGTCGCTGCCGCGGATATGATAGAATCGTACAGAGAACGCGCTGCTGAACGTTTCAATCCCCCTAAACTGTATACGAATGATATTGACCTGCTTGATGATGAAAACGTTGAAGCAGTCGTACTCGCGTTTCCTACACAATACCGAACAGAAGTTGCATTACGGGCATTTGAAAGAGGAAAACATGTCCTGATCGAAAAGCCGATTGCAATGAATGTGGAGGAAGTCAAACAGCTTATAAATGCACGCGGTGAACTCGTATCAGGATGTTGTTCGTCACGAAATCGATTCAATAAAGCTGCACGACTTGCCACCCAATTAATCACATCAGGCGGATTGGGTGAACTGCGCACAGTTCATTGTAGAGCCAAAAGAGGATGCGGAAAACAGCCAGATTCCCCACGGCCAGCGTGGAGATTAACAAAAGCACTCAACGGCGGCGGTATCCTTGTAAATTGGGGATGCTACGATATAGATTTCTTGCTCGGAATCACCGGATGGAAACTTAAACCAAAAACAGTATTTGCACAAACATGGACAGTACCACCCGTATTTGAATCCCATATTGCACACGGTTCGGATGCAGAGACACATTATTTAGCTTTAGTCCGTTGTGAAGATGGAACATCGATTACACTTGAACGCGGTGAATTCATGGCAGCAACATCACAGTCAGACTGGGAAATAATCGGTTCTGAAGGCGCATTGAAATTGAACATGGGAGATGGCAACCCAGAGAAGGTCATGCACAGTCAAACCACAACAGAAGACGGCGTAACTACAAATCCCCTTGCTAATTTAGACGACACTGAAGGACCGCATTACGCAAATCCATTGACCGACTTTGCCGCAGCAATCAGAGAAAACCGACAACCCATTACCGGACTTGAACAAGCACTTGTTGTGCAACAAATTACTGATGCAATATATGCCTCAGCCGAAAGTGGAACAGCAGTCGAAATAGTTGACTGACCTGTTGTGGAAAAGTACTGTAATGCCGTAAGTAGAGGATACTATGTTATTTAACATTCGGAGTGAACTACAATGATGATGCAAAGACAAAATGCAATCGATCCAAATACAAATCAAGAATATCAAGTAGAATACCCAGCACGAGAAGAAGTGAGGCAAGCTATCCTTAATGATCTCGAGTATCCAGATAATGGAATCACAGTTAGGGATGCTACAGATCAATTGATAGGGGTTTTCAACTTGTCCGATGAACAGAGAAATGCTGAGAACAGATCTAATCTTGATGTTTTCCGTTACAGTGTGGTTGCACCGCAATTCAGGTATCTCTTGCAAGAAGAGAAATTGGTCCAACCGGGCGGACCAAGGTCTCCATACTTACTCGCGGAAGGTGATAACATTTCGCCTGAAGTAGAAACAACAACACCTGAAGTAGAAACAACAACAAGAAAAGCAGTTGATTCTGATGGAATAGAATGCGATATTGAGGTGCCAGCAACGAGTAGCGTGAAAGATGCACTGTGCAATTATGAGTATCCCCCAGATGGCATTAGGATTAAGAATGTTGCGGAGAACTTGGCTGCGCAGTTTGATCTTAATGATCAACAAGTAAATGCCAAACATCGGACCGGTTATAATATATGGTCAAATCATGTAAATACCGCTGCGAATGCTCTAGTAAATTCAGAAAGACTTTTGAAAATAAGACGCGGTTGGATTATCAATCCTGATCAATTTGAGGAAATTACTCCGGACGACACACCATCTCCTGAAGTTATCATGAAAAGACAGTATCAAGAGATCCAAAATAATTTGGAGGCGGAACTCTTACAGAAAATTAAGGATAATCCGCCAGAATTTTTTGAGCAACTTGTTCTAGACCTTCTTGTTAAAATGGGTTACGGTGGTTCACGAGCAGACACTGAAGCCGTAGGACGCAGTGGCGATGGAGGGATTGACGGCATCATTAAGGAGGATCCGCTTGGACTTGATCGGGTTTATGTTCAAGCTAAGCGGTGGGAAGATAATGTAGGGTGTCCTGAAATTCAAAAGTTTGCAGGAGCATTGCAAGGTAGACATGCACAGAAGGGTATCTTTATCACAACATCAGGATTTAGTGACAATACTAAAAGGTACGTGGAAACAATTTGTTCCACAATTGTCCTTATTGATAGTGATGAACTTGTGCAGCTTATGATTAAGCATAACGTAGGGGTTTCTGAAGGAAATACTTACCAGATCAAACAAGTAGATTCAGAATATTTTGGAGAAATGGAAGAATAAAAGGCTGATATTTATCGAAAGTTTTCCTAACTCAATAGTTTTCAAGGTTCTTTTAGGTTTTGTTCGTGAAAATGCCCATGATTTCAAATAGCATCTGTCTTTGCCTAGTGAGTTCAAGATTGTTGACGATTATATTCCGCTTAACGATTTTAAATTGAACGTGTAAAGGAAAAGAATGCCCCATATCACACCAAACGATATTCAAAATATCCATGACTTTGACTCACTCTTAGACTTTTTCCGTGATAAACTTGATTGGCCCATCCCCGAAGACGTTGAACTGGCAGATGTCGCCTTCCCGTGGTCCGCTGAAGACTTGAACCTTGACGAACCCACTGAAAATAGATTCGTTGATTGTTGGCAACTACCACCATTCCCACCGACTCAACCAACACTCGGGTTAGTGGAGAATACGCAACCATGGGGTATCTTTTTCCTCCAATTTAATAGTGAATCTGTCTATCACACCGCGCTACGGCGTGTGCTACGCGGACTCGTAGAACGACGCGATCGCGATCCAAACTTACCCGCCTGGGAACACGACCAACTCCTCTTTATCTGTGCTACAACCGACTACCAACGGTTCGCCTTCGCACATTTCGCAGCTAACGAAAATTGGCGAAGTGCTATACTTTCTATCTTCTCCTGGGAACAAGGAGATACACACATCCGCACGCTCTGTGAGCATAACCTACCCGCACTGACATTGCCACACGACGGGTTTCCAAACCACGAAGCATGGCTCACAACATGGAAAAAAGCATTCGATGTCGAGGCAGTCACCGATAGGTTCTTTGCAGACTATAAAAGTGTTTTCACCCGCGTTGAAAATGCTGTTGAGGGCATCCCTGATAACAATCCCGAAGAAAAACGACTCTATACCCAACGGCTCTTTAACCGATTGA
Source organism: Candidatus Poribacteria bacterium (assembly GCA_965200395.1). Taxonomy (GTDB): domain Bacteria; phylum Poribacteria; class WGA-4E; order WGA-4E; family WGA-3G; genus MSPOR6. The sequence goes on along the minus strand of CBDAUH010000004.1, from coordinate 1,793,645 downwards.
TGTTCCTACGGTTCATTGAGAAGAAAGGGTGGCTCACCTACAACGATAGCCAGAACTATCTCCGTTCACTTTTCGAAGCAACCGAAGCAGAAACCGATGAGAACTTTCTCAATGACAGACTTTTCTGGGCATTCTTTCATGGGCTCGGTAATGTATCAGATAATGCTGAAGAGTCAGATGCGGCTATAGAGCGTCGAGGAGCAGTGCCGTTTCTGAACGGTGGACTCTTTGAGATGCAGGCAAACGATGAACGCAACGCTATAAACATTCCTAATAAAGAATTTGCCGAGATATTACAACTTTTTGAACGATATAACTTCACGGTGACGGAATCCACACCGCTTGACGTTGAGGTTGCAGTTGACCCAGAGATACTCGGAAAAGTGTTTGAAGAACTCGTTACAGGGAGGCATGCCACAGGCAGCTACTATACGCCGCGTCCAGTCGTTTCCTTTATGTGTCGCGAAAGTCTAAAAATCTGTCTTCGAAACAAAACCGATGAGACGAAGGCATGCCTAACAGAGTTTGTTGATGATGGCGATGCAACTGAAATCCGAAATCCGGAGAGGGTGTTAGAAGTGCTGCAAAAGTTCCGTATATGTTGTGGCAGTGGGGCATATCTGCTCGGTATGATGAGCGAATTGCTGCGTTTGCGAAAGATACTTTTCCAAAGCAATCAAATTGATTCACCGACAATATATCAACGTAAACTTGATATTATACAGAACAACCTTTACGGCGTGGACAAGGACGAATTTGCGGTTAACATCGCCATGCTTCGTTTATAGCTGAGTCTCGCTGTGGATTATGAAGGTGACACACCTCAACCACTACCCAACTTAGACTATAAAGTTGCAGTGGGAGATAGTTTGACCGGTCCCACACCGTCAACTGAACAAATCAGTTTTAGTGGTCACTTAATTCAACAGATTCAGGAACATCAAGCAGTGTATCTGGTTGCTCACAACGATGCTGAAAGGCAGAGGCTTCGGGAGGTAATTGCTGATCTTGAAGAGCAGATCCAGGGTTGGCAAGAGAGCCCGGAGGGGTTTATCTGGCAGGTGAAGTTTCCGAAGGTATTCCTTGAAGGTGGTTTTGACATAGTAATCGGTAACCCGCCTTATGTGCGCGCTGAACTTATCACACCGATAAAAACGATTTTAGAAAGGCTATTCCCAGATGTCTACATAGGCACTGCGGACCTCTACGTCTATTTCTACAAGCGAGGGATAGAATTACTTCGCTTGAATGGGATTCTTACTTACATCTCCTCCAATAAGTTTCTACGGGCAGGATATGGTAAAAAACTTAGAAAATTCTTTACTGACGGCGTGCAGCTGCATGGGGTACTTGATTTTGGCAGTGTCCAAGTTTTTAAAGCAAGTGTGGACACTTGTATTATTCTTGTTGAAAACGTTCTTCCAAGTGATGAGACATTTCTCGCTGCCACTTTCCGCGATGAGGCAGATATTCCTCGCCTCTCCACTGCTTTTCAAGAACGGGCGTTTCCTATGTATCCCCGTGACCTATCACCTGAAGGATGGGCGTTGGCATCAGTAGACGTTCAGAGGCATTCAAAAGTCTATTTGGACGCGGATTTTTTTGTTTGTGTCTTCTTGTGTGCTTTTTCTGAATCGCGGATTTACGCGGATTACGCGGATTTACGCGGATTACGGTTCTCGTTACTTCAATGTGCTTTTCATAAGGATATTATCTTTTGTCTGTATCTCCAAATCGACGGTATGAATGTCATTTAGGCATTCCCTGGATTATCTTTGTCAGCATTGCGGAGGATGCCAAATTCGCAACAATTGAATGGCTCTGTGCCTCTGACAAAAACACTTGACAAATAAACCAGCTTTATGATAACATGTTATCATCATGTCATTGGATACAGCATTTCAGGGTTACTTCTGCCAATGCCCGTGTCCCTCACGCACATGACAAAGGGCGGTGTACCGCCTAAATAAACACTGTCCTGGCCGTAGGCTGATCCCCTACAAAAAGCCAAACCCCTGTAAAAGCCCGTTAGCTGGTCAGCTGGTAAACGCTGTACCAGCTGGTCGGTTAACGGGGGAAAAGAAGCACTTTTACAGGGAATACTTGCGCAGTTTCTAAATGCACAAGTGTCCCTAAATACAAACGGTAATACTTACGCACACATCTATACCACACAATCCAACACTGTCGGGGGTGTCGTGTTATTGCAGAGATACACAATTAGCTGCAGATATAGATCGGTAACATATCCCGCGATCTGTTACCTCCGATACAGATTGCTAATAATTCACCAAATAACTCCGATAACTTCTTACCATCTGCCATAACCATCTACTCCTTTAACTGACCCCAAATCACTTTTTTTTTACCATCCAAAGATACATCCAATATATCATCATCAATCCAATTCAAAGAACCATCTACACCATCATGATGTGTGAGTTGAATTATCCTATTCGACCATAAATCATATCTATAAATATTTGCAGAACCAGCCTCTTCATAAGGTATCTGAGGCCTATCAAAAGGATAATCCGTATATGCACTGAAAATTACATTATCATCCAACCAAGTAAAACTTACAATATAATAATCCTCAGGTATAAATAACTTCCTAAGATTCTTATCAAAAATATTATAAATTAAAATATCCCAACCCAAAGGAATAAAATTAATAGCTTTATCACCAGCGCGCCAAGTATATTTACGATGTGTAAATAATACCTGTCGACCATCTAATGACCAACGAGGGTTAACATAAGCCCCTACCAACGGACCCTCTAATAACTCATTTATATCACTACCATCTATATCCATTAACCAAATAGTTGGACCTTTCTCCTCCCCCAAAATACCAGGTTTAGAATAAACTATCCTCTTCCCATCCGGCGACCAATCACAAAAAAATGCATTCTCCTTTGATATCTCTTCCAAATTACCCGTCTCTATATCCAATATAACAATACTCGTTCTATCCTTCCCAATAACATCTCGATATAGACTAAATAATAAAGATCCACTATCCGGCGAAAAGGACATCCTATTTGCTATAGCCTTCGTAACCGGTAAAACCCGAAGATTTGTACCATCCGAATCCATTATAGAAAATCCCTTCTTACTTATAAGTGCCAGTAATTTTCCGTTAGGTGAGATAGAATTCAAGAAAGGAAAACGTGGACTATCCTCCGATAATAATAATTCCTCCCCACTACCATTATCTCTTATCGTATAAATACCATAAATACCATCCCGTACCGAACTAAATATTATACGTGCCTCTAACGATATAATAAATAATAAAAATAATAATATACAAAATAAACCTATCCGTTTATACATAACTATAGTTTGGACAATTTTAGAAATTTTTAGTGCGAAAAAACAGAAAAGCAGGTATCCTTTCATAAACAAATATATTTTTTGAAAGGAGAATAAAAAATGAACCTCCTTTTCTGCTTAGACGACATTCTATCAGATTTTCAGTATCTGTTCAACACACAAAACTATGCTCTTTTCCAAGCGTTTATTTTCGGATTTATCGCAGATGGAAATAGTGGCACGCTAACGGAACTTTATCAATCAGGTTTTTCACAGACGCGATACTGGTCTTTTCCAAAGTTTCTATCGCGTGGTAAATGGGATGCGGATAAAGTCGCAGGACACCTGACAAAAAAGGTTCAGCAAGCATTTCCTAACTGGGTTTATGTGTATGATGAGACCAAAGCCATAAAAACAGGTGAACGCCAGTGGGGGTTGCATTTTTTCCGCAACTTCAGTTATCAAAAGGGTCGCGTGAACCGATCCAAGTTCCATTATGGACACGAGTTTGGTGCCTTAGGTTTACTTTGCCAAACATCTACAGGTTGGCAGCTATTCCCCGTATGGGCGAGACTGATGGTGCCGCAGACGTGCCGTGATAAAAGCGATGCGGTGTTGAAACGCATCTGTTCCCAGATCGCTCCGGGTCTTATTATTTTTGATCGTGGGTTCTCAAGGCGAAAAGTGTTTACGCTGGTTCAAAGTTATGGACATCATATCTTGTGTCGTGCGAAGTCTAATGCCGTCTTCTATCGTTTACCGGAACAGCCGAAACATCGCCAGCGTGGCCGTCCGCGAAAATATGGAGACCGCTTGGATATTCGCAGGATGCGGTATACGCTTATGGATATAGAAGGCCAAAAGTATTCAATCGCCTCCAAAGTCGTGAGAACGAAGATGTGCGATGCTGATATTCGCCTCGTTGTTATCCGAAGTCGCCCGAAAACCTCGAAACCTTATCGGTATTTCTGTGTATGGACAACAGATTTGACGATTGGGATACCACAGATCGCTATATATTATCGCAAGAGATGGCACATAGAGACGGCTTTTCGGGATGCGAAGCAACACTTCGGTTTTGATGACTATCGCCTGAAATCCCGCAAAAGCATCAATCGGTTTGTGCAATTGAGTTTCGTTGCAGCAAGTCTGACGAAGTTGCTATTCACCCCACGGGATGGGACGGCGGAGGAGATAAGTGCTCAGGTAGTTTGTGATCAGTTGGGCATCCATTGGTATCATCCGAAGCGTCTCACACAAGGGTTGCGTGTAGTTTATCTCCGCTGGCAGCTCTACAGAGCGGTATTTTCTGCGATTTACTCTGAAAAAACAAACTCACAGAAAATACACACCGATTTTCACAAAGAGACAGCATTGCCTGCGGACAACGCAGCCTGAATGTCCCAAAATGTCCAAACTTTAGTATACATAAATATATCCTTAATAAATACTATAGTTTGGACATTTTTGGTCTTGTTATAGATTATGAATAGTTGGCGGCATTTCCCCGTTAGCACTTCTGAACAGGTGTTAGAACTGCTGCTAACGCCCCTTTTCTGTCTAAATTCTGTTAGAAATCACTGTTTTTTAGCCATCATTTTTCCAATCATCGTGAAAATAGTTGCTGTTGAACTAGTTCATGTAGTATCTTCGGGGATTTTCAGTTTTTTCTGTGCGTTTTTCCTCGGGTCGTAACTCGTATAAAAATAGTTTTGTTGTAAACGTCGCTGCAAGTAAGCGGTCATCAAGCCGCGTGTGAGATGTTTCGGTTTATACCAGTGTATATTGAGTGTGGATAGCACAGTTTCTAAATCAAGCGGTGCCTCGTCTGTGTCTGTGTCTGCGGGTGTCTTAGGCAATGGCGACGGACTGAAAGCGAGTTGTGTCAGCGTTGCTGCGGTGAAACTGAGTTGAGCGAACCGATCCAAACTTTTCCTGTCTCGGAGTTGATAGGTGTCAAATCCGAAGTTCTCTTTAGCGTCCCGAAAGGCAGTTTCAATCTGCCACCGGTTTCTATAGTGTCGGATAACTGTTTCTACGGGCAGTCGTAAATCTGAAGTAAATACACAAAAATACCGATAGGGTTTAGACTTTTTGGGGCGTTTGCGTATCACAACGATACGGACATCTACAGGACACATCTTTGTTCGCACGACTTTATCAGCGACAGAAAGTGTCTGATCCTCAACAACGATGTCTGTATACTTCAGGTGTGGAATAGACACACGGCTACCATACCGACGGGGTCTGCCTCTCTTGAGACGCTTAGGGCGTTTCGGTATATCAAAAAACGCTGCGTTTGACTTCGCACGACAAAGTAAATGATGTCCTTGTGAGAGTATCTCCGTGAACACTTTGCGTCTATTGAAACCTCTATCAAAAATGATAAGACCCGGTGGCACAAGATTACATAAATGCTTCAGCACAGCGAGGCTATTCGCGTCCTCGCTTTTCGGTTCCATCATCCGTGTGGCTAATGGAAATAGGCGCGTGCCTTCGGGCGTTTCTGCCAGCCACCCAATCGCACCGAACTCGTGTCCGTGATGAAACTTGGACTGGTTCTTGTTACGTGCCTGATACGCAGGGTTCCTGCGGAAATGCAAACCCGCTTGTTTTGAACCGCTACTTATGGCATGCGTCTCATCATAGACATAGACGCCCGTGGGGTAAGCGGATAGCACTTGATGGCTTAGCGTAGTGGCGACTTGATCCACACACCAGACACCACGCGAGAGAAACTTTGGCAGAGACCAATACCGACCTGCTTGGGCTGTCGCAAGATAGATTTGTGTCATTGTGCCTCGGTAGGGCGTATTTATCAGACCTTTTACGAAAGTCTGAAAGTGGTGAAAGTTATTATACTTGAACACAGGTCAAAAATCTGATAACATGTTGTCCAAGTAGGAAAGTGGGGTCATTTGAAATATCCTTTCAAATTTGTGTTTCCTAAAAGGATACCCGCTTTCCTGCTTTATGTCCATAAAAAAACAAAAACTGTCCAAACTATAGTAATAAATATGGTGATAGGAATATATATTCCTATCACCATATAATCATATATTAATCCCAGTAATCACGATGATCATCCCACCAAGTAAAATTCGTCGTAAATCCCACAAACCATTCATCCATAATATTCCTTTTACCCGACGCTTGACAACGCACATATGTAGTACAATCCCAAGGCAGATCATCTGGGTTAACCACTGTAATACCAAGCCTAAAATTATGTTGCCAATCCGATGTATGCCACGTAATAGATTGCTCGTTCTTAAGCTCCTGACTGTCATCCTCTTCATGTCGCAATTGAACCACCCCATCAGTGGCTTCATGCCTAAATCGCGTAAATGCGGTTATCCAAGTATCAAGTGCGCCGTCAACAGGCTCAGGCTCCCGATTCCTAACATAAGAACTTGCATCCATTGTAACCTAGTTATTCCATCTATCATAAGTATGACTATTAACGACTGCATAACCGTGAACATTTAACTTCTTATCAGGATCCGGAGCATATTCCGGCTGAGTTATGTATGCAGTCGTTATAGCAGTATCAAATTCACCATCATAAAATAAAATCTTTACCTTTATTTCATGTTCCGCTATCTTAATATGCCCATCTACAGGAACATATAAATAAACCGTCCTCGTACCACGGTTATACATATTACTACTAATAAAATTAAAATCTGTATCTCTATAAGCATACGGATAAATCTGCTTCGTATACCAAAGAACATAATCTATATCTGCATCTGCCGTTACCGTCACCCTTGCATACTCACCCATATATTGCTCAGCAGATAAAGATGTAATTTCTCCTGCCTCAATACTAAATACCATCCCGAACAAGAACAAGGAACAGAGCATCGTAAGGACGATGCTACTTACTTTTGTTTTCAATATATTCATTTTGTGTTCTCCTTTAGAACATTACTATAGTTTGGACATTTTTTGTTTTTTTATCGACATAAAGCAGGAAAGCGGGTATCCTTTTAGAAAATATAAACCTTTTTGAAAGGATATGTCTAATGACCCCACTTTCCTACCTGGACAACATGTTATCACAATTCAGATCGTTATTCAAGCACAACAACTTCAATCACTTTCAAACTTTCGTGAAAGGTCTGATAAATACGCCCTACCGAGGCACAATGACACAAATCTATCTTGCGACAGCCCAAGCAGGTCGGTATTGGTCTCTGCCAAAGTTTCTTTCACGGGTGTCTGGTGTGTGGATCAAGTCGCCACTACGCTAAGCCATCAAGTGCTATCCGCTTACCCCACGGGCGTATACGTCTATGATGAAACACATGCCCTAAGTAGCGGTTCAAAACAAGCGGGTTTGCATTTCCGCAGGAACCCTGCGTATCAGGCACGTAACAAGAACCAATCCAAGTTTCATCACGGACACGAGTTTGGTGCGATTGGGTGGCTGGCAGAAACGCCCGAAGGCACGCGCCTATTTCCATTAGCCACACGGATGATGGAACCGAAAAGCGAGGACGCGAATAGCCTCGCTGTGCTGAAGCATTTATGTAATCTTGTGCCACCGGGTCTTATCATTTTTGATAGAGGTTTCAATAGACGCAAAGTGTTCACGGAGATACTCTCACAAGGACATCATTTACTTTGTCGTGCGAAGTCAAACGCGGCGTTTTTTGATATACCGAAACGCCCTAAGCGTCTCAAGAGAGGCAGACCCCGTCGGTATGGTAGCCGTGTGTCTATTCCACACCTGAAGTATACAGATATCGTTGTTGAGGATCAGACACTTTCTGTCGCTGATAAAGTCGTGCGAACAAAGATGTGTCCTGTAGATGTCCGCATCGTTGTGATACGCAAACTCTTGAAAAAGTCTAAACCCTATCGGTATTTTTGTGTATTTACTTCAGATTTACAACTGCCCGTAGAAACAGTTATCCGACACTATAGAAACCGATGGCAGATTGAAACTGCCTTTCGGGACGCTAAAGAAAACTTCGGATTTGACACCTATCAACTCCGAGACAGGAAAAGTTTGGATCGGTTCGTTCAACTCAGTTTCACCGCAGCAACGCTGACACAACTCGCTTTCAGTCCGTCGCCATCGCCTAAGACACCCGCAGACACAGACACAGACAAGGTTTCTCTTGATTTAGAAGACGTGCTATCCACGCTCAATATACACTGGTATAAACCGAAACATCTCACACGCGGCTTGATGACCGCTTACTTGCAGCGATGTTTACAACAAAACTATTTTTATACGGGTTACGATCCGAGGAAAAACGCACAGAAAAAACTAAAAATCCCTGAAGATACTACATGAACTAGTTCAACAGCAACTATTTTCACGATGATTGGAAAAATGATGGCTAAAAAACAGTGATTTCTAACAGAATTTAGACAGAAAAGGGGCGTTAGCAGCAGTTCTAACACCTGTTCAGAAGTGCTAACGGGGAAATGCCGCCAACTATTCATAATCTATAACAAGACCAAAAATGTCCAAACTATAGTATATTCTACCAACTGATGATTTTTCACTACTTGCAATTTTTAACAGTCAGCTCTTTGATTGGTATGCGCGGCACAGGTTTCAGAGTCTCAATGATCCGTGGGCAGGCGGTGGTTTACGCTTTTTTTCACAATATATGGAGAGAGTCCCAATAGCAGATCGGACTGATGCACAAAAAGCATCCTTATCAGAACTTGTTGAACAGATATTAGCAGACCCAGAGAGTGATTGTGTGCGCGAAATTGAGCAGCAGATAGATGCGTTAGTATATCAGTTGTATGGGCTAACAGACCAGGGTTATTTAGTTTTATGGATTTTGGTCGTTTTTTATCACAATCGTTAATATTTTGGAATATGCGGATATACCATGATTTTTCATGATATATCTGCTATACTTCACCTTAAAAAATGATTCTCTCTTGAGGTGAAGAATGGCAAAAGGAAAATCCTGCCACTTGATGGACATGTTAGCAAAACTTACAGACCCACGCAAGGAAAAAGGGAAACGACACCCCTTGAACGCACTCCTCGCACTTTTAGTCGTTGGATTGATGTGCGGGCATAAAGGGTATACATCCATCGCTACTTGGGCACGCTCACAGACCGCACTTGCAAAAGCACTCGGGTTCACACATCAAAAAACGCCTTGTGCTGCAACCATACATAATCTGTTGAAAAATTAGACGCTGAGGTATTAGAAGACATCCTGTCAAAATGGGTAAACGCCGCATTAGCAGAGCGTCTCGATTTGCAGGGCTGTTTTGACGCAGTCGCTATAGATGGCAAAACCCTGCGTGCGTCTAAAAAAAGTGGTGCGATGATCAGCCATTTACTCTCCGTCGTCTCTCATGAGTTAGGGATCACCCTCACGCAGCGAGGTGTTAGCGATAAAACTAATGAAATACCGATATCAAAGGAATATGCCTCAAAACCTTTACTCACAGTTAACTTGATAAATAAACAATTCTAAAACTAAATAACCCTAGCTAACAGACCAAGAGATTGCATTGATTCATCAAACGTATCAGGATGCAGGAATGGCGATATAGGAGAAATGGATACTACGACTTACCGATGTGTTGCCCAGGGAGTAATGAATTTCCGAGATTCAGACAAAATATAATATCCTGTGAAAAGCACGCTGAAACACCAAACAGAAAAATCTGCGTCAATCCGCGTAATCCGGGGAATGCCTCAATGGCATTCATACCGTTGATTTGGCGTAATCCGAGATTCAGACAACTAAAATCCGCGTAATCTGCGATTCAGACGAGCTCTTTGTAGCATAACCTTTCTAGGTTGTGCCTTTCCAATCCTGACAAAAAATCAGCCACCCCTATACCAGGAAAAGCACATCAAAACAAAAAACTCTTAAAATCCGCGTAATCCGCGTAATCCGCGTAATCCGCGATTCTGACAAACCAACTAATCCGCGTAATCCTACGAAACTCACCTTGAAGCAACCAAACTCTTAAAATCCGCGTCAATCCGTGTAATCCGCGTAATCCGCGATTCTGACAAAGAGCATGCAAGAAGACACAGCCTCTTAAAATCCGCGTCAATCCGCGTAATCCGCGATTCAGACAAACAAAAATCCGTATAATCTGCGATTCAGATGAGCCGTAGCATAACCTTTCCAGGTTGTGCCTTTCCAAGCCTGACAAAAAATCAGCCACACCTATACCAGGAAAAGCACATCAAAACAAAAAACTCCTAAAATCCGTGTCAATCCGTGAAATCCGCGAAAATCCGCGATTCTGACAAACAAAATCCGCGTCAATCCGTGTAATCCGCGATTCAGACAAACAAAAATCCGCATCCAAAATCGACTTTTGAATGCCTCTGACAATAATTATTTTCAATTTGAACGTATATGTGTTATACTTTAAACATAAAATTACTTAGTCTATGCACTTTTTTAAATTTACAACTTACTCACATTTCACAATTTGTCAATAATCACGTAAGAAATTGTTTATTCACTTGTAGGAGGCATTGAATGGCACAGGTGATAACAGATGAACAGTGGGAACATTTTGAAGAACACGGTTATGTCCGAATAGGTCAGGTAGCCACTGATGATGAGTTCACACAATTACAACAACGTATGGATGACATCATGCTCGGTAAGGCACCACTCAATTATAACCAAATTATGATGCAACTTGATAGAGAACCTGGAACAGGTAGACCCGGACCGCAATCCGCTGGACATAAAGGTGCTACGTTACTATATCGCAAAATACAAAATCTTGAATTCGACCTCTATTTTCTAGCATATCTCCAAAACCCCACCTTTGAAGAAGTATGTGAAAAAATATACGGTGTAGGCGTTCCTATTCTATGTTTCCGTGCAATGTTTATGAATAAACCTGCACGTGAAGGAACTTACCTCGTTTGGCACCAAGATAGATGGACAGACCTCGACCGTGATCCAAAAATCACTATCTATACCGCATTAGACCCAGCAACCATAGAAAACGGATGTGTACACATCATACCCGGATCACACAGCAACCTAATTAATCCCGCACACGGCTCCGGTTTCCTGAACCAAGAACAGATTGACGATATCGTTGAAAATGCTACACCTTTACCCTTAGAATTAGAGGCTGGAGAGGTAGTCCTATTGCACAATTGGTTGCTACACAGTTCAGGCACAAATCAGACAGATATTCCACGCCGCGCCTTCAGCGTATGCTATATGCACGGGGATACAAAGTCTCACCGTGGCGGATCATTTAGACGCGTATTCGGCGAAGGAGCATTGAGTTTAAATGATCTAGCTAAAACTGCATAAACATTGAATTCATGCTCTCTGAAATAAAACATCATAACATCTTAGGAGCAAATAATGTCAAAAATTCGACTCGCCATGATTGGATGCGGCGGCAATTCTTCGGGACACGCAAGACGAATGAATTCAAACCCAGACGTTCAGATCGTAGGCACTTGTGATGTCAATACAGATATCGCAAATTCCTATATCGACCGAAATCTAGCTGACCTCAAACCGCGTCCCAAAGCCTATGATAACATAGCAAAAATGTTGTCCGAGACCAAACCCGATGCAGTCGTTATCTCAACACCACATACTTTACATTTCGAGCAAGGAATGCAGGCATTGGAAGCAGGTTGTCATGTCCTAATGGAAAAACCGATGGTCACTTCCTCCGAAGATGCATACAAACTCGCTGAGAAGGTTAAGGAAACAGGACTTATACTAACAATTGGATACAACACACCCTGTTCCGCTAATTTCCACTATATCCGAGAAATTGTTCGTAACGGTGAGTTCGGAAAGTTAGAGTTAGTTATCGGTTACATAACACAAAACTGGAAAAAAGCTACGGTCGGTGCATGGCGACAAAAACCTGAACTCTCTGGTGGCGGCCAGGCTTACGATAGCGGCGCACATCTGCTCAATAGCCTCTGCTGGACTGTCGAGGCTAAAGTTCAAGAAGTATACGCATACACAGACAATCAAGAAACAGAAGTTGACATCAATTCATCCATAAACATAAAGTTTGAAAACGGTGTACTTGCATCAATGGTGATAAGTGGGAACTGTCCAAGCCCCGGCGGCACACACATGGCACTGATTTTTGACAACGGAAGAATCGAAGTAGATGGTTGGGGTGGTGGATGGATTCGCGTCTGGAAAGGTGGAGAAGCATTAGATCCCCCACCAATTACACAAGAAATGTCCGCAGGAAATCCTGACGACAACTTTATTGATGCCATCTTAGGAAGAGCAGAACCGCGCACCAACCCAATGAATGGCATAATTCAATCAGAACTGATGGACCTAATTTACGAATCCGCAGAAACCAAAACGCCTGCACGCCCGAAAAGGTAATATAGTTCAGTTTCAAGGACACCACATTAAAACTAATGCAGTATAGAGCAAAGGAAGATAGAATGGTTCCCTCAATTATTAGTCTTCTTATGTTGTTCATAACTTTGATAAATGCCCTTTGTCTTTTATACTATACTAACTCAGACAAATCTAGACATAAATCTTCTATGTTTTCGGGACGACTCTGTCCACGATTCTGTTTGGGATGCGGACAGAGAGTAATTACAAGAATTCGAACATGCCCCTCATGCAATAGAGATTTATCAAAGAACATCGAAGCTTCTAATGTTCAACATAAACGGGACAGACGCATTTTCTTTTAAAGTCCCTTTGATGAGGAGTTAAAATACCGAAATAACGATTTTGGGGTAAAGATTATTTTTTTGGATGCAATTTGTATCCATCCTATAAAGGTTAGTATTATTGTTATGGAATTATTCGACCTATTTCTATTTATTCCTGTTGTAGTCGCGGTTGGTTTTGTCGTAATTCCTATATTATTTATATGGGTACTGATTCGCGCTCTTAACTATACAGAAACTGATAAAAACGGTCGTCGTTACCGTAGGAAAATGTTCTATCCAGGACGCATCTGTCCCGGATGTGGATTAAAAGTTTTAACAGATATACCCACATGTCCATCATGTGATCGCGATTTCTCTCAGAATTCTGAAGGGAAAAAGATGCATCACAAAGATTTTTAACTTTTTCAGCTACAACAGGACTAACACATGTCAGAGTATCCAAATCAAAATTCTGAAGAATCATCTGAAGACCGAAACTTTAGATCAGGATACATAAGTATCATCGGGGCACCAAATGTAGGAAAATCAACACTCCTGAACACAATTTTAGGACAAAAATTAGCAATTGTCACACCAAAACCACAAACGACCCGTAATCAGATACGAGGAATTGTCACCACCGACACACATCAGATGATATTTGTAGATACACCAGGTTTAATGGACCCGAAATATCTTCTGCAGTCAGAAATGGTTCGAACTGCTTATACTGCAATGCATAATGCAGATGTTATCCTATTGGTCATTGATGTATCACGACAAAATGAAGAGATAGAAACAAAAATTATAGAACAACTTCAACGCTCCAAAAATCTTAATAAAATACTCGTCCTCAATAAAGTCGATTTAGTCGATAAACCATCACTTTTACCGATCATTCAAGATTTCAATGAGAAATCCGTATTCGATGAAATAGTCCCAATATCCGCCAAAACAGGCGATGGTGTCCCGTTTCTACTCAAACATGTAGCAACATGTTTGCCATCCGGCCCACCGTACTTTCCTGAAGATCAACTCAGCGATCTACCCGAACGATTTTTTATAGCTGAAACAGTCAGAGAAAAAATAATGCTTATTACAAAAAGAGAAGTACCTTATGCATCTGCAGTGGTCGTTGAGGAGTTTAAAAAACGTAAACGAAACAATTCAGAGGATATTCTCTATATCCGAGCAATCATATATGCAGAAAAACAGACACAAAAACAAATTATTATCGGTAAAGGCGGAAACATCGTTAAACGAGTCGGTGAATTAGCACGTCTTGATATAGAAAAGTTTTTGGAGACACAGGTTTATTTAGAATTGTATGTAACAGTAAAAACTAATTGGCGGAGAGATACACAGAAACTAACAGAATTAGGTGGATTTTTGGAATAATCACAAATATAATTTTGAGGTAATGATCCTATGGCAGACGCGTCAATTCAAATACACGGGGCAAGAGAACACAACCTAAAAAATATAGATATTAGCCTACCTAAAGATAAACTTATTGTTTTCACAGGTGTTAGCGGTTCAGGGAAATCATCACTCGCAATTGATACATTATATGCAGAAGGGCAAAGACGATACATAGAATCTCTTTCCGCGTATGCCCGCCAATTTTTAGGGCAACTCGGAAAATCAGAAGTAGACAAAATAGTAGGTTTATCCCCCTCAATAGCAATCGATCAAGGATCATCAGGACACAACCCACGATCAACCGTCGCAACCGTCACCGAAATATACGATTATCTCCGTGTACTATTCGCACGAGCAGGACAATTCCATTGCCTTCAATGTGGACAATTAATCGGATCCCAAACAATAGCTGACATCGTATCACATATCCTCAACCTTCCACTACGCACGCGTCTTATGATATTAGCACCAATCGTCAGAGGAAGACGCGGTGAATATCGAAAAGAACTAGCTGATGCCCGAAAAATGGGATTCGTTCGCGCAAGAATCGACGGTGAAGTTCACGAAATCAACGCAAATATCGCCCTCAATCCAAATCAACGCCACAACATTGATATTGTAATCGATAGAATAATTATAAAAGATGGCGTTGATAGTCGTGTCGCAGAAGCAGTTGAAACAGCACTCTCACTCGGTGATGATAGCCTAATAGTCAATGTCGTATCCTCCGATACTTCCAACACAAAAAAAGGCTCAGGCAACACAAAAAAAGGCTCAGATGGAGAAGACTTGCTATTTAGCAGACAACATGCCTGTACAAAATGTAAAATAAGCTACGATGTCCCCGAACCCCGACATTTCTCATTCAACAGTCCTTACGGTATGTGTGAATACTGTAGAGGATTAGGCCTACAAATGGCCATATCTCCCAAATTAATTGTAGTAGATGAGAATCTTTCAATTATAGATGGGGCGTTACTATTCTGGAAAAAGCCCGACCAACACGAGAGAATGGTCCTACAGACCTTAGCATCACACCTTAAATTCAAAATGAACGCACCATGGAAAGAACTAACGCCAGATCAACAGCACGCTATATTATACGGTACAGGTGACACTGTACTCTCTTTCCGTGAACCTGCACAAGGCAAAAGACGACGTAGACGTATACGAGGAAAATTCCAAGGGTTGATCCCTACGCAAGAGGAACGTTTCCTTTTCTTAGATGTCGATGAGGATGGAGAAGGAAAATCACATCTCCCCGATTATTTCGTCAAATCTCCATGCCGAGAATGCAATGGAACAAGACTAAGAGAAGTTGCAAGAGGTGTTAAACTCGCTGATGTAGATATCACAGAAGTAATGAATATGTCAATACAAGATGCAGCAACCTTTTTTAACGATCTTAAACTACCAGAACGCCAAGCAGTCATAGCATCCGAACTCTTGAAAGAAATACGTACACGACTCGGTTTTCTTGTGGACGTTGGGTTGGGTTACCTCACTTTATCTCGTTCCGCCCCCACATTATCAGGTGGTGAAACGCAAAGAATACGGCTTGCAAGTCAAGTAGGCGCAGGGCTACGCGGTGTTACGTATGTCCTCGATGAACCCAGTATCGGTCTACACCCTCGCGATCATGCAGGTTTACTAAAGACACTCATCAATCTAAGAAATCAAGGCAATACAGTAATCGTCGTTGAACACGATGAAGCGACAATGTTAATAGCGGACCTAATTGTTGATTTCGGCCCAGGCGCCGGTATTAGAGGCGGTAAAATAACAGGTTTTGGAACACCCGATCAATTAATCAAAGATAAGAAGGTAGATTCACTTACTGCACAATATTTACGTGGTGATAAAGAGATAATCCAGCCCGAGAAACGCCGCAAAAACGATGACAGGTGGTTACAGATTTGCAACGCACGCCAAAACAATCTAAAAAGTATACAGCCAAAAATACCCCTCGGAACACTCTGCTGCATAACAGGCGTTAGCGGATCAGGAAAAAGTTCACTCATTCATGATATCCTATACAAAGCACTTGCAAGAGACCTCATGAAAGCAAAAACTGTCCCAGGAGACTATGAAAAAATACAAGGGATTGTAAAAAATAAACCTGTCCCAGTTTCAAAGGTCATTGACAAAATCATCAACATTGATATGTCACCTATAGGACGCACACCACGCTCTAATCCTGCAACCTATACAAAAGTTTTTGATGAAATCCGAACATTTTATACAAGCCTACCAGATGCAAAATTACGTGGTTATAAACCAGGACGATTCAGCTTCAACGTCCCCGGTGGAAGATGTGAAGCCTGCACCGGCAATGGAGCTAAAAAGGTCGATATGGGCATACTCGCGGATGTGTGGGTAGAATGTGAGGTATGCGATGGCAAACGATACAACAGTGAAACCCTCACTATAAAATATAAAGATAAAAGTATCTCCGACGTACTAGAGATGGATATCGAATCCGCCCTCGAACATTTTGCTGATATCCCAAAAGTAGCAAGAAGAATTCAATTGCTTCACGACGTAGGTTTGGATTATATCAAACTTGGACAACCAGCCCCTACACTTTCCGGCGGGGAAGCACAAAGAATTAAACTCTCAAGAGAACTGTCAAAACGAAGCACCGGCAAAACACTTTATATCCTCGATGAACCTACTACAGGTCTCCACTTTGAAGATGTTAACAAGCTGTTGACTATCCTGCACAGACTGGTAGATGAAGGTAACACCGTCGTGGTTGTGGAACATAATCTCGAAGTAATTAATTCTGCCGATTATCTTATCGATTTAGGACCTGAAGGCGGAACTAATGGCGGTCAAATTGTCGCCGTTGGCACCCCAGAAGAAGTGAAAAATGTTGCAGAATCATACACCGGACGCGCATTACACGGAGAATATGACCTATGGAAATCGCTGAAATCTGAACCATCAGGAAAAGAAAACGGAGACATGGCACAAGACCTACTTGACCAAAAGCAAGCCGAAATGAGCAAAACTATTTTGGTACAAGGCGCAGAACAAAACAACCTCAAAAACGTTAATATTGAAATCCCACACCAAAAGTTAACCGCATTTACAGGAGTGAGCGGATCCGGCAAAACATCCCTTGCACTCGATACAATCTACGCTGAAGGACAACGCAGATACATTGAGACACTTAGCACTTATGCACGCCAATTTATCGGAAGTATGGATAAACCAAAAGTGTCTAAAATCGAAGGCTTGTCACCCGCAATCGCTATTACACATTCAAGCCCAAGCCAAAACCCACGATCCACCGTTGCAACAATAACTGAAATCCATGATGGACTACGAACACTTTATGCAAGATGGGGACAACCACACTGCCCAACTTGCCAAGTAGAAGTCCGACCACAAACAGCACAACAGATAGTTGAACAGGCCTTCAAAAACCTCAAAGGCAAAAGAGTCGACATACTTTCACCACTCACAAATTTTAAATCTTCTGAAAATGATACAGAAGTGGTTATTGGAACAGAACGGACACCAGGCCTAAAAGGAAACGAGGATTATGCAGAAGCATTTCGTAGACTGCAACGTACAGGCTTCGCCCGGGTGCAAATTGACAGCGAAATATACCGACTCGATGAAGCACCAACAATCGGAAAACGCCGACATCACGAAGTCCTTCTAGTCATCGATCGATTGAAGCTTGTCGAAGACGAAATAAGCCGTTTCACTGAAGCTGTAGAATTAGCACTAATTGAAAGTGAAGGATTTGTTATTATTGAACCGAATGGTACTAAAAAATTAATGAATAGACAATTTTTCAGTGAACACGCTATGTGTTCAAAATGTGGACAAAATTTCCCACAACTAACACCCCGACACTTCTCATTTAATAATAAATTAGGCGCATGCACCTCTTGCGACGGTATAGGTAGAGAATCAACTAACAGCCAAGCAATCTGCAATCAATGTGACGGAACAAGATTAGACGAACTCCCCAGAAATGTCAAATATTCTGATAAAACCATCGCAGAACTCATGGCATTGTCAATCGCTGAAATTTCAACGTTTTTCGATGACCGAATCGAAACTATTGAAAAACATCTAATCACTACTGCAGGCACTACAGAAACAGAAACCCCAGAAGATCAAATACGAGATGTGTCTACTTCCAGAGCAACACACCCCAAGCTACATGCACATACATCCCCAGAATTTGAAGCACAACTCCTACGCCAAATTCAAGTACGGCTCCATTTCTTAAAGAACATCGGACTCGGATACCTCGGCTTAGACAGAACCGCACCAACACTCTCTGGAGGAGAAATCCGCAGAATCCGACTCGCCAGCCAACTCGGAACAGGACTAACAAGCGTAACTTATATCCTCGATGAACCAAGCATCGGCCTACACCCACGCGATCAGGAACAGTTGATCTACGCAATGAAAAACCTACGCGACATCGGTAACACCGTCCTAGTCGTCGAACACGACAGAGATACCATTATGGCTTCTGACCATATTATTGATTTCGGACCTAGAGCGGGAAGACAAGGCGGAGAAATCGTCGCAACCGGATCACCCAGCGCATTTTCCAACTCAGAACCCAACTCCCAATCAAATAAAGATGATAAATCCTCCAACATAGCGAATCGGACATCAAATAAGGGACTAACGCAGTCATACCTATCAAATGAAACGCAAATCCCCGTTCCCGCAGTCAGACGAAAAGGTTCCGGTAAATGGATCAAACTGTTTGGCGCAAAAACAAACAATCTTAAAAACATTGACATTAGCATCCCCCTCGGAACACTCACATGTGTAACAGGTGTCTCAGGGTGTGGAAAAAGTTCATTGATTGAAGGCACATTACGACCCGCATTGGAATCCAAAAAATCTGTCAAAGAAATCAATCAGGTTTTAGCCAATGCAATTTTTAATGAAATTCATGGAATGACATCCGCCGAACGCAAGTCTGCCAATCCAGATTTCAATCCAAACTACGATAAAATTCAAGGAACAACATCAATCGAACGTGTAATCCATATTGATCAGAAACCCATCGGGGAAACACCACGATCCAATCCCGCTACCTATACTGACCTATTCACTAAAATCCGTGAAGTGTATGCCGAATTACCTGAGGCCCAACGTCGCGGATTTAACCGTGGACAGTTCAGCTTCAACCTATCTTATGGGCAATGCGAAGAATGTGACGGACAACGTTACAACCGTATTGAAATGCATTTCCTACCTGACGTATGGATCCCTTGTGAAAGCTGCAATAGCACAGGATATAATGCTGAAACACTAGAAGTAAAATATAAAGGCAAAAATATCGCTGAAGTACTACAGATGACAGTGTCGGAAGCCCTTGAACTATTTAGTAACGTCAGACCGATCAAACCTATACTGCAAACTTTAGCAGATGTCGGCTTAGACTATATCCAATTAGGTCAAGCTGCAACTACGCTTTCTGGTGGAGAAGCACAACGCCTTAAACTCGCAAAAGAACTTGCAAGAAAACAGACCGGCACAACGCTTTATATCATGGATGAACCCACAACCGGACTGCATTTTGACGACGTGAAAAAACTGCTCAGTGTCCTGAATAAACTAGTCGACGCAGGAAATACAATCGTCACCGTCGAGCATAATCTAGATGTCATTAAATCCGCAGATTGGGTAATCGATTTAGGACCCGAAGGAAGTGAAGCAGGAGGCTATCTCGTAGGAATGGGAACACCTGAAAAAATCGCGAAAATCGAAGAATCACACACCGCACGGTTCCTTAAAGATATTTTGTAAATAATCCGGGGAATACCTAAAATGGCATTCATACCGCTGATTTGGCGAAACCCACACTTCAGACAAACTCTTTGTAGCGTAACCTTTCCAGGTTGCGTTACACATAATGCACAACTTGGGCATTATGAACCGGTTAAAGTGATATGGTTAGATATGAAAATAAATAGGCACCGCACCCAGAGGAGCAATGGACATATTACGACTTAGCTCAATAATAGTCGGGTTTCGCAAGCTCTACCGGACCTACGGATTATCCGATGTCTAATTAATTCCAAAATTTACTATAATTGGATGTTGTCGCGATTCAGACGAACCACTAATCCGCGCTAATCCGCGTAATCTGTGTAATCCGTGATTCAGACAAACAAAACCCGTGCTTCAGATAAACACTTTGTAGCATAACCTTTCTAGGTTGTGCATCGTGGCACGCAAACGAACATTTTTCACTCCAAACAATATCTTATTCCGAACTCACGCCATTTTCAAGATACCCCGCCAAAGTTGCAATCAATTCACACAACGTTGGAAATTGGTCTCGCGCTTCAGGGGATAGGTCAGCAAGGTGAGTGTCACTCACAAGACGATACATATCTGCCGCACCTGTCAGTATATTCGGAGTCAACCCAACATCAGCAAAAGTATCCGATATTTCTTCCATCTCACCAATCCACCGTTTCGCTTTAGGCGGCATACCCGGCAAACCCCTTTCCATCCTTTCATAAAGCGAAGACTGACTTAATTGAAATTCTTCCGCAAGAGCATCAGACACACCCAATAACGCTGCAGCGGTGAGCAATTCGGTCCAGAGTGCAGTCAACCCTTTCGTCAAGGAAGCATAGCACATCTTTATCGCAGATGCCAGTCCAATCTCTTCACCAAGTACACGCACATCTAATCCGTATGCATTCAGTTCAGAGAACGCGGAGACTGCTGCACCAGAAGCATAAAATCGAGTCGCACCAGGAGTTCGCGGCGGCGGACCAATAATTGATGCATCAACAAAATTACCGCCAGCAGATGTAATCGTTTCACCAATTTTGCAAACCGTCTGTGGAGCAATTGCATTGCAATCAGCATAAGTCAAATCTGTATCAACCTTCCGCAGGGCATTAGCGACAAGTTCAGCTGCAGCAGTCGCTTGTGCCGGCACCATAATCGACAATATCAGATCTGCTTCGATTACCAGTTGTTCATAACTAGGCAAATTGACTATACACGCCTTTTGTGCAAGTTGATGAGTGCGCGAACTTCGCCCCGCAAGACAGGTCACAACTCGTAACCCATTCTGATAGAGAACATCCCCAACGGTGTGCCCCATATCACCAGGGCTTAGAATACCAACAGTTTTAGGCATAGCATTCCTTCATATAATATTTTGATAATTAACGGCAGGCTTAAATCTGAATACCAACATCACTGAGAGCCTTAAATACTAACACCGCACCAAGCACTATTACAACAGCAGCACTGATAATCGGCAGACGTTGTAACCAAATACCTCTGCCCGTAAAACGCTCTATCACAGGCTTCGCCATAACCATTAGGATACCGATAGCAACCAACACAGCAGCAAGACCCAGAGAGAACGCACACAAAATAATTATACCCCACGTAAGTTTATTGAGACTAATAGCAAGGAGAAGACCAATGAGCGCATCAACACAAGGAACAATCCCGCCAGAAATGCCAAGGGATAATAAACTCCAAAAACCCGCTCTTTCTTGAGGAACATGGTCATGTGTATGATGACCAATTCCATGCGTATGCGTATGTCCATCTCCATGACCGTGTGAATGTCCATGATCATGGGAATGCGTACCGTCGTGCTCATGATCGTGAGATTTGCCAGAATAATATTGCTTCATATTTCTCGCAAGCAGCCACCCCCCAATACCAATAATCAGCAAACCTGAAACAAGACTCAACCATACAACAATATCCTCGTGGGCAATGCGGTCCTTAGCAAACAAAAGGATGATACCGATCGCGATGACACTGAAAGTATGTGTAAAGGTAACAATAAGACCGAGAAAAATCGCATCAATTACCCTACCTTTTGTTCCAACAAGGTAGGCTGCAACAATAGCTTTACCGTGCCCAGGAGTCAATGCATGCAGACCACCCAACACAAAGGAAACGACTAACGCAATAACCGCTAACTGTAATGTCAAGGGTCCGGTTATCAACTTCTTCAGCCGTTCACCAGAATATTCATGATTCGCGTCCGCAAAAACGAAAGTACATATAGCAAGTGCTATTAAAATAAGACTAAATGTGTAAATATGTTGCTTCTTCAAAACTATTAAACCCTCTTAAATTTTTGAAGACGTCTTTCAGCAATAACTTCACTGACATAGATGTCTCCCTTTGAATCTATCCAAATTCCGTGAGGAGAATCGCTAAATTGACCCGGAACGTTCCCCTTCTCACCCCACCGTCCGATGATCTCGCCATCAACCGTCATAATACAGATGCTTTGCCGCGCCTCTGCAATGTGTATAATATTGTCAGAATCAATGAACAAGTCGTTAGGCGAACCAAGGTCAGTCCATTCAGTTAAGAATTCGCCATCGTTATTGAATATCTGACACCTTAAGTTGCCCCGATCAAGAATGTATACCTTGTCATCACCGTCAACAGTCACATCGTGTGGAAGATTAAATTCACCAGGACCGGTGCCTGAGGCACCCCATGAAACAATTACTTCACCATCTGCAGTCATCCTGTGAACACGTGATTGACCGTAACCGTCAGAAACATACATCTCCCCAGATGAAGACAGAACAGCACGAGTCGGTTGGTTGAAAGGCGTTCCCGGTGCTCCCGGTTCATCCACTGTACCAAACGTCTGCAACAGTTCCCCATTGAGCGAGAACTTCCGCACAGTATGGTCTATAGTGTCAGTCGTATAGATTTCATCATCCGAACTAATCCAGATACCGTGAGGTTTCCGGAATATATCCTTACCCCGTTCCATAACAAAAGTTCCATCCGCATCAAAAACAAGCATAGCAGGTTGAGGACTACGGTTGTAGACATACACACGATCATTTGAGTCGCATGCCACACCAGAAACAAGACCTAGTTGCGGAATCATCCCCCAACCTTCAACAACCTCATATTGGTAATCACCTGCACCAATTGTAGCCATCGTATATCTCCCAGCAATAATGTTGTTGATTAATAGTTGGATATAATCATACGTTATTTTGAGTCAAAATGCAAGTATTTTGTCCCGAAACTCAGAACCATCCAATTGTTTGTAAGGTCTTATCGCAGGAAACGAACACTGCAATATTTGTGTGCCCGCATGCTGTCCTGCGTCGCGGACTTTTGTCGTTGCATTGAACAGTGTTTCAATGTATACTACTCATACTGAAGAAGTATTCAGAGTATGAACCTTCAGTAAAAAGGGTATCAACCGTTCTATCATCCACTTGACTTGGGTTAGTATGGGATAACATCCAAATCTACATCGGAGGAAAACATGAACAAAAAACTATACTGGGGACTCGGTACCCTCGCAATCCTGCTAATCGGGGTGTCCTTAGGAACCCTACTGATACGCCCGACAGATACCACCCTAAAAAAGGTCTACATAGACGTAGACCCAGCAAAAGAAGTTGTAGACCAGATGCGACATCAGGCTTCAAAGGATAAACCACCAACCGCCAGACCAGGATACAAAATAGTTCAGCATGGCGACCATTACCGCGAAGTACCGATTGCTGAATCGAAGAATGCAATACCAGTTCCGCCTACGCCGAAACCGGCAATCCCTGGGTTAACTTACCATGCCGAACTGCTTGAAACAAATCCAGTGAAAGCCTTGAGACTCATGGCAGAAGAACTCGGACACTGGAGCAAGAATCATATACCACCATTCCCACCAGATGATCTGGAGGCACAAAACTATGCTCGGACCATATATCTCTGCATATATCTAGAGGAGGAGCATCCGGACAGTAAAAGAGTCGGGAAGGCTCTTTTAGAGCAGTTAGATGCTATAAATGAATACCCCTATGGTGCGCGCCAAATGGATTTAAGTAGATTGGGTTGGGTTATGACGACTCTCCCGGAGCATAAGGTATATCGGTATCCAGGATTTCATCCTTCAGACTATTTTAAATCTGAAAATCCATATTTGAGAAAAGCTCTCGAGGAACTTGGTGAGAAAAAAGCTCTCGAGCTGCTTGATAAGTATGAGAAAGGAAACTAAAATAAAGGAGTTTTCGTTTATGTATTTCAGAAAACTATTACACATTACATGTATCGTTTGTCTATTATCCATATTTGTGTGGTCTAACACGACTCATGCTTACCTAGATGCTAATAACAAAGAATGGAACACAGCTTTCCACTCCGAATAATTTTTCTTGCACTTAATTCACTATTTCTGTATCATACGGGCAATAGAGAGATACTGTATATCCATCCACAGCTCACGTCAGACTTAAAAAAAACCGTTTATAAAGAGAACAGCACGTAATGTATCCGCTTCTTGAAATCCCGTAGCATACAGTTCATCGGTTTCATCAATATAGGTGTAGCTATTTTTGCCAAAGAAATGTGTAACTGCAAAGTGCAATCGGAATGATCGACTCAAATCGTAATAGACCCCTCCTCCCCAATCGGAAAGTTTTGCGTAAAAATCGAAAAATCTGAAGTTACTACTATCAAGCGCATCATTGATGAAATCAAGATTGACTGTACTGAAGTATGCATATATCCGCGCTTCACGATAGCTATAGATCCCATGATCCCGAATCCAAGTGAAATCAAGCTGAATCCGATTATCCCAAGAAAATTCGGTCGTCCTATCATCCTGATTGAAACTACCGCGAAAATCTTCAAAATCCTGCGCCCTATAATAACTCGTATCCGTCATCCGAGTATATGTGAGCTGGTTGGATAACCCAATACGGCAGTCTTCGTTTAAATCATAAGTGAAAGTAAGGTGAGCATCAGCAGAATCCTGAATTATCTGCTCATCAAAATCAGATTTCGTATACAAATCAGCATCAAGATCATCCTGATTATCTATTTCAATGTCCTGTATATCCCTCGTATAACGCAATTTCAATTCCGTTTGAAACATGGAAGAGAATAAAGATGCAGTAGGGGCATATTTCCGAAACTTTAACAACGAGGAATTCAGATAATAAAGATTCCCACTGCTATCAACCCCTTTCAATTGCAGATCGGCATCAGTTTCCATCTCTCGTTGAAAAGGAATGAGCATCTTCTGCGTCAACTTCCCCGCTGTCGTAAATCGCTGAACTCTCCGAAGTCTGTAACGGAATGTCTGTGTCATACCATCAAGCCGACGCGTCGGATCGTCAAGGCGCTTCGGCAACGTAGACAAAAAATCCTTGAAATACTTCGCTTCGTCAGCAACGAGAAGCGTACCGTCCGTTAATGATGTAATCCGAAATGGCGCAATAAATTCTCTGTCCGCATCCCCGTACTCTCCAAACGCCAGAACAAACTTACCATCCGAATTAAACTTCACCACCCGATGCCCCTTTGCATCAACAACATAAAGATTCCCTGACTTGTCTACAGTCATATCAACAGGAAGAACAACCTGCCCAACACCCGGCTGCGACACTTCAAATCGAAGAATTGGTTTACCATCGGCATCAAGTTTACGTATTGAACTACCGTCACATACATAAAGATGATGTTCTGTATCAATAGCAAGCAAAAAATTACCTTTGGTGTCACCTTGTGGTATAATCAGCGCGTATTTACCATCACTATCTAAACCAGGAGCCGCCGCCTCAAGATTCTCAATTCTTTTACTATAATCCGCCAATGGATATGTAGATACATATTGTCCTTCCCTGTCAAATTTGTGAATACAAGAACCATAATTGAAAATCTTTGGACTGTTTGTCCCCGCTATATGTTGTAAAATCCAATCCATTACATAAATTGAACCATCCGCACCAATCACTGTTGCAGTTGGATTGATAAAACGAAACTTAGAAGTGTCTGTCACCGCAATATCAAACAGAAATTCCCCAGACTCTGAAAATTTATGTATCTTAAAATTCTCATTATCTGTGACATAGATATCCCTATCAGGACCGAATGCTATAAACAGAGTCTTCGCAAATTGTGCTTTCCCTTCACCTTTACCACCGAATTCTCCAACGAATTTGTACTCTTGAGCTGCATTCAGAGAAAACGGAATTAACAACAAAGTGGAGAGCAATAAGGTTCTGAATAGTCGCATTTGATATATGATTCCTATTGATCAGGACTTACACATTCCCTCGCTTGCGGGGATAAAGAGAGTGTGCATTCCCCCCGCTTGCGGGGGGATAAAGGGGGGTAAATCCTCGAAAATAATAACGTATGTCAACGCTTAGGTTTGATGTTAGAATGTTTCCTGATGTCTTTTTCGTATATTGTCAAGCACGCCATTAATAAACTTAGGTGAATTTTCGGTACTATATGATTTCGAGATTTCCACCGCCTCATTAATGGATGTTGCCGCATCAATCTCATCTAAAAATAGAATCTCATACGTTGCAAGTCTGAGTATTGACAAATCAACAATAGGCATCCGATGTATTTTCCAATTTTTAGAACTAACCTGAAGCTCAGCATCTATTGTATCCAAATTTGAAGTTGTACCTACAACCAGCTGCTGAGTAAACGGTCGTAAGTCCACAGAAATTTCCCGATCCAACCAAAACTGTTTAATAACAAGTTGAACAGGATCTGCAGTTTGATGAATTTGATACAGCATTTGCATCGCAATGACGCGAGACTTTCTACGAGAAGGCATAGTAATTCCTATTCCAAACTTATCTAGTGTCAGGACTTACGCATTCCCCGCCTGCGGCGGACACCTTACACATTCCCCCCGCCTGCGAAGGGATGAAGGGGGGTCTCTTTCAGTCCGTTCTTATCTTCCCCCGCCTGCGGCGGACACCTTACACATTCCCCCCGCTTGCGGGGGGATAAAGGCGCACTTACCCCCATTTTTTTTGAATGCGTGTGTAGTTGTGTTCATAGGTCTCCAATGTTGTCATGTCAGTTCTTCTGCGGTGAGAAAGTTTATATCTCTCAAACAAGTCCTCTCGGTGAACAAGAGCAACGCCTCCTGCGTCCACACCTCGCGGATCATACGGTTGATGACACTGATCACGGAGTAAACTTTCCGCGTAGGGTGTAAAGTTTTTGCCCATCTGTCCGCAGCTTTTTCATAACACAGGAACGCCAAACCATAAGCCACGACTGCCAACAAAAACAGAACTTCCATCCGGGGCTGTTCGTTCTTTCTCAAAACGAGTGCTTTGAAACCGAAGTTCGTTTTCAAGTCTCTGAACCCGTGTTCAATCTGTGTCCGCCGCTTGTAGCAAGTTCGCAGGGGGTTCCCCTGAAGCCGATTGGAGATAAGATATAACGGGTCTTTCTTGGTGTGCTGTCCCCCAACATAGAGTGCCACAGGCACCTGCTCCGTGTAGTGATAAAGCACTTGTGGGTAAAAACCATTTGCCACTTCTTCAAGGCACTGCTTGTTGCCTGCTATACGCACACCAACATTGCGTGGCACACGCATCAAGTAGCAGATGCCTTGCCCCTCAAAAAACTTGAGGATCGCTCTCGCTCGGGCGAACCCTCTGTCAAAAACCAACACAGGCTCCCGACTATCCCCTAACACTTTAACAACGCGACTATGAACATCGCAACAGAACTGCTGAACTAAATCGTTATGTCCTTGATAGGTGCCATCTTTGAGCATCTCATTTTTATACAGAACCCAATAGAGCGGGATCGCACGATTGCGAAACGGAAGGGCTGCAACAATCGCCTTCCATCCGCCCGGTAAATCTGTCTCGTCTATCAGCACAAGCAGATGCTGCATCCCCACAGAACGACACACACTGACAACTATATGTGACAACCAAGCACCCTTCACCGCTGCAACCGGAAAATAGGTATCAATAAACCGCAACACACGCTTTTGCTTAGACTTGTCGTGTTTCACACGGATAGGTAGATGTGAGGCAATCGATTGAATACGAAAACTCGGGGCTACACACACAGCCTGTAGCATCAAATAAAAGTTGCGGAGCGTCGGTTTTTTGATACAAACCCCGTTGAAAACTTTACGAAAACCTGTTATAATCTTTCTGGGGTGTACCCAGCTAAGGGTATATTTCATAAGAATACCTCCCTGCCGGTTTTTCACCGACATTGGTTTATATGGAGGTATTCTACCATAACCCATCAGACTTTCCAACTTATTTCTATACACACACACGCCTACACATACCGCATACAAAAATGGGGGTAAGTGAGGGATAAAGGGGGTAAATCCTTAAAATATGTCATATTATACAAGCAATTACGTTACATGTCAAGATAAATGATGGAAGGCTTAGGGTTATTTAGTTTTATGTATTTTAGTTGTTTTTTATCACAATCGTTAATATTTTAGGATGTGCAGATATACCGTGATTTTTCACGCTATATCTGCTATACTTCACCTTAAAAACTTACGATCTTTTGAGGTGAAGAATGACAAGAAAAAAGTCCTGCCACTTAATGGATATGTTAGCAGAACTTACAGACCCACGCAAGGAAAAAGGGAAACGACACCCGTTGAAAGCAATCCTCGCACTTTTAGTCGTTGGATTGATGTGCGGGCATAAAGGGTATACATCCATCGCTACCTGGGCACGCTCACAGCCCGCACTCACAAAAGCACTCGGGTTCACACATCACAAAACGCCTTGTGCCGCAACTATCCATAATCTGTTGAAAAAGTTGGACGTTGAAGCATTAGAAAACATCCTGTCAAAATGGGTAAACGCCGCATTAGCAGAGTGCCCTGATTTGCGGGGGTGTTCCGACGCAGTCGCTATAGATGGCAAAACCCTGCGTGCGTCTAAAAAAAGTGGTGCGATGATCAGCCATTTACTCTCCGTCGTCTCTCATGAGTTAGGGATCACCCTCACGCAGCGAGGTGTCAGCGACAAAACCAATGAAATACCGGTATCAACGGAAATCCTCAAAGCGTTTGATGTAGCAGGCAAAGTTATCACAACGGATGCCCTTTTGACACAACGCTCTTTCTGCCACGGAATCATAAACAGCGGGGGCGACTATATGCTGCCTGTTAAAGGCAATCAACCGGACCTGTTAGAAGCGATTGAAAAACTTTTTCAAGGCGTGCCTGACGCGGTTTCTGAAGACACAACACACCCTACTTTAGGGAAACCGATATACATGCATGAGACGATTGAAAAGTCGCATGGCAGACTTGAGACGCGATGTATCAAGGCAAGCACAAGTCTCAACGCATATCTGGATTGGCCGGGCGTAGCACAAGTGATCCAATATTGCTATACTTCCAAAAATATGAAGACAGGAGAAGAGACAACCCGCACTACCTATGGGATTACGAGCCTGAAACCGAGTGAGGCATCCGCAGAACGCTTACTTGCTTTACGGAGAGGCCATTGGGCAATAGAGAACAAGTCGCATTGGATGCGCGATGTGCTACTCGGCGAGGACGCATCACCTGTCAGATGCGGGGCTATTCCACAAGTCATGGCCGCTTTACGAAATACCGCATTATCCGTATTCCGTTTTCAAGGCATAACACGGATCGCTGATAAAATAAAGGAATATGCATCAAAACCTTTACTCACAGTTAACTTGATAAAATGAATATCTATAAAACTAAATAACCCTATGCCTCTAATCCTAACAGAAAAACTTGACAATTCAATAAAAACACTTTAAAATACCTTGTATTATCCTACTACAAAGGAATGCTCCGTGAATTCACATAAAATAATATACGGTACCGTTGTCGGCCCACATCCTCGCACCGCAAAAGCAGGATTTGATATGCTCCTTGCAGGCGGGAACGCCGTAGATGCCGCTGTCGCCGCCGCATTCACAGAAGGTGTCGTTGAACCATCACATAACGGAATCGCTGGCTACGGCGGTTGCATGCTTATCTATCGTAAAAAAACACAAGACGTTATAGCGATAGATTACAACACTGCTGCACCTGCCGCCGCCTCCGAAAATATGTTCACGATCGAAGATGCCCCCGATACCACCGCAGGATACCGCGTACCAGGACGCGTTAACGTACACGGCCCGTTATCCATAGGTGTACCAGGAGTAGTCGCAGGACTATGCTTAGCGTTGAAAAAATACGGAAGCCTCCCACTATCTGATGTGTTACGCCCCGCTATCAACTCAGCACGATACGGATACGCACCCAACAGCGCAAATCGTGGCGGAATCGCCGGAAATGCTGAACGGTGGAAAAAAGAATTTCCCGAAACAGCACGCGTGTTCCTAAAAAATGGACACCCCCCAAAAAAAGGGGAGGTCCTTACCAATCCAGACCTCGCAAAAACCTTAGATACAGTCGCTGAAGGCGGACACACAGCCTTTTACGAAGGACATATCGCAGAAAAAATCGCAACACATATTCAGGAACTAGGCGGATGTTTGTCCCTTGATGACCTAAAGAATTACCGCGCCTATATCACAGAACCCTACAAAATCACGTATCGCGAATATTCTGTTTATACCTCGCCACTCGGCGCAGGCGGACTCACCACATTACAAATGCTCCGTTTGGTTGAAGAATATGACATCCCTAATATGTCCCTCACAGACAGATTCCACCTATTTGCCGAAGCAATGAAAATCTGTTGGATCGAAAGACTACAACGTTTCGGCGATCCCAATTTTGTTGATATTGACATAAATAACGAACTATCTGATAGTTTCACTGCAAAACTCAGCGAACAATTAAAGTCAGGACTTGAATCACCACAACCGGGAGAAGTAGTCTACTATGAACCAATGAGCTGCACAAGTCATATCTCTACTGCGGATGCAGAAGGAAACATGGTATCATTGACCCAGACCCACGGCGGTGGATTCGGTTCAATGGTAACAGTACCAGGCACAGGACTACTATTCGGACATGGTGTAGGACGTTTTGATCCAAGACCTGGATTGGCAAACTCTATCGGCCCCGGAAAACGCCCGCTCCACAATATGAGCCCTTGCCTCGCTACGTTGAAAGGGCAGCCTTTTGCAACCTACGGCATTCCTGGAGGACGCACCATCCCAAATAATCAACTCAATATCAGCATTAATCTTATAGACCTACAAGCATCCGCGCACGCTGCATTAGACGCTCCCCGTTTTCACTGTGACGGTGCTGAACCTATACAGGTAGAATCTCGGGCTGGTGAAGAAACAATTGAAGGGTTAAGAAAACTTGGACATGATATCTCAGCAAGCGGCGGTATCGGAGGACCAGGGCATGCCATTCGTCTAGGAGATGATGGATCATCCCAAGATGGTGCCACTGACCCACGCGGAGAAGGGAAAGTCATATCACAATAATGCTATCTAACAGGGTTCGGTATCCGAAATATGCAGGATATTTTTGTCCCATAACCTTTTAGGTTGTGTCTCTTTGTAGCATAAACTGTCAGTTTGTGCGTCTTTGTAGCATAACCTTTCTAGGTTGTGCGTCTTTGTAGCATAACCTTTTAGGTTGTGTTCTTTTACTGAAAAACCGTAGCAAACACAACGTGTTTGCGGTAACACTTTGCAACCGTTTAGAAGACTTTGTAGCATAACCTTTCTAGGTTGTGCGTCTTTGTAGCATAAACTGTCAGTTTGTGCATTGCAGCATAACCTTACTCACGTTTACCTATGTTGAATTACAAAAAAAGGTCATTTATCTCAAACCATATATTACAACGATTGGAGTTTAAACAAATATGTCACAATTTGTAAAAGCCGCAACAACCGAACAGATACAACCAGGCAGATGTATCGGCGTCAAAGTCGAAGGCGTTTTTATCGGTATCTATAATGTTGAAGGCGAATACTTCGCTATGAATAATATATGCCCCCACCTCGGCGGAATTTTAACCTACGGTTTCATCGATAAAAACTGTGTCACCTGCCCAATGCACATGTGGGAATTTGATGTGAAGACAGGCGAATGCGTTTGGCCCGGAGAAGAAAAACTACCTATCTACCCCGTAAAAATTGAAGGGGATGACATCCTCGTAAATGTAGATGAACCGATGAATATGGACAAACCCGAATAAGTAAAAGAAACCGATAGTTGTACCATAACCTTTCCAGGTTGTGTATCTTCGTAGCACATCCTTTCCAGGTTGTGTCTTTGTAGCACATCCTTTCCAAGTTGTGCATCTTCGTAGCACATCCTTTCCAAGTTGTGCATCTTCGTAGCACATCCTTTCCAGGTTGTGTATCAGCGATAGTGTAGCAAAGCGCAACGCGTCTTTGCGGAACACCTGCAACCCTTTAAAAAAATTGGAGTAAATTATATGGCATATCTGCTCACCGGTGGCATGGGATGCATCGGTACTTATGTGATTCGCGATCTCTTAACCGCCGGTGAAAAAGTGATCGTCTACGATTTCGCTTACGACCTGACAATTCCAAAAATGATACTCACTGATGAACAAATTGAAGGTCTAACTTTTGTACAAGGGGACATAACAGACCTGCCACACGTCTTACGCACCGTACAAGAAAACGAAATCGATCGTATAATTCACCTCGCATCATGGCAAGTACCAGCCTGTAACGCAAACCCACCACAAGCATTGAAAATAGTCTGTGAAGGCACAATCAATATATTCGAAGCAGCACGCATTTTCAATCTAAAACGCGTCGTATGGGCAAGCAGCGTAGCAGTGTTCGGCTCACCTGAAGACTATAACAACCAACAAATTCTCAATGATGCCCCACACTATCCCAAATTTATCTACGGAGCATGCAAATCGCTCAATGAAAAATATGCAACACACTACTTCGATGCTTACGGCATCGATTCAATCGGACTTCGATTTACCGCAGTTTATGGAGTAGGTAGAACGCGAGGTATGAGTTCATTCACGACAAAAATGATAGAAGCAGTTGCAATGGGAGAACCACACGTATGTCCATTCGGTGATGACTCCGTAGATTGGCAATATGTAGAGGACGTCTCACATTCCATCATCATGGCATGCACATGCCCGACAACAAAAACACGCGTCTTCAATGTCAAAGGCGGAATCAGACCTGTCAAAGATGGAGTCGCATATCTGAAATCATTAGTCCCAGAAGCACAGATCACTTTGGAACCAGGAGTATTTGGTATCTCCTGGGATTATGACGCATCCGCCATCGCCGCAGAAATCGGATTTACACCCGCATACACTATGGAACAAGGAATATTGAAGACATATAACAAGTTTCGAGAACGGGCAGGATTGAAAACAATTTCGTCGTAAGAGCGGAACCTGTCCCCTCTCACGACGAAAGAAGAATTTAGTTCGATTCTAATAATACTTTTTCATCTGCGCCCAGCTAACAGCTAACTTGCCACGCGCATCAACCGCAAGAACTCTGTCCCACGGTATGTTTTTTCCACTCGCATCAGCTTGATGCACATCGTCAAAATTAGGATGACCCCAACCACCACTGCTTTTGTCAATAACGACAAGTTGCACTACTTTACCTTTCAAATCGGATACATCCCACTCTTTACGAGTCATGCTTTCATGGTTGTCTCCTGTCACTGTACGCACTACATCATCATCCATCACAAGATTCACACAGCACGGTTCAGCAGTACCCCAAGCACGATTACCACCACCCATGAGAAAATTCATCGTTTCACCGACAATCGTGAACTCAATAGAAGTTAACGTGCCTTGTGGGAAATCAGGGGCCACACCACCAGCATTATTCTGTTGCATATCACCCGGTTTCTGTCCCTGCTTTGCTCCTTTATCAGGACCTTGATATCTCTCAGCAAGTCCAAGCCACCAATCCCCTTGATGTTGTGAAGGTTGTCCTCGATTCCGGGCAGTAGGATTATCTCCCCATGTCGGTTGGAAATCAAACGCTGTGTCTGTCTTCTCCCAATCCGTAAGATCACCTGTTTCAAAGTCATTGTTAAACGTTCGCGCAAAAGCACCATCTACGCTCATAATAACCAAGATTGTGACCAAGCTTAATATAATAAGTGATAAAGTTAATTTGTACATCTTATATCTCCTTAAACTTACACAAAGAACCAATGTTTGATAACTGCCTCATATACACTACACAAATGAGGCAGTCATCGGATCGCATAGTATTACACTAATAATACTTCTTCATCTGTGCCCAGCTGACAGCTAACTTTCCACGCGCATCAACAGCAGTTACCTGTGACCACGGAATATTATCGCCACCTGCATCTGCCTGATGCACATCGTCAAAATTCGGATGCCCCCAGCCACCACTGCTTTGATCAACTACGACAAGCTGAGCAGTTTGACCTTTCAAGTCCGACACATCCCACTCTTTACGAGTCATAGATTCGTTGTTATCACCTGTCATTGTCCGAACTACCTCTTCATCAATGACAAGATTGACACAACAAGGTTCGGCAGTACCCCACGGCCGACTGCCGCCACCCATAAGAAAATTCATCGTTTCACCAACAATCGTGAACTCAATAGAAGTTAACGTGCCTTGCGGAGCATCCGGAGCAATGTTACCATTTGAATCCCGTTCCAGATCTCCTGGCTTCTGTCCCAATGCCGCTCCTTTCTCAGGACCTTGATATCTCTCGGCAAGTCCAAGCCACCAATCCCCTTGATGTTGTGAAGGCTGCCCCCGATTCCGCGCTGTCGGGTTGTCCCCCCATGTCGGTTGAAAATCAAACGCCGTTTCTGCCTTCTCCCAATCCGTAAGATCCCCCGTTTCAAAGTCATTGTTAAATGTGCGCGCAAAAGCACTCTCTACACTCGTAATGACCAAAATAGCGATAAGGCAGAGAATCAGAAACGATAAAGCAAATTTATTCATCAGTCATTTCTCCTTATGATTAAAAAAAGTTAGATTATGTTGAGGCATACAATATGCCGTTCTTTCAGTGTAAATAATAGTTATTGATGATAGTTTGACCTATCACATTAATAGTACTTCTTCATTTGTGCCCAGCTGACAGCTAACTTGCCACGCGCCTCAACCGCAGTAGCTTGGGACCACGGAATATTATCTCCACCAGAGTCAGCTTGATGAATGTCGTCAAAGTTGATATGTCCCCATCCCGCCGGATGATTATCAACAACAACAATTTGAGCAGTTTGTCCTCTCAAATCAGATACATCCCACTCTTTACGACTCATAGTTTCGGTATTGTCACCCGTCGCAGTACGTACAACATCTCCATCAATTACAAGGTTAACGCAACAAGGCGACGGATCGGTTTCCCAAGGATGAGTACCACCACCAATAAGGAAATTCATCGTTTCCCCTACAATAACGAACTCAATTGACGTAATAGTTCCTTGAGGAGCATCGCCCTGAACGCCGCCAGGATTCTGGCCCAAAGCACTACCTTTATCCGGACCCTGGTACTTTTCAAAGCCACCTATCCACCAATCCCCTTGATGATTAGAGGCTTGCCCACGGTTCCGTGCTGTCGGATTGTCTCCCCATGTCGGTTAGAAATCAAATGCCGTTCCCTCCTTCTCCCAATCGGTCAAATCACCTGTCTCAAAATCATTGTTAAAAAATCTTGCATACGTCGAATTAACGAACGGAAAACATAAAAATGTTAGCACTAAGAGAAAAATAATCGCAAAAAACAATTTATTCAAAATATATCTCCTTGATGTCAAACTTCACATTAATAGTACTTCTTCATCTGCGCCCAGCTGACAGCTAACTTTCCACGGGCCTCAACCGCCAGAACTCTATCCCACGGAATATTGTCACCATCCGCATCTGCCTGATGAACATCATCAAAATTTGGATGCCCCCACCCGCCGCTATTATTATCTACAACAATAAGCTTGGCAATCTTTCCCTTCAAATCAGATACATCCCACTCTTTACGACTCATAGTTTCAGTCGCATTCCCCGTAGCTGTCCGTTCAACTTTGTCATTTATCGCAAGATTAACACAGCAAGGGGCAGGAGCATTTTCCCAAGGATGGTTCCCGCCACCAATAAGAAAATTCATCTTTGCTCCAATAATTTTAAATTCAATTGACGTAAGTGTCCCCTGAGGACCATCCCCTTGAGTAGCACCCGGATTCACGCCAAGAGCTTTAGCTTTCTCCTCCCCCGGATACTTCTCAAACAGCCCAAGCCACCAATCCCCCTGATGTTCTGAAGGCTGCCCCCGATTCCGTGCTGTTGGATTATCACCCCACGTCGGTTGAAAATCAAACGCTATTCCATCCTTCTCCCAATCCGTAAGATCCCCCGTTTCAAAATCATTGTTAAACGCTCGCGCAAAGACGAAATTCACAGGAAGAACAAACAGAATTGCTAAAACAGACGGTATAAAAAGAGAGAAAAATATTCTATTCATCTTACACTCCTCCTTATTGATAGCATAATTGTTTTACAAATTATCATTTTAACTTATTATCAGGACTTACGCATTCCCCCCGCTTGCGGGGGGATAAAGGGGGGTCCGTCCTCGAAAATAGCAAAAAATATGGGATAAAATACATAAAAAAACAAAATTTTAAACAAGAACACACAAAATTGCGTAAGTCTTGTTATTATATAAAATTTATTCTATGATTGTCAAGAGTTTTATGTGTTGAATCAGAGCCATTCAATTGTCGCGGACTTAGCGTCCCCCGCAATTCTGAAAAAGGTAATCCGGGGAATGCCTAAATGAAGATTAACAATAATCTCTTGGAGATGCTGGTGCGGTTAGGAAACCGTACCCACAGTGCCTGAGGGAATATAGAATTACCCAAATATTTTCTTAAACTTTATTTAGGCATTCATACCCGG
The DNA here is from genome assembly GCA_965200395.1 of Candidatus Poribacteria bacterium. GTDB lineage: Bacteria > Poribacteria > WGA-4E > WGA-4E > WGA-3G > MSPOR6. The sequence goes on along the minus strand of CBDAUH010000004.1, from coordinate 1,756,630 downwards.
GGAACGCCTTAATGGCGTTCATACCGTTGATTTCTTGATTTGGTGTAATCCAAAATTCTGACAAACAAAAATCCGCGTCCAAAAACGACTTTTGAATGCCTCTGGTGTTGAATCAGTAGATAGACAGTAGAACAAACTCACACCAAATCCCTAACCAAAATTAATCCAATAACACAAATAATAGCCGTAAAGGTACGCCTTTCACTCTTGAAGGCACGAGACCAAGAAAAGTCATGCAATGATGGATTTTTATACGGACGAAAATTCGGCAGAAAACGTGATACTTCCGTTCGATATTCCTCATACACCTGTCCACAAGATTCTAATAAATATCTCTCTTCAACAGCAATAATAGGCATATATTGAATGAAATATCCTATAATTAAGACAGGGATTAACCAATATATGTTCGCAAATAGTGTAACACCGACGCTAAGTAGTAAATTACCAAGATAGAGAGGATTCCGAACATAACTATAAGGTCCAGTAGTGACAAGATCCCGTGCAGCACCCAACGCTGTCGCACGAGTCGTTCCCCCTGCATACCCAACCGCCCATATTCGCAGCAATTCACCTGTCGTAATCAATAGGATACTTAAAGATACACTGATCCATGTCGGATTGGCAAAATAGAGAAGTACAATAATAAACGGAATAGGAGTGAAACTGCGGATTTTGAAGAAAACATTACCGAGCTTTGCAGAAATCATTAGTGAACAACAGGACTTACACATTCCCCCCGCCTGCGGAGGGATAAAGGGGGGTAAAACCTCCAGCTATCTCGGAGTGCGCCATATCAGCAGAGTACCAACAATTCCATAGATTATGTTTGCCCCCCAACATGCTAAGAACGGATGCAGCTTCCCGTTCTCACTTAAGCCCTCCAACGTCGCAAAGGAAATAGCCCAATAGATAAACACAAGAAAAAATGCAATAACCAACCCCGCAAAAAAACCCGCCTTCCCAAAACGAATCGCAATCGGCGCACCTAACATCACCACAACAACAGCAGCAAACGGATAAGCAATCTTGTGGTGCAACTTAACATGCTCCAGCCGTGAAATTTGACCCGCTGCCCTTTTATAAGCAATCTGCTCCCTTAATTCCTTAACAGTCATAGCACGCGGATCTTTGTCACTACCAATAAAACGCGCAGGATCCTCAAACCGCTCTATAGACTTCTCATCAAAAATCTCATAACCAACTTCAATGCCATCCTCAAAGAGACGGATATCTCCATTCTTCAACTGCCAATGTGTCTCTGTCCACGTCGCCTTCTTCGCATAGATAATACGTTCAAGAGCCCCAGATTCATCAGATTCCCAAATCGTCAATTTATTTATCACCTTACCACCCAAACTTATCTGATGTGAATAAAAAATACGATTGTCTCTCCCTTTGAAAACTAAATACCGTCCGTGCTTTGGACTACCCTTCTTCTGCAATAGATTCGCTTCATGGTATATAGGAGAAGCAACTCTGTCATAAAATACAGCGAAAACTATACACAGGAGCACCGTAACAATAATGACAGGTGCCAAAATTCTATAGACGCTTATGCCACCAGCTTTCATAGCAACAAATTCATTGTTGCGAACCATGCGACCCAATACAAAAAAAATCGCAACAAAACCTGAAACCGGCACAATCTCCATAATCCGACGGGGTGCTTGATACAGAACTATCTTTACCGCAGTCAGATAAGAAATACCTTCATCAAAGTGTTTTATATCCTTATCCAATAACCGAACCACTACAACAAGTGCACTAAAAAATAGAAATCCAACAAAAAAGGCTTTGAGGTAATCCTTAAGCAAATACCTGTCTAAAATGTTCAAAATCTCTTTCCCAATACAAACACATTAAGATTCCGCATTCCTATTAACAACAAGCGGAACATTGCGCTCTCTTTTCTGTATCGCTCTTAACTTGCCCTCACCGAACATCCGCATAAGAAGCACTATACCGATTGCACTAATAACAAGATTTGGAAACCACATCGCTAAAGCCGGATGTAGTCTCCCATTGATGCCCGAATTTTGACCTATCTGAAGCAAAAGATAATAGAGTAATATCACCGCCAACCCTATGCCAAATCCAATCATCTTACCGTTCTTTTTCACCATAAATCCAAGAGGAATACCCACAATACCAAACGCTAAACAAGCAAACGGAAGAGCAAACTTTTTGTGAAATTCAACCCTAGCATAGCGCAACTTATTCACACTGTACTCAGAGACTTTATCCGGTTTCAAGTTCATCGATTGTTCCAACTTTCCTATATGTGTCATAAGCTCCCCAACACGCATCGTTTGCGGATGCTGCGACTTATATTCACCGCGTTGTAAGTCCTTCGTAAAATCAAGAGCAAGATGTTGCTGCTGAAATCGAGTTACTCTAAACCCTTTTGACCCATCAGTTTGAGGTTCATAAGTTTCACCATCATAAAGTGTCAACTTAGCGTTACCATTTTCATAGCCCAGTGTAGCAGATTTGGCAAACGTTAAACGCGGCTGCCCCGGATAAATCCCATCCCAAATTCTTACATGCTGAAGCCGCTCCGTCTCCGGATCCGTAGACTCATACATCCACAGTTTACCCTCGCTCTGAAGCTCTTTCATAACCGTACCCTCCTCCAATATAAGGGCAGGATTGTGTTTTTGAATATCACGTTTAAGAGAAACCGATGCAAGTGTCGCCCTCGGTACAATATATTCCATCATCGATAAATCAATCACACTTAATAGAACAGTAGCACACAAAAGCGGCACCATCAGCTGATGAAAGGCAACACCATGCGCACGCATCGCCATAATCTCCGAATCCGTCGAAAGCCGACCTAACGCCAAAAGAATCGCAACCAACGCAGCCATCGGAATAGATAAAACAACCGTCGCAGGCATCACATACAACAGTGATTCCATCAAATAAAAAGGACTTACACCCTTCTTTACAAAAAGTTTGATAAGCCGAAAAAGTTCGTCAAATAAAATAATACACGTAAAACAGACAAGCGCAATAAGAAAAGGAGGAATGAACTCTTTAAGACAATAACGAGAAAGTATCTTCATAACATCTTCAAACTAAAATATCTCTTAACTCATGTAGCATAATCTTTCTAGGTTGTGCAGTCTTTGTAGCATAACCTTTCCAGGTTGTGCCTCTTCGTAGCATAACAGGACTTGCGCATTCCCCCCGCCTGCGGGGGGATAAAGGCGCACTTACCCCCATTTTTTTTTTGAATGCGTGTGTAGTTGTGTTCATAGGTCTCCAATGTTGTCATGTCAGTTCTTCTGCGGTGAGAAAGTTTATATCTCTCAAACAAGTCCTCTCGGTGAACAAGAGCAACGCCTCCTGCGTCCACACCTCGCGGATCATACGGTTGATGACACTGATCACGGAGTAAACTTTCCGCGTAGGGTGTAAAGTTTTTGCCCATCTGTCCGCAGCTTTTTCATAACACAGGAACGCCAAACCATAAGCCACGACTGCCAACAAAAACAGAACTTCCATCCGGGGCTGTTCGTTCTTTCTCAAAACGAGTGCTTTGAAACCGAAGTTCGTTTTCAAGTCTCTGAACCCGTGTTCAATCTGTGTCCGCCGCTTGTAGCAAGTTCGCAGGGGGTTCCCCTGAAGCCGATTGGAGATAAGATATAACGGGTCTTTCTTGGTGTGCTGTCCCCCAACATAGAGTGCCACAGGCACCTGCTCCGTGTAGTGATAAAGCACTTGTGGGTAAAAACCATTTGCCACTTCTTCAAGGCACTGCTTGTTGCCTGCTATACGCACACCAACATTGCGTGGCACACGTATCAAGTAGCAGATGCCTTGCCCCTCAAAAAACTTGAGGATCGCTCTCGCTCGGGCGAACCCTCTGTCAAAAACCAACACAGGCTCCCGACTATCCCCTAACACTTTAACAACGCGACTATGGACATCACAACAGAACTGCTGAACTAAATCGTTATGTCCTTGATAGGTGCCATCTTTGAGCATCTCATTTTTATACAGAACCCAATAGAGCGGGATCGCACGATTGCGAAACGGAAGGGCTGCAACAATCGCCTTCCATCCGCCCGGTAAATCTGTCTCGTCTATCAGCACAAGCAGATGCTGCATCCCCACAGAACGACACACACTGACAACTATATGTGACAACCAAGCACCCTTCACCGCTGCAACCGGAAAATAGGTGTCAATAAACCGCAACACACGCTTTTGCTTAGACTTGTCGTGTTTCACACGGATAGGTAGATGTGAGGCAATCGATTGAATACGAAAACTTGGGGCTACACACACAGCCTGTAGCATCAAATAAAAGTTGCGGAGCGTCGGTTTTTTGATACAAACCCCGTTGAAAACTTTACGAAAACCTGTTATAATCTTTCTGGGATGTACCCAGCTAAGGGTATATTTCATAAGAATACCTCCCTGCCGGTTTTTCACCGACATTATTTTATATGGAGGTATTCTACCATAACCCATCAGACTTTCCAACTTATTTCTATACACACACACGCCTACACATACCGCATACAAAAATGGGGGTAAGTGAGGGATAAAGGGGGGTAAAACCTCCAAAATAACAAAAAGGACGGGATAAAATACATAAAAAACAAAATCCTAAACAAGAACACGCAAATTTGTGTCTGCCCTGGCACAATATAATATCCTGTGAAAAGCACAACAAAACACCAAACAAAAATCCGCGTCATCCGAGATTCTAACAAAAAACAAAGAAGTAGCAAGCACAACCGCCTTGCGCTAACACTTTGCAACCATATAGAAAACACGCTGCAACCATTTAGTTGTAATTTCAGAAGAAAATGTTTATTAAATTTCGTTTTTAATTACAATTTGTGTCCTGAACATGTTATCATGTCTATTATGAACATCACATTGGAATCAATTCAATTAACAGAAGCAGATTTGTCAGAGTATGCAGCACGCTTAAGCTCACAACAAGAATTATACTCCCTCACTGCACCTGCAAAACCTATTGCACAATTTGGATGGCGTGATCGATGGTGGCTAAACCACGCCCCCGCCCAGCAAATCGCACTCAATTACTGGTTTTACAAAACCGCAGATGAAGCAAACACAGCCGCAGATACAGGACGATACAGATTATCCGCACAATCATTGGCAAAATTTGGCGGACGCGAATCTATCTATCAACCCATCGACAACGATCAAATTAAAATTGGAGACGCAGTATGGCAAGCCGGAGCAAATTGGCTCTTCGTTCACAACACTGTCGTCGTCTTAGTAGCTGAAATCGGCGGAAAAATAACTGAAGAAACCACACTCGAAATCGCCCGCAAAATCCAAACTAAACTTGACAAACTGTTTTCGTAGCATATTTCCAGGTTGTATGGTGCAGCGGACAACATTATCTGCAGCCATATTGTAGCTAGCACAACGTGCTTGCGGTGACACTTTACAACCCTTTAAAAAAACCTCAATACTCCTGAACCCAGCTCTCAGAGCATTTTGCAAGCTGAATGTTTTCCGCACCACCAAATTGACGATGCTCAAACCACGGCAACGCATTCTCCGCAGCCGCATTCGAATTATAAAAATTCGTTGTCGCCTCATTCTCAAGAAACGCCGTAACCGCACTAATGTCAGGATAGTACTCAAACACCTTTTTCCATATCGCACGCCCACATAAAAAACCACTTGCACCCGCCGCAGTAGCAAGCTTGACGTTCTCAATAAACTCCGCAATATCCACACCCGCACTCAAAATAACCCACGGCAACGTCGAAGCTTCATCCAACTTCCGACAGATGTCCTTCACCTCACTCAAGTCATAAGCAGATGCCCCCGCATAAAAACCACTGTCCTTATACGCATCCGTATATTTCAGATCAGCCGGAAACTCTAACTTCAAAATATCAACCTTGTAAGAAGGATCAGTAAACTCCTCAACACTACGGATCACCAAATCCGGTTTCTGCTTCGCAAACCCAACAGTCTTCGTCGTGCCTTCAAGCGCATAACTTACAAGTTCAAGTAAAAACGGTAAGTCTTGCTTTTCACATTCCTCACCAACATGACGAACAAAAGCTTGTTGATGTTCCAAGGTCGCATCAGAAGCATCAGGATGGTAATAAGCAAGCAGCTTAATCGCATCCGCACCAGCACGCTGCGCCTTCGCAATCGTCCAACCCTCAATAGCATTCGACAGACGCTCATTTTCACTCACACCATCACTTACATACCCAGACTCTTCGTAAGCCAAAAGCAGCGCAACATCGCGCGGCACCTCAGTAATCGAATACGGATGCCCATAAATAGGATCAGTCAAAATCGCAGTCGCATTCGGAGCAAGTATCCTCGTAATCAACGTCTTTAAAGATGCAACATCGTCATACTTCACATCTATCTTTTCAATGCCAAGAACATCCGCAAGCGCAGTCACCATAGAACCCCGCTGATCAATCGCCATCATCTTAAACCTACCACTCGCATCCGCAAGCTTCATAAGTCCTCTCAATTTACCAGATGAAATAGCCGTAGTAGCCATCGAATCGTTTTCTCCTTCTTAATATTCGCGTTCAACAAAAAAATGAATTAATGATAAAAACAGCCGTTTTGCCCTATTATCGGGAAGATGAGCAAAATTCTGAGTAAATAACTCCGCCGCTTCCTGTAGTAGTCTCACCGAGCACTTCTGCGCATACTGGATAGAATCATATTTATGCATCAATCCCAAAACACTCTCAACCTCAGCCGAAGTCTTCTCTGACCGCGGCCGTGCCATAATATCAATCACAGCCCGCGACTCTTCAGGTGTACAAGAATTAAAGAGATGAATAAGGACAAGAGTCCGTTTCCCCTCACTAATGTCACCACCAATTTCTTTTCCATACCTTCCGACATCACCGATTAAGTTCAAAACATCGTCCTGAATCTGAAACGCAACACCCAAAGCTTTCCCAAGTTCAATAAATACATCTGTCTCCTCAGCACTCGCCCCACCTATAATAGCACCCACACGACACGGCGTAATGCACGTATACCAGGCTGTCTTCTGGATACACATAGTCCAATAATCCTGCTCGTCTAGATTCCACCTATTATTGCGCACCCAACTCAATTCAATGTGCTGCCCCTCAACAACCTGGTTACTCAACTGTATAAATTCAGAAAGTATCTCAAAAGCAAGCTCATATCCGAGTACATTATTGTTTCGATGCAGCATCTCCCACATTTTGCAGTGTAACGCATCACCAACATTAATAGCCATCGGAATACCATGTTTTTGATGAAGACACGGATCACCCCGCCGAAGCTCCGAACCATCTTCAATGTCATCGTGAATAAGAAGCCAATTCTGCAGCAGCTCAAGCGCAGCAGCAGTATTCACCGCACGAGCAGAATCCCCACCGAATACTTCACAGATAAGCAGACACAGCGCAGGCCTCAAACCTTTACCCGCACGACGGGGATAATCTAACATCATTTCGTAAAGTTCATGCACATCTTGGTGTTCATGGAATGTGGGAAGAAAATCAAAAATACATGCATCTACCCTGGTTTTGACTTCCTCTAAATATGCAGCAACGAGATCTTTGGTTGGTACTGGTTCACTCCCAGGTATCGGCACAGGACTCATCCTTCTATTATAGATAGCTCCCCTAAAATTGCATGTATCAGTTACAAAGTATACCACATTACACAATATAAATCAAATTTATTGTAAAACAATCAGACAAACACAAATCGAAATACTTGCAATATTTGCACAACTAATGTATAATCTTTAAACATAATTCATTTGAAATCGTTCCATAACCTGTTAGGTTGTCTCTTTGTAGCATAATCTTTCATGAAGTTTAAGAAAATATTTGGGTAATTCTATATTTCCCGGGCACTGTAGGTAGGTATTAATCTTCATTTAGGTTGTGCATCCGTGAAACGCAAACGAAAAGTAAACCCTACAAAAATGGCTAAACGCACAGCAAAAGAAAAATCCGCGCTAATCCGCGTAATCCGTGTAAATCCGCGATTCAGACAAACCAACCTTTCCAGGTTGTGCATCTTCGTAGCATATTACATAAAAAAATAAACACAATATGAACATACACGAATACCAAGCAAAAACACTCTTAGAATCCTTCGGTGTCAACACACTGCCAGGTGAAGTCGCAGAAACACCCGAACAAGCTGTAAACATAGCAAACGCAATAGATAGTCAAAAATATGTGGTCAAAGCACAAATTCATGCAGGCGGACGCGGCAAGGGAGGAGGCGTTAAACTCGCTAACTCTATCCCCGAAGTTAAACAAATCGCTGAAGACATGATCGGCATGCAACTTGTAACACCACAAACAGGCCCCAACGGAAAACGCGTTAGAAAAGTTCTGATTGTCCAAGCCGCTAAAATACACAAAGAATTCTATCTTGCTATCCTACTTGACAGAGAAACATCACAGCTGACACTCATTGGCAGTGAAGAAGGCGGTATGGACATCGAAGAAGTAGCCGCACAGACACCCGAAAAAATTATAAAAACACAAATTGATCCAGCATTCGGTTTAACCGATTTCCAAACTCGTGATTTCGTATACAAATTGATCACCGACCCAAACTACCGTTCACTTATGCCAAAGGCAACCCAGCTAATTACATGTCTCTATAAGGCATTTGTCGAATGTGATTGCTCACTAATTGAGATCAATCCATTAGCAATCATCGACGAAAATAACGACTTAGAAATCGTCGCACTTGACTCCAAAATTAACCTCGATGATAACGCACTCTGGAGACACACAGAAATCGCCGAAATGCGGGACCCACACGAAGAAGACCCAAGCGAATTAGAGGCAAGTGAATCCGGATTAAGTTACATCCGTCTCGACGGCAATATCGGTTGTATGGTGAACGGAGCAGGTCTAGCAATGGCTACAATGGACATCATCAAGCAGAAAGGCGGAGAACCCGCAAACTTTCTCGATGTCGGCGGAGGCGCATCCGCAGAAGCAGTCGCACACGCCTTCAAACTCATACTCGCCGACGAAAATGTCAAAGCAGTCCTCGTAAATATCTTCGGAGGTATCATGAAATGTGATACCATCGCCACCGGTATCGTCGAAGCAGCCAAGCAAGTCAAACTCAACGTTCCCCTTGTAGTACGCTTAGAAGGCACTAACGTCCAACTAGGTAAACAGATCATCGCCGAATCAGACCTGAACTTACAATTAGCTGAAGGACTATCTGAAGCAGCACAACTTGCCGTGAACGCAGCGAAAATCGCATAGAGGCATTTTGAACGAACAACACAACACGCAAACCCAAGCTGATGAAATCAATTTACCACATCAACGATTTGACATAGTAGCAAAAGACCCATTTTACAACTTTCCAGAGGATATGCTACAATTTCTGTTAAATGGAGACAATTTTGAATTTATCGAACATGTTGACACCAATTTAACCAATGTCGATGTCCGCCACATGGACATCTTGGTTAAGGTTTTGATTGATGAACAACCTGTCTTAGTCCATTGCGAAATCCAGACAGATGATAGCATGAGCCCAAACATGGTGCAGAGAAATGTCGGTTATCTCGGTAGATGCTTTGAAAAATACGGATTGCCCATCTACTCTTTCGTGATTTACCTCCGTTCATCTGCTGGATTGAAAGACCCTGGCGGGTATTACCAAGATATTCCAGGACACCGACTCATCGTTGAGTATCAAGTAATTCGTTTGAATGAGGTTGATGGTGAGGCAATTCTGCAGGCAAAACAACCCGGTCTAATGCCGTTCACACCATTAATGAGACCTAAACCGGGAATGTCAAATATTGAGTGGACAACCCACTGTGTTGAAGTAACCAAGGAACTATCCATTGACACAAAAGCAAAGAACAATTTACTAGTTGAGTTATGGGTAATGAGCGGATTACGACATCAACGTCAAGACTTATTAGAAACACTATCGGAGGATATCGTGAAAGATTCAACAGTTTATCAAATGATCATTGAACGCGGCAGACATTTAGAGGCAATAGAAAATATCACAGATTTACTTGATAGACGGCTTGGGGTGAGTACCGCTGAGGTATTAACTCCCTTGCTTGAGCCGATAGACGATTTACAAACACTCAAACAGTTGTTTCACCAAGCAATCGAAGTAGAACATTTAGAAGATTTTATACAGACAATCCAAAATACAAAAAATGGAACATAACGCATTTGCAAATCTGCTAAACTCTTGGCTGTCTGTAGCACAAACTTTCTAATTTGTGCCTCTGTAGCATCAATGGACAGTCAGTGCTACAATAAATCGCCTATACCGAGCTCATGTTTCGAATAACAGGACTTACGCATTCCCCCCGCTTGCGGGGGGATAAAGGCTCACTTACCCCCATTTTTGTATGCGGTATGTGTAGGCGTGTGTGTGTATAGAAATAAGTTGGAAAGTCTGATGGGTTATGGTAGAATACCTCCATATAAACCAATGTCGGTGAAAAACCGGCAGGGAGGTATTCTTATGAAATATACCCTTAGTTGGGTACATCCCAGAAAGATTATAACAGGTTTTCGTAAAGTTTTCAACGGGATTTGTATCAAAAAACCGACGCTCCGCAACTTTTATTTGATGCTACAGGCTGTGTGTGTAGCCCCGAGTTTTCGTATTCAATCGATTGCCTCACATCTACCTATCCGTGTGAAACACGACAAGTCTAAGCAAAAGCGTGTGTTGCGGTTTATTGACACCTATTTTCCGGTTGCAGCGGTGAAGGGTGCTTGGTTGTCACATATAGTTGTCAGTGTGTGTCGTTCTGTGGGGATGCAGCATCTGCTTGTGCTGATAGACGAGACAGATTTACCGGGCGGATGGAAGGCGATTGTTGCAGCCCTTCCGTTTCGCAATCGTGCGATCCCGCTCTATTGGGTTCTGTATAAAAATGAGATGCTCAAAGATGGCACCTATCAAGGACATAACGATTTAGTTCAGCAGTTCTGTTGTGATGTCCATAGTCGCGTTGCTGAAGTGTTAGGGGATAGTCGGGAGCCTGTGTTGGTTTTTGACAGAGGGTTCGCCCGAGCGAGAGCGATCCTCAAGTTTTTTGAGGGGCAAGGCATCTGCTACTTGATGCGTGTGCCACGCAATGTTGGTGTGCGTATAGCAGGCAACAAGCAGTGCCTTGAAGAAGTGGCAAATGGTTTTTACCCACAAGTGCTTTATCACTACACGGAGCAGGTGCCTGTGGCACTCTATGTTGGGGGACAGCACACCAAGAAAGACCCGTTATATCTTATCTCCAATCGGCTTCAGGGGAACCCCCTGCGAACTTGCTACAAGCGGCGGACACAGATTGAACACGGGTTCAGAGACTTGAAAACGAACTTCGGTTTCAAAGCACTCGTTTTGAGAAAGAACGAACAGCCCCGGATGGAAGTTCTGTTTTTGTTGGCAGTCGTGGCTTATGGTTTGGCGTTCCTGTGTTATGAAAAAGCTGCGGACAGATGGGCAAAAACTTTACACCCTACGCGGAAAGTTTACTCCGTGATCAGTGTCATCAACCGTATGATCCGCGAGGTGTGGACGCAGGAGGCGTTGCTCTTGTTCACCGAGAGGACTTGTTTGAGAGATATAAACTTTCTCACCGCAGAAGAACTGACATGACAACATTGGAGACCTATGAACACAACTACACACGCATTCAAAAAAAAATGGGGGTAAGTGCGGGATAAAGGGGGGTAAGTCCTCGAAAATAGCAAAAAATATGGGATAAAATACATAAAAAACAAAATTTTAAACAAGAACACACAAAATTGCGTAAGTCCTGGAATAAAAACACTATCGGAGGATATCGTGAAAGATTCAACAGTTTATCAAATGATCATTGAACGTGGTATTGAACAAGGCAGACAGTTAGGAATAATAGGAAGTATCACAGATTTACTTGATAGACGGCTTCGCATGAGTACTGCTGAGGTATTAACTCCGCTGCTTGAACCAATAGATGATTTACAAACACTCAAACAGTTGTTTCATGAGGCTATAGAAGTAGAACATTTAGAAGATTTTATACGTACAATACAAAATATATAAAATGGCAAAACTTGAACTAGCAGATATAGAAGTAACAGGTAAACGTGTCCTAGTTCGTGTGGACTTCAACGTCCCGCTGCAAAACGGAAAAATTACAGACGAAACCCGTATCACCGCAGCCTTACCCACACTGCTAAACCTGCTACACCGCAATGCAAAAATTATCCTCATTACACATATAGGAAGACCTACAGCCGAATCCACCGCAGAGCGCAAAAAACTTTCTACCGCTCCCATCGCCGACGCACTCAGTCGTAAACTCGGTAAACGAATCGCACACGTCGACGACTGCATCGGCGAAAAAGCACAAAATGCTGTTGAATCCCTAGATGATGGAGAAATACTACTCTTGGAAAACGTCCGATTTTATACCCAAGAAACAAATAACGACCCAGATTTCGCACAAAAACTCGCCTCACTAGCAGATATCTATGTCAACGACGCATTTGGCACCGCACACCGCGCACACGCCTCAACTGAAGGAGTAACACATCACATCAAGCAATGCGCCGCAGGACTACTCATGGCACGAGAAATACATTACCTCAACATCACACTTGAAAGCCCTGAACGCCCTTACATAGCTATTCTCGGAGGGGCAAAGATAGCCGATAAAATAACACTCATTCAGAACCTATTAAGTAAAGTTGATAGCCTATTAATCGGCGGCGGAATGGCATACACGTTCCTTTCAGCAATGGGAGTGTCAATCGGTAATTCACTCGTTGATACGAAAAAACTCGATGTGGCAACTTCACTTATCAAGAAAAACGAATTTGCTGACAAAGTACTTCTGCCCGCTGATCACGTTGTAGGACGATCATTTGAACCTGAAACAGAATCTCAAACTGTAGATAAAGTAGCCATATCCGACGGATGGCAAGGATTGGACATTGGCCCCAAAACCGTCGCTATCTATGGAGAACGAATCGCAACCGCAAAAACATTAGTATGGAACGGACCTTTAGGCGTATATGAGTTTGAAAAATTTGCAAAAGGAACAATCGCCATTGCTAAACAGATCGCAGCATCTGATTGCACAAGTATCATCGGCGGTGGCGACTGCGTCGCCGCAATACAACAAGCAGGTGTCGCCGACCGAATCACACATATTTCCACAGGCGGCGGCGCTTCATTAGAATTCTTAGAAGGAAAACATTTACCCGGCATCACTGCCCTAACAGACAAGCCGTAGCACGAACTGTTAGTTTGTGCCTCGTTGTGTGTCTTTGTAGCACCACCTTTCTAGGTTGTGTCTCATAACATGCAACCAAAAAATAGACGCTACAAAACCGAATAAACGCACAGCAAAAGAAAATCCGCGAAAATCCGTGTAATCCGCGTAATCCGCGATTCAGACAAACTTGTAGCACGAACTGTTAGTTTGTGCCTCATAGCACGCAACCAAAAAATAGACGCTACAAAACCGAATAAACGCACAGCAAAACAAATCCGCGTAAATCCGCGTAATCCGTGAAAATCCGCGATTCAGACAAACTCGTAGCACGAACTGTCAGTTTGTGCATCGTAGACACTACAAAACCGAATAAACGCACAACAAAACAAAAATCCGAGAAATCCACAATTCAGAAAAAATATAATATCCTATGAAAAGCACACAGAAACACCAAACAAAAATCCGCGAAAATCCGCGTAATCAGCGTAATCCGCGATTCAGACAAGTCGTAGCACACCCTTTCCAGGTTGTGCCGTTGTCGCTCTTTGTAGCATAACCTTTCTAGGTTGTGCATCTTCGTAGCATAAACTGTTAGTTTGTGCCTTGTAGCACACCCTTTCCAGGTTGTGCATCAATCTACTATAACATAATCTCTAAAAGGTCTAACTCACATGTTTGATAAAATCACACCCCGTAGTGAAGACTACGCAAAATGGTACACACAAGTCATCCGACAAGCAGAAATGGCAGACTACACACCCGTACGCGGATGCATGGTCGTCCGACCCTACGGATACGCACTCTGGGAAAACGTCAAAGAACAACTAGACACCCGATTCAAAGCAACAGGACACCAAAACGCCGCATTCCCACTTTTCATACCCATGAGCTTCATCGAAAAAGAAGCCGAACACGTCGAAGGTTTCAAACCTGAACTCGCCGTCGTCACACACGGCGGTGGCAAAGAACTAGAAGAACCCCTCGTCGTACGACCCACATCCGAAACCATCATCGGCCACATGTACAGTCAATGGATACAATCCTATCGCGACTTACCTGTCCTCATCAATCAATGGGCAAACGTGGTACGATGGGAACAACGCCCACGACTTTTCCTCAGAACAACGGAATTCTTCTGGCAAGAAGGACACACAGCACACGCAACGCATCAAGAAGCACAAGAAGAAACACTACGCATCCTTGACATTTATACCGACTTCGCAGTTAACGAAGCTGCCATCCCTGTCATCCCAGGCCGAAAAAGTGAAAGTGAAAAATTCCCCGGCGCACTCACCTCCTACACAATCGAAGCAATGATGGGCGACAAACGCGCACTACAAGCAGGCACATCACACGACCTCGGACAAAACTTCGCAAAAGTCTTCGATATACAATACCTCGACGCAAACCAAAAACAACAGCACTGCTGGACAACCAGCTGGGGCGTTAGCACACGAATGATCGGCGCAATCATCATGACACACGGAGACGACCAAGGACTCGTCCTACCACCACGACTTGCCCCCACGCAACTTGTTATCGTACCAATTATCCCAAAAAATAACAACGAAGCAAAACAGGCAGTTACACAAACCGTCGACGCTATCTGTGAAACCTTAACCGACATCCGATACCACGTCGATGACCGATACGAGTACTCCCCCGGTTGGAGATTTAATGAATGGGAACTCAAAGGCGTACCTTTACGAATAGAAATCGGTCCCCGCGACATTCAAAACCAACAAGTCGTCTTTGCAAGACGAGATATTCCCACTAAAGAAGCCAAAACCTTTGTTCCAATTACCGACGTCGCAGAGACAGCAACCCAGCTACTCGACACAATCCAAGCAGACATGCTCAAACGCGCAACAGAATTCCGAGACGCAAACACCTCCGAACCCACAGACTACGATCAATTCAAGGAAACCGTAGAAACAGGCTTTGCACGCGCATGGTGGTGCGGAAACGCCGAATGTGAAGATAAAGTCAAAGCAGAAATGCAAGCAACCATCCGATGCATCCCCATGGCACAACCCAACGCCGATGGAACATGCATTGTCTGCAGCGCACCAGCCAAAGAAATCACAATCTTCGCACGAGCATACTAACAACACAAAAGGAAACACACATGGCAATCAAAAAATCACAACTCTACGCATCACTCTGGCAAAGCTGCAACGAACTCCGCGGCGGAATGGACGCATCACAATACAAAGACTACATACTCACACTACTATTCATGAAATACGTATCCGATAAAGCAAAAAACAACCGCAGCGAAAGCATTGAAGTCCCACCAGGCGGAAGCTTCAACGATATGCTCACACTGCGCGGCGACAAAGAAATCGGAGACAAAATAAACAAAATCATCGCTAAACTCGCAGACGCAAACCAACCACTCAAAGGTGTCATCGACCAAGCAGACTTCAACGACGAAACAAAACTCGGCACAGGAAAAGAAATGCAAGACCGACTCACCAAACTCATCAATATATTCAATGACCTCGACGACCTCAGCAGCAACAGAGCCGAAGGAGACGACCTACTCGGAGATGCCTACGAATACCTCATGCGACACTTCGCAACAGAATCCGGAAAAAGCAAAGGGCAATTCTACACACCCGCAGAAGTCTCACGAATCATGGCAAAAGTCATCGGTATAAACCAAAACACCACACAAAAACACACAATATACGACCCAACATGCGGCTCCGGATCGCTACTACTCAAAGCAGATGACGAAGCACCCAGAGGACTATCCATCTATGGACAAGAAAAAGACAACGCCACGTACGCACTCGCATGGATGAACATGATACTACACGACAACGAAACCGCTGAACTCAAACACGGAAATACACTCGCATCACCAAACTTCACTGACAAAAACAACAGACTCACCACATTCGACTACGCAGTCGCAAATCCACCCTTCTCCGATAAAAGCTGGACCAGTGGACTCAACCTCGAACACGACCCTTACAACCGATTCGATGGATATGGTACCCCCCCCCACAAAAAACGGTGACTACGCATTCCTCCTACACTTCATCGCATCCCTAAAAACAAACGGAAAAGGCGCAATCATCCTACCACACGGCGTACTATTCCGAGGAAACAGAGAAGCTGACATACGCAGAAACCTCATCAAACGCGGATACATCAAAGGAATCATCGGACTACCCCCAAATCTGTTCTACGGAACAGGTATACCCGCATGCATCATCGTACTCGACAAAGAAAACGCAAACACACGACACGGAATCTTTATGATCGATGCCAGCAAAGGCTTCCTCAAAGATGGAAACAAAAACCGACTTCGCGCACAAGACATACACAAAATCGTAACCACATTCAATAACCGCACCGAAATCACACACTACTCACGCATGATACCAACCGCCGAAATCGCCAACCCCGAAAACAACTATAACCTCAACATACCACGATACATCGACAACAGCGAACCCGAAGACCTACACGACCTAAACGCACACATCAACGGCGGAATACCCAATACCGACATAAACGCTCTCGATAAATACTGGCAGGTATTTCCAACACTACGCAACACACTCTTCACACCAAACGGCAGACACGGCTATAGCGACCCACAAGTAGAAACACAAAAAGTCAAAACCACCATCCTCACACATAGCGAATTCAAAACATATCAACAAAACGTTCAAAACATTTTCACACAATGGCACAACACACACAAACCCAGCCTATACAACATTACCACCGATACATCCCCAAGACACATCATCAACACGCTATCCGAAGACCTGCTTGCAAAAGTTAATGACCTACCACTCCTCGACCCTTACGACGTCTACCAAAAACTAATGGACTATTGGGACGAAGTGATGCAAGACGACATCTACCTCATCAGCACCGCCGGATGGCTCGAAGCAGCAAAACCACGCCAACCCACCCAAGATAAAAAAGTTAAAGAAACACCCGACCTCACCATCGGCAAAAAGAAATACATAATGGACCTAATACCGCCTATCTATGTTGCAGCACGATACTTCCCCCAAGAACAAGCAAACATCAACAACACCCTCCAAACCGCACAAGAAACCGCCACACAAACATTGGACGAATACATAGAAGAACACACCACCGAAGACGGACTGCTCACAGAAGCTACCAACAACAGCGGAAACATTACAAAAACCAACGTCAACGCACGACTCAAAGAACTCGAAAAGGATGACGAATACGATGCACTAAAACACTGCCTATCCCTAATTGACGCAAAGGCAAAAGCAGACAGGGCACTAAAAGACGCACAACTCGCACTGGATAAACAAGTATTAACACGATACAACACCCTCACAGAAACCGAAATCAAGCAACTCGTAATAGACGACAAATGGCTCGCCACAATCCAAACCGCAATCACAGATGAAGTACAGCGACTAACACAAAACCTCACCGAACGCATCAAAGAATTAGAAGAACGCTACGCACAACCATTACCCGATCTTGAAAATGAAATAGAGAATTTTAGTCAAAAAGTCAGTGCACATCTATTAAAAATGGGAGTCCCATCACATGAGTAATCAACAAAAATTCAGCGACGAATGGGAAACAAAACAATTGGGAAATATTTTTTCAATTCGGACTGGTTCTTCTAAGAGTCAGTACATCGCAAAAGGTGGTAGGTACATTATTGTTGATATGGGTTCTGTCGCGACTGATGGTCAATTGATTGTTTCGAAGTTCACAGATTATGAAGGTGATTTCCTGAAAGAGGGCGATTTAGTGATGCCAAAGGATGACATTGGTGGTGGTAAAATCATAGGTAAGGTAGCATATATTGATGCTAACAACACGTATGTGTTGGGTGACCATGTATACGTTCTAAGGCTATTAGAAGGTCATCCCAAATTCTTCTCTTACCTCATCAATGGATATCAAACAAATAGTTCACTGAGAAGCAAAGTTGGAGGCTCGGCACAACTCGGGCTCTCTCGGAAAGCGGTAGAGGATCAAGAAGTTCCAATTCCAAGTTTAGAAGAACAACGCGCCATCGCCAAAGTCCTATCAGACGTAGACGGACTCATCAACGCAATAGACACACTCATCGATAAGAAGCGCGCCATCAAGCAAGCCACCATGCAACAACTCCTCACAGCCAAAACCCGCCTCCCCAACTTCACCGGCACATGGGAAACAAAACAATTAGGAGAAGTCGGTGACATCTCTGGTGCTGGAGTTGACAAAAAAGTTAATCCAAACGATGAGCCTGTTCGGCTTGTAAATTATCTTGATGTTTACAACAAAACTTTTCTTTATTCAAAGGATTTGACACATGAAGTAACAGCGAGACCTGATCAGGTTCGGCGTTGTGCTGTAGAAAAGGGTGATATTTTCTTCACACCGAGCTCCGAAGTGCCTGACGATATAGGTTGTTCTGCAGTTGCTATGGAAAACATATCAGATGGCGTTTACAGTTATCATGTTGTCCGCCTACGGTTAAAAATGGATTGGGACCTCTATTTTCGTGCCTATATTTTTAACACAAAGGAATTCCTTGACCAAGCAAGCAGACAATGTGAGGGTAGTGGAACACGTTACGTTATAAGTCTACCAAAATTCAGAGCAATGACTGTCCGATTTCCTGCAAGTTTAGAAGAACAGCGCGCCATCGCCCAAGTCCTCTCCGATATAGATGCCGAAATCACCGCACTAGAACAACGCAAAAACAAAACCATCGCCATCAAACAAGGCATCATGCAACAGCTCCTCACAGGCAAAACCCGCCTATTAAAAACAGAAACACCTACCCCATAACGTTGCGCCTCATTGTCCCTCTTCGTAGCATACCCTTTCCATATTGTGCCGTTATCCCTCTTCGTAGCCTACCCTTTCCAGGTTGTGCCTTTCCAATCCTGAAAAAACCAACCACCCCTATCCTACAAAAAAACACCCCAAAACAAAAAACTCTTAAAATCCGCGCCAATCCGTGTAATCCGCGTAAATCCGCGATTCAGACAAACAAAATCCGCGATTCTGAAAACTCCTTACCCTCTACTCTTCCCCGTTTATGCACAGAGCTTCTTTGTAGCACAAATAAAAAGTAAACGTTTACAAAATAGAACAAACTACAGCACAGAAAATCCGCGTCAATCCGGGGAATGCCCAAAAGCATTCATACCGTTGATTTGGTGTAATCCGCGTAAATCCGCGATTCAGACAGGCACCCAATCCGCGTAAATCCGTGTAATCCGGTGAATGCCTAAATGGCATTCATACCCGGGGAACGCCTTAATGAAGTTTAAGAAAATATTTAGGTAATTCTATATTCCCCCATGCACTGTGGATACGGTTTCCTAACCGCACCAGCATCTCCAAGAAATTACCCAATTAGTAAGTTAATCTTCATAATGGCGTTCATACCGTTGATTTCTTGATTTGGCGTAAATCCGAGATTCAGACAACCAAAATCCGCGATTCAGAAAAACCAACCAATCCAAAATTCAGAAAAATAACCCTATAAAAATAAAAAAACTTGGCTTTTTATTTACGAATATGTTATAATATAAATAATATGCCTAACAAATAGGACTGATTTAAGTGAAGCAAGCCCTTGATCCTAAAAATGTTAAAACGAGTGCCATAAGAGCCTGGACAAAGAAATACCACCACAACTTTTACTTTCGGCTAAACTTGGTTTTAATAAAAAAAGGGATTGCTTTTTAAAATATTATAAGGTATAATAGATCAGGACTTACGCATTCCCCCCGCCTGCGGCGCACTTACCCCCATTTTTTTTTGAATGCGTGTGTAGTTGTGTTCATAGGTCTCCAATGTTGTCATGTCAGTTCTTCTGCGGTGAGAAAGTTTATATCTCTCAAACAAGTCCTCTCGGTGAACAAGAGCAACGCCTCCTGCGTCCACACCTCGCGGATCATACGGTTGATGACACTGATCACGGAGTAAACTTTCCGCGTAGGGTGTAAAGTTTTTGCCCATCTGTCCGCAGCTTTTTCATAACACAGGAACGCCAAACCATAAGCCACGACTGCCAGCAAAAACAGAACTTCCATCCGGGGCTGTTCGTTCTTTCTCAAAACGAGTGCTTTGAAACCGAAGTTCGTTTTCAAGTCTCTGAACCCGTGTTCAATCTGTGTCCGCCGCTTGTAGCAAGTTCGCAGGGGGTTCCCCTGAAGCCGATTGGAGATAAGATATAACGGGTCTTTCTTGGTGTGCTGTCCCCCAACATAGAGTGCCACAGGCACCTGCTCCGTGTAGTGATAAAGCACTTGTGGGTAAAAACCATTTGCCACTTCTTCAAGGCACTGCTTGTTGCCTGCTATACGCACACCAACATTGCGTGGCACACGCATCAAGTAGCAGATGCCTTG
This sequence comes from Candidatus Poribacteria bacterium, assembly GCA_965200395.1. Lineage (GTDB taxonomy): Bacteria > Poribacteria > WGA-4E > WGA-4E > WGA-3G > MSPOR6. The sequence goes on along the minus strand of CBDAUH010000004.1, from coordinate 1,735,999 downwards.
CCCCTCAAAAAACTTGAGGATCGCTCTCGCTCGGGCGAACCCTCTGTCAAAAACCAACACAGGCTCCCGACTATCCCCTAACACTTCAGCAACGCGACTATGGACATCACAACAGAACTGCTGAACTAAATCGTTATGTCCTTGATAGGTGCCATCTTTGAGCATCTCATTTTTATACAGAACCCAATAGAGCGGGATCGCACGATTGCGAAACGGAAGGGCTGCAACAATCGCCTTCCATCCGCCCGGTAAATCTGTCTCGTCTATCAGCACAAGCAGATGCTGCATCCCCACAGAACGACACACACTGACAACTACATGTGCTAACCAAGCACCCTTCACCGCTGCAACCGGAAAATAGGTATCAACAAACCGCAACACACGCTTTTGCTTAGACTTGTCGTGTTTCACACGGATAGGTAGATGTGAGGCAATCGATTGAATACGAAAACTCGGGGCTACACACACAGCCTGTAGCATCAAATAAAAGTTGCGGAGCGTCGGTTTTTTGATACAAATCCCGTTGAAAACTTTACGAAAACCTGTTATAATCTTTCTGGGGTGTACCCAACTAAGGGTATATTTCATAAGAATACCTCCCTGCCGGTTTTTCACCGACATTATTTTATATGGAGGTATTCTACCATAACCCATCAGACTTTCCAACTTATTTCTATACACACACACGCCTACACATACCGCATACAAAAATGGGGGTAAGTGAGCCTTTATCCCCCCGCTTGCGGGGGGATAAAGGGGGGTAAGTCCTCGAAAATAGCAAAAAATATGGGATAAAATACATAAAAAAACAAAATTTTAAACAAGAACACACAAAATTGCGTAAGTCCTGCATATAAAAAACTTTGTCCCATAACCTTTCCAGGTTGTGCATCGAACAAAAAATCGCTTACACCAAACTTACGTTTATAGCTATGCTTTACACTACAACAGAACTCATCGAAAAAATTAGGCTCGGTGAGGACTCAACAATTGAATTCAAAAGAGAGATGCCTCACAGAAACAGCCTCGCCGATGAAATCGCCGCTTTTGCAAACGCGGAAGGCGGTACAATCCTTATCGGTATCGACGACAATAGAATAATTGTCGGACTTGATCAGCATGAATTGGATAATGTGGAAAGAACAGTCGTTGAAATATGCAATGACAACATTGAACCCACTGTTCCCATTTTCACTGAAAAACTACAGATTGATGATAAAAACATACTAAAAATAGAGGTGCCTAGAGGCCTTTTTGTCCACAAATCCCCCAACGGTTATTTCACTCGCCAGGGAAGCAGCAAAAGAGAAATACCCACTGCTCATTTAGCGAAGTTATTACAAAGCTGTTCACGAGCTGGAATTATCACTTATGATAAACAGCTAGTCCCAAACACACATAAGGAAACACTAAAAGAATCGCTCTACCGCCAATTTATCACAGAAAATGCCACCGAAGATATGGTCGAAAACCTACTCCTCAAAAGAACTTTACTCGTTGAAGAAGGACAAGAAATCCGTGCCTCCGTTGCCGGCATCTTGATGTGCCACGACACACCTGATGATTACCTCTATAACAGCTTTATCCAAGCCGTTTATTATAGAAGTAAAGTGAAAGATGCAAACTACCAAATTGATGCAAAAGATTTCAAAGGACCACTTGACCAACAGATTATAGATGCATTCAAATTTGTGCAAAAACACAACCAGGTATCAGCACGTAAAGAAATTGGCAGAATAGACCAGCCCCAATACAGCATGCGCGCAGTATTCGAAGCAATCACTAACGCAGTCGTACACAGAGACTATTCAAAAAGCGGATCAAAAATTAGACTATTCATGTTTACCGATAGACTTGAATTATATTCCCCAGGGGCATTACCAAATACTGTAACAATTGATAAGTTACCCTATAGTCAAGCCACACGTAACGAACTCTTGGCACGATTGCTTTCAGAAATCACTTTAGACGATCATGCAGGAAAACAAGTGAAACGGAGACATTTTTTAGAACGACGCGGCGAAGGTGTCGGCATCATCCTAAACGAAAGCACACAACTGAGCGGAAAAACACCTATCTATGAACTCCATAACGAAGAATTATGCCTAACAATCTTCGCAGCAAAATCGCTCCAAGAAAGAAACACCTTGTAGGCATTTTACAAAGGAACACTAGCATTCACAAAAAACAAATAATCCAAAATTCAGACAGATAACCGAATTTTACAAAACTCAACAATTATGAACACCATCAATATTTTCATCAGCAGCGTTCAAAAAGAATTCGCACAGGAACGCAAAGCATTGCAAGACTTCCTGCAGAACGACCCCTTAATGCGACGGTTCTTTGATGTTTTTCTATTTGAGAATGTCCCAGCGTCAGATCGCCGCCCAGATGCACGCTATCTGAACGAAGTTGAACAGTCCGACCTCTATGTAGGCATGTTCGGCAACGACTACGGCTTTGAGGATGCAGACGGTATATCCCCAACAGAACGGGAATTCGACCAGGCGACCACCTGCGGTATACACCGGCTCATTTTCGTCAAAGGAACAGATGACACCACTCGACACCCGAAAATGCAAGCACTCATCCGAAAAGCACAAGCCGGACTCATCCGAAAACGATTCAACACTTCAGAAGAATTAGTAACAGCACTCTACGCAGCACTAGTCGAATACCTCGATAGCAAAAATCTCATCCGTTCACAACCTTTCGACGCAGCACCCTGCACAAACGCAAGCCTAGACGACCTCGACACCGATCAAATGACCCGCTTTGTCCGAATAGCACGCGGGGCCAGAGCGTTCCCACTAACCGAAGAAGCATCACCAGAAGAATTGTTGGGACACCTCAACCTTCTAAATGGTGGACAACCCACAAACGCAGCGATGTTAGTATTTGGAAAAACACCACAGCAGTTTCTAATTTCCTCCGCAGTTAAGTGCGCCCACTACCACGGAACCCAGGTAGCCAAACCAATACCATCACATCAAATCTACAACGGAACAACGTTTCAACTCATCGACCAAGCAGTGGATTTTGTACTCAGCAAAATCAATCTATCGGTAGGAACGCGCGCAGAAAGCACACAAGCACCTGTCGCCTATGAAATACCAAAGGAAGTTATAACTGAAGCCATCGTCAACGCCGTAGCACATCGAGATTACATCAGTAATGCCAGCGTTCAGGTAATGCTCTTCTCAGACCGACTTGAAGTCTGGAATCCCGGCAGATTGCCACCACCCTTGACTCTAGAACAACTGCGACACACACACCCGTCAGTCCCTAACAATCGATTGCTTGCACGCTCACTCTACCTCAACCGATACATTGAAGAAATGGGCACAGGAACATTGGACATGATACGCCGTTGCACCGACGCTGGCTTGCCCGAACCAGAATTCAATGACAACAGTGGGTTCAAAGCAACCATTTGGCGTACTAAACCTTCAGAACAAATTCAAGAACAGCCAGAGTCACTGCCAGAGTCACTGCCAGAGTCACTGCAATCCAGAGTGATAGCACTGCTTGCCAACGGCCCCATGCAAAAATCTCAACTGTCCAAAAGCTTAGGACAAAAAGCAATCTCCGCACAACTCAACACCGTCGTCCGGAAACTTCTAACAGATAAACTGATAGAATACACAATACCCGACAAACCCAACAGCCGATTACAGAAATATCGTTTGACAAACAAAGGAAGAACGCAACTTACGAATCTAAAACCAAAAAATCAGAACTAAAGAAAATGTAAACTATGATTGAGAACCGATTAAGAAAACTATGGGACAATCTGCAAGGTAAAAAACCGTATCTACCCCATTTTTTAACAGAAATTTACCTTGACGGTATCCGCGGATTCAAAGATCTGCAAGTAGTGTTTGACTATCCCGTAACCGTCATCGCCGGCGGAAATGCTACCGGCAAGTCAACAGTGCTCTTTGCTGCCGCCTGTGCCTATAAGGTGCCAGAATCGGGTATTAAAGACTTTGTGCCATCCACCCTATTTCCCGATTATCGCCCCAAACTCGGTAGACATAAGGACATGCGCCAAGAAGTCACTCTGGATTTCCATTATAAAACTCCTGAAGGCAGACAATCAATGCGATGGCGACGCACCAAAGGGTGGAATCGTAGTTTCTTTGGCAGAAAAAACGCTAACCAACCAGAACGACAAGTCTACCTCAGAACACTCAGCAACCTAAGTAACCCATCAGAAGTGCGCGGCATCCTTAGCATGTCACGCTCAAAAACTGAACCGGAAGAAACACCCTTGACAGCATCACAGATTGAATTTGCACATCAAATGCTCCCTTTTAGATACGCAGAGGTCATTAATCTATCCAGTGGCAGCAAAAATCTCCTCTTCGCTGCCCAAGAAGGCGGAACAACATACTCCGAATTACACATGGCCGCCGGAGAACGCGCAATCCTACGACTCTCACAAGAAATCACACAACTTAACGGAGCACTCGTCTTAATCGACGAAATAGAAGCAGGACTCCATCCCTGGGCCCAACAACTCCTTATGCTGCAAATGCACCAGCTTGCACTGCGCAATGACCTACAGATCATTGTAACCTCCCACAGCCCAGTTATCCTCGAATCAGTACCACCCCACGGACGAATTTTCCTCGACAGAGACGAATCGTCCGGCGATGTCGTCGTACGACCACCCTATCGAGATATTATTCAGAACGCACTCTATGGACGCTCCATTGAAGCACTTAACCTACTCTGTGAAGACGAAATAGCACAAGGTATTTTGGAAGGAATATTCGATTTTTTGCTATCCAAACAGAGAATCAAACGAGAAGCAATTTACATCGGAAGCAATACAGGAGCAGAACAATTTCCACAGCACACCGAAACTTTAAGAAAATTTGGGCAAATCCAAAACACCGTCTTCATCCTTGATGGAGATCAACGCGGTAGAGACATAGAAGACAAAATACAACAAGCAGCAAAAGGGCAACTTATTTTTCCAGTACTGTTCCTTCCCGGGAACAACACTCCAGAAGACTGGGTCTGGGAGAGGTTGAAGCAAATACCCGACACAGAAGCATCCCAGTTAGGAAGCAATCAAGCAGACTTGTCAAACTTAATGAATCAGTTAGATGCAACTTATGCTTTAGCCTCTGACAAACCTGCAGATATTGCCAAAACCAAGTTCCAAGATCTCGCCAGTCACCTAGATAGAGAACCATCGGAAGTCTGCCGAATTCTTGCAAGATTAGAAGCAGAACGAAAGGAAAGTAACATCCAACTGCTCGTAGAAAGGTTACTAGAAATATTGTTACAGTGGCGAGAGTAGTCACCAAACTTGCAACAAACTCTTTGTAGCATAACCTTTCCAGGTTGTGCAACGGACAAAAATGTCCTATTCCAAACTCATGTTGCACGACCAAGCAAATGACAGCAATCAAAAAACAAAATCCGAGAAATCCGTAATTCAGAAAAAATATAATATCCTATGAAAAGCACCCGGAAACACCAAACAAAAATCCGCGTAATCCGCGAAAATCCGCGATTCAGAAAACTCTTTGTAGCATAACCTTTCCAGGTTGTGCATCAGTTCGTAGGTCAGGTAGAGCTTGCGAAACCCGACTATTATTGAGTAACGCACGATGCAGCAGTACCTCACAGGCAAAGTCCGCCTATTGAAATCTGAATAAATTATGAGTATAATATTTACAGATCAAGAAATCGAAGCGTTAATACAAGAACGCAAAGTTCTGTCAGACAGCTGGGCAAGTGAATTTAAGGAAAGGGAAAATCGCGGATTCAAGGAACACTACCAAGATATAACAAGTGAGGCCGGGAATACATTCAGAATCATTGTCAAAACAAGTAAATTCAATCAGTTGACTTTTTCAGTTATCTTAGCTGTTACTATAGTTTGGACAGTTTTGGTCTTGTTATAGATTATGAATAGTTGGCAGCACTTCCCCGTTAGCACTTCTGAACAGGTGTTAGAACCGCTGCTAACGCCCCTTTTTTGTCTAAATTCTGTTAGAAATCACTGTTTTTTAGTCATCATTTTTCCAATAATCGTGAAAATAGTTGCTGCTGAACCATTTTCACATAGTATCTTTGGGATTTTCAGTTTTTTCTGTGCGTTTTTCCCCGGGTCGTAACTCGTATAAAAATAGTTTTGTTGTAAACGTCGCTGCAAGTAAGCGGTCATCAAGCCGCGTGTGAGATGTTTCGGTTTATACCAGTGTATATTGAGTGTGGATAGCACAGTTTCTAAATCAAGCGGTGCCTCGTCTGTGTCTGTGTCTGCGGATGTCTTCTCCATTAGCACCGGACTGAAAGCGAGTTGTGTCAGCGTTGCTGCGGTGAAACTGAGTTGAGCGAACCGATCCAAACTTTTCCTGTCTCGGAGTTGATAGGTGTCAAATCCGAAGTTCTCTTTAGCGTCCCGAAAGGCAGTTTCAATCTGCCACCGGTTTCTATAGTGTCGGATAACTGTTTCTACGGGCAGTCGTAAATCTGAAGTAAATACACAAAAATACCGATAGGGTTTAGACTTTTTCAAGCGTTTGCGTATCACAACGATGCGGACATCTACAGGACACATCTTTGTTCGCACGACTTTATCAGCGACAGAAAGTGTCTGATCCTCAACAACGATGTCTGTATACTTCAGGTGTGGAATAGACACACGGCTACCATACCGACGGGGTCTGCCTCTCTTGAGACGCTTAGGGCGTTTCGGTATATCAAAAAACGCCGCGTTTGACTTCGCACGACAAAGTAAATGATGTCCTTGTGAGAGTATCTCCGTGAACACTTTGCGTCTATTGAAACCTCTATCAAAAATGATAAGACCCGGTGGCACAAGATTACATAAATGCTTCAGCACAGCGAGGCTATTCGCGTCCTCGCTTTTCGGTTCCATCATCCGTGTGGCTAATGGAAATAGGCGCGTGCCTTCGGGCGTTTCTGCCAGCCACCCAATCGCACCGAACTCGTGTCCGTGATGAAACTTGGACTGGTTCTTGTTACGTGCCTGATACGCAGGGTTCCTGCGGAAATGCAAACCCGCTTGTTTTGAACCGCTACTTATGGCATGCGTCTCATCATAGACATAGATGCCCGTGGGGTAAGCGGATAGCACTTGATGGCTTAGCGTAGTGGCGACTTGATCCACACACCAGATGCCACGCGAGAGAAACTTTGGCAGAGACCAATACCGACCTGCTTGGTCTGTCGCAAGATAGATTTGTGTCATTGTGCCTCGGTAGGGCGTATTTATCAGACCTTTTACGAAAGTCTGAAAGTGGTGAAAGTTATTATACTTGAACAAAGGTCAAAAATCTGATAACATGTTGTCCAAGTAGGAAAGTGGGGTCATTTGAAATATCCTTTCAAATTTGTGTTTCCTAAAAGGATACCCGCTTTCCTGCTTTATGTCCATAAAAAAAACAAAAAATGTCCAAACTATAGTAGCTGTTAATATCCCTTCACTAAAGAAACATTTTATCCTTAGACGTTACAACGGTTGTAATCACGAACACACAAATAAGATTGAAGCGGAAACAATAACGGGCTTTCACATTCACATTGCTACGGAAAGATATCAAAAATATAAACAGAAAGCGGAAGGATACGCACAAAAGACTGATCGATATAATAATGTTAATGGGGCTCTCCAGTGTCTTCTTGAAGATGCAAATTTCGAAGAACCCCCTACGTTACAGATTAATCTTCTTGAGGAGCCGTAAACAATGACAATGAAATCTATAGAACAAAACTTTATTGAAAAAGTCTCAGAAATGATTCAAATTATACCTGATGGCAAAAACCGATTTCGCGTGTTTACCCCCTTTATGTTCGACGACGGTGACCACATATCTATCGTTCTAAAAAAAGAACAAGGAGGTTGGATACTTTCAGATGAAGGGCACACCTATATGCACCTTACCTACGATATCAGTGAAAAAAAATTATTTAGTGGAAAACGCTATCAAATCATCTCAAATGCCCTGAATACATTTAACGTTGAAGATCGTTTCGGAGAATTGATTTTTAGAGTTCAGGAAGCTCGCTTTGGCGACGCCCTATATTCCTTCGCACAAGCACTTGTCCGAATGGGAGACGTGCTATGCCTATCAACAGAACATGTCCAATCCACATTTATAGATGATTTCCAATTACTTCTTGAAGAAATTGTCCCAGAAAACCGTATGAAATTCGACTGGCACGATCCAGAACACGATTCCCAAAAAAAATATACAGTAGACTGCCGAATCAATGGAATGCCCGATCCACTTTTCGTATACGCCCTTTCTAACGATAGAAGAATCCGAGATGCCACAGTCAAAATACAAATGGTAAAACAATGGAATATTCCATTTCGTCCTTTGGGTATCTTTCAAGATAAAGCAGCTGCAAATCGAGCACATCGACAGGTAGTTGCTCGATTTGATGATGTATGCGAAGTGCAATTCCCTAAAATGGAGATAGATCAAAAAGAAATCTCAGCTTATATGGAGAAAAACATCTGATTAAACAACTTACAAATCTAAAACCAGAAAATCAGAACTAAAGGAAGCCAAAACTATGACTGAGAACCGATTAGGCGAAACAGAAATAAAAACACAAGGACGCCTCATCACATTCTATCAAGACACATTAGGCTACGAGTACCTCGGAAACTGGCAATCCCGTGAGAACAATAGCAACATCGAAAAAACATATCTCACCAATTGGCTAAAAAGCAGAGGATATGATAACAATATCATCAGAAAAGTACTGAACGAACTGAAAAGAGCAGCAGATGTCGGCGGCACAAAAACATTATATGCCGCAAACCAAAAAGTCTACGACCTATTACGTTACGGCGTAAGAGTCCAACCAGACACCGGGCAACAACGTATCACCGTCAAACTAATAGACTGGGAGAACCCACATAAAAATCACTTCGGCATTGCAGAGGAGGTCACCCTACAATCCCAAAACACAAACAAACGCCCCGACCTCGTCCTATACATCAACGGAATCGCAATCGGCGTACTAGAATTAAAACGCTCCACCGTCTCAGTCTCCGAAGGCATACGCCAAAACATAACAAATCAGCGCATAGAAAACATCGGACAATTTTTCAGCACCATCCAACTCATCATGGCAGGAAACGAACCCCAAGGCATACGTTACGCCGTCATAAACACACAAGAGAAATATTGGCTACAGTGGAAAGAAGCAAACGCACACCCCGATGCAGCCGACAACCTACTGCACAGACATGCCAGTCAACTTTGTGATAAAAACCGAATGCTCGAAATCCTACACGACTTCATCGTCTTCGATGAAGGTGCCAAAAAAATTTGCAGACATAATCAATACTTCAGTGTAAAAGCAGCACAACATAAAGTCAAAAAACGCGAAGGCGGTATCATCTGGAATACACAGGGCAGCGGAAAAAGCCTAACCATGGTATGGCTAGCAAAATGGATACTCGAACACAACGCAAACGCACGCGTACTCATCATCACCGACCGCACAGAACTCGACGATCAAATTGAAGGAGTCTTCCAAGGAGTCAACGAGAGAATTGAACGTACAAAAAACGGACAACATCTGTTCAGAGTACTCCGTAATTCCACAGATAGACTCATCTGCTCACTCATCCACAAATTCCGCACCACAAACAGTGAAAATACATCCGATATTGACAACTATGTAGCAGATATCGAAGCACAACAGCAGAATACATTTCAACCCAAAGGCGAAATGTACGTCTTTATAGATGAATGCCACCGCACACAGTCCGGCAAACTTCACAGAGCAATGAAGGAAATCATGCCCAACGCCCTTATCATCGGATTTACAGGCACACCCCTCCTCAGAACCGACAGGCAGAGAAGCATCGAAACCTTCGGACCATACATACACACCTACAAATACGATGAAGCAGTTCACGATAATATCGTCCTAGACCTACGTTATGAAGCACGCAACATCGACCAAAACATCACATCACAGCAGGAAATCGACCAATTCTTCGACGAAAAAACACAAGGACTCTCCGACACCGCAAAGGCACAACTCAAACAACGATGGGGAACGCTCCTAAACGTGGAAAGTTCAAGAGATCGATTAACAAGGATCGTCGCAGATATCGCAGCAGATATGAAAACACGCCCCCGATTAATGAGCGGACGCGGAAATGCAATGCTTATCGCCAACAGCATCTATTCCGCTTGCCGATTTTACGAACTATTTCAGGAAACAGAACTAAACGGAAAATGCGCCATCGTCACTTCTTACAGACCCACAGCAGATAACGCCGGTAAACAACGGAAATATAAAACCTACAGAAAAATGCTCGCAACCTATTTCAACGAAGCCGAAGACACCGCCATGCATAGAGTAGAAGAATTTGAAAAAGCAGTCAAAAAGGATTTCATAGAAAAACCCGCAGAGATGAAACTCCTCATCGTCGTAGACAAACTACTTACAGGATAAGACGCACCCCCTGCCACATATCTTTACATCGATAAAAAAATGCAAGACCACGGACTATTTCAAGCAATCTGCCGCGTCAATCGCCTCGACGGCGAAGATAAAGAACACGGATACATCATCGATTACAAAGACCTCTTCCGATCACTAGAGCAGGCAATTACAGACTACACAGGAGAAGCATTCGCAAACTTTGAAGCCGAAGACATCGCAGGGCTGCTCAAAGAACGACTCGAAAAAGGAAAAGAACGATTGGAAGACGCACGCGAACAAATCAAAGCATTGTGTGAACCCGTCGACCCACCCAAAGATACATTCGACTACATACATTATTTTTGTGGTGAGGAAATCGGCAACGAAGCACAGATAAAAGCCAATGAACCCAAACGCCTAAATCTCTATAAACTCACAACAACGTTCGTACGCGCCTATGCCAACATCGCAAATGAGATGAACGCAGCAGGTTTCGAAGATACCGAAACCGCACAGATAAAAAACGAAGTTACACACTACGAAAATGTTTGCCAAACCATAAAACTGGCAAGTGGAGATTATATCGACCTCAAAGCCTACGAACCCGATATGCGCCAATTGCTAGATACATACATCGAAGCCGCAGAAACCGAAACTATCTCCACTTTTGACGAGACACCACTCGTCGAATTGCTCGTTAATAACAGACAGAATGCCATTGAAGCACTACCCACAAGCATCCGAGATAATCAAGACGCAGTGGCAGCAACAATCGCAAACAACGTACGCAGGCTTATCGTCGATAGAACAGACGTCAATCCAAGATACTATGAAGAATTATCAGACCTACTTGAGGAAGTTATCAATAGACAACGAGAAGGGACAATAGATTACACAAACTTCCTGGCTGAGGTAGTCACGCTCGGAGAGAGGGCAAACACTTACGGAACCTATCGCGACTATCCCGAAAATATTAACACTAACCCACGCAAGGCACTGTATGATAACTTAGAAGATGTCCCTCCTGATCAACGAACCGCAGCTACAATCGCATTGGACACAGCTATCCAAGATACAATCACAGATAATTGGAGAAATAACATCTTCAAAGAACGACGTATCCATAACGCAATTGAGGAAGTAATTCAGAACCATGATCTTGACATTGATATTGACACTATCTTTGAACTTGTCAAAAACCAAGACGAATATTAGGTAAGAGGGAACTCCAAAATTTGTTCTGCACTATAGTAAATCTCATAATTTTTATACACTTTATGTACCTGTCTTATCTCCCCCCGCTTGCGGGGGGATAAAGGGGGATCTCTTTCATCCATCCATTTAATCGTGGATTCTACTATAAACGTGTCCTAATGAGCAAAAAAACAAACAGCTACCAAATTAAAGTCCACGGACTCTCCATCAAGGTAACCCGCAAAAATATCAAACACCTCTATATCGGTGTCCACCCACCAAACGGACAAATAAAGGTGTCTGCACCAATGCGACTTGACGATGACGCAATCCGCATGGCAATCACCTCACGACTCGGATGGATCCGACGAAAGCAGGCAGATTTTACAAAACAACAACGCCAATCCCAACGCGAATTTATCACCGGCGAAAGCCATTACTTCGCAGGAAAACGTTACCGCCTCGACGTAACAGAAAAAAATTGCACACCAGCAGTCAAATTACGCAACAATACCAGAATCGAACTCACCATCCGCCCAGGAACAAGCCGAGACAAACGGGAGGCAATATTCCATGCATGGTACCGCGAACAGCTCAAAACACAAGTCACACCACTCCTCGAAAAATGGCAACAAAAAATGGATGTATCCGTTAACGAAGTACGCATCAAAAAAATGAAAACCCTATGGGGATCCTGTAACATCAACGCAAAACGCATCTGGCTAAACCTTGAACTAGCAAAAAAATCCAATACCTGTCTAGTATATGTACTAGTGCATGAGATGACGCACCTCTTAGAGCAACACCACAACAACCGATTTTACGAATTGATGGACACCTACTTACCAAAATAGCGCACCTATCGCGACCAACTAAACAAAGCACCACTCACACACGAAAATTGGAAATATTAACCTTAAGTCACCAGAGTCATTCAATTGTCGAGGAATTCTTTAGAGGTCCGATCACAAAGGCAGGCCACTTCTTCACCGCACACCCCAAAAAGCACAAGACGAACACATTCCCCCCGCTTGCGGGGGGATAAAGGCGCACTTACCCCCATTTTTTTTTGAATGCGTGTGTAGTTGTGTTCATAGGTCTCCAATGTTGTCATGTCAGTTCTTCTGCGGTGAGAAAGTTTATATCTCTCAAACAAGTCCTCTCGGTGAACAAGAGCAACGCCTCCTGCGTCCACACCTCGCGGATCATACGGTTGATGACACTGATCACGGAGTAAACTTTCCGCGTAGGGTGTAAAGTTTTTGCCCATCTGTCCGCAGCTTTTTCATAACACAGGAACGCCAAACCATAAGCCACGACTGCCAACAAAAACAGAACTTCCATCCGGGGCTGTTCGTTCTTTCTCAAAACGAGTGCTTTGAAACCGAAGTTCGTTTTCAAGTCTCTGAACCCGTGTTCAATCTGTGTCCGCCGCTTGTAGCAAGTTCGCAGGGGGTTCCCCTGAAGCCGATTGGAGATAAGATATAACGGGTCTTTCTTGGTGTGCTGTCCCCCAACATAGAGTGCCACAGGCACCTGCTCCGTGTAGTGATAAAGCACTTGTGGGTAAAAACCATTTGCCACTTCTTCAAGGCACTGCTTGTTGCCTGCTATACGCACACCAACATTGCGTGGCACACGCATCAAGTAGCAGATGCCTTGCCCCTCAAAAAACTTGAGGATCGCTCTCGCTCGGGCGAACCCTCTGTCAAAAACCAACACAGGCTCCCGACTATCCCCTAACACTTCAGCAACGCGACTATGGACATCACAACAGAACTGCTGAACTAAATCGTTATGTCCTTGATAGGTGCCATCTTTGAGCATCTCATTTTTATACAGAACCCAATAGAGCGGGATCGCACGATTGCGAAACGGAAGGGCTGCAACAATCGCCTTCCATCCGCCCGGTAAATCTGTCTCGTCTATCAGCACAAGCAGATGCTGCATCCCCACAGAACGACACACACTGACAACTATATGTGACAACCAAGCACCCTTCACCGCTGCAACCGGAAAATAGGTATCAATAAACCGCAACACACGCTTTTGCTTAGACTTGTCGTGTTTCACACGGATAGGTAGATGTGAGGCAATCGATTGAATACGAAAACTCGGGGCTACACACACAGCCTGTAGCATCAAATAAAAGTTGCGGAGCGTCGGTTTTTTGATACAAATCCCGTTGAAAACTTTACGAAAACCTGTTATAATCTTTCTGGGGTGTACCCAACTAAGGGTATATTTCATAAGAATACCTCCCTGCCGGTTTTTCACCGACATTATTTTATATGGAGGTATTCTACCATAACCCATCAGACTTTCCAACTTATTTCTATACACACACACGCCTACACATACCGCATACAAAAATGGGGGTAAGTGAGGGATAAAGGGGGGTAAATCCTAAACAGGAACACCCAAATTTGCGTAAGTTCTGTCTTAAGTCACTTGCATTTTTTGTCTCGTTATGATACACTCTCTAAAACACAAATCAAAACCCCTTGAACGGGAAAATATCATGGCAGACTCCTCTAACAAAGATCTGAACCTTTTGACACGCGCACTATTAACCGTGTACCCGTAATTATAAACCTTACGAAAACTCACAGTATTAAAGGAGAGAAAAATGATACGTCATATTCAAAGGACAGCTACAATTCTGCTCTTATGCTTACTAATTTCATTAGGTACAGCCGTTGCAGAAGAACCCGTTGAAGGAGAAAACTTCATCTGGACTGACCTCGGCGAAGAAAATAAAGGTGTTTTACTCACCCAAAGCGAACAAGGAGATGGAGTCACGAAACCCGCAGTACAAGATAAAATTGATTGCCTGGAAAACCCCTGGCCTTATGCAGGCCCAGGACACAACCACATGTATTTTAAAATTGATGATGCTTTTTTGTTTGGCGGAAACCATGAAGCATGGATAGTCATGGAATACTTCGACTCCAATAAGGCAGAAGAAATTAACTGTCAATACGACAGCAACGGTGCTGGACCTGTTGGAGGTGCATTCCGCGGCGCAGGTGATGGAGCCTTTCCTGTTCTAAAACCTGAAGGTACGGATAAATGGCGCGTTCACATCTGGGTGATCAAAGATGGACGTTTTGAAAATCGCGCAAATGGATCAGACTTCCGACTTTCTTCCAACGGTAAAGGACCCATTTGGATCAATCGTGTCTGGTTCAGCACAATCGAGCCACCAGAGAATTTCGATCCAGAGGGACTATTTGGCATCCCAAGAAATGTCGAACCCCCGTCAAAATTAACAACAACATGGGGACAATTAAAGACATCTTCGAAATAATCTATAGTAAATTTTGGAATTAATTAGACATCGGGTAGTCCGTAGGTCGGGTAGAAGCGGAGCGAAACCCGACTATTATTGAGCTAAGTCGCAATTCGAAGATCGCTCTTACAGATGCAGTGTTTATTTATTTTTATATTTAACCATAATAGTTTTGCATTGAAGAAGAATCCTTAAATTTCCTTATCAGGGACTTGAAATTGATTTCCTGATTCAAATTCTTAAACCGAGATCGTGTGAACCCAGAAAAATAGAATATGCTGAATAAAGCTGTTATTATAAACAATCAAATCGTACTGAGGGATGTTGCTGGAAAACCAACAATCATCATTGATAAATCTACTTTAGAAGCTCTATCTAATGCTGAAACTCATTGTCTTGGCCGTTACTATCTTGCTGTGAGCACTCATGTTTTGCTGAGCGAAATTGGTGCTGATCTTAAAAAGGAATTTGATGATGAAAGGGACCCTGAAAAAGTTGTATCATTACTTTCTAATCGTATGCATGGTCTCTATCGATTTAATACAAATTGGTATACACTACTTGAGCTAAGTTTATTAGGGCACAAAATTCCTATTGACCACATGGCACCTATGTATCTTGAAGGCAAGGAAACTTATATTCCTGGTGTAGGGCGCGGAATGTACTTCGACGAACAAAAAGAGCGAAAAACTTTATCCGCTTGGGCAAATGGTGAATTCAGAGAATCTGACTATGAAATGGCTGAACAATGGCGTTCAGAAATTGAAAAGATAGACTTAAGATCATGGCATCAAGATTTAAGCAAAAAGTTAAAAGGTTTAAAACCAAAATCGTTCGAAGATATCCTAACAATTGTAGAAGATATTTTGGACAATCCAGACTTCCAATTTGAACTTTTGCAACTTTTGGTAAAGTTAACCAAAGTCTCAGAGGAAAACTCTATAACGATTTTCAATCGATGGAACAACTGTGATATGCCGCAAATACAAGATTTTTCCGAATATGGACACTATTGTTTGAAAGTTCACTTAATTTTCTGGTGGGGATTGTTCAGTGGATTAGTCGGTCCCAGATCAACACACTGTGTAGATTTGCATTATCTGTATGAGTTACCGTTTTGTCGTATCTTCAGTTCCAATGACAAGTTCCATAAGAGCCTTTCTCGCTTACTCCTGACCGATCAGCAGATATTTATAGCCGGTTCGGACTTAAAAAGTGATATCAGACGAATCGAAGAATATGTAGATTCTTTACGTGAAGTAGATAGAACTACGCCTTCTCCATTTCCCTATCCACCTGATTGGAAGGATTCATTTACAAATCAAGTCTGGAGA
This sequence comes from Candidatus Poribacteria bacterium, assembly GCA_965200395.1. Lineage (GTDB taxonomy): Bacteria > Poribacteria > WGA-4E > WGA-4E > WGA-3G > MSPOR6. Next base: position 1,719,733 of record CBDAUH010000004.1, on the reverse strand, counting down.
AAATATGTGCCTCTGCCTCGTGAGGAATATCAAGATTATACAGATGAAGAAAAAGAAAACATACTAAGAAATATCAGGTCTGTTACTGATCATGAATCACATTAACTTTTTTAAGGTCGTGCAATCTCTGTGCTCCATTATAACAATTGTTTGTTACGTTAAAATTTATTCAAGCAGCAATACTGAACAGCCGAAGACGGTATCATCAACGATTTAGAGTAACAGGTCTAAACTCTAACTATGCAAGTAAAGGGACGTATTTATGAAATTAGATTATAGATCTAGTTCATTGGTCATTTTAGGCGGATGGAATCCTAATGTGTTTACACCATTTTGGCTTGAGAAAAATTTTCTGAATACTAATTTTCTTGATGCTATAGACCCTAATAACCCAAAACAGGAAAAATTAAATTTCGACATTCAAATAAGTCAAGCACATTCGCTTAAACATGCCCCAATAGCAGTTAACTTTAAAGGTCTTAAAGTTAACTTTGTAGATGGAAGGTTAGATTTCATTTTAACAGAAGGTCGTGATTTTACACTCTTAGAAGAATTTGCTTTAAAATTATGCAGTTATTTACCAAATACCCCTGTCATAGGATATGGAATAAACTTCGTGTTTGTTGAGGAAGAAAATACTCAGGACATTATAGATATTATGCAGTCGAATGGAGCGAATAGACGCGAATGTCTTGATACACCCTTGATTTTTGAGAGATACAGCTTTGGTGCTGAGATAGATAATATTAATACAAATATTCATATTGCAATTGATTATAATAATATTAAGTGCTTCTTTAAATTAAACTACCACTTTAATATCAGTGATTTATCTGAATTTGATTCGGGTATATCTGAAAATTCGATACAGACCTTACAAGAAAAATCTGTAAAATTTGTATCTGAAATATATAAATTAAGAGTAGAGGTATAAAATGGGTAAAGTTTTAGTACTTGGTAATGTTCCGCAAGAAGTTAGAACAGACCAGTTACCATCTAGTTATTACAGAACTTATGGAAGTGATATTTTTGTACCTCCTATCATTAAGTCTTCTAAATCTCTTGATTTATGGAATGTCTCAATAAATAGTGAAAATGATGCAGGCATCTATAATATAACCTTTACAGATGAAAGTAGAATAGACAATACACTTCGAGAAATAGAAAAATCTATTAATGATATAGTAGAGATTGAGTTTGACTGGGATGGAAGAGGATTTGAAAGACCGACCGAGTTGACATTGACGAATGCAATAAAAATTGTCAAGGAACTTCTGAAACAAGTAGATTCCGATAATTATCCATGGTTCAGTCCATTTGCTTATAGTGACGAAGATGGATATGTATGTATCGGATGGCAAAATGAGAATAGAGCCTTATATTTCCACACAAAAAATGATAACGCGGATTATAGGAAAATATGGCACTCAGCTGATAATATCAAATTAGGATCGGAAGAGGGGGACCTTAATCCGCAAAATTATTTATCACTATGGAAATGGCTAATCGATGAACAATAATAATATAGAAAATAACGAAATACTCTATAGAAGAATAAAAAACGTGGACATAATACACATCCCAATGATCTTAGGTATAGACCAAATGGATCAGGTAATTTAGAAGTTCTACCTATGGCATTTTATGATAACAAAAATGAGCCATCCGTGGATAGAGCCTGCATCCATCATAATGACCCAGCTAAGACCCAAGGAGATGTGGAAAATGGGGTTGTAATGCTTCTTGCAGGAGATGTTCGTAATATGGATATAGATTATCATAAAATAGATATAAAACCTGATCCAACTGATGAAAATCCTGCCCATTCTCGAATTATAATGATACCTAATGTTAACAAAGTACCTGCTGATATGCAGAAAAGTTTACGTAGAAAATTTCGAGAAAATCTTGCCTTAATTGCAAATCAACTGGGATGGGCTATAGAGCCAGCATTTTAAACTATTTACAAATCTCCTGTCAATTTACGCTCCGGTAAATTACTAACGTTGTATTAGCCTATTCAAGGTACAAATCCAAATAATAACACGTCATAAAATACAAGAAAAACCTAACATGCACTACACATCACAACAAAACGATTGGCTAGTCCAACCACACCATCAACCCGCTGTAGTCCAAGAAACGGACAATCAGCTTATCCTCGATAACGGACTCATTCAGCGAAAGTTTGTCACTGCACCCAATTTCGCAACAATTGACTATACCAATCAAATTACCGATAGCAGTATCCTACGCGGCATCAAACCAGAAGCGATACTTACGATCGATGGACACCAATTTGAAGTCGGCGGCTTGAAAGGGCAACCCGACTACGCCTATCTCGATGACAAATGGATTGAAGACTTAACCAGCGATCCTAACACATTTCAATTTTGTGATTTTCAGATCGGAAAACCTGAACCCCGCTATCCATGGGAACATAGGCGCACTAAAAAATCGTCACCATATCCCCCAGAAGGTGTGACACTCACAGTTACCTTCTCATCACCAGAATCAGTTGATGCCCTTCGAGTGTGTGTCCATTATGAACTATACCAAGGTATACCGGTCCTGTCCAAGTGGATTACTATTCGCAACGAAAGTCAAAAACCTATACAATTGGATGCCTTAAGCTGTGAAATCCTTGCAGTCAACGAGCAGGAAAAACATCGCATACACATCGAGAGCGATTATGCCTTCAGTGGAATGCAAACAACGCGTTGGGGACCAGATGAAGAATACTTAACCCAAATTGATTTCCGTTATCAGATGCCATTGTTGATGACAAGTCACTATCCACTCGGGCCAGGTGTCCCTCTACATCCTGGAGATACTTTCACAAGTTTTCGCACTTTTGAGATACTCCATGACAGTGATGACCGTGAACGAAAAGGACTTGCACGCCGCAAGATGTTCCGCACAGTCCCTCCACAGGTCACAGAAAACCCAATTCTGATGCATGTTCGAAGCGCAGAACCAGAGGCAGTACGCCTTGCAATTGACCAGTGCGCAGAAGTCGGATTTGAAATGGTAATCATGACCTTCGGCAGCGGATACAATATAGAAAGTGAAAACCCAGAATACATCGCTACGATGAAAGAATTAGCGGATTATGCACATAGCAAAAATATCCAACTCGGCGGTTACACCCTCATGTGCGCTTCACGAGGAGTAGGCGACGAATTCAACTGTATTGACCCAGAAACCGGAAAACCCGGCAGTAGATTTGGGCAAAGCGCATGTCTTGCAAGCAGCTGGGGAGACGGCTATGTTCAACGAGTCCTGAATTTCATGGACGCAACCGGTATGGACATCATAGAAACAGATGGACCCTATCACGGTGATGTCTGTGCTTCCACAACACATAAACACCATAACGGCTTAGCAGATTCACAGTTACGCCAGTGGGAAACATGCGTGAATTTTTATCACGAATGCAGAAAACGCGGTATCTATATCAACTCACCAGATAATTATTACCTAAACGGCTCAAACAAGTGTGGCATGGGATACCGTGAAACAAACTTTAGCCTACCTCGTGAACAGCAAATTCTTATTGCCCGACAAAACATCTACGACGGAACTTATGAAAAAACACCAAGTATGGGATGGATGTTCGTTCCCTTAGTAGAATATCACGGCGGGGGACAAGCCGCCACATTTGAACCACTCTGTGAACACCTTGATGACTACGAATCACATCTTGCACAAAACTTCGGAAGCGGCGTAATTGCATGCTATCGCGGCCCACGCCTTTATGATACTGAAGAAACAAAAACTGTCGTGAAAAAATGGGTCGACTTTTTCAAAAAATACCGTCAAATATTGGAGGCTGATATAATACACGTGCAACGCCCAGACGGACGATCCATTGACTGTATACTTCACGCAAACGCACAACTCAATCCATGCGGTCTCGCAATGCTATATAATCCGACGCAGACAGAACAAGATATTATGCTAAAATTACCACTCTATTATGCAGGATTAGATAAAACAGCCAATATCCGTGAAAAAGAGGAAATACCAAAACAGTATATTATTGACCGAAATTACAACGTTGAGATAGCAATTAAAATGGAGGCAAAAAGTATTACCTATCTCGTTATCGAACCTTAAATTCTAAAATGTATCTTGAATTCATACCAGAAGGCTCTCAAGACTGCCCTCTGTTGATTCTATCACCATCTATACCAGAGGAAGCTGAAAAGTTACACCAGGCACTAACCAATCTGGTTACGGACGATAACGCAGTCGTAGATATACACGCTTTGCCTTTTATCTCTCCGGTTGATGGGTGCAGACTATCAGCACAAGTTATTGATGAGGATATTGGCGCAGTTCTGATAGAAAACACAAAAAATCATTTCAAGTGGCAGTTGACAAGTCAGGGCTGGGAATTTGTATTAGCGTTGTTAGGTCCTTTTATTGAATCAGATCACAGAGGTCGTTGTCGTTATCAATACCTTGGACCTGATCATGAAACGGGTGAGATCGACGTTATACTTTCAACTGGATATCGGAAGTGGTGATGCAACTTATGGATAGGTGTTGATCTTTCAGGTAAAAAATATAGAACTCATAGCGAGTAACATTTAAGAGGCGTTGAAAGTTCCCCGATAGTTTATCATTAACGAACTTCGGTTTCCAAATGGAGGTAATAAAAATGAGAGTTTTCCAATTTAAAAACGCAATGCTGATAAATGTAATCCTAATTTGCTTCTGTTTCATGAGTTCAAATCTGAGTTACGCACTTGATTCGGATGCAGCTTTAGGTATATGGTTCTTTAATGAAGGTAACGGTGATAAAGCAGAAGATACTTCCAAAAATAATAATGATGGAGAAATAATTGGGGCACAATGGGCACCCGGCAAGTTCGGGCAAGCCTTGAAGTTTGAGGGGGGCGCGCATGTCGCTGTCGGCGATTTTGCCGACTATACAGATAAAGTGTCTATCATCGCTTTGATTAAAACACCTGCAGCCCCAGCATGGTCAGACATCATCGTTGGGCCCTGTGGCGACATCATCTTTACATTACAGAACCACAAACTAAATTTCGCCGGACAGTGCGCACAACCCATCCCACATAACACATGGTCCACAACCTTGTTAAATGACAACGAATGGCATGCTATTGCTGGTACTTATGATGGAAAAACTGTAAAGGTTTACATAGACGGTAAATTAGAAGCATCAAACGCTGCCGCAGGCGCATTTAAAACAGGTCCCAAGTATATCGGTTCAAGAGACGATAAACAGGAGGCATTCACCGGTCTAATTGATGAAATCGCTTTCTTCAATGTCGCACTCTCAGATAATGATGTAAAGAATATTACAGACAATGGCTTATCTGCCGCACTCGGATTCGCTGCAGTATCTCCGCAAGCAAAACTTACCACCGTATGGGCAAAATTGAAAAACAAAATGTAAAACATTAATTGAATACTGAACAAGGAAACATGAGCATACTCGTCAACAAAAACACAAAAGTAATTGTCCAAGGAATAACAGGACGCTCCGGACGTTTTCATACAGAACAATGTGTGGAATATGGAACGCAAATAGTTGCCGGCGCTGTCCCCGGAAAAGGCGGAACTGATGTCAACGGTATTCCAGTATTTGATACTGTCGCAGAAGCCGTTACAGAAACAGGCGCAGATACTTCACTGATTTTCGTACCCGCACATTTCAACGCAGCCGACTCAATCATGGAAGCCGCTAACGCTGGAATCGAACTTATAATCTGTATCTCCGAACATATTCCCGTTCTTGATATGGTAAAAGCAAAAGCCTATGTTAATCAAAAGCAGACTCGGTTAATAGGCCCAAACTGCCCAGGAATCATTACCCCCGGCGAATGCAAAATCGGCGTAATGCCACCGTTCGCCTATTCTCCAGGTAATGTCGGTATCGTCTCACGAAGCGGCACGCTAACTTATGAAGCAGCCTATCAACTTAAACAACTCAATATCGGACAATCTACCTGTGTCGGTATCGGCGGTGACCCCGTCATAGGAACAAACTTCGTTGATATACTCAAACTCTTTCAGGAAGATGATGACACACACGCAGTCGTCCTAATCGGAGAAATCGGGGGAACAGCTGAAGAAAATGCCGCACAATTCGTCAAAAACGAAATGACAAAACCTGTCGTCGGTTTCATCGCTGGACAAACCGCACCCCCAGGAAAACGGATGGGACACGCAGGCGCAATCATCTCCGGCGGACAAGGCACAGCCACAGATAAAATAAAATCCCTCAAAGAAGCAGGAATCGCAGTCGCAGATAACCTCACAACCATCGGAAAAACCGTGGCAGAGGTATTGGCTAAACTATGAAAAAAAATATTACCTACCTACGCACCAAAAAACAGCAACACCAACCTATCACAGTCTTAACCTGCTACGATTATCCCACAGCACGCATGCAGGACGAAGCAGGAATAGACATTGTGTTTGTCGGAGATAGCGTCGGCACAAATATCCTCGGTTACAAAAGCGAAATGGACGTGACGATGTCAGACATGCTCCATCACCTCAAGGCAGTCCGACGCGGTGTAACGAATGCCTATCTCCTCATTGATATGCCTTACGCAGCTGACCGAAATGAGAAGCAAGCTGTTACCAACGCAAACCTGTTTTTAGATAACGGTGCTGACGGTGTTAAATTGGAAGGTGGAACTGAAAAAGTTCCAATTGTTACTGCGCTCGCTAAGCAGGATATAGAAGTTTGCGCACATATCGGACACAACCCACAAATACACGGCACAAAAGCATCAACACACGGAAAAACTGTTTCCAAAGCAAAGGAACTCATACAAACCGCAACAGCACTTGCAGACGCAGGGGCAAAACTCATCGTACTCGAGAAAATTACCGAAGAAATTAGCAAAATCATCACGGACACCCTCGACATCCCTACCATAGGCATCGGAGCAGGTAGATACTGTGACGGACAAGTACTCGTTATCAATGATATATTAGGGATAGGTCCCCCCTTCAAACATGCAAAACGTTATCAAGATTATAGCCAACTCACCTATGAAGCAATATGTCAGTATAAGCAGGAGGTAGAAAACGGCGACTTTCCAACAGATGCCAACGCCGCACACATCCCCGCAGATAAGTTGGTACGAGTCCAGAAGTGGTTGAAATCGGATCCAGAACTTCCGAATTCAACCCGCAGGCGGGAGGATAAAGGGAGGTAAGTCCTTGAAAATAACAAAGGTCCTACCTACAAATGACTGACTCCGTATATGCTGCCAAAATCACTTTCCAAGCTCCCACAGGATCACGGTCCCGTCCCAACTGCTACTCGCGATTGTTTTCCCATCCGGGCTAAACGCAATATCGGTGACCGACTCCGCATGTCCAGACAACGTACGGAGATGTTTGCCTGTTGCCACACCCCACAGACGGACGGTTTTGTCGTTACTTCCAGTTGCGGTTATGTTTCCATCCGGGCTAAACGCAACATCGATGACCGACTCTGTATGTCCCAATAACGTACGTATATTTTTGCCTGTGTCTACACCCCACAGACGGACAGTTTTGTCATAACTTCCACTAACGATTGTATTTCCATCCGGGCTAAACGCAACGCTCTCGACCGACTCCGTATGTCCTGATAATGTGCGGAGATGTTTGCCCGTACCTACATCCCATAGACGGAGGGTTTCGTCCGCATTTGCACTAATGACCATGTTCCCATCCGGACTAAACGCAACGCTCTCGACCGTATCCGTATGTCCCAATAGTGTATGTAGATGTTTGCCCGTGCCTACATCCCATAGGCGCAAGGTTTCATCCGCACTGCCACTAATGACCGTGTTCCCATCCGGGCTAAGTGAGAAACAATATATCCAATTCGTATGCTTCGTCGAGAACGTGCGTATATTTTCGCCTGTTGCTACATCCCACAAACGGATAGCTTTGTCTGATTTTGGATTGTTGCCGTCACTTGCACTAATAACCGTGTTTCCATCCGGACTGAACACAACATCGATGGGCGAATCCTCAGGCTCCATGAACAGTATGCGTCCGTTTTCCCCAGTGTGCGCATTCCACAAGTGAATGCCGACATCACTTGCACTCACGATTGTGTTTCCATCCGGGCTAAACGACACGCTATAGACCGAACCTATATGCTTAGCTAACATGCGTATGCTTTCGCCCGTTACCACATTCCACAGACGGATGGTGCCGTCCCTACTAATACTCGCGATTGTGTTTCCATCCGGGCTAAACGCAACGCTTTTGAGCCAAAGCGTATGTCCCCGTAACGTGCAAAGGTGTTCGCCCGTATCTACATCCCACAGACGGAGGGTATGGTCATCACTTCCACTAACGACTGTTTTCCCATCCAGACTAAATGCAACTCTATAGACCCCATCCGTATGTCCCGATAGAGTACGGAGATGTGATCCAGTTTGGGCATGCCACAGACGGACGTTGTCCTCACCTCCACTTGCGATGATATGTCCAGCCGGACTAAACGCAACGCTATAAACCCAACCCTCCTGTTCCTGATCATCTAATAGTGTACGTATATGTTCACCTGTTTCCACATCCCATAGACGGATGGTACAGTCACAACTTCCACTAACGATTGTGTTTCCATCCGGGCTAAACGCAACGCTTTTGAGCCAAAGCGTATGTCCCCGTAACGTGCAAAGGTGTTCGCCCGTATCTACATCCCACAGACGGAGGGTATAGTCATCACTACCACTAACGACTGTTTTTCCATCCGGACTAAATGCAACTCTATAGACCCCATCCGTATGTCCCGATAACGTGTGGAGGTTTTTGCCCGTTTCCGCATCCCACAGACGAACGGTTTTGTCATAACTTGCACTCGCGATTGTGTTCCCATCCGGGCTGAACGCAACGCTATAAATCTCATCCGTATGTCCCGTATACAAGTCAAGCTCTTCTCCCGTCTGTGAATTGTAAAGCCAAATACCGATTGCACTGGCAACCGCAAGTTTGGCACCATCAGGAGAGTAAGCAATTCCATGCATCCCGCCTTTACCAAATCGCATTTTTGCACCTTCAGGTAAATACCGTTCGGTCCAATCTTTCACAGCTCCCTCCGTTTCTGATAAAGTAGTGATCTCATCATCTTGTTTCTTTTCAGCGTCACTTAGCTCTGCGAAGCTGTTGCCAAAACCAAGCACAAGCAACACCATCGCTAACGTAGAGACAGCAACTGTCCACGGGACTAAAGGTTTGCTACCAGATGGTGCAGTAGACTTGATACGCGAATGTGGTAAGATTTGAAAATTGCCTAATGTTTCTCTTATCATCACTTCCTCCCTTTATAATTCCTATGTTAGTAGAATTATACCATAAATCTAACTTCTAAGATAGGGTTATTTAGTTTTATAGATATTCATTTTATCAAGTTAACTGTGAGTAAAGGTTTTGATGCATATTCCTTTATTTTATCAGCGATCCGTGTTATGCCTTGAAAACGGAATACGGATAATGCGGTATTTCGTAAAGCGGCCATGACTTGTGGAATAGCCCCGCATCTGACAGGTGATGCGTCCTCGCCGAGTAGCACATCGCGCATCCAATGCGACTTGTTCTCTATTGCCCAATGGCCTCTCCGTAAAGCAAGTAAGCGTTCTGCGGATGCCTCACTCGGTTTCAGGCTCGTAATCCCATAGGTAGTGCGGGTTGTCTCTTCTCCTGTCTTCATATTTTTGGAAGTATAATGATATTGGATCACTTGTGCTATGCCCGGCCAATCCAGATATGCGTTCAGACTTGTGCTTGCCTTGATACACCGTGTCTCAAGTCTGCCATGCGACTTTTCAATCGTCTCATGCATGTATATCGGTTTCCCTAAAGTAGGGTGTGTTGTGTCTTCAGAAACCGCGTCAGGCACGCCTTGAAAAAGTTTTTCAATCGCTTCTAACAGGTCCGGTTGATTGCCTTTAACAGGCAGCATATAGTCGCCCCCGCTGTTTATGATTCCGTGGCAGAAAGAGCGTTGTGTCAAAAGGGCATCCGTTGTGATAACTTTGCCTGCTACATCAAACGCTTTGAGGATTTCCGTTGATACCGGTATTTCATTGGTTTTGTCGCTGACACCTCGCTGCGTGAGGGTGATCCCTAACTCATGAGAGACGACGGAGAGTAAATGGCTGATCATCGCACCACTTTTTTTAGACGCACGCAGGGTTTTGCCATCTATAGCGACTGCGTCGGAACACCCCCGCAAATCAGGGCACTCTGCTAATGCGGCGTTTACCCATTTTGACAGGATGTTTTCTAATGCCTCAACGTCCAACTTTTTCAACAGATTATGGATAGTTGCGGCACAAGGCGTTTTGTGATGTGTGAACCCGAGTGCTTTTGTGAGTGCGGGCTGTGAGCGTGCCCAGGTAGCGATGGATGTATACCCTTTATGCCCGCACATCAATCCAACGACTAAAAGTGCGAGGATTGCTTTCAAGGGGTGCCGTTTCCCTTTTTCCTTGCGTGGGTCTGTAAGTTCTGCTAACATATCCATTAAGTGGCAGGACTTTTTTCTTGTCATTCTTCACCTCAAAAGATCGTAAGTTTTTAAGGTGAAGTATAGCAGATATACCATGAAAAATCACGGTATATCTGCACATTCCAAATATTAACGATTGTGATAAAAAACAACTAAAATACATAAAACTAAATAACCCTACTTCTAAGACAGAACCATTCAATTGTCGCGGACTTGGTGTCCTCCGCAATTCTGACAAAGATAATCCAGAGAGTGCCTAAATCGCATTCATACCGCCGATGTGGTGCTAATCCGAGATGCTGACAACCGACAATCTATGTTTATCCAAATCCTACGAAAGGCATTTTGAAGCACCAACCCCCTAATCCGCGTAAATCCGCGATCCAGAAAAAAGCACGTAAGAAGACACAAACTCTTAAAATCCGCGTAAATCCGCGTAATCGGCGTAATCCGCGATTCTGACAAACAAAAATCCGCGCCCAAAATCGACTTTTGAATGCCTCTGCTTCCAAGATGAATTTTCATGGGAAATCCTTATATGAGGATTTATGTAGAGTTTGATTGCATGTTATTCTATAGAAATGTGTCTAGCATGGAAGGTAAACTGGCAATGCAAGACTATTTCTTACACTGCCTGTTTTATGTGAGGAATAATTCAACGGCTTTTACAGTAGGTCTTCAGGCTGCCTAAAACACTTTTTTATTCTTGTCGATCTGAGCCTTTGAGAACTTCATCCCAATCCCACAGCAAAATTATACCATCTTCCGCCGTACTAACGAGTGTTCTGCCATCAGGCGAGAACACCAATGTTCGCACTGATGCCGTGTGTCCATCAAGTATAATGGGTTTATCTTCTGTTTCGAAATTCCATAACTCAATTGTACCACCATTACATCCGATAACAAGCAAAGTATTATCTGGTGAAAACACTAACGCTGCAGGACTGGCAGACATTTCCTTTTCCTTAAGAAGGATATGTTTATGACCTATCAACAAACGGACGCTTTCGTTAGTTGCCACAGCAAGCAAATTGCCATTCGGTGAGAATGCCAATACTTCAATATGTTCCTGATAGGCGAAACTATGGTAGAGTTTTGAATTATTTATACATATTGATTATATCCTGAAGTGTTTTATCTTTATTATATTCTCGTAAGCGTTTGATGTTCGCAAAATCATGTTCAATTGGGTTATAGTCCGGTGAATAAGGAGGCAAATACAATAGGGAGGCACCCGATGCCCCTATAAGATCCCGGGTGCGGTGTGTTTTATGGATGCGTGCGTTATCCAAGATAACAAGATGGTTTTCATCTAAACGCGGGCATAACTCATGCTCAAGCCAAGTGTTGAAACGCTCCGCATTACAACTCCCCTCAAATAGTATAGGGGCTGTAAACGCCTCATCTATACGTGCAGCTAACAAAGTTGTGGTGCGGTTTCTTTGACTGGATATAAGGTCAAAAACAGGTTCACCTTTCGGAGCATACCCGAAACGCCTGAAACTTTCTGACCGAAAACCACTCTCATCAATAAAAACTAAGGATTTTCCGTTTTCCTTTGCAGCAGCGAGTTGTTCACGATAAGTTTCTCGCTTGTGATCACATCGTTCCTTATAGCCGAGTGTCTTTTTTTTCGCGAGATACCGAGTTTTCGCAGTCCATACCAAATACAATAGTAGGAAACGCCGAAATGATCTGCGCGCTCCTGTATAGTTTGATCGGGGAAATCTTTTACTTGTTGTGTGAGTGCCTTGTAGTCAATACATCTGGGACCTTTAGGTCCTGATTTTTTCGGGGCGAGTGGGTCTGGTGCGTTGAGCCATTTATAGATAACATCGCGTGAGATATTGAAAAGTTTCGCAGCTTTTACTTTGCTGCCGCCGTTATCAATGAAATCAAGCACGCGTTTTCGCAGGTCTGTTGAATATGCCATAATACCGTGTATTATACCACAAATAGAAAAATATGTATAGAAAACTTTATATTTTACCATAATATCAGGAGGAATGCCCTCTACCAGTGCCCCCTCCCCTTCAAAGACACGTGCTAATGAAACGCCAGTTTTTGCATCCCACACCTCGACCTTGCCGCCCAGAGCGCCACTAACAAGTTTTTTGCCATCTGGTGAAAAAACCAAAGCATTGATGTCAGGCTTAAATGCACTAATCTCAGACCTAATGTTGTCAGGTATCTTGTTAATATCGTTCTGATCTAAGTGAGATACATCAATAGACAGCATATCAAGAGATATATCAAAAGTCTCACCTGTCTCCGTGTTCCACACATGAATGTTACCAGAAACGTCGGATGCCACCGTTTCGCCATCAGGTGAAAAAGTTGCGAATGAAGCACCCCCTGCCACAGGCAAAGTCTGCAATTCATGTCCCATCCTAACATCACTTAGACGAATCAATCGATCATGTGTATACTCAGCCATAGATGAATCTGGGAGTCTATTACCTTTTACACCCGCACTAATGATCTTTGTCCCATCGGGTGAGAACGCTGCAGCCAATAACCAATCTTGGTACTCTCTATCTTGATCCCCTTTATGGTAGAAATCAGTTATTTGTAATGTTCTCGTCTCGATTTCTTGTGATGTTTTCACATCCCATAAGCTAACTACCCCATCATGCGCTACAGTCGCAACCGTGGTATTATCAAAGAAAGCCGCCGCTTCCACCCGCATTGTGTGCCCAGTGATACGAATAGGTAATGAATTTCCTGTCTTGATGTTCCAAAACTGGACTGTGCCATCTGCACTTCCACTAGCAAGTATGTGATTGTCTGGTGAAAACGCTAGAGCATTGATGCCACTGCTATGACCCGTGAAAGTAGTGAGGGGCTCAGCAGTGGCGATGTCCCACAACTGCACTGTCTTATCGCTCCCGCCGCTTGCCAGCATTTCTCCATTCGGAGAAAATGCCAACGCATTCACCCATCCCGTGTGTTTGTGAAGGAGAATTGACTCCTTACTTTCGGTATCCCATAATTGTAATGTAACTGTGTTATCACTACTCCTACCTGCACTCGCGAGACGTGTGCCATCAGGTGAAAATTCCAAGGCTAAAACACGCATGTTTCCCTTGAGTGTAGACAGCATTTCGCCGGTCGTTGTGTCCCATAACTCAATTTTGGTTCCTGTTCCGACTGCAAATTTATCATGTGTAAGCGCGTAATAATCACTATAAGAACTTTCCCCTTCGATATGCTTCACACTTCCCTCTCCAGTTTCAACATCTAACTCGCTGATTGAGTCGCCATTACCACTTAAAGTGAAAAATGTTTTACCGTCTTCAGAAAACCGAGAAACTGATGCACGCGAAGGAGCATCAATCAGTGTCACTTGCTGCCTAGTAGCTATTTCCCACAATCCGGCACTAGCAAGAAATCGCCCATCTGGTGAAAATGCAAGAGATCGGCATGCACCAGGAAGCATAGCCATTTCTTTCCCTGTTTTCATATCATAAAGCCAAACACCTATACTACTGCTTGCCGCGAGTTGCCTACTATCTGGCGAGAATTGAAGCACATTGATCCCACCTTTACCAAAACGCGCCTTTGCCTTCTTCGGTAATTCCCACCGTGTATAATTTTCCACTATTTCCTCCGCTTGCGCTTCTGCAATCGTTGCAGAAATATCATTAGATTGCTGTTCAGGATTATTTCGCTTATCCAACGCATTCCCATTTACTACTCGTGTCCGCACATCAGGTTCGGACTCCAAGTTTGCGACCAGTGGTGCATCAATGATGTCTACCGTCATCTCTGCAGTTGCATCAAAACTATAAGGATCCTGAAAGCGAGCCAAGTATTTGCTATTTCCAAAACCGAGTATTAGCATCACCACTACTAACGTAGAAGCAGCGACTGCCCACGGCACTAAAGGTTTGTTACTAGACGGTGCAGCAGGCTTGACATGCGAAATCTTGCGCATAATATTCTCAGTCAGATATGGCGAGATTTGGAAATTGTCTAAAGCCTCTCTTATCATCACTTCCTCCTTCTTCAAACGTTGTTGGGCACGACGCAGTCGACTCTTAACCGTATTCGCCGATACACCTAAAAACGCACCGATCTCTGTACACGACATCTCTCCAAAGTAATGTAACGTCATAACAGTCCGTTCACGCTCCCCAAGCTTCGCAAACAGCTTTTTGACGACATCGCGCTGTGTCTCCGCAGTGATCCGCTCATTTTCCGAAAGTATATACTCAGAATAGGTTGTTTTTTCAGATTGTGCGATTTCCTTGTCTTGCATCAACTGTGCCCGCCGATACCTTTTACGCAACCACGTGTTACAAAGACTTGTAGCAATCACATAAAGCCAACTGGCAAAACTTTGTGACTTTTTCAGTGTCTCAAGCTTTTGATACGCTTTCAGAAATGTATCTTGCGTGATCTCTTCAGCTATGTGAAAATCACCTATTTTACGCCACACAAGCGCATGAACCTGTTTTTGGTATTTTTCCACAAGTTCCGCAAAAGCCGCGTCATCACCATCGAGAATACGGTCGATTAATCGCGCATCGTTGTTTTTCATGGATCACCTCCAATTTCATTATTATAGTGACACCTTGAAGGTGCAAATCGGGTGCATAATTCTGCAGGCAGTACCTAAACTATGAGATACTATTATTGTCCAAAGGCACTACATCCGCATACACATAAGTCGGAGGAGAAGGGTTGGTACTGTGAATTTTATCATCGTCATCTTTAGCTGCAGAAACAATATCTCTCCGCACGATCTGCCCAGGTTTCGCAGCAATAGGCGAACTAAACATCGGGCCGTCAATAACACAGGTATGGAACTCGCCATTTTCACCGAGTGGGTCAACGCCATTAGGGAGGTTTGCAAGGAGTTCCGAATCAAACCACCGTCCCGCAAATTCCGCAGGCACTTTGACAGGATTGAGAGCAGTAACAATCGCACGCAAGCCAGATGTAATCATCTTATTGGCAAGTAGCGTCGTATCTTCACCCCATACCGGAAAAATCGGTGTAAAGCCAGTCCCACCCAGCTTTTCCTCACGATACGCACGGATGTCCTCCAAAAACAGATCCCCAAATGCAAAATGGGAAGCGGTCAAATCTTCAGGTAACGCCTCTACTTCTGCAAGAAGCTTACGCATCGCCGCTTCATATATCTCATTTGAACAAGGATAGGGAATCGGAATCTCATACAACGGAACACCGAGTTTTTCCGCTTGCTGTTTCAGTACCCACCCAGGTGTCGCATGTATAGAGACACGATCAAACGTCTTTGTAACGGTGGTAAAGATACCACGTACATCGTATTTTTCTGGTTGTTTGCGTAATGTATGTAATGCCCACGCCGAATCTTTACCTGAAGACCAGGAAACCAGAACTGGCGTAGGCATTTCGTTTTTTGTCCTATTTGTCATAGTTGATATTTATTTCCAATTCGTATCTAACCTGAGTTCGATATATTGGTATGAAGAGTATTTGTAGCATACCCTTTCTAGGTTGTGCATCTTTAGGACGCGTTTTGTCCCATACCCTTTCTAGATTGTGCATCCTATAAAAATCGCTTAGACCAAACTCATGTTATCTATAGCACCAAAAAGTTTCTTAACAGACTCTTCCCAGCTGTAGTCAAAATAGACTCTGGATGAAACTGAACACCCCATATCGGCAGAGATTTGTGCCGAATCCCCATGATTTCATCCTGGTCAGTCCATGCTGTAATTTCAAGACAATCTGGTAATGTATCTCTTTTGACAATGAGGGAATGGTAACGCGTAGCTTCAAACGGATTATCTAATCCTTCAAAAAGCTCAGTGTCATTGTGCAGTATCATTGAGGTCTTGCCGTGCATTAACCTACCTGCACGCACCACTTCACCACCATACACGTCACCGATACATTGATGTCCAAGACATACACCTAAAATTGGCACCTTCCCAGCGAAATGTTTTATAACATCGTTAGGAATCCCTGCCTCTCGTGGTGTGCAAGGTCCAGGTGAAATCACAATCCGCTCAGGCTCCAATACATCTAATTCATCTATTCCTATTTTCCGACTACGATGCACCTCTAAATCCGCGCCGAGCTCACCGAGGTATTGTACAAGATTGTAAGTAAATGAGTCGTAGTTGTCAATCATCAATACCATCTTTTTACCTCCTATAACAACAGACCCTGTTGCGCCATTTCAATAGCAGTGAGCATTGCCCATGCTTTGTTGACAGTTTCATAGTATTCATTTTCAGGTACTGAATCAGCAACGATACCACCCCCTGCCTGCACATAAGCAATCCCATCTTTGATAACTGCTGTTCGGATCGTTATTGCAGTGTCAGCACTACCAGAAAGACTAAAATAGCCTACCGCACCGCCATAAGGACCACGACGCGTCGGTTCTAATTCGTCAATGATCTCCATTGCACGTATTTTTGGAGCACCAGAGAGTGTACCTGCAGGGAGACAGGCACGAATAACATCAAAAGCAGATAGATTTTCACGCAAACTTCCAACAACATGCGAAACGATGTGCATCACATGTGAAAACCGTTCAATTATCATCAGATCGGTAACCTTGACAGTATGGTATTCACATACACGCCCGAGGTCGTTTCTCCCTAAATCCACAAGCATAACATGTTCTGCACGCTCCTTAGGATCACTAAGCAGTTCTTCTTCTAACGCCCGGTCCTCCTCAGCTGTCTTCCCACGCGGACGGGTTCCAGCAATCGGCACGGTCTGAACAATGCCATCCTCTACCCGCACCATCATCTCTGGAGAAGCCCCCACAATGTCAAAACTATTACACTTCAGATAATACATATAAGGTGACGGATTCACCACACGTAATGCACGATAAATGTCAAAAGTATCAACGGAAACAGGACAACTGAACCGTTGTGAAGGTACAACCTGAATAATGTCACCCGCTCCGATGTATTCCTTTGCACGTTTTACTATGTCTTCATAAGCAGACTTCGTGAAATTTGATTGTGGATCAGGTAGTGAATCGGAATAGTGTTCTGCATCCTGTTCTTTATTTCTAACTGCAGCTATTTCTGATACAGTTGTCAGTTTTTCAACCATAGCATCTATTTTCCCAACCGCATCGGCATAAGCTGCATCAACATCACCGTCAACATGTGCATTGGCAACAACTTTAATCTGATGATTTACATGATCAAAAATCAAAATTGTCTCAGCAATCATGAAAAAAGAGTCGGGTAGTTGCAGTTCATCTTCATTATTATTGGGCAACTCTTCCACAAAGCGCACCATATCATAGCTCATAAACCCAACCGCGCCCCCATGAAATTCTGGCAAACCATCAATTTTGACCGGCTGATAATTCCGCATCAACTCTTCAAGTGCTTTCAACGGTTCCTCGTATTCTTTACACACCTTCTCACCCTTTGTCAAATATTCAATAGTCACCTCATGTCCTTTAGTATGAAACAGCACCGACGGTTGACTACCCAGAAATGAGTAGCGTGCAACTTGCTCGCCACCCTCAACACTCTCTAATAAGAATGCGAAATTATCCGGCATTAACTTGTAAAATGCTGATACCGGTGTCTCCATATCTGCCAAAACCGAACGATATACCGGTATCGTATTGCCTTCCTTCGCTTTGTCTCTAAATTCCTTCAATGTAGGATAATACATTGTCTAACTCCTTTTCGTCCCTTAGCATGTCTATAATAACGTGAGTTCGATGTCCTTGATATGAAGGCTCTTTGTAGCATAACCTTTCTGGGTTGTGTCCTCTTTGTAGCATAACCTTTCTGGGTTGTGCCTCCTACAAAAAACGTCTTATGCCAAACTCACGTTATTGTAATAATATCTCCATTATCAATGTTCAAAAAAATGAAAGACATCTGATGCTAAGATACGAAATAAGAGAATTCACCCTCTAATAAACCGTATCTGCATCAAATACCTTTTCACCTACAACCTTTGCTGACTCACCGTCGGGGGAGACTTCCCGAAAGAAGCAGGAACGATAGCCAGCATGACAAGCCGCTACCTTCTGCTCAACCTTAATAAGCAAGGCATCGCCATCACAGTCTACTGCTACAGATTCGACAGTCTGTGTATGCCCTGAAGTCTCCCCCTTTATCCACAACTTTTGTCGGGAACGGCTCCAGAAACAGACACGCCCTGTTGACAAGGTTTGTTCGATCGCTTCTGCGTTCATATAGCCAACCATCAGCACTTCATTATTCTCAAAATCTTGAATCACTGCAGCGACTAATCCGTCTCTATCATATTTCAATTCTGATAATATTTTCATGTATCCTCCTCAATCATAAAAAGCAAAAAACCTTATGCCACTCAGGTTGTGTGCATAAGGTTTACAGATAACTTCAAAGATATTAAAACAATTTCGTTAGCGTGCACACACCCCTTCACTGGTATTGAAACGCCACCAATGCCAATCGCTGGAAATACTATGCAAACTGAGGTGTGAACCGCTATTTATCATTTTCTCGTCTTGAATGCCTAAATGTGTAAAGTTAATTTATCAATTTTATTTAATGATAACACAATATCATGTGTGTTGTCAAATTTTTGTGCACGGTTAGTATGGATAAATCACTTCATTTATATGTTTTAGTCCCACTCCAATGGACGATTCTCAACATAGGGCCGTAGCAATTCACGCAGCCGACGATGGGCATGATGCAAGTGCGTTTTCACCGTTCCCTCTGACCGATTGATGAGAACTGCCACCTCTTTAATCTGCAACTTCTTATCGTAACGCAGTTTAAAAACATGTCTTTGTTTCGGAGGTAGTTGATCCACAGCCTTGTTAATAATATCTCCCAATTCCTCCATCTCAACCAGATGAGATGGAGATGGATATTTGCTAACCAACAACTCCTCTGGACCAGCAGCGAATTCGTCGTATGAAACAGTCTTTCTTCGACTTTGCTGTCGCGCATAGTCAATACAGCAATTCATTGCAATACGATAAAGCCAACTATAGAACGCAGATTCACCTTTAAATTTTGTGAGCGACTTGTATGCCTTTAAAAATGTTTCTTGGCAAAGATCTTTTGTCGTTTCCGCATCATTCGTGTGTCTGTATATGAGTTTCGCAATACGATTCTGATATTTTAAAACAAGTGTATTAAATACACTTTTATCACCGTTCTGGAAGTGAGACACCAATTCATCATCATCAAATTTTTCTAATTCCTCAGCAGCAAACAACTCCATATTTCTTTTAGTTTCTTGCATTCTCATTCTCCTATTTATGGTGTGGATAGCGAATTACAAATTGGACATGAAAAAATTGGAAAGCACAATAATTGTAACGTGAGTTCGGTGTATTGATATGAAGGATATTTTGTAGTTTATCCTTTCCATGTTGTGCATTTTCAGGACGCATCTTGTAGCATAACCTTTCTAGGTTGTGCCTCTTCAGGACGCGTTAGGACACTGCCGAGTGGCATGGTGGAATCCCATTCAGCAAGTTACATCATATATGATACTATATTTTGGGGGCATAAGTCAAATTTTTATGCAACTCTATATCCTTAGTTTTCCATCTACATCCCACAAGCTAAGGCATAGAAATCTGACAGAAAGTGCTAACGTTAGACAGCTGAAGATGATATTTTGTTCAAAAATTCTGAACATAACCCCTTTTACTTGACAAGAACAATGACCTTTGTTAAAGTGATGTTATTGCTTTAGACATAAGGAATACCTATGCGTCGTCACAGCATTCAAAGAAAAATCGTTCTCCCATTTCTACTATTGTTTGCACCAATTTCCATCTTCATACCATTGATAACAGTTGAACTCTTCGCTTGGAAATATAGCGAACAGTTTATCAAAGAAACACAAGGATGGCTTAACGTCATCATGGAAACCGGTTTTATTCGGGAAGATGTCGAAAAGGTTAAACAAGCCTACAGTGTTGAAGTCATGATCTTTGGCTCAGACTTCACGTTGAACGTAAGCACACTGACTGATTTACCCTATGCTGAACAAAATCAGGACAATCTAATAGAAGCATTGCGGCTCAATCAAGTCAGGAAATCTTTTCAAAGTAAGGACGCCACACCGATTACACACGATGTCACGCTTGGCGGAAAACACTACAAAGTCTTTTATCGACCTGTTCAGCTTGGAAGGATCTACTGTCTTCTACGCCCGATAGAAACAATAGCTGAAGCAAAACGTACCTTAACTTTGTATATGTTGGGTATTGCTATAGTTGTAGCTGCTCTTGTTGCACTCATCAGCCATCGCATCGGTAAGCATATCACTGAGCCAGTAAAAGATTTAGTCGGTTTTACTGAACAAGTCGCTGAGGGCAATCTTGATGAACAGTGCGAAATCAAAACACACGACGAAATAGGTGATTTAACCACAGCATTCAATCAGATGACAGAGGAACTAAAGCAATCACGGAATAAACTGATTCAAGCAGAACGCTTAGCAACTGCAGGTAAGATGTCCGCTTCTTTTGCACATGAAATCCGTAATCCGTTGTCCTCTATGCGGATGCTGTCTCAAATGCTCATGCAGAAACCAAAAACATCAGACGAACAACAGAAGTCCTTACAGTATATCCTTGAAGAAATTGAACGGATAGACAACATCGTCAAAGGTTTGATGGATTTCGCAAGACCAACAAAACTCCACATTGAGCAACAGTCATTAGCACCTGTCCTGCAATCTGTTTTAACCTTGATGGAAGCAAACTTAACACACCACCAGATTGAGTTATCCTTGCAACTCACACCCGATCTTCTCAACTTTCAATTTGATTCTGATAAAATTAAACAAGCATTTATGAATGTCGTTTTGAATGCAATGGAAGCGATGCCCCAAGGAGGAACATTGACTATATCCACTTTCCAACAGAACGAAAACGTATGTATCAGAATTATAGATACAGGAATCGGAATTCCTGACGATGATATGGCTCATCTATTTGAACCGTTCTTTACTCACAAGACAAAAGGAACTGGACTCGGATTAGCCAATGTGAAACGTATTGTTGAAGAACACGGCGGCTCAGTTGAGATTGAAAGTGCACCTGGTGAAGGCACTACAGTTTCGTTGTGGTTACCCTCTTGAAGATTCAGGGTATTTATAGCCTCTTCTTTCTATGTTGTGTCTCTTTGAGCATCGAACTGTTAGTTTGCGTATCTTTGTAGCATAACCTTTCCAGGTTGTGCAGCAGCGATGTTGTAGCAAGCACAATGGTCTTGCGGTGACACCCCGCAACCCTTTAAAACCTTTCCAGGTTGTGTAGCTAGGCAAAGACTTATACACCACTTGCAAATATTTAAATATTCAATTGCACAAAAACAACTAATTACATATAATGCACAATAAAAGTAATCTATGCAATAACAATAACAAGGATGGACAGATAGTGACAAAAATAGAAATACCGCGCCCCGAATATCCAAGACCCAACTTTCAACGCGGCACTTCAGATGGTATTGATTGGTTAAATCTCAACGGCACATGGAAATTTGCTTTCGACCCTGAGGATGCCGGTCTAAAAGACGAATGGTTTTCTTCAGATGAAACAGATTATCCATTAGAAATATGCGTGCCTTATCCATGGGAAAGCCTTGCTGCGTGGGGAGAAGAGGAACGGGCAGATAATGCAACCTACCTAAGTACAAACGCCTACCTTAAACCTGATGAGATAACTTGTGGTGGACTTGTCAACAGTGGAAACTACAAAAGAGAACCGCGGCATACAATCGGTTGGTATCGCAGAACAGTCGAAATTCCTGAAAATTGGCGGGATAAACGCGTCATTCTCAATTTCTGCGCAGTTGACTGGGAAACGGCAGTATGGGTAAATGGCGAAAAAATAGGCGAACATGAAGGCGGTTATCTGCCATTCGAATTTGACATCACAGATGCACTAATAGATGGAGAACCTGCCACCATCGTTATACGTGTATATGATGCACAAGACCACGGAGAACAACTCGCTGGAAAACAGATAGGATGGTATACCCGCACAAGCGGTATCTGGCAAACAGTCTACCTCGAACCCAGAAATGCAACCTATATTAAGCAATGTCCAATTACGCCTGATATCGATAAAAGCATTGCAACTATTAATGTGACAATTGACGGTGAAATTGCAGCCGACACTGAATTACACTGGGAATGTGATGGGATGAGTGGACAGGTTAATGCATCAAATAGTACAGAGATTATTGTCGATATCCCCGCCGATAAACTCAGACTGTGGGACGTGGATACACCAAATCTATATGATGTCACACTGAAATTGGCCTCAAATGACTCTGTTATAGACACGGTGCAGACTTATTTTGGCATGCGGAAGGTTTCAATAGAGAAGGCACCAGGTGGTGATTACAACTACATATATCTTAACAACCGGCCTATATATCTGTTGGGGGCACTCAACCAGTCATTCAATCCAGAAGGCGTATATACCTTTCTCACTGATGAAGCAATCAGAACCGACGTGGAACGTTCCAAGGAGTTCGGCTTCAACTTCCTACGCTTGCATATCAAAGTTGACGAACCGCGTCTTTACTACTGGGCAGACAAACTAGGACTGCTCTTTATGTGCGACATTCCCAACTTCGGTAACTATACCGATTTAGCAAAAAACAGATTTGAAGAAACACTGCGCGGAAACATCGCACGGGATTTCAATCATCCATCCATCATCTCATGGTGCAACTTCAACGAAACATGGGGACTCGGCGGCGGAGGTTACAAGGAACAAAAAGACCGTCAAGAATGGGTACGTGGGATGTACCACCTTGCAAAATCACTTGACCCTACACGTCTTGTCGAGGACAACTCCCCATGTCTATATGACCACGTCGAAACAGACATCAACTCTTGGCATTTCTATATCAATAATTACCAACATGCAAAGGATCACATCGCTAACGTAGTAGAGCAGACATATCCTGGGTCAAAGTTTAATTATGCTGGTGATAATGAGCAGACAGATGCCCCGCTGATTAATAGCGAATATGGTGGCATCAGTGCTGGTGCCGGTGATAAAGACGTTGCATGGTGCTTCAAATACTTAACAAATGAGTTGCGTTTACACCCAAAAATATGTGGATACGTCTACACTGAACTACAAGACATTGAGTGGGAACACAACGGTTTTATGAACTATGACCGTTCCGTAAAGGAGTTCGGATACGACTACAATGACATCAACACACTTGATTTTATTGCAATTGATTACCCACCCGGCACCACAGTTGCCCCCGGAGATATTGTTACTGCAGACATATACACAAGCCACTTCTCACACAAACAGATTGAAGGGACGACACTTCACTGGCAGTTGGATACACTTCATAAAAACGGTGAGCTGACTTACGGACTGATCAGCAATAGCGTTGAAATCCCTTTTCCACACTATCAAGTAGAACAAGTACATCAACTGAAACTTACCATTCCAGATACTAACGCTGCTGTTGGCACACTGCACGTGTGGGTATCCGATGAAACAGGAGCTGTTGTCGCACGAAATTACATCAATTTTGAGATATATATTGAAGATGCAGCAGGTCTAACTTCGCTTAGTCATCTTCCGGGAGACATTTCATCCAGCAAGTGGGACGGAGCATCGGAAATCAAGGATCAACTTCTAATGGCACAAGGTGCAGGATATGTTGAATATCAAATGCCGCTGCCTGCTAAACTTAATCCTAATGAGATATCAAAGATGGAACTTGTATTTGAAGCATCCTCTTCAAACGGCGGTTCACGCCAAACTGAACCTGAAAAATATCCATCAGATGTAACAATCTCTGTCAACGGAACTGAAGTGGATACTATCTCCATACCCGATTGTCCAGCCGATGCACGCGGGGTCCTTACCTATATTCACGAAAACCTTGGAAACTACGGCTACCTATACCGTGTTCAATTGGATAAGGAAACATGTTTAAGTGATGATTCTAACGGAATAATCACCGTCCGTTATGAAGTTAAAGGAAATGCAGAAAACAGCGGAGGACTTACCCTCTACGGAAATCGACGCGGTAGATACCCAACAGCACCACATATAGTAATTACCTAAATTAGGAGGAATCATTCGTATGGCAACACACCAATTTTTATTCACCCGTTCACCAGGATTAGAAGGTTCCTGGCCCTTCGTTCATGAACAGATGGTGAAACGGCTTGAGAAATTAGGAGTAACGCTCGTTCTAAATACCACAAGCAAAGACCCTATCCATCAACAGGTGGATTTGAGCGATGTCATCGGCATCTCACATTTCGGCGGTAGTTTCACAGCGGATTGTGCAGACAACGCACCGAAACTCAAAGTATTCGGCACGATGACAGATAATACAGGACATGGTATCCCTTACGCGAAACTCCAGGATCGCGGTATTCCTGTGATAGAATCTACACGAGCCTGGTCGCAATCTGTTGCTGAATGTGCATTCGGACTCGCATTATCATCACTGCGACGCACAGCACAATGGCACCACAAGATGACAATCGGAGAAAAACTGTGGGATTGGGTCAATCCAATATGGGGACCAGAGAAACTACCTGTCGCACACCAATTCTGTGATGACCCCGATTTTGTGAACGGAGACCTAGGCACAAAACAGATAGGGGTTATGGGACTTGGACAGATCGGCGGAAAAATCGCAAAGTGGTGCAGTGTGTTCGGAGCAACCGTGATGGGATACGACCCATTTGTTCCTGACGCATTGCTTGAAGAATGGGATGTCGAACGCGTTGATATGGACGAACTCGTTGACCGCGCAGATATTGTGTTCGTTGCTATCCCACCCACACCATCGGCACGTCACTTACTTAATCGTGAACGAATCTACCAGCTACATAAAGGCGCATTAGTTGTTATCATCACGCGTGCACATGCTGTTGATATGGAAGCATTGCGGGAACGCATTGTGAAAGATGAACTTGCAGGAGCATTTGATGTTTATGACAGAGAACCTGTACCCATTGATGACGAACTCAGAAATAGAGATAACGTCGTCCTCACACCACACATTGCGGGCAGGACAAAAGATGCAAACCTTCGCGTCGCTGATATGATCGTTGACGACTTTGAACGTGTGCTAAAAGATGAAGAACCCCTCGGCGCGTTGACACCTGAAGCAATTAAAGTACGAACATCTGATAATCCTCACGAATAAACGGGTTTATTATGTTCATTTCCACTTTTGTATTTGATACGTATCCTATTACTTTTTATCAAAACCTTATCCTTCCAATAGCAAACCCTCATTGTATTGTAGATCATCAAATACAACGAGGGTTTTCGCCTGTCTATTAACGAGGATTTTCGCTTGTCTGTTAATTTAGATTTCTTGGTCTATACAAAGGCATTTTAGGTCTTTGAGATATGTCATCACCTGTCCATCTTATAGCTGCATCCCCCTTGAACTTCATGGATGCCTCATACACATCATCACGCGATTTGCTATGGACCTGAACGATGCCAGACACCACATGTGTAGTTCCCTCGTGAATTTCAGGTTCAATAATAAACAGCCATTCATTTGGGTATTTCTTAGACATCTCCTCCACGGTCATTCTTTCGACTGTCATTGTAATTCTCCATTAGTTCATATAATCTTACTATAGTTTGGACAGTTTTTGTTTTTTTTATGGACATAAAGCAGGAAAGCGGGTATCCTTTTAGGAAACACAAATTTGAAAGGATATTTCAAATGACCCCACTTTCCTACTTGGACAACATGTTATCAGATTTTTGACCTTTGTTCAAGTATAATAACTTTCACCACTTTCAGACTTTCGTAAAAGGTCTGATAAATACGCCCTACCGAGGCACAATGACACAAATCTATCTTGCGACAGCCCAAGCAGGTCGGTATTGGTCTCTGCCAAAGTTTCTCTCGCGTGGCATCTGGTGTGTGGATCAAGTCGCCACTACGCTAAGCCATCAAGTGCTATCCGCTTACCCCACGGGCGTCTATGTCTATGATGAGACGCATGCCATAAGTAGCGGTTCAAAACAAGCGGGTTTGCATTTCCGCAGGAACCCTGCGTATCAGGCACGTAACAAGAACCAGTCCAAGTTTCATCACGGACACAAGTTCGGTGCGATTGGCTGGCTGGCAGAAACGCGCGAAGGCACGCGCCTATTTCCATTAGCCACACGGATGATGGAACCGAAAAGCGAGGACGCGAATAGCCTCGCTGTGCTGAAGCATTTATGTAATCTTGTGCCACCGGGTCTTATCATTTTTGATAGAGGTTTCAATAGACGCAAAGTGTTCACGGAGATACTCTCACAAGGACATCATTTACTTTGTCGTGCGAAGTCAAACGCAGCGTTTTTTCATATACCGAAACGCCCTAAGCGTCTCAAGAGAGGCAGACCCCGTCGGTATGGTAGCCGTGTGTCTATTCCACACCTGAAGTATACAGATATCGTTGTTGAGGATCAGACACTTTCTGTCGCTGATAAAGTCGTGCGAACAAAGATGTGTCCTGTAGATGTCCGCATCGTTGTGATACGCAAACGCTTGAAAAAGTCTAAACCCTATCGGTATTTTTGTGTATTTACTTCAGATTTACGACTGCCCGTAGAAACAGTTATCCGACACTATAGAAACCGGTGGCAGATTGAAACTGCCTTTCGGGACGCTAAAGAAAACTTCGGATTTGACACCTATCAACTCCGAGACAGGAAAAGTTTGGATCGGTTCGCTCAACTCAGTTTCACCGCAGCAACGCTGACACAACTCGCTTTCAGTCCGTCGCCATTGCCTAAGACACCCGCAGACACAGACACAGACAAGGTTTCTCTTGATTTAGAAGACGTGCTATCCACGCTCAATATACACTGGTATAAACCGAAACATCTCACACGCGGCTTGATGACCGCTTACTTGCAGCGACGTTTACAACAAAACTATTTTTATACGGGTTACGATCCGAGGAAAAACGCACAGAAAAAACTGAAAATCCCAAAGATACTATGTGAAAATGGTTCAGCAGCAACTATTTTCACGATTATTGGAAAAATGATGGCTAAAAAACAGTGATTTCTAACAGAATTTAGACAAAAAAGGGGCGTTAGCAGCAGTTCTAACACCTGTTCAGAAGTGCTAACGGGGAAGTGCTGCCAACTATTCATAATCTATAACAAGACCAAAAATGTCCAAACTATAGTATAATCTTATAAATACCTCGTAAACAAATTATGTGACAATTATAGGTTAAAATTCGCTATTTGTCAAACAGGATTTGCTAACAGTACATTTTTGTTTCTTGACATCCTATCTCACAATAGGTAAAATAGCATCTGGATTGCGAAGATAAAAACTAGACGAGATAGGAGTAGAAATGTTCAAAGCAATTACATTTGATTATTGGCAAACGCTTTATGCGGACACACAGGAAAACTGGGAAAATCGACAAGCAATACGGATCGAAAATTGTCATCAATACCTCACAAAACAAGGTTACTCATGCACAACCTCAAATATAGCAGTTGGTTTGGACAACGCATATAGAGTGGCAATGACATGTTGGTACGAACACAAAGGGGTTTCCGTAGACACATGTATACTAGCCCTAGCTGAATCCCTTGAACTTTCGTTTGATAAAGCAGAGATCGATGCTCTTGTTGACTGTCTGGGGAAGGCATTCATGGCATCACCACCTGTGTTGATACAGCATGTTAAACCTGTTCTGGCAAGACTCAGCGAACAATATTCCCTTGGAATTATATCTGACTCTGCCTTATCTCCAGGGAAATATGTGAGGCACTTGATGCAACGTGATAATATATACCAATACTTCTCAGCCTTCACTTTTTCT
Organism: Candidatus Poribacteria bacterium; assembly: GCA_965200395.1. Lineage (GTDB taxonomy): Bacteria > Poribacteria > WGA-4E > WGA-4E > WGA-3G > MSPOR6. The sequence continues at coordinate 1,691,418 of CBDAUH010000004.1, read as the reverse complement.
GATGAAACAGAACGGACAAAACCTGAAGTTGTACAATTCACCTCTACTTTGAAGCAACTCAATGCTAAACCTGAAGAAGCGGTGCATGTCGGCGATATTGTGAGAACGGATATTGTTGGGGCAAAAAATGCTGAAATGAAAGCAATACGTTTCGCTGGATTCAATAAATCTGAAACCAATGACATCCTCAGTGACGCTGTGATTGATGACTATAGACAATTGGAAAACACTATAACAGAACTTTCAAAATAGACACATGGGAGAAAAACGATGAAGAAAATATTGGTCACCGGTGGCACAGGTTTTATCGGAAAACGTGTATGTGATGCCCTGCAAGAGAAACATTATGCAGTGAAGGTCGTATCAAGAGACACAGAACGTGCCAAAACAAAATTACAATCTATAGATGAAATATATGCATGGAACCCTGAAACAGAACAACTCCCATCAGAAGCAACATCTGACCTACATGCAGTAATTCATCTCGCTGGTGAAACTATTTCAGGCAGGTGGAACGCTAAGAAAAAACAACGGATACGTGACAGCCGTGTTCTTTCCACACAAAACCTTGTCTCCTCGCTCGCTACATCTGAATCTAAACCAGAAATACTTGTTTGTGCTTCAGCAATCGGGCTTTATGGTGTAACAGGTGACGACAGTTTTACAGAAGAATCTCCTGTTGGGACAGATTTTCTTGCAGAAGTATGCCAAGAATGGGAAGCAGCAGCGCAGAAGGCACGCGAACTTGGCATACGGGTTGTCCATGTTCGTATTGGACTTGTACTTGGCATAGGTGGTGGACTTTTAGATCAAGTACTGCCGATCTTCAAAATTGGAGCTGGCGGAAAACTTGGATCAGGTAACCAATGGATGTCGTGGATTCACATAGAGGATGTGATCGGAATCATTATGCACGCATTGGAAAATGCAGAGATACGCGGCGCATTAAACGCAACGGCACCCAATCCTGTCCGAAACATTGAATTCACAAAAACACTTGCAGCTGTTCTACGAAGACCTGCAATTTTTCCAGTACCAGCATTCGGATTACACCTGATGATGGGTGAATTCGCAGAATTTGCTCTACTCAGTCAAAACGTAATCCCCAAGAAAACAGAAACAAGCGGCTATGAATTTCAGTACAAGACCCTTGAAACTGCCCTCGAGGATTTATTGAAGTAAGCATGAAAACTGACGATGTTAACCTTTCTGATTACGGCAAAGCTTCAAGCGTTCCCGCACCTGTCAACAAAATGATGACCGACTTTGCAGTCGATTTTCGGGATGGATATGACATAAATCTTGGTGTGGGATATGTGAACGAAAGTACGATCCCATAGGTGTCAACTTAAGAACATTTTTATGTTATTTTAGTATAAAATATTGTTGCAAAATAGAGACACCTCTTACATAATAGTAGAAAAACAATATTACTCATTTCTACAAAAGAGGTGTTCCAATGTCTATTCTAACACAGGTTTGTGATAAAATGCAAGCTATACTGCGAACGATTGCTGACGCATCAGCTTCAAGGTGCGGGTTCGTCCGAAGGATCCGCAAGTTCTCCGGAGGTGCTTTCGTGCAGACCCTTGTATTCGGGTGGCTTGAAACGCCTGATGCAAGTTATACGGAGTTGGCACAAACAGCTTGTGCTTTAGGTGTGCATGTCACCCGCCAAGCGATTGAAAAACGGATGACACCTGAAGCAGCCGAAACCTTGAAATCGGTGCTTGAGATAGCCGCAACAACACAAGTTATTTCAGCACAATCGCCGACACTGCCTTTGCTAAATCAGTTCACAGGCGTCTATGTGCAGGACAGCACCACACTCACATTGCCGGATGAGCTGAGACCTGTATGGAAAGGGGGGCGTGCTAAAAACGATTGTGAGAAGTCTGCTATGAAACTTCACCTCTGTTTTGATGTCCTGACGGGTGCTTTCCAACACTTCCAACTCAGTGATGGTATTACTGCCGATAGCAAGGCAGCAGCGGCGTTTGGACCGCTTCCTGCGGGGAGTTTACACTTAGCAGACCTCGGCTATTTTTCGTTTGACGCATTTAGAAAAATGACACAAGCAGGCATCTTCTGGATAACAAGATTGAAAGTAAACTGTAAACTGTATGATGAACAGGGAGAACCCTTCTGCTTATATAAGCACCTCAAGGCAACAAACTCGGACACTATAGACCAGCGTTGCTATGTTGGAGCGAGGGATCGTCTGCCAGCACGCCTCGTTGCACGGCGATGTTCCGAACAAGTAGCGAGCAAGCGTCGCCGATACATCAGGCGTGATGCTAAACGGAGACAGACAACGCCCTCAAAACAACGGTTACGCCTTGCCGATTGGGATATTTACATTACAAATGTGGAGGTTGCACAACTTACCGTTGAACAAGTTATTATTATTGCTGGGCTCCGATGGCAAGTTGAGTTGCTATTCAAATCCTTCAAAAGCGTTGGCAAGGTGAATACATTCCGCAGTGCCAAACCTGATCGTATCTTATGTGAGGTGTATGCGAAACTCATCGCACAACTGATAAGACATTGGATTATGGTAGCAGCTGGCTGGCGGTGTATACTGCACGATCCCATCAGCACAGCGAAACTTATTGGGCGGCATGCACGCACACTCACAATGAGTTTTCACGAATCTAAAGCGGCGTTATTGAAGACACTGAGCAACATAAAAAAGGATTTACAATACAGCGACTGGGGACAACATAGAGCAGGAAAGCACACAACTTATAGGCAACTGAAAAAGGCTGAAAATCCCTAAGTTGACACCTATGGGGTTCGCAAGCTCTACCCGACCTACGCACTGTCTGAATGTCCGATTAATTCTAAAATCTACCATAATAACATATTCTTGATAATTTAGTTATTTACTATTATAATTACTGTATGATAGACAGAATCACCAAAATATTATTTCTTACGTTTCTTTTGCCCGTACTTATCGGATGGATTGGTAATTGGAATCGTTTGATGAGAAGCGGACATGAGGCTTATGTATTCCAGAATTATGATACGGCAGTGGCATCATTTCAAGAAGCGGCTTTAAACAAACCGAACAATTCTATCGTTCATCATAATCTTGGTGCTGCATTGTATAAAAAAGGTAGATTTCGACAAGCTGCAAACGCCTTTCAAACAGCACTTCTCAAAGTGAATATTCCAAACAAATCTGCTGTTTATTACAATTTAGGGAATGCGCAGTTTCAGATGCGCGATCTTAGAGCGGCAATAGAATCATATAGATCATCACTTCGATTGAATCCGCATGATGTTGATGCTAAACATAATCTTGCTTTGGCACTTGAATTATTGACTGCTGAACAACCCAATATCACACAACAAAAAGAAAACAATACAAGGCGAGATTCTGCGAAAACAGAACCGAGTAATCTCTCAGAAGGTGAGATAAATCAACTCCTCCGACAATTGAATATGAATGAAAGCAGACGGCGGCAGAAGATTCTCAAACAACAGCTCAACACCGGTATTAGACGTGCTAAAGATTGGTAATATCATTCAAACTAATTCCTTATACGGTATTATTATCCTTAGCATATCACTGATGCTTTTCGCCACTGGGGTGGAATGTAAGGATATAGAAGTTACAGCAGTTGTCTCTCCACGCTACATCCAATATAACGAGAAGGCGACTTTAGAACTTACAATATCTGGCAAAACACAGATTAATCATATCGGTTCACCACAATTCAATTTCCTCCCTAATTTTCTCGCTGTACCACTTGAATCAATTACCACGCCACGATTAGTAGACAACAAAGTTGCAGTTACAATGGCTTGGGTATATGAGCTGATACCACAAAAGATCGGAGAGATCGCTCTGCCTGATATTAGTTTTGTATATCAAGGTATTCCTTATTTAGCGAATCCGGGTAAGATAATTGTAGGTGCATCTGATACATATCACAACACATCGACTGGTGGTGTTCATAAAGTCGTTGCAGAAGTGGATAATCAAAAACCGTATATTAACGAGGGGATAGTGTATCGATTTCGTTATTTGTATACAACTGTTTTACCTACAGTGGAACCACCTACACCATCGTTACCTAACTTTAATGGGTTCATCGTTGAGGAACTAAATGCTGGAGAGAACGCAACGGCAAAGGTAAATGGCAAAGTATTCTATGTTCAAGAATATGCAAGACGTTTGTACCCACAAAATATTGGGAAAATCCTGATTGAATCTTCTGAATTAAAACTACACTTAAAAGGAGATCCAAAGACCTTAAAAACAAAACCTATTCCACTTAATGTGCAACCATTCCCTGAACTTGGTAAACCTGCAAAATTTAGCGGGGCAATTGGTAACTTTAATATTAGTGCACAAGTTGACAGGAAAAGGCTTGCAGTCCGAAATGCAATTACATTATCTTTAAATATTCAGGGTCAGGGAAATCTAAGCAATCTGAACCCGCCCAATATTTCATCAATTCAGGGGTTTAGAGTGAATTCGCCTACACATGCAATGGAAAAAGCTGAAAATAGTCTTGGGTTTACCTATGTCCTCATACCCATAAAAGCAGGAATATTGCGGATACCTGCAATAGAATTCTCTTTCTACAATCCAACCACTAAGACATATCAGACTACTAAGACACAACCGATTCAGATCACTGTGATACCTAATTCATCTGATGTGCTTGATTCTGAGTTGAGTTTCCCTTATTGGACTTTGTGGTTGTTGTTGGTTCTACTTGTCGGCATATTAATTTTCGTTGGATTTCTGTTATATCGCTCTAAGTTGAAATACAAAGGTGGGTCATCATCTACAGATAAAAGTGTTACTGATTTTGAAACGGTATCTGTCTCAAATGATTCTATAGACAATTTAACTATAGACATGAATTCAACATCATTTAGTGAGGAATTGACACGGTTATTACATCAATATTTGTGTAATAAGATAGGTGAGCCATATAGTCAGTTATCTCTTGCGAAAGTTCAAGAAATATGCAATCATGTGGGAGCGTCTCTTAGCATTATTGAAGAAATTGAAGATATCCTTACAAAATGTGAATATCATCGGTTTGCACCTGTTCCACTTTCTACAGAAGAACGGGAGAATTTAGCAACTCGTCTAAAGATTGTGATTCGAAATCTGGATGCAACCTAATCAACAAAGTTTTTTTCAATTCTTCTACACTTTCATTGAATTTCGATTTTACAAGGATCACACAATATGCCCGACTTATTAAACCTATTAATTCTCTGGATACATGTGATTGCAGCGGTTGTATGGATTGGTGGCAATCTTATTTTAGCAATGGTTATTGTTCCATATTTTCGTCAGAACTTGCCGCCCGTGCAACGGATAAAACTACTTACACAAATTGGTAAGCGATTTGAACCGATTGTATGGGGTTGTGTCGGTATATTATTTTTTACCGGATTAATTAACATTTTCGCTGCACTTGGCTTATCTTCATCTGCTGACGCTGTAATTAATACTCCATTTATGAGAACACTATTTATTAAATTAATGCTATTTGTTGTACTTGTTATACTCACAACCCTCCACAGTTTTGTATTTGGTCCAAAGTTGGCGAAAGCGATAGAACCACTGGACGAGGCATTAGAGGAACTGCCTTCTGAAATCCAACCGATCCGAAAGCAAATGTCTGTAGTATCAAGTTTGATGGGAGTTGTCTCAATATTTATTTTACTTGCTGCGGTAGCTTTAAGAATGGGCATATAACGAACAATTACTTGACATGGATGTCTAATCTGATATAATACATTAGAAGAACATTGCATTGGAAATATGAGTTTCAATCAAATATAGGAGATAATAATGTACACAAGGTTTAGCTACTTTCCATTAATTTTCTGCACGCTTATTTTTATTGCAGGTTGTCATATTTTAATTGCGGAACAGGAATGGAGTGATAATTATGCATTAATGGAAGGTGCGATGTCAACCAATCCTGAAATGATAGATGGTAATATAAAAACAGTTGGTGAATCAAGATCCTCTACAGGACCAGGAAACCTTTACGGTTCAAGTAATGCAACAGAAGTTATTGTAACGTTACCTGAGAAAAAGCTTATTCGTAAGATTGTTATACATTCAGATAACCTCAAAAAGTTTGCTATCTATGCGGATAGAGGTGGTACAGTTCATTCTGACACAGATTGGCAATTGATAGAAGAAGTAAAAATGGTAAAATCGTATCCGGTAGTAGTTCCGTATACGGATATACTTCCTACTTCACGGTTTCGTATTGTTGTATTAGACACAACAGATGACGCAGCTATGGCGCGTTGTGCAAGGGCAGACTTTATGAGAGAAGCGGACGAGTATAATAGAAATCCTGAAAATAGAGGAAATAACTATTATCAAAGAAATCAATTTCGTAGAGTGCGGTATCCAGCGAGAATTAGTGAAATTGAGTTGTATGGATATAAATCAGCGGAAGAGACCGCAGCGATAAAATCTGATTCAAAACTTGCACGAGAATCAGAACTTGATCTGATTTTGAAATAGTTCTGTAAATTTGCTCTATAATTCATTTATAGTATTGTAAGGTGTGGTTGTTTGCCACACCTTTTTATATGCCATTGCTCTACGTATTTCTGAAAATTTACACTCCTCCCTTGACATTCTCACTTGATTTTGGTATTATATCTATACACACCTTTCAACATGTTATAGGTAAAGTAAACATGCAATATTCATTCACTAAAATAGTATATATAATTATTTTATGTGTATTTACGTTCTGCTCTGTGGATGTCCTTAGCGACCAATATGTAACCGTTCACCGGGAAAACGGAGATAGATTGACAGGGCGTTGGCTTAGTGCTACAGAAACACATTTTGAAATTGAATATAACAGTCAGATATTAAAGTTTCCATTAGAAGGCAATACACTAAGTTTTTTTTCTAATCTTCAAAATATACCTAATCAATTAGCAACGAAGTATTATCAGAATGGGCTTGACTTGTTAGATATAGAGCTCCCTGGCTCAGCAAAGCGTACATTTGAATTAGCAATACAAGAATCACCGAAATATGCTGATGCACATTACCAGCTCGGTTTGTTAAACAAAAAAGAGGGGAACATGCAGAAAGCATTAGTCCATTTTAAATCTGTTTTACTGATAGATGCACAGAGATATGATCTTGTATCACTACTTCAGGAAATGGCGGAAAATGCAATTGCCGCAGAGGATTATACTGCAGCAGTTAACGCATACCGACTCATCATAGCGCACTATCCGGAGCATCAATCAATAGCGAAGATTAATTATCAAACAGGATTCCTATTTGTAGAAAAGTTAGGCGATCCTGCTGCTGCACTTGATCTGCTTATTGATGCAACTACGCGCTATTCAAATTCACCTGATCATGAAAAGGCGGTGTACTTAATCGGTACAATACAAGCAAATTTGGGTGATTATGAAGTTGCCCTCAATACGTTAAGACAATTCGTTCGTATCTATCAAGATAGCGTTTATGTCAATGATGCTCTGTTAAAACAGGCAACAATTCATCTTCAACTTGGCAATAGAAAAAATGCTGTTGATATTGCTAATCTTATCCTTCGAAAGACACCTGACGATGCATCTGTTGTTGAACAAGCTAAAGATGTAATCCGCGCGAGTGTCTGGAATATCTATACAGAATTTCTTCCCGATCTCAGTATACAAGCAATCGCTATTGACGGTTCAACTCTCTGGATTGGTACACCGAAAGGAATAGTACATATTGAAACAGGAGGAAATGACGGTTGGAAAGTTATTGAAGGTGCTGCTTGGATGATTAACACGCACACTGAAACTGTTCCTGATGTCAGAGCAATAACAGTAAATTCTTCTACGGTATGGATTGGTACTAGAAATCAAGGAGTTCTACGTTATAATAAGGTTACTGACAAAGTAGAAAAATACCCAATTGCAGACGGACCGACCTGGATAAGAGATATAGAAATGGATTCTGACGAGATATGGTTCGCGACTGATAGAGGGATTGTTCGACAGATTATAGAAGTAGGACAACAATTCAGGTACCATGGAAACGATCCGGTTCCGGATGATATACACTCAATTGCACTGACACCTGACACAGTATGGGTAGGAACATCTGGTGATGACATAGCAGCATTCGATCGTGAAAGACAAATATGGAATCGACATTATTTTATTGACATTACACAAGAAACGCAGATTGTAAAGTTTGATGTAATTGATGGAAAAATGTTGTTTTCCTGGTATAACGAAGAAGATAAAAATAACGGTTTCTTTCATACAAATTGGGATGGAACAAATGGACGATCCTCATCAATATATGAGGGGGCAGAGCGAAAGGAAGAGTTAATCAGTATCTATGTAGCTGGATATGTTGATGAAAGTCTCTTAGAGGTGGATGACGTGGAACCCCCAGGTTATCAAGTTCTATGGATTGCTGATAATGAATATGTGACAATTTACCATCCGATTAATGATGAATATGCTGGAAGCATAGGATATCCAAATATTGTTCTTGAAGAACTTAAGGTACAATGCATCACGGTCGACAAAAATCGCGCTTGGATTGGTACATCACAAGGCATGTTGACCGTAGAAAAAGATAAGATCATACAACCCACGGAATAACACGTCTGACCAATGTAAGCAAATCCGGCTGAATTATGCAACAGACAATTACGAAACATGTCGTCCGTTGGAATCTGTCAGAACAAACACAAGTTGAAGACGACTTAGTGGTTGAGGAACCTCTTGAAATTCGTGTTGGACAACAGAGTCTTATCGTAGTAATGCGGACACCTGGACATGATTTTGAACTCGCTGCGGGATTCTTATTTACCGAGAACCTTATCAAATCAGAAGATGATATTGTAATAATTGGCTATTGTGAAGATGATAACACGTTAAACAGCCACAACAATCAATATGCAGACATAGATTCATTTCAAAACATTGTCAATGTTCATCTAAAGGATCAGGTAGTGCTTGAAGAAGCAGGTTGGCAACGAAATTTTCATGCGAATGCGAGCTGCGGTCTCTGCGGGAAAATGACTATTGATTCGGTGAAACATCAGGTAGACCCGCTGGATGTAGAATTTCAATTACATCAGGATGTGTGTTATCAACTTAATGCTCAATTACTTGCAGCACAATCTGTATTTGAGAAAACTGGCGGATTGCACGCAGCAGGCCTTTTTAATGAAAATGGTGAGCTGCTTATAGTTAGAGAAGACATCGGTAGACATAATGCAGTTGATAAGGTAATTGGACAAGCTCTGTTATCAGATATGATCCCGCTTGACAAGCACATTTTGATGGTCAGTGGTCGTGCAAGTTTTGAAATTGTACAGAAAGCACTTTTTGCCCGAATTCCGATCATTATTGCAGTGTCTGCTGCATCTACGCTTGCTGTTGATTTAGCAGTAGAAGGTAATATTACCTTGATTGGTTTTATGCGGGAGAATCGTATGGTGGTTTATAGCCATCCTGAGCGAATATGTAGCAAATAATCGCAAATCAGTAGATGCTATCAAGAAATGCTATCTTTTTGTGATGTAGTGTCTCTATATTTGCAAATACAATAGAAAGAGTCTACGTTGATGAATGCGGAGATTCTTAAAATAGGAGTAACAAATGATAGGAGCTATTCTTGAGAGCATACAAGGAACAGTAAACTTACTTTTCTTTATCGTTGTGGCAGGGACAGTAGTTGTTTCGTTTGTATTCGCTGATAGATTAAAGAAACAACATAATGCGGATTTTCCTTGGAATAAATCGTTAGCAATAATCGCTATTGAAGTTGGATTATGTATAGCGTTTAACATCTTTTTTGAGATTTTCCAAGCATATTGGTTCCCGATTTCAATAGGTACATTAATTGTGCTATATATTATTATGAGAAAAAAGAAACGGAGATACGGATAAAGAACAGTTGTAAGGTATCAGTTAGCATGTTGGCATTCCTTACAAGATGATAGGAGTATACTATGCCCCGAACAGGTAGAGCAGTTGTGGCTTACGGAAAAGATTTTGAGATTCGAGAATATCCTGTACCAGAACCTGAGCCCGATACGATACTGCTACGGCAGGAATTGGCAGGGATTTGTGGTACAGACCTACATAACTGGCAAAACGGATTTCAAACTGAGATACTATTGGGACATGAAAATGTCGGTATTGTTGAAGCACTTGGAAAAGGCGTGAAGACTGATTATGTCGGCAAACCGATTAAAGAAGGTGATAGGCTTATCTTCGCGCCTGGCACGAGCTATGGAGGTTACGGATTTCAATGGAATCCAGATGAGGCCCCTCACTTTCGTGGCGGATTTGCAGATTATATGTATCTCACCTATCCGAATACCTGCTTCATGAAAACTGATACCTCACCTGAGATTGCTGTTCTGGCTGAACCTTTCACTGTTGGTGTACATGCTGTCATGCGTGGTGAAATAAAATTTGGAGATACAGTTGTTGTTCAGGGCTCAGGGGCTATTGGGCTGGTTACGCTTGCTTGTGCGAAAATGAGCGGGGCAGGAAAGATCATTATGGTTGGGGGCCCGGCAGGACGGTTGGAACTGGCAAAACGGCTTGGCGCAGATGTTACGATTGACATTGAGGAAGTTACTACCGCAGAAGAACGGACTGAACTGGTAAAAGCAGAAACAACAAAAAATGGAGGGGCAGATGTTGTCTTCGAATGTGCAGGTTTTCTACCTGCAACACCAGAAGGTTTAGGATATACCAGACGTAGTGGGACATTCGTAGAAGTTGGGCACTTTGTTGATATGGGGTCAATAGATTTCAACATCAACCAGTTATTGATGCGAAAGAACCTGCGCCTCGAGGCGATATGGGGTAGTCAATACGAACACTTCGTACGTGGATTACCACTGCTCGAAAAAAGCGATTTACCATTTGCAGATATGATCAGTCATGAGTTACCACTAACACAGGTGGAAGATGGATTTAAGGCACTTGATGGTGGTTATCGGATCAATGGTGAAACAGCAATAAAGATTGCAATTCGTGCACACAAATAAGTTGGACAATAGTACTAAAAACAGGAGATATAACCTATGCCAAAAAACTATCGCGTTGGCTTCGCTTCGTTAGTCCACGATCATGTTTGGGGTGAACTAAATAGATGGAAAGAGCATCCGAATGTTGAGATCGTTGCTGCAGGTGATGTCAACGCGGAATTACGGGACCAATTCAAATCAGAGACAGGTGTTGAGAATGTATACGATTCTTGGCAAGAGATGTTAGATAAAGAGGAATTAGATATCGTTCAAGCTTGTGCTGAAAACAGTGCGGGGCCAGAAATCGTTGAATCTGCGGCTGCGAAAGGGGTACATGTCGTATCAGAAAAACCTATGGCAGCGCGATTATCACAAGCGGAAAAAATGCTCAGTGCAGCGGAGGCAGCAAAGACACTTTTGATGATAAATTGGCCGACTGCTTGGAGCCCTGCATTGAATACAGCCATGAAACTTATAAAAGATGGTGCTATCGGTGATTTGTTCTATTTCAAGTGGCGTTCTGCACACAACGGACCGATGGAAATTGGTTGTTCACGTTATTTCTACGAATGGTTATACGATGCGGAGAAAAACGGAGCAGGGGCATTGATGGACTACTGCTGCTATTGTGCTGATATGTGTGCATATCTTCTTGGACTCCCCGAACAAGTTACAGCGTTCCGTGGTACATTTGTCAAAGACTATCCCGTTCCTGACGACAACGCAGTCATTTTGATGAAGTATGGTAACGCCTTCGGCATTACAGAAGCATCTTGGACACAAAAAACCGGATATGTTGCACCCAATCCTGTTGTATACGGGACAGAGGGAGCATTGGCAATATCGGGTAACCAAGTCAATCTTACACCTGCGGGTGGTGATGTTCAATCAATAGAACCTGATCCGTTACCTGAGGGCAGAAGAAATGCACCTGAGTATTTGATTCATTGTTTGGAAACGGGTGAACCGATTGATGGTCTGTGCTGTCCGTATATAAGTCGAGATGCACAAGAAATTTTAGAAGCTGGACTTGTATCTTCAGATATCGGCAAAGCAGTTGACCTGCCTATGAATTGATGGCTAACTAACGACGTGAGTTCGGAGCACAACCTGGAAAGGGTAGGCTACAGAGAGACACAACAAGGCACAACCTGGAAAGGGTATGCTACGACTCTCTGAATCGCGGATTACGCGGATTACGCGGATTGACGCGGATTTTAAGGGTTTGTGTGTTTTGAGGTGTTTTTTCGTAGGATAGGGGTGGCTGGTTTTTTGTTTCCGCACAACCTGGAAAGGGTAGGCTACAAAGACACACAACAAGGCACAACTTGGAAAGGGTAGGCTACAAAGACACACAAACTAACAGTTTGTGCTACAAAGAGGCACAACCTAAAAAGGGTATACTACAAAGAGACACGTAATACTCGTGAATATTATTTCAACTTTTTTCTTATAGGAGAACTTACTTGAGCGAAAGAATACCTATTGCATTACAGTTATATTCCGTTAGGGATGATTGTGCAAAAGACTTATCTCTTACACTTCAAGCAGTGGCACAAATGGGATATGAAGGTGTAGAATTTGCTGGCTACTATGACCGATCTGCGGAAGAATTACGCGGTATGTGTGATGACCTTGAACTAAAAATCGTTGGGACGCATACGGGTTTGAACACACTTCTTGGTGATGATCTTGAAAAAACTGTTGCGTTCAATAAAACGCTTGGTAATCCTTATCTGATCGTGCCGGGATTGGGGGGACAATATACTAATTCGCAAGATGCTTGGAAAGAAACAGCGAAAATCTTCAACGATATTGCAGATAAAATCTCCGAGCAAGGCCTGTATACCGGCTACCATAACCATGCTGGGGAGTTTAAGCCGTTGGAGGGAGAAATCCCTTGGGACACTTTTGCTAGCAACACCCGCGACGATGTCGTCCTACAGATTGATACGGGGCATGTCCTACGTGCAGGTCAAGACAACCTTCCATTCATTGAACGTTACCCAGGTAGATACAAAATCGTACATATCAAAGAGTTCTCATCTACGAATGACAAGGCACTCATTGGAGAAGGTGAGGTACCGTGGGATGATCTTTTCAATGCATTTGAAACGGTCGGTGGTACTGAGTGGTATATTGTTGAGCAAGAAAGTTACCCGTATCCGCCCCTTGAATGTGCTGAGCGTTGTCTGGACAGTCTGAGAAAAATGGGAAAAATATAGGTTTGAGTGCGCCTGATGCATTACGACCGAATGGTCAATCATTCACTATTGAGACGGAGCTTTTACTCTGGTGGGAAGATTATTATTTACCAGTTTTTGAGTATGTGCTTCCAGAAATGGGTGACTTGGAAGGGAAAAGAGTGCTTGAGTTAGGTACTGGTACTGGTGGCACTGCAACGCTCCTTGCTAAGAAAGGTGCCACTGTCGTTGGAATTGACCTATTATCCTTCCGGTTGAATGAGGCATGGGAGAGGGTTATACATCACGATGTCTCAGATTCGGTTGACTTTTCCCTTATGGATGCCACACAGCTTGCCTTTCCAGATAATACCTTTGATTTCGTTATCTCAAAATCCGTTTTAGTTTTTACTGAGCATACACAGACTGCGAAAGAGTGTTACCGTGTGTTAAAACCGGGTGGAAAAGCGGTATTCATGGAGAACATGCGATACCATCCCGCGGTTTGGCTTTATCGCAAGCTTATCTTGAAATATTCACGAGAGTTGAATTATTTCTCTTTTACCGATATTGAAGCGTTAAATGTAGTATTTGATGAGGTGAATCACAGAGAATATCATTTTCTGTCTTTATTTGCGCTTTTTTGGCAAAAGATTATCTCGATCCCGGTTGTTTATCAATGGACGTTTCAATTTCTCAAAATTGTAGATAAATTTCTGCTTCGACTATTCGCTTTTCTAAAACGTTTCTGTTGGATCACAGCAATAGTCTGCAATAAGAAGTCTTGATCTCTTGCTTGTTTTACATCAAATATATTAAAACGTGAGTTCGGAATAAGACATTTTTTGTAGGAGGCACAACATGGAAAGGTTATGCTACAAAATGTCCTTAATAGATGATACAAGCTCCACCGACACACACACTTCCTGCTTTCTGAGTAACATCCCCTGCTACACTGTTTTCTTCTCCAGTTTCAAACTCTGAAATTAATGATTCGGTTTTTTCAGCGGGTTTTGTTAGATTGATTTGTAAGGAGTCGTTTGTAGTCAGCGTAAATGTGCATCCGGAGAATAGTATGGAAAATAGAAATATACACAGTAGTGTAAGTGTAGGGATGAATTTGGATTTCACTAAATTACACCTCTATTTTTTGAAGGTTGACTTGGTCGAGAGAATTATTTCCTAATTCGAGGCCGCTTGCAGACGTAATATGATTTGCATATTTTGACATAGAATTTAGTCCTATCTCCTCCCGCTTTTGATTGACAGTTTGTAAGATTAGTACATCAAGGATAACAGGGTCGGCACTAACAAACATCCCACCAAATTGCCATGCGCTTTCTGCATGATATATCGGGCCTTTGTCATAGGAAGCAAGCAAACCGTCAACAATGTTAAGTACGACTTTATCGTTTATGACCTTATTTTCATAAATCTCAGCAATTGCAGGATTGCAGTAGAGCGGTCTACCGTGGAATCTTCTCGTATTATCCACGCTGCCGAAAGCCATGTTTTTCAGACATCCGCTAATTCCTGACATGTCATGTTGCTTCAAAACTGGGACATTTATGACAACATCCACTATTTCAGTCATGATACGGGAATAGAGTGAGCGCGTACTTTCATTTTCGCGCCTAGTGATACTGTCCTCTTCGGTTTCATAGAAGACTTTGTCGTCATAACCGATGTCGGTTAAGTTAGTTGCCAATGTGCGGACATCACTTTGGTCTGTGACAATTGGGAATCCTGCTTTTAGCAGGTGATCTTCAAACCGATCCCATATAATAATCTGTTTTCTGAGAACTCCTGCACTGTTCAGAGAATCAACTATTTTATTAACTAAGACAGAATGTGTGCTTAGTTTTGGACCTGCAAGTGGGTTGATTTTGATTCCTACAATGTTGTCAGGCAGGACAAAATCTCTCCATGCCTCCTTTGCGGTTTCTCGACCGGTGAGTTTGACCATAGCCTGATCGAGCATATCTGCTACAGCATCTTCATTAAGTCTATCATCTACCCAGACTTGTTTTCCAAGGACTTCAACGGCGGGCGTTAGGTTTTCTTTCTGTTGCGGTGTGGTTAGAACACGCCCCCCAATTTGAGCAAATGCTGGCAACGTGCCAAGCGCAGCACCGCTAACAGCTCCAATTGTCGTGAGGAATTCACGACGATTCAACTTATTTCGTTCGCGTACTATCTCTTCTCTATCTGAAAGGATGTTTTCAATTACGTTATCGGAAGAATTCATCACAGTTTACCCAATTCTGTTAGTATTGTTGCGGTTGGTACTCTTGCTGCTGCAGTATCAAGTGACTTCCACGCAACTGTTCGATCCTGAGAAATAATATAAGCTGCTGGCCTGGCTATTGTTTCGTTAGTTTGATCTAAGACATTATATGCGTTGATCACATCTTTGTAGCTGTCAGAGAGGACAGGATAGGTGAGCCCCTGATTCTCAGTAGTTTTCTTTGTAAGGTTAACATTTTCTGAACTGATAGCAAATAGTTCAGTACCGCTGTTTTTTATTTCTTCGTAATTCTCTTGCAACTCAACGAGTTGTGTAGTGCATAAAGTTCAGCCCCCTGTCCTATAAAAGACGATTACCACATTTTTGCCATTTTCAAGATTTTCGGATAGCGTGTGAATTTTGCCATTACCATCGGATAACTGAAAATCAGGTGCATGTGTGCCGATAATTAAACCTTCACCTAATTCCGCTTCCGCTTCCGTTTCTGGAGCTGTAACCGTATCAATTTCTCTAGAACTATCTACTGGATTGTTAGATGAACCACAACTTAGAACACTGAGCATTAATAGTGCTATTACAAGGTACGTCCAAGTTTGCTGCATAGTTTATGGTAAAATATAAAGTTTTCTATACATATTTTTCTATTTGTGGTATAATACACGGTATTATGGCATATTCAACAGACCTGCGAAAACGCGTGCTTGATTTCATTGATAACGGCGGCAGTAAAGTAAAAGCTGCGAAACTTTTCAATATCTCACGCGATGTTATCTATAAATGGCTCAACGCACCAGACCCACTCGCCCCGAAAAAATCAGGACCTAAAGGTCCCAGATGTATTGACTACAAGGCACTCACACAACAAGTAAAAGATTTACCCGATCAAACTATACAGGAGCGCGCAGATCATTTCGGCGTTTCCTACTATTGTATTTGGTATGGACTGCGAAAACTCGGTATCTCGCGAAAAAAAGACACTCGGCTATAAGGAACGATGTGATCACAAGCGAGAAACTTATCGTGAGCAACTCGCTGCTGCAAAGGAAAACGGAAAATCCTTAGTTTTTATTGATGAGAGTGGTTTTCGGTCAGAAAGTTTCAGGCGTTTCGGGTATGCTCCGAAAGGTGAACCTGTTTTTGACCTTATATCCAGTCAAAGAAACCGCACCACAACTTTGTTAGCTGCACGTATAGATGAGGCGTTTACAGCCCCTATATTATTTGAGGGGAGTTGTAATGCGGAGCGTTTCAATACTTGGCTTGAGTATGAGTTATGCCCGCATTTAGATGAGAACCATGTTGTTATTCTGGATAATGCGCGCATCCATAAAACACACCGCACCCGGGATCTTATAGGGGCATCGGGTGCCTCCCTATTGTATTTGCCTCCTTATTCACCGGACTATAACCCAATTGAACATGATTTTGCGAACATCAAACGCTTACGAGAGTATAATAAAGATAAAACACTTCAAGATATAATCAATATGTATAAATAATTCAAAACTCTACCATAAATCCTTTTTCATTATTGCTTTGGATAATGCATTTTTGCGTGCATAATGTTTCTGTACAACCTGGAAAGGTTATGCTACGATCATAATCAAATTGCATTGGATCTACCAAAGTTTTTCTAATTCCCTGATAATTTGTGCTGTTGAAACGCGTTTGTCAACTGTATCTATTGATTTCCATACAATTGTACCATCAGATTCAAGAAGGAATGTAGCCGGGCGTGCAACACCTGGGAATTCTTGATCTTCTACATTGTACGGTATAACTGCTTCAAGGTCTTCATCGGAGAGCACCGGAAACTCAAGGTTTTCCCTTTGAACTGTCCTTCTTGTTGTTGGTATATCTTCAACACTAATTGCAAATATTTCAGCATTTTTTGACTGAATTATTTGATAATTTTTTTGCAACTCACCGAGTTGTGTAAGACATATCGGTCAGAGTCCATTTATGTAAAATATGAGAACTACATTTTTCCCCTCATCAAGTGTATCGTAAAGTATATGCTGTTTTCCGTTACCATCTGGCAATTCAAAATCTGGGGCAATTGAAAAGATTGGTAGTCCTTCACCAGGTTCCTCAGGTTCGAGTTCTCTATCGCCGATTCCTATCGGTTTTAATTTTACATTCAATTTTTCGGTTTCATTGGCAGGTATCGGCTCTACCGTTACGTCATGTATTTCATAATCTGCATGTTCAATAGTCAAGGTAAATTTTTGTGATGCGGGTAGATTCTCAAAATTGAAAATACCATCATCTGAGGTAACCGTCTCAAATGTTTCTCCATCTTCATTCGTTAGTTTGACTGTTACTGTTGGTAGACGTATCCCTGTTCTATTGTTTCGGACAAGCCCGATAATATGTGAAACAGGAGTATCCAATTCTTCGAGAGTGATGGTATCTAACGTTGTTGTTTCACCGGCAATGACAGTTACCTTGTGTTCTGTCTCATGGAATCCTTGTGCTGAAATACGCAAAGTATATTCACCAGCATCAAGATTTCTCAAAGTGAAGTGCCCATCCCCTTCTGTTCGTTGGATCTCTTTACCGTCTTTAATCAAATGGACACGTATATTTACCTCATCTGCTGCTTGAATTTTGACTCGAACAATTCCTGTAGTCGTTTCAGCTTCTTTGATATCAGTGATAGGATTTTCAGCAGTATTGCATCCAAATGCCACAAGAAGCACTATGGGAATTGTGAGGTATGTAGATAATCGTCTCATTTTTTTCTCCGACTGCGTCTAATTTAATATTATTTCTCTAGCTGTTCAATAATTTCTTCATTCGGAATGCGATGGCCTAAACGTTGATCAAGGAATCTCCATGCAACTATACCGTCCTGATCAATTATGTATGTGGCAGGGCGTGCGATATGCTTGTTGTTTGGATCAACGACGTTGTAATCTGCAATTGTTTTCTTTTCACTATCTGCAAGAACGGCAAATTTAAGGCCCTCTTTATCTACTGTCTGTTTAGCTGCTTTAACAGTATCGGAGCTGATTGCTATGAGTTCTGCTCCTTTGGCTTTGATCTCTTCGTAGTCATCTTGCAACTCTCCGAGTTGCGTTACACAAAATGGTCACCAACCGCCGCGATAAAAGACAATGACCGCCTTTTTGTCACCTATGAAATCTGCAAGTGATCGTATATTATCGTTGCTGTCTGGTAACTCAAATTCAGGTGCTTTGCTTCCAGTGCTTAATCCTTCACCTGGATCCAAAGTCTCTGGTTGAGGAAGTGCTTTAAGTTCTACATCTATTTCAAATGTCTTATCAGCACCAATTACATCTATAAAGATTTCCTGTTCTTCATAACCTTCATGACTAATTGTCAATGTGAAAGTCTGATCAATTGGTAGATTTTCGAACGTGAAAACACCTTCATCAGATGTCAAAGTTTTATATTCTGCATCTGCCTTATCAGTAAGTTGTATGAGAACATCTGATAATACATTTCCAGTTTTTTCATCAGTTAATTTGCCATTCAAATGTGCAACGGGACCTTCTAATGGTAAGAGTGTTACTTTATCAAGGACATAGGTTTCATCTGCAACAATACTTACTTTGATCTCTGTTGTTTCATAACCTTTTGCTGATATTTCTACGGTATATTCACCCTGTTCTATCTCACCAAAATCATAGTTACCTTCAGAATCTGCTTGTTTAATGAGTTGACCATCTTTTAATAAGCGGACATGAATTGTAACACCTTCTATAGATTCAACCTGTACCTCAAGTTTGCCGGATTCCAACTGAATTTCGTCAATTTCATCTGTTGGGTCTTCAGTTGAACCGCAACCTAATGCAACCAATATTAACAAAGTCAGTGTAATAAGTGCCAGTTTTTGTTTCATGATAACAAGATTCCTTAACTATATTTATGCTTCATTTTTTGTGTTTATATTTTTTGTCGTGTATAAGGTAATTTTTAGTATAATTCTGAGTTTCCAATATACTTAGAAAGCAGCACCTACTGTTTGTGTGTAAGTTCTGCAGCCTAAATGAAAATTGTATTGTAGGTAACGTCAGATGACGTTACCTACAACAATATCTAATATCTATCGTGCAGCACGTTTTTTGATTGTACCCCATGTTGTGCTCAGTTTACCTTGTGCTTCAACAGCAGTTGTGCTTACGAGACCGTCAGTCATGATAGAATTTATATCATCTTCGTTTAGTGCTACGTTATAGAGTGCAACTTCATCAATGATTCCATTGGTGTATCGGTCGAAATGTCGCCCGATGTGAAAGACACCTTCAGCGGTTCCGTATCCGTCGTCGGTGTTGAAATCCAATTCGGCTTCCATTTTTCCATCAATCCAAATGGATGCTTTTCCGGTATCTGTATTTGCCACACCGGCAACGAAATGCCAGTTGTCGTCTCCGATTTCGGTAGTGCTTTGTGGTCTAAAACTTGTGTTAGCACTATCCCGTAAGAAGAAAGTCACCTTGTTATCGCCGCCACCGTTCCAAAGCAAGTACCATGGGGTTGCTTGTGATTTATCTTCATAATTCTTACCTGCAAGTGCACCACCAACCCGTGTTCCCTTGAAATGAAGTGTGACAGAAAAGGATGTTCCTGACTCGAAAGCGACGGTATCGGAGTGTTGCACTTCAATCCACTTCAATCCAATCGTCTGTTCCATCAAATTGGAGTGCTTTTCCAAATTTACCATCTACCCAAGTTGCTCCGTGAATTTGACCTTCATTATTTTGACTTGACGAATCACTAGCTACAGCCCCTTCGCCTTCATCGAAGAGCCACAATCCGGTGATATTTCCAAATCCATATTCTGCATAACTCGGATATGTAACAAGTAAAACTAGACTAATAAACAAAGTTAACGTAAATCCAAAATATTTCATCATATATCTCTCCAATTCTTATTTTATTTGTTGTTTGATGTTAGACCATGTTGTTGTGAGTTTGCCTATAGCGTCTACTGCTGCGGCTTCTTCTAGACCGTTATTCATAATCGTATCCATATCGCCTTCGCTCAATGCGACATTAAAGAGCCCAACATCGTCGATGATACCTTTTGTATAACGGTCAAAGTGTCGTGCGATGTGAAAGACGCTATCATTTGTGCCATATCCGTCAGAAACATTTAAGACACCTTCAACATTCTTTTTTCCATCTATCCATAAGGATATTTTTTTTGGCATCTGCATCTGCGACAGCAGCAATAAAATGCCATTTCTCATCAGCAACGGGAACAGTGCTATTGATTCTGGAATTTTGATCCGCTGAATTACGTAGATAGAAAGAAACATTGGGGTCACCACCACCATTCCAAAGTAGGTACCAAGGTTTGACTTGTGATTGATCTTCGTAACCTTTACCAACAAGTGCTCCCCCAACCCCTGATCCATTGTAATGGAGTGTAATAGTAAACGATGTCCCTTTCTCAAAGCCAACAGTGTCTGAGTGTTGAACTTCAACCCAGGCATCAGTACCGTTGAATTCGATTGCTTTTCCAAATTTACCATCTACCCATTTTGCGCCCCCCATAATTTTTCCATCATTGCGATTGTCAGATGAATCACTTGCTTTATCACCGTTCCCCTCGTTAAAGAGCCACATTCCCATAATGTTATCAGGATTAAGTGCTGCTTGTGCAGGAAGAATTAAGAAACATACAGCAATAAGCAATAATACATACACATGTAAAATACGCATCCTTGCCTCCTTTGGTTGATTCTAGTATAGATTTAGGATTGACTAAACAAGTATAGCATAATAATTGAGATACATCAAGTATATTTTTAGCAGCGAATATAAATGGCGTGAGTATGGTTGTATAATCCATATAGTTTCGCTTCCAATTATTTTTATGATTTCGTCAACGGTAAGGTCTGGAGAAACCTCTGGAATTTTTCCTGTGCCGAGAACTTATCTAAAAGCTTGTGGTATTTGGCGAGGTGGTCAATTTGTTTATTTCGCATATTTCCAGAGGTTTCGCCAAATTTTTCGGTGATTCTTGCTTTGGTATTTTCGTGGTATATTGCGGACATTTGCGCATGCACAACATAGGTGAAACGCAGTGGATTCTCATTGGACAAATAATGGATAATATGGTAATTTGTATAACAGCATCAGAATAAATGATAAAGGATGTGTAAAATGGATAATAAGGAACAGCTCATCACCGAGCTTACGGACCTTCTTGGAAAAAGAGATGTGCTGACGGACCCGACTGCCCTGTCGGTCTATGAATGTGATGCTGCCCCTTCGTTTAAGGCGGTTCCTGATGTGGTAGTATTTGCCGATACTACTCAACAGGTGTCGGATATTGTTAAGATAGCGAATAAGTTCAACGTTCCGTTCATTGCGCGCGGTGGTGGGACGGGATTGAGTGGTGGCATGCTCTCTGTTCAAGGGGGTATTATCATTGCGCTTAACCGTATGGATCGTATTTTGGAAATAGATATTGAAAACGAAAGAGCGGTTGTGGAACCTGGTGTCGTTAATCTTCTGCTGTCTCAAGCAGTGCAAAGTCAAGGTTACCATTATGCACCTGATCCGTCAAGCCAGAAGGCGTGTACCATCGGTGGTAACATCGCTGAGAACTCTGGGGGGCCACATACTTTGAAATATGGTGTTACATCTGATCATATTATAGGTATGGAAGTGGTAATGCCGGATGGTGAAATAATGGAGTTAGGTGGGGAGGTTGAGGAGGTTCTTGGCTATGACTTGCGCGGGTTGTTTATTGCGTCTGAAGGCACTTTTGGTATTGTGACGAAGGCAACAGTACGTCTTACACGGAATCCACAAGCATATCAAACGGCATTGGCAGTTTTTGACGGAATGGATGATGCGTCAAATGCGGTTTCGACGATCATAGGTGCCGGTATTATTCCAGCAGCTCTTGAAATGATGGATACCCTTGTTATACAAGCGTTGGAAGATGCATTCCAATTCGGTTTTCCACTTGATGCGGAAGCCATCCTAATCGTGGAACTGGACGGAATTGAGGCGGGTATGCAGAATCAGACTGATAGGATACTGGAAATATTCAATCAGCATAATGCGCGTGAGGTAAATTACGCCAAGGATGATGCGGAACGTCAAGAGCTTTGGAAAGCGCGCAAAAGTGCCTTCGGGTCATTTGGTAGGCTGGCTCCGAACTATATTACACAAGATGGCGTTGTCCCACGTACGACGTTACCGAAGGTTTTGCGACGTATATCTGAAATTTCCGAGAAATATCAGATTGCGATTGCGAATGTGTTCCATGCAGGTGATGGTAACATCCATCCGATTGTTCTTTTTGATGAACGTGATGCTGACCAATGTGAGCGCGTGGAGCATGTGAATAAAGAGATACTGACGGTGTGTGCGGAAGTGGGTGGTACTATTACGGGGGAACACGGTATAGGTGTTGAGAAGATGGATTATATGCCGCTTATTTTTAATCCTGCGGATTTGCAAGTGATGGCAAATGTGAAGGAAATTTTTAATCCGACAGGCCTCTGTAATCCTGGCAAGATTTTTCCAACTGCTGAATCGTATCAAAAGTTGGGTTTGCAGTCGGATTGGTTCGTCTGAATCGCGGATTACACGGATTACAATGTTTATCACGTTTTGAGGTTACTGTCATGGCTGAGTACGTTAATGGGATTAATCCTGAGATTCTCAAATGGGCGCGTGAACGTTCTGGCTACTCTGTGGAAGCGGCTGCTAAGGCATTAAATAAGACAGAGACGTTTATCTCCGAATGTGAGTCCGGTGATTGTTCTCTTACTTATGTCCAGCTTGAAAAGCTTGCTGATAAGTACAAGCGTCCTGTTGCTATCTTCTTCCTACCGGATCCACCCGAAGAACCGGAATTGGAAGAGAAACTTGCACTTAGAAGTGCTGACGTAAAGAAGCTAAATCCCAGAACACTCTTCTTGTTTCGTCAAGCACATTCCCGACAATTTTCATTGATGGAATTAAATAATGGAAAGAACCCATCAGAGAACTTAATTTTTCGGGATATTCAATTGTTTGGATCCCATATCTCTCTAAATAAGCAAAATGCTATTGAGTTAGCTCAAAGATGCCGAAATTATCTCGATATTAGTGTTGAAATGCAATCAGATTGGACGAATGGGAAAACGGCACTTGAAAATTGGCGTGATAACATAGAAGAAAAAGGTATATTTGTTTTCAAGGACGCTTTTAAAGATGACTTGGTAGATGGATTTTGCCTGATGCATGAAGAATTTCCAGTAATCTATCTTAATAATAGTAGACCTTCTGTTAGACAGATTTTTACTCTTTTTCATGAATTGGGACATATCTTAGTCAGTAAGAACGGAATTACGCCTGATATGACAGGAACGATTAAAAGAAAATTACCGGATTTAGAGAGTTTTTGCAATCAATTTGCAAGTGAATTTCTTGTACCAACAAAAGATTTTAAGAAACGGTTTAACTATTCTGAATACAATGATGAGGCAATTCAGAAGTTGGCAGGATACTATAAAGTTAGTCGTCATGTTATTCTATTGAAACTAATCAAAATTGGAATACTCTCACAAGAATTATATAATCAGAAAGTAAGAAACTGGGCAGGCCAATATGAAAATTTTAAACGAAATGAGGGGAGTAGTAAAGAAACGGGTGGAGGAGATTATTACAATACTCACATTAGCTATTTAGGACACAAATATACGAAACTTGCATTTGACAAATATCATCAAGAATTATGTACTATTGAGAAACTTGCAGATCATTTAAATGTCAAAGTTAAAAATTTGGAAAATCTCGAAAGCCGTTTGTTACGAAAGGTTCCTGTTTAACATTGAATGCACAAACTTACATGGAATGAGACAATGATATACGATAAGACTAATCGAACTTTTGACTGTGAACCTACACTTACCGATTCACAGGTATTGCAGTATTGTCATGATGGGTACCTACAGTTAAACGGAAAAGGGGGTCGCAAGTGGAAAATTTTAAACGAAATGAGGGGAGTAATAAAGAAGCGGGTGGGGAGATTATTATACCTGAACACCATAAAGCATAGATACTTCCTTATCCAATTTCTTTTCAAGACGAGACACTTTTCTTTCAAAACCTTTCCGCTTGGCAGTCAGTATTTTGTCAACCAATGCAACAATAGGTGCTTGCTGTTCAAGTGACACATCCGGAATTGGAAGTTGTTTCCAGTCATCAGGATAGATACGAATGTTATGACGACGGTTTGCCTTTAAAAAATTATCTGCAACAGTTGAGTTCATCACACCGAGTAAATACTTTAGGGTAAAACAGCAACTAGTTTTTTCAAGTTCTTCACGCTGTGGGAGATCACATCGTATAGGTCTTTCATCACTGTAGCGGGTTCGTTGTTTAATTGATCTGTTTCGTACCCCTGCTAAACTCTGCCAAGGGATAAAGCAGTATGCTGAGTCGTTATGATAAAGTTTTTGATCATCGTAAATAACGCGCAATCTTTCCTCACCTTCTGCCATAGTAATTGAAATCAATTTCTCGTCAACTTCATATAATTCAGGAAAAGTTTTACGACGAAACAATTCAGGCGCGCGCTCTGTTCCCCATTCAAGCCATTTCAGTGTTGCGGGCATCCATCTGTCAAGGTATTTACCTTCCACAAAAGGTTTAGGATGGAATTCGTCTTTTTCATCTGAAACCACATCTTTTAATCCAAATTCACCTTCTGCCCTTTTTTCGTCACTGTGAACAACCATACCGACACTGATATAACAAATCTCCTCAAGTTTTACTGTTGCAGTTGAAAATTGTGGACTATCGGAATCTTCTGGGAAAAATGCTCGCTGTGTAAGATTTTGCTGTTCGTCAGTTGGCAAGAGATGAACTGAGCTAAATTCTGGGTAATGCTCGCGTCGTTCGGGTTTGTTATGCGTACCATCTGCCCGTTGAAAGAGATAAATTACATTTCGCACACCAAATGTTCCGAAGAGGGGGACCTTACCACAAAAATCGAGACGTGATATTTTGCTATTTTCTAAAAACCAGTTTTGTGATTTCTGTGCATATTTTGCATGACAATAGGCGTTAGATACGATAAGCGTTGTGAAACCATCGGTCTTAAGCAATTTATAACTGCGTTCAATAAACGGAATAAATAGATCCCATTTTCCATGAAGTGTTTCATATTGTTTGCTGTCTTTAATCTCTTGCCGCATCTCCTTAATTTTCTGTCTTAACGCTTGGTCTTTCCCACCCGCGTCTGCTCTAACGTATGGAGGATTGCCGATTGTAATATCAAACCCATCTTTGATACCGAACATCCACTCTGGATCGAAGAAATCTGCTTTATCATTTTGGTCATACGGATCCCAATTGGCAATTCTTTTAGCCTCTTCAACGCCAGCAGTGAGTTTTGCCTCGTAACCCCTAAATTCTTTCTCTAATTTCTCACGCAATTGTTCCTGGTCATCTCCACTTTGTAGTTGTTTAACCTGATATGTGATCTTACTTTTTTCCTCATTGCGTAATTCATTATACTTGTTTACTAACGTTTCCTCTAATTTGTTACGGCAGTCTTCCTCATCTTTAATAAAATCTAATTTCTTTTGACGATTATTTTCACTGAAATACCTTTTGCGGATTCCCTCAATTTTCTGACGTAGGAGTTGAATATTGTCACCATCAAGCAGAGCCTGTGAATCTTGGTGTTGTAGTTGCGTTAACCCTATAAGTGTATTGGCAGCGACAAATTTTGTTTCAAGGTTGGGAAGTGGGCGAATGCCGTAGTTGTCTTCAGCGTTATCGTGCGGTTGCTGCTCAATGACCAACGAAATAAAAAATCGAAGTTTGGAAATAGTAACGGCAATCGGTTGGATGTCAACACCGTAAATACTGTTCTGAATAAGATAGAGTTTTCTGCCATAGTTATTATACTGATTTGTTTCAGAAAAAACTTCATCAATAACCTCGAGTGATCCATCTCGACTTTGCGGATCGGGAATATTATTTGCCTGTTCAATTTGTTGCTGTTTCCAACGTTTGTTTTCCGGATCCAATTTTTTCAGGATTAAGACTAATTTATTCAGAATTCCCATTGGAAAGGCACCGGAACCGACAGCGGGATCAAGAATTTTCAGGTCATCTATCGCTTGGACTACCGATTCAATCTCAGAATCATAGATCAGGTGATCATTAGACGTATCCTTTGCCCCGAGTAGGTCCTCACTTACCCCCATTTTTGTATGCGGTATGTGTAGGCGTGTGTGTGTATAGAAATAAGTTGGAAAGTCTGATGGGTTATGGTAGAATACCTCCATATAAAATAATGTCGGTGAAAAACCGGCAGGGAGGTATTCTTATGAAATATACCCTTAGTTGGGTACACCCCAGAAAGATTATAACAGGTTTTCGTAAAGTTTTCAACGGGGTTTGTATCAAAAAACCGACGCTCCGCAACTTTTATTTGATGCTACAGGCTGTGTGTGTAGCCCCAAGTTTTCGTATTCAATCGATTGCCTCACATCTACCTATCCGTGTGAAACACGACAAGTCTAAGCAAAAGCGTGTGTTGCGGTTTATTGACACCTATTTTCCGGTTGCAGCGGTGAAGGGTGCTTGGTTGTCACATATAGTTGTCAGTGTGTGTCGTTCTGTGGGGATGCAGCATCTGCTTGTGCTGATAGACGAGACAGATTTACCGGGCGGATGGAAGGCGATTGTTGCAGCCCTTCCGTTTCGCAATCGTGCGATCCCGCTCTATTGGGTTCTGTATAAAAATGAGATGCTCAAAGATGGCACCTATCAAGGACATAACGATTTAGTTCAGCAGTTCTGTTGTGATGTCCATAGTCGCGTTGTTAAAGTGTTAGGGGATAGTCGGGAGCCTGTGTTGGTTTTTGACAGAGGGTTCGCCCGAGCGAGAGCGATCCTCAAGTTTTTTGAGGGGCAAGGCATCTGCTACTTGATGCGTGTGCCACGCAATGTTGGTGTGCGTATAGCAGGCAACAAGCAGTGCCTTGAAGAAGTGGCAAATGGTTTTTACCCACAAGTGCTTTATCACTACACGGAGCAGGTGCCTGTGGCACTCTATGTTGGGGGACAGCACACCAAGAAAGACCCGTTATATCTTATCTCCAATCGGCTTCAGGGGAACCCCCTGCGAACTTGCTACAAGCGGCGGACACAGATTGAACACGGGTTCAGAGACTTGAAAACGAACTTCGGTTTCAAAGCACTCGTTTTGAGAAAGAACGAACAGCCCCGGATGGAAGTTCTGTTTTTGTTGGCAGTCGTGGCTTATGGTTTGGCGTTCCTGTGTTATGAAAAAGCTGCGGACAGATGGGCAAAAACTTTACACCCTACGCGGAAAGTTTACTCCGTGATCAGTGTCATCAACCGTATGATCCGCGAGGTGTGGACGCAGGAGGCGTTGCTCTTGTTCACCGAGAGGACTTGTTTGAGAGATATAAACTTTCTCACCGCAGAAGAACTGACATGACAACATTGGAAACCTATGAACACAACTACACACGCATTCAAAAAAAAATGGGGGTAAGTGCGAGTAGGTCGTAGGCAAGGAGATCATCACGGAGACGTTCTTCTAAGAATTTAGCGTCTCCATCTTCGGGAGTAACTTTCTGCAGAAAGTAAGCGATAAGTGCCTCGTCTACCATATAGTTAACAACGTTGCGGCGGGTATAGAAGGATCCGGTTTCCTTACGTGCAAGATCCTCGGTTTCGGGGTTATACACGCCAAGTAAATTTTCAAACACTTGTCCAAGAAGCTCAGGGTCAAGTGCTACTTCTTGATCAACCGGTGTATTTTCTTCAACGGTAAACTTATAATTTGTGAAGATATTGTAAAGCCCTTTTTCTTTTTCAAAAAACAGTTTTGCTGGAACACTTAGTTTTTTTCTATGTTTAGGATAATCTGTGAAACAATCAATGCGTTTACCACCCGTCGTTTTAGCCTCAAACGAATCGAGAGAGTCAAACAAACCACCATTGACAAATGGCACCTGTTTAAGATGTTCAAGGAATCTTGTTGAATCTTGAATCATATCCTCATATCTATATCTATTTGCATTGCGGTGATCTTCGTTGTATTGGGGATAGGAATGCTGTTGAGTGGTTGTCGTATCAGTATCATTGCGAATACGAAATTCGCGATCTTTTATCGGTGTGTTCAACGTAGCAAAAAACAAGTTTTGCAAGATCGCTTGGTAGTAATCAGATGTCTCATAATCAAAATTAGTCAAGTATTTTTTCGCGCCATCTTCCTGAAAAATATCTTCTGGAACAAGGTTCTTTTCTTTGATAAACCAGATAAAAAGGACACGTGTTAACATTCGGATAACCTGCATCTTATTCTCTTTGTCAGGAAATTTACACGTTGTTATTGCCCAATCATACCACTCCTCAAGTTCATTGTAGAAACGTTTATTGAGTTCCTCTGTATTGAGAACAATTTCCCATGCATCATGGAGCGTATCAAAATTATGAACCTTTCTGTCTTTATCATTAATAAGTTTGCGAAGGTGTAGGTCAAAAACGATTTCAATATGTGCGCGTTTCGGAGAATCGAGGTCAATGTCTTTGATAAGCGTAACCTTTTCCAAGATATGCTTATTTTCATCAATTTTGCTCTGTCGCCTATTGATAATGCCGAGAGTCAGAACGGATCCGTATCGGAACAGTACCATGAACGGTTGTGGTATTCGCATGCTCATAAACCGCATAATGTTAGCAAGTTGAGTGCGTGTGTAGGATTCTCCGGTAAGTGGCATTGCAATGAACATATATGAACTTCTGAGCTCATTATCAATTGCTTTACTTTCAAAATGCGTAGTTTCTGTGTTTAGCTGCGCGTTGACTTCAGCGTCCGTAACTTGCATAACTTGAGAAAAAGGTGCCCACTCCATGATGCATAGTTTATCAGTTGGATTAGCCGTTTTCTCAGCATTATTTTTAATACGGTCATATCTGACTTTATCTATCTCATCGCTACCAACGTATCCGCTATGATAACCAAGTGTATTTAGAAGGTTAGTAGCAGCATCTCGTAGCGGTAGCTGGTCATTGAGGAACTTCTTTAGTGCACTCTCAATGTTTTGCTTAACGCTTATCTCTGAATTCATAGAGTCTGCCTTTCGTTCTATCTGATCATTCACCCTCTGAACTCACATTATGCAAGTGGCAACTGAGGTTAGTTTAGCAAACCGAATTTTGCATCAAATTTTTCCCACACATCGTCTGGAATTGGAGTACTCGCTGCACGGACATTCGCCTCTAATTGGTCGACATTGAGACTGCCGATGTTATTACCGTGTATCCGCTCTTCCCGTAGGCAGAACTGGATTGCGAGTTGTAACAGACTAATACCTTCCTCAACACACCATTCCCAGAAAGGATAAGCAGCGGCGATGTCACCTTCTTTTTTCCAACGCCCCCTTTCAATTTCTGCGTCGATGTCAACGCCTGTAAGAATGCCGCGTAAAATTGACCATCCGTTCATCACACCGATATCTGCTTCTGCAGCAGCGGGAAGAATTGTGTCCTTCACAGATTGACGGACGAGGTTATAGTCGTTGAAACACAAGAGAAGATCGATGTCCCCAGTTGCAATAGCTTTTAGATGGAAATCGTGCGGATGCATTCCGTAACCGAGGAAGCGTACAAGTCCGCGTTCTTTACATTTGAGTAAGCCTTCGAGCGTTCCGCCCTTTTCAAGTGTTGGATCAATTTCATGAGGGTCATGTATCAACATGCCATCAAGGTAATCAACGTTGAGGAGTTTTAGTTGATCTTCCAAATCTGCAATAGCGCGGTCTGCGGAATAATTGGGTCTTCCTTGTCCATAACCACCCCAATCTGCGGCAGAATGGCAGCAGAGTCGTGCTGTTATGATGACATCTTCTCGTGGAATTTCTTTCATTGCTAAACCGAGCTTTCGCTGGGAGTCACCATAGCAACGGGCGCAATCGAAGTGGTTGCTGCCAATAGAGACTGCGTGTTTAATGAGTGCTACTGCATCTTCATCTGATACATGACCAAAATTGTTTCCGAAACCTTGCGTACCATAGGGGATGACCGGGATGCTTAATTCTGTTCTTCCTAATCGTCGTCGTGGTATAGTTGGTAAAGGTTGATTTGCCATTGTAAATCTCCTGATTCATGGATGATATGTTCAAGAATTGATAATATAAGGTGAGTTCGGCATAAGATATTATATTTCGGACACCGAACTCACGTTAGTTAATATAGGGTTTAGTACTGATCAGATCCTGCAAGCGGAAGAGGTACTGCCCAGATGTTTCGATACTGAACTAGATTACCATGGTCCTGTAGGCGTAGCGGGCCTGGTTTAGCTGCTTCGGAATCACTCCCGCCCCCTGTGCCAGGTAACTGGACATTATTTAGGATAACCAGCCCATTTTGGATTGCGGTAACTCTGACGTTTTCAGTCATGTCTCCAGCATCGTTGAATCGCGGGGCCCGGAAGATTACGTCGTAGGTTTGCCATTCAAGTGGTGGTTTGCATGCGTTAACAAGTGCTGCGAATTGGTTGTAAATAGCTCCGCAATCACCTTTACCTGGTGCTTCAATACCGTACGAATCCAGTACCTGTATTTCGTATCTACCTTGTAAGAAGACACCACTATTCCCTTTTGCTTGTCCACTTGCTTCGGGCATATCTGGTGTCATAAATTCCAGGTGCAGGAAATGATCGGTGAAAGTTTCCTTGCTGAATATATCGCCTGTGCGCGGTTCAACAATCATAGCATCACCTTCAAGTTTCCATTTGGGTTCACCATCGCGACCTATCCAATTACTAAGGTCTGTTCCATCAAAAAGAATCACAGCAGATTCTGGGGGTGTGTGTAACATAAAATATCCTTTCTGTATCTGTAAATAAAATCCAAAAATTTGCTTGTCAACAATTTATATTTCACATTGCAAAAAATACTCAATTGCTTAGACCGAACTCACGTTATTGTAGCCAATATGAATATAAAATTCAAGAGTTTAAATTGCTGATGATATGTCTAATCTGTATCTATTTTTATCTCCCCTTCTTCAACCATAACTGGATATGTTCTGATTCGCAACCGCGGATCAGTCAGACACTCACCTGTTTCAGTGTTATAGACATAGCCGTGTACGGGACAAACTACCGTCCCATTTCGTATCCGTCCACGCCCGAGTGAGCCCATTGCATGGGGACATGTGTTGTCCACAGCACAGAACTTTCCATTTTCATTGAGAATTGCAATACGTTTTCCATTGACTGTAAAAGACTTTCCACGTCCTTCCTTAATTTCGGAGGTTTTTGTGACTGTGGTAAATTGAGACATTGTTTACTCCTTTACGCTTCCAAGCGTGATCCCTTGGACGAATTCCCGTTGCATAAATAAAAATAGAATTACGATTGGAAGAAGTGATAATAGTGTTCCTGCCATTAACATTCCGTATTCTTGGCGATAGGTGCCGATAAGATTTGCTAAGCCGATAGGTAAGGTGTATTTCGATTCATCACGTAGAACGATGAGCGGCCACAGGTAACCGTTCCAAGAACTCAAAAAGGTATAAATAGTCAATGCTCCGAGTGCTGGTTTGATTATAGGCAAAACAATGCGATAGTATATCCCAAATTCGGAACATCCGTCTATTCTTGCTGCATCGAGCAGTTCAGATGGTATTGTGACAATGAATTGTCGCATCAGAAACACTCCGAATGCCCCGACAGAGAATGGAAAGATGATGGCGTTGTAGCTATTGAGCCATCCGATATCATACATCAAACTGAACAGTGGCACAAGCAGTACCTGAAAGGGGACCATCATGGAGGCAAGCATAATTCCGAAAAGAATCGTCTTCCCACGGAATTGATATTTTGCAAATGCAAATCCCCCCAGTGAACAGAAAAACAGAGCTAAAAGCGTTGAAGCGGTGGAGATAAAAACGCTATTGATAAAATACCGATTATAAGGTACTGCTTCCCATAGTTTACGATAATTTGTGGTGAGTTTATTCCATACGGTTGATAGGTATGGTGGACGGTGTATAGTTAATGTTAGCGATAATCTGTTTTGTGCCTCTGGTGGTGGAGCTACGCTCTTTGTCAATTCCTGCTTTGATACATAGGGCTGCATTGCAATTTGTGAAGATTCTAACTCCCCTGGAATGCCGTGAAGTCGCCACATAGCTTCCTTCCGTAACGCACTATCTAACACATAAGGTTGTGTAGAAAGATAGGTAGTAGCGTTTGCAGACATCTCCAAAGAAATATGGTGATAGGATGCATCTCCACGAACTGGAAGGATTATGCGACGAATTCGATCTATTGGAACAGGAGATTGAACTGTGGTTGTAAGAATTGCTTCGTTTTTTTCTTTAAAATCGTTGTTCAAATAAGCAATGGGTGTAGATTGAGTTGATTCTTGAATTTGTATAACAGTATCTGTAGTTGAATTCCATTTAGTGGCACCTATCTTGTACCGATTGAATTCAATATCCTCGATTTCTATTGTTTCAATTGCAATTTGACGATATGCATTATTCCAGATTGTCTTTAGTGTTTCAGGTATGATTGATTGTTCTACTTGAATGATGATAGACTCAGTAGATTCATTCCATACTTGAATAGGTAATGTCGTAATGGTTTGTTTCCAAATACCTTCAGTCATTTCATTTTGTAAATCTTGTATAATATTGGAATCTACGAGCTGTGGATTACCGTCAATGTATTGCTGTACTTTTTTCTGTAGAACATCTTCTAATTTAGGTCGGAGGGTTTGCCATGTCGTGTTGTCTACTGTTTTAGGTTTTTTAATTTTAGGATAAGAATCTGAAACGATATAAGGGGAAGAAGTGATTCGTGGCGGTAATTTCGGGAACCACCGAATTGGAACGGCAAAGATTTCATCTGCATTTTTGAATGAGGAGCTAACTAGCCATAAGAGAGGAACCATGGTGCATATAGCTGCTACGACGAGTAAGGGATAGACTATTCCAATTATTATTTTTCTTCGAATAGGTCGGTGTTTAGTTATCTCTTTCATTTATTTCAGTTACTTGTGCGCGTTGAATATCGTCTTGGTATTTGAAAACGCATCCCAATGTTTCAGCAATTACCTCGTCATCTAATTGTGATTTTCCGAGTGCCATTAGAGCTAGTCCCCAATCTAATGTTTCTGCAACGCCGGGTTTTTTATAGAATTCACCTTGTCGCCACCGTTGCATCATTTGACACAATTGGTTTGCGAGGTTTTCATTGAGCTGTGGTAGCTTCGCCTGAAGAATAGCTAATTCCTTTTCAATTGTAGGGTAGGCGATCCACTGATATAGACAACGACGTTTGAGTGCTTCGTGAACTTCTCGTGTCCGATTAGAAGTCAACACGACGTAAGGTATCTGGTTTGCATGTATGGTTCCGATTTCAGGAATTGTGATCTGAAAATCGGATAAAATTTCGAGCAGAAATGCTTCAAATTCGCTGTCTCCGCGATCGACTTCATCAATAAGTAAGACAGGGGGGACATTACCGTTACTTTGAATTGCTTCGAGGAGTGGCCGTTTCAGTAGGAATTTTTCGCTGAATAGGTCGGAGCCGATTTCATTTTTATCGCGTCCTTGTGCTTCATCAATGCGTAGTTGGAGTATTTGACGTGTGTAATTCCATTCGTATTAGGGTTATTTAGTTTTATGTATTTTAGTTGTTTTTTATCACAATCGTTAATATTTTAGGATGTGCAGATATACCGTGATTTTTCACGCTATATCTGCTATACTTCACCTTAAAAACTTACGATCTTTTGAGGTGAAGAATGACAAGAAAAAAGTCCTGCCACTTAGTCAATATGTTAGCAGAACTTACAGACCCACGCAAGGAAAAAGGGAAACGGCACCCCTTGAAAGCAATCCTCGCACTTTTAGTCGTTGGATTGATGTGCGGGCATAAAGGGTATACATCCATCGCTACCTGGGCACGCTCACAGCCCGCACTCACAAAAGCACTCGGGTTCACACATCACAAAACGCCTTGTGCCGCAACTATCCATAATCTGTTGAAAAAGTTGGACGTTGAAGCATTAGAAAACATCCTGTCAAAATGGGTAAACGCCGCATTAGCAGAGTGCCCTGATTTGCGGGGGTGTTCCGACGCAGTCGCTATAGATGGCAAAACCCTGCGTGCGTCTAAAAAAAGTGGTGCGATGATCAGCCATTTACTCTCCGTCGTCTCTCATGAGTTAGGGATCACCCTCACGCAGCGAGGTGTCAGCGACAAAACCAATGAAATACCGGTATCAACGGAAATCCTCAAAGCGTTTGATGTAGCAGGCAAAGTTATCACAACGGATGCCCTTTTGACACAACGCTCTTTCTGCCACGGAATCATAAACAGCGGGGGCGACTATATGCTGCCTGTTAAAGGCAATCAACCGGACCTGTTAGAAGCGATTGAAAAACTTTTTCAAGGCGTGCCTGACGCGGTTTCTGAAGACACAACACACCCTACTTTAGGGAAACCGATATACATGCATGAGACGATTGAAAAGTCGCATGGCAGACTTGAGACGCGATGTATCAAGGCAAGCACAAGTCTCAACGCATATCTGGATTGGCCGGGCGTAGCACAAGTGATCCAATATTGCTATACTTCCAAAAATATGAAGACAGGAGAAGAGACAACCCGCACTACCTATGGGATTACGAGCCTGAAACCGAGTGAGGCATCCGCAGAACGCTTACTTGCTTTACGGAGAGGCCATTGGGCAATAGAGAACAAGTCGCATTGGATGCGCGATGTGCTACTCGGCGAGGACGCATCACCTGTCAGATGCGGGGCTATTCCACAAGTCATGGCCGCTTTACGAAATACCGCATTATCCGTATTCCGTTTTCAAGGCATAACACGGATCGCTGATAAAATAAAGGAATATGCATCAAAACCTTTACTCACAGTTAACTTGATAAAATGAATATCTATAAAACTAAATAACCCTACATTCGTATAGTGCACTGTTGACATCCAAACCTTCATAACACTGCAATCGGATTAATTTTCCGCCAGTTGCATCAGCGAGAACTTTTGCCACCTCAGTTTTCCCGACACCGGGCTCACCTTCTAAAAATATAGGTTTTTTGAGATGATGCGCGAGATAAATTGTGGTTGCTAATCCTTTATCTGCAATGTACGACTGTTTTTGACAGGAGGATTGGACGTTTTCTATTGATTCAAACATAATTATAGAGCTAAATGAACAATTATCCTTTTATTTATCGGTAATCATTAAGTGCGTTTTCATAATCCACTTTGTAGTCTATATCACGTAAGACTGCATTCGTGTTCACATTGACGTAATGTATATCATCGCTGTGCAATTTATATAGAGATCGTACGCCTTTACTATCTGCATGCAATGCTAAAATGTCGTCCGTATATTTATGATGAAAGATAACAGGGTGTCCACGTTTATATTTATAGCTGGGAAGAACAATGCCTTTATCAGTACGTGCATACACATCAATCACTGTATCTATGAGTCCTGATGAAATGAAGGGTTGATCAACTAACATAATAGAAAAAGCAGAACGATTTGCATGTTTTGATTCATAATGAAAATTGCCATCATGATTGGATACATTCGCAAAATTGAGGGATGTAACACCTGCTTGTACTGAAGTTAACATGCCATCACGGTAATTTGGATTATAGATCGTTGTTACTTGATACTCATTTAATAAATCTTGAATCTGATTTGCATAATGACCAAGCACTACAACCACCTCATTAAACTTAGAATTCAACATGTTTTCTACTACAGTTTCGACAATAGTTTTTTCACCTAATTGGAGCAATTGTTTAGGTTGCCCCATTCTTGTAGAAAGTCCAGCTGCAAGTAGAATCCCAGAAATAGATGGTTGTTGCATGTCTTTCATGTTTTAACGTCGGACTCCAAATGTTTCATATTCACCTGTGAATTTTCGTTCTACAATTTCAATGTCGTCTACTCTCGATGCGCGGGGCCCTTGCCACAGTTTTTCGATCAAGGCATTCAACTTCAACTTTTCACCTTCTGCGACTACTTCCACTTTACCGTTGGCTAAATTCTTTGCATAACCTTTTACACCGAGTTGTCTAGCATTGGTTTGCGTGAAATTCCGAAAACCGACACCTTGAACCTTGCCACTAATTAACACATATAATTGCACTTCTCGATTAACCTCGATAATCAGGCGGATTTGTGTACCAAGTTCGGGCATAACGTCATCATTTTTTTTGTACAAATTTTCTTGAACAGATTCTGGTAATGGATTCTGAAAGAGTGCTGAGCCATCCGGTTGTTTCAATGCAACTATGTGGTCTGACATAAATGCATGTGGGATCATCGCATCTTCGTCATCACTATCTAAATCTGGAATAACGCGGGAACCTGAATAAATCCAGGCTACTGGGGGTAACGGTTTGTCAGCCTTGAAATTGTAGATCAACTCTTCAGCACGAACACGTTCTATTTTTTTATCTTTTTCCCATTCAACGGAAAGGAGAAACGTGGTTCCCGTCGGTGGAACATGTCCTCCTTTTTCTTCAGCATAATCTGGAGGAGCCCCCGGTTTAATACCGAGCATTTCTATTGCTTCATAAACGTCTTTTGCAGAGGCTTCCGTAGTGATAATGCTTTCATATAACTTGCCAGAAGGGCCACAAGCTATATATTCTACCGCTCCTTTTAGTGTATCATCATATTGACCCAGTGCCTTCGATATTTCACCTTTTAATATTATTTTTTGCTCTTCCTCAACTATTTGAAGATGACCATCAGTCCAAGCAGAGTTTGATATAAATATAATGTCTATGGAGAAAATAAAGATTGACAAACATGAGTAAAATAGATATTTCATAAGAAATCTCCTTAAAATGTTGCAATACAAAGATTTTAGAAAGTATAACTTAACCCGTTAAAAATTTCCAGATCATGTTTGCGAACTCCGGCTGGGGGTTCGTTATCATATCGGAAGTTAATCTTTAGTGGGAAGCTTAACTTCTTTGTATAACTCAACTTAATTCTTCCTTCAAAGAGGATCCTATAATCAAGTAGTCGTTTTACATGTGCCTGATAATATCCGGTTGCACTCGTAGATAACGTTTCATTAAATTGCAGAGTCCAATTGACATAGTTTGTTGAGCGGATGATATGTGTCTTAATTTCGCCGCCATTAGGTTCATTGATATGTTCATTTTCCCACATTGCCCCGATACCTATGTATAGGTTATATTTCGATTTGGGTGGCAGTGCGTTGAAACGCAGTCCGCCACCTATCAAATTTCTGTCGTTTAGCTGAATTGACTCATTGAACTGTTTCTGTGCGAAAGATTCAATCCGTATGTGATTAGCAAGTTGGCGGATAATACGTCCGTGTACCATCCCTTTGTTGGTAAAAGGAGAACCGTCTTCTCTCCCATGTTGAATGCTCCCGATAACAAACCCGTGATAGATAGCGGAGAGATAATCGGAACGGAAACGTGTCCGTAAAGTGAGCAGGTCAGTATTTCCTGTGCGGTATGTTAAATCCAGATTCATGTTGTTGTACCATCCGGATTTGCGTTGCATCTGCTGCATCGTTTCTCCCGTAAAGATATTGATCTGAGCAGGAGCAGGAATATGAATAAATTGAAGTGATAACGTGAATGCTGTAAAAAAGACAAAGGAAATTGGACAGATACTTAGTTTATGTGTAAAATAGTGAAAAGGTTTAAACATAATATGAGCTATGAACGATGCAACGAATACTTATAGATACCGACCCTGGTGTAGATGATACACTTGCAATCCTGCTTGCATTGAAATCACCAGAATTGCTTGTAGAAGCAATAACTACTGTGAGTGGTAACGTCCATGTTGACCAAGCCACACAGAACCAATTGAGAATTTTAGAGCTACTTGATTTTTCTGAATATCCGATTGTTGCCAAAGGTGAAGCACAACCCCTTGTAAAACCTCTTGTAAACGCTGAATATGTGCATGGAAACGATGGATTGGGAAATATTAGTGAACTCCAAAATCCGGATGGAAGTCCGCGTTATCCTTTAGCTAACTGTGATATTTCAAACACTTCTGGTGTTGACCTAATTCTTGAGATGGCAAACCGTTTTTCAGATGAATTAATCATAGTTGCATTAGGGCCGTTGACTAACATTTCAGTTGCAATCCAAAAAGATCCGGGGTGTATGCGTAAACTTCAAGGGATAATTTTGATGGGCGGTGTCTTTAGTGAATACGGCAATATAACAACAACAGCAGAATTTAATATCTATGTCGATCCTCATGCTGCTCATGAAGTATTCAGTTCAGGTGTGCCAATTCACATCGTGCCGTTAAATGTGACCCGCCGGGTAGCTTTGACAGGTGAACGATTAATTGCAGAAACGAAAGCGTTCAACGATAAATTGTCCAATTTTTTAATAGAAGCCACACAAGCTTGCATGGAATTTTACCGTCAAAACGTTGGTTTCTATGGTTTGCATGTTCACGATGCACTCCCTATCGGTGTTTTGACACATCCCCATCTATTTCAAAATGTAGCTGCTTACGTGCAGGTAGAGACCGAAGGTAAGCTAACAAGTGGGATGACCGTCGCAGATCTGAGAGAGGATCGCGTGAACACTACACCCAATGCAAATGTTTGTATAAATGTAGACGGAGACAAGTTTTTAGATCATTTTTTCCAGCGGATTCTCAATTAAGTTCAATTACTGCACCCCGATCAAATGCCTGGGTATATGTCTTAGGTCAGCATGTGGATCTCGTTTTAGGGAGCGCGGTATTTCTAATTCTGGTTTTTTGAGGTTAGCATATTTAACCCGCTGTTCACCTGTAAGTTCATTATGTATTTCTTGTAAGAGCTTTTCGATTTCTTTCAATAATATATTCCTTTGAGTCAAAAATTTTCGTACTTTTGTCCTAATCTGTGTAAGTCCGCGTCGTCTTTGTTGGGTACTCAGTCCGCCATCGTATCTATATAATCCTCTATCGCTTGCGAGTATTCGGTACTCGCGCATATCACTTTCCATCTGTTTTTTCTCAAATTCGTAATCCTCAATAATGTCACGAATAAGTTTTAACTTCGGTTCAATAACCTGTTTTTGGTAGCTTGTCAGTTGAAGCTCGGCAGTACTTTGCTGAATATCAACCAATTTTACGACCCCACATCCTAACAAGCAAAGGAAGAAAGTAGATACAGAAAATAACTTATATTTTACCAAAGTAGATTCCTATTTTAGTCAAGAGAATACAATTCTCCATATTTTGTTCGTAAATAGTTAATATAAGGTTCTATTGTCATAGACTTGCCTGTTGCGCGTTCTATGATTTCAGGAGCTGTATATTTCGATCCATGTTGATATACGTTCTCTTTCAACCATTGATGCAATGTGTTGAATTCACCTTTTTCTATTTCGTTTGTAATATCTGGGTGTTTTTCCAGGGCGCTTTTGTAAAATTGCGCGCCTAAAATATTGCCCAATGTATACCCTTGAAATGAACCCCCAATAAGTCCAAAATACCAGTGCACGTCCTGCAATACGCCATCTTTGTCATCTGGTGGAGCTATGCCAAAATCCTCCTCGAATCTATTACGCCAAGCATTAGGCAGATCTCGTATTTCCATCTCTCCTTCAAGCAGTGCCAATTCAAAATCAAATCGCAGCATGACATGTAAATTGTATGTTACCTCGTCAGCTTCTGTCCGAATGAGTGAACGTTCCACTTTATTTATTGCGCGATGGAATGTATCGAGTTGGACTGAACCAAGTTGATTCGGAAAAATGTTTTGGAGTTTTGGAAAGAAGCATTTCCAGAATCCCTTGCTGCGTCCAACGATATTCTCCCATAAACGCGATTGACTTTCATGAACGCCGGCGGATGTTCCACGTGCAAGTGGTGTGCCCTCAAGATCCATGCGGATGCCTTGTTCATAGAGCGCATGTCCGGTTTCATGCATCGTACAGAATAGTGCTTCTCCAAGGCTATCTTCTTTTGAACGTGTTGTGATACGAACATCACCGAGTGAGAACTTTGTCATAAATGGGTGGTGTGTCTTATCTTGTCGCCCACGTTTGAGGTCGTATCCAAACTTTTTGGCAACCTCCATACCGAAATCCAATTGTTTTTCTTCTGGAAAATGTTTATGTAGACATGAATCATCAGCAGTAGGTTGTGAAGTGATTGCGGAAACAATTGGGATCAGTTCTTTACGTAATTCACTAAAAACACGACTGACATCTGCTGCTTTCATACCGTAATCTCTGGGTTCAATCATGGGGTCTGCGATATGGTCGTAGCCAGGGAAGAAATTGGCACATTTACGACTATATTCAAGTGTTTTTTCAAGATAAGGCTGGACTCTTTGAAAGTCATTTGCGGGCCGGGCTTCTGTCCAAACCTGATATGATTCGGACGTATGAATTGCCACTTCTGCCATGAAATCGGGGGGAATTTTTATTGCCCGTTCATATTTTCTGCGTGTGACTCGAAGCAGGC
This sequence comes from Candidatus Poribacteria bacterium, assembly GCA_965200395.1. GTDB lineage: Bacteria > Poribacteria > WGA-4E > WGA-4E > WGA-3G > MSPOR6. The sequence continues at coordinate 1,650,461 of CBDAUH010000004.1, read as the reverse complement.
TTGCTTCGTCAGAATCGTAATCTAGACTTTGCTGATAGGGTACTAATGTGTCCAGCAGTTTTCCGATTGCAGGATCGGTAAACTTTTCATGGGACAAACGCCTCAGTGTTGCAGATTGTCGCGCTCGGGCAGCTGCGCCCCCTGATGGCATATATGTCGATTGGTCCCAATATAGTAATCCGGCAGCTGAATTGATGTCATTAACTTCAATTAGGCGGGATTTGAGTTCGTTATATTTGGCTTGCATTATATTGTCTCCTGAATATATGTGTGTTAACTACTTTTTTCTATACATCAGGACTTACGCAATTTTGTGTGTTCTTGTTTAAAATTTTGTTTTTTTATGTATTTTATCCCATATTTTTTGCTATTTTCGAGGACTTACCCCCCTTTATCCCCTCACTTACCCCCATTTTTGTATGCGGTATGTGTAGGCGTGTGTGTGTATAGAAATAAGTTGGAAAGTCTGATGGGTTATGGTAGAATACCTCCATATAAACCAATGTCGGTGAAAAACCGGCAGGGAGGTATTCTTATGAAATATACCCTTAGCTGGGTACATCCCAGAAAGATTATAACAGGTTTTCGTAAAGTTTTCAACGGGATTTGTATCAAAAAACCGACGCTCCGCAACTTTTATTTGATGCTACAGGCTGTGTGTGTAGCCCCGAGTTTTCGTATTCAATCGATTGCCTCACATCTACCTATCCGTGTGAAACACGACAAGTCTAAGCAAAAGCGTGTGTTGCGGTTTATTGATACCTATTTTCCGGTTGCAGCGGTGAAGGGTGCTTGGTTGTCACATATAGTTGTCAGTGTGTGTCGTTCTGTGGGGATGCAGCATCTGCTTGTGCTGATAGACGAGACAGATTTACCGGGCGGATGGAAGGCGATTGTTGCAGCCCTTCCGTTTCGCAATCGTGCGATCCCGCTCTATTGGGTTCTGTATAAAAATGAGATGCTCAAAGATGGCACCTATCAAGGACATAACGATTTAGTTCAGCAGTTCTGTTGTGATGTCCATAGTCGCGTTGTTAAAGTGTTAGGGGATAGTCGGGAGCCTGTGTTGGTTTTTGACAGAGGGTTCGCCCGAGCGAGAGCGATCCTCAAGTTTTTTGAGGGGCAAGGCATCTGCTACTTGATGCGTGTGCCACGCAATGTTGGTGTGCGTATAGCAGGCAACAAGCAGTGCCTTGAAGAAGTGGCAAATGGTTTTTACCCACAAGTGCTTTATCACTACACGGAGCAGGTGCCTGTGGCACTCTATGTTGGGGGACAGCACACCAAGAAAGACCCGTTATATCTTATCTCCAATCGGCTTCAGGGGAACCCCCTGCGAACTTGCTACAAGCGGCGGACACAGATTGAACACGGGTTCAGAGACTTGAAAACGAACTTCGGTTTCAAAGCACTCGTTTTGAGAAAGAACGAACAGCCCCGGATGGAAGTTCTGTTTTTGTTGGCAGTCGTGGCTTATGGTTTGGCGTTCCTGTGTTATGAAAAAGCTGCGGACAGATGGGCAAAAACTTTACACCCTACGCGGAAAGTTTACTCCGTGATCAGTGTCATCAACCGTATGATCCGCGAGGTGTGGACGCAGGAGGCGTTGCTCTTGTTCACCGAGAGGACTTGTTTGAGAGATATAAACTTTCTCACCGCAGAAGAACTGACATGACAACATTGGAAACCTATGAACACAACTACACACGCATTCAAAAAAAAATGGGGGTAAGTGCGCCTTTATCCCCCCGCAAGCGGGGGGAATGCGTAAGTCCTGTATACATGTTATCATATTTGTGTGCCGTGTTCAAACCTTTAAAAAACATAGAGGTATTCAAAAGTCGTTTTTGGACGCGGAGTTTGTCTGTCAGAATTTTGGATTACGCGGATTACGCGGATTTTGTTTGTCAGAATTTTGGATTTACGCGGATTACGCGGATTTTGTTTGTCAGAATCGCAGATTACACCAAATCAACGGTATGAATGCCGTTTAGGCATTCCCCGGATTACGCGGATTGACGCGGATTTTAAGAGTCTGTGTCTTCTTGCGTGCTCTTTTTTTGAATCTCGGATTGACGCGGATTAGGTGGTTGGTGCTTCAAGATGCTTTTCGTAGGATTCAGATAAACACAGGTTATAGGTTGTCAGCACTCGAATTAGTACTAAATCAAAGGTATGAATGTCTTTTGGGCATTTCCCGGATTACGCGGATTATCTTTTTCAGCATTGGGGAGGACGCTAAGTTCGCGATAATTGAATGGCTCTGGTAAATATCCTAAATTTCTTGACATTAGTGCTGATGTAAGGTATAATAAATCTGGTTCCTCCGTGCAAAAACGCGTAAATATAATTGTAATCATCAAATAAAGATTTGGCACTTATCATGTTAATTGGCAACGTAATTATCCCAGAATTTCCACTGTTACTTGCACCGATGGAAGATGTCAGCGATCCGCCATTTCGTGCCGTTTGTAAAGAAAATGGTGCAGATATTATGTATACTGAATTTATATCTTCAGAGGCACTTATCCGTGATGCTGCTCAAAGTGTTGCCAAATTAGATATATTTAAATATGAAAAACCTATCGGTATACAAATATTTGGACATGATATAGATGTGATGAAAAAATCAGTAGAAATCACAGAGCGCGTCCAACCGGACATCATCGACATAAATTATGGATGTCCTGTAAAAAAGGTTACTGCTAAGGGGGCAGGAGCTGGTATTCTACAAGACATACCAAAAATGGTTAAAATGACTGCAGAAATCGTCAAGACAACCGCTATGCCTGTTACTGTCAAAACACGGTTAGGTTGGGATGACAACACTAAACATATTGTTGAGGTTGCAGAACGTTTACAAGATGTGGGTATCTGCGCAATATCAATACACGGAAGAACACGTCGTCAGATGTATAAAGGTGAGGCTGATTGGTCTCTGATCGGAAGAATAAAGGACAATGCGCGCATGACTATTCCGGTGTTCGGTAATGGTGATGTTGATAGTCCAAAAAAAGCTGCAGAAATGCGGCAAAAATACGGTGTAGATGGGATAATGATTGGCCGTGCCGCGATCGGTTACCCCTGGATATTTAATGAAATTAAACACTATTTTGCCACTGGCGAAATGCTTGCACCGCCCGCTATTGATGAACGTATTGCAGTCTTCAGGAAACATCTGAACTTTTCAATAAAATGGAAAGGTTTGAAACTTGGACTGATAGAGATGCGGAGGCACTATAGTAATTATTTTAAAGGCATTCCACACGTCAAACCATTTCGCAACCGATTGGTCACAAGCGATAGTTATGACGGTGTTTTATCCATTATTGAGGAACTCCGAAGGCATGCGTACCGATCTCAAGAAAACACATATCAATCGTCTGTGAATCAGATGCGCTATCAGAGGCATTCAATGTTTTCTGTCTGAATCGCGGATTTACGTGGATTACGCGGATTAGCGTGGATTTTAAGAGTTTGTTACTTTGGGATGTTTTTCATGTGATAAAGATGCCACAACCTGGAAAGGGGAGGCTACAAAGAGGCACAACATAGAAAGGTTATGCTACAAAGAGCACAAAAAATGCCTTATATCAAACTTACGTCAATATAGGAATAATAGGATATAGTTATGAATAAAATACCATTTATGAAACTTAGTGGTGCTGGTAACGACTTCGTTATTATCAATAATCTTCACAAAATCATTGATACTACGGATTCAGAATTTATGAACTTTGTAACAAAAGTTTGCCAGCGAAGAATGTCGGTAGGGGCAGACGGTGTCTTGCTGATCGAACCTGCTGAAGATGTTGATTTCCGTATGCGTTACTATAATGCGGATGGTGGGGAAGTTGAAACCTGCGGAAACGGTGCACGATGTATCTCAAAATTCGCTTTTCTGCATGGAATCGCCCCAGAGAAAATGCGATTTTTGACGAATGCTGGGATATATGAAGCAGAAATCATTGATAACAACGTTAAAGTACGAATGAGTGATCCGACAGATATACGTATTAATGTACCACTGAAACTTGACGATGGTGAACATACGGTTGGATTTGCAAATAGTGGGGTGCCACATGTCGTCTACTTTGTAGATGACTTGGAAGCTACTGATGTTTTTGATATGGGGCAACAGACACGTTATCATAACGATTTTAAGCCAGATGGAACGAATGCAAATTTTATCCACATTCATTCGGAAGAACTACTTGAAATACGCACTTATGAACGGGGTGTTGAAAATGAGACGCTCGCCTGCGGGACGGGTTCTATTGCTGCTGCTATTGTCTCTGCTGTTTTAGAAAAAGTCAAATCACCTGTTGCTGTCAAAACAGCAAGTGGTGTGGTTTTGAAGATACATTTTGACTTAATAGATGATGAGGCGAAAAACGTCTATCTTGAGGGGGATGCTCGCGTTATTTTTGCCGGTGAACTTACATCAGATGCATGGAGCTATTAGTTCATAAAACAAACCATTTTGAATAAACATCAAGGAGGATTTACATGTTTGAGGGATCCTATGTTGCACTCGTCACACCCTTCAAAGACGATGAATCGTTAGACGAAGCGAAGCTCAAGGAACTGTTACATTTTCAGCTTGAAGGTGGAACACATGGCATTGTCCCGTGTGGCACAACAGGTGAATCGCCTGCGCTTTCTGACACTGAACATGACCGCGTCATAGATATTACTTTAGAAACAGTGAATGGAAGGGTTCCTGTCATTGCTGGAACAGGTTCAAATTCTACGACTCGTACACTGCGTGCAACGCAACATGCAAAGGCTGCGGGTGCAGATGCTGCATTGATCGTCACACCATACTACAACAAACCTAATCAGGATGGACTTTATGCCCACTACATGAAAATAGCGGACGCGGTTGATATTCCAATTGTTGTATACAACGTCCCTGGAAGATGTGGAACTGACATTCTTTCTCCCACTGTTGCGCGCCTTGCAGAACATCCAAACATCGTAGCCCTCAAAGAGGCTACGGGTGAACTCAAACGCGCAAGTGAAGTAGTCAATTTATGTCCAGATGATTTCGTCGTCTTATCAGGTGACGATGTCAATACATTACCCATTATGTCAGTTGGTGGAAAAGGTGTTATCTCAGTAGCGGCGAACATTGCTCCTTCGGATATAGCCGAAATGTGTAACGCGTTTCATGCAGGTAACCTTGAACTTGCACGTAAACTTCATTATAAAACGTATCCTTTAGCAGTTAATTTATTCATAGAAACGAATCCTATTCCTGCCAAAACTGCTTTGATGTTGATGAACAAGCTCAATGGAAAAGTGCGATTACCCCTAGCTCCGCTATCTTCCAAGAATCTTGAAATTCTCCGCGATACACTCATGGAAACAGGATTGATTTAACGGTACGTGAGTTCGGTATAAGATATTTTTTTAGGGTGCACAACCTAGAAAGGTTGGGCTACAAAGAGCACTCGTATCAAGAAAACCGAGAAACCGAACTCACGTATTTCTTAGGATGCACAACCTAGAAAGGTTATGCTACAAAGAGCCTTCGTATTAACTTACGCATTTGTAGGATGCACAACCTAGAAAGGTTATGCTACAAAGAGCCTTCATATAGATCAATAAACGTAGCAATTTCAGATGTATATGTTTGAAAATCTCTTTCTGCTAATGATTTTAGGTTATCTAACTGTGTAACAGTGTCAATATCCCAAAAGTTTATTTTCGGATCAATGCGTAGATAATTTTCTCGTAATAAACGGTTCACCATATTTGCAGATGCGTGAGATTGCAACGTCATTACGAAGGAAACTAACTTTATTCCACCCCATCCCGACAAGAAGCCCCATCTACGTCTCTTTTTATACATCGATATTGAATGTCCTGTTCCAATTGACAATATTTTTACTTGTGAAGGTTCTTTTCCAAACAGTGTGAGTGCTTCCGTGTACGCAGCGATAGATGGATTGTTTGCCCACAAACCGCCATCAGATAACAGATAATTTCTTATTTTTTTGGGAGCGAAAAATGTGGGCGCGGCACAAGAAGCAACAATCGCATCGCGTAGGCATACCTCGCCATCGTAATAATCAGGACTACCCAGCTCATTACAGTAATTTGATCTGAATATGTGGGACTCACTCGTAGTAATTTCTGAACATGTTATTATGAGTGGGGTTGTTATTTGTGATAATGGTATTGCGGGGATATGACGTGCAATTATCTCTGCTAATCTTTCATTGGAATACTTGCTGAAAAACAGTGGATTGCGATACCACTTTTTACGAAATATGTCAGGAGCCTCAGATTCAAAGAGTTCGACAATTTCAGTCATCGGAATATCTGAAACGGCAGCGCCGGCGATGATTGCACCTGTACTTGTTCCTGCAATCAGATCAAAACAGTCTTTGATATGCACATCAAAGGTTTCTTCAACCTTAGCAAGGAGTTGTGCAGAATATATACCACGAGTGCCACCACCATCTAAAGTAAGGATGTGTAGGGTGTTTGTGTTGTTCATACAATATTCATAGTTCTGCTAGTCTGCTTTATCGTTAGATGGTTTACAATCCGCAGCGTTGAGTTCTTTTATTTTTGGATAAAATACTTTATAAAATAATTCTAATCTCGGTTTAAACCACTCATGTTGATTTTTCCAGTCTGCTTCGTCCGTAGGATCGGTGTTACTCTTATGTATAGATATCCGGCTACTTTTGTGTTTAGGGAGTTCATCCCACTCAAGTGGTTCTCCAAATTCTTTTTCAATTTCCTCTTGTTGCTTCTTTAGTACTATAGTTTGGACAATTTTAGAAATTTTTAGTGCGAAAAAACAGAAAAGCAGGTATCCTTTCATAAACAAATATATTTTTTGAAAGGAGAATAAAAAATGAACCTCCTTTTCTGCTTAGACGACATTCTATCAGATTTTCAGTATCTGTTCAACACACAAAACTATGCTCTTTTCCAAGCGTTTATTTTCGGATTTATCGCAGATGGAAATAGTGGCACGCTAACGGAACTTTATCAATCAGGTTTTTCACAGACGCGATACTGGTCTTTTCCAAAGTTTCTATCGCGTGGTAAATGGGATGCGGATAAAGTCGCAGGACACCTGACAAAAAAGGTTCAGCAAGCATTTCCTAACTGGGTTTATGTGTATGATGAGACCAAAGCCATAAAAACAGGTGAACGCCAGTGGGGGTTGCATTTTTTCCGCAACTTCAGTTATCAAAAGGGTCGCGTGAACCGATCCAAGTTCCATTATGGACACGAGTTTGGTGCCTTAGGTTTACTTTGCCAAACATCTACAGGTTGGCAGCTATTCCCCGTATGGGCGAGACTGATGGTGCCGCAGACGTGCCGTGATAAAAGCGATGCGGTGTTGAAACGCATCTGTTCCCAGATCGCTCCGGGTCTTATTATTTTTGATCGTGGGTTCTCAAGGCGAAAAGTGTTTACGCTGGTTCAAAGTTATGGACATCATATCTTGTGTCGTGCGAAGTCTAATGCCGTCTTCTATCGTTTACCGGAACAGCCGAAACATCGCCAGCGTGGCCGTCCGCGAAAATATGGAGACCGCTTGGATATTCGCAGGATGCGGTATACGCTTATGGATATAGAAGGCCAAAAGTATTCAATCGCCTCCAAAGTCGTGAGAACGAAGATGTGCGATGCTGATATTCGCCTCGTTGTTATCCGAAGTCGCCCGAAAACCTCGAAACCTTATCGGTATTTCTGTGTATGGACAACAGATTTGACGATTGGGATACCACAGATCGCTATATATTATCGCAAGAGATGGCACATAGAGACGGCTTTTCGGGATGCGAAGCAACACTTCGGTTTTGATGACTATCGCCTGAAATCCCGCAAAAGCATCAATCGGTTTGTGCAATTGAGTTTCGTTGCAGCAAGTCTGACGAAGTTGCTATTCACCCCACGGGATGGGACGGCGGAGGAGATAAGTGCTCAGGTAGTTTGTGATCAGTTGGGCATCCATTGGTATCATCCGAAGCGTCTCACACAAGGGTTGCGTGTAGTTTATCTCCGCTGGCAGCTCTACAGAGCGGTATTTTCTGCGATTTACTCTGAAAAAACAAACTCACAGAAAATACACACCGATTTTCACAAAGAGACAGCATTGCCTGCGGACAACGCAGCCTGAATGTCCCAAAATGTCCAAACTATAGTATAATAGTTGATAGTTCTTTTATATTCAGCTGTTCGCGCCTTAAATAGAATAAATCATTCTACTTGCTTCTTCAAATTCCGGTTCGAGTGGGTCTGTGGATAGATATAGTTTTTGGTATGGTTCATATAATTGGATATAACTCCAATTGACACCGCATAGAACTTTTCCATTATTTACGAGTTTGATAAATCTGCCACGAAATTTTGCGCGTGTGCGTTCTGGCGGGATATGCATTGCTCGGCGAATCTGGTTTTCATCTAAGATTCTTTCTGTTAGTCCTCTTTTTTCTGCTTTATAATATACACTGGAGTCCTGGCGAATGTTATGATATTCTAAATCCAATCGTCTAACTTCTGCAGAATTCCAGTCTATTGAGCTGCGACTGACATAGGCTTCGAGCCACTTTCGTTTGATAACCCAATCGAGTTCGCGTTCTAGTTGCATTGGGTCGTCTTCGAGGCATGTCATAACATATTCCCATTTTGCCATGACTTTATCGGTGGTTGGGTCGGATTCTGCTTGTTCAAGGTACCGTTTTGCGCATTCGAAGTATTGCCATTGTAGCTCGATTGCGGATAGACGTTTGCCATTTTCGAGTTCTATGAGACGTTTACAAGATATATCTTCAGATATTTCGTGAATTGCTTGGACAGAGTTTCGTAGTGCAAAGTGTTCCGTAATGAAATGGTCTTCTATCATTCGTAGGATAATTCCTGTTATTCCTACTTTCAGAAAGGTAGACAGTTCGGACATATTGGAATCGCCGACGATGACGTGTAATCGTCTATATTTTTCTCTGTCTGCGTGTGGTTCGTCTCGTGTGTTTATGATGCCGCGTGCTGTTGTTGTTGCGATGGATATTTCTTCTCGAATGTGTTGTGCGCGTTGGGAAATTTCGTAGAAACCTTGGTCGCTTCGCTTAACTTTGCCTGCACCGGAGTATATTTGTCGGGTGACAAAAAATGGGATGAGTTGTGATGCTAGTTGCCGGAAGCTGACCTTTTCGCGCTCCATTAGGTAGTTTTCGTGACATCCGTAGGTATTACCTACGGTATCTAAGTTGTTCTTGAAGATGGAGATTTTTCCTCGGAAACCGTCTGTTTGCATTTTACGTTCTGCTGTGGTGGCGAGGCGTGTGACGATTCGTTCTCCTGCTTTATCGTGTGCTACCAGTTCAATAACATCGTCGCATTCTGGGGTCGCGTATTCTGGATGGCATCCTATGTCTTGATAAAATCTTGCACCGTTTTCCAGGAACACATCTGGGTACATTCTTCCTGAAATTATTTCACGAAACAGGTACATGACAACGTTCTGAACGGTTAGTTTTTTTCCTCTGTTTTTATCTGGTGTACAGATTATGCCGTATTCGGTTTCCAATCCGTATATTCTACGATGCATAGTTAAATATCTCTGTTAGCTCTTCGGCGGTGAAACGACGGAATTTACGTCGTCCGTAAGTTGCATCTAGACATCCAACTTCAATTGATTGCGGAGTTATCTGATACGGTTCTGTTTCTTCAACTTCAATGGATTCGAAGGTTTTTGATGCAAGTTGCATTGCTTCGGTTAATTCCAACCCTTCTATGTAAGTTTGATTTAGCTTTTCGGTTATGGCTTCTGCTCTTCCGCCAATTACTGCGAATTTTTCCATTTCCTCATAAGTTCCATCAAATGCGATCTTATATATCTGACTTCTCACGTCTGGATTATCATCAACTTCACAGACAAGTAGTTCTATCTCCAGTGGTTTCACGTCCCAGGCTTGTGCTGTTGTCATCATATATTGTGAATATAAGTTTGTTAACCATTTACCTGTTACATCTTCACGGTAATAGGTATATCCTTTCACTTCTGCTTCACGAATTCCGACAACACGGAGTGTTTCGTATTCTGATACCCGTCCTGTTGAGGCGAGTGCAATTTTATCATATATTTCTGAAATTTTGAATATAGTTTTTCGCGGGTTCTCTGCTGCCATCAGGAGACCGTTTTTATATTCTAATACAACTACTTCCTTTGCTTGTCCTATTCCACGATCGACAAATACCTTTTTATCTTCCCAAATCTGGTCTGGTGACGCGTAATAAGGTGTTGACATTTATTCCTCTAATCTAATGACCCAAGTTGTTATGGACAAGGTTTTAGATATGTAGATACCTTTTATCATAATAGGACGGACGCAATTTCGGTTGAAGTCGGGGTTACGACCGCTCTAAAAAAGGTTGTGCTACGATGCGTCTGTCCTGTTATAAGAAGAACTCATAATTCGTCCGTTTTCGTAGTGCAGCCTGTTCGTTTGCGTGCTAATACGCACAATCTAACAGATATGCTACATAGATGGTAACTTAGGTTCTAATATTGAAAATATTGGGGGTTATATTTGTTTTAATCTGGCAACTAATTCCTCAAACAATTCTGCAACTGTCTCATCAGAAATATCGGAAACGCCTTGTTCAGTAATGGCTGTCAACGTTGGAAATATTTTCCTGATCAAATCGGGCCCGCCGGTTGCAATGTCTTCATCTGCGGCGTCCCACAATGCTTCGGCGACTGCTGTTAAGGCCTCTTGTTCAGACATACCGGGACTATACATCTTTTTTAAAGTAGAACGTGCATCTTTACCGCCAGAGCCGATTGCATAATAGGCATCTTCTTCATAACGCCCGCCTAGAGCATCATATTTGAAGATTCGTCCCTTGTTCTGTTTTAGGTCATATCCTGCAAAAATAGGGAGGACAATCAGGCCCTGCATGGCTAAGCTCAAATTCATTCTAACGAGGCTTGAAAGATAGTTGGCTTGCCCATCCAAGCTCAGAGTAGTCCCCTCCATTTTTTCGTAAAATTCGACTTGAACCTGGAAGAGTTTTGCAGTTTCAAAGCAGGGGCCTGCGACACCTGCGACAGCAATTGCAGAGTGCCTATTAATTTTGAACACTTTCTGAATTCGTCGTTCACCGACTTGAAACCCTTCTGTTGCTTGACGGTCTCCTGCAAGAATCACACCATTTTTATAGACGAGTGCAAGCACAGTTGTACCTTCCAAATAATTGTGTGACAAGTTATCTGGGATACTATTGAGTTGATTCCAGTCGGTAACCTGATCAGGGTATCTGTTCTTCAGAATTTGTAAAAAATCGGTTTTTCCATAGTCATCGGGTTTGAGCAATCCTATTGACCTCCGCGTTGGATATAGTTTTCGACAAATTCTTCTGAATCTTCTTCTAAAATTTCATCAATTTCATCAAGAAGTGCATCTAAGTCATCTGTTATATCGTCAACATTTTCATTGAGTTCTGGATTTGGCTGGATCTCCTCATTTTCATTGATGGGGTGATCTCGGTATTCTTGCTGTTTTTCGCTTGGCATTTTGTGCTCCTTTTAAATTATGGTTATGGATAACCTTTATACAGTTAACTATAGTTTGGACATTTTTGGTCTTGTTATAGATTATGAATAGTTGGCAGCATTTCCCCGTTAGCACTTCTGAACAGGTGTTAGAACCGCTGCTAACGCCCCTTTTTTGTCTAAATTCTGTTAGAAATCACTGTTTTTTAGCCATCATTTTTCCAATAATCGTGAAAATAGTTGCTGTTGAACTAGTTCATGTAGTATCTTCGGGGATTTTCAGTTTTTTCTGTGCGTTTTTCCTCGGGTCGTAACTCGTATAAAAATAGTTTTGTTGTAAACGTCGCTGCAAGTAAGCGGTCATCAAGCCGCGTGTGAGATGTTTCGGTTTATACCAGTGTATATTGAGTGTGGATAGCACAGTTTCTAAATCAAGCGGTGCCTCGTCTGTGTCGGTTTCTTCGGATGTCTTCTCCATTAGCACCGGACTGAAAGCGAGTTGTGTCAGCGTTGCTGCGGTGAAACTGAGTTGAACGAACCGATCCAAACTTTTCCTGTCTCGGAGTTGATAGGTGTCAAATCCGAAGTTTTCTTTAGCGTCCCGAAAGGCAGTTTCAATCTGCCATCGGTTTCTATAGTGTCGGATAACTGTTTCTACGGGCAGTCGTAAATCTGAAGTAAATACACAAAAATACCGATAGGGTTTAGACTTTTTGGGGCGTTTGCGTATCACAACGATGCGGACATCTACAGGACACATCTTTGTTCGCACGACTTTATCAGCGACAGAAAGTGTCTGATCCTCAACAACGATATCTGTATACTTCAGGTGTGGAATAGACACACGGCTACCATACCGACGGGGTCTGCCTCTCTTGAGACGCTTAGGGCGTTTCGGTATATGAAAAAACGCTGCGTTTGACTTCGCACGACAAAGTAAATGATGTCCTTGTGAGAGTATCTCCGTGAACACTTTGCGTCTATTGAAACCTCTATCAAAAATGATAAGACCCGGTGGCACAAGATTACATAAATGCTTCAGCACAGCGAGGCTATTCGCGTCCTCGCTTTTCGGTTCCATCATCCGTGTGGCTAATGGAAATAGGCGCGTGCCTTCGGGCGTTTCTGCCAGCCACCCAATCGCACCGAACTCGTGTCCGTGATGAAACTTGGACTGGTTCTTGTTACGTGCCTGATACGCAGGGTTCCTGTGGAAATGCAAACCCGCTTGTTTTGAACCGCTACTTATGGCATGCGTCTCATCATAGACATAGACGCCCGTGGGGTAAGCGGATAGCACTTGATGGCTTAGCGTAGTGGCGACTTGATCCACACACCAGATGCCACGCGAGAGAAACTTTGGCAGAGACCAATACCGACCTGCTTGGGCTGTCGCAAGATAGATTTGTGTCATTGTGCCTCGGTAGGGCGTATTTATCAGACCTTTTACGAAAGTCTGAAAGTGGTGAAAGTTATTATACTTGAACAAAGGTCAAAAATCTGATAACATGTTGTCCAAGTAGGAAAGTGGGGTCATTTGAAATATCCTTTCAAATTTGTGTTTTCTAAAAGGATACCCGCTTTCCTGCTTTATGTCCATAAAAAAAACAAAAAATGTCCAAACTATAGTACAGTTAAGTATGAAAATAGATAGACACCGCACCCATAGGGGCGATATTCGAATTGCGACACAACTCAACAATAGTCGGGTTTCGCTTTGCTATGCCCGACGGACGAACTCCGATTTGCGTAAATAAAGCTAAACATTAGTCATTTCGGATTTTGTTAACAAGTTCATCAACAGTGCAAGTGTTCAATAGCTCACCGACAATCGCTTGAGTGCCAAAGTGAGGACGCTCCATCATTATCTTTTCAAGACCATTTGAACCGTTGAAAACAATTGAGTTCCAGCTTGCGCTGTGGATACTATTTGGATATTTTCGTAGACATGTGCCACGGAAATAGGCTCGTGTATCTAATGGCGGATGTTGTATTCCATGGACTATCTCTTCGTGTGTTAATATCCGTTCTACATGTCCATTCTTTTGTAAACGATGATAAAGTCCTTTATCTGGCCGCAAGTCATGATATTGTAGGTCAAGCATCCTAATACGCGAGTCTGTCCACTTAAAACCGTGTCTTGCAATATAAGCGTCGATCAGTTTTTTCTTAATTGCCCAATCTAAATGGTGTCCTAAACACATTGGATCAGATTTCAGGCTTTCTAAAACAAATTCCCATTTTTCCAAAACGTCTTTGACTATAGGCGTCTGTTCTTCAGCGGATAGATGCTTATGTGCTAACTCAAGATATGCCTGCTGGATTTCTATTGCGGTCCATTTTCGGTCATCTTTTAGCTCATATATATTCTTACAAGATAGGTCACGAGATATTGATTTTATCACCGCTACGGGATCTTGTAAAGCGAATTGTTTACCGATAACTCTTTTTTCAATCAGTTGCAGCACGATTGCAGTAATACCGACTTTGAGATATATAGTAAATTCGGACATGTTTGAATCACCGACGATAACATGCAATCGGCGGTACAATTTGGAATTTGCATGCGGTTCGTCGCGGGTGTTGATCAATGGTCTTTCGACCATTGTGCTGAGTCCTACCTCTTTTTCAAAGAAATCCGCGCGTTGTGAGATTTGGAATTCGGTTTCCGCCGCTCCGTTTTCTGCACCTACCTTCCCACTTCCGGTGATGATCTGTCGTGTAACGAAAAATGGTATCAGCCCGTTTACAATGTCCGGGAACGGAATTTTACGCGACATCAGGTAGTTTTCATGTGATCCGTAGCTATGTCCTTTGTAGTCCGTATTATTTTTATAAATTATGATTTCTTGGTTATCCAACAACAGTTCTTCGGCGGCGAGGCGGCTCATATCTAAGATTAGTTCGCCGGCTTTTTCATATTTTACCAGATCGCGTGCATTGCTGCACTCAGGAGTACAGTATTCAGGGTGTGCGTGATCGACGTAATATCTACCCCCATTGATCAGAATATCGTTGATTACACTGTTGTTTGCGTCTTCACTGGGTTGTTTTCCACTCTCTGCTGTGAACCCGCGTGCGTCCAACATTGGACTTTCTTGCGCATAATCCCACGAGATGGTCGGGATGTTCCGGCTTTTATATGCATTAACGACTAATGTCGATGCTGCTACCGGATCTTGTTCACGCGCGTTTTTGACAGAGATACCGAACTCAGTTTCGGTGCCGATTATTGTTGGTACTGTCATTATTTATTTTCTATATCAAATTGGTCAATATCAGAATAGACAACCAATATTAGAGGTATGTTCCGCCTTTACTTACACGCATGTCGGGATTTCTACGTGTTCCAGGTTCATTAATTAATGCTCGAATGTTGACGATTTTTTCCCCTTTTCTACCGGAAATTTTTGCCCAATCATCTGGATTAGTGGTGTTTGGCAGGTCTTCGTTTTCACGATATTCTTCTCGAATTGCGGTTTTCATGTCGTCAAGCGTGATACCTTTCTCTTTGCCTTCAGAACTGATCAGTCGTTTAATTGCCATCTTCTTTGCGCGTGAGACTATATTCTCAATCATTGCCCCACTAACAAAATCTTTGAAATAAAGGGTTTCTCGTTCACCACGGGTATATGTAACTTCAATGAACTTATTTTCATCAGTGGTTGCGTACATTTCATCAACAGCGGCTGAAATGATGTGTTCTGAGACATTTTCAGTGTTACCATCAAATTTATCGACTTCTTTCTTGGCAAACGGTAGGTCAGAAGTTAGGTAGATAGAGAATATATCTCTTGCTCCTTCGATACAAGGACGGTCGATCTTAATTTTTATATCAAGTCTACCCGGTCTTAATACTGCGGGGTCTAGCAGGTCTTGTCGGTTACTTGCCCCGATAACAATTACATCTCGCAAATTTTCGACACCATCAATCATGGCGAGGAACTGTGGTACTAGCGTGGACTCCATATCGGATGAAATACCCATTCCGCGTGAACGGAACAACGAGTCCATTTCGTCAAAGAAAATGACAACAGGGAATCCCTCTTTGGATTTTTCTCGTGCTTTTGAAAAGACTTCTCGTATTTTTCGTTCTGTTTCGCCGACATATTTATTTAATAGTTCTGGTCCCTTAATATTTATGAAATATCCTTTGACATCAGTTCTATCAGTCTCTTGGCGAATGCGTTCTGCAAGGCAATTTGCTACTGCACGGGCAATTAGCGTTTTCCCACATCCTGGTGGTCCGTATAATAACACGCCTTTCGGGGGTGTAAGACTAAATTCTTTATACTCATTCGGGTATAGATAGGGCATTTCAATGGCATCACGGATTGCTTCTATCTGTGAATCTAAGCCGCCGATGTCTTTATAACTGATATCTGGAACTTCCTCAAGTAATAGATCGTCGAGTTCGCGCTTCGGCAGTTTTTCGAGGAGCATTCCACTGGTATGATTCAGTAGAACGTTGTCCCCTAATTTCAAAGTTTCGCCCTTCAAAGATTCAGAGATACGGACGACTTGTTCTTCATCTGTTCTGATATTGATAACTGCTCTATCAGCATCTAATATTTCTTTGATTTTTACAACATCGCCATGTTTTTCGGGCGGTTGGATTGCTACAACATTTAAGCCGCTATTGACTATGACTTCTTGTCCAATTTGCAATTGTTTGAGGTTTAAGGTGGGATCGTGGTTGACACGCCATTTTTTGCCGCTTATATCGACGTCTATTGTACCGTCATCATTTGCTCCCAGGAATATACCATAGTTGTTTGGCGGTGCGCTGAGTTGCTCGACTTTTTCTTTGAGAAGTTCAAGCTTTTCTTTAGCTTCTTGCAGGGTATTTCTTAATTTACGGTTTTGACGGTGTGCCTGCATCAATTCGCGCGTCATGTCATATAGACGGGCATCAACATCATCACCTGGGGTATTGCTGAGCTGTCTCCTCAGGTCACTAATTTCGTTTTCAAGCATCTCTATCTGCCAATTCAGTTCACGAATACGTTGCGGATAGTTAACCTGTTCCGATGCGGTGTCTTCAATTTCTGGGTCTATCAATATTTCTGATGTTGTCTCTCTTTTACTTGCCATAAGAATTGTTCTCACAATCTATTGATATGGTAGCATATTGGTCAGTTTTGCTATATCTGACGCTAAGTGCATAAAAGTATAACATGTTGTAAATTTTACATCAAGAAAAAATATAGTAACGTAAGTTCGGTATAAACGATTTATTGTAGCACAAACTGTCCGTTGCATTCCACAGAGCACAGCTTGAAAAGTTTATGCTACAAGACTGCGCAACCTAGAAAGTAGTCTGTAGGTCGGGTAGAGCGTAGCGAAACCCGACTATTATTGAGCTAAGTCGTAATGCGAAGATTGCTCCTCTGGGTGCGGTGCCTATTTATTTTCATATTTAACCATAAATTGTTAATCTTCATTTAGTTTGTGCATACGTGAAACGCAAACGAACAGTAAACCCTACAAAATGGATAAACGCACAGCAAAAATGAATCCAGGAAATGCCTAAATGGCATTCATACCGTTGATTTGGCGTAAATCCGAGATTCAGACATAGAAACACAAACTAAAACGTGTATTACCGCACTCACATTTTAATATTCATTATCGTCATCATATCCATCAGAAGATTCAGGGGTATCTTCAAATTCAGTTTCGACTTCTTCTATATCAACATCGGGAATTTCTGCTGCTCCAGATGGTTCGATAGTACCGACATTCTCGCGTATTTTTCTTTCTAGTTCTGCTGTGACTTCAGGGTTCTGTTCTAGATACGTTTTGGCGTTATTTCTGCCTTGACCGATGCGTTCACTGTTATATGAGAACCATGACCCTCTTTTTTGAATGAATCCGGCATCAACAGCAATATCTAGAAGTGTCCCCTCTTTAGAGATACCTTTACCGAAGGTTACATCGAATTCTGCTTCTCTGAAGGGCGGTGCAACCTTGTTTTTGACGACCTTAACAAGTAATCGATTTCCGAGTACATCGGTGCCTTCTTTGATCTGTGTAGGACGTCGGATCTCCAATCTAATGGATGTATGAAATTTGAGTGCAAGTCCACCGGGGGTGGTATCCGGGTTGCCAAACATTATACCGATTTTTTGGCGAATCTGGTTAGTGAATATCACACATGTCTGCGATTTGTTCGTCACCCCTGATAGTTTTCTCAATGCTTTTGACATCAGCCGCGGAAGCAACCCCACGTGAGCGTCACCCATTTCACCTTCGACTTCTGCTTGCGGTGTCAATGCTGCAACGGAGTCTACGATAACGACATCAATAGCACCGCTTCGGATGAGTGTTTCCACGATTTCCAACGCTTGTTCGCCGGAATCTGGTTGTGAAATTAGCAGGTTCTCCAGGTTCACGCCGATATTCCGTGCATAAGTTGTATCCAGTGCATGTTCAACATCGATGAATGCAGCTATGCCCCCCATTTTCTGTGCTTCGGCGACGATATGGAGTGCCAATGTAGTTTTTCCGGTACCTTCATGTCCAAAGATTTCGACAATTCTTCCGCGTGGTACGCCGCCAACACCTAATGCAAGGTCAAGTGAAAGTGCTCCTGTAGGGATAGCGCTTACAGGTACTACTTCGTCGTCTGTAAGGCGCATTATAGCACCCTTGCCGTAAGCTCTTTCTACCTGAGATATGGCATCGTCCACGGCTTTCTTTTTTGCTTCAACTTTCTTTTTATCCTCCGGATTTGATTCTGTTTCCGGTGTTTTTTTATCGTCATTTGCCATTATTTAGTTTCTCCCTGCCCAATGGATAGATATGTAACGGGGTGTAGAGTGCACCATTGGGGCGTAATTCACTTTTGATAAGTGTAAGGTGGTTAACATTCATCGATGTCCCCGCAATTGTTTCAAATTTCTTGAATGATTCAGTGTAAGTTTTCAAATTAACGCTCTCTTTTAGTCTTGCAAGTGTTAAATGCGGATGAAAACGGTTATCGTTTGGAAATCCTAACTTTTCAAGTTCACGGTTTATAGAATTCGCTAAAGTTGCGGTTTCGTTAGCACCTTGGATCAATCCTACCCACAACACGCGTGGACGATATAAATTCGGAAATGTCCCAATTCCACCAATATTTATACAAAAAGATTCGTGGCACGCTGTTATTCTTGCTAATGTAGAATTTATCTCTTTAATACTGCTTTTCTCAACATTACCAAGAAACTTCAAGGTTAAATGAAAATTTTTGCTTCGGGTCCACGATGCTTTTTTTATTCTTTGATGAAATTCGGCCTGAATTTCAGATAAAATGACTTGAATTCTATCAGGTATTTCAATTGCTACGAAACACCTTATAGAATCAGACTTCATGAGAATTTACCTCCGATACACAACCTGGAAAGGTTACGCTACAAGGAGCACAAACTTTTTTAGAGCAGTTTGTAACCCCGACTTCAGTCGAAATTGTGTAAGTCCTAGTTATTCTAAGCGGAGCGAGTCCGTAGATTTCCGTATAAGAATTCTAATCCTGATGTAACTGTCATTATAAGTGGTAAGTACATTAAAAAGTAAATCGGACCGTGGCGTTGGACTACATAATTTGAATTGCTTAAAAAGGTGAGTAGAACCAATCCTATAAGGATTACGATTATTTGGGTCGTGGTTTTATATTTTCCCCATCGATTAGCGGAGATTACCTCACCGTGTTTTGCGACAAATATGATACGCAATCCTGTTACAACGACTTCCCGTCCAAGGATGACGTAGACCATCCATATTGGTATTAGGCGTGCGCCATCTTCTAGATTTACATGTTGAAAAAGATATAAGCAAATTAATGCTGCTCCGATCAATATTTTATCTACGAACGAATCCATGAAGCTGCCGAACTGCGTTACCCCTTGTTTGCGGGCAATTCTTCCATCTAGAAGATCAGTTATAGCGGCAACACTGAAACAGATCGCAGCAGGTCCCATCAATTTAGCACGAAAGCAGAGGATGAAGGGTAAAGTTAGCAGTAGACGTGCAAATGTTAACAGATTCGCCGTGCGTAAATAGTGATTAAATTTCATAGACTTAATCTAGTGAGAGATCTATTACCTCCGCATCTTTCGGAACGACAAACTTAAATTTGTTCGGCGGTAATTGCTGGTCTCTTTTTATATGAGACAACGTAATTATTACGCTACGACGACTTCCGTCTTCAAACAGCGTCACATAACCAAATTGTACTGGAAACCAATCTCCTTCTTTGACCCAGATTTCGAGCTGTTCTTTTATTTCTTCATCTTGTTTCGTTTTATTGACTCGTCTATTTATTAGTTCTGGTTTGGGTGTTAACTGCATAAGATAGACACCTTTGGCTTTTGCAGCTTCATCGGCAATTAATTTCATATTCCAATTTTTTGATAAATCTTCAAGTGTTGCCCCGGTTCCCGGTAATATTTCACGTTTGTCTGGATTTTGTAATTTCTGTTTGTTGACCTCATTTAGAAGCGGGACATACGACCATACATATTTACCGTCTAATACAACTGTTTTTACTATTTTATTGGGGTCTTTTGGTGAAACATATTCCATGTGCAGTAGGTTGGGGATTCCAAATGTAAATCGTCCATAACTAACACTTTTTCTTGTTTTGTATAGTGCTGTTTCTTCAAATTCTGCACTGAAGTTTTGACACTTCTCATAGACTGTTCTGAAGTTGTTGAACACCTCATCAACCGTATAGGTATACCCGATGTTGACGAAACATAGAGATAATATAATTAAAATGTGGTATATCCGTTTCATTGGATATCTCCTGATTTCTTTAGATAATGCAAATTTTCCGTATGCATATAATAGTGTACTATAGTTTGGACATTTTTGGTCTTGTTATAGATTATGAATAGTTGGCAGCACTTCCCCGTTAGCACTTCTGAACAGGTGTTAGAACCGCTGCTAACGCCCCTTTTCTGTCTAAATTCTGTTAGAAATCACTGTTTTTTAGCCATCATTTTTCCAATAATCGTGAAAATAGTTGCTGTTGAACCATTTTCACATAGTATCTTCGGGGATTTTTAGTTTTTTCTGTGCGTTTTTCCCCGGGTCGTAACTCGTATAAAAATAGTTTTGTTGTAAACATCGCTGCAAGTAAGCGGTCATCAAGCCGCGTGTGAGATGTTTCGGTTTATACCAGTGTATATTGAGTGTGGATAGCACAGTTTCTAAATCAAGCGGTGCCTCGTCTGTGTCGGTTTCTTCGGATGTCTTCTCCATTGCCAACGGACTGAAAGCGAGTTGTGTCAGCGTTGCTGCGGTGAAACTGAGTTGAACGAACCGATCCAAACTTTTCCTGTCTCGGAGTTGATAGGTGTCAAATCCGAAGTTTTCTTTAGCGTCCCGAAAGGCAGTTTCAATCTGCCACCGGTTTCTATAGTGTCGGATAACTGTTTCTACGGGCAGTCGTAAATCTGAAGTAAATACACAGAAATACCGATAGGGTTTAGACTTTTTGGGGCGTTTGCGTATCACAACGATACGGACATCTACAGGACACATCTTTGTTCGCACGACTTTATCAGCGACAGAAAGTGTCTGATCCTCAACAACGATGTCTGTATACTTCAGGTGTGGAATAGACACACGGCTACCATACCGACGGGGTCTGCCTCTCTTGAGACGCTTAGGGCGTTTCGGTATATCAAAAAACGCCGCGTTTGACTTCGCACGACAAAGTAAATGATGTCCTTGTGAGAGTATCTCCGTGAACACTTTGCGTCTATTGAAGCCTCTATCAAAAATGATAAGACCCGGTGGCACAAGATTACATAAATGCTTCAGCACAGCGAGGCTATTCGCGTCCTCGCTTTTCGGTTCCATCATCCGTGTGGCTAATGGAAATAGGCGCGTGCCTTCGGGCGTTTCTGCCAGCCAGCCAATCGCACCAAACTCGTGTCCGTGATGAAACTTGGACTGGTTCTTGTTACGTGCCTGATACGCAGGGTTCCTGCGGAAATGCAAACCCGCTTGTTTTGAACCGCTACTTAGGGCATGTGTTTCATCATAGACATAGACGCCCGTGGGGTAAGCGGATAGCACTTGATGGCTTAGCGTAGTGGCGACTTGATCCACACACCAGACACCACGTGAAAGAAACTTTGGCAGAGACCAATACCGACCTGCTTGGGCTGTCGCAAGATAGATTTGTGTCATTGTGCCTCGGTAGGGCGTATTTATCAGACCTTTCACGAAAGTTTGAAAGTGATTGAAGTTGTTGTGCTTGAATAACGATCTGAATTGTGATAACATGTTGTCCAGGTAGGAAAGTGGGGTCATTAGACATATCCTTTCAAAAAGGTTTATATTTTCTAAAAGGATACCCGCTTTCCTGCTTTATGTCTATAAAAAAAACAAAAAATGTCCAAACTATAGTAATAGTGTACCATAACATATATTACCTGTCAATTGAATTTTTTTGTAATTCTGTCTGCACAGCATTTTGGACGTCCTTTGGCAAGGCATGAACACGGGTCCAATCCGAGAGTTCTACCGTCATATCATCAAATTCATCTAATGCACATGCTATTATACGTTCCAATGTTGATGCTACATGCTCATCACGAAAAAGGGCTTGAAACCAAATACTGAAGGATTTTAGTGCCTCGGATGATTCTGAAAAAGCCCAAAAGAGCACTCTACAAAAATCAAGTCCTTCGTCAATAGACTGCTGCGAGATTTTTACATCTTCTGGAAAACCGTGAAATATTGGTAATAGATCCGCAATTATTAGCATAAGCTCCTGATCCAGATAAGTAATTTGCGGTAGTATATCAAAATGTATGGCGTATCTGTGTGCAAATAGAGACATCATTTTTGCTCCATGCATTTGTATATCATTTTTATTGTTTATAATAACTGTTGTTTCAGAAATAGTATTGACTTATGGTTAAATATGAAAATAGATAGACACCGCCCCCACAGGAACGCTCTTCGCATTGCGGCTTAGGTCAATAATAGTCGGGTTTCGCAAGCTCTACCCGACCTACGAACTGTCTGAATGTCCGATTAATTCCAAATTCCACCATAAATTGAAACATTGAGATGAAACTTACCTTACGCAGTATAACAGATGCAACTAATCTTTACACTTAATTTATTCAGGTTACAAGGTCTTATTGCAGGAAACATACACTGTGATATTTTTGTGCCCGCACGCCATTCTGCGCCGCGGGCTTTCGTTGTTGCATTGGACAGTGCTGCACTGTATACTATTCGGACCGATTGTAAAAACAATGAATGACGCTACACAACGTATAAGTGTAGCATAATCATAGGAGGTGTAAGATGCTTCGCGACATCTTTTCATCAACCAATAAAGTAATTATCGGTGCGGCATTCTTTCTGCTGATATTTGCTGTGGGATGTTATTGGTATTACCAACACACGACAGCGGAATATAAACAGGAAACCAAGGAAGTCGATCAACCGCTGAAACAGTGGGAAGATCATAAAAAAGCAAAACCACCAGTAGAAACAGCGTTACCCCAAGCCTCTGCGGAAGATCAGAACACAACCGCAGACAAACCTATCAACGAAACAACTCCCGTGACGCAAAAGACAGAAACAACACAAGCACAAATAAACCCATCTGTCCAAACTACAGAGATTAAAGATGTACCAGTGTCACCATTCGGTTTTGGCCCCTATCCCAAAGTGCCCGATGATTATATTATTCCGCCAGACAAATTTAAATGGGAATTCTGGGGCAAAACTGTGAAAGGAGAATTAATGTCACGAGTTCGCATCAAGCTATGGAGGCAAGGTGTAAAATCTGATGGCGCCTCTTTTCAAAATGGTAAAGTCTATCCAACTATATTAGGAACCGTATACGTCCAATGGTCAGAAAATGGAGAGTTCATTAGAAGAATGACGGGGCACCCTGATGATGACTTGGATGCTATAGAAGCAGCATTAGAGGCAGGACAGCCTTCCCCTGAAGGTATCACAGTTCTTAATCGTAATGAAGCAGGAATCGATCCGTATTCCTTCTTAGAACTTAACAAAAAGGAGTAAACACTCAGGAGAAATATACTTATGTACTTATCAGTAACATTGTTATGTCTGGGTACTTCTTCTGCCTATTTTCTTTGCAGTATGTTGGGCACCCCTCAGCATGTTTGTTTCTGTTCCGTTGCGGTGCATGCTTTGCAGTCCTTTATTGGTGCAGTTGCTTCGCCCTCTACTCGTGTACGGTAAAGCAAAGTCTAAGATAAACATAGGTTCTTTTTGTTACGAACTAGGCAAAAGATTATTTTGGAATGGGTTGATGCGTATCAATAAAACTATTTTTATCATCCTTTCTGCGAGGTGAAGGCAGGGAATTCACTTTTGCTCGAAGGTTTGAAAGGACTTCAGCATAATTTGGATTGTCTATCAGATTGTTACATTCATTTGGATCGTTGACGAGATCAAAGAGTTGGTCTTGCCATCCCTTATTATTGTCATATCGAAAATACTTCATATCACTTTCTTTGACCATCACAGATGGTCCGTTCTGTGCACGCCAGAGTTCACTATATACTGTATCATTCCAATCATCTGCATTGCCTTCTATCAAAGGAACAAGTGATGATCCATCAAGTTCATCAGGTGCAGGAATTTCAGCTAATTCACAAAGTGTTGGAAACAGGTCAACTAAAGATACGTTTTGTTCAATAATTTTGGGATTATGTCCAAATTTCTTTGGATACCAGATTGAAAACGGTACTCGGGCAGAGGGTTCAAAATAACTCTGTTTCTCCCACAGCCCTTTTGTTCCGAGCATTTCACCGTGGTCAGAAAGGAAGACGACGATGAAATCATCAAGGACATTGAGGTGTTCCATTTTCTCAACGACTCTACCGAATTGTGCATCCATCCATTCAATCATACCGTAGTAAGCTGCAGTGGCGCGGTGTGCTTGGCGGTAGGTGACATCTTTACCTACTTGAACTCTAAAAAAGTTATCATATCCAAACTTTTCATTGGGTTCTTCAATAATTGGTTCAACCCGTTGCATGTAGTAATTGAATAGGTCAAGTGGACATTGATACGGATAATGTGGAGCAATAAGACTAACGGCCAGACATAACGGGGCAGCTTTTGGTCTGTCATAAGATGCGTTGACGAAATACTCTTCGAGGAACAGTAATGCGCCATCCACGTTATATTGGTCGTGTAGCATCCAATGTCCTATGCCTGGTTGTGCGTCACGTATTTCTTGAGCGCACTTATCCCGTTTCATGCCTGTTCCAGGTTCACGTTCGACCTGTGCAGTATGCTGGTCCTTAACAGCGGGATATGGGTAGCCGTTGTTCCCTATGATATCGCGTCCGATGCGTTCATGCCAACCGTGCATCACATCAGTTCCTACGAAATGCATTTTGCCTGCGCAACATGAATAATATCCGTAGTTCCCCAGATGTCCGGGGATAGTTCTTACATCCGTTGGCATTGGGTCACCAAAGTTAAGGCATCCGCTATTACGTGGATAGAGTCCAGATAAAAAAGATTGTCGTGCTGGAACACAAACTGGGGAAGACGTATATGCGTTGCGAAAATAGGCACCTTCATTCATAAATCGGGAAAGTGTAGGTGTGCGAATGACAGGATTCCCCTCTATTGGCAAAATATCGGGTCTATGTTCATCGTTGATGAGTAATAGGATATGTGGTTTTTTTTGTGGCATAATAGTTGCGAAAGGTATGTTACATTTATTGAAGCATAGCTGTTTTGTCAATAGGGTGACATTAAATTTTCTGCTCCGGGGATGGGTTTTCGCTCAAATTCGGGAGTAATCCATCTGTTGCCAGGGTCTTTTCCGGGTTTATAGTATCCATAGACGACTGTCCATCTAGTGTCACTATTCTGTTTTCTCGGTGTTACGGCATGTGCTGCGTGCGTCCACATCAAAACGACTGTTCCGGACGGTACTGATAATGTCTGGATCTTCAAGGGTTCACCTGTCTCAGGGTGAGTTTTTCCTGCTAACCAACCTTTTCGTAATGTGTCATCTGTTGCAGCTTGAATTTTGGGATCACGGTAGAGATGGCTTCCAGGTACCGTCTTCAAACCACCGTCATCCGCTTCAAAACCGTTTACATAGAAGAATATGCGGACATAACCGTAGCGTGGATCATCCTCAGAATAACTGTGGCTATGCCATCCGATTCCACTATTACCCCCTGGGCGATTTAGGCTAACGCAGTGGTCATAACGTATTTCTTCACCGAGTACCTGGCGTGCAAGTTTCAGCATTTGCGGATGTGGGATAAGACTTTCGAGGTAACTATCATATTCCGCTGCGAATCTGTTCGGTTCATACCCTTTTTTACCACCGGGGATAAGTGATTCAATTCGGGTTAGCGATTTTATCAATTGTTTCTGAGCATCAGTAGTAAGAAGTCTGGGCAGTACATAATGACCGGTATAATCTAATTCTTTTCGATCTTGATCGCTGAAGGTGTAATGATGAAAAATAGGTTTTGGTGACATAAAAAACGCCTAATTACTGCTTTAATAAAGAGACATTAACCCTTCTGTTCCTGGGATCGGTTTTTTTTCAAATTCGGGAGTAATCCAACGGGCACCGGAGGGTTTTCCAGGGTTGCGATAGGCGTAAACAACTGTCCACCGTGTATCGCTATTCTGCTTTCTGGGTGTTACGGCATGCGCTGCGTGTGTCCACATCAATATGACTGTCCCCGGTGGTACTGCCAAATTCTGAATTTCTAACGGTTCACCAGTTTCATGATGGGTTTTCCCGACTAGCCAACCTTCTCGTAATGCTTCATCTGTTGCTCCATGAATTCTTCCATCTCGGTAAAGGTGGCTTCCGGGCACCGCCTTCAAACCGCCATCATCTGCCTCAAATCCATTGACATAGAAGAATATGCGGACGAAACCGTAGCGCGGATCGTCATCTGAATATCCGTGGCTATGCCAGCCGATACCGCCATTACCACCGTGTCTATTTAGGCTAACGCAGTGGTCATATCGGATTTCGTCGCCGAGTACTTTCCGTGCAAGTTCCAGCATCTGTGGATGTGCAATTACACTCTCAAGATAGATATCATATTCTGCAGAAAATCGGTTGGGTTCATGTCCTTCTCTACAACCGGGTATTAGCGATTGAATCCGAGCCAATGATTTTGTCAATTGCTCCTGAGTATCCAGCGTGAGAAGTCTAGGAAGTACAAAATGGCCGTCATGATCCAATGTTTCTCGTTCTTGATCACCAAACGTGTAATCATGAAAAATAGGACTAATGGACATGGGCATCTCCAATATATGACAAGTTTTGATGTTTTTATTTATTCTGTTAATTCTTTTGCTTTCTGATACTTCTGTTGTGCAAATTGTCCCCATTCTTTAATCTTTTCGTTACGATATATTTGATCGTTCCAATCTGATGCGGCGATGTTCATCGCTTCATCCTCCGTGAGTGGCATTTTCACCAATTCAGCAATTGCCTCGGAGCGTTTTTCAGAATCTTGAGAGTTTGCTATCGCTTTCCAAGCATCAACGAGGTCAGTATGCGAGTCTATTATAAGAATTCCGAATAGATCGTTGACAATGTCCCATCGCGCACCGCCTTTATCTGCATTATAGGGAAACGGAGATAATTCTAAAGCGAAAGGATTTGTTACAACACACCGGTCCCCCAATTCATCGTATAGTTTAGGGAGAACGCTTGCCCGGTTCAATCCGCCCTTCCACTCCGGTCCCTCTTCATCACTATCCCGTAACATCCACAATTTTTGTGCTTGTTCAGACAAAACGAACTCAACGAATAATTTCGCAACTGACATATTCGGTGCACCTTTGAGTATTGCAATTGAATCTGGATTGACGACTGTACCGTCCGTTGGTAAAACATATTTGATAGTGTCCGGGCCTAATGCAGCGATTTGACTATAGGCATAAAAATCAATTGCCAATCCATAGATAACTTGTCCCGCTCCAACATCTCTTGGTATAACATTTGATCCTGCTGAAAATTTTTTTACATTACCGCCCAATTTTGTGAGTAGTGCGAATCCTTTTTCCCAGCCATGTGTCTGTAGAATTATCTCATACATCATGTGGGCACTGCCGCTTTCCCTTGGATCAGCGGCACCTATTTGATTTATCAATGCAGGACTGCCCAAATCTTCCCATTTTTTTGCTTCTGGCAGATTTCCGATTTTACGTAATTGATCATTGTACATAATACCAAAGCTTGATAATGCTGCGCCGTACCATCTATACTGTGAATCGTAGACAGGTATCCCATGGTATGATTGAGGTATTTGATCAAGCTGTGTTTGGGGAAGTTTGTAAGGTGTAAGTAAATTCCTTCCAGCCAAACGGAGATAGTTGTCTGTTCCACCCCCAAAGAAGATGTCTATTCCAATCCCCTCCGGTTTTCGTTCAAACTCAGATTCAATAAAACGGTAGTTAGTAGATGTTCCACCGACATCACGCCAATCAGTTTTGACAGGTTTCCCGGTCTGTTCTTCATACCATTTTTCAAAATTGTTTCCAAATTCTGTCTCAATACTTTCTGGATGGGGTGAAATGATTATCAGCTGATCTTCTATATCTTCAGGTGACTGACAACTCCATATTACTATTAGACAAAATAATAACACAGTTACTTTGAAATGATTGTACCGAAATACTCGCCGAAATGAATTAAAATTGGACATGGCTGTGATTACTCCTAACTATTGAATAATTTTCCAAATCATTGGATGTCGTCAAAGTAAAGTTGACTATCTTATACACCGAAAAGTGAGATAATGTCCTTCATTTTCCAAGCTAAAACCAATATACCTATGAGTAGAATTAGATACCAAACAATCATTGATTTTAGTTGTTTTGTATTGAAAAATGAGCGGGGTTGTCTTTTTTGTTTCATAGGTTATTCCTCACATATATCAGTTGAACGAAGTTGTGAAAATGATAACACAATTCAGGATTGAATGTCAAAGAATATTGCACGATCTGAGTTATATGACACTTTAGTTGACATTTGATAATTTATCTGGTAAAATGAATTACATTCTGATGTATGAGTCTTGGGTGATTGAAGTTGTCAACAATAAATAACAATAAAAAAAACTTACTCCGTGAACTTCCATCTATTGAAAAACTTCTGTTGTTACCAGAGCTGGACGGTTTATTATCTTCCTATTCACGTCCCGTTGTAGCGAATGCGTTGAGGTTCGTTGTATCTTCTGTCCGGGAGCAAATTCTACGCGGAGACATTGGAGAAAAGCTCCCTGATCCTTCTGAATACGTTACATTCGCATCACAAGCCATTGAAGCAATTACACGTTCACCCCTGCGTCCTGTCATTAATGCAACAGGCACTGTTACCCATACAAATCTGGGGCGTGCCTTGCTATCTCAACCTGCATGTGATAGTCTACACACCGCAGCTACGCAGTATGTCAACCTTGAATATGACATTGAAACCGGTAGACGTGGGCATCGGGACAGAATAACCGAACCCCTTCTTCAACAATTAACTGGTTGTGAAGCATCAACTGTTGTGAATAACAACGCTGCAGCCGTCCTCATCGCCTTACAAACTGTTGCCAAGGCAAAAGAGGTTATTGTCTCACGTGGTGAGTTAATTGAGATCGGTGGGTCATTTCGGATTCCTGATGTCATGGCAGCCAGTGGTGCCATTTTACGAGAGGTCGGCACTACCAATCGAACACATCTACGGGATTATGCTGAAGCCATCAGCGAAAAGACTGCTCTGCTTCTAAAAGTGCATCCAAGCAATTATAAAATTGTTGGATTTACGGCTACACCCGATATGCAGGCATTGGCGGAACTCGGGGCGGAACGCGGTATTCCAACGATGGAAGATTTGGGAAGTGGGGCTTTGATTGACCTTGCTGAATACGGACTTCCGAAAGAACCGATTGTCGCCGATAGCATCGCAAGCGGCGTAGACCTTGTAACATTTAGTGGTGATAAATTACTTGGCGGTCCCCAAGCAGGAATTATTGCTGGCAAAGCAGATTGGGTACATCAAATCCGAAAGCATCCCCTTATGCGTGCACTCAGGGTGGATAAACTTACTATCGCAGCCCTCTCAGCAACGTTACAAACCTATTTAAATCAAGATGCACTTGCGGATCATTTCCCGATGCTGCAACGGTATACGCGTTCCATGGATGAATTACAAAAGACAGCTGAATATTTAGTAGAGAAACTCAAGCATATCTTCAATGAAAACGTCGCAATTCAGGCATGTGAAACACAGTCAGAAATTGGAAGTGGATCATTACCTATTGAGACATTACCGAGTATTGCAGTAGCCCTCACACCCAGAACGGTTTCTGTTCCAAAACTCACCGAACTTTTCAGGCGAGGAAAAATACCCGTCATCGGGCGAATTGAAAATGATCAATTGATGTTTGATCTTCGAACGCTCTATGCGTCAGAACAGCAATCCTTGATTCAAACTGCAGCTGAAGTTGCATCCGTCATTGGAAAGGTTTAATGCAACTGAGATGAAGGTTGTCCTGCTTATTTCATTATTTATGTTTTGTGCTTGTATGGATAGTTCACAGCGGACCGATAAGGTGGCGGTATTAGCGGAAAGCATACATACCCCAATTGATAATGCCGAAATGCAATTAATTCCATCCGGCATATTCTTAATGGGAACTTCTGATGGAAATATAGGAGATGCAGATGAATTGCCTGTTCACAAAGTGTTTATTGATGCATTCTACATGGATATTTACGAGGTCACCAATGCCAAATACCAGCAGTTTATTGTGGCGACAGGCTATTCACCGCCTCCGCTGTGGCACGACCCCAAGTTCAATCAACCTGATAACCCGGTTGTCAATATTAGATGGGTAGATGCAATGGCTTATGCGAATTGGGCAAATAAACGGCTTCCCACTGAAGCAGAATGGGAGTATGCTGCACGCGGTAATCTGATCGGAAAAAAGTTTCCATCTGGTGATACAATTACTCACAATGATGCGAATTTTAGCGGTGAAGCAGGAAAAGATACCTGGCGATGGACAGCACCTGTCGGCAGTTTTTTACCCAATGGATTCGGGCTCTATGATATGGCAGGCAATGTGTGGGAATGGTGTTTTGACGAATACAACGCCGAATTCTATACTATGTCCTCAAAGCATAATCCTAAGTACGGCAGAGAATTCGCACCAGCTACTGAGAACTTTCGTATATTGCGAGGCGGGGGATGGGCGGGCAGTCCTGAAGATTTGCGTGTTTCTGATAGATGGTACCATCTTACATCAGGTAGTACCATCGGCTTTCGTTGCGTAAAAGATATTATTGAATAAATACCGTGTGTCTTGTAGCATAACCTTTCTATGTTGTGCCTCTGTGAAAGACCGTAGCAAACACAACGTGTTTGCGGTGACACTCTGCAACCCTTTAAAAAATTTGCAGTAACACTTTGCAATCATTTGAAATATGTCTATTAGTGTTCAGTTAAACCATATTACAAAAGCATTTGGGACAATGTATGCAGTGAATGATGTTTCCTTGACAATTGAGTCGGGTGAGCTATTTTTTCTCTTAGGGCCGTCAGGTTGTGGGAAGTCAACACTTCTCCGTGTGATTGCTGGGTTCTACCGTCCAGATGCGGGGCAACTTCTGTTTGGTGACATGGATATGATCAATGTGCCACCGCATCAACGGAACACCGGTATGGTCTTCCAAAATTACGCACTATGGCCTCACATGACCGTTAGCGAAAATATTGAGTATGGACTGCAGTTACGAAAACTTGATAAACGCCAACGCAGTGAAAAAGTAGATAACGTGCTTGAAATGGTGCAAATGTCAGAATATAGCGATAGGCCTGTCAATACACTTTCTGGAGGGCAACAACAACGCATTGCATTAGCACGTGCAATGGTTATTGAACCGAGTGTTCTATTGTTAGATGAACCGTTGAGTAATTTAGATGCTGCCTTACGTCAAAACCTACGTAATGAGATCAAAGAGATTCACCGCAGGACGAAAATCACGACTATCTATGTAACACATGACCAAACAGAAGCAATCTCTATGGCAGACAGAATGGCAATTATGAAAGATGGCGTCTTTATCCAAGTCGGTACACCTAGAGAAATTTACCAACAACCTGTTGATCCTTTCGTAGCAAGTTTTGTTGGCGAAACAAATTTTATTTCTGGGAATATCAAAGAGATTTCAAATGGTAAAGCTGCCATTGAAACAGCAGTAGGAATTCTCTGGACAGAAAGCATTCATCACGATTTCACACAAGGCCAGGCAGTGCAATGTTCCATTCGTCCAGAAACTATCTATTTCAATGAAAGAACTGCATTGAACACACTAACTGCAACAGTCGGTGCTATCACCTATCTCGGCAGGACTGAAGAATATGAATTGCGGATAGCAGATGCGCTGAAACTCAAAGCCATTATACATGATCCAGGTACTGATACTGTTAAACAAGGAGAATCTGTGAGTATATCCATATCTCCAGCATCCATTATTCCGTTACCTATAAATGAATAATTTGTAGCATAACCTGTATGAAGTTTAAGAAAATATTTGGGTAATTCTATATTTCCCAGGCTCTGTAGGTATGGTTTCCTAACCGCATCGGCATCTCCAAGAGAGATTACCGAATTAAATTATTAATCTTCATTTAGGTTGTGCCTCTTTGTAGCATAACCTTTCTAGGTTGTGTGTCTTTGTAGCATAACCTTTCTAGGTTGTGCCGAAACATTATGAGCGATAGTGTAACAAGCACAACGTGCTTTCGGTAACACTATGCAATCATATAAAAAACACTATGCAACCCTTTAAAAGAAAAAAATGAACCTAACACCGAATCAACAAAAAGCATTAAATATAGATCGACATATCTGCGTAACTGCGGGGGCAGGCTCTGGGAAGACCACCGTTTTAGTTGGCCGGTATCTTGAAATACTGCAACAAGCGAATGTCACACCCGAACAGGTAGTTGCCATCACTTTTACAGACAAAGCCGCCGCTGAAATGAAAGGTAGAATCATTGAGGAGTTAAGTCATCCACAGCATGCCGAAATACGGCGAAGACATATTGAACAGATGAATACCGCACCCATCTCGACGATTCACTCCTTTTGCGCAAATATACTCAGAGAATTCCCTTTCCAAGCTGGTGTTCCTGCGAACTTCAGCATTGTTCAAGGTATTGATCAAAAACTGCTGCTCAATCAAACAATACAAGAAAACCTGCAGGATATTGCCACGAACCCACAGCATAAACTCTACAAAAAATTGAGACATGCGCTACAAAGGTATGGGAATCGCGAAAAATTATTTGATCTTTTCTCAACACTGATAGAGAAACGAGATATCGTTGACTCACTCATAGAAAGTGTTTATACAGGTGGAAATGATGGTGAGATACCTGCAGTTTGGCAAACGTTATTTCTTGATGTATTACCTTCAGAAACGGATATAAACGAATTCCTTCAATCGCTATCTGCCGTTGGACAAGTAGCAACAGGAAGAAGGTCCCCAGCAGTCAACGAATTGGCATCAACGTTAGCAGCGTTACCCGATCGAAATCCAAAATCCCCTGAGGTGCGAAACCTATTAGACCAGATAGCAAAATTGATTACCACTTCAAGTAATGGCATTGCTAAAAGGGATTTCCTTGGCAGCGGTGTGGACGTGTCTGAACTTCAAGATGAAATTGAGACCTTAGTTTCGGTGGCAA
The DNA here is from genome assembly GCA_965200395.1 of Candidatus Poribacteria bacterium. GTDB lineage: Bacteria > Poribacteria > WGA-4E > WGA-4E > WGA-3G > MSPOR6. Next base: position 1,617,198 of record CBDAUH010000004.1, on the reverse strand, counting down.
CCCAGGTAAAATCTGCCCCACCAATGGATAATGGCGAGACAAAGACAGACGATGGAGAAACAGACGATCTGTTTTTGTTTAAAACAACAAAAAAACTATTGTCCCTTTACAGAGGTATCCGGAACGATTACCAAAATAACAAGCTGGCACAAGGGAAATTGGATTTCACGGATCTTCAATTGATGACACTAGATCTCCTGAAATCCAATGATGCTATCCGAAACAAATTGGTTGAAAGACATAAATATTTTATGATCGATGAATATCAAGATACTAACGAGGTCCAGTGTGAACTCATTATGCTGCTGACAAATCATCTTCAAGATGCGAATGTGTTTATCGTCGGTGACCCAAAGCAGAGCATTTTCGGTTTTCGGGGTGCAGATGTACGTATCTTCGATAAAACAAGAATGGAAATTGAAGAGAACGATGGCGAGACCATTCAACTCAAAGAAAACTTCCGTTCACTCCGCGAACTTGTGGCATTCGTCAATCACTTCTTTGAACGTTTGATGGGAGATGGCACACAATCTGAATACGATGTCCCCTTCGAAGCATTAACAAAAGCACGTCTGGACAACGAAGATGGTATAGTAGAAATCTTGTTGGGAAATGGTGGTGACACCCCAGAAAGTGAATATGAACTCATAGCAAATCGTGTAAAATGTATGGTTACCGATGGCATAAACTATGAGGACATCGCTATTTTGATCCGAAGTAGAACACATCTTCCTGACCTGGAAGCGGCTCTTATTGCCAAAGGCATCCCATATCTCACCACAGGAGGCATCGGCTTTTATCAACGACAAGAAATATATGATATTTGGAACTATCTACACTTCCTCTCGGATCCAGCCCAAAACCATACCTCGCTTGTGGGAATTTTGCGCGGCCCCGCTTTCGGCATTTCTGATACGGAGCTCTATGAAATATCGCTTCACACCGACAATAGTTTTTGGGAAAAAGCAAAAAGCTTCCAAACACCTTCTACACAGCTACAACGCGCAATCGCAATAATAGAAAACCAAATTCAGTGGACACACCGACTGCCCGTGAATCAACTTATTCATAATATCGTCCATGAAACAGGACTCATTGCAACTTTGAATTTAGGGAAACAAGGGCAACAAAGATATGCAAATTATCAAAAACTCCTAGACCTCGCGAGACATTACGATAGCGAAGAAAACAAGCAGACACTTTCAGAATTCATCGCTTTTTTAGATATACTCATAACAGATGAACCACGTGAAGGACAAGCACCGATAGAAAACACAAGCGGATCCGTAGAAATCATGACTGTCCACTCATCAAAAGGTAAACAATTCCCCGTTGTAATACTCCCGTGCCTACATCGTAAAGGGGCAAACACAACAGAACCCTTCATCGATGAAAAAGGTGGCATCGGTTTCCGTCCGCTAAATCCAGAAGATGGCTACGCAAAAGCTGAGCCTGAAATTGTAAATACACTGAAGACACGCGCTAACGAAAAAGATACAGCAGAAAAGAAACGATTGTTTTATGTCGCCGCAACACGCGCAAAAGATAAATTGATCCTTTCAGGGGCCCTCGATCGCTACGGTAAAGCAAGAGATTTATTAGAATGGTTGTTTGAACACCTTGGCATAAATCCTAATGATGAATGTGTCACTATAGACGTAGATATTGATGAATATGCGAATCAAACCACACAGCGACACCACGTCCACCTACATATACCCATTATCAGAAGTATAGACCCAACTTCATGTGCCGATGAACACGCCCAAGCTGATAACCCCATCGCTTTTCCAGAACCCCCAATACACGCTGGACAACAAGGGGTTATTGGAAAATCCTATTCTGTTATTGAACTTGCGAACTATGCCAGATGTCCATTACGATACCAATTAGAGCATGTTTTACGAATTCCGCCCCTGGAGATAAGAAATGATGAGCCCCTCGATACTGTTGTCCGTTACATGCTTTTACGTATCCATTCCGACCATGATGGACGTTCCCTTGAAGATCTAATTGAACGGGCGTTAGAGAATTTCACGGATACACAGCTAACACTCTCACCTGTGCAAAGAGAAACGATCCTTGAACACATCCTGAACTATCAGCAGTCGCAGGTTGCAAAAATGATACACGCATCAGCGAATATAGAGAATAATAGAGCCATCCATGCAAATATAAATGGACAAATACTCTCATGTAACATCGACAAAAAAATCGAAGACCCATCAGGAAATTGGCATGCCATCAATTTTAAAACAAATACGTTACATGCAGCTGAATATTATGAACCTGAAATGGAACTTATCGGTCTATTATTACATAAAACATATCCTGATCAAAACAGTGTGACGGTCTATTATTACAATACGCAACAGAACGCATGTCACACACGCACCTATACACCGAGCCAACTTGAAGAAATATCAAATAAATATCATGAAAAAATTGCATCATTACAACAAGAAATCTATACAAAGGATCTTGGACATTGCCCTTCTTGTCAATATTCAGATAGACAAGACCATTGCATCGTAAATTTAGGGAGGTTGGAACAATGAAGAGCGGAATTATATCCAAAATTACTTTTATTCTTTTAGGTTTGTCAATTTGTGCGATCTCGCCCATACTTGCAGGAACCTGGCGGGACGATTTTGAAGATAATAAAACGAATGAATGGGAAATTTATAATGTTGATAGACAGGTAGAGAAGTGGTGGATAACGGATGGCGAAGCGGTCGGGCAAATTTTCAGTCCTGGCTTTGCAAGTATATGGTTGACTGGTGACATAAAATGGGAGTTTTATAGTGTATCTTGTCGTGTGATGTTGGAAGAAGACAGGAATGATCCCGCAACGATTGGGATAACTCTTCACGATAGAGGTGATGAAGATAGCCGTTATGTGTTTACAATTGATTTTGTTTTTAACACCGCACGAATCATTAAAGATGTTCCCGGCGGAAACTTTATTTCGAATCCATTTGTAGCAGAAAAGGGGGTATGGTACGATCTCAAAGCAACTGTTTCTGAAAACGGCGAACTTGAATTCCGTATCAATAACACAGTGTTCAGTGCAGTGGATCCACAACCCTTAAAGGGTGGACAGGCAGGACTTATGGTTGCGGATGCCCGCGCAAAATTTGATAATGTTGAAATAACCGGGGATAATATACCGAATGGTGGCCCCGGAAAACCCTTTGATGTTGCACCCAGAGGAAAACTCACAACGACTTGGGGAAAGCTAAAGTTGTAGTATATCCTTTCCAGGTTGTGCCTCTTTGTAGCATATCCTTTCCAGGTTGTGCATCCGTGAAAGACCGTAGCAAAGCGCAACGCGTCTTTGCGGTGACACTATGTAACCCTTTAAAAAACACTATGCAACCATTAAAAAAAATTGCTTTATGGGCTCATTTTTTCTATTGCTTTATAGGGGTCAATATATCTGCAGAACAACTGCCGCAATTCACCGACATCACCAGAGCCGCTGGCATACACTTCAGACATAATAACGGTGCTTATGGTAAAAAATACCTACCAGAAACGATGGGTTCCGGTTGCGCGTTCCTCGACTATAATAACGACGGTTGGCAAGACATTTTCCTTGTAAACGGTAAAGATTGGAAAGACCATAAATCTGGGAAATCTGATACGCCAGCACTCTATAAAAATAATCAGGATGGAACGTTCACAGATGTTACCAAAGCTGCCGGTTTAAATAAAGCCATGTACGGTATGGGCATCGCTGTCGCTGATTACGATAACGATGGCGATACAGACATATACTTAAGCTGCCTTAACGCTGACAGATTATTTCAAAACAACGGAGATGGCACGTTTATAGATGTTACCGAAAAAGCAGGAATTGCCAACCCCGGTTTCGGTACAAGCTGTGCCTGGGTAGATTACAATCAAGATGGACATCTCGATATCTATGTCGCAAATTATGTTTCGTGGACAGTTGAGACGGATCTCTTCTGTACACTCGATGGGAAAAATAAATCATATTGTACACCCGAATCTTACAAAGGACAGGCAAGCAAACTCTTCCGAAACCGGGGGAATGGTACATTTGTTGACGCATCTCAACACGCGGGGATTCACGATCCATTCAGCAAATCTTTAGGGGTCTGTATTCTCGATTACAATCAAGATGGACTCCCTGATATCTTTGAAGCAAACGATACACAACCTAACAAATTATATCAGAATAATGGAGATGGCACCTTCATTGAAGTTGGCATGCTGGCAGCAGTTGCTTATAACGAAAACGGCGTTGCAACAGGGGCAATGGGTGTCGACGCAGCAGATTATGATCGGACTGGCAGAGAAAGTCTTATCATCGGCAACTTTTCAAACGAAATGTTGAACCTTTATCACAACGACGACGGATTTTTTGTTGACGATGCTCCCATCGCCCAAATAGGACATATCAGCCTGCTAACACTTACCTTCGGATGCTTCTTCTTCGATTTCGACCTCGATGGTTATGACGATATATGGACAGTAAACGGACACGTCCAAACGGATATACATGACGTTCAAAGTGAAGTCACTTACGCACAACCCCCGCACTTATTTCGTAATTTAACAGATGGCACATTCGCTGATGTTTTGAATAAAGTCGGAAATGATCTGAAAAAACCTGTCGTCGGCCGAGGAACAGCTTATGCCGACATAGATAACGACGGCGACCCCGATATACTCGTTACAACATCCAACGGACCAGCACACCTCTTCCGAAATGACGGCGGCACTCGAAATAATTGGCTGAAAATAAAACTGATCGGAAAACAAAGCAATCGCAACGGTATCGGTTCACGTATCCGTATCACCTCCGCTATCGGTTCACAGACAAAAACTGTAAAAAGTGGATCCAGCTACTGCTCACAAAGTGAACTCACAACGTTGTTCGGGCTACAGAAAGATACAATCGTCAAAGAAATTAAGGTTACATGGCAAAGTGGCACAGTCAACACGCTCAAAAATAAAAAAGTCAATCAATTAATTCTTATCCACGAAGAGTAGCATACCCTTTTAGTTTGTGCAGTTGTAGCATACCCTTTCTCAGGTTGTGCGGTGTAGCGGACCCCGTTATTCAAAGCGATAGTGTAGCAAAGCGCAACGGCCTTGCGGTGGCACTCTGCAATCAGTAGCATAACCTTTTAGGTTGTGCAGAAACATTAGGCACACAAAAAACATATTTGCCGGGCGGATGGCAGGCGATAGTTGCAGCACTCCCGTTCCACTATAAAATTGAATGCCTCTGGCGGTCCTTGAAGGTATTGTTGACAAATAAAATTGAAAGTTTTACAATATGAATAACTATAGTTTGGACAATTTTTGTTTTTTTTATAGACATAAAGCAGGAAAGCGGGTATCCTTTTAGAAAATATAAACCTTTTTGAAAGGATATGTCTAATGACCCCACTTTCCTACCTGGACAACATGTTATCACAATTCAGATCGTTATTCAAGCACAACAACTTCAATCACTTTCAAACTTTCGTGAAAGGTCTGATAAATACGCCCTACCGAGGCACAATGACACAAATCTATCTTGCGACAGCCCAAGCAGGTCGGTATTGGTCTCTGCCAAAGTTTCTTTCACGTGGTGTCTGGTGTGTGGATCAAGTCGCCACTACGCTAAGCCATCAAGTGCTATTCGCTTACCCCACGGGCGTATACGTCTATGATGAAACACATGCCCTAAGTAGCGGTTCAAAACAAGCGGGTTTGCATTTCCGCAGGAACCCTGCGTATCAGGCACGTAACAAGAACCAGTCCAAGTTTCATCACGGACACGAGTTCGGTGCGATTGGCTGGCTGGCAGAAACGCCTGAAGGCACGCGCCTGTTTCCATTAGCCACACGGATGATGGAACCGAAAAGCGAGGACGCGAATAGCCTCGCTGTGCTGAAGCATTTATGTAATCTTGTGCCACCGGGTCTTATCGTTTTCGATAGAGGCTTCAATAGACGCAAAGTGTTCACGGAGATACTCTCACAAGGACATCATTTACTTTGTCGTGCGAAGTCAAACGCAGCGTTTTTTGATATACCGAAACGCCCTAAGCGTCTCAAGAGAAGCAGACCCCGTCGGTATGGTAGCCGTGTGTCTATTCCACACCTGAAGTATACAGACATCGTTGTTGAGGATCAGACACTTTCTGTCGCTGATAAAGTCGTGCGAACAAAGATGTGTCCTGTAGATGTCCGCATCGTTGTGATACGCAAACGCTTGAAAAAGTCTAAACCCTATCGGTATTTTTGTGTATTTACTTCAGATTTACGACTGCCCGTAGAAACAGTTATCCGACACTATAGAAACCGGTGGCAGATTGAAACTGCCTTTTGGGACGCTAAAGAAAACTTCGGATTTGACACCTATCAACTCCGAGACAGGAAAAGTTTGGATCGGTTCGTTCAACTCAGTTTCACCGCAGCAACGCTGACACAACTCGCTTTCAGTCCGTCGCCATTGCCTAAGACACCCGCAGACACAGACACAGACGAGGCACCGCTTGATTTAGAAACTGTGCTATCCACACTCAATATACACTGGTATAAACCGAAACATCTCACACGCGGCTTGATGACCGCTTACTTGCAGCGACGTTTACAACAAAACTATTTTTATACGAGTTACGACCCGAGGAAAAACGCACAGAAAAAACTAAAAATCCCTGAAGATACTACATGAACTAGTTCAACAGCAACTATTTTCACGATTATTGGAAAAATGATGGCTAAAAAACAGTGATTTCTAACAGAATTTAGACAAAAAAGGGGCGTTAGCAGCAGTTCTAACACCTGTTCAGAAGTGCTAACGGGGAAGTGCTGCCAACTATTCATAATCTATAACAAGACCAAAAATGTCCAAACTATAGTATGAATAAGGTGTTAAGAAAACGCATGACACTTTTGAGACATCACAGAGAAAACCGCAATATATTTGCGTTGATGTTTATGATACTTTACCGATGAGGTCTCCATAAAACGAACAACGGAGCACCTGCAGGTTATCCAGAACGCCCTGCTCGCTGGATGCAGCAGCAGAGGTATAGATTGGCAAGCAAAATGGGGATCCAGTGTCGCATCACAATCAATCGCTAACTTCGCACAATGCGAAAGGAGTAAACCTCATGAGAAAGCGAATGGTATGGAGGATCGCAACCCTCACCGTTTTATTGGTTGTTGGTGTTTCTTATATGGCAGTTTGGCAATACACGGAACTACAGCAATACAAAAAAGATGCTGCGGATGCAGACAAGTTATTAGCAGAACACAATAAGCGCAAACAAGCGTCTGGGACAATCGGTTCTGATGTTTCTGATGCTAATGACCAACCGCCCCCACTGGGTGAAACCGATGATACGGGGTATTGGGAGGGCAACACATGGCATCAAAAAACCGCACCGAAACTGAAAAAAGGATGGTTCTGGTCAGGCGAAATGACACTAGAAGAGTACTTCGCGACGGGAGCGGGCGTATCGGATTCGAGGCTTATTATCCAAAACCAACCCTATTCGGAAGCTGCGATATACGCGAGAATCCAGCTTGCAAAACGCGAAAATTTCTATAATAGAGCAGGGGAAATTGAAGCCCTGAAAACTGCACTAAAATATCATCCAGACTCCCCCGCATTACACGTAAGAATAGTGGACAGAATGGTTTCAGATATAGTTTCGGGGGAAGGGTCTGCTGAGGAAACCGTTGCGTTTGGGGAGAAGGCACTCCGTTTGCTGAAGAATAGCCCAGAAAACCCTGATGTCTATCCAGAAATCAATTTACCGCGTGAGGATGCTCATCATTCATTAGGCATCGCATATCAATATTTAGGCGACTACGACACTGCACTTTATCACTTGAAACAGGGACAACGTCTTTTCAAACCATCGGCGGATGAGGATCCTCTTATCAACGAGTTACGGTCAATAGGTTATGCTAAGCAAATCGCATTGATAGAAGCGGGTAATCCGATGCATAAACCGAGATCGAAGCCGACACCGCAGGCGTTCTCTTTGGAAGGTGACATCCCTTCATCTCCTAGTGCTGATTCATCTGAACAAGAATCTATGCCCACGCCGTTTGATCTGCCCAGTACTGTAGAGATGCTGAGAACGTCTATGCCCCCTGACTCTGTTCTGAATGAGCGTGAACGTCGTGCCCGTGAAGTCGCAGAACAGGCACACGCAGCATTTGTCCAAAATGTTCCCGATCCGCAGCGACAGCAGCAAGCATTTGATGATTTTCTACGTCGTCTGCAAGCGACAGAAAATCAGAAGGCGTCCCAAGTTGCCGACATGTTTTTGATACGTGAGATGGCAAAGCAGCTACAAGGTGGCAAAACGGAATTCACGCCACAAGAGTTGATCCGCGCGTTTTCTGCGGTGCGTCAACGATAAACGCAAGGAAAGCGGCACTTAGAAAAACTGAATGCGGAGCGAGAGCGCGAAATGACGCGTCAGCAGTAACACTTTGCAACTGTTTAAAAATATGCAACCGTTTAAAAAATTACAAATCAAATATAACTTGCGCTTCCCATATACCAGCTCCGTTCTGGATAACATACAATTGGTGATAGGTTACCGCTTTAATTTCAGTATATACGCTATGTTTGCTAAAATCTGCCGGTTCACCATACACCTTCGCAACCAATTCTGTCGGATAGATCGTTGAAATCTCAACCTGCTTAAAAAACATCTCCGCTGTCTCATGTTTAAAAACCAATTCATCTAACCACGCCACGAATAACATATCAACAGATTCCGATTTGAGATGAACATCTATCGCTGAAGTTGCATCAATCGAATCAACAACCGCTATCATCTCAAATAAACCTTGTGCAGCATGTGTAAAGAGCGCATGTAAGGAGTCACCCCAAACACGCATCCCTGCATCTGCTGTATGTTCTATATACTCATAAGGTTTCATAAAATTGTCCATGCCCTTATTATAAACAAAAAATTATAAATATGTCATCAACAATTGCTGTAAGGAGTTAACTATGTCCACTTTCTGTGTTCGCCATATTACACGAATATGTTGCTACCTTCTCCTCGGATACCTTTGCCTGCCAGAATTGGCGTTACAGGCAGCACCTTGGAAATGTGGCACACCGCTATTATGTGGCGATTTTATGCCTGATCACCAGGGGAATGACACACATGTCCGTAGACTGCCTACCCTGCCAGCCGCCCCAGCGAAAATTGGACAATCCACACGGTTCTTCATACACATACCCGAAACTTCCATTCACGGTACCTGTTTAGCCATCGGAAAGCACTGTTATATCTTCGTCGAAAACACCTATAAAGCTATGCTCACCGAAGTAGATGCCGCAGCTGTCGCGAACACCTTTGATACTGAAATATATCCCAAAGTTCATCACTGGATAGGGGCAGAAACACAGCCTGGATTGGATCGTGACAATAGAATCACTATTTTATTTCATGATGTCGGCATGAACGCATCAGGACAAGATTATGGCGGATACTTCTCGCCCACGGATCTCCACCCCACACACCCAACAAGTAATAGACGCGATATGGTGTATATGGACATATTTCAATATAAACAACGCAGCAGACGCACCTTCATCAGCAGTCTTGCACACGAATTCGCACATTTGGTAAACTGGTACCAAAATGGAGGCACATCCGACCAACGATGGTTAGAAGAAGGTATCGCTTCCTTTGTAGAATGGGGAATATATGGATACGTTCACACACTATTTGTAGACGGATATCTCGCTGACCCACGTATGTCCCTAACAACTGCCAACACATTTGATACATATTATGGTGGAGCTTTTATCTTACTGCTTTACCTGTATGAACACCACGGCGGAATCAACTTTATTCGAAAACTTGCTGATGAAGATACACTTGGTATCACAGCGATTGGAACAGCTTTGGCGGATAGCGAGAATTTCGTTAATATCTTCCTCAATTGGGCAACCGCAAATTGGGTGAACAACGCCAAATACGGCAAGCCTCTCAGCTATCAACATCTACCCAACCGAAAAGTTACAGCTCACACGCCACACGTTACACAGTATCCCACAACTTCCGCGAACATACACATGGACAGTTGGGGAGTACAATACATCCGCTTTCAAAACCTACCCACGCATCTTGAATTGACCTTAAATGCTAACAGTCCAGCATATCTATACGCGAACATTGCATATTTTGCACCTGATAGAAACCGACCCATCATCAAAGCAATTCCACCTACCCCTGATGAAGATGCACTTAAAATTGAGATAGGCAACCTCCATAGAGACGGGGAAATCCTGCTAATCGTCACATCTGAATATCCACAAACTTTTCAATACACCGCAAAACACGGTGACGCTAGAACAGCACTCGATATTGAAAATCTGATACAAACCTATAAACACGACGGACATCACGGTGTCGAAAATCTGGTCCCACAAACAATAACAGACGCTCCACAAAGCACTACACACCCAATATGTCTAAATCAAAATAATGCTTCCTCTCTCATCCCAACACATCCATCTATTAAACTTGAACCTGTCTCACAAATACATCTCTCCAGCAATTACAACGCGATTATGATTAAGGATAATATCGCTTATGCTGCCAGTGACTGGGGACTAGAGATATTCGCTTTGACCCCTTCACCTGTTCTCATCGGCGAAATTGCTACGCCCGGACTTGCACAAGCTATTACGGTCGATGAAGAGACCGCATACCTGGCAGATGGCATGTCCGGCGTACATCAGATCCGTATTAATCCGCCAACACATCCACAGATTCTAAAAACTTTGGGAGGATTTCATGATGCACGCGATGTACATTTTGCAGATGAAAAACTCTATGCGCTCGATACACTACGCGGTCTATTGATCTTCAATAAACAAGATTTGCAAAAAAACGATAGACCCCAGCCTCGACAATCGTTCAAAACCAACGGTACACCCCTAAAAATTAAAACAAATAATGATGATAAAATATATCTTACTGATAACGCAAGAGGACTTTACATCTTGACACCTGATAATCTCGGCGGATTCACTATAGCAAACACTGTCCCATTACTTATACCGGACTTTCAGATTTTAGGCGGATTCGTGCTCGCCGCATCAGGTGATCTACACATCATGAATATAACCAATATCTTTGATACACATATCATTTCTCGTGCTAATACACCTGGCAGCATCACCGCACTTAACTTCTTTCAAGGGTTACTATACTTGACTGATAAACAATCCGGACTGCTTATGGTCAATGTGAATAACACACAATCTCCTCATGTTATTTCATCACATCCGACAATCGGTACTGCAGAAGACGTTGCTCTCAGATATTCGGCGGAAGATAAAAAAACCTATGCACATATTGCTGATGGCACAGAAGGAATACAAACTATTGATGTTACACAACCCGATAATCCGATATGGAAAAACCACTACAACGCAAACGGAAATGCCACCGCACTCGATGTTGTCAACGATGGACAAAACACAACTATCGCTATAGCAAACGGCACAGGCGGCATAAAAATCATAGAATTAACCGATCCCTGGACAGGCACAATTGTCCGAGAAATACGTTCCATTCCAGGACAACACAGAACACTCTGTGTTGGAATTCATAACTCATTGGCTTATGTGGGTTCTGATAAAGGACTGACGGTAATAAATATAGTCTCAGGTGAAATATTGAGACATCTTCCTACTGAATATCCTGTATGGGGTATTGAAATAATCCAGAATTATGCATATTTATGTGCAAAATCTCTTATTGTTGTAGATGTAACTATCCCGCAACAGAGTCGTATCGTTGCACAGCGGAAGTTTCCAGGTACTGCATATAGAATTACTACCAGCGAGTCTCACGCTTATGTCGCGGCACTTGAAGGTGGTGTTCATATATTTGATATTGCAGAACTTGACCTACCGCGTCACATATCTACCTTTTCAACAGAAGGAGCAGCAACAAATATCATAATTGATAACAAAAGACTTTTTGTATTGGACAATCAATACGGTGTGTTTCAGATGGATACTACTCAGCCTGAACAACTCACATTAATAAGTGAATTTCATGATACGCAATTACCTTTAGCTGCTGCAATAAGTGACAATTATCTATATTTACTTGATATTGATACGCTTCAGGTTTTAGATACACGCACCATGACTCGCCTAGCCCAATATTCACAATTTCACTCGCCTACAGATATTTTTGCAATGGATTCTGCACTTTACGTTACAGACAAACACCAACTTAAGATTTTTCGCATTCGCACAGATCGCAAAAATCTTGCAGTAGAAGAATATGAAAACAACTCTACAGAACAGACAACCCGAATATCGTTAGCGCAAAAAAACGAACTACTCCAGAATTATCCAAATCCATTTAATCCCGAAACCTGGATTCCCTACACACTCGCTAAACCCACCGACGTTTCTCTTTCAATTTATGATGCTTATGGTAATCTCATCCTACAGAAACCCTTTGGATTTCAACGTTCAGGGAAGCATACTGCTTATTGGGATGGAAAGAACGCTAGCGGCGAACCTGCCGCTAGCGGCATCTACTTTTACCGATTAACTGCAGGTGATTTTTCAACTACACTTAAAATGGTTATGCACCGATAAATTCTCTATAGTAACCTGAGTTCGGTTTCCGAAATACAAAGACACACAACCTGGAAAGGTTATGCTACACAGACACACAACCTGAAAAGTTATGCTACAAAATATACTTCATAGAATTCTCGTTACTTTCGTATTAACATTTTACGTGTGGCATTGAAATCGCCTGCGGTGAGTGTGTAAAAATAGATGCCAGTTGCGATGTGTTCGCCTTGTGCGTTCTTGCCATCCCAATAGGCAGCACGATGCCGAGCTTCATAAATCCCCGCAGATTGCTGTCCTAACGCCAAAGTCCGAACCAACATGCCATCCACCGCATAGATGTGTATCGTTACCTCTACAGACTTCGCCAAGCGATACGGTATCCACGTCTCAGGATTAGATGGGTTCGGATAGTTCGCCAGAAGTGCCGTCTTTTTGGGCAACAGAGTAGCAAGTAGTTGTTCAAGCATCGCAATACCTCGTTGGAAGATTTCGGTGTTGTTTTCCAATTGCTTTGCTTCGTCAATCCATCGTTGTAGATTCGCTGCTGTCAAAATAACTGCGGGGGCTGTGGGGTCCGTTGCTAATGCTGCCATGACGAGTGCTAAATCATCCGCATTGACGACGCCATCGCCGTTTATGTCTGTATTTGGTATTGTGTCATCTGGTGGGGTTGTGCCTATAGTTGCGGCGACTAAGACGAGGTCTTCTACATCGACGATACCATCTCTGTTCACATCTTCCGCTATTTGCGTTTCTTGTTCTATACCGGTAGCAGAAAAAATCGCCCATGATTCTATACCTTTTCCGGTAGCACGAACGGTATTCCCTCCGGGTGTCCATCCCAGTATTAAGTGAGTTCGTGCTCTACCCTGAGCGTTAGTTGTGGCGGTTGAAGAGGTGAGTTGTCCGCTACCGGTTTCCACGGTGAAGGTGATGAGTACGTTTTTCATGGGCTCACCATCGGCATCTTGTGCTTCCACGACAAAGGGGGTTGAAAGAACTGATCCTGCCAAACCTTCCTGACCATTTCCAGAGACTGCATAGAGTGCTGGGTGGGCTACGTTGTCATACTCTATTTTAATTCCTTTTGCTAGCATAGCAGGGATATGCGTATTGATAGAAACGTAGCTGAGGGGATTGTTCTGAAGCCCTAGATCGATCAGGTTTGTCAATTCTAACAAAGGCGATACATCTGAGATAGCGTTGTTGTTAAGCTGTAGCCTATTCAAGTTTTTCAATCCTGATAGCGCAGATATATCTGATATGTTGTTGTTATCAAGCCACAGTGCGGTCGAGTTAAGGGCATGTTCAAGGCCGGTGAGGTCTGTTATCCCGCCGTTACGTGCATCGAATCTCTGCAAGTTTAGTATTGAATGCGTTGTGATACTTCCAATCTGTTCTTGTACTGCTGCTGCTAAATTTATATCTGGCATTGAGATAGTCTCGGCAGGCGGTAGGAGTGAGGTAATATCGATCGGAAAACTCGGCGAGTTAAAGTATCCATTCACATCAATAACCCCAAGTGTTATAGATTTATGATCCGATGCCAAATCGGTAGTGACAAATTCAACGATGGTCTCTTTACTTCCGTTTAGTGCTTTACAGCTAACTAAGCTAAGAGGCGTGTGGAGCTGTGCTTGATGGAGTTCATCTAAACCTATTACGTTAAAGCGTAAACGGATAGCATTTGGCGGGGCATCAAAAGTTGGTGGCAGCATTTCTATCGCTGTGTATCCGTTCGTGCCGGTTCGGCTGGGGTTGAAGGCGCGGTGTACATCCAACCATTCAGCGGCGCAGCGAGAAAGTTGGCGACGTGCTCCGCCGCCATAGGACATGATATAGCGATCATTTCGGAAATCGTGCGACAATCCGAAGGCATGTCCGAGTTCATGGACAAGGGTTATCCAACCCCAGCAGTAGATCCATGCGGTACCTTTGTTACTACCTCCTGAACCCCCAAGACCGCAAACCTCCTGTTGTGGATGTGGGTCTTCTTCCATAACAACAACGAAAGCCTCCCTGGGGATGTCAGTCTCTTTACGATGTACTACGGTGTTTCCGCTTGCATCCACTTCAATCTGGAAAGTTTTTCTACCGAACCCGTGTCGTTCCATTTCATCAGCAAAGAAAAGTTGTGCTTTCTTTATTAATCCATCAATTTCTGCATCCACATTGGGACGTTCCGGGCTTCCATGTAGGGAGCGGTAGAAGACCTGGACTATAGGACGTGGTAGATGCACGCGCACGCGCGGGTCATATTTTACCTCAATCCCCTTTGCCTGCATAGCCGGAATGTGTGTCTGTATTGCTTCATTATTAAGTGGATTGCCTCTAAGATCCAATCCTGTGTTGTTCCATTGTGTTCCTGTCAAGTTTAACGCTACTAAAGGAGCTATATCGGAGATTCTGTTGTACCGAAGGTCTAAGTATTCCAATTGTGTCAACCTTGACAGAGGCGATACATCTGAAATAGCGTTGCTACTAAGATACACTATAGTTTGGACATTTTTGGTCTTGTTATAGATTATGAATAGTTGGCAGCATTTCCCCGTTAGCACTTCTGAACAGGTGTTAGAACCGCTGCTAACGCCCCTTTTCTGTCTAAATTCTGTTAGAAATCACTGTTTTTTAGCCATCATTTTTCCAATAATCGTGAAAATAGTTGCTGTTGAACTAGTTCATGTAGTATCTTCGGGATTTTCAGTTTTTTCTGTGCGTTTTTCCTCGGGTCGTAACCCGTATAAAAATAGTTTTGTTGTAAACATCGCTGCAAGTAAGCGGTCATCAAGCCGCGTGTGAGATGTTTCGGTTTATACCAGTGTATATTGAGCGTGGATAGCACGTCTTCTAAATCAAGAGAAACCTTGTCTGTGTCTGTGTCTGCGGGTGTCTTAGGCAATGGCGACGGACTGAAAGCGAGTTGTGTCAGCGTTGCTGCGGTGAAACTGAGTTGAGCGAACCGATCCAAACTTTTCCTGTCTCGGAGTTGATAGGTGTCAAATCCGAAGTTTTCTTTAGCGTCCCGAAAGGCAGTTTCAATCTGCCACCGGTTTCTATAGTGTCGGATAACTGTTTCTACGGGCAGTCGTAAATCTGAAGTAAATACACAAAAATACCGATAGGGTTTAGACTTTTTCAAGCGTTTGCGTATCACAACGATGCGGACATCTACAGGACACATCTTTGTTCGCACGACTTTATCAGCGACAGAAAGTGTCTGATCCTCAACAACGATGTCTGTATACTTCAGGTGTGGAATAGACACACGGCTACCATACCGACGGGGTCTGCCTCTCTTGAGACGCTTAGGGCGTTTCGGTATATGAAAAAACGCTGCGTTTGACTTCGCACGACAAAGTAAATGATGTCCTTGTGAGAGTATCTCCGTGAACACTTTGCGTCTATTGAAACCTCTATCAAAAATGATAAGACCCGGTGGCACAAGATTACATAAATGCTTCAGCACAGCGAGGCTATTTGCGTCCTCGCTTTTCGGTTCCATCATCCGTGTGGCTAATGGAAATAGGCGCGTGCCTTCGGGCGTTTCTGCCAGCCAGCCAATCGCACCGAACTCGTGTCCGTGATGAAACTTGGACTGGTTCTTGTTACGTGGCTGATACGCAGGGTTCCTGCGGAAATGCAAACCCGCTTGTTTTGAACCGCTACTTATGGCATGCGTCTCATCATAGACATAGATGCCCGTGGGGTAAGCGGATAGCACTTGATGGCTTAGCGTAGTGGCGACTTGATCCACACACCAGATGCCACGCGAGAGAAACTTTGGCAGAGACCAATACCGACCTGCTTGGGCTGTCGCAAGATAGATTTGTGTCATTGTGCCTCGGTAGGGCGTATTTATCAGACCTTTTACGAAAGTCTGAAAGTGGTGAAAGTTATTATACTTGAACAAAGGTCAAAAATCTGATAACATGTTGTCCAAGTAGGAAAGTGGGGTCATTTGAAATATCCTTTCAAATTTGTGTTTTCTAAAAGGATACCCGCTTTCCTGCTTTATGTCCATAAAAAAAACAAAAAATGTCCAAACTATAGTCAGATACAGCGAAGTGAGTTGTGTCATGCCCGCAAGGAACGATACATCTGAAATAGCGTTGCTACTAAGATACAGCGAAGTGAGTTGTGTCAACGTTGATAGAGGCGATATATCTGATATAGTGTTGCTACTAAGACCCAGCAAAGTGAGTTTTGTCATATTTGACAGAGGTGATATATCTGAGATAGCGTTACTACCAAGAGACAACCTTTCTAATTGTGTCATGTCTGCCAGAGGCGATATATCGGAAATAGCGTTACTACTAAGAGACAACCCTTCTAATTGTGTCAACCCTGCCAGAGGCGATATATTAGAGATGTTGTTGTTGTCAAGATACAATGAAGTGAGTTGTGTCAGGTCTGTGAGGGGTAATATATCTGAGATAGCGTTGTTGTCAAGATGCAAGTGTTCTAATTGTGTCAACCTTGCCAGAGGCGATATATCAGAGATAGCGTTGTTGTCAAGATACAACTTTGTTAGATGTGGCACCTCTGACAGTACAGAAATATCAGTGAGTGTTGTGTAAGATAGGATCAAGCTTCCCAATTTGGTTAGTCCTATAAGAGGAGACAAATCCGATATCGTATTGCTGTTAACAAGTCCTATTCCATCGATATACTCGGCACCGAGGTTCAACATTCTCAGTTCGCGTGCGTGTTCAAGCCCGGTGAGGTCTGTTATTCCGCTGTTATATGCATTACTATAGTTTGGACAGTTTTGGTCTTGTTATAGATTATGAATAGTTGGCAGCACTTCCCCGTTAGCACTTCTGAACAGGTGTTAGAACTGCTGCTAACGCCCCTTTTTTGTCTAAATTCTGTTAGAAATCACTGTTTTTTTAGTCATCATTTTTCCAATAATCGTGAAAATAGTTGCTGCTGAACCATTTTCACATAGTATCTTCGGGATTTTCAGTTTTTTCTGTGCGTTTTTCCCCGGGTCGTAACTCGTATAAAAATAGTTTTGTTGTAAACGTCGCTGCAAGTAAGCGGTCATCAAGCCGCGTGTGAGATGTTTCGGTTTATACCAGTGTATATTGAGTGTGGATAGCACAGTTTCTAAATCAAGCGGTGCCTCGTCTGTGTCGGTTTCTTCGGATGTCTTCTCCATTAGCACCGGACTGAAAGCGAGTTGTGTCAGCGTTGCTGCGGTGAAACTGAGTTGAGCGAACCGATCCAAACTTTTCCTGTCTCGGAGTTGATAGGTGTCAAATCCGAAGTTCTCTTTAGCGTCCCGAAAGGCAGTTTCAATCTGCCACCGGTTTCTATAGTGTCGGATAACTGTTTCTACGGGCAGTCGTAAATCTGAAGTAAATACACAAAAATACCGATAGGGTTTAGACTTTTTCAAGCGTTTGCGTATCACAACGATACGGACATCTACAGGACACATCTTTGTTCGCACGACTTTATCAGCGACAGAAAGTGTCTGATCCTCAACAACGATGTCTGTATACTTCAGGTGTGGAATAGACACACGGCTACCATACCGACGGGGTCTGCCTCTCTTGAGACGCTTAGGGCGTTTCGGTATATCAAAAAACGCTGCGTTTGACTTCGCACGACAAAGTAAATGATGTCCTTGTGAGAGTATCTCCGTGAACACTTTGCGTCTATTGAAACCTCTATCAAAAATGATAAGACCCGGTGGCACAAGATTACATAAATGCTTCAGCACAGCGAGGCTATTCGCGTCCTCGCTTTTCGGTTCCATCATCCGTGTGGCTAATGGAAATAGGCGCGTGCCTTCGCGCGTTTCTGCCAGCCAGCCAATCGCACCGAACTTGTGTCCGTGATGAAACTTGGACTGGTTCTTGTTACGTGGCTGATACGCAGGGTTCCTGCGGAAATGCAAACCCGCTTGTTTTGAACCGCTACTTAGGGCATGTGTTTCATCATAGACGTATACGCCTGTGGGGTAAGCGGATAGCACTTGATGGCTTAGCGTAGTGGCGACTTGATCCACACACCAGATGCCACGCGAGAGAAACTTTGGCAGAGACCAATACCGACCTGCTTGGGCTGTCGCAAGATAGATTTGTGTCATTGTGCCTCGGTAGGGCGTATTTATCAGACCTTTTACGAAAGTCTGAAAGTGGTGAAAGTTATTATACTTGAACAAAGGTCAAAAATCTGATAACATGTTGTCCAAGTAGGAAAGTGGGGTCATTTGAAATATCCTTTCAAATTTGTGTTTTCTAAAAGGATACCCGCTTTCCTGCTTTATGTCCATAAAAAAAACAAAAACTGTCCAAACTATAGTACATGATATGTAACCCCGTTATACTTGTAAACGTTAAAATGCATAGGATAGGAAATAGGTAATTCACACAAAGGCATTGTGTTATTAGAATGTTAGTTCAGTACAAGATAGACGCTTTGAAGTTTGTTCTTATAGCGTTTGTAACCTGTTAGTCCGAACGGAATAAAATACATCATTGGGTAGGTTAGATTACCGTTCGGATCCCTCATTAGTTTTTTAACGTTATATGCTCTGATCAGATATATTTATCGTAGATTTTAAAATTAATTGGACATTAGATAGATGCTCATGCAGAATCTTTGGAAGGAGATTATCGAATGACAACAAATAGTGTGTCGGGAAGTTTTAGGGGTATAGAGATAAGTTTTATCTATAATGGGCCTCATGTTGTTATGAGTGTTTTTAATACAACAAATGATAGTAAACGACTTCGTGTAATGTTTCAGCAACAACCACGAAGCGGGCGTGTTAATTGGACTACGTTTCAGCTTACAGGGCAAATTCAAGAAGTGGTAGTTCCACCAGAGGTAATGCACTCTCTTAAATTGGCATTTTACGTTGACAACTATGAACCGATTGCAACGTATACAGATAAGATTTTGGAAGAATTAAAACGGATACAAGAAAGAAGTGAGTTGGAAAATCCAACAGATGTGTCTGTACCAGATTTTGATCAGCAAACACCTCTGCTCGCTAAAGATGGACAGATTGATACTTTACTTAACCACCCAGATGCTGAAATTGATCCAACTGATTCACAAGAAGAAAATGGGAATAATTCTTCTATAGATGGAAAATCAGATGCTACTAATTTTCAGTCTATACCTGATGATACAGATGAAGTTCAATCAGTAGCGAAGGAAGATGATGTAGAACTGAACGAAATGGGTGAAGAAAGCTCAGATACTACCTTAGCAACATCTAATATAAATCCTGAGACAAATTCGGTTGAGGCTCAATCAAAGACATCTGATGAGTTAATTAATGGGGCAACTGCTGATGTGTCAACAAGTGAGAAAAACAAAGTAGATAGGGCTGCTAAGCATGTACCTGATGTAGATACTGAGCTACAGTTTAAAATTAAGGTTCCATCTCTACCAAAGAGTGCTGCGACGAAGCCAACGACTTTTATACCACCCCAAACGGATTCTGTCCGAGCAACTAAAAAGCCAAAACAAGGATTCTTGGGGAATTTAGCTGATGTGTTCGGATTATCGTTTGCAAATAAGAAGCAATTCTATATGCAGCAAAACAAACATCTTCACGACAAATTTCATGCTGATTTGGAAAAAATGGAGAATGACTATAACAATGGCAATGGTATTCCACTTGAAACTTGGGATATAGATACCTTAAATGAACAGCAGACTGCTGTTCTATTGTTAAATCTTATGGTCAATGAGATCAGCGAATGGAGGAGGGAGACTAAAAAAGCAAGTCCAACTAAGGACACGCTTGCTGCATCTCTTGAGGAAATTGAGAAGGAACTCAAGCAGATATTGAAACACACCAGAGGTATTAATGCACCTTCTCCGACCTTATTTCCTGATAGGAACGCCACATCTGATCAAGATTTAGAACACATTCAGAAAGACTGTGATAGTTACCTAAAACGATTTTCTGAAAAGTTGTCTGTACTTGAACAGAAACACGCGGAAAAAGTCAGAGTACCAGCATTCAAAAAGTTTTTATTGGAATTTGTACGTGATAGACTTTTTCCCACAATTGCAGAATTCACTTCTCTTAAACCGGTACAGTCAAGATTAAGTTGGTTCCTTGATTTAGTTGACTATGAGTTAATGCCGATTGAACCTGGGATAACTAAATTTTCTCCTGAGCTACATGAGCTTAAAGATGTAATTAGCAGTGATCTGGACACGGATACCATTGTGGAAGTTGTTACACCTGGTCTGCAATTGAAGGGTGGAGAACGGGTTGTACAGAATGCTTTAGTGGTTCAAGCGGAGTAGTACGTGATTAATCGACAAGATCTCCTCCAAAGAATTGCGAAAATTCCGCAAGTTGAAATAGGACATTTTCCGACACCCCTTGAAGAGTGTCCACGACTAACTGAGGTACTTGGTGGGCCCCGCATTTTCATCAAGCGCGAAGATTGTTCTGGCTTAGCTATGGGAGGTAACAAGGTCCGTCAGTTGTCTTTTACAATTGGGGAGGCGGTCGCCCAAGGATCTGATACAATTGTTCATGGCGCAGCTTCGCAATCAAATCACTGCCGACAAGCTGCTGCAGCTTGTAATAAACTAGGGTTAAAATGCTATCTATGCCTTGCACGTGACCATAAAAGTGTCATGCAGGGCAATCTTTTTTTAGATTATCTGTTCGGTGCTAATATAGATATCGTTGATATTCCATTTGGTCCTGAATTAGAGGAGTTCAAACTACAACTTGCTGAAAAGTTGAAGGCAGATGGGTTAAAACCTTATGTTGTCACTTCACCTCGTTCAACTGCGTTGGCAGCAGTTGCCTTCACTTGGTGTGTCGCAGAGATACACGAACAGCAAGAACAAATGGGAATTGATGCAAATTATATATACACTGCATCAGTCGGTGGAACGCAAGCAGGATTAGTGTTGGGTACTAAAGTTCTCGATATGAAACTGAAACCTTTTGGAATTGCACCGATCCATTGGGAAGGGAAACATGACCGTATAAGCCAGGCTGCAAATTCAGCTGCTTCTATGTTAAACATTGATATCAATATCTCGAATTTAGAAATACACAATAGTGATGATTACATTGGAGAAGCGTATGGTCACCTCACACCAGAATGTATCTCAGCACTCAAATTGGTTGCAAGGACAGAAGGAATTATACTTGATCCTGTATATACTGCCAAAGCGATGGCATGTTTAATTCACCATATTAAACAAAATAAGTTTGAAGATAATGATTCTGTAATTTTCCTACATACCGGGGGCACGCCAGCACTTTTTGCATATAATGACGAACTATATGAAGATGTCTAATCTACATAACCTGTTTTAAGATACCTCCTCATAATGGACAAATTCTGCCATTTCCAATCTCACTGAATCTCCTTTCTCAGTATCCATATATCCCAATCTTAATAGTGTCATTACTTCATGATATTCAGGAATGTTAAAGTGTTTGCGGATATTATCTCGATCCGTATCATTTTCTAATGGAGCACTGACAAATTGTACACCTATTCCGAGTGCTGTTGCAGCTAATAGAATATTTTGAATCAACATACCCATACTCAGCCACATCCATCTGTCTGATCCTTCTCCCGGGGGCTTTCTTTCTGTGTTCATGGTAATCAATATTAATAAAGGTGCTTCGCGAACCTGTGTTGCTATCTCATTTGCTGGCATTTTACTTGCTCCTAAATGCCCCAATATTGCTAATGATTTAGCATTTTTTAACAGTGCTTTTAAAAGACTACCCGTTAGTTTTTTGGGGGCATCCTGTAACATTTTCGGTAATGTAATATGGTCTGTCAATAGAACACCATCTCCACGTTCTTTCCATTCTGATTCGTCTATACTCATCCACCGACTGTTGTCTTCCATGAACTGAGGGTCTTTGAACTGATCGACTATGGCTTGTTCTGTCATATTCGCGAGTATATCTTTTCCTTTAGATTTTTTGATTATGAGCAATTCCCACGGCTGTACGTTGTATGGGGAAGGTGTCCATCGTGCTGCCTCAATTATGCGATTCAAGTCTGCCTCATCAATTGGACGATCTATGTATTCCGCGCGGTAACTTCTACGTTGTATGATGGCTTCAAATACATTCATGCTGCTTCCTCCTCCCCTAAAAATGTCAACGTCATTCCAAAATCTACTATCCTCAAGGGTGCGGTTCCCCTGCTTTCGGTTTTTCTTTAGGGGCATTAGAATCAATTCCAAAACGGATATGTAGTGATGCACCAGGTGCATGTTCTTTTCCATAGAGCAAGTGTTTTAAACCCCAGAAAGCAAACGTTGTCCCTACCATCACTATAATTCCCCAAATTGAAACTGTAGTAATCCACTCGGAGAAAGAGGCCACGTTTCCAGTCTGTTTTGGTACTGCATTCGCACCGGTTGCCACGATGATTGTGCAAATTATAGCATTCAAGATGATTACACCTTCTGTGATCATCCTACCTGGACTAAAGTTGACTAAGGCACGTTCAAAGTTAATTACTACTACCCACCACAAGAAAACGAGATAAAGCAGTTGCCCTTTTCCCATCCAATGCGTCGATATAAATGGAATTGGATTGCGTAGATTTACAACCAATACTGTAATTAACATGATGGACAGCCCGATATAGAACAGCTCGAACCAACCTATCCACCCGCGTGAATGACGAAACCAACCGATGACCGGTAAACCGAACATCCGCTCAAGCAAGGAATCTATGGAATCCACCCAAGTCTGACCTGCCTTGCGGTAATTTAGATATGTTAATGCAATGAGGACACAAAAAACAGCAAACATCTCGATCCATCTTGGGAAAGTTGGTTCGGTTTCCAGCGGTGGTGTGCGATTGAGAATCAACGTGAATGTTAAAGCGATACCGACTCCAAATAGTAGCCCTTGTAATTGTTCCATTACGCTATGCCAGTTTGTTTGAAGCCCCGTTTTTATACCGATTAGTTTCAGGAGTTGTCCGAATGAAAATGCAACGCCGCCCGCGAATCCAGACATCAAAGTCACATAAGCGACACCCCCTAGTTTATATTGCCAGCAATATGCTAACATACCAACAACCATGCCTACACATCCCGACCAATTGTCTCCCCGTGGAGGTGTCATACGGAGTTTCAATACATTTACTAAAAGTAGAAATCCTACAAACCAGCCAACACCTAAGTAGAGAATCAGAGCGGTGGCCATATCAATTTGTCCACGATAGATGATAACAATCAGTGCAGCAACGATTGCAACAAGTGCAGCTAACCAATCTGAGTCATACCAATAGAGTGGGCTCTCATGGCGCTGCATGCGTTTCGGTGCGAAGATTAGGTCTACAATAACTGCTTGGAGTGACCATCCAATGAATACGAGACATATTGCAGGAAAGAAAACAGGTAGTAATGTATGTGACTGACCTTGGGTTGTTTCTATGAGAAATGCTGGTAACGCGGTTCCGGCACCACCGAGTGCTGCCCATAAGAAACCTATAACAAATAAATTGGCGAACCCATACAGTACTGTTCGGGCATGTGATGAATGTGTATACCCAACGACCATCATATATGACATACTTCCGCCGAATGACCATCCTAACGCACCGAACAACGCAAAGTAGTGGATATATCTCAACCAATCCTCTCGTCCTGAGAGCAGTACGATAGCCATTGCAGCGAGGGCCCCCGGTATAGCTGCGCCGTATTCATGCCCAAAGTTGCCGCGTATTCCCCATCCAACACAGAGCGAAAAACCACACACAATAATATCATTTGCCATGGAATAGATGTAATGTCCATATAATTAACTCCGACTACACGTAGATAAAATCTATAGTGAAAAGTGGAACACTGCCAGTAATTAGATTATGTAAAATTATGATTTTGTTGTCAAGTTTCAATAGCAAACATTAATCAAGAAATTAGTCGTTAATATCAATGAAAAATGGTATAATGTATAATAAAGTGAGCTCCATAAACATTGTAGCACAACCTTTCTATGTTGTGTATCTTTGTAGTAGTCCGTAGGTCGGGTAGAGCTTGCGAAATCCGACTATTATTGAGCTGAGTCGCAATGCGTGAATTGCTCCTCTGGGTGTGGTGCCTATTTATTTTCATATTTAACCATAAAATCTGCGATCCTGACAAACAAAAAATCAGCATCCTTCGCCTAACCCGTGATACAAAAAAATCCGCGCTAATCCGTGTAATCCGCGTAAATCCGCGATTCTGACAAACGCTTCGTAGCATAACCTTTCCAGGTTGTGCATCCTACAAAAAATGGCTTATTTCCAAACTCACGTTATAATAAAGTTTATATGAAATACATAATTAAATCAATAATCCTATTATCACTAATACTCTATACCGAAGTGTACTCTTTAGATTGGCATGACTTTCTTGGTCCGGAACGGAATAGTAAATCACAAGAGAAACTTAAAATCACACCTTGGAAGAAAGCAGGTCCCCCTGTTTTGTGGATCAAAGAGATTGGCACAAGTTATGGTTCACCGTCAGTAGCAGATGGTAAAGTATATATTTTCGCTCGGCATGGAGATATGGCACGACTATCTTGCTTAGCAAGTGAAACAGGAGATGAACTCTGGCACTTTGAATATCCAACCAATTATGAGGATATGTACGGCTACAATAACGGCCCACGAAGCTGTCCCGTTATTGATGATGATCGCGTCTATATTTTCGGTGCGGAGGGTATGCTATATTGCGTCAGTACACAAGACGCAAAACCTATATGGAAAGTTGACACCGTCAAACAATTTAATGTCGTTGATAACTTTTTCGGCGTTGCCTCTACACCAGCAGTAGAAGGTGATTTGCTAATCGTTCAGATTGGCGGTTCTCCACCCGGTACTCCGAAGGATATTTGGGAATCAAGAGGTAATCCCGAACCGAACGGTAGTGGAATTGTAGCCTTCAATAAGTATACGGGAGAAGTGATATACCAAATTGTTGATGAGTTAACAAGCTATGCAAGTCCAGTCTTTGCTGATATCAAAGGGAGACGATGGGGATTTGCATTTTTACGTGGTGGGCTTGTAGGATTTGAACCGAAATCTGGTAAAATTGATTTCCACTATCCCTGGCGACATATTCGAGTTGAATCTGTTAATGCATCTTCTCCTGTCATTGCAGATGATATGGTCTTCATCAGTGAGTCTTATGGGATTGGAAGTTCAGTTCTTCGAGTGCGGCCGGGTGGATACGATGTTGTTTGGAAAGATGAACCAAACTCGCGAAGTAGAGCTATGGAGATGCACTGGCACACTGCAATTAATCATGACGGATATCTCTATGGTTGTAGCGGCAGGCATTCTAGTGGTGCAGAGCTCCGTTGTGTTGAGCTTACAACCGGTAAAATTATGTGGCGGAGTCGTGTAAATGAACGTGCATCTTTGCTGTGGGTAAATGACTACTTCATCTATCTCGGCGAGTACGGACGTTTGTTGTTGAAATGCACGCCAGATAAACTTGAAGTCATATCTCAATCTGCACCGATAGACAAGAACGGTAAGCAGTTGATTAACTATCCTGTATGGGCAGCACCTATATTGGCTGATGCTCGTCTATATGTTCGTGGGAAAGACAAACTAATCTGTTTTGTACTAGATTCAACAAAAGAATAGTCTAGTTCATATACAACATTGCTAAGTAACGTCGGTTCGGTATGAGCAATTTTTATAGAGCAAACTTTTCATTTGTGTCTTAAAGATGCACAATCTGAATTGTTGCAATTAAAAAATGACAAATACCTTTAGCGATCAATCTAATAGTCCACGACATACATTGCACCCAGGTGTAACCTTTCGGGCAATCCTAATCGGAATCCTCCTCATACCCCCCAATTCATATTTTATTATGGCAAATCATCTCCGATTCTGGAGCACTTTGCCTACGACAATGTCGCTAATTTATAATGTTGTGATTACATTGACATTGTTGACTTGTTTTAATTTTCTACTCAAATTTATACTGCCTCGTTATGCATTACGACATGGAGAACTACTGACGATATATGTGATTTTGTCAATTTCTTCAGCTATTGCAGGGCACGATATGATGCAGACTGTTGTGCCTGTTATTCCAAACGGTTTTTGGTTTGCAACCCAAGAGAATGAATGGCAACAACTTTTCTGGCGGTTTCTACCTAGCTGGATGACGCTTGATGATGTGTCTGTTCTCCAAGATTTCTATGACGGTGACACGACATTTTACACAAAGAAGTATATGGCAGCGTGGTGGGAGCCAGTGCTGTGGTGGACTTTATTCTTATCAGTTGTAATATGGGTGATGATATGTATCGATCTTCTCATTCGTAAGCAATGGATTGAACACGAAAGGTTGACATATCCCATAGTCAGGTTACCGATTGAGATGACCATAGGTGTCAACTTAAGAACATTTTTATGTTATTTTAGTATAAAATATTGTTGCAAAATAGAGACACCTCTTACATAATAGTAGAAAAACAATATTACTCATTTCTACAAAAGAGGTGTTCCAATGTCTATTCTAACACAGGTTTGTGATAAAATGCAAGCTATACTGCGAACGATTGCTGACGCATCAGCTTCAAGGTGCGGGTTCGTCCGAAGGATCCGCAAGTTCTCCGGAGGTGCTTTCGTGCAGACCCTTGTATTCGGGTGGCTTGAAACGCCTGATGCAAGTTATACGGAGTTGGCACAAACAGCTTGTGCTTTAGGTGTGCATGTCACCCGCCAAGCGATTGAAAAACGGATGACACCTGAAGCAGCCGAAACCTTGAAATCGGTGCTTGAGATAGCCGCAACAACACAAGTTATTTCAGCACAATCGCCGACACTGCCTTTGCTAAATCAGTTCACAGGCGTCTATGTGCAGGACAGCACCACACTCACATTGCCGGATGAGCTGAGACCTGTATGGAAAGGGGGGCGTGCTAAAAACGATTGTGAGAAGTCTGCTATGAAACTTCACCTCTGTTTTGATGTCCTGACGGGTGCTTTCCAACACTTCCAACTCAGTGATGGTATTACTGCCGATAGCAAGGCAGCAGCGGCGTTTGGACCGCTTCCTGCGGGGAGTTTACACTTAGCAGACCTCGGCTATTTTTCGTTTGACGCATTTAGAAAAATGACACAAGCAGGCATCTTCTGGATAACAAGATTGAAAGTAAACTGTAAACTGTATGATGAACAGGGAGAACCCTTCTGCTTATATAAGCACCTCAAGGCAACAAACTCGGACACTATAGACCAGCGTTGCTATGTTGGAGCGAGGGATCGTCTGCCAGCACGCCTCGTTGCACGGCGATGTTCCGAACAAGTAGCGAGCAAGCGTCGCCGATACATCAGGCGTGATGCTAAACGGAGACAGACAACGCCCTCAAAACAACGGTTACGCCTTGCCGATTGGGATATTTACATTACAAATGTGGAGGTTGCACAACTTACCGTTGAACAAGTTATTATTATTGCTGGGCTCCGATGGCAAGTTGAGTTGCTATTCAAATCCTTCAAAAGCGTTGGCAAGGTGAATACATTCCGCAGTGCCAAACCTGATCGTATCTTATGTGAGGTGTATGCGAAACTCATCGCACAACTGATAAGACATTGGATTATGGTAGCAGCTGGCTGGCGGTGTATACTGCACGATCCCATCAGCACAGCGAAACTTATTGGGCGGCATGCACGCACACTCACAATGAGTTTTCACGAATCTAAAGCGGCGTTATTGAAGACACTGAGCAACATAAAAAAGGATTTACAATACAGCGACTGGGGACAACATAGAGCAGGAAAGCACACAACTTATAGGCAACTGAAAAAGGCTGAAAATCCCTAAGTTGACACCTATGGGTATCCGTTGTGGGTATCTGCCTATCTTGTTTGCAGTGTCTCGTGCCCTTCTTTGCGTGTGTCAGGTGTGTGTTGATTAATCGCTTGTGTGCTGTGTGGTAGGGTTTCCTTTGTTTCACTTGCACACCACTTCTCTATCTTGTGAGAGGCGGTCAATTTCTCCACTGCCTCCATTTTCACTTCGCAGAGTGAATGCATCCAAACATCAAAAGATGCTCCAAGGCACAAAGCACTTTTCAGATATATGATGTAAAATGTGCAAGTATTTTCGGAATCTACCACAACATAATCAGATATATTGTCTATCCTATACAAGAGCAACGTCTCTATATGAAAAAATGGTATTCTAATTGCGGGAAACATACCATAATAACATTTCCATGACTGTTTTATTTTTTAAAGAAAATGAGAGTCCATTAATTAATTTTGCTTGCATTATTTTAGAATTATGTGTATAGTCATACGGGGGGATAATTACGAATGAAAAATAGATTGAGGTTCCGCGAGGATGGGAGATTCAAGATTGTTCAGTTTACCGATATTCATTGGCATAACGGTGAACCTGCTGATCAGAAATCTGCTGCCTTGATGGAAAGTATTACTGAAACAGAGGCGCCTGATTTAATTGTTCTTACAGGCGACATCTTATCTGGTGGGGGTTGTGATGATGCCGTTGAGTCTCTTCGACAAGTTATAGAGATTACAGAAAGAAGTGGTATTCCTTGGTCAGCAGTTTTCGGTAATCATGATGACGAAGGTACTGCAAGTCGTCAAGAACTTATGTCTGTCATGCAAGAAAGTACGCTATCGCTTGCCGAGCCAGGTCCGGAAGAAATTCCGGGGATTGGAAATTATGTTTTAACTGTTCAAAGTGCTGATGAATCTGAATCTGCAGCACTGCTCTATTTTATTGATTCAGGAAGTTATGCGCTTACAGATATAGGTGGTTACGACTGGATTAAGCGCGCACAAATAGAGTGGTTTCTCAGTGAATCTGCGCGATATAACAGTTCAGTTGGACATCCGTTACCTGCACTTGCATTTTTTCATATTCCTATACCTGAATACCACGAAGTATGGGATTTTCATACCTGCTATGGCGTAAAGTTTGAAGAAATTTGCGCGCCAAAAATAAATACCGGATTTTTTGCTGCCTTACATGAAGCTGGGGATGTTATAGGAACATTCGTGGGGCATGATCATATCAACGATTTCTGGGGAGATTTGCATGGAATCCGTTTATGTTATGGGAGAGCGACTGGTTACAACACCTACGGTAAAGATGGATTTCCACGCGGAGGACGAGTGATTGAATTAATTGAAGGTCAACGGCAATTTGAGACATGGCTCCGTCTTGACAATGGAACCATAGTACGTGATCAACCACAGCATACACCGTTACAACGCACTTTTACTGAAGATTATGGTTAGATATGAAAATAAATAGGCACCGCACCCAGAGGAGCGATCTTCGCATTGCGATTTATCTCAATAATAGTAGGGTTGCGCTGCGCTCTACCGGACCTACGGACTACCTGATGTCTAATTAATTCCAAAATTTACTATAACATTTTAGTTTTTTCTTGAGTAGACATATTGATAGATATGGTTTAAAACTGCATTTCAACAACGTAAAATATATTGGAATATTATATTATGGATTCTAATCTTTTGGAGGACAATGTGAGAGCACAACCACAGATATCTATTCGGCACGAGGACGATGTCGCTATTTTTGACATCACTGGTTACTTAACAAATGAATCTGAAGAAGCTATTAATGATGCGTATGCAGAGAATGAGGTTCAAGATGCAGATAAGTTATTACTTAACTTTGATAGGCAAAGTTTCATCACAAGTAGTGGTTTTGGGACAATAATAAAACTACTTTGGAAAACACGGGATAAAGGACAAGCGTTACGAATTGCGCATCCGGCAATGCAGGTGCGAACTATTTTTAATACTATCGGTCTTACCCAGAGCATAGGTGTATATGCTTCTGAAGAAGATGCATTGGAAGATTTTTAAGATTACGGGAAGAGGGTGTACATGTTCTTGTTTAGCAGCACACCTAATAGACTCCAAAGGCTTCCTGCCAAAAATTGACCGAAGATAAGACCTAAAAATAAGGGTAACGCTTTTCGGTAAGCACGGACACCGCCTCCGGTAAAGAGCATCCGTTTAAATAGCCATCCTAAGAATATGGAAAACCACATCCATCCGATTGCCCAACCGTTACCTACAGCGTATCCGACCGGATAAAACGGCCACCACAAAAACTGCCGCTTGAGGATTGTTAATCCGCCTGTTAATAGGAAGCCAAATCCCATGTGTTGGATTGCGGTTAGATTAGGCGCGCGCGGAGCCGTGATCCAATTTTGCAGGCGGTTAAACTCACCGACTCCCCACCGTGCAAACCGAAATTCGTAATAAAGTGCCACATGACCGACTATAGAAATGATTGCTCCTACAACTGATGCTACTGTCAATGCTATTACAATTCGATTTTCACGTAAGCGGAAGTGTCTCCCAATTTTAAATGCCTCTAGCTGATGTGGCATCGGATGGCAACGGTAACCGTACGCAAGCCACGATAATAAAGTTGTGTTTGTCAGGTTTTGTGCTCCCAAGGGACGGCTGCCTAAAAAGAGAAGCATGATACGGTCAGGATGTACGCCATGTAGTTCGTGTGTTGGAGGGCCGAGCTCTGCACGCATACGCGTCATACCGATGCATAATATCAAATAGATGCCGAAATAACCGAGTGTGACCCATGGTGATAATCCTGCAAAATACCAAAAGACTAATACAATTGCCAATCCGATTATCAATCCATATACAGCAAGTTGATATAACCCGTCTTTTGACCTGAATGAAAAGACGTTGCTAAGCACTCTTAATATTTCTCTCCTGCTTGTTACTAATGCAAGTAGTCCAATTCCGATCCATGCGCCTGTCCGTTGTTCTGTTTGGTAGCCAATGGCGGTTGTCCATCCTGTTGCACTGAAGAGGACGCGCTGCAATCCCCAGAACAGATAAAATCCCCAGAAAGACAACGCTAAATCTAACGGCATTAGGTAACCAAGCCCTATTGCGAATGGATACACATAAATTGGCAATCGCCCGATCGCATTCCAAGGACGATCTTCAAAAAAGAGTCGATACTTTATTTTCAAAGATGGTATTACTGGGAAGAGATAATTCAGTCCTGCCATTATCTCAAGTCCAAAGGCGATCCCAAATCCAAGCCATATCAGCTTATTACGAAATAGGCTGGATGTATTTCCAAGCAATTCAACAGGAAGCGTTGTCAAAGGGTAACTTAACTTTTCATGATCTATCCACTGTTTCCGTATGATGATGTTAATACATAACATCATAAAGAGCAAGACAACTACTAGACCGCTCCATGCAATGATCGGCCATAACCATGCTTCTATGTAATGAGGCTGCCAGAATGAATCATCTCCTTCAAAGTAACCTTGTAATATTTTACGATCAGTAATCGTCAACCATGTTGGTAAAAATCGGAAGAAAATATCTGCCCATTCATTTTCGGGAGTGGCAAACCATCCTGCATTGGCAATCATGGGGACTAACTGTCGGACGATGTCGTGTCCTGCAAGTGCTGTTGCAACAGACACCATGATGTACGTCATTGCAAGTTCACGTGATGTGGGAGCAGCTTGTTTGAATAATCTTCTTAGGAATGGGGCGAGCGCGGCTAACAGAAAGAAGGTAAAAATGACGGTAGGAAAAATTGAAAAATCTGTGAGTTCCCAAACAACGCGGTTTTCTGCTGAGATTATCCAGTAACAGGTAAGAATAATGAGAATAGAACCGAAGAGAAGAGTAGCAATAGAAAAGCGGAGAGTTGAAGATGTCTCAACGTCTTGTAATGTACTTGGTTCATTCGGATGCATATTTCTATCTTATCATATCTAATGGAATCTATGCAATGAATATTTATACGTCGAGTGTGCTAAAATGCAATCAGAAAACATAAAACTAAATAACCCTGCCTGATATGCAATTTCCTTGCATACTGAAAATTTATATGTTATAATAAAGATTATTGTGAATAATAAGACAAATTCTCAGCAAAATGAAACAATTACAGTCAATCGGAAAGCGCGTTACGACTATTATCTGCGTGACCGGTATGAAGCAGGGATCGTATTGCAGGGAACTGAAATCAAAGCAATAAGAAATGGACAGTTCAATCTGACAGATAGTTACGCACAGATAATAGATGGAGAGGTATTTTTGGTTGATGCGTTCATCGGTCTATATGATCAAGGAAATAGGATGAACCATGAACCGAAACGTCTCCGTAAACTGTTGTTACATCGTAGTGAAATCAAAAAATTGGAACGTTCTGTTCAATCGAAAGGCATGACGTTAATTCCGACACGTGCATACTTTGCAGGTAGTAGGGTTAAGTTAGAGTTAGCAGTGGCAGAAGGGAAACGTCTTTACGACAAGCGCGATAAGATAGACCGTGATCAAGCTGATCGTGAACTACGATCATATTCATAAACCCATGAGATATATTTGGGGGTGACACAGGTTTCGACGGAGGTAATTGCGATATAGGTTGCATGTCGAGGTCTCCGCAGGCCTCGTAAAATAGGCGGAACAATTATA
Organism: Candidatus Poribacteria bacterium; assembly: GCA_965200395.1. GTDB lineage: Bacteria > Poribacteria > WGA-4E > WGA-4E > WGA-3G > MSPOR6. Next base: position 1,584,103 of record CBDAUH010000004.1, on the reverse strand, counting down.
ATTGCTGATCAAGAATTAGCATTAGCTGCGTAAGCAGCTACGCTTTGCTGACTTGCTGCCCGTCAGGGAGGTAAAAGCGTCGCAATACGGGCTAGCAGTTTGATTGTTCTCAAGGGACATTCTGTGAATCTAAACTTGAGATAGTCGTTTATGAATCCTGCACAGGGGAATCTGGATGGCGAAACTTCAATCCTGTGATAAGCATGTAGTGACCTCTATCAATATGCTTTCGGACGCGGGTTCAATTCCCGCCACCTCCATCACGATAAAATGCACATAATTCAATGCATATAGCTCATTGTGTGCCTATAATTATCGTTCACATTTCAATTTTCAACAATCAAATCTAATTTTTTGCTATCTTTTCTTGTATATAGGTATCAATATGAGAGGACGAAGCATGATGGTTGATTTTGAAAATCTACCCGCGCGTATTCAACAGGTTGCAAAAGCAGAATTCCAAACGCATGAGAAAATCTGTTTATGTGTTCTCGGACGTTCTTCATTATTGCGTCCTGATTTTGTTCTTATCACATCGCTGCGTGTCCTTGTATTAGATGAAAAGTTTATCGGGAGTCTTGCTATCTCCTACGCGAATATACGTTGTAATTTGTTTTTTAATGATATTCGTTCGGTCAAACTTGCTCGCCCGTTGAAACATCGGTTATTGGGTCAAGCGCGGCTCGAAATTTATGTCAAACGTAATATCTATTGGGTAGACAATATGAGTTTCCGTGAGGCGATGCATGCTCATCAATTTATCAGTGAACAGATAGGGAGGGAAAACTAATGGGCACTTTTTGGAACTATCTTGTAGTCCCGTATAATGTGTGGTTTACCGCACCGCTTGCTGTCGTTTTTCTGTTTGCCATTTTTCGGTTGGTACTCGGTGGATTGGACTTCGGCGATGCAGATGCTGACGTTGATGCGGATGCAGACTTTGACGTTGATGCGGATGTGGATATAGATGCGGATGTAGACTTTGACGTTGATGCGGATGTAGACTTTGATGTTGATGCAGACTTTGACGTTGATGTTGATGCAGACTTTGACGTTGATGCGGATGCGGATGTAGATGTGGATGCGGATGTAGATGCGGATAATGAGATCTGCACGAATTCTGGTGGCGGTGGAAACGTCTTTGCCGATGTATTCGGTTTCTTGAACATAGGCAGAGTGCCTTTTATGATTGTCGTAATGACGATGTTTACGACTTGGAGTTTTATCGGGTTAATCGTCAATAAAATACTGAGTGTTAGTGCTGCACTGAGTTTATCATTTTTGATATCTTGTTCAGCTGCACTTGTATGTAGTGTGTTAGGTACGCGATATTTGTCATTGACGCTTTCAAAAATATTTCCAGAGAGTGATCCAGCAACGAAGGATCTGCATCTACTCGGTTTGCACGGTAGAGTGATCAGTGGACAAATTACGACTACTTTCGGAACAGCACGTGTCGTTGTACCGAATGGTGATACGCTCACTGTGAGATGTCGTGTGAAACCTGATGAAACGAATCCGGTAAAAGGGGATACCGTGATTCTTATCAACTATGATTCTGATAAACGGATTTTTGATGTGAAACCAGTAGGAATGGAACTTCAGTAAATATAAATTTGTAAATAAAGATGATAACAAAAGTCAAGGAGATGTGAAATGGGTGCACAACTTTTTATACTCATTGTTGGTGGTCTGATTGCGTTGTTCGTAATCTTTGTGTTAGTCTATAAGTCATTCTATAAAAAAGCCCCTGCTGATGCCGCGTTGGTGATTTCGGGTGGCAATAAAAAACGTGTTGTATTTGGTGGAACCCTTGTCAATCCAATAACGAATGTAACGCAAACTATCTCACTCAATACCTTACAACTTCCTGTTGAGCGAGAAGGTCAAGCTGCTCTGATTACAAAGGATAGTTTGCGTGTCGACATACAGGCAGAATTCTATGTCAAAATTGAGCCGAATGAACAAGATGTTCTTAAAGCCGTTGCAAGTCTTGGCGAAAAGACATTAACCCCGCAAGCAGTGAATACTTTGTTGGAAGGTAAGCTTGTAGGTGTTTTAAGAAGTGTTGCTGCAACCATGGAACTTCAGGAACTCCATGAAAAACGGCAAGAATTTTCTGACCAAGTTCAAGAAGCATGCCTTGAAGATCTTGAGCAGAACGGATTCAAACTTGAGACTGTTGCTGTTACCAACCTCGATCAAACGCCACTTGATTCACTAGATGAAAACAACCGATTTGATGTGGTGGCAATCCAGACGATCAAGCAGGAAGTTGAAGAGAAACAGACTGCTACTGCTAAGATAGAACACGAGAATAAAGTTAAACGTGAAGAGGATCGTCTCAAAGCGGAACTTGAGATCAAGATGCGTGAAGAAGAAACGGAGACTGAAGGTTTAGAGGTGGAAAGACGGCTTGAGTTTGCACAAGAGGAACAGAGAAAGGAGATCGCTACTAATAAGGCGGAACAAGAGCGTGCAGTTGAGGCACATAAGTTTGAACAATTGCAAGCGGTTGAAGAAGCGCGAATTTTACAAGAACAAGTAGTGAAATCTGCTGAAATTGCGCAAACTCAGAAAATAGAGATGGAACGGATTGAACAGGAAAAATTGGTTCAAGAAAGCGAAATTTCACAAAAGCAGGCGATTGAAATTGCAAAAGTGCAACAACAGCAGACAGTTGAGGAAGCCGAAATCCAACGTAATCTTAGTGTTGAGAAAGCTAAGATAGAACAAGAAGCATCTGTCAAGCTGACAGATATTGAAAAGAAAATTATACTTCTTGACAAAGATCGCGAGGAAAAAGAAGCAGAGGCAGAGAACGCAATTCTTATTTCTCATAAGGAGAAGGAACGTGAGACTGCGCTAATTGATCTGTTGTCGGTGTCTGCTGAAAAAGCCCGTGCTGAAGCTGCCGTTGAAACTGCTGAAGCCATAGAAAAGGCAGAACGCGAAAGCAAAATTGAGCTGATTCGTGCTGAACAGGAAGCAGACGAAGAAAGAATCGCAAAAGAAAAAGTCGCAGATGCTGAAGCATATACCATCGTTGAAACAGCAAAGGCGGAGCTGGAAGCAGCGAAAGTCAAGTCTGAGGCAACGAGAATTCTTGCAGAGGCACTCCTAGTTGAAGCACAAGCTAAAGCAGACGGTGAGGAAGCATTAATTACAGCAAAAAATACTGCAGAACCGCAGGTACTTGTCAGTGATGCAGTGCATGCACTCGTCGAATCGTTACCTCAAGTTACAGGTGAGTTGATGAAACCGGCAGAACGTATTGAAAGTATCCGTGTGCTTGATTTAGGAGGAAATAGTGGTGGTAATGGGAATTCAGGTGGCATGAACCGTATCCTCGGTTCTATAGTCAATGCTGGTGCTGCCATGCCGCTACTAAAAGAACTCGTTAACTTCAGCGGTCTTGATACTGCAAAAATTGGACAGACGATTCAAGATTATGCTAAAGGACTTAATCAAAAATCGGAAACTGATTCTGATGATGAGCCTACTATTGAATAAAACTTTCAACTTTATGCAGAAACGTTGTAATAGAAGAAAACGGATTCCTTGAAGAGGAGAAACAAGATGGTTGAAGTAAATATTGAATTTGTGACGATTGATAGAAACACACGCACGCCCCTCGTAGTGTTGAAGGAGAAGGAAGGGGAATCTAAACGGATATTGCTGATATGGATCGGTGAATTCGAGGCGTGGGCAATAGAAAATCAGTTGAAACAGATGCCGCCACCGCGTCCCATCACACACGATCTGCTCAAGAACGTGATCGATGCCTTTGCTGGTAAGGTGGATTCTGTTTGCATCACTTCTATTGAAGAATCAACCTTTTATGCAGAGGTGACCCTTGAATTGAATGGAAAAAAATACGAATTAGATTCTCGGCCGAGCGATGCGATTGCGCTTGCTGTCCGATGTGAAGTGCCGATCTATGTTGAAGAGAAAGTCATTGAGGAAAACGGTTTCCTTGAAGCGGAAGTGAGAAAAGAAAAGACATCGCAACGTGATGCCAAAGATATTTTGGAAAATCTGGACGATGATATCGCTAAGCATTATACTGTTTAGGTGGGGAGTTTGAATTACGTTTCCATAGGAATGTGCGCCATCATGTCAAAATCAAAGGGCAAAGACTGTATCGTAATCCATGATAACTGCACAGGAACTTTGGATTCATCTGACTTCTTATCGAGCGTAGACCTTTCCTTTCTTGATCCACCCTTTAATCACTAAAGTTTGGACATTTTGGGACATTCAGGCTGCGTTGTCCGCAGGCAATGCTGTCTCTTTGTGAAAATCGGTGTGTATTTTCTGTGAGTTTGTTTTTTCAGAGTAAATCGCAGAAAATACCGCTCTGTAGAGCTGCCAGCGGAGATAAACTACACGCAACCCTTGTGTGAGACGCTTCGGATGATACCAATGGATGCCCAACTGATCACAAACTACCTGAGCACTTATCTCCTCCGCCGTCCCATCCCGTGGGGTGAATAGCAACTTCGTCAGACTTGCTGCAACGAAACTCAATTGCACAAACCGATTGATGCTTTTGCGGGATTTCAGGCGATAGTCATCAAAACCGAAGTGTTGCTTCGCATCCCGAAAAGCCGTCTCTATGTGCCATCTCTTGCGATAATATATAGCGATCTGTGGTATCCCAATCGTCAAATCTGTTGTCCATACACAGAAATACCGATAAGGTTTCGAGGTTTTCGGGCGACTTCGGATAACAACGAGGCGAATATCAGCATCGCACATCTTCGTTCTCACGACTTTGGAGGCGATTGAATACTTTTGGCCTTCTATATCCATAAGCGTATACCGCATCCTGCGAATATCCAAGCGGTCTCCATATTTTCGCGGACGGCCACGCTGGCGATGTTTCGGCTGTTCCGGTAAACGATAGAAGACGGCATTAGACTTCGCACGACACAAGATATGATGTCCATAACTTTGAACCAGCGTAAACACTTTTCGCCTTGAGAACCCACGATCAAAAATAATAAGACCCGGAGCGATCTGGGAACAGATGCGTTTCAACACCGCATCGCTTTTATCACGGCACGTCTGCGGCACCATCAGTCTCGCCCATACGGGGAATAGCTGCCAACCTATAGATGTTTGGCAAAGTAAACCTAAGGCACCAAACTCGTGTCCATAATGGAACTTGGATCGGTTCACGCGACCCTTTTGATAACTGAAGTTGCGGAAAAAATGCAACCCCCACTGGCGTTCACCTGTTTTTATGGCTTTGGTCTCATCATACACATAAACCCAGTTAGGAAATGCTTGCTGAACCTTTTTTGTCAGGTGTCCTGCGACTTTATCCGCATCCCATTTACCACGCGATAGAAACTTTGGAAAAGACCAGTATCGCGTCTGTGAAAAACCTGATTGATAAAGTTCCGTTAGCGTGCCACTATTTCCATCTGCGATAAATCCGAAAATAAACGCTTGGAAAAGAGCATAGTTTTGTGTGTTGAACAGATACTGAAAATCTGATAGAATGTCGTCTAAGCAGAAAAGGAGGTTCATTTTTTATTCTCCTTTCAAAAAATATATTTGTTTATGAAAGGATACCTGCTTTTCTGTTTTTTCGCACTAAAAATTTCTAAAATTGTCCAAACTATAGTATGGTTAAATATGAAAATAAATAGACATTGCACCCAGGGGAGCAATTTTCGGATTGGGATTTATCTGAATAATAGTCGGGTTTCGCTGCGCTTCTACCCGACCTACGGATGCACAACCTGGAAAGGTTATGCTACAAAGAGCGTACACGACACACAACATAGGTAAAAGCACTTTGTAGAACGGTTTGCACCCGGGTTTTGATTTTAGGAGTTTATTAAGTTTTTTCATTTTTGTTGATCCATTTGTGTTTTGTCGCCCATCGTCGGATTCGGTGTGCTGGGAGGCCGGTCGCTTCTGCGGTGATGGTTGCGAGTTTGTGTTTTGGTTCGCCGGCAGCGTGTGCGTTGCAGTATGTATTTTTGGCAACTATTTTTATGTCTATTTGTGTGAGTCGATATCCTGTTCCGCGATAGTTCTGTATATGCCATTTGGTATCTGCGATTTTACTTCGGATGCTTCGGATCATCTTTATGAGACTGTCGGGGGAACGGCGATAGAATCTTAGCATGTTCTCAAGGTCTTTGTGTAGCACCCATTCGGACTTATTCTCTTGATAGCTGATCATCAGGCATGTCCATACGATTGCTTCAGTTCTTGTAAGTCCCTTCCATCCGACGGTGGTAACCCATTTGGGTTGTGGTGGTACATAGAGATGCTGGGTGCCGCCTGCGTCTGAGGAGTCGAGTATGTGAATAACGACGACGTTTTCGCGTTGGATCATTTCGTTTATGGATTCGGGTTTGTATTCTTCGTTTTGATTTTCTGCGTCTTGAATTTCTTCGGTTTGGTCTGGGTTTTCAAGATCATATTTTAGAAAGGTGCCTTCGTCGGAGAAATATCCCTTTGCGGTTATACTCCCATCTCGGGCAACGGCTACAAAGTATGTTTTTTTCATTTGTGTAAATCCTAGTAAAACGTGAGCTCGGTATAAGCAATCTTTATATGGCAAACTGTCAGTTTGTGGTCTATGGATGCTCAACCTAACAGATGGTTACATATATATCAAGGATACTGAACTCATGTTAGTAAAGTAATAGTTTGTGAGACAAATATCTGTCCTATTTTGGATATCGATCTCATGTTGATATTATAACACACTTATGAATAAAAAGTCAAATTTTTATTTTCTGTTTGTGTATAATTTAACGATTTCTACAAAATATGTCAAGCTTAAAGTTTATACTACAGGGTATTACCTGTATATTGTATTATAATATACTTCTAAATAAAAGTATGATTTTCTATTTTTATTTAATTATACTGCATCTCTAAATGAAAGTCAATTTTTTTTTGTCAGGATTGCCTACGAGGCACAAACTAACAGTTTATGCTACGAAGAGGGATAACGGCACAACCTGGAAAGGTGGTTGTCAGAATCGCGGATTGACGCCAAATCAACGGTATGAATGCCATTGAGGCATTCCCCGGATTACACGGATTGGCGCGGATTTTAAGAGTTTTTGTTTTGATGTGCTTTTCATGGGATTATGTGGATTGGTTGTTCTTCGGATCGCGGATTATGCCAAATCAACGGTATGAATGCTATTTAGGCATTCTCCGTATTATTTTTGTCAGGATTGGGGAGGACGCTAAGTCCGCGACAATTGAATGGCTCTGGTCAAATTCCACTTGCGTCATCACAATGACGGTGCTATACTAATTCAACTTATTTTACGTGAGTTTGGAATAAGACATTTTTTGTTTGATGCACAACCTGGAAAGGGTATGCTACAAAGAGCGGACACAACACTCATGTTATTTTCATATAGGTATTCAAGATTATGCAATTTATCAAACGTTTCTCAGAGATTGACGAAGCTGACTTGTTGCTTGTCGGTGGTAAAGGTTTAAATCTTGGGAAATTGACGAGGGCGGGATTCCGAGTTCCATCAGGTTTCTGCATCACAACAGATGCTTACCATCGTTCAGTAAGGAACTTATCTGAACAGAATGTAAGTAATGTGAAAGAAGTAACATTAGGAACAGAGTTGGTTGAATCTATTCTGCAAGCGCGAGAAGAATTGCAAATTGATACTGTAGCAGTGCGTTCTAGTGCGACTGCTGAAGACTTGGAAACGGCAAGTTTTGCTGGGCAACAAGATACCTTTTTAAATGTCCGATCTCATGAACTAATAGATGCTGTAAAGGGGTGCTGGGCATCGCTGTGGTCAGAACGTGCAATTGCATACCGTCACTCACAAGGCATTTCCGATAAGGGTTTAGCGATGGCAGTAGTTATCCAGGAGATGTGTCAAGCGGATGTTTCCGGTGTGCTTTTCACTGTCAGTCCTTTCAACGAAAACGTAAGCATTGTTGAGTCAAATTGGGGGTTAGGAGAATCGGTTGTATCAGGAGGCATCACACCAGACAGTTTCCAAATCTCTCGGGAAACAGGTGAAGTATTGCAGAGAACTGTTGCAACAAAACGTGAGATGATAACGTTACTTGGTGTGAGTGAGGTGCCAACTGAACAACAGGATATCCCAAGTCTCACAGATTCACAGTTGGAAGAGCTGGCACAACTTGGTATTCAGGTTGAGCGTTTCTATGGTGAATCGATGGATATAGAGTGGGCAGTTTCGGGTGGGCAGTTTGTTTTATTGCAGGCAAGGTCAATCACCACAGATTCACAGCAAAGTAATGCGGAAGAAATTGCGAAACTCCGTGCTGCAGAGATTCAGGTGTTGGATACATTATCAGATGCTCATGGAACGATTTGGAGTCATCATAATCTTGCTGAGGTATTGCCTGCGCCGTTGCCGATGACGTGGGCGATTATGAAACGTTTTATGTCGGGGATGGGCGGGTTAGGCAAAGCATATCGTGACTTAGGTTTTATGCCAAGCAAACGGGTAGACAGATTGGGTATACTGGATCTGATTTGCGGAAGAATCTATGTTAACTTGAACCGTGAGTCAGAGCTTTTTTTCGAAGGTTATCCGTTGGTGCACGATTTTGCGGGGCTAAAGCAGGAACCTCAAAAAGCGATGTATGCTCAAGCAGCATTAAATATAAAACACAGTACTCCAGCATTTTGGTTCAAACTTCCGTTCTACATCATCCATCTGACAAAGGCGGAGTTGCGTTTGAGAAAGTTTCGATCGAGTTTTGATCAAGAGTTGACAACGCAGGTTTTTCCACAGTTTCAGGAAAGTGTTCAAACCGAACAAAATATAGTTTATTCTAAACTTTCAGATGAAGAATTAGTCACAAAGTTTAGACAATGGTGTGAGAAAACATTGGATGCGTTTGCGCCGAAGGCACTAATTGCCACTGTACTTGCTGCTTTTTCACTTCAGCGGTTAGAAGCAGCCCTACAAAAATGTGTTGATGAAACAGAAGCAAAAAACTTGGCAAGTAGATTGATTAGCGGTGGTTCCGGTAATCTTACAGTTGAGACCAATGAGAAGTTGCGACAAGTAGGAGCCGGTGAAATATCACTTTCCGATTTTCTGAACGACTATGGACACCGTGCGGTGAATGAGTTTGAGTTATCACAACCGCGATGGCGAGAAGATACAGAATACATAGAACAGATAATTACGTCTCTCTCTCAACAAACAGATGTTGATAGCCAATATCACACACGACAAATTGAACAACGAGATAAAGCAGAAAAAGAACTGCATGCAGAATTGGAGAAAAAAACAGGTTTGCATAAACAGGTTGAGAGTGAATTGGAATTCACAAGGCGATATATGCCTTTTAGGGAAACTGCTAAATTTTACCTCATGCTTGGCTACGAACAGATGCGACGTGCCTTAGTAGAATTAGATAAACGTTATCAACTAAAGGGTGGAATTTTCTATCTCGTGCAAGATGAATTGTCTCAACTAATTAATGGCGAAGATTTTAGTGATGTCATTGCCAAACGTAAAGTAGAACGGGAACTTTTGCTACAGATTGCACTGCCGGATGTTATCTTTAGCGATTCATTGGATGACATCGGAACATCGGTGTCTTACGAAGCATCGGATACATATATAGGTATAGGTGTTTCTGCGGGAGTTGCCAGAGGACAGGCACGGGTACTTTTGCAACCTACCGATATGCGACCTGATGAACGTGATTACATCCTTGTATGTCCATCAACAGACCCTGCATGGACCCCTTTATTCTTGCATGCTGCAGGATTGGTGATGGAACGTGGGGGATTGTTGTCACATGGAGCAGTTGTTGCAAGAGAATATGGTGTGCCTGCAGTTGCTAACATTCCGAACGCGACCGATAATATCGTTGATGGACAGCTGATTGAGGTTGATGGAAACAATGGGACGGCTTCCATACTTTGATAAACACCGTAGCGGGGAGATGGACATGCTTTTTGAGATATATTCAGAAAAACTTCAGCAAAAACGGACAAAAACGCGACGCGCGTTTTTAATATCATTGGTCCTGCATGGTGTTGTGATTGTCCTCGTGAGTATAAGTTACGTCCGGTGGTACCGTCCGTTACTTGTTTCTGATCCTTTAGTATCGGATGCAGTGATAATATCCACCGCAAAACGTTTCCATATAAGTAGTGAACGCAAACGTTCAATGCCGAAACGGCGTCCTATATCTTCAAATGCAGTGGAGATAAGTAAACAAAACGCTGTGCAGCCGATCAATTCTACGCGTCCTATAAAAACCGGTACATCATTGACAGCGGTGGGGACAGAGGCAAATTTACCGATAGAAGAGACAACGTTGAGTGAAATTGCATCTAAAAACCCAGAATGGAGATCAATAGCGATTGCGAGCACAAAATCACCGACTATCACACCGATCGCTGAAAAAGTCCAAAAACAAGCGGGAACGATCGAACAACGGACTGAAAATGCGCCACTACCTATTGACAGAGATGGCAAGATGGGCGAAGCGTTAGAAGGTATTGCAGAAAGCGTGGCTGATAGTAAAACAGAACGGGTCGTAGATGTGGTTTTTCTACTTGATATCAGCGGCAGTATGATAGATAATATCCGTGCTGTCGGTAGACAGCTGCGTCAGATGGTTACGGTATTTGAAGAGAAAGGTATAGACTTTAGGCTGGGTATAGTGCTTTTCAGGTATCTTGATAATGACACCATTGTGCATCAACCGACGTGGGACGTAGACAGATATAAACGGTTACTCACGACACATGTTGTTGCTGCAGCTGGAGATGAGCGTGCACATAATGCGATCATGAAAGCAATTCGCCGCGTCCAATTTCGTGAACAAGCGAATCGGCGGTTTGTGCTTGTGACAGATGAGGCAAGTAAGGGAGCTTACCCATTGTTAGAGGTGTTACGTCAGTGTCAACAGAACAAAATCACAGTGGATGTAATCGGTATTAAGCACACGACACATCTGGCTTTATCATCTAAGACAGGTGGACTTTGGTATCCGATACCGATTCAGGAGTAGAAAGATATGAAATGGGCATTAAATACGTATCAGACATGTCAAGATTGGGAACTCAAACGTATTCTTGAAGTCGCTGAGGTCACGGGTTATCACGGCGTTGAATTGCTGATGGATTACAAACAGAAGCATGGATTTGAATGGGATACCCCCGAAGATGCTTGGGATGGATTGAAATCCCAAGTAGATGCAAGTGGTGTTGTCATTTCTTCACTAACGAGTTGCCAAAATTTCCATTCAGAAAATGTTGATGATCGGACAGAAACTGTCCGACGCGTCTCGCGTGTGATTGACATGACAGAATTCATGGGCTGCGATCATGTTCGCGTGCTTGGTGATCGATATTCAGTGGAAAACCGGGGTGCTGTTGTGGGTTATGTGACGGAAGGTTTGAAGGCACTCGGTAACTATGCTGGTGAGAAGGGTATCACAGTCTCGATGGAGATGCATGGTTCGTTTACAGATCCGGATTCTGCGATGGAGGTTATTGAAGGGGTAAATCTCTCCAATGTTGGTTTTGTTTTCAATTCCCAATTTGTTGGTTGCGATAGTGGCAGTATTGAGTCTCTTTTTTCACGTGTAGCCCCGCATATCACTGCTGTTCATACACATAAAGTTGAAACGCCAGAAACTTTTGAACTTTATCGACAGATGTTTGAATGGTTAAGTCGTATCGGTTTCTCTGGTTACATATCCAACGAATGTGCATATACTGGCCCTGATCCGGAGAAGGTCTTAGCTTTATACGTTGGACTTTTCAAGGCGTTTGTGCAGTGAACATGTCTCAAGAAGCGCATCTCTACAAACGGGTTGCAATTCCAGACGCTTTTCTCAATGAGACAGCCGGACGTTCCTGGGGAGGTGATATCCGTATTGGAGATCTCACTGGAAATGGAACGGTTGATTTCTTGGTCTACAAGGCACTCGGTGGTATCCATCCATGTTTTCTCGGAGCCTTTACACTCGAAGGTGAACCGTTGTGGTGCCTCGGTGATAAGCATCTTGAAATCAAAGACGTAGATGCGAAGAACTCTTCTCTAACGACACTCTCACCTGACAGACCGGGGCCTGTTGCAATCTACGATATTGATGCAGATGGCCAGTCAGAAGTGATATGTTTTTGGGTGGACACCAACGTATCGGAGGTGAGTAAGTGGGATCTATCTGCAATACGGTTGATGATTTTGGATGGTGCGACCGGGAAGATTAAACATGCTGTCGTATCTGATGCACTTCGACAATGTGATGCCTACGTAGATGGTGAATTGCACGTTCCCAATTATGTCCATCAACGTTTGATGATTGCCAACCTGTGCGGGAATTTACAACCACAAGATTTCATTGTGAAAGTCGGGGTGAATGTGCTTGCGTTTAACCATGAGCTTGAACTGCTTTGGCAACATACAGATAGATGGTATCGCTACCCGAAGCACTCCGCTTATATCCCTGCTGTCGGGGATTTCAATGGAGATGGACTTGATGAAGTCAACGGTGGTAATTTTGGTCTCGCTGCAGATGGCACGGTGCTTTGGGATGAATATCTCGGTGATAACATAGATTCGGTTTTGGTCGAGGAGTGGGATGGTCATAAGTGTGCTATCCTTTCAGGCGGTGGACAGGTTCTTGATAGTGAGGGGAATATCCTGTTTTCACTCGGTTTCGACGAGGTGCCGCACGGACAAGAGATCAGATGTGGTCCATTGTTTCCAGAAATGTCTCCCAATCTGGTTATCCGCTATAACGGACACCGTCCTGACTTAATGGTTGTTGACAACAATGGACAAATTCGGAGTCGGTTCCGTGTTGTGGAAACGCCGAATAATACGGGATTAGAAATAATCCGTTGGTATGGTGAAGGTAAACAGGAATTGATTTTTAGTCCTGCTGCACTCTATGATGGTGAGGGAAATAGGGTTGTTTCGTTTCCCGATCTACCGCCGCCGACAGGTGGTAAAATGGGGTGGTATCACTGTTTTCCTGCGGATGTCTGCGGTGATGCCCGTGAAGAAGTCGTCCTCTATGATCCATATAGTGATGCTGTTTATATCTATACGCCGCATCCTTTCCATCCCAATCACTACAATGGTTACGTACATACTGCCCGACAATACAATGCACGCTTAATGGATTAATTTTATGGGTACAAAGTGTATTAATAAGTTTCTACTTATCTCAATAGATTGTTGGCGTTATGATGCGCTGAGCCGTACGAATTCCCTTTTCAATACGCCGAAGTTCGATCTGCTGACCAAAGATTTCTCCCTTGCAGAAAAGTTTTTTGTGACAGCTCCTGCCACGCGTCCATCCCATACTTCATACTTTACCGGACTTTATCCATTTGAACATGGTGTCTATGGGCAGACGTATCTGAAGATGTTTGATGGTATTGCAAACCTATTCCAAATATTTGCTGATTCGGGGTATCATATCACGGCGCGGTCGGAACGTGCTGAAGTATTCCGCTTCCTTGATTATGAATCTTATATCACCCCTGTAGATCCTCAAGCGAAAGCGCAACAATTGGGATCACTTGAAGACCTGATGCATGCTATGAAACAACCTTCAGAAACCCCACAGTTTTGCTTTCTGCATTTTTGGTACACCCATGGTGGCTATGGGATGAGCGGTATTCCGGGAGCACCGAGTCTTGGATCACTTGTCCAACGTGGCAGAACAGATGAAGCCCTACGTTTCTACTATGCGGCTGCAACACACATACTTGAATTTAAGTTGGTCGAAATCTTGAAACAACTTGATCTGCCTCAGTGGGCAGTTTTTATCTTTGGAGACCACGGGGAAGGGATATGTGAGGAACTTATCGATCACGGCAGCACGCTTAACCAGAACGTGCTCCATGTGCCGCTATTGGCACATATCCCTGGTGAAGAAAAATTAACGTTTCCACAAGTCCCAATTTCAGCCATTGACCTGTTTCCCACCATTACGAACCTTGCAGGTATCAAAACAGATTATGAAGGATATGGACAAGATTTACGTATACCATCAGCATTTGATGAGAATCGCTTGGTGTTGTCTGAGTTGGATAGTCTATATGGGATCGGTTTTCTGAGTCAGAAAAACTTGGAGATGTCGCATCGTCGGGTAACATCTCGGACATCGGTAGACAATGTTGAGGTTGACAGATGGACGGAAGGTGTACGACTTTGGTCGCTAACGGACGGTGTGTATATGTATCGTGAAGATGAACAGACAGGAGATAATGTGTATCGGCATGTGTTGAGCGGGGAAGAGCTTACCTGTGAAGAACCGGAAAGGTTTCGCGATGCTTATGATGAGATATTGATGAATTCCAACTATCAACATCTACAAACACAGGTTTCTACACCTGAGGAGAAAAAGATTTTAGAGGGAAGATTACGGAACTTAGGATATATCGAGTAGCTGAGTTGTCAGGAGATTAATTATGGATAAAGATGATTTCGTAGATTTGGATGAGGACATTTATATACTTGAAGCAGTTGTTTTGAACCGTCTTACATTTTCAGATGGCATGTTAAGAAGTGCAGCTGTGGAAATAGATTCACGTCTTGCCTATGCGGTATCAGCGCAGCAAATAACTTACGTATCAGAGAAGACACCGTTTCTGGAGTTATATCCTGATCCGAAACAGGTTTCGGTGATACGAATGCTGATTGCTGATGGTGCTTTGCGCCAGATACGGTTATTGGATGCTGACATGCAAAAAGAGTTGCGCCATCACTGGGCGAATCTTCGTTTCGGAAAGGATGATGATCCTACAAAATTAGAGACGGATCTACTCAAGTATGGAAGAGTATTGATGAATTGCAGCAATATTGCGTTTGAAGCAATGGATAAAACATTGATCCCGGAACCTGGTCAAGGCAGTAAATATTGGGATAGAATGGTTGAGGTAGCGGACGCTTTAAAAGGCTTAAACGCAGCAAAGCATATTTTTTCATAGGTTTAGTGCAAATTCCACAGAGCAGCAACGCCCAAAATCGACCTATTCAGATTTCATATATTTTTGCATCACGTGTTTCCAGATGGACAACGGCGACTGTTGCTTTGCCAGTTGTCCATCCTCCTGTTTCACCGGGATTGAGCAACAACGCTTTTTCCTTATGGACCTCAATTTTATGTGTGTGTCCATAGACGACGATGTCATATTCCCCACTCTTTGCAATTGGAATAGCAAATTCAGGATAGTGCATGACTGCAATGGATATATCTCCGAGTGAGGTGGATGCAAGGTTCGGATGTACTTCGCCAATTGCTTCAAACTTTTTCGCGAGAACAACACGTTCTCCATCGTTGTTACCGAAAACACCAACGACACGGCAGTTCAGATCTGCTAACGGATCGATGGCAAACGGTGCGATAAAATCACCCGCATGCACTACCAGATCAACGCCAATATTATTGAATATCTCTACAGCGCGTTTGACGTTTGGAATGTTGTCGTGACTGTCTGACATAACACCAAGTTTCATTTTCGCTCCTTTCTCTTAGTCATCATCGCGTTCACTCAGTAACTCACCGCGTGCAAGTCTTTCTGCGTTTTCCGTAGACCACAGAATGTTTTTCATCAGTTTTTGTGCTGTGATGTAACGGGTCGCTGCCAAGAGATGCATCCGTTTTTCTTCGAAGTCGTCTGACAAGTCGTAATGTCGATATGCGACTTCAAGTACTTGGAACATGTGTAGTTCTGCGTCTTCACGTAGTAGAATATGGGCAAGCATTTGTTTCAGTGCATCGATGTCATGCCCTTCTTCGAGATATTGATTGACTAGTATCTCTGCTTCAAAAACTTTTTGGAAGTCAGCGAATTCTTGCAGGCGTTCTAACATTTTTTGAGGTGAGTCGTAAGTTTCATCAGGTATCCGTTGCCCTGGTCGGGGAATTCGTGCGGCGGGCATGTTCAACCAACGTAAGTATGCCAAGTAGACCACGCCGTGAAAAATACCACGTAGTAGATTAGCACTTGGTGCATATTGGAAAGCGTGATATAGGGCATGAGAATAGGAATAAATATTTGCTACGTCATGCCAGTCACCTTCATTTTTTAGGTGGAAACGTGCTGTGCGAATTGCTGAGGCGTACGTCATTGCCCGACAGGTGTCAGTAGGTTTGACTCCTTTGCGTAGGTATTCCTCAACTATAACGACAGTAGGTTCAAAGTCATCGCTGAGGAGTATCTGTGTGAATTCGGATATATCAAGTTCTGCTTCGTTAGCTTGATTTTCTTCCCATATACTATCAAGTTTCTTGAAAATGGGTTGTAAGACGGGGACAGCGTCTGCCCATCGAGAAGTTTCCTCATGCCGTGTTCTGCTGACGAGATCGACGACGATAGGACGTAAGATTTCGTGTGAATCTTCCCAGTTGACGTAATCTAGTGCTTCAAACATTTTATTCGCAAAATCGAGGGCGTGTCCATCACCCGTGAAGTAATAATCGGTTGCTGCTGTGTAGACAAAGTCTGCGATAATAGATTTGTCATAGTCTCTGTCATTGAGGGTTAACAAGATGCGCTCGGCTGCTCCTCTGTGACGTTTGTTCACGAAATAGCGGAACCATCGTTTGAGTGTATCTAGATCGTGATCTTCTTTGACACGTGGAAACGGGGCGCGATACGCACTTACCCCCATTTTTTTTTGAATGCGTGTGTAGTTGTGTTCATAGGTCTCCAATGTTGTCATGTCAGTCCTTCTGCGGTGAGAAAGTTTATATCTCTCAAACAAGTCCTCTCGGTGAACAAGAGCAACGCCTCCTGCGTCCACACCTCGCGGATCATACGGTTGATGACACTGATCACGGAGTAAACTTTCCGCGTAGGGTGTAAAGTTTTTGCCCATCTGTCCGCAGCTTTTTCATAACACAGGAACGCCAAACCATAAGCCACGACTGCCAACAAAAACAGAACTTCCATCCGGGGCTGTTCGTTCTTTCTCAAAACGAGTGCTTTGAAACCGAAGTTCGTTTTCAAGTCTCTGAACCCGTGTTCAATCTGTGTCCGCCGCTTGTAGCAAGTTCGCAGGGGGTTCCCCTGAAGCCGATTGGAGATAAGATATAACGGGTCTTTCTTGGTGTGCTGTCCCCCAACATAGAGTGCCACAGGCACCTGCTCCGTGTAGTGATAAAGCACTTGTGGGTAAAAACCATTTGCCACTTCTTCAAGGCACTGCTTGTTGCCTGCTATACGCACACCAACATTGCGTGGCACACGCATCAAGTAGCAGATGCCTTGCCCCTCAAAAAACTTGAGGATCGCTCTCGCTCGGGCGAACCCTCTGTCAAAAACCAACACAGGCTCCCGACTATCCCCTAACACTTTAACAACGCGACTATGGACATCACAACAGAACTGCTGAACTAAATCGTTATGTCCTTGATAGGTGCCATCTTTGAGCATCTCATTTTTATACAGAACCCAATAGAGCGGGATCGCACGATTGCGAAACGGAAGGGCTGCAACAATCGCCTTCCATCCGCCCGGTAAATCTGTCTCGTCTATCAGCACAAGCAGATGCTGCATCCCCACAGAACGACACACACTGACAACTATATGTGACAACCAGGCACCCTTCACCGCTGCAACCGGAAAATAGGTGTCAATAAACCGCAACACACGCTTTTGCTTAGACTTGTCGTGTTTCACACGGATAGGTAGATGTGAGGCAATCGATTGAATACGAAAACTTGGGGCTACACACACAGCCTGTAGCATCAAATAAAAGTTGCGGAGCGTCGGTTTTTTGATACAAACCCCGTTGAAAACTTTACGAAAACCTGTTATAATCTTTCTGGGGTGTACCCAACTAAGGGTATATTTCATAAGAATACCTCCCTGCCGGTTTTTCACCGACATTGGTTTATATGGAGGTATTCTACCATAACCCATCAGACTTTCCAACTTATTTCTATACACACACACGCCTACACATACCGCATACAAAAATGGGGGTAAGTGAGGGCGCGATAAGGGCGTGCACTTCCAGTTGTTCTTCGGCTAATCTGGCTCAGCCCGTGGACGAGGAACAAGTTATGGTCGTTGGGGTCAATATCATCCCACATGTTTGCTGCAAGTGTGAGGATTGCTACCCCTGAGGACCATCCGTCACTACTTTTGTGTGCTCCGTAGTGGAGTCCTTGTTGTATAATTTCTGCGGGATCTGCACCTGCATCGCGTAGTGCTGTAACAGCTTTTGCGATGAAGAATGTGCTGCGGTCTTTGAGGCCGCGTTCAAGTGCACGTTTTCCGTTTTCAATGACTCGTCTCTTTGCTGCCTCGCGTTCACCTTTTGCTAATCCGACGTATAAATAACCGTCTTCGCGCATTTCAACAGGAAACGCTTTTAGGTCATCACCGGATGCTAAGAAACATGCCCCTGACTTAAGGTCAAATTCCCAGTGGTGCCAGTGGCAGATGAGTACGCCATCACGGATGCTGCCTTTGGACATTGGATAGCCCATGTGTGGACAACGGTTGTCAACTGCGTAATAATTACCGTTGTTTTTGAAAACGGCGAGATGCGTTCCGTTGACATGAAAGGGTTTACCTTCTAGTTCTTCAAAGTCCTCAGCGGGGCAGAGTTGGTGATAAATAAGCTCGCTTTCGTCTATTTTTATGGGTGGCAATGGTTCGACGTTAATGGATCCAGTATTAGTTTGTTCAAGATCAGTGGTTGGCGTTTGCATGGTGTGCCTCCTTTTGAAGGTTTTTTAAAGGGTTGCAGCGTGTCACCGCAAATTTTCTAAAGGGTTGCAGAGTGTCACCGCAAGCACAATGTGCTTGCTACAGTATAGCTACAGATAATGTGGTCCGCTACAAGGACACAACCTACAAAGGTTATGCTACAAAGACACAACCTGAAAAGTTATGCTACAAAGACACAACCTACAAAGGTTATGCTACAAAGAGTGTTCACTCGTTACTGTTTATGAAAATTTCTGAATGTATCACAAATTCGCGTAGCTATAGATTCAATAGTTCCTACATCAATATTATCATATTAGTCTGTTCACAGTCAACCCTAACATTTTTTCGGCATCATGGCATATATGAACTTATGATATCTAAACCAGTTATCTATCTCCTTTTATTTAGTCAAATAACGCTGCATCAGGTTGCCCACGGTAGAGAACAACACGATACTGCAACGTCAAGGTCTCATCAGGGGCGATACGGAACGGTTCATAATAGACAGGTGAGGGATGGATTAAGCAGTAGTTTGGACGATTGCGTACCCACCATGTTGTTGGATACCGAGGATTATCTGGGTGATCAACGATGGCGACACCGTAGGTTTGATTATCAGCAGGATGTTTGGCAGTGAAGCTGCACCATTTACTCTGTTTGCCGAAGATGTCCATCGGTTCAGTGCGTCTGTCAGCGTCCAATAAGTTTCCTGGTGTGATGATGTTGTCAAATCGGATTGCCATGCCGCTGTAATATCTACCATCTGCTCCGGGTTCACCGCGCCGTAAATCAAGGATTACCTCTTCGTGCGCAGTAGGCTGAAGTGTCAATGAAACAGAAACCTGCATGGCATCAGCAGCGGGATCATAAATGGTTATTTTTCGTGTCTCATTGAGATGTGTTATCCCTCGCCAATCAATGTATGAGTTTTCTGCTGTTAAACTCGCGCTGTTTGTAGTGGTATTTAGTGAAACGATCCGTCGATGAACAATTTTGCCGAAACCCTCAGGATCGGCACCTTTTGCTGGTTGTTCCCAGAAATTGACTCCGTTGACTTTTTTCCATGCAACCCATAACCCTTGGTGGTGTACGTGATCACCGGGTTCGTTCATTGTGAGTGATGGTGCACCGGGTAGGTTCAGTGGGTGGCAAAAGGGACGGTTGCCATCTTCAGGAAAATGATAGCCTAATACCTGTTGGTTATTCCAGGCGAAGGATAGACTGTGTTTTGTTTGTGATAGTGAGAACATATTTCACCTATTTGTAGTTTTCAGCCCCTTTTCCAACGAATCACGGTGCTTGCTCTATACGATAACCGTGTTCTGTGAGGGTATTAGATATGGATGTCCAAACAATGCGTGCTTGTTCAACCGACTCTGATGCATCGGTGTCGGTAGCTTCGAGCGCGGTGTCTGGATACCGGGCTTCTATCGCCCACTTGTTTAGATCCTTCAAGTTTGGCAGCTCGGTTTCGCGCTGCCAACGCTCAGGCAATAGGCCCTGTAGAACCTCCAAGTCATGCGTTCTCTGAAAATCGATCTGTAAAAAGATTAAAGCTGCCTTGAGTGCTTTTTCAGCAGCTTGCTGTGCATGCCAACACGCTTGACGTGGTGAGATGTCTGACTGTGCTAAGAGCCTTTCGGCTGTTGTTAAGTCTTCCTTTGCATAACGGAGCCAACGGGCGGTATCTTTGAGTCTATCAGCTGTTTGCATAGCAAGCTCTATTTTTTTATTAGGGGTGCTGCAGCGTGCGGCTGCGTTCCAATTCTTCCAGAGGACTTTACCTTCTTGTTGGGCATAGCGGAGTACTGAACCGATTCGGGTTCGGCTGCGTTCCAGTTCTTCGGGGGTTGATACGATAATGTCTTTTGCGACAGGTAAATCGGCGAGGGCTTGGTAAATGTCAACAGCAGTTTTCCGTTTATCTGTGAGATCTGAAAAGACAACGAGCAGATCTATATCGCTATCTCGGTCTGCGTCCCCGCGTGCTTGCGAACCGAAGAGGATAATCTGTAGCGGGTCAAAGTCTTGTACGATGCGCTCTGTCATGATTGAGATAAATTTATCATTCATCTTTCTGTCTCAGTTGAGATATGGGTTCACGACTTCGCGTTCCAGTGCCAAACCTTCCCATTCGTCATCACCTGGTCCGTCGTAGATGAGGGTATGCGGTCCAGCGAAACCGGCTTTCTGCGTAAGTTCAAGGCATTGGATATAATCTTCTTTGTCAATTTCACGCGGGGCAGCGAAATGTGCTTTGGTATGGCATGATTCTGCTAATGGTGCAATCGCGGCCAAATCCTCGTATTTTGTATCACCACGCCAATTTCCAAAATCAAGACATAACCCGACTTTACCATCTAATCCATCTAAAATGGTGTTGACGTTATCTGGTGTGGAAAAGATAGAGAACCAGTTTTCAGTCATTAAGCGGATGTCCGCGGTCTCAGCGCGTTCTGTGAGTCGCGAGAGGGCATTTTGACTTTGTGCTAAAGATTCTTCTGACGGTTCCGCTTTCCCGCCGATGACGCGGGCACATTCTGCCCCTAGTTCACCAGCGATGTCAATCCATTTCTCAATCCACATGATGTCTCGTTCTGCATCAGTTGGGTGCGTGATGTCTCCATCATCAATTAATAGCGAGAAAAGCTCAAGGTCAGCATCTTGGAGCGCGGCACGGAGTTCATATAGGTATGATTTATCGACTGAAGGAATATGGAAATGACAGAGTTCAAAGGTATTAATGCCAAATTCGAAAATACGCATGGGTAAATCCAAGAGCGAAATAGGGCCATTGTTGTGGGTTTCAGTTGGGATATGCATGTCATGTGCGGGGCCGGTAAATGCAGGTTTTCCGAGTTGACGATGCAAACTCCACGATGAAACAGAGAGACGGGGTAATGGCATACAATATTCTCCAGAGTATGAAATGATGTAAAATAATATCTACAATTTTTTACTTATCCACGTTACAACTTTTTCAACCATTATGGCAGTACCGTCATCGGAAAAGACATGGTCCACGTCGGGGAGTTCAAGGAGTTCAGTCGGTTCATTTGCGAATTGAAGGATGTCAATGCTATCTTGTATTGGAACGATGTCATCTGCTGATCCGTGAACGAGTAGCCAGGGCCCACCGAATTTGCTTGCTTGTTTTGCGACACTATCAATCTGTGCCATGTCATCCACATAGATTTGTGATAGGGGGCAATCGGGGTCATCCCACATAAAACCATTGTCGGGAGTCACGTCACCGAATTCACGGTCAGCGAATGCTTTGGTATGTACCATCCCTGCAAGCGAGACGAGTACTTCAATCCGTTCATCATAAGCTGCGCGTAGCACTCCAACTGCCCCGCCCATACTATGTCCAACGTAGCAAATTTTATATTCGCTCAGTGTATCTATGACACTACCGAGGTCTGTGACCTCTTTTGTGATAGTGGAGTCTGTAAATGTGCCTTCTGAATCGCCGTTGCCGGAGAATGAGAAACGTAAGGCGGAGATACCAGCATCGGCAAGTCCTTCTGCTAAGGCGATGAGTGCAGGTCTGTCTTTATTCCCTGTGACACCGTGTCCGATCAGGACAATTCGGTTGTCTTTACCTTGATGATATGTGTAATCGAGTTTTTCACCGTGTTCGTTTTTAATTTCGCCAAACATAAGTTATTGTATTCCTATATGGATAGCAAGGTTTTTGTCAGAATCGCGGATTTACGCAGATTACGCGGATTAGCGCGGATTTTTCTTTTGCTGTGCGTTTATCCATTTCTGTAGGGTTTAGTTTTAGTTCACGTTTCACGGATGCATAAACTGTATGAAGATTAATAATTTAATTCGGTAATCTCTCTTGGAGATGCCGATGCGGTTAGGAAGCTGTACCTACAAGGCCTGGAGAATACCGAATTACCCAAATATTTTCTTAAACTTCATACAGTTTGTGCTACAAAGACTGCACAACCTAGAAAGGTTATGCTACAAATTTCCTTGTTATACCAAGTTCTTTGGACATTTTTTCAATATTTTTTTCAAAGTCAGGAGGAGGGGGAGGAGCAGGTTTATATTTTTTACCGCGCGCTTTCTCCTGTTTTTCTATTTCTTTGAGATAAGCAGAGAGTTCCTCCATTGAATTAAATTGGGCATTGAACTCTTCTTTCATCCGATAATATTCTTCAAGTATAGGATCTGTCTGAGTATTAAGTTGTTCTTTCATTTCAATCTCCCCAATGAGTACAAGAGGCGTAGACAAGTTTGTAGGTGAATAACCTGCGTTACGACATACTCTGTCAATACACTCCCGCATTGTTTCATTAACAATATGTTTAAAATTCCATGAAATCAGGTAGTCGAGATTATGTACCGTTGCAATTGATATATGTTGGGCATCGGTCCAAGATTTTTGTGGAACTGCCCCGGAAGCTACCAAGAGTCGAGCAAGATTGTGTGATGCTGAGGACGTTTCCAAAGTTGTCAAGTTGACTACAGTATTAAGCCTTTGCTGAACTTCTTTATCATCGCCACGTTTAATTTCAGTGACAACCAAATCTGAAACAATAAACTCGAAGTTGCCAAAATACTCATCCCACAAATGACGAGTAGCTTGTTGTCGAGATAATGTAAGTACGTTGTTACTCAGTCGTGAAGTTAAATAACTCACGACTGATGTTTCAACATAGACTGTTGGCTTTATTGACGCGTATTCTCTCATAAAGTGATATCAGTTATAAGGGACGATTTTGTGAGGTGTTTGCACCTCACAAAATCGTAAAAAGAGAAACTACGCACCATGTCCGTTGTTCTTCAACGCCTCAACAACCTTCTCAGGTTTAATTGGTAATTCAGTCACTCGGACACCAATAGCATCTTTGACAGCATTTGCCATGGTTGCCAATGTTGGCGTGATAGGTGGTTCACCGACTCCTTTAGCTCCATAAGGGCCATTGGGTGCGGGCACTTCGACGATGACAGATTCTACCGTGGGTAGATCAGCGGAGGTTGGGACACGGTAATCCACGAAACCGGGGTTGACGTTTCCGTTTTCGCTGTATTGCATTTCTTCCATCATAGCCCATGCGTAGCCTTGTACGACCCCACCTTCAATTTGCCCTTCGACTGCCATCGGATTTATGGCGAAACCGACATCTTGGGATGCAATAAGTTTTAGGACTCTGGTTCTGCCTGTGTCTGGATCCACCTCAACTTTAGCAATTTGTGCGGCTAGTGCGGGGGTGCTCGGTTGCCGTGCGAAAGAACCTTTGCCGACAATTGGTCCACCAGTCGTAGAAAGACTGTATGCTGCAAGTTCACCTAAAGAGATAGATTTGGGTGGGTCTGCAGTAATAAGATGAACGCCCCCGTCCCTAAGTTCGAGGTTATCCTCATCTGTATTGAGTCTTTCAGAGGCAAGTTGTAGGATACGTCTACGTGCATCCTCAGCGGCGAGTTTTGCGGTGTTACCCATTGTGAAGGTGACGACGCTGCCCCCGGATCCTGTGGAATAAGGTGCTGAGTCTGTGTCTCCGCGTCGGATTGTGACGCTTTGATAAGGGACAGTGAGGATTTCAGCGATTATCTGTGTTATTGCGGTATCTGTGCCTGTAATATCCATAGAACCGTGGAAGATACGTGCGCTTCCATCTTCATGGACAGAGACGTAAACGCCACCGGGACCGCATCCATTCGTCCAATCTCCGACGGCGACGCCCCAGCCTTGGTTTTCATCTGTTTCGCGATTCCACCATCCGGCGGCATCTGCAACTGCTTCTAATGTTTCCTTGTAACCGACTTTCGGTTCGCTGCCCCCTGCGGGAACTGCGTCCCCTTCTTCACGCATATTCATCAAACGAAATTTGACCGGATCCATGCCAATCTTTTCAGCAATATCGTCAAGTTGAGATTCACCTGCGAAAATGGCTTGCGGTGCACCCGGTGCCCTATAGGCAGCGGTTCCTGATTTGTTGGTATGCACACCATAAGCATCTACTTTGATGTTTGGTATTTTGTAGACACCGCGAACTCGGATTGTACTGCCGATGGATGCTCCAGAAACTGAACCTGAATCCCAAAAAGCGAGTGCCTGCCGTGCAAGAATGCGTCCATCTTTAGTCGCGCCTGTTTTGATTTTGATAACACAGCCGGGGGCAGGTCTACCATCAAGAAATTCTTCTTCTCGCGTCATTTGTACACGAACTGGTCGTCCGGCTTTTTGTGAGAGTAGGACAGCAGGTACATGGGTAATAATCACACCAAAGCGACCGCCAAATCCGCCCCCCATCGTTGTTCCGATGACATTAATTTGTGTCAATGGAATGCCAAGCGTGCCAGCGATACCTGACCGAATGGCAAAGGGGCCCTGTGTAGATGCCCATACCGTGACCTTTCCTGCCGAATCTGCACTGGCGACTGAGACGTGTGGTTCCATATAGGTTTGGTGAACACGGGGAATCACGTAAGTATCTTCTACGACGACATCAGATTCTGCGAAACCTTTTTCTACATCACCTGCTTCAGTGTGTGTTTCAGCGGAGATATTGTAGTAAATTTCATCAGGGTACTTCTCTAATTCTGCCTGAAGTTTACGAATAGTATCGTTATTGCCCTCTGAGTCCGCGTCAGACAGTTCCTTTATTTTTGCTTTGATGTCTCTACGGTTTGGGCCATCTTTCGTGTCATCCCCGTGCAAACGAGGTGCGGATGGTTTTATCGATGCCATGACATCTTGTACAACCGGTAGTACTTCATATTCAATTTTGATAAGTTCTGCGGCTTCTTCTGCGATATCTGCGTCGGTAGCGGCGACAGCGGCCAGCGGTTCTCCGAGGTATAGGACCTTATCCGTTGCGAAGACACGTCTTCCGCTCGGTACGTCGTCTTGTGTTACAATTGCTCTAACACCGGGGAGTTTTTCTGCTTCGCTTGTGTCAATACTGCGTATATTCGCGTGAGCGCGTTTGCTACGGACGATTTTACCGTAGAGCATTCCGACAGGATGTACATCTGCCCCATATTGGGCTGCGCCGGTTACTTTTTCAACTGCATCTACGCGTGGTAGTTTTTTACCGACAACCGAATAATCTGACATGCAATTCTCCTTTCTCCATTTATAATCTATTTATCACTACGCTTCTGCAACATTGGCAGTCGTAGGAATTTGTATTTTCCCACGGCCAATTGCAGTGTTACATCTTTTACAAACTTTGAATGTCTGTCCATCAACTTCACGTGAATAAAGCACCTTCACGCCAGTGCGTCCACAAGCGGGACATGTTCTACGTCCGTTGTTGTATTCGCCTTCATGAACAGTGCCGTTGGGATCGACGTATAAGTGTCTGATGCCTGATCCACGGTGTGTTTTTGCCATGTTTTTCTCCTTACGTAACTTTAGATCAAATTTGTTCTGCTCGTTTTCTATGAGGAAGTGCGAATCTCTTCTGCTGCTTGTAGAACGGCTTCAAGGATCTTTGTATATCCAGTGCAGCGGCAGATGTTTCCGCCGAGGGCAAATCTGAATTCTTCTTCAGTGCGGTTTGGGTTTTCGTCTACAAGTGCTTTTGATGCCATAATAAAACCGGGCGTACAAAATCCGCATTGGTAACCGCCGGTATTAATAAAAGCTTGTTGAATAGGGTGTAGTTCACCGTCGCTGGCTAACCCTTCAATAGTGGTAATTTCTTTGCCAGAGGCGGTAACGCCGAGTATCATACAGGATGTGACTGCTTTTCCATCAACGATAACGGTGCATGCGCCGCAGTCCCCTGTGCTACATCCTTCCTTCGTTCCTGTCAAACCGATTGTATCGCGAAGTACTGCCAGTAATGTTTTGCGCGGTTCAATCAGTAGATCGTGTTCATCTCCGTTGACATTTAGTGTGACAGGGTGTTTTGCCATTGTTTCTCCTTGTCTTATTTTTATGATGTCCAATGTTTGCTAAGATAGCGTGAGTTCGGTGTAAAACATTTTTTGTGATGCATGTGGTGTAACCTGTCCAATTGCGTCCATGAGGCACAACCTAGAAAGGTTAGGCTACAAAGAGCCTTCATATCAGGGACACTGAACCCGCGTTAAGATATAAATGCTATTTTACTGTCATGCCCTATCTATAGCGAGCCGTAAGGTGCGTCTTGTAAGGACATTGACCATTTCCTTGCGGTGTTCAGCGGAGCAACGTAAATCGGAAATTGGACTAGTGGCAGCTGCAGCTGCTTCACCTGCTTGTGCTAGGAGGTCAGGTGTTGGTGTTTTTCCTTCTAGGAGATCCTCTGCTGTTGTTGCGCGAATGGGTGTGGGTGCAACAGCAGCGAGCCCAATTCGTGCCTCCTTAATTACACCGTCTTGTAAATTGACAGCAGAAGCAACGCCGATAAATGCTAAATCCATGACCTCACGTATTTTATGCTTGATATAGTGAGAACCAGATGCAGGAGCTGGCAGATGGAATTGTGTTATGATCTCACCAGGTTTTAAAACTGTTTGTCCGGGTCCTGTGAAAAGTTCGTTAATGGGTACTGATCGTTCTCCATTGGTACTTGCGATGTTAACCTGTGCATCAGCGACGAGTAGGCCGGCGACTGTATCTGCTGCAGGTGAGGCGTGGGCGATATTTCCGCCGATAGTAGCGAGGTTGCGAATCTGGATCGATCCGATTTCCGCGGCGCCTTCTGCTAATGCTGTGTGGTGGTGCTGTATATCATCGGACAACTCAACTTCCCGTACCTTTGTCATCGCCCCGATAGTGATACTACCATCTGAATCGGCTGTAATGCGGTCTAATCCTTGGATTTTCTGAAGGCTAATTACGGATTGCGGTGTTTCGGTATATGCTTTCATACCGATAACGAGGTCTGTCCCGCCAGCAAGAAGCTGTGCGTGTTCTTCTGCAAACAAGCGAGATGCTTCTGCAAGGGTGGTCGGTTCAAAAAAATCAAAACTTTTCACATCTGTTCCTCCGTTAAATAGGTCTTATGTTTCCTAACTTATAAGGATACCTGATTTGAGCTATGTTGTCAACCTTAAATTCAGAGGCATTCAAAAGTTGATTTTTGCTTTCTGAATGATTTTGTGTGCTTCAGAATGGACACTGATTTGGGTGTTGCTATTTAGCTTTACCCCCCTTTATCCCTCACTTACCCCCATTTTTGTATGCGGTATGTGTAGGCGTGTGTGTGTATAGAAATAAGTTGGAAAGTCTGATGGGTTATGGTAGAATACCTCCATATAAACCAATGTCGGTGAAAAACCGGCAGGGAGGTATTCTTATGAAATATACCCTTAGTTGGGTACATCCCAGAAAGATTATAACAGGTTTTCGTAAAGTTTTCAACGGGATTTGTATCAAAAAACCGACGCTCCGCAACTTTTATTTGATGCTACAGGCTGTGTGTAGCCCCGAGTTTTCGTATTCAATCGATTGCCTCACATCTACCTATCCGTGTGAAACACGACAAGTCTAAGCAAAAGCGTGTGTTGCGGTTTATTGACACCTATTTTCCGGTTGCAGCGGTGAAGGGTGCTTGGTTGTCACATATAGTTGTCAGTGTGTGTCGTTCTGTGGGGATGCAGCATCTGCTTGTGCTGATAGACGAGACAGATTTACCGGGCGGATGGAAGGCGATTGTTGCAGCCCTTCCGTTTCGCAATCGTGCGATCCCGCTCTATTGGGTTCTGTATAAAAATGAGATGCTCAAAGATGGCACCTATCAAGGACATAACGATTTAGTTCAGCAGTTCTGTTGTGATGTCCATAGTCGCGTTGTTAAAGTGTTAGGGGATAGTCGGGAGCCTGTGTTGGTCTTTGACAGAGGGTTCGCCCGAGCGAGAGCGATCCTCAAGTTTTTTGAGGGGCAAGGCATCTGCTACTTGATGCGTGTGCCACGCAATGTTGGTGTGCGTATAGCAGGCAACAAGCAGTGCCTTGAAGAAGTGGCAAATGGTTTTTACCCACAAGTGCTTTATCACTACACGGAGCAGGTGCCTGTGGCACTCTATGTTGGGGGACAGCACACCAAGAAAGACCCGTTATATCTTATCTCCAATCGGCTTCAGGGGAACCCCCTGCGAACTTGCTACAAGCGGCGGACACAGATTGAACACGGGTTCAGAGACTTGAAAACGAACTTCGGTTTCAAAGCACTCGTTTTGAGAAAGAACGAACAGCCCCGGATGGAAGTTCTGTTTTTGTTGGCAGTCGTGGCTTATGGTTTGGCGTTCCTGTGTTATGAAAAAGCTGCGGACAGATGGGCAAAAACTTTACACCCTACGCGGAAAGTTTACTCCGTGATCAGTGTCATCAACCGTATGATCCGCGAGGTGTGGACGCAGGAGGCGTTGCTCTTGTTCACCGAGAGGACTTGTTTGAGAGATATAAACTTTCTCACCGCAGAAGAACTGACATGACAACATTGGAAACCTATGAACACAACTACACACGCATTCAAAAAAAAATGGGGGTAAGTGCGACCAAAAAAGCCCCTATTTTGATACTCCATGCCATACAAAAACTTTATGGAGATACATGCATATAGATAAATTTATGTCAATGCTCAAAACACAGTCACTCTATTTTCCGAAAATTACTGTATTTAATGACAAATATGAAGGTGAACTATCAGATAAGTCCAGAACAGAAGTCTATAAAACAAATTTATTAGATGATAAAAATACACCTATAGAACAAGATGATGTTTTCCGAAAAACAAAAAAAGATATGGAAGAGTGCTCAGATGATATCGACAAAAAACAGAGATTATCTCTTGACCATTCATTTGATACGCTACTAACAAAATTTTCAAAACACCTAATGTTTTGCAATTGTTGGCTTCTAAGCGATAATGAAAGTCATTCTATGTGGGCAGAATATGGGGATAAAAGTCCAACATCAATAGCAATTCAAACTACTGTCGGCGATCTCATCAATAGCTTTGAATCGACCAAATTCGACGTCCATATAGGTACAGTAAAATATAAAGATTATGAAAATGAACATATCGAAGGTTATGAGGACTTTATGTCAATAGACTTAAACAAACCTGAAAACGTCCTCCGATTATTTTACGCACCTATTATGCACAAAAGAAATGTATATGCAGACGAACACGAAGTCCGAGCTGTAATTTCATTCGATTCTATATGTAATAAATACTTAGATCGGATTTACACTTCGGATATTCCTTTTTATCCTTTTTATAATGACAAACTATTTGAATACGACTTTTCGTCGTTCAATGCCGAAAAAAAAACTAACACATCGGAAGATATTCCTAAAGAAGGCCTCAATATAAATGTCAACTTGAAAACCTTAATAAAGACTGTCGCAATGTCACCGTATGCAAACGGTTATTTTGGCAAACCATTAAGAAAACTGATGGAGGACAACAACCTTAATGAGGGCCTGGTAGGTATTTCTCAAATAGCAGAGGTGCTTGAAAAAATTTCACTTATTGAATAACAGTTTGAAGTGCCAACGTTTATTTTAAAAATTAACTTTGATGAGAGCTTTATGCAAACTTGCGACAGGGAAATGAAAATTATTACACCCTAATAAGATTTAAGCTCAAAATAGGAAAGTAAATATTCACTAACTAACATCAACACTACAGACTCGTGATAGGCAGGTTATATGGTGCATAATCTAAAAACCCCAAAATCATACCACATCTCCGCAATACCTCCGATCTACAAAGTAGAAAAATCGTCAGAAAGCCCAGATAAACCTACACTAGACATAAGTCACTGCCGTCCAAAATTCCATGCAAACAAAACCAAAAAAGCACCGCAGATGACGGATTGCAAAAACTGAAATAACCGAAAAAACTGCAATAACTGCAATAATAAGGAGGAGAACGCATGCGCCCCTCAAAAATTACACCCTTACTCGTTGACATGATCACCAAAGCATTGAACGGTGGACTGAGCCGCGCAGAAACAGCTGAGGCCATCGGTATAAGCCAACGCACACTCTATAACTGGTTAGAAGAAGGAAAAAACCTATACCTGCGCGTGTGGGCCGGTGAGATTGAAGACATCAACGACTTAGATGATGTCAGCCAAGAGAAATTACGTCTCTTTCAAAACCTACACCCTGAACCCGAAAAAACACCAGAAGAACAGCTATGGCGAATAGAAGCACTCATAAAGGAAAAGCAAATCGAAAAAATGAACGCCGCAGACAAACAATAGACATACAAGGCTCAATACGAACAAAGAACATAATCAACAGCGAGCAGAAAAATCCAAGAAACCCCAGACTCAGACCAATTGGTAAAAACGGATATTGGGAAGTTGTACTTTGAGAAATACAGAAAAATCCGCGTTTATCCGCGTAATCCGCGCAAATCCGCGATTCAGAAAAAGGCATTGAAATTATGAAACGTTATCCTGAATACAAAGACAGCGGCGTAACGTGGTCAAATATAACTATTGGTAATTTAGGGAAAATTATCACTGGTCATACGCCACCAACAAAAAATACAGAATATTTTGGTGATAAATACCCCTTTATTACTCCAACTGACATAAAAGTAGACTCTCGGACTGTTCAAACTGAACGCTTTCTATCTCAGAAAGGCTATGAATACAATAAAAATCGCTTGCTCCCTTCAGATGCCATTTGCGTTACCTGTATTGCAAGCATCGGTAAAATTTGTATGACAACCGTTCCGAGTGTAACAAATCAACAAATAAACAGCGTTGTAGTGAACCAAGACAAATACGATCCATACTTCGTCTATTATCTCCTTAGAACCAAAACAGATGTAATTCAAAGTGCAGCTAATAAAACAACAAATCCTATAGTCAATAAATCGACCTTCGCAAGCATCAATCTTTGTGTTCCTCCGCTCCGCATACAACGCGCTGTCGCAAGCTTCCTGGACCGAAAAACCGAAAAGATTGACAAACTCACTCACATCAAAGATAGACAAGTAGAACTCCTACAGGAACAACGCACCGCACTCATAAATCACGCAGTGACAAAAGGACTCGACCCGAATGTAGAGATGAAACCCTCGGGGCTAGAGTGGATCGGAGAAATACCTAGACATTGGAGTACAATAAGATGTACTTATCTGTTTGAACTGAAGCACATAAGGAATGCATCTGGAGAAATAAATTTATCTGTTTACAGAGATTACGGGGTCATTAAGCGAGATAGCAGAGACGATAATTACAACAGAATATCAGAGGACACATCAAACTATAAACTCGTTGAGCCCGGAGATTTCGTGTTTAACAAAATGAAATGTTGGCAAGGTTCTTTAGGAATCTCCGAGTATAGAGGAATTGTTAGTCCAGCTTATATTGTCTGTAAGCCTAAGAAACTTTTTCATGGCAAATACTTCCATCATTTACTTAGGTCTTATTCTTATATTCAGGAATTTAATAGGTTGTCCTATGGAGTTACTATAGTTTGGACAGTTTTTGTTTTTTTTATGGACATAAAGCAGGAAAGCGGGTATCCTTTTAGGAAACACAAATTTGAAAGGATATTTCAAATGACCCCACTTTCCTACTTGGACAACATGTTATCAGATTTTTGACCTGTGTTCAAGTATAATAACTTTCACCACTTTCAGACTTTCGTAAAAGGTCTGATAAATACGCCCTACCGAGGCACAATGACACAAATCTATCTTGCGACAGCCCAAGCAGGTCGGTATTGGTCTCTGCCAAAGTTTCTCTCGCGTGGCATCTGGTGTGTGGATCAAGTCGCCACTACGCTAAGCCATCAAGTGCTATCCGCTTACCCCACGGGCGTATACGTCTATGATGAGACACATGCCCTAAGTAGCGGTTCAAAACAAGCGGGTTTGCATTTCCACAGGAACCCTGCGTATCAAGCACGTAACAAGAACCAATCCAAGTTTCATCACGGACACGAGTTCGGTGCGATTGGGTGGCTGGCAGAAACGCGCGAAGGCACGCGCCTGTTTCCATTAGCCACACGGATGATGGAACCGAAAAGCGAGGACGCAAATAGCCTCGCTGTGCTGAAGCATTTATGCGATCTTGTGCCACCGGGTCTTATCATTTTTGATAGAGGTTTCAATAGACGCAAAGTGTTCACGGAGATACTCTCACAAGGACATCATTTACTTTGTCGTGCGAAGTCAAACGCGGCGTTTTTTGATATACCGAAACGCCCTAAGCGTCTCAAGAGAGGCAGACCCCGTCGGTATGGTAGCCGTGTGTCTATTCCACACCTGAAGTATACAGATATCGTTGTTGAGGATCAGACACTTTCTGTCGCTGATAAAGTCGTGCGAACAAAGATGTGTCCTGTAGATGTCCGCATCGTTGTGATACGCAAACGCTTGAAAAAGTCTAAACCCTATCGGTATTTTTGTGTATTTACTTCAGATTTACGACTGCCCGTAGAAACAGTTATCCGACACTATAGAAACCGGTGGCAGATTGAAACTGCCTTTCGGGACGCTAAAGAGAACTTCGGATTTGACACCTATCAACTCCGAGACAGGAAAAGTTTGGATCGGTTCGTTCAACTCAGTTTCACCGCAGCAACGCTCACACAACTCGCTTTCAGTCCGTTGGCAATGGAGAAGACATCCGCAGAAACCGACACAGACGAGGCACCGCTTGATTTAGAAACTGTGCTATCCACACTCAATATACACTGGTATAAACCGAAACATCTCACACGCGGCTTGATGACCGCTTACTTGCAGCGATGTTTACAACAAAACTATTTTTATACGAGTTACGACCCGGGGAAAAACGCACAGAAAAAACTGAAAATCCCGAAGATACTATGTGAAAATGGTTCAGCAGCAACTATTTTCACGATTATTGGAAAAATGATGACTAAAAAACAGTGATTTCTAACAGAATTTAGACAAAAAAGGGGCGTTAGCAGCAGTTCTAACACCTGTTCAGAAGTGCTAACGGGGAAGTGCTGCCAACTATTCATAATCTATAACAAGACCAAAAATGTCCAAACTATAGTATGGAATTAGAACAAGTCAATGGGAACTAAGATTTGAGGATTTTAAAAATATTGTTGTTCCGTTTCCAACTATACTTGAACAAACCCAAATCGCCAACTTCCTCGACCGCAAAACCCAACAAATTGACGAACTCATAGCCATAGAGCAGCGAAAAGTTGATCTTCTCAAAGAATACAGACAATCCCTCATCTCCGAAGCAGTGACCGGCAAAATTGATGTCCGAAACGAGGTTTAAACCATGCCAACGTACACAGAACAAAACTTCGAAGATCATATAGAACAACACCTGAATCGCTCAGGCTACCGCTCCGGACAACCTATCAGCTATGATAGATCGCTCTGCCTGATGCCTACTGAGACACTACAATTTATTCGAAACACACAGTCAGAAACATATCAGAGATTGGAACGACAATACGGTAATGACACACCTACTAAACTTATAGAACGTGTCAGCAAAGAAATTGAAAAACATGGCGTGTTGGACGCGTTACGAAACGGCATCAAAGACAGAGGCTGTTACTTCAAATTGACCTATTTTAGACCGTCAAGCGGCATGAACCAGACTCATGAAGAATGTTACGCTCAAAACCGATTTTCACTGATTCGGCAGCTTCGCTATTCACAACAGGATGAGAAATCCATCGATATGGTGTTGTTCCTCAACGGGCTACCCTTAATAACTATAGTTTGGACAGTTTTGGTCTTGTTATAGATTATGAATAGTTGGCAGCACTTCCCCGTTAGTACTTCTGAACAGGTGTTAGAACTGCTGCTAACGCCCCTTTTCTGTCTAAATTCTGTTAGAAATCACTGTTTTTTAGTCATCATTTTTCCAATAATCGTGAAAATAGTTGCTGCTGAACCATTTTCACATAGTATCTTTGGGATTTTCAGTTTTTTCTGTGCGTTTTTCCCCGGGTCGTAACTCGTATAAAAATAGTTTTGTTGTAAACGTCGCTGCAAGTAAGCGGTCATCAAGCCGCGTGTGAGATGTTTCGGTTTATACCAGTGTATATTGAGTGTGGATAGCACAGTTTCTAAATCAAGCGGTGCCTCGTCTGTGTCGGTTTCTTCGGATGTCTTCTCCATTAGCACCGGACTGAAAGCGAGTTGTGTCAGCGTTGCTGCGGTGAAACTGAGTTGAACGAACCGATCCAAACTTTTCCTGTCTCGGAGTTGATAGGTGTCAAATCCGAAGTTTTCTTTAGCGTCCCGAAAGGCAGTTTCAATCTGCCACCGGTTTCTATAGTGTCGGATAACTGTTTCTACGGGCAGTCGTAAATCTGAAGTAAATACACAAAAATACCGATAGGGTTTAGACTTTTTCAAGCGTTTGCGTATCACAACGATGCGGACATCTACAGGACACATCTTTGTTCGCACGACTTTATCAGCGACAGAAAGTGTCTGATCCTCAACAACGATATCTGTATACTTCAGGTGTGGAATAGACACACGGCTACCATACCGACGGGGTCTGCCTCTCTTGAGACGCTTAGGGCGTTTCGGTATATCAAAAAACGCCGCGTTTGACTTCGCACGACAAAGTAAATGATGTCCTTGTGAGAGTATCTCCGTGAACACTTTGCGTCTATTGAAACCTCTATCAAAAATGATAAGACCCGGTGGCACAAGATCGCATAAATGCTTCAGCACAGCGAGGCTATTTGCGTCCTCGCTTTTCGGTTCCATCATCCGTGTGGCTAATGGAAATAGGCGCGTGCCTTCGCGCGTTTCTGCCAGCCACCCAATCGCACCAAACTCGTGTCCGTGATGAAACTTGGATTGGTTCTTGTTACGTGCTTGATACGCAGGGTTCCTGCGGAAATGCAAACCCGCTTGTTTTGAACCGCTACTTAGGGCATGTGTTTCATCATAGACATAGACGCCCGTGGGGTAAGCGGATAGCACTTGATGGCTTAGCGTAGTGGCGACTTGATCCACACACCAGATGCCACGCGAGAGAAACTTTGGCAGAGACCAATACCGACCTGCTTGGGCTGTCGCAAGATAGATTTGTGTCATTGTGCCTCGGTAGGGCGTATTTATCAGACCTTTTACGAAAGTCTGAAAGTGGTGAAAGTTATTATACTTGAACACAGGTCAAAAATCTGATAACATGTTGTCCAAGTAGGAAAGTGGGGTCATTTGAAATATCCTTTCAAATTTGTGTTTCCTAAAAGGATACCCGCTTTCCTGCTTTATGTCCATAAAAAAAACAAAAACTGTCCAAACTATAGTTAATAACAATGGAACTGAAAAACAGCCTCACCGGCCAGACGGTCGCAGATGCAGAAAAACAGTATCCAACAGATCGGAATCCAAGAGAACCTTTGCTCCAATTTAAGCGGTGTCTCGTTCACTTCGCCGTCGGTAACGAAAAGGTTTCCATGACAACCCATTTACAGCATGACAAAACACGGTTCTTTCCGTATAATAGAAACATTGAAAATCCTGTTAATCCGAACGGGCATAAAACCGCATACTTGTGGGAGGACATCCTGCAGCCTGATAACCTAATGGAGCTCATCAACAACTTTATCCATGAACAAGAGATCGCTGATAAGGTCTACGATCTTGAAAGTGACAACGTGGTAGATAAGAAGCAGAAAGTGCTCATTTTTCCACGATACCATCAGCTTGACGTGATTCGTGAATTGAAAGCAGCTATCGTGAAAGATGGCGTTGGAAACAAATACCTCATCCAACACACCACAGGCAGTGGCAAGTCAAACTCTATCGCATGGCTAGCACACTTGCTCACACACCTTTACCGATCTACAACCGAAACCAATCGTATCTTCGATTCAATCATTGTCGTAACAGATCGACGTTTACTCGACAAGCAGCTGCAGAATACAATCAAGCAGGTCGGACAGGTTGAGGGCGTGGTTTATGCAGTTGATCAAAATTCAGCACAACTTAAGCGGTATCTCCAATCTGGCAAAAGTATCATCATTTCCACAATTCAGAAGTTCAGCGTGATTGCCAAGGAGATAGGCGAACTTAACAGCAAAACCTTTGCAGTGATTATTGACGAAGCACACTCCTCACAAAGCGGAGAATCTGCCCGAAACCTCAGAGTTTCACTTTCGCAAGAAACTGAGAACACGGAAACAGACGAAGCTGATGAGGCTGATGAGATAGAAGTATCGGACATAGATGCACGAATTATTAAGGAGATGGAAAGACGGACGATGCAAGATCATATCTCCTATTTCGGTTTTAGCGGCACGCCGAAAAACAAAACCTTAGAACTGTTCGGACATCGGAATGCGGATGGAAAATTTGTTCCGTTTCACGTATATCCCATGCATCAGAGTATCATCAAAAGTTTTACATTGGACGTACTACAAAACTATACGACCTTTAAGCGGTATTTTCAACTCGTGAAAAGTGCCACAGATGATAGAGAATACGAAAAAACGCCAACGCTACGGGCACTCACCAATTACGTTGACCTGCAACCCCATAGCATCCAAAAGAAAACACAGATCATCTTGGAACACTTTGTTGAACATACAGAAAAGACTATACAAGGCAAAGGGCGAGCGATGTTAGTCACACCGTCCCGACAGCGCTGCGTCAAATATAAGCGAGCATTCGATCAGAAGATGCGTGAGATGAATCTACCCTACGGCTGTTTGGTCGCGTTTAGTAATACCGTCCGCGACACTGATAGCGGTGTAGACTATACGGAAAACAGTATGAACGACTTACCACAAAGAACCTCAATAGCAGATGCTTTCAAGAGCCCCAAATATCGCATTCTGATTGTCGCAAGCAAATTCCAGACAGGCTTCGATGAACCGATGCTACAGACGATGTACGTCGATAAAAAATTAGACGGCCTGCAATGCGTCCAAACTTTGAGCCGCCTGAACCGCGTCGCCCCCGGCAAAACAGATGTACTCGTCCTCGATTTTGTGAATGAACCGGAGCAAATACAACAAGCATTTCAACAATATTACCAGACAACAATTCTTGCAGAGGAAACTGACCCAAATCGACTGTATGACCTACAAAACCAATTAGAAGATTTTGACCTCTACACTGAAAATACTATTGACGAATTTTGTCATATCTTTTACGATGTAGACCAACCAGATGAATTATTGCAAAGCGTTCTTGATACCGTTGTTGAACGGTGGACAGAGCTTGAAACAGAATATAGAGAAGAGTTTCGTTCAAACTTACAAAGTTATAATCGTCTCTACGGATACATCTCACAACTTGTCACTTTCACCGATGTCAACTTAGAAAAATTGTACATTTTCGCTCGCAACCTAAATAAGAAGCTGCCGAAACGGGAACACGCAGACCTGAGCGATCTCTTAGATTCTGTGGATTTGGATTCGTTTCGGATACAAAAAACACATGAAAATCAGCAACTCGTCCTTGAAGCGACAGATAGCGAGGTAGAAGGAATTGGCAGCGATGCTGGCACCTTTAGAGAACCAGAGCAAGATTTCCTATCCAACATCATTAACGCGCTGAACGAAGCTTATCAGACAGGGTTCACAGAAGAAGATAAAGTTGATATAGAAACCATTCACCGAAAAGTGAACGACAACGAAGAACTTCGACAAGTGATTCAGGGAGACAATTCGGATAGCAACAAAAAGTATAAGTTTGATGAGGTAGTCGATGAAATTTTACTAGATTTTGTCAGTAATAAGTTAGAACTCTTCACCAAATTATCCAAACCTGAAATCAACGTCGATCTCAAAGCACATCTCTATCAAGCATATCGTCAACAATCCGACACTGCGCAAAGGAGCGATCAGGAAAGGTAGGAATCAGCAAATACTATGGCACAAAATACAACACACATCCCCTTCTATCGAGATATCCGATTTCTGAAAGTCTTTTTTCAGATACTTTTCCTCATCGGCATAATCCTGTTAGCAGGATTCCTCTATTCCAATATGTTGAAAGGACTCGAAAAACAGAATTTAGCACTGGATATATCCTTTTTAAGCAGCGAAGCAGGATTCGAAATATCCGAAGGCATCGATTACGATCCATCAGAACCATATCTCAAAGCATTCTGGGTCGGAATAGTCAACACACTCAAAGTAAGCATTATAGGAATAATATGTGCGACAATATTAGGTTTCATGTTTGGAATCGCCCGACTCTCCAGTAATTGGTTAATCCGAAACATTGCTGCTGTCTACGTAGAGATTTTTCGTAATATTCCGCTACTACTACAGATTTTTTTCTGGTACGCGCTAGCACTTGCGCTGCCAAGGATCGGAGACAGTATCATAATTTTCGATAGCATAGTTTTAAACGTGCGGGGCATATACCTGCCCACATTGGAACGGGCACCCGGATTTAACACATGGTTATGGTATCTCTTTGCAGGTATCATCTTAGCAATTATTGTTGTTCTTATTCTCGCAGCATTCCGGCACTTCGGACGACTTAGTGAACCGCAGCAGACAGACCGGCCTGCCTTCATCTCTGATATAATTTTCAGCGCGAAATGGACTACCGCCCCTACCTTTTTGATAGTCGCCATTGCAGGATTGTTCCTAACATCAGAACAACCATTTACAGTAAACCGACCTGTACTACAAGGGTTCAACTATGTTGGCGGGATAAACTTTACACCAGAATTCTCCGCACTCTTAATCGGACTCGCCGTCTATACAAGTGCTTTTATCGCAGAAGTCGTAAGGAGTGGAATACAAGCCGTAGTCAAAGGACAACGGGAGGCAGCCAGATCAGTCGGCTTGAAAGAATCACAGGTACTGCGATTAATCGTTATACCCCAAGCCATTCCAATTATTGTACCACCGCTTACCAGCCAATACCTGAACCTCGCAAAAAACTCCAGCCTTGCCGTCGCAATCGGTTTCCCAGAACTACTTCTTATCGGACACACAATGATGAATCAGACTGGACAAAACATCCCTATCTTCGGAATGGTGATGGTAAGCTATCTCATCATGAGTCTAACGACATCCGCCTTCATGAATTGGTACAACTATAGAATCACACGAATTGGTCGATCAAGATAGAACTGAAAAAGGAAGCAAAAAAGTGGAAAATACTGCAATTACACAAGAAGTCAAACCCCCAAATACATCAAAAGGTCCAGTGAGATGGTTACAGGATAACCTCTTTAACACATGGTATAATACCATTTTGACATGTTTAGCACTTGTATTTCTATTCTTTGTACTCAGGGGTATCTTTACATGGATATTTACACAGGCAGCATGGCAAGTAATCCCCGCTAACTTGCAGATACTGATGATTGGTGCCTATCCAATAGAACAAGTCTGGCGGATATGGATAGTCCTTTATACCTTGTTTGCCTTATTAGGACTGAGTGCAGCGGTATGGGAAGGTCTGGTTCTCCGTGTCTCAGCCGCTATTGCACTTTTTGGACTAATTCTACTCCTTATACCTTTAGATATTGTTAAAAATAGTGAAACTGATTCAGCTACACTTGAATTTAACCTCAATATCATCTATCTCATCTTCTTTAAGAAGCGATGGTTATTAGGGGGTCTAGCACTACTTGGCCTCGCCTTCTTTCTTGGACGCAATAGGAATGATTTGAAGCGATGGGCCATCGCCGGATGGATTCTCTCCTTTCCGTGGACCATGATAATGCTACACGGATTTGGTAAAAATACCGTCTCCACAACACATTGGGGAGGACTTCTCTTAACGGTGATTCTGGCAGCTGTCGGTATTGTCGCTTGCTTTCCACTCGGTGTACTTCTGGCACTAGGACGCCGAAGTCAACTGCCAGCAGTTAAATGGGTTTCCACAATATATATTGAGACGATCCGTGGTGTACCATTGGTTACCATACTGTTCATGGGAAGTATAATATTTCCCATATTTATGCCAGGAGATTTTCAATTGGATAAAGTTATACGTGCAATGATCGCGTTGACACTTTTCTCCGCTGCTTATATGGCAGAGAACGTACGGGGCGGACTTCAAGCAATTCCGCAAGGGCAAGTCGAGGCAGCACAAGCAGTCGGACTTACCTATTCAAAAACAACGTTATTTATCGTGCTTCCGCAAGCACTCCGCTCTGTCATCCCAGCGATAGTCGGACAATTCATCTCCCTATTCAAAGACACATCCTTGGTATCCATTGTCGGGTTACAGGATCTATTGGGAATAGCCAGAAGCGCACTCGGAAACCCAAAATGGCAAGGTTATTATGTTGAAATATATCTATTTATTGCAGTTATCTATTTCGTTTTCTGTTACGCAATGTCTTATGTTAGCCAGAAAATCGAAGCAGACTTAGGAGTCGGAAAGCATTAATTTATAGCATAACCTTTCCAGGTCGTGCCTCTTTGTAGCATAACCTTTCTCTGAAAAAGGAAATTAAAAAATGACCGAAAACACAACAAACGACCCAATTATTACATGTGAAGACGTTCACAAATGGTTTGATGATTTCCATGTCCTCAAGGGCATAACCACCACTTTTCAAAAAGGTGAAAGGGCAGTAATCTGCGGCCCATCTGGATCCGGAAAATCCACATTCATCCGAACAATAAACAGACTTGAGGAACATCAGCGAGGCACAATCATCGTTGATGGCATAGAGCTAAGCAATGATCTCCGAAATATCAACCTCATCCGTCAGGAAGTCGGTATGGTCTTCCAACAGTTCAACCTATTTCCGCACCTAACAAATATCAAAAATATAACCTTAGGTCCAATCCAAGTTAGGAAGATGTCAAAAAGTGATGCGGAAGAAGCGGCTTTAGCCCTATTAGAACGGATGGATATAGCAGATCAAGCATATAAATACCCCGCAGAAATATCGGGCGGACAGCAGCAACGCGTTGCCATCGCAAGGGCATTGGCAATGGAACCCAAGATTATGCTATTTGATGAACCGACAAGCGCACTAGACCCAGAAATGATCTCGGAAGTGTTAGACGTAATGCGTGAACTTGCACATTCCGGTATGACGATGCTGGTTGTCACACATGAGATGGGATTCGCACGAGAAGTAGCTGATCGTATCATGTTCTTCGATGAAGGGGTAGTTATAGAAGAAGCAGCACCAGCAGATTTCTTCGATAACCCGCAGCACGAACGCACGAAACTTTTTATCTCACAAACACTACAGCATTAGAATAAAGATATTTTGTAGCATAACCTTTCAAGGTTGTGCAATCTTTACTCACGTTCAGAATATTAATATGGTGAACCTTTATGCGCTTACATGACAAAATAGCCATCGTCACAGGAGCAGGACGCGGTATCGGCAGAGCAATCGCAATTCGGTTTGCTGAAGAAGGCGCAAAGGTTATCGTTGATGACGTGAACGATACCATCGGCAAGGCAACCGCATCCGATATTACCAAGGCACATGGTGAAGCACTATTTATCAACGCTAATGTCTCTGATGCTGCGGATGCCCAAAAACTTATAACTCAGACTGTAAATACCTACGGAACAGTTGACATCCTTGTCAACAATGCCATCTGTTCAACCGAAGATGTCCTAAACAACAACTGGGAAGCAAACTTAGCAGTCGCACTTCAAGGTACAAGCCATTGTAGTAATGCCGTCATACCAATTATGCAACACGGAGGAGGCGGTAGTATTGTCAACATCGCATCAGTCAATGGACTTATCGGATTACAAGGAATCCACGCGTACTCTGCCGCGAAAGGTGGCGTGATCGCCTTGACCCGTTCCATGGCTGTCGCACACGGCAAAGACAATATCCGTATCAACTGTATCTGCCCTGGCACCGTGCAAACTGAAGTCTGGGAACCGATGATTGAACGCAATCCAAATATCTTAGACGAAATCACACCATGGTACCCGCTGGGACGCATCGGAAAACCTATAGACATCGCCAACGCCGCGCTGTTCCTTGCATCCGATGAAGCAAGTTTTGCAACAGGAGCAGTTTTTGTCATTGACGGCGGGTTGACTGCCGGTAACCACCAGTTCCCGATTTAAATATAAGCATTGCTTTCATAAATTCAGAAAACAGGCTCCTAACGCCTCTCCTTCAAAGCACCCCACACCGTTGGCAATTTCTGCTCAGCCTCCACACCCAGACCGATACCCGATTCATAATTGCGAATCACTTCCTCAGGCGTCAATGCACGATCATATATCCGCACCTCATCAAAAACACCTTCAAAAAACCCGGATGCCTTCCCCCTATTGTTCACTGCCCCCAGAAAAATAGGCTCAACATAAGCGGTGAAATCGGCAGGAAATGAACAAGAAAATGAATCCATAATTACGTTGCCATCAATATAACCTACATTTCTATAGCAGCCATCTCTTGCAAGTTGATCACCCCCAAATTGTTTAAACTCTTCCACATCATCTTCAGTAGTACGTCTTGCTGTATAAACTATCTGATGCCATTCGCCATCCGAAATAGGAAACTTTATGCCAGAGCGGCTGCTACTACATCCGTTTCCTCTTATTCTACTACGTTCAATCATTATAGAATCTTGTTCTGTCACGATATCCCCTCTAAAACCCCTACCCCCTCCACTATTGATAAGAATGTCAGCACCGTTGTTAGACCTTGCACAACTTTTCTCAAGAACTCTGTAGATCGCACTCCATCTATCCTTTTGTTTCGTTTTTATCCATGCTTCAAATGTATATTTACCAATTTGACTCCCAAAATTACCGACGTTCGGCAAACTCACATACTCCCCATTTCCATCTAATTCAAGTCCCTCCCTAACATATCCATCAACTCTTTTTGGATTTCCAACTATAGCAGCATCGTTTTCGCCCCAAACATCTACGACTTTTCCATCTTTAATTGTACCGCGATCGAAAGTCCAATAACTCACTAATCCATCTGTTACGACAGTCTTAGCGACGGCATTGACAGTAACCATAAAACCCATTATTGCAAATGCCAACAGCAACACTAAATTTTTCATGACAATTCCTCCATGCTTTGATGTTTCATTCTTCAAGCAATTTATGTGCCAATCGATTCCTGATAAATTGTTATAGTGCTGCACAATTACGTACATTTGTTGTCTATGTTACCCAAATAGTTACCGTTTCTTTGCTGGAGCTTTCAAGCCCGCTTGTCTGATTCGCAGGATGACTAGGATTGGCTCCACCAACGCTTACTTATCAATCTGACTGCACCAGGGATTTAACAGTTTCGGATTTGCATATCGTATCATCAGAAAATTATGTACCAATATGTGCAACAGTACCAGTCGATGCACGAAATTGTGCAGCACCACAATAATTCAACAGACTACAATTGGCACATAAATTGCTCATACTATTACCAAAAGGAGGATCCCCATGCGAACAACGTTATGTATCAGTCTCATACTGCTATATGCAGTAACTGCCAACGCCAAAATCATA
The DNA here is from genome assembly GCA_965200395.1 of Candidatus Poribacteria bacterium. Classification (GTDB taxonomy): domain Bacteria; phylum Poribacteria; class WGA-4E; order WGA-4E; family WGA-3G; genus MSPOR6. The sequence continues at coordinate 1,540,069 of CBDAUH010000004.1, read as the reverse complement.
TTTAGTGCATCCCATAACGGAAATTCCACTATCTATGTAATGGATGACAACGGCAGAAAAATCACCCCCATCAACGACAACCCCTATTCAGAATTCCGACCGAAATGGTCACCCAACGGTAGGCGGATAGCATTTATGCGGGACACAACACCGAATAACAATAGCACTGGACCCAACATTTTCATCATGAACGCCGACGGATCCAATGCACAGCAACTCTCCGAAGAAAATAGGCATACATTGGACTTGAGGTATTCACCAGATGGTAAAAAAATCCTCTACAACACCAGACTGACAGGTCTCTATACCATAGATATCGATACGCGTGAATTAAATCAGATAATTAGAAACCATGTATATCACTGTGATTGGTCACCAGATGGAAAGCAGATTGTCTTTATCAACGATGACCATGACATTATAGAGATAAACCTCTGGTTCGTGGATGCAAATGGAGACAACATGCGTCAATGGACACATCCCGATCCCGAAAAAGGCACAATACATCGTTTTCACCCGCGGTGGTCGCCTGATGGCAAACAGATACTATATACAGAAATGGACATCGTCGTCAATATAATAGAGCGTGACGATGGTGGTACTCACTTACCCCCATTTTTGTATGCGGTATGTGTAGGCGTGTGTGTGTATAGAAATAAGTTGGAAAGTCTGATGGGTTATGGTAGAATACCTCCATATAAAATAATGTCGGTGAAAAACCGGCAGGGAGGTATTCTTATGAAATATACCCTTAGCTGGGTACATCCCAGAAAGATTATAACAGGTTTTCGTAAAGTTTTCAACGGGGTTTGTATCAAAAATAGGGTTATTTAGTTTTATAGATATTCATTTTATCAAGTTAACTGTGAGTAAAGGTTTTGATGCATATTCCTTTATTTTATCAGCGATCCGTGTTATGCCTTGAAAACGGAATACGGATAATGCGGTATTTCGTAAAGCGGCCATGACTTGTGGAATAGCCCCGCATCTGACAGGTGATGCGTCCTCGCCGAGTAGCACATCGCGCATCCAATGCGACTTGTTCTCTATTGCCCAATGGCCTCTCCGTAAAGCAAGTAAGCGTTCTGCGGATGCCTCACTCGGTTTCAGGCTCGTAATCCCATAGGTAGTGCGGGTTGTCTCTTCTCCTGTCTTCATATTTTTGGAAGTATAATGATATTGGATCACTTGTGCTATGCCCGGCCAGTCCAGATATGCGTTCAGACTTGTGCTTGCCTTGATACACCGTGTCTCAAGTCTGCCATGCGACTTTTCAATCGTCTCATGCATGTATATCGGTTTCCCTAAAGTAGGGTGTGTTGTGTCTTCAGAAACCGCGTCAGGCACGTCTTGAAAAAGTTTTTCAATCGCTTCTAACAGGTCCGGTTGATTGCCTTTAACAGGCAGCATATAGTCGCCCCCGCTGTTTATGATTCCGTGGCAGAAAGAGCGTTGTGTCAAAAGGGCATCCGTTGTGATAACTTTGCCTGCTACATCAAACGCTTTGAGGATTTCCGTTGATACCGGTATTTCATTGGTTTTGTCGCTGACACCTCGCTGCGTGAGGGTGATCCCTAACTCATGAGAGACGACGGAGAGTAAATGGCTGATCATCGCACCACTTTTTTTAGACGCACGCAGGGTTTTGCCATCTATAGCGACTGCGTCGGAACACCCCCGCAAATCAGGGCACTCTGCTAATGCGGCGTTTACCCATTTTGACAGGATGTTTTCTAATGCCTCAACGTCCAACTTTTTCAACAGATTATGGATAGTTGCGGCACAAGGCGTTTTGTGATGTGTGAACCCGAGTGCTTTTGTGAGTGCGGGCTGTGAGCGTGCCCAGGTAGCGATGGATGTATACCCTTTATGCCCGCACATCAATCCAACGACTAAAAGTGCGAGGATTGCTTTCAAGGGGTGCCGTTTCCCTTTTTCCTTGCGTGGGTCTGTAAGTTCTGCTAACATATCCATTAAGTGGCAGGACTTTTTTCTTGTCATTCTTCACCTCAAAAGATCGTAAGTTTTTAAGGTGAAGTATAGCAGATATACCATGAAAAATCACGGTATATCTGCACATTCCAAATATTAACGATTGTGATAAAAAACAACTAAAATACATAAAACTAAATAACCCTATATCAAAAAACCGACGCTCCGCAACTTTTATTTGATGCTACAGGCTGTGTGTGTAGCCCCGAGTTTTCGTATTCAATCGATTGCCTCACATCTACCTATCCGTGTGAAACACGACAAGTCTAAGCAAAAGCGTGTGTTGCGGTTTATTGATACCTATTTTCCGGTTGCAGCGGTGAAGGGTGCTTGGTTGTCACATATAGTTGTCAGTGTGTGTCGTTCTGTGGGGATGCAGCATCTGCTTGTGCTGATAGACGAGACAGATTTACCGGGCGGATGGAAGGCGATTGTTGCAGCCCTTCCGTTTCGCAATCGTGCGATCCCGCTCTATTGGGTTCTGTATAAAAATGAGATGCTCAAAGATGGCACCTATCAAGGACATAACGATTTAGTTCAGCAGTTCTGTTGTGATGTCCATAGTCGCGTTGTTAAAGTGTTAGGGGATAGTCGGGAGCCTGTGTTGGTTTTTGACAGAGGGTTCGCCCGAGCGAGAGCGATCCTCAAGTTTTTTGAGGGGCAAGGCATCTGCTACTTGATGCGTGTGCCACGCAATGTTGGTGTGCGTATAGCAGGCAACAAGCAGTGCCTTGAAGAAGTGGCAAATGGTTTTTACCCACAAGTGCTTTATCACTACACGGAGCAGGTGCCTGTGGCACTCTATGTTGGGGGACAGCACACCAAGAAAGACCCGTTATATCTTATCTCCAATCGGCTTCAGGGGAACCCCCTGCGAACTTGCTACAAGCGGCGGACACAGATTGAACACGGGTTCAGAGACTTGAAAACGAACTTCGGTTTCAAAGCACTCGTTTTGAGAAAGAACGAACAGCCCCGGATGGAAGTTCTGTTTTTGTTGGCAGTCGTGGCTTATGGTTTGGCGTTCCTGTGTTATGAAAAAGCTGCGGACAGATGGGCAAAAACTTTACACCCTACGCGGAAAGTTTACTCCGTGATCAGTGTCATCAACCGTATGATCCGCGAGGTGTGGACGCAGGAGGCGTTGCTCTTGTTCACCGAGAGGACTTGTTTGAGAGATATAAACTTTCTCACCGCAGAAGAACTGACATGACAACATTGGAGACCTATGAACACAACTACACACGCATTCAAAAAAAAAATGGGGGTAAGTGCGTGGTGGTAGGGGAATTCGAATACGGTCAACAGGAACGTATCGTTATATCATCCAGAACATAGATGACGGGGCCACACGAACATTGAAAATACCAGAGAATTGGTTTCCATCTTCCGTTGAATGGATGGATGGACAGCGATCGGTGCTTTTTAGTCTGTACGAAAATGTGTCAAAGATTTACAAATATGATCTCACTACTGATGAGATTACGTTCTTGACAGAAGGGGCTAATCCACATTGGAATAGCGGCAAATTATCTATCTCACCCTTAGGCAAGCAATCGGTGCGTTGGGCTGAACTGAAAAGATCATATACGGAATAACCTTAGAGTCGTTAAAAAGAGTTGCTTTTTCTGATAAATTTCGGTATAATACGAAAAAAGAGAATCAGAAAAAGCAACTTTGCTTTTTATAACCTGAAATATTAAAATTTCCAATAAAATTACAAGCTCCCAGCGCGCTTACAAAGCACGCTTACCGCCTGCACGTAAGCCCTCTACTATTACAAAAAGGAGAAATGATGTTATCAAAAATAGGTAGTCTGTTCTTAATATTTTCTGCCACCGTACTTATCGCCCTTACCGGGTGTGACAGAGCACAAAACATGGTAATGGATACTATGCCACCAGAAGACAGCATGGTAGAAGCAACTCCTATGAGGATCGTTTTGCTAATTAACTACCCAGAAGGAGAAAAGGATGCCTACATCGAATGGGTTAGATCCGTCGCTCCAACGCTGCAATCCTTTGAAGAGGTCCGCAGGATACGCTCTTACGATAATCAAGACCCGACCATGAAGCCGAATAGACTTGTTGAATATGAATTTGATAGTTTTCTTGATATGGCAGCATATCTGAACCGTCCTGAGATCGCTGAGATCATGAGCGATCTCCCAAACCATGCAAGTGATGTAAACTTCTATACATTTATCCAACGCTCCGATTATGAAACCGCTGAAAAAGGAGACTATCCGGTTAAAATCGTTTATTTAGTCAACTATCCACTTGGTGGCAAAGCAGCATATTTAGAATGGGTCGCATCTGTCTCTAGTGCACTCGTTAGTCCAGCTGAAGTTAAAGCGATCGCTTCTTATGATAACTATTACGGTGAAACACCTCACAGACTCATTGAATTTGAGTTTGCAAGTCAAGAAGACGCTGATACTTATATTGCACTAGAAGAAATTCAAGCAATCGATGCAGAGCTTGATACTCGTGCAGGTAGTTGGGTAGCACACAATTTTGATTTACGTTCAGATTACGTAAACGAATAGTTTAACATGAGTTCGGTGTCCCTGATATGAAGGATATTTTGTAGCACAAAAATGTCTTATTCCAAACTCACGTTACAATAAAAATATCGATAAATAAAGTACATTTGATAATGTCAGGAGGTGTCTTTCAATGGTACACTCGAAATTGTCTTTCTTTCTAGTCGTTTTCATGTTAATCACAGCGGGTCCTTTCATGACAGAACTCAGAGCACAGGACACCGAGGAAAATAACACGCCTGCACAAGAGTTCATCAAAAAGGCAGAAGAACTCGTAGAACAAAACCGAATAGAGGAAGCGATAGACCTCTATGAACGAATTACGAAAGGATACCCTGAAGATTCAGACTCTCATGTAGAACTCGCGAAACTCTACACACGGACAGATCAACATGAGAAAGCCGCACAAACCTATAATCAGTTGCTTGAAGCTGACCCTGACAACATAAAGCATCAAGATGCGCTTGTCAATAGTCTACAAGCTGCTGGCAAACAGGATGAGGCATTTGAAATTGCACAAGCATATATCCAAACAGAGCCGGAGGTTGGCGTCCATTACGCCCGCCTTGCCAAGCTTTATGAAGCCGAAGGGAACGAAGCGGAAGCTATTGCAAACTATAAAAAAGCGACTACATTCGGATATGGCGACAAAGATATCTATCTCATGCTTGCAGAACACTATTTTCTAAATGAGGATATGGGTGCCGCTGAAGAAGCATTGAAAAACGCCATACCATCCACCACATCAAGCTGGGATCGAGAAAAGATTGGACACCAATTGGTCAATCTCTACCGTTATCAGGGAAATTTAGAAGAGATGTTAGAGAAAGCGGAGGCGGCAGGTATCCTCACATTCACGATGGAAAGAGAACGTGCCCGACATTTTCGCAATACTGGCGAATTGGAAAAAGCTGCTACTGCCTTTAAAAAAGCCTACGAGATGACGAATAGCTCCTTCGACCGAGATGAAATCCTTACTGAATTATTCAATGTATACCTAAAACAAGACAACACAGACTTAGCTTTAGACTTCTACGAATCTAAAATATCAGAACAAATCCAATCACGCTCGATCTCAACGCGTTTCAGTTCATCTGGTATTACAGTCCGATTCGGTGGTGACGACACACGTGAAATCTTGATAAATGCCTATAAAAATCGAGGGAAACTTGAGGAATTGCAAGCCCATTTCGAACGGAAGCTGGAAAAGGGCGATACTAGTTCTGCTGTCCTCGAAATGCTCGCTGAAATTTATTGGGATACCAACGATTATCAGAAAGCCGCCGAAGCATACCACTTGCTCGGCAAAGCTGAGCCGATACACCGTAGGAATATACGCGGCCTTTATTATGCAGCAGCTGCCTTCCATAAAAGTAACCAGCCCGATATACTAAAAATAGTATTGAATGAAGCCGATACCGCGCTTACCCAGCTTGCACCCACAGATTTTATGGAGGACGGATCATTCCTCGGTGCACTTGCTACGATCTGTCTCAAGAATGAAATGTACGATCCAGCACTTAAACTCGCTGATAAAGGTGTTGCTGTCACTGAAACAGACGACTGGGAGATGGTGTATTTATATGCATTACTTGCGAAAAGCTATCTCGCCTTAAAACATTACTATAGTTTGGACATTTTTTGTTTTTTTTATGGACATAAAGCAGGAAAGCGGGTATCCTTTTAGGAAACACAAATTTGAAAGGATATGTCTAATGACCCCACTTTCCTACTTGGACAACATGTTATCAGATTTTTGACCTTTGTTCAAGTATAATAACTTTCACCACTTTCAGACTTTCGTAAAAGGTCTGATAAATACGCCCTACCGAGGCACAATGACACAAATCTATCTTGCGACAGCCCAAGCAGGTCGGTATTGGTCTCTGCCAAAGTTTCTCTCGCGTGGCATCTGGTGTGTGGATCAAGTCGCCACTACGCTAAGCCATCAAGTGCTATCCGCTTACCCCACGGGCATCTATGTCTATGATGAGACGCATGCCATAAGTAGCGGTTCAAAACAAGCGGGTTTGCATTTCCGCAGGAACCCTGCGTATCAGGCACGTAACAAGAACCAATCCAAGTTTCATCACGGACACGAGTTTGGTGCGATTGGCTGGCTGGCAGAAACGCCCGAAGGCACGCGCCTATTTCCATTAGCCACACGGATGATGGAACCGAAAAGCGAGGACGCAAATAGCCTCGCTGTGCTGAAGCATTTATGTAATCTTGTGCCACCGGGTCTTATCATTTTTGATAGAGGTTTCAATAGACGCAAAGTGTTCACGGAGATACTCTCACAAGGACATCATTTACTTTGTCGTGCGAAGTCAAACGCGGCGTTTTTTGATATACCGAAACGCCCTAAGCGTCTCAAGAGAGGCAGACCCCGTCGGTATGGTAGCCGTGTGTCTATTCCACACCTGAAGTATACAGACATCGTTGTTGAGGATCAGACACTTTCTGTCGCTGATAAAGTCGTGCGAACAAAGATGTGTCCTGTAGATGTCCGTATCGTTGTGATACGCAAACGCTTGAAAAAGTCTAAACCCTATCGGTATTTTTGTGTATTTACTTCAGATTTACGACTGCCCGTAGAAACAGTTATCCGACACTATAGAAACCGATGGCAGATTGAAACTGCCTTTCGGGACGCTAAAGAAAACTTCGGATTTGACACCTATCAACTCCGAGACAGGAAAAGTTTGGATCGGTTCGCTCAACTCAGTTTCACCGCAGCAACGCTGACACAACTCGCTTTCAGTCCGTCGCCATTGCCTAAGACACCCGCAGACACAGACACAGACAAGGTTTCTCTTGATTTAGAAGACGTGCTATCCACGCTCAATATACACTGGTATAAACCGAAACATCTCACACGCGGCTTGATGACCGCTTACTTGCAGCGACGTTTACAACAAAACTATTTTTATACGGGTTACGACCCGAGGAAAAACGCACAGAAAAAACTGAAAATCCCGAAGATACTACATGAACTAGTTCAACAGCAACTATTTTCACGATGATTGGAAAAATGATGGCTAAAAAACAGTGATTTCTAACAGAATTTAGACAGAAAAGGGGCGTTAGCAGCGGTTCTAACACCTGTTCAGAAGTGCTAACGGGGAAATGCTGCCAACTATTCATAATCTATAACAAGACCAAAACTGTCCAAACTATAGTAAAACATTATGAAGATGCTTTTAAGGCATATCAACAGATGGCAAAAGCGGATGACAGAAGCCACCTGCAAGAAGACGCAGAAATTGGTATGAACGAAGCAGCGAAAGCCGGAAACCTTTACGAAAAATGGATATCGGAACAACTGAAACAGGTTGAGGCGAACCCCAACGATCCCAAACACATCATGGCGCTGGCACAAACTTACGAAGCTGCTGATAAAGTTAAAGAAGCAATTGCACAATATGAAAGACTCTCCGAACTGGAGTCAGAAAACGCAGAATGGTACCACAAACTTGGTGCCCTCTATCAGAATTTACCGCAGGAGAAAACAGGCACTGTACCAGAAGGTTTAAGCCCTGAACAATTAGCGAAGTCCATAGCCGCTTATGAAAAGGCAATCGAGCTTGAACCGACTTCATACCAATTCTACGATCTATTGGCGCAAACTCATCTAAAAGCTGCACAGTCTTCACAAGCAGAAGCGACGTATCGCCGTGCATTATATGCACCACTTTCAAAGGGTAACCACGAGTCAGCGATCCGCGCTATCTCCAGACTCTATGCCGAAGGACAACAAACCAAACGTATCGCCATCCTTGAAGAGGTCAAACCGAAACTGGATAATAGTGCCATACTGCATGAACTTTTAGGGGATATCTACCAAGAGATAGGTGATTCCGAGAGAGCTGATCTTGCTTATGCCAAGTGGTTGCAAATTCGACAGAAGGCACTCAACAGCGCAGGTGCTTACGGTTGTCGTAATTTTGTTGATCAGCTTCTTGAGAAAGGACTTTATCCAGAAATAGCACTACTCTTCGCCAAACGCGCATTCGCAAGAAATACGAGCTCAAGTTACACCTATCCTACAACTCTTGGACGCGCATGCATCGCTAACGGCCTTTACGATGAGGCACTCAAACATTTCAAACATGCACTCAGCCTCATATCCAACGAGCATAGTTTAGATATGTTTTGGCAGGATGTCGCCGAAGCAAACAAAAATGCTACCGACAAGGAACGCTATCTGGCAATGATGGATACGTTGATAAATTTTGCTCCATCGCAAAATTCAACTGCTCGCGCAAACATTTATCGCGCTATTGCCGAATATTACGCAGAAAATGAGATGCTTGAGAAGGCAGAAAATTATCTCGTAGAAGCTGGCTTTATCCCAGAAACTGCATGGGTAACCTTAGGCAGATTCGACAATAAGAATAGTTCTGGTTACTATACACCTTACATTCCAGAGGAAACCACACAAATTGACACAACCGCACAGTATTATGGAAAAGGCGAACTCATTCGCTGGCAGAAACCGGATGACGACGTAGTAAACGGAATGATCTGGCTCGGCACTGGCACTGATATTGATTGGACCGCAACCTATGCATGGGCGATCGTCTCCTCACCTGATGAACGCAATATCACAATCCGATTCGACAGTGATGACCAAGGAGTACTATGGTTGAACGGAAAAGAGGTTTTTTCACATGATAGAACGAGTGGCGCACAAGTAGACCGTTACGCTGTCCATGTCACCTTACAACAAGGCGAAAACACCATCCTTCTCAAGGTATGCAATGCAAAAATACATACATATTTCTTTATGCGGCTTACGGACGCAGAGGGGAATCCGTTTAGAGACTTGAAATTCCAAGACACCGATACGTTGCTGAACGCACCGCCTCCTGAACCAGTCTTCCACGCAAACGTCAACCTCGGTTTAGCTGAATATTATAGTAAAAACAACATGCCTGATAAGGCACTAGAACAGATGCAACAAACCGGTACCGTCCATGAGAATGCATGGCGGGTGCTCGGTCCATTTGATAACGTAGCAGGCATCGGATACAATACACCGTATATTCCCGAAGACACAACGGAGATCGACTTAACAGCAAAATATGAAGGCATAGATGGACAAATAGGTTGGGAAAAATTTACCGATGACGCTTTCAACGGCTTCATCGATTTCGGGGAAGATGTCAATTGGCGTGTCTCCTACGCACTAGCAACCATAACTTCCCCTGACAAACGAGAAGTTCTATTCCGATTTAGTAGTGACGATCAAGCAAAAATATGGCTAAATGGTACAGAGGTATTCGCGGATACTAACGCTCAATCAGCAGTACTCGACAAATATACTATTCCCGTAACCCTCAATTCAGGTAAAAATACTATCCTTGTCAAGATTTGCAACGAGGAAATGTATTGGGGATTCTACCTACGTATTACAGACGCTGATGGGAAACCTTTCAAAGATTTGAACATTAACGAGGTACAATAACTGAAGTGATACTGCAACATAAGCCGACATATAGCAATGCCTGATATAGACACAGATTAGAAAGAAATATCCTGAGGAGATTATCTAGCTACCTCGTACCGAACTAGAACTTAGAAGGCCGATACATGAACGACATCAAAAATGCACACTACACATTAGGAAAAGCATATCTCAGCGATGGGCAATATGAAGAAGCACTCTCTCAATTTGAGACAAGCCTGAGACTTGACCCCGAATTTATTGACGCATACCACGGGCTTGCACTCGCCCACTTAGGATTGCATCAGATACAAGAAGCACAAACCGCTGCACTCAATGCACTGCGACTCAATCCAAACTATGAACCCGTACTCTCCCTTTTAAATACTATCGTACCCCCTCCACTGAAATCAGACGACGACACAAAGCAACCTGAAAATACCGAAGCCAAACCCACGCAAACGCAAAGGACAACGGTCGTTGAAGTTGAACCTACGCAAACACAAAGGACAACCACTACCGAACCCATACAAACACAAAGAACAGCGGTTGTTGAAACTGAACCTACACAAAGGACAACCGTTACTCAAACCGAACCTGAACCCGCACAAGCACAAAGGACAACAGTTGTCGAACCTGAAACCACACAAAACACAACCCCCATTGAACCTGAACCTACACAAAGGATGACGGTTGCTGAACCTGAACCCGCACAAGCACAAAGGACAACAGTTGTCGAACCTGAAACCACACAAGCACAAAATACCGCAGCTACTCAGACCGAACCCACACAAAATATAACGGTCGTTGAGACTGAACCTACACAAACGCAAAACGCAACCACTACCGAACCTGAACCTACACAAACACAAGAGACAACCGATACCGAAATAGATATAGACAAAGAGATGGAACGCGGACGCGTCCTACTCGGAAATAAACAACATTTACAAGCCGAAGCAATATTCAAAAAAATAATAAAAACCGAACCAAGCTCCGCACTTGCACATCAACTACTCGGACAAACTTACATGGAAATCGGAGACTACAAAAACGCCAAAAGTGAAGCCGACATCGCATTACAAATCCGACCCAGCAGCCGAATTGCACAAGAACTCCAATACGCCATAAAATATCTCGATAACCAAGAAAAACAGAGAAAGAAATATAAGAAGATAATGCAGTACCTGCTCCCAGTCGTTATACTTGCAATCATCGGATTTATCGCTTTCAAATACGGCATCTTCAATCAACTTTTACCTGAAAAAATACCACCCGCACTTTCAATCGACACCACATTAGAAGACCCACAGAGCAAAAACGGACGCATCGATGCCGGCGAAACCGTCCGACTGAAGCTGAGAATCTCTAACACCGGCGGCACCGCAAAAAATGTCGAAATCGCTATCACACCAGAGTCTATAGGCGGATTACGGTATAAAATGCCCAAGAAAACGTTGAACATACGGAAAAATGGGTTCGAAGAAATCAGAATACCCATGACCGCTGATAAACAGATACGAACCAGAAAAACTACAATAAAAATACAAGCATTGGATAATATGCAGAAACCTCTCACAACAACCAGCTTTCAACTCGACATCAGGTCAAAATGACCATTCCCTAACTAAAATAATAGACAACGTGAGTTCCATAAACATTTATGAATTTTGTATCTTATGAAATCCGACTTAGAATAACGAAGCAAAGATGGACAATTACGTGAGTTCGGCGTCCGAAATACGAAGGATATTTGTAGCACAACCTGTCTAGGTTGTGTATCCTACAAAAAATGGCTTATTTCCAAACTTACGTTAGATAAAATCGCATCCTCCATTCTAAAGACATACTATGTCCACAAAAAACTTAACAAACCTCGAAAACAACAATTCCATAGTCTGCATAGAGACGCGGCGCATCGCTTTATTAGGTTTAACGGGATCAGGTAGCGGATTTTTCGTGGAACCGGACAAGGTTGTAACCGCCCTCCATGGCATCGCGGAGCGAGAACACATTTTAGTGAGATCAGCTGACAAAAAGACAACTTGGAAAGTGGAGGGTGTCACTGCGTTTGATATCGAAAACGATCTTGCCGTTCTAAAAGTTATAGGTGAAAGCACACCACTTCCACTCGACGACAGTGATGTTGTGCAGAATGGTCAACCTATTTCTGTGGCCGGATTTCCTCATGCAAAATATAAAGTTGCAGAAGGAACTGTCTATAACACCCGAGAAAAGGACAAATGGATCCGAATGAAGGTAAACATGCCCCATGGAAACAGTGGCAGCCCTGTGTTAAACGATAAAAGACAAGTTATAGGGATCGCTGTAGCGAGTTCACGCGGTGATTCCCAAGGTTTAGCTATTCCCTCAAACGCACTCAAGACATTGCTTAATCAGTCAGAGCCAGTGGAACCTTTGGCAAAATGGCGCAAGCGAAAACTTATCCGTTCCTACGTAAAATGCCTGCAAGGGGAACGAAAATATGAAAAGAAACGTTATCGTAAGGCGATAGGTGATTGTGATAAAGCTATCAAACTAAATCCCAAATTGAGTGAAGCCTACAGAATTCGAGGCAGCGTGAAGGCTGAACTTAGTGATTATGAAGGCGCAATAACCGATTATGATAAAGTCATAAAATTAGATCCGATGGATGCTGAGACTTACAATGATCGAGGGCGCGCAAAGGCCAAACTTGGCAACTATGAAGACGCAATAGCAGATTATGATAAAACTATACAACTTGAGAGTGATTACTTGCCTGCTTACAATAACCGTGGGCTTGCGAAAGCTAAACTTGGCAACTATGAAAACGCAATAACCGATTATGGCAAAGCCATAGAACTAAATCCTAAGGAGGCAGGTCATTACAACAATCGCGGTCTCGCAAAGGCTAAACTTGGCAACTATGAAAACGCAATAACCGATTATGGCAAAGCCATAGAACTAGATCCTAAGGAGGCAGGTCATTACAATAACCGAGGTATTGCGAAGTCATGGCTCGGTGATGTTGAAGGAGCAATAACCAATTATGACAAAGCTATAGAACTAAATCCTAAGTATACCGCCCCATACAAAAATCGGATTATCCTACGGATTAACCTCGGAACCTCCGAAACCGACCAAGGAAATGTGGAGAGGGCAGAAAACTTGTATCAAGCAGCACTTGAAGACTGTACTGCCGCTATCAACTTAGATCCGAAGGATGCAGGAAATCACTATAGGCGCGGGTTTGTAAAATTCAGAATCGCCACCCTCGAAGCAGACAGAGATAACACAACAGAAGCACACAAACACTACGAAGCCGCAATTGAAGACTATACACAAGCCATCAAACGAAACCCAAAGTATAGTGATGCTTATAACGGACGCGCCTGGGTGAAGTATCTCTTAGGGAAATCCAACACCGCAATGGGAAACAATGACACAGCCGAAACGTTATACCAGACAGCGTTAACTGACAGCAACGAAGCCATCAAACGAAGCCCTGAGTCTGCATTTTACCACACTCGCGGAGCTGTGAAGGCAGCCATGGGAGATAACGTCGGAGCGATAGAAGACTTTGATATGACCCTCGAAATTGACCCAAAAGATGCAAAAGCATACTATGACCGCGCACTTGCAAAAGAAGCACTCGGACAACAAGACGCAGCAAAAGCAGATTTCGAGAAGGCAAAGGAATTAGACACATGTTGAAAAAGTATGTAGCTTACGGAATAATCATAGACTTTGTGCTGATTGGTTGTCTTTTTGGTTTGATACATCTCGCGACATCAGGAAATCGGCAAGAGATGTTTGATTTGTTTGAAACATTTTTCCGATACAAATTCGAATATAATTACTCTGGTGCACAAAAATCTGCTGAAGCATATTTTTTGCAAATTGAAGGAAAAGACCCGACTCCAGAATTTATGGCACGTTTTACAGAGCATTCGCCACCCGTAAAGAAAGGGTCAGAATGGATATCGGAATGGGTATTTTCAGAAGGTGAAGATGGTACTCCGTTCTTTTCTGATGAGAATAACGGTCTCTTATTTCGAATTGATAGTTTTGAATGGATCGGTTGGGGTTGGTTTACCAGAGATCATGTAAGAATATCTGGTGGATACGATGAGGCATCTCTTAGTGCTTCTTGGGCTTCTTACATTTGCAAAAGAGACAGAAAAGGATGGGCGGTAGTGGGGACTGAGGGGCCGGTATCATTGGCACAAAACGGTAAAGCAAACAACAAAATCGTGATAGTGGCTACACCTGTTAAAAGGGTTAATACTCATAAGGAGACTAACACATGAAAACCAAATATCCAATTTTTATTACAGTTGTATTGACAGCAATAATACACGCAAACGGAATTTGCCAAGACAACACACAGATCGGCTTGCCTGAAGACGCAATCGCACGTTTCGGAAAAGGCGGTATTAATATCATGCGGTTTTCACCCGACGGCACACACCTCGCCGTAGGAACAGATATCGGCCTGTGGCTATATGACGTGTCGAATGGCAAAGAGACGTATATCCCAAATGTCATCGCATCACAACCCTTACATGATGTCCCGAATAGAAAAGAGCCTGTTTCGTTCACAAAAGGAGCTGGGCAAGTAAATACATTGGCATTTTCACAAGATGGAAAAACACTCGCAAGTGGCGGACTTAACAACCCTATCGTCCAACTGTGGGATGTGAACACTAATACCAAATACACAAAAACAGGCTTAGCACGTGACACAATAGCAGCACTAGCATTCTTACAAGATAGCACCACACTTATCAGTTTGAGTAGTCACGGTGAAATTATCCATTGGGATATGAAAACCGACAGTATAGTCCATAAGTCGCGAGGAGGTATTGATGAATATGAATCGGTGGTATTTTCTCAAGATGGCAGCAGTTTTGCCACCGGAACACGTGAAGGCAGAATCCGTTTGTGGGATGCAACAACCAGCAGACACCACAGGAGCTTCAGAGGACATGCAATAGTCAACCTCTTTATCAACCTCTTTAAAAAAAGAGAGCATACGAATGTAGAAGTTTGGGCATTGGCGTTCTCACCCGACGGAAAAATCATTGCCAGTGGAAGTCAAGACAAAACGATCCAGTTGTGGGACATAGAAAAACGCAGCAAACTTGCCACTTTGAAAGCACACGTAGGTTGGATTACCGCTGTAGCATTCTCAGCAGATGGAAAAACACTCGCCAGCGGCGACGCCAATAAAGTCATAAAACTTTGGGGCGTAGATACATACAAAGAACGCGCAACCCTTTCAGGACATAAAAATACTATCAGCACTCTAACATTTGCACCCGAGGGAAAATCGCTCTATAGTGGATGCCTTGCAAGTGCCAGCTACGATGGCACAATCCGATTCTGGAACCCAAAAAATGGAGAGGAACTCGCTACCCTTACAAGCGGACATACAGAATCGGTGAAAACAGTCGCGTTCTCCGAAGATGACACTGAGCTTACAATAGCCGCATTTAACGGCACTGCCAACGTATGGAACCTACAAACCGAACATAAAACGATCACCTTTGACAATCAACACAACGATAGGATCACTGCAGCATTATCACCAGATGCTACGCATTTCGCCTTTCAAGGTAGGAAGGGGTTTCGCTATTTGTCTACCCATGATCCTAGAGATAGAGGCTCTTATCCAATTGGTGGCAGTATTCAAGTATGGAACATAATCAACAGTGAAGAAATTCCTGGTCCCTGGCAGCATACTACAAGCACGGACACGAATGCACTTACATTCTCACCCGATAACCAGATTCTCGCTGTCAGTTTCGGTCATAAAGAAGGTGTTTTTGCATGGCACATGAACACAGGTACTGAGCTGTTCCGCTTTGATTCAGAATCACCATTGGCAAGCAAATTAGTTTTCTCACCCAATGGAAAACTTCTCGCTAGAACCGGAACCCACACGAAAACACAGATATGGGATATTACAACGCAGCGCGAACTCACACCACCCGACATGGAGAGGCACAGCGCATTGGCATTTTCACCCAACAACACAACCATCGCCCTCGGTAAGTTAGGGTTATTTAGTTTTATGTATTTTAGTTGTTTTTTATCACAATCGTTAATATTTGGAATGTGCAGATATACCGTGATTTTTCACGCTATATCTGCTATACTTCACCTTAAAAACTTACGATCTTTTGAGGTGAAGAATGACAAGAAAAAAGTCCTGCCACTTAATGGATATGTTAGCAGAACTTACAGACCCACGCAAGGAAAAAGGGAAACGGCACCCCTTGAAAGCAATCCTCGCACTTTTAGTCGTTGGATTGATGTGCGGGCATAAAGGGTATACATCCATCGCTACCTGGGCACGCTCACAGCCCGCACTCACAAAAGCACTCGGGTTCACACATCACAAAACGCCTTGTGCCGCAACTATCCATAATCTGTTGAAAAAGTTGGATGTTGAGGCATTAGAAAACATCCTGTCAAAATGGGTAAACGCCGCATTAGCAGAGTGCCCTGATTTGCGGGGGTGTTCCGACGCAGTCGCTATAGATGGCAAAACCCTGCGTGCGTCTAAAAAAAGTGGTGCGATGATCAGCCATTTACTCTCCGTCGTCTCTCATGAGTTAGGGATCACCCTCACGCAGCGAGGTGTCAGCGACAAAACCAATGAAATACCGGTATCAACGGAAATCCTCAAAGCGTTTGATGTAGCAGGCAAAGTTATCACAACGGATGCCCTTTTGACACAACGCTCTTTCTGCCACGGAATCATAAACAGCGGGGGCGACTATATGCTGCCTGTTAAAGGCAATCAACCGGACCTGTTAGAAGCGATTGAAAAACTTTTTCAAGGCGTGCCTGACGCGGTTTCTGAAGACACAACACACCCTACTTTAGGGAAACCGATATACATGCATGAGACGATTGAAAAGTCGCATGGCAGACTTGAGACACGGTGTATCAAGGCAAGCACAAGTCTCAACGCATATCTGGATTGGCCGGGCATAGCACAAGTGATCCAATATCATTATACTTCCAAAAATATGAAGACAGGAGAAGAGACAACCCGCACTACCTATGGGATTACGAGCCTGAAACCGAGTGAGGCATCCGCAGAACGCTTACTTGCTTTACGGAGAGGCCATTGGGCAATAGAGAACAAGTCGCATTGGATGCGCGATGTGCTACTCGGCGAGGACGCATCACCTGTCAGATGCGGGGCTATTCCACAAGTCATGGCCGCTTTACGAAATACCGCATTATCCGTATTCCGTTTTCAAGGCATAACACGGATCGCTGATAAAATAAAGGAATATGCATCAAAACCTTTACTCACAGTTAACTTGATAAAATGAATATCTATAAAACTAAATAACCCTATCGGTAAGTCAAGAGAAATCGTTTTATGGAACGTAACACCCACAGGCATCCAAGAACGTGGTAGAATTACGGATAAATATTCAACTTTTAGTGGTGTCTTAACATTCTCACCTGATGGAGAAATCCTGCTTGGCCTCGATGGAATGGGGTCCGGAATCATGTTATGGGACACAAATGGTAACGACTTAGCAACCCTATCTGGACATACGCAGTCAATCACTACCTTGGTTTTTTCGCATGATGGCAAAACGCTTGCAAGCGGAAGCAAGGATGGGACAGTGTTGCTATGGGATTGGGAAAAAATATCAGCTAAAAATAAGCCGTAAGAAACACATCATGCCAAACCGACGCGAAACCACAATCACAAACGAACTCGTGAACATCCTACGCCACATGCGCCACGGATGGGAACTCGAAACGGAAGTCAACGCCTTCGTCAACAGCAACAACGAACTCGATGCCATCGTCATAGAACAGGGCAGAGAACCGGTCGGCATTGAAGCAAAATTCGATACCACCACCAACGCCAGAAATCTCATAAAACAAGCAGAAACAAGGCTTGTCATGGAACTTGAAACAGAATACCACGTCATTGGAAAAAACCTCAATAACGTCATGGCAATCCTATATCCCAACCGTTTCAAAACAATGCAGGGAGCAGATATCAACCTCCAACTACGCACCGCAGAGGACCTACAATATAAACTTGTCAACACCGTCGGCGATACTGTTGGACATTTTCCACAAAACGGATGGGCAACAGGTACCATAGGTGACATCGCAAATGCACTCCACATCGGTGCAATGCCGAACTCTCAACTCGAAGAAGCAGCAGCAGAGATGGAGAAAAGCATAAACAGAGCAGCCCACCTACTCGAAAATGCTATCGTTGAGCATCCTGTCATCGCCCAAAAAATTGAGGCAATTCTGCACCAAGAGGTTTTTTCTAAAGAAGAAGATAACGCAGAAGAAAAACCGAACATCCAAACGCTGCGCATGGCAGCACTGATTATTACCGATGCCTTCGTGTTCCAAAGCTCGCTCGCCGGCAAAGCAGAGATGGAATCTGTCCGCTCACTCCGCCAACTCCTGCCCACAATTGATTATGCCAACGTTATTGACGATTGGAATACCATTCTCAAAGTCAATTACCGCCCAATCTTTGAAGACGCACGCAACCTCGTCAATGCACTCGCTACAGATGATAGACTCGTTAAACATATCCTTAAACTCCTATGTGAAGCTGCCAGGGACCTCGTTGATACGGGCATCGCGCAGATACACGAACTTGCAGGTATTGTGTTCCAAAAGCTAATCACCGATAGGAAATACGTCAAAGCGAACTACACACTCCCAGAAAGTGCAGTGCTGCTCTCCACGCTTGTAATGCCTGAACTGCCGAGCGGGAAACTTCCGAAAGTCGCAGACTTCGCATGCGGAACAGGCGCACTCCTCAACAGTGTATATCAACGCATCTTATCACTGTATGAACAAGCGGGAGGCAACGGCAGAGACATCCATCAGAGAATGTTAGAAGAAAACATCGGCGGTGTAGATATTATGCCAAACGCAACACACCTCACAGCCGCAGCACTTGCAAGCACCTATGCCGATATGAAACTCGGCGGTACACGTATCCTTACTGCCCCTTACGGTAAATTAGACAATGGTGATTACGCGGTAGGTTCACTTGAATTGCTTGATATGAAGTTGTTTAATACGGAAGGTGAGCAGATTGGCGGTGAAGAAAATAGGATTGTCAATCTTCAAAAGGAATTTCCTTACAGAAAATTTGACGTGGTCATTCAAAATCCACCCTTCACGAGACCTGGGGCAGACCCTGCTGGTGTAGATAGTGCTAAATCCCCGTTCCAAGGCGCACTTACCCCCATTTTTTTTTTGAATGCGTGTGTAGTTGTGTTCATAGGTCTCCAATGTTGTCATGTCAGTTCTTCTGCGGTGAGAAAGTTTATATCTCTCAAACAAGTCCTCTCGGTGAACAAGAGCAACGCCTCCTGCGTCCACACCTCGCGGATCATACGGTTGATGACACTGATCACGGAGTAAACTTTCCGCGTAGGGTGTAAAGTTTTTGCCCATCTGTCCGCAGCTTTTTCATAACACAGGAACGCCAAACCATAAGCCACGACTGCCAACAAAAACAGAACTTCCATCCGGGGCTGTTCGTTCTTTCTCAAAACGAGTGCTTTGAAACCGAAGTTCGTTTTCAAGTCTCTGAACCCGTGTTCAATCTGTGTCCGCCGCTTGTAGCAAGTTCGCAGGGGGTTCCCCTGAAGCCGATTGGAGATAAGATATAACGGGTCTTTCTTGGTGTGCTGTCCCCCAACATAGAGTGCCACAGGCACCTGCTCCGTGTAGTGATAAAGCACTTGTGGGTAAAAACCATTTGCCACTTCTTCAAGGCACTGCTTGTTGCCTGCTATACGCACACCAACATTGCGTGGCACACGTATCAAGTAGCAGATGCCTTGCCCCTCAAAAAACTTGAGGATCGCTCTCGCTCGGGCGAACCCTCTGTCAAAAACCAACACAGGCTCCCGACTATCCCCTAACACTTTAACAACGCGACTATGGACATCACAACAGAACTGCTGAACTAAATCGTTATGTCCTTGATAGGTGCCATCTTTGAGCATCTCATTTTTATACAGAACCCAATAGAGCGGGATCGCACGATTGCGAAACGGAAGGGCTGCAACAATCGCCTTCCATCCGCCCGGTAAATCTGTCTCGTCTATCAGCACAAGCAGATGCTGCATCCCCACAGAACGACACACACTGACAACTATATGTGACAACCAAGCACCCTTCACCGCTGCAACCGGAAAATAGGTGTCAATAAACCGCAACACACGCTTTTGCTTAGACTTGTCGTGTTTCACACGGATAGGTAGATGTGAGGCAATCGATTGAATACGAAAACTTGGGGCTACACACACAGCCTGTAGCATCAAATAAAAGTTGCGGAGCGTCGGTTTTTTGATACAAACCCCGTTGAAAACTTTACGAAAACCTGTTATAATCTTTCTGGGATGTACCCAGCTAAGGGTATATTTCATAAGAATACCTCCCTGCCGGTTTTTCACCGACATTATTTTATATGGAGGTATTCTACCATAACCCATCAGACTTTCCAACTTATTTCTATACACACACACGCCTACACATACCGCATACAAAAATGGGGGTAAGTGAGGTTCCAAGGCAGTAACCGACCTCAAGAAGATACAAAAATAATGCAGGCAATACTCAATAAAAAAGTAACCCATGTGGCTGATGGACAAGCAGGGCTCAGTTCATACTTTGTAGAACTTGCACATAGTATGCTTAAGGCTAAAGGTGTAATGGGTTTTATCCTGCCTGCAACCGTGCTCGCTTCACCAACCTCCCAGAAATTACGTGACATGTGGGCAACCGAATATCACGATGTAGTTGTAATAACTATTGGTAAAGCCAAAGGGATTGATTGCGCTTTCTCAGCTGATACGGACATGGCAGAATGTGTTATCGTAGCAACGAAAGGAAAAGGGCATAATACGGGACGTGGAAAATTTGTCTGCCTAAACCAACGCCCAGAAAGCTTACTTGAGGCATTTGAGATTACAAACAGAATTATCCGAAGTAACGGAACGTACCGATTAGAAGATACACCCAGCGGCGGCGATCCGATAAAAGTCGGAGAGGGAATTCTCGGATATATGCTTGATTGTCCGTTACCCCGCGACGCAGGATGGGTTGCTGTGCGTGTGAAATCAATGGCGGTACTTCAGGCTGCCCGACGACTTAAGAAAGGCAAATTGGAATTACCACTACAAGAGCTACAGGAAACAGTTACTGAGATTCCAATTTGTCAAGTAGGAGACATCGCGACTTTGGGGTTCGCTGAGGTTAGAGGTGTGTTTCGTAAAGTAGAAGGATTTCAACCCAACGAAGATGGATACGCTTGCTTGTGGAATGCCAAGAGCGAAGTTCAGCGATCCATGCTTGTACTTCCAGACTCACGCGCAATTCCCATTCCGAATGCAGAAACTAAAGTGCAGAATAGAGTAGATCGAAACAGCAGAACGCATTACAACATGATGCTAAGATTTACTTCCAATTCAGTAGTAGCTCTTTTCACTGAGAAACCTGCTATCGGTCCAGCCTTAATAACAAATGTAGCTTTTGTAAATCCGAGATATGAGATTCCGTGGACACTCTGGTGTAACTCAACATTGGGATTGTTTTGTCATTGGTTGCATAGTGGAAAACAGGTTTCTGGACGCGGTCTATTAAGACTCACAACATTAAGTACCTTGCCTACATTGGATGTGCGCGAACTCTCAGAAGAAAGCTTATCAAACGCTGAGACAATTTTTGAACGTTTGAAGTATAAACGCATGCTGCCTTTCAACGAATGCGCGCATGACCCTGTCCGCGAGGAATTGGATCGTTGTCTATTGACTGAGGTATTAGGAATTACAAATGATACCGTGCTTGAGTCAATGCAGACGCTGCGCGAAATGCTCTGTGCCGAACCGAGCATCCACGGCGACAAAAAATCTAAATGTGATCTTAATGCAGAGCTCATGACACTAAAAAAGAAAGGAATCCCCTTTCCAATATGGTATAATAATTAAACATGAGTTTGGTGTCCTTGATATGAACGCTCTTTGTAGCATAACCTTTCCAGGTTGTGCAACGTGGACGAAAACAAAAAGAAAACGTTACAATTGAATAAACGCACAGCTGAAGAAAATCCGCGAAAATCCGCGTAATCCGCGATTCTGACAAACCAACCTTTCCAGGTTGTGCAGCTTGTATCGTTTATACCGAACTCACATAATTAAACACAAATTCTAATCAATTTTTGGAGGAATTATTATGAAAAAATTAGGAATCATCCTACTATTAGTCGCAACATGCTTCGTTACACAAGGATGCGAAAGAATAACCGATACCGTTATGCCACCCCCCACAACTGACCTTGTGGACACAACGCAACCGCTCACCGTCATGACTTATAACGTCTATGTCGGCAGCAACACAGAAGACTTGTTGTCCGTTGACAGCTTGTTAGAAGTCCCAACAGAAGTCGCTAATATCTACAATAACACCATCGCTTCTGATTTTCCAGCACGGGCAACCGCAATTGCTGGTAGCATAAAAACACATCAACCCCATATCATCGGACTACAAGAAATCTCGGAGATCCACCGCCAAAGCCCCGGAGACTTCATCACAGGGGGAACAATACCTGCCGATGAAGTCATCTTAGATTTCCTACAAATCCTAATGGACGCACTGCAGGCAGAGGGATTAAACTATCAAGTCGCCGCAAAAGTTAAAAACTTCGACGTTGAAATGCCGATGCTCACCGAAACCGGTCTCGATGACGTCCGATTAACCGATTACGATGTCATCCTTGCACGCCACGACGTTGAAACCACAGACGCTACAGCAGCAAACTACAACGCAGCACTGACAGTGGAGATGTTCGGACTGGATGTCCTAAGGGGGTACGCTGCCGTTGATGCCACCGTCAATGGAACAGCCTACAGGTTTGTCAATACGCATTTAGAATTTGTTTCAAAAGACGCTCGCATCGGACAAACACAGGAACTCATCGACAGCCTCGCTGATGAAACGTTACCCATTATCCTGTTAGGCGACTTCAATACACCCGCACCAGACGGAACCGCTTATCAAATGCTAATAGAATCTGAGTACACTGATGTCTGGCAAACAGACACTGAAGGCCCAGGATATACCTGCTGCCAAGACAAAAACATCAGAAATGAAAACAGTGCCCTCTATGAACGAGTAGACCTAATTTTCGTCTGTAATCATCAAGGAGAAGCATCCGCAATCACAAAAACCCTCGGCGATAAAGCAGAGGACCGATTACCAAACGGTTTGTGGCCCTCCGATCATGCAGGGGTCGTCGCACAAATAACTTTCAGCAAAAACTGATTTGTAGCATAACCTTTCCAGGTCGTGCTACGCGGACGAAAAACAAAAGAAGATGTTACAACCGAATAAACGCACAGATGAAGAAAATCCGCGGAAATCCGTGTAATCCGTGTAAATCCGCGATTCTGACAAACCAACCTTTCCAGGTTGTGCCTCATGTATGCAACCTGGAAAGGCTACACCACATGGAGCACAAAAAATGTCTTATTCCGAACTCACGTTAAAAAACATCATCTACCTGCAATATGCCTGAGAATATCCTGTTTCGTCAGTTTCCGAGCGTTAAAATGGAGCCTATTGAAAAACGGCACCAAATCCGTGCCCGCAGCTTGGCTTAGATAATAGATCAGAAAACTTGTTGACATTTTGCTCGGCAGCTTGTTGTGAAGTTGGTCAGCCTCCATCAGGCGAAACACCTTCAAATAGAAGTCATTACCGAAACGTTTATGGAGTTCCGCAACAATCGTATAGGCATAACTATACCGCCATTGTGTTAGGTTTGAAACACTGCCGTGCGATCCCCAATCCTCAAGGTCATTAACACCATCCAAATTGCGTTTAATGTTATTTTCAAGCGACATAAATTTCGGATGCCCCTTATCTTTCGCCCATTCCGTTTGCATCATCACAGCAATACCTTCATTAAACCAGGTCGGCAGAAAATAGATGTTTGTAAATGCATGCGTCAACTCATGCACACGCACACCCGGCTGCTTATACATCGCTAAAGGAAAATCCATCCCGATACCGGTAACGACTTTTAACGACTCGTCGCCTCTACGCTCATGACGATATTGGGTTGTTGTTGTCGCAACAGTTGTTACGCCCTGATAGACTTTGTGCAGTGTCACGTGTATCTTGTGTTCAGGTTGAAATCCGTAAATCTTATACATCTGCTGATACAGACTCTCCATATACCCCAACGCGCTTTGTGCGAACTCGTTACGCTCCGTTTCCTCGTCAAAATCTTTGTCCGCTTGCAAATCATCCGAAAACGTCAACGTGTAATGTGCACTCTCCGACTTTATCGCACCCTTTCCGCTTTGGATATCCCCCTTATCCGGTGTCAATAACAGATACCGATCCTTATTTTTTTCCGCTAAACGTTCCTGCCTACGTTGCGATGCCTCCTGCAGAGCAGTGCAACTGCAAATCAGACACGTCGCAATAAGCAACAGAACAGATAGCCCGCTTCTACGCATAATATAACTCATAAACCCTCCTATGTTTTCCAAAATCGAAATGCTATCCAGCAAGTTGCATATTATGATACCATATTTATCGGAGCACTGCAAACGAATTTGCTACGCAGGAAGTATGTAAATCAATCAACAGCGATCAAAATTATATTTGACGAATTCATAAAACAATGGTAAAATTCCGATGTACAAACATGTCCCATAACCTCTCCAGGTTCTGCTCTTTGTAGCATAAACTGTTAGTTTGTGCAGTCTTCGTAGCATAACCTTTCCAGGTTGTGCAACATGAACGCTCTTTGTAGCATAACCTTTCCAGGTTGTGCAACGTGGACGAAAAACAAAAAGAAAACGTTACAATTGAATAAACGCACAGATGAAGAAAATCCGCGTAAATCTGCGTAATCCGCGAAAATCCGCGATTCTGACAAACCAACCTTTCCAGGTTGTGCAACGTTGCAACCATAAAAAAATGCGAATACAAATCTTTGCCAACATCGACAAAAAAATCACACTCCCCATCAACTACAACCACCTCCTCGTCGGTGCGATCTACCGATTCCTCACAGAATCAAACCCGAAATATGCCGACTTCCTCCACGAACAAGGCTACCAAGTCGCACAAAAACGATTCAAACTCTTCACCTTCTCACAACTCATGGCAGAACGTAGACAAATTATAGGCGACCGGATACATTTTCAGTCTACTTTGACGTGGTTCGTCTCCTCACCCATAGAACAATTCCTATTACATTTTGCCGATACACTCTTAACCGAAGGCAAATTATCCATCGAACCGCACCAACTCAAAATTATGGATGTAACAATCCCGCGTGTGCCACGATTTCAACCTGAGATGCACTTCCGATGCCTCTCTCCTATTGTGATGTCTGCTGTTCGAAAACACAACGGTCAACGCCGCATGCACTACTGCCTACCAGACGACCCCGAACTCTCCGAACTCATCCGCCAAAACCTTATCAGAAAATATGAGGCAATACACAAACGCACCCCACAAGACGATACCTTAACATTTCGCTTTAATGAACGATATATCCGTAGGAAGCGGGGACGCGTCACTCGATTGGTGAATTTCAAGGGCATTAAGATACGCGGGATCCTGTGTCCGTTTTATGTGTCCGGCAACCCAGCATTGATACAAACAGGCTACGAATGCGGGTTTGGTGATAAAAACAGCACAGGCTTCGGGATGGCGGAGGTATAACGTTGCACCGAATGTGACATTGGCAATCAACAGTAAACAACACCGAAATTAGAGAAAAATAAAAATTAACTTGACAATCATTTTGTGAATGTGTTAACATATTAATACTGCTCTGGACACCGTCCTGATCAGACTAGTTTGGAATCAAAGCTGATACCGATATGCATGAAGATTCGGAAATTCAAGATACTTCTAATCGAACCAGTTTGGAATCAAAACCAAAAGATGTAATGGCGAGGATTTTCTTTAGTCATAGTCCATTCTAATCGCACCAATTTGGAATAGAAACAACTTGCAGGAACAGTTACTGAGCTTTGTTAGTGGAATTTCTAATCGCACCAATTTGGAATCAAAACGGTGGTAGTGTCATTCATGTTGAGGAATAAAATACTTCTAATCGCACCAATTTGGAATCAAAACAATTCTTATAGCAGATTTGATAATCTGATAGTGCATGAGATGTTCTAATCGCACCAATTTGGAATCGAAACAACACTGACGCAGACAATGTTTTACCATCAATAGCTCTTCTAATCACACCAATTTGGAATCAAAACAATTCTAAGCGATATTGTGTTGTGTCTGATATAGTCTTCTAATCGCACCAATTTGGAATAGAAAAATGTTTTTTTTATTAAATAAAACAACACTATGTTCTCTCTAATCGCACCAATTTGGAATAGAAACTCTTTGATGTCTGTGAGGATGGGCGTGCGTCCATTTCTCTTCTAATCGCACCAATTTGGAATCAAACGCCCTTGATAAAAAATTCAATTCTCCTCCGTAGGCCGGGCAGAGCAAAGCGATGAACCTAACCCGAACATCTTACAACAAAACGTTACACACCGCTCCAAATTTTTTACATACTACGGAAAAACGCCTATAAACCCATACAATAACAAGATCCAAAACCATTTTCAAAAAGTTACGAAAAAACGAAAAAAGTTACATTTTCGTAACTTTTTGTTGTGCCTCTGCGTAACATAACCTTTCCAAGTTGTGCCTCTTTGTAGCATAACCTTTCCAGGTTGTGCAACGTTCTACCTCTTTGTAGCATAACCTTTCCAGGTTGTGCCTCTTTGTGCATTCCACCCGTGGTGGTAAGATTGGATACACTTCTAATCGCACCAATTTGGAATCAAAACTATGAAGGCATCGGATCGGTCAGTTGATCGAGGCATAGCTTCTAATCGCACCAATTTGGAATCAAAACTATTCACTTTTACCTGTTTGAAAAGTTGTGTTTTCCTTCTAATCGCACCAATTTGGAATCAAAACTGATTTTGTGATTTTGGTATCAATACGAATTCATAACCTTCTAATCGCACCAATTTGGAATCAAAACATTCAACATACGTATAATTCCCACAACCACTATGCGCTTCTAATCGCACCAATTTGGAATCAAAACTTTTGAAAAAGTAAGTCATGTACTTGATATAAGTCACTTCTAATCGCACCAATTTGGAATCAAAACCAAAACCTTTGCAACTCTTTCGGAACGTAAGGTTTACTTCTAATCGCACCAATTTGGAATCAAAACGCATCGGTTTCCAAAACCTTGTTATCCATGATATAATACCAAATCTAATTGACTATTCTTCATAACTGTGTTATTATGGTCCCCATTCTTTTAAAGGAGTGAAACATCCATGAACAAAAAAGTGCCAGAGATTACAGAAAGTGTAAAGTCTTGAAAGACCTCTTACGAAAAGCGAAAAAGAAGCATGAAATCCTGCGCCTGAATATGCTCTATCTCTTGAAAAGTGGCGAGGCGAAAAATCGTGTCCAAGTCGCCCGCCTCCTCGGCGTTGATCGCACAAGTGTCGGCACCTGGCTACATGCTTATGAAACCGGCGGACTTGAGAAAATGCTGCAACGCGGATACGCCCCCGGACGCGAACCCATCCTCACTGAAGAACAGCAAACCCTCTTACTTGAAGAACTTCGGAAACCTGAGGGTTTTACGAGTTATGTGGAAATCCAAAAGTATATCGCTGACACGTTTGGCATCAAATGAACTATAAAACTGTTTACGCAATGGTTCATGATAAATGGGGAGCCAAACTCAAAGTGCCTCGTAAGAGCCATGTAAAAAAAAACGCAGTAGCGACTGAAACATTCCGCTCCGAGTTTAGCAAACATGTCGCTGATGCGGTTGCTGAAAAAGGTGCGGATTTTCAAAGTGTCCGTGTTTTCAGTCAAGATGAGACGCGATATGGTCTTTTGCCTACTACAGAACGGCGTATCACGCAACGCGGTGTCAAACCTGTCGCGAAGATAGATTACCAATATACATCGGTTTATCTCTATGGTGCGGTTGAACCTTTGACAGGTGAGCGATTTTTCTTAGAACTTTCCCACTTGACTTCAGATTGTTTTCAGTGTTTCATTGATGCTGTATCGGTTGCCTACGCGGAGAGCCTCAACTTATTAGTGCTTGATAAGGGTCGTTTTCATCATGCTAAATCGTTAGTGGTTCCTGCTAATGTTGTTTTACTTTTCTTACCGCCGTATAGTCCGGAGTTGAACCCAATTGAGCGTTTCTGGCAAGACTTGAAAGCGAAGTTGTTTACCGAGTTCTATGAGACGCTTGAGGCTATGCAAGCGCAAGTGACGGAGATACTTCAAAGTTATTCCGATGCTACTATCGCTAAACTCACTGGGTTCTCACATTTCATAAAGGCTGCTAATGCAGTATAAACTCTTAGAAATGGTATAACTTCTAATCGCACCAATTTGGAATCAAAACTCATATACTTGATTTGCCATTATGTACTCCTATAAACTTCTAATCGCACCAATTTGGAATCAAAACACTGTTACATCATTAGTTTTCCAATTGATTTGTCCTCTTCTAATCGAACCAATTTGGAATCAAAACGGTGGAAGGTAAAGTTGCCTTCTGTGAAGAGATAACTTCTAATCGAACCAATTTGGAATCAAAACAATATAAAGAGAGTGCTATCCCACTCCTTGTTGCTCCCTTCTAATCGAACCAATTTGGAATTTGTTTCAGAATCGCGGATTTTCGCAGATTACGCAGATTGACGCGGATTAGTGGTTTGGCGTTTCAAATGCCTTTCACAGGATTTATACACACAATCCCAATCCAAACAATATGATGCCACCAGAAAGTACCCACCTGTCCATTAGAGGTCCAGGATACCAGACTCTTAAAATCCGCGTAATCCATGTAATCCGCGATTCAGAAAAGTGCCAATTTGGCATAATAAAAATAAGATAGGTGTCTGTCAATTTGGCACAATGAATGAGATAGCTACATAAATTTATACCGATATTATTGGCACGGATTTTGCTCATACTCAACTATATTTATACTAAAATTATAGAAAGGAGGAACAATCATGACAGAAAAAACATGTTTCGGTTTCAATTTGGAAGTAATCACGAAACGTTTTCGTGTTTCTTTCTCATTTCTCCGATGCCTGATAGAAGAACCTAACCTATCTAGAGCGAAAAATGAAACAAGAACAACAAAATTCTTAAAGAAGAACAACAAAAATTTTCAGAAATAACTCACTAAACTGGCGGGGCATATATGCCTCGCCAACCCTTACATTTCCAAATTTCCTGTAGGGTTATTTAGTTTTAGAATTGTTTATTTATCAAGTTAACTGTGAGTAAAGGTTTTGAGGCATATTCCTTTGATATCGGTATTTCATTAGTTTTATCGCTAACACCTCGCTGCGTGAGGGTGATCCCTAACTCATGAGAGACGACGGAGAGTAAATGGCTGATCATCGCACCACTTTTTTTAGACGCACGCAGGGTTTTGCCATCTATAGCGACTGCGTCAAAACAGCCCTGCAAATCGAGACGCTCTGCTAATGCAGCGTTTACCCATTTTGACAGGATGTCTTCTAATACCTCAGCGTCTAACTTTTTCAACAGATTATGTATGGTTGCAGCACAAGGCGTTTTTTGATGTGTGAACCCGAGTGCTTTTGCAAGTGCGGTCTGTGAGCGTGCCCAAGTAGCGATGGATGTATACCCTTTATGCCCGCACATCAATCCAACGACTAAAAGTGCGAGGAGTGCGTTCAAGGGGTGTCGTTTCCCTTTTTCCTTGCGCGGGTCTGTAAGTTTTGCTAACATGTCCATCAAGTGGCAGGATTTTCCTTTTGCCATTCTTCACCTCAAAAGATCGTAAATTTTTAAGGTGAAGTATAGCAGATATACCATGAAAAATCATGGTATATCCGCATATTCCAAAATATTAACGATTGTGATAAAAAACGACCAAAATCCATAAAACTAAATAACCCTGAATTTCCTGACTTTTAACTTGACATGCCAAGCCAAATAGTGTACACTTTATAATCTATAATCGAACCAATTTGGAATCAAAACTTTTGCTGTTCATCTTAAAGAAACTTGTATTTCTTGTACACTTTTAATCGCACCAATTTGGAATAGCTCACCACATTGACCATAGTCAGAATAACACACCGCAAAACCACAAGGACAAAACATATTGAAAGAACAAAACCACTTACCACTAGCGGCATTACTTCACGACCTCGGTAAATTCCGGCAACGCGCCATTGACCGCTACAAACCACATCAAGAACACAGTTTCGAATTCGTCAATACAGATTTTGCTGATTTTTTCTCACCTTGCGGGGATATTTTCAAAAATGCTATCCTACATCATCACCCAGAACGTCAACTCAAATGTGCCCCACAGCAACTTGAGCATCTCACAGAAAAACAGGTGATATTAGCAGACCGACTCTCCGCCACCGAACGCGAAGACGAGGAAAGAGACGCAGAAGATTTCGTCCAATCCTCGCTCATTTCACCGCTTTCACGCCTTGTAGGTGCAGATAAGGAGAAGGAGTTTCGCTATGAACTCACAGCACTCAGCTTTGACCGAGACACCATCATCCCAACAGAAACAGCATCTATAGATCAAGAGGACTATATGAATTTATGGCAAGAATTCGCTGACGCGTTCCGTAAAGCAACAGCAGGTAAAACCTACGAACCGGCACATTATCAAACAATAGTCGCACTCCTCCACAAATACACAGCACGTATACCCTCCGCGACTCCGTGGGGACAAGGCGAGCAGAAAGCTGTTCCGGACATTTCACTTTATGACCATCTCCGCACAACCGCTGCAATCGCTGCCTGCATAGAGCACGAACTTAACACGGATGACAAAGTTGACGAAGAACTCAGTCTACTGTCGGATAAAGAAGAATCAGACCGCAAGATATGCGCCCTCATCAAAGGCGACATCTCCGGTATACAAAACTTTTTATACCACATCCAATCCGAGGGTGCTGCCAACCAACTGCGCGGGCGTTCCTTCTATCTGCAACTACTCACAGAGGCAATCGCGCACTGGGTACTGAAACAGTTCGACCTTCCCATCACAAACCTACTCCTTGCAAGCGGTGGACACTTCTTTATCCTCGCACCATATAGCAGGACAAAAAATGAACTAAACAACATCCGAAAACAGATATCCGAAAAATTATGGGAACTCCACACAAATGAACTTTACTGTATTTTGGATTATACCGATGTGAAAGTAAGTGATTTTACAGAACAAAAAGTCGATAAAAAATGGGGAGAGGTGTCAGACAACGTCAATAAACTAAAACTAAAAAAATGGGCAGAGATGGAACCGAAACAAGCGTTTGAAAACCTGTTCGAACCACAAGAAAATAGAGAAGTTAATTGGCAATTTGATGAACTCGGCAGAGACTTGCGACAGGCTACTACGCTCGTGACATTTGAAGTACCAGAATCACCCATCCCTGACAAACCGAAGTGGCACGAGGCGATCAAAGCATTCGGAACGGAAGTGCACCTCTGTGCAGAAGTGGGCGACAAACCGACAGCACCTGAAAACGAAAAACACGGCAGTGTCTACCGACTCGGCGATACAGATTTCCTATCAAACATTGAAAAATATCAGTGGGAAGGTTGCTCCGTAAGCTACGACTTCCGAATAGCTAAACCTGTAATCGCATGGAGACAGGATACCGATGACCTCGAAAAAATCGCCGATTATAATTACCTTGCAGAAGTCTCAGAGGGTGTCGACTGGCTCGGCGCACTCCGCATGGACGTTGACGATCTCGGTAGTGTCTTCAAAGATAAACTTGAGAACGCAACCATCTCACGCCATGCAACCTTAAGCAGAGAACTACGTCTCTTTTTTGAAGGATACGTCCCGCAGCTTTGCAAACAACACAACAACAATAGAGACAAAGATATACTTGAACTTATCTATGCTGGCGGTGATGACCTGTTCCTTGTCGGTGGGTGGAGTGCGTTGCCTGAAATTGCACAAAAAATCCGCTCCGAATTTCGCCATTTTGTCACAGGTGACCACGTCACACTCTCTGGCGGTATTGCCATTGAACACATGAAGTATCCCCTCTATCAGTTTGCAGGGCGAAGTGGCAATGCAGAGGATATAGCGAAAGGTCTTGACAAAAAGAACGCTATCACATTTTTACAAAAACCGATGAAGTGGACAGAGTTCACTAAAGCACTCGAATGGCACGAAAAGTTCACGGAAATATTGACAGATCAAGACCAACTCCCGCGAGATACTCTTACACGTCTCAGCCAAATCTACTCGGAGAAAGGGCGATGGGCATGGCGTTCACTCTACTACTTCCACCGCTTACAAGGAAGATACAACAAACATGACAAACAGAAAGCTTTTCTACATGAACTAAAACAGGAACTTAACCATGATGATTCCTCTCAATTCAGAGAAGAATTAATCCATGTCATTACCAGGTGGACTGCATTACGTATTAGAAATTCGTAGGAATTCGTAGGTCGGGTAGAGCGGAGCGAAACCCATAGGTGTCAACTTAGGGATTTTCAGCCTTTTTCAGTTGCCTATAAGTTGTGTGCTTTCCTGCTCTATGTTGTCCCCAGTCGCTGTATTGTAAATCCTTTTTTATGTTGCTCAGTGTCTTCAATAACGCCGCTTTAGATTCGTGAAAACTCATTGTGAGTGTGCGTGCATGCCGCCCAATAAGTTTCGCTGTGCTGATGGGATCGTGCAGTATACACCGCCAGCCAGCTGCTACCATAATCCAATGTCTTATCAGTTGTGCGATGAGTTTCGCATACACCTCACATAAGATACGATCAGGTTTGGCACTGCGGAATGTATTCACCTTGCCAACGCTTTTGAAGGATTTGAATAGCAACTCAACTTGCCATCGGAGCCCAGCAATAATAATAACTTGTTCAACGGTAAGTTGTGCAACCTCCACATTTGTAATGTAAATATCCCAATCGGCAAGGCGTAACCGTTGTTTTGAGGGCGTTGTCTGTCTCCGTTTAGCATCACGCCTGATGTATCGGCGACGCTTGCTCGCTACTTGTTCGGAACATCGCCGTGCAACGAGGCGTGCTGGCAGACGATCCCTCGCTCCAACATAGCAACGCTGGTCTATAGTGTCCGAGTTTGTTGCCTTGAGGTGCTTATATAAGCAGAAGGGTTCTCCCTGTTCATCATACAGTTTACAGTTTACTTTCAATCTTGTTATCCAGAAGATGCCTGCTTGTGTCATTTTTCTAAATGCGTCAAACGAAAAATAGCCGAGGTCTGCTAAGTGTAAACTCCCCGCAGGAAGCGGTCCAAACGCCGCTGCTGCCTTGCTATCGGCAGTAATACCATCACTGAGTTGGAAGTGTTGGAAAGCACCCGTGAGGACATCAAAACAGAGGTGAAGTTTCATAGCAGACTTCTCACAATCGTTTTTAGCACGCCCCCCTTTCCATACAGGTCTCAGCTCATCCGGCAATGTGAGTGTGGTGCTGTCCTGCACATAGACGCCTGTGAACTGATTTAGCAAAGGCAGTGTCGGCGATTGTGCTGAAATAACTTGTGTTGTTGCGGCTATCTCAAGCACCGATTTCAAGGTTTCGGCTGCTTCAGGTGTCATCCGTTTTTCAATCGCTTGGCGGGTGACATGCACACCTAAAGCACAAGCTGTTTGTGCCAACTCCGTATAACTTGCATCAGGCGTTTCAAGCCACCCGAATACAAGGGTCTGCACGAAAGCACCTCCGGAGAACTTGCGGATCCTTCGGACGAACCCGCACCTTGAAGCTGATGCGTCAGCAATCGTTCGCAGTATAGCTTGCATTTTATCACAAACCTGTGTTAGAATAGACATTGGAACACCTCTTTTGTAGAAATGAGTAATATTGTTTTTCTACTATTATGTAAGAGGTGTCTCTATTTTGCAACAATATTTTATACTAAAATAACATAAAAATGTTCTTAAGTTGACACCTATGGGTAGAGCGGAGCGAAACCCGAACACAAAACAACCGGAGTCTACCCCGAAAAACCAAAGGAGATATAAATGCCTACAGGAAAAATTAAAACCTTGCTAAAAAGTGGCGGATTTATACAACCAGATGATGGGAGTAAAGATGTTCACTTCAGTTTTAAAGCATTAAAAAATGCTCAATCTGGTGAACTTGAAGCAGGACAGCAAGTGACCTCATATACTATTACACAAAGTGATAGAGGACCAACTGCAGTCAATGTTGAAGTAGCTGCCCAACAAAAAGCTGATATTTCAGAAATAATTGAGAAAGGTGGAGAACCACTTGTAGACGAGGCAGAAAAGTTAGGCAAGCAAATCAGTGATAAAAATAATGGAGTCACGACTTCACAAATTAGAAAAGTTTTCAGTGCAGTCAAGAAAATCCAAATTGGTGAAGAATTTCAACTGAACGAACTCATAATGTTAAAACCGAAACTGGCTTATGTTGTTGCCCGTGCCCCAGAAAAACGGAAAAGCAGTACTGAAAAATTGAGAACTACACTAACACAAGCCATTGATAACGTCGGCGATGACCCACAAAAGTTCAAAAACTTCGTTGATTTCTTTGAAGCAATTCTTGCATACCACAAAGCCGCAGGCGGACAAGATTAAGGAGGAAACACATGCCAAGCATTAAACTACAAGGTAAAATCATACTCAAAGGAACAATTGAAGCAAAGACCGGATTACATATCGGCGGAAATTCCGGCGAATTAGACATCGGTGGGATCGATAATCCTATCATACGAAACGCATTCAACCGACAACCCTACATCCCCGGCTCATCTCTACGCGGAAAAATTCGCGGACTACTTGACCGACATCATGAAAAGGATTTGAATAAATCTGTCGGCAAGGATGTGCGAGTCCATGAATGTAACGATCCAGACAAATACAATGATTGTCCAGTTTGTCAAGTCTTCGGTGTTGCGCCAATACGTGAATTACGAGGAAAAACGAGACCAACCCGCCTCATTGTCCGAGATACCTTCTTAACACCAGAATCGCTTGATGCATTGGATAGAACAGATACGGATACCGATTACACAGAAATCAAAACCGAGGTCGCTATCGATCGAATTACCTCTGCCGCAACACCACGGCAACAAGAACGTGTCCCAGCAGGTGCAAAATTCGGGCCCTTCCAGCTTATCCATAGCCTCTATACACTGCACGGCAGCGAACACGACAATCGACTTGAAGACGAACTTAACTATTTTGACACTGTCCTAAAAGGCATGGAGCTCCTTGAAGATGATTACCTCGGCGGCTCCGGCTCACGCGGTTCTGGGCAAGTAGTATTTGAAAACCTAACCATGACATTCAAATCCCGTGAATGCTATGAAGACCCAAATGTTACACTTACCCCTATCGGAGATGAAAATACCGATATTGCAACCCTACGCAAATTGGACTATAAAACGACAATCTTGAATGCTGTTAATGGGGAATAGGAGCGAACATGGAAGCTTATACCGTCTATCGCTTAAAGTTCAAAACACAACTCCACCTTGGGCGCGCCACAGGTGCAGCACAAACAGGCAGCCTCGGCTTAGAGAAAACTGAGACCTATATCCCCGCAGATACCCTCTTTTCTGCAATCTGCCAAGCATGGACAACCTTTTACGATGCCGAAAGTCTTACCGATTTTCTCAATCAATACACCGTGGACAGCACAACGCCGCCATTTATGTTAACCTCCGCATTCCCCTATGCCCAGAAAGTGCACCTCTTGCCAAAACCGATGACACTGCATGAGAATAAAGATACTCCTGAGAAAGAGACGACAGAAGCGCGCAAAAAAATCAAGAAACTGCAATTCGTTTCCGCCCCCCTTTTTCAACAAATCATTTCTGGACACATGCCAGCATTTGTTGAGAACAAACCAATTACTATCAATGGTGAAGAAGTTTGTTTAATCAACGGTGAAAGGGTATGGGTGACGACTAAAGAAAGGGATCAGCTGAAAAACTTGACAGATGAGGATATAGGTGGAGATGAGAATTTGTACGTTTGGAGAACTGCTACCCGCCCGCGGGTTACCCTCGGCAGCCTAAACGCCGGTTCTGAAATATGGCACGTCCAAACTGTCCAATTCAACACGGACTGCGGGCTCTGGTTCGCCGCCCATTTCAACGGCGATGACCAAACACAGCAGAAAATTGAGACGCTCCTACGCGTACTCGGTGACAGCGGAATCGGCGGTGAACGCAACGCCGGATATGGACAGTTCGAGTTCGACAAAACAGAATTTGAAATACCATCCGCACAAGACAACACCCAATTCCTTACGCTTTCACCGATGTGTCCAAAATCACCGGAGCAGCTTGAGCATCTCCTCAAAGGCGATATCGCCTACAACCTAAATCCATTAACAGGATGGGTGAGCTCAACTGGCATGCAGGAAAAGAGAAAAACGGTCAATATGTTCGCTGAAGGTTCTGTTCTAAACGATCATGACGAACCCATAGGCAGATTGGTAGATTTAACACCCAAGGACTCCCCGCATCCCGTCTATCGATACGGATACGCGTGGCAGGTCGGCATCAAAGGAACAGAAAATGCAACAGAAATACAAACTTGAGACCATCACCCCTGTCCACATCGGATCAGGCGACACGTTGAACCATATCGATGGCTACTACGCAAACGACAAATGGCATCGCATCGATTTGGACAAGGTCCTAGCACATCCAAGTACTAACATAAATGCCTTAACCTCCGAAATGTCGGAACACAGCTTCCGATGGAGCAGTTACTTCTCACGCCACAATATAGATCCTGCGGACCTCTCTACATACAGTCTCCTATGTTCACAAAGTCCAGAAACGACAGACATACGGGAAGCGGTCAAATCCACCGATAATCGTCCCTATATTCCCGGTAGTAGTATCAAAGGGGCACTCCGCACCGCACTGTTATCGGAGCTCATCGTTAAAGATAACAACGTATTTCAAGATAGTTTGAGACACCTACAGAACCTTATAAGACAAGGGACACGCGGCAATCCAACAAAAGAAGCACCCGCAAGGAATATTGAACAAAAAGCTTTCGGAAAGGACCCAAATCACGACCTCCTACGCGCCTTACAAGTCAGTGATACTGAACCGCTTGAGAGTGATGCACTTGAAATTGGCACAGCATGGACAGTTACACTCAATCAAAACGATCAACTCGTTCAAAAAATAGAGAAAAGACAAGAATATAAAAACTTCGTCCAGCAAATTCAAGCCAAACAAACGTTAACGTTTACCGTCAAGACTGATGAACTGTTTTTCCGAGAACGAGAGAAGACTCGGCTCGATTTTAACGATTTACAGGAAAATACACTGAAAAATATCGCAAAAGTATGTCATTCAGATGCCGATGCACTCATGAAATATGAACAAGACTTCTTTGACTATTATAAACTTACAGAAATCGCTAACCGATATGATACGTTGATTGCGCTAAACGATAATGCTCTTTCTGATAATGCGTTCATGCTACAAATCGGGTGGGGCACAGGCTACAATGCCAACACCGTTACAGCTATATTCACAGCTGACAACGAATCGCCTGACGATCTATTGATAAATCTACGCGAACGTTTCCGGTTAGGCCAAAGCCGTTCTCAACGCGGACGCTACGACGAACGTGATTTCCCGAAAACGCGCCGCATCTTATACCGAGGGCAGAACCCAATCGCACCACTCGGCTGGGTCAAAATATCACCCATTGCAGATTAGAAAAGGAAACCAAATATGCGTTTTATCGTATCAACCGTCGGGACAAGCATCCTTACAAATCTCATCGATAAAGAAAACCCAGAAGAAACAAAAAATTGGGGAAGCATACTCCGGAATTCAGCAAATCTCAAACGAAACGAATTGACAGAAGAAACAAAAAATATTTTAAACACGCTTGCTGAACGTGCTTATGAAAAACTCACGGAAAACGATGTGAAAACAAACCGCGGAATTAGTGCCGAATTAAACGGTATCTATGGTATTTATCGAGGAACATTGCCCAATGGTAGCAATGACCAACACTATTTAATTTGTTCTGACACTGCACAAGGGCAGCAAACAGGCCAACTAATTAAAGACTTCCTTATGGGCAACAGCGGTTTTGATGCAGTTAACACCGTTACCCCTTCCAATCTCTCCACGAAAGATACTAAGACATTTGCAGATGGCACGAAAGAACTTATTAAATGGTTAGAGGAACATGTCCCAAAACCTCCCAGCAGTTATGAAGTAATCTTCAACCTTGTTGGCGGCTTCAAAAGCCTACAAGGTTACATGAACACTTTTGGAGCATTTTACGCTAATGAGGTAATCTACATCTTCGAAGGATCAACTGACCTAATTCGAATCCCACGACTGCCAATTCAAATTAATACCACCATTATTAAAAATCATTTAACAAAATTTGCAATGATGGCAGCTGGAGAGATGTATCCTGTTAAAGAACTTGAAGGTATTCCAGAAACACTACTAGAAACTGTAGAAGAACATGCCGGGTTATCAACCTGGGGAGAATTGATTTGGAATCGCACAAAATCAGACTTATTGACTGAAAAATTGATACCATTCCCACAATTGGAATATCAGACTAGTTTTCGCGAAGACTTTAACAAAGAAAAAAATAACAAGAGACGTGTTAAACTCCAAGAAACTTTAGCTAAGGTTGCATACATACTTAACAGAGATAAAGGTGCTACATCCGGCTTAAGCACTGATGGCGGACTTCAATACGATAGATATAAAAATGTTAAAGACAAAATAGATCATTTCCGTGTAGATGATAACAGACGCGTAAGTTGTCAAATTGGCAGCAAAGGTTTAATACTTCGGTACTACGGCACACATGATTATGTTAATGACAACCCATAGGCCAGATAAAGATGTTAGCCGTTTCCCTTCTGATAAAGGTAAACAGGGAGGTTAGAGAACGAAAATTACCGCCGCCGAGAAATCCAAAATTACTGACAACTTCTAATCGCACCAATTTGGAATCGAAACAAGACTAAAACCATTCTTATGGCTATGTCATAATCTCTTCTAATCGCACCAATTTGGAATCGAAACAACAACCGAAACGAACAACCACAATAATTGATCTTTTCTAATCGCACCAATTTGGAATCAAAACAACTTTACCCAAATCGGAAACTTTTGTTAAAATAGCCCTTCTAATCGCACCAATTTGGAATCGAAACAACGGCATACGCCACAGGAATAAATGCTAAACTTTCAGCTCTAATCGCACCAATTTGGAATCAAAACTCAGTATACGTATTGAAGTTGTTATGCTTGAACAAATTCTAATCGCACCAATTTGGAATCAAAACTCAGTATACGTATTGAAGTTATTATACTTGAACAAATTCTAATCGCACCAATTTGGAATCAAAACCCTGTTGACAAGAGATCTGTTTTTCCGCTGTAGGTCGGGCAGAGCAAAGCAAAACCTGACAATACATATACCACAAAAGGATGCATTCACAAATGCAAAACCCACAACACTCAAACATCACAGGCACCGCCATTAGTTATCTTTATGTCTGTCAACGCAAACTCTGGTTCTACAGACACCATCTCGAAATGGAACATACATCCGAATTAGTTGCCCTTGGCAAACACCTTCATGATGAGAGTTATCCACGCGAAAAACGTAGAGAATTGGATATTGACAATCTTGTAAAAGTGGATTACATTGACAAACATGGTATCATCCATGACATCAAATACAGCACAACAATGGAAACCGCACACATCATGCAGATATGCTATTATCTTTACCTACTCAAACAGAAGGGAGTATCAAATAGAAAAGGTGTTATCGACTATCCGCGCCAACGAAAGACCACTCAAGTTGAACTCACACCGGAAAGAGAAAAATAGATTGAAGAAGCAATTGCAAAAGTGAACGAAATCACAGCACTATCTACACCACCGCATGCCGAATATATGAAAATATGCAAATCCTGCAGCTATCAAGAACTCTGCTGGAGCTAAAAATAAAACGTAGAGCGGGTCTCCTTGCCCGCTTAATCCTATTGCTATGCAAAGGAGATAAGATATGTCACGTAACTACTACATCACACAGCCTGGTAGAATACGTCGAAAAGACAACACTATTTACCTTGAACCGAAAGACGCACAACGTATCCCTATCCCCATAGAAGACATCGACGCGCTCTATTTCTATGGAGAACTTGACTTAAACACCAAACTCCTCAACTTCCTTACACAAAAGAAAATAGCGTTCCACGTATTCAACTATTACGGTTACTATTCTGGCAGCTACTACCCAAGAGAATATCTCAACTCCGGATCATTGCTCGTCAAACAGGTACAGCACTATGAAAAGCCAGTCAAACGTATGGCGATTGCCCGAGAATTTGTCACCTCCGCTATTTTCAATATACTCCGAATTCTGCGGTATTACACCAATCGTGGTAAAGATTGCAGCTCACAAATAGAATCAATTGAAACACTATCAAGACGAAGCGAAACTGCTAAAAACACAAACGAACTGATGGGTTACGAAGGCACAATTCGGGACACCTACTACACAGCCTTCAATACTATTTTAACGTTGAAAACCCCTTTAGAACGGCGTGTACGCCGTCCGCCCGACAATCCAATCAATGCCGCGATCTCATTCGGAAACTCATTGATGTATCCAACGTGTCTCACAGAAATATATCGCACACAACTTAACCCGACAATCAGCTTTCTGCATGAACCGGGAGAACGACGTTTCTCGCTTAGTCTTGATCTTGCCGAAATCTTCAAACCTCTTATCATTGACAGGATTATCTTTCGTCTATTTAATCGGCAGCAGCTTAACGAATCAAAACATTTTGAGACAAAGGTCGGTGAGTGTTATCTGAATGAACAAGGACGTAAAACCTTCATCGCCGCATTTGATGAACAGCTCAAACAGACAGTTTTGCATCGTAAATTGAACCGTCATGTATCATATCAAAGACTTATCAGGCTGGAATGTTACAAACTGATCAAACATCTTGTCGGCATGGAGACATACCAGGCACTCCGCCCGTGGTGGTAGAGTGGAACTGAGGTCCTTACAATGTATATTATCCTTGTTTATGACATAGGAACGGAACGCGTAGCAAAAGTATGCAAATATCTACGCCAACATCTCAGTTGGATACAAAACTCTGTTTTTGAAGGGCAATTAACCGAAGCACAACTCGCCCGCGTCAAATCCGGGTTAGCAGAGATCACCAACGCAGAAAAAGACTCTGTTATCATCTATCAATTGCGCGATGCAAAATGGATGACTAAAGAAGTCCTGGGCATAGACAAAAACCCCGCTACAAACCTACTTTAAGGAGGAATAAAAGCTTCTAATCGAACCAATTTGGAATCAAAACACACAAAAAACACTTCCAGGTTGTGGCTCTTTGTAGCCTTCTAATCGAACCAATTTGGAATCAAAACAGACTTCCGGGGGCGCGATCAAGATGCAAACCGAGACTTCTAATCGAACCAATTTGGAATCAAAACACGTAATTCTGCGTCTTCGGTATCCATACCATCATCTTCTAATCGAACCAATTTGGAATCAAAACCTATGTTATCCACTGCACTTGATACCAATTCCTTCTTCTAATCGAACCAATTTGGAATCAAAACTCTTCATCTCTTATTGCACTCGGTCCTGTATCAGGCTTCTAATCGAACCAATTTGGAATCAAAACGCTTTCATTTTGTTCGGCGTAGGATCATTGAGAACTTCTTCTAATCGAACCAATTTGGAATCAAAACTAACACAATTATTTGTCTTGCAATATTAGATTTGGTACGCTTCTAATCGAACCAATTTGGAATCAAAACTGAACTTTGCTGCGTTACCATAATGCACTCAAGTAAACTTCTAATCGAACCAATTTGGAATCAAAACAATTCGTTTGTATCAATTACTATGTTTCCTCTTGAACTTCTAATCGAACCAATTTGGAATCAAAACTGAAAGCTCATCTTTAGAATAATCCCAAAAACTATCGTCTTCTAATCGCACCAGTTTGGAATCAAAACCCTTCGGCAGTGAGCTCTTTAGCTATTTTTTGATAACCTTCTAATCGCACCAGTTTGGAATCAAAACATACCAAACCCGTGAAGAACAGGGGAATCCCTGCATTCACTTCTAATCGCACCAGTTTGGAATCAAAACTATTTTCTGATCTTCATCAGCGGGTTCTCCCCGGACTTCTAATCGCACCAGTTTGGAATCAAAACTGCAACATGTCATCCGTTATGATTGTATCATTACCTCTTCTAATCGCACCAGTTTGGAATCAAAACACGGCATGGTCAATTTTTTCCGATCCGTTTCGTTTTCTTCTAATCGCACCAGTTTGGAATCAAAACCTCGTTGTGAAAATGCGTACCTGTGCTTCTTTTGCCTTCTAATCGCACCAGTTTGGAATCAAAACGATGAATCGTTAGAATTCGCTTGCAATTCTGCCAACCTTCTAATCGCACCAGTTTGGAATCAAAACACGGGTGGATCAAACCGATAAACGGGACGTGTGTCACTTCTAATCGCACCAATTTGGAATCAAAACGTTTTCGGTTTGCGTCCATCGATTGGCATGGTCAATCTTCTAATCGCACCAATTTGGAATCAAAACACCTTGAAAACCATGCACAAAAATAAAACGATACGCCTTCTAATCGCACCAATTTGGAATCAAAACGCTC
Organism: Candidatus Poribacteria bacterium; assembly: GCA_965200395.1. Classification (GTDB taxonomy): domain Bacteria; phylum Poribacteria; class WGA-4E; order WGA-4E; family WGA-3G; genus MSPOR6. The sequence continues at coordinate 1,497,265 of CBDAUH010000004.1, read as the reverse complement.
CGCTACGATTTCAAGTGGTTTATGTGCTTCCTTCTAATCGCACCAATTTGGAATCAAAACATTCTGGCTATTTCAATGTTGTCGGCATTTAGATGTCTTCTAATCACACCAATTTGGAATCAAAACGTGGACGTTTGGTTTAAAACGGCGATGCACTCTTGCAAGTCCTTCTAATCGAACCAATTTGGAATCAAAACGATAGGATACCTTTCAGACGCTTTATAGCAGCTTTACTTCTAATCGCGGATTGTTTGTCTGAATCGCGGATTACGCGGATTACGCAGATTGACGCGGATTAGTTAGTTGGCATTTCAAGATGCTTTTCATAGGATCAGAATAAACGCAGATTGTGGAGCGGCTGAAGTACAGATTATACGGGTTGACGCGGATTAGGCGGTTCGTCAGAAGCGCGGATTGACGCGGACTTGTTTGTCTGAATCGCGGATTACGCGGATTACGCAGATTGACGCGGATTGGTGGGTTGGTGTTTCAAATGCCCTTCACAGGATTTATACACAACCCTAGCCCAGACAAATATGATACCACTAGAAAGGGCCTACCGGTCCATTAGAGGTAGGGACACCAGACTCTTAAAATCCGCGGAATGCCAAAAGGCATTCATACCGTTGATTTGGCGAAAATCCGCGTAATCCGCGGAATGCCAAAAGGCATTCATACCGTTGATTTGGTGTAATCCGCGATTCTGACAGAAACCAATTTGAAATAGAAACTTGCAAAACACAATCAATAATGCTATACTAATTCACAGTCTTCTAATCGCACCAATTTGGAATCAAAACTAAAGAGAGAGCTGCTTCTTTTGTGAGAGCAGATAACTTCTAATCGAACCAATTTGGAATTTGTTTCAGAATCGCGGATTACGCAGATTGACGCGGATTAGTTAGTTGACGTTTCAAGGCACTTTTCATAGGATTTATACACACGATCTCAATCAAACAAATATGATGCCACCAGAAGGTGCCCACCTGCCCATTAGAGATATGAATACCAGACTCTTAAAATCCGTGAAAATCCGCGTAATCCGTGTAATCCGCGATTCAGACAGAAACCAATTTGAAATAGAAACTTGCAGAATATAATCAATAATGTTATACTAATTCATACTCTTCTAATCGCACCAATTTGGAATCAAAACATTAAATCCGTGTGATTTAAAATAGTTTTCTATTCCTACTTCTAATCGAACCAATTTGGAATTTGTTTCAGAATCGCGGATTACGCAGATTGACGCGGATTGGTGGGTTGGCGTTTCAAATGCCCTTCACAAGATTTATACACAATCCCAATCCAGACAAATGTGATGCCACCAGAAAGGGCCTACCGGTCCATTAGAGGTCAGGATACAAGGCTCTTAAAATCCGGGGAATGCCTAAAAACATTCATACCGTTGATTTGGCGAAAATCCGCGATTCAGATATGGGGAAAAATGGAGGGACTTCTTCAACAAATTCGATGGAAACAACTGTGGATTACAACCCTACAATCTCTTCTATCACTTCCTGACCTGCCTTGAACAGATCGTGCAAATGTAGATATCGGAAAACTGAGCTTCTACCAATGAGATATAGATTTTCAAATTGACCAAAATAATCTAGCAGTTGTTTCACATTTTCTTCATATCCAACTTCAAGCACAGGGTAAGCGAAAGGCAATCTGTAAGTTTGATAGTGAACTATCTCATCAGCGTTTAAGGGCTTAACACGACACAACGCCTGCCATGTCGCATCTTGAAGGGCACTATCTGCCATACCCCACACAGTACTTTCACGGAAGCACGGCACTTCCAGTACGATCACCGTTTGTCCTTCAGGTGCCATATAGCGACTCCTATTTTTCGGTTCATACAGACGTGTAAAGGGAAATGCTTCATCTGGGAAATAGACAGAAGCATTAGCAGAAAAAGAATCACGATTCAAACAGTAGACACATAAAATCAGATGACGGTATTTAATCGTATTTGCAATAGCCATCAGTTCTGGTGGTGGGGCAGGTTCTAAAAATCGCAGTGAAAGTGTCAACGGCAACGTATTAATCGCTATATCCACATCTACCGTAATATCATCATTTAAAACAACGCGATCAATCCTATCCCCTTTGTGAATTATGCGACTTACGGCATGATTATATTGAATCCGATTATCTCCAATATATTCACACAGCTTATCAGGGATCATCCCAATGCCGTATTTCGGGTAAAAGAATGAACCATCCAGATGAGTCGGATTTTGCGGGGTACCTAACACAGCGGAACGCAGAAAACTGCGCAAATTTAATCCTTTAAGTCGATTGCCCGAGATCGCAGTTGAAAGCTTATCTGTAGGGTATCCCCACAGTTTTTCAGAATAGTTTAGCAGAAAACGTTCTGCCAATGTTTTCCCATATCTGCTAAGTGCAAGTTCTTTGAAGTTTTGCTCACGGTTCCTATTATTCAAAACACGATATGTGTATTTTGACATACCGCAGAGTTTGTCCCATACAATTTTTAGTAAAGTCTGCGTCTGCAGTTTATCAACCAAATCGCTCAGCGAAAGCGGGAAACGATAATACTTTCCTTGATAATAGATTTCACTCGGAGCGTCTACTCGAAGCAAATCATCACCGAGGAGGTGCTTAACTTCTGCCGTCACTTCTGGGTTTTTATCGTGGAATCGGTGTGCCCCCGTATCAAATCGGAAATTGTCCAATTGAAGCGTACGGCAGTTCCCACCGACTTGATCGCTCGCCTCAAAAATGAGGAAATCAAGGTTCTGTTTCTTAGCAAAATAACCCGCTGCCAATCCAGCAGGACCCCCACCGAGAATATGAATATCCGCCGTTGTCATCACTTATTTTAACCTCAGTTGCCACACAATGTAGCATAACCTTTCCAGGTTGTGCATCTTTGTAGCATAACCTTTCCAGGTTGTGCAGTCTTCGTAGCATAACCTTTCCAGGTTGTGCAACGTGAACACAAGCAAAAACGCAGCAAAGCACAACGTGACTTTGCGTGACCCCTGCAACCCTTTAAAAAAACCTTTCTAGGTTGTGCATCTTTGTAGAAACGTTCAATATTCATACAGCGAAATTTCTGACCACATCCGATTGACATAAGGATTGTGATAGAACACCCTTTCCACCTTAGCTACTCGACTCGAAAGAGGGCTTCCAATGACAACAATATCGCCATCTAATTCATCAAGTTGGGCAAAATCCGCTTCACTTCTTATTGCAACAAAGTCCGCATCCAATGCTTGAGAAGACAGATAATATTTGATGAGTGGAACGGATACAATATGAAGCCTTTTATCTTCTTCAGAAAGTTTGTTATGCAGGTAATTGTGTATCTGAGCAATAGCAGTCGGTTTCGTGTGTTGGACAACGGTATGCAGTGTAACATAACTATAGCAGATAAAAAAGGCAACAACAACCCTCAATCCAAACATATATCTAACTTTGTTCCGTTTTTTATGAGTTTGTACAATAGGTCCTTGGTTCATTACAGTTCGGTGGCAAGAAAATGCAGTCCCTAATGCAATAAAGGGGAGTAGCGGTAGAACGTGTCGACTCTTATGAATAACATTTTGTGCAAAAAAGATCCAAAGGAGATAAAGAACACATCCCAGAAAAACAGGATTCAATAAAAGTGTATGAACCCTATTACGTACATCTACGCACCAGCGTCGCACAATGTGCCAATTAGCAAATATAACAATCACAATGAGTGTAATGCTTGTGCATGCTGTTATGAAATGACGACCCCGCCAATACAAACCGAATCCATCCGCCCACAAACTCTCAATAATCTTAGTGAATCGCAACCACATATTGGTGTCTGTAGAAATAGTTCCACCAAATTCCAAAAAATGCCCGTGACTTTGCTTCTGTGCAGCGTCTATCAGTGAACCAAATCCGGTTAACAATAGCAATGGAATTAACCATAGAAGAACACCAAGAATTCCAAAAATGATGAACTTTATCCGTTTAGAATCCTTCAACTGAATCAGAAGAACAGGTACTAACAGTGGAAAATAGGATAACCGTATACCGAGTAAAATACCTGCTAAAAAATACCCGATGGAAGTCCGACACAGCAGCGATGCGCCTCCATTTGGGTCCTGTATCATGACGAAATAAAAACTTGCAAGCAAACAAGCAACACCCATCGTGTCAGGCATATAGCGGTTACTCGTCAACCACAACAGTGGATTCATGAATATCACAAGTATCAAAATTTTTCCCAAGAGCGTGCTACTCTCAACCCTTGCAATTTTTAGTGTAAAATAGATAATACAGGTGACAGACATGCCACCAATTAGGGAAAATGCTAACGCATAACGCCCCATGAGAATATAGAGAAACTTCGCGATAAAACAGAATACTAAATAGGCAGGAAAATGTGGCTGCAGTTTGGCAACATCGTACTCAACCATACTCAGGGCAAAGCGGAGACTGTCTATGTCTTCAATATAGTAGATAGTAGTCAGCAATCGAGAACAGACACATCCGAGAAGGACAACGCTCCAGAGCAAAACATTGGAAGATTGAAATTGCCGTAACATCTCTTACCATCTCTTCAAACAGATAGGAAGAAAGGGAGATTGAACGATGAATTTCAAATCTCCCCTTTCTACTAACCTACTCAATCACTTATAGCCCCATTACCAATTCTTCATGTTTTCACTTGAGAATCCGTAAGCTGTCTGCAGAACAACCTTAGCACGTTCATAATTGGTTACTTGCGTCTTATACGCACTGCTGCCAGGGGCATCGTATTTGGGGGATTCTCCCATAATACCATGCAATTCCCGTAACTGTCCATCACTAATCAACTTGAATGGATTGTACTGTAAAGCGACAGTATACCCCTTCATCTCTGCCCAGTGTTTGTTCAAGTTTGCACGGTTTTCATCTGCCGTCCCTAACTGCGACATATCACTAAGCGTATCGTTGATATAGTGAACAACTGTCGCGGCAATTACCTTCTCCATGCCTTCCGCGGCAGCCTGCCTGTGTGTGCTGATTTCTTCTACGCTACCTTGATTCGTTATAGCAGTGCGTCCAGCGAGGAAAGCATTAAAAATATCTCGTGTGAAATCAACACCTGTACCCCCTTTATCGCGTTTCGCCGCGTTTCTGGAAAGTCCAAAGTTGTATTCAGATTTAAAGTCAATACTGCCATCACCGTTCGAATCGAAGGTAAAGTCGTCAACACTTCCTGCAAGTTGATCGTCTGAGTAGCGTGCATAATCTCGGGCAGCACCGAAATAGCCGAATGCCTCATCCCATGCATGCTCCATCGCCGTATAGGGATCGGTTCCATCCCGCGCTTCACTATTATCTCGTTCAAGTAAAGAATTAAGATACACACCTGTGGCTTGGTAATAGGGCACTGCACCGATGAGCACCTTATTAATCATCTGTGACATGTCAACGCCGTCATCAGTTGTGTAAGCCATCGCTGTACCGAGTTTATTGGCATCCCCGGAATTATTCTCAATTTCCTCGAACCATTCCCGCACTAATTCATCCGCTGTCTGGTTGTAGCCGATGACGGGATCACCCGATATCTTTCCAACCAGATTCTTCCCTGTGGAAAGTGAAGAATATTTGTCTTCAAGTGCAGCTAATGAGCCGGTAGATGTTCGGGTCGTAAGATCCAAGGCATCGTCGTAAGCATACAACTGCAGCATATCATCCACGCTAACGGCTGCGGCCCCATCTTTTCCTACACTATCTGTTAATGCTTTCAAGTCCTGCAGCAACAAGTTTCGTACAACCTGACCGGAATACGAAACACTGCTTTCCCCTTCTTCAAAGCGACTGTCAAATACATAAGCTTGTGGCACTTCAATTTTTCCCTCACCGTCTGTCAGATCGGGATCTTCATCACTTCCACAAGCAGTTAGAAATAAACTGACAACGATTAGCAGCATGGCTAACCATTGAACTTTTTTTGTCAAGAAATCCATAATTTCTCCTTTAAAAATTGATAACATGTCTCATTATCTATCTACATGTTTTTTAAATGGTTGCAAAGTGTTACCGCAAAGGCACAAAGGGCTTTGCTACTTTCTTTTTTGTTTTCGTTCACGATGCACAACCTACAAAGGTTATGCTACAAAGACACATACACGAAGCACAAACTAACAGTTTATGCTACAAAGACACAACCCAGAAAGGCTATGCTACAAAGACGCATATACAAAGCACAAACTAACAGTTTATGCTACAAAGACACAAACTAACAGTTTATGCTACAAAGACACAACCCAGAAAGGCTATGCTACAAAGACACACAATTGAACTATAAACCCTGTTTGATTCCGAACAGTATTTGTCGTCTCGGACCGATTAAAATGCCTGAACTTAGATTTGCTTCAGGTTGCCCAGCATTGGAATGCAGTCGTGATCCGATATAAACCTTATCCAATATATTTTTGGCAGTGAAGAACAACTGCCACTGTTTACCTAATTGGTAATCTACACTTGCATTTACAACTGCATAACTTGGAATGGGGCCTGTATCACCGCGGTTTTTTGTGAGCTGAATGTTTTCAAAATCGGTGAAGACCTCATCAATAAAACGCATATCTGCCCGCATACGTAGCACATCTCCGATACGTTTTGCCAATCCTATGGTGAAAGTATGTTGCGGGGCATAAGGTAATTCATTGCCATTTAAAACGACATCTACATTACCCGCAATCGTAGCAGACTTGACAATGCCATCTACAATTTCTGTCCGCAGGAATGTATATGTCATATTCACATCAGAGAGTATTGACAGGAGCTCAGAAACATCTAAACGCACAGAAGTTTCAATACCTGATAGGTTCACCCTGCCCAAATTCTTAAATGCCGTTCCACGCCCTGCCGCGACTAAGTCTTCAACAGTGATGAAGAAGCCTGCTGATTCTATGGTAACCCCGCGCATCCCTGACCTGAATCCAAGCTCCATGTTCCAACTCTTTTCCGGTGCTAAGTCAAGTCCACCGGCACCGACATTTTGCCCAAAGTTCGTTATTTTAAGTGCGCCACTTGAAGGTGCAGTATACCCTCTATGGATACCACCAAACAGATTGAATTGTCCCATCTCATAATTCAAACCGACTCCTGGCAATAGCACTGAAGAAACTTTGTCTGCAAGCACTGAACCGCGCAGTCTGTCCACACGGTCCTGTTTGAAGACTTCAAACCGTGTACCGATGGTCAACGTAAGATTTTGCAATTCAATATATTCCTTTGCAAAAAGCGCGAGTGCAAAGGTTTCATAATGATGGCTTTGCCCCAGTATCTTCACCGGATCGTCCGTAGAACCCGGTGTACCAGAGTAATAGACTCCATCACGAGCATCAGGTGCATCTCCGATTTTTTTGTCATCTATGAAACGTTCCCAGTGCACCCTACCGCCGATTTCAGCACGGCTTGAATTAACACCAATATTGTGCTTGATAGTATAGCTCTGCTCAATACCACCCACATAGAAAGTTCGCAGAATACCGAAGTTGCTTTTCCTATTACCCGTTCTAACAAGATCACCCGTTTGAAAATAAGGTACAGGTGTCAGGTTACCGGTTTGAACTGCATCGGGGCGGACAAAGATGTCATCTTCACGCCACCACCGCCGATCGAACACGCTTGTATACATCGTCGTATTACTAACCAAATTCTCAGTGATTTTGTTGGTATAGATTAAGTCAAGTGAAGAACGTATCACCTTAAAATTGTCGTCTTCTTTAGGGTTAAAGTTTGGATTGTTTTGGAAGGTATATTCTGTCAAACCTGTATATGTTGCGTTCGAGTTTTCGTAATTTCCGTTCAGTTTTAGGTACAGTGTCTTCTCTCTACTGAGTTGGAAGAGCGTTTTTACGGTGCCATTAACCTGATCGAAGGTATTATTGTCCCTAAATCCGTTTCCATGTTTGTAGAGAAGTTGTCCGTCTGACGAAACTTTATCAGGATTTCCGAGTCCTCTTAATTCTGAAAACACACTATAATATCCATTGTTTCCAACCGTTATCACATTCCCGATTCCGCGTGTTCCATCAGGTCTCCGTGTTGTATAGTTGATAACACCCCCCATGGTTTGCGGTCCATATCGGACAGCAGCACTACCTTTGATAACCTCAACTGCATCTATACGGTCTGCGGGTGGATTGTAATAGGCGTTTGGATAGATATAGACTGCAGGTTGTATCGGCACGCCATCTTCTAAAATAAGGACGCGCGCACTCCGACGCGGATTAAGACCGCGTATGCCAATACTTAACCGTGAGTTACCAAACCCATCGTCAGCAAAACCGTTGATGCCCGGTATGAATTCAAGTAATTCTTGTGTACCAACAGGCTTAATCGAGTCAACCGTATCAGGTTCTAACTTGCTCATCGTGCCTGTCAGTTTTTTGTGCTCACGCATGGATTGACCGATAATTTCTATCGGGGCTAATTCAAAAATATTACCAGATAACGCTATTTCTATAGTATCCGATAAATCTGCTGTGGTAAGCACTTTACGAAAAGTTGTATATCCTATTGAATTTACCTTGATTTGTTGATCGGTTTCAAAAGATCGCGTAAACTGAAAACTGCCATCTTTCGCCGTTGTTGTCTCTTCCAAAACATTTCCATCGGCTTCAATCTGAACGACGGCACCGATAATAGGTTCCCCTGTTGCCTTGTCAATCACACTACCGTTAATTTCGGATGCAGCGTGACAAAGGACAAGGAATCCAAAGAGATTGATGAGTAGAACAAGGATCGAAAAAAATGGATACCTCGTCATTGACTTGTGAATTGATATTATTAATTGGCACATGAATTGTATTTCCTATACCTCAAAAGAGCGTTGGATTGTTATTTTTACGCACATGATTAACTTTACTTGTGTTCTCCGTATTTTGATTTTGATTAAGGGGTAGATTCGTGTTGCCATAACTACCGCCTTCTTCTTCGGATTCAATTTGGGGTGAGAGTATGGGATCACTCTCACAACCGGATACACACAAACCGACAATTATAATCAGTCCTATCAACAATTTACTGAGCATGGTAAAGGTCATATTGTTATGTTTCATCCTTTTTAAATCGGTCAACTACAATGATTCTAAAAATGCGATCAGGGCATCACGTTCAGTTTTTGACATCTGCAACGTGATTTCTCGTGATTTCTCTGATTCTCCACCGTGCCAGAGAATGGCTTCCATTAGGTTTCGCGCCCTACCATCATGGAGAAAATTAGTGTGACCGTTAACAGTTCTCACCAAACCGATACCCCACAACGGTGGTGTCCGCCATTCGTTACCACTGGCATGAAAATCAGGGCGATTATCTGCCAAGTCAGGTCCCATATCGTGTAACAACATATCTGTATAGGGATGAATTGTCTGATTGCTAACAGAAGGCACACCGGATAAAACACCCGTTCTTAACGTTGGAATGTGACAACTTGTGCATTGTGCCTGTGCAAATAGTTGTTCACCGTGCATAACCTGTGGATCGTCCACATTTCGCCGGGCGGGAACCGCTAATGTCTGAACATAGAACGTCACTACATCTAATATTTCATCGCTAACTTCAGGTATTTTGCTGCTTTTTGTAAGTTGTGATTGCCCAAACGAATTTTCAAGCGAGAAGAGCGATGTCGTCAGCCCCATATCATCGTGATATGCGGAGGCAACTTGTTGAAGAAGGTTCGGTTGGTTCGCCTTCCAGCCGAAACGCCCGAGTGTGTAACGCTTTTTCAGTACATCCCATACATAATTGGGTTTACCCGAAATACCATCTTCGTTAGCGTCCGCTTCATCGGCAAAGGTTAAGATAGTTTCTTCGGGAATTGCCTCAAGCAATCCAAGCCCAAAGACAACAGGAGCCACACGCGGAGATACCTCAACATTTTCAGGTAGCGGTTTGTAGGTATCTGTCAACGTATAATTCGGATAGCGTAGGTGTATGCGCACGCCATCTTGCGTTGTCAACGGTTGCTCAGTATACTCAATTTTAACTGATCCTTCTGCAGGTGTTCCGTAGATTGCACGGTTATTCAACTGCGTTCCATAGCCTGGCACCGGAATCGGTGGTTTTCCAGATTCGTCATTTTCAGTTTTCGGGAGACTCATTCTGAAAAGCATTGAAACCAGTTTATCCCCAACATCTGGCGGCCGTCCACGCCCATCACGGCTATGACAATTGACACACGAAATATTGTTATAGATAGGTCCCAAACCAGGGTTCACCTCTGCAGGGGCAGTGACGAAAACTGCCTCAAATTCAACATCACCGTCCAGATGTCTTTGAAGTGCTGCTGCAGAAAGATTCGGCGCAGGAATTGAGAACGCGTGACTTGATGCATCAAATACAGTTGTACCGCCACCAGCGCGCGCACCAGCGGAATCAAACGATTTACCAACATCTATTATTGACGGTGATTCTGATCTACATCCAACAATAACAGATAGCAAGCAAATTAAAGTTATTCCTATAAAAAGATTTTTCATATTTACACTGTCTTTGTAGCACAACCTTTTCTAGGTTGTGTCCCTTCGTATCCTGTTTTAGTTTGTGCAGAAACAGTTATATTGTTCTACAAGACTTACGCATTCCCCCCGCTTGCGCGCACTTACCCCCATTTTTTTTTGAATGCGTGTGTAGTTGTGTTCATAGGTCTCCAATGTTGTCATGTCAGTTCTTCTGCGGTGAGAAAGTTTATATCTCTCAAACAAGTCCTCTCGGTGAACAAGAGCAACGCCTCCTGCGTCCACACCTCGCGGATCATACGGTTGATGACACTGATCACGGAGTAAACTTTCCGCGTAGGGTGTAAAGTTTTTGCCCATCTGTCCGCAGCTTTTTCATAACACAGGAACGCCAAACCATAAGCCACGACTGCCAACAAAAACAGAACTTCCATCCGGGGCTGTTCGTTCTTTCTCAAAACGAGTGCTTTGAAACCGAAGTTCGTTTTCAAGTCTCTGAACCCGTGTTCAATCTGTGTCCGCCGCTTGTAGCAAGTTCGCAGGGGGTTCCCCTGAAGCCGATTGGAGATAAGATATAACGGGTCTTTCTTGGTGTGCTGTCCCCCAACATAGAGTGCCACAGGCACCTGCTCCGTGTAGTGATAAAGCACTTGTGGGTAAAAACCATTTGCCACTTCTTCAAGGCACTGCTTGTTGCCTGCTATACGCACACCAACATTGCGTGGCACACGTATCAAGTAGCAGATGCCTTGCCCCTCAAAAAACTTGAGGATCGCTCTCGCTCGGGCGAACCCTCTGTCAAAAACCAACACAGGCTCCCGACTATCCCCTAACACTTCAGCAACGCGACTATGGACATCACAACAGAACTGCTGAACTAAATCGTTATGTCCTTGATAGGTGCCATCTTTGAGCATCTCATTTTTATACAGAACCCAATAGAGCGGGATCGCACGATTGCGAAACGGAAGGGCTGCAACAATCGCCTTCCATCCGCCCGGTAAATCTGTCTCGTCTATCAGCACAAGCAGATGCTGCATCCCCACAGAACGACACACACTGACAACTATATGTGACAACCAAGCACCCTTCACCGCTGCAACCGGAAAATAGGTGTCAATAAACCGCAACACACGCTTTTGCTTAGACTTGTCGTGTTTCACACGGATAGGTAGATGTGAGGCAATCGATTGAATACGAAAACTTGGGGCTACACACACAGCCTGTAGCATCAAATAAAAGTTGCGGAGCGTCGGTTTTTTGATACAAATCCCGTTGAAAACTTTACGAAAACCTGTTATAATCTTTCTGGGATGTACCCAACTAAGGGTATATTTCATAAGAATACCTCCCTGCCGGTTTTTCACCGACATTATTTTATATGGAGGTATTCTACCATAACCCATCAGACTTTCCAACTTATTTCTATACACACACACGCCTACACATACCGCATATAAAAATGGGGGTAAGTGCGGGATAAAGGGGGGTAAGACCTCGAAAATAACAAAAAGGACAGGATAAAATACATAAAAAACAAAATTCTAAACAAGAACACACAATTTTGCGTCCGCCCTGGTCTTAATTAAAACTACTCTCCTGAACAAGGGGGAGTATATTTTGTTCAAGCGTCAAATGAACTGTGCTGACAGCATCTATAGCTGCCTGAACAGCTGGACGATTTGCAGTAATAGAATCTCGGAATGGGTCTGGGATCGCGCCGATAGCGTCAATTGCCTTTTGTATCTCCGACTGGAAACGAGAATCCAAATCTGCATCTTTACCGTTCACAAATTCGTTTAATCCTTGCCCATCATCGATGAATTTACCCATATAGACATTTTGAATTCCACGGATATTATCTTGAAAATCTGAGATAGAATTAAAACTAAATTGAGATTCAACCAAAGTTGTATCTTCTTCGTTGTAAGGGTCTGATATTTTTCCGTTTGCTACCTCATCAGCAATAGTAATCATGCCGTTGACCATTTCTTGGACTGCGGAACTCTGAGATGGATAGACAGCATTTCCCTCTCCCGCTGAAGCAACGGTATTACTGAAATTTTCACCTTCTGGTGCCCACGTCAATCTTAGCTGAGATGTGCTGGCTTTGAGGTATGTTGTAGATGCAACCAGATATTCCAATTCGCGGTCAGTTATATCTGATGCCATACGTTGGTCGCCTTCGCGGAAAAGCAGATATTCTATCGTATGAAAACCTTTCTGTGTATCCTCCAAACCATCTTTTACGAAACCAGCGGTCAATTCATCGTTAGAATCTAACACCGCTTTTAAGCTAACACGATCAACGGGCCAACTATCCAAAGATGGATCAAGCCCTTGTGTATCAACAGGGCCGAACAGGAACGCTTCGCTCTGTTCCCAAGGTGTCCGTGTAGCTACCCATGCTTGCTGTGCTTTTTCAAGATTTGCTTGCGTGGTATTCTCTGCTAATGCCTTCACTGCTGTCAATAACACGCCAGCTTTATTGTCTAAATCGGTATAGGTTGCCAAGACAACAGTGTTAGCAAAATCGTTGAGCATAGTAGCAGCAGCATAAGCCTCAACTTGAGCATCGCCATTATCATCATCATTCTCACCACAACCGATACATCCGATAAGCAATGAGGTTGTGAGTAAAAAACAACAGAACATTGTACAAACTTTATAGAATTTCATAAAATCCTCCGTATTTGGTTTAATAAAAAATGTCCATTAATATTGAAAACCGAGACCTACCGCAAAAGTATTTTCTCTATTCTTCTCTTGTGCAGCTAAACGTCTCAGTGAATAGTGACTTTTGAAAACAAATTGTGGATGTATGTGACAGTTAACGCCGAAAGTCATTGTCCTTCTTTCCCACCGTGGATTATCGAAGATAATTCCTTCAACACTTGCCATCGTATCGTAATAATCAAAACGAGCGAACACATCTAATGAAGGTGAGCCCGTTTTGAAAAGCGACAGAACATCGTAACCTATTTCAACATAATAACCGAGAGCAGTGCTACCTATCGGTGTTCGCTTGACATTAAGATTATTGGAGAGTGTGCGGTTGACTTTTGACAATTTATCTGCATTTTGCAGTGCGCCACTCAGAAATACACCACGCACTTTTACACCGTGCATCTCATAAAATCCGTGTAAACTCACAATGCCGACATAAGCATCAAAATCGACATCAGGTTTAGGACGATTCGCTGCAGTATCACCAAAATACCCTGAGATGCCAACAGTAAAATTATCATCAAATTCAAAATCAAGTCGCCCTACGAATGCAGGTGCTTCAGCATTGACTGTCTCAAATCGAAGTTGATGTCCAGGAACAATCCAGTGCCGTGAACTAAATCCTGTTGAATCCAATCCGTTAATAATTTGTGATTGATATTTCAACGGACCCAGAGAACCAAAGAGTTCAACACCAGTCTCGTGCCAGATAGTCGGTATGATATGCGTTTCTGCTTCGGGACGGGTCGTTGTAAAATAATGTTGGGGTCTATGACGTTTTGCTAAGAGACCCACTGGCACGATAATATGCCCTACACGGAAATTGACTGAAGGATGTATAGAAAAAACAGCGGCGAGTTTCTCTACAATAACTTCACCACCTTTTTCAATTTCCATTTCGAATTCACCAAATTCTTCAAATTTGTCAAATTCCATTGTGCTACCGGTACCGCCGTGTTCAAACTCCAATTCTGCTTCAAGATGGATAGTATCGTTAATTCGGTATTTCGGTGCAACCACAAAACGTTCTATATCAATAGCTGCGCGTCTATTTGGGTCAAGTTCCCAGTCATAATGTGCATAGTTTATTATGCCATAACCTGATATTGAAAACGGGTTAGAATCGGCGACAGCAGAGAAACTGAATATAAGAAATATGCCCAAAGTAGCTGGGAAAAAATATAGTTTTTTCATAAGGTTGAAGTTGTCTATTATGATATTGAGTCTCAATATCATAATAGAGGGTTTGTTGAACCCAAATCCTGATAGGTTTCGGGAACAGGTTAGAAACTGATAACGAATCTCATTATCCTAAATTGTATGCAATGAAACGGCAAATGTCAAATATTTGTGTAAAAATCATCTACTTTCAGACAATTTTTGTTAATTATACTCACTATTTTCAGGAATGTCAAGAAAAATATCAAATTTTCTTTATGCAGTGTAACCTTTCCAGGTTGCGCACACAATGTACGAACTAGAAAGTTCGATGCTCAATACGTAAAGTGCTGCAACTCTAGATAGGACAGGATACATACCCGCCCCATCAGAAATAGTTATTGATTCTGCATTGTTGCTTTGAAAGCTGCTTTTTTCTTTTTCAAACGTCGTAGTTGACGTTGGCGTATTTGTGTACGGCGTCTCGTTCGCCCGCTTTTACTCCGTGGCACCTAAATTACCTCCTTCTTCTTCAACAGTTTTAGCAAGATACATTATACCTAATTGACAGTATTCTTCAAGTTGATCCATCGCTGCATCTAATTCTTCCGCAGATTGTGTATGAAGTTGTATTCTATCTTCCGTTATTGTTACATAAAGTTCCTTATCTTCATCAAACATATCAAGCTGTGTTTCGGATTCATTTTCAAGAGAATCGCTTAGCCATTCTTTTAGTACCTGCTTTATTGCTATGCCATCAAAGTTTTTGTAGAGTGCTTTTGCAGGGAATGTATCGGGAGATGGGAGCGAATTTGCCTCAGGTTCAGGGAGGCTGTTTTCTGTGGTTAAAACAGTAGCATCCGGTTCTATAGGTGCTATGTTCTCTGAAAATGGAGGTTCCTCCACAATGGCATCAGAAATTATGTTTGACAATTCACCTTCTTCGTATTCTACCGTTTCAATTTCCAGTATGCCCGATACGATGCCTCTTACATCAGAATCATCCTCCGCCATAGATACAGGTTCATCAATCAAAAACTCCATCGTTTTCAAACCTATATCTATAATTAATGGATGTTCAATCAAGATATGTTCCGGTACTACCTCAAATAGGACACGCGATACATAAGCCACCTCTGCCAGGTCCCGATCTCCAGCTTGTTTTAATCGATTTTCGCATACGGATAATGCTGATTGCAAAGTGCGCATAAATTTGGGGGTGATTAAACGCCGCAAAACATCAGTACGGAACTTTTCGCACAGATCATCAAATTCCGGCATCTCCTCACTAACGAGATACGGTTGTTCTGTTTCAATTCCCACAACTTTAGGGGTAACAATTACTTCAGGTGACTCATCAGCTTCACTTGCGTCTCTGATCAATGTAAACAATTCTTCATACATCAAGTCTATATCAAAATGCACCTCTTCAAATTCTGGTTCATTCAGCAAATCACGGCTTTTTATTAGACAAGTCTGTAAACGTTCCTCGTTCATCTTCCCGTAGGAATGTTTTTTTTGTTTTCCAGCTGCTAACTGTTTATTTCTGGATTTTCGATTACGGTTCCGTTTTTCACGTTTACGTGCAACATTTGCCGATCTACTTTTTTTCTTCGCCATGATATATTTTTCCATTTATTGCAAGTGTTTTATTAAGTACTATAGTTTGGACAGTTTTTGTTTTTTTTATGGACATAAAGCAGGAAAGCGGGTATCCTTTTAGGAAACACAAATTTGAAAGGATATTTCAAATGACCCCACTTTCCTACTTGGACAACATGTTATCAGATTTTTGACCTGTGTTCAAGTATAATAACTTTCACCACTTTCAGACTTTCGTAAAAGGTCTGATAAATACGCCCTACCGAGGCACAATGACACAAATCTATCTTGCGACAGCCCAAGCAGGTCGGTATTGGTCTCTGCCAAAGTTTCTCTCGCGTGGCATCTGGTGTGTGGATCAAGTCGCCACTACGCTAAGCCATCAAGTGCTATCCGCTTACCCCACGGGCATCTATGTCTATGATGAGACGCATGCCCTAAGTAGCGGTTCAAAACAAGCGGGTTTGCATTTCCGCAGGAACCCTGCGTATCAGCCACGTAACAAGAACCAGTCCAAGTTTCATCACGGACACGAGTTCGGTGCGATTGGGTGGCTGGCAGAAACGCCCGAAGGCACGCGCCTATTTCCATTAGCCACACGGATGATGGAACCGAAAAGCGAGGACGCGAATAGCCTCGCTGTGCTGAAGCATTTATGTAATCTTGTGCCACCGGGTCTTATCATTTTTGATAGAGGTTTCAATAGACGCAAAGTGTTCACGGAGATACTCTCACAAGGACATCATTTACTTTGTCGTGCGAAGTCAAACGCAGCGTTTTTTGATATACCGAAACGCCCTAAGCGTCTCAAGAGAGGCAGACCCCGTCGGTATGGTAGCCGTGTGTCTATTCCACACCTGAAGTATACAGACATCGTTGTTGAGGATCAGACACTTTCTGTCGCTGATAAAGTCGTGCGGACAAAGATGTGTCCTGTAGATGTCCGCATCGTTGTGATACGCAAACGCTTGAAAAAGTCTAAACCCTATCGGTATTTTTGTGTATTTACTTCAGATTTACGACTGCCCGTAGAAACAGTTATCCGACACTATAGAAACCGGTGGCAGATTGAAACTGCCTTTCGGGACGCTAAAGAAAACTTCGGATTTGACACCTATCAACTCCGAGACAGGAAAAGTTTGGATCGGTTCGTTCAACTCAGTTTCACCGCAGCAACGCTGACACAACTCGCTTTCAGTCCGTCGCCATTGCCTAAGACACCCGCAGACACAGACACAGACAAGGTTTCTCTTGATTTAGAAGACGTGCTATCCACGCTCAATATACACTGGTATAAACCGAAACATCTCACACGCGGCTTGATGACCGCTTACTTGCAGCGATGTTTACAACAAAACTATTTTTATACGGGTTACGACCCGAGGAAAAACGCACAGAAAAAACTGAAAATCCCAAAGATACTATGTGAAAATGGTTCAGCAGCAACTATTTTCACGATTATTGGAAAAATGATGGCTAAAAAACAGTGATTTCTAACAGAATTTAGACAGAAAAGGGGCGTTAGCAGCGGTTCTAACACCTGTTCAGAAGTGCTAACGGGGAAATGCTGCCAACTATTCATAATCTATAACAAGACCAAAAATGTCCAAACTATAGTATTAAGTATACACAATCATTCTTTTCCTGTCAACTTTAATTCTGATTTGACAAACCAATATCCTTGTGGTATTATTAACATCGTTACGATAATTCTTTGAAGGAATCTATTTCATGTCAAATATCTTTGAATCCCTACAAGAACGTGGTTTTGTGCAACAGTGTACGGGTGCGGAAGACGTATTACAAGTACTTTCCGGCAACCCGATCACATATTATGTCGGCTTTGACCCTACAGCGGATAGTCTACATGCGGGTAGTCTTGTGCCAATAATGGCGATGGCACATTTGCAACGCGCAGGACATAAACCCATCGCAATTATCGGCGGTGGTACAACGATGATCGGTGACCCAACCGATAAAACAGAAATGCGACCAATGATCTCCACAGAGCAGGTTGAGAAAAACGGAACACGTATCCTCGAACAATTACAACGTTACTTGGACTTTGATAACAAGGCAGGATTATTTTTAAATAACAGTGAATGGTTGCTATCGCTAAACTATATCGAATTTCTTCGCGATATTGGCAAACATTTTCGTGTCAATGAGATGATCAAGGCAGAAGGATACCGACAACGTCTTGAACGTGAATTAGGACTCTCCTTCCTCGAATTTAATTACCAACTACTACAAGCGTACGACTATTTGTGTCTATTCCAAAAATACGATTGCGTTCTTCAACTTGGCGGTGATGACCAATGGGGTAATATCCTTGCTGGGGTGGATCTGGTACGTAGGATTGAAGGGAAACGGGTGCATGGCCTGACATTCCCACTGCTGACTACGGCTGGTGGTGCGAAGATGGGGAAAACTGCAGGCGGTGCCGTGTGGCTCGATGCAGATAAAACGTCTCCCTACCAATTTTATCAGTACTGGGTTAATATAGATGACCGTGATGTTGAGCGGTTCTTAGCATATTTTACCTTTTTACCGATGGATGAGGTACGACGCCTCGGAAGTTTAGAACATGATGCCATACGAGAAGCAAAGACAGTGCTTGCATACCAGGCAACGAAACTGGCACATGGAAAGACTGAGGCTGACAAGGCACAAGCGACATCACAAGCAGCGTTTGGTGGTGGTGGACTTGACCTCGATGCAATGCCGACCACTGCTATTCCCGCAGGACGACTTAACACCGGCATACCGATAATGGATCTGTTTCATCAAGTTGGGTTAACCACTTCAAAAAGTGAGGCGCGCCGTCTAATTCAGCAAGGCGGTGCATATATCAACGAGAAGCAATATAAGACCATAGATGTTATCGTAGATGCCGATATGTTAGAAGAAGATGCACTACTTCTCCGTGCCGGGAAAAAACGTTATCACCGCGTTGTTCTTGAGGAAAGCAAATTATAGATACTGACTTCTGTTTGTAATCAAATAGTCACAAAAAAATTGACTTAACACCATAAAATATGATATAATATTAAAAATAGTTTCATTATTTTAAACGTTTTGCTTGGAAACACGTAATATAGAACAATTAGGTATGAATATAATGCAGCAGCTTGAACGCACTACCATCGCTATAGTACTAGCAAGTGCCACCCAATCCACGCTAATAATATTACCTCGTTTTTACTTTAGTTTTTGGGTACTCCTTACGCTCGGGTTATACCCGTTTGCGTACTGCGGCGGTAAGTGGTGATAGTTTATATGCACTTATAAAAATGTTCTAAACCGATTTTATTCATCACCACCCAACGTCGATGACAGTTCGATGTTGGGTTATTTTTTTACTAATCATCAACGTTGGCTTGAAACAGAGTTATTGTCGGAGGGAATTGATAACCATGGTAGTTATTACCAAAACGGATGCAACACCCGATCAGATTGACGCGATTGTCAAGAGGATTGAAAGTGTAGGGTTAAAAGCACAAATATCAACTGGTGAACAACGCACCGTCATCGGTGTAATTGGAGATAAAACATTGCTTGGCGATATTCCGATAGGGGCAATGTCCGGCGTGGAGAGGACAATGCCGATCACTGCACCATACAAATTAGCAAGCCGGCAGTTTCGTGAAGAACCCGCTGTTATCTCTTCAAACGGGACAAAGATAGGCGGACGAAAGTTGGCGGTCATGGCGGGCCCTTGTGCAGTGGAGAGTACTGAACAAATTGTAACTATTGCAAAACTCGTGAAAAAGGCTGGAGCCGGTTTTATTAGAGGGGGCGCGTTTAAACCCCGCACAGGTCCATATAGCTTCCAAGGTTTCGGTACTGATGCCCTGAAGATGCTTGACGCAGCGAAACAGGAAACCGGTCTAGGCATTGTTACAGAAGTTATGACCCCCCGTGAAGTCGATCTCGTCGGGGAATACACGGACATCTTCCAACTCGGAACGCGAAACATGACAAACTTCTATCTACTGCGTGAAGTGGGGCGTTCCCAAAAACCTGTAATACTCAAACGTGGTATGGCTTCAACCATTGAAGAATGGTTACTTGCCGCAGAATACATACTCTCTGAAGGGAATCCGGACGTCATCCTCTGTGAACGCGGAATCCGCACCTTTGAAACCCACACACGAAACACCCTTGACCTGAATGCAGTACCTGTCATCCATGAATTGAGTCACCTGCCCATTGTCGTTGATCCGAGTCATGGCACCGGTATCCGAAGTCTTGTGAGTGACATGACAAAAGCATCAGTTGCTGCAGGAGCAGATGGTTTACTATTAGAAGTTCATCACGATCCAGATCATTCAATGACAGGCGATGGAGCACAGTCCCTGTTTCCTGAACAATTTGAAACATTAATGCAGGAACTAAAACCGATTGCAATTGCCGTTGGTCGTGAAATATAAAAGTACAAACGTATCTGATTAATCGCGTTTGTAAAGTGACATGATACATCCTTACGATGTATGGATATATTTTTGGAGGATACAACCGTGGACGAATTTGAATTCAACCAAGAAAAGGTTCATATATTTGATACAACACTCCGAGATGCGGAGCAAACTCCCGGCGCCGCGCTCGGCATTGAAGAAAAATTGGAGATTGCCAAGCACCTTGCGAAATTAAATGTTGATGTCATAGAAGCTGGATTTCCAATTTCGTCACCGGGAGATTTTGATGCCGTTGAACAGATAGCTAACGAGGTTAAGGGGCCTGAAATCTGTGCCCTTTCGCGCGTCGTAGAAAAGGACATCACCGCAGCGTGGAAAGCAATTCAGGATGCCCCACGTGCACGCATTCATACCTTCGTCGGCACATCTAATATCCACATGGAACGTATCACACGGACAACACCTGAAAGAACATTAGAAATGGCTGTGGACGCAGTCGCTTATGCAAAGAGTTTATGTGCAGATCACCCTGATGCTACAGTTGAATTTTCTCCGATGGATGCTGGTCGAACAGAATTGAAGTACCTGTATCAGGTGGTGGAAGCCACTATTGCTGCGGGTGCAACCGTTGTCAATATCCCAGAAACTGTTGGGTGGACAGTTCCTGCCGAATTTGGTGGACTCATCGCAGGTATCAAAGAAAATGTTCCCAATATTGACGATGCTGTAATTAGTGTGCATTGCCACAACGATCTGGGACTGGCAGTTGCGAACAGTCTTATCGCAATTGAACAGGGGGCACGTCAAGTGGAGTGTACTATCAATGGGCTCGGTGAACGGGCCGGAAATACCTCGTTAGAAGAAGTCGTCATGGCAATCCGAACCCGTCGTGATTACTTCAAATCCTATTACACAGATATTAACGCGAAAGAGATTGTCCCCATCAGCAAACGTGTCAGTCGGACTATGGGCATCCCTGTTCAACCGAATAAGGCGATCGTTGGCGAAAACGCATTTGCACATAGCTCCGGTATTCACCAAGATGGCATCATTAAGTCCCGTGTTACTTTTGAGATCATCGACCCACAAGAAATTGGGTGGAAAGAGAGTCAACTGATTCTCAGTCCGCGTTCTGGACGAAATGCATTGAGACATCGCCTCAGTGAACTCGGATATGAACTGGATCAAGATCAATTGGAAAAAGTCTACGAAAGATTCCTACGTTTAGCAGACAAGAAAAAAGAGATCCACGATGCAGACCTTGAAGCGATCATGAGCGATGAAATTAGAACGATACCCTCCACTTATGAACTGGATTACATTCAAGTTGTCAGTGGTACGAGAATCTCCCCGACAACGACTGTCGGTATCCGCACTGATGCGGGTATAGTAGAAAATGCCTCTACCGGTGATGGTCCTGTTGACGCTGCTTTCAAGGCTATCAATCAGATTGTGAAAATCAAACTGAATCTTATCGATTATCAGATCCGTTCTGTAACGGAAGGTGAAGACGCTATCGGCGAGGTGACTTTAAAGGTGCAAGATAACGGACACATTATCACCGGTAATGGTGCCAGCACAGACATTATTGAAGCGAGTGCAAAGGCATATATTCACGCTGTCAATAAGCTGATTCACCTCTGCACAGAGGGATAAAATAGACAATAAGGTTACTTCTCAATTTTCTTTACAGAGAAACATATTTGTGATAAATTTGAGGAACATTTATTACTGAAAACATATAAAGGAAATATTATGGAACCTCTTCGAATTGGATTTATCGGTGCTGGTGGCTTCGCGAGGGGTACGATTTATCCCGCGTTGCATTTAGCACCCGTTGCATTACAAGCGGTCTGCGATGTAGATGAAAACAGAGCAAAATCGGTTGCAGGAAAATTTGGCACTGGCAGATATTACTTAGACCGACATGAGATGTTTGAGAAGGAAGACTTGGAAGCGGTCATTATCTGTATGGGGCCGGATCCGAGGCAACCCTTGGTGTTGGAAACCCTTGCGGCTGGATACCACGTCTTTGTACCGAAACCCCCAGCACCTTCACTTGAAGAATCACTTGCCTTAGCGGAAGCATCTGAAAAACATGGTAAAACATTGATGATAAACTTCCAACGGCGGTTTAGCCTCGGAGTGCGAGAGGCAAGAAGGATCATGCAGACCGAATCCTTCGGTCAACTGACGCAACTTTTCTGCTCGTTCTGCAGCGGCCCTTATGGATCAGTCAAGCATTATTTACTTGATTTTGCCATTCATCACTTTGATTTGGCGCGACACATCGCCGGTGCTGATGTCAAGGAACTCTGCTATTTTCACAACGTAGTTGATAATCAAGGGTCATTTGCTGTCGCAGTTGAATATACAAACGGAGCAGTAGGAACTTTGCAGCTTAGTAGTCAACGTTTGTGGTCACGCAACTATGACCATATTGAAATTACAGGACAACATGAGTATATTGTTTTAGAAGGACTGTGGGGGTTTGAACACTACACTGGGAACGGGAACACTTTCTCTTCCAACTTCTCTGATCAGCGGAACGGTGAGTTGACTGGCGATGGTATTAGTCTTACAGAGTTCGCGAATTCTATCCGTGAAGACCGAGAACCGATTTCCAGCATTCATGACTGTGTCGGAACGATGCGGTTCTATGATGCCGTTTTGCAACAGAAAAAAGGTGTTATCTCACTAGCAGGTTAGTTTTGTCAATCTCCAACCCATAAAAAAATTGTAAGGCGAGATGTTATTTCTCGCCTTTTCTGTTATTTCGAATTGATACTTTCCAATACCGCAAGACACGTTTTTCCATTAACTAATTGATGATAATAGTCAACGACGCGTTTGCTAAAATCACGGTTTTGACTCAATGCGTTGTCAGAGGCAGGGTTCTGAGGTGACCACAACGTTGCATTAGAGAGAATAGTTTCGATTCGGTGCTCCACATCTGCTCTGCTTGCTCCAAATGCATCTTTTAGCACATTCTGAATCGTTCGGTCAAGATCACGTATTTCGTATTCTGTGCTTGTATCGGTGATACCTCGGTAGTCGTCGTCAGAGATGATATGCGGTGTCAGAAATCGGAGGACCGTAGCGAAGGAATAAGCAAAATCAGATTTGAATAGTTCGGTGCTCTTATCGTAGTTCGGTGATCGGACGATGTCGGCTGCACGTTCACGGAGTTTTACTGTTTCAATAATATTTATCCGTGCGTTGTCATCTTTGACGCGACGGATTCGGTCAACAAATTCCAATGTATACGTTTCAGCACTTTTGCCTGCAATCGGTATATCCGCCTCTACGATTTGCGCGTAACCGCGCATCAACCGTTCCAGATGTGGTGCGAACAGAGAATGCGTCGCTGCTTCGTTGACATATTCAAACCCAGACAACATGCCTTTATGGGTGATTCCGGGCACATGCACGGAGTTCACAAGTAGCAACTTCCAATCGTGATACGGTTCAATGCTCTCCTGCTTGACAACCACCCCATAGTCGTCAAGTTTGGCAAAGGGGACACGCAACATATTGCCTAAGTCTTCAAGAATTAGCGGGGTTGCAGGCATCTGCTCTGCAAAAGTTATCAGATCGTCTGAACCTTCTATCTGTGCTTGTGTTGCTTCCTTTATTTCATCAGGTACTGCATAAACTTGCGGGACAAGCCGATCCCCCATCTCATTGAGAAAGCCAACTTTAGTCTCTAACCAATCCGTATACGTATCAGTGCGTTTTGGATATGCATTGCATAAAATGTTTCGAATAACGTCTCCATTATTTCGGAGGTTATCGGTATTGATAACACATAATGAAGAATTGGTGCCGTGCTTACAATAATAGCGGTACAGAGTTTCATCTAACACATCCATTGCAAGTTCACCTTTCGCTATACCCGCTTCGGTTACGCCGATCAGAATAAGGTCTAATGGATTATCAGTTTGTGCGTAGAATTGTTCACGCCCTGTTTCAGTTGCGAGGGTTGTCGCACCGACCACGGCTGAAATCTGTTGGATGTCGTGGATACCGCCAAGGTCAAACGTAACGACATGATATACACCGTTTTGTCTGTTGAATGCGTCTGCCTTCTCCGTGCCTGTCGGTTGTCCGACATAAATTCCGCCGTTATACAGATTTCTTTGGTTTAGGATGTGAACGAATTGATGGGTTAAGGCGCGTTGTAGTCCCCCCGCACCGATGGCAAGTATTTTGATTGGAAGCATCTGTTTATTTCTCTCTCCTTTTATTTCTACATCTTTGTGGCATAACCTTTACAGCTCGTGCATCAGCGATATTGTAGCAAACACAACGTGTTTGCGATGACACTATGCAATCATATAAAAAACTTTGTAGCATAACCTTTCCAGATTGTGATTGTTAGTTTCTGATACGCCTACCGTGTCTATCCTGTCAATATATCTTCATAAAGCTTAAGATATTCCTCGGCGATGTTTTTCCAATTGTAACGTTCATTCTGTTTTAGCATTGTTATACTTGCGTTGCCCATTTCAAGACGTGTTTGTCCTGCGTTTATAAGTTTCACAATACACTGTGCAAGGCCATCAACATCGCCTGGGTCAAATAGTGCGCCGTTAACATCATCTGCCACGAGTTCGTCAATCCCTTGAACGCGGCTGGCGATAATCGGTAGTCCTGTTCCCATCGCTTCTAAAACAACAAGGGGCATGCCTTCTGCCAGAGAAGGTAAAATGAATATGTCCGCGTCGCGGTATTTCTGCGGTAATTCCGAATATTCCACCGCACCTGTAAAATGGACATAAGAATTCACGTTATGGTCTTTTGCTATACTTGTGAGTTCTTCCGCATAAGGGCCGTCACCAACAATTTCAATCTCAAATTTATGCTGCACCCTGTCCAGGACTTGTGGCAGCGCGCGAATGAGAAATTGAAATCCTTTGCGTGGAATAAGTCTGCCGATGGAAAGGCATCTAACTACCTTTGGGTGTGCCTCACGTTGTCCCGGTTCAAAACTATCCGGGTCTAAACCGTCTGGTATGATGTCAATGTGAACATCTGTATCGGTTGCGCGTGCTAAGTCTCGTAATCCTTCGCTACATGAAACGACCGCTGCTGCATTGTTCCATATCCCTCGGATAATCGGTTTTAGGAGCAGGTATAGCCATCGGTAGTAAGGTGGATCGGGATCAGGGCGTGGCACGTCTCTCCCCCCTAAAAAGACGACATAGGGCACATCTCTAAACTTCTGTAGCAGATAAGCACCACCGCCTGCGGGTATACCGAAAAAGACTTGGACGATATCTGGTTTGAACCGCTTCGCGAATTTCAATCCATAAACGGTGGAACTTATTGCATAGGTGAACATCTCGTGAACTGCACATACATTGGGGCTTTTCCGTAGGGCTTGCACGCGATGCACATGAATACCATCTACCTCCTCCATTGCTGCACAGTCACGGAATTGTGATGTGATAAGATGCACCTCGTGTCCCGCCGCAGCGAAATGTTTGCCCAAATAATAACTGACCCAACCACCACCACCGCCAATAGGCGGAAACTCGTGATTAAACATCAATATCTTGCGTTTATGAATAGCCAATTAATTACCCGTGCCTTTTCGGGAGCGATTTCCGGCTAAACCGACAGCACATTCGATCATCGCCTCTGCTATATCTATTCCTGTAACCAGCTGCAGTCCCTCAAATCCAGGGGATGGATTGACTTCAAGGATAACCGGCCCGTTTTTTGTCTGAAGCAGATCCACACCTGCAATATCTAATTGGAGTGCAGCGGCTGCGTCAATTGCTATACGTTTATATTCTTCTGTTAGTGTAATCGTTTCCCCATTTGCACCTTTATGGATGTTCGCTCGAAATTCTCCAGCAACAGCGCGCCTTTTCATGCCAGCTATTGCGTCACCACCTACGACAAGTATTCGGATGTCAACACCAGCCGCTTCGGCAATAAAGGACTGTATGACATAATCTCTATGCATATCACATAGTGCATCTACGGTGGAGGTGAGGGATGTAGGTGTATCTAACAGCATAACACCCATGCCGTGTGTACCGTAAAACGGTTTCAAAATGAACGGATAATCGCCTATCTCATCGACAGTCCCTTCTAAATACGTAGCAGAACCGACGGTGAGACTCGGTGGCACAGGTAACCCGTTTTGTGAAAGGATACGCAAGGAACGGAACTTATGCCGTGCATTTGCAATAGCGAATGAGGAGTTAACAACGGGAATACCGAGCCATTCAAAGTGAGACACCACCTCTCCGCCATACCGGGCTGTTGCACCTGAGAGTCTGGGAATAACGACATCATAATCTTCGGCGGACACACCTTCATAAGTGATTCGGTGTCGGGTTCCCCCAATTTGTAGGTAGAATCCGAAGGGGTCACAGGCGTTTGCTGTGTGTCCTGCTTTTTCTGCGGCTTCAATGAGGCTGCGGGTTGAATAGTTCTGCGGCCCGCGAGAAAGGATGGCTATTTTCATAATAAATTCCTGACTCACGTTAACTTTTATGTGCCTTGGTAAGTTTCCTTTAGAAAATCGTCTAATTCCTCATAAGTATCAAAAATCTTATCACATAAGTTTTCAAAAAAGATACTGCGGGTTTGATTGTAGACCGCATACACAGGCTTATTATGACGACTAGCATAGTTCATTTCACTCAGTACACCCGGTGATAATTTATCCGTCGGATAGATGACCACGACGAAATCACTCTGATGGACAAATTGATAGTCGCGCGAGATGGTTCGAGTTTTTATCTGCTCAATTACATCATCGTCCAATTCGCTCATTGTTGCGGGGACATTCAACGCTTCATCGTCATTTTCCGCTTTTGAGAGGGTGACGAGAGCCATGTCCTTTATTGTAAGCGGATCGAAGCAGATGTACGATCGGGATAGCTCACGACCTAACTCACGTATCTTCTTTATCTCCTCTGGAGTGTCTCTTAGCAGTGTAATCGGGTAGCTAAGATAAAATTTCGGTTTATCTGTAAAAAGCAGTTCGTAGAAATTGGCAAGGTCGTGCTGTCTCGCGACGGTATAGTGCGGTTTTTCTGTAAGATGTGCAAGTTGCCTCGTCAAAAACTCTTCTTCGTCTAACCAGACATTGAGTGCTGCTTTTCTGATACCAGACCATTGTACGCTTTTTTCCATCCGCGCGTAAATGTCTGCAATATTGTCTACCACATTGATGAACATATCCGGTGGAATAATATCAATATCTTTAAACGAAAACCCTTCAAGGAGACTACCACGCCATCGGAAACAGGCGTGTAGTCCAATAATAGCGTGTTGATATGCCTGCGCGTCTCGCGCAATTTCGTAGAATGCAGTGCGACGTGCTAATGATAGAACAGCTGGGTCTGAGTCTAATACCTTCTCTGTGAAGTGGACGCGCGCTTCTGCTGCGACTCGGTGCATGTAATCGCCGACGTTGAAAAATCCGATATCCAACTCTCTTTGCACACAGAGTGCTTCGAAGTCTTTGATAAGCTCTTTACGTCCTGAACAACTGATGCCTGTGCAGATGATGTTCATTGTTAAGTAACCGTCTTTAGGATTAATTGTAGAAGATAACCCTCTCAATACTTCTCTGGCAAACTCTTTATAATCTTCACCGTCTCAAGACTGATAGTGATAACACGGGCTATTAAGTCTACAATGTACTTCGGGTCATCCTCGCGATTCGGGTCATTCCGTATCTCACTCCGTCCATCCACCGTGACGCAGTACTGGTCAATTATCCACTCTAATGCGGACCGATTCCCTAGCCTGTACTCAAATACCTCAGCAGGAATACCCTCAATAGTTAAGAAGTCGTTGTATTGAATCTGCGTTTTGTCTTTAGACAACTCCATTTTTTCAACATCCCAATTTAGCGGCGTGTCAGGTTTTTCCTCGAGTGTCAATCCTTCGTATTTTGTAACGGATTCATAGTTGACATGGAGAGCCGCTAACTGCTTTCCAGCATCAGCGAATGCCCGGAAATCCTTAGCATCTTTAGCAAAAGGAATATGAGGAAAGCTGTGCTTGAGATTTTCCTGATATTTTGAACGATAATCGGGGTGGTGCAAGATACCATAGGTGTAGTAGAAAATATCCCCATAGGTGTCAACTTAAGAACATTTTTATGTTATTTTAGTATAAAATATTGTTGCAAAATAGAGACACCTCTTACATAATAGTAGAAAAACAATATTACTCATTTCTACAAAAGAGGTGTTCCAATGTCTATTCTAACACAGGTTTGTGATAAAATGCAAGCTATACTGCGAACGATTGCTGACGCATCAGCTTCAAGGTGCGGGTTCGTCCGAAGGATCCGCAAGTTCTCCGGAGGTGCTTTCGTGCAGACCCTTGTATTCGGGTGGCTTGAAACGCCTGATGCAAGTTATACGGAGTTGGCACAAACAGCTTGTGCTTTAGGTGTGCATGTCACCCGCCAAGCGATTGAAAAACGGATGACACCTGAAGCAGCCGAAACCTTGAAATCGGTGCTTGAGATAGCCGCAACAACACAAGTTATTTCAGCACAATCGCCGACACTGCCTTTGCTAAATCAGTTCACAGGCGTCTATGTGCAGGACAGCACCACACTCACATTGCCGGATGAGCTGAGACCTGTATGGAAAGGGGGGCGTGCTAAAAACGATTGTGAGAAGTCTGCTATGAAACTTCACCTCTGTTTTGATGTCCTGACGGGTGCTTTCCAACACTTCCAACTCAGTGATGGTATTACTGCCGATAGCAAGGCAGCAGCGGCGTTTGGACCGCTTCCTGCGGGGAGTTTACACTTAGCAGACCTCGGCTATTTTTCGTTTGACGCATTTAGAAAAATGACACAAGCAGGCATCTTCTGGATAACAAGATTGAAAGTAAACTGTAAACTGTATGATGAACAGGGAGAACCCTTCTGCTTATATAAGCACCTCAAGGCAACAAACTCGGACACTATAGACCAGCGTTGCTATGTTGGAGCGAGGGATCGTCTGCCAGCACGCCTCGTTGCACGGCGATGTTCCGAACAAGTAGCGAGCAAGCGTCGCCGATACATCAGGCGTGATGCTAAACGGAGACAGACAACGCCCTCAAAACAACGGTTACGCCTTGCCGATTGGGATATTTACATTACAAATGTGGAGGTTGCACAACTTACCGTTGAACAAGTTATTATTATTGCTGGGCTCCGATGGCAAGTTGAGTTGCTATTCAAATCCTTCAAAAGCGTTGGCAAGGTGAATACATTCCGCAGTGCCAAACCTGATCGTATCTTATGTGAGGTGTATGCGAAACTCATCGCACAACTGATAAGACATTGGATTATGGTAGCAGCTGGCTGGCGGTGTATACTGCACGATCCCATCAGCACAGCGAAACTTATTGGGCGGCATGCACGCACACTCACAATGAGTTTTCACGAATCTAAAGCGGCGTTATTGAAGACACTGAGCAACATAAAAAAGGATTTACAATACAGCGACTGGGGACAACATAGAGCAGGAAAGCACACAACTTATAGGCAACTGAAAAAGGCTGAAAATCCCTAAGTTGACACCTATGGTGTAGTAGAAAATATCCCACTTCGTAATATTCTTGTCACTGTAGTGGTTCTGAAATACTTTCAATGCCCAGTCAGTGATGTTTTCACGTCGGTTCGTACCATCCGCGTCGTAGATATAGAAAGGGAAGCATTGATTTCCATCTGTGGAAGTTATTGTCAAATTTGGAATTACATTTGTTAAATAACACCAAAAATCTGTACGACCACCTATACTTGGGACACAAATAATTCTATTTTCGGATTCTGCTTTACGGGTTGGAAATATAGAGGGAATTGTCCAGGCCTATCTATTAGAATTTTGTCAAGAAATAATTCTGTTTTTGTAAAAGGACGGTAAAGGGAACGTCTCATCTTTCCTTTATTGATTTCAGGGATGTCTCCGTTCACGAGATGCCGTTTTAAGGTGGAACTCCACTTAATTTTTGTATCATCATATAAAACAAAATCATCAACTTCAGGTTTAGGAGGTTCTTGACGCATCCAACGGTCTACCTCCGTTGTGTAAGTTTTTATCATGCGTTGCACATTATCACGGAGTGAATCTTGATTGAAATTGTGAACCCAGACATCGCGATTGGTTGACACACCAAGACTGAAGTTTTTGAAAATCACACCTTCTGCAGTGTCTGCGGTGATATTTTTGTTTCCTTTTACCTTCTTAGTTCCTATCGGAATGAGGTCGTCAAAATCTGCTTGAAGTCCTTCAGTAAGCCATCTGTTTTTGTCATCGGGGTAAAGTTGTTGCCATGAAACGTTCCCAACATTTTGATGTTTGTTAAGGAAATCAAATGTCTGCGCCTTGCTTTGTAATACAGTTTCCTTGTTGTAAAAGATACAAGGAGAGTCAATAGGTTCTCCTGTTTTCACGAGCAGGGCAATACTCACGCCGATGGTAATGTCGAACACATTAGATGCTCCTTGTCCATCGCGGACATCTCCTCCCAAATCAAGCAGGTAAACCGCATTAAATCCTTCCTGCAAGTGTTTACGCATTCCATCAAACGCCTCATCTTCAATGAAACTATTGTTGGTTACAAGTGCTACTATACCAGAGTCTCCAATTCGTTTTGATGCCCAACGAAACGCTCTCACATAAGGGTCATACAGATTGCCCTTATACTGTGCGTTAGAATCTTTTGAATATGTATCCTTAATTTCCTCGTCTAATGCCTCATATTTACGATTTTTGTTGTTGTCGTTTTCATTCTGTTGCCCTGCATTATATGGCGGATTACCGATAACGACAAACATGTCCTTTGTTCTTTGTTGTTCTACCCGTTTTGTGTTTTCTTCAGAAAGGAGTGCCATTTGCACTTGATCAAACAATTCAAAAGTATCAGCGAAGACTATACCTTCAAACGGCAGGTATTTCTGTGTACGTTGCCAGAATTCCTGTCCAATGTTGAGATTGGCGATGTAGTAAGGCATTAAAAGGATTTCGTTGCAATGTAATTCGTTTTGATATTTTTCTTCTAATGCTGTTGTGCGTATATTCCGCATTATTCGGACAATGAAATTTCCAGTGCCAACAAACGGATCGATGATGTGAACGCCTATATCGGAAAGGGATCGGTTAAACTTATCCTTTAGAAGATATTCAACGCTGTTCACCATGAAATCTACAATCGGTTGTGGTGTGTAGACGATGCCGTGTGTATCTGCTATTTTGACACAGAAACCCTGAAAAAATCGCTCATAGACGGTGTTGAGGAAGTGTTGTTTTTCTGAGAAGTCTTTACAACGGATCGCCGCTTGCTCAATAGCAATGTAGAAAGGGTTCAGAGGTTCAAGGAATTTATCACGACTTACCGCTTGTTGCATCAGAATTGCACTGACCTTTTCAATTTCAGCGGCGATGATATTTCGGCTTGTAAAATCTGATCTATCAAAAACTTTTCGGAAAATACGTTCGGTGAGAATATGCTGAATGAGCATCTCTTCAACGGTAGCTTGTGAAAGGTTGGGATCGATAGAGGTTTGGCAGGTTTGATAAAATTTGGTAAACGCCGCTTTGTAGGCTGCATTCGTTTTGTGTTGTTCGCCAATAAGTTCTTTCAACTTGTCTGCAAGAGCCGGAATGCGATCACTGAATTTATCAACTGCTTCATACCAATCACCAAAAGTGGTATCGGAATATGAGAAAAGATATTGAAGTGCCTCAATAAGGTTATCAGGATCGGTGATGTCTGTGTTTAATACTTCTTGTTCGTCCTGAAACAAGACTGCACGCCCAGGGGTTTGAAATAGGATATTGTCAAATGGATAACCCTTTTCACGTTTCTCCTGAATTGCTTTTGGGAGATCGTCATCCATATCCTTTGCCTCCCAGTATGCTATTGGGAGGCCGTATTCGTCTAAAATTGCGCCATCAATGAAGATTCCTTTTCTTTCTTCGGTGCGCATCGGGTATTGTGGGACAAAGGTGGTTTTCACCTTTTTTACGCAGGCATCAAGCAAAATAGCAAATGGACTACTCACTGCGCCTTCGTGTGTAAGGTCGTAGTTTTCGTATTGCTCTAGTGCTTTGTAATAGTTTTTTACAGGTTTGTGCGTAGGTTTAAGATTTAGTTTTCCCATAAGGTTTCCATGAGCACTAACTTGTTTCTGATGGATTACAAGAGTCAATGATCCGAAGCAGGTGACTCGCGAAGGCGATCACCTCAGTTGCTTCCTCAATAATGTTTTCGCCGGTACCTGCCTCCACATCATTGCTCCCTACTTCAAACTCACCGTCGGGGATTAGCACCATCGTCTGACCGTCAATTTTCGTTGTTATCTCCGTCGGCCCCGGCGACTGTGTAGGTTAACGTTTTCGTTCCACCTTCCCACGTAATTATGACATACAAGTCTCCAGGTGAGAACGGTCCTGTTATCGTCACAGTAGTATTGTCGACAATAAATTCGCCAACGGTCACATTTACCCCTAGTGGGATCGCGTCAAAAGTAACCGTGATTTGTGTGTCTGCCTCAATAGTGCTGCCAACAGTCGGCGTAGCACTCACAAATGAGGTAGGTTCTTCATCTTGCCCACAACCTATGAGGGCACAAGCAGATAAAATGGTAAAGGTGATGAGAATGCTTGTTGGCAGTCTCCGAAATAAGTATTTCATGAGAATTCTCCTTGATAAATATATAATTGAATGATTTAAGTTTTGTAAGTGTTTCCTGTCCCTTCTTATCTAGGGACAGTGTGTGGGTTTTTCTGAACGTTTTTTTTTGCATGTAACTAATTTTCTGCTATTTGTGTCGATGTGTTTTGTGTCTCTAATATAAGGTTTAGATTTTCATGGTCTATCGGTTGAATTGAAAGTTAATAGTCAAGTGCTTTAAGGACAACTGTAAGAACATCAATCAAAGGTGTATCTTCATTAGATAGTGTTTTCGAAAGTGCTTGTGGGTTCATATCAGCAAGTTTTCTAACAAGGTACTCGCGCCATATTCCCATTTTTCTCACTGATGTGTCTCTTTGCATTCTTGCCCGTTCAATAGATATGAAAATCAAACATTTTGCTATGACTTCATTTTCAGTACGCTATTGTCCGCATCCCTGATACGGTTATTCACCTCTAAACCAGTCCAGAGGTTTCCATATTTGACATACATCCTCGATGAGTTTTTGACTACGCGCATTAATTTCATTGATGTCCCAATATTTTTGCTCCCGGATTTCTCTATTGAGCACCAAGTTTGAATCTCTTAGAGCCTCTTTCTTCTCAACAAACGGTCGATTCCCCAGTCTTGAGTTTAGGGGTTTGTTGACGAGTGTAAGGTTTCCTATACTTTCCAAGAGTGCGTCTCTGACGATTGCCAAATCATAGGCGTTGGCATAAGTTTCTTCAACTAGCTCGCCTTGTGTAGTTTCGGTAGGTGGGTTTGAAAACAATTCATGGTAAAGTTTCCGTTCACTTGACACATTCATATTTACAATAACCGTGTATGTGTCCGAATTATGAGTGACAGCTTCTGGGTTAATCGGTAAATCCCATTTTTCTTTCCAAGTTTTTGGCATGACATGTTCTAAACTCAACGCTTCTTTGAAAACCACTTTTTCGCTAAATCTATTCTTCTGTTTTTCCATTTCTATCCGATAAAGGATATAGCGAATAAGTTTCTTTTTTATCTGACCAGCTGTTTGCACCCAAAGCCCTGACAAAGATGCTTTTATAAACTGATTGTTTGGGAAAGTAATAGTCTCTTTGTCGGGGAAGTTTAGAGAGTTAGGTTCAAAACGTGTATATAAAGCACCCCGAATCTGATGGTCTGTTGGATAGTGAGTCGTATCAGATGTTTCGTCAGCAAGGAGTTGTATAAACTTGTCTAAACTAAAACCATCTTGAAGATTTTTTATAAGTCTGGCAAAGAATTTGTTGTAATTTTTGAGTCCACCTGTACCTTTACAGCATAACATACGTCGGAGTGTATAAGATTCCAAAATATCAAAAACGCGTTCAAGTTCAGTTTCTCCCAGTTTAACATCGCAGATAACAAACAACAAGAATGGGTGCAAGGTGGTCAACTTGAATATCTTGTAGAATTTCATGCGTTTGCCGATGAGGGTGTTTTCCTCACAGTCTGTTATTTTTTTATAAACATCGGAATAGTTTTTTAATAAAATAAACTCATCTTCTACTGTTTTGCCTTCTTGTCTGAGTTTTGATTGATATTTGCGTTCATAAGTAGTAAATTCAGGCTTTACATCTTCAGTTGCAAGGTTCGCCATCAGGAAATGTTGCAGGAATGACTTATAGGAAGTGCCCACCTTTATAATTTTAGGATCCCAATAATCATCCTCAAAATGTTCCCAATACTTTTCATATAGAGCATCTAGAGCATCTCTATTTTCACGGGCGCGCAGGAATAGATTATTGCGGAGTTTATCAAACTCTGAAAGATCTTTCGCTCTTGTATTAAGCGATTCAAATATCTTTTCCGGTTTGTCTGATTCGCCAAGGCTTATTTGAACAAAGCCAAAGTTACTTTTAATGATCTCGAACAAGTGTTTGATTTTTTCTGGATCTATATCGACGCGGTTTTGTATCTGATCATGAAAATAACTATAAGCGGAATAAATCTTTCCTCTACTATTTCTGGTGTCTCCATCAATGAGTGCAATAAAAGATGTTTTATCCCGTTTTGTCGGTATTATTTTATAGCGTTCATTTGCCTCGAGTTCATCGCCCGGATTCTTTATGTATTGACAAACCTCATCAGTAATCTCCGTATAGTTGTTTTGCTTACATATATCTCTGATTGCACAAAGAATGATTTGAAAGGTTATCAGTCGCTGTTGTCCATCGATAATATCATATATTTGGACACCGGGAGATGCTGGCTGTTGTTGGATAACGGTAGTCCCGGTGAAATGCATCGTAGCTCCTACTTGCTCTTGTTGTGAAATATCATGCCATAAATATTCCCATTGACTTATGCGATCCCATACGTAATGTCGTTGGAATAAAGGTATCCTATATTGCACGGAAGGCTTAAATACTTTGGAAACGTTTACAAGATTTGGGGTCATTTTTATATCTCATTTCACAAGTAAAATTCTAAGTCGCAAATCATTAGAATTCATTGAGTCTTTTGTCTTATGAGCCAGTACAACGCTTGCTTCCACAATTATGATTTTCTACAACAATTGCCCAATCCTGAAGTTCTAAGCGGTACCCACAATCGCTTTATCTTAAACAAACATGAGTTCAGGAATAAGACATTTTTCGTCCGATGCACAACCTGGAAAGGTTATGCTACAAAACATCCTTTGCTAACGATTTAAGTTTTGCAAGTGCCTCCTGTTCCTCTTTTATCCACGGACGATGTGCAGGTTTTTCTAACTTCTGATGTGGACCGCTAAAGACAAGGATATATGCCCTCCGTTCTTGGTCAGTGCTGTTTGGTGCTGAATAGTGTAAAGTTCTGCAGTGATGGAACGTTGCCCCGCCTGCTGGTATGGGACAGGTGACTGCTTCGGATGGATCCACATCATCCGTAACTAAGCCGTGCACAAGCGGATCGTTGTTGATATGCCGATGCCACCGTACTTCGCCTTTATGAGATTTTGGGATAAACTGGAGGCAACCACTTTCAAGTGTCGCTTTGTCCAACGGAAGCCAGACACTTAAACTGTGCGGCAGAACTTTGGGATTCCAGTACGCCTCGTCTTGATGCCACGGTGTTTCGTTGCCGTAGTGTGCAGGTTTTAGAATCATGTGCCCGCCACCGCCGACTTTTTCTTCTGCTTCACCGAGCAGTTTCGCAGCAAGCCGCCGTGCATTGTGAAAATAGACAGACTCGCGAAGTTCAGGGAACTGGGCTTCTGGTCCCAAGACTTGCGGTAACGTCTCCCTACCAGTATGTGCCCGTGGCCCTGCAAGATCGAAATAGCGTCCCTGTGCCTCACCTGTTCTATCCTTGAAAAGTTTATCGTAGATACCTTTTAGCGATTCAATCTCTGTATCCGTTGTGATACGTGGTATGCTCAGATACCCGTTTTCTTGAAAAAAGGTAACCTGTTCGTCAGTTACATCAACATGAAAATCATTAGTACTCATAAAATCACCGAATCATAATGTCGAAAGGTAGTGCGGTAACCACACGTTCATTTTCAAATAGGGTTAACCATGTCATTATTCGATGCCATTGCAGTTTTAGCATCGGAAACAAGGGGTGTTGTTGTGCCAGCTGTAAAGGCAGTGTTTCTGAGATGCTTATCTCTTCATCAAGCATAGTTTCCATAAATTGTTCAAGGAATGTTCTCTGCTCTGGTAGCACGATGATATCCACTCTATCTTTATCTGTAATCCCCACTTCTTTCTTTGCGATAGCGAGTGCCGTGTTCAGCCCGCCGAGTTCATCGACGAGTCCGAGCTCTTTTGCCTGTTTTCCTGTCCAGATTCTTCCCTGAGCGACGGCATCAATTTCGTCGAAGGTGGTTTGTCTGCCGGCAGCTGCTTTATTAACAAATTGCTCATAGACGGTTTCCATCATCTTTTCAATGCGTTCGCGTTCCGGCTGTGTAAAGTTTCCGTAATCCGAATAGATCGTTGCATTTTGCCCATACGTGATGACTTCTTTATTCAAACCGATTTTGTTATAGAACCCTTTGAGATTGAGTTTGCCGCCGTAGACTCCGATTGAACCGGTGAGTGTGCCGGGTTGTGCTACGATTTTTTGTGCAGCCATAGATATGTAATAACCGCCAGAGGCAGCCATATTTGCCATTGAGACGATAACAGGTTTTTCGCGTTGTGTTAGCATCACCTCACGCCAGATAAGGTCAGATGCAAAAGCGGAACCCCCGGGACTGTCTACACGGAACACAACAGCCTGAACAGCATCATCGGTACGTGCTTTTTTAAACACTTTTCTCAACGTTTTGGGTGTAATCATAGACGTGGTAGTAAAAGGCGAGTTAATATCTGACAAGATGATGGGGCCGCTGGCATAGATGAGTGCGATCTGCTTATCTGCAGGACGCAGTTTTGCGCGCTGGGGCGGGTTAAGCATACTAAACAGCTGCATCAGTCCAGCAAAACTATTCATATCAGGTATTTTTCGTTTGTTTACATCATCTTGCTTGGCAACCTGTGCTTTCCCCCTTTTTTCTTCATTTACTGCCTCAAGGAGTTCATCATAGTATTTTAATTCATCAACAAGTTTTACGTCGTGTGCTTCTTGTGCAGTAAAAGGGCCACTATCGATCAAGTTTGCTGCGACTTCTGAGGTAATTCCATCTCTACCGTCAGCGATCTTTTGCAACATCTGATTATATAGATCGTCAAGTAGTGCTGTCATGGATTCACGGAATTCATTGGACATGCCATTGCGCATGTAGGGTTCAATACCGGATTTGAATTTTCCCATAGCGAGCATATTCGCTTCAATGTCCAATTTTTCCAATAGTCCTTTTAAAAAAAGGATTTCAGCACGTAAACCGATCAGATTGAGGTTTCCGGTTGGTACCAGCACGATTCTATCCATCGCAGCTGCAAGGAGATATTCAGCATTGCCACCGGTTTCGAGATAGGCAATCATCTCTTTATCGCCATCACGGATTTCATCTAACTTTTCTCTTATTTCTTGTAGGTTTGCCCATCCTATACCGATACTTCCAATTTTGAAGATAATACCGGCGACTTCATCGTCATTTTTGAGTGTGTCCAATTTCTTGAAAAGTCCACGCAGTGTTTTCGTTGAAGTTGTTCCAAAAAAACTCATCTCTTTGGTATCGGAATAGGTGCCGCTGAGTGTGAATTCAACGTACTTTTTCAATGGAGCGGGTGTTTCTTCGAGTTGTTCCTCAGCAGACAGAGGAAGGATCGAAAGAAGCAGCAGAAATAGTACTGTTGCTATTTGCATAAAGTTTTGTTTAAGTATCATTTCGTCTCCTTGCTGGCGGAATGTAATGGTACCGCCGCTACAATTTTGTTTCTATTTTATACTATAGTTTGGACATTTTTGGTCTTGTTATAGATTATGAATAGTTGGCAGCATTTCCCCGTTAGCACTTCTGAACAGGTGTTAGAACCGCTGCTAACGCCCCTTTTCTGTCTAAATTCTGTTAGAAATCACTGTTTTTTAGCCATCATTTTTCCAATAATCGTGAAAATAGTTGCTGTTGAACTAGTTCATGTAGTATCTTCGGGGATTTTTAGTTTTTTCTGTGCGTTTTTCCTCGGGTCGTAACCCGTATAAAAATAGTTTTGTTGTAAACATCGCTGCAAGTAAGCGGTCATCAAGCCGCGTGTGAGATGTTTCGGTTTATACCAGTGTATATTGAGCGTGGATAGCACGTCTTCTAAATCAAGAGAAACCTTGTCTGTGTCTGTGTCTGCGGGTGTCTTAGGCAATGGCGACGGACTGAAAGCGAGTTGTGTCAGCGTTGCTGCGGTGAAACTGAGTTGAGCGAACCGATCCAAACTTTTCCTGTCTCGGAGTTGATAGGTGTCAAATCCGAAGTTTTCTTTAGCGTCCCGAAAGGCAGTTTCAATCTGCCACCGGTTTCTATAGTGTCGGATAACTGTTTCTACGGGCAGTCGTAAATCTGAAGTAAATACACAAAAATACCGATAGGGTTTAGACTTTTTGGGGCGTTTGCGTATCACAACGATGCGGACATCTACAGGACACATCTTTGTTCGCACGACTTTATCAGCGACAGAAAGTGTCTGATCCTCAACAACGATATCTGTATACTGCAGGTGTGGAATAGACACACGGCTACCATACCGACGGGGTCTGCCTCTCTTGAGACGCTTAGGGCGTTTCGGTATATCAAAAAACGCTGCGTTTGACTTCGCACGACAAAGTAAATGATGTCCTTGTGAGAGTATCTCCGTGAACACTTTGCGTCTATTGAAACCTCTATCAAAAATGATAAGACCCGGTGGCACAAGATTACATAAATGCTTCAGCACAGCGAGGCTATTCGCGTCCTCGCTTTTCGGTTCCATCATCCGTGTGGCTAATGGAAATAGGCGCGTGCCTTCGCGCGTTTCTGCCAGCCAGCCAATCGCACCGAACTCGTGTCCGTGATGAAACTTGGACTGGTTCTTGTTACGTGCCTGATACGCAGGGTTCCTGCGGAAATGCAAACCCGCTTGTTTTGAACCGCTACTTATGGCATGCGTCTCATCATAGACATAGACGCCCGTGGGGTAAGCGGATAGCACTTGATGGCTTAGCGTAGTGGCGACTTGATCCACACACCAGATGCCACGCGAGAGAAACTTTGGCAGAGACCAATACCGACCTGCTTGGGCTGTCGCAAGATAGATTTGTGTCATTGTGCCTCGGTAGGGCGTATTTATCAGACCTTTTACGAAAGTCTGAAAGTGGTGAAAGTTATTATACTTGAACAAAGGTCAAAAATCTGATAACATGTTGTCCAAGTAGGAAAGTGGGGTCATTTGAAATATCCTTTCAAATTTGTGTTTTCTAAAAGGATACCCGCTTTCCTGCTTTATGTCCATAAAAAAAACAAAAATTGTCCAAACTATAGTATTTTATAACAAAACGGGGATTGTGTCAATCAAAAAGTTAGGAATGGAATCCTTATATGTCTAGATGTCCGTAATCACGCGTTTTCAAGTATTTTTAGATTGCCACTTTTTGCCATTAATTGCCATTAAAAGCGCGTTGTTGCCAGAGCCATTCAATTGTCGTGGACTTAGCGTCCTCCGCAATGCTGAAAAAGATAATCTGGAAAATGCCTAAATCGCATTCATACCTTTGATCTGGTGCTAATCCGAGATGCTGAAAACCGACAATCTGTGTTTATCCGAATCCTACGAAAAGCACCTTGAAGCACCAACCACCTAATCCGCGAAAATCCAAGATTCAGAAAAAGAGCACGCAAGAAGACACAGACTCTTAAAATCCGCGTCAATCCGCGTAATCCGGGGAATGCCTAAACGGCATTCATACCGTTGATTTGGTGTAATCCGCGATTCTGACAAACAAAAATCCGCGTCCAAAATCGACTTTTGAATGCCTCTGCGTTGTTGCCTATTGAAGTGATCGGATAGATGATCGTTGCTGTGCTGGCTTGTCCACTGCATACGCACTAAAAAAGGGACAAGATAGATGAAGTTTCCAACATCCTATCCCATCCCTTTTTAAGTCCAAATTTCCTTTTTCCGTTCAATTTAATCTATCTACTCACGCACTTGACCATCACCATAGATCACATACTTATAACTTGTCAAACCTTCAAGCCCCATCGGTCCGCGAGAGTGGAGTTTTTGCGTGCTAATTCCGACCTCAGCCCCCAACCCGAATTCATAACCATCGGTAAAAACAGTACTGGCATTAACATAAACCGCAGCCGAATCTACCTCTTTGAGAAAACGTTGTGATGCTGAATAACTCTCCGTAATAATTGCATCCGAATGATGTGACCCATAAGTTTCAATATGGTCAATCGCGGTATCTATATCGTCTACCACACGAATGGACACGATGTAATCGAGATATTCTGTGCGCCAATCATCTTCAGTCGCAGGTTTCGCCGCAGAATAAATCCGCTTTGTCTTCTTGCACCCACGAACTTCCACCTTTTCTTCATGTAAAGCCTTACAAAAAGTAGGAAGGAACGTATCCGCAACATCAGTGTGAACAAGTAACGTCTCTAATGCGTTACAAACAGCAACCTTATATCCGACCTTCGCGTTCATGCAAATTTTAGATGCCATCTCAAGATCAGCAGCTTTGTCAACATAGATATGACAAATACCGTCGGCATGTCCAAGCACCGGAATATCAGATTTCCGCATCAAATCCTGGACGAACTCGTTACTGCCGCGTGGAATTACCAGATCAATATATTCTATAAGACGAATAAGTTCATATACGGCTTGCCTATCTGTGGTGTCAACGAACTGGATAGCATCTGGCACTCCTTCTCTGGCAGCGGTATCGCTGAGGATACGCGCGAGTATCGTATTAGAATGAATCGCTTCCGAACCACCTCGTAAAATAACACCATTTCCAGATTTGATGCAGAGTGCTGACACTTCTACGGTTACATCAGGGCGCGACTCATACACTACCCCCACAACACCTATCGGAACACGGACCGTGCCTATTTTGAGTCCGTTAGGTCGTTCTCTCATGCTAATCACTTCACCGATTGGGTCGGGAAGTGCGGCGACCTGTCGCAGGTTATCCGCCATACGTTCTATCTTTTGATCGTCTATTAGGAGGCGCTGCATAAGGGGGGCAGCAAGTTCCGTTTCTTTACCGTTATCAAGATCAAATCGGTTTACTTCCTGAATGTCATCCTTTGCTTCCAAGATGCTTTCAGCCATCGCTAAGAGCGTGTTATTTCGAATATCGGAGGAACTGCGGGATAAAACACGCATCGCCGCTTTGGATTTTCGAGCTTTTGATTGGATCATGCACTTTATGTTATCGTTCATATTGTTCTTTCCATCCATCTGTTTCATATCACCGAAAATTGTAGCACAAACTTTCCAGCTTGTGTATCGTGACGCAACCCAGAAAGGTTATGCTACAAAGATTACGCAACCTGGAAAGGTTACGCTACATGACTCACGTTATTCATATTCTTTCAGGAAACCATTGAACTCTCTACGATGCGTTTCTTCATCTGCAAGAAGTCTAACACAGAGATCCTGTGTAACGTAGTCTATCC
This sequence comes from Candidatus Poribacteria bacterium, assembly GCA_965200395.1. GTDB lineage: Bacteria > Poribacteria > WGA-4E > WGA-4E > WGA-3G > MSPOR6. Next base: position 1,455,172 of record CBDAUH010000004.1, on the reverse strand, counting down.
CATCACACATACGAATAATCTTATTATACTGATCAATCGCGTCGTTCTCTGCTTCAATAACACCTTTGATGGCAGCTACGACATCAGTCGTATCATCAGGCGGTTGAAGTGAACTCTGCATCGGTTTGAATTTGAACGAACCGGGAACGCTCCCACCGATTTCCTTGATGCGCGAGGCAAGGTCCTGTGCATGTGAAATTTCCGTTTGAATATCCGCGGCAAGGGACTTCTTAATTTCTTCAGCACGGATACCGTCAAGATCAGTTGATATTGCCAAATAATTAATTGTCGCTTCTAATTCCATCCAATATACTTTCGTCAATTCTTCTATGAGCGCGTCTCTTTTTTCTTGATCCATGATTTTTCTCCTACTATTATGTGTTGAGTTTTAATACAGTGCTTGTGATGCACTTTGGACGGGAAACACTTTAGCAAGGTCGCTAAAGAATGCATTGCCTCCCACTGTTGATACTATCATTATACCACATTCCCGTATAATATCAAGTCTTTTTTTTACAAGTTTTTAGAGATTTATTTGACAATTTGAGAAAAATCGTGTATCCTTTTATTGGAGAAAAGCAAACAATTAATTATAAGGACTTACGCAAATTTGGGTGTTCCTGTTTAGGATTTACCCCTTTATCCCCCCGCAGGCGAGGGGAACGCGGAAGTCTTAACTATAAGGAATAAAAAGGAAGAGTTATGAAACGTACGTATCAGCCACATAGACGGAAAAGAAAAAACAAACTCGGATTTCGAAAACGCATGTCTACTCGTGATGGCAGAAAGATTCTTGCACGTCGCAGAGCAAAAGGTAGAAAAACCCTCAGCGCATAAAGAAGCAAACACACATTTTGAAAGATGCCACGTACTTTTAATATCCCACGTTTTTATGAAAGTCCTATAATTTCTACCGTTAAGGCATCACGGCGGAATATGGACACCCGTAAACGAGACGTATCCCCCTCCGTATTAGATTTTGGACCTGTCCGATTTAAGATTGCACGTCACTTCGGTTTCTGTTATGGCGTTGAAAATGCTGTTGAGATAGCATATCGCGCGCTTGAGGAAAATCCAGACAAACGTATCTTCTTATTATCAGAAATTATCCATAACCCACGCGTCAATGACAATTTAAGACATAACGGCGTGCAATTTCTTTCAGATACTGAAGGTAAACCGTTGCTACCGTTTGATGTGTTAGTACCGAATGATGTTGTCATCGTCCCTGCCTTCGGCACAACGTTGGAAGTTGAACAGGAACTTAATGATCGGGGCGTTACGCTTTCATCCTATAATACGACATGTCCATTTGTTGAAAAGGTATGGAAGCGGAGTCAAGAGATCGGCAAGCAAGATTACACCGTTGTTGTGCATGGCAAACGGTATCATGAGGAGACACGTGCCACATTTTCGCATGCACAAGCAGAAGCACCTGTAGTCGTTGTCCGTGACCTTGCAGAAGCAGAAGACCTTGCAAAGGTGATAAGCGGTGAAGCGGATGCAGACTTTTTCTTTCAAAAATTCGCTGATCGTTATTCCAAGGGGTTCCATCCAGATGTCCACCTCAAACGCATCGGCGTTGTCAATCAGACGACGATGCTTGCTACAGAGACACAAGCGATCGCTGATCTGTTGCGACACGCAATTGGTGTGAGATACGGTGAGGAGAATCTTGCAGAACATTTCGCTGATACCAAAGATACCCTCTGCTATGCCACAAAAGAAAATCAGGACGCGACACTTGCACTTATTGCTGAAGGAGGCGATGTAGCAGTTGTTGTAGGCGGTTACAACTCATCTAATACAAGTCATCTGGTAGAACTCTGTGAACATAAGTTACCTACCTACTTTGTCAGAGACGCAGAGGAGTTGCTCAGTCCAAGTAAAATTCGCCATCTATCACTTGATGCGAAAGCGGTGATTACGTCTGAAAATTGGTTACCGACTGAACATCCTGATGGTACTCCGATTGACATTGTTTTGACAGCGGGTGCATCCTGCCCGGATATTCTGCTTGATGAGGTGTTACGGAAGATTGTAGACTGGTTTCCAAATACACGTTCTGTGGATAACGTGCTTGTGCCGTATTTGTAGCACAACCTTTCATGAAGTTTAAGAAAATATTTGGGTAATTCTATATTCCCCAGGCTCTGTAGGTAAGGTTTCCTAACCACACGGCATCTTCAAGAAATTACCGAATTAAATTATTAATCTTTACACAGTTTGTGCATCCGTGAAACGGAACTAAAAGTAAACCCTACAAAAATGGATAAACGCACAGCAAAAGAAAAATCCGCGCTAATCCGCGTAATCCGCGTAAATCCGAGATTCTGACAAAAAATGAGAATTACCCAAAGAATAAGTTAATCTTCATCTAGGTTGTGCATCGGGACGCAACATGGAAAGATTACGTTAAATGGAGCACAAAAAATGTCTTATACCGATCAGTCATGACGCAATGCTTCAGTTGGCATAAGACCTGCAGCTTTGTTTGCTGGATAGATACCGAAAAACACACCGATGAAAGCAGAAACACAGAAGGCAACCACTGCCGCTTGAATAGATACAACTGCAGGCCAAGTTGCATCTTTAATCATAAATTTTGAGATAGCCCACCCTGAACCTGTTGCAAGCCCGCTCCCCAAAAAAATACCGATCAACCCACCGCAAATGCTTAAAACCACCGCTTCAATCAAAAACTGGATGAGGATGTCAGTCCGTCTTGCCCCGATAGCTTTGCGTAAACCTATCTCGCGTGTTCGCTCTGTAACGGACACCAGCATAATGTTCATGATACCAATTCCGCCAACAAAAAGGGCGATACTTGCGACAGCACCGAGAAGCACCTGAATGATACGGCTAACATTTCCTACCTGTTCTATTACCTGTTTTGCTGAGAAAAAATCAAAGTATTTTTCATCACCGTGTTGTTGCCTGAACGCGACTTTGAGTTCAGCAAGTGCTTGCTCCACTTTTTCATAACTCACCGCTTGTGTAAATAGCACGATCCACCCCTTTCTGTCCCCAACAAAACGGGTTTTCATAGTAGTCAGCGGTATAATCACTCTATTGTCCCACCCCTCAGTCGCCATATTATTGCCCTTTTCTTCCATGACCCCAACAACGGTGAATCGTCCGGAACCAACTCTTAATTCTTGCCCTATCGGATCTGACATATCAAATAATTCCTTTTGTACCTCAGAACCAATTACGCAGATAGGGTCGCGTAGTTCCATGTCGCTTTCATTAAAAAACCTACCTCTTTCAGCATACCAGTTATTAACTTCTTGAAAAGATGGCGTAACACCGTGAACTTGTAGCGATCGATTGTTGTGCCTGTGTGATACACGGAGATTCATTCCGGATTGTGCTGCTGCAGTTTTTATAGATGGGCACGTTTCGAGTATAAAAGCGAGGTCATTGTATTCAATATATTCTGGATGTTTATTTTCAACGTATGAACCATCATCTCTACGAATATGCTCTTTTCGGAAGCAGACGATCATCCCCGCACCACCTGCTCGCTCCATCTCTAATAAGACTAGATGTTCTGCACCGCCACCAACAGAAACGACTGCAACAACTGCTGCAATACCGATGATTATGCCCAACGTTGTGAGGACAGAACGTAATTTGTTACGGCTGAGTGCTGCCAATCCGACACTAACGCCTTGTGTTATCTGCATGGTATTTGTATTTCTTATGCATTGAGAGATAGAAATTATTCAGGTTTCATAGATTCACCATGCAGTAAAAACGCCCGAATATCATATCGTCCGGGGCGTTCAACGGGTAAATCGCCGCTTTCAATCATCAAATCAAGCGGGTTTGCATGGGTGCGCAGCGGTAATTGTACGACTTCATGCATACGTGCTGATTCGTATATCGCCATAATAATTTCAATAGCAGCGCGCCCATGTTTTGCCTCGCCACGGTGCTCTGGGCCGTCTTCAATCCATTCAATTAATTCCTGCGCTTGCGCGATATGCTGGTTTGTTCCATCAGAAGGGCGTTCCTCCCAATCCACAGCTTTACTGTTTAGCAGGCGGACGCGTCCCTCTGTTACATCTGCTATGCCATCAGTGCCGTAGACAATCCCACCTTGATAGTTCGGTCTACCAATCTCCTGCATCAGCATCCCTATACACCCGTTTGCAAATCCGACGATTCCAGCACTGCGATCTTCGATCTGAATATCACGTTCATATCGTTCTGTTTTGCGTTCAACGTTACCGATTACCCATTGCGGGGCAGGATCACCGAGTACATATCGCATCATATCAAAGAGATGTGAGCAATCATTTAGCAATCCTTGTCCGCCGTGGCAAACGATCTGCCGGGGTTCACCGATTGCCCCTGCAGCGATGAGATTGCGCACATCTGTCCATGCAGAATTAAAACGACGCTGGTGTCCTATAACAAGTTTGACACTGTTCCGGTTCGCTGCGATTAGCATCTCATCACACTCACCCAGATTAACACCCATCGGTTTTTCACAAAGGACAGCCTTGGGTGCTCGTGCACATGCTGCAATCGTCATCGGTGCATGAAGTTTATGCCACGTAGCAACACTGATAATATCAAGATTTTCGTTATCCAGCATATCTCGCGGATCCAAATAACAGTGTTCCTTAGGAACACTGTATGTGTCTGAAAACTTATCAAGTGCAGCTTGAATAGGGTCTGCAAGTGCAACGATTTCAGTTTGATCAACGCCTTCATATCCGCGGGCATGTGCGTTAGCAATTCCACCACATCCGATAATACCGACCCGATATTTTGATGCCATAGTCTACTCCATAAGGTCCGATGGGCACGCAAAAAAGCGCACCCATCCAATCAAAACTACTGGTTAGCTTGGACAATCTCCGCTTGTGTTTTTCCAAATTGGTTAGCAACCGCAACCAAATCCAGAATATTCACCGCGCCATCCATATTCACGTCACCTGATAAACCATCACCCGATTCACCGAATTGGTTAGCAACCGCAACCAAATCCAGAATATTCACCGCGCCATCAGCATTTAGATCCCACGGTACAGGTTCAATAGTTGTTGTTGTAGTAATTTCAGCGATTTTCGTGGTATCCCCTTGCGAAGTCACAGTAACCACAATTTCATATTCACCCGGTTTCGTGAAAGAATCTCCTGCAGCAGTGAATTTTACTTCTGCAGTTTCGCCCGCAGCAAGTGTAATTTGCAACTGACTTGTGGACGTTTCTTGACTGAACGAACCGAGAACGCTCCCTTCAATCCCAAATTCTGCTGAAGAACTGAGAACGATTGTATCCTCTGTATTACCGGTGTTTGTAACGGTAAGGGTGTATGTGACCCCTCTTAGGATATCCGTTGTCGCGCCTGTAAGCTCGTCTTTACCTTGCAACTGCACACCATATTCTGGCGGAACAGCAGCGATTGTAGTTGTTGTGGTAAGTCCAACGGTCTTGGTAGTATCTCCTTGTGAAGTTGCAGTAACCACAATTTCATACTCACCCGGTTGTGTCAGCAGATCACCTGAAGCTGTAAATATCACATCCGCTGACGCGCCTGCAGCAAGCATAATTTCCAACTGACTTGTAGCAGGTGCTTCAGAGGCTGGCAAACTGAAAGCCCCTAGCACAGCCCCACCGATTCCTACTTCAGCAGAAGAACTGAGAACTATCGTATCTTCCGTATTACCGGTGTTTGTCACTGTAAGTGTATAAGCAACGCCAGCAACCATATCCATTGTTGCTCCAGTGCGTGTATCACTTGCTAAAGTCACGCCGTATACAGGTAAAACAGTCGTAGTAGTTGCTACTGATGCCGTTTTTGAATCATCTCCTTGTGAGACAGCAGTAACCTTGACTTCGTACGTGCCAGCTGTTCCCAAAACATCACCTGAAATCGTCAGAGTCACGTCTGCCGAAGCACCTGATGCAAGCGAAACTGATGTTTGACCCAATGTCGCATCAGTACCTTCTGTTGCTAAATCAATCACATCGTCCGTATTGCCGTTGTTTGTAACTTTGATCGTCCAACTAACACCTTCACTCGCGTCCGCAGTTTCTGTAGTCAACTCACCAACACCTTCCAACGCAATATCGTAGACAGGAAGAATAGTCGTCGTCGTCAGGATTTCAGCGGTCTGATCGCTATCACCTTGTGAAGAAGCACTAACCCTAACTTCATAATCACCCGCAAGAGCCAGCACATCACCAGAAATCGCCAACATTACTTCTGTTGAAGCACCTGATGCAAGCGAAACTGATGTTTGACCCAACGTCGCATCAGTGCCTGCTGTTGTCAAATCAATCACATCGTCCGTATTGCCGTTGTTTGTAACTTTGATCGTCCAACTAACACCTTCACTCGCGTCCGCAGTTTCTGTAGTCAACTCACCAACACCTTCCAACGCAATATCGTAGACAGGAAGAATAGTCGTCGTCGTCAGGATTTCAGCGGTCTGATCGCTATCACCTTGTGAAGAAGCACTAACCCTAACTTCATAATCACCTGCAAAAGCCAGCACATCACCAGAAATCGCCAGTGCAATCGTCTCAGAAGCACCATAAGCAATAGATACTTCAGTGCTACTTAACGTTGCAGCAACATCACCAGAAGTTGTCAAATTCACCTTATCATCTGTGTTTCCGTTGTTTGTGATTGTGATGGCGTAGAGAATACCGTCGCTTGCATCTTCTGTCTCTTGTGTAAGCTCGCCAACACCTGTTAATGTAATATCATAAACAGGAAGAATAGTCGTTGTAGTAGTGCTTTCAGCAGTTTGATCGCTATCACCTTGTGAGGTAGCGGTAACTTTCACATTGTAAGCACCCGCTTTTGCAAGGGCAGCACCAGAAACTCTTAACGTCACTGTACGTGAGGCACCCTGGTTCAGGGAAATAGAAGAGGGGCTTATTGTAGCAGTTGCATCTCCTGAGACAGCTAGACGGACTGTATCATTTGTGTTTCCGCTATTTGTCACACGGAGGGTGTAAGTCACCCCTGTACTTGCATCTGTCGTTTGCTTTGTTAAGCTACCTACCCCTGCTAACTGAACACCGTATACGGGCAGCACAGTTGTCGTCGTCGTAACTTCCGCTGTTTCAGAATTATCCGCTTGTGAGGTAGCAGTAACCTTGACATTGTAATCCCCTGATCTTTGAAGTTTATTGTCAGAAACTGTTAATGTTACGTTTCTTGAAGCACCTGCCCCCAGTGTTACAGATAATTGGCTTAGCGTAGCATTGGCGTCGCCTGAAGTTCTTAAACGTATTGTATCATTTGTATTGCCAGTATTTGTTACCCGGAGTGTATAAGTCACCCCCGTGCTTGCATCTGTAATTCTTTTGTTTGAATTACCCACGACATCTAACGAAACACCGTAAGTAATAGAATCTGATGTTGCTTTTTGTGTATAAATATAATCACCCAAAGAACCAGCAGCATTATTAGCAGCATTCCCCGCAGCATAAAACATAATCGGTCCAACATCAATAGATGGAGCAGTCCATTTAAATCTCCAACTGTTTGCGTTATTCGTGCCTGCGGATGTACCAGTTAATGTATGTTCTATGTATTGTTTACTGTTTTGTTCATCTAATTGTGTATTTCCATCCACTGTTGCAAAAGTGCCTGCACGTGCGTTATTGCTGTTCAGTGCGGTCATCTGAAATCCCCACCGCTCCTGTCCAGCACGCGCTAATTGGACAACGATCTCATATTCCATACCAGGCGTATAGACACCAGGTACTGTTAACATCAGCGATCCGCCCGCAGCATTCAAGGCATTACCGGAATGACACCCCGCAGCTGCACATGTGTTTTCATTCGGAGCACCAGTGCGTCCGTTAGGCGGATTCCATGAAAACGCAAACACACTACCGCTACTTGCTATACACAGAAACACAAGTATACTGCAAAGAAAGATGGATTTGTTTAAATTATTCAAAAGTATTTTCCTCATAATAATATGAAAAAACACCCCGCCGCCGACGCTAATCAATCCTGATTCGCGATCGGAAAACCGGCAGCCGGGGCGTTTTTTGTTAAGACAGTTTGGTTGCTAATCCTACTTGAGAATGACCATGCGACGGGTAGCAGAGAAATCCGCTGTCTGGAGCGAATAGAAATAGATACCGCTCGAAACATGTTCACCCGCTTCATTCTTACCATCCCAATAGGCCGCTGTTGAATTCGTCATATACGAACCGGTTGACTTATGGCCCAAGTTTAATTCCCGAACGGTATGACCAGAAACATCATAAATCTTGATCACAACGTTAGAATCACGGCTCAACTCATAAGGTATCCACGTCTCAGGATTGAACGGATTCGGGAAGTTCTGTCCAAGGATAGTTTCTTGCGGACGCACATCACCAACACGCATCTGCACATTCATATATGCATTATGAATATCTGTGGTTTGGACCGTACGTTCAAACGGACCAGACACAATCGTGCCATCTTCGTCGAGAACTGAGATCTCAATTCTATCTCCAGCTTCCACCACGGTCTTCTGATCGAGGTCTGCCCATACAGCCGAGACGTATCCATCTTCACTGGTAACTGTTTCGGTAGTAGCAACACCGGTACGGAGGTTCTTAGCAACCATTGTGTAAGTAGCACCGCTCACCTTCTCCTGCAAGTTGCTTGTTACGATAAACGCCCAAGCACTTGAATTGGCGATCTTCGGTGCAGCAGCAGCTTCTGCCATCGGCATCTCTGCTGGTGCATCAGACCAAGCCGTGCCGATGAACGTAACCGTGCCACCAACAGGTGTATTGACGATATAACCTTTTCCACCTTCAATTGCGAAGCCATCATCTTCCTCAACAACGACATAACCGACAAAACGTTGTGAATCAGCATCTAACTTGATGACAACTGTAGAATTTAGCATCTGTGCCAGAGATTTTGCCGTGTAAGGTTCTGTCGGCATCAACGGAACAGAGATCATGTTTAATCCTGCAGCGAGTGTGACATCATAAGTTGGCAGGACAGGTTCGGGTTCCGGTGGTGGTTCTGGCACATAAGGGGCAATCGTCACCATCGCTGTCGGTTCTGCCCAAGCAAATGAAGCTAAGACATCACCAACGCCCGCGATACCGGGATGTGATGTGATCACGCCACCTTCTGTCGGCACACGATTATTCGTACCTTCAGGATCTTCATCGGCAGTTAAACCGACTGGCCCAGGAATATCCGTACCACGTTCCGTATTCTGTTCGCTCCCTGCATCATAAGCCGTTAAATGTAAAGACGTTGAAATTGGCATGCCAGCTTCATCATATAGCGGTAAGTCAGCAACACCGATAAATGCATCATTCGTTGAGACTAACATGGTTGCAAGTGAGAGTGCAGAGTTCATAGCATCTGCTGATACCATCACGGTAACAGAAGCACCAGGCAAGACCGGACCCTCTGCGACAACGGTATTTGCACCTGCAGCTGCTGCGATTGCGGCGAGTCCTGAGACATCACCACCTTCAGCAAGGGCGACGACTGCTGCACTTGCGGGTTGACCGACTTCATAGAGTTTTGCACCTGCAAGGTGTGCAGCAAAGATTGGGGGTGAGAAAATTTGTCCACCCACTCCTGGCTCACCTGTTGTCAGGTTCGTGAGCGTAATGCTGAACACTTGAGGTTCAGGGACAATGGGGTCAGGAACTACAGTATCATCCATGGTTCCGTCATCAACATCAGTGCCATCGTCTACAGCACCATCATCAGCATCAGTGCCATCATCGGCAGCACCATCATCTGCGTCAGCATCAGCGTCAGTGCCATCATCAGCGGCTCCGTCATCTGCATCAGTGCCATCGTCTACAGCACCATCGTCGGCAGCACCATCATCAGCATCAGTGCCATCATCAGCGGCTCCGTCATCTGCATCAGTGCCATCGTCTACAGCACCATCATCAGCATCAGTGCCATCATCGGCAGCTCCGTCATCAGTGTCAGCACCATCGTCTGCGGCTCCGTCATCACCGTCAGCATCAGTGCCATCATCGGCAGCTCCGTCATCAGTGTCGGCACCATCATCACCGTCAGCACCATCGTCTGCAGCTCCGTCATCGTCTGCACCATCGTCGTCGGCAGCTCCATCATCAGCACCGTCGTCGGCTCCATCGCCGTCAGTACCATCATCAACGTCGGCAGTAGGAACAGTAACCGAACCATCTGCAGTTGTGATTTCCAATGCACTTGCTTCGGCATCAGAAATAAGAACATCTGATAATGTGATAGAAGACGCTTTCACTTCAACCACTTCAAAAGTTACCGTAGCAAGCGTACCATCACCATCCGCAGTTCTGTCCTCTATATTAAAAGGGAAGCCAATAACTGCGACGTTGGAATCACCCGGTTGCAACGTAAGGATAAATGTTCCTGCAGTAGGATCACCAGGGAGGTAATCACCCTTTGCAGCGGAAACATAACTCAGCGCAGTATTGTCATAATTGACAGTTGCTTGGAAACCTGCAACACCTACACCCCCCGCAATATTAATATTTATAGTGAGTTGTTCACCGACCGCGGGAGAATCAACAGTAGCGGGATCAACAGATACAGTAGCTGCACCGTAACTCAAGGCGGTGAATCCCAAACACATTATTACAGCCATCAAGGAAAACAGTATTTTCCTGTTAAAAAGCTGATTATTCATAAAACACTCCTTACTAATTTCATTTACTTATTGTAACGTACTCTCTACCTCTCGGTATAGGTCTAATCTCTTGTTTGAGGAAGGGGTTCACCGGAAATCTACGGACACATAAAATAATGTATTAAGGCGAATCTCTCAAACGCGGTTATGTACTTAACAAAATAATTTACACTAATATAAAAACGTTGTCAAGCAAAATTATATTTTAACAAAATAATTTACACTAATATAAAAACGTTGTCAAGCAAAATTATATTTCAAATAAAACATTTGCAGTATTTTACAACAATTATACCACAAATAGTAAAATTTAATCAAATTAAAAATTAACCTTTCAATGTTATTCTAAACCATACTATCATTTGACAACAAAACCGATTTTGAATAAAATATGGATAACGTTCAATCACACATCTGAAGGAAACTTATATGAACAAAACAAGAAAAGTTGTCATGAGAAGTGATGCAGGACGTATCACCACAGAGGAACAGGAGACACCTGCACCAAAACCGGGACAACTGTTAATTGAAGTTCACGCCTCTATGGTCAGTCCAGGAACAGAACTCGGCGGTATGAAACGGAGACGCGAAAACCCAGGTGACGGAACACAAAAACGTCCGTTCGGTTATACGAACGCGGGGATCGTCATTGAGAAAGCAGGAGACTGCGACGAATTTGAGATCGGAGACAGAGTCGCTGGTATGGGCGGGGGGTATGCATTACACGCAACTTATGCTTGTGTGCCGCATAACCTGTGCACTAAAATACCTGAAAATGTCAAAGATGAAGAAGCAGCATCCGTTCACCTCACTGCAACAGCACTTCACGCAGTACAACGTGGACGCATCCGTATCGGTGAAAACGTTGTTATTGCAGGATTAGGAGTTCTTGGGCAATTTGCAACGCAAATTGCAAAAACTGCGGGAGCTTATGTTATCGGATTAGACAAACTTCCGTTAAGGTTAAAAATTGCTGAAAAATCAGGAATAGATCATGCAATCAATGTCTCCGAAACAGATCCAATTCCGATTGCACAGGAATTTACCAACGGCTACGGTATGGATTGTGGGATTATTGCATTTGGAGGCGATGCTACAAGTGCTTTTCAACAGATTCGTGCAATGCTAAAAATTGCTCCTGACACCCACAGGATGGGACGGATCGTTATTGTGGGTGGGGCAAGTATTACACACGGTTTCGCAGCAGGACTCGGCAATGTAGATGTAATCAGTGCAGCACGCACCGGCCCAGGCTACCACGATGAAAATTATGAACACGGAGCAGACTACCCATCAGTATTAGTACCGTGGCCAACACAACGCAACTTAGAACTATCACTACGACTAATTTCGGAAGGCAAAATCAAATTAGAACATATCATCACAGATATCGTCCCGATTGACCAAGCATCTGAAGCATGTGAAAAATTGATTCAAACACCAAATGAAGCATTAGGTGTTATCTTTACTATGAAGTAATCCACGGTATTCAAATTATATGGAAATCAGAGCAGCACACGAATCAGAATTAGAACAGGTTGTGGAACTCAACTGCATGGCGTTCAATCCTAACCAGCATGAACGTTATTGGCAGTACGTCAACGGGGATAGCAGCTACAGGCTTTCACAAACTCGAGTCGTTGTTGTGAACGATCGCGTGGTGTCAACTTTACGTGTCTGGGAACGACGCATTCGGATAGGCACATCGCTTGTTACTATGGGAGGCATCGGCGGTGTCTGCACACACGAAAAATATCGCGGGGTCGGCTATGCTTCCGCACTCATGCAACAAACAATAGATTATCTAAAGATAATAGGTTGCGACCTCGGTGTGCTTTTCACTATCATACCTGAAGAATTTTACCGCAGACTCGGATGGACCTCTTTGCCTTTGCACAAGTTTCGAATAAAATGCAATTCTGCAACTTCAGCGGAAAGTCAATCTCCTGTACAGGTACGTGCCTTTAATTTAGAAACAGATTTAGATACTGTCGCATCAATACACGACCTATCTAATGCACAGCAGAGCGGAACGCTTTCGCGAACACGCGCATACTGGGATATGGAACCTTCCCGAATTCGTGGAATCCTCCCTACTGTGATCGCACACCGAAATGGCAACTTATGTGGATACCTCAACTACAAAATCAATGACAAATGCGCGGAGGTACTTGAAGTTGGCTACAGACCAGACACACCCGAAGCCTTAGACACATTCGTATCCCATCTTTTACAAGTATGTAGAACAGAACAAGTTAATGAGATAGCGGGTGTACTCTCACCAAAACATCCGTTTGTCGAACAGCTCATATTAAAATGCAAAGGTGAAGTTACAAAATCCACAGATAACGCTATGATGCTCTATGCTGTCTGCTTACCTACACTGCTGCGTCGTCTTGTAGTTCGGTGGGAATCAGAGATCGCTGCTGCAGACCAGTCATTTCCATCACTCGCTTTGAAGTTTCCCGTAGTGAACGGCCAACAAGCAGTGCTGCGATACGATGGTAACACCACTATCCAAATTGTGAACGATGCACCGGATGTCGAGCATGTGGAAATGAGTGTGGCAGATTTTTGGCAACTGCTGTTCGGCGAAATAGGTTGGGAGCAAATAAAATCAGATACCTCAGTTTCTGCTGATGTCTCCGCATTTTTAGATGTGTTGTTTCCAAAACGAGATGTCCTCTTCTGGTATCCAGATCGGTATTAGAATATGCGTGAACCAAACTCAAAATCACAAAGACAAACCACAAAAACAAGCTCTTTCGGAACACCCGGTAGAATCAATCACGACTCCACTGAATTCTACAAAGGAAAACTCTATACTGACCAAGGACCACCTGAACCCGAAACGTGGATAGAAAACCCTATACCGCCTGAAAACCTCGACAAACTTTACTGCACCTCAAGCGAGCAGATGTCCGAAATTCCAGACGGTAGCGTTCATTTGATGGTTACATCACCGCCATACAACGCTAAAAAAGAATACGATGACGATCTCTCATTAGATGAGTATAGAAACCTTCTCCGCGCTGTGTTTGCTGAGACCTATAAAAAGTTGGTGACAGGTGGGAGAGCGTGCATTAATATCGCTAATTTAGGACGCAAACCGTATATTCCACTGCATAGTTACATCATAGAGGATATGTTAGAAATAGGCTATTATATGCGCGGTGAAATCATTTGGGACAAAGCCGCATCCGCAGGAAGTTCAACAGCATGGGGAAGTTGGCTCTCGGCAGCGAATCCTGTGCTCAGAGATGTGCACGAATATATTCTCGTCTTCTCAAAAGATTCCTTTTCCCGGCAGCGTAACGGCAAAGAAAACACTATTACCAAAGAAAATTTCTTAGCGTGGACAAAAAGCGTATGGACATTCCCCTCTGAATCCGCAAAACGTATTGGGCATCCCGCACCTTTCCCAGAAGAACTACCCCATCGATTAATTCAGCTATATACCTTCAAAGGTGATGTCGTTTTAGACCCATTTTGTGGTAGTGGCACAACCTGCTTGAGTGCCGTTAAATCCGATAGACATTACATAGGATACGATATTGAAGCAGAATACATCAAATTGGCAAACGAAAGGATAAGGCAGTATACAAATCAAATCCGTTTACCGATTTAAAGCATTTGTAGCATAACCTTTCCAGGTTGTGCAGCAGCCATATTGTAGCAAACACAACGTGTTTGCGGTAACACTATGCAACCATTAAAAAAACCTTTCCAGGTTGTGCAGAGTTGTGCAGAAACAAATTCAACGCTGCATATTTACAAGCCAGATCCCACCTGCCACCAGAAGAGAACCACCTAACAGATGAAAAGTTAACTCATCACCCAACAACAGATGACTAAACAGAACACCAGATAGCGGTGTAGCAAAAAAGAGCACAACAAGCTTACTTGCACTATATCTCTCAAGGATCGCTGTCCATGCCAAAAAACAGAAACCTGCAATTACCCCGCCTTGATACAGAAGTGCTAAACTGCCCTCAAGCGTTAGTGCTAAACTGCCCTCAAGCGTTAATTGGAAAAGCACCCGACGTTCAAACACAACACTCAATATACCATAAACAGGGAGACTTAAAGCCAAATACCAGACCAAAAGACGATACGGATGGATGGATTGGACTAATAGCTTCGTCACAACAACACGAAGCCCTAAAAACAATCCACTCACAAGCACCAAAACGTCACCAAGGAGAGATGACTCACCATTGCCAAGTTCCGGCGCGACGGTGACAAATACACCACTGAAGGCAATTATAACACCTACTGTCTTTGTAACAGACAGTTTCTCACCCGGAATCCATAGATGCGCAAATATGGCTGTAAAAAAAGGATAGGTATTAATAAAGATAGTTGAACGAGAAGCGGACGTGAAGTCAGTACCCGTGTTAAGTGTGATGATCTGTGCTATGAAAATCACAGTGAGGAGTAGCAAGCGGGACAAGTCCCCGCGTTTTAAACCGAGTGGAACGCGACGATGTAGCGACCAGACTCCAACAATAACCAAACCGATAACAAAACGCACAAATGCCAATGCCATCGGCGGAAGGTCCTGCAAACCGACTTTTATTGATAGTGAATTCCCACCCCAAAGAAATGCGAGGAGCAAACTGAGGGCGATTATCTTGCCATGAGGATCCTCGCTGATAACATGTCGACTCGCTGATGTCCCGATAGATTCTTTTCTATTCAACGGAAACTGATGTCCTCACCGGAGGCCCTTTCCTTACAATACTAATCATAAGCACCTGGACGATGATTCCCCATCAGACGTTGTTGACGTTCTGTCGCCAACTCTAAAATTGATTCATCAAACTGAAACCGATTCAAATAGGGTGGATACTTCTGTGTTATCATACGGTTTGCGTAATGCACCTGCAACAGATACCGCGTCTGGTCACTACGGTTTGCTGTTCCTCTATGCCAGACTTCACTCCTGAAAATCACAACATCGCCACCGTTGCATAAAATGCTCTGCTCCGTAGCACCCTTCCATTCCGTTTCACCATCAGGCCTACGTCCAGAAAGATGACTACCCGGAACAAACTTCGTTGGACCAAGATCCTCATATAAGTCATCGAGATAGTAATGAGCAGTTGTGATGAAAATTGGCACTTTAACACGAGGGTCTTCTAACACATCTGCAGGAAGTGAAATAGGCAGCCAATCAGCATGTAACCCCTGATCAGGACGCCCAGGACCTGTTACCCAGGATGTCATTCCAATCACATGACAATCCCCTCCATGCACCGCTTCCGCAAACTCAATGACAGGCGACTTGTCAAGGTAACTCAGAAACACCGGATCGCGATTAAATGCATTGTTAATATGTTTATTGAGAAATCCGCTCCCATTTTCCGGAACGCTGTGTTTATCAAAACTCTCAGGAATTGCTGTTAATTTATCCATCGCCTCACGGAGTTCTGCAAGCTCTTCAGAATTAATAACTTGTGGTAGATATGCATACCCATCTTCTTCCATCGCTTTGACTTGGTCTTCAAGATCAGAATATGCAACTAACGGTAACGCTTGACTCATTTTCCTTTCTCCTTAAAAATGCTACCTATCTGATGTATCGGAACAACTTCAACATATCTTATCAACTTTTATAAGGCATGTCAACTTTTTTATTGAACAATACGTTAAATATAATACATCCAATAGAGGTCACAGGACAAAAATATAGCGAATTTCAGCATGCTTGAACCCTTTGATCGAGTTATAGCATAACCTGTTAGGTTGGACCTCTTTGTAACATAACCTGTTCAGGTTGTGCCACTGTCCATCTTCGTAGCATAACCTGTTAGGTTGTGCAGTCTTTGTAGCATAACCTTTCCAGGTCGTGCAAAAGCATTTGCAGCATAACCTTTCCAGGTTGGACATCCTCGTAGCATAACCTTTCCAGGTTGTGCAAAATAGATGCACGAAAAGTCTGCGCTCAGGAATTGATTATTCCACAATCAGCAGGTGTAAATAAGTCAATTTATACAAAGTAAGGGAGGAAAAAATGAATAAAAAAGACACAATGAACAATGAAGATACGATGCAAGAAAATCTTAAATCCACAAAAGACCCTGCCATCCGCGTCCCCGGAATAGTATTGGAATCTTTGCCGGGGAACTTATTTAGTGTAGAGTTGACAGAGAATGACCACAAAGTTGTCGCCTACCTTGCAGGTAAGATGATGCAACACAAAATCTGGGTGCTACCAGGAGACCAGGTCACTGTTGAACTCTCCCCTTACGATTTAACTCGAGGACGTATTATCTGGCGGAATCCAGGAGCATAAATACCTCTTTATGGAAAATATTTCCACAATACAGATTAAAAAGTGCATCCAAAATTGTGTATAGGTGAATCATTATCAATTTAATGATAATGGTATCCTAATACCGCTGTATTGCGGAAAAGGAGGTATTTGTTATGTTATCAAATCAGAGGAGGTGTGACACTTAGTGTTACGCCCTTTGGTGTGGCATTAAGTGTCGCACACTTTCTGAACGGGGCAGAGGTTTACCGCCTCTGTCCCTACTTATTGCAATAGTATTTAAAAGTGCAGCCAAAATTGGTGTATAAGTAGTAAAGTTTGCAATTTTTTTACCCATATTGTATACTTAACGTCAGTTCGATGTATTGAATTGTAGCATAACCTTTCTAGGTTGTGCATCCTACATCCATTCACTTTACAACATTATCTTTGAATTAACAAACAAGGAGGGACCATTATGATGTCTTACAATCACACCACCCTTAATCCTAACTTATTGTGCCTAAGGCGATGGTGCCTCTGTCCAATATCATAATATTGAAATTGATATGACATAGGTGCCTCACCTCACACTGAGGAGTCGATATCTATGTCCAAGTTTAATCCGGACTTCTGGGAAATTCCGGTAGCACCAGAATATTTTGACCAACTAACTACGGAAGACAACCTCTGGTATCAACCCCCGACTGACGAACGTTCTAAAATCTGTCAAATTAAACGGCAAAAAGTCTTATCACAGATCCGTCAGATTATTGCTAAAGAACTTACTGCACGCCAGTACGATTGTGTCCAATTATACTTCTATGAAGGCAAAACGCAGGAGGAAATCGGAGACATACTCGGTATTTCACATCGAGTTGTTAGTCAACATCTGTTCGGTGTCACACGGAACGGTCGCAGAGTCGGCGGAGCTATTAACAAAATTCGAAAAATGTGCCGTAAACTAGGCATTCACTATCCGTAGTTTACAAATTTCAAAGTTGCAGGACTTACGCATTTTCTCTTAAAGTCTCCTGGATAAGGAAATTTTCGGAGTTAAAATCCTGAAATAACGACTTTTTGAGTAAAATTATTGCTTTCGGACGCAATTTGCGTGAGTCCTGTTCTGTTTATATCCATCCAACTCTACCTTTCTAAAGCACATAATCAGAACAGCAGAAATTGCGGAGTTCTTAACAGTTACAGAAGTAGTTTGCCATAAAACCGTATTTGTATTATCATATACTATAGTTTGGACAGTTTTTGTTTTTTTTATGGACATAAAGCAGGAAAGCGGGTATCCTTTTAGAAAACACAAATTTGAAAGGATATTTCAAATGACCCCACTTTCCTACCTGGACAACATGTTATCACAATTCAGATCGTTATTCAAGCACAACAACTTCAATCACTTTCAAACTTTCGTGAAAGGTCTGATAAATACGCCCTACCGAGGCACAATGACACAAATCTATCTTGCGACAGCCCAAGCAGGTCGGTATTGGTCTCTGCCAAAGTTTCTTTCACGTGGTGTCTGGTGTGTGGATCAAGTCGCCACTACGCTAAGCCATCAAGTGCTATCCGCTTACCCCACGGGCGTATACGTCTATGATGAAACACATGCCCTAAGTAGCGGTTCAAAACAAGCGGGTTTGCATTTCCGCAGGAACCCTGCGTATCAGGCACGTAACAAGAACCAATCCAAGTTTCATCACGGACACGAGTTCGGTGCGATTGGGTGGCTGGCAGAAACGCGCGAAGGCACGCGCCTGTTTCCATTAGCCACACGGATGATGGAACCGAAAAGCGAGGACGCGAATAGCCTCGCTGTGCTGAAGCATTTATGTAATCTTGTGCCACCGGGTCTTATCATTTTTGATAGAGGTTTCAATAGACGCAAAGTGTTCACGGAGATACTCTCACAAGGACATCATTTACTTTGTCGTGCGAAGTCAAACGCAGCGTTTTTTCATATACCGAAACGCCCTAAGCGTCTCAAGAGAGGCAGACCCCGTCGGTATGGTAGCCGTGTGTCTATTCCACACCTGAAGTATACAGATATCGTTGTTGAGGATCAGACACTTTCTGTCGCTGATAAAGTCGTGCGAACAAAGATGTGTCCTGTAGATGTCCGCATCGTTGTGATACGCAAACGCTTGAAAAAGTCTAAACCCTATCGGTATTTTTGTGTATTTACTTCAGATTTACGACTGCCCGTAGAAACAGTTATCCGACACTATAGAAACCGGTGGCAGATTGAAACTGCCTTTCGGGACGCTAAAGAGAACTTCGGATTTGACACCTATCAACTCCGAGACAGGAAAAGTTTGGATCGGTTCGCTCAACTCAGTTTCACCGCAGCAACGCTGACACAACTCGCTTTCAGTCCGTCGCCATTGCCTAAGACACCCGCAGACACAGACACAGACAAGGTTTCTCTTGATTTAGAAGACGTGCTATCCACGCTCAATATACACTGGTATAAACCGAAACATCTCACACGCGGCTTGATGACCGCTTACTTGCAGCGATGTTTACAACAAAACTATTTTTATACGGGTTACGACCCGAGGAAAAACGCACAGAAAAAACTGAAAATCCCGAAGATACTATGTGAAAATGGTTCAACAGCGACTATTTTCACGATTATTGGAAAAATGATGGCTAAAAAACAGTGATTTCTAACAGAATTTAGACAGAAAAGGGGCGTTAGCAGCGGTTCTAACACCTGTTCAGAAGTGCTAACGGGGAAATGCTGCCAACTATTCATAATCTATAACAAGACCAAAAATGTCCAAACTATAGTATCATATATTTCGTTTCTTATATCAACAATCTAACGTGAACAGTGGAGGTTATAGTTGTCCGATAAAGTGCAAACTTCTGATGAAACATCTGATAAATCCGTTGACAATAAAGACACGACAGTCAAGGCGGATAAGATTGTCGGTTATTTTGAACTGCTTCAAACAAATACAAACTTCAGATGGTTGTGGGCCGGACAGCTGGTCACTCTCTTAGGTGACTGGTTCAATATTATCGCATCCGCAATACTAATCCAGAAAATAACAGAGTCAGGATTCGCATTAGGCGTATTGTTCACTATCCGGATGCTTGCCCCTTTCTTTGTCGCCCCATTAGCAGGAATATGTGCCGATCGTTATAACCGAAAACATATCCTAATCCTCACCGACATCGTCCGAGGACTACTACTTATTGGGTTCCTCTTTGTCAGAGATGAAAAAGATATTTGGTTGCTCTATCTTCTCACAACACTTCTATTTGGTGTAAGCGGTTTTTTTCAGTCCTGCTCGAAGTGCTATCTTACCGGACATTACGACTCACAATGAACTTGGTACAGCCAATGCATTGAGTGCTACAACCTGGTCTGTCATGCTTGCATTCGGCGCGGCAATCGGCGGATTTACTGCAGGTTTCTTCGGTGTTTATACCGCTTTTATTATCGATGGACTAACTTTTTTCGTTTCAGCTGCACTGCTGTCACAGATCAGACTGCCAAATCTTCCTCGCGCAGAAACACGGGGACATGCAGGTTCAAGATTTACTACCTTTAGTTACCTGTTTCGGCATCCAGATATTCTCTTTATATCACTACATAAGGCAGCGATAGCACTTTTATTGTCCTCTGGATTTCACGTTGCACAAGTTGGAATTGCAAAAAATCACTTCGTCATAGGAATCGATGGTGCAATTAGTCTCGGAATAATGTATTGTATGGGTGGTGTGGGAAGCGGTATAGGCCCCATCGTTGCAAGATATTGGACCAGTGACCGCGACAAACCACTTCGATGGAGTATAAGTCTCGGTTATCTGATAGGGGCGGTAGGTCTTGCAATCGCTGCGCCATTATTGAGTTTCCCTATTTTTGTATTGGGTGCATTTGTGCGGAGTGTTGGCGGCGGCATTGCATGGGTATTTTCAACGCAGCTGCTACTTCAAAATGCCCCTAATGAGATCTCACTTACCCCCATTTTTGTATGCGGTATGTGTAGGCGTGTGTGTGTATAGAAATAAGTTGGAAAGTCTGATGGGTTATGGTAGAATACCTCCATATAAAATAATGTCGGTGAAAAACCGGCAGGGAGGTATTCTTATGAAATATACCCTTAGTTGGGTACACCCCAGAAAGATTATAACAGGTTTTCGTAAAGTTTTCAACGGGATTTGTATCAAAAAACCGACGCTCCGCAACTTTTATTTGATGCTACAGGCTGTGTGTGTAGCCCCAAGTTTTCGTATTCAATCGATTGCCTCACATCTACCTATCCGTGTGAAACACGACAAGTCTAAGCAAAAGCGTGTGTTGCGGTTTGTTGATACCTATTTTCCGGTTGCAGCGGTGAAGGGTGCTTGGTTAGCACATGTAGTTGTCAGTGTGTGTCGTTCTGTGGGGATGCAGCATCTGCTTGTGCTGATAGACGAGACAGATTTACCGGGCGGATGGAAGGCGATTGTTGCAGCCCTTCCGTTTCGCAATCGTGCGATCCCGCTCTATTGGGTTCTGTATAAAAATGAGATGCTCAAAGATGGCACCTATCAAGGACATAACGATTTAGTTCAGCAGTTCTGTTGCGATGTTCATAGTCGCGTTGTTAAAGTGTTAGGGGACAGTCGGGAGCCTGTGTTGGTTTTTGACAGAGGGTTCGCCCGAGCGAGAGCGATCCTCAAGTTTTTTGAGGAGCAAGGCATCTGCTACTTGATGCGTGTGCCACGGAACGTTGGTGTGCGTATAGCAGGCAACAAGCAGTGCCTTGAAGAAGTGGCAAATGGTTTTTACCCACAAGTGCTTTATCACTACACGGAGCAGGTGCCTGTGGCACTCTATGTTGGGGGACAGCACACCAAGAAAGACCCGTTATATCTTATCTCCAATCGGCTTCAGGGGAACCCCCTGCGAACTTGCTACAAGCGGCGGACACAGATTGAACACGGGTTCAGAGACTTGAAAACGAACTTCGGTTTCAAAGCACTCGTTTTGAGAAAGAACGAACAGCCCCGGATGGAAGTTCTGTTTTTGCTGGCAGTCGTGGCTTATGGTTTGGCGTTCCTGTGTTATGAAAAAGCTGCGGACAGATGGGCAAAAACTTTACACCCTACGCGGAAAGTTTACTCCGTGATCAGTGTCATCAACCGTATGATCCGCGAGGTGTGGACGCAGGAGGCGTTGCTCTTGTTCACCGAGAGGACTTGTTTGAGAGATATAAACTTTCTCACCGCAGAAGAACTGACATGACAACATTGGAGACCTATGAACACAACTACACACGCATTCAAAAAAAAATGGGGGTAAGTGCGTAATGAGATACGGGGACGCATCTTTGGGACCGAGTTCGCCCTATTTACACTGATGGGTGCGATCGCCACAGCAATTGTCGGTGCATTGCTCGATCTTTTAGGGGTACGCCTCGTTTTGTTCGGAATGATCGCACTCCCACTGATGCCCGCCATTTTGTGGGGACTATGGCAAATCCGAATCAGCAAAATTACAGCAAAATAAATCCATATTCCACTAATCACGTACACGTAACAACGTTGATGGTCTTCCTTGCAACACAGGAATAATATATGTTCGTATTGACACACCATCTAATTCCTCTGTTTCAACACGCGATTCCGGATTCGTGCGGTGATCAAACACGATATAATATCCCTCATCAACTTTTTCCGAGTTGAGATATGCTGCAAGTTGCCGTTTACCCGCTTGAAAATATCTTTCCCCTTCCCATATCTTGGTTTCAACAATATATTTACGTGAGTTGTACAGAATCAGCAAGTCTATCCTTCCCCGACCCGTATGAACTTCAAGGAACATATCAGCACCGATCGTGCGGATGAATTGATCTAAATATGCATACAGTAGATGTTGGCCAATATACTCCTTTGGGGTTTCAGACACTTGAAGTATCCGAAATCCAGCTCGAAAAATAAAATCCCTGAAATTGTCAAGGAGTGCTTTAACGTCAATTGCACCAGACGAGGGTAAATAATCAACAAAATCTACATCTGCGTCCTCAGGGAAATACACATCTTCCAATCCATTTACCGCCGGTTTGAATGCTTGCATAATACGGTGATGATAGATCGGATTGGCTATTTCACACATCCTATCTGCACTTTTCCTGATAACACCATACACCGTCAGTTCATTGATAATCTCATCATCGAGATTAAATGGCACACCTCTTTCATAAGAAGCAATTTCCATCAGCAGTCTTTCAAAACGACGGTCTCTACGAATATTTGTCAGAAGATGATCAATATTGGTGTTCTTTTCCTCAAGCAGTTGTGTATGTGCTTCTGCAAAATGTCCGAGTTCAATCACATCGGTCTTAGGTATTTTCAACTCTTCAGTGAGAATTTGTGCCGCACGGTTAACAAGGAAAGGTTGTCCTGATGTCTGCTTATGGAGCGAGATGATAACCTCAGAGGCAAAAGACTGTCCGACTTCTTCGGTATATTGCAACAAAAGTTCCTGTACCTGTTCTAAAGTGAAGTTAGACAATTTAAACTCATCTTGAATATTAAACGGAGAGATTGAACGATCATAGTTGAGTTGTGTGATGCTTTTTACACCAACGATGCCAACGCTATGGATACATCTCTGATCGTCATAAAGGTATATATGACGAAGTGAATGCAGAAAATCACTCACGACAGTCTGCGGTATACCATCAAATTCGTCAATAATAAGAACAACTTTTTGCCTAACTCCTTGCTGCACTGACAGAAAGTCTGTGAAGTTTTCAAAAAATTCTCTCATTGAAACATGATCAACTATAGATTGATCTGCTAAGAACTGTTCTGTTTCATCAGATAAACTCTCCGCACGACTTTGAAAAACTTTCTCAATTTCCTTACATATCTCTTTGTAAAAGGAGATATAAAAATCCGATGAGGAAAGGTTACGATACGTCTCAAAATTCAGTTGAATTGGAAAATAGAATTCATCTTCGTTCACAAGGATTTCAATAGCAAATCTAAAAAAGGTCGTTTTGCCTGTTTGACGTGGTGCAAACAGGACAATGTACCGCCCCTCTTTGATTCGGTTGATGAAATCCCTAACTTCTTCCGTGCGTTGCACAACATAGTGCCTATCACGATATACACGACCTCTGGTTCCAAAACTTCTCACTTTTTCACCATAGCAAAGGAGCACAAAAAATGTCTTATACCGAACTCACATTATTCATCCTCATCTTCTGAATAAGTATGCCCACTGAAGATAGCCCGAACCTGCTTCGCCGATTTCGGCCCTGACAACAACTGTCCAATTCGATCACCTTCCTCATCCAATAATGCCTTAACATTTGTTAACACCGCTTCAAGCTTATCCGCTGGAAACTTGCATGCGCCATTCTCATCCATGTGGATAATCTCACCCGGCGCAACATCCATACCTGCAATAGAAACAGGCACGTTCACTGCTTGAACAGCCATGCCGCCATGTCCAGGACTTATACCACTCAACAGATATTGAAATTCCATCGGACGAATTTCATCAATGTCGCGTGAAGGACCATTTGAAATCGCACCTAAGCAACCCACAGATTTCATCGCAGCTGTCATGTTTCCCCCTGCTAATCCTACTTTGTTCGCTAACTCAGGTGGAAATTTCTGCTGAAAGGCGAATATAGTCGGTTTTTCAGAGGCATCCATCGCATCAACCACATCCATAAAAGAAAGTTCAGAAAACCCAGGATCCGGTAAACCGTAAACACAGGTCACAGCATATCCCGCAACCGCCCCTAACTCCGGATACATACACCGAATAGTCGTGTCCGTATACCAATTTTCTGTCCACGGATTGTATAGTCCAAGACATAACGGATTACCTGGATAAGTTGCCACCACATTTGTTATTGATGGCGTATCATAGTTACGCAATTCAACCAACATCTCCTGTTCTGTTAATGCCATACTCAACCTCACTCCTCATTATCTTTGATGTGTCATCAGACAGGCATTGTCCTACCAGCATAAGCCCGTCCGATACGTGCAGTTTCTTCCCCGGAGCCACATATTCTCACACCACCATCAATGCTATCTTCAATCGTCCCTGGCGATGCACTTTCCAAAAACATTAGTCCCGCTGATTGACATGCACTAAACACACGATCCCTTGCATCTTGTAATTCCTGCGGACGCGGGTTGGGTTGGTGTTTATACCCAAACGACATACTCATATCACCCGGTCCCCATTCCGCAAAGGCAATGCCCGGAACTCGTGCTGTCATTTCAACATTAGCTAATGCCCGTTTATTTTCAAACTTCAAACCCAAAAGCAATTCTCCATCTGGATTGAGAGGCCACGGATCAGCGGTGTCAAGATATCGATCAACCGAAACACCCCAAATATGTGAAGCAGGTCCCTGTCCTGCGGAACCCCGCCTACCGACGTCCAATTGCGACCCCACGCCGATTGTCTGAAATGGATAGCGGCACGCTTCCACAAATGCCTTGACCGCTTCAGGCGATTCTGCATGGCAGAGCAGAAGTCCATGCACCCCGCGCGCCAATAGTTGCCGCATCTGCCAACCGTTTGCACGAATCACATCCGCACTCACACCATCTACCGGCAACTCAACAATCACCGCAGGCGTTTTGTGCCCACTATTCGTAGGACCACCATCTGCCAATCCACGCATGTAATTATCTAACCCAGGCAGATCAAAACATCCGTGTTCCATACCGATGTTGATATAGTCCGCCCAAGTCTTCGCCATCGCACGCCCCGCATCATAATTCAAATCCGAAGTCGTGTGACTTCCTGTATAAAACACTGGTTGATCCTGTTCTAACAATTCAATCGCTTTATTAACCCGTTTGGGCATTGTATCGCTCCTTAAAAAAGTCCCGAAAATATTTCAATAGCCAGACATGTATCTTTAGTCCTTTATAAACTCTATCTTATCGCAAAGTCTGCCTATCTGTCAACCGATTTTTGAGGATATAGCACCAATTATCTTTCAATCTGCTTGACAATTGTAATGAATTAGGGTAAGTTAATATAGTCAGAACAATCGCTTTTTCTACATAACATATTTCAACAGGAGTTATCTAAATTGTGAGAGCCCTTGTCATCAAATTATTGCCCGACAAACGACGCGAAAAAACGCTCGTCACAGATTGGAAAGAACCAGCAGTACCTAAAGGCAATGAGGTCCTGTGTGAAGCAGTCTTTACCGGACTAACAAACGGTACTGAACGAAATCAACTCATCGGCGGGAATTATGCCCCAGCCGATGAAAACTTACCCAGCGGCGGCGGTTACCAAAACGTCGGACGTGTCATTGACACAGGCCCCGATGTCACGCAACTTCAAATCGGAGACCTAATTTATGCCAGTGTAGACCACGTTGAACGGTTCATCATTCCAGAAAACGGGTTACTGCTAAAATTACCTGATGATGTCGATCCTATTGAAGCTGCACTTTTCGGTATATCAGGTGTTGCAATGCACTGCTGCCGACGGGTTGAACCGCGCATCGGTGAGAGAATACTCATTGTCGGCCAAGGATGCATCGGCATATTCGCAGCACAGATCGCCCATGCAATGGGTGCCCGTGTATCCGTATGTGACATTGATGAATCACGTTTAGAACAAACACGCCAACTCGGAATTGCAGAACAAATTTTTAACACCAGCGGTGATACCAGCAGTGATGCCAGCAGTGATAGAGGAAACACACAAATTCCTCACGGTAACTACGATGCAGTGATGGATTTCGCCGGAGCATCCGACATGATCACCCCAATGATACAGGCTTGCAAAACCCGTGGGCGTTTGCTCCTAGTCGCAGGAAGATTTGATGTCAACTATACCTTCAATACAGCACAGTTCAAGGAGATCAGCATCTTACACTGTAGCCATTTTACACGCGATGATCTTGAAAACCTATGTCGTCTTCTTCGGCAAGAATCAGTTAAAATCGCACCGCTAATCAAGCATCGGGTAAATGTCAACGAAGCATCCCAAATATACAACTTGCTCCGAGATGAACCGATGCAGTTGCTTGGTACAGTATTTGAATGGTAAATCCAATTCTATATCGTGAACATTTAGTTTGCATATCGTAGCATAACCTTGCCAGGTTGTGTCTCTTTGTAGCATAACCTTTCCAGGTTGTGCAGTCTTCGTAGCATAACCTTTCCAGGTTGTGCCTTGTTATGCGTCTTTGTAGCATAACCTTTCAGTCTTTGTAGCATAACCTTTCCAGGTTGTGCAGTCTTGGTAACATAACCTTACCAGGTTACGTAATCTTTAGGAGAACTTATGTCAGACGTAAGATTAGGTTTCATCGGTACAGGCGGTAACATGAATCGCCACCTACGTGAATTAACCCAAATCGGCGGCAATGCGTTCGTCGCTTTCTGTGATATCGTAATTGAAAAAGCGGAGCGCGCCGTCGAACAATACGGCGGTAAAGCTTATGCAGATTACAACGAAATGCTTGCAAAAGAAGAACTAGATGCAGTCTACATCTCAATTCCACCCTTCGCACACGGCGCACCTGAGAAGGCTGTCATCGCAGCAGGATTACCGATGTTCGTCGAAAAACCTGTTCACATGGATGCCGACGAAGCAAAAGAAATCGCCGCACAAGTTCAAGAAAAAGGTATTATCACAGCCACAGGATATCAGGAACGCTACCTCGAT
This sequence comes from Candidatus Poribacteria bacterium, assembly GCA_965200395.1. Lineage (GTDB taxonomy): Bacteria > Poribacteria > WGA-4E > WGA-4E > WGA-3G > MSPOR6. The sequence continues at coordinate 1,427,588 of CBDAUH010000004.1, read as the reverse complement.
ATCATTGACAAGGCACAAGAACTGCTCGCTTCACGCCGAGTCGGTTTCTTCATGGGCTACTGGATGGGGGGCATTCCCGGCGGATGGTGGCGAGAAAAAGCAAAATCTGGCGGACAACTCATGGAACAGACAACACACGAATTCGATATGGCACGCTACCTCTTCGGAGAAGTCAAAACCGTCTATGCCGTAGCAAGATACGATCTCATTCCGAATACCGACTACGATATTGAGGAAGCCTCCGCAGTCTCTTTACAATTCGAGAGCGGCGTGTTCGGTATCATGTTCTCCGCATGCTTCACTACCAACGGGCTACGTCGTTCCGGACTAGACATCTTCTGTGAAGATGGTTCGCTTGAATATCATCTACGACGCGCACTCGTACTTTCTACCACAGATGGAAAAGAGACATGGAACCCCCAAAATAACTGCACCATAGATATGGATAGCACCTTCATTGAAGCGGTTCGAACAGGAGATGGCAGTGCAATTCGCTCTCCATATCCCGACGCAGCAAAAACCGCAATTTTGTCTATCGCAGCAAACCAGTCCTTGGACACCGGTCAACCTATCCACCTAACATAAAATCAACTATTGTGTGAAATACAGATGCAACAACAGATCACCCTCCCCATCACCGGCATGCACTGCGAAGGTTGTGCTGCCACAATCACCCAAGGTCTTACAGAGATGCAGGGAATCCTTACCGCGAATGTCAGCATCGCAACAGAGCAGGCAGCCGTATCTTACAATCCATCTCTGCTCAATCAGGATATTATCGTTGACAAAATCCGTTCCCTCGGATTCAATGTTGTCGATGCGGATGCTGAAGCAGAAGCACGCGCTGAAGAACTCACAAAACAAAAACTACAATTCGGCGTAGGCATAGTCTTTACATTACCCCTATTTTTACTCAGCATGGGCATAGATATGAAGTGGATAGGCGGATGGGCAAACGCTGCTTGGGGCAGCTGGGTCATGTTCGCCTTAGCACTGCCAGTGCAGATATATGTCGGATGGGACTACTACGTCGGCACCGTGAAATCACTCCGTAACCGCTCCGCCAATATGGACGTACTAGTCGCGATAGGATCCTCCACCGCATTTCTTTATAGCGTTGTTGTGATAGCCGCTCCAATCCTAAATTTACAAGGGCTTGGCAATCACGTCTATTTTGAAACCGCCGCTGTTATCATCACACTCATTAAACTCGGTAAACTCCTTGAGGCACGCGCCAAAAGACAGACAAGTACAGCCCTCAAAAAACTAATGCACCTCTCTCCAAAAACCGCATCCATCCTAAAAAATGGAGAAGAACATAACGTTCCAATCGAACACGTTGCAGTCGGAGACCATCTCATCGTCCGTCCCGGTGAAAGTATGCCTGTTGACGGCATCGTACGCGAAGGTTCAAGCGCTATTGACGAAAGTTTATTTACTGGAGAAAGCATGCCAATAGATAAAACTATAGGGGACACTGTTGCCAGCGCAACGATCAATCAGAGCGGCATGCTCACAATCGAAGCAACCCGTACAGGTTCAGAGACATCCCTCGCCCAACTCGTACAGTTAGTCCAACAAACACAACAGAGTAAAGCACCGATACAACGCACAGCGGATGCAGTTGCAAGTGTGTTCGTACCTGTTGTCTTATGTATCGCAGCCGCGACGCTCCTCGTATGGTTGCTCATCGGACACGGTTTTACTACAGCAATGCTACGATTAGTAGCAGTTTTAGTCATCGCATGTCCATGTGCATTAGGACTTGCCACACCCACCGCAATTATGGTCGGCACAGGCATCGGGGCACATCGTGGTATCCTATTTAGAAACAGTGAAACGTTAGAACACGTCGGGAAATTATCGAGAATTGTGCTCGATAAAACTGGCACTATAACACAAGGAAAACTTGCACTCACAGATATATTTACCCAAAATATTGATGAAAACCGATTGCTGCAAATCGCCGCATCTGCGGAACGTGGCAGTGAACACCCTATCGGAAAAGCAATCGTTCGCGCTGCTACCGAACACGGAATTGAAACCACAGTTCCAACAGAATTTACCGCCGTTGCTGGCAATGGAATTATCGCACATCTTGATAAACATAAAGTCATCATCGGTAATCTGGCATTAATGCAGCAACACAAAATAACGACGCAAACATTTGAAACCGAAGCTGAGAAATTACAAGCCGATGCTAAAACAGTACTGTGGGTTGCAATCGATAACAAAGTAAGTGGACTTCTGGCAGTTGCAGATACTGTGAAACCAGATGCAAGAGCTGCTGTCACTGAACTCCGACAACTCGGTTGTGAAGTGACAATGATGACCGGTGACAATAAAAACACAGCAAACGCAATCGCCAAAACTGTCGGAATTACAGATGTGATGGCGGAACTATTGCCTGAAGACAAAGCCTTCGCTGTCAAAGAAATACAAGAAACAACGGATGGATATGTCGCTATGGTCGGAGATGGCATTAACGATGCACCTGCGTTAGCACAAGCAGACATCGGCATGGCACTCGGCACAGGAACCGACATCGCTATGGAAACAGCCGATCTGACGTTGATGCACGGAGACCTCCATGCTATTCCTGACGCTATCCATCTAAGCCGATCAACACTCCGCACCATCAAACAGAATCTCTTTTGGGCATTTTTCTATAATGTGTTGTTGATCCCTGTCGCAGCCGGTGTGTTATATTCGGTTACCTTTTTACCCACGATGCTAAGTCAGTTGCACCCAATGCTGGCAGCGTTTGCAATGGCGTTTAGCAGTGTATCCGTTGTACTGAACAGCTTGCGACTCCAGTGGAGGAGATAATGAATCCAGAAATTACGAAAGATACAGTAATTGAAGGACCTAAATGGTCCGAACCCGTTAAAATTTTAGTTTATGATCCACTCCCTGATGGAGGATCCCACATTGTCGGGACACTGGAAAATTCACAAACGATTATCAGCGAAGAGATCACTGAGACAGAAGCAGCAGAATTAAGCGTCCTCTCATCACAAATCGATTTTACAGGTAACGCTGCCCACGCCTTCCTCGCCCTCGAGGCGAAACGTTACCGATATGCAGCTCTTTACCATCCAACCTTAGCAATTAGCATCTCCAAAGTTGACCCACTGCCACACCAAATCGAAGCTGTCTGGCGGGTTCTTAAACAAACACGAATCCGATTCCTCATCGCCGATGACCCAGGAGCAGGAAAAACAATCATGGCAGGCCTTATCCTAAAGGAACTTAAACTTAGAAACCAAGCAAAACGAATCTTAATCGTTGCACCCGGACACCTGATTACACAGTGGACACAAGAGATGAAAACTCGATTTGAAGAGAACTTCACACACGTCACACGCGCCTACGTTAATGCACATCGGCAGGAACACGTGTGGAATCGCGAACAACAATTGATTACCTCCATGGATTTCGCACGCCAAGATGAAATACGCGACGCAATTGCTAATGCTCATTTCGATTTGATTATCGTCGATGAAGCACATAAAATGGCTGCCTACCGCTACGGAGACAAAACTGAAAAAACAAAACGTTACCAACTTGGCGAATGCCTATCTAACTGCACAACACATTTCCTATTTCTCACCGCAACACCACATAGAGGCGACTCAGAAAACTTCCGACTATTCCTTGACCTCCTTGAACCCGGTTTCTTTAGCGACCCAAGCCAAATTCAAGAATCCATTGAGAAAAACGACAATCCCCTACTCATCCGACGAATAAAGGAAGACCTAAAAGACTTTGAAGGAAAACCGCTTTTCTTACCACGTCACGTTCGAACAAAACCGTTTCGACTCGGCATAGAATCCGAAAAAGAAATGGAACTTTATAACGCCTTATCCGAATACATCCGTGAGCAGTACAACCGTTTTACCGATGACTCACAGAAGCAGAACAACGTCGCTTTCGCATTGGTAATCCTACAACGTAGGCTTGCATCAAGCACTTATGCCCTCTCCGTTTCACTTCAACGAAGACAACATAGGTTAATGGAATTGTTGCAAAGTGCTACGCTCGCAGCAGACAACATCCCATCTGAACAAGAGATCGAAGAAGCAGAAGACCTCAGTGAAGAACAACGGATAGAAATAGAGGAACAGTGGGAAGTCCTATCCGTCGCTGAAAACAGAGAAGAATTAACAGATGAAATTGCGACACTTAATCACCTTAAAAATGAGGCACAACAAATTATTGACAGCGAAAACGAACTAAAGATACAAGCTCTAAAAAACGCACTAGATGAACTCAATGCAGAACATCCCAATGAAAAAATCCTTATTTTTACTGAATACACCGATACGCTCGATTACTTAGAAAAAAAACTAACAGCATGGGGATATTCTGTATCGGTAATCCATGGTAAAATGCCTCATGAAAAACGGATAGAGGCACAAGACGAATTCAAAAATAACACACAGCTTTTGATCGCAACCGAAGCCGCCGGTGAAGGCATAAACTTACAATTCTGCCACCTCATGATTAACTACGACTTGCCATGGAACCCAAATCGATTGGAACAACGCATGGGACGAATCCACCGATATGGACAGCAAAGAGAAGTATACGTCATCAACTTAGTAGCATCCGACACACGAGAAGGGGCCGTTTTTACACGACTTTTTGAGAAATTGGAAACCATCCGAACAGAACTCGGAACCGATCGCGTCTATGATGTCATTGGCGAACTCTTCCCGCAACGAAACCTAGCACAACTCATGTTGGAAGCCGCAGCAAATACATCTAATCATACACAACTTATTAAAGAAATTGAAACCACGCTTGATACCGAACAGCTACAATTCTTTAAGAGATTTAATGAAGGAACACTCGTTTCACCTTTTATCAATCTGCCGCAAGTAAATGAACTTCAACAGCATGCACGCGAACATGGACTTATCCTCACTTACCCCCATTTTTATATGCGGTATGTGTAGGCGTGTGTGTGTATAGAAATAAGTTGGAAAGTCTGATGGGTTATGGTAGAATACCTCCATATAAAATAATGTCGGTGAAAAACCGGCAGGGAGGTATTCTTATGAAATATACCCTTAGTTGGGTACATCCCAGAAAGATTATAACAGGTTTTCGTAAAGTTTTCAACGGGATTTGTATCAAAAAACCGACGCTCCGCAACTTTTATTTGATGCTACAGGCTGTGTGTGTAGCCCCGAGTTTTCGTATTCAATCGATTGCCTCACATCTACCTATCCGTGTGAAACACGACAAGTCTAAGCAAAAGCGTGTGTTGCGGTTTATTGACACCTATTTTCCGGTTGCAGCGGTGAAGGGTGCTTGGTTGTCACATATAGTTGTCAGTGTGTGTCGTTCTGTGGGGATGCAGCATCTGCTTGTGCTGATAGACGAGACAGATTTACCGGGCGGATGGAAGGCGATTGTTGCAGCCCTTCCGTTTCGCAATCGTGCGATCCCGCTCTATTGGGTTCTGTATAAAAATGAGATGCTCAAAGATGGCACCTATCAAGGACATAACGATTTAGTTCAGCAGTTCTGTTGTGATGTCCATAGTCGCGTTGTTAAAGTGTTAGGGGATAGTCGGGAGCCTGTGTTGGTTTTTGACAGAGGGTTCGCCCGAGCGAGAGCGATCCTCAAGTTTTTTGAGGGGCAAGGCATCTGCTACTTGATGCGTGTGCCACGCAATGTTGGTGTGCGTATAGCAGGCAACAAGCAGTGCCTTGAAGAAGTGGCAAATGGTTTTTACCCACAAGTGCTTTATCACTACACGGAGCAGGTGCCTGTGGCACTCTATGTTGGGGGACAGCACACCAAGAAAGACCCGTTATATCTTATCTCCAATCGGCTTCAGGGGAACCCCCTGCGAACTTGCTACAAGCGGCGGACACAGATTGAACACGGGTTCAGAGACTTGAAAACGAACTTCGGTTTCAAAGCACTCGTTTTGAGAAAGAACGAACAGCCCCGGATGGAAGTTCTGTTTTTGTTGGCAGTCGTGGCTTATGGTTTGGCGTTCCTGTGTTATGAAAAAGCTGCGGACAGATGGGCAAAAACTTTACACCCTACGCGGAAAGTTTACTCCGTGATCAGTGTCATCAACCGTATGATCCGCGAGGTGTGGACGCAGGAGGCGTTGCTCTTGTTCACCGAGAGGACTTGTTTGAGAGATATAAACTTTCTCACCGCAGAAGAACTGACATGACAACATTGGAGACCTATGAACACAACTACACACGCATTCAAAAAAAATGGGGGTAAGTGCGGGACTTATCCCAGAATATACACGAGAATTTTTCAAAAAAACTTTCGAAACGGTCAACGGTACTATCCATCAGAGGAAAGATACATTTTATAAAATTGAACGTATTCCATCCCAAATTAGGAGAATTAGCCAGAATACACACCCCGCATTGACGGAGAGAAATTATCCTAAAGTGACATTTGATAAAGCACAAGCATTGAAAGATCAAGAGGCAGAATTTATCTCTTTCGGACATCCACTCTTCGAAGCGACGATCCAATATGCTGAACAAACATACACAGACGCTCTCAAAACCGGAGCCTGCTTCGAAGACCCTGATGGAATTTTTAACGGAACCGTGATCTTCTATGAAGGTGAAATTCGAGATGGAACAGACGCTGTTGCTGGAAAAAGACTCTTTGCCTATTATCTCCCTGAAAATTCAGAAACAATAGAAAAGGTTAACCCAAAACTGCTTTGGGACTTTCAAGAAGCACAAGCGGAACCCGCAACAGAAGGACTAAAAACACAGGAACTCGAGGCTAAGGTCGTCACACAAGTACGCGATCACTTAGAAAAATACAAACAAGAACTTACTGAAGAAAGACAACGACAAGTGGAAATCAAAAGAAAATATGGCATCACATCATTAGAACAACTCGTCCACAAACTGGATCGAGAACTTATTGAACTTAGCATACGGCATGAAAGGGGCGAAGATGTCAGATTAGTCATCCAAAACAAAGAAGAACAGAAACGGCACTATGAAAGTGAAAAAGAAGCACTTGAAAAAACTTGTCATCAAGAGGTAACACTTTCCAGAAAACTGCCAATACTTGTCGGCACTATTCGGGTGAGACCTATTGTAGAAAACGATGATTCAGCTCCTTCGCAAGCGGATAAATTGAAAATCGAGCGAATCGGCATGGCATGTGCCACTCACCATGAAGAAGCACAAGGACATATCGTCACGGATGTTTCAGCAGAGAACCTCGGCTTCGATCTCCGTTCAAAAACACAGGCGGGCAAAATTCGATGCATTGAAGTAAAAGCTCGCGCAGAACGAGCACCTGTACTTCTAACCGCCAATGAATGGCACATGGCAAAGCAACTCAAAAACGATTATTTCCTTTATGTCGTTCTTAACGCTGCAACCCAACCAGAACTCTACATCATACAGAACCCTGCCGAACAGATAACCGCAGTACAACAGATCACAGAGGTCAGATACCAGGTCCCACTTTCACAGATAACAGGAAGCAGAGAACCTGTCTAAGCGTAGACATCCTGCACAACCACAATTCTTCATTTCTGAATCGCGGATTACACGGATTACGCGGATGAACGCGGATTAGTTGCTTGGTGCTTCAGACGTGAGTTTCGCGGAATAAAGACGCACAAAAGAGGACTACATGTAGCATAACCTTTCCAGATTACGCTACATGGACACAAACAAAAAGCAACCCTACAAAACTGAATAAACCTACAGCAAAAAAAATCCGCGAAAATCCGCGTAATCCGTGTAATCCGCGATTCAGACAAACCAACCTCTCCAGGTTGTGCATCCTCACAGCATAATCTTGCCAGATTGTGCTATTGCCCCGCTTTGTAGCATAACCTTTCCAGATTGCGCTACATGGACACAAACAAAAAGCAACCCTACAAAACTGAATAAACCTACAGCAAAAAATAATTCCGCGTCAATCCGTGTAATCCGCGCAATCCACGATTATGAGAAAATTGACTTGACTTTTCAAATCCAGCATGTTATAGTAATTCTGCAAAAGGAAAATCAGAAAACATCTGTGAAAGTAAAAGAAACAACCAATAAAATCGTCAAATGGAATACAGAAAGCATCGCCTCTGCTATTCAGGGGTTAGCGTAAACATGGACGAAAAACAAGAATTGCTGGAAATCTATAAACTTCATAATTAAGGAAGTCATATTGAGTAAAACATAAGGATGTGACAAAATACGGAAAGAAAAGGATATACTTTATGTCTTATTCTTTTTACTCCAGATACCGTTTCACTTTGAATTCAGGGCGCTTACCCGCTATGAGTTCATAGAGAATTCCTGAAGAAACTATGAAAAATTCAGAAACCATGAAAAATTCAGTCATAGATTTATTCTGCGGTGCGGGTGCACTGACCCATGGATTCATTTTAGAGGATTTTGAGGTTGTTGCTGGCCTAGATGTAGATAAGTCTTGTAAATACGCTTATGAAACTAATAACCCCGGGGCAACCTTTATTGAAAAAAGGATCCAGGATGTCCAAGCGTCAGAACTTAAACAATGGTATCCTGAAGGACATGTGAAGATATTAGTTGGATGTGCCCCCTGTCAACCGTTTTCTGCTTATAACAAAAGCAGACGAGATCCGGATGCGGAATGTGAACTACTTTCGAGTTTTTCTACCTTGATCTCGGAGATAGAACCTGATATCGTTTCAATGGAGAATGTCCCGAATTTGACGGCTTTTGGAAATGGAAAGATTTATCAGGATTTTGTGAAAGCCTTGCACGCCGATGACTACGAAGTTTCTCCATACCCCGCTGTGTTCTGTCCTGACTATGGCGTTCCACAATATCGCAAGCGTCTTGTTCTGTTCGCTTCCAAACACGGCAAAATTGAACTCTTGCCCCCAACGCATACCCCTGACACATACAAGAAAGTTGTGGATGTCATTTCGGACTTGGACTCCCTGGAAGCCGGACAAACAAGTCGCAAAGATCCCTACCACAAGGCTTCTGGTTTGTCTGAGTTGAACTTAAAAAGAATTAGGGCATCAATGCCAGGCGGCACATGGAGAGATTGGCCGAAGGCGTTAGTCGCTCTATGTCATCAACAAAAGAGTGGAAGGGGTTACTCGTCTGTTTATGGCAGAATGAAATGGGATGAACCCTCCCCAACCATAACAACCCAGTTCTACGGATTCGGAAACGGTCGGTTTGGACATCCCGATCAGGATCGTGCAATCTCTCTAAGGGAGGCTGCGCGGCTTCAGACGTTTCCAGACGACTATCAATTTGTCCATCCAGATGATCCACACACTTTTACGGGCATCGGTCGGTTCATTGGGAATGCTGTCCCCGTTGAACTCGCTCGCATTATCGCAAGAAGTATCAAATGTCACCTTGAAAGGCATGTCAACGCATACACAGGATAAAAGTTATGAATAAACTTCATTTTTCCATAGGTGCTGAACTTTTAAGGGAACTTGGAGAGAGGCTCGTGGGTAAGCCCTATATCGCCCTGGCAGAACTGGTAAAAAACAGTTACGATGCAGACGCGACGGAAGTCCTCATTAAGTTTTCACCCGACCAGGATCGCATTGAAATCATTGATAACGGTCACGGTATGACCTTTGATGAATTCAAGAAACACTGGATGCGGATTGGGACGACTCATAAAAAAGCACAAAAGTCCCGAGACTTGAAACGACTGATGACCGGTTCAAAAGGGGTCGGGCGGCTGGCCGTCCAATTTCTCGCGCATCAGTTCTCAATTAAGACGTTCCCAAAACAGAACAGTTGTAAATGCACTCAAGCGGAAATTGATTGGCGTGAGGCGGTAAAAGCCAGGGATCTTATGAAAGTAGAAGTTGACTGTGAGGAGCAGGATCGTGGCCCACAAGACGCATCTCGCACGGGCACTCATATTGTTTTGCGTGAACTCAAACAGAAGTGGGAAGCAAACTCGGTGGGTAAATTAGCTGCAGACCTCTGGTGGCTTCAACCTCCTTTTGGCACCGTCCTGCTAGGCGATTCAAAGAATGACTTCAGGATATATTTCGAATCAACACAGGCTTACGAAAAAATATTTCAAGAACACATAAACGCGATAAAAAACATTTGGATTGCCAGGCTTGTTGGCAAGGTTACGAATGGGAAGGCAACGCTCTCCTTAGAATTCCAAGGTGAAGGTCCGATAACGGCAAACGTCCATATTGGACAAATCCCAAATAAAAACGAAGGACAATCTCCTGAGGGGGCGTTCGATCCAAACTACAATCTCAACAAATGCCATTTTGAGATTCGGATCTATAATTTGTCAGGCAAACAAAAGTTCGGAATCAAAGTTGGTGAGGCGCGGGAGTATTTCGCAAATCATGGTGGGGTTCATGTCTATGATGGTGGTTTTCGTCTACCTTACTATGGTCTGCCAGAAAGCGACTGGTTAAAATTAGAGTATGATCATTCACATCGGAAGCACGTTTCTCAACTGCTTCCCAGGGAAATCCAAGTTCGCAGAGCCTTAACGGACTTACCCACCCTTGGACGCGTTCTTGGAGTTGTCCATGTCAATACGGCTGATGAGCCCAATCTCAAGATTATGATCACAAGGGATCGTTTAGCTGAAACTATTGCTTATAACGATCTAGTCAAGGTGGTTCGCTATGCGATTAGGGTTATTTAGTTTTATAGATATTCATTTTATCAAGTTAACTGTGAGTAAAGGTTTTGATGCATATTCCTTTATTTTATCAGCGATCCGTGTTATGCCTTGAAAACGGAATACGGATAATGCGGTATTTCGTAAAGCGGCCATGACTTGTGGAATAGCCCCGCATCTGACAGGTGATGCGTCCTCGCCGAGTAGCACATCGCGCATCCAATGCGACTTGTTCTCTATTGCCCAATGGCCTCTCCGTAAAGCAAGTAAGCGTTCTGCGGATGCCTCACTCGGTTTCAGGCTCGTAATCCCATAGGTAGTGCGGGTTGTCTCTTCTCCTGTCTTCATATTTTTGGAAGTATAGCAATATTGGATCACTTGTGCTACGCCCGGCCAATCCAGATATGCGTTGAGACTTGTGCTTGCCTTGATACATCGCGTCTCAAGTCTGCCATGCGACTTTTCAATCGTCTCATGCATGTATATCGGTTTCCCTAAAGTAGGGTGTGTTGTGTCTTCAGAAACCGCGTCAGGCACGTCTTGAAAAAGTTTTTCAATCGCTTCTAACAGGTCCGGTTGATTGCCTTTAACAGGCAGCATATAGTCGCCCCCGCTGTTTATGATTCCGTGGCAGAAAGAGCGTTGTGTCAAAAGGGCATCCGTTGTGATAACTTTGCCTGCTACATCAAACGCTTTGAGGATTTCCGTTGATACCGGTATTTCATTGGTTTTGTCGCTGACACCTCGCTGCGTGAGGGTGATCCCTAACTCATGAGAGACGACGGAGAGTAAATGGCTGATCATCGCACCACTTTTTTTAGACGCACGCAGGGTTTTGCCATCTATAGCGACTGCGTCGGAACACCCCCGCAAATCAGGGCACTCTGCTAATGCGGCGTTTACCCATTTTGACAGGATGTTTTCTAATGCTTCAACGTCCAACTTTTTCAACAGATTATGGATAGTTGCGGCACAAGGCGTTTTGTGATGTGTGAACCCGAGTGCTTTTGTGAGTGCGGGCTGTGAGCGTGCCCAGGTAGCGATGGATGTATACCCTTTATGCCCGCACATCAATCCAACGACTAAAAGTGCGAGGATTGCTTTCAACGGGTGTCGTTTCCCTTTTTCCTTGCGTGGGTCTGTAAGTTCTGCTAACATATCCATTAAGTGGCAGGACTTTTTTCTTGTCATTCTTCACCTCAAAAGATCGTAAGTTTTTAAGGTGAAGTATAGCAGATATAGCGTGAAAAATCACGGTATATCTGCACATCCTAAAATATTAACGATTGTGATAAAAAACAACTAAAATACATAAAACTAAATAACCCTACTATGCGATGGATTGGTACGCTAATGAAACTGCCCAGCGAAAGATAGAGAAAAAAAGTAAAGAAGCACCCACTGAGCCGACATCTTTAAAGTTCGAGCATGTTGAACAGATACTGGAACACTATGAGACCGAAATTCCTAAAAAAGTTTATAAAGAAGTTTATAAACAAGTTCAAACAGCAACAACGGCAGTAGAGAAGCATCAAGAACTCATTATCCAACAGATGGGGCTTTTGGCCCCCCTGGCGACAGCAGGCATTTCGGCACTTTCCTATCAACATGAGCTGAAAAAGCAATTTGCTTATATTGAAGATGCGATTCGTAAAATGAAAGATGTTGATATGTTGGATTTTGAACGTCAGCAGAAACTAATAAATTCACTGACGACAGATTTGAAATCATGGCTTGAAAGGGCAAAAGCGACGAATCTCTTGTTTGACTATATTGCTGATGCTGAGAATATACGATCGCATCACAGATTATGTGCCAGAGCTGTCATTGAAGATATCGCGACACAGACACATTTCTTGGCAAGAGGCACTCACGTCGATTATAGCCAACTCGATGATCATCTCTATCTGCCTGAGGCCTCGTTTGCACAGTGGGGCGCAATCTTCCAAAATGTTTTTATCAATGCCTTCAATGCGATGCTGGATTCACCGCAACGCCAACTACACATCAGCTCGCGTTCTGATGGCAAATCCCAAGAAATCCTTATTCAAGATACCGGATACGGAATTAACCTTAAGGATGCGGATAGGTTATTTAAACCCTTTGAGAGAGCCTCGAGAATTTCAGCCGAAAGAAAGGCACTCGGGTACGGAGGGACAGGGCTTGGGCTCACTATTGTTCGATTGCTCGCTTCTAATATCGGCTGCCGTGTCCGATTTGTTCCTCCAGAAGACGAGTTTAGCACTGCGTTCTCAATTCAATGGAGGGAGACCTGATGAAGAAGACGATCTTGATATATGATGATGACAAAAGCCGTATAGAAGGTTTTGCGGAAAAATTGAGCAACGGTCTTAAAACCGCGCAGCAGGACGCTAACTTTGATATTATCTCTCTTGATAATGACGCATTCGAAAGGGCAATGAAGGCGTTGGAGCAAAGGCAGATGAAGTTCCGGGAAAAGAAAGAAATATATCTCGAAGACAGTCCCAAAGACGGAGGGGAGTGGATTGATAACGCCGCAATTTTTCTTATCGATTACGATCTATTGAGCAGTCAAGCGAAGGAATCTTTGAGAGGCACTTTAACGGGTGAAATCGTTGCCTATCTGGTTCGCTGTTTTTCGCGTTGCCAGTTGATTATCGGTTTGAACCAATATGGCAGTCATCCTTATGACCTGACCTTGAGGGGACATCTGGAATCGTTCGCGGATTTGAATTTGGGAGAAGACCAACTTGAGAATCCAGACCTCTGGAAAGGGGATTGGAGCCCTTCCAGAGAAGGGTTCAGACCTTGGTACTGGCCGAACTTATCCACTGCTATAAATGATTTTGATAAAAGAGTCACAGATGTCGAAAAAAACTTAGACACACCCATCCACGAGTTTTTCGGTTTTGGCAAAGAACTCTTTCAAGTGCTCCCACGTGAGGTCGTTCAATTTATCGAAACAAAGGAAAAAAAAGCGGAGTCTCAAACAACGTTCCGGCAATTTATTACCGAGTCTGGGAACGGTTTAAGACTGAAAAATAAAATCAAGCCAGAGAGTCGCATCAATGATCACATCTTGGCGAGAGTCGGTGCTGCCAGAATATCAAAATGGTTGGAGCGACGAGTCTTGCCAGAGCAGGATATCCTGGTAGATGCACCGCATCTAGTCTCAAGATACCCAAGTTTAATGACAGGTGATAAGAACGAAATTGAAACTTGGAATCAGACCGCGCAATTAATAGAACACGACAGGTTAGGACTCAAAATAGACGTGATTAAACCCTATAGATTTCCAAGAGACCATTGGGTTTCGCGACCTGTCTGGTTTTGGGATGCACTGCGGGAATCTGAAGATATTCAGGAAATAACACAGCCCTGGTTGACTGTCAAACCCAATTGGGTTTTTTGCGAAGACGCTTCTCGTTTCTATAATAGGGAAGATTGCCGAGAGTTCCTCGCGGACACTGCCTCCCCATTCACCCAAAGGTTCGTAAAGTCTTTCCCTGGCGTTGACTACCGTCCGAGAGTCCGGTTCTCGCTGTAGATTTTTCCCAAAAATACAATGCAAAAAATGATCACCACCTTAAAAGACATTCTGACACCACTATGTAAAAGGAAAACAGATATCTGGGAGAACACAGCGTGGCCCCGCGTATTCACAGCGTGGCCCCCTATAGCACGCGAAAACCTTGAGGGATTATTCAGGGCATCTGAAACCGGAGAAATAGATTTTTCGGAGTCCTCTATACGGGGAAAGGTGATATACTTACCACCACTAGAAAGAGATCCGAATTGTTTCCCAATCTTATCCCTATATTTCAAATTACAGGAACCGCACAGTATTGGGAAACTTAGAGTCTTACTAGTGAAACTTGATGAGGAGCAAGAACCTGACAGGATTTACAGGATTGGATTTCGCATGGAGACACCTGAAACACTAAATCAGAATGCAGATATAGATAAGACAGGTGGGCTTCATGACTTTTACCATGCCCAACTCATACGAAAATTCGGTCAACCTAAACTTGATGATAGGTTACAACTAGATTGTCCGATTTGGCTGCCGCAATCACAACCTTCTTTTCCACTGCCGGCGGAGTGTCCGGTAACACTGTTGCTCTGCTTAATTGTCGCACTATACGGCAGAAAGTATTACAATGACTTCGTCGCGAATCATGGAATATTCGATATCCAAAAGTACCGAGATAAACTCGATCCCTGGATAAATCCATTGCAAATTTAAAAAGAACTCATAGCGAGTAAGAGGTAAGATCAAAGCAAATGAGGATGGGAGACAGAAAGAAAAGAACGCAAATGATTTGGCGAAAATCCGAGATGCCGATAAAAAAACCCCCGTAATCCACAGTTCAAACAAATGTGATACCACCAGAAAGTGGCCATCTGTCCATCAGACATGTGGACACCAAACTCTTAAAATCCGCGAAAATCCGCGTAATCTGTGTAATCCGCGATTCTGAACAAAAAAAATCCGAGATCAAAAAATTAAACTTGACAACCAAACCATCATATAGTATCATAATCCATAATTTCTAAACGAATGGATTACACATGACTAACAAAAAACGCCTCATTGAAGTCGCCTTCCCCGTCGAAGAAGTCAGCGAACAGGGCCGCCGCGATAAATACAAAGCACAAATCACCGGACTGCACGTCTATTGGGCAAGCCTCCCCCTTGGCCCCTCACGCTCGACTGCCTACGCTGCCCTTGTAGATAATAAAACGTACCCCCCCCCACTTAACACAAAATACGGATTTTATAAAACAACAACAGAATTTCATCGCCGAACTCGCTAAATGGGAAAACGCACAGAGCAACCTCTGGATTGACCAAGCTCGGCAGAATATCTTGGAAACCCACGACGGAAATCCACCTAAAGTGCTCGACCCCTTCGGCGGTCGCGGCTCTATCCCCTTAGAAGCACAACGGCTCGGCTGCGAAACCTATTCATGCGATCTCAATCCCGTCGCAGTCCTAATTCAGAAATGCACCCTTGAATATCCTCAAAAATATGGACAACGGCTCTATGATGATGTTAAAAAATGGGGCAATCAAATTCTTGCACAGATAACAGAAGAACTCGCGCCCTTCTACCCAAAAGAATCAGACGGATCCGATGTCTATGCCTATATCTGGGCACGCACACTCCCATGTCAAAACCTCAATTGTAATGCCGTTATTCCGCTTCTGAAACAATTTTGGTTGGCACAAAACGCTAAAAGGAAAATAGCACTCTTCCCTTACGATGTAGATGGACACATCGCCTTTCGTATTGTCGGTACAGAAGACGCAGCGATACCGGACGGTTTCAATCCCGCTAAAGGCACTATTACCCGTGCTGTCGTTACCTGTCCTCTCTGCAACAGCACAATCGCTGCCAATCAGACGCGCCAACTGTTCAAAGATGGACAAACGGGGGAACGGATGCTCGCCGTGGTAACGCAACACCCGAAACACAAAGGCAAAAAGTACCGACCTGCCACAGAAACAGATGACGCAATTTTCAACAAAGCACAGGAACACCTCTCTGAAAAACGTGAACGTCTCAGAGAAGCATGGGGCATCGACCCCATACCAGATGAACCAACACCAAACATAAAAGGACCAGGAGCAGAACGCGGAATCGCTATCCACAACTACAACCTAAACACCTATAGCGATCTCTTCAATGCCCGCCAAAAACTTACCCTCGTTACCTTAACAGAAAAGATTCGAGATGCACATACGGAAATGCTCACACAAGGTTTAGATGCCGAATACGCAAAAGCTATCTCAACCTACTTAGGATTTTGGTTAGATCAGATCGCTAGTAATGCCTCAAATCTGTGTAGATGGAATAACACCAGTGGATCAGCTATCGGCATGTTTAGTATGGCAACCCTGCCCATGATCTGGGACTATGGAGAAGTAAACCTGTTGCGTATGGGTGTCAACCGTTTGAACACCGTGCTAAAACCGATATTGCATCTTTGCCAGATGGATAAGGAATCACAGGCGACTGTGGAACAAGCATCCGCCCAAAATCTCCCTTATTCAGATAACACATTTGATGCTGTGCTCACCGATCCACCCTACTACGATAACGTGGCGTATGCATACCTCTCCGATTTCTTCTATGTCTGGCTCAAGAGAAGTATTGGCGAACACTATCCAGAACTCTTTAGAAAACTTTCGACGCCGAAAGATGGGGAGATCGTAGCTTACGGACATCGCGAAGGCGGGTTAAAAGCTGGAAAAAAAGCTTT
This sequence comes from Candidatus Poribacteria bacterium, assembly GCA_965200395.1. Classification (GTDB taxonomy): domain Bacteria; phylum Poribacteria; class WGA-4E; order WGA-4E; family WGA-3G; genus MSPOR6. The sequence goes on along the minus strand of CBDAUH010000004.1, from coordinate 1,410,701 downwards.
TGAAGATGGACTTGCACAAGCATTCCGAGAGATGTATCGCGTGCTAAAACCGAACGGCATTGCTGTAATCGTCTACGCACACAAATCCACAGAAGGCTGGGAAACCTTGATTAACGCCCTATTGGACTCAGGACTTGCAGTGACAGCAGCGTGACCGATTGACACACAGATGAAATCTCGTCAACGAGCATTGAATTCTGCAGCCCTCGCCTCCTGTATCTACATGGTAGCGCGCAAAAGAGAACGAGAAACGGTCGGACTCTATCAGGATGTCAAAGAAGAACTTGAGACTTACCTTAAACAGACACTCTTCACCCTGTGGGAATGGGGTTTCTCGAGTGCTGACCGATTTATTGCGGCGATTGGACTCGGTATTGAAGTGCTTGGCAAATATAAAGAGATCGTTGATAGTTGCGATAAACCCATTAGTAACGATAAGATGATAGGGGATATACGCGAAATTGTAGAACGTTTCGACGGTGAGCAAGGGAAAAACGGCAAGCAAGGAAAAATAGAAGGAACACAACTCACGCGATTCTATCTCCGTTGGCGACGGGAATACATGGAAAAATCTGTCATATTCAACGATGCACATAAACTCGCCCTATCCCTCGGCATTGAATTAACAAAGGTGTGCGGTGAAGGAAGTTTCATCCAGCAGGAAAAAACGGATGTGCGCGTGTTAGGACCGCAGGAACGCGAACAGACCAACCTCGCCATAGTGAGGAGTTGATTGACATTCTGCATTATGCCCTACTGCTATGGCGTTCAGGAGACCGAGCTGCGATGATTCAGCACCTCTCAAAAGAGGGTATCGGCGCAAAGGAACTGATATGGAGCGTCGCAGAGCAAATCAGCGAGACCTTACCAAAAAACAGCCAAGAACGTGAATGGCTTGAAGGATGGCTTGGTGATAAGGAGACCATTCAACGCGAAATAGGAGAAAATCGAGCAAAATAACCTAAGCTGTGTCTCTTTGTAGCATAACCTTTCCAGGTTGTGCAGCGAGAACATTCTTTGTAGCACAACCTTTCCAGGGTGTGCAATGTGGACACTCTTTGTAGCATAACCTTTCCAGGTTGTGCCTCTTTGAGCATCAAACTGTTACTTTGTACATCCGTGAAACGTGAACTAAAACTAAACCCTACAGAAATAGATGAACGCACAGCAAAAAAAATCCGCGAAAATCCGCGTAATCCGCGAAAATTCGCGATTCTGACAAATAGTAATCAAAGTTCAATAAACGCACAGCAAAAAAAAATCCGCGAAAATCCGTGTAATCCGCGATTCAGACGAAACAGCAATTAAAATTCAAACAAGGAAACCTTATGAACCTTCCAGCATTCGAGACAATAGCCAAACCACACAGAGACATCGCACGCGGGCTCTTCACCGCAGACACCTACGCCGCAAAACTCGGCCAAGTCGTAAAAAAAGAAGGTCCCATGGAATACAAAAGTGCACAGCAGTTCTTCAATAAAACCTATGTGACTGAAGGCTTGAAGGGGCTACTTTCCGGCGTCCAAGGACGCTTGAAAGGACATGAACGAAAAAACCAAGACCCAATTATCCAACTACAAACCCCTTTCGGCGGCGGTAAAACCCACACCCTAATCGCCCTTTACCACAAAGCAAAAGAGGAATGGAACGCTACACCAATCGTCATCGTCGGATCTGAAATAGAAACAAGCGAAACGTTCTGGGGACAGATAGAAAAACAACTAAACGATGGAGAAATTCAAGAGTTCAGCGGGAATGTCGCCCCCGGAAGCAATAAAATCCTTAATTTATTCAGGGAAAACAACACACCAATTCTAATCCTAATGGATGAGGTGCTACAGTATCTAACACGTGCTGCAGGCGTTTCAGTTGAGGAAAGCACATTGGCCAAGCAGACATTGGCGTTTATGCTGTCACTCACGGAAGCAGTCACAGATTCTTCAAATGTTGCCTTCGTTGTAACGTTGCAAGCAAGTGAAATCCAACCGCTTGCAGCACAGTTCCCGCTATTTAAAGACCTGCTAAACAGAATGAAGCGGACAGTAACCCCCGTTGAAGATAGAGAAATCGCCAGTATCATACGTAGCCGACTCTTTTCCAAAGATGACTTCAATCATAACGAGGCGAAAAAGGTTGTTCGCGAATTTGCCAAATATGCTAAGAACGAAAATATCTTATCCGAAGGCACCCAAGAATCTGAATATCGTGAACAGTTCATAGAAAGCTATCCGTTTCAACCTGAGGTAATCGATGTGCTCTATCAGCGATGGGGAAGTTTTCCCGATTTTCAAAGAACACGCGGCGTACTCAGACTGCTTTCACGAGTTGTACATTGCACATGTGGCAAAAACCGCCCCTACATCACACTCGCCGATTTCGACCTGACAGATAACGACATTCGAGAGGCACTTTTAGAACACACAGGTTCTGAATATAGAAGTATCATAGCAAGCGATATTACAGGGGCTAATGCCGGTGCAAAAACTGTTGATAAAAAATTGGGAAGCACGAATGAACATTTGGCTTTAGGCACCCGCACCGCAACGGCTACATTTCTCTATTCCTTCACCGGCGGTATGGAACGCGGGGCTACACTGAACGAGATCAAACGCAGTGCCGCAGTAATAGGTAAAACCTCTGCTACGATAGATACCGCAAAAAACCGGTTAGATGAAAACCTGTTTTATCTCCGTGATGAAAACGGAAAGTTATACTTCGATACGCAGCCCAATTTGAAACGAATCGTGCAAACGCGCATGGAAAACATTGACGATCAAGCGGTTGAGACCCGTGTTCATTCCCAACTTCAAAAATGTTTCAAGCCTTCACCAAGTGGACATCTCAAAACATACATTTCACCTAACGATGGTTCCAACATTCAAGACAACGAAGACCTGAAGCTGATAGTCCTACCGAAACGATACGACAACTTCTGCCAAAACCTGATAGAAAACAGAGGCGGAACACCCCGAATTTATCGAAATACAGTCTTTTTTCTCACACCCCCTTCAGGCGAAGCTGAGCACTTAAAAGCCGAAATTAAAAAAGTTATTGCCTACGAAGAAATTAAGAAAGATACCTCTCTAAATTTATCACCCACCCAGAAAAAAGAGATTGAAGCCGAAAGAAAACAATCTGAGACTGCATTGAATAACGCACTACGGAAAGATTTTAGAAATATCCTAATACCTGCAAAAGATGGACTCAGCGCGGAAGACCTCGGAATACCTGCCCAAGGCATGGACACCGCACTTGATAAGATGATTTACGAAATGCTTCGCGCGAAAAGTAAAATCTTGACAAGCATCGGACCAAAAAACATCGCAATTCGATATCTGAAGGAAAACGAATATCTGTCCACACCACAGTTGTTACACTCAAGTCTACGCACGCCTGGTGAAACGATTGTACTGCGCGACGCATGGGAAAAAAGTATACGTCAAGGTGTTGCGGATGGACGCTTCGGGCTCGGTGAGAAAGCAAACGGTATGCTTATCCCACATCACTTCAAAAGTCCGCTATCAGAATCAGAAATTGTCCTGGATAACAACGAGGTTATTATTCATCCAAATCTAATACAAGAAAATATCACACCTGAGGACATCTTGAATCACTATCTGCAGGATAACGATACAATTTCAACAAGCATAGTTTTCCAATATAATCCACAGTCCTCTAACGAACCGCGTCCGTGTCTCAATATGTGGAAATCAGCAATCCAAGAAGGTGTCAAAAAAGGCACTTTTGGAATTGGCACTAAAGTAGACGATAAACCTATACCCAGTGCTTTCAGACAGGAACCTTCGTCGATTACCTGGGGTGATAGCGAGGTTTTAATCCGAGCAGCAATTTGCGAATTAATTTTCGAACCTCCGCCTTCGGACCTATCAGATGAAGGTGAAGATGTGGATATACCACATGATGACGCGGATGATCCTTTGCCAGACCCAACTACGAATGATGAAGATAACGTCCCTTCGCCAAAAAAGACAATCGGCATCAAATTTACGTTGCCGCAAGGAAAGGTAAGCAACATAGCACAGCATCTCAACCAACTGCAAGCTAAATTCCAAAACATGCAACTTGAGTTGAAAACCTCCGACGGTGAAATCTCACAGGACGCTTATGAAGAACTCAAAGAAAATTTACGCGAATTAGGAACTGAGATTGAAGAAGTATAACGCCTCACCGCTGCCAACACCTGCGCCACCGTAATCCCTCCAATTATTTCACAGCTACCAGCACCACATCTCTCAAAAACTACTTGATACACAGCAATTTTCATGATACAATTGGTCTACAAATCGATACTACTGCAGAGGCGGAAAGTAGCACGATGCAGAATAAAATAAAAGCAGCACCGACAGTCATCTATCCCGAATCGGACGGTAAACCTATGGCAGAAACCGAGCACCATCGAGACATCATGATAGATTTCATTCAGATACTCAAATATCATTTTCGTAATATTAACGACGTGCATGTATCAGGAAACCTGTTGATATACTATGAAGAAGGCAATCCAAGAAAATCAGTTTCCCCAGATGTGTTCGTCGCCTTCGGCATCAGCAAAAAACAGCGACGCACCTATAAAATATGGGAAGAAGGACAAGCTCCAGACTTCGTATTGGAAGTCGCAAGCCCAAGCACATATAGGCACGACCTAACATATAAAAAGGACCTTTATGCGACGGTTCTCGGTGTTCGCGAATATTATATCTACGATCCGTATCACGAGGTTGACCCCTATTTTCTCGGATACCGTCTTGTAGATGGCATATACCAAGAAATAGAAATTGTGAACGGACGTATGCCATCCACCATTTTGGGTTTGGAACTGGGTGAGCGCGATGGTGTTTTCGGACTCTACGATCCAAGTCGTTCTGCCTGGTTACAACCACTGGAAAAACAGGTTAAACAGGAAGCAGAGGCACGCCAACGCGCTGAAGCTGAACTCGCTAAGACCATAGAAGCTCTTAAACGCCTAGAACAGAATAAAAACGCCTAACATGTTGTGTGTCTTTATTCCACGTATGTTGTAGCATAACCTTTCCAGGTTGTGCATTCGTGGAGTGAAATCCCATAGGTCTCAAACAGAAGCTCCAACAATGACGTGATGCCCCACTGCTGCCAACACCTGCGCCACCGTAATCCCTCCAATTATTTCACAGCTACCAGCACCACATCCCCCCGGATGCCGACCCGGATGGCACGGGTTGCACCCCAAATCTATTCCGCTCTGCACAACGATATGATTTTCACCATAAGGACCGCTCCGCACATGATCCGTTGAACCGAAAAGCGCAACCACCGGTGTTCCAACCGCAGCAGCAATATGCATCGGACCCGTATCATTGCCAATATAGACATCACAAGCAGCAATCAACGCAGCGACTTCCCGTAGGTCCTCAGTTTCAACAAGGCTAGCCGGCACGTCCATCATATCCGCAACTTGCAATTGTAGTTCGCGCTCGTTTGGACCAGCAAAAAGTAAAATCGAGACACCCTTCTCTTTTGACAAAGCCGTCGCAAGTTGCGCATATTTCTCAGCACACCACAACTTGTAATCCCAATTACCGCCCGGATGAATCCCAATTAATAACCTTTCTGATGCAACACCCGCTCCCGCAAGAAAGGTGCGCGCTGCCGCTCGCTCTGCCTCAGTCAACTGTAAGCGAGGAGATGCGCCCATCGTCCCAACACCATGCCGACTCAGTACTTCCAAATAGCGAATAACAGCATGCCGTTCCCGATCACCGCGCACCAACCCCCAATGTTCCGCTCCAATACACCGCGCAGCAAAACTATCGCGAAGATTTATAACAAGATCGTAACCTTTACTGCGTAAGATATGAATTAGCTTTAGCCGGCCTTTCAATCCCGCATGCGCACCCCGATTATCATAAACAACCGTGTCATCAATTTGTGGATCATTGGCAAGCAGATCGAACGCACTCGGTCCGACAAGAAAGGTGAAATGTGTATTCGAGTAGTGAAATCGTAGAGGTTGGATAACGGCAGTAGACAACACCGCATCACCTATGAAACTGAAACTGAAAACGAGAATTTTCTTCATCGCTCTAACAACGGAAAAGATTCAATCAAGTCAACCGCAGCAGTCAAACCATCTTCAACATCTATTTGTGCACCTATGGACTTTGCACGTTCAGTCATAGTAGGTGTCTCTAAAACCTGTTCAATCCGTTGGGCAAGCCGTTTCGCTGTCAGCTTGCGCCGAGGTAGACTTCTCGGAGCAACCCCCAAATCATAAAGCAACTTTCCCCAATAGAACTGATCAGCAATGTGTGGCACAACGACAGACGGAACTTTCGCACGACAAACGGAAGCAGTTGTCCCCGCACCCCCATGATGCACTACACAACATGCCTTTGGAAACAACCATTGATGCGGAACGTACTCAACACAGTAAATATTAGAATCAACCCCCTTTGTACCTAACAACCCCCAACCCGCTTGAATAATCGCCCGTTGATTTGTCATAGTAATTGCATCAATCAATATTTCCGTTGTTTCCTTACCGTCACTCCCGCCCATAGACCCAAACGTGATGACGACAGGCGGCGTACCGTCTGATAAAAAATCAACGAGTTCTGACGGTGGAACGTAATCCGGTTGCCCAAGATGCCAAACCCCTGTCCATCTGTGGTTCGATTTAACGCTGATAGGTGGACAGAGAGTTGGGGATGCCGCTATCAGATTTAGATACGGCGAATACATCTCATCTGATGCTACTGTTGCCCTCGCTTTTCCACCGATAGACACAATAAACTGATTGAAAAGCGGATCAACAGAACGTTTGAGACGCAACCTGACTAACCTCCATACGAATGCATTGAACGTTCGACTCCAATTCGGAAACGGATACGGGGCATTGTCATAAGTTTTTATGAAACCAGGACAGTACGTTACTGTTATCCACGGCAAGTCATTTCGTATAGCTGCTTCTTGGGCGGGAATGTCAATGGAATGGCAAATAACTAAATCGTATCCTTCCATCGCTACAAGACAATCTTCATACCATTTTTGACCGTGACGCAGTATCCCCTCCTTAGCAATAAAAACCAGCGGTGCCATCGGGTCACGCATCCCAATAAGCGTATCCATCGTTCGATGAAATTCTGATAAATCAAAAGCCGTTCCAACTTCACAATAGTCCGCCCCGATCTGTAACGTCTTATTTTTGTAGATTGCAGGTGCACACACACGTACCTGATGGTTTCTACTGAGAAGGTGCTCGGCAAGAGCTAATAAAGGGTACACATCTCCTGTTGTTCCCCATCCTACTACGACAATCTTCATTTTCCCCTCACATCCAAAGTCATAGCAGTCGCATTCCAAACCATTTCAATGGGCAGTTTTTTGGTGCATTCCCATCCAATTTTACACTTATGCGCACTACAGGGCCAACACGGCATATCCCGCCGCACCACAGATGCATTCTCACTCATAGGTCTCCACGCAACATGATCCGTGGGACCGAAGATCGCAGTCGTAGGTACACCCAATGCTGCAGCAATGTGCATCGGACCAGAATCATTACAGACAAACAGGTCACAACAGGATAACATTGCACCTAATTCCCGTATTGTCTGTGGCGCATTAATGATAGCATCTGTCTCCATCTCCTGCTGAATAGTATCTGTCAAATCTGCTTCATCAGGACCTCGAAATAGAAGTATCTTCGCGTTGTAATGTTGAACAAGCCTGTCAGCAAGTTCGGCATATCGCTTTTCAGGCCAACGTTTATCAAAAGAACTCCCACCCGGATGAATTCCGATCAGATATGTCTCATCTCTCATACACAAAGAGGCAAGGGACGCTTTGGCATGCTCAATTTCATCAGGTAACAGATTGAAAACCAGTTTTCGTGTGCCTTCACCTTCGCAGATTATCCTTACTAAGTCCAAATTTCTGTCTACTTCGTGAGTTTCACCTTTTTGGTATATCCCGCGCCACGTATGTGTTAACGTTGACTTAAACCTTTTCTGATAACGCCCTAAGCGGTAAGAGGCACCAGAGAGAAAAGCGATGAGATGTGGCAAGGTCGCAGTCTGCATCGCAACAACGAGATCAAACCGCTCATTACGCAAAGATTGATAAAATTTGAGCTGTGCAGCTACTCGACGATGCTCCCCTTGCTGATCTAACACAAGCACTCTATCAACATCGGAATTGCCGACAAGTACAGCGGCGTTGAGAGGGCGTGTTAACACCGTGATTTCTGCGGATGGATAGTTCTGCCTCAGCAATGCTATCGCGGGGGTTGAATTCAGCAAGTCGCCTATACCATCTGTGCGAATGATAAGTATCTTGCCTACGTCCGGAAGTATCTCTCCATTTGTTGCATTACGATGTAGCATGCCGTTTCCCTTGACAGCAATAATAGCATTAAAATGTTGGAATTACAATTCCTCAGGAGCATAAAATTTCACCTCACGGATCGAAGCACCTTTGAGGGGAATCTGAATACGAGTGTTCGTATTCTGTATTATATTTTTCTTTCTGTTACCAAACGGACTCTTCTCATCCAAAACATGCACAGAATTCTTTTTATCTTGAATGCCATCAGCAGTCATACGTAAATACAGCATTTCACGATTAATCTGAATCTTGATCGGCTGTCTACTATCTATGTTAACATGTTGTTTATCATGCACCACATCAAAGGACGTTGCAAACCTTGGAGGGTCATCCAAAGTTGTCACCAACGCCAACCTCGGTATACGCGATGCAGGATATATCTCAATATACGATATGTAAGTCGGAACATCTAATTTTATCACTATATCTGTCCTAAAGCTGCCCGATATACTCGTAGCATATCTCAATTCATCGTCTACACCTCGTCTCGACTCGCCTCTATAAATCTCGTAACCTTTCTCAACCTGTCCTGTAACAGGAAATGCGCTTACAGTATCCAAATTCCCATCTACAAGTTCAGGATTGTTTTGACTTGTAAGCCGTGACGGATCAATCTCAACAGTGGATTGATTTAGAACAGCACACCCTAAAACACAAAATAATAAAATAAACAGTACCCCTAAATTTTTCATCGGTCTCCTCCCATCGACATGTAATACCATATTCCTCTGAAAATTACACCAATCCATGTTATCTCTCTTTGTAGCATAACCTTTCCAGGGTGAGCCTCTTTAATCAGGGAAACAGTGAACCGGGTATACCCACATCATAACGCCCTGCTGCTTCCACAAGACGATCCCACGTCGGCTCTTCTATAGGTATCCCTTCCTTTATCCGCTTTTCACGACTCCGTTCCTCAAATTCACCAGGAACATAAATTTCATCAACACCGGGCATCTTCGCTGATGACTTTACCCACGCCACAAGATAATCAATCTCCTGTTCATAATCAGCTAAGTCAATAAAATCCTCTATTTTAATGGCGAACATCACGATACCGCTAGCACCACGTGTAGGTTGTTCCCGGCTACACCCTGCCCAAGAAAGTCCACCCGCAATCGCATCTATCATCACTCCTAGACCAAACCCTTTATGCCCAAACTGAAAACCACCGAGCGGCATAACCGCAGTATCACCACCCCGTTTTTGAAACGCATCCGGATCAGTCAACGGATTCCCCTCAGTATCTATCATCCAACCTTCTGGTATCGATTCACCGCGAGCAATCTTCACAAGAAACTTCCCACCTGCAACCACACTCAACGTCATATCAAGCAGAAGCGGTTCGCCATTCGCACGCGGCACAGATATCGCAATCGGATTCGGTGGAAGCCTGCGGGAAGTACCACCATGCGGATGCATGAACCTGCCACCGCCATTTAGCAATACGATGCCGATCATCCCAGCACGCGCAGCAATCGGCGGATATTCACCCATACGCCCAGCATGCCCACACCGATGCAGACCAACTGCACCGATAGTACACGTCTTCGCTTTTTCTACCGCCATCTCCATCGCTCTACGTGCCGCAACCATACCCAGCGCACCGTTGACATTGATAACCGTCGCTGCCCCACTCTCTCTGACAATCTCCATCTTATCTGCCGAGGAACCACCTGCCATCCCACCGATGTAATTCGGCGCATTGATAACGCCATGTGAATCATGCCCCGCCAGATTAGAATCAACCACGTGGTCGCTAACGATACGGGCATCCTCTTCGGTGCCCCCTGCGCCACGATAAATTTCATACACAAACTTCCTCAAAACAACATGTGATACAACCGGCATGAATGCCTCCTCAAAAAACAATAACAATCTCAGATTTCAATTAGCAATTGGGATCAGCAGAACGCCTACGACTGGTTCTCAAGAAACTCAACACGTCTATAAATATCCCGCAGAGACAACTTACACGCTATAGAAGTTAGCAATAACATATCTTCAAGCGATCTATACGCAATAGGTTTCCACAACGTTTCTTGTCGCTCATAATGTTCAACATGCACTTCGTCTTGCGAAACAAGGATATAGTCTCGCAGCGATGCAAGTTGTCGATAATGTGAGAACTTATCTATCCGATCATACTCCTCTGTTGAAGGTGAAAGCACTTCTATTAGGACAATCGGATTCAATAGTGTGTCAAAAGTATCATCCTCAAAACGTGGTTCGCCACATACTACAACAACATCAGGATAGAAATAGGAACTTGTAGAAGCAGACTTCACACGCATATCACTAGTATGAACTGTGCACTTTTCCCCTTTCAACTGTATATATAGTTCCCCGGATATATTCATAGTAATGAGAGTGTGCTGGTAACTTGCTCCTGCCATCGCGACAATCTTGCCAAGCACATATTCACTTTTACTAATCGCTTTGCGTTCCCGCGTGAGATACTCCTCAGGAGTAAGACGGGTTTGAATCGCTACTGATGCCATGGGACTCCCTATGCGTAGGTAATATGATATTTTACTTATGAAGGATACTTTGTAGCATAACCTTTCCAGGTTGTGCATCTTTAGGACGCACATTGTAGCATAACCTTTCCAGGTTGTGCATCGGACAAAAAATGTCTTATTCCGAACTCACGTTACACAAATAATTATAGTCTTTACGACTTTATTTTTCAAGATAAAAATGAAACATACCACCGTTGTTCACTGTGCCAATGTAAAGGGTGTTACCATCAATTGCAAGAATTGTGTTAAAGACAAAAATTTGATAAAATAATCAATAAGGCACCACAATAATCAGAAACCGATAAAGGAACAACAATAGAAATGGAAAAACGACCAAACATTCTATGGTACTGCACAGACCAACAACGATTTGACACCATCGGAGCATTAGGCAACCCGCACATTCACACACCACGACTAGACGAATTTGTTAGTCAATCAACCTCTTTTACACACGCCTATTGCCAATCACCTATCTGCACACCCTCCCGGGCAAGCTTCATGACAGGTATGTACCCTTCAGCTATTAGCGTCACCGGCAACGGTAATCCAGTTTTCCCACAATATTATGAAGATAGATTAATCTCTCATGTGCTTGCAAATAACGGTTACGACTGCGGTCTTATCGGGAAACTCCACCTTGCAAGTGCCTTTGATGGACAGGAAAACCGTGTGAACGACGGCTACCGTTATTTCCAATATAGCCACGACCACGGCAAACCCAAGGCTTATGGACACGAATACGCAGAGTGGCTACGCCAACAAGGTGAGGACCTTGGAAAACTATTGCAACAACGAGTCGTCAATCAAAAACCCAAGAAAAAGACAGGACAATTTCCTGAACCCACACCAGATTGCGATAATATCCCACCACATCTACATCAAACTTATTGGTGCACCGAAAAAACAATCGAATTTATCAATAAAAATCGCCGAAAAGACCAGCCATGGATGCTAAACATCAATCCATTCGACCCGCATCCCGGATTTGATGCACCTTGGGAATACTACCGTCGCTACAACCCAGAAACTTTACCAGGGTCCTACTTTCAAGAAAGCGATATCGCCTTTCAAAATAAATTAACCAACGCAGGTATAGATTTTCAATCACAGTCAAAACCTCCCACAGAATGGGACCATAAACAGATGCAGGCTTCTTATTACGCCATGATTGAACAACTCGACCACGAATTCGGACGCATAATCGACCACCTTGATGTTGAAGGACTTCGAGAAAACACAATCGTCATCTTTACTTCTGACCACGGCGAATCACTCGGAGACCACGGGTTAGCATTCAAAGGATGCCGTTTTTATGAAGGATTGACAAGGGTACCACTCATCATTTCATATCCAACGCAATTCTTGGAGAACGTTCAAACTGATGCACTTGTAGAACTGCTTGATATTGTCCCAACACTATACGATATGTTAGGAATAGACACTCCCTATTACGTCCAAGGTAAATCACTTGCACCACTGTTGCGTGGTAATGCCCCTGTCTCAGAACACAGAGAAGCAGTCCGTTCTGAGTTCTTCGGCGCACTCGCTACTGAAGACCAAACGCACGCGACAATGTACCGAAATAGACAATGGAAACTTGTTACCTATCATCAAAAAGGAATATGTGAGTTATATGACCTTCAAAATGACCCATGGGAACACAACGACCTTTCCGATCATACCGATTATCAAGATGTCAAGTGGGAACTGATGCAAAAGAGTTTTGATGCAACCGTCTACGCACATCCACAGATGATACCTCGTGTCGCTTCACATTAGTGTTTAGTGTGATAAAATATCAGAATTGCTCCCTTCATAAAGCGAGGTAAATAATAGATGACCCTGAGGGCACTTCTCATCGGGTTAGCACTCGTCATCGCCCAAACAGCAATCACGCCATACAACGACTACTATCTTCAAGGAACAGACATCTCTGGAAATCACTTTCCTTTAGGGGCAGTCTTTACCCTGATTTTTCTTACGTTTATCATCAACCCTGTTGTAAAGAAGATTTTACCGCAAGCGACGTTAAATCCAGCAGAATTGATAGTTATGGTAGAGTTTTGAATTATTTATACATATTGATTATATCCTGAAGTGTTTTATCTTTATTATATTCTCGTAAGCGTTTGATGTTCGCAAAATCATGTTCAATTGGGTTATAGTCCGGTGAATAAGGAGGCAAATACAATAGGGAGGCACCCGATGCCCCTATAAGATCCCGGGTGCGGTGTGTTTTATGGATGCGTGCGTTATCCAAGATAACAAGATGGTTTTCATCTAAACGCGGGCATAACTCATGCTCAAGCCAAGTGTTGAAACGCTCCGCATTACAACTCCCCTCAAATAGTATAGGGGCTGTAAACGCCTCATCTATACGTGCAGCTAACAAAGTTGTGGTGCGGTTTCTTTGACTGGATATAAGGTCAAAAACAGGTTCACCTTTCGGAGCATACCCGAAACGCCTGAAACTTTCTGACCGAAAACCACTCTCATCAATAAAAACTAAGGATTTTCCGTTTTCCTTTGCAGCAGCGAGTTGTTCACGATAAGTTTCTCGCTTGTGATCACATCGTTCCTTATAGCCGAGTGTCTTTTTTTTCGCGAGATACCGAGTTTTCGCAGTCCATACCAAATACAATAGTAGGAAACGCCGAAATGATCTGCGCGCTCCTGTATAGTTTGATCGGGGAAATCTTTTACTTGTTGTGTGAGTGCCTTGTAGTCAATACATCTGGGACCTTTAGGTCCTGATTTTTTCGGGGCGAGTGGGTCTGGTGCGTTGAGCCATTTATAGATAACATCGCGTGAGATATTGAAAAGTTTCGCAGCTTTTACTTTGCTGCCGCCGTTATCAATGAAATCAAGCACGCGTTTTCGCAGGTCTGTTGAATATGCCATAATACCGTGTATTATACCACAAATAGAAAAATATGTATAGAAAACTTTATATTTTACCATATATGGGTAATGATGAGCGTGAGTTCAGCAATCCCATCAAAAGGAATGATCGGCTTCTTACTGCCCTATTTAGCCGCACCCGTCTATTTTGCCACATCTGAAAACGAATGGGCAGAAACACTCCACCCACACCTACCTGAATGGCTAATCGTATGGGATAAAAACGCCGTTACAAATTTCTACGAAGGTGAGTCGCTCGTTCCGTGGGCACTCTGGATAAAACCTATAATCGTGTGGACAGTTTTTATCCTACTCCTCTACTTCCTAACTATTTGTGTCTCAATCGTCCTACGAAAACAGTGGGTAGAACGCGAAAGATTTATTTTCCCACTTGTGACGGTTCCCGTCGAGTTAGTTCAGCAATCTGCAACGCAAAGCAAATTAGGTTCTCTTTTCAACAAAAAACTCGTCTGGATAGGGTTTGGCATTGCTGCTGCATTTCATCTACTCAACGGACTGCACGAGTACATTCCCGCACTACCCGCAATCCCAAACCGCTACGACCTATACGCACCATTCACAGAACGCCCATGGATTGTGATGAGATGGTGGCCCCAATTTCGGTTCTTCCTCTATTTCTCTGTCATCGGCATAACATATTTTCTTGCAATGGATGTATCGTTTAGTTGTTGGTTCTTTTTTTTGATCTTCAAATTGCAATATATCATAATCAACGCATTCGCAATCCCTATCAGTCCGTGGATATGCGCCAGAGGGCAGACAATGGCCGCTTATGTTGTGATGGTTATCGCTTTTCTCATCAACAGCCGCGCACACATCATGGACATACTGAAACGCACATTCACCAAATCCACAACCACAACGATTGACGACACTAATGAAGTACTACCCTACAGATGGGCAGTTTTCGGAGGGGCTAGCAGTTTTCTGCTGCTTGTTATGCTCTGCGCTTATGCAGGAATATCATTGTGGGTCGCATGCAGCATTATCATCTTGTTCCTAATTGTTTCCACCGCACTGTCGTGGATGGTAGTCAACGGCGGCATGCTGCTTATCCAAGCACCCATGTATCCCGTAGAATACTTTGAGATTATTACCGGATCAAGAATTATCAACGCAAACAGTTTAGCACTCTTAGGATTTCAACGAGTCATGATGCGCGACTGGGGCGGTATCTTGATGCCAAGTGTACTGCACGGATTCAAAGCTACAGACCCAGTTGGCGTAAATCGCAGAAGAATTTTCGGCGCAATGATGATCGCAATCGTGGTTGCTATCGGTGTGTCCTTCGCCGCATCACTACCGCTGATATATGACAAAGGCGGAGTAAATCTGCAACGCGGCCCTTTCATCGGAGCACCGAGATACTTCAACCACATCGTTTCCTTAATCCAATATCCCAGAGATATGAAATTAGGCGAAGCATACAGTATGTTACTAGGCGTTGGCATCACATCGTTCCTACTCATCATGCAACGACAGTTTATGTGGTGGCAGATACACCCCATCGGTTACGTGATGGGAGCAGTCTATTCCTCATACTTCCTCTGGTCATGTATCTTTGTCGGATGGTTCTTGAAATTCTTGATCCTAAAATCAGGTGGAATAGGATACTATCGTCGTTTCCGACCACTATTTATGGGATTGATCGTCGGTGAGTTCGGCATTGTCGGCGCATGGATGGTACTCGGAATGTTCACAGGTGTAAATTATCAGAATGCACTACCAGGATAACCACGCACACTATAGTAAAATTCATAGCAAAACGTAAAAAATGAATGCCCCTGCTTTTACACGCCCATATTTCTTGATTATTTTTATCGAATCTGTTATTATACCAAATCTAATTGACTATTCTTCATAACTGTGTTATTATGGTCCCCATTCTTTTAAAGGAGTGAAACATCCATGAACAAAAAAGTGCCAGAGATTACAGAAAGTGTAGGGGTCTTGAAAGACCTCTTACGAAAAGCGAGAAAGAAGCATGAAATCCTGCGCCTGAATATGCTCTATCTCTTGAAAAGTGGCGAGGCGAAAAATCGTGTCCAAGTCGCCCGCCTCCTCGGCGTTGATCGCACAAGTGTCGGCACCTGGCTGCAGGCTTATGAAACCGGCGGACTTGAGAAAATGCTGCAACGCGGATACGCCCCCGGACGCGAACCCATCCTCACTGAAGAACAGCAAACCCTCTTACTTGAAGAACTGCGGAAACCTGAAGGTTTTACGAGTTATGTGGAAATCCAAAAGTATATCGCTGACACGTTTGGCATCAAATGAACTATAAAACTGTTTACGCAATGGTTCATGATAAATGGGGAGCCAAACTCAAAGTGCCTCGTAAGAGCCATGTAAAAAAAAACGCAGTAGCGACTGAAACATTCCGCTCCGAGTTTAGCAAACATGTCGCTGATGCGGTTGCTGAAAAAGGTGCGGATTTTCAAAGTGTCCGTGTTTTCAGTCAAGATGAGACGCGATATGGTCTTTTGCCTACTACAGAACGGCGTATCACGCAACGCGGTGTCAAACCTGTCGCGAAGATAGATTACCAATATACATCGGTTTATCTCTATGGTGCGGTTGAACCTTTGACAGGTGAGCGATTTTTCTTAGAACTTTCCCACTTGACTTCAGATTGTTTTCAGTGTTTCATTGATGCTGTATCGGTTGCCTACGCGGAGAGCCTCAACTTATTAGTGCTTGATAAGGGTCGTTTTCATCATGCTAAATCGTTAGTGGTTCCTGCTAATGTTGTTTTACTTTTCTTACCGCCGTATAGTCCGGAGTTGAACCCAATTGAGCGTTTCTGGCAAGACTTGAAAGCGAAGTTGTTTACCGAGTTCTATGAGACGCTTGAGGCTATGCAAGCGAAAGTGACGGAGATACTTCAAAGTTATTCCGATGCTGCTATCGCTAAACTCACTGGGTTCTCACATTTCATAAAGGCTGCTAATGCAGTATAAACTCTTAGAAATGGTATTATTTGGGACATTGGTAAAATACTTCGTGTGTGTTACAATACCATTTCCATTCTTGAGGCGTGTTTATGTGGTGGCTTTTAGCCTTTCCAGCAATTATCGTTTTTTTAGCTATTATTTTTTACTATTTTTCTGTCCAATCGCGTAAGTTATACCGTTGCCCACAGTGTGGTGAAAAAATCCGAGTCGAATATATGAGAGCAACACGTTGCAATATCTGCGGTGTCCCCTTAAAACAGGAGAATATGCAATGAGAAGAGAAGATTTACTAGCTGGCACACGTCCAAGTGTCACTGATGGAAAAATCATTATGACCGGCAGCGACGGTTTTGATGGTTACGAAATTATGGAATATAAAGGCATGGTATGGGGTATCTCCATCCGTGCTAAAGATTTGGGACAGGATTGTGCCATGGGTTGTCAACACATGACTGGTGGCGAACTTGTATCTTACACGCAATTAGGTAATGAGTCTCGACAACGTGCAATTCAACTCATGCTGCAAATGGCAAGCAGGCAAAACGCAAACGGAATTATAAACGTCGACTTCGAATTAACAGGGGCATCACAAGGCTCTTCTCAAGTCGTTGTGCACGGAACAGCCGTAGTTATCCAACCAATTCCAAATTACGTCCCTGTTGGTGCCGTCGGGAATATCCTCGCTGATATGCAGGATACCTTAGAAAAAACAAAATAATGAACGAACGGTTATCTGACCTCATTGCAAACTTACACTTGAAGCGGATATGGCTGCGTCACACACATACCTTCAATTGGGCACACAAACCCTTATGTGACAGATTCAAGCCTGGTATACTCAATATAGGTAAAATGCATGTTTGCCGTAGTTGCCTATTTGCTTATATAGGCATCTTTCTTGCCACCATTATTGCCTGTGTCTATCCACTCCTGATAACCGATATGAAACTCACATGGCTACTGCTTAGCTTGGCACCTGTAATCATACTATCCTATCCCAGTCACTATAAAAAATTGACAAGATCTCTTCAGGATGTTCTCCGTTTAGCAATGGGAACATACATCGGTTTTGTTCCCTTTTTCTTAATATATCGTAACTGTTTATGCGGTATTCCGACCATCATTTTAACGCTTATATTTTGGCGGATTTACTTCTATCAACGCAAAATGCGTAAGCTGCATGCATGTGATGGTTGTCCGGAGTTAAACTCCTCCAAAATCTGTAGCGGTTTTGAACAACAAGCAGCCGCAATCCGTTTATACGAAATTGAAGCTACCGATCTCATATACCGTTCTAACCGTGGATATCCAACTAAAATGGACATGTGAGTAACGTGAGTTCGATGTCCGAAATATGATGGATATTTTGAGCATCGAACTGTTAGTTTGTGCATCACGCATTATGTTAGCGAACCAGAATACACAGTCCAGAGAGAAACTATAGCAAGCACAACATGTCTTGCGGTAACGCTATGCAATCATTTAAAAAATCAGAGAAATTGAATGGCAATATTAACAGACGCACACCGAGAACATTTTGATGAATTCGGTTATATGATCGTTGAAAACGCGGTACCGATTGAGCTTTGTGAAGCAGTTGTCGACGCAATCTTCGCATTCTTGGAGATGGATCCATCAGAGCCGAATGGCTGGTATCGCGCGCCTCACAAACCCGGTGCCGGTATGGTCGAAATGTACTTTCATCAGGCGATGTGGAACGTATACCAACATCCACCGATTCATCAAATCTATACCGAGGTGTATGGCACTGAACGTATTTGGGTTCACATAGATAGAGTTAACATGAAACCTCCCAAACACCCTGATTATCCCGAATGGGATCACCTTGGGATGTATCATTGGGATGCAGATACATCAAAACTACCCGTGCACTTCAGCACACAAGGCGTTTTGTTCCTAAAAGACACAGCAGCAAATCAAGGGTCTTTTGTTTGTTGGCCCGGCGCACATAAGTCGCTAATTGATGAAGAGAATCCGTGGGTACCTGAATTGACCCCGGAAGTATATAGAGAAAAATTTGTCCAAGTACCAGCGAAGGCAGGTTCATTGCCGATCTGGCATATCGCCCTGCCACACGGTAATGGACGCAACACATCAGATAAGCCCAGACTCGCACAATACATGAACTATTACCGAGCCCCCAATCCAATGAACGAAGAACGCCGGCAGGAGCGACTTACACTGTGGCGCGAACGTAGAGCATTAGGACACGGACCCTATCCTGGCGATCCACGCGGATGGGAAGCAAAAAACTACGGCTCACCAGAATTGACACCCTTAGGACGAAAACTCCTAGGCCTTGACTTGTGGGATTAGCACTTCTTAACTCCATTTAACTTGACACTATTCACTTCTCACTATACAATTGCCGACATAATTCAACAAACAATAGGAGGAATCTGCAGATGGCGAAAACAGTTTGCATTGTCGGAACAATGGACACTAAAGGATTAGAATTTGATTTCATCAAAACACAGATTGAGTCAAGCGATGTCTCAACCTGCGTTGTTAATACAGGAATATTAGGAGAACCACAGTTGATACCTGATATTTCTGCCGACGAGGTCGCACAAGCAGGAGGCTCGTCTTTGAAAGCATTGCAAGACGAAGGCGACCGCGGCAATAGCGTCGCAGTAATGGCACAAGGCGCAGCAACGCTCATCGCTGAAAAACATGCCGATGGAGAAATTGATGGCATAATCTCGCTCGGCGGATCCGCAGGCACTACCATCGGAACGACCGCAATGCAAGCTTTACCTGTGGGAGTTCCCAAAATAATGGTTTCAACCCTCGCATCAGGTGATACAAGCCCTTACGTGCAGTCCAAAGATATATGCATGATGTATTCTGTAGTCGATATAGCAGGTATAAATCGCCTATCACGACAGATTCTCGCCAACGCCGCTAGCGCAATCGTTGGCATGGTTACCGCTGATACACCAGAAGCAACAGATGACAAACCACTAATCGCCGCCACAATGTTCGGTGTCACCACGCCATGCGTCACAAAAGCACGTGAGATACTTGAAGATGCCGGCTATGAAGTCCTAGTCTTTCATGCAACAGGCACCGGTGGACGCGCAATGGAAGACCTCGCCAAAGGCGGATTCCTCGCCGGCGTGCTTGACGTGACAACAACAGAACTTGCCGATGAATTGGTCGGCGGAATCCTCAGTGCCGGACCCGAACGACTAGAAGCCGCAGGACAAGCAGGTTTACCGCAAGTAATCGCACCCGGTGCATTGGACATGGTAAACTTCGGTCCCCCAGATACTGTGCCAGACAAGTTTAGCCAACGACACTTCTATCAGCACAACCCAACAGTCACGCTTATGCGGACAACTGCAGAAGAAACTGCAAAATTAGGAAAAATCATGGCACAAAAACTCAACGAAGCCAAAGGGCCGACAACCGTCCTCATTCCAATGCAAGGTGTCTCCGCTATAGATAAAACAAAACAACCATTCGACTCACCTGAAGCACGTGATGCCTGGCGAGAAAATCTGAAGGCACACATCAACGACAAAGTTACTGTTATCGAGATGAACGCCCATATCAACGACGATGAATTTGCTACTAAACTCGCTGAAACATTGTTGGATAACCTAAAATAAATGGCAAAAACCTACACAACGCTTACACAATCAGATATAGACCATTTTATTCAGAAAGGGCATATTGTCCTGAAAGACTGCTTTCCACGCGAATTAGCTGCAGAATGGCGAGCATTCGCTTTCAAACGGCTCGGTTATTCACCTAACAACCCAACAACTTGGGAAAAACCGCGCATCCATTTGCCCGCAATGAATCGCATGCCAGTTCGTGAAATTGCACCCAGGGCATGGGACGCTATCTGTGATCTACTCGGTGGTGAAGATAAAATTGCCAATACGCAACCTTCTTGGGGGGATGGTTTTATCATCAACTTCGCATTAGGAGCAGATACCGAATGGCAACCACCTGAATCTCACTATACAGGTTGGCATAAGGATGGTGATTTCTTCAGACACTTCTTAGATAGTCCTGAACAAGGATTATTGACAATCGTCGTCTGGTCAGACATCCAACCAAAGAGCGGCGGCACTTATGTCGCATGTGATTCCGTGCAACATGTAGCACAACATCTGTACGATCACCCAGAAGGGGTGCTACCAGGACAAGGTTTCGGTCAGCTGTATCAAAAATGTAACGACTTTGTGGAAATTACGGGAAATGCAGGTGACGTTGTGCTCCTACATCCGTTTATTTTGCATTCCGCATCACAGAACCCATCAGGGCGCGCCAGATTCATCACAAATCCACCTGTCGCACTCAAAGAACCAATGAATTTCAATCGCAGCAACCCCAACGATTTCTCCCCTGTAGAGTTAGCTATATTGTCCGGTTTAAAAAAAGATAGTTTAGATTTCAAACCAACTGCACCGCGGGAAAGATTGGTACCAGAACGTGTCAAACGACAAAAGCAGATGTTAGAAGAGCAGAAAAACGACTCGCAATGGGGTAACTTAATCCACCTTTTCCGCTTCTAACTGTACCTTCTGCCACCCATAATCCACACTACCATCATAAAACTTATTGGGATGTTCAACTGCCCATATCTGCTTGCGTATAATCCAATTTTTCGGGTCTAATGTCAGTGCCTTCCGCCACTCTATCATCGCCTCTGCCGTTTTGCCTATCTCTAAGAGTGTCCGGCCAAGTTGAAAACGCGCATGTGCCTCAATAACTTTTGGGTTTTGCGATTTGCTTGCCGGTGCCACATTACCGAGGAGTGTTGCATTATATACCGGATCCGTTAACCATTTTTCCAGCATAGCAATTGTTTCTTTATGAGAGACATTGATACTGAAAGGTGATTTGACCAACCGGCCCGCCTCGTCAATCATAACACCGTACGGAATTGCCTTTAAGTTGAATAAATTCCCCAATATATTCTGTGAATCAACAAGTGTGACGAATTCGGCACTGGCTTTGTCATGCCAAGGACGTACGACAGAAGCACCTTGCGCATCGATCGCTATGGATACGAGGTTTAGCTTATCGCGATGTTTTGCATAAAATTGCTGCCATCCAGACAGCTGACCACGGCACGCTCACCATGAACCCCAAATATAAAGAAGCACCTTTTTACCACGAAACTCCCGCAGACGTTTTGGATTGTTCTCAAGATCGCGTAGTGTAAACTGAGGGGCAAGTTGTTCTGGTCTAATAATCTCTAATTCGGTTTCGGTCGCCTTGTATATTTCAAAACCGAACGGTTCAGTGATGTCTTCAAGCTTAGCGTAAATAACGTTATCAACGCTGAACGCACTCTTACCCAATTGGAGTGGCACACACAATTCCAACTCTCCACCACCACAGATAACGACCATCTCTCCCCCATCAGGTGTCTCAACCTTTAACCCTAACTGCTCACAGACGGTTTCAATCGGCACAAACCAAGCACCATCTTTCAACATAGGATTTGCAGAAAATGAGATCAGTGTGCTGTCAATTGAAACTTTGAAATCACTGGCAGGGGATGCATACAATCCTGCCGTAAGGGACAATATAACACAAGTGGTAAGAATCATTTTAGTCATGGTGTGCTCCTCTTCCGATGTTGTGCATCATAAGTTAAGAACTTGATTATCTGCTCAGCAGTATTTAGGTTGAGTCCGGAACCTGGTTTGCGCATCATTTTATGCACATATTCCCGCCACTCCTCAGCCTTAAAATTAGAATTAATCGGACGTGCGACGGTATGGCATCGACTACATTTCCGAGTGAACAACGTATATAACGTTTGCATCTCCTCAGGATATTCAGAGACATCAATAAACGACGGTCCCGCATCTGCAGGATATGTCTTTAGGCCAGTACGCGACGAACGTATAGCATAATACGTACCGGAACCTACCAGAATGAGAGTAATTATTACCACACCCCAAACAATAGCTCGTTGCATCTATTAGCAAATCCTTAGTCCTTGCTTGAGTCTATCAAATAACATCTTTTACCTTCTGCACAATAGCATTGGCACTAATACCGTGAAGTTCCAATAACTCCTCAGGTGTGCCAGAACGCGGTATTCCAGTAACAGCCAGCTTATGCAAACGGACATCTTCAGCCGCAACAGCAGCCAATACCGCATCCCCTAAACCACCTTCAGCATAGTGATCCTCAACGGTTATTAGGATATTGTTCGTTTTAGACGCAGCAGCTAATAAGCTTTCTCTGTCAACAGGTTTGACAGAATACAAATCAATAATACAGATGTTGATACCGTCTTGAGCCAGTATATCGTGTGCCTTTAATGCCTCATGCAGTGTAACACCTGCGGCAACTACAGTCGCTTTATCCGCATTACTTTGCCGAATAACCTTACACCCACCGATAGGAAAACTATCCGCAGCATCGTAAAGAATTGCTGTTTTTGGACGCGAAGTACGGATATAGACTATGCCCTGGTGCGCAGCTGCTTCCGCTACAAGACGCTCCGCAGCAACAGCATCGCTCGGATACAGCACAACGGACTCAGGAATTGCACGGAACATTGCAATGTCTTCCAAACCCATCTGTGACGGACCATCTTCACCGATTGAGACCCCGCAGTGTGAACCCGCATATTTAATATTTGCCCGTGAAATCGCCGACATACGAATCTGGTCATACGCACGCGATAGAAACGCAGCAAACGTTGAAACAAACGGAATCTTCCCACGCTTCGCCAAACCAATACCCGCTCCCACCAAGTTCTGTTCCGCTATAAACATCTCAAAAAACCGATCCGGATAACGCTCCATGAACTGCTCAGCATAAGTAGAGTTTTTCGTGTCACCATCCAGAGCAACAACATTTGAATTGGCAGCACCGAGTTTTGCCAGACCCGTACCATAACCACCCCGTGTTGCTACCTCTTCGTCTAATGTATACACAGGCGGTTCACATGCTGTAACAGGAGAAGACGTATTATCTATCGGATTTGGCGATTCTATCTGAATAGGAATATCGGTGTGTAGCGGTCCAAGTTCTGCCAATGCTTTATCAAGTTGTTCACCTTTGGCAACAGCCTTTCCATGCCAGTTGTCTTCATTTTCAAGGAAGGAGACCCCCTTACCCTTATATGTTCTCGCAACAATCATGGTTGGCTTGTCAGCCGAGGCTTTCGCTTTCTCCAATGCAGCTAAAATTTCATCAAAATCGTGTCCATCAATGCCAATAGCTTGCCATCCGAATGCCTCAAAACGGCTACAATATGTTTCAATATCAAACGCATACATCGTGCGTTGACTCTGTCCAAGAGCGTTTACATCTACAATTCCGATAAGGTTATCCAACTGATAATGTGATGCCAATGCAGCAGCTTCCCACACACTCCCTTCAGCAATTTCACCATCACCAAGTAATACATAGACACGGTAATCTAATTTGTCTAAATATTTCCCGTTGAGTGCCATTCCGAGTCCAAGCGATAAACCTTGCCCAAGTGACCCAGTCGCTACTTCTGTCCAATCAAATCGTGGCGTAGGATGTCCTTCAAGAATGCTGTCAATCTGTCGCAATGTCAACAGATCATCAACTGGAATGATACCCGCTTCAGCATAAGCAGCATAAAGTAACGGCGCAGCGTGACCTTTTGACAGTATAAACCTATCGTTGTTAGGGTTTTGTGCATCTGCACAGTCATATCGCATCGCATGAAAAAACAGCGCAGAAACTATATCAGCCGCTGAAAGGCAAGTCGTCGGATGCCCTGAGCCCGCCTCCGATGTTGATAGAATAGAATGTATACGTAAATTAGTCGCTCTGCTTTTTAGAAGATTCTTCAATGTGTCCACAAATTTAGTTTATCCTTTCCTTTAAGAGTGTTTCGCTTTCAAAGTTTCCGCACGCCGTTGCGCTGCAATCGTAAGATAATGCTCGTTACAAGTTTTTACAAGCGATTCAAACGCCTTTATCGCCTTCGGAATGTCATGTGTTTTGACATAAGCCTCCGCCTGCCAATAGATCGATTTGGCTAATATCTCGTTCGTCGCAGATTGTTCCCCTCTCCGCTGCTTCTTTTCGTTTTTAATAGCATCAGTAAATTTTTCTATTGCTCGTTCATAATCGTTGTCATCATAGTAAGCGGTAACCGCTTCCGTATATGCAAGGTTATCTTCTTCTTGTTCGTTAAAAGGCGCGACCTCAATCGTTTGTCCTAAAATGAACGAGGAAATCTCTAGAACAGGTTCATCCTCGTCGTAGCGTTCGTCCTCCGCCTCATCTGCCTCATCCGCTTCATACGCAGCACTCGCAGCATCGTCTTCATCGTCATCTTCTTCAGAACCTAATGGATCAAATTCCTCCTCGTCAGTAAAATTTTTGTTGTCATCTTCCTCTGGAACGCCGTCTTCAAGGATATCCTCGTCTGAATCATCTACTTCTTCAATTTTAAAATCCATCTTCCTTCTCCTCATCATTAGTAAAATGAAAAATATAGTAAATTTTGGAATTAATTAGACATCGGGTAGTCCGTAGGTCGACTAGAGCTTGCGAAACCCGACTAGTATTGAGATAAACCGCAATCCAAAGATTGCCCCTCTAGGAGCGGTGTCTATTTATTTTCATATCTAACCATAAATACGCTTCTTGCTGTCATTTGCATGTTTATATCATATCAAATTTGAGATGAGATGTCAAGAAAATCTGTTAGGGTTATTTAGTTTTATGTATTTTAGTTGTTTTTTATCACAATCGTTAATATTTTAGGATGTGCAGATATACCGTGATTTTTCACGCTATATCTGCTATACTTCACCTTAAAAACTTACGATCTTTTGAGGTGAAGAATGACAAGAAAAAAGTCCTGCCACTTAGTCAATATGTTAGCAGAACTTACAGACCCACGCAAGGAAAAAGGGAAACGGCACCCGTTGAAAGCAATCCTCGCACTTTTAGTCGTTGGATTGATGTGCGGGCATAAAGGGTATACATCCATCGCTACCTGGGCACGCTCACAGCCCGCACTCACAAAAGCACTCGGGTTCACACATCACAAAACGCCTTGTGCCGCAACTATCCATAATCTGTTGAAAAAGTTGGACGTTGAGGCATTAGAAAACATCCTGTCAAAATGGGTAAACGCCGCATTAGCAGAGTGCCCTGATTTGCGGGGGTGTTCCGACGCAGTCGCTATAGATGGCAAAACCCTGCGTGCGTCTAAAAAAAGTGGTGCGATGATCAGCCATTTACTCTCCGTCGTCTCTCATGAGTTAGGGATCACCCTCACGCAGCGAGGTGTCAGCGACAAAACCAATGAAATACCGGTATCAACGGAAATCCTCAAAGCGTTTGATGTAGCAGGCAAAGTTATCACAACGGATGCCCTTTTGACACAACGCTCTTTCTGCCACGGAATCATAAACAGCGGGGGCGACTATATGCTGCCTGTTAAAGGCAATCAACCGGACCTGTTAGAAGCGATTGAAAAACTTTTTCAAGGCGTGCCTGACGCGGTTTCTGAAGACACAACACACCCTACTTTAGGGAAACCGATATACATGCATGAGACGATTGAAAAGTCGCATGGCAGACTTGAGACGCGATGTATCAAGGCAAGCACAAGTCTCAACGCATATCTGGATTGGCCGGGCGTAGCACAAGTGATCCAATATTGCTATACTTCCAAAAATATGAAGACAGGAGAAGAGACAACCCGCACTACCTATGGGATTACGAGCCTGAAACCGAGTGAGGCATCCGCAGAACGCTTACTTGCTTTACGGAGAGGCCATTGGGCAATAGAGAACAAGTCGCATTGGATGCGCGATGTGCTACTCGGCGAGGACGCATCACCTGTCAGATGCGGGGCTATTCCACAAGTCATGGCCGCTTTACGAAATACCGCATTATCCGTATTCCGTTTTCAAGGCATAACACGGATCGCTGATAAAATAAAGGAATATGCATCAAAACCTTTACTCACAGTTAACTTGATAAAATGAATATCTATAAAACTAAATAACCCTAAAAATCTGTAAACTATGCTTGACAAAAATACCTATATCGGGTAAAGTGTCACAAAATCAGATGTTGTATACTGGAGGAGAAAATGTCAGAACGTTTAGCAGTAGACGGTGGAACACCCATCATCACAGAACCAATCCCAGGCGGAATGCATGGACCGAGCGTCATAGACGATCGCGAAATTGATGCAGTGACACAGGTCCTACAAAGCGGAAAACTCTTTAGATTTGTAGAAGGTTCAAATGTCGCTGCCTTTGAAAAAGAAGCCGCAGCCCGACTCGGCGTCAATCACGCTTTGATGGTGAACTCCGGAACATCCGCCATCATTTGCGCACTTACTGGAGTAGGCATAGGCCCAGGAGATGAAGTAATACTACCCGGATACACCTTTATAGCAACTGCAGCAGCAATTGTCGGTGTTGGAGCGATTCCTGTCATCGCAGAAATCGACGATTCACTCGGATTAGATCCCCATGATGTAGAACGCAAAATTACACCCCATACCAAAGCAATATTACCCGTTCACATGCAGGGTGTTCCATGCAAACTTGATGCAATTATGGCTATTGCAAAAAAGCACGATCTTAAGGTTGTTGAGGACTGCTGCCAATGTGTTGGTGGTGAATACAACGGAAAATATGCAGGCACATGGGGCGACGCTGGCGCATGGAGCCTCAACTACTTCAAGGTAATTACTTGCGGTGAAGGCGGACTCGTCTTTTCTAACGATTACGACACTTATGAACGCGCAGCGTTTGCCTCTGAACCCGGACTGCCAATGTGGATGAGTGATTCTGAATGGCAGAACAAACCATTTTCCTGTCAAACATATCGCCCAGGTGAAATATTAGGCGCAATCGCTCGTGTGCAGCTATCAAAACTCGACCACATTCTCGGACATACCCGTTTGCTCAAAAAGGCATTCATCGCTGAACTCTCCGATGAACCGAAAGGATATATCCGACAGCACGTAGACGATCCAAGCGGAGAATGCGGTATCAGCGCAGCAATTATCGTGCAGGACGTAGAACTCGCGAAAAAATATACAGAAGCACTCAGAGCAGAAGGACTCGGTGCCGGAACCGCTTACAACGAAGGCTTCCCCGACAGACATATTTATACCTATTGGGATTCCATTCTGTTCAAACATTCACCGAATCCAGCAGGTTATCCATGGAGCGATCCGCGATACAAAGGTGAAGTAGAATACTCACGAGATATGTGCCCACAGACGCTATCCATCCTCGGTCGCGCATTAAGGTTTGGATTCAACGTCAATATGCAGGAGGAACATGCACGGTTAATGGCAGCCGCTATCAATAAAGTTGACAACGCCTTAGGATAATGTGAGTTCCATAAACATTTATGAATTTTGTATCTTATGAAATCCGCCTTAGAATAGCTTTGTAGTATAACCTTTCCAGGTTGTGTCTCTTTGTAGCATAACCTTTCCAGGTTGTGCAGCCGTGTAGCATAACCTTGTCAGCGTCCCATCGATAACACCTGCTAAAACAATACATGCTTCAGGTGTTAGTTTATCCATTGTTTGTAGAAAGGATTCTCTGTTAATGAAAATAACAATACTAGGCTCAGGCACTTCCACAGGTGTCCCTGAATATAAATGTGAATGTGATACTTGCCAAGATTCAATGCAAGTCGGTTCAAAGAATTACCGCACGCGTTCATCAATCCATATTCACAAGGATGGTAAAAATCTGCAATTTGATCTCGGCCCAAACTTCATGGATCAAATCAATCGAAATAAAATTGAATGGATAGATGCCGTCATCTTTACGCATTGCCATGCTGATCATATCAGCGGAACAAACGATATTGTGATGCCATGCCGAAAACAACGCATGGATATGCCAATCTATGGACCCGAACAGACAATTGATATATTACAACGCAACTACGATTATATGTTCACCAAAGAAACCTTCCAAGGCGGCGGTGTCGGCCATCTGATACCAAATGTAGTTGACAGTAGATTTGAATTACTCGGATTCGACATCACCCCTATCCCAGTAGATCATGGGAACGTCGATACAAATGGGTACCGAATCGACGATTTCGGGTACATACCTGATGTAAAGCGGTTACCTGAAACTTCGCAAGCACTGCTCGAAGGAATAGAAGTGCTGGTTATTGATGCATTGAGTTTTAACCCAGGCCATCCAACACATTTCTCAGTCAGAGAAGCGTTAGAGGTAAGCGCAGCTGTAAAACCGAAAAAGACCTATTTCACGCATATCATGCATAGACTTGACCATCGATATTTCAAAGATCAGTGTGCAGAACAAAATATTGATCTGCCCGATAATGCCTACTTAGCGTATGATGGACAAGTGATAGCTTTATAGTATTTATAGTAACATCAGAGATGCACAAACTAAAGTTTGCACTACAAGCAGAATAGACGTTTAAAGGGGTTGCTAACCCGATTTTAAACCATTCCTCTCAAATCGTGGTCAGAAACCCCTCAACAATACTGACAATTATGTTCTGCTATCTTCCCCAACCACCCTGCGGTCTTTGTCTACCTTGGAGAATAACGCGGTCACCCTCTTTGATACCACTCTTGACGATGACACTCGTCTCATTTTGCATGCCTGTTTCAATCGGCGTTTCAACACCTTCACCATCACCGCTACTATCCAACATGACAAACTTGCCTCTCAAAACATTGACTTGCGCTTGAACACCATCCGCCTTCTTCTTCCCATTAATCAATAGTGATACAGTAGAAGCACCGGAAATAAGTCCACGTTGTGAACTGTCAAGTTCAATCGTAACGCTTCCATTCGCAACATCTTTGATAGTACCATTGAATATCTTCTCACTCAAAGTCTGCATAGCAACCGGCTTTCCAACTTTGAACGGAGATGCGTCACTTACTCGCGCAACAGCAGTCGCAGAAGTCTTTGATACGACTGCATCAAGCGGTAACAACAGAACATTTTTCTCTTCGTACGTAATAATGTCCACATCAGCACTCATACCAGGCTTGATTTTGCCAGACGAATCAAGCACCTCTATCATAACCTCAAAAGAAATAATGTTGTCTTGCTGCTGTCCACTCGGTGAAATTTCATAGACCCTACCGTCATACTTTTGTGTTTGGAAAGCATCAATTTTAATGACAGCAGGTTGGTTTAAGTCAAGCCGTTCCATATCCACTTCATTGATGAAGGTTTTAACCACCATTTTTGATAAATCTGCAATCGTCATAATAGGCGGACTCTGAGAAAATGCTGAACGACCAGAGGTGACGATCTCCCCTTGTTCTATCGCAAGTTGTGTCACCGTACCAGACATCGGTGCAGTAATAGTTGTCCAAGCAAGACGTTCATCTTGATTCTTTAAACTACTTTCCCTTCGGAGAAGGTTAGCATCAGCACTCACCCTCGACTGTTCCGTAAGCAATTTCTCATTATCAATAGTGAGTAATAGTTCTTGTAGCTGTGTTTTCGAGTTATCCAAACGAATTTGGCTCTCCTCTTCCGCTTTTTGCCGTGTCTTTTTAAGATGCTCAAGGTTCAATTGCTGGTACTGTAACTGTGCTTCGCGCGTTTTTATACCAGTCTTACGGGCTTCAATAGTACGCTGTTGTGAGACAATAGTCTGTTTCTGCGACTCTACGCGCTTCTTAGCGTTTTCATGTTGAGTGTTAGCATTGGCATGTCGAGTCTCAGCATCTTCTAACACCTGCTTCGAAACTAATTCTTGTTCATACAGTGAGGTGTTCCGATCCAACTCCGATTTTGCTGAATCTAAAGAAACCTTTGAAGAATTTAATGAGGTCTCGTATTCAGCAAGAGTCAACTCAGCTTGCGCAAGTGAAATTTTCGCCTGCTCTAAAGAGATATTATCCTGTTCTAACAAATTTTTTGTCGACTGGATATCAGTCTCAGCAGAACTGATGCGAGTTAAAGACTCCGCTTTTGTCGTTTCAAGATTCGCCTGCGCAATTCTAACCGCAGACTCCCTCTGCAATTTGTCACTATTCAGACGCTCTTTTTTAAGTTCAATGTTCAACTTCGACTGCATAAGCTGCGCCTCAGCAGCCTTCACATCCGCCTGAGCCTGCTTCTGCTCCTCTTGATATAATTCAGGATCAAGCCGAACTAAAACGTCACCTTCTTGAACAGTATCGCCATCGTCCACAAGAAGTTCAACAACCTCCCCCTCAACATTAGATTTGACCTCAACATCGAGAAGCGGTTCTAAATTGCCAGTCGCTCTGATCGTCATCTGCAAATTGCCACGTTTGACAACTTCAATTTTGGGTGCAAGCGCCGGATCAGAATCGTTCTTTCCACGACTCAGTACAACCCATCCCGCACCAACCACAATAATAACGATGGTCGCTACAGTAATAATTAGCTTCTTCAAAACCTAATTCCTCCTATAAGATTTCGGACGTGTAAGTAAAATTCCATAAATTTTGTAGTGTTGGTGTGATATCTAAAAATCCGCCGTAGAGTTGTCGATAATTTAATCGGACCGGAGAGCTTCAACCGGTGTTAGCTTCGCCGCCTTATATGCCGGATATAACCCAAAGAAAACACCAATAGCAACAGACACAAGTAACGCAATAAACATAGTTAAAAACGATACAACAGAGGGCCAATCGCTCCCTTCCCATACGAATTTTGAAATCAATACAGCAGTTCCCCGTCCCATAAACACTCCCATAATCGATCCAAGTATGCCACCTGTAAATGTGAGAACAGAGGCCTCAATCAGAAACTGCGTGATAATATCGTTGAATGTTGCCCCAAGTGCTTTCCGCAAACCGATCTCCTTAGTGCGGTCAGTTACGGACACAAGCATGATATTCATAACACCAATGCCTGCAACCATCAGAGCAATACCTGCAATACCACCCATTAACAGCTTCATGACCAAACCAACTTTGTCAGCGGTCTCCAACTCTTCATCCGCAGTCCAATAGTTATATTCTTCTCCTGTGTTGTTGTGTTGTCTCCCTAAAACCTGTTTCGCATCCGATATTACCAGTGGAATATTCTTTATATCCTCAGCTTCCACACGTATACGTTCAACATCTTGCCTACCTTTAAACCGTTCCTGAAGTGTAGTGATCGGAATAATGAACCTGTCATCCCAACCAGTCGTATCCATCACATCACCCTTCTCTTCCATCACACCGATGACTTTAAGACGCACTTCATACAAACCGCTCCTGCCACGCCAATATGATGGACGCGAAGCCTTTATCTCTTTCCCTACAGGATCTTCATGAGGAAATATCTCCTCAGCAATCTTAGACCCAATAACAGCAACACTGCTCGAGGATTCAACTTCTTCTGGACTAAAGAATCTTCCAGTCGATGTATACCAATTATGGGAACGGTCATACCCAGCCGTTGAGGCTACAATACGGGATTCCTTTTTCCGCCCTTTGAAACTAACACTCCAGCCGGGCATATCATCTTCTGCAACAACGTCAATGATCCCACGCGCATTCTTCAAAATTTCAAAAGCATCTTCAGTCTCCAAATGCTCCGCACGATTTCTACGCCACCGACTCCTACCCCTGACAGCCTCCCCCGCCGCACGACTCAAAGTACCAGATTGCTTATCCCAATCATCCTTGTATATTTCAATAATTTTCGTACCACCTGTCCGCTCAATTTCACGCAACACCATCGCCCTGGAACCATCCCCTACAGAAACCATACTGACAACGGAACCAACACCAACGATAATACCTAAAATCGTCAAACCTGAACGGAGCGGATTTCGCTTTAAACTAGTGATACCCAAAATAATACATTCAAAAAGGTTCATATAGATCTCCTGTTATTCAGTACGTAACGCCTCAATCGGAGAAAGTGACGAGGCCTTTAGTGCCGGGTATAATCCAAAAGAAACACCAATCATAGCAGAAAATGAGACAGATATAATAACCCACCGCATTGAGATAACGGATGGCCAATCAGGCACAATTTTAACAATATTAACAGCAAGAACAGCCATACCCTCACCTGCCAGATAACCCAACCCAACGCCTAACGCACCACCTATGATGCACATGACAATGGACTCAATCAGAAACTGCAACATAATATCTAAACGTTTAGCACCGATCGCTTTGCGCAAACCAATCTCACGCGTCCGTTCACTCACAGCAACCAACATCATATTCATAATACCGATACCACCAACAAGCAACGAAAAACCAGCAATACTCCCCAGCGCAATCTTTATAACTCTACTGATCTTCTCTAACTGTGCCATACCCTCACGCATATCCCGAAGATCAAAAAAGTCATCCTGATTCTTATGCCGCTTCCGCATAACCTCCTTCACCTCTTCAATGGCCTGAGGAACATCATCAACAGTGTTCGCTTGAACCGATAGCATCACAACGTTATCGTTCCCAGTAAAACGTTCTTGCGCAGTTGTGAGCGGAAGAAATACCATATCGTCAAGGTTCCACCCAAACCGTAGACTCCTGCCGCGCGCTGCCATCATCCCAACAACAGTGAACCTCTCAGCGATCCGCGCTTGATCTCTTCTTCCGTACCGATCGTAACGATCCCCACCTTTACCTATCTTTATCTCTTTACCAATAGGAGACTTGTTTCCAAATAAATCAAATGCCACCTCAGTTCCTAATACGCAGATTTTCGCTTTGTTATCCATATCTTCATTGGTTATAAAGCGACCTTCTTGCACTTCCCAATCCATCGCTTCAGAAAAAGAAGCATTGACACCGTTATATCCACTACGCGCCTCAGAACCATCATTCGTTTGAATTAAAACCCCTCGCCATTCCGGTATTCGAGGCACAACAACCTTGACAGATGGACATTCTGCTTCAATTGCCAAAACATCATCATATTTAAAGTGTTCATTACTGCGATTTGGCATCCATCGAGAACCTACACGTCTATACCTGCTACGATACATGGTGAATTGATTGACACCACCAAGCTTTTCTGCATCTTGGAGCACAATCTCCTTCGCCCCATCACCAATCGAAATCATCGCAAGCACAGACGCCACACCGATGATAATCCCAAGCATAGTCAGCAAGGATCGTAGCTTATTACTACGAATCGCCGAAACACCAACGGACACTCCTTCAAATATACGCATTTCTAGTCTCCAAAGACATAAAAAGATAATACTTCTATGCTTGGTTACTTAGACAAAAAAAAACAGTTAAAGTTCGCACAATTGACTTTATAATGCAACGTGAGTTCGTTGTCCGAAATATGAAGAATCTTTTGTAGCACAACCTTTCCAGGTTCTGTCTTCGTAGTAGTCCGTAGGTCAGGTAGAGCTTGCGAAACCCGACTATGACTAAGCTAAACCGCAATCCGAAGATTACCCCTATAAGCGCGGTGCCTATTTATTCCCATATCTAACCACAGTTTGTGCATCCCTGAAACCCAAACGAAAACTAAACCACACAAAAATGCCTTATACCGAACCCACATTAATGTATTTAACAGAATTTATGCAGTTTTGACGTTAACAATGGGAATTGGGTTTATTGTAAAACAATCTATTGTAAATTCTCATAAGAAACAAATTTGACAACAAAATATGAAAATTGTTATAATCAGTAGTGGCGACACAGTGGTAGCAACGGATAGAAACACCTAAAGCCACCCACACCGATGTTGGGCCGCTCTCCCCGCACACGAACATAAAAAGAGTAACAAAATATATCCTGAAAAATGGCAACATAACATCAAGCATTGAATGGACCGAATCCACATGGAACCCTGTGCGCGGCTGCACACGCGTATCAGAAGGCTGCCGATTCTGCTACGCTGAACGCATCGCAGCCCGATTCTCCGGAAAAGGATTAGCTTACGAAGGACAGGGTTATTTAGTTTTATGGATTTTGGTCGTTTTTTATCACAATCGTTAATATTTTGGAATATGCGGATATACCATGATTTTTCATGATATATCTGCTATACTTCACCTTAAAAAATGATTCTCTCTTGAGGTGAAGAATGGCAAAAGGAAAATCCTGCCACTTGATGGACATGTTAGCAAAACTTACAGACCCACGCAAGGAAAAAGGGAAACGACACCCCTTGAACGCACTCCTCGCACTTTTAGTCGTTGGATTGATGTGCGGGCATAAAGGGTATACATCCATCGCTACTTGGGCACGCTCACAGACCGCACTTGCAAAAGCACTCGGGTTCACACATCAAAAAACGCCTTGTGCTGCAACCATACATAATCTGTTGAAAAATTAGACGCTGAGGTATTAGAAGACATCCTGTCAAAATGGGTAAACGCCGCATTAGCAGAGCGTCTCGATTTGCAGGGCTGTTTTGACGCAGTCGCTATAGATGGCAAAACCCTGCGTGCGTCTAAAAAAAGTGGTGCGATGATCAGCCATTTACTCTCCGTCGTCTCTCATGAGTTAGGGATCACCCTCACGCAGCGAGGTGTTAGCGATAAAACTAATGAAATACCGATATCAAAGGAATATGCCTCAAAACCTTTACTCACAGTTAACTTGATAAATAAACAATTCTAAAACTAAATAACCCTATACGAAGGATTAGCAAAAAATACCAAATCCGGCCCACAATGGACCCGTAAAGTAACTCCTGTCAGATCACTACTAAACGAGCCATTAAAATGGAAAAAACCTCGCCGTATTTTCGTCAACTCCATGAGCGACCTGTTTCACGAAAAAATTGAATTGGAATACATACAAGAAGTCTTCTCCGTGATGGAAAAGGCACATTGGCACAAATTCCAAGTATTGACGAAACGCTCCACACGACTGTTGGAATACAGTCCAAAACTAGCTTGGCCTGAAAATATCTGGATGGGAGTCAGCGTCGAGGACAACCGAGTTCTTCAAAGAATCGATGAACTTCGACAGACAGAAGCAAAAATTAAATTTCTATCACTCGAACCATTGATCGGCCCACTAAAAAATTTAGATTTGAATGGAATAGATTGGGTAATTGTGGGAGGAGAATCCGGCCCTGGCGCCCGTAAAATGAAGAAAGAATGGGTTATCGACATCCGCAACCAGTGTGCAACACAGAACGTACACTTTTTCTTCAAACAATGGGGCGGTACGCGTAAATCAAAAACTGGGAGACAACTCGAGGGGCGCACGTACGACGAAATGCCAAATTAAAAAATTCTACTCAGTACGAAGTGCCTCAATCGGAGAAAGTGACGAGGCTTTTAAAGCAGGATACAACCCGAATGAAATACCAATTAACGCTGAAAACGAAATCGAAATCATAATCCACTGTGTTGAAATAACTGACGGCCATTCGGGAACTACTTTTGCAATCTTAACAGCAAGAATCGCCATACCCTCTCCAGCGAAGATACCTAAACCTACCCCCAACAATCCACCGACACTACACATCAATACCGCCTCTATTAAAAACTGCGTAAGAATGTCATACCGTGTTGCACCAAGTGCCTTCCGAAGTCCAATCTCACGCGTCCGTTCACTCACAGCAACAAGCATCATATTCATAATACCGATACCACCAACAAGCAACGAAAAACCAGCAATACTCCCCAGTGCAATCTTTATAACTTTACTGATCTTCTCTAACTGTGCCATACCTTCGCGCATATCAAAAATTCGAATGAAGTCATCCTGGTTTTTGTGCCGCTTACGTATAACAGCCTTAACCTCTTCAATCGCCCTAGGAACATCTTCAACAGTTTTCGCATAAACAACAATATCCTGAATCCTATCATCTCCAGTAAAACGTTCCTGTGTCGTCGTCACCGGCATAAAAACAAGACTATCGTAACTCCAACCAAAACGCAAACTTCTGCCCCTCGGCGTCATCGTACCAACAACAGTGAAGCGCTCCGTAGACCGCTTACTGTCTCTACGTCCATACCGATCATACCGTCCATCACCTCTTGCAATCTTTATTTCCTGTCCAATAGGTGATTCATCACCGAATAAATTTTTGGCAGTCTCATCCCCAAGCACACAGATAGTCGCCGCATTTTCCACATCTTCATCTGTAATAAATCGCCCTTCTTGAAGTTTCCAATCCATTGCAGTATGATAAGTCGCATCCACACCATTATACCCAGCACGCACTTCTCTACCTCTAGAAGCTTGAATTAACGCCCCTCTCCACTCCGGTATCCTCGGCGTTACAGCAATAACTGATGGACACTCTGCAGCAATCGCAATCACATCACCATATTTCATATACTCATTGCTGCGAACTCTTACCCATCGTGTACCTACACGTTTATGCCAAGTACGGTAGATAGTAAACTGATTTGCACCACCCAATTTCTGAGCATCGCGTAGAACAATCTCCTTCGCACCATCCCCAATAGCAATCATCGCGAGCACCGAAGCAACACCGATAATAATACCAAGCATCGTCAACAATGAGCGCATCTTATTCGACCGAATAGCGTTTACCCCAATAGATAATCCCTCAAAAAGTCGCATATTATATCCTTACTATAGTTTGGACATTTTTGGTCTTGTTATAGATTATGAATAGTTGGCAGCATTTCCCCGTTAGCACTTCTGAACAGGTGTTAGAACTGCTGCTAACGCCCCTTTTCTGTCTAAATTCTGTTAGAAATCACTGTTTTTTAGCCATCATTTTTCCAATAATCGTGAAAATAGTTGCTGTTGAACTAGTTCATGTAGTATCTTCGGGGATTTTTAGTTTTTTCTGTGCGTTTTTCCTCGGGTCGTAACCCGTATAAAAATAGTTTTGTTGTAAACATCGCTGCAAGTAAGCGGTCATCAAGCCGCGTGTGAGATGTTTCGGTTTATACCAGTGTATATTGAGCGTGGATAGCACGTCTTCTAAATCAAGAGAAACCTTGTCTGTGTCGGTTTCTTCGGATGTCTTCTCCATTGCCAACGGACTGAAAGCGAGTTGTGTCAGCGTTGCTGCGGTGAAACTGAGTTGAGCGAACCGATCCAAACTTTTCCTGTCTCGGAGTTGATAGGTGTCAAATCCGAAGTTTTCTTTAGCGTCCCGAAAGGCAGTTTCAATCTGCCACCGGTTTCTATAGTGTCGGATAACTGTTTCTACGGGCAGTCGTAAATCTGAAGTAAATACACAGAAATATCGATAGGGTTTAGACTTTTTCAAGCGTTTGCGTATCACAACGATGCGGACATCTACAGGACACATCTTTGTTCGCACGACTTTATCAGCGACAGAAAGTGTCTGATCCTCAACAACGATATCTGTATACTTCAGGTGTGGAATAGACACACGGCTACCATACCGACGGGGTCTGCCTCTCTTGAGACGCTTAGGGCGTTTCGGTATATCAAAAAACGCCGCGTTTGACTTCGCACGACAAAGTAAATGATGTCCTTGTGAGAGTATCTCCGTGAACACTTTGCGTCTATTGAAACCTCTATCAAAAATGATAAGACCCGGTGGCACAAGATCGCATAAATGCTTCAGCACAGCGAGGCTATTTGCGTCCTCGCTTTTCGGTTCCATCATCCGTGTGGCTAATGGAAATAGGCGCGTGCCTTCGGGCGTTTCTGCCAGCCAGCCAATCGCACCGAACTCGTGTCCGTGATGAAACTTGGACTGGTTCTTGTTACGTGGCTGATACGCAGGGTTCCTGCGGAAATGCAAACCCGCTTGTTTTGAACCGCTACTTATGGCATGCGTCTCATCATAGACATAGACGCCCGTGGGGTAAGCGGATAGCACTTGATGGCTTAGCGTAGTGGCGACTTGATCCACACACCAGATGCCACGCGAGAGAAACTTTGGCAGAGACCAATACCGACCTGCTTGGGCTGTCGCAAGATAGATTTGTGTCATTGTGCCTCGGTAGGGCGTATTTATCAGACCTTTTACGAAAGTCTGAAAGTGGTGAAAGTTATTATACTTGAACACAGGTCAAAAATCTGATAACATGTTGTCCAAGTAGGAAAGTGGGGTCATTTGAAATATCCTTTCAAATTTGTGTTTTCTAAAAGGATACCCGCTTTCCTGCTTTATGTCCATAAAAAAAACAAAAACTGTCCAAACTATAGTATATCCTTATTGACCTATAGAATTGCCTTTTGTCTAAACCAAGTTTTTATGATTGATAGATATCCAGGACTACGTTAATTCCATGTGAACTGACATGATTCCACCTACTGCACACATCGCAACAAATTCTACCAAGAATCGCAGCATTACGTCAAACGGTTTTACGTCGAACACAAAATACATGTTTAACGTTATGGGGAAGAATTAGTTTATTATTTTGAACATAAGTTCAGAATAAGACATCTTCGTTGCACAACCTTTCCAGCTTGTGCAACGTGAACCTAAACAAAAAGTAGACCCTATAAAAATATAAACACACAGCAAAAAAATCAACGCCCGCACCCAAACCGTGATACAAAAAAATCCGAGAAAATCCGCGATCCTGACAAACGCTTTACCCCATACCCTTCCTAGTTTGTGCGCATAGTCCTCTTTGTAGCACAAATAAAAAGTAAACGTTTACAAAATAAAACAAACTACAGCACAAAACAATCCGCGTAAATCCGTGTAATCCGCGAAAATCCGCGATTCAGACACACACTTCGTAGCATAACCCTTCCAGCTTGTGCAACGTGAAGTCCAAACAAAAACAAAACACTACAAAAATGAATAAACACACAGCAAAGACAATCCGCGCTAATCCGCGTAATCCGTGAAAATCCGCGATTCAGACAAAATAAAATCCGCGATTCTGACGCACGCTTCGTAATACAACCTTTCCAGCTTGTGCAGAAACATTATGCACACAAAAACACACTATCCACATAAAAAAGCAGCAAACACAACGCGTTCGCAGTAACACTATGCAACCATCTAAAAATAAAAAAGGCGGATGTGCAATCCGCCTTTGAGGTGAAATAATTACAGACCTATTTCGGAAAAGCCGTATCAAGAGAGAGAATGGCATAACTAGTCGCCAACACAGGAAGCGCTTCCATCCAGCGACTGTTCTCATTCATCCACGATCCATCAGATTTTTGAACATCAATCAACTTCTCTGCCAGCTCCTGGTACCAATCGTGCGATATACCTTTCGCATCAACAACAGTGTCCTTTCCATATAGACGCAAGGCCTTTGCCATCGTATGATAATTGTAGTAGAGACCTTGCGCACCCATGCCGTAGTTCTCTTCAACGGTGAAATGCTTTCCTATCCATTCAACAGCAGCCTTCACACGCTCATCATCTTTATCAACGTTAGCATAAATAAAACTCAACAAACCTGCATAAGTCATACTTGCATAAGATCTCGGACTTCCAGCCTCATCCCTGCCAGCCTTGCTCTCACCATCAGGTGAATAGATAAAACCACCATCATTGCCAGACCACGGTTGATCGTTACTTTCACTTCGATTCTGTGTGCGTTCAAGGAATTTTATCGCTTTGTTCCAAACCTCATCATCATCAGAACCGCTCTCTTTTAGTGCTTGTATAGCAAGGTTGAGATTGGAAAGATCATGCACAGACTCACGACTACCGTAACCGATACCACCGTAATATACACTCTCTTCATCTTGCACTTGTAGCCCCTTCAAAAAGGCTTGTGCTTTTTTGATGACTTTCTCATATTTCATCGGATCATCCGTAGATGAAAGTGCCATCACAGATATAGCAGTATTGTAATTCGGTAAAGCAGGTTGTTTCGTAGCATCATATATCGCACCGTTCTCTTGCTGCATCGCAACCAACCGATCAATCGCCTTTTGTATAAAAGGATCCTTTTCGTCCGAATACTTCCGCTGCGGATGACGCAAAAACGCAGTGATCGCAAGGGCAGTTATGCCAGGATGCCCCTGACCCGGCGCAACCTCAAACAAACCATCCTCTCCTTGTTGTGTCTTTAACCATGCTAATCCTTTGTCAATACTCTCAATGACACGTCCGTTTAATTCTCGGTATTTTGACACATTTTCCACTTGATGTGGGTCTGCGCCAATGTTAAAGGCGATGCCAACCATAATTAACACCAGCATCAACCCAACCATGTTTTTTAGTCTCATTTTTCTCTCCTATCAATATAATGACAATATAGTAGCAAGTACCATGCCAATATTTTTAAGTCGTCTAAATTGCGATACGACTGCGTCCCCTAAGTTACACTATAGTTTGGACATTTTTGGTCTTGTTATAGATTATGAATAGTTGGCAGCATTTCCCCGTTAGCACTTCTGAACAGGTGTTAGAACCGCTGCTAACGCCCCTTTTCTGTCTAAATTCTGTTAGAAATCACTGTTTTTTAGTCATCATTTTTCCAATAATCGTGAAAATAGTTGCTGTTGAACTAGTTCATGTAGTATCTTCAGGGATTTTTAGTTTTTTCTGTGCGTTTTTCCTCGGGTCGTAACCCGTATAAAAATAGTTTTGTTGTAAACGTCGCTGCAAGTAAGCGGTCATCAAGCCGCGTGTGAGATGTTTCGGTTTATACCAGTGTATATTGAGCGTGGATAGCACGTCTTCTAAATCAAGAGAAACCTTGTCTGTGTCGGTTTCTTCGGATGTCTTCTCCATTGCCAACGGACTGAAAGCGAGTTGTGTCAGCGTTGCTGCGGTGAAACTGAGTTGAGCGAACCGATCCAAACTTTTCCTGTCTCGGAGTTGATAGGTGTCAAATCCGAAGTTTTCTTTAGCGTCCCGAAAGGCAGTTTCAATCTGCCACCGGTTTCTATAGTGTCGGATAACTGTTTCTACGGGCAGTCGTAAATCTGAAGTAAATACACAAAAATACCGATAGGGTTTAGACTTTTTCAAGCGTTTGCGTATCACAACGATGCGGACATCTACAGGACACATCTTTGTTCGCACGACTTTATCAGCGACAGAAAGTGTCTGATCCTCAACAACGATGTCTGTATACTTCAGGTGTGGAATAGACACACGGCTACCATACCGACGGGGTCTGCCTCTCTTGAGACGCTTAGGGCGTTTCGGTATATCAAAAAACGCCGCGTTTGACTTCGCACGACAAAGTAAATGATGTCCTTGTGAGAGTATCTCCGTGAACACTTTGCGTCTATTGAAACCTCTATCAAAAATGATAAGACCCGGTGGCACAAGATCGCATAAATGCTTCAGCACAGCGAGGCTATTTGCGTCCTCGCTTTTCGGTTCCATCATCCGTGTGGCTAATGGAAATAGGCGCGTGCCTTCGGGCGTTTCTGCCAGCCAGCCAATCGCACCGAACTCGTGTCCGTGATGAAACTTGGACTGGTTCTTGTTACGTGGCTGATACGCAGGGTTCCTGCGGAAATGCAAACCCGCTTGTTTTGAACCGCTACTTATGGCATGCGTCTCATCATAGACATAGACGCCCGTGGGGTAAGCGGATAGCACTTGATGGCTTAGCGTAGTGGCGACTTGATCCACACACCAGATGCCACGCGAGAGAAACTTTGGCAGAGACCAATACCGACCTGCTTGGGCTGTCGCAAGATAGATTTGTGTCATTGTGCCTCGGTAGGGCGTATTTATCAGACCTTTTACGAAAGTCTGAAAGTGGTGAAAGTTATTATACTTGAACACAGGTCAAAAATCTGATAACATGTTGTCCAAGTAGGAAAGTGGGGTCATTTGAAATATCCTTTCAAATTTGTGTTTTCTAAAAGGATACCCGCTTTCCTGCTTTATGTCCATAAAAAAAACAAAAACTGTCCAAACTATAGTAAGTTACAGTAAACTTCATAATTATTTACACACTTTTGTGCCTGTCTTATCTCCCCCCGCTTGCGGCTCACTTACCCCCATTTTTGTATGCGGTATGTGTAGGCGTGTGTGTGTATAGAAATAAGTTGGAAAGTCTGATGGGTTATGGTAGAATACCTCCATATAAAATAATGTCGGTGAAAAACCGGCAGGGAGGTATTCTTATGAAATATACCCTTAGTTGGGTACACCCCAGAAAGATTATAACAGGTTTTCGTAAAGTTTTCAACGGGATTTGTATCAAAAAACCGACGCTCCGCAACTTTTATTTGATGCTACAGGCTGTGTGTGTAGCCCCGAGTTTTCGTATTCAATCGATTGCCTCACATCTACCTATCCGTGTGAAACACGACAAGTCTAAGCAAAAGCGTGTGTTGCGGTTTGTTGATACCTATTTTCCGGTTGCAGCGGTGAAGGGTGCTTGGTTAGCACATGTAGTTGTCAGTGTGTGTCGTTCTGTGGGGATGCAGCATCTGCTTGTGCTGATAGACGAGACAGATTTACCGGGCGGATGGAAGGCGATTGTTGCAGCCCTTCCGTTTCGCAATCGTGCGATCCCGCTCTATTGGGTTCTGTATAAAAATGAGATGCTCAAAGATGGCACCTATCAAGGACATAACGATTTAGTTCAGCAGTTCTGTTGCGATGTTCATAGTCGCGTTGTTAAAGTGTTAGGGGACAGTCGGGAGCCTGTGTTGGTTTTTGACAGAGGGTTCGCCCGAGCGAGAGCGATCCTCAAGTTTTTTGAGGAGCAAGGCATCTGCTACTTGATGCGTGTGCCACGGAACGTTGGTGTGCGTATAGCAGGCAACAAGCAGTGCCTTGAAGAAGTGGCAAATGGTTTTTACCCACAAGTGCTTTATCACTACACGGAGCAGGTGCCTGTGGCACTCTATGTTGGGGGACAGCACACCAAGAAAGACCCGTTATATCTTATCTCCAATCGGCTTCAGGGGAACCCCCTGCGAACTTGCTACAAGCGGCGGACACAGATTGAACACGGGTTCAGAGACTTGAAAACGAACTTCGGTTTCAAAGCACTCGTTTTGAGAAAGAACGAACAGCCCCGGATGGAAGTTCTGTTTTTGCTGGCAGTCGTGGCTTATGGTTTGGCGTTCCTGTGTTATGAAAAAGCTGCGGACAGATGGGCAAAAACTTTACACCCTACGCGGAAAGTTTACTCCGTGATCAGTGTCATCAACCGTATGATCCGCGAGGTGTGGACGCAGGAGGCGTTGCTCTTGTTCACCGAGAGGACTTGTTTGAGAGATATAAACTTTCTCACCGCAGAAGGACTGACATGACAACATTGGAAACCTATGAACACAACTACACACGCATTCAAAAAAAAATGGGGGTAAGTGCGCGCTTGCGGGGGGATAAAGGGGGGTCTTTCGCCCGTAAACATAATTGTGCATCCTACTATAATAGCTAAATGTAACTGTCACAAAATGAACAATAGTGTCCATAATTTGAACAACTAATTATTAAATGTATAGATATTGACCTACATTAAGGCAGCAGCATTGAGTAGGAATTAACGGTAAGATGTGAGATCCCACAATAGTGCTATCCCGTCCCAACTACCACTTGCCAACGTTTTGCCATCCGGACTGAAGGCAACACTCCTGACACCTTCCGTATGCCCTTTGAAGCTTGCCTTTTGTTTACCAGTTGCTACATCCCATAGATATATTATTTTATCAGGTCCACTACTTGCACTTGCCAGTGTCTTGCCATCCGGACTGAAGGCAACGCTTAATATCCGACCTGTGTGTCCTAATAATTTCCTTTTTTCTATACCTGCTTCAACATCCCACAAAAGAACTGCTGCTGATCCACCCGCTGCAAGGATGCTTCCATCAGGACTAAATGCAAGACTCTGCGCATCATGATTGTGTCCT
The DNA here is from genome assembly GCA_965200395.1 of Candidatus Poribacteria bacterium. Taxonomy (GTDB): domain Bacteria; phylum Poribacteria; class WGA-4E; order WGA-4E; family WGA-3G; genus MSPOR6. The sequence goes on along the minus strand of CBDAUH010000004.1, from coordinate 1,366,266 downwards.
GGGAGTTCAATTTTCTGTCTAGTTGCAATATCCCACAGAAACACTTTATCATACCCACATGTAGCCAATTTCATACTATCTGGACTAAATGCGACATGTTGAACCCATGCCTCATGTCCTATGAATATCTCACCTTGCTGCCCAGATGCAATATCCCAAAAGATAACACTTTTATCTCTGCTTGCACTTGCCAGTGTTTTGCCATCCGGACTAAACGCCACACATTCAAGACTATCTGTATGCCCCTTGTACTCCGCAATCTGAGCCCCTGTTAATGCATCCCACAGCTCTATACTGTGCGTCAAATTCCCTATTGCAATAGTCTTCCCATCTGGACTGAAGGCAACACTCTGAGCACTTAGGACATCCCCGAATGCAGCCTTGTGCTCTCCAGTTGCTGCATCCCAAAGACGCACCGCCTCCCTCCCCCCAACTGTAGCAACCGTCCCACCGTCCGGACTGAAGGCAACACTACTGACTGTATCAATAAAACCAGAAGTTAACTGTTCTACCCGCCCTCCACGACTATTCCAAACGCGCACAGTGCCATCCCAACTACCACTCACTAATGTTCCACCATGCACACTAAACGCAACAGATGTCACCCTATCTGAATGCCCAATGAAGCCCGCAACAATCTTTCCAGCACGCACATCCAATAAATGTAATCCATCACCACTAGCTAATGCAAGACTCTTCCCATCAGGACTGTATGAAAAATCCTCAAGTAGAATAATATCTGACCGTACACTTATTTGCTCTTCCGATGATAAATTCTTGAAGACAATCTTGCCATACTTATCACCGCTTACAAGTGTCCTACCATCATGACTAAATTCTAACTTCTTTATTTCGTTATCATGGACAGAATACATGAACTTCTGTGTACCTGTAGCAACATCCCATACAATCACTTGTTTATCTTCCCCACCAGCCGCTATCATCGACCCATCTGGACTGAACACAATACTATTTAAGCGATCTGTATGTCCTCTTAGATATGTCTTTCGTGCACGTGTAGAAGCATCCCACAACACAATTGTTCTAAAGGCACCTCCACACGCAAGAAGTTTCCCATCCGGACTAAACGCTACACTGATAACCTGTCCAGCATGTTCTGTTATAGTCGCCATTTTCTTACCAGAGACAGTATCCATCAAAAATACATTTCCTAACCCACCTATTGCAATCGTCCCTCCTTCTGGACTGAAGGCAACACTCCAAACATTTCTAAAACAGAGTTTTTTATCATACTCGCGAGAATTTCCGCTAATAATATCCCAAAGGATAAGTTGCTTTTCCTCATCATTACTCCCCGTTACAAGCGTTTTTCCATCCGAACTGACCGCAATATCAGAGACAGTTTTAGTATGTCCTATGAATCTTGGGGTTACAGTCTCAGAATCAATATCCCACAACTGAACAGTATTCCCGTAACCTCTAGCAATAATTTTTTTCCCATCTGCAGTGAAAACAATATCTGAAACATGGCTGTGATTATCAATGAGAGTAGTTTTGGGCATGCCTGTGGTAACATCCCACAGAATAATCGAACTTCCTGGTAAACCACATGCAATCGTGTTCCCATCCGGACTGAAGGCCACACACGAGACACGTTTTGATTGATCGTTAGAAAACACTTTTAACTGAGATCCAGAAACAGCATGCCACAGAATGACATTTTTTCCAATTCCTGCAGCGAGAATGTTGCTATTAGGACTAAAGGTAATGCCGCGGACCCTCTCCGTATGCGCACCTAATAATGCACGTTCTTTCTGCGTATGTACATCATATAGCCAAATACCTATATCTGTTGCTACCGCGATCGTATTTCCATCGGAGGAAAAAGCCACCTCGGTTATTGTACCTTTACCTATACGCGCTATTGCACCTTCAGGCAGGTGCCATTGCACAGAATCTTGTGCATAGACACACAACAAACATAACGAAATAACGATAACATGAACAAATATCTGAACAAAACTTGATCTCATAGCTTCACAGCAGATCAGTTATAGCCTAACCGTCTCCCCTGTCTCCGCAGATTGCATCGCTGCATCATAAACCCGCATCACCTCGCGCATTTCCGCAGGCTTAACAACCAATTCCTCGCCTTTGTTCAGCACATCCGCAATATTCTGATAATAGGATTTCCATGTCCCACGCACACTCTCAATCACAAGCTCACGATTCTCACCACCTGCCGCTGTCCAAACTTTAGCGTAGTTCGCCGGGTCCTGTTCAGCAGCATCAATGTCCCCATCACGCATCGGCCCCTCCTGCGGATCCAAACCATATTTGATCAAACCACCTTCGTCACCGACAACATACCAACGGGGTTTCTCTGCCTTGGAAAGGTTGCTAATCTCAATTTGGTACCGCACATCATCCTCAAACTTGATAATCAAGTTAGCATAGTTACCGATATCCGTGTCCCATTTTGCACTATAGTGAATATCACAGAAAACAGATTCAACCGGTGCCTGTCCAAATTGCAGTGCCTGATCAACGAAATGGGCAGGCCAATCGTAAAGAATTCCACCACTTTGACTTTTTACACCTCTCCAGCCACCAGGAGCACCATATCGCATAATCGCTACTTGAAAAAGGTAAGGTGTACCTAACAAACCGTCTGCAATAACCTTTTTCACTGTAAGATAATCCCAATCCCATCGACGATTGTGAAACACGCTGAGCATAACGTCATTCCGTTCACTTGCAGCAACCATAGCATCAGCCTCTGCAACGTTCATCGCCATGATTTTATCGGTGACAAGATGTTTACCAGCATCCATCGCTTTGATAGCAAGCTCCGCATGCGTATCATGCGGTGTAGCCAATACAACAAGATCAATCGCATCATCTGCAATGACTTGATCAATAGTTTCATATATTTGTGCATCTGGATATGCCTCACGAGCAGCCTCGCGACGTTCAGCATTCCGCGTTGCAATCGCATATAAATTTAACCCATCTGCCAAACCGACAAGATAGGAATGAAATGCCCGTCCAGCATAACCGTAACCAATAACAGCCGTATTAATCATATTATTCAACATCGGCATCCAATTGAGCCAATAGTCCCTTTCATTTTATATCGTTCAGTGTCCAATCATACGCTAAATAGTGAAACGCTACATCCTTCGCCAACACAAATTCACCGTCCTCTGATGGCAAATAATCTGCAAGAAAATCTGCTACACCCTCATAGCCTTCCGTAAAATCCTCCGCATACCACTTGAAAATCTTTGAGAGATAAACTCTACGCCCCTCTCGGTCTAATCGCACCTTATCTGAATCAGTGACAAATTTCAGTGTGACAGCATCTAACTGTTCCTCTATTGTTTCAGGTAAATATACAACGTTTTCTAAAGATGGGCAACTTTTTGATGCACACACAAGCGCGAAATGAACCCGCGGATCAACAAATTCACTACGGATAATGTCGTGTTCAATCTGATTGAGTGAGTACGTTTCCCCCGCCACCTGAAATTTGAGCCGCGAGAAAAACCCACTAAACCACTTTACCTTCCGTACACTCTTCGTAGGGTAGTGGTCAATCACGCCTTTAATGACAAGCGCATTGTACGTATTAATCCAAAATGCCAACTGTGCGTTGTAAGACATTTCCCTAGGCTTAGCAACCGCTAATAAATCCAAATACGTCTCGAGCTTCTCAGGGTTCGCTTTGAGCTTAACGTAATCAACTTTTCCCATGTCAACGTATTCTTGCAACACCTGATTAAACAGGTCATCAGAAAAAGGCATGTCGGCTGCGTCCTGCTCCGTACGCAAATCCACTTCAACACGGTAGTTATATTGAAAAATTACGCTAAGTATAGACAAAAGCAATAGACAACCAATCAGAATGCGCTTCTTCACTGCGTTATATCCTCACTTTATACCTATTCTACCACATCTCCACATTTTTTGCAGAGAAAAACAAAATTAGGCCCAGAGCCATTCAATTGTCGTGGACTTAGCGTCCTCTACAATTCTGGACAAAGATAATCCGGGGAAGGCCGTGGCATTCATACCCTTGATTTAGTGCTAATCCGAGATGCCGACAACCGACAATCTGTGTTTATCCAAATCTTACGAAAGGCATCTTGAAGCACCAACTCCCTAATCCGCGTTCATCCGCGTAATCCGCGTAATCCGCGATTCTGACAAAAAAAACTCTGCGTCCAAAAACGACTTTTGAATGCCTCTGTTTTAGCACCAAAATACGTTGATATTCATCGCGGAATGTGTCAGAATATTATAAGGTGTCAACCATTCTATCATCCAATTTGGTTTGGCTAGTATGGCATAACACCTAAATCTACATAGGAGGAAAAATGAACAGAAAGCTTTACTGGGGACTCGGTGTCCTCACAGTCTTGCTTATCGGTATGTCCTTAAGCTTACTGATACGCCCAACAGATATCGACCTCCAAGATGTCTACATAGATGTAGACCCATCAAAAGAAGTTGTAGACCAGATGCGGCATGACGTTTCAAAGAGGAATCCACCCACTGCAAAACCGGGATACAAAATAGTTCGGCATGGCGACCATTACCACGAAGTGCCAATAGACGCACCTGATACGTGGCAAGAGGAACCGACATCTGTCGCGCAGGACGCTCCTGCGGTTAAAGTGTCTAGAACTTATGATGGTCCCTTAACTTATCACGCAGAACTGTTGAAAACGAACCCTGTGAAAGCACTCCGCCTACAAACAGAAGAACGCGGGCATTGGAGTGCAAAATGGATACCGCCATTCCCCCCTGACGACATAGAAGCACAAGAATTCGCCAGGACAAAATACCTGATGGAATACTATTGGCATAACTTCGGGGATCTATTAGAGACCCCCAGCTATGAAGAACTAAAGTTTGGACATTTTGGGACATTCAGGCTGCGTTGTCCGCAGGCAATGCTGTCTCTTTGTGAAAATCGGTGTGTATTTTCTGTGAGTTTGTTTTTTCAGAGTAAATCGCAGAAAATACCGCTCTGTAGAGCTGCCAGCGGAGATAAACTACACGCAACCCTTGTGTGAGACGCTTCGGATGATACCAATGGATGCCCAACTGATCACAAACTACCTGAGCACTTATCTCCTCCGCCGTCCCATCCCGTGGGGTGAATAGCAACTTCGTCAGACTTGCTGCAACGAAACTCAATTGCACAAACCGATTGATGCTTTTGCGGGATTTCAGGCGATAGTCATCAAAACCGAAGTGTTGCTTCGCATCCCGAAAAGCCGTCTCTATGTGCCATCTCTTGCGATAATATATACTATAGTTTGGACATTTTTTGTTTTTTTTATGGACATAAAGCAGGAAAGCGGGTATCCTTTTAGGAAACACAAATTTGAAAGGATATTTCAAATGACCCCACTTTCCTACTTGGACAACATGTTATCAGATTTTTGACCTTTGTTCAAGTATAATAACTTTCACCACTTTCAGACTTTCGTAAAAGGTCTGATAAATACGCCCTACCGAGGCACAATGACACAAATCTATCTTGCGACAGCCCAAGCAGGTCGGTATTGGTCTCTGCCAAAGTTTCTCTCGCGTGGCATCTGGTGTGTGGATCAAGTCGCCACTACGCTAAGCCATCAAGTGCTATCCGCTTACCCCACGGGCGTCTATGTCTATGATGAGACGCATGCCATAAGTAGCGGTTCAAAACAAGCGGGTTTGCATTTCCGCAGGAACCCTGCGTATCAGCCACGTAACAAGAACCAGTCCAAGTTTCATCACGGACACGAGTTCGGTGCGATTGGCTGGCTGGCAGAAACGCGCGAAGGCACGCGCCTATTTCCATTAGCCACACGGATGATGGAACCGAAAAGCGAGGACGCGAATAGCCTCGCTGTGCTGAAGCATTTATGTAATCTTGTGCCACCGGGTCTTATCATTTTTGATAGAGGTTTCAATAGACGCAAAGTGTTCACGGAGATACTCTCACAAGGACATCATTTACTTTGTCGTGCGAAGTCAAACGCGGCGTTTTTTGATATACCGAAACGCCCTAAGCGTCTCAAGAGAGGCAGACCCCGTCGGTATGGTAGCCGTGTGTCTATTCCACACCTGAAGTATACAGATATCGTTGTTGAGGATCAGACACTTTCTGTCGCTGATAAAGTCGTGCGGACAAAGATGTGTCCTGTAGATGTCCGCATCGTTGTGATACGCAAACGCTTGAAAAAGTCTAAACCCTATCGGTATTTTTGTGTATTTACTTCAGATTTACGACTGCCCGTAGAAACAGTTATCCGACACTATAGAAACCGGTGGCAGATTGAAACTGCCTTTCGGGACGCTAAAGAAAACTTCGGATTTGACACCTATCAACTCCGAGACAGGAAAAGTTTGGATCGGTTCGTTCAACTCAGTTTCACCGCAGCAACGCTGACACAACTCGCTTTCAGTCCGTCGCCATTGCCTAAGACACCCGCAGACACAGACACAGACAAGGTTTCTCTTGATTTAGAAGACGTGCTATCCACGCTCAATATACACTGGTATAAACCGAAACATCTCACACGCGGCTTGATGACCGCTTACTTGCAGCGACGTTTACAACAAAACTATTTTTATACGGGTTACGACCCGAGGAAAAACGCACAGAAAAAACTAAAAATCCCCGAAGATACTACATGAACTAGTTCAACAGCAACTATTTTCACGATTATTGGAAAAATGATGACTAAAAAACAGTGATTTCTAACAGAATTTAGACAGAAAAGGGGCGTTAGCAGCAGTTCTAACACCTGTTCAGAAGTGCTAACGGGGAAATGCTGCCAACTATTCATAATCTATAACAAGACCAAAAATGTCCAAACTATAGTAATATATAGCGATCTGTGGTATCCCAATCGTCAAATCTGTTGTCCATACACAGAAATACCGATAAGGTTTCGAGGTTTTCGGGCGACTTCGGATAACAACGAGGCGAATATCAGCATCGCACATCTTCGTTCTCACGACTTTGGAGGCGATTGAATACTTTTGGCCTTCTATATCCATAAGCGTATACCGCATCCTGCGAATATCCAAGCGGTCTCCATATTTTCGCGGACGGCCACGCTGGCGATGTTTCGGCTGTTCCGGTAAACGATAGAAGACGGCATTAGACTTCGCACGACACAAGATATGATGTCCATAACTTTGAACCAGCGTAAACACTTTTCGCCTTGAGAACCCACGATCAAAAATAATAAGACCCGGAGCGATCTGGGAACAGATGCGTTTCAACACCGCATCGCTTTTATCACGGCACGTCTGCGGCACCATCAGTCTCGCCCATACGGGGAATAGCTGCCAACCTATAGATGTTTGGCAAAGTAAACCTAAGGCACCAAACTCGTGTCCATAATGGAACTTGGATCGGTTCACGCGACCCTTTTGATAACTGAAGTTGCGGAAAAAATGCAACCCCCACTGGCGTTCACCTGTTTTTATGGCTTTGGTCTCATCATACACATAAACCCAGTTAGGAAATGCTTGCTGAACCTTTTTTGTCAGGTGTCCTGCGACTTTATCCGCATCCCATTTACCACGCGATAGAAACTTTGGAAAAGACCAGTATCGCGTCTGTGAAAAACCTGATTGATAAAGTTCCGTTAGCGTGCCACTATTTCCATCTGCGATAAATCCGAAAATAAACGCTTGGAAAAGAGCATAGTTTTGTGTGTTGAACAGATACTGAAAATCTGATAGAATGTCGTCTAAGCAGAAAAGGAGGTTCATTTTTTATTCTCCTTTCAAAAAATATATTTGTTTATGAAAGGATACCTGCTTTTCTGTTTTTTCGCACTAAAAATTTCTAAAATTGTCCAAACTATAGTATGAAGAAGAAACAAAGGCATTCCAAAAGGCTATCCAGATCAATAGTCAAATGTACCGCACTATTCGGTCGTATCCGTATGGTGCGCGCAAGATGGATTTAATGAAACTCACATGGCCCGTGCTTGATGAGGAGCCTGTTAGTAACAGCTATGGCGGCCATCCATCAGAGTATTTTGGTGATGCAGAAACGAGAGACCTATTGAAACAGTTAGGTAAATGGGATTATTAAAAGGAGGTTCTTGATGTTTATGAGAAAGGTAATGTCGAGTTTGATGTTTTTTGTATGGTGACTCTTTTCATAGTTCCACCCCTTGCAAAGGCATACCCAAATCAACAGAAATCTAACACAGTGAAGACAGACCGCTATAACGCGGATGACCAACGCGAGGTATGGCGGAACCGTTATAACAAGGCAAAAAACTTATAGATGGTCTCTTAGATGAATGGGATGATAACGAAAAAGTGATTAAAGATGACACATGGGACGCGGTTAATACTGCGGTGGCGATGCCCATCGCTGAAATACTGTAGATTTTACAGATGAATGCCACAAACTCATTCTTGGCAAATTTCGACATAGCGGAAGCCTCCCAGTTTAGTAAATTAACGCGTATTTGCATAGGCATTCATACCGCAGATTTGGCGAAAAGCCGAAATACTAAAAAAACACGTCTGAAGACACAAACTCTTAAAATCCGCGCTAATCCGTGTAATCCGCGTAAATCCGCGATTCAGAAAATATAACCCGCGATTCAAACAAAAATTTCCCTTGACTTCAAACCAAAACCATGCTAAAATTAACAAAATCTAACTTCAATTATCAACAAGAGCCTCACCCAATGCAACAAAATCAGAACAACATATCAGAATCCTTAAAAAAACTACAAAACCTCCTACAAAAACTATTCCGCGCAGATGCCGCCGACCTCGACTTCGGCATATACAGAATCATAAACTACAGACGAGACCAACTCCAAAAATTCATTGACACAGAACTCCCCAACCAAATAAACAACGCACTTGACGCAAACACCGAAATAGAATCCGCACGCGAAACACTCGAAAACCTAAAAAATCAAATCAAGAATACCCTCGGCGATGATGTGTTAGATGCAGATGGAAACCTCATCAACGAAGCATACACACAAACACCGCTCGTCCAAAAATACCTCGAAGCAAAAGCACAACACGGCACCCCGCAAACACAAAACCAACGCGCCGATGCCATCTTCAACCACCTATACACCTTCTTCGCACGATACTACGACAATGGAGACTTTGTCCCACGCAGACGCTACTCACAAACCGAACGATACGCCGTACCCTACAACGGCGAAGAAGTCTACCTCCACTGGGCAAACAAAGACCAATACTATGTCAAAAGCGGAGAACACTTCTCCAACTACAGATTCAAAACCAAAGACACTACAGTTATCTTTGACCTACAAAATGTAGACATAGAAAAAGACAACGTCAAAGGCAACAAACGTTTCTTTGTCCCAATATCAGCAGAGACAGAATATAATTCAGGTACTGATGAGGTATGTATCCCTTTTGAATACCGACCCCTCACCGATGAAGAAAAGAAAGAATACGGAACACGAAATCAACAGGACAAAATTATTGATGCCGCCGAATCAGAAATCATAGAACAACTGGGCGATCACTACGACATCCAGAGCGAACTCGGACACAAAAAAGATGATACGACTCTGCTCAAAAAACACCTGCAAATCTACACACGCAGAAACACCGCAGACTTCTTCGTCCACAAAAACCTCAACGGTTTCCTCACACGCGAACTGGATACCTACATCAAAAACGAAGTCATCCCACTGTCCGATCTAATATTAACAAATGTTAACTCAGAATTAACAATATCTACCCCCCCCCTCTGACTTTGAACTAACAAATAGCAATAATTGGCTTGAAACCGCAACACTTGTCCACCACATCGCCACACAAATCATCGACTTCCTCGCCCACATAGAAGATTTCCAAAAACGCCTCTGGCTCAAAAAGAAATTCGTCCTCTCCACTGATTATTGCCTCACCCTGAACCGCGTCCCCGAAGAATTTTACCCCGAAATTGCAAAAAACACCGCACAACTTGCAGAATGGAAAGACCTTTTCGCTATTCATGAAATAGACAAGAAACTCATAGATACCGATTATACCGAACCGCTCACCGTTGACTTCCTCAAAGAAAATCCAAATCTTATCTTAGACACAGGCCACTTTGACTCTGACTTCAAGGATCGCCTCTTAGCATGTTTTGATAATTTGGATAACGAGACAGACGGTTTACTAATCCACGGAGAAAATTTCCAAGGGCTAAACCTGCTCAAAGAAAAATACCACGAATCCATAAAATGCATTCACATCGATCCACCCTATAATACCCAAACGAGTGGTTTTCTTTACAAAAACGCTTATCAACATTCAACTTGGTTATCAATGATGGCAGATAGACTAACACTTGCAGAACAGTTCATGGCACCGGAAAGTTGTTTCTTTTGCCATATTGATGAAAGCGAATATGAGAAACTTTTTCTATTTTTCAATTCATTATGGATGGATGATCAAGGATCTATTGTATGGGATAAAAGAAATCCCATTGGAGCATCAAATACAATAGCAACACAACACGAATATATTATTTCTCGTTCAAAGGGAAACGTAAAACTGAAGGCGCAACATATTAATGGTGAAATGATACTAAAAAAAGCTTTGTCTTTAGTGAAAGCACATGGAGGAGTTACAACTCAATGCTGTAATGACTTTAGAACTTGGATCAACACAAGAACAGAGTTAAGCGGAATGGAACGGTCTTATTCTAGTATTGATGAAAATGGGCATGTTTACACAACTGTCCACATGGGAGCAGGTGACGTGCGAACAGATCCTAAATACTTTAGGCCACTAATTCACCCTATTACTAAAAAACCTTGTCCTGTCCCCAAGAATGGTTGGTCAAGTACACCAGAATATTTAGACGATTTATTACAAAAAAATGAAGTTAGTTTTGGCGTTGATGAGAAAACTCAACCTCGCCGAAAGTGTTATTTGAAAGACAACTTAATAGGAGAATTAACATCTGTAATTTCCACAGGCGAAAGAGGTAAACATATACTAGACGCATTTGGCTTGGATTTTCCGTATTCTCATCCTGTTGGTTTATATGAAAAACTTGTTTGGTCAATTACCACTGATGGAGAAGGCATTACGCTTGACTTTTTTGCTGGAAGTGGGACGAATGCCCACGCCACCATCAACCTCAACCGCCAAGACAACGGCAAACGCAAATATATCCTTATAGAGATAGGACACCACTTTGATACCGTCCTCAAACCCCGAATCAAAAAAGCCATCTACGCAGAAAAATGGAAAGACGCAAAACCTGTCTCCAGAGACAGCCAACTCCCACACATCATCAAATACCAACGCATCGAATCTTATGAAGACGCACTCAACAACATCGAATTCAACGAAACCCAAACATCAAACCTATTCCTTGACGAACACCAACTGAGTTATACGTTGGAAAGCGACACAAAAGAGAGTCCAACCTTCCTAAACATCTCTAAACTCCAAAACCCATTCAGTTACCAACTCAAAATCGTCAAAGACATGCAAACACAGAAACAAAATATAGATTTACCAGAAACCTTCAACTACCTACTCGGATTATCAGTCCAGACTCGCCAGTCCCTACAAGACGACGACAGACGTTATCTCGTCTACAAAGGCACAATAGAACAAAAAACCGTCGTCATTATCTGGCGTGAAACTGCAGGATGGCAACAACAAGATTGGGAACGAGATTACAAATTCATTCAAGAAAACATACTCACAGAAGGCGAAACAGAAGTATATGTTAACACAGACTCCATCGATCCTAATGCAAAATCCATAGACCCACTTTTCAAACGCCTAATGTTTGAATAAAAATCCAAGATCAGACCAAAATGTTACACTTTTCACAAACTTATTTTTTTCACTTTACCCGAAAAACACCAAAATTAGTTGATACAATCCGAAATATAGACAAACGTGATGCCATCAGAAAATATCCATCTGTCCATTAGATGGGTGGATACCGGGCTCTTAAAATCCGCGTCAATCCGCGTAATCCGCGATTCAGAACTATACTTCGTAGCATAACCTTTCCAGGTTGTGCAGCGGTGACAACACTCTTTGTAGCACAACCTGTCTAGGTTGTGCATCATGGATACAAATAAGAAGTAGGCACTATCCAGAATCAAACAAACCACAGCAGCAAAAAATCCGCGTCCATCCGTGTAATCCGCGAAAATCCGCGATTCAGACAGGCAAAACCGCACAGCAGAGAAATCCGCGAAAATCCGCGTAATCCGCGAAAATCCGCGATTCAGACAAAAAAAAATCCGCGTAATCCGCGATTCAGACAAAAAAAATCCGCGAAAATGTTACACTTTTCACAAATTTATTTTTTCACCCAAAGAAAATCACAACGAAAAACGCCAAAGAACCTTTACCAAAACTGGATCCTCAACCTATGATACACATCAAATTATCAATTAAAAAATGTTACGGAATCGTAACATTTTAAGGAGAAATCACACATGAAACTTCAAGAAAAACACAAAGAATTTGTCGTTAAAGAATACGCTTGTTTTACAAAAACCGGAGATATCCTCGAAAACTTCATGCACGAATTTGCCCCTGATACCGCCGAAGCATTCATAGAGAACACCACAGATGAACCCGACGAAGAAGTTGTAGAAGAAATCCTGCAAAAAAAAGAACAGTTTACAGAAAAGCATACTATAACCCTCGGCGGCGAAATGAACATCTATCAATACACGCCAACATCTATAAAGGCAGATTGGGAACCAATTATCAAACAGATCAACAACTACAATCAATTCCTCAAGCAGAAGTTCGGAAACAGCTTTCGCAGACTCAACATCACACACCCCCAATTCCCTGAGAAATACCGCGCCCTCTTTCATCAAACCCGAGAAGAATACCTCGCAAATTACCGAACCACCAGTCTAAGCATCCCTGAGAACGTCATCCTTGAATTAGAAACACTTTACCAACTCACAAAAGAACTCGCCTTCGAAAACCGAGACCTCAAATACATCACCCAAGCTACACAAATCCTGAAAACCATCGCCGCATGCAACGCAATCAATGACCACACTGAAACCCTCAATATCGCACCTACAGAAATCAAGACCCTACAAGACACCCAGAAAGCACTCACCGACCAACTTAAACAAGAAACAAAACAACTCACAAAACACACGGAGAAACAAAATGCCTAACACACGCCAACAAACCCCTAAACTCGAAAACCACCTCACCCTCCACACATGGCTCAACAGCCACTTCACATATAACACCACGCGCGACCTACTCAACCACATAAAAAACACCGAAGAAGGTTTCACCCCAGATGGACACTCCCCTATCTGTGAACACCTCATCACCCGTATAGAACCACACTCACCAATGGCAAAAGCACTCCCAATCTACGATGCCAACATAAAACGCCACCTAGCGGCAATAAACAACAAACGCACACAACCCATTGTCCTACGCTATTTTCAATACCTTTCACTGCTCTACACAGAAATTTTCTTAGACTGGAAATTCAACAAAAAAGCCACATTTTTAGCACAGCTAAACAATTTCGTCCAAACACAAAACATGGCAAAATCACCCGGTGACACAATGGATGCACAATTCACTGAATAGGACATAAATAAACTCGCCTTCTGGATGGCGACTGGAGCAGGCAAAACGCTCATCATGCACATCAACTACCACCAATTCCGATACTACTTCAAAAACCCGTTAGAACACATTGTACTTATCACACCAAATGAAGGGCTCAGCGAACAACACATGCGCGAACTTGCAGACTCCAATATCAGATGCAAACGCCTCAACTTTGAAGGCAACCGACTTACACACGCCCAAGACGCAATGCAAGTCATCGAAATAACAAAATTAGTAGAGGAAAAAACAAGCGGCGGAGCCAGCATCCCCGTGGAAGCATTCGATGGGAAAAAAGGGGACAACCTCATTTTCGTAGATGAAGGACATAAAGGCAGCGGCGGGAAAGTCTGGCGCGCCTACCGAGAAACCCTCGCCAAAACTGGATTCACCTTCGAATACAGCGCAACCTTCGGACAAGCACTCGCCGCAGCACAAAACGCAGACCTCGTTGACGAATACGGAAAAGCTATCGCCTTCGATTATTCCTACCGATATTTCTACGAAGATGGATACGGTAAAAACTTCCGCATCCTAAACATCAAGCATGACGAAGCAACCCAAACCGAAACACTCCTCCTCGGAAACCTACTCAGCTTTTATGAACAGAGACGCTATTTCAAGCAAAACACTGATGCAGTCCGCGCCTACGGCTTGGAATCCCCGTTGTGGGCATTCGTAGGAAGCAAGGTAAATGCCGTTTACAATGAGAAAAACAGAACACGTTCCGATGTCCTAAATGTCATCCGTTTTCTGCAGCGATTCCTAAAAAATGAAAAAGGATGGGCAATCGATACCATCCAGAAAATATGCAATGACAATTCCGGACTAAGAGATGACAACGGCACCGACGTATTTAGAAACCGACTCAACTATCTCAAAGGACGCAATGAAACATCAGCGCAAATATACACCGATATCCTCAAAGAAGTTTTCCATACCGATTCAAGCGGCACTTTACATCTCTGCGACATCCAAAACGCCCCCGGTGAAATCGCACTGAGAACCACCAACAGCCATCAATACTTCGGACTTATCTACATTGGAGACACCTCCAAATTCAAAAAACTCATCGAAAAAGATGATACCGACATCCACATCAACGCCGAAGATGTCCTCACCGAAAGCTTATTTAACAACATCAACACCTTTGACAGCCCAATCAATATCCTCATCGGTGCCAAGAAATTTATTGAAGGCTGGGACAGCTGGCGCGTCACCGCTATGGGACTGCTAAACATCGGCAGACAGGAAGGTTCGCAGATTATACAACTCTTCGGCAGAGGTGTCCGCCTGCGCGGCAAAAACATGAGCCTCAAACGCAGTACACCAGAAGATACACAACGCCCAAACAATATCGCCCTTTTGGAAACCCTTAACATCTTCGCTGTCCGCGCTAACTTCATGGCACAATTCCGAGATTACCTTGAACGTGAAGGAGTCCCAACTCAAGAACCGGTCCAAATAGAATTGCCAATTAAGCCCAACGTAGATCACTTAGCAAATCGCCTCTATATTCCACAAGTGCAATCTTATGAAGAAGCTGCTACCGGACAGTGTGTCATGCTTGCCGTAGATCCAGCTGCCATTATTACGCATGTCACTCAAACCGTAGAAATCCTCGGCAGCACTTCACAAAACAGTATTCAAAGAGACCGAGCCGAAGCAGCACTCAAAACACACATACCATCAGAAAGTCTAGAACGCATAAATTGGGAAAATATCTACCTACAACTACTTGACTACAAGCAGCAGAAGCAACTCCACAATCTTATCTTTGATATTGATATACTCGAGCAAATACTCAATCCAAACGAAGGTTTATATGAACTCAATGTCATGGATGAATCTGAAGTTAGACCAACATCATTGGCAGAACTTGAACGTTTAGAGGAACTAGTTTTAACGCTTCTCCGTAAATACGTCTCAAAATTCTACCGCATCGTTCAAAAACGTTGGAATGATGATAACGTGCGTTTAGAACAGTTAGAGAAAAACAACAACAACTTCACAGATTGGAACGTTTCTATTCCACATGAAGATGCCAGTACCCTTAGACCGCAAATCGAACATCTCATAGAGAGTGGTGCCATATACGGACCAGATATAACCGATCTCCCAAACATCCACAATGAACGCCACTTATACCAACCGCTCCTGACAATAGGGGCAGTAGGTGCAGCAGATACAGCACTCCGTATATCCCCACCAGCATTAGAAGAAAGCGAAAAACACTTTG
Source organism: Candidatus Poribacteria bacterium (assembly GCA_965200395.1). Taxonomy (GTDB): domain Bacteria; phylum Poribacteria; class WGA-4E; order WGA-4E; family WGA-3G; genus MSPOR6. The sequence continues at coordinate 1,350,419 of CBDAUH010000004.1, read as the reverse complement.
TCAAAGACCTGCGCACTTATGTGCGACAGTACCGCGAGGAACTTTTCACTAAAAAGGAGATTTTCCTTTTACGCAACCAAAGCCGTGGGAAAGGAATCGGATTCTATCAAAATCAAGGATTCTATCCGGACTTCATACTCTGGATACTCGATGGCGTAAAACAACGTATTGTCTTTATTGAACCCCACGGCATGGTTCATGACCCGATCAACGAGCACAATGACAAAATAACGCTCTTCAAAAGATTGCGTGATCTCTCTCACGAACGTTTCCGTGGTGAACACGTACAAATGGATGCCTTTATGATTTCAAGAACCAGTCTATCTACCGTCCGGCAAAAAAACCCTAATGAAAACAAAGAAACATTAGCACAAAACTGGCACATCCTCTTCAGAGACCCACTAAACCTTGACTACCTCTCCCCAATCTTCCAAGACTCAGATGATTTAGCGTAATCCGCGATCCAGAAAAAAGCATGCAAGAACACACAGACTCTTAAAATCCGCGTAAATCCAAAATTCTGACAAACAAAATCCGCGTCCAAAATCAACTTTTGAATGCCTCTACACAAATAATGGTGACATTTATACTTGTTTGTGGTATGCTTAAATGAACGGAATGAAACGATAACCGAATTTACAATGGAGGAAGTATCTATGAAATTCGTTAGTTATTTTTCGACATTCGCTCTCTCTGCCCTTCTAACAATTGGATTCACATTGCCAGTATTTAGTCAGGCAGAAAAGCAAAATGACTTAATCGGACATTGGACGTTTGAAAACGGGGTGGAATTAGAAGACTTAACAGGTCATTTTGGTGATATTGAATTGAGAGGTGCAAAAGTCGATGATGGCAAATTGCACTTAGGTGATAATGAATGGGGATTGACATCAGGGTATAAAGGTCCGCAGATTGGCCCTGACAAGACTTTAGTTACGTGGCTCTATTTGGATGATCTCAACGTCAGGAGAGGTGCAACGATTGCAGTAAATAAGAGCAGTGCCGATACATTTGATGCAATTGTATATGCTGAGAAGCATGAAAGACATTGGATGGCTGGCAGCAGTTTCTTTAGGCGCACTCAAAACGCTCCTCACGGAACAGCTGAAAAAGAGACAGGGAAACTCATTCAATTGGCGATCTCCTACGAAGATGATAACGGCAATGCTAAAATTATGATATACCGTAACGGAGACTGTAGTTTGGACATTTTTGGTCTTGTTATAGATTATGAATAGTTGGCAGCATTTCCCCGTTAGCACTTCTGAACAGGTGTTAGAACCGCTGCTAACGCCCCTTTTCTGTCTAAATTCTGTTAGAAATCACTGTTTTTTAGCCATCATTTTTCCAATAATCGTGAAAATAGTTGCTGCTGAACCATTTTCACATAGTATCTTCGGGATTTTCAGTTTTTTCTGTGCGTTTTTCCCCGGGTCGTAACCCGTATAAAAATAGTTTTGTTGTAAACATCGCTGCAAGTAAGCGGTCATCAAGCCGCGTGTGAGATGTTTCGGTTTATACCAGTGTATATTGAGTGTGGATAGCACGTCTTCTAAATCAAGAGAAACCTTGTCTGTGTCTGTGTCTGCGGGTGTCTTAGGCAATGGCGACGGACTGAAAGCGAGTTGTGTGAGCGTTGCTGCGGTGAAACTGAGTTGAACGAACCGATCCAAACTTTTCCTGTCTCGGAGTTGATAGGTGTCAAATCCGAAGTTTTCTTTAGCGTCCCGAAAGGCAGTTTCAATCTGCCACCGGTTTCTATAGTGTCGGATAACTGTTTCTACGGGCAGTCGTAAATCTGAAGTAAATACACAAAAATACCGATAGGGTTTAGACTTTTTCAAGCGTTTGCGTATCACAACGATGCGGACATCTACAGGACACATCTTTGTCCGCACGACTTTATCAGCGACAGAAAGTGTCTGATCCTCAACAACGATGTCTGTATACTTCAGGTGTGGAATAGACACACGGCTACCATACCGACGGGGTCTGCCTCTCTTGAGACGCTTAGGGCGTTTCGGTATATCAAAAAACGCCGCGTTTGACTTCGCACGACAAAGTAAATGATGTCCTTGTGAGAGTATCTCCGTGAACACTTTGCGTCTATTGAAACCTCTATCAAAAATGATAAGACCCGGTGGCACAAGATTACATAAATGCTTCAGCACAGCGAGGCTATTTGCGTCCTCGCTTTTCGGTTCCATCATCCGTGTGGCTAATGGAAATAGGCGCGTGCCTTCGCGCGTTTCTGCCAGCCAGCCAATCGCACCGAACTCGTGTCCGTGATGAAACTTGGACTGGTTCTTGTTACGTGGCTGATACGCAGGGTTCCTGCGGAAATGCAAACCCGCTTGTTTTGAACCGCTACTTATGGCATGCGTCTCATCATAGACATATACGCCCGTGGGGTAAGCGGATAGCACTTGATGGCTTAGCGTAGTGGCGACTTGATCCACACACCAGATGCCACGCGAGAGAAACTTTGGCAGAGACCAATACCGACCTGCTTGGGCTGTCGCAAGATAGATTTGTGTCATTGTGCCTCGGTAGGGCGTATTTATCAGACCTTTTACGAAAGTCTGAAAGTGGTGAAAGTTATTATACTTGAACAAAGGTCAAAAATCTGATAACATGTTGTCCAAGTAGGAAAGTGGGGTCATTTGAAATATCCTTTCAAATTTGTGTTTCCTAAAAGGATACCCGCTTTCCTGCTTTATGTCCATAAAAAAAACAAAAACTGTCCAAACTATAGTAACGGAGAAATAATAGGTGACTATACACAGGGACCGATTAAATCCTGGACAGCAGGTGATGTGGAAGCACTTTTCGGGCCACGCGCTCTCATTGCTGGGACAGCACACGGCTGGGTTGTAGCACGGGTTGAAGATGCACGCATTTACAATGCCGTTCTTACTGAGAATGATATTAACAATTTAGAAGCAGATACGCTTGATGTGGAACCACAAGGCAAACTGGCAGCGATTTGGGGAAAGTTAAAAAAGTAATCAACACATTTTTGTAGGCGCGTTTTTTTACGCGCCTCATATCTTCGGATATACTTAACGTGAGTCCGGTGTCCGAAATATGAAGAACATTTGTAGCACAAACTGTTATAGTAGGATCCGCAATTATGTTTACGGACGAAAGACACTTCTCTTTATCCCCGCAAGCGGGGGAGATAAGACAGGCACAAAAGTGTCTAAATAATTATGAGTCTTACTATAATTTGTGCATCCGTGAAACACAACCTAGAAAGGTTACGCTACATGGCGCACAAAAATGTCTTATTCCGAACTCACGTCACTTAATATGAACAACGTGCATATACTTAACTCAGGAACACACCTTTTTATTGATGATGCACTGATCGCTTCTAAACAAGGTGTGAAACGAACGTTACACCCATGTGTGAAACATGAAGTCCCGGTGCTTGAACCTGATTCCGACAACCCGTGGGAACACGGAGGTCCAGATCAATCCAGGCGCGTACACCTCTACGGAACTACGATGTATGATGCTTCTTATGGAAAATACCGTATGTGGTATATGTGTCGGATGGGGCCTCACTGGCGATTTAAAGCAAATGAGATTCCCGGTCTTTATGTTCCACGACCGGACAGGAATCCATCAACGTATAGAGGGAAAACACATGATAAATATGGACGTAAGTTCGTTGAAAATGATCGTGGTGACCTTACATGCTATGCGGAAAGTGACGATGGATTGACGTGGAGGAAGCCGAATCTCGGTATCTTTGAATTCAATGGGAATTCAAACAATAATATTGTATGGGATTTGCACGGGGCATGTGTCTTCCGTGATGACGTAGAATTGGATTCACAGAAGCGGTATAAAATGATTGGGTTCTGTAGGCGCTACCGTAATGTGTTCTTTCTCACATCGCCCGATGGAATACAATGGGACGACTCTGACTATCTTGAACCCGTTGCTGAACGAAATAACGAGGGGTGTTTCAATGTAATCTATGATAATAAAACATCTCTGTTCCGTGCCTATGCTTTGACGCGTGATACGGATAGAGATGCGCGACGCATGATTGAATACACAGAAAGTCCGAAGTTAGAAGGTCCCTGGAAACCGCTTGAACCGATGTTCAGAGCAACAGACATAGATGATGATGTTGGAGCAGAGAGATATGGGGCAGATCGTGCGGAAATACATAATATGTCCGGTTTCCTTTATCATAACATATACATCGGAATCGCAGGGGTGTTGTATGTAACAGGGCCAGGTGCTGCCGAGCATGAAATTCCTGTTGACGGCCCGATTGACGCGCAATTCGTCTATAGTAAAGATGGATTCAATTGGAATTACATAGATTCTGACCGGACACCCATAATCCCACGCGGAGAAAGCGGGACTTTTGACACCGGTATGATCATGGGTACTGCGACTCAACCCATCATCAAAGACGATGAAATTCATTGGTATTATACTGGCACGGAGTATACACATGGTGCTGCGATGATGGATAGGCACAAAGCAATTGGACTTGCAAAATGGAGATTGGATGGGTTCGTTTCTCTCGATGCGGTGGAAGGCATCGTTGAAACTGTTCCGTTACGAATTCCCGACAGCACCCTCGAAATCAACGCGGATGCAAGTGCTGGACAGATTGGCGTAGAGGTGTTAACTGCTGATGGCAAGGTACAACCCGGTTTTTCACTTGATGATTGTATTCCTTTAACAGAGGATTGTATACACCATCAGGTTCAATGGAAATCAGCTAAGTTGGTAGATGCGAAACAACCGTTGCGGTTACGTTTCAAATTGAATTGTGCGCGAATATATTCTTTCCGCCTTCAATAATTGCTAATGTGATACATTCATATAACACAGATTTTTCTTTGCTGTACGTTTATTCAATTTTGTAAGCGTTTACTTTTTGTTTGCGTACAAGAGGCACAACCTGGAAAGGTTATGCTACAAAAACACGGACCAAATCTTTACATATCCATGAAATTTTTCATAGACAATATATCAGAAAACTGTTATAATGCTCACGTTATCATAGATTTACAATGAATAAGTTCGTAGGTCGGGTAGAGCTTGCGAAACCCGACAATTATTGAGTTATATCGCAATTCGGAGATCGCTCCTATGGATGCGGTGTCTATTATTTCCACATTTAACCATAAATAAAAAAGAAGGAGTTTTTTATGAAAAAGTTTAGCATTTCTTACATATCTTTGGTTCTGAGCGTTCTATTAGTTTTAACAGGCTGCGGCTCTTCAGATGATGTTGTCCCCACCACCTTTATCTCCGCAAGCCCAGCCTCCGGCACCACTATCCTCACAGATGCGACACTGACGTTGACCTTTGACAACATGCCTGAGAATATCACCGTATCCGAAGGCACCGCGGTTCCTTCTGGCAATACCGTCGCGATCCAAGGTCCCTTTAGTCTCGGCGACCTTTCTTTGGTTGTGACGTGGGATGATGATTCCGTAACATTGTCTTACACAGTTGAAAGTCCTGCTGTAGCATTTCCCGACGCTGCCCTCCGCACCGCAGTTGAAGAGGCACTTGGAGAGGATATGCCGCAGCTAATCCACCTTGATGCCCTACGCAGCGGCATTTCTGACTTGACAGGGATTGAATACTTACAAAACCTGGAAACGTTAAATCTGAAGGGTAACGCTATTGCAGATATCAGCCCACTTGCAAAACTCACAAAACTGAAAAATTAAATCTGGGGAATAACGCTATCAAAGACATTAGCCTCCTCTCAAAACTCACAAACTTGGAAGTGTTGGAGCTAGGGAATAACGCCATTGTAGACATTAACCCACTTGCAAAACTCACAAAACTGGAAGAGTTAAATCTGGATAATAACGACATCACGGACATTACGCCACTCACAAAACTAATAAAACTAAACGAGTTAAATCTGTGGCGCAACCCGCTGAGCGATAGCTCTATAAATGAAATTATCCCTATACTTCAAGCGAATGGGACAAAAGTAAAATATTAAAATCCTTAGCAACTGTTCGACATTTTCGGAAAATCCGCGTAATCCAAAATTCAGACAAAATAATGAATAAGGAGTTCTTATGAAAAAGTTTAGCATTTATTACGTATTTTTGGCACTAAGCGTTCTATTAGTTTTGACAGGCTGCGGCTCTTCGGATGATGTCGTCCCCACTACCTTTATCTCCGCAAGCCCAGCCTCCGGCACCACCATTTTCACAGACGCGACACTGACATTGACCTTTGACAACATGCCTGAGAATATCACCGTGTCCGAAGGCACTGCGGTTCCTTCTGGTAACACCGTCGCGATCCAAGGGCCCTTCAGTCTCGTCGACCTTTCCCTGATCGTGACGTGGGATGATGATTCCGTGACGCTGGCTTACACAGTTGAAAGTCCTGCTGTAACAATTCCTGGCGATGCCCTCCGCACCGCAGTTGAATACGCGCTTGGAGTAGAGAGTGGCACTAATATTACACAAGAGGATATGCTGCAGATAACTCAACTTCGCGCTGAGGACATGGGTATTTCTAACTTGACAGGGATCGAATACGCACAAAACCTGAAAGGATTATATCTGAAGGATAACACCATCACGGACCTCAGCCCACTCACAAAACTAATAAACCTAGAACAGTTATTTTTGATGGCTAACGGCATCACGGACCTAAGCCCGCTCACAGAACTCACAAAACTAGAAGTGTTATGGTTGTATAGTAACGACATCATGGATCTCAGCCCACTCACAAAACTCATAAATCTGAAAGAGTTAAATCTGGCAAGTAACGGCATCACAGACATTACACCACTCACAAAACTCGTAAATCTGAAAGAGTTAAATCTGGGGAATAACCCCATCATAGACATTACGCCCCTCTCAAAACTAACAAAACTGGAATGGTTATATCTGTGGCGTAACGGCATCACGAACATCAGCCTACTCACAAAACTCACAAAACTAGAAACGTTAAATCTGGGGTGGAACGACATCACAGACATTACACCACTCACAAAACTCACAAACCTGAAATTATTGGAGCTGGGGGATAACGGCATCACGGACATTGCACCACTCACAAAACTAATAAAACTAGAATGGTTAAGCCTACATAATAACGACATCACCGACATTAGCACACTCGAAAAACTAACAGAATTGGAAACGTTACAGCTGGGAGTTAACCGCATCATAGACCTTAGTCCGCTCTCAAAACTTATAAAACTGGAACTGTTAAATCTAGTGTATAACGACATCACCGACATTACACCACTCACAAAACTAATAAAACTAAAAACGTTATCGCTACAAGGTAACCCGCTGAGTGATAGCTCTAAAAATGAAATTATTCCTATACTTCGAGCGAATGGAACAGAAGTAGGTTTTTAAGATCCTTAGCGACTGTTTGACATTATAATGACAAGACTTACGCATTCCCTCCACTTACGAGGGATAAAGAGGTATAAGGCCTTCAAAATCACAAAAAATATAGGATAAAATCCATAAAAAACAAAATCCTAAAAAGGACAAAAAAATGGCAAGGACTACCGAGGAGAAAGTTAATACCGTTATAGAACATAACACTTTTTGGTACAGTGATAAAGCGTTTGAAGAGAGTTACGAAGCGCACATCACCGCTCTAAAGGAAACCTTGCTTGTCCTAAGGAACCAGGTGAAAAACAAAGGACTTACTAAAGATCTACTTGACACTCTAATTTCGGAAAAAGAAAATGGATTAAAGGTTTTATTGACTTTGACAGGGTTTTCTAATGAACATTTCAAGCGATTGATTACATTTATCAGGGTTGTTGACGATAAAGAACTCTCACGACTTTCTTATAGAAACCTATGGATAGATGAAGCTGATTTGGACGAGGCGGAGATAACAGAGTGGCAAGATGCCAAAATCCAAAACAAAATACGGACCTGTGCAGACTTTAGGAAAGGGATCGTCAATCTGTTCTATGAAGGTTCTACGATTCCTGTACTTGCCAAAACTCTTCCACTTTTTGAGCTAAAAAAGTTAAGCGTTTCTAAACTTATGGTTAAATATGAAAATAGATAGACACCGCCCCCACAGGAACGCTCTTCGCATTGCGGCTTAGGTCAATAATAGTCGGGTTTCGCAAGCTCTACCCGACCTACGAACTGTCTGAATGTCCGATTAATTCCAAATTCCACCATAATTTTGAAGTTGAGGCTATGATTGATACACTGATTCGCTATAAAGAAAAAGGATCCTACGCGGGCAAGGCACAAAATAACGCCGAGATTGTCATTAAAAATCTATTAGAAGAAATGGAGATCAGTTTTGAACAAAGCGTAGATTTAGAAAAGTTGAAAGAACAAGCTCCAAACGAAAAACGAACAATGGATTTTATCATTCCAAACCGAAAAACTCCACAGGTAATTATTGAATCTTCATACTTAGGAACAACGTCCTCCGGGCAAGGTGATAAAGCAAAAACCGAGATCGCTATTAGAAATCTTCTAGCTGAGCATTATCCCAGCACTCACTTTTGGGGATTCGTTGATGGTATAGGTTGGTATGTTCGGAAGAGAGATTTACGAAGGATAACCGAAGCGTTTGAAGATGTCTTCACTTTACAAAAATTGGAACTTAAACGTTTTCAACAATCACTAATTGCCGTTTTAAAATAACACCACGTCAATATTATATATGAATTATTCGAGGCATCCTATGGAAAAGTTTATCAACCAGATCATTCATGGCGATTGTATAGAGATAATGCGGCAGATTCCTGCAGATAGTATTGATGTCACATTTGCGGATCCTCCCTTTAATCTGAAAAAGAACTATGGTGCTTACAAAGACCAAAAGGATACAGACGATTATCTCAGTTGGTGCAAACAGTGGATCCTTGAGATGGCGAGGATTACAAAACCGAGCGGATCTATCTTCTTGCACAATATACCAAAATGGCTTACACATTACACCGGGTTTCTAAACGAAATTGCAGATTTTCGCCATTGGATTGCATGGGACGCACCAACTGCACCTATGGGCAAGACTCTGCAACCCTCACACTACGGTATTCTGTTTTATACAAAAAACCGACATGAAAACAAATTTTATGAAATCCGCTATCCACATAAACGATGTCGGAAATGTGGGTACTTATTAAAAGACTATGGTGGGAAAAAGAAAATTTTACACCCTTTTGGACCTCTCGTCTCTGATATCTGGGCAGATATCCACCGAATTCGTCATAACAAGCACAGAGATCCACACCCATGTCAACTTCCAGTACATCTGTTAGAACGGTTACTTTTGATGAGTACAGACGAAGGAGACATAGTGTTAGACCCATTTATGGGGACTGGTACAACTGCCGTTGCTGCTGCTAGGTTGGGAAGAAATGTGATTGGAATTGATATTGATCCTGAGTATGTAGAAATCACACAACGGAAATTAGCACAAGAATTACCTAATTCTAAAATAGGTGATGTTTGGGTAAGCTTTTATCTCGGTGAAATCATTACAATTGCAGACAGGGATTGGGAAGTGTTGAAGTCTTACTTTGTAATACCGGAAGACATGAGAGACATTGACTCTGAAAAAATCAGAACTAACGGTAGAATCGCAGCAACAGAACCACAGTCACTTCAACTTTCTTTAGAACTATATGAAGGAAACTGTGACTGCTATTAGGTCTTACCAAGAACATTTTCATGAACAAATATAGAAAAAACACTGATAAACATTGAAATCAGCTGTTTGACATTTTCGGAAAATCCGCGTAATCCAAAATTTCGATAAAATAATGAAGAAGGAGTTTTTATGAAAAAGTTTAGTATTTCTTACGTATTTTTGGTTCTGAGCGTTCTATTAGTTTTAACAGGCTGCGGCTCTTCAGATGATGTTGTCCCCACCACCTTTATCTCCGCAAGCCCAGCCTCCGGCACCACTATCCTCACAGATGCGACACTGACGTTGACCTTTGACAACATGCCTGAGAATATCACCGTGTCCGAAGGCACAGCGGTGCCTTCTGGCAACACCGTTGCGATCCAAGGTCCCTTTAGTCTCGTCGACCTTTCCTTGGTTGTAGCGTGGGATGATGATTCCGTGACGCTGGCTTACACAGTTGAAAGTCCTGCTGTAACAATTCCCGATGCTGCCCTCCGCACCGCAGTTGAAAACGCACTTGGAGTAGAGAGTGGCACTAATATTACACAAGAAGATATGCTACAGATAACTGGACTTCGTGCTGAGGACATGGGTATTTCTAACTTGACAGGGATCGAATACGCACAAAACCTGAAAGGATTAAATCTGAAGGATAACACCATCACGGACCTCAGCCCACTCACAAAACTAATAAAACTAGAAGTGTTGTTTTTGATGGCTAACGGCACCATCACGGACATCAGCCCGCTTGCAGAACTAACAAAACTAGAAGTGTTATGGTTGTATGGTAACGACATCATGGACATCACACCACTCACAAAACTCATAAATCTGAAAGAGTTAAATCTGGCAAGTAACGGCATCACGGACATTACGCCCCTCTCAAAACTAACAAATCTGAAAGAGTTAAATCTGGGGGATAACCCCATCATAGACATTACGCCCCTCTCAAAACTAACAAAACTGGAATGGTTATATCTGTGGCGTAACAGCATCACAGACATCACCCCACTCACAAAACTCACAAAACTGGAAACGTTAAATCTAGGGAATAACGCCATTGCAGACATTAACCCGCTCGAAAAACTAACAAACCTGAAATTATTGGAGTTGGGGGATAACGGCATCACGGACATTACACCAATCACAAAACTCATAAAACTAGAAAGGCTAGTGATGTATAGGAACGGCATCGCGGACATTACGCCCCTCTCAAAACTAACAAAACTAGAAGAGTTATGGCTGCATGATAACGACATCACCGACATTAGCACACTCTCGCAACTTACAGACCTGGAAGTGTTATATCTGGACGATAATGGCATCACAGACATCAGCCCACTCACAAAACTTACAAAACTAGAAACGTTATGGCTGCAGAAGAACCCCCTGAGCGATAGCTCTATAAATGAAATTATCCCTATACTTCTAGCGAATGGGACAACAGTACGCTTTTAAAATCCTTAGCAACTGTTTGACATTTTCGGAAAATCCGCGTGATTCGCGATTCTGACAAAATAAGGTTGTGCTACAAAGACACACAACCTGGAAAGGTTATGCTACAAAGACACACAACGTATATCTGTGGTGGTATGACATGAGACCATACCTATTTTGGTGTCAGATAGTGAATCATTAGACTGGAGGAATTGGCACATTGTCAGCCGAAATCCTTAATGGAACCCGCCTTGCGCAACGAATACGAAGTCAAATACGGCGGGAATTGAAGAAATTAACATTTACTCCCGGGCTTGCAGTCGTGCAGGTTGGTAACGATCCCGCCTCTACTGTGTATATCAAACACAAGCAGCGCGATTGTGAGAAAGTACATTTCCATTCTGAAGTCCATCACCTTCCTACCGACATAACACAAAATGCCTTGATCGACAAAGTAGAAGCACTAAACCGACAGCAGGACATACACGGGATTCTGGTGCAGATGCCCTTACCGGATACACTAGATGAACAGACAATTATAGATGCGATCTCACCAGATAAGGATGTAGACGGTTTAACCTCTCTCAATTTAGGTAACCTTTTCATAAATAGAGAAAGTATTACACCATGCACACCAACAGGAATAATACATCTGATAGAACTGACAGGTGAACAGATTGAAGGGAAACATGCTGTCTGTGTTGGCAGGAGTCATCTTGTAGGAAAACCGATCGGTATAATGCTCTTAAATCGGAATGCAACTGTTACGTACTGTCATTCACGAACAAAGAATCTTGCAGCTATCACCCGTCAAGCGGACATTCTTGTTATAGCTATGGGTAGACCCGAATTTATCACTGCAGATATGGTGAAAAAGCATGCGATAGTTATTGATGTTGGTATCAACGCCATTGGCGACCGTCTTGTGGGCGATGTTAAATTTGATGAAGTCAAAGAGGTTGCAGGTTATATTACGCCTGTGCCAGGCGGAGTTGGACCTTTGACACGCGCGATGTTATTACAAAATACGTTGAAGTTGGCTGGCAAACTGAATTAAAATATTTGAGAAGCTAATAAGAACAGAAATTTGGAGGTATTTTATGGCATTTCCTGGATTTGAATTGAATGATAAAGTGATGTTAATTACGGGTTCCGGCAAAGGTATCGGCAGAGGCATTGCCCTTGCTGCCGCGCAGATGGGGGCAAAGGTCATATTGAATAGCCGAACTAAGACTGACCTTGAAGAAGTTGCAGAAGAAATTCGTGCAAACGGTGGTGAAGCTGAGCCCGTCGTGTTTGACGTAAGTGATATGAAAGACGTTGCGGATGGAGCGCAAGCAGCATTGGATATATGGGGCAGGGTTGATGTCCTTGTCAATAATGCAGGCACCAATCGTCCTAAACCTGCTCTGGAACTGACTGAAGAAGATTGGGATGCAATTTACGATCTCAATCTAAAAGGGTTATTCTTTTTAACCCAAACACTTGTCAAACCGATGATTGAGCGTGAAAGTGGAAAGATAATCAATATTTCCTCAACTATGGGATTAGTTGGAGGGCCGTTACGTACAGCATATTCTGGTAGTAAAGGCGGGGTGGTGCTATTAACAAAAGGTCTTGCGGTAGAATGGGCCCCACACAATGTCACTGTCAATGCAGTAGCCCCAGCTTTCACGCGTACGCCGTTAGCAGATGTTTTGCTGCAGCGTAAAGAATTCTATGAGGATGTTGTCCGTCGTATTCCGATGGGACGCGTTGGAGAGGTTGATGAAGTTGTTGGTGCAGTTCTGTTTTTAGCATCAGATGCTGCCAATTGGGTTACTGGACAAACCATTGCAGTTGATGGCGGTTGGGTAGCATGGTAATATCAAAATACCAATATTGGTCGTGAAAAACTTTGCAAAACCGGTTTTTGCAAGGTATAATTTTGACATGATATTATTACATTTACTGAGAAAAAATCTCAAGTTAGGATATATAATGAAACGTTTTTTTGTTTTAGCAGGAATTGCTATGCTAATTCTCTTCCAGATGGCTTGTTCATCTGATGAAGAACAAGCACAGATTGAGAATCCCACATCAGTTGATGCAACCGACGAATTTACGGCTGCACCAATCGTGGGTGAAGTTGAACTTGAAAGTATGTATGAAGATGAAGTCCGTAGACTTGCAACCAAAACACCCATAGAAATCATTACTGCAATTGAAGGCACAAGTAAAATTATAATTGAAGCTGAATTCCGTAGGGTCCAACACTCTGGATTCGGATTTCCGCTTTACGAATGTGTGTTGACTGATGAAGCAGTTAGTGGCATGGGTGGTCTTGCACAAGGTATGTCAGGAAGTCCGGTGGGCACATCTGGACGCGTTTTCGGTGCTCTTGCGTACGGCGATCTATGGGCAGCTGAACCACACAGATTCTGGGTTACACCTATAGATGCAATGGAAAATGCCCTAGACCATATTCCATTCGGCGAATTCGTCGGGCCACTTCCCGCTGCACCTGGGGCGGTCGTAAACTCTACGTACAGTGCAGTAAAGACTCCCATAACTATTTCCGGTCTTGGACCGAACAGGTCACAAAGCTTGTCATCACACTTATCTGATCCGCGTTACAACAACGTTGAAATCTTCTCGCGTGTCGGTGGTGCTCCTGGCGCGCCACCTGCCAATACCCCCAAAATTCTTTCCGCCGGTGATATGATTGGCGTTGGTATAGTTGTAGGTGATATAGTAAATGCTATAGCATTTGGAACTGTAACACAAGTTTATGGTGACAATTTTGTCGCTTTTGGACATGAGATGTTTCTTGATGGACAAGTCTCATTACCAGTTTACAGAGCTGTCGTAGATGGGATCGTACCGAGCATGCGTGCATCATACAAGTCGGCTACTGCTTACGGTAATCCGATTGGAACGATAACGAAAGACTTGAGACCAGGTATTATTGGGGAACTTGGGAAATTAGCTCCCATGATACCAGTTACAGTCTCTTATCTACCAGTGAATAGCAAGGATCCGATTGTGAAGAAACATAAAGTAGCCTATGGACAAGAAGACTTTATCCCATAGGTGTCAACTTAAGAACATTTTTATGTTATTTTAGTATAAAATATTGTTGCAAAATAGAGACACCTCTTACATAATAGTAGAAAAACAATATTACTCATTTCTACAAAAGAGGTGTTCCAATGTCTATTCTAACACAGGTTTGTGATAAAATGCAAGCTATACTGCGAACGATTGCTGACGCATCAGCTTCAAGGTGCGGGTTCGTCCGAAGGATCCGCAAGTTCTCCGGAGGTGCTTTCGTGCAGACCCTTGTATTCGGGTGGCTTGAAACGCCTGATGCAAGTTATACGGAGTTGGCACAAACAGCTTGTGCTTTAGGTGTGCATGTCACCCGCCAAGCGATTGAAAAACGGATGACACCTGAAGCAGCCGAAACCTTGAAATCGGTGCTTGAGATAGCCGCAACAACACAAGTTATTTCAGCACAATCGCCGACACTGCCTTTGCTAAATCAGTTCACAGGCGTCTATGTGCAGGACAGCACCACACTCACATTGCCGGATGAGCTGAGACCTGTATGGAAAGGGGGGCGTGCTAAAAACGATTGTGAGAAGTCTGCTATGAAACTTCACCTCTGTTTTGATGTCCTGACGGGTGCTTTCCAACACTTCCAACTCAGTGATGGTATTACTGCCGATAGCAAGGCAGCAGCGGCGTTTGGACCGCTTCCTGCGGGGAGTTTACACTTAGCAGACCTCGGCTATTTTTCGTTTGACGCATTTAGAAAAATGACACAAGCAGGCATCTTCTGGATAACAAGATTGAAAGTAAACTGTAAACTGTATGATGAACAGGGAGAACCCTTCTGCTTATATAAGCACCTCAAGGCAACAAACTCGGACACTATAGACCAGCGTTGCTATGTTGGAGCGAGGGATCGTCTGCCAGCACGCCTCGTTGCACGGCGATGTTCCGAACAAGTAGCGAGCAAGCGTCGCCGATACATCAGGCGTGATGCTAAACGGAGACAGACAACGCCCTCAAAACAACGGTTACGCCTTGCCGATTGGGATATTTACATTACAAATGTGGAGGTTGCACAACTTACCGTTGAACAAGTTATTATTATTGCTGGGCTCCGATGGCAAGTTGAGTTGCTATTCAAATCCTTCAAAAGCGTTGGCAAGGTGAATACATTCCGCAGTGCCAAACCTGATCGTATCTTATGTGAGGTGTATGCGAAACTCATCGCACAACTGATAAGACATTGGATTATGGTAGCAGCTGGCTGGCGGTGTATACTGCACGATCCCATCAGCACAGCGAAACTTATTGGGCGGCATGCACGCACACTCACAATGAGTTTTCACGAATCTAAAGCGGCGTTATTGAAGACACTGAGCAACATAAAAAAGGATTTACAATACAGCGACTGGGGACAACATAGAGCAGGAAAGCACACAACTTATAGGCAACTGAAAAAGGCTGAAAATCCCTAAGTTGACACCTATGGGTAGAGCAAAGCGAAACCCGACTATTATTGAGATAAACCACAATACGAAACATAAACATAACTCATAATATTAAGTAGACGTGTTCTATATACTTCAACAAAAGCACAAAACAACACGTCTACCAGTTTATTTTACACGTTTAGAAACTATAACCAACCTTAGCATACCAGAACGCACCATCAAAACCAAACGGACTGAATTGACCATACTGGTTACCAATATTACCAGACTTCGGATTTTCATCAGGATAGGTATCGAAAATATTGTTTCCACCCACCGTTATCGCTATGCCACTTTTCGCAGTATAAGTCGCCTCAAGGTCAAATATGACTTTACTAGTGTAAGTTTCATCGTCTTCAGAATCGTACCAATTACTAAAATAACTAACACGACCCAGAACACCAACATTCTCATGAATCGGTTGAAGGACTGTCAAACTTGCCCTATGCTGCGGCAGATTTTCCTCCAGCTCTCGAACACGATGATCAACACCGTCAACCCAACCTTTTAACCTGAGAATCTGATTTTCATCGTCAGTCCTCGAAGCAGCATCTTTGTCCTGGATAGCTTTAATCTTCGCACTATCAGCCAACTCGTCTTCGGCTATACCAAATTTATCTGATAATTCATCAACCCATTTAATTCGCTGGTCATTCCTTGTAACACTGGTCCTAGTGTAATTATACACAGCACTCACACTACCTGCCAAACTCGGAATCGGGGTCGTAATGACAACGTCAATGCCTTGCGTCGTCGTATCAAAATCATTGGTAAAAAATCGAAACTCTTGCAGGTTCTTGGCACTAGTAATACCCTCTTTAAGCAAGTCCTCTTTTTGTTGCGTCGTCAATTCAAAGTCTTGAGACAACGCTAACCGATCCGTCATACGAATATCAAAAAAGTCCACAGTGAAGTTCACATCCAAAATTTCAGCCGTAAAACCACCCGTGAAATTATTCGACCTTTCAGGATCAAGCGCATTATCTTCCTTACCCGTTACCACAGCAACAGCAGCGTTAGTGGAAGGAATAGTTCCGTTATTGACCAAATCATTCTTCGCAAAATTAAATTCAGTGGTAACATTAAACGTATTCTGTTGTCCAGGAGTAGGAGCACGAAACCCGGTACTATAGCTACCACGCAGCTTCATCGTCTCAGTGATACCATAGTTAGTAGCAACTTTGTAATTCACTGTGCTACCAAAATCTTCAAAATTTTCACCGCGTACAGCAAGAGCAACAAGCCAATTCTCAAGCGGTTTGATCTCACTCTCAACATAAGCAGCTACATTATAGCGAGTCCACGAACCCGCAGCAATACGACTGAAACCTGAAAAACCATTTGACGCAGCACTAAAACCTTGACTTGCTAATGGACCAATCTGATAAGATTCACGCTGTCCCTCGACGACCTCAAAACCTTCGTTGCGATACTCAACACCAGAAGCAAGAAAAACCATCTCATGCAGCGGATAGGTCACATCAAAGTTAAGGTTATAGTCAGTCTGAATATAGTCACCCGGATCAAAATCCGTCGGGGTATCAGGACCAAGAGAAGCATTTACCGTGTTAAAAATAAAAAAGTCGGCATGATTACGCCCAAAATATCCACTGATATTCCACGTCAGTGGATCGCCTAACGTTTCCTCTAAAGCAACACCTTTTATACCAACGAGGACCGAACTATCTTCCATGTTAGCACCGAAACGAGGCGTGAAACCACCAGGAAACATCTCTTGGAAGGTAAACAAATTCGGATCGTCTTTTACCATATTCAATGCTTCTTGATCCGGAACATGTTCAATTATCGGAATATCGTCAGCAGACGAATCAACGCCCTCTTCCAGACCCGATAAATTCCCTACAAGTAAAGTTTTACCGCCATCACCACTAAATACAGCACTGCGGGTGTTAGGATTCCGAAAATAAAAACCACCCTCCACACGTTTACTCGCATAGTTGGCATGCCCATAAAAATCTATGGACCCTGTCAAAGCACTACCATAATTAGCGAAAAATTTCAGATCATCCTCAACAATCGGTTGCCCCCAAATCTGCGCAGGATTCCTAACACTTGTATTACCAGCACCTTCTAAAGCTTTCGCATCATCACGCTGCACAGACCGAATCGTGGGATCCGCACCACCATACTCAATACTCAGATTCGTCCACGTCTCAGGGGTTCCTAAACCAATATTACCCGCAACCGAGAATTGCCGACCATCACCAAACTGATAGATACCCGGTTTAAATTCAAAACTACCACCCTGATAATCGTCTTTCAATTGGAAATTCATCACGCCAGCAATCGCATCAGAACCATACTGCGCAGACGCACCATCACGTAACACCTCAACCTGTTTCAAAGCAATAGATGGAATAGGAGATAAATCGGGACCCTGAGCCCCATCAGATAATCCATTCCCAAGCCAGTGAATAACAGCCGCACGATGCCGACGCTTGTTGTTCACCAATACAAGCGTATGGTCAGGTGCCAAACCACGCAAATTCGCAGGACGCACCACAGTACCTGCATCACTAATCGGTTGTGTGTTCACATTGTACGACGGCACCAACGTCCTCAACAGATTCGGTAAATCTGTCCCGCCCTGTTTCGCAAAATCTTCCTTTGATACTATATCAATAGGCACCGCAGACTCAAGAACCGAACGCGGTTTCAAACGGTTACCTACGACTACAACACTTTCAAGCTCCGTTACATCTGCTTCTACAGCAGGCTCTGAACCCTCGGTTTCCTCCGAACTTTCTTCCTGTGCTAATGAGACAGAAATAGAAACCATACCAACTGCCAATACAAAAAGTATCGCAAGCAGAATCAGCTTACTACTTGATGTGATATTCATAAATTTTTAACTCCTTAGGTGTTCTCGTTTAGAAGACTTGTCTGCTCAAAGAACAGATAATACTTCAGGTTAAGACTCAAATGAACGAAATACCATACATATTAAACATTACTATAGTTTGGACAGTTTTGCTCTTGTTATAGATTATGAATAGTTGGCAGCACTTCCCCGTTAGCACTTCTGAACAGGTGTTAGAACTGCTGCTAACGCCCCTTTTTTGTCTAAATTCTGTTAGAAATCACTGTTTTTTAGCCATCATTTTTCCAATAATCGTGAAAATAGTTGCTGCTGAACCATTTTCACATAGTATCTTTGGGATTTTCAGTTTTTTCTGTGCGTTTTTCCCCGGGTCGTAACCCGTATAAAAATAGTTTTGTTGTAAACGTCGCTGCAAGTAAGCGGTCATCAAGCCGCGTGTGAGATGTTTCGGTTTATACCAGTGTATATTGAGTGTGGATAGCACAGTTTCTAAATCAAGCGGTGCCTCGTCTGTGTCTGTGTCTGCGGATGTCTTCTCCATTAGCACCGGACTGAAAGCGAGTTGTGTGAGCGTTGCTGCGGTGAAACTGAGTTGAGCGAACCGATCCAAACTTTTCCTGTCTCGGAGTTGATAGTTGTCAAATCCGAAGTTTTCTTTAGCGTCCCGAAAGGCAGTTTCAATCTGCCATCGGTTTCTATAGTGTCGGATAACTGTTTCTACGGGCAGTCGTAAATCTGAAGTAAATACACAAAAATACCGATAGGGTTTAGACTTTTTCAAGCGTTTGCGTATCACAACGATGCGGACATCTACAGGACACATCTTTGTCCGCACGACTTTATCAGCGACAGAAAGTGTCTGATCCTCAACAACGATATCTGTATACTTCAGGTGTGGAATAGACACACGGCTACCATACCGACGGGGTCTGCCTCTCTTGAGACGCTTAGGGCGTTTCGGTATATCAAAAAACGCTGCGTTTGACTTCGCACGACAAAGTAAATGATGTCCTTGTGAGAGTATCTCCGTGAACACTTTGCGCCTATTGAAACCTCTATCAAAAATGATAAGACCCGGTGGCACAAGATCGCATAAATGCTTCAGCACAGCGAGGCTATTTGCGTCCTCGCTTTTCGGTTCCATCATCCGTGTGGCTAATGGAAATAGGCGCGTGCCTTCGCGCGTTTCTGCCAGCCAGCCAATCGCACCGAACTCGTGTCCGTGATGAAACTTGGACTGGTTCTTGTTACGTGCTTGATACGCAGGGTTCCTGTGGAAATGCAAACCCGCTTGTTTTGAACCGCTACTTATGGCATGCGTCTCATCATAGACATAGACGCCCGTGGGGTAAGCGGATAGCACTTGATGGCTTAGCGTAGTGGCGACTTGATCCACACACCAGATGCCACGCGAGAGAAACTTTGGCAGAGACCAATACCGACCTGCTTGGTCTGTCGCAAGATAGATTTGTGTCATTGTGCCTCGGTAGGGCGTATTTATCAGACCTTTTACGAAAGTCTGAAAGTGGTGAAAGTTATTATACTTGAACAAAGGTCAAAAATCTGATAACATGTTGTCCAAGTAGGAAAGTGGGGTCATTTGAAATATCCTTTCAAATTTGTGTTTCCTAAAAGGATACCCGCTTTCCTGCTTTATGTCCATAAAAAAAACAAAAATTGTCCAAACTATAGTAATTTTTTAATTATTAATTTTTTAATTATTATAACCTAAATCTCGATTAATGTCAAATCTTTTTTGAAGAAATTGCAAAATTTTATAAGGATTTTGGAATTTCTATCCATAATTGGATACAAATGTTCAGTTTTTGTCAAATTTTCTATAATTGAAATTCAATTTTACATCAAATTGAAATCTCAGTAACTGATGTTTCAGCAAAATACCTCACCTTAATCCACTATTTCTTAACATACCGCCACCCATCAATAAGCACAGGAATCCCTCTAATTAAGCACATTATAACAGCTATGTATGCAATTACTAGAGATACTAACGAAGAATAAACAGCGATCGGATCGTTTGGATAGGTATACTGGAGAACAAACGCGATAGGGAGTAATAGAAACGCCACCGTCTTGGCTACCCCATAAACAGATCGGGATATGCGCGAACTCGTCAACGCACGTGCCCACGGGATCGTCATCATTTCAAACGGTGCTTTTCCTTCCGTAAGAGCGATACTACGCACCCCATCTGTCAGAAGGCCACGAGCCACCACAACAATCGGTATCCAAAGCGGCAAGAAATCTATCTTATACGCAAAGTATATCCAAAATACGTTTTCTACGATCCTATCAGCAACAATATCAAAGACAGCACCAAATGTGGAGGTCTGATTCTGTTTACGCGCTACGATACCGTCTACCGAATCAAGTATAAAAATAATAAGAATAGTTATAATGCATGCAATACTTATGGCAGTGTTCGTTCCAAAGATTGCAAGGACAATAAAAGTTAATAATAGACGATAAACCGTTATAGCGTTTGCTGACATACCAACTGTTTCTCCATATTCTTTCTCATATAAATAGATATATTAGCAGAAACCAACATGCATATCAAGTTATTTTTGGGGATCGCAGGAATTGACAATTAAATTTTACTCTTGACTTTATACAGAAAAATAAGATAAAATCTATAGAACAAATCTGTAATAGGGAGATGTCAATGAGAACAGTTAAATTAGGGTTGATCGGTGCAGGTGGCATTGCGCAAGCACACTGTGGGACGCTTGCCGAGATTAAAGGGTGTGAAATTATTGCAGCTGCCGATCTGGTTCCAGCGAATTTAGAACGCGCAAAAGAACGATGGGGAATCGAAAACACATTCGAAGATTACAACGAAATGCTTAAAATGGACGAAATCGAGGCAGTATACGTATGTACCCCAACCGGTGTTCATGCTGCACCAACTGTTGCTGCATTAAACGCGGGCAAACACGTCTTCTGTGAAAAACCGATGGAGGCAACGTTGACAGGTGCAGAAGCGATGTGGCGCGCTTCTGTAGAAAACGATAAGATACTTATGATCGGTCTCAAACTACGCTATTCCGCACAAGTCAAAAAGGCGAAGGAGATCGTCGATGCCGGCACACTTGGCGAAATTTACTACGCAGAAACTGTTGCGGACCGCAGGCGCGGAAATCCTGGCGGTAGTTTCATCCGAAAAGCAACCGCAGGCTTAGGCGCATCCGCTGACATCGGAGTCTATGCTTTGGATACCGCACTCTATCTCATGGGACATCCCAAACCTGTTGCTGTCTCTGGCATCACCTCAAACTACCTGAGTCTACACAACACCTGGAATGAAAGACTGAAACAAACTGAAGTTGAAGACTTTGGTGTAGGATGGGTAGTTTTTGATAACGGCGCACGTTTAGTATTCAAAACCTGCTGGTGCATGAACATGGATTCGCTCGGTGGCACTATTTTCCTCGGTAAAAAAGCAGGATTACGAATCGGTATCGGTGAAGTCCGTGGCCCACAAGATGGCGTTCGCGTCTACGGTGACAAGGATGGACAAATACACGACGAAACATACACCGAATTTGAATCAGTAAACGTGTTCCACGAAGAAGATAGCGCATTCGATGTATTGTATTATCTCCGCCGCCGCTTGCAAGTGTTTTACCATCAGGTGAAAAAACCAGGGTGTGAAGGGGGCGTGTATGACCGGAAAGCGTGGTTTTGTGCTCACCAGTTCTCGGGTCCCAAATTTGTATTGTGTTTCTTAGACCACCACTTGCAAGCAATTCACCATCAAGGGAATACGCTATTGCCCTCTCAACAACAGCATTCATTGGAAGTGTATACTTATTTTTTCCATTAGTTATATCCCACAGTCTAATTTTATCGTCGACATCTGAACTTGCTAGTGTCATCCCATCAGGGGAGAAAAAAATCTTATTATAGGTTCTACCTCTAATTTTACGTGTGTATTGCTGAGTATTTGTATCCCACAATGTAATATACGTTCCACTACTACCAGCAAGCATTTTGCCATCTGGCGAATATGTTATGTGTCTTGCGCCACCCGGTAGTGTAGCTTTATGTTCTCTGGTTGTCATATCCCATAGATATATTGTAGTATGATAATTCACAGTTGCAAGTGTCTTACTATCAGGAGAAAACGCGACAGAATTAACCCTTCCAGTGTGTGCGGTGAGTAGTGCAAGTTCTTGCCCCGTGTTTGCGTCATACAGCCATGTCCCTATTGAACTACCGACTGCAAATAACTTACCGTCTGGTGAATATGCAATATCTATTATCTGTCCCTTACCAATGCGTGCAATGGCATTTTCAGGTAGAGACATTTGAGAGGCATCTTGTGCATTGATATCTAAGAAAGGCACGAAAATCGACAGCAGAATAGCAAACAGAAAACACATCGGTTTCATCTTATTTTTCCTCCACACTTTTCACTGTAGGTCGTAGACGTTTCCCATCTTTGTCAGAGAGAATCAGATTCGCTATCTTGATGGAATAAGGTGTATCAGCCGCGATTTCAAATGTAACAGTTGCAAGTGAACCGTTTCCATTTCCAATTCCTGTTAGTGTAGTAGATGCAAGTGTCAGCTGATTCTTCTTTAATATCGGTTCTACGAAAAATGCGTTACCGGGTAAGAAATCTCCTTTGTTACTGGAGATATACCGTAGTTTTGTTTCATCATACTGAAGGGTTAACTGGTAGCCGACAACGTCTTCACCTCCGATAATCTCGATGTTGTAAGTTACTTGTTTTCCAACAGCTGTAGGTGCAGCTGATGAAGACACAATCTTTACAATCATGTTTTTGTTTCTAAGTTGTACCGGTTTCCACAAAACGATTGTTCCATCATAGCTGGCACTGACAAGTGTTCTGTCTTTTGCAGAAAGTGCCATTGAAGTAACATTTGACCTATGTCCATCTAAAATCTTGATCCGTTGACGCAATTGAACATCCCAGACTTCAATATTACCTCCAAAATCACCGTAGAGCAAATTGCTGTCTGGTGAGAACACTAATGGAAAAGCACCGCTTTTCTCAGAAAACGTCGATATGTTTTTTCCTATGCTTACGTCCCATAATTGAGTTGTTTTGCCACAGCTGACAAGCGATTTTCCATCTGGTGAAAATGTCAATAAAAAGTTATTATCCAGATGTTCTGAAAGTGTCTGCTTATGTTTTCCTGTATATGCATTCCACAATTGAATCTCCCACTCGCCACCAGTAGCGAGGATTTTCCCATCTGGTGAAAATGCTAGGGGTTGAGTACTCCACGGGTGTCCTTGAAGCGTAAACCGCTGTTCGCCAGTGGTAGTATTCCAAACCCGTATTTCCTTCTCGCTGGCACTTGCAAGCGTTGTTCTATCAGTTGAGAAGACTACTTTTTTTACCTTTTTAGTATGTCCTTCAAGCATCTTCAAAGGTTTTCCTGTATATGCGTCCCACAAGAATATTGTCTTATCTGCACTTCCACTGGCAATTATTCTGCTATCTGATGAAAACGCTAATGATAAAACGACATCAGTATGTCCAATGAGTTCTGCGATGGGTTCGTCTGTTTTCACATTCCAAAGCCTTAAGGTCCCGTCCTTACTTGCACTGGCAAACGTTTCACCATCAGGTGACAGGGCAGCGGCAATTACTGGACCTGTATGTCCATTGAGTGTGGTGCGATGCTTATAGGTGTTGCCATTAAACAACCAAATTTTAGATGTTCCGTTTCCACATGCTAATGTCGTGGCATCTTTAGAAAAAAGAACGAAAGGAAGTCCTTGACGGTGTTCGCGTTGACGCGGGTATCTAAATTTTGCTTTCTGAATACGGGTGTTTGCGTCCCATAGACGAATTTCATCGTATCCCCAACTTGCAAGCGTAGAACCTTCAGGAGAAAACTCCAATCGAGAACGCCAACCAGTTAAATTCCTTGTTTCTTGACTTGGGTGCGGTTTCTGAGGAGAGTGAACCTTCAACGGATCCCCTTTAGCAGCATGGAATTTCTGACTGTTTACGTCCCTCCATTGAATAGTCGTATTCTGCCAATCTTCTGTGGTAACTATTTTTGATCCATCAGGTGAAAACACGACTGACATAACGTTGTCAAGTTTTGCATCTAATTCTGCTTTCTGTTTTCCAGTATTTGTCTCCCATAAACGAATAATGGAATTTTTACTCCCTTGACTGCTAACTAAGGTTGAACTATCAGGTGAAAATGCTATTGCACCATGATAACAATCTTGGATGATTGCTATCATTTTCCCAGTCTGTGGCTCCCACAACCTAATCGTAGCATTCGGACTCAGAGTTGCAATACGTTTGCTATCAGGTGAAAACAGCACGGCATTAGGACTCTGTGCCCCTCCGTTCAGTATGGTTATGAGTTCACCATTGCCAGCATTCCACAGACGAACTGTTCCATCTGTGCTTGCACTGGCAAGCATCGTGCCATCCGGTGCAAATTTTAATGCTGTAATCCACCCCGTATGACCATTAAGGGTCAACTTCTGTTTTTTGTTTACGACGTCCCACAATCGTATAATACTATCTATCTCTTCCGGCTCTCCGATTTCCTCACCTCTAAAGTTGATCCTTGATATTGCACTGCTTCTACTTGTACCACTGGCAAGAGTTTTCCCATCTGGTGAAAATGCTAACGCTTTAGTATCGCCTTTATGTCCGGTGAATGTTACCAGATGTTCATAGGTATGGGTGTCCCACAACCTTACTGTCTTGTCATAACTTCCACTTGCCATGACCTTTCCATCAGGTGAGTACTCCACTGCAGTGACAGCGTCTGTATGTCCTGTGAGTAGCGTTAATTCTTCGCTTGTATGTACACTATGGATCCATATCCCAATGATAGAACATGCAATGGCGATGTGATTTCCGTCTGGTGAAAAATCGAAGTCAACCCCGCGTCCTTGACCAATACGCATTTTCGCGCCTTCAGGTAAAGCACGAAGTGGGGGCGGGGGTCCGCTTCCGAAAGCTTTAGTGAGCAATACAGTTGAAATCGTTAGTAGTGACATGATTACGGATATGCGCTTTTTCATAATACTAATGTTTCCTTATTGTGCTTTTCGGGCTGCGGTGGCTAAGTTGGGATCAGGCATTATTACAAATGGGTTTTCTCTGTTCATATTGATCTCCTGTCGGGTTGACAAGTCTCAATCTAAACTGGTCTATAATAGTTTCTATTATTATCCTTCTTCATTTCAAATTTCCCTTGTTCTATTAGGGGAATAAAAGTATCACGAAGGTTTGTGCATGGATCCTTTAAACGCGTAGGCAATCCTCCTCTTTCCACATGGTGGTCTTCTATTAATTCCAAGTACTTTTTAACTGTTTGCCAACCGGCTGGGAAATCCTTTTTGTTTTCAAGTATATCTCTCATGATAGGTATATTTAGAGGATCATTTTGATGTTCGTAGACTTGATTCATAATACAAATCTCCTTTTCATGTTTTTAACGTGAGTTCGGTATAAAACAATTTCTGTAGTGCAACTGCACAACCTGGAAAGGTTATGCTACAAAGAGCGTCTACGCTGCACAAACTGACAGGTTATGCTACAAAGAGTGTCCACGCTGCACAACCTGGAAAGGTTATACTACAAAGAGTGTCTACGCTGCACAAACTGACAGGTTATGCTATAGGTGATAAGTGTCATTATCCTTTGTTCAAGACTTCGTCTAGGTTGAGAATAAGGTTTGCGATCATTGTCCATGTCGCGACTTCAATTGGGTATAGTTTTTCATCAGGTTTGGATTCTCCGACGGTGATGAGTTCTTTGGCTGCTTCTGGATGTGCTTTCAATTCCTCAGCGTGTGCCTTCATCGTATCAAGGAGTAGTGTGGCTTCTGTAGATTTCGGTTCGCGTGCGGTTGCCAACTCAAACATGTAGGCGATCCGTTCCTCTGGTGTATTCCCTCCCAATCTGATGGTGCGTTCAGCGAAAACACGTGCTGCTTCAAAGAACTGCGGATCGTTCATCAACATGAGTGCCTGCATCGGTGTATTCGTACGTTCGCGTCGGATTGTGCAGGCCTCGCGTGATGGAGCGTCCAATATGTTCATTTGTGGTGGTGGCGCAGTTCGCTTCCAGAAAGTATAGAGACTCCGACGATACACTTTATCAGCACCTGCATCTTTTTTAAATGTATCAGTATTAGATCCTGTAAAACCGACGGCTTTCCATAATCCACCCGGTTGTGGAGGTTTAACACTCGGTCCGCCGATCTTTTTGAACATCAACCCACTGAGAGCTAGTGCGTTATCACGCACGATTTCTGCGTCGAAGCGATACCTTGGTCCGCGTGAGAGGAGGATATTGTCCGCATCATGTTCTAACTTTTCAGGTGTAACTTTTGAACTTTGCTGGTATGTTGCTGAAGTGAGCATCAGTTTCTGCATAGCTTGCACGTCCCATCCAGAAGCGATGAATTCGGTTGCAAGCCAATTGAGCAGTTCTGGATGCGTTGGGGGCGTGCCTTGTGTCCCAAAATCCTCTGACGTTCTGACAATACCTGTTCCGAAAATATGTTGCCAGAAACGGTTAATCGTAACACGCGCGGTGAGCGGATGTTTTGGTGAGACCAACCATTTCGCGAGTGAAAGTCTATTGGGTGGCGAGCCTTTTACCATCGGTGGCAGCACGGCGGGAGTCTGTGGATAGACTTGTTCGCCCCTGTGTTGATATGCCCCGCGTTCAAGCACATAAGCACCGCGTGGTTCTGAACGTTCCTGCATCACCAATGTTGTGGTGAGACTGTTGTTCAAGGAATTCCGCTTGTTTTGCGTATCAGAAATATCCGCGTATAGTTTCTTCAAATCCGCATCTGTTGTAACGTTTCGACGGTAGTATTCGCGAATTTGCGTCTGTTGATCTCCGTTACGTTTACCTCTCTCGAGTGCTATGGTGTCAACGATATTTGCTGTTACCATCGGTGCATCGGATTCCATGCGGAAGAAGAAGCCTGAAGGCCCAGAATAGTTGACAACCTTCAATAGCAAAGCATTGTTCCCTGGGTTAAGTTGGATTTGCACCTTCTCGGTATCTGGTGCGGCGGCATCGCGTTGGATATTGCTTGCAAGCACCTCTGTTTGATTTACCCACACCTTTAGCGCATCATTACTACTGAGGTAAAGGGTCGCTTTCTGTTTGGTTTCTGAGGAGATATTACGATAGAGATAGGTTGCACTATTTTCTCCAACGATGTCGTTATGCACCGCTCCATCTGTCCAATGTGCCTGCTGTTTCCATGTCAATTCTTGTGAACCGACGGTGAATTTATCACCTGTATTGACCGGTTTGGTTTCTGGTTCATAAACATTATAGAATGCGACGTTGCCGTGTTCAGCGGTGAATGGACCGACCGAGTGCCAGTTTGCCAGCCCAACTTTAGAGCCGATAGGATAGATCGTCGGTGCATTTGTGACAGCTAGTCTGAACCGCCCGAAGTGATGTTTAGCATGTTCAGATTCATGCTTTAATCGGATCCTTACCAACCCCCCCTGTGTGCCGAAGGGATTTGCAACGAGGAAGATCGCTTGCCGGCTGTTTCCGCGATTATTGTTACTTTCCAATCCCCAACCGGTTTCAGGTTTATCGTCAAGCACATTTGCGATGACGAAGTCGTTACCTGCCTGTTCTTTGTCTGCCCAGGCTTTGACGATGGGAACTGCTGTCCACGGGTCTTTTTCTTCCGCAGGTTCGGCTGCATCTTCCGTTGTTTCCTGATCATTCGTTTTCTTCTCATCAGTTTCAGGTGTTGCAACTTCTTCAGTAGTCGCTTTTCCTTCGTCAGTTTCAGGTGTTGCTTGATCAGTTTCAGGTGTCGCATTTTCGGTGGGTTCTGTATCTGTAGCAGCATCTTCAACAGGTTTATCGCCGTCTTTACCTTTGTCAGTTTCAGGTGTTGCTTCTTTTACTGGATCCTCGGTAGGTTTTTCAGTATCTTCGGTTTCTTCATCGGTTGCTGCTGCATTTTCGGGATTATCCTCGGCTGCTTTTGCTTCTTCAGCTGCCTTCTTTGCTTCCTCGGCTGCTTTTGCTTCTTCAGCTGCTTTTTTTATTGCTTCAGCTGCCTTCTTTGCTGCTTCTTGTGCTTCAGCAAGCATCTGTTCTGACATATCGGCAGGTAGGACATCAACAGAAAATCCTGTTAGCACTACGTTGCTGTTATCTGTCCGTCCGATACCGCTTCCTGGTAAGGATTTGTCTGGAATACCTTCTAATCGTACGGCGCTCCATGTCCCTTGAGGTAGTTTTGCAATGACTTCATATACCTCTTTGTCTGGGTTTGTGCCGCTTGCTAAAACTGAGTTATCTTCTTGTATTGCTAACGTTGCACCGCCTTGCGAAAGCACTACCTCTGGTTTGATAGTCGTCCATCGCGGCATTCTGTTTTCCCAAGCGGTTTGTGCAGCGTCTATATGGGGTATGGATCCTTTACTTTGTGCATCTAATTCTTTGATTTTGTCGTCATATTTTTGGAGTTGTGCTTTCTGTTCTGGTGTTGGTAACTGGACAACTGGTGGGGAATCTTTGCGATTGCCATCCATTGCATTTTCAGTGATGTTGTTGAAATATGCGTAGAGTTGATAGTATTCCTTCTGCGAAATTGGATCGTATTTATGGTCGTGGCATTGTGCACACCCTGCGGTGAGTCCCATCCATACGGTTGCGGTTGTATTTGCTCTGTCAACTGCATATCGGACGTAATATTCTTCCGCGATGGATCCGCCTTCGCTTGTTGTGACGTGGCATCTGTTGAAACCTGTGGCTACCCGCTGTTCAACTGTCGGTTCGTGCAATAGGTCCCCTGCCAGTTGTTCCACGGTAAACTGGTTGAAAGGCATGTGATTATTGAATGCGTTGATGACCCAATCTCTGTATGGCCACATTTCACGGTAGTTGTCTAAATGTAGTCCGTGTGTATCGCCATAGCGTGCGACATCTAGCCAGAAGCGTGCCATGTGTTCGCCGTATTCTGGTTTTGCCATGAAGGTATCAATCAGTTTTTCGTAAGCATCAGGAGAGTCGTCGTTTAGGAATAGATGTATTTCTTCAAGTGTCGGTGGTAGGCCTGTGAGGTCAAAGCTTAAGCGTCTAATGAGTGTGCGTTTGTCTGCTGCTTTGGCAGGTCGAAGTCCTTCTTTTTCAAGGCGTGAGAGGATGAACGTATCAATAGGATTTCTTACCCAGTCTGCTTTTTTGATAGTGGGTGGTGTTGGTTGGGCAGGTGTTGTGAATGCCCAATGTTCTTCCCATTTTGCTCCTTGGCTTATCCATTGCTTGATTGCTTCAATTTGTTCTGGCGTTAGCGTTTTATTGAAATTGGCTGGTGGCATCTGATAGGTATCGTCTTCAGAAACGATACGGAGATAGAGTTCGCTCTCCTCTGGTTTTTCGGGGACGATAATTGGATAGCCGCTTGGTTCGGAAAACGCGCCTTCCTTTGTATCAAGTCTTAGGTTTGCCTGTCGGGTCTTTTCGTCGGGACCGTGGCAGGCGAAACAGTTATTTGATAGGATAGGACGGATATCTTGTGTATAATCAACGGTAGTTTGTGCAGTTTCGTGGTTATCTGCGAATGCAAGAGGTAACCCTAACATAAGGATGTACAAACAGACTAACATAGCAGTTAGTGGAACAGAACTTTTAGTGCTTTTCACTGGAATTTTCTCCCTTTTCAATTTATGGTTAAATATGAAAATAAATAGGCACTGCACCCAGAGGGGCAATGGGCGCATTGCGACTTATCTCAATAATAGTCGGGTTTCGCAAGCTCTACCCGACCTACGGATTATCCGATGTCTAATTAATTCCAAAATTTACTATAGTTTAGATGCACAAGATTGTTATAACGAAATATTATGTTACGTAACGTTACGGCAATCATAAAGTTTAAAATGGTTATGCAATTTTAGGTGTTTAAGGTTTTGTTGTCAATACTTTTTTGAATTTGAATGTAGTTTCTGTTGAGGATGTGACATTAAATATGGTATCATGGGGTTGAGGATTTGTCATAATATATACTGCATGTGGAGAAGAATGCAAACAGGTACTGGAGTGCAACAGAATGGCGTTTAGTGATTTCAAAGCGATCCCTGAAGTTCAAGAAAGATTTGGGATACGGCATGTGGAAAATGACTTTATAGAGACTAAAAACGATGTGGGGCCTTCGGAACAATTTCTACGAGAATTTGAATTTAACCGCGAATATATTGATGTTTTCACCTCCGAGGGTGCGCGGTGTGAAGCCATTATTTTTCCTGTCTTGCGTGAAGTCTACAAAGGGTATGCTGAGGACTACGCGCTTTGGATAAAAAAGTCTATTGCTTATGATGATGTGCTAAGCGGCACGCCTGATTATTTCATTTCGACACGGTCTAAATTGGGTAAACTTGTTGTTGGCACTCCGTTGATAATGCTGGTTGAGGCGAAGAAGAACGATTTTGAGTTAGGTTGGGGACAGTGTTTGGCGGAATTAGTGGCCGCTCAGAAGATAAATGACAATATGGAGCATCCTGTGTATGGTATTGTCAGTGACGGAACACTGTGGCAGATTGGACACCTCATTGGTGAAACCTTTACTCAAAATCGAACGAGTTTTAGCGTGGATAATTTGCCTGTCCTGTTTGGTGCTGTTGATTCTGTTTTTAGAGCAGCAAGGGAGTTCCAAACCGTATCTACTCTCCTGTCACCTTTTCAAAAATGATGATATGCTGCCACGGCAGGACATCAATTGTCTCAACCCAAGACAATGGATGAGGTGTTACCTCCTTCATTACCTGTAATTGGCTCATCTTGTGCAAACGTTTGATCGGCACATTTGGGTCTTCTAAGCGGTATTCTACAAACGCAATTCTACCGCCTGTTTTGAGTGCACGGCAGATATTCTGCATCATTTCATACGGATGTGAGAATTCGTGGTAGACATCTACCATAATAGCGAGATCAACAGAATTTGGAGGAAGTTTCGGGTCGGTAATAGTTCCGAGTACTCCTTTGATGTTTGTGATACCTTCTTCCGCCATCTTTTCAGCCAGTATGTCGAGCATCTCTTGCTGAATTTCAACGCCGTAAACTGTGCCTTTATTGCCGATTATCGGAGAGATACGTCGGGCGATGTAACCTGTGCCAACGCCAATATCGGCAACGACATTTCCTTCTTTTAGTTTTAGTGATTCAATGAGATGATTTGGCATTTCTTCACGTTCACGTTCGGGGCGTTCTAGCCATCCTGCAGCGAGGTGTCCCATGACCTGTGATATTTCGCGTCCCATGTAAAATTTGCCGATACCGTCTCTACTAGGTGCACGTTGTTCATATTGTGTGCTTGCGGGGCGTGTGTTGTCTTTTTCTGAGTGCGAATCGCCCTTCGGTGAAGTTGTTGCATATAACAACACACCCAGCATGCTAACAATAACAGCAGCTATCTTTATGTGATTTCGGTGTTTGAAACCTTTCCTATAAACACTTCGTAATTTCGTTTTCATCAGTTACCACCTTCCGAGGTAGAGCCCTCGATTTTCCATCGGTATCGGTACACGCATGCCCTTCTGCCGTTGTGAATCGACGATTGCGAAGACCATTTCTGTGCTCCGGTGTGCAAGTTGAATGTTACCTTGTGTTTCTGTATCGGTGTCAATCGCTTCAACAATGTCCTCGATACATCCTACGGTACCGCTTTTGCGTTCAAATACGGGGAATTGTGTGTCTAATACTTCATTGAACTGCCCTTGCCGTTTGCGGAGTTGAAAACCGAGTCCATTGTTAAGAGAGCGGACTGTGCCTTCACTACAGTTCACTTCAAATTCGTAAGCAGTGCCGGGAATACTGATGCCGTGAATTCCATTTTTAAAACGGATATATCCCATCACAATCCCTGGATTAGAATCGGTTTGATTATCCTCAAAATCAGCATCGTCAACGGCGACATTGCCTTGTACGTACTCTATCTCTGAGTCGCTTGCTAGGAAGAGGATTAGGTCGGCAGCGTGTGTGTATCCCCATAAGGCTGATCCACCTGTATAGGAGATGATAGAACGTCTGTCTCCGAGTTGACCGCTTTCGAGGATTTGACGCATTTTGATGTAGCCGGGTGTAAAGCGGCGTTGTGTGCCGAGATTGAATTTTATGTTGTGTTTTTCGCACACCTCGAGCATTGCATCTGCTTCTTCCATAGAAGCACAAAGCGGTTTGTCGCAATAGATACCTTTCACGCCATTTTCTGCGGCAAATTGGGTGATTTCTGCGTGGTTCCCCGGACGCGTTGCAATGCTGATAATATCAGGTTTCTCTTGCACTATCATTTCTTGATAGTCAAGATAGTATTTCGGAATGTTCCATTTGTCGCAAACATATTTTGCCTTTTCTTCGACTACATCTGCACCTGCGACAATTGTTGTTCGTTCATAGGCAGTATAGCCAGCTGCATGTGAATAGGGTAGCGCGCCGTGCGGGGTTCCTTTAACCTCCTCATCGATAGTGCCGCCCATTCTTCCACAGCCGACAATACAAGCGCGGTATTGTGTTTTATTCATCGGTGTTCCTCCAGTAGGTTTGCCTAAAATTTTTCTTAACGACTTGTGTTAATTGTTCGAGGGATCATGATTCATGTTACTTCCGTATCAACATTTTTCGCGTAGCGTTGAAATCACCTGCAATGAGTGTATAAAAATAGATACCGCTTGCGATGTGTTCGCCTTGTGCGTTCTTGCCATCCCAATAGACAGCACGATGCCGAGCTTCATAAATCCCCGCAGGCTGTTGTCCTAACGTCAAAGTCCGAACCAACGTGCCATCCACCGCATAGATGTGTATCGCCACTTCTACAGACTGTGCTAAGCGATACGGTATCCATGTCTCAGGATTAGATGGGTTCGGATAGTTTGCCAAAAGTGCAGTCTGTTTAGGTAGCAAGGTAGCCAGGAGTTGTTCAAGCATCGCAATACCTCGCTGGAAGATTTCGGTTTTGTTTTCCAGCTGCTTTGCTTCGTCAATCCATCGTTGTAGATTCGCTGCTGTTAAAATAGCTGCGGGGGCTGTGGGTTCCGTTGCTAATGCTGCCATGACAAGTGCCAAATCATCGGCATTGACGATGCCATCACCGTTTACATCTGTATTGGGTATTGTGGTGTCTGGCGGGGTTGTGCCTATAGTCGCAGCGACTAAGACAAGGTCTTCGACATCGACGACACCATCTCTGTTCACGTCTTCCGCTATTTGTGTTTCTGGCTCTATACCGGTAGCGGAAAAAATCGCCCATGATTCAATACCTTTTCCAGTAGCACGGACGGTATTCCTTCCGGGTGTCCATCCGAGCATAAGGTAAGTTTGTGCTTTCCCTTGTGCGTCGGTTCTGGTAGTTGGGGAAGTGAGTTGTCCGCTACCAGTTTCCACGGTGAAGGTGATGGATACGTTTTTCATGGGTTTACCTTTGGCATCTTGTGCTTCTACGACAAATGGGGTTGAAAGGATTGATCCTGCAAAGTCTTCCTGGTTATTTCCAGAGACTGAGTAGAGTGCCGGATGGGCTACGTTGTCATACCGTACTGCAATTCCTCTTGCTATTCCGTTTGCTTGTATAGCAGGAATGTGCGTATTGATAGAAACGTAGCTCAACGGATTGTTCCGAAGATTCAGCGAATCGAGATTTTTCAACTCTGACAGCGCAGATATATCTGAAATGTTGTTGCTGTCCAGAGTCAGCCGATTCAGGTTGAGGGCATATTCTAGGCCGGTGAGGTCTGTTATCCCGCTGTTAGGTGCATCAAGTTTCCACAAGTTTAGTATTGAATGTGTTGTGATACTTCCAATCTCTTCTTGTACTGCTGCTGCTAAATTTATATCTGGGATTGAGATGGTCTCGGCAGGCGGTAGGAGTGAAGTGACATCGATCGAAAACCACTTCCCGCTCCATGTTCCATGCACATCAATAACTGTAAGAGATATAGAATTATCCTCCGGTGTCAAATCGGTAGTGACAAATTCAACGATGGCATCTTTACTTCCGTTTAATGTTCTACAGTCAACCAAGTTAAGGGTAGGTGAGATGAGCCGTGCTTGATGGATTCCATACCGACTGGTTACTCTAAAACGTAGACGGATAGCATTTGGTGGGGCATCAAGCGTTGGTGGCATCATTTCTCTTATTGTGGATAAGTCCCTGTCGATTTGGCTGGGATTGAAGGCGCGATATGCATTCAACCATCCAGCGGCGCATTCGGAAAGTTGGTGACGTTTTCCGTGGCCGTAAGACATGAGATAGATTTCACTGCCGCTACGAAAATCGTGAAACAATCCGCAGGCATGTCCGAGTTCATGGGCAATGACCTGCCAGCCCCATCCGTAAATATTTGCTATGCCTCCGTATAGACCTCCTCCACCGGTACCGGCCACATCAAATGGACGTTTCTCGAAGGTATCTATCATATAGACAATGATATACTGTTTTGGTAAGTTAATCTGTTCACGGGTCTCTTCATGCCAGGACCTCCTATTTTCTTTTTCAAGGTAATGTGCATAAGGGAATTTTCCAACGACATGATGGACGATAGTGTTTCCTTGTGCGTCGCTTTTAATCCGGAAAGTTTTTCTTCCGTATCCGTGTCTTTCCATTTCATCAGCGAAGAAGAGTTGTGCTTTTTTGACGAGTGCATCGATCTCTGCGTCTACGCCAGGCCGGGGTGCCGTATCACTTGCGCGAAAGTAGACGAGATGGACCAGCGGACGTGGTAAACGTTGATCATACTTTACCTCAATCCCCTTTGTTTGCATAGCAGGAATGTGTGTTTGTATTGCTTCATTATTAAGTGGATTGCCTTTAAGATCCAATCCTGTGTTGTCCCATTGTGTTCCTGTCAAGTTTAACGTTACTAAAGGAGCTATATCGGAGATGTTGTTGTTCCGAAGGTCTAAGTATTCCAAGTGTGTCAACCTTGACAGAGGCGATATATATGAGATAGCGTTGTTGTCAAGATCCAGTTTAATTAGTTTTGTCATGTTTGTGAGGGGTGATATATTTGAAATGTTGTTGCTGTCAAGGGACAACGAAGTGAGTTGTGTCATGTCCGCAAGGAACGATACATCTGATATAGCGTTGATACTAAGACCCAGCGAAGTGAGTTTTGTCATGTTTGTGAGGGGTGATATATCTGAAATATTATTTCTGTCGAGACCCAGCGAAGTGAGTTGTGCCATGTCCGCAAGAGGCGATATATCGGAAATAGCGTTGGTACTAAGATGCAGGGAAGTGAGTTTTGTCATGTCTGCCAGCGGCGATATATCTGAGATAAAGTTTTCATCAAGAACTAGCCAAGTGAGTTTTGTCATGTTTGCCAGAGGCGATACATCCGAAATAGTGTTGTTACTAAGATGCAACCAAATTAGTTGTGTCAACCTTGTCAGGGGCGATATATCTGAGATAGCGTTGTCGTGAAGATATAAGTATTCTAATTGTGTCAATTCTGTTAGGGGCGATATATCTGATATAGCGTTGCTGTGAAGATACAAGCCTATTAGATTGTGTGCGTGTTCAAGTCCGGTGAGGTCTTTTATTCCGCTGTTAGGTGCATCAAGTTTCCGCAAGTTTAGTATTGAGTGCGTCGTGATATTTCCAATTTCTCGCTGCACTGCCGCCGCTAAGTTTGGATCTGGTATTGATATAGCTTCAGGTGGGTCTTGGTTCTGTGCATGTATAGAATTTGGAATGAAAACAGATGTTACGAGCCATATAAGTCCGATTGAAAATAGTTTTCTGTTCATTTATTCTCCCCTATGAGTCTTTTAGGCTATACTGATAACGTGAGTTCGGTATAAGACATTTTTTGTTGGATGCACAACCTAGAAAGGTTGTGCTACAAAATATACTTCATAGAATTTCCGTTACTTTCGTATCAACATTTTTCGTGTGGCAGTGAAATCACCTGCAATGAGTGTATAAAAATAGATACCACTTGCGATGTGTTCGCCTTGTGCGTTCTTGCCATCCCAATAGGCAGCACGATGCCGAGCTTCATAAATCCCCGCAGGTTGCTGTCCTAACGCTAAAGTCCGAACCAATGTGCCATCCACCGCATAGATGTGTATCGCCACTTCCGCAGATTTCGCTAAGCGATAGGGTATCCATGTCTCAGGATTAGATGGGTTCGGATAGTTTGCCAAAAGTGCAGTCTTTTTGGGCAACAGAGTAGCCAGCAGTTGTTCAAGCATCGCAATACCTCGCTGGAAGATTGCGGTGTTGTTTTCCAATTGCTTTGCTTCGTCAATCCATCGTTGTAGATTCGCTGCTGTCAAGATGGCTGCGGGGGCTGTGGGTTCCGTTTCTAATGCTGCCATGACCAATGCTAAATCCTCAGCATTGACGACCCCATCACCGTTTATATCTGTATTTGGTATTGTGGTGTCTGGCGGGGTTGTGCCTATAGTCGCAGCCACTAAGACGAGGTCTTCCACATCGACGATACCATCTCTGTTCACATCTTCTGCTATTTGTGTTTCTGGTTCTATAACCATAGCGGAAAAAATTGCCCATGATTCAATACCTTCTGCAGTAGCACGAACAGTGTTTCTTCCGGGTGTCCATCCGAGCATGAGTTGAGTTTGTGCTCTGCCCTGTGCATCGGTTTTGGTAGTTGGGGAAGTGAGTTGTCCGCTACCGGTCTCCACAGTAAATATGATGGGGATGTCTTTCATAGGTTCACCGTCGGCCCCTTGTGCTTCTACAACGAGCGGAGCTGCGAGGATTGATCCTGCAAAGTCTTCCTGGTTATTTCCAGAGACTGCATAGAGTGCTGGATGGGCTACGTTGTCATACTCTATTTTAATTCCTTTTGCCTTCATAGCGGGGATATGCGTATTGATAGAAACGTAGCTAAGCGGATTGTTCCGAAGGTCCAGATTAGTCAAGTTTGTCAATTCTGACAAAGGTGATATATCTGAGGTAGCGTTGTTGCCAAAATACAATGAAGTGAGGTTTTTCAACGCTGATAGGGCAGAAATATCCGAGATGTTATTGTTGGCCAGATTCAGGGCTGTTAGGTTTGTCAATTCTGACAGCCCGGAAATATCTGATATGTTGTTGCTGTTCAAATTTAGCGAGGTCAGTTGTGTCAACTTTGATAGCGCAGATATATCTGATATGTTGTTGCTGTCAAGATATAGGGCTGTCAGTTGTGTCAATTCTGATAGCGCGGACACATCTGATATACTGTTGCTGTCCAGAGTCAGTCGAGTCAAGTTTGTCAATTCTGATAGTGCAGACACATCTGAGATACTGTTGTTACTTATATCCAAACTAATCAATTGTGTTAGGCCCGCAAGCACAGATAAGTCGGATAGAGCACTGTGATGTAAAACCAATGTATCTAATAGCGGCAGTTGTTCAAGTGGTGAAAAATCTGTGATTTTATTGCTATTTACTGTGCCTTTTCTATCTATGTATTGGGCACCAAGGTTGAGTTCTTTGAGATTATGTGCGTGTTCAAGTCCGGTGAGGTCTTGGACATTAGCATTTGGTGCGCTAAGTCGTGTTATTTTGGACATATCTGTGGTATTTATTTTTGCGTCGTTTGGTTTGCTAAGGGTTTCTGCTATTTTTGCGTGGAGGTTCACATCCGGAATATGCACGAGCGTGCTCGGATCAAGGGCTGTGATTGTAAAGTTTAGCGGTTGTGGTATCTCTGTGACTTTAGCAGTGATGGTGTTCTCACCCGGTTTAGTTCCTAAGGTAAGCGTTGCGGTAGCTTTGCCGTTGAGGTTGCTAATCGTTTGTGCCGTAGAAATATGTCCGTCGGCAGCGGTAAGTGTAAAGTTGACAGGTACTCCTGCAAAAGCGATGCCGTTCTGATCTTGGACTTGGACGGTGACTTGTAGTGTTTCCCCTGCGACTCCTCGTAGTCCTGGTATATTGGTAAGTGTTGTAGGTGTGCGGGGGTCAACCGCTATGTCTATGCCGCGGTTTTGCAGCGTTGGAATAGTGGTATAGAGTGCTGTATAACTTAGCAGATTTCCGCGTAGTCGCAATGTTTTCAATTCTGTGAGTTGTAAAATAGGTGTGATATCTGATATTTTATTGTTTTCGATAGATAGCGTCTCTAATTGTGTGAATTGCCCAAGGGCATCGAGACTAGCGAGGTTGTTATTGTCAAGTCTTAGTGTTGTCAGATTAGCTGCGTGTTGCAATCCTGTGAGGTTGCTAATGTTTGCGTTGTTGGCAGTGAGGGATGTCAATGTCAACATTTCTGCTATCGTAATAGGTGCGTCGTTCGGTTTATCGAGTGTTTCCGTTATCTTTGTTCTGAGATTGACATCGGGAAGTGTCACGGTTGTGTTAAGTGAGATACTTGTTGCTGTGAACTGGACGGCTTGAGAGATATTTGGTGCGGATGCTTGTATGGTGATTGTTCCTGCGTTTTCTCCGAGTGTCAATTGTGTTTTTGCGTTTCCTGTGTTATCAGTTTTTGTGGTTGTGTCACTAAGTTTTCCGTTGCCGGTGGTAATTGTAAATGTTACAGGCACTTGTGCGAATGGGCGGTTCCACTGGTCTTTGACTTGGACAACAAGTGGGAGCGGTAGTTCTGCGTT
Organism: Candidatus Poribacteria bacterium; assembly: GCA_965200395.1. Taxonomy (GTDB): domain Bacteria; phylum Poribacteria; class WGA-4E; order WGA-4E; family WGA-3G; genus MSPOR6. Next base: position 1,311,376 of record CBDAUH010000004.1, on the reverse strand, counting down.
GATTAGGGCTTGTTGGGCGTCTCCAGATACTTTCAGGAGTTTCGTCGGTGTGCGCGGGGTATATTGGACTTCAATTCCGTTTGCCTGCATAGCTGGGATATGGGTATTGATAGAAACGTAGCTTAACAAATTACCTTGAAGATACAAGTATTCCAATTGTGTCAATCCTGATGGAGGTGATACATCCAAAATAGCGTTGCTACTAAGATGCAAGTATTTCAATTGTGTCAACTTCGACAACACGGAAATATCTGAGATAGCGTTGTTGGAAAGACTCAGCAAAATTAGTTTTGTCATGTCTGCAAGAGGCGGTATATCTGAAATAGCGTTGCCACTGAGCCCCAGCGAAGTGAGTTTTGTCATGTCTGCAAGGGGCAATACATCTGAAATAGCGTTGTTACCAAGATACAACCGTTCTAATTGTGTCAACCCTGACAGGGGTGATACATCTGAAATAGCGTTGCCACTGAGCCCCAGCGAAGTGAGTTGTGTCATGTCTGTGAGAGGCGAGACATCTGATATACCGTTGTTGTCAAGATACAAGCCTATTAGCTGTGGTAACCCTGACAGCACAGAAATATCAGTGGGTGTTGTGTAAGAAAGGTTCAGACTTATCAATTCGGTTAGTCCTATAAGTGGTGACAAATCCGCTATCGTATTGCTGTTAACAAGTCCTATTCCATCGATATACTCAGCACCAAGGTTCAATATTCTCAGTCTGTGTGCGTGTTCAAGTCCGGTGAGGTTTTGTATATTAGCGTTTGGTGCGCTAAGTTGTGTTACTTTGGACATATCTGCGGCGTTTATTTTTGCGTTGTTTGGTTTGCTAAGGATTTCTGCTATTTTTGCGCGGAGGTTCATATCCGGAATATGCACGACCGTGTTCGGATCAAGGGCTGTGATTGTAAAGTTTAGCGGTTGTGGTATCTCTATGACTGTAGCAGTGATAGCGTTCTCACCGGGTTTAGTTCCTAGGGTAAGTATTGCGGTAGCTGTGCCGTTGCGGTTGCTAATTGCTTTTGCGGTAGAGAGGTGTCCATCGGCAGCGGTGAGTGTGAAGTTGACAGGCACCCGTGAAAAAGCGATGCCGTTTTGATCTTGAACTTGGACGATGATTTGTACTCTGTCACCTGCCACTCCCGGCGTGCCTGGGATATTGATAAGTGTTGTAGGCGTGCGGGGGTCAACTTCTACATCTATGCCGCGGTTTCGCAGCGTTGGAATAGTGGTATAGAGCGAAGGATAGCTTAGGGGGTTTCCGCGTAGTCGCAACGTTTTCAACTCGGTGAGTTGTAAAATAGGTGCGATCTCTGATATTTTATTGTTTTCAAGGGACAACGTCTCCAATTGTGTGAATTGCACAAGAGCATCGAGACTGGATAAGTTGTTGTTGTCAAGTCTTAGTGTTTTTAGATTAGCTGCATATTGCAATCCTGTGAGGTCGCTAATGTTTGCGTTGTTGGCGGTGAGGGATGTCAAGGTCAACATTTCTGCTGCAGTGATAGGTGCGTCGTTCAGCTTACCGAGTGTTTCCGTTATCTTTGTTCTAAGATTGACATTGGGAAATGTCACGGTTGCATCGGGTAAGATACTTATTGCTGTGAATTGGACATCTTGAGAAATATTTGGTGCGGAAGCTTGTATGATAGTTGTTCCTGCGGTTTCTCCGAGTGTCAATTGTGTTTTTGCGTTTCCTGTGTTATCAGTTTTTGTGGTTATATTGGTAAGTTTTCCGTTGCCACTGGTAATTGAAAATGTTATGGGCACCTCCGTAAATGGGCGATTCCACTGATCTTGAACTTGGACAACAAATGGGCGCGGTAGTTCTGAATTGATTACGACTTGCTGATCATCGCCAGATATTTTTAGGAGTTTCGTCGGTGTGCTTGGGAGGTATTGTATATCAATTCCGTTTGCCTGCATAGCAGGGATATGCGTATTGATAGAAACGTAGCTAAGGGGATTGTTCCAAAGCCACAGCCAAGTTAGGTTTGTCAGTCCTGACAAAAGCGATATATCCGAAATAGCGTTACTACCAAGATCTAGCCAAGTTAGGTTTGTCAATCCTGACAAAAGCGATATATCCGAAATAGCGTTACTACCAAGATATAACCGTTCTAATCGTGTCAACTTTGACAGAGGCAATACATCCGGAATATTGTTATTGTTAAGACCTAGCGTAGTCAGGTTTTTCAATTCTGATAGCACAGATATATCCGAAATGTTATTGTCGGAAAGAGATAGGACTTCCAGTTGTTTTAACACAGACAACGCGGATACATCTGAAATGTTGTTGCTGTCCAGAGTCAGCCGAGTCAGGCTGGAGGCGTGTTCAAGGCCGGTGAGGTCTGTTATCTCGCTTTTGGAAGCATTTAGGGTATACAGGTTCAGCATAGAGTGTGTCGTGATACTTCCAATCTCTTTTCGTACTGTTGCTGCTAAATTTATATCTGGGATTGAGATAACCTCGGCAGGTGGCAGTAGGTTGTTAACATCAATAGGAAAGCTCTGTACTGTCACCTGTCCATGCATGTTAAAAACCCGAAGGTCTACAGACTCAGTTTTTGTTGTTAAGGTATTTGTGACAAATTCAACGGCAGTACTTGTACGTCCGTTTAATGCTTTACAGTCAACCAATTCAGGAAATCCAAAAGCCACACCTGGGATAACAGTGGACGTGAGGAGCTGTGCTTGATGGAGTCCATCCGGATCCGTTACGCTAAAGCGAAGACGGAGAATGTTTGGCGAAGCGACAAAACTTGGCGGCAGCATCTCAATAGTTGACGGTTCTGCCCCCTCATTGACAGAGTTTACGTTAGCGTTGAAGTAGTAATGAGCATCTAAAAATTCAGCAGCACATGGAGACATCTGTGAGGGGAAAAATCCGTAAGACATGAGATAGCGACCATGACCATGTCGGAAATCGTGATGCAATCCGAAGACATGTCCGAGTTCATGGGCAATGACCAACCACCCCCACGCGTAAATACCTGCCCAACCACCGAATCTACCTCGATTTGCACCGTGACCGCCCACATCGAATGGAAGTTTCTCCCGTCCATGGGTATCTACCATATAGACAATGATACGTCGTTCGGGAAAGTTAATCTGTTCAGCAGTCTCTTCAATCCAGCCAAAGTTGTCTAAGTAACGTGTATAAGGGAATCTCCCGACGACATGGTGGACGATGGCGTTTCCTTGTGCGTCGCTTTCAATCTGGAATGTTTTTCTTCCGTATCCGTGCCGTTCCATTTCATCAGCGAAGAAGAGTTGTGCTTTTTTGACGAGTGCATCGATCTCTGCGTCTACGCCGGCGCGGGGTTCCGTATCACTTGCGCGAAAGTAGACGAGATGGACCATCGGGCGATCATCTTGTGCCTGTGCAATAGGTGTTATCAAAAGGAGTGCGATGAAACATGTAAGTCCAATTGTAAATAGTTTTTTATTCATTTGTTTTCCCCTATGAGTCTTTTAGGCTATACTGATAACGTGAGTTCGGTATAAGACATTTTTTGTTCTATGCACACCTTGGAAAGGTTATGCTACAAAGAGACACAACCTGGAAAGGTCTTTTAAAGGGTTGCATAGTGTCACCGCAAACACGTTGTGTTTGCTACACTATCGCTGATGCACATCCTAAGAAAGGTTATGCTACAAACTATAAATTCACGGTAAATCTTGGACGCAACGGAATCCAACGGTGTAGTTCGTGCTTTCGGGCATGAGCGTGAACCGTGTGCTATTGCGCACATTTGCTGCGGTAACAATCCATGAACCGCCGCGTACAACCCGATTTGACTCAACACTTTCAAAACTTTCGCTTAGCTCTCGTATCGTATTTGTACCTGAAAAAGGATTATCAACTTGTGAGATAGCATAAAACTCCGCATCATATTCATCGAGACACCACTCCCAAACGTTTCCTGCCATATCGAACAGGCCGTAGTCATTTCGTGGGTAACTGCCGACTGGTGCGGTGAATGTATATCCATCATCTACTTTTTCGTCTGCCCACCAATAGTGTGTTAGATTCTTATCGGCGAAGTTGCACTGTTTTCCTTTTGGTGCGGTGTCGCCCCATGGATATATTTTTGCTATCAAACCGCCGCGTGCTGCCTTCTCCCATTCAGCTTCTGTGGGTAACCTTTTTCCTGCCCAGGTTGCGAACGCCATTGCGTCGTGCCAGCTGACAAAAACAATAGGGTGTTGATCTGTTGGAGCATAAAGTGCTATTTCTCTCCATTCTGGTTCTTGGTGTCCCGTAGCTTCAACAAATCGCCTATATTCAGCGACTGTTACCTCATGCGTATCCATGAAGAAAGTATCCACAAAGACGGTGTGGACAGGCTGCTCATCGTCAGTAGCCATTTCTGAATCGCTTCCCATTTGAAATTCACCTTCTCGGATCATCACCATTCCTTCAGGAGTGACTGTATATTCAAGGATTTGCGTGCCCTCTGTCCAAATCAGTTCTATAGCAAGGTCCCCCAGAGGGAAGGGACCTGTGATAATAATTCTGCTTTTGGTATCATCGACTGTTCCTGGTTCTACAGTCAAGTTTTCTGGAGTGGCGTTAAAAGACACGATAATAGAGCTATCTGGGCGGAGTGTGCTGCCGCTTTTGGGTATGGCAGATTTGAATTTGGCAGGCCTGATTCAACATCTCTATCCCCGGTATCTGAACCACAGCTGAGGAATGTAATAAGAAAAAGACATGTTATTACAGAAAATAAAAGATTGGTAACTTTTTTCATAATTGACAATACGCTCCATGTTGAAGTATCGAGGTTCCTCCATTAAATTCACCTTGGAAATTGAGTATAACTGTTAACGTGAGTTCGGTGTCCGAAATATGAAAGATATTTTGTAGCATAAACTGTTAGTTTGTGCATCCGTGAAACGCAAACTGACAGTTTGCTCTCCAAAGATTGTTTATACCGAACTCACGTAACTGTTACTATAGTTTGGACATTTTTGGTCTTGTTATAGATTATGAATAGTTGGCGGCATTTCCCCGTTAGCACTTCTGAACAGGTGTTAGAACTGCTGCTAACGCCCCTTTTCTGTCTAAATTCTGTTAGAAATCACTGTTTTTTAGTCATCATTTTTCCAATAATCGTGAAAATAGTTGCTGTTGAACTAGTTCATGTAGTATCTTCGGGGATTTTCAGTTTTTTCTGTGCGTTTTTCCTCGGGTCGTAACCCGTATAAAAATAGTTTTGTTGTAAACGTCGCTGCAAGTAAGCGGTCATCAAGCCGCGTGTGAGATGTTTCGGTTTATACCAGTGTATATTGAGCGTGGATAGCACGTCTTCTAAATCAAGAGAAACCTTGTCTGTGTCTGTGTCTGCGGGTGTCTTAGGCGATGGCGACGGACTGAAAGCGAGTTGTGTCAGCGTTGCTGCGGTGAAACTGAGTTGAACGAACCGATCCAAACTTTTCCTGTCTCGGAGTTGATAGGTGTCAAATCCGAAGTTTTCTTTAGCGTCCCGAAAGGCAGTTTCAATCTGCCATCGGTTTCTATAGTGTCGGATAACTGTTTCTACGGGCAGTCGTAAATCTGAAGTAAATACACAAAAATACCGATAGGGTTTAGACTTTTTCAAGCGTTTGCGTATCACAACGATACGGACATCTACAGGACACATCTTTGTTCGCACGACTTTATCAGCGACAGAAAGTGTCTGATCCTCAACAACGATGTCTGTATACTTCAGGTGTGGAATAGACACACGGCTACCATACCGACGGGGTCTGCCTCTCTTGAGACGCTTAGGGCGTTTCGGTATATCAAAAAACGCCGCGTTTGACTTCGCACGACAAAGTAAATGATGTCCTTGTGAGAGTATCTCCGTGAACACTTTGCGTCTATTGAAACCTCTATCAAAAATGATAAGACCCGGTGGCACAAGATTACATAAATGCTTCAGCACAGCGAGGCTATTTGCGTCCTCGCTTTTCGGTTCCATCATCCGTGTGGCTAATGGAAATAGGCGCGTGCCTTCGCGCGTTTCTGCCAGCCAGCCAATCGCACCGAACTCGTGTCCGTGATGAAACTTGGACTGGTTCTTGTTACGTGGCTGATACGCAGGGTTCCTGCGGAAATGCAAACCCGCTTGTTTTGAACCGCTACTTAGGGCATGCGTCTCATCATAGACATAGATGCCCGTGGGGTAAGCGGATAGCACTTGATGGCTTAGCGTAGTGGCGACTTGATCCACACACCAGATGCCACGCGAGAGAAACTTTGGCAGAGACCAATACCGACCTGCTTGGGCTGTCGCAAGATAGATTTGTGTCATTGTGCCTCGGTAGGGCGTATTTATCAGACCTTTTACGAAAGTCTGAAAGTGGTGAAAGTTATTATACTTGAACACAGGTCAAAAATCTGATAACATGTTGTCCAAGTAGGAAAGTGGGGTCATTTGAAATATCCTTTCAAATTTGTGTTTCCTAAAAGGATACCCGCTTTCCTGCTTTATGTCCATAAAAAAAACAAAAAATGTCCAAACTATAGTAACTGTTATCCGGTTAATTGAACAACATCCTGTTTGACAATCTCCTTTATATGTCCATAAGATGCAGTTTTTGTCAATTCTTGCACCTCTGGCGACAAACGATTGACGATTGCCTCTGGCAGTCCTGATCTCCCTTCAAATTGTGGACGGTATCGAAGGATTAGGAATCGTCTATCCCGATCTTTTGGTTTCCACTGTAGTACGCCGTGGGTCAAAAGTTCGGAGATGACAACAAAATCACCTGCTTTCGGGGTTAGGTTAGTGAAAACGTTGTCTGGTTCTGGATCAATACCATCAGGTCCTGGTGTCAGTAGGTCTTCAGGTCGTTCAAATTGACTTTTATGTGAACCGGGAATGATAATGAGTCCGCCATCACCGGGGTGCACATCGATGAGATAGAAGAATGCGACGAAGTCGTTGCAATATATTTGGTTATTTTTGACTTCATATCGTGTGAGCCAGTGCCGTCCCTCGCGTGCACAGTGCAGTCCTGCAGGATTCGTTCCCATCGGTTGCCTGTCCGGATTGTGTTGTTCAAGTGTGAGCGTCCCTGATACAAACCTAGGCATATCAAATGTGAACTCTTTGACAAGGGGCCAAATAGCAGGATGTACCGTCATTGCTTCAAGTGATCGGTCAAAAGCGAATCCGTGTTCATATCTGCCGCCTTTGCCGGGTTCTAATTCGCGCGGACGCGTTGTAAATCCCTCCGGACGCTCGTCAAGTGGCATGTGGATATACCGATCAACAGCCGTTTGCGCCGCTTTCAGTGCGTCCCCCGTAACAGCATTTTTTATATGCAAGTAGCCTGTAACATCAAACAAATAACGTTGTTCAGGTGTCATTTCTCTTCCTTTAGGTTAGCTGGACATGTTCCTGTTTAACAATATTCTTAATATGTGTATAATGTGCTGGTTGTGCAAGTTCGCGTGTTTCAGGGGAAAGGCGTTCCATCACTTCAGGTGGAAATAAGTCTCTTTTCCCTCTGCTATCTTCAAAAAATTGCGTTTTGTAACGTAAAATGAGGAATCGACGATACCGTTCCTTCGGTTTCCATATCAGAACCCCGTGTGTCAGCAACTCGGACATGACAATTGCGTCACCTGCACGTGCAGTAACATTAACGAGGGCAGGATGAAGTTCGTCCGGGGGATTCTCTGGGTCTGAAAAGAAAATCCCTTCTGGGCGTTCAAAACCGGCTTTGTGAGAACCTGGTAACACCACTAATCCACCATCCCCAGGATGGATGTCTGTAAAATAGAAAAAGATTGCAAAATCGTTATTGTGAATATGCCCATTTTTGGCGACGTATCGTCGTGTCTGCCATCCGCAATCTTCGCGAGCACAGTGAAGTTTACCAATAACTTGATCATGTTCGGGACCTTTTGCGACAAGGGATCCGCGATTAAAACGTGGTCTATTGCTAGTTAATTCTTTGACAATGGGCCACGTTTTTGGGTGAAGTGTGAGTGCCTCGAGGGATTTGTCAAACGAGAAGCCATTGGAAAACCCCCCGCCACCGTAACTAATACCCGGTGGGAGTTGGTCTGGTGGTGTTTGGACACAACGTTCGACAGCATCCTGTGCTTTTCGCAATTCTTCATTGAGCACATTTTTAAGGTGAAGATATCCTGTCAAATCAAATAGATATCGCTGTTTAGGAGTCATAATATCCTCCTTTATGTTTATGCAATGAATTGTATCATATTTTTAATATTTTGAAACAAAATTCATCGCATTAGAAAGAATCAAGAGGGACAATTTCAAACAGGGGTATTTTTTATACGAGGAGATTTCATCACAAATATTTACGGTATAAACTTCAATTGGTAAATTTTTGGATTCCTGAACCCAGTGGTGGTGGGGGTTCTGCCGTTGAAAAAATTACCAATTTTACCAATTTTACCAATTGCGTCGTTATTCAATTGGGTGCTGTATATGTTCTTAAACTTTGGACTCCTTCATAAATAGTCTTGATGAAGCAACTCAATATTTATTGTGGGAATTGAATAATCTTCAAAAATTGTGATATACATACTATAGTTTGGACATTTTGGGACATTCAGGCTGCGTTGTCCGCAGGCAATGCTGTCTCTTTGTGAAAATCGGTGTGTATTTTCTGTGAGTTTGTTTTTTCAGAGTAAATCGCAGAAAATACCGCTCTGTAGAGCTGCCAGCGGAGATAAACTACACGCAACCCTTGTGTGAGACGCTTCGGATGATACCAATGGATGCCCAACTGATCACAAACTACCTGAGCACTTATCTCCTCCGCCGTCCCATCCCGTGGGGTGAATAGCAACTTCGTCAGACTTGCTGCAACGAAACTCAATTGCACAAACCGATTGATGCTTTTGCGGGATTTCAGGCGATAGTCATCAAAACCGAAGTGTTGCTTCGCATCCCGAAAAGCCGTCTCTATGTGCCATCTCTTGCGATAATATATAGCGATCTGTGGTATCCCAATCGTCAAATCTGTTGTCCATACACAGAAATACCGATAAGGTTTCGAGGTTTTCGGGCGACTTCGGATAACAACGAGGCGAATATCAGCATCGCACATCTTCGTTCTCACGACTTTGGAGGCGATTGAATACTTTTGGCCTTCTATATCCATAAGCGTATACCGCATCCTGCGAATATCCAAGCGGTCTCCATATTTTCGCGGACGGCCACGCTGGCGATGTTTCGGCTGTTCCGGTAAACGATAGAAGACGGCATTAGACTTCGCACGACACAAGATATGATGTCCATAACTTTGAACCAGCGTAAACACTTTTCGCCTTGAGAACCCACGATCAAAAATAATAAGACCCGGAGCGATCTGGGAACAGATGCGTTTCAACACCGCATCGCTTTTATCACGGCACGTCTGCGGCACCATCAGTCTCGCCCATACGGGGAATAGCTGCCAACCTATAGATGTTTGGCAAAGTAAACCTAAGGCACCAAACTCGTGTCCATAATGGAACTTGGATCGGTTCACGCGACCCTTTTGATAACTGAAGTTGCGGAAACCTAAGGCACCAAACTCGTGTCCATAATGGAACTTGGATCGGTTCACGCGACCCTTTTGATAACTGAAGTTGCGGAAAAAATGCAACCCCCACTGGCGTTCACCTGTTTTTATGGCTTTGGTCTCATCATACACATAAACCCAGTTAGGAAATGCTTGCTGAACCTTTTTTGTCAGGTGTCCTGCGACTTTATCCGCATCCCATTTACCACGCGATAGAAACTTTGGAAAAGACCAGTATCGCGTCTGTGAAAAACCTGATTGATAAAGTTCCGTTAGCGTGCCACTATTTCCATCTGCGATAAATCCGAAAATAAACGCTTGGAAAAGAGCATAGTTTTGTGTGTTGAACAGATACTGAAAATCTGATAGAATGTCGTCTAAGCAGAAAAGGAGGTTCATTTTTTATTCTCCTTTCAAAAAATATATTTGTTTATGAAAGGATACCTGCTTTTCTGTTTTTTCGCACTAAAAATTTCTAAAATTGTCCAAACTATAGTATACATAGTATAATGTTTAAAAATGACCTGGAGGATGTGTATGAAACTCGGATTTGTGAGTGCAATTTTACCTGATCAAACACTGGCGCAAGTCGTGCAATTCGCTGCAAATACAGGCTATGATTGTGTCGAATTGATGTGTTGGCCTAAAGGAAAAGCGGAACGACGTTATGCTGGTGTTACACATATAGATGTAGCAGCACTTTCCAATTCGGAAGTTGACCTAGTTCTACAATGTGTGTCGGACGCGGAAATAACAATTAGCGGATTAGGTTATTATCCGAATCCACTAACACCAGATGAAACAGAAGCAGAAATCTACAGTGAACACCTGAAACAACTAATCTTGGCAGCGAAACGGCTATCGGTAGGCATCGTAAATACATTCATCGGTAGGGATCAGACACGCACAATAGATGACAATTGGGGAAGGTTTAAACAGGTATGGAAACCGTTGATACAATTTGCAGAGGACAATGGAATTCGTATCGGTATTGAGAATTGCCCAATGTTTTTCACTGAAGATGAATGGCCTGCAGGACAAAACCTTGCATATAGCCCAGTGATTTGGGAACGGATGTTTGATGAGATTCCATCCGAGAATTTTGGACTCAATTTTGATCCATCCCATTTTATCTGGTTACAGATGGATTACCTGAAACCGCTTGTTACGTATGCTGATCGTATCTTTCATGTGCATGCGAAAGATGTGCGGTTAGATAGAGAACGGCTTGATGAGATAGGTATTCTTGCAACGCCGCTTTCGTATCATACACCGAAATTACCGGGGCTTGGCGATGTGGACTGGGGGCGTTTTTTCTCTGTTCTAAACGATATCGGTTATGATGGATCGATTTGTGTTGAGGTAGAGGATCGTGCTTATGAAGCGACATTAGAATCACGACAACGTGCCTTAAAGCAGAGTCATATTTTTCTGAGACAGTTCATTGGGTAATGGCATGAAGCAATTAGATTGGCTGCAAACAGAATGCGCGGAGCTTGAGGAAGCAGGGTTGTTGCGCCACCTCCGTACTGTCAAGAGCCCACCATCAGGTGTAATCATTCTTGATGGAAACTATGTTGTGAACCTCGGCTCAAACAACTATTTGGACTTAAGCACGCACCCCAGGGTCGTTGCCGCAGCAGCTTCGGCAGTACAAGTTTATGGCACAGGTGCAAGCGGTTCTCGCCTTACTTCTGGCAACAGTGGACTCTACACGACTCTAGAAACCAACTTAGCAAAAACAAAAAATACTGAAGCTGCACTCGTCTTTAGTTCAGGGTATGCTGCGAATACAAGTATTATCCCTATACTAGCAGGAGAAGGCGATCTCATCTTAAGCGATGCACTCAACCATGCAAGTATCATTGATGGGTGCCGACTCAGTCGCGCCACTAAAAAGGTCTACCGACACTGCAATGTGGAACACCTGAAGACATTATTACAGGAGTCCTCTAATTATGTGCGTAGACTGATTGTTACAGATGGTGTTTTTAGTATGGATGGCGATATTGCACCGTTACGCGATATTTACGATGTTGCCTTAAATTATAATGCGATGCTGTTGGTAGATGATGCGCACGGATTTGGTGTTTTAGGAAAAAAGGGGAGTGGCACTGTCTCACATTTTGGATTGGATGGGAAGGGTATTATTCAAATGGGGACGCTTAGCAAAGCAATAGGGGGTCTTGGCGGATATGTTGCGGGGAGTCTTACGTTGATTGAATTACTTATTAATCGGGCGCGCGGTTTCATTTTCACGACAGGACTGCCTCCCGCGACTTTGGCAGCGGCTGATGCAGCACTCAATGTCCTGCGTTCTTCATCGAATTTACGGAAACGCCTACTTGAACATGCAAGGACAATGGAAACTGCTCTAACGAGGATTGGATACACTTTATTACCGAGTCAGACACAGATTTTGCCTATAGTGTTAGGGGAATCGCAACGCGCGGCAGATCTTGCTGAGGCGTTGCTTGCGGAAGATGTGTTCGCTCCAGCAATTCGTCCTCCCGCAGTACCATCTGGGACAAGTCGTTTGCGTGTGACCGTCATGGCAACACATACAGATTCTGATATAGATCATGCAGCAAGGGGGTTTGCAAATGTATATTCTCAGAGCTTCAAGTGAAACATTCTTCAGACAGATAAGCGCGGTATCCTAACCTTATAGATAGAAATATGAATTGGCGTATATCCCAGAGCATATATTTGTTGAAATTACTGTGTATATGTGTAAAAATGTGATAAATCCAACAGAGAGACATTCCAAAAATGAGCACAAAAGCACATGTAATTGATTTTGATAAAGAGAAACCGATAGACCGTGGTACTGGTGTGAAGACTGTGCCGTTAGCAGGTAAGTGGCTGGATTCAACATCACTGACAAATGGTATAACGATGTTTGAACCTGGGGCAGCGATTGCGCGGCACTATCATAACTGCGATGAATCTGTAACGATTCTTGAGGGTGAAGCTACCTGCGAAGTTGATGGCGAAGTGTTTACGATGAACGTTTATGACACAACCTTTGTTCCAGCTGGTATTCCGCATCGGTTTTGGAATGAAAGTGATACTTCGATGAAGATTTTGTGGACTTATGCATCGGTTGAAGTCACTCGTACTTTCACAGAGACAGGTGAAACGGTTGGGCATCTGTCTGCGGGTGACCAAGCGATTGTATCATAAACAAGAGGAACGAGATATTTGGTAAGTGCGGTTTCCTAACTGCATATACGAAAAGGTCAAATCGTTAAAGGAGACCTAAATGTCCGTACGAACCTATATTAAGGATAATCAGGCAGCGTTGTGCAAGCTGCTGCAAGAACTTGTCAAGATTCCTACCATCAATCCGCCAGGGGAGAACTATACCGAGATTATTGAGTTACTTGAAGAGAAGTGTAATGCGTTAGGGATGGAGACAAAAGTGGTGAAAGTTACCAAGCGACGCGCCCAACAGGTTATTTCAAACGTCTCGACGCATCCGAGATTGAATCTGCTTGCCTACTGGGATGTTGGTGCGGAGAAGACGGTGCATTTCAACGCGCACTTCGATGTGGTGCCTGTTTCTGGAGAATGGCGTTTTGATGATCCGTTCAGTGGGAAGATTGATGGGGAGTGGCTTTACGGACGTGGTTCCGATGATATGAAGGATGCTATCGCTGCACTACTATTTGCTATTCAGGCAGTGCAGGAGAGTGGAAGTGAACCGAAGTTTAACATTGAATGTTCTTTTACTTGTGATGAGGAAACTGGGGGACAGTTGGGGGCAGGATATATTGTTGAGAAAGGATTGGTCAAAGCAGATTATGTTGTTAATTGTGAAGGTGGTTCGGAGATGAACATTGGCAATGGACATAACGGTGTACTGTGGTGCGAAATTGATGTTCAAGGAAAGGCAGCACACGGGTCTCAACCGGACAAAGGGATAAATGCTTTTGAGAAGTCAGCGGAACTTGTATCAGCGTTGCGGAGGGTAAAAAGAGATTTGAAGTCTCCTGATCGCGCATTTAAGTTGCCTGATGGCGGTGAACGTTTTCCGACTATGAACATTGGCGGTACATTTCGCGGTACTGAAGGCGATAAAGTCAACACTGTGCCGGCACATCTTACGTTTTCAATAGATAGACGTGTTACACCGAATGAAAAACTGGAATTTGCGGAGCTTGAGTTACGTGAAGCGATTGTTGGGGCGTGTGATTATTATCCTGACTTAAAAGCGGATGTGCGTGCTATTTTGCGAATTGAACCGTGTTTAACGGATCCCGAATCTCCTTTGGCACAAGGTTTTGCTGATGCGGTGCGGACGGTTCGTTTCCATCAGCCGCGGTTTAAGAGTACTGTTGGGTTTACGGACTTACACTATTTTGTGAATGCAGGCTTGCCGGGTATTGGATATGGACCGAGCGGTGAGGGTGGACATGCTATAAATGAACGTGTCTTTATTCCTGATTTGGTGCGAACTTCTGCAATTTATGCGGTCTTTATGACGCGTGCTGAACTGTAGTCAAGGAATGAATACTATGCAAAACCCCAAACCAGCACCGTTTAATGTTGTGAAGGATGACCCACAGGAAATAGTTAGGCGTTAGGCATGATTTTCCCGTTATTTTACATCTCCAAGGACGCGAGTAACTGTCCATTTTGTTTTGATTCTGTGTCTTAGGTATGTTATTATTTCCCTACCGCATTCGCGGAAATAGAAATTTTTAGAGGGAACTGCTCGTTATGATCATTAATCGACTTATTGCAAAGAATTGGCGGAACTTTCAGCATGTTGATGTGCCACTTAGGGAACGACAGTTTATCGTCGGTCCAAACGCTTCAGGTAAATCTAACCTGTTGGACATCTTTCGCTTTCTCCGCGATATTGTCAAGGCATATGGTGGTGGATTTCAGAAAGCAGTCAAGGATCGTGGGGGTGTTTCTAAGATTCGGTGTTTAGCGGCACGGAGCGATCCAGAAGTTAGAATTGAAATTCACATTGCTGATACACCTAGTGCTTCTACAACATGGCGATATGTACTAGCGTTTCGTCAAGAAGCTCGAGGTTATCGTAGAACCTATCTTACAGAGGAAAAGGTATACAAGGAAAATGAATTACTTCTTGATAGGCCAGATGAAGATGATGAAGGGGATACGGCCCGTCTTACTCAGACCTTCCTTGAGCAAATTAATATGAATGCAGAGTTTCGAGCGGTTGTCCAATTCTTACAAGATGTTACCTACCTTCATCTGGTACCTCAACTTCTCCGTTTTGCGGACTCAATTCAAGGTAGAATTGTTGAAGAGGATCCGTTTGGTCAAGGATTTCTCGAAAGGGTTGCCCATGCTAACGATAGAACGCGTCGTTCCCGTCTTAGAAAAATTGAATCGGCACTCAAAATAGCTGTGCCGCAATTCGAGCACTTAGAATTTCTGCGCGATGAAAATACAGGACGCCCGCATTTAAGAGCACTTTATTCACACTGGCGCGCGCGAGGCGTATGGCAACAAGAGGACCAATTCTCTGATGGGACGCTTCGGTTGATAGGACTTTTCTGGGCTTTGCTTGAAAGTGACTCGGTTCTTTTATTGGAGGAGCCTGAACTTTCATTGAATCTTGGAATTGTTTCTCAACTTGCCCCTTTGATTTCTAAGATGCAGAGGAACAGGCGACGGCAAGTCTTTATTAGTACGCATAGCGATGCGCTTCTCACAGATCCGGGCATTGATGGTACGGAGGTTCTTATGCTGGCACCTACGAAAACGGAAACGACGGTCATACCTGCCTGGGATATTGAGCCGGTGCGGTGTTTACTTGAGGTGGGTCTAACGGTGGGTGAAGCTCTCCTTTCAAAAACTGGCCCCGAACAGGCAGAACAGTTAAGTATATTAAAATGGGATTGAATGAAGAGTATCAGGGCTGACCAGTGAACAAAAAATTTCAACGTTATATTGAAGATTTTACTTGTGGAAATTGTGATGTTTTTGTGAAGGGGGATGGCTATACCAATCACTGCCCGGAATGTCTCTGGAGTCAGCATGTGGATATCAATCCGGGTGACCGAGCTGAGACTTGTAAAGGCCTGATGGAACCAGTGAGTTGTACGATGAAGCGTGGAGATTATATACTCGTCCACCGCTGTACCGTGTGTGGAATAATAAAGAAAAATAAGGCATCAAAAAACGACAAGTTTTATACCATGCTTAGTTTGCAAGGAGGATAACATGGGGACGAAAGGAATAATTGGGATTGCATCTATTGTCATTGCTGTTGTTGCGACCGTTGTGTTGGGAATTCTGTTGTATACAACTTCTGATGAACTCAAACAGACACAGGCAGAGCTGTCTACTACTAAAACGACATTGCAAACGACTGAGACAGCGAAAACCGATTTAGAAGATAAGTTAGCTAAAACTCGGAAGGCACTTGAAGAAACGCAGGCGGAACTGACCCAAACGAAAGAGATATTGGAAAATGCAAGTGAAGCTGCTAGGAAAATTGCTGCTGATCGTAACAAACTCCAAGAGGACAAAAGCAATCTTGAACGCGAAAAGGAGAGTCTCCGATCAAAGCTGACTAAGATTGAATCAGAACTGCAACAGATACGCGAGCAGTCACAACGTTCAATTGCCGCGATTCAAGAGAGATTTAAAGACACAGTCGGTGCGGTGTTAGATGAAGCAGGACGGTTGACACTTGATGTGAAGGGAAAAATTCTGTTTGAGACTGGTAGTGCGATCCTGAGTAAAGAGGGGAAAGAGATTCTTGATGCAATTGCAGAAGAGGTGTTACTGAACAAAGATTATGCAGAATATGCGATTCATGTTGAGGGACATACCGACAACAACCCTATTGCAGGGGATGCCTTGCGGAACTGGGACTTATCAACACAACGTTCAATTTCTGCGGTGAAGTATTTGCAGGAAAATGCTAAAATTGATCCGAAACGTTTGTCGGGGACAGGGTATGCGTTCTATCAACCGATTGATACTGCTGAGACTGCGGAGGCGAAGGCGAAAAACCGCAGGATTGAGATCATACTTGTGCCACCACAAGATTTCTCAACAGAATTGCTGAAGTCGTTACAAAAAGTGGTGGAATCTATTGAAGCAAAGTAGAGATGCTAAAATAATTGATTGTTGCTGGACTATGTTATCAGTTACTCTCTAGTCTGAATTTTCTGTTTGACTTTTTCTTTGGCTTGCAAGTTTTGCTGCCTGTCTTGCTAACCTTTTAGCACCGTCAATCTGTTTCAGCATTTTTCCGTTTGACCACGAGATTGACATGAGATAGCGAATCTCCTCAGGTTTGTTCAATGTCTCAACACCAAGGGCAACCTGAAGCCCAGTATTGGTGGTATGTCGAATTCCTGTGTTAACACCTGTCCCATCATATTCCAAATTAAACCCTATATCGCCTCTGGCGAAAGCAGGGGATATATCTGTGCTTACACCTGCGAAAAAGCCTATAGACCGTTCATCATCTGCAAAACGGTTGTTACCAATACCGATATGACCCGAAATCAGATGGATGCGTGGGAGGTTGAATGTTTTACTGATAACAAGGTATGCTGATTTGGATTGATAGGTTTGCCACTCACTGTTTATTTTATCACCGAGGTTCTCTACACCGATTGAGACATTTGGAATTAGCTCTGATTCTGCTAAAAGTTGTGCCTTTATGTGTGCAAAGGCATAACGAGAATAGTTCTCATCCTGGAGCAATAGGTTTGACAATCCAAATTCGACTCTATCAAACATTCCGAAGTTGAGCCGAAACGTTGCAGCATCACGCGGAAAATTTGATGAACTCTGAAAGAACGCGGATACACCTGCACCGAAAATACCGTGTTTTAGCACTTCACCTGTCGGGATATCCACCAATCCGCTACCACTAAAGATTTCACCACTTATGTTCGTTGAAAACATAGAGAAAATAAAAAATAATAAAAATAACAATATCAGATGTCTGACCATTAAAGCTGCTCCATATATTGGATACCATCAGATGTACCAATGATAACTTTGTCAGCACGATTTACAAAAATACCGTTTTCAACGACACCGGGTATATTGTTTAACTGCAATTCAACCTTCTCTGGTTCATGGATACCATCGAAGTGGCAGTCCAAAATATAGTTTCCATTGTCTGTAATCAATGGATTTTGGATTCCACCGCGAATTTCTGATTGTTCACAAATATTCTCAATTTCTCGCTTTGTTGCCTCCCATCCGAATTGGACAATTTCCACTGGAAGGGCAAACGATGTACCAAGAACCCGTGACATCTTGCTTTCATCAACAACAATTACAATTCGTCTTGAAGCGTTGGCGATAATCTTTTCTCTGACGAGTGCTGCACCTCCCCCCTTAATTAGGTTTAGGTGTGTATCTACCTCGTCAGCACCATCAATGGTTAATTCTAATATAGGATGTGCGGTAAGTGTGGAAAGTGGGATTCCTTGTTCTGTGGCGATTTTCTCGGTGCCTGAGGATGTCGGAATCCCGATGATATTGAGCCCATTACGGACCATCGTACCAATCTTCAATAGCGCGTAATATACAGTAGAACCTGTACCTAATCCAACAACCATATCCTCTCGGATTTCTTCAGTAGCTTTTTCAGCAGCAATCTTTTTTAGTTGCTCAGTGTTCATAATTCTATCTGTCTATTTCTTTTATTGATTTTACTATAGTTTGGACATTTTTTGTTTTTTTATGGACATAAAGCAGGAAAGCGGGTATCCTTTTAGAAAATATAAACCTTTTTGAAAGGATATGTCTAATGACCCCACTTTCCTACCTGGACAACATGTTATCACAATTCAGATCGTTATTCAAGCACAACAACTTCAATCTAGGGTTATTTAGTTTTAGAATTGTTTATTTATCAAGTTAACTGTGAGTAAAGGTTTTGAGGCATATTCCTTTGATATCGGTATTTCATTAGTTTTATCGCTAACACCTCGCTGCGTGAGGGTGATCCCTAACTCATGAGAGACGACGGAGAGTAAATGGCTGATCATCGCACCACTTTTTTTAGACGCACGCAGGGTTTTGCCATCTATAGCGACTGCGTCAAAACAGCCCTGCAAATCGAGACGCTCTGCTAATGCGGCGTTTACCCATTTTGACAGGATGTCTTCTAATACCTCAGCGTCTAATTTTTCAACAGATTATGTATGGTTGCAGCACAAGGCGTTTTTTGATGTGTGAACCCGAGTGCTTTTGCAAGTGCGGTCTGTGAGCGTGCCCAAGTAGCGATGGATGTATACCCTTTATGCCCGCACATCAATCCAACGACTAAAAGTGCGAGGAGTGCGTTCAAGGGGTGTCGTTTCCCTTTTTCCTTGCGTGGGTCTGTAAGTTTTGCTAACATGTCCATCAAGTGGCAGGATTTTCCTTTTGCCATTCTTCACCTCAAGAGAGAATCATTTTTTAAGGTGAAGTATAGCAGATATATCATGAAAAATCATGGTATATCCGCATATTCCAAAATATTAACGATTGTGATAAAAAACGACCAAAATCCATAAAACTAAATAACCCTGACTTCAATCACTTTCAAACTTTCGTGAAAGGTCTGATAAATACGCCCTACCGAGGCACAATGACACAAATCTATCTTGCGACAGACCAAGCAGGTCGGTATTGGTCTCTGCCAAAGTTTCTTTCACGGGTGTCTGGTGTGTGGATCAAGTCGCCACTACGCTAAGCCATCAAGTGCTATCCGCTTACCCCACGGGCGTATACGTCTATGATGAAACACATGCCCTAAGTAGCGGTTCAAAACAAGCGGGTTTGCATTTCCGCAGGAACCCTGCGTATCAGGCACGTAACAAGAACCAATCCAAGTTTCATCACGGACACGAGTTCGGTGCGATTGGCTGGCTGGCAGAAACGCCCGAAGGCACGCGCCTATTTCCATTAGCCACACGGATGATGGAACCGAAAAGCGAGGACGCGAATAGCCTCGCCGTGCTGAAGCATTTATGTAATCTTGTGCCACCGGGTCTTATCATTTTTGATAGAGGTTTCAATAGACGCAAAGTGTTCACGGAGATACTCTCACAAGGACATCATTTACTTTGTCGTGCGAAGTCAAACGCGGCGTTTTTTCATATACCGAAACGCCCTAAGCGTCTCAAGAGAGGCAGACCCCGTCGGTATGGTAGCCGTGTGTCTATTCCACACCTGAAGTATACAGATATCGTTGTTGAGGATCAGACACTTTCTGTCGCTGATAAAGTCGTGCGAACAAAGATGTGTCCTGTGGATGTCCGCATCGTTGTGATACGCAAACGCTTGAAAAAGTCTAAACCCTATCGGTATTTTTGTGTATTTACTTCAGATTTACGACTGCCCGTAGAAACAGTTATCCGACACTATAGAAACCGGTGGCAGATTGAAACTGCCTTTCGGGACGCTAAAGAGAACTTCGGATTTGACACCTATCAACTCCGAGACAGGAAAAGTTTGGATCGGTTCGTTCAACTCAGTTTCACCGCAGCAACGCTGACACAACTCGCTTTCAGTCCGTCGCCATTGCCTAAGACACCCGCAGACACAGACACAGACAAGGTTTCTCTTGATTTAGAAGACGTGCTATCCACGCTCAATATACACTGGTATAAACCGAAACATCTCACACGCGGCTTGATGACCGCTTACTTGCAGCGATGTTTACAACAAAACTATTTTTATACGGGTTACGACCCGAGGAAAAACGCACAGAAAAAACTGAAAATCCCGAAGATACTATGTGAAAATGGTTCAACAGCGACTATTTTCACGATTATTGGAAAAATGATGGCTAAAAAACAGTGATTTCTAACAGAATTTAGACAGAAAAGGGGCGTTAGCAGCGGTTCTAACACCTGTTCAGAAGTGCTAACGGGGAAATGCCGCCAACTATTCATAATCTATAACAAGACCAAAAATGTCCAAACTATAGTATTGATTTTACTGAGACAAGACTTATTCGGATCGCAGAGACTGCTACTTCCGTTTGTGTGCTCCATGTAGTGTAACCTTTCCAGGTTGCGTCCCTGATGCACAACCTAGAAAGGTTATGCTACAAAATATCCTTCATATCAGATACCCTGAACTCACGTTAAACAAGGTTCTTGCTGTTCTAAGCTTTGGATTTCAAATGTCCAGAGTTCTTGAATTGAGGGTTGAAGGGCTTTATGCCCAACCTCGGCTCTCACCGCCGACTCGTGCTTTACTAATTTTTTCATAGTAACCACTTTTCCGATATGCAGTGAGTGGGTGTGGGTCTCGTCCCATCTCTAACCGTACCTGTTCAAGTAGCGGACTCACATCTGTTTCATACGCCCGTTGAAGGATACTCTCGGCTTCCACAAGGTCAGCAATATCTTGCGCTTCAGTCAACGCCTCTCTGTCAACTAATAATGCTTTTGCATACGTTTTCTGCAGGTTGCACACGGATTGAATACTTGCCTCGACTTTCGGCTTCAAGTTGTGACTCTGGTCAATCATATAGGCGATATCGGTATCTGTATCGGGATCAAGTTCTGCGGCGACAAGTTCAGTATAGATGAGGAAAAGTTCTTGTGGGTTGATAGACCCTACTGTCAGATCATCGTCAGCGTATTTTCGGCAGTTGAAGTGGAATCCACCGAGTTTTCCTTCATCAATTAAGTATGCCACTATGAATTCAATATTGGTTCCTTGGGGATGGTGTCCAAGATCAACGAGGACTTGTGCTTTAGGACCGAGTTTTGTTGCCATCAGGTAAGCAGTACCCCAATCCGCTAAATCGGTATGATAGAATGCTGGCTCAAAGAACTTATATTCAATCAGCATGTGTGTAAAATTGGGCAATGCATCATAGACTTCACTTAACGCTTCTGTCATCCACTGCTTACGTTTTCTGAAGTTCGCTTGTCCGGGGAAGTTGGTGCCATCGGCGAACCACAAACTGAGCAGATCCGAACCCGTTTTTTTCATGATATCCACACATTCTAACATGTGATCAATGGCGAGTCGACGGATTTCTACTTCTGGATTACATACGCTGCCGAGTTTATACACTTGGTCTTGAAAAACGTTGGGGTTGATTGCTCCGATTCCGATTCCGAGATCTGCGGCATACTGTTTCAATGCTCCCCAGTCGTCTGTTTTATCCCAAGGGATATGAAGTGCGACGGTAGGGGCAACACCGGTAAATCTATGTACGGTAGCTGCATCTTCTAAACGTTCTGCTGCATTTCTAGCTGCCCCGGGTTGTTCAAACACACCGAATCGTGTTCCGGAATTACCATAACCCCAGGATGGTGTCTCAATATGTTGTTGTTTTAGGTACGTCTTAACTTCCTCTATATGAATTCCCTGTTTCTCTAATTTTTCAGCCAACAGGTTATATGATAGACTACTACTCATATATGTTTCTCCTGATTGCAGTACATAATATGAAAGTAATTATACCATATTTTCAGTTTTTTTCGTAAAGAATGTCATGAATCAGAATAAGTGTGCAAGTTAGTTTACGCGCGGTGTGTCTGAACCACGATTGATAAAAATTGGGCAGGTTAAAGTGCTGGATACTTGCATCCAGCATTTCTTACCTGCCCAGAGGTTATTATCTAAAGTAACACTTACCGGTTGAAAAGGAATGAGCGCGATGAGATAAGGGCCCAGAGTAGGTCTTCTGTGTCCTCGCGTCTCGTTTCTTCATTTTCCAGATATGACGTAGCGGTATCAAGTTCCGAATCGGTTGGTAAACGACTCAAAGTCATTAGGTACAACTCTGTAGCCAATTCAGCAGGTGGCAACTTTTCCCCGGTCTTGGGTTCGAGAAGTTCGGTAATTGTGCCGTCTCTGCTTTTCAACTTTCCGTTTATATAAGGTGAATTAATGATGTGTAGAGCTTGTGTGAGTGTTGGTTCAAGCAGAGGGTCTAAGTTTCCTAAGAACTCTCTATCAGAACGACCAAAAAGATTGAGAAAACGTGAGCTCACAGGAAGCGGCACTTCAACAGCACGCGTGCCTTCTGGGTAGCGTCCATATTTCTCTTTTGATCCTGTAACGTCATTTAGGACATCAAGCAACACTTGTGCCATCAAGGGGCGTGGCATAAATCGTGAGAAGAATCTATCATCTAATTCATTCGTTTCATTCGGTGCTGCGGAGAGTTGATATGTGCGGGAATTCAGAATCAATTTGATTATATGTTTGGTGTCAAATTCACTCCGTACAAATTCTTCAGCTAATGCGTCTAGGAGTCCCTCAACACTTGGTGGCGTTGTAGCGCGCATATCGTCAACTGGGTCAACAATGCCTCTGCCAAAGTAGTAGCTCCACAGCCGGTTAACAGTTGCCTTTGCAAAGTATGGATTTGAATCCGCTGTCATCCAGTCAGCGAGATGTTGTATTGCTTCTTCTCTATATGCCTCTGGAAGTGTTTCTCCGCCAAGGAATGTAGGTTGTGCAACCTGCCCACGATTTCCTTGAACTGATTGGTTAATGACTCTACCGGTTGGATTGTTATAGACTACTTGTTCTTGATAAAGTTCTCCGCCTCGTATGCCGACTTTTCCAGTAAATGCAGCGAAGTTCCAATAATCATCCGTTGTCCATTCATCAAATGGGTGTTTATGGCAGCGTGCGCAACTGAGTCGTATTCCGAGGAACACCTGAGCAGTCGTTTCAGCTCTACCAGCAGGTTGTCGTTCAATACGGTAATAGTTGGTCGGCCCATACTGATATGTGCTGCCAGTAGCAGTCAATATTTGATTAACAAACTGGTCATAGGGTTTGTTTTCCTTGACAGAATCATGAATAAACTCGTGGAATAGTGTTGCCCCCCGGTCACCGAATTCTCCGTTTCCTAACCGGCGCGGATGAACACGCAACATATCTGCCATTTTTAGCGTCCGCAAATTGACCCATGCGTCTGTATCCATGAGTGTATCTATCAAACGGGCACGTTTATCAGGTTTTGAATCATTAAGGAATTCCTTAACTTCATCAGATGTAGGTAATTTCCCGACTGTATCCAGATATACTCTGCGTATGAATTCTGCATCGGATGAGAGTTCAGATGGTTGGACATTCAATTTTTTCAGTTTTGTTGCGACAAAATCATCAATAAAATTGTTAGTGGGGATTTCTGGGTACGGTTTTCCTTCGTCTTCTCTTGGTACAGTTATGAAAGAGGAAGAGACAACCCCCAAAAATCTTGCTAAGATAGCAGTTCCGCCCCAACGGGTGCTTGTTACCAATCCGGATTCTGTAACAGTAGCGACGGGTTCGTCTTTGGATTCATAAACAGCTTGTTGTGTCACATCTTTCGTTGACCCATCAGTGAAATAGGCGAGTACCTTCAGCTGTCTTGTTTCACCGACAGTGTTGAAGGTAGTTTCATTTGGTTCAATTTCAAGTTTCTCCAGCCGTGGTTCGTCAGGTGAGAATGGTGCACCAGCTGAGATCCACTTCAAGATAGTTTCTGCTTCATCAGAATTAGGCTCAAATCTCATACCACCTTCATGGGGTATCTGCCCTGTTGGTTTGAGATAAAGCAGACTTTGCTCAGGTTCAAGTAGATTGATACGTCGTCCTCGGTTGTGATGCACTATAGGTTCATAATCACTCTCTGGATTAAGCGTGAGTAGTGATAGATTTAAACCTCCCTGACCACCGAATTTACCGTGGCAAAGTCCCGCAGAACATCCCTGTTTATCAAGGATAGGTGCGATATCTTTGAGAAAAAGCGGTGTACGTTTTTCTGTTTCACTAGCGGGTTGTATTTCGTTGTCTGTATTACCCCAACATATTGGGCAAGTCGACATATATGTAAATGCTATCATAGCACATACTATGAGGATGGGAACTATACTGTTTCTCCTTACGCTTTTCATGTTAATCTCCTTCCTTAAACTAAGGAATACATAGTGTTGTTGTGCTTACCATATTTACGAGGTTATGTAGTATCTCATCTGTTTAACGTGAATAACGATACTACCACAGATCGGTTAAAGTGTTTTATTTCTATCTGTTTCACGAAAGGCTATATAAGGACCTCTGAGAAGACATCGTTCATAGTTTCGACAAAGTGGAAAGCGAGTCCTTCCTTGATATCCTCTGGGATCTCAACAAAATCCTTTTGATTTGCTTGAGGAACAATGACTTTTTTAATACCTGCTTGTTTTGCAGCGAGGATTTTTTCCTTGACACCGCCTATCGGTAGAACCCTTCCCCTTAGAGTTAACTCACCTGTCATAGCGACTTCAGGGTTAATTCCTCGCTTTGTTGCTATGGAGGCGATAGCAGCTGCGATTGTGATACCGGCAGAGGGTCCATCCTTTGGTATAGCTCCTGAAGGCACATGGATATGAATGTCATCTTGGAGTGCTGTCGTGTCAAATTCTAACGAATCTGCCTGTGACTTAATAAAAGTCAGAGCGGTTTGAGCGGATTCTTGCATTACATCTCCTATCTGCCCAGTAACGCGAAGATCGGCTTTACTACCTTGTTTTTGGGTGGCAGTTGCCTCGACGAACAGGATTTCGCCTCCAGCGGGCGTGACAGAAAGTCCTGTTGCGACTCCGACATCTGCAGTTCTCCCTGCAATTTCCGAGTCGAATTTCGGTGGACCGAGATAAGTTGGTAGTTCTTCAAGACCGATACTTGTATGGTCTGCTTCCCCTTCAGCGACGCGACGCGCAGATTTTCTGCAAAGCGTACCGAGTTCGCGTTCCAGATTCCGAACTCCTGCCTCACGCGTGTAATCTCTTATCACCTTATCTACCACTGCATCAGCTATCTCCAATTGTTCTTCAGTAATTCCGTTTTCTGTAAGTTGACGTGGAATAAGGTACTGCTTTGCGATCTGCATTTTCTCGTTTGAAGTATAGCCGGGTAACTCAATTGTCTCCATTCGGTCGCGTAGTGGTGGCGGTATGGTATGGATTTGGTTCGCTGTGGTGATGAACATGATCTGTGACAAATCAAACGGAACATCCAAGTAGTTGTCTGTGAAAGAGTTGTTCTGTTCTGGGTCAAGTACCTCGAGCAAGGCAGCTGCGGGGTCCCCGCGAAAATCTGAGCCGAGTTTGTCAATTTCATCAAGCATAAAAACTGGGTTGTTAGATTCTGCTTGTCGTAGTCCTTTAATGATACGGCCTGGCATTGAACCGATGTATGTACGTCGATGTCCACGGATTTCAGCCTCATCGTGCATGCCACCTAAAGAGATGCGGACAAATTTTCGGCCGATTGCGCTAGCAATAGACTTACCGAGTGAAGTTTTTCCGACACCAGGAGGACCGACGAAGCAGAATATAGGTCCCTTCATGTCGGACTTAAGAATTTTTACTGCAAGATGGTCAACAATGCGTTCTTTGACTTTCACCAAGTTGTAGTGATCTGCATCAAGAATCTTCATCGCATTTGATAAATCGATGGAGTCGTCTGTACTCACTGACCACGGCAAATTGAGCAGCCAATCCAAATAATTTCGTGAGACAGCAGATTCTGGAGAAAAGGACTGCATTTTCGAAAGGCGATTAAGTTCTTTGGTAGCAGCTTTTTCAGCTTTTGGTGGCAATTTCGCCTCTTTCAGTTGTTCACGCATCTCAGCAATGTCAGCATCTAAATCGTCTGCCTCACCGAGTTCAGTCTGAATGGCTTTCAGTTGTTCACGTAGATAGTATTCGCGTTGGCCTTTATTGATAACTGCTTGTGCGTCTGATTGAATTTTGCTTTCTAGTTCATGAAGATCAACCTCTTTAGCAAGAATAACGGCAAGTTTGTTTAACCTTTCAGGGATAGGAATTGTTTCCAGAACTTGCTGTTTCTCTTGTGGTTTCAGATCTAAGACAGAGGTGATATAATCGGCTAATCGTCCGGGTGCATCAATTCCTTTCGTAATCATACCGTATTCATCTTGATAACGTGAGGAGAGTTCAATAATTCGTTGGAACATTTCATCTACGCTGCGAACCAGAGCTTCTAATTCCAAATCTTGCTCGTTTTCATCTTGGGTATCCGTATCGATATTTTCGGTTTCAATGTCATCCTCATCTTGTAATAGCCGAACACGTGCTTTGATAAATGGCTCGGTGTGAAGGATTTCCTCGATCTGTACACGGGCGCGTCCTTTAGCAAGAAATAACACATCCTCATCATCTTTTTTCACTCGTGGGATCTCTATTAAACTGCCGATGGTGCGTAATTCATCTATCTGCATATCTTGCACTGCGTCTGGGTTTGTGTCAAGACTACGTCCTGAAGTAGTTTGAAAGATACAGAGTACACGTTCTCCATTCAAGACCACGCCATTGTCGACAGCATCCATAACCATTTTTCCTGTCAGTGCAACGTGATGCGGTGGAAACGGAGGAGATGGTGGCATATAAGGAAAAATAACAAGATCGTCTACTGGAAGTATAGGCAGTTCTACTGTGTTTATCTCTTCTTCAATGTTTCTGTGGTCTTCACTGTTTTCCAGTTCTGTGGTGTTTTCGTGTTCGTTTTCCATTGTTATTTATTCTCCTTTGTTGAATTTAGTCATGGGCATTGTATGGTTGTTATAGATTGTAGATGTTATGTAGTACGTTCCGAATAAGATTTCTTGGTAGTTTCCCATCAATGTGCTTTTTTCCTATATTAGTCGAGTGCTATTTGAAGATATCTATTGGTGTTTACTGACATTGGTAATCCACCCGCGTTCTCCCTCAATAGTAACCTCAGTTTTTAGGGCAGCGCATCGTTTCTGATAGTCTTTCAGTGTGTCTAATGCGGTATCTTCTAATTTCCTTTTCTGTGTATCTTTTGTGGGTTCGTTCTCTTTCATAACAATCGGCTGCGGAATTGAGGCACTCGGATTGTCTACTAAAATAGGGATCAGTTCAATAGATTTTAGCGTATCCTCTACAAAAGTAACTTTCGGCATAATTGTACGCGCATACTGCAATGAATAGATGTCGTAGATAAAGTCTGCAAGACCATAGATTATCGGTTTTCCGTTATAGAGTTCAATTCCTCCATAAGTATGTAGTTGTTGACATAGGACTAAATCAGCGCCTACGTCAATAAGTGCTTGTGCAAAAATCCGCTGACGCCCTACACTTGATTGTTGTGTGTTTGTATTCGCTTCACTTTTCCCCCAGTGGAGCCACACAATAACAAGGTCAGCTGTGTCATCCACCTCACGAACAGCACGTGTCATTTGACTATAGGCAGCAGAAGCAACGACGTTCAACGATGCCATATTAAATTCGTTTCCACGCAAGTACGCGAGCAGTGCTATTTTTTTAGAGTTAATCTCTAACCACGCTGGGGCATTTGCCGCAGTTGGCGTAATCCCTGCACCGATAGATTTGACGTTATACCACTCCAAATGGGTTACTGTATCTTCAAGTGCTTGAACCCCAAAGTCTAGGATATGGGGTGTTGCTAAAGAAACCACATCAAACCCTACATTTGCCATTGCACGTGCCAGGTCGGGTACTGCACGAAAACGCAGTTCACGTCTTGCATCTGGTTCACCTCTGTCAGAAATACTTGTATTGAGAGAAGCTGTTGCGACATCTGCAGATTGAATGATAGAAGCTGTACCTTCAAAAAAGACACCCGCCCCATGCTTTTCAATAGTAGGTGTTAAATTGCTTCCAATGGTGATATCTCCTACAGCGACTACAGTTATTTCTTCTGCATTGGAACCAGAAGTATCTGATATGACACTGTTTTGTATAAATATAAAGAAAAAAATGAGGACATAAATAATCGTTTTCATTGTTCGTTCTTCAGTTGTGTGCCGATTGCAATTAAAGCATCTGCCAATGCTTTGCGATCAGTGTTTTTATTATTTTGGAACGTCTGTGTTTCTGTCTGGATTCTGTTAATTTGTTCCTGGAAATCAGTTGCAAATTCATTTATAAGTACCGACAACTTCTCAAGATCGTTCTCAGTACGGCTAATGAGTTCGTCAATACGATTATCCACTCGCTGTACTATGTTTTCTGGTATATTACCGTATTGTTCTTTAACGTCTGCGATTTCCTTTAGCAACCTTGATTCAACGTCAGAGATACTTTGTTGTGTATTTTCTATCTCTTGTGTCAATTGGTTAAACTTTTCATCATTTTTACGAAGGTCATCTCCAAATATACTGTCTCTCAGATAGGATTCTAAGTTTTGCGTTTTAGGTTGTTGTGTTTCTTGTATATCTTCCGTTACAAGTGGTTGCTGCGGTTCTTTCATAAAATATCTCCTTTGCAATCTTAGTATAACGTGAGTTCGGTATATATGTCAAAGATATCATGGATAGGGTTATTTAGTTTTATAGATATTCATTTTATCAAGTTAACTGTGAGTAAAGGTTTTGATGCATATTCCTTTATTTTATCAGCGATCCGTGTTATGCCTTGAAAACGGAATACGGATAATGCGGTATTTCGTAAAGCGGCCATGACTTGTGGAATAGCCCCGCATCTGACAGGTGATGCGTCCTCGCCGAGTAGCACATCGCGCATCCAATGCGACTTGTTCTCTATTGCCCAATGGCCTCTCCGTAAAGCAAGTAAGCGTTCTGCGGATGCCTCACTCGGTTTCAGGCTCGTAATCCCATAGGTAGTGCGGGTTGTCTCTTCTCCTGTCTTCATATTTTTGGAAGTATAGCAATATTGGATCACTTGTGCTACGCCCGGCCAATCCAGATATGCGTTGAGACTTGTGCTTGCCTTGATACATCGCGTCTCAAGTCTGCCATGCGACTTTTCAATCGTCTCATGCATGTATATCGGTTTCCCTAAAGTAGGGTGTGTTGTGTCTTCAGAAACCGCGTCAGGCACGCCTTGAAAAAGTTTTTCAATCGCTTCTAACAGGTCCGGTTGATTGCCTTTAACAGGCAGCATATAGTCGCCCCCGCTGTTTATGATTCCGTGGCAGAAAGAGCGTTGTGTCAAAAGGGCATCCGTTGTGATAACTTTGCCTGCTACATCAAACGCTTTGAGGATTTCCGTTGATACCGGTATTTCATTGGTTTTGTCGCTGACACCTCGCTGCGTGAGGGTGATCCCTAACTCATGAGAGACGACGGAGAGTAAATGGCTGATCATCGCACCACTTTTTTTAGACGCACGCAGTGTTTTGCCATCTATAGCGACTGCGTCGGAACACCCCCGCAAATCAGGGCACTCTGCTAATGCGGCGTTTACCCATTTTGACAGGATGTTTTCTAATGCTTCAACGTCCAACTTTTTCAACAGATTATGGATAGTTGCGGCACAAGGCGTTTTGTGATGTGTGAACCCGAGTGCTTTTGTGAGTGCGGGCTGTGAGCGTGCCCAGGTAGCGATGGATGTATACCCTTTATGCCCGCACATCAATCCAACGACTAAAAGTGCGAGGATTGCTTTCAACGGGTGTCGTTTCCCTTTTTCCTTGCGTGGGTCTGTAAGTTCTGCTAACATATCCATTAAGTGGCAGGACTTTTTTCTTGTCATTCTTCACCTCAAAAGATCGTAAGTTTTTAAGGTGAAGTATAGCAGATATAGCGTGAAAAATCACGGTATATCTGCACATCCTAAAATATTAACGATTGTGATAAAAAACAACTAAAATACATAAAACTAAATAACCCTATATCATGGATAGTTATATAGGTTTTCTGGCTTCCGATCTTCTGGTTCAGTGTCTAATGCTAATGTGGGATCATGCTGTTCTGTAGGTACATCTGAAGCCTGACTTCGACTTGCATTAAATTCACGAAGGATACAGTTAACGATTTCTTCGCTATATGCCTTTGCGGAGACTTGTCGCTGATTTGCCTCCCAGGCCATTCGTGCTACTGCTTCGAAGTACTCTGCGTGTTTATATGCCTCTAAAAGGTTTTTTCCGCGTGAGAACGTGCCATGTCCTACCCAGTAGAGGATGTGACGCATCGGAGCCGCCCCGTTTTCAAAAAGTCGTAAACTTTCATAAGATAATTCTGGTATTCCAGGTACCCGTTCCTGAACGAATCCGATGCCTCCTGATGCATCATAGATAATCGGTGTTTCAGGTTCATATCCTTTCAAAAAACTATAAAACCGATCTGGGTGTCCGTGTTCTGTGCGAGAAATTAGATTCAAAAACTTCGGTTGCAAGTGGACTAATGCTTGAAATCCCTGTTTTTCTAACTGCTCAAAAATAAGTAGATAATGGAACATTTCGCTGGTTGGGACACAATGGTTTTCTAAATTTTCCGTTTCAGTCGCGTTATCTATCTCTGTTTGCGTCGGCGTTCCATAACGCATCCTATAGTGTGTTCCACCTGGTTCAACCTCGATAATAGTGGTATTGAGCGCGGGATGTTCTATACCTATCATGTCTAAACGAGAACCTGATTTTGTCAATAACACATGCCTACCTGCTAATTCTTTAACGACGATTGCTGTGGGCAGCGCATATCGTGGTGATTCATCATAGTCAATTAGGCATTTCGAATCTACCGATTCTGACAATAACACTCCCATATTACCTGCCGAAGCCCATAAGTAGTCATGTGCATGGGCATGTGCTCCGACCCAGCCCATTTCGCCGATACAGGTCCCTAATTCACTATCAGGTGAAATAGGATGTAGTCCTTGTTGATATCCTCTGGTACACCATTGTTGGTGACGGTAGCTTTGTGCTGGTGGCGGTGCTTGTTGTCGTGTCAAGTAAGGATTGACTAATGTTAATTCCACTTTTGCCTTTTCTTTGAATGTGCTATTTCAAATCTATGGTTTTAAATATAACATGTTTTAATGGTATAAGCAAGTAAAAACGTTGAATTGAGCAGACCACTGAGTTTCTGGTTGGTTATGGATGCCCTCCTGAAATCAATCGTTCTAAAGGATTCCCTTAATGGCACATATCAGTAATGTGTGGAAACCGTTAATGTCAATGTCGAACACTATCATAACACTGATCCTCGTATATTTCAAGGCATGTTAAATAAAATTGACTACTTGACATGTCCATTTTAATGCGTTAAAATAAATGCAGATCATGCATTTGTTTCAGAAAGAGGTTTTTGATGAAAATACGGATAGAAAAAGACAGTTTAGGTGATGTAGAGGTTCCAGAGGAGGCATATTGGGGTGCACAGACCCAGCGCGCCTATATCAACTTTGACATCGGTGATGAACATTTTCCACCAACATTCATACGCGCACTTGCCATCATTAAACACGCGGCAGCAACTGTCAATGCTCAACTCGGAGGGATTACATCAGAAATAGCAGAACTTATCTGTCGAGCTGCAGATGAAGTGGCAGAAGGTAAACTTGCAGACCAGTTTCCACTCCGAATTTGGCAAACAGGCAGCGGAACACAAACGCACATGAATATAAACGAAGTCATCGCAAACCGTGCAAATGAACTGTCGGGTGGCAGTCGTGGCATGAAATCTCCTGTGCATCCGAATGACCATGTGAACCGGTCGCAATCGACGAACGATGTTTTTCCAACGGCCATACATATTGCGGTTGTTATGCAAATCGTTGAGCGTCTGTTACCGGCAGCTGCAGCGTTACAAGAAGCATTAGCGGAGAAGTCCCGGGAATTCTCAGATATCGTAAAAACGGGTCGCACGCACTTGATGGATGCGACGCCTTTGACATTAGGACAGGTTTTTAGTGGATATGCTCATCAAGTAGCACATGCACAGGAAGCGATTCAAAACACGTTGCATCATCTATACGAGCTGCCGATTGGTGGAACAGCAGTCGGAACGGGATTGAACACACATCCCGATTATGCTGACGCTATAGCATCTTGTATTGTAGAACGAACTGGGCATCCATTTATAAGTGCACCGAACAAGTTTGAAGCGATGGGGGCAAGAGACGCACTCGTATCAGCAAGCGGTGCAATGAAACGTTTCGCTTGTTCCTTGTATAAGATCGCAAATGATATACGATTGTTAGGGAGTGGTCCACGATGCGGTATCGGTGAATTGATACTGCCAGAGAACGAACCGGGAAGTTCCATCATGCCCGGTAAAGTTAATCCGACACAGTGTGAAGCAATGACTATGGTTTGTGCTCAGGTAATCGGCAATGATACGACTATCGCTCTAGCAGGAAGTGCTGGTAACTTTGAACTGAATGTGTTTATGCCTGTAATCGCATTCAATAGTCTCCAATCCATTCGGTTGCTATCGGATGCATGTGATGCGTTTAGGGAGCATTGTGTTGTCGGTGTTGAAGCAAACAGATCGGCAATCGCTGGTTATCTGGAAGCGTCATTGATGTTGGTGACAGCACTGACACCGAAGATAGGTTACGATGCAGCTGCAAAACTTGCACAGAAGGCACATCGAGATGGATCTACACTACGAGAAGTTGCAATTGAGGAAGGTGCTCTAACAGCAGAAGAGTTTGATGCGCTCGTTGTACCGAGTAATATGGTAGCACCGAATTTGTAGATGAACTCATAGCAAGTAAGAACTTTGAATTCAAAAGGAGGTATTCGAAATGAATCAACAAGATTATACTATCACCGATTCAGAAATTAATTTCTTCAAGACGTTTGGTTACCTGAGTTTTCCACAATTAATGGCAGATAGGATTGGAGCCATACAAGATGCATTTGAAACTGTCTGGTCAGAACGTGGTGGTGGACATAACGGCAAACCGCACGAAGGCACCGCACG
This sequence comes from Candidatus Poribacteria bacterium, assembly GCA_965200395.1. Classification (GTDB taxonomy): domain Bacteria; phylum Poribacteria; class WGA-4E; order WGA-4E; family WGA-3G; genus MSPOR6. The sequence goes on along the minus strand of CBDAUH010000004.1, from coordinate 1,278,210 downwards.
ATCCTGTATTGTGCCGTTTATTGATCAGAGTGAGGAGTTATCGTCATTGCTGGATGACCCAAGAATTTTGGCAATTGCAAAGACGTTACTCAGAGACGATTTTAACTATATGGGAAGTGATGGTAATTTCTATGTCGGTGATACAGGATGGCACTCTGACGGTGGTCACCGTTTAGAGGATCCGATGCACATTAAGATTGCATTCTATCTGGATCCACTAACACGGGATACAGGAGCACTTCGCGTTATTCCCGGCAGTCATCTATTTGGAGATAACTACGCTGATGGATTGAGTCAGCAAGTTGGGAAGAGTCAAGAGATATGGGAAATGCACGGTAAAGATGTACCTGCTGTAGTTTTTGAAACAACGCCGGGTGATCTTGTGCTGTTTAATCATAATACGAAGCACGCAGCGTTTGGCGGTGGCACACGCAGACGTATGTTTACAATGAATCTCTGCCAACGGTATCCTGATAAGAAAATTGATGCATTGCAGGCATATATTGCAGGTTCTGCAAGGTTCTGGATTGAACGGAAATATGGTGAGAAGATGCTAAACACGGCTACACCCGAACGGAAGATACACCTTGAACAGGTGATGGCAAATGATGGGCATCTTGCAGAATTGTCACGCAAAGCACGAGAAAGTATGAGTGAACCTTCACGCGGGTGATGCTTGCTCCCATGCTTGTTTTACATAAGCGATCGCTTCTTCAAATCCCTGCTTTCCTTGACGACTGGCTTCTTCTATGCTAAGCCAACCGTCATAATTTGCTTGCAGCATGCGGGAAAAGACCTGCGGTATGGGTGACGCTCCTGTGCCGACACGGACAGGTTCAAATGTTCCTGCTTCGTGCAGGTCAAAGACATGTAATACGACAACGCGATCAATCACTTTGTCCAAAAGACTGAGTACATCTTCTTTTAGGACAAGAGGGTTCGCTGTGTCAAAGCACACTCCGAGGGGTGTATTCGATAATGCATCAAGGATTTCTAAGAAAATCTCTGATGGTTGTGAAAAATCCCAATACTGCCACGGTGCACCTTTGGTATGATTCTCATAAGCGAGTGTGATGCCTTGTTTTTCAGCCTCATCAAGTGCATGCCGAAATCCATCTGTAACCCAACGCACTGCCTCTTTGTGTGCAATACCAGGATGATTTTGCCCTGCGGTCACACGAACAAAATTTGCGCCTAACGTCTTTGCTAATGTGATGTCTGATTTTAATTTGATTAACTCTTCTGCGCGTTGTGCAGGGTCTGGATGTGTAAAATCTGAATAACACGCGATCATACAAGCCTCTAAACCGCGTCTGGCAAGAGTTATCCTCACGGTGTTAAGCAGTTGGATGTTCCAATGTGGAAAGAATTTTATGCTAAAATCCACTGCATCTAAATCCAATTCAGTGCCGAACTTTATCCAGTCTGCAACACTGCTTTTTCCACTGAAGATGTCATCGTAAAGAGAGACAGGGAGACAACTGAGTTTCATTGTTTTTCGCTTTGTTATGGTTTTATGTAATGATCGTTATTATAGACAAATTCTGCAGATTTTTCAAGTTTTCTGACTTTTCGAAAGAAATCTGTTCTGTATAGAGGTATTTATCACAACTCTCTGACTTTCCTATCGTGGATTTCACGGATGACGCGGATTGGGAAAGACTTACCGCAAGAAACCAACGGTCTCCTATGCCATACTATGTTCCTAAATATCGCTGCAAAACAAAAGATATATCTGTTTCTGCAAGAATTCGTTGTTGGCGGAAGCAGTCGGCTAGATCTCTGCAGAAAGCGAAGAGGTTCTCTGGGTCGTCGGTATGCATTTGGTCGAAAAGGCGTTTATATTTGACGATGGTTGTGTGTGCCCGTTGCCAGTTAACGCGTTCTCTAACGATCAACTTCTCGCTGCAATACCCCAAGTGAACAAGCGTTCGATCTGTCATATATTGGGTGATTGCTTCAACGATCTCTCCGTAATCATTTGATACATTCCCACCAATCCAGCAGTGGAAAAGTTCGTGTACAAAAAAGTGATATGTGAGATCCTGTTCTTCCTCGGTATGCCCATAGTTCTTCGGAAATTCACAGATAAGTTTCACCTCTTCAATGGTGTAATTTCGATCGGAATGAATCTGTTTGTTTATCTCTGCCCGCGCACCTAAGGTATTAGGGGCACAGATCCGATCTTCGACTTCGATAACAGTTTCCAAGCCCGGTCCCATGTGTCTTTCAAACTCTTGATGTGCCTGTTCCAAGAGTTCAAGGATCGTCTCAGGCTGCCACGGACGGTCTGTTTCTGCTTTATAGGTAAAATGTTTTGAGGACGCTACCGAAACATATTCTATCGCGCTCACCTGTGAATCCTCACTGATTTGAATACAGGATTTGAATACAGTTTGATCAGAATTTAACGACTAGTGTTAGTTAACTGTTAGTTGAATTATATTTCACGAATTGGTTGATTGTTTTTCCTAATTTGAGAATAGAAACGCTTATAACTCATTGCAATATTTACATGACCTAAACTGACAATTAAATGATTCTGATAAGCAATTAATATTGGTTGAATCTATTGGTTGATATATGTTATCATTACATACATTATGAATCCAGAAGATAAAAAACGTTACCTCGAAATGTGCAAACATCCTGCAATTCAAGCACTTCAACCCACCACAGAAAACACCGAAGACCTATGGACACCAACAGTTGAACAACTACACGATCTATTGAACCAAAAACTACCGTATCCAGACCGTTCCAATTTCAACAAAACCGCAAACGGTTGGGAATTTGAAACCTACTTCCGTGAATGGGCTGCAGATTACGGCACTTATGGTAAAATATAAAGTTTTCTATACATATTTTTCTATTTGTGGTATAATACACGGTATTATGGCATATTCAACAGACCTGCGAAAACGCGTGCTTGATTTCATTGATAACGGCGGCAGCAAAGTAAAAGCTGCGAAACTTTTCAATATCTCACGCGATGTTATCTATAAATGGCTCAACGCACCAGACCCACTCGCCCCGAAAAAATCAGGACCTAAAGGTCCCAGATGTATTGACTACAAGGCACTCACACAACAAGTAAAAGATTTCCCCGATCAAACTATACAGGAGCGCGCAGATCATTTCGGCGTTTCCTACTATTGTATTTGGTATGGACTGCGAAAACTCGGTATCTCGCGAAAAAAAAGACACTCGGCTATAAGGAACGATGTGATCACAAGCGAGAAACTTATCGTGAACAACTCGCTGCTGCAAAGGAAAACGGAAAATCCTTAGTTTTTATTGATGAGAGTGGTTTTCGGTCAGAAAGTTTCAGGCGTTTCGGGTATGCTCCGAAAGGTGAACCTGTTTTTGACCTTATATCCAGTCAAAGAAACCGCACCACAACTTTGTTAGCTGCACGTATAGATGAGGCGTTTACAGCCCCTATACTATTTGAGGGGAGTTGTAATGCGGAGCGTTTCAACACTTGGCTTGAGCATGAGTTATGCCCGCGTTTAGATGAAAACCATCTTGTTATCTTGGATAACGCACGCATCCATAAAACACACCGCACCCGGGATCTTATAGGGGCATCGGGTGCCTCCCTATTGTATTTGCCTCCTTATTCACCGGACTATAACCCAATTGAACATGATTTTGCGAACATCAAACGCTTACGAGAATATAATAAAGATAAAACACTTCAGGATATAATCAATATGTATAAATAATTCAAAACTCTACCATATATTGATACCCATAGGTGTCAACTTAGGGATTTTCAGCCTTTTTCAGTTGCCTATAAGTTGTGTGCTTTCCTGCTCTATGTTGTCCCCAGTCGCTGTATTGTAAATCCTTTTTTATGTTGCTCAGTGTCTTCAATAACGCCGCTTTAGATTCGTGAAAACTCATTGTGAGTGTGCGTGCATGCCGCCCAATAAGTTTCGCTGTGCTGATGGGATCGTGCAGTATACACCGCCAGCCAGCTGCTACCATAATCCAATGTCTTATCAGTTGTGCGATGAGTTTCGCATACACCTCACATAAGATACGATCAGGTTTGGCACTGCGGAATGTATTCACCTTGCCAACGCTTTTGAAGGATTTGAATAGCAACTCAACTTGCCATCGGAGCCCAGCAATAATAATAACTTGTTCAACGGTAAGTTGTGCAACCTCCACATTTGTAATGTAAATATCCCAATCGGCAAGGCGTAACCGTTGTTTTGAGGGCGTTGTCTGTCTCCGTTTAGCATCACGCCTGATGTATCGGCGACGCTTGCTCGCTACTTGTTCGGAACATCGCCGTGCAACGAGGCGTGCTGGCAGACGATCCCTCGCTCCAACATAGCAACGCTGGTCTATAGTGTCCGAGTTTGTTGCCTTGAGGTGCTTATATAAGCAGAAGGGTTCTCCCTGTTCATCATACAGTTTACAGTTTACTTTCAATCTTGTTATCCAGAAGATGCCTGCTTGTGTCATTTTTCTAAATGCGTCAAACGAAAAATAGCCGAGGTCTGCTAAGTGTAAACTCCCCGCAGGAAGCGGTCCAAACGCCGCTGCTGCCTTGCTATCGGCAGTAATACCATCACTGAGTTGGAAGTGTTGGAAAGCACCCGTCAGGACATCAAAACAGAGGTGAAGTTTCATAGCAGACTTCTCACAATCGTTTTTAGCACGCCCCCCTTTCCATACAGGTCTCAGCTCATCCGGCAATGTGAGTGTGGTGCTGTCCTGCACATAGACGCCTGTGAACTGATTTAGCAAAGGCAGTGTCGGCGATTGTGCTGAAATAACTTGTGTTGTTGCGGCTATCTCAAGCACCGATTTCAAGGTTTCGGCTGCTTCAGGTGTCATCCGTTTTTCAATCGCTTGGCGGGTGACATGCACACCTAAAGCACAAGCTGTTTGTGCCAACTCCGTATAACTTGCATCAGGCGTTTCAAGCCACCCGAATACAAGGGTCTGCACGAAAGCACCTCCGGAGAACTTGCGGATCCTTCGGACGAACCCGCACCTTGAAGCTGATGCGTCAGCAATCGTTCGCAGTATAGCTTGCATTTTATCACAAACCTGTGTTAGAATAGACATTGGAACACCTCTTTTGTAGAAATGAGTAATATTGTTTTTCTACTATTATGTAAGAGGTGTCTCTATTTTGCAACAATATTTTATACTAAAATAACATAAAAATGTTCTTAAGTTGACACCTATGGTGTTTCTGTACAGTAACTGACCCCATGTTGAGAGCAGAGAACTCCCGGAACGTGATTATTGCTTGGTGTTATCACAATAGAGCATAAATCCGGTTTTTCATTCTCCAACATCTCTTCCGTATCTGTATAGGCTGGCACATCATACTTTTGTCCCTGTTCTGTGACTCTATCCTCATGTACATCACAAACAGCAACAAGTTCTAAATCTTGTGATAACTTAGCAATAAGTGGTAGATACGTATTCGTTCCACGGTTACCTGTTCCGATATGTGCGATCTTCATTTTATCCATGTATACACTCCTCCAAACAGATGCATAATTCATTAAAACCTATGGGCATAGACACAATAAGCTTGCTAGCATAAACGTGAGAATATATTAGCAATAGTACACCAGAAAAGCAACTGTTTAGATAAAAAGGATGTAAAGATTTGGCATAAAATAAGATTGACAAAATATAGATGAGGTGGTACCATAAATTAAAATTGCATGCACACTCGATATGCATTTAAGGTGAACTCTATATGAAAATAACGAAATTAGAAACTTTCCTTGTACAACCCCGCTGGCTCTTTCTAAAAATACATACCGATGAAGGATTGGTAGGGCTTGGTGAACCCATTTTGGAGGGACGTGCGAAGACTTGTGCACAAGCAGTTGACGAACTTGCCCCTTATCTCATAGGTGAAGACCCAAGACGTGTTGTTCATCATTGGCAGGCGATGTATCGTCACGCATTCTACCGTGGTGGACCGATTCTTACTAGTGCGTTGAGCGGTGTTGAACAAGCATTATGGGATTTAGCAGGAAAATCACTCGATGTACCTGTATATCAGCTATTCGGTGGACCGACACGCGAACGTATTCGACTGTACAAAGGTGGCGGTGATCCACACAGCATTAAGGAGTGGATTGACAAAGGGTTCACCGCATTCAAAACCGGTGTTGCTGGCGGTAGACCCGCACGTATCATTGAAAATAAGGCGTTCATAGATAGAGCCGTTGAACACTTTGCCGCGCTACGGGAAGCAGCAGGGACAGAGGTGGACTTGGCAATTGACTTCCACGGTGCGGTAAGTCCACAGACAGCAAAGGTATTGATTAAGGCATTGGAACCTTACCAGCCGATGTTTGTCGAAGAACCGATCCAGTGTCAAAATGTGGATACACTTGCCGAGATAGCACGTAGCACACACTTGCCTATTGCTACGGGTGAACGTATTTTTACCAAGTGGGGATTCCGTGAGATATTGGAGAAACAGGCCGCATCCGTGCTGCAACCCGATCTGTGCCATGCAGGTGGTATCAACGAAGTCCGTATCATCGCAGGCATGGCAGAGGCATATTATGGCGGCATCGCACCGCATAATCCGCTCGGCCCAATTTCATTAGCAGCATGCATCCAATTAGACGCTTCAATTCCAAACTTTGTCATGCAGGAACATACGACGCTCGGTGAAGGTTACCTCAAAAATCCGTTTGTTTTCAAAGATGGATTTGTTGAACTACCAACAGGCCCTGGTTTAGGAATTGAATTAGATGAAGATGCACTTGAAGATAAAATAGACCACGATTGGCGTAATCCAGAATCCTATCATCCTGATGATAGTTCTGTAGTGGATTGGTAAAGAAGATATAATATGAAGTTTATAATGTTCACAAAACATCTACAGGGGTTAGATATTCCAGAAATCATCACTGCATTAAAATCTGTTGGTGTTGAGGGTGCTGACCTGTGTGTGCGTCCCGGTTATCCGGTAAATCCCGAAAATGCAATCAAGGAACTCCCCGCTGCCGCAGCGCAATTTGCTGATGCAGGTATGTCCGTTCCACTCATTACGACTCCTGGAGACTTTTTAGACCCCACAAGTAAAGACGCTCAACGGGTTTACGCTGCTGCAGGGGATGCAGGCGTTGAAAATATCAAATTGGGATATTGGCATTGGCAGGCCGGAAACGGTGGATACTGGGCTCAAGTTGATTCGATACGCGCCCAACTCGATGAATTCGCAAAACTCTCTGAGAGATATGGTCCAAGAACATGTATTCACAACCATTCAGGGACATCTATGGGACTGAATTCATGTGCTGTGATGAACCTTGTGAAGAAGTTTGATCCCCAATATATCGGCGTTTTTGCGGATACGGGACATCTCTCTATTGTTGGAGAACCTATTGACATGGCACTCGATATTGTCAAATCACACCTTGCAGTCATCGCTTTCAAAGACCTTGCACGTACTCCCGGCATGAAAGGCGGTAAAGTTGTTCGTATAGGAAAAGGGTTCGTTGATTGGGAAACAGCAATTAATACGTTACAGGAGATGGAATGGACAGGCCCTGTGAGTTTCCATAGTGAATACAGTGGTGAACCTGTAGAGAGTGTGATTGACCTTGCCCGCGTAGATGTACGCTTCATTCGCGCTTTGATGAACAAATAGGAGATAACATGGGACAATTTCAGTTAGGGTTGAATACAAGCACGATCCGTCCTGCAAGTTTGATGGATAAAATTCGAATTGCAGGGCAAACTGGCTATACAGCAATTGAGTTGTGGAATAACGACTTATCCGACTACGAGGAACAAGGTGGTTCTCTGATAGATGTGAAAAAGGCACTTGATGACAATGGTCTTACGGTGTCGACTGTAATTGCTCTGCATGGATGGCTCAATGCAACGGGTACTGACCTTCAAAATGCATTGGAGGATGCGAAAAAACGGATGGCACAAGCCGCCACTGTCGGATCAACCTATATCATTTCAAGCCCACCACGTGAAGTAGCAGACCTGCAGTTAGGTGGTGAAAATTACCGCAAACTGCTTGAACTCGGACGAGAGTTCGGTGTTAAACCTGCAATGGAGTTCCTCGGTTTTGTTGACGGTGTTAATCAAGTGAAACATGCATGGGAAGTGATAGAAGTTGCCGACCATCCAGATAGCACGATTGTGCTCGATCCCTTCCACATCTATCGCGGTGGCGGAGAGATAGAAGATATAGCGGGCATTCCTGGAGACAAAATCGCTGTGTTTCACTTCAATGATGCCCCTGCAGAACCCGCACGCGCAGAACAGACTGATGCGGATAGAGTCTATCCCGGAGATGGGATTCTTGACCTGAAGCGGATGATCTCAATTTTGAAAGACGCAGAGTATTCAGGCGTTATCTCCTTGGAATTGTTCAATCCAAGTTACTGGGAAGAGGATCCTGCAGAAGTTGCCCGAATTGGGTTTGAAAAAATGCGCGCTATTGTGGAATCATAAAAATTTCTTTACCCTGATGAAATGAAACAAAAAACAGCAGTGGAAACCAGAAAAACAGTAAAACATATTCTTGCTGAAAATGACCAGAGGAGATAAATATGATAACGTTTTTCCATCATCTTTTAATTGGAAAAATGGAAGAAGATACACACACTGATGAGGAGGGAGTTAAACCAGAACAACCAGAGTCTGAACATCAAAATGACACTCCCGAATCTGACTCTACAGAACATGTGGAAGCAGAACCTCCGCATGACCAACAACACGAAAACGAAATAGATTCACCTGACTCGGCAGCGAATACCCAACCTGAACAGCCTTTTGATGATAAAGGCACATCAGATGATGAGGAAGAAACATCAGATAATCAGGTAATCTCTGAAGCCGCAGCGGAATCTGAAGCAAAAGCGAATTCAGAAACTGAACATCCTGACACAACAGAGGATGCAGCACAGAATCCAGACACAGCCATCGTCGAAGGGATGTCCGACACAGATGACACACCTGAAACTGACGAAACACCTCAGGACGCAGAAATACACGCGGAACAAGACATACCGGAAGTTGAAGAAACACCCGCACCCACTGAACCTGTTCGTGCATACTCTCTCGGTGAAAGTGAAGAATTATATGATTTTGTGACTATGTTCGATGTAAGCGAATCTTCAGATGCTGAACAAACCTCTGCAAGTATGTCGGACATTTCTGGAGGCGTTTCAAAACCTGCTCTTTTCGAACACCCAGCATCCAGTGAACCTGCACGTATATCCTATAAACTCGATCTTCCCAAAGTTGAAGAAAACGGAACGCTTTTCCTCTCTTTCTTTACCGGCCTCAGAGACGGTGTAGTATTTGACGATGCCGAAAGGCAACCTGGTGGTGTCAAGTTTTGTATAGAAATTTCTGGCGAACAGTGTTTTGAATGTATTTCCACAGAATGCCACTGGACACACAACGGCATAGATTTAACACGATTCGCTGGCAATCAAGTGGAACTCGTTTTCATAACACACTGTAACGTTGCAGGAAATAGTAACTATGCATGGGCGTTATGGGGACAGCCCAAACTTCTAAAACTCACTCGAACACAAGATGCTTCAACTGAAGACCCATCTGCGTTACGACAAGAAATACAATGCGGTATTGCAATTGCGAAATACCCAGAAAACCTAACCGCTATCTTTGATATTAATCGTGACGATTTCACACCCTCCCAAGATATCGCTTCGGAAATACATAATCAATTGGAAAATGAACCGATTGCGTTAACACTCTATGCATACCAGCCGAAATTAGAAATTGTGAGTGTCGGTGCAACGGCAGCAGTCGTTGCAACAGGAGAAGCTTTTGAAATACAATGCACTCTCAGAAACGTTGGCACGGGACCTTTTGCTAAAAAGAATAACGCAAGACTTGCCATCAGTGAAGTAAAACTAAGACGCGGACGATCTACACATAACCTGAAGACACTCGCAGCTGGTGATACAACGACCTTTGTATGGTATGCACGCGGCGTTTCACGCCCTTCCACGATAAATTTCACAGTCACGCTCAAGTCACGTTATGTCAAAGGAAACGGACAAATGAAGGGGTCAGTAAAAATCTGTCCTGCCTTGCCTAAACTTGATACACAGGTCGATCCTGAACTCCATACCATTATGCACGATCAGCATCTGGTGTTAGGAAATAAACATCTTCGCATGATTCTCGTTCATAACGGTTCATCCCTACAAAAGAGCACGCGAAAAACAAAAGATAAAACACATACCCAAGAGATTACGCAACAAGGCTATGAATATTTAGCCATCTTCGTAGCAAAGGGCAGCACCTATCAACAAGTCGCAACCTCAAAAATGATCGCTGAGGCAACATACCGATCTCAGGATACCCTTCATACCATAGACTTTATACCGAATGATGTGCAGTTAGCAGGAAACAGTCTTGGGGAATCCACCGTGTCCCTGACAGGTGAACATACAGATGTAGATGGTGTTCATTGGAAACTTCAGTTAGAGCTTAACCTCACCGAAGATACAAAGCGAGTCAAGGCGACATATCGTTTAACTGTTGACAAGGAACGTGAACTTCTTGCATTTCGCTGTCCAGAAATTTACGCAGGCCATAAAAGTACACGGGAAAAGAAAACTGCTGCGCTCTTCCCCGGTTTAGAATACCTTGAAGATGACGAACCTTCATCAAACACGCGAGATGCTGCCCCGCCCCTCAACAATAGACTTGTCCCACATCCATATAAAATAACCATACCCGTTATGGCTGTTCAAATACAGAAATCTGTCGTAGGTATCGCTTGGAATCCGTTGCAAAATTGGGATGGTGAATCACAGAACGTATCCGCTGTTTTTGCTTCACCCAACTGGCATCATCAAGAAAGAAATCATCTGATGGGACTTTTTCTACCAACCGTACCTAATTGGGTTGAGGAAAATACGTTGATTGCCAAAAATGCTTATCAACTCACCCCTGAACGTGAAATCACATTAAACTGTGAGATTATCGCTGACGGTAGTGCAACTATTTTAGAAGCTGTTTCACATTGGAAAGCAGCTTATGGCACCCCGAAACCTTTGGAACCACCGCGTAGTGACGAAGAAGAAGTGTTGCTCTCACGACACGGGTTCTTGCACACTGTCTGGGATCCGGAAAATAGACAATCCAGACACTGTGTTGACTGGGCTTCACGGAATGAACCAGGTTTCGCTACGTTACTCTGGTATGATTATCTCGTCACAAAATCTGATGAAGTTAAGCAACGTGTTACCGAGATTGCAGAGAAGACGATTGCTGATTCTGGTACTGAAGGTTTGGCTGCACGCGGTTCATGTCATATTCTCAGTGGCGAATTTCCGTTCTATTATGGACATTTAGATGCAGCGTTAGGATACTACGAAGATGAGGTACAGTCGATAATAGAGTCACAAGCAGCGGACGGTAGTTGGGGATTCCAACCATCCTCTGAGAAAACGCAAAGCCTTGGAAAAACGGGCGACGTTGTGCTCGGCACATGTGCTGCAAATGCCCTTAAACTTATCAAGCATGCACGTATAACTGGAAACGAAGCCTCTCTTGAAGCAGGTAAAAAAGCACTTTCTTATATGGACCGTTTCACTGTACCCCGCGGAGCGCAAACATGGGAATGTCCACTCTATCAACCGGATATTCTCGCTGCAGCCCATGCAATCGGTGCTTATGTGGAAGCACATGAGATTACGAAAAACAAAACATATTTGAAACGCGCAGAATTTTGGGCAGAAACAGGGTTACCTTTTCTCTACCATTGGCATCTCCCCGATCGTCCCGGTATGCAGTTCGCATCCATTCCCGTATTCGGGACAACATTCTACACACATTCATGGTTGGGTGTCCCTGTACAATGGAACGGCTTGGTGTACGCATACTATTTGCAACGTTTTAATCAACATGCACATGCAGATAAATGGAAACAGATCGCTAAAGGCATCACCGTGAGTGCAATGTATCAGCAATGGGAAGAGGGAGAACTCAAAGGCACTTATCCTGATGGATTCTACGGATTCTGCACCGAAGGTAAGGGACCCCATCTCAATCCAGAGGATATTATGGTGAATGTATACACGCTCAGTGGACTTGACCCACGCGTAAAAACAACAATCACAGGTTCCATCCATTTGAGTTCTGGTGCCGCCCCAGAAAACGTTAATTTATCGCGTTCAGGAGAATTGAAATGGACACTCACCTATGCAGAAAACGAAGCCAGTTGGACACTGATTACGGGATATGGACAGCAGCCATCACAGATACATTCACACTGTGCGGAGAATCAAAAGAATACAGATGACTCCGCGTTTGATATACCACAAGTAGAATCACTTGAAGAGGTAACATCCGGATGGCGTTACATTCCAGAAAAAGACGCTATCCTCATAAAACAGATACACAAGACAGATAAGATGCAGTTTCAACTGCTTAAACACGTTGAATAAATTATCTTATTCTTGTATAGTATCTATTGTTGTAGAAAATTTGAATCAATAAAGAAATAACACCCTAACCCCTTAACTATACTTTCAATAGTAGACATCCATGTCGCATAGGAGGAATCATGATAGCGAAAAGAATCGTCTCAATAACACTCTGTTTAGTTATGGTATCACTCTGTGTATTTGCTGTCTTTGTAACGACTGCAAACGCACAAGACGAAGGTACTGCTTCAGAAGAAACTTCACTGTTTCCTTGGAAAGTTATTGCGCGAGATATTATATTAGTAGCCGTCTTCAGTATTGTAGGATTAATCATTTTAATGATAGGTTACAAAGTCTTTGATTTGGCAACGCCGTATGATCTGAACAGACAAATTGCGGAAGAGAATAACGTAGCTGCAGGTATTGCAGTTGCAGGCGTTCTTGTATCGCTTGGTATCATTGTTGCCGCTGCGATGGGATAACCTACGCATCAGCACGGTATGACAACCACAGAACTATGGTAGCGAGTTAACCATCATGTTAGGCGGAGGTTTGCTCCGCCTTATTTCAAATTACAAAGAGGTTACTCATGTCTGAAATACGTTACTTGTCTGAGCAAGATGTCAGTACTGAACAAATACAGGAATGGGTGGAAACCTTCCACCGTGACGGATGCCTATTTCTTCAAGATGTGTTGACTCCTGCCCACTGTGCGGAACTTCGGCAGGACTTGGAGTGGGCACTTGAAAACAATCCTAACAATCTTAACGGTGGAAATCACACATCAACAATGCATCTGAGTCATCGCATGTTCGAACATAGTCAGGCAAACCTCAGATTGTTCGACTTGGAACCGATTGTCTCGTTTGCAGAAGCACTTATTCCTGGTGAATGTCACGTAATTCACAACAACTCTTTTCAAACACGCCCTGGTGGCGGTATAACGTCATGGCATCAAGATGACTCTCCGCACTATCTCGTCACGGAAGGGGAACCGCCCACGAATGTAAAACTCCCTGTGTTACTCTTTACTGCTAACTACTACCTTACGGATGTCACTGAGATTGAACATGGTGGCACGGAAGTTATTCCGGGTTCACATCTTTTCGGCGCATCCCCGCCAAATCCGATAGATGGGACAGAATGGGAGGAAAAAGTGCAATACAATCTCGGCAAAGCGGGAGTGTTATTATGTTCAACAATCAGGTGTGGCACCGTGGAGGGCCAAATCAGAGTCAGCGCACCCGATACATCACACAAATCACTTATGCCCGTCGACTGGTTGGGCACAAATTCTATCCGTTCATGAATTATAACATGCCCGAATCGGTTTATCAAGACGCAAGCCCACGACTCCGCCGCCTGCTCGGATTCCTCAGTCACGGCGCGTACGGTTAGATAGTATAACGTGAGTTCAGTGTCCTTGAATTGTAGCATAACCTTTCCAGGTTGTGCATCGAGCAAAAAATGTCTTATCCCAAATTCACGTTAGTATAAATTGAATGATAATGAAAGCAGTTGCGTTCACAGAGCAAGGTGATATTGACGTATTAAAATATCAAGATGTTCCTGCACCTACCCTGGGACCTGATGAAATCCTCGTCAAAGTTAAATCCTGTGCTGTTAACTATCTTGATATCCATGCACGACGTAACCGACCTGAGATAAAGCAGAAACTTGAAGAAACTGGCACACCCCATATTTTAGGATCGGATATAGCTGGAGAAATCGTCGAAATATCTGGTGAAGCTATGGGACTCACTATCGGGAATCGCGTACTCCTCGCGCCCTGCATCCCATGCGGTATCTGTAGCGACTGCCTCAACGGTTACGAAAATCTTTGTGATACACAACAATTACTCGGATTCCAAACAGACGGCGGTTATGCTGAGTATGTCAAAGCACCTGCTAAGAATGCAATTGGGATAGCAAACGTTTTGTCTTTCGTCGAAGCATCCGCATTACCGATCGCTTACCTCACTGCGTGGCACATGCTCGTTACACGCGCACAACTCTGCGCTGGTGAAGATGTCTTAATACTTGGGGCAGGAGGCAGTGTCGGCAGTGCAGGTTTACAAATCGCTAAACTTGTTGGAGCACACATCTTCGCTACCGCAAGTACAGATGAAAAATTAGCACGCGCCAAACAATTCGGTGCTGATGTTACTATAAACTACACCGATGTCGACTTCTCTGAAATAATACTTGAAAAGACAAACGGACGCGGTGTTGATGTTGTGCTGGAACATGTCGGTGCTGCGACTTGGGACAAGAGTATCCGCAGCCTTGCAAAAAACGGCAGGCTTGTTTCATGTGGTGTAACTACAGGCAATATCGGTGAAATCAACATCCGCAAAATGTATCAAAAACAACTCACCATCATGGGAGCTGCGTTAGGCACGACTCAAGAACTTAGAAAACTTATCCGTCTTGCAGAACTAGGACTGTTAGTACCTATAATTGATCGGACACTCCCATTAGAACAAGCAGCTGAAGCACACCAATTGCTGGAAGCACGTAAGAACTTCGGGAAAGTTTGTCTTATCCCGTAATAATTGGAAACGGATAACAGATCAACGTGATTAGGCTCCCACTGGTGCCTGTGAATATACAGATTCCTCTCCAAATTGTTCAATCAGCCAACCGCGTAATGGCACATCCGCATCAGTTGGAACATAGCGGCCATTATTTCGCACAGCAGCACCAAGCAGTTGTTGACGAATCGGATCGCAACGACTATAGAGATGTTCGACGACCATATCGTCTTTCGGACGAATCCATCTGTATCCATATCCATAAAAAAGTGCCTTTCGGGTTATCTGAGACGCATTCGGACTGCGCGAGTGCCAAAGCCGTCTATCAAAAAGAACTGCAGTGCCAGGTTCCACACAAACCGGTATAGCATCCTTGGGTATGTCATCCGCTGTCTTTTCACGCGGGTCACGACTAACCTTCGATTCTGGTAAGGGCACATCCGAGAAATGACTGCCGGGACGGATATAGAAATTTCCACGCCCCGGTTCAGAGACATCTGTGAGGAAATAGGCTACCTTCAACGAAAGGCGCGGACGCGGATGTGTTTCCATCTCAATATTCACGCGACCACTGTCTTGATGCCATTCCAACCATCCATCTCCATCTTGCGCATCTGATGGGGCAGGCGGTTTGACGTGTAGGTGTGCATGGTAGAGATAGATATTCCATCCCAGAATACCCCAAACCTTGGGGAACGTTGTCGGTAAGTCAACAAGTTCCAAAAATGCATCATCTTCACCTAAGAAATTGGAAAAACCCCAATGATTATCTTGTGTTGCTCTGCCGGTAGAAAGGGCATCGCTATAGAGTTTATCAACAGCACCTATAAGATGTGCCACCATCTCAGAGGATAACGCATTCGGAACATAGAGGTAACCCTGCGTTTCAAAATGACTTCGCTCTTCTTCCGTGAGTGGGTGATTAAGGCATTCTCCGTTCATAATTTATACTCCGTAGATTACATATTTTCCAAGAAAATATATTGTAAACTTCACTAACTAACAACCTTGTAACAATGCCCCTACTATTCCCAGTATACCGAAGATTATGATTTGTAATAGACAACCGGTACCTGTTTTTCTTCGCTCCATCTCAATTGAATATAGTGTTACTATATCCACTTCAAGTTTGTTATTTACCTCATTCATCCCATTTACATCCTTAAATACTCGAATGAGGGTTTCTGTGATCTGTATAGCAAAATTGAGTTTTTTATGTTTATTCCAAAGATGCAGGGAAATATTTCTAACAACGATTGCTACTATACTATTTGCCTCGATAGGTCGTGTTGAAGGATCCCACATTTTGACAGTTTGTACAAGTTGATTGACCATCGGCGTTAAAGTATAATCAGATTTTTTCGCATCTGCTGCTTCCTTTAGTTTCTCAACTTGTGTGTTAATCTCTTCAAATTTTTCAAAATCCCTTATTCCGCTTATATCTTCAGTGATACGTTCAACAATTCCGGGTACTTCAGCAAATATTTCTTGGAGCATACCTAAGATATTCAAAGAAAAATCAAATTTTCTATGATCTTTAAACAGATCAACAGCTAATTTTCTGATGCGGTCCGCAATTTCAAAACTAGCAGTATGCCGTTCCCCCCTACTTCTTTTACTGAGCTGGATCGGTTGTGCAATAGTATCCCATTCTCTAACGGCTTCAAGAAGTTGATCCACAATCGGTTGTAACGTAGTATCTGGACTTTTTGCATCTACCATTGCACGGAGTTTTTCATCCTGTGCTTTAATTATTTCCTGCTTCCTCTCTAAATCCTCCACGACCTCACGTTCATAAGATTGAATTAAATCATCAATCAATATAGGACATCGGTTGTTAACAGTGCCTATTACTGTTTCAAGTGTTAAGGTTAGTATTCTTGCACGTTCAGTTACGGATAGATTTTTGATTACAGAGGAAAGCGTTTGACCATAATAACGTCTCTGTTTTTGGATTTCGTCAGTTATCACTGATAAATCCGCAATTTTAGGAAATCCCGATAAACTGCGTTCTTTGTTAAGTGTCGCCCGAACTTCTTCAGCGTTAATACTTTCATAGGCATGGGCAATTGCAAGTACCCATTCTACAATGTTCACAGACGCAATATTTGGAAGACGTGACAAGCCTGCTGATAGGACATTAGCACGAACAAGTGGGGGAATATCAATAATATTGAGTAGGTTTTGGTGTGGAGAATCCAACTGTTTTAACAGTGAATCAATATGTTCTGGATTAACGCCAGGTAACCATGCAATTTCGGCAGCAATCCGTTTTTGTGGATGTGTCAACGTAGACTGGGCATCCATACATTCGTTTGCATCTGACAATAGGCTGCATTCATCTGCAAGATCCATTATTTTAATCTTATTATCTCGCGTTGTTGCACCCAAAATATGAAAAGGATTTTTTAATAAGTCCAAACCTACTCCATTATGCCATCAATTATCAAAAAGTGATATTTGAGAATTGTCTTCACGTTGTTGAGTAATTTTATTTAGTGTTTCAAGATCAGCAGTTATACGTTCAGTAATCTCAGGGAACTCTGTGAACACTTCTTTTAGTGTTTTTAAGATTTTTTGTGAGGATTCAAGTTTGTCATATTCATTAATCAGGAAAATAGCTAAAAGGCGGACACGTTTCGATACATTATGACTTGCAGCATGTCTTAAACCTTGTCTTTTCTTATTCAGTTGAATAGGTTGGGCTATGATACACCAGTCTTTGATAGTTTTAATGAATTCTTTTACAATTCTTGCAAAAGTTATTTCTGGTTCCTCTTCTTCCGCAGCAATCCGAAGTTTTTTGTCATATTTTTCAATCTCTTTTTCTCCTAATTCAAGAACAGAATCTGCCACATCTTCATAGGAATCAATTGCATCCTCAATTAATATTGGTAAATCGGATGATTCATTATCGGTTACAGATTCAACTACCATCATAACAGCATGAACACGTTCTTTTGCTGAATCTATATTTTCCAATACGAACTTGATAACTTGTTTGTAATACTGTCTAAGACTTTGTATTTCTGATACTATTTCTGAAAGATCTGTTATTTCTGGGAATCCTGACTCTCGGCGTTCAACGTTGAGAATTCTGCATACCTCTGATGGATTCACTTCTTGAAATGTTTGGGCAATAGCGATTATCCACCTTGCCACATTGTCAGATGAATATTCAGTTAAACGTAACATTCTTGCAGCGAGTAAATTAGCACGATCTATAGGACTCAGATTATCAAATCCGAGAAACTTGCTAACTTCAACAAGGTTATTTATTTTACTTGAATGTTCCTCATGTGAAATTAATAATTCTAAGACTTCGTCTGCCAAGGTACTTGACTCCGCATAAGGAATACGGGATAATTCCAACGCAAGTGAGTTTTGTGATGGATCAGATGTTGATTGGTCAATGTTAATATGATCTCCGGAAACTGATTCTAACAATATTAAAATATCATAAACCCTTTCAGTTGGTATTCCATGCAGCCATGCTATCTCAGCAGATATACGTTTGCGAGGAAATGTTAACGTATCCTGTACATTCCTGCATTTATCAGCATCTGAAAGCAACCCCTGCTCTTCCGCTAACTTTACGATTGTTTTCTTATCGTCTCGTTGTGTGGTCTTTAAAAAATAGAAAGGATTATGTAAAAGGTCCATACCTATATTAGCTTTTAAAATGTGTTCTTGGCGTTGTAATCTTTCGTTTACTTCCATCTGAATCGTATCTAGCATTGAATCTTCGTCATAATAAAGTACATCGTTGAATGTCCTGCTGATTCCCTCAATTTCCACCTCTATTTCAAATTTTACGTTTCCACCACGAGATTTCTCATAAGAGAGCTTTAATGGTGTGTTAACAGGAATAGATCCTTCAGTCAAATCTTTTCCTTCTATTCGTAAAACTCCCATAGGCTTGTTTCTACCCCTAGAATCAATTTCCCTTAGTTTAAAATTAAGCGAATTGGACGATCCAGCTTCAAGAGCTTCTTCAGCATAGACCGTAATTTCACCTGCTTTAGGTAGCAGGTCACCTTTCTTAACTAAATATTTCAATTCAGGTTCTTTGCCAACTTTTCTGACTACCTCCAGTGCAATTGAGAGTTCAGCAGGGATTTTATCCATGGAAATATCTACTTTTCTGATGACGATTTCTTCCTGTTTTATGGTCTTGCCCAATTCATCGTAAACTGTGCAAGTAAACTTGTTTTCTCCCAATTCTAGTAAGTTCACGTCAATGGTTGCTCCGTACCGGAGTGATATATGTCTTGAAGTCCAACCACTATCAAGACTGATGATTTCGAATTGGTAACCGGTAGGCACTTGTCCTCTTACTTGTAACGCAATTTTGGTGGTATCATCTGGCGTTCGATCTTTGAAATTAAAAGTAAATTCGAGTTCATCCGAAGATTTATCTTCAACGTTTGTACCTCCAGATTTAGTACCTTCCTTGTTCTTAGCAGAATTCCAATCAACCGATTCTGCCCATATACTTGCTCCCTCAGCAACTGCTGTCATAGGATTAACTGTTAATATATCTCCCTTGATACCGAGTTCAAAAGCTACTTTGTCCCTTAATGGCTTATAATGCGTCGGACCACCAACCCAGACAATACTTTCTATATCGTTAGGAGTATATCCAGTTTTAGAGAGCGTTTCTCTTACTGCATCTATTGTTTCGGTGATCTGATCTTCAATCAGTTTATCAAAGGTGTTCCTATCTAAAGGAATATGGAGATAAATTTCGTCACCATTAAGATCGTTAGTGCGGATCTCAACTTCAGAAAGACTAATCATCGCTTCATCTCTTGCTGAGAGTTCTATCTTCGCTTTTTCAGTTGCCCACGTTGCAAATCGCAAAAGTGGTTTGAATGTTGGGTCAGATGATAAGTCTTCAGGCAGATCAAAATTCTCATGGAGCCAAGGGCAGACAATATTGTCAACAAGTGTTCGGTCAAAGTCCCGTCCGCCACACATTTGAATACCACCATGTGCAAGTATGTTTACGCGTTTTCTGATGCTTTCCGCAATAGCAATATCCAGTGTGCCACCACCAAGATCATAGATTAAATAGATACCATCTTTGCCGCCGCTAGCTTTCATAAAACTTGTTACTGCTGAGACAGGCTCCTGAACAAGTTCGACTTTCCCAATGCCTGCCATCTCAGCAGCGGTCATCGTCGCATTTTTCTGCATCTGATTGAACGCTGCAGGCACAGTAATCACAGTGCCAGTATCAGATGAATTTCTAATCTCCTCAGGAAGATAACCAAACAATGTTGTCAAAACCTTTGCAGAACATTCTTCTGGTGTAAAAGTGCGATCAACAGCAGTTAGCTCAATCGGTGTGGTTGTTCCTATGAAACGTTTGAATAAAGTCGCACAATTATCCGGACTGCGTGGGGCATCATTGTACGCTCTTTGACCAACATATTCGCCTCGTCTATCTATATAGATTGCAGACGGGGTTACATCATTCCCTTCTGGGCTTCTCCAAACGCGAGTTTGTTGCGTATCCTTATCAAAAGTGCAAATAGCACTGTTTGTAGTTCCTAAATCAATACCGACAAAATTCTCCATTATTCTTTTCTCCTTAGTATTACCGTACCAGTTTTTGCTAAGACCGTTCCCTCCATAATAATCGGTTCCAGCATTTGATCGACGACTAACTGATCGTCCGGTTCAAAATCCTCAATGTTAAGAGGTGTGGCAGCCATTCCCCGATCATAAGGATAACCTTCAACATTCACGACGCGCAGACCAATGCCCGAAAGGGATTCTTCGGCCTTTTCTATAAATTGTTGTAACTTGCTCTCATACCTTTTTGTCTGTTTAGTATTAATCCGTGTAAGCATACGTTCATAATCTTTTGCGAAACGCCACGATTCAATTGCTAAGTTCATAACAGATTCTTTATGTCCTTCTATACTGTCTTCAATCCTTCGTTCTCCAGCAGCACGTTTCAATATGGACAACCTATCAAATACAGGAGGATAATATAGCATACCAACACACAATGCCATTGCAAGAGGCATTCTGTATAGATCCGTCTTTGTATCTGGGAGTTTGATCGACAACGCACAAAAACCCGCTGCCAATACAAGAAACATTGTCCATCCTATCCATACTCGTGCATCTTCTTGAATTTCAAGAGATGGTACCGTTATTCTTGTTATAATGTATATAAGAGTTAGTGCAAAGACTGCAGCTAAATAGATGGCGGTTTTGGTAGGATTAGAATCTTGTTTCTGTGACGATATCAGAGTAATTGTGATGACAATCTGTGTAAGAATTAGAAACAGTAGAACGTAGAAATACCTATAATCAGATTTCCTTACAATTCCGCTATTTTTCAAGACAATTAAGCAAACTACCATCATCGATGCTATAACGACATAAACAATTAATTCTATTTCTATCATATTTTAACAACCTAATAATGCTTATCAATTTGCATAAATCCTCTCTAAAACTGTATTCTTCTGAATAGGATAGGCTATTCATCTCCCATAGGTGTCAACTTAGGGATTTTCAGCCTTTTTCAGTTGCCTATAAGTTGTGTGCTTTCCTGCTCTATGTTGTCCCCAGTCGCTGTATTGTAAATCCTTTTTTATGTTGCTCAGTGTCTTCAATAACGCCGCTTTAGATTCGTGAAAACTCATTGTGAGTGTGCGTGCATGCCGCCCAATAAGTTTCGCTGTGCTGATGGGATCGTGCAGTATACACCGCCAGCCAGCTGCTACCATAATCCAATGTCTTATCAGTTGTGCGATGAGTTTCGCATACACCTCACATAAGATACGATCAGGTTTGGCACTGCGGAATGTATTCACCTTGCCAACGCTTTTGAAGGATTTGAATAGCAACTCAACTTGCCATCGGAGCCCAGCAATAATAATAACTTGTTCAACGGTAAGTTGTGCAACCTCCACATTTGTAATGTAAATATCCCAATCGGCAAGGCGTAACCGTTGTTTTGAGGGCGTTGTCTGTCTCCGTTTAGCATCACGCCTGATGTATCGGCGACGCTTGCTCGCTACTTGTTCGGAACATCGCCGTGCAACGAGGCGTGCTGGCAGACGATCCCTCGCTCCAACATAGCAACGCTGGTCTATAGTGTCCGAGTTTGTTGCCTTGAGGTGCTTATATAAGCAGAAGGGTTCTCCCTGTTCATCATACAGTTTACAGTTTACTTTCAATCTTGTTATCCAGAAGATGCCTGCTTGTGTCATTTTTCTAAATGCGTCAAACGAAAAATAGCCGAGGTCTGCTAAGTGTAAACTCCCCGCAGGAAGCGGTCCAAACGCCGCTGCTGCCTTGCTATCGGCAGTAATACCATCACTGAGTTGGAAGTGTTGGAAAGCACCCGTGAGGACATCAAAACAGAGGTGAAGTTTCATAGCAGACTTCTCACAATCGTTTTTAGCACGCCCCCCTTTCCATACAGGTCTCAGCTCATCCGGCAATGTGAGTGTGGTGCTGTCCTGCACATAGACGCCTGTGAACTGATTTAGCAAAGGCAGTGTCGGCGATTGTGCTGAAATAACTTGTGTTGTTGCGGCTATCTCAAGCACCGATTTCAAGGTTTCGGCTGCTTCAGGTGTCATCCGTTTTTCAATCGCTTGGCGGGTGACATGCACACCTAAAGCACGAGCTGTTTGTGCCAACTCCGTATAACTTGCATCAGGCGTTTCAAGCCACCCGAATACAAGGGTCTGCACGAAAGCACCTCCGGAGAACTTGCGGATCCTTCGGACGAACCCGCACCTTGAAGCTGATGCGTCAGCAATCGTTCGCAGTATAGCTTGCATTTTATCACAAACCTGTGTTAGAATAGACATTGGAACACCTCTTTTGTAGAAATGAGTAATATTGTTTTTCTACTATTATGTAAGAGGTGTCTCTATTTTGCAACAATATTTTATACTAAAATAACATAAAAATGTTCTTAAGTTGACACCTATGGGTTTCGCTTTGCTCTACCCGACCTACGGACTACCTGATGTCTAATTAATTCCAAAATTTACTATAAATACAAGTATCTTACTGCCGAAGAGGAGGCAATATAATGGAAGGTACATTTTTAAATGTAGGTATTTTACTACAAAATGGAGGTAATATAATGAAAGGCGTATTTAATAATAAGCTGGTTCTGTTCTCATTATGCTTAGTATTATCAGTTTCTATGGTTATTTCACCTGGCGTTGTAGCGGATAATCATGGGGATGAGACTGAGGCGGATTCGAGTGAAGTGGCATCTGCTGAAGAAGTCGTAGAACTTCCGGGTTTGGTTATAGTTGGTACGCGTGCGAAACCGCGTTCTGTCCTTGAATCCACTGTGCCGATTGATGTCGTGCTCAGTGAGGACTTCGTTAAACAGGGCGGTGCGGATTTACCGGATCTGTTAAGGAACGTTGTTCCGTCTTACAATGTGAATGCGCAACCTATTGCCGATGCAGCGACTGTAGTCCGTCCTGCAAATCTTAGGGGGTTAGCCCCTGATCACACATTGTTACTTGTGAATGGAAAGCGTCGTCATCGTGCCCTCACTTACCCCCATTTTTGTATGCGGTATGTGTAGGCGTGTGTGTGTATAGAAATAAGTTGGAAAGTCTGATGGGTTATGGTAGAATACCTCCATATAAACCAATGTCGGTGAAAAACCGGCAGGGAGGTATTCTTATGAAATATACCCTTAGTTGGGTACATCCCAGAAAGATTATAACAGGTTTTCGTAAAGTTTTCAACGGGATTTGTATCAAAAAACCGACGCTCCGCAACTTTTATTTGATGCTACAGGCTGTGTGTGTAGCCCCGAGTTTTCGTATTCAATCGATTGCCTCACATCTACCTATCCGTGTGAAACACGACAAGTCTAAGCAAAAGCGTGTGTTGCGGTTTATTGACACCTATTTTCCGGTTGCAGCGGTGAAGGGTGCTTGGTTGTCACATATAGTTGTCAGTGTGTGTCGTTCTGTGGGGATGCAGCATCTGCTTGTGCTGATAGACGAGACAGATTTACCGGGCGGATGGAAGGCGATTGTTGCAGCCCTTCCGTTTCGCAATCGTGCGATCCCGCTCTATTGGGTTCTGTATAAAAATGAGATGCTCAAAGATGGCACCTATCAAGGACATAACGATTTAGTTCAGCAGTTCTGTTGTGATGTCCATAGTCGCGTTGTTAAAGTGTTAGGGGATAGTCGGGAGCCTGTGTTGGTTTTTGACAGAGGGTTCGCCCGAGCGAGAGCGATCCTCAAGTTTTTTGAGGGGCAAGGCATCTGCTACTTGATGCGTGTGCCACGCAATGTTGGTGTGCGTATAGCAGGCAACAAGCAGTGCCTTGAAGAAGTGGCAAATGGTTTTTACCCACAAGTGCTTTATCACTACACGGAGCAGGTGCCTGTGGCACTCTATGTTGGGGGACAGCACACCAAGAAAGACCCGTTATATCTTATCTCCAATCGGCTTCAGGGGAACCCCCTGCGAACTTGCTACAAGCGGCGGACACAGATTGAACACGGGTTCAGAGACTTGAAAACGAACTTCGGTTTCAAAGCACTCGTTTTGAGAAAGAACGAACAGCCCCGGATGGAAGTTCTGTTTTTGTTGGCAGTCGTGGCTTATGGTTTGGCGTTCCTGTGTTATGAAAAAGCTGCGGACAGATGGGCAAAAACTTTACACCCTACGCGGAAAGTTTACTCCGTGATCAGTGTCATCAACCGTATGATCCGCGAGGTGTGGACGCAGGAGGCGTTGCTCTTGTTCACCGAGAGGACTTGTTTGAGAGATATAAACTTTCTCACCGCAGAAGGACTGACATGACAACATTGGAGACCTATGAACACAACTACACACGCATTCAAAAAAAAATGGGGGTAAGTGCGCCTTTATCCCCCCGCAAGCGGGGGAGATAAGACATTATCCGCTGCAAGCGGGGGAGATAAGACATTATCCGCTGCAAGCGGGGGAGATAAGACATTATCCGCTGCAAGCGGGGGAGATAAGACATTATCCGCTGCAAGCGGGGGAGATAAGACATTATCCGCTGCAAGCGGGGGAGATAAGACATTATCCGCTGCAAGCGGGGGAGATAAGACATTATCCGCTGCAAGCGGGGGAGATAAGACATTATCCGCTGCAAGCGGGGGAGATAAGACATTATCCGCTGCAAGCGGGGGAGATAAGACATTATCCGCTGCAAGCGGGGGAGATAAGACATTATCCGCTGCAAGCGGGGGAGATAAGACATTATCCGCTGCAAGCGGGGGAGATAAGACATTATCCGCTGCAAGCGGGGGAGATAAGACATTATCCGCTGCAAGCGGGGGAGATAAGACATTATCCGCTGCAAGCGGGGGAGATAAGACATTATCCGCTGCAAGCGGGGGAGATAAGACATTATCCGCTGCAAGCGGGGGAGATAAGACATTATCCGCTGCAAGCGGGGGAGATAAGACATTATCCGCTGCAAGCGGGGGAGATAAGACATTATCCGCTGCAAGCGGGGGAGATAAGACATTATCCGCTGCAAGCGGGGGAGATAAGACATTATCCGCTGCAAGCGGGGGAGATAAGACATTATCCGCTGCAAGCGGGGGAAGATAAGACAGGGACAAAAGTGTGTAAATAATTGTGAGTTTTACTATAAGTTGTTATAATGTTTACTATAGTTTGGACAGTTTTTGTTTTTTTATGGACATAAAGCAGGAAAGCGGGTATCCTTTTAGGAAACACAAATTTGAAAGGATATTTCAAATGACCCCACTTTCCTACTTGGACAACATGTTATCAGATTTTTGACCTTTGTTCAAGTATAATAACTTTCACCACTTTCAGACTTTCGTAAAAGGTCTGATAAATACGCCCTACCGAGGCACAATGACACAAATCTATCTTGCGACAGCCCAAGCAGGTCGGTATTGGTCTCTGCCAAAGTTTCTCTCGCGTGGCATCTGGTGTGTGGATCAAGTCGCCACTACGCTAAGCCATCAAGTGCTATCCGCTTACCCCACAGGCGTATACGTCTATGATGAAACACATGCCCTAAGTAGCGGTTCAAAACAAGCGGGTTTGCATTTCCACAGGAACCCTGCGTATCAAGCACGTAACAAGAACCAATCCAAGTTTCATCACGGACACGAGTTCGGTGCGATTGGGTGGCTGGCAGAAACGCCCGAAGGCACGCGCCTGTTTCCATTAGCCACACGGATGATGGAACCGAAAAGCGAGGACGCGAATAGCCTCGCTGTGCTGAAGCATTTATGTAATCTTGTGCCACCGGGTCTTATCATTTTTGATAGAGGTTTCAATAGACGCAAAGTGTTCACGGAGATACTCTCACAAGGACATCATTTACTTTGTCGTGCGAAGTCAAACGCAGCGTTTTTTCATATACCGAAACGCCCTAAGCGTCTCAAGAGAGGCAGACCCCGTCGGTATGGTAGCCGTGTGTCTATTCCACACCTGAAGTATACAGATATCGTTGTTGAGGATCAGACACTTTCTGTCGCTGATAAAGTCGTGCGGACAAAGATGTGTCCTGTAGATGTCCGCATCGTTGTGATACGCAAACGCTTGAAAAAGTCTAAACCCTATCGATATTTCTGTGTATTTACTTCAGATTTACGACTGCCCGTAGAAACAGTTATCCGACACTATAGAAACCGGTGGCAGATTGAAACTGCCTTTCGGGACGCTAAAGAAAACTTCGGATTTGACACCTATCAACTCCGAGACAGGAAAAGTTTGGATCGGTTCGTTCAACTCAGTTTCACCGCAGCAACGCTGACACAACTCGCTTTCAGTCCGGTGCTAATGGAGAAGACATCCGAAGAAACCGACACAGACGAGGCACCGCTTGATTTAGAAACTGTGCTATCCACACTCAATATACACTGGTATAAACCGAAACATCTCACACGCGGCTTGATGACCGCTTACTTGCAGCGACGTTTACAACAAAACTATTTTTATACGAGTTACGACCCGGGGAAAAACGCACAGAAAAAACTGAAAATCCCGAAGATACTATGTGAAAATGGTTCAGCAGCAACTATTTTCACGATTATTGGAAAAATGATGGCTAAAAAACAGTGATTTCTAACAGAATTTAGACAAAAAAGGGGCGTTAGCAGCAGTTCTAACACCTGTTCAGAAGTGCTAACGGGGAAGTGCTGCCAACTATTCATAATCTATAACAAGACCAAAAATGTCCAAACTATAGTAAAAAATTAAAATCGTAAGTTTAATATTGGGGTTTTTGAGATGAAGATGCGATATGTGAACTCCACAATCCAGTTTCAAAAAATACACTTACCGAGTGTGCGCTACATGCCGCATTTCAATTTATTAACTATAAATAAGTTGTACCCCCCCCCGATTAACATTCGCTAATTTTACAAAACAAGTTCTTGTCGCAGGAATGCTATGCTGCGATTTTTTTGTGCTTGCACGACGCATGTCGTTGCGGGTTTTTGTTGTTGCATCATGCAATTTTTGGACAAGTGATGCAACTTTTTTGTTTGCCTATAACACGAGAGCATAGTAACACTACGTCAAGTCTCCATGTTATTGTCGTAATTCAAAGGATTGTTAGGCATATCTAGCAGTTACCGATTACAATACACTTTACAAACAGCCGACACATAGAGGCAAAGGAATATTACCATGACCCATAAAGCGTATTGGACAATAGGTTTATTCGTGATCCTTGTCATAGCTGCTACAACCTATAAAGTTATCAGTGATAAAATAGAAATAGCAGAGATAGAAAAAGACATCGTAACCGAGCGAATACCAAATAAATCAAGTCAACAATCTGTAACAAAACCGATGACAGACCCACAAACACCACAAAAACCGTTAACCAACACACCTGCGGAAACTCAAAACGCAGGGAAACAACCAACAGCTACAACACTTGCACCAAACGAAATAACGGAGACAGAAAAAACGAAAAACGATGACAGTGTTACAGCCGACCCTGTCCGCATGTCGCCACATGGATTTGGCCCCTATCCTGAAATTCCAGACGGTGCACCCATCGCAACTTTTGATGAAACCGATGATATATTACAAGAGCTGCTCGGCAGAGTGCTTGTAAAAGTTTGGAATGATGGAGATAGACATATAGGCGGTTTCCTTGACGAAGATACAGGCAAGGTCTATCCGTATTATGAAAATACGTTATATGTTGAATATGAGAATGAAATAGACGAAGAAACAGGGGAAACATACGTAACCGTCGTCAGTGTCACTTGCAGCCCTTACATAAGCAAATCTATTGCCAACTCCGTTTTGATAGGCGAAACTCCCGCAGGATATACATTGGTTGACTTTGATAAGTCGGGCATTGATCCGTATAAATTTTTAGACTTACCATAACAAAATACTATAGTTTGGACATTTTTGGTCTTGTTATAGATTATGAATAGTTGGCAGCATTTCCCCGTTAGCACTTCTGAACAGGTGTTAGAACCGCTGCTAACGCCCCTTTTTTGTCTAAATTCTGTTAGAAATCACTGTTTTTTAGCCATCATTTTTCCAATAATCGTGAAAATAGTTGCTGTTGAACTAGTTCATGTAGTATCTTCGGGGATTTTTAGTTTTTTCTGTGCGTTTTTCCCCGGGTCGTAACTCGTATAAAAATAGTTTTGTTGTAAACGTCGCTGCAAGTAAGCGGTCATCAAGCCGCGTGTGAGATGTTTCGGTTTATACCAGTGTATATTGAGTGTGGATAGCACAGTTTCTAAATCAAGCGGTGCCTCGTCTGTGTCGGTTTCTTCGGATGTCTTCTCCATTGCCAACGGACTGAAAGCGAGTTGTGTCAGCGTTGCTGCGGTGAAACTGAGTTGAACGAACCGATCCAAACTTTTCCTGTCTCGGAGTTGATAGGTGTCAAATCCGAAGTTTTCTTTAGCGTCCCAAAAGGCAGTTTCAATCTGCCACCGGTTTCTATAGTGTCGGATAACTGTTTCTACGGGCAGTCGTAAATCTGAAGTAAATACACAGAAATGCCGATAGGGTTTAGACTTTTTGGGGCGTTTGCGTATCACAACGATGCGGACATCTACAGGACACATCTTTGTCCGCACGACTTTATCAGCGACAGAAAGTGTCTGATCCTCAACAACGATATCTGTATACTTCAGGTGTGGAATAGACACACGGCTACCATACCGACGGGGTCTGCCTCTCTTGAGACGCTTAGGGCGTTTCGGTATATCAAAAAACGCTGCGTTTGACTTCGCACGACAAAGTAAATGATGTCCTTGTGAGAGTATCTCCGTGAACACTTTGCGTCTATTGAAGCCTCTATCAAAAATGATAAGACCCGGTGGCACAAGATTACATAAATGCTTCAGCACAGCGAGGCTATTCGCGTCCTCGCTTTTCGGTTCCATCATCCGTGTGGCTAATGGAAATAGGCGCGTGCCTTCGGGCGTTTCTGCCAGCCAGCCAATCGCACCGAACTCGTGTCCGTGATGAAACTTGGACTGGTTCTTGTTACGTGCCTGATACGCAGGGTTCCTGCGGAAATGCAAACCCGCTTGTTTTGAACCGCTACTTAGGGCATGTGTTTCATCATAGACGTATACGCCCGTGGGGTAAGCGGATAGCACTTGATGGCTTAGCGTAGTGGCGACTTGATCCACACACCAGATGCCACGTGAAAGAAACTTTGGCAGAGACCAATACCGACCTGCTTGGGCTGTCGCAAGATAGATTTGTGTCATTGTGCCTCGGTAGGGCGTATTTATCAGACCTTTCACGAAAGTTTGAAAGTGATTGAAGTTGTTGTGCTTGAATAACGATCTGAATTGTGATAACATGTTGTCCAGGTAGGAAAGTGGGGTCATTAGACATATCCTTTCAAAAAGGTTTATATTTTCTAAAAGGATACCCGCTTTCCTGCTTTATGTCTATAAAAAAAACAAAAAATGTCCAAACTATAGTAACAAAATAAAGGAGAAAATTATGTTTAGAAAAAGATTAACGCTCACGATCAGTTTAGCTCTCATGATTAGTTTAGTTACCGTGAACGCACATCAAGCCCCCGATCCTGGCCCCACCGTTATTGCTCACTTACCCCCATTTTTGTATGCGGTATGTGTAGGCGTGTGTGTGTATAGAAATAAGTTGGAAAGTCTGATGGGTTATGGTAGAATACCTCCATATAAAATAATGTCGGTGAAAAACCGGCAGGGAGGTATTCTTATGAAATATACCCTTAGCTGGGTACATCCCAGAAAGATTATAACAGGTTTTCGTAAAGTTTTCAACGGGGTTTGTATCAAAAAACCGACGCTCCGCAACTTTTATTTGATGCTACAGGCTGTGTGTGTAGCCCCGAGTTTTCGTATTCAATCGATTGCCTCACATCTACCTATCCGTGTGAAACACGACAAGTCTAAGCAAAAGCGTGTGTTGCGGTTTATTGACACCTATTTTCCGGTTGCAGCGGTGAAGGGTGCTTGGTTGTCACATATAGTTGTCAGTGTGTGTCGTTCTGTGGGGATGCAGCATCTGCTTGTGCTGATAGACGAGACAGATTTACCGGGCGGATGGAAGGCGATTGTTGCAGCCCTTCCGTTTCGCAATCGTGCGATCCCGCTCTATTGGGTTCTGTATAAAAATGAGATGCTCAAAGATGGCACCTATCAAGGACATAACGATTTAGTTCAGCAGTTCTGTTGTGATGTCCATAGTCGCGTTGTTAAAGTGTTAGGGGATAGTCGGGAGCCTGTGTTGGTTTTGACAGAGGGTTCGCCCGAGCGAGAGCGATCCTCAAGTTTTTTGAGGGGCAAGGCATCTGCTACTTGATGCGTGTGCCACGCAATGTTGGTGTGCGTATAGCAGGCAACAAGCAGTGCCTTGAAGAAGTGGCAAATGGTTTTTACCCACAAGTGCTTTATCACTACACGGAGCAGGTGCCTGTGGCACTCTATGTTGGGGGACAGCACACCAAGAAAGACCCGTTATATCTTATCTCCAATCGGCTTCAGGGGAACCCCCTGCGAACTTGCTACAAGCGGCGGACACAGATTGAACACGGGTTCAGAGACTTGAAAACGAACTTCGGTTTCAAAGCACTCGTTTTGAGAAAGAACGAACAGCCCCGGATGGAAGTTCTGTTTTTGTTGGCAGTCGTGGCTTATGGTTTGGCGTTCCTGTGTTATGAAAAAGCTGCGGACAGATGGGCAAAAACTTTACACCCTACGCGGAAAGTTTACTCCGTGATCAGTGTCATCAACCGTATGATCCGCGAGGTGTGGACGCAGGAGGCGTTGCTCTTGTTCACCGAGAGGACTTGTTTGAGAGATATAAACTTTCTCACCGCAGAAGAACTGACATGACAACATTGGAGACCTATGAACACAACTACACACGCATTCAAAAAAAAAATGGGGGTAAGTGCGCCGTTATTGAGGGAAACAGGGCAAACTTAGTTGGCACACAGGGTGCTCAAATCGGTTATGATGAGAGAATGTGGGAAATAAAAGACCTTGTGATTGGTTCTCAAGATAACGCCGTGCTTGGATCAGTGGTCGAATTAAGGAAGCAAGTTTACAATCATCCAACTTATCACATAATGACAGGCGGGACTGCAATCGCAAACGTGGCAGCGTTACCTACTGTTTCAGGGTTTCCCACTAAAGGCAGATACTACATAAAAGCCAAAGCGCGTGGTAAGTATTGGTATCGCAGCAAAAAGTTGTCAGGACCTTATAACAACGGGGTGCTAAAATCAGTGAGTAAAGTCGCAACGCGTAAATCAGATGCCCCCACTTGGAGCGGCGTGCATCTTTGGGGAAAAGCAGAAGTAGATAATCAATTTGCTGCTACAGCAGTCATACTAGAATGGAAGTAGACAATCAATTTGCTGCTACAGCAGTCACACTGGAATGGTTGTAACCTACCGCCGCATTATACAAATAGGCAGATAACTGAAAAGTTACCTGCCTATTTTTTATCTAAAAGCCAACAGCGAAAACACCACTAAAAATCCACCAGAACCGCAAGACCCATTGGCAAGGTAGAAATCAGTTATGATTAACCGATTGACGTAACCTCTCATGTGTGCTATGCTATAAATGCATTCTTGTGAATATGGTGAAAGAATGAAAGCAGCACTATTTTACGGTGGAAAAGACATCAGAGTTGAAACAGTACCCGATCCGATGCCGACACCGGAGCAGGTACTTGTCAAGGTAGATGCAGCAGGAATTTGCGGCAGTGATCTACATGGATATCACCGACAACCAGAAAAACCCCAATCCCCTCGTATCGGTGGACATGAACTAACAGGAGAAATCGTAGACATAGGCAAGGATGTTACTGAACATAAAGCAGGAGCGCGAGTTGCTATTGAACCGATAAGTCCCTGCAACACATGTCCAGAATGCTTGAACGGTTACTACAACATCTGTGCTAAATTACGGCATGCGGGTGGTGGTTTTGCGGAGTATATGGTAGCGTCCACATCCAATGCTTATTTTCTTCCGGACAGTGTTTCAGTTGAAGGTGGTGCCTTAGCAGAGGTATATGCCGTAGCTGTCCATGCTGTCAATAGAGCGATGGTCTCCCCTGGTGATCGTGTTGCGATTATTGGTAGCGGTCCTGTCGGTTTGACGATTGCACAGATGGCGGATGTAGCAGGAGCCACGTCCATAGCCGTTTTAGGAAAACCGGATGCACCGATACAGATTGCACACGATGCAGTCGACGCAGTGCCGATTAATGTAGATGAGACAGATGCAGTGGCAGCTGTTATGGCGTGGAGTAATGGGCGCGGTGCAGATGTCGTTTTTGAGGCGGTTGGAGGAAAAGCGAATACATTAGAACAGGCAACACAAATAGCAGCGAAACGGGGTCGTGTCTGTATGGTAGGTGGACATGGCGCGCCACTCACCTTCTCCGAA
Source organism: Candidatus Poribacteria bacterium (assembly GCA_965200395.1). Classification (GTDB taxonomy): domain Bacteria; phylum Poribacteria; class WGA-4E; order WGA-4E; family WGA-3G; genus MSPOR6. The sequence continues at coordinate 1,245,318 of CBDAUH010000004.1, read as the reverse complement.
GGGTTTGCGCGTAGCAAAGAACTTACTATTGTGTGGTCATTTTGCTACGGAAGACGGGGTGGTAAAACTGAATTTCAGATTGCGATTGATCTGCTCGCTGCAGGCAAACTCGATCCAAGACCGTTAGTTACACATCAATTCCAGTTGGGTGAGATAACTGAAGCATTTGCTGTTGCAGCTGGCCGGGATGAGCACGGTTCTGTGAAAGTCCTTGTCCTGCCAAATAATTAATTCGGAGAAAATATATGGATATTCTTAACACTCTCATATTTGTTGGAACAGAAGGGATTTACCACGATCATGAAGGAAATGGTGAGTATATCACTGCAATGCTCAATGAAACTGAAAACATAAAAGCGGATTTCTCACAAGACTATAATGTGCTTGCGGATGGGCTTGATGCTTATCGGGCTGTGCTATTTTATACGGATGTTGGTGAGCTCACAACTGAACAAGAGGAAGGTCTGCTGAACTATATCAGATCAGGTGGCGGTTTTTTTGGACTGCATACAGCTGCCGCTTCTTTTCGTGAGTCTGAAGGTTACCACGGCATGCTCAACGGGTTCTTCAATGGACATAGTCCTTATATGGATTTTACCGTCAACGTGAGTGATGCTGATCACCCTATCACCCAAGGTTTAGATGACTATGAGGTAAAGGATGAACTTTACTACCTGAAGCACAACCCCGAAACCTCACATCATCTGATGCATGCGTATGATAGGACAAAGGACGAAACACATGTCATGGCGTTCTATCACACTTATGGCAAAGGGAGAGTGTTCTATTTTGCGCTTGGACATGATATGGTAGTGCTTGAGAACCCAACTTTTCAGGAGGTAATACGGAGAGGTATTTTGTGGGTAGGTAATAGAATTTAATCCTAATCAGGGCAGAATATTCACTGCGCTAGTATGTCGTTTGCAACCGCTATATCTAGATGTATTTGCTTAACTAAAGCGTGCATATCAGAGAATTTCCGTTCATTCCGTATCTTCTCAATAAAACATATCTCAATAGTTTCACCGTATACGATTTCATTGAAATTGAATAAGTGACTCTCTACTTGGAATTTTGTACCGTCAAAGGTAGGTCTAGTACCGATATTTAGGACACCGTCGAACCACTTATTTGTTAATTTTGCACGGATAGCATAAACACCGTTCGGTGGACAGATTTGTTCACCTGGTTCTATATTTGCGGTAGGAAATCCGATCTGTTTACCACGCCCATCACCTTGAACAATCGTGCCACTCATTGAATAGTTTCTACCTAATAGTTGCGAAGCTAAACTGAGCTCTCCGCTTGCAATTGCTTGACGAATACGGGTGCTGTGCACCGGGAAACCGTTGAGCTGCGTAGGGGGCACAATTGATACACCGAATCCAGATTGCTGTCCTATAGATTCTAATAGCTGTGCATTCCCTTCCCTATCCTTACCGAATTGGCATGCATAACCAACGACTACATGTTTAGCACGGCATAACTTTAGCAAGATGTTCTCTACAAAAGTATAAGGTGACATAGAAGCGATCTTCTCATTGAAGTTCACAAATATCGCGATATCAAAGCCAAGTTCTTCGAGTATTTCAATGCGTTTGGGTAAGTACATTAAGACAGGGGGACATTTCTCTGGTGCAAGATATGTGAGCGGATGTGGATAAAACCCGAAGAGGACACTCGCCATTTTATCGGCAGTAGCACGTTCACGAACCTTGTCAAGAACATCTTGGTGCCCAATATGTAATCCGTCAAATACCCCAAAGGTAACCACCGCATTCTGTGTAAAATCAGGGATAGATTCCAAACTATAATAGGATTGCAAAATATCTCTCCGCGAGTTAATGAACGATCAAGGTATATTATTAATACGTTGATTGGCACTTTCTAATAACAATTTTATCGCTGAAGTTGGTGGATGATTGATACGGCAACCTGATGCCCGTTCATGCCCACCCCCTTTAAATTCGGCTGCAAGTGCTGCAACATCAACTTTACCTTCGCTACGCAAGCTAACTTTTGTGTTACCATCTGGCAGTTCACATACACAAAAAGCCACTTCAACCCCCTCAATGGCTTGAATCTGATTTACAAAACCTTCCAGATCATCCAAGGTTGTGTCAGTATCTTTTAACATAGACTGATTAACCAAAACCCATGCTATTCTTCCGTCGTTGCTGAGTTCTAATGTTCGCAATGTTTGAGCTAATAAATGGATTTTTCGCAGTGGTACTTGCTCATATATTCTATTGTAGACTTCATCTGGAGCGAAGTCTCCGATTTGAATCAAATCTGCTGCGATCCGATGTGTTTCAGGCGTTGTATTGCTATAACGAAAACAACCTGTATCGAATATGAGACCTGTGTATAGACATAATGCACATTCTGAGTCAATCGGTATTTGTGTAGAATTGATGTAATTGTAGATAATTTCAGCGGTTGACGATGCATCGGGTACAATAATATTGTAATCTCCAAATTCCTTTGCGGTAATATGGTGGTCAATATTTACGACTGCATTGAGTGGTATCAACCGTTTGTTGAGAGAGCTGCCAATCCGTTCGCGCGAACTTGCATCCAGGATGATTAATACTTCTGGGCTATAGTGTATTGCTGCTTGTGCATCCTCAATGTTCTCCCAGTTCGGTAGGAACTGATACTTTTTTGGAACGGGATCTGTATTATAGATTTTTACAGTTTTTCCTAGCTTTTTTAGATATGAGTAGAACGCTAATTCAGAACCGATTGCATCACCATCTGGATTAACGTGCGTTGTGAGTGCATACGTCTTGTATTGATCAATAAGAGTGTGGAGGGTACTAAAACTATTCATTTTCTTGCGGTTCATTTTCCAGTGCTTCTTTATCTTCAATTTCTTTAAGGAGTCCATCAATTCTCATAAGATGGTCAACTGAATCATCTAAACTAAATCGGAGTTCAGGTGAATGTTTGAGTGATAAGCGTCGGTTCATCTCTCGCCTGAGAAACCCAGCAGCACTCTTAAGACCAGTAAGTATAGCTTCCTTCTGTTCACTTCCTCCAATAACACTTACCTTGACATCAACATATTTTAGGTCAGCGGATGCCTCTACATGCGTGATGGTGCAAAATGCAACACGTGGGTCTTTCACATCACGGTGAATTACCTCGCTTAATTCTCTATGGATAAGGGCACTCACCCTGTCTTGTCTTCTATTTTCTATCATAATCGTTGCCCTTTCTGGTTTTGCGGAATGTGAGATTGAATATATCGTTTGAATGTTGTTACAATAAAATAGGATTAGTAGAAGAAATCAGTTTCATAGTCAAGCAGGACAACGGATGAATTTGCTTCAATAAATTTGACGCATTGCGACAAAATTTGATTTACAAATTTTGCTTCATTTGCCACAGAAACCGCTCCTATGACAGCGGATTGATGCATATCAAGTGCATCAACTTCGGCTATAGAAATGTTAAATTTATTTTTTAACCTTGAAATTAAGCTTTTTAGTATCCTGCGTTTTTCTTTCAGAGATTGACTTTCCGGCAAATATAACTTTATTTTACAGACACCTATGTGCATTTGGATTATTTTTGGAGTTTAGTCGTTGTGGGCATAAAGGATTTTACTTACATGATTGCTCATTTTTTCTGCTTGTTGTATATGCTGTGCTGTCGTGTATTGATACCATAAGACAAACGCACCAGCAATGATATTGAGAGACTGACCGCACCGATTGTTTTAGGTCTGAAAACCGATATGGAACAAGCCTACTTCCGTATCAACATTTTTCGTGTTGATGTGAAATCATCAGCAGTTAATGTATAGAAGTAGATTCCACTTGCAACCGCTTCACCAACATCATTTTTACCATCCCAATGCACCGCACGGTCACGATTCTGGTAGATACCAGCAGCTTGATGTCCCAATTCCAACGTTCGAACCACAGCACCATTTGTAGCGTAGATCGTCAAAGATACCTCTGCAGGTTTAGCGAGATGATACGGGATCCACGTCTCAGGATTGAACGGATTCGGATAGTTCGCAAGTAAAGCAGTTTTTTCAGGAAGTAGCGTTGCTAAGAGTTTCTTAAGATTCTCTATTCCCTGTTGGAAAACGATAGAACCATCATCTTCAATTTTTGCTTGTTCTATCCAAGCTTGAACAATTGCTGGCGTTAGTTCATTACTGTCTATGGCAACAATTGGAGCAGCCGTGGAATCTGTTGACTCACCCATGTGTTGTGCGACAATGATAAGATCTTGGATGTTGATTACACCATCTCGATTTATATCTGTTCGCAAGTTAGCAGGCGCGCCTGAACCTAAGTTGTTCGCTACAAGGACAAGGTCTTGAATACTCACACGCCCATCCTGATTCACATCCCAGGCCGGATATTCTCCCACAGTGATAGTAATATTAGGATGAACAGTAGGGATGATGTCTCCAGTGATAGAAATGAATTCGAAGTTTTCCAGTGTCACTTGGGTTTCACCGCCTGCTTTTGCCTTGAATGTTACCGATAGCAGTGTGCCTGAACTGCTAACACCGGTTTCAGCTATCCGCGCCGAATACAGACCTGTGATTTTACCTGCTGTGTTGTCAATCGTGCCAGCTTGGAAGAAGGTGTTGCTGCCTTCTGACTTCAGAAAATCGCCTTCAGAAACTTCAACCGCTTCAAGTACATTCGGGGCAAACACAATATCCGTTTGCCAACCTGCTAAATCGGTTATGTTTTTAGCGTTGAGGTTTAATGTTAAGGTATCGCTAGCAAGGAAGCTTGTCTCTGTTGATGAGAACAAGAAGCCGACACCTGGCGGTATAACTGTATATCTTGTGCCTTCTTCAAACCCGAAAAAGCCGTTAAACCAATGATTCCCATGAAATGCGACTAACAACATATTTGCTCCCTGTTTCAACGCGCACTTACCCCCATTTTTTTTTGAATGCGTGTGTAGTTGTGTTCATAGGTTTCCAATGTTGTCATGTCAGTTCTTCTGCGGTGAGAAAGTTTATATCTCTCAAACAAGTCCTCTCGGTGAACAAGAGCAACGCCTCCTGCGTCCACACCTCGCGGATCATACGGTTGATGACACTGATCACGGAGTAAACTTTCCGCGTAGGGTGTAAAGTTTTTGCCCATCTGTCCGCAGCTTTTTCATAACACAGGAACGCCAAACCATAAGCCACGACTGCCAACAAAAACAGAACTTCCATCCGGGGCTGTTCGTTCTTTCTCAAAACGAGTGCTTTGAAACCGAAGTTCGTTTTCAAGTCTCTGAACCCGTGTTCAATCTGTGTCCGCCGCTTGTAGCAAGTTCGCAGGGGGTTCCCCTGAAGCCGATTGGAGATAAGATATAACGGGTCTTTCTTGGTGTGCTGTCCCCCAACATAGAGTGCCACAGGCACCTGCTCCGTGTAGTGATAAAGCACTTGTGGGTAAAAACCATTTGCCACTTCTTCAAGGCACTGCTTGTTGCCTGCTATACGCACACCAACATTGCGTGGCACACGCATCAAGTAGCAGATGCCTTGCCCCTCAAAAAACTTGAGGATCGCTCTCGCTCGGGCGAACCCTCTGTCAAAAACCAACACAGGCTCCCGACTATCCCCTAACACTTTAACAACGCGACTATGGACATCACAACAGAACTGCTGAACTAAATCGTTATGTCCTTGATAGGTGCCATCTTTGAGCATCTCATTTTTATACAGAACCCAATAGAGCGGGATCGCACGATTGCGAAACGGAAGGGCTGCAACAATCGCCTTCCATCCGCCCGGTAAATCTGTCTCGTCTATCAGCACAAGCAGATGCTGCATCCCCACAGAACGACACACACTGACAACTATATGTGACAACCAAGCACCCTTCACCGCTGCAACCGGAAAATAGGTGTCAATAAACCGCAACACACGCTTTTGCTTAGACTTGTCGTGTTTCACACGGATAGGTAGATGTGAGGCAATCGATTGAATACGAAAACTCGGGGCTACACACACAGCCTGTAGCATCAAATAAAAGTTGCGGAGCGTCGGTTTTTTGATACAAACCCCGTTGAAAACTTTACGAAAACCTGTTATAATCTTTCTGGGATGTACCCAACTAAGGGTATATTTCATAAGAATACCTCCCTGCCGGTTTTTCACCGACATTATTTTATATGGAGGTATTCTACCATAACCCATCAGACTTTCCAACTTATTTCTATACACACACACGCCTACACATACCGCATACAAAAATGGGGGTAAGTGAGGTTTCAACGTGGCAGGAAAAAACATGTCGTAATCACGGTCGTAGTTTCTGTGAAAACCTAAATCATTGTGGACGTATTCCCCATTTAGCCAAATTTTATGATTCCCATCGGTACCTACAAACATTGTTGTTTTCTGTTCTTGTGGTGAATATAATGCCACGCAACCGTAAAGAACATTGTTGTTCATATTTTCATCCTGTGATATACCAAAATCTTGTAGGATCTCTATTACATTATCTTTTCCTGTGTCAGGAATGTTGTGAGTTTTCCACTGTATACCTCCTACAGATGTTCCTTCCGTTGGGCCATTGATGGCAATCTGATGCTCTGTTACCAATTCGTTACTTGCCTCTGCCAACAAATCGGTAGTTTTATCAAGTTTCTGTCCTTGGACTAACGTCCACAGCCAGGGGCCCTCTATTTTTGGACCATCTTTGGGAACACCTGGGTTTCTAAGAAACTTAATGTATGTATCTTCGGAAAACCACTTCTGTAAAGGGAGAATGTCTGTTATCAAATTATCGTTGATATCTACATATTTTAGGCTAGTCAATTCTAACAAAGGAGATATATCTGAAATTCTATTTTCTCTGAGTCTTAGTGATTCTAAGTTTATTAATTTTGCTAAGGGAGATATATCTGATATAAAATTCTCTGAAAGAATGAGTTCTGTTAACTCTGTTAAGCCTTCCAGTATTGATACATCTGATATGCCGCAACCATCTGCATTTAGATGTTTGAGGTTAGTTAGTCTCGCGATAAATGATAAATCTGATATTGAAGTTTCGTGAAAGTCGAGATGTTCTAAGTTGATTAATCCCGCAACCGGGGATCCGTCTGATATAAATTTTTCACCGCTGAGTGCTAGGTGTGTTAGATTGGTTAATCCTGCAACAGGGGATATATCTTTTAGATCACCCGCGTATACTGTTAGTTTTCTGAGACTTGTTAGGTCAGCCAAGGGTTCTAAACTCGTTATTGGGGTGCGTCCAAAGTTTAACCATCTCAGTTTTGTCAGTCCCGAAAGTGGGGAGAGGTCAGATATACGGGTTTCCCATGCATGTAAGCCAATAAAATTTTTCAATCCGGCAAGTGGTGAAAGATCAGACACAGGGTTATGTCCAATCCACATCTCTTCCAGATTTATCGCAAACTCAAGTCCTGTTAAGTCCTTAATGTTCCTGTTACTTGCTCTTCTTAGTTGTGTTAATGTTGCCATTTCTTCGTTTGAAATCGAGACAAAGACATCATCGGCATCTTTTCCAAGTGCCTCTGCAATAGCAGCGCGGAGGTTCGGGTCAGGAATGTGAACACCAGCACCAGGAATAATTTCAGGTCGATCCACAACTATAGGTAGGTCACTATCAGGAGAGTTCAACGCAGAAACCACATCGTGAAAACTCGATGTCCACGCATCCCGTTTTATTGTCCCACCATCTACGACGAGAACACCTAATAAGTTCTGTAAACTTACATTATTACTGACTCTCTCAAGGAAAATATCAGTTTCTAATCCAACGGTAGCTGCAGCGTGTGCAGCACTAAGCGGACCTTGAAACACCTCGTGGAAACGTTGAATTGGCTCAATACCACCGAACACACCGCCTGCCGCTTCAAGTGCATTTTTGTAACGCTGTGTATCCTTCTCCACGAGGTCATCCATTACCGTTTTTTCTACATACAACTCCAATGCACGCTCTTTGTTATAAGGTGAGTTATCTGCCTGTTCAACAACAGCACGCACCTCGTCTTCAAAAGTCTTCATCCCTTCCGTATGACAACCGATACATGAAAGTCCATTATACACTGCAGGATCACTTGCAGCGGGATTTGAAACGATCTCTGTCGGTGCAACATCAAGTCGATTGCCTACCCTATCTACAAGAAAATATGCTTGTAAACCGTTCGGTAGATTGAAGATAATCTCTCCGCCATCATGTGTGAAATCAAGTGGGTGTGTAAAGATGTTCTGTGATTCAGCACTTCCTGCAAAGTCGTAACTTTTCCAATACGCACCATGACTTGATGTATGGCGTTCTACAACACGATTGTGTCTTGAGACACCAGAATCGTTGAATCCCGCACGCCAAACACGTATCCCCGGTGCATTTTGTAGGTTCTGCGGAACAGAGACATCCAGTGATTCCTCTAATTCGTTAGCAGTTTCAGGTAATGCAAGAATGTTGTTGTAAAGAGGTGGCAATGACGCTGTAGCAATAAACCAATCCACATGCACAAACGGCACTTCACTGTTCGTCTCTTGCTGTAGTAGTGTTAGTTTCTCTTTAAGGTGTGTTTGTGTCGGTGCATCAAACATCATTTGGTATGAATATACTTGTTCAATCTGTGTCCATGCTTCATTTCTGACATCCCATTCATAATGGCGTAGGTCAATATAGAAAACAGTTTGTTCCGCATCAATAGGTTGCGGTTTGACTATTTCACGTCCCCAAGAGAGACTATTAATCAGTTTTGAGAGGGCACGTTGATAGGCGTTGCGTGTCTCAGTCGTCTCACCTGCATTATAGAGATGTGTTAGCGTAAAATAGCGTGCAAACGATTTGTCATGTGGTGAAAGAGAATTGACGTGGTTTTCAATTGTTTCAAGCAGGACTTCGGTTGTAATGAAATTGGGTAATGGCGAGGGATTAGCATCCCAATCGGGTGCCCCTGCTGCAATCCATTGGCGGATTGTTTCAATTGCTGCGGGGTCAAGCGCGGGTTGTCCAAGCGGCATCCGTTTAGCAACATCTGTTTCAATGAGGCGTTGATAGACCACAGATTCGTCTGGTTTTCCTAGTACAACTTTACCATTTTCAATAAGTGTTGTGTGATCAATGATGAGTGATTCCCTATATGCACCGTTTCTCCCGTGGCAAATTACACAAGATTGATCAAAAATTGCATAAGCTTCTTGTGCTAAATTCTGCTGTGCATTCACACTTTCAACCAACATCAACACCAATATGATAAAAGTTAAGATCATAGATCGGATGGATTTCATAAGTAGGAACTTGGGTTACTATAACGTACGTGCGACTTGTTCATGGACATAACATTCTAACACATCTCCGATTTTTATGTCATCAAATTCGTCAATACCAATTCCGCATTCGTAATTGGCTTGTACTTCATTTACGTTATCCTTGAATCGTCTGAGCGAATCGACCTTACCTTCGTAAATCAATCGGTTGTCACGCAAGACACGTAAGGGTTCGTTAAATGTAATTTTTCCCCAATTGACGTAGCTGCCAGCGACTAATCCGCTTCGTGGTACTTTGAAGATTTCTCTGACTTCTGCGCGTCCGATAATGACTTCTCTGACTTCTGGGTCTAACAAACCTTCCATTGCAGATTTGATGTCTGTGATGATGTCATAGATAACCGTATAGGTGCGGACATCGATTCCTTCAGTTTCCGTGGCTTTAACCGCCTCCGTGGTTGGATGCACGTTGAAACCGACGACGATAGCATCTGATGCTGAAGCAAGGAGTATATCGGTTTCAGTTATTCCACCTGTAGCTTCGTGTATTATCGTTATTTTAACTTCCGGTGTGCTTAATTTTAGGAGAGATTCTGAAATTGCCTGGACTGAACCTTGTACATCTCCTTTAACAATGACGTTCAATTCTTTGATGTCACCTTCTTGTATCTGTTGGAATAGGTCATCAAGGCTGACATGGCTGTGCGCACCGAGTTTTGAAATACGGTATTTATCTTGTCGTTCTTCGCTGATTGCACGCGCGTCTTTTTCAGACTCAACAGCAAAGAAGATGTCCCCTGCCTCTGGTACACCAGTGAAACCGAGCACTACAACTGGTGTTGATGGCCCTGCGACTTTAAGACGTTTACCATCATCGCTCATCATTGCCCTGACTTTACCAGAGTATCGTCCTGATACGAATGTGTCACCGACATTTAGGGTACCGGATTGTACTAAAACGGTGGCTACAGCCCCTTTTCCTGTATCTACTTGTGCCTCAATAACGACTCCGCGAGCAGGTTTAATCGGGTTTGCTTTGAGTTCAAGGAGTGCAGCTTCAAGGAGTAACATTTCTAACAACGACTCTATCCCAGTTCCTTCAAGTGCTGATATTTCAACGACGATAGTTTGCCCGCCCCAGTCTTCTGGTACCAAATCATTTTCAACCAGCTGCTGTTTCACGTGGTCTGGGCGCGCTCCGGGTACATCTATTTTATTGATAGCAACGACAATTGGTACTTTTGCTGCTTTTGCGTGGTTGATGGCCTCAATGGTCTGTGGCATAACTCCATCATCTGCGGCGACGATGAGGACAACGATGTCAGTTGCTTGTGCCCCTCTTGCTCGCATTGCAGTGAATGCTGCGTGTCCGGGGGTGTCAAGAAAAACGATGTTCCCCTCTTCTAATTCTACATGATATGCCCCAATATGTTGTGTAATATTTCCTGCTTCAGACTCACTAATATTTGACTTACGAATAGAGTCCAAGAGTGATGTTTTGCCATGGTCAACATGCCCCATTATAGTAATCACTGGGGCGCGTGGAGCCAAGGATTCAGGCGGGTCCTCTTCATCAGCTAATAATATTTCTTCAAGCGATTTTTCCGGAACGGCTTGAAACCCGAAGTGTTCCCCGAGGACTAATAAAGTTTGGTAATCTAAACTTTGGTTAATTGAGGCTATTATCTTCATTTTCATCAATTGCATGATCAATTGCGTTGATTGCAAATTTAGCAATGAAGCTAATGCTCCTACCGTAACACCCTCTTGAACCTGCATGATGTCATCTGCCGGTGTTTCATCTTCTGCTATTTCTTCTACAGTTTCCTCAGTTATTTCTATTTCATTCTCTACTTCTTCCTCAACTGTTATGGTATCTTCTTTATCTGTTTCTGGTTGTATGTCTTGTTCAGGTACCAATTCGGATTCCACTAACATAATTGTGTCAGGGTCCAAAGTACTCATGTGGTTTCCTATTTCAAGTCCTAAATCTTCGAGAAAAACAATTAATTCCTTACTACTCATTCCGTGGCGTTTTGCCAATTCGTAGACGCGGACATTTTGACTGTGTGTAGTTTTTCTCTGTGATTCATGGGATTGTTTTTTACTTTTCCTCATCGGCATTTGTCTCCTTATCAAGAAGTGTCTGTTTGAACTCGTCGATAACTGATTTCGGTAATTGTACTCGTAGCAATGCGTTGATCCGTTTAGAGCTTTTAAATGCCTCCTGAATGCATGACGTAGAACGGCAGACATAAGCTCCGCGTCCAGGTAGTTTTGTCAACTTTTGCATTTCCAATGATTCACCTATATGACATACAAAACGGATTAAACTATTTTGTGGCAATTTACAATGACACCCGATACAGGTGCGAATTGGTGTTCTTACGTTTTTCATGAATTGACTACGGAGACATAGTGTGTCAAGCAAGGTCTCCAATAAATTCAAAGTATTACAACATATCAGTGTGCGGCTGGTTAATTATCGTTAGCTTCAGATGTGTCATCCGGTGCAATTTCTGGTTCAGATGCCGTATCGTTTTCATCTTCAACGGCAGCATTATCTTCAGTGTTTACAGATGTTTCATCTTCTACGTCTTCATCAGAATTCTCCACGCTTTCTTTAAAGAGTGTTTGTAAAGAGATGGATACTTCGGATTCGGATTCACTCTTTATGTCAATATTCCATCCTGTGACTTTTGCTGCGAGTCTTGCATTTTGTCCGCGTCTTCCAATTGCTAATGACAATTGGTCTTCTGCAACAATGACATTTGCGCTTTTGTCTTCTTCGTTAAGTTCAACGCGTCGTATTTCATCAAGTTTTAGTGCATTCGTGATATAGACGCGTGGATCTTCGCTCCACTCAAGGAAATCGATTCTTTCGTTCTTGAGTTCCCGAACCATAGTGCGTACTCTTGCCCCTCTCACACCGACACAAGTTCCAACGGGATCAATTCCATCTTCAGTTGCAGAGACAGCGACTTTAGCGCGGTATCCTGGGTCTCGGGCGACAGCCATCACGCGAACTTGCCCTTCATAAATTTCTGGAACTTCTTGTTCACAAAGCATAGCGACCAGGTCAGGTTCTGTCCTGGAAACAATTAGCTGTTCACCGGCCATAGTGTTCTTAACTTCAATGATCAGACACCGTAAGGTATCGCCACGGTTATACCGATGTGGTGCTGGGATGTGGCTTGCAGGTAACAATGCCTCTGTACGTAGGACTTCTGTCCGTTCCAAATCCATAATTACATTCGGTCCATCGTACCGTTGTACATATCCTACAACGATCTCACCTTCCCGTCCTTCAAATTCTTTGTAGATGAGTTCTCGTTCAGCTTCTCTGAGTTTTCCGAGGAGTATCTGTCGTCCTAATTGTGCTTGGATGCGCCCGAATTCCTCAGGATTGATTTCAACTTCCAATATGTCACCAATTTCTGCATCAGGTTTAAGTTTTTTTGCTTCCTCAATCGGAATTTCCGTAGAGAAATCTTGCATTATATTTACAACTTTTTTTGGAACGTGACACTTTATCTGCTCACTATCCAGTTCAATATCGATGGATACCTTAGCTTCTGGACCGTAATGACGTAATGCGATGACACGTAATGCTTCTTCAATGGCACTTATGAACACATCTTCTGGTAAATCGGTGTGTCCCATCATTTGTCGAATAGAATTTTGTAAACTCTCTTTTCTTCTGCCAGTTTTCTGTCTCATAATTCTCCTAATCAGGACACAGTCTGCAGACAATGATTAGACATAGACACTCTATACATCTGATGAAATTGTGAAATCTCACCACCGTGACACAATCGTGTCTATACATAGTAAAAATTAGATAGCATTCTATTGCTGCCTACCAAGTCAGTTGAATGTATCCTTTACAAACTTGTGAAATATCAATATTTGTGTTTTTTCCTGATGCTTGTTCTAAAACTATACATCCATCTACGACGTTTTTAAGCACTCCTTGAACTTCAAACAGCTGTCCACTGGTTGCAGTGGTTTCAATTTTAACGGTTCTCCCAATATTTCGTTGAAAATCGCGTATTGTTGTCAACGGCCGGTCTATACCTGGTGAAGCGATTTCTAACTGCTTATAATCATCCAAGATTTGATGTACTTCCAAAACCGGACGAACTGTTTGATTTATAGTTTTGCAATCTTGAACAGACAATCCGCCGTGTTTGTGTATCAAGAAACGGAGTATCTGATTTTTCCGACTTCCTGTCGTTTCCACAGCCACCAATTCATATCCCTCTTTTTCAAGCAGAGGGGTTATAATATCCGAAACGATAAAGTCTATTCCTCCTGCCATATATCTATAACCTTTCTAAAAACAAAAAACGCGATCGTTCTCGGTGTAGAGATACCTCGCGGTTCTTCATAAGCGATTTTCTACTCCGAGAAAGTTGGAATAGACATTCGCGATTACCACTGGAACAACAGTGGTATGATGAATTTGACCTACTAAAGTTAGATTAGCATGTTAACACTATCCTTTTGCGTATTCAAGCCAAATTCAAGAGCCACACCGATAAAAATTAAGAAACCTGATAACTTCACAGCAAGTTCCTTTGAAGAAGGTTTTTGTTTTAATAAGACGTATGTATGTAAATAAGTTTAACTTATGTACGTACTTTTGTCAAGATTTATTTTATTTTTATTTTGTGCATGTTATACTACTACTATGAGTATGTTTCGTGAACACTGGCTCGGTGGATTGACCGCCTACAGTGTCTTTTTCATAATTTCGTTGGTAGTAACAGTTTCTGTCTCAATCCTATATGGATTACCATTCGACTGGAATCCGACGATTCCAATGGATCCTTTAGGAATACTTGCTAGTTTCACTGTAGCGTTGCTGTTCGGATTGTTTCCAGATGTAGACATCAAAAGCAAAAGTCAAAAAATATTTTACAGCTTTCTGTTTGTTCTGAATCTATCACTTATTTTCCTATTTCAAAGGTACTTGGAGGCAGCGATCTTAGGATTATTTGCTATGCTTCCTATACTCAGCAAACATAGAGGTTGGACTCACTCGAGGATTACTATGATTCTGCTTCCAGGTCTGTTTTTGGTAATTCCACTTTATGTTGAATATTCTGGCTATGGTGTTGGATGGAAGGAATTTCCTGAATTCCTTAATTCTTTAGTAGAAGATGAGGATTTTAAAGAGACCTTCCGAAGTGGGTTAGCATTCTATATCGCGGGTTTAATTGGATATGCTTCACATCTTTTTCTTGATGGAATTCTTTTTCGTTTTCCCAAATAAAGAGCACACCGAAAATGAAAATGGTGTCTAATATAGGCAAATTAAGGAGTATACTCTCATGATGACGTTGTTGAAAACATTGCGAAAGCCCCGTGTTGCACTCATGACCCTCTTAGGTTGCATACTCTCTTTGGGCATATTCTTTTTTGTTCTGAAAGCGTGTAATAGTCTTGGTGATATGTCCATTGTTAATCACCCTTATATCTCTGAAGCAGAACTGAAATCCCCCGAACCGATAGCAGTTGAACCGTTCATAGAACCCTCATTGGCGGGACTGGTGGCACAACTCAAAGCAGAACTCGGACTGACCGAAGCGGAAATTACTGCGACCGCAGAAATACTTGCAGAAGAAAGATCCTTTGATAACTTAAACTTCATGGACAGTCGCAGAGACGCAAACAGCAGACAAGCGGAATGGGACAGACGCAAACGTCTCGTTGTTGCGAAACCGGAACTGCTCTGGACTTTCGGCTTTATTCTCCCCCCGACCCTGGATGTCATGGAACTCAAAAAAAGATCTACTTATGGGGATAGTTATTTATATGACTATAGTCAAAAACATGCTCTAAAATTCTCAAAATCTCAAGAAGAGAGAAGGTCAAAGCTGCACAGGCAGTGGCAGAGTGGTAAGATTACCGAATTAGAATATCTTCGTGGAAAGGCAGCAATTATGGCAGAAAACAACCCGCTTCTCACTGTTGCCAAGTCATATTCTAACCCGGGTGTAGGTCAGCCAGGGCTCACTTACCCCCATTTTTGTATGCGGTATGTGTAGGCGTGTGTGTGTATAGAAATAAGTTGGAAAGTCTGATGGGTTATGGTAGAATACCTCCATATAAACCAATGTCGGTGAAAAACCGGCAGGGAGGTATTCTTATGAAATATACCCTTAGTTGGGTACACCCCAGAAAGATTATAACAGGTTTTCGTAAAGTTTTCAACGGGGTTTGTATCAAAAAACCGACGCTCCGCAACTTTTATTTGATGCTACAGGCTGTGTGTGTAGCCCCGAGTTTTCGTATTCAATCGATTGCCTCACATCTACCTATCCGTGTGAAACACGACAAGTCTAAGCAAAAGCGTGTGTTGCGGTTTATTGACACCTATTTTCCGGTTGCAGCGGTGAAGGGTGCCTGGTTGTCACATATAGTTGTCAGTGTGTGTCGTTCTGTGGGGATGCAGCATCTGCTTGTGCTGATAGACGAGACAGATTTACCGGGCGGATGGAAGGCGATTGTTGCAGCCCTTCCGTTTCGCAATCGTGCGATCCCGCTCTATTGGGTTCTGTATAAAAATGAGATGCTCAAAGATGGCACCTATCAAGGACATAACGATTTAGTTCAGCAGTTCTGTTGTGATGTCCATAGTCGCGTTGTTAAAGTGTTAGGGGATAGTCGGGAGCCTGTGTTGGTTTTTGACAGAGGGTTCGCCCGAGCGAGAGCGATCCTCAAGTTTTTTGAGGGGCAAGGCATCTGCTACTTGATGCGTGTGCCACGCAATGTTGGTGTGCGTATAGCAGGCAACAAGCAGTGCCTTGAAGAAGTGGCAAATGGTTTTTACCCACAAGTGCTTTATCACTACACGGAGCAGGTGCCTGTGGCACTCTATGTTGGGGGACAGCACACCAAGAAAGACCCGTTATATCTTATCTCCAATCGGCTTCAGGGGAACCCCCTGCGAACTTGCTACAAGCGGCGGACACAGATTGAACACGGGTTCAGAGACTTGAAAACGAACTTCGGTTTCAAAGCACTCGTTTTGAGAAAGAACGAACAGCCCCGGATGGAAGTTCTGTTTTTGTTGGCAGTCGTGGCTTATGGTTTGGCGTTCCTGTGTTATGAAAAAGCTGCGGACAGATGGGCAAAAACTTTACACCCTACGCGGAAAGTTTACTCCGTGATCAGTGTCATCAACCGTATGATCCGCGAGGTGTGGACGCAGGAGGCGTTGCTCTTGTTCACCGAGAGGACTTGTTTGAGAGATATAAACTTTCTCACCGCAGAAGGACTGACATGACAACATTGGAGACCTATGAACACAACTACACACGCATTCAAAAAAAAATGGGGGTAAGTGCGCAGCCAGGGGGGATAGTCGGTATGGAATATGCGGAGTTGGCTATTCGTGAGAATCCAGATTCTTTTGAGGCACACCATGTGTGGACTCTGTGTAACCGCGCGTATTATCACAACACAGATTATGAGAGAGTGATTTCGGGTTATCGTCAGTTAGTTGAAAGATTTCCGAACTCCTCCATTGCGAATTTTGAACTGGCTGGAGTCTTAACTCCGTTCCCGCTTGAGCCCGTTACGGCAGTTAAGACTGCGCAGGCGAAGGAGGCTCTGGTCTACCAAAAGCGTGCGATCCAACTTGACGACCGGATTGGACCGAATACTGCAGGATTAGCGAGTTGTTATTATTATCTCGGTGACTATGAAAAGGCTTTGGCTGTATATCAAGGCATGTCTGAAGTCCACTATGGTCATGGTGGTGGACTTCTTACCTTTATCTATCAAGCTCAAGAAAAAGTTTCTCAGCTGCGACAGCAACGAGGTGAATAGTGTTATAAGGAGTATACTCTCATGATGACGTTGTTGAAAACATTGCGAAATCCCCGTGTTGCACTCATGACCCTCTTAGGTTGCATTCTATCTTTAGGCATATTCTTTTTCATGCTGAAAGCGTGTAATAGTCTTGGTGATATGTCCATTGTTAATCATCCTTATATCTCTGAAGCAGAACTGAAATCCCCCGAACCGATGTAGTTGACCCGTTCATAGAACCCTCATTGGAGGGACTGGTTGCACAACTGAAAACAGAACTCGGACTGACTGAGGCAGAGATCGCGGCAACAGCAGAGATGCTTGCACAAGATAGGTTTATGGATAACTTAAACTACATGGACAGCCGACTATCCTCATATCTATTGCAGACTTCACACCGTTTGGCATATCTACGCAAAACAGCCTGCAACCCCAAAACTATAAGGAGAACATACCGATGAAACGTCGTATTGAAACCCTGACACTTTTATTGATAATGACCTTTATGCTTCTTGCGGGTTGTTCTGGATGCGGTCAAAAGACAGCTCCCGAAACACCTGTTACACCGCCAAATCGATCAACACCAGACAACACACCTCAGTTATCTGGTGTCCAGCAAAATAAGACACCCCTCAAACCACGCGGGAAAACAGCCAAGTTATCTGCCGAGCAGTTTAAGGATTTTGAGTATCTTGCCACGCTCAAGGGGATTGAATATATTGAAATCTCACGCGAAGATGAAGTGGGTATTCCTACACCATGGGATCCAATCGTTGTGCCTCTTGAGCGGTGGAAAAAGTACGCGGAAACATTAGATGAATTGCGTATAGCCGCAAGACAAAAAACGATAACAGATAAAGAATATGAGGCGAAACTCCTCCAAAATCTTCGGGAATATGGTCTTGTCGCCTACGCACAGTTAAGCATTGAAGTGCGTGGATCGGTTGGTTACAGAGTGACAAATCTAATAAACCTTGCGTATGCGGAGAATCCGGATGATTTTGACACGTTGCTGATGTGGGTATACGCAGGTGGAAATCTGGGAGACCTTTATGGTGAAGAAAAGACGGTGGCGACGCGGCGTTTATGGTAAAATATAAAGTTTTCTATACATATTTTTCTATTTGTGGTATAATACACGGTATTATGGCATATTCAACAGACCTGCGAAAACGCGTGCTTGATTTCATTGATAACGGCGGCAGCAAAGTAAAAGCTGCGAAACTTTTCAATATCTCACGCGATGTTATTTACAAATGGCTCAACGCACCAGACCCACTCGCCCCGAAAAAATCAGGACCTAAAGGTCCCAGATGTATTGACTACAAGGCACTCACACAACAAGTAAAAGATTTCCCCGATCAAACTATACAGGAGCGCGCAGATCATTTCGGCGTTTCCTACTATTGTATTTGGTATGGACTGCGAAAACTCGGTATCTCGCGAAAAAAAAGACACTCGGCTATAAGGAACGATGTGATCACAAGCGAGAAACTTATCGTGAACAACTCGCTGCTGCAAAGGAAAACGGAAAATCCTTAGTTTTTATTGATGAGAGTGGTTTTCGGTCAGAAAGTTTCAGGCGTTTCGGGTATGCTCCGAAAGGTGAACCTGTTTTTGACCTTATATCCAGTCAAAGAAACCGCACCACAACTTTGTTAGCTGCACGTATAGATGAGGCGTTTACAGCCCCTATACTATTTGAGGGGAGTTGTAATGCGGAGCGTTTCAACACTTGGCTTGAGCATGAGTTATGCCCGCGTTTAGATGAAAACCATCTTGTTATCTTGGATAACGCACGCATCCATAAAACACACCGCACCCGGGATCTTATAGGGGCATCGGGTGCCTCCCTATTGTATTTGCCTCCTTATTCACCGGACTATAACCCAATTGAACATGATTTTGCGAACATCAAACGCTTACGAGAATATAATAAAGATAAAACACTTCAGGATATAATCAATATGTATAAATAATTCAAAACTCTACCATATATGAAATGGATCCGGATCATCCGTGGGTTTTGCACTACCTTGCGAAATGCCTTTTAGGCTCGAATCCGAAAGAGGCCCTCGTTTATGCGCAAAGGGCGCAGGCGCGGGATTCTCGGTATCTGCGGTTAGGTCTTGAGGGGGCGTGTTACTATCAATTAGGCGATTATGAAAAAGCGTTATCCTCATTGAGACGTTCCTATCGGTATGCTATGGACACTTCACAACCGCCCCGGTTTCTCAGTGCTCTCAGTTTGTGGATTTCCACTGTGAAATCAGTCATGGACAGTGGTGGCCAAGGTGAGGCAGTTCGAGAAAAGCTGAGAAAAGCGGGACTCCCCCTCCTCGGTCTGGATTTACCGACAAGGTTGTTTCACAGGCATTAGAAGATGAAAGGAACGTATGTTTTCGCATATCCTTTGAAGGAGAAACTGATGAAAATCTAAGAACCTATCAGAGGACCGATAAGGAAAATATTTATGGAACTCACGTTAAATACACAGAAATTAGGCAACGATCCAATATTGCAATCGCTGCATGCTTTTGCAAAGACACATAATGTTCAACTTCATCTTGTTGGAGGAGCTGTGCGTGATCTGCTATTGAACAGGCCGACAACAGATTACGATTTCACCTTGAATTCGGATGCGATTGCATTTGCAAAAAAGTTTGCTAAAAGCATTCACGCTCCGTGCATTCCTCTTGAAGAAAACCCCCCTACTGCACGTGTGATAGTGAAACCTTCAGACCGAATGTCAACTGAAATGTGTATTGATTTTGCACAATATAGAGCAGCAAGCCTTGAGGATGACCTATGTCTACGTGATTTGACAATCAACGCTATGGTGATACCATTAGAATCTATCATAGGGTCCAATCATCCTATAATAATAGACCCGTGTAATGGTGTGAAGGATTTGGAAACACAGTACCTACGTTTTCCAAGTGAACAGGTTATTCTTGACGATCCGCTACGTCTCATGCGTATTTATCGTTTTGGTGCGGAGTTGGAGTTTGTAATGTCCGATCATTCTCTTGCTCTAGTCGAAAAACATAAAAATCTGTTACCACAAGTTTCAAAAGAACGGATACAAGAAGAATTGCTGAAAGTGCTTAACGTACCTAAAGCAAAGTCCTATATGCAACAGATGGCTAATATAGGTCTGCTCTCTCAAGTATTTCCTAACATCGATATACAGAGAGTGAATTGGTCCGAACTTGATAGGTTTGAAGAAACCGCTATTCCCACAGTACTATCATCTTATCAGACAGAAATAGATACTTACCTGCATGAAGAATTAGGTCAGTATGCAATCCGTCGATCATTGATTAAACTTTGCATTCTTCTGCATGAAGATATTACGGAAATAGACAAACAGCTTCGTTTTAGTAGAAAAGCGGTCCAGTTTATGTATAGTCTAGTAGAAGACCATCTGCATCTTACCGATGGAACATTGACGAAGAAACAGATAATTGATTTCTTAAGAGTAGCAGGGGCTGAGTGGTGGGGTGTGCTTCTATTCTCCGCAGTCATGCATCCTATCAGCGATAAAGTGCTACTGCAAATTGTAGAAACATATTACGAACATCTTTTGCCTATTGTAAAACAGGGACGACTTGTCACAGGAGAAGAACTGATTAGTAAGTTTCAACTGAAGCGAGGAAAAAAGGTTGGTATGTTGTTAAAACAGATAGAAGATAAGCAATTTTATGGTGAGATACAGTCGCAAGAGGAAGCATTTGCTTTGGTAGAAAGTATATTGCGTGGCGGTGACAACTCCTTATAAATCTGTTTGTCTGCCACGCAGAAATTTTGGAATGAGAGAAACTAGCACAACAAGGACAGCAGCTAATGACAGATATAAAAGCGTCTTAAACAGATTGCCCTCACCACTGACTAATGCACCACCGATTTGTACATACGCGATAGTACCTGGCAACATAAATATCGCTGAGACAAGGACATAAGTAGTAAATTTTATTTGGGTTAAACCGTATGCGTAATTTTGCAGATTAAAGGGAATATACGGCATTAACCGCGTGAACATGACGATACGCCATCCTTCCTGCTCCACCTTTGCATCTATTTTTTGGAATTGTGCGTTCCCTGAAATCCAACCTGCAACAAGTTCGCGTGCAGCATATCGCGCAACAAGAAAGGCGAGGGAAACACCGATTGTTGCACCAATCCAAACATAAACAACACCCCATACCGGGCCGAATGCAATTCCTGATAATACTGTTATTGGTGACCCAGGTAAAAAGAAAAGTGTTGCAACAATGTAAAGACAGATATAGACTACGGGTGCGATTATTCCGAAGCCTGAAACCCATTCCTTTAGTTTGTGGATATTCTTCAAGTGAATATATTCTGTTACACCGTAATGTCTCAACAGCAAATATGCAATTGCTCCGAGTCCAACTACGATTGTCAGTTTAATCAACTTGCTTTTCATTGACTTTAGCAATTGCTTCCAAATAGGCTTTTATCTGTGAGCGGTATCTTATAGGTATGCGATTGTTCTCAATTGCATGTGCATACGCTCGTTGTGCGGTTAGAACAACATCGCTGAAGGGAAGATAGTCTGGTTCTGTCCCTTGATTTACCGTATCTCCAGTGAAGACTCTGGTAATACTTTGTGTATCTGATGAATCCTCAGGTTTTATTGTTAATTTATTTTGTGGGATTTGTATTGATGGGGTTTCATCACCAATGAGTGGTTTTGTTGTGGTGCCGTTTTGGTTAGAGCGAGCAACATCATCTGTCGTAGACGTGAAATCGGATGTGTTTGCTGTTACCTGTGTGCCTTGTGTTTCTCTGTTACCAGATTCTTGTCCTGGTGCACTATCACTACTAGCAATTCCCCCTGAAGACTGGTCAGTTTCAATGCCTGCTAATGCAATATCTTTACGGCTATCTATCAATTGTTCTTCAAGAAGTTCGAGTTGATTCACTTGATGAAGGGCATCTGCAATTTCTTGTAATGTATCAGGGGATACAGCCTTCCCTTGAATTTGCTCTAACGTTTGACGAAGTTTTCCTTGTGGTATATTCTCAGATAATTTTGCAAACAGTTTTGCAAGTTGGTCTCGAAGTTCGGGAGTTAGCTCGGGTTGGCCCGCTAATCTGTTAAGTTCATCAGCGAGTGCGGTGGTATCCATATCTTTGAAGTGGTGTGTGGTTTGGGTTGCTTGTGCTATAGACGCTCCATCTGGTAGTTCCGATTTGTATTTCCGCACTTCACTATTCAATGCACGTATATGTTCATGGGCAGCATCCGCATTTGTTACTTTCTTCAACTTTTCTATAGTATTACTGATTTCTTCTCTGATCTCAGAATCGCTTATACTGGCAGCTTGTTTAGTAAGGTTAGCAATCGTCATGTCAATTGCATTTCGTTCTGCAGCGGTTGATGGTTTTGGCAGTTCGTATTGACGAGGTATTGCAAAAGATAGTGCCAGGATAACAATAGGAATAGATAACCATTTTAACAATGGTGGCATAACATAAGGCATTATCTTTTGCGGATCTGAGTTTGCAATCGCTTCTGCTGAATCATGTATTTGTAGATCAACAATTTCACCTTCTTGTTTTTTTTCAATTACTTCTAACGATGTGTTGACACGTTCTTTCAGTTGCATAGTGTCATCAACGAAAGTGGCAATTTCAGTCAACTTTTTACGACGGCGAAGTCCAAGGCAAATACCTAATACAACAGCAAAACCAACTGTACTTATTGTTATGTGTAACATAGTGAATGGAAATGAGAAGAGACGAATAGCGATGTATAGAATTGCCAGAATACAGAATTCAAAGAGTAAGCAGATTGTTACCTTACTTAAGATTTCCTGATTGCGTGCTCTGTTTTGAAGGGTTTTTAGTTGATGTATGATGATTTGTCTTTGATTTTCCATTCCATTTTCTCCGAGGCAGCAAATACAATTTCTGGTGTGATGGATTTCAGATTTTGTTGTGCAACATCTGCATAGTCGTCCCATTCTTTCGGGGATAGGGTCTGCATTAACTCACATTCTTGTCGGGCAATCACAGTATGTTTGTCCCACGGCGGTCCCCACTGTGTTGGATTTGATCCACCGAAAAGTGCTATTGTAGGTGTTTTCACTGCTGTGCTTAGGTGCATCGGTCCTGTATCATTGCTGATGTAGAGGTGACTATGTTGTAAAAGTGCTGCGAGCTGCATGGGTGTCACATCGTCAATAATAGTGGGTGCATGTGTCATCTGTTTATTAATCTGTTGTGCAAGTTCAACTTCATCCGGTCCTACTGTTATGATGATATGTGCATCATAGCCATCGTGGAGCATGTCCCCGATGGTTGCAAAGTTGTCAGTAGACCATCTACGGTACGATGTGCCTGCACCCGGGTTTATACCGATAATTGGTTTACCATCATTTAAATTTTGACTTTCAAGGAAATCATTACGCCATGCTTTTCCTTTCTCATCTACGAATACTTCTGGTTCATCATCTGCTACTTCAATTCCAATTTCTCGAACAACATCAAGGTATCGTTGTGTTTCGTGCTGCGATGTGTTGTTGGGTACTGAAGTATGTAACAATCTTTTTCTTCCTGAATTGGTTTCAAAGCCTACACGGAATGGAATTCTGGCAAGAAATGTGAGTAACACTAAACGGAAAGTCGGTTGTAAGATTACTGCCATATCGAACTTTCTCTGCAAAAGTTGATAGATTAACTTCGGAACAGAAGATTTATATGTAATGACCTCATTCAAGTGTGGGTTTGCTGATACCAAGTCCTCCCGTGTCGGTGCTACCATATATGCGATGTAGGCATCTGTGAAGTGTTGGCGTATAGCACGAAGGACAGGCGTTGTTAATACGGTTTCTCCCAATGGTGCAAGTCTGATGATTAGGATGCGTTTTATCTGATCGGATGCAAACATCGTGATATTTGGGCTGTTGCTATGAATTGCTTATTTTTTATCGTCACGGTATAATACCTTAAAATAGGTAGGGTGTCAAGGTGAAATCATACCTCAAAACATTGCAACACAAATATCTAAACGGGTGGGAACGGCAAACGACTGTTATTTTGCTCTTTTCTGCTGTGTTGTTGACTTTGCATAGGAATTATAGTAGCACACGTTTTTTCAAAGCACATTTAAAAGCTTATTTTGATTTTCTACCTTTGGGTGAATGCCTTCCTTACTATTATTGGTTTTTGACAACTGCCATTTCTCTATTCCTTTTACCTGTCATTGTCGCTGGATTCGGTACGAATCAACGACTGCAAGATTACGGAATTCGTTTGGGCAAGCAGCAACTCGGATGGTGTGTGACATTAGCGGCATGGTTGTTGATGGTGCCTGTTGTTATTGCTGCGGTCAAGGTGTATCCTCCATTTTTAGCGAAATATCCGTTTTGTAAGGAAGTAGCAAATAGTTGGCAAGCATTTATTCCGTATCAGTTAGCTTACGGAATCTACATGTTTTCCTGGGAGTTTTTCTTCCGTGGCTTCATGCTTTTTGGATTGGAGAAGCGATTTGGGAACTATAGCATCTTGATCCAGACAATTCCGTTTGCAGTCATGCACTTTTCTAAACCGTTACCGGAAGCACTTGGATCAATCGTTGCGGGTATTTTACTGGGTGTGCTTGCTTTGGAGACACGTTCATTTGTTTATGGTGCAGCGATCCATTGGCTTGTTGCTCTGACGATGGATACGGTTTGTGTCATTAGGCTATAGTAAAGCCTATAATAACCTAAGTCGCTACCTATAAATTTCTTTTATATCTCTGGGATTTCCTCTATAATGTTCTTATTTACAAAAAACAAGCGGAGAAATCCTATGATCCTCAATCAATGGGCATTACAGGTTGCAATGGCACTCCATGCAAATACCCTTTCTGCTGCTTAAATACATTGCGTTGTGCCATCTCTAACTCCCTTATCGCGTCTGAACCGTAACTATACCAATCTCTTTGTATCCAAGATAATCCCTGATACGCAGCGACAGATTGCTCCCACTTGCCAAGTTTCGCATAACATTTGGCTAACAATGAATTCTTTTTCGAAATACGACTATCAAGCTGACACGCTTTCTGAATGTGTTCAAATGCAAACTCTATATTGTCTTGTTCAAAATAATATGCTGCAACTTGCTCGTGTGCGAAAGCAGCGTTTGGAAACTTTTTAAGCAGCTGTTTATATGCCCACAGTTGTTGTCTTTCAGGATAACAACTCGCCCATACACGCATTGCCTCAACAGAATGTGGATTGACTTGCATTGCACGGAGAGCATATTCAACGCCAAGTTTTTGAGGGTAGCATCTTTTATCCTATGCTCATTGATGAATTGGCTGAGGTATTTTGCTGCGATGAGTGGGTCTATGCCTTCTAACATGATTTCATACTTGTCTCGGTAATAGTCATCCGTAAAGATTGGAAGTCTCCACTCATTCTCAAATTTAGAGACTCTCATCTCCTGATCCTTTGTGGTATAAAGGATTTTGCCAGTAAACGGCAACTCTGTTCTGTCCTTAATGCCAGGATAACTGACAACCTGCTCGCTTATAGGTTGTCCTTTTTGGTCATGGGGAAGGATTTTTATTTTGTCTTTGAAAGGATCAACACCGATAAGATCGGGATTAGCATAGGCACTTTCTGGCACTATGTAGTGTGGTTTCCACAGCAGTTCTGGGTTAGCAATCACATCTTTTTTGCGTTTACGCACTGACGGATCGTCTATCTTATTTGCGACATCTACCATAAACTGTTCTATCAAACGGTCAAAACTAGGGGCAGCGAAAGGTGGGAGTTTGATTGGATCACGACTATTCGCAGCAACGGGTCCGTATGCTGCTTGGTTAAAAGGATCATGTTCGGTTGTAGTTGTCTGCCCGCTCCTACTGCAATTTACTTGTAGAATAACAAGTAGTATGAACAAATAAGCAAAGATTTCAATTCTAAGTTTCATGGATGTCTCCTTATTTATAGCCGTTATAATTAGAAATGTCGCCATCATATTCTGTGCCATCAATCGTGAAGTTATTTTGCGGAAAACTGAAGACATACTTCGTAGATTCAATAAACCCATTTTGCCCCGTATTCAAATCTTGCATATTGCCTTGTAGCGTGGCACGGAAAGACACGTTGATCTCCCAACTCGGGAGCCAAGTTGTCCACCAGTCCATAGAACCATTATCGTCAGGAAGTGGGTCTAACGACACTTTCAAAGAGTCTCCGTTTTGTGCAAAGCACAGAATAGGTAAAGCACAAGATAGAACCGCTATCAGTAAAAATAATAAAAATAGGTGTCCCACTCTCATTTCTTCTCCTCCTGTTTTACAGTATTCGCAAGTCCGCGTTTGATAATATTTATATAAACAGAGGATGTATCACCTGGACCTCCCGTGAAGACCTCAAAGGCTTGAAAGTATTTCAGGGATTTCTTATATTCTTTTAAACTAAAATAGATTTGACCTAAAGTGAGAAGCGGACCAGCCCTTTCGGGATTGAGATGATACGCTTTCTCAAAGTAGGGAATCGCTTCACGTAGTTGATCTTCATTTTCATAATTATTTGAAAGGAGACTACCTAATGAACCCAGGGCGAGGGTAGACTCTGGACGCAATTCGACAGCTCTGCGGAAAGCAACTTCAGCTTTCGCAGGTTGATCCCGTTTTGTCAAACCACCCCAATAAATCAGTGCGTAAAATTCATCAGGGTTTTCAGCGAGTGCTTGTTCAAAACGCACTTTGGCTTCTGCTGCGCCGACATCTCCGAGATGTGCGTTTAGAACAAATACGGCAGCGGGCAGCGAATCCAATCCTTCTGATACAACTTCAGCGTATCTTTTCACAAAAGCGTCTCCTTTGAGCCCTTCACGGTAGACTTCACGCTCAAGCTTTTCATTTAACTCCGGTGTATACTTGATATGCCACCACCCGTTTTCGTCTACAAAGAAACGATCAGGGTTCTCTGCGACAAACTTTGGAATGGGAAACGGATATTTATCAGAAACGTAGTGTCCACCAACTCTTTTTGGTGGGGTTGTTGGAAACTGTATTGTTGGGAAAAAGGTATCTCCCGGTGGGGGTTCAGGTATCTTTGTATAGTCAACACCCGGCTCAGGATGGGCATGACCACTATTAAACAGTATATCTCGTGCTTCTTCTGCTGAGAGTGTTAACTTTTCTGGGGGTTTAGGTTTTTCATCTTCTGGCACAACTTTCACAATAGGTGTTTGTGCGGATTCTTGTTCAGGGGGCTCTGTTGGTGGATCAACTTGTGCGGTCTTCTGTGCACATCCACTACAGCCTGCAAGTAGGATAACGGCAAGCATGAGTAAAGTTGTCATTGTTTCAATCTGAAGTTTCATTGTGAGTCTCCTTTTGGGCAGTATAGCGTGAGTTCCATGACAGTGTGGTATAAGGAGAATTCCTTTGTTACAATGAGGTAATCTTATTTTTATAAAGCATAAAGAAGTTTTCTATGGAGATTGTATCATTTTTCTGTGAAAATGACGATTTTGTTCTTGCTTTTAAAAAATATCAGGTAAAGAACCGGTTCCTAGCGTTCCTAGCATCGACTGCTTTGGAGAAAAGCGGTCATCGCCAAAGTCTATATTTCAGTGAGTTGATGACGACCCGCTGATACAAAACTGATAAAAAAATATTTAGAAGTAAGAATAGTTTTGCATACGAATTAGATGTTTCTTTTGACAGAACAATACAATTTGTCTATAATCTAAAGTAGACTGCACACTGCTATAACATAATGAATGTTTACAAACATATCTAAATGACAGGACTTACGCATTTTTATAATCTGTTACCGTAAACGTCTGTCCCGCACTATCAGGGTTATCTTCTTCGCGGAAAAACAGATCGTAAGAGTTACTCATGTCTGTCTCGCCATCATAATTCATGCACACACCTTCCCATTGAGAAACTTCGGTAAGACGAAACGTAAAAGTCACTGAACTAATTGATATAGGATCGCCTGACGATGTAGTGCCTTTGAGATTCACAACAAACGATGTATTCGTCTCATGTTTCGGACGCCAATCCGACCAAGCTTCACGACTTGTTGGGTCAAGAGTCAGCTCGAATGTTGGCGTATTGGCATTTCCGTTTGCCTCTGCCGAGCAAACAAGTAAGATGTATGGTAAAGCAATGATTAGCAGTATCAATGAATAAAAACAGCCTTTCGCATGATATTTTCCTTATACAAAATGATGCGTGAAGCGAATGTTGCTAGTCTATCACTACTTAGTGGCGAACAACAACTCTGTGAAACATGATCCGTCTATTTTCTTCCCTGTCTTTTTGCAGTATCTTTTGAGATTCTGGATTGTTCATAACGCGTTTGACGCGTTCTATCCGAGATAGCGTTCCTGGTTTCCAATACTCATCTACGGCTGCATGAGCGCGTTCAAATGCAGCAAGTGCGTTTTCATAATCACCTAACTGCACATAACAGACACCATCAAGCCCTTGCCAAATATAGCGGTATTCAAGCTGTTGTGCTTTCTTCGCATACCCAAGTGCCTCTTGCGCATGTCGCGGGTAGATAGCCTTGGCAAGTTCATGTAAAACATACGGATGATTCGGATTCATCTCATGTAAACGCCTGAGAACAGCAACTCTTGGCTCGTCATCAATGAAGCGGAAGCTTTCTGGATCATCATAAGGATACGCATAATAAGGATACGCATATACCCACGTCAGCATCGCATCAAAATCGTTCGGATTTGCTGCCAATGCTTTTTCCGCAAAAGGCAAAGCTCTATTTACCCGATAATAGCAACGATACTGCGCATAGGTAAGGGGGCCGAGTGCTTGTTCATATACCATATCTTCGGTTTTCCTAACTTCTGATTGACGTTCCCTTGATGAATAATTGCCAGTCTTCTTTAAATCTGCTAATCTTTTTTTATTTCGGCATTGACTCTGTCGTTCAGATCAGACGATATAACGGGGAGTGCGAAAGGTAATAAACGGAATAAAATCGTGCTGTCGTCCGGGTGTCGATGTATCAAAGGCGATTGTTTTTGCTGTTGTGTATCATCAGCAACTTCTTGCTGTTGAATAGGATTTTCTGATGGTGCTATTTTGACTATTGGTGTTTCATTCTGCGGTGTTTCGGCTTGTTGTGGCGGTTGCGAGTTTTTCTGTGCACATCCACTACAGCCTGCAAGTAAGATAACAGCAAGCATGAGTAAAGTTGTTATTGTTTCAATCTGAAGTTTCATTGTGAGTCTCCTTTTGGGCAGTATAACGTGAACGTGAGTTCTATAACAATGTGTATAAGGGAACTCCTTATGTTATAATGCTGTTATAATGAGGTACTATAGTTTGGACATTTTTTGTTTTTTTTATGGACATAAAGCAGGAAAGCGGGTATCCTTTTAGGAAACACAAATTTGAAAGGATATTTCAAATGACCCCACTTTCCTACTTGGACAACATGTTATCAGATTTTTGACCTTTGTTCAAGTATAATAACTTTCACCACTTTCAGACTTTCGTAAAAGGTCTGATAAATACGCCCTACCGAGGCACAATGACACAAATCTATCTTGCGACAGCCCAAGCAGGTCGGTATTGGTCTCTGCCAAAGTTTCTCTCGCGTGGCATCTGGTGTGTGGATCAAGTCGCCACTACGCTAAGCCATCAAGTGCTATCCGCTTACCCCACGGGCGTCTATGTCTATGATGAGACGCATGCCATAAGTAGCGGTTCAAAACAAGCGGGTTTGCATTTCCACAGGAACCCTGCGTATCAGGCACGTAACAAGAACCAGTCCAAGTTTCATCACGGACACGAGTTCGGTGCGATTGGCTGGCTGGCAGAAACGCGCGAAGGCACGCGCCTATTTCCATTAGCCACACGGATGATGGAACCGAAAAGCGAGGACGCGAATAGCCTCGCTGTGCTGAAGCATTTATGTAATCTTGTGCCACCGGGTCTTATCATTTTTGATAGAGGTTTCAATAGACGCAAAGTGTTCACGGAGATACTCTCACAAGGACATCATTTACTTTGTCGTGCGAAGTCAAACGCAGCGTTTTTTGATATACCGAAACGCCCTAAGCGTCTCAAGAGAGGCAGACCCCGTCGGTATGGTAGCCGTGTGTCTATTCCACACCTGAAGTATACAGATATCGTTGTTGAGGATCAGACACTTTCTGTCGCTGATAAAGTCGTGCGAACAAAGATGTGTCCTGTAGATGTCCGCATCGTTGTGATACGCAAACGCTTGAAAAAGTCTAAACCCTATCGATATTTTTGTGTATTTACTTCAGATTTACGACTGCCCGTAGAAACAGTTATCCGACACTATAGAAACCGGTGGCAGATTGAAACTGCCTTTCGGGACGCTAAAGAGAACTTCGGATTTGACACCTATCAACTCCGAGACAGGAAAAGTTTGGATCGGTTCGCTCAACTCAGTTTCACCGCAGCAACGCTGACACAACTCGCTTTCAGTCCGTCGCCATTGCCTAAGACACCCGCAGACACAGACACAGACAAGGTTTCTCTTGATTTAGAAGACGTGCTATCCACGCTCAATATACACTGGTATAAACCGAAACATCTCACACGCGGCTTGATGACCGCTTACTTGCAGCGATGTTTACAACAAAACTATTTTTATACGGGTTACGATCCGAGGAAAAACGCACAGAAAAAACTAAAAATCCCCGAAGATACTACATGAACTAGTTCAACAGCAACTATTTTCACGATTATTGGAAAAATGATGACTAAAAAACAGTGATTTCTAACAGAATTTAGACAGAAAAGGGGCGTTAGCAGCGGTTCTAACACCTGTTCAGAAGTGCTAACGGGGAAATGCCGCCAACTATTCATAATCTATAACAAGACCAAAAATGTCCAAACTATAGTAATACTATAGTTTGGACAATTTTAGAAATTTTTAGTGCGAAAAAACAGAAAAGCAGGTATCCTTTCATAAACAAATATATTTTTTGAAAGGAGAATAAAAAATGAACCTCCTTTTCTGCTTAGACGACATTCTATCAGATTTTCAGTATCTGTTCAACACACAAAACTATGCTCTTTTCCAAGCGTTTATTTTCGGATTTATCGCAGATGGAAATAGTGGCACGCTAACGGAACTTTATCAATCAGGTTTTTCACAGACGCGATACTGGTCTTTTCCAAAGTTTCTATCGCGTGGTAAATGGGATGCGGATAAAGTCGCAGGACACCTGACAAAAAAGGTTCAGCAAGCATTTCCTAACTGGGTTTATGTGTATGATGAGACCAAAGCCATAAAAACAGGTGAACGCCAGTGGGGGTTGCATTTTTTCCGCAACTTCAGTTATCAAAAGGGTCGCGTGAACCGATCCAAGTTCCATTATGGACACGAGTTTGGTGCCTTAGGTTTACTTTGCCAAACATCTATAGGTTGGCAGCTATTCCCCGTATGGGCGAGACTGATGGTGCCGCAGACGTGCCGTGATAAAAGCGATGCGGTGTTGAAACGCATCTGTTCCCAGATCGCTCCGGGTCTTATTATTTTTGATCGTGGGTTCTCAAGGCGAAAAGTGTTTACGCTGGTTCAAAGTTATGGACATCATATCTTGTGTCGTGCGAAGTCTAATGCCGTCTTCTATCGTTTACCGGAACAGCCGAAACATCGCCAGCGTGGCCGTCCGCGAAAATATGGAGACCGCTTGGATATTCGCAGGATGCGGTATACGCTTATGGATATAGAAGGCCAAAAGTATTCAATCGCCTCCAAAGTCGTGAGAACGAAGATGTGCGATGCTGATATTCGCCTCGTTGTTATCCGAAGTCGCCCGAAAACCTCGAAACCTTATCGGTATTTCTGTGTATGGACAACAGATTTGACGATTGGGATACCACAGATCGCTATATATTATCGCAAGAGATGGCACATAGAGACGGCTTTTCGGGATGCGAAGCAACACTTCGGTTTTGATGACTATCGCCTGAAATCCCGCAAAAGCATCAATCGGTTTGTGCAATTGAGTTTCGTTGCAGCAAGTCTGACGAAGTTGCTATTCACCCCACGGGATGGGACGGCGGAGGAGATAAGTGCTCAGGTAGTTTGTGATCAGTTGGGCATCCATTGGTATCATCCGAAGCGTCTCACACAAGGGTTGCGTGTAGTTTATCTCCGCTGGCAGCTCTACAGAGCGGTATTTTCTGCGATTTACTCTGAAAAAACAAACTCACAGAAAATACACACCGATTTTCACAAAGAGACAGCATTGCCTGCGGACAACGCAGCCTGAATGTCCCAAAATGTCCAAACTTTAGTAATTCATTTATCACTATAAACAAAGGGTATGACGTTATGGAAAAACAGTTCAAAGTTAGAGCAGCACATTGTGATTATCGTGCTACAGAAGAGGAAATCTATAAGACACTCCGTAGAATAACCGATCCACTCACCCGTTCTTGGAAACCGATTGAGTCTGCTAAAAAGGTTGTTATCAAATTCAACATGATGAAACCGCATGACCGTATCATCTATTTTGAAGGTCGAAGACGTGAACTTGTAGATGATGCGGTGTGCCGTGCTGTATTACGATTGCTAAAGGAACGGACGACTGCACAACTTGTGGCTACCGATACGAACCCGTATACGCACGGTAATAGAATGCCACCGGGATTTAATTATGAACATCACCTCAAAGAATTCGACGTTCAGTTTGTTGATTCAAACCTGCCACCATTTAAGGATTATGATGTGCCAGGTGGCGGTTCAATGTTTGATAGGTATACATTGAGTGCCTGTTTTGACGATGCGGATGCTGTTGTTTCAGTAGCGAAGATGAAAAACCACGCATTCATGGGAATTACTTTATGCACAAAGAACCTATTTGGGTTGCCTCCAATGTTGCTTCCTGAAGGCAGAACACGGAGTTACTATCATCACCTTATCCGTTTATCTTATGTCCTACCAGACCTTGCGCTGATTACCAAACCATGTCTCAATATTATAGACGCGCTTACAGGACAGTGGGGACGCGAATGGGGTGGAGAAGGCAGAATCTGCAATGCACTCATTGCAGGTGACCATCCAATTTCCACTGATTCCGTCGGTATGCACTTGATGGGACATGATCCTGCATCCGATTGGCCTACACCTCCATTTAAACGCGATCAAAACCATATTCTCATCGCTGCACAACGCGGATACGGAACAGTTGACCTGAATGGGATTGATTGGGAGAGTGAAGTTTCTGCACCGCTCGCAGAATTTGATTCTGTGGAAACGGATACACCGGAAATGGTGGCAAATTGGCGACGGACAACATGTGAACAAGGTTTGGTCTATCTTGATAACCAGAAAAAGATGATAGATAAGTATCATGGGAATTTTATTTATCTACAAGGTGGGGAAGTTGTATGGAGTGGGCCTGATCCATCTAATCTTGGGAGCCGTCGCCAACTGAGTGGTGAAAAGAAAGATAGCGCGCTATGGCTCAAACTTGTTGATGCTGAAGAACACGAAGGTGAACAGTTTGATGTCTATGAGAAGTGTCTGAAAGATTTTGCAGCGTAAGTTGTGGGCAGGACTTACGCATTCCCCCCGCTTGCGGCTCACTTACCCCCATTTTTGTATGCGGTATGTGTAGGCGTGTGTGTGTATAGAAATAAGTTGGAAAGTCTGATGGGTTATGGTAGAATACCTCCATATAAAATAATGTCGGTGAAAAACCGGCAGGGAGGTATTCTTATGAAATATACCCTTAGCTGGGTACATCCCAGAAAGATTATAACAGGTTTTCGTAAAGTTTTCAACGGGGTTTGTATCAAAAAACCGACGCTCCGCAACTTTTATTTGATGCTACAGGCTGTGTGTGTAGCCCCGAGTTTTCGTATTCAATCGATTGCCTCACATCTACCTATCCGTGTGAAACACGACAAGTCTAAGCAAAAGCGTGTGTTGCGGTTTATTGATACCTATTTTCCGGTTGCAGCGGTGAAGGGTGCTTGGTTGTCACATATAGTTGTCAGTGTGTGTCGTTCTGTGGGGATGCAGCATCTGCTTGTGCTGATAGACGAGACAGATTTACCGGGCGGATGGAAGGCGATTGTTGCAGCCCTTCCGTTTCGCAATCGTGCGATCCCGCTCTATTGGGTTCTGTATAAAAATGAGATGCTCAAAGATGGCACCTATCAAGGACATAACGATTTAGTTCAGCAGTTCTGTTGTGATGTCCATAGTCGCGTTGTTAAAGTGTTAGGGGATAGTCGGGAGCCTGTGTTGGTTTTTGACAGAGGGTTCGCCCGAGCGAGAGCGATCCTCAAGTTTTTTGAGGGGCAAGGCATCTGCTACTTGATGCGTGTGCCACGCAATGTTGGTGTGCGTATAGCAGGCAACAAGCAGTGCCTTGAAGAAGTGGCAAATGGTTTTTACCCACAAGTGCTTTATCACTACACGGAGCAGGTGCCTGTGGCACTCTATGTTGGGGGACAGCACACCAAGAAAGACCCGTTATATCTTATCTCCAATCGGCTTCAGGGGAACCCCCTGCGAACTTGCTACAAGCGGCGGACACAGATTGAACACGGGTTCAGAGACTTGAAAACGAACTTCGGTTTCAAAGCACTCGTTTTGAGAAAGAACGAACAGCCCCGGATGGAAGTTCTGTTTTTGTTGGCAGTCGTGGCTTATGGTTTGGCGTTCCTGTGTTATGAAAAAGCTGCGGACAGATGGGCAAAAACTTTACACCCTACGCGGAAAGTTTACTCCGTGATCAGTGTCATCAACCGTATGATCCGCGAGGTGTGGACGCAGGAGGCGTTGCTCTTGTTCACCGAGAGGACTTGTTTGAGAGATATAAACTTTCTCACCGCAGAAGAACTGACATGACAACATTGGAGACCTATGAACACAACTACACACGCATTCAAAAAAAAAATGGGGGTAAGTGCGCGCTTGCGGGGGGATAAAGGGGGGTAAGTCCTGTTGTGGGATGAGGCGAGTTATATGATATAACGCACATTGCGTAA
Organism: Candidatus Poribacteria bacterium; assembly: GCA_965200395.1. Lineage (GTDB taxonomy): Bacteria > Poribacteria > WGA-4E > WGA-4E > WGA-3G > MSPOR6. The sequence goes on along the minus strand of CBDAUH010000004.1, from coordinate 1,210,273 downwards.
ATTGCGCGACTACAAACGCGTTTTTGTTAATGTCCAGTGTATTGTTATTTTTAGATCTTACTATAGACAGAAAATCGTAAGGGGAAAGACAAATGAGTATCACCGAGGCACAAAAGAAGCAGTTGGATGAACAGGGATGCATTGTCATTCCTGATGTGCTTTCCGATGAAGAAATTGAGATGTATCGTGCAGATATACTTCGTATAGCAGAGAAGGAAAAACAGGATGGGGCTGCTCTTCGCCATACTAACGATCACGGTCAGCATGTGCGGTGGTTACCTAACAAAGGTGAGATATACGATAAACTCGTCGCACATCCTAAAGTGATGCCGTTCTTTGAACATCTGCTTGGTTCAGATTATACGTTAAGCACGCTCACCTCAAACATTATTGATCCAGGTGCACCTGATGGTGGGTATCATGTTGATAACGTTTTAGGGGGCATGCCGGAACCGCTGCCGAGTTTTCCATTGGTGGCTAACAGTCTATGGTTACTTGATGATTTTACCCCGGAGAATGGTGGGACACGTCATGTGCCTGGTATTCATCGCCAACAGATCAAACCACCTGCGGGAACAACACATCATCCTGATGAAGTACGGCTTTCTGCCCCCAAAGGTTCCGTGTTTTTATTTAACGGTGCTATCTGGCATTCAGCAGGTGCGAACAGGACAGATCGCCAGCGCGTTGCCCTAATCTGTTTTTGCTGCCGGTCCTTTATTAAACCGATGTTTGATTTTGTGCATTTCCTCAAACCAGAGGCATTAGAACGTGCGACACCTACAATGCGCAGAATTTATGGGTTTGACTCACAACCCAGACCACCAGATTAATCCTGGTTTAGACAAAAGGGAAAGTCTATAAAATCAGGCTTACAAGGTTCTCCAACAAGAGTACTTGGTTACAATTGAATGAATCTGAATAATGGTACATAACTTGAATTTACTGCTGTATCATGCTATACTATACTATAGTTTGGACATTTTTTGTTTTTTTTATGGACATAAAGCAGGAAAGCGGGTATCCTTTTAGAAAACACAAATTTGAAAGGATATTTCAAATGACCCCACTTTCCTACTTGGACAACATGTTATCAGATTTTTGACCTTTGTTCAAGTATAATAACTTTCACCACTTTCAGACTTTCGTAAAAGGTCTGATAAATACGCCCTACCGAGGCACAATGACACAAATCTATCTTGCGACAGCCCAAGCAGGTCGGTATTGGTCTCTGCCAAAGTTTCTCTCGCGTGGCATCTGGTGTGTGGATCAAGTCGCCACTACGCTAAGCCATCAAGTGCTATCCGCTTACCCCACGGGCGTCTATGTCTATGATGAGACGCATGCCATAAGTAGCGGTTCAAAACAAGCGGGTTTGCATTTCCGCAGGAACCCTGCGTATCAGCCACGTAACAAGAACCAGTCCAAGTTTCATCACGGACACGAGTTCGGTGCGATTGGGTGGCTGGCAGAAACGCCCGAAGGCACGCGCCTATTTCCATTAGCCACACGGATGATGGAACCGAAAAGCGAGGACGCGAATAGCCTCGCTGTGCTGAAGCATTTATGTAATCTTGTGCCACCGGGTCTTATCATTTTTGATAGAGGTTTCAATAGACGCAAAGTGTTCACGGAGATACTCTCACAAGGACATCATTTACTTTGTCGTGCGAAGTCAAACGCGGCGTTTTTTGATATACCGAAACGCCCTAAGCGTCTCAAGAGAGGCAGACCCCGTCGGTATGGTAGCCGTGTGTCTATTCCACACCTGAAGTATACAGATATCGTTGTTGAGGATCAGACACTTTCTGTCGCTGATAAAGTCGTGCGAACAAAGATGTGTCCTGTAGATGTCCGCATCGTTGTGATACGCAAACGCTTGAAAAAGTCTAAACCCTATCGGTATTTTTGTGTATTTACTTCAGATTTACGACTGCCCGTAGAAACAGTTATCCGACACTATAGAAACCGATGGCAGATTGAAACTGCCTTTCGGGACGCTAAAGAGAACTTCGGATTTGACACCTATCAACTCCGAGACAGGAAAAGTTTGGATCGGTTCGTTCAACTCAGTTTCACCGCAGCAACGCTGACACAACTCGCTTTCAGTCCGTCGCCATTGCCTAAGACACCCGCAGACACAGACACAGACAAGGTTTCTCTTGATTTAGAAGACGTGCTATCCACGCTCAATATACACTGGTATAAACCGAAACATCTCACACGCGGCTTGATGACCGCTTACTTGCAGCGATGTTTACAACAAAACTATTTTTATACGGGTTACGATCCGAGGAAAAACGCACAGAAAAAACTAAAAATCCCCGAAGATACTACATGAACTAGTTCAACAGCAACTATTTTCACGATTATTGGAAAAATGATGGCTAAAAAACAGTGATTTCTAACAGAATTTAGACAGAAAAGGGGCGTTAGCAGCGGTTCTAACACCTGTTCAGAAGTGCTAACGGGGAAATGCTGCCAACTATTCATAATCTATAACAAGACCAAAAATGTCCAAACTATAGTATACTATATGTTAAATGCGAACGTATAAGAGGGAAGTTCACATGAATTGTGAAATGAGTGAAACGCGAATGCGAATCCTGCAACTATTGAAGATGCGTAGTAGTATGACTGTCAACCAACTGACAGATGCTCTGAATATCAGTTCTATGGGAATTAGGCAGCATCTATCAATTTTAGAAGGAGAAGGTTTGGTTGAATTTCATCAAGAAAAACAGAAACGTGGTCGGCCGCATCATATCTACAGTTTGACAGATGAAGCGAACAGTCTTTTTCCAACAACTTATGCAAATTTTGCAGTGGGTTTGATGCAAGAAGTTGCAAAGTTTAATGGTCCTGGCTTCATCAATAAAGTGTTCCGAAGTCGAATGAAATCCCAACTACAAATGTATCAAGAACGACTGCAAGGGAGAAACATAGTTGAACGTATCAAAGAGCTCGCCCATATTCGCGATGAAGAAGGATATATGGCACGTTTCGAGGAAAACGATGATGATTATGTTTTGATCGAACATAATTGTCCTATCGCAGCGATTGTTCAGGAATATCCGCATGTGTGTGAGATAGAATTAGCACTTTTTCGGCAATCGTTAGGAACAAAGGTCTACCGAGTAGAACACCTTATACAGGGTAGCCATAGATGTTGTTACCGTATTCCTAAAGCAGAATGTACGAAACAGAATTCAGAATCTTCAGATTTGGACAAGTGAAACTTGTGATGGCTAAATTTGTGTTCAATATGGGTACTCTTTCTAAAGATATGTTTAGAACATAGGTTTTTAGTCACTGGAGTGTCCTTATTTTTTAGGAGCAACCTGGTGGTTGAACCATAGATGTGGTATCCATAGAATCGATAACGGATAGCCCGCTAGGTATCCATAACCCCTGCTTGCTGGGCGCAGCGGCAGGCAGAATCAGAAAACCACACAACATAACGTACACGTGTCGCCTCACAACAAGTAAGGTTAGGAAACATTGTCGACAACGCAGCATGAGAATAATCTTGTGCTGCATCACAATCAACCGCTGACTTTGCACAAGCGAAAGGAGTAAAAACTCATGAGAAAGAAAACGGTATGGGGGATCGCGACCCTCATTGTTTTACTAGTTGCTGGTGTTTCTTATATGGCAGTCTGGCAATACACAGAACTTCAGCAATACAAAAAAGATGCTGCGGATGCAGATAAGTTGTTAGCCGAACACAATAAGCGTAAACAAGCGTCTGGGACAATCGGTTCTGATGTTTCTGATGCTAACTACCAACTGCCCCCACTGGGTGAAACGGATGATACGGGGTATTGGGAAGGCAACACATGGCATCAAAAAACTACACCTAAACCGAAGAAAAAATGGTGGCAGCTAGGAGATACCCGAAAATACATAGAGATGCTGGTAGTGACTGGTAACCTCCCAAAGGAATTTGGAGGAGACTCTCATGGTTTTGCCCGCTGGATCATTGCCGAACATCCCTATTCCCAAGCGGCACTTGAAGCAAGATTAGTACTAGGTGACGAGAGTGGTGATCTCAAGGAAGCTTTGAAATACCATCCTAATTCCCCACTATTGCATGCAGAAATAGCAGGCGAGATGGAGTGGCATTCTCCAGAAGAATCGGTAGCGTTTGCTAAAAAAGCACTCCGTTTGTTCTCCACTACTTCTGAAGATTATTCATATCGCGGAGTAGGTGGTTCACCTGAAGTGCAAAGTCATTATGCTTTAGGGTTTGCGTATCAACGTTTGGGCGATTACAAATCCGCGTTGGTTCACCTCAAAGCAGCACAACGTCTTTACAAATCAGGAATAACAGGTGAACCGTGGGATTCGCACTTGGATGGGTACAACGTTTGTTCAAAGTACATTGCAGCGATAGAAGCAGGTAATCCGAGGCATAAACCGAGACCTAAGCCGACACCGCGGGTGCTGTTTAATAATAGGTAAGCATTGTAGAAATACACGCGACATAACATACCTGATCGCAGCAGAGTAAACCTTAACTTTGCATAAAGCGAAAAGAGATATCGACATGTCCATCATGAAATATACAATAAAGTATCTACTATACAGTCTAATCTATGTAGTAGTTCTAATTGCAATCTTCGGCATCGGCGGTTTCATTCATAATCAATGCAATGCCAAAGAGACACTACAAGTTTCTCCATCTGAAACAGATGTTGAAATCCCTGTCCCCCGACTGAGCACAGAGCGATCCACATCTGTTGGACATTTTCACGCGGATGGCACCTTCCATGCAGAAACACCGCAAACGGTGATAGGGAATAGTAATCGTCCTGTCCCAAAAAGGGACACCACAACACGGCGTGCGCCGCGCCAAAATACTGCCAACAAAAGCAGCCTCGGATGGATTACTTGGAAATATGGCCACACCGGTATCGGATCGCGTTCTCCGTATTACCCTGATTGGACACCGCTACCTCAAGAAATAAAAGATGCTGTCTACCTATTGAAAAGAGAACAGTATGCCCGAGAATGGTTGCAAGATGAGGAAATAGACTTAAATGATAGGCATCCCATAACAGGTTTAAATCGGGTAGAATCTGTCGGCAAAACACATAGCATCCTCGATCCAGAATCGTTATTACTTGACAAAAAAGGGAATCCACTTCCGCCGTTCACTGAATCGGAATACGCTGAGGAAGAACTTCGTAGACTTGTTGGGGATCGTGATATTGAAGAAGCTACGCAGTTTTTAGCACAACATGGACACTATAATCAGTTGTTGTTATCTTGTCTCAGTGATGAAAGAGCGTTTGACTATCTATACGCAATTGGGTCTCCAGTCAATTCCACGAAGATAGAGCGGGCGCGCGTGTATGCGGAGCGTGTTGTTGCATCGGATTCGGATCATCTCAAAGCACGGCTTTACCTTGCGGACACGTCCCCTCGGTCATCACCGTCAGATTACGAAGCGGCGTTAGTCCAATATGAATCTATCCTTGCGGATCATCCAGAGTCTGCTCATGCATGGATAGAAGCGGCTCAGGTGCTTAAGAATTTACAAAGACCTTTTCAAGCGGTCTCGTATTTTGAAAAGGGTCATGCATTGGGCGCGCGCCATGGACATTCTGGTGCGAGTACTGCGTATCAGCAACTGGGTGACTACAAGACGGCGTGGGTGTATCTGAAGAAGGCATTGCAGGTTGTTGATAGAAGCAGCCACAAGGCGTTTTCGATAGTGAAGTCTTTGCATGCGATAGAGGCGGGTGTGCCGCGTGTATCCCCTTTACCTATAGAGAAGCTAGATATCGCTGAACAAGTGCCGCTTGATTCTTTCGGTCCTAACACGGATATTGTTTTTGATGTGCCATCTGTTGAAAACGATGTTCCATTCGTGCTGGACTCGGATTTATCAGATGAAGAAGTTGAATATCAGCGTGCCAGAACGGAAGCACGTGCACAAGCAGAGGCAGCACGCCGTGAAGAAATAGAAATGATGCGGCAGATGTCGCAGCAGGAGATAGACAAGTTTATACAGTGGGCAGAACAACTGATGCGTGAGGAAGAAGCCGAAACACAAACGACGAACTTTCTCGCCCAAGAGATGGCAGCCCATCTCACCGGGAAACCCGCACAGTTTAGTCCGCAACGCATTGTCCGAGCGAATGAACTGATCAAACGTTACGGTTACGAAGAAGGCCTGAGTCGTATCATCAAAAATGATCCCGAAATCGCTATACAGATACAACTTTGACGTTACGCTACAGGATCCTGAGTGAAAATACACCGACAGAGATTTTATTATCCGTGGATGTCCTGTCCTTAGATTATGGCGGATACAGATAAATTAAAAGGCAGCAGCAATGTCTGACGAAACAGGTAGACGCGACTTTTTCAAAGAAGCATTCAACCAGATCATGAAACCTGTCGCAGAATTCATTGATGATAGGGTGTTAAATCCTTTTTCTTCTGATGAACAAAATCGTGTCCTACTACGTCCGCCAGGTGCTTTGTCCGAACCGGAATTCTTGGAAACATGTCTTCGATGTGGAAATTGTGTCAGAAATTGTCCAGCAAATGCAATACAACCTTTACAAAGCTACTCGCCTGACCTAAAGAATACACCTTACATAGACCCTGAAGAACAGCCATGTGTAATCTGTGAATCATTGGCATGCATGCATGTTTGTCCAAGTGGTGCTCTACAACTTGTTTATGCAGAAGATATCCGTATCGGACTTGCGGTATTCAATGTTGAAACTTGCATACGCACAAAATCGGTTGCCTGTAGTTATTGTGTAGATACCTGTCCGATTGGAGAAGATGCTATCAAGTTTTCTGCGGAGGGTGTTGTAGAAGTTCTGGATTCTGGGTGTACGGGTTGTGGTGTGTGTCAGTATGCTTGTCCAACCGATCCAAAATCGATAGTGATTGAACCCTTACCTATTCCGCCGTAGCATCATGTCCTTTCTTCCACAATTCCTTGTGCAGACATCACCGAATGCCCGAAGATTACGTGATATTAAACCGCCAATAGAACTTCCACCTAATCTGACACCTTATATCGTTCTCGGTTTACTCCTACTTACAGTTATTATCGGTATGGTATGGTTATATCTTCGCAAACGCAAATCTGCACCGCCTGCTCCAATAGAAGATAATGTTGTTATTTCCCCACCACATGAAATTGCATTTGAACAGCTGAATAAACTTGCCGCGACATCGTGTGATATGGAAACATACCATATACAAATATCATATATCATCCGCGAATATATTTCCGCACGGTATAACATACCCGCGTTGGAGTTAACAACTATCGGGCTTCTGTGGCGGATGTCCAATGAACAAATTGATGAAATATATGTCAAACATATACATGACTTTCTTGCCGATTGTGATATGGTAAAGTTTGCCAAATATGAACCACAACGCGATGTAATTGATATACGTATGGAAGAAGCACGTTGGTTTGTAGAGGAAACAAGAACACAGAATCCATAGATTCTATATCGTTCAAACATAACAGTATAACCGAAGATCAAATTACATTGAATATTTTTTGAAAATATCTTGAATTATTTTTCTAATCATGTTATCCTAATTATATGTATATGAATCGGATTACTTTAAAAAAACAAGGAGGCAACTCAGCGTGGTAAACACATTTTCCAATGATCAAGTACTCCTAACGATACCGATGCGCCATGATATGGAACTTGCAGCCGCTAAATTAGCTTCTGTAATTGCTGAATCAATGAGTTTTAACGACCAGCAAATAGAAGAGATCCAATTAGCGATAATTGAATCTTGTATAAATGCATTTGAGCATAGCAAAAGTCCAGACCAATCGGTTGTTATTGAATACACTATTAGGCGAGATGAATTGGAGCTAAAAGTTACAGACAACGGCATCGGTTTCACTTCAGGAAACAAAACGAAACGCATCAACAGCCAGCCAGATTTATATCCAGATATGCGGAAACGCGGATGGGGGTTAGAAATAGTGACGACTCTCATGGATAGCGTAGATATTATGAGTGGAGAAGATGGCACGACAATTACGATGATTAAGAGTAAGCACAATGATTTTGAAGATGAAGTGTAGGACCGCACAGGATATTTCGCATAGATGACTTCAATATAAAGAAGAAAAAGTTTGGCAAATAAATTTAGTATTCAAGTACGTGCGCGCCGTGATATGGAACTTGCAGCCGCTAAATTAGCTTCTGTGATTGCTGAATCAGTGAGTTTTAACGACCAGCAGATAGAAGATATCCAATTAGCGATAATTGAATCTTGTATAAATGCATTTGAACATAGCAAAAGTCCAGACCAATCGGTTGTTATTGAATACACTATTAGGCGAGATGAATTGGAGCTAAAAGTTACAGACAACGGCATCGGTTTCACTTCAGGAAACAAGACGAAACGCATTAACGGCTAGCCGGATTTACATCCAGATATGTGGAAACGCGAATGGGGTTAAAAATAAATGATGACTTTCAGGGATAGCGTAGATACTATGAGCGGAGAAAACGGCACGACAATTACGATGATTAAGAGTAAGCACAACGATTTTGAAGATGAAGTGTAGGACCGCACAGGATATTTCGCATAGATGACTTCAATATAAGGAGGAAAAGTTTGGCAAATAAATTTGATATTCAAGTACGTGCTGAGCACGAATATGCCGTGCTGGAAACAGCGGGATATTTAAATGATGCCCTCGGCGAAGATCTATCAAAAAAGGCACAAGAACTTATTGAAAAAGGGTATACACAACTAGTCATCAACTTAGAGCAAACTGCTTTGATTAACAGCATAGGGATTTCTATACTGATAGAAATCATAGAGGCGCTCGATGAACGTGATGGCACTCTCAATTTTTGTGGGTTGTCCGCAACACAGGAAAGGACTTTTCGTATGATGGCGATCGCAAAATATGCCGGCATCTTTCCTGATGAAAAGACCGCGATTGCTAATTTTTAGCATGTTTTGAACGTTACACGCCCACGCATGAACCTTTACTGTCTAAATCACCGTTTTCAAACACAATAGGTGGACAAGATTGAATGCCCACCATGCGTTTGGAGGACATAAAAGGAACAATCCAATATGCACCTAAGTTCAGCAGAAGAAACAATACAGCGGCTAATTTTTAGTCTATCTGAATTGGAACAGTTAGGGCAAACATTAATCTCCGGACATAGCAACTTTAAGGTTTCCAGCAAAACATATTTACGGATAACACTTGGCACGTTACAGGTAACGCGAGGTGCAATTCTCTGTTACCGCGAAACAGATAATTATCTGACAATCGCCGCCTCTACACCTGAGTTGGACGAAACACACATAGAAATTGAACCGGACGAAGTTGCTTGTTTGCTTGAATCTGCTACTGTTGAGATAGACGCACCACCAGAAAATCTTCAACACTTTATTAATAGAAACGCAGCGCTGTTGAACGTTGATATGATGCATCGTCTGTGGGTTCCTTTAAAAATACATGATGAGTTTCTTGGCATTCTCTGTTTAGGCAAGTTCTTAGGGCGCGCAAAATTAGAACCCTGGGAACAGGAACTGCTGACTATCCTTGCACATCAAATTTCCATCGCAATTGCCTATTCGCGTAATGAAGAACGTATCCAGAGTGAAAAGTTTCGGTTGTTTATGTTGGCAGAAAGTGCCCCCCACATTTGCCAACTGCTGCAACCTGAAGACGCAGCAGAACAAGTCGTACATCAAGCTGTGGCCCTCCTCGATTCTAATGTCGGTGCACTCATGCTTATGCAACCGAACCAACCGAACCTTGAATTACACTATGTGTTTCCACCCGATGTTTTGGTCCCTGATGATGCCCAAAGCGATCCTGAGCAGAAATATCTAATTTCAATGGAGTCTGTGGATGAAAGTGAATCCCAAACAACGCAGCACATGTTCGTGAATGTCGTGAAAGAGGGCAGACCCGCACAATGTGCAGCGAAGCAGGATTCACTGTTTGGTGGCAGGAACTTAATGGCAGGTCCCATTCAGGGACGTGACGGTGCTATATTAGGCGTTCTCGTTGTAGGTGACAAAGAGGAACGGGGCGGTAGAATTGCGGAATACACCTTCGAAGATGAAACCCTCCTGGACTCTTTCGCGAAGCAAGCAGGCGTTGCTATCGAAAACGCACAGCTTCATCAAGAAGCACTTGCAGCGCGTGACTTACAAGCGGAAATGGAAGAAGCACGCAAAATCCAAGAAAACCTCATACCCGATACACTCCCGGACATACCCGGATATGAAGTGGCTGGACACTACGAACCGCGGGGACCGGTTGGCGGTGACTATTTCGACTGTATTGAACTCCCTGCAGGGGGCTGGGGACTGGCTATCGCGGACGTCTCTGGAAAGGGTATGCAAGCCGCCTTATTGATGGCGACACTGCGCGCAGGACTTATCTCCGAATTATCAAGTGCATCCGTCCCTGATGAACCTGAACCTGTTGATATGATGAACGAACTGATTTCCATGGCAATGACTTTGAATTCGCTGTTATATGTAAGTGGCACCGAAGAAAAGTATGCAACGTTCTTCTATAGCCACCTCTGTCCAGAAACAGACACCTTGACATCCCTCAATGGCGGGCATAACCCCCCGCTAATTGTGAAAAACAGCGGTGACATTGTATGGCTCGGCGAAGAAGTTGGTGGATTACCCCTCGGCATGTTTCCTAATGATATGGTCCCCCTCATCGCAAATTATGAAGCAGAACAGACAACACTCGACAGCGGTGACATCGTCATTTTCTATACAGATGGGGTTACCGAGACCGTGAATATTGCTGATGAATTTTATGATGAAGCACGGCTTGAACAGGTCGCAAAAACCTGCAACACATCAGATGCATCTCAAATATGTGAACATATCTACAAGTCCGTGATGGATTTTCAGGGAACTGCAGATCAATTTGACGATTTAACCCTCCTCGTTTTACGAAAGAAATAGGAACCCTACACCTATGCAACACACATTGGCAGGACGCAATTACCTAAATCCGACTATCCTTGCACAAATCGGTAACCTTGAACTCATCGCAAAATATGTGGTAGAAGGCTTTATCTCTGGACTACACAAAAGCCCTTATCACGGCTTTAGCGTCGAATTTTCGCAATATAGACAATATATGCCAGGAGATGATACGAAACACATTGACTGGAAAGTCTACGGCAGAACCGACCGCTACTATATCAAACAGTTTGAAGAAGAAACGAACCTCAACTGTTATCTATTGCTGGATACTAGTCAATCTATGGCACATCCCGCTCCTGAAGACTTAGAAGATATAGATGCTGTCCAACACACCGATGCCTCGTCAACAACAGGGCCCTTGTCTAAACTCCGCTATGCCTGTTTTCTCATAGCATCACTCTCCTATTTCATGGCGAAACAACGCGATGCAGTCGGATTCGCCTATTTTGATGATAAAGTCCATCAATACTTACCTGCACGGAGCAGTGCATCCCACATGCACACTATCTTGTTAACATTGGAGAACATTCAAACAGAAAAAGAAACGCGCATCGGAGAACCATTACACCACATTGCAGAACGACTGACGAAACGCGGGTTAGTCATCCTGATTTCTGACCTATACGACGAAAACCCCGATGAAGTTATTGAGGGGTTGGAGCACTTACGTTATGATGGACACGAAGTTATCGTTTTCCATATACTGTCTCAACAGGAAGTGGATTTCGAATTCGACAGACTCATTCGTTTCGTAGATGCTGAAAGCGATCAAGAGATCATTACAACACCTCAGGTGATACGGGAAAGTTATCTAAACAATTTTAACGATTTTATTAATCATTATCGAACGACACTCAATCAATCGGATATAGACTATAATTTGATGAATACGACAACCCTGATTGATAGAGCATTATCATCATATTTAGCAAAACGCCAGGGATTTCTATAATAACATGCGTCATGTAGCACACACTGTCAGTTTGTGCGTTGTAGCCACTCCAGGGTGTGCATCGTGACCGCTCTTTGTAGCATAACCTTTCTAGGTTGTGTTCTTTGTAGCATAACCTGTTAGGTTGTGCATCAGCGATATTGTAGCAAGCACAACAAAATCAACGGTATGAATGCCATTATGAAGTTTAACAATTTAATTTGGGTAATTCTATATTCTCCAGGCCTTAGTAAGTACGGTTTCCTAATTAATCTGTGGACCGCAAACTAAAAGTAAACTCTACAAAAGTGGATAAACGCACAGCAAAAGAAAAATCCGCGCTAATCCGCGTAATCTGCGTAAATCCGCGATTCTGACAAAAAAATGAGAATTACCCAAAGAATAAATTAATCTTCATTAGGCATTCCCTGTGCTTGCGGTGACACTCTGCAACCGTTTAAAAGACTTTGTAGCATACCCTGTTGGGTTGTGCAGATAACTATATGCTGGACTATCGTTTAAAAGAAGGAGATAAAAGACAATGGGTTTATTAGCAGGAGCATTTGCTGTTGTCGGTGCTATCGGGGCATCTATCCCGTTAGTTATTCACTTATTAAACCGTGAACGCGCACGCCGCCTTATCTTCAGCACTGTTCGTTTTATACAGCTGTCACATCAAACAAACGTGCAGCGGCATAAACTCAAACGACTGCTGCTGCTACTGATGCGTATATTGATGTTACTCCTGCTCGGTTTCGCTTTTGCACGCCCCTATTTCGCTGAGGACCCCGCAACTGCGCCCGAATTCGGCGGTGTGCGAAACGCCGTTATCATTTTAGATACCTCCTACAGTATGCAGTCCACAGACGTATTCGCAACAGCCAAAAAAGAAGCACTCCAACGCCTTGATAGTTTCGCAGGTGCAGATGCCGTCGCACTGATTTTGTCCGCAGACAAAGCACGGCAAGTGTTACCCCTGGACACAGAACATAGCCACATCCGATCCGCAATAGAAAACGCAGCAGTAACCAACTATACAACCGATTATCTGGATGCCTTACAAACCGCTGATGAAATCCTTAAAGCTGTTTCCGTTGGACAGAAACAGATATATCTTGTCGCAGACCTGCAAAAAAGCGGTTGGGACAACTTCCTAGAAACAGATCGACTCAGTCCAGATGTCAACATCGAATTTGTGAATGTTGCAGCAGAAACACAAAATAACCGGGCAGTTACCGCTATCCATGTCCCGCCTATTGTCCTACTTGACCAAAAAGATGCAGAATTGGTCGCACGTATCCATAACTACAGCACGGAACGCGTCGAAAATCTCCCTGTACATCTCTTCATCGATGACGAAAAAATCCAAACAACACACGTAGATATCGAACCCCAGGACAGCGCAGATGTTGCCTTTCGAATAAAAATCAATCTGCAAACAGAATCCGCACATACCGGTCGCGTTGAAATTGAAAAGGATGCTCTAGAAATTGACAATACACGCTACTTCACAGTCCACAGTATGAAATCCATCCAGGTGCACTGTGTGAACGGTGAACGGAAAAGCGATGACATTACGGATGAAACCTTCTTTTTAGCAAGGGCCCTTGTGAATGTGGGAGATATGGGCGTGCCTATAGATTATACAGAATCTACGACTATCCCCGCTGCAGCTGCCATGCAAAACTATGATGTCTTGATCCTTGCAAATGTCAACAAAATCACTGCGACAGCAGCAGCAACATTGAAAAACTATGTCCATAACGGCGGCGGATTAATTATTACATTAGGCGATCAAGTGGATCCAGCGGTTTATCAACAACATCTTGGCGGAACAGAGAACTCACTCTTGCCATGTACGTTCATGCAAGCTGTCGGCGATCCCATTGGAAAGGATTCGTTTCAGGTTATTGCCAATGTCCAATATCGCCATCCCATTTTTGCACCGTTTCGTAATCCGAATCATGGGGACTTTGCCAAAGGTCGATTCTTCCGGTATTATCCATCTGTCCCTACAGCAGATGCTTCCGTTATCGCTGTGTTTGACGATGGAAACCCAGCCGTTGTAGAAAAAGTCCACGGCGCCGGACGCGTGCTCTGTTGGACTTCCACAATTGATCGTGAGTGGAATGACTTACCGATACACGGCGTCTATCTGCCGTTCCTCCACGAAACTATCAAGTATTTGGCACTGCAGTCAGCAGAGAAAGTGCCAGATTACCATGTCGGTGATGCAGTAGAATACAATGCATCCCCAGAAAATGCGGGGAAAACAGTAGCCGTCTTCGATCCCAACCGTCAGGAGACCCGGATGTCCCTAAATGAACAAGGCACACTCTTTTTTGAAGGGACATACACGCCAGGTATCTATGCCATGCATCCGTCCAGTGGAAAACAACACACTTTCGCCATCAATGTCGATACTGTTGAATCAGACGTGACCCCTCGGCATCCTGAAGAATTGACCAGCATGCTTGTCGGCACGACGGAAACTGACAGAACCCCGATTGAACTTACACCCGAAGTTGTGAAAAAATATAAAGAAGATGTTGAAAAAAATCAGAGCCTCTCAACGTATATTTTGTTAGCAGTGTTCGCACTTGCAATCACAGAAATGTTCCTTGCAAATAGAGTATAGACTTTGTAGCATAACCTGTCAGGTTGTGTATCTTTGTAGCATAATTTGCTAGGCTGTGTTCTTTTACTGAAAAACCGTAGCAAGCACAACGTGCTTGCGGTAACACTTTGCAACCATTTAAAAGACTTTGTAGCATACCCTGTCAGGTTGTGCAGAAACATGAGGAGAATATAAACAGATGGGACCCGAAACACTAGAACGGATTGATGTGCCACAGATCGTCCCCGACGACGCATCTCAATTTTTCATAGAAAACGGCTACCTTGTCGTCCCCAACTTGCTATCCAAAAGCGAGATTGAAGAACTCAGACAAGACACGGTCAGACTCGCTCGCGGTGGCTATCCATGCGATAATATGAAACCACTGCCGAATAGCGTTACAGACACAGAAGCGATAGGCAGAATTCTCTGCATCCATCAACCACATTTCGTTAGCGATACCATAGAAAAGTATGTTAAGCATCCCAAAATTTGTGGAATCCTTAGCCAAATTACCGCTGCACACCTGCCGTATTGGGACGGAAGTGTCAAGTGTATGCAGTCCATGCTCTTCGTGAAACCCCCTAACTTTCAAGGACAGGCATGGCATCAGGATGAAATCTATATCCCGACACGGGACCGTTCCCTCATCGGTGCTTGGATCGCTATGGACGATGCCACCGTCGAAAACGGATGCCTGTGGGTACTGCCAGGTTCACATCGCCAAGGATACCTCTATCCACAACGTAATCACGAAAATCCAGATGAATTTGACTTCGCTCAAGAGAGTTACGGTTTCGACGGTTCTACCGAAGTACCTGTTGAAGTAGAAACAGGCACGCTGGTTTTCTTCAACGGATACCTACTCCACCGTTCCCGAAAGAATCGTGGTAACACCTTCCGCCGTGTGCTTGTGAACCACTACTGCAACGCATGGTCGCTCTTACCATGGTCCATCAAAGAAGGTGAACGCCCTGCAAGTGCAGACCGCCGATGTATTATTCCTGTATCCGGCGTAGATCCATACTCTTGGAAAGGATATGATGAACCGCCGAAAAGTATCGGTTTGCGAACATGTAAAGCCGTGAACGAGTTACCACCCATCCCTACGGAAGAAACAGATGACAGGACACCAAACGACTGAACTTCAGCAGACATTAGCATCGATGATAAACCGTATCACCACAGGTGACGATATTACAGAGCAACTGCTCAGAATTCAGCAGCTCGCCGCTGAAATTGAGGAAACCGCACCGAAAATACTCATACACTACCTGGAAAGAAAAAGCTATACAAAGGCATTGGATTTTCTAAAAGAGTTGTAACATGAGTTCAGTGTCCCAGGTCGCTCTTTGTAGCATACCTTGTTAGGTTGTGTTCTTTTACTGATACTGAAAAACCGTAGCAAGCACAACGTGCTTGCGGTGGCACTTTGCAATCATTTAAAAAAACGTGTTTGCGGTGACACTTTGCAACCGTTTGTGATGCCTCAGAAGGGGCTTATCTGGCGATTAGATGTATGAATATCAGACTCTTAAAATCCGCGTCAATCCGGGGAATGCCTCAATGGCATTCATACCGTTGATTTGGCGTAATCCGCGTAATCCGCGATTCAGACAAAAACCGTAGCAAGCACAACGTGCTTGCCGTAACACTCTGCAACCGTTTAAAAAATTTGCGATGACACTTTGCAATCATTAAAAAACCTTTAAAAAAACATTATGCAATCATTAAAAAAAAGAGAAGATGGAAGAAAACCGGACGAACTACGCCCGGTTACAATTGAACGCAATTGGACAATACACGCAGAAGGCTCCGTGTTAGTAACCACAGGAAACACGAAAGTGCTCTGCACAGCCTCCGTAGAAGACCGACAACCCCGATTTATGCGAGACCAAAACATGCAAGGCAGCGGATGGGTTACAGCAGAATATTCAATGCTCCCACGCGCCACCGCCCAACGCATGCAACGGGAAGCAACGCAAGGACGACTCGGCGGACGCACACAAGAAATACAACGACTCATCGGCAGATCGCTGCGGGCAGGGGTAGACCTCGACGCTTTAGGAGAACGCACTATTTGGGTGGATTGTGACGTGATACAGGCAGATGGTGGCACACGCACCGCAGCCATCACAGGTGCCTACGTCGCACTCTGGGACGCTTGTAATACCTTACAAGCTCAGAAGGTAATAAAAACAATGCCCATCGTTGAGAATATCGCCGCAACCAGCGTCGGTATTATAGGTGGAACACCCATGCTAGACCTCTGTTACACTGAAGACGCTGCTGCCGACGTTGACATGAACGTCATCATGACAGGCAGTGGAAAGTTCATTGAAATCCAAGGCACCGCTGAACAGAAACCCTTTACCCGTGAAGAATCCGATCAATTGCTTGACCTAGCAGTCCACGGCATTCAAGAACTTGTTTGTCTACAGAACAAAATTATACTTGAGAACCTCGATGAAATTAGTACTGGCAACCCGTAATCTCGGTAAAGTCCATGAGCTAACAACACTGCTCAACAGCAATAATACGCATCGATATATTCAGATCCTATCACTTCAGGATTTTCCCGATGCACCTGAAGTGATTGAAGACGGTCGGACATACGCAGAAAATGCCACGAAAAAAGCGACAGTGATCGCAACATGGACAGGGCTCCGCACCCTTGCTGATGATGCCGGATTAGAAGTAGATGCACTTGACGGCGCACCCGGTGTTCATTCAAAACGATGGGCAGGCACAGATGCCACAGATACTATCCGTATTCAGAAATTGCTCAAAGCAATAGACGGCGCAGCGACACGAAAAGCACGTTTTGTCGCAGCCATCGCACTCGCTGAACCGAAAGATAACAACAAGATCGATGTTGTCATCGGAACATGTGAAGGGCATATCACCTATACACCCGCAGGAGAGAGCGGCTTCGGATATGACCCGATCTTTATACCAGACGGATATCAGAAAACCTTCGCCGAATTAGGAAATACAGTCAAAAACAGAATCAGTCATAGAGGAAAAGCACTCCAATTAGCACTCGAACTCTTGTAATTACGTGAGTAATGTAGCATACCCTTTCTAGGTTGTGCCTTGTGACGGTTCTTTGTAGCATAACCTGTTAGGTTGTGTGTCTTTGTAGCATAACCTTTCTAGGTTGTGCCTCAGCGAGACCATGGCAAGCACAACGTGTTTGCGGTAACACGCTGCAACCATTTAGAAAATTTGCGATGACACTTTGCAACCGTTTGTGATGCCTCAGAAGGGGCCTATCTGGCTATTAGATGTGTGAATATCAGGCTCTTAAAATCCGCGTCAATCCGGGGAATGCCTAAATGAAGATTAACAATTTAATTCGGTAATCTCTTGGAGATGCTGGTGCGGTTAGGAAACCATACCCACAGTGCCTGGGGAATATAGAATTACCTAAACTGACATTTTTCACAATTGTTCAGCTCATGTAAAAAATAAGTGAAAATGCAACTTTTTACCCGCATGACCATTGATTTCATGAAAGCAAACGCACACATATTTTACACAAGTGAAAGTTTTCTAATTCCTATAAACCTGATAATATCAATACCAAATACCTGTGAAAAACCGATCTAATGGACGATTTTATTCTATTTTGTAATAAAAATAAGGTATATTTTTCACATAATGGAATATATCCATTAGCATTTTTTAGCATTTTCATGACTGCATATTGAAAGACCCTTGATAGATACTGACTTCCAGGTGCTTTTGAGAAATATCAGCTAAATATTTTCTTAAACTTCATAATGGCATTCATACCGTTGATTTGGCGTAATCCGCGTAATCCGCGATTCAGACAAAAACCGTAGCAAGCACAACGTGCTTGCGGTGGCACTTTGCAACCATTTAAAAGACTTTGTAGCATAACCTTTCCAGGTTGTGCATTGTGACCGCTCTTTGTAGCATAACCTTTCCAAAAGGAATAGACATGGCAGCACTAAACGACTTACGAAACGGATTAGTCATCCGACTGGATACGATTGTCTACACAGTAGTAGACTGTGAACACGTGAAACCCGGTAAAGGCGGTGCCTTCGCCCGAACAAAAATAAAACGCGTTACAGATGGCGCAGTACTCGACCGCACTTTTCGCGCAAACGAAACTATTGAAACCGTGCGCCTCACTGACCAAGAGATGCAGTTTCTCTACAGTGAAGATCAAATACTCTGGTTCATGGACAACGAAACTTTCGATCAACACCAACTTCCAAAAACAATGCTCGGCGACACCCTAAAATATCTAAAAGAAGGTGAAAATGTTACCGTCAAAATGGATGGCACGACACCCCTCGCTGTCCAATTACCTACCTTCGTGGAACTCCAAATCGTTGAAACGGACCCCGGACTGCGCGGCGATACTGTCAGCGGCGGCACAAAAACCGCAAAATTAGAGACAGGTGCCGTCGTCAATGTTCCGCTCTTCATTAAAAATAAAACAACTATCAAAGTCGATACACGCACAGGAAAATATGTTGAAAGGGTCTAAAATATGAACAAAAACGATAAAAGCTCAAACCCAGATACTGCCGAAACAAACACTGCGGAACACGCGGACCCACTCCTCCAACGGCTTCAGCAGCTGATCGCCATCGCCGAACAGGCAGATCTAACCTCAGTTCGCATACGTGAAGGTGAACTTGAATTAGAGATTTCACGCGCTACCGTTCAACAGATAGCTACCACACCTACACCGGCAGCTATAGAACCCCTCACACCCACACGCAGCACAGGCAACGAAACAGCAGATGATATCATCCGATCACCTATGCCCGCACGATTTTATCGATCCCCCGCACCTGATGAACCCCCATTTATTGAAGTCGGAGACTCCGTTACAGCAGGAGACTCGCTGGCTACTCTAGAAGTTATGAAAACATATAACGATGTGGCAGCACCTTTCAACTGTGAAATCCTCGAAATCTTTGTTGAAGACGGCGAAGCCGTCGAATATGATCAACCCCTCTTCCGTGTGAGGCACACCTAAAAATGTTTCAAAAAATATTGGTCGCAAACCGAGGCGAAATCGCTATTCGGATCATACGCGCTTGTAAAGACATGGATATAAAGACAGTCGCCGTCTATTCTACCGCAGATAAAGACGCACTCCACGTCCAACACGCAGATGAAGCATACTGCATCGGACCCCCGCCCTCCGCAGAAAGTTATCTTAAATACATAAATATCATCACAGTCGCAGATTTCGCAAATGTCGACGCAATACACCCAGGCGCCGGTTTCCTCGCTGAAGATGCACAGTTCGCAAAAGTATGTGAGGCACATCAAATAAAATTCATCGGACCCTCCGTTCAAGACCTCATAACAATGGGGGACAAAGTGCGTGCTCTAGAGACTGTCGCGAAATCTGGATTGAAACGCGTACCCGGTAGCCACAGCCTGAAACGCAGAAAAGATAAAAAAGCTACCGTGGAAACACCCGAAGCCGCCGCAGAAATCGCAGAAAAAATCGGATACCCCATCGGTATTAAAGCCTCAGCAGGCGGCGGCGGACGCGGAATCCGTATCGCACACAATCGCCCAAGTCTCTTCAATCTCTTTCATATCGCTAAAGCTGAAAGTGAAGCCGCCTTCGGCAACGCGGATGTCTACCTCGAAAAATGGATCGAAGACGCACGACATATCGAAGTGCAAGTCTTAGGGGATGCACACGGCAATATCGTACACTTCGGAGAACGCGAATGTTCCATCCAACGCAAGCAACAAAAACTACTCGAAGAAGCTCCCGCTGCATCTATCTCCCCTAAAGTCCGAAGTGAAATATGTAAAGCCGCCGTCAAAGCCGCAAAAGCTATCGGATATACAAATGCCGGCACCCTCGAATTTGTCCTGGATACAGACGAAAACTACTATTTCCTGGAGATGAATACACGGATCCAAGTTGAACACACTATCACAGAAAGTATTACAGGCGTTGATCTCATCAAAGAACAGATACGCATAGCGGTGGGAGAAGCCCTCGGATACACGCAAGCAGATATTCATAGCACAGGACACGCCATCGAATGCCGTATCAACGCAGAAGACCCCGCAAACCAATTCATGCCCTCGCCCGGTATCATCACAGCTTATCACCCCCCCGGCGGTATCGGCATTCGCGTTGATGGATATGCATACACAGGCTATACAGTGCCACCTCACTATGATTCACTCGTGGCAAAACTCATCGCTATCGGACGGCATCGCACCGAAGCCATCGCCCGCATGCAACGCGCTCTTTCTGAATTCAAAATCGAAGGCATAAAAACAACTATACCGCTCCATCAAAATATCCTACAAGACGAACGATTCCTAAACCGACATATCTTTACTAACTTCCTAAAAACATGAAAAACTATCTACACACTTTATCGAAAAAGCAAAACATCGCTATTTCATTGCTGTGTCTCTGCGTATTCTGTTCTATTCCAACCACTACCCATTCACAGCCCCCTGCCTTCGTTGATGTTACGCACGAGGCAGGTATCCGATTCCAGCACGCAATCGACTCACGCTCCAGTCTCCTTCCTGAAGATATGGGGTCCGGGGCAGGATTCGCGGACATTGATAACGATGGGGACCTAGACCTCTATGTCGTTAATATCCCCGGTGCTCTCAAAGCTGTTTCATCCAAAAATCCGAAAAAACTCCCTACAAATGTACTCTATAGAAATAACGGTGATGGCACTTTCACAGATATCACACATACTGCAAACGTCGGTGACACAGGCTACGGAATGGGCTGTGTCTTCGCAGATTATAACGCCGATGGCACCCTGGACCTCTACGTAACGAACTATGGAGAAAATGTGCTTTACCGAAATAATGGAGATAGCACATTTACGGATGTGACACACACGGCTGGCGTCCGCTCACCACACTGGAGCACAGGCGCCGCCTTTGCAGATTACGACGGAGATAACGACCTAGACCTCTACGTATGCAACTATGTTCACTATGATCTAAAAAAGTTGGAAGCACTGCAAGCAACGTCTAAACAGTCTGGAAAACCGGTACCGAGCGCGCTGAACCCGCATGTTTTTGAACCGCAAGAGAATATCCTCTATAGAAACAACGGAGACGGCACTTTTACCGATGTGACGGCTGAAACAAACGTCTCCGCACCCAACGGAAGAAGCCTTCAAGCTATCTTTAGCGACTTTGATAATGACAACGATGTAGACCTCTATGTCGCAAATGATACCTCTGACAACCATGTCTTTCGTAATAACGGTAACGGCACTTTTACTGATGTCAGTACCGAGTCCTGGGCGGCGGATTTTCGCGGGTCTATGGGATTAACCGCAGGCGATGTAGATGCCGATGGCGATATTGACCTGTTTATCAGTCATTGGGTAGATGAAGAAAACGCATTATACAGAAATTTACTAAATGATGAGGACACTGCTCAAAAACGCATCCGATTCGTAGATGACTCCTATACCGCCAGACTCGCTGAAGTCAGTATAAAACAGATCGGATGGGGCACCACACTCTTCGATTACGATAACGACGGCGATTTAGACATCTTCGTCGCAAACGGAAGCACCTTCCAAAAATTAGACAAACCCGACAAGCTTATCCCACAACACAATCAACTCTTCCAAAACAATGGAGACGGTGTATTCACAGACGTGAGTCAAAGTTCTGGAATTACCAAGTTACCAGCACAGGTCAGCCGCGGCACTGCATTCGGCGATTATGATAACGACGGCGATGTAGATATCTTCATCGTCAACAATTATGCACAACCCACTTTGCTTCAAAATAAAACTGATACTTTCAAAAATAAAAATAATTGGCTACACGTGAAATTGATAGGCACGCCCCCAAATACATCTGCCATCGGCGCAAAAATTCAACTCACAACCCCAGACGGTACGCAACTCCGAGAAATATATGCCGGCGAAAGCTACATGTCCGCTAATAGCTTTACCGCCGAATTTGGATTAGGCACAGCCACACAGATTCAAAACGTGAAAGTTACCTGGACGGATGGAAAAACGCAGACACTGCACAATATAGCACCCAATCAACAGATACACATTACACAAAAACATAGATAGCTGCCTATAAACTACATCCTTGGCATGTGTCCCGTGCTGGAAACGTTATGTAGGCACGATGCACGCTAACATACCCAATATGAACAGTCATTCTGATACCTCCGCACAAGAACCTGTTTCTCCCGCTCCACAATCTGCTCTCTTCTCAGAATCGGAGATGTCCCTCTTTGTTGATTATTATCAATTCACCATGGGGAACGCAGACTTCAAAAACGGAAACGAAGCGATTATTACCGCAAACTACTATGTCCGCAGCATACCGCAAGGAGAATATCTCGTTGTAGCAGGACTTGAACAAGTCATCCATTACATACAAAATCTGCGTTTCACTGAAGACACACTCACATGGTTGTTACAACGCGGAGAATTGAGCGAAGATTATCTCAATTCATTGAGAAACTTCCGCTTTGACGGTTCTGTTTATGCTGTCCCTGAAGGCACAATCGTGTTTCCTAACGAACCTATTATCAATGTTACGGGCAAATCCCGTGATGTCCAACTTTTTGAAACCTATCTGCTGTGTGTGATGAACTTCCAAACATTGATTGCAACGAAAGCCTCACGTATCGTTCATGCAGCGAGAGGAAAACCTGTCTATGATTTTGGCGCAAGACGTGCCCACGGTAGAGATGCCGGTATCCTTGCAGCACGGGCATCATTCATCGGAGGGGTAAACGGGACATCGCTTGTCCTTGCTGTACGCTATTTCAATATTCCATACCTCGGCACAATGGCCCACAAATTCGTTATGGATCGACCCTTAGAAATAGATGCATTTCGAGAGTATGCTCATGCTTTTCCACACAGTTCAACACTTCTGATAGATACTTACGACACGATTCAAGGAGCAAGAAATGCATGTATCGTAGCAAAAGAGATGGAAACACAGGGTGCCAAACTCAAAGCGGTGAGATTGGATTGCGGGGATCTTTTGACACTCAGTCAGGAGGTCCGTCGTATTCTTGATGCGGAAAGACTCAACTATGTTGAAATTGTCGCTAGCCATGAACTTGATGAATTTGAGATAGACAGTTTACTCAAAGCAGGTGCACCTATTGATGCTTTTGGTGTTGGAACGCGTCTTGCAACAGGTGCCAACTATAATTCCGTTACGGGTGAAGGTGGGCCTTCCGCACTCGGCGGTGTCTACAAGTTAGTTGAACGGGATGGTACGCCTGTTGGTAAACTGACGGTCGATGAACCTGCAAAAGCTACTGTCCCAGGAAGAAAACAGGTTTATAGACAAACCAATATCGATGGATACTATTGTAAAGATTGTGTAACACTTTGGGATGAACCGATGACTGATGGAGAACCGCTCTTAATTTGCATTGTCAAAGATGGAGAATTAGTGTATAATTTTCCAAATCTGACAGACATCCAGACACAAGTGAGATCAAAGCTTTCGAAACTGCAGGAATCTCATAAAGTCTTGACAGATGCTAAACCGTATACGGTTGAAACACATCTGGATTGAAGAATTATATTGCTCGAGGGTGAATGTATGAAAACCACTTTTTTTATGTTATTTTCGGTTATCTTTTCGTGTGCCATCGTTTCTCATGGCAATGCTTATGAATTCCGCTGGGAAATAGATGAAACACCAGAAGGACAAGAGAGTGCTACCGTTGTCGAACCTGTACAAGTAACGATATTAGATGAACAGGTAGAAGTATCATCTAATAGCGCATCAATATGGTTGATGAAGCGATATTCCGTTCACCTTGGTACTGAATGGAGTCCAGGACATGCATATAGGCTACTTGAAACATTTAAATCGATACCGCAATATGTAAATCACTTAGGTGATGCTGTGCCTTCAGTCCCAACGTCAGTGTGGATGCTAAATGACCAACATATTCAAGACGACATCAGTATAGAATATCATGGTGAAGTCCGAGTTGTCACCGTATCCACAGACGCGTTCGTGCATGCAACACCGTTGTTAGCAGAGATTGAAGGGGTCCGAGGCAGATATTTCTCAAAACGACTTCATCATGCTGTTGTTCGTTTTGTAACAGATAATGGAGCAGATAGACAAGCAATCAGAAAGATACTCCGAGAAAGGTTCGCCGTTAGCATAGACATACCAGATTACGTAGAACTTACAAGGTATACAACAGGTGAACAGGCGGGTCGGTTCTCAGAGTTTAAGAACAAGGAATTAATAGCGATAATATCTATGTTTGAGGAAATGCCAACAGGAATGCACAAAACGCAAGGACTCGAATATTTGGTTAGACGTTTAGATGGCACATCCAACCCGCGCTATCCAGGATCCCCTGCTGTTGCATGGACAAGTGCGGGCTATATTGAATTCATGGAATCTGCTTTTAAGGGACAGGGATTAGATTACGTTCACCGTTTGATTCTGCATGAAAAGGCACACTTTTTGTGGGAATACCTTTTTGACGAACAGCTGAAACAGGATTGGATTGAAATTGGTGGATGGTATAAAGATGATGACGCTCCTGATGGTTGGTTCACGACAAAACAGACAGAGTTTGTTTCGGCTTATGCCCACGGCGCAAATCCTAATGAAGATATGGCGGAGAGTATTAGTTTTTATATAATCCGACCTGACAAGCTCCGTTCTCGTGCACCAGAAAAATATGAATTTATCCAAAATCGCATCATGCACGGCACACGCTACATTTCACAGATACGTGAGGATTTGACATTTGAAGTTTATAATCTCTATCCTGATTATGTGTATCCGGGTAGGATAAAACAAATCTATATTAAGGTTGAAGGTGAACCTGAAGAAGATAAGAAGATAACAGCAGAAATTGAGATCCATAGCGAAAGTGGCCTTGACACTGCCCACAGCGCGCATACCAGGGTCATCAGCGACAAAGGCACATATTTTGACATGGGATTCTATCCGGTAGATGAAAACGGAAATCGTATTACCGCCGGACACATCTTACGCAGCTATCCTGTCTCGTTATCAAAGTTTGCGGCAAACGGATACTGGGCAGCTGGTGCAATCAAAATTAGAGATGCTAACAAAAATGAACGGTATAGCGGATTTGCTGATTTCGGGTGGAAACTCTATATTGATAACCCGCTTGCAGATTGCGAACCGCCGGAATATGTTCCAGACTCAATGAGACTATCATTATCTAAAGCAACAACATCTGAAGGTGAACCTTATCAAATCGTTACTGCAAGTTGGGAAGTGATAGAAGAGTCGGGTATAAAACATGTCCATGCTGCATTAAATGACAATATGAGAGAAACATATTCAATAGCTGAATATGGTCGTTATGACATCGAAACAGATAGAGTAGTTGTGAAGTTTCTATTCCCTGAATATATGCCAAGCGGTATTTATAGTCTCAACAGCATGTCAATGCTTGATATCGCTTTGAATCTATCAATTGTTCGTTTCACAGACAGTGATATAGACGAGGCACCAAAAACTATTGAGATAAAAACAAAAACACCAGACATTGAGCCACCTGTTTTGGATGTTAATCGTATCACTATTAAAGCCGAACCAACGATCCCTGAAGCTCCAAATGGTGAAACAATCGTTGATATCTCCTTTTGGATTAAAGATAACATAAGCGGTTATACGATAGGCAGTGTGTGGTTAAGAGACCCGCAAGGCATAATGCATCATTCCTATCATTATCCTGAAGGGCGCAGTCTTATGTATTTTAATGGCGACCCCACTGTTTACAAAAATTACACACAACGCATCGTGCTGCCTGTAGGGAGTGTGCCGGGCACATGGGGACTTGCGCAAATGGACCTAATGGATAAAGCACGTAACTGGAACGTGTATGACTTCACGGAAATTGTGCAATTTGTCGTTGACGATACACCCGGTTCCGCTAACAAGACAGATGTCAACGGAGACGGTAAGGTGAACATTCTTGATCTCGTTATTGTCGCGCAAGCGTTTGACACAGAAAACGATACCGCAGATGTCAACGGTGATGGCACTGTCAATATTTTGGATTTAGTAGAAGTTGCCAGTCGAATCGGTGAGGAAGACATGGCTGCACCTGCTATCAACAGTCCAACTGCGGATCAAATCCAAGGTTGGATTACACAAGCGATGCAGGCGGACGATGGGAGTCCTGCCTTCCGTAGAGGTATTCTTGCGCTGCAAAATCTTTTACTTTCAGTGCGCCCTGAAACAACTGCTTTGCTGCCAAACTACCCGAATCCGTTTAACCCAGAAACGTGGATACCGTATCATTTAGCAAACGACAGCGATGTTCAGATTACAATTTATGATACGAGAGGTAGCATAATCCGCACGTTTTCGCTAGGGCATTGTGCGGCAGGTTATTACACAGACAAAAACCGCGCGGCATATTGGGATGGTCGGAATGATATAGGAGAACGTATTGGAAGCGGCATCTATTTTTATCAACTGCGGGCGGATTCTATTTCACAACTGCGCAAAATGGTTATTTTGAAGTAATGATGCAAGTCTAATTCACTGCCCTGTTCCGTGCAATCGGGCATAGAGTCTGTACTTTTTGTGCAGTCTTCTCTGGGTATTTCAAAACAGATAGGAGTATTATATTCTATGAACAAACTCTATTACGGCGATTGCCTACAAGTCATGAAAGACATGCCAAAAGACAGCGTTGATTTGATATACCTCGACCCACCCTTCAACTCCAACCGCGCATACAACGCAATCTACAAAGACGAAACTGGCAGACCCCTGCCCGACCAAATAGAAGCATTCTGTGATCTATGGACACTTGACGATGAACGCGAACAAGCAATTCAGCGACTGCCAGATATACTACTGGAAAACGGATACGATGATCGAGATGTCCGGTTCTGGAAAGTTTGGATGGATGCCTTACGATATACAAATCCAAAAATGCTTGCATATTTATCCTACATGACAGAACGATTACTACAAATGCGTATCATTCTAAAACCTACAGGCAGCATATACCTTCATTGCGATCCAACAGCAAGCCACTATATCAAAGTTGTTATGGATGGCGTGTTTGGACACCAAAACTTTAGAAATGAAATCGTGTGGTGCTATGGTGGACGCGGAATGTCTAAAAAACGGTTCAATAGAAAACACGATATAATCCTGTTCTATGGGAAATCAAAACACATGCATTTCTATCCCGAAAACGCATCACGCCCCATTGCACCCGAACACGTTAAACGATATAATAAAATAGATGAACAGGGACGCAAATATGCACATATCAAGAATAAAGATGGTACATATTCAAATATTTATCTATCTGATGTTGTCTATGAGGACTGGTGGCAAATACCCTATGCAAGAGGTAAAGAACACATGGGGTACCCTACACAAAAACCTAAAGCATTGCTAGATCGTATTATTCAAGCAAGTAGCAACGAGGGGGACGTGGTACTTGATCCATTCTGCGGCTGTGGAACGACATTAGAATCCGCACAGAAACTTAACCGAAAATGGATCGGCATCGACATCGCAATTCACGCAATAAAGCGCGTCAGTGCAATTCGCTTGAAGGAACGCTGCGGCTTACTTCAGGGACAGGATTATGAACTAACAGGCATCCCACGTAGTCTTGAGGGGGCAGAGGAACTTTGGCAACGCGACACCTCCCAATTCCAAAAATGGGCGGTTGAAATGGTAGATGGGTTTGTCACAGCAAGAAGAACAGGCGATGGCGGCGTTGACGGACGCATCTACTTCGACATTGACAACGAATTGAAAGCTATGAAACTTGAAGTAAAAGGCGGCGACAATGTTCGGATCGAATCACTACGCGCATTAGCAGGTATTATCGACGATCAGGATCACCCAATGGGCGGACTTATCACGCGAAAAACGCTCGGAGACACACAACACAGAAACTTTAACGACCTCTGTAGAACAAAAGGAACCATCAACATAAACGGAACTGAATATCCACGCCTACAGGTTCTCTCTGTATCAGAAATCCTTGATGGAAAAACATTCGACACGCCACTTGTCCGAGGCAGATCGTCAAGTCTACAAATGTCACTCCTCGGTCAGGAGCCCACAAACCGATAATGACACATTGCGAAATATATTGGTGTATAATTTTCCAAATCTGACAGACATTCAGACACAAGTGAGATCAAAGCTTTCAAAATTGCATGAATCTCATAAAGTCTTGACAGACGCTAAACCGTATACGGTTGAGATACATCTGGATTGAAGAATTATAGTGATCGAGGGTAAATCATGAAAACCACTTTTTTTATGTTATTTTTCGTTATTTTTTTGTGTGCCATCGTTTCTCATGGCAACGCTTATGAATTTCATTGGGAAATAGACGAAACACCGGAAGAGCAGGATAGTGCCACAATAGTTCGTCCTGTCCAAGTAACGATATTAGATGAACAGGTAGAAATCCCTCCTCACAGTGCAGCAATACAATTAATGAGGAAATACTCTGTCCACCTTACACCTGAATGGAGTCCAGGACATGCATATAGGTTACTTGAAACATTTGAATCAATACCGCAATATGCAAATCATTTAGGTGATGCTGTGCCTTCAGTCCCAACGTCAATGTGGATGCTAAGCGACCAACATATTCAAGACGACATCAGTATAGAATATCATGGTGAAGTCCGAGTTGTTACCGTATCCACAGACGCGTTCGTGCATGCAACACCGTTGTTAGCAGAGATTGAAGGTGTCCAAGGCAGATATTTCTCAAAACGACTCCATCATGCTGTTGTTCGTTTTGTAACAGATAATGGAGCAGATAGACAAGCGATCAGAAAAATACTCCGAGAAAGGTTCGCCGTTAGCATAGACATACCAGATTACGTAGAACTTACAAGATATACAACAGGAGAGCATGCTGGTCGTTTTTCAGAGTTTAAGAACAAGGAATTAATAGCGATAATATCTATGTTTGAGGAAATGCCAACAGGAATGCACAAAACAGTAGGATTAAAATATCTGGTCCGACGTTTAGATGGCACACTCAACCCACGCTATCCAGGAGCTCCCGCGATTGCATGGACAAGTGCAGGCTATATAGAATTCATAGATGGGGCATTTGAAAGCGGTGATCTTGACTATACACATCGCTTGATTCTACATGAAAAAGCTCATTTCCTTTGGGAACACCTCTTTGACGAACAACTTAAACAGGATTGGATTGAACTTGGCGGTTGGTATAAAGATGATGACGCTCCTGATGGTTGGTTCACGACAAAACAGACAGAGTTTGTTTCGGCTTATGCCCACGGCGCAAATCCTAATGAAGATATGGCGGAGAGTATTAGTTTTTATATCGTCCGACCTGACAAGCTCCGTTCTCGTGCACCAGAAAAATATGAATTTATTCAAAATCGCATCATGCACGGCACGCGCTACATTTCAAAAATACGCGAAGATTTGACTTTTGAGGTTTACAATCTCTATCCAGACTATATATATCCAGGGAGGATTGTCCGGTTAGATATACAAGTTGAAGGAGAACCAGAAGAAGATAAGAAGATAACAGCAGAAATTGAGATCCATAGCGAAAGTGACCTTGACACTGCCCACAGCGCGTATGCCAGAGTCTTCAGCGACAAAGGCACATATTTCGAAATGGGCTTCTATCCGGTAGATGAAAACGGAAATCGTATTACCGCCGGACACATCTTACGCAGCTATCCTGTTACTTTATCAAAGTTCGCAGCAAATGGATACTGGACACCCAGCCAGATCAGCCTGAGAGATGCAAACATCAACGAAAGACATAACGGCCTTGCCGATTTCGGATGGAAACTCTATATTGACAATCCACTTGCTGATTGTAATCCACCAGAATATATCCCGAACTCCATGAAGCTGTCACTATCTCAAGCAGATGAAGATGGAAGACCTTATCAAATTATAACTGCGCGTTGGAATTTCATTGAAGATACGGCCGTAAGGCATGTTTGTGCTAGTATGAATGACGATCACAATGAAACATATAGTCTTCGTTTTGATTATGGGGTATTTGATGATGAAACGGGGATAGCGAGCGTTTCCCTAAAAATTGCGGATTATATGCCAAGTGGGACTTATCAATTGAATTGGCTATGCATGGTAGATGTCGCAGGCAACCGTCGAAACGTCTATTTTACACATCCCTACGCCACCGAAGCGTGGGATCCAACTGTTATCCTACTCAGCGATGAACCGCCTGCAACAATTGACATTCAAAATAAAAACCCCGATTTCACACCACCTGTCCTTGACATAAACAGCATTACCATAAGAGCAGAACCTACGCGTCCCGAAGATCCCAACGGTGAGACACACGTCTATATCACTTTCAAAATAAAAGACAACATCAGTGGATACCAGATATCAGATATATTTCTGCGAGATCCACAAGGTGTGATGCACCGCTTTTGGCATTCAAACGCTGATCTTCATAGACTCTATTTCCGAGGTAACCCGACTGTCTTTCAGACGTACGAAAAGACAATATTGCTACCGGTTGGCAGTGTTCCAGGAACGTGGGGGCTTGCTCAAATGGTAGTAGTAGACAAAGCCTCCAACCGCCTGACTGCAGACTTTACTGAAATTATCCGCTTTGAAGTGGATGATGGGACTGTCTACGCCAATTCTGATGTTAATGAAGACGGTGTAGTCAACATTCTTGATCTGGTTATTGTCGCGCAAGCGTTTGACACAGAAAACGATACCGCAGATGTCAACGGTGATGGCACTGTCAATATTTTGGATTTAGTAGAAGTTGCCAGTCGGATCGGTGAGGAAGACATAGCTGCCCCTGCTGTCAACAGTCCAACTACCGATCAAATCCAAAGTTGGATTACACAAGCGATGCAGATGGACGATGGGAGTCCTGCCTTCCGTAGAGGTATTCTTGCGCTGCAAAATCTTTTACTTTCAATGCGTCCTGAAACAACTGCTTTGCTGCCAAACTATCCAAATCCGTTTAACCCGGAAACGTGGATACCGTATCATTTGGCAAACGGCAGCGATGTCCAAATTACAATTTATGATACGAAAGGCAGCATGATCCGCATCCTTTCGCTTGGGCATCGTGCGGCGGGTTATTACACAGACAAAAATCGTGCGGCATATTGGGATGGTCGGAATAATGTGGGAGAACGTATTGCAAGCGGCATCTACTTTTATCAACTACAAGCGGATTCTATTTCACAACTGCGCAAAATGGTTATTTTGAAGTAATAATGCAAGTCTAATTCACTGCCTTGTTCCGCGCAATCTGGTATAGAGTCTGCACTTTTTGTGCAGTCTTCTCTCGGTATTTCACAAAGAATCAAAGCAGAATTTGCTTTTTGTTTCCATAATATCGATTTATTTGGATAGCGCAGAAAGCATCATCGATTGCCTAAATAAAAATGCACAAATTAAGCTGTTTTTATGGTAAAATATTAAAAATTATTATTTTTTTAGAGGTGCTTCCCATGACTCAACAAAACGGTCCAACACAAAACCTTGAAGCTGTAACACTCCTTGAGAGGTTTCAAGGACCCGTGCTGCTCGTAACTTATGATGGTATCAAAAAGGTGGATATCGCCGAAGTAGAGAAATATGAAATCCGGACATCTTCAGAATCGTTCATGAAAGTAGATGTTGTCTACAGTCTAGTACTAGAGTCTGCAGAGAAATTAGGCAACGCTTTGCGGATAAACAAAGAAGTTGAAGCTGAAAAACACCGAACCGATAAAGACCCTCGAAAACGACCGAAAATCATTGGAAAACGCCCGATGAAAAAATTAGCACAGAAAGACATCAAGGTGACACTCCGAAATGGACACATCCTTTACGGTATACCGGTGGAATACAATGAATATAACTTCACAATGAACGTAAACAACCAGATGGTACTCGTCTATAGACACGCCGTCTATCAGTTCGAAATTGCCAAGGTGAAAAAAGGATAAATGGATAGATACAAATTCAGAAGCACGTTTCACAGCCACCAAAAATAGGATATATTTTACATTGGCACAAAATTTGCGCCAGGAGGCATCCAATGGAAACATACCGCATTGCACCACCTGGATTTACACAGGAACAGTGGAAAACATTCAACGATGATGGAATTATCTTCATTGAAAATGCAATTTCTGAAGATGACATAGCTATGTATAAAGATGCAATAGATCGTGTCGCTGAAAGAAATCCAAAATATACCCCAGGCGGTTACCTTGGAATGGAGAATATCGTTGAACGCGATCCTGTCTTTACAAGGTTGATTGATCATGAACGTCATGTCGGATATGCTTATGATCTATTTGGAGAGCTTCTGAAGTTGCATCAAAGTCAATTCTTTCTGCGCCCACCCGGTGGTAAGCAGTACAACCAATGGCATCCAGATGGTGCACGCGCACTCCCGTACGGCGTATTTTCTCCCAAATTACCTTTGCAAATCAAAATAGGATACTGGTTGACAGATCTTCCACATAAGAAAATGGGTAACCTAGTAGTGTTACCGGGAAGCCATCGTCAGCAGTATATGGATGGATATGATACACACAAAAGCCTACCCGGCGAGTTGATTGTCTGTCCGTTGAAGGGAACAATGACAGTGATGCACTCCAGTATTTGGCATCGTGTGGAATTGAACGAAAGTGATGTTGTGCGTTATAATATCTTTATTGCATATTGTCCTTCTTGGGTTACACCTGCGGATAGGTTTCATTCATCAAAAGATTGGTTAGAAACACTCAATCGTGAACAACGTATCATTATGCGGAGTTACAGTCACGCTTATCATAATGCTAAGCCGCCTGCATCAGATTTTCCACTCTTTCTTGAACGTGATACTAGCGCAGAAAAAGATGATGATATGTATTTAGATCACGTCCAACTACATAGACGTAAACGACAGACAATGCATGAACGTATAGCATGAATAATAAACCTAAATTGATTATTTGAGAGGCCCGATTTGAATAAATTTAATAGACTGATGAAGTTGATGTCAGATGCAGCATATTTTGTGCTCATCACTGTTGAGTTTATATGTGGTATTTGGGTAAGTCTGATACCCATAGGCGTATTCTTATATTTTAATGTCAAAGCCTGGAACATGACTGACCCAACACTCTCAACTTTTGAACGGTTTAATGAGACGATCAAGGCGACATTTTGGGAAAATATATTAGTTATTGTGTTGATGATTGTGATCCGAAAGTTAGTGCGTTGGGCGGTTGAATATTCAAAAAAAATAAAATCGGAATAACGATTAATCTTCTGATAGAACAATAGGTTAGTATACAACTTTATTAGGCAGCTATGAAAAACCTATATCTAAAAGACATGCGTTTTCGTCAAGCGCGAGTTGTGTTAACAGTGCTCGGCATTGTTGTACTGATTTCATTGATTTTGCTGTTGGGTGGTATCATGAACGGCATGCGTATCCAAGCGCAGCAGTATGTCAAATCCACTGGAGCAGATATCTGGATTTCAGCAGAAGGTTCAGGCGGCGCGTTTATCGGTTTCTCACTGCTTGCTGAAGAATATATGGCATCTTTGAATTCAGCACCAGGATTGGTACCAGACTCCGCATCACCGATAATTTTCGCACAAGCACGACCAAACGTTCATGGGAAACCAACCAAAGCAATGGTTGTCGGGTACTCCTTAGGCGAACTCGGTGGCCCT
The DNA here is from genome assembly GCA_965200395.1 of Candidatus Poribacteria bacterium. GTDB lineage: Bacteria > Poribacteria > WGA-4E > WGA-4E > WGA-3G > MSPOR6. The sequence goes on along the minus strand of CBDAUH010000004.1, from coordinate 1,176,017 downwards.
AAACAGGTCATTGAGGGGAGAATGTTCACACCCCGTACTTATGAAGATTATCGTCCTGGGGACGATGTACCGTACGAGGTCGTTGTTGATGAGAAAATGGGACTTGAAATAGGCGAAATCATCACTATAAGTAAACAACAAGTTCGAGTTGTAGGGAAAGCAAAAAGTCTGATGTTCGTATTGGATACACCTTTACTGTTTATGGATGTTCGTACTGCACAACGTGTTATCCTAGAAAACACACCGTATATCAATATGATGATTGCCAAAACACGCCAAAAACAACTACAAGAACAGATAGGTACCCATTCTGCAACGGTTCAAACACCAGATCAGACTACATATAATATAAACAATCTTCAAACAACAGAAGAAGTTGCAGCCAATTTAGATGCTTTAGATACTATTGAAGCGCGTAGCGTAGATCAAACACTTAGCGACATTATGGAGTACTGGGTAGATGAACCCATGAAGGCGGTGCAGTTCTTACGGGTTATGTTATGGTTAGCTGCAGGACTCATCGTCGGTATGATTACTTATGTGACGATGTTGGAAAAAACACAAGAAATCGGTGTTCTGAAAGCAATCGGTGCATCAAATAGCTATGTCATACAACTCTTATTGAAACAAGTTGCATTAGTTTCAATCATCGGCGTTTTAATAGGTTACTGTCTTTCTTATATCTTTGCTGCAGCAGCACCTATCTTTGTAAAGATACATTTTGTCGAATCGATCATCGTTGCAGGTATTAGTTTTATTGTATGTTGTAGTAGTGGTTACTTGGCAGCGCGTAAAGCCATCAAAGTTGATCCGATGGTAGCATTTCGTGGTGAAATCGATTAGTACGCCTTTGTAGCATAACGTTTCTGGGTTGTGCGTCTTCGTAGCGTAACCTGTTAGTTTGCGCGTCTTCGTAGCATAATCTGTTAGGTTGTGTCTTTATTCTGAACTCACGTTACCATATTGGGCTTAAGGAAAAATCATGGCAACAATCGTAGAAGGTATCGGTCTGACAAAACGTTTCGGTTTCGGTGATGCTGCCGTTGTCGCCATCGATTCTGTTGATATCCATATAGAAGAACGTGAATTGGTGATGATTATGGGCGATAGCGGATGTGGCAAGACAACACTGATCAGTTTACTCGGATGTATTTTAACACCAGATGCTGGAGATATCCGAATTGATGGGGAACACGTTGATCCTATGAACCATGATCTTAGCGTGATTCGTAGAGAAAAGATCGGTTTCGTGTTTCAAATGTTCCATCTGCTACCATATCTCACAGCATTGGAAAATGTGATGGTTGCGATGGACATCGCTAAAACGAAAACTTATGAATCTGAAAACCGTGCCGTTGAACTGCTGACTCGCGTTGGATTGAGCGAGCGACTCCATCATCGCCCTGGTCAATTGTCCGGTGGTGAAAAACAACGAGTCTCTTTTGCCAGGGCCCTTGCAAACCGACCGAAAATCATCTTTGCAGATGAACCTACCGCAAACTTAGACAGTCGACAAAGTGATAACTTGATAAACCTCATACAAGAACTACGACATGAACATCAAACTACTATTGCGATTGTAACCCATCATGAAGGACTCAGAGGGAATGCTGATCGCATAATTCAAATGAAGGATGGTAAAATTATTGAATCATGAATAATATTAATACGGTTAATATATTTCGACGAAGTATCTATATCGCAATCACATCTCTTTTTTTCTTTATCCCATCAATCTTTGCCCAAGATATACCAACATCGCTCGTTGAAAAGAACTTCCTTAAAAGCGGGTTGTATGGCGGTGGATTATCTTTCGTGAACGGTGATGTCTTTGCTCGACTTCAACTTCAACCTGAATTCCCAATCGGCAATTTCGGGGTGGGTTTGGATCTTGTACTGCTCTACAATCCCTATGCAGAAGCTGGAGATAATCGTTTCCTCGCAGAGGACGGTGAGACGTTGGATAGTTTCAGCACATGGCTAAGATTGATCCGCTATTTCCGTTATGGGCAACCGTACGATCCGCTATACTTCCGGCTGGGTGAATTTGATTACCTAACGATAGGACACGGTTCAATCATGTCCGGTTATTCTAATCAAGACCGACGTGGGGTGCATTTTAACATCAGAAAATCTAATAACAAATATGGTGTTGAAACAATGTTGAATGACTTCGGGGATCCTACTATTTTCGGCGGACGTGGGTTCTACCGCCCGCTTCTACGCGCTGAAAATAACAACATTTTAACGCGATTTGAAGTGGGCACTACTTATCTTACCGATATTGACCCCAACTCTCTGGAAGAAGGTGAAGGACCACTGAATGCAGTCGGTATAGACTTTGGGCTCCCTATTTATGAACGTGGTTCACTTCGCCTTGATTTGTACAACGATATTGCTATGCTTAACCCCCCACCAAAACCAGATGATGATTTAGAAGTTGAAGAAGATACTGTAGATGATTCCACAGCAGATGAGGTCACATCTACTATAGATGACTCCACAACAGATGAAGTCACGTCTAATGCAGATGATTCCACAACAGATGAGGTTACATCAGTATCAGAGTTGGGCATCGGAAATGCAACCGGTATCAGCTTTGTGTCTAACAAGGCGATTATCAAATTAGAATACCGTATCTTCAGTGCTGGTTATGTTCCTTCAGTTTTTGATTATACTTATGAAACAGGAACTCCTGAATTTTGGGGATATCAAAAAACCGATGAGGCGAAGCGCGGTTATTACGCACAACTTATCTGGCAGCCACTACCACAAATCCATTTTTTAGGCGTATTTGAGAGATATAACAATGACACATCAAAACTCTATTTAGGTGTAAAGGAATCAGGTCTAGTTCCCCGGCTTACTTTTCGAGCATTCTATGCAAAACGTGATATTGGTGAGGATGGCGAAACAGGTTTCTTTAAAGATCTGATTGATCTCGATGAGAAATCTGCACTTAACATAGAGATACGATATGTTGTTATTCCGCCTATTCAAGTGATTGTTGTCAATGAGTACCGATTCCGTCGTGTGACAACAGATGCGGGTGTTACGCAATTCGAACCTATCCATAAAACATCAGTGATGGTAGGGATTGCAACAGACTTTTAGTACTCTATGGAACAGACAGAAACACAAGAAGTAACAGGATGGACAAAACAACGCCCTGAAGGACAAGGTTTTTCTAAATGGATTTTTGAAATTTGCTCAGTCCTTTTCGTAGGTTTCTATATTTATAGTGCAGGTTTTGGTACATCTTCCGAACAGTACCATCTAGGTTTATATCTGCTTTTTACTTATGTTTTAATCGGTATCCTCTATAAATTCCGTCATAGTTCACCTTCCTCGCGCCCCTCTATAATTGACATATTATTGGTAGTTCTGAGTGTGTGCTCCATCGGTTATTGGATTATGGATTATCCTAATATTGCTGACCGTGCGGGGGCATACACGCAGTTGGATATTTTGATGGGGGCCCTCGGTCTCATCGTTAGTTTTGAGATGAGTCGCCGCACAGTCGGATGGGGTTTATCAATAATCGCTGCGGTAGGCATCCTATACGCGCTCTTTGGGCGTGCTATGCCAGAAGTCATTCAGAATCCCGGTTTTTCATTACGCCGTATTATTGAACACTGTTTTTTCAATCAAGACGGTATTTTCGGTATTATGGCGAATGTGATGGCGACTTATGTTATCCTTTTTATATTCTTTGGCGCATTTTTAGAAAAATCAGGGGTAGGTCAGTTCTTTATCGATTTGCCGATGTCACTTACAGGCAAGTCAATCGGTGGCGCTGCCAAAGTATCCGTTGTTACCTCCGGTTTTTTCGGCTCTGTGGCGGGGAGCGCAATTGCCAATACTGTTACCACAGGGGCATTCACAATTCCATTGATGAAGCGTACCGGTTTTCGTCCGCACATTGCAGGGGCAGTAGAAGCATCTGCGTCTGTCGGCGGACAATTTCTACCGCCTGTGATGGGAGCAGGTGCATTTCTCATAGCAGAACGGACAGGTGCACCGTACAGTCGAATCGCCCTTATTTCTATTGTACCTGCCATCTTATACTTTATGTCCGTATGGTTGATGGTGCATTTTGAGGCGAAAAAACAGGGAATCGAACCGATACCCCACACAGAAATACCTAAACTCTCTGTCTTGCTAAAAACGGGTTGGTACTACGTATTACCGTTAATATCACTTATCGGTGCACTCATTGCGGGATATTCTGCATATAAAGCAGCATTCTATTCAATACTTGTCACCATTGTGGTGAGTTATTTTCGTCCTGAAACACGTTTGACTCCTAAACGGATTTGGGAGGCGATGGTTACAGGTGCTAAGAACTCGCTTGCAATCGGCGGGGCAGTCGGAACAATCGGTATCATCATCGGCGTGATAAACCTGACAGATTTGGGATCAAAATTTCCAGATTTAGTTTTGTCCGTTGCAGGGAGTAACCGTGCGATTGCAGTCCTACTGCTTGCTGCTGCATCATTAGTGCTCGGTATGGGGATTCCTGTTACCGCGGCGTATCTAATTACTTCGCAGCTAGCTGTGCCAATACTAACAAGTCCTGAGATGGGTATACCTATTATTGCCTCACACTTGATCATATTTTGGTTAAGTCAAGATTCCAACATCACGCCCCCTGTTGCACTGGGGGCTTATGCGGGGGCAGCCATTGCGCGTGCTGATCCCTGGAAAACCGGATGGGCATGTATCAAGTTCGCTAAACTGTTGTACATCATGCCACTCCTTTTTGCATATACACATATCCTCTTTATCGGCGGGACACCGATTCAATATGTAACTTCTGTCGTAACTGCTTTTGCTGGCACTATCATTTTTGCGACCGTAGCCATGGGGTACTTTATACGTAAAACGCGCTGGTACGAATCTGTTATACTAGGCGTTGCTGCACTGCTTGCTTATATGAATTCAATCTGGACATTTGTTATCGGTGTTGCCCTTCTGGGTGTTGTGTATCTAATGCAGACACGGATGGAATAGTGACCTTATGCAATGCTGTGTAATTCTCCGAATAAGTGGTTTTTTACTTGCAAAACTTGCAACTCTTGTGATATACTATTACAAGACTGGACACTACGAGACTCTGTGACTGACCATTACAAGACTGGACATCACATGACACTACGAAACTCTGCGACATGCCTTGCACTCTCAATACTCTTCTGTATCATCGCATATACAGTGCACGCCGTCCCCTCACAAAACAGTGTTGAAACAGACATCGCGGTCCTAAAAAACGAAGTCAAGAACCTAAAAGAAAGCATGAATACCGGTTTTGCTAATGTTCAAAAAGAATTCGAGCATGTTCAAAAGAACTTTGATGATATTCAGAAAAACTTTGACAGGCAAAACAACATCATCATCGCTTGCATCGGTATTCCCATGGTGTTCCTTACCATCGGCGCAACAATATGGGGTATATTAACACATAGAAGAAATAGACAGATAGAAACACTCACACAGGAGATAGAAACACTAAAGCAAAAACGGATAGACCCCCCATAAACGCACGACTTCATGCCAATTCTCGCTCTTATACCGGCATACCTCAGCAACGAGAAGAAGCACAGCAAAAGTCCCTAATGTCCCGCAGAAAACAAGCCTCAAACCGTCCCCTCTCTGACAACATAGGGATTGTCCTCTCTAAACTTGCTCGGCTTCATCACGTCTCATGAAACACAATCCGCCGTGATCTCACACAACAAAGGAGCATATCAACTATGATAATAAACCCTACAGGCAACCACGGAATATTTGCTGATAGTGATTATCCAGAACTCAAAAGCCCCAGACGTGCACGTGCTGCATTGCCGATCCTTATATTATACGCACAGCAGCAGAACACTATCACATTCAGAGAATTAGCAGATGCGATCGCTGCCCCAGATATGATAAACCATACAATGAGTCCAATATTAGACTGTATAGAGACGGAACTGCGGAGGTTATCCAACCGTCATTTTTGGGGTATGAGGACATCCCGAATCTTACAGCAATCGTTGTAGCAGTAGACGGAGGCCCAAGTGCTTGGATGTGTGCTCAAATGCGTGAACAGATGCAAAAGGAACCGACTCCCCAGAATTACAGACGTTATCTCCTCGACCCTGTCTACCAATATAAAAACTGGAAGGAAGTTGTAGACGCAATTATTCAGGATCCCAAGTGGTAAATAGTTTATAGATGAAGGAGAATTTTTTAAGATGAAAAAATCTCTACTGATTATCAGTTGCTCTAAAGCAAAAGACAAAGCCCCAGGAACACTCCCTGCAATTGACAGGTATAAAGGCCCATTTTATCCAACGCTTCACAAAGCTAAGAGAGAGAATTACTTCCCAGAAACCCTTGATATTCTCATCGTCTCTGCAAAGTATGGATTACTCAAATCAGATGACCCCATTGAGTACTATGATCAGAAGATAACCCCTAAACGTGCTGAAGAATTGCGGCCCGATGTACACAAAAAACTTGAGGCGTTTTTGAATGGCAAGGACTATGATCAACTTTTCAACGGCTTGTGGCAGAATTATCAAGCAGTCCTGGAAGGGTTTGATCTGGAAAAGCATTTTGAAAGGGTGATTCCAGTAGAAGCAAATAGAGGGAAAAAGATGTCGCAATTGAAAAATTGGATCATAGATTTGTCTGAATCTGAACGCAACAATCTGGCATAAAGAGGAATATGAACACCCACATCCTATAAGAGATCAACATTTCGTAAACAGGACAGACGCATCCCCGCCTGTGGGGCAAACCGCATCTTCCCTCGCCTGCGGGTGCCCTCTCTTATTTCTCTCTTGCGGGTGCCCCTTTCTCATTTCTCTCTTGCGGGTGCCCCTCTCTCATACCCCCGCTTGTGGGCTACGCTTTTATCTCCCCCCGCTTGCGGGCTACGCTCTTATCTCCCCCCGCTTGCGGCGCACTTACCCCCATTTTTTTTTGAATGCGTGTGTAGTTGTGTTCATAGGTCTCCAATGTTGTCATGTCAGTTCTTCTGCGGTGAGAAAGTTTATATCTCTCAAACAAGTCCTCTCGGTGAACAAGAGCAACGCCTCCTGCGTCCACACCTCGCGGATCATACGGTTGATGACACTGATCACGGAGTAAACTTTCCGCGTAGGGTGTAAAGTTTTTGCCCATCTGTCCGCAGCTTTTTCATAACACAGGAACGCCAAACCATAAGCCACGACTGCCAACAAAAACAGAACTTCCATCCGGGGCTGTTCGTTCTTTCTCAAAACGAGTGCTTTGAAACCGAAGTTCGTTTTCAAGTCTCTGAACCCGTGTTCAATCTGTGTCCGCCGCTTGTAGCAAGTTCGCAGGGGGTTCCCCTGAAGCCGATTGGAGATAAGATATAACGGGTCTTTCTTGGTGTGCTGTCCCCCAACATAGAGTGCCACAGGCACCTGCTCCGTGTAGTGATAAAGCACTTGTGGGTAAAAACCATTTGCCACTTCTTCAAGGCACTGCTTGTTGCCTGCTATACGCACACCAACATTGCGTGGCACACGTATCAAGTAGCAGATGCCTTGCCCCTCAAAAAACTTGAGGATCGCTCTCGCTCGGGCGAACCCTCTGTCAAAAACCAACACAGGCTCCCGACTATCCCCTAACACTTCAGCAACGCGACTATGGACATCACAACAGAACTGCTGAACTAAATCGTTATGTCCTTGATAGGTGCCATCTTTGAGCATCTCATTTTTATACAGAACCCAATAGAGCGGGATCGCACGATTGCGAAACGGAAGGGCTGCAACAATCGCCTTCCATCCGCCCGGTAAATCTGTCTCGTCTATCAGCACAAGCAGATGCTGCATCCCCACAGAACGACACACACTGACAACTATATGTGACAACCAAGCACCCTTCACCGCTGCAACCGGAAAATAGGTATCAATAAACCGCAACACACGCTTTTGCTTAGACTTGTCGTGTTTCACACGGATAGGTAGATGTGAGGCAATCGATTGAATACGAAAACTCGGGGCTACACACACAGCCTGTAGCATCAAATAAAAGTTGCGGAGCGTCGGTTTTTTGATACAAATCCCGTTGAAAACTTTACGAAAACCTGTTATAATCTTTCTGGGATGTACCCAACTAAGGGTATATTTCATAAGAATACCTCCCTGCCGGTTTTTCACCGACATTGGTTTATATGGAGGTATTCTACCATAACCCATCAGACTTTCCAACTTATTTCTATACACACACACGCCTACACATACCGCATACAAAAATGGGGGTAAGTGAGGATAAAGGGGGGTCAGTCCTCACAAAATCAAGGGACCCCTCTCAATCTAAGGTGTCCCTTTTCTTTTTTTGCAGACACATCTCAATATAATCCTTAACAGGTTTCCGAGCCTCCGTCTTTTGCCAAAACGTATAATATATGAAAAAATATAAAAATATAAAAAAAAGTTGTTGACAAGTAAAATTAAAATTTGTATAAATTACGTATAATGTCTAATACTAAACTATCAATCATGGGTGCCCGTATCTAAAAAATATAGTAATCAAATAGGAGATATACCTATGAAATATCTTACCGGATTGATTTCAACTCTTATGGTTATTTTAGCAGGATGCTACTTTTGGTATAATTGGGATGTGGACAGGTTCAAAAAACAATTAGATAATGAATTTGCAGAATCAACGAAAGTTAGATCCGACACTGACAAACTTGGCACTGAAAGATTTAATTTTGCAGAATCGTCTAAACATAATAGCGAATTGCATAAAACGACTCAGAATATGGATGCAGATGAATCTTCGACCAATTCTAATCCAAGAAAGCTTAAACCTCAACCTAAAAACGGTAATCAAATAACAGACCACCCGCATTCACATGAACATAATGATGAAGAAGTACTTGAGTCACCATTCGGATTTGGTGCCTACCCCGAAGTTCCTGAAGGATTTCCAGTGGGTGTCAGCTGGGATTTTCCACCAGATATGTTCCCCCAAGAAATCCAACGACAAGGTGAATTGGTCAGCAGAGTTTTAATAAAACTATACAACGAAGGCGATAGAGACTTTATTGCTGCAAAATGGCATGAAGGAAAAGTCTATCCAATATACAAAATACATTCTACGTGGAAATAAATGAAGATGAAATTGATATAGGCGACGAAAAACTAAAAACTAGCACCGTAAAAATTTTAGGACCTAGCGGAACACGAGATACACAAGAACGGTTAGAAAAAGCAATATCCGACGGGCGGACTTTACCTGGTGTGACGGTGCTCGATATGAAGTCGGATGGAATAGATCCATACGACTACTTATTCTAAAATGAAGGAGAAACAAAATGTATAAATTTGTTTGTTTTATACTCACAATGTTATTAGTAATTGGCGGATCCTTATACGTCATCCTACGAAAAGCACCTTGAAGCACCAACCCCTAATCCGGGGAATGCCTCAATGGCATTCATACCGTTGATTTGGCGTCAATCCGCGATTCAGAAAAAGAGCATGCAAGAAGACACAACCTCTTAAAATCCGCGTCAATCCGCGTAATCTGGGGAATGCCTAAACGGCATTCATACCGTTGATTTGGTGTAATCCAAAATTCTGACAAACAAAAATCCGCGTCCAAAATCGACTTTTGAATGCCTCTGGATATGCTATATTTGCCCCTTGAAAAACGACGCTAAATCTGCTAAAATATACTAAATTCGCGCTCACCGTTCGCTCACCGTTTGCTCACTATAAGCACACAAAAACACTGGCCAATTTGTCCAGTGTTTGGAACGACCGAAATTGAGCATGAAGACACTACAGTAAAGGATCGAGACAAGGTAATATACATCAAAAAAAAGGCCAGTGTACGCATGATCTACGATCATCAGCAGGGGATTCTAAACCTTTTTAAAAACAGGATACCTGACATTATTGGAAACGCTACACAACGTATACGTACGTATAGCATAATCATAGGAGGTATAAGATGCTTCGCGACATCTTAATAGTCATCGGTGCGGCATTCTTTCTGCTAATATTTGCTGTGGGGTGTTATTGGTATTACCAACACACCACTGCACACGATAGGGCAGAAGTCGACAAAGCCGAGCAGTTACTGAAACGGTGGGAATCCGAGAAAGCAAAAACCACAACAACAGCAGAAACAGCGTCACCCCAAGCCCCTGCGGAAGATCAGAGCACAACCGCAGAGAAATCAATAAGCGACACTATAAATACGGTTCCAAAATTGGAAAAAAACGGAGATATTTCTTCTGTCCATTCAGAACCCGCTGAGCGTGCAAATGAAACAGAGACTAGGGTCTCACCTCATGGTTTTGGCCCTTATCCTGATGTACCACAAGGTTTCATTGATGCCGTTGGTAAACCCGTTTGGTTCCACTCGGATGAGGTCCTCCGTCAGAGGCCAGCCAGACGCGAAGTAGAGTTAATGCAACGTGTGATGGTTAAACTTTGGAAACAAGGACGCACCGATGTTGAAGCTGCATTTATGGATGGAGACAAAGTTATTGTTCATTACAAAAATCGTGCCTATGTTCGCTATGACACGTATAAAGATTTTAATGGCGAAGATGTCACATACATATCCTCATGGAGATCCGGTAGTGCTAAAGCTCCAGAGGTTATACCCGGAACCGTTTTTCCGCCCCTCATGAAAAAGGAAAATGTGGACCCCAATATTGAGTTAATTGACTTGGATAGTGATCCAGGAATTGACCCTTATGAATTTTTGGGGTTAAACTAAAGTTGAAGCCGACTTCTATCTCCCTTCCCTCTTTCCCATGGCATGTTAGGTAGGAAACCGAAGCCGATCCCATCTCCTATCGTTTTCTATCTGCTCGCGCCAAGCCTTATGATCTTATGTCCGTTACGCCTCGTCACGAATATGCAATCGTAATTGTTATTTTTATTGAGAATACAATAAAAATAAAATCGCGCCATAGCATCGGCGATCCCCTTGAATTCCGACGCAAAATCTGCTAAAATGAGTCAATCGTTCGACCAACCGTTCGCTAGCCATAGACGCAAAAAACACTGGTGAATTTGTCCAGGTAATCGAACTTCCGCAATCAAGCATGAAGACGCTACAGTAAAGGATCGAGACAAGGTAACATACATCAAAAAAAAAGGCAGTGTACACATGATTTACGATCAACCCTTCCCCATTGATACCTGTCATGTGATTATTTTTTCACGAAGAGTAGCCCCTTATTTTTTGTTTGCAATTTCCTGAAGCCGTTGCAGGATGCTTTCGGCAACACGTTGGGATTGTTCTTGATTATACGTTTCTACCGCTGTTTCAGATCTATACAGATTTCCCATGTAGTATCTTGTAAAAATAAAGTATGTCCATAACGCTGCATCTATGTAATAGCTTTTTAGAATAGCATCCGCCGCAACATATCCGAGCACACCGTTGAGTCCTAGTGCGTTCAACCCGCCTCCCCAACTCCCCGCGTACATTTGTCCTGCTCCGGGTATGACTGCCGATAACACTTTGGCTGCAGTTATAGATTTATGCGGCAGATTCATCGCTTTATCAAAAAGTTGATTGACCAATTCATCGGTGGTATAGTCCTTAAGGATTTTACGCGCATCTTCCCATCGATACTGATAAATATAAGTAACTGCTTGTAAGAAAAGTGATCGTTTATAAGTAGCATCATTCGTGTTTCGCAGCATGACCTTGATTAATTCTAATCGAGCGAGATCATAGTTCCTTGATGCGATAAGTGTAACGGCAAGGTCAAGTTGAAATTCGGATTTCTCCTCATCCGTAATTGTATTTGACACAGCATTTCTCATGGATATAATTGCTTCTTGCCATAGACCCTGTGCACGATATGCAAGTCCGATCTGATTATAGGTTTTTGCGACACGTACATCGCCTGGATGAAAGCAGATGAACCGTTTGTATTCCGTTATCGCAGCATCATAATTGTTTAGTCTGAAAAAATGATCGCCGAGTATAAGCAGGTCCTGTTTTGCCAATGATGTGGAATTGTAAGAAAATGATAGTAGTATGCCTAAAAAGAGTAGCGTGATAAAATTTGCTTTCATTGCAATAATCCTCTTTTATGTGGGATGTTTGTCAATTTACCATATTTTATAGTCTATGGCAATCTTGTTTTTGATATCATCTACGCTAACGGTGTTTGTGAATAAAACGGTTTCATTCCCTGAAGTTCAACATATAAATTATTGCCAACCGGTATTTCATCATTAATTGATTGACGCAAAGGTAAAGCTATGTTAGAATAATAACGTCAATAGACTGCCTAGGGTATAACACGAATCAACTGCTAATTGTATATCAGAATAGTAACATTACAAACATTATTCGGAGGAAATAATGAAAAGAATTACAGGTAACGTAGTATCTATTGGGATAAGTTTGCTCATCATCTGTCTTTTATTTGCTTTACAGATTGAAGCGGAGATCGAGCCTGGGAGTGCAATAGGAATTTGGCTTCTTAATGAAGGTGATGGTAACACTATCAACGATAGTTCTGGTAACGAAAATCATGGTGAATTAATGGGCGGGAGATGGGTCGATGGTCCCTCTGGCCCTGCATTAAGTCTAAATGGTGTAAATGATAGAGTGATCGTTCCAGATTCCGATAGTCTATATGCTGACAAAGCCTGGACAATTACCGCTTGGGTCAATGTGAATGGTGCTGAGAACGGTTTTGGACATATAATTGGTAAAAGAGATGATCCTGCCGGAACAGCGAACTATGCATTCCGTACAAGTGGTAACGGTGCTGGATGGGAAGCATATTTTAGATTGAACGGTTGGAAAGGTGCTTGGAATCAAGGAAATGTGAAGAAAGATCAGTGGTTGTACATGACAGCGACTTATGATGGCACAAACGCCATCACGATCTACGAAAATGGTTCGCAAATTGGTACTGTAAACGTTGGAGGGCCTCCCCCACGCGGAAGAGCAAACGTTCATATCGGAGGTTGGACAAACAACACTTCCGAAACCTTAAATGGCATGTTGTATGATGTCGCTATTTTTAACGTTGCCTTATCCGGAGACGATATTAATAAACTGATGGATACAGGACTTGGAACGTTATTACCGGTAGAACCTGCAGGCAAACTTGCAACCACCTGGGGTAGTATGAAATCCCGATAAACCTATTTCTTGTATGTAAGTTGGGTGTAATGAATTACGCCCAACTTACAATTAATGCAGAGAGTATAAGAGGCGCAATGAATTGCGTACGAATGCCTGTTTTGGTAATAGTAAATTATTATTACTATAGTTTGGACAATTTTTGTTTTTTTTATGGACATAAAGCAGGAAAGCGGGTATCCTTTTAGGAAACACAAATTTGAAAGGATATTTCAAATGACCCCACTTTCCTACTTGGACAACATGTTATCAGATTTTTGACCTGTGTTCAAGTATAATAACTTTCACCACTTTCAGACTTTCGTAAAAGGTCTGATAAATACGCCCTACCGAGGCACAATGACACAAATCTATCTTGCGACAGCCCAAGCAGGTCGGTATTGGTCTCTGCCAAAGTTTCTCTCGCGTGGCATCTGGTGTGTGGATCAAGTCGCCACTACGCTAAGCCATCAAGTGCTATCCGCTTACCCCACGGGCGTCTATGTCTATGATGAGACGCATGCCATAAGTAGCGGTTCAAAACAAGCGGGTTTGCATTTCCACAGGAACCCTGCGTATCAAGCACGTAACAAGAACCAGTCCAAGTTTCATCACGGACACGAGTTCGGTGCGATTGGCTGGCTGGCAGAAACGCCCGAAGGCACGCGCCTATTTCCATTAGCCACACGGATGATGGAACCGAAAAGCGAGGACGCAAATAGCCTCGCTGTGCTGAAGCATTTATGCGATCTTGTGCCACCGGGTCTTATCATTTTTGATAGAGGTTTCAATAGGCGCAAAGTGTTCACGGAGATACTCTCACAAGGACATCATTTACTTTGTCGTGCGAAGTCAAACGCAGCGTTTTTTGATATACCGAAACGCCCTAAGCGTCTCAAGAGAGGCAGACCCCGTCGGTATGGTAGCCGTGTGTCTATTCCACACCTGAAGTATACAGATATCGTTGTTGAGGATCAGACACTTTCTGTCGCTGATAAAGTCGTGCGGACAAAGATGTGTCCTGTAGATGTCCGCATCGTTGTGATACGCAAACGCTTGAAAAAGTCTAAACCCTATCGGTATTTTTGTGTATTTACTTCAGATTTACGACTGCCCGTAGAAACAGTTATCCGACACTATAGAAACCGATGGCAGATTGAAACTGCCTTTCGGGACGCTAAAGAAAACTTCGGATTTGACAACTATCAACTCCGAGACAGGAAAAGTTTGGATCGGTTCGCTCAACTCAGTTTCACCGCAGCAACGCTCACACAACTCGCTTTCAGTCCGGTGCTAATGGAGAAGACATCCGCAGACACAGACACAGACGAGGCACCGCTTGATTTAGAAACTGTGCTATCCACACTCAATATACACTGGTATAAACCGAAACATCTCACACGCGGCTTGATGACCGCTTACTTGCAGCGACGTTTACAACAAAACTATTTTTATACGGGTTACGACCCGGGGAAAAACGCACAGAAAAAACTGAAAATCCCGAAGATACTATGTGAAAATGGTTCAGCAGCAACTATTTTCACGATTATTGGAAAAATGATGACTAAAAAACAGTGATTTCTAACAGAATTTAGACAAAAAAGGGGCGTTAGCAGCAGTTCTAACACCTGTTCAGAAGTGCTAACGGGGAAGTGCTGCCAACTATTCATAATCTATAACAAGACCAAAAATGTCCAAACTATAGTTATTATTAGAAACAGGTTTTTATTATACCCCACATCCTTAATAATTACTATAGTTTGGACAATTTTAGAAATTTTTAGTGCGAAAAAACAGAAAAGCAGGTATCCTTTCATAAACAAATATATTTTTTGAAAGGAGAATAAAAAATGAACCTCCTTTTCTGCTTAGACGACATTCTATCAGATTTTCAGTATCTGTTCAACACACAAAACTATGCTCTTTTCCAAGCGTTTATTTTCGGATTTATCGCAGATGGAAATAGTGGCACGCTAACGGAACTTTATCAATCAGGTTTTTCACAGACGCGATACTGGTCTTTTCCAAAGTTTCTATCGCGTGGTAAATGGGATGCGGATAAAGTCGCAGGACACCTGACAAAAAAGGTTCAGCAAGCATTTCCTAACTGGGTTTATGTGTATGATGAGACCAAAGCCATAAAAACAGGTGAACGCCAGTGGGGGTTGCATTTTTTCCGCAACTTCAGTTATCAAAAGGGTCGCGTGAACCGATCCAAGTTCCATTATGGACACGAGTTTGGTGCCTTAGGTTTACTTTGCCAAACATCTACAGGTTGGCAGCTATTCCCCGTATGGGCGAGACTGATGGTGCCGCAGACGTGCCGTGATAAAAGCGATGCGGTGTTGAAACGCATCTGTTCCCAGATCGCTCCGGGTCTTATTATTTTTGATCGTGGGTTCTCAAGGCGAAAAGTGTTTACGCTGGTTCAAAGTTATGGACATCATATCTTGTGTCGTGCGAAGTCTAATGCCGTCTTCTATCGTTTACCGGAACAGCCGAAACATCGCCAGCGTGGCCGTCCGCGAAAATATGGAGACCGCTTGGATATTCGCAGGATGCGGTATACGCTTATGGATATAGAAGGCCAAAAGTATTCAATCGCCTCCAAAGTCGTGAGAACGAAGATGTGCGATGCTGATATTCGCCTCGTTGTTATCCGAAGTCGCCCGAAAACCTCGAAACCTTATCGGTATTTCTGTGTATGGACAACAGATTTGACGATTGGGATACCACAGATCGCTATATATTATCGCAAGAGATGGCACATAGAGACGGCTTTTCGGGATGCGAAGCAACACTTCGGTTTTGATGACTATCGCCTGAAATCCCGCAAAAGCATCAATCGGTTTGTGCAATTGAGTTTCGTTGCAGCAAGTCTGACGAAGTTGCTATTCACCCCACGGGATGGGACGGCGGAGGAGATAAGTGCTCAGGTAGTTTGTGATCAGTTGGGCATCCATTGGTATCATCCGAAGCGTCTCACACAAGGGTTGCGTGTAGTTTATCTCCGCTGGCAGCTCTACAGAGCGGTATTTTCTGCGATTTACTCTGAAAAAACAAACTCACAGAAAATACACACCGATTTTCACAAAGAGACAGCATTGCCTGCGGACAACGCAGCCTGAATGTCCCAAAATGTCCAAACTTTAGTAATAATTAATTGACGCAAAGATAAAGCTATGTTAGAATAATAAAGTCAATAGACCGCCTAGAGCAGAACAGGAATGAACTGCTAATTGTATATCAGGATAGTAACATTACAAAACATTATTCGGAGGAAATAATGAAAAGAATCGCAGGTAACGTAGCATCTATTGGGATGAGTTTATTCATCATCTGTCTTTTATTTACTTTACAGATTGAAGCGGAGATTGAGCCTGGGAGTGCAATAGGAATTTGGCTTCTCAACGAAGGTGATGGGGACACTATCAACGATAGTTCTGGTAATGAAAATCATGGTAAACTAAAAAGTGGAAAATGGGTTGATGGTCCATCAGGTTCTGCATTGAGTTTAAATGGAATTGACGACCGGGTGATCATCCCAGATTCGGATAGTTTATATGCGCCGAACGCATGGACAATTACTGCTTGGGTTTATGTGAACGGTGCAGAGAACGGATACGGACATATTGTAGGCAAAAGAGATGCGGCTGGAGCTATCGCCAATTACGCTTTCAGAACAAGTCCTGATGGAAGGCAGTGGGATGCTTACTTTAGCCGTGGTGGTTGGAAAGGGGCTTGGAGACAAGCATCCGTAACGAAAGATACTTGGTTGTATATGACAGCGACCTATGATGGTGAAAACTCCATTAGAATCTATGAAAATGCAAAAGAAGTTGCTGTAGTCGGTGGCCTTGGCGGTCCTCCTCCAAGGGATACATCTGAAGTTAACATCGGAGGCTGGACCAATAATACATCTGAAACTCTAAATGGCATGCTTTACGATGTCGCGGTTTTTAGTGTCGCTCTGTCTGAAGCGGACATTGAAGAACTGATGAATGATGGCATAGGAACATTACTTCCAGTAGAACCAACTGATAAACTTGCAACTACATGGGGTAGTATAAAATCTCGATAAACCTATTTCTTGTATGTAAATTGGATGTGTAACTCATTACACCCGATTTACAATCCCAATGCCATTTCTAACGTGAGTTCGATGTCCGAAATATAAAGGATATTTTGTAGCATAACCTCCAGGTTGTGCATCGTGACGCAATCTGAAGAGGTTACGCTACATGTAGCACAAAAAATGTCTTGTTCCTAACTCACGTTATCTTTAGGTAGTCGGTGCTAGCACAGAACGTCAATGCCATGTATAACAACCTTGTCAATGATATTGCAAAAGCGAGAGAAATGAATCGTGCGGCATGTGAACACATTGATGAAGGCAAACTTGATTCTGCTGAAGAGAAGTTAATAGAGGCGATAAGTCTCGCGCCCAATTTGGCTGCACCGCACACCAATTTGGGCGTTTTGTATTGTTGGGACGGTGAATTAAAACGTGCGATCGAATTGCATTTAAAAGCACTACAACTTGCACCGAATCACTCAGCACCGCACACCAATCTCGGTGTGACTTATGCATGGCAAGGGAATCTTTATGCCGCCAAAAAATCACTTATGGAGGCATTGCAGATCAATCCGAATTCCGCTGAAGCATATACAAACTTAGGTTTTGTCGATATCTGTCAAGGCGACCTCGATGCAGCAATAGCATCAACTAAAGAAGCGATTCGCCTTGGAAATGGCGGAGAAGCACAACAAAATCTAGGATTGATTTATACTTGGCAAGGTAGATTTGATGAAGCAGTTGAAATGTTCAAAAAAGCCCTTGACACCGATCCAACCTTGGCAGAACCGCACAATAACCTCGGACTCGTTTCCTTGATGCAAGGAGAAATTAAGAAAGCTATTAGCGCGTTTAAGAAATCAGTCGAACTTGATGGCGGAGAAGAACCGCATTCCAACCTTGGGCTAGTCTATACATGGCAGGGGAAACTTGACCAAGCAATTGGCCTCCAACAGGAAGCACTTGATATGGCACCCGATTCAACAGAAGTACAGATCAACCTCGGTTTTGCCTATATCTGTCAGAACAATATTGATGAAGCAAAGGTGATGTTAAAGGGCGCGCTCCAGACCGATCCAAATGCTGCTGAGGCACATAACAATATTGGGATTATCTACTATATGCAAGGAAGTATTGAGGACGCTATTTCATCATTCATGAAAGCTGGAACGTTGTCTGAAGCCCGAAATAATATCGGAATAGCATACTACTATCAAGGAAAAAGGGAGTTAGCAATTGCAGAATTCAGGGCAGCAATTGATGCCGATGACTTACAAGAAGCGCATTCCAATCTAGAAATGATTACCTCTCATGCGGATAGTGTTAGTGCAGATGAACTCCTTGTTACACCTGTCGGCACGCCAATCGGTGTCCCCGCAGTGTGGTGTGAGATAATGCAATAGAATACACATACTTTGAAACGGAGATAATATGGCAAAACCACCGAATATACTTTTAATTCTTGCAGATGATCACGGTTATGGCGATGTTTCGGTACACGACGGACCTGCAATTCAAACACCGAATATAGATAGAATTGCTGCAGCGGGAACACGGTTTACGCAATTTTATGCAAATTCTTCTGTCTGTTCTCCGAGCCGCGCATCATTAATGACAGGATGTTATCCGGACAGAGTTGGGGTGCCAGGCGTGATTCGCACACATCCACAGAACAACTGGGGCTACTTTCAACAAGATGCTATCACTATACCTTCAATGTTGAAGCAGAAAGACTATCGTACAGCACTTATTGGAAAGTGGCATTTGGGACTTGAAGATGAAAACCATCCATGTAAACGCGGATTTGACCACTTCCACGGTTTCCTTGGAGATATGATGGATGATTATTATACGCACCTACGACATAATAATAACTATATGCGGAACGATTTTGATACTATTGATCCGAGAGGACATGCAACAGACCTGTTTTCTGATTGGAGTGTTGATTTCATTCGAACACACGCGCATACTTCTCATCCGTTTTTCCTATATCTTGCGTATAATGCACCGCATACACCGATACAACCCCCAGACGAATGGGTAGAACGCGTGAAAAAACGTGAACCAGATATTACAAATCAACGTGCAAAGTATGTTGCCCTTGTAGAACACATGGATGCTGGTATCGGACGCGTACTTGAGGCACTTGAGGAGACTGATCAGCTGTCAAACACACTTGTCATTTATTCATCGGACAACGGTGGGCAAATGGGGGTTGGCGCACATAATGGCCCCTTACGCGGTCAGAAAGGGGAAATGTATGAAGGCGGTATACGAGTACCGACTTGTGCAATGTGGCAAGGACACATGCCAGATGGACACGTGACAGACCAGGTTGCTATGCTAAGTGATTTACTCCCAACACTATGTGAGGTGGCAGATGTTCCTATTCAACATAAAATAGATGGACGCTCAATTTTGGGGACACTTCAGGGAGAAGAACAGGATTTATCTGATCGCCTCCTATACTGGATACGCAGGGAAGGTGGCCAGCAGTTTAGTGGTCAGTGCCAACATGCAGTTCGTCGAGGTGATATAAAACTGCTGCATAACCGACCATTTGAACCGTTGGAACTTTACGACCTATCTAACGATCCTTTGGAAACAACAGATGTTTCTCAGTCGGATAAAAAAATATACAATGAGATGAGAAATCTGTTTCAGGAAGAGACTCAGAGAGCAGGAAGTGTACCGTGGCAGAAGGAGTAAGTAGTCCCAATTTGTTGCTATCTTTTTGGTTGTCAAATGTCTCAATAATTGGAGAGGTGTGCTATGGATAATGATAGTATAGAAAAAATATGGATACAGATGGACATTTAGAAGAGGACAGTGATGAGTCTGAAATGGAATTTGATGTGGCAGAGGACGCTTTTACATCAGAAGACAATCCTGAAATGCTGCCGCATAATGCGTTGTCAGCAATCCAACAAAGTTTGACAGCGTTACAGGAATTATTTGAGAAGCAGATTGGTCGAAATCAAAATCAGACAGAGATGTTTGACAAGATTTATGCGGAGATGAAGGACTATAAAGAGAGTTTCCTTCTAGAAGTCCTCCACAAACCAATTATCCACAATCTAATCCAACTTTACGACAGTTATGTGTTGCTCGAATCTCAACTTGATGTCATACTAAATGACGAAGAAGTGTTATCTGATGGTTTAGCACAATATCGGAATAATCTCGAGAATTTTCGGTATAAATTGGAAGAAGTGTTATACCGTTTGGATGTAACACCTTATTCGGAAACCGCAAGTACCCTTGATAGACAACTCCATAAGACGCGTCAAACGATATCAACAGATGATCCTGAGCAGGACCTAACAATTGCGGAAGTGCATAAAATTGGATTCATCTGGCGTGATAAGGTATTCCGTCCGGAAGAGGTAACTATCTATCGTTATTCCGATTCAACACAAAACAGCGAGAGGATTGTAAGTGATTCTCCTGCTAGTGAGAAAGGAGGCAATGCGGATGGGTAAAGTCGTTGGGATTGACCTTGGCACAACATTTTCTGTAATCGCACATGTAAATGAACATGGTCAAGCGGAGATTATACCGAATTTGGAAAGTGAACGAATTACACCGTCGGTTGTCCTGTTTGAAGACAATCTTGTAACTGTTGGGAAAATAGCGAAGCAGAACGCCAGGGCCGTGCCTGAACAGATCGTAGAATTTATTAAGCGCGAAATGGGGAAATCCAAATCAGCATTCTTTCGCACCTTTGATGAAAAAAATTATTCACCCGAAGAACTCTCTGCAATCATTCTCACCAAGCTCAAACAGGATGCAGAAACTTATCTGGGGGAAGAGATAACCGATGCTGTTATTACTGTTCCCGCCTATTTTCACGACGCTGAACGCGAAGCAACGCGAAATGCCGGTAGAATTGCAGGATTGAATGTACTGCAGGTTCTCAATGAACCAACTGCCGCTGCACTCGCTTATGGCATGGATCAATTGGGCAGCAATCAGAACGTATTTGTGTTCGATCTTGGAGGTGGCACCTTCGATGTAACTATCATGAGTGTATCTGAATCAGAAATTCAGATGCGTGCAACAAACGGTGACCATCGTTTAGGCGGAAAAGATTGGGACGATAAAATAATCATGCATGTCGCAGAAATGTTTGAAATCGAACATGGAGAAAATCCGTTAGTTGACCTACATTCATATCAAGACCTCCAACTGGATGCGATTACTGCGAAAGAATCTCTGTCGTTAAGACAGAGAGCACTGATCGTTTGTGGCTACAATGGCAAAACAACACGTGTGGACTTGACCCGTGAGAAGTTTGAACAACTGACTTCGGACTTGCTTGAAAAATGCCGTGTGTTGTGTGATGTAGTCCTCTCGGAAGCAGACATGTCATGGGGAGATATAGACAAAATTCTATTGGTAGGCGGTTCAACACGGATGCCGATGATACAAGAAATGATTGCTACACTTAGTGGGAAAGAGATAAATCCGCATGAAGTCAACCCTGACGAAGTTGTAGCTATCGGCGCAGCAATTCAAGGAACACTCCGCCAAATTTCCGAAGGAAGCACAGAGACCGTAGATATGCCAGAAGCAGTTATAGACCGATTCATCGGGCCCGATGGAGTTCCGAAAGTAACGGTTACCGATGGTGCAACACATAATCTCGGCCTAATTGTTCTTAATGCACTACGTGAGTATGTTATTCATGTGATGATACCCAAGATGACAGCAATCCCTTGTGAAGTAGCAGATAAATTTTTGACGGTAGACCACAATCAACCCTCCGTGTTAATTGAAGTAGTGCAGGGACTTGAACAGGACCAACGGAAAGATGATATTGATCTGTTCGATGAATACAAATTGGGGGAATGTACACTTGAACTGCCCCCCGGTTTGCCGCAAGGGGCACCGATTGAAGTGAACTACAAATACAACTTAGACCAAAATCTTGAAGTGACCGCTAAATCTCTCTCAAGTGATGAGGCAACTGCTGTTTATGATCTCTTCTCCATTATTGAACGACCAACGCTCAATGAAGAAGTTGCACAGGCAAAAACAGAACTTCAGGATCTTGTTGTTGAATAACATAATCTCAGTGTCTTTGTAGCATAATCTTTCCAGGTTGTGCCTCTTTGTAGCATAACCTTTCCAGGTTGTGTATCTTTGTAGCACATCCTGTTAGGTTGTGCCTCTTTGTAGCATACCCTGTTAGGTTGTGCATCGACATATTGTAGCAAGCATAACCTGCGATCATTAAGGAGACCGTAGCAAGCACAACGTGCTTGCGGTAACACTCTGCAACCATTTAAAAGACTTTGTAGCATACCCTGTTAGGTTGTGCCTCTTTGTTCCGAACTCACGTTAAGTCATTATTTTGGAAGGTATAATGCATGTCCAAGCGCGAGGAATATATCGCGTTTATCAACGCGCTCAAAACAGCTTCACCGACAATAACAGACGAACAACGTAAAGGTTTTGTTCGATTAGGTGTTCAGCAATATGGACTCACGGTTGATGAAGCCAGGGACATCCTCAGTGCATCAGGCATACAGATCGGTGAACAGGTTGATTTTTTTCAAGTCTTGGGATTATCTATCTCTGATTTTGAGAACCGAAGCGAGGCAAACATTGTCCATCGTGTAGAAACAGCACACAAAAAGTTATATGCTGCATCGTTACAAGCGGGCGGTCGTCCCCGTGCCGATGGCAAGACGGAAGAACAGTGGCGCACACTCTTGAATCAAGCACGTGACGTTCTCATAGATACAGAAAGGCGACAGTTATATGTTGCATCTTTACAAGATAATGACACGACCTTGTTAGAAATTGTTACAGTTGAGGAAGAACCGACACCTAAACAGACGCTTGCTATACCGACAGAGAAGGATGGCATGGTCCTTATCCCAGCTGGCGAGTTTCAAATGGGAAGTATAGCACACAATGATGAAAAACCTGTGCATTCTGTCCATTTAGATGCATTCTATATTGATAAATATCCTGTGACAAACGCACAATATAAGGAATTTGTTGATGCGAATCCAGAATGGGGCAAACGAGAAAAGTGGTATAGTGCAGCAAATCTAGCAATTATTCCACGAAAATATCACGATGGTGAGTATCTGAAAAATTGGAATTTTAGAAATTTTCCGAAGGGAAAGGCAGATCATCCCGTAACTTGGGTGAGTTGGTATGCTGCGATGGCGTATGCACAATGGTTAGGCAAACGACTCCCAACAGAAGCAGAATGGGAAAAGGCTGCACGCGGCGGTCTCACTGGTGAAAAATATCCGTGGGGGAATACAATAGATTCCTCCCACGTGAATTATGATGTTTGGTTTAGTAAGACAACAGCTGTAGGCCAATATCCTGCAAATGGCTACGGTTTGTATGATGTGGTCGGGAATGTGTATGAATGGTGTCTCGATGAATGGGATAAAAATTTTTATGCACGTTCACCAGAGAACAACCCAATTTGCGGAGAAAGCATAACAGATACTGTGAACAACTTTGCGGATATCAAATCTTATCGGGTATTGCGAGGTGGATCCTGTGTGAGTACACCTCAGAATGTACGAGTTGCTCACCGTAATCGGAATTTACCACGATATACCCATTATGGCGTCTCACTTACCCCCATTTTTGTATGCGGTATGTGTAGGCGTGTGTGTGTATAGAAATAAGTTGGAAAGTCTGATGGGTTATGGTAGAATACCTCCATATAAACCAATGTCGGTGAAAAACCGGCAGGGAGGTATTCTTATGAAATATACCCTTAGTTGGGTACACCCCAGAAAGATTATAACAGGTTTTCGTAAAGTTTTCAACGGGGTTTGTATCAAAAAACCGACGCTCCGCAACTTTTATTTGATGCTACAGGCTGTGTGTGTAGCCCCAAGTTTTCGTATTCAATCGATTGCCTCACATCTACCTATCCGTGTGAAACACGACAAGTCTAAGCAAAAGCGTGTGTTGCGGTTTATTGACACCTATTTTCCGGTTGCAGCGGTGAAGGGTGCCTGGTTGTCACATATAGTTGTCAGTGTGTGTCGTTCTGTGGGGATGCAGCATCTGCTTGTGCTGATAGACGAGACAGATTTACCGGGCGGATGGAAGGCGATTGTTGCAGCCCTTCCGTTTCGCAATCGTGCGATCCCGCTCTATTGGGTTCTGTATAAAAATGAGATGCTCAAAGATGGCACCTATCAAGGACATAACGATTTAGTTCAGCAGTTCTGTTGTGATGTCCATAGTCGCGTTGTTAAAGTGTTAGGGGATAGTCGGGAGCCTGTGTTGGTTTTTGACAGAGGGTTCGCCCGAGCGAGAGCGATCCTCAAGTTTTTTGAGGGGCAAGGCATCTGCTACTTGATGCGTGTGCCACGCAATGTTGGTGTGCGTATAGCAGGCAACAAGCAGTGCCTTGAAGAAGTGGCAAATGGTTTTTACCCACAAGTGCTTTATCACTACACGGAGCAGGTGCCTGTGGCACTCTATGTTGGGGGACAGCACACCAAGAAAGACCCGTTATATCTTATCTCCAATCGGCTTCAGGGGAACCCCCTGCGAACTTGCTACAAGCGGCGGACACAGATTGAACACGGGTTCAGAGACTTGAAAACGAACTTCGGTTTCAAAGCACTCGTTTTGAGAAAGAACGAACAGCCCCGGATGGAAGTTCTGTTTTTGTTGGCAGTCGTGGCTTATGGTTTGGCGTTCCTGTGTTATGAAAAAGCTGCGGACAGATGGGCAAAAACTTTACACCCTACGCGGAAAGTTTACTCCGTGATCAGTGTCATCAACCGTATGATCCGCGAGGTGTGGACGCAGGAGGCGTTGCTCTTGTTCACCGAGAGGACTTGTTTGAGAGATATAAACTTTCTCACCGCAGAAGAACTGACATGACAACATTGGAGACCTATGAACACAACTACACACGCATTCAAAAAAAAATGGGGGTAAGTGCGTTATGGCGTAGGATTTCGTTGTGTTATGTCTGAGAATTCTTGAGTGTTCTAATGGTAAATGATATGGCAAACCGTGATGATTTCATTACAATAATTCGTGCATTTAGAGATGCTTCTCCGACTATTTCTAACCAACAACGTAAGGGGCTCATAAGGCAAGCAGTGCAAAATTATGGTCTCACTGTTGATGAAGCTGCAGAGATTATATCTCTTAATTTAGTAGTTGGTGAAGAGATAAACTATTTCGAGATGTTGGGATTATCCGTCTCTGAGTTTGGGAACCGAAGCGAAACAGATATTGTTCATCGCGTAGAAACAGCACACAAAAAGTTATATGCTGAGTCGTTACAGGCGGGGGGTCGTCCCCGTACTGATGGGAAGACAGAGGAGCAATGGCGCACGCTTTTGAATCAAGCACGTGATGTTCTCATAGATACAGAAAGGCGCCAGTTATATGTTGCATCTTTACAAGATAATGACACAACCCCATTAGAAATTGTTCCAATTGAAGAAGAACCAACACCTGAACAGGCGCTTGCTATACCGACAGAGAAGGATGGCATGGTCCTTATCCCAGCTGGCGATTTTCAGATGGGAAGTGACGAACATGATGCACCTGAAGACGAAAAACCCGCGCATGCAGTATATGTTGATGCATTTTACATAGACAAATATCCCGTGACAAACGCACAATATAAGGAATTTGTAAATGCGAATCCAGAATGGCGTAATCTTCGGGTGTATAATTTTCAGCTTGCTATGAGGATATATCGTGATAGTGACTATTTGAAAAACTGGTTTAAAGGTAAGTATCCAGGGGGGAAAGATGACCATCCGGTAACATGGGTAAGTTGGCATGCTGCGATGGCGTATGCGAAATGGGTTGGCAAACGTTTACCTACAGAGGCGGAATGGGAGAAGGCAGCACGGGGTGGATTGGCTGGACAA
Organism: Candidatus Poribacteria bacterium; assembly: GCA_965200395.1. Classification (GTDB taxonomy): domain Bacteria; phylum Poribacteria; class WGA-4E; order WGA-4E; family WGA-3G; genus MSPOR6. Next base: position 1,149,911 of record CBDAUH010000004.1, on the reverse strand, counting down.
ATATTTCCTTGGGGCAATGCAATTTATACAGAAAACGCTAATTTTGATAAACGGATTGGAGAAACGACACCCGTAGGAAAATATCCTGCAAACAGATATGGTGTATGTGACATTATTGGAAATGTAAGTGAATGCTGCCTTGATAAATGGGATAGCAAATTCTATAAGTCTTCCGAAAGGAATAATCCTATTTCAGGTAGTATAGAAAGCATTGTGGAAGCTCCTTCAAAATCTAAAAAATATCGTGTAATCAGAGGTGGTTCCTGGAATTCTTCTAGATATGAGGTGCGTGTTTCTAATCGTGCTTGTTTAGCTCCATGGAAAACAAACAGTTTCGTTGGGTTTCGTTGTGTTGCGCCGATACAATCCTAATACTATGCTAAACGTAAGTTCAGTATAAGGCATTTTTTATGCTCCAAATATCCTTCATATCAAGGACACCGGGCATCATGTTATGCCAAACTATAGTTTGGACATTTTTTGTTTTTTTTATCGACATAAAGCAGGAAAGCGGGTATCCTTTTAGAAAATATAAACCTTTTTGAAAGGATATGTCTAATGACCCCACTTTCCTACTTGGACAACATGTTATCAGATTTTTGACCTTTGTTCAAGTATAATAACTTTCACCACTTTCAGACTTTCGTAAAAGGTCTGATAAATACGCCCTACCGAGGCACAATGACACAAATCTATCTTGCGACAGCCCAAGCAGGTCGGTATTGGTCTCTGCCAAAGTTTCTCTCGCGTGGCATCTGGTGTGTGGATCAAGTCGCCACTACGCTAAGCCATCAAGTGCTATCCGCTTACCCCACAGGCGTATACGTCTATGATGAAACACATGCCCTAAGTAGCGGTTCAAAACAAGCGGGTTTGCATTTCCACAGGAACCCTGCGTATCAAGCACGTAACAAGAACCAATCCAAGTTTCATCACGGACACGAGTTCGGTGCGATTGGCTGGCTGGCAGAAACGCGCGAAGGCACGCGCCTGTTTCCATTAGCCACACGGATGATGGAACCGAAAAGCGAGGACGCAAATAGCCTCGCCGTGCTGAAGCATTTATGCGATCTTGTGCCACCGGGTCTTATCATTTTTGATAGAGGTTTCAATAGACGCAAAGTGTTCACGGAGATACTCTCACAAGGACATCATTTACTTTGTCGTGCGAAGTCAAACGCAGCGTTTTTTGATATACCGAAACGCCCTAAGCGTCTCAAGAGAGGCAGACCCCGTCGGTATGGTAGCCGTGTGTCTATTCCACACCTGAAGTATACAGACATCGTTGTTGAGGATCAGACACTTTCTGTCGCTGATAAAGTCGTGCGAACAAAGATGTGTCCTGTAGATGTCCGCATCGTTGTGATACGCAAACGCTTGAAAAAGTCTAAACCCTATCGGTATTTTTGTGTATTTACTTCAGATTTACGACTGCCCGTAGAAACAGTTATCCGACACTATAGAAACCGGTGGCAGATTGAAACTGCCTTTCGGGACGCTAAAGAAAACTTCGGATTTGACACCTATCAACTCCGAGACAGGAAAAGTTTGGATCGGTTCGTTCAACTCAGTTTCACCGCAGCAACGCTGACACAACTCGCTTTCAGTCCGGTGCTAATGGAGAAGACATCCGCAGAAACCGACACAGACGAGGCACCGCTTGATTTAGAAACTGTGCTATCCACACTCAATATACACTGGTATAAACCGAAACATCTCACACGCGGCTTGATGACCGCTTACTTGCAGCGACGTTTACAACAAAACTATTTTTATACGAGTTACGACCCGGGGAAAAACGCACAGAAAAAACTGAAAATCCCGAAGATACTATGTGAAAATGGTTCAGCAGCAACTATTTTCACGATTATTGGAAAAATGATGACTAAAAAACAGTGATTTCTAACAGAATTTAGACAAAAAAGGGGCGTTAGCAGCAGTTCTAACACCTGTTCAGAAGTGCTAACGGGGAAGTGCTGCCAACTATTCATAATCTATAACAAGACCAAAACTGTCCAAACTATAGTATGCCAAAGGTATTCACTGCCAAGTTTCTAATCAAAAGTAAGAGGTACTTCTAAATGATAAAAGGGGCGCAATCAATTGCACAACTACAAACCTTCTGTTGCCTAAATGGTATGTTCTTTTTTGAATTGGTATTCTAACGGTAAATGACATGGCAAACCGTGATGATTTCATTACAATAATTCGTGCACTCAGAGATGCTTCTCCGACTATTTCTAATCAACAACGTAAGGGGCTCATAAGGCAAGCAGTGCAAAATTATGGTCTCACTGTTGACGAAGCTGCAGAGATATTTAGATCCCTCGATTTGGTAGTTGGTGAAGAGATAAACTATTTCGAGGTGTTGGGATTATCTGCCTCTGATTTTGAGAACCGAAGCGAAACAGATATTGTTCATCGTGTAGAAACAGCACACAAAAAGTTATATGCTGAGTCATTACAGACAGGGGGTCGTCCCCGTGCCGATGGGAAGACAGAGGAGCAATGGCGCACGCTTTTGAATCAAGCACGTGATGTTCTCATAGATACAGAAAGGCGCCAGTTATATGTTGCATCTTTACAAGATAATGACACAACCCTATTAGAAATTGTTCCAATTGAAGAAGAATCAACACCTGAACAGACGGTTGCTATATCTACTGAACACAATGAACTCTCTGTCCTAACAGAAAAGGATGGAATGGTCCTTATCCCAGCTGGTGCTTTTCAGATGGGAAGTGAAGGAATTATAGGGTACAATGATGAAAAACCTGTGCATTCTGTCCATTTAGATGCATTCTATATTGACAAATATCCTGTGACAAACGCACAATATAAGGAATTTGTTGATGCGAATTTAGAATGGGGCAAGCAGGCAAAGTGGTATAATACGAGAAATAGTGGTGTAGTAAGTATTCCACGGAAATATCACGATGGTGAGTACTTGAAAAATTGGAATTTTAGAAGTTTCCCGAGTGAAAAGGCAGATCATCCTGTAACGTGGGTGAGTTGGTATGCTGCGATGGCTTACGCACAATGGATAGGCAAACGATTGCCAACAGAAGCAGAATGGGAAAAGGCTGCACGCGGCGGGCTCACTGGTGAAAAATATCCATGGGGGGATACAATAGATTCCTCCTATGCAAACTATGATGCTTGGGTTGGTAAGACAACATCTGTAGGCCAATATCCTGCAAATGGCTACGGTTTGTATGATGTGGTCGGAAATGTGTATGAATGGTGTCTCGATGAATGGGATAGAAATTTTTATGCACGTTCACCAGGGAACAACCCAATTTGCGGAGAAAGTATAACAGATACTGTGAATAATTTTGCGGATATCAAATCTTATCGGGTATTGCGAGGTGGATCCTGTGTGAGTACACCTCGGAATGTACGGGTTGCTCACCGTAACCGGAATTTACCACAATATACCAGCTTTAGCATAGGGTTTCGTTGTGTTATGTCTGAGAATTCTTGAGTATATCCAAAATAGATTAGCAATCCTACTAAAATGTGATTTAACATGTCAAATCGCGACGAATTTATTAGGGTTATTTAGTTTTATAGATATTCATTTTATCAAGTTAACTGTGAGTAAAGGTTTTGATGCATATTCCTTTATTTTATCAGCGATCCGTGTTATGCCTTGAAAACGGAATACGGATAATGCGGTATTTCGTAAAGCGGCCATGACTTGTGGAATAGCCCCGCATCTGACAGGTGATGCGTCCTCGCCGAGTAGCACATCGCGCATCCAATGCGACTTGTTCTCTATTGCCCAATGGCCTCTCCGTAAAGCAAGTAAGCGTTCTGCGGATGCCTCACTCGGTTTCAGGCTCGTAATCCCATAGGTAGTGCGGGTTGTCTCTTCTCCTGTCTTCATATTTTTGGAAGTATAGCAATATTGGATCACTTGTGCTACGCCCGGCCAATCCAGATATGCGTTGAGACTTGTGCTTGCCTTGATACATCGCGTCTCAAGTCTGCCATGCGACTTTTCAATCGTCTCATGCATGTATATCGGTTTCCCTAAAGTAGGGTGTGTTGTGTCTTCAGAAACCGCGTCAGGCACGCCTTGAAAAAGTTTTTCAATCGCTTCTAACAGGTCCGGTTGATTGCCTTTAACAGGCAGCATATAGTCGCCCCCGCTGTTTATGATTCCGTGGCAGAAAGAGCGTTGTGTCAAAAGGGCATCCGTTGTGATAACTTTGCCTGCTACATCAAACGCTTTGAGGATTTCCGTTGATACCGGTATTTCATTGGTTTTGTCGCTGACACCTCGCTGCGTGAGGGTGATCCCTAACTCATGAGAGACGACGGAGAGTAAATGGCTGATCATCGCACCACTTTTTTTAGACGCACGCAGTGTTTTGCCATCTATAGCGACTGCGTCGGAACACCCCCGCAAATCAGGGCACTCTGCTAATGCGGCGTTTACCCATTTTGACAGGATGTTTTCTAATGCTTCAACGTCCAACTTTTTCAACAGATTATGGATAGTTGCGGCACAAGGCGTTTTGTGATGTGTGAACCCGAGTGCTTTTGTGAGTGCGGGCTGTGAGCGTGCCCAGGTAGCGATGGATGTATACCCTTTATGCCCGCACATCAATCCAACGACTAAAAGTGCGAGGATTGCTTTCAAGGGGTGCCGTTTCCCTTTTTCCTTGCGTGGGTCTGTAAGTTCTGCTAACATATTGACTAAGTGGCAGGACTTTTTTCTTGTCATTCTTCACCTCAAAAGATCGTAAGTTTTTAAGGTGAAGTATAGCAGATATACCATGAAAAATCACGGTATATCTGCACATCCTAAAATATTAACGATTGTGATAAAAAACAACTAAAATACATAAAACTATGGTTAAATATGAAAATAAATAGGCACCGCACCCAGAGGAGCAATCTTCGCATTGCGATTTAGCTCAATAATAGTCGGGTTTCGCAAGCTCTACTTGACCTACGGACTACCTGATGTCTAATTAATTCCAAAATTTACTATAAATAACCCTACGAATTTATTGATCTCATAAACGAATTCAAAACAGTTTCACTGTCCATCTCCGAAGAACAACGCAAAGGACTTCTTCGGAGAGCAGTCCAACAGTTCAATGTTGGATTTGATGATGCAGTTGAAATCTTGAACGCATCTGGTCTGGTAATTGGTGAGAGTATTGATTATTACGAAGTATTGGGTTTATCAAGATCGGATTTTGAATTCCGAAGTGAGTCGGACATTGTCAATCAAGTTATCGTTGCACATGAAAAACTATATAGTGCTTCATTGAAAGCAGGTGGACGTCCGCGTGCAGACGGTAGAACGGAGGAGCAGTGGCGGACACTCCTCAATCAAGCGCGCGATGCCCTCATAGACCCAGAAAAACGAAACACATCACGTACAACTATAGATTATGTAGAAGAGAACGCAGAAAAATCACCTGTTCCTTTACATCTGCTTGAGAACATGGAACTTGTCCCAGCAGGTGAGTTCAAAATGGGTGGCAGTGACGACGAAGCACTCAACGATGAATTGCCTGTTCATCATGTCTACCTCGATGCATTCTACATAGACAAATATCCTGTCACTAATGCGCAATTTAAGGAATTCGTTGATGCGAACCCACATTGGAAAAAGCCTCGAAGGTTCACATTTTTTCGCACCTTCGATTATCACGATGAATATTACCTACACCATTGGAATAAGGTTAGTTATCCAAAGGGAAAATATAACCATCCGGTTGTTAATGTCAGTTGGTATGCTGCGATGGCGTACGCCCAATGGATAGGCAAACGGCTGCCGACAGAAGCGGAGTGGGAAAAGGCAGCACGCGGTGGATCGCAAGACCAAAAATATCCATGGGGTGATGTGATTGATGGTAGCAAAGCAAACTACGGAAAAAGACAACAACAAACTACCCCTGTCGGACGTTATCCTGCAAACGGATACGGTTTATATGATATGGTTGGCAATGTGTGGGAATGGTGCCTGGATGAGTGGGATGAAAGTTATTATACATTTTCACCAAAGGATAATCCGGTATGTGGTGAAAGTATTGAACAAATAGTTCGAAACTATACGAATTCCGGAGCATTTCAGGTATTACGGGGAGGATCATGGTACAATTCAGTTAAGAATGTCCGAACTGCTAAGCGCTCTGGTGCCTTGCCCACATACGCGAATTCTGATATCGGGTTTCGTTGTGTAGTCCCCGCTGGAGCATAACAATTGTTGGAGTAGAGAACATGCCTAAACGCGATGAGTTTGTAGCATTTATCAGCAGACTTAAAGCAGTTTCACCCACTATTACGGATGAACAAAGAAAAGGACTTCTGCGGCAGGCGACTCTAGAGTTTGAGATTCGCATTGATGATGCAGTTGATATTCTGCAAGATGCAGGATTGGTTGTTGGGAAAAGTGATAACTATTTTAAGATATTGGGTATCTCAATTACGGATATCGAAGACCTCGATGAGGATGCTATCACAACCCAGGTAAATGCTGCACACAAAAAACTGTATGCGACATCATTAGCTGCAGGTGGACTCCCGCGAGCTGATGGAAGGTCTCAAGAACAGTGGCGGAATATACTGAATCAAGCACGGGATGCGTTGATTGATCCAATAAAAAGACGTGAACACATCGCAACTCTCCAACAGGAAACTGATGAACACCGTTTGAATACACATGGTTTTCCTGACATACAAACATCATACCTAACTGATGCACAACGTCAAGAAATCAGTCATGATAATATACATGAGGGAATGGTTTTCGTTCCTGCTGGCGAGTTTCAAATGGGAAGTGAGGACACAGAGGCACAAGAGGATGAACACCCAGTGCACACTGTTTTTCTGGATGCATACATGATGGACATATATCCAGTGACCAATGCGGAATACAGAGATTTTATTCAGGCTAACCCACAATGGAGAAAAACAGATACCTATGAAGAAGATACCTCTATTACAAGATGGGGTTATTTAAGAGATTGGAAGGATGGAATATTCCCTGAGGGTAAAGCAGACCATCCTGTAACTTGGGTGAGTTGGTATGCTGCGATGGCGTATGCTCTGTGGAAAGGCAAACGGCTGCCGACAGAAGAGGAGTGGGAAAAAGCAGCACGCGGTGGTGTGGATGGCAAGAAGTATCCATGGGGTGATTATATTCATGACATCAACATTAATACAGACGATACTACACCGATTAGAAACACACCCGCCAACGGTTATGGACTGTATGACATGAGTGGGAATGTGTGGGAGTGGTGCCTTGATGCTTACAACTCGGATTTCTATTCAACTTCTCCACCCCAAAATCCATTTTCAGAGATAGCTAGTGTGCCTTGGGTGATGAATAACTTTAGAAATGTTAAGTCTCCACGCGTTTTACGTGGGGGTATTTGGGATATTGATTCTCAAGGTGTACGTGTCTCACATAGACTTAGTGGAAACCCAACTGATACATTTCCTACTTTCGGTTTTCGATGCGTAATGGCTGTGTGATAACTATAAAAACTTGAGGTGTTCAGTGATATGAATTTTCAAAAACATTGCGACCGCTATCTACAAGAAATACACCAAACACAATCCGACCCGAATGCAACCCCAGAACTCTCTTTGCACCCACATCTCAAAACCTTCCTAGAAAATGTTGCCGCTGAATGCTTTGACAAACCTGACATAACATTTACATTGGAACCGAGAAACATTGACCAGATCGGACGACCAGACTTCATTGCATCACATAGATTGCTACCCCTCGGTTATGTTGAGGCGGAAGAATACGGCATAGACCTAAACAACCTTACGGGACATGCTAAGGAACAGAATGAACGTTTTAGGAAAAACCTTGACAACTTTATCCTTACCAATTTCGTTGATTTTGAGTTGTGGCGGGATGGGCAACAACGCGCATCTGCAAATATTGAAACCGACACTGAGAATTTAGAAACACTATTAGAGACGTTTCTCAACGCTGCGTATTTCCAAATCACTTCTCCAGAGACACTTGCAAGATACCTTGCAAGAAGGACACGCGAATTACAAACACAGATCACAACGACACTCACCAGTGAGGACAGTGAAACCTATAGAATGTTTAATGCATTCAAAGAAACACTGCTCGCGACACTAACTCCAGACGAATTTGCGGATATGTACGCGCAAACGCTCACTTATGGGTTGTTCGCTGCGCGTTGCACATTGCCGAATGCCACAAATTTCTCACGGTACACCGCAGTCAGCGCACTGCCAAAATCAAACCCATTCCTCATAGCACTCTTTTATCATGTCGCCTCTCCAAGCCTTGAGATGAATGTCACCTATATCCTGGATGATATTGCAACGCTCCTCCAAAACGTTCCGACAGACATGCTCCGCACCGCATTTACCGCCGGAAATCCGCTTGAAGACCCAGTTATCCATTTCTATGAGACGTTCCTAAGAGAATATAATCCAGTTCTCCGCTTTGATCGTGGCGTTTTTTATACACCGCCACAGGTTATCTCCTACATTGTCAAATCTGTGGATAGCCTGCTGAAAACGGACCTCAACAGAACCGATGGACTGGCAGATGACGACACGCTTATCCTTGACCCTGCCACAGGGACAGGCGGGTTCCTTATGAAAGTATTGGATCATATCCGAGAATATGTCACTACTAATTATGGCACAGCGGATTGGAATCAGTATATCAACGCGGATCTGGTAAAACGCATCTTTGGGTTTGAACTGCTCGTTGCGCCGTATACGATTGCACATCTGAAGTTGAGTCTGTTTCTGCAGGCGCAAGGGTGGCACGCGAACGAACGGCTCGGCATCTATCTTACGAATACTTTGGAACAACCGGACGAAATGCAACCACCCTTGCCTTTTGCATCGTTTATCTCCAATGAAGCAAACGCAGCACTTTCAGTAAAACAGGACAAGCCTCTGCTCGTTATTCTCGGCAATCCACCTTATAAGCGACATTCTGCTAATCCAAGTCGTATCGGAAGAAATTTAACTTTTATTGGTGAACTCATTGAGGATTACAAACAGGTAGATGGAGAGCCACTTAATGAAAGGAACCCGAAAGCACTCCAAGATGATTACGTGAAGTTTATCCGATGGGCACAGTGGCGAATTGAGAGAAACGGTGAGGGTGTTCTCGGCTATATTGTCAACAATAATTTCATCAACGCCCCTACCGTTCGCGGCATGCGGCAAAATCTGATAAGCAGTTTCAACGCTATCTATGTCCTCAACTTACACGGTAGCGGTAGAAAAACAGAAGCTGTCCCAACAAGTCAAAATGATGAAAACGTCTTTGACATTCAGCAAGGCGTTTCCATATTGTTATGTGTCAAAGAGTTAGATAATTCTGCACCGGCAAAAGTTTATTACGCCGATATGTGGGGATCTCGAGATGAGAGATATAGTACACTTTCGGAAAGTGATCTTCAGGCCACGGCGTGGACTGAACTGCAACCAGCATCACCTTATTATCTGTTCGTGCCGCAAGAAACAGACTACAGCGCAGAATACGAAACAGGTTGGAGAATTACGGACATCTTTCAAACCAGTTCAATTGGAATCGCCACCGCGCGAGATAAATTGACAATTCATCGGACCGCTGAAGCGGTTCGCGAAACAGTAACCGATTTTGTTTCACTCTCTGTAGACAAAGCACGAGAAAAATACGGATTACTAGAGGATACTCAAGATTGGAAAGTTCACCTTGCTCAAGAAGATCTTCGTAATAACCCAGATGCAGAACTGTGTATAAACCAAATTCGCTACCGCCCTTTTGATACACGTTGGACCTACTATACTGGACATTCGCGTGGGTTTCATTGTAGGCCTCGCCCTGCTAACATGCCTCACCTGCTCAGAGAAAATCTTGGTCTTTGTGTATGCCGTATTGTCACAAGTTCAGTATGGCAACACACCTTGGTAACAGATCAGATTACTGAAAATGGTTATGTTTCGGGCAGAGTGAGTGAGTCCGGGCATGTGTTTCCGCTCTATCTCTATCCAGGTTCGGAGGCATTATTAAATTCAACAAAACGCGAACTCAATTTCAAACCTGATTTTCTCACTGCATTCTCGAAGTCGCTGGGATTACCGCAGACTCCGGTGTCAGGCCTACCTGAAGGTATTTCACCAGAGGAGATTCTCGCCTATATCTACGCTGTGCTCTATAGTCCAACCTATCGTGAACGTTATTATGAGTTTCTAAAATACGATTTTCCGCGTATCCCTTTGCCGCTAAATATTGACTATTTCCGCCAACTTGCATCGTTAGGACAACGTTTAATAGGTTACCATCTTTTGCAAGATGTATCGCGGTCAGGGACACAACCGACACATCGGTTTGAAGGTGACGGCGATGGCATTGTCGGAACGCCGCGTTATGTGGATGGCAATGTTTGGATAAATGATACACAGTATTTCACGGATGTACCTGCGGCGGTATGGGAATATGAGATCGGCGCGTATCAGGTGTGTGAGAAGTGGTTGAAGGATCGACGGGGAGAAGATCTAAGTCATGCGGAGGTGCGTCAGTATCGTTCTATTTTAGTTGCGGTCACGGAGACGCTGCGCGTAATGGCGGAGATTGATGAAGTTTGGACTTTGTAGCATAAACTGTTCGTTTGTGCATCCGTAGAACGCAAACTGACAGTTTGCTCTAACAAAAAATGTTTATACCGGAGCAGTCACGAAAACAAAAATCCGCGTCAATCCGGGGAATGCCTAAAATGGCATTCATACCGTTGATTTCGTAATCTGATATTCGGACAAAAAAATGTAGCATAACCTTTCTAGGTTGTGTCTCTTAGTCCGCAAACGAACAGTTTGCTCTACAAAAATTGCTCAGACCGAACTCCCGTTAAGTAGTAACTTGGATTGGAATATAGGAATTACAGTATATGGCTAACCGTGAAGATTATATCAGTGTAGTGAACACACTCAAATCAACTTTCCCAACCATTACTATGCAACAGCGGGTAGCTCTACTCCAACAAGCGGTCCAGCACTATGGACTTTCAGCGGATGATGCGGAAGAAATCCTCAAAACATCTGGATTAGTTGTGGGTGAAAGTGTGAATTACTTTCAGGTGTTAGGTCTATCTTCAGAAGAGATCGAGAATAGAAGTGAAAATGACATCCTAAGTAGTATAGAAGAAGCTCACAAAAAATGTTATGGAGAGTCGTTGCGTGCGGGTGGACTGCCGCGTCCAGATGGTAGAACGCAGGAACAGTGGCGAACATTGCTGAATCAAGCACGGGATGTACTGATAGATCCACAAAAAAGGACAGAGCACGTAGTAACAATTAATTCTGAAACTTCAAACTTTGATGCGGCTTTTCCACAAGACGGATCCCCGAATCTCGATCAAACTTCAATGCAACTTGCAGTCCCAGAAGATATGATGTTGATTCCCGCCGGTGAATACCATGGAAGAAATATTGAATCTGCTTTAGGAGATTCTAAATTTGACACACCTGATCATACAATTCATGTTGATACGTTCTATATGGACAAATGTCCAGTAACAAACGCACAGTATAAGGTTTTCACTGATGCAAACCCGCTATGGCGAAAAACAGCAGGACGTAACGAATGGAACAGATTGAAAAAGAGGATGTCTATCTTCGAACGTTTCCATGATGGAAACTACCTAAATCATTGGTATAAAAATAATTTTCCGACCGGAATGGAAAACCATCCTGTCACTCATGTCAGTTGGTATGCGGCGATGGCATACGCACAATGGGCAGGCAAACGTTTGCCCTCTGAAGCCGAATGGGAAAAAGCTGCACGCGGCGGACTAATCGGGCAACGATATCCTTGGGGTGATAATCTAGACCCTCAATTGACTTATTGCGGAGAAGGTGTGGGGGTAACCTATTCTGTAGGACAATACCCACCGAACAACTACGGCTTACATGACATTGCGGGGAACGTATGGGAGTGGTGTCTTGATGAGTACGCATCAAATTTCTATGCGACATCACAGAAACAAAACCCAATTGCTGGCGCTAACACAACAGAGGAATTGGATAATTTATTGCGTAATTTTAGAATTTTCCCAACCGACCGTGTCCTAAGGGGCGGTACGTTGTTCACAAAATCAGAACCGATGCCAATTGCTAATCGATATGCTAGTTCCCCGCTTAACACGACCCTACATCTTAGGCTTTTAGGAAGACGGCAACTTATGTATGCTACAAAGTTGAAATTTGCTGCAAATGTCGGATTTAGATGTGCTTGGGACGTACGGCTAAAATTGTAATAAACAAATGGATGCCAGCAGTCACAAAACAAAAATCTGTGAGAAAATGTAGCATAACCTTTCTAGGTTGTGCCTCTCAGTCCGCAAACGAACAGTTTGCTCTACAAAAGATGAAATTTGGACTTTGTAGCACAAACTGTCAGTTTGTGCATCCGTGGGACGCAAACGAACAGTTTGCTCTACAAAAATTGCTCAGACCGAACTCACGTAGGTAGACAAAGGCATGTCAAAACAAGAAGAATTCATCACAGCAATTAATGTTCTCCGGGCTGCTTCTCAGTCAATTACCTCAGAACAGCGGAAAGGATTACTTCAACAAGCGGTAAAGGAATATGGTCTTACGGTAGACGAAGCAGTGGAAATACTAAGTGCCTCAGGATTGATTGTCGGTCAAGGAATTAACTATTTAGAAGGATTAGGACTAACTTTACATGCATTAGAAAACAAAAACGATGCTGAAATTTTGGTTCTCGTTAATGAAGCACATAGAAAAGCATATAGTGCTTCGCTACAAGCTGGCGGATTACCACGTGCGGATGGTAGAACGCAGGCACAGTGGCGAACAATATTAAATCAGGCACGCGATACATTAACACATCCACATAAACGTCGACATTATCTGGAAAAATACATATACCAAGAAAACATATCAAAGCTACCGACAGATGGCGATCAAAAAACAGAGCCTGAAGGACAGAAAACTGAATTCCCACAAAGGGCCATAAGGACCACGTTATCCAATTCTACTCGAAAGGTGCAGACTCCCGAAAAAACACATGAGTCCATGGTTCTCATTCCCGGTGGTGACTTTCTGATGGGAAGTGATAATAAAGATAGTGAAAGTGATGAAAACTTACTACATGCTGTCTATGTGGATCCGTTCTTTATGGATACATACCCGGTCACTAACGCACAATTCAAAATGTTTGTAGATGCTAATCCAGAATGGCATAAACCCACTGACTTCTATTTTTGGAACATAAAATGGAAGTCTGCTAAGGAAAAACCTGAACACGATGGTGATTACTTGAAACATTGGCATGGGAACAACTATCCTGATGATAAAGCAGATCATCCTGTAACGTGGGTAAGTTGGTATGCTGCGATGGCTTATGCGAAGTGGATGGGAAAACGTTTGCCAACTGAAGCGGAATGGGAAAAAGCTGCGCGTGGTGGTATATTGGGACAGAATTATCCTTGGGGAAACACAATTGACTCTACAATGGCAAACTATAGCAACACAATTGGTGATACCACTGAAGTCGGGCAATATCCAGCAAATGGCTACGGGCTCTATGATATGGCAGGAAACGTGTGGGAATGGTGTCTTGATATGTATGATGCATATTTTTATTTAGTTCCATCGCAACGCAATCCTGTTTCTGGCGCGAATTCAGCCGAGTCTGTTCCAAGCGAACTGCGTGATGAAAGTGTCCTACGTGTTTTACGTGGCGGTTCTTGGCTTGATTCTCCGCAGTTGCTAAAAGCTGCCTTCCGTTATAAAAATAATCCGATACGTACACTCGGAAGAATCGGTTTTCGTTGTGTTAAAACTGTTGCCTCTTAAGCTTCAAATTCTTTCATAGTATCACAGTTAGCTTCATTGATAAGATATATCATTTTGCTTGTTTTCTGTCTTGTGCTGTGCTAAAATGCGTATGTTCAATGCATGTCATGCGGACAACGGAAGTTGGGCATCGAACTGGCAGTTTGTGCATCCGTGGAACGCAAACTAACAGTTTGCTCTACAAAAAATATTTATACCAAAATCCGCAATTCAGACAATGAAATCCGTGTTATTATAGACTATGAAAAACACCTTAAATATGGAACAAATAATCCGCGTAATCCGCGAAAATCCGCGATTCTGACAAAAGGACGCAAACAAAAAGTAGACGCTACAACATACATTTTTTATAGTAAAATTGTGATCAAAACAGGATCCAGCAAATGGCAAAACGTGAAGAATTCATTTCAGTCATCAATACGCTCAAAGCACTTTCATCAACGATAACCGATGAACAGCGGAAAGGGTTGCTACAGCAGGCAGTTCAACAGCACGGTTTTTCCATCGATGAAGCAAATGATATCCTTATTGAATCAGGATTAGCTGTCGGAGAAAATACCAATTATTTTCAGGTGTTAGAACTGTCTGTTGAAGATGTCCAGAACCGAAATGATTCGGATATAACTACCCTCGTCCATCAGGCACACAAAAGACTTTACCGTGCTTCATTACGCGCAGGCGGGCTTCCGCGACCAGACGGTATGACACAGGAACAGTGGCGCAACCTATTGAATCAAGCACGCGACGCGCTTGCAAACCAACACAAACGGCTTGACCATATCGCTACGATACAAAATGAAAATTGGCATTATGTTGATCCTACTCCAAATGTAAATTTTACACCACCAGAACAAGATGAAATTCCTGAGAACGATCCGACAGCTTTAAGCGTCCCGGTTCCGAAGGATATGGCAGTCATACCTGCGGGAGGATTTCTCATGGGGAATAACAATGAGAATGCGGATGACCGTGAAAAACCGGTGCATCCGGTCTATATCGATATGTTTTGTATTGATATATTTCCTGTAACAAATAGACAATATAAAGAGTTCGTTGAAGATAACCCACATTGGCAAAAACCATCGAAACAGAATCGACGCAACAAAGCCAGACAGATTATGAATTCTATACTGCGGAAATACCACGGACGGGACTATCTGATTGATTGGACTGAGAACGATTTTCCGCAAGGGAAAGCAGACCATCCTGTAACTCACGTCAGTTGGTATGCGGCGATGGCCTATACGGAATGGGCGGGGAAACGTTTACCGAGTGAAGCGGAATGGGAGAAGGCAGCACGCGGCGGGCTAGCCTCACAAAGATATCCATGGGGAAATGTGATGAGTTCAGATTACGCAGAATGTGATAAGGATGCTGGTGAAACAAATCCTGTCGGTAAATATCCTGCAAATAACTACGGAGTGCATGATATGGTCGGTAACGTATCGGAATGGTGCCTTGATTTGTATGATGTAGATTACTATGATAAACCTGCCCTACGTAATCCAATTGCTGGTGTGGGCACAAATGAGAGCTTAGAGGCGTTAACCTCTGATTTCATCAATGTTACAACTGCTCGGGTGCTGCGTGGCGGTACACATTTTACGACATCAAAACCTATCCACACCGCTGCACGTTGGGGCGGAAACCCTATTCTGACCAGTCATGTGAGTTCGTCACATTTTTTGCAGTATATGGCGAACATTGGGTTTCGATGTGCATGGGACGCAAGATTTAAATCATAGGGGTTTATTGTGATTGTAAATTACCCCGTTAAGGGAGATGAAATATGAAAGATACAAATGATTATATTTTATGGTATAACAAACCCGCTGAACAGTGGACAGACGCACTACCTGTCGGTAATGGACGACTCGGTGCAATGGTGTTCGGTGGCGTAGAACGTGAACGAATCCAACTCAACGAAGATACACTTTGGGATGGAGGTCCCCGCGATACAAATAATCCAAAGGCTTTGGACGCACTTCCAAAAGTACAACAACTGCTTTTCGAAGACAAAAACGAGGAAGCAACAAAGCTGGCAGGTGAAACAATGTTAGGTGTACCACACCGAATCAAATCGTATCAATCTTTGGGAGATATAATTCTTGAGTTTTCTCATGAGGCTGATGCATCGGAATATCGCAGAGAACTTGATTTGGACACAGGTATCGCCAAAACAAGATACGACATCGGGAATGTCAGTTTCAGTAGAGAAGCCTTTTCAACCGCAATAGACAATCTCATCGTCATCCGTATAACATGTGATACATCAGAGAATATAGCTTTTGATGCAACGATGACACGCGAACAGGATGCTACCGTTGAACCTATCGCAGATAATCTGCTGAGATTGCATGGGCAGTGTGGTGATGACGGTATGCGCTTTTCTGCATATCTCCAAATTTTTGCACATGATGGTGATATTAAGGCGGATGGAGACAGAATTTCTGTGAAGAATGCAAGTGATGTGACTTTGCTGCTCGCTGGTGCAACAAGTTACATCGATCAGAACGATGCAAGTGGGGACCCGCATGAGTTGTGTGAAAGTTATCTCGCTGGTGTAGAGAACAAATCTTATGAAGCTATTCTATCAGACCATATTGCGGATCATCAATCGTTATTTAGACGTGTAGACCTAAACCTCGGCGCTTCCGATGCTGTCAATCTTCCAACGGATGAACGTTTGGCAGCAGTCAAAGAAGGAGCATCCGACCCCGGTTTGGTTGCATTATACTTCCAATTTGGAAGGTATCTGCTAATGGGAAGCTCACGCCCAGGATGTCTGCCTGCCAATCTGCAAGGTATATGGAACGAACACATGCAAGCACCGTGGAACAGTGACTTTCATACGAATATTAACCTTCAAATGAACTATTGGGTGCCAGAAATTTGCAACCTTGCTGAGTGTCATAAACCGCTATTCGATTTCATGGACACATTGGTTGAACCGGGTAATCGGACAGCGAAACAGCATTACGGTGCTGAGGGATGGGTAGTACATCATCTCACTGATGTCTGGGGTTTCACTGCGCCAGCGGATGGCATTTGGGGCATATCGCCCATAGGTTCTGCATGGTTGTGTGAACACGTGTGGGAGCACTATCTTTTCGGTGGCGATGTGGAATTTCTCAAAAAACAGGCGTATCCTTTGATGAAAGGTGCTGCCCGTTTCATGCTCGATTTTCTAATCGAGGCACCAGAAGGAACACCGATCGCTGGAAAATTGGTTACAAATCCATCGCACTCCCCCGAAAACAGCTTCCTGAAACCGGACGGAACACGTTCCCTTTTCACCTATGCAGCAACGATTGATTTGGAGATTATTCATGAACTCTTCACAAACTGTATCGCTTGTATAGATGTACTCGAAGAAGATACGGACTTCCGAGAAGAATTAGTTTCTGCACTTGATCGTCTTGCACCACTTCAAATTAGCGAGAAAACAGGGAGACTACAAGAATGGATATACGATTATGACGAACCGGAGCCCGGACATCGACACATGTCACACATGTATGGACTTCACCCGAGTTGTCAGATTACACTGCGTGGGACTCCTGAGTTGGCAGCAGCAGCAAGGAAATCGTTGGAACATCGTTTAGCACACGGCGGAGGCGGCACAGGATGGAGTCGCGCATGGTTAGTCAACTTCCTTGCAAGACTTGAGGATGGCGAAGAAGCATTCAATCATTTACAGACACTACTTGCAAGGTGTACCTTGACGAACTTGTTTGATACACATCCACCGTTTCAGATAGATGGTAACTTTGGTGGCACCGCTGGAATTGCAGAGATGTTATTACAGAGCCACACAGGACAGGTGCATCCGCTCCCCGCACTGCCAGAAGCATGGCATACAGGTTATGTAAAAGGTCTACGTGCACGTGGTGGGTTCGAGGTAGATATAGAATGGAAGGATGGTAAGCTTGTCCGAGCACAACTGTTGTCTGTTCTTGGAAATGACTGCTGGTTTAGAACATCGGAACATGTTACTGTGTCGTGTGATGGGGAACGAATTAAGTTCTCTCAATCAAAGCATGTTGTTAATTTTCATACGGAAGCAGGAAAAACTTATACCATTGAGCCTTAGATGAAGGATATTTTGTAGCATAACCTTCTAGGTTGTGTGTCTTCGTAGCATAACCTTTCTAGGTTGTGCCTCTTTGTAGCATACCCTTTCTATGTTGTGCATCTTCGTAGCATAACCTTTCTAGGTTGTGCATTTTGCAGGTTACGCTAGAAATTCCGAACTTAATGTGCTTGCAGTCTATCTAAATTAATGTTGTTCTGTGTTATTGACAACGTTCAATATTCCTGCTAAAATAACGCAATAAAACTAAAGAAGGAGATACTGTAAATGATAAGAAAAATATTTTTGTTAGTTCTTTCAACACTAACGGTCTTTGCTGTAAGTTTCACACATGCTGTCGAGAAAGGAGATATTGTAGTCTACTATTCCTTTGATAGACTTGATGGAAAAACGTTCAAAGACGACTCTGGAAATGGAAACGATGCAGAATTAGTTGGTAACGGTAAACTTGTCGATGGTCAATTTGGAGAAGCAATTCAATTAACTGGCGGTATCGTCCAGTTGTCTCCACCGACAGATTTTATTGTTCCGATTAGTGAAAATGGTCAAATTACTATGGAAGCATGGTTTTACCTGAATGCACACAATGCTTATGATGGAATTATTTCAATTGAAGTGCCTGGCGGTGCTTGCTGTGAATTTCGTACTATGGTGAACCCAAATTTCAATCCTTTTTGGGATGCCGGACACCATGCTGACAAAAGTTTGGGAAATTTCAAATTTGAGCTAAAAGAATGGTACCATTATGTTCTAGTCGCTGATGGTGTTGATGGGAAAATATATGTAAACGGAGAGTTTATCGGCAAACAAGATGAAAACTTCAAATTTCCACAATTCAAAGAAGCATCAATTTACATAGGTGCAGGTGAAAATCCCAACGTCCACAAAGTGGAAGATGCAATTATTGATGAAGTCGTCATCTATTCAAAGGTGCTGTCAGAGGAAGAGGTGAAAGCTTCTATGGAACTTGGTGTTCCAGGTGTCCTCGCAGTTGAAGCCAAAGATAAATTGGCACTTACGTGGGGACAACTGAAGTCAACTGATTAGCGGAGTTATAATTTGTTCACTTGCGGAGCATTACATTTATGAGATTTGGATTCTTTTCCAGAATGTTCGAAGGGGTGTTAAGCATCGAAAAGACTTACAACCAATGTGATAAGGCACTGGGTGCTTTGCGTGCCTACAATGAACGTCAACAAGAGAATGCACCATTTTCCGCTTCAGAAAAGGCTGAGCTTGACAATGTTGTCGGTATTGCTGTTGAAAATGCAACGAAAATTGTTGACAAAGAGGGTGAACGCAATTGGCCCGGTGTATTTCGGGAGATGCACAAAAACCTCGCTAACATCTATTTGGAACTTGAAGAATATGATAGGGTTCGTGAGGAATGTGAACTCTTGCAAAACTACGGTGAGGTTGGCAAGTTAGATGCGGAGGAGGTCATAAAGAATCTCAACGAAAGAGAAAATGGAGATTCATCACCCACGCCTCCAATATAAGAATCCAACTCATAATATTCCGCTATATCCGCCCTTCAGACAGTTCGTAGGTCGGGTAGAGCTTGCGAAACCCGAACAGCACAGAGTTGTGTCTCTTTGTAGCATAACCTTTCCAGGTTGTGCATCGTTGTGTCTTTGTAGCACAAACTGCTAGTTTGTGTCTCTTTGTAGCATAACCTTTCCAGGTTGTGCATCTGTGTAGGTCGTAGTAGGTCGTAGGTCGAGTAGAGCTTACGAAACCCGACTATTATTGAGATAAGGCACAATTCGGAGATCGCTCCTACAGATGCGGTGTCTATTTATTTTCATATTTACACACTTTTGTGCCTGTTTTATCTCCCCCTGCTTGTGGCATCTGTCTTATCTCCCCCCGCTTGCGGGCGCACTTACCCCCATTTTTTTTTTGAATGCGTGTGTAGTTGTGTTCATAGGTCTCCAATGTTGTCATGTCAGTTCTTCTGCGGTGAGAAAGTTTATATCTCTCAAACAAGTCCTCTCGGTGAACAAGAGCAACGCCTCCTGCGTCCACACCTCGCGGATCATACGGTTGATGACACTGATCACGGAGTAAACTTTCCGCGTAGGGTGTAAAGTTTTTGCCCATCTGTCCGCAGCTTTTTCATAACACAGGAACGCCAAACCATAAGCCACGACTGCCAACAAAAACAGAACTTCCATCCGGGGCTGTTCGTTCTTTCTCAAAACGAGTGCTTTGAAACCGAAGTTCGTTTTCAAGTCTCTGAACCCGTGTTCAATCTGTGTCCGCCGCTTGTAGCAAGTTCGCAGGGGGTTCCCCTGAAGCCGATTGGAGATAAGATATAACGGGTCTTTCTTGGTGTGCTGTCCCCCAACATAGAGTGCCACAGGCACCTGCTCCGTGTAGTGATAAAGCACTTGTGGGTAAAAACCATTTGCCACTTCTTCAAGGCACTGCTTGTTGCCTGCTATACGCACACCAACATTGCGTGGCACACGCATCAAGTAGCAGATGCCTTGCCCCTCAAAAAACTTGAGGATCGCTCTCGCTCGGGCGAACCCTCTGTCAAAAACCAACACAGGCTCCCGACTATCCCCTAACACTTTAACAACGCGACTATGGACATCACAACAGAACTGCTGAACTAAATCGTTATGTCCTTGATAGGTGCCATCTTTGAGCATCTCATTTTTATACAGAACCCAATAGAGCGGGATCGCACGATTGCGAAACGGAAGGGCTGCAACAATCGCCTTCCATCCGCCCGGTAAATCTGTCTCGTCTATCAGCACAAGCAGATGCTGCATCCCCACAGAACGACACACACTGACAACTATATGTGACAACCAAGCACCCTTCACCGCTGCAACCGGAAAATAGGTGTCAATAAACCGCAACACACGCTTTTGCTTAGACTTGTCGTGTTTCACACGGATAGGTAGATGTGAGGCAATCGATTGAATACGAAAACTTGGGGCTACACACACAGCCTGTAGCATCAAATAAAAGTTGCGGAGCGTCGGTTTTTTGATACAAACCCCGTTGAAAACTTTACGAAAACCTGTTATAATCTTTCTGGGATGTACCCAGCTAAGGGTATATTTCATAAGAATACCTCCCTGCCGGTTTTTCACCGACATTATTTTATATGGAGGTATTCTACCATAACCCATCAGACTTTCCAACTTATTTCTATACACACACACGCCTACACATACCGCATACAAAAATGGGGGTAAGTGAGCCTGATGATACGGAAGCACAAGCGTACGCAAAGGCTGAATATCTTCAGCATTACTATGAGAGTATTGGAGATACGGATAATCCGATATACAAAAAGGCAATACAGGAAAGTTCTGCGATGCTTCATGTTTTTAGTACGTATCCGTATGGTGGGCGAGTTATGGATTTAATGAGATTGACATGGCCGGGCCTGGACGATGGAACAGGGTATGCAGTCAAGAGCTGGCCGTCAGAATATCTTGGCATACCGAAGCACAGCAAAGATTAAGGAGGAATTCTTATGTTTAGAAAATATGTTTTAGTCCTTTTTGTCTGTATCTTATCACTTTGTATCTATCAAAATCTGTCTTATGCGGACGATTCTACTTTAACCATAGTAAATCTTACTCAGAGCCATTCAATATCCTACGAAAAGCACCTTGAAACACCAACCCCCTAATCCGCGTCAATCCGCGATTCGGAAAAAAGCACGCAAGAAGACACAGACTCTTAAAATCCGCGTAATCCGCGATTCTGACAAACAAAAATCCGTGTCCAAAAACGACTTTTGAATGCCTCTAAATCTCACTGGACAATGTTTTATAGGACGTGTATAATAACATAAAGACAAAATATAACTTGATTTTTTTTGGGCAAGATGTTATCATAACCCAAGTTGCTATGGGCAAGTTTTAGACAGGTATATGCTCCGAATCCTGCACAACCTGGAAAGGTTATGCTACATTATGTGGCAACTTAGGTTATCATATAAGAACGAAGAACTCAAATCCGTTTCCAGTGTTGAAAAATGGCTTTTTTGAATCCAGCTGCGTTCTATTTGTTAGGTGTTATTCCTATAGTGATCGCACTGCATTTTCTGAAACTGCGTCGCAAACGTCTTCTTGTGTCCAGTATAATGCTATGGCGTGAGAGTGCTGAAGATCAGAAAGCAAATGTGCCATTTCAAAAGCTCCGTAACCTACTACTTCCAATAATACAAACCCTTTTTCTACTCCTAATAGTCGTCAGTGTAGCGCGTCCTGCGTTACGTGTACCCGGAATGGTCGATGGAAAAATCATACTCATCATCGACAATTCTGCAAGCATGCAATCAAAAGAGATGGGGGAAACTCGATTGGCACGTGCTCAGCAGGAAGCAAAGAAACAGATAAAACAGGTGTCAGCAAGTGGTGGGATGATGATAATGACAACACATGCATCCAGACCACATATTGAACAGACGTGGACGACAGATAAAGACAAATTGATTCGTGCTGTGGACAATATCAGGTCACCAACAGACGTGGGTGGTGGATTCACATCTGTATTTAATCATGCCAGACGCTATGTGGATTCACCACAAGATCAGATCATATTCATCAGTGATTCGGTTGAAAATGTTCCGAACACACCTGCAGATGTTACCAAAATACCTATAGGAGAGAAAGCAGATAATATTGGGATAGTAACATTCAATATTGAGAGGATTTCCGATGACTTTCATGTGATCGCAGGCATTCAGAATTGGACAGACACGACAAGAGATATAGACGTGCAATTAGAATTAGAGGGGGGTAGGGCTATTGACGAAAAAAGTGTATCTATACCCGCTGGAGACGTGAAGTCTATCCACTTTTCTGTCAATGCTGATAGGTTAGATGGTGAAGTCATCGGTCTCCGTCTCGTTGACGTGAATGATGACTTTGCGTTAGACAATAGTGCTTTGGGACTCCTGAATGCTATGGCACAATTCCGTATACTTCTCGTGAGTGATAGAAACCAACCGTTTTTGATGGACCTACTGCGGAACTATGGAGACAATGTTGAACTGCAAACAGTTACAACTGATGAATTTCACGGTACAGCCGATGCGGATGTCGTTATCTTTGATAGTGCATTATCCTTAGATCGTAGTGTGTTGAACAGGTCAAATACCAATAACTTTGTCTTTGTAAATTGGAGATCCGAACTGTTGAATTTGACAGATGCACCTATTGAAATCGTCAGCAGTCCTGTCAACGTTATCAGTGAAAACAAAACGCATCCGATTATGCAAGATGTATCGCTCATGGGGATGGGTGTCAAAGCATCTATTGTCCGGAAACTGCCTATCTGGGGTGAATCGATCCTTGAAACGGAGGAGGGTACACTCTTATGGCTTGGTATAGAATCAGGAAGGCGGCTTCTGATATTTGAATTTGATGCGTTTAATCCTGAAATCTCACCCTTTGCAACGACAATACCAGCTGGACCGTTGTTGATGTATCAATGCTTAAGTTGGTTTGAATCCAACACATATCCTATCCAATCGTTGACAGATCAACGCCAGCAGACTGGCCAACAATTCCGCACAGGAGAAATATTAAATATTCATATCACGACTGTAGATGAGCCTGTTTTACAAGTGAAGAAACCGGATAATACCTGGGTCAGATTGGAAAATTCTACGTTCTCAGAGACTGACCAAATCGGAGTTTATGCTGTTTTCGTTGGAGGCACTTTATTTGAAAGATTTGCTGTCAACTTAGTGGATGCTGATGAATCTGCACTGACACCAACGACAACAGAATCAGGGGACTTGGATGCAGTGAACGATGCGGTGGGACACCTGCAACCCTTCAAACGTGAGGTATGGCATTGGTCGGTTTTATTCGCTGTCAGTTTGCTCCTGTGTGAGTGGTGGTTCTATCACAGAAGTTAATTCAAGAAGAATGCGTTTTGTCAATTTATCCTTTGGCATTGCACCGAGAATTGTGGTAACGACTTTGCCTTCATAGAGAAGGACGTATGTTGGCGTCCCGCGGATACCGTATTCTGCTGTTTTTATTGGATTTTCATTCACATCTAATTTTGCAACGGCGAAAACATCACGATATTCTAACGCAATTTCAGAAACCACCGGTTTCATCAAAATACAGTAAATTCAAGTATCGGATTTGAAATCAACGAAGATAGGAAGTTTCGCGTTATGAATCACTTTATCGAAAGTCTTATCAGACAAAATGAGCGGTATCCCAGAATACTTTCCGAAATGACTGGCGATCAGTGTGAGATCAAGGATGTCAACTGTACCGTCACCGTTTATATCTGGATTGGGAGATAAGGCATCGTCCGGCATTTCACCATAGTGTAAGGCGACGAAAGTCAAATCAAGGATGTTTATGACACCATCCGCATTCACGTCCGATACAAGTTGACTGTCAAAGTCAAATTCTTGCGCAGATACGACTGACAATAGGTATACAGTGAGAAAAATATAGAGACATCGTTTCATTCAATTTCCTCCTCACAAAAGCATTAAATATGGGTTTTGAATATATTGAGACACGGTTTGTAGGAATTGGGCAGCGGGTGCACCATCTACAACTCTGTGGTCAAATGTGAGGCTTAGCGAAAGCATGTGGCGGCTAACGATTTCATCGTTGTGGACAATCGGTTTCTTGATAATCCTGCCTACACCCAGAATGCCGGCTTCTGGTGGGTTGATGATGGGTGTAAACGCATCAATGCCGTAGTTCCCAAGATTCGTAATTGTAAAAGTACCACCTTGTAATTCACCAGGAGTAAGCTGGTTGTTCCGTGCTTTTTCTGCTAAATGTTTTATCTGTTCTGATATATCTGCTAAACCGATCTTATCTGCATTGCGAACAACGGGGACGACCAGCCCATCTTCTAATGCAACTGCAACCCCGACATTTATATCTGCTTGTAGGAGGATGCCTGCATCTGTGAGTGTTGCGTTGAGTCGTGGATGTTCACATAGAGCAATGGCAACTATCTTTACAAGTAGATCGGTATAAGTGAGGCTTTCCTCACGTTTCTGTAGTTCTTCGTTGAATAGATTGCGTAGTTCTACGAGGGATGTCGCGTCAACTTCGGTGTGAAGTGTCACACTTGCGTTTGTTTGAACGCTCATCGTCATCCGTTCAGCGATGATTTTACGGATACCGCTGAGTTCAATAACTTCCGATGCAGTCGGTTCAGTTTGGAATACTTGCGGTGGAATCTCATCAGCTGCTTGCATCACATCATCACGGACAATTCTGCCATCAGGACCGGAGCCTGCAATGGATGCCAAATCGAGACCAAATTCCTTCGCTAATCTTCGTGCAAGCGGAGAGGCTTTGAGACGTGCGGCCTCAGTAGATGCGGGTTCTCTCAATTCAATATAACGATGGACATCACTTTCCAGTATGCGTCCGCCAGGACCAGAGGCTTTGATTTGCGTTAAATCAATAGAAAGTTTATCAGCAAGTTCTTTTGCTGCGGGGGATGCTTTTATGGGAGAGGATGCGGGTGTAGATTTTGTCCGCGTTTTTGAGGAGGTTGCAGGTTTCGTGGTAGTCTGTTCTGATTCCTCCGACTGTTGTGGCAGTGCCATTGTTTCTGCCTCAACCCGTTCTACTGCTTCACCCGGTGCAGCAATTATAGCTAACAAGGCGTTGACAGGAACATCACTTCCCGCTTCTGGAAGTATTTGGGCAATAATACCATCTGCGGGGGATTCTTGTTCATGCACCACTTTATCTGTTTCGATTTCTAACAAAGGTTGTCCCGCAGTTACGGTATCTCCCTCCTGAACAAGCCATTTACCGATTTTTCCCTTTGTCATCGTCTGATCCATTTGGAGCATTCTCAGTTCAACTGCCATCAAGTTTCTCCTATCCTTCTATCAACTGTTATTCCTCGGATTGTTCTATGTATTGTAAGAGCAATTCCACGTTTTCATCTTTTTCTAGTATAAGCGCGATCTTATGATATTGTTCCCCTTTGAAAAATGCCTGTACAAATGGGCTAAAGGCGATCAACAATTGCGACCCTAAAAAGTTAAGCGGTTTGCCAGTTTCAAGAAATAGAATTGCAGGTGTCGTTAGATTACGTCTGACGATCCATTGTGCAAGTTTTTCAAGTAACGCTTGTTGTTCGCCTTCAGGTATATCGTCAAGTACAACCGGTATTTCTGATTTTGGATTGAACACGTTTTACAGCTCCAGGTCGCTCAGATAATCGGCAATATGTTTCGGTTGTCCATCAACCGTTGTTTCCATCGCTGCGATGACGAGGACAAAGCTCTTGATATTGTCTTGAATTCGCGTATCAGAAGGTTCTCCGCCATCAAGCCAATCTAAGAACTCGTTAAATAGATAATGATGTGCGTAATGACGGATAGGTGGTGCTTCATATACCTCAGTTTCACCGCCGACACGATGGAGAGTCATCTGGTTTCCACCACCGATTTCAACAGTGCCTTCCTCAAATTCTGCTCGGTAGTGTTCGCCATTCCAACAATTGGTGATACCTGCTGCGGTGCTATTTCCTTCATAAGCGGTATGGACACCGTTATCCATCCGCATCAAATAATATCCACTTGAGAAATGTTTGAAACTTGACCATTCCGGGTTCCAACCGAATCCAACCAGCGTCTCACAGTCTCCGCCGGAGAGGAAACGGAGCATGTCGAGGTGATGAACCGATGCCTCAAAGAGCAGACTGAAATCCATATCATGCCGCCAATCTACACCCCATGACAGATAGCGGCGATAGTCACAGGCATATCTACCGACAATGTGTTGGAGTCGTCCTAATCTGCCTTCTTCACGGATACGCACCAATTCTTGTTTATTGTTCGCGTAGCGGTAGTTTTGGATAATTGCACAGGGGAGTCCAGTTTTCTGTGAAGTGCGTACCATCGCTTTCGCTGCATCTAATGTATCTGCTATCGGTTTTTCACAGATAACTGGCATTCCGTTCTCCATCGCTGCGATGGCTGCAGGGCTATGGAATTTAGGGGGCGTTGCAACCCCACAAAAATCTGCCTTAACGGATGCACATGCTTCATTGAAATCAGTGAAAAGCTGTGAGGAACTTAATCCTAACGCTGCTCCTTGATTTTTGAGGACATCCGTTTTTACATCAGCCAAACCGACAATCTCAACCCGATCACTGAAATTATTGCGGAAGTTGTGAATCCAACCGCCAGCCATTCCACTGCCACCAATCATCAAACATGTATGTTTTGCCATAATTTCTCCTTCTTCAAAACATGCAGTAATGTGTTATGTTATCCTCAATGTTATAGACTAATTTGCGTCTCCGCTGCACAACCTGGAAAGGTTATGCTACAAAATACTTTATATTTTGGACACCGAACTCATGTTATTATAGCCTAATTTGTAATACTTTTTTGCATTATTTTGCCACGGTAGACGTAATCATCTTTTCCGTCTCGAACACGTTCAAATTCTGCCTCTGTTGCTTCTCGCCGGACGACCGCTGGCACCCCCATGGCAATTGTTCCGGCTGGAATTTCTTGTCCTTCGCGCACAAGTGTTCCGGCTGCGACAATTGCCCGTTCTCCGATTTTGCATCCAGTTAATAGAATTGCTCCCATGCCGATCAGTGCCTCGTTATCAATAGTGCAACTATGGAGAATTGCCCCGTGCCCAACGGTAACATCATCACCGATGAGACATGGGATGTCCTTATCCATGTGTATTACTGTTCCATCTTGTATGTTGGTACGACATCCGATATGTATAGGTTCTAAGTCCCCGCGTAACACACAGTTAAACCAGATACTCGATGCTTCCCCTATTTTTACATCACCGATCAGCATTGCACCTGGTGCCACAAAGACCGATGAATGCACATTCGGTGTTTTTCCTTCATATTCTATTAGCAATTATACTCTCCCATTCGTTAGTTGTAGCATACCCTGTTAGGTTGTGCCTCTTTGTAGCATACCCTTTCTATGTTGTGCCTCAACATATTGTAGCAAGCATAACCTGTGATCATTAAGGAGACCGTAGCAAGCACAACGTGCTTGCGGTGACACTCTGCAACCATTTAAAAGACTTTGTAGCATAACCTTTCCAGGTTGTGCATCCTACACAAATTACTTACACCGAACCCACGTTATTCATGACTGTTGTGGCACTAACAACCTGCGAAGATTTCCTACGCCAAAACTATATAACATCACAAACATAGTAGCAAGAAATATTATAGAAATAAAGAAAATCAGTATATTCTCTAAATGCCATGCAACTATGGGGACTATAATGATGACTACATCAAGAAAAAGTGTCCCTGTAAAAGTTAAGACTCTTAAGATCGGTTTTGGTTGATGTGTCAGTTCTGCCATCCAGGGTAAAGTGCCGATTGTCGTATTCAATGCACATCCTGTTGGCAACGTTATGATCGGCATCATAAACATAAGAACCCACTTATCAATGTGAATTCGCAGCAGAAGGATGGCTAATACGGACCAAAATTCTGCATAAAGCAATGAACAGAGCAGTGCGACCAGGAATCTGCTGTTGAATAGTAACCTCGGTTTGACTGGCGCAGATTTCATCAGCCACCATGTCTTTGCTTCATCCCGAAGTCCATTGCAGCTAATACCAAATGTGATAAGGAAGCTATAGAGAAGAATTTGAACTGAAAGAATTTCAGTTGTCCATTCATTAAGGCCCGCTCTACCTAAAAAGAGGATGTGGATAATCAAGAAGCAAGTTAACATTACGATTGCGATTATTCTACCAGTATGTCGTATGAAGATTAAAAAGTCTTTCAACATTAAGGATTGTATCTTGCCGCGTCCCAATACGAATGCAAATCCATTTATGTGTGAAGTCGTCGTATTACCGTTCTTACGAGCAGGTTTACGTTTCGTTTTTAATTGTCGTATATTTTCCCATCCACGTTTGTATATCCATTGTGCAAAGAGAAATGCCAATCCAACAGACGTGGCACTAATCGCGAACCCACCAAGTATCCACGTCAATCGCATGCCGATTGTAGTTTCATGTCCCCAGCTCACTAAGAGTTTTCCAATCCATTCGTGTGGATACCAAGCAGTAGTTGCCCCAGTTGTCCCTGTTGATACCAAATTGAGTATGTAATTTTTTAATGGGAATGTATCAGACCCAGCGAACAGCATGAAGGACAGAAAAAAACCGACCATTACACCTATAACAGTGCCGAGAGTCTTCAATGTCGTAAGAAGGCCTGTTGACGAGAAGAATCGCGCAATTACCATCATGCTGATCGTAACATTGCTTGCGATCAGGACAAGTAAGCAGACAGATACCGGTAATAACACAGCATAATAATGCCACGGCAATTGAAATGTCAAACCGAAAACTACCCAAGGCGGACCTAAGAAACAGAGCATACTCATTAAACGTGAGACAGTAATATGGATGAACTTGTAGCCGAAGATAGTTACCGGTCGAATTGGCGCGGCATATAACATTTGCGTATCAGTTGCTTCATATAGTATCTTTAAAGAACTTTCCATCAACTCCTTTGCAACGATAATTATACCGAATACCATGAATCCGTTAATCACACTAAAAATTAGATGTGATGGTGCATCATTTTCTTGTAAATGTGAAAAAAGAGTCCATCCTAATACGGACAGTGAGGCAATGAAGATAAGGTAACCGATACCCTTGAATATGCTCTTTCGCCACGCTTGTTTATCATGCTTTAAGCTGTTCCACCATCCATAGCAATCTGCTTTAAGAAGAATTGTAATATGTCTAAACATGAGATATTGGACTTAAATTATTCGTGACCTTCAGGCATCTGCGGTGAGATCGAGGAATATATCTTCTAATGTCTCGACCTCATCGGTATTATCAATATATTGTGTAGACATTTCTCGTTTTCTTTTTTGTAATTCAGCAAGTGTTCCAACTGCGATCAATTTGCCCTTACTGATAATACCCACTCTGTCACAAATCCGTTCTGCAATTTCTAAAATATGTGTTGTCATAAAGACGGTACATCCCTGTTCACACCGTTGGCGTAATATTTCTCTAACCGTGCGTGCACTTCTGGGGTCTAATCCGCTTGTAGGTTCATCAAGGAAGAGTATCTGAGGGTGGTGTATGAGGACAGAGATAAGCAATATTTTCTTCTGCATGCCGTAGGAATAACCCTTAATTTGGTCATCAGCAGCGTCGTCCAATTCAAGTTGTTCAAGTAATGCTCCCATTTCATTTTCAGCATGTTGGGGCGTGACTTCATATAAATCTGCTATCATCCGAACAAACTGTCGTCCACTTAACGCTTCATATAGATGCGGTGTATCGGGCATCAAGCCGATAATTGCCTTCGCTTGTAGACTCTGTGTTTGTATATCGTAACCTGCAAGTTTTGCTGTGCCAGAAGATGGGCGCAGTAATCCTGTTAACATATTGATTGTGGTTGTTTTACCTGCCCCGTTGGGGCCGAGAAACCCGAAAATTTCACCAGAGTCTACTTGCAGCATAAGCGAATCTACGGCACACAGCTGACCGAAGTATTTGGTAAGATCGTAGGTTTCAATCATTTTGACTACTGTTAAGGATATCCTTTTTGAGATCTGCTAATGCTTCGTCTATGTTGAAATCTTCACCGCTTTTCCGTTTGCTGTCTTCCCGCTTTTTTACTTCAGCTTCTGACTGTTCCAACTTGCGTTGAGCTTGTTGCAATGTAGTATTTGCATCGATGAGATCAAATTCAGCTAAGATTTTATAGAATTCTGCGCGTGTCTGTGTCTGCTTTTGCTGATGAGATAACGATTCGGCACGGCTTGACGTGCTTCTGAATGTCTCATATATTTCTAAGAGGTCGGTTTTCAGTTCCGCAATAAACGTTTCCTGTGCGTGAATTCGCTGTCCTAAGTCATGGGCGAGTTCTTGATACTTTTTACCTTGCTGTCGGATTTCGTTGGCATGTTGTTCGCTATTATTCTCCAGCAAGGTATTTATTCTATGCTCACACCTATTGGCCGCATCAATTGCTTCTCTATAAGCACGTTTGAGTTTCTGTGCGTCAGCGATTGCAGTGGCAACAATTGTTTTCGCATTTTGAATCTGCTTTCTCATAGCTTCAACAGCGTTATCAAGATGCATGTCGTTATCTTCAGTATTTTCTATAAACTGGTTAATATTTTCCATAATTTGTTCTGATAATTGTCTTAATTTCTTCATCAGTATATATCTCCGATTGTCTGATTGTATGTACGATTGAATTGTCAACCTTTTTTGTGCTACAAAATATCCTTACTCACGTTATATTTAATAGAGACATCTGCACGTGATAGGATAGGAAAATGTCTGATAGAATGTTGTAAGAATAGGACGAGTTGACTTTTTTGTGGAAAAATTATATCAGAGTTTGTATAATTTATCAACACCTTTGTCACTGTAGCGAAGGAGAATTGTCCTTGACGATAGCTGATTTTTGGTGTAAAATTCTGATATGTAATAAAAATCATCAAACGTGCCCGATTAAAAATTATGAGGAGTGAGTATGGCTGTATTACTGGGTTTAGATGTCGGTGACGTAAGAATCGGTGTTGCGGTCAGCGACGTACTTGGGAGTGGGGCGCACCCATTGTGTACACTGACTCGGACTAATAGACAACGTGATATTATTGCAATAGGAGACTTGGTCTCCATTCATAAAGTAGAACGCATCGTTATTGGGCTGCCTATCTCACTTGATGGATCAATTGGTGCACAAGCGGAGAAGGTGAAAAAGTTTGGGGCCCGATTGTCTGAAGGACTTCAAGTGCCAGTAGAATTCCAAGATGAGAGATTTACTTCATCTGAAGCAGAGGAAATATTAGATCGGCTGGAAATGGATCCGAAGGAACGCAAAAAAATCATAGATCAAGTTTCGGCTGTCATAATCCTTGACGAATATCTACGTAGTAATTCAGTGGAGGAATGATGACAATTTGTTGGCATATAACTGAACGGTTGAGTAAAATTCTAATATCTGGCAGTAGATTTGGAGACAGTCCATGTTTCTACAGAATATTGTAACCGTATTAACTCGGAAACGAATTGTAAGGTTCGGATTATATACGGTCGGTTGTCTCGGAATTGTCTGTCTCTGTCTTGTTTTAGTTGGGGCATACTACATGTCCCCAACCACCTCATCTGAGGAGATTGTATCAGTTACAATTGTACCGGGAAGTAGTACAACAGCAATTGCGAAACATTTGGCAACGAATAACCTGATTCGTAGTCCGCTTGTATTCAAGCTTGCAGTTCGATATCGTGGCATTGGTACACAACTCCGTGCTGGCACTTATGAATTCAGCCGGGATATGCCGCTAACACGAATTCTTGATGAACTGAAAAAGGGACAAATTGCGTATAAAACTTTTACTGTACCAGAGGGTTTCACAGTAAAAGCAATAGCAGAACTTTGGGAGGAATCTGGATTAGGCAAAACAGATATGTTCCTTAATGCGGTGAAATCCCCTGAGTTGCTGGAAAAATATCTTTCTGAAGGAATTTCAGCGGAAGGTTACCTATTTCCAGACACATATAAATTTGCTAAAGGGAGCAGTGCAGAAACAGTTGTAAATCTAATGCTTGCTGAATCTGACAAAAGATGGACTGAGGCGTTGGCTGAGGAGGCAGAGACTTTAGGATATACGCGTCATCAGGTGATTACATTGGCATCTATTATTCAAAGAGAAGCAGGGTCTGTGTCAGAGATTCCCCGAATTGCAGGCGTATTTCACAATAGGCTTAAACATAAATGGCGCCTTCAAGCTGATCCGACTGTGCTCTATACATTAGGCGATCCAGAGAGATTGTTGATAAGAAAAGACCTAAAGGTAGAATCTCCTTATAATACATATTTGCATAAAGGTTTGCCCCCCGGACCGATCGGTAATCCAGGAATGGCAAGTATTTTAGGTGCATTGAGACCAGAGGAAACATCATATTTCTATTTCGTGGCAATTGAAAAAGGGAAACACCATTTTTCGGAAACACTCGATGAGCACAATCGGATGATTCGTCAGATTCGACGAAAAAGAGCTGTATCAAATAATCAATAGACATATAATATACAACATATCAAACATAAACATATACATTAGATCGGAGTCTTATATTTTATATGGAAAATGTTGAATCACAACAAACGCTTCAGTCCGAAATCACTTTATCAGGCATAGGTTTGATGCTGGGCGAACCGGTCGAACTTACTATAAAACCTGCCCCCGCTGATTCCGGTATCGTTTTTCAGCGGATAGACCAACCAGGTTCACCTGAAGTGAAAGTTTGTCCTGAAAACTGGGAAGATGTCCTACCACGATGTACAAGTCTGCAGCATGGTGGAACTGTAATTAGTAGTATAGAACATCTTTTATCTGCGCTTGCAGGACTGAAGATAGACAATGCTAAAATTGAATTAGATGCACCGGAACCCCCTGGCCTTGACGGTAGTGCATTGCAATATGTAACGAAAATTCAGGGCGTAGGATTGACTCAGTTAGATGCCGCACGTCGTTATGTTGAAGTTTCGGAGCCTTTCGTTGTGTGCGATGACGATAAGCAGCTTATCTTTCTACCATCTGATACCTTTACGGTAACATTCGCTTACGATCATCCGCATACATCTCCGCAATTTGCAACATGGGCAATGACAGAGGAAACCTATATCAATCAAATTGCTCCTGCACGCAGCTTCTGTTTCGAATCGGAAATCGAGGCATTACAATCCCTCGGCATCGGAAAAGGGGCAAATTATGGCAATGTTTTGATTGTCAAAGATGGCGGTGAGACGAGTTCGGATTTGCGGTTTCATAACGAATATGTCCGTCACAAAACACTTGATCTGATCGGAGACCTTTACCTCTCTGGATACCTACCGAAGGCACACGTCATAGCGATGCGTACTGGACATACGTTCCATGCACAATTTGTTCATGCCATGGTAGAAAAAGGTATCCTTGACCAAGTAAAGTCAGGAGATAGTCAGGAAAATCAGATTGTTGAGGCGAAAGATATCTATCGGATTTTACCACATCGGCATCCGATGTGCTTGCTGGACCGAGTAGTTGAATATGAGAATGGAAAACGTGCGGTTGGTATAAAGAATCTTACATACAACGAGCCTATATTTGAAGGGCATTTTCCGGTTCAACCTGTTATGCCGGGAGTTCTGCAGGTGGAGGCACTCGCGCAACTGGGGGCATGGCTGCTGCTGCAAGAAATCGGTGAAGAGGATCAACTCGGTTATTTTCGTTCAATTAGCAAAGCGACCTTTCGCAGACCTGTTATACCAGGAGATCAACTCCGCTTAGAAATAGAGATCGTTCAAAGACGTAGCACTTTGGCAAAAATCGCAGGAGAGGTGTATGTAGATGATGCTCTTGCTACCGAAGCAGAACTCTCTATTGCACTCGCTCCAACAGAAGATGGGTAGACTCAACAGAACAATAGGCTTATAAACCAGAAAGTAGAGGCAAATTTGTGTCAGAGACTCACGTTCATCCAACAGCAATAATTTCACCGAAGTCCGAATTAGGAGAAGGTGTTCGCATCGAACCCTATACTATCGTTGAAGATCATGTTCAGATTGGTGCAAATACTGTGATCGGCCCGCATGTTCAGATAGGAAAGTGGACAACTATCGGTGAAGATTGCCAAATTTACTTCGGAGCTACTGTTGGAAATCCGTCGAAAGACCTGAAATATAAAGGTGAACGGAGTTATGTCCGCATCGGCAACCGAAATGTACTGCGTGAGTATGTCTCTATTTCTCGTTCTACTTTTGAAGATAATGAGACAGTTGTTGGAGATGACAATTTATTTATGAATTGGGTGAACATCGCCCACGATTGTATTATCGGTAGTAGAGTTATTATGGCGAATTTTGCTACCCTTGCTGGACATGTTGTTATAGAAGATGATGTGCGTCTGGGTGCGTATGCTGCCCTGCATCAATTTGTCCGTGTTGGAAAAATGGCGATGGCGGGAGGTTGTTCAAAAATCGTTCAAGATATACCCCCTTTCATGCTCTCCGCAGGGCAACCTGCCCGTGTTCGTGATCTAAATCGCCTGGGTATTCGAACCTCCCAAATCAATCCGTTATCCAAATTATCCCCTGAAACATTTGCCCTCCTGAAGAAAGCCTTCCGAATTCTATTCCGCTCCGGTTTACCCTTAAAACATGCTGTTACAAAAGCAAGAGAGGAATTACCCGCAGATCCAGAAGTAAAATACCTGTTACAATTTATCGAAGCATCAAGACGTGGTATCGGATTTAGTCACCCGAATCGTCCTTTGTAGGGAGATGAATAGCCTATCCCATAGGTGTCAACTTAAGAACATTTTTATGTTATTTTAGTATAAAATATTGTTGCAAAATAGAGACACCTCTTACATAATACTATAGTTTGGACATTTTTGGTCTTGTTATAGATTATGAATAGTTGGCAGCACTTCCCCGTTAGCACTTCTGAACAGGTGTTAGAACCGCTGCTAACGCCCCTTTTCTGTCTAAATTCTGTTAGAAATCACTGTTTTTTAGCCATCATTTTTCCAATAATCGTGAAAATAGTTGCTGCTGAACCATTTTCACATAGTATCTTTGGGATTTTCAGTTTTTTCTGTGCGTTTTTCCCCGGGTCGTAACTCGTATAAAAATAGTTTTGTTGTAAACCCCGCTGCAAGTAAGCGGTCATCAAGCCGCGTGTGAGATGTTTCGGTTTATACCAGTGTATATTGAGTGTGGATAGCACAGTTTCTAAATCAAGAGAAACCTTGTCTGTGTCTGTGTCTGCGGGTGTCTTAGGCAATGGCGACGGACTGAAAGCGAGTTGTGTCAGCGTTGCTGCGGTGAAACTGAGTTGAGCGAACCGATCCAAACTTTTCCTGTCTCGGAGTTGATAGGTGTCAAATCCGAAGTTCTCTTTAGCGTCCCGAAAGGCAGTTTCAATCTGCCACCGGTTTCTATAGTGTCGGATAACTGTTTCTACGGGCAGTCGTAAATCTGAAGTAAATACACAGAAATACCGATAGGGTTTAGACTTTTTGGGGCGTTTGCGTATCACAACGATGCGGACATCTACAGGACACATCTTTGTCCGCACGACTTTATCAGCGACAGAAAGTGTCTGATCCTCAACAACGATGTCTGTATACTTCAGGTGTGGAATAGACACACGGCTACCATACCGACGGGGTCTGCCTCTCTTGAGACGCTTAGGGCGTTTCGGTATATCAAAAAACGCCGCGTTTGACTTCGCACGACAAAGTAAATGATGTCCTTGTGAGAGTATCTCCGTGAACACTTTGCGTCTATTGAAGCCTCTATCGAAAACGATAAGACCCGGTGGCACAAGATTACATAAATGCTTCAGCACAGCGAGGCTATTCGCGTCCTCGCTTTTCGGTTCCATCATCCGTGTGGCTAATGGAAACAGGCGCGTGCCTTCGGGCGTTTCTGCCAGCCACCCAATCGCACCGAACTCGTGTCCGTGATGAAACTTGGATTGGTTCTTGTTACGTGGCTGATACGCAGGGTTCCTGCGGAAATGCAAACCCGCTTGTTTTGAACCGCTACTTAGGGCATGTGTTTCATCATAGACGTATACGCCCGTGGGGTAAGCGGATAGCACTTGATGGCTTAGCGTAGTGGCGACTTGATCCACACACCAGACACCACGTGAAAGAAACTTTGGCAGAGACCAATACCGACCTGCTTGGGCTGTCGCAAGATAGATTTGTGTCATTGTGCCTCGGTAGGGCGTATTTATCAGACCTTTCACGAAAGTTTGAAAGTGATTGAAGTTGTTGTGCTTGAATAACGATCTGAATTGTGATAACATGTTGTCCAGGTAGGAAAGTGGGGTCATTAGACATATCCTTTCAAAAAGGTTTATATTTTCTAAAAGGATACCCGCTTTCCTGCTTTATGTCTATAAAAAAAACAAAAAATGTCCAAACTATAGTACATAATAGTAGAAAAACAATATTACTCATTTCTACAAAAGAGGTGTTCCAATGTCTATTCTAACACAGGTTTGTGATAAAATGCAAGCTATACTGCGAACGATTGCTGACGCATCAGCTTCAAGGTGCGGGTTCGTCCGAAGGATCCGCAAGTTCTCCGGAGGTGCTTTCGTGCAGACCCTTGTATTCGGGTGGCTTGAAACGCCTGATGCAAGTTATACGGAGTTGGCACAAACAGCTTGTGCTTTAGGTGTGCATGTCACCCGCCAAGCGATTGAAAAACGGATGACACCTGAAGCAGCCGAAACCTTGAAATCGGTGCTTGAGATAGCCGCAACAACACAAGTTATTTCAGCACAATCGCCGACACTGCCTTTGCTAAATCAGTTCACAGGCGTCTATGTGCAGGACAGCACCACACTCACATTGCCGGATGAGCTGAGACCTGTATGGAAAGGGGGGCGTGCTAAAAACGATTGTGAGAAGTCTGCTATGAAACTTCACCTCTGTTTTGATGTCCTGACGGGTGCTTTCCAACACTTCCAACTCAGTGATGGTATTACTGCCGATAGCAAGGCAGCAGCGGCGTTTGGACCGCTTCCTGCGGGGAGTTTACACTTAGCAGACCTCGGCTATTTTTCGTTTGACGCATTTAGAAAAATGACACAAGCAGGCATCTTCTGGATAACAAGATTGAAAGTAAACTGTAAACTGTATGATGAACAGGGAGAACCCTTCTGCTTAGGGTTATTTAGTTTTATGTATTTTAGTTGTTTTTTATCACAATCGTTAATATTTTAGGATGTGCAGATATACCGTGATTTTTCATGGTATATCTGCTATACTTCACCTTAAAAACTTACGATCTTTTGAGGTGAAGAATGACAAGAAAAAAGTCCTGCCACTTAGTCAATATGTTAGCAGAACTTACAGACCCACGCAAGGAAAAAGGGAAACGGCACCCCTTGAAAGCAATCCTCGCACTTTTAGTCGTTGGATTGATGTGCGGGCATAAAGGGTATACATCCATCGCTACCTGGGCACGCTCACAGCCCGCACTCACAAAAGCACTCGGGTTCACACATCACAAAACGCCTTGTGCCGCAACTATCCATAATCTGTTGAAAAAGTTGGACGTTGAGGCATTAGAAAACATCCTGTCAAAATGGGTAAACGCCGCATTAGCAGAGTGCCCTGATTTGCGGGGGTGTTCCGACGCAGTCGCTATAGATGGCAAAACCCTGCGTGCGTCTAAAAAAAGTGGTGCGATGATCAGCCATTTACTCTCCGTCGTCTCTCATGAGTTAGGGATCACCCTCACGCAGCGAGGTGTCAGCGACAAAACCAATGAAATACCGGTATCAACGGAAATCCTCAAAGCGTTTGATGTAGCAGGCAAAGTTATCACAACGGATGCCCTTTTGACACAACGCTCTTTCTGCCACGGAATCATAAACAGCGGGGGCGACTATATGCTGCCTGTTAAAGGCAATCAACCGGACCTGTTAGAAGCGATTGAAAAACTTTTTCAAGGCGTGCCTGACGCGGTTTCTGAAGACACAACACACCCTACTTTAGGGAAACCGATATACATGCATGAGACGATTGAAAAGTCGCATGGCAGACTTGAGACGCGATGTATCAAGGCAAGCACAAGTCTCAACGCATATCTGGATTGGCCGGGCGTAGCACAAGTGATCCAATATTGCTATACTTCCAAAAATATGAAGACAGGAGAAGAGACAACCCGCACTACCTATGGGATTACGAGCCTGAAACCGAGTGAGGCATCCGCAGAACGCTTACTTGCTTTACGGAGAGGCCATTGGGCAATAGAGAACAAGTCGCATTGGATGCGCGATGTGCTACTCGGCGAGGACGCATCACCTGTCAGATGCGGGGCTATTCCACAAGTCATGGCCGCTTTACGAAATACCGCATTATCCGTATTCCGTTTTCAAGGCATAACACGGATCGCTGATAAAATAAAGGAATATGCATCAAAACCTTTACTCACAGTTAACTTGATAAAATGAATATCTATAAAACTAAATAACCCTACCTTCTGCTTATATAAGCACCTCAAGGCAACAAACTCGGACACTATAGACCAGCGTTGCTATGTTGGAGCGAGGGATCGTCTGCCAGCACGCCTCGTTGCACGGCGATGTTCCGAACAAGTAGCGAGCAAGCGTCGCCGATACATCAGGCGTGATGCTAAACGGAGACAGACAACGCCCTCAAAACAACGGTTACGCCTTGCCGATTGGGATATTTACATTACAAATGTGGAGGTTGCACAACTTACCGTTGAACAAGTTATTATTATTGCTGGGCTCCGATGGCAAGTTGAGTTGCTATTCAAATCCTTCAAAAGCGTTGGCAAGGTGAATACATTCCGCAGTGCCAAACCTGATCGTATCTTATGTGAGGTGTATGCGAAACTCATCGCACAACTGATAAGACATTGGATTATGGTAGCAGCTGGCTGGCGGTGTATACTGCACGATCCCATCAGCACAGCGAAACTTATTGGGCGGCATGCACGCACACTCACAATGAGTTTTCACGAATCTAAAGCGGCGTTATTGAAGACACTGAGCAACATAAAAAAGGATTTACAATACAGCGACTGGGGACAACATAGAGCAGGAAAGCACACAACTTATAGGCAACTGAAAAAGGCTGAAAATCCCTAAGTTGACACCTATGGGACAAGAAGACTTTATCCCAATTGTTGCAGCCACAACCCTTGATGCAATACGCATGGAGATTAGCCCTGGAACAATTGAAGCAGACGTTGCAATTAGTTTTAAAGAAACTGATAACGTCTATAGAGAATCTTTCCGTACTATCTCACCTGATCCATATCAAGCGGTATTAGGAAATATGGGTGTCATTGTTGAATCATTTACGGATTTATTGGCAAATGGTGCAGGCAAAGCAACTATTGATGAAATCCACATCTCTATGGAAGATCTCCCTTTCATTCTCCACACAGAAATTACTGATATACATGTTGTCGGTGAAGTAAAGCAAGGTGAAGTTGCTACCTTCGTCCTGGAGATGTTACCACACTGGACTGCTGCCGGGCAGAGTCGTAAAATGTATAGAGAAGTACAGCTACATATACCAGAGAATTTCATTCCTGGACCCGCTGAGATTTCAATGGCTGCTGCGACCGACTACGGATTCAATCCATTCGGAAATCCACTTGCGCCATCTCCAGAAAATTTAGATCAACTGATCGCACAGCTCAGCGATTTGCAATTTGATAAAGGATTGGTGTTAGCTACGCTGTCAACATTGGCAGAGGAAGAACCTGAACTCGATGAACTACCGATTGAAGGATTTTTCGAATCCTTTTTTGAAGAGTTTTTCGCAGGTATATTTGAAGGTATTATAGGCGGATTTGTGCCTGGTGAAGGAGAATTCCCATCTGAAGATGGAGAAATACCTCCAGAAGATGGAGAAACACCACCCGAAGACGGAGAAACCCCGCCTGAAAACGGAGAAATAATCGATGTAATCGATGAAGAAGAAATGATGGAGGACTTGGCTCCAACACCACGTCCGATACCTATTACAGGTACAGCATTGATTGTTCCCCGTTTTATTGTAACAGGTGATACTGCGGTTGAAATCGAAGTGTTACCTATTGCAGTTGATACTGATGAAGAGACTTTTTAGGCAATCCCAATGCTTTAGCATTGGGTCCAGCCCGCGTTATCTTATGTGAGAAGTCAAAAGTGAGTATCACATAGTTGACGTTGAAACAAAATAAATCCTGTTCAAAATGTGAGTTCGGTGTATTTAATATGAGGACTATTTTATAGCACAAAAAATGCCTTATTCCGAACTCACGTTATTCAATCGGAGGATCGGAGAGTAGCAGACCTGCAACCGATGTTTTGGAAATTTTCGCAGAGCAACCCTGCTACTTTCCGCAACGTGCAGATGAGTAACGATTTTATTTCCATGATGACCGAGCGCATTGTACGTGATTTTGATCCGTTACAAGTGATTCTCTTCGGTTCGCAAGCGCGTGGTGACGCAGGTCGGGATTCCGATGTGGACCTGCTCGTGGTTTTTGCAGAACTTGCAGATACGGATAAACGGCAAACCGCGATTAACATCCGGGTGGCACTCGCGGACGTGCCCGTTCCGAAAGACATTCTCGTCTCAACGCCTGAAGAACTCCAATGCCACCGCACGCGCATCGGTTCTGTGCTCCGCTATGCCCAACAAGAGGGGAAGGTACTCTATACAACACACCACTGATTACCTCATAGATACTGCCCATTGGCTTCGCTATGCTGAATCGAATTTACGGGAGGCAGACGTGCCCGCGCCATGCATGTTGGTGTGCCCAACAATCTACAGAAAAGGCACTTAAGGGAGCGTTAATCTTTCTACAGATTGATTTTCCGAGGACGCATGACTTGAACACCCTCCGGGATTTTCTCCCAAAGTCTTGGAAACTTAAAACAACACGGACAGATTTGGCAACCTTAACGGAATGGGCAGTAGAAGCGCGTTACCCAAGTGTCCGCCCAGAAGCTACCGAGGCAGACGCACTTCAGGCAATTGACAGGGCAAGTGCTGTTTTAACCTCGGTCGTGGCACTGCTTGCAGAACACGGTTTTCAGGATGAGAAAATATGATGACTAGCTTGAATGTGTTATTAAGAAAGTTCATGTTACTCTCTAAAATCCGCTATGTACACTTCACAGGTAATCGCTTTGCATAGCATTGGACGATGTTGATAATCAATTCAATATCCTTTCGCGCTGATTCAAGTGGCGTGTAGCAGGTTATACCTTCGGTAATACATGCATGAAAATGCCGTAATTCCCTGACAAATGCGCTTTCCCATTCAATTGCAGGATTTTTTTGTAGGTTGTTCCATCCGCATCTATTCCGTGGATTGTCACCTCTGACAAAATACCGCGTGAAAAACCTGTCGGATACGACACCAACACACGTTTGTTTCCCCCATAAATCTCTAATGTTTCCCTAAAATCCCATAGATCAGGCAGATCAACCCATGTAGCAACACAACGCGCGCCGTTAGAATAAGCAAAAACGATATTTACACCAGCACCTTCTGCCCATACTTCTGCACTGATGACTTCACTTGGTGAACCGAGCATCACTCGCAAACTGTATATGTCGTGGATCATACTTCCTGACAAAAGATAAAAAGCACGTTCTACTTGCGGTAAAACATCGCCGATTGCATTTCTCCGCGCGGCTTCACGTGCAGAACGAGCAGGAGCAAAAGCTTCAGATGGCACATCGTCAAACCTTTGAACGTCAAACTGACTTAAATGTAAACTATTGTTCGGATGTAGATGATTAATTTGGACAAAACGGAAGTCATCCATCGCATCTACCTCATGCTTGGCAAGTTGAAATGCGGGATCATGCACCTTCATATAACCCGCTTGGGCGACGGTGCCAGATTTCCGTTGCGCATCGATCGTTGCATCAATTTCTTGTAGTGAGAAACATACAGGTTTTTCAATAAAGACATGTTTACCCGCCTCAAATGCTGCAAGAGCGACTTCCGTTTTTGGGTCACCGTGACACAATAGTACTGCATCCACATCTGCTTCTAAGAGTTCCTTATAATCCGTAACGAAATGTGGAATATCAAATCTTTTTGCGGCTGCTTCTGCTGCCCCTTGTGATAAATCACATACGATTGTTACTTCATAGTTTCTATGTAGATGTTTGAGATTAGGCAAATATTGGACTTGTGCGACAGCACCACATCCGATAACACCTATCTTTATACGACTCATTGGTTACTCCTCTGCTCTAATTTACCTGTAACTTATCGTATCATATTCACAGATTTGATGCACCTCATTTTCAATCCACAACATTCACCGATACACAAAATTCATTTGACACCTAAACATAGAATGTGATAATCTTATGTATCAGGACATAAACCGTTTCAATGTGATAGTATGAGAAATATCAAACTTGTACTTGAATACGATGGCACGAATTATCACGGATGGCAGAAGCAACCGAAACTTCCTACAATTCAGGAAACAATTGAGGATGCCCTAACTCAGTTAACTAAGACACCGATACAGATTATCGGTGCTGGTAGGACAGATAGCGGAGTCCACGCAGAAGGGCAAGTAGCTAACTTTTTTACTGAATTGCCAATTCCGACTATTGCTTTTCAGAAAGGGCTTAACACATTTTTGCCTCGCGATATTGTAGTTGTTGATGTAGAAGAAGTTTCGACAGATTTTCATGCACGGTTCAGCGCAATAAGTCGTCGTTATAGATATACGATTTTGAACAGAACGTATCCAACAGCACTGAGGCGGCACACAGCATATTTATATGTTACACCAATTGATGTCAACTCACTCGATGCTATCTGTCGCTGCAT
Organism: Candidatus Poribacteria bacterium; assembly: GCA_965200395.1. Lineage (GTDB taxonomy): Bacteria > Poribacteria > WGA-4E > WGA-4E > WGA-3G > MSPOR6. The sequence continues at coordinate 1,106,599 of CBDAUH010000004.1, read as the reverse complement.
GCATGGCAAACTGGATTTTTCTTCCTTTCAAAAAACTGGCAGTGATAGATTAAATCCTGTATGTGAGATTTTCGAGGCAAGCTGCTATAAAACAGATGAATATATCTTTATTGAAATCGAAGCAAATTCGTTTTTACGAGGAATGGTCCGCGCTCTTGTTGGTACAGCCTTGAAATGCATGAAGAGTGCAGCCAGAAATGTTGATGAAACGTGTGCCTTGTTCCAACATATCTTGGAGATTAGGGATAGATCAATGGCCGGTCCATCGGCACCTGCACACGGGTTATCACTTATTAGTGTTAAATATAACGACTAAATAAAACGAGGTATTTATGAACTACACCCAAGTATTGAATGAATTGGAAACACTGGTCAACGAAACTTTCGGTCTCTGGGAACACAATCGTGTTGGATTCCAATGGAGGCACTATACCTGGAATCATACGATGCGTGTACGTGCGATGAGTATGGAACTCGGTAGGCGCGAAGATGCTAATGTTAAGCTGCTTGAAGTCGCAGGCACCTTACACGACATAACAAAGCGATATGATGGTGTAATCTTAACTGATGACAACGGAAAACGTATTTTAGATCACAACGGGTTCTGGTTAAACGAAACGTTAACTCCTGCCGGGCAAAATGTAGTCACTGAGCTATACAATAAACACAATTTACACGGTAAGGTTCACCATGAATCTGGCGCAGTGATTACTGAGAAAATCTTGCGTATGTATGACTTCGAACCAGAATTTGTGCAGGCTGCAACTGCTATTGTACTTGCCCATCTCAAACCGATGAACCTGACCGCAGAAAATTTCAAAATGTTGTATGGAAACATCGAAAATCAGATTCTTTACGATGCGGATACTATGGATCCGAATATCGGATATACCGGCTTTTTCCGTAATATCCATATACACGCATATTTCGCAATTCAACGCGGCAGCTTTAATTTAGAAGAGTATGTACGCAATCTACCTCGCTGGATAAATTCTAAACAGGAATTTGTTGATAATCTGCTAACTGAATCTGCTCGTGAAGTTGCACAAGCACGGCAGGATCGAAATCAGCAACTCTTTAGTCAAATGGTGGCTGAATTGGACGACATGGAGATAAACCGGAGATACGGATTACTCGGAATTATTGAGTATTTTGTCAGTGAAACGGAAGACCCGCATTTCCTGAATCAACTTAATTATCTGAAAGACGAATGGCTTCCACAACGCGAACAGTGGGTTGCTGAGGAAGAAAAAAGCGAATCGGAACGTGAACGAGCCCAATCTGCCATCAATAGAGTGGAAAAATTTCTAACATTACTTGAACAGGAAGGAAAAGGAGAGATATAAGGAAGGTCCTATATGAATTCACCAGCACTTGACCGACCAAAAGAAGTTGCTACGCCACCAATTCCTTATCCAGAGGATTTATATAATTTTGGTACAGTTGCCAATAGTATATCTGGTGGTTTTTCATCGGTTTCTGATAAGGATATTTCATACTTTCATCAACACGGTTATCTTGTGATTGAAGATGCGTTTTCGCCTGAGGAAATCCAAGATGCTATAGATGGCATGGTTTATCTGATGGATGGTAATAACCCTGACTTTCGCGCAATTCAATTTGAACCGAAACTTGCAAAGCAAAAGGATGAAATGAATGCGGATGAACGTCGAGATGCGATTAGAAAGATATTCAACTTTGTTAGTCATGAATCCCGTTTGAATGCATTGGCAGCACATGCTGGACTTCTCAGTGTGTTGGAACGTATAATGCAAGATTCACCTGTCCTTTTTCAAGACATGGCATTGGTAAAACCGAAGCTGTTCGGTTCAGAGAAACCTTGGCATCAAGATTGTGCGTACTTTAACCTTGAAGATGGAACAACAGTCGTTGGTGTATGGATTGCATTAGACGAAGCCACTGCTGAAAATGGATGCATGCATATCATCCCCGGATCACATAACGAAGGACCAATGATACACTTCAAACGGAGAGATTGGCAAATATGTGATACTGACGTTCCGATTGCCCGCGATACAATCGTTCCACTTCAACCAGGCGGATGCCTATTTTGGCACGGATTGCTTCACCATGGAAGTCCCGTTAATCGATCCCCACATAGACGAAGAGCACTCCAGTTCCACTATAAACCCGCAAGTAGCGAGGATATAACGACACAAGAAAGGATGGATGTCTATGGTAGTGACGGAAAAGATGTAGAATGTTAAAAGGGTGGTAGAAATCCACCCTTTATATGCTATATTATATGGTTCTATTACTTCTGCTCTGGGAATGGTGCCCGTATATCGTAACGTCCCTCTTTAAACACAGGTAACTTTCCACCTTCAACTAATAGATCAAGCGGATTAGGACGGGTAGTAAGCGGAAATGTGACAACACCTTGCAGACGTACCGATTCATAAAATGCCATAAGGATTTCAATTGTGCAGAGTCCATGTCTGCCAGCATTGCGGTGTTCATCTATATCTCCCTCAATCCATGCCAGCATTTCAGAAAACTGATTGGGTTCGCTCTGTCGAGGTTTGATGGTTTGCCAACCGGCGGCTTTACTGTTTAAGAGTTCAATCGCTCCGTCACCACCCCGACGCAGTTGCCCATCATCACCATAGACAGCATCACCACGTAGCCCTGGACCGGGTAGATCACTTTCATATATGCCCCGTATACCACCTTCGAAGCAGATTTCAGCCATGCAAAGGTCTTCTGTTCGAACTCTACGTTCCCATCGGTCAGTTTTACGTTCCACTTGACCGATGAGCCATTGCGGATCAGGGTCGCCTAGAATAAATCGCATTTCATCAATTTCGTGAGTTCCGCGATTCAGCAGGCCGTGTCCATCACGTCTTAACATCGCTTGAGGTTGTCCGATTGCACCTTCTTGTATCAGTCTACGTGCTTCACAATTCTGAGAGCTGAAACGCCGTTGATGTCCGACAACTAATTTTGTTCCGTTTTTATCACAAACGTCCATCATGTCTTGCGCGTCGCCGACAGATGCTGCCATCGGTTTCTCAGTTATGACTCCTAAAACCCCATTTTCTGCCGCGGCGATTGTGGGTTCTGCTCGAACGCTCTGCCATGTAGTAATACTAACAATATCCAGTTCTTCCTTTTGACACATTTCCTCAAAATCTGTATAGTGTGTTTTAAGCGAGAATTCATCTGCGAACTTTGCTGCAGATCCCGCACTGATATCAGAAGCAGTGACGACTTGTACATTATCATAACTGTTCCAACTTCTTGCATGAGCGCGCCCCATACCTCCACAACCGATTACCCCAACACGATATGTTTTATCTGCCATCTGTATAACCTCTAATATATGAATAGATGTTAAAATATAATTCAAAGTGTATCAAAAATTGTAATACAATTCAATTCATTTCTTTGGTATAATCGAGATATAGAAAATTACATGTGTCTAATTTAACACAATTTGTAACAAGCATTTTTCTCATTATAACGTGGGTTCGGTGTCCGAAATATAAAGAATATTTTATCCCATAACCTTTCCAGGTTGTGCAGCTCTATGTAGCATAACCTTTCCAGGTTGTGCATCCCACAAAAAATATCTCATACCGAACTCACGCCAGTACACTTATATTTGTAACAGCCTTATAATTGGCATCGTTTATGCAAGGAAAAGGTAACTTGTACAAATTATAAGGAGAAAAAAATGCAAAAATTCATAATCAACGGCGGTACCAGGCTTGAAGGGACTGTTAAAATAAGCGGTTCAAAAAACGCAGTTCTTCCGATTGCTGTTGCAGCAGCAATCCTCGGTGACAGTGTCAGTGTGCTACATAATGTACCAAATCTCACAGATGTAAAAACACTCAGTGCGGTGCTAGAAGGACTTGGCGCGTCAATCACACGAAAAAACGGTTCGCTATATATCGAACCGATTAACAGAATGGAGTATGAAGCTCCTTACGATCTTGTGCGAAAGATGCGAGCTTCTATTTACGTATTGGGACCCCTGGTTGCAAAGTTGGGAAGGGCAAAAGTCTCTTTTCCAGGTGGTTGTGCCATCGGTCCACGACCAGTCGATTTACATATCCGAGGTTTAGAGGGTTTAGGAGCAGATGTAAGTGTCAAAAAAGGATACATATATGCACAAGCTGACAGGTTAGTCGGTTGTGATATGAATCTCACCGGACAATACGGACCGAGTGTAGGGGCAACAGCGAATGTCATGATGGCTGCTACTTTAGCAGCAGGTACAACAATTATACGCGGTGCAGCACGCGAACCTCATATAACTGATCTTGCTACATTTTTGAACGGTATGGGGGCAGATATTACAGGCATCGGTACTTCTAAATTGACAATTCGCGGCGTAAAACAATTATACGGCACTGAGCATACTGTGATCTCTGACGATATTGAGGCAGGAACATTTATGGTCGCAGGAGCAATAACAAACGGCGATGTGTTTGTAGATGGAATTACACAAAAGCAGATCCCTACTATATCAGAAAAACTAGTTGAAGCAGGTGTACAATTAGATTGGAACGAAACCGGTGTACGCGTCACAACACCTAAACAACTGAAAGCTGTTGATGTGAAAACGGTCCCATTTCCAGGATTCCCGACTGATATGCAAGCACAGATAATGGGACTTCTCAGTCTCGCGTCAGGTAAAAGTACAATTACGGAGAATGTTCACACTGATCGCTTCATTCACGCTGCTGAACTCAACCGAATGGGTGCTGATATCAGACTTGAGGGCCGTAAAGCAATAATTAATGGTGTATCATATCTTAGCGGTGCACCGGTTATGGCATCAGATCTGCGCGCGGGCGCAGTACTTGTCGTTGCAGGATTAGCAGCCTCAGGAGAAACCGCAGTCTCTCGTATCTATCACATCGATAGAGGATATGAAGTAATTGAGAATAAACTAAAAAACCTTGGCGCAGATATTGTCAGAGTAAATAACGACGAGTGAAATGAGACGTTAGGCTGATATGTTACGAATTGTAGATATAGATACCCCAGAAAGTGCAACCTTTCTCTCAAAACTAAATGATCGTGGTAAGTTTAAGGATGAGAATATTCTGAGAACTGTGCGAAAAACGATCAGTGAAGTGCAGGATGAAGGTGACAAAGCAGTTGCACGCTATACCCGTAAATATGATGCACCACGTCTATCGACGACAGGTCTAAAGGTGCAACCTCGGGAATTTAAACAAGCTTATTCCGATGTCAAATCGGATTATGTAGATGCTATTGTCCGTGCAAAGGAAAATATCGAAAGTTTCCATCAGAAGCAGATGCAATCATCTTGGTTATCCACAGAGGAAGATGGGGTTTTATTAGGTCACCTTATTCGTCCATTAAAACGTGTTGGTGCATGTGTGCCATCAGTGAGTCAACTTCTGGTCTCTTCACTATTAATGAGTGTTATCCCTGCTACAGTAGCAGGCGTAGAAGAAATTGCAGTTTGTATGGGGCCGATGCGGAATCGTCATATTGATCCGCACATGTTGGTCGCCGCAGCAGAATGTGGTGTTGATGAGATTTATAAATGCGGTGGTGCGCAGGCAGTGGCTGCAATGGCTTACGGTACAGAGACGATTCCAGCTGTGGACAAAATCGTTGGGCCTGGAAACCTATTTGTCCAGATGGCTAAAAAAGAGGTTTTTGGGCATGTTGGAATTGATAAGTTGGCCGGACCGAGCGAAATTCTTGTCATCGCTGATAGTACAGCAGACCCGGATTTCGTTGCAGCGGACCTAATCTCACAAGCAGAGCACGGAGCAGAATGTTCCGCCATTCTAATCACTACATCACGCGGATATGCTGAGCAAGTTAAGGGAGCAATAGAACTCCAAGCACAGACTCTCTCAAGACAATACGAACTAGTTAAAGCGTTTGAAAATTACGGCGTCGCAATTCTAGTCAATAATTTGGAAGAAGCGGTAGATATTACAAACAAAATTGCACCTGAACACGTTGAACTACACATTGAAAATCCTATTGAATGGATCGGCGAAATTCGGAATGCAGGTGCTATTTTCATCGGTCCATATTCACCAGAAGCCGTAGGTGACTATATCGCTGGACCAAATCACATACTTCCCACTGGCACTGCAGCACGTTATGCATCACCGTTGAGTGTAGATGACTTTCTAAAAAAGACCAGTCTGATATCATATACGAAAACAGCATTGAACAAAGTCGCACAAGATGTCGTGAAACTTGCCGAAGTAGAGGGTTTAGACGGTCACGCTGCCGCAATGAAAATTAGATTTGAAGACGACTAAACTTAATTTACGCATTACAGCTATCTCCATGGTTTGTTCATAAAAAACATATTACTTCTCACCAAAACAACAAAATGTGTTATAATAGTTCATCTGTCAATTACACGATACCGATTTCAACGTTTTCCGTTGTTGGATATGATCCCGATAATGGAGATTTAGGTGTTGCGGTACAATCCAAATTTTTTGCTGTTGGAGCGGTAGTGCCTTGGGCGGAAGCGGGTGTAGGTGCAATTGCAACGCAATCTTGGGCAAATACAACTTATGGTCCCAGAGGGTTACAGCTACTAAAAATCGGACTTTCAGTAGAACAAACATTAGAGCATCTCATTAAAGATGATACTGGCAGAGAATCACGTCAAGTTGGTATCGTGGATGCATCAGGTAATGCTACACACTTCACTGGGAATAAACGCCACGATTGGGCAGGTGCTGTTTCAGGTAAACATTACACCGCACAAGGAAATATTCTAACTGGTGAAGATGTAGTGAAGGCAATGGGACATGCCTTTGAAGAAACTCATGGAGAGTTGGCAGAAAAACTATTGGCTTCCCTCATTGCAGGACAAGAAAAAGGTGGAGATAAACGGGGACAACAATCCGCTGCACTCCTTGTCGTACGGAAAAATGGTGGTTATGGCGGTTTCAATGACCGTTATATTGACCTACGAGTTGACGACGCTATAGAACCTATCCAAGAGCTACAACGACTCTTAGAAATGCACAAACAATTTTTCTCACGTTAAAGCTTGCATTGGATAATAAATCTTCAATTTATTCTTATGCTTCGGTTCCAATATTCCTAAGGAATTGGTTATTATCCCTGAATCAATCGATTAAAAGAATAAATAGAAGTGCTAACACCTCACAATACTGTGAGGTGTTAGCATTTAAAATATTCTGTTGATATTTTTCACATTTGGATTTACTTTTTCCAATGAATGTGGTATTATCTGCACATCACATGTTCAAACTCAAGTAAAACCTACTTCAAATTTACATTCCGTTAACTTCTTCACTATAAATAGGGGTCATAAAATGTTAAAACAAAAACAGTTCATCGCAGCGGTGTTAGTATGTTGTTTGGTGTTTGGTGTAATTATTGCATCAATATATGTGATTAAACTTTCGAAATCGTTGACTAACATGTTACCCACAGGGAAACCTTTAGCAAGTTTTGAGCAATTTCATGTTATTGCTCACGATTTGGATGAAATGGGTGACCTTAACGTAGAATGTAAAGCACAATTGGGAGATGGAATGCGCATAGCAGATTGGAACGATATAGTTGCATTCTATGAAACAGGTGGTTCTTTAGATGAATTTACTATAGTTTGGACATTTTTTGTTTTTTTTATGGACATAAAGCAGGAAAGCGGGTATCCTTTTAGAAAACACAAATTTGAAAGGATATTTCAAATGACCCCACTTTCCTACTTGGACAACATGTTATCAGATTTTTGACCTTTGTTCAAGTATAATAACTTTCACCACTTTCAGACTTTCGTAAAAGGTCTGATAAATACGCCCTACCGAGGCACAATGACACAAATCTATCTTGCGACAGCCCAAGCAGGTCGGTATTGGTCTCTGCCAAAGTTTCTCTCGCGTGGCATCTGGTGTGTGGATCAAGTCGCCACTACGCTAAGCCATCAAGTGCTATCCGCTTACCCCACGGGCGTATATGTCTATGATGAGACGCATGCCATAAGTAGCGGTTCAAAACAAGCGGGTTTGCATTTCCGCAGGAACCCTGCGTATCAGCCACGTAACAAGAACCAGTCCAAGTTTCATCACGGACACGAGTTCGGTGCGATTGGCTGGCTGGCAGAAACGCCCGAAGGCACGCGCCTATTTCCATTAGCCACACGGATGATGGAACCGAAAAGCGAGGACGCAAATAGCCTCGCCGTGCTGAAGCATTTATGCGATCTTGTGCCACCGGGTCTTATCATTTTTGATAGAGGTTTCAATAGACGCAAAGTGTTCACGGAGATACTCTCACAAGGACATCATTTACTTTGTCGTGCGAAGTCAAACGCGGCGTTTTTTGATATACCGAAACGCCCTAAGCGTCTCAAGAGAGGCAGACCCCGTCGGTATGGTAGCCGTGTGTCTATTCCACACCTGAAGTATACAGACATCGTTGTTGAGGATCAGACACTTTCTGTCGCTGATAAAGTCGTGCGAACAAAGATGTGTCCTGTAGATGTCCGCATCGTTGTGATACGCAAACGCTTGAAAAAGTCTAAACCCTATCGGTATTTTTGTGTATTTACTTCAGATTTACGACTGCCCGTAGAAACAGTTATCCGACACTATAGAAACCGGTGGCAGATTGAAACTGCCTTTCGGGACGCTAAAGAAAACTTCGGATTTGACACCTATCAACTCCGAGACAGGAAAAGTTTGGATCGGTTCGTTCAACTCAGTTTCACCGCAGCAACGCTGACACAACTCGCTTTCAGTCCGTCGCCATTGCCTAAGACACCCGCAGACACAGACACAGACAAGGTTTCTCTTGATTTAGAAGACGTGCTATCCACGCTCAATATACACTGGTATAAACCGAAACATCTCACACGCGGCTTGATGACCGCTTACTTGCAGCGATGTTTACAACAAAACTATTTTTATACGGGTTACGACCCTCACTTACCCCCATTTTTGTATGCGGTATGTGTAGGCGTGTGTGTGTATAGAAATAAGTTGGAAAGTCTGATGGGTTATGGTAGAATACCTCCATATAAACCAATGTCGGTGAAAAACCGGCAGGGAGGTATTCTTATGAAATATACCCTTAGTTGGGTACATCCCAGAAAGATTATAACAGGTTTTCGTAAAGTTTTCAACGGGATTTGTATCAAAAAACCGACGCTCCGCAACTTTTATTTGATGCTACAGGCTGTGTGTGTAGCCCCGAGTTTTCGTATTCAATCGATTGCCTCACATCTACCTATCCGTGTGAAACACGACAAGTCTAAGCAAAAGCGTGTGTTGCGGTTTATTGATACCTATTTTCCGGTTGCAGCGGTGAAGGGTGCTTGGTTGTCACATATAGTTGTCAGTGTGTGTCGTTCTGTGGGGATGCAGCATCTGCTTGTGCTGATAGACGAGACAGATTTACCGGGCGGATGGAAGGCGATTGTTGCAGCCCTTCCGTTTCGCAATCGTGCGATCCCGCTCTATTGGGTTCTGTATAAAAATGAGATGCTCAAAGATGGCACCTATCAAGGACATAACGATTTAGTTCAGCAGTTCTGTTGTGATGTCCATAGTCGCGTTGCTGAAGTGTTAGGGGATAGTCGGGAGCCTGTGTTGGTTTTTGACAGAGGGTTCGCCCGAGCGAGAGCGATCCTCAAGTTTTTTGAGGGGCAAGGCATCTGCTACTTGATGCGTGTGCCACGCAATGTTGGTGTGCGTATAGCAGGCAACAAGCAGTGCCTTGAAGAAGTGGCAAATGGTTTTTACCCACAAGTGCTTTATCACTACACGGAGCAGGTGCCTGTGGCACTCTATGTTGGGGGACAGCACACCAAGAAAGACCCGTTATATCTTATCTCCAATCGGCTTCAGGGGAACCCCCTGCGAACTTGCTACAAGCGGCGGACACAGATTGAACACGGGTTCAGAGACTTGAAAACGAACTTCGGTTTCAAAGCACTCGTTTTGAGAAAGAACGAACAGCCCCGGATGGAAGTTCTGTTTTTGTTGGCAGTCGTGGCTTATGGTTTGGCGTTCCTGTGTTATGAAAAAGCTGCGGACAGATGGGCAAAAACTTTACACCCTACGCGGAAAGTTTACTCCGTGATCAGTGTCATCAACCGTATGATCCGCGAGGTGTGGACGCAGGAGGCGTTGCTCTTGTTCACCGAGAGGACTTGTTTGAGAGATATAAACTTTCTCACCGCAGAAGGACTGACATGACAACATTGGAGACCTATGAACACAACTACACACGCATTCAAAAAAAAATGGGGGTAAGTGCGGTTACGATCCGAGGAAAAACGCACAGAAAAAACTAAAAATCCCCGAAGATACTACATGAACTAGTTCAACAGCAACTATTTTCACGATTATTGGAAAAATGATGGCTAAAAAACAGTGATTTCTAACAGAATTTAGACAGAAAAGGGGCGTTAGCAGCGGTTCTAACACCTGTTCAGAAGTGCTAACGGGGAAATGCTGCCAACTATTCATAATCTATAACAAGACCAAAAATGTCCAAACTATAGTGAATTTATCAAAGGTCTAAAAATGTCACTAAGAGATGATATGCCTGAATCGTTTGAAAGCATTAAGAGAAATACCGAAAGAAATATTCAGGACGATGAACAACAGTTAATTCCATATACACCTGGTTATGGTTATCGGCTATCGTTTAATGGAAACCCAAGATGGGAAGAAACAGAGCGGCATTTCTTTGTTGCAAGACATGATCACATCAAACCACCTGGTTTTTTGGATCACGACAACTTAAACAACTATCAATTAACAGTGGGGTCTTGGTTTGGTCCGGGTGGATATGCGCTCTGTTATGGCAAAATTAGCGATAATTCAAAAGATAATTCTTTGGCAAGTTATGATAATTTCCATGTAATATCACATTCTCTAGACGAAATGGGAGATCACAATGCTGAATGTATATCTCAATTGGGAGAAGGTGTGCGCTTAGCTGATTGGAATGACATCACTACATACTATGAATCCGGTGGTGAATTGTCTGATTTTATCATTGGTCTCAAGATGTCCATCAGAGAAGATATGCAGGAATTATTCGATACTGAGCGGAGTAACCTTGAGAATGTCAATACGGATGTAGATCACCTACAACCTCCTGATTTGCTTAGTAACCAATATCGCGTCTCGAAAGATGGCAACTTAAGATGGCAAGAAAATAGACACTATTTTATTGGCAGACACGATCATCTAAAACCATTCGATTTTTTAGATCATGATAACCTAAACAATTACCAATTAACACTGGGTTCATGGTTTGGTCAAGGTGGATTTGCACTCTGCTATGGTAATCGATTAGATATACCTATTTCATTGAGTAAAGCATTAAGGACAACGATCCCAATTATAGCATACCTTTTAGTCGGTTCCATTTTGTTGTGTGCTACATTCATATCTATGCACATACAAAAAATACCGAATTGGTTGCTAGGCAGGAATGTGGATGTAATCAGACAGAGTATAGAAATGAAAAGGAACGAAATTTCAGGACTTGAGGAACTTATGGCAAGTATTACCAAAGAGGAAAACGGTAAGCATACAACCTAATTTTCGTCTAATATAAGTGGGGGGCGATTAAACTTCGCGCGTATCTTATTTGCAGCCACGTAAACAGCACGTATACGAATAATACGACGTGCAAGTCGTTTTTTTCCGGGGAAATCGCTAATAATCAACCCAGATAAAATTGTCAATAATCCCTGCCCAGGGACTCCAGGTACTGATAGCAGTACTCCAGCAACAATTAGTAAGAAACCAACAACGTTTTTCAACACAAAAACAAAGTGCCGTAGTATAGGATTAATAATTGGACGAGCTGGATGTGTTTCATTGAAATTGAAATAGTTAGGTGGCAGGTATGTAATTAAGGCTGCACATCCGACAATACTGAGTACTAAACTTGCCCCAGAAAAAATTACCAAAAACAACCAATTATTAGCAATTAGGTGTGATAAAAATGAGAACCAACCACTGATTTCAATCCAAATAGATTTTAGTATATCAATAAACCACAAAACAGTTTTACCTCTAAAACACTATCTACGCGACACGGCTCCACCATCTACCGTTATTATATCGCCACTAATATATGCTGCGTCATCAGATGCAAGAAATAACACTGCCCCGATATAATCCCATACTGTTGCACGGCGTTCAAGTGGTGCGTCTAAGGGTTCAGGTAACAATTCTGGTAGTCTCTCATCTTTTGGTAAATTTTGCGGTGCATTCATACCTGTGGGAGCACCGCCGCCAGGTGCTACAGCATTTACCGTAATTCCATGGGGACGTAGTTCCAAAGCTAGACAACGTGTCAATCGGTTTACGGCAGCCTTACTAACACAATAACTTAGGACACCGACATGTGATTCTTCTGCAAAAATTGAAGAATTATTTATAATTCTGCCCGTAATATTTTGTGCGATCATAACTTTTGCAGCAGCCTGTGCACACAATAAACATCCTTTTACATTTACATCCATTACCTTGTCATAGGCTTCTGGTGTCAATTCAAATAAGGTTTGTCTGTTAATTATCCCAGCATTGTTGAATAAAATATCAATCCGTTCATAATTCGCAACAGTAGCATCCACTGCTGCCTGAACTTGTTGTGGATCAGTGACATCTAATGGAACAGCAATTGCTTCTCCGCCTTCGTTACCTATCTCTGCTGCGACAGCATCTGCACTTCTTCCGCCAGCGACAACAACGGATGCACCTTCACGTGCAAATGCTAAACAAGCAGCGCGCCCAATACCTAATGGACCACCACCCCCAGTTACAATTGCAACTCTATTTTTGAAACGCATTTATCTCCTCTACTCTGTCCATTGTTAAGAAACATTATATCATAATCTTGAATATATATAAAATGAAAAATTGTAAGGAAGGGTGTTAAATTGACAAGGTTGACAAAAACAAGTAAATCGCATCTATTTCAGGACTTACACATTCCCCTCGCCTGCGGTAATAAAGGAGGGTAAATCCTAAACAGGAACACCCAAATTTGTGCCTGTCCTGTTAAGTCTAAAGATCACAATTTATATTGACTTTCAGCAGTTAATAAGTTACACTACATTACAATTAATATAACACATCTGTGAAGGAAATACAAAATAATGATACATTTGGGTTTGAAACCGAAACGTTTATTAATTGGCATACTTTGCATCGTTTTTCTTAGTTTAACGATTTTACCTGTCCAAGCTAAGAAACGTTCCAACGGTTTTGCAATTACTTTACTAATATCTGGAATAGGTTTTCAAGTCGGAAGTACATTTCTAAATACTTCTGCAGAAAACAAATATGAAGAATATCTCTCTGCCACTACGCAATCTGATATCCAAAGCCTAAAAGATGAAACAGTTGCAAGAGATAATGCAACAATTATTATGTCTCGCGTCGGGTACGGGTGTATTGGCTTAGCAGTTTTATTGTCAGTATTAAACCAATTTCACAATGCTACAATTGATACTGCTTCAACATCAGATATTCCGGAAAATGCAGGCATGAATATACAATCTCCATTTAGCATATCATCTTCACCCGAAACAATATGGAATCAGGATTACGGTATATCACAAAAATTTAGTATACATCCATATTACGATTTTCAAACACAACGCGCGAGCTTACAATTTACACACCGTTTCTGATCGCTCAAGACATCAAATCTGTGGAGGAAATAATAGATGTTTTTATTATATTGTTTAAATAGAATTCAATCTATATGGTTTTATAAAAAGAATACAGCTTTGTTCCTATTGCCTCTGTTCCTAATAATAACGATGATAGGTGCATGCGCAAATAGCGAAGATTACGCAAACCCACTGGACTCAGAAAATTTGCGTACATCAGGTTCACCCGATGGACTTACGATTTTTCCAGGGGACAGAGAGGTACGCATTACTTGGAATAAGACAGAGTCTGAAGGTATAAAATCATATAAAATCTATCGTCGCTCAGATAGTAAATCAGATGAACCGTTTGAGTTGGTTGGAACTGTAGATGCTACAAAGAACGAATTTATAGATAGACAAAATATAGAAAATGATCGTAAGGCTGCAGACGGTACGAACGTATCTTATGAATATAGAATTTCTTATGTTGATATTAATGATGTTGAAACACCGAACCCGGAAAATCCTCTCGATGTTTCTGCAGACCCATTACAGGTATGGCCTACAGCCACTGTAACACCAAGCATAGCCCCACCGCAACCAGTTGTAACACTCGGCGATCCAACAGATCTCACTGTAAATCTATTTTGGGAAAACTACCCGTTTCCTAACGATTTTACAATGTTTCGAGTTTACATAGCGACCTATGAAGGTGCTGATGTACCATTAAAGTTTAGAAAAGTAAAAGAACTCACACGAGATCAAATCTTCTATATTGATGGAAGTTTTCGTCACGACGATATTACCAAAGTATATCGGATAGCAGCTGTTGATGAATTTGGTGTTGAAGGGATTACAGAGATTACTGCTACTTCACCCAACCTACCGCCTGCACCACCAGAAAACTTTCAAGCATACTATGCGCGTCGATCCTTATTCAATCTTAAATATGATGTCCTGTGTGTTTGGAATGACAATAACAAAGAGAATGACCTGGCTGGATACCAGATATATTCTATGGCAGGAGCAGGAGATGAGGAGATGATACCACGACGGTTACTCAAACCAGGAGAAACCCGTGTAACCATATCTGGGGAGGACCCCCTCGTAATCGGAGTTGAATTCTATTATAAAGTTTATTTCATTGCGGCATTTGACGACACACCAACACCCGAAGGTAAACGAGACGAAAGTATTAAAGTCGAAGCACAAGCTTTCTATTGATAAACCAACATATTGTATAAAGGAATTATTATGCACTTCATAAACCGAATCGCAACATTGGTTTTATTTGTTTTTATAGGTACAAATACTACAATCTATGCACAAACACCTCCAGTTTCACAACTGACAACTATACAGACCGCTGAATCGTTAGGTAAAGGCGGATCTATGACCACCTTCGGGTTGTTCCAGTACTCAAAAAAGTCATTAAAACCTGAAGAAATGCAGTCAGTCTTCATCGGCGGATTTGAACGACAGGCATTCACTTCGCTTGAAATAGAAACATTCTTCATTCCTGTCCGTTTCACTTACGGATTAAGTAATCAAGTTGACTTGGTTCTGGGCACAACACTCTCTGTAGGAAACGTACACAAAGTGGTTGATGATTTTTACGACACTGCTGATTCTGATATTAACCCAGATCGTGTATACAACCAACCCTTATATGAAGGATTAATTGGTCTCAAATATAATCTGAAACCTGAAAAAAATGATGGATTACCAAGCATCTCTATTGGTGCAGAATTCTATTCCGGTTATACCGCAGACGATCGACTTAATTCTAATGATGAATTTCTTGATCCTGATCCAATCGACGGATATCCATTCGCCGGTGTTAACACCTATTTCGTTGCCACACAAAGAATCGGGGCATTTCTAAAAGCTCACGGTGGAGCAGGTGTACTCCTTTCATCAAAATCAGTCAGAACCACAGACTCATTTAATTTCAGCTACTTCGGTGGCGGTGAAATCTCTATCGCTGATAACATGTGGTTTGCTGCAGATTATTCTCGTGAACTATTGTACTCTGGTGTGAGTGTGTCAAATGTAATAGGACTTGCATTCCGTTATGAAGTATCCAGTACCTTGGCGTTTCAAATTGGTATCAACAACCTACCCGGATTTCAGTTCAATCTCACACTTGGTGGCGAAAGATCTAAAGAAATGGAAGGTACTCAATTGTTATTTTAATATAAGGACTATGATCTGTTACCCCTTTCTCTGCTAACGACAAAACAATATGAGAGCAGTTATCCAGCGCGTCAAATCCGCAAGTGTAAAAGTTGAAGGCGAACTTGTCTCCGAAATCGAGGCGGGATTACTGATATTTCTCGGTGTTGCCCACAATGACACCGAAACAGAATTAGAATACATTGCCAATAAAATCGCCAATCTACGTATTTTTGAAGATGCAGATGGCAAAATGAACCTTTCTTTGCTTGATACTGGAGGTTCAGCATTAGTTGTCTCCCAATTTACACTCTATGGAGATTGTCGTAAGGGAAGACGCCCCAGTTTTATCAATGCTGCACGCCCGGAAGCTGCCAATACTATTTACGAAAAGTTCATCTCATGCATGAAGAATATGAACATTCCAACACAAGGCGGCACTTTCCAAGCAATGATGGATGTTCAACTCATAAATGACGGACCCGTAACCATATTGTTGGATAGCGATAAACAGTTTTGAACTAATCTTATTACCAATTAAGCATGCAACATCCAAATTACATTGATGTAATCAAATTAGGCGACTGTGTAGAATTGATGTCAGAAATGCCAGAAGAGTCTGTAGACCTTATCATCACAGATCCTCCCTTTGCCATTAACTTTAAAGCCACTCGGCATAACTACAACCGAAAAGGAAATCATGTCCTGAAAGGTTACAACGAAATTGAAGGAAACGATTACCTCGCTTTTACGCTGCAATGGCTTTCAGAAGCTACAAGGGTATTGAAAGACTCTGGTAGTATGTACATCTTTTCAGGGTGGAATTATCTCAAAGATATCTTGATAGCAATTGATGAGTGCAAACTTATAACGGTGAATCATCTCATCTGGAAATATCAATTTGGCGTTGTTACCAAGCGCAAATATGTGACTTCTCACTATCACTGCCTTTTCTTGTGTAAAAACGACAAAAAACGACAATTTTACCCATACTGCCGCTTTGGTAAAGGGACAAAGACTGAAACCGGAGGATCAGCACACTACAAAGACAAAGAAGATGTCTGGGAAATCAAAAGAGAATATTGGCAAGGTGCTGTAAAAACGCCAACCAAATTACCTGCCGAACTCATCGAAAAAATACTTGATTATTCAAGCAAAAAAGGCGATGTCGTTTTAGATCCATTCTTAGGTTCAGGACAAGTAGCAGTAGTTAGCAAAATGAAAGAACGACATTATATTGGATTTGAGATTGTACCTGCTTATTATGAATTTGCATGCAATAGACTTGAATCGGGAAAATATCTCGTTCATTATACTGAAGATGAAACTATCATGGGGGTTGTAGAAGAGTGGCAGTCCAAGACGTGAAAAAATAACGGTCGATATACGTAAAATTCCGAATGCAGCCCTTGTTACAACCCAAATTTTTTAAACTAACTTCTATCATAATCATATAGGTGACACCATGCGTAGCATCCCAACATCCATTGGCGAATACCTACTCAAAAAACTCGAAAGTTATAACATAAAACACATCTTCGGCATCCCCGGTGATTACGTCCTCCGATTCTACAAACTCATCGAGGAAAGTGATATACAACACATTGGGATGACTCGAGAAGACGCTGCAGGATACGCCGCAGATGCCTATGCACGTATAAAAGGCATGGGAGCCGTGTGTATCACTTATTGTGTTGGCGGATTATCAACAGTAAACGCTATTGCAGGGGCTTATGCCGAAAAATCACCTGTTGTCGTGATTAGCGGAGCACCGGGTATCAAAGAACGGGACAAGGATGCACTACTTCACCATAAAGTCCGAAATTTCCATACACAACAACGAATATATGACGAAATAACCGTCGCAACAGCACTGATCGATGAACCATTTAATGCATTCAACGAAATTGATCGTGTGCTAGATGCAGTGTATCATTACAAACGCCCGGGATATATTGAACTTCCACGTGATATAGTTGACGCTCGCGGCACGCACTATAAAAACGCTACAGATAGAAACCACTCAAGTGATCCTGACACATTAAACGCCGCCATAGACGATGCAATCAACTTTATTAATCAAAGCAAAAATCCAATCGTTCTGGCAGGCGTAGAATTACATAGGTTCGGGTTTCAAGACAAATTACTCAAACTCGTTGAAGAAAAACGAATACCTGTCGTTGCAACGCTTCTCGGTAAATCTGTCATACCAGAATCACATCCACTTTATTTAGGAATTTATGAAGGAGCTATGGGGCGAAAAGAGATAAGCGAGTTTGTTGAACGTTCCGATTGTGTCATTATTCTCGGCGCATTCATGACCGATGTAAATCTTGGAATATACACAGCAAACCTTGACCGCTCACGTTCAATCTATGCTACATCTGAAAAAATAAATGTCCGATACCATACCTACGAAGAAGTGATGTTTGAAGACTTTATTGATGGGTTAGATTCTAACAAACTCCGAAAACGTAGAAAGCCGAACTTAGACTGGGCATCCACAGATGCAAAACCTTTTGAAGTTGAGCCAAATGCACCATTAAAAGTTGAACGTCTCTTTCAACATCTCAACGAATTTATTAGTGATGAAATTACTGTGATTGCTGATGTTGGAGATAGTCTATTCGGTGCCGCTGAATTGCGAATACAACAGCATACGAACTTTCTCAGCCCAGCATATTACACCTCAATGGGATTTGCAGTACCCGCGTCTGTCGGAGCACAGCTCAGCACCCCAAATTCCCGTCCACTCGTCATTGTTGGGGATGGCGCATTCCAAATGACAGGTACAGAACTGTCAACTGTCGTCCGTTACGGTTTAAACCCAATCGTTCTTCTTCTAAATAACCACGGTTATGGAACAGAGAGACATCTTCTCGAAGGTGAATTCAATGATATCGGTTGTTGGAACTATAGCGACATTCCATCTCTTTTCGGTTCTGGACGCGGATTTCATGTCTATACTGAAGGCGAATTTGATGAGGCAATGAAAACTGCTCTAAACGAAACCCAACACTTTACGCTCATTGAAGTAGAACTTGAAAAATTGGACAGATCACCTGCTCTTGCAAGATTAGCTGAACGCATGTCCGAAACAGTCTAATAATATGTCGCCGCTTACAACTTATCAATCTTCTTCTGCAAAAAGTCCACGCAAAATGGCACTTGTTCCTCAGACAAGCCGTGTAACACCAGAGCACCGTCATACCCAACTGAATCTAACAATCCGATATATTGATCATAATCCAGCAAACCAGTACCTGCAGCAAGATTACCTGCATGGCCATCCCGATCTAAATCCTTTGCATGTGCAAGTGCAATATCCTCACCAAGTAATGCAAACGCCTCATCTAAAATATCACGCATCTTAGGCAACTCACCTTTATGAAAGATGTTTGCACCATCCATGACGACTTTTAGGTGTGGAGAACTCATCTCATCCAATAGACGACGTGCTTTTTGTGCTGAGTCAATCACATTTGATACTTCAGGCTCAAATGCTAACGTAACATTGAATTCTTCTGCTATCTCCAATGCCATTTTCATGGATTGCACAAGGTCGCTCCAAGCAGATTCCGAGTTATTTTCAGGGTGCGCACGCCACATACTGTGCGGATCACGGGAACCAGTACAGAGTGTAATCACGGATGTCCCAAGTGGTTCACACTGTGTAGCAACATAACGTAACATCTGCAATCCAGCGTCGCGTTTTTGAACATCAGGATCAATCATATTGTATGTTCCTGAGAGTGCTACAATTTGAATGTCACGTTCACCCATCTCTCTGCGAACCTCATCAACAGAAGTTGAGGTGGTTACATGATATTGTAAATGGTAGATCCCTTCTGCAACCGTAGCATCCAAAGTTTTTCCAAGCGTATCCCGTCGAATCGTTCCCTCCATAAGACCAATGTGCATATCTATCTCCATCCGTAAAATCGGTATAATTGTTTATGAGTGATGTTGTACAAATATAATCGTCACTTGACCATAAATTACATACATGATACCATATTTCCATTCATTATAGATGGATCTGTTCTCTTGAACCAAATTACACACACGATAGTTGAAAAAAAATAAGTTAAGGTTATGTACATTTTCTATTGTAGTTAACGTGAGTTCGATGTATTTGCTACGAAGGATATTTTGTAGCATAACCTTTCTAGGTTGTGCATTGGGGACACTACTTGTAGCATAACCTTTCCAGGTTGTGCATAAGCAGAGATATTATTTCTCTACAACAACAAAAAAGGAACATTATGGCAAGAGTACCAATTGGATTAGAATTATTTTCAGTCAGAAATGAGTTGGCAGAGGATGCACGTGGCACCATTAAGGCTGTCGCGGAAATGGGATATGAAGGTGTAGAATTCGCTGGTCCCCCACAACATCCCGCTGAGGAGTTGAAAGGTTACCTCGACGAATTCGGAATAGTATGCTGTGGATGGCACACACCATTCAACCTCGTTCAAGAAGACACACTTGCAGGCACAATTGAATTCAACAAAGTCCTTGAGAATAAATATGTCATTATTCCCGGTATTCCAGGTGAACTCCGTCAGTCACGTGCGGATTGGTTGAAATTAGCAGATTCCTTTAACGACCTGGCAGACAAACTTGCACCACACGGCATGGTGACTGGATATCACAACCATCATGTGGAATTTTCACCGATGGACGGTGAAGTCCAATGGGATACCTTCTTTGGAAATACGAATGAGGGAGTAGTCATGCAATTGGATATGGGAAATGCATTGTCTGGCGGTGCTGACCTCGTCGCAATACTTGAGAAATATCCCGGACGTTCTGGCACAGTCCATCTCAAACCATATACTATCTCTGATAACGAATCTGAAAGACATGCAGGTTTTCGTCCAATTATCGGAGAAGATAGTGTTCCATGGTCTGAAATCTTCAATATCTGTGAGACCACTGGCGGCACAGAATGGTATATTGTTGAATATGAAAGTGATGCATTTCCACCATTAGAAGCAGTGGAACGTTGTTTGAAAGCACTAAAGGAAATGGGTAAGTAATCTAACGTGAGTTCGGTGCCCGAAATATGAAGGATACTTTGTAGCATAACCTTTCCAGGTTGTGTCCGTAGCATAACCTTTCCAGGTTGTGCATCGGGCAAAAAATCTCTTATTCCGAACTCACGTTATCTATCTTCTTAAACACATTAGTAGACGCGCCTTGTAAACACACTAATACTTTATTCTAACCCAAATTGTTCCTAAAGAGGTATCCATGAAAGCGACATACCGATTTCTCATCACACTCTTTCTGACTTCTGTCCTATTGTTGCCAAATACGTCTGCCCAGGATATTACGCAGTGGGGTTTACCTGAAGGTGCCAAGGCGCGCCTCGGCAAAGGCCGCATAAGTGATATTGCGTTTTCACCGGACGGTACACACCTTGCGGTGGCGGGTTCCATCGGTATCTGGCTATATGATGCGCGGACGCTGCGAGAACAAAAACTGTTGACAGGATATACGGGTTCTGTCGAAAGTCTTTGCTATTCGCCGGATGGTAAAACTATCACTACTGGAAGTTGGGATAACACGGTGCGTTTGTGGAACGCAGACACAGGACAGCATCTGCGCACCCTCATAGGACATACGAGTTCTATCGAAAGTCTTTGCTATTCGCCGGATGGTAAAACTATCGCTACCGGAAGTTGGGATAACACGGTGCGTTTGTGGAACGCAGACACAGGACAGCATCTGAAAACTCTAAAAGGACATACAGATAATGTCAATAGCGTCTGCTATTCACTAGATGGCAAAACCATCGCTACGGGCAGTTCGGATCAGACGGTTCATTTATGGGACGCAGACACGGGGCAGCATCTGCGCACCCTCACAGGACATACAGATAATGTCAATAGCGTCTGCTATTCGCCTGATGGTAAAACCATCGCTACAGGCAGTTATGATGACACGGTTCGGTTATGGGACGCAGGCACGGGGCAGCATCTGAAAACTCTTATAGGACATACAAGTTCGATCAATAGCGTATGCTATTCACCAGATGGAAAAACAATCGCTACAGGCAGTTGGGATGAGGTGCGTTTGTGGGATGCAGACACCGGACAGCATCTGAAAACACTCAAAGGACATACAGATAATGTCCGTAGCGTCCGCTATTCTCCTGATGGCGGAACTATCGCTACAGGCAGCTGGGATAACACGGTGCGTTTGTGGGATGCTGACACCGGACGACATCTGCGAACTCTCACAGGACATGTGAGTTCTATCAATAGCGTCTGCTATTCACCAGATGGAAAAACAATCGCTACTGGGAGTGATGATGACACGGTTCGGTTGTGGGACACAGACACCGGGCGGCACCTGCGCACCCTCACAGGACATACAGAGAGTGTCCGTAGTGTGTGCTATTCACCGGATGGAGAAACAATCGCTACTGGGAGTGATGATGACACGGTTCGGTTGTGGGACACAGACACGGGACAGCATCTGAAAACTCTCAAAGGACATACGTGGAGTGTCTCTAGCGTATGCTATTCGCCTGATGGCAAAACTATCGCTACGGGAAGTGGGGATACGACAGTGCGTTTGTGGGATGCTGACACCGGACAGCATTTGAAAACACTCAAAGGACATACAAATAATGTCAATAGCGTATGCTATTCTCTGGATGGAAAAACCATTGCTACTAGTGCTAGTTTCCCGGATCACACGGTACGTTTGTGGGACACAGACACAAGACAACATCTGAAAACACTTACGGGGCATACAAGTTCTGTCTATAGCGTCCGCTATTCTCCTGATGGTAAAACTATCGCTACTAGTGCTGGTCTCTGGGACAGCACGGTACGTTTGTGGAACGCAGACACAGGGCAACATCTGAAAACACTCACAGGGCATACGAGGAGTGTCAATAGCGTATGTTATTCTCCTGATAGCGAAACTATCGCTACAGGGAGTGATGATAAGACAGTGCGTTTATGGGATGCTGGCACCGGACAGCATCTGCGAACCTTTACAGGACATACATCGCTTGTTCGTAGTGTCTGCTATTCTCCTGATGGCGAAACTATCGCTACGGGCAGTTGGGATGGCACCGTGCTGCTTTGGGATATACCCCGAAAAACATCGGATCCCCTACAGCTGAACACTGCGCAGAAACAGCAAACACCTCAGCAGATCGCACAAAACGCATTAGCCGCTACAGTCCTCATCGTTATGGAAGATGCCAACGGAGAAATAGTCAGCACAGGGAGCGGCTTCTTTGTGGACCGCGGTATAATTGCCACTAACCTACACGTTCTCGACGGCGTTTTCAAAGGCTATGTTAAACGGGTCGGCATGAACAAAACCTTCCGTATAGAAGCCATCGTCGCTATGGATGCTGAACAGGATTTGGCACTTATCAAGGTTTCGGATAGTAATGCTCCTGTCCTTTCCCTAGGTAACAGTGATAAGGTGAAAGTCGGTGAACCCATCTACGTTGCGGGTAATCCGATAGGGTTCTTAGAAGGCACATTCTCTAATGGCATCGTCAGTGGTGTGCGCGAGTTTCGCGAGGGCAAAAAACGTATCCAGATTACGGCTCCTATTTCCGGAGGTAGCAGCGGGGGGCCTGTGCTAAACGACAGAGCGGAAGTCGTCGGTGTAACGGTGTCCATGCTCACGGCAGGACAGAACCTAAATTTTGCTGTTCCTTCCAATTACCTCAGTGAACTGCTCAGCAAAGTCAAAGGCGAAAAATAGAGCAGATAGCCATCATAATGATTAAGTCAAATCCGTAAGCTGTGGCATCACTTCATTCTTAAGAAGTTCCATTGAATGTACCCACTGCTCTTTGGGTTCCCATTCGTGCCCCATCGCGAGCAATACACCAAACCCACCGACATCCTCATACAGTTGACGCAAACGATTTGCTACACGGTCAGGACTTCCAACAATCCATAGCGTATCCAATAATCCTTCTAAACAGGATTCTACATCAGGAATATCTGGATTAGATTTGAATTTTTCCCACCCCCATAGTCTAAACCAATAATCACGAAAATCGCGTCCGAGGGTGCCTTCTATCGCTTCTTTCCTTGCCTGTTCATCAGTATCGGCAACATACACTTCCCGCGCGATTCGCCAAGTTGACCGAGATGGTGTAAGTCCCGTCTTTTCCGCTCCTTCTTCAACTGCATCCCAATGTGTTTTAATCACGGATACAGGTGCAAGGTTAATACTCATCGGAATCCATCCCCGTTCACCGGCAAATATTAACGTATCAGATTTTGTTGAAGAACCCGCTAAAGCTATGGGCGGATGCGGTTTCTGATACGGCTTCATGTGAATACTGACAATATCAGGATGCCCGCCAGGAATCTTAAATTCCCACGAATCGCTTTTATAGTGCCCCGGTTCCGGGTCAGTCCATATTTTTAATACCGCGTCAATTCCCTCGCGAGTTGCTTTACGTCTATCTGCAGATGCCATGAACATCTCAGCATCACTCGGCGTGGAACTTGAACCTACACCCCAATGGAAACGCCCATGTGCAAGATGATCCAACTGTGCAATACGGTGTGCCACAACAGCAGGATTATGAATCGGCATACAAGTGATACCTGTACCAAAGATTATGTTCTTTGTCATAGCAAGCGCTTTTGCTATGAAGAGATCTGGTGATGGAATATTCTCCCAAGTGAAAGTAAAATGTTCACCTACATACGCCTCACTATAACCTAATTCATCTAACGTCACCATCTGTTCAAGGTCATCGTCCAATGTCTTTGTCGTGTCGCTTCCAGGTGGATGTAATGGCATTGTAAAAAAACCGAGTTCCATAGATAAACCCCTTAGTTATCATAAAATGTGCGGAGTGCTGATGATATGCTCGTGAATGTTAACGTGAGTTCGGTGTCCTTGATAAAGGATATTTTGGCATACCCCTTGTAGGTTGTGCATCGGGTACGCAACCTGGAAAGGTTACGCTACATGGAGCACAAAAATGTCTTATTCCGAACTCACACTAAATGTTATGTATTGCAAATAGGTACTACGTACTTTTCAAGTTCTTGACAAGTTCAGCGGAATCTGTTATTGTTTATATCAGAAATAGTTATGTGCAAACGTTAGCATTAACCTAACTTTTTTTCAAGTATTTTACACAAAAGGAAGATTACTAAATGTTCAAGAATTTTAGTCCTATGACTATTGTACTGCTGTTAGCAGCTTTAAGTGTTGCTTTATCAGGATGCGAAAAAATTGATCCTATGATTCCTGATGACACCATGTCTACCTCTGAGACATCGCTAAAAATTGGGATTATCCAACCGGAACACAGTTACACTACTTTTAGTCAAGGTGCAGAAACTGCACGTGTGCAGATTAATGAAAATGGCGGCGTATTAGGCATGCAGGTTGAATTTATTTCCCGAAATAATCAACCTGTAGCAGGAGCAGAACCAACATCGGAATCGAGCATCAATGCTGCAAAAGAATTGATTGATATGGAGAACGTATTTGCCCTACTCGGTCCTGTGAGATCAACAATGGCATTAGAGGTCGGTCCAATAGCACAACAAGCACAGCGGCTCATGCTTCCCGGTTCCAGCGGTTCAAACGTGCCAGAAACTGGTGATCATGTCTTTCTCATCACTGTGCCAAACCCATTTCAAGGAAAGGTGATGGCAAATTTTGCATTTAACCCCAACGAACTCGCTAAAAAAACTGCAGCAACAATCTATGAAGAAGATGACAGTTATTCAATCGATCTCGTTAAAGCCTTTGAAGAAGCTTTTAAGGATATCGGTGGTGATGTCATTCACAGCAGTTCTTATGCAGCAGCTGAAACTTCATTTACAGAGCTAGTAACTAAAATTAAAGAGACGATGCCAGAAGTAATCTTTTGTCCAGGTTCACAACCGGAAGTCCCTATGTTGATAAGAGCGGCGCGAGAAATTGGAATCAATGCTATATTTCTCGGCGGTAGTGCTTGGGATGACAGAGAACGATTCCTCAATATATTAGCGGATAACTCAGTTCTGAATGGCAGTTATTATCCCACTAATTTTTCGGTTGCTACTCAAGAAGCAGATGTTCAAGAATTTGTGCAAGATTACATGAAATTGTATAACAGTCCACCTGATGGGATCGCAGCCTCTGGGTATGATGCCATGCGACTCTTAGCACGTGCAATTGAGACAGCAGGATCACTTGATCCAACAGCGGTTCGTGATGCATTTGCAGCAGTCAAAGATTACAAAGGTGCGACATCTATATCCCACTATGATGAAAATCGCCATCCAGTCAAAAGTCTTGCCATACAAATAATCCAGAACGGAGACGTTGAACATTACAAAGTTGTCCAACCGTAATATTATTTACAGATATAGGAGATATGTTTATGAACAATGATACGATCCTGCTTGGTGTCGTAGGATGTGGATGGGCAGGTTGCCGTGCTATTGAGTCTGCAAATGCAACCTCACGACTGAGCGTCACAGCAATTGCAGAACGCGATCCAAATAGGCTTAAACAGGCAGGTGAAGATAACGCAGTACCACACCGTTACAATGACTATCGTGAACTTCTCGACAATCCTGCTATTGATGCAGTTTATCTTGCTACATCTCCAGATGGCAGGTTGCAACAAGTTCTGGATACGTTAAATGCAGGTAAACATGCCCTAGTCCAAAAACCGCATGCTATCCGCGCACCAGAAATTTTAGAGATGGAGAAAGCAGCACAAAAGTCTGGTAAAATACTCCAATTCTGTTACTTTATGCGACATTTTCCCCATAATCGCCAGATACGACGTGCCATTCAAAACGGTGCCATCGGAACACCGTTCCATGCACGTGTCTTTGGTAAATTCAACTCTATTCCCACTCTTGACGAGAACAGCAGATGGCTACATGTTTATGGGCAAAAGGGCGGTTCACTAGGCCAGCACTATTCACACGAACTCAACCTGACTTGGTGGTGGATGGGATGTCCTAAACCTCTATGGGCTTATGCAGCAAAGCATGTGCTTTACCCACAATATGAAGGTCCAGAAGGTGCTGCAGAAGACTATTTCTCCGGTATCGTCGGATGTGAAGATGGCAAAACTATTCAGATAGACTGTTCCCGTATGAGCCATTCAGATTCAGGAAGTGTCGTGGAACTTTACGGCACAACCGGAGCAATCACTAACGGCGGCATATCGCGTTTTAAAGAGGGAGAATTCATCCGAGAATCAATCGACGAACCTATAGAAATCGACCATGGAGAACTTCCTGATGAAGTGCCTGTGTTCTTTTATGAACTCAACCATTTTGCGATGGCAATAACAGGTGAAGTCCCTCCTGATGTGGATGTTTCCAATGCCTATACTTTCATGCAAATACTTGACGCTCTCTACGACAGTGCAAAGAGTAGTGAGAAAGTTTACATTTGACAAAATTCCCTCTATCTGATAATCTATTTGTATTTCACATAGTCTAACTAAGGAGACATTATATGTATAAAAGTGCGATGTTAGGGTGCGGCGGACGCGCAGGCGGTCATGCAAGTGCCTATCGCTTTGTTAAGAATGGAAAACTCGCAGCCGTTTGTGATATGAACGAGGAACGACTCAACAGCTTCGGTGATAGATTTGAAATCTCTTCAAGGTACACAGATTTAGATGAGATGCTCAACAAAGAGAAACCGGATCTACTGCACATTGTCACCGCACCTGTTCTGCGCGGTTCAAATGAACGAATTCGGTACTCTCTGATGAAACAAGCTTCTGACCACGGTGTCCCAGCTGCAATTGTAGAAAAACCGATTGCTGTTGAAAGCGAAGATTGGAAGCAGATCGCGGAATTGGCAGAAGAAACGAATACAAAGTTCGTCGTCAACACACAACTCAACTTTCATCCTAAAAACCTTGAACTAAAACGCGATGTTGCAGATGGGAAAATTGGTGAAATTAAATTTATTGATGCAAGCGCACGAAGCACACCTGTAGATCAGGGCCCGCATGTGCTGCAGTTAGTTTCGTCATATATCGACAATTCTCGTCCAGTACGGGTATTAGGTCAAATTGCGGGGAGAGATCATTTGGATTCTGCTCAACCTTCTCCAATGCATGCTGCTGCACAAGTGTTATACGAAAATGGATTGCACGTCTCTGTTGCATTCGGACAGGGAATGGGAACTATGGCATCTGAAGATCAAGGAATATACTGTCATAAACGTGTTTTTGTCGTCGGTACAAAAGGTTTTGTACATTGGCGTTTTAGCAGTTGGGAACGCTCAACTCACGATGGCGGATATGAGGGAGGTCCACTCAACTACGGAGAACAAGATGTTCAAGCACAAGGCAATCTCACTGAAGCAGTATTTGATTGGCTTGATGATGAAAAGAATGAACACCCAACACATCTAAAACAATCACTTGCAGAATTCAATCTGCTCTTAGGCATGTATCAAAGCGGAATTACAAAGAATATGATAGATCTTCCGTTCGATCCGCCGGACGGTTTAATGGATTCTCTTAGAGAACAATTGTAGTTGCAATAATGTGAAAATTAGCGGTTAGCGGCGAACCTGTTTGCATCTACCGCTAATTATTACTTATGTGTCTTTGACATTATGTACGCACAAAACACATGATAGGAAAATACATTTATGTTTAAGAGTGTGATATTAGGGTGTGGTGGCCGTGCACGTGGACATGCTGGGGCTTATCGCTTTGTTAGGCGAGGTAAACTCGCAGCCATCTGCGATGTGAACGAAGAACGTCTGAATGACTTCGGCGATCGCTTCGATATCTCCGCACGCTATACAGATCGACCCACCAGACGGATTGATTGATTTACTGAGAGAAAAGTTGTAGAATAATGAATAACCAAGCATATTGATTTAGCAGTAGCAGCGGAAATACGCGTACTACGCTATCTATTATATCTGTGTAGACACTTTGTTACACAAGATGATAAATTGAATAAGGAGAAAATCCTATGTATAAAAGCGCATTCTTAGGATGTGGTGGTCGTGCACGTGCACATGCAAGTGCATATCGATTTGTTAAAGGTGGCAAAATCGGCGCTATCTGTGACATGAACGAAGAGCTACTCAATAAGTTCGGAGATGATTTTGATGTCTCTTCCCGTTATACAGATTTAGATGAAATGCTAGAGAAGGAGAAACCAGACCTCCTCCACATTGTCACTGCCCCAGTGTTGCGGGGTACCAATGAACGGATCCGTTATCCACTCATGAAGCAAGCATCAGATCATAATGTTCCTGCAGCAATCGTTGAAAAACCGATTGCCGTTGAAAGTGAAGACTGGAAACAGATCGCAGGATTAGCAGAGGAAACCAATACGAAATTCATTGTCAACACGCAGCTTAACTTCCATCCAAAAAATCTTGAACTTAAGCAAGATGTCGCAGATGGAAAAATCGGTGAAATTAAGTTCATTGATGCAAGCGCACGCAGTACACCTGTAGATCAAGCTCCGCATGTATTACAGTTGGTATCCTCCTATATAGACAACTCGCGTCCGGTAAAGGTATTAGGACAAATTGCAGGTAAAGAGCAGTTGGATTCCGCACAACCCTCTCCAATGCATGCTGCTGGTCAGGCTATTTACGAAAACGGTTTACATGTTTCTCTTGCATTTGGAACGGGCATGGGGACGCTAGCATCCGACAGTGGTAGCACAGTAGCACACAAGCGCGTTTTTGTTGTTGGAACGAAAGGGTTTGTGCATTGGCGGTTCAGTAGTTGGGAACGTTCAACACATGATGGCGGTTATGAAGGAGGTCCACTCAACTATGGAGAACAGGACATTGCAGCACAAGGCAATCTAACTGAAGCTGCATTCGACTGGCTTGATGATGAAAAGAATGAACACCCAACACATCTAAAACAATCATTGGCAGAATTCAATTTGTTATTAGGTATTTACTACAGTGGAATAACCAATCAGATAATTGACCTACCATTTGATCCACCGGACGGATTAATGGGTTCACTGAAAGAACATTTGTAATATCTCTTATTGCAACACAATTGCTAGATTATGCGGTAGTGGCAGATATCACCACTACCGCATGATCATTATAGTTCAAACAATACATAACACTTGACGATAAATTGTTTAAGTTAAGGAGGTAAGCTATGTATAAAACAGCAATGTTAGGATGTGGAGGGCGTGCACGTGCCCATGCAGACGCATACCGTTTCGTAAAAGGTGGCAAACTGGCAGCCATCTGTGATATGAATGAAGAACTACTCAACCGATTTGGAGACGATTTCAACGTCGCTTCTCGTTACACCGATTTAGATGAGATGCTTCAAAAAGAAAAACCTGATGTTCTCCATATTGTCACTGCACCTGTACTTCGTGGATCCAATGAACGGATCCGATATCCGTTGATGAAGCAAGCATCTGACCACGGGGTACCTGCTGCAATCGTTGAAAAGCCAATTGCGGTGGAAAGTGAGGACTGGAAGCAAATCGCTGGTTTGGCTGAAGAAACAAGCACAAAATTTGTTGTTAATACCCAATTGAACTTTCACCCACAAAACCTTGAACTTAAGCAAGATGTTGCGGAAGGTAAAATCGGTGAAATCAAATTTATTGATGCAAGCGCACGCAGCACACCCGTAGACCAAGGGCCGCACGTTCTTCAGTTAGTATCATCATACATAGATAATTCTCGTCCAGTACGTGTGTTGGGGCAAATATCAGGAGGAGGACATTTGGATTCTGCACAACCGTCTCCACAATTCGCTGCGGCGCGTGTTCAATATGAAAATGGAATCCATGCCTCTGTTGCATTTGGAACAGCAATCGCACCTTCTGCATCCGACGATCCAACGGTCTTCTTCCACAAACGTGTATTTGTAATCGGGGAAGACGGATACGTACATTGGCGATTTAGTAGTTGGGAACGTTCCACAAGAGAAGGTAGCTATGAAGGAGGTCCGCTCAACTATGGCGAACAGGATGTCATTGCACAAGGTAATCTTACAAATGCTGTCATCGATTGGCTGGATGATGAAAAAAATGAACATCCAACACACCTAAAACAATCGTTGGCAGAATTCAATCTGCTACTCGGCATATATTACAGCGGGATCACAAACGAGGTAATCGAACTGCCATTCGACCCGCCGGACGGTTTGATGGATTTATTGAGAGATCGTTTGTAGTATGTTCATATCCATAACCAAGAGGCTAATATGGTTATGGATACTTTATCATTTCAGCGGGGTTAAAGAATGAAAATTTCTAATACTGTTGGAATTCTCTACATCTTTATCATTTCATTCCTTACAAATATCACTGCAAACGGAGAATTGATAGGATATTGGTCTTTTGATGAAACAGATGGAGTGACTGACTTAAGTGGTAACGGGCACGATGGTGCAATTCATGGAAATCCACAAGTTGTTGAAGGGAACAAAGGCGAAGCATTAGAATTCAATGGTACAAATGACTATGTCGCTATTCCACATCACGAAGCGATTTCAAAATTGGACGCATTGTCCTTGTCTGCGTGGATTCAACCTAAAAAACTCGGTCCGTGGATTGCTGTATTAGAAAAAGGAATTCACGAAAATTGGAGTTATGGGTTTTTCATCGAAGCAGATGGAACGCTATCCTTTTATGTTTCTACCGGACCTGCGAATAACCTTGTTTGCTGTGTAGGAGATTTCTTGTTAAAGATTGATGAATGGTACCATATCTTCGGTACTTATGATGGCAAATCAGTAAAGACGTATGTGAATGGAAAATTTGAAGGTGAAATGGCGGGAAACGGAGCTGTCCACATTACCGACGATTTACCATTCACTATCGGTAGTAGAAACGGTCAGAACTTCTTCACCGGTGTTGTTGATGAAGTTGCACTATGGAATGATGTAATACCTATTGAAGAATCTATGGATCCATTGCCTATCAAGCCAAGAGGTAAACTCACAACAACTTGGAGCAGAATAAAAACGCATTACTGATATATGGAACCACATTTAAACATATTCATCGAGAACGGCTACCTAGTTGTGCATGATGCGCTAAACGAAGTTGATTTAGCCCCATTAACCAATATTATTTCTGAAGTTGTCGACAAACGGGCACATGAAATGTACAGTGCTGGAACCATCGCAAATGTATATGAAGTTATGCCCTTTGATAAACGATGGTACGCTGTTCTTCAGGATTGTGGTAAAGAAAATGAGGTATTCGGATGGCATACGCTTGTCTATAGTGAAGCACTCTTTAACCTGATTACAAACCGAAAAGTGCTGGATATAATAGAAACACTGATCGGAAATGAGATTCAATTCAACGGTGATTTCTGGGTCCGACCCAAATTACCTAACGAAAAACTAACTACCCTCCCTTGGCATCAAGACAGTGCCTACATGCCACACACTGAACACGACCTGCACCTTACAGTATGGCTGCCGTTAGTAGATGTTAATACCGAAAACGGTGCCTTGCAATTTTTGCCAAGAAGTCATAAAGAAGGACTAAAATCATATCACCGCGTTGAGGGTGAAGCTTTTGCAGTACCTGTTACTTCTCCTACTTCATCACAATATGACATCCATACATTAGAGATGAAGAAAGGGGACCTCCTGATTTTCAACAATCTGGTCTTTCACCGTTCTTTGCTAAACTGCAGCAATACAATACGGTGGTCTGTTGACTTTCGCTACAGCCGCTCAGGGACATCGTTAGATGGACTTTGGCATGAAGCGATTGCATGTCCTGTACGTGAAAAGAAGAACAAGCAATGTCCAACATCATGGGCATCATGGCAAAAACAATGGAATGCCAGTCCACACAAAGATCGATTTATATAATAGATCGATATGAAGTGCCTAAAATTCATTGCAGTTTGTATTAGCACAATCAATTACCTGATCGTGATGCTTGCTTTGCTCTACGACGTATAAGTTCTATAGCAATGTTTTTCTGTGCATCAGCGTTCTGTTGATCTTGAATACCAACGCCAGCAGGTGCACCTGCAATCGGTTTAAAGACGAAAATATATAGTACCTTCTCATCTTCGTCTATAATAAATTCAATTCCTCGCTTCGGAAACCTATGCCCAATACTATCAACAACTTCGTTAATTTCTTCTGCCTTTCCAAATTCTCTTTCAACAGTATCAAGGGTACTCCCAATTCCATTAGGGTTATTTAGTTTTATGTATTTTAGTTGTTTTTTATCACAATCGTTAATATTTTAGGATGTGCAGATATACCGTGATTTTTCATGGTATATCTGCTATACTTCACCTTAAAAACTTACGATCTTTTGAGGTGAAGAATGACAAGAAAAAAGTCCTGCCACTTAGTCAATATGTTAGCAGAACTTACAGACCCACGCAAGGAAAAAGGGAAACGGCACCCCTTGAAAGCAATCCTCGCACTTTTAGTCGTTGGATTGATGTGCGGGCATAAAGGGTATACATCCATCGCTACCTGGGCACGCTCACAGCCCGCACTCACAAAAGCACTCGGGTTCACACATCACAAAACGCCTTGTGCCGCAACTATCCATAATCTGTTGAAAAAGTTGGACGTTGAGGCATTAGAAAACATCCTGTCAAAATGGGTAAACGCCGCATTAGCAGAGTGCCCTGATTTGCGGGGGTGTTCCGACGCAGTCGCTATAGATGGCAAAACCCTGCGTGCGTCTAAAAAAAGTGGTGCGATGATCAGCCATTTACTCTCCGTCGTCTCTCATGAGTTAGGGATCACCCTCACGCAGCGAGGTGTCAGCGACAAAACCAATGAAATACCGGTATCAACGGAAATCCTCAAAGCGTTTGATGTAGCAGGCAAAGTTATCACAACGGATGCCCTTTTGACACAACGCTCTTTCTGCCACGGAATCATAAACAGCGGGGGCGACTATATGCTGCCTGTTAAAGGCAATCAACCGGACCTGTTAGAAGCGATTGAAAAACTTTTTCAAGGCGTGCCTGACGCGGTTTCTGAAGACACAACACACCCTACTTTAGGGAAACCGATATACATGCATGAGACGATTGAAAAGTCGCATGGCAGACTTGAGACGCGATGTATCAAGGCAAGCACAAGTCTCAACGCATATCTGGATTGGCCGGGCGTAGCACAAGTGATCCAATATTGCTATACTTCCAAAAATATGAAGACAGGAGAAGAGACAACCCGCACTACCTATGGGATTACGAGCCTGAAACCGAGTGAGGCATCCGCAGAACGCTTACTTGCTTTACGGAGAGGCCATTGGGCAATAGAGAACAAGTCGCATTGGATGCGCGATGTGCTACTCGGCGAGGACGCATCACCTGTCAGATGCGGGGCTATTCCACAAGTCATGGCCGCTTTACGAAATACCGCATTATCCGTATTCCGTTTTCAAGGCATAACACGGATCGCTGATAAAATAAAGGAATATGCATCAAAACCTTTACTCACAGTTAACTTGATAAAATGAATATCTATAAAACTAAATAACCCTACAATTCCATTACCACCTGCAGTCTTAGCTCTATTTGGACGGCTAATAAATAGGTCTTCTACAAGCCCAATACCGTCAACGTGACCAGCAAAACCTTTGTTAGGATCCCAATATGTAAAGCGGCGATTTACACCTATTGGACCATCCGATTTTCCATGTATCGCCTCAACTTTTTTAAATGGATCACCTAATTTAACGCCATACGCACCTTTACCGGGTACGATCAGGTTTAAGGGAGGATCAGGTACTTCGTCAATATCAGGCGGGTCAACGGGTTCAGGGGTAATAAATTGCTTATTTGCAATGGTCTTGACTCGTTTTACGGTTTTACTTACGCCATCACTGATATGCACAGTGACTTTAACAGATTCAACATCATCATCGGGTGCAGTCCATTTTGCACTTGTTCCGGTAGCTTCCAATATTTCGCCATCTACTTCCCATGTAAAGTTCAGTGTATCTCCATCCTCGTCATGAGCAATTATCTTGAATTCAAGAATATCACCAGGTTCGAATTCTTCCGGCACTATAAAACTGTCAACAGTTGGCGGATTATTAGCCGGTTCAGTAGCCTCATCGTCAGAACCACAACCGATTATACAAGACATAAGTAAGCAAATAATTATTATGCCGAAAATACGTAATTGACGTTTCATTTGGTCTCCTTAATTCGCTGTTGTATCTTCTGTTTTTAATACTAAATAGCTGCGATAACGTTCAGTGTAGATATCTCCAGATTCAACTGCATTCCGTATTGCACAGTCAGACTCTTTGACATGCGCACAGTCATTGTATCTACATTTCCCAATAAACGGTTCCATTTCTGGAAAATAGTATTCAAGGTATTCTGTATCAACACCCCACAAACCGACTTCTCGGATGCCTGGCGTGTCTGCCACTTCACCTCCATTATCAAGTGTGAACAACTCTACCAGTGTCGTTGTGTGCCTGCCTTTACGTGTCTTTTTACCTACCTCACCTATCCGTAATTCAAGATTCGGTTGAATTGCATTGAGAATACTTGACTTCCCTACTCCTGATGCCCCCACTATTACACTGAATTTATCTTTTAAATCATTCTTTAAGGGTTCTATACTTTCAGGTATCTTGATACTCGTATAAAAGACATTATACCCGAGTTTCTCATAGATTTCAAACGTTGAAGTGATTTGATCACGTTGATCTTTATCAACTAGGTCTATCTTATTTAAACAGATTACGGCAATCATTTCTCCTGCTTCTGCCAAAATAAGAAAGCGATCTAATGTGCGAAAGTTGAGTGGCGGCATTCGGGCTGAAACAACGGCAACAATTTGGTCGGCATTTGCTACAATAATTTGTTCTATCTCTTCTTGTTTTCCAGCGTATCGGCGTGAAAACTTGCTTTGTCTCGGAAGAATCTCCTCTACAACACCCTCTTCATGATCAAGCTGAGAAAAAACAACATGATCACCGACAGCAACCGGGTCCGCGTAGAGTCTCCGGCCAGTTTCGGATCGTTGTTTCTTTTTTAATGTACCGCGCAATGTGCATCGAAGCACCAATTCATCGTGTTGAACATCATAAAATCCTGCTCGTGCTCGAATTACTCTGCCATGTTGACTTCTGAGAATAAACGCCACCTCCCAAATACAGATATCAAATATAACTTTTCATTGTTTTCAAAGCAGTTTCAATGTCAGTATCAAAATTGTTAAATTTGCATTCACAGGAGATACGTCCATCGTACCCTGCATTTTTTAGTGCCGTAAAGAAATCTGAAAAATCAAAGTCATCGTTACCGGGGTATGATCGTTTGACAGGTTCCGCAATATGGACATGTGCTAAATATGATGCAGCATCAACGATGTTTTGCGTGGGTTCGTCCTCCTGCCAAATATGGTATAGATCAGCTAAAACCTTTATACTATTTCGATTGACTCGTTTCGCCATTGCGAGACCGTCGGCAACCGTTCGCAATATGTTTCCTTCCTTCATGCAGATCGGTTCAATTGCAATTATCATTCCGTGTGCTTCTGCATGATCTGCTGACATATCAAGGAATTCTGCGATCTGCGCTAATGCCCGTTCTTCAGAATATCCTTCCTCAACGTTCCGAGAACCGCTGCTACCGTATACGATAACTTCACCACCAATTCGTTTCGCCCTGCGACATGCAT
Organism: Candidatus Poribacteria bacterium; assembly: GCA_965200395.1. Taxonomy (GTDB): domain Bacteria; phylum Poribacteria; class WGA-4E; order WGA-4E; family WGA-3G; genus MSPOR6. The sequence goes on along the minus strand of CBDAUH010000004.1, from coordinate 1,070,144 downwards.
TTTCTACATACTGAGACAATCGTGCAAAATCAACCGACTCACCAACTACGCGCAGATCTCTGGGTATAAATAAATCCAGCATAAGCTTCAGGTTTTATGGGCGCATTAGCCACGCGCTCCCTAATTCTCTCAAATTCAGCCTCATCCGCTTCAGGCATTAATGCACTTCCCACCCCCAATTCAATATAGTCATATCCAACCTCAGCAAGACGATCTACATTATCCAAACCTGTACATATTCCAAAACGCATCAAGTACTCCTTATACTGAAAAACCGTTCAATTCAAATTTTTACTGCAACATTTGTAACAGCGAGGATCAATCTGTTTATACTGTCTCCACATTCATTTGCCAAAACGTCGTTTACGATGGCTATAATCCCGTATTGCGCGTAAAAAGTCAATTTTCCTAAATGAGGGCCAATAGGTATCGCAAAAATAAAATTCGGAATAAACACTCTGCCACAACAGAAATCCGGACAAACGTACCTCTCCACTTGTGCGAATAATTAACTCAGGATCAGGTAGATTTGATGTGTATAGATAAGGTGCGATTGTATCCACACTCAACTCATCTGCAATTTGAAGGGCATCTTTTCCTTTCTGTATTTCCGCCTTTAAGTGTCCTCTGACAGCTTCTATAATCTCCTCACGTCCACCATAAGCCACAGCGACATTCAAAATAAATTTGTCATAATCTTTAGTCGCTTCCTCTGCTTGCCGAATTGCTTCTTGAAGGCTCTGTGGTAGACGTTCAATTTGTCCCATTGCCCGTACCTTAATCTGATTTTTGTGAAGCCCCTTGATTGTAACTAACTCACGCATCTTTCTTTCAATTAATCCCAAAATCCCCTCAACTTCATCATCTGCGCGTTTGAAGTTATCGAGCGAAAAAATCCAAATTGAAAAGATTTCTACCCCTAGTTCATCACACCAATGGAGCACTTCTTCAAGTTTATCTGCACCTTCGTAGTGTCCTTTAATCACATCGTCTAATCCGCTCGCTTTAGCATAGCGCCGGTTTCCATCAAGAATAACCCCGATATGGCGCGGTATATTCCAAGAACCAGCCTCCGCCTCCAACTGTTTCTGATACGCTCTGTAGAACCGTTTTTCAACTTGAACTTTTAGATACTTTAATGGATTCATTGATCTTCTTGATTTGATGTCTGTTTTGTTAGGCAAAGACGTTGTTTTCTATTGTGTTCAATTTTGACAATTACGGATTTACAATGTCTTTATTTGTGGTTATGTCAATTATATCATATTTACAATGTTAAGAAAAAGAGAAACTATTGGCGTATCAGATACATTTGGATGTCTCTGCTCAGTCTAAATAAAAGTATTGACGACCTATTCATATTGCTGTAGACTGATCGAAACTCAGTTCGCTATAACCTTTTAAACCACATGGAAACAAAACACACCCCATCAACCATTCCTCCCCATGGGGTTACAATCAAATCTATCCTAATCGCTGTTATCTTGATACCGATCAACTGTTACTGGGTGATTGAGATGGAGGTAATCCGTTATTCAGGGCATCCTGTTACGATTTCACTCTTTTTCAACGTAATTTTCAGTCTGTTCGTGATCATCGGTTTCAACCAACTGCTGAAACGATTTCTTCCTTGGATGGCACTAGCTCAGAGCGAATTGGTCATTGTCTACCTGATGCTATCCATTGCATCGGGAATCACTGGTCACGATATGCTTGAAATATTAGTGCCGATGTTGGGTCACGCCTTTCGCTTTGCAACTCCTGAAAATGAATGGCAACAGCTGTTCCTTCCGTTTCTGCCAGAATGGCTCACGGTGAGTAACGATCAACTTCTACAAGGCTACTATGAAGGGGATTTACCACTCTATACAACTGAAACATTATTCGGTTGGGCAATACCTGTTTTGTGGTGGACAACCTTCATCGGCGTTTTAGTATTTGGAATGCTCTGTATCAACATCATCATTAGAAAACAGTGGATAGAATATGAAAAACTAAGTTATCCGATTATCCAGCTTCCACTTCAAATGACCGGTGCTGCACACAACAAATTTTTTAAGAATAAAACAGTGTGGGCTGGTTTCTGTGTTGCAGGAGGTTTAGCATTATGGAACGGTATCAGTTTTTTATATCCATTTCTTCCCGAATTACCGACACGCAATCGGAGTTACCGCGTATTTACTGAAAGTCCTTGGAATGCAATGGGTAACATACCTTTTTCCTTATACCCCTTTGCAATTGGACTCGGTTTTTTCATTCCCCTCGATTTGTCATTTTCCTGCTGGTTTTTCTTCTGGTATTGGCGACTATTGCGTGTCGTTGGTGCTATGTTCGGATTTAGAAGTCTACCAAGATTTCCATATCTAAACGAACAGGCATCAGGTGGATATTTAGCATTGTGCGTACTTGCCATTTGGGCAAGTAGGCGACACCTCCTTTGGGTTGGACGCATGCTGTTTAGTAAAAACACATCACAAGCATCTGATGATAGTCCAATTTCATATAGAGGGGCAGTATTTGGCTTGATTGCTGCACTGTTATTTTTAGTTGTCTTCTGTTATTACGGCGGAGCAAACATCGGTGTAATGTTGGTGTTCTTCGTGATTTATTACATGATTTCTATTGCAATAACACGTATGCGAGCTGAGTTAGGAACACCTGTGCATGACTTACACTATTCAGGACCAGATCAAATTTTAACTCGCGTCGTCGGTACACGACGTTTAGGTAGAGACAATCTCATCATGTTTTCAATGTTTTGGTTCATCAACCGGGCATATCGAAGCCATCCGATGCCACATCAATTAGAGGGTTTCAAAATAATGGAACGGACGAACATGTCAATGCGTCGAATTATTTTTGCATTGATCCTGGCAGCTGTATTGGGTTCATTAGCAGGATTTTGGGCATTAATCGACCGTGGATATCAGTTAGGAATGGAAGTCCGTGCTTATTGGCCATCCTTGAGTGCCTTCGGTACTGAACCGTACAGAAGGCTCACCGGTTGGTTACAGGCCCCTACAGATACGTTAATTCCTGAAACAGGTTTTACTGTGCTTGGTTATTGTATAACAACCGTCCTGATGCTGTTTAGAATGCGATTCGTTTGGTGGCCCTTTCACCCTGCTGGATTTGCCATTTCTACAAGCTGGGGTATGAATGTTACATGGGGCTGCTTATTTATGAGCTGGCTATTAAAATTAATCATTCTAAAATATGGTGGACCTGTGAAGTACCGGAAGATAGCACCATTCTTTTTAGGTCTAATTCTTGGAGAGTTCACAATCGGCAGTACCTGGACTATAATCGGAATTATTGGTGGGATACCAACCTACGGCTTCTGGGTCTAAGTCACATCTTTTCGTGGATCAATAGCCAAATTTAGGGGTAATAGCAGCAAAATAATACTACACAAACCGGTGATTATCCAATCTTTCTGAAGTGGAACGATTTCCAATATATCTTGCAATACCCCAACATACATACCTGACATATAAAGTCCAATCACAAGTAAAAAAATAAGTAATAATCTTATATTAACAAACATCCTTTTAAATAGCGATTCCCAGGGATAACGTACACATTGGAAGTAAGAGATCACTTGTGCAAAAAACAGTGTTGTGCATGCTGCTGATTGAGCTTCTATAACCTTTAATTCAACCGAAGTATATGTCAATACTAAGAAATGAATAATCGTCATTAAACTGATGACAGTACTTCTGCATACAATATCAAGTACAGCAGTCCTGGGTAGTAGAGCTGTAGTTCTGCTGGTATGGTACTGTCTTTCATCAACAGTAATTCTCTCGTAGCCTAAGCCGATAGCAGGGAGAAGGGTTGTTAAAAATTGTACCCAAACGATCTGCTTTATTGTCAGTGGCATGTCAAAATTGAATCCTGCATGAAGGATTAACCCAAAAATCACGGTTAGAAATTGTGCCATGGCACAAGAAAAACACCATCGCAGAGACCCCGAAAGGTTGTGATATACCTCACGTGCATAGAGCATACTGTCTTTGACTGCTTTAAATCCTTTATCAATAATCAAACAGTCTGCATGGTCCTGCGCAAAATGAGTAGCGTATCTTGTATCCGCAAATGCAAGATCTGCAGCAATCATTGCACGTTGATCAACAGAACTGTGTCCTAAAAAACCCACTGAATGATTATGACGTTTCAAGCTGCGTACAATGTTACGTCTTTGCTCTGGTGTCGGTTGAGAATATGCACTCCAATTTAGTACTTCTTGATCAAATTCTTGTGTTGTAAGACTAATAAGCTCTTCTCTCGTAGCAAATGCATTGCGTGTGTGTGCAAGCCCGAGTTCCTTCGCTAAATCTGTGGTTGTTTGCTCATCACTTTCGCTTATCAAGATAACCTTAATACCGGTGTCAAGGAAAGACTTAATTACCGAAGTTGTCTCTTCTATATCAATAGCAGAAAAGCTGATGAAACCTAAAAAGGTAGAAATCCCCTGAACTTCAGATGGAGACAATGGTACTTCTGAATGAATTGAAGCGACACCGTAAGCTGTTTCTCTGGAGTTATCCATGAAATTTAGGATTTCACTACACATACTATATTGCTCGTAAGAGAATTCGGTAAACGTTCCATTAACGAGGATAGAATCACAGGATTCCAAAACGTTGCGTGCTTCGCCCACAATTATATTAAGATATTCATTCTCTCCAGATTTAAATACATGAAGTTCATATCCAAAGTTAGCAGTCCATGGATACTCGGAAACAAGCTGCATGTTAGATTCGATATGTTCCAACTGATATCCAAGTTTTACCACAGTATCATGTATAACTTGTTGGTGTGATTGATCGGCATTGTTTCTATCATAATACCTCTCACCCGATGTTCCCAAACCTGCAGTTAACACCAAACCTGGGGCACCTTGTGGTACATGAAATCCGGGTGGTATATTACTGACACGTTTGCTGATTTCTTCAGATGAATGTGATTCAAGTGAAGACAGCCATTTTTCCCAGGTTGAACGATTAACAATTTGTTCATCTACAAATATATTGGAAATTGTTAATGCTTTTGTGCTTACAATTCCACTCTCATTAGAACAGAAGGCGGTAAGTTGATTCAGTTTTTCAAAAAAGCGTCTATTCCGCAGGGCTAATCCTTTTTTAATCAATCCATTTGTTTTATAATCGAGGATCGCGTGTAAAAGCAAAGACAAGTCATAAGATGCTGCGGCGATTACAAACAATAAACCGAATTGCACGTACGGTATCCAATCGGCTGTAGGATTCTGGGCGGATTGTTGCCACCACATTATCGCAACTGAGATCGCCCCTACCACAAGACCAGCGAACATTAATATATTTGTGCTATACTTCAGCTGATTTTCTGCGACAGTCATATCGTTTGGCATAGAACGGGTATTATTTGCATTCTTATGCATTTCCAACTCATCACCTGTTCTGACAACAATCGCTTGACCTATACCTGCATCAACATAAGTACCCCCAAAAACCATGTTCGTCTGTTTTTCCGGTGGAAGTCCAGTCTCTGCTATTTCCTTGACTGTTTTGATGGCGGAACCGCTGCTGCCAAACAAGGCAGATTCATCAATCGATAATCCATCTGATTGTATAATACGGGCATCGGCGGGTATATAGTACCCCGGTCTAAGTACAAGAAGATCACCCGGTACAATGTCTGTGGGAGAACATTTTTCTTGTTTACCCTGGCGGATAACAGATACTTTGAAGTTGAATTGTTCTATACGGTTTGTATGTCTAATTTGAAAACTAACTGCAACTATAATTGTCCATAGTAAGGATATTACAACAATGGAACCAATGAAAACTGTAGACAAAATGTCTCCAGAAATTCCAAAAAGTACTGCTGCGGCAATTAATAATACTAATCTCCAATTAAATACTTGTTTAAGAATTGATGTTGTATTCCAATTATTGGATTTAGTTTTCGATATATTTTCACCGTGCAGTTCTTTTAACTTTTCAACATCATTTTGGCTTAAGCCAGATTCCAAATCTGTATTAAACTGGTTTTGCAGAAAAGAGATATTTTCTGCATAGAAATTAGACATATCTTTTCCTAACAACACTTATTTTAGATGATTTTAAATTATATCGTTTCTGCTATACTGCCCATTGTAGCATAACTTTTCCATGTTGTGTATCTTGATTACGTAGACGAAAAGTTGGCACTACAAAAAATGTCTTATTCCGAACTCACGTTAATTTATGTCCAAACTTTTGCACCTTCTAGGTCAGTAGCAAGTATTTTAATTTCAGCATGGATATTGTTATCGCTGAATGCTTCCTGCATACTTCTACCAACGTGTTCCATGTTGTCAATACAGTATGCTGCGATAGTTGGTCCTGCACCACTTAATGCAATACTCAATGCCCCTGCAGAAGTTGCAGCGTCAACAACATCATTAAATCCAGGAATTAATCTACTACGATACGGTTGATGGAGTCTATCAGACATAGCCATTGAAAGCATATCCAATTTTCCTGTTGCAATACTTGCAACAAGTAGTGAACTACGACTGATGTTATAGATAGCGTCGGTAAAGTCAACAGTTTTGGGTAAAATATCGCGCGCTTCTTGGGTTGACAATGTGAATTCTGGGATAGCGAGTACTACATGCAAGACAGGATCACATGCTATCTGTATTGTATGGATGTGATCGTTTTCCTGCAGCGAAATGACCAAGCCACCATGCAGTGATGCTGCGACGTTGTCTGGATGCCCCTCAATTGTTGTTGCAAAGTTGAGCAATTCTGATCGAGAAAACGGATTACCACATAGAACATTTGCTGTTAACAAACCGCCGAGGATAGCAGTTCCACTACCCCCTAAACCTCGTATTGCGGGGATACCATTAGCAATGTTCAATTTTAATCCGCTGGGAAGTTGATGGCCGCTCCTATGAAAAACGGATGCTACTGCACGGAACGCTATATGGTCAGGGGTGCTTGGTATCTTTTCAACATCAATACCACTAACAACAACTTCTGTTTCATTCTCCGTTATTTCGAGTGATACGGTGCTATAAAGTTGCAGTGCCAATCCGAGGACATCAAATCCAGGCCCCAGGTTTGTTGTGCTTGCAGGAATTCTCGCTATCGCTTTTTGGGACATTTTACATATCCTAAATTCTGTTTATAACTTGGAAACAGCAGTTTGTATACGATTCAAGGCATCTTTAATATTATCTAATGAATTTGCATAAGACAGCCTAAGATAGCCATCACCGTATTTTCCAAATGCGGTGCCGGGTAATAATGCAACCCCGACCTCATCCATCAAATAATCTGCAAGTTCTTCACACGATAGTGGTAATTGGGTTACATTGGGAAAAACATAAAATGAACCGAGTGGTTTAACACAAGAAATACCGTCTATTGCATTTAATCCATCTACAATGACATCCCGTCGTTTTTTGAACTCTGCAACCATCTGTGTAACAAAGGTCTGTGGTCCTGTCAATGCTTCTATTCCAGCATATTGTGTGAAGGTCGCTGTGCATGAATTTGAATTGATAGTCAATTGGGTAATCTTATCTGCGATCTCACGAGGGGCAACCCCGTATCCTAACCGCCATCCGGTCATAGCATAAGTTTTGGAATGTCCATCAATTAATATTGTTTTCTCTTTCATACCCGGCAGACTCATGATACTTTGATGGGTTCCTTGATAGAGTAACCGTGAATAGACTTCATCAGTAAGGATATAAAAGTTATGTTTTTGCGCGAGTTCTGCTATTGCAGTTAGATCTGCATCGGTAAGGGTGCCGCCGGTTGGATTTTGCGGAGAATTGAGTATCAATAACTTGGTTCGGTCAGTAATTGCACTAATTAAGTCATCAATTCTGAAGCGAAAGTCAACTTCCTCGCGGAGTGGCAGAGGGATTGCTTTGCCCCCGATGAAATCAATCACCGATTCATAAACAGGGAAACCGGGTTCTGGATAGATTACCTCATCACCATCATCGACTAATGCTAAGATTGTGAAAAAAATTATCGGTTTAGCACCTGGTGTAACGGTAACTTCATCAGGGTGAATATTAATACCACGGGTTTCACTGATATGTTGTGCAACAACTTCACGGAATTCGGGTATGCCTGCTGATGGGCAGTAACCAGTGTGCCCATCTTTCATTGCCTTAAATGCTGCTTCACATACATTCATGGGTGTCGAAAAATCTGGTTGACCAATCTCTAAATGTATAATATTTTTACCTTGTGCTTCTAAGCTTTTGGCTTTGGCTAACACCTCAAATGCCGATTCTGTTCCCAAGCGATTCATCCGCTTGGCGAATGTAGGGCTGTCCAAAATATCCTCCTTTCTTCCCACTAAGAATCTCTTTTAGTGAGACCTATGTTATTTACCGATGATACTAAATTGCCTACGGTACCGCATTTGGCAGCCTCAGCTGTGCCAAAAACTGCTACGACACCGTGTTGGACGCAATTTGTACAAGTTCAGCTTAAACGATTAACATGTCATCTTTTTGAAAAACCGTTGTGTGTTCAAGTCTATTCAGCCTTCATGATTAACCCGGTTAACCCTGCTAACCAAACGTGCTGAATATCAAGGACATCTACCTTCATCATTTTTTCATTTGATTCTTCAATTGACCAATTCTGTCCGCCATCAGTGGTGGTAATAACCACTCCGACACCGAGCTCACCACCAACGGCCCATCCTACATTTTCATTTGCAAAACGGATACTGCGAAGTGTCTCTTCTGTTCCACTTTGCTGTTTCTCCCATTTCTTACCGCCATCTTTTGTATAGAGAACGAGGCCGTTTTCACCCACTGCCCAACCGATATTTGCATTTAACATGAATATATCTTCGAGAATGTCTTCTTGGCCGGTTTCTTGAGAAACCCAAGTTTGCCCACCATCTTCAGTTTTGATAATAACACTTTTTTGTGTTTTTTCAGCGGGGAAAACGCTTATGCCGACGACATAACCAGTTTCTTCGTCAAGAAACTGAACTGAATTAAACATGCTTGTATTATCCTCACCGACACCGCTCCCGATCTGTCCACCTTTCAATACTTTCCATTGTCGTCCACCGTTCTTGGTTGAAAGAATAGTTTCATTTTCTCCGACTGCGTATCCAACATCTTTATTAACAAAATAGATACTCGAAAGTGTTAATCCGACTACCTTGCTAACTTGAAGTTCCCAATCTCTTCCGTTGGTTGTATTAGCAATAATTCCCTTTTGTCCAACTGCCCAACCGTGGTTTTCATCAAAAAAGTGTAAATCAGTTAAGTCAGCTTCGAGTCTGATTTCAGATCTATTCCAAGTTTTTCCGCCATCTATTGTAAATCCGATGAAACCGGGGTTTTCAAAATCTTCAAAGGTTGCTGAACCTACTGCCCATCCGGTTTTTTCTCCTGTAAAAGCTATAGACATATAATCGCGGATATCAGGATCGCTTTTTTGCATCACAAGAAATCCAGCCATCGCCGGTAGGGCAAATAATAAACTGCCAATAATAATTAATCTAATGATGTGTGCTGAAAATAAAACCGTCTTCAAATTTCTCATTTTTGCTCCTTTAAATTTTTATTTCATAGAGAAGAATATAAATTATAGTATACTTATGTTATTGTCTTTAAGTCAATATTTGATAGAAAATCATTCCATAATCCATTAGTGCAACCTGTTAGAACGGGAAAGACAAAAAACCAATAAACCTGATCAACATGAGGCATTATTTTGCTACAATTATTGTCCCCGTTGCATAACTATCGCCAACCTGTAATTGATATACGTAAATGCCACTTTCAACAACCTCACCACTTTCATTTCTTCCATCCCATCTAAGTTCGTCATCATTGAGTTTTGCTGATAATGTTTTTACAAGTACTCCATTTAGATTATAGAGATGTACACTGAATTCACCTTCACCGTCTTCTATTGTTCGTTTAAGAAAAACTACGGTGTTAAAGTCAGAATCACTTGAAAGTGGTGTAAACGGATTTGGAAATGGTCTATCGAACACTCTGAGTCTTTTCTTAGCAGGGGCAGATTCATTGCCTACTTCATCAACAGCAGTTACGGCGTAAGTAAATGTAAAACTGCCTTTTGGAATTTGTCTTTGATCGAAGTATTTATATTTTATTGTTCCGTTACTTGCGTTTTCAATAGAAATCTCACCATCGGATAGCATTTCGAGCGTCGTAGCTTCCGAAGAGCCGAACCAGATTTTATACTTAATCACATCGCGACTGACACTGGCATCCCAATTCAATTGTACACCTTCCATTTTAGCTTCGATTCTAATTGCTGTGGGTGGTAAGGGGGCTGCGGAATCTTCTGGCACAACCACTGTATGAGCTGCGGAACGTTCTGACTGCAATAATATAGACTTATATGCAGTAATTTGATATGTATGTTCTCCGGGAGGCACGTTGACATCTCGAAACGTTGTAGATGCTCGGTTTTCTACATTAATCACGGTCTCTATATCTCTATAAATAGTGTATCCGTTGACATCAGGGTCATCGGATTTTTGCCAACGGAGTGTCACATCATTTTCTCCAGTAGTATCAGCTGCAGCGGAGAAAGATGCGACAGGTGCAGGCGGAACGTTAGGTATCACTTGTAATGTAAAATCATCATTATTGAGCTTTGAATCCGCTTGTCCTTCACGAATAAATTCGCCGACAGGCGTATCTTCATTATTACGTAATATTACTTTAAATTCAGCTAAAAAAATCGTACTCGGCGTGCGTGCATCAAAAATAATGTCGTAGATTGAATTTTGAAAATCTCTTATAATTTGCGCAAGTTCGACACGAATGACATTTCCTCCAGAAATATTTACTGATGCTTGGAGTTTTTCACCATCGCGCGTGATACCTTTAAAATCTGTTACTTTACTTTCAAAACCCTTTGGCATAGTAATTTCAATAGTCTTTATCTCCTCTCCGGGCTCTGCTAAAGACCTATCAATTGAGAGTGTCACTATCAATGGTACCGTCGAACTTGCTGGAACAATACCTTTGGTTTCACCCACAACGTTAATCTCACCAATTGAAGTAACAGCACCATAGCTCTGTAGTATTACAACAATACAGATGATGAAAAAAGATATTAAGAACAGGTTTTTCATGATGTATATCCTTTCATTAGAAGAGTAGATTCACCGAGAATCGTTGTGTTGTGTTGTCCCGCAGATTCCCTGTCAGTATCTGGAATCCATAATCAAGTTGTAGTGCTGTGCCCCCTATTGGAATCTTTGCACTACCACCAAGGTTGATCGTATTTGCTTGATTTCCACCAATTACCGTACCATACCCACCACGTACACCGATAGCGGGATTTATCCACACTTCAACACCGATTCGTGTGTATAACTCACCATTACGGGCTAGTATATCTACTGTTGCAACCGTTTCCCTTAGTATATTTGTGATCACAGCACCTTGTGCACTCATCTCAGCAATAGATTCTAGCTTGTAAGCGATACCTGCTCTGATATTGATTGGCACTGTTTCCGTATGTTCATCAGAGATACTAACATCAGCAGGCATTACATTCTCTAACGACAAACCGAGATTCAGACTCTCCACAGGTTTCGTTAATAGACCTATATCAAGTGATACAGCGGAACTTGACATCTCTGTAAAATACGGGTTCGATACAACAAATTCGTTTTCTGAATCATAATTAGTACTAAAGTACTTAATGTTTATCCCCAATCCCAATTGCTGAAACAGTGTGCGTGCATAAGTAAAACGTATCGATTGTTCTTGATATATGTCGGAGTTCTCCGATAGGATACCGATATTAGTCCCAAGGGACCCTATGCTGCCGATAGGAATAATCCCATTAATTGTACTATAGTTCACAAGTCCGTTAAACCGCTGAGCATAAGTTGCCCCAATGTGAATTTGATCAATATATGCCAATCCTGCGGCATTATAGTGCGCGGCGTTACTATCATCAGCAAGTGCAACAAATGCTCCGCCAAGCCCAAGAGGCCGCGCCCCGACACCGATGTCATTAAATGCGGCATCTGCTGATGCACCGAAGCATAGCAATATTAACAGTATGTAGCAACTCTTCAACTTTATTCTAAACATATTTTCTCCTATGAGGAACCAGTCATCGGAACAAAACTAACACCGGTGATAGATGTAGTTTCCATTTTATCAGCGTATTTCTTTATTAATAAAAGTTCTTGTGTGTTAGAACCAACGGGAATCACCATCCGTCCACCTTCATCAAGCTGCTGTGTTAGACGATATGGTACCTTTTTTGGCGCAGCAGCCACTATCACACGATCATAAGGTGCATGTTCAATCCATCCATGATAACCGTTATCGTGTTTAAGTTTTATGTTATGATAGTTGAGTGCATCTAATCTTCGCTTCGCACTTTCTGCAAGTTCTGGTAGGATTTCAACCGAATAAACTTCATCAGCAAGCTCTGCTAAAACTGCAGTTTGGTAACCACAACCTGTTCCTATTTCAAGTACTTTAGACTCTTTATTTAATTTAAGTAACTCTGTCATCAATGCCACAATATAAGGTTGTGAAATCGTTTGTCCAAAGTCTATTGAAAGCGGTCTATCTTGATATGCTAGTTTATGTAGTTCTGGCGCAACAAACAGATGCCTTTCTATTTTTTCCATCGCAGCGAGTACATCTGGATCCTGAATGTCGCGTCCCTTTATCTGACTTCGAACCATATTCTGACGTGCTTTAACAAATTTATCGGATGGTGCCATCAAATGCTTCCTTGAATTTCGAAATGTTTTTAAACGTAAGCTCGGTGCCCTTAGTATCAATGTCTTCAGGACTTACGCAATTTTGTGTGTTCTTGTTTAAAATTTTGTTTTTTATGTATTTTATCCCATATTTTTTGCTATTTTCGGGACTTACCCCCGCACTTACCCCCATTTTTTTTTGAATGCGTGTGTAGTTGTGTTCATAGGTTTCCAATGTTGTCATGTCAGTTCTTCTGCGGTGAGAAAGTTTATATCTCTCAAACAAGTCCTCTCGGTGAACAAGAGCAACGCCTCCTGCGTCCACACCTCGCGGATCATACGGTTGATGACACTGATCACGGAGTAAACTTTCCGCGTAGGGTGTAAAGTTTTTGCCCATCTGTCCGCAGCTTTTTCATAACACAGGAACGCCAAACCATAAGCCACGACTGCCAACAAAAACAGAACTTCCATCCGGGGCTGTTCGTTCTTTCTCAAAACGAGTGCTTTGAAACCGAAGTTCGTTTTCAAGTCTCTGAACCCGTGTTCAATCTGTGTCCGCCGCTTGTAGCAAGTTCGCAGGGGGTTCCCCTGAAGCCGATTGGAGATAAGATATAACGGGTCTTTCTTGGTGTGCTGTCCCCCAACATAGAGTGCCACAGGCACCTGCTCCGTGTAGTGATAAAGCACTTGTGGGTAAAAACCATTTGCCACTTCTTCAAGGCACTGCTTGTTGCCTGCTATACGCACACCAACATTGCGTGGCACACGCATCAAGTAGCAGATGCCTTGCCCCTCAAAAAACTTGAGGATCGCTCTCGCTCGGGCGAACCCTCTGTCAAAAACCAACACAGGCTCCCGACTATCCCCTAACACTTTAACAACGCGACTATGGACATCACAACAGAACTGCTGAACTAAATCGTTATGTCCTTGATAGGTGCCATCTTTGAGCATCTCATTTTTATACAGAACCCAATAGAGCGGGATCGCACGATTGCGAAACGGAAGGGCTGCAACAATCGCCTTCCATCCGCCCGGTAAATCTGTCTCGTCTATCAGCACAAGCAGATGCTGCATCCCCACAGAACGACACACACTGACAACTATATGTGACAACCAAGCACCCTTCACCGCTGCAACCGGAAAATAGGTATCAATAAACCGCAACACACGCTTTTGCTTAGACTTGTCGTGTTTCACACGGATAGGTAGATGTGAGGCAATCGATTGAATACGAAAACTCGGGGCTACACACACAGCCTGTAGCATCAAATAAAAGTTGCGGAGCGTCGGTTTTTTGATACAAATCCCGTTGAAAACTTTACGAAAACCTGTTATAATCTTTCTGGGATGTACCCAGCTAAGGGTATATTTCATAAGAATACCTCCCTGCCGGTTTTTCACCGACATTGGTTTATATGGAGGTATTCTACCATAACCCATCAGACTTTCCAACTTATTTCTATACACACACACGCCTACACATACCGCATACAAAAATGGGGGTAAGTGAGCCTTTATCCCCCCGCAAGCGGGGGGAATGCGTAAGTCCTGTGTCTTATTCCGAACTCATGTTAATGATCAACATCATAAACCGACCTTAACATCATAAGAGGTTAACAGAAAAATCCGATGTTTATTGAGAATATTAATCAAATTTAATCCGCCATTCCGCTCAAAGGATTGAAGGGTATTTTGTATCAGCGGGGTGCTACTTGTAGAAGATATTTGCTGTATGTTTTCCAATAATTGGGATATTATTGTTGTTCTCGGTAATCGGACAATCTCAACCTGTTTTTTCTCCAATCCAGCTTTTGTTTGTGCAATCGAAAGTGCTTCACTGAGTCCGCCAAGTTCGTCAACCAATCCATTTTCTTTCGCCTGCCTTCCGGTCCAAATGAGACCTTGTGAGATTTTCTCTACATCTGCTCTGGTTAACTGTTTCCTACCGCGTGTTACCTTTGACACAAAATCGACATATATCTCTTTAATTTGCTTCTGAATAATTGCTTGTTCCTCAGGTGGATAGCTGCTATATTCACTGTAAAAATCAGCATTTTTTCCACGTTTTATTATCTCTTTACTTACACCGAGTTTGTTATATAACCCTTTCAAACTATACTTTCCGGCAACAACTCCTATAGATCCTGTGATTGTCCCGGGTTCTGCAACAATCACATCTGCGGGGGCAGCAATATAATATCCGCCAGATGCTGCTATGTCCCCCATAGAAACGATAAGTGGTTTTTTTACAGTGAGCTGTATAAGTTCATTCCAGATTACATCTGCAGCAATAACCAATCCGCCCCCACTATCTATGCGTAGGACTACAGCTTTAATTGAATCGTCCATTCGTGTATATCGGACTGCGCGTGCGATCGTTTCAGCCCCCATTACTTCGGTTCCAGTAAAAATATCTGTAAAACTTTCTCCGGTTACCATCATACCCTTTGCTTCAATAACAGCAATTTTTGGTTTAGGAACTGCCCATTCATGAGGATATAATCCGCTATTCAAATAATCAGTGACTTCAACTAGATTTACATCAGTGCCAGAGAGTTTATTTGCCCTATGTTGCAATCCATCAGAATATACGATTTCATCAACTAATTTGTTTTTAATAGCTTCATTTGCAGTATACGGACCATTATCAATTAATTCTTTGACATGGTCTGGTGTCCACCCGCGTGCTGTTGCAATATCATGCGTAAGTTGATCGTACAAGTCATCGAGAATTGATATTATATTTTCCCGGTACGGTTCAGACATATCCTGTCTTGTAAATCCCTCTGATGCAGATTTATAATCGCCAATACGTTCAATCAGCGCACGGACTCCGAGTTTGTCCAACAAACCTTTATAAAAAGTGCGTTCAGTCCGTAATCCAATTAATCGGACATAAGTGCTTGGATGTATTAAGATTGAATCGCATGCTGAAGCGACGATATACTCGCCTGTAGTGCAATCAGTGATATAGGCAATTACAACTTTTCCTGATTTCTTGAAATCTAAAATGGCATCACGTATCTCCTGATATCTCCCGATGCCGTAGGTGCTGCCGTTAATTTCTATCAGTGCTCCTGCAACATCTTTATCCCATTTACCTATCCGTAATATTCTGTCTACTTCTCCCATTTTCATTCTAAGAAAATGTCGTTTTCGCATAATTGGTTTTGCTATAGGAGAAGTTGAGAACTGAAAGTAACCTACCCCAGCGTTCGATTTTCTACTTTCTTCATAGTAATTTGCGCTTCCTATTCCGTAATTCCCAATATTGATACCGAATCGAACGTCGAAACTATTATCGCTATTGTAAGTGCCGCGAAACATTAATTCACGAATTGGGCGAACTTCGACACCATAACTCAAATCTAATCCTGGTATATCCTGTACTTTTCGCATATCCACAGATAAAGTGGTGCGCCATGTTCCTGGGCGCAGGGCAATTCCTATATCGTAAGTTCTGCCTAACTTCTGATTATGTAATTTTGGACGATTCAGATCCCGACCCATTGCACCGATGGAGAAAAACCTACGACGGTACATCAAACCGACCGATACCGATTTAAATTTGTCATATTCCTTATCATCTGAGTTTATCCAACTATAGGATGTTCCCCAATACAGGGAGCTGCCGAAATGTCTGCCAGCAGATAGACTATACCGTGTGAAATCTATATCATTCGGTGCATTAGCGAATTCCATGCTGAATCCACCACCTGGGGCAGAAATAAAAAACGCATCATCACCTGGATAATCACTATGATATGTCCTCAGGTAGTATAAATTGAGTGCGCGACTTGTTCCTAATCCAGCTGGATTAAAAAATGTGGACAAAGCATCATCACTGATTGCAACTGAGTTAGTCGGGAGGTAGGTATGTACCTTTTGAGGATTCGCTGCAGCAAGAATAGGGATCAAACTACAGAACAATAGCATATTAAGCAGGGTGTGTCGTCCAATCTTCAATGAATTGTCCTTGTTGGTGTAGGTTAGAATACATTATGTTAGGATAACATATATCTCAACAATTGACAAGAGAAATGTTTTAATTGTAGCAGAGGCATTCAAAAGTCGATTTTGGACGCGGATTTTTGTTTGTCAGAATCGCGGATTACGCCAAATCAAGAAATCAACGGTATTAACGCCATTAAGGCGTTCCCCGGGTATGAATGCCATTATGAAGTTTAAGAAAATATTGGGGTAATTCTATATCCCCCAGGCTCTGTAGGTATGGTTTCCTAACCGCACCGGCACCTCCAAGAAATTACCGAATTAAAGGATTTACCTCCCCTTTATCCGTCGCAGGCGGAGGGAATGCGTAAGTCCTGACATGTAAGTGATGGCATTAGTAAGGTCTCCCCATTCGGACTTTGAAGTTTTTGTTTCTGCGTGCGGATGCTTCTTTACGTTGTTTGCTCTCATAACTATGTCGGGATACGCGGATTTGACATGCACCTTCCAATGCATCGGGACCATCAAGGAAATCGCCTGTAGGATATAAGTCCATCTGATCCATGAATTCCCTATCTAAACCTTTGTCAAACATCAACCACCCATTACGAATGATGGGTTGCAAGGTGTCTATGCGGTCGTGTTTGTTACGGGTGCGTTGTAGGAACTCCATCGTGGGAAGCTTGATAAGCTTGCGGTCTTCACGTTGGGTTTTGTATGCATGTTGTATCACTCGCTTTTGTGCGTTCCATGTGTCTTGGACAAATCCCTCTACACCGAACTTGATTGTGAAGTTGGAATTGGGAATTTCGTTTGTGATCTGTTCCATCAAGTCAAGACACATTTTGATTTGGTTGTCTACGCTGGTGCGTTGCATTTTGGCTGCGTAGACGTATCCGTGTGTGCCGTCCATCATGGAATTGAGGGTGTCGTTGCGATTGCCGGGCAGTTTTACCCAGACGACAGCGACGGCACAAGCATAACAGTTGTCTACGATGTCTTTTCCGCCTGCCCAGTCTAAGAATACAGTTGCACCGGTCATCTCTTTAAACTCTACGAATACTTTATCTGTGCGTAGGAATCCGTTGGGTTGTTTTGTGAAGTAGACGGCGTTTTTCATGTCAAATAGGGCTCGGTCAGGATCGTGTGTGCTGTTTTGGAGTTCACGGAGCACGGGGTAATAGCCGACATCGCATATCTCTTTTCGGACATAGAGGTATGGGAGGACTTCGGGCCAGAGTTCTACGACACCTTTCATCATTTCTGTTTCATGTTCCTTATAGAATGCGTCTGCTTTTGCGTTGCGTTCTGGTGCTTCAAGGTTCATGTCAGTATAAAGTTTTTCCCATTCTTGCCAGAGATGTTCGAATTCAGGATGCCAGAGATCCGCGGGGTGTTCTATTGCTCTGAGGAAAATTGTTTTCCAGCCGGGACGTTCACGGAGTAGGTTTGATATGGCTTTTTCGTGTTTGACGGTGTCAATGTTAATGAAGTTTGTTTTTCCGTCGATTCTGCCACATCGCATGAAGTCGGTGTCGAACCAGAGTTGGTCTTTTTCTCGGACATTGGGGTTCATGCATGCTTCGCTGTCGTCTATGTCGTCTGCTATGACGATAAAGGGTCGGTCTTTTCCGTAGACTGCCCCTCTGATTTGTGCCCCTCTGCCACGTGGCCATATCTTGATGTTGTTTGAGGTGATCAATCCTTTGACGCCCCAAGATTGTTTGTTGATAAGCCATTGTAGGTCGGTGTGTGTCTCTATTTTTGTTTTGATGTCAAAGACGCGTGCGATTGCCATTGTTTCGGATCGTGAGACGATGACGATAAAGTTTCCTGTGGGCATGTCCATCATTTCAAATACATCTTTGAAATAGATACGCCAGAGTGGATAGATGACAGCCATGTATGTGCTTTTTGCTGATCCGCGAGGTGCCAATATATTGATGCGTTGTCCTGTTTCGTGTGGGTTCAGGGCACTTAGAAATTCTGCGTGATGTGGTGGCGGTTCAAAATCCATGTGTTCCGCGAAGAAGATACGAGCAAAGATAAGCGGGTGTGCGAAGGATGCTGCGAGTTTCAGTTTATCTTTGCCCGCTTGTGTCTTTTGCTTTTCGTAATCCTGCAATAAAGTCGTCCAGAGCTCTGTCGGAGTCGCTTGTAGGTTCATCAGTTCCTTCAGCGTCTGTTTTTCCGTCTTGAGGATCTCTGCTGGGTTGTTCATATTCGTGCCTTATTTCAAAGATTTTAAGTAATCCGGGGTTGACAGTGGAGATGCGTCCGTTTTCGTCCACTGTACAAATATTTTCTTCTAAAATAGTTTGTGTTATCTTATCTCGAGCCTCTGCTACTGCGTTCTCACGTTCAATTGCGAGTCGTCCGATTACCTGGACAAATTCACCAGTGTTTTTTGCCTGTCCGAGTTTGTAGAGAGGTTCTCGCGATTTTGAAAAATGGTTGTCATTTGGATTTGATCTTCTGTATGCTTGATAAACTTCATTATAAGTATAACCGGGGTGTTTTTCCCGGAGTTCGTTCATCCACTGTGTTTTGTTTTTGGATATGTTTCGGGTGCACAATTCTCCTGCGCGTTCAGTGGCGTCGTCTAGTTGTTTTTTTGTAGGTTTGAGCGTTTTCTTTTTAGTCATTTTTTTTCGTAGTTGATATTGTCGGGTTTCGCAAGCTCTGCCCGACCTACGCCTTTGTATTGTCGGGTTTCGCAAGCTCTGCCCCATAGGTGTCAACTTAAGAACATTTTTATGTTATTTTAGTATAAAATATTGTTGCAAAATAGAGACACCTCTTACATAATAGTAGAAAAACAATATTACTCATTTCTACAAAAGAGGTGTTCCAATGTCTATTCTAACACAGGTTTGTGATAAAATGCAAGCTATACTGCGAACGATTGCTGACGCATCAGCTTCAAGGTGCGGGTTCGTCCGAAGGATCCGCAAGTTCTCCGGAGGTGCTTTCGTGCAGACCCTTGTATTCGGGTGGCTTGAAACGCCTGATGCAAGTTATACGGAGTTGGCACAAACAGCTTGTGCTTTAGGTGTGCATGTCACCCGCCAAGCGATTGAAAAACGGATGACACCTGAAGCAGCCGAAACCTTGAAATCGGTGCTTGAGATAGCCGCAACAACACAAGTTATTTCAGCACAATCGCCGACACTGCCTTTGCTAAATCAGTTCACAGGCGTCTATGTGCAGGACAGCACCACACTCACATTGCCGGATGAGCTGAGACCTGTATGGAAAGGTGGGCGTGCTAAAAACGATTGTGAGAAGTCTGCTATGAAACTTCACCTCTGTTTTGATGTCCTGACGGGTGCTTTCCAACACTTCCAACTCAGTGATGGTATTACTGCCGATAGCAAGGCAGCAGCGGCGTTTGGACCGCTTCCTGCGGGGAGTTTACACTTAGCAGACCTCGGCTATTTTTCGTTTGACGCATTTAGAAAAATGACACAAGCAGGCATCTTCTGGATAACAAGATTGAAAGTAAACTGTAAACTGTATGATGAACAGGGAGAACCCTTCTGCTTATATAAGCACCTCAAGGCAACAAACTCGGACACTATAGACCAGCGTTGCTATGTTGGAGCGAGGGATCGTCTGCCAGCACGCCTCGTTGCACGGCGATGTTCCGAACAAGTAGCGAGCAAGCGTCGCCGATACATCAGGCGTGATGCTAAACGGAGACAGACAACGCCCTCAAAACAACGGTTACGCCTTGCCGATTGGGATATTTACATTACAAATGTGGAGGTTGCACAACTTACCGTTGAACAAGTTATTATTATTGCTGGGCTCCGATGGCAAGTTGAGTTGCTATTCAAATCCTTCAAAAGCGTTGGCAAGGTGAATACATTCCGCAGTGCCAAACCTGATCGTATCTTATGTGAGGTGTATGCGAAACTCATCGCACAACTGATAAGACATTGGATTATGGTAGCAGCTGGCTGGCGGTGTATACTGCACGATCCCATCAGCACAGCGAAACTTATTGGGCGGCATGCACGCACACTCACAATGAGTTTTCACGAATCTAAAGCGGCGTTATTGAAGACACTGAGCAACATAAAAAAGGATTTACAATACAGCGACTGGGGACAACATAGAGCAGGAAAGCACACAACTTATAGGCAACTGAAAAAGGCTGAAAATCCCTAAGTTGACACCTATGGGTTTCGCAAGCTCTGCCCGACCTACGAACTGTCGGCTTTTGTGTTTCTTGGAAGTTTATCAAGTTTTTTCATTTTTATCGATCCATTGATATTTTGTTGCCCATCGTCGGATTCGGTGTGCTGGGAGTCCGGTTGCTTTTTCGGTGATGGTTGCGAGTTTGTGTTTTGGTTCGCCGGCGGCGTGTGCGTTAGTGTATGTATTTTTGGCAACTACTTTCATGTCTATTTCTGAGAGTCGGTATCCTGTTCCGTGGTGGTTCTGTATATGCCATTTGGTATCTTTAATTTTGCGTCGGATGCTTCGGATCATTTCTATGAGGCTGTTAGGGGAACGGCGATAGACTCTTAGTATGTGATCGAGGTCATCGTGTTCTACCCATACGGACTTATCTATTCGATAGCTGATCATTAGACATGTCCATATAATTGCTTCGGTTCTTGTAAGGTCATTCCATCCGACGGTAGTGATCCATTCGGGTCGTGGTGGTAGATAGAGCTGTTGCTCTGCGCCTGCGTCTGATGTGTCGAGTATATGGATGATGAAAATGTCTTTACGTTGCAGTATGTCATATAGTGATTTGAGCTTGCGTTCTTCAGTTTGCTCTGGGTTTTCGGCATCATATTTTAGGAAGACGCCTTCTTCAGAATAATATCCGTCTGCGATCATGTTGCCGTCTCGTGCGGCGGCTACGAAATGTATTTTTTTCATTGGTTTGCCCTTTCAATAGAGAATTGTTGTATTTCGTCAGTTTTCGTAATGTAGGTTTTCAGTTTGCGGACGAAGAGGCGCAAACTAAAGTTTGTGTTACACTATAAGACATATTTCTATATAAGTCAAGTTTTTTTGTTTATAATTATTTGTATTTTAGCAGCTTTTGCTGTAAATATGGTTTGTATCTGCTATAGCGACATGGGTGAGGATGCAAAAACTAACAGTTTGTGCTACAAAATATCAGCATGCATTATTGTAACATATCTATAAATAAAAATCCAGTTTTTTTTATAATTTAATTTCTAAATTTTGGATTTTTTAGATGGTTGCATGGTGTTACAGAGGATTACGCGGATTGACGCGGATTTTAAGAACGTGGTATCCACTTATTTGTTTCTGAATCTCGGATTACGCGGATTACGCGGATTGACGCGGATTTTTGGTTTGTCTGAATCGCGGATTACACGGATTACGCGGATGGACGCGGATTTTAAGAGTTTGATATTCATACATCCTAATGGATAGATGGGCACCTGCTGGTGGGATTACAGTTGTCTGAATCGGGGATTATTCGGGTTGACGCGGATTTTTTGTCTGAATCGCGGATTTTCGCGGATTACGCGGATTGACGCGGATTTTTGGTTTGTCTGAATCGCGGATTTACACCAAATCAACGGTATGAATGCCGTTTAGGCATTCCCCGGATTACGCGGATTGACGCGGATTTTTTTATATCACGGGTTCGGCGAAGGACGCGGATTTTTGGTTTGTCTGAATCGCGGATTACGCGGATTACGCAGATTGACGCGGATTTTAAGAACGTGGTGTCACAGCCTAAGGGACAGATAAGCACCTTCTGGAGGTATCACAGTGGCTGACCGCGGATTGGGCAGAGGACGCGGATTAGGGATTGTCAGAAGCGCGGATTTTGTTTGTCTGAATCGCGGATTTACACGGATTACGCGGATGAACGCGGATTTTTTTATATCATGGGTTCGGCGAAGGACACGGATTTTTTGTTTGTCTGAATCGCGGATTTTCGCGGATTACGCGGATGGACGCGGATTTTAAGAGTTTTTTGTTTTGAGGTGTTTTTGCGTAGGATAGGGGTGGCTGCTTTTTTCAGGATTGGAAAGGCACAACATAGAAAGAGCTTGTCTGAATCGCGGATTACACGGATTACGCGGATGGACGCGGATTTTAAGAGTTTGATATTCCACGTCTAATGGATAGATGGGCACCTGCTGGTGGGATTACAGTTGTCTGAACTAGGGATTATTCGGGTTGACGCGGATTTTTGGTTTGTCTGAATCGCGGATTACGCGGATGGACGCGGATTTTAAGAACGTGGTGTCCATAGTCTAAGGGAGAGATGAGCATCTGCTGATTGAATGGCTCTGGAGAAATGTTTTATTATGGTAGTGTCAATTTCCCAAACCCATGCGATATTTGATGTCGTAGTTGATGATGAAGTCTAATTCCTCGTCTGTGAAGCCGTAGTGCTGTGCAAGCACACGGTCAATTTTGTCTATGATAGGTTTGGAGTGACGCGAATAAAACTCATCATAGACGACGCGGCCAGTTGTTTGATAGTTGGTCTCCCTACGCCGGGCATTGCGTCTTAAGTCTACCATTAACTCATACGACAATTGAGACAACTGCTGTTTTAGAGATGCTTCCATTTGGTCAATACCGATAGGGAAACTTCTAACCTCACGCATATTCAAATGGCGACAATCAGATAGAATAACGTACCACCAATAAAACAGCGAACTATTCAAGCCTGCGGTAACCACTGCAGCATCCAATTCCGATGTGAGATATAAGGATTTTAGTTGTGTAGATAATCTTTCTCCATCTCGTTCATTCCAAAAGTAAGAGACAAAATCTATTACTCTCATAAAGTAATACGGCGCGTTATGAAAATATATTGTATAGGCAGCGCGTCTTGTAGCGAGTTGCCTACTTAGAACTGAGAATGAGGATAACTTTTCCCATAGATTCTGTTCAACTTCACTATAAATCTTAGGGACAGAACTTTGAAATGATACCTGTGTGACATCAGCATATTCTAACATATCAAAGAGATGTAGGCGAAACTGTTCATGCCATTTGTTATAGCGAGTAGCATATAATAGCGGGAATGCTTTTGAACCACGTTGAACAATATAAATTGCCAATCGTTGTTTTGCTCCTATGAACAATTTTGATGGAAAAACATCATACGTTTGGATCCACCCAATTTGCTTTAACTGATGAAATAAATTCTGGAGTGGTGCCATTCTGTCGGTGCTATAAGCTGAAACTGGGATGATCATTGATTTCCACCCGTTTTGCTGGAGTAGCTTGAAACTTCTTTCAAAAGTAAATGCGTAAAGGTTACCACAGCTTTCCGTTTCATACCCTATAACTTTGTACTCCTTCTTCACTTTACTATACTCTACATACGGTGGATTACCGATAATCACATCAAAACCACCCTCTTGCAGGATACCGTAAAACGCAATAAACCAATGGAAAGGTTTGTGTGAAGTTAAGCAGTTTTTATAATCAATGAGTTTTTTCGGATCAATGCCATATTCTTCAGCAAGATATTCATTGAGTTCATCTTCTAATTCCTTGAGTTTATCCTGTAATTCCTGTTTGTCAGCAGGGGTCACGTCACCGCCTAATGTCGTCTGCTGTTCACGAAACTTGTCAAACAACACCTTAACGTCCTCTGCCTTCTCTCGAATACGTCTCATTGTCCCATCAAAATCAAACTTACCGGTAACCGCTTTTTCTACTTCCTCGTAAGTTGCAAAACCTACTAGGGTATTGCCTGCTTGAATGTTGAAATCAATATCTGGCAGCGGTTCAATCTGTGACACATCCTCAATCTGTGCCACCATCTTGAGAAAAAGGCGCAATTTGCAAATCTCAATCGCCTCGTCCATAATGTCTACACCGTAAAGATTATTGATGATGATAGATTTCAGAATGTAATACTTTCGGTTGGGGTGTTGGGCAATCTGTCCAAGCGTTTGACGGAAGTCTCTGTATTTTGTTAGATTTTGTACCCCCCCCCACTTGCAAGTTTGTCTCGTAAATAGATGGAGAGGTAACATCATCAAAGAACACCTGCATCCGATCCAGACATGCCTCATAAAGCGGTTCAAGAATGTTCAGCGCAGCAAACAGGAACGCACCAGAACCGCAAGTAGGATCAAGCACCGTCACTTCGGTAATCGCTTTCCAGAAGGCGCGGAGCAGTTCGGGTCCCTCACAATTCTCAATCACGTCTTGTGCAAATTGACGAATATTGAGATTATAGGTGATTAGGTCATTGATGTTGTCTATCTCTCCGTTTGCAAGTTTAGATCGAATAGATTCGTAACGTTGTCTACGTGCAACGACTTCCCGCCAGATCTCTGTGGGTAATGCGAATTCCGCAGGGGCAAGTGTGTTCCACGTTGTGCGTTCAGAGACATCATCAATTCCATCAGCAATCTCTTCAGGCAATTCCAAACTAACACCTTTCTTGACTGCATCGTAGATGTAGCGATCTGGATCCTCTTGTAGTAGTTTCCAGATGGAGCTGTCCCCTTCAAAAGCAATTTTACACGATTTTCGAGCTGCGTCAAAAAGAAACGGAATGATGGTGTTTTTGCTGATGTATTCCGTGATGTCCTCCTTCGTGTAATAGGCTCCCATCTGTCTCTGGTTGATGTATTTTTCAAAGATGTATCCAAGCACATCAGGGTTAATCTCATTGTCGTTTCGTAGGGGGCGATCATCAAGATGCCATTGGTATTGCTCAAAGAAGGAGAAAAGGTTTTGAAATGCCGTGTCCGGTATCTCAATGTCTTCACCGTGTAGCTCTTCAAGCTCATGTTTTTGGAAGATGCCACCGTTGAGGTATGGGATTCTACCGAGCAGATGCCTCATTTCCTGGGTCCGTTCATTCTCAGGTTTGGCAAAGCCTTCAAAAAAGAGTGGACAGAGAAACGCTTTGTAGTATGTATCTGTGCTTTGTGTTTCCGTTAGTTTAGTACGAAGATAGTTTTGGTCGTCGTTGAGAAATCCTTTCTTCTGTATGAAATACTATAGTTTGGACATTTTTTGTTTTTTTTATGGACATAAAGCAGGAAAGCGGGTATCCTTTTAGGAAACACAAATTTGAAAGGATATTTCAAATGACCCCACTTTCCTACTTGGACAACATGTTATCAGATTTTTGACCTGTGTTCAAGTATAATAACTTTCACCACTTTCAGACTTTCGTAAAAGGTCTGATAAATACGCCCTACCGAGGCACAATGACACAAATCTATCTTGCGACAGCCCAAGCAGGTCGGTATTGGTCTCTGCCAAAGTTTCTCTCGCGTGGCATCTGGTGTGTGGATCAAGTCGCCACTACGCTAAGCCATCAAGTGCTATCCGCTTACCCCACGGGCGTCTATGTCTATGATGAGACGCATGCCATAAGTAGCGGTTCAAAACAAGCGGGTTTGCATTTCCGCAGGAACCCTGCGTGTCAGCCACGTAACAAGAACCAGTCCAAGTTTCATCACGGACACGAGTTCGGTGCGATTGGCTGGCTGGCAGAAACGCGCGAAGGCACGCGCCTATTTCCATTAGCCACACGGATGATGGAACCGAAAAGCGAGGACGCGAATAGCCTCGCTGTGCTGAAGCATTTATGTAATCTTGTGCCACCGGGTCTTATCATTTTTGATAGAGGTTTCAATAGACGCAAAGTGTTCACGGAGATACTCTCACAAGGACATCATTTACTTTGTCGTGCGAAGTCAAACGCGGCGTTTTTTGATATACCGAAACGCCCTAAGCGTCTCAAGAGAGGCAGACCCCGTCGGTATGGTAGCCGTGTGTCTATTCCACACCTGAAGTATACAGACATCGTTGTTGAGGATCAGACACTTTCTGTCGCTGATAAAGTCGTGCGAACAAAGATGTGTCCTGTAGATGTCCGCATCGTTGTGATACGCAAACGCTTGAAAAAGTCTAAACCCTATCGGTATTTTTGTGTATTTACTTCAGATTTACGACTGCCCGTAGAAACAGTTATCCGACACTATAGAAACCGATGGCAGATTGAAACTGCCTTTCGGGACGCTAAAGAAAACTTCGGATTTGACACCTATCAACTCCGAGACAGGAAAAGTTTGGATCGGTTCGTTCAACTCAGTTTCACCGCAGCAACGCTGACACAACTCGCTTTCAGTCCGTCGCCATTGCCTAAGACACCCGCAGACACAGACACAGACAAGGTTTCTCTTGATTTAGAAACTGTGCTATCCACACTCAATATACACTGGTATAAACCGAAACATCTCACACGCGGCTTGATGACCGCTTACTTGCAGCGACGTTTACAACAAAACTATTTTTATACGAGTTACGACCCGGGGAAAAACGCACAGAAAAAACTGAAAATCCCTGAAGATACTACATGAACTAGTTCAACAGCAACTATTTTCACGATTATTGGAAAAATGATGGCTAAAAAACAGTGATTTCTAACAGAATTTAGACAGAAAAGGGGCGTTAGCAGCGGTTCTAACACCTGTTCAGAAGTGCTAACGGGGAAATGCTGCCAACTATTCATAATCTATAACAAGACCAAAAATGTCCAAACTATAGTATGAAATAGATAAACATGAGACGATTCAGCATCACAGAGACATACCATTTTTGCATATCTTCATCAGGAATACCGCTGAGGAATCCAAGGAAGGCATCATGTTCTTTCTTGAAATGATCGTAAAACTTCTTGGTGACCTTCTCAACGTCAAAAGCGGTTTCAAGACGTTGGGTTACGTCTACAATTGAAATTTGCTCTTCTTCATCAAACCTAAACGCAATCGAACGAAATCTTTGTAACAGAGATTCCCCAGCTTGTTCAGTATTATGCGAAATCTCTCTCCGTCTGATAGTATTACCTCGGCTTCTGCTTCCCCATTGCCATATCTGTTCAGTCTGTTCAAGGTCTGTGTAGATAATCAAGTTCTCATGAAAGGATGTTGAAACGGCTCTGTGTATTTTTTCTCTGGTTGTGCGATCTGGTATATGTGCGTTAGGTATTGCTGGGCAGTGAAAGATTGCTACGCCGCGTTTTTGTGCGACTGCGGTCAGCAAGTATTCGGTATCATCTATTGTAACTGGGAGTGTTTGACTATGTGTATCCCAACCGAGTGCTTGCGTAAATAGATTTTCAAATTCTGATTCTCGGAGGTATTCTCGGATTTCTTGGTGGTCAAATTGCATAAAGTTATCCTATTTTTTGATATTATGGTAACGTGAGTTCGGAATAAGACATTTTTTTATCCGATGCATAACCTGGATGAAGATTAACTTATTCTTTGGGTAATTCTTATTTTTTGTCAGAATCGCGGATTTACGCCAAATCAACGGTATGAATGCCATTTAGGCATTCCCCGGATTACGCGGATGGACGCGGATTTTCTTTGCTGTGCGTTTATCCATTTTTGTGAGGTTTACTTTTAGTTTGCATTTCACGCATTACGTTAGCGAATCAGACTACACAGTCCAGAGAGAAACCATAGCAAGCATAGCGTGTCTTGCGGTAATACTTTGCAATCCTTACTCACGTTAGAATTACCCAAATATTTTCTTAAACTTCATGAAAGGTTATGCTACAAAGAGACACAACCTGGGAAAGTTATGCTACAAACATCCTTCGTATTTCGGACACCGAATCTTAACACATTTTCAGACTTTGTTTCACTGGTTTGCAGGTTCTTCATTTTTTTGATCTATTCCAAAAGGTTCTGATAACCAATTTATAAATTCATCGGCATTGTCAAAGAATGACCGCATTAATGCGAATTCTGCTGGAGATACAATTGCACTCCGCAGATAACCTTCTTGCAGACCGTGACTTTTTATACGGTGATACCATACTCTGTGAAACACCGAATTTTCTTCCACAATCAACGAAGAAATTATGCCCATTTTAATGATCTTGGACGAAAATCCATCCGTGTTAGAACTGTCCTCCATTAATGGTTTTACCAAGTGCTTTTGTAATAAATCATTAAATTCTTTCCCAGCATTTGATTGGGTTTTGCCATCCTTACCCCATTCGCGAATTGTGTAATAGAAATCCAACCAAATTTTTTGGGCTGCTTCCTCAATTTCAGTTTCGAAAAACTTATTAAGCCTTGACATAACAACAGACCTGTGATTCTGTGTTGGCATCATATTGATGAACGAATTGTAATCTGAATAATCCGCCCCATCTTGCATACTCAAATATGTAATATATGGCTCTGTAGATAAAATGCTTTCTAATTCGCCCGGTTTCTGTGGGTCAGTTTTTACATCTTGTTCTACAAGCAATTGTGATAAGAGTTGTTCTTGTTCTGCGTTTAGCGGTGTGTTGACATACTGTCTAATTGAGATCATGTGTTCCTCGTGCCGTTCTCCCATCTTGCCAAATTCTTGGAATAGATCAACGAACCAAGGCACTACTACAACTAAGCCAATAATAAGTAATAAGACTCCTATAATTGTAAGTACTAAACATGTCGGTTTTTTCATCAGATTCTCCAATTTTTTTATCCTATGGTAGCATTTTTCGGTTCAGATTTCAATGATTATTGTGAAAAGATCAGAGGCATTCAAAAGTCGTTTTTGGATGTGGATTTTCTTTTTGTCAGAATCGCGGATTTACGCGGATTACGCGGATTTACGCGGATTTTAAGAGCCTGTGTCTTCTCGCGTGCTCTTTTTCTGAATCGCGGATTACACCAAATCAACGGTATGAATGCCATTTAGGCATTCCCCGGATTACGCGGATTGACGCGGATTTTAAGAGTTTTTGTTTTGAGGTGTTTTTCCTGGTATAGGTGTGGCTGATTTTTTTCAGGATTGGAAAGGCACAGCCTAGAAAGGGTATGGGACATAGATGCACAACCTGGAAAGGTTTACGTTGTGTGGCACAACCTAGAAAGGTTATGCTACAAAGAGGCACAAACTAACAGGTTATGCTACAAAGAGGCACAAACTACGGTTAAATATGAAAATAGATAGACACCGCACCCACAGGAACGATCCTCGAATTACGACTTAACTCAATGATAGTCGGGTTTCGCAAGCTCTATCCGACCTACGAACTAAAATGCATTTTCTTAACCGTGCACTATTGCATCTGGCCTGCATTGAATATCATCGCAAACGTCTGTATCAGTTGCTTGAAATCACCGAGGGTGAGGAGCAATTTAGCATCGATACTATTTTCATATACTTTGGCAGAAATACCGATACTGTAATTATCGGGAAGATTGGTAAATATCACCATAAACATTTGTAATGGTGCTGCGCTATTTGGATCTGCTTTAGCTAATATTGGCATAAAGTTTTTAATGGCAGTTATTGGAGAAATAGCGAGAAAAATGTTGTTGTCTGTTCCCAAACTTTCTACAAGCTTTTGATAACTTGGATTGTCAGAGAACTTATCCCCTTCATCAGTTCTACAATCCAACGCTGCTTTGATGGATTCATCACTGGTGCCTGTTGTAAAATAGAGGTGTCCATCTGTAAAGGCATAATGCCATTGCCATTCAGGTGGAACTAAATCAGAACCCATCGGAAAATCTTCTTGATTAGGTATTTTAAGTTCTGGAAAGATATAGCTTCTTATTTCTACACCGTTATGCATTACTGCTTCACCTGCCTGAGCATCGTAACGTGAATGGAGTTTCTCTAAGAATTCGTCATTCATAAACGAATTTGCACTTTCTTCATCTCTCAATTCATAGACAAAGAGACAATTAGGAACAATATAGTCCTTAAAATCAACAGACATATTCCACCGATCCGCCAAGGACTCATAATAATTCTTGACTTCTTCTTCTTGAAAAATCGGATTCAACTCCTTCTGTTGTCCTGACATGTCTTTGGGTAAAAAATTAATCCAGAAAGTACTCGATCCAACCAAAATTTTTGGCACGCCCTGAAAAGCGCTGTTCAACATACTCACGTTTGGGAGCTCATCGATGTTAGTCAATTCATTTGATGTTTCATTCATGTTCTTTAGTATATCACTATCATTTTTGAACTGCATGAACGGTTTAAATTGAATGTCAGTATCCTTTACCTGCAGTGATATACTTATGTAATTTAACTGTTCAAGAAAACCTATAGTACTACTTATCCATCCCTCAACTGTGGGAGCAATTTCAGCAGTTATTGGATTGTTAAGTCCAAGATTTTCGGTTATCCCACCCAATATTTCTCCAAAAGAACCATCAAGTCCTGAAGCAATAACATCAAGATTAAAATATATGTTTACTTGATCGGTTCCGTCCAAAATCTCTGGGGGAATCATATTGCTATCAGCAGTCTGTCCGATTGATGCTGCTTTGTCCTTATATGTATCGATTACTTTATTGCAAATATCTGCTTGTTGTGAAAAGATGAGAGTGTCTCCCAATATAACGAAATTTCCGCCGCCATCTGGCGTGCCCCAATAGGTTATACCCTCGTACACCATTGGTTCACTGCCTGCAGCCTCAGTTTCTATAACTTGCATTATGGCATCTGGATCTGTTAAATGTATAGCAGCGCTGACATGCATCGGTTGTATGTTTGAGAAGAAAACTGCAAAGTCATTGTTCATATCCAGTCCAATCTCTTCTAATTCGTTCAGATTCTCAAAACCTGCTCCGAATGATCCCGCTAATATTTGTGCAAGTAGATTGGTTTGCCCAGATTGTGGCATCAAATCTTCAATCATCATGCGAATTCTATTGTCCAACTCATTTAGACTTGGACAGTAAATAAGTCCTAAAGTATCGTGTGGGATCATATTGAGAACACTGTCGTCAGGCACAGTTACCTTATTTGTAGTCACATCTGAGTTTGGTTGTTCAGATTGTGCGATTGATTGGAAAGATAAAACGAAAGACAGAGTTAGGACTGCTAAAGTAATGAGGGTCAGTCGTGTAAATTTATTGAACATAATTATTGCTCCTTAGATAGCTAGAAAGGTTATGCTACAAAGAGACACAACCTAGAAAGGTTATGCTACAAAGAGACACAACCTAGAAAGGTTATGCTACAATGTTTATGGAACTCACGTGATTTTAGGTTTTACTATGTTTAATGACATTATATCACATGTTTTGTGCAGAGTCATTCAAAAGTCGATTTTGGACGCGGATTAGTTGTTTTTGAATCGCGGATTTTCGCGGATTATTTTTCTGAATCGCGGATTACACGGATGACGCCAAATCAAGAAATCAACGGTATGAACGCCATTAAGGCGTTCCCCGGGTATGAATGCTATTTAGGCATTCCCCGGATTACGCGGATTAGCGCGGATTTTTCTCTTGCTGTGTGTTTATCCATTGCTGTAGGGTTTAGTTTTAGTTCACGTTTCACGGAGACACAAACTGTATGAAGATTAATAATTTAATTCGGTAATCTCTTGGAGATGCCGGCGGTTAGGAAACCATACTTACAGGGCCTGGAGAATATAGAATTACCCAAATATTTTCTTAAACTTCATTAGGCATTCCCCGGATTATTTTTTCAGCATTGCGGAGGACGTTAAGTTCGCGACAATTGAATGGCTCTGATGCTTCAGCTAGGGTTATTTAGTTTTATGTATTTTAGTTGTTTTTTATCACAATCGTTAATATTTTAGGATGTGCAGATATACCGTGATTTTTCATGGTATATCTGCTATACTTCACCTTAAAAACTTACGATCTTTTGAGGTGAAGAATGACAAGAAAAAAGTCCTGCCACTTAATGGATATGTTAGCAGAACTTACAGACCCACGCAAGGAAAAAGGGAAACGACACCCGTTGAAAGCAATCCTCGCACTTTTAGTCGTTGGATTGATGTGCGGGCATAAAGGGTATACATCCATCGCTACCTGGGCACGCTCACAGCCCGCACTCACAAAAGCACTCGGGTTCACACATCACAAAACGCCTTGTGCCGCAACTATCCATAATCTGTTGAAAAAGTTGGACGTTGAGGCATTAGAAAACATCCTGTCAAAATGGGTAAACGCCGCATTAGCAGAGTGCCCTGATTTGCGGGGGTGTTCCGACGCAGTCGCTATAGATGGCAAAACCCTGCGTGCGTCTAAAAAAAGTGGTGCGATGATCAGCCATTTACTCTCCGTCGTCTCTCATGAGTTAGGGATCACCCTCACGCAGCGAGGTGTCAGCGACAAAACCAATGAAATACCGGTATCAACGGAAATCCTCAAAGCGTTTGATGTAGCAGGCAAAGTTATCACAACGGATGCCCTTTTGACACAACGCTCTTTCTGCCACGGAATCATAAACAGCGGGGGCGACTATATGCTGCCTGTTAAAGGCAATCAACCGGACCTGTTAGAAGCGATTGAAAAACTTTTTCAAGGCGTGCCTGACGCGGTTTCTGAAGACACAACACACCCTACTTTAGGGAAACCGATATACATGCATGAGACGATTGAAAAGTCGCATGGCAGACTTGAGACACGGTGTATCAAGGCAAGCACAAGTCTGAACGCATATCTGGACTGGCCGGGCATAGCACAAGTGATCCAATATCATTATACTTCCAAAAATATGAAGACAGGAGAAGAGACAACCCGCACTACCTATGGGATTACGAGCCTGAAACCGAGTGAGGCATCCGCAGAACGCTTACTTGCTTTACGGAGAGGCCATTGGGCAATAGAGAACAAGTCGCATTGGATGCGCGATGTGCTACTCGGCGAGGACGCATCACCTGTCAGATGCGGGGCTATTCCACAAGTCATGGCCGCTTTACGAAATACCGCATTATCCGTATTCCGTTTTCAAGGCATAACACGGATCGCTGATAAAATAAAGGAATATGCATCAAAACCTTTACTCACAGTTAACTTGATAAAATGAATATCTATAAAACTAAATAACCCTATGCTTCAGCTTAGGGTAGTTGACCTGTTTTCCTTAAAAATATACCACGGGTCTTTGTTACAATGTAAAAATGGCCGTCATGGATAGCAAGCTTATCAACACGATCTGGAACTTCTGAGGAAATAATTTCCCATTTTTGCTGATCATTCAAATAGTATATTCCTGAATCGTTGATACCATAAATTGTTGTTCCTTCGGCTGTTATACTTACAATTTCTATTGCCGAATCTGTATTATCGGTCAACACTTGCCACTTATCACCTGTTTGTGTATACAACACACCTTCGTCAGTTACAACATAAACTGATGAGTCTAAGAAGACGATTTCTCTAATAATATCGAACACCAGAGGAAGATCAGTAGTAATATCCATCCAGTTATTTCCTCCATCATTCGACTGAAATAAATGACCATCCGGTTTTCCAACATAAACTGTTTTACCAGAAGCAGCAAGATTACCTCTAAAAAAACTAAAATTTTCTCCAGTATCAAATCCAGTATCTGTCCATGCAGTGGAATCGACATCACATTTGTATAGTCTGCCACCACATTCCACGTAAAATGTATTATCAGAAACAGCAATACCTCCGATCATAACAACATTAAGCATTGTCCGCAAATTCCGTGCTTGATCTGACAACGTTACAGTTTCTGTAGATCCATTAGCAATGTTTGATTCATCAGGTTCTCCAGGACTACTAACATAGTTTTCGTTTGGAATGTAACCACTAATTGGTGGTACTCCTTCAACAGGAACTAACATATCGTTGTTTGCGGAGAGACTGGCAATTCTCCATCCATTATCTACATCACGGGATACTGTGTAAAAGGTATCGTTTACAACCACTATATAAGGAAGTAAGAAAAGATGCACATTACCGGTATCATCAATAATATTTGTCCATGTTTGTCCACCATCAGAGGAACGGACAATTTTCAAACCAGAATATGCATAAAGGCGATCTTTATATGACACTAAACGGTTAAGTTGATTGCCCACAATACCTTTCATAAATGGCTGCCACGATTCACCACCGTCTGTTGAACGTTGTAGTTTGTAGAAGCTTTCCTTAAGGAAAGTGTTCTCATTTACTGCCAGAAAAGAAGAATATCTTGTACTCGCTGAATCAATACTATATCCGAGGTCTGTCCATGTTTCTCCTCTATCATTAGAACGGTAACTATTAGCTGTTCCAAATGCTATAAGTGTCTTTTCTGCTGCCAAGATACTTCCTCCCCATTTATTGATTCCCGGAAGCAGGTCAATAAGACTTCTTTCTTTTGGTGTTATTTTTCGCCATGAATCTCCAAAGTCATCAGAACGGTATATTTCCCACCTATTAGAATTTTCCTTACGCATTATCTCTCGTATAAATCTGGTCTTCAACTCATCTTGTGTAAACTCCGCATCGTTAGGTGCTGTTACTACATATATCGTATTCTGTGTAACTGCTATTGAAACTATTGTTTTAAAAGTACCTACAGATAATTGTTCCCAAGTATCAGAATTAAGTCGGTAGACTCCACGATTTGTACCAACAATAAGAGTGTTTCCAATAGCAGCTGCTGTAGTAATTTCTCTATTCAGTATACCGTCGTTAAACAGAACCCAATTGTTACCGTAATCTGTGGAAATGAAGACCGCATCATCCATCACAAGGTAGAACGTTTCTTCAATTATAAACAACTCAATTGCTGTGCCACTTGGCTGTGAACCGATAGGCAGCCAAGTTACACCAGTATCTTTGGAAGCATAGATAGTATCGTTTGATACGAGATATAACACCCCGTTCCATTCAGCCATAGGCGTTTTTGAATATGTATCAGATGGAATAGTATTGTTGAGTAGCATCCACCCACTGTTATCGTCTGTCATTTTATAGATGCCTGTGGGTGAAACAACGATGAGAACTCCAGCAGATGTTTGAAATAGCTTATTTACGTTTCCTGCTCCCGGCCCTTTTAACTGTGTCCAATTGTGAGTTGGAACAAGATCGTTGAACGAATCCTCTTGAATTTCCGATGCTAATACGGCTTTAGATTCTTCTTGATTGGAACTACCGCCGTTTCCTATAACTATATTAGCATTTCGTTTTTGTATTTCAGGTTTTGATTGGATATCAAGAAGAATAGGCGAATCAACGATTTCAATGCTTGCTTCCGACTGTGCATCTAAGCTGTATGGTTTCTGAAACATTGTGAGAAATTGATTACTTATTCCCATTAGCAAGATGACCAAAACAGCAGCTGAACCTATCGCTGCCCAAGGTAATAAGGGTTTGGAGTTTGCAGGTGTTGTTACTTCAATGTTGTCAATTTGTTCCATGACGTTCTGCGTAAAGTTGCTAGGAAGTTGTACACTTCCTAACGTTTCACGAATCATCTGTTCTTCTTCCTTCAAACGTCTCCTGGCCCGACGTAGTCTGCTTTTAATAGTATTTACTGAAACACCTAAAAACCTACTAATTGCCTCTGATGTCATTTCACCGAGATAGTGAAGTGTAGCGACAGTGCGCTCACTTTCGGGCAATTTTTTTAGCAGTTTATTAACAAGTTCACGGCGATGTTCATCAGCAATTTTTTCACGTTGTTCGACCAAATAACGTTCATAAGCAGTTTTCTCCAAGGTTGTTGTATTCGTAGCATCTAACGATTGCATAACAGGTTTCTTCCTTCTGTGCCAGTCGTGGCAAAGGTTACTGGTGATTACATAAAGCCATCCAGCAAACTGGTTCGGATCCTTTAGTGTAGCAAGTTTCTTGTATGCTTGGAGAAACGCATCTTGCGCAATTTCTTCAGCTACCTGAAAATCTTCCACCTTCCGCCACGCAAGTGCGTGAACACTCTTTTGATATTTGCTAACTAAGACACTAAACGCTGAATCATCACCTAACAATATATCGCGAATTAGTTCTATATCGCTTCTTTCCATTGGAATCCTCCATCATAAAAGTCTACGATTATTAGTGACGTAATTTGGGTGGCAAAAAGGTGCAAAATATCAAAAAAATTGAAATTATTTATGAAAATATCTGATATAGGAGTTAATGCTATCCAAACCGGGATTTACAAAATTGACAGATAATCAGAATTATTTGTGTGAAGTTTTAAGAGACTCGCAAATCCGCCAACAATTGATGAAGTGCTTTAATTGCCGCCTATAGCGCGGTTAGGAAATCGAACCCACCGAATTAATCCTTATAGAGTTTGTGTTAAACAGCTAGCGACTTAACGTTAAAATATACTTGACACAGTCCATATATACATATATATTAAACCACATGATGAAACTCATATCCATAAATGTTTCAAAACCGAAACCTATAGAATACAATGGAAAAACCATATATACAGGTATTTTCAAGGAGCCGATATCTGGTTCTGTAATGCTTAGAAAAAATAACATAGACGGTGACGGTCAGGGAGATCTAAAGGTGCATGGTGGTACCTATAAAGCCATTTATGGGTACCCTTTTGAACATTATTCACACTGGCAGCAAATATTGAATAGGGACGACTTGTCGTATGGACAATTCGGTGAGAATCTCACTGTATCGGGTATGATGGAGGAGGAGACTCATATTGGCGATGTCTTTCAAATCGGTTCAGATGTAAAACTACAAATTACACAACCACGTGTTCCATGTTTCAAATTAGGATATAAAATGGGACTATCAGAATTCCCGAAACAGTTTTTAGAAAGTCACCGTGTTGGATTTTACTTCAGGGTGTTGGAAGAGGGTTTAATTGCCGCTAACGATCCAATTTTCCGCATTGAAATTGCATCAGAGCAGATGAGCGTAACAGAAATTCTCAACCTACGTTATTTTGATACAAATAACCATGAACAGATAGAAAAAGCCAGAAAACTACCAGCACTATCACCGAGTTGGAAAAAGGATTTTATTCGCATATTGAAAGCAAGGAACCTAATGTAAGAATATGAAGGGACTTTTCTAACAATCCCAAGTCTTTAGACTTGGGGCCGGCCCCGTTGGCTTGTGCCCAAGTCAAAAAAAGGATTTGCTTTTATTTAGGAGATATGTTATACTCTATTTACCGTTTCAGTGGCGGGTGTCATTAGCACCTGCCACACCACTGATGATGGGAAACGGAGTCTTCACGGAACGGATGATCACATGTCCTATAGAACACACAAGATAGCATTAGACCCCACGTATAAACAGCGTCGTTGGTTCTCATCTCAAGCAGGTTATGCTCGCTTTGCGTATAATAGGGCACTGTCAGATTTCAAAACAGGCTTAGATAATAATACCTTCCACTCTTGGCAGGTACTAAATGTCAACTTCAATAAACGTAAGAAGTCTTATGAGTGGACGGCATTCCAAGATCAACGCGATGCCTTGTATGCTATCAAAAACTTGGGTCAAGCGATTGCGAATTGGGTATCTAAGCGTGCGATGTTTCCAAAGTTCAAAGGGCGTGGTCATAAACAAAGTTTCACGACAGATGAGCAATCTGTCCGTGTTGCTGGTAGACGTATCAGGTTGCCTAAGATTGGCTGGGTGAAGATGTTTCAAGAACTGCGTTTTGAGGGTAAGATTATCAGTGTGACGATTTCAAGGACAGCACATCGTTGGTTTGTGTCTATTACAGTGGCGGTAACAGAGGACACCGAGGCGGTTGATATTTCAACGCACCCTGTTATCGGCATTGATGTAGGCATCAACTCACTTGCGACCTTGAGCGATGGCACACAGTATGAGAACCCCCGCCCGCTAAAACGCTATGAACGAAAGTTACGCCGTGCGAGTCGTGCTTTGAGTAGAAAGACTTTCAAATCGAGGAACTGGTATAAGCAGAAGTTGCGGATAGCCCGGCTCCATTATCGGATAGCGTGTATTCGACAGGATGCCCACCACAAGGCGACGACGGAGATCGTGAACAACGCCTCCGCTATCGGTATAGAAACCCTGCTGGTGACCAATATGCTAAAGAATAGGAAACTGGCAAAAGCATTATCTGATAGTGCCTTAGGCGGTTTCCTTAGCAAGTTGAAAACGAAAGCGGAGGCACGTGGCATTTCCGTCACCGAGGCACCCCAGTTCTTTGCATCCAGCAAAACCTGCAGCAACTGCGGACATAAGAAAAAAGACTTGACCCTAAAAGAAAGAACCTATTATTGCAGCGTATGCCAATATCAGATAGATAGAGATGTCAACGCTGCGATCAATCTAAAACACCTCGCGGTTGGATAGACCGAGAGCCTAAACGCCTGCGGAGTCCAAATAGGTCCTCATATAGTTCAGGAAGGAGGCACGAGAGACGGAAACAGGAATCACATAGGAGGCGTGTGCCTTAAGAAGCACACGGATTTATCCGTAGTGAGTATCACTATATTCAGAGCAACAACGAAACTTGAAACAAGTAAAGCTGCAGCAGGTGCAGCAAGTACTAAACTACATGAAGCTATTGACACAAACGGACATGCAAATTTCATCGTAGCCACTGGTGCTTCACAATTTGATTTCTTGGGCGCATTAACTGACGATAAAGCAATTGACTGGAAAAAAACTACGATGTTCCATCTGGACGAATATATTGGTATTTCGGACACACATCCTGCAAGTTTTCGTAAGTATTTACAAGAGCGATTCGTGGATATCGTTCATCCAGGAACGGTGCATTTCCTAAATGGTAAGGTGACCGATCCCCAAGCCGAATGTTACAGACTGAACCGTATAATCTCTCAACAACAGATTGATGTGGCATTTGTTGGAATCGGTGAAAATGGACACCTCGCTTTCAATGACCCGCCTGCCGATTTCGAGGTAGAAGATCCGTATATAGTGGTAGAATTAGATGAAGCATGTCGTCAGCAGCAGGTAGGCGAAGGATGGTTCAATGGGATAGAAGACGTGCCGACCCATGCTATTTCGATGTCTATTCAGCAAATTATGAAGGCGAAAACGATAATATGTACTGTGCCAGACGAACGAAAGGCAGAGGCAGTGAGGAATTGTTTACGGGGTGAGATAACACCCATGCACCCTGCTTCAATTTTACAAAGGCATCCTGATTGTACTGTTTATCTTGATGGAGGTTCTGCATCGCTTCTGACATCTACCACATAGAAACTCAATATAGGAGAATTCAATGGATACAAAGAATGCGTTGAAAACGGAACAGCAAAGTGGACTCACAGCACAACAAAAACAGCAGTTTCATGAAGATGGATTCCTGCTTGTTAAAAATCTGTTACCAATTCAAGCACTTCAACCGTTGATGGACGAACTTTCACATAAGGTAGAGGAAGGTACACAGGCAGCGATTAAAGCGGGTGTGCTTGACGCATCCAAAACTTATGACAATGAACCTTTTGAAACCCGCTTAGGTCTGGTATCACATGCATGTTCTGATTCGAACTGGATTTGGAGAAATAGTTTTAGCAACCAAAAAATTCGCACTGCAGGCATGTACACGCTCAGAACAGCCCCTGACTTGCTTGATGTCGTTGGCTCGCTCATCGGTCAGGAAATATTTGCACATCCGCAGTTTAATTTTCGTGCTAAGTTACCTGAACAAGATATCACTGTCATTCCTTGGCATCAGGACCTTGCGTATTTAATACCTGAAGAGGCTGGGAAGACATTGGTAGTGAACGTATGGTTGCCTTTGGCGAAAGCTTATGAAGAAAATGGGTGTATGCAAGTCATACGTGGTTCACATCGTTACAATCTCATTCCACACAACTACCACGATCCCACACCTGGTCACACGGGTGGAAAAGGCATCAGTGAACAAGAATTACCACCTGGTGATATTGTTACTGCCGAACTTGATGTAGGTGATATTTTACTCACTAGTGAACGGGTTGTCCATCGTGGACTACCGAACACAGGTAATACGGTCAGATGGAGTGTTGATACGCGGTATAGCCAAATTGGACTGCCAACTGGGCGTGCACATGTGCCAGGTTTCATTGCACGGAGTCAGAAAAATCCGGAGACTGTTGCAAAGTCCCATCACGATTGTAATCGCCAATTTGAATAGGTATCAAATCAGAGGCATTCAAAAGTCGATTTTGGACGCGGATTTTGGTTTCTGAATCGCGGATTACACAGATTACGCGGATTTACGCGGATTAGGAGTTCGTTACTTCAAGGTGCTTTTCTTATGATTAGAATGAACGCGGATTGCGGGCTGTCTGAAGCGCGGGTTACGCCAAATCAACGGTATGAATGCCATTATGAAGATTAAGAAAATATTTGGGTAATTCTATATTTCCCAGGCCCTGTAGTTATGGTTTCCTAACCGCACCGGCACCTCCAAGAAATTACCGAATTAAATTGTTAATCTTCATTTAGGCATTCACCGGATTACGTGGATGGACGCGGATTTTAGGTGTCTGAATCGCGGATTTTCGCGGATTACACGGATTTACGCGGATTTTAAGAGTCTGATATCCACACGTCTAATGGACAGATGGACACTTTCTGGGGGCATCACATTTTCAGAACCGTGGAGAATGCCAAATCAACGGTATGAATGCCATTTAGGTATTCGCCGGATTATCTTTTTCAGAATTGGGGAGGACGCTGAGTTCGAGACGATTGAATGGCTCTGTGATTCCAATAAATATTACTTGACATCTCTCCAATTTTTTGGTATGTTGATTACATAAACTTAGGTTGTATCCTATATAGGAGGAATAATCAATGTATCGAATGATATTTACACTAATAGTGCTGACAGGAATGTTGGTACTACCACACTATATAGATGTATTCAATCTAAAGGATAAGGAGCTGCTTCTCTATTTTTCCTTTGATGATGACAAAGGAAATACAGTGAAAGACCTTTCTACACACAAAAACGATGGGGAAATCGTTGGAGCAGCCGATTTTGTTGAGGGCAAGGCCGGACAGGCAATAAAGTTCACCGCAGTTTGAGGTTTTTTCAGATCAAGTGACACAGCGGACGCATCAGATGGATACAATATAACCAGTATTGTCAATAAATAGAAAAGTAACATAAAAATAGAAAATCGCTTTTTCATTCTTGTTCCTCCTGGTTCTCATCAGTCGGTGACTTTTTTTATTTCTGCTCAGGTATTGAGTCGTAGTAGCGAGTCGGTAAATGGAGAGAAGTATGACCTGTTCGCTCAAAATAGACAATAGCTTGGGCTGTATATATATCATGTGGGGCATAGAAAGACCTTTGTAGCGGTGCTGCTTGATAAACAGCAAGTGCTTTTTCCCACTGTTTGAGTCTAAAATAACATTCTGCTAACCTTTCATTATAGAGCGGTAAACGGTTATCTAGGAGACTTGCTTTCTTCAAGTGTTCAATCGCTAACTCATATTCCCCGACATCACCCAACATGTAGTTTATTGCAAGTTCATAGTGTCCTATCGCAGAGTTCGGAAACTTTTCAAGCAGTTGCTTGTATGTCGTAATCTGAGCAGCACCCAGCTCATGAGCTTCTGCCCACAGACGCATCGCCTCAACAGAATCGGGATACTTACGCATCGCACGCTCCGCAAAGTAAAGAGCCATCCCTGCTGGAGCCGATGACCCCTTTGAATGCACATATCTTGCAGCATCAAGAGGTTCTACATTTTCAAGTATAATCTCATACTCTCTGCGTGCACGCTCCTTTTCAGAAAGCGTCTTCGGCCCGGCAATCATTCTTTCTTCTTGTTCTTTTGTATAGTAGTAAACTTTGCCAGTATATTCAAGGGGAGGTCTACCGTGTTGGCCTATGAGGATCGGTTTTCCTTTCTCCGTATCAGGGAGAACCCGGACAGGTTTATGACCATAAACACGGTTCTCATAAAAATAAACAGTTCCTTTACTTGTCTTCGGCACAGTCTCTGGCACTATAATGTGATAGATCATGTCAGGGTTATCAATTACTTTCTGTTTACGCTCCGTAACCTCTGAGTAACCTATAGCTTCTTTTACATCGGTTTTGAATATTTCTATCACCTGCTTAAAACTCGGTTCAGGGAACGGGGGAAGTTCCACTGGCTTGCGACTATTGGCTGCAACAATACTATGAGCAGCTTGGTTAGAGGGGTCAATAATCTCAGGTGGTGTTTTTATACCATACCCACTACACCCTGTGAGCAGAATAACAGCGAATGCAAGTAAAGTTGTAAGGAGTTGTATATGGAATTTCATTGATTTTCTCCTTATCGGTCCTTTGATAGGTTTTTTAGATTTTCAATGTGTTCTCGTT
Source organism: Candidatus Poribacteria bacterium (assembly GCA_965200395.1). Lineage (GTDB taxonomy): Bacteria > Poribacteria > WGA-4E > WGA-4E > WGA-3G > MSPOR6. The sequence continues at coordinate 1,027,420 of CBDAUH010000004.1, read as the reverse complement.
CTTCCTATTTTCGTTTGAGTTTGATAGCAACGTCTGGGTAAAGTATCAAACCATATTTCCCACAAAGGATATGCGAAAACATACGTTCCTTTCATCTTCTAATGCCAGCAAACACCCTTGTCGGTAGAGACGGGCCGAGGAGGGGGAGTCCCGCTTTTCTCAGCTTTTCTCGAACTGCCTCACCTTGGCCACCACTGTCCACGACACTTTTCACAGTAGAAATCCAATCACTGAGAGCATCTATGAACCGGGGCGGTTGTGAGGTGTCCATGGCATACCGATAGGAACGTCTTAACGAGGATAACGCTTTGTCATAATCACCTAATTGATAGTAACACGCCCCCTCAAGACCTAACCGAAGATACCGAGAATCCCGCGCCTGCGCCCTTTGCGCATAAACGAGGGCCTCTTTCGGATTCGAGCCTAAAAGGCATTTCGCAAGGTAGTGCAAAACCCACGGATGATCCGGATCCATTTCATATAAACGCCGCGCCCCCGCAGTCTTTTCGGCACCATAAGTGAGGTCATCCTTATTCCCACCCCCAAGCACCCACAGCAGCAACGTGTCAAAATCATCAGGATTCTCCGCATACGCAAGGTTTATTAGATTTGTCACTCTGTAACCAACCGATCCACGCACTTCAATGCTTAACTGTGCGTAGGCGACAAGACCATATTCCCGAAGATTTTGGAGGGCTTTTTCAGTATGTTCTTCAGCAGTTATCTTATTTTGTCTTGCAGCTATAAACAATTCATCTAATGTTTCCACGTGCCTTTTCCACCGCTCAAGAGGCACAACGATTGGATCCCATGGTGTAGGAATACCCACTTCATCTTCGCGTGAGATTTCAATATATTCAATCCCCTTGAGCGTGGCAAGATACTCAAAATCCTTAAACTGATCGGCAGATAACTTTGCTGTTTTCCCGCGTGGGGTGGAGGTTGTCTTATTTGGATCGACACCAGATAACTGAGATGGGCTATCTGGCGGTGTAACAGGTATTTCGGGAGCTGTCTTTTGACCGCATCCAGAACAACCCGCAAGAAGCATAAAGGTCATTATCAATAAAAGTGTCAGGGTTTCAATACGACGTTTCATCGGTATGTTCTCCTTATTGTTTGGGTATTGCAGGCTGTTTCGCGTAGATATGCCAAACAGCGTGAAGTCTGTAATAGATATGAGGATTAACAATGGACATATCACCCAGACTATTACACCCTTTCAGAACAAAAAAGAATATGCCTAAAGATAGAATGCAACCTAAGAGGGTCATGAGTGCAACACGAGGCTTTCGTAATGTTTTCAAGAACGTCGTCATGAGAGTATACTCCTTTGTTTTAGTAGAGGGTTCTGGTCATTATACTCAAAGATAAGATCCTGGCTTGTCCCCTTTCCGCCCTCGTCAGCGTTCATGCACGTGCCTTTCCAGTTAGACACCTTCTCAAAGTCAAAACGGATGTTACCCTTTGAAACTTGCGCGGCATGTAAACCAGATACCGTCGCTGTGAAACTCAAGGTGCCATTCAGGGTCGGCTCCCAATCGTCATAAGTCGCTTTATCACTCCAAATCAATGACATATCTACTTTCTGACCGCCATTTGCCTCCGCAATGGAAACCATCGCACCGAAAAGTCCAATCAGTCCAAAAAGTCCTAACAATATCAGTTTTCTCATTGATATACTCCTTCTGAGATAACTCCTATTTGACAATTTAATCAAAATAACACTATTCACCATCTTGCTGTCGCAGCTGAGAAACTTTTTCTTGAGTTTGATAGATAATGGTAAGAAGTCCACCACCATGACCATAGGTGACTTCAGACATGCCTTGATACACTGCCAAAGCCTTTTCATAGTCACCGAGATAATAATAACAACTCGCTAATCCTGCAGTATTCGGTCCAATCCGGTCGTCAAGTTGGATCGCACGCTTTTGGTAGACCAGAGCCTCCTCCGCCTGCGCAGTCTGATGTGCCGTAACGGGAGAAAGCGGAAACGGACGTAAGACCCCTGCCAGTTCATAATTCGCAATAGACGAGTTCGGAAATCTTTCAACTAACTGCCGAAACCCTGCAATCACTCTCTCATAATCTGTGTCGTAATAATACGCGCGGTTACACAGAGCCCACACCTGGTGTGCCTCAAAAGAAGCAGGATTCTCACGAATAGCCAGCTCCGCATACTCCATGCCAACTTGCGCCCCAACGCCACGGTGGTATTGCTTGGCTACAGTGAGAAGCGGGTTGTTTTCTGCCATAATTGCTGCCTTTCCACGAAGATATTCTAATTCGGTAATCTCACCGCTCTGCCACCGACCATACAGCTTTGACCTTCTTTTCTCTTGAGATTTTGAGAATTTTAGATAAGGATCATAATCATATAAATGATTATTCCAATAATCATATTTCAACGACGTGTTTTTGAGTTCCATGACATCCAGGGTTGGGGGGAGAATAAAGCCGAAAGTCCAGAGCAGTTCCGGTTTCGCAACAACCAATCGTTTGCGTCTGTCCCATTCGGCTTGTCTCCGGTTTGCGTCTCTACGACTGTCCATGAAGTTTAAGTTATCAAAGAATCTTTCTTCTGTAAGCATTTCTGCTGTTGCCGCGATCTCGGTTTCGGTGAGACCGAGTTCTGCTTTCAGTTGTGCAACCAGTCCCGCCAATGAGGGTTCTATGAACGGTTCAACTGCTATCGGTTCTGTTGATTTCAGTTCTTTTTCAGAGATATAAGGGTGATTAACAATGGACATATCACCAAGACTATTACACCCTTTCAGCATGAAAAAGAATATGCCCAAAGATAAAATGCAACCTAAGAGGGTCATGAGTGCAACACGGGGCTTTCGCAATGTTTTCAAGAACGTCATCATGAGAGTATACGCCTTTGTTTAAAAAGAAGGTTGATTGTTTTGACAGACTACAGAAGCTCTGTCGTAGGTCTATTACGGCAGTACTACGCATCGGCAGTGTTATGCCACTGTCGGCGTATAGAGCATATTCAGGCGCAGGATTTCATGCTTCTTTTTCGCTTTTCGTAAGAGGTTTTTCAAGACCCCTACACTTTCTGTAATCGCTGGCACTTTTTTATTCATAACGTAAGTTTGGAAATAAGACATTTTTTGTAGGATGCACAACCTAGAAAGGTTATGCTACAATGTTTATGGAACTCACGTTATTCATGGATGTTTCACTCCTTCGCAAAGAATAGAACACAGAATAACACAGTTATGAAGAATAGTCAATTAGATTTGGTATCAGTATTGCAGAGGACATTAAGTCCGCGACAATTGAATGGCTCTGTGATTCCAATAAATATTACTTGACATCTCTCCAATTCTTTGATATGTTGATTGCATAAACCTAAGTTGTATCCTAAACTTGGGTTAGAATGGACTAAACATTTATAGGAGGAATAATCAATGTATCGAATGATATTTACACTAATAGTGCTGACAGGAATGCTGGTACTACCACAGCATACAGATGCATTCAATCTAAAGGATAAGGAGCTGCTTCTCTATTTTTCCTTTGATGATGACAAAGGAAATACAGTGAAAGACCTTTCCACACACAAAAACGATGGGGAAATTGTTGGAGCAGCCGATTTTGTTGAAGGCGAGGTTGGACAGGCAATAAAATTTACCTCAGCTGGAGAGGTAAAGGCACCCCTTATCCCACTAAACGACAAGAGTTTCACAGTAACTTTGTGGGCAAACCCAATGTTGGCAGGCGGAGATCAGCAATGTGTTTTTACACAAACACATGTAAACGAAGGGAATAAGAGTCTACACTATCGTATTTACAACAATGGTACTGTCCGTATGGGATTTTATGGTAATGATCTTGATGCGGCTGCCGCAGTAAAAGCAAATAAATGGGCACATATCTGTTTCTGGTGTGATGCTGATTCAAATACAAGGAGAATCTATATCAACGGTGAACAGAAAGCACAAGATCAAGGTAAATCACTCTACAAAGGAACAGCGGGAGATACGATGATCGGTTCTTGGGGACCAAACGGTCAAAAGTTCAACGGTCTCATTGATGAAGTGATGGTATGGGATCGCGCCTTGTCTGAAAAGGAAATTGAGTTCAGCATGGATCCGAACTTCGCTGCTGTTGAAGCGAGTGGTAAACTAACGACTACTTGGGCGCGTATTAAAAGGTAGCATTAGATTCCACAAGAATTACCACTACACAAGTGAGTTAGTTTGTGCCATTTTCTGTATTGCAGTGCGGGGTCTCAGTGACCCCGCATAATACTGTTTGCAAACTTATTATTACCCATCTCCAAACTTCTTCCGAAACAGTGCTATTGTGTTGTGATCAGGATGATTCGGCAGTTCGGCAGGAGATTCCCAATTTTCATCGATTTCAGTCAATTTCACAGGTCTCCCGTCGTTTTCTAAGATAGATTTCCAACCAGCAAGGAAGACGCTGGTTTTATGCATAATCTGTCCGAATGTCTGTGACATTTCATGATGCAGTGCCATATTCTGAAATGCCCAGATTGTTGGGATCCATATTTCTGTCTTGTCAAACGGGTAGCCAGTGCCTGTGTGAATTCTAAAATTCTCTCCACCATAAGCAGCGGCTGTATGTATCTGCACTGTACCCCACGATCCGCTTACTTGATGAAGTGTTCCATAAAACTTATGTCCCTCACCGTTAACATGTTCTATTGTAATGATACCGGGCGGACTATGCCAACTATCCGCTTGATATGCAACAGACACTACGGGATTTCCAGCCTCAACGATTGCCTTACACACCATATAGATTCCGTGTATACCGTGCGTTGGGTAGTCATCAAACGAGTTGGTTGCGGTATAACATACAATCTGTTTATCGCTTGCCCATGCCTTTGCTCTTGAAATTGGATCGTTATGTTCGTGGCTTGATGGTACAAGTATAGTCGCGCCATGTTTTTCCGCTAATACCACCATTTTCCGTGCCTTTGCAAGAGAATTCGCAAATGGGCGATTGATTAAGTTCGGTAATCCTGCTTCAAGATAAGGTTCATGCAGAATGTGATTCCACGGATGGTTATAGTATCCCCCTGAAATCACGCCATCCACTTTACCTAACATGTCATCAAAATTCTTGACCGCCTCACAACCGTACTCTTTCGCTACTGCTTGTGCCTTATCGTATTCAATGTCCCAACAATGTGTGATACGCATTCCTGTGAATGGATTATCTTTCTGGCCGGCTCTTGGATTTATTGCTGGTGCCCACAAGGGCATGTGTGAATACGATGAGACATTTAGAAATCCAACCCGGAAAGGTTCATATTCCTGATGATGTGTTTCATTAGATGCTTGCATATTTGTCTCCTTTGGGTATAGGTCAACTTAAATTCTCTCCTCACTCATATCAGTAAAAAGAAATGCAAAATACTCTGAAAGATTGCGTATACTTTATAGCACAGGATTACAAAAGTCAATAAATTTCCGCTTTAGACTACCACGTATCCCGGACACTCACGCCTTCATCTGCAAGATAGTCTTTGATACCTTCAATTGTGAATTCGCCATAATGTGTGATAGAAGCAACGATAGCAGCATCTGCATTGCTCTCGACAAAAACATCGCGTAGATGTTTCGGATTTCCTGCCCCTCCAGAAGCAATAACTGGTACAGGTACAAGGTCTGCAATTGCGCCTGTCAGTTCTAGTTCATATCCTGCCTTAGTGCCATCTGCATCAATGCTATTGACGACAATCTCACCTGCCCCCAAATCTACCCCGCGATCAGACCATTCCAATGCATCCCAACCAACAGGTTTTCGTCCCCCATCAATATAGATTTCATATCCGCTCGGAATTTGTTCACTTTTTGGAACTTTTTTCACTTGCATACTCAATACTACGCATTGACTGCCGAATGCTTGGGCACCTTCTGCAATTATATCAGGATTTCGAACAGCACCAGAATCTATACTTACCTTTTCTGCGCCGGCAAGTAGTACACGCCGCATATCCTCAAGTGTACGCAACCCGCCGCCAACAGAAAATGGAATGAATATCTCTGAAGCCACAGCAGAAACAACATCAATCATAATGTCCCGGCCTTCATTGCTTGCCGTGATGTCATAAAAGACAAGTTCATCCGCCCCATCTTCGTAATAAAAACGCGCCATTTCAACAGGATCACCAACGTCAACATTACCTTGAAAAGCAATGCCCTTTGTAACTTTTCCATCACGCACATCTAAACAGGGTATTATCCGTTTTGTTAGCATATTCTCCCCTAATTCATATTCTATTGATTTTGCATTCTCCGTTTAAATATACTTAAAATATCATCGAATTCTGTTACCTTCAATATTTTATACATTGCAGCTAAGGCAAACACACTAAATCCAATTGGAACGAACACGTTAACACCACGCGAAATGATCCCCTCAGTGCCAAGTAAATCTTTTTCAATAACTCCGTTTGTTAACCAACATAAAATACCCATCACGGCTGAAGCAATTAAGATTTTAAATGTCAATGAGATTACCGGTTTTAGACCCAAACGCCCCACTTTACGACGGAGCAGTAGGAATAAAACCGCGCTATTAAGAGTCACTGTCAGCACAGTTGAGAATACGACGGCGCGTGGGTCTAAGATAAGTTCACGGTAGATAAACATATAATTGAGAAATATGTTGAACCCCACCCCGCATAAACTGACGATAACCGGCGCACGGATGTCTTTGTAAGCATAAAATCCATCTGTAAATATTTTTAGTGATGAGAACCCACACAAACCGAATGCATAAACGAACAAAATACCTCCCGTAGCGACGGTATCTGTTTCTACATAAGCACCGCGTTCATAAAGTAAACGACAGATCGGTGTTGACAATACCATTAAACCGATAGACGCAGGTAAAATGACAGTTAACATCAGGCGAATAGCGTAAGAGAGCGCATTACGGAATTGTTCAGTTTCACCAACATTTGCATACTTAGCGAGATGTGGTAAAGCGACTGTGGATATTGCAACTCCGAATACACCGAGGGGTAGATGCATAATGCGATATGCCCCTTGCATCCACGGCAACCATTCATCTCCTGAGGTGATAAACCAAGTATTTACCAGTTGATTTATCGGAACTGCAGCAACACCTAAGATAGCAGGACCTATCAATCGTAGGACTTCACGGACCCGCGTATCCTTCAGACTCAAGAGCGGTTTATAACGAAATCCGACTCTGTACATTGATGGAGCTTGTATAAGGAATTGCGCGATTCCGCCAACAACGACACCTACTGCCATCCCTGTGGTCGGATGCGTTCCAAGTTTTTGACACAGATAGTAACCGCTGATACCGATTACAAGTGAACAAAAATTGAAAAAAGTGGATGCGCTTGCAGGTATACCAAATTTCCCTTTGCTGTTTAATAACCCCATCGCTATTGCAGCGAGAGAAACAAAAAGTAGGTAAGGGAACATCAGTTGTGTTAGATATACTGTCAATTCCACTTTGGTATCAAACCCAAAATGAGTGCTACTATCTAAAGTCTCGTTGAAATCCTCACGCGCTAATATGTCAACAATAGTTGGAGCGAATGCAATACCACCCACGACGATGCATATTAAGACAACACATATCAGATTAAATATTCGGTTTGCAAGATTCCATGCCGCTTCCTCTCCATCTTCTGCTTCTGTAGCAATAAACGTTGTGATGAACGCCTTACTTAGTATTCCTTCACCGAACATATCACGTAGGAAATTGGGTATACGGAATGCAAGGTGAAAAGCACTCGCGCCAAGTTTCGTAGGAAAATAGTTGAATATCACTATCTCCCGCGCAAGTCCAAGTAACCGTGAACCCATCACTGCAAGACTTACTACTCCTACAGCGCGCGTAACGTTCTGATTCTGATCCTCAGCGGATTGCGTTGCAATTTCTTCCATATACGGTTGTCAATCAATTGAATCTTGGGCTTTTTAAAATGTTTATCGGTTCCTCGGACGAGAACGGGAAGGAGGACGCTGACGCTCCATTTCACGCGCTAACGCCGCATCACGTTTCTCCAAACGACGCATACCTTCCGCCTCCCCATGACGCTGCAATAACTCTCGCGCACGCACCATACGATCCGCACTAAATAACGGTTCTCCACCCTGCAACTGCTTCGCCATCTCACGCATCAAAAAATTATCTAAATCCTTCGGAGACGCAGCACGCTCCACCTCCTCTAACCACCGAACAAACTCATCAAACTCACGCGCCATCTCCACATCCCCACGCCATGACGGCGGAGGCTCCCCCAACCACTGATCAGCCTCAGGCACACGCTTCACAGGTTCACCCGTATCCGCATAACGCATACCCGACCGTGGACCCGTAGCAGCATCCTCACCATGAGCATGATCCTCACCATGAGAATCACCCGGCATCTGAATCCAGGCCTCCTTCAAAGGCTCCGGACGCGGCGTCCCCGAAATCGGAGTCTGAGGCCCATAGACCGGACGCCCCGCCTCAATCTTTTCTATATGGGTAACAATGAGATCGCGATCAGGCAGGAACCAGTACGTCGATCTCCCCTGCGGATAAGCATCTACGTACTCCAACGCCGATTTCAGATGAACCAACGCCGATTTGTAATCCCCCAACTTCTGATAAGCATAACTCAATTTACAGTGAATCTTTTCAGGATATGCCTGCCTAGCGTAAGAGGTATCCACAAACGCATCTGCATATTTCACCGCTTCTTTCCCATATCGTATCGCTTCTTCAAACGAGTCATTGTCATACATGATTCGCATAATATCATATAGCAACCGCGGAGAATCAGGATGGTACTTCAACATCTCCTTATACTTTTCCAACTTCTCTGCCTTGCTATAACCACGAATGTAATTGTATCTCTTCCTCAGGGCAGCTGGGGAATACGGGTATTCTCTCACGAGAGCCTTAGCAGCAGGACCACCACCCCGCGCTTTCTCCTTAAGTTCTTCATAACTCAGCACTTCGTCTCCTACAGTGACAGTTTCCGGTGCCGGGGGGGCAGTGCGAACCCATACATCCCCCTCCCAATGCCCCGTCATAAAAGTCTCGCCCACCGGCGGCTTCTTGCGGAAGGTTCTCCGAACTTGCTCATCAGGCGGCACCTTATAAATAGTAACCGGATCGGTCTCTGTTCCTCGAAACATCAATACAGCTGCCACACCAATCATGAGGATAATGAGGGGGGCAATCCCCCAATAAAGTCTTTTACGCATCAGTTTTTTACTCCTTGGACTGTGAATCCTGTTATCTTCCTTATTCCACTGTGTTCAGTGGGCAAGGATGGTTGGGCAGGGCAGATTAATCCAGGCTGGAGTATCTGTCCATCTTTTATACATGCGGGTTCTCTCTAAGGAAAAATTTACAGAGTCATTCAATTGTCGAGGCGTTCTTTAGAGGCGTGAATATAAATGGGGAGGTTCTATTAGATGCTTGACATCTCCTCCGAATTCGTATAAATTAACAAGAAACAAAGGAGCACAATAATGCAAGAAAAAAGATATTTTACGGTTGAAGAAGCAAATGCCTGTATTCCAGATTTGAATATAGACATCACTGAACTGCTCGAGCTGAGAGACCAGCTGGCGGAACTGCATGCAGAACTTACCCCTTTCTTAGAAGTCATTCCTTATAACGGAGGACACAAAAACGCACTCTTACTTATGCAGACAGGAAACAAACTCAGGGAAATTGTAAGACGAATTGAACGACTCGGCTGCCATCTCAAAGGACTTGACCCTGCCTTAATTGATTTCCCACACATCCGTAACGGTAAAGAAGTTTATCTCTGTTGGCGATATGGTGAGAAGGAGATCAGGTACTGGCATGACATTGATGACGGCTTTGCTGGACGAAAACCTTTGTAATTAGCTCAAGAAATAGAAATGGTTGGTCGGACCATGTCCATGTCCAATATTTAATGCATGTTGAATAGCATTCGTAATATAAATCTTTGACATTTGAATCGCCTCGATTAGTTCCTTTCCAAGTGCCAAATGTGTTGCAATAGCTGCCGAATAAGTGCATCCAGTGCCGTGTGTGTTTTCAGTTTCAATCCGATCAGATTCAAAAAGAGACCAATCTGTATCAGAATAAAGCACATCTACTGCCTTTTCATCATCAAGGTGTCCCCCCTTAACAAGCACCGCTTTACATCCTAATTTGGCAATAGTTTTCGCTGCAGATTTTGCATCTTCAGTAGTCCGTATCTCTTGTTCAGCGAGGAGTTCTGCCTCATAGATATTCGGTGTGATTACCGTAGCAAGTGGAATTAACGAGTGTTTGAGGCTGTTGATCGCTTCCGCTTTTAATAGAGGGAATCTACTTTTAGAAATCATCACGGGGTCTACTACTATCGACTGTGGTGTATATTCCTGTAACTTCTGCGCTACAGTTTCGACAATCGCTGACGATGACAGCATCCCTGTCTTGACACTGCTGACATCAAAGTCGGAAAATACTGCGTCCAATTGTGCCTTAATCAACGGTATCGGTAGATCAAATGCGTCTGTGACTGCCACCGTATTCTGTGCTGTAACGGATGTAATTGCGGACATAGCAAACCCGCCATTTGCCGAAATTGCTTTGATATCTGCTTGTATTCCCGCACCACCGCCTGAATCTGATCCTGCGATGGTTAAAATCTGTTTCATGACTCCTCTTCACTTTAATTCTATGTTTTATATTTCAGTTAGTATATATGCTCAAATTATATCATTGTTTATTGACTCTGTGCAAGTATGTTAAATTCACAAAAGGTTTTCCATAACAAGACTTACGCAATTTTGTGTGTTCTTGTTTAAAATTTTGTTTTTTATGTATTTTATCCCATATTTTTTGCTATTTTCGAGGACTTACCCCCCCTTTATCCCTCACTTACCCCCATTTTTGTATGCGGTATGTGTAGGCGTGTGTGTGTATAGAAATAAGTTGGAAAGTCTGATGGGTTATGGTAGAATACCTCCATATAAACCAATGTCGGTGAAAAACCGGCAGGGAGGTATTCTTATGAAATATACCCTTAGTTGGGTACATCCCAGAAAGATTATAACAGGTTTTCGTAAAGTTTTCAACGGGATTTGTATCAAAAAACCGACGCTCCGCAACTTTTATTTGATGCTACAGGCTGTGTGTGTAGCCCCGAGTTTTCGTATTCAATCGATTGCCTCACATCTACCTATCCGTGTGAAACACGACAAGTCTAAGCAAAAGCGTGTGTTGCGGTTTATTGACACCTATTTTCCGGTTGCAGCGGTGAAGGGTGCCTGGTTGTCACATATAGTTGTCAGTGTGTGTCGTTCTGTGGGGATGCAGCATCTGCTTGTGCTGATAGACGAGACAGATTTACCGGGCGGATGGAAGGCGATTGTTGCAGCCCTTCCGTTTCGCAATCGTGCGATCCCGCTCTATTGGGTTCTGTATAAAAATGAGATGCTCAAAGATGGCACCTATCAAGGACATAACGATTTAGTTCAGCAGTTCTGTTGTGATGTCCATAGTCGCGTTGTTAAAGTGTTAGGGGATAGTCGGGAGCCTGTGTTGGTTTTTGACAGAGGGTTCGCCCGAGCGAGAGCGATCCTCAAGTTTTTTGAGGGGCAAGGCATCTGCTACTTGATGCGTGTGCCACGCAATGTTGGTGTGCGTATAGCAGGCAACAAGCAGTGCCTTGAAGAAGTGGCAAATGGTTTTTACCCACAAGTGCTTTATCACTACACGGAGCAGGTGCCTGTGGCACTCTATGTTGGGGGACAGCACACCAAGAAAGACCCGTTATATCTTATCTCCAATCGGCTTCAGGGGAACCCCCTGCGAACTTGCTACAAGCGGCGGACACAGATTGAACACGGGTTCAGAGACTTGAAAACGAACTTCGGTTTCAAAGCACTCGTTTTGAGAAAGAACGAACAGCCCCGGATGGAAGTTCTGTTTTTGTTGGCAGTCGTGGCTTATGGTTTGGCGTTCCTGTGTTATGAAAAAGCTGCGGACAGATGGGCAAAAACTTTACACCCTACGCGGAAAGTTTACTCCGTGATCAGTGTCATCAACCGTATGATCCGCGAGGTGTGGACGCAGGAGGCGTTGCTCTTGTTCACCGAGAGGACTTGTTTGAGAGATATAAACTTTCTCACCGCAGAAGGACTGACATGACAACATTGGAGACCTATGAACACAACTACACACGCATTCAAAAAAAAATGGGGGTAAGTGCGCGCAAGCGGGGGGAATGCGTAAGTCCTGTCCATAAATAATGTTTTGCATAAATTGTTAAGACGAGAATCCACTGCTGGTGTGAGTTCTTGATTAGTAGGGATATGCCGTATCATTGGTTATGTAAGCTCTCAAATTTACCTTGATATATGGCAATCTATCTGTTAAAATGACTCACAATTCATTTTAAGATTAGGAGTTGTTAATGATATTTGGACAAGGAACACATCAATACATAGTGCAAGAAAATTGGTGGACATTACCAGAAGGTTGGGAATTCGGCTGGATTCCTGCTGTTGCTGTTGATTCTCAGGATCGCGTTTACGTCTATAGCCGCAGTGAACATCCGATGGTCGTATTTGACCGAGACGGTAATTTTCTAACCTCATGGGGAGACGACATCCTCAAAGACGCGCACGGTATTTTCATAGATGATAAAGACAATGTTTTCTGTGTTGAACGTGAAACGCATGTCATGCATAAATTCACAACGGATGGAGAACTGTTGATGACGCTCGGAACAATGGATCAAGCTGGTGCAGAAGGTGAACCTTTCAATTTACCGACAGATTTGGCACTCGGTCCGGATGGTGAAATGTTTATAAGTGACGGCTATGGGAATGCGCGTGTCCACAAGTTTTCACCTGATGGAGAGTTGATTAAATCTTGGGGAAAACCAGGAACAGGTCCAGGGGAATTTGACCTGCCCCACTGTGTGCGTGTTGACCCGCGTAATAGAGTTATGGTGGCGGATCGGGAAAACAACCGTATACAGTTTTTCACCTTGGATGGTGAATATATTGAGGAGTGGGGAGACCTTCTCCAACCTGACACCATTTATATTGATGAAGACGAACTCGTGTATATTGCGGAACTTGAACAACGTATTTCTATTATGACTCTAGATGGAGAAGTCGTATCACAATGGGATAGTGACCGCGGCAGTACTGTTCCTGGAGAATTTTTGGCCTGTCCACATGGTATTTGGTTAGATTCACACGGAGATATATATGTTGGCGAAGTTCAAGCTGATGCGAGGTTACAGAAATATATTCGGCAAAGATAAAGAGTTGTAGTTTCTATTTGAGAAGGATTGGCATAGATTTATCTTGAGACTTTCCACAAAAAAGTGGCTACAAATACATCTGAAAGGTTGGAACAGATGGCAGAAAACCTATCATTTTTTCAAAGAATTAATGAGTCCTTTGATAAAGCTGCAAAGTTCACAGACTATCCGCAGGGACTGTTGGACCAAATTAAGATATGTAACAGTTCATGCCATTTCACCTTTCCAATTAAACGGGATGATGGTACCATTCAGACGATCCACGGATGGCGTGCTGAACATAGTCACCACAAACTTCCTACAAAAGGTGGAATTCGTTATAGCACGTTAGTGAACGAGGACGAAATTATGGCATTGGCTGCCTTAATGACCTACAAATGTGCGCTAGTGGACCTGCCTTTCGGCGGGGCAAAGGGAGGCATACAACTCAATCGGAAGGAGTATTCCGAAAGTGAATTAGAACGGGTCACTCGTCGCTATACTTATGAGTTAATACAAAAGAACTATATCGGTCCGGGGATTGATGTGCCTGCCCCTGACTATGGTACAGGTGAAAACGAGATGTCCTGGATTCTTGATACATATCTTTCAATGTCTCCTGATAAACTTGATGCCATTGCATGTGTAACAGGAAAGCCGATAGAACAAAACGGAATAAAAGGCAGAAAAGAGGCGACTGGTCGTGGTGTTGTGTTCGGGTTGGAAGAGGTATGCAGTTATGTAGATGATATGAAACATATCGGACTTCAACCGGGGCTGCGTGGAAAAACTGTTGTCATTCAAGGATTTGGAAAAGTGGGCTATCCCGCCTCAATCTACCTAAATGAAGCAGAGGCGGAAGTTATCGCAATTGCAGAAGCAGATGGTGCTATCTATAATCAGAAAGGTTTGGATATTGAAAACGTTGCTGCGTATAAAGATGAAACCGGTTCAATACGGCATTTTCCAGATGCCACATTTATTGAAAATCCGGATGATATATTTGAGTTGGAATGTGATGTTTTAGTACCAGCAGCTCTTGAGAACCAAATTACTGCGGAGAATGCACCGCGTATCAAAGCGCGTATCATTGCAGAAGCCGCGAACGGCCCTACTACAACGAAAGCACATGAAATTCTAAAGCAGCGCGGAGCAATGATCGTACCTGATACCTTTCTTAATGCAGGCGGTGTTACCGTCTCCTATTTTGAATGGTTGAGAAATCTATCACACGTAGGTTTTGGTAGGCTTGCAAGACGATATGAAGAAAGCGCATACACGGCAATGGTACACTTTATTGAACAAGCTACAGGTTACCAATTTTCCGATGATGAACGTCAAATAGTTCATGGCGCAGATGAAGCAGATCTGGTGAATTCTGGACTTCAGGATACGATGATCAATGCATATCAAGAGATACGAGAAACTCGATTCAAACATGGAAAAGATATTGTTGATAGTAGAACAGCTGCGTATATCAATGCTATTCATAAGATTGCACAATCTTATATGCAGCTTGGTATTTTCCCGTAGTTCATTCAGATGTGAAATCAATAAACATAAGGAGTCATAATGATCTGTCTAAGCGTCAACGTGAACAAGGTTGCAACATTGCGAAATTCAAGGGGCGGTGATATACCTGATGTTCTAACTGCTGTTGATACTTGTATTGATGCGGGTGCACAGGGAATAACAGTGCATCCACGGGAAGATCAACGGCATATCAGGCCATCGGATGTCTATGAGATCGGCAAACACCTAAGAAAGATCAATTCAGAAAATAATACAAATATTGAATATAATATTGAAGGTGATCCGCGCCCGGAGCTGATTGAGATGGTGTTAGATGTGCAACCGACACAATGCACGCTCGTCCCTGTTGTCAGTGGTGAAATCACAAGCCATACCGTTTGGGATATCAAAAAAGATGGTGAGATGTTAAAACCTGTTATTACATCACTGAAAAATGCTGGTATCCGCGTCAGTCTATTTAGTGGAACTGATCTTGAACAGATAGAGCGGACAGTAGACATTGGTGCAGATAGAATTGAACTCTATACTGAACCTTATGCTATGGCAAAAACCGATGCAGATATTGCTCTTGAGTTCTCGCTTTTGAAAAAGGCTGGTGAGAAGGCACTTGAAGTGGGGCTTGGGACAAATGCTGGACATGATCTCAATCTTGACAATCTCCCGTTGATGCAACAACTACCAGGATTACTTGAAGTGTCAATCGGGCATCATCTGATGGCAGATGCACTCTATATTGGTATGACAGCGGCGGTCAAAGCTTATCGAACCGCGTTAGGACAGGATGTAAAATGAAGAAATCATGCGCAATTTTTGATCTTGATGGAACGCTAATCAGCAAATCTTCAGAGAAAGTTTTCCTCAAACACCTGATAAGTCACGGGGAAATGCCCATATCAAATTTAATTGCGTGGACTTCCAAATTCTTGAAAGTCAGATCATATACTGAAGCAAAGTCCTACAAAGTCCACCTACGCGGTTTGGAAGAACAAAACCTTTGTAAGCTCGCTCAAGAATGTTTTAACACAACACTTCGTTACAGTATATCCCCACACATTTCGCCACTAATTCACACCCATCGTAATGCAGGACGCACTGTAATTATCATGTCTGGTTCTCTCTCTTTTTTAGTAGAGCTTTTTCATGAGTATCTTCAAACTGATATGATGGTCGCTGACCAACTCGAGGTGGAAGATGGCAAATTCACAGGAAATCGCGTCGGTCTGCGTCCGTATGCAGAAAACAAAGCAGCACTTGCTAAAGAACTAGCAACAGCACATGGCTTTGATCTAAGTTCTTCGTATGCTTATGGGAATCACTACTCTGATGTCCACAAGTTGGAGCTATTTGGACATCCAGTCGCTGTGAACCCTGATCGGGAACTTAGACGCATTGCATCAGAAAGAAATTGGCAAATAAAATTGTAGTTATGGTAGGAACATAGTGCGGCTCGAAAAATTTATCTCCGATTCAGGTGTTGCATCCAGGCGTGCAGTCAAACGTGCTATTCGGGATGGGCATGCCACCGTTAACGGTACAATGATAACTATACCAGGACATCCAATTGACGCTGAAACAGATGATATTGAATTCCATGGAGATAAGGTTAAACCGATAACAGATTATGTCTATCTCATGTTGAATAAACCACCCGGTTATTTAACAACCTGTCATGATGAGCGTGGAAGACCAACCGTCATGGATCTGCTAACCGATTTACCAAAGTCTATTTACCCTGTTGGTCGACTGGATTTAGAGACAGAGGGACTATTGTTATTTACAAACGATGGAAATTTTGCATATCGGATGATGCACCCTAGTCATGAGATAGGGAAGACTTATCTTGTATGGGTAAATGGCATTCCGAGCAAACGTGCGCTTGAACGTCTCCGAAAGGGTGTTGCTATTCCAGGAGGAATAACTGCCCCCGCAAAAGTCAAGCAGCTCCCTGTTACAGCCCATCCCATACTTTCAACCAATAGGACATCAAGACACCCTAAAGAGGTCGCTAAATTTAGTATAAGAATTCACGAGGGTAAGAAACGGCAGGTACGTTTGATGTTCAAGGCAGTAGGACATAAGGTTATCCGTTTGAAGCGGATACGTGTAGGTGCGTTAGAGTTGGGTAACCTTCCACAGGGCGAGTATCGTTTTCTCACCCCTGTGGAAGTTACAATGTTACTAAGTTAGGAACTCAATTCTTGAAATCTTACTGAGTTTTAGGGGTTGAATCTAAGGAATCCTGAGCACTTTTCAACATCCTCTCAGCTTGCTGTAGTAGACTCTCATTCTTTCCGTGATTGAGTAATTTTTCAAACACAGCTATCGCCTTATCAAACTTCTCTTGGACATGGTATGTAACTCCCAGATAGTATTGAGCAGGTTCATACTCATTACTTTCCGGATAATTTTCAATTACTTTTTCGAAGTGCATCATAGCTTTTTCTGCTACTGTATCGTCACTCGGTTTTCTCTGCAGCTGCATAGCATAAGCAAAACCAATTTGTATATGCAATTTTGAAACATTCCCTGATTCATTCTTCGCATCTTTTGCAAATACTTTTTCACTGAACGGGAGTGCTTTATCCAATTGTTGAATATTCAAATAAGCTAATGCAAATTGGCTATTCAGTTCAAGATCATCTGGGATCTTTTCACTGATTGCAAGTGCTTTTTCAAATTGTTGACGACTTATATAAAAAATAGCAATTTCCCGATTTAGTTCAAGATCGTCTGGGATCTTTTTACTGATCGGAAGTGCTTTTTCAAATTGTTGGCGATTTATGTAGAGAATAGCAATTTCCCGATTTAGTTTGAGATCATCAGGATTTTTCTTGTATTCCGCCAATTTTGTTTTGAATTCCACCTCTTTTTTGAGTGCAGTTTCCATGACAGGGGCGAATTTATCAGGTCGAAGGTAACCTGTTTGATTTGTTATGACGCCACCATCGGGACTGATGAACAAAATTGCTGGGAAACCTCTAATCCCATATTTTTTTCGGGTTTCCTCGTTTATAGGACGTTCCTTAATCTCTGGATTAACTTTGATGTTGATGAATTTCTCAGAAAGTGAAATAACTTTTGCGTCGGTGAAAGTGTCGGCATCCAGCCGCTTACACCAACCTCACCAATCTGTATAGAAGTCCATCATAACAGGTTTACCAGTTTCGGTAGATTGTTTTATAGCTTCTTCAACTGTTTCTACCCATAGAATTTGCGCTTCACCGGCTTCTTCAGTGATGGCTTCTTTACCTTCGGCAAAAACTGTGAATGAAACGGCCATCAGTAAAAGAACAACCAACCCAGCAAAATAAGGGGCAGGTTTGTGTAAAACAGAATTAATCATTAATTCTCTCCTAAAGTTAATTTACGATGAATATGAGATGTTGCAAAATTTAGAATAAAATAACGCAATACCTACTTAATCGTGTATCTTTTTTATATTATATCAGATATTGTAATGTCTGTCCAGAAAAAAGACATAGTGATAATTCCAGATAATTTATCGATTATGCACACACCGAGTGTGAATAAAGGTTGCATCTGCTTTCTAAACTTATGTAGCAAACGAATGCATTTGCTATTCGTTCACTTACCAACACAGAACTGTGAGAAGATACGATCCAAAATATCTTCAGTGGTCGTTTTGCCAACGATGTCCCCGAGTGCATCCAGGCTAATCCGTAAATCAACAGAAACGAGGTCAGGCGGCATATCGCTTTCCAAACTTGTGATCACATCATCAAGTGCTTCTTGGGAACGGTGCAGTGCGTCTTGATGACGCGCGTTAGTAATAATCGGTGATTCCCCGACGACAAAATTTCCACCAAGCAACATATCAACGATAGCATTTTTCAATGTATCTATACCTATATCTTCAGTAATCGCAGTCTGAACAATACAGGGAACCGGACAGTGGTCAGATAAGTTTTGCGGATGTGTAAGCATGTGTAGATCAGTTTTATTTAGGATAAGAATTGCGCGATTGTTTTTTGCGATCTCTAGTAATTCAATATCCGATTCATTCAAGGGTTCTGATGCGTCAAACATTAAAAGCAGTAATTCTACTTTATCTAAAAGGTCTCTACTCCGTTGAACACCTTGCTGTTCAACGATATCATGTGTCTGTCTGATACCTGCTGTATCAACGAGATTGATAGGGATTCCACCGATATTAATCGTCTCCTCAATGGTATCGCGCGTGGTTCCTGGTATGTTTGTAACAATTGCACGTGCAGTGGTAAGCAGTGCATTGAACAGACTTGATTTTCCTACGTTCGGTTTTCCTAATATTGCGACGTTGACCCCTTCCTTGATAATTCGTCCTTCTGATGCAGTTGCTATTAAATGCGTTATATCCGCTTGCATTGCATGTGCAGTTTGTAGTTGTGTTTCTACTTTCATAAAATCAAGGTCTTCATCAGGAAAGTCAATTGACGCTTCTATTTCTGCCAATAATGCTGCAAGTCGATCGCTTAGGTGATT
Organism: Candidatus Poribacteria bacterium; assembly: GCA_965200395.1. Classification (GTDB taxonomy): domain Bacteria; phylum Poribacteria; class WGA-4E; order WGA-4E; family WGA-3G; genus MSPOR6. The sequence goes on along the minus strand of CBDAUH010000004.1, from coordinate 1,008,141 downwards.
GACACTTTCAGAAAGTTTCCCTGAAAGTGCATCAACCGCTATTTTTCTACTGAGTTCAGTTTTAGAACTGATGAGTTCTGCTACCGCCTCAGCCTGTGCAAGGTCAAGCCTCCCATTGAGAAATGCACGTTTTGTAAACTCACCTGGTTCCGCAAGTCTTGCACCTGCTTTTACCACTAACTCAAGCACGGATGTTAATGGAATTGAACCGCCATGGCAGTTGAATTCCACAATATCTTCAGTAGTGTATGTATTGGGAGCACGCATTATTCCGAGCAATATTTCGTCAACGATTTCGTCAGAAGTAGATCTGTCAATGACATACCCGTGTGTAAGCGTGTGGGATGCAAGTTCATTGGGTAAAACATTACGGGAAGGACGAAACAACTTGTTAGCGATCGGGATTGCAAGCGAGCCACTGACGCGTACTATCCCAATACCACCTTCACCTTTGGGTGTCGCGATGGCAGCGATGGTATCGTCAAATTTCATAGTACAGTTCCCGTGCTTCTAATGAACAGTACGAGGTTCCAAATGAATCGGCAATTGTTCTTTTACGTTGGTGAAGATTGCCGGATCAATAGTCATCTTGCCTTGCAATAACAACACGCCGCATATCACCTTCCCCTTGGCTAAAGGTTGAGACAGTATCATCTGATTGCAATGCAAGATGTATAACGCGTCGATCCTTAGCAGACATCGGTGCAAGTACAACATCTTGTCGTGTACGTTTGACCTTTGCTGCGACCTGATGTGCTAGGTCAACGAGGGATTGTTCTCTCCGTTCTCTGTAACCTTCTGTATCAACAAATATCTTTTTCTTAGCGAGCGAATTTCTATTGATGATACAATTAAGGACGCGTTCCATAGCGTCAAGCGTCTGCCCATGTTTCCCGATTAGAAGTGCTGGAGAATCGGTTACCATGTTAAGGTATAAGCTGCCTTCAATGTTGTCAGATATAACCTCGCCATCAATACCTATTCTTGTGAGAATTTCCTTCAGAACGGTTTCAGGTGCAGTCGTTACATCTTCTTTGAGAGTGGCACGGATTTTTGCAGGTTTTGCGCCAAAACTCAAAATGCCCTCCGTCGGTTCATTAATAAGAACGATATTTACGTGTTCACGTGTTGTATCAAGTTCTGTGAGAGCAATATCAATTGCTTCTTCAACAGTTTCGGCTTCAGTCTCAATATAGTTTTGCAAGTGGCAACTCTCCTTTGTTCCATTGAAGTTTTACGGATTTAGGTGCTATCACTCATATATAACAAAAACATCTACATCAATTCTGTTTACGTCTCGGTGGATTATCTTGTATATCAGGTTCACCGTCATGGAAATACTTCGTTTGTATATATTGTTGTGCAACGGTAAAGACATTATTACATAACCAATATAACACAAAACCGGAAGCCCAGTTGTAAAATAGAAATACGAAGATTAGCGGCATGAACTGCATAATTTTTGCTTGTGTATTTGTAGTCGCTGGCGTGGCAGACATTCCACCGACAAATTTCTGTTGAAGCCATGTGGTCAATCCATTCAGGATCGGTAAGAATCGTATTGCGTCTATCTGTGTGACAATCAACGGTATCGTAAAAGGCAGATCTATCAATGTATCCGGTGCAGATAGGTCGTCAATCCAGAAGAAGAAAGGCGCGCCCCGCAGTTCAACTGCACTTCCAAGTAGAGAAAAAAGTGCCCAGAAAATGGGAAGCTGTGGTAACCACGGAATACAGCCACTTAATGGATTTACACCATTTTCCTTGTAAATGCGCATTGTTGCTTTGTTCAGTCTTTGCGGGTCATCCCGATATTTTTCTTTAAGTTCAACCAGTTGCGGTTGAAGTTGCTGCATCTTCTTCATAGAAACGTGCGCTTTACGTGTAAGTGGAAAAGAGATAATTTTCACTAACGCAGTTAAAATAATAATAGATAACCCATAGTTCCGAAAAACACTGTACAATTGTTTCACTAACCAGAGCATCGCCCATGCAACAGGACCGAAGAAACCGAAATCAATGACTTTAGAAAGACCAATTGCTGTTTCGGACGCATTCGGGGCGGTGATCTTTTTTAGCAGGGCATCATCTTTGGGACCGACGTATAATCGAAATGCATGCGTCTGTGTTTCTTGAGATGCCAACTGAAAGCTTGGGATCCTCAAAATAGCGGTTTCGGTAGGTGCAGTAACAAAAATATCTTTTTGTTCATTTGCTTTTGGATTCTCAAACTTATATGTTGCCTCAAGTTGCGGATCGGGAATCATTATTGCACTAAAATAATTGCTATTAATACCTGCCCAGAGTACAGTTTCGTATACGAGTTCATGTTTCAGCTCACGTTTAGGTTTTCCTGTACCGGTATAGGTTCTTGCACCTTCAGCTCCACGACGACCCGGTTTTCCTGCCTTTTTTTCGTGTATAAGCAAGTCAGCGTTGATACCGGGCCCCCATCGCAATTCGTAACCATTCGCAGGTTCAATGCCCCCGATATGCAATGGATTAGAACCTTCTTTCAAGTTTTTAAACAGCAAGTCTAAGTCAACTGTATAACTGTCGTTATAAAAAGTGAATCTTTTTGATATTTCCAATTGATCTTGATCCAATTGATCTTGAATTGTTGTTGTGAATGTAAGCGTCTTTTCATTTATTGTCTCATTGAGTTCAATGCTTTTCTTGTCCGCTGTCCACTCAGTTTGCCGCAAATCTAAACCCAATTGTAGGTTTTTATTTCCCAATCGTAATGCAAGACAGTTTAGAGCAGTCTCAGGAATAAGGTTCAAAGGAGCATCTGTGGTGTCGGTTGATCTGTCAGGGAAACGTAAGTTACCGTTTTCCTTTTTTTCCACCAGATCCCATCGGTTAGCAATTGCCAATTTTTCGTTAAATGTAATAGCATAAGTATTCGTTTTGACATTGACAATTGGATCATCAGGGCTAGCCTGAAAGGTGATCGGTTGTCCCGAATCATTTAAATGCGCTTCATTTGGTTCAACTCCGGGGGTGTCGTCTTGTGGTGCCTGTTCAGATATTGGTATTTCTTCTTGTTCTGGTGCAAAGCGATCGCCAAATATTAATGTCCATGCGATCATGACTGCAAGCATTAGAACAACTGCAAGAATATAACGTGCTCCCATTAAATTTAGATGCTCCTATTTCTTTTATCTTTTATAGAATTTGTGTAACTTACTCGATCGTTTTGATAATCTATGCTACTATGATGCTATATCCAGAAAAATTCACAATATCCAACCGTTACGCCGAATTCACAATAAAGCTAGTGTTATTACTACTTGAGCGGATCAAATCCCCCCGGATGATAAGGATGGCATTTTATCAAACGTCTTATTGTTAACCAACTACCTTTAAAGACACCATACTTTTCAAAGGCTTGTATTGCGTAGTGTGAACAGGTCGGATGAAAGCGGCATGATGGTGGTAATAATGGAGAGATGAAGCGGCGATACCCGCGTATAATGTAGAGAACGATGCGGCTCATTTTACTTATTCATTTCGCGCACTCAAGAACGTTTATGTTTGACCTAACAAAGTGTATATTTTCTTCAGACCAATTTGTTTCTAACGCACATTCACCACAAAAATTCTATATGACAAGTGCCTTATATGTCCTTTTCTGTGTCCGTTAAGATAGATGCTCTATGGAATAGTTTGTGTAAACTGTCACGGACTTGAGGCATTGAAAGTCCATAGGCAGCTTTTCTGCCTACAACTACAATATCGTAGTGCGGTAGGAGTTCTAACTTAAGTATGCGAAACGCTTCACGGATAAGCCGTTTGACACGATTCCTCTGAACACTATTGCCAACTTTTTTACTGACAGTTATGCCTAAGCGGGATTGCCCAAGTTGTGTGTCGTAGACATACATAACGAAGTATGCATCCCAACACTTTTTGCCCTTTTTATATGCTCTCTGAAATTCCCATGACTTTTTCAGTCTTTCTGGATGTGGTTGATAGGACATAACGTAAGGACACGTTCATATTGGTCCCGATCTCTCCTTCAGAGAATGTACAAGATTGCCTCCGTCGTTTCGCAATACCAACCGAATATAGGAAAAGCACTCATCACTCCATATCAGTTAATATAGAGATACTTTTTCCACGACGGATGATAACCTCGAAAATGACGGTTGAGTTGCAAATAGGTCAAAATTGAAGGTGTTTTCGGTGCACGTTTCAACTTGAATTGCGTCTCATGAAGCATTTGATTGCCTTTCTTATTATTGCATCGTTTACATGCGGTCACAACATTTTCCCATGTCGTTTTTCCCCCCTTTGAAATTGGAACGACATGATCAAGTGTAAGCATGGATGCAGCGAGCTCACAATGGCAGTACTGACAAACATGCTGATCGCGTGCAAGCACGTTTTTCCGTGAAAACTTAACGACACTGCGCGGAACATGGACGTAGTTCACCAAACGTATAACGTGCGGCACTTTGACTGCAGTTGATGGTGATTGTATTTCTGTTTCAGACACTTCTTCTGTCTGTGCTGTTCCCTTGAATACCATTTTCAAGGCGCGCCTGAGATTGCAAACATTGATCGCTTCATAGCTGGCGTTTAGTACCAAAACGGTGACTTCCACTCGCCTGTCCTCCTCTACAAGCAAGGCGTTCAGACTTTACGCAATATAATTTTAACACATCTAAACAGAAATTGCAACTAAAATTCAGATAATAAGCGCGCGTAAAATTTTTGTCACTATGTTGAACATTATAGTGAATTGCAAGTTATGCGTAACTCTTACTTTAGTTTCTACCAAATAAACGGTACATGTTGCCAGAGGCATTCAAAAGTCTATTTCGGACGCGGATTTTTGTTTGTCAGAATTTTGGATTGACACCAAATCAACGGTATGAATGCCATTTAGGCATGTCCCGGATTATCTTTTTCAGAATTACGGAGGACGCTAAGTCTGCGACAATTGAATGACTCTGCACATGTTGCCCTTGTGTATTAATCTCAAATGCGGAACAGAGATAAACATGCTGAGGGTGCAACGATACAGAAAGAAGATAGGCAGATACCTATAAAGGATGTCTGCCTATAAAGATCATTAGAGTGAAATGCTAACTAATGTGCTGACATATTAGGACAGTCATCGCTACCATCTGTGCAATCATCACCAATTCAGTGTCAATCCACTGTCACAGTATACGTCTCATCATACGAAGACATATCTGACCATCGGTAAATGACAGCAGTTATCAGAAAATCCCCCGTATGCATACTGCATGTGAAAGTCTACATTATCCCCGTGAAACTGTTGTTCTATATCCCCATGTACACCTGCATCAACACTCCCAACCATGTTTTCACCGTTGGGACCTGGATCTGGAAATTCATCGTGAGCCTCTACGGGAAGCAAGATTAGACTCGTAAAGGAAACAAGCACAAAAAATCTTATACATAATTGCTACGCTCCCTTTCTTTTACTATAGTTTGGACATTTTTTGTTTTTTTTATAGACATAAAGCAGGAAAGCGGGTATCCTTTTAGAAAATATAAACCTTTTTGAAAGGATATGTCTAATGACCCCACTTTCCTACCTGGACAACATGTTATCACAATTCAGATCGTTATTCAAGCACAACAACTTCAATCACTTTCAAACTTTCGTGAAAGGTCTGATAAATACGCCCTACCGAGGCACAATGACACAAATCTATCTTGCGACAGCCCAAGCAGGTCGGTATTGGTCTCTGCCAAAGTTTCTTTCACGTGGCATCTGGTGTGTGGATCAAGTCGCCACTACGCTAAGCCATCAAGTGCTATCCGCTTACCCCACGGGCGTATACGTCTATGATGAAACACATGCCCTAAGTAGCGGTTCAAAACAAGCGGGTTTGCATTTCCGCAGGAACCCTGCGTATCAGCCACGTAACAAGAACCAGTCCAAGTTTCATCACGGACACGAGTTTGGTGCGATTGGCTGGCTGGCAGAAACGCGCGAAGGCACGCGCCTATTTCCATTAGCCACACGGATGATGGAACCGAAAAGCGAGGACGCGAATAGCCTCGCTGTGCTGAAGCATTTATGTAATCTTGTGCCACCGGGTCTTATCGTTTTCGATAGAGGCTTCAATAGACGCAAAGTGTTCACGGAGATACTCTCACAAGGACATCATTTACTTTGTCGTGCGAAGTCAAACGCAGCGTTTTTTGATATACCGAAACGCCCTAAGCGTCTCAAGAGAGGCAGACCCCGTCGGTATGGTAGCCGTGTGTCTATTCCACACCTGAAGTATACAGACATCGTTGTTGAGGATCAGACACTTTCTGTCGCTGATAAAGTCGTGCGAACAAAGATGTGTCCTGTAGATGTCCGCATCGTTGTGATACGCAAACGCTTGAAAAAGTCTAAACCCTATCGGTATTTTTGTGTATTTACTTCAGATTTACGACTGCCCGTAGAAACAGTTATCCGACACTATAGAAACCGATGGCAGATTGAAACTGCCTTTTGGGACGCTAAAGAAAACTTCGGATTTGACACCTATCAACTCCGAGACAGGAAAAGTTTGGATCGGTTCGTTCAACTCAGTTTCACCGCAGCAACGCTGACACAACTCGCTTTCAGTCCGGTGCTAATGGAGAAGACATCCGAAGAAACCGACACAGACGAGGCACCGCTTGATTTAGAAACTGTGCTATCCACACTCAATATACACTGGTATAAACCGAAACATCTCACACGCGGCTTGATGACCGCTTACTTGCAGCGACGTTTACAACAAAACTATTTTTATACGAGTTACGACCCGGGGAAAAACGCACAGAAAAAACTAAAAATCCCCGAAGATACTACATGAACTAGTTCAACAGCAACTATTTTCACGATTATTGGAAAAATGATGGCTAAAAAACAGTGATTTCTAACAGAATTTAGACAAAAAAGGGGCGTTAGCAGCAGTTCTAACACCTGTTCAGAAGTGCTAACGGGGAAGTGCTGCCAACTATTCATAATCTATACTATAGTTTGGACAATTTTAGAAATTTTTAGTGCGAAAAAACAGAAAAGCAGGTATCCTTTCATAAACAAATATATTTTTTGAAAGGAGAATAAAAAATGAACCTCCTTTTCTGCTTAGACGACATTCTATCAGATTTTCAGTATCTGTTCAACACACAAAACTATGCTCTTTTCCAAGCGTTTATTTTCGGATTTATCGCAGATGGAAATAGTGGCACGCTAACGGAACTTTATCAATCAGGTTTTTCACAGACGCGATACTGGTCTTTTCCAAAGTTTCTATCGCGTGGTAAATGGGATGCGGATAAAGTCGCAGGACACCTGACAAAAAAGGTTCAGCAAGCATTTCCTAACTGGGTTTATGTGTATGATGAGACCAAAGCCATAAAAACAGGTGAACGCCAGTGGGGGTTGCATTTTTTCCGCAACTTCAGTTATCAAAAGGGTCGCGTGAACCGATCCAAGTTCCATTATGGACACGAGTTTGGTGCCTTAGGTTTACTTTGCCAAACATCTACAGGTTGGCAGCTATTCCCCGTATGGGCGAGACTGATGGTGCCGCAGACGTGCCGTGATAAAAGCGATGCGGTGTTGAAACGCATCTGTTCCCAGATCGCTCCGGGTCTTATTATTTTTGATCGTGGGTTCTCAAGGCGAAAAGTGTTTACGCTGGTTCAAAGTTATGGACATCATATCTTGTGTCGTGCGAAGTCTAATGCCGTCTTCTATCGTTTACCGGAACAGCCGAAACATCGCCAGCGTGGCCGTCCGCGAAAATATGGAGACCGCTTGGATATTCGCAGGATGCGGTATACGCTTATGGATATAGAAGGCCAAAAGTATTCAATCGCCTCCAAAGTCGTGAGAACGAAGATGTGCGATGCTGATATTCGCCTCGTTGTTATCCGAAGTCGCCCGAAAACCTCGAAACCTTATCGGTATTTCTGTGTATGGACAACAGATTTGACGATTGGGATACCACAGATCGCTATATATTATCGCAAGAGATGGCACATAGAGACGGCTTTTCGGGATGCGAAGCAACACTTCGGTTTTGATGACTATCGCCTGAAATCCCGCAAAAGCATCAATCGGTTTGTGCAATTGAGTTTCGTTGCAGCAAGTCTGACGAAGTTGCTATTCACCCCACGGGATGGGACGGCGGAGGAGATAAGTGCTCAGGTAGTTTGTGATCAGTTGGGCATCCATTGGTATCATCCGAAGCGTCTCACACAAGGGTTGCGTGTAGTTTATCTCCGCTGGCAGCTCTACAGAGCGGTATTTTCTGCGATTTACTCTGAAAAAACAAACTCACAGAAAATACACACCGATTTTCACAAAGAGACAGCATTGCCTGCGGACAACGCAGCCTGAATGTCCCAAAATGTCCAAACTTTAGTAATCTATAACAAGACCAAAAATGTCCAAACTATAGTTTCTTTTAGGGTAAATCCAAGTATTGATACGGATCAATACCGGAAGTCTCTAAATCTAAAATACGTATGTGTGGCGGTGGGTTGTCAATGTCAGCCGTATCAAAGCCAACAAAAGGGCCTGATTTTTTGTGTATACGACGGCCGTTTTCTGTTTTTTCTATGTGAAGATAGACGGTATCATAGTAATGTGGATAGACTTTCCCTCTGTGGGTACTCCCACCTCGGAAGTTTCTTTCACCTTCTGTCCATAACTTCACCAGCACACGAGTAATAAGTTCTAAACCAGGGGTATTCCTATAATCCCAGTTTACTTCGCCTTGACGACCAAAATCACCTGGATAATCGTCGGGTACTTTTGGGTAAGGCCCGAATCCGAATCGCGATACTTTGACTTCTTCGGGGTTATCCGTTTCTGATGTTGCTATGTTAACAACAGGTTCAGTTGGTTTATTAGTGTTTGTTTCCTCAGTTTCTTCACCGATTTTGTTGGTTGGTTTCCCTGCGGTGGTTGTTGTGCTTTCCGCAGGTGTGGGGGTTACTTCTTTATCTACAGTTGTGGTTGGCTTTGCTTTGTCGGCTTTGTTAGCTTTCCACTGTTGCAGAAGCTTATCGGCTTGTTCGACTGCCTGTTTATCGGCTTGCGTTGTCTGTTGGTAATACAGAATACATCCAGTAATAACGATAAGCAGTATAAACACTGCACCGATAATCCATTTATTGGTTAAGATGTCGCGAATCATCTCATACCTCCTTGTTCTGCTACACGTATACGTTGTGTAGCGTCATTCATTATTTTTACAATTATATTTTGCGACTTGAGCTGTAGACCCTTCATTGCTAAACTCCAAGCGTGGAACAATGTGTGAATTACGTCTTTTCAGGACTTACGCATTCCCCCGCTTGCCGAGAATAAAGGGGCTGTCTTTTGTCCGCAAATCTAATTGTGGATTCTACTACAATTTACTTATAGTTATCCTATGGGTTTCTTCTTGCTTTAACAGCGTACATAGGCCACGAAAAATAGAAATCATCCCCTGCAGATTCAATGGTATAATACTTTTTTGCATCATCAGGTGAGAGCAGGGCAAATGCATCACGAATTTCTTGAACGACTTCTGGCGGGTTTTTCTGTGGACGCACCCACCAGAAAAATGACATCTGGGCATTACGGGGGTGTGCAGTATCCTCAATTTCAAATCCAGCATCTACAATCATTTTATTCCATTGAGATGGCGGATAACCAAACACATGGGAATTGTCACGTAATTTCTCCACATGATTTTGCCATGCAATTAACTTTTCTGATTCAGGAGAAACAGAATCTACAAGGCAAAAAAGACCTGCTGTTCGAAGTACACGGTGTACCTCACTCAAAAATTTGGGAACATCTTGAAAGTGATGGGGAGCAAGTCGACAGGTAACTAAATCAAAAGAAGCAGTAGCAAACGGTAGGGACTCCGCCGCCGCGACCGAAAACATAACATTCTCCATCGCTTGTTCTTGTGCTAATTCGGACGCTTTAGCTACCATCTCTGGTGTGAGATCCGTGGCGACAACATCGGACACTTTCGGTGCAAGTGCAAATGCAGTAAAACCTGTACCTGTCGCAATATCCAACGTTTTTTCTGTCCCTGCCGGATCTGCTAAATCAAGGATTACCTCAAGGGTATCTCCTTGTGCATGTGCACTACTTTGTGCATAATACTCTGCATGCTGGCTAAACTGTTCACGGACAGATGTGTGTACAGACTTCATTTGATGAGTTCACTTTTTGTGAAAACGGAGGAAATCAATTAAAGAGGATAACACCACGTGCGTTTTCACCGGCTTCCATATCAGCGAATGCTTCATTAATCTGCTCAAGTCTATAGTGACGTGTAATCAATTCGTCTAATTTTAACTTACCTTCGGTGTATAAATTGAGAAGTTTCGGCATATCAACTCGTGGATGACATGAACCGTAGAATGAACCGATGATCTGTTTTTCAGTTGTAACGAAGTGCTGTGCGGGGATGCTGAATTCTTTTTCATGATGTGTTATTCCGACTATCACTGCGGTTCCGGCTGCGCGTACCATACGATATGCCTGCACAATTGTATCTGGATTCCCGATTACCTCAAAAGCATAATCTACACCTCGTCTCTGAGTCAACTCACGCACTGCATCAACTGGATCATCAACTTCAGAAACGTTAATAACATCCGTAGCACCAAAATTTTTTGCAAAGTCAAGTTTCTTTTTAGTAATATCAACAGCAATTATCTTTTCAGCTTGTGCAAGAACAGCACCTTGAATAACATTTAACCCCACACCACCTGTTCCGATAACTGCGACTGAACTGCCAGGCTCCACTTTTGCAGTGTTTAGAACAGCGCCGACACCCGTTGTTACACCACATCCAACAAGTGCTGCTTTTTCTAAAGAAAAATGTGAATCTATTTTGACAAGATTTTGATGCGGCACAACCATATATTCTGACATTGTTGCGATGCGTGCCATCTGAAGGATACCTTCACCAAATTTGTTATAGAGACGATAAGTGCCATCTAATTGAAACCCACGCGGAACATTATAACTTTCACATAGACAAACTTTTTCCATTCGGCACATGCGACAAGTGCCGCAATAAGTGACAAATGAGAGAATCACATGGTCTCCAACATGAAAATCTGTTACATATTTGCCAACACGTTCCACAACACCGGCACCTTCATGTCCAAGCACAACTGCTGCATCGTAGTAGATAGCACCCGTAACAACGGATAGATCTGAGTGGCATACCCCGCTTGCTGCGGTTCGAACAAGAACCTCGTTAGATTTCGGTTCTTCTAACTCTAACTCCTCAACAATCACAGGTTGATTGTGCTCATACATTACAGCGGCGCGTGTTTTCATCTTTTCCTCTAATCCGGGTTTATTGACTCTCGAACAACCTATTGTTCATTAGTGGAATTATTTGGATTGTGTGGAGGTGGTTCATTAAATGGAATTCCCTTATCAGCAGCTTCCTGCTTTCGTTTTTCCCATTCAGCGTACCAAGCGCGGTACACCTCTGTGCGCCCCTGTTCAATCCCTTGCTTAATCCCTTGCTTAATCCCTTGTTCAATGGCCTCTTGTATCTTGCTCGTGTAACGCAGCATGATTTCTCCTCCTATTTCAAATATCCCTACAACATAGATGAGTGCAAATTGAAAGAAGGGGACTACTTCCTTGACTGTGATTTTAAATGTCTCAAAACTTGTTTGTGTCGGTTTTCCACTCTCATCTATCCAAACTATAACTGTATAAACAACCGTAACAACGAATAGAATTAATATTTCAAAAACGATCCAATCTATCCGTGCTGACAACAGTGGTGATCTTGTATTTATTTTCAAAGCTTATGTATATGATTATGATGTAACTATTTCACACCCAATTTCTTAGGGTTGATCAGGTGAGGATAGAGATAGAGTGTTTCGACATATTCTATCCAAATGTTACGAACTTACTGCAATTGCAGTAAGGATTGGTATTTATAACAATGACTCCAGATAATTCCTTGCCTTTCGCATTGACTCAATCGGATCCGATTGCCCCTCATAAACGACCGAAAGACATCCGTTATATCCAACACCTCGCAAAATATCCAAAATCCGTGGATAATCCAACCATTCCTCAACACCGCTATCAATCTGATAAAATTTTGTTCGGACGTAAACAGCATGTGGTACAGTTTGTTCAATACTTGCATAGCAGTCGTAATCTGGATGTGATGAACCGCGGTGCCCACTTGCTCCTGGAGAACCTGCATACTGTCCTGTATCCAAGATATGTGTAAAATAGGGATGATCAGTCTCCTTTAATGCCCGTAAAACAGCATCCCCATCACGGGTAACGTTATTGTGGTTGTGGTTCTGCAGACCAACAAGGATCCCAGATTCATAACCGTACTCAGCCACCTCTTTGAAGCCTTCAATCATTGGGGGCCATAATGTTTCTTCATCCTCACAATCCGCCGGAACATAAGCAGCGAATACTCGCACAATCGGACAACTCATAAATGCAGCAACGTCAATCCATTGCTTGATTAGAGCAATTTGTTCTGGATGTTCTGCAATCGGTTTACCGAAGTTATTACTGATACCGATGTAACCTAACGGTAAACCTTTTCGCATGAGGTCTTTCTTTAAATCACGCAGATAGTTTACATCTGTGGATTCAAATGCTCCATAATGCAATTCTATCACATCAAAGCCGAGGTCATATACGATCTGTGCAAAATCTGTTGCTTTAGCACCTTTGACATTCAAAGACATAGTACCAATCTTCATCATGCAAGGTCACTCCTTTCAACTTTAAGTTCTGTCGTAACCAGATTAATTTTCTGAGTTGAAATTATCCGCATCATCACCGACTTCATGTAGTAAAGCTTGTGTCTGCCGATTTGATGTTTTAAAATAAGTTGCTAATGTTTGTTGCAACTTGGCAAGTTGATGACGGTCACTTTCAAGGGAGTTAATACGTCTGTCAAAATTTTCTAAAATATTTAGTTGATCATAAATATCCTGAAGCAATTTATCTTGTTCTCGATATTGCTGCTGTTCCTCCTCTAATGATTGTACCTTCTCAACCATCAAAGCAAGATTATCTGTTGCCTCTTTCAACTCAGATTGTAAGGATCGAGTAAAGGTAATTAATTTTTCCAACGTATTAGTTGTTTTATAAACAGGTACATCTGAATTTGCAGGAGTGAATTTTGTAGGGATTACAGATTTCTCACCTTCAGTTGAGATATCTTGTATATTATCTTCGGGAGTAGTAGATTCAATTTCTTCAGGCATCTCAGTATCAAAATCTGGAGGGTCGGCGGCCTGCAGTGCTGAAATACCTAATAACTTAATATTATACGAAGCAGGCGTATAACCTTCTTTTCGTTCAGTATATGTAATTTGAACGCGAAGCTCTTGATCTATTTGTAAGGAATTGAGGCGAGTATGGATATTTCGTATTGCAACTTCATTATATCCGAATGCTTGGTTCGATTTCGGATTTAACTGGCGTAGATAACGGTAGAGTTCCATAACATCGGCACTTTCCCGAGATATCCCTTCCTTCGTTAAAACCCCGATTATGTCGTTATCTTCTGAATCTGAAACTTGCATATTCGGTAAGACAATATCTAATGGCACTTCCCCTTGAACCGCTTTCATGCCAAGTGTCCACTTGTTTTCTGCCATTCTACCACTAAACGCTACGAAGTCATAAGTAATTGTCATTGTTTATACCATTTTTATCATATTCAACCATTTTATAACTCAAACACAGGCTCCATCTGTGCCCACCATTCATGAGGAAAATCGCGTTCTATGTCAAATGTATCAACAGTCTCCATCGCCATAAACAACTGTCTTCACTAACAGATAGATAGTGATACTCACCACGGATAAATCCGTGTGCTTCTTAGGGAAGCCCACGACCTCCTATGTGATTCCTGTTTCCGTCTCTCGTGCCTCCTTCCTGAACTGTGTGAGGGCTTACTTGGACTCCGCAGGCGTTTAGGCTCTCGGTCTATCCAACCGCGAGGCACTTTAGATTGATTGCAGCGTTGACATCTCTGTCTATCTCATATTGGCATACGCTGCAATGGTATGTTCTCTCCGTAAGTGATAGTTCTTTTTTCTTATGTCCGCAGTTGCTGCAGGTTTTGCTGGACGCAAAGAACTGGGGTGCCTCGGTGACAGGGATGCCACGTGCCTCCGCTTTCGTTTTCAGTTTAGCAAGGAACCCACCTAACGCACTATCAGATAACGCTTTTGCCAGTTTTCTGTTCTTCAGCATGTTGGTCACCAGTAACGTCTCAATGCCGATGGCGGAGGCGTTGCTCACAATCTCCGTCGTCGCCTTGTGGTGGGCATCCTGCCGAATACACGCTATCCTATAATGGATGCGCGCTATCCGCAACTTCTGCTTATACCAGTTCCTCGATTTGAAAGTCTTTCTACTCAAAGCACGACTTGCACGGCGTAACTTCCGTTCATAGCGTTTTAGCGGACGCGGGTTCTCATAGTGTGTGCCATCGCTCAAGGTCGCAAGTGAGTTGATGCCTACATCAATGCCAATAACAGGGTGCGTTGAAATATCAACTGCCTCGGTGTCCGCTGTTACCTCCACTGTAATAGACACAAACCAACGATGTGCTGTCCTTGAAATCGTCACACTAATAATCTTACCACTAAAACGTAACTCTTGAAACATCTTTATCCACCCAATCTTAGGCAACCTGATACGTTTGCCATCAACTTTTACGGCTTGTTCATCTGTCGTAAAACTTTGTTTATGACCACGCCCTTTGAACTTTGGAAACATCGCACGCTTAGATACCCAATTCGCAATACCTTAACCTAAATTCTTGATAGCATACAAGGCAGCACGTTGATCCTGGGATGCCGTCCACTCATAAGACTTCTTACGCTTATTGAAGTTAACATTCAATGCCTGCCAAGAGTGGAAGATGTCGTTATTCAAGCCTGTTTTGAAATCTGATAGTGCACTATTATACGCAAAACGTGCATAACCACATTGAGATGAAAACCAAAGACGCTGTTTATATGTGGGGTCTAATGCTATCTTGTGTGTTCTATAGGACATGTGATCATCCGTTCCATGAAGACTCCATTTCCCATCATTAGTGGTGTGGCAAGTGCTAATGACACCCGCCACTGAAACGGTAAATAGAGTATAACATATTTCTTAGATAAAAGCAAATCTTTTTTTGATAACACCATAAGATAACAGAGTTCGACCGAAGTCAAAGACTTGGGATTGTGAGAGAAGTCCCTTCATTTTCGTAATACCCACTGCTTTTAAACCTGCTAATGTCTCTTTCCACGCATCCCTATGATATGCTTTATATTGTTCAATTAATTCGGGATCGTCTTTTAGGTTTAATGTTAAACCGAAGTGCTTCATTTTAATCCTTCTAATACCTTTACTATAGTTTGGACATTTTTGGTCTTGTTATAGATTATGAATAGTTGGCAGCACTTCCCCGTTAGCACTTCTGAACAGGTGTTAGAACTGCTGCTAACGCCCCTTTTTTGTCTAAATTCTGTTAGAAATCACTGTTTTTTAGCCATCATTTTTCCAATAATCGTGAAAATAGTTGCTGTTGAACTAGTTCATGTAGTATCTTCGGGGATTTTCAGTTTTTTCTGTGCGTTTTTCCTCGGGTCGTAACTCGTATAAAAATAGTTTTGTTGTAAACGTCGCTGCAAGTAAGCGGTCATCAAGCCGCGTGTGAGATGTTTCGGTTTATACCAGTGTATATTGAGTGTGGATAGCACAGTTTCTAAATCAAGCGGTGCCTCGTCTGTGTCGGTTTCTTCGGATGTCTTCTCCATTGCCAACGGACTGAAAGCGAGTTGTGTCAGCGTTGCTGCGGTGAAACTGAGTTGAGCGAACCGATCCAAACTTTTCCTGTCTCGGAGTTGATAGGTGTCAAATCCGAAGTTCTCTTTAGCGTCCCGAAAGGCAGTTTCAATCTGCCACCGGTTTCTATAGTGTCGGATAACTGTTTCTACGGGCAGTCGTAAATCTGAAGTAAATACACAAAAATACCGATAGGGTTTAGACTTTTTCAAGCGTTTGCGTATCACAACGATGCGGACATCTACAGGACACATCTTTGTCCGCACGACTTTATCAGCGACAGAAAGTGTCTGATCCTCAACAACGATGTCTGTATACTTCAGGTGTGGAATAGACACACGGCTACCATACCGACGGGGTCTGCCTCTCTTGAGACGCTTAGGGCGTTTCGGTATATCAAAAAACGCTGCGTTTGACTTCGCACGACAAAGTAAATGATGTCCTTGTGAGAGTATCTCCGTGAACACTTTGCGTCTATTGAAGCCTCTATCGAAAACGATAAGACCCGGTGGCACAAGATTACATAAATGCTTCAGCACAGCGAGGCTATTCGCGTCCTCGCTTTTCGGTTCCATCATCCGTGTGGCTAATGGAAACAGGCGCGTGCCTTCGGGCGTTTCTGCCAGCCAGCCAATCGCACCGAACTCGTGTCCGTGATGAAACTTGGATTGGTTCTTGTTACGTGCCTGATACGCAGGGTTCCTGCGGAAATGCAAACCCGCTTGTTTTGAACCGCTACTTAGGGCATGTGTTTCATCATAGACGTATACGCCCGTGGGGTAAGCGGATAGCACTTGATGGCTTAGCGTAGTGGCGACTTGATCCACACACCAGACACCACGTGAAAGAAACTTTGGCAGAGACCAATACCGACCTGCTTGGGCTGTCGCAAGATAGATTTGTGTCATTGTGCCTCGGTAGGGCGTATTTATCAGACCTTTCACGAAAGTTTGAAAGTGGTGAAAGTTATTATACTTGAACACAGGTCAAAAATCTGATAACATGTTGTCCAGGTAGGAAAGTGGGGTCATTAGACATATCCTTTCAAAAAGGTTTATATTTTCTAAAAGGATACCCGCTTTCCTGCTTTATGTCTATAAAAAAAACAAAAAATGTCCAAACTATAGTAATACCTCTGATATTTTTCAAAAGTTTTCCCAACTCAATGGTTTTCAAGGTTCTTTTGGGTTTTGTTCATGAAAATGCTCTATGATGTCAAGTAGCATCTGCCTTTGTCCAGTGAGTTCAAGTTGTATTTGATGAAATGTGCGACACTCTGAGATACTTACACGCAACAACATCAGATAACCCATCACTTTGATACCGAGACCCGCATACGCACCTACCGTGCTACGTAAACTCATACCAGATAGATGCAAACACGATTTAGATTGACGCCAAAAGTGTTCAATGCCGTGATGTTGAGACCATATTCTGAGAGCCTCACAAGTGCGGAGCGGTTTACCAAAAACTAAAAGCGTTCGTATCTTGCCCATATCCATAAAAAACAGCACAATGCACTCACCAAATGTTGGGCTTACTGCTCGCACACGACAGACAGGTTTATCGCATCCCCATTGCTCCGACCGCAGTTGGATCCGCTTTTTGTGAACTGAAAGTTTAGCAGTTTTACCCTCTATCGTCATCACATAGTTGCTTTTACCATGCACTTGTATAGACACAAACCCTAAATCTAATAAGATGTCAACCAGATGCTTGCTACCATACCACGAGTCGAAAGTAATCGGATACTTCCTTATATCAATGCCTGCAGCATCAAAGCAATCCAAGACTGCTTGGATCATACTAAGAAAAAGGCTCGGTTTATCTGTGTTGCCACGCCCCTGTTTACTCACAATCTGTGTATTGAGGGGAATAACCACATCGCCAATCTTGATCGTGATCGCTAACACATTTTGAGCCCAGACGCTCCTATTATCCTTCTTAGACCACCAGTTTGAACTATAAGCAATCGTTTTGCCATACCGATCCACATTGGTATCATCTACACTGATGGTAATGCGTCGCCGGGATTGTGTTGCAGCACTCTTCGTTTCAGTGTCTTTGATCAACTCAAGTGCTGAAGCACATCCAAGACGCATATTCAAGTGCTTCCAATGATAAAGACTTATTGAATGAAGTTGCCGATACAGACACGCTTTTTGAACTGACAACGCATCTGCGACCTGGTTCGGATTGTAAAGACCGAAAAGATGGCAAACGGACAACAGAAGTAAAGTGTCTATGATTTTTGATTGTATACCTTGAAACCTTGAATAAAGAAGTTCTTGAAAAAACTCAGCAGATTTGATAATCTGATGATGCATGAAATGTCCTCCTGAGAAAAATAACGTTGTTTGATTCTTCTTAGGATGGCATTTCATGCGTTTAGGGTCAAGTCAAATCTTCAACATAAACGCATTTTCAGGGGCTTAGACCTGCTTCACATTGATGTTTAGTAGGTTCTGAGTGCTTTTGAGAAATATCAGTACCTTTATAATAATATCTTTATGGTCAAAAGCGAGTTGGGGTAAATCTGATGTAGAAAACCACGCGACTTCCGATGCATCGGAACCTGCAACTGCTTCCTGTTGTTCGGACTTAACAACCCCCAAATAAGCGATAGTGATTACACGCCCGCGAGGATCACGATCCGGTTCTCCATAAGCCCCTATCTGTGTCAAATGTACATCTGATATACTTGTTTCCTCGTGTAACTCTCGAAGTGCGCCCTCTTGAAGGGATTCATTCATTTCCAAAAAACCACCTGGTAGTGCCCACAAGTTTTTGTATGGAGGATTCTTACGACGAATCAGTAAGACTTGTGGATGTGGTGACATATCCATCAAGAGCACAATATCAACAGTAACTGAGGGACGTGGGTAATCGTAACAATACACTATAAGTTATAGTATCAGATTTCAATTAATTTTGTCAATTCTTTTTATTCAGAACTTATCTATTTCCTCTTAAAATTCCCCTGATAATCGGAATTTAAGGTTAAAATATTGAAATAACGACTTTTGGGCAAAAAATTATCGCTTTCGAATGCAATTTTACATAAGTCCTGATCAAATAGAAAATTTGGATTTCGCATATACATTTTAACTTGAAAATATCCTGATGTATATGAGATAATTAACATCATAAGAACGCTAATTCGGTCAAATTTCCTACCAACGGTCTGTATATATGTTAGGACTTACGCAATTTCGGTTGAAGTCGAGGTTACAAATCGCTCTAAAAAAGTTTGTGATCCTTGTAGCGGAACCTTTCGATGCACAACCTGGAAAGGTTATGCTACAATGCGCAAGTCCTATGTTTCTCTGAATAATTGGATGTGTGAAATGAAACCAAAAATTACAAAAAACATTCACATTGCTCTCATTCTTTCTATATGTATGCATCTCATCCTAGTTTTTGTTCTGGCGAGATCATACCAACGTGAACCAGGTTCTATTAAGAATATAACGTATATTAGAATAACAAAGATACCAATAAAACGAGTTAAACGTCTTGTAAATCGTGAGCACTATATCCCGCCAAAGATTATACCCACAAAACAGACACAAGTTGAAGTAAACGTCAATCCTCCAGCGGTATCCTTACCCGCAGCACAGTCGATATCACATCAGAATCCTGTTGTCCCTATCACAAAAATATCGCTACCGAATCCAAGTGATTTAGGACTAAGTAATACACAAATAACAGCAAATACACCGGCATTAAATCAGGATATAGGAGGGCAATCAGGGATAGGAAGAATGGTTTCTTCTGAGGTGGTACGCACCACAAAACCGCAGTCACTTAAACCTCCTATAGATAATACGTTACCATCTGTTAGTGACTTGAAGATGCCAAGTGCAATTATGGCACGAATTGGATCTCACATCGTAGCAAACCGCAGCACTGATAATGTAGATATTACCTTTGTTATTGATGGTAGTGGTAGTATGAAAGATAACATCAATGCAGTCAGAAACCATCTAAACCGTATGACTAAGTTTTTTAATGATGCCCATCTAGATTTTACACTCGGTATTGTGATCTTTCGTGAAAAAATGTTAGGAGTGGATTTTGAAATTTTTCCACAAACACGATCTGTTCCGCAAATCAAAAGACGGCTTGCCCAAGTAAAGTGCAGCGGGGGCGAACAGGCATTAGATGCTCTTATACGTGCTGCCGACGAAGTTAAATATAGAGAAAATGCAGATGTGCACTTCATATTAATTACCGATGAATTTGTTAGTGGGAACTATACCGCAAGTGATGTCTTAAAGAAAATGCGCAAAGAAAAAATCAAGGTAGACGTAGTCGGACGTGATGAACCGTTCCAAAAATTCATCACACGCAGCACTGGTGGTTTGTGGTTACCAATAACAAGTTTAGGAGTACAGTAGAGGGACTCAATGTTTCTCAAACAAAACAGTGTACCTACACCATATCCACCCTTAGAGTCTCCACGTCCTTCCGGCCTCCCTTCTAAAGAGAACTATTATGCGATTAGTGTGACTGTTGTTTTCCTTCTCGCTGGCGGTATTGCTGCATTACACCACGAAATGTGGCGAGACGAAATACAAGCCTGGCTCCTTGCAAGAGACAGTTCATCTGTCCTTGAACTGTTGGCTAATATGAAATATGAGGGGCATCCTGCCTTATGGCATCTATGCCTAATGCCTCTCAGTAGAATCACGGCATCACCTATCATTATGCAGGCGTTTCATCTTCTGATCGCTGCGACCACCGTTTTTCTATTTACTCGGTTTGCACCGTTCAACAAGGTTCAAAAATTTCTTTTTTCATTTGGATACTTCGCACTATATGAATATGCCATTGTTGCAAGAAATTATGCCATAGGTGTACTACTAATCACAATTTTCTGCGTGCTCTATAAAGACCGTCATAGACGATTTGTGTGGATCGGTATCATCCTGATTTTACTAGCACATACAAGCGTACATGCCTTAATTGTAACTATTGCGATTGGGATCGCACTTATATGCGAGTACGTCTATTTCTACTGTTGTAAAAAAAATGAACTACCTGAAAATCGACAACATATCTGGATCGGTTTCGCCCTCATCGGATTAGGTATAACGACAGCTGTACTACAACTCAATCCGCCAACGGATACTGGCTTCGCTGTCGGATGGCACTTTAAGTATGATATGCAACGTATCAACAACATCACAAAAATCATCACACAAGCGATGCTTCCACTGCCAAGAGCAAGTATGGGTTTTTGGGGCAGTCATCTGCTCAATCAATATACATTATTCCAATTTATCCGTTTGCCGTTATGCTACCTAATAGTCCTATGGTGTATACTTCGGTTCATAAAACATCCCACTGCACTTCTTATCTATCTGATTGCTACCGTTGGACTCCTCACTTTTTTCTATGTCAAGTATGGTGGTAGTATACGCCATCATGGATTCCTGTTTTTTGTATTCGTTTTGACGAGTTGGGTATACCACGATTGTCCAGAGATTAACCTACCATTTAACTCGATTTGTATATTTGCACAACGTTGCTTCAGCTTTGTTTTTACGTGTATCCTTATTTTTCATTATCTTGGCGGAATCACTGCAATTACTATGGATTATCGCCATATTTTCTCCAACGGAAAAAGAACTGCTGAATTTATCAAACAACAAGATATGCAGGAGGTGTTGATGGTTGGAGATACAGATTTCGCTGTCAGTACTGTCGTTGGATATTTAGGAAAGAAAGAGATTTACTATCCGAAAGGCAGCCGTTTCGGTTCTTTTGTCAGATGGGACAAAGCCAGAACACACGGTGTCTCAAATGCAAAGATAGTAGAAGCAAGCGAATTGTTAAGTACACAATCAACTCGAGATGTGTTAATTATCATGAATCGTAAATTAGCAGTAGAGTTGACTGAAGAGTATCAACTTACGCTATTGAAATCGTTTACTGGTTCAACAATTGGCGATGAAGGTTTTCATCTATATCTGCTGACATACGCCCCGCGCTAAAGCATTGGGTTCTTATAGGATTTATTTTTAACATGAGATGAGGGAACGCGTCCACCAGAGAAACACACCCCAAAATGCGTCGACTGCCACGCCAAATTCGCCAGATATTTTATTTTTTTACTTGACATCATCCCGTACAAGTGTTAAGATATATAAACTTGACAGATATAAGGAATAATGGAGCAATACACGACGTATGTCAAAACCGAAAAGAAAACGTAAAAACCGGCATACAGCAGACGAAGTACCACATTTACCTACAACGAAACCACTACAACTTCGATATTACGGTGATCCTGTCCTCCGTAAAAGAGCTGAACCTGTTAAGGAAATTACCGAAACAGAAATCAAGCTTGCTGAGGATATGTTGATGACACTGTATGGGACTGGAAATGGTATCGGTCTCGCAGCCACGCAAGTTGGCATATTAAAGCGATTTCTCGTTGTTGACATCGGTGGGGAGGATGAGGAAGATATATTTGAACCACTGCTTTTATTTAATCCAGAAATATTGCATGTGGCAGGAGAATCCGTGGCTGAAGAAGGATGCCTAAGCATACCGGATGTACGGGCTGATGTGAAACGCCCAGAGAAAATTGCTATTAAAGCGATGAAGCTGAATAATAAGGAAATCCAATTTGAGGCAGAGGGACTTCTCTCACGCGTGCTTCAACACGAAATTGACCATCTCAACGGTACATTATTTATTGACAGAATTAGCGGCTTGAAAAGACAACTTCTCAGAGATGAGCTGAAGAAAATCCAACAAGCTGGCCGACCTCTATAACCCTTAGGTGTAAAAAAATGTTATCCAATCCATTAGAAACAAAAGTCCATCAACTTTACGAATGCTTAAGTGATTATCAAAAGATAATCGTCGCATTCTCTGGCGGTGTAGACAGTACTTTTCTTGCGGAAGCTGCATATCACACATTGGGTGATAACGCGCTTGCAGTTACTGCAATTTCCGATTCCTATCCCATCCGTGAAATGAAAGCTGCACAAGAAATCGCAAAACAGATCGGCATCCAATTTGAAACAGTTCACACAGAAGAATTAGACCTTGAAGGATACGCGAGCAACCCAACTAATAGATGTTTCTTCTGTAAGACAGAACTATTCGATAAACTACGACCTATCGCAGATAAATATGATGTTGGAACAATTGTTTATGGTGCAATACCTGATGATGTCGGTGACCATCGACCAGGGATGGATGCTGCAAAACAGATGGGTATCAAAGCCCCTCTGATTGATGTAGATCTAACAAAAGCAGAAATTCGTGAGATTTCCAAAGCATGGGATCTGCCGACTTGGGACAAACCTGCTTTTGCATGTCTTTCATCAAGATTTCCCTACGGTATGCGTATCACACGTGAGTTACTACGGCAGGTTGATGATGCCGAACAATTTATCTACGATTTAGGAATCCGACAATTTCGTGTACGACACCACGGTCAACTTGCACGAATTGAACTTGATGCAGAAGGTATTGCACTCTTACACCAAACAACTATACGAAATCAAATCAACGACCATTTCAAAACACTTGGATACCAACACGTCACACTTGACCTACAGGGATACCGTTCTGGAAGTCTAAATGAAGGAATAACTAAAATCATCACAGGAAAATAAAATGAATACAATTCACTCAGTTTTCCCCTTATGTGAAGCATTGTATGCAGACCCTAGCCCTGTTGATCCGATTCAATTCCTACCTCTAAAAGATATTCTGATTATCGTTGCTGTCCTATTTGGAGCTGTCGCAGTTGTAATTTTATTTCGTATTTTGTATAAGAAATGGAAAAGCAGTATATATCGACGAACACCTTCAAATCTATTACCTACTCAAAAGAAAAACCTTACTGACTATGACAAACGGATTCTAGCAGAAAAGATAAATGAAAATAGAAGGAACAATATCAAGAAAAGTTTCGTTGGCACAGTGAGTTCAAAAGGCATGATATTTGCAACCATTGGCTTGATTGTGTTAGTTTTACTTTGGTTTACCTATATTATACTATAGTTTGGACATTTTTTGTTTTTTTTATGGACATAAAGCAGGAAAGCGGGTATCCTTTTAGGAAACACAAATTTGAAAGGATATTTCAAATGACCCCACTTTCCTACTTGGACAACATGTTATCAGATTTTTGACCTGTGTTCAAGTATAATAACTTTCACCACTTTCAGACTTTCGTAAAAGGTCTGATAAATACGCCCTACCGAGGCACAATGACACAAATCTATCTTGCGACAGCCCAAGCAGGTCGGTATTGGTCTCTGCCAAAGTTTCTCTCGCGTGGCATCTGGTGTGTGGATCAAGTCGCCACTACGCTAAGCCATCAAGTGCTATCCGCTTACCCCACGGGCATCTATGTCTATGATGAGACGCATGCCCTAAGTAGCGGTTCAAAACAAGCGGGTTTGCATTTCCGCAGGAACCCTGCGTATCAGGCACGTAACAAGAACCAGTCCAAGTTTCATCACGGACACGAGTTCGGTGCGATTGGGTGGCTGGCAGAAACGCCTGAAGGCACGCGCCTATTTCCATTAGCCACACGGATGATGGAACCGAAAAGCGAGGACGCGAATAGCCTCGCTGTGCTGAAGCATTTATGTAATCTTGTGCCACCGGGTCTTATCATTTTTGATAGAGGTTTCAATAGACGCAAAGTGTTCACGGAGATACTCTCACAAGGACATCATTTACTTTGTCGTGCGAAGTCAAACGCAGCGTTTTTTGATATACCGAAACGCCCTAAGCGTCTCAAGAGAGGCAGACCCCGTCGGTATGGTAGCCGTGTGTCTATTCCACACCTGAAGTATACAGATATCGTTGTTGAGGATCAGACACTTTCTGTCGCTGATAAAGTCGTGCGAACAAAGATGTGTCCTGTAGATGTCCGCATCGTTGTGATACGCAAACGCTTGAAAAAGTCTAAACCCTATCGGTATTTTTGTGTATTTACTTCAGATTTACGACTGCCCGTAGAAACAGTTATCCGACACTATAGAAACCGGTGGCAGATTGAAACTGCCTTTTGGGACGCTAAAGAAAACTTCGGATTTGACACCTATCAACTCCGAGACAGGAAAAGTTTGGATCGGTTCGTTCAACTCAGTTTCACCGCAGCAACGCTGACACAACTCGCTTTCAGTCCGTCGCCATTGCCTAAGACACCCGCAGACACAGACACAGACAAGGTTTCTCTTGATTTAGAAGACGTGCTATCCACGCTCAATATACACTGGTATAAACCGAAACATCTCACACGCGGCTTGATGACCGCTTACTTGCAGCGATGTTTACAACAAAACTATTTTTATACGGGTTACGACCCGAGGAAAAACGCACAGAAAAAACTGAAAATCCCGAAGATACTATGTGAAAATGGTTCAACAGCAACTATTTTCACGATTATTGGAAAAATGATGGCTAAAAAACAGTGATTTCTAACAGAATTTAGACAAAAAAGGGGCGTTAGCAGCGGTTCTAACACCTGTTCAGAAGTGCTAACGGGGAAATGCTGCCAACTATTCATAATCTATAACAAGACCAAAAATGTCCAAACTATAGTATATTATATTGGAAAGATTTCACCGATAACATATTAGGGTTGGGTAAAACGCAGTGAAGAAGTATTTTATATGACACAAAATTTTGAAGATAATACCCTCTATGAAATGGACAACTTAGTTGTTCTGCGCGGCATGAATAGTGAAACAATAGACCTTATTGCAACTGACCCCCCGTTTAATACCAAACGTAATAGAAGTGGAACAGCAGGTTTCTATGTTGACAACTGGAAATGGGGTGATACTGACATACTACCTGATCAGTGGAAATGGAACGAGGTTCATCCAAAGTGGCTTGAAGAAATTAAGGACAACCATAACGACCTATACTATGCAATTGACGCAGCTAAAAATTGTCGAGATGAAGATACTGCTGCCTTTCTCTGCTTTCTCAGCGTCAGACTTCTTGAAATGCACCGTATCCTAAAGCCGACAGGGTCTCTGCATCTACACTGCGATCCAACTGCAAGCCACTATATCAAAATGTGTTTGGATGCTATCTTCGGTAAAAATAACTTTCGCAATGAAATTGTGTGGGAACGTGCATCCTCAAGTGCCAAAGGCAACCAATATGAAAGTAGATCTTTTGGCCAAGACACCGACACGATTTTCTACTATTCAAAATCTAAAAAGTACACACATAATGCGGTATACCGGTCCCTAACAGAGGAAGAAATGAAGGAAAAATTTCCAGACACCGACGCAAACGGGCGCAGATACCACACTGATACCCCCCTATTTCGCGTACCTTCAACGGGGGCACGCCCTAATTTATGTTATGTGTATAAGGGTGTCAGAAATCCGCATCCATCAGGATGGCGTGTTAGTAGAGAAAGGTTAATTGAAATGGACGAAGCTGGCGATATTATTTGGCGTGAGGGAAAGCGTCCCTTACGCAAATCTTACGCGGACCAATACAAAGGCAAACCCATTGGGTCGTTGTGGACAGAAATACCGATTGCAGCAGGAGAAGAGCGTACAGGTTCCCCCGACCAAAAACCACTTGCCCTTTATGAGCGCATTATCGAAGGCAGTAGCAATGAGGGCGATCTTGTATTAGATCCTTTCTGTGGGTGTGCCACTACGATTATTGCAGCAAACAACCTCAAACGTCGTTGGGTTGGTATTGATAGGCGAAAAGATGCGCGTTATCACATTATTACGCGTTTAATGGGAATATCGCGTAAAGAACGAGAACGTGTTGAAAATTATGCAACAGATAAAGCATGGCTTGACAGGCAAATGCAAAGTTATGAAATGCACTACCAAAATCAACCGCCTACGCGCACAGATCAAGATGAACAAGACTCACCTGAATTGCCCCATGTCTATTCTGCCCAACCAGAAAACCCACTTACTCATGCTGAAATGCACGAAATCCTTGTCAGCGAGTTTGGGCTGAAATGTTGGGGTTGCAATTACATTCCGCCAGACAAAAGGTATTTACACCTTGACCACATTATACCTAAAAGTGATGGTGGTACAAACCATATAGATAATCGTGCATTGCTATGTCAACCCTGTAACTCAATTAAATCAAATACAATGAGTCTTAACGCCCTTCGCAGAAAAAACAAGAATGAAGGATATATCCAACCAAATGAACCTATAAACCTTCAATATGCACTCTCATGGACAAAAAATCGATTAATACAAATTATACGAGAAACACCACATCAGAATTGAATAAAACTATTATTACTTACGTCCAAATTATGGTTAAATACGAACTGTCTGAATGTCTAATTAATTCCAAAATCTACCATAAATGGACATCGCATCCGTAGGAGCGATCTTTGCATTGCGCCTTATCTCAATAATGTCGGGTTTCGCTTTGCTCTACTCGATCTACGAACTAATAATCGCAATATATTTTATATGTCCATCCATCAAACACAACAAACACAAACGCTAATTGGCATGGAGACCTTCAGCTGGAAAAAATGGGATGCCTGCACCCACTGCGGTCTCTGCTTACCGACATGCCCAACCTATCGCGAATTAGGACTAGAAACCGATTCCCCACGAGGTAGATTATATCTCATGGGTAGCGCATTCAAACCGCAAGATGCCACACCCCTCAACGAAGAATGGGCTGAATATATCTATCGATGCTTGGATTGCCGCGCTTGTGAAACAGCATGTCCATCAGGTGTTCACTTTGGGGAACTCCTAGAACAGGCTCGCGCAATCTATGAAGCAAATGCTCAACGACCAACAAGCCACCGATTTTGGAGTAACCTTGTTTTCAAGCAAATCCTACCGAACACAGAAAGGTTAGACCTCATCTTCGAATTGATGTGGCTATATCAAAAACTCGGTATCCGATGGTTAGTTCAGAAAACTGGTATACTCAAGTTGATGGGCCAACTTGGACAGATGGAGTCCCTATTACCCGAAATCCCATCGCCACGTCTTAAATATACAATACGAGACGTTACCCCTGCTATAGGTGAAACCCAATACCGTGTAGGATTCATTCCCGGTTGTATCATGAATCAAGTTTTTACAGAAACTAATTTAGCGACAATCCGTGTTCTATCAGAAAATGGATGCGAAGTTGTTACACCGCGCCAACAGACTTGCTGTGGTGCATTACACCTACATAACGGAGCCCGTGAATTTGCTTCAGACCTTGCAAAACAGAATATTGATGCATTTGAAGACGAACAATTAGATGCAATTATTATAAATTCTGCTGGTTGCGGCGCAGCTCTGAAGGAATATGAGGTACTATTAGAAAACGATCCAAATTACACAGAGAAAGCTGAAAACTTCAGCCACAAAATGCAGGACATCAGTGAATTCTTAGCCGAAATTGAAATGATTCCACCAAAAGGTGAAATTCCGCTCCGAGTCACATACGATGAACCTTGCCATCTGTTGCACGGGCAGCGTGTAAAATCACAACCCAGAAAAGTGCTACAAACTATACCCGAGCTTGAGTTAATTGAATTAACAGAATCTGATTGGTGCTGCGGCAGTGCTGGTATTTACAATATAACTCAACCAGAACTTTCCCAGGAGATACTCGAACGGAAGATGGCGCACATTGCAAATACTGATGCTGACATTGTTGCGACTGGAAATCCGGGGTGTTTACTGCAAATTCAACAGGGTATACATAAACATGGATTAGATATGCAGGCAATGCATCCCGTTACGTTGTTAGATTACTCATATCGCGGTCTTTCTCCTGAAGACTGGGTTGAATATTCCGATGTCAAGTGAAATTGTTGTTGGAGCAGAGGCATTCAAAAATCGTTTTTGGACGCGGATTTTTGTTTGTCAGAATCGCGGATTACGCGGATTACGCGGATTTACGCGGATTAGATGGCTGGTGTCTCAAGGTGCTTTTCGTAGGATTTGGATAAACGCAGATTGTCGGTTGTTAGCATCTCGGATTAGTGCCACATCAATCAAAGGTATGAATGCCATTTAGACATTCCCCGGATTATCTTTTTCAGAATTGCGGAGGACGCTAAGTCCGCGACAATTGAATGGCTCTGATCCGTACATAAAAAAACGTGACATTTTTCCAAATTAATGCTAATATAATATTATGGTATTATCAAATGTAGATATAGAAAAACATATACGCGAAGGAAAAATAAAGATTACCCCTGAGCCAGATTCAGAAACACAGTGGGGAAGTTGTTCAATTGATTTCAGATTAGGAAATATTTTTCGCGTTTTTGAACATAGCAAACATCCGTTTATTGATTTGAAAGAAAAGGTAGATGCGGATGATCTTATGCGAAAAGTTATGGTGCCTGATGGAGAAGCGTTCACCATGCAACCAGGTGAGTTTGTTCTCGCCGCAACATACGAAAAACTTGAATTAGCTGACGATGTGATGGCACGACTTGAAGGTAGAAGCAGCCTGGGAAGGCTCGGAATTATCGTCCACAGTACCGCCGGACTATTCGACCCCGGTTGGGTAGGGAATGCTACGTTGGAGTTAGGAAACCTCGGGCGCATGCCAGTCAAACTTTATCCAGGAATGCGGATTTGCGCTTTCACATTTCAACCGCTCTCTTCACCATCAAGTATGCCTTACCGACACAAACCGTCGAATAAATATGCCGGTCAAGATGGACCTGAAACAAGTAGATTTGCTGAAGATGTCGAATTAAAGAAAGAAAAAAGCTCTTAATTCTGCTGAAATTTTGGGCAATTTTATGCCTAATAATTTAGCATACACCTTCTTTTATTCTTGTATCATACTTTTTTATATCTCTTCAAAATGACATACATACTTATGGTGATACCAAATTAAGTATGTATCTATTATCTGTAATGTGTGTTCAACGTACTTATATTAAATTATGTTTTCTATTGGCATAGAGATTGCATAGTTCATTACAAAAATATTGCACGACCAATAGGATAACACTTCACGTAGATTGCAAAATTTGATTCATTAGGAGGAAATGCGAATGACACCGAGTGAGGTGGTTGCACTTGCAAAAGAAAATAATGTTAAAATAGTTGACCTAAAGTTCATGGACCTGCCGGGAATGTGGCAACACTTCTCTATTATGGTTGGTGAATTGAGCGGAGACCTATTTACAGAAGGTATCGGTTTTGATGGGTCAAGTATTCGTGGTTTTCAGGCGATCAACGAGAGTGATATGTTGCTCTTTCCCGACCCTTCAACAGCGTTGATTGATCCAGTATGTCAAATCCCGACATTGAGCATTACATGCAATATAAAAGACCCGATTACATTGGAGAATTACACGCGCGATGTGCGACATATTGCACAGAAAGCCGAGGCATACCTGCAGTCCACTGGTATTGCTGATATCAGTTTCTGGGGACCTGAAGCCGAATTCTATTTATTAAACGATATACGTTACAGCCAGACACAAAATTCCGGTTTTTATCAGGTAGATTCAGTTGAAGGCAGTTGGAACTCCGGACGAGATGAAAATCCTAACCTCGGCTACAAACCCAGATATAAAGAGGGTTATTTCCCAGTCCCACCATCAGATACACTTCAGGACATCCGTTCTGAAATCTGTCTTAAACTTATTGAATCTGGTATAGATGTAGAAGTTCATCACCACGAGGTAGGAACCGCGGGACAAGGTGAAATTGACATCCGATTTGACACACTCACCACAGTCGGTGATAAAATCGCGTTGTACAAATACATTATCAAGAACGTTGCCCGCTCCCATAATTTAGTTGCCACCTTTATGCCCAAGCCACTTTTCCAAGATAACGGCTCCGGTATGCATGTACACCAAAGCTTGTGGAAAGATGGAAAGAATGTATTCTTTGATCCACAAGGATACTCACTTCTCAGTGAAACAGCTCTTTATTATATCGGTGGCTTACTTGCACACGCTCGTTCATTATGTGCAATCATCGCCCCGACTACCAATTCCTATAAGCGGTTAGTTCCTGGGTATGAAGCACCGGTCAACATTGCTTATTCACAGAGAAACCGTAGTGCTTGTGTGCGGATACCTGTATATTCCAAGAGCGAAAAGGCAAAACGGGTCGAATTTCGAACCCCCGATCCATCTTGTAACCCATACCTTGCATTCAGTGCATTACTTATGGCTGGACTTGATGGAATTCAGAATAGAATCCACCCAGGGGACCCATTAGATAAAGACCTATATGACCTTGAACCAGAGGAACTTGATGATATTGAATCTACTCCCGTTTCTCTCGGAGATGCACTTGATGCACTTGAGGACGACCATGAATATCTTCTCAAGGGTGATGTCTTTACTGAAGATGTTCTGGATGTCTGGATCGATTACAAACGCGAAAATGAGGTAGATGCCATAAATATGCGTCCACATCCTTATGAATTCTTCCTCTATCATGATATATAGAACGCATTTTTGCAAAGATGAGAACCCCGTTCTGAGAAATGACATAAGTACAGATGTCGTTTATTGACAAGCACAAGTTGGATGGTAGGTAATCAATTTATTTCACATGAATGGGGTTTCTACATCATGCATTTCTCAAATGTCTGAATAGGTGAGGATGGATTTCGTATCCGCTCACTAAACAACCTTATGATAATCTAAGGCGAATCTCTGGATCCGCCAAGACAACCCTATCCAATTTGCGTAGGTATTAGGAGAAATCCAATGAAAAAATTAGAGTGTATTATTCGCCCCTTCAAACTAGAGGAAGTTAAAGAAGCTCTCAGCAATGTCGGTGTCCGGGGAATGACAGTCAGTGAAGTTCGCGGATTCGGGCGTAGCCGAGGGCATACCGAACTCTATCGTGGTAGCGAATATACGATTGAGTTTGTCCCAAAATTAAAAATCGAAATCGTCGTCGCAGAAGAAAATGTAGATAAAGTCGTTGAAGCAGTGCAGCAAGCAGCTTCCACAGGAAAAATCGGAGATGGTAAAATATTTATCATACCTATCGATGAAACTATCCGCATCCGAACAGGAGAAAAAGGGCCCGCTGCTATCTAAATTTATCTCCTGCTGCCCATGTAGAATTGTACTCTACTTTAGAGCAGTGTTGGACGAAGCCGGGAACGTCATTAAAACCTCTGATGCTTTAGCACAGGAAGTATACCAGATAGAAGGACAGGTATTCTAATCTATACTTGTCCTTTCTGTTTGCATGTCACAATATCTGTGTGTTCCTAACCGCACCATAGCCGTCTTTGTCCATTTTGTAACCAAGTAGAGCAAACTCGAGAAAAATTAAATACCAGATGCATACCTATTTTTCCTTGACATTCACAAATTAACATGATAATATTATTAAGGTTTTATCCTGATAGGAAATTGGATAGAAACCCTATCCATCAACCAAACCTCTTTAACACTAACATAAATAAAGAATACATGACACAATGATTGAAGTCAGAGAACTTACTAAATCTTATGGACCAACACGTGCTGTTGACCAAGTTTCATTTGATGCAAAAGCTGGAGAAGTTGTAGGATTCATTGGACCGAACGGTGCGGGTAAAACCACTACAATGCGTATCCTCACCTGCTACCTCACTGCAGATGCTGGGAAGGCTACCGTTGCCGGCTACGATGTCCTTGAACACCCCATTGATGTTAGGAAAAATGTCGGTTACCTTCCTGAAAGTGCCCCGCTATATACAGACATGGGCGTAGTCGAATACCTTAAGTTTATGGCGGAAGTTCGTGATATACCTAAAAGTCAGCGAAAAGAACGAATTAATACAGTCATTGATATATGTGGACTTGAAGGTGTAATACAGAAAGATATCGGTGAACTATCTAAAGGATACCGACAACGCGTTGGATTGGCACAAAGCCTCGTCCATGACCCACCTATTCTCATTTTAGATGAACCTACATCAGGACTTGACCCAACGCAAACTATTGAAATTCGAAATCTGATTATCGAGATGGGCAAAGAGAAGCTCGTTCTTTTCAGCACCCACATCTTACCTGAAGTTGCCGCAACTTGTAGCCGAATCCTTATAATAAATCAAGGTAAAATAGTTGCAAACGGTACATTAGAGGAGCTCATTGATCAAGTCCAGAGCGAGGAAAAGGTGCACCTTAGTGAGGAAAAGGTGCACCTTACTATCAAAGGCACTGAACAAGAAATTACACCTCAATTGAGAAATGTGGATGGCGTAACTGGGGTTTCCCACGTGAAGACAGATGACGGTATCGTGAGTTATGAAATAACTACATCTCAAGAAGGATATGATGCGTCAAGCACACTGTTCCACGCTGCACTTCAAAACCAATGGGAGCTCGTAGAACTTCACCATGAAACAATTGATTTGGAAAATGTATTCCTCCACTTTACAACATGAATAAGTAGTGACACAACCTCTAATACAACAATAGCAGAAGAAAGGGTTTCATCTGGAGAAAAATAAATCCGAAAATAATATTAGTGGCCCTTCAAACCTATACACCTAACAGATATAGGACTTGCGCATTCGGTTGAAGTCGGGGTTACAAATCGCTCTAAAAGATAATTGAATACTATGCAAAACATCAACGCAATTTTCAAAAAGGAATTTAGAAGTTATTTCAATTCACCCATTGCATATATATGTATTACATTTTTCCTCACTATTTCATCATGGCTTTTCTTTAGAACTTTTTTCATCAGCAGTCAAGCCGAAATGCGAGGATTTTTTGGATTAATGCCGTGGATATTTCTTTTCTTCATCCCCGCTGTCACTATGAAACTCTGGGCAGAGGAAAGAAAAATCGGGACTGCAGAGATACTAATGACCCTACCGCTGAAGGATTATGAAGTAGTCATAGGGAAATTTCTTGCAAGTTTCGGGCTGCTAGCTGTAACCGCACTCTTTTCGCTTGCCCTGCCACTTACTGTGGTTATTCTGGGAGATCCAGATGGTGGCACAATAGTTTGTGGTTACCTCGGACTTCTATTGATGGGGGGTGCTTACCTTGCGATCGGTTTATTCGCTTCAACGATTACTGAAAACCAAACCATCGCATTTATTTTCGGTATTTCCGCATGCTTTGCCCTGCTGATCATCGGAGAGGACATTGTACTTTTCAGCACACCCAACTGGTTATATCCCATATTCGAGTATGTCGGTCTCGGAGCTCACTATAGCAGTATTCTACGCGGTGTCATAGATTCACGAGATATTATCTATTACCTTTCCATCATTGGGTTTTTCCTATATCTAAGTGCTTCGGCTGTTGAAGAGCGGAAATGGCGATAGTTGGAGATGAATTGTTACAATAATATTCTAAACTCTGGAATCACTCCAATCCTAATATCTTTTTGTCTATCAACTTAGCAAGATATAGTTTATACGAAGGAGATATTATTGTGGTAATCAAAATATTTGGAAAAATAACCAAAACATTATTTCCGGATGCGGGAAAAATAAAAATAGCGGACTTGTTTGGGGTAATAGGCACATTTAGTCGACACATCTTGTTACCTATAGCAATCATTTTAGGTATTTTGGTGTTGGTAAATTTCCTCTCATCGCGCCGTTTTATACGAGCAGATCTCACCGAGGATAAACGTTATACCGTATCCAAATCAACCAAAAATGCTATTAAGAATTTGGACGATATTGTTGCGATCACCGTATATTTTTCTACAGAACCTGCAAGAGTAGGTCAAATACTACGAGATGTCAGAGATGTTTTAGAAGAATATAATGCATTCTCAAGAAGATTGCAAATTGATTATATCAATCCTGCTGATATGAGCGATGAGGAGAAACAGGAACTTCGCTTTAAGGGTATTCAGGAAGTACCAATCAATGTTCTTGAGAAAGACAAAGCTGTCATAGCAAACGTCTATATGGCCATTTCTGTCGGTTATAGTGGTAAAGAGGAAGTACTACCTATTGTCCAATCTACTGCTAACTTAGAATATGAACTCACCTCTGCAATCGTCAAGGTTACGACCAAAGAAGCAAAAACAATTGGATTTCTGACTGGACACGGCGAATACGATATCAATGCACAGACGCAGGCAAATCAGCAACTGCGCCAACTCTTAGACAAAAATGCTGAAGGACAATATAACATTACGACAGTCGACCTTCAAGCAGGAGAACCAGTTGGCCAGGCTGTGACAACTTTAATCGTTGCCGGACCAAAACAGATGTTGAGTGAAAGGGAGAAATATGAGATCGACCAATTTATCATGCGCGGAGGCAGAGCATTATTCCTGATCGACCCCATTACAATGCAACCCAACACTTTACAAGGGGCTCCTCTTGCTACGGGTTTGAACGATCTACTTGAACATTACGGTGTTAAACTTGGAAATAATCTAATCGGTGATCGTAGATTACACGATTCTGTGCAGTTACAACAAGGCAGGATGACCTTTATTCAACCTTATATCTATTTCGTCAAAATACATAAATCCAATTTTTCTAAAGAAAATTCAATCACAAGTCAATTAGAGGAATTAACATTGCCCTGGACAAGTTCATTAGAGATCGTGCCGATAGAAGGTATCAACGCAACGCCTTTAGCGAAAACGACCGAATTCGGACAGAGCTTTCAAGGTGTATACAATTTGATGCCCGGTTCTCCTATTCCACAGACAGATTTACAAACGTTTACCGTTGCTGCCGCTTTAGAAGGAAAGTTCAATAGTTTCTATGCAGACAAAGAAATCCCGGGTACAGAACCGCCAGAGGATCCTGAAAGTGAAAACGAGGATGACACAGCCAACACAACACCGGAAACTGAAGATCGAACAACTATAACGGATAGTACAGATACGCAAATCATCGTCGTCGGTACAGGAGGAATTCTAACGCAACTGAATCCAAATAATGCAAGGTTTTTCCTAAACTGTATCGACTGGTTAACACTTGGTGATACCCTTATCGGTATCCGTTCACATTCAATTACGAGTAGACCTTTAAACGATGTAACAGGTTTAACAAAAAACTTCATCAAACACTCGTGCACCATCGGTATTCCTCTATTAGTCGTTATTATTGGGTTAATTCGATATCTCTTAAAAAGGAGGGTGAAACGGTTGGTTGGAACCTACGGTTCACGGCTATAAGTATATATGGTAGATTTTAGAATTCATCGGACATTCAGACAGTTCGTAGGTCGGGTAGAGCTTGCGAAACCCGACTATTATTGAGCTAAGGCACAATTCGGAGATCGTTCCTACGGATGCGGTGTCTATTTATTTTCATATTTAACCATAAAACCACCGAATGGAACAATGAAAAAAAAACAACTACTTATTTTAGGCGGAACATTTGTTTTCTTATTTCTCCTTGTTTTGATATTTGAGAACCCATTCAGGAAAAGTGAGTATCAAAAGAAAGTTGATGAAGCAGCTGCACTTTTCCCGAAATTCGACAAGGAGCAAGTCGCTAAAATAGAGATTATTGCAAAAGATGAAACAACGACTCTGACAAAGCAGAATGATGAGTGGCTTGTCACTTCAATGGACAACTACCCTGCAGATATGGAAGAAGTAGATGAATTACTTACAAAAGTAGCAGAATTTGATAATGCCAATCATGTCTCTGACAATCCGAAAAACCAAGCGGAATTCCAGGTTGATAGCAGTGGCACTGAAACGAAATTGATGGATTCAAATGATAAATTGTTAGCGCATGTGTTTGTTGGGAAAAATACTCCCGGATTTTTAAGTAGTTATGTGCGTGCTGCTGATTCCAAGGATGTTTACGTTGCAAAAGGTTACCTACAAGGTGTATTCGATAAAAGCACCCGAACATGGAAAGACCGAACTATCTTCAACTTCAACAAAGGTATTGTCACACAAATTAACATCACCTCACCTGACGAATCGATTGAACTGCGGATAGATGCTGAGAACAAATGGCAAATGCTTCAACCTACTACTGCTGCCGTTGTTCAGAATGAAATAGATAGTTTACTCAATTCCTTAAGTCAATTAAAGACCGACGATTTTGCTGAAGTGAAAGAGCTTACTGAATACGGCTTAGACTCCCCTACATCATCAATTTCTGTTATGCTTAGTGATGGTTCAACCAAAACTCTACATATTGGAAAAGAAGATGGCGGAAAAATGTATGTCAAAGCTGATGAAAAGGTACAAATTTTTAAATTATTCAAATCAAATGTTGACAATTTAATCAAGAAATCTGACAAACTGATGGAAAATGCAACAATCCCAGAAACTAACGAAGATAATCCATCCCAAACAGTGGAAGATGTATCTCCAGAGTAAAGTCTAACGAAAGCAGACAATTATACGAATACAAAACTTACAATTGTTCGAAATGTTAACGCTGACAAGGATATAAGGAGTATAATTATGAAAACTATAGTTTGTTTAGCATTACCGCTATTTATAATTCTCACGGGATGCGCTTCTATCTCCAAAACGCTATCTGAAGATACCACAGACAATTACGATTTCCGAAAGACCCGATGGGGTTTCAGTCATCAACGCGTCTTACTTGCAGAGAAAGGTATGCAGGTTTATCAACACACAGATGACTTGCTGATATATAAAAGTGAGATTGCTGATGTCCCCGCATTTCTGGTTTATACATTTAAAAACAACAAACTACGAGCAGCAGGATATATCACAGAAAAACCGGTAAAAAATGCACAGAACATGACCCAAATGTGTGTCTCTAAACATGGACAACCAACGGAAAGGGTAAAAGAAGGCATGGTTTGGAAAACATCAGATACTGTCATATATGCACACGCATACATATCACACATAAACTTAAGTAATATGAAATATGAGCGCACATCTGGTGATTTACTTGCCGATATTGTGCACAATTATACAAAACAAAAGTCAAAATTAATTAACCGTTGGGATGGAGTCTGGTCATATATTGATGCTGATTTTTACAATGAACAACAGTCAAAATCACATTTCGTAGATCTGTCTTTATACGAAAAAGTGTTACTTGGTATTATCAAAAGGAATGAAAACATGCATTTTACAAACAATGCAGGTGTTTCCATCTCTATTCCACCAAAAGAGATTAAGTTGTTTGAGAATTAAAGTAATTATGATAGATTTTAGGATTAATTGGACATTTCATACCGATCATACCGACGCATTCCGTGTTATCACAAATTAAGGAGACCATAATGTCTACATATCAAGAAAGTTCGTGTAAGTATATTTATTCTTTCAATCTTCGGAATATCCTTCTACTAACCTTGATTTTGCTGGCTTCAACACTTACAGCGTGTGATAGAAATCTTGTTTCACAAGTCTTAACACCGCCCTTGTCTGGCAGAACAATACATGTCAGTGGAAACGGTTCGGTATCAGGTGAACCTGATATTGCAACACTTAGCTTAGGTGTTTCTGTTGAGAGGGATTCAGTTGCAGAAGCGCGCGAAGAAGCCGCAAGTGCAATGACTGCTCTAATTGCTTCGCTGATGGCAAACGGTATTGCTGAAAAAGATATAATAACGCAGAATTTCAGTATCTATCCGCAGTATGACTACTCAGAAGGAGAACGAAAACTGCGTGGTTACAGAGTGAATAACACTGTTCAAACCAAGGTGAGAGAATTGGATACGCTCAGCGATGTGATAGATGATGCCGCCGAAGCGGGTGGGGATAGCATCGTTCTTAATTCCATTCAATTTATGATTGAAGATACGACACCATTACAAGAGCAAGCATGTGCTATAGCGGTGAAAAATGCCGAAGCAAAAGCACTCACAATAGCAGAAGCAAGCGGTGTAACACTTGGGAAACCTGTTACTATAACAGAGAATTCATATTACGAAAGTCCACCAATACCGTATGCTGTTGCGGAAACAGCCCTCGCTGATGATGCTGAATATACATCAACACCTATTGTCTCAGGAGAACTTACTGTCACTGTAAGTGTTACAGTGGTCTACGAAATTGAGAGTGAGTGACACTGTCAATTGTGAATCACTACAAATTTACTATCGACTCGTAAACAGTAAGCAGCTTCTGCCCAATATTACGCCAATCGTAATCCTGCTCAACGCGTTTTCTTCCGTTTTCACCGATTTTTTTACGTAGTTCAGGATCTGTGAGTAATTGTATCACAGCTTCAGCAAAATGGTTTGGTTCATCAGCAATCATGATTTCTTCCCTATTCTGAAGTGCTAAACCTTCTGCTCCAACTGTGGTAGAGACTACTGCCTTCCCCATTGCCAGTGCTTCTAGTATTTTTAAGCGCGTGCCACTCCCAATACGTAACGGCACGACAAAGACCGTTGCAGCTGAGAAATAAGGTACGATCTCCGAAACACGCCCTGTGACGACAATACCGTCTCCGTCTGCCAATCCCTGAACATGTTCTGAAGGATTTCCGCCAACAATTGTAAATTTAACGTTATGCACACTCTCACTGATAATGGGTAACACCTCATCTGCAAAGAAAGAAACAGCGTCTTCGTTCGGATACCAATCCATACTACCGATGTAGATAAGATGTGCTGCGTCTTCAGATTCAAATTCAGGTGTAAAATGAGTGACATCTACTCCGTTAGGAATTACCTTTACAATATCACTCGGACAGTGTTTCTCAAAGATAGCAGCATCAATTTCGGATGTACAGGTCACGGCATCAAACCTAGGACTTAATACTCGCTCATAACGTTTGAATGCAATTTGCTGAGTCCAATATGCGAATTTGTAGAATATGTTCGATGTTTCATCTGTTAGACGGTACCAAATAGCAGAGTCAACATTTTGCTGTGAAAGAACACTCGGAGGGTCTGCTTCCGAATGGAATTGTGCCGTATGAAACATCTCATAATGTATAATGTCAAAAGACTCCGATGCTAACAATTCCTGCAACTTTTGCCGATAAGTAGGCACATTGTAACGTGCCACAGTTATCGGTTGTCTTCTAAACAATGCAGTTAGGAGCGTAGGCAGAGAAACGCGAGGCAGTGTGTGTAAATGCTTGACAAGGTGGACTGTTATGCCATATTGCTGAATTTGAGAAATACTGTCAACATCGGTTGGTTGTGTCTCTAATGCAAGTAGAGTAACTTCGTTATTTTCTGCAATTTGCTTGAGAAGGTTGTAAACGCGGATACGTCCCCCGTCGGTGAGAGGATACGGTACGGTGGGAGAGAGAAAAAGGATCTTCATCTTAATTGGAAAGTTCACTGTTTTGGGGAGGAGCAGGTTTTTTAAATACACCAAATGCGTCTTTTACCCTATCCATGACTCCAATTATCTTGATTTTTAGCTGCTGACGTGAACTGAGTTTCGGCTCAGGTGGATAGAATATAAATCCACTCTTGCTGGGAATCCATCCACTCAATCTATCACTAATATCAACATATAACCAATCACTTTCGAGATTCAGATGTACATTCAACCACCCATTCTCATTCCTGATAGTATACTTTTGTGTGCCATTAACTACTTCCCAACTCGTTCCATCTTCAGCGGCAATTAACTTTGCTTTTTTCGATAATGGTATATTCTTTTTTTCAAATTCTTCGTGAATATCTGAAGTGAACGATCCTTTACCTAAAGTATCAATAGATGCGGCATTAACTTTAACTTTAAAAAGTAGTGTCTCAATAGGGTACTTGGATTGCTGTAAAACATCTAATTTTTTTTGACCAGACTTTATTTCATAAGTCTGCAGGAATTTATTATCTTGCAATAACCACTGTTTTTTCGCTTTTACAACGGAGAAATCCAGATCGTTTGAGAGAGAAACCCTATTTCTACTAAATACATCCTCAAAATTTGGCAGATAGATGTTGAGTTCATTTCTATTTCTCTGAACGATGTATTCTGCCCCATTTTCATCTACAAGTGTCCAATCTGTACTGCTAAGAAGGACCTTAACATTCGGTGATTTTGATTTAAATTCAATTCCACCTAACGAATCTTGAAACATCTTATTCCAGTCAAAAGAGTTTTGCAGTTCTTTGTCTAAGAGGCCAGCACTGTATTTTGCCCGTTGTCCCAGAGCCACACTGAATAACATCTCGCCAGAAAAAACACCCATGTTTAAATTGCTAAGATACTTCTTGTCAACACTAAAAAGATAGTGGCTTTTAGTATATGCAATGGGTTTTGAATTCGTAGTAGGTCTTCCGCGAATTGCTGAACGGGTGTGAACTTGTAATTTAGGTGATTGCTTCTGTGCTACCGGTGGCGCATTAAGAACATATACGCAAAACAAAAACCCAATAACTAATGCAATAAATAGAACTATGAAGAATACTTTGAAAATAATTTTCATGAATCAAATATTATCTATAATTATTTAGACATTCTTTGTAGCATAACCTTTCTAGGTTGTGCATCATGGACGCAAACAAAAAGGAGACCATACAAATTATCAAAAAACTTTACAATATAGTAAAAATGTGTTATACTTTTTTAGCATTCGGCATCTGACTCAATCCACAATTGTATACAATCCATACCTGTTTCTATTATAACACCACATTCAATCAAAAAACAACATCAAATGCAAGATATTAATCCTTTAGCTGCTAAATTAAATAATCGTATCCGCGATACAGTACCCACGGTTTACGGTTTACTTTCAGATTTAGGCAAACGTATGTTTTTACCGAAAGGTATTTTAAACCAGAGTGCGGAAGCATCTGTAAAGGCAAACCGTTTTAATGCCACCCGCGCTGTTGCATCGGCAGGCAGTCAACTGATGCATTTAAGTGTTTCACATAAAATGGTGCAAACACTTCCGCCGGAGAGTATTTACGGTTACCCACCCATTCTCGGTAACACCGAATTACGTAAGCTCTGGCAAACTCACATTCGCTCAGAAAACCCATTACTTAATGAAGCACAGATCAACCTTCCGATCGTAACAAGTGGTATGACCCACTGCTTCAGTCTCCTATCGGATCTGTTCGTCAATGCTGGTGATACACTCATCCTTCCCGATAAATATTGGGGCAATTATAGACTAATATTTGAGACAAAAGCGGGGGCAGTCCTCCAAACATATCCATTTTCCAATA
This sequence comes from Candidatus Poribacteria bacterium, assembly GCA_965200395.1. GTDB lineage: Bacteria > Poribacteria > WGA-4E > WGA-4E > WGA-3G > MSPOR6. Next base: position 966,280 of record CBDAUH010000004.1, on the reverse strand, counting down.
CAGATATGTGTTTTAACGTCAAAGAATTTGGCCAAACTTTGCAGCGGGCTACAACCGATAAGGTGCTGATTCTACTGAATTTTCCTCACAATCCAACAGGATATTCCATTTCACGAAATGAAGCACATCAAATTAGAGATGCAATCGTTTCTTGTACAAATAAGGGACACCATATCCTGGTCATAGTTGATGATGCCTATGCTGGGTTTTGGTATGATGCTGATGTTATGCATGAATCCCTTTTCGGTATGTTAGCAGGATGTCATCCATCCGTTGTGTCCGTAAAGGTTGATGGTGCTGCCAAAGAAGAATATGCTTGGGGTTTACGCATCGGATTTTTGACTTTCGATTTATCAAAGGATGTAATGCAACCGATTGAGGAAAAACTAAGCGGATTAATTCGAGTTAACACATCAGGGGCAGCGCAAGTATCTCAAACACTGATCCTGGAAGCAATGAAGTCAGTAGGTTATAATGAACAGAAGCAACGGAACTTTGAAATACTTAAAGATCGAGCGTTGAAGGTTCAACAGATAACAAATGACCCACTTTATGAAAATCTTTGGGATGTCTATCCGAACCATGCAGGTTATTTCATCTGTCTATCTCTAAAATCAGGGAATGCAGAAACTGTGCGGCGAATACTACTTAACGAACATGGAATCGGAACAATTGCACTGAGTAATACTGAGTTGCGAGTAGCATATTCATGTATTGATTACACCGATATTGAGGAAGTATTTAGTAAAATTGCACAGGTTGTTCAATCACAGGAAGTGTGAACCGATAAGTATATTCCCAGAGACATAGGGAGCGGTATAAGTACTATTCCCTGCAGTTTAACGCTTACCGTTCATTCTTCAATGCCCCCCAAGTAGTAGTGATTTTTCCACCCGGTTCAACTGGGAGTTGACCAATTGTATAGCGGAAATAGATATCATCTTCAACATCGTTTGGTCCACACCAAACCCAATTTGCAGTACACTCTGGATCACCAAAGAGATTACGCATATCTGCAGCACCACCTGCCCAAATTCCTCCGCCAAATTTTTCGTAAATTTGGAGTTTTGTTTCCCAATCGCTATCATCAAAATCAGCTTTTTCCCACCCATCATTCCGTTGAGCGATGGGTTTCCCTGCTTGACATCGCCAGCCATCTTCACCTGTTCCAATATAGTCCGGTTTGTCGTCTAGAATTATATCAGCGAGGAATCCGCCTCTTCCGGCAGCACCTGGTTCAGCATCGTGTACATATATTGCAATTACAGCAAAACCTTTATCCAATTCAAAATCAGATACAGTAGGTTGGTTCCAATGAATGTGTTCTGCAACCTTTTCTCCGTTTACATAAGCAATCCATGTGTTGTCACCACTGACCCGTAAAGTACCCTTCTCAGGAACCGCGTTTGCAGTCTGAATAAGTAGTGTGCCCCCTAACAATAGTCCAAGAGCGATAAAGAGTATACGTCGGTATTTCATATTAACCTCCAATTTGTATTTTGTATATAGTGATAATCGTAAATGGAATCGGTTCTCACTATAAATTGATTTACATGTGTATTTACACTCATCATTAACGTTAATCTAATCGATCACTATATGAATAGAGTTGAAACTTAGAAAAGCGATGGAAAGTGACGATGCGGATCAGCAGGTTCACGGAAAAGTATCTTTTGCCGTTCAGTCAAATCTATATCCTGCGGTTGAGCCACACGTCGCGATGTCCATGCCATGTGCGACACACAGTATTTATATAAGAGTGAACGGCGTTGATGTTTCCCGTTCCATGCTGCTGTACCGTGTGTCAAAGCTTCAGAAAACATAATCGCAGAACCTGCAGGGGCGTTTGGGATTATAACGCATGAGGCACTTTCGGGCTGGGCAGCAATTTCATGTGGTAGTCTATAGTTACTCTTGTGGCTGCCAGGTATACAACAGAAACCGCCATACTCAGGCCCAGTGTCTGCTAAATTCCATGTTACTACGACAAAACCGTTGTGTATCTCATTATCTTTAAAAGGGAAATATTGACCATGTTTCGCATTTGAGGTAGGTGACGATGCACCATAGTCCGCATGTAATCCACCTCGCGGCATTCCCTCGCGCATATACATACCATAGATCCGATCAAGCCGAAAGCAGTCTCCTAAACGGAAACGTAGTATTTCCATTATCTTCGGATGATCAAGTAAATTGCAGAACGATTTACCCCACTGTAAAAAGCCTGCACCATCAGGTGCACTGCCAAATCTTTGCACTTTTCCCGGTGCAGGCAATTCCTGTTCGTCAATGCATCGATTGAGTTCAGCTACCTCATCAGAATCCAAAACATCCTCAATGACTAAATAACCTTGTACATCAAATAGGTATTGTTGTGTCAGCAGATCACTCATATATTTACTTCCTATATACAATTGACATTATCACGTATTGTCATTCATAAGTGCTAATTGTCCTGCAAGATTTGTAATAAACTGATATGCAACACGCCCTGAACGCCCACTGGAAGATGCTTCCCACTCCAAAGCCGCACGATATAACTCGTCGGTTTGCATATCAATTCCCAACTTCTGTGCATAATGGGTGACAATTTCCAAATATGTACTCTGCGAAATTCTGTAAAACGCAATTCGCAATCCAAAACGGTCACTTAGTGATACTTTTTCTTCTGTTACCTCACGTGGGTAGAGTTCATCTTCTTCGTTCTGAGGGAACTGATTTTCTGCTACTTGTCGCGGCATTAAGTGTCGTCGATTGGACGTTGCATAGATAAGAATATTATCTGGACATTCAGAAATTCCACCTTCCAGCACTGCTTTCAATTCTCTATATTCCGGTTCGTGGTCACTAAATGCAAGATCATCACAAAAAAGGAGAAAACGTTCTGGTCTACCCCACAACAACTCCGAGATCACTTGTAGGTGAACAAGCCCTTCTTTTCCGATAGCGATTAACCGAAGACCTTGTGCCGAATACTGTTTCAACATCGCTTTGACGAGAGATGACTTACCGGTCCCCCGATCTCCCCACAACAAAACATGATTTGCAGGTGCTCCTTGAAGAAACTGACGTGTGTTCTGATCTAAAACGGTATATTGTGAATTTATACCAATTAGATCTGTACTATCAACAAGATGCGGGTGTTTAACAGGAACAAGATATCCGTTTCCGTTTTGCGTTTGCCATTTAAATGCAATATAGCTGTCAAGACACTCGCCAGATACTTTAGCTTTGTTTCCATCCAAGCGAGATAGTAAAACGTCTATTTTTTCCAGCAGTTGTATAAAAAGTTCTTCTTGCTTGTTTGTGCTTGCTGTCATTAGGTGTTTGTATAGTTTAATATTTCCTACAGAAATTGTCAATCAATTTTGGCACATTGATAATCATCTACCCGAATTCTTCAAATGTCCCCAGGTGACCGTTAATTTTCCCTTCGAATTAACAGCGAGTGGCCCACTAAACTTTAAAGTTCCGAGATTTGCCGAATCGTCAGGATTTAAACCATTCCAGCACATAAAGACTAGACCATGTCTTTTTTCGGGGTTATCTGTGCCTTCCTCATACCCGGGGGTAAACCCGACTTCAGAACCATTCTCAATATTTTCCTTGGTAATCCAATTAAACGGCATTGCAACCTCATAAATCATACCACCTTTCCCTAATTCTGGCGTAGGTATAATTGCAATATCGGAATTAGGCAGATTCTCATTTTTTACTGCACTGAAGTCGGTAACGAGTGCTTTATTGTTTATACGTGCAAAATTAGGTTTAAATACTGGTACGCCAGCTCGTAGTTTTTCCCAATCCACATACAAAAATATTGTATCCCCTATCCAAGGCTGAGCAGCATTTGCAGCTGGGGCAAAGAGATCATCACGCACCGCAGCAGCAAAATAGAAGTTCTTTTCGTCATACATCGTCGACCACGTCATGGTAAGGTCATCTTTGCCTTTCCACGAACCTTCGCCGCGGTGTAGCTCTTTTTCAGAGTCAAAGGCAACCCAAACAGCATATCTCCAGTCATCAAGTTTACCGTCTATTTTAGGTTTACTAGGGGGTATACCTGCAATCGATTCTCCATATTTCAGTCGGAAGTCACTACTGTTATCCTCTGGTAGAAATTCACTATTAGCTAAAAGGACAAAGAGAAAACACAGGATAACAGATAAAATCGATAGTTTTTGCATCTTCTTTTTCCTCTTGTTGTATTTTACAATCATTTTACTTGTTCACCTCTTATATGTCAAACAAAAAGCACGAAATTCTAAAATTTTTATTAAAAAATCTTGACATTTTATACGGACGCACCGCGTGCGCGTGTTCATGGCATGATCGCGCTCAAGTTAACTGTCCCTCCTCCACTCAATCTTCATATTCGTTAATTTGCTTACATTACTACTGTTACAAGGTCTTATCGCAGGAAACACAAACTGTGATATTTTTGTGCCCGCACGCCGTCCTACGTCGCGGGCTTTTATCCTTGCATCACACACTCTCTGGACAAGTGATGCAACTTTTTTGTTTGAAAATAATAGGAGAACATGGTATTGTTACGTCATGTCTCCTATTGTTGTTGTAATCAAAATAGACTGGAAGCATACTTCACAGTCTAACAATACAAGGAGATTTCTATTATGAGGTTTAAGAATCTTACGATAACGATTGCTTTGGGATGCCTGTCTATTGTTGCACTGGCAGCACTGGTAATGTTGCCGATCACCAGCGGGATATGTGAATGGACAGGTGATGAGCAGAACAAGTCTTATTGGAATAGTTCGGTAGACATAGAACAAGAGGCAAAACCGAATGATTTCCATAACTGGTCAAAAGACACACAGATGGGGAGAGGTTGGTCTATATCTGCCTCTTTGAACGCGTCGGGGACTGGGGCTTATGCTAATGTGTCTCCATCTATCTACGGGCTTATAGCGTTTACCAACACGGAAACATACGGTGGATCAGAAAATGTATGTGCAAGTATATCCGAGATGACCATATCGGTATGCCCTGTCTGTGGGGACACGCATCTTATCGACGAGGATACGGATTCTAACAAAGATAAGGAGCGGACACTCGCTGCCAAGGTTGTAGAAATAGAGGTAGAATGGTGGAAAATGAAGGGTAATGAAATAACCAAGAAGGGAGGACATAAGATTGAAGGAGGTGCTGAAGGAAAATTTGATGTGAAGGTCGTTGAGGTCTCGGTTAAGGCAGGTTACGAATGGACCACAGAAAACGGTAAGACATTTAAAGAATATGAACGAACGAAATTTAAAAGAAAGGAATTGGCGAAAGGCGATAGTCAAGGGCAATCAGCCTCTGTGGGGTCTGGGTCTGTGGAGACATACTGGAATGTGATTTGCGGTGGTCGTTCCGCACCGGTAGACGGCCTGTCCGCCGAAACCGGGGCATCGCTAGATTTCCATTTTAGTGGACATAGTAGTAGTAATAGTGTATCTCACACCCCGTAATAAAACTTTCTGTATATATTATCCGTTGCGGTGTCATAAACACCGCAACGGATATATACACCGAAATAGGAGAAAAAATCGATGTTACGAAAAAGAACGATTCTCTTTATTCCCATATTGATCGTGATAGTTGCTGGTTTCTTATTCTTGCGTCCTGCTCCGAAGTCTCCGCCGGCCTCTGTGTCTCCGGATGATTCCGGTGCTATTGATCCAGTTCGGGCGGCTGAGATAGCTGCCATTATAGAGCAGTATCCAATGCTCGATAAAGCGAACCGTGAAGAGCGCCTGAAGCAACCGGTCTCCAGCCGCACTTACCCCCATTTTTTTTTGAATGCGTGTGTAGTTGTGTTCATAGGTCTCCAATGTTGTCATGTCAGTTCTTCTGCGGTGAGAAAGTTTATATCTCTCAAACAAGTCCTCTCGGTGAACAAGAGCAACGCCTCCTGCGTCCACACCTCGCGGATCATACGGTTGATGACACTGATCACGGAGTAAACTTTCCGCGTAGGGTGTAAAGTTTTTGCCCATCTGTCCGCAGCTTTTTCATAACACAGGAACGCCAAACCATAAGCCACGACTGCCAACAAAAACAGAACTTCCATCCGGGGCTGTTCGTTCTTTCTCAAAACGAGTGCTTTGAAACCGAAGTTCGTTTTCAAGTCTCTGAACCCGTGTTCAATCTGTGTCCGCCGCTTGTAGCAAGTTCGCAGGGGGTTCCCCTGAAGCCGATTGGAGATAAGATATAACGGGTCTTTCTTGGTGTGCTGTCCCCCAACATAGAGTGCCACAGGCACCTGCTCCGTGTAGTGATAAAGCACTTGTGGGTAAAAACCATTTGCCACTTCTTCAAGGCACTGCTTGTTGCCTGCTATACGCACACCAACATTGCGTGGCACACGCATCAAGTAGCAGATGCCTTGCCCCTCAAAAAACTTGAGGATCGCTCTCGCTCGGGCGAACCCTCTGTCAAAAACCAACACAGGCTCCCGACTATCCCCTAACACTTTAACAACGCGACTATGGACATCACAACAGAACTGCTGAACTAAATCGTTATGTCCTTGATAGGTGCCATCTTTGAGCATCTCATTTTTATACAGAACCCAATAGAGCGGGATCGCACGATTGCGAAACGGAAGGGCTGCAACAATCGCCTTCCATCCGCCCGGTAAATCTGTCTCGTCTATCAGCACAAGCAGATGCTGCATCCCCACAGAACGACACACACTGACAACTATATGTGACAACCAAGCACCCTTCACCGCTGCAACCGGAAAATAGGTATCAATAAACCGCAACACACGCTTTTGCTTAGACTTGTCGTGTTTCACACGGATAGGTAGATGTGAGGCAATCGATTGAATACGAAAACTCGGGGCTACACACACAGCCTGTAGCATCAAATAAAAGTTGCGGAGCGTCGGTTTTTTGATACAAATCCCGTTGAAAACTTTACGAAAACCTGTTATAATCTTTCTGGGATGTACCCAGCTAAGGGTATATTTCATAAGAATACCTCCCTGCCGGTTTTTCACCGACATTGGTTTATATGGAGGTATTCTACCATAACCCATCAGACTTTCCAACTTATTTCTATACACACACACGCCTACACATACCGCATACAAAAATGGGGGTAAGTGAGGTCTCCAGCTGGGAAGAATGGGTGACAGCACGTACAGATGTCAGCGTAGGGGGTACCTTCTCAGGATATTATGAACCTGCCCCTTTTACGCCTGAGGAGTACTCAGAAGAATATAAGAAAAGATATGCAGGATGGACAGAAATTGCGGAAGGGTATCAACGGGAAGGCTACCCTGTTCCCACAGACGGCACGCATTCATCTATTCTGGGATATACGCCGCGCCGTAACATGTATGAGGGACCTCAAACAGTGGAAGCCATCATGGCTGCACTGGACCATAAGTATGAGAACACTTTCCCCCGTGCTGCAGAGATGGAAGAAACCTATCCGCGTGAGAGTTTTCTGCAACGTGTACTGGATAAAGGGGCCGTTATCCGAGAGTATTCTGATTACGACTATTGGATGCAGCAGCGGGATATGCTACTCTATAGGAAAGATCGCCCAAAAGATTGGCAATCTGGCGGCTATGACATCCCTGTCACAACAGACTTCGCGGAATATGAAGAAGGATTCCTTGAACGGAAGGTATGGGAAAATAATATTATAAACCAGGTGTCCGAAGCGAATCCTGGGGAGAGTGTGCATGTTTATTTTCCATCCAGTCATCCTGAAGTATATCTACCGTCTATTGGTAAAATGACGTATGTTTATAGATCTGGCAGTCGGACGGAAACTATGGGAACAATGTTGACAAAAGAACAGCATGATAATCTCGTTCTCAAAGGGATTGAACCGGAGAATATAGAGATTGTCTACATAGATGAAGATTACAATGTGCTTTCAGAGCCGCCGCCGCCTGGTCTAATTTTGCATGTACACCCGAACTCATCGTCTCATCCTACAGAGTTTAATGGTATTCCGCTCACGCCAGAGAACTTTCAAGAAATCATTGGAAGGCCTGCGACTGCGGACTGGTTGAGAGATTATGAGTCAAGGCAAGCTCGCAACTCCCAAGAGACCACACGCGATTCAGAGACTCAGAGACAATCTGAATCACAGAGAAGACCTCAAAGATCTACGCCACCTAAGCCTCCAGAATCAGTACCGTCTGAAACTGAAGCACCATAATGAAAAAACGGGTATTTGGAGGTGCCCTAGCACTTTCATTGTTGCTGTGGTGGCATCCTTTTATCATTATAAAACTGATGTTGAAGAATTCCAACGGTATCGGCATTGGGATGAAATAGACTTTGCTACCATCAAAAGAGACTATCAATTCTATACTGCAGCACAGATGCACAAGATGTGGATGGACAAGACGATTGCACACTTCAAGAACTTGGAATTTATTAAAGGAGTATCACTCATGGCAAGGAAACATTTACTCTTCACGAGTATTATCATTCTGATTTTGGGCGGATTCTATTTTCTTTTCTATAGCACACATTCTCCCTTCCGCACTGACGAACTATCGGACACCACCATTGACGGTGAACGTCTGTCGGGAGAAACTGTAGAAAGTTTGCGTAAAAAATACCCTCATTTACAGCCTCCACCAGATGAATGGTTTGGTAGACTCAGCGAAAAACCTACGCATACGTGGGAAGAGTGGATTGATAACAGGGTAGAACTCGCTGTAAATAGGTATATTGCCCTGCGTTGGAACAAAGGCAATCCGCTCCCGTGGGTCTTAGAAGCGTATGACACCCCTGAGAAGTTGGCTGAAAAGTTGGCAGCCACAGAAACATATTATCGCAAGTTTTTTGAGGAAGCAGCGAAAGGCTGGCAAGAAAGGGGAAGGAGTGTACCCGCAACAGCGTGTTCCGATCCGCCTGAATTGGCAGAGCACGGCAAAAAAATATACGAGGGACCACAGACTACCGAGGCGATCATGGCAGAGTTTGACAATGTATATTCGCGCGTTCCCACGGAGAGACTAGACCGTATGGATGCTGCGTATCCCAAAGAAACATGGATACAAGACTTCCTAGATAAAGGCGCGCAATTTACGGATATCGGTGATTATGAAAAGTATCTGGACTCATGAGGAATTTTGATGAGCCGTTCAAACGACCCCTCGATATGGGCATCTGAAATTGGCGGCGTTCGCCCGGCTTCCACCCTGGAGGCATACAAAGAGGCTTTCATTGAGCGTGAAATCTGGATACAGAATACGTGGAACCGTGTGAAGGAGGAGCATCCGGACGCAACAGGCATGGCGGTTGAAGGTGAGAATTATCTGCCATTCAAGGACAACCTTACGTATGTTCGTAGAAATGGTCCTGCTACAAGCACGTGGGGTACCATGTTGTCTCGTGAAGATATGGATAACCTGACGATGCGCGGGATCCATCCGAAGGGTATAGAAATCGTCTACATTGATAATGATTACAATATTCTATCAGAAAAACCGCCCCCTTGGAATCCAGAGAGTCCTCGGCTAAAGCAGTGATAGAGAAAGTGCTGAAAGATCGGAGGCACCCCCCGCACCGGATACGGAATAAATGAGGCAGTGGATACTTTGGAGCAGCCTTGTGCTGCTCCTTGCCGGAGGCACGGGATACTTCTATAGCCGAATTGAGGGCAGAAAATACATAAAAGAACATGGATAACTTCCCATTCGTCAAGGGTATCGTTAAAATTTGAAATATTACGTTTGCAATTTTTACAGTAATATGATATAATTCTGAATTGAAATATGGTTATTCAAGTTCAGAAAACCTTTTTAATCCCATCCAGCGAGGTGGAAAAAGGATGTTAGTTTACAACGTTGGAGAATGCCTACATATTGTTTGTACTAACAAAATATGTTTCTCTGTAGAGATAAGCGTACTTTATCAAGAGTTTTTTGTCAATATATCAAGAATGGCTTCATGTATAAAGCATCTTAGTTGTTATAAATATAGTAAACTGTCCCTTCTCACTCTTTAGTGAAAGGGCTTTTTTATGGTATCAATGAGCAAATAGAAATACATAAAGACACAACTATTATACTTGGAATAATCATCATGAAAATGCAAGACAAAGCACAAGTTATGGACGCTGAGGAAATACGGCGTGCTTTAATCAGAATCGCACATGAAATATTGGAGCGAAATCATAAACACATTGAAAACATGGTCTTGGTCGGTATTAAAAGCCGTGGGGATACGCTTGCATACCGAATTGCAGAGAATCTGGGACGGATCGAAAATATTACTGTTCCTGTTGGCGCAATTGACGTAACACTTTATCGTGATGACATCAATCTACATGAATCACAGATTCAGGTGAATACCACTGAGATACCGTTTGAAGTGACAGGGAAATGGGTCATCTTGGTTGACGAAGTTCTCTATACTGGTCGTACGACACGTGCAGCGATGGATGCAATCATGGATTTTGGACGCCCCGCTGCAATTCAGCTTGCTGCTCTGGTGGATAGAGGACACCGTGAACTTCCTATCTCAGCAGATTATATCGGAAAAAACGTACCTACATCCCGTAAAGAATTCGTTAGAGTACAATTAGTAGAAGAACACGGTGTAGATTTCGCAATGATTTGTGAACCAGATACAGAATGAATGGCTCATAGAAGATGGACAAACTGCTTATCCGTAATGGACATATAATTGATCCCGCAAATAATATTGATGAAGTCGGTGATGTACTGATTATTGATGGTAAGATTGCTCAAGTAGGTGGAACCCTTAAGCAAGATACTAATAATGTAATTGATGCAACCGATATGATCGCTACGCCAGGATTAATTGATATGCATGTTCATCTACGTGAACCTGGATATGAACATAAGGAGACGATTGCGACAGGGACATCTGCAGCAGCTGCAGGTGGATTTACATCTGTAGTATGTATGGCAAATACATCTCCAGTGAACGATTCCCCAGCAAAGATTAAACATATATACGAAATAGCACAACGGAATTCGGAACATAAGAGCAGTGCCTCAGCGAATGTTTACCCTGTGGGGAGTATCACAAAGAATCTTGCTGGAGAAGAGCTAACCGATATACGCGGCATGCTTTCCGCAGGGGCAGTAGGTATCAGTGATGATGGCGTTACAGTTATGAATTCCGCATTAATGCGGGAAGCCTTGAGTTTAAGCGCAGAACATGATTTCCCAGTCATGGTCCACTGTGAAGAACATCACCTCAATGCGGGTGCAGTGATGAATCTAGGTGAAACATCACAAAGGTTAAATTTAATTGGAAGTCCAAACGCTGCGGAAGACATTATCGTCGCACGTGACATCTTGCTGGCAGAATTGACAGGTGGACATGTGCATATCCTACATGTAAGCACAGCTGGTGCAGTCGCTTTAGTGCGTTGGGGAAAAGAAAGGGGTGTCAATGTAACAGCCGAAGCGTGTCCACATCATTGGATTCTCACGGATACAGAGGTTGAGAAACAGGGGACAAACGCTAAAATGCATCCGCCACTAAGGTCACCAAGAGATGTTGACGCGGTTATTGAAGGTCTATGTGATGGTGCCTTAGATGCCATTGCAACGGATCACGCACCGCATACACCTTCAGAAAAAGCACTCGGTATGATAAATGCTCCTAACGGAATAATCGGTCTCGAAACATGCGTCCCACTTGTTTTGACATACATGGTAGAAACTGGACATCTAACATTAAAAGATGCCATCGCAAAGTTGACATGTATTCCCGCAGAGATAGTAGGAATTGATCGAGGCACACTCTCCATCGGCGCAGTAGCAGATGTTACACTTATTGATACAGAGAAAATAAAAAAGTTCGAAGTAGAAAAAACGTGTTCAAAAAGTAGAAATACCCCATTTGATGAATGGGAACTTAAAGGCTGGCCAGTAATGACAATTCGTGAAGGGATTCAGAGTTGACTATCTTTCAAATACTGAGGTAAAAATGAAAGCGATTCTTGCATTATCAGACGGAACCGTTTTTGAAGGGCAACAGTTTGGTGCAACTGGTGAAACCGTCGGTGAAGTAGTCTTTAATACAAGCATGACAGGCTATCAGGAAGTCCTGACGGATCCCTCCTATAAGGGACAGATCGTAACAATGACGTATCCGTTAATAGGTAATTATGGTTGCAATGAAGTTGATATCGAATCTATCGGACCACAGGTAGAAGGCTTCGTAGTCCGTGAATATAGTGCGTATCATAGTAACTGGCGTTCAAAATGGAGTTTGGATACCTACTTAGCAGAGAATGGAATTATCGGTATCCAGAACATTGATACGCGTGCGTTAACGCGTCGACTTCGCGTCCACGGGGTGATGAACGGTTGTCTTGCTACTGAATATACTGATGGTAATCTGGATGCGAATAGTCTAGTGGAAACGGCGAAATCTTGGCACGGATTAGTTGGATGGGACCTGGTACAACGTGTAACATGTCCAAATCCTTACGCATGGAAACAGCGGCCCAATTCAGATTTCCTATTAGAGAATGATCCTTCTACTGAATCTGGAAAGTTTCGAATCATTGCTATGGACTTTGGCATTAAATACAATATCTTACGTCAACTCACTGAGCATGGATGTGAAGTGCAGGTTGTTCCAGCAGCAACGACAGCTGATGAAATACTGGCTGCAGATCCTGACGGTGTATTTCTATCCAACGGCCCTGGTGATCCCATGCCACTTGATTACGCGATTAAAACTATACAAGAATTAATGGGTAAAAAACCGATTTTCGGTATCTGCTTGGGGCATCAGCTTTTAGGACTTGCACTCGGTGGAAAAACATACAAACTGAAGTTTGGGCATCGGGGTGCAAATCAACCTGTAAAACACTTTGAAACCGATCAAGTTGAGATTACCTCACAAAACCATGGATTTTGCGTAGACATTGATTCGTTGCCGAATACCGTTGAAATTACACATATAAATCTGAATGACGATACACTTGAGGGGATGCAACATAGAGAGTATCCTGTGTTTTCTGTCCAGTATCATCCAGAAGCCTCTCCAGGGCCACATGATGCCGGTTACCTTTTTTCAAGATTTACTGAGATGATGGAAGAAATTTAAGTGATCCTAAATAGCATTTTTAGAAATTCTTTTGACTATCAAACACTGACAACTATTAGAAAATGCCTAAACGAACTGATATAAATAAAATCTTAATTATTGGATCTGGAGCGATCATCATAGGTCAAGCATGCGAATTCGATTATTCTGGTACACAAGCATGCAAAGCCTTAAAAGAAGAGGGTTATGAGATCGTTCTAGTTAATAGTAATCCGGCTACTATAATGACCGATCCTGATTTTGCTGACCGCACTTATGTTGAACCGATAACAGCAGATACAGTTGAACTTGTCATAGAAAAAGAACGTCCCCATGCGCTGCTACCGACTTTAGGTGGACAAACTGCATTAAACGTATCCGTTGAATTGGCGGAAGGGGGTGTACTGGACAAATACAACGTTGAACTCATCGGTGCTAAACTCCCAGCAATTCAGAAAGCAGAAGACCGTGCTTTGTTCAAACAAGCGATGGAAAAAATCGGTTTGGATGTTCCGAAAAGTGGTATAGCACATACATTACAAGAAGCTACATCCCTTATTGATGAGATCGGTTTTCCTGCAATAATCCGTCCTGCGTTTACACTTGGGGGCACAGGTGGTGGCATTGCATATAATATTGAAGAATATCAAAAAATGGTAACTGCAGGACTTGCTTTAAGTCCAATTAATGAATTGCTTATCGAAGAATCTATCATCGGTTGGAAAGAGTTTGAATTAGAGGTGATGCGTGATGGTGGTGACAATGTAGTCATAATTTGTTCCATTGAAAATGTCGATCCGATGGGTGTCCATACTGGAGATAGCATCACAGTGGCTCCTATACAAACGTTAACCGATAAAGAATACCAAATGATGCGTAACTCAGCGATAAAAATCATCAGAGAAATCGGCGTTGATACGGGTGGGTCCAATATTCAATTTGCGGTTGATCCAAATAGTGGCAAACAAGTTGTCATAGAAATGAATCCGCGTGTATCCCGTAGCTCAGCCCTTGCATCAAAAGCAACCGGATTTCCTATTGCAAAAATTGCAGCCAAGTTAGCAGTCGGTTATAATCTTGACGAAATTCCGAACGATATTACTGCAGAGACACCTGCCTGTTTTGAGCCAACAATAGACTATGTTGTTGTTAAAATACCGAGGTGGGCATTTGAAAAGTTTCAAGGTACAGATGAGACACTCACAACCCAGATGAAATCAGTGGGTGAGGCAATGTCAATCGGTAGAACATTTAAGGAAGCACTTCAGAAGGGATTGCGTTCATTAGAAACTGGATGGTCAGGTTTTGATAATCATCCTCTCGAACAGATCCCACTCTCAGAAATCTCTAGCAAGTTAACCATCCCAAACGTAGAACGTTTATTTTACATAAAGTCGGCACTAAAACGTGGTATGAGCATTGATGAAATAAATGGATATACACATATCGATCCGTTTTTCTTATATAATCTTCAAGAAATAGTTGATTTTGAAAATAACTTAGAAGTATCTCCTGTAGGTCCACTTATTGAAAATGGAGAACATGCTGAAACAGAATCTGTATCCATTTTACGCCAAGCGAAACAACTCGGATTTTCAGATAGACAGCTTGCAGAAATATTTGATGTTACTGAAAACCAAGTACGTGAAACGAGAAAAAGAATTGGTATTGAAGCAACATATAAAACAGTAGATACCTGTGCTGCAGAGTTTGAGGCAGAAACGCCATACTACTATTCAACATGTTCATCTGAAGATGAGGTGCGTCCAACTGATAAAAAGAAAATCATGATTTTAGGCGGTGGACCTAACCGTATCGGTCAAGGAATTGAATTTGACTATTGCTGTGTTCACGCAGCTATGGCACTCAAAACCGATGGTTACGAAACAATCATGGTGAACAGCAATCCTGAGACAGTTAGTACGGACTACGATACATCTGACCGCCTCTATTTTGAACCATTGACATGTGAAGATGTGCTAAACATTTATGATAAGGAGAAACCGATTGGCGTTATAGTTCAATTTGGTGGGCAAACACCGCTCAACCTTGCAATGGCACTAAAAGAGGCAGGTGTTACGATAATCGGCACAAGTCCGGAAGACATTGCTCGTTCCGAAAACCGACAACTATTCAAAGAGGTGTTAGATGAGATCGGTCTGATGCAACTGCCAAATGCAACCGTCACCTCAAGTGAGGAAGCGATCCCTGTTGCCGCATCACTCGGATATCCCGTGATTGTCCGCCCATCTTTTGTCCTGGGTGGACGAGCGATGCAGATTGTATATGATGAAAAACCCTTACAGGATTATATGGACTCCGCAGTACAAGCATCCCCCGAACACCCAGTTCTTATCGACAAATACCTGGAAGAAGCAATAGAGGTGGATGTAGATGCCATTTCAGATGGACAGCTAACCGTTATCGGCGGTATCATGGAGCATATTGAAGAGGCAGGTGTTCATTCAGGAGATAGTGACTGTGTGCTCCCTCCTTACACTTTAGTTGATGACCAGATCGACCAACTGAAAGAGTACACTTATGCCCTCGCGAAGGCTTTGAATGTATGCGGGTTGATGAACGTTCAATATGCAATAAAGAACGACGAAATCTATGTTTTAGAAGTTAACCCACGAGCATCTCGAACTGTGCCGTTTGTCAGCAAAGCCATAGGTATTCCGCTAGCTAAGCTAGCAGCACGTGTGATGGCTGGCAAAACACTCAAGGAACTCGGTTTCACAAATGAGATAGAACCAGACTATTTTAGTGTAAAAGCACCAGTTTTTCCCTTTAACAGGTTTCCTGGGGCAAATTCACGATTGGGGCCCGAAATGAAATCTACAGGTGAGGTAATGGGAATTGATACTGATGTATCTCGAGCATTTGCAAAGGCGCAAAAAGCTTGTGGATATACCTTACCACTGAAGGGTAATGCGTTTATCAGTGTAAGGAACAAAGATAAACGCGCCGTTATATTCATAGCAAAAAAACTTACAGACATGGGATTTGATCTCATCGCAACACACGGCACAGCGAAGGTTCTACTCCGAAACGGAATGGATGCCCAACTCGTCTATAGTATTGGTAAAGGGAGACCAACAATCCATGATCATATCAAAAATCATGCAGTTGACTTGATCATCAATACACCTACTGGGGATTTACATCGAACAAACGAGCTGCTTATACGCCAGATGGCAATCGAACATGACATTCCAATTTTCTCTACGATTCCAGGTGCCGCGGCTGCAGTTAACGCTATTGATGCATTACAACGAGGTGAAATTTCAGTTAGTCCACTTCAAGATTATCATAAGTAAAGGTTAATACTATGTCAAACACTACAATTCAAAGAAACACCCGCTGGGTTCAAGCACTTGATAGGATACTACAAGTCGTAAATTTAGATGAGGATCATCCGATACGGATATTGACAATTGAGGATGGTAGAGAAGTGGTTGTCGTGCAGCCCAACGCCTTCACAGTTTCCCGTCTTTATACATCAGGTCGTCCAGATGGCGTACGTCCACACGGAATGGATTCATATTACGATTATTTTTGTGGTAAATTAGAAAAATATGAAGCAGAAAATGGCAGTAGAGATGGTTTTGAATTAACAGAAGAAGAATGGGCAACGTTATTTGAGGAATCCTTTCTACGGTACACAAGGTACTTGCTATTTGCAGGCATAAAACGTTGGAAAGATGTACAGCGGGATACTGACACCAATTTATCTGCAACGAACATGGCACGCGAATTCGCCCCTTCAGAAATTGCCTGGGGTAGTTATCAGTATAAAGGCTATATGATTATGATGAATAGCATTGCAAAAGCAGAATTGAGTCTGCAAGATGATGATCCCGATGCTGCTCTAAAACATATTGACACAGGCATCCAGAAGATTGGTGAATTTTGTGGAGAATGTTTGCGCGAGGAACACGGTGAAGCCGAAAATATTACACGTGAACGTTACCTTAGCAATCTATTAGAATTCCGATCAGATTTAGAGTCAATTGGAAATGAAGACAGCAATACCAACCAAGATGATTCCATCGAGGATGAACAAGAAGACACAGATCTTTTAGCCGAATTAGAACGTCTGCTGAATGATGATGAAAGAGATTAGGTGGACTCACGTTGTAGTTTATTACATTCAACAATCGCAATGTTATCTACAATACTCATGTTGATATGATAACATTTTCTTTTATTCAACATTTAGGATTCCCATTTTTCAGTTGCGCTTTGTCGAGTTGCCAGCATTAATACACCACCAAGAAATAGGAATGCAATACCCCGTACCGAGATATGCCAATAAATTTCAACTCCCGCAATTAATACAATAGGAAAAGTTAGCGCGGCAATAATCAGTAAATATGCTGATGTCGTATTACCCCAAGAATGTAGAGAAATACCATAGCAAAGTGCTGCTAAAGAAAATAAGAATGCACCAATTTTTATAAGTGCACTTCCCCACTCCTTCCATACTTCCAAGAAGTTATTTTTAATTTCTCCCGATGCTAATTCATTGATAGTTTTTAACGGAGCAGTTTGCGAACCGTGTGCTAAAAGTTCTATCACCACCCAAAGTAAAGCGAACCCAATGCCTAATAAAGCCCCTGTTTTCACATCTTTAATCAAAAGAACAGTTGTAGCAATTACCGTTGGAGCAATCAGAATTGGTATTACGACACTTACACCATGTATAACATCTGAATGTTGGTCTCCCTGAATCCGAATAAACCAAATACTTGTAAATAACATTAAGAGACCCCCAAGAATCGAAGTTAACCCGCCAATAAAATAGATTCTATTTGAATCATCAATCATATACATACTCTCCTTTTTACCTTACGTACATTAATACTAAAGTTTGGACATTTTGGGACATTCAGGCTGCGTTGTCCGCAGGCAATGCTGTCTCTTTGTGAAAATCGGTGTGTATTTTCTGTGAGTTTGTTTTTTCAGAGTAAATCGCAGAAAATACCGCTCTGTAGAGCTGCCAGCGGAGATAAACTACACGCAACCCTTGTGTGAGACGCTTCGGATGATACCAATGGATGCCCAACTGATCACAAACTACCTGAGCACTTATCTCCTCCGCCGTCCCATCCCGTGGGGTGAATAGCAACTTCGTCAGACTTGCTGCAACGAAACTCAATTGCACAAACCGATTGATGCTTTTGCGGGATTTCAGGCGATAGTCATCAAAACCGAAGTGTTGCTTCGCATCCCGAAAAGCCGTCTCTATGTGCCATCTCTTGCGATAATATATAGCGATCTGTGGTATCCCAATCGTCAAATCTGTTGTCCATACACAGAAATACCGATAAGGTTTCGAGGTTTTCGGGCGACTTCGGATAACAACGAGGCGAATATCAGCATCGCACATCTTCGTTCTCACGACTTTGGAGGCGATTGAATACTTTTGGCCTTCTATATCCATAAGCGTATACCGCATCCTGCGAATATCCAAGCGGTCTCCATATTTTCGCGGACGGCCACGCTGGCGATGTTTCGGCTGTTCCGGTAAACGATAGAAGACGGCATTAGACTTCGCACGACACAAGATATGATGTCCATAACTTTGAACCAGCGTAAACACTTTTCGCCTTGAGAACCCACGATCAAAAATAATAAGACCCGGAGCGATCTGGGAACAGATGCGTTTCAACACCGCATCGCTTTTATCACGGCACGTCTGCGGCACCATCAGTCTCGCCCATACGGGGAATAGCTGCCAACCTGTAGATGTTTGGCAAAGTAAACCTAAGGCACCAAACTCGTGTCCATAATGGAACTTGGATCGGTTCACGCGACCCTTTTGATAACTGAAGTTGCGGAAAAAATGCAACCCCCACTGGCGTTCACCTGTTTTTATGGCTTTGGTCTCATCATACACATAAACCCAGTTAGGAAATGCTTGCTGAACCTTTTTTGTCAGGTGTCCTGCGACTTTATCCGCATCCCATTTACCACGCGATAGAAACTTTGGAAAAGACCAGTATCGCGTCTGTGAAAAACCTGATTGATAAAGTTCCGTTAGCGTGCCACTATTTCCATCTGCGATAAATCCGAAAATAAACGCTTGGAAAAGAGCATAGTTTTGTGTGTTGAACAGATACTGAAAATCTGATAGAATGTCGTCTAAGCAGAAAAGGAGGTTCATTTTTTATTCTCCTTTCAAAAAATATATTTGTTTATGAAAGGATACCTGCTTTTCTGTTTTTTCGCACTAAAAATTTCTAAAATTGTCCAAACTATAGTACATTAATAAAAATTGTATAATACAAGATATATCCTTGATTAGAAATGAGCAACCCATTTTAAGCGTTGTATTGATTAGTATACAACCATTGAGATTCAATGTCAACAAAAGCCTGGAATTATATAGTCTACACTGTTATATTTCTGAGTTGTAATGGACCATTTACGTTGACGATTCATATAAACATCAGGTATAATTATTAAACATATTGGTTTACACAGATATTCTTGTAAATTGACACATAACATTTATTTGTTCAAATTTATAATGTTTCGTTTCAAGATGATAACTTTAATACCAACAACATAGTTCTGCTAATATTCAGTCGGAGAGAACAGAGAACAAATGAGTATCCAAAATAACGTGCTAATTGTAGATTCAGATCAACGTCAACGTGAGATAATCTGTCAAACACTTGACGGTGAAGGGCTGCAATTAACTGTTACAAGCAACATGTATCAGGCATTTCATCTGCTTGAACACGAAACAATAAATATCTTAATAGCACCCCTAAAGGTCGAACGGATTGATGGGCTAAGACTCTTGGATGCCGCTACGAAACATCATCCTGATATTGGAATTATTTTTATCACTATTCCAAATGTATTAGAAACTGATATTGGTATCAAGGCGATGTTGGCGCATGAAGGAACATTTTTTCTTTACAAACCGATCAACCCTGTGCATCTAAAAGCCCTCCTACAAAAGACACTTTTGAACCAACGACTAACCTTTGAAAATCGCAAACTTCGTTCACAGATTGACGAAAAAGAAGGTCTGTGTAGACTCACCGGTAAATCACCGCAACTCATAAAGATACGTGAGATGATTACTCAAATTGCTCCAACGAGAGCAACAGTGATGATCTATGGTGCCCGTGGTACTGGAAAAGAATTGGTAGCACGTGCTATTCACCATAGAAGCTTACGAAAAGGAGATCTAATTGCATTTAACTGTGCAACCCTCAATGAGAATCTAGCAGAGTCCGAACTTTTTGGTCATGAACGTGGCGCATTCAGTGGCGCATACTATCAACGTAAAGGTAGATTTGAACTGGCTAACAGCGGAACTCTTTTTCTTGATGAAGTATCTCAACTCAGTCTGTCAAACCAAGCACGACTGCTACGAGTGCTGGAAGAACGTGAATTTGAACGAGTGGGAGGAGATAAAACAATTCAGGTTGATGTTCGGATTATCTGTGCTACCAATCATGATTTAGTAGCTGCTTGTAATAATGGTGAATTCCTTCCCGACCTATATGATCGCCTCAACGTGGTATCCATAAACCTACCAAAATTAAATGAACGCATGGAAGATATACCACTACTTGTCAACGATTTCCTTGAGGAATTTTGCAGAGAAAATGGCAAAACATTGAAAAATCTCACACCAGAAGCAGTTCGCACCCTAATGAAATACAGCTGGCCTGGAAATGTGCGAGAATTAAAGAACTGTATTGAAGGACTCGTTGTCATGTCAACTGAACAGACATTAGAACTCGATGACCTACCTGATCGTATCTTAAAGGAAGCAGAAGATATGCATTCTATACTGCCTTCTGCGCCGACCTTGCACAATACTGATTCTTTTGGCAATGGCGGCCCATCTCTAAATGTGTCCGTCGGTATGTCGCTTGAAGACATCAATCGTGAAGTTCTACGCGCCACGCTCGAATATACGGACAATAATAAAGCAAAGGCAGCAAAAATACTTGAAATTAGCCGACGAACAATACAACGAAAAGCAAAAGAATACGGTTTATGCGACGAAGAAAACGGTACCTGAACTTATTCACTGACTTGTTACGCACAGAAAAACTTACTGTGATTGAAGTGACAGCATATTTGCATAAGACCTGTTATAATACTCTACCTCATTTAACATTGATGATGCCGCTTCATCAATTATTGTGACTGTGTTTGGATGCATCTGTAAAACAGACGCTGGTACCATCGAAGTTATTGGTCCCTCAATTGCTTTTGCTATTGCCCGTGATTTTGAAGTGCCGCATGCTAATAGCAGACATTGCTTTGACTCCATAATGGTGGCAATTCCCATCGTAATCGCCATTTCTGGAACAGCATTAACATCGCCATTGAAATGTGTTGCATTTGTTTCAAGTGTACTTCGTGATAGGGTTACTATTCGTGTGCGTGAAGCAAGTGATGAACCCACCTCATTAAATCCGATATGCCCATCAGTCCCAATTCCCAAGATTTGGATATCGATACCACCTGCACATATTATTTTTTCCTCATAAGCAGCACAGAACTTTTCATGATCATCTGAAATATTTTGAGGAATATGTTGATTTACCTCTGGTACATTGACATGATCGAAAAAATGATATGCCATGAATGTGTGGTAACTTTGCAAATGCTCAAGCGGAATACCAACATACTCATCCAGATTAAAGGTAGTCACGCGTGAAAAATCAAGACCATCTTCTCTGTGCATACGGACAAGTAACTTGTACAATTCTATTGGTGTGCTTCCTGTAGCTAAACCTAATACAATATTGGGTTTTTTAAGGATAGCATCCCGAATAATGTTGGCTGCAATAGTTGCAATTTGATGATAATCAGGTTGAATAATTACTTCCATATAGACAGAGGGTTAAACTTCTCCGGCAATTATTTTGCTCATATCCTCACTAATCTGATGTACCGTACCTTCTGGGTCATCTGCACCAACCGGCAGTTCAGCAGTCATGTAATCGTCATAACCAACATCATTTAGAGATGTCATCACAGCGTTCCAATCAATCGTACATTCTTCAATCAGATAAGTAAATCTATGTTCATTGGCGTTGAAACCTTTGACATGGACTTTGGAGATACGAGAACCGAGTGAACGTATCCAATGTTGTGGAAAACCGTAAGCAACGATATTCCCAACATCAAAATAGGCAGTCACAGCGTCACTCTCAAATTCATCAATATAACGCGCAAATTCGATTGGACTCAACAGGAATTTATTCCAAACATTTTCTATCCCAATACTCAGTCCTTTTTCCCTTGCAGTTGGTATCAACCTACGTATTTCTGTTTGTGAACGTTGGTATGCATCTTCGTATGTTATTTGATTGTTGACGACTGCTGCGACAAGTAGGACAGTATCTGCGCCAATAACATCCGCAGTAGCCAGGGAATTCAACATCGCTTGATGACACTCTTCACGGACTGATGGATCCGCATGTGAAAGCGGATGTGACCAGTGTTTTCCACTCATTACACTGCACAATTCAATCCCGTTACTGTCAGCTAATTGTTTGATGTTGAGGCGTTCTTCTTCTGAACGTAGAGTTCCTATTTCAACGCCGTCAAACCCCGCTTTTTTTGCAATCTTAAACCGTGCTTCGGTTGAATCTCCGGGCAATGATCCAATACATATACCTTTTTTCATTATGTTCCTTTGAAGAGACATATCTACTGTGATAAGAAAATGAATAAGGGATGACATATTCAAACCATCCCTTAATTTTTTAAACTAGAAATTAATCACGTTGTGTTTTCAACAAACCCCATGTAGTGGTAAGCTTGTCTTGTGCTTCAACAGGAAGTAGATCGCCATCCATTACGTCTGATACTTCACCAGCATTAAGTGCTCTGTTGTATACGTATAGGTCGTCAATGTAAAAAGTTGCTGCACGATATCCTGTTTTACCAATATATAGAATTCCCGCAGTATTCTCGTGTGGTTTAGGTACATTGTATTCTCCTATACTTTTTCCATCAACAAAAAATGTCAATGATGCATCTTCTTTTGTTCCCGCAACATGATACCATTTATTCAATTCAAATAGTGTATTTTCCCCAGCAGGACCAGCACAACCGGTACCTTGATTACCTGGGTTAAAACGCCAATGAATGTTCAGTGAATTGGGACATATCCATATTCCGGGTGATCGATCTCCAGGACCTTTCTTCGCTATGATTTGACTCCATGCACCGTTATGAGCTGCAATGAAGTTTATCCAAAATGCGAAAGTATTATCCTGATACTCGGCTAATTCTTTAAAAGATTGAACTTGAACATCTGCATTAGCATCTCTTATTTCAAGTGAGCCGCCCCCGTACACTTTCTCATCTTTATTTATTTTTGCATTAGCAATAATTTTCGCATCATTTCCTCCACCAGTTTCATCTTTTATTATTTTATTTTCTTCTCTATCAAAACTGAAGTAGAGGATCAAACCGTCGTCTTTCACTGCAGCTTGCGTTGATAATATTCCTACAAAAAGTAGGAGTGGAATTGACAGATATATTAAAATTCGCATTAAATAAACCTCCATAAATATCCTATGATCGTAAGATGTGGACGTATTAATAAAACCACAAAATATACTTCAAATCATTTTCTAATTTAGCTGTTACGCTATTTTATAAAAATCAGGTTTTTTTGTCAAGTATATTGACAAAAGCTCGATTTGGCAAATCCTGAAAATCAAAATACTTAGTATCACTTACACCACATTCACGTTTATTAAAATATATTGTTATTTTATCTTGACATCTTTTTATAATTTATGTAAAATAAAATATGTAAAAATTAACAGGTTAAAATTGGTTTGTAAACATGAGGAGGAATTATTTCATGCGTTTTTTGAGTTATATAGTTGTTATAACGCTACTCGGTTTTTGTGGAGTTCTCTCCACACAAGCAGCATTAGATGATGGTTTAATTCTGTATTTCAGTTTCGATAGAGATATAGATGGCACCGCAATTGATGGAACAGGTAACGGTAATAACGGTACAATATCAAATGCCAGTGTTAATACAGATGAAAAGAAAGTCGGCTTGGGTTCATTAGAGTTGATAGAGTCGAATGCTGGTGTAGAAGTTGAATCTTTTACAGAATTGGAAAATTATCAAGATAACAGTTATGTATTTTGGTTAAATTTTATTCAAGCACATAACGGTGCATGGAGTCAAATTTTTGCTAAGAAAGCACCCGGTTCTGATCGTTCACCTGGTGTATGGATCTGTCCAAATTCTTTAAATATTCACTACCGTTTTAACCCTGGAAACCAAGGTTCTGGTTGTGCCGGTCCAGGGGGCGAAAACGAACTCTTCGAAACTGGAAAATGGTATCATATCGCCGGTGTTAAAGAGGGCGATAAATTCCGTTTCCATATTGACGGTACAGTCGCCGGTGAATATGACGTCCCAGCGAATCATGCTCAAGGTGTAGAGAAATTGTACATCGGTCAGACTGGATATAGGTCAGCCACCTTTTATATTGATGACTTCTTTGTTTTTAATCGTGCACTCTCCACCGATGAAGTTTCAGATATAATGGAAGGTTTACTCATTTCTGTTGAACCACAGGATAAGTTGACAACGACTTGGGGTACACTGAAAACACAGCGCGATTAACATCAAAATCATTGACAGAATATGTCCTTAATGGAAGGGGAAAATCAATAAGCATTTTCCCCTTCCGTTTTATCCTTGCATCGGTATAAGCGTATGTTATACTATCGTTTGCTTGCATGCTTCTGTATCTTCCTATCTTTTTTCTATGGTACGGTCTGTGTGATGAGTGACACTGATTCTGGGAAAAACCCTTTTACGCTGGGTCTACATTATATGGAGATGGAACAGTATGATAAGGCACTGACAGCATTTGAAGATATCCTTAGACAAGAACCGAGTAGTGGTATCTACTGTTATATCGGCATGGTGTATCAAGAACAGAACAGATTGAGTGACGCAGTAGAAGCCTACAAAAATGCATTAACTTTTCAAGCACCTCCACCGATACATAGCAGCGCGCATCTTCATTAGGTATTGTCTACAAGGAACAAAGTAAAATATCACTTTCCCAATCCCACCTAAATAAGGCTATATCCCTTAATCCTAAAACATCACAAGCATATATTCATCTCGGTGAAACGTATCTCCTAAAACGCCAATTTGATAGAGCAGCAACTGCATATCGTAAGAGTATTCAACTGAATCCAAATATTACTGAATCGTATCACGGACTTGGTAGGGCTGCAGAAATGAAACACGACTTTTCTTCCGCAGTAAATAATTATCGTTTAGCGATAAATCAGAACCCTTACGATCCACGGTCCTATTATCGTCTTGCGATTGCATACAGAAATCTAAAGAAATATGATGATGCCAAAGCAGCAATGACACAATTTGAAGTGATGAAAAAATATTCTGATAATGTTCATCTGTTTAGAGAAACAATTTATAAGCATCAGAACAAGCCTATATTATATTTAAAGTTAGGTGAACTGCACGAAAAACACGGGAACATTGTTGATGCACAGCGGATATATGAAATTGCTAACAAATTGCATCCTACATATCTGCCGGTATATTACCGCCTTGGCACTCTGTTTATTGACCAACGGGACTTAGAAAAAGCAACAGCAACATTTCAGAAGATTACAGAAATTGACCCTAAAAATGTTCAAGCATGGCTGAAATTAGGAGTTATCCACATTAATCGTCAACAATTTGAACCTGCAATTGCTACCTTCAAGCGTGCAATTGAGGTGGATGAAACATCTGCAGAGGCATTTAATAATTTAGCAAGACTTTATGCTGGACTTGGTAAAGAAACTGTCCAAGCAGTCACACTTGCACAAAAGGCAGTTGCTTTGTCACCAACCCCAAAGCATTACGACACGCTTGCGTACACCTATTATCGTAATCAGCAGTATACCTTGGCATTAGATACTATCAACCGTGCAATTACACTTGCTCCGAACACTACAGAATATATAAATCTTCGTTCAAAAATAGAACAAAAAATCAAAAAAAATAAAGTTACTAAGTGAATATGCATTGAATGAGGAAATTCGGCATGGTGACAGATAATCAGATCAATGTAGTGGCGATATGTGGAAGTTTGCGAGAAGGTAGTACTACACACGCAGCACTATCAGCTGCCCTCACAGGAGCAAAAGAGGAAGGAGCAGAAGTAGAATTGCTCGATCTACGTGAACACCGACTGATTTTCCAGAGTGCAATTGCAGAAGAATCTGACTATCCACCGGATGTTCTCAAACTTAAAGCAAAAGTGAGCGGCGCAGATGGCATCTTACTCGGCACCCCTGAATATCATGGAGGGTTTAGCGGTGTTCTAAAATATGCATTAGATCTCATGGGGTACGATGAATTTGAAAATAAGATTGTAGGTTTAGTTGGAGTTTCTGGTGGTAGGATGGGAGCAGTAAATGCATTGTCTATGTTAAGGACAGTCGTTGCATCATTACATGCATTTGTTATTCCAACTGCTGTTTCAATTCCTCATGCATCGGATGCATTTGATGCTAATGGCAACCTACACGATCCAGTACTGGCTGAGAGACTCAAGTCGGTAGGACGTGAGGTTACGCAAATCGCAGCCTTACATTACATGAGAAAGAAATAATACACAAATGACACAGCTACATGAATGGAATAGATGGATCGGCACCGATGAAGCAGGAAAAGGGGACTACTTCGGCCCTCTAGTTGTTGCTGGTGTCTTTGTAGATACCGAATGTCGTGACGTTTTATTGGATATGGGTATTACAGATGGAAAAAAGATCTCAAATACACGTATTCGTAAGCTTGCTGATTGGATGCGGAAACATTATGAACAACATATTGTTGTTGAGCAAAAAATGCCAGACAAATATAATGCTCAGTATGATGAACTTAAGAAGCGAGGTGAAAATTCATCCAGAATTCTTGCTGAGCTACATATTAAGGTGATACAGACACTTGCTAAACGCATGGCAGTGAAACATGCTCTTGTGGATAAGTTTCCATATAATAACATAACACAATTACTCACACAGCAAAACATTACCATAAAACTTGAACCGAAAGCAGAAAGAGATGTCGCTGTCGCTGCAGCCTCAATCATTGCACGTGATAGATTCTTGAAAGAGATAGAAACCTTATCTAACACATACCAGTTCCAATTGCCAAGAGGTGCATATCAGGTAATTGATGCTGGAAAAGATTTTGTCAAATTGAATGGCGTAAATTCGTTGCGAAATGTAGCAAAACTCCACTTTCGTACAACCGAGTCCGTATTGAGTTAATATCTGTCGGAAACCTTATGTACTTTTCTATCACATTCAACAAGAAATCCACTATGTCAGTATAAGGTAAAAGATTTATGGAACATACAGACAATTTCTTTTTAATCCATTACGCTGAAGTTGGATTGAAGGGTAAAAACCGGATATTTTTTGAGAAGAAACTTGCACGCAACATAAGATCATCATTGCACGGAACAGGTTATGCAGAAGTAAAAAGACTTCACGATAGAATTGCAATATATCTTAAACAAGATACAAATATTCCAGAAATAGAGAAACGTCTAAAAAATGTTATGGGTATTGCCCATTTTGAACTTGTTGTTCGTACCAGAAAAGATATTGATGCAATAAAAGAAACCGCATTTCAGTTGACAAAAGGAAAAGATTTTGAGACACTAAAGGTAGAAACAAAACGAACAGATAAATCTTTCCCACTAACTTCTCCTGAGATTAGTAGTGAAGTAGGTGGGTATGTTATTCAAAAGACCGGTGCAAAAGCTGACATGCACAATCCTGATTTGCGATTCTGGATAAATGTTACACACAGAGATACATACGTTTATACTGATAAGCTTCAAGGAATAGGAGGATTGCCGGTCGGTGTAAGTGGCAAAGTACTTGTGATGCTTTCTGGCGGAATTGATTCCCCCGTAGCAGCGTGGCAAATGGTAAAACGCGGTGCTAAGGCGGTCTTTATTCACTTCTATAGTTATCCGTATACTGATAAAGCCTCTTTAGAGAAGGTTGTTGAATTGACTCGCATTTTATCAGAGTCGAATTATCGAAGTGAACTCTATCTTGTTCCATTTGCCGAACTTCAACAAGCTATAGTAACGGAAACACCGGCACCATTTCGTGTTTTGCTGTATAGAAGGATGATGACACGAATTGCGCAGCACGTTGCTTCACTTGTTAATGCCGATGCCCTTGTTACTGGTGAAAGTTTGGCACAGGTTGCATCCCAAACACTTCCGAACCTTCGTTCAATCGAAGCAGTTGCGGAAATACCGATTCTCCGACCATTAATTGGATTCGATAAAGTCGAAATCATCGCAAAAGCAAAAGAAATAAGAACGTTTGAGATATCTACACTTCCACATCAGGACTGTTGTTCTCTATTTGTTCCCAAGCATCCCGCGACACAAGCGACACAGGTAGAATTAGATAAAGCAGAGGAAGGAATAGATACACAAGTACTTGTCGAAAATGCTATGAATGGAATTGAGAAAAAGATAGTTAGCTTCTCTTATCAACATTGACATTGAAAAACGAATTATAGTAGAACCTGCATTATTACTTGTTGCATTATTTGTGTTTGCAATTCACAGATACTAAGGAGGTAATGGTATATGGAAAGGATTTTACTTATACGTCTCAGTTCTCTCGGCGATATTGTCCTGACAACTCCTGCAATTAGAGCAATTCGTGCCCATTATCCAATTGCTTATATTGCGATGTTAGTTGCCAAACAATCAGCAGATGTTCTCCAACAGAATCCCCACCTGAATGAGATAATCCAATTCAATCGTTCTGCCAAAAATAAAGATACGGGAGAAATGCTGCGGATTTTACGGATTTTACGTCAACGTAAATTTGCACTGACCTTCGACTTCCAACGGAAGTTACGGACAGAATTATTAATGTATTTAAGTGGCGCATCCGAACGTGTAGGGAAAGGTATGTTATGTACTTTGCGAGTTCCAGAACAAGGAAACAAACATGCAACTGAACACTATTTTGACTTATTACATGCTGTCGGAATTCCAGCAGAAGACCATCAGTTGGAGATGTTTCTATCAAATACAGAACGTACTGATGCATGTTATACATTTGAAGAAGCAGGAATATCAGAAATGCAATTAAAAGTAGGATTATTTCCTGGGGCAGGATGGAAGTTGCGTGAATGGATGCCAGAACGCTTCGCAGCAATTGGCGATAGACTCGTTCAGCATTATGATGCTCAAGTCTTAATCTTCGGTGGTCCGAAGGAAAGAGAACTTGCCAATAAAGTCAAAAATCTTATGCAGTACCCATCGATCACGTTTGCCGGTAACCTTCAAATACGTCAGTTAGCCGCTTGTATAGAAAAGTGTGACCTGTTTCTAACAAACGATACCGGCCCAATGCATATCGCATCTGCAGTAAGAACACCCACTGTAGCATTATTCGGTCCTGGTAATCACAAACGATTCCAACCCTTAGGTGAAATCCATACGATTATACGCCATGATGTACCTTGCAGCCCTTGTAAACAATTCACAGAAAAATGCAAAGATAATATCTGTATGAAAGGTATTTCTGTTGATAAGGTATGGGAAAATATCTGCAGAACAATAACGAATAATATATTTGGATAAGACTAAATCCAAACGTATTAATTACCCACATGCGGCCCCAAAAACGCGCAGTATATTTCCACCTAATATCTTCTGAATTGCTTCATCAGAATAACCGCGTTCACTCAATCCATCAGTAATCCTGGGGTATTCAGTTGCATCCTTAAGCAGATCTCCCCCACCGTCAAAATCTGAACCGATTCCAACATGGTCTATCCCCGCAATGTCAATTGCATACTCAATATGGTTTATTAGTTGTGCGAAAGGTGGATTGTTTCGCCAACCATCTTCCGTTATAAAACCAGGTACAAACGTAATTCCTACACTCCCACCATTTGCTGCAATTGCCTTTAGTTGCTCATTGGTTAAGTTTCTAGAATGGTTACATAATGTCTTGCAATTGCTATGTGAAGCAATAATCGGAGCATCCGATACATCTAATACATCCCAAAAACCACGTTCACTTATGTGTGATACATCAACAAGCATGCCAAGCTTATTCATCTCTTTAACCAATTGAATTCCAAATTGAGTTAGGCCACCACCGGTTTCTCCTTCATCATTTCCTGTAGAAGCCCATGTGTTCGGGTTATGTGTCAATCCAATAGAACGAAGGCCAAGGTTGTAAAGTGAGTGAAGTATATTCAAACTACGTTCAACGGCTTCGCTATTTTCTATAGCAAGTATAGCTCCCAGTTTCCCATCTGTTTTGGTTATATGAATATCTGCTGCATTTCGAACGATTCTGATATTAGATTCATTCTCGGTTACCTCCGAATCAAACCAACCAAAAGCATCTAATGCATAAGAGAGATGATTTTTCCATGCGCGTGTTACATCGACAGCAAAAAACGCGACATCAATTCCACCCTTGCGCATTTTCGGTATATTGAGTTGGATACCGATAGCATCCTCCTCCGGTGGAACAGGTCCCCGAAGATAGGTAATCGTCCCCCTATGTCGATCGAGGCTTTTCGTGTTTTCATCTGCAAGACTGATGTTTCCACGACGGATGTGCGCGACGATAGCATCGTTATGAGCATCAATTACGAGAGACTGTGTATGCAAATCTTGAATAGATGTAGATTCAGACATTCAGATGTTCCTTGTTTTATTGAGAGCATAGTCCTGAGAAGTCACCAAAATTGACATATTGAAACAAAATTATCACAGTTTTCGTTATAAGTGTTAGTATTCTAACGTAAGTTCGGTGTTCTGAAATATGAAGGATATATGGAGCACAAAAAATGTCTTATTCCGATCTCACGTTATTCTACTATAGTTTGGACATTTTTGGTCTTGTTATAGATTATGAATAGTTGGCAGCATTTCCCCGTTAGCACTTCTGAACAGGTGTTAGAACCGCTGCTAACGCCCCTTTTCTGTCTAAATTCTGTTAGAAATCACTGTTTTTTAGCCATCATTTTTCCAATAATCGTGAAAATAGTTGCTGCTGAACTATTTCATATAGTATCTTCAGGGATTTTTAGTTTTTTCTGTGCGTTTTTCCTCGGGTCGTAACCCGTATAAAAATAGTTTTGTTGTAAACGTCGCTGCAAGTAAGCGGTCATCAAGCCGCGTGTGAGATGTTTCGGTTTATACCAGTGTATATTGAGCGTGGATAGCACGTCTTCTAAATCAAGAGAAACCTTGTCTGTGTCTGTGTCTGCGGGTGTCTTAGGCAATGGCGACGGACTGAAAGCGAGTTGTGTCAGCGTTGCTGCGGTGAAACTGAGTTGAACGAACCGATCCAAACTTTTCCTGTCTCGGAGTTGATAGGTGTCAAATCCGAAGTTCTCTTTAGCGTCCCGAAAGGCAGTTTCAATCTGCCACCGGTTTCTATAGTGTCGGATAACTGTTTCTACGGGCAGTCGTAAATCTGAAGTAAATACACAAAAATACCGATAGGGTTTAGACTTTTTCAAGCGTTTGCGTATCACAACGATGCGGACATCTACAGGACACATCTTTGTCCGCACGACTTTATCAGCGACAGAAAGTGTCTGATCCTCAACAACGATGTCTGTATACTTCAGGTGTGGAATAGACACACGGCTACCATACCGACGGGGTCTGCCTCTCTTGAGACGCTTAGGGCGTTTCGGTATATCAAAAAACGCCGCGTTTGACTTCGCACGACAAAGTAAATGATGTCCTTGTGAGAGTATCTCCGTGAACACTTTGCGTCTATTGAAACCTCTATCAAAAATGATAAGACCCGGTGGCACAAGATTACATAAATGCTTCAGCACAGCGAGGCTATTCGCGTCCTCGCTTTTCGGTTCCATCATCCGTGTGGCTAATGGAAATAGGCGCGTGCCTTCAGGCGTTTCTGCCAGCCAGCCAATCGCACCGAACTCGTGTCCGTGATGAAACTTGGACTGGTTCTTGTTACGTGGCTGATACGCAGGGTTCCTGCGGAAATGCAAACCCGCTTGTTTTGAACCGCTACTTATGGCATGCGTCTCATCATAGACATAGACGCCCGTGGGGTAAGCGGATAGCACTTGATGGCTTAGCGTAGTGGCGACTTGATCCACACACCAGATGCCACGCGAGAGAAACTTTGGCAGAGACCAATACCGACCTGCTTGGGCTGTCGCAAGATAGATTTGTGTCATTGTGCCTCGGTAGGGCGTATTTATCAGACCTTTTACGAAAGTCTGAAAGTGGTGAAAGTTATTATACTTGAACACAGGTCAAAAATCTGATAACATGTTGTCCAAGTAGGAAAGTGGGGTCATTTGAAATATCCTTTCAAATTTGTGTTTCCTAAAAGGATACCCGCTTTCCTGCTTTATGTCCATAAAAAAAACAAAAACTGTCCAAACTATAGTTATTCTAAGATAGGGCAATAATACTATGAACTTCATTGCAAAAACAGACATAGGCTCACTACGAGAAAGAAACGAAGATTCATACTATTTTAATGAAAAAAACCGACTATTCGCTGTCGCTGACGGTATGAGTGGACATGCCCGTGGTGACATCGCCAGTCGAATTGCTCTTCAAATTTTTGAAGAATGGGTATCTGAAACTCCTAATCCTGCAAGTGATTTAGCCCCCATCAATAGACTAACAATATTAGAGAAACTTGCAATCGAAGCAAATCAACGCGTTTATAATATGGGACAAGAGTCTCTACAATACCAAAGAATGGGAACCACGCTTACTGCAGGTTTCGTTACGCCAAGTTACTTGGCTTATGTCCATGTCGGTGATAGTCGTTTATATGTTCTACACGACGATATCCTAACACAAATTACCACCGACGATTCGTTAGTCCAAAAGATGATAGAAAAGGGTGAGATCACTCCAGAAGAAGGTCGTATCCATGCCAAAAGGAATATTATTACTCAAGCTATCGGATTAGCAGCTGAAGTATCACTTGCATCTGATATATATCCACTCGCCCCGGGTGATATTGTCCTTGCTTGTACGGATGGACTACATGACCTAATAACAGACGATACTGAAACCCGGAACATAATATCTTCCGCCCCCACACTTGAGGCAGCAAGTGAAAATCTAATTAACAGAGCACTCGCCTACGGTGGTACTGATAATATTACAGTACTCCTCAGTAATGTTGATTAATTTGGTGTACTTACGATTTAATCAAAACCACCTATTTTCAAATGATGTCTTCAGAATCAACCATCACCGTTTGCCGATATCAATCCCAATACCATTTCATCTTCGTCATAAACTTCTGGTGTATCTAAAACCGGAATGCCATCCATCTCCGGCAGTTCAACGTGCGGTGCCTCTGCCCACAAACGTTCTAAACTATAGTAAGACCGTCTTTCATCTAAAAAGACGTGGACAACAAAATCAACATAATCTAATAGGACCCAGTCCGCTTTTTTTGCACCTTCACGGTGCCAAGGTTGTTGATCCCAATTTGCCTCAAGCTCCTCTAAGATCGCTTCAGTAATACCTTCAACTTGTACATCAGAGATACCACTGAAAATTGCGAAATAATCTGTAAAACAATCCAATTCACGAAGATCAAGGATTACAGGATTCTGTGCCCGACGACCTATAGCAGCCGACGCAGCAGCTTTTACTATTTCTATTGTATTATTAGTTGCCATAAGATGTAAGCCTCCTAAAAAAGAAAACATATAATGTCTTGGGCATAAGTATCATCAATTCTCAGTAGGTTTGATAAGTCCTACCATTATTTATTTATTTGAAAATTGTGTGTATTGATTTATCCCCATCGTTTTTGTTCATACTTACCCATATTAGAAGAAGTGCTGTTGTAGGTATGTATTGTATTTGGATGAATTATCCCACCATTATGCAGTAAGAATTCAATCTTATATCGAGCAACCGAATGAACAGCACCATCTAAGTCAACTTCAGCCAATTGCCTAATAGGGTTATTTAGTTTTATAGATATTCATTTTATCAAGTTAACTGTGAGTAAAGGTTTTGATGCATATTCCTTTATTTTATCAGCGATCCGTGTTATGCCTTGAAAACGGAATACGGATAATGCGGTATTTCGTAAAGCGGCCATGACTTGTGGAATAGCCCCGCATCTGACAGGTGATGCGTCCTCGCCGAGTAGCACATCGCGCATCCAATGCGACTTGTTCTCTATTGCCCAATGGCCTCTCCGTAAAGCAAGTAAGCGTTCTGCGGATGCCTCACTCGGTTTCAGGCTCGTAATCCCATAGGTAGTGCGGGTTGTCTCTTCTCCTGTCTTCATATTTTTGGAAGTATAGCAATATTGGATCACTTGTGCTACGCCCGGCCAATCCAGATATGCGTTGAGACTTGTGCTTGCCTTGATACATCGCGTCTCAAGTCTGCCATGCGACTTTTCAATCGTCTCATGCATGTATATCGGTTTCCCTAAAGTAGGGTGTGTTGTGTCTTCAGAAACCGCGTCAGGCACGCCTTGAAAAAGTTTTTCAATCGCTTCTAACAGGTCCGGTTGATTGCCTTTAACAGGCAGCATATAGTCGCCCCCGCTGTTTATGATTCCGTGGCAGAAAGAGCGTTGTGTCAAAAGGGCATCCGTTGTGATAACTTTGCCTGCTACATCAAACGCTTTGAGGATTTCCGTTGATACCGGTATTTCATTGGTTTTGTCGCTGACACCTCGCTGCGTGAGGGTGATCCCTAACTCATGAGAGACGACGGAGAGTAAATGGCTGATCATCGCACCACTTTTTTTAGACGCACGCAGGGTTTTGCCATCTATAGCGACTGCGTCGGAACACCCCCGCAAATCAGGGCACTCTGCTAATGCGGCGTTTACCCATTTTGACAGGATGTTTTCTAATGCTTCAACGTCCAACTTTTTCAACAGATTATGGATAGTTGCGGCACAAGGCGTTTTGTGATGTGTGAACCCGAGTGCTTTTGTGAGTGCGGGCTGTGAGCGTGCCCAGGTAGCGATGGATGTATACCCTTTATGCCCGCACATCAATCCAACGACTAAAAGTGCGAGGATTGCTTTCAACGGGTGTCGTTTCCCTTTTTCCTTGCGTGGGTCTGTAAGTTCTGCTAACATATCCATTAAGTGGCAGGACTTTTTTCTTGTCATTCTTCACCTCAAAAGATCGTAAGTTTTTAAGGTGAAGTATAGCAGATATACCATGAAAAATCACGGTATATCTGCACATCCTAAAATATTAACGATTGTGATAAAAAACAACTAAAATACATAAAACTAAATAACCCTAATTGCCTAACTAGTTCAGCTTCTTTGTATTCACGATTCGGTTCTGCAAAATCAGCAACATAAATCAACTTGGCTGTTAAACCCATTGAGGCACTGCCTGTCGTGTGACAACGAATCGCCTCAAGTATATCTAAATCTGTTACTTTGAACAATTCAATTGCATTTTTTACACCTACAATTGCATGTAATAATGCAGGCATAATCTTTTCAATCGGATCCAGTTCTATTTCAAATCGTGATACAGCATTGTACAATTGGTCGTCATTCATCCATTTTGCAACATCGTGGAGAAGCGCAGCTAGATTGACTTTCCAAACATCAGCATCATGGCATTGTGCTAATGCTACTGCAGTCTCCTGCACAGATATAACATGATCAAGACGTTCAGGATCAAGTTTATTTGAAAGGTAATGTATTATTTCAATCGACTTCGGATGATTCCTCAGGTCATCTGATTTAGGAAACGATGTGTCTACGATCTCGTTTACTGTAACCGTTTTACTTGTCAACATATTAATTAGTTTCAATTATTCCAACATTCTAACTATATTTACACAGTAAATGAACATCAATCATACTTTATTTATATCGTTTTCAAGCAATTTCGCAAGTATATCTTCTTCATATTCGTCAAGTAATACAGATTCTTCTTCAGTCATCTTTTCAACTTCAGTGATAGGTGTGCTTATACAGTATTCCTCGTTAAGCCATTTACCCAAATCTACTGCTTTACACCTTTTACTACAAAAAGGAAAATGTGACGGTAACGGTTCTTCTTTTTTATACTCAAATTCATAATCTGATCCACAGATGCTACACTTCATTTCCATTTTTACCTCCAACAGTCATAGTAATCTAATGTGACATTTATCTGTATAACTTATGATCGTTAATATATTCAACCACAGAATCAGGAACAAGATATTGAATAGAAACATTGTTTCGTACACGTTCACGAATTGCAGTTGCCGAAATATCAATTCCTGTAATTTTAAACGTTTTAACTCTGTTACGAATTTCTGAAGGAACTTGTTGCATATCATAATTCGGTCGTGTAGTTGCGATCATAGTGCACTGCTCCAGCACGCCATCAAAATCTCTCCATATTTTGTACTCAATTAACGAATCTGCTCCGACAATCCAGGCTAGATCTGTCGATGTGTCATACTTGTTACGGAGTATTCTTATAGTCTGAATAGTGTACGAGGGACCTTCACGATCCAATTCGATACGTGATACTTCAAAATACGGATTGTCTGCAGTTGCCAACAAGACCATTTGATAGCGATGTTCGGCAGATAGCATATCTGGTTGAGATTTGTGTGGTGGTCGTGCTGATGGGACAAACAAAATTTTATCATATTCTAAACCATCACGCACCTGCTCAGCACTTATCAGATGTCCGAAATGAATCGGATTAAATGTGCCCCCCATGATTGCAATTTTCATCAATCTTCTATTTGTGTACTGACTGAAAAAATGACCTTATGTATTTAACATAAGTTCGGTCTAAACTGAAGAAATATTTATGGTTTGAAACTTCTTGAAAATTACACCTCAGACCGTTCTATGACTGAATTCTCTACCAATGTTATGTGTCCAAATTGTTCAGTTTTCTTCAGTAATTGTAGTGTGCTTCTGAACCGTTCCTACTCATTCATTAAGAGTTTGCAGTGCCCCTTCAATACGCGCTTTAAGTTTTACATCGCCCGCTTGTATTGCAAGCCGCAGGGCAGTGTGGTAGTCTTGCCTCGCTTTCAACATCCGACCTAAACGAGCCCTCGCAAGTCCCCGATTATAGTATGCTTTGATATAATCGGGTTTGAGGCGGATAACAGTGTCATAATCGGCAATCGCAGCAGTGTATTGTCCCAACTTATACTTCGTAACTCCCCAATTGTTGTATGCATCGACATAATCGGGTTTGAGGCGGATAGCAGTATCATAATCAGCAATCGCAGCAGTGTATTGTCCTAAGATATCCTTCACAATTCCTCGATTGTTGTATGCACCAGCATAATCGGGTTTGAGGCGGATAGCAGTGTCATAATCGGCAATCGCAGCAAAATGTTGTCCTAACTTATCCTTCACAACTCCCCGATTGTAATATGCTACGACATCATTGGGTTCGAGTTGAATAACCTTGGTATAGTCAGCGATGGCACCCGTATAATCGCCTAAATCAGACTTCGCATTTCCCCACAAGAAGTAGGTCTCCGCAGAAATAGAAGATTGTCCTTGTGATAAAGGTTTTGAGAGCCCAGGCCCCTTCAACAGCTTTTTAAGATACCTGGATGGAATGGCAAAATTAAGGTTCTGGGCATCCAAATCCTTATAAGAAAAGGACACACCGATCACTTCACCTTTACGGTTGAGCACAGGACCACCACTGCTACCAGGAGAAATCGGCGCAGTCATCTGCAAACGTTCTTTTGTGTACTTATCTCGACGGCTACTGATAATGCCATCCGAGAAGGTGCCTTCTAATCCTTTCGGATTACCTGCAACATAGACTGTCTCACCAATTCGCACGGTATCGCTTTCACCCAGCGAAAGCGGTTTGATACCGTACGCAGTCACCTTTAGGAGTGCAAGGTCGTTTGCTTTGTCAGTTGCTATAACGCCTTCAATCTCATATCGTGTCTGTTTACCAACTAACTTTGCGGTGCCTTTGGCTGCGCCTTCAATTACGTGATAGTTCGTAGCAATAAGATTAGACTTTACAAAGAACCCGCTGCCGATGCCGAGGGTTTCTCCGTTTTTATCCTGCATCTCCAAGTATACTGTCGCTGCTAATGCTTTTTCTGCAATGTCTTCGGCGGGGAGAGTGGTTTGCTGTGCAGGGGCTGCAATCGTTATACAAAAGAGGAGAAAAGCGACTGCACATTGGGAGAACGCCCACAACAATTTATCCTTATGTTTCATAATATTTTTCCTTGAAGATTGAACATAATAACTACATTCAACTCTTTAAGTATAGCAATATCGTGAATTAAATTCAAGACTAATTTCAGAAATACAGTGTGAGGTAAAAGCACACATGTCTATAACATAAATAATCTGGCAAAATACTACATATTTTTGGCATAAATCTTGCTATATCTAATACATGTCTGAAACACATATACCTGTTTTACGAAATGAAATTCTTGACTTTTTTAAGCCGATTCCGAAAGGGGTTTACGTAGATGCCACTATAGGGTTAGGTGGACATAGTCTTTCTATATTAAAGACATCGATTCCATCTTGCAGGTTGATTGGGATAGACCTTGATGAGAATGCTCTTGCTATTGCTGAGAAAAGGTTACATCAATTTAAAGAACGTATAAGTCTGATACACGGAAACTTTGCAGAACTACAAGCGTTATTGAATACCCGTGGGATTAACAAAGTTGATGGTGTCTTGCTCGACCTCGGTGTATCCTCATTGCAGTTGGATACGCCTGAAAGAGGATTTAGTTTTCAACATTTAGGTCCTTTAGACATGCGGATGGACATGCAAACTGCAACATCAGCAACACAGATCATAAACAAGAGCACACCTGACCAACTGATTCAAATTTTCAGAGATTACGGTGAAGAACGTTTTGCGAAACAGATAGTGCAGCATATAGTTAA
Source organism: Candidatus Poribacteria bacterium (assembly GCA_965200395.1). Classification (GTDB taxonomy): domain Bacteria; phylum Poribacteria; class WGA-4E; order WGA-4E; family WGA-3G; genus MSPOR6. The sequence continues at coordinate 927,245 of CBDAUH010000004.1, read as the reverse complement.
AGTAAGGACAGAAACACCTATTACTACAACACTTCAACTTGCTGAACTCGTTGAACAAGTTTATTCAAAGAAGGTAAAACATACAAAAGGATCACAAAATAAAGTGAAGAGAATTCATCCTGCTACCAGAATATTTCAAGCATTGCGAATTCAGGTTAACGGAGAACTACACAATTTAGCTCGTGGTTTGGATACTGCTGTATCCGTTCTGAAATCTGGAGGACAACTCTGTGTAATCAGTTTTCATTCACTTGAAGATCGGATAGTCAAACAAAAATTTAGACATTATGCAAGCCGTTGTATCTGTCCGCCGAAGGTGCCAACTTGTATATGCAAACATGAAAAAACCTTAGATATTGTCACCAAGAAACCGGTGCTACCATCTCAAAGCGAAATTGACGCAAATCCAAGATCACGCAGTGCAAAACTACGGGCTGCAACGCGAGTGTGACATTTCATCTTTAGACCCTAAATGTGTATCAAAATTTAAAAACTAACGTATAAAATATTTAAAATGCATAATCCGAAAACTTATGAAATTCTGTCTAAAGAAAAGTCTAAACCCGAATCAAAAGTTGGAATGGTATTTGTCTACTTTGTATTAACACTATCGCTTTGTGTTTTTGGAGCAAGTGTATGGTATTCATCGTATGCCAAAGGGGTTTTCTTCAATAGTAAACCCAAGTTTGAAAGCCAGCGAGAGAAAATACAAGATGAAATCCGTAAGCTTGAACTAGAGGAAAATGCATTGACAGATGTTGACAGAGTTCGTTCAATCAATAAGGAATTAGGTTTGGTTGCACCGCAAATGGAAGAATCTGTAGATATAATAGTTAGATAGATAGCGTTATAATGTATAGTGTACAATACCTGAATATTGTAGACAATCTCTGTGTCAAGATAAAAAAGTTTGTAAAATTTGAAAGTTGCATTCAGTTATGAAAAATAGCACTTATCTCTCAATCCGACGGCTTGCTTTTGTCCTTATCGTCTTACAGATCGGTTTTTTATTACTAATAGGCAAGCTTTTTTCTATACAAATTCCTGATGCCGATTCATCATTAACATCCCGAAGAGATTGGCGCTCTGGTGGAAAAAACGATGTAAAACGCGGTAAAATACAAGACAGACACGGGACTGTATTAGGAATAAGTCAAGACCTTATATCTGTTTCCGCTGACCCAAAAACCTTCAATAGAAAATCTAACGCCGTCAGTGTTGCAACCAAGTTGGCACCCCTATTAAATACAAAGACATCAAACTTAGTAGCATCACTGCAACGGAAAAGGAATGGTAACTATGTTGAATTTGTATGGTTAAAAAAAGGAATAGAATATGATAAATTGGAAGCAATTCGAAACATAACGAGAAAACATAGAGGACTCAAAATTGAGATACAACCGAATCGTATTTATCCGAAAAAGACACTTGCCTCTCAGGTCATCGGTTATCTAAACAATGAAGGTATGGGCGAAGGAATTGAATATCAGTATAACTCTTATCTTAATAGAATCCATTTACCACTAAACCAAAGAAAAGGTAATTCTGTATCTGTCTCACTCAATGCACAATCTATCATCAAACCACTTGGAAATAGTGGTAGTAACGTAGTTCTCACTATTGACGAGATAATTCAGGATATAGCAGAGAAAGAACTTGAACAGGGGTGTAAGGAATGGAATGCTGCTAAAGGAACAGCAATTGTGCTTGCAGTAGATACATCAGAAATATTAGCAATGGCAAGTTGTCCTACTTACAACATTAATGACCAGACAAATGCTAATGAAGAAGCCAAACGCAATCTCGCTATTTGGTACCTCTTTGAACCAGGTTCTATCTTTAAAATAATCGCGACATCTGCAGTATTGAATGAAGGCATTATGACACCTGAATCAACGGTATTCTGTGAAAATGGACGCTACCGCTTGACGAAACGACGGGTTATAAAAGATGTCTCGCCAAAAGGTTATTTAACGCTTACACAAGTGCTTCACAAATCCAGCAATATAGGGATGATAAAGATAGTGCAAAAGTTGATCGGAACTAGACAGGACCTGTTCCAAATATACGTGGAGAACTTCGGGTTTGGAAAACAGACAGGAGTTGATCTTCCTTATGAACAAAGTGGTAACTTATATGCCCTTAAGCGGTGGAATATAAACTCACTTGGTTCTGTACCATTTGGACAAGGTATCTCGGTTACCCCTCTACAGATGGTGAATGCATTTGCTTCCATCGCTAATGGTGGCACATTACACAAACCATACATAACGAAGGAAATCAGGGATGAAAGAGGAAACCTTATCAGAAAGATATATCCTACTAAAATTAGACAAGTTATAGACCCTGATACAGCAAAAAAAATGACCGATATTCTTATAGGTGTAGTTGAAAATGGAAGTGGTATGCGGGCTAAAATAGAAGGTGTTAGTATTGCTGGAAAAACAGGAACTGCTCAAAAAGCTGAAAAAGGTAAAGGATACGCTGCTGGAAAAGAAGTAATGTCTTTTATGGGATTTCTACCTGCTAATGATCCCAAAATTGCAATAATCGTTACACTCGACGAACCGAGTGGTGCAAGGTTTAGTGGACGGGTTGCAGCACCTATATTTAAACGCATTGCTGAGCAAACTTTGCCATATATTGAAAGAATAGGGCTATTCAGTTCCACACCTAAAAAAAAGCGAAACACTAATTCTCAATTTGTGGATAGAAAAAGTCAGAAAGCGACTGTGGGTGGAACATAAGTATCAAATTATAAAACTAAACGTGAAGAATCATCTGCAAAACCGAGTCGATCACAAATCAAACACCCCCCTATCCCTGATGATACACTTCTGAAAATGGAGAGGGTCATGAAACTCCAAAACCTTCTGGACGGAATTGAAGTCACAAAATTCTCAGGTGACCACAATCCGAGAATAAATGGTGTTGTCAGTGACCACCGTAAGGTCGAACCTGGATATGCCTTTATCGGTTACAAAGGATTAAACGTAGATGGTCATTCCTTTATTGCTGGTGCTATCAAGAACGGGGCAAAGGTAATAATTTCTGAACAAGAAGTATCTAACTTACCCAAGGATGTAACTTCTGTCATCACTCCAGATGGGCGAATTGCACAATCTCTATGTGCTGCGAATTGGTTCGGTAATCCTGCAAAACAACTGAAATTAACTGGTATTACCGGAACAAATGGCAAAACATCAACCGCACATTTAATTCACGGAATCCTCAAGACAAATGGAATTAAAACTGCTGTCCTAGGCACAGTAGGACATTTATTTGATGTAGCTGACTCTGACGCAAGCACAGGCGAAAAAACAAAGGTTGAAATCCCCGCACTACTAACAACCCCAGATGCCTTTCAGCTCCATGAGATGTTAAGGCAGATAGCTGATGCTGGCGTAGAACATGTGGTGATGGAAACCTCATCACAAGGTCTTGCACAACACCGATTGTCTGGACTTACTTTTGAAACAGCAGTCTTTACCAACCTTACGCAAGATCATTTAGACTATCACGGAACAATGGAAAATTACTTGACTGCAAAATTGAAGTTATTTGAGCAGTTGAGTGATGAGGGGGTAGCAATATTAAATGCTGACTCTCTGGTGACAAAACGTATCGCTGACCATATTCCTGACAGTAACATTATCACTTATGGCATTGAAAAACAGTCTGACATAATGGCACAAGATATAGAGAATTCTCTAAAAAAACTAACCTTCACCGCAATCACGGACAAAACCGATATTAAAAAGATTGACCAAATCATTGAAAAACTTAAGGTATCTATCAGCTTGCTCGGATCCTATAACATTTACAATGCCCTTGCTGCGTTGTGTGTGGGATTACGATATAACTGTAGTGCCTCAGCAATTCAAGACGGGCTCGCGACAACAGTGGTGCCCGGACGTTTCGAACGTGTGAACCCAAATGAAAACAGTGACTTAGACTTCGCAGTTATCGTAGACTATGCACATACACCGGATGGCTTGGAAAATGTTCTCACAGCAGCACGTGGAATTTCTGAAGGAAGATTAATCTCAGTCTTCGGCTGTGGAGGTGACCGTGATAGGGGAAAACGCCCAAAAATGGGTGCAATTTCGACACAAATTGCTGATATGACCGTAATTACATCTGATAACCCGCGTACAGAAGATCCTGGTGAAATCATTTCAGATATTGTGTCAAATTTACCACATGATGCAGCATATATGTGTATACCAGAGAGACATGCAGCAATACGACATGCAATTTTTGAAGCCAATCCAGGTGATGTTGTAGTCATTGCAGGCAAAGGTCACGAAGACTATCAAGAAATTAATGGAAAACGATATTCATTTGATGATAGAGAAGTTGCCTCAAAAATTTTGCAAGAATTAGCAACAAAACCGAAACAGGTAGCTGCCATATAGAGATGATAAGGTACAGAGATCGTATCCAAATTATTTTGTTTTAGGCAATAGAGATGGGAAAAGTTAAATTCATAGAGATTAATAATCTAAAAATTGCCTATCAAGTCGATGGTAAAGGTACGCCAGTTATTCTGTTGCACGGTTGGGGTGCTGAAGCAAATACATTCCGCTATCTATATGACAGATTGTTAGCTACACATCAAATATATGCACTTGATCTGCCAGGATTTGGACTGAGCGAGACTCCACCTAATGCATGGGATGCCTCAGATTATGCAAAATTACTTACTATATTTATAGATAAACTGAACATTGACAAGGCACATCTGATAGGACACTCTTATGGGGGCAGGATATCTATTGTCTTAGCCGCAGAAGAACCAGAGAAGGTTGATAAACTTATTTTGGTGGACAGCGCGGGAATTATCCCCCCCCGTACTATAAAATATTACTTCCGAATTGGTGTTGCTAAAATGGGTCGTTTGATACGATATTGCGGCCCACCTGGTAAACAATTGGCAGATAGTATTGCTAATCGTGTAGGATCAAAAGATTATCAAGAAGCCGGTGCTATGAGAGCAACATTGGTAAAATCTGTGAACCAAAATTTACGACCACTATTACCAAAGATACAGGCACCTACATTGTTAATCTGGGGGGAAAAAGATACTGACACACCTGTCTCGTTTGGTAAAATAATGCAAGATGAGATACCTAACGCAGAATTAATCATCCTCAAAGATGCAGGACATTTCTCATTTCTTGACCAACCCGAACAGTTCTACCAAACTGTGGAACCATTTTTGGCTTGAAAAACTGTACGGAATGACATGGATTGTAGAACAAGGAATTTGATTGAGAATATAAAATTAAATTATTCTATCAAAAGTATCTTTAGAGTACGCAATGAATTGTCTGCTTAATCTGTATCATGCAGACTGTTCATTGCGTTTTTGTTAACAAGTTACCGTTATACTAAAAATATGTAGAAAACATAACGTAGGTAGTATATGTTTAACCAGATATTATTTTATCTTCTAATCGTTACATGTTTTGTAAGAGCAGTCATCAGAGCAACTAGCGGATTACATATCCTACAACTGGATGGATATAAACCCAGGCGTTATCTGAAATGGATTTCGGAACACATTCGAAATTGCATTGAAATCATAGAGATATTAATAATCGCCAGCCTGATGGTTGTCGTCTCTATTTTTCCTAATACTCTTACAGATTGGTCATTTTTAACGATATGTCTTATATGGACAGCATTTCAAGTCTATAAGGTCGTATGGCGTAAAAGACTCGCCGCGAAAAAACCGCTTGTATTCACAGCACGCGCTAAACGACTTTTCGGATTAACGCTCGGTTTACTTGTCGTTACAGCGATATTACTTATCAGTTTTGTTACTGAAGATCGTTGGCGTATCGGAATTTTTCTGTTCAGTGAACTTACAGTACCGATACTTGCAATTACCAGTTTCCTAATATGGCCGTTGGAGCAATTAATCAACGGAGCATATTTACGTGATGCCAGAAAACGTATAAAATCCCTACAGCCAAAGATAATAGGAATTACAGGAAGTTACGGAAAAACAAGTACAAAGTACATTCTTCATCAAATTTTGTCGCAAAAATATAACACATTGATGACTCCCGATAGTTACAACACACCGATGGGTATATGTAAGGTAATCAGAGGCGATTTATCACCTGAACATGAGATCTTTATTGTTGAAATGGGAGCATACAAACGTGGTGACATCCGTGATTTATGCCGGCTTGCCCCACCAGAAATCGGGATACTCACCGCCGTCGGACCAGTACACTTAGAAAGATTCAAAAGCATTGAGAACATCACCCGTGCCAAGTACGAATTAATTGAGGCGTTACCCCATAATGGACTGGCTGTGATAAATGTTGATAATGAAATATGCGCAAAGTTAGCTGAAAAAACCGATACTGTACCAGTTATCAAATACGGTATAGAAGCAAAAAATGGTATTAGGTTAGGTGGAGAAAACATCAAACAGACCGAACAAGGGTTAACATTCACAGTTAATGACAATGAAGATGGAACAATTGAAATCACAACACGACTATTGGGTAAACATAACGTCTCAAATATACTTGCTGCTATTGGTGTTGCTCTGCACTGCGGTATGACATTGGCTGAAATACAAAATGCACTGTCTTCGGTGGAACCTGTCCCTCACAGGTTACAGTTGATAGAAGGTGCTGCAGGAGTAACAGTAATTGATGACAGTTTTAATTCAAATCCTGAAGGAGCAAAGGCTGCACTTGAAGTGCTCACAGACTTTTACAGTGAAAAACAAGGAAAAAAGGTGTTGGTTACACCTGGAATGGTAGAACTTGGTGAACGAGAATATGATGAGAATAGACATTTCGGGGCAGAAGCCGCTAAAGTTTGTGATCTCGTTATACTTGTTGGACAGACGAGAACAGCACCAATATTGGATGGACTCAAAAACCAAAACTATCCCGAACAAAATATAGCAATAGTCAACAACCTTCATGAAGCACAACAACAACTACAGAATAGGTTGAAACCAGGTGATGTAGTCCTATTCGAAAATGATTTACCAGATAACTACAACGAAACAACATAAAATAACGTGAGTAAGGATATTTTGTAGTGTAACCTTTCCAGGTTGCGTATATCTCTTTGTGGCATAACCTTTGCAAGTTGTGCATCCTACAAAAATTGCTTAGACCGAACTCACGTTAAAAAAGCAACTTGGAAGGAAAATAACAGATGAACGTAGCACTCATATTTGGAGGGAGATCACCCGAACATGAAGTATCTATTGTCACTGCCCATCAGGTCAAAGCTGCATTAGCAGAGAACCATGACATAATCCCAATATATGTAACAAAAGAAGGGATATGGCTAACAGGTGACGAACTCAGTGAATTGCGTACATTCACTGATGGAGCACTACCAAGCCCTAACGATTTTGAAATCGTAAGTGTTGAATTTGATGTACAGCCAAAATTCAGTGTTTTTCCTAAACGATCCGGTATATTTAATAGAAAAAGGGAACTGAATATAGATGTCGTGTTCCCCGCAATTCATGGTGTAAACGGAGAAGATGGTTCACTTCAAGGACTACTTGAACTCATGGATATCCCTTACGTAGGGGCAGGTATAGTCGGTTCAAGTGTCGGCATGGATAAAATTATGATGAAGGCTGTTCTAAATGAAAACGGTCTACCAATCGTTCCATATATCTCGTTTACAAAACATGATTGGGCTTCTTCAAGTGATGAAATTGTAAGTTTAATAGAAGGAAAAACTATTTATCCTGTGTTCGTTAAACCTGCAATTTGTGGGTCAAGTATTGGGGTTAGTATGGCAAAAGATGAGGAAGAACTCCGGGATGCAATTGAACTTGCCTGTCGGTATTGTCGTCGCATTCTTGTTGAACAAGGTATCGATAATGGGTATGAAATCAATTGCTCAGTAATGGGAACTCACGAGCCTATCGCCTCTGTTTGTGAACTCCCAATAACCGGCACAGAATTCCTCAGCTTTGACGATAAATACATACATCAAAATTCGGAAACTGAGCCGACTTCTGATGATACATCTAATTCCGAAATTACATCAGGTATGGCCGGGGCACAACGAAAAATTCCTGCACCTATTCCTGATGATATGACGTTACATATTCAAAAACTTGCAACAGATACTTTCAAAATTCTCGATTGTATGGGAATTGCTAGAATTGACTTCTTGGTAAATGCTGACGAACAGGTTTACGTCAATGAAATAAATACAATTCCAGGGTCCTTCAGTTTTTATTTATGGGAACCTGATGGAGTCTCCTTTCCCGATTTGGCATCTCAATTAGTTAACCTCGCTATAGAAACACATCATGAGAAAAATAGACTAATCTATTCATATTCAACGAACCTGCTAAGTCAAACTGCTGCAAGCTTCAATAAATTAAAATCTAACTCACAGCAAGAGCAATAGTCATATCTATTGCCTCTTTACAAATGTTTAACTATTATCATCGAACATATTTCCATACAGCATATTCCTTGATCAAGTTTGTGAAGAAGTCCTTATATGTTTTATCATCTATTCTTTCAAAATCTTATAAACCTTTATCAACCATTTGAAGTTTTTGGTTCAATTCCATTCCGTGCCGTTTATGCTACCGCTACGGCTCTTGTCATTTCGCTCGTATTAGGACCTTTCATGATAAGACGGTTGAAACAGTTACGTATTGGAGAACATATACAAAAAGAGGTAGAAAAAGCACAACAGCAAAATGAAGATCAAAGCAAGGCCGGAACTCCTACAATGGGAGGAATTCTAATCATTGTAGCTGTGTTGATATCCATCGTTTTGTGGGCAAAGTTGGATCAACCTTTTATCTACCTAATGATTCTGACAACACTATGGTTTGGCGGACTTGGATTTTTAGATGATATGTGTAAAATTAGCAGAAAACAATCGCTGGGATTACGCGGTTGGCAGAAGATAACCCTACAAACGGTCGGGGCAATAGCAATTGCATATTACCTTTACCAATGGGGTCCCGTTGAAGCAAATGATCCCGCAAGCCGGACCGCCTTACATCTCCCATTCTTCAAAAATTACAAACCTAATCTAAATATTTTCTTCATTCCTTTTGCAACCTTAGTAATCGTCGGCACTTCAAATGCTGTAAATCTCACAGACGGCATGGATGGTTTGGCAATCGGGTGCACGCTTTTCGTAGCCGGTACAATTGGCGCGTTAGGATACCTTGCAAGTCACAATATCATTGCAGATCATCTCAACCTATTTCATTTACCAATCGGTGGCGAAGTTGCCGCAATTTTTTGTGCATCCCTAATTGGAGCAGGCTTGGGATTTCTATGGTATAACGGACATCCGGCACAACTTTTCATGGGAGACACCGGATCCTTACCGCTCGGTGCAACACTCGGCACATGCGCCCTTTTGATAAAACAGGAATTCCTCCTCATCATTGTAGGCGGTATCTTTGTAACTGAAGCACTTTCTGTCATTATACAGGTCTGGTCTTATAGAACTTTCGGGAAACGCGTTATAAAAATGTCCCCTCTTCACTATCATTTTCTGCTTTCAGGTTGGAAGGAATCAAAAATAGTAATCCGTTTTTGGATCGTCGCACTTATCCTAATGCTGATTGCATTAAGTACCCTTAGAATTGGATAAGCTTTTCTCCTTACCACGTCTTCTTTACACTTTCTGCAGTAGATGAATATGTATCTAACATCCGAAATAAAAAACTATTCAGGCAAACAGACGACTGTTTTTGGTGCAAATAGGAGTGGCATAGCAACTGCACGCTTACTTTATGACCTCGGTGCAAATATCACACTTACGGATACACGCGATAGAAACAGCTTGTCTACTGAACTCTCCCAATTGGATGGGATACCAATAGAATACCAACTCGGCGGACATAGGGAATCTTGTATTTCCAACACTGAATTAATTGTTGTTTCACCCGGTGTACCTTTGGATATTCCAATTTTATGTGAGGCAAAAAGAAGAAATATCCCAATCATAGGGGAATTGGAAGTATCCGCTAGTATATGTCGAGCACCTATTGTCGCAATCACAGGTACAAAAGGCAAGTCGACAACCACCCTGTTAACAGCATCAATTCTGGAGCATAGCAACCTTTTTTCAAATGTTGTAGTTGCTGGAAACATAGGTGTTCCATTAGCAAGTAAAGTTGCAGTATTATCCGAAAAAGACATAGCTGTGGTCGAGGCAAGCAGTTTCCAGTTAGAGAGTACTGTATCCTTCCATCCTGCTGTAAGTGTCGTTTTAAATTTTTCTCGTGACCATCTAGACCGCCACAAAACAATGGAGGCATATATGAAAGCTAAATGCAAAATATATGCAAACCAGACAGAATCCGATTGGATAGTCCTAAACGCAATTGATGAAACTGTTAAAGGATTTTTGCATGACACCGTAGCTCAAAAAACATATTTCACTGACAATTTAGAGGATACAAACCTTGGGTTGACAAACTTTTGCGTGGAAATGGGTTGTAAAATCGGTGCAGGTCTACGAAGGAATGGAGATGATATCAACATATATAATTATAACAACGATCAGGAAGACCTGATTTGTAATATCGCTGAAATCCCGTTGCCAGGATCACATAACATCCGTAATGTTCTTGCATCGATAGTTGTAGGGACTATCTACGGAGTATCTGCTACCAATATGCGACAAGCCCTCCTAGAATTTGATAAGGAACATGCAGCTCTTGAACATGCATTCGAAAAAGTCCGAATCATAAATGGCGTAGATTACATAAACGATTCAAAAGCAACAAACGTCATAGCAACACACGCAGCCCTTGAATCAATCAAAAAAACATCATGCTTAGGGGAAGATATTAAACGAATTTACTTAATCATAGGTGGATATGACAAAGGTAACATTTACGAACCTCTTATCGATATTGTTCGAGACAACGTTAAATGTTTGATATTGCTTGGAGAACACACACAAAATATACAAAATACATTAAACAATTATACGCGGATACACCATACAAGCACAATGCAAGAAGCTGTAGAATATTCCTATACACATGCCACACAAGGAGATATAGTTCTCTTGTCACCTGCAAATGCAAGCTTTGATATGTATTCTGATTACAAAGAACGCGGCGAGGCATTTAAAAATGCTGTTAACGCACTTAATACAAAGAATTAGTATGACACAAATAAACATTATATCTTGTAACTCTCATTCTAAGGACTCATGCAAAATCAAAATACACTCAGCTATGCAAATTTAGCTTCCATATCAACTAAAGAAGAACAACGAAATACTGGAAGTGGAAGAGTTGACGCAGGCTTACTTGCTGTAACACTACTATTAGTTGGAATAGGTCTATTGATGGTATACAGTGCCGGACATGTATTGTCCTTCAAACAGTATGGTAACAATTATCAATACTTAAAAATACAATCAATCGCTTGTTTCATAGGTCTGGTAGGTATGGGGGTTGCCTCGTACATCCCCTACAGATTTTATGAAAAGTACAGTAACATTTTGCTATTTCTTGCTTTTGTCTTACTGGTCCTTGTATTCACACCTATAGGGCTTGGGGTGCGAGGGGCAGATGGTGGTACATTTAGAAGATGGATTTCTATAAAAGGCATCAATTTTCAACCTGTTGAATTTGCCAAGATCGCATTGCTGATTCATATTGCACACTTCTTAGCGCGAAAACCGGAACGGATAAAAAGCTTTATAAATGGAGTCCTACCAAATATACTGATTATCGGATTGATGTTCGGTTTAGTCGCAAAACAACCAGATTTCGGGTCAGCCGTGCTATTAGCAGCAACTGCTTGTTGTGTACTATTTATTGGCGGAATACGTCTATCCCATACATTCATATTAATCGGTGCAGGAGCCGGTCTGTTGGCTGGATTTATATTCAGCAGCCCATATCGTTTGAAACGAGTAACAGATTATTGGGCAACACTTCAGTCACCTGATGCTGCAGGTTTTCAACTAGAACGTTCATTAGAAGCATTACATTGGGGCGGGTTATTCGGAGTCGGAATTGATGATAGCTCCGCAAAGATAAATTATTTACCATATCCTCACACCGATTTTATCTTTTCAGTTTTAGGAGAAGAATTCGGATTTATCGGTGCAGCATGTGTTACTATAATCTTTATGATATTCGTTTGGCGAGGCATATCAATAGCAAGACGGACAGAAAGTCGGTTCGGAGCACTGTTCGCAACCGGCCTAACGCTCATCATTGGACTACAGACATTTATCAATATCGGCGTTGTAACTGGACTTCTCCCAACAAAAGGAATAACACTACCATTTCTGAGCTATGGTGGTTCTTCCCTTGTAATAAGTTTGGTATGTGTTGGAATAATGTTAAATATATCACGTAGTACCACAAGGTCAACACCCAAAACAAGATGATTTTGATTGATGTGAAAAAACAAAATACATGACCTAATAAACATGGCGTTCAAACAGATAATTATGATATTAAAAAGATGATGCAAAGATTCGTGCTTGCTGGGGGCGGAACAGGCGGACACATATATCCCGCGATTGGAATTGCACAGGCTCTCCAACGCTTGAACCCTGAGGTAGACCTTGTTTTTATTGGTGGAAATGATCGATTAGAATCTACACTGATACCTCAACACGGTTTCCAATTTCTACCTATCACAGTTGAAGGATTTCCCCGCAGCTTGACTTGGAAGTGGTTACCTGTTATCATAAAGGTATGTAACGGTTTATTTCAGTCATTGAAATATTTAAAGCAATTAAAACCGGATGTTGTGATCGGTACTGGAGGTTATGTTTCCGGACCTGTTCTCTTTGCCGCTTGGTTACTTGATATTCCTATAGCAATTCAGGAACAGAATGTGTCCCCTGGTTTGACAAACAGTATTCTTGCACGCTGGGCAACGGCTGCTTACCTTGCCTTACCTCAGAAAACCCGTCGATTTCCTGAACACATTGCACAGGTTACAGGTAACCCTATACGCCCTAGAATAACGGAATTTCCACGGGAAGAAAAAACATACAGAAAATATAAATTGTGTCCAAATACCAAAACAGTATTCGTAATGGGGGGCAGCCAAGGTTCTCAAGTTGTAAATGAAGCTTTAATAAACTCTGCACCATTAATCGCAAAATTTGCCTATACTTCCTATCCAGAATCAAATAGGAATGAAATAGAATCTAGGGATAGCTCAAGTGTTTTACCTATCCAAATAATTCATCAAACCGGTAAAACAAACGGTGAGGAAGTTAAGGCAGCTTATGTGGAACACAAGATTCCACATCATGTTCAACCGTTCTTTGATTATGTAGAAGAAATTTATAGCATAGCAGATCTCATGATCTGTAGAGCCGGTGGCATGACCGTATCGGAAGTTACCGCTTGTGGTATACCGGCAATCTTTATCCCATTACCCACTGCCGTCGGTAATAACCAAGTAGATAATGCCCTGTCTGTGGCAAATGCCGGTGCAGCTGTTGTTCTTCAACAGGAAATCTTGACACCAGAAATACTTGTAGACAACCTATATCGTATATTTTCCGACGAAGACACTTATCTACAAATGAAATCCGCGAGTAAAAAACTAGGATACCCCCTTGCAAGTCAGACGATCGCAGAGTCAATATATAGACTTGTGTAACAATAGATGTTCACGTATCGTTTATTGAGTATATAATACTTTTATGCTGGAGGCACGCGTTGTTAGGTAAAACACAACACATTCATATGATTGGTATAGGGGGCGCAGGGTTAAGTGGTATTGCAGAGGTACTGCTTGACCATGATTTTAATGTCACAGGTTCTGATATTAAAAAGTCTGCAGCAACAGAACATTTAAGGTCATGTGGAGCAAATATATGGTACAACCACGCCTCCTCACATGTAAATGGAGCAGATGTCATTGTTATGTCTCCAGCAATACCGGAAGATAACCCAGAATTACAAGCTGCAATACAAGCACATATCCCGATTATTCGGGGGGCAGAGATGTTGAATGAAATTACACGTATGCGATATAGTATTGCAGTTAGTGGAACCCATGGAAAAACGACAACAACAGCAATGACCGCTGCAGTTTTAGCAACCCTCGATCCAACAGTTGTTGTCGGGGGCAAGTTAGTCAACGGAAGCAACGCTAGAAGTGGACGTGGTGATGTTATGGTCATTGAGGCTGATGAAGCTTATGGGTCAATAGAAATGTTTTATCCAACTATAGCCGTTGTCACATCTATAGATGCAGACCATCTTGATTATTACAGCAGCGTAAAAGAAATAGGTGATACATTCCTAACATTTATCAACAAAGTTCCCTTCTACGGATCTGCGATATTATGTCTCGATCAGGCCCATATTAAGAAACTTATACCGATGGTAAATAAGCGATTTGTAACTTATGGACTCGATTCACAAGCTGATTTGATTGCAGAAAACATCCAGATTGACGGCCCCACATCCCATTATCAAGTTCGATCACACGGAAAAGTGTGTGGCAATGTTCATCTTAGAATGCCTGGGACGCACAATATTTCGAACTCTTTAGCAGCAATTGCAGTAGGTCTCGAATTGGATATTCCATTTTCAGATATAAAAAACGCTCTTGAATCCTTTCAAGGAGTCCACCGACGTTTTGAAGTTTTAGGAACAGTTGATGACATCGTTGTCGTTGATGACTATGCCCACAATCCAGCTAAATTGCAGGCGGCCTTGCAAGGAGCAAGAGATGGATATGATCGCCGTATTGTCGCTGTTTTTCAACCACATAGATACGCGCGAGTACGAGATCTAGCAGATGAATTCTCCCGATCGTTTTATCAAGCAGATGTACTAATTGTTACCTCGATCTATGGAGCGGGTGAAAAACCGATAGAAAATGTTACCGGCGAAAACTTAGCAAATGCCATAAAAGCACTCGGACATCCTAATGTCGTTTACATATCTGATATGGATGACGTAGTTGAACATCTTATTAAAATTACGAAACCACATGACCTTGTGATCACCCTCGGTGCTGGTGACATAATGAATGTTGGACATCAACTTCTTAACAGATATGCTGCATAAATGAGACTAATGAATGAAGCACCTTAATGTAAAAAAACGGAGTAAGGATGGACCTGATCACCGAATCTTCAAACCAAAACGGATAAAAAAACCAAGATATCGTGCAAGAAGAATGGTAATCTATGGTACAGTTGTCGTAACTCTTCTGTTCTTGACGAAATTATTTGTCGGATTATTTGATTTTGAACATGTCCACATTACTATAAATCTCACTGAGAATTCTCACTACACCGAAGGACACATCTTTGATGTGTTAGGAGATAACTTACAAAATATCATTACTGACTCTGAATCTAAAACAGCAGCATATTTAAAAGACAACTTGAGTTATGTAAAGGAAGCATACGTATCAAAAAATTATGCAAAACGCCAATTGTCTGTTGAAATTACTGAACGTAAACCTTTTGCTCGAGTAAAATACATACTAGCATCAGATGAAAAATTAAGAAATGTGAAGAATAATAGAAAAGGAAAGCAAAAAACAGACAAAATTTACTTGATTGATGAAGCAGGTTATGTGTTAGAATCAATTAGAACAGAAGAGATTACACACATGGCACTTATATTAGATGAAGGAATACACCTGCCTGAAGTTGGGAAGCAGATCAAATCTGGCACAACCCATAGGGGTATTCAGATTTTGAAACTTATAATTAAACAAAAACCTAAATTGAGAAAGAATTTAAGAAGAATCGACGCTCGAGTTTCTGATAAAATTATTATCGATTTGGCAAATTTACCCATGCCAGTATGGATTGCATCCGATATGCTTGAAACCGGTCTCGATAATGTAGATTTATTTATTCAACAACAAGGACTTCTTATCCTACAACAAAAAAAGAATAATTTCTTAAATAAAAATCGTCCGGGTAAAAAGGAAAAACCCTTACAAAAAAAATACACATATTTAGATAGCAGATACGAAGATACGCTATTTATAGGAGGTGACAGCAGATAGATGGCAAAAGGAACCATTATCACCGGATTAGATATTGGCTCAAGTAAAATCTCCGCAGTGGTATGCCATGCACTACCGAGCTTAGATGGACAGATAGAAATAATCGGTGTCGGTACCGCAAACTCAAGAGGTTCAAGAAAGGGAGTTGTAGTAGACATCAATTCAACTGCAGAAGCAATTCGTGAGGCAATTTCAGAAGCCGAGCTCATGGCAGGGATCAACATAGAATCCGTATGTTTGGGGATATCTGGTGAACACGTTGTCGGGCAGACATCACGCGGTGTCATAACAGTCAAAAATTCTTCACAAATAACAAAGGATGATGTAGATAGAGCTGTCCAATCGGCAAGATCCATAGCAGCTATACCTGATGGACAGGATATCCTACATGTGCTTAAACAAAACTTCGTCGTTGACATGCACATAAAGATAAAAGAACCAATTGGAATGTCAGGGGCACGTTTAGAAGCAAACGCCTACATTATTACGGGCAATTCAAGTGGAGTCCAAAGTCTGTTAAATAGCGTAGAAAGCGCGAGTATTCCAAGTGTTGAAACCATCGCAGTCGCACCACTAGCATCAGCAAAAGCAGTACTGCAAAGAGATGAACGGGAAGCAGGAATCGCACTTGCAGATATCGGAGACCAAACAACAGACATTATTATATACAAAGAAGACGCAATCGAACACGTCGCCGTCTTGCCTGTTGGGGGACAACACGTGACAAATGATATTGCACAATACCTAAAAGTAACCCTCCCAATGGCAGAAGAATTGAAACTTCACCGCGGGTGCGCATGGACTCAATGGGTAACAGAAGAGGATACTAATCCAGTCCCGATTACAATGGACTCATCTCCCCCCAGGTTCGTTAGCCGCGTAGAACTTGCGCAAATCATTGAATACAGAATGGTTGAAATACTTGAAGAAATAGCGAAGCAAATTGGTGACATGCAACTTCCTGGAGGACTCGTTCTAACAGGCGGTACAGCACTTATGGATGGGTTAACAGAACTCGCTGAAGAGATTTTGCAGCTTCGAGTACAAGTTGGATATCCGATGGAATTAAAAGGATTAACAGACCGTGTCAATTACCCAATGTTTTCAACAAGTATAGGGCTGGCAGTATATGGCGAATCACTGCGCCGTGAAGAAAAACAGGCACAAGCATTAAGACGCAGCTTAAGCCCAATGGGCGGATTTTTTAGAAATATAAAAGAATGGTTCGGATACTAAAATCAAATAAATCAGAAGCATAAATTACCAAACGTTGCAATGTGAAAGTCCAATTCTTCAGATTCTGAATAGCATGATACTATTTATTGACTAAAATACGAATTACATGTATAATTATAATACGCTGATTTCAATTCTTGTTTCATTTTATATCAGAACAGAGAAAGATTGAATCTTTGTCAATAATATAAACTCACTAAAAGAAAACAAAACAGATAAGATCGAAATAACACATATATTAGGCATTTGTTCAGATATTAGGTTAACGTGAGTTCAATGTCTGACCGAACCTACGTAAAAAATTTAAATATTGCTCTATAAATTATTACTATAGTTTGGACATTTTTGGTCTTGTTATAGATTATGAATAGTTGGCAGCATTTCCCCGTTAGCACTTCTGAACAGGTGTTAGAACCGCTGCTAACGCCCCTTTTTTGTCTAAATTCTGTTAGAAATCACTGTTTTTTAGCCATCATTTTTCCAATCATCGTGAAAATAGTTGCTGTTGAACTAGTTCATGTAGTATCTTCGGGGATTTTTAGTTTTTTCTGTGCGTTTTTCCTCGGGTCGTAACCCGTATAAAAATAGTTTTGTTGTAAACGTCGCTGCAAGTAAGCGGTCATCAAGCCGCGTGTGAGATGTTTCGGTTTATACCAGTGTATATTGAGCGTGGATAGCACGTCTTCTAAATCAAGAGAAACCTTGTCTGTGTCTGTGTCTGCGGATGTCTTCTCCATTAGCACCGGACTGAAAGCGAGTTGTGTGAGCGTTGCTGCGGTGAAACTGAGTTGAACGAACCGATCCAAACTTTTCCTGTCTCGGAGTTGATAGGTGTCAAATCCGAAGTTTTCTTTAGCGTCCCGGAAGGCAGTTTCAATCTGCCATCGGTTTCTATAGTGTCGGATAACTGTTTCTACGGGCAGTCGTAAATCTGAAGTAAATACACAAAAATACCGATAGGGTTTAGACTTTTTCAAGCGTTTGCGTATCACAACGATACGGACATCTACAGGACACATCTTTGTTCGCACGACTTTATCAGCGACAGAAAGTGTCTGATCCTCAACAACGATATCTGTATACTTCAGGTGTGGAATAGACACACGGCTACCATACCGACGGGGTCTGCCTCTCTTGAGACGCTTAGGGCGTTTCGGTATATCAAAAAACGCCGCGTTTGACTTCGCACGACAAAGTAAATGATGTCCTTGTGAGAGTATCTCCGTGAACACTTTGCGTCTATTGAAACCTCTATCAAAAATGATAAGACCCGGTGGCACAAGATTACATAAATGCTTCAGCACAGCGAGGCTATTCGCGTCCTCGCTTTTCGGTTCCATCATCCGTGTGGCTAATGGAAATAGGCGCGTGCCTTCGGGCGTTTCTGCCAGCCACCCAATCGCACCGAACTCGTGTCCGTGATGAAACTTGGACTGGTTCTTGTTACGTGGCTGATACGCAGGGTTCCTGCGGAAATGCAAACCCGCTTGTTTTGAACCGCTACTTATGGCATGCGTCTCATCATAGACATAGACGCCCGTGGGGTAAGCGGATAGCACTTGATGGCTTAGCGTAGTGGCGACTTGATCCACACACCAGATGCCACGCGAGAGAAACTTTGGCAGAGACCAATACCGACCTGCTTGGGCTGTCGCAAGATAGATTTGTGTCATTGTGCCTCGGTAGGGCGTATTTATCAGACCTTTTACGAAAGTCTGAAAGTGGTGAAAGTTATTATACTTGAACACAGGTCAAAAATCTGATAACATGTTGTCCAAGTAGGAAAGTGGGGTCATTTGAAATATCCTTTCAAATTTGTGTTTCCTAAAAGGATACCCGCTTTCCTGCTTTATGTCTATAAAAAAAACAAAAACTGTCCAAACTATAGTAAATTATTAAAAAACGTAAATGTCGTATTACTGCATTCTGTTTGTAGTAATCGCGGAAAGTACTGACGAAAAGGAGGAATTAGGTTGCCGTTGGTAATACACGTTCTATAATTGATCAAACGTGAGTTATACTGCGGAGGTGCCAAAGGATGAGTTATCCAAAGGTAACTAAAAATATCAAATGATAGATTTTGAACAAGAAGAATTTGATAATGCAAGTGCAAAAATAAAGGTTATCGGTGTAGGCGGAGCTGGTGGAAATGCTGTGAGACGTATGATTGAAGCTGGACTTACGGGCATTGAATTTTACGCAGTTAACACAGATCAACAGGCACTCAGCACATGTCACGGAGCGACACCAGTTAAGATCGGTGAGAGCACTACGAAGGGATTAGGCGCAGGTTCTAACCCAGAGATAGGAAAAAGAGCCGCTGATGAAGACCGTGAACACTTACAAGAAATCGTCGATTCAGCAAATATGGTCTTTGTCGCAGCTGGGATGGGGGGTGGAACTGGTACAGGAGCAGCACCAATCGTTGCTTCACTTGCAAAGGAAAAAGGAGCTCTAACTATCGGAGTCGTCACACGACCTTTCAATTTTGAAGGAAGACGCCGGTCTGAAAATGCCGAATCTGGATTACGGGAACTTCGCGACAGTGCTGACTCGGTCATCGTCGTACCGAACCAACGACTCATCGATAATTTTGACAGAAAACTCCCAATTCAAGAAGCATTCAAGATCGGTGACGAAATCCTATTACACGGTGTTCAAAGCATCTCTGACATCATAACCGAAGCAGGTGAGATTAATGTTGACTTTGCAGACGTTGAAACTGTGATGCGTAACGCAGGAACAGCAATGATGGGCATGGGAAAGGCAACAGGTGATAACCGTGCTATCGCAGCAGCAGAGCAAGCTATTTCCTCACCATTACTTGAAGAAACCAGTATTTCCGGGGCAGTCGGAATGATCGTTAATATCACATCTTCCGCCGACTTCACAATGGCAGAATTAGATGATACAATGCGAGTCATCGTCGAAGCATCAGAAGATGCAGAACCAATCTTCGGATTAGTATACAGAGATGAATTGGAACTCAAAGATGAAGTACTGGTGACAGTGATTGCCACAGGATTCGATCCACCATCAGATGCAAACGTCATGCCAAAACCAGGTAGTGGTTTTAACCGATCGGTTCAACCAAATCCGATGCTTCAGGGGAGCAGAATTCGGAATAGCGAGGCCAGCGGAGCTGGCAGAAACCAAACTGGAACGCAACGGAATACATGGGATCGACAACCACAAGAAAGAACGCCAAATTCCACGCCCCGCCCCGCGAACCAAAGACCCACACCAGCGCGCAGTGGGCAAGAACAACAGGAAAATGCTGAACAAACAACCGATGAGGAACAAGACCAAAACCGAGGAAAACAGTGGGATATTCCATCATTCCTACGTGTACAACAGAAAAGGGATAAACGTAGAAGCTAACTAATATTCTATCTGCTACCAATAATATAGAAATATAGAGGACTCAAATTGGATTTACACAAGCATACTCAGCAGTTATTAAAAACTGAAAAATATGCTGTCCAAGGTCAACGCGCATCAACACATTTCAGAAAACCAAATAGGTTTGCACTCGTCTATCCAAGCACATATCAACTCGGTATGTCAAGTTTAGGAGTACAGGTGATCCATGCAACGTTGAATGGACGGAAGGACACAGCTTGTGAACGTGTATTTATTCCTGAACCACAATATGTCCGCGAACTGATAAAAAAGAAGACCCCTCTTTTCTCTTTAGAAACACAAACACCGCTGCATGCATTTGATATTGTGGGGTTCTCAGTATCCTTCGAATCTGACTATGTAAACATTGTACGTGCACTGACGTTAGGTAAAATCCCGCAGCTCACTGAAGAACGTACCGAATGGGATCCGCTTATCATCGCTGGCGGAATCAATATATCTTACAATCCTGAACCATTGGCAGATTTCATTGATGTCTTCGTCGTTGGTGAAGCAGAATTGACTATACACACATTCATGGATAAATTCCATGATTGGAAAATGTCAAACTCTCCAAAAGCAGACCTATTAGAATCCCTCGGTAAAGAACCTGGCTTCTATGTTCCCAGTTTTTACGATGTCACTTACCAAGATGATGGCACGGTTGCGAACGTGCAAGCACAGGATGGTTTTCCTGCAAAAGTAAGTTCCGCAGCAGTCCCGATTCTGGATAATGTTGAAACCTGCACACACATACATACGCCAAATACTGAATTTTCTAACGCGCATCTGATTGAGATTGTCCGTGGATGTGGTAGACAGTGCCGTTTCTGTGTCGCAGATTACGCACGGAGATGGCCAAGACATCGTTCTGTAGAAAATACACTTGCATTGGCTGAAAAGGCGAGAGGCATTACTGATAGAATTGGACTAGTCGGTGCTTCCATCTCCGACCATCCGCAGATTAACGAAATCGCTTCAGGTTTGGTTGACAGAGGATTCCGTATTTCATGTGCATCGCTACGCGCAGAAACTGTTGAAACACCACTTCTCGATGCACTCTCTGACAGTGAACAAGGGACTATCACCATCGCCCCCGAAGTCGCAACTGAAAATCTACAAAAAGTCGTAAACAAAGCAATTCCAAAAGAAAGACTCTACCACGTTTTTGAGGAAGCATTGAAACGCGATATACTCAATCTACGCTTATATTTCCTCATAGGTGTTCCTTATGAAACACCTGCCGATGTAACTGCAATAGCAGAAATGGCAAGAGAGATGCGAACCCTCCTACTTCCACATGCAAAGCAATCCGGTAAGATCGGTCGTATCAGTTTTACCATATCACCGATGGTACCGAAACCCCATACCCCCTTCCAATGGGTCCCGATGGAACCACCCAAAACAATAGCAAAAAAACTTGAGTACCTAAAACGTGAGATAAACAGTCTTGGAAGTATAAAAGTATCCTCTGCAAGCGCGCGAATGGCACATCAAGAAGCAGTATTTGCCCGAGGAGATCGACGACTTGGAAAAGTAATTTTAGAACTTGCAAACGGAAATTCATGGAACAATGCCTTCCGTAAATACGGATTAGCCCCAGACTTTTATGCATTACGACAACGTAGTTTCAGTGAAATTAATCCTTGGGACCACCTTGACCTAAATGTTAAACCTCAATTCTTACAACTTGAACATAATAAACATGAAAAAGGATTTATGACAAGTGAATGTGATACTACAGTCTGCAAAAAGTGTGGTGCATGCTAAATTATTATGTGGTTACGAAGTGTCTGAAATATGTTAAAATAATGTAATATTATTTTGAATAAATTACAATGTAAGGAGGAAACTACAGTGTTGAAACAGATCGATATGATCGCGGTATTCTTGACAATATTGGCATTGTTCACTATACCCCTCGCTTCACATGCAGGTTTAGACGATAAATCACTCGTTCTATACCTATCTTTTGATGAAGAAAACGGTAAAACTGCCAAAGACGGTTCTCAACACGGAAATGATGGTGAACTTATAGCAGGTCCCGAACGGGTTGATGGACAACATGGTGGGAAAGCCATGGAGTTTGATGGCACAAAAAGTCAATATGTAAAAGTGCCTATCAACGATACACTGCAATTACGCGAACAGTTCTCAATCGCATTTTGGGTTAAACGAGGAAACACACAGGTCGAAGCATGGAATTATATGGTTTCAGGCGGATCCCTCAAATGGGCAACTATTTTTAATAGAGACACACAGAAAACCTACATATTCACAGATGCGCCACCCTGGGGACAGAGATTGATCACTGATATAAATCAACCTCAAGATTGGGTGCATATAGCGGTAACACATGACACCGATTCCGGTGTCGATCTTTATTATGATGGCGATAAGGCGGGGAGTGGTGCTAAACCGCCACCTGTTGTAGAAATTGACGGTTCAATTATGGTTGGTGCAAGACATCCCGGACTAGAATTTTTCACAGGTGTTATTGATGAAGTGTTCCTGTTCGATCGTATCATTACTGAAGCGGAGATAAACACACTAAAAGATGGGGATTTCTCACCTGTAGAACCCGCAGAAAAATTGGCTACAACATGGGGAGCTATTAAAACTGACCGTAAAAAATACTATAGTTTGGACAGTTTTGGTCTTGTTATAGATTATGAATAGTTGGCAGCATTTCCCCGTTAGCACTTCTGAACAGGTGTTAGAACCGCTGCTAACGCCCCTTTTTTGTCTAAATTCTGTTAGAAATCACTGTTTTTTAGTCATCATTTTTCCAATAATCGTGAAAATAGTTGCTGTTGAACTAGTTCATGTAGTATCTTCGGGGATTTTTAGTTTTTTCTGTGCGTTTTTCCCCGGGTCGTAACTCGTATAAAAATAGTTTTGTTGTAAACGTCGCTGCAAGTAAGCGGTCATCAAGCCGCGTGTGAGATGTTTCGGTTTATACCAGTGTATATTGAGTGTGGATAGCACAGTTTCTAAATCAAGCGGTGCCTCGTCTGTGTCTGTGTCTGCGGATGTCTTCTCCATTGCCAACGGACTGAAAGCGAGTTGTGTCAGCGTTGCTGCGGTGAAACTGAGTTGAACGAACCGATCCAAACTTTTCCTGTCTCGGAGTTGATAGGTGTCAAATCCGAAGTTTTCTTTAGCGTCCCGAAAGGCAGTTTCAATCTGCCATCGGTTTCTATAGTGTCGGATAACTGTTTCTACGGGCAGTCGTAAATCTGAAGTAAATACACAAAAATACCGATAGGGTTTAGACTTTTTCAAGCGTTTGCGTATCACAACGATGCGGACATCTACAGGACACATCTTTGTTCGCACGACTTTATCAGCGACAGAAAGTGTCTGATCCTCAACAACGATATCTGTATACTTCAGGTGTGGAATAGACACACGGCTACCATACCGACGGGGTCTGCCTCTCTTGAGACGCTTAGGGCGTTTCGGTATATCAAAAAACGCTGCGTTTGACTTCGCACGACAAAGTAAATGATGTCCTTGTGAGAGTATCTCCGTGAACACTTTGCGTCTATTGAAACCTCTATCAAAAATGATAAGACCCGGTGGCACAAGATCGCATAAATGCTTCAGCACAGCGAGGCTATTCGCGTCCTCGCTTTTCGGTTCCATCATCCGTGTGGCTAATGGAAATAGGCGCGTGCCTTCGGGCGTTTCTGCCAGCCACCCAATCGCACCAAACTCGTGTCCGTGATGAAACTTGGACTGGTTCTTGTTACGTGGCTGATACGCAGGGTTCCTGCGGAAATGCAAACCCGCTTGTTTTGAACCGCTACTTATGGCATGCGTCTCATCATAGACATAGACGCCCGTGGGGTAAGCGGATAGCACTTGATGGCTTAGCGTAGTGGCGACTTGATCCACACACCAGATGCCACGCGAGAGAAACTTTGGCAGAGACCAATACCGACCTGCTTGGGCTGTCGCAAGATAGATTTGTGTCATTGTGCCTCGGTAGGGCGTATTTATCAGACCTTTTACGAAAGTCTGAAAGTGGTGAAAGTTATTATACTTGAACACAGGTCAAAAATCTGATAACATGTTGTCCAAGTAGGAAAGTGGGGTCATTTGAAATATCCTTTCAAATTTGTGTTTCCTAAAAGGATACCCGCTTTCCTGCTTTATGTCCATAAAAAAAACAAAAATTGTCCAAACTATAGTAAAAAATAGGATAGGTATGGTTAGTAAAAAGGGCAGAGTTTTCTCTGCCCTTTTTTAATTACATCCTGATCTACAAATCGTCCAATGCATTGATTATCTGGTCCGATCTTGTACGATGACCAAATCTATCCCCAAGGTCTACCCATACAATACTTCCGTTTTCATCAATAAGAAAAGTTGCTGGGCGCGCTAAAAAAGGATTTCCGTTTTGTTCACGTACGTTGTAGTTATCAATAGTTGTTACATCACCATCGGAAAGAAGTAGATAATCGATGCCTTCATCATGACGCAACCCACGAATACCGACTAAGGTATCACTACTGATTGCAATTAATTCTGCAGCACCAGCCGCTTTTATATTCTCATATCCACTTTGCAACTCAACGAGTTGCCCTCGGCAAACAGTTCACCCTTCAGTAGCAAAAAAGACAAGAACAACTTTTTGTCCCGCATAATCGGATAGTTTATGGATATTTCCATCAGCATCTTGCAGTGAAAACGCGGGAGCAGTCGCTCCTATTGCTAATCCTTCACCCGTAGGTAATGTTTCAACTTCTGGTTCCTCTTCCGGTATCTGACTTAGAATATTGTTGAGATTATCTGAACTTAGACAAGCCATAAATGTAAATACCACAATTAAAGTGGCACTATAGATGATTTTGTTAATATGTTTACTGTTCATTTTCAAGTTTTCCTTCATCTCCTTGTGATTGCATCCATTTTTGAACATCCGCACGCATTTTTTCATTTGCAATACGATCTAAATTAGGTGTTTGAATGTCACTGTTTCCATAACAACCGAGGTATTCCCACCCATGATCATCGGATAGATATATAACGATGTTGGGTTTTTGTATCTAATATTCCTTAGCAATTCGAAACGGTTTTGAGGGATCGGAATCGCTGTTTTCTAGTTGCACAGGTTCAGGTGGAAATATTGCACAGACCTCCCCCTTCTTCATCACCCAACGTAAACCCTGGAAGAAATGTGTGCTCTTCTCAACTATTTGTGGATTAGTCCATACACCCGCAACAGCTATACGACTTTTGTTACTCTTATTTGGCGGACTATAGTGCCACATACTACTGTGCCAGAAGACCACATCGCCAGCATCCAATTCAATATGATGCACTCCATGCGTATCCAACATTTTCTTTACGTCCCCATGAGGAAGTTCACGATGTATACTGTCGGAATATAGTACGTGTTCAATAATATCCGTTTTGTGACTACCCGGTATTAGGGTTATTTAGTTTTATGTATTTTAGTTGTTTTTTATCACAATCGTTAATATTTTAGGATGTGCAGATATACCGTGATTTTTCATGGTATATCTGCTATACTTCACCTTAAAAACTTACGATCTTTTGAGGTGAAGAATGACAAGAAAAAAGTCCTGCCACTTAGTCAATATGTTAGCAGAACTTACAGACCCACGCAAGGAAAAAGGGAAACGGCACCCGTTGAAAGCAATCCTCGCACTTTTAGTCGTTGGATTGATGTGCGGGCATAAAGGGTATACATCCATCGCTACCTGGGCACGCTCACAGCCCGCACTCACAAAAGCACTCGGGTTCACACATCACAAAACGCCTTGTGCCGCAACTATCCATAATCTGTTGAAAAAGTTGGACGTTGAGGCATTAGAAAACATCCTGTCAAAATGGGTAAACGCCGCATTAGCAGAGTGCCCTGATTTGCGGGGGTGTTCCGACGCAGTCGCTATAGATGGCAAAACCCTGCGTGCGTCTAAAAAAAGTGGTGCGATGATCAGCCATTTACTCTCCGTCGTCTCTCATGAGTTAGGGATCACCCTCACGCAGCGAGGTGTCAGCGACAAAACCAATGAAATACCGGTATCAACGGAAATCCTCAAAGCGTTTGATGTAGCAGGCAAAGTTATCACAACGGATGCCCTTTTGACACAACGCTCTTTCTGCCACGGAATCATAAACAGCGGGGGCGACTATATGCTGCCTGTTAAAGGCAATCAACCGGACCTGTTAGAAGCGATTGAAAAACTTTTTCAAGGCGTGCCTGACGCGGTTTCTGAAGACACAACACACCCTACTTTAGGGAAACCGATATACATGCATGAGACGATTGAAAAGTCGCATGGCAGACTTGAGACGCGATGTATCAAGGCAAGCACAAGTCTCAACGCATATCTGGATTGGCCGGGCGTAGCACAAGTGATCCAATATTGCTATACTTCCAAAAATATGAAGACAGGAGAAGAGACAACCCGCACTACCTATGGGATTACGAGCCTGAAACCGAGTGAGGCATCCGCAGAACGCTTACTTGCTTTACGGAGAGGCCATTGGGCAATAGAGAACAAGTCGCATTGGATGCGCGATGTGCTACTCGGCGAGGACGCATCACCTGTCAGATGCGGGGCTATTCCACAAGTCATGGCCGCTTTACGAAATACCGCATTATCCGTATTCCGTTTTCAAGGCATAACACGGATCGCTGATAAAATAAAGGAATATGCATCAAAACCTTTACTCACAGTTAACTTGATAAAATGAATATCTATAAAACTAAATAACCCTAACCCGGTATAAACTGCATACATCCATTTTCTTTCGTCGCAGGCTCAAGCGGTATCCAAAAGTTAAAAGGATCGGTTTCACCATCCCGCCATAGCCCGTTGTCTTGATGCCAAGGGGTCGCACTGCCAGTACGTGCAGGTTTTAGAAAACAACTGTTATATTTCATTATAATGTCGTCTCCAAGAAAATAACGAGCAATGTTCAGCAGTTTCTCTCCAGCATATATGTTGTGCCAAATCAGTGGGGATTGAACACAGAAATTGGCGAGCTTCCGATAACGCGCAATTCTGCCTTGTGGGGAATCTTCCATCGGATCCATCGGATCTACGTTGGCAAACTTACCGGGTTCAGGAAGCATGATGACGTTACGGATCACACCACGTAATTCGCTAGTAATGTCTTGTGAAATGACGTTGCGAAGGATGAAATATCCATCGTCTTCGTATTGTTCCCTCTGTTCGTTGGTCGGTCTCCATCGTTCCATAAATCCTATCCTAACGAAAAATCACCTTTTTTCTAACCAAATACATAAAAAATACAGAATAATAACGCTTTTCAATTGACAATTCAGTGTGTCTATTTTACAATAATTTATCAGATATATTAGTCAGAGTCAAACAGAATAATTTCACCATTTTCAGCAAATTTTCACTGTTTACGCAATTATCACACAAGTATGTTAACGAAAGATATGATCCAAGACATCCCTACAGATCCGGGTGTCTACTTTTTCTATGGTGCCTCAGGTAGAGTCCTATACATAGGTAAAGCGAAATGTCTACAGAAACGTGTTCGTTCTTATGTCCATAATATCAAAAATCGTCGTTCCAAAATTAAACGATTAATCAGATGGACAACAGCCGTAGAATACCATGTGTGCCAATCGGAACAAGAAGCACTATTCCTTGAATCACGTTTGATCAAAGAGCATCAACCCTCCTACAATTCTGCTTTGAAGTATGGAACGCAAACATGGTATATTCGCATCAATGTGGCAGAAGATTTTCCACTCCTTGAGAGGGTCCCAGAGATTTACAACGATAATGCAAGGTACTTCGGTCCGCTTTCCAGTCGAAGGTGGACAGATGAGGCAATTGATGTGTTACAACGTATATTTATGGTTCGCACTTGTCAAGGTACCATCACACCGCAAGAAGGGTACCGTGCCTGTCTCCAATACGACATGAAGCGATGTTTTGCCCCTTGTGCTGCACTCATTACTCGTGAACTCTATAGTGAAATGATTATGAATATCATATATTTACTTGATGGCAACTATGTGAAAGTTCAAGAGAATTTGGTTGCTAAACGAAATGATGCTTCCGCATTACTGCAATTTGAAAGAGCTGCAGCCTATCAAAAGCAGCTTTCACGTCTTCAAAAAATCTTTACCTTCCTTGATGCACATAGAGAACATTCCAATAAAAAAAGAATTGAAAATTCACTTTCCGAATTTTCAAATAATTAACTTGACAACATATATCTAAATATGATAATATAGTCATGTAAATAACAAAGGAGGTATAACGATGTATATCGCAAAATTTGCGCTGATTACTCTCGTTACCTTTGCACTCCTGACAGGTTGTGCCACGGTCAGTCAAGAAACAGAAACGGCTGAAGAAACCGATATGGCCGCTGGTGAAAAGCCGATGGAAAAATCAACGGAAAAACCTGTGTATCAGGAAGCGACTTTTCAGGTGGAGGGCATGACATGAGGCTCGTGTCCCGCCATAGTGCAGTCTGCACTAAATAAGGTCACGGGGGTAGAAGAGGTTGTCAGTATTTCCAGAGAAACAAAATTGGTCGTCGTTAAGGTCAAAAAGGGCGAAGTAACAAACGATACCATCATCAAAGCAATTGATGATGCTGATGCTCGCTTTACCGCATCTATTGCCAATTAACAATCATGTAGGACGACTTAACCGTCCTTCATCTGATACTTTTTACGAATATTGCTTGATTGTCATTTGATGATTTAGCCAAATTGAAAAGATAGATTATAAACCCAATTAGTATCCTTAATTGCGTTTATAATCTATCTTGTTATGAGAACATAAAGAAATGTTCTCCACCGTTTCAATTGAAATAAGAGAGAATCCATGCCACGACTCACCGACTCAGAACAACAAGAAATCATCCGATACATTGAAGCAGACAAACCGCTGCCCGAAAAATACCGATTCCTGCTATTTGAAGACAAGCGCGAAGTTGAACTCGTTTGGAACGGTAAAACTAACGAAGTTTGCAACATTGTGCTGCCATTTCAGACAATAGAGCACGTAGACGAGCCCCGTGCGGAAAAGCCCACAGAAGGCAATCAGCAGCTCAGTTTATTTGACGCACGCGGCCGCCAACGCAAAGGCTGGACAAACAAGCTAATCTGGGGTGATAACAAGTTAGTTTTGTCATCACTCAAAAATGGACCACTACGTGAGGAAATTGAGGCACAAGGTGGGCTCAAACTCATCTATATTGATCCACCTTTTGACGTAGGTGCGGATTTTTCTGTAGATATCGAAATCGGAGGGGGGGGGGTAGAACATTTACCAAAAATCCAAATATCCTGGAAGAGATAGCCTATCGAGATACGTGGGGTAAAGGAGCAGATTCTTTTATTGCTATGATTTATGAGCGGTTGATTCTCATGCGGGATTTGCTAGCAGAGGATGGCAGTATTTATGTGCATTGTGATTGGCGGCTTAGTTCACTTATCCGTCTTGTTCTTGATGAGGTTTTTGGAGATAAATGCTTTCAGAATGAGATTATTTGGCGAAAAGGTAGTTTCTTTGGTCCGTCTAACAAACTGCGCCAGTTTCCGAAAAATCATGACACTTTGTTTTACTATTCGAAATCTATAGATACACGAACATTTAACCTACCTAGAGAAAACTATCAAGAATCCACTCTCAAACAATATAAATATGAAGATGAAGGTGGTAGGTACAGGTTACAGGAACTCAGAGATTACACTGCTGAAAGTATTGCCAATTTTCGGAAACAAGGTCGAATTGAAGATACCAAAAGTGGCGAAAAACTCAAGCAATATTTAGACGATAAAAGTGGTAAGGTCATTGAAACTGTTTGGAATGACATCAACAGACTCTCGAATTCGACTTATCCAACAGAAAAACCACCAAGGATTCTTGAACGCATTATCAAAGCCTCTTCTAATGAAGGTGACCTTGTTGCTGATTTCTTCTGCGGTTCTGGCACTACCGCTGCTGTTGCCGAAAAACTTGGACGAAAATGGATCGTTACAGATCTCGGCAAGTTCGCAATTCATACCACACGCAAACGGATGATCGGAGTCCAACGGCAACTCAAAGCAGATGGCAAAGACTATCGCGCCTTTGAAATCCTCAACCTCGGTAAATATGAACGACAGCACTATATCGGTGTCAATCCAAATTTACGAGAGGTGGAACAGCAGAAACAGTTAGAAGAAAAAGAAAAGGCGTTTATCGAGCTTATCCTCCGTGCTTATGCTGCCGAAAAAGCAGAAGGTTTTGCCAGTTTTCAAGGGAAGAAGGCAGGAAGGTTTATCGCAATCGGCCCTGTCAATCTACCTGTCACACGGCTATTCATAGAGGAAATTATCCTTGAATGCCGTAGACACCAGATTACTCGTGTAGATATTCTCGGATTTGAATTTGAGATGGGCTTGTTCCCAAATCTGTTGCAAGAAGCGAAAAGCAAAGGTATAGACCTTGCATCGAAATACATCCCCGCCGAAGTATTTGATAAACGGGCCGTGGAACAGAATCAAGTCGTGTTTCATGATGTTGCATTTATTGAAGTGAAGCCGACTATCGCTTATCCGCCTGAAGGGAGTTCATCTCAATCCGCCTTATCAGCGGGGCTTCCGACGGTTGCAGTAGAACTTACCGATTTTTCTGTATTTTATTCACAAGATTCCATATCACGCGCTGAGCAGACACTAAAAAACAGAGGCAGTAAAATCGTTGTGGAACAAGGACAAGTTGTAAAGGTCAGCAAAGATGCTGATGGAGTTGTTACCAAAGAAGTTCTAACGAAGGAATGGACAGATTGGATAGACTATTGGTCAGTTGATTTTGATTTTGAGAGCAAACGTGAGATTATCCGTGTGCAGAATGAAGATACGGAGGAGTGGGAAGAGCAGTGGACAGGTGACTTTATCTTTGAAAATGAATGGCAAAGTTTTCGGACTAGGAAGGATCGTTCTTTGGAATTGAAGAGTGTAGCACACGAATGCGAACCCGGACCTCGTAAAATCGCTGTTAAAGTGGTTGACATTTTCGGTAATGATACAATGACAATTGTTGAAATAACAGTGTGAGGCATGGTAGATTTTAGAATTAATTGGATATTATTGAATTATGAGAGGGAACGCCGATCCCCGACTATTGCTGAGTGTCGTCGCGCTTTGGAGATCGCTTCTACAGTGAAATGTATATTTATGTTAGGAGTTGTGTTCATCGTTATGTTAACGCAGTCCAGTCAAGTATTTTCTGATGAAATACCACCAATTTATGAGGAAATTGATCCGTATTTAACCACTCCCGCTCCTGAACACCTCCACGAAATACCGGTTGTGATAATGAGATTTTTGCCCACTGCTGACGGCGTAAATTTGGATGTCTCAAAAGCGCCGGACTTTTGGGATTTAGGTGAAATAAGCCTGGATGAACTCAAAACACGGATAGACCTATTTGATATTCGTGTTAAGTTTATGCTTGAAGAGGGTAGCAGATTCAGAGGGTATAAAGACCCGACAGCAGTACCTTCTCTCGGCTATCGAGTTGTGGAATACATAACCGTATATGAACAAACTCCACAGGGACCTGTCAATCAACATTTAAGTGACGGAACTCCACTGTATTCCCCTGATTACCACAAAATTTTTGAACGTTTCAACATGGAACATTATGTCAACGATTTAGGTGTCAAGGAAATATGGATATGGATGGGTGCCGTAAATTCTGATTTTCCGTGTTATGATCCAGATATACATAAACCTGAAGATTTCAGAAACTGGTGGGAATCGAATATGTCAAGTCCATTGACTGGTGACATTTCCAATAGTAACCGTGATAATACAGACCTGCCCATTTATAAGTCAACTTATACAGTATACGGTCAGAACTTCAGACGCAGTCATGCAGAAGCAGTGCACAATCACGGGCATCAGTTGGAAGCAATATTGAGCCATGCTAATCATCTACAATTTGGTAATACAGATCTGTTTTGGAAGCAATTTGTTGGACAAGACGAAGAAGGTAACTTCATTACTGGACGTGCAGGATGGACTCACATGCCTCCGAACACTACAAAACATTATGACTATATAGGAACTATGACATTCGTTGAAAGTGATATAGAGGATTGGGCATCGGATAATAGCGGGAAGAAAACACGTGTCAATGTAGACACTTATGGTAAACTGAAGTATGCATTTCCAGACGAAGACCATGATAAAATCCAGCAGCTGATAGAGTCTAAGTGGTATATCTATTGGATGCAGAATATGCCGGGATATCAAAACGGGATAAAGTATAAGCATCGGGTTATGTCAAATTGGTGGGAATTTACAGCAGATTGGGATAAAGCAATTTCTTCTGGTTTAGGGCTGGTATCTGAATAGTTTTTATTGTCTTTCTGATCACATCAACCCGGACATGTGCATGCATTCGCAGCACATATTCCGGTGCTGCACAGTGCATTATGTTCAAATTTGACGACAGGTATGTGTGTTGGGACAGTATCAGGGCACGCATAGGTGTCAACTTAGGGATTTTCAGCCTTTTTCAGTTGCCTATAAGTTGTGTGCTTTCCTGCTCTATGTTGTCCCCAGTCGCTGTATTGTAAATCCTTTTTTATGTTGCTCAGTGTCTTCAATAACGCCGCTTTAGATTCGTGAAAACTCATTGTGAGTGTGCGTGCATGCCGCCCAATAAGTTTCGCTGTGCTGATGGGATCGTGCAGTATACACCGCCAGCCAGCTGCTACCATAATCCAATGTCTTATCAGTTGTGCGATGAGTTTCGCATACACCTCACATAAGATACGATCAGGTTTGGCACTGCGGAATTAGGGTTATTTAGTTTTATAGATATTCATTTTATCAAGTTAACTGTGAGTAAAGGTTTTGATGCATATTCCTTTATTTTATCAGCGATCCGTGTTATGCCTTGAAAACGGAATACGGATAATGCGGTATTTCGTAAAGCGGCCATGACTTGTGGAATAGCCCCGCATCTGACAGGTGATGCGTCCTCGCCGAGTAGCACATCGCGCATCCAATGCGACTTGTTCTCTATTGCCCAATGGCCTCTCCGTAAAGCAAGTAAGCGTTCTGCGGATGCCTCACTCGGTTTCAGGCTCGTAATCCCATAGGTAGTGCGGGTTGTCTCTTCTCCTGTCTTCATATTTTTGGAAGTATAGCAATATTGGATCACTTGTGCTACGCCCGGCCAATCCAGATATGCGTTGAGACTTGTGCTTGCCTTGATACATCGCGTCTCAAGTCTGCCATGCGACTTTTCAATCGTCTCATGCATGTATATCGGTTTCCCTAAAGTAGGGTGTGTTGTGTCTTCAGAAACCGCGTCAGGCACGCCTTGAAAAAGTTTTTCAATCGCTTCTAACAGGTCCGGTTGATTGCCTTTAACAGGCAGCATATAGTCGCCCCCGCTGTTTATGATTCCGTGGCAGAAAGAGCGTTGTGTCAAAAGGGCATCCGTTGTGATAACTTTGCCTGCTACATCAAACGCTTTGAGGATTTCCGTTGATACCGGTATTTCATTGGTTTTGTCGCTGACACCTCGCTGCGTGAGGGTGATCCCTAACTCATGAGAGACGACGGAGAGTAAATGGCTGATCATCGCACCACTTTTTTTAGACGCACGCAGGGTTTTGCCATCTATAGCGACTGCGTCGGAACACCCCCGCAAATCAGGGCACTCTGCTAATGCGGCGTTTACCCATTTTGACAGGATGTTTTCTAATGCTTCAACGTCCAACTTTTTCAACAGATTATGGATAGTTGCGGCACAAGGCGTTTTGTGATGTGTGAACCCGAGTGCTTTTGTGAGTGCGGGCTGTGAGCGTGCCCAGGTAGCGATGGATGTATACCCTTTATGCCCGCACATCAATCCAACGACTAAAAGTGCGAGGATTGCTTTCAACGGGTGCCGTTTCCCTTTTTCCTTGCGTGGGTCTGTAAGTTCTGCTAACATATTGACTAAGTGGCAGGACTTTTTTCTTGTCATTCTTCACCTCAAAAGATCGTAAGTTTTTAAGGTGAAGTATAGCAGATATACCATGAAAAATCACGGTATATCTGCACATCCTAAAATATTAACGATTGTGATAAAAAACAACTAAAATACATAAAACTAAATAACCCTAATATCTGCCTTGAGTATTTTAGCAAGTCCTTTTCCGATGACTGCTTCATTTAGAGATTTTTCATCAAAGGGTCTACCTGCAATCACTTTCTTGTAAAATCCTGTAGCCCTATTCTCGCGTTTTAAATCTATTCCAACCACCCGGACAGCAGTGCTCTTTTCACCGACGGAACCGAGTCCTGCAGCATAGAGTCGTGGTGCCCATGCTTCTACCCCATCGGTGTTGTTAATCTTTTCTCCGATTGACGCAGTGTTGGCTATGTTTTTGTAGAGTGAAGGTTTATCCAGATATCCTTCCTGATGCACCTGTATATGCCCGATGCGGTTTCGTGTGAACATATCGATGATGTTAGAATAGATGCCATCTGACCATCCGATGAACACGGAAGAAAGCATGAACCCGACTATCATTGCCAGTGCGGTAAGGATTGTACGTCTCTTTTGGCGGAAGGTATTTCGAAGTGCTATTTTAAGTATCATAACCAAACTTGCTCTTTATAACACAAACTTTTAGCCTGTGTTTATGAATACGCAAACTGAACTTTTCTCAATTAAAATGGTATCTATACGTCTAAAATCTTTGCAATAAGTAGTTCTGAACTTGCCCACAATAAATTTTCCTTGTAATCTTATCCAATTTGTAGTATGCTTAATATCAGCATAGAAGGAATACTATGCGATCCTAATAACAAATACGCATATACTACTAGCAGGAGAAAACCATTGTTATTTCTACCAGCAATCATTGTTCTTGTTATTGCAAAACAAGATTGGCTCAAAACCATTGCGGGGTTGGTCTTGATAGTAGGGTTCTTCGCTTCTATTGAAATATGGCCCCTTTATCTCATCGCACTCGTTATAGGATATACCGTTGTTGCTAGCATTACCTGGTGTATTCGCAAAGCAGGATACGCTTTATTCGGCGGAACCGCCCAGCACACCAACACCAAAAATACAATTACACAACCAAAACCAACATATAAATTCCATACCGAATCTAAGCCTGAGCCTAATCCCCGCCAGCAAGCAGCCTACAAAGCCGCCGCTGGACAAAAGGAACGTATTGGCAAATAACTATCTGAAGCTGTAAGCGTTTTCTTTCCATATCACTACTATAGAAAGTCAGAAAAAGCAAGTCACTTTTTTGTGTTCAATTAGGGGAACAGATCTTAATTTCTTATCTGCGCAACTTAGATGATCATATTAGTAATTTGATTCCTGTGAAGTTATAAAATCACATCAGTGGAAACAAACGATATCTACTTTGAGATTAACAGATGCACGCGGTGTGACGTATCGGTATCTGGATGATATATCAGAATATCCTTTTTATTATCTGTATTTATGTCTACGAACCGCATGTTTCGCTCATCGTTAGGCAGCGGAACTGCAACTTTTTGTGGGTGTTTTGCAAATAATGTGGGTGCGGGTATACCGAGATAGATATGCATCTCGTCCCAGTTTTTACCGATTAATATATCAGATCGGTTATCTCCATTTACATCGCCCACTAGGACTGCTGGAAAGAAGACACGGTCTGCCTCAAAGATGTGCAAAGCGGGTCTAATTTTGTGCCTGAATGTCGGTTTTTGCGGATAGTGGGTTTTGTGCATGTGATAGCATTCTAAATCAAGTGCGATGGATTTCCCTATCATCGCCCGTACCATTCCGCCGAGTGCGGTCTTAACATCTTTGAAAAGCACATCAATCTGACCATCGCCATCTATATCTGTCCACCATGGATATGCGTATCCCCAAGGTAACAATCCACCCGCTTTCCCTTTCGGTCTGATCGTTAATCTATCCGCAGCATTGAACTTTAGTCCAGTGTTTCCCATTTTTCCGAAATAGACATTGTATGAACTCTTTAGATTACCGAGGCTTCTCCCTATGAGGGTATGTATAACCATATCTGTGACACCGTCCCCGTTTAAATCGCGTAATGTATGTAACACTTTACGTTCTGTTTTCTTTCTAAAACCTGAAATCAGAGCGAATGTATTTTCTCCGGCATATCCGAATGCCAATGAATATGCGCCATCAGTGTCAAAGGGGACATCCACAGTAAAAGGGGTAGCGTCCGTAGAAAACGTGCCTTGGTTACTTTGACGGTAGACATTGAAACGATCTTTGTCCCAGAGGACAATATCATTTCGTTTGTCACCATCGTAATCCATCAGATGAAAACGGCTTTTATGCCACAAAACGGTGAGAGCATTAATTCCGATATCCCGATAGTTCTGTTTTGCGTCCAATGCAATTTCATCAAGAAAAGGATCCGGTGGCCCGAGTTTTATGGGATCTGTGAACATGCCGTTGTCTAATTGTGTGGAGATCCAAAACCCATCGATATTGGGCAGGACAATATCATCGCGTCCATCACCATTCAAGTCTTGTGTGATATCAACATGTGCAATCTTCTTAACATTGAGCGGTTTGTAGTGAATTGTAATATCAATGAGTTCATGGCGTACTGCTGTATCAGGATCGAACCAGTTCAGTTGACCATGTTCATAAGTGACGAGTCTTTCATGTCCATTAATATTGGCGATGTCAACAAATAGGATTTTTGGATGCAGTGTTGTCCTTATGCGAAGCTCCCAATTGTCTTTATTGAGAGCATAGATGCGTAGGTGTCGTGTATTGTTCTTGTCAATATAAACGACAGCGATATCCGCAGTTTCTCCGTTCAAAAGAAAACCTGTCAGAATAGTCTGGTGTTTCGCAGAACCTGTTAAAATCTCGTATTGCTCAAAAGCATAAGGTTTCGGGGACAGAGGTTGAACGTGCTTTTCGAGTGTTCCTGAACATCCTATGAGGGAAACACACAGAACACATAAGGAGAGCGGACCGACTGGAAACGATCTAAAAATATGCATGTATACCTGCTCCCACATAAACACCGGCAACACTTTTACTGTTTTCACTGCCAAACCCTTGCCCAATTCCTAGGTTCAGTCCAAGCGGAATCCCGCCGAGTGAAAAGATAAGTTCGCCACCAAAGGAGATTCCTGCTGCGAGGGTCGTTGTTTCAATAATCTTATCAGTATCCTCTGTTTCTTTATGATAACGTATGCCGCCCTCTAAAGTGAAATAGAGTCGTGCTTGATTCCACTTACCAAAATGTTCATATATTGCATACGATGTGCCGAATCCCAACATGTGATCTGCGTATTCATCAATAAGTATGAAACGACCAACGGCTTGTAGGTAAACAGGGGCAAGTCCATTATATTTGAAACTGATTCCGCCAAACGCAGGTGTCGCACCTTGTGCCCCGATACCAAAGTTTTTTGTAAGTTCTGTGGATTGCGCCTGTACTGCAACATTGTGCATCATACCCAACCCTAGACAGATGAGGCTTATGTATAATTTTTGCGACAAGCTGCCCCTATATTTCCGTATCGGATTTATTATATTCACTAGTTTCTCCTTAGATTTCTACGTGTGAAGATAGTATCATCAATTTTAGCATCGAATTCTGCCTTCAAAAACCGGATCACAGTTTTGTGTCCTGCTTTGTTCTGTGGAATCATTTCCATCACGGAGGGTATTGTTTTTTTGCCATAAGATTTTATATCTTTATAATTCAGAACGCGCATCAAGTTCTCTTTCTCATCATAAAAATGTTGCCAGACAGGTAGATAGTCTGATGACCGAACTGCTGAAACGACTTTACCCCATACAATTGGGGAGTCTTCTTTGGGAATGAGTTCAATATAGATTAATTCTGGAGAAGCATCTTCGGGTGTTACCAACTGGTATGCATAATCATCTATCAATGAGGATTCCCGCACGAGGTCATCATTGGTGAAATCAGAACCCATCCAGGACCCCATCATCATTGATGGTGAAATTTTAAATGTCTTGTTAACTTTAGGCAGATAGTTCCACATCTCTTTACCGATTCTGAGTGTTGTTATATCTTTTTCTTTTTTCGGCGAGTTAATCCGTATAAAAGTCTTGTCCGTTCCCTGCGTCCACACTGTCATAGAGAGGGTTCGTTCCCAGTTCGGTGTGCTGATCTGCATCTCCATATCCGCATGACTCGTTTTACTACGGTAGAGTTGATCGATATGCTTGAGAATCTCTTCAACTTCAGCACTGGTAGCATGGAGGACTATCAACATACCGATGACGAAGGTAAGTATCAGGACTGAATTGACGCGATGCCTTGGGGGGCGTAATTGTCTGGTGCTTGGTGATTTTGTCATGCTCTCATGTTTCCTTTTTTGTAGAGCAAACTGTTAGTTTGCGTTCCATAGATGCACAATCTAAAAGATTATGCTACATGTAGCGTAACCTTTCCATCATATTTAACACATAACCAAAGAG
Source organism: Candidatus Poribacteria bacterium (assembly GCA_965200395.1). GTDB lineage: Bacteria > Poribacteria > WGA-4E > WGA-4E > WGA-3G > MSPOR6. The sequence goes on along the minus strand of CBDAUH010000004.1, from coordinate 888,109 downwards.
TAAGATATAAGCTCCGATAAGTATCCCAATACCAATCAGAGCGTAGGTTACTTGTAAATTACGTATTTTAACTTTATATGTATCGTTATAGAACATCTTATATGTTTCCGATTTTTCATACAATCTTGTGAGTGATGGTGTTGGCTGATAGATGTACGCAACCAGAACGCCTATGATATTACCAAACAATCCAGCACATACCCAAACCAATTTGTTGAGGTCAGTTTTTGCATCTTGTTCTGCCGCGATCTCTGCATCGTGCTGTTCAGCATTCATTAATCCAATCTCCATAATTCAAGTTTATTTGCCGAAAACACACAGAGAACGTATCAAAGGTGCTTCAGCTTTCTCATCTGTTTTTTTCGCCTTTCGTAGCATCAGATCAGTTCCCGAAGTTTATCGCGAAAATAACAGAAACTCGGTGAGGCATTCTTGTTTACGTCCATATACCGACTGATGTTCGTTGCCCAGCGCGATTTTTCACGACCCACTGCCCACCAGCCTCGCTTTTTCAAGGCACTGACACCCCCAAGAAACACCGCGTCTGCTAACAACTCCCAGGTCCCACAGATCGCATCGTTTTGGTAACGCCTCAGCACACCCTCTCTGGCATTCGGATAGGCACGCTTGATAGCAGGAATATCCCCCAGGAGCCAAGCCTCCCCTTCTTCTATAGCAATACAAAATCGGGTTTCAGGCTTCGGATGACAGGCATTCAGTACGGCAAAGAGTTCCTGGCGGAAGGTTTTCAAACATTTCTGATCCAAGTCACAGATAACAAACACGACGTTGCTAGGATCATTGGCATATCTCTTTCCATACGCCCGGAGCTGCAGTGGAAGTTGATTCAGCAGGAGTTGCGTATTCGCAGCCTTGGGATTGTTGAGATTCTTGGGAATATGTCCGATGCCTTGGTAGGGATGGATATTGAAGGTATGATGTGCACCCACGATCCTCTGAATCAGGGTGTCAAGTGCCTTCTTACCTGAGCGGTCTTCAATGAGTATCTCAAAGTGCATCGTCCAACCTCGGATCTAGGTAGTCGCTATACCAGAGCCCCCCCAGAGGTAGCCCCTCCTCAACAAGATTATTCACCAGTGGGTCCTCGCTGGCGCGATGGATGTGCGAAAAACCGTCTGCCCCTTTTTCAAGGATCCAGACCTCTTCGGGGTCCAAGGCGTTGACCAAGTAGGGCTGGTGCGTTGTAACAAAGATCTGCGAGCCACCCTTCGCGTCCGTGGCGTGCTCACGGAACTCAGTAGCTAACGTCTCTAACAACTTATGATACAGGCCGTTCTCCGGCTCTTCAATACACACAAAAGGCGGGGGCGTTGGGTCAGAAAGCAGCAACAAATACGCAAATACCTTCAGGGTCCCATCAGACATCTGTTGGGCGTAAAACGGATCCTGGAAACCTTTTTCGTTGAACCGGAGGAGCAGCCTGCCATCAAGGGTCTTTTGGGTCTCGATGCGGTCGATGCCGGGGATCTTATCGGCAATCTTTGCCAGAATCGTCTCAAAACGCTGCGGATGTTGGCGTTCCATAAATTGCACGACATTGCTGAGGTTGTCACCGTGGACATTCAGATGCGCTTGGGGACCCGCCCGGGGGAGACTCCGCGCCGCATCGGGCGTGAAATAACTCAGATACCACCCTTCAACGAATTGACGAAACGCTGAAATTCGCGGATGTTGTTTTAAAGAACCCAACGTAGCAATACCGAATTGGCGGGGATTTTCTAATGTGATCACCTCGGTATCGCGAGATTCCTCGGCATCGAGGGACGCCAAAAGATCTAAGTTCCCCATGGGTTGAATGTCCCTGCTGTCTATCAGGTCTCCCTTTTTTATATCAATTTTATCAGGATCGATTTTTTCTTTCTCACACGACGATCTGACACCTTTGCATGTTGTGGCTTCAATGTCAGCTTTCTGAGGATATCCTTCTATATCCCCCCGCCAGACGACACCGCTGCCGCTATTGAGCATTAAAAAGGCATAAGACTGACCATCGCGACCTTGTCTCAGACGTTCTTGTAAGACATAAGGACGTCCGGACGCATCGGACGTGATCAAAACTTCATAGGTTATCGGTTGAGCACTTTCGTGAGCTCTGTAGTAGACATCAAACGCAATAGGTCTCGTCTCTTGTTGAGACCGAATTCTCTCAAATCCACCACGCCCGCGTGCCTCACAAGCTGTCTCTACATCAGATTTCAGGGCATCCGCAAGGAACCCAAACGCATCAAACAAAGCACTCTTTCCGACCCCGTTTTTTCCGATGACCGCAGTCATGGGCGTGAGCGGTTGCTTTTCGATCTGATCCGGCAGGCGACCGAGTCTCACATCTTTGAGAACCCCAAAGTTTCGGATCCTGAAGCCTTCTATCCTCGGCATTTTACAGCACTCCTTAAAACCGGTGGACACAAACTACTCTCGGTTGCACGGAGGACACCCCACAGCGAGAAGGTCCGCCTCCTTTTTTCGTCGGGAACGGACATCATCGTCCTGATGCACACAGATACAATTAACCCCATACCTGTGTACACAGGACCACTTTTCGTGATAGGGGAGCCGCGTCTCTAACGACCCTGTCTCCCCAATGTACAGAAACGTGTGCGTGCCTCTTCCCTGGGAGACATCCCGCTTTGAGAAGATATAGACAGCCCCCACGTCAATAAAGACGGTGTCCAGGGTATACACCCCGAAGTTATAGGAGCCCGTTTCTCCCTTAAATGTTGCATCCGCGATTTTACCCACACCTTTGTCCTTTCTTTTGATACACAAACCAACAGTTGGTGCTACATTATAGGGTTACCCATAACTCAAAATTTAGGATTGAAGAGATAGTCATCCAATTTCTCATCAACAAATTCTGCATTATGATCAAGTTCGCTGTTCTCAAAAGCCTTTTCACATCCAGATTGATATTTTATACGTCTACCTGAACGAAGCCAACGTATTCGGTGAATCATCGCAATCATGTGTCGTGGGTCATCAGAAAGGTTGGGTACACCTCTATGCCAAAGTCTCATATCACGTATGATGGCACTCCCTTTTTTCGCACTGCCACGTATGGGCGGCGCAATTTCTCGACGTTCAGCTTCATGGTCAGCATCAATATGCCGTCCACTGATATCTAAATGTGAACCAGGCCACAGCTCAACACTACCGTTTTCCTCCGTTGTATCCTGAGGAGATATATTTACAACGACCTCTGCAGTTGGATGAGCAACTTCTTGATTTTGCCAGAGGTGGTCGCCATCTCTATGTAACCTATAGTTTGGACAATTTTAGAAATTTTTAGTGCGAAAAAACAGAAAAGCAGGTATCCTTTCATAAACAAATATATTTTTTGAAAGGAGAATAAAAAATGAACCTCCTTTTCTGCTTAGACGACATTCTATCAGATTTTCAGTATCTGTTCAACACACAAAACTATGCTCTTTTCCAAGCGTTTATTTTCGGATTTATCGCAGATGGAAATAGTGGCACGCTAACGGAACTTTATCAATCAGGTTTTTCACAGACGCGATACTGGTCTTTTCCAAAGTTTCTATCGCGTGGTAAATGGGATGCGGATAAAGTCGCAGGACACCTGACAAAAAAGGTTCAGCAAGCATTTCCTAACTGGGTTTATGTGTATGATGAGACCAAAGCCATAAAAACAGGTGAACGCCAGTGGGGGTTGCATTTTTTCCGCAACTTCAGTTATCAAAAGGGTCGCGTGAACCGATCCAAGTTCCATTATGGACACGAGTTTGGTGCCTTAGGTTTACTTTGCCAAACATCTACAGGTTGGCAGCTATTCCCCGTATGGGCGAGACTGATGGTGCCGCAGACGTGCCGTGATAAAAGCGATGCGGTGTTGAAACGCATCTGTTCCCAGATCGCTCCGGGTCTTATTATTTTTGATCGTGGGTTCTCAAGGCGAAAAGTGTTTACGCTGGTTCAAAGTTATGGACATCATATCTTGTGTCGTGCGAAGTCTAATGCCGTCTTCTATCGTTTACCGGAACAGCCGAAACATCGCCAGCGTGGCCGTCCGCGAAAATATGGAGACCGCTTGGATATTCGCAGGATGCGGTATACGCTTATGGATATAGAAGGCCAAAAGTATTCAATCGCCTCCAAAGTCGTGAGAACGAAGATGTGCGATGCTGATATTCGCCTCGTTGTTATCCGAAGTCGCCCGAAAACCTCGAAACCTTATCGGTATTTCTGTGTATGGACAACAGATTTGACGATTGGGATACCACAGATCGCTATATATTATCGCAAGAGATGGCACATAGAGACGGCTTTTCGGGATGCGAAGCAACACTTCGGTTTTGATGACTATCGCCTGAAATCCCGCAAAAGCATCAATCGGTTTGTGCAATTGAGTTTCGTTGCAGCAAGTCTGACGAAGTTGCTATTCACCCCACGGGATGGGACGGCGGAGGAGATAAGTGCTCAGGTAGTTTGTGATCAGTTGGGCATCCATTGGTATCATCCGAAGCGTCTCACACAAGGGTTGCGTGTAGTTTATCTCCGCTGGCAGCTCTACAGAGCGGTATTTTCTGCGATTTACTCTGAAAAAACAAACTCACAGAAAATACACACCGATTTTCACAAAGAGACAGCATTGCCTGCGGACAACGCAGCCTGAATGTCCCAAAATGTCCAAACTTTAGTCTATGTAACGGTTGTGTGCCGCTTCCCGGACAATTCGTATTACCATTGTAAAAATTGTTATATACGCCCGCACCCAATAGTTCTTTTGTCACTTGGATAACATAAGGATTCGCAACAATGTCCTTAAAGATAAAAGGAGCAAACGGTGGCGGCCCTTGTTGAAGATGCCCCTTCAGCATACCTGCCCCACCCCACTTTTCAGCATTAATCAACTTTTGCGAATCTGCATCCATGCGTTCCCGAAAAATATCAAGATGTTCATGGTTCACAATGTTTTCCAGAACAACATAGCCTTCAATACGGATCGCTTCAACGGCTCGTTTGACATGTGTGTCTGAAAGTTTACCTGCAGATAATTCTTTCTGATCAACTGTTAAGACCATCAAAAAATTCCTTGTAGAGTGATTGGACTGCAACTTCCATATCAGATGACTTTACACCGAACATCATACTTACCTCATTTGAACCTTGGTTAATTATCTCTATATTCACATCAGAATCGGCTAATGCACTTGTCGCCCGTGCAGCTACGCCAACAGTATGCTGCATGCCTTCACCAACAACCATGATAAGAGATAACCCCCGTTCAACAGAAATATCTTCTGGCGCAAGTGTTTGCTTGATACTCTCAACAACGCGTTTCTCTTTGGCTGATGGTAAGTTTTCTTCCCGTATGATGACTGACATGTTATCAATACCTGATGGAACATGTTCAAAAGAGATGTCTTCCCCCTCTAATATTTGCAATAAACGTCTACCAAATCCTATCTGACGGTTCATGAGATACTTGCTGAGATATACACAACAGACATTGCCCATCGCTGCGATGCCAACAACGGGCGTTTCCCTTAAGTTACATTCAGGAACAATCAATGTACCTGTTGCTTCAGGATTGTGGGTATTACGAATATGGACAGGCACACTCGCGCGATATACAGGTTCAAGAGCCTCATCGTGAAATACTGAAAAACCAGCGTAAGATAACTCACGCATCTCGCGGTAGGTAAGTTCAGAAATAGGTGCAGGATCCGAAACTATAGATGGATTCGCAGCAAAAACAGAGTCAACATCTGTGAAGTTTTCATATACCTCTGCCCGAACAGCACTAGCGAGAATCGCTCCCGTAATGTCAGAACCACCCCGAGAAAAAGTTACAATGTGTCCCTCATGTGAATACCCGAAAAAACCTGGAAAAATCGTTATACCTGGAAATTCCTTCAGATTTCGCAAACGGTTATATGCTTCTGGCAGCACATGTGCATTACCTGGTTCATCTGAAAGCAGTAACCCCGCATCCCTTGGATTTACATAATGCGCCTCTACACCGCGTGACTGCAATACTTGAGCAACCAATCGTGCACAATTATCCTCACCGCCTGCCTTCATCGTATCCAAATAAAGATCCGCATCATCTGTAATGCCTTCAAGTCGTTGTGTAAAGTCATGCGCAATAGATTCAACTGTCTCCGCGGGAAGTTCCAATTCAGCAGCAATATTACGGTAACGTTCAATAGCTTCTGCACATTCGGATGCACCTATCTTTCCCATCAACCGTTGAGATGCAGCTGCTATTAGCAGGTCGGTTACTTTGATGTCATTGCTGTGGCGTTTTCCGGGTGCTGATACAACAACTATCCGCCGTGCAGGATCATCGGTGATGATATCACAGACTTGACGAACTTGTTCTCCCGTAGCGAGCGAACTCCCGCCAAACTTTGATACTTTTAACAAGCAAAATCCTCCAATCCTATCTATATTTGCTGGTACAATTATACCACAAAAGCATATAATTAAGAAAGGAATGCTCTGTAAATTTTCCCTTGCCAACTTTCAACTTTTGTAATGTACTATTAACATCATGTAATTCGGTAGAAAATATTACCGGTGCCACAAAGCGCAGTCTCTACCGAACATAACGAAGGAATTCTCTTTATACCATATTATTATGAAACTCACGTTAATAGGGAGGGCATTTCATGATCCATAGAATGTATTGGGGATTAGCTATCCTCATAATCCTACTCATCGGTGTTACCGTAGTCATGCTAACATACATGACAAACACCGAAAACGAACCAGTTGTTAAGAAGTACATAGACACAGAACCTATAAAGCAGATGGAGAAAACGGGGAAACGTGACACGGCATCCATTGGAACGGATAATAGTGTTGTTGAAGAACCGACATCTCCTACCGATGTTGCCATTTCAGAGAACAAAACGAAATACGCGACAGAAGTTGAGGGTTACGAGAAAGCAGGCGTTGAAGGTATGTATGTCACACACATTCCGCGTGACCCTGATCGTTTTGCTCACCTACCACCACCACTGCCCCCCTCGGCAGTCCCAGAGGATTGTCCTGAACACCTTAAATTCCTGCCCGAGTGGATAGATGGGGTGTATCGGGATGTAGAACCGGATCCGCCAGAGGATCCCTTGACAGATGAAATAAGAATGCACATAGAAAATATTCTACTGGAGATTGTTCGTGAACATAATCCGAAACGCCCCTACGTAGAGATATGGGATCAGTTCATTGAATATGAAAAGATGTATCGAGATTATGCAGAATATGAACTAGGGTATACGCCAGAGTCGGCCTTGGCAGCAAATCGATTTGATTGGATATATGAGCAGACGTGGGCGTTTCCCGAATTTATAGAATTGTCAATATCCATAACAAAACCTTCTGTTGCTTATGGTGAAGAAGATCGGTTTGGCGCAGCCTACGAAGTCGCTATGGGGAATCAAGGGACAAGTTGGAACAAAATTACTTTGAAAGATGGACGCGATTTTTTCATTAAAGGGAATTCTCGCTATGAGTTTGTGTATTCAGGGGTAACCGAAGATGGGAATAAGTGGCAAAATACGTCCGGTTTTGCCAGAATTCCAGCCACGATGGATGCGCCCACTGTTCATATTGATGTGTACAACACCTCCGATGAAGAGTTGGAAGCCCTGATGGGATGGAATTACACAATTAACCCGCTTACCATGCAGCCGTTGGAATACGGTAGTGATCGCGATTACATATATCCGCGTATGCTGGGTATGGATTGAGTTTATATTTTATCGCTAACAGCTCATTTCTATTTTATAGAAGGAGTATAAAATGACAAGGTTTCAATCGTTTGTTATTCTATTTACAGTGATGATTTTTATTGTTTTTCAAGTCTCTGAAGTTTATGGTGCGACGTGGGTAAGCTTAAAGTACCATCCTATAAGGGCACTGAATGATGCTAGTAGTGAAAAAGGATTTTTTAGGGCAAATAAAGTCAAGCGGTTTGCAGACATAGACGTAGATGCCCATTATATACAGGACTTACGCATTTTTTAATTTACAGGGCTTACGCATTGTAGCACAACCTTTCTGGGTTGTGCAGCGCGGACAACGCTCTTTGTAGCATAACCTTTCCAGGTTGTGCAGCTTTTTCGGTGCCAATCTGCGTTTCAGACAAAATGTAATATCCTATGAAAAGCACCTTGAAATACCAAACAAATAATCCGCGTAATCCGCGATTCTGACAACCCGGGAAACCGAACTCACGTTAGGACAACTTTTTATTGATAGGGGGTGCGGTATACCTATAGTAGTCTGTCCACCTTTGAATTTTCGAGAATCCCATAAACTGAGTATAAATCAACGCTTCCGTGTTTGCCCTTCAAACGGAGTTCGAAGATCGTATTTACCTTCTTCAAGAACTGGAAGCGTACCATCATTCACCATCAACTCCAACGGCAATTCTTTAGTTGCCAGCGGCATACTGACGACGTTTTTAATGCGCAATGATTCATAAATTGCCATCATAATTTCAATGGTATATCGTGCCTGTTCACCTCTACCTCGATGTGTTGGGATTTTACCCTCTATCCATTCAATAAGTTCTTGAAACTGGTTTTTCGGTTCTGGCGGAGGTGTAATCGTCTGCCAACCTTTCGCATCGTTGTTTTGGAGGAGCACTGTCCCGCTGTCTCCATTTCGTATTTGCCCTTCTGTACCCGCAACTCTCGGCATAGACACCCCCGGATCAGGGAGATCACCTTCATATATAGCACGCGCACCACCTTCAAAACAGACTAATCCCATACAGAGGTCTTCACAAATTGTACGACGCTCCCATCGATCTGTGGTACGAGATGTAGTCCCGATTACCCACAAAGTTTCGGGATCAGACAACAAATAACGCCAACCATCAATTGCATGCGTACCTGTATTCAACAAACCAGCGTGCGCTTTAGCACGATGATGAAGCGTTGTTGGTTGACCAATTGCACCGGCAGCAACAAGACGACGTATCTCTGTGTTGACAGCACTATATCTACCTTGATGCCCTATAACAAGTTTCACATCGTTCTGTTCACATGCAGCAAGCATATCGTCAGCCTGACCGAGTGAAGCGGACATCGGTTTCTCTCCCATGATACCTCTAACTCCTGCTTTCGCAGCAGCAACTGTCGCTTCCGAACGCGGCCCCTGCCATGTAGTAATGCTGACAATATCCAAATCCTCTTTTGCCAACATTTCATCAACATCGGTGTAAGTAGCTGATATACCGAATTCGTCAGCAACTCGTTTCGCAGACTCTTCATAGATATCCATCGCCGCAACAAGTTCTACATTCTCTTGCTTTTGCCATGACCGAGAATGAGACCTACCCATTCCGCCACAACCGATAATCCCTATCCGATATTTCTGATTCGTCGCCATATTCTTATACTCCTTAGATTTAGCTAAAACTCAAGTACAACAATTTTGCATAATGTATCAATTTCTACGATATGCGTCAACATGTTTTCACAATTCTATATTGACGAAACTACCGTAATCTGATAAATTGATAAAAATAAAAACAGTGTGAGTGATTTCTTCGTGAATACGTGTCTGATAGTTTTCGTAAAAAACCCGATCCCTAATCAGGTAAAAACTCGTCTGCTGCCTGTGCTAACTGCTGAACAAGCAGCGTCATTATATAGTGCATTTCTCACAGACTGGTGTTCGGAACTCAACACATTATCCGACATTGACTTGATAATTGCATATACACCACCTGAGAGCCAATCCGATTTAGAGAAAATAATTGAAAATCAAGTATCATACATATCACAAAAAGGAACAGATCTTGGGGAACGTCTCACTAATGCAGCGCGGTGGGGGGCAAAAAACGGATATGAAAAGATAATTATCGTTGGATCCGACAGTCCAACACTACCAAAATCGTTTATCACCGATGCTGTCACAGGCCTCGACACACGAGATGTTGTCATTGGCCCGAGTATGGATGGCGGATATTATCTAATCGGGTTTTCTACAATTACTCTTTCCAAAACAGTCCCTCTCATCTTCAATGGGATTGCATGGAGCACTGCACACGTCCTACAACAAACTATATCTCGTATTCATACCAGCAAAGTATCGCTCAAACTACTTCCACCCTGGTATGATGTAGATACCCCGGAAGATTTAGCATTATTAAGGACACACCTTCAGGCAATACAACTTGCAGAAGGATCAACTCAAGCAGATAAAACAGAAAAAATTATTTTAGAATTGATAAAGGAGAATTCATTATGGGAAAATTAAATGGAAAAGTTGCGATTGTTACAGGTGGTAACAGAGGTATTGGTAAAGCTATCGCAAAGGGACTTGCAAAAGAAGGTGCAAGCTTGACCATCGCCGCAAGAGATGCTGAACTACTTACACAAACCGCTGAAGAACTACGCCAAGGTGGTACAAAGGTCCTTACCGTTCCAACCGATGTTACCAAAGAGAAACAAATCATATCCCTATTTGAAAAAGCAATGGCAGAATATGACCGATTAGATATTCTTGTCAATAATGCTGGGGCATTTGATGGAGGTCCGATAGACGAGCTCTCAACAGAAGCCTGGGACAAAGTCATTGGCGTTAACTTACGTGCTCCCTTCCTCTGCTCACGCGAGGCGATGCGGATAATGAAGGCACAAGGTGACGGCGGACGTATCATCAATGTCGGTAGCATCTCTGCACACCGTGTCCGCCCCAATAGCGCACCATATAGTTCAAGCAAATTTGGAATATGGGGATTAACACAAGTAACCGCTTTGGAAGGTAGACCACATGGAATTACAGCAAGTTGCCTACAACCCGGTAACACTTTTGTTGAAAGAATACAAAACCGACCAGAACCTCCATCTGAACCAATGATGAATGTTGACGACCTTGCACAAGCAGCAGTTCTCATGGCAACACTCCCACCGAATATGAATATGCTCGAAGCAACTGTGTTACCGGTTGAGCAGCTCTACGTCGGACGTGGCTAACACAAAACTATCTCATTAATCTTTGTAGGGCGGGCCTCTGTGCACCACCATCGTATAACACATCCATGACAATGCCATAGACACAGCTGATAAACCTAATCGCAGAGACATTCAAAAGTCGATTTTGGACGCGGATTTTTTTGTTCAGAATCGCGGATTACGCCAAATCAACGGTATGAATGCCGTTTAGGCATTCCCCGGATTACGCGGATTGACGCGGATTAGGAGTTCGTTACTTCAAGGTGCTTTTCTTATGATTAGAATGAACGCGGATTGCGGGTTGTCAGAATCGCGGATTTACGCCAAATCAACGGTATGAATGTCATTTAGGCATTCCCCGGATTATCTTTGTCAGAATTGCGGAGGACACTAAGTCCGCGACAATTGAATGGCTCTGACCCAATCGTATTTCCATTGACAAGATATCCCAAAGTACGTTACAATTCCTTACTTACTACGGAAAGGACAACACTCATGAATAACACACACATTATCTTCTCTGCAGTTATAATTGTTGCAATAACTACTTTGATTGGTTGTACAAATATGACAAAACGGACAACTGACGATGGAACAGAAGAATCGGGTACTGAACTCACATTGGACGAAACCTATGATAAAATTCGTAACGGTGCTCGACTTATCATATCTTATGACGAACAAAGCAATACATTTGAAGGAACCGTTGAAAACACAACAGATGAAATATTGAAACAAGTTCGCGTTGAAGTTCATTTGTCAAATGGAAAAGAACTCGGTCCAACAACACCCGTTGACTTGGCACCCGGAGAAAAAATAGATGTTCAACTCACTGCAAACAGTAAAGATTTTGATGGATGGACCGCACATCCTGAAGTCGGTGAAGGTGAACATGGGGAACATGGAGAACATGGTGGAGAACATGACCGTGAAAGTGAGGGGAAAGGAGAACATGACTGATAGGATTTTAACTTATATCCATTTATTTGTCCTAATGTTGTTGTTTGGGTTCGTAACATGCGTTTATGCGGAGAAACCTCCAGAAAATATCCTCAGAAACGGTGATTTCGACAATAAACTCGACCAGTGGCATCATTGGACGCACGCAAGTGCAAATGCAACCTTCCAAACAGAAGGCAAAAAAGCGGAACCTATAGCTGGAGATAATGCTGCGTACATCAATATCGCCAAAGGCGGGGATGCAGTCGGCCATATACAACTCTATCAGCAACCCTTTTTCTTAGAGAAAGACACCCGTTATACATATTCTTTGTGGGCAAAAAGCGAAAAACCGAGAAACGCAACAATGCGTATTATGCATCAAGGTGCCCCGTGGAATGTATACGCAGCCGAGATAATCCATCTCACAGAAATATGGAAGGAATTTTTTATCACTTTCACAATGCCCGAAGATGACGCAAATTCACGCGCGGGTATCATCATGGGAACAGACAGAAATGATGTTTGGGTTGACCACGTCCGCCTATATGAGGGTAAGTATGTGCAGGATATTGAAGGCGCAGAACCGCATGCTGTGGAGCCTATCAACAAATTAGCAACGACATGGGCAAAGCTAAAAAACCAAGAATAATTTACCAATGTCAAAACTACATAACGGAATAACACCCAAGTTAAAAGAGATTATAGAACAACAAAAGATATTCTTTGTTGCAACTGCCACAGCAGATAGTAGAATAAACCTCTCTCCAAAAGGTATGGACTCGTTGCGCGTTGTAAACGCAAACCGTGTTGTATGGTTAAACGTAACGGGAAGTGGTAATGAAACGGCAGCACATGTTCAAGAAAATCCACGGATGACACTGATGTTCGCTGCATTTGAGGGTAACCCACTCATCCTGCGTTTATACGGCACTGCAAAGGCTATCCACCATGACGACGCAGATTGGCAACTGCTTTACCCATTATTTCCACAGATTCCCGGTGCACGACAAATCTTCGATCTTAACGTAGATCTTGTTCAAACTTCGTGCGGCTTCGCTGTACCTCTATATGATTATGTTGGCGAGCGGGAACACTTAAACACATGGGCATCGAAGAAAGGCACAGATGGACTCAAGGAATATTGGAAAGAAAAGAACAACGTAAGTCTTGATGGAAAACCCACTCATTTTGCATAGCAGCCCTTTTCAAATCATCTCAACGTCATTCAGTTGTCACGGTTCACTAGTGTCGACGGGTTTCCACTTTTGTCAGAACCCGAATTTTCAAGAGTCACAGCAGACTCCAAAACCAGAAGCCTCCCAGCAAACAGAAAACCTCTATCTCAAGCCGAGCAGTAGCAAAGCACAACGTGGCTTTGCGGACACACTATGCAATCTTTTAAAAAACCTTATTACTATAATTCTCCTTTTTATTACAGTATTCCCTTCAGTCCAGGCACTTCCGCCTGATGCGGAACTTCAAAGTGCTATCCAGACCGTCCGAAGCTTTAAGCAACGCAAGCCAGGATATATACCAGATGATATTACGGAATGTGCTACTGATAGTTTTGTAACCATAGCAAAAAATTGGCACAACCTTCCGCTAAAATATCGCAATGAACTAAAACCTGTCTTCTTGCGTCCCGGACTTCCGGGCAGTTTCTTTGGCGATATTGAATTATCAGAACAATTCAATACACCACACTTCAAGTTGCACTATACTCGTGTCGGACCCCATGCACCACCCCTTGAAGATTTTCATCCACGCAACGGTGTCCCTGATTATGTTGATCTGTGTGCGGATGCAATGGAGCGTGCCTACCACGTCCAGATTGACTTGATGAATTTCAAGAAACCTTATATCGATTATTGGGCAGCACAGAACGGCGGAGATCACAAAATGGATGTATATCTCTTCACCTTTCCCGCCCTTGGTATCACAACTGCGGATTGGTTTGAAGGGCGTGTGCTATCTACCGCGCTCACAATCGCCCCCTATTTCATGATCAACTCGCGCATATACGATTATGTTGGAAAAATGGAGGGTATCCGCTATCTCGAAACAACATGTGCCCATGAATTCCTACACGGCATCCAGTTCGCATACAACGCCTATATGCCTACATGGTTCATGGAAGCATCGGCAACATGGATAGAAGTGATGACCTATGATGGGGGGATAAGAGCGGATGGGGATAACATACCGGACCCAGATGAACCCAACGAAACGAATGCCTATAACTATTATATTCATCAACTCCGGCGTTGGTTTAATATCCCAGACATTTCGCTTGAAAGCCGTATCGGTGACCATGAGTATGGTTCTGTGATATGGGCACTTTATATGGCAGAAAGGTTTGGTTATGACACCATTCGACAGCTCTTCGCAAACGCTACCGATGGCAGTTATCGTGAGTTTGGTAATTTCTATGATGTCTTTATCGATAACGGCACGACACTTGCGGAAGCGTTCAAGACTTTCACTGTCTGGAATTATTTCACATATTACCGTGCGAAAACGGGTACTGAAATATCGGGATATAGGTATGCAGAACGGTTTCCACCTGTAGCCATACATCCACATGATGTTCACAACGCCTATCCAGTTCGAATTGATTTCGATTCCGAATCTATGCCTGAGCATTTTTCATCAAGATATTTTGTGTTTCACCCATCAGGTGTCATGCCAGAATTTGCTATCAAAATAGATGGTGCGGACCTGGCACCGATAGATATGAGCCACCTCACACTCTCTGATCGTATAAGGATAGAAAGCGAACTTAGAAGGCATACCAACTTAGGGTTGCGCGGATGGGCAGCCAAATTTATCGTCCAAAAAAGTAATGGTACTACAGAAATCAAAGAAGCGTTCACTTTCCAAAAATCCCAAGAAGCACAGATGACATTCAAAGATTTCGGAGGAGACATCCAGAAAATTACGGTCGTTCTTATCAATATGCATCCTGATAGTGAACAAGTGATCGTTCCGGGGGGTACATCTGGCGGATCCGTCAAGTGTATTGCAGGTGTTCCACCGAAAGGTCAAATTGCGAATGCTAAAGTGAGACAAGGAAGTAACGGTCCCATAATATCCTGGTCCGTTGACAACAACACATCCGACATTCAGCACGTCGTTATTGTTCGAAAACGGTACGAGATTATCAGTGAGACAGATACACCCCAACCTTTTCAATCAAACGCCGAAGTACGCGCCGCCGTTGATAGAAACGGAGATGGCATAGCCGAAAATGACACGAATATTGTTGGAACCGTTAGCAGTGCACGAACACAATTTGAAGATACAACAGTCTTCCAAGATATTAGCACCGATTTCACTGCACCGAATGATGTCCACTACTACTATGCAGTTGTTCCCGTAGACGCAATCGGTATTATGGGAACACCCAGTATTGTCCCTGACAGCATCACCCCGACTGTGGATATTGCAAACGTTGCCCCATCCTTCTTCATCAAGACGCACCCTGTTCGCATAGGTGAATGGCAGGTTGAAGTGCAAAGCACACATCCATTGCAAAGTGCACCACAATTGACGATAGAAAATCCGAAAAGAGACAACTATTCCATTGTGCTGACACAAGAAACACCCAAAAAATGGCACGGCACACATCGGACAAACGGATTTCCACAAACAGGCATGTATCTTTATCATATTAGTGGCATAACACCTGAGGGGATAACAGGAAATCGGATATGGCAGGGGAGAACCTTCAAATATATTGCCAATAACACGAATCGGAACGTAACGGTCACACCGAATCCACTGCGTGCAGAACACGGGGATCCATATATAACCTTTTTACCAAACGGACTGACGGTCGAAATATTTGATGTCACAGGCAACCGAATCAAAACAATAGAGAATGCTGCCAGTTGGGATTGCACCAACCGAAACGGAGAAAAGGTCTGTGCAGGCTTATACTTTTTCCGTGCTACCGATGGCAACGGTTTTCTAACGACTGGAAAGTTCTCTATACTGAAATGAATTTTTTTAATGATTGCAGCGTGTCACCGCAAATTTTTTAAAGGGTTGCAGAGTGTCACCGCAAAGTCACGTTGTGCTTTGCTACAGTATGGTTACAGATGAGGCACAACCTGGAAAGATTATGCTACAAAGACACACAACCTAACAGGTTATGCCACAAAGAGCGGTCACTGATGCACAACCTAACAGGTTATGCTACAAAGACACACAACCTGGAAAAGTTATGGGACAAAATAGCCTTCATATCAAACATACCAAACTCACGTCAAAAAAAGTAGCAAACCCTTCGTGTTTGTAGGGTTATTTAGTTTTATGTATTTTAGTTGTTTTTTATCACAATCGTTAATATTTGGAATGTGCAGATATACCGTGATTTTTCATGGTATATCTGCTATACTTCACCTTAAAAACTTACGATCTTTTGAGGTGAAGAATGACAAGAAAAAAGTCCTGCCACTTAATGGATATGTTAGCAGAACTTACAGACCCACGCAAGGAAAAAGGGAAACGACACCCGTTGAAAGCAATCCTCGCACTTTTAGTCGTTGGATTGATGTGCGGGCATAAAGGGTATACATCCATCGCTACCTGGGCACGCTCACAGCCCGCACTCACAAAAGCACTCGGGTTCACACATCACAAAACGCCTTGTGCCGCAACTATCCATAATCTGTTGAAAAAGTTGGACGTTGAGGCATTAGAAAACATCCTGTCAAAATGGGTAAACGCCGCATTAGCAGAGTGCCCTGATTTGCGGGGGTGTTCCGACGCAGTCGCTATAGATGGCAAAACCCTGCGTGCGTCTAAAAAAAGTGGTGCGATGATCAGCCATTTACTCTCCGTCGTCTCTCATGAGTTAGGGATCACCCTCACGCAGCGAGGTGTCAGCGACAAAACCAATGAAATACCGGTATCAACGGAAATCCTCAAAGCGTTTGATGTAGCAGGCAAAGTTATCACAACGGATGCCCTTTTGACACAACGCTCTTTCTGCCACGGAATCATAAACAGCGGGGGCGACTATATGCTGCCTGTTAAAGGCAATCAACCGGACCTGTTAGAAGCGATTGAAAAACTTTTTCAAGGCGTGCCTGACGCGGTTTCTGAAGACACAACACACCCTACTTTAGGGAAACCGATATACATGCATGAGACGATTGAAAAGTCGCATGGCAGACTTGAGACACGGTGTATCAAGGCAAGCACAAGTCTGAACGCATATCTGGATTGGCCGGGCATAGCACAAGTGATCCAATATTGCTATACTTCCAAAAATATGAAGACAGGAGAAGAGACAACCCGCACTACCTATGGGATTACGAGCCTGAAACCGAGTGAGGCATCCGCAGAACGCTTACTTGCTTTACGGAGAGGCCATTGGGCAATAGAGAACAAGTCGCATTGGATGCGCGATGTGCTACTCGGCGAGGACGCATCACCTGTCAGATGCGGGGCTATTCCACAAGTCATGGCCGCTTTACGAAATACCGCATTATCCGTATTCCGTTTTCAAGGCATAACACGGATCGCTGATAAAATAAAGGAATATGCATCAAAACCTTTACTCACAGTTAACTTGATAAAATGAATATCTATAAAACTAAATAACCCTATCGTGTTTGCGGTAATACTATGCAACTATTTCAATCATTTAAAAAGATTATTTTTATCTTATGTATTATTGTTCTGGGGTGCGGTGAAGAAGGGCTGATCGATCCGCATGGTGAGACAACACTGACACCATCGGACACAGCCGGTACCCTGCAAGCCATAGATTTTCCAACCGATACAGGATCCGCCTGGACATACATAAACATCAACACAGCGAAAGAATTTACAGTGCGTGTCAGAGGCACACGAGATATTAGCGGTACAACGCATCGTCAACAGACTATTAGCACAATCAGTCCTGTTGAACCTGATGAAGTCAACCTTGTGACAGTGGATCATCTGGCAGCAAATGCTTTCTATTTCCGAACGGACACCGATTTTTTCGATGGCGTACCGTTCCCAATAATAGCAACATATTTCAACAAAACACCGCAAGGCATCGTTGAATCTGCCTTTGATGTTTTTCTGCCGATCCAAAATCCGGTGTTCCACCAAAAGCATTTTCCTGAACGGCGTCTATGGGATTTTCCGTTGGAAGTAGGGAAAGAATGGACGGTATTTGACAAAACTGCCGGGAATCCTGTATCAGTCACTCGGTTTGTTGCAGAGAAGGATGTTGTTGTTACTGTGCCTGCTGGCACTTACAGCACATATCTTGTTTATGAAGAAGTGATCTATGGGGACAGTGCAGAACCGTCGATTCGTCTGATCAGTCCGCCCGCAGTCTATTGGGTTGCACCTGCGGTGGGGGTAGTGCAATATAGGTTCAGTCGTTATCGGGCTACAGATACATTTCAGACAGAGACATATCAACTCAAAAGTGTTCACCTCCCTGGACCATTTACAGATTGACACGGATATGAAAATACTGGCACATCGACATATTCCGATAACTATCATCGGTGGTGGAATTCATGGCTGCGCTATTGCGTTGCGACTCCTACGCGACATGCCGACAGCAGCACCGCATATCGCAATCGTAGATCGACATCCTGCCCCACTGACACAATGGAGAAACAAGACAGAGCGTCAAGGCATGACGACTTTACGATCTCCTGCTGTGCACCATATTTCCACGGATCCGTTAGGCATTGTTGAATATGCAGAAAGACAGAACCGCACGAATGAATTAGTGCCCCCCTATTCACAACCTTCAACCAAACTCTTTTGGGATTACTGTAATGATACACTTTCCGTTATCAGAGAACATCCGATGTTTTATCAATTGAATGTAGCAGAATTGCGTTGGGACAAAGGGGCGGGTAAATATCCATTCCGTCTTATTTCCACAGATAACATTGGCTTTCGAAGCAGCTGCGTTGTGCTTGCAATCGGTGCGGATGACTGTGCCTACATACCATCAGCGTGGACAGCGTGGGTGCGTCAATATCCTGATAGAATCTTGCATGCATCCCAATTTTCCGTGGATTGTGAATTAAGGTGTGTAGCCGGTAAGAAGTCCGTAATTGTGGGTGGCGGTTTAACCGCAGGCACCCTTGCCAAAAGTCTAAGTGAACATGGGCATCAGGTCGTGTTGATTGCACGAAAACAGTTGAAAACAGAACAATTCGATTTTCCGCCGATCTGGTTAGGGCCCAAAGCACTTACCGAATTTTCAAGGGAGCCCGATTTTCTACGACGGTATCAGATTATTCAAAAGCATAGGGGGGAAGGCAGCATCACACCCGAAATTATGGATGCTCTTAAGAACGATACAAATATAGATATCTATCCTGAGACGTGTGTTCACAATATCTACAAAACAGACAGTGAAAATTTACATGTTGAAACGTCGCACGGTCTAATTTCAGATGTTTTTCGTGTTATTCTTGCAACAGGCTATAGATTTGATCTGCGTCGGTACGGTTTTATGAGAGCATTACTGAAACAATATCCGATAGAGCTTGTCTGTGGACTTCCAAAACTGGATGCTGAATTACAATTCTATCCGATTGAGAATCTATTTGGTACAGGTACTGTTGGACAGCTGCAGGTAGGTCCGGCTTCGGGGAACATCGCGGGTGCACATCTTGCTTATGAACGTTTCCGGGAAAAACTGCTATCTCTGCTACCGTAAATTTTTTAAAGTTTTTAAATGATTGCAAGGGAAACCACCGCAAAGTCACGTTGTGCTTTGCTACGTTATTTCACGGATGCACAACCTAGAAAGGTTATGCCACAAAGACACACAACCTAACAGGTTATGCTACAAAGACACACAACCTAGAAAGGTTATAGGACTTATGGATTGCCAACTGTTTACCGTGTCAAACTGTAGGCAACAACGTTCATACCTTGTTCAAAAGCCCAAAGCCGTTGCTCCTCTCCACCAGGTTCACACCGTCTTCCCTCCCATGCACAATTGAGATCACTGGGACAGAAGTACACCATCACCCTATCTTCATCCATGATTGCTTCGTCAAAGTCAAAGCCATGCATAAGTTTATCTCCGCCGAGGTATTCGTTATGGTCATAGAGTGTATGATAAATGGGATGGCTCAAATCTAATCGTTCAAACTGCTTATCTGGATAAATCCGCCGCATCATCTCAACAATTTGTGGACGAAAATAATTGAAACGGATATCGCAATCTTCGACGTGTAGGAACCCCCCGCGTTCGAAGTATTCTCGCATCTTCCGTATATGTGTATCCGTTAGACGCATGCCAGTTCGGGTTCTACCGTGCCCTGTCATAAATAGGAAGGGATACGCATATAACCAGTCATCTTCAATGTCTACGTATTGTGGATGTTTACGCAAGTTGACGTTGATTGATGTATTTTCAGCGAGTACTTGTGAAAACTTTAGATCGGATATCCATCGGTGATAATTCACAAGATTCGTCCACCAATCCCCGCCTGGATATTTTAGACGGACGAAAGTGAACTTTTCACCTGTTGGATCCATTCCTGGATGATTATGTTCAATAATTTCGCTTGTACCATATCGCGATGTGTAATGCACATCGCGTGTTGCATCGTAAGGGATATATTCGCTAAATTGGGACTGTGCCTCAGCGGTGTGAAGTAAACCACCAGCAGTAACAGCAGCGGTAGCAAGTCCGATGGAACTTTTGATAAATGCGCGCCGCGAAAAGGTGCGGATTGTCTTGTCGTTTTGATTTATATTGATTGACATGTCTTGTGTCCTCCTGAAAATTTTTAAATGATTACAAGGGAAACCACCGCAAACGGCATTTGGGCTTTGCTCCGTTCTCGCTCCAGATAATGGGGTCCGCTACACCGCACAACCTAGAAAGGTTATGCTACAAAGATGGCTTTTAGCGTACCCTGACTCACGTCAATACGGTTTACCTAATAGTTCAAAAGTAACGCTTTGTGCTGCACCCCCTTGCATCTGTGTAGATGTACGTGTGCTTGCGATCGCACGAATTCTGTGATTTTTGGTACCAGCATCTCTGAGTGCTTTCGCTGCTGCTTCTGCGCGTTGTGTTGCAAGGATTTTATTTGCAGCGGGGTCTCCCTCTTTACGCGTATGTCCGACAACTCTCAGATAATACTGCGGAAACGACTTCAGCTTCGATGCGATATCTGTCAATGCTCTATGACTACCGGGTAGAATTCGAGCGTTCCCCCGACCGAATTGGATCGGTTCTATTTTCATCGCAGCAACAGGCGCAAGCGTATTCCAATTCGCATCAGATAGTGGATTCAACGCAACATCTTCACGAACTTTCTCTTCTGCAACATTTGATGTGTCAACAAGGATACCCTCCAAGCCCCCTGCGCCATCTGTACTCAGGACACCTGGATGAAATTTATCGTGATGAAGTGAACGTAATATGCCTTCAAAGAAAAGTTTACCATAATTCCCTGAGAATGGGTCCGACGCAATCGATTTCGTTTTGACCAGGACTTGCATTATCTTCCCGATCATCGTCTCAAGTTTCTCAGAATCTTTCGCTTCATTCCCGGAGATGATACCGAAATGCGCGTAATTTTCAACAGTATTGCGCCATTCTATGCCTTTAACTAACTGACTCGCTTCGTTTCGGTTGAGTGCATCACCATATTGTTTTGCATCAGATTCAATCAAGGCCAACAACCCTTCTGTTTGATTTGTATAGTCGTAGTTTGCACGGAGATACGCCTGTACAATATGTGTGACAAGTTCACGTTGTGTGTCTAAAAACGCACGTTGAACGACTAGAACATCCACAATATAGCCTTTTAATTTTGAACTATCTAAAAGCAGATGCACGCCATCAATTGCCAGTGCTTTGGTCACATAAGGTTCCCACAAACAATATGCAACAGGTTCGTCTGGATCCGCAGATTTTAGTTTTTTATAGACATCTTCGGCACCGTTTGCGGTGGATGCCCAGGAAGTCGGTAAACTTGGCAGACTCATTGTATTGATCATAATACGTGCAAGCGTTTCACTCGGAGAATCGGGTGTCAACACAATACGTGCCTTCGGGTTGCTCAAATTCGGGATGCTAGGCACACCCCGTTTGTGTGCAACGATAGCATCAGCCCCTTTTGATTCATTGATAACGAGCACAATTGAGCCCGGAAACTCACCAAGAACACTTCCCGCTTTAAGATATGCATCGATGGTAAAGACTGCCATGTGCACTTTACCACTTTTTAGATCGCGTGCTCTACGGACATAATCCGCTTTATCGTCTACGAAGGTAAGTTTAATCGCCTGCCGATCCAGTAAATTCTTCACGGCATCTGATCGGAGTATAGCATAACCGGGAAATGAGTCGTGTGCAACTTTAATCTCATGGTCATACCGTTGTGTGCTTGTGTTCTGAACAAGCTTATCATGTCTGCCGCCAAGACGCGGTTCAACGACAAACTTGTAGACAAGTCCTAAAATGCCGATGATAATCAACCAACTGGCTACCATGACGATTCTGCTTTTTGTTTTCGCTTCCATCTCTTTATTCCTTATCACGGACAAAGTTGTCCGAATGGACTCCTATTTTCCCATACGTCGAAAAATCAAAAAACCACCAATTACGATGATGAGCCCTATGAGAATCCATGTACTGTTATTTCCACGACTTTGCTGGACAGGTTGTGGCGGTGTGTGTGTTGAGGGTTTTTGCTGTTGCGATGGTGTTTTTCTCATAATAGTCGTAGCGATTGCCGCATTACTAGGAGGCAGTGTCATCTGTTGAATAAGGTCTAAAGCAATTTCTCCTGAGAGCGGCGCGATATCTGCGTAAGCATCTTCTGCATCCAGGGCATTGCCAGTGCCACCTGTTTCTGCAAGGATTTGTGTCACTGCTGCAACGAGTTCGCCCGGGTTGTCCGCTCTGCGATAACTATCGGCATCCTTTGCCAACAGGTGATCCATCTCCATATCAACGCCTATCACATCTACACGAATGTGCCTATCCAGTATTTCGGGTGTATACTGGGCAACTTTTTCCGCGTCTTGTGCCGCACCATCTGTAACAATCAATAACCGATAATTTCCATAGTTATACTGTTTTTCCCGCTGTTCAAGTAGCCTATTTGTGCCGATACGCATATATTGTCCCAGCGGTGTACCACCACCAGGTTGGGGGCCATCAATTGCTGCTAACAGTTGCTCTGTCCTTTTCGGACCCAATGGATATACCCAATCATCTTGGACGTTACTTCCGCTGAAAACAAGTAAACCGATATGCGTATTGTCTGGAACTTTCGCCAGTACCGCCTTAAGTGCTTCCTTCGCAGCATCCATTTTTGACTGTGTTGGGTCTGCCCGAAACTTTTCTTTCATGGAACCGGATGCATCCAGAATAATAACAATATTTTCAGTATGCAGACTTGTATCCGCATCACTGCTCTGAACGCTAAGGAGTATCAAGAAAACAATAAAACACGTGACTATGAAATGTTTCACGATCAGCTCCGCTTTGAAGGACTAAAAGTCAAAATCGGATGCAGCGACGGCTTCGGCTGACACTTTGATAAGCGCAAATTCTACACGTCTATTCTCAGCCGCCTCTGCAGCACTCGTCGGTTTCGGAATAACAGGTTCTCTAATGCCTAAGCCAACAGGGACAATCTGATCTATGTCAATACGTGCATTTTTACTACGTGCGTAATCTATGATAGATTGCTTTACAGCCTCGCCGCGTTGTTCTGAAAGTTTGAGAGCCGCCCGCATCACTTGGTAAGGATTTTCAACATCACTGCTATCGTCAAATTTGCGTTGATCAATGAGACGCAGAAGTTCCGCAGTATTCTCGAGACTGAAGGGTTTACCGTTCAGAAAATATTTGTAGTTACCACGTGTTCCGGTCCTTTTCAGGAATCCTTTGGACAAACCTGTTCTTACAAGGACACTCAATGTTCTTGATGGGTCGCTATGTCCTTTAATTGCAATTGCAGCATTTCCATATTTTGAGGCAAGTTCAACAACTCTGTCAAATTCGGCACTATAGCGCGCAGCACTAAAGGTGTCCTGATTCGCATCAAATTGGATGGTAAAGGATATGAGCGTCTTTTCATCCAGGACAGCGTCTTCATTGAATGATTCAATTTCTGCACGAACCGTTTCTTTTTTAAATCGCGTCTGTTTTAACTGTGTAGGCGCATCCACAGTTGTAGCGAGCAGTCCCTTGAAAGTATTGGAATTGAAATTAATATCGGATGGGAGCAGTGCATATCTTTGGCCTGCAAAACCCCAATTGACTGCCATATCCAATCCAGCTTTATTGAAACCTTCAAAACCTGTGATGGTATTGCTCGGATCGTTGAAAAATGCAACATTACCGGGCTGTCCCACAAAAGTGCAATCTGCAATTAATCCGTGTGCATCCTCTTCAAGTGTTGGCAACACATCTTTTCCATAGATATTCTGCATCATGGTCAGTAGTTGGGTGTATTTTGTTGACCCGCTGCTTTCGTAAACTTTCTTAAGGGAAACGACTTCTTCTGCCCCTTTAAGATAACCTGCAAAGAAACGTTCAATCAATTGTTTATATTTATCATAGAAATCTTTACGACATGCATAAACATCAGCGATGGAACGCGATAGCGTGGCAGTGCTGACGACGACACGCGCTCCTTTTACAGTGCCTTCTGCTCCTGTGCCAGTATTCTCAGGGCCACCTGTCAGTCCGATCATATCGGGGGTAATGACGAAACAGCCTGCAATTGTCTCATCATTTCGGAAACGTTCTGCGGGTCCCTTCGCACCCGTTAAGGCTTCTACCCACACGAGCTGAACGTTGGATTTGGAGAGACGTGCAGTTTTCAACATATCATACAGCATCCCCACATGAGGCCCTCCCTTCTGAATAGCAATTTTTTTCCCGCTAAGATCCGATACTTTTCGGATATTTGCACGCCCGACAAAATGGTCACCTGCTGACCATGTAAGTTGTCCAAACACGACAGGTTTCGTTTTGGGATCGCGGCCAATGACTTCGCTTGCCTGCGCGATCATCCGAAAGGTGCCGCGGAGTATCGGCGTTTTACCAGATAGATAGTCACGAACTTGCTGCTGGAAATTATCGCCAGGTACCAGCTTTAAGTTGAGTCCCTGCTTCTCCATGATTGTACCAGGTTGCGTTGTCAACCCCCCATTTGCATGGAACAGTGCAGCTTCACCACCCCATGTAATATAAGGCACGACTAACGGAGAAATGGATGTGACTTCACGTATGGTAACAGGCCCCACCGCATCCGCAAAACGTTCCTGCGCATTTGCTGAAAACACAAAGCAAAGCAGCATCAAACACATGAATTGATATAACACTTTGCTACTGCAGAATATAGAATACTTTTTCATGTCTTTTCCTCTTCTTGAGATACACGTTTTCATATTTATTCACATCAAAGGTATTTTAACACATAAATTAGATTATTTCCACAAAATTAAAATAAATTGCAATAGGTGGGAAATCACCTAATGTGTTCGATCAGGGTCACGCGGATAGATTAAGATTGCATCTGATACAGGATGCCCCTGAAACCGTGGCATCGGCCGAACACGACGGTTACCACAAGCAGACATTGTTTTCCTATCCATTACTAGCTTTTTTTCACTCTGTTTGTTTTGAATATCAGGTTTTACTCTTGCATCTGCCTTTTTCTCAACAGTAGTATCCTTGGCTATTACATCTGTTTGTTTGTCTGGTTTAGTTAGTTTCGTCATTTTGTCAGCTTCTTTTTCTTCGGAAGTAGGTTTAGGTATTTCCTCAGAGGAAGAACGGATAGATGGTTCACGTTTCACACTCACCACCTTATTTTTTATAATCATCATGGAAGAAGAACCACCATCTAAGTTAACAGCATCGGTTGCACCCCATTTTTGAAAGAGTCTTGCAAGCTTATTCAACTTGACACCACGCCGCACTTTCGGATCAGCACCAGTAATTGTAACAAAGAGTAATGTACCATCAGCTTTTTTTCCTACTGCTGTACGAGGATGCCAAAAACTGTGGAACGGTGCATCAAAACCCTCACGATCATATATTTCAGTCGTCGATATGACACCATTCCGAAGCAACAATGGTCCACCACCGACAATGTGTGTAAAATTTTTCCACAGATTACCATCACCAACCAACTCAGGAACAACAGTCTCACGGATTTTTACCGAGTCGCCAAGTGCAAAATGATCTAACAATAACTGTCTTTTTCTTCCGTTTGCAGCAAGAATATAACCATCAAGCGGAATACGGTTGCTTCCTTGTCTATCAAGGATATCTATAACTTTATCGTTTCTAACAACAACTTCAACACCGTCATGCATCGTTAATGTAGTACTATGAAACCGTGGACGGTAAAGAACAAGTTCGTTTCTCGCCTGTCCACGATTAATACCGTCGATTTCAATTGTGGTACCATTAGATAAAACGATTTCATGTTGAAGTATGATTCTATCCATATAAGCTTCAATTTTGCCATTAACATAATTGAAGGCAACAACGCCGCGTCCCTGCTCAGGTTCACTTATCCATTCACCATCAATTTTTAATGCACCGACCGATTCACCTTGGAACGTTCCAGTCATCTCATAATACCCACCATTAATTGCTATAGGTGCTTTGTTTCGCAGGGCAATTGACTCTAGATATTCAGTTCCAATTGCTGCACCGAGTGCACTATACGGACGAATATCTACCGCATCAGGCTCCACAGAAAGAATGTTCGTCAGGACGCCATCATCCAATATCTGGCGATGAACAATCCCTGGAAACACTTGCTCAGTCTCCTCACTATGCACAGGATCAGTATAAGATTTAACATAGCTGGTTACTTTTTTTAGTGGTACAACCTTCCCTACCCATATACCACTGGCAAAAAAAATCAGAAAACCGATTATCGTCCAGGTGCGTGGATAGCATTTGATAAACCCGATAAATCTACGTACTAAATAGACAATATCAAACATTTGCCAACAAGAACATTCGTTGTTCCGATTTTAGTTGTATTTATCCGCGGCGTATTGACAATTAATTATTCAGTTAATCCCTCTATACGTCTCTCCCATTCATCACATGTTGCATGGGTTCGTCTCACTGCAGCCCCAATATAATTAGCCGGTGCACTGAGTGCTTCATGTTGCGGTTTCGTCAACTTGTCAAGGAACGGTCGAAAGGTCTCATCCTCCCATAGTAACGTAGTTAAAGTTTTTCCTGTCTGATGCACTTGTGCTATGAGTTTACGTGTATGGTCATAAGCATCTGGAAACCCGTAATATGCCATTAATAGATAGATCGGTTCTGCAATTGTGTCCTCTGCGCTCATCTCAAGGTTCCGTTTCATATTCTCCACCTTAACATCCATCTCATCTATTGCACGCTGCAGCCTATAGATTGAATAGTCAAATGCAGTGAGTAACTCAGTCAAAAATCGACTTGAGGCGGAATTGGTAAGATCACGTTGGTGTTCTAAAATGCTATCCAAAAAGACAGTCTGCATGCGTGGAACAAACGCTTTCCACATACTTTTGACATTTTCATAAGCCTCTGGATTGACTTTATGCGGCATTGTGGAGGAACCAACCTGCTGCGGATTATATTTTCTTCCTACTTCAGCAATTTCTGTCCGATAGAGATGACGCATATCATCAGCGAAATTTGCAAGTACAGTATATGCTGATGTTACATGATATGCCATATCAGAGATAAACTCCGGTTCAACACACTGTGTTGATGTATGTGTATCAGATGGCTTAAGATCGAGTAATGCAAGAAAATCTGCCTCAATCTGCTCAGGCTTCTCATGAATTAAAGACAACCCATTGAATGCCCCTACAGCACCAGAAAATTGTCCACGCAGATTTTGACCAGCTTCATGTATCTTTTCAATCCGCGTACCAAGACGACTTATGTAGAGTGCCAACGCATATCCGAATGTGATTGGCTCAGCATGTTGTCCATGCGTCCTTCCGATTTGAGGTGTTTCCGCATGTTCACGTGCTAAGGATATCAACTGCTTTTCAAGTTCAATCATATCTGGAACAATAACGTTTTCAATCAGTGCTTTGAACCGCAATGCAGTCGCAGTATCTAGAATGTCCGCTGAGGTAGCAAATAGGTGCACATACGGACGCGCTTCTGGACTAATTTTGCTCCGAATTACATTGACAAGCGAACGAATGTTATGTCGAATTCTTTTCTCTTCCTCGTACACCGCTTCCACCGTTACCTGTTCTACCGCTTGTTCAACTTCATCCGCTATTTTTGAAGAACAGACTCCGTAGTTTGCAAGTGTACGTGTCAACGCTGCTTCTACCTTTGCCTGATAGGTAACATATCCCGCTTCGGATACATAAGGTAAGAGACGCTGCATAAATTTATCATCGCTGCCATAATATCTAAAATCTAAAGGACTGACGGCTTCGTAAAGCTGCATAAATTACATATCTCCAATTTTTGGGTCTTATTGTATACTATGCAAATAAAAATGTAAAGCGTTTTTATGTATTTGACTAAAGTTTGGACACTATTGAGCCATTCAGGCTGCGTTGTCCGAAGGCAGTACTGTCCCTTTCTGAAAATCGGTGTGACCGATTGATGCTTTTGTGAGACCAGAGAGAATATTTTCGCATTGTTATCTCCCCCTTCTCCTCCCTCTCGTACCCATTGCATTAAAATTTTCAGGGTTTCCGGGAGGGGATTCTAACATAGACCATGAAAGTTTATAGATATCGAAGCTGCGTTGAGTAGTCATAAACTTATAGTGTTGCCGAGACTCAAATGTTTCTTGTGCAGGTATAAATGCAGGACCATCATAAAACATGTTACCTGCTTCTACATGTTGGAGCATTACCCAATAATTGTACGCCAGTCGTGCAGCTTCCTTATCCTCGGGTGGAAACTCAGGGATCCATTGGGCACTCCAATGCCCGCGTTTTTCTAGGTATTCACGCAATGTTTGGACAGGATTATCAGGCATCGGGTACGTCATTTCAGGATCTGTTGGTGGATTTCCTGTATGTGGATCAACAGAAGGGGTAGACATGGGAGCGTCTTGAAAAACGGGATTCTCAGATATTGGCACTTCATGGGAATCGTCGCCATGCGGAACCATTTTGTATCCCGGTCTTGCTGTCGGTGGATTCTTCTTTGAAGCCTGCTGCCACATCTGGTCTACAACCTCTTTTGATGGGTCTACATCTATGTAGACATCTTTAGGGCCGGTGTTGGTCGGGCGTATCAGTAAGCCTAAAGACACACCGATAAGCAGGACTGCAAGGACACCGAGTCCCCAGTAAAATTTGCGTTTCATAATCTATCCTCCTATAGATTCCGCTACACGCGTACGGTGTGCAGCGTCGTTGTTACTTTCGGGTCTCCCTCTCAAATAAGGTCTCAAATCCCACAAATAGATAACACCGTCAAAACCACCACTTGCTAAGATAGTGCCATCCGGTGAAAACGCAAGACATTGAATATCTGTCGGATGTCCCAGAAAAGTAGCAACATTTTCACCACTGTCGATATCAAACAACCGAACAGGAACTTTCTCAACACCGGGTTCCCAATTTTCTCCATAAGCCAAATACTGACTGCAAGGTGAAAACGCTATCGGATCTACAGAGGAAGTCTTTGCTTCAACCGTGCTGGGTTTGCGTATTGTCACACGTGTTTCACTCTGTTCAATATTCCATACAAGTATCCTGTCATCAGAAAATTTTCCAGCGATTAGATTTCCACACGAAGAAAACACATAAGGTCGGAAACCAGCCAACTCTTTAAAGCGTTCTGCTGATGCTTCATAGCACTCGTAATCAAAAAAACCATGCTTCGTAAAGTTTTCTGGAAATTCGACTATCTCTTCGCCGGACATCATATCCCACACTCGCTTTGTGCCATCAGTATCTCTGCTGATAAGTCGTGTGCCGTCCGGACTGAATCTCACGTAATTGATAGAATTCGTATGTTTGCCTCTGATTATGTGTCGCATCTGTCCGCTTGCAACATCCCATACATAGATTGCACCATTTTCGGGGTCACTTTCATGCCAGTCCCCATCATTTTCTTTCCAACCATCAGCCTTCGTTCCATTCCCACACGCAAGCAGGTTTGTAGCAGGTGCATAAGCCATTCCAGTTCGCCTATCAGGCAATCCGCCAGGGATTGTGAGTTCGGCTATCGGTTCGCTTTGTCCAATTTCCCATAGATTCAACTATAGTTTGGACAGTTTTGGTCTTGTTATAGATTATGAATAGTTGGCAGCATTTCCCCGTTAGCACTTCTGAACAGGTGTTAGAACCGCTGCTAACGCCCCTTTTCTGTCTAAATTCTGTTAGAAATCACTGTTTTTTAGTCATCATTTTTCCAATAATCGTGAAAATAGTTGCTGTTGAACCATTTTCACATAGTATCTTCGGGGATTTTTAGTTTTTTCTGTGCGTTTTTCCTCGGGTCGTAACCCGTATAAAAATAGTTTTGTTGTAAACATCGCTGCAAGTAAGCGGTCATCAAGCCGCGTGTGAGATGTTTCGGTTTATACCAGTGTATATTGAGCGTGGATAGCACGTCTTCTAAATCAAGAGAAACCTTGTCTGTGTCTGTGTCTGCGGGTGTCTTAGGCAATGGCGACGGACTGAAAGCGAGTTGTGTCAGCGTTGCTGCGGTGAAACTGAGTTGAGCGAACCGATCCAAACTTTTCCTGTCTCGGAGTTGATAGGTGTCAAATCCGAAGTTTTCTTTAGCGTCCCGAAAGGCAGTTTCAATCTGCCATCGGTTTCTATAGTGTCGGATAACTGTTTCTACGGGCAGTCGTAAATCTGAAGTAAATACACAAAAATACCGATAGGGTTTAGACTTTTTCAAGCGTTTGCGTATCACAACGATGCGGACATCTACAGGACACATCTTTGTTCGCACGACTTTATCAGCGACAGAAAGTGTCTGATCCTCAACAACGATGTCTGTATACTTCAGGTGTGGAATAGACACACGGCTACCATACCGACGGGGTCTGCCTCTCTTGAGACGCTTAGG
Organism: Candidatus Poribacteria bacterium; assembly: GCA_965200395.1. Classification (GTDB taxonomy): domain Bacteria; phylum Poribacteria; class WGA-4E; order WGA-4E; family WGA-3G; genus MSPOR6. Next base: position 857,167 of record CBDAUH010000004.1, on the reverse strand, counting down.
GCGTTTCGGTATATCAAAAAACGCTGCGTTTGACTTCGCACGACAAAGTAAATGATGTCCTTGTGAGAGTATCTCCGTGAACACTTTGCGTCTATTGAAACCTCTATCAAAAATGATAAGACCCGGTGGCACAAGATTACATAAATGCTTCAGCACAGCGAGGCTATTTGCGTCCTCGCTTTTCGGTTCCATCATCCGTGTGGCTAATGGAAATAGGCGCGTGCCTTCGGGCGTTTCTGCCAGCCAGCCAATCGCACCAAACTCGTGTCCGTGATGAAACTTGGACTGGTTCTTGTTACGTGGCTGATACGCAGGGTTCCTGCGGAAATGCAAACCCGCTTGTTTTGAACCGCTACTTATGGCATGCGTCTCATCATAGACATAGACGCCCGTGGGGTAAGCGGATAGCACTTGATGGCTTAGCGTAGTGGCGACTTGATCCACACACCAGATGCCACGCGAGAGAAACTTTGGCAGAGACCAATACCGACCTGCTTGGGCTGTCGCAAGATAGATTTGTGTCATTGTGCCTCGGTAGGGCGTATTTATCAGACCTTTTACGAAAGTCTGAAAGTGGTGAAAGTTATTATACTTGAACAAAGGTCAAAAATCTGATAACATGTTGTCCAAGTAGGAAAGTGGGGTCATTTGAAATATCCTTTCAAATTTGTGTTTCCTAAAAGGATACCCGCTTTCCTGCTTTATGTCCATAAAAAAAACAAAAAATGTCCAAACTATAGTAGATTCAAGGTGTTGCCCCAATAATCAGATTCTCCAGGCGGGTACCCGGTTGCATAAAATTTGCCAGTTGTCGTGTCCGAATAGACAGCAACAATATGACAACCCGGTTCTATAGCGACACGCTGCGGGCGATGGGTTGCAACATCCCACAAAATGACTCCACCGAACTGTCGATAACCCGCACAGAGCGTTTTTCCATCATGTGAAAATACCAGCGAATGCAGATCGCCAAGTTCCCACGGCAGTATAGAGAGAGGCTCTGCATCTCCTACCGAATAGACTTTTATTTCAAAATCACTTTTCAACGCGAGATGTGCGCCAGTGGAAAAGTGAAAACCTCTTATCTTCGGCCCCTCAAAAGTGTAGCGTTCCTCACGCTGTGCCACGTCCCATACAGCAACAGAATATTCACCAAGTGATATGCCAGCTGTCCGAAGCGTGCCATCGGGTGCGTAGGAAACGTTCATCATATAGTTCCCGAACGATGAATATGTCTCATGCAGCTGCCACATGGAAGTCTCCCATACTTGAACAGTCCCCCTCACCCCGCCAGCAGCAAGGAACTGCCCACAAGGTGAAAAACTGAGCGAATGCACACCTTCAGGATGTCCTACAAGGCGGATAATGCGTTCCCCGACAGTTATATCCCATACGATGATAAAATCTGCTTCAGGGGCCCACGCAAAGAGACAGTCGTCCGGTGAAAACGCCGAGGCACCGGTAAAGTCCCATCCGAATCCATGATCCTTGCAACATAACTCGCCTTCTTCAGAAGATAATCTCAGTTCTGTGTGCAATCTCCCGGTTAACGACTCCCAGATCCCAACAATAACATTCCTTCCGAGATTTGCAGCAAGCCATTGCCCTGACGGTGAAAAATGAAGGCTGCATAAAGGACTTAAAGGCGGATCGTTCTTTAATCTCACAGGATATTCCATGACAGCGATACATTCTCGTTTCTGCATATCCCATATCTTAACGACCTGATTTTTACTTCTATCCGTACTATTTAATGCCAACCACGGTTGCTTTGAACAGAGGGCAACTCGAGTGACCATGCCTCGTCCCGTTTCAAATAACGAAACAGGCTGGCGTGTCGCGAGATCATACCACCACACGCCAGCACAACTACCAACTGCCAAGGATACCCCATCTGCAGAAACTGCTAAATCAGTTACGACACCTTGTCCGTAACGAGCAATTGCATCCTGTGGCAGTTCCCAAACAGTGAAATCATTCTTATTCATAGAAAAAACCCAAGTGCTTTGTAAGAAACACAAAAACTTCCTAAATCAATTACTTACCTTTTACTACACTTACTATGACATGTTTCACCACCGAATTGTTTACTTCACCAGGACTTACGCATTGTAGCACAAACTTTTTCAGAGGGGTTTGTAACCCCGACTTCAACCGAAATTGCGTCCGTCCTATTCACTAAGAACTCCGCCAATACTGAGTTAAATCTATCTTTGAATTAAAAGAAAGAAGCATAGTAAAACATGGCATTGGATTAAGCGAGTAACCAAGGGAACGAAGCGTTTTCTCATACTTACTGCCTTCACAAGTATTCCACACTAACGGATTAGAAATTGCTGCTTGCAATGATTCAACAACTTCCATCGGACTCTTATTTGGTACAATAGGATCACAAATTTGTCCGTGTGGAAATAGTACTGATGGTTGAGACCACTCTGCATAACCAATAATGTGCTTGCCACGGCTTAATACACGGTAATGACTTATATTAGCGTGATCTACATTGGGGTCTTCAGATATCCACCGAACTGGAAAAGTTTGTTTTGCCCAATCCTTGTCTAACTGGTGTAAGGTTCTTAGATACTTAGTATTCGCGTTCATCCATCTAAGTTCAGAAGCACCTCGCTTTGGTTGAAGCTCTGTTCGTAATTCTCTAGTAGTCTGCTGGTATCCAATCTTCAGATACAATTGACGAGCTGCCTTATTGCTTGTTTCAAGAATGCTTCCTCGATAGCCTTTCTTCTCAAAATATATATGCAAATCCCGCATCAATCCAGTTGCGATACCTTGTCGTTGAAAATCCGGGGCAACAAAAACAGCTGAAACTGTTCCGAATTCCTGTCCCTTTTCTTCGACAAACAAAGAAGTGGATTGGCCAATTGCATGTCCTACAACCCTTTCATTGACAAATGCAAGACAGATTCCCTCAGGTTCAAGGTCCTCGTCAAAATCGTCAAATTTGCGTCGATACCAGTCTTCGTTAGTATTCGGTAAAAACGCTAAGACAGCGTCATCATCTCCGGGCTGCCAATGTCTGTAAATGATTGTATTATTCATAAAATCACATGTTTTAGTAAAATATGTAGATATTTCCCATATTTATGCCACGTAGGCATCTAATTTTGAAATATAGAGACACACATTCAAGGTGCCTCGTATTTCGTGCTTCTTCAAAGCACGACCTACACCTCCGTAGAGGTGCTACAGAGATAAATTATGGACTACCACATCCACCTTCGCCCGCACCAACGTATGCTCCGTTTCACATATACCGCTTATGTATTTGCTAAATAAGGTTTCGTATCCCATAACAGAATAGTGTGATCAAAACTACCACTTGCTAAAATAGTGCCATCCGGTGAAAACGCAAGACATTGAACATCTGTCGGATGCCCCAGAAAAGTGGCTATGTTTTCACCGGTGCGAATATCCCACAACCGAACAGGAGCTTTCTCTAAACCCCGTTGCCAATTTTCACCATAAGCCAAATACTGACCGCAAGGCGAAAACTCTACCGGATCCACCGAAGGATATTCTCCATCAGGCACTGTGAGAGGTAGTAGTCGCATTGCCACGCGTGCTTCACACTGCTCAATATCCCATGCAAGTATATTTCCACCAGAAAATGCTGCAATTAGATTTCCACAAGGGGAAAACACATCAGGTATAAAATCTGGAAACTCACAGAGCTCTTCACCGGACATCACGTCCCACACCCGATTTATCCAGCCATTACATTTGCTGATAAGCCGTGTGCCATCCGGACTGAATCTCACGTAATTGATAGAGTTCGTATGTTTGCCTCTGAAGATGTGTTTCATCTGTCCGCGTGCGACATCCCATACATACACTGCACCATTTTCAGGGTCATTTTCTTGCCAGCTCTCACTATCCTTTTCCGTTCCATTCCCACAGGCAAGCAGGTTTGTAGCGGGTGCATAAGCCATCGCACGCCGATTAGGTAATTCTCCAGGGATTGTGAATTCGGCTATCGGTTCACTTTGTCCAATTTCCCACAGATTCAGGGTGTTGCCCCAATAGGCAGATTCTCCAGGCGGAAACCCGGTTGCATAGAGTTTACTAGTCGCGGTGTCCGAATAAACGGCAACAATATGACAACGCGGCTCTGTAACGACACGCCGCGGATGATCGGTTGCAATATCCCATAGGATGACTCCACCAAATTGCCGATACCCCGCAGCAAGCGTCTTGCCATCAGGTGAAAATACCAACGAATGCAGATCGCCAAGTTCCCACGGCAGGACAGAAAGAGACTCCGCATCCCCCACCGTCTTAACTTTCACCTCAAAATTACTTTGAAAGGCGAGATGTGTTCCATTGGAAAAGTGAATAGGATAAATTTTAGCATCACAATAATTTTTTTCCTGAAAAGTATATAACGCTTTTGGTTCCCGTGCGATATCCCACAATGTGATGCTGCTTTGATCGTGAGAGATACCTGCTGCCCGAAGGGTGCCATCAGAGGCATAGGATATATCCATCCAATCGTCACCGAACGATGGATACGTTTGATGCAACTGCCACGTAGAAGTCTCCCAGACTTGAACAGTTCCTTTTATTCCGCCAGCAGCAAGGAACTGCCCACAAGGTGAAAAACTGAGCGAATGCACACCTTCGGGATGTCCCGTGAGGCGAATGATGCGTTCATAAGTCGTTATATCCCAGACACTGATAAAATCCGACCAATGTGAAGACGCAAAAAGGTGATCGTCTAGAGAAAACGCCAAGGCACCCTCAAAATCCCAATAGAATCCATTGTCATGCCAGTCATCTATGATGCATAACTCAATGTCTTCAGCAGGTAATTCCAACACTGTGTATAATCTACCGGTTAACGATTCCCAAACATCAACGATAGTGCTACCATAGCGACTTGCAGCAAGCCATTGTCCTGATGGAGAAAAATAGAGACGCCCTGAATGAATTTTAGGGGAATCTTCATATTCCATGACAGCGATACGTTGCTTTCTTTGCATATCCCATATCTTAATAACCTCATTTCCATCTTTGTCACTGTTTTTCAATGCCAATAAGGGTTGACTTGAACAGAGGGCGACGTAGCCAACCATGCCTCGCTCTGTTTCGAACAACATAATGGGCTGGCGTGTGGTGAGGTCATACCACCACACACCTATCCCAGTACCGGCTGCCAAGGACGTTCCATCTGGGGAAACTGCTAAATCACATAAGGCACCCGACCCGTAACGAACAATCGCGTCTTGTGGCAGTTCCCACATAGTAAAACCATTTTTATTCATAGAAAAACCCAAGTGCTTTGTAAACTCACGGATTTTTTTCTCCACTTTGCACATCCCACACTTTCAAGCTATGGTCTGAGTTACTTGCAGCTAACCATTTACCATCATCTGAGAAGGTGATTTTTCCAATCATGCCACGTTCTGATTCCCATAGCGCAATAGCGGATAACGTCATCAAGTCATATAACCATATCCCCACCCAAGTTCCTATAGCAATATACCGGCTGCTTGGAGAGAACGCTATATCAGGGACACACCCTCGCCCAAGTCTAGCAAAGGCACCCTCCGGTAGTGAAACTTTTATATTATTGCTACTTAGTTCTGTGAAAATGGAGTCAATTTCTTGCTTCATATCCCGCCTTCCGAGTTTGTATTGAAACTGAAAGTTATACCAAATCTAATTGACTATTCTTCATAACTGTGTTATTCTGTACTCCATTCTTTGCGAAGGAGCGAAATATCTATGAATAAAAAAGTGCCAGAAATCACAGAAAGTGTAGAGGTCTTGAAAGACCTCTTACGAAAAGCGAAAAAGAAGCATGAAATCCTGCGACTGAATATGCTCTATCTCTTGAAAAGTGGCGAGGCGAAAAATCGTGTCCAAGTCGCCCGCCTCCTCGGCGTTGATCGCACAAGTGTCGGCACCTGGTTGCAGGCTTATGAAACCGGCGGACTTGAGAAAATGCTGCAACGCGGATACGCCCCCGGACGCGAACCCATCCTCACTGAAGAACAGCAAACCCTCTTACTTGAAGAACTGCGGAAACCTGAAGGTTTTACGAGTTATGTGGAAATCCAAAAGTATATCGCTGACACGTTTGGCGTCAAAATGAACTATAAAACTGTTTACGCAATGGTTCATGATAAATGGGGAGCCAAACTCAAAGTGCCTCGTAAGAGCCATGTAAAAAAAAACGCAGTAGCGACTGAAACATTCCGCTCCGAGTTTAGCAAACATGTCGCTGATGCGGTTGCTGAAAAAGGTTCAGATTTTCAAAGCGTTCGTGTTTTCAGTCAAGATGAGACGCGATATGGTCTTTTGCCTACTACACAGCGGCGTATCACGCAACGCGGTGTCAAACCTGTCGCGAAGATAGATTACCAATATACATCGGTTTATCTCTATGGTGCGGTTGAACCTTTGACAGGTGAGCGATTTTTCTTAGAACTTTCCCACTTGACTTCAGATTGTTTTCAGTGTTTCATTGATGCTGTATCGGTTGCCTACGCGGAGAGCCTCAACTTATTAGTGCTTGATAAGGGTCGTTTTCATCATGCTAAATCGTTAGTGGTTCCTGCTAATGTTGTTTTACTTTTCTTACCGCCGTATAGTCCGGAGTTGAACCCAATTGAGCGTTTCTGGCAAGACTTGAAAGCGAAGTTATTTACGCAGTTCTATGAGACGCTTGAGGCTATGCAAGCGAGAGTCACGGAGATACTTCAAAGTTATTCCGATGCTGCTATCGCTAAACTCACTGGGTTCTCACATTTCATAAACGCTGCTAATGCAGTATAAACTCTTAGAAATGGTATTATTATGGTAAATTTTAGAACTAATCAGAACTCACGTTCAAATAGAAACTATATTTTTCGAAAGGAAACTCCCGTCATTCCCTTGATATTTTAATATTTTAGCAGAAGTCCCCGATTTTCGCAACAATCGAGGCAAAAAACACATAGCCATTCAGCTTTCGAAACCATATTATAGTTAAAAAAAAGGCACGCATAGTACGCGTGCCTAAAGGAGTATTGTTGACTAAATTACATTTACGGTTATTGGAGTAATATCAAACGTTCACGTTGAATAATTCCATCTCCGTATTTCGTGTGAAATGTTGACGGTAAACGTATACGCTGACATCTCCGCCTTCTCTGAATTTCTGTTGTGTCGCTGTGACATCAGAAAACTCATCATCAATTACTTCGCTTTCAGTGCTATTTTCTCCAGTTGTCCCATTGTCCTCTTTATCATTTATCTCTATATATTGGATTTCATTATGTTCTATGTCTGATGTTTGATCATTGTGTTCGGTTTCCACTTTTTGATTGTTGTCATATATTTCTATCGTAGACATCTGGACTTGAAACCAAACAAAGCATCCGATCGTGAAAACTATAATGAAAGCTGTTCCACCAAGAATCCAGTTTTCTATTGAAAAATCTTTTAACATAATGTTTTCCCTTTTGTCCTATGTATGTTGGTCCAGCATCGCTGGGAGTCAAACTATTAATTTTCTCTCGGTTAATCGTTAGACATAATCAAATACTATTATGTTCAAAATATCCATGTTAAATTTGTTGAAAGTTCCAATCAAAATTTTCAAACTTTTTGCGTCTCTGCAATTAAAGAGACATAACTTTGGAAAAAGGTTGCACTTTTTTATACTATAGTTTGGACAATTTTAGAAATTTTTAGTGCGAAAAAACAGAAAAGCAGGTATCCTTTCATAAACAAATATATTTTTTGAAAGGAGAATAAAAAATGAACCTCCTTTTCTGCTTAGACGACATTCTATCAGATTTTCAGTATCTGTTCAACACACAAAACTATGCTCTTTTCCAAGCGTTTATTTTCGGATTTATCGCAGATGGAAATAGTGGCACGCTAACGGAACTTTATCAATCAGGTTTTTCACAGACGCGATACTGGTCTTTTCCAAAGTTTCTATCGCGTGGTAAATGGGATGCGGATAAAGTCGCAGGACACCTGACAAAAAAGGTTCAGCAAGCATTTCCTAACTGGGTTTATGTGTATGATGAGACCAAAGCCATAAAAACAGGTGAACGCCAGTGGGGGTTGCATTTTTTCCGCAACTTCAGTTATCAAAAGGGTCGCGTGAACCGATCCAAGTTCCATTATGGACACGAGTTTGGTGCCTTAGGTTTACTTTGCCAAACATCTACAGGTTGGCAGCTATTCCCCGTATGGGCGAGACTGATGGTGCCGCAGACGTGCCGTGATAAAAGCGATGCGGTGTTGAAACGCATCTGTTCCCAGATCGCTCCGGGTCTTATTATTTTTGATCGTGGGTTCTCAAGGCGAAAAGTGTTTACGCTGGTTCAAAGTTATGGACATCATATCTTGTGTCGTGCGAAGTCTAATGCCGTCTTCTATCGTTTACCGGAACAGCCGAAACATCGCCAGCGTGGCCGTCCGCGAAAATATGGAGACCGCTTGGATATTCGCAGGATGCGGTATACGCTTATGGATATAGAAGGCCAAAAGTATTCAATCGCCTCCAAAGTCGTGAGAACGAAGATGTGCGATGCTGATATTCGCCTCGTTGTTATCCGAAGTCGCCCGAAAACCTCGAAACCTTATCGGTATTTCTGTGTATGGACAACAGATTTGACGATTGGGATACCACAGATCGCTATATATTATCGCAAGAGATGGCACATAGAGACGGCTTTTCGGGATGCGAAGCAACACTTCGGTTTTGATGACTATCGCCTGAAATCCCGCAAAAGCATCAATCGGTTTGTGCAATTGAGTTTCGTTGCAGCAAGTCTGACGAAGTTGCTATTCACCCCACGGGATGGGACGGCGGAGGAGATAAGTGCTCAGGTAGTTTGTGATCAGTTGGGCATCCATTGGTATCATCCGAAGCGTCTCACACAAGGGTTGCGTGTAGTTTATCTCCGCTGGCAGCTCTACAGAGCGGTATTTTCTGCGATTTACTCTGAAAAAACAAACTCACAGAAAATACACACCGATTTTCACAAAGAGACAGCATTGCCTGCGGACAACGCAGCCTGAATGTCCCAAAATGTCCAAACTTTAGTTTTTTATAGAAATATACAAATAAAATGGAAAAAAGTTGCATTTAATGTATAATTTTAATACCAATTCTATAAATGATATTCCCAATTTCGTAACGGTCAGGACTTACACATTCCCCTCACTCGCGAAGGGATAAAGAGGGTAAACGCCAAACAGGAACACCCAAATTTGCGTCTGTCCTAACGGTTAAATGTAAGGCGTAAGATCCCATAGGAGAATTGAACCGTCATAACTGGCAGTAGCTAACAGCTTGTTGTCGGGTGATATAACAACATCTTGTATATCACTAACATGTCCTCTAAATTCTACAATGTGTTTTCCAGTCTCAGCTTCCCACAAACAGACTGACATTTTCTCCATGCCCTTGCTCCACCATGTGCCTGCAGCAAGATAGTTTCCACAAGAAGAAAATGTGGCTGCAAATAGACGTTCACACTCTTGTGGTAGTGTTAATTGAGAGCGGATTTCTCTTTGATTTATGTCGTACACAAAAGTTTCATCTCCACTTAATATCGAATACTTTCCATCATCTGAAAATGAAATTGCACCAAATGGACCCTGATTCAAACCGAGTTTTATTATCTTATTACCGTTGATATCCCATACTAATATTTCTTCTCCTTCACAAAAGATGTATCGTCCGCATGGTGTAAATCCTATGATCCCTCCCACTTTATCGTTTGGAAATGTTGTTATTTCTCTACCATTATCCATATCCCACAACTTTGCTTTTGCATAGGAAGATTCGCTAACGAGTAATTTTCCATCATAACTGAATTTCAACTCTTGAATTGAGTCACGGTCATCTTCATCATAGACTTCCTCCTCCGGTTCAAGAGGATGGATTAATTCATAGAGTATTTCACCACTTCGCACGTCATAGACTTTCAGATTACCATCTTCATCAGCATAAACGAAAAGTGTACCTGTTGGTGATAATACCGGATGTGCACTCCAATATTCACGGTCTATTGCATTGATAAGTGGATCACTATCATCATCTGTCTTCCAGAGTGTTACATTATCTTTTATGATGCTCGCTGCATAGAGATTGCCACAATCGGTTTTGTACACAAACTGGTTTTTACCTACACATCTCTCTTTTACTGCAGGACGAGAACGTTTGCTTTCAATATCCCAAAGGATAACACCTTCATGGTGATGTTTTACTGCTAAAGTTTTTCCATCTCCAGAAAACATTGCATATTTTGGAAATGAAATCGGTGAATGTGCAAATTGACGTCCGTATGGGTTTTCAGTAGTCCAGACGTTTACATATTCATGTCTGCATTCATAAGCAAGTTGTGATCCATAAGAAAATTGGACAGTGTTGCCCCAATCACCGATGTAGGAAAAATCAGTTGTATTGCCCCATACCAGATCGGAGAACAGTATTTCATCTGATTCAAGATCACGGACAGAAATTGCAGATGGACCAGTGTCATCATAATTTACAATTGCTGCTCGTAGTATCCCATCAGGAGTATAAGAAGGAATAATACGATAGACCTTACCATAGTCAGTGTAAGTGTTAATTATTTGCCACGTGTTAACATCCCAGATGTGTACGGTACCATCTTCTCCGCCAGATGTGAGCAACTGTCCACAAGGAGAAAAGCATAACGTTGTGACCAAATGTTTATGACTTATAAGAGAAGTAATTTGCTGACCGCTTCCTAGTTCCCAGACGACTATTGCTTCTGCTTCCTCAGAATTAGAAGTTTTACATGTAGAGGCAATTAATTTAGAATCTGGTGAAAGACAGATTGGACGGTAGATACCAGTATTTTCAGCGTCAACAGTAAAATCCGCAAAAGTATCAAAGGATTCCATATCCCATACTCCTACATATAGAGAACGATCATAGGCAGCAGCAAGATATCCACTATCATCAGAAAAAGTAAGTCTAAATATATAATCCCGCGTCTTCAACTTTGCCAAACATGATCCACTTTCAACATCCAATACTTTTAATATATTGTCACAGCTTGATGTAACAATCCATTTTCCGTTAGGCGAAAATGCAACAGATATTATCATACCACGTTCTGTTTCCCAAAGAGCTGTAGGTGTAAGCGTTTCCAAGTCATACATCCATAGTCCTAATGAATTACCGATAGCAAGATATTTCCCATCGAGTGAGAATGCAATGTCAGGTTCACGTCCTCGTCCTAACCTTGCAATTGCCCCCTTTGGTAATGCCCAAGTTGTCACATCATCCCTGTCAACAACAGATGATGTTTTCTTTCTTAATCTATTAATATCCACTATAGTTTGGACAGTTTTTGTTTTTTTTATGGACATAAAGCAGGAAAGCGGGTATCCTTTTAGAAAACACAAATTTGAAAGGATATTTCAAATGACCCCACTTTCCTACTTGGACAACATGTTATCAGATTTTTGACCTTTGTTCAAGTATAATAACTTTCACCACTTTCAGACTTTCGTAAAAGGTCTGATAAATACGCCCTACCGAGGCACAATGACACAAATCTATCTTGCGACAGCCCAAGCAGGTCGGTATTGGTCTCTGCCAAAGTTTCTCTCGCGTGGCATCTGGTGTGTGGATCAAGTCGCCACTACGCTAAGCCATCAAGTGCTATCCGCTTACCCCACGGGCGTCTATGTCTATGATGAGACGCATGCCATAAGTAGCGGTTCAAAACAAGCGGGTTTGCATTTCCGCAGGAACCCTGCGTATCAGCCACGTAACAAGAACCAGTCCAAGTTTCATCACGGACACGAGTTCGGTGCGATTGGGTGGCTGGCAGAAACGCCCGAAGGCACGCGCCTATTTCCATTAGCCACACGGATGATGGAACCGAAAAGCGAGGACGCGAATAGCCTCGCTGTGCTGAAGCATTTATGTAATCTTGTGCCACCGGGTCTTATCATTTTTGATAGAGGTTTCAATAGACGCAAAGTGTTCACGGAGATACTCTCACAAGGACATCATTTACTTTGTCGTGCGAAGTCAAACGCAGCGTTTTTTGATATACCGAAACGCCCTAAGCGTCTCAAGAGAGGCAGACCCCGTCGGTATGGTAGCCGTGTGTCTATTCCACACCTGAAGTATACAGATATCGTTGTTGAGGATCAGACACTTTCTGTCGCTGATAAAGTCGTGCGAACAAAGATGTGTCCTGTGGATGTCCGCATCGTTGTGATACGCAAACGCCCCAAAAAGTCTAAACCCTATCGGTATTTTTGTGTATTTACTTCAGATTTACGACTGCCCGTAGAAACAGTTATCCGACACTATAGAAACCGGTGGCAGATTGAAACTGCCTTTCGGGACGCTAAAGAAAACTTCGGATTTGACACCTATCAACTCCGAGACAGGAAAAGTTTGGATCGGTTCGTTCAACTCAGTTTCACCGCAGCAACGCTGACACAACTCGCTTTCAGTCCGTCGCCATTGCCTAAGACACCCGCAGACACAGACACAGACAAGGTTTCTCTTGATTTAGAAGACGTGCTATCCACGCTCAATATACACTGGTATAAACCGAAACATCTCACACGCGGCTTGATGACCGCTTACTTGCAGCGACGTTTACAACAAAACTATTTTTATACGGGTTACGACCCGAGGAAAAACGCACAGAAAAAACTAAAAATCCCCGAAGATACTATGTGAAAATGGTTCAACAGCAACTATTTTCACGATTATTGGAAAAATGATGACTAAAAAACAGTGATTTCTAACAGAATTTAGACAGAAAAGGGGCGTTAGCAGCGGTTCTAACACCTGTTCAGAAGTGCTAACGGGGAAATGCCGCCAACTATTCATAATCTATAACAAGACCAAAAATGTCCAAACTATAGTAATATCCACTAAAGAAGCTCCATAATATTAAAGGTAAGGTTTCATATCCCAAAGCAACATAGTTCCATCACCATAACAACCTGCTAAAATCGTGTTATCATGTGAAAATGTGAGACATTTTGGACTATCCGGTGTCGTAAATTTAGCAATCGGTTCTTTTCCTTTAGTTATATCCCAAACGCAAAGATTGCCACTGCAGTCCCACGTATCTGGACTGCACGCCATATACTTGCCACATGAAGATACAGCCAGCGATTCAATATGTTTATTATCCCACCATCCTGGTTTCGGTATAGACATAACTTCCTCATCTTTCAGGAAATCCCATAAATCTATGGAACAATTAGACCACTCACACCATATTTGAGTTGACTCTGATGAAAACGCATGGAAGTTGATCCCATCATCATACGAATACCTATCCAACAGTTTACGTTCAGACACATCATATATCCTACTACGATGACAGACAATGTATTTACCATCCGGACTGAAAGCGATATACTGTAAGTATTCAGGTGATTCAACTGTAAAGGTGTCATAGATTTCATTTGTTGTAATGTCCCAAACATAGATTCTATTATCTTCATCATGACATGCAAGTAAATTCATAATAGGCGAGAAGATTGCATCCGATACCTCAGATTCTATTGGAAATGATACAATCGGTGTATTACTACCGAGTTCCCATAGGCGAACACTATTTTCATCACCAGAAGTAACAAAGCATTTTCCACCTGAGGAAATGGTAATAGAAGTATACTGTTCCCCGAAACTATCAGAATCAGGCATTCTTTTTCCAGGTCTAAAAACCTGTGCAGGTAAATTTGGGCTTGATATATCAAAACTTAAAATGCCAGAATAGTTTTTTGCATACAAAGTCTTTCCATCTAAAGAAAATAGCAGATTCCTAGGCCACACTCCTGACGAATGTTCCAAATTGACTGGTCGGTTCTCACCTAATTTCCAATAACAGAAATCGTGTTCACTCTCAAAGGCAAGATGGACTTCACTTGAAAAGTCTGTATTATAGAAACCTGTTTCATTCATATGTCTATAAAACGTATCACTGTTTTCTAAGTCTTTCACAGAAAAAGTATCATCCTTGAAGTGGTAAAAAGAGGCAAACAGATCACTCTCAGCGGTATAACTTATAGATTGCAGACCTTTTTCATTTGGTTTCTGATATGTATTCTGTAGCTTCCATTTGTGTGAATCATCCGCGGATGTATCGGCGGGAACCTCCCAAACTCGTGTTTGACCATTGTAATCGCATGCAGCAATCTGCTTTCCGCATGGTGAGAAGCAGATTGAACCAATATCTTCCATACCACTAAGTGTTGTGAGATGTTTTCCAGATTCTAGCTCAAACAAAACTACTTTGTTTGAAGCCAACACCCACTTACCATTAATAACCGGATATCCATTTTTATTATACGGTTCAGGCTCTCCATCAGGAGATGCAAAAGCCAATAAGCGGTTGTCTGGAGAAAATGCAAGCGGATTCGTGCCGACGTACAAGCCTACACGTATAGGTAAATCAGTCGTCCCAATCTCCTTCTCATATTTTCGTAGTTTCCAAACTTCTGTACAGCAATAGAGATTCTTTTCAGGATTTGAGTATCTACTGTAGCCACCAACAGCAAGATATTCACGATTAGGAGAAAAGACAATTTCGGTTGGTGAAATACGGTCTTCGCGTGGTAGTTCAATTATACATTCACCGGTAGCTACCTCACATATTCTGATGAGCCTTCCCCAACTTATTGCGATCCACTCACCACATGAAGAAAAAGCTACAGATGAAACTGTCCTTCCTTTCTCCCACAAGGTTATGAGTTCTCGTTTTTCCACATCATACCACCATAAACCGATATATGTTGCAATCGCAAGCAGTTTACCATCAGGTGATAATGCTGTATCTTGTATCCCTCCTCGTCCTATTCGGGTAATTGCTCCTTCTGGTAAGTCCCATGTGCTTGGATCTGTGCTGCCATGATCCATTTGAAAAGGATAATATTTTGTCATAGTCTAAAACCTCCTTTGTTTATATTAACGTGAGTTCGGTGTCCTTGATATGAAGAATATTTGTAGCATAACCTTTCCAGGTTGTGCATCATGGAAACAACATAAAAAGGCCACGCTACATGGAGCACAAAAAATATCTCATTCCGAACTCACGTTATACGTAAGTGACACCTTGAAGGTGCAAATCGGGTGCATAATTCTGCAAATATGTATTTCGTGGAAAATTAGATCAATGTCGAAATTTAGAAAAACGTTTTTCTTTGACTGTGTTAATGGGTGGTTAAGAATATAGCAAGGATGCCGAACTAAACAAACCTAAATTGAAGATCGTCAATATTATACTATCTCTTTTGTCAAAATTCAAGCATATTTACATGAGACGTTATAGCGATTTAAAAGCTTGCTGTTAAAATTAACTTTAAGTATCTCGGTGATTTACATTATAGTCTTTTAACTACTATCATAGGCGCGTTTTTTCCGCATTTTAAGCCAAAATGTTCCGATAAGCGCGAAAAATCGACACGAAATCAAATCATTCATGACTTCCGGATTCCCCCCGCAGGCGGGAGGATAAAGGGAGGTAAGTCCTTGAAAATAACAAAGGTCCTACCTACAAATGACTGACTCCGTATATGCTGCCAAAATCACTTTCCAAGCTCCCACAGGATCACGGTCCCGTCCCAACTGCTACTCGCGATTGTTTTCCCATCCGGGCTAAACGCAATATCGGTGACCGACTCCGCATGTCCAGACAACGTACGGAGATGTTTGCCTGTTGCCACATCCCACAAACGTACAGTTTTGTCCTTACTTCCAGTTGCGATTATGTTTCCATCCGGGCTAAACGCAACATCGATGACCGACTCCGTATGTCCCAATAACGTACGTATATTTTTGCCTGTGTCTATATCCCACAGACGGACAGTTTTGTCATAACTTCCACTAACGATTGTATTTCCATCCGGACTAAACGCAACGCTCTCGACCGTATCCGTATGTCCTGATAGTGTGTGGTGGTGTCTGCCCGTGCCTACATCCCACAGACGGAGGGTTTCGTCCGCACTGCCACTAACGACTGTGTTTCCATCCGGACTAAACGCAACGCTCTCGACCGTATCCGTATGTCCTGATAGTGTGTAGAGGTGTTTGCCCGTGCCTACATCCCATAGGCGCAAGGTTTCATCCGCACTGCCACTAATGACCGTGTTCCCATCCGGGCTAAGTGAGAAACAATATATCCAATTCGTATGCTTCGTCGAGAACGTGCGTATATTTTCGCCTGTTGCTACATCCCACAAACGGATAGCTTTGTCTGATTTTGGATTGTTGCCGTCACTTGCACTAATAACCGTGTTTCCATCCGGACTGAACACAACATCGATGGGCGAATCCTCAGGCTCCATGAACAGTATGCGTCCGTTTTCCCCAGTGTGCGCATTCCACAAGTGAATGCCGACATCACTTGCACTCACGATTGTGTTTCC
Source organism: Candidatus Poribacteria bacterium (assembly GCA_965200395.1). Lineage (GTDB taxonomy): Bacteria > Poribacteria > WGA-4E > WGA-4E > WGA-3G > MSPOR6. The sequence continues at coordinate 840,763 of CBDAUH010000004.1, read as the reverse complement.
ATCCGGGCTAAACGACACGCTATAGACCGAACCTATATGCTTAGCTAACATGCGTATGCTTTCGCCCGTTACCACATTCCACAGACGGATGGTGCCGTCCCTACTAATACTCGCGATTGTGTTTCCATCCGGGCTAAACGACACGCTATAAACCGAATCCGTATGCTCCGATAGTGTCCGAAGATATGTACCAGTCTGAGCATGCCACAGACGGATGGTGTTGTCACCACTAGCACTTGCGATGATATGTCCAGCCGGACTAAACGCAACACTACTGACCCCATCCGTATGCCCCGATAGAGTACGGAGATGTGATCCAGTTTGGGCATGCCACAGACGGACGTTGTCCTCACCTCCACTTGCGATGATATGTCCAGCCGGACTAAACGCAACGCTATAAACCCAACCCTCCTGTTCCTGATCATCTAATAGTGTACGTATATGTTCACCTGTTTCCACATCCCATAGACGGATGGTACAGTCACAACTTCCACTAACGATTGTGTTTCCATCCGGGCTAAACGCAACGCTTTTGAGCCAAAGCGTATGTCCCCGTAACGTGCAAAGGTGTTCGCCCGTATCTACATCCCACAGACGGAGGGTATGGTCATCACTTCCACTAACGACTGTTTTCCCATCCAGACTAAATGCAACTCTATAGACCCCATCCGTATGTCCCCGTAACGTGTGAAGGTTTTTGCCTGTTGCCACATCCCACAGACGAACGGTTTTGTCATAACTTGCACTCGCGATTGTGTTCCCATCCGGGCTGAACGCAACGCTATAAATCTCATCCGTATGTCCCGTATACAAGTCAAGCTCTTCTCCCGTCTGTGAATTGTAAAGCCAAATACCGATTGCACTGGCAACCGCAAGTTTGGCACCATCAGGAGAGTAAGCAATTCCATGCATCCCGCCTTTACCAAATCGCATTTTTGCACCTTCAGGTAAATACCGTTCGGTCCAATCTTTCACAGCTCCCTCCGTTTCTGAATCTTCGGCTAAAGTAGTGATCTCATCATTTTGTTTCTTTTCAGCGTTACTTAGCTTTACCAATATGTTGGTATTTTCAATTTGTTGCCGCACATCAGGTTTGGACTCCAAGTTTGCAAAAATAGGTGCATCAATAATGTCCACCGTCATCTCTGCAGTTGCATCAAAACTATAAGGATCCTGAAAGCGAGCCAAGTATTTGCTATTTCCAAAACCGAGTATTAGCAACACCATCGCTAACGTAGAAGCATCGACTGCCCACGGCACTAAAGGTTTGTTACTAGACGGTGCAGCAGGCTTGACATGCGAAATCTTGCGCATAATATTCTCAGTCAGATATGGCGAGATTTGGAAATTGTCTAAAGCCTCTCTTATCATCACTTCCTCCTTCTTCAAACGTTGTTGGGCACGACGCAGTCGACTCTTAACCGTATTCGCCGATACACCTAAAAACGCACCGATCTCTGTACACGACATCTCTCCAAAGTAATGTAACGTCATAACAGTCCGTTCACGCTCCCCAAGCTTCGCAAACAGCTTTTTGACGACATCGCGCTGTGTCTCCGCAGTGATCCGCTCATTTTCCGAAAGTATATACTCAGAATAGGTTGTTTTTTCAGATTGTGCGATTTCCTTGTCTTGCATCAACTGTGCCCGCCGATACCTTTTACGCAACCACGTGTTACAAAGACTTGTAGCAATCACATAAAGCCAACTGGCAAAACTTTGTGACTTTTTCAGTGTCTCAAGCTTTTGATACGCTTTCAGAAATGTATCTTGCGTGATCTCTTCAGCTATGTGAAAATCACCTATTTTACGCCACACAAGCGCATGAACCTGTTTTTGGTATTTTTCCACAAGTTCCGCAAAAGCCGCGTCATCACCATCGAGAATACGGTCGATTAATCGCGCATCGTTGTTTTTCATGGATCACCTCCAGTTTCATCATAGTAAGTGACACCTTGAAGGTGCAAATCGGGTGCATAATTCTGCAGGCAGTACCCAACCTATAAGATACTATTATTCGTCCAAAGGCACTACATCCGCATACACATAAGTCGGAGGAGAAGGGTTGGTACTGTGAATTTTATCATCGTCATCTTTAGCTGCAGAAACAATATCTCTCCGCACGATCTGCCCAGGTTTCGCAGCAATAGGTGAACTAAACATTGGGCCGTCAATAACACAGATATAGAACTCGCCATTTTCACCGAGTGGGTCAACGCCATTAGGGAGGTTTGCAAGGAGTTCCGAATCAAACCACCGTCCCGCAAATTCCGCAGGCACTTTGGTAGGATTGAGAGCAGTAACAATCGCACGCAAGCCAGATGTAATCATCTTATTGGCAAGTAGTGTCGTATCTTCACCCCATACCGGAAAAATCGGTGTAAAGCCAGTCTCACTCAGCTTTTCCTCATGATACGCACGGATGTCCTCCAAAAACAGATCCCCAAATGCAAAATGGGAAGCGGTCAAATCTTCAGGTAACGCCTCTACTTCTGCAAGAAGCTTACGCATCGCTGCTTCATATATCTCATTTGAACAAGGATTACGCTTGTGTCTTCGGGTTCACATAAATACAAGTGACAGTGCCGATGCCATCAACGACTTTCTTATCGCTACCACTCCACTGGGAACGGAGGGCTTCAATCGCCTTAGCATGCGGTTTAGGCAACACAACATCATCAAAAATCAGATAGCCCTCAGCGTCATACTCAATGTCATCTTTTACCGCCTCCCAGAGGGCACTCGAAGGGATGCTTTCATTGCTCAAAAAACGATTGAGTTGATCGTGGTTCCATTTATCTGTATGGTCAGCGAAGTAAGTTTGTGTAAAGTTCGTAAAACTTACTAACAGAAATTGGCAATAATCGGAAAATAGATTTTGCTCCTTTTGAGAGAGTGTAAATGTATTCATAATACAAAAGTATAACACCACTTATAGAAATATGTAAATTATAAAAATGCGTAAGTCCTGATCATTATAGAGTCTATAGCTACGATGTTCGGTCATTGTCAAAACAATAACTCATTTCGATAAGAATTTTCTTGAATTTTTTGTTGTGTGTGTTATACTACTGAAAATCTTTTTGTTAGAACCTATGAGTACAAAGCAGAGATTTTGTATTGAACACAGTTTCAAATCTAGTTGATTGCATATCATAGAAATGAGAGGTATAAGATATGGTTAATTGCGCATTGCTTAGTGGTAGAGGTATGGGAATGATGCATGGCGGAAACTTCCACAACCATGCGGACGCGGAAGTCGTCGCAGTATGTGAAATGAATCCTGAACTGCTCGAAAAAGCTAAAGAACACTTCGGAGTTCCTGGTTATACATCCATTGAAGAGCTGTTAGCTAACTGTGACGCAGAACTTGTCCTGCTGATCGTTAACGAAACCCGACGAATCCCACCATTAAGTGAACTGATTGCAGGCGGACGAAATGTCTTTACAGAAAAACCGCTGTGTGGATTAGAGGGACAAGCACGAGTTCGCGAAGAAGATCTCAAAATAGCAGCACCAGCAATCAAGAGTTGGCGAGAATCCGGACTGAAATTCGGTATTGACTTCAATTATCGCTTTATGCATCATTTCAGAAAACTGCACGATGACGTCGCTAACGGAGTGTTAGGAGATATCAAAATGGTTCATGCCCGTGCACACTTCAATTGTTGGTCCCATATCATAGATCTAATCCTATGGACAATTGGTAGACCTGACTGGGTAAGTGTCGTCGGAAATCCAAATGAGTCCGGCGGATGGGCACGATTGATTCATATCGGTTGGCCAAACGGCGTCATCGGCACACTAAGCGGTACGAATCTATGGGGTTATGACGATCACCCGCTTCGTATCAAAGTTCTTGGTGATAAGTCGTATGCTGAAGCGAAAGGCTTAGATGGTAATTACTTACGCCGTAAAGCAGGTAACTCTGAAGTCGAGGAACGTTGGGAAAACGAACAGGGAAATCCTGAGATGCCCCAATCTTTCAAAAGAATGGCAGATGGTGTCATAAAAGCAATGCAATCTGATAACGCATTTCCCGCAGATGGCAACGCAGCTTGGAATGAATTGCTATTTGAAGCAGCTGTTCATAGATCCGCTTTGCAGGATAATGCAAGGATTCATCTTGCAGATGTGGAAGAGGATGCATTTGCGTAATTGCTAAAATTTTACTATTTCAAACCAAACCACCTACGTTCTCTGAATCACAGATTTTCGCGAATTACGTTGATTTCATGGATGAAAATATGAGTAACCACACTCCTTTTCAAGAGATTTAGGATACTTCGAATAGAAATTAGGAGAGTAGACAACTCAACAATTCGAAAATCAGTTTAATAGTGATTATCCGTGATTCAGCCGACAAGCGCGCCTACTATTCGTTAGTAAGCTCGAATTCATTGAAATTCATCAGTAGATATGTTAATATTATAGTCAATATACACTTACAACGGTTAAACGGAGACATACCACACATGAAACGTTCTATATTTTTTATTATCGCGATCTGCTTTGGATTCCTAAACAATTGGACACTCCACGCACAACAGACACCCCCAATTGTTAAAACGAGGAACCCACAAGCATTTCAACAGATGACTTCAAGATTGTCCGGTGAAGTTATCTGGAAAGGGTATGACCTATCACATACAAATGTATCTGTATATCGCGATGAAAAACTCAAAAACCTATATACCAGTGGTCTATCAAAATTAGGAACGGGTACCTTTACACTGCGTGTGGAACCTGGACGCTATTTTCTCGTCGCCTATGTGGATGTTGACGGTTCCGGAAAATTTGATGAAGGGGATGGCTATGGTGTTTTGGGGGTAAAGGATTGGCAAGATACAAAACAGACGCATGTTGCAATTGAAGTCGGGACAAACACCGCAATAAAAGACATAAAAATACCAATTACAGCAAGACTCCAGAACGTTGACGACACACAGAAACTTGTTCCCGCAGCCGCCTACAAACCCAGTGAATATCAACAGTTCAAAACAGAACTTATCCAGGCAACATCAGGACTACGTGGAACACTTCACTACACAGGAACAGCGGACATTGTCCAAGAACACAAACTTGTCCTCGCTTACACAGATACATCATGGAAATATCGTGCTGGCATCGCTGTTGTCAATGACAAAACAAACGCATGGGAACTCCGTTTGAAGCCAGGAAAATATTATCTCATGGCAATCGTGGATAAAAATGGCAGTAACAAACTGGATACTGGGGATATTTTCGGTTTCTACGGGCTGTCAGATATTTACAAAAAAGGCGCATTTCCCGAACCCATTCTGGTGAAACCCAGCACATTTGCTGAAAATGTTGAAATACAATTGACAGCCACCTATACACCGAAAAATCTAACAAAATCTGCTGAAGGGACATCGATTCTATCAGGACGCGTGTTTCCAATTCCACAAACACACACAGAAATTCGAATAGAAGCCTACGCAAATTCTGCCTTTGTAGAACCCGTAGCAACAACAGTTTCAAAACCTGATGGAACATACCGACTCCAGCTGCCACCCGGCGAATACTACCTGCTTGCCAACCACGATGTTGATGGAGATGGAAGATATAGCAAAGGCGATAGAGTCGGCGGATTGAGAACAGATTCAATCACAACGCAACAACCCGCCCCAATCGCCCTAGATACAGGTGAAACACGCGATATCCATATTCAATTAAGCGCACAGTACGATGCCGAAGGGCAACTTGTTGCAATCAAAAATCCCACGATACCCCCGGCTGCCGCACATTCCGAAGCAAATCCATCATCCGATGAACCACAAGTAGTAAAGATGGGACGTATTACGGGAAAAGTGACTTCGTTCTTTACCTCACGTAGCGACAAACCGAAAAATGAAAACACTTCAGCAGATCAGGAAATACCTGCGCCTGATGGTATTTTAAGTCTTTCCACAACTCCGGATTTCACTGCTCCTACAATGGTTCCACTCATTCTGGATGAAGCAGGGAATTACCTCGTTGATGTCCAACCCGGTAGATACTTTATCCTTGCAGTCATAGACCAAAATCGAGATGGAACCTCAGGTATGGCTGATGGCATCGGTGTCTACGGAACACATCAACCCGTGCGGGGCATACCTGCACCCGTTACCGTCCTAGAAGGTAAAACGACACCCCATGTTGACATCGATATTATGGCAGCTTATGTTGATGAAACTGGCACAATGTCTGAAATCGAAGATGGCGGACGATGGCGTATTGCACGCATGCACGGGGAACCCGAAGATATTTTCAAATACACACAACACGGAAAACAGACAGAAGAATGGATGTATTGGACAAAAGGGCTCGGATTCAAATTCGTAGCAGAAGGCCCCGGTTGGCAACTAAAGGATCAGGAAACATTTGAACCTAACACACAAAATTTAGATAAAAGCACAGAAACACCTCATGCGAAAAAACAGACCGGCACCATTGAAACGAAAACAGATAAACCTGACAATGTAGCACTCCCTAGATTTTCTTTGACATCCGCATCCATCTCAATCTTCTACAGTCACGATGGAGTACTGTGGCGTATTGCCCCAACAACAGCAGATGATATAAAACCAAACGTTCTCCGTGATACACCTATAGACTCACGTGTGACACCCCTCGGCGCAGGACATCGTCCCTCCGTATCTGTAAATGGAACAGTTGTCTACCATGATTTTGATAACAACGTCATCATCAGAGATAAGAGCACTGGAAAAAGTCGGGTCTATTTCGACGGCCGGGCCCTTGCAGAAGCTGTGAAGATCTCACCTGATGGAGAATATATAGCTTACGCACGAAAAGAACCTAACAAAAGAAAGCGGATCGTCATTCAAAATATACATAGTAAAAATAGCTTCCTTATCCCCTCAACAGCAAGAGAAATGACAAATCCTGCCTGGAGTACAAATGGGCAACTCCTCGCTTATGCAACCGCTGGTTCCATAGAAAATCCTGCCGCAGATACAAACCGGAACATCTATCTATATAATCAAAAAACAAACAGTGTTGAACCGATTGTCATATCTCCCGCAGATGACGCAGAACCGGCATGGCATCCCGCAGATCCAAACACACTCGTATTTTCAAGAGAAACCGCTGAAAGCATCCGACAGATATGGGTAGTTCAGTATTCATCGGCAGGCGAACAGACAGAACAACAGGTAACCGAAATGGGGGGAAGTCGTCCCGTTTGGATACCGCCACACGGACAGTGGATACTCTACGAAAATAATGGACAACTCTGGACAGTGGATTATCAAAACCCCGGCAGCGAATCACCACTCATGAGTAATGGAAAAGTAGTGTTCGGGTATCAGCCTGTTGCCATCCCTGTTGAGTAAGACGTTGTGAAAGAAGGATTGCCTTATGTAGCATAACCTTTCCAGGTTGTGCAAAGTGAACACTCTTCGTGGCATAACCTTTCCAGGTTGTGCAGTCTTTGTAGCATAACCTTTCCAGGTTGTGCAGAAACATTATGCCAGACTATAAGAAAGTAGCAAACACAACGTGTTTGCGGTGACACTATGCAACCATTTAAAAAACACTATGCAATCATTTAAAAAAAACCAACACATCCTATTGATCCTAATATTCCTCTGTTTCAGCCTGCTGCTGTCAAACGCATCCGCACAGTATCTGCTCATCCCCATGGACAACGTCCAAACAAACCATCTGAAAGCCTATGGACTCACATATTGGGCATTGGAAGTGCCGCGAGAATACACATGCTACTGGTGGCTGAATTATCGTGGCGGATCGTTTGTTACACCCGATACAGCAGATATCAAACGCCGCGCAACACAGATGGGAGTCTCCGTTGAACCGATAAGCAACGTCGAATATCAGACAATCAAAAAGACCATCATTGAAACCAGTAATATGGATGAAATCTTACTCGAGAAAGCACCAAAGATCGCTGTGTATGCACCACCAGAAGCATCCCCATTTCAGGATCCTTGGGATGACGCAGTGAAACTTGCATTGGATTATGCAGAAATACAGTACGACCAAATATGGGATAAAGCGGTACAACAGGGGGCATTTCATACAGAAGGCTACGATTGGTTACATCTACACCATGAAGATTTTACTGGACAGCACGGAAAATTCCACGGCTCATTTTCACACCAAGTCTGGTATCAACAACGGACAGCACTCTTTGAAAAAGCAGCAGAAGAAGCAGGCTTCAAAAGTGTTGCACGCCATAAAGGACAAACCGCATTAGACATCGCTGACTACGTAGCAAAAGGCGGATTTATATTTGCCATGTGCTCAGCACCCGAGACGCTCGATATCGCACTAGCATCAAACGGCGGCACCCTCGATATTGTGGACCCTGTGTTAGATACAACACCGCTCGCTCAGGATTTTCAAAAAAAATTAAACTTTGAACACACATTCGCTTTTGAAAATTTTACACTTTACCCAAACCCAAACCGATATGAATTCTCTGATATAGATAATCCAAACCCTGATAGGAGCCCACAAACAGGCGTTGAAGATTTCCAACTCTTTGAATTCTCTGCAAAACATGACCCGATCCCAACAATGTTGACACAAAACCATGTCTCAGAAGTACCAGGATTCCTTGGACAAACAACATCCTTCAATAAAAACACAATTCACCGTTCAGTCACAATTTTAGCCAAAATTGAAGGCACAAACTATGTCAAATATGTGCATGGGACATTCGGAAAAGGCACCTTTACATTCCTCGGTGGACATGACCCTGAGGACTACCGACACCTCGTCGGTGAAGGAAAAATACCTACGAACCTCGACCTACATAAACATTCACCTGGATACCGGTTAATATTAAACAACATCTTGTTCCCCGCGGCCCGCAAAAAACCACAAAAAACCTGATATAACAAAAAAGGAGCAGGTTTCCCTTCGTGCTTGCGGTGACACTATGCAACCGTTTAAAAAATTATGCAACCCTATGCAACACTTGCAACCTGCAACTTGAATCAATGGGCACTCGATTTTGAAGGAAACTGCCAACGCATCATAAGGTCTATTGAACAAGCAAAAGCTGCAGGAGCACGATACCGCCTTGGACCTGAACTGGAAATTACAGGGTATTCCTGCGAAGATCATTTTTTAGAAGAAGACACATTACGCCACAGCTGGGAATCACTTGCGCACATCATAAACGGCGGACATACGGATGAAATCTTGTGTGACATCGGAATGCCTGTGATGCACAAAAGCGTACGATACAATTGCAGAATATTTGTCTGTAACGGAAAAATACTCCTGATCCGTCCAAAAATGATACTTGCAGCTGAAGGGAATTACAGAGAACCGCGTTGGTTCACACCGTGGCAGCAGGGATGGGCAACCGAATCGTACCAGCTACCCCCCCAAATCCGAGAAATCACATCACAAACATCTGTACCCATCGGATGTGCAGTTATCGTAACACAGGATACAACATTAGCCTCCGAAACCTGTGAAGAACTCTTCGCACCGCATTCACCACATATAGATCTGGCTGCCAATGGCGTAGAGATTATCGCGAATGGGTCAGGATCACATCACGAACTACGCAAGCTAAATACACGAATATCTCTGATACGTAACGCAACTGAAAAATGCGGTGGGATTTACCTCTACGCCAATCAGCAAGGATGTGATGGCGGCAGGCTCTATTTTGATGGATGCGCATCCATTGCTCAGAATGGACATATCCTTGCACAGGGCTCACAATTTTCTATAAACGAGGTCGAAGTCGTTACCGCAACCGTGGATCTTGCTGACGTGCGGTCATACCGAGGGTCAAGAATGAGTGGTGCAGTGCAGGCAAGCCGATGTGTGTCTATTCCACAAATATTCGCAGATTTCTGGATAACGGACAACGAAAAACGTAAAGTTACCGTCCCGATCACTAAACTTAACATACACACCCCTGAAGAAGAGATAGCGTTGGGACCTGCCTGCTGGCTATGGGACTATCTCAGACGATCCGGAGCCGCAGGATATTTCGTCCCACTCTCCGGTGGATCGGATAGTGGCGCAGTTGCAACACTCGTAGGATCCATGTGCCAGCGCGTCGCAAAAGCACTTCTAGCGGATGAGCACCATGTGATACGTGATGTTGAACAATTGATCGGTAAAGACTGCGTCCAAACTATCAAAACTGAATATAACGACCCTTTCCCCGCTTCACAGTACCTTGCAAATCAACTACTACATACGTGCTATATGGGAACTGCTAACAGTTCCCGTGAAACGCGCCAACGTTCAAAGCAGTTAGCAAAGGAAATCGGCAGTTATCATCTAAACATAAATATAGACCCGCTTATCCATGCATTGCAAAAACTGTTTATAGGAATCACAGGCAAAACACCGCAGTTCAAAACTGAAGGCGGTAGCACAATAGAGAACCAGGCATTACAAAACATACAAGCGCGGCTGCGCATGGTCATCAGTTATCTTTTCGCGCAGACACTCCCCTGGGTCCGTAATAAACATGGCACACTGCTCGTCTTGGGCACCGCAAATGTTGACGAAGCCCTCCGCGGATACCTCACAAAATATGATTGCAGCAGCGCAGATATCAATCCAATCGGAAGTATCAGCAAAACAGACCTCCAACGTTTTCTAAAGTGGGCACATGAAAATCTCGGTTATCCAAGCCTCAGCGATATATTAGAAGCACCACCGACAGCGGAATTAGAACCTATCACGGAAACCTACACGCAAACAGATGAAGAAGATATGGGGATGACTTACGTAGAGTTGAGCCGATTCGGGCAGCTACGGAAAGTGCACCGATGCGGCCCTGTAAGCATGTTTGAAAAACTCACACAGGAATGGAATCATCTTTCCGCAGATGAAGTAGCAGCAAAGGTAAAAAAGTTTTTCCGGTACTATGCAATGAATCGCCATAAAATGACAACACTCACGCCTGCATACCATGCAGAACCCTATTCTCCAGAAGATAACCGATTTGACCTACGGCAATTTCTGTATAACGCACAATGGCATTGGCAGTTTAAAAAAATAGACAAGATATGTGAGGAGATGCAGAGAAAATGCTAACATCGAATGCTCCCCTTAATTCTTCCGATGCCTCTCAGAAATTCAGCAAACATCTTTCCTCGATTTTCATAATCGCGTTCACTGTCTCGTCGATAGCACACGCCACGCCGAATATACCAAACAACTTCGACGGGTGGATAATGGACACACTCAACAAACTTGAAATATCAGGGGTTACACAGGGGTTTCACCGGCACACATTACCGCTTTCGCGCGAGGAGACCGCGAAAATCATCCAAACAGCAGAAAAACGTGTTCTATCTGGGACTGTTACACTATCCGACATCGACAGAAAACTCCTTGAAAAACTCAAACGAGCATTGGGTACGTATATGCCCCAAGATGCCCATAACACTGTACTGCAAAGCACCACCGTTAATATCCAACCCGAACTCCGCAGTGCCAATCAAAAAATCGCACCTGCTCTCCAGAGTGGGCTCTTTTTTGCAATTAGCAACAAAGCACACAGACTCAATATCTATTCAGAAATGGAAATATCCAATTTTGAACAAGAACAAGATTTTGTAGAGAGCTATTTTCTGCCAGATCCGCCGACTCGCTTGAAATCTGCTGACCAACGGTACGAAAAATGGCACTGGGATTATGTGATCGACTTCAAAAGAAGCTACCTACAGTACAATCTGTCCCTTGCCGACAAGGCAACGTTCAATCTCCGATTCGGGAGAGATTATGTTTATTGGGGAGCAAGTCCCTTAAAATCTGTCGGAATATCTGACAATTCTGCACCATTCGAACTTGTCCACCTCACTGGCACCATTCCGTGTCTATATGGCACACTCAAAGCAACCGCGTTTTCCGCACAACTGAATTCGACATGGTACGACGATGGCACGTTACGTTACCTTGCAAAACGTTATCTGAGTGCGCATCGGATCGCCTATAAATTTCGCAACTGGATTGAAATCGGCGTATCTGAATGGGTACTTTACGGTGGCGATGCGGAATCGATCAGATGGCACTATCTCAATCCTATCCTTCCATATTACGCAGTACAGTATAATGCAAAAAAAGACGACAATCTCATGCTCAGCTTTGATGCAGCCGTGCGACCCATTGCGGGAGTACGTCTCTATGCAGAGTGGCTCGCTGATGACTTTCAGTATCAATCCGATTCCAATGACCCGCATGCGGTTACATGGCTCACTGGTGTAGAATGGTATCCAAAATTCACGGATCGACACCTCGGAGTGTTAACAGAATATGTCCGCGTCACCCGATGGGCATACACCCATCTGAAACCGCATAACCAATTCACACACTTCGGCACCCCGATTGGACATCCCATCGGCACCGATGCAGATTTACTCACTTTTCAGATGACTTATCATGCAACACCCTCTGCAGTCATCGAGGGCACCCTACGGTATCAACGCAATGGTGAAGCAGACACGACTGACCGCTTCTATGGGGAAGACTTTGAGAACATACCGTTTCCATCAGGCATCGTTGAACGTCTTACCGAATGCCGACTCAGTTGGAAATATAGACCGATACACGGCACTAACGGATCTATCCACTATGCATGGCGACTTATACAAAACAGAGAACATTCAGAAAGTGAAACTGAACACCACCACCGTCTCGTTTTTCGCATCGCTTATACGTGGACAAACTAATACATAAGGACAGACACACATGGTAAAGATAACGAAACGCATGCGGATATGGTTCATCCTCTGCACAGTACTGGTAGTTGGATGTGTCGTCCTTGTCCGTGATCGACATGGTGCTCGGCTGCTTGTGCTCACCCCGCAAATATTGAAGTATCGTCCTACGATACAAAAACATGCCGCAAAACATAAATTGGATTGGCGACTCATCACTGCCCTGATCGTGCAGGAATCCGGATTTAACAAAAATGCAGAGAGCCCTGCGGGTGCGATGGGGTTGATGCAGCTGATGCCAAAGACAGCGAAAGAACTCGGTATCACTGACCCATATAACGCAACTGAAAATATTGCTGGGGCAACTCGCTACTTTCGCAGTTTATATGACCTATATCCAGAAAGTTCACCCCCGAATCGCGTCCGGATCGCTTTAGCAAGTTACAACGGGGGGCGTGGACATATCAAAGACGCGCAAAGCATCGCAACACACCAACATGATACCCCACATCAATGGATGTGCCTCCGCAAAAGTCTCAAGCTGCTTACTAAAAAAGAGAAAGCATTGCATAGGCATGTGTGGGAGTCAGGTATGCCACCGCACGGCTATTTTCGAGGGTATACGGAAACACTTCACTATGTGAAGCAGGTGATGAAATATTATGATAGACTTCGTTATTATGCGAATATCGTGCATCGTGTGAAATCGTTTGTCCATTTACAGTGAAGAAATTAATCCACTATTTTAGGGAGAACATACATTATGCCTAAAAAAACATATCGTGCCGCAGCTATCGGCCATACAGGAGCTGGCAATTACGGTCATGGACTGCATACCGCTTATAATACCATAGAACATGTAGAGCTCATCGCTATCGCTGATGCAGACGAAGCAGGCAGGCGGAAAGCGGTCGAAGAGACCGGTGCGCTCCGTAGCTATGCTGATTATCGCGACATGTTACAAAAAGAGGAATTAGACATCGTGAGCGTCGGTCCCCGATGGGTCACCGAACACGTCGACATGGTAACCGCATGCCTTGAAGCGGGATGCAGTGTCTACTGTGAAAAACCGATGACAGGTTCCCTTGAAGAAGGTGATAAGATCGTCGAAAGTGCAAAGAAAAACGGCGGGAAGGTCGCAGTGGCACACCAAGCCGTTTATCTACCTGCCACACGGACAATCCGACAGATGCTCAGAGACGGTAAAATCGGTACTGTCCAAGCCATATATGCCAGTGGAAAACAGGACAGACGCGGCGGTGGTGAGGATATGATCGTCCTCGGCACACACCTGTTCAATATGATGCGTTTCTACGCCGGAGATGTCGACTGGATGCAGGCACACGTTACCAAAAACGGTAACGAAGTAGCCCCCGGTGGACATCATGAACCTACAGAACCTGTCGGACCCGTAGCTGGAGACTGTATACATAGCTACTTCGCTTTCAAAAGTGGTGTCGCAGGGTTCTTCCAGTCTCGTAAAGACCAGGCAGGATCCGGTAGATACGGTATGGAGATTGTAGGGAGTGAAGGTATTTTCTCACTCAGAGGCGACGTTGCGAACAGACTGATGGTCTATCCGTATCCAGTCTTCGTGCCTTCACATCCTGATCAAGCATGGGAAGCAATTGATCTAGACGATACGCCTTTCTTCAAAGGAAACGAACTCGCTATACTAGACCTTATTGATGCAATTGAGAACGATCGCAAACCGATATCTGCTGCAGAAGATGCAGTCGCAGCATTGGAAATGATTTTAGGTGCTTACGAATCGCAACTCACAGGAAAACGCGTACAGTTTCCCATTGCGAATCGAGAACATCCACTGAGTCGCGGGGTCTAATGGTCATCAATTTATAACGAGACGTACTCACAACATTAGATATAGGACTTATGTTTTCCCCACGCCTACGGGCGAATAAAGGGGGTAAATCTAAATAGGAATACCCAAATTTGCGTATCCTGAAACTGTTATATTGTGCATCCGTGGAACGCAAACGAAAAGTAAACCCTACAAAACAAAAATTGAGGATATAGACCTTATGCTATTTAGACATCTGTTTTACACGTGCGCGGTTTCTATGCGGCGTTTGAAAAAGCCGAACGTACTCTTCAGTCTTATATTAGTCAGTATCTTATACCTCAGCATCGCGCCAGCAGCACAAGGATTTATCACGTTACATCACGACTTAGGGCGACGTTTAGATATTTTTCTGATCAGCAAGGTGCACGAACCGTTCTGGACTATCCACTACAGTTTTGACAAATGTCCACCGGTGGACAAAGAGACTCAAGAGAGATTTGAACAGATAATAACGAAGTTTATCCAATCGTGGTTGCAGCCGTTGCGGGAGTACACCGAGCGGCCGATTGTCAACGATTTTCGCTACAAGCTGGATCCCGATTGGCGCGGTGCTACTTTTGGTGTTACCCACATCTGTGAGTTTAAAGAAGCCCCAAAGCATTTTTTGGGCCGCTGGGGATCATCAATCCCGCGAGAGGTCATGAACTTACCTGGTGCTGGATGAAAGCAATGCTGCATGAGATAGGGCATCTCTTCGGCTTGGCAGATACCTACGTAGGTGCCCGTCGTGGTCCGGCTGGCATGGACACTGGTGGACGCAATAATACCAGAGGGTCACAGCCAACTTCGTTCATGAGTGGGTTTTTCCCTGCACTGACAGAGAAGGACATTAAAAACATTGATCGGGACGCGCTCGTCCCTCTGCAAGGGCTTGTGACCCTGGGGAAAGACGATGAAAATGGCATCATCTGGCTCTACAAATACACCTATGAAGGACTACCACTGACAGACTGCTTCTTTCCTGACTATGAACTAGAAGAAATACCGTTCGGCTGTAAACCTAAGCACCCCCTCATCTTTGAACTCAAGCAAAATAACAATGAACGCCTTGCCCTTGACGTTCTCACCGATGACAAAAACCTCAATGTCAATGCACAGGATGCCGATGGGATGACGGCGTTGCACCACGCGGTGTTGAATCAGTTCGAAGATGTGGTCACCGAGTTACTCGCCCGTTCTGACATCAAACCTTTTCTAAAAAACAAGGAGGGACTGACACCGCTGCAGCTGGCAGAAAAACTCGAGTTACCCCGCATAGTCTGGCTCATCGCCGCCCATCCACTGGCACTATCCGTCACTGCCAAAGATAAACTATCGACGGTATGGGGCAGTATCAAACAGAGTTATTGATAGGCATGCCCAGTTTTTGTCAATATGACAACTTAGCAACAAACTTAGATAGGACGGACGCAATTTCGGTTGAAGTCGGGGTTACAAACCGCTCTAAAAAAGGTTATGCTACAAAGAACCACAACCTGGAAAGGTTATGCTACAATGCGTCTGTCCTGATATAGCTAATCATGCGCAGGAAACCGTGTCAACGACGTGGAAAAAAGGTATCAATCCCTGCTTCAACGTCCTCAATAGGATGTCCATACTGTTTCTCATAATTTTCATGTATACCACGCTCCGTTTCGGTCAATTCAGACAGCGGAAACAGTAGTGTTTCACGGCTCCGTTTACCAGATTCATTCATTGCAATGTTCATCTCTTGGTCCTGCCGTGCACGTGTTGCCCCGTATTCAGGATCTGTCCCATTGTTGACAGCATTCGCAATACTCAGGAGTTCATCAGCAACCGCGATTTGTCCTTCAGAAAGTGAATAGTCTTTGAGAGGATTTTCCCAAGTTACCGTTTGCTCCGGTAGTTCAAGCTCAATCTTCTCAATAACATCCACACCATCAACATCAATAGTTGTACGTCTCGGTTTATAAGGAATACCCTTTGCACCAGATTGCAAGTCAGCAGCAGGCGTAACATAGATATCTTCGCCTACGATTGTTCCTTTGCTACCATCAATTTGAGAGATTCCTGTTTGCCCCCGCCCAAGCGAACGTGCATGAATAACATTGGAGTAGACCATCAAAGCAGTCGCATTGTTATCAAATTCAATAAAACCAAGACTCCAATTTTCACTAGTGTGATGTCGTTTCATTCTATCAATTATAGGAATAACGGAGCTTGATTGTGTAATGCCAAGAGCAGATTTTGGTTCACCAGCAGCACGCAACCGGAGCATACTCATGCCGTGATAACCACCTTCGTAGAAAATGCGGTATATTCTAGCAACTTCACCAATCACATCTGCTTCGATGACTTTAGATAGAAACCGTTCACGTGGGGCACGATAGTAATTTTCTGCCACCTCAAGTTTTACATCGTTTGCTTTTGCACTTTCAATCATCATATCTGATGTTGGCAGTGTAACCGCAATCGGGGTTTCAGCTATGATATGGACACCTGCATCTGCCATAAAGCAAGCAATGGAATGATGCGCAATACCTGGCACAGTAATGTCAACCACATCGAGGTCCTCATGTGCAACTATGGTAAAATATAAAGTTTTCTATACATATTTTTCTATTTGTGGTATAATACCCGGTATTATGGCATATTCAACAGACCTGCGAAAACGCGTGCTTGATTTCATTGATAACGGCGGCAGCAAAGTAAAAGCTGCGAAACTTTTCAATATCTCACGCGATGTTATTTACAAATGGCTCAACGCACCAGACCCACTCGCCCCGAAAAAATCAGGACCTAAAGGACCGAGATGTATTGACTACGAAGCACTCACACAACAAGTAAAAGATTCCCCCGATCAAACTATACAGGAGCGCGCAGATCATTTCGGCGTTTCCTACTATTGTATTTGGTATGGACTGCGAAAACTCGGTATCTCGCGAAAAAAAAGACACTCGGCTATAAGGAACGATGTGATCACAAGCGAGAAACTTATCGTGAACACCTCGCTGCTGCGGAGCAAAACGGAAAATCCTTAGTTTTTATTGATGAGAGTGGTTTTCGGTCAGAAAGTTTCAGGCGTTTCGGGTATGCTCCGAAAGGTGAACCTGTTTTTGACCTTATATCCAGTCAAAGAAACCGCACCACAACTTTGTTAGCTGCACGTATAGATGAGGCGTTTACAGCCCCTATACTATTTGAGGGGAGTTGTAATGCGGAGCGTTTCAACACTTGGCTTGAGCATGAGTTATGCCCGCGTTTAGATGAAAACCATCTTGTTATCTTGGATAACGCACGCATCCATAAAACACACCGCACCCGGGATCTTATAGGGGCATCGGGTGCCTCCCTATTGTATTTGCCTCCTTATTCACCGGACTATAACCCAATTGAACATGATTTTGCGAACATCAAACGCTTACGAGAATATAATAAAGATAAAACACTTCAGGATATAATCAATATGTATAAATAATTCAAAACTCTACCATAAATCCCGAACGTTAGTATAAGGATTGGCATTGTATTGCTCGGCATATCGTATTGCAGTTTCTTCTTCTATATCGCAAATTGCGACTAAATTGTAGACCTCTTTGAGTTTAGCAATGACAGGTAAGTGAGAACCGCCACCGCGTCTGCCTGCACCGATGAGTGCAATATTAAGTTTTGGCATAGAACAACTCCTTATGTTAGGCTGTATTCAATTTATGTGCAGAACAGACGTATTCCTCGTGCTTGCAGGGGGTAAAAGGATAAATCCTAAACAGGAACACTCAAAGTTGCGTCCGTCCCGTTATGTGTGCTAAAATAACATCAATATATGGTAGATTTTAGAATTAATCGGACATTTTGTAGGTCAGGTAGAGCTTGCGAAACCCGACTATTATTGAGATAAGGCGAAATTCGAGGATCACTTCTATGGATGCGGTGTCTATTTATTTTCATATTTAACCATAAATATACGTCAATGAAATTATGTTCGCCATCATACTAAAAGACCTTCGTATCTATACCAATTCCCGCAAATATTTGATTATCCAATTTGTTGTTATATCAGTTCTCATTCTTGTACTATTCGTTGGAACAATAGAGTTTTATGCACAAGGAATTGATACAAACAAGAGTGGCATCCTGATTGATGTTGGCAAACAAACGTATATTCTATTTATTTTGTGTATCTTCTTTGCACAATTTGTAGTACCAAGACAAGCAGTGGATGCAATACGTCTAGAACAGACAGCCAACAATTCTAAATATAACCTACTGCGGAACAACAGCAATTGGACACAATTAAGACTAACGACGCTGAGTAATTGGAAAATAATCGGTGGCAAGCTTATTGCAGTTGTCATATCGTCTTTCTTTCTGATATGGTTTACAATTCCATTATTTGCGCTATCCAGTTATTTGGGAGGTGTGCCCCTAGCGCATTATTTGCAATGCGGCATTGTGATATTTGTAAGTTGCTTACTATACGGGCTGATTGGCATTGGGTTTGCACTGCGGTTTCCGCCAAACATGGCAAAAGGCATAAGTTACGGAATCGTGCTAATCATTACTTTCGGACCACTGCTGCCAATATCACCCTTTACAGGAATACCGATGTTAAAAACATTAAGTCCGTTAGGAACCCTCTTATCAATTTTACAATCTGATGCAGAATATGTGTGGATGTGGCACATAGGTGTAGCATGTGTCCTATCCATTCTGATATTTACAACCCTCGTATACAAAATGTCCAAAATTGAAGTCTGATTTATTTACGGCTGCCACAGTGTCGCCTCAATAAATCTTTCTCCATCAGGTTCCTCATCAAAATAATAGACCGTCACGATGACACCGTCGGGGCGTTGGACAGTACGAGGATAACCGATATCGTGATCACCACCGTTATCACGCAGGACAATCTCTGCTCCCCACGTTTCCCCTTCATCCTCACTCAACTTTGCACAGATGCGATAGGGTGCATCACGGTATCCGTAGGTTAAACATAATCTACCGTCTAATAGACGCGTTAATGTCGGTGGATTTCCGCCACGCCCCGTATCCCCAACAGGTCGGTTCACATAGTTCCATGTCTGTCCGTTATTATCTGATGCATAGAGATCAATCCAATTGCTTAGCTTTTCCCAATCTCTGTTGAACTGCCTGCTTTTTCCACGACACCGAACAGCCACCAAAATTTGTGCCGCAGCGAGACGCACACTTGCCGGCATGATCGCAAATCCATCAGGTTCAGGTCCAATTTGTGATAACAATGAAAAGGACTTTCCACCATCCGTCGAACGCGCACAGAATATCAATCCTTCATCACCATTGGACTTTGATGCTGTTAAAAAAAGTAAACATTCATCCGAATCAGAGATAAGATAATCGGTACGCGCAGCAATTCCAGTATAACCAAACATCGGTAGCTGATACGGACCCTCCCAACTATAACAACGATTCGTAGAGGTATAAAACCATGAGTGTGCTCCTGCTTTGAGACCGGACCTGCTACACATCATCGCGAAATCAGGATGTGTAAAATTGACACTTTCTGGGGTACGAAAGGTAGCATCTTTTTGATGCCGCTGTTTATCTTGCACATGCTCATCCGCTGAAAGCGTGCCTGCACCCGGAATGCGACACTGTGTCTCCGAAACAGCCCAAGTCTCTCCACCGTCTACACTACGCGCTTGCATCGCTGTGAAAGGCTTATCTCTGTCGCGTCTGTGAAATCCCGCATCTGATTTGTGGTACCCAACGGTAAAACCGACCACGATCTCATTTTCCCATGACCATATTCCATAGTTTGCCGGCCAACCCGCGTAACGCCCCGGCTCACGATATATTGTTACCTGTTGCATTTCTACACTCCATTTGTAGCATAACCTTTCCATGTTGTGTTGTGCCCGTAAAAAAATTGCTTATACCGAACTCACGTTAGTATAACAATGTATGACGATATTATCAACCGTCATGTTTTTATTGACAAAAAAGATAAATTGGATAGAATATAAACAGAATTCAGATTTATAATTGAACAGAACTTACGCAGCACAAACTTTTTTAGAGCAGTTTGTAACCCCGACTTCAACCGAAATTGCGTAAGTCCTAATTGAATACAAAAATTTTTTAACATCACAGGATAAATCTATGGAAAAGACACATCTATTTTATGCACCGCACCTCCATGCAATTTCACGCACAATCTTCGTTGCCGCTGGAACATCAGAACATATTGCAAATGATGTTGCCGAAATACTCATAAATGCACATTTAGCCGGTCACGACTCCCACGGCATCCTTCGCATCCCCGCATACCTCAAAGCAATCGAGACAGAACAGATTAATCCCGCTGCCGAACCCGAAATTGTTGCCGAAACTACCAACACCCTACGATTTAATGGAAACAAATGTTTCGGACACTATGTTTCACGGTTAGCAATGCAGAAAGCAATTAAAAAAACAAAAACCTCTGCAATTTGTTGCGTGAGTATCTCCAATACAGGACATATCGGTCGTTTAGGAGAGTACGCAGAAGACGCTGCTGCCTCAGGCTGCATAGGACTTATTACAGTGGGTAAAGGCGGAAAAGGAGCAGGACCAACCGTGCCTTTTGGCGGCGCAAATGGAACTTTTAGTACCAATCCTATCGCTATCGGTGTACCGACAGGGGATGAAACACCGTTCATTGTAGACTATGCAACAAGTGTAATCGCTGAAGGGAAAATACAAGTCGCACGCAGTAAGGGAAACGATTTACCTGAAGGATGTATATTAGATAAGCACGGTAAACCCAGTGTAAAACCTGCTGATTTCTATGATGGCGGTTCTCTCTTAGCTTTTGGGAGGCATAAAGGATACGCACTCGCAATGTTCACATGCCTTCTTGGCGGATTGGCAGGAACGTTCAACGCTGATACAGGTGACATGGGAGGCATCTACATGCAGGCTATCGATGTGAACGCCATCACGCCAATCGCAGACTATCAGAAAGGTGTTCGTGCGTTCTTAGATATCATCAAATCTACGCCACCTGCCGACGGTTTCGATGAAGTTTTAGTCCCAGGAGATTATGAATCACGCCACCGCGCAGAACGACTAAAAAACGGTATTGAGATACCAGGGACAATCTACAAACAACTTCAAGAATGGGCAGAAAAATTAGGTGTCTCACTCGATGAAAATATTATCGGTGCACAAGATAAAGCACGTTATCAATAACAGGACTTACGTACTACTATACCTGATTGAAAGATGGTGAAGTCATTCTGCCGGATCTACTGCTTGAGTGTTCCCCACGAAACTTTTTTTTTACCTTTGGGGGATACAGGTAGCACATCATCACTGATCCAATCCAATGTTCCATCCATGCCCGGATGGTCTGTGAGGCGCGTAATCGTGTGAGTCCAAATATGATATTTATAGATATTAGCAGGGGGGTACTGATCGGGATGCGGCCCCAGTTCATTGAGCGGCAGCCCAACATACGCACTGAAAACAACCGATTCGCCATCATCCATCCAGTCAATCTCTAAGGGGCGCCAGTCTTTCGGTATCTGTAGTTGTTTGACGTTCTCTCCATTGCGATCACAAATCAGATAACGATGGGCTTTGTAGATTAGAGCAAGTGCAAACCCGGGACGCGGTTCCCATGTATACCAGTCATAGAGATAGGCGATCTGTTTGCCATCGGGCGACCAGCGCGGGGCTTTGAACCGTCCCTCCACGGGCGGCGGCAGCAGTTTGCGTGGGTTCTGCCCATCCGATCCCATTATCCAGAGCGTGCTACCCTTATTATTACCGACAACCCCAGGTTTTGAGAACACAATCAACTCACCATCAGGTGACCAATCACAAGAGTTTGCATCGACATCCGATATTTCTTTGATATCTCCCGTTTCTATGTTCAGCACGTTGACGCTCTTTCTCTCTTTGCGGTCTATTTCCACTCTCATGTCAAAAACAAGAGACGTGCTGTCCGGCGAAAATGACATTCCACCGACATATACTGTGGGGATTGGGAGTTTCCGAGCATTTGTGCCATCTGGATGCATCACGTATGCACCAAATGGACCTTTAAATGCAATCAGTTGACCATCAGGGGACCAACAATCAGGGTATGGGTACCATGGCTCGCCTTCTTCTCTGAGAAGTGTCTGGTTGCTACCGTCATCGTCCATCACGTAAACACCTTGCACACCGTCGCGCTTGGAACCGAAAACGATTTTGGCGTGTGCTGCGGTTGACACAAGCAGTAGGACCAAACAGAGTAAACTGACTTTTCGTGTGTTCATGTTCTGCTCCTTAAGAAATATGGCAGGGGCACGTGCCCCTGCCGTTTGTATCGGTTTATCTATGGTCTCTTGCATCAAACGTATTCAGATCGCCCGCAAACCAGTCGTCTTTCTTTCCGCCGCTAGTCGCCTCGATCCGAAGATACGCATCACACCTCCACTCCTCCTCTCCCCAGAGTGTGGTGTTGAAGTGGAAGTAAGTGGATCCCCAGTCACTAGTGGTGTAACTGGCGGTTTCACCGTCTTTTAGAACTTTACCGGGCAATTGCATCTCTAACTCATCCAGGGGTTTGTTCATAGCGGTATGTCTGAACCTACCTGTCACTGCCACACCCTTGTCCACACTCGAGCCGTTATATACCCAGGCAAGACCATCCATGACGATAGATGTCCCGGTAAAATAGTGAGCTGTCAGCTCTGAGTACCCATAGGCTCCCGTTCTTTTGTAGCTACCCTCATAAACAGGCCGATAGACATCTACCGTATCTGTAGCAGTAGCCTGATCCCCTTGAAAATAAACTTCTGCTTTTACATCATACGTTGCGATCTTTATGTGACCGTCGAACAACTGCGGAATGCTTACAGAAACACTTGTTGTGCCAGCAGGATGCATACTGGTATGGACATATTCATAGTCACTATCTGCTTCCGATTTCGGAAACGTCTGTTTGACATACCAGTTAATGTACATGATGTCTTCATCTGCTGTCAAAGATGCGGAGAGGTCCGCTTTGCCACCCCAATCCGTATTTGCATAGGCGGATAACGACGTGATAGACGCTGCCTCACTGCTACTAGCTATCCCGAGCAAACAGAGGAACCCAATTGCTACGGTGATAGCGATTGATTTGAACATATTCATTTTCATTTTTGTTCTCCTTATAGAACGTCATAAACGTTTTATTCGGTTATGTGACAGTCCCGGAAGGAGAAGTTCACAGGCAGATCGAAAAAGCGTGGTTGCTGGCAACTCTAACCTTCGGGCTCGCTGGTTTCCATGTTTTTGTAGCAATAGACTTATGCCTGTGCTATAATGAAAACCAGCCCTGTCATACTCTGACTATGGCAGTGCTACGCGCTGATAGGTGCTGTTTTCACTGTCGGCGCGCCCCCCTTGGGGGCAGACAAGCGTGCCCCGGTAGGATACACGTATGCGTGCATCTTTAACATATCAGAGGGCATGACGTAACAATACCATGTTCTCCTGTTACTTTCAAACAAAAAAGTTGCACCACTTGTCCAGAGATTGTGTAATGCAACAACAAAAGCCCGCAACGCAATATGGCGTGCGGGCACAAAAACATCGCAGTTTGTGTTTCCTGCAATAAGACCTTGTAACGTAAGTAAATTAACGAATGTTCCGCGGGGGGGGGGTACTTAGCTTATAGTTAAAATATAACCGAAAAGCATTGCACACACAAAAACCTTGATCAGATAACAGGCATCTGACTGGTTCATTTATATTTTGCGATTTGAGTTGTAGACCCTTCATTGCTGAACTCCAAACGTGAAACAATGTGTAAATTACATCCTTGTATCTTGTATAATATAATCACGTTACAAGTCAAGCAAAAGTTACAAAAATCATATACTTTATTAGGATTTCCCGTTTTTTGATAAATCCTACAATTTTTGATATATACAGAACGGACGCGAATCAGTATTTTAATCCCAAATCTCCTTATCCAGGGACTCTAAGAGAAAATATGTAAGTCCTGTTAACAATACACTCCCATGCAATATAGATTCTTCATTCTCACCATCATTATTTTCTTCACATCATTCCTCACTACCCATGCACAGGAACACACGACATTAACCCACGGTGGTAGTGTGTATTCTGTCGCATATTCTCCTATCAATTCTTCACTTATTGCAAGTGCCGGCGGCGAACACACCATCAAATTATGGGATCTAAATCAAGGAAAAGTAACAACTTTAGGAAACCATAAAGAGACAATCAATTCTATTGCTTTCTCTCCAGACGGTAAGTATCTTGTGAGTGGCAGCGACGACTATACCATGAAGTTATGGGACGTTTCCAGTAGCAGACATCTCTCCACACTTTCACATGTTACTGACCAATTCCGTTCACAAATTAAAGCAGTTACATTTTCGCCAGATGGACAGAAAATAGTCTCAGCAGGACTTCACGTCAAAATTTGGGATACGCACACACTTAGAGAAATAGCTACGATAAGACATCATGAATGGATTTTCACAGTCGCATTCTCATCTGATGGGAAATATCTTGCAATGGGTGATACAGGCGGACAGATTACCGTTAGAAATCTTCAAACACAAAAAGACATTACCCAACTTAAAGGTGACGCAGATTCTATAACCGCCTTGAAGTTTTCTCCTGATGACCGACTCCTTGCAAGCGGAGGTCTTAATGGAAGTGTGAAATTGTGGAATCTACCGAGTTGGTCACTCATAGGCACGTTGCCAACATCAGGAACAGTTACCGAACTGAGCTTTTCACCAGATAGTAGCATTTTAGCGAGCACCGATTATGAAGCAGTGAATCTTTGGACAACACGCACCGGAGAACAATTAACTACGCTACTTGGACACAAAGGCTGGGTGTTTACAGCAGATTTTTCACCTGATGGAACACACCTGACGAGTGGCGGCAGTGACGGCACATTACGTCTCTGGAATATTACACCCTTTCATTTTGTTTCGTCCGATACGGTTCGTATTATCTATTTCGTCCCACGCGACCGCACGGCACAACCAGATATGTGGACGAAACTCGATAGCCTCATCAGAGATGTCCAAACATTATATGCCGACCAAATGGAAGCAAATGGATTCGGTAGAAAAACATTTAAATTTGAAACAGATGAATACGACCAAACGATCGTCCATCGCATTGATGGCAACTTCCTCGACTTCTATTATCGGACGAACACAACTAACAAAATTCTGAATGAAGTCTCCAATCATTTCGATATGGAAAAACACGTTTATCTTGTCGTCGCAGAGGTAAGTAATCAGGCAATTGAAGAAGAAAACGTATGTGGCGTCGGTGGTAGCCTGTGGCGTGGATTAGAGCATGATGTCAAATCTCGCGGTGGATATGCTGTCATTCCCGCATCCGGCGATTGTTTTGATGATGAAGTCGGCACAATAGTTACTGCACATGAACTCGGTCACGCATTCGGTCTAAATCACGATTTTCGAGACGATAGCTACATCATGTCCTACGGTGATAATCCCAATCAGTTCTCTTTTTGTGCTACAGAATGGCTGAGTGTGAGTAGGTTCTTCAATACAGATAACATCACATTCAACAATCCAACAACAATGCATATCCTCACTTCTGATACGTATCCCCAAAATGCATCCGATTTTTCTATTATCTTTCAGATTACTGACTTCGACGGTATTCATCAGGTGCAGCTCCTTGTACCTACAACTACCGACGATCCTGCTATGGGTACAAAATTACATAGTTGTCAACATATAGATGCACAAAGTACTACAGCAGAATTTGACATCACATCGCTAACATCTCATCCATTCAACACTATTGTCATAAAGGTAATTGATGTCTATGGGAATATCACACAACAAGACTATGTGCTAAAGGCAGGAGAACCCTCGTCCGTTATAAACGCTTACGATGTGAATGGAGATGGCACAGTAGATAATGCCGATCTTGTACTTGTTGCCGCAAACTTCGGGAAAACCATTATTAGTGGTGTCATTCCAAATCCTGATGTGAATCGAGACGGTGTCGTTAATATCATCGATCTGCTTTTAGTGGTCAATGAAATCAACATCGACGATACTGCTGCACCAACGCCCCTATCCCAAATTTCAGAACTCAATCCAATCGAAATACAACTTTGGATTGAGCAAGCAAAAAAGTTGCCATCTAGAAATAGCGTTGTCAACAAAGGTATAGCCATACTTGAACAACTTCTCAGTGCATTGATACCGTCAGAGACCCATCTGTTGGTCAACTATCCAAATCCTTTCAACCCTGAGACGTGGATTCCGTATCAGCTGGCATCGGATGCTGATGTGAGAATTACGATTTATGATGTTAACGGCAATGTAGTTCGAACGCTAAATTTGGGACATCAGTCTGCAGGAACATACTTTGATAGGAATAGTGCTGCTTATTGGGATGGTCGAAATGATCGCGGGGAGCCTGTTGCAAGCGGCGTTTATTTTTATTCCCTCGCCGCAGGCAATTATCACGCAACACGAAGGATGTTGTTAAGGAAGTAGAATCGTACCCTACACGCCTATTTCATTCCTCTTTCCATCTTTCCAAGGGATGCTCACGCGGCGATAGAGGCATATAAATACGACATCTTTGTCTATGTGACTCCCACGTAGCATGTATCATCTCAAGACAATCACGACCATCCCTACCACTTGCAAATGGATCCCTGTTCTCCTCAATTGACTCAATCAGATCACGCAACATAAGACGCTGCAAAAGCAACCGTACAGAACCTTTATCACGTTTATTTCCCTTTTCGTCAATATTTTCTTCAGGAAGATACACCGGTTCCCATGCTTGGTCAGGTGTCTTGTGCTGTCCTTTATGGATAAACATTGTCGTTCCAACACTTTCCCGTATAGCGATCCGCCCATCTGTCCCAATAATATCTATACCGTAACCGTTATCATTGGTTTGGGGTTGCGCAAGAAATTGGACATCAGCATGGATACCGTTCTTGAAACGAAAAGAAGCATGCCCACGCTCACCCAGAACAAGTCCCGCATCCCGATCATGCGGATGTACCTCTTGTGTCCCTTTGATGTCTCCAACAGCAGACTCGCGGCCATCCAGCTGCACAAGGTGAGCATGAGCCCATTCAACATCTCCACCGAAAAGCCTCAACCAATCATACAAGTGTGTCCCATTTCCATCAACGAATTGCCTACTTTGCGCCCACCTTTGTCAGTCGCTTTCATCAGGACTACCTGACCAATCTCGCCTCTCTCAATTATTGAAAGCACATGACGATTGTAAGGACTTGCACGTTTGATGTGATTGATAGCGAACTTTACATCATTCCTGTCACAAGTATCCACCATCTCATCTGCTTGAATTAGATTCAGAGCAATCGGTTTTTCACAGAAGACATGGATACCGCGCTGTGCAGCATAAATCGTCGGGGGATGGTGCATCGGTGCTTGCGTCGGAACAATAACAATATCCGGTTTCTCTTCGTCAAGCATCTTTTCATAATCGTCATAAATTGCTTGGACACCGAACCGTTCACCCCATGACCTTGCGCGTTCAGGATCTATTTCTGCCCCTGCAACGAGTTCACAGCTCTCCTCTAACTTCGCAGCTTGCGCATGGTGCCCTCCCATACCCCCAAGCCCAATGATTGCAATCCGATATTTTTTCATGCATACCTCCGCAGACAAACATACAGTAACGTGAGATCAGTGTATTCGATACTCACATTATCTCCTTCGCCACCAACTCTTTCTGTCCTCATAAGAAGCAAGAAGCTTCGATACAATCCTATCTTTCTTATCTATACGCAACACTGTTTCACAAGCATCAATCACTCGCTGTCTATCAATATCATCGTTAGATTGCTGATAAGAATAGTGAAAAACATGTGCAGTCGCTGTCCAATATGCAATGTGATCTATCTCATCAGGCACCTCAGAAGGAAGTCCTTTTATTAACGCCAGCGCATCCCCCCACGACTCCAGCGCAGCATAACAGATTACTTTCTGATATAACGGCACAAGATTAGTCCCATCAAGCCAATATGCTTGGTCATAACAAGCAACAGCATCCATGTAAGCATCGTTGTCAACATGCAACTTTGCAAGTGTAGTATAAAACGCATACAAGCCACTGTCCGCGATGGTATACAAATCCGCACTTGTATTCACAAGCCAATCTCTTTCTAGGAGATACGTAATAGCAGAATTACGTTCCTGCTCTGTTATACTAATATCTGCAAGTAGATGTTTTGCTACAGCAGCATTAGGATATACCTTTGTTCGACTCTTCATCAACGGATATGCTTGAACCGGTTTGTCCATCGCAATCAGTTTAATGCCAGTTGCTATACGAAATAATGAGACGATCTGATCGCTGTTCTGGCGGGACATTTGATCAGCTACCTCCTCTCTATTTTGAGAAAAGTGTTCGTTTAGCGACTCAACCGCATCCCGTATACTTGAATTGCTAGGATCCAGCTGGTGTGCTTGAGATAGAAAACGTTGCGCAGCAAAGAGCTCCTCCCATTCACGATAGATGACCCCAAGGCTGAAATTCGCATCAGCAAGCAAAACAGAATCAACTTCCGATTGGATTACGTCCTCGTACGCTTGTATAGCTTCCGGATAGTTGCCATCCGATTCTAGTGTCCTGGCACGGTTCAACAAAATACTCATCTTCCTTCTATTAACTTAATACACATAACCTCCAACGAAAACGTCTTGGAAACATTCGTTTTTTGGATCAATGACTTCGTCTGAAATACCGTCTTAATAGCACGTTGAAGTCTGATATGGGGATATCGCGGAGCCAATGCTCGTAATCTATCCACCGAATCGGTGTGCGTGATCAATTCTTGTGGGGCCCCTTGCTGTACCAGAAGCAGATCACGATACCATACGACCAATTCGTCTAAACTATCCAAATCCTTTTCAAATTGCTCAGCTAAACGAAAAGCAGCAATCAGGTCTGTCGCCTCTAATATCTCAGGCACCTCTTGGCTTCCACTAATCCCCTTCTCAACAAACGAAATTGCCTTCCCTACAATCCCACGAGACAATATAGCAGCATGCGTCGCATCCTCTTTTTTAATTGAAAAACTGTCTACCAACGCATCTGCTAACTCTTCTGTCGGCATCGGATAAAAAGTGAGTACCTGCGACCGAGAACGAATAGTCGACAGAATAGCATTAAGGTTCTCAGTCAACAGGATAATCGTTGACTCCGCAGGTGGCTCCTCAAGTGTTTTGAGAAGAGAATTGGCAGTATAAACATTCATCTTCTCCGCGTTCGCTATAATATAAATCTTCCGAGGACCCTCAAGCGGTTGATACGAAATCTGCTGCTGCATTTCTCGTATTTGGTCTATCTTGAGTTGCGCACCGTCAGGACGAATCATCTGAAGATCAGGATGATTACCACTTTTTATCTTGCGACAAGCACGACACGCCCCACAAGGCAAAGACGCTTCATCATCACCCTCACATAAAATCAAATTTGCGAAGTATAACGCAACTGTCTCTTTACCTACGCCCTGCTCACCTGAAAAAAGATATGCACCAGCAACCCTCCCTGAGTTCACCGCATTCTGAAGTTGTATAACAATGTTCCGATGTCCAATAATAGTGTTACGCATTTCGATTATGTTCTTTGTAGCATACCCTTTCCAGGTTGTGCCTTGTTGTAGCTCTTTGTAGCATACCCTTTCCAGGTTGTGCAGATAACTATATGCTGGACTATAAGAAAAAACGGAGCAAAGCACAACGTGCCTTTGCGATAACACTCTGCAACCATTTAAAAGACTTTGTAGCATAACCTTTCCAAGTTGTGCATCCTAACTCACGTTCTATAGCAACCCAATCCTTTTCTCCGTTTCCGCTAAGAGAAGATTATGCACAGTATCAGCATCAAGCTGTGCATCGACTAATTTAACACGGTTCGGTTCCGATTTTGCCACCGCTAAGTATCCCTCTCTCACTTTCTTGTGCAAGGATAGTGCCTCATGTTCAAGTCGGTTAAGTGGTTCGTCAGAATCACGTTTGCGTTGCAGTCCTATCTCCGGCGGCAAATCCAGAAGAAATGTAACGTCAGGCCTTAATCCACCTGTTGCAATACAGTTTATCTGTTCAATAATTTGGAGATCAATCCCTTTTCGGTATCCCTGGTAAGCGATCGTTGCATCGCTAAACCTATCGCAAATAACGATCTGTCCAGCATTCAATGCAGGTAAAATAAGTTCAGTGATATGTTGTGATCGCGCAGCAGCTATCAGCAACAATTCCGTAGTTGCTGAGATAGAGTCAGCAGTTAGAAAAACTTCCCTAATCTGTTCCGAGACTGGAGTACCACCCGGTTCACGTGTAACAATCACATCATCCCCAAGTGCAGCTGCCAATCGATGTATCTGGGTAGTCTTACCTGCCCCCTCAACCCCCTCAATTGTGATAAAAAATCCCTCATTCAATTGTGATAAAAACCCCTCCATGTTTCATTGTATTAATAATATCACGTTGAGAACAATGTATCAAGTCAAAAATCCAGAGTTATTTAGCATGGGCATCTTCGTAGCATAACCTTTCCAGGTTGTGTCTTCGTAGCATAACCTTTCCAGGTTGTGTCTTTGTAGCATAACCTTTCCAGGTTGTGCATCAGCTTACGTTACAAGGTTTTATATTGCAGGAAACAGACACTGCAATATTTTGTGCCCGCACGCCGTCCTGCGTCGCGGGTTTTTGTTGTTGCATCGAACAGCGTTTCAATGATAAAATAGCCCAGACTTACGCATCCACCTCGCCTGCGGGGAGATAAAGGACAGCAAATCCTAAACAGGAACACCCAAATTTATGTCTGTCCTGATGAATATGGATTTGAAGAAGGGCTACGTAGACTTAAAACAGATGATATTGAGATAATCAAACAATTAGAACAGCTGATGCGACGTAAGCAGCCTGCACGACGAAGCAGCAGCAAAAATTAAACTTCCGGAGGAACAAATGAAAGTCATATCAACATTTGTGCTAATTTTTAGTTTATGCACAGTCGTATCCTGTATTCAAACAATAGAGGACCCTGTTATCAAATATGAGGGACCAAGACCGCAAACACCCGAGACTATTCTTGAAGCATTTAAAGATGTTCCTAGTAAATGGTTGCAGAGAAGTTATGAGAAATATCCTACCCCCCAATGGTTCCAAATACTTGTTGATAAAGGTTTTGTGATTGAAGATTCTTATGATTTTGAGAAGTATCTGATGCTGCGTGAGCGTTTAGTCCAGGAGGATCGTAGATATTTAGCTCAACCGGATATGTGGCTTCCCAAAAAATATGGCGCAAAAACATATAATAGTTGGGAAACCTTTGAAGATGCTTTTATTGACAGTAAAATTTGGGAATACCAGCAAATTAAAGCAGCAAAACAGGCAGACCCTTCCGTACACCGAGTTGCATTCCTGGGTCCCGATGGTAGAACCGTTCTGCCGCTTCCCGAAAAAAGCATTATCATTAGGAGGCAATATAAGGGATACGGTGGCAATAGAGGTACGGGAAATTTTAAACTTTCTGAGCAACAAATGTTTGACATTGTGTTTAAGGGGAAACACCCTCGAGGTTGGAAAATCGTTTATATTGATGATATGAATAACATTCTTCCTGAGAAACCGGCACCAATCAGTCCAGAGGAACTTGAACTTCCCGCTGATGTGCCGTGGCCACCTAAAGATGAAGCACACTTAGATCGTATTTATGAGGAAGTAAGACAAGGCCGCTATAACGACTATGGGGATAAATGATCCGAAGCATCCGACGCAAAATCGCAAACACCGAATGGCATATACAGAACCGCCACGGAACAGGATACCGACTCACACAAATAGACATAAAAGTAGATGCCAAAAATGCACACCTTAACGCACATGCTGCAGGCGAACCAAAACACAAGCTCGCAACCATCACCGCAGAAGCAACTGGACTCCCAGCACACCGAATCCGACGATGGGCAGCAAAATATCAATGGATCAATAAAAATGGAAAAAACTGAAGACACACCACAAAATAGACATACGCTCCAATATAGAATGCGGAAGCTTAACCTAAGCCGGGTTGAATGTGATGAGGAAACAAGGAAAAGAATACTTGACAAAATCTCAAATAAATCTTCAGAAAGGCGAAGCGAACAAATTGGACAGCAAGCTAAGCACAATAAGATTTTAGACAACTTTTCGAATAGGGTGAATTCTGAAGATTACACTGAGATTTTTACCATTGACGAAATCGTAAAAATCATGGAAATGCCACTCAAAATGCATGTTAAAAAAAATAAAATTACATTGACTGCTAACACATTCCATGATATATTAAATTAACCTATTGTCCCATAACCTTTACAAGTTGTGGATCGTAGACGCAAACAATAGTGTAGCAAGCACAACGGCCTTGCGGTAACACTCTGCAACTATTTGTAATGTCACCAGAAGAGGCTCATCTGTCCATTAAATGTGTGGATACCACGCTCTTAAAATCCGCGTCAATCCGCGTAATCCGTGTAATCCGCGATTCAGAAAAACTCTTGGTCCCATAACCTTCCAGGTTGTGCAGCTTTGTAGCGCAAACTATTAGTTTAGGCATCCGTGAATCCAAACAAAAAGTAGATGGTACCAAAAAAGTAGCAAGCACAACAGCCTTGCGATAACACTATGCAATCATTTGAACTCCCCACACACAACGCTGACGGTTTAGTCATTCCAGGAACAACACCAGAACAAATATATGAATTCGATACACACGGTTGGTTATTGATGCCAGAGGTATTAACCGGAACCGAACTCAAGGAGATGCAGAATTTCGCTAACAGATTGCATCATGACCCCGAATCCATACCAGAACATGAACGGAATACACTCGGCGGTCCACTACAAAAACTCATTGATCATCCATTAGTTGTATCATTGCTCAATGAGTTCACCGCCCATCCTTCCGTAAGCCGTAGCAATTGCTACGGCTATACAGTTGAAAGCACAAACCTATTCTACCGCACACCCGGTACAGGCGGATTCGGTCCACATAACGGTAACGGCATGCTCCGCTTTCCAGGTGATGCCCACTATTATAACGCATTTCCAGGTAAAGGATATAGCCCACACACCCGTATCGTATGGGAATTAAACGAAGTAAAAAAGGGACAAGGTGGAACACTACTAGTCACAGGAAGTCATAAGGCCGTATATACCGCACCTGCTGAAATCCAAAACCCAAAATCCGATATATGGAGCACCTACGGATGCCCACCAGGATCACTCCTATTCTTCACCGAAGCACTAACACATAGCGCAAACCCATGGACAAACACTGACAATGACAGATTGGCAATTTTCAACCTTTACAGTCCTGTCGATAGTGGATACGCAAGAGTCTACAAACCCAATCCAAAATTACTTGCAGAAATGCCACCTATGAGACAAACACTATTCCGTGATCGGTACGTAGTCGATAGATTAAACAGTAACAAATCACATAACACATAACATGAGTTCAGTATCCTTGATTTGTAGCATAACCTTTCCAGGCGTGTCTCTTTGTAGCATAAACTGTTAGTTTGTGGCTCTGTGTAGCATAACCTTTCCAGGTTGTGCACTCTTTGTAGCATAACCTTTCCAGGTTGTGCATCTTAATTCTGACAAAAATAAGGAGATAACCTTGGCAACAACACGACCCAACGTCCTATGGATATACGGAGAAGACCTCTCACCAGATTTAGAATGTTACGGAACACCCGCTGTCGCAACACCGAACATAGATAAACTCGCAGCAGAAGGAACACGATTTTCAAATGCTTACGTAACCTGCCCCGTCTGTTCGCCAAGCCGTTCCGCACTAATTACAGGAACATATCAGACACACTTCGACGCACATAACCATCGCAGTAATCGGGACAAACCATTACGTGCAGATATGAAACTTATTACCGACTGTTTCAGAGAAGCCGGTTATTTCACATGTAACAGCCCTGGCCCCCCTTACAACCGACGCGGAAAAACCGACTTCAACTTCCAAAGTCAGAACCCATTTGACGGTATAGATTGGCAAGAACGTGATGAAGGACAACCATTTTATGCACAAATCAACATTCCCGACACACATCGCGTTTTCAAACCAGACCCAGACCGCCCCATAAATCCTGATGATGTCGAATTACCCGCATACTATCCTGACCACCCACTAACACGAAAAGATTGGGCACTTTATCTCGAAAGCATCCAAATTTTAGACAAAAAAGTAGGGCAAATCCTCAACCGTTTAGAGGATGAAGGACTAGCTGAAAATACAATCGTCTTCTTTATTAGCGATCACGGACGCGCTCACATCCGCTGCAAGCAGTTCCTATACGACGGCGGTATCCACATCCCACTAATCGTAAGACATCCAAACAATATTGAAGCTGGAGGCATCAGCGACGAACTTGTGAGCGGAGTCGATCTCATGCCTACAACACTATCGCTAACAGGAATTGACATTCCAAGCTACGTGCAAGGGCAGGTTTTCCTCGGAAAGAATGCAGCACCTCGTAATGCAATCTTCGCCGCACGAGACCGTTGCGACGGCACAGATGACCGCATCCGCTGCATCCGCACAAAAGACTATAAACTAATCCGAAACTATCACCCTGAATTACCATACATGCAATTCAACGGATATAAAAAACTTCAATATCCAGTATGGACATTAATACGCATCTTAGCTGAGAAAGGTGAACTAACGCAAGCACAGCAACATTTCCTGCAACAAACGCGTCCCAAAGAAGAACTTTATGATCTAAAAAACGACCCTTATGAAATTAATAATCTTGCAGACAATGAAAAGTACGATATAATACGAAATGACCTAAGCAATCAATTGGATGCATGGATACAAACAACAGGAGACATGGGAGAAGCACCAGAATCAGACGAAATAAAGAAATACTGGGACGAAAATATGGATGAGTCATTCAGAGAAAAAATGGAAGATCGCGGTCTTTCCCATCAAATTAGCAATGCAAACTATCTGGAATGGTGGGAAAACAAACTCTTATCGTAGCACACCCTTTCCAGATTGCATGATAACCGAACTCACGTTCAAAAAAGTAGCAAGCACAACGGCCTTACGATCACACTATGCAATCATTTGTGATGCTATCAGAAGGTGTTCAATCTGTCCGTTAGATGTGTGGATACGAGACTCTTATAGTAAAATTCATAATTATTTACACACTTTTGTGCCTGTTTTATCTCCCCGCTTGCAGGGGATAAAGGGGGTGTCTTTCGTCCGTAAACCTAATTGTGGATCCTACTATGAGTCATTATTTTGAAAGGTATAATGTATGTCCAAGCGCGAGGAATATATCGCGTTTATCAACGCGCTCAGAACAGCTTCACCGACAATAACAGATGAACAACGTAAGGGTTTCGTTCGGTTAGGCATCCAGCAATATGGACTCACAGTTGATGAAGCCCTGGACATCCTCAATACATCAGGCATACAGATCGGTGAATATGTTGATTTTTTTCAAGTCTTGGGATTATCCATCTCTGAGTTTGAGAACCGAAGCGAAACAGATATTGTCCATAGTGTAGAAACAGCACACAAAAAGTTGTACGCTGAGTCGTTGCAGGCAGGGGGCCGTCCCCGTGCTGATGGTAGAACAGAAGCACAATGGCGCACACTTTTGAACCAAGCGCGTGATGTTCTCATAGATGCAGAAAGGCGACATCTATATGTTGCATCTTTACAAGATAATGGCACAACCCGATTAGAAATTGTTCCAATTGAAGAAGAACCAACACCTGAACAGGTGCTTGCTATACCGACAGAAAAGGCCGGAATGGTCCTTATCCCAGCTGGCGATTTTCAGATGGGGAGTGACGAACATGATGCACCTGAAGACGAAAAACCCGCGCATACAGTATATGTTGATGCATTTTACATAGACAAATATCCCGTGACAAACGCACAGTATAAGGAATTTGTTGATGCGAATCCAGAATGGGGCAAACAAGCAAAGTGGTATGATACAATAAATAGAGATGTAGCAAGTATTCCACGAAAATATCATGATCATGATTACTTGAAAAATTGGAATTTTAGAAATTTTCCGAAGGGAGAGGATAACCATCCGGTAACCTGGGTGAGTTGGTATGCTGCGATGGCGTATGCACAATGGATAGGCAAACGACTCCCAACAGAAGCGGAATGGGAGAAGGCTGCACGTGGCGGTCTCACTGGCGAAAAATATCCGTGGGGGGATACAATAGATTCCTCCTATGTGAACCATGGTGCTTGGGTTGGTAGAACAACAGCTATAGGCCAATATCCTGCAAATGGCTACGGTTTATATGATGTGGTCGGAAATGTATATGAATGGTGTCTTGATGAATGGGATAGAAATTTTTATGCAGATTCACCAGAGAACAACCCAATTTCTGGAGAAAACATAACAAATACTGTGAATAGTTTCTCGGATATCAAATCTTCTCGAGTGCTGCGAGGTGGATCCTGTGTGAGTACACCGAGCACACCTCAGAATTTACGGGTTGCTTACCGTAATTGGAATTCACCAAGATATACCCGCTTTAGCATAGGATTTCGTTGTGTTATGTCTGAAATTCTTGAGCATATTTAAAATAACATGAGTTCCATAGTAATGTGGTAGAAGGGGAACTCCTTTGTTATAATAACGTGAGTTCGGCATCATTGATATGAAGGATAGAATGTCAAGAATCCTTATAACATCACCCCAAAATGAGCAGCGAACTGTTCGTTTGTGCATTCGTGGATCGCGAACTGACAGTTTGCTCTACAAAGATTGCTTATATCGAACTACAGTATTCGTCAATTTCTGAAACAATAAATGCATCGTAAATACCGTCCCCTAATCCTACTCTCCCCCGTAATCCTCTGGCTCATTATATTCTTCTTTCTCCCGCTCATTTCCGTTTTCGCATACAGTTTCCTAAAACGCGGCACTTACAGCGGCATAGAGGCACAGTTCACTTTAGAAAACTACCAACGCTTTTTCGATAAAATCTATCTCCGTATCTTCTGGCGGTCTATATCAACAGCATTTGTCTGCACCGCAATCTGTCTACTCGTCGGGTACCCATTTGCATATTATCTGGCATACTACCGCCCTAAATTCCGTAATGTTCTGTTACTGCTCGTCGTAGTGCCATTCTGGATAAACTTTCTCATCCGCACTTATGCATGGATACTAATACTCCGCACAGAAGGACTTCTCAATTCATCGCTTGCAATTCTAATTCCAGGCTTTCAACCGCTTGAACTCCTAAACACCCCACTTGCAGTGCAGATAGGACTGATATACGGATATTTACCGTTTATGATACTTCCGTTGTATGTTGCATTAGAACAGATGGATATGTCTCTGATAGACGCAGCAAAGGATTTGGGAGCATCCCCACGCCACGCTTTCTGGCATATCACATTACCACTGAGTTTACCCGGTATACTTGCCGGATCAATGTTAGTCTTTATTCCAACGGTCGGCGCATTTCTAACACCAGACATCCTCGGAGGTGGAAAAGTGAGCTTTATAGGAAACGTCATTGAACGGCAATTCAAAACAGCACGGGATTATCCTTTCGGCTCCGCACTCTCTTTCATACTCATGATCATTGTACTTACAGGAACCATGTTATATTTTCGTGCCCTAAAAGGCAGTGAATCCATAGAAACATAGAAAAACATGAGCTCGGTATAAGCAATCTTTGTAGAGCAAACTGTCAGTTTGCGATCCACGGATACACAAACGAACAGTCCGCTGCTCATTTTGCGGTGATGTTATAAGGATTCTTGACATTATAGCCTTCATATCAAGAACACCGAACTCACGTTAGAAAAGACATCTAAAGTCCAAATACCACTGCTAAATAAAAAATGAAACGCATACTTGAAGCTAATATTATCATAATTTTTCTATTTCTTTATATCCCTATTTTCGTCGTCATTGTTTTCTCATTCAACAGTGGAGATCAAATATCGGTATGGGAAGGATTTTCACTCACTTGGTACGGAAAACTGCTTAAGAATCCAGATGTATGGCGTGCATGTAAAAACAGTTTGATAATTGCAGGTATCGCAACTTTAATCTCAACTGTCATCGGAACAGCAGCAGCACTAGCTATAGAAAAATATCGGTTTCGATTCCGTACTGCACTCATAAGAGCCCTATTCCTTCCCATGATAATTCCAGATATAGTACTGGCAATCGCAGTATTGACATTTTATCGAGGCATGATCAATTATCCTTTAGGATTAACTTCAATAATCTTTGCACATGTGGTATTCAACATCGCCTATGTTACAATTGTTGTTCGCGCCCGGTTGGAAGGATATGATCCAACAGTTGAAGTAGGGTTATTTAGTTTTATAGATATTCATTTTATCAAGTTAACTGTGAGTAAAGGTTTTGATGCATATTCCTTTATTTTATCAGCGATCCGTGTTATGCCTTGAAAACGGAATACGGATAATGCGGTATTTCGTAAAGCGGCCATGACTTGTGGAATAGCCCCGCATCTGACAGGTGATGCGTCCTCGCCGAGTAGCACATCGCGCATCCAATGCGACTTGTTCTCTATTGCCCAATGGCCTCTCCGTAAAGCAAGTAAGCGTTCTGCGGATGCCTCACTCGGTTTCAGGCTCGTAATCCCATAGGTAGTGCGGGTTGTCTCTTCTCCTGTCTTCATATTTTTGGAAGTATAGCAATATTGGATCACTTGTGCTACGCCCGGCCAATCCAGATATGCGTTGAGACTTGTGCTTGCCTTGATACATCGCGTCTCAAGTCTGCCATGCGACTTTTCAATCGTCTCATGCATGTATATCGGTTTCCCTAAAGTAGGGTGTGTTGTGTCTTCAGAAACCGCGTCAGGCACGCCTTGAAAAAGTTTTTCAATCGCTTCTAACAGGTCCGGTTGATTGCCTTTAACAGGCAGCATATAGTCGCCCCCGCTGTTTATGATTCCGTGGCAGAAAGAGCGTTGTGTCAAAAGGGCATCCGTTGTGATAACTTTGCCTGCTACATCAAACGCTTTGAGGATTTCCGTTGATACCGGTATTTCATTGGTTTTGTCGCTGACACCTCGCTGCGTGAGGGTGATCCCTAACTCATGAGAGACGACGGAGAGTAAATGGCTGATCATCGCACCACTTTTTTTAGACGCACGCAGGGTTTTGCCATCTATAGCGACTGCGTCGGAACACCCCCGCAAATCAGGGCACTCTGCTAATGCGGCGTTTACCCATTTTGACAGGATGTTTTCTAATGCTTCAACGTCCAACTTTTTCAACAGATTATGGATAGTTGCGGCACAAGGCGTTTTGTGATGTGTGAACCCGAGTGCTTTTGTGAGTGCGGGCTGTGAGCGTGCCCAGGTAGCGATGGATGTATACCCTTTATGCCCGCACATCAATCCAACGACTAAAAGTGCGAGGATTGCTTTCAACGGGTGTCGTTTCCCTTTTTCCTTGCGTGGGTCTGTAAGTTCTGCTAACATATCCATTAAGTGGCAGGACTTTTTTCTTGTCATTCTTCACCTCAAAAGATCGTAAGTTTTTAAGGTGAAGTATAGCAGATATACCATGAAAAATCACGGTATATCTGCACATCCTAAAATATTAACGATTGTGATAAAAAACAACTAAAATACATAAAACTAAATAACCCTAACAGTTGAAGAAGCAGCACTTGACCTCGGAGCAAATGAATGGCAAACATTCTGGCGAATTACCTTTCCACTCATCGCACCAGGCATCATCGGCGGAGCACTGTTGGCATTTACACTCTCTATAGACGACTTTGTCATCACCTTCTTCACTGCAGGTGTTGGCTACACAACATTATCAGTACACATTTATTCAAGCATTAAGTTCGGTATCACACCTGAGCTCAATGCTATCTCAACAATGCTGCTCGTAAATTCTATCGTCCTCATTTTACTATTTTTATGGCTTCGCAGCAGAAAAACTGAGAGGGTATAAAATGCTGTGTAGCATAACCTTTCTAGGTTGTGCAGAAACATCAAGCAAACAAATCACATTATCCATAGCGATACTGTAGCAAAACGCAACGCGTTTTTGCGGTAACACTCTGCAACCATTTAAAAACTTTCCAGGTTGTGCATCATAATCTCACGTGAAAATTTCTCCCATAAAACATCAAAATATATGGTATAATATAAATTATATGAAGAGACTTCTCTAACAATCCCAAGTCTTTAGACTTGGGTCGAACCCTGTTATCTTATGCTGTTATCAAAAAAAGATTTGCTTTTATCTAAGAAATATGTTATACTCTATTTACCGTTTCAGTGGCGGGTGTCATTAGCACCTGCCCATAGGTGTCAACTTAGGGATTTTCAGCCTTTTTCAGTTGCCTATAAGTTGTGTGCTTTCCTGCTCTATGTTGTCCCCAGTCGCTGTATTGTAAATCCTTTTTTATGTTGCTCAGTGTCTTCAATAACGCCGCTTTAGATTCGTGAAAACTCATTGTGAGTGTGCGTGCATGCCGCCCAATAAGTTTCGCTGTGCTGATGGGATCGTGCAGTATACACCGCCAGCCAGCTGCTACCATAATCCAATGTCTTATCAGTTGTGCGATGAGTTTCGCATACACCTCACATAAGATACGATCAGGTTTGGCACTGCGGAATGTATTCACCTTGCCAACGCTTTTGAAGGATTTGAATAGCAACTCAACTTGCCATCGGAGCCCAGCAATAATAATAACTTGTTCAACGGTAAGTTGTGCAACCTCCACATTTGTAATGTAAATATCCCAATCGGCAAGGCGTAACCGTTGTTTTGAGGGCGTTGTCTGTCTCCGTTTAGCATCACGCCTGATGTATCGGCGACGCTTGCTCGCTACTTGTTCGGAACATCGCCGTGCAACGAGGCGTGCTGGCAGACGATCCCTCGCTCCAACATAGCAACGCTGGTCTATAGTGTCCGAGTTTGTTGCCTTGAGGTGCTTATATAAGCAGAAGGGTTCTCCCTGTTCATCATACAGTTTACAGTTTACTTTCAATCTTGTTATCCAGAAGATGCCTGCTTGTGTCATTTTTCTAAATGCGTCAAACGAAAAATAGCCGAGGTCTGCTAAGTGTAAACTCCCCGCAGGAAGCGGTCCAAACGCCGCTGCTGCCTTGCTATCGGCAGTAATACCATCACTGAGTTGGAAGTGTTGGAAAGCACCCGTCAGGACATCAAAACAGAGGTGAAGTTTCATAGCAGACTTCTCACAATCGTTTTTAGCACGCCCCCCTTTCCATACAGGTCTCAGCTCATCCGGCAATGTGAGTGTGGTGCTGTCCTGCACATAGACGCCTGTGAACTGATTTAGCAAAGGCAGTGTCGGCGATTGTGCTGAAATAACTTGTGTTGTTGCGGCTATCTCAAGCACCGATTTCAAGGTTTCGGCTGCTTCAGGTGTCATCCGTTTTTCAATCGCTTGGCGGGTGACATGCACACCTAAAGCACAAGCTGTTTGTGCCAACTCCGTATAACTTGCATCAGGCGTTTCAAGCCACCCGAATACAAGGGTCTGCACGAAAGCACCTCCGGAGAACTTGCGGATCCTTCGGACGAACCCGCACCTTGAAGCTGATGCGTCAGCAATCGTTCGCAGTATAGCTTGCATTTTATCACAAACCTGTGTTAGAATAGACATTGGAACACCTCTTTTGTAGAAATGAGTAATATTGTTTTTCTACTATTATGTAAGAGGTGTCTCTATTTTGCAACAATATTTTATACTAAAATAACATAAAAATGTTCTTAAGTTGACACCTATGGGTGTCATTAGCCGCACTTACCCCCATTTTTTTTTGAATGCGTGTGTAGTTGTGTTCATAGGTCTCCAATGTTGTCATGTCAGTTCTTCTGCGGTGAGAAAGTTTATATCTCTCAAACAAGTCCTCTCGGTGAACAAGAGCAACGCCTCCTGCGTCCACACCCTCACTTACCCCCATTTTTATATGCGGTATGTGTAGGCGTGTGTGTGTATAGAAATAAGTTGGAAAGTCTGATGGGTTATGGTAGAATACCTCCATATAAAATAATGTCGGTGAAAAACCGGCAGGGAGGTATTCTTATGAAATATACCCTTAGTTGGGTACATCCCAGAAAGATTATAACAGGTTTTCGTAAAGTTTTCAACGGGGTTTGTATCAAAAAACCGACGCTCCGCAACTTTTATTTGATGCTACAGGCTGTGTGTGTAGCCCCGAGTTTTCGTATTCAATCGATTGCCTCACATCTACCTATCCGTGTGAAACACGACAAGTCTAAGCAAAAGCGTGTGTTGCGGTTTATTGATACCTATTTTCCGGTTGCAGCGGTGAAGGGTGCTTGGTTGTCACATATAGTTGTCAGTGTGTGTCGTTCTGTGGGGATGCAGCATCTGCTTGTGCTGATAGACGAGACAGATTTACCGGGCGGATGGAAGGCGATTGTTGCAGCCCTTCCGTTTCGCAATCGTGCGATCCCGCTCTATTGGGTTCTGTATAAAAATGAGATGCTCAAAGATGGCACCTATCAAGGACATAACGATTTAGTTCAGCAGTTCTGTTGTGATGTCCATAGTCGCGTTGTTAAAGTGTTAGGGGATAGTCGGGAGCCTGTGTTGGTTTTTGACAGAGGGTTCGCCCGAGCGAGAGCGATCCTCAAGTTTTTTGAGGGGCAAGGCATCTGCTACTTGATGCGTGTGCCACGCAATGTTGGTGTGCGTATAGCAGGCAACAAGCAGTGCCTTGAAGAAGTGGCAAATGGTTTTTACCCACAAGTGCTTTATCACTACACGGAGCAGGTGCCTGTGGCACTCTATGTTGGGGGACAGCACACCAAGAAAGACCCGTTATATCTTATCTCCAATCGGCTTCAGGGGAACCCCCTGCGAACTTGCTACAAGCGGCGGACACAGATTGAACACGGGTTCAGAGACTTGAAAACGAACTTCGGTTTCAAAGCACTCGTTTTGAGAAAGAACGAACAGCCCCGGATGGAAGTTCTGTTTTTGTTGGCAGTCGTGGCTTATGGTTTGGCGTTCCTGTGTTATGAAAAAGCTGCGGACAGATGGGCAAAAACTTTACACCCTACGCGGAAAGTTTACTCCGTGATCAGTGTCATCAACCGTATGATCCGCGAGGTGTGGACGCAGGAGGCGTTGCTCTTGTTCACCGAGAGGACTTGTTTGAGAGATATAAACTTTCTCACCGCAGAAGAACTGACATGACAACATTGGAAACCTATGAACACAACTACACACGCATTCAAAAAAAAATGGGGGTAAGTGCGATTGCGAACTGGGTGAGTAAGCGTGCTAAGTTTCCGAAGTTCAAAGGGCGTGGTCATAAACAAAGTTTCACGACGGATGAGCAATCTGTCCATGTTGAAGGCAAGAAG
This sequence comes from Candidatus Poribacteria bacterium, assembly GCA_965200395.1. Taxonomy (GTDB): domain Bacteria; phylum Poribacteria; class WGA-4E; order WGA-4E; family WGA-3G; genus MSPOR6. The sequence continues at coordinate 796,798 of CBDAUH010000004.1, read as the reverse complement.
ATAAAGTTGCCCAAGATTGGGTGGATAAAGATGCGTCAAGAACTGCGTTTTGATGGTCCGATTATCCGTGTGACGATTTCAAGGACGGCACATCGTTGGTTTGTGTCTATCACAGTGGAGGTAACAGCGGACACCGAGGCAGTTGATATTTCAACGCACCCTGTTATCGGCATTGATGTAGGTATCAACTCACTTGCGACCTTGAGCGATGGCACGCACTATGAGAACCCACGCCCACTAAAACGCTATGAACGGAAGTTACGCCGTGCGAGTCGTGCTTTGAGTAGAAAGACTTTCAAATCGAGAAACTGGTATAAGCAGAAGTTGCGGATAGCGCGCATCCATTATAGGATAGCGTGTATTCGACAGGATGCCCACCACAAGGCAACGACGGAGATTGTGAGCAACGCCTCCGCCATCGGCATTGAGACGTTACTGGTGACCAACATGCTGATGAACAGAAAACTGGCAAAAGCGTTATCTGATAGTGCTTTAGGCGGTTTCCTCGCTAAACTCAAAACAAAGGCAGAATCAAAAGGCATTCCTGTCGTCCAAGCACCCCAGTTCTTTGCATCCAGCAAAACCTGTAGCAACTGCGGACATAAGAAAGACGACTTGACACTAAAAGAGAGAATGTATCATTGCAGTGAGTGTGATATTTCTATAGACAGAGATGTCAACGCTGCAATCAACCTAAAAGCCCTCGCGGTCGGATAGACCGAGAGAATAAACGCTTGTGGAGTCCAAATAAGCCCTCATGCAGTTCAGGAAAGAGGCACGAGAGACGGAAGCAAGAATCACTTATGAGGTCGTGTGTCTAAGAAGCACACGGATTTATCCGTAGTGAGTATCACAAACAAACAGCTACAAATCCATATACAATTAATCCTTGGGATAATTTCACTATGCCTTCTTTCCGGATGTGATATAAACGATCCGCTGAGCTTAAACTCAGAGATACTTGATGTTGATCTAACATCTAATTCCAGTAGTATTAACATTGGAGATACCACAACTATAGCTGCTATAATATCATACTCTGGAAATACTGATGCTCTGGTCTACAGATGGAGTACAACTGGCGGGAGAATATCAGGTGAAGGCTCAAGTGTTGTCTATATCGCACCAGAAACAGAAGGCTCTTACACCATCACACTCGAAGTTTCAGATGGAACTGTAACACAAAAGGATGAACTAAGGATCAGTGTCAATATAGGACAGGCCATAGTTGCCACGCCAAATCGCTACTGGCAAGGGAATACATTCATACAGACGCTAACATTCCGACTGAACGTACAACAAATAATCCAAAGAAACTTACGCCTAAGATATGACATTTTACAGGATACAGCACGAACAGGAGCATTCTTAAGCATATCAATCAACGGAACGTCTGTTGTAAGAAATCGTGCCATCGGTGAAGTACAACCTTTAGAAATGATACCGGTTGGAGATGAAGTAGATGTATCGTCCGTTATCAGGCAACCAGGAAATTATGAATTGACACTGACTCTAGAAGTTGTAAATGTAATGCAAGACGCATGGCTGCTAAGAAGATTGATGTTGATCGGCGCAGAAGGCACGATAACCGAAACACGATAACCCAATAGAAACGAATATGCTCAATAAATACCAAACACACATAGAAGTTGACCTTGATGCAATTCTTCACAATGTTAATGCGATAAAAGCATATACAGGAAAGTCTCTTATTGCGGTTGTCAAAGCAGATGCCTACGGACACGGGGCAGTTCAAACCGCCAAACACTTAAACAGCCAGGTTGATATGTTCGCAGTCGCCACCGTTGAGGAAGCAATCGAACTGCACAATGCAAAAATCAATAAACCTATATTAATCTTATTTTCACCTAACCCGCTTTATGCAGAATCAATAGTGAAATATAATTTTATCACCGCCGTTGACAATAAGCTTTTACTTGAAGCACTGAACGATAGGAAAAAAAAAGTTAACTCTACAAAGCAACACCCGCCAAAAGTTAGAGTTCATGTGAATATAAACACAGGAATGAATCGCAGTGGCATAGATTACGCAGAAGTAGACAGTTTTCTTGATAAGTTGAAAACATTACCTGCACTTGATGTTACCGGTGTTTTTACACATCTTGCAACTGCTGATGAACAGGATAAGAGTTTTGCATACCAACAGTTAGAGCGATTCAATTCAGCAATTGAGAGCGTATCAGATGATATAATTAAACATGCCGCAAACAGTGCAGCCGTTTTGGCAGTACCTGAAGCTCATTATGATGTTGTCCGACCGGGACTCAGTTTGTATGGCATCTATCCTGCCGACGAAAAACCGATCGGATTGCAACCAGCACTCACTTGGAAAGCATACATCAATTGGATAGAAGATATCGAAGCAGGAGAAGGGGTTAGTTATGGATTGACATACAAGACGCAAACACCGATACGCATCGCTGCCATAAGAATCGGTTATGGTGACGGGTATCCTCGCGCATTGTCAAACCGTGGTGAGGTGTTGATCGATGGAAAACGTTGTCCCATTATTGGAAGAATATGCATGGACTTGATTGTCGTCAAATTACAACGTTCCGGTTGCTACGCAGTCGGAGATGAGGTGGTATTGATTGGCAAGCAAGGCGATGAAGAAATCAGTGTCGATGAAATTGCAGAAAAAGCAGATACAATCCCTTACGAAATATTAACCCGGATCGGAAAACGCGTGAAACGCACATATAAAGAAAATAATACTTGACACATGCTATTAGAAGTAAACAACGTCTCAGTCTTTTTCGGGACAAATCCTGCTTTAGATGACTTATCCGTGGAATTAGAGAGCGGCGGCGCGATCGGTTTGCTCGGACCTAATGGGGCAGGGAAAAGCACATTGATTAAAATGCTCCTCGGATTTCTAAATCCAAGTCGTGGAAACGCATCCGTTCTCGGTTTAAATGTCCAAACCGATTATCTATCAATCCGTCAACAGATAGGATATATGCCAGAGGACGACTGCTTGATACCACAGATGACCGCCGTACAAATCGTCGCTTATGCAGGCGAACTCTGTGGTATGCCCACACGAGACGCAATGCAACGCGCACATGAAGTACTCTATTATGTCGGTATCGATGAAGAACGATACCGAACTATAAGCGGATACTCAGCAGGAATGCGGCAACGAGTTAAATTAGCACAAGCATTGGTTCACGATCCAAAATTATTATTACTCGATGAACCAACAAACGGTATGGATACAACAGGCAGAGAGGAAATGCTTACACTCGTAAAAGACATCGCAGTGGATAAAGGTATAGATGTAATCCTATCATCTCATCTATTACCCGATGTAGAATCGGCATGTACTTATGTCATCGCACTTTCTCATGGGAGTCTTGTAATTAGTGGAGAAATAGATATGTTAAAAAAGAATCATAGACAAGCATTTGATTTGAAAATAGTAGGAGATCGTGATGCTTATGTTGCCGTGTTGAATAGACTGCCTTATGATACCGAGCTGCGTTCAGATGGACACCTCCGCGTTATATCAACAACAAATGATCGGACTGATGGAAGGTTCTTCTTTAATATAGCACATGAAACAGGTGTTCAATTGCGTCAATTGCAAGAGGTTAAAAATTCACTCGAAGATGTCTTTGCCGATGCAATGGAAATGGAATAAATTGTCTATAAGAAAATGAGAGTAGATTATACAACAGGCAAACTTTGATGAAATTCCAAATTAGGAGAATTGTGTATGTTAGATAAAAATAATCTTATTGAAGTAGGTATTGCACAAATTGACATAACCCCAGAGTACCCAATTCGCCTCAACGGGTATGGCAGTCGGAGAACAGTATCCGAAGGAATTATTCAACGGATATGGGCAAAGGCACTTGTCATCGGCGGTGATGACGAAGAACCTGCCCTCCTGTTAACCGTTGAAAACTGCGGGTTACCCGATGAATTCACAGAAAATTTAGCCATTCGAATAGAGGGTAAATCAGGTATTCCTCGTCAAAATTTTGTCGCATGTTATACACACACCCACAGCGCACCATGTTTGACAAACGCCGCCGCGTTTATCTTCAGCTCCGATATTTCTACTGAAGAACAAGAAACAATAGATCGTTATACCCATGAACTTGCCAACTGGTTGGAAGCATTGGCAATTAGGGTTATTTAGTTTTATAGATATTCATTTTATCAAGTTAACTGTGAGTAAAGGTTTTGATGCATATTCCTTTATTTTATCAGCGATCCGTGTTATGCCTTGAAAACGGAATACGGATAATGCGGTATTTCGTAAAGCGGCCATGACTTGTGGAATAGCCCCGCATCTGACAGGTGATGCGTCCTCGCCGAGTAGCACATCGCGCATCCAATGCGACTTGTTCTCTATTGCCCAATGGCCTCTCCGTAAAGCAAGTAAGCGTTCTGCGGATGCCTCACTCGGTTTCAGGCTCGTAATCCCATAGGTAGTGCGGGTTGTCTCTTCTCCTGTCTTCATATTTTTGGAAGTATAGCAATATTGGATCACTTGTGCTACGCCCGGCCAATCCAGATATGCGTTGAGACTTGTGCTTGCCTTGATACATCGCGTCTCAAGTCTGCCATGCGACTTTTCAATCGTCTCATGCATGTATATCGGTTTCCCTAAAGTAGGGTGTGTTGTGTCTTCAGAAACCGCGTCAGGCACGCCTTGAAAAAGTTTTTCAATCGCTTCTAACAGGTCCGGTTGATTGCCTTTAACAGGCAGCATATAGTCGCCCCCGCTGTTTATGATTCCGTGGCAGAAAGAGCGTTGTGTCAAAAGGGCATCCGTTGTGATAACTTTGCCTGCTACATCAAACGCTTTGAGGATTTCCGTTGATACCGGTATTTCATTGGTTTTGTCGCTGACACCTCGCTGCGTGAGGGTGATCCCTAACTCATGAGAGACGACGGAGAGTAAATGGCTGATCATCGCACCACTTTTTTTAGACGCACGCAGGGTTTTGCCATCTATAGCGACTGCGTCGGAACACCCCCGCAAATCAGGGCACTCTGCTAATGCGGCGTTTACCCATTTTGACAGGATGTTTTCTAATGCTTCAACGTCCAACTTTTTCAACAGATTATGGATAGTTGCGGCACAAGGCGTTTTGTGATGTGTGAACCCGAGTGCTTTTGTGAGTGCGGGCTGTGAGCGTGCCCAGGTAGCGATGGATGTATACCCTTTATGCCCGCACATCAATCCAACGACTAAAAGTGCGAGGATTGCTTTCAAGGGGTGCCGTTTCCCTTTTTCCTTGCGTGGGTCTGTAAGTTCTGCTAACATATCCATTAAGTGGCAGGACTTTTTTCTTGTCATTCTTCACCTCAAAAGATCGTAAGTTTTTAAGGTGAAGTATAGCAGATATACCATGAAAAATCACGGTATATCTGCACATCCTAAAATATTAACGATTGTGATAAAAAACAACTAAAATACATAAAACTAAATAACCCTAATTGGCAATGGAGGCAATCACAAGACGAGAACCATGCCACTTAGCATGGAATGTCGGAGAACTCAGTTTCGCTAAGAACCGCCGAACAGAAGGCGGCCCTGTAGATCATTCCCTCCCTGTCATGCAAATTACAAACGCTAATGGAGACCTTCATGCTATATGGGCAAGTTATGCCTGTCATTGCACCACCTTAGCCGGTTCAGATAACCATATCTGTGGAGATTGGGCAGGATTTGCACAAGAAAAGATACAAGAAACACACCCTAATGCCACCGCATTCATTACCATCGGCTGCGGAGCAGATGCAAATCCAGAATCGCAAATGCGGCCCATGCCAGAAGGACAGCAAGAAGTTTTTGATACACGTCTCGCTTACGCAAAAGAACACGGGCATGCACTTGCAGAAGAAGTTAACCATCAGCTTGAGAGACAGGCAACCCCCCTTACAAATGTACCTGTAGGAGCATTTGAGAGAGTGAAATTGCCATTCGATAAATTGCCAACTCAGGATGAATGGAAAGAACGCGCAGCACAAGGCGGCGCAATCGGTTACCATGCCCAAAAACATCTCGAAATGATAGAGAATGGACAGGAAATCAAAACAGATATATCCTATCCGGTACAAGCATGGATATTTGACGAGGAGCTAGCCATCCTCTTCCTGGCAAGTGAAGTCGTAGTAGATTTTTCACTACGGTTAAAAAAAGAGTACGATTCAAAACGTCTATGGGTCGGTGCTTACGCAAACGCTTTTCCCGGTTATATTCCATCGGAACGTGTATTAGCAGAAGGCGGATACGAAGGAGGCGGTGCCATGATCTATTTCGGTCAACCAACACGATTCGCACCCGGTGTTGAACAATTGGTGATCGATACAGTTCACAAAGTCCTACCAGCAGAATTCCTTGCAAAAACAGAATAACTGAAAGAGGGTAATTTGCACATTATGGAAATTCGACCAAATCGGATAAAACAGAAATTAGCATCAGGTCAACTTGCATACATCGTCGCAGGATTGACCAATGCAGATGATATCGATGCATTCGGGCCCAACGGATTTGACGGTGTGTGGTTAGAGGGTGAACACGGCAGTGCAGACGCAACAAATCTCGGCGATCTCACACGGGCATGCGATCTATGGGGCATGACATCTGTGGTCCGTGTCAATCGCAACGATCAAGCACTCATCTATCGCACCTTGGATTGCGGTGCAATGGGCATTGTCGTCCCGCATGTCAACACAAAAGCAGAAGCACAAAATGTAGTAGATGGCGGAAAGTTCGCACCTATCGGCCATCGTGGTATGTATACGAGCCGCCAAGGGTACGGCGTGGACAACTATTTCGAGGTCGCCAATTCACAGACGCTACTCATCGTCCTCATTGAAGATATTGCTGCTGTAAATAATTTAGATGAGATTCTCACCGTTGACCACATAGACGTATTCTTTGTAGCCCCCTCAGATTTAGCGACATCCATGGGACACATCGATAATCATAACCACCCCAATGTGCAAAACACTATTGACACCGCGCTGGCACGTATCCAAGACGCAGGGCATGTCGCTGGCACACTCGCTTTAGATGATACCGTTGAAAAGTATGTAAAGGCAGGCGTGCAGTTCCTACTTGTTGGTGTTGGCGGATGGATTTCATCAGGCGCAGCAGCATATAAACAACGAGCAGAAACCGCAAAAACTTGATTCAGCTTTGAAAGGAGATTCACATGAAAGATTTTCTGAAGTCCAAATTAATTATGCCAAAAATGTGATACTGCCAGATTTCTCCCTGCCTTGCCAGACAGAACCAGTCGGATAAATATGCTCATCCACAAAATCAGGATACATTTCTAAACCCCATCCTGGCACCGTCGGTGCGACGTACGCGCCATCGCTAATCTCAATCGGCTCAATGAACACGCCATCTTGCAGAAAATTAAGATATTCTACTATCTGTGTATCAGAATGCGCCGCAACGCAGATCTGATCCCACATACCGTAATGCTGAATCATATTACACAAACCGATACCGCCACCGTGCGGACAGACAGGCACACTGTATTTCGCCGCTAAAAGAATAACTGCCAATACGTCGTTAACACCGCCAAGACGCGTCGCATCAATTTGACAGAACTGTATAGCACCATTGGTTATCAACTGCTTGAAGATAACAGGTGACGGTACCTGTTCCCCTGCTGCAACGCCAATCTCATATTTTTCCAACGCACGCGCAATCTTCACAAAACCGAGAACATCATCTCGCGCCGTAGGTTCTTCTATCCAAGTCGGTCTAAACTCTGTTAACGCTTCCATGTAGGTTATCGCCTCATCAACACCCCACACCTGATTTGCGTCTAACATCAATTGTGCATCGTCACCTATCGCTTCCCTGATAAAGGTAAGTCTTCTCTTATCAAAATCCAAATCTTGCCCAACTTTCATCTTAAAACAATCTAAACCTGATGCTTTCACTTGATTCACTGTCTCAATGATCTGTTCATCTGTCAAACCAAGCCACCCCGCAGTAGAATAGGCTTTCGGTCCCTTTTGACATAGTGCGTTCTCTCGTGTTTCACGGGTATCCCAGTTTACGCTTAGTATCTCTATTGCTTCATCAGGAGTTAGTGCATCACGTAGATACCGCCAATCGATACACTGCACTATTTTCTCAGGTGGTAAGTCCACAAGCAGCTTCCACAAAGGTTTTCCGACCAGCTTCGCCCAAAGATCCCACATAGCATTGACAATGCAACCAATCGCCATTCGACTGACACCATCTGCAAGCCACCGTAATTGGTGATGGTCAATCAGTAGACGGAAAAACGCACCCGGATCATCAATAAAGGTATTGACATCCATATTAATAATAAGTTTGGTAAGGTCTTTTACACCGTAAGCAATCCAATCGTTGCCAGCCCCCGCAGTGAAGGCAACTGAAATTCCTTGATGTTCTGTGTTCGTTTCAATAGTCGTAAAGACAGCAGAATAGTTCGGCTTTTTGTGAAACGGATCCGAGCCGAGAAGTGTGTCCGACGTAGGAACCCGTAAATCGATGACGTTGACGTTTTCTATCCTACAATCTATGTTTGCTTGATTATTCATATATGCTTGACTCCTTTCGCAACACAGTATAAAATAAATCATCATGAAAATCTATACAAAATTTGGTGATTCTGGAGAAACAGCACTCTACGGCGGAACACGGATACCTAAAGATACCCTGCAAATTGAGGCAATCGGGTCCGTTGACGAACTGAATGCTTATATCGGTTATGCACGGACAATGATTGACGATACCGACATAGCAGCGTTGCTAATTCAAATTCAGAACCATCTATTTTCTCTCGGTGCAGACTTAGCAACACCTGAATCTCATAGTAAGTCTGAAGATATACGTATCTCGTCGGAGTTCACAACGGATATGGAAACTGCCATTGACACCTTAACAGACGAATTACCACCACTCACTAATTTTATTCTACCGGGAGGTTGTCACGCAGCTTCAATCATACATGTGGCGCGTGCAGTCTGTCGCAGAAGTGAACGGTGCGTGGTTCGCCTAACACGAGAAACAGAAATTAACCCAGAAATCATCCGCTGCCTCAATCGACTTTCAGATCTATTATTTGTCTTGGCACGCGTGGTCAATCACAGAGCTCAGGTGGAAGAACCAATTTGGAAATCGTAGGAACGTGTATCAATGACTAAAAAGCAGCCATCTACAAATCTTGAGAACGTCCTTGGGAAACATTATTGGGGTGGTGTTGCTTTTCTGATTATCCTCATTCTCGGTGGGACCGGATTTTGGTGCTTACGCCGTTTCAATCCTACATTATTCCTTGGGCAACCGGATTTCATCGCAGTCCCTGATGAACACATATCTAAAGAAAAACCACAACTTTCCACCGACGAAAAGCCTCTCCTTCTCAATATAAACACCGCTTCTACTGAAGAACTTCAGACGCTTCCGAGAATCGGACCGCAGATGGCAGTACGTATCATCGAATATCGTGAAAAACACGGAAATTTCTCTTCGGTTGATGCGTTGACTGAGGTTAAGGGTATCGGCGAAAAGACATTGGAGAAAGTAAAACCGTTTATAAGTGCAGAGTGAGGTATTTGTAGCATAACCTTTCCAGGGTGTGCATCAGCAATAGTATAGCAAGCACAACGTGCTTGCGGTAACACTGTGCAACCCTTTAAAAAAATCCGAACTCACATTAAGATAAGAAGGCAGGTAACATAAGGTGTTACCTGCCTGTGTTGTGTAAAAGGTTCACGGTTTACCGTGATGCTTTTTCTTTTCAATATAAGCAGCACTGAGCAGAGCTTCATCCACCATATTCAACGGCAGGTACTACAAAATCAACATGCTTCGGTGCACCAGAAGATAACGGCAATTTGAGCGAATGTCCCCCCAGAAACCATTTCACTTCTTCAATCTTACCTATATGTTGATACATAATACGATCCCTTCCTACCTTTGCTTCAAGTGTAATCGGCTTATCTAGAGGCACAACGCGTTCAAAACGAAACGCCCCTTTCGCATCACTAAAAACAGGAATTCCTGGCTCTTTCAAAAAAGGAGAATTATAAGATATTTCAATATTCTTAAGAGGTATTATAGTGGTATCGTTATTTTTCATAACGACTTTGCCGTAAACCGTTCCATAAAAAGCAGAACGCCATTTCCCTGTTACGAAAGCTATTATAGAAGCTATCATACCGGTTAAAATCAGTAATGTTAATATATCAAATATCGATCCTGAATCACTGACAAGAACATAGATAATAGACATAATTATTAGCAGCAGTACCCCAAAGATGTATTCAGAAGCGGAAACCTTATTTTTATACATAAGACTGTCCTTTAGTCGTATACAAAATCTGTTCTACTACGCACTTTGATTTCCAATGTTTCAATTTTGACTCCATCCGGACCAATAATCCGAGTCATCAATTGTTGATCATATATATCCATCCGAGTGAATACACAATAGCTTCACTCACCATATTCAACGGCAGGTACTACAAAATCAACGCGTTTTGGAACACCCGGAGATATCGGAAATCCGAGCCAACGCAGACCTAAAAACCACCTGACACCCTCAAAATCACCAATACCTTGATGAATATAACGATTGCTTGGTAATTTCACCGTTAACGTGAGACTAGGTCTTAACGGTAAATTCTCAAAATGGAATTCACCTTTTGCATTTGTAACAACAGGGAGGTCCCGCTTTGTTAGATAATGAGAGGGACCCCAGGAAATCTCAACATCCTTAATCGGAGTAGATAGAATACTGTCACTTTTCAGACTAACACTGCCATAAACCACTCCCGTAAAAAAAGATTGCCATTTCTTTTGTACTGTCTCTATCACAAAAGCAATAAGGAGCATGCAAAGGGATGCACAAAGGAAACCTTTTGTTGGGCCGAAAATAGGTAAAAAAATATGATCGTAAATGTTATCAAAAACCAAATAATAAATCAAAAATTTTATGAAGGAGAAAACAGGATACCATTTACTATTAGGGCTTATATGATTTTTGGTGGGCATAGCATTCTCTTTTTTACAAAATTATTTATTAGGATTAATCCACTATATCATGCCATTCTCTGTGAAAACATACTGCACAGGTACATCCCATGGTTGCGGGAATGTGTCATCAACTATTTGGACTTGAAAGCCAATACCTACAGTGACTGCATTCGGACATGTCGGTAGAAACCGATCATAAAACCCCTTTCCATAACCGAGACGGTAACCATTCCTATCGAAAGCAATAGCCGGAACAAGTATAAGTTGTAGTTGATGCGTAGGAAAAACAGGACAACTTTCCCTTGGTTCTAACATACCATATCTGTGTAAAACCAAGTCTCCATCCAAATTCTGTATCTGTTTTGGAATCAAGTCTTCACTTTTCGTATTAACCACAGGTGCAATAATCTTCCTTTCCTGTTCAAGAAGGTATTCAACCAGTTTCCAAGTTTCCACCTCACTATTCATACTCAGATATACCATAACTGCTTGAAAAGTATAACCTTGTTTATTATATTCATATCGCTGAATCCAATCAATCAGATTTGAAGATATCCGTTTGCTGAGTATAGAACGTTCTGCGGGTGTGATTTTATCACGTTTATGCAATATTTCAGACCGAATAGAATTCCGATTTTTCGTATTGCCCATTTATATCACCATCACTCTTCCCACGCAATATGATCTATATGTTTGGCAAGAGCATCCCGAAAAGTGGACGGTTTCATAGAAAGCAATCGGGCAGCTTGTGTTTTATTACCTTGTGTTTTTCGCATTGCCCATGCAATAAGCTCTCGTTCAGTGGATTTAATGATCTCATGGAAAGAGGTTAAACTTGGCGTAGTGTCAAGTTTTTGAGATGTCGGAAGTTTTATCTCAATCGGTATGTCTTCAGGAGCAATATCTTGTCCATTGTTGACAGCCACAAGCCGTTCAATGATATTCTCCAATTCGCTAATGTTACCGGGCCACGGATAATCTGTGAGCACATCCACAGCATCAGGTTTAATTCTGATAGATTGATGCGGTGAATAAATATCCAGGAAATGGTTAATTAACATCGGAATGTCTACCTTCCGTTCCCGTAACGGTGGCAAGAACAAAGGAATGACATTTAGTTGGTAATATAAGTCTTCAAGAAACTCACCACGTTTTGTCCTATCTTTCAGATTATCACGAGATGTCGAGATGATACGAATATCAATCTCAATGGATTCTGATTCGGAAGCTGCTGGCAGTCTTCGTTCTTCCAATACTGCTAGAAATTTCGCCTGCAAGTCTAATGAAATAGAATCCACATTTGCAATGAACAACGTGCCTCTGTTTGCAAGATGTAGTTTCCCTTGTCGAGATTTATCACCGAACAGCTCAGATTCAACAGTATCAGCAGCAAGACCGTAAGAATTGAGACTAACATAAGGTTGATGTTGTCGTGAACTTCTAAGATGAATGGTTTTCCCTAATAACGATTTCCCAGTGCCTTCTTCACCAAATATCAATATGTTGCTATCTGCAGAAGCAACTTTGGGTATCATACTGAAAACTTCTTGAATCTGTTGACTTTTGCCGATAAGTGTTTGATAGAGAGACGGTTCTTGACTCGTGTCATCTGTATTAAGAGGAGACAGTTTCGTTTTATCGGGTGATCTACTTCGCAACACCTTTAATTTATCCAACATGAGGATCAACTCATCACTTGAAAAAGGTTTTTTAATATAGTTGTATGCACCAAATCTTAACGCCTCAACTGCCGTTTCAACACTTGCATAAGCTGTCATAACAATAACCGTAATATGTGGATGTTCTTTTTTTACTCTCTTGAGAAAATCAATACCATGCATCTGCGGCATACGTAAATCAGTAACTAATACATCAAATGCCTCCTGTTGTAAAAGTTGAAGTCCAATGAGCGGAGAATCCACGGCGATTGTATCGTAATTCGATTCGCGTAAATCGTCACGTAATGTTACCCTTTTGATTTTTTCGTCGTCGACAACAAGTATTTTCATATTTTTCCTCGTAAATATATTTTTATGCAACGGGCAATTTTACAGTAAATGTAGTACCTTGTCCTTCTTCGCTCTCTACCTCTATAATTCCTTGATGTTGCCTGATGATACGATCAGAAACAGTGAGACCGAGCCCAGTACCTTTTTCTGTTATATGTGTAGTATAAAATGGGTCAAATATTCTATCTTTAATTGATTCTGATATTCCTACACCCGTATCAATTACTTTTACATAAACACTGGGCTGCGCTAATAGCGGGTCTAACATTAATTCACCAGTCCCATACTCTAATTTCCCACCATCTGGCATCGCTGTTATTGCATTCAGGGATAGGTTGAGAATGACTTGCTCCAATAGATGTTTATCACCACGGATGGGTGATAGACGGTCTTGAAAGTCTTTTTCAATTTGTATACCTTTTTCTGATGCACCGTATTGAATCAAACCTATTGTTTCATTTACGACATCATTAAGATTTATTGCAGAAAGCGATAATTCATGGGGGCGCGAGAAATCAAGCAATTTCCCAATAGTAGCTTCAATTCTATGAATCGCATCCTCCATTAGGTCAAGATATTCTTGCGTCTGTGCAATATTATCAGGGTTTCGCTGTATACGGAGAATACAGTTTAACAACCCATCAAGCGGGTTGTTAATTTCATGTGCTACCCCAGCAGCCAGCTCACCGATTGCCGCCATTTTTTCGGAAAAAATGAGCTGCTGCTCCATCCTTTTTCTATCCGCTTCACGTTCCCTCGCGGTTTGTGTAATTGTAGTAGCTAAATAAACAGAAAAAAAGAGAGTACTGGTGAAGACAAATAGGACACCAAAAATATAAAATGGGTCGCGCCAAAGATTCTCTGGCAGAAAATTGTTTAAATGATAGTGTGGAATAATCCGAAAATATTCAAGAAAAATAAGTGAACTTAACAACAGTGTGTTAAGCGCAGCTAATACATAACTGACCCGTTTCGACAAGATGATACTTGCAATAATCAGATGAAAAATAAAATAAAAAATGAAGGGATTTTCAACACCACCGCTGAAGTGTATGAGTGCAGTCAATGACAACAGATCGAGAATAATGTGAATGCAAGCTTGCCGCTTAATAGACTTGAGTCGCTGCTGCTCTGGTGCCTTGCGATATATCCGCGGTTCAAAGTTATAGAGCACCATTAACGCAGCAATGATATAGAGCGGAACGGGATGAGTTATCATGTTCTGTGCTAAATTAGCAACAGTAACGGTAAAAAAAACACCCGCGATTGCAATCCAACGCAATCGCACTAACCACCCAATCTGCTTGATTAACTCCAGCTTTAACGGCAGTTCATCATCGACTGCTTTTTCTTGGAACAATTGTGCCTGTTCCATATCAGTCGCTCTCTATTTCATGTAACGGATTTCGCCAGAAATTTCAATGGTATCAACAATCGCCATGACAACACCATCAACCGGTTTATTACTAGTCACACTCGTCTGACGCGCTGAACTTCCTGTTGCAATCAACACGATTTCTCCAATACCAGCACCGACAGCGTCCACAGCAACCGTATACTTCCGTTCTAATTCTCCATCCAAATTGACATCTTGGACAATCAACAACTTACTACCCACCAGCTTCTCATCTTTCTGTGTAGCAACGACTGTCCCCGTAACCTTTCCAAGAATCATTCATAAACCTTTATATGATACAGTTTGTATATATGCCAGGACTTACGCATTGTAGCATAAACTTGCCAGGTTGTGCATCGGGAACGCACCCTAGGAAGGTTACGCTACAAGGAGCACAAACTTTTTAGAGCGGTTTGTAACCCCGAATTCAACCGAAATTGCGTCTGTCCTAATATGTATTTTCTCATATACCCTAAGGTACAAGTATGAGAAATTGACAATTTGCTATCTTCATGTTAAACTATTTTTGAGGATAAAGTCAAGACTAAATGGATGGAGCAAATATTTGGAAAATTATAATGCAGATGTTGTAATAATCGGTGGCGGTATAATCGGTTGCGCGATTGCTTATGAACTATCAAAACAGCATGTGTCTATCATTGTAATTGAAAAGGCATCACGTGTTGGTACGGAATCCTCTTGGGCAGGGGCAGGTATACTCACATCTCACGCATCCACACACGAACCTTATCCTGAACTGTGCCGTGCAAGTCTTGCAATGTATCCTAATTTAGCATCTGAACTAAAAGAAGAAACCGGTATTGACATTGAGTTTGTCCATTCTGGAACACTGTCTGTCTTTTTTGACGAAGCAGAAGCGGCAGGTTTGATCGGATTAGCAGAAAGAAGAGTTCACCGAGGCTTTACTGCTGACGTCCTAACATCTGATCAAGCGTGGCAATTAGAACCTGCTGTTTCAAAAAGTATCGCTGGAGCAGTACTATTTCCAGAAGATGGTCATGTGCGGAATCCAAAAATGGTTACAGCACTTGCAAAAGGGGCAGCAAAAAACAATGCTAAATATATATTGGGTAACGCAGTAACAGAATTCGTCCGAGAGAATGGACGTGTCGTAAGTGCGATTGTTAACGGTGACACAATTCATGCTGACAACTTTGTTATCGCTGCAGGTTGTTGGTCAGGGCAATTGACTTCTATGCTTGAATGTCCCATCTCTGTTTCTCCCGCGAAAGGTCAGATTGTCCTATTGGAAACGATGCCACCTATATTTCAACGCACTATAGACGGACTTGGCATCTATATTGTACCACGTACAGATGGGAAGATTCTACTGGGTGCTACAGTGGAGTTTGTTGGTTATGACAAATCACCGACTGTGGAAGGTGTGAAACAGATGATAGACGCTGCAGTGACAGTTGCACCTGAACTGGCTGATAGTAAATTTATACAAACCTGGGCAGGTTTACGGCCATATTACAAGAATGGACCGTGTCTCGGACCCCTTCCCGGTTATGATAACGTAGTCTTGGCATCGGGTCATTATAAAAACGGTATTCTACTTGCACCGATTACAGGAAAACTTATTGCAGAATTACTAATCTCTGGAAAACCTTCACTATCTCTTGATCCGTTTATTCCTGTTAGAGAATAATTGCTTACTTAACGTGAATTTGGTGTCCTTGTTATGAAGGCTATTTTGTAGCACAAAAAATGTCTTATACTGAACCCACGTTACTTACTAATTTCTTGGAAAAGTCCATGAAGTTTTTTCTGTGTAGCGTTCGGGTCTTCAATAATAATTCTTGCCCCTCCGATTATATCCATGAACCCTAATTCGCGCGGATAACGCGGCACAACATGCAAGTGAAGATGTGCTATACTTGCCCCTGACGATTCTCCCATATTGTAGCCAACATTGAACCCTTTTGGTTGATAGGCACGGGTCAATACTTCGAAACTTAGGCACTGAAGTTGATGTAGGTCATTCACTTCATCTGATTTTAATTCACGAACATCAACTATATGCCGATTCGGAAATATCATAAGGTGTCCAGGACTATACGGATAAAGATTTAATGAGATCGTAAAAATATCTGTTCTATGAACTTCAAGTCGTTCAACTCTTTCATCTTTTTCTACGATTGCGCATAGGATACAAGAAACATCAGGTCTATTTTTTCCTTTTGCATAAGGCATTTTGTTGGGTACAAATAAGTTGTTCCGCATTTATGGGCTCCGGTCTTTATTTATGGTAAAATATAAAGTTTTCTATACATATTTTTCTATTTGTGGTATAATACACGGTATTATGGCATATTCAACAGACCTGCGAAAACGCGTGCTTGATTTCATTGATAACGGCGGCAGCAAAGTAAAAGCTGCGAAACTTTTCAATATCTCACGCGATGTTATTTACAAATGGCTCAACGCACCAGACCCACTCGCCCCGAAAAAATCAGGACCTAAAGGTCCCAGATGTATTGACTACAAGGCACTCACACAACAAGTAAAAGATTTCCCCGATCAAACTATACAGGAGCGCGCAGATCATTTCGGCGTTTCCTACTATTGTATTTGGTATGGACTGCGAAAACTCGGTATCTCGCGAAAAAAAGACACTCGGCTATAAGGAACGATGTGATCACAAGCGAGAAACTTATCGTGAACAACTCGCTGCTGCAAAGGAAAACGGAAAATCCTTAGTTTTTATTGATGAGAGTGGTTTTCGGTCAGAAAGTTTCAGGCGTTTCGGGTATGCTCCGAAAGGTGAACCTGTTTTTGACCTTATATCCAGTCAAAGAAACCGCACCACAACTTTGTTAGCTGCACGTATAGATGAGGCGTTTACAGCCCCTATACTATTTGAGGGGAGTTGTAATGCGGAGCGTTTCAACACTTGGCTTGAGCATGAGTTATGCCCGCGTTTAGATGAAAACCATCTTGTTATCTTGGATAACGCACGCATCCATAAAACACACCGCACCCGGGATCTTATAGGGGCATCGGGTGCCTCCCTATTGTATTTGCCGCCTTATTCACCGGACTATAACCCAATTGAACATGATTTTGCGAACATCAAACGCTTACGAGAATATAATAAAGATAAAACACTTCAGGATATAATCAATATGTATAAATAATTCAAAACTCTACCATAGTTTCGATGATCTCCTTATCATAATATATTATCTCGTTGACAGTTGCAAGCATTATCTGATAAGGTTATAGTTAACCTTGTGCTTAAGATCCAAAGGATATGTAATAAAAATATGAATTTCCAAAGACATTGTGACCGCTATCTACAAGAAACACGCCAAACACAATCCGACCCGAATGCAACCCCTGAACTCTCTTTGCACCCGCATCTCAAAACGTTCCTAGAAAATGCTGCCAGATACTTTGACAAACCTAACATAACATTTACACTGGAACCGAGAAACATTGACCAGATCGGACGACCAGACTTTATTGCATCGCATGGATTGCTACCCCTCGGCTATGTTGAGGCGGAAGAATACGGCATAGACCTAAACAACCTTACGGGACATGCCAGAGAGCAAAATGAACGTTTTAGGAAAAACCTCGATAACTTTATCCTTACCAATTTTGTTGATTTTGAGTTGTGGCGGGATGGACAACGACGCGCATCTGCAAATATTGAAACCGACACTGAAAATTTAGAAACATTATTAGAGCTGTTTCTCAACGCTGCGTATTTCCAAATCACTTCTCCAGAGACACTTGCAAAATACCTTGCAAGAAGAACACGCGAATTACAAACACAGATTACAACGACACTTATCGACGAGGACAGTGAAACTTATAGAATGTTTAATGCGTTCAAGGAGACACTGCTCGCGGCACTAACCCCAGATGAATTTGCGGATATGTACGCACAAACCCTCACTTATGGATTGTTCGCCGCGCGTTGCACATTGCCGAATGCAACAAATTTCTCACGGCACACCGCAGCCACCGCACTGCCAAAATCAAACCCATTCCTCACAAAACTCTTTTATCAGGTCGCTTCTCCAAGCCTTGAGACGAATGTCACTTATATCCTGGATGATATTGCAACGCTCCTCCAAAACGTTCCGACAGACATGCTCCGCACCGCATTCACTGCCGGAAATCCCCTTGAAGACCCTGTTATCCATTTCTACGAGACGTTCCTAAAAGAATATAATCCAGTTCTCCGCTTTGATCGTGGCGTTTTTTATACACCGCCACAGGTTATCTCCTACATTGTCAAATCTGTGGATAGCCTGCTGAAAACAGACCTCAACAAACCTGATGGGCTGGCAGATGACGACACGCTTATCCTTGACCCTGCCACAGGGACTGGCGGGTTCCTTATGAAAGTATTGGATCATATCCGAGAATATGTCACTACTAATTATGGCACCGGGGATTGGAATCAGTATATCAACGCGGATCTGGTAAAACGCATCTTTGGATTTGAACTGCTCGTTGCGCCGTATACGATTGCACATCTGAAGTTGAGTCTGTTTCTGCAGGCACAAGGATGGCATGCGAATGAACGTCTCGGTATCTATCTCACCAATACTTTGGAACAACCGGACGAAATGCAAGCACCCTTGCCTTTCGCTGCGTTTATCTCTGATGAAGCGAACGCGGCACTCTCTGTG
The DNA here is from genome assembly GCA_965200395.1 of Candidatus Poribacteria bacterium. GTDB lineage: Bacteria > Poribacteria > WGA-4E > WGA-4E > WGA-3G > MSPOR6. The sequence goes on along the minus strand of CBDAUH010000004.1, from coordinate 777,709 downwards.
AAACGCGATGCACCTATCCTTGTGATTCTCGGCAATCCTCCGTATCAGCGCGACTCTGCTAATCCAAGTCGTGATGGCAGAGGTCAGTTAACTTTTATTGGCAAACTCATCGAGAATTACAAACAGATAGATGGAGAACTGCTTGGCGATAGAAACTTAAGAGCACTTCAAGGGGATTATGTGAAGTTTATTCGATGGGCACAGTGGCGAATTGATAGAAACGGTGAGGGTGTTCTCGGTTATATTGTCAATAACGGTTTTCTTGATGGTCCGATGTTTCGAGGTATGCGGAAAAGCTTGTTAGATAGTTTCAACGCAATATACCACCTTAACTTACACGGTAGCAGCAGGAGAATGGAAAATGTCCCAATAGGTGAAAATGATGAAAACGTCTTTGATATTGTACAAGGCGTTTCCATATTGTTGTGTGTCAAAGAATTAGATAATCCTGCACCAGCAAAGGTTTATTACGCCGATATGTGGGGATCTCGAAAGGAAAAATACAGCACACTTTCGGGAAGCGATGTTCAGTCCACGGCGTGGACTGAACTGCAACCGACATCACCACTTTATCTTTTTGTACCACAAGAAACAGACTACAGTGCAGAATACGAAAGGGGTTGGAGAATTACGGATATCTTTGATGTACATTCAGTTGGAATTGCTACTGCACGGGATAGATTTACAATTCGTCGCACTGCTGAAGATATCCGAGAAACGGTAACCGATTTTGTTTCACTCTCTGTGGACGAGGCACGAGAAAAATATGGATTAGAGGATACTCAAGATTGGCAAGTTCACCTTGCTCAAGCAGATCTTCGTAGTAACCCTGATACAGAACTGTGTATAAAGCCAATTCACTACCGTCCTTTTGACACACGTTGGACCTACTACACTGGGCATTCGCGCGGGTTTCATGGTAGACCTCGTGGTGCAGTTATGTCTCATCTACTGAGGGAAAACGTTGCTGTCTGCGTCTGCCGCATTATTACAAGTCCTAAGTGGGAACATGTTTTGATAACTGATAAAATCACCGAAAAGTGTTATGTTTCCAATAGAGGCAGTGAGTCTGGATACGTGTTTCCGCTCTATCTATACCCAGATTCAGAGGCGTTATTAGATTCAACAGAACGCAAACTCAATTTCAAACCTGCTTTTCTCACTGCACTCTCGAAGTCGCTGGGATTACCGCAGACTCCGTCGTCAGGCCTGCCTGAAGGTGTTTCACCAGAGGATATTCTCGCCTATATCTACGCTGTGCTGTATAGTCCTACGTATCGTGAACGTTATTATGAGTTTCTGAAATACGATTTTCCGCGTGTCCCGTTACCACTAAATGTTGACTATTTCCACACACTTGCAGCGCTAGGACAACGTTTAATAGGTTACCATCTTTTGCAAGAAGGAGGAGGAGTACAACGAGCCCATCGGTTTGAAGGTGACAGCGACGGCGTTGTCGGAACGCCACGTTACGTGGATGGCAGTGTTTGGATAAATGCTACACAGTATTTGACGGACGTACCCGCGGAGGTATGGGAATATGAGATCGGCGCGTATCAGATATGTGAGAAGTGGTTGAAGGATCGGCGGGGAGAAGAGCTAAGTCATGCGGAGGTGCGTCAGTATCGTTCTATTTTGGTTGCGGTCACGGAGACGCTGCGCGTAATAGCAGAAATTGATGAAGTTTGGACTTTGTAGCATAAACTGTTAGTTTGTGCATCCGTGCAATGCAAACGAAAAGCCAAAACTCACTTTATATCTATAATTTTGTAACCAAAGTCCTGTAGATTGCGTTACTTCTATAACCACCAAAATATATCATTGTTAAGGACGTAAAATGCAAAAACGATCTACAGAATTCTACACAAACATAAACCCGCTTGTTGGACTTTCAGCGAAGACGTTGCGACTCTATACTGCATTTGAAGTATTTCGCAATCAAAATGATACACTTAAAAAACCTGAATGGTTCCGCACACCAAATAGAGATGAAATCCTTGGTAAAATCGGGTTATCAAAAACAGATATTGACACTGGAATATCCGAACTAATCGCTGCCAAGCTATTAAAAATCCAATATAAAAACAGTGACCAATGGTATTGTTTGAAATAACAGTCCTATGCCATTTCTCAAGATACCACGTCTAATACTTGCGTCGGCATCACCGCGCCGTGCTGCTCTGTTATCTCAAATCGGATTGACATTTGAGGTATATCCAAGCAATATCCAAGAACCCGCACCTCCAAACGATGTGTCCCCAGAAGTAGTTACACAACATCTCGCTTCACTAAAAGCGATGGACGTTGCGAAAAGATATACAGAAGAGATAGTTATTGGGGCAGACACGCTTGTAGCATTTGAAAAAGAACTGCTTGGAAAACCACAAAATGATAAACACGCTCTGCAGATGTTAACAAAGCTTAGCGGAAATTGCCATAGCGTCGTTACAGGTGTTTCTCTCATCAATCTGAAAGAAAACAGAGAGATAACATGGTCAGAAATTACAAAGGTATATTTTAGAAAAATACCTAAAGACGAGATACTATATTATATCAATAGTGGTGAAGCAAGTGACAAGGCAGGTGCTTACGGTATCCAAGGGCGCGGGGCAGCATTTGTCCAACGGATCGAGGGGTGCTATTTCAATGTGGTCGGCCTGCCGTTAGCAAGTCTCGTAGAACATATAGTGGATTTTACTCCGAATGTTAGCATCTAAACATTATACTCCTACTCTGGGATATACGCATCTTATTGCCCCTGGAGAGATCGGTATAAACAATCTTCACTTCGGAATCCTCAATCTATCTGCAAATTCAACCTATTTTGACCATTCTGATAATTGCGAAGTAGTCATGCTTGTATTAGGTGGACAATGCAGACTATTGGTCGGACATAATGGAAACAAGGCTAATGGTGTTTTAGGTAAACGCAATAATGTTTTTGATGGGGAAGCATGTTTAGCCTTTATTCCTCACCACACGACCTTTGAAGTTGTTACTACATCAAATAACGTTGAAATAGCGTTTTGCAAAACGCCTTCACATACAGATTCTGCTGCGATAATATTAAATGCTGGTGAAAGTCGGACAGAAACAAACTATAATCTTTGCATTAGGGAAAATGAATTTGAAACAGCATGGATTGGAGAAGGACTCTGTTTCTATAGATTTTTTGAAGCAAAAGGAACCGCATCCGTAAATCTGATCGATTCAGAAAATAAATCCACACGAGTCGTAGTGCATCATAATGATCTACTTGCGATCCCAGGAATGGCCCGTGCACAATTGTTAGATTATGAAGGTGCAATCTACCAACTTACAGTTACCCAATTTACTCACCTTCAATGAGTTCTCCGCCTTTCTTGACGAATGCAACAGCACTTAACGATATCTGAACTTTCACCTCCTGATTATTCAGTTCCCCAACTGAAATAAGTACAATTTTCTTATCATTTGTTATCCCTAGTATTTTCCCATGCAACCCACCATTTGTAACAATCTCATCTCCTTTTGTTAGATTCTCAAGCATCGCCTGATGTTTCTTTCGTCTATTTTGCTCCGGACGAAACATCAAAAAATACAAGATGAGTATCATCGGAACAACCATAAAGAGTATACTTGTAAGACCTTCCATCGTAAAATAATTTCTCCTTATCTATCATAGAATTAGCATGGCATCGCCATAACTATAAAAACGGTAATCATGAATTAGTGCTTCTTTGTATGCAGTTCGAATTAGTTCAATATCAGCAAAGGCACTAACTAACATGAGTAGTGTTGATTTAGGTAAATGGAAATTCGTTACCAATGCATCTACTATATTAAATTGGTAACCGGGATATATAAACAGTTCGCTATACCCACAAAATGGTTTGATATTTCTATCCTTTCCAGCGGTTTCAAGTGCCCGTACAACTGTTGTCCCAACAGCAACAATTTTTGTTCCTGCTTCCATTGCATTGCTGATCTGCATTGATACTTTCTCTGTGAGTTGAATATATTCTGCATACATCTTGTGAGTCTGAATATTCTCAACCTTGACTGGCTGGAAAGTACCAATCCCAACATGTAACGTTAACAAGGCAATATCTATACCGTTATCCTTCAACTCAACTAACAATTCAGGTGTAAAGTGCAGACCTGCGGTTGGTGCAGCAATTGCCCCCGCCTTTTCAGCATAAACTGACTGATATCGAACCCTATCGTCTTCATTTGGAGAACGACGAATATAAGGGGGCAATGGCATAATACCCACATCAGAAAGTATAGTTGTAAATATCCCATCGTAAGTAAAATATACTGTGCAATTACCATTTTCAGGTTTATCAACAACTTCAGCGTTTAGAACACCTTCGCCAAATTTTATCTGAGTACCGACTTGCAGACTCCTGCGCGGTTTCGCGAGTACCTCCCATGTGTCTTTTTCCTTTTCCTCTATGAGAAGCAGTTCTACTTTTCCTCCAGTTTTATTTTTCTTTCCGATTAACCTTGCTGGTATAACTTTTGTGTCGTTCAAAACAAGGAGTGATGGCTTTGGAAGATATTCTCCTATTTTTGAAAAAGTAGTATGGTGTATTTCCCGTGTGTCTCGGTCAATCACCATAAGTCTCGATGCATCCCGCTGCTGCAATGGTTCTTGTGCAATTCGATCCTGAGGAAGTTCGTAATCGAAATCTGTCAGTTTCATATAAGTAGGTCTTCAGTCCGACTTGCGTTGGTTCATGGCATACTAAACATCAAATAGTGAAGGCTGTTCGCTAGTTGGATAACCGAAGTATTCGTAAGCCCTTTCTGTTGCGACACGGCCGCTCGGCGTAGGTTTTAAAAATCCCTCTTTAATATAGTATGGTTCATATACTTCAGAGATAGTCCGTTCATCCTCACTGAGAGCAACAGAAAGTGATCTTAGTCCTGCCCGTCCACTAAAAGTATCGATAAGCGCATGGAAATAAGCGTAATCCTGCTTATTTAACCCTTTTTCATCAATATCGAAGAATTCCAAAGCTTCTAAGGCGACTTCATGCGTTAAAATTCCATTACTATGAACCTGTGCAAAGTCTCTAACATTTGCAAGCAGTTTATTCGCCACCCGCATCGTGCCTCTAGCACGCAAAGCTAACTCGTATTCTGCCTTGTCTTCAGTTTTTATATTCAGCTTTACACTATTGATACGGATGGCTTGCTGTATATCTTCTGGAGTGTAGTAGTCAAGGTGTATATGGATGCCAAGTCTATCGCGAAAAGGACCTGTTAGTAACCCTTCACGGGTTGTTGCACCGACTAAAGTGAACGGATCTATAGGAACTTGAACGATGTCTGAACCAGGACCTTGCCCAATAGACAGGTCTAAAACAAAATCTTCAAGTACTGGATATAGTGACTCTTGTGTTGTTGCCTTCATTCTGTGGATTTCGTCGATGAACAGAATGTCACCTTCTTCAAGATTGGTTAATGTTGAAGCGAGGTCTAGTTGCTCCATGACTGGGCCGATAGCCTGTTTGAAATTAGTGCCGAATTCATTTGCTATTATTTTTGCAAGTGTAGTTTTACCAAGACCTGGAGGACCTACGAGGAGAACATGTTCTAATACATTATCTCTACTTTTTGCCCTACTTTTACCTTTTTCCTTACGTCTGCTTTTTACTGCCTCAATGTGAAGACGTATCTGCCCTTTTGCCTTATTCTGTCCAATGAATTCATCTAATGTTTCTGGACGTAAGCTATATCCAAATTCATCTTCAATATTATCATGTATGTCGTAAGTGTCCACTTTTTCTTCCATGAATAGTGCTCATTTTTTAAGGATAAATTGAATATGGGGCAACCGAAATCTAATTTCGTATAAAACGTAATGCCTCTCTTACAAGCGCATCGCGATCTGCAGAATCACCAAGAGACTCTAGCGCCTTTTCTAAAGCCTGCTCCGCTTCAATATCTGAAGCATTAAGATTAACCAATACATTGATGACAGCCTGATGTGTAGAACTTACACCACCAACATCAACTTTTTCTTCTAATTTAACATTTGCAATTTTCTTCTTGAGTTTCAAGATTATCAGTTTGGCAATTTCATCACTCAAACGCGGAACGCGTCGCAATATTGGAATGTTCTCTTTGAGTACTGCTTGTTGAAATTGAGCGGGAGATAGTCTTGTAACGATATTTTGTGCCAAAGTGGGACCAACTCCCTTCACAGTGAGCACTAACTCAAATATTTTTAGTGCGTCACGAGAGGTGAAACCGTATATTTTTATTACATTTTCCCGATTTTGTGTATAGTGTGTATAAAATGTAACAGGTTCACCAATAGCAGGTAGCTCGTTAATTATCCGTTCAGCTACTTCGACAAAATAGCCAACACCGTTTACATCTACAACTACTTCTGTAGAATCTTTATGTTCAAGTGTTCCTTTTATGTGAGCGATCATGTAGATGTTTCTCCTTTCAGTGTGTAGGAGAAATGGATAATCTTGATAGGTCATCCATTAAATTTTTCACGAATTTTTTTGAGTTTGTGTGAGCGAGCATGACATATTGTGAGGGCAAGCGCGTCAGCGGCATGATCTGGTTGGGGCGGTTCCTTAAGCTTTAGCAACATCTGTACCATTTTTTGGACTTGTGTTTTCGGGGCTCTGCCATATCCTGTAACGGAGGTTTTTACTTGTAAGGGGGTATATGTAGTCACAGGGGTGCCACTGTTCGCCGCGGCTAACTTAATTATTCCCTTTGCTTCACCAAGAACAAATGCCGTTTTCACCTGTTTACTGAAAAAAACATCCTCAAGCACTACTTCTTCAACATCATATTCACCTATAAGATTTATCATTTTGTCATAAATAAGTTTTAATCGCATCTCAGACGAAAGTTTTGAGTCAGTTTTGATATTTCCATAGTGCAATAGTGTATGACTACGTGTAGAGTCGAACTCCAGAATTCCATATCCAGTGTTTGCAATGCCAGGGTCAACCCCAAAAATTACCATTAACTACAGGTCCTATTCTTATGCCGCAGCCTCAAGTATGTCGTCAGGAATGTCAAAGTTTGCGTATACTTTCTGAACATCATCAAGCTCGTCAAGGTTCTCCATCAACCGAAGCATCTTTTCTGCTTGCTTACCTTCGAGTTTTACGGTATTTTGTGGTATCATGCTTATTTCAGCTAACTGAATGTTTGCTTCGGTGGATTGAATAGCAGTGACAACTTTATCAAATTCCTCAAAAGGTGTTATGATTTCAAAAGCAGTTTCCACTTCATTCAAATCTTCCGCACCTGCATCTGCAGCAACTAAAAACAGTTCCTCTTCATCAATGCTATCAGCATCAACGACAATAAGACCACATTTATCAAATCCCCATGAAACACAACCGCGTTCCCCAATACTACCATCAAACTTACCGAGAACATGACGAATTGCAGCTACAGCTCGATTTTTATTATCAGTTATCACCTCTATCATCAACGCAACGCCACCAGGACCATACCCCTCATAAACGACCTCTTCTATAGATGCACCTTCAAGTTCACCTGTCCCACGTAGTATTGCCTTTTCTATGTTATCATTCGGTACATTACTTGACTTGGCAGTTGCAATTGCTGTCCGTAGACGAGGATTCGTGTCAACATCCCCACCGCCCAAACGCGCAGCAGCAGTAATCTCTTTGACTAACTTAGAAAAAAGTTTCCCGCGTTTGGCATCATTCGCTGCTTTTTTATGTTTTATCGTTGACCATTTAGAGTGTCCTGACATAATCTATTTCCTTTCTAAACTTAATTTCCAGCAAAATAGTAATCAATGCATTAGGTATAATTACGTGAATTCAGTGTCCGAAATACGAAAGATACTTTGTAGCATAACCTTTCTAGGTTATGCATCACAAAAAATGTCCTATTCCGAACTCACGTTATAGATAGTATAGCAGATAGTTATTCAAGATACAAATAAAATGAAGATGTATATCGTACTTTCTTCTTAACCATACATAACCTAGGCAATATATTTGTTGAATATAGATAATAGATTATGTTACAATTCCAATATCAGTACCTTATGGAGCTTAACATGTTACCCTTTATCCTCAAAACAGTTGATGAACCTTCCTTACGGCTACAACTATTAAGTAATAGAAATGTGACATTTGATGTGCATATTCAAACAGAAATGGAAATCAATGATGAAAACTGCTCATCACTAGAAGGTAACGAGATCCACTTAGAAGATAGTAACCGTGCAATTCTAAGAGAAGCAAAAGAAGCAGTATATAAAGCCTTTACAACATTTCTAAAGCAAACTTCTGAACCAGGGCCATTTCTACCATTTGAACGGCTATCACAGTATCCATACCAACGTTATACATTGATTCTTTCTGTAACCCATTCTTATGAACTACAAGATGTATTTCAGAGCACATCAGATATGATATGGATGGATGGAGGTAATTCAATATTTGAATTTGAGGGGTATGAATTGGCAATTAACGCGAAACACCATATTGTTGACTCATCTGCTTTTCTGGTTTCTCCTGAAAAGTTTACCGTATTCATGCGGCGCGTTAATGCCCCAGATACCACACGGTTTTATAGAAGTGCCTTCATTGACCTAATCCAGAATGCGCCCCCACCATTTCACCTGAATGCACAAGAGATTATTGAAACTGTACAACAAGATATTGCAAGTCGTGAAAGTGCCATATCGATGGATAAGAGGATGGCAAACGCATCCAATGATGGTGAAGATATAAGTGAAATGGAGAACCGACCAAGTTGTCCCGAATGCAACGGAGACATCCGTCGGATCGGTACCAGTTTTTTCTGCTTGCAATGTGATTGGGATGACCTTCCACCATTGAATCGTCGTTCATAATGTCCTCTGTTTCACGAAGTAGGTGGTAGAACAATGAAAAACAGCATTGTATTAACAATGGCTAAAAGGGTTCCAGCAACAGTTTGAAGAGGGGTATGTCGATCACGGTACACTCGTGCCCATGCTATCAACGGCATTATCAGAAATAGGCAAACCCAATTCAAGTTTACCAATAAAGCCAGAACCATGATGCATCCAGTCGCAACACTTGTGTGAAAGCTTATTTTCCACAATGGCGTAATTATTGAGAACACAACGCTGTTTACGATAAAAGCTTGACACACCCATATTATACTATTATTCGCTCCTATCTTATATAAAACTAAGGTCCCTACTATCATACTAACCAATGTGAAACAGAGCGGAATGAGACGTTCTTCCTTCGTGTGTAAATGTATATTACTCACCTTGGAGAAGTAATATAGCACGATAATTGCTAATATTGGTAGTACAGTGACAAATATTGATACAACTACAAACCAATGCAAAAGTTCTCTTCCTGTTTCCGCATGTTTATGAATGACAAAGATAGCAGTAACAATTGGCACAATAAACGGGCTGAAAACTATGGATGTCCCAAGTGCAACACAGTCACAAATTTCCGATAATGTCTCTGGTTTCATTAATTGTTCTGTTGCGCTTCAAAGTTTTTGAAGAATTCCACTAAATCTGCGCCATGTGTACTTGGGTTAACCTCTTTGTCAATCTTCACGATATTTCCTGCTTTATCAATGACAACCGTCAAACGTTTGAAACGTTCATCATCAGGTTTCTTTGCAGCACCAAACAGTAATGCAAGATTCTTCTGAGTATCTACCAGTAACGGAAAGTTCAAAGAGTTTTCTTTCGAAAATTTTTGATGTGATTCAACATCGTTGTGAGTAATACCGAAAACTTGGACATCGTGTGCTGTAAAACTACTCGACTCATCACGGAGTGAGCAAACTTCAGCTGTTCAGCCGCGACCAAAATCTCTCGGATAAAATGCTAGGACAACATTCTTTTTCTCACGTAGTTTGCTGAGTTGATATGATTTCCCTTGTCCATCTTCTGCGAAAAAATCCGGAGCAGGTTGCCCAACTTTTATCTTTGGTATCACATTCTTAAGCAAGTTCACAACATCTTCCCCATGTGTCCTGACATTGACCTGCTTATCAATCGCTCGAACGTATCCTGCCTTGTCAATAATGAAGGTCACACGTTTTGATGCATTGAACCTTTCCATAATACCGCTGTACTGTTTGCTAATCTCAAATTCTGTATCTGCTAACAAAGAAAATCCAAACTTGTTTTCATCTACAAATTTTTTATGTGAATCAACCGAGTCAACACTGACACCGAATAGGACAGTCTCAGTTTTTTCTATGTCGCTCAATTTATCCCGGAGCGACTGAAGTTCAGCTGTTCAACCACCGGTAAAATCTTTCGGGTAAAATGCAAGTACAACATTTTTCTTACCTAAAAATTCGTTGAGATTTCGTTCGGTGTCGGTCTCATCTCTCAGTGTAAAATTTGGGGCAATCATACCCACTTCAAGTTCTTTCGGTTTTTCCACTTCTTTCTCCGCTAAAGCTAATGGAATCGTGAGTGCTGCTATTAGCAATGCAATTCCAATAGATTGAATAGATAGGTTTTGAAACATTTTTTATTCCTCAACAATAGGTTAAATACACTGCAAATGCAAGTGTATAATGAGTTGATATTTATTATAGTTGCCCTCCCACAAGAGGTGCAAAACATCACAGGCAGGGTGCGGTAGCCCCGGGCCCACAATGTGATTTAAAGCATACCACAGACTTGATGCAATGTCAAGTTCTTATCTCGAAATAACACCCTTCTCCTCGAGCCATATTTTCAAAGGCACATCCGCATCTTTTGGAGAGAAGTGACCGTTTGCATTGGTGCCGCCGCCAAGGAGTTGTTGCCGAATTGGATCGTTCTGATTGAACAAATCAGTTGGAATTGTCATGTCGTCCTTGCTTCGCAACCAACGGTATCCATATCTATAAAACACACCTTTCCGTGTGATATCAGAGTCGTTTTCACTACGTGCATGCCATATCCGTCTATCAAAGAACACTGCATCCCCAGGTTTACAACAAACCGCAGTTGCCCCTTCAGGCAATGAACCGTCAGATGGTCGATCTAAGGTATCCCACAGATGACTTCCTGGCATGACATAGAAATTACCGCGTCCCTGCACAGAACAGTCAGAAAGCCAATAGACGATTTTGATTGATAAACGTGGACGTGGTGAACTTTCAATTTCAATGTTCACACGCCCACTGTCTTGATGCCAACCGAGAGGTGCATTTTTACCGCGTTGAGACTCTGGCCGTGGCGGTGTGATAATAAAATGACTATGATAGGAATAGATATTCCACCCCAAAATGCCCCATACCTTTGGAAAAGTTTTATACCAATCCAGTACATTGATAAAGAGTTGATCTTTACCAAGGAAATTCGGATAAAAAAAATTGTCATGTGGTGTCATCTGCCTCTTACTATACGGGTCATATTCAGCATCTAAATGAACCTTATAGATAGCGTCTATGCGTTTTTCCAATTCTACAACTACTTCCAACGGTAGTGCATCTTCCACGATAAAATATCCATCTCTGTTTAATGCACATAGCTGATCATCAGTAATTTGATGCTGAAGATGACGTTCATCAAGCATATATCAATCCTCCTGATTATTTCAGGGAAGAGGTCCCTCTATCTGATCAACGAGATGTATAGAATGGATGACATCGCGAAGGTCTGTCAATGGCACTTCTTTATTTCGTACACAGTCAACAAAGTGCTGATGCATCGTGAGGACACCCTCATAACTAGCTCCATCGCGTTCGTCCACGCCATCAACTTCCCAACCACCCATCACATGTCTTTGATTGCTCTCATATATTTCAATCTCCTCAGGTATTTTCATATAACATCCGATACCAACGCCGTGCAATTCAGAACGTAGCACGCGGCCGCCAGAAGCGCGATTTCCAAAGACTACACCCGTGACTTTGTTATCAAAACGGACGAAGGCGGTATAGAAATTACGTTGTTCCGCACCGAATTTGTCGCGATGTGCAGTAACTTCAACAGGTTCACCGCCCGCCATATAACGCAATAGATCAACAACGTGACAGACATCGTTCCAAAGCGTTGTTGTAAATTCCCTATTGCCACCGATCATCTGCTTATTAAATGTTGTAACTGCTAATGAAACGGGGCCTTTTTCCGCAACACGACGCATGGCTTCGCGTGTAACAGCTGCAAATCGACGTTGGAATCCGACCATACAATAGACATCGTTAGCTACTGCGGCTTCTAACAACTGTTGCGTCTCCTCACTTGTCGCACCGGGCGGTTTTTCTATAAACAGGTGTTTTCCTGCATTTAGACAGTCCAGTGCAGGCTGCAAAATCCACCTTTCATTCATCACACAATACACAACATCTAATTCCATCGTATCCAACATCTTGCGGTGGTCAGTGAATGTATGTGGGAATTCATATTTTTGCGCGACTTGTGCTAACTTACCCTCATCAAGCTCACATGCAGCGGACATTTCTACTGCATCTTCAAGACGGTTAACACTCGGATAATGCGCACCTTGGCTGCGTCCGCCAGCACCAATAAATCCAGCTTTTAACATTTGGAATGTTCTCCTGATAAATGATAACTTGTGGTATTTTACAATATCATTACATATATTGCAACATTTTAAGATTTCAGCTGTTTTTCGCCCGTTTTCATAAAATATGTTGACAAATCTGGGTTGTTTTAGATAAAATTATGTAAAGGCTATAATTTTTTAGGGAAGTGAAACAACAATGGCTGACGAAAATACAATTGAAGAATTAACTGATAACACCGATAACAACACTGCAGAAAGTGTTATTCTTATTAATGTCCAGCAAATGCAATCCTTGGAAATACCACAGCGGTTTAACCGAGCTAGAACAGAGAATGGTTGGATAATTCATCTTGAGGAAGCAGGAAGAGTTACTGTTAACTTCTTGACAAGTATGAGGAAATTTGATACTGCTTTACTGCCTGGTGATATGATTGAACGTGATGGGGACGATCTTCTTCTTTTACGCAAACAACCTGAAGATGCATACCGAACACAACGAGGATCTTCTTCACTGGCCCGTACTCGCGAGCAGCTGCTATCAGCAGAGTCTACCGAGTAAAGATGTTGTTGCGTCTATACTCAATACAGTATGACTTTATACGGATATCGTTGAGTCAGATACAGTTTTCTGTTAGGAGGTACCAGACCATTTTAGAACGAATTTACAGATTAATTTCAAGTTTAAAGGGTGGAACAATGGTACCTACAGCTGTAGTGCTGAGTCCTGATAGTTATGCAAAGGTTGTTGCAGAACGCCTTGAAACATCCGATGTAGAAACTATATTGAAACTTGAGAATCAACTTTCTTTACCTGTCTCTGTTCGTTCAGAAGACACGGATATAATTGTGGTGAAGGAATTAGTGCCGAATCCATGCCCAATTTGTCACCATCCGTTAAAATTTCTGCGTGAACTCATTGAACGATTTGAGAATGAAGAAACTAAACAGATAAGGTGTCCATTGGGGCATCGATACTCAGGTGTAATGAAGATATACCACCTGAACATATTTCAGCAATCGGAAAGTTTGGGATCGGTAAATAAAGTTACAGATTGTCCTACCTGTGGTAGTAAAAAAATCCAATATTTAGGTCCATCTGAGATGTTCTGTTTAGATTGTGATTGGGACAGTGGAATGGTTGCCCGATTCCGTGTGTAGTATCACGTTATAAGATAAAAAGTTTGTAAGCGCGCATAATAGAAACGCGCTTACAAAATACTACAGAAAGTGTTGCTAAACCTATCTAATAGACTGAGACAAAGTTACACAACAATTGTGTTTGAGTACTAATGCATATAGTCGTCGTGCGGATCATCCATATCAGAAAAGTCCGGTGGTTCTTCAATCTCAGTAATCAACGTTTCAGTAGTCAAGAGCAAACCTGCAATACTACTTGCATTTTGTAGTGCTGACCTGACAACCTTTGTAGGATCAATTATACCGTATTCAAGCATATCCCCATATTGTTCAGTTGCAGCATTGAATCCGTAGTTTTCACCACCGCTTTCAACCTTAGCCAAGACAACTGCCCCTTCCATGCCAGCATTTTCTGCAATAGCACGGATAGGAGAACGTAAAGCCTCCAGAACGATGTTTTTACCGGTATTTTGATCACCGTCAAGTTCAAGACCTTCAACATCTGGAATTGCTTTTAAGAGAGCAGTTCCACCACCCGAGACAATACCCTCTTCAATAGCAGCGCGTGTTGCTGCAAGAGCGTCTTCACATCGCGCTTTTTTCTCTTTCATTTCAACTTCAGTTGCAGCACCAACATTGACAACCGCGACACCACCAGCGAGCTTTGCAAGTCTTTCTTCAAGTTTTTCACGGTCATATTCGGATGTCGTGTCTTCAATCTGTGCACGTATCTGGTCGACTCTGCCTTCAACACTCTCTTTTGCTCCAAAACCCCCGACGATAGTGGTGTTATCTTTATCTATGGAAACACGTCGCGCAGTTCCGAGCATTCCAATAACGACGTTCTCCAGACGAATGCCTGCATCTTCCGAGATAACTTGTCCTGCAGTCAACACAGCTAAATCTTCAAGCATTTCCTTGCGTCTGTCACCGAATCCAGGAGCTTTTACAGCAGCAACTTGTAGAGTACCCCGTAGTTTATTAACAACCAATGTTGACAGTGCTTCACCTTCTACATCCTCAGCAATGATTAGCAAAGGACGACTGAGTTGCACAACTTTTTCCATAATTGGCACCAGATCAGCGACTGCTGTGATCTTATCAGAATTGATCAGTATATAGGGGTTTTCTAACTCAACAACCTGTTCATTAAGATCTGTAACAAAATGTGGCGATAAGAATCCTCTATCAAACTCCATTCCCTCAACGATGTCAACATCCGTCTCCGATGTTTTTCCTTCTTCAATTGTAATTGCCCCATCGTTTCCAACCTTCCCAATAGCTTCAGCAATAATTTGACCGATATCGCTATCGTTAGCAGGATCGTTTGCTGCAATCGAAGCAACATGAACAATATCTTCATGTGTATTGACTTCATGACTTTGTGATGTAATAGCATTAACAGCAGCGTCAACAGCTTTGTCAATACCAATTTTTAGCTGCATTGGGTCAGCACCGGCTGTGACGTTTTTTAGACCTTCATGAAGGATTTCCTGTCCTAATATTGTGGCAGTGGTTGTGCCATCACCTGCAACATCGTTTGTTTTTGTCGCAATAGATTCCAACAATTGCGCCCCCATATTTTCATAAGGATCGGGCAGTTCAATCTCTTTCGCAACAGTGACACCATCACATGTTACCAAGGGGGCCCCAAAGGATTTTTGTATGACGACGTTGCGTCCACGTGGCCCTAATGTAACTTTTACTGCATTTGCCAGGGTATCCGCGCCACGTTTGATTGCAACTCTGGCTTTCTCATCAAAGATAATCTGTTTTGCGGGCATAAAATACCTCCTCAAATAATTTAAATATAGGTAATAATCATTAATTCCTGAGATACAAAATTATATCATGCACTTTAGGTGAAGTCAACTATTTCGTGTTCTGTCTCGAGAAATTTATACCACCTCAAAAATAAGATTCCAATATCAGACTTACAGGTTCATTCCCAAATGAAGAATGTAAAAGGACGTGAATTCAGTGTCTTGATATGAAGGGTATTTGTAACACAAAAATGCCTTAGTCCGAACTCACGTTAAAAGGCGTAATAAATTTGCGTGACTACAAACGAAATTGATGTTGACCTTTATTTTTTCCTTGTGGATGGAACAGCTGGCTCAACATACAAAGTTTTCTCATGTGTGTAATGTACGTAGCCTGCAACATTGCCTTTACGTTTTACAACATATTTTGCCCATGTGTAGTCTACGGGAACATAACTGGAGTGATGTGCCTTGCTGAAGTATGCAGCAAGTTGCGCAGCTTGAAGGAGTGTCGGCATAGGGATATCGGGACGATTTTCAGGGTTGCGAATGATGACATGTGACCCATGGATCTGTTTTGCATGCAACCACATATCACGTGGTTTTGCAATTTCTCGTAAAAGTAAATCGTTAGATTGACTGTTTCGACCAACATAGATATGAAAACCGTTTTTAGAAATATATTTACGATAGGGACCATCACCTGTTACTTGTTGTTTCTTCTGTTTTTGAGTTTTGAGATAACCGTTTTCTAAAAATTCAGAATGAAGCTGTTGCAAGGATTCAAGTGTTTTGGCAAATTCCAACTTAATCTCGTATCTATTTAGGACCTTTCTCTCAGCATCAAGTTCAGCAAGACGTTGTTGTATCTGTGAATACCCGCGTTTTGCTTTTGTATATTTCTTAAAATAGGATTGTGCATTATCCGACGGTGTTTGTTCAGGATTGAGTTTGATTGTGAGAGTTTCAAGTTCAGGACTATAGTAGTTTTGGATTTCCACATGTGTTTGTCCACGCCTGATCTTATGAAGATTGGCAAGTAACAGGTCCCCTTGAATTTTGTAATCTTCCGATTTCTCTGCACGATCTAAATCTCTCTGTAAAGCTGTTTCCTTTCTGCCCAACACAGTTCTCCGTTTTTCTAATGCTTGTGTTAATGTTTGTCTTTCTAATGCTATAGTCTCTTTTTGTGTGATAGCATCATAGTAAGCAGCCAGGGCATCACTCATTGTATCATAAGATTGAGACGTGGCACTTGGATATTGTTGTAATGTGAAAGGATAGGCTGCTAAAGGATTATCTCCATCTGTCAATAGACTTGGGGTGACATGATTCGGATTAAAATAGGTTACAACTTGTTGAAATGCATCCCACAGATTTGTTTTCTCTGACCGAGCGATGATATCCTTTGCAAGCGTAGGACTTATACCATCAATTTGATTAAATAGTGATTTCCACGTTACCTCAGAGGATAAGAAAATTTCCAAGAAAGTTGTTTTGTCTATTGTTAATGGATCTATTTTTTCTTGTTGTGGCGGAAATGAATAATTGTCTCCCGGCAGAACTTCACGGAAACGGCTCATTGTTTCATCAATGTGTTTCAAGCATTCCAATATCCTATCATCTGAAGAATCAATCAGAATGATATTGCTATGTTTCCCCATAAATTCAGCAATGATTGCCTTAAATGGTGGTTGTATAGGTTCATCTGTATTGGGTTGAACAGTGATTTTTAATATTCTATCCCATCCAAGTTGTTCTATGTCAATGATGGTGCCGTGTTTTAAATGTGTAGAAAGAAAATTGGCAAAATAGGATTGCTTTTGTCCGGGTGGTGGTTTTTTAATTAGGTGCGCGCGGGCATGGATAGAATGTGCGGATATTGTAAGCCAGTGGACATGTGTGCCTTTGGAAATCTTGAAATTAAAGGTAGTTGGGTTTGTTTGTTCAATGTGTCTTACCGAACCACCAATAAGCGTTTGAGACAATTCATGGGTTATATGATGTAAAGTTAAACTATCAAAAGACATAGGAGAAGACTCTTTGTGGTGTCCTTAGAATAACCTAAACTCGGTATATGAAATTTGATGTTCTTAATAAAGGATTCTGCTCTCACGTTAATGGTAACGTTTCAAATTATTCGTTATTCCGCGCAGTTGTTCTTGTATTTCTTGTGGGACACGGGGATTGAACGGTCCACCTGTACCTGCTTCAATATCCTCAAACCCACTCAGAATCATTGTTTCAACAACAGCAGAATAATTGTATACTCTTCCGTTCCAAAACCTTATCTCTTCAAGTGGAGCGATATCCGCTTCAATGTGTGCTGAAGTTTCATAATCACCACGCCGTTGCGCGTTGTTAATTTCATCTGAAGCGCGTGCATAAGCAACTGCTATACCGGAAGTATGACCTTTTGTCCCAAGTTGTGCAGGCCTAGTACATCTATCTCCGATTCCCCACATTATAATACCATTGTCTCCAATACCTTCTATGAGTGGTTGCACATCATCTTCATCAGTTCCAATTTTTACACCTATAAAGTATGGTGAGTCGTTCAATAAACGTATCACAGCATCTAAATCGCGTTTCTGACGAAAATAGTAGAGAAATCGTGCATCACAACTATTACCACAGTCCTCTGCAAATTTCATATACTGGTCGTAGATACCCTCTGGACTACTTATTCCGGTCAGTGGCATCAGTAGATATGCATCCGGTGGTCTTCTTAGTTCAGATTGCAACTCTATCAACTGACTCGCTTGACTTATCGGATTTGGAACTATCCCAGAGATCAGTACACCATCCGAACTCATCTGATTACCCGTCGTATCAACGAGCCTTAACTGTTCCTTCTCAGTGACATGATGGATTAGGCTGGTACCAGCAATTGCAATAACTCGTTTCCGCCCTTTATCAAGGTAGTTATTAGTCATCAGATAGTCAATGTTCTTGGCATGTCCTATATAATCAATTTTGTTTCCATTGAAGGGAATGACAGGAATTGCGGTAACAGAGTTTAGGGTATCTAACAGATTTTGTAAAGTTAATGACATAGACACCTCCATTTAGAACTTTTTCTTAAAAACCAGT
The DNA here is from genome assembly GCA_965200395.1 of Candidatus Poribacteria bacterium. Classification (GTDB taxonomy): domain Bacteria; phylum Poribacteria; class WGA-4E; order WGA-4E; family WGA-3G; genus MSPOR6. The sequence continues at coordinate 759,222 of CBDAUH010000004.1, read as the reverse complement.
GCCCCTGTTAATGTTCCATTTGACGCTTCGGTTTGCACATCAATCTGAATAGCCTGTGATTTGTTTAGTTTATTATTTATACGTTTGGTTGTAATCCGTGCTTCAACAGCACTCACGATATGATTTATAATTACTAACCCCAAAATTGTACGCGCAGTTTGAAATGTACTATTAGCTTTTTGTCGTAAATCAAAGGCTTCCAAACGATATTTTCTTGAACCAGAGCCTACTGGGATGTCGCTATGCTTTGTATTCTTAAACTCCGTATCAATATCCTCCCAGTACCATTTTCCTGTCCTCTCAAGAGTTTTCCTACCAGCTTCACTATTTTCATCACTATATTGGTTATACCATGTATCGTATTGTGTAGCATGTTCAAAATCCTCAACAGGATCCCAATTTTCAAATGAAGCAGGTCCAATAAAATGCACATGATCTCTAACCTTCTGGCGATAATCATCACGGATGTTCACTGCATCATTTCGGAGTATGAAATAAGTTGTAAGTAGTGCCACCTCAGCTGCAGTATAGATATAGCCATGCTTCATGCCTGTATAAATTTGTCCCATTCCTGGAATAGCAAGAGAATAGAGAAATGCTTCATTTGGGGATTTGGCAAATGTGATATTTTTATCTGCTGCCATAGCAATTGATGAATGCTCTGACAAAACACGAATTCCTAAGCTGGAATTAAGAGAAAAAATAGTAAAGAAATGTGTTTGTGATTCATTAGAAGCACTACAAAAAGCACATGTGGAGAAGAATAACAGAACACAAAGCGTTATTTGAGTCGTTTTCATTTAGAATACTAATCCTGCTGTAACTTCAAGAAGTCGTTTTTGAAAAGGCCCAAGTCCTGCTGCTCCATACGTCAGGTCGAATTTTACAGTAAACACCTGCACCCCAATACCGTAAGTGAAAAGATCAGACAAATCTAAGAGAAAAGGACCGACATTGGAAAATTTGAAACCGTCAGTAAAATGATCGGACAAATTAGTGCGATTGGGTACGAACGGGTCAGCTTTGTGGCCGATACGGAATGCAAAGACATTAGCAAGCCAGTACTCTAACCCTATACTCTTTTCAAGATGTCTCCATTCAAAGGCACGTATGCCAACTCCCCGATCAGATAAAGCTTGTTCTCGTGTAATATCATTACCGTTCTCGTTTTGGGTTTGTATAAAGAGTTCAAGCTCTTTTTCATCTTCAACCCATTTGTCAATTCTTGCCGTTAAACCTGTAACAAGCCGGATATGGTTATTTTTACTATGGAAAAGACTTGTCGCTGATCCTATACGAAATAATGCAGGCAATGGATCCGCTTGATTTTCATCAACAAAATGTATTTTGGGTCCAATATTTTGAATGGCAAAACCGAGTGTAGTTGGAAGAAGATTAGAAGAGAGTCTGTATTGACTACCGAAATCAACGGCATAAGAGTAGGATCCCCCACCTTCGCTACCGAGAACAACCCGTATTACCTTACCACTGATCCCTGTTGTGAATCTATCTGTAATCTGATCAGCATAAGAGGCTGTAAACACAAAGTTTGTTCCAAGGCTTTCCTCTCGTATTGGATCGGGAGAATCCGTCGTAACAAGACTAGTTCCTTGCCCTTGCATCTGAAGGGTCGTCCCAATTGTTCCATAATTACCTAAAGGTAATGCCCCTGTAATAAAAGTGTAATATAACCCCTCTCCTGCTTCACCAAATAAATCACCTTGGTTTTTGTAATACATAGAGACACGTGGACCGAATTTTTCGATCTGAAAATCACTATTGGTGACGTTAACTAATCCACTTGGATTCCAAAGTGTAGTAGTGACATCGCCTGATATAGCAGAAAAGGCATCACCCAACGCAGTGGCACGTGCCCCACCACCTAAGTTCAAAATTACAGTTCCAGTCCTACCTGCACCTGCAAAAACTGTAATAGGAATAAAGAAAACTACCAGTAAAAGTAGTAAAATAAATCTTTTCATAAAATACAAAGTTGAATTCGTAGAACACCAGATGTCGCCCTACAAAATAATGCCTCCTCGTTGAGAATTTTGCAACAAAATTTATGTTATGATTCTGTATGTTTCTAACGAAAAAAATATAATCAGGGTTTACATTTCTGCACATTATAGATTATACCACCAAAATTCAGATTGGACAAATTTTAATTTCACACTCAAAACATGAAACCGATTGGATTTGCATCTTACAAATTAATTGACACTTGAATATAGATATGGTATGATACTTTTAAATTAGTTTACATCCAATGGAAGCCATTTTGAGTTTTGTAAAACGATACAGATATTTGCTTGCCGTAGGGGCGGGAATATTATTATTTTGCAGTTTTCCAAGTGTCAATTTCTTTCCACTTGCATGGTTAGGGTTAGTACCGTTATTGGTAGCACTTGATCGTGTTGATAATTGGAAAATGGCATTCTGCATAGGGTACGTATCTGGATTTCTGTTTTTCGCAGGATTACTTATAGCAATTGCACTATTATATCCGTATGCGAATATCTTCACAACCCTACTCGGATATTTACTACTTGTTGGGTATACTGCTCTCTATTTTGCTGTATTCTCGGTTTTAGTATACCATCTACCTTGGCAGTCAGGAATTTTGTTTCCAGTAGGTGTCACTACGATCTGGGTCAGTTTAGAGTGGTTACGTGGCTGGTTTTTAACAGGTTTTCCATGGGGTAATATTGGATATTCACAGTGGAATCATCCTGCCAATATACAAATTGCATCCATTGCAGGAGTCTATGGTGTCAGTTTTGTAATAATCTTTTTTAACGCAGGAATTACTACACTCATCCGGCAAAGACATGAATGGCGCAAGGAATTGGTTGCAGTTATTGTTCCTTGTCTACTTGCAGTGATTACACTTATCTATGGATATATTGTAACAGGAAAAAGTGACAACATTGAAACAAAAAATATAAAGATCGCTTTGGTCCCTGGAAATATATCGCAACTTGATAAATGGAATTCCAAGAAATACCCACAGATATTCATGAAGTATCTTAATTTGACAGAAAAAGCAGCAAAAGAACAACCTGATGTAATCGTATTGCCAGAAACAACGATAAGAGGACAAATATTATCAGGAGAATGGAGTAATTACAATAACCATTTCAAACAGATGTTGGATAGAATCGGTGACATTCCAATGCTTATTGGGGCGACTGATCCCGATGCATCAGGTAACCTTTACAACAGAGTTATCTCAGTATCATCAGATGGAGAGGTACAAGGAAAATATGCCAAAATGCATCTTGTTCCGTTCGGTGAGTACGTGCCTTTAGCTGATTTTCTCCCAAATTTTATTCAATTCTATCCATTTGAACATGGGAAAACACAAAGTCTGCTACCGATAATAAATGTTGAGAAAGAGGTTCCGGAAAATGATATTATTCAAGTAGGCACGTCAATATGTTTTGAGTCCTCTTTTCCTAATCATTTTCGGAAGTTCGTAAAAAAAGGAGCAGCTGCGATGGGTATTCTTACGAATGATGCATGGTTCGCAGGTACTGCACTACCTGAACTCCATTTAGCAATGGCACCTTTACGGGCAGTAGAAAACAGAATTAACGTTTTTCGATGTGCAAACGGTGGTTACACTTGTGCAGTTGATAAATATGGTCGTATCTATACTCCCTTTGTTACACCACAGACAGCAGATGAATTCATCATCGCAGATGTAGCACTCTCAGATGGGAAAACAACATTTTACACACGATATGGCGATTGGTTACCAATACTATGTGCATTAACTAGTTTATCATTGGTAATATATCTTATAGCGAAACGAATACAAAGGACACAGTCAACATAAAACAAGAATTAAGGAAAAATTATGCTAACAGATTTAGTTGCAGATGTTAAAACAGTTTTTAACCGACTGAATGAACTTAGGGGGTATCTTTGACTTACCTACTAAACAAAATGAGTTAGAAGACCTTGAAAAGGAGTCAATGACAAGCGATTTTTGGAACAACTCACAAAGGGTTCAATCAGTCAATCAACGTATTGCAACATTAAAAGATGAAATCGGTGAATTTGAAAAACTACAGAATACTGTCGATGACCTAAAAGTTCTACTTGAACTTGCTATCGAAGAAAATGATGCAAGTTTGGAATCGGAGATACAGAACGGTCTATCAATTGTTAATACACAGTTTGACAAAATTGAACTCCGATTAATGTTAGATGGTGAGTTTGATGAGAACAACGCTATTCTAAACATACATCCTGGTGCAGGCGGAGTAGATGCACAAGATTGGGCTGGTATGCTAATGCGAATGTATCTACGTTGGTGCGATCAACGTGGTTTTACAACAGAAATTGTAGATCTAACTGCAGGAGATGAAGCAGGGATAAAAGGCTCGACTATATTGGTTAAAGGCACGTATGGATATGGTTATCTAAAAGCAGAATCTGGCGTACATCGCCTTGTGCGGCTATCTCCTTTCGATTACAACAAGCGACGTCATACCTCATTTGCTGCAGTGTACGTTACACCTGAGATCGATGACAGTATAGATGTAGAGATAAACGCTGAGGACCTGCGGATAGACACATACCGTGCAAGCGGTGCCGGGGGACAGCATGTAAATGTTACGGACTCTGCAGTCCGTATTACACATAAACCGACAAATATTATGGTTCAGTGTCAAAACGAACGTTCGCAACATAAAAATCGAGAAATCGCTATGAAGGTTTTACGTTCGCGTTTATACGATCATTTTCGTGCACAACGTGACGAAGAACTCGCGAAACTACAACCAGAAAGACAGAATATTGACTTTGGTAACCAGATTCGATCTTATGTCCTTCATCCCTATCAACGTGTCAAAGATTCCAGAACTAATGTTGAAACCGGTAATGTCAACTCGGTCCTCAACGGTGAAATTGATGTGTTTATTGAGAGTTACTTAAAAATGAAACCTGAAAATAGTTAAAATCACCTAAAAGGGAATATAGCCCAGCTGCAGGTATGGGGCCGCAATCAACACCCCGTGGTCTTCTCAGTGTCGCCCAGTAGCTAAAACGTTTAGCACAATGGGCAGAACTCAAACGTAAATGATTATCGGTTTTCATATTGCATTGGACTGAAAATAAGAGTATAATTAGTATAGTCCTAAGATAAGAAAGGAGGGTAAAGCTATGGAAGAAACAAACGACCTAATGCGTCAACGCAAAGAGAAATTGAATGAAATCCGTAAAGCAGGTATTGACCCCTATCCACATCAATATGCTCCAACCCATACAACATTAGACATCCGTGAAGAATATGATGATGTTACTGAAACTCCTGATGAAACCCACCGCGTCACTGTCGCTGGCAGGATAATGACAAAACGTGATCATGGAAAAAGTAGTTTTGCCAATTTGCAAGATAGTACAGGACAGATTCAAATTTATGTAAGACGTGATGGAGTCGGTGCTGATTCTTACTCGATTTACCGTCGGTTTGATGTCGGAGATATTATTGGGGCATCAGGGGTTGTCTTTCGGACACGTACCGGTGAGTTAACGATCCTCGCCGACGCAGTCGAACTCCTCTCAAAATCTATTCGTCCATTACCCGAAAAATGGCACGGTTTACAAGATAAGCAGACACGCTATAGACAACGATATGCTGACCTCATTATGAATCCTGAAGTGAAAGAAGTATTTATCCAACGAACAAAAATCGTACAAGCCATTCGGGATATGTTAAATGAACGCAATTTTATTGAAGTTGAGACACCTGTCCTACAACCTATCTACGGCGGAGCCAGTGCACGTCCATTCACAACATATCATAATACTCTAGACCAATCACTATATCTTAGAATTGCAAACGAATTATACTTAAAACGTCTTATCGTGGGTGGGTTTGACCGAGTGTATGAATTTTCGAAAGATTTTCGGAATGAGGGGATGGATCGCGATCATAACCCAGAATTCACGATGTTAGAACTCTATCAGGCGTATGCTGATTACAAAGAAATAATGGAACTGACAGAAAACTTAGTCGCACAAACAGTAGAACAACTTCATGGCACAGCAATAATAACATATCAGGAACAAGAAATAGATTTTACGCCGCCCTGGCAGAGAATGAGTATGATAGAGTCTATCCGAAAATACAGCTCGTTTGATCCTGACTCGCTATCAGCACATGAACTACATTCAACCGCAGCTGATTCAGGTATTGAATTGGAGGGGGACGAACCAAGAGGAGAAATAATCGCTGAACTATTCGATGTGTTTGTTGAGTCAAAACTGATTCAACCAACATTTATTTATGATTATCCTATTGAAGTTTCACCATTTGCAAAGAAGAAACCTGAAAACCCTGAGCTTGTAGAACGATTTGAATTCTTTATTTGTGGGATGGAACTTGGTAATGCGTTTAGTGAACTGAATGACCCTATTGACCAAAGACAACGTTTTATGGAACAGGCAAGCAATTTAGCAAAAGGGGACGAAGAAGCGTTTATGGTTGATGAAGATTACCTACGTGCATTGGAATACGGTATGCCGCCGACCGGCGGACTTGGCATAGGAATTGATAGATTAACCATGTTGCTAACCGATCAATATTCTATTCGTGATGTCATTCTGTTTCCCCAAATGCGTCCAGAAAATTAAGATGAAAACTGCACCTACTTTACACACACATAGGTTAATTCTGCGTTCATTCAGACTTGAAGATGCATCGGATGTGAAACGCCTGGCGTGGAACCCTAATGTTGCATCAACTATACAGTCTATAGAGTACCCATATAGAGATGGATTAGCAGAAGAGTGGATTAAGAGATGTGGAGACTATTATATTAAAGATTTAGGTCCCAACTTTGCAGTTACACTTAGATCTGACGGTACTTTGATCGGCAATGTTGAATTGGTAATCCGCCGACACCTCCCATACAATGATGCGGAACTTGGTTATTGGATAGGGGAACCTTTTTGGAACTGTGGATATTGTACCGAAGCAGCTAAAGTTGTCATAAAATATGCATTTCGTGAATGCCACCTGGATCAAATTCTCGCTTATCATTTCAAGCGAAATCCTACATCCGGACGAGTGCTACAGAAATTAGGAATGCGTTATTGGGATTGCTTTCCAAATGATACTAAACATTGGGGTGTATGGGAAGATCAAATTGGATATACACTTTCAAAAAACGAATATCAAGAACTATGAAAACCATTCCTATACTCCATACAGAAAGATTGACACTACGCCCCTTTAAACTCGACGATGCGGCAGATGTTAAAAGACTTGCAGGGGATAAAGATATAGCGTCAACAACTTGTGCAATACCCCATCCCTATGAAGATGGTATGGCTGAGGAATGGATAAGTAGTCATGCATCGGCATTTGAGAACGGCACTGAGATCAATTTCGCTATAGTGCACGAAGATCTAACTACTTCAAACGAGTCAATTTTGATCGGTGCAATTAGTATCAAAATTGATAAAACAGATAAGATAGGTGAACTCGGATATTGGATAGGTAAACCGTATTGGAATTGTGGTTATTGTACAGAAGCAGCTAAAGTAATCCTAACTTATGCTTTTGACGTTCTAAAATTAAAGAGTATACACGCCTTCTATCTAAAACGTAATCCCGCTTCTGGTAGAGTTCTGCAGAAGATTGGAATGCATTTTGAAGAATGTTTTCCTAAGTCAGTTGAAAAGTGGGGGGTACTCGAAGACTTAGTTAAATACAACATTAATAACAACACACAACAAATACACCGAACTCACGTTAATATATCAAAATAGGTTACAGACGCCTTTAAATCTGTTATCAGTATTAAATAAATATGAAATTTGAATGGTTTGTAGCAGCGCGTTACTTGCTCTCACGACGAAAACAGTCTTTTATCTCAATCATAAGTGTAATTTCTATAGCAGGAGTCGGTCTCGGTGTTGCTACTGTAATCTTAGTTATCGCTGTACTTAATGGCGTTGAACACGGAATTAAAGAACGGTTTCTGTCAAATGAAGCACACGTCGTACTAAGGTTGATGGGCAATAATTTTTTCAGTGACCATCAGAATAGAATCGATAGAATTACACAGGTTGAAGGGGTAGCGGCAGCATCTCCAGTTGTGTATTCACAAATGGGTATATTCCAAATAGGACAAAAAAGTATTACAGATGCTATTCTTGTTAAAGGAATAGATCTTGAACAAGAAGATAAGGTTACAGGTTTTTCACAGTATGTATCCGGATCAGTAGATTTCCAAACCTCACCATTGATTGAAGAAGCGGAACTTAGGGAAGGTGAAACTATAGCAGGCGGAATTGTTATTGGATATCGATTAGCAAGTCAGTTAGGTCTTACGGAAGGTGATGTTTTACGACTTGTTGTGAAATTAGAAGAAAACCCTGGAAGTATTGGCCATCCAACACTTTTTGCGGATTTCGCGAACTTTGTTGTCATCGGGTTATATAAGTCTGAACTTGTGATATACGACAGCAAGATTGGATATATAGATGTGGACGTTGCACAAAAATTGTATGGTGAAATAGGTAAAGTGAATGTCATCTTGGTGCGATTAGAAGATGCAGAAATGGCATCAGCACTGAGGCATAAGATAGAAGAAGCAGCACAATTTTCAAACTATATTGAAATGCCGACTACAACCACTTGGTTAGAAACCCATTCAGCATTGTTCGCTGCATTGAAGATGGAGAAAATCGCTACAGTCATAATTGAAGCGCTGATTATTCTGGTCGCAGCCTTTAACATCGCAAGCACACTTATTATGACGGTGATGGAAAAGACACGAGATATTGGAACATTACGTACTCTTGGAGCATCAAAAGGTAATATAATGCGTATCTTTATGATTCAAGGCAGTGTGATTGGCATGTTAGGAACTTTACTTGGGACTACCTTGGGAATTTTTCTCTGCTGGCTTCTGAGTACAAACATAGATCGACCAAAACTACTATATCCATTGATTGTTGTAGGGATTATTAGTTTAATCCAAGTCGGAATTACGTTCCGAAGCATTGATTTTGCGGGAATTGTCCCAAAAATCTCACGATTAGTTATAAGCATTTTTGTATTTATTTCTGCAAACTTGATATTATTGACATTAATTTTTGGATTTAGTAAAGGTTTTGATCAGTTAACCTTGACTATTTTGGCTTTGGTCTCGTATTTAAGAATTTCACAAATGTTGTTAATTCCAATTTTGATTGGCATCTGTTTTTGGATTATTGTCATAGTAAGATCTTGGCAAAAGATGTCGTCAAAATGGAAGATCGCTTTTGTTCCATTATGGCTTCTTGTAATAGGTTTTGCACTCTTTTGTATTGTCGAACCAATTTCTTTGAAAGAATTAGGTTACAGTGAAATATATCAGATGGATCAGTTACCGATCAAGATCAATTGGTTCTTTGTTTGTTTAATTAATGTGCTTTCATTTGAAATTTGTTGGCTTGCAACTATATATCCTGCATGGCAAGCCTCGAACTTAAAACCAATTGAGGCTTTGCAACACGAATAATTTTGCGTTTACAGATATGTTTGTAGATTCGAATTCAATTATACATCTATGGAAAAATTAATTAGAATTGACAATTTACACAAATCCTTTTATGATGGAGATTCAGAACTAAAAGTACTGAAAGGGGTGCATCTTGATGTTCATAAGTCTGAGATACTGGCTATAATGGGGGCATCAGGTGTTGGGAAGAGTACTTTACTGCATATCATTGGTACTCTTGACAGGCCTACAGAAGGTAGCATATATTACGATGACCAAGATATAACTACATTTTCAGAAAATGAACTCACCCTATTCAGAAATGATGCGATCGGTTTTGTGTTCCAATTCCATCAAATGTTACCGGAATTTACTGCATTAGAAAATGTTGCCATGAGTAGATTAATTAGAAATTCTAAAAATGTTAGTTCTGTAGATGGAAAAAAAACAAACACTCATGAAGCGTATCAGACAGCAGAAAATCTTCTCGAAAGTGTCGGGCTTTCAGAAAGACTCAAACATTATCCGAGTCAACTCTCTGGGGGGGAACGGCAACGTGTAGCCATTGCACGCGCATTGATTAATAATCCAAAAGTCGTCCTTGCTGACGAACCAACTGGAAACATAGACGACAAAACAAGTGATGCTGTCCTTGATGTATTGCTGGAAGTAAATGAGAAACACAACCAGACATTTATTATTGTAACACACGATTCGCGTATATCTGAACGTGCAAAACGGACAGTACACCTTGTAGATGGGAGAATAGCTGAATAAGAAACAAGAACTATATTTCGTTAATAGGAAGGAAATGATATGTTGATATATATCGATGGCGAGTTTCTACCGTCTGATGAAGCAAAAATTTCTGTGTTTGATCATGGTTTACTCTATGGAGACGGCGTATTTGAAGGAATACGTTGTTATAACGGATATGTCTTTAAACTTGATGAACACTTAGAAAGACTTTATGATTCTGCCAAATCGCTCATGTTAAAAATACCGATTTCGATTGATGAATTGAAGCAGGATGTGCTTGAAACTCTCAGACGAAATGAACTCACGGAAGGATATATTCGACTGATCGTGACACGCGGAATTGGCGATTTAGGACTTGACCCAGATAAATGTCCAAATCCATCAATCATAATCATTGCAGATAAAATTACTTTATACCCACAAAATTATTATGAAGATGGGCTGGAAATTGTTACTGTATCAATAAGACGAAATTATCCTGAAGCAATCAATCCACGGATCAAATCATTAAATTATCTCAATAATATACTTGCCAAAATTGAAGCAAAACAATCATGTGCCGTTGAAGCACTTATGCTCAATAATGATGGATATGTAGTAGAATGTTCCGGTGATAATATCTTTTTGGTAAAGAATGAAATAATCATTACGCCGCCATCGCATATAGGAATATTAGAAGGTGTAACCAGAAATAGTGTAATCACGCTTGCACATGAAGCAGGTTTTCAAGTAGAAGAACGGGTCTTTACCCGTCATGGCATATACATTGCAGATGAATGTTTCCTAACTGGAACCGCAGCAGAAGTTATTCCCGTTGTAAAACTTGACCAACGTGTAATTGGAAATGGAGAACCGGGAAAAGTCACACAAAAATTAACCGCAGCTTTCAGACATCTTGCAAACAATTTTGGGACCCCAATATACCCTGAGGATGTTTAAATGTTAATACTACAGATCTTGAAAACAGACACAGAGAAATACAATCATTAAGGAGACACTACCTTGAAATGCATCAGAGATTCCATCCAGACAGACTTTTTTTATATTATACTCACCTTTATTTTATCTGTTCTTCCATACTCAGCTGTTTTGGCAGGAGAATCTGCAGATACACCTTTTGGTCCTATACCCGCGGAAGAAACGCAACCCTCCGATATTCAAGAGGAGAATACGACTGATGAACTATCAGATGATACATTTAAAACCAAAACAATTGATTTCAAAGGAGTTCAAACACTCCGTAAAGAGATGCTGCTGACACTTATTCAAACACAAATCGGTATGGAATTGTCTGATATTGTTGAAACTATAACAAAAGATATAGAAAATCTATATAAGGATACAGGATTTTTCCACGATATAAAGGTTGATGTATCACGTCTAGAAGAAGGTGGTTATGCGGTTACCTATCTCCTCGATGAAAGCCCAAAGGTACAAGGTATCAACATCATCGGAAATGAAGAATTGGATACCGGTAAACTGATGGATAAGGTTACATTGCGTCGTTCAGAGATATTCAGTGAACGTTTATTATGGAAAAGTGAACGTGAAATCAGAAAATTTTATCACGAAAAGGGTTTTTATCTTGTAGGTATTCAGGTACATTTAGATAATAATGAAGAAGAAAATACTACTCAGGTAACTTTTGAAATTACCGAGGGACCACGCGTAAGAATTACAGAAATAAACTTTATCGGGAATAACCAAGTTAATGCAAACAAACTGAGAAAAAAGATGAAAACGCGTGTGGGAAAACACTTTGATGAATTGTTGTTTGAAGAAGAGGACTTCAGTCTTAATCTCAGGAATTATTATGAAGACCTCGGTTTCGCCCAAGTGAAGATTGTTGGATATACGAAAAGTTTTACTGAAGACAAAACAGGTTTAATGCTTGAGATCGAGATAGATGAAGGCTCAAAATTTGTACTTGGTTCTTACAATGTTGAAATTGAGACAGGAGAAAAAATCGTATTCTCAGAAGAAAAAGTCAAAAGAATGTTAGACCCCGCCGAAGGTGAAGTATTCAACCGTGATATTTTTGAGGAATCCATTAACGAGTTACGTCAAGCATACCTTGACAAAGGTTTCCTCCTTGCTGACGTGAACCCTATTCCCCAATTCGATGAAGAAAATGCATTAGTTAACATCAACTTGAAAATAAATCAAGGTGATGTTATAATTATTGACGATGTACCAATCAGAGGCCTAACAAAGACCGATGAAAACGTCATACGCCGTGAATTGAATTGGTTAAATATCAAATCAGATGAATTGCTTGATGTTAAAGTTCTTCGTAAAGCACGGCAACGACTCTTTCAAATGGGACCATTCATACGTGCAGTTGATTTTGTCCCAAGTGATACCGAAAACAACAGTCGGAAAAATTTAGTTGTCAATATAGCGGAATCACCGACGACTGGCACCCTGAGTGTAGGCGGTGGATACGGCAGTGAAGGCGGAATTTTTGGTACCGCAGAAATCGGTCAACATAATCTATTTGGACGCGCATACCGTGTACATCTGAAAGGTGAACTTGGAACACGGGATCATCATACAGCAGAAGCCAGTTTCGGTACACCATGGATATTAGGAACACCGACAAGACTAAACGCACGCATATACAACAACCGTCGTTTCAGACGATACTACGGTACTGTCGGGGCATTACAAGATAGAGATTACCTGAGAGACAGATATGTATGGGATACACGAGGCGGATCAATATCCCTTGGGCGCCCGATCGCTTTCGATATTGATCTTTCAGTTAGATTTCGAAACGAACTTGTTAAGGCAAAAACACAAGAAGAAGATCTATTCAATAGATCAACAAGGAGCATTCTATTTGCCTTAGGACGTGATACTCGCGATTATCGGACATCCCTTTACGATCCAATGGGAGGTAGTTCAAATAGTATCTCCTATGAATATTCAGGTGGATTTTTAGGTGCTGACAATCAATTCCAAAAGTGGACAGCAGATACAAGCTGGTTTTTCAATCCTTGGTGGAATCATGTCTTTGCTGTCCATGGACGCGCTGGATATATGCTTAGTAAAAGTACGGATATTGAGGTACTGTTCTACGAAAGGTTTTACCTTGGCGGTGTAGACACAATACGTGGTTACGAAGATTGGGAAATATACCCTGATCCTACTGATGGTTCTGGGGTGCCGCATCCATTCGGAGGCAACAAAGTATTTTTCTCTAATTTTGAGTATAGAATTCCTGTATCTCCGCAACTCACTACAGCTGTATTCTTTGATATTGGGCAAGTATGGGATGAAAGTATAGGCAACCCATTTAACCAAATAAACTTAAAAAGAGGAGCAGGTGTGGAAGCACGTTTACAGATGTTAGGAATGTTGGCGCGTTTCGGATGGGGATATGCATTTGATCGTCAAAATAGAGATCCCGGAGGAAGATTCTATTTTACCATTGGTCCAGGATTTTAGTTTATGTTTGTTGAGTACTATAGTTTGGACAATTTTAGAAATTTTTAGTGCGAAAAAACAGAAAAGCAGGTATCCTTTCATAAACAAATATATTTTTTGAAAGGAGAATAAAAAATGAACCTCCTTTTCTGCTTAGACGACATTCTATCAGATTTTCAGTATCTGTTCAACACACAAAACTATGCTCTTTTCCAAGCGTTTATTTTCGGATTTATCGCAGATGGAAATAGTGGCACGCTAACGGAACTTTATCAATCAGGTTTTTCACAGACGCGATACTGGTCTTTTCCAAAGTTTCTATCGCGTGGTAAATGGGATGCGGATAAAGTCGCAGGACACCTGACAAAAAAGGTTCAGCAAGCATTTCCTAACTGGGTTTATGTGTATGATGAGACCAAAGCCATAAAAACAGGTGAACGCCAGTGGGGGTTGCATTTTTTCCGCAACTTCAGTTATCAAAAGGGTCGCGTGAACCGATCCAAGTTCCATTATGGACACGAGTTTGGTGCCTTAGGTTTACTTTGCCAAACATCTACAGGTTGGCAGCTATTCCCCGTATGGGCGAGACTGATGGTGCCGCAGACGTGCCGTGATAAAAGCGATGCGGTGTTGAAACGCATCTGTTCCCAGATCGCTCCGGGTCTTATTATTTTTGATCGTGGGTTCTCAAGGCGAAAAGTGTTTACGCTGGTTCAAAGTTATGGACATCATATCTTGTGTCGTGCGAAGTCTAATGCCGTCTTCTATCGTTTACCGGAACAGCCGAAACATCGCCAGCGTGGCCGTCCGCGAAAATATGGAGACCGCTTGGATATTCGCAGGATGCGGTATACGCTTATGGATATAGAAGGCCAAAAGTATTCAATCGCCTCCAAAGTCGTGAGAACGAAGATGTGCGATGCTGATATTCGCCTCGTTGTTATCCGAAGTCGCCCGAAAACCTCGAAACCTTATCGGTATTTCTGTGTATGGACAACAGATTTGACGATTGGGATACCACAGATCGCTATATATTATCGCAAGAGATGGCACATAGAGACGGCTTTTCGGGATGCGAAGCAACACTTCGGTTTTGATGACTATCGCCTGAAATCCCGCAAAAGCATCAATCGGTTTGTGCAATTGAGTTTCGTTGCAGCAAGTCTGACGAAGTTGCTATTCACCCCACGGGATGGGACGGCGGAGGAGATAAGTGCTCAGGTAGTTTGTGATCAGTTGGGCATCCATTGGTATCATCCGAAGCGTCTCACACAAGGGTTGCGTGTAGTTTATCTCCGCTGGCAGCTCTACAGAGCGGTATTTTCTGCGATTTACTCTGAAAAAACAAACTCACAGAAAATACACACCGATTTTCACAAAGAGACAGCATTGCCTGCGGACAACGCAGCCTGAATGTCCCAAAATGTCCAAACTATAGTTGTTGAGTACATCAGCAGATTAATTTATATCCAGCTGTATAATTGAAAAAAGTCTTATAGAAAAGGATTAGATATGAAAAAGTTTGTTTTAGTTTTATTTTCATTGATGTTGTTTAGTTTGTTGTCCGGTAGCATCGGACAGGAATCATTTAAACTGGGAGTAGTAGACACACAGCGCGTTTTGGTAAATTACAGTAAAGCAATAGAAGTTGATAAAATGCTAAAAGCAGCCGAAAAACGATGGCAAGAAAAACTAGCAGCCATAGGCGAGAATATTACAACTTTGCAGGAGAAAAAAGAGAAAACAGAACTGTTTGTTGAAGAAGCACAGACCGCAAATTTAGTGAGAGAAATAGAACAACTACAACTACAATACCAACAAGAATTTAATCAAGGCAGGGAGGCACTCTTAACAAGAAACAGAGAAGAGATGACCCCAATCTTAAAGGAATTAGAAGAACTGATTAAAAAGGTAGGAATAGAGGAAAATTACGACCTCATTATTGACAAGCAAGCAGTCTTTTATATGAATGAGAAATATGATATAACTGATAAACTCATTAACCTAATTAATGCAGGTGTAGAAACGGATACCAAGACCAAAACTGAAGATACTAGTGACACTACAGATGATGCTAAGAAAAACGAACAATAGAACAGTGGATAGAATTAACTATCGTTAAATATAATATATTTATCAGTTATTGTTTATATTCTCAGTGTTTGAATACCCGTGAACTCGCATAAACGAGGTAATATATGAGTATAAAACTCAAAGATATTTGTGAACATTTGGGTGGAGAACTTTCCGGCGATGGAGACATTGAAATTACAGGTATATCCGGTATTAATGAAGCTGAACCTAACCAAATTACATTTGTTGCCAATTCAAAATATCTTGCAGCTATAGCAACAACTCAAGCTTCTGCTATCATCATTGGACGTGGTGTGTCCGGAAATGGGAAAGCAACAATTTGTGTCGATAATCCATATTGGGGATTTGTGCAAGCATTGGAGTTATTCTCATGGAGGATCGGTGAACCGACAAACTCAGGAATACATGAAGCAGCAATTATTGGTAAAAACGCAACAATTGGAGAACGAGTCACTATTCAGGCACACAGTGTAATCGGAGATAATGTTGAAATTGGTAATGATACAGTGATCATGCCACTCGTATATATAGGCGATGGAACTAAAATCGGAGACAATGGTTTAATCTATTCAAATGTAAGTATACGAGAAAATGTAAGTATTGGAAACCGAGTTATCATCCATTGTGGTGCGGTGATCGGAAGCGACGGATTCGGTTTTACGCCTAATCCTGCTAACCATAGGCCATACAAAATACCCCAAATAGGTACTGTTGTGATTGGGGATGATGTTGAAATTGGTGCAAATACTACAATTGATAGAGCAACGTTATCTAAAACTTTAATAAAAAGCGGTACGAAACTCGACAACCTCGTTCAAATTGCACACAACGTCGTAATTGGAAAGGATTGTTGTCTCGCAGCACAATCAGGTATTGCCGGTAGTACCACACTCGGTGACCGCATCAACATTGCTGGGCAATCCGGTGTAGTTGGACACCTTTCACTCGGGGAAAACAGTGTGATATATTCAAAGTCCGCAGTTACAAAGGATATGCCGCCAGATAGTCAACTCTCTGGTATCCCCGCCCGCCCACATAAACAAGAATTAAAGTTTCAAGCCTACACAAGAAAAATACCGGATTTGCTACAAGAGTTTACTGAACTACAGAAACGCGTTAATGAACTAGAAGCAAAACTGCAAAATTTACAAAAGAAATCGTAGAACTCAGCAAATTTACTCCCTTCCTTTATCCTGAAACCACTTCGGTTTTCGAACATCTCAAATAACGGAATACGAATGAAATCTTTAATTGGTTATGTACAACTTGCACGTCCACTCAACGGTATAATTGCATTCATTTCTGCATGGCTAGGCGGTATGTTTGCATCTGGCGGTAAATTACCGATAATCACTAATTTGAATCTTATCTATGTATCTATCGCCGCACTAATAACGCTATCTGCTGGAAACGCAATTAACGATTATTGTGATTATAATATTGACCGTATCAATAAACCGAATCGACCACTGCCATCCGGCCGATTAAAACGACAAAATGCATTGGTATTTGCTATTCTTCTTATCGGAATTTCCATTGCACTTGGAGCATTAATTAACATATATGCCCTTTGTATTGCTATCATGGTTTCTTGTATGCTTGTATGTTATGCTTTCTGGTTAAAGCGCACTCCTATCTATGGTAATTTAACAGTCAGCACCTTAACAGGAATTACTTTTATTTCTGGTGGTGTAGCAATTGGTTCAATTCAAGGCACCATTATCCCCGCAATTTTTGCCTTCCTATTCACAGCTGCAAGAGAAATTATAAAAGATCTTGAGGACACAGAAGGCGATCTAAAAAATCAGGCAAATACACTGGCAATTCAAAATCCAAGATTTGCCGTATTATTAGCATTAGGGTTTATGTTATCAGTTATCTTATTCAGTCCTATTCCCTATATTTTCGGATGGTATACTTGGCACTATCTGATTACAATTATTTTCGGTGTAGATGTTGTCCTTCTTTACTTAGGACTTCAACTTTGGAAGGATATTTCAAAATCAAGTTGTGCATTCATTCAACGTTGGATGAAATGGGATATATTTGTTGGCTTAGCAGCAATATATTTAGGAACTTTTTTTCAAAGGTAAGAACGGCCAATCATTAATGCCCGACTTAATGAATCGTTGATTAAAATTGAGACATTAATATCATTCTTAGAAAAAGCTAACTCTACTAATGAGGTAATAGAACAATATAAACTAGCATATACAAATATAGGAGAATTACGCCAAGAGCATAAGATCGATCTATCAGGTTGGCACAATCTAGATGGAGTAATGCTGACTAAACCAGATAAGTCTTTCAACTCAGACTATATTGTATATCCCATTGCTACCACTGAGCGGAGTCTAAGAGAGCTGCTGTTGACATTTCCAAGAAAATCTGTTGGAATGTTTCACATCACAGACAATTGGATTGAGAATAGAATATGCGACATATTTGAAGGAGAATCTATCCACATCGAATCAGAACGATATTTTCGTGGTGTTAAAAAAGGAAGTCATTCGAAATCGGAACAACGCATCATAACTAAAAGAAAGGATGATATTGCAACACACATCCGTAAAATAGCATCATTAAAAGGAAAAATTGAATATTCTCTATTTATCGTTGAAAATGAAATGTTGGTGGAACGAGTATTTGTAGACGGCCAACCGATAGATGCAATTCTGTATACAACAAAATATATGTCTAATTTTCAAGGTAAGAACTTTTTAGAAAAAGCCATTCAGGAAAATATCTCATGCTATCAAGTCAATGATGGATTAATGGGCTCTATCACTACAACGAGACCCGTCCCATCAATAATCGCATCGGTACATTTTAATTATCCAAACTTATTGACTGAATCTGGACAACTCAATTTTCATTATCATACAGACTGTAATTTGCTTATCACAGAAACCGTTAGTAACCCTGATAATCTCGGGATGATATTGCGTACAGCCGATGCTGCAGGCATTTCAGGTGTCTTACTGTGTGGAGAAGGTGCAAGTCCACTTCATAAGAATACTATTCGTGCATCGCGGGGAGCAATTGGACGTTTACCGATATTCCACGCTACAGATACTATAGTGGCAATTGAACAACTTAAAAATTCTGGATGGCATATCATCGGAGCAACAGCAAGCGGAAACACCAACTTCTACAATATCGAAATCAAACCATATACTGCTATTATTGTTGGGAACGAAAATAGTGGTTTATCAGATGAAACGTGTCAACATTGCACAGAATTAATCCAATTGCCTATGGCACCAGGACAGTCATCACTTAATGTTGGTGTAGCAACAGGTATATTCCTCTATGAATATGTAAGACATCGGATAGTTCACGAATAAGGATGTGGTATGTATCTATAAAACTTACACCCACAACGCTTCAAAAATACTTGCATAATATTTATGAATAAGGTATCCTGTTTATAGAAGGTTGTAACATACCAAATTATGAGATTAGATATTATCTAATTGTACCCTATGATAGAATGGAGGAATGTGGATGGCACATAAACTATCCATTGTAATTCCGATATACAACGAAGAAGAACATTTAGAAGAAATCCTAAGTCAAATTGATGCTGTTGATATTGGCATGGAAAAGGAACTCATTCTTGTTGATGATTGTTCAACAGATGGCACACGTGAAATATTAAGTAAACTCCAAAATTCAAATAACAATTCCGCTAAAATATTCTATCATGAAATCAACCGTGGTAAAGGGGCAACCCTGCGAACTGGGTTTCAACATGTTACTGGGGATATCACACTTATTCAAGACGCAGATTTAGAATATGACCCGCAGGATTATCCAAAATTACTACAACCTATTCTTGAAAACAAGGCGAATGTTGTCTACGGTTCACGATTTATGGAAGGACGCCAGCAAGGGCTGCTAAGAAGCTATCTCGCTAACCGCTTCCTTACATCTCTATCTAATCTCGTGAACGGTACGAAAATAACTGATATGGAAACATGTTATAAAGTAATTAAGACAGACATCCTGAAGGAGATAACTTTGCGCTCAGATAGATTCGGATTTGAACCTGAGATTACAGCAAAACTTGCAAAGCGAAAATGTAAAATCATTGATGTCCCTATTAGTTACCGTGGAAGAGACTATCATGAAGGAAAAACTGTAAGTTGGAAGGACGGTGTTGCAGCAATATTCCACATTATCCGTTTCCGTTTTTTCTCTTAGTAACACAACATTTATGAGGCGATCCATTGATGTGTGATCAACCACAATACTTGTTATTTTGTATATTTTGATAAACATAGAGGAACACAGAATTACTTAGGGACATTTGTAGGTCAACAATCAATGGAAGATTTGCAAAATTTACTCAAACAAGTAGACTCTTTTCTCAATACAACAGAAAACACAGAACCAGAAGCTACTAATTCCCAGGATAAGAAACTACAAAATGCATTGTTTCAACATTTCGGTTTTATGACTTTCAAACATGGTCAACAAGAAATAATCGAAGCAATACTAAATGGTGAAAATGTATTTGCGGTATTTCCCACTGGTCACGGAAAATCGTTATGTTATCAATTACCTGCCTTGATGTTACTAGGTACAACGGTTGTCGTTTCACCTCTCATTTCATTGATGAAAGATCAAGTAGATGCTTTGAAGGTAAAAGGAATAGAATCAGTATCACTAATAAATAGTACATTGGCATGGGAAGATTATCGCTATGAGATTAATCGCTTAAAACAGGGGAAGACCAAACTTCTATATATTTCACCAGAACGATTGCGAAGCCGACGGTTTTTGGATTTATTAAATTCTGTTCCGATTTCTCTATTCGTTATAGATGAGGCACACTGTATTTCGCAATGGGGACGAGACTTTCGTCCTGCATACCTTTCAATCTGTGACGCGATTGAGTCAGTATATCCGAAGGTTATAGCCTTATTTACTGCAACAGCACCACCGGACATTAGGGATGATATACTAAATATACTGAACATCCCGAAACCGAAAGTTCTTGTTCAAGGTATAGGACGTCCTAACTTAAGACTAAAAGTCCTTCGAAGTAATCAAAAAAATGAAAAATATGACTTACTTGAGAATTGTATGAGTGAATTATCAGGTAATGGGATAATCTACGCAGGACGAAGAAACGAAACAGAAGAAATAGCTGAATTTCTTCAAAAAAAAGGTTTTCATGCAGACTATTATCATGCAGGACGAGAATTGCATGAACGAAAGCAGATACAAGAAGCATTTTTTGATGACAGCGAAAATGGAATAGACATCGTTGCCGCTACGAATGCTTTTGGAATGGGGATCGATAAACCAAATATCCGCTATATTATACACTGGACAATGACCGGTACATTGGAAGAATATTGTCAAGAAATAGGACGAGCAGGTAGAGATGAAAAACTGTCTGACTGCATCTTATTCTATTACCCAGATGACCGAGATTTACATGAATGGTTCATCAAAGAAAGTGCACCTGACAAAACCTCACTCTTGAAACTTCTCGAAGTACTAGAATATCTTAAAGGATCTGGTAATTTTAGATTGGTAGCAATGGAAGATTTGGAATTGAGAGTTGGATTTAAAGTTTCTAAAACACAGGTGGCATTGGCCTATTTGGAAAAACTCGGTTTTCTAAAGAGATGGCATAACGTACCATCTAAAATCTCTGTAAGTTTCAGAACAAAACCAAACGATGATAAATCTATTCAGTCAGAACTATATGCACAACTGAAGAACCAACGCGTTACTGATATATTGAGTTTTTGCCAAGAACTTGAGATAAGTCCACGACTCGTGATGGAGCAGCTCGCTGAATTACAAAATGAGGGACATCTGCAGTATTGGGGTAAGGATGATCTGATGCTGATTGAACTACTACAGGATAGTGAACTCTTTTCTTCCCTTTCTGAAGATCAAATGGGGCTTGGTGATTATTACAAATTAAAACGTAGTAGAATTGATAAAATGGTACGTTATGCAGTATCGAAGAAGTGTAGGATGAGTGTCATTCGGCACTATTTCGGAGAGGAGGTGTCAGAAGGTTACCGCTGCAACGCATGCGATAAGTGCAATCCATAATACAATATTCCTAAATTGATACTATATTTTTCTGTATACATCTTGATAAACAGATTGGAGGGGGACACCTTTTTCTTCTGCAATAGACTTACAATCTTCATATTCAGGAACAGTCTTTATTAGGATACCATTTAAATATCCGCGTTTTGCTCTAACAGGTCCCCATTCGGTATTAATTTCAATATAATCACGATCAAGTATTACACGGTTAGCAGAATAAGTCCGGACACCAAATGTAGTTGTTTCTGACAGTAGTACTCTTATCAACACATCCTGATTATCAGATGGACTGAGAACACTGATTTGTACCGCTGGCCTACCTTTCTTCATAAGAATTGGCGTGAAAAATACATCTAAAGCACCGTTTTGAAACAATTTGTCCATTACATATCCATATATTTCTGGAGTCATGTCATCTACATTTGTTTCAATGATTTCAATGCTTTCATTGAAACTTAGGTTAACCTCATCACTTTCAGAAATACGTGCTTCGGAATTAGGTTCTACACTTACATATCTGTTTGAAGCGGCACTTGATGGTATTTTTTTACCGACACAAATGCGAAGAAGATTAGGTTGAGATTCTAAATCCCTAGTACCTGCACCGTAACCAATCGCATCAATGGTCATATTTGGCATTACACCGAAACCTTCAGCAACGGTCGTGATTATAGCAGCACCCGTAGGGGTAACTAATTCTTTCGGAATATCGGTTTGACTAATGGGAACACCTTCCAACAGTTCCATTGTTCCAGGAACAGGAACAGGCATCATACCATGTGCACAACGGACAAAACCACGACCAAGAGAAAGCGGAGATGCATAAACTTTTTCTATACCTAATAGGTCTAATCCGATCACACTTCCTACGATGTCAACGATTGAATCAATACCACTGACTTCATGTAGGTGTACCTTGGATTTTTCTTTGTTGTGAACTTTTGCTTCTGCTTCAGCAAGTCTATCAAATATCTGTTTGACCGTATCACATAAGTTAGGTTCAAGTTGACTTGCATCTATAATGCTAAATATATCCGAAAGGTGCCTACTGGGACCGTGTGTGTGTTCATGATAGTGATCATCTTTGTGTGAATCATGGATTGTTACGACATTTGCTTTTGTTCCGACAATTCCGTGTTTGGTTGATTTCTCAAAATGCAGACGAAATTCATCATCTATATTGAGTTTTGACAGCTCGGCGGTCAATACTTCCGGATCAACGCCAGCATCAACGACAGCACCGAGAACCATATCACCACTGATACCGGAGAAGCAGTCAAAATATACGATTTTCAAATGGGATTACCTTTAGATGGATAGTCAGGATTGAAATTATATTGATAATGAAGTCTACAGAGCCGCTAAACAGCTCTGCAACCTAAATCTGTAACGGAATATCAATCTCATTTCTGGATGGAAATAGAAAATACTAATTTTTTTGGAACAACTCAATCAATAACTCTTTCGGTTCATTCCTTCTGAGTTTATTAAGTGCTTCAACTTCAATTTGTCGAACACGTTCACGACTGATTTCAAGTTTTGTTCCGATGTCTGCAAGCGTGTATTCTGTACCGTCAATTAATCCATAACGAAGCACAATGACGTGTGTTTCACGCGGGTTCAATGTTCTGTTAAGGACTTCTTCTAATACCTCAATCTTTGAATAATTGACCAATTCAGTTTCTGGCGTGATTTGTGAATTATCTGGAATTATGTCTCGAATCGGCACCTCTGGTGAAGTATCACTGATCGGTGCGTCCAAAGAAATAGGATCTTTCGTTGCTTGTAAAATCTCATCAACCTTTTTCTCTGTAAGTTTGACTTCTTGTGCAATCTCTTTGGTCGTCGGCTCTCTCCCAAGTTTTATAGTCAAATGAGATTGTACCTGTTTGATCAATCTACGAGTTTCACCAATATAGCACGGTACTCGTATAATCTGCCCTTGTTGGTCTAATGCCCGTTTAATTGACTGCATTATCCACCAAGTAGCGTAAGTGCTAAAACGATATCGGAGAGTGTGATCGAATTTTTCAACTGCTTTCATTAGTCCAATGCTCCCTTCCTGCATAAGATCAAGGAAGGTCAATGTAGTTTTGCTGAAATGGTGCTGTTTGGCAATACTTGCTACTAAACGTAGGTTTGCCTCAACAATTTTCATCTTAGTGCCATGCGTAAGTTTGTCTGCTTCTGTAAGTATTTGTAATAAAGCTTTCAGATGTTCCAGCTCAGTCCTAAATGCCTCTAATAGCGGACTTATGGTACTTACACACAATTCTACCTCAGAGGAAGTATTATATCTGTTATGCGTGATCTCCTGTAAGAATTCTAGTGGTAATTTATTTAGAAGTTGGGCAATTTCATATTGTGTCAAAGAAAAAGTTTCAAATAAAGTAGTTTCTTCGTTCACATCAATCGGTATTGCATCAACGATTGTTGTGTACTCTAAACTCTGTAATTTAGGATTCGTTTCTTGTTCTGCAATTATTGTCCCATTTTCATTCAAATGTTTGTGTGTCGCTTCAATATTAGCACGAATGATTCTTCTTGCATAAGTTGTGAACTTCTGTCCGCGCATAGGTACCCAACTTTCAATCGCCTTAATTATACCGAGGTAACCCGCTTGTATGAACTCTACATGCCCTGAGGTTGAAAGTTCTTTATCATTTACAAATTTTTTGAGAAGATGTAAATTACCCATTAGAATCTTGAACTTTACATTGTCTAACTTTTTCCGCTTTCGTTCAAGTTTGTGTAATATATCCTCAATAGATTGAACGTGTTCTGAAATTTGTTTTATAATTAGTCCGTGGTCCGACTGTGCTGGTTTTAACTTTAGTTCTGTTACACTACGGTTTTTTGCAGGAATGTCTAACGCTTTAATAATCCAATTGGGTAGTCTCTTAAAGGATGTGTTAAAATTCTCTATTCCCTCTTGATATCTTTCAAAGTGTGCTTTCTCCTGATGTGCTTCTAACAATGGAGTTTTAGCTATTGTCTGTAGATAGGCGAAGGTTTCATCCTTTGATGGCACACTATATTCATCTTTTTTCTCATCGGTAGGAAACAGATCCAAATCAGTCGATTCTGCGGGGTAAAAGTCTTTCATTATGTTTTCCTCAGGTCTATGCAATTTATCTCATTCACCTATTGCATATACACCAATATAGACATCTAAGTTGCAGGTATTCCTGCGTGAAAAACTATATGTAAATAGTGATCACATCTTACTGCATTTCTTTCGATACTTTATCATAAAATTAATGCTAATAAACGCTTAATGTCCCTGTCTGATACAGAAGGTTCCATCTGTATCCATCGCTATTGTCAATTTAATTAAATGTAATAAAATTCAAGTTAAATGGAGGTAATTTATGCAAGAAAAAAGTCAAAAAAATGTTGTTCAACGTCTACTGGCTGGAGAATCCCTATCAAATGAAAACTTATCAGATATAGATTTGTCAAACCAGTCCTTGGTCGGAGCTGATTTTTCATCAGCAAATTTAAGTGGTGCCATTCTGAAAAACGCTGATTTAACGGATGCTAATCTTAATGATGCCAATCTTACTGGAGCAGACCTGTCAGGTGCAAATTTGTTAAGGACCTATTTGGTTGGTGCAAATCTAACTGATGCAACACTGGAAAACGCAAATCTATTTGGAGCGTTTCTCAGTGGCAGTCTCCTATCTGGCACCAATTTCCGGAGTGCTGATTTACGACGTGCTACCCTCGGATGCCCTCAGTGCATTCCTACTGCACCTTTCGGTAACCTAACAACTTTCGAGAATGCTAACCTTGAGGAGGCTATTTTTGGCGAAATAAAATTAGACGGTATCGTCCTACTTGGCGCCAATTTTAAAGGTGCATACCTATATGAAGTAGATTTGTCTGAAGCAATCTACCGAGAATCTGACCTTGAAGGTGCTATTACTAAACAAGGTAGAAATTAATCATTATCAACAATATTATCCATTCCCACCTGCCAATAACCCTGACCTAACCTATATTGGTCGGGGTTATCTAATTGATGACTGTATTGATAATAAGGATACCAGGCTTGCGTAGTATTAAGACGTATTTAAACCGAAATAGTTTAAAGGTATCCTGGCCAGACAAGCAACATATACACTAAATTGAAGCGTAAGGTGATAAGAACTTTTCACACCCTGTTTCATCTTAACATCTGTTGTTCACATAAATCTCGGTAGAGGCCACCTTTCCTATACAGAGTTGTATGCTTTCCACGTTCCACGATTTCACCGTCCTTTATTACTAAAATGTTATCTGCTCGCATAACCGTTGATAGACGATGTGCAATAATGAAACAAGTTCTCCCCTGCATCAGGTTAGTTAATGATTCCTGAATTATAACTTCGGACTGTGTATCCAGTGCAGATGTTGCTTCATCCAACACGAGAATTGGCGCGTTTTTCAAAATTGCACGAGCAATGGTTATTCGTTGCTGTTCACCCCCGGAAAGTGATCCACCTGCTTCACCAATTTCAGTATCATAGCCGTTGAGTAATTTACTAATAAAGTTATGTGCATTTGCCTGCTTAGCAGCGTCAATGACCTCCTGTCTCTTTGAATTGGGAGAACCATACTGGATGTTTTCAAGCACTGTACCATCAAATAGAAAAGTATCTTGTGGAACTAACGCGATATTTTTCCTTAGGGAATTCAATGTTACTCCATCAATCGGAATATCATCTATAAGTATTTGACCAGAATCAAATAAGTAGAATCGTTGTAGCAGGTTCAGCAGTGTTGTCTTTCCACTTCCACTTGGCCCGACAAGTGCTACTACCTGTCCTGGTTCCGCTTTGAAACTAACATTATTGATAATCAGATTTTCTTCATAAGCAAACGACACATTTTGGAATTCTATATGGCCTTGTATGTTAGTAAGCTGTATTTTTTTATCAGTAATTTTTGTATATTCTGTCGTATAATCAGCAATATAAAATATACGTTCTGCAGATGCAAGACTCTGTTGCAAAACTATATTAACGCTTCCAATTGTTTTGATCGGTTTAAACAACAAGGTAACCGCAACAAAATAACTTAAGAACCAACCAATAGTCAAATTGCCTTGAATTACCTGCCAGCAACCAAGCCCGAAAACAGAAGCAATACCAATTGCTGCCAAACATTCAATGATAGGTGGAAGCAATGCTGCAAATCTTGCACGACGTATAGCCGAATTATAGAGACTGGATACAACAGAATTAAAACGACTCATTTCAACACGTTCAGCAGTAAAACTCTTGATAATATTGATGCCAGATAATGTTTCCTTCAGTTGTGAATAGATGTCCGAACTCCTTTGCTGAATTTCTGTGCTTTCCTTACGGACACGTCTCCCTATACGTGAAATGAAATATGCAACTAATGGAAGGATAAGTATACAGAAAATTGTCATCTCAATATTCCTATAGAACAACCACAAGACAAATATGATTACGTGAATAACAGAACGCATTATATTCGCAGTAGCGGCAACTGCTTGCTGCAATATTCGTACATCGTCGGTCACCCTTGTCATAATATCACCTGTGTGTTTTACCGATAATGCGTGGAGTGGGGCAGAAACAATCTTTTCATATAAGTCATTTCGTAGGCGAAAACTAAATTTATTACCAACGCGTTCCATCAAAAAATCGCTGCCATAACTAAATATACCTTTAACAAAAACGAGAATGAGCACACCACCAATCATCCATAAAAAAAAACTCATTGCACTCTTTACATCTGTTAAGGTAATTTCAAAACCTTCAGAAACATATTTGATATGGAAATATCGTATAGAGGTGGGTTGTTCTGTTTGTCCGTATCCTTCTAGCAATTTTAGGGAATCGAGCGATTCAGCTAAAATTTGCATGTGTCCCAATTGTGTTATAGAGACAATCAAAGCACATAACATTGCCGCAACAATGGCACCTTTGAAAGAAGAAAGGTGGCGGAGGAACCGAAAAAGAATATTCTTATTTTGCAAAATGTATATTACTGTTTCTCAGTCAGTCTGTATTCACCAAACTGTAGAACCTTCACATCAGAAACAATTCCGGTTTTACATCGGACCTGAAATTCTTTGTTGTTATAGTCAATTGCCTCAATTATCCCAATAGCTACTGTAACACCAAAGTCATTTAACATTCCTACAAGACGTTTATCAAAGTATGAAGTTGTTTCAGATGCAACATAAGTCAAACTCAGATAGTCTCTTAGTTTTTTTGTTGCATCTTGAGTAAGTTTTCTTCTTCCAATAAGATTGACTGACCGCTGTCCCCATTCAGCATACACAACATCGTTTTCAGTCAAACCAGAGAGAAACTCCAATTCTTTCTGATTTGCAAGCCTTCCATTAAAAAATGAGGTGCGTGCCCCTCTAATTTGTTCAAAAGGCATTCTATGAAGTTTACTGTCTTCAAAATATCGTTTAAACTTTGCACCACGATTCCTCTTTCTTGCTTCACTACTCTTTATGCGTACCGACTTGTGTGGAAGTAAGTAGTGAATGGTGAGCCAATTTAGACTGCGGTAACAACCGATAATCCGTTCTAAATCCTTAGAACGACCAATACATACGACATGATCTGGTCGAATGAGGTCAATCTTTTGCTGTTTCAGCATCGCTGCTGTATCATTATGAACATAACCTGTTGTATCGATCACAATGAATTCAGCACCTAAATTCAATGCAGAGTCTACCATCAATCGAGTGCCAGTCAATAGTGGAAGCAAACTGCGTTGAGGTGATATGGCACCTACAAAATAAATTGCATCTGCATTCTGTACCAATGCTTTCTCTTTGTCATTTTTTTCTAATATATCCTCAATTAAATTGACATCACTATTATCTTCTGCTGATTGGGATGTATCAGTTTTTTGTGAAGAATCATAGAGCTGCATTCCTACGGTAGTAGGAGGACCAATTTGAGATTGTCCTATATCAGCATCTACAAGAGCGACTTTCAACGATACCGCACGTCCACAATCTATTAGATAACGACAAAACGTGGATTTTCCTGTATCAGAAGCACCAAGAACAAGCACACGTTGGTTCGACATTACAATTTGGTCTGCAAGCCGTTTCCAATCAGCATTAATCCGATACTCATGATTCATGACAGATATCCCTTAGTTGCCAAGGCTAAGTTGATATCGGAATGTGACACTGGAGAAGTTGAAGATTTCATCAAGGTGGGGATTATGCTTAATACCGATGAGTTGTTCAAGTAAAGAATATCTTCTTTCTCTTCGCAATACTTTGGGTTTACCTTCAATGTTGCCAAGTTCACCAGCGACAATAATCGCATCTTGTAAATTACCTAATTTGTCAACCAATTTATGTTCAAGTGCCTGTCTTCCAGAAAAGATGCGTCCATCAGCCAGGTTGACAATTTCGTCACGTGTCAATGTGTCCTTACGCGATTCAGAGATTGCCTCAACAAATTGATTGTGTACATCATCAACGGTTTTTTGTAAAATAGCGATATCGTCCTCAGAAAGATCACGAAACATTGACCCGGAATCTTTGAACTGTCCACTTTTTATAACCTGATGTTCTAAACCGACTTTGTCATACAAACCTCTTATCTTGGTAAACTGCATGATAACACCGATACTTCCAGTCAAAGTTCCTGGGTTTGCTACAATCGTATTTGCTGCACATGCTATATAGTAACCGCCAGAAGCTGCTGTACTTCCCATTGATGCTACTAAAGGTTTTTCCAATTTCCTTAATTCGCTAAAGATCTCTTGGACTGGCGCGACACTCCCCCCCGGTGTATTTAGGCGGAGAATAATAGCCTTTACATTTGGGTCGTCACGATATGTATGGATAAGTTTTATTGTGGAGTCGGATTTTGTTATGATACCCGAAATGTCTAGTATTGCGACTTTCTCACCGACAGCGGATGACCCCATTAGAACTCTAAATGTTTGAAGAACAGTGATGAGAAAGAGCAAAACTATCACTAAAATAATAATCAATACACGTTTTCGTTTCATAATGTATCCAACAATCTAAAGAATCCAATCACTAAGCAAAACTTAATTGGCAGTTCTAATTGTGGGTAGGTTTATTTGATGTGATAGCCTGATTTTCAACTTTAGGCGGGAACACAAGTACCCATAATGTTTTCAATATCCACCCAATATCTGAAATGAAACTCTGCGTCGCAATATAGTGAAGATCAAGTGCTAACTTCATCGGCATTAACTCTGTGATGTAATATTGCTCCGGATCTGACTGTTCGGCTAACTTTTCTTCTTCATTTCGGTTAGCTATCTGTGAAGGACCAGTAATACCGGGTCTTACAAGTAAGACTTGTTTTTGCTCATCAGTGTAGTATTTAACGTAAGTAGGTGATTCAGGACGCGGTCCAGCTAAACTCATATCACCTTTAATCACATTGATAAAATTAGGAAGTTCGTCTAATTTTGTAAACCGCAATAAACGCCCAATTGAGGTTACTCTTGTATCCTTGTGCGTAGTTAACCCAATTCCAATTCTATCCGCATTCTCTACCATCGTTCTGAACTTATACATTTCAAACAATTGTCCATTTTGTCCCACGCGTTTCGCTTTGTAAAATATAGGACCAACAGATTGGAATTTTGCAAGAAAACAACTGAGTAAAAAAAGTGGTGAAAAAAATGTAAGGATTATCGTAGAAAGAATGATGTCAAAAATTCGTTTCAACCAACTTGAATGGATCTGTAATCCTTCTACAACAAACAGCATATCCAACCTCAATAATACAATTTACTCTAATTATATCTCAATGTATTACGCATCAGCGATGTACATTTCACCATTTTCTAAGTTTAATACAGCATCCACTAATCCTACGTAAATTTATGCAGTGTCCGTTACACCAGATTCCTCTACCTCTGTATCTTTGTCAGTTTTGATAAGATGCCTTCTAATTTCGGTTTGAGAACTGTCTTCACTAACCGTATCCTTGATGAATTCACGATTCGGTTTATATGTCGGTACTAATTTTTGGAATTTGGCAATAATCCCATCTGTGTCAAGAGCATCTGCATATTCAGACAGTTCATCTATATGAGATAAGAGTTGTTCCTCCTCAATATGTTCCATCTGTGCAACAAAAATACGTTGGTGTTTTGTTGCCGTCACACCCTCTTGTGGTGTGAGTAATTCCTCATAGAGTTTCTCTCCAGCTTCCAATCCAGTAAAATCGATCTTAATATCCTTATCAAGTTCTAAACCTGATAATCTTATAAGGTCACGTGCAAGGTCAAGTATCTTTATAGGTTCACCCATATCCAGCATGAGTATTTCGCCACCATTTCCCATCGCCCCTGCTTGAATCAGGAGCTGAACTGCTTCAGGAATAGTCATAAAGTAACGTGTTGCTTCACGATGTGTAACTGTGACGGGACCACCCTTTGCAATTTGTCTTTTGAAATTTGGCAACACACTTGCTCGACTACCAATTACATTACCAAATCGTACAGCGATAAATTTAGTACCATTTCGATTCGCTTTACATTGGATAAGCTTCTCAGTAACCCTTTTAGATGCCCCGTATACACTTGTAGGATTAACTGACTTATCAGAAGAAACAAGTATGAACGCCTCAACCTGATTTTTTATTGCCGCATCAATTAAGTTTTTTGTACCAAGAATATTGTTTTTTACTGCCTCGTCAGGATGTCTTTCCATAAATTTGACATGTTTGTGAGCAGCAGCATGGAATATTATATGCGGACGGTAACGTTTTGTAATCTGAAAAACTTTTGAATTATCACGGATATCACCTATAATCAATTCACGGTTAAGTTGTGGATCAGATTCCCGTAATTCCATATCAATATGATATATACTATTTTCTCCGCGTCCAAAGAGGATAAGTAGTTCAGGATCAAGTTTAGCAACCTGTCTGCAAAGCTCAGAACCGATAGACCCGCCAGCACCTGTCACCATAACTCGTTTACCAGAAAGATATTTAGATATTTCTGCTAAATCTACCGGGTCGGTCGACCGATTAAGAAGGTCCTCTAGCTTCACTTCTCTGATATGACTTACTCGTAAGATACTATGTGAAAATTTGATAAAACCGATTATAATTGCACTATAGATACCATCTATAAGAAAGAAGGGCCATGTATCAAAATTTTTGAGAATGCCCGATATACCCATAAGTAACAAACTGGAAATACCTATTGCAGTTGCAAAGGTGCAGAATTCTTTCACGCCAGCATATCGCCAAATAGGCTTATAAATTCGAAAGCATAAAAATGTCCCAATACGCACTAATGTAACTAAAGTAGCAATAGAAAATAATAATAATAACGCGTTAGACGTAATTCTGGAAAGAAATGATACCTGGCCGAAACTTGCTAATACATCTGGATTAAGTTGTTTGCAGGTAAAATAGGTTAATAAGAATGCAAAATAAATAAGCAGAATGTCAATAACAACTGAAGAACTCCATTTTATTTTGAATTTTACCATATTACCTCCTCTAATTAAGTGATTTCAATTAATACTCACTATAGTTTGGACATTTTTGGTCTTGTTATAGATTATGAATAGTTGGCAGCATTTCCCCGTTAGCACTTCTGAACAGGTGTTAGAACCGCTGCTAACGCCCCTTTTCTGTCTAAATTCTGTTAGAAATCACTGTTTTTTAGCCATCATTTTTCCAATAATCGTGAAAATAGTTGCTGCTGAACTATTTCATATAGTATCTTCGGGGATTTTTAGTTTTTTCTGTGCGTTTTTCCTCGGGTCGTAACCCGTATAAAAATAGTTTTGTTGTAAACGTCGCTGCAAGTAAGCGGTCATCAAGCCGCGTGTGAGATGTTTCGGTTTATACCAGTGTATATTGAGCGTGGATAGCACGTCTTCTAAATCAAGAGAAACCTTGTCTGTGTCTGTGTCTGCGGGTGTCTTAGGCAATGGCGACGGACTGAAAGCGAGTTGTGTCAGCGTTGCTGCGGTGAAACTGAGTTGAGCGAACCGATCCAAACTTTTCCTGTCTCGGAGTTGATAGGTGTCAAATCCGAAGTTTTCTTTAGCGTCCCGAAAGGCAGTTTCAATCTGCCACCGGTTTCTATAGTGTCGGATAACTGTTTCTACGGGCAGTCGTAAATCTGAAGTAAATACACAAAAATACCGATAGGGTTTAGACTTTTTGGGGCGTTTGCGTATCACAACGATGCGGACATCTACAGGACACATCTTTGTTCGCACGACTTTATCAGCGACAGAAAGTGTCTGATCCTCAACAACGATATCTGTATACTTCAGGTGTGGAATAGACACACGGCTACCATACCGACGGGGTCTGCCTCTCTTGAGACGCTTAGGGCGTTTCGGTATATCAAAAAACGCCGCGTTTGACTTCGCACGACAAAGTAAATGATGTCCTTGTGAGAGTATCTCCGTGAACACTTTGCGTCTATTGAAACCTCTATCAAAAATGATAAGACCCGGTGGCACAAGATTACATAAATGCTTCAGCACAGCGAGGCTATTCGCGTCCTCGCTTTTCGGTTCCATCATCCGTGTGGCTAATGGAAATAGGCGCGTGCCTTCGCGCGTTTCTGCCAGCCAGCCAATCGCACCGAACTCGTGTCCGTGATGAAACTTGGATTGGTTCTTGTTACGTGGCTGATACGCAGGGTTCCTGCGGAAATGCAAACCCGCTTGTTTTGAACCGCTACTTAGGGCATGCGTCTCATCATAGACATAGATGCCCGTGGGGTAAGCGGATAGCACTTGATGGCTTAGCGTAGTGGCGACTTGATCCACACACCAGATGCCACGCGAGAGAAACTTTGGCAGAGACCAATACCGACCTGCTTGGGCTGTCGCAAGATAGATTTGTGTCATTGTGCCTCGGTAGGGCGTATTTATCAGACCTTTTACGAAAGTCTGAAAGTGGTGAAAGTTATTATACTTGAACACAGGTCAAAAATCTGATAACATGTTGTCCAAGTAGGAAAGTGGGGTCATTTGAAATATCCTTTCAAATTTGTGTTTTCTAAAAGGATACCCGCTTTCCTGCTTTATGTCCATAAAAAAAACAAAAACTGTCCAAACTATAGTAATACTCAACATCATAAATTTATAGTATAATACCTTTCCTATTGCAGGTTTTACCTCCTTCGTGGTGTGTATAATGATAGCATTTCATACACAAAATATCAAGTAAAATATATTACAAATGCTCTGACGAGAGTGTTGGGTTCGCTGTCCGTACTCGTCGCGGAACGGCACAAAATAGTCGCGTTTAGAGTTAAAAGGCGGGTCTGTAGCGATGAGGTCAATACATGCATCTGGGAAGTTACACATCTCGGTGAGGTTATTGCCTCGGATAAGCGTTCTGTTTTGGTACATCAGGTTTATCTGTCTTTATTTTCTTATCAACATTGAATTAAATTTGGGTGTAAACTTGTTCCAACCGTTCAACGAGAACTTGCCAATCATAACTCGCTTCTACCCGTTTTCTACCAGCATTACTAAGATTTTGTCGGTTTTCAGGGTTTTCAATCAGGTGAACGACACAGTCAGCGAAATCCTGTGGCGTATCAGCAGTAAGAAGTTCCTCTCCAACCTCTGCTTCTAATCCCAACGCACCGATAGAAGTAGTTACGACGGGAGTCCCCATCGCCATCGCTTCTAAGTTTTTTGTTTGAATACCTGAACCAGCACGTAAAGGTGCTACAAAAATAGATGCCTTATGAAAATAAGGACGGATGTCTGGGACATATCCTGTGACAGTCACTCCCGTATGTTCAGCAAGACGTTGCACCTGTTCTGATGGATGATTGCCAACAATATAAAAGTTAACATCAGGATGCTGCTTCTGTATCAACGGATATATTTCTTCACAAAAGTATATTACCGCATCAACATTCGGAAAATAGTTCATCGTTCCAGTAAACAGCAGATTCTTGGTTGAATCCAATGAAACCGATGACTGGCTCTCATCTGAATCCAAGGGTTGATATATATTGTCTTGGTTTGGATGAAAATATTTGAGATCAACACCCATTGGAACAACTGATAAATTCAGACTATTGTCCTGTTTAAGCAAATAATCCCTGTCAAAGTTCGCCACAACAGTTCCCCAATCAAACGATTTCATAATCTCTATTTCATACCGCCGAACTCGCTTTTCCTCCAATTTTATCAAAAACCGTTTCGGCATGCAATCTAATTCTGCACGCCGGCTCAAGTTCAATGCTAACGAATCACACAAATCCAACACCTTAACAATACCCTTTGTGTTTGAAACATATTGTCCCATCCGAAAAAGTTGGGCATGAATAAGATCATATATATTCTCTTCAAGAAGTTGATCAATTTTTCGCTGCATCTGTGGTGAATACCAATAATGCACTTGCAGTGGAGTACGAGATAAACAACGAATTGCTGTGTTAAATTTTGCGAAATTTGGACTAAACCGAACCCACTCAATACGTTCACAGTATGGTCGCAGATAGTCGACTGCTTCAATGTCAGAATCTGATTCAGCAAAAAATACCAACGTAATTTCATATCGTTTTGATAGTTGTTTGATAAAATTGTACGAACGAATCCGGTCCCCACGTTGTGGTGGATATGGACATCGCAAACAAAGAAATAAGATTTGCATTTATACCCTTATACCAAAATCAAGCATTTCAAATACTTATTTTTTAGCGGGTAATTCCGCTTCATCAATTAACATCACTGGTATCCCATCACGAATTGGATACCTGCGTTGACATTCACCACGACAAACCAGTTTTTCGTCCACCTCTACATGTTCAATTTTACCCTTACAAGCAGGACATGCCAAAATATCAAGCAAGGTTTGTGATAACGTATAAGATTTTTCTGATTTCAAAACAATACTCCATAATTCCAATGATGATATTAATAATATTGTGCATTACATCACTATAGCAGCTCTATCTACCATGGCATTTTTTATATTTTTTACCACTTCCACAAGGACATGGAGCATTTCGCCCGACTTTTGGTGTACTCCCCATCGCTTCTTGTGAAGCGAACTCTGCAGAAGTTTGGGATCCATCATTGACTTGTGCAGATCGACGTGGTGAAGTTCGACGAGAACCGCTCGACCTCCTGCTTGGAACACGCCGCGATGCTTCAATTTCAACATTAACACTTGATTTAAAGATGAATTCACTTACCTCTTTTTCTATATTTTGATACATAGATTCAAAGATACCAAGTGCTTCACTCTTAAATATGATAATCGGGTCCTTCCCACTGTATTCTGCTAACCTCATATCCTGTTCGATAAAGTCAATATTATAAAGATGATCTTTCCAATGACTATCAATTCTATCTAAAACAAGCAATCTTTCCAACATACGCATCAACTCAGCCCCCATTTCATCTTCACGTTTTTGATATGCAATTTTTAGGGCATCAATGATCTGGTCGTAAAGTTCTTCGGAACTAATCTCAGTTAAAGATGTTTTAATAACAACTTCCACTGGAAATGTTGATACAAGCCATTTAGCAAAGTTATCTAATTCCTCTTCATCACGCGGCCCCCGCTCAGGAATAACTTCCTCAACTCGATCAGCAACTACATTCTCAATCATCTCCCAAACAATTTCCTTCGGATTCTCTTCTGATAGTATAGAATCTCTTAAAGAATATATAGTGTCGCGTTGTGCTTCCATCACATCATCAAATTTTAGAATATGTTTACGAATATCAAAGTTCATCTGCTCCACACGGGTCTGCGCCTTTTCAATTGATTTCGTCATCCAGGGGTGTTCCAATGGAATGTTATCATCTATGCCTGCTCTACCCATCAAACTTTGTAATCGTTCTGATCCGAACTTTTTCATAAGATCATCTTCCAATGAAAGATAGAAACGTGATGAACCAGGATCCCCTTGTCGTCCCGAACGTCCACGCAATTGGTTATCAATTCTTCGTGAATCATGTCGTTCAGTACCCACGATATGAAGTCCACCCGCATTTAATACTTGTTCCCGATTCTTCTCACATATCGCTTCTGCTTCAGCAAGTGCTGCTTCCCACTCCTCAGTTTCTTGATAGGGTGTTCTCATGTCTACTTTTTTCTTACGAAGCATATCTTTTGCCATACCCTCTGGATTACCACCCAATAAGATATCAACACCTCTACCCGCCATATTTGTAGCGATTGTTACTGCCCCCGGTAAACCCGCTTGTGCAACAACGTCTGCTTCACGCGCGTGTTCTTTAGCATTCAAGACTTGATGCTTGATGTTCCGATGTCTGGCTCTAAGCAACTTACTAAGTTTTTCTGAATTTTCAATTGAAATTGTCCCTACAAGCACAGGACGACCTATTTCGTGCTGCTCAGCAATATCTGCTAATACTGCATTATATTTTGCTTCCTCTGTTCTATAAATCTGATCAGGATTGTCAATACGTATCATCGGTTCGTTGGTTGGAACAACGACAACATCTAAACCGTAAATATGGGCAAATTCATTTGCTTCTGTAGCAGCAGTACCTGTCATGCCTGCAAGTTTGTCATACATCCGAAAATAGTTTTGGTATGTTATTTTCGCAAATGTTTCATTTTCTTGAGCGATCTTCACACGTTCCTTTGCCTCAATTGCCTGATGTAGTCCCTCACTCAACCTTCGACCAATCTGTTTACGTCCGGTGAACTCATCAATAAGTAACACTTCCCCGTTTTCCACAAGATAATCAATATCGCGTTTGTATAGATGATGTGCAGTTAAGGATTGCTGTAGATGGTGCACAAGCATAATATTATTATGGTCATATAAATTCTCTACACCAAGAAGACGTTGCACTTCTTCTATCCCATCATCTGTCAGCATTACACTTCCACGTGATTTTCCTTTCTCATCTATATTGTAATGTGTTTCATTCCGCAGCTGCGTAACAACATGATTTATTTTTCGGTAGAGTTCGGCAGGTTTATTAGATGGATCTGAAATGATAAGAGGAGTTCGTGCTTCGTCAATTAATATGCTATCAACTTCGTCAAGAATTGCATAAACATGACCACGTTGCGCTTTAGTATCTACGGAATGAGCTCGGTTATCGTTTAGATAGTCAAATCCGAACTCACTATGCACACCATAAGTAATATCTGCTTTATAGGCAAGTTTTTTCTGTTCATGCGGCATCAAACTGAGTGTGAGGCCAACAGATAAACCGAGAAAGTTATATATCTTTCCCATCCATTCTGCATCACGCCGCGCCAAATAATCATTCACCGTAGCGAGGTGAACTCCATTTCCTACCAGCGCGTTAAGATAAACTGCAAGTGTAGATGTCAATGTCTTACCTTCACCCGTTCTCATTTCAGCAATCGCGCCCTGATGAAGTGCAGCACCACCTATAATTTGCACATCATAATGCCGCTGTTTTAATGTACGAATAGCTGTTTCCCGGACAACCGCAAACGCCTCAATCATAATGTCATCAAGCGAAGCACCTAAATCCAACTGTTGACGAAAGTAAGAAGTTTTTGCTTGAAGTCGTGCATCACTTAATTTCTTGATTGCAGGTTCACACTGGTTAACAGCTTCAACTATACCACGATATCGCTTGACATCGCGATCTTCCTTACTTCCAAAAACTTTTGTAATTGCTTTTTGTAACATTTTTTCTCATGAACGATAAAGAACTCAGCTTAACACAAGGTGTATTGTAGTTTGCACATTCATTCTGCTCTACCTACAATGACGTTGTTCAATAATCATTCACCTCCTATATGTGGTGATAAAGAAGGCATCTGTTCATCCGATCCGACTAACTGAATTAGATTTT
Organism: Candidatus Poribacteria bacterium; assembly: GCA_965200395.1. Classification (GTDB taxonomy): domain Bacteria; phylum Poribacteria; class WGA-4E; order WGA-4E; family WGA-3G; genus MSPOR6. The sequence goes on along the minus strand of CBDAUH010000004.1, from coordinate 720,552 downwards.
GGCCATCAATCCGTAGTCTCAGAATAGTGTAAATAAACGTTGTTCCAACAGATGCCAATGAAAAGAGATATGCCACTATCCCACCGACTAAACATATTAACGTTAATGTTATAAAGATGGCACAGATTGTAGTGGTAAAAGTCATTGCTGGCAGTTGAAATGTGGTATCGATTCCAAAAATAGTTGTGGTATCCATAGAAAAATATCCTGCTAATTTCTGTAGTGACCCACCTAACCATTTATTTGCAATTCCCAGAGATTCTTGTACATATATCAGATGTAAGGAATGTGTAAGCAGTAAGACAATTAGAAATCCAACAATACAGAAAACTGCCCAAATTGGAACAAAAATTAACTTTAGTAGCAACAATAACAAACTGTAACAGATAAGTCGCCACGGTTGATTCCATACCATAGCAAAAAGTTGATAAATAGTTTCAAAAGCATCAGCACCAGTGGTAGAAACAATAGCAGGAACAAAAAACAGACTTGATATAAAAACAGTGATTACGAATGCGGTGAGAAGTCCAATTAAGAATGCTATCGGTATGAAAAGAGACGATATGGCGAGAATTGGTTTGCCAACATAAGGGATTTTACCAAGAAGTCCAATACTAATAGGTATCAATAGAAGAAGTAGTATGAATGTTAGTAACCCAACAAATGATCCGAATACAGTTATCCATTTATGTTTAATGTATCTTACAGAGCTACCAATAGAAAAGAAGACATCTCCACGCAATTGTTCAATAGTTATTTTAGATGCCATTGTACTGAAAAGGTAAAAGACAGATGCAGAAACGATAATACCCAACCACATTGCCTTCAACGTAAGTGGGTTTAATTCCAAAGAAATAAATGGTGGAATAGGCAAAATTCCGTAGGAATTCCAATACTTCGATGCTTCTAACCTGCCTTCAATCGCTAAACTGAGATAGACCAAAATTTCATATATTAGGTACGCAAGAAGTATACCTATAAAATGAAGCCCTATCCTTCTGAGACTGAAACCGTAGTTTCTAACTTTATAGATATCTGTGAACTTGAATTGGAACTGTTCCATGTTCTTTGCCGGACGCTCAGACGCGTGTACCAAGGCGGTTAACGTTAGGCTGTATGTATAAGAATCCGCATATAGTAAAGATATATTCTATTATATTATGATACCATGATATACCATTTCTGTCAAATATTAAACAGGACTTACGCATCAGCCATATTTAGAGTAGGTGATTTTAGTCGTTGAATCAATAATATCTAACAGCATGACAAAAAATTTCACACGCCACATCTAAATATAAATATATTTGAATTTGGTAAAATAATATGTTAAAATTCAGAATCAATAGGAGGGAAATATGAAAATAGGTATAAGAGATGGGATGTTACCTGTCCCATTTGAAGAATCATTTAAGAAAGCAAAAGAGATAGGATTTGATGGTATTGAGTTGTGTATGGGTGTAAAATATAGAGACCATGTCCTATGGCAAGACGAAGGAATAGATAAAGTAAATAAACTCGCTGAGGAAGCTGACATTGATGTATCATCACTTTCACCAGGTGGTTTTACGGCATTTTCTTTTATGCATCCTACAGACAGTGTCCGCACAGAAGGTATCGCAAAGTTGCAATATCTTGCAGAAACAGCTCCACAATTAGGCACAAATGTTATTCTCGTACCATTTTTCGGCGGTGGCCAAATTAAGGATGAACATATACACGCATCAAGACTCATTGATGGATTTAAATCTGCAGCTGAAACTGCTGAAAAACATAATGTGTATCTTGCAATTGAATCAACTTTAAGTGCTGAACAACATCAACAAATTATAGACCAAGTCGGTTCAAATTATGTAGGTGTATATTATGATATGGGCAATGCAACAAACATAGGATATGACTCCCCAGCAGAAATACGAAGTTTGGGCAGTGCCATCGTCCAAATGCATATAAAAGACACGGGAGGTAATCATGCAGGTGAAGGTTCAGTAGATTTCAATGCAGTATTTGCAGCTGTACACGACATTGGATATGATAGTTGGTTTGTGCTTGAAACTCCTGGTAAAGACGACCCCGTTGCTTCAGCGGCCAAGAACATGAACTTTGTTAGAAATAACTTCTAATATTATTTCTAAAAAACAACATACACTTTAAGAAATAGTCGGTTCGTAGTCGCGCAATTCATTGCGCCTCATCTCAAATTGCCCATTTGGAGGATTGTATGAACAGTCGGAAATTGGTTATTCCGCAATCAGAAGCAAAGGAACTACTATCACTCCCAACCCGTCAAGCTGAACAACTTTTTCAAAGCTACGATAAAGAACAACAACTAGAAATAATACGATCCACCCGGAACCCAAAACAACGAGAAGAATTATACTATCTTGTCCCAGATTGCACGGAACTAATACAAGACAGTCCTACAGAAGATGTGTTACAAGTGTTAGATACACTTCTTGGAACAGGTCTCGCCTGTGGTCTGTTACCTTGTTTATCAAACGAACAATTTGAAGAAATCATGGATATTGCCGTTTGGCGTGATGGAGAATTGGACAAACGCACACTAAGTCTGTGGTTGTTCGAGTTATCTGAATGCGAACGGGATGACCTTAGTCGGTTCTTGCAGCAGCTTGATATACGTATTCTCGCTGGACTCCTGAAGAACCGTGTAAAACTAAAGGGTACACTCAGTGCGATGATGATAGACGAAGGAATTATTGATCCGAACTCTTCTTCTATTGAATGTAAAGACGATCAGACAAAAGCAATTCTTAACGCAATATGGGAAGCAGATGACGATCTATTCACACAGCTGCTACGAGAAATGTTCGCGATCGATGAAGAAACAGATCCTGAAGATGTAGACAAAGCACTAGAAAAGGCAAAAGCTGAGAGAACTGAACGAGTAAAAGCACGGGATCGAGAAGCTGGAATCAATGTCACCGAATCTGAAATACAAGAAAAAGTTGATTTGGATTCACTTGATCTTGCTGAGGACAGTGAGAAAGATGCAGACAAGTAAGTTTTCTCTCGTTGCAGATGCAGCCGTTGATGGGAAGTCCTTCTTGGCAAGAACTATGGTGCATGGCGGTAGTATCGGTAGAATTGACGATGAAAAATCCAATATCCTATCCGAAGACATCGCTGCACTAGCACACAAACTGATAACTATGAAGGTCGATGACCTATCAGATACTTCCGAACTTCGTTCACAGATCCAAACTTCTTTTGCATTAACCAGTCTCGGATTAGAATATGGTAGCAAAGGAAACTTAGACAAAGCAGTGAACGTGTTACTTGCCAATCCAATCGTCAAATTCTTCCAAATTGGGAATACACTTACGGATAAGTTAATTGACAGATCCAGTTACTTACTTGAAAATGCATTGATTCAACCACCAGAAGAACTAGAACATCTGGATATTGATAGTATCCGAATCTACAACTTTGCAGAGGCAGAATTCCTTAGTGCTTTACCTTCATATAAAACTACTATTTCATCAGCACAAATTTCAATCAAGGAATCACATGAACCGAAATCATTTAATACATTATCCGATTTAGAGATAATCAGGCAACAACTTGACTACATTGAAGCACGATGGACCTATGTTCAAGCGTTACCATACGACGAGATTTTCTCTGTTGACCCACCATTCAGTATTGAAATTGACCCTATACAAACGTTAACACGCAATTTAATGGCAAATCTAACACTGTATTTCCAACCCGAATTTCAGATTGAATCTGACGCATTTGAAGATTTTAAAGACATCATATATGATGATAACAACCATGAGATACGGACACCGCCGCGACAACGATTACTTGAATGGGTAGAAAACTACCTTGCACAGTACAACCGATCTGATGACGAGATTAGGTACGCCGTTACTTATTGGGACACTTGTATAGAAACACTGGTTAATCCTGAATCCGATACTGAGATGTACTGATGATAAATCATAGCAATCTTGTTGGAGGGGTTCTAACCCCGATTTCTGATGTATAAAATAATCTTTTGAGGTTCCAAACCCTTCCAACAAGAGCAAATAATGACATTTAAAGCCTCTATCCTATCCCTTGACATTACGTTACACAATTATATATATGGTAAAATATAAAGTTTTCTATACATATTTTTCTATTTGTGGTATAATACCCGGTATTATGGCATATTCAACAGACCTGCGAAAACGCGTGCTTGATTTCATTGATAACGGCGGCAGCAAAGTAAAAGCTGCGAAACTTTTCAATATCTCACGCGATGTTATTTACAAATGGCTCAACGCACCAGACCCACTCGCCCCGAAAAAATCAGGACCTAAAGGACCGAGATGTATTGACTACGAAGCACTCACACAACAAGTAAAAGATTTCCCCGATCAAACTATCCAGGAGCGCGCAGATCATTTCGGCGTTTCCTACTATTGTATTTGGTATGGACTGCGAAAACTCGGTATCTCGCGAAAAAAAAGACACTCGGCTATAAGGAACGATGTGATCACAAGCGAGAAACTTATCGTGAACACCTCGCTGCTGCGGAGCAAAACGGAAAATCCTTAGTTTTTATTGATGAGAGTGGTTTTCGGTCAGAAAGTTTCAGGCGTTTCGGGTATGCTCCGAAAGGTGAACCTGTTTTTGACCTTATATCCAGTCAAAGAAACCGCACCACAACTTTGTTAGCTGCACGTATAGATGAGGCGTTTACAGCCCCTATACTATTTGAGGGGAGTTGTAATGCGGAGCGTTTCAACACTTGGCTTGAGCATGAGTTATGCCCGCGTTTAGATGAAAACCATCTTGTTATCTTGGATAACGCACGCATCCATAAAACACACCGCACCCGGGATCTTATCTCACTTACCCCCATTTTTGTATGCGGTATGTGTAGGCGTGTGTGTGTATAGAAATAAGTTGGAAAGTCTGATGGGTTATGGTAGAATACCTCCATATAAAATAATGTCGGTGAAAAACCGGCAGGGAGGTATTCTTATGAAATATACCCTTAGTTGGGTACATCCCAGAAAGATTATAACAGGTTTTCGTAAAGTTTTCAACGGGGTTTGTATCAAAAAACCGACGCTCCGCAACTTTTATTTGATGCTACAGGCTGTGTGTGTAGCCCCAAGTTTTCGTATTCAATCGATTGCCTCACATCTACCTATCCGTGTGAAACACGACAAGTCTAAGCAAAAGCGTGTGTTGCGGTTTATTGACACCTATTTTCCGGTTGCAGCGGTGAAGGGTGCTTGGTTGTCACATATAGTTGTCAGTGTGTGTCGTTCTGTGGGGATGCAGCATCTGCTTGTGCTGATAGACGAGACAGATTTACCGGGCGGATGGAAGGCGATTGTTGCAGCCCTTCCGTTTCGCAATCGTGCGATCCCGCTCTATTGGGTTCTGTATAAAAATGAGATGCTCAAAGATGGCACCTATCAAGGACATAACGATTTAGTTCAGCAGTTCTGTTGTGATGTCCATAGTCGCGTTGTTAAAGTGTTAGGGGATAGTCGGGAGCCTGTGTTGGTCTTTGACAGAGGGTTCGCCCGAGCGAGAGCGATCCTCAAGTTTTTTGAGGGGCAAGGCATCTGCTACTTGATGCGTGTGCCACGCAATGTTGGTGTGCGTATAGCAGGCAACAAGCAGTGCCTTGAAGAAGTGGCAAATGGTTTTTACCCACAAGTGCTTTATCACTACACGGAGCAGGTGCCTGTGGCACTCTATGTTGGGGGACAGCACACCAAGAAAGACCCGTTATATCTTATCTCCAATCGGCTTCAGGGGAACCCCCTGCGAACTTGCTACAAGCGGCGGACACAGATTGAACACGGGTTCAGAGACTTGAAAACGAACTTCGGTTTCAAAGCACTCGTTTTGAGAAAGAACGAACAGCCCCGGATGGAAGTTCTGTTTTTGTTGGCAGTCGTGGCTTATGGTTTGGCGTTCCTGTGTTATGAAAAAGCTGCGGACAGATGGGCAAAAACTTTACACCCTACGCGGAAAGTTTACTCCGTGATCAGTGTCATCAACCGTATGATCCGCGAGGTGTGGACGCAGGAGGCGTTGCTCTTGTTCACCGAGAGGACTTGTTTGAGAGATATAAACTTTCTCACCGCAGAAGAACTGACATGACAACATTGGAAACCTATGAACACAACTACACACGCATTCAAAAAAAAATGGGGGTAAGTGCGGGATCTTATAGGGGCATCGGGTGCCTCCCTATTGTATTTGCCGCCTTATTCACCGGACTATAACCCAATTGAACATGATTTTGCGAACATCAAACGCTTACGAGAATATAATAAAGATAAAACACTTCAGGATATAATCAATATGTATAAATAATTCAAAACTCTACCATAATTCCAATATGGCACAAGAATATGATAATATGGCAAAGTCAATTTTAATAGATTTTGCAACCGAAATCTCGCAGTTTGTACTTGGTAATAATGATGTTGAAGTATTAGAAAACATAGATACAGAACAACAACTAATTTTAGGACAACGCACAGATAGTATAAAACGCATCCGTATTAACAAAAGGGAAGTCATCCTACACATTGAACTACAGCTGCGCGATAGCACACTAACACCTATGTGGGCACGAAACGCAGCATATCAAGGATATCTTATTGGTAAGCATCGAATACCTGTCTATTCCAATGTTATCTATTTTCATCCGAACGCAGGGAGAAATGATCCAGGATTTTATCAATATAGTTCTGATGGCTACGAATACACTTTACGATACAAAGTGATACGGTTGATTGACATAGATGGACAAACGATATTAGATATGCAAGCACCAGGTCTGTTGCCGTTCACTCCGTTAATGAAACCCCCTGCAGGAATGGACATAGATCAGTGGGTACAAGAATGTATCGATGCTGTATCTTCCGCATCGGTTGATCAGCACACACAAGCAGATTTATTCTGCGCATTATCTCTGTTCGGTGGTATTGTCCATGACGCATTACTTTTTAAACAAAAAATAAGGGAGGCACTCATGCAGGAATCTAAATTTTATCAACTTCTACGCGACGAATTCATCGCAGAAGGTAAGGAACAAGGAATGGCACAAGGAATGGCACAAGGACTTGAACAAGGAATGGCACAAGGACTTGAACAAGGCGCAAGAAATACAACTCTTAATAATACCCTGACACTCCTTAAATCAAAATTTGCAGCAGATGCTGTCAATGAACTAATACCAATGCTACGATGTATTACCGATTTGCAGAAGCTTGAACAACTCCTTATTGCCGCTTCACAGGTACAAAGTCTTGATGCCTTCAAATTAATACTTGAAGAATAAACCGATTAGACTTAATCGCATTGATATTATGAAGTGTCGTTTTACTTATAGGTTACCTATAGATACATGATGCAGCATAGTAAATCTCGAAATAGGAGCAATATACTGTTGTGTGACAAGTAACAGTAAGAAATAAAAATGAAATTAGAAACAGCAACATTTGGAGCAGGTTGTTTTTGGTGTGTAGAAGCAGTCTTTCTACAATTGAAAGGTGTCCATACTGCAGTATCAGGATATACTGGCGGAACAACAAAGAATCCAGACTACCGTTCAGTCTGCTCTGGCACTACAGGACACGCTGAAGTCGTCCAAATAGAGTTTGACCCTGATATCATCTCATTCAAAGAACTATTGGATGTATTCTGGCACACACACGACCCAACAACCTTAAATAGACAAGGTAATGATACAGGTACACAGTATCGATCCGCAATTTTTTACCATTCAGACACACAACGTATTATTGCAGAAAAATCCAAAGTAGAGACAGATAACTCCAATCTATGGGCTGACCCCATTGTAACTGAGATAACTCCTATGGATGTTTTCTATCTTGCTGAGGATTATCACCAAAACTATTTTGAATTGAACCCAACGCAACCGTATTGCCAGTTCGTTATTCATCCAAAAATGAAAAAGTTTACAAAAGATTTCGAAGACAAACTCAAATCCAACTAAATTTCAACTATTCGTAGTCGCGCAATTCATTGCGCCTCTTACACTTCTTCTCAATAGAGAGAAGCATCTATATAGATGGAATGAGTTGGGAGGTAGATATATTGAAACAGAAACATATTATTGTCCTATTGATGGCTGCTATCATTTTATATGCATCAACTATGCATGTGAATCCACAAGACACAGAATCTTATATCCCTGTGAGAGTCGAAACACCACGAAAGGTTACCATAGTATCTGAAAAAACATACAATGGACATCTACAACCGCGTGCAGAAGTCAAAGTATATGCAAATATCTCAGGTAAAATCGTAAAACTCAATGCAGTTGCTGGACAAACCGTAACTAAAGGTGATGTACTTGCACAGAGCAGCGCACGGCAGGCAAGTATAGATGCAATTAAGGCTGAAGTCGCATTAAGTGTTGCAAAATCGCAGCTAGCAACAACTGAAGCAAACGCACAGACTCGTGTTGAAACACAACTTGTAACTGCAAAAGAGTCGGTCGCAGAAGCAGAAGCAAAACTGGTAGAAACGAAATCCCTTGCAGAAATGCGAATTCGCAATAAATTAGTTGAGGCGGAATCTGCCCTGAAGGTTGCAGAATCAAACTACGAACGCGCGAAAGTCAGCTCAGAGAAGGGACTAGAACGGGCAAAAACTGAGTTTTCCAAGACAACATCAGATTATGAACGTGATAAGGAACTGCACACACAAGAACTCATCAGTGATAGTGCTTATGAAGTATCAGAAACTCGGTACAAACTAGGCAAAAGCAGATATGAAGAAGCAATCGCAGCAGCAGACCAGTTCAAAGATGGCTCCGCTAAACTGACTGTGGAGAAAGCTAGAGCAGAATTGATTGTTGCACAGAAAATCGTTGAGAGTCGTGGATGGGAACGGGAAATTGCTGCCGCTGAATCAAAGGTCACTCAGGCAAAATCAAACCTAGTAACCGCACAAAAACTTGTGGAAGCAAAATCATGGGAACGCGAAATCGCAATTGCTAAATCAGCAGTAAGTGAAGCAGAAGAACAGATGAAACTCGCCCGCGAGCAGGTAAATGAAGCAATAGTTACTTCTCCAATTGATGGGGTGATTGCACAACGGCATCTGGGGGTGGGTGAATATGCAAAATCCGCATCCACTGCAGGGGAACCAATATTCACAGTTGTAGCAATGGATGTTCTAAAAGCAGTTTGGACAGTACCTATAAGCGACATCAATCTAATAAAAAACGGGAATATGGTGCTAATTTCAACTTCTTCAGGTATTCAAAATATCGTTGCAACAATTGACTACATAAGTCCTACTGTCAAACAGGGAGAGAATACGGTTATAGTTCACGCGACATTACCCAAGTCATTACAAATGTTAGCTGATATCGATGCCACTGCTCCACCCCAGAATAGTGCTTTAAAACCTGGCATCTCAATAACAATTTCTATCAAAACAGGAGAACGCAAAAACGTACCTTTACTACCACGACGTTCTGTTATCAATATCCAAAATGGAAGGGGTTACATATTTGTCGTTGAGAAGAATATTGCGCGTATAAAAGAGATAAGTGTTGGCGGTATATATGGAAGTGAAATTGAAGTAAATACACGTCTATCACAATCAACACAGATCATTGCTGAAAACCAGCACCTATTGAAGGATGGCACCCCAATCTCTGTTGTTCAGAAATAAGATAATGCAATTTCTCTACTGATGTTATTCAATATCTTTCCATGTATCCGATTTACAATATTCCAGATTCCAATAGATGACATCCCATATTCTTTCGAAAGGTTAGATAGAGTTTCTCCACCTGCAGCCCGATTTCGAATATCTCTGGCTTGTTCTGCATTAACTTTTGCTCGTGAATTCTTTGGAGTACCAATTTGTTCTGTTTAGGCACTATCAGTCTCATCAATATCTGTTTCGTATTGAGAACCGTTATTAGTTCTATATGTATTTACTTCTTGTTCATGTATTGTATGATTTTTCTCAATACCTAAAGTATCCATTATTTCCCCCCAGATGTTTTCGATGGAGTCCATACCAAGTTGATAGGATTCGCGACTTATTTTCTCTTTTAATCTTTTACCTTCACAATATATCTTTGAATTCTCTAATTCCTTCTTACCATTTGATTCTAAGAATTTGATTTTTTCCGAATTTTTTTCAATCAGACTAAGTTCCTCAAAAATAGCCAAACCAGTTTTTACACCTGCTTCTTCCAATTTTAATTTATTACACAAAGATTCAAATTTTACTGAGTTGCCATCAGTATTCACATGATTTCTCGCTTCTCCATACAAATTAAGTAAGTCGTCTCGCTTGAGATACTTCTGATTTAATTCATTGCTATAAGTTTCAAATTCTTGCGTGGTATCGTATATAAGATGCAAATAAGTGTTATGAATTGGCATGAAAGCAGGTTGGCACTGTTGGCAGAACTCATCAAAATCTAATATTGGATGGCAAAAGACAAAGTGTTCAATAACGTGCTGGTCAGGTATAGTAGTAAATGTGGCATTTGAAACAAGTGCAATTAAATCTCCGTTCTCAAGTTTTTCTAACAACTCTTTTTCTGCAGTATCAGAGGAGTATTCGCTGTGTCTTCCTATTGCGTCTGCTTTCTCACCAGCGATGTACTCGAAGAATACCTCTATTTTTTCCTCACTGTCAACATATATTATAGAAGGTCTTTTAGTTTCAAGTAGGCTTATAATGTATTTTTTTCTATCTGTTTCTCGACGGTCAAGAATATAGACATTCAGATCATTGTCAAGAGGGGGAAAAACTGGGTTAACTAATGTTGAGAGGCGTTCCTCGGTATTTCTTTTTTCAGTCTTTGCATCCGATAGTTGATTCTCTATGGATGCAAGGTTTTCCTTGTATTTTTGGTTTTCTTTTTGGACCCCTTCAAACTGTTTTTTCAGTAATTCATATTGTCCTTCAATTCTTTTCTTCTCATTTTCAATATTTTGGATTTCAACCATTTTGCTTTTTAGATTTTTATCAGACTCAATCCATGCATCTTCCGCTGCTTTTAAGTTATCCTCTGCTGTCTTCAAGTCATCCTCGATATTAGTTAAATTTTCCTCAATTGTCTTCTTCTGAGTATCCGCTTCTTTTAGCTGCAATTCAAGTTTCTCTAAGTCTTGCTTATCTGTTTCATGCTGATTCTCCAAATCCTCCAGCTGCCTTTGAATTTTTTCAAAATCTCGTTTATATTTCTTCTTATCAGTTTTTTCGGTTTCTAATTGTTCTGTCATTTCTGATATCTGCTTTGCTGCATTATCAGTTAAGAACTGATCTCGTATAACCAAAACCTCCTTCTGTTTGTCCGATCTATTAATTTTCCCTAGCAATTCGGCAATGATGAAAAGGTGGGTCCGGGTAAACTCAGGATCCAAGTCATGTCCTCTATGTTCACACTCATTTCTCCCGTTCCTTATAAGCCATAACATATTTTGGGCAACTAAATTATCTTCAAATTTATCGGCAAAGTCATCTTTCCAATATTCCTTAATGATATGAGGAATATAGGTAAAGTCTATCGCTAAACCAATATCTTTATGTTTATCTAACATCTGACGAAACTGATTTACTTGATTATCATACAATACATCTTCTATCAAGTTTTCAACTTTTTCTCCTCTGATTTGCTTCAAATGATGTATAATGAATGCCCGCATAGCATCCAAGTATATGTCATTCGCTTGCCGTAGTGCGTCCCGATTAGGATATTCACTTTGATTCATGATATAGCTCCAAATCAATTTGTATTTTTCTAGTATTTTGTTTTTTACCTCATCCAAGATCAAAACTTTAATAAATCCATGAAAAAACTCCTTTGTGAATTTCAAAGGAGTTGCATTTTTCCGGTAAGTTATGTATAATAAAGCATTGATCCAGAAAATGCAGCACCGTTTGCTTTTCTGATTAGGAGAGGGTGCACCTTCTTTTTTTACTTCTAATATTATACTACATTTTCACCTATTTTGTCAAGAAGAAAAGAGAACTTAAAAACATAGTTATAGACTAACTTTATAGTGCCTTTTCAGAACTAATTTCGATGCCAAATCAGCGAGGCAAAATCCCAAAACTACTAATTGCGTTTTTCAATAGAAATGCAACATTTTAAGAATATCCTTGAAAACAAAGAAAATTAACTCTTCACAGTATAGTAGAATCTATCTGCTAATAAATTCATAGCAGGAGAAATGTATCCGTGAAATTCAACATATCGCGTCGTCAGTTTCTAAGTTACGGGGCAGTTGCTGCCGCTTCTGCAGCTGTAGGTTTCGGTTTTTCCGGTATCAGCAGCAAACTGAAAAAACACATCCCCGGTTTAAAACCTGAACCCCCATATAGATTCAAACCGACACGAAATCAACTCCTTGACTTACCAGAGGGATTCGCTGCTCATGCATTTTCTCGGACAGGTGAGAAGATGGATGACGGATTATGGGTTCCAGGAAAACACGATGGCATGGCAGCATTTCCCGGTCCTAATGGAAAAACTATACTCATCCGTAATCACGAGTTGAACGCTACCGATAAGATTGTTGGGGCCTTTGGTTGGAATAACGAAAAAATAGGCCTTGTTGACACAGATAAATTCTATGATCCAGGGCATAAGGTTGCCCCTTCTCTCGGTGCAACTACTACGCTTGTCTATGATACTAGGACGATGACCCTTGAAAAACATTTTTTGAGCTTGGTTGGCACTATCCGAAATTGTGCAGGTGGTATAACACCATGGAATACTTGGGTAACTTGTGAAGAAACGGTGCAAAAAGCTGAATTCACTTTTGAACAGGATCACGGATACAATTTTGAAGTGCCAGTTACAACTTCACCAGGTTTAGTGCAAGCTGTCCCATTGAAAGCGATGGGGCGCTTCAACCATGAAGCGATCGCTGTTGACAATCGCACTGGTATAGTCTATCAAACTGAAGATAGAAATGATGGCTTACTTTATCGATTCTTGCCAGAAGAACCAGGACAACTTGCTAAAGGCGGAAAGTTACAAGCACTAGTACTCAAAGATCTGAAGTCTGCAGATACGCGTAACTGGAAAACTCGGAAGCATAAGTTTGCACCATGGACATATCAACCAATCCCTACATTACAGAAGTTAGCAGTTGCATGGGTAGATATTGAGAACGTGGAATCTCCTGAAGACGATCTACGTAAGCAAGGTGTTGAAGGTAAATATGCAGCAATGTTTGCCCGCGGGGAAGGTATTTGGTTCAGTGGAAGTGATTTTTATATCGCATGCACAAACGGTGGATTCGAACAAAAAGGGCAAATCTGGCGATATACACCAAGTCCTTATGAAGGCACACACCGAGAAGAAAAAGAACCTGGAACTATTGAACTCTTCATAGAACCAAATGATAGCACGGTTATCGAAAACGCAGATAACCTCACGGTGACACCTTGGGGTGACCTAATTATCTGTGAAGATGGACCAAAAGACCAATACCTAGTTGGTGTAACACCTGAAGGCAACACCTATCAATTTGCAAGAAATGCCTTTAATACCTCTGAATTAGCAGGCTCAACATTCTCTCCTGACGGCACAACACTTTTTGTCAATATCCAGAGGCCTGGTGTAACAATTGCAATTACTGGACCTTGGGCAGAAATACGTCAACGGAAATTAGCGTAAATATTCCTTCCCAACAAGGAGCACAAAAAATGCCTTATACCGAACTCACGTTAAAATCATAATAACAATAATCGCGGAGAAAAAGATGTTGATAACTGAAGACACCCAACGGATTTATTCTAATTTACAGGATTTTAGTGGAATCGAATCACTCAAAAATCTGTTCCTTGTAGAACTTAACTATGAACGGGATGACACACCTATATCAAATCTCTCTGAAGGCGCAGCTAATCTTATTGATGATATGCCACGCAGCATCGCTACTGCTGGTAGGAACAACAAATTCCATGTAATCTACACAAAACTCAAAACTGAGAAACTGAGAAAAACTGACGAACGCCAAATTATCTCCCGCCTCCAAACCCATTATCCCGATGCACTCTTTGTCTTTAGCAACTCTCTACAAGACAACTGGCACTTTATTAACGTTAAGTCTATACGCGAAGAACAGGAAGAAGGTGACGAACACCCGCAAACAAGAACTAAACAACGCAACATTTTCAGACGAATATCTATAGCACCAAATGAGAGACTCCGTACCGCTGCAGAACGGATCGCAATGCTTGATATTGAAGAGATAGGTGAACCTGACGGGATCCTTGACCCTCAAGATATACTGACACCAATAGATATTAGAAAAGCACACGAGGAAGCATTCAACGTTGAAGCTGTTACCAAAGCATTTTTTGAAAGCTACAAACTTATATTCGAACGGCTCCAAACTGAACTCGAGTTGCAAAACGGCGACGAGAAATGGGCACACGATTTTTCACAGCAATTCCTCACCCGATGCATATTCCTCTATTTTATCCAGCGAAAACAATGGCTCGGAGAAAATCCTGACTTCTTACGGACATTCTGGGAAACATATCAAGCCACATCACAACCTGAAGACACCTTCGTTGAGAAATGGTTAAACATCCTATTTTTTAATTCATTCAACAACAAATCTGTCGGCGGATGCCCCTATTTCGCATCTGAGATCAGGGAGACTCTGCAGCTTGCCCCGTATCTCAACGGTGGGTTGTTCCGAGAAAACGATTTAGATACTGAATATCCGTTCACAATTTCAGATAATTTGTGGAAAGAGATATTCAACTTTTTAGAACAGTATAACTTCACTATCGCTGAAGATACGCCACTGGATCAGGAGGTAGGCGTTGACCCAGAAATGATTGGGAAAGTCTACGAAAGTCTTGTCTCTGTTGAGGATGAGGAGAGAGGCGATGCGGGCATCTTTTATACACCGCGTGTCGAAATCGACCTGATGTGCAGACTGGCACTCGTCGATAACCTTGCAAACCACATCGGTACGGAAGCGGATAAATCTCTATTCTATGAAGCACTCTTCGCTTTTGATCCTGAGGAAAAAGAAGAGGCTGACAGAAAACTTACACACCTATGGAAAGATATACATAATCATCTCACTGAGATTACTGTGGTGGACCCTGCGTGCGGTAGCGGTTCATTCCTTGTCGGCATGATGCATATTCTTGAAGACTTGCATGAGCGTGCAGAAAGATGGACAGCAACTAAATACGCATCCAGCTATGAACGTAGAAAAGCAATTATCGGTAAAAACCTATACGGTGTCGATGTGAAGCAATGGGCATGCAAAGTTGCTGAACTCCGACTCTGGCTTGCACTAATTATTGATGCGGATTTTACCTCTGCAGAATTAAATGTAAGAGATGAACCTTTGTTACCCGATTTCTCCTTCAATATTCGACATGGTGATAGCATTGTACAAGATATAGGCGATATGAATCTTGCGAAAACTCGGAATATTGGAGGTGTTCTGTCAGGTAGCATTGATGACAAGATATCTAAGCATAAAGATGAAAAACTGAAGTTTTACAACAATAATTCAGAAAGAAAATATGCAGATAAAGCGGACGTTCAAACTGCGGAGAACTCCCTATTCAGAGACTCACTTACCCCCATTTTTGTATGCGGTATGTGTAGGCGTGTGTGTGTATAGAAATAAGTTGGAAAGTCTGATGGGTTATGGTAGAATACCTCCATATAAAATAATGTCGGTGAAAAACCGGCAGGGAGGTATTCTTATGAAATATACCCTTAGTTGGGTACATCCCAGAAAGATTATAACAGGTTTTCGTAAAGTTTTCAACGGGGTTTGTATCAAAAAACCGACGCTCCGCAACTTTTATTTGATGCTACAGGCTGTGTGTGTAGCCCCAAGTTTTCGTATTCAATCGATTGCCTCACATCTACCTATCCGTGTGAAACACGACAAGTCTAAGCAAAAGCGTGTGTTGCGGTTTATTGACACCTATTTTCCGGTTGCAGCGGTGAAGGGTGCTTGGTTGTCACATATAGTTGTCAGTGTGTGTCGTTCTGTGGGGATGCAGCATCTGCTTGTGCTGATAGACGAGACAGATTTACCGGGCGGATGGAAGGCGATTGTTGCAGCCCTTCCGTTTCGCAATCGTGCGATCCCGCTCTATTGGGTTCTGTATAAAAATGAGATGCTCAAAGATGGCACCTATCAAGGACATAACGATTTAGTTCAGCAGTTCTGTTGTGATGTCCATAGTCGCGTTGTTAAAGTGTTAGGGGATAGTCGGGAGCCTGTGTTGGTCTTTGACAGAGGGTTCGCCCGAGCGAGAGCGATCCTCAAGTTTTTTGAGGGGCAAGGCATCTGCTACTTGATGCGTGTGCCACGCAATGTTGGTGTGCGTATAGCAGGCAACAAGCAGTGCCTTGAAGAAGTGGCAAATGGTTTTTACCCACAAGTGCTTTATCACTACACGGAGCAGGTGCCTGTGGCACTCTATGTTGGGGGACAGCACACCAAGAAAGACCCGTTATATCTTATCTCCAATCGGCTTCAGGGGAACCCCCTGCGAACTTGCTACAAGCGGCGGACACAGATTGAACACGGGTTCAGAGACTTGAAAACGAACTTCGGTTTCAAAGCACTCGTTTTGAGAAAGAACGAACAGCCCCGGATGGAAGTTCTGTTTTTGTTGGCAGTCGTGGCTTATGGTTTGGCGTTCCTGTGTTATGAAAAAGCTGCGGACAGATGGGCAAAAACTTTACACCCTACGCGGAAAGTTTACTCCGTGATCAGTGTCATCAACCGTATGATCCGCGAGGTGTGGACGCAGGAGGCGTTGCTCTTGTTCACCGAGAGGACTTGTTTGAGAGATATAAACTTTCTCACCGCAGAAGAACTGACATGACAACATTGGAGACCTATGAACACAACTACACACGCATTCAAAAAAAAAATGGGGGTAAGTGCGATTCAGAGAACGGCTTGAGAATTATGAGGTAGAGCTTGCTAAAGAGATCCGAAAAGTTGAAGCATGGCTCGAGGATCCTACTGAACAGATACCACTTTTGGATACGGAACATCCAGGGACACAAGAATTGGATCGTCAAACGCAGCAGAAACAAGACGAACTCTTACGACACAAAGAGAACCTTAGTCAAGTTCAAGATGCTATTGAAGCAATATCAAGAGAAAAAACGCCGCCTTTTGTTTGGGACATTGCATTCGTTGAGATTTTCCATCAACGCGGGGGATTTGATATTGTTATAGAAAATCCGCCATACATCCGACAGGAACGGATAGCCCCTCCTACGATACCCAGAGAACAGGTAACATTGGAGAACAGAAGAGAGTATAAAGCAAAGTTGATGCGGACGGTCTATCAGACATATCCAGACCATTTCGGCTATAATGAAAACCAAGACACCGTCCGACATACAATTAACGCGAAGAGCGATCTCTATATCTACTTCTATTTCCACGGACTCTCTCTGCTTAATCCGAAGGGAACCTTCTGCACTATCACCTCTAATTCATGGTTAGATGTCGGTTACGGCAAAAACCTGCAAGAATTCTTACTGAAACGTTGCCACTTCAAAATGGTTTTGGATAACTCAGCGAGACGTTCCTTCGCCTCTGCCGATGTCAACACCGTGATATGTCTCATCTCCGCCCCTGATAAAACATCTGAAAACTCAGGTTTACAACACGGCACCTGTTTCGTCAACTTCACAGTCCCCTTTGAAGCAGTTCTGGACCCCATCATTTTCTACGAGATAGAAACAGCGGAAGGTCGTGAGCGAACCCCTGAACATCGCATCCATCAAATATCACAGCGAGAACTTTTACAACAAGCCATGAGAGAACAAAAATATGTAGGTGACAAATGGGGTGGAAAATACCTCCGCGCCCCTGATATCTACTGGCACATTATAGAACACTACCAGGACAAACTTGTCCGCGTTGAAGAGGTGGCAGAAGTCCGTATGGGATTAAAAACAGGGGCGAATGAGTTTTTTGTAATTGACAAGGAAACAATCGCAACGTGGCAGATTGAAGACGAATTTTTACATCCAATTATCAGCAGTCCAAGAGACACAAGGCATCTTCTCGTCAAGTCGGAACAATTGCCATATCAACTCTTTATGTGTCATGAATCGAAAAACACACTTCAAGGAACTTCAGCACTGGCGTACATTGAATACGGAGAATCCCAAGATATTCATCAACGCCCCAGTTGTCGAACGCGACCGCGCTGGTATGACGTAGGGCAACGCCCAATTCCACATCTTAATTTTCCACTTGTGATTGGTTCAACTGTCCGAACGTTATATACAACAGATAGATGCTATGCAACAAACAATTTTGCAGAAATTCATCCACCAGTCAATTTGAGAGTTTCCTTCTGTTACTCTCTCAATTCTACGCTCCTTCAATTGATGGTGAATATAAACGGCCGTTCCAATTTCGGTGGCGGAGTATTAGGAATCGCGATTTATGAATTAGAAAATTTACTATGTGTTAATCCAAATTTACTTGAAATTATAGAAAGAGGGGGGGTACATCTTGTGATATTCTCACGTCAGAAGACTGGGATGTGTTAGACCCCTCACCAGCACGACGGCACATTGACGACATCATCTTCGATGTATTGGAATTAACGCAAGGGGAGCGCGATGGTGTCTACGAAGCTGTTATAAAACTTGTGGAAACCCGACTTAAAAAAGCCAAAACTTGAAATTTCGGGAACTTCGTACCTTTGTCTGAATCGCGGATTTACGCGGATTATTTGTTTCGTGTTTCAATGTGCTTTTCATAGGATAGCGTGAGTTCGGTATAAACAATCAGAACTTACGCACTGTAGCATAAACTTTCCAGTTTGTGCATGGTGTACGCAACCTGGAAAGGTTACACCACAAGGATCACAAACTTTCTTAGAGCGGTTTGTAACCTCGACTTCAACCGAAATTGCGTCCGTCCTAACATGATCTGAACAATTGTGAGAAATATCAGTCTAATAAGATATAAATAATTTAAGGAGTTTAATTATGAAATCAAGAATATTATTAAGTGCTTTAATTCTGCTATTTGTTGGATTAATTACGCAACCACTGTTTTCTGTAAATATAGAAGACGATATAGTTGCATACTGGGCATTCAATGAAATGAAAGGTGAAACCGCAAGTGATTCATCCGGTAACGGTCATGATGGTACGTTAATCGGTGATCCGCAATGGGTTGACGGTTACTTTGGTGGTGGGCTTGAATTTGATCAAGTTCAGGATGAAGTAAACATTCCATATAATGCAGATCTAAATTCCGAAGTATTCACAATATGTGCATGGGCAAATGTAGAACCGGGGAGTAGTAATCACCGTGCAGTGGTTTCCTCTCGAGATGACTTTCCACAACGCGGTTTTATTTTTTACGCAGAACCCAGTCACAACCGCACTTACCCCCATTTTTTTTTGAATGCGTGTGTAGTTGTGTTCATAGGTCTCCAATGTTGTCATGTCAGTTCTTCTGCGGTGAGAAAGTTTATATCTCTCAAACAAGTCCTCTCGGTGAACAAGAGCAACGCCTCCTGCGTCCACACCTCGCGGATCATACGGTTGATGACACTGATCACGGAGTAAACTTTCCGCGTAGGGTGTAAAGTTTTTGCCCATCTGTCCGCAGCTTTTTCATAACACAGGAACGCCAAACCATAAGCCACGACTGCCAACAAAAACAGAACTTCCATCCGGGGCTGTTCGTTCTTTCTCAAAACGAGTGCTTTGAAACCGAAGTTCGTTTTCAAGTCTCTGAACCCGTGTTCAATCTGTGTCCGCCGCTTGTAGCAAGTTCGCAGGGGGTTCCCCTGAAGCCGATTGGAGATAAGATATAACGGGTCTTTCTTGGTGTGCTGTCCCCCAACATAGAGTGCCACAGGCACCTGCTCCGTGTAGTGATAAAGCACTTGTGGGTAAAAACCATTTGCCACTTCTTCAAGGCACTGCTTGTTGCCTGCTATACGCACACCAACATTGCGTGGCACACGCATCAAGTAGCAGATGCCTTGCCCCTCAAAAAACTTGAGGATCGCTCTCGCTCGGGCGAACCCTCTGTCAAAAACCAACACAGGCTCCCGACTATCCCCTAACACTTTAACAACGCGACTATGGACATCACAACAGAACTGCTGAACTAAATCGTTATGTCCTTGATAGGTGCCATCTTTGAGCATCTCATTTTTATACAGAACCCAATAGAGCGGGATCGCACGATTGCGAAACGGAAGGGCTGCAACAATCGCCTTCCATCCGCCCGGTAAATCTGTCTCGTCTATCAGCACAAGCAGATGCTGCATCCCCACAGAACGACACACACTGACAACTATATGTGACAACCAAGCACCCTTCACCGCTGCAACCGGAAAATAGGTGTCAATAAACCGCAACACACGCTTTTGCTTAGACTTGTCGTGTTTCACACGGATAGGTAGATGTGAGGCAATCGATTGAATACGAAAACTTGGGGCTACACACACAGCCTGTAGCATCAAATAAAAGTTGCGGAGCGTCGGTTTTTTGATACAAACCCCGTTGAAAACTTTACGAAAACCTGTTATAATCTTTCTGGGATGTACCCAACTAAGGGTATATTTCATAAGAATACCTCCCTGCCGGTTTTTCACCGACATTGGTTTATATGGAGGTATTCTACCATAACCCATCAGACTTTCCAACTTATTTCTATACACACACACGCCTACACATACCGCATACAAAAATGGGGGTAAGTGAGAGTCACAACTGGGAATTTTGGACTGGTGGCGGACCAAATCATTGGCAGCCTATACGAGGTCCAGCAGTAAATCTCGGTAAATGGGACCATCTTGCCGGCACTTATTCTGATGGTAAAATGATGTTTTATGTAAACGGTGAACTTGAGGGTGAAAAAGACACTGTGATACATGTTAATTCTGCACAAGAATTTCTTATCGGTGCCGGGGCAAATGAAACCGCAAATCACAATTACTTCTTTAAAGGTATAATTGATGAAGTGCGGTTGTATAGCCGTGTACTTGATGAAGATGAAATCGCCGCAGTAATGGACAGTGAATCATTAGCAGTTGAAGCATCAGGAAAAATTGCCGTTACATGGGGCAAACTAAAAGCAAAATAACATGTCTAAAAGATATAGTGATTTTGCCTTTACAGTGAAACCTATAAGTATTTGGATACATCTAAAGGAGTAAAATATGAAAAACATAATATTTGCGTTTGCTCTGATATTGATCATGGCACTTGCAATCCAACCCGCGTCACCTCAAAATATTGTAGATGGACTTGTAGCATATTGGGCTTTTGATGAAACAGAAGGAGATACTGCAAGTGACTCGAGCGGAAATGGACATGAAGGAACGTTGATTGGTGACCCACAATGGACCGAAGATGGATACTTCGGTGGGGCACTTGCCTTTGATCAAGATGGAGATGAAGTGGACGTTCCGTTTCATGCTAATCTCAATCAAGAAACCTTCACTATATGTGCTTGGGCAAATGTTGAAACTGGCGGAACTGGACATCGTGCTGTCGTTTCCTCACGTGACGACTTTCCACAACGCGGATATATCTTTTATGCGACACCAAACAATACCTGGCAGTTTTGGACAGGCGGCGGTGGATGGAAATCCGTTCAGGGCCCAGCCGTAAATCTTGATAATTGGGAACATCTTGCGGGTGTCTATTCCGATGGTTCACAGTTTTTTTACGTAAATGGTGAACTTGTAGGTGAAAGACATGACGCAGCAATTATGATCAACACCGCACGGGAATTTCTCATTGGCGCTGGTGCGAATGAGACCGCAAATCACAATTACCGGTTCAAAGGTAAAATTGATGAAGTGTGTCTGTTTGACAGGACGCTGGATGAAGGTGAAATCACTGCAGTAATGGAAAGCAACCCCACTGCAGTTGAAGCATCAGGAAAAATTGCCGTTACATGGGGTGAACTAAAAGGAAAATAATATGTCTGAAAAGATATAGTGATTTTGCTTTTACAGTAAAACCTATAAGTATTTAGACACATCTATAGTGCTAACTGTTAGTTTGCATCTAATACGAAACATACTAACAGTTAGTGCTACACCTTCTGTTATCCGTTATATTCTAAAAAAAACTTTCTCTATATGTGTTCTACCCACTCCTCTATAATCCTTGCCATTTCAACAAAAATATCCTCGTCCGATTTACGCGAACGTTTTAAGATTTTGAATCCGTGATCAGCTGTATCCAATAGATGCAACGTCACTTTATCACCAAGATTTTCACAGACAGGTTCCAATAACTCAAGCTTGGCCAACTTATCTCGTGTACCAGACAAAAATAACATCGGTACAGTTACATCCGCAAGGTGTTCTGCACGTTCTGTGCCTTCCTTACCAGATGGATGCAGTGGAAACGCGAAAAAGACAAGACCTTTTACATGTTCAATCGGTTCCTGCGCTGCAGACATAGAAGACATGCGTCCACTATAAGAGTGGCCACCGACAAGAATAGATAAATCATCTGCTGTCTCATGTGCTGCAGCCACAGCAGATCGGACAGTTTGAAGTGCCACCGCTTCCGATTCCCTGCCACCTCCACCGCGTTCCATATACGGAAACTGATAACGAAACGTAGCAATGTTTACATCTGCTAACCGTTCTGCAATAGTTTGAAGTGTCGAATGACGCATGTTTGTACTCGCGCCATGCCCAAGCACTAATATCCACTTCGCGTTCTCCGGTCGGATGAGAAGCGAGGATACTTCTCCTTTTTCCGGTGTTGCGATAAATTTAGATTCTATTGCCTCATAATTCATAAATTACCCCTTCTGTAAAGGCATACAAAAAAGCAATACTCAGACTATCTTAAACTCTGTTGTACGATTCCTCGATAAGTTTCTAATCCGCTTGTCTCTAACCCTTTGACTTTTGCCTGATCGTCCCATCTACGCAAAGTCAGTGCATCCTGATAGTGCCGAATTCCTTCAAATTTCTTACATTCCTCATCTGTCATCACACCACCTTGCAACTCCAGACTCCGTTTAGATGCATCTGATAAACCACCATAATAAGATACATCAACCGTACATAGATATCTTTTCGCAGGTACATGCAGACGAATAGGTGTTGTGATTGCCTCTGTGAAAAACGGTTCCAGATACTGCGCACCAATTTCCTCATGGTTCAGATCCGTATCCAAAAATGAAACATCTGCATTGTGTTCATCCAATATAAAATGCCCAATGTCGTGAAGTAGAGCACTTGTAATCTGTGTATTACTTGCATTGTTCTGAACCGCAAGAGCAGCACATTGTAGAGCATGTTCCAATTGCGTTACTACCTCATCGTAAAAGGACTGTCCACGATGTTCCATGTAGTTAAAAAGTATATCAATCTTTTGGCGGGGGTTTGCATTACTCATTCTCTGCGCTAATGTAGGATCTACCCAATTCTGCATGTTTTACCACCTTTCCTTGAAAATGTGCAATTTTGCTAATTTGTATATCTCGATTGGAACCTTCTTTCGAATATTGTGCAAAGGTTTGACGTTTATCTGCATAATACTTTTCATGCCAGTCACCTTGTGACTCCGCATTATAGGTAAGATAAATTATGCGTCTCGGTTCGCTTGAACGGTTAGGAGAACTCTTGTGCGGAATGTAAGAACCGAAAAGGAGGATGTCACCCGGTTCTGTTGGGGCAGCAACCCAATCCATTGACTCGGAAACTTTCGGAGAAATGCACCCCTTTTCATCAAGTGCAATGAAACCTTCACGGTGCCTGCCAGGTGCAAAATCTAGACAGCCATTTTCTGCCGTAGCAACATCAACTGAAATGAGACAGGTTATATGGTAGTCCACAAACTCATAGGCAGGTGCGTCTTGATGTGCTGTATACCCACCTCCACCCGGATACTTGTAGTTTATCTTTTCCTTATATAGTATTGCCGGTTCTGACATCAATGCAGAAACAACATCAATGACTTTTCCTTTTGTAATGATGTTTTTCAAATTCGCATGATAAGGAACAAAATTTTCGGAGCGAGAGAGACGTGCTCCTTTTTCAGTCGATTCATAATGATGCATCCACATGTCTTCTGTCGGGTGCCACGATGAAACTTCTGATACCCATGTCTGAATTGCACATATCTCATCTTCGTTAAAAAATGCAGGCAGTTTGAGATAACCATTGTCTTTCCAATCTTTGTAATGTGTTGAATTTAGGTGTGTCATCATCCCATCCTTATGAATAACCAGATAAAGTTGACTTACGCAATCTCGGTTGAAGTCGGGATTACAAACCGCTCTAAGAAAGTTTGTGATCCTTGTAGCGTAACCTTTCCAGGTTGCGTCCACGATGCACAAACTAGAAAGTTTATGCTACAATGCGTAAGTCCTGGTTAATATAACGTGAATTAGTTATTTTGTCAATAATTGTATTTATCAACATTACACACTCCTTCAGGTTAATTTCCTTGATATAGGCAGCATGTTAGTGTATACTAAATAGATGATGTACTATTTATTGGAGGAATAATAAGTGTTCAAAGTTTTTCAATCACTATTCACACTATTACTCATATTCGGCCTCAGTGTGTCGTCTATGGGTAAAGAACAAGCAAAACTATACTTCCCCGATACAGCTGGAAGCACATGGGTGTACGTTGATCAAGATGGAAACGAATTAACCCGATATACTATCGAAAAAAAGAATATAGATGGAATAACTTATCGTGCATTTTCTTATCAACCCGAATTGGAGGATGTGGAAAAATATCAGTATATTATGCAACCATTTCTATATCAAATCGGAGAGAGATGGGTCGCATTATATGTAGGTGATGATATAGAAACTGCAACAAAATCAATCCTAAACAAAAAACTTAATGAAACCATTGCATCTATGCGCCTTCTGATTGCCGAACAACTTCCACATGGTGTTAAGATTGAATTTGATTACGTTGTTAACCCTACTGCCCAAGATTATTTCTATCTTTTTCCGATACCAATTGCCTATAATGAAGAATGGGTTGCTATGGAATTAGATGTAAAAATAAACATGACTATGGATATAAATGGTGCAGCAGTTGACCCCCCAGAAGAACTCAAATCCATTATTTCTACTACCAATTTTGAGGAGAGAGGAAAAGTAGTGGGAAAAGAAACTGTTGAGACCCAAGCCGGAAAGTTTGATGATTGCATAAAAATAGAATATAGGACATTAGCATCTACAGATACAACACTTCCACCACAAATAAAACAGTTAATACCGACTCAGCAGCTACAAGAATCTGTTTCCACATTATGGTTAGCCCCGAATGTTGGCATCGTAAAATACATTAGCAACAGAGAAAATTCAGATGAAGTTACCAGTTATGAATTGAAAAAATATGAAATTAAAACAGACACACCAGAAATCGGAGTAACCGATTAAATTACGAAAAGATTATATTGATATTAAAAGAA
This sequence comes from Candidatus Poribacteria bacterium, assembly GCA_965200395.1. Lineage (GTDB taxonomy): Bacteria > Poribacteria > WGA-4E > WGA-4E > WGA-3G > MSPOR6. The sequence continues at coordinate 695,086 of CBDAUH010000004.1, read as the reverse complement.
AAGGAAATATTAATATGTTTAAAAAAATGTGTCTAACTTGCGTATTTATACTATTCCTATGTTTTAGCATTACAATATTTGGAAATGAATCCACAACGACATATTTCCCAAGTAGTGTCGGAAGTTTTTGGACTTATGAAGATCAAGATGGCAATGAAATAACTCGAGAAGCAGTTGAAGATAAAGTAATACCTGCCCAAACCTTTCATGCATTCAGCTATGAACCTGCATTAGAAGAATGGTTTGACTATATTCCATATTTCCAACCTAACCGCTTCAGAGTAAATGACGATGGTGTTACTTTCTATAATAGTGATGAAATAGAAAAGTTTATCAAAGCCCGATTAACAAGAGAAATTGAGACAGCTCTTCTCATGGCGCCGCCTGACGATGTAGAAATTAACTACGAAGTAAATGCAGAATCCTCTGAACAACACCTTTTTCTTCCTATACCCATTTCTCTGAACGAAGAGTGGGATACAAGCGAATTCAATGCCACACTCGAAATTAATGTAAATGATCCTTCTAATAGCGATGCTGATCGCATGAAAATAGATTTTTCTATTACTGAATCTGGTACGGTGGTAGGTAAAGAGACAGTTGAAACCCCCGCAGGAACGTTTGACGAATGTATAAAAATAGAATTCAGAACCGAGACAGAAATTGGTGTGCCTATTTCAGGAGAAAATAATCCACCAGGAGAAACAGTAACTACTTTGTGGTTAGCACCGAATGTTGGAATCATAAAGTGCCACAGAGAAATGGAAGATATGCTACTGAAGTCAATTCCTGACGATGAGGTTACGTTCACAACCACTATAAATACACTTGAACTGAAAGCGTTTGATATTACTAATACTGACTCAGACATAGAAACCAACTACTTTCCTGCTAGTCCTAAAAGTCATTGGGTTTATGTTGATCAAGATGGTAACGAATTGACTCGACGTGCTATAGAAGACGAAGTTATTCCTGAAAAACGTCTGAAGGCAGCCAATTATAAACCCCCAATTGATAATTGGGAAAATTATGATGTCTATACAAATTCAAAATTGTATGAAATTACGAATGATGGAATAGTATTGCATGCAGGCGATTCGGCAGCAAAAGCACTTCAAGCACGACTGAATAAAGAATTAAATGTAATCGAAGAAATAACGAATAGAATTCAAGAATCAATGAAAAACGACCCTAAACCTCAGGAACAAACGGGTTTTGAAATGAAATACGAAGTGGATTCAAAGTCACAAGAATTATTTCAGTTTTTACCCAGTACTTTTATAGCTAACGAGGAATGGGATGTAGCGAAACTTGAAGCAAATGTTGATTTACAATATTTTCACGCCAACACACAAAATAGACCGAACAATCGTCCATTTAATAGGAATCTTTGGAACATTACTATCGTTGAAACAGGTAAAGCTATTGGTAGAGAATCTATCGAAACATCAGCAGGTAAATTTGATGACTGTTTAAAAATTGAATTGCGTACAGAAACAACAATAAATATGTCTGATAGACAGCAAGCTGAGAATATAGGTTCACCTGGGGAAACGATAACGACATTATGGTTAGCACCGAATGTTGGTATTGTAAAATTCCATAAAAAAAGTGAGAATATAATATTGAAGGCTATATCCGAGATTTCAGAAAATGAAGAAGACATTACTGAAGCGGACTTAGCTATTTTCAAGGCAATTGATGTTAAGACCCTCGAATTAAAAAATCATGAAATCAAAACAGTCGATTCAGAAAACAGTAACGAAAACTAATGCTTTCACAATACAATAAAGGAACATTTAAATGTTAAAAAGAATTTGTTTTTCACTCACGTTGTTTCTTGTCTTTACACTTAGTACCACACTGAAAGGTAATGAAAGTGCGAAGTTATATTTTCCAAGCACACTTGGAAGTTATTGGGTTTATGAAGATCAAAACGGAAATGAATTGACTCGGCAAGTCGTAGAAGGTGAAGAGATATTGGGTATAACATATAACGGATTCAGCTATGATCATGAATTGGAAGATTGGGTTGATTTCGACCGACATTTTGTACCGTATCTGTTCCATGTTGGAGATGAATGGATCTCATGTTACGTTAAGGAAGAAGCAGAAAATGCGGTGGAAGCACGTCTCAGTAAAGAGATGGATACTTTTTCTGAACTGGCACAAAATGTCTTTACAAGCAACGCACCACCTGAGCTGAATGTAACAATCAAATTCATATATAATGTGGAGGCAGAAGCTGAGGATAATTTCTTTTTACTTCCATTGGACATCACGCCCAATGAAGAATGGGATTCATTCAATGTCACTGCCACTATCACTCTTACAGTGGATGTACAGGCACAGGGTTTACCGGGCTTGCAGGTTGTTGCCCCTTCTGATATTCCAACAATTACATTAGATGTTGATATTCAAGAAACCGGTATAATACTAGGTACTGAAACCGTAGACGTTACTGCTGGCACATTTGAAGATTGTCTGAAAATTCAATTCCAAACCGAAACTGAGCTGACTGCATCTGAATCTGATCCAAATCATAAACAACCTGGTGAAACTGTTACAACAATATGGTTAGCCCCTAACATCGGTATAGTTAAGTTCCATCAAGAATCTGAGAAGATTTTCTTGAATACTATGTCAGACTCTGAATTTTCAGAAGCTTCATTAGCACAACCAGATATAGAAGCATTACTTGCCCCCACCGTCCTGTCTTATGAATTACAGAGGTATGAAATTGCAACTGAAGAAGCACAAAAGGAAGGTGACGAAAAATAGTGTGTCACAGTCTATTTAAATTTTGCTGGTCAGATGTTTTCGAATCGCTCAACCTCCTGGTAATCTCATTCGGTTACATTCAATCAACAACTCTAAAAGTGGTGTAAAATCTATGCTCAAGAAAGTTTGTTCAGCAACGGCTATGTTCTTTGTCTTTTGTTTTTGTGCAGTCCTATTTGGCAACGAATCTTCCACCAAATATTTTCCCCATACATTAGGCAGTTATTGGGTCTATGAAGATCAGGATGGTAACGAATTCACACGTCGTGCAGTTGAAGGAGAAGAGATTGCAGGTGAAACGTACCATGCTTTTGAATATGAACCATCATTTGAAAATTGGGAAAATTATGAGTATCATGCACATCCTACTCTTATTAAGATAGACGAAACAGGAATTAAGTTCCATATCGGTGACTCGATAAAGAAAACGTATAAAGAACGTATTACAAAAGAAGTGACAGGAGATCTTGAAAATACACGACAAAACAGGTCACAAGGACCGAATTTTGAACCTATTTTTGATGTAGAAATTGAAAACGAAACTCATTTTTATCTACTTCCATTTCCTATCACACTTAACGAAGAACAGGAAACAATGTGAATAAAGCTGACATTAAGAATGAACTATATCCTTCCTGGTGCTGATCCCGAATTATCAGGTTTTATTGGTGGATCTACACTTTATTTCACCATAATTGAGACAGGCCTAATTTCAAGAAAAGAAGTCGTTGAAACACCAGCAGGAAAATTTGAAGATTGTTTGAAAATTGAGTATAGAACGGAAACAGTGATGCCAAAACTGCAAGGAGAGTCTGGACCTGAAGCAGGTGAAGCAGTTACAACGGTATGGCTAGCACCTAATATTGGTATTGTTAAATTTCATCAAGAAGCTGAAAAACCAATATTCAATGATCTCAGTAATTCTGAATTTACAACACAGGTTAAGACATTTGAATTAAAAAAATATGAAATAAAAAATGAGGCATCGGAGACTGAATGAGCAGCTTTCCTATCTATCGTCCAAGACGGTTACGTTCAAATGAAAACCTACGCCGACTTGTTCGTGAAACATATCTATCAGTAGATGACTTGATTTATCCGATGTTCGTCGTTCATGCGGAAAACACCGCAAACGAAATAGCTTCTATGCCAGGATGTTACCAATACTCCGTAGATAAACTGGTAATAGCAGCGAAGGAACTTGCATCCCTTGGAATTCCAGCAACCATATTGTTTGGAATTCCTAAAACCAAAAATCCACAGGGATCTGAAGCGTATGCAGAGGATGGAATCATACAACAAGCAGTTCGTGCTATCAAAGATGCAGTCCCTGATCTGCTTGTAATAACAGATGTGTGCCTCTGTGAGTATACCGACCATGGACATTGTGGTATCATTGAAAACGGTAAAGTACTGAATGACCCGACACTTGACCTGCTTGTCAAAGAGAGTTTATCACATGCTCATGCTGGTGCTGATGTCATCGCACCATCGGATATGATGGACGGTCGCGTGGGAGCAATACGAGACGCTTTGGACGAGGAGGGATACGAACACATACCGATTATGGCGTATTCGGCAAAATATGCTTCTGCATTCTACGGTCCTTTTCGTGAAGCAGCAGAATCTGCACCGCAATTTGGGGACCGCCGCTCATATCAGATGGATCCTGCTAATGCTGAAGAGGCATTGCGTGAAGTTACATTAGATATTGAGGAGGGAGCTGATATTGTCATGGTAAAGCCAGCACTGTCCTATCTTGATGTCATACATCAAGTAAAAACAGAATTTCAGATGCCAGTTGCAGCCTACAACGTCAGCGGTGAATATGCCATGGTAAAGGCTGCAGCACAAAACGGATGGATAGACGAGAAACAAGTAGCATTGGAATTGTTAACGAGTATCAAACGCGCTGGCGCAGACATGATTTTGACTTACTTCGCAAAATCTGTTGTAGAATGGCTCGATCAATAGATTAGATACAGTCGCCTACGATCACACAAGATATATCATGGTATCCAAATTTGATGTTGAATATATTGAACACTCTAACAGCATATTTCTTATCATAATCTTGTAGCATAGCAAGCAACCTATGTTATTATTGAATTATTAACTTAATGGGAGGAATGAATTGGAGAGCAACAAATCGTTATCAGCTTGGAACAAATCACAACAATACATACCTGGCGGTGTTAATAGTCCTGTACGTAACTTCAGCAAGGTAGGGGGACATCCCCGCTTTATTGAACGCGGACGCGGATGCAAAATTTACGATATTGATGGGAACGAATACATAGATTATGTCGCCTCATGGGGACCACTCATATTGGGTCATGCACATCCATCAATTGTGGAAGCAGTCAGTCAAGCGGCAACACGTGGCACAAGTTTCGGTGCCCCAACTACATTAGAAACCGAACTTGCTGAATGCATTGTGAATGCAGTGCCATCAATAGAGAAAGTCCGACTTGTTAACTCTGGCACAGAAGCCACAATGAGTGCAATTCGTGTTGCACGCGGGTATACAGGCCGCAACAAAATCTTAAAGATCGATGGGTGTTACCATGGACATGTGGACTATCTATTAGCTAAAGCAGGTTCCGGTGTTGCCACCTTCGGTCTTTCGGATAGCGGTGGTGTACCAGAAGACTTTGCGCGAAATACGCTAACTATTCCATTTAATGACGCTGAAGAATTGAAAACTACCGTCGAGGCAAATTCTGATGAAATAGCGTGTCTAATCCTCGAACCGATCATGGGAAATATGGGAATCATACCACCGCGTGACGGATACCTCAATGAAATCCGTGAAATTACCGAACAACACGGTATCGTACTGATCTTCGACGAGGTGATAACAGGTTTCCGCGTAGCTTATGGTGGAGCACAGTCCTTGTACAACGTAACGCCAGACATAACATGTCTCGGAAAAATTATCGGCGGTGGATTGCCAGTTGGCGCCTATGGCGGAAAACATGAAATTATGAAATGCGTAGCACCAGAAGGAGATGTCTATCAGGCAGGAACTTTATCTGGAAACCCGTTGGCAGTTTCTGCAGGATTAGCAACACTGAAAAAACTTGCAGATCCTGGGGTTTACAATCAACTTGAATTACGGGCAGCTGCATTGGCAGATGGACTCGCTAATACAACAAAAAAACATGGAATTGACAGCTGGCACAGCCGCGTCGGTTCAATGTTAATGCTATACTTCACATCTGAATCTGTTACAGATGCAGACGGTGCACGCACCGCAGATACAGAACGTTACCGCGAGTATTTCTGGGGACTCCTTGAACGGAATACTTATGTCGCCCCTTCCCAATTTGAAGCAGGATTTGTCTCCCTAGCACATTCTGAAGCAGATATAGAAAAAACCCTGACAGCAGCAACTGAAGTAATTGCTAAACTATAGTAAAGGAATTGAATGTCAAGTTTCGATCAAATTGTCAGTCTAATTTCAGAGGATTTAAATGCAGTTGAGGCATTATTGACTGAAAACACAGCAAGTGAATACAGTTTCGTAGATACGGCAGTTCAACATGTAGTCGAGGGAGGTGGAAAACGACTCCGTCCAATACTCGTTTTACTTTCTGCACGGGCATGCGGGTATGTAGGTAGTGATGCACACACACTCGCCGCTGTCGTTGAACTTATTCACGTCGCTTCACTCGTACATGATGATGTCCTCGATGAAGCCACGATCCGACGCGGTCGTGATACATTACAGACAAAGTGGGGAAATAAAGTTGCAGTACTCGTAGGTGATTATCTCCACGCACGTGTCCTTTCTATGCTCGTCTCGAGCCAATCCAATGATCCTGCTATGGAAATCCTTGCTGACACAACTCAGGCAATGTGTGAAGGTGAAGTGATACATGCATATAAAAGTGGTGATTTCGACATTTCAGAAGAAGAATATCTAAAGATCATCAGTTTCAAAACAGGGAAATTGATCGCAGCTTCTTGTATACTCGGCGCACATCTTGGCACAAAAGATAAACAACACATCGATGCAATCACAAAATATGGACAACAGATCGGCATAGCATTTCAAATTGTAGATGACCTACTAGATTTTGTTGAAGCCCCTGAAAAATTAGGGAAAAATGCTTACGGCGACCTGCGGGAAGGAAAATTAACTTTGCCTATAATCTATACGCGAAAAGCATGTGACGGTGCTGAAAAGCAGACGCTCGAAAAAGTTCTTAACTCAGATAGCGACGAATCCCAAGCTATTAACTACGTTGAATCTTTATTTGAAAAATATGAAGTTGAATCACACTGCTTGACGATAGCACAAGACTATGTAGACTGCGCAAATGCAGCACTGACCAACATACCTAAGTCAGATGCTCGCAAAGCACTTGAAAACCTTGCAAATTATGTAGTATCACGGGATTCTTAAAACATGTTATCTATTCTACTCAATCACTATACTATTCTGTATTAGTATGTTTTATCCTGCACACATAAATCTTCAGAATCGAAATGCCTTAGTTGTAGGTGGCGGGACAGTCGCCGAAAGAAAAGTTGTATCCATGCTAATCAGCGGTGCACATGTTACAGTTATTAGCCCTGACGCAACAGAATTAATAGCATTTCTATCTGATACCGGACAAATTCAATGGCACAAAAGACACCTAATTGAAGGGGACACACAAGACAATTTTCTTGTCTGTGCCGCAACTGATCACACTTCTATTAATACCGAAGTTTTTTCAGAAGCGTACAATAAACACAATACACGATTAGTAAATGTAGTGGATGTAATTCCACAATGCACTTTCGCCGCTGCGTCCGTTGTAACGGATGGCAAACTAGTCATTAGCATATCTACCAGTGGCAAAAGTCCCGCCACAAGTCGGCGTATCCGCGAATATCTCGAAACGATGCTGAATACATCCTCATTATACACCCTTGGATATGTAGATGGTAAACCCATACCCATAGAAAACAAACTGCTGCCTTATCCCGTCTACCTATTATTGAATAATAAAAAATGTGTCGTCCTATATGAAAATAAAACATCAGAAATAGAAAACCGTATCACATTACTTCAAAAATGTAATGCCGACGTTGCCTGTTATAATCCAAAATCGTTGAAAGACCAAGATATCAAAGAGGCATTTCTTGTAATCACTGAGAAACAGTCTTATTTAAAAAACATTCTGTGTGATAATAATGCAAAATTTATATATGAGACTCTTGATGAACCAAATTCAGGTACACACTTCACACCGAAACTTGTAATAGATGATAACCTCATAATCAGTTTATCAGTGAAGAAGGAAGCAGATAATTCTAAAGTAAATGATATACACAAAAAACTAAAAACACAATTTGAAAATAACGGATACGGTGATTTTATAAATATTCTTGGTGGGTACCGTCCAGAAGTTCTGGATACATTTCCAACACCAAATATGCGAAAAGACTTTTTAGAGACACTCATCGGACATGTTGAAAAAAACACTTCACAATATAATAAGTGTTGCCTGGGGCTTGGTAACCTTGAATGCACTGCTGAATGCCTATTTAACTGGGTGCGCCACGGTAAAACAGAACAAGCAAACAATTATATTTCAACACAAATAACCACGCAACATACAAACTTTTAAAACCAACCTAGAAAACTATGCATTTTCTATTTCTTGTAACAGTATTAGTTTATTTAGCAGCAAGCATTTTCCAAGCACTATATCTCGTTTTAGGGAAACAGACTGAAACCCCCGCACTACGACCCACAATTGCACACATCGCTTATGCAATTACATGCCTCGGATTTGGTCTACTGACACTATTTATAATTGTATGGTGGACACAGCAGGGCCATTTCCCGATGACACGTTGGACAGACTCCACAGCTTTCTTTGCATGGGCGATTACACTTATTTATTTAATTATCGGTCGAATAACACATTTACGTGCTATAGGTAGCTTCATAATGCCAGTAGCATTCATCACAATCCTGATCTCATATAGCTTCTCCAGAGGCACATCAGAATTACCAGAAAATTTAGAAACCTATTGGTTAGTTCCTCACGTAACATTGATTCTTTTTGCCTACGCAGCATTCATCACTGCCTTTGGCTTCGGTCTAATGTACCTAATGACTGAGAAAAAAATTAGACAGAAAAACCACACACCTTTATACAATATTCTACCTTCCCTCGGTGCATCTGACGAATTTGGGCATAGATTCGCTATCCTTGGTGTGATATTACTCACAGTAGGTGTGGTAATCGGGGCTTTATGGACGCAGTATATTAATGACGAAGTTAAATGGAGATGGCTAGATGCAAAAGTTCTATTTACTATCGTAACATGGTTTATCTATGTCGTTCAAATATGTATCCGTCAGCTATGGGGATGGCGTGGCAGGAAAGCAGCATATTCAGAAATCATCGGATTCATCGCAGTACTTTGCACCTATATCGGTGTAAATCTGTTCTTAGACAGTGTACACACATATCGTTGATACACAGCTTTACAACAGATATACTCGTAATAACATGGTGGGTGAAAAATGAGACAATTCGGTTTATGGGGACCTGTTAATCCTGATGATAATTACGTCGTTTCACGTAGTGAAGAACTTGCAGATTACATTTCTCGTATAAAACAGGGGCGGTATATCGTCCTTTTTGCACCAAGGCAGTCAGGCAAAACAACTTTCTTCCAAAACGCTATTCATGCTTTGGAAACTGAAAAACAACAATTTTTCGCAGTACAACTCAATTTTGAAGTATACAAGAATACCTCCACAGAAACATTCTACAAAGACTTTCAAAAAGAGATACAACGTGAAATCGCTTACGTCTTCCAAATGCAAGATTTGACACTATCACCTGATTTAAGTGATTTTCTGGACAGATTTAAGATCATAGATCATTTCTCTATGCAAGAATACTTCGAACAGATCGGAAAGCTACTGTTTCCACAACGATTAGTTATCGCAATCGATGAATTCGATGGCATTCCACAAGTTGCCGCAAAGGATTTTTTGCATACACTTCGTCGTATCTATCTCTCCCGTCCCAGTAACCGTTGTCCATATAGCGTATGTATTGTCGGTGTAAAGAACGTCACACAGCTCAACTATGATCGTTCTATCTCTCCATTCAACATTCAAGATGAATTCACTTTACCAAACTTCTCCCTACAACAAGTAAACGAACTTCTCCAACAATATACAGAAGAAACCGGACAACGATTTTCGGCCAAAGTTATTGATATATTGCACCAACAAACAGCAGGACAACCTTTTCTTGTTAACAGAATTGCCAGGATACTAACTGATGAGTTAGATATTCCGTTGGAAAACACAATAGAGATAGAACACTTCTCTCAAGCACATTCACTGCTTATCAACGAAAGCAATACCAACATTGATCATCTAATTTCAAATATACGCAGGGACCCCCGGTTTGAAAAAATATTGATGCAGATCGCCTTTTACGATAAAAATATTGAATTCAGTCTCCGGAATGAAACCATTAGTGAACTTGCAACTTACGGTATTCTAACTAAAGGTGAAGACGGTATATGCCAAATTGTCAACCCCGTTTATTTTCATTGTATCATACAAACACTTAAACCTTTGATAAATGGACTTGAGGATGAATATTTTTCTGAAGACTGTCCGATGGGGTTTTATCAATATATTGATGATACCGATGAAATTAACATGTTGAAACTCATTGAAAATTTCAATGAATTCATTATACGGGCGGGTTACAGAATACTCCAAGTGCCTGAGACACCACAAGAATTTGTTGGGCAGTACCTACTATATGCCTATATCAATGAATTCGTCAAAGTGATACGTGCCACAATGCACCTTGAAGTGCCTACCGGAAGAGGTAGAGCAGACCTTATCATATCATACAAGGGAAAAAAATACATAGTTGAAACAAAGGTATGGAGAAGTAATTACAGATATCAAACAGGAAAACGTCAACTTGCTACCTATCTTAAATCAGAAGGTGAAACGCAAGGATATTATGTCGTGTTCGATCATAGGAATAAACCACAACCACTAATTGAAACAGATATTGTAGATGGATGTACAATCAATTGTTTTGTAATTCCAGTGATTCAAGAAATCCCTTCCCAACAACCCTTAGAAACTGATATTATGAATATAGTTTGAGCATATTCGTTACGCGAACCGAAATTGGACGCTTTGCCATTTCACGTACTCGGTTAAAAATATATCTAGTAGCAACTCGGATTATATCACTTAATTTGACAATTTAACTTCACTATGATATAATTTTTAAACTTACGGTTTAGGAATGAAAAATCACTGTAGAGCAGCAACTATGAATCAGATTGTATCTATCGGAACAAGCCATCATGTTGCCCCAATTGAATTCAGAGAAAAATTGGCTTTTTCCGATGAACAACTCATTGACTCTCTCCATAAACTTCGCGACTCTTATTCACTACAAGAATCTGTGATCCTCTCAACCTGTAACAGAGTCGAGATATACGCTGTTGCAAATACGCATCGACTAAACCAAGCACCTACCAAAATACTACTTGACTTTCTATCCCATTATCACCGCATAGGTCTCGATACACTCAAAAAATGGAGTTATCTCCACGACAACATGGATTCAATTCAACATCTATTCCGTGTAACATCCAGTCTTGATTCAATGGTTGTTGGGGAATCACAGATATTGGGACAAGTTAAAGAGGCGTATGACCTTTCTCGATCTGCCGGCGGGGCAGGCACTATTCTCAATAAACTGTTTACTAAGGCATTTAGTGTTGGCAAACGGATCCGCTCTGAAACGACTATTGCCACTGGAGCCGTCTCAATCAGTTACGCTGCGGTAGAACTTGCAAAGAAAATATTCAATACATTAGAAGATAAAACAGTTGCCATTTTGGGGGCAGGCGAAATGAGTGAGCTGACCGCAAAACATCTCGTAGCAAACGGCGTTACAAAAGTAATCGTAGCAAACCGCACATATCAAAAAGCCGTGGAAATTGCCAAAAAGTTTAATGGCACCCCTGTTGCTTATGATGACACCCTCAATTTTTTAATCGACGCGGACATAGTGATCAGCTCTACAGATGCACCACATTACCTCATCCAACGTCAACCACTTGCTGAAATCATGCGAAAACGGAAACACCGATATATGTTTCTCATCGACATTGCCGTTCCACGGGACATCGAACCAGATGTAACTAAAATAAACCATGCATTCCTCTATAACATTGATGATTTAGAAACAGTTGTCGCCTCAAATCTCAAGGATAGACAACAAGAAGCAACTCGTGCTGAATTGATAGTTTCTCAAGAAGCCAAACGGTTCCACGACCAATTAAAAATCCTTGAAGTCAATCCCACCATCAAAGCACTACATCAGCAATTTCAAGCAGTTGCCGATTCCGAACTACAGTCACTTTTTGACAAAACAGAATTATCCAATACGCAGGAAGCCCACGCTACAGCTATGACGCAGGCAATTATCAAAAAACTATTACATCTCCCAGTAGAAAATTTACGCCAGGCTGTCAATGATGGAATGTCAGATCATGGAAAATATGTCCAAGCACTTCAATACCTGTTCGCATTGGATGCAGACAACGAAAAGGAACAGAAATGAAGTGCTCCCTTACAATCGGCACACGTGGCAGTCAACTCGCTCTCTGGCAAGCAAATTTCGTCGAACAGCAACTATCCAAACACTTTCCCAATGTTGAAATCCACCTAAAGATCATCAAAACCACAGGTGACTCTATCCAAAATCGTTCTTTAATAGGACTTGGTAAAGGAGTTTTTACTAAAGAGATCGAAAACGCGTTGCTGAATGATGAAATAGACCTTGCCGTACATAGTCTCAAAGATCTGCCTACAGAATTACCAGATGGACTGTGTATCGCAGCAATCCCTTCGCGCGAGGACGCACGTGATGTGCTTATAACCGCTACAAGCGTTTCATTACAAGAATTACACAACGGTGCAATAATCGGCACTACAAGTCCACGACGAAAAGCTCAACTCCTCTATTTATGCCCAGAATTAAACATCATTGATGTCCGTGGCAATGTTGATACACGGTTGCGAAAACTTAAGGAGACCGATCTTGATGGAATTATACTCGCTGCAGCCGGAATAAAACGTCTCAATAAACACAATATTATCACACAATATTTTGATGTCGATCAGATGGTGCCTGCTGCTGGGCAAGGGGCACTTGCTATTGAAACACGTGAGAACGATAGTGCCATCGAAAAACTGCTTACTCCTCTGAATGATGCTACGACTACCGCTGAAATTACTGCTGAAAGAACAGTATTAGAACACCTTGGCGGAGGATGTCAACTACCAATTGGGGCCTATGCAAAAAACAAAAATGGTGAACTTTCAATAATCGCCACAGTATGTCATCCTGAAGGTAAGAAACGTATTATTGAAACGGCATCTGGTGGAATTGATAATCCACAACAATTAGGTAAAATTGTTGTCGAAAAGTTACTAAATAATGGAGCGAGAGAACTTCTGAATTCCTAAAATATCTGAAGAAAACACCCATGAATACAACCAAGACAGGTATCGTTTATATTATAGGTGCTGGTCCCGGTGATAAAAAACTGATTACCGTTAAAGGATTGGAATGTCTGCAAAAAGCAGACGTCGTTATATACGATCTGCTATTAAATGATGCATTGCTTGAACATTGTCCGCCACACACCGAAAAGATTAAAGCTCCCGACCCAAGAATCCGCGCCACACGTCAAGCTGAACTCAACAAACTGCTTATCCAACATGCCAAAGCAGGTAAGACCGTTGTTCGTCTGAAAGGGGGAGACCCATATATCTTCGGGCGCGGAGGGGAGGAAGCGATGGCTCTCGCCGAAGCAGGTATTCCGTTTGAAGTAGTTCCAGGTGTAACTTCTGCCATTGCCGCATCTGCTTATGCTGGTATACCTGCTACGCATCGTGACTATGCTTCCTCGGTGGCATTTGTTACTGGACATTCCGCTGCATTAAATCCCGATTCAAATATCAAATGGGAATATTTAGCAAAAGGGGTAGACACGCTTATAATCTATATGGGCGTTGCACATCTCAGTCAGATAGTTGATCGTCTCACAAAATATGGACGAAATCCAAATACACCTATAAGTTTGGTTCGCGTTGGAACAACCCCACAACAGTTTGTAGTTCAAGGCACACTTGCAGATATTGTGCAAAAGGTTGAAACTGCACAACTGAAAAGTCCTGCCATAATCGTTGTCGGTGAGGTTAACAGTTTACGAGAACAACTCCGATGGTTTGATAACAAACCACTATTCGGCAAACATATTCTGGTAACACGCGCACGAACACAAGCAAGCGAATTTGCCAGCATGCTTGAGGAAAACGGGGCAGAAGCAATCCAATTTCCTACCATTAAGATCGTCCCGCTTGACATACAAAGCTCAGATATACCACCTCCTATAAAATATGACTGGGTGATATTTACCAGTGTAAATGCTGTTGAGATATACTATCAACACCTTCAAGCACAAGATAGGGACACGCGGGCATTCGGTAAATGCAAAATCTGTGCCGTCGGACCAAAAACAGTTGCAGCACTAAACAGCATAGGAATTACACCGGATTTTGTCCCCTCCCAATCTCGTGGAAGCGTCGTCGCTGCAGAGATCGATGATGTGAATGGAAAGAAGATTTTGTTACCACGAGCAAAAATCGCAACTGCAGAACTGCCCAAACTATTGACTAAAAAAGGTGCTGTCGTACACAACATGCCAATTTACGATACCGTTAAGGTACACAGCAAACACAGCGAAGTTATTGAAAAAGACCTATTAACAGGTAGGATAGACTTTGTCACCTTTACCAGTTCTTCTACTGTTACCAACTTCCTTGAGATGTTTCCTGAACAAACGGTAAAGGATTTGTTGGCAAATGTTAAGGTTGCTGTTATCGGTCCCTCAACCAAAGCAACTGCTGAGGAACACGGTTTGCATGTTGATTTAGTAGCAAAAGATGCAACTATAGAGAGCTTAACAGAAGCAATCATCTCAGTCTATAATCAATAATCAAGGTTTAACCGGTCGGACACAACGAAAACCTATATCTTTTTTGTTAATAGGAGGAATATATCCCCTACGCCCGTATAGATAGTATGACTCATAAGACCAAGCTCCTCCTCGGACTTCACGAATAGATTCAATCTTATGGAAATTAGAAGTTATATCAACAATTTTTTTATTGAAATCGGGGTCATTATATAATTTGTTTGTATCAGTATAACGGTGAGTACCGTCAAGACACCATTCAAGCACATTCCCTAACACGTCATAGAGACCGTAATCATTGGGTGAGAAGCTACCGGTTGGTGCAGTGTGTTCATAACCATCTGCAGTTCCAGCAAAGTTAACTTGTGTGCCATCGGGTTCTGCATCTCCCCGCGAATACTTCTTCCCTACCAAGCCACCACGTGCAGCTTTTTCCCATTCTGCTGCTGTTGGTAATCGTTTGCCTACCCAGCGTGCATATAACATGGCATCATACCAATTAACAAAAATCATAGGATGCTTATCAGTTGGAGCAAATTGGGCAATTTTATCCCAATCAGGTGAACAATGTCCAGTTTCACTAACAAACTTTTTATACTCGCCAACAGTAACCTCATATCTATCAATGTAAAAAGCATCCGTATAGACAATATTTGAGGGACTGTTATATGATTGCTTATACCCAAACTCAAACCCGCCAGCAGGAACCAGCACCATGTCTTCAGCAATAGGTGCTTCTACAATGTAATCTAAACTTTTTCTCCCATCTCTCCATGTAATTTCAAAATTGAGTTCACCTGGCGTAAAGATACCCATAATAGTAACTGTTCTCTTGTTTTTCACAGTAACTGTGTTCTCTGAGAACGGGGAATTATTTTGCTTTACAATTAAGTTTCCAGGTATAGCATTAAATTTTATGGTAATTTGGGTGTTTGGTTTTATCTTACTATTGTTAGGCGGAACTACGGTAGAAGATTGAATAGTGTTTATATCTTCGCCTTTTTTAATCTCTACGTCTTTCACACAACGAAACCCACCAAGTTCACCAGTACTTGTTGGCACAGCTGAGTTTCGATCAGAGACTCGTACATTTACAAGATGGCCTGCATAAGCCCCGCCACGAATCACACGATGTGTCTCCACATCTTCGTAGTTATCAATAATTTCTTGTACTGTATCAGCACCTGATACAGGATTCCAACGCGGAGAAATAGAATAAAAATGAGCATTATATTCATCTAAAACCATCTCCATAGTATTTCCAGACATATCATATAGTCCATATTGATTAGGTGGATATTTGTCTATAGGTGTAGTTTTTCCGATATTGTCTCCATAATTTGACTTCGTTTTATCGATAGTATCTCCCCAAGGAAACCTTTTATTCTCTAATCCGCCGCGTGCTGCTTTTTCCCATTCTGCTTCTGTAGGTAACCTCTTTCCTGCCCACTGCGCATAAGCCATTGCTGCATACCAACTGACTGACATCACAGGATGATTGCCTTTCCATCTCGGATAGGCACTTCCGTTCCAATCGCGCAAGTAATTTCCATCATGGTATCTTGGACTGATGTTTTCTTTTTGCCACTCAGGATTTTCGAGTATAAATGCCCTATATTGCCTATTTGTCACAGGATATCTATCTATACTATAGTTTGGACATTTTTTGTTTTTTTTATAGACATAAAGCAGGAAAGCGGGTATCCTTTTAGAAAATATAAACCTTTTTGAAAGGGTATGTCTAATGACCCCACTTTCCTACCTGGACAACATGTTATCACAATTCAGATCGTTATTCAAGCACAACAACTTCAATCACTTTCAAACTTTCGTGAAAGGTCTGATAAATACGCCCTACCGAGGCACAATGACACAAATCTATCTTGCGACAGCCCAAGCAGGTCGGTATTGGTCTCTGCCAAAGTTTCTTTCACGTGGTGTCTGGTGTGTGGATCAAGTCGCCACTACGCTAAGCCATCAAGTGCTATCCGCTTACCCCACGGGCGTATACGTCTATGATGAAACACATGCCCTAAGTAGCGGTTCAAAACAAGCGGGTTTGCATTTCCGCAGGAACCCTGCGTATCAGGCACGTAACAAGAACCAATCCAAGTTTCATCACGGACACGAGTTCGGTGCGATTGGGTGGCTGGCAGAAACGCGCGAAGGCACGCGCCTATTTCCATTAGCCACACGGATGATGGAACCGAAAAGCGAGGACGCAAATAGCCTCGCTGTGCTGAAGCATTTATGTAATCTTGTGCCACCGGGTCTTATCGTTTTCGATAGAGGCTTCAATAGACGCAAAGTGTTCACGGAGATACTCTCACAAGGACATCATTTACTTTGTCGTGCGAAGTCAAACGCAGCGTTTTTTCATATACCGAAACGCCCTAAGCGTCTCAAGAGAGGCAGACCCCGTCGGTATGGTAGCCGTGTGTCTATTCCACACCTGAAGTATACAGACATCGTTGTTGAGGATCAGACACTTTCTGTCGCTGATAAAGTCGTGCGGACAAAGATGTGTCCTGTGGATGTCCGCATCGTTGTGATACGCAAACGCTTGAAAAAGTCTAAACCCTATCGGTATTTTTGTGTATTTACTTCAGATTTACGACTGCCCGTAGAAACAGTTATCCGACACTATAGAAACCGGTGGCAGATTGAAACTGCCTTTCGGGACGCTAAAGAAAACTTCGGATTTGACACCTATCAACTCCGAGACAGGAAAAGTTTGGATCGGTTCGTTCAACTCAGTTTCACCGCAGCAACGCTGACACAACTCGCTTTCAGTCCGTCGCCATTGCCTAAGACACCCGCAGACACAGACACAGACAAGGTTTCTCTTGATTTAGAAGACGTGCTATCCACGCTCAATATACACTGGTATAAACCGAAACATCTCACACGCGGCTTGATGACCGCTTACTTGCAGCGATGTTTACAACAAAACTATTTTTATACGAGTTACGACCCGGGGAAAAACGCACAGAAAAAACTGAAAATCCCGAAGATACTATGTGAAAATGGTTCAGCAGCAACTATTTTCACGATTATTGGAAAAATGATGGCTAAAAAACAGTGATTTCTAACAGAATTTAGACAAAAAAGGGGCGTTAGCAGCGGTTCTAACACCTGTTCAGAAGTGCTAACGGGGAAGTGCTGCCAACTATTCATAATCTATAACAAGACCAAAAATGTCCAAACTATAGTATCTATATAATAACTATCAAGATGAACTGTATGAACAGGTTGTTCGTCCATCCAAGCATGCATGTGACCAATATCTTTTGAGTAGTCTTTCCTCTCACTAATTGGATCAAAAGTTCCCATCTGAAATTCACCCCCAGGAATTAAGACCATTTCCTCTAACTTATCCGGGGGTGAATTGCAGCTAAAGAGAAATGTAAGACAACATAAGCATAAGCAATTTAGAATGTGAACCTTCAGATTCATAACTTATCTCCTAAGTACAGTACTACATAATATGCTGGATATACTAAGAGCTCTGTGTATGATCTAGCACACTTACAAAGCGCGTCTACAAGCCATGAATTTTTTTGACGAAAAAAGAGGTTAACCGCAGAGATTTTATATGTCGCACTTAGAATAACGGAATTATGTATTTGGCAATCACTTGTTGATATACCGTGATTGTACCAAAAATCGAATAGAATAATGCACACAATAATAGACCAATCTGCTTATATATGGCGGCTGAATCTCCTTCGGCAAGAATTTCCGATTAACATATAAGGTGTGAATTGAACACATCACCAATTGATATCCACCTATTGTCGCTGACACAATAATCAT
Organism: Candidatus Poribacteria bacterium; assembly: GCA_965200395.1. Lineage (GTDB taxonomy): Bacteria > Poribacteria > WGA-4E > WGA-4E > WGA-3G > MSPOR6. Next base: position 676,435 of record CBDAUH010000004.1, on the reverse strand, counting down.
CAATAAAGGCTTTGCTAAATACATCGCTATGACACCCCAGATAACATAAGTGAGAACAATCGGATAATAGATCCATTTCGCATCATGATCATCCATTTTCCTTGCACTTCTAAAACCGGTCCATATAATATCGGTAAACCGACGCGGTACCCCATCTACGCTACCGAGCTGTGTTGAGAAAAGCACCCAAAACCCGCATAATAGCGTGAGGTACCACATAACTCTACCACCTTTTTCTGCAAGTCCTTCAGCTTGAAATCCTGCTGCAGCCCACTGATCCATCTTTTCTCCCAAAGGCACATATTCAAGTGTTAACATTGCAGGCAATGCTAAGCCGATGAAACACCCAATGACCCAAATATAGTACTGCTCAAATCTGACATATTTCCACCACTCCTTGAATCGATCCACACTCTCAGGTGTGATTCTAAACACTTTACCTAAGTGTGAGAGTGTCACCTTCTGACCACCAATGATAGATGGAATTGCGCCAACCAAACTACTCATACCCCAGCCTTTATCTCGGACATAGTTCGATATAGTTATGTTTCCTAAACCCCCACTTCCAGCATAGGCAGCGAATGCACCAAGTAGTAACCAATCGAAGTTTCCGCCCTGTGCTTCAGGCGGTAATGCCCCGAAACTAAAGAAACCTTTAATGACAGTCCACCATACTCTTGGTGATACTAGGATCAAATCAACAATGACCAAATATCCGATAATCCATACAACCATGAATAGCAATACTTTCTCAAGCGCATTGTATATCTTTCCACCGAACATAATGATCGCTAAACATGCAAAAAAGATAAGATAAGCAAATATTCGAACAGTATTTTGATCAGCATCCGTGGGCATTCCGCCTATCCATGCTGCAGCCAGAGCAGTCGCAGCTGCCATCGCCCATCCCGGCCATATACTGAAAAAGTCAACACTAGAATAAAAAATAGCCCAGAACCGTGGTCCAGGTTTACACCGCATATAACCACTCAGCATCGGTTCACCCGTATACAACGTGTAACGGATTGACTCCGTGTTTAGAACAGATTGCAGTATGATTGCAATGGTAGCAATCCACAGTAACGTGCCACCATATTGAGCAGTAATCGCTGGCCCTAATAACCATTCTCCACTGCCGATTGAAGCACCTAAGGCAATTATGCCTGGTCCTAATATATTCCTAAATGCTTTACCAAATTGGTATTGTGGTGGAGCAGGTAACTCTGCCACCTCCCAATCGGGAAGCGTACCACCATCCACACGTTCACTCGTTTCTTCAACACGTTCATTCGTTTCTTCCATAAATTACCACTCCCAAAAGATGTTAATACCTAATCTTTCTACAATAAGGGCAGACACCTGCCTGTAAACGTGGAATAAAAATATTACTCTACAGAAACACTACCAACCAGATATCTAACTTGCATCAGGGCAACCTTTCTATTTGTTTCTCAAAACTTGATTTAGCCTTATCAAATGCCTCCCGACATCTTCACGAGCTTTTTCTTTTTCAGCGCAATCAGGATCATTGCTAAATACTTGTGGCAAAAAGATTGAATTACCCAGAATTGTGATTATACAGAATATTGAGATAATAGACCTTTTATACATGACGCTCTCCTTATTTAACCGGCTTCTCTCTGGAGACTTTATTGTATGCTTCCCTAGCTGCTTGAGCCGCTTTATATCGGCTTATTAGGAGTTCAGCAAATGCTTTTTTCTCTTTATCTGTCATATTGTCGATATCTGTTCTGTATGTTTCCATTAATAATCTGTCTGCTGCCATCTCATCCTCAGCGGCTCTTTCATATTTATCATCCAACTTGAGAAATTCGGATGAGATATATCGAGCTCTCCAGGATTGATATAGTTTTCGATTGGTTCTGGAATATCAAATTTATCAGTCGTGGAGACCAACAAGACCAAAGACACACCAATAAACAACACCGCAAGGGCACCGAGGCCCCAGTAGAGTTTGCGTTTCATCAATCTACCTTTTATAGATAATACAAATTATTCATTCTGCCACACTTGTACACTGGGTAGCGTTCCGTTCATTATTGGGCTCCGTCCATTAAAAAAGAACGGCTATCCCCACCTACAAAAACAACTAATCAAAATCTAATTTAGAAGGATACCCATCCGCTATTAGTTGTTTCTACGGATACTGCTATGATACAACTTTGTATTTTTTCTGTCAACAAACTTTATGAATATGTGGCATTTTAACAGACAAAGTGTAATGAATCAAGGACTATTTCTGTTTTGAAGGTAAAGATGAAAGAATTGCATTTCCTTGACAAGCTAACTTCTGCAATGTTACAATTTATTCTTGAATTACAAACAAAAAATAAGGATAAAAAATGAAAAAGTATCGCCTTTATAACCCAAAATATCTACAAATTGACAAATTTTATCGTATACTAAAACCATTGTTTATCATGCCTATATTTCCAATTTTCTTGATGATATCTTGTGCTAATCCTTTACAACCTGTTGATAGTGAAGAGGAAGGACGCGTAAAATCCGAATTGCAGGATCGCTCATTTCGTCAGTTTGCCCCATCTATAGACGCATTGAAACGAAAAAGTGTTATCCTCGATTTTTTTCATAACACCAGACAGACAATCGGACTGCGGGCTCAATATGCGGAAGGTGGCATCGCCCTTAATGAATGGGAGATCAGGGCAAAGGAATACCGAGTTGAAAAAAGCGCGTCAGAATATAGACTCTATTTCGAGTCTCCAAGTTCACATCAGAATTTACCCAACCAATGCGAAAATTGTATAGAGACTGAAGGAATATCTCTTTCTATTAGAAACCTCTATGATAACGAGAAAATTGAATTTAGAATCAACGATCCAGATGAAAGCTTGCCTATACCCTTTCCAATATTTAACACATGGACAAAATTTAGTGAAGATGAGTACTTCGATTGAGGCGGGCGGTAATTATTCAGACATTATACGTCTTTGTCGTTCTTGTAAGAATTTTATTACATCATCCGAGCTTTGAAATCCGATGTTTCCTGCTTCATCTACGACCATCTGCTTTTGTATATGATTATTTATAATGATCTTTTCAGCTTGCTGATAAAGATCTAATGCCTGCTTATCATTTCCACTGTCCTGATGCATGACTGCCAAGTAAATCAGCGCGGCTGCTAAACGTGGAGAATCAGTACGGGTTTTGATGAACTCTTCAAAAGCAGCCCGTGCATCAGAATAACGTTGATCCTCAAAATGCACCTTTCCAATTAGAAATTGCGCTCTATCAGTATAACTGTCTTTATATCCATCAGATAGATATATTTCTGTTTCTGGGTAGCCGATAGTTGTCTGGTAGGCTTTTAGGGCTTCATCATATCGTTGCAGCTTACGATATATTTCTCCTACTTGAAAGGTCGCCATCATAGCATGCAACGTATTTGGATATTTTGTAGTGATAGTATTAAATTTATTTATGGCTGAATTCGGTTTTTCCAGCACATCGGCATAAATCATACCGATACGATAATGCGCCTCAGATGCATAGGGTGACTGAGAGTGTTCCTGAACTACTTTAGTATACGCTTCAACCGCTTTTGAATAATTCAGAAGTTTACGTTCATAAATCGTTGCAATCTGTAGTTGAGTTCTCGCTATCTCAGCAACATTTATTTCTCCCTTCAATATATATGCTTGAAGGTTTTCTATCGCAGCAAGATGTTTTAGTGAAGGTAGCTGGGTAACAACCTTTTTCGAGTATTGTGTATCTGGATATGTTATTATGAGGTATCTGGCAATTTTCAATGCTTCATCAAATCTACCTTCATGCACATACCTTTGGAGTTTGTCATATCCATGCTCTGGGATTAATTTGGAAACCGTTTCTATTTTTTCCGCAAGTAATTCCGTCACTTCAGACAAACTCTTATCATACATCGAAATCTGCCCATAATACACCGGATCAAGGCCTGGTAAGTAGATATTTATGAAGATATTATATGCTTTATATGCCTCGGTGTAGTTTTGTATTTGCTCGTGACAGATAGCAGTCCAATAATATACAGCAGGCATATTCCAGAAGTTCGGATACTCCTCTACTATCGTATCGTATACCCCAATTGCACGTTGAAATTCTGAGTTATCACGATGTAGATTTCCAATATGAAACAATGCCTCAGCAGCAAAATTTGTAGTAGGATACGCCTCAACAACTTTTTTGTATACATCAATTGCTAAATTTAATTGATGAAACACTGTATGTCTGATATGTGCAATTCGCCATTGCGCTTCCGCTGCCAGCTTATGGTAAGGATGGTTATGAAGCAGTGTTTGATATGCAGTAATCGCAAGTTCAGGTTGATTAAGTTGTGAATGGGACCGGTAAAGTTCTGCAATCTGAAACTGCGCTACCGCAGCTAAAGGACTACCTTTATAATCCTTAATAACCTGTTCTTGATTTTTTAAGTTTTCTAAGGCATTATCTATATCCCGGATTCTTCGTAATCCAATCCCGTGGACAAAATGTGATTCTGGAGCCATGTCAACAAGTGCTCGAAAATATTGGACAGCCCTATCGTAATTACCTATACGGCTATACACATCACCAATTTTGATATATGCAAGATATATTTCAGCTATCGGTATCCCTTTGTCTTTCAAACTTAATATTCTCTCGTATGCCTTGAGTGCTTCGGGATATTGCTGCGTATAGTTATAGTACAACTCACCAAGTTGGTAGTAATATCGACTCCGTGTTTCAACATCAGGTGCTGTTTTCAAGTGTATTCTCAACCGAGCAACAGCTTCTGGATATCTACGTTCTTTTATTAAAGAGGAAATATCGTCTTGCTGTGCAAATGTTGATGAAGTAAACATCAATAACAATATGCAAGTAGTTATGATGAAGTACAATGAGAATACTCTTAATTTTCTCACGATATACCTACTATGAGAATATATGATTAGAATTCTGAATCAACACGTTTTAATTGTTTTTTAGCAATGTTTACCCAATCGGTGCCTTGTGCCTGATCCTTCACCCGGTTGAGATGACTAACCGTATCCCAAGAATCAGCGTGACGAAGATGTTTTTTTCGTAGTACATCTTCCAAATTTCGTTGGATATCATTATGCCTATATTGCTCAATCCGTACATCTGCCGAATTTATTTGGTTCATATCTAAAGTAGCAGGTCTGAAGGGATTACTAACAAAAAACGCCACTGCTATTACCGCAATAGAAAATATACAGATACTAGCTACTTTCCATTCATGCAATACTAAGAGTAGGTTAGCGAAATGATGTGATACACGTGAAAGTACAGATGTCTTTTCTAGGGGCGCATCTGCCAGACGTTTATAAAGTTTCACCTCAAGATTACGGGGGGCAAGAGCAACCGGTATAAATTCATTCTCTGCATTATCAACAAGTTGAAGCACATGATTATATGTGTATACCATCCTGGTACATTTGTCGCACGTGGTAAGATGCTGTTCAAAATCAGATGACTGTGATTGATTTAACTCACCATACACAAAATCTATAACATGCGCCTCAGAAATATTACATTTTGGCATCAACTTACCTCCTATATTTCATTATTTTCCCATAAGGGCCGTAATAAAGCTTGTAATTTCTTTATTGCACGATGTAAATGAATTTTGACTGTCCCTTCAGCCATTCCTAGTGTTTTTGCCACCTCTTTAATCTGCATACCTTCATAGCGCGTCAACATAAACACCGTTTTTTGCTTTGCTGAGAGCTCGTCAACTGCCTCTCGGATAAGACGCCCTCGTTCCTTGTCTTCAAGACTTTTTTCAGGATTACTCGAAATGTCTGTTGCAATTAACCTTTTTTCTATTGCATCTTCATCTTCCAACACATAAACCGGCTGTCGTGATTTTAATCTATGATAATCAATTGAAAGATTTGATGCTATTGTGTACAACCAAGTAGAAAACTTCGCCTTCGGTTGCCAAGTACCAAGTGCACGATAGGCTTTAAAAAATACTTCAAGAGTCAACTCTTCCGCATCTTCGTAATTTCGAACAGAACGAAGAAGATATCCGAATATTCTTCGCTCGTAACGTTTCATTAACTCATCAAAAGCCCTCTGATTACCCGACTTGAACTGTGCAACTAACATTTCATCGTCAATCATTTTGTCCATAATATTGCCAGACTCTCTTACATATTTTGATCAACTTAACCTTTTAACGCAAACAGATTTTGTTAAGTTTACAAGATTTAAACTTTTGTGTCAAAAACTGTATTTCATCACACAATAATTTCTATGTATCATGTGAGTTTGGTGTATTTGATATGATCGCAGCATAACCTTTTTAGGTTGTGCATCTTAGTCTGCTACAATTTTAGAGGCATTCAAAAGTCGATTTTGGACGCGGATTTTTGTTTGTCAGAATCGCGGATTACACGGATTACACGGATTTACGCGGATTTTAAGAGTTTGTGTCTTCTTGCGTGCTTTTTTTCTGGATCGCGGATTTACGCGGATTAGGGGGTTGGTGCTTCAAGGTGCTTTTGATAGGATTTGAATAAACACAGATTATCGGTTGTCAGCATCTCAGACTAGTGCCACATCGGCGGTATGAATGCGATTTAGGCATTCTCCGGATTATCTTTTTCAGAATTGCGGAGGATGCTAAGTCCGCGACAATTGGCTCTGGCTACAATTTTAGTATAGAATCTATCAAATTTAGTGGTATTTGATTTATAAATCAGGTAAAATAATAAATATAAAATCGAACGGAGGTGTTTTAGGTGGCACACGATCATACAAAACCGACAGTAATTCCAGCATCAGAAACTGCTGAACGTATGGCAAACGCAGCTGCGAATTTCTTAGACATCTTATCCCCTACACTGCGCGAAAAAGCAAATCTGCCATTCGAAGGAAACGAACGCTTTCGATGGCATTATATCCCAATCGAAATGTGGGAACGACAAGGTGTCTCTTTGAAAGAACTTAATGCAAAGCAACAGGAAGCAGCATTTACACTTATGGAGAGTGGATTAAGTCCAAGTGGATATAAAAAAGCACGTGCAATAATTAATCTAGAAACTATACTCGGAGAAATTGAAAAAACAAACGGTGATGGAAGACTTGAACGAAATCCAGAATTCTACTATTTCACCGTCTTCGGTGATCCGACAGGTAACGGGGCGTGGGGTTGGCGTGCTGAGGGACACCATGTCTCTCTCAACTTTACGGTAGTCAACAGAGAATTGATCTCACCAAATCCTTTCTTTTTTGGCTCTAATCCAGCAGAAGTGCCACAGGGAGACAACAAAGGGCTACGGGTACTCTATGCTGAAGAAGACCTCGCCCGACAACTCCTAACAAGCTTAACACCGTATCAGAAAACAATTGCAGTCATAGAAGCAGAGGCACCATCTGATATACTGACGCGAAATGCACCCAAAGTAGAATTCGATGCTGTTGAAGGATTACCCGTAGAAACAATGCAAACCCATCAACGCGACCTCTTAATACAAGTTGTTCATGAATACATAGATCGATTACCAGAGGAAATATCAACTATTGAACGACGAAAACTACGCGAAAGCAACGTAAACGACATCCATTTTGCATGGGCAGGCGGTGAAGAACGTAGGATGCCACACTATTACCGCATTCACGGACCATTCTTCTTTGTAGAGTATGATAACACACAGAACAACGCTAATCATATTCATTCTGTGTGGAGACACATTGAAGATGATTTTGGTGTTGATCTGCTACGATTGCACTATAACAAAAGTGATCATCACGATCATTAGAAAATCTCATGTACATAAGAGAAGCCGCCAAATCGGCGGCTTCTCTTTTATTCCAATTAGTTTACAACTGAAAAGTCATTTTACAGACTTAATTCTACCCCAAGTAGATGTCAACTTGCCTTCTGGTTCGACAGCGGTAACATTATCACCACTAAAAACCACAAGGCCTGTCTTTTCAGGGTTCTTTCCATGCACGACAGTATGTGGGTTCCAACCACTCCAACCTGTTTGTCCAAGTGCATTTTTGTCACCGTCATTGACACAAATACCTAAACCTATTTCAAGACCTTCGGTAAGTGATATATCCAGACCGAAATTCTCAGGTGTGAATTTAAACTCATAATAGGTCTTCTTGGCATCATCATCTCTGACAATGGCAAAATCATCATTGGTAAGCCCAGGTTGACCGCGTGTCTGCTCATTATGTAGAAGCAGATCACCATTGTCCCTCAATGCAACATTATATAAAAAGAAAACTTGACCTGATTCCCTGATTCCACTTGGCACAACATTAAGCTGCACACCGTCACCGTTCCATGCACCTGTTGATTCATGCTCATGTTCGTCATCGGTAACATCAAGTGCAAGATAAACTGCATCAGCATTCCACACGATCATGAAACATGTAGTATGGTCATCAGGTCCGTCCCATGTGCCAGCTCCCAATTCTTCCCATACTTTAACATCGCCGTTTCGTCCCTCGAATTCGACACCACAGAACGATGAACCATCAGTACCTGAGACACTATCCATGACACCAGCCCATTCGTCAAGATTACCATCTATTTCAACATCTAAACCGGTAGGTGCGTTGTAGACATCGTGAGTTTCACTGCGCCACTGTGCATCAGCAACATTAATTCCTATTAACATTATTGCTACGAATATAGCAGTGAATTTAAACACATATTTTTTCATCAAAATTACCTCATATAAGTATTAATTATCCACATTTATAAGTGGAAACTTTAATTTACAACAATCATGTTGTAATGTATTTATAAGTAGTAGCATAGGTACTACTTTTGAAATCAATAGCGGATGTAACATCCGCTACTGTATGTTAGTTATTTGTAATCTAAATCCTCAACGGATTGATTTTAATCTTCCCCAAGTTGTTGTTAACTTATTCTTTGCTTCTACTGAGAGTGTTTCATTAGAGAGAATGACTAATCCTGTGTTTTCTGGTTGTTTAGGACCGTTGACGATACAGTCAGTATACCAACCGCTCCAACCTTTTTGACCGGGAGTGTCTTTATCACCATCATTGACGCAGATAGCTAAACCAAACTCATATCCTACTTCAAATTTATTTCCAGCAACATTCCAATCCTCAGCCGAAAATCTAAATTCGTAGTAGGTTTCCTTTGCGTCTTCGTTTCGACTAATTGCAACATTATCACCCTCGGTTAATTGCTGACCCCCGAATATTGCCTCATTATGTAAAATAAGACCGTTTGCTCCATTGTTTAAAGCAGCGTTATACAAATATAATTGTTCTCCCGCCTCGCGCATACCAGATGGTACAAATCCAATTTGCGCACTATCACCATTCCAGGCCCCACCAGAGTTCTGATGTTCATCATCAGTCACACTCAGAGCAAGAAAAATATTTTCTTCATCCCAGACAAGCCCGAAACAGGTTCTGTGGTCATCACGTCCATTCCATTTTCCGCCACCCCATTCCCGGAAGACATATATTTTGCCATCATCACCAGCAAATTCCACTTCACAAAAAGGATCTCTATTAGTTCCAGTCACAGTCTCAAAAACACCTTCCCAACCTTCTGCGTCATCCAGAGAACCATCTATATCTATATCTGCAGGGCGTTGGAGTGCATGATATTCGTCATGCGTTTTGCTACGCCACTGTGCATCTGCTGTTAATCCTGTAACTAGCAGCAACAGTATTATTGCGATAAATGCCTTTCTCATTATATTTTCTCCTTGTAAATGTAAATCATATTTTCCGTAAACATAAGTCCTTAATTTGCTTCTGTATGTTTACGGATTCAACGTAATTTGTAATATATGGTTAAATATGAAAATAAATAGGCACCGCACCCAGAGGAGCAATCTTCGCATTGCGATTTAGCTCAACAATAGTCGAGTTTCGCAAGCTCTACCCGACCTACGGACCACCTGATGTCTAATTAATTCCAAAATTTACTATAATCGATGATGTTAACGATCACCAACTATTTCAACAGTATCTTTCTTACCTAAACAAAATATAAATCTGTCACCAGATCCAATATACAATTTTTCATTTGCAATTGCTGGTGAAGATATAAATTCCACGCCATTTGCATCATTATTTGAATCATGTTCCCATTGAATTTGTCCATCCTCAACACTTAACGAATAGATTCGGCCAGCCTGTGTTGCAACGTAAACCGATTGCTCCGCTACAGCAGGTGATGACAAAATAGGTGAACCAAGGTCTTTTTTCCAATGGACTTCTCCATTCATAGCTGTAAGTGTGTAGATATTACGATCACGGGATCCAAAGGTCACATAACCGTTGTGCACTACAGCTGCAGTGAAAACAGCATCTTCTGCCTCATATTCCCATACAATGTCACCTGTTTCGCCGTCTAATGCCACGAACTTTCCAGCAGGAACAGGTGCGCTTTCGGAAAAATTCCCTCTTCCTAAACCAAAATACACAAGATTTTCATAGCCACTTGGCGTACCCCATACAGGATAAGGCATTGGTGTTGACCAAATTTCCTCTCCGGTTTCCGCATCTACTGCATATATTGCATATTCACCGTACCCTGTACCGAAATAAACTTTGTCATTCATTACTATAGGGGACATATCGGCATGAACAGCAGGAAAATGCCATATCTGTTCACCAGCAAGTGCATCAATGCAATAGACACCATCCGCCCCTGCAGTGAAGTAAAGTCTACCCCTTGTGATAAATGGCGTAGACTCAACATGGCTGGCAGTTGTAAAACTCCATATCGGTTCACCTGTACTAGCATCCAGACATCGCAGCCTGCATCCGCTATCCTCATGAAACCCTTCACCTATGTAAACTCTACCTGCAACGACTGCAGGGGATGAAAATATCGGTATCTCAGAACTTCTCTCCCATACGACTTCATTCTTATCTGTGTCAATACAGAACGTAGCACCGCGAACAGAAAAAACACCCACAACCGCACCGATAAATAATCTATTACCAACAACAGCTGGTGAGGAAAGAAACTTAACCGTTCTCGTCCCCTTAGCCCTAAATACCCAGAATGGGTTACCATCAATAGGTCCAGAAAGTTCATCAACACGCCCCGTGCGGTTTGCATTACCCCGAAAGGTTGCCCAAGCACTTCCAGTTCTTGCTTTCTGTTCTGCAGTTTTTTCACTACTCACATCAATCGGAGTTATATTCTTATTAGCCCCTTTATCAACTAAATAGAAGGTTAGCACTGCCAGACCAACAAGAACAACCAAGCCGATGACAGAAACAATTGTCCTTTTCACAGTAAAAAAACCTCGAATTTTGTAAAATATGCTCTTCGTTGTATCACGCGCAAAGACAAGTGAAGTAATCAACGCAACACCAATGAATGCAAGTATCTGTGGAATTATAGCAAGTAAAGCAGTCAAAGGGCCTATCAATTGCGGAATTACTGCCTCAGCAGTAGAAGTGAAACAGACAAGCACAGATAAAAGACTCAATGAGAGTATCTTAATTATGTTTCGCATACCTGAATAACTCCAAACTATTTGGATCTATTTAACTAAAAATCCTACAGCATAATGCATAAGATTCTCAAGCATTGGTCGATTTTGACTTACTTGTTCTTTCCTATTGTTATGCAGACTCGTGATAAGATACATACCCTTGCCATATCTCAATTTTGCAACAACAATTTGCTTTCCACTATTAGTCGTTGCAAACACCTCATATTTATCATTCCAACCGTTCCAAGAATCATCAAGTGACAGTTGCCCTGAACGTATCCGGTTGGGTGCTTTAAAGAGCTCGCCTGCTTTAGATGTAAGTTGAAAATCGTTCCGATGCTTACTTTCCAAGCCTCTTAGTGGTTCAGGTAACCAACCCGTACCGCAAGGCCTATCAGGATCACTATCCTGACCAGAAACAATAACAACGCCACCATTTTTGACAAAATCTTTTATCCGTTTTTCCTGGCCACTATCCAGCTTATAACGGCCATCTCTACCAATTGAACGGTACCCTATCCATAAAATATCTGACTTGCTTAATCCTGGTAGATTACGATCATCTGTTTGATTATATGCAATCCAACGCTCTGTCACTTTATTAATACCTGAGATAATTGGTATCTCGGCTTTATACGAACTGGTATTTAAGAGAAGAAGTCTGATAGCATTTTCACCCAACATTGAACGTAACTCTTTTTGAAAATCTTTTGTTGAGTCGCGTCTGGAAACCTTATCTCGATTGAGGTATTTCTCAAAGTGTGTAAAACCCCATCTGCCCCATCCCCTTTCACGATTTTTCGTTAGTTGCAGTTGAAACCATTTTCCTCTTGTATGTGCCAACGCATCAATACGGCGATCCTCTTGTAGGTAACATACAACAATCTGTTCGCCCTGCTTCAAAAAATGTGCAAGTTCATCTCTATGATCCGCTTCACCTTTATATACGTCAAAACGAATTCTAATAACTTCAAATTCACTACGCCCTTTAATATTATGCTCTACCTTAATATTAGCAGTCTTTCGTTTCGTGTTTACCTCTTCAATTGTTCCAAATACGATGTTTGAACTTTCACTGACAATTTGCGGAATAGTATATCGGGCTTCAATGTAGGCATCTGTGTACAGATGTGTAAACATTAACAGGTTCACAAGAAGTATTCCTATCACCCACTTCGTTCTATATTTCATATACTGTTGGTTTTTTGTAAAAAGTTTGTACATAGACACACTCCTTTCGAAATCTGTGATGTCATTAACGCAATTTCACTGCAGTGCCAGTAGCAGTTACCATCAACATCCCATTACTAGACCCAAGTACTTGATAGTCTATATCAATACCGACGACAGCATCTGCCCCTTTACTTTGTGCTATTTCTTGCATTTCTCGTACAGCAGTTTCACGTGCATCTGCAAGTTTGCCTTCATAAGCATCCGAACGTCCGCCGATCATGTCTGTAATTCCAGCAAGGAAATCACGAAATATATTTGCCCCCATGATTGCCTCACCGGTTACCAAACCAAGGTACTGCCCAATCTGTCTACCTTCAATCGTATTTGTCGTTGTTGAAATCATTATTGCGATCTCCCCCTCGCAGCTATTTCCCACACTGTCTCTACTGTTCCGTTTCGTACACCATAATACTTGTCATGTAGGTTAACGTTAGTACAACAGTGTGTAGGTAAAATTTCAAGTTTATCTGTTGGTTTAATCGATATATCTTCATCAGATACTAGTATCTTTCCATGTTCTTCAGAAAGACCTATCATCTCAACGCCATGCAAATCAACTGGCTGTGGAATGCCAAACTCCTTTGTTAACACTTTCAAACCTGTATCTACGACTATCCTATGTTTTTCTGGCCGGCTGACAACAGTTGCTAAAACAGTCAGTGCACAATCAAATTTTTCACCAACACCTTCTACATTACGATAAGTTGCATCCATAAACACATAAGAACCGGCCTGCACCTCAGTCATTTCTGGGATGCTGCCTGTTATATCGTAAGTTCCTGTCCCGCCACCGCTCATTATGGGCACATGAATCCCATTTTCTTCAAGTAGATGTTTGGTATCAATTAAACGTTGCATTGCGGCTTTCGTAGCATTTTCACGTTCAGTCCTCACCGGTTTTGCAACGGTATGACCTTCATATCCCATCAAACCTTCAAATTTTAAGTTCGAACTTTCTCCTACAATATGAACCAACGGAAGTGTTTCACGACCAGGTTCAACACCACACCGATCCATACCGATGTTCACTTCAACCAGTACTCTGATCGTTACTCCTTTCTCCGAAGCCGCTTTTGAAATTGCATGTACATTTTCAACGTTGTCCACTGCAACCATAATGTCCGAATGTTTTGCTAAGTTGATAAGTCGTGCTATTTTATGGGATCCGACAATCTGATTGGCAATTAGAACATCTTTAATACCCGCATGAACAACTGCTTCTGCCTCCCCTAACTTTGCACATGTGGCACCAATTGCTCCAGCAGCGATCTGTTTATGGACAATTATCGGCGTTTTATGTGTTTTGACGTGAGGTCTAAGCTCCGTGTTTACTGTAGCAAAATAATTTGCCATTTTCTGGATATTCGATTCCATTATATCCAGATCTATCAACAACGCAGGTGTATCTAATTCAGTCTTATGTCTACCGATATACATCTCGGTATCATACATATACCACCTCTAAAGCTGTTTTACAGGGTTAGAAAGCGTGCCAAACCCTTGAATTTCTATCTTGACAACATCATTTGCAGCAAGTGGCAGATCATTGGGAACAATAATCCCCGTACCAGTAGAGACAACAGTCCCATACGGTATAGGATTATCTCGCATCAAAAATTCAGTGAGCTGTTCAAACTTCCAATTAATTTGAGAGGTATTGACTTCACCAACAAAAATTTCTTCTTCCTCTCGAAGAATCGTACATTTCATTTCCAAAGCATACGGATCATCTACTTCAGATGGCGTAATGAACATCGGACCAAGAGCACAACAACCATAAAACACTTTTGATTGCGGTAAATACAACGGATTATCGCGTTCAATATCCCAAGCCGACACATCATTACATAAGGTATATCCAACTATCTCACCCTCAGAACCGAGAACATAAGCAAGCTCAGGTTCAGTCGCAGTTAATGTCGAGTCGCTACGTATGCCAATATAATCGTTCGGTCCGACACAACGTGATGGCGTTGCTTTAAAAAAAATCTCGGGTCTATCTGCATGATACACACGACTATAGATATCTTGTTGCGTATCGTCATCACGCATGTCCGCACTACGTTTGTAGGTAACACCACATCCCCAGACTTCCGGCGGGTCAATCGGCATCAAAAGGTGAGGTATTTTTTCAGATGGACTTACATTCAATTTTTCCAATGTCAATCCACTTTCGTCCTCAGAAACACTATTTGTTTCACGGAACGCAGTAAACCGCATCGGCGGTGGAGCAGACACCTTTTCTTGTATATCCGCAAGTAAAACACCCAAACTCACGCGTTCTCTATGTGCAAGTTCAAGCACATCTAAAACACTCCTCGACTCTTCACTAGTCACATCAATTACACCGTTTTCACGGGTAACAATCCCGACACGTTTACCTAAGTTCGGTAAGTGATATTGGATTAGTTTCATATAACCCCTAACGAAAAAATTAATTGTCAGTAATCAACACATCATATATAGTTAAATATGAAAATAAATAGGCACCGCACCCGGAGGGGCAATCTACGCATTGCGATTTAGCACAGTCATAGTAGAGTTTCGCAAGCTCTACCCGATGTCTAATTAATTCCAAAATTTACTATAATATCACCGCAACATGTAGCACGAACTGTTCGTTTGTGCATCCATGGAACGCAAACTGACAGTTTGCTCTACAAAGATAGCTTATACCGAACTCACGTTATTTTTTTAATCCTAATTATCGATCCGAAGGAACCAATTTCGCTTTCTCAAGAAACAAAATTACGTTTTGTGCCGATTCAAAAATTGATAGTTCTGCGGTATTCACAAGTACTTCAGGCTTATTCGGTGCTTCATAAGGGGCACTAATTCCTGTAAATTCTTTGATCTCCCCCGAACGCGCCTTCTTATACAAACCTTTGGGATCGCGCTCTTCACATACACCAAGTGGACATTCAACATATACTTCAACGAATCTATTTTCAGATATAAGCTCTCTTGCCTGATCTCGATCTGCCCGATACGGTGAAATGAATGCAGTCATGACAATCGTACCAGCATCAACAAAAAGTTTCGCTACTTCACCGACTCTACGTATGTTCTCTTCACGGTCCTCTGGTGAGAATCCTAAATTTTTGTTCAATCCATGTCGTACATTATCACCATCTAACACATAAGTGTGATGATTACGTTCATGTAATAAGTGTGCCACCGCATTGGCTAATGTTGATTTTCCTGAACCTGAGAGACCTGTAAACCAAACTACACAACCTTTTTGGTTGAGCAGCTGTTCTCTATCTTCCACTGTGACAGTGGTTTCATGCCATGTTATATTTGTTGCTTTCTGTTCCGCCAACGATTGTTCCTCGATCCTTCATAATAATTATGGTTAAATATGAAAATAAATAGGCACCGCACCGACAGCATTAATTTACGTATTGCGGTTTATCTCAATAATAGTCGGGTTTCGCTTTGCTCTACCCATAGGTGTCAACTTAGGGATTTTCAGCCTTTTTCAGTTGCCTATAAGTTGTGTGCTTTCCTGCTCTATGTTGTCCCCAGTCGCTGTATTGTAAATCCTTTTTTATGTTGCTCAGTGTCTTCAATAACGCCGCTTTAGATTCGTGAAAACTCATTGTGAGTGTGCGTGCATGCCGCCCAATAAGTTTCGCTGTGCTGATGGGATCGTGCAGTATACACCGCCAGCCAGCTGCTACCATAATCCAATGTCTTATCAGTTGTGCGATGAGTTTCGCATACACCTCACATAAGATACGATCAGGTTTGGCACTGCGGAATGTATTCACCTTGCCAACGCTTTTGAAGGATTTGAATAGCAACTCAACTTGCCATCGGAGCCCAGCAATAATAATAACTTGTTCAACGGTAAGTTGTGCAACCTCCACATTTGTAATGTAAATATCCCAATCGGCAAGGCGTAACCGTTGTTTTGAGGGCGTTGTCTGTCTCCGTTTAGCATCACGCCTGATGTATCGGCGACGCTTGCTCGCTACTTGTTCGGAACATCGCCGTGCAACGAGGCGTGCTGGCAGACGATCCCTCGCTCCAACATAGCAACGCTGGTCTATAGTGTCCGAGTTTGTTGCCTTGAGGTGCTTATATAAGCAGAAGGGTTCTCCCTGTTCATCATACAGTTTACAGTTTACTTTCAATCTTGTTATCCAGAAGATGCCTGCTTGTGTCATTTTTCTAAATGCGTCAAACGAAAAATAGCCGAGGTCTGCTAAGTGTAAACTCCCCGCAGGAAGCGGTCCAAACGCCGCTGCTGCCTTGCTATCGGCAGTAATACCATCACTGAGTTGGAAGTGTTGGAAAGCACCCGTCAGGACATCAAAACAGAGGTGAAGTTTCATAGCAGACTTCTCACAATCGTTTTTAGCACGCCCCCCTTTCCATACAGGTCTCAGCTCATCCGGCAATGTGAGTGTGGTGCTGTCCTGCACATAGACGCCTGTGAACTGATTTAGCAAAGGCAGTGTCGGCGATTGTGCTGAAATAACTTGTGTTGTTGCGGCTATCTCAAGCACCGATTTCAAGGTTTCGGCTGCTTCAGGTGTCATCCGTTTTTCAATCGCTTGGCGGGTGACATGCACACCTAAAGCACAAGCTGTTTGTGCCAACTCCGTATAACTTGCATCAGGCGTTTCAAGCCACCCGAATACAAGGGTCTGCACGAAAGCACCTCCGGAGAACTTGCGGATCCTTCGGACGAACCCGCACCTTGAAGCTGATGCGTCAGCAATCGTTCGCAGTATAGCTTGCATTTTATCACAAACCTGTGTTAGAATAGACATTGGAACACCTCTTTTGTAGAAATGAGTAATATTGTTTTTCTACTATTATGTAAGAGGTGTCTCTATTTTGCAACAATATTTTATACTAAAATAACATAAAAATGTTCTTAAGTTGACACCTATGGGTTTCGCTCCGCTCTACCCGACCTACGGACTACCTGATGTCTAATTAATTCCGAAATTTACTATATATGGTACGAATGCACCTGCAAATAGTATATCAGATGAAGATGACAAGTGCAACCAATTGTGTTATCATATATTATACGGTATCTATAGTGAAGATTACAAATATTTATACATATTTGCGCATCTTAGTCCACAAGGAGAATAAGAAATGTCAAATAACCATATAAAGGTCGCAGCTTGTCAATTGCTAACAAGTAAAGATGTAATTGCAAGCACAGAAAAAGTACTACAAAAATAGACGAATGTGCAGAACAACAAGTACAGATTGCCGCTTTTCCTGAAGGGTGTTTGTTCGGCTACTGTTGTGACACCAAATATTGGGAACAGGTATCACCACCGGTTTTCAAAGAGGCAGAAGCAAAGATTGCAGCGGCAGCACGGAGACATAAAATAGCGGTCATCGTTGGATCTGCACACCATGACGGTGAAAATTGGCATAATGACTTAGCAATATTTGATCAACAAGGTACTCTAAAATACCGCTATGGAAAAACCTTTCTAGCTGGAGAGAAATGGTGTACAAATAATCGTGGCAAATTACCAATTGTACAGTTAGCAGATGTTGATTGTTGTTTTATTATATGTCACGATGTCCGTTATCCTGAATTAGTTAAACTTCCGGCTGCGATGGGAGCACAAATCTGTTTTTTCTGTTCCTGTGAATCGGGGTTGCTATCAGAATATAAACTCTCAGCATACCGGGCAATGCCTATTTCACGCGCAACAGAAAACGGAATTTATCTTGTGATGGCAAATACCCCCGCAAACCCAGATGATATCAAAGCACCAGGATCCTCCCATGGTAACTCAAAAATAATCCATCCAAATGGGAATGTAATCGAGGAAGCAGGTTTCTTCGGTGATGTGATCATCTCTGCAACAATTGATATTTCTCAAGCTACAGGCGGACAGGCAAAACGGACTTATAGTGAAAACACGATTTTACGTGAATGGTTCCAGAAAGGAACTGAGTATGTTCAAAAAGTCCAATAACAGTAACGTGAGTTCGGTGTATTTGAATTGTAGCATAACCTTTTCAGGTTGTGTCTTCGTAGCATAACCTTTCCAGGTTGTGCATCTTTATTCCAAACTCACGTTAACAGTAACAATCTAACGTTCACGATCAGACACAAGCAGATCGTAAGAATTGCTCTGCCATCCACCTTCCATTACAATATTATCTCTTGTATCACGTAACCACCTAACCATGCGATCCTTCATGCGTCTTAACACATGTTTATATCCGAGATGCGTTGCAAGATTGTGAAGTTCATGCGGATCACTTTGCATATCATAGAGTTCATCTTCACTATATGGATTATATACATATTTCCATTTGTCGGTACGCACCATCCGCACAGTTGCAAGCGTGGCTTCGTATCCATGGAATTCAGCAAAGACATCATCGGGCCAGTCTTCAACAGCTTCACCTCTGAGCAGAGGAACTATTGACCTTCCATCGAGATTGTTAGGCACCTCTGCACCACCGATTTCTAAAAATGTCGGCATCAAATCAACGAGGTTGACAAATTCATCGCATGTCGTCCCTGCTGATGTTACGCCATCCCATTTTATAACAAGTGGTATATGATGCGTCTCCTCATACATGTGAAAACCTTTGTTAAATAGGCGATGACTGCCAAGCATATCACCATGGTCAGTTGAGAAAATGACTATCGTGTTCTCAGATAAACCGTTCTGTTCAAGGCACTCGAGGACCCGTTGAACTTGGTCATCAATGAAGGTGCAGAAGCCCCAATATGCAGCGATCACTTTCTGCCAATCTTGCCAAGTTAAATGACTTGCATTCCAGCGCAACATCTCCTTCTGCTGAATAAGCGGTTTATTGACAAATTGCTCATCAAAGTTCCCCCAACGTTCTACAGACTCCGGATTATACATAGTATCGTAAGGTTCTGGCACAGCATAAGGAAAGTGTGGACCGAAGAAATTCGCTGCAATCATAAAGGGTTTTTCGGAGTTTTTATAACCATTGATTAAGTCAATAGTTTTATCCGCGGTCCATGCTTCCATAGTCCGTTCAACAGGAAGTGGTAACCTGCCATAGAAGGGCGCATTTCCACCCCATTCATAAGGTTGCACTGCATCCCGGTCAATTCTAAAATCTATCCCATCATCGTGAAGCCATTGATGCCATTCACTATACGGATGCCATTTGTCATAACCCCAAAACTCAGTGTCACCTTGTTTAGCAAGATGCCATTTACCAACACAGGCAACATCATAACCAGCAGCCTTCAATAATTGAGGATATGCTGGTTTGTCAAGAATCTGTTCTCCAAATACTGCATTAAAGTTTCCCATATTGGAGAGTTGTCCATGATTGTGAGGGTAAAGACCGGTAAGTAACGAACCACGTGCTGGAGAACAGAGTGCTATAGGCGTATAGGCTTTCGTGAAACGCATACCAGCCGCAGCTACGCTATCTACTGCCGACGTTCGACATATAGCAGCACCATTGCACCCCAATGAATCGTATCGTTGTTGATCGGTTAAAAGAAAAAGAATATTTGGTGTTTCTGACATATTTCTTCCTTTGATGTACAATCTCATAAAAACTTGGTCTGTAAATCATTCACTATTGTTAACCACCACATGTCGTCTGTGTTCACACGTAAAATGTGGGTATTGTTCGGTGCATCATTCGCACCCAAACCCTTTTCAATAATATCGGCATCCTTGTTATTCTCAAGAAATGAACCAATTAAACTTTCCAATGGTATAGGAGACCGAATAGCAATGAGATTTATTATCTCAGATATTTCTAAATCCAGCATATAGTCTATATTCCAAAACAATCTCTTATCGCTTCTCGGTAAGGGATTGAATGGTCCTAACCCGCATTCTCGGAACTGATTCAACATTTCATCTCGTATTTTGTGACGTGGTTTGGAACTTGTCCTTGTCGCATGCCTAACAAGTCTCCTTGCAAGTGAAGTCGAGCCTTTCTCAGAAAGTGCAGATCCTACATAAGTATAATGACCCGCAGGTAACGAAATTAGTTTTCCTTTTCGAAAGCCGCCGAATTTTAAGCTTGTTTTTTTACTTAGTCGAATTCTTAGAACATAAGTTCCTGCTTGTGAATTCTCTCCAAGAATAAATATTTTCGGTATTTCCATTATTTTCTAATAAACGCAGCTATAAATAAGAAAAGATAGCCTATATTTGCTATATCAGTGTAATCTCTTTACTCAATTATGTCAAGAAAAAACAGAGATAATCAATCTAAACACACCGAAGTATTTCTTGACTTCAGAAACCATATATGATATTACTTATGGTAGATTTTAGAATTGATGAAAAGGAAACCTATATGATTGACATACAAGCTATTGGATGGAAAACAGAAAGCAAAACAGGTGTCGTTGCTGCAGGGGGCGCAAAGGCAGTTGCAGCTGGTATCGAGATTTTGGAGGCAGGTGGCAACGCAGCAGACGCAGCTGCCGCAACAATACTCGCCCTCAATATAACAGACCATGGGGCATGTTCAATTGGGGGTGAGGTACCACTCCTAATATATGACTCAAAAAAACAAGAAGTGAAGTCACTTTCTGGACAGGGACGCGCACCACTTTCCCGCGCAGCAATCAAATGGTATATGGAAAACGGTATACCAAACTATGATATAAAAATGGCACCAGTCCCATCAGTTGTTGATTTATGCACCACAACACTCAAACTATATGGAACGATGACGTACGAGGAAATTGTTTCACCTACACTGAATCTGCTTGACGATGGAAATGAAGAATGGCATCCCAAATTAGCTGCTACTTTACGAAAACTAGTTTCTGAAGAAAGGAATGCATCAGGAACTCGCCAACAAAAAATACAAGCAGCTAGTGATAGATTCTATGGACGAAACGGAGTAAATAGCGACATCGCCGATGAATTAGAAGCATATTATATTGATAATGGTGGTTTCCTTCGTAGAAATGACCTCGCAGCACATGTTACACTTATCGAAGATCCTGTAACGGTAGAATATCAAGGATACACAGTGTGTAAGTGTGGTACTTGGACACAAGGCCCGTACCTTTGTCAAGCATTGAGACTATTAGAAGGATTTGACCTTAAATCTATAGGCCATCTATCAGCAGATTACGTGCACGTAGTTACTGAAGCACTGAAGTTAGCGATGGCAGATAGAGATGCGTATTATGCTGACCCTGAGTTCGTTGATGTACCTATCTCCACATTACTGTCAGATGCTTATACTGAAATTCGCAGACCATTAATTGATATGAAAAATGCATCACGTAAAGCACAACCAGGTGATGTAGAACGTATGAAACCGCTAAAAGAAAACGGTATGTTCCGCCCGGGTGTTGGTGGAACTACAACGTGTGTTGTAGCTGACAGATGGGGAAATGTAGTCGCTGCTACCCCAAGTGCCAATGTATACCACGCCGGAGGTACAGGAACCACAGGGGTCAGCTACGGTAACCGACTCCGTAGTCTAAATACAACACATGGACACCCAAATTGTATCGAACCGGGAAAACGTCCAAGAATTACATTGACACCTACACTTGTTCTTAAGGATGGCCAACCTATATTAGCTATCAGCGTTGCTGGAGGGGATCTACAAGATCAAGCAACCATGAATTTACTGCTCAATTATGTTGAGTTTGGTATGAAACCTGAAGATGCAGTGACAACACCACGGTTTGCAACCGCACATCATGAAGACTCCTTCGACCCGAATCCTAATCGTGAACAGACATTCAAAGGCCCAGGATCATTAACTATCAATGACAGTGTCAGCAATAATGTACGGAACGAGCTTGCAGAACGGGGACATAAGGTAGATGCAGTCTCTTCGCCAATTGCTGCTCCTTCAATGCTCTATATCGATCGAGATACAGAAACTTATTATGCAGCAGGAGATCCCGCAGCCGGAAGACATACCGCAGGTTTATCTAGGGAGTGAAGTATTCTGTTGGAAATAGATGAAAAAGACTTAAAATTCGAAGTTTTAGCACAGTCTACTATGAACTACTGTTGCCAATTTCTAAATTGACGATTAAGTGCTGTCAGAAATCTACCTATTGATCTATCAGACTGTTCAACCCGCTGCAGATCCATTGCATTGACGAGTTCTTCTAAACGTTCTGTACCGTCAATCGGTGGTGTCATAGTTGCTTGATAAATCGCATTTAATAACATTTTCTTATAACGATCTCTTTCACATTTGTAATCCGGTTTAACACTGCCCATTCCATATACAGTTTTGAATGCTTCAGGATCAAGTAGAAACCATCTTTCAATATGTGGATCAGGAATCATATTGATTACAATATCTCTGATATTTGAGGTAACATGGTTGATCTCATTTTCCCTTTCCATTAGACCTTTACAATTACTATCTGTTCCAACAATTACAAGATCCGGAAGAACTTCTTTATTCTGTTGT
The DNA here is from genome assembly GCA_965200395.1 of Candidatus Poribacteria bacterium. Classification (GTDB taxonomy): domain Bacteria; phylum Poribacteria; class WGA-4E; order WGA-4E; family WGA-3G; genus MSPOR6. The sequence goes on along the minus strand of CBDAUH010000004.1, from coordinate 653,312 downwards.
ATATCCCTGACGTATTGCTTCAATTCAGTAATTACAGTTCCATGACCCCCGCGTACACTAGAGGGTTTGATATTAGTCTCAATATTGTATTCATCAGCATACCTTTTGATTATTGCTGTAAGAAAGTCCTCATGTGCCACATCTTCAACAAATAGATTGATATTACGCATCAAAATCACCACGCAAGATACGTTCAGAAGGAGACAATGAATCTTCGTCATCTAATACCACCTCTACATCTGACCTTTTCCATAAGGGGCCGATATTCATCATGGTAAAAGGTTCGATCTCTGTCTCACCAGACACTTTACGGCAAACAAATAAAGATTCAGGTGGAATGAGATCGGGAAGAAGGGGTGAATGTGTAGTGACAATGAATTGGATATCTTTAAGTATCATTCTAGTTTCTAAAAACCGGGCAATTCGCTTAATCCTAGCCGGATGAATGCCATTCTCCGGTTCTTCAAATCCTATCAATGTTGGCGGATCCTCAGATCCAATCAGGGCTAATAGACCTAATATTCTGAGTGTTCCTTCAGATAATACTCTTGCGGAAATGCGTTTTTCACCTTCATGGATATCCAATTCAACTTCTCCCAACTCATTTACGTTTACCTCAATACCCGTAATAGATGGAATCATTGCATTTAGAGATTTCTCTACTGACTCAAATTGTCGTTTGTTTTGAGCTTTCAGTGTATTGAGGAACGCTGCAATGTCCTCTCCCATTGGTCCAATATCATGAACTGCCTTGACAGGATTTGGCTGTCTCATGTGTTCTCTCGGTTCGAGATAGAAAGTTAACCAGTTTGCCAATTCTTGCTGCATAGCAGTTAAATGGGGATAGTGTGGTGGATAATGTGACCGAGAAAGTATACTGTAATCAAGAAAACGTTCATAGTAAAGTGGATGTGATTGCCTTTCCATCCGCAGATGTAGGCGATCTCCATCCCGCTCTAAGAACGGTCTTCTATTTCTCTTAGGTGCACCATTGGCACTAAGCGCTGCAAGGTATTCATCAGCCACTCGAATAAATCCTTGCTCCGGTAACATCTCAATCTCAATACGATAACGCAAATATTTCTCGCTTATAGGTTGCTTACCATTTCGAGAATTCTTTGTTGTCTCCCGTATTTCCTGAATCCGTTTATTGACCTTCTCAATCACATTATCAGAAAGCTGAACATCTACTTCGATTTTGAAGGAAACTTTGTCCTTTTTCAATATACCCTTGATTCCATCATCAGAAAAAGTAAATGATTCTAAGGGATGACCCCGATATGGCGGATCGAAGGCTTCTTCTAATGTCCAGCAGGTCGCCATCCTAGATAAGAGCTGCAATGCGTCAAGAAAATTACTCTTCCCAGACGCATTCGGACCAACAAGTACGCATAGCGGTTCAAGATTTAAATCGAGTTCTACGAGTGATTTATACCCTTGAATTTTGATTCGTTTAAGCATATTGGCATACCTCAAATCAATATCCTAAACTTCGCAGATATTCGCGATTTACCTTTGCAGCTTCCGCAGGTGGACGAGGAGGATAAGGACGATCAAGCTCTACTGAAACCCAACCATCGTAACCAACAGATTCAAGTCCCACAAGTACTGCTTTGACATCGAGACCAAAATTTCCGGCACCAAGTTCTGCAAAACGTGCCTTTTCACCGAACCGTTGCGTTCTGTAATCCCAAGTTTCTGGATCATCTGCATGACAATCCTTGAGATGAACATGTCCAATGCGATTACGCAAGAGTTCACTATCAAAAACCTGCATTGGATCGCTTCCTGCGGCAAGCATGTGACCAGTATCAAACAGCAGCCAAAGACTGGGAGCAACTGATAGCAAACGTTCCGCATCTTCAACCGTCTCAATCAATGTACCAAGATGTGCATGATGAAACCCTTTGATCTGGTGGGTATCACAATAGGCAAGGATATCATCAAGTGTTCGAGCACCGTTTTCAAAATCTGCATCGCTTGGATTCGGCCCACCCCATTCCCCACGACGTAGGGCAGGTACCTCGGCTGCGTTATTTCCAAGTGTAACATTGAACCTTACCCTATCAAGTCCAGCACCACCAGCATTAACTATGTGCAGTCCTAAACCGCGTGCCAGAGTTGCCATTTCAACCAGACTCTCTGCTCCATCTATTGGAACACTTTCTACCCCTTCCCATCCAGCTTCCGCAACCTCACGCAACACTTTTTCAGGTTGTTCTCTCTGTTCGCCACTAAACTGAATGAGATGGCATGCAAATCTCAATTTACTCATTTCTCTCCCCCTAATTATTCATCTGACTGCTCTTTTGAGTAGACCCCAAGTCGCTGCAGCTTTATCTAATGGAGACACACTCAAAACCTGATCCATATCCTGTCGAATCTCAGCTTCAGTCAGAACACGGTTATAGATAACAAATTCATCAAGCATCCCCTTATAAGGCCATGCACCGTCTAAGCGATTGCCAAACCAGTGGTCTGCTTGAGAAACAGGAATCTCGCCCTCCAACTTATGAGTCTGATCAAGCTCACCGTCAATATAAATCCTTAGCTCTTTATCAAAGTCGTAAACTACTGCAACATGCGACCATCTATTCTGCGAAATACTGCTTTTTGCACTATTCCACGTTCGACCACCGGCACCACCACTTCCTATCCAAACTGATGGCTTACCCTGATGAATACTCAGATAATATGTGTGAGGACCCGCCTGGCCACGCACATTACGATAATCTCCAACACTCTGTGGGTATATCCATACAGCCATCGTCAAACTCTTGGTGATTGCCAAACTATTAGATGCTTTGACTGCAACAACTCCTTGCTGGACTTGTTCATTAAAAAACAGTGCTGAATTAATTTTTCCATTGTGCATCCACTCCACATTACCTTCAAGAGTACCATTATTACCTTTGCCACTAAGGTCTTCAACAGCTTTCCCCCTACCCTCATCAAACGACAGATAAAGGACCATTGCATCGTCTTTAATAGCTTCGCCTACAATGGAGAAGGTAAATATAATTATCGCGCACAGGACAAAGAACAATATTCTTTTCATTTCAAATCCCCCTATCAATATATATGAAAAGACATCTTTTGGATAGTATGTTCATGTTCAGCATAAGGAAGAACTTACTTCCAATCATCATCAGGTGGGTAAATAGTGTAGCTTCCACCACCAGCTCCTTTATATTCGTTTTCAGCGAACCAATCCTTTACGGTATCACGCCACTTAATGAAGTGTGGTGTCTCCAGATGTGCTTTGAATGCATCCTCGTCTAAATATACCTCATAAAGCCAGATCCGATTTTCATCTGATCCATCTTGAATAACATCAAATCTCAAGCAGCCCGGTTCATCACGAACAGACCCTCTGGCATCTTCTAACATTGCTTCTATAAATTCTTCACGTTTACCTTCTTTTATCTGAATCGGTGCAATTATCACAAACATTTTTATCTCCATTCATAGATTATTACTATAGTTTGGACATTTTTGGTCTTGTTATAGATTATGAATAGTTGGCAGCATTTCCCCGTTAGCACTTCTGAACAGGTGTTAGAACTGCTGCTAACGCCCCTTTTCTGTCTAAATTCTGTTAGAAATCACTGTTTTTTAGCCATCATTTTTCCAATAATCGTGAAAATAGTTGCTGTTGAACTAGTTCATGTAGTATCTTCGGGGATTTTTAGTTTTTTCTGTGCGTTTTTCCTCGGGTCGTAACCCGTATAAAAATAGTTTTGTTGTAAACATCGCTGCAAGTAAGCGGTCATCAAGCCGCGTGTGAGATGTTTCGGTTTATACCAGTGTATATTGAGCGTGGATAGCACGTCTTCTAAATCAAGAGAAACCTTGTCTGTGTCTGTGTCTGCGGGTGTCTTAGGCAATGGCGACGGACTGAAAGCGAGTTGTGTCAGCGTTGCTGCGGTGAAACTGAGTTGAACGAACCGATCCAAACTTTTCCTGTCTCGGAGTTGATAGGTGTCAAATCCGAAGTTCTCTTTAGCGTCCCGAAAGGCAGTTTCAATCTGCCACCGGTTTCTATAGTGTCGGATAACTGTTTCTACGGGCAGTCGTAAATCTGAAGTAAATACACAAAAATACCGATAGGGTTTAGACTTTTTGGGGCATTTGCGTATCACAACGATGCGGACATCTACAGGACACATCTTTGTTCGCACGACTTTATCAGCGACAGAAAGTGTCTGATCCTCAACAACGATATCTGTATACTGCAGGTGTGGAATAGACACACGGCTACCATACCGACGGGGTCTGCCTCTCTTGAGACGCTTAGGGCGTTTCGGTATATCAAAAAACGCTGCGTTTGACTTCGCACGACAAAGTAAATGATGTCCTTGTGAGAGTATCTCCGTGAACACTTTGCGTCTATTGAAACCTCTATCAAAAATGATAAGACCCGGTGGCACAAGATTACATAAATGCTTCAGCACAGCGAGGCTATTCGCGTCCTCGCTTTTCGGTTCCATCATCCGTGTGGCTAATGGAAATAGGCGCGTGCCTTCGCGCGTTTCTGCCAGCCAGCCAATCGCACCGAACTCGTGTCCGTGATGAAACTTGGACTGGTTCTTGTTACGTGGCTGATACGCAGGGTTCCTGCGGAAATGCAAACCCGCTTGTTTTGAACCGCTACTTATGGCATGCGTCTCATCATAGACATAGACGCCCGTGGGGTAAGCGGATAGCACTTGATGGCTTAGCGTAGTGGCGACTTGATCCACACACCAGATGCCACGCGAGAGAAACTTTGGCAGAGACCAATACCGACCTGCTTGGGCTGTCGCAAGATAGATTTGTGTCATTGTGCCTCGGTAGGGCGTATTTATCAGACCTTTTACGAAAGTCTGAAAGTGGTGAAAGTTATTATACTTGAACACAGGTCAAAAATCTGATAACATGTTGTCCAAGTAGGAAAGTGGGGTCATTTGAAATATCCTTTCAAATTTGTGTTTTCTAAAAGGATACCCGCTTTCCTGCTTTATGTCCATAAAAAAAACAAAAACTGTCCAAACTATAGTAATATTTTAAAGAGCAATCTCTTTCTTTATTAAAACCAAGTTTAGCCATAAGTAAAAGTTGTGGTGGTATTCCTGTGTCCAGGCTCTTATGGGATTTGTTATAACGTTTTCAAGATCAATGGCTTACTTTACTTAAATCAGGCCTATTTGTTTTCTGAATTTTGGATTACGCGGATTGACACGGATTTTAAGAGTTTTTTGTTTTGAGGTGTTTTTTCGTAGGATAGGGTTGGCTGGTTTTTGTCAGGATTGGAAAGGCACAACATAGAAAGGTTATGGGACAAAGAGGCACAAGCTGTCAAGGTTTACGTTTTGTGGCACAACCTAGAAAGGTTATGCTACAAATGTCAGAATCGCGGATTACGCGGATTTACGCGGATTTTAAGAGTTTGGTGCTTCAAGGTGCTTTTCATGGGATTATGTGGATTGGTTGTTCTTCGGATCGCGGATTATGCGGATTTTGTTGTGGCTGTTGGTGTGTGTTTACGTGCTATGAGGCACAAACTAACAGTTTATGCTACGAAGATGTGTGACCTGGGAAGGTTTACGTTTTGTGGCACAACCTGGAAAGGTTATGCTACAAAGAGATCGTCTGAATCACGGATTACGCGGATTACGCCAAATCAACGGTATGAGTGCCATTTAGGCATTCACCGGATTATTTTTGTCAGAATTGCGGAGGACGCTAAGTCCGCGGCAATTGAATGGCTCTGATTAAAAATAAGTTGCTATTCTTTTCTCAATTTGATATGATTTATATCTTATGAGATATTCGATAAAAAGAAAGAGACCCGCCCATGTCGAAAAAACCTATTAACCACTATGAACACACCGACAAACTACCTAACAACCCAACACAAGAGCTCAGTGGGTTTGCAGGAGATGATGACTTCGCACCTACACGTTACCCACGGGACACAGCACTCGACCCACAATTAGTCTGGAAAGGCAAAGACCAGCAAAACGATGAAGACCTAGAAGTACCCGCAGTCCCCATCTACATCCAAGAACATGTCCAACCGCAGGCAATTATTGAAACACTCCGTACACATGACCAAACAGAATCAGATCAGGCTTTGAGTCTTTTTGAAGGGTTCGATAACCTTGACTTCGAAAAGAAAATTGAGTTCTATCAACACGAACAGAACTGGCATAACCGATTTATACTCGGCGACTCGCTTGCAGTGATGAACTCACTGGCTGAAAAAGAGGGATTTAAAAACAGTGTGCAGACCATCTTTTTCGATCCACCTTACGGCATTAAATTTGGTAGCAACTGGCAGGTCAGTACGCCTAAACGCGATGTCAGCGATACCAAAGCAGAAGATGTTACGCCGCAACCTGAACAGGTGAAAGCGTTCCGTGATACATGGGAGTTGGGTATCCACTCCTATCTTGCATATCTCCGCGATCGCCTCATCGTCGCTCGTGAATTGCTGACAGGTAGTGGTAGCATCTTCGTTCAAATCAGCGATGAAAATGTGCATCGTGTTCGATGTCTATTAGATGAGGTATTCGGCGATACCAATTTTGTTTCCACAATCACTTGGATCCGTGGGGGTATGACATCTTCAACTAATCTATCGTCAATATCAGATTATCTGTTATGGTATGCAAAAGACAGAGTTCAGATGAAGTATCAACAACTCTATTTGCAATGGAATGAACGGATGCCCGATCCACTTCTCAAGTCTTATACTCGCGTCGAATTGCCAGATGGAACGCGACACAGAATGACGCAAGAAGAAATCGAAAACCCTGCTTTGTTACCTAAAGGTAGTCAGAGATTTGCAGATTTAGCAGTAGTATCACAAACAGGCGGAAGTGCTACATACAAATATGAGTTTGAGGGACAAACCTACACCCCACCGGGTAGTAATGGTTGGCGAGCAAGCCGTGACGGATTGGAACGATTGACAAAACAGACACGTCTTTTTTCTAAAGGCAGTTCTCTTCGTTATATCCGATACGCTAAGGATTTTCCAGGTAGGGCATTGACCAATGTATGGAATGATACCTCATGAGGAGGATCTGGGAAAACTTACATCGTGGAAACCAACCCTAAAGTCATTCAAAGATGTATTCTCATGACAACAGACCCCGGAGACCTCGTACTCGATCCAACCTGCGGCAGTGGCACAACCGCTTATGTCGCAGAACAGTGGGGCAGACGATGGATAACTATAGACACATCACGCGTCGCACTAGCACTAGCACGCACACGACTCATGGCCGCTAAATATCCATACTATCACCTCAAAGACAAAGACGACATCAAGCAAGGATTTAACTACAAAACAGCACCCTATATCAGTCTATCAGACATGGCAAATAACACAGAAATAGACGATATCCATACAGAATATGCAGAAAAGTTAGACCCACTCCGCTCCGAAATAAACCACCTTAGCGAACAAAATTGGAAAGAGTGGGAAGTGCCACATGAGACCAACCCTGAATGGGACGAAGAACTTCAGCAGAAGCATCGCAAATGGCTTACCCTCAAACGGGAACGGCAACAGGAGATGGACGCATCAACTGCTAAACGCGCAAAAAGTGAAACACTCTACGACCAACCACATCAAGACACAAAGCGAATTCGCGTCACAGGTCCCTTCACTGTAGAAAGTTTATCACCACACCTCGTTTTCCAACCTTCCGATGTTGATTCTCCGAATACAACGCCTATCTCGTCCGAAAATGTTCAAGATTATCACAAACACATTCTCGAACATCTTATAGAGGGGGGGTACAAAATCGTCTCAAGGAATCGCGCATCACATTCGACTGGTTGAAAGAATACCCCGGTGAGTATATCCATGCCGAAGGGATGTGGACAGACAAAGATGAAAAAACACAAAGCGTCGCTATCAGCATCGGACCGCAGTATGATACTAATGAAACTTGACAATCATAATCGGTAATGTTATTATGTTGTTATCCTAACACTGATGAGGAGTGACACATGGCAAAACGACACCGTCTTGACCTTACTGATGAACAAGAACAAGAACTCATTGAACACCGAGACCATCATCCACGACCAGACGTCAGAGAAAAAGCTGCCGCCTTGTTGAAAATAGCCCAAGGGGCATCGCCACACTCTGTTGCACGCTCCGGACTGCTCAAACCGAGAGACCCTGACACAGTTTACGCCTGGTTGAAACGCTATCTCTCCGAAGGATGCGATGGGCTCATAAACTATAGACATGGGGGAGCACGCCGTAAACTATCACAGAAAAAAAACAAGAAGTCTCTGATCGCTTACGCCAAGCACCCGGAAACGCAGCACGAAACGAGGTGATGCCCACGGCAGCGGCTCCAGCACCAAGCAGATGGACACTGCGGACTATACGTGCCAGCATCGATTGGTTAGCCGACTACACGCTTAGTGGCGTTCACAGACTGCTCAAGCACTGTGGACTTTGTATCCGATCAGGGCGTGTGCAACAATATAGCCCGGATCCTGCTTATGAGGCAAAAGTCGCACACCTCCTGGACTGCTTGCACCGAACAGCACTTTCTCCAGCTACTCATGTGCTGGTATTCCTCGATGAGATGAGTTATTATCATTGGCCACAACCCGCACGCTTATGGGCAGCAGCTGCCCCAGAAAATCCGCCTACAGCCAGATGCGGTGGCAAAAATAACAAACAATGGCGTATTATTGGTGCACTGAATGCGATGACGGGTCAAGTTTCCTATCTTGACAATTATATTGTAGGGCGTGCGAAAGTTATTGAAATGTATCAGCTGCTGCTTGAAACTTATCCGGGTGCTCAGAAGATATTCGTTGTTCAAGATAATTGGTCTATTCATAAACACACGGATGTATCTGCTGCTTTATCGGACATGCCCAAGCTTGAACCTGTATGGTTGCCGACTTATGCCCCTTGGCTGAACCCGATTGAGAAGTTGTGGCGTTGGTTGAAAGTGTCTGTGCTGAAGATGCACCGATTTGGCAGTGAGTGGGAAGAGCTGCACAAGCGCGTCACTCAGTTTCTTTCACAGTTTGCCTCTGGGTCAACCGAGTTGCTTGATTGTGTAGGACTGCGTGGCGACAGCAAACTTGCTCTCGCCTGTAAAAAAACCTAAAAATTACCTAACTTGAACGTCAAAGTTCATTAGGCAAGCAGTGGATACAGGAATCTGCAAAAGAAGCTATCAGAAAACTTGCCAAATACGACCTGCTTATCGTTGCGGGATTCGCTTTTGAGGGATACACCGCTGACGAAAGCATACAAATAGGAAACTTGCCGATCCTCCCTGTCAAAATTAGTCCTGAGCTAATGGTGCGCGAGCTCAAACACACAAGTGAAGGCAATCTATTCATGGTATTCGGAGAACCGGATATTGAAATCGTGAATAGTCCAGAAGATGGCACCCTCTCAGTCAATCTCTTAGGTGTAGACGTATACGATCCTGTTAGAGGTTTGATCCGTTCGGATACGCCTGAGGATATTGCGTGCTGGTTCATAGATACTGCCTATAACGGTGAAGCGTTTTTTGTGCGTCATGCATATTTCACGGGTGCCGATGAACCGTATAAGCAGCTGCAAAGAGCACTAAAATCGGAAATTAGGGAGGAGGCGTGGGAGGCGTTGAATCGAACAGAAAGCTTGCCCTTTGCCAAACCTGAGTCTGGGAAAATTGCTGTCAAAGTCATCAACCACTACGGCGATGAAGTCATGAAGGAGTATAAAGTTTAAGGGAACTTTAAAAGAAAATGCATCTGTCCCATATATTATGGTTCATCTATAAAACGAATATACAGACACACCCCAAATTAATCGTATAATCACCCATGCACCCCCAACAATAAATTCACCCAATATCAGTCCCAAAAACAAGGGTAGAACCCGATGATAGAGTCGAATACCGCCAAATCGCAAAATAATATATTTTGCTAACCAACTAATGAAAACAGAAAACCATAGCCATCCAAACGTCCATATACTGCTTGCGACAGCATATCCGGTAGGATGAAAAGGAAATGCGGGAAAACGTGTTCGCAACCACCACAACAAGCCTGTAAACAGAAAACCAACGCCCATGAAAGCTACTGCGGGGATGTTTGTTTCACTTGGATAATAAAGCCATGTTCTGAGTCTATTATATCCTCCATTTCCGAGCCCCGGGTTTGCACCGATGTCATAAGAAACAACCAGATATGACCAAAATGCAGCAAGAATGCCAAAGAAAACAGCACACATCATAGCGATGACCATTCTCCCAACCCTCATATTTGCCACCTCAACAAGTTTATGGTAAAATATAAAGTTTTCTATACATATTTTTCTATTTGTGGTATAATACCCGGTATTATGGCATATTCAACAGACCTGCGAAAACGCGTGCTTGATTTCATTGATAACGGCGGCAGCAAAGTAAAAGCTGCGAAACTTTTCAATATCTCACGCGATGTTATTTACAAATGGCTCAACGCACCAGACCCACTCGCCCCGAAAAAATCAGGACCTAAAGGTCCCAGATGTATTGACTACAAGGCACTCACACAACAAGTAAAAGATTTCCCCGATCAAACTATACAGGAGCGCGCAGATCATTTCGGCGTTTCCTACTATTGTATTTGGTATGGACTGCGAAAACTCGGTATCTCGCGAAAAAAAAGACACTCGGCTATAAGGAACGATGTGATCACAAGCGAGAAACTTATCGTGAACAACTCGCTGCTGCAAAGGAAAACGGAAAATCCTTAGTTTTTATTGATGAGAGTGGTTTTCGGTCAGAAAGTTTCAGGCGTTTCGGGTATGCTCCGAAAGGTGAACCTGTTTTTGACCTTATATCCAGTCAAAGAAACCGCACCACAACTTTGTTAGCTGCACGTATAGATGAGGCGTTTACAGCCCCTATACTATTTGAGGGGAGTTGTAATGCGGAGCGTTTCAACACTTGGCTTGAGCATGAGTTATGCCCGCGTTTAGATGAAAACCATCTTGTTATCTTGGATAACGCACGCATCCATAAAACACACCGCACCCGGGATCTTATAGGGGCATCGGGTGCCTCCCTATTGTATTTGCCTCCTTATTCACCGGACTATAACCCAATTGAACATGATTTTGCGAACATCAAACGCTTACGAGAATATAATAAAGATAAAACACTTCAGGATATAATCAATATGTATAAATAATTCAAAACTCTACCATAAATCCCTCCAATGTATGTGGCATCGGATGAGCGCGATACCCACGATTGAATGCATAATATAGCGACATCACGGTCAAACTAGACGGCGGAATACGCCTTGAACCAAGCGTATCAATGATAAACTGGCGAGGATTTGCAACAAACATCTCATGCGTCGGCGGTCCGACTTCTGCACGGACACGCGTAATTCCAAGAGCAAGTAGATAATATATGAGAAAATAAAGAACAATCATCCATAATGCCATGCCCCCATATCCCGAAAAGATAAACAGGAATAGCACTCCAACTATCAAGCCTGCTAAAGCCCAACGATTCCCCGTTGTTTCCTTAATTTCAGTCGAAAGCTGTTGTTGGGAATTTCGCTTATTGAACCTAAACGGAGCAAAAATATTTTTCGCAATTCCATAGAAATGTCTACGTCCTCCATAGAGTGCAAAAATAGCAATGGCAAGATACGCTCCGACACCTTGTGGACCATCATAAGGAAACCCTGGTAATATTTGAAGCCCCATTGCTCGTCCTAATATTCGTTCTCCTTTCCAGAATAGATAGAAAAACCAAAGCGAAAAGGACATCTCAAGCGGCATCAAGAATGCAAGTCCTACGCCAAACGAAAGAATATAAATAGGTGTCCATCCCATAGCATCCCAAGGCTTTTCAGTGAAATATCTGCCGATATCCGCACTACGCACTGGTATCTCTGGAAAGGCGGGGAAAAAAGCATGGATGCCGTTAATTAGATCTATCCCACCTGCAATTGCAAATCCTGCCCATAACATCTTATTCCTGAACAACCTGCCATCATCATCTGTCATCTCAATCGGATACCCATAGGTGTCAACTTAGGGATTTTCAGCCTTTTTCAGTTGCCTATAAGTTGTGTGCTTTCCTGCTCTATGTTGTCCCCAGTCGCTGTATTGTAAATCCTTTTTTATGTTGCTCAGTGTCTTCAATAACGCCGCTTTAGATTCGTGAAAACTCATTGTGAGTGTGCGTGCATGCCGCCCAATAAGTTTCGCTGTGCTGATGGGATCGTGCAGTATACACCGCCAGCCAGCTGCTACCATAATCCAATGTCTTATCAGTTGTGCGATGAGTTTCGCATACACCTCACATAAGATACGATCAGGTTTGGCACTGCGGAATGTATTCACCTTGCCAACGCTTTTGAAGGATTTGAATAGCAACTCAACTTGCCATCGGAGCCCAGCAATAATAATAACTTGTTCAACGGTAAGTTGTGCAACCTCCACATTTGTAATGTAAATATCCCAATCGGCAAGGCGTAACCGTTGTTTTGAGGGCGTTGTCTGTCTCCGTTTAGCATCACGCCTGATGTATCGGCGACGCTTGCTCGCTACTTGTTCGGAACATCGCCGTGCAACGAGGCGTGCTGGCAGACGATCCCTCGCTCCAACATAGCAACGCTGGTCTATAGTGTCCGAGTTTGTTGCCTTGAGGTGCTTATATAAGCAGAAGGGTTCTCCCTGTTCATCATACAGTTTACAGTTTACTTTCAATCTTGTTATCCAGAAGATGCCTGCTTGTGTCATTTTTCTAAATGCGTCAAACGAAAAATAGCCGAGGTCTGCTAAGTGTAAACTCCCCGCAGGAAGCGGTCCAAACGCCGCTGCTGCCTTGCTATCGGCAGTAATACCATCACTGAGTTGGAAGTGTTGGAAAGCACCCGTGAGGACATCAAAACAGAGGTGAAGTTTCATAGCAGACTTCTCACAATCGTTTTTAGCACGCCCACCTTTCCATACAGGTCTCAGCTCATCCGGCAATGTGAGTGTGGTGCTGTCCTGCACATAGACGCCTGTGAACTGATTTAGCAAAGGCAGTGTCGGCGATTGTGCTGAAATAACTTGTGTTGTTGCGGCTATCTCAAGCACCGATTTCAAGGTTTCGGCTGCTTCAGGTGTCATCCGTTTTTCAATCGCTTGGCGGGTGACATGCACACCTAAAGCACAAGCTGTTTGTGCCAACTCCGTATAACTTGCATCAGGCGTTTCAAGCCACCCGAATACAAGGGTCTGCACGAAAGCACCTCCGGAGAACTTGCGGATCCTTCGGACGAACCCGCACCTTGAAGCTGATGCGTCAGCAATCGTTCGCAGTATAGCTTGCATTTTATCACAAACCTGTGTTAGAATAGACATTGGAACACCTCTTTTGTAGAAATGAGTAATATTGTTTTTCTACTATTATGTAAGAGGTGTCTCTATTTTGCAACAATATTTTATACTAAAATAACATAAAAATGTTCTTAAGTTGACACCTATGTGTCCGCAAGGTAAAGTCGTGCTTTGAGATGAGCAGGATCTCTTGCAACAACACGTTCCGCATACATACGCACTGAACCATCTGGAACACCCGAACCATTCGGAGATGAAATACTGTATAAATAGTCAAACGCCCTTTCATCACTGAGTCGTGAGAGCAACAACGTATTATAGTGACCATGTTGTTCTAAAAACTGAGCTGCTTCTTCAATATCACGATCTCCAACGAGTCTACGAAGTTCTTCCTCAGCGTATTCCGATTCGGTGAATGGAGGAAGTGGATCCCCTCTTTTGTCAAGTAAGATGGACATCGGATCGGGGATATTACGCTGTCTGCCGACCATTTCTACGCGATTTAAACCGAGTACTGGGTGCCTATCATTTAAGTCTATTTCCTCGCCTTGCAACGATTTTCGTGCATTCTGTTCCCTTTCCAACAACCGAATTTCGTATGCTATCTCCTCTGGGAGCAAGTCATAATGACGCTTACCGGGGGAACGCGATCTGCCACTGGTGTGTCCATATTTCCACGTAATCCATCCGAGACTGCTTTTGTTAGCGTTGCCATCACTTGGGTGACTAATGCTGTGTGATGGTGTAAATTCCTTTTTGGACACAGGGCGATTATTATTTCTAATGACTGGATGCGCCGCGTCCGCGTGAAAATGTTCATCGGAAGATGATCGCTTTGGACTGAGTTGGGACACAAATGTTTGTGCGTCTATTTCAGATGGAGAAACTTGTAGTGTTTCTTTGGCATTGCGTTGACTATGAATGAGACTCCCTATGCTGAAGGTGGTGATGAAAACTATCACACAGATCAGACTGTATAGCAGATACTTTGTTGTATATTTCATGACTGACATGTCATTCTCCTTTCGCTTTGTGCAAAGTTAACTGATGTGTGTTCACATTAGTATACTCCACGCAATGAAACACTGACAATGCTATGATTATAGTTCAGAAAATCGAGGATAGGGTCTAATTCGTTGGTTCGGTTTTGGGTAAATTGATAATCTGCACTTAACGATAGGCTGCGATTGAATTTCCAATTGAACGTTGCTGTAAGTCCGAATTGCGTATCTCTACGATCTTCAGCACCATCCACAATATTTCCATTCTCATCACGAATTTGTCTGCCGTCAAACAACATCCATACGCGTGCGAACCTTAATCGAAGCCATCGTCCCGTGTCAAATTTGTAAAATGTGTTCAAAGCAGCTTCCATACTAAAGAAGTTGAAAAAATCTACATTAGAACGGTTAAAAAAGAAATTTGCTTCTTCTTGAAAAACAAAACGGTCTGACACAGTTTCTAACAGTTTAAGTGCGCCAGAATACCTCAAATCACGTCTGCTTTCACCCGGTTCAAGTCCGGATACACCTAGTATCAAATTGTTCAGATTGGTTTCATATTGACCATATTCTACTGAATATTCCATTTTAGCTAACACATGTTTGAGCAATCCAAATTGAAGGCGCGCAGTTGTTTTGTGACTGGTAGAGCCGATTAATAGGAAATCTTCTCTCAACTGTGTTGTATCGTCAAAATTGTGAATTCGCATATTATACTCAAATATACGTCCAATACGGAAACCGATATTTCTTTCGGTATTGTTGTAGACATCAAGGGTTCGAGTTAAACGATGAAACCGGTGTGATGCAATTAATGCAGGCAAGCCCGAAAATGGACGATAGATCAGCTCTGTTGTTGAGACATCTGTGAAAGAATCGAATTCATTGAGTTTTCCAGATTCTCCGGAGTAATTTTCATATTGTGGTGAATATTGTAATTTCAGTTGGAGATTATCACCAGCAATCGGTAATGTCCCAATAAGGTCTAAGCCGAATCGGTTAATGTTACCTTGCAGCTGTGGACTTTCCTGACCAGCAAGGCTACTTGTATAAGGATCAACACTTAATCCGAGCTCGATGTGATTGTTATAGGTATTGGAAAGTTGGGCATCTATTGTCAGTTTAGCTGGATCAGTCTGCGGCGGAATTGGTTCTAGCTGCAGCAGTTCCGGTACGAATTCATCCTGTAGCTGTGCATTAACAGGTTGCCATTGACTAAAGAGGAGTAGAAAACTAATGAACACTTTTATAGTAATGCATTGTGGTATCTTACGCACACATTTTCTCCAATTTAACCTTATACGAAAAGGGTTTGATATGTATAAGACATTGTGATTTACTTCATTCTATCATCCCATCCAAAGGACTTGATGCGGAGGCATAGAGTTTTCGGGGAATACGGCCTGCTAAGTAAGCAGTCCTGCCTGCCTCAACTGCTTTTTTCATAGCTTCTGCCATCATGACCGGACGATGTGCTTTGGCAACGGCTGTGTTCATCAGAACGCCATCGCAGCCTAACTCCATCGCAATCGCAGCATCAGATGCAGTGCCAACGCCAGCATCAACGATAAGCGGGACTTGAATATTATCTCGGATGATCTGTAAGTTAAACGGATTCCGAATTCCCATGCCTGAGCCGATGGGTGCGCCTAACGGCATCACTGCAGTACATCCCATATCTTCCAACTTTTTACAAGTTATCGGATCGTCATTACAATAGGGTAGTACAGTGAATCCATCATTTATAAGCGTCTCGGCTGCAATCAGCAGTTGTTCTACATCAGGGAACAATGTCTGTTCATCGCCGATTACTTCTAGTTTTATTAGCGATGTTTCGAGTGCTTCACGTGCAAGTTGTGCGGTCAAAATTGCGTCCTTTGCGGTAAAACAACCTGCAGTATTTGGCAGGATGGTCATATTGCGTTCGCGTAAGAGTGTGAACAGATTTTCTGCAGTATTTTCTGTAAATTTTACACGGCGCATTGATACAGTAGCGATTTCAGCCCCACTTGCTGCAATTGCTTCTGTCATGATTCGAAAGTTCGGATATCCTGCTGTTCCGATAAGTAATCTGGATGTATATGTATTTTCTGCTATTTTAAGTTTTTCCATTTATGTTTTCTTAACCTGTTTTATTTTTTGTAAAACGTTACACCTATACGATCAATTTGATTGATTAAATCTTGATTTATAAGATTGTTGTATATAGACAAATCAATCGTATAAGGTAGCAATTGATCATCAAGGTCATTGGCTATCTTGGAAAGGATTTTGTGTGTTAAGGCATTCCCACCGCGAAGTGTGAGATCGATGTCAGAGCCGTTTTTGTAATCATCCCTTGCCCGTGAACCGTAGAGGATAACTTCTTCTACTTCAGGATATCGATCGAAGACGTCATATATCTTTTGCAGTGATTTTTCAGATAAGCCGTATTTCATGTTATAGTTCTTTCGTCATCCATCAGTTGTTGTAGTCGGAATAACAATTTCTCAAATTCGGTGTAGTAATCTTTGCGTATTATCATGACTATCTCGGCAGCGGTTTCTTCATCGTAAGTATGTGAAGTTAGGTTGCGTTTTTCTATCATATCCATCCATACTTCGCCGTTTTCAATCAGTCCATTTCTAAATGCAGCACGTGTTGTATCACGAGAACCGAATAAATTCGACAATCCCTGGGTCTCCATGAAATTCTTCATAGTTTTCCAAGCTACTTCGTGTGTGTATTCGAATCCTTGTATTAATCCTTGTGCTTCCAAATCAGAAAGTTCGCGTTGTTCCGCAAGTTCTACTGCGGACTTTAATTGGGCAAATGCTCTTCCAAAACTGTTGGCACGTTGAATCCAGCGAGTTTCTGTATTGTCCATAATTCTATCAACAATTTCTAAGGTTTTTCAATTAGTATAACACCACATACATACTTTTTCAAGATATATCCTGATGTTCATTTTCAAATCTAAAACCCAATTAACCTCCCTGTACAGCGCGAATTATCTCTATTTCACTGTTTTCCGTTACTTTATACTCCTTCCATTTTGACTTTGGAATAACAACTCTGTCCACGGCAACTGCGATTCCAGATTGATGTGGTTCCATCTCTAAGGAAACCAGCAGATCCCAAATACACATATTTTTGCTTATTTCTCTGTTTTCACCATTAATGCGAATGTGCATATTTTACGACTCCTCTGATGTCAAAAACCTTGCTAACTGAAAAGGGGAGATTGTGTGTGAAGTCACACCTGTCATAATCAGTTTACTAATCTCATAAGCGGTTATTGGCGTTAGCAAGATACCGTTCCGATAATGTCCTGTTGCGTAAATGAGATTATCAATTGGTGTCTTGCCAAGTATCGGGGCATTGTCCCTGCTGCCAGGTCGCAATCCTGCCCATGATTCCAGGATTGGTAATTCATAAATACCTGGCACAGCTTCCCATGCACCGCGAAGCAATTCGAACATACCGCCGGCAGTTAATCTCTCATCGTATCCCATCTCTTCACTTGTTGCTCCAACAATGAGTCTCCCATCAGATCGCGGGACAAGATAAACGGAAGTCGGATACTTTGCTCGGACGGTGCGTATGACTGTACTTATCTCTATTCCTTCATCCATTTCTAGAGCTAACATCTGTCCTTTGACTGGACGGACTGGTGGCAGTATATCATCAGGGATCCCGTCTATCTGGGTAGACCAGCATCCTGCTGCAAGAATAACAATATCACACTGTTTGATACCTTCCTCTGTTTGAACGGCAGTTACACATCTATTTTTTAAAACTATTTTATTGACAGATCTATTTTCATACAATTCTCCACCATACTTCTGAAAAGCAATTTTGAGTGCACTAATCATCAATCGATTATCAACCTGATGGTCAGTTTCACAGTGAATTGCTGAGGTGACTCGTGGAGAGAGTGCTGGTTCTATTTCATAAGCATCTCTCCCATTTAACCATTGGACATTCAGTCCAAATTGTTGTTGTGCATGATATAAATGACGTAGTTGATGTGTATCATCAGGTTCTAATCCTACAATTAAAGTGCCTTCTACACGGTACCCAATTGACATTTGGGCATCTGTTTCTAATTCATCAACCCATTGTGGATAAAGTGATAAACTCTCTATACCTAATTGTAGCAGTTCTGGTTCTTCTGTATGTACTTCGGCATAGGGGGCAAGCATGCCTGCTGCTGCCCAGGATGCAGCGCGTCCTGCTTCACCTCGATCAAATATGGTAACAGCAGCACCGGACTTTGCAAGCTGCCATCCAATACCGAGCCCTATCACTCCGCCCCCAATAATAACTATGTTTTCGTTTGCCATTAATGTTCTGAAGATGTTGTTTCTTCTTCTAATAAGTTGACAAATAGGTCTTCTGCCTTAACAATTTTCGGGACTAATCCGTTCTCATAGGCGAATTTTGAGAATGCATCCCATTTCTCTTTTGATTGCACCTGCGTTGTAGCGAACAGATCCAAGGTGTCATTAAAAGCGAGTGTTTCTAATTCTTTGTTGGCATCAGGATTTGCCTTAAAAAAGAGTTCCAATGCAGATTCTGGATTCTTTTTCGTATATTTTATGGCTTCTCTAATTGCCATCATCAAGGATTCAGCAGTTTTCGGATGATTTTCCAAATAATCATCATTGGTGATAATTACCAATTCATAATAGTCCGGTATACCGTGTTTCTCAAGTGCGAAAAAAGCTGCTTCTGCCCCTTCAAGTTTTAACATGTTGATTTCATAGTTCCGAAATGGGCCGATTACTGCATCGATCTGTCCGCTAATTAGCGGTGCAACTATGTTCGTTCCCACATTTATCAGTTTGTAGTCATCTTTTGCTAAACCTGCATTTGCGCCGATGGCATGAAACAACAGCACATCCAATGGGGCTACCGTATATCCGATTGTCTTACCTTTGAAATCTGCAGGTGTCTGAATACCTGACTTCTTGAGATAGGTGATTGTGTTCAGTGGATGTTCGACAAGTAATCCTATTGACTTAACAGGTAACACCTCTTTACTTGCTCGAGCAATAGTAACGCTGTGTTGGTAGTTTACTGCAAAAGGTGCTTTTCCTGCTGCGACAAGTTTCAACGGTGCATCAGGATCGCCGCCCCATTGTAAGTCTATTGATAGCCCGTGTTTTTCAAATATTTTGTTTTCTTTTGCAACATATAGCGGCACGTGGTCAATATTCGGGATCCAATCCAGAAGTAGCGTAACCTTCTCGGTTTCCGTTTTTAGATGTCCATCTGCGTATGTGTTGATATGTCCAGTTACCAATGTCCCACAAGTGATGAGTAATATTAATCGTATTACTGTTTTCATAATAATTTCCTTTCATATTAATGATTGTCAATAATATAACTATAGTTTGGACATTTTTGGTCTTGTTATAGATTATGAATAGTTGGCAGCATTTCCCCGTTAGCACTTCTGAACAGGTGTTAGAACCGCTGCTAACGCCCCTTTTCTGTCTAAATTCTGTTAGAAATCACTGTTTTTTAGTCATCATTTTTCCAATAATCGTGAAAATAGTTGCTGTTGAACTAGTTCATGTAGTATCTTCGGGGATTTTCAGTTTTTTCTGTGCGTTTTTCCTCGGGTCGTAACCCGTATAAAAATAGTTTTGTTGTAAACGTCGCTGCAAGTAAGCGGTCATCAAGCCGCGTGTGAGATGTTTCGGTTTATACCAGTGTATATTGAGCGTGGATAGCACGTCTTCTAAATCAAGAGAAACCTTGTCTGTGTCTGTGTCTGCGGGTGTCTTAGGCAATGGCGACGGACTGAAAGCGAGTTGTGTCAGCGTTGCTGCGGTGAAACTGAGTTGAGCGAACCGATCCAAACTTTTCCTGTCTCGGAGTTGATAGGTGTCAAATCCGAAGTTTTCTTTAGCGTCCCGAAAGGCAGTTTCAATCTGCCACCGGTTTCTATAGTGTCGGATAACTGTTTCTACGGGCAGTCGTAAATCTGAAGTAAATACACAAAAATACCGATAGGGTTTAGACTTTTTCAAGCGTTTGCGTATCACAACGATGCGGACATCTACAGGACACATCTTTGTTCGCACGACTTTATCAGCGACAGAAAGTGTCTGATCCTCAACAACGATATCTGTATACTTCAGGTGTGGAATAGACACACGGCTACCATACCGACGGGGTCTGCCTCTCTTGAGACGCTTAGGGCGTTTCGGTATATCAAAAAACGCTGCGTTTGACTTCGCACGACAAAGTAAATGATGTCCTTGTGAGAGTATCTCCGTGAACACTTTGCGTCTATTGAAACCTCTATCAAAAATGATAAGACCCGGTGGCACAAGATTACATAAATGCTTCAGCACAGCGAGGCTATTCGCGTCCTCGCTTTTCGGTTCCATCATCCGTGTGGCTAATGGAAATAGGCGCGTGCCTTCGCGCGTTTCTGCCAGCCACCCAATCGCACCGAACTCGTGTCCGTGATGAAACTTGGATTGGTTCTTGTTACGTGGCTGATACGCAGGGTTCCTGCGGAAATGCAAACCCGCTTGTTTTGAACCGCTACTTATGGCATGCGTCTCATCATAGACATAGACGCCCGTGGGGTAAGCGGATAGCACTTGATGGCTTAGCGTAGTGGCGACTTGATCCACACACCAGATGCCACGCGAGAGAAACTTTGGCAGAGACCAATACCGACCTGCTTGGGCTGTCGCAAGATAGATTTGTGTCATTGTGCCTCGGTAGGGCGTATTTATCAGACCTTTTACGAAAGTCTGAAAGTGGTGAAAGTTATTATACTTGAACAAAGGTCAAAAATCTGATAACATGTTGTCCAAGTAGGAAAGTGGGGTCATTTGAAATATCCTTTCAAATTTGTGTTTTCTAAAAGGATACCCGCTTTCCTGCTTTATGTCCATAAAAAAAACAAAAACTGTCCAAACTATAGTAATATAACGTGAGTTCGGAATGATGCACAACCTGGAAAGGTTATGCTACAATTTTTAAAGGGTTGCAGAGTGTCACCGCAAACACGTTGTGTTTGCTACGGTTTCTCTCTGGATTGCGTTTTTTGTGTGCCTAATGTTTCTGCACAACCTGGAAAGGTTATGCTACAAAGAGCCACAACATGGATTTGTTAGGTAATTTGCGTGTTTTTCTGATGCTTTCGCCATGGCATTGCTAAACGTTCTAATAAAGACATAATCGCAAACAGACCTAATCCTAAGAACGTTAGACAGAAAATTGCGGCAAAAACAAGAGATACTTCGAGCGTTGAATTTGCATATATCATAAGGTACCCAAGTCCTGCGCTTGCCCCTACCCATTCGCCGAGCACAGCCCCTATTGTTGATATGGATATTCCGATTTTCGCGCCAGAAAAGATGAAAGGTAGTGCAGCGGGAATTCGCACTTTCCAAAGAATTTGCCATCTTGAAGCGCGTAGAATCTTAAATAGGTTTACCGTAGCGGGATCGGTGGATTTCAATCCATCTAATGTCGTTAAGACAATAGCAAAAAACACGATAATCGCTACCATTATAACTTTAGAGGCAATTCCAAATCCAAACCACAATACTAACAGTGGTGCGATCGCGAACACTGGAACCGTTTGTGAACCGATCACGTAAGGATAGAATGCTTTTTCTAGAATTGGAAACTCAAACATCAGTACTGCTAAAGGCACACCTACACTAATCGCGATTGCAAATCCGAGCAACATTTCTTGTAGCGTCACCAATGAGTGCTTCAGTAATCGATCGTGTTCCAGGAATAGGGTTAACATTATTTCTGATGGTGGTGGAAGAATAAATGGTGGTATGTCTTTTATACGCACATAGACTTCCCATGTCCCCAACGTAGCTATCAAGATAAGAATTGGTAACACAAATTTACTTAACGAACGCATCTAATTAATTAGCAGCAAAAAGCCGTCTTCCGTTTTCGATATGGAAGCATGCCAGTAGTTCAATTAACTGCCTTGCAGTACCAAAAGGAAGCGGCTCAGGGCCTCAAAGTAGAGGTGCGATTCGTTTTGTATTTCCCTACGCTGGCATAACCCAGATCAGGTTCGATGGGTGTTTTCTCAGCTCCTATTCGTAATAAGAGCACCCCATAGTGTTATTCAATACTATTATATCATAATTTTCGTATTGTTTTCAATATCATTTTTTTTGTTGGGCAGCTTTGTGAGATCTATTTCTTTTGTCAGAATCGCGGCACCCAATCTAAACTCAAACAAAATCTAATCTACAGGCATAGCACGTTCCGGTACTTCCACCCCCTGTTCATTCCAGAACTTGTATGCTCCTTTGTGCAAAGGGATAACGAATGCTTTTGTTGCATTTTCAATAGTCATATCTGATGCTGCCTGCGTTATTTGGAGCATTGTCTTACGTCCCTCTGGCGAATAGACATGTTTCAAAATAGTATAAATAGTTTCTTCGGGAATTGCTTTATTTGCAATGAGAACAGTAGGCATGGTAATTGTTCTCACAGGTTCGACTTTTCCTTCATACGCGCCTTCTGGCAAGCTGGAAGAAAAATAGAACGGGTATTTGTCATAAAAGCCGTGCTGCTTTGCGGGTGTATCAAGGTCAATCATGCGAATGGATTTGATCGCTGTTAATTCAATAATTGCACTATTTGGTACACTAACTAACCAGAAAAAACCTTGAACCTGGCCGTCTTGTAATGCTTGTGCCCCAGCGGTTCCTCCTCTATAAATTAGAGTGATTTTTTCCGAGATTCCAGCTGCTTTTGCAAGGCGTTCCATAGTTTTAGCAGTTCCGGAGCCGGGGGCACCACAAGAAATTTTAGTACCTACGATATCATCGAACACATGAACATTGCTATTTTCGAGTGTTGAGAATTGTCCATAAGCATAATATAAGAGCGTAACCATCCGGATGTTATTTCTTGGTCCCACATCGGCAAATACTTCTTCTCCATTGTATCCAAGCGAGCTTTCAGATGCAAATACAACGCCGAGCGCGTCCTCCTCTTTATTAATACGACGTGTATTCTCAACAGAACCTGCAGAGGCAACTACGGAGAGTTTTACGTCAGACATACTGTGGTTAACGATTTGGTTAATACCACCTGCAAACTGAGAAAAACTTCCGCCAATCACGCCGCCATATATTGTGTGCCATTCCTTGTCCTGTTTGTCACCGCATCCTATAAGGAAGAACAGAATAAGTAACATAGAACTGACGCATGTAAAGATAAAATATTTCGATATGTTTCGCATGAGAATTCCTTTATCTCTTGTTAGTAAAACCCGCTTTTTCCAGATTGGCACAAAGCAAGAAGTATAAACCCGCATAGTATTTGTATGTCACTTGTGCCATTTTTGAAACTCCGATTCGGATAGTCGCCAAAACCGTCCGGGTTTACACTCAACCCGCCCTTCTTCATGTAACGATTGCATAATTACGATAGTCATATCAGTTGGAGAGGGATCAGAAGAAGCACGCGAGGGCTTCGGCAGTTCAAGACAATTGTGAATGTCAGCGTTTTTTACCCATCCATCTTCATCGGCTAGTCGCTCATGATATAACATCTCTAATATCGATTCTTCAAGAAGTTGCAAGCCCTTTTTAGCTCGCCTACGTATTGCTTCGTTCATAAAGTTCTCCGTTCATATCAAAGGGTTTCTGCGCGAACACAAACCCCCTCTTCTAGTCTTCCTATTTTTCCACCCTCACTCAATTTCTACGATCTGAATATTGTTTCCGCAAGTATCATTGAAAATAGCAAAAATTGTTGTTCCTATCTCAGTAGGTTTTACACTGAATTCGACACCAAGGTTGATTAATCGCTCATATTCTTTCTGAACGTTTTCTACACTGAATTGGGTATAGGGAAGTCCTGCATCAAATAAAGCCTTTTGATACGTTTTGGCGGGTGCAAAATGATTATCAGATAATGGTTCTAACAAAAGTTCAGTCCCGTTTTGTTCTTCTTTTGATACTACTGTAAGCCATCTGTCACCATTTTCTAAGGGAATGTCTCTCTTCTTAACAAATCCCAATTTTTCAGTATAAAATTTTAATGCATTTTCTTGATCTTGAACCAAAATGCTGGTTACTCCAATTTTCATAATGTTGTTTACCTTAATATTGCTTATTTGGTAAGAAAGTATAAATAAAAATTTCTGTTCTGTCAAGAAAAATCATTTTTTTATATTTGCATACTCTGATTGACAAACTTTGTCCATATACAGTTATAATGCCTTGTAGCACGATTGGATTAGTTTTATTTGCCATTTCAGTAATGCCTCTGACAGAAAATGCATATTCATCAGCCAAAATAATCTTGCACTATTTCCCGGATTGTGCTAAAATAAGTATAAATTCAAGTCATAGTAAACATAGAATTAAGATAGATTTGTTTAGTCAATGAAATACTTTACATACTTCGGGAACCACCTTATCAACGCAGAAATACCTGACAACTCAGATGTGTTTTTCGCGAAACCCCCAATTCCAGGAATAAAACGGTCTGCACTCAGTGAGAAAACCAAGGAAGCATTTGAGAACCCACTTGAGATGCCTCCGCTTCGAGAACTCGTAGATGGTAATTCGAAGATACTCATCTTATTTGATGACAATTGCCAACCTTTCCCTCCTACCAAAAAACCGGACCTACGACAAATCATGATTGAAACGGTTTTGGAATTGTTGTATGAGTATGGGGTACAAAAAAAGAATATAGAACTAATGTGTGCTGTTGCACTTCATCGCAAAATGAAGGAGCATGAACTCGAATATATGTTGGGGAAGGAGATTATGGATGAGTTCTATCCGCATCAACTCCGAAATTTTGACGCTGAAGATGCGGAACAGATCGTTGAAGTTGGAAAAACGGAACAGGACGAAGTCGTTGAGACAGATAAAGCTGCACTTGATTCAGATCTGATTATATATATTGATATGATACAGATTCCACTCAATGGTGGGCATAAATCTGTTGCAGTGGGACTTGGCACGTATAACTCAATTGCACCGCATCATTCACCACACATGACATCGGAATGTCCACATGTGATGCAACCTGAAGGTTCAAATATGCATGCATGTATTGAACGGATGAGTCGCCTCATTCAGAAAGAGACACCGATTTTTGTTCTTGAAGCAGCTATGAACGGGGCAATATATCCATTTCATCTTCGTTATGTAGGGAAACCTAACAAAGATTGCAACATCTTGGAAAGAGTCGTAAAAGCCTTTACACCGGTTACCTTATCTATATTGCCAGAATCAGCAAGGTATAATATACTGAAGAGTGTGCGGACAGACTACGAACCCATGGCAGTTAATGCGGGGGACATTGATGCAGTACACGCAAGAACGCTTGCATTGATGAAGGAACAGTTGGCGATTGATGTTCCTCGACAATATAGTACTTTAGTGTTTGGCTTACCCGATATGAGTCCCTATGCAGTTGATGCGCGAATAAATCCGGTCTTGGTAGTGAGTGACATATTGGGGTACGTGTTCAACTGGTTCTACAACAAACCGATTATTAAAGAGAACGGGGTTGTCATCATTATGAATCCGACTTACGAGATATTTCACCAGGAATATCACGTAGCGTATAAAATGTTTTATGATGAAGTCCTTGCGGATACAACTGAACCGTTTGAGATGCAGCAAAAGTATCAGGAAAAATACGCAAAAGATGGGTATTTAATCGATTGTTATCGTAACAAATATGCACATCACGGTTTTCATCCGTTCACAGTCTGGTATTGGGCAACCTATCCGTTAAAGTATTTGTCAAAAGTGATTTTAGTAGGCCCGAAGGAATCGCGCGTAGCACATCGTTTAGGGGTAGAATGGGCGAAGAATTTAGATGATGCCCTTGCTATGGCACGCGAAATTTCCGGTGAAGATGATGTCGTTGCATTGACAATGCCACCGTTTTTCTATGCAAATGTAGGTACGTAATTCCTTCAATATATTATAGGAGTCTCAGTTGATTTTGACTGTATAATCAAACTATGATAACCAATAAGAAATTCCCAACTGAAGAAGAAATGGAAAAAGAACTTCAAGAATTTAAAGAGAATTTGCAAAGAAAATACGGTGTAGGTATCGATATGCGGCTGGGTGATGTAGGTGGAGGTAGTGTTTCACCAGACATCATAGAGGAAGAAGCACCTGAACCGCAGAAAACTTTTGATTTGAAGTTTGACCTAAAGCCGAGGGAGATAAAGCAATATTTAGACAGATATGTTATTAACTATAGTTTGGACAGTTTTTGTTTTTTTTATGGACATAAAGCAGGAAAGCGGGTATCCTTTTAGGAAACACAAATTTGAAAGGATATTTCAAATGACCCCACTTTCCTACTTGGACAACATGTTATCAGATTTTTGACCTTTGTTCAAGTATAATAACTTTCACCACTTTCAGACTTTCGTAAAAGGTCTGATAAATACGCCCTACCGAGGCACAATGACACAAATCTATCTTGCGACAGCCCAAGCAGGTCGGTATTGGTCTCTGCCAAAGTTTCTCTCGCGTGGCATCTGGTGTGTGGATCAAGTCGCCACTACGCTAAGCCATCAAGTGCTATCCGCTTACCCCACGGGCGTCTATGTCTATGATGAGACGCATGCCATAAGTAGCGGTTCAAAACAAGCGGGTTTGCATTTCCGCAGGAACCCTGCGTATCAGCCACGTAACAAGAACCAGTCCAAGTTTCATCACGGACACGAGTTCGGTGCGATTGGCTGGCTGGCAGAAACGCGCGAAGGCACGCGCCTGTTTCCATTAGCCACACGGATGATGGAACCGAAAAGCGAGGACGCGAATAGCCTCGCTGTGCTGAAGCATTTATGTAATCTTGTGCCACCGGGTCTTATCATTTTTGATAGAGGTTTCAATAGACGCAAAGTGTTCACGGAGATACTCTCACAAGGACATCATTTACTTTGTCGTGCGAAGTCAAACGCGGCGTTTTTTGATATACCGAAACGCCCTAAGCGTCTCAAGAGAGGCAGACCCCGTCGGTATGGTAGCCGTGTGTCTATTCCACACCTGAAGTATACAGATATCGTTGTTGAGGATCAGACACTTTCTGTCGCTGATAAAGTCGTGCGAACAAAGATGTGTCCTGTAGATGTCCGCATCGTTGTGATACGCAAACGCTTGAAAAAGTCTAAACCCTATCGGTATTTTTGTGTATTTACTTCAGATTTACGACTGCCCGTAGAAACAGTTATCCGACACTATAGAAACCGGTGGCAGATTGAAACTGCCTTTCGGGACGCTAAAGAAAACTTCGGATTTGACACCTATCAACTCCGAGACAGGAAAAGTTTGGATCGGTTCGCTCAACTCAGTTTCACCGCAGCAACGCTGACACAACTCGCTTTCAGTCCGTCGCCATTGCCTAAGACACCCGCAGACACAGACACAGACAAGGTTTCTCTTGATTTAGAAGACGTGCTATCCACGCTCAATATACACTGGTATAAACCGAAACATCTCACACGCGGCTTGATGACCGCTTACTTGCAGCGACGTTTACAACAAAACTATTTTTATACGGGTTACGACCCGAGGAAAAACGCACAGAAAAAACTGAAAATCCCCGAAGATACTACATGAACTAGTTCAACAGCAACTATTTTCACGATTATTGGAAAAATGATGACTAAAAAACAGTGATTTCTAACAGAATTTAGACAGAAAAGGGGCGTTAGCAGCGGTTCTAACACCTGTTCAGAAGTGCTAACGGGGAAATGCTGCCAACTATTCATAATCTATAACAAGACCAAAAATGTCCAAACTATAGTATTTAATTAGACATATTGCCAAATTAATCGGCGTTCCATTTGTCAAAGCAGATGCTACGAGATTTAGTGAAACCGGTTATGTCGGTGCAAATGTTGATGACTTAATCCGTGAACTTGTAACCCAAGCGGATGACAACCTTGAACTTGCACAGTATGGAATTATCTATCTTGATGAGGCGGACAAAATCGCAACGCCTCCCAATATCATTGGACGCGATGTTAGCGGGCGCGGGGTACAAATCGGACTTCTGAAATTGATGGAGGAGACTGAAGTTGATCTGCGGTCAGGGAACGATGTCGCTTCTCAAATGAGAGCGGCTATGGAATTTCAAAAACATGGAAAAGTTGAAAAAGAGGTTATCAACACACGTCATATTCTGTTCATTATTAGTGGGGCGTTCACTGGTATGGAAAAGACAATTAAAAAACGTATGCATCAGAGCAGAATAGGTTTCAATGCTGATATAGTAAGTCAAAAAGATGACATAGCACAATATCTTGAACATGTCACCCCGAAAGATTTTATTGATTTCGGTTTTGAACCGGAATTTATAGGGCGTTTACCCGTGCATGTAATCTGCAATGAATTGGAAGTGGAAGACCTGTTTTATATTTTGAAACATTCAGAAGGTTCTATCATTCGGCAATATGAGAATGCATTCAAAGCTTACGGAATTACTGTGCTTTTTTCTGATTATGGGTTACAAAAAATTGCAGAACAAGCTATTGAGCAGAAAACAGGGGCGCGAGCATTAATGACTGTCTGTGAGAAAGTACTACGCAATTATAAATTTGAACTGCCATCAACAGGTGTCACCGAGTTCGTTGTCACTGCAGATGTCGTAGATGATCCTGATAATTTATTGCATCGGATCATAGAAGATAGTGTATATAATCAAAACACTATTTCGAGAGAACATGTTCGGAGGTATGAAGTACAGTTCAATGTCGACCACGGTTTAGAAATAAAATTTGATGACGAAGCAACGGATGCGATCTGTGAACGTGTCCTGTCAGAGGAAAAATCTGTTAAACAGATATGTGATAAAATTCTGACAAGTTATCAACATGGCTTAAACTTAATAAAACAGAACACCGGGCAGACTTCATTTCAATTTCCATTACAGGTTGTTGAAAATCCGGATCCGGTATTAGAGCAATGGATTCGAGATTCGTATAACACAAAACGCTAAATCCCAAGGAATTTGTAACAAACACAATGCAATCGAAACCAGATAGACCTCAACGCCCTGAGCCGGTAGATATACGCGAGATAGGTGCTCCTATTGATGGGGAACCACAATACAGCGATCGAAGATTATACTTTCAACTCCACGTTTTCAGCTGCCTTGACCTAGCTGATATTATTGAGACGCTCAATAGAGAAAAAATAAATGCTGTTCTATACGATGATTTGAATCATCCAACAGGTATTGGTGTGCTTCTTTTCGCTGAAGATCCTGCCGTATTAATGACTATATCGCGGAATTTACTCCAGAAAGTAAGATTTTCTGTAAATCTCATATATCGTCCAGAGATGACAATGATTGGGAGAACCTATTCAAGTGGAAGAGAGCCAAATTTGGAAGAATGGCTCATCAACAAACCGATGAACAATGTCCTCAATCCAGACTTTCCGTGGGCAATTTGGTATCCTCTCCGACGAAGGCCGGAGTTTTATCAACTTGATTCATCTGATCGTGGTAGAATTCTTGGTGAACATGCAAGGCTTGGGCGAAGTTACGCTTCAGCGGGTTATGCCAGTGATATACGTTTGGCTTGCTTCGGTCTGGATACGAATGACAATGAGTTCGTTATCGGTTTAGTTGGGGCAGAATTATACCCTCTGTCAAGACTTATACAAGATATGCGCAAAACAGAACAAACAACCAAATACATAGAATCACTCGGTCCCTTCTTTATCGGAAAGGTCCGGAAGCAATGGGTGAATGAGGCTCTCTTAGAAAAATAGGAAAACGAAACTTTATAGATTCATATAATCAAGCGTCACAAGATGAGAAACATAATTGCAGTTTGCACAAAGGAACTATATACGTATTTTGTTTCACCTATCGCCTATTTCGTCTGTTTTGTCTTTACAGCAATTTCTGGTTATCTATTCCAATATTTTCTGATAGTGACAAGTACTAATAATGGTTATGGCAATGGTGTAATGCAGTCGACCTTTGGCATAATGGCGACTATTCTCCTCTTCTTTATCCCAGTTTTGACAATGAAATTATTTGCAGAAGAACGTAAATCTGGCACGATTGAACTACTTCTTACCTCACCGATTACTGATAGTCAAGTAGTTCTTGGAAAATATCTTGCGAGTTGGTTACTGCTAATTATTATGCTTGGTCTCACCTTACTATTCCCATTTCTGACACAACGGTTCGGTCCATTAGATGGTGGTCTTATTTTTAGCGGTTATCTCGGTCTTACGCTACTCGGTTCATGTTTTCTTGCGTTCGGTTTAATGATGTCATCAATGAGTAAAAATCAGATTGTGGCTGCTTTGACGAGCTTCGGTTTTTTGTTAGCATTGTGGGTAGTTGGAGCAGTCTTTGGCCGCGGAGGTGCCATTGGTAATTTTCTAAAGTATCTATCCTTTAGTGAACATTTTAGCGGTTTTCCACGTGGGGCTATTTTAATAAAAGACATCGTCTATTATGCCAGTTTTACATGTGTCTGTTTATTTGCAACTTTTAAGTCAGTTGAGTCCTCAAAATGGAGATAAACCATGTCAAGAAAAAACGTTGCAGGGCCGATATTTGGTTTCCTGACATTAATTTTCTGTTTTATCTCAATTGCCTGCCTATTGCTAAAAGCGTGGTTAGTTTTTTGGATATTCTTTATTCTTTTCATAGTGGCATTGATCGTTTTCTCTGCCTTACGATACCAAGATTTTGTTGACTTGTTTGTCAGCCGGCAATTGCGTTATGGTACTAATGTTGCTCTGAGCGTAATTGGTGTAATAGGAATAGCAGTTTTTGTCAACGTCATAGTTTCACAACGTTTTGATATAAGTTTAGATTTAACAACATTACGAGACAATTCGCTATCTGAGCAGACGAAGGAGATTCTAAAATCTCTGAATAAAGATGTGGAAGTTATTGCCTTCTTTAGTAATGAGAGTTCACCATTGGCAATCCGCGCAATGCATGAATTAACACTGTTCCAACGTGAATCAAAATTCATCACTGTATCGTTAAAAAATCCATACATAGATGTACACCTTGTAAATTATAGATTAAGGGATGGTACTGTTGTATTCAGCACAAAAGACAGGCAAGAAGAGGTAACTGTTGTCAGTGAGCAGAAATTTGCAAGTGCAATTCTCAAACTGATCCAGGACAGAACTAAGAAAATATATTTTCTTGTTGGACATGGGGAATATGAAATCACTGATTTAACCAATTCGGGTCTCAGCGACTTGAAGGCAGCATTAGAAGATCAGAATTACGAACCGGTACCTTTCTCGTTTCTCACGGAGCTGGATATTCCCGCAGATTGTGATCTACTGGCAATTGTCGGGCCAACTGAAACATTAACAAACAATGAGATAGATAAAATTAGCGACTATGTAGATAACAATGGAAAACTGTTGCTGTTATTCCGTCCATCAGATCCAGTCGAGGATGTGAATGAGAGGCTTGTGCAGCTCATGTCAAAATGGGGTGTGATTGTTGGAAATGATTTGGTGATCGATAGGGTGGTATTTGATGTGATGAGAGGATCGAGCGCGCCCTTTCCTGAATTTGGACTACATGAAATTACACGACAGTTGCAATCTTATCTTGCGTTTCCTAATACGCGTTCTGTAACACCTAAAGAAAATATAAAATCCGATCTCACTGTTAAGTCACTTGCAAAGACTGTCAGTCCGTTAGGTGTAAGTTGGGCAGAAAAAGAGCGAACTTCTGGTGGAAAGTTCAGCAACAACGGTTATACCGAAGGTATAGACCTCCCTGCCCCAGTGTCTATTGCTGTTGCGGTTGAAAAACACATTTCAGCGAGTCCAAATGGCACGGAAAATATAAGTCCTACACGTATTGCAGTTTTTGGTTGCTCAGAGTTTGCCAAGAACTTCCATTTAAAGAGGGCAAATAGCGATCTATTATTGACTACAGCGAATTGGCTTACCGAAGCTGGAGACCTTATTGCTATAACTGAACCAGACCGTGACAAACAGAAATTGCGCAGCATGACTGGACAGCAAGCAGGTGTTGTGCAGATAACTGCAATCTTCCTGATCCCTTTAGTTGTGTTTATTGCTGGTTTAATCGTATGGTGGAACAGACGAGAAGGGGGTGCTGTATGAATTACAGAACTACTCTAATCATCATTGTACTGTTGATTGCTTTTGCAACAACATACTTTCTGTTTTTTGACGAACCGGTAGAAAACAACACAAGCAGCACAAAACCGACTATCTCTGAGACCTACGATCTATCCCGTGAAGACATCACTAAATTCCGACTTTCCTATGCAGAGGATTCCTATCAAACGATAGTTGTAGCCAAAGACGGTGATGAGATGTGGCATATTACATCACCATTCAATGCGGATGCAGATATATCAAAAGTTAACACAGTATTAGATCATTTTATAAATAAGCGAGTCAGACAGACCTTGAATGTATCTGAATATGACCCGTATGGGTTAGAGAATCCTACCATTACCGTCCAACTGTGGAAGCACAAAGAGGGTGACCCGATAACTTTTTTTATTGGAAAAAAGGGGATTAACTATTCCGTATATATCAAAGAACAGTCGGAACAACATATATTTATTATTGAATCCAGTGCGCTTGATGATTTATCAATTTCAATAACTGATATTCGGAACAGGTCTGTCTTAACATTTAATCCGGATTCAATCACAGAAATTTCGTATCAAAAACCTGAACCTTTTACGTGTATAAAAATTGATAACACATGGCGAATGACAAATCCGATCTCCGTAAATGCCAATTCAGATGATATAAGGTATATCCTGTCGGAATTAAAAACTATGCAAGTTTCCTCCTTTGAGTTAGATGGTGAATCGGCAAAAGCGGCCTTAGTTAAATATGGATTGGATACACCACGTATTCATATTACGTTGAAAGATGCAAATAAGAGTTATGGCCTTGCCATAGGTTCTGTAACCCATTCAACAGAACAGCAGAAATCGGACAAAGGGAACGTCTATGTACAGTCTATTCATCAAGGCGGAATATATACTGTTACTGATGATATCGTCGAACTACTCAACAAAGCTGCTTTTGACTTACGAGACAAACGATTACTTGATTTTCAACGGGGTGATGTTGTACAATTTGAAATTCAACACAGAGCAGAAAAAATTGAAGGATTTAGACTTCAAAAGGACGTGTGGGAAATACGAGGTAAAAATAAGACAATCGCAGACCTGCAAGCAGTCAGTGACTTGATATACGGTGTTGATTCTCTTGAAGCTGCAGCCTATGTAACGAATGCTACAAAAAACCCTGCATTATATGGATTAGATAATCCGTTATTCAAAGTTAAGTTCACAATACGTGATAACGAACAACCTATTGAGCTACATATCGGTAATTTTGCTAAAAACGATATGGTATATGTCAAAACCAGCAAATCTGACCAAATCACACTTGTCAAACGCGATTTCGTTGATATGATTAATGATGGTGTCGCATGGCTAAGGGATAAGCAGATATTCAAATTTACTATTGATGATCCGATACGGTGTACTGTAAAATATACCGATGAGTCAAATGATACTGTACAATTTACTTGCCAAAGACTTGGGACAAACTGGCGGTTAACCAAACCGGTCCAAGAAAATGCAAAGAATACAGAAGTAAACGCGCTGCTGTATGAATTAATTGATCTAAAATCGGAAGAATTTGTTGGTTTAACCTTTGATGGTAGAAAGAATAAGCTTACTAAGGTAATAAAAAGTTTCCAATCTCCAAAATTACAAATTACTATAGAATTACGTAATAAGTCAGTTTCTACACTGCAAGTTGGAGGAACAGATTCATCTGGAAATTACTATGCAAGAACGCAAAATCAACCGGAACATATCTTTCTGCTCAAGTCTGAATTGATACCAAAACTTGAACCGAAATTGGAATGGTTCCGTGCCTCAGAAGAACAGTAAAAGGACTTTCGCCCTTTATCCCCCCGCAGGCGAGGGGAATGTGTAAGTCCTGCAGTAATTATAACTTTAGCAAATACATTAGAACACTATGTACTGGTAATAACCCAAGTTGCTATGGGCGAGATTTAGACAGGTATATGCTACGCAGATGCACAACCTGGAAAGGTTAGGCTACAAAGAGACGCAACCCAGAAAGGGTATGCTACATTATGTGTCAACTTAGGTGGTAATAATGGATACGTCTATAATAATAATATTTACAACCTACTTTCTTTTTGTCCTCGAGATGATACTGGTTAGTCAATCATTTTTCTATACACGTCGGGAACGAAAGAGAGAGAGGCCCATATATACCCCTAAAGTTGCGATAATCGCCCCACATTACGGTTGGGATGATGAAACTGAAGAGCATGCAAAAAGTCTCATGGTGCAGGAATATGGCGGGGACTATCACATCTATTTTGTAACTCACGAAATGGTTGATAAAGGACACGATATCTCATTTCCACACTTGCAAGAACTTGTGAAAGACGTACCGCATGCCGATGTCTCTTTAGCCCCTAATATCATTGACAACAACCTTCCGCGTTCACAGAAGGTGCAAAACCTTATTACTGTCATTGAGAATCTGCCAGAGGATGTGGAAGTAATTGCTTTTGTAGATGCAGATGTGAAGATTCAAAAAGATTGGCTCAGCCTCCTTGTTACACCACTTCAAGACAATTCTGTCGGGGCGACTGTCGGTGGTAGATTTTATTTTCCACAAACATGGAACTTTGCATCGCTTGTTGAAGCAACGTGGGTCAACTTTCAATTGGCATTACAAGGGGACCATGGTTTAACAATGGTATGGGGGGGTTCAAACGCATTTCGTCGCGAATTTCTTGAAAAGGGAAATATACTTCAGCGTTGGGAAAATGCCACAATTGAAGACCTGAATACTACTCGCGCGGTCAGAGATGCAAAATGTAAAATACATTTCGTCCCTGATTGTGTAGCGGTAACACAAACTTCAAACCGGACATGGAAACAGATTTTTGAATTCACTAATCGGCAGATGATTATGACGCGCCACATGGGATTATGGGCACAATGGCTTGGCAGTTTGATTCTATTTTTACCTAAATCAGTCTTGATTGTTGGCGTAATCCCATTTCTGTTTTCACGACAGGCACTTTTACCAGTGATTTTCATCCCATTTTTAGAGGTAATCGGTTTTCATCTTTGTTGTAGAAATCTACCTACATGGCTGCGCGATATGCCGAGGGTTCGGGACACGCTCCGTATCAGCAAATTTGCTGCGCCGTTTTCCATATTTCTTGCTGGCATAAACGCATTCTATGCAATGTTCCAACGCAAAATAGTTTGGGGCGGGGTTCGATATGAAATTTTATCTGCTACAACATGCAGAGTATTGGGACGCGTAAAGGAGAAAAAGAAAGATATATCGTGATACAGCAACTTTGTCGTGAAAGGTAACCTAACTTCAAAAGATGCACAACCTGGAAAGGTTATGCTACAAGGACACTGAATTCATGTTACACAAGCAAATTAGAGGAGCAGAATATGGGTGTAGAAAAAATAACAAAGTCAGACAGAGAATGGAAAGAACAACTATCACCAGAAGAATATAAGATCACTCGGAAGAAAGGTACCGAACGCGCTTTTACAGGCAGATACCACGATTGTAAAGACGAAGGTATATATCACTGTATCTGTTGTGGGAGTCCATTATTTACATCTGAAACAAAGTACGAGTCTGGAACGGGTTGGCCCAGTTTTTGGCAACCGGTTTCTCCTGAATGTGTGGAGACAAAGATGGATTTTAGCATATTTTTTATGCCACGCACTGAAGTTGTCTGTAGTCGTTGTGATGCCCATCTTGGACATGTGTTTGATGATGGACCAGAGCCAACAGGTAAACGATACTGTCTCAACTCTGCCGCACTCACGTTTGTAAAGTCGGAAATGGAGACTGAATAACATACCTAATATTTGGAGTTGCTATGGATATAACTGCTAATGTGAACACTTTGTATTATGGCGATTGTCTTGAAATTATGCAAGCATTTCCAGACGATTATGTCGATTTAATCTGCTTAGACCCGCCTTTTAATTCCAATCGAAATTACAACAACATTTTCAAAAACAGTGGGTTGACCATAGACCCGCAAATCAAAGCATTTGATGACATCTGGGAATGGAATGATGAATCTGCAGAACGTGTAGAACGGGTGAAATCTGCTATTGCTAATCCTGCTTCAAAAGTGATTGCTGGATTTGAATTGCATATTCCGCAGTCCAAAATGCTATCTTATACTTCATACATGGCAGAGCGTCTGTTTGAAATGTACCGTATACTCAAGGATACGGGCAGCATATATCTACACTGCGACCCTTATGCAAGTCACTATCTAAAACTGATAATGGACGCAATCTTTGGAGACAAACATTTTAGAAATGAGATTGTGTGGTGTTACCTTGGACCAAGCAACACAAAAAGATGGTTTCCGAGAAAACATGACAACATACTATTCTATGTGAAATCCGACAACTCTCATTTTAATTCTGATGCTGTTAGAATTCCCTACTCTGAAGCCTTCATCAATCGCAGGAGATATACTGAGGGACAGAGCGGCATAACTGCTGGGTATTCAGATGGCAGGGAAAATTCAGAAATAGCACAAACCTTTGGAAAGGGTAAAATAGTAGAAGATTATTGGACAGATATTCATGCGGGAGGGGCAATAACAAAGAACTATTGGGATATCCCACCCAGAAACCGCTTGCGTTGTATGATCGTATAATCAAGGCATCCTCTAATCCGGGCGATATTGTATTAGACCCGTTTTGTGGTTGTGGCACAACAATAGAAGCAGCACTAAATCAGAAAGAGGGAGCGCGACGTGTGATCGGTATAGATATTCTACCATTCGCGTTGCATCTCATTAACAATCATCGTCTAAAACCCAATGGATTAGCCCCTTTACCGATTATGGGCATTCCCGTTGACTTATCAACGGCAGATCATCTCGCTCGTAGCAGTCCGTTTAAATTTCAAGATTGGGCAGTATCTTTGATAGATGGTTTTGCTGCAAATCCAAAGAAAGTTGGTGATGATGGAATTGATGGTTTCGGTATGATGCGTGACAAACCTGATAATATGGATCAGCGTGCGATCCTTGTGCAAGTAACAGGTGCGCGTGGACAACAGAAGTCCAAATATGAACGGCTCCAAGCGACAGTTCGGAATCACAATGCTGCAATGGGTATTTTAATTACGCGGGATAGTCAAAAACGTTGGGCGCACAGTTTAACGCCTGTGCAAATGGGAGTAACAACTTACAATCCGTTGCAATGTTTTTCTATAGAGGAATACTATGAGCATGAAAGGAAATGGCAAAATATCTTGACACTGCCGCCGCTTACTAATCCGTGGACAGGCAAACCTATGCATCCAACGCTTTTTGATACGGACTAATTGGTAGGGGCCTTCGAAAGTCGTTTTTGGACGCGGATTTTTGTTTGTCAGAATCGCAGATTACACCAAATCAACGGTATGAATGCCGTTTAGGCATTCCCCGGATTACGCGGATTGACGCGGATTTTAAGAGTCTGTGTCTTCCTATGTGCTCTTTTTCTGGATTGCGGATTTACGCCAAATCAACGGTATGAATGCCATTGAGGCATTCCCCGGATTAGGGGTTGGTGCTTCAAGGTGCTTTTGGTAGGATTTTGATAAACACAGATTGTCGGTTTTCAGCATCTCGGGTTAGCACCATATCAAAGGTGTGAATGCGATTTAGGCATTCTCCGGATCATCTTTGTCGGAATTGGGGAGGACGCTAAGTCCGCGATAATTGAATGACTCTGGACTAATTGGTAAAAACGTTGCAATTTCTGACGAATTCTGATAGAATGATTGTAGAGATAGGACAGCTGTAACCGCCTATTTTCACTACAACTGTTTTATTATGGTTACATATCAAAATAGATAGACACCGCATCCATAGGAGCAATCTTGGCATTGCGCCTTAGCTCAATAATAGTCGGGTTTCGCAAGCTCTACTCGACCTATGAGCTGTCTGATTTTTCTATGTCTAAAACACTAATAATGGAGTATATATGGCAATAAGAAGTCGAATTTCATCGCGGTTCCTCATCAATCAACTTGCAACCGCTATAACACAAGATTGGAAAACATCCCGCAAGCTTATGCGATACCAAGTCGCAAAAGAGACCTTTAACATGCGTCATCCCTTTGGAGCAAAGCACGGAAAAGGTGATGATATCCAATTAGTAAGTCTACGCATTACAGATATGTGTAATCTTAGGTGTCATTCTTGTGGTCAATGGGGTGATAACGGATATCTTCTCGATAAATCTCTCAAAGAATTGAAACAACGGGAAGTACCTGTAGAAATATATAAAGACCTTGTTGACCAAATTGTCGACGCTGGATGGTCCCCTGTATGGTATATTTGGGGGGGTGAACCTATGTTATATCCCAGTATCATCGAATTGATGCATTATATTAAAGAAAAGGACATGCCGATCTCACTCGTTAGTAATGCAACGAACATCGCGAGACGTGCAGATGATATCTTGGAGACATGCAAAATTGTCTATCTCAGCGTTGATGGTCCGAATGAAGAAATCCATAACACACAACGCCCAGGTGTATCAGAGAATTATGATAACTTCAAAGATGTAAAAGCTGCGTTAGAGACACTTAATGCAGAGAAAGAACGCAAAAACCTGACTTTCCCCTACATAATTCCGCTCAGCTGTATTACGATGTATAACATAGATTATGTGGTGGATCTGTATAAGTTCACGAGTCAATATGCCGATGCTCAGATATTTTATCTAACCTGGTGGATTGATTCAGAATCTGCGCAAGCACATACCGAAGACTTTGAACAGCGTTTTGGGTTTAAGCCGCAAACACATTATGGATGGATCGGCACATGGCATGACTTCGATCATGGTGTTATACTCGATAGATTTGAAGAGATGGAAAACTTATCACATGAACAGAAGCGATGCCCACCTGTCATGATGCCCAGGTTAAACTCAAAAGGTGAAATTCAAACCTACTATACAAACCATGAGGAAACATTTGGATATAATCAGTGTGTTAGTATCTTCATGACACTTGAGATAGATAGCAACGGTGATGTTAGTCTCTGCAGAGACTATCACGATTACATCATTGGGAACATCAAAGAAGATAAAGTTGTTGATATGTGGAATAATCAGAAGGCGATGAAATTTCGACAATCTCTCAGTACAGATGGTCCGATGCCAGTATGTCGTCGTTGTTGCGGATTAATGGGTTTTTAAAGGTATTCACGGTGAGATGCCTCTCACGTAATAGATAAAGGAACGATATGAAAATAGGTTTACGTATCCCCGGCACAGCACGTCAAATGCCGTTTGCCGATTTTTGCAAGTGGTGTGCAGATAACGGATTTGAAGCAATTGATATTGGAGAAGCTACACCCGAAGTTGTGAAAACTGCACGGGATGCAGGATTGGAAATTGGAAGCTCAGATTTACCGGGAACTCGTGAACTGCTGAGCGCAAAAAAATCTACACAGAAATCCGGTGCCGAAAAGGCAAAAGCAGCTATCCAAGCAGCAGCGGACAACGATGTTCACATCATGTTCTGTGTCTTTGTTCCCGAAGATGCAAGCCTCGGACGTGCAAAAAACTTTGATATATGGAAAGATACCGTGCCACCTATAGCAGAATTTGCTGAATCTCAGGGAGTGACGATTGCCATAGAAGGTTGGCCAGGCGGTGCACCTGCCTACCCTGCACTCGGATGTACACCTGAAATGTGGCGTGCAATGTTCGCTGAATGTCCATCCTCAGGCTTAGGGCTCAATTATGACCCATCACATCTTGTTAGAATTGGTATTGACCACATCCGTGCCCTCAACGAATTTGCCGCTTACGTGAAGCACGTTCACGGAAAGGATACCGCTTTTGATGAAGAAGCACTTTACCTACACGGCAATTTGGGACCGAGTTTAAAGGGAGCACGCGGATTTGGTGAGGATTGGTGGCGATATACAATTCCCGGTGATGGTGTTGTGGATTGGCTTAAAGTTGTGCAAATTCTTGAAGACGTTGGATTTGATGGCATTGTCAGCGTTGAATTGGAAGATTATCGTTACTCTGGAACGTGGGAAGCGGAATCGGATGGGCTGCTCCGATCTCGTGAATGTCTCTCCTGCTTTGTGCGATAAATACTGATAAGTTTGTAGGCGCGCTTTCAGGTAGTGATAGACATACTGTGGAGCATGCTTAGCAGTGCCACCTGACTGGAATGAAGTATAGCAAATAAATAAAAGGCAACAACTTTATTTGACTGTTTTATGCAATACATGGCATTATTTAACCAAATAAGAAGGAAATGTGAAATGGAACAAGAAAGAGTGCAACTTGAAGATATCGAAGAGTTTTTTCGGGACTTATGGCAGAACTACGAGGAATATCAGAGGTATTTTGCTGCTTTGGCAACTTTGCCTGCTGAACCTATTGATCCTCCTATAGCTACGGAATGTGGGGACTCTACTGTTTTCTATGGAGGATTTGAAAATGCCTGATTGGAATGAGCAACTACATGTGTTGGAATCCGGCGAAAGCACGCCTGATGAGAATCGCAGACATTGGCTCAAAAAACTTCATGAGGTAACTGACCGGAATATAATAATATATTATTCAGGTTGGTTAGAAAAACCTGGTTTAGATGTTGCCTTAACTCAGATAAATCTACAAGATAAAACTGGATTTATGAATGCTTTGCATGGTCTTGACCATAAAAAAGGGTTAGACCTTGTACTACATACCCCTGGAGGTGAAGTTGGTGCCACCGAAGCCCTTGTCAATTATCTTCGTTCTATATACGGCACAGACATTCGGGCATTTGTCCCAGATTTAGCTATGTCAGGTGGAACTGTAATCGCCTGCTCCTGCAAAAAAATTTTCATGGGAAAGCATTCTAGCCTTGGTCCAATAGATCCACAAATGCTAATTCCAAGAATAGGTAGTGTCCCTGCACATGCTGCCATTGAAGAATTCAAACGTGCTTACAAAGAGATAAAGAAAGATCAATCTAAGATTCTTATTTGGCAACCTATTTTACATAAATACCCTCCTGGTTTCATTGTTCAATGCAGAAAATCTATTGAAATGCAAACCGAAATGGTAACCAATTTACTAAGCACAGGAATGTTTAACAATGAAACAAATCCACAGGAAAAGAGTTTAAAAGTCGTAAAACAACTCACGAATTACAAAGAATTAAAGTCACATTCTCGTCCTTTGTCTCCAGATCGTTGTAGAAACATGGGGTTAAATATCCAATTGTTGGAAGATGATAGGGATTTACGAGAAGCAGTTCTCTCAGTCCACCATGCTTGCATTCTTACCCTATCAAAAACAGGAGCTTATAAGATTATTGAAAATCATACTGGAAAAGCGTATATACCAATAATCCAACAAGTAAATATTCCGACACAAGGGAATGTCCAACAACCACAAAAGCCGTAGACAAAGAATACGCAGAAAAATAAATCCAAAAATCGTGGGTGAAAGCGATAAATTGGTCTATAGTCATTGGGCAAAATACTAACAATTTCTTTCCACTACATTCTAATACTTGCTCCATCTCTAAAACATGTTTTCTAAATTACGCACCTTTTCAAGACATATATTTTAGACAAATCAGCAAATGCTGCACAGGTTGACCGTTGCAAGTTCAATTGTCCAAGTTACGCTATCTTCTATCACTATTAGCAGAATGCAAGAATACCTACCCTTTATCCAAGTGATGAACAAACCTTAATTAATAAAAAAACAGAATTCTATGAATAATCTAAATCCGTATAAAGACTTTATTGCTCGTTTTAAGCTATTGCTTAGCAAGCATCGCCAACTCATAACTACCACACTTAGCAATATTTTTACTATGAGGCTTATAGGAAATAAAACCCATGGAGATTTAGCAGAAATAGCAATTGTAGAGTTTATTAATCACTACATGTATGATTTTCGTTCAATTCACGTTGGTAAAGATCTATACCGTGCAAAGTCAAAAGAAGAAGATATTAAAATCACCAATGAAATCACAAATGATGAATTTCCTGTTAGCTTAAAAGCCTATGGTCACGGTCCGCTCCAACTTTCTACTGACAAAACTTTCCGCATGTTTCCAAGTTTGGAAGAGGCAGGAACAGAAATAAATAATCAAGAAGTTATCCGAAATATTCTGGAGGACACGGCTTTTGCCGAATTCCGAGATGTAAACGTGTTGCCCCTAATCTACGATGAAAAGAATCAACGTTGCAACATATTGGTGTTTGACTGGGATCGTGCTGTAATTGAAACAGCCCGTATCACCAAAGAGATAGGAAGTAGAGGTAGAAAACACCCTGTTTACCGCTTTTACAATAGTCGTGGGAATTATATATGTGAAGTGCGTTATGGTGGTGCTGCAGCTAACGCTCTACAACGTGGTTTGTGGACTCATACGAAGAACGCGGAGGATTACTTTGATAGCATCACCAGTGGTTGGATTGATTATTCGCATAACTTATTGCTTGTTAAACTTTTTTCTCATGCACTTGTATCTTCAGAGGTTGGACATGAATTGGCATTTGAGAAAATTCAAGAAGATATTGCGACCATGAAGCAAAAGTCAGGAATACAACTATGACAGAAACATTTTCCTTCTTTGATGAGTTAGTACCTTATGTGCCATCTACTGAAAGCATAAAATACGCAGGTTCAAAACTAAAACTTATCCCTCAAATACTCCAGCTCTCCCAAAAAGTCAATGCTAAGACAATATTAGATGGTTTTTCAGGCACAACTCGTGTCTCACAAGCGTTCGCAAAACTCGGCTATTCTGTCCACTGCAACGACATCGCTCCATGGTCAGAAGTCTTAGGCACTTGTTACCTACTCAACACAAAACCGCGAACTGAATATCAACCTCTTATTGATCATCTTAACGCAGTAACACCGAAGGATGGGTGGTTCACTGAACACTACGGTGGATATGCTAACGATGGGTGTGCAGTCCAAGCAGATGGGCTTAAAAAACCGTGGCAGTTACATAACACACGTAAATTAGATGCTATTCGTGAGGAAATTGAGAATCTAAACCTTGAATCTGTTAATAAAGCGGTTGCACTCACAAGTCTAATGTTGGCAATGGATCGCGTTGACAGTACACTTGGGCACTTTTCTGCTTATCTGAAGGATTGGTCGCCCCGTTCCTACAAAGAACTCGTCCTTGATGTGCCAAAAGTGTTTATGTCAGAAGGAGAGCATCAGGTTTACCAAAAAGACATCTTTGAACTCGTTCCGCGTGTATCTGTAGACCTTGCATACTACGATCCACCTTACGGATCGAATAACGAGAAAATGCCACCGTCCCGTGTAAGGTACGCTGCATATTATCACCTCTGGAAAAGTGTTATCTTATTCGACAAACCAGAACTTTTTGGGAAAGCAAAGCGGCGAAAGGATACCTCCGACCAACTTTCTGCATCTGTTTTTGAGGAATTCCGCCGTAACACAAATGGCAAATTTATTGCTGTTGAAGCGATTGAAAGGTTAATTGTAATGACACAGGCACGTTGGGTGCTTTTGTCGTATAGTTCTGGTGGGCGCGCTACTGCGGAGGAATTAAACAGTGTGATGCAAACAAACGGAAAACTTCTCGCTGTTGTTGAGATGAATTACAAGCGGAACGTTATGTCAGGTATGAGATGGACACATGAATGGGTGGACGCAGCCGAAAAACCGAACCGAGAATTCCTCTTCTTGCTCGAGAAGAATTAACGGCTTATTCGCACACTTCCAGCCTGCATTGCCTTTTCCGCTTCTGCGACTGTTGCCCAATTGAAGTCCCCAGGGAAGGTGTGTGCCAAAGCTGAATAGCCTCCAGCGAAGTCAACTGCATCTTGCGGAGATTTGCCGTTCAATAGACTGTAGATCAACCCTGATGAGAAACTATCACCACCGCCAACTCTA
This sequence comes from Candidatus Poribacteria bacterium, assembly GCA_965200395.1. GTDB lineage: Bacteria > Poribacteria > WGA-4E > WGA-4E > WGA-3G > MSPOR6. The sequence continues at coordinate 608,965 of CBDAUH010000004.1, read as the reverse complement.
TCAACTAATTCTAAATCTTCATAGATACGTGATAGATAGAATTCATCTCCATCATACAGAAGGGTTCGCCAATCGTTTAGCCATCCAGTTTTTGCATCCCGTAATGTTGTGCCGATCATTTCAACATTGGGGAAAGCTTCTTTTACCCGCTCTGCAACCTCTTTGTAGCTATCTGGTTCAAGTTTACTGTATGATTCGGTTGCACCTTCGGCGGCGAAGCCGAGAGATTTCTCAAAATCCTCTTCGTTGCCGATAAGGACAGAGACGTGTTCCATCATCGGTCTGTTCACCGCTTGTGCTTGTTCAGCATTCCACAATTTTGAACGAAAATTGAGGTCATAACTGGTTGTGATGCCTGCTGCTTGTGCTGCTTTTAGTGCCTCTGCTGAAACTGCAGCAGCTGACTCTGATAATGCAGGTGTTATTCCACTCAAATGAAACCATCGCGCATTGCTAAAGATAGCAGTCCAATCGATCTCACCGGGTTGAACATTTGAAATTGCTGAATGCCCACGGTCATAAGTTACACTGCTTGCTCTGGGGCCAGCCCCCATCTCAAGATGATAAAACCCGTTCCGTTCATAACCAACCCCATCAAATGCTGTCCATACGATGTTGGACATGTCCACACCCAACTCCTGTCCTTTGTTGCGGATATAACGACCTGACCAGTTATCCACAAGTCGTGATACCCAAGCAGTTTTCAATCCGAGCTGTGCTGCATTGACAGCGACGTTCATCTCCGCACCACCCGCTGTGATTGATAAAGATGAGACCTGCTCCAAACGCATAAACTCCGGGGCAGTGAGTCGGATCATTGCTTCGCCAAACGTAACCAAATCGTACATAAATTATTCTCCTGTCTTTATGCCAGTCCGTTCTTTAAATTCGTTGTATAATATTTCCACACATTCCCAACAGAAACAGTATAGTTTACCGTAAGTTCCCACCTCTTTTTCTAACAATTGGTTAATTGGGAAGTCTTTCTGACAGAACGCACACACTTCCATAGGTTCTGTCGATGCCATTTCATCTTCTGTTTCCTGTTTGGATACAAAATGCAAAATCAAAAATACTGTTACAGGTAAAATGAATACACATAAAACGAAAAACATTGCTTATATCCTATGATCAGATGAACCAATTTGCATGTTGTTACTATAACCTATCAGTGTCATATTGTCAAAGGAAATGTGTTTTGTCAGAATTGAATTGCTCTGAAATATAAGCAGGTGATTTCAGAAAGCAATTGACACATCGTATAACAGTTGCTAATATAACGTCAGTTCGGTTTCTCGGCTTGTCAGAAACCGCAGCTACTAGGTAATATGAGTAGAGTTCAATGTATGGTTACATATTAAAATAAATAGACACCGCATCCACAGGAGCGATATGCGCATTGCGACTTAGCTCAATAATAGTTCGGGTTTCGCAAGCTGTACCCGACCTACGGATTACCTGATGTCTAATTAATTCTAAAATTTACTATAAATATATGATAAGACACATCTCTTTGGAGGAAATTGGAAAACATGGATAACCGAATTGGTATCTGTCATCTTAAAATTGATCAAGAATTATATGTTTTAGTGCGAGATGAAATTGCACCAGGAACAGGAATTGATGGAGATATGTTCTGGAAGGAATTTGACACTATTGTAAGCGATTTTGCCCCAGAAAACCGGGCTCTGTTGGAAAAACGGGATACACTTCAGGAACAGATTGACACATGGCATCTGAAACACAAGAACGAACCTATTGATTATGACGAATATTCTGCTTTCCTCAAAGAGATCGGTTATCTACTGCCTGAAGGTGATGATTTCAAGGTGACTACAGATAATGTTGACGCTGAGATCGCATCCATTGCAGGGCCGCAATTAGTTGTGCCGGTTGATAATGCACGTTATGCCCTAAATGCTACAAACGCTCGATGGGGCAGTCTTTACGATGCATTGTATGGAACAGATGTTATTGATGAATTGAATGGTGCAAGTCGTGATGGAAACTACAATCCAATTCGTGGAGCAAAGGTTATCGAATTCACGGAGAAGTTTTTGGATGAAGTCGTTTCGCTGGAATCAGGCACTTACTCAGATATTACCCAATTTTCGCTCAAAGAGATTGACAGCAATTTCCATTTAAACGTTACACTTTGTAATGGCAACGAAGTCGGATTAGAGGAACCTGATAAATTTGTTGGTTTCACACAAATAGGAGAAGAACTTGGGGCAATCCTATTTCAAAATAATGGACTACATGTAGAGATCAAGATTGACAGAGATCATCCAATAGGTAAAGATCATCCAGCAGGCGTTTCAGATGTAATCCTTGAATCTGCTATTACAACAATACAGGATTGTGAAGATTCAGTCGCTGCTGTTGATGCTGAGGATAAGGTTCGTGTCTATAGTAATTGGAATGGGATTATGAAAGGATCATTGGAGACAACGTTTGAAAAAAATGGGAGCAAGGTTAAGAGACGATTGGCATCCGATAAAACATGGACATCAACTGATGGAGACACATACACACTACCCGGGCGAAGCTTGCTACTAATCCGTAACGTCGGACTCCACATGTATACAGATGCGGTCATCACATCAGATGGAAAAGAAATACCTGAGGGCTTTCTAGATGCAATGATTACTACATTCGCCGCGATGCACGACATAAATGGCAAGGGTAAATTTAAAAACAGTAGAACAGGTAGTATGTATATCGTCAAACCGAAATTCCACGGTCCAGAAGAAGTTGATATGACCGTCCGTTTATTCCAAAGAATTGAAACAGCACTTGGTCTCCCAAATAACACCATTAAAATAGGGATAATGGACGAGGAACGTCGCACTACTGTTAATCTCAAGGAGGTGTTACGGAATGCGTCTGAACGACTTGTCTTTATAAACACAGGTTTTTTAGACAGAACAGGTGATGAAATTCACACAAGCATGCAAGTGGATGCAATGATACCGAAAATGGACATCCGCAATGAACCCTGGATGCGTGCTTATGAAAATTGGAATGTCGATGTCGGCATAGAAACTGGATTGCCGGGGATTTCACAGATCGGTAAAGGGATGTGGACAAAACCTGATGAGATGGCAGAGATGCTTGAAGCAAAAGTGAATCACCCATTAGCAGGTGCAACGACTGCATGGGTGCCCTCTCCCACCGCAGCCACGGTTCACGCAATACATTATCACCGTGTAAATGTTGCTACAAAATTAGAGGAACTATCTACTCGTGAGCGTGCAAGTTTAGATGACCTTTTAACCCCGCCACTACTCAAAAAAAGAGAACTGTCTCAGAATGAAATCCAACGAGAAATGGAGAATAATGTACAAGGAATACTCGGTTATGTTGTGCGATGGGTAGACCAAGGCATCGGTTGTTCAAAGATTCCTGATATAAACAATATCGGTTTGATGGAGGATCGTGCAACGTTACGGATTTCAAGTCAACATATTGCGAACTGGTTACATCATGGGATTGTAACGAAAGAACAAGTTATAGAGACCTTTCAACGGATGGCGAAGGTGGTTGATGAGCAAAACGGTGATGACCCCAATTATCAAAATATGTCACCTAATTATGATGATAGTATTGCTTTCCACGCAGCATTAGACCTGGTTCTTAAGGGGTGTGAGTTACCCAATGGATATACAGAATTTGTGCTACATCCTCGTAGACGGGAGGTCAAATCAAAAAACAAATAAGACGATGAATTGCGGTTTTCATGTGTGTACACTACATTTACTTCAGTCTATAAAATTTCTCTGCGTTGTCGTGAAATAGATTTTTTATCTCATTATCGCTACTTCCTGCTACTGCTACTTGTAGTGTGTGCACCCAACGTTTATAATCCGATGCCAATGTTGAAACGGGCCAATCACTTCCATACATCACCCTATCAAATCCGAAGCACGCAATAACGTGGTCTATGTAAGGTTGTAGGTCAGCTGGTGTCCAAGATTCATGGTCTGCCTCCGTGACCATTCCTGATATTTTACAATGCACATTCGGAAATTCTGCCAACGTTTTCAGTTCTTGTTTCCACGGGTCAAACAATTGATTTTTGATGTCTGGTTTACCAATATGATCTAAGATAAATTGGACATTAGGACACTGTTCAACGAGACGTATTGCATTAGCAAGTTGTGGGTGAAAGATACAGATGTCAAAACTCAATCCGTACCTTGCAAGTGTTTTCACGCCATCTACAAAATTAGGCTGGATACAAAATTCAACACTTTCACCTTGTATCAGTCTACGGATTCCTTTAACAAGGTGTTCTTCTGCTAATTTTTCTATGAAAGGTGCAACTTGTTCGCCTTCTTCAAGCGGTGCCCACGCAACAATGCCTCTTATACGAGGTTCAGCTGCGACAAGGGAAGTAACCCATGCTGTCTCTTTTAATCCATCGTCCGGATGTGTATCACATTGGACAAAGACGATGGATTCTATTTCCAGATTCTCGTGTGCGGCAGAATAATCATCCAGAAGGTACGGCCTGTTTAACGCAGGAACCTGCTTAAGCCATGGATATCTGAACTGCTTGGGATGCCAAAGATGAACATGTGTATCAACGATCTGCAATTTATCCATAATTTTCCTCCAAGTTGATAAAGACGGTGTAATTTTACAGTTTCTATTGAATTTTGTCAATCAATAATCAGAGGCATTTAAAAGTCGATTTTGGACGCGGATTTTTGTTTGTCAGAATTTTGGATTACACCAAATCAACGGTATGAATGCCATTGAGGCATTCCCCGGATTACGCGGATTTACGCGGATTAGATGGCTGGTGCTTCAAGGTGCTTTTTTCTGAATCGCGGATTACGCCAAATCAACGGTATGAATGCCGTTTAGGCATTCCCCGGATTACGCGGATTTACGCGGATTTTAAGAGTTTGTGTCTTCAGACGTGTTTTTTTCAGCATCTCGGCTTTTCGCCAAATCTGCGGTGTGAATGCCATTTAGGCATGTCCCGGATTATCTTTGTCAGAATTGGGGAGGACGCTAAGTCCGAGACAATTGAATGGCTCTGCAGAAAACATAAATTTGATTTGTAAAGATTTGACAGATGTGGTATAATTTTTTACAAAGTGCCGAAAAGGAGACAGAAATATGGCCCGTATGATTTGCTCAACAACTCCCCCTAAACCATCTGCTGAACACACTGTATTTGAAGCACTCGCGCGCGCGGACCACGCAAGGAATTGGACAGTCTTCTATTCAAAGTATGTCGATGTTCCTGGAAAGCAGCCGTGTGAAATTGATTTTGTTGTCATTATACCTGAACACTATTGTGTCATCTGTCTGGAAGTGAAAGGCGGTTCCTTTAAAATCGACAAAGATGGGAATTGGCGTACTCAACCAAAGAACGCGCTTTTAGGAAAATCACCTCATGACCAGGCCAAAGACAATATGTATGCTTTGAAAAATAACTTCGAGGATTCAAAGTTATTTTTTGATAAGGGGCATAAAGACTTGCCGATTGAGAAGCGGGGCCAACTTTCGATCGCATGTGCGGTCGCTTTCAAGGATTCGGATGAGCCCACACCTTCTCTATCGAAACATTTAGCTAAAAGTATATGGGCCTCTGATGTTAACGAGCCGAGTAAATTAGTTAACAAATTAAAAAACATTGCAAAAGAATTTCCCGCCCCACGCGAGCGTAAGAAAGCAGAGGAAGATTTGGCAAATCTGCGACATGAATTGCAGCGAGGTAGTATGTTAACAAGAAAAAGAATATTCAGTTCGGATTTGGACACGCTTTTGGAAGAATTATTAGACCTTACAAATGATCAGCTTCACAGTTTGGACCTAGTAGAAGACAACGACTGTTGCGTGATTGATGGGGCAGCAGGTACGGGTAAGACAGTCCTCGCCATGGAACTTGCAAGGCAACGTTGTGAGGAAAATGGAGAGAAAGTTGCCCTAATTTGCAGTAACCCCTATCTGAGCAGCCGTTTTGAGAGATGGACGAGGACACTTTCCGATCAAAACGGTGGCAGTGTCGTAGCTGGCGTACTTGAGGATTTCTCAGCAACTGATAGCCAAAATCATGGGAAATTCGACTATTTGATTGTTGACGAAGCTCAAAATCTGTGTGACGAGGAATCTCTAAGTTTGATGGATGAGCTTTTGGCTCGAAATCTACGCGACGAGGAATCTCTAAGTGACGAGGAATCTCTAAGTTCGGAAGGAGGATTAACTAACGGATGTTGGGCAATGTTCGGAGATTTTGCCTATCAAAATATCATTAATCCAGATCTTACTGAGAATGGAGAGGCTGTTCTAAAGCGACTTAGGGAGATTTATCCTCGTATGACCCTTGGTAGATTGAAGATTAATTGTAGGAATACGTATGAGATATCCGCGGCAGTCTCGATGTTCTTGGACATTGATTCGCTACCGAGGTCCGGTGTCCACGGTCCGCTCATTCAGACTAAATACTTTAACACCCAAGATCAATTAAACGATTTGCTAGATGATTTAGTTACAGACTTAAAAGACAGAGAATTCTTTTCCCGACAGATAATCTTACTGTCTAGCAGCAATGATGATTTTAATACTGTGCCGTCGCGTCAATATGGTGGATGGAAACTGCTTGACATTCGAGAGTCACACGGAAAAAAGAACTTAGATAAGGAAGAAGTCTCAGATATTAGTGGAGATTCTTCTCCAAAAACGCTCAGGTACAGTAATATTCAGGATTTCCAAGGATTGGAAAGTGAAGTTGTTATCTTGGTTATTCCGGAAGCACAGGTAACAGTAGGAGGAACTGCTGCACTGCAGTGGTATGAGCATCTGCGAAGAGTCCTCTACACAGGCATGAGCCGCGCCAAAGCAATTCTTATTATTGTCGCCCATGAGAGTTATGAGGAGCACTTGGAGTTGGAACCACGCTATGAATCTACTTACGAAGAGCATATTGAATCAATTACTCAAAATATGCTACAGTCTTAAAACATTCTGAATAATTGGATAAGCCGTAAGATTCAAGATTTTAGATTTTCAAGATGTTCAGCAATTTTGTTGTCGTCCTCAAAACCTAATTCGCGAGCTCTCTTGAAACGTCGCCGTGCTTTATGTGGATTGCCATTGAATAAAATTGATACGCCGGAATAATAGGCAGCAGCAGCCGAATTACCGGAAGACTCGTAATCATCAACTAACCTATTCAATACCTCACGAGCCTGATCAGCTTTTTCTTGTCCTCCGAACCAAAATTGATGATCGATGAAATAAGTATTATAATTATCCAGGCACAGCCGGACAACGTTATCGTAATCTTCAATGGCCTTGTCATAATCACCTTTACTATTGTACGTCCAGCCTCTATTGAGGTAGATTATAGCATAACCAGGCCGGAGTCTACTGGCTTCGTTATAGTCCTCAATGGCCCTGTCATGATAGCCTTTTGCTTTGTAAGCATACGCTCTATTGTTATAGGCACTTGCCAGGTAGGGGAACCTTCTATTGTTATAGGCACTTGCCATGTTAGGGAACCTTCTGGAATGAGATCTACGAAATCCGATGGTTTTGCTATAGTCAGCTATGACTTTGCTATAGTCAGCTATTGATCTGTCGTACTCGTCTATTTGATAGTAGGCATATCCGCGTCCCATATAGGCCCTGGCGGATTTAGGGTAAAATTTAATAACTTTATTGAAGTCGTCAATCGCGCTAGCATAATCGCCTTTTATACAGTAGACCCACGCCCGCTTGTTGTGGACATCACGGAATTTAGGTTCAATTCTGATGGCTTCATTGTAGTCGTCAATTGCCTTGTCATAATCGCCTATTTGATAATAGGCATCAGCGCGGTTTTTGTAAGCACTGGCGTATTTGGGTTCAATTCTGATGGCTTCATTGTAGTCGTCAATTGCCCTGTCATAATCGCCTATTTGATAGTAGACGTTCCCGCGTCCGATATAGGCATAGGCATTTTCAGGTTCAATTCTGATGGCTTCATTGTAGTCGTCAATTGCCTTGTCATAATCGCCTATTTGATAATAGGCAACCCCGCCGTTGTCGTAGACAGTGGCATCTTCAGGATTAAGTCTGATGACTTCGTCCAACTCACGAATAGTTTGTTCATTCATAGTAAACTCCACTGTCCTTTACGAATTAATCTTAAATTTCATTATCCTATACCACGCCTAAAGTTTGGACATTTTGGGACATTCAGGCTGCGTTGTCCGCAGGCAATGCTGTCTCTTTGTGAAAATCGGTGTGTATTTTCTGTGAGTTTGTTTTTTCAGAGTAAATCGCAGAAAATACCGCTCTGTAGAGCTGCCAGCGGAGATAAACTACACGCAACCCTTGTGTGAGACGCTTCGGATGATACCAATGGATGCCCAACTGATCACAAACTACCTGAGCACTTATCTCCTCCGCCGTCCCATCCCGTGGGGTGAATAGCAACTTCGTCAGACTTGCTGCAACGAAACTCAATTGCACAAACCGATTGATGCTTTTGCGGGATTTCAGGCGATAGTCATCAAAACCGAAGTGTTGCTTCGCATCCCGAAAAGCCGTCTCTATGTGCCATCTCTTGCGATAATATATAGCGATCTGTGGTATCCCAATCGTCAAATCTGTTGTCCATACACAGAAATACCGATAAGGTTTCGAGGTTTTCGGGCGACTTCGGATAACAACGAGGCGAATATCAGCATCGCACATCTTCGTTCTCACGACTTTGGAGGCGATTGAATACTTTTGGCCTTCTATATCCATAAGCGTATACCGCATCCTGCGAATATCCAAGCGGTCTCCATATTTTCGCGGACGGCCACGCTGGCGATGTTTCGGCTGTTCCGGTAAACGATAGAAGACGGCATTAGACTTCGCACGACACAAGATATGATGTCCATAACTTTGAACCAGCGTAAACACTTTTCGCCTTGAGAACCCACGATCAAAAATAATAAGACCCGGAGCGATCTGGGAACAGATGCGTTTCAACACCGCATCGCTTTTATCACGGCACGTCTGCGGCACCATCAGTCTCGCCCATACGGGGAATAGCTGCCAACCTGTAGATGTTTGGCAAAGTAAACCTAAGGCACCAAACTCGTGTCCATAATGGAACTTGGATCGGTTCACGCGACCCTTTTGATAACTGAAGTTGCGGAAAAAATGCAACCCCCACTGGCGTTCACCTGTTTTTATGGCTTTGGTCTCATCATACACATAAACCCAGTTAGGAAATGCTTGCTGAACCTTTTTTGTCAGGTGTCCTGCGACTTTATCCGCATCCCATTTACCACGCGATAGAAACTTTGGAAAAGACCAGTATCGCGTCTGTGAAAAACCTGATTGATAAAGTTCCGTTAGCGTGCCACTATTTCCATCTGCGATAAATCCGAAAATAAACGCTTGGAAAAGAGCATAGTAGGGTTATTTAGTTTTATAGATATTCATTTTATCAAGTTAACTGTGAGTAAAGGTTTTGATGCATATTCCTTTATTTTATCAGCGATCCGTGTTATGCCTTGAAAACGGAATACGGATAATGCGGTATTTCGTAAAGCGGCCATGACTTGTGGAATAGCCCCGCATCTGACAGGTGATGCGTCCTCGCCGAGTAGCACATCGCGCATCCAATGCGACTTGTTCTCTATTGCCCAATGGCCTCTCCGTAAAGCAAGTAAGCGTTCTGCGGATGCCTCACTCGGTTTCAGGCTCGTAATCCCATAGGTAGTGCGGGTTGTCTCTTCTCCTGTCTTCATATTTTTGGAAGTATAATGATATTGGATCACTTGTGCTATGCCCGGCCAATCCAGATATGCGTTCAGACTTGTGCTTGCCTTGATACACCGTGTCTCAAGTCTGCCATGCGACTTTTCAATCGTCTCATGCATGTATATCGGTTTCCCTAAAGTAGGGTGTGTTGTGTCTTCAGAAACCGCGTCAGGCACGCCTTGAAAAAGTTTTTCAATCGCTTCTAACAGGTCCGGTTGATTGCCTTTAACAGGCAGCATATAGTCGCCCCCGCTGTTTATGATTCCGTGGCAGAAAGAGCGTTGTGTCAAAAGGGCATCCGTTGTGATAACTTTGCCTGCTACATCAAACGCTTTGAGGATTTCCGTTGATACCGGTATTTCATTGGTTTTGTCGCTGACACCTCGCTGCGTGAGGGTGATCCCTAACTCATGAGAGACGACGGAGAGTAAATGGCTGATCATCGCACCACTTTTTTTAGACGCACGCAGTGTTTTGCCATCTATAGCGACTGCGTCGGAACACCCCCGCAAATCAGGGCACTCTGCTAATGCGGCGTTTACCCATTTTGACAGGATGTTTTCTAATGCCTCAACGTCCAACTTTTTCAACAGATTATGGATAGTTGCGGCACAAGGCGTTTTGTGATGTGTGAACCCGAGTGCTTTTGTGAGTGCGGGCTGTGAGCGTGCCCAGGTAGCGATGGATGTATACCCTTTATGCCCGCACATCAATCCAACGACTAAAAGTGCGAGGATTGCTTTCAAGGGGTGCCGTTTCCCTTTTTCCTTGCGTGGGTCTGTAAGTTCTGCTAACATATCCATTAAGTGGCAGGACTTTTTTCTTGTCATTCTTCACCTCAAAAGATCGTAAGTTTTTAAGGTGAAGTATAGCAGATATACCATGAAAAATCACGGTATATCTGCACATTCCAAATATTAACGATTGTGATAAAAAACAACTAAAATACATAAAACTAAATAACCCTAAGAGCATAGTTTTGTGTGTTGAACAGATACTGAAAATCTGATAGAATGTCGTCTAAGCAGAAAAGGAGGTTCATTTTTTATTCTCCTTTCAAAAAATATATTTGTTTATGAAAGGATACCTGCTTTTCTGTTTTTTCGCACTAAAAATTTCTAAAATTGTCCAAACTATAGTATACCACGCGAAAAAGGTCAAATTATTTCAATGTTTCTGTCCGGTAAGCAATTCGAGCAATTCGGATAAACTCTGAATTGTTTGCTCCCATTTGTTGGTTTGAGTGTTGTCTCAGTCAGTGGGTACCGGACGAATGCCTGCGTTTCTTGTGCCGATGATGTCTGCTTCGTGGGTGTCCTTGACGTGAACGGTTTCTGCTACCGAAACACCGTCCGCTGTTAACACTTTATCATTGATTTTTTTATCCATACTGATGTATAATTGGATAAAACATAGGAACTATAAAGAACAGCTTCTCATCATATAAGGAGATAACTGATGTCAACAAAGATCAAATTATTTGCAACTTTCGGTATATGTGTGCTTTTACTTATACCATCTATGGTTATAGCTCAATTTCCTGAGGATGGTGTTGTGGGGTATTGGAATTTCGATGGTGGTACAATAAATGGAGATAAAGTTAAAGATGTGTTAGGTAAAAACGACGGCGTTTTTAGTGGAAATCCAAAACAAGTTAAAGGCAAAGTGGATATGGCTTTGGAATTCGATGGGCAAAACTTCGTTGATATTGCAGGGTCAGAAACATTAGATTTCAACGGTGCAGAGGCGATGACTGTTGCTGCATGGATAAATGCTGACAGCGACAGTCCTGTGGTAGGCGTTGTCCCTGGATGTTGCGGAACAATAGTTGCACAACGTGATGCAAATGGTTGGGCATTACGATTTGATGGTAGGAATGGTGGAGCTGAGCTGGAATTTATCACTATGCCAGGTTGGCAGGGTGATGGCGGTTTCGGTATACCTGTTTATCCTAAAGGTGAATGGCATCACCTTGTCTGCGTCGTTGATGGAAATAAAAAATATATTTACGGTGATGGCAAACTGTTGAAAGAGGAAAACTATGATGGTCCTATGCAAGCAGGTGGAACTGAACATGAAATTGGAAGAGCAGAGGAGGATGGTGGTTTTGTTGGGTTAATAGATGAAGTTGTAATCTATAATAGAGCACTTTCTGAAAGAGAGGTAGAGATGCTCTATAAAGCTGAAGGGCTCCCAGTGGTGCCACGTGGAAAACTTGCTATCCGATGGAGTGAAATTAAAATGGGACGCTGAGGTCGTTCAATTTAACGGAATTATGTGTTAAATAAAGCACAACGAAATTAATAAAAAAGAGCATATTCAGCGAGGTAAAACCTTAGAATATGCTCTTTTTTATCTCAGTTTTATGTTCTTAATAACGTGACTTGACGTTGCCCCAGGTAGTAGTCATTTTACCTTCGGCTTCAACAGCAGTTAACGTAGTGCCAAGACCGTCATTCATAAGCGACTCGATGTCTGCTTGTTCTAATGCAACGTTGAAAATAGCAACTTCGTCAATGAGGGCGTTTCCTAATCTACCGTCGCAGCAACTATCTCTGCCGATAAATAGAGGTCCCGTATCAGCATCAAGTGGTGTCTGATTGATATCCATTAATATGTCAAATAGAAAAATTAGTCAGGTAATTTATTTATCATATTTTGGAAAATCATTGCCTTGCAAAGACTAATCTGATATAATTGACATCAACTTTAATCAAAATGTAATATCATACAATCTTACCTCAAATAGCTTGTGAAAATACTCGGAATTGATACATCTTGTGATGAAACAGCTGCAGCGGTTGTTGAGGATGGCCGTGAAGTCATCTCAAATATAGTTGCATCTCAGATTAAAACACATCAGGAATACGGTGGTGTTGTGCCTGAGTTAGCATCACGGAAACACATTGAAGCCATAAATTATATCGTCAATAAAGCTTTGAAAGAAGCAGACACTACCTTTGTTGACATAGATGCTATTGCGGTTACTAATCGCCCCGGCTTGATCGGTGCCTTACTTGTAGGTGTTGCAGCTGCGAAAAGTCTGGCATATTGCCATAATCTTCCACTGCTCGGAATCAATCACATTGAAGGACATATCTATGCCAATTATATGGTGCATGATACCTTGACTTTTCCACATGTTTGCTTGACAGTATCTGGCGGGCATACTCTACTCGTTGAAGTCCATGAACGGTGGAAATATAAGGTGTTAGGTACAACACAAGACGATGCTGCGGGTGAGGTCTACGATAAAGTTGCCAAGTACCTCGGACTCGGTTTTCCCGGTGGACGTATAATAGATGAGTTGGCGCAAAAAGGGGATCCGACTGCTATCGATTTCCCACGCCCTATGCTACGAAGCGGTGATTACCAATTCAGTTTTAGTGGTATAAAAACCGCTGTCCGTTATTTTGTAGAGAAAGCAGAACGCGCCAATAAGATTACAGATGGAGAAATAGCGATTGAAGACATTGCAGCTAGCTTTCAAGCCGCTGTCGTTGATGTACTTGTTGCCAAAACTGTACAGGCGGCCAAAACCACAGATGCGCGTACCATTACATTGACAGGGGGCGTTGCAGCAAACAGCCACCTACGTTCTTCGCTCAAGTCTGCTGCATCAGAAATTGGAGCTGAAGTCTACTATCCACCAATTAACTTGTGCACCGATAACGGTGCGATGATAGCAGGAATCGCGTACGAAAAATATCAACAGGGGTTGCGAGATGAACTTTCTCTCAATGCTACCGCAAATGGTTCTATCGTTGATGTGTAATGGGAGTATTACATTTGGATTCTGATTCATGCATCGATGATGCAGTAAATACATTAAAATCAGGCGGTATTATTGCAATACCTACCGATACTGTCTACGGTATAGGTGCAGACCCTTTCAACCCTGATGCTGTCCAAAAACTGTATACGATCAAAGGTAGACCTGAAAATAAACCGATACCGTTAGTCCTCGGTTCTGTTGAAGATGTTCACAAAGTCTCACAGAACTTGCCCCCTTTCTTTTTTTACTTAACAGAAAATTTTTGGCCTGGCGGACTGACAATCGTTGTAGAAGCAAAAAACCTATTGCCACAGCTTACTGCGAATGGATCTACTGTCGGTTTGCGTATTCCAAATCAACCTTTACTACTGAAAATACTAAAGGTATTTGGATCCCCTGTTGCAATTACAAGTGCAAATCTTTCTGGACAACATGCAGCAACATCCGTAGAAGAATTTGGAGACGAACTGTCAGCAAAATTAGATTATATCGTGGATGATGGAAAAACACCTGGACTCATTCCATCAACAGTTTATGATATATCCGTATCTCCACCGCAAGTCCGTAGAGAGGGTGTGATTTCTGCTGAAAAACTGGATAAGGAATTGATGTGCTTCAACAAACGTTTAAAGAAATTCTAAAGTTATTTACAACATCAACTGGACATTGGATTTTACTCGGTTTGGGATGTATAGTTATATTAGCGGTTATTTACCACAGATGGAGACAAATTCCTGGTTTAACAGTGCAGATAATACAAGACGGCACATGGTTCATCAATCGTGATGATAATAACAAGTTAGCAATTGTTATTTCGTTACATTTAATCAATAAATCGGGTGCCCCTGTTCAGATAAATAGATGTAAGTTAAGTGGCTATACCCCTAAAAGCCCTCCGGAACAATTGTTTTTAGAGGGATACGACAAAACCATTGAACTTATCTATCCAAAATACGATTCATTTTATGAAATCGTGGGACGATCCGAAAATATCAATTCTGCTTATGTTCTAAATCCCTATACTGAACAACGGATGTGGGTATATTTTGAGTCAGGCATTGTAACATTAACCAATATGCTTCGCACCCCGATTGTACTGAAGGATATAAATAGAAAAAGGAAATCTCGACAAGTTACAGTGCCACGTAATATGGAACAGATTCAGTTGTATCGTGAAGCAGCAACGCAATGGTAATTCCTATGAGTGTAGGTTATTAATTTGCCATTTTTCTATCTGTGTGGTATTCTATATCTTCGAGGAGGATTACGCAAACTGTGGCATCAATAAATGACATTGCGAACGAATTCATCCGTGAAGAGATTGAAGAATACCTTGAACGTCCAGATGAAATAGAACGTTTTATTGAGCTGTTCGCGCAGGCTAAACCTGCTATGCAGGACATTTCCGCTGCGTTGATCGATGGTGACCATCACACTGTTGACGAATTAACCGAAGAAGCACTTGCGGATGGCACTGAAGCGTTAGAAATCATGGATGACGGCTTAATAATAGGAATGGGTATTGTCGGCATCAAGTTCCGTGAAAATTTCATCTTTGTTCCTGAAGTCCTTGCATGTGCAAGGGCGATGAAAGCTGGAATGGCACATATTGAACCTATCCTCTCCGATTCGGGTATTGAACCCATCGGCACCGTCATAATGGGAACGGTAAAGGGAGACCTGCATGACATCGGTAAAAACCTGTGTATTATGATGCTACGGGGGGCAGGTTTCGTCGTCCACGATTTGGGTGTAGATACCTCTGAAGATGAATTTATTGAAGCGGTGGAAGAATATGAAGCACCTATCTTAGGCATGTCTGCCCTCTTGACAACTACAATGCCCAACATGGGCAAAACGATTGACGCATTTATTGATGAAGATCTACGCGAAGAAGTGAAGATAATGGTCGGTGGTGCTCCGGTTACGCAGACATTTGCAGATGATATGGGTGCGGATGGTTACGGAAAAGACGCGCTGGCATGTGTCGCATTAGCAAAGCAGTTTCTTGAAGAACCTGATGAAGCATGGTAACGCTTGTAGATAGATATATATGAGAAAAATTGATAAATCCGAATACGAAAAACGTCTCAACAAAATCACAGAAATTTTTGAAGAGCTTGTCACCCATGCTGACGAACAGGCGACCTACCGTTGCCCTTACAAAAATAGATTTGACCACTGCACAGCAAAATTCGGCTGTCAAAATCAACGGAAGATAGATGAAGGTACCGGACTACGTTGTATCGGAGACGACAAACTAGACTATCGCAGTGCCTGGGAAACCGATGCACCCAATGATATAGATGTTTTAGATAGTGAGTCTAATGGAACAATCACATGTGATGGTAAAACATATCAACTCTCCCCCGGCAAAACAGTATTTGATTATGCTGACGATTTAGCCGTTCAAGTACCTACCTCCTGTTTTCGTACAGGACAATGCCATGAGTGCATCGTTGAGATAAAACAAGGAATGGAACATCTTCGCCCTCCAAGTGAAGCAGAGTCATTCCTGCAAGACAACTACCGACTTGCTTGTCAATCTGTTGTCTTGGATGTAGATGCTCACGTTGAGTTTGCCCCACTCCGTCGCTCACCGCGAATCCTCACACATATTGGTACAGTTGGAGAAAAAACTGATACTTCCCAAATTCTCAACCCATTGGTCACACAGAGAGATGGAATTGTTTATTACGACAACGAACCTGTTGATCGTTTCCGTAGACACATCTATGGACTTGCATTAGACATCGGTACTACAACAGTAGTGGCAAATCTTGTGGATTTAGAGAATGGAGAGACAATCTCTGTCAGCTCTTTTGAAAATCCACAGCGGTTCGGTGGCAGCGACATCATGCATCGCATCTCTTATGATGGTGAGTTTGAGGGGGAATTGCGGAAGTCTTTGGTTGCAGCGTTGAACAGCCAAATACTGGAGATGTGTGAAAGACACGACTTTGTTCGCCAGGAGATATACGAAATTGTAGTCGTAGGAAACACAACAATGCGCGACATCTTCTTTAAACGCAATGTACAAAGTGTCGGTCAAAAACCCTATAAATCCATAATTGAACATGAGTATCTTGACGGTATTCGTTCAACAACTTCACTCACTGAAAAAACACGACGTATAGGTATCCGTTCAAATCCCAGGGCGATGGTCTACAGTTTACCACTCATCGCAAGTCATGTTGGTGCTGATGTTGCTGCCGATTTGGCTTCTATCGACATGCAATCACGGAATGACATTGTGATGTTAGTGGATGTGGGAACAAATACAGAGGTCGTTGTTGGAAATTCAGATCGGATGGTTGCAGCATCTTGTCCTGCCGGACCTGCGTTTGAAGGTGGTGGAATAGCGTATGGTATGCCCGCATATCCAGGCGCGATTGAATCAGTTAAATGGATTGACGGTAAAATTGAATACGAGACTATTGATGGTAAAGAACCGCAAGGATTGTGTGGTTCAGGACTTATCGCTCTACTCGCTGAACTGCATCGGAACGATCAGATGAGTCAGAAGGGTGTTTTTGCTGATAGAAAACAGAGGGTTATGCAATTGTTGCCTGAATACGGTATCACCTTTTCACGAGATGATGCAAGCAACTTAGCACAAGCAAAAGCAGCGAACTACTGTGGGCAATATATCGTCCTCCGTCACTTTGGGTGCTCACCACAAGATATCAGTAAACTTTATCTAGCAGGAGGATTCGCAAATTACGTCAACATACAAGATGCCATTGATATAGGGTTCCTTGCCCCAGTACCTGAGGAGAGAATTGTTAAAATAGGCAACGCTGCTGTCGGTGGAGCAAAAGAGGTACTCCTTTCAAGAGATAAACGGATTGCAATTGAGAATCTCATCAAAAACATTGAGCATGTTGAACTTGAAACTACACCTGATTTCTTTGATGTTTTTGTTGAGGGTTGTCAATTTAAATCCATGCCAACCGATATTACATAAGTAACGGTAGGTTTTAGAATTACGTTAGTACTTTTAAGGAAAACTAATACTGTGATTGACTTTCGTGAACGATTAAAAACGGATATTCCTATTCTTTTTGATGGCGGATTCGGTTCTCAACTATTTGCACGCGACATTCAGCTTGCAAATAGTGCTATTGCAAACGAATCTTATCCTGATGCAGTTGTTGATATCCATTCAGATTATATCAATTCAGGTGCGGAGGCGATAGGAACGAACACATTTGTCGTTTCTCCGCTTCACTTAGAGATGGCGGGACAAGATAATACCGATGCACAACGTCTCATTCGACTTGCAGTTCAACATGCGAAACAAGCAGTAGTGGAGAGTGTGAAGGATGTCTATATTGCAGGTTCAGTCGGTCCATCTCCAGGGGCGATTGAAGCGGACAGCGGTGATACCACATTCGGTATTGCAAACGACGATGTTCGGGAAGCACATAAACTTGTAATCCACACACTTGCTGAAGAAGGTGTTGATTTCCTCTGCCTTGAGACGATGTTTTCGGCAAAAGAAGCGGCGATTGCAGCAGATATTGCCCGCGAAACAGGACTACCCATTGCTGTAAATATGACATACAAATGGACGAAAGAACGTCGCACAGGTAAAGAAATCTATAAAACCGACTGGGGACATTCCGCTGCCGATCTACTCCAAATCCTTGCAAGTGGAGAATTTTCTAATGGAGATAATTTATTAGATTGTATTAATATAATTGGGACAAATTGTGGGGCAGAGACAAAAAAAGTAGAACACTCAGGAATGCCGTATGCAATTACAGGCACACAACAACTACATGCAGCAATGACAGAAATGCATGTTAATAACATACGTACGATGGCATATCCGAACGCAGGCATGCCAGAACTTGATGAAAACTATGAAACCTTCTACACACAAACACCGGCAGAGATGGCGGGGCATGTTCCTGAACTTCTCGAAGCAGGGGCATACTTAATTGGCGGCTGTTGCGGTACGACTCCCGCGCACATCAAGTCATTCCGCGATGTAATTGATACATAACAATATAATGCAAACAATCACGCTCACATATAAAAGATTACCTGACCGTGTCAGCTATTTTAAACAACAGCTACTCTATAAAGACCCAGAGATAATTGTCACATCACAAAGCGTAACACCGTCTGCACCTATTGTTATGAACGGTGAAACGGTATTAGGTGATAATTTCACGGCTGTATGGTTTATATTCACTGGATTATGGTATGATATCGGCAAAATCTATAACCTAAACAACGAATGGACCGGGTATTATTGTGATATAATACAACCTGTGACTTGCACTCCTGATAAATTTGAAATCATTGATCTATTTCTTGATTTGTGGATTTCCCCTGATGGCACTTACGCGATTCAGGACGAAGATGAATTTGAAAATGCTGTTGAAAATAAGATAATTGGTACGGAATTAGCGGAAAGTGCACGAAAGGCACTAAACAATTTGATAGATGAGGTAAAAGCAGGTAATTTTCCACCAAAATTCGTGAAGAATTTCAGAACTAAAGATGACTATATCTAATGTAGAACTATAGAAGAACACCCATTGGATGTTGCAAGAATTGTGCTATTAATCACAAAAATATCAGATAGCGAATAATCTGTTGATATAGGCGGAAACAAAATCCGCGTAATCTGCGATGCAGAAATGTGTAGATACAAGGTTCTTGAAACCGCGATGCAAACTAATTGGTAAAATTGGTAAATTTTCAGCTAAGCGGATCCAGTCATAGCAAGGATCTGCGTCTAAGAGAAATTACCAATTCACGGATATTGGGAAGTTGTACTTTGAGAAATACAGAAAAATCCGCGCTTATCCGCGATTCAGAAAAAGGCATTGAAATTATGAAACGTTATCCTGAATACAAAGACAGCGGCGTGGAATGGATTGGAGAAATACCAAAGCATTGGGAAGTAAAAAAAATAAAATACATTGCAACTCTTGTAAGTGGGAAAACCACTCCCGAGCCAAATGCTATAAAGATTTCACCTGAAAATGTCGAATCGAAAACTGGCAAAGTTCTTAATTTTTACAGTCCGTATGATTCAAGCGGAGTGAAATTCCAAGTTGGAGATGTATTGTTCAATAAACTTGGGGTCAATATCAGTAAAGTAGTCTATACTGAGACTGACGGTTATTCTCTCGGCGAAATGATAGTTATAAGACCAAACCGCCAAATAGTCGGTAAATACATCTTTTACCTGATGTCATCCAATAGTTTCATTGAATACTGTGATTCCATGTCCTACGGAGTGAGGATGCCGCGGACAGCCGTTTATGACATTTTAGGATCACAAATTCCCATTGCCCCATATCAAGAACAAACCCAAATCGCCAACTTCCTGGACCGCAAAACCGAACAGATTGACAAACTCATTCACATCAAAGAGAGACAAGTGAAACTGCTGCAGGAACAACGCACTGCACTCATAAATCACGCAGTGACAAAAGGACTCGACCCAAATGTAGAGATGAAACCGTCGGGGCTAGAGTGGATTGGAGAAATACCTAGACATTGGAGTACAATAAGATGTACTCATCTGTTTGAACTGAAGCACATAAAGAATACATCTGGAGAAATAAATTTATCTGTTTACAGAGATTACGGGGTAATTAAGCGAGACAGCAGAGACGATAATTACAACAGAATATCAGAGGACACATCAAACTATAAACTCGTTGAGCCCGGGGATTTTGTGTTTAACAGAATGAAATGTTGGCAAGGTTCTTTAGGAATCTCCGAGTATAGAGGAATTGTTAGTCCATCTTATATTGTCTGTAAGCCTAAGAAACTTTTTCATGGCAAATACTTCCATCATTTACTTAGGTCTTATTCTTATATTCAGGAATTTAATAGGTTGTCCTATGGAGTTACTATAGTTTGGACATTTTTTGTTTTTTTTATAGACATAAAGCAGGAAAGCGGGTATCCTTTTAGAAAATATAAACCTTTTTGAAAGGATATGTCTAATGACCCCACTTTCCTACCTGGACAACATGTTATCACAATTCAGATCGTTATTCAAGCACAACAACTTCAATCACTTTCAAACTTTCGTGAAAGGTCTGATAAATACGCCCTACCGAGGCACAATGACACAAATCTATCTTGCGACAGCCCAAGCAGGTCGGTATTGGTCTCTGCCAAAGTTTCTTTCACGTGGTGTCTGGTGTGTGGATCAAGTCGCCACTACGCTAAGCCATCAAGTGCTATCCGCTTACCCCACGGGCGTATACGTCTATGATGAAACACATGCCATAAGTAGCGGTTCAAAACAAGCGGGTTTGCATTTCCGCAGGAACCCTGCGTATCAGGCACGTAACAAGAACCAATCCAAGTTTCATCACGGACACGAGTTTGGTGCGATTGGGTGGCTGGCAGAAACGCGCGAAGGCACGCGCCTATTTCCATTAGCCACACGGATGATGGAACCGAAAAGCGAGGACGCGAATAGCCTCGCTGTGCTGAAGCATTTATGTAATCTTGTGCCACCGGGTCTTATCGTTTTCGATAGAGGCTTCAATAGACGCAAAGTGTTCACGGAGATACTCTCACAAGGACATCATTTACTTTGTCGTGCGAAGTCAAACGCGGCGTTTTTTGATATACCGAAACGCCCTAAGCGTCTCAAGAGAGGCAGACCCCGTCGGTATGGTAGCCGTGTGTCTATTCCACACCTGAAGTATACAGATATCGTTGTTGAGGATCAGACACTTTCTGTCGCTGATAAAGTCGTGCGGACAAAGATGTGTCCTGTGGATGTCCGCATCGTTGTGATACGCAAACGCTTGAAAAAGTCTAAACCCTATCGGTATTTTTGTGTATTTACTTCAGATTTACGACTGCCCGTAGAAACAGTTATCCGACACTATAGAAACCGATGGCAGATTGAAACTGCCTTTCGGGACGCTAAAGAAAACTTCGGATTTGACACCTATCAACTCCGAGACAGGAAAAGTTTGGATCGGTTCGCTCAACTCAGTTTCACCGCAGCAACGCTCACACAACTCGCTTTCAGTCCGGTGCTAATGGAGAAGACATCCGAAGACACAGACACAGACGAGGCACCGCTTGATTTAGAAACTGTGCTATCCACACTCAATATACACTGGTATAAACCGAAACATCTCACACGCGGCTTGATGACCGCTTACTTGCAGCGATGTTTACAACAAAACTATTTTTATACGAGTTACGACCCGGGGAAAAACGCACAGAAAAAACTGAAAATCCCGAAGATACTATGTGAAAATGGTTCAGCAGCAACTATTTTCACGATTATTGGAAAAATGATGGCTAAAAAACAGTGATTTCTAACAGAATTTAGACAAAAAAGGGGCGTTAGCAGCGGTTCTAACACCTGTTCAGAAGTGCTAACGGGGAAATGCTGCCAACTATTCATAATCTATAACAAGACCAAAAATGTCCAAACTATAGTATGGAGTTACTATAGTTTGGACATTTTTTGTTTTTTTTATGGACATAAAGCAGGAAAGCGGGTATCCTTTTAGGAAACACAAATTTGAAAGGATATTTCAAATGACCCCACTTTCCTACTTGGACAACATGTTATCAGATTTTTGACCTTTGTTCAAGTATAATAACTTTCACCACTTTCAGACTTTCGTAAAAGGTCTGATAAATACGCCCTACCGAGGCACAATGACACAAATCTATCTTGCGACAGACCAAGCAGGTCGGTATTGGTCTCTGCCAAAGTTTCTCTCGCGTGGCATCTGGTGTGTGGATCAAGTCGCCACTACGCTAAGCCATCAAGTGCTATCCGCTTACCCCACGGGCATCTATGTCTATGATGAGACGCATGCCCTAAGTAGCGGTTCAAAACAAGCGGGTTTGCATTTCCGCAGGAACCCTGCGTATCAGGCACGTAACAAGAACCAGTCCAAGTTTCATCACGGACACAAGTTCGGTGCGATTGGGTGGCTGGCAGAAACGCGCGAAGGCACGCGCCTATTTCCATTAGCCACACGGATGATGGAACCGAAAAGCGAGGACGCGAATAGCCTCGCTGTGCTGAAGCATTTATGTAATCTTGTGCCACCGGGTCTTATCATTTTTGATAGAGGTTTCAATAGACGCAAAGTGTTCACGGAGATACTCTCACAAGGACATCATTTACTTTGTCGTGCGAAGTCAAACGCGGCGTTTTTTGATATACCGAAACGCCCTAAGCGTCTCAAGAGAGGCAGACCCCGTCGGTATGGTAGCCGTGTGTCTATTCCACACCTGAAGTATACAGATATCGTTGTTGAGGATCAGACACTTTCTGTCGCTGATAAAGTCGTGCGAACAAAGATGTGTCCTGTAGATGTCCGCATCGTTGTGATACGCAAACGCTTGAAAAAGTCTAAACCCTATCGGTATTTTTGTGTATTTACTTCAGATTTACGACTGCCCGTAGAAACAGTTATCCGACACTATAGAAACCGGTGGCAGATTGAAACTGCCTTTCGGGACGCTAAAGAGAACTTCGGATTTGACACCTATCAACTCCGAGACAGGAAAAGTTTGGATCGGTTCGCTCAACTCAGTTTCACCGCAGCAACGCTGACACAACTCGCTTTCAGTCCGTCGCCATTGCCTAAGACACCCGCAGACACAGACACAGACAAGGTTTCTCTTGATTTAGAAACTGTGCTATCCACACTCAATATACACTGGTATAAACCGAAACATCTCACACGCGGCTTGATGACCGCTTACTTGCAGCGACGTTTACAACAAAACTATTTTTATACGGGTTACGACCCGGGGAAAAACGCACAGAAAAAACTGAAAATCCCGAAGATACTATGTGAAAATGGTTCAGCAGCAACTATTTTCACGATTATTGGAAAAATGATGGCTAAAAAACAGTGATTTCTAACAGAATTTAGACAGAAAAGGGGCGTTAGCAGCGGTTCTAACACCTGTTCAGAAGTGCTAACGGGGAAATGCTGCCAACTATTCATAATCTATAACAAGACCAAAAATGTCCAAACTATAGTATGGAGTTAGAACACGTCAATGGGAACTACGATTTGAGGATTTTAAAAATATTGTTGTTCCGTTTCCAACTATATTTGAACAAACCCAAATCGCCGACTTCCTGGACCGCAAAGCTCAACAAATTGACGAGCTCATAGCCATAGAGCAGCGAAAATTTGAACTTCTCAAAGAATACAGACAATCTCTCATCTCTGAAGCAGTGACTGGCAAGATAGATGTGACATAGACTGATCTGACAAGCTGCACAACCTGGAAAGGTTATGCTACAAAGATTTTTAAATGATTGCAAGTGCTATCGCAAGCACGTTGTGCTTGCTGCTGTAAAATAAGGATAAAGAGGAAGCTGCACAACCTGGAAAGATTATGCTACAAAGAGCGTCAACACTGTCCAATCTCGAAAGGTTATACTATAGTGCGTAAGTCTTGTAATATAGAACTTACTCTTTATGAAAAATTTGATTTGTAGTCGTGCAATTCATTGCGCCTCTTACATTTCTGCTCATGAGAGAAAATCATATACGGAGCAATGATATGTCAACCTTAGCAATAAACGGTGGAGAACCGATCAGAACAGAATCTTACCCTTCTTGGCCCACCCTTGACCCAACGGATATAGAAGCATTTGAACATATCTATCACAGTGGACGATGGGGGGTTGGTGGCACAAAAGTTCCTGAATTTGCGCAAAAATTTGCTGAATTTCAAGGTGCAAAACATGGTGTCTGTGTCAATAGCGGCACCACTGCACTCTATATTGCACTAAAAGCTGCCGGCGTAAACCCTGATGACGAAGTAATTACTACGCCATATACTTTCCAAGCCACTGTCGTTGCTATACTCATGGCACATGCAGTCCCTGTTTTTGTGGATACTGCACCGGACAGTTTCCTGATTGATGTATCCAAGATTGAAGATGCTATTACAGAAAAGACGAAAGCAATTCTCCCTGTTCACATCGCAGGATACCCCTCCGATTTAGATACCCTTGTCAAAATTTCCGATAAACACAACATCAAAATTATAGAGGATTGTGCACAGGCACACGGTGCTGAATGGCGGGGTAGAGGTGTCGGTAGTTGGGGTAATTTCGGTTGTTTCAGTTTTCAGTCATCTAAAAATTTGTGTGCTGGTGAGGGCGGTATCATTATAACAAACGACAGCGAGCTCTATGAACGGGCATGGGCACTTCACAACTGCGGACGCACACCACCCGATGCAGAATTGCATAATATTGAACCTTTTGGTGGGAACTTCAGAATGACTGAATGGCAAGCAGCTCTACTCCTCTCACGTCTAACACGACTTGAAAGCGAGACGAACCACAGACACATGAATATGAGATGGCTAGACGGTTGGTTTGGCGAGATTCCCGGTATCAAAGTTGCACCGTTAGACCCTCGCGCTACCCGAGGCGGTTCACACGGATATAAGGCTATATTCGATGCTGAAGAATTTGAAGGCATCTCACGTAAAGTGTTCCTTGACGCAATGCGTGCGGAAGGCATACCTATTGGATATTGGTACACAACCCCGATGTATCGTTCATCGTTTCTAAAATCTAACCTATTTGGTCAAAACCTTGATTATTCCGATGTCCACTGCCCAGAAACAGAGAAAATATGTCTATCCGGTCTTGCATTTAGCCAAAATGTCCTGATGGGAACAGAGGAGGATATGGAAGATATCATCAAAGCGACCATAAAAATTAGACGTAATGTCGGAGAATTAAAGGAGAATTGATTATACCTAAATTGATAATATGTAAAATGGATAGAAATTGTACTATATTTTTTGCTTTTTAACTATCCTTTCCAACAGTCAAGACTCTATTATATCAAATGCCATAATTAAGGAGATTTGAAATGAGTAACGAACGTGATACCAAAAAGGAAATTCGGAAAATTGCCCGCGTGTTGGAGACAACATCGAAGCATCTTGAACGTGCATCCATAGCAAACATCGGTTTTTCGGATGGGGAAGCACGATGTATCCAACAATTTAATAATGCTTTGGCAAGATTGTATAATTTAGAAGTCCTGCCAGAAGGATTGTTTGATCCTTTAGAAGAAAATGCATCTCTCGGAGAGATCGGATTTGCCTACGATCAAGTTTCTACTTACCTCAAAGAAGGCTTTAGCTTCGATTTCGATTACGATTTTAAGCGAGAAAAGGAAACTATTGGCACTATTATGAAAGATGTCGGTGAGGCAGTAAGTCGCACTATCTTCAGCGCAGGAGAAGATTCAGATGATTCTGATTCCACCGATTCTACTACGGTTGAAGTCGTTGAAATTGAGGATGACGAAGAACCTGATTCAGTAGAACCGCGACTTGAAAAACTTGAAGAACAGATGGAAACAGTTGTCCAGATACTTCAAGAATTGCGTCCTAAAAAGGATAAGAAAGACAAAAAGGATGGCAAAGAATAGCGTCCGATGAAGTATTGATTTACAGTTCAGCAGTTAAGTTATGTTGCAAACGCACAATGTCACCAACAAAGAAAATCATGACATTCCTTAATATTGCTGAACTCTAACTTAATACTTCATTAGTGCGCGTCAATATGCATATCCTAACGGTAGTAATTTTTCATTACCAATGCTTGAAGGAATACATTCTTTGTCCTGTTGACAGACCTATTATTGCCCATAGGCTACCCATAACGAATTCACCCAACATTGCACCGAAAAACAGGGGGAGAGCCTTACGGTAAGCTCCGATGCCACCATGTCGCACTAACACCGTCTTTATCAACCAAGCAAGAAAAATTGGAAACCAGAGTCTACCGAAGTTCCAATTGCCCGCGAGTGGATAGGCAAGCGGATGCAGTTGCCACCAAATAAACCGCAACCGCATAAATAATGTACATAGCGTGAGCACAATACCAAACCCGAAGAAACCGATGTGTCGCCATTCTGTGTCACTTGGTAGTGTCAACCAACGTTGCAGGTCACTGAATGCTTCCTGTCCACGCCATGTGCCTAAACTGCCGTGTTTGTAGCCGGCATGTAGGAACGCAACAAAACCGATCATGAGTCCAATCACAGTTGCTCCCCACATTACCCATAGCAGCTGGCGACTGTTGATCGCACCTTTGTCAGCAAGTTTGAAACCTTCCAACTGATTTGGCATCGGTTGTGAACGGTAGTTGCGGGTGAACCCGTATAAGAAGGCAAATCCGGTTAATGTCTGTGCCCCAATTTTTCTTGAACCAAAGAGTGAGGTAAGAAAGAAACCAGGACCAGCCCGATAGAAGTCCATAGTCGGTGTACCAAGTTCAGCACGCATCCGTGTGAAGGCTAAAACCAATATGAAATGAATACTAAAAAAACCGAGTATTCCCCACCAGGACATGCCTGCTTTCAAACAGAATCCAAATACAACAGCAATACTGATCAAGAATCCGAAAAATGCGCTGCGATATCCTATCGGTTCGCCTTCAGCATTTATCTCTGACTTTACACCAATGATATTGCGAAATACTTTCCATAGGTGCTTATGTGTAATCCAAAGTGCGAAAAAACAGAGTCCAAAATATGCCCCAAGTGATTGCATGTCAATGTGTGGGTACCCGGGTGTCTGATTCAGTCCTGTCATTGAGCCGAACACAAGCTGTGCCTTCCAGAATAGATAAAATAACCAACACGATAATGATAGGTCAAGTGGCATTAAAAAACCGATGCCGATAGCATAGGGATTTAGATAGATTGGCGTTGAACCGATTGCATTAAGTGGTTTTTCTGTGAACATTCCTCCAATGTCATGACGAATAGGTATTGCAGGTATGTTTGGAAAAAGGAAATTCATACCGTTTAGCAGGTCTAGTCCGAATCCGATTCCAAAACCGATCCATAGAAGTTTATTTCGATAGAATGTCTGTCCCTTGGTCATTTCAAAAGGAAGTAGGATTATTGGATAGCTCAGTTTTTCATGTTCAATCCACTGCTTCCTTAGAATAGCACTTAACATCATCATAGAGAATGCTAGTGCAGAAAAGAAGATTGTCCAGAATAGTACCGGTGTCATCCATGCCTGAATATGGTCTATTTCAAAGATGTTAGATGTGCCTTCATAATACCCTGTTAAAGCACGGCGATCCATCACAGCGATCCAGTCTGGTATGTATCGAAAGAATAAGGATTGCCATTCATTTTCAGGTGTGGCGAACCAACTTGCATGCCCAAGAATACACATTGTCGCCTGTAACAGATCATGTCCACAAACAACGCATGCCAACGTAACCATCAGGTAAACCGTCAACATTTCTGATTGTGTTAGCTGCCATTTCGGTAAAAAACGGGTGAGAAATAGGTTACAGATAGTAACCAGGAAGAGTGTAAAGATGGCATTGAATAAAATCGCCATCGTAGTGGGATATTGTGTTGTCCATACGGTCTCAGTTTGAACAACTAGATAGATATTGAGCGGGAGCGAAAGCAGGCCTAAAACAATGGCACGCCATGTTATGTTTTCAGTTAACGGATGTGAAGGTTTATCCATTACTGTATAATTCCATTTTGCTTAAAACGCTCGCATAAACCCAAAATCAAACTTCGGTTTTAGAGATGGTGTGAATGGTGGGTCCAGTGGAAATGCAAGTTCAAGGCGAAAGATACCCGCATTACTCACTCTTGAAAGGCCGCCACGTACTTCAATGCCAACACTTCGCTTCGGTTCGCGAATATTAAATGTATGTGTTCCGTTCCAAATATATCCGATATCGGCAAAGATAGTTCCGCCCAATACAAGTCCAAGACGAGTAGGTCCCTTTACAAATGGACTGGTAATGAATGTGGCTACAGCAGCGACTGCATCGTCAACTTTCTCAAAGATAGCACCTCCAAAGATGGTGCGTGATTCCAATCTCAGCAACATCATTTTTTCACCGCTAAACTGCCGATAATCATAACCTCTTAAACCACTGAAAGCCCCAAGTATAACTTGACTCTCTCCGCTCAATCCAAACTGCATCTCTGTCTTGAATTGAACAACAAATGAGTGATAAAAATCTATGGGTCCACGCTTACGGTACCCTTTTGCAACCGTATAAATATTATCACCTGAGTTAAATGTATCCTTAAAAAATAGTGTGCTATGTACCTGCAGCACAGAACGTTCGAACTGATCAGTGAAAATTGAATTTAGACCAACAATAGACTCACTTAAGAATTTGTTACCTATTGTCCATCCTGACCGCACAGCGGTGCCGAAGAGCAATTCTCTACGGTCAGAGCCATACCACGGCGATGCGTACCCAATAGACACGTTATATTCAGCACCCGTATTAAAGTCTTCAACGGGCCCCATCCTTTTGAGAAATCTTGTTTTACGGTGGTAGACTCGTTTTCGTCCAACAGTCATTCCGATTCTGTTGATATTTCTGTCTAAGGGTGTGGCTGTAGAATCTGCCAATCTTTCCACTGCGACATATCTCGATCTTTGTGAGCGTATCCATAGACCGGTATATATCTGCTGATGTCTCTCGCCAAAATATCGCATCATATTTCCCGAACCAATTTGGACATTGCGATTAAAGGTTGCTGTCTTTTCTCCCGCTTCATACCATCGAACTTGTTCTACGCCTTCTGAAAAGATAAATCTTGTACTCCAACGACTTTTTAACGTATATTGTGGACGTTCTAACTTAACAACCCATGAATCACCTTCACGTTTCTGTATATATTCACCATCAATGTTCCAATATGAGCTGAATAGGCGCGGCATCTCGTACTGCCATTTAAAGTAACTACGCGCTTGTTCATCTATTTCTTTAATTCGTTCATATCGTAATTGCGTACCATGACCTGAACCGTTGAGATTCGTTTCTTGAACATTCAGCAGAAAGGTTGAACTATTTCTGCCTATAGGAACGTCAATCGCACCAGTTATCGACCAATCTTCAGTAACGCTCACATGAATATTTACTGCTTTCAATTCCTCATCCCAAGAGGAGTCAATATATGCATCACTAATGTACCTTTTTTGTCGTATTATTCTTTCGCTTTCTTCTCTATCATCCTTGGTATATATTTCTCCAGTTTTGAATAGGAGTTCTCGGAGTATTACATCATCATGCGTTTTTCGGTTTCCTTCAAGTGTGATTTTTCCAATAACTCCTTTATCAATCACAATGCCAATATGAATTTCATTCCCAACTAGTTTAACAGGGTCATCCGTTTTATCAATACGTGCATAACTAAAGCCTTTATTTTTTAAAAACCGGACGGTAGCTGAGAGATCTTCATTCAAAACGTTTTCATCATAGTCACTATCAACTTTTGTTTTCATTAGTTGAAGGATGTGTTTTTCATCTGGTGTCGAATAGGTGTCTTTCTCTCTGATGACAATGCTCTTTACTGTCCGCGCCTGATTACCATAAACCGCTTGTCCAATAAACAAAATTAATATGCATAATACGAAACTATTTACAATTCCATTGACGGCCGAGCTATTTGTCAACCACTGCAGCCCAGGGATATAGAGCGTAGCTGATAGGATTGAAGTTTTCATAATGCTTCACTCGGAAGTAGACTTACTTGCCCGATTTGATAGAAAACCTTCAAGAAGTAAAAAACAGACGGCAAGAATAAGCAATTCTCCCCATATTTCTCTGCCATGTCTTCTGATGTCTAATTCTTCTGTATCCAACACTCCAGTTTCAGGTGTGACTTCAGTTTGTGCATCAACACGTTCAGATGCTTGTTGTAGAGAAATTGGTGTCAAATTCGATTCCGAAGAAGAGGTATTCACTGCAAAGAAATCTCTGGACAGTCTATCTTTCGTTTTTACTTCTACCTGATATATGCCTGGTTCCTCGACGAATTCATAACGTATCGTGCCATCTTCGGCAATTGCAACAGCAATCATCTGATCGGATTCATTGGAATCAAGTGGTTTTATCCAAGCACGCCCCCCTGGATTCTGTGGATAACTTGCAACATAAGTATCACCGACAGTGATGTTGTTTTGTCTTGTGTTATGCATCACGTACAGCACGCACTGTTGAATAAGCGGTAAAAAATATGGATTAACAAGAAATTCGTTTCTATTTGTTTGTTGCTGTAGACTACAGTTGAATAACAATATGTTACTTCTGCCAACACGACGCTGAACAAGGAACGGTGTATCATCACCATACCGCGCAATTATCGTTGAATCAGAAGTAGGCGTTATGAACATACTTTTATAAAATTGCGGTCCGTATTGCCCCGCAAGAACGTTATCAGGAAATATCTCAAAAATAGGGTGTGTCTCATCATATTTATTGACTTTTTGCGGTATCTGCCATGTAATAGGTTGACCAAACTGAACTGGTAACCAAGGTTGATTATAATTTCTAGACGTAAAGACAATTACTTGTTTTCCTTGTCGGATAAACTCGCGTACCTGTGCATCCGACTCAGCGGATAACTTAGAAAGATCTGCAATGATAACAATGTCAAATTCTTGAAGTGGATATGTTTCAAACGCAGCTGGCGTGCAATTCGTAGGTTGTATCATTGATGATTTTATTGGCACTCCCACCGTCTGTTTATAAGCTAATGGATTGAGTGCCAAGGAAAGGTATTCGGTCTGTTCGCTCACAACAAGTACCCGAACCTCTCCCACCGCGTCCAGTGCAAAATATCTGCGGTTATCCGTATTCAACCGATCGTCAGTCAATGCAAAGAAACCTGTATGTGTTCCAGGATTTGAAAAAGTATGTGTTATCTTTGTCATAGTGGATTCATTTGCGCCAACTGAAAAGGTCTGTGTTTTCTTTTTTTGATCTGCCACAAAATAGGTCAAGGTCATTTCTGCTATCGGTGTATCAGATTGATTATGTATTGTAGAATTCATAAGGAATGGCAAATCAACACCGATTAGTTGATGGGAAGGAGCTATTTCTTCAATATATGTATTATGTGCAACCCCTTTTCTAATTGGAAGTAAAACAATTCGAGCTCCAGATCGGTTAGGAATAACACCCCAATCTTCCCAGCCGTTTTTTGCGAAATCTGATACAATGTAAATCTCTTTGTTCTGTTGTTTAGATTCGGAGAGAATTTCGTGTGCAAATTCAATACTCGGTTGTACATTCGTTGCACGGTAGGACACCTCAGCATTTTGGATTGCAGTAATTACACTGTCTACGTCCGGTGTGAGTTGACGAAAAATAGGTTGTGATATATCAGACATCAATATAAGTGATGCAGAATCCCCGTGTCTTAATGAACGTAACACATCCGATGCGACATTTTTACCCTTTTCAAACCAGACACCATCCACATCTTCGTATTGCATACTATAGGAATTATCTAACACGATTACGACATCAGTCTTGGCACGTACTGCTGTAAGCGGTAATCCGAGTGTGAGAAAGGGACGCGCTAGTGCCAGTGCAATCAGGGCGATAATTAGCATCCGCAAAAGAAGAATTAGAAGCTGTTTGAGCTGCAGACGACGTACATTTTGACGATGCGCAGCCACCAAGAACATTATACTACTGAAGTCAACGGTTACCGCTTGACGACGACTCCAGAGATGTATAAGCAAGGGAACTGCCGCAGCCAATAAACCTAAGAGAAACAACGGATTGAGAAATGCCAATCGATATTATCTCCTAATTGATGCTGATTCGCAAAATTAATACCTCATTCCACGATATTAATTTCAAGTTGATTCAGCGTTCTAAATACTCCTTCG
The DNA here is from genome assembly GCA_965200395.1 of Candidatus Poribacteria bacterium. GTDB lineage: Bacteria > Poribacteria > WGA-4E > WGA-4E > WGA-3G > MSPOR6. Next base: position 576,729 of record CBDAUH010000004.1, on the reverse strand, counting down.
GTATACTCAACCATTGTCCCAGATTCGAGCATACCGCCTTGAAGCAGTATATGGTTAGCATCAGCTATCACTTGTCCAAAAGTCGGGTCCATTTGAATCCATTCACCCACGTACACCTCAGGCCAAAAATGGTAATAAAATGCATCTTTAGCATAAACAAGTCCGGCACAGATTCTTGCTGGGATCCCAACAGAACGTGCCAATGCAATAAGCAGAACAGTATGCTCCGTACAATCACCTGAAAGTGTTTTTAGCGTTGTCAGTGATGAACTGTAACCACCACTCAACCCCTTTTCATCAATAGATTTATGGACCCACCTACTTAACTTTTTTGCTGCACGCCACGAATTGGTTTCACCATCTAATATTCTTAATGCCTGTGCATGAATATCTGGATGATCTGCCTCTACAAATACTGTTGATGACAGATATTCCTTAAGTTCTGGACTTTGAATCGGTAGTTGAGGACAATTCTCTTCATCTATCTCAACCATCTTAATTTGAAGAGTGCCTGACATTTTAGAATCCAAATTGAGTGTCTGTTGATTGTTTGTCAGGATAATATCTGTTAAGTGACCTTCAGAATATTGAACATTTGCAGTGAATCGATTTGCACCTTTTTTTGGTTTTTTTCCTGATGGAATAATACGAGTCCTCAACACAATATCCAATTCTTCAATTTCACCGAGTGCTGTTTTGCTGTCAGTTTTCGTTGCAACAACAGAAAGTCCGGGCATTTCAGTAATAAACTTGTAAGTTGTACCATCCCGATCTACCCATAAACGAATGGTAAGTCCTCCCATTATATCGACTCTGTTTTCAAGGACATAAACCTGTTTTTCTTCAGACTGATATGTTAATTCCGTTTCTTCAGCGACGTGCAATTCACAATTAACTATTTTTTGTACGTCTAAATTGAAGGTTTGATATATAAGTTTTTCACCTATTTTCAATAGGTCCTTAGTAAGTAGATTATCAACTGCAACGGCATCTGAAATTGTATTTGGCGGAACAACTACTTCTGTCTCCGTTTCTTCACCATTCATTGTTGTTGTGATATAGGCGATACCATCGATTATTTTGCCTTCCACCCGCTTTTCACCAGTTTCATTAGAAGTCATGACAAAGTGACGAGGCATAAATTTTGAATCAGAATATTCTATTCTGTTGTTTTCCACCCTAATGCCCTTTCCAGCTCCTTTAAAATGCATCACCATGTCTGTTTTTGTCCGATGCATTTCCTCTCCCTGGTAAACTGTCTTGTCAATGAATTGATGTACATACCCTATTTTCATCCCCATCATCGTCAAGTTATACCAATGTTCTTGAGGATATTTCGAATCCCTGTCTGTTTCCACCTTTCCATTCTCCACTGCTACACAGATTGAGGACATTGTAATAAGCATTATGAAAATTAGTGTCATTCTTTGAAATAGTTTCACGATGTATACTCCATCTCTTTATTTTTAAAGTTTATTTTCCTTAAACGATTCTATTTTAACGTTGCCATTGCGACTGTATGTGTTTTTCGTTGTTTAATCTTGCAATAATTTCCAAATATTTCCATAAAATTTCTTTTGATAAATTCGCGTAGACCGGAGATTGTAACTACATAAATTCTTCCATTGGGTTTGAGATGCTGTTTTGCATCAGAGAAAAAAATCTGTAAGAGCTCTTTGCCAACATTTGCAGGAAGATTGGATGCGATCACATCAAATTGGATATCTGGAAGGTGACTAAATCCATTGCTTAATTGAACATGACAATTGTGTAAATTGTTCTGTTTAACATTCTTTCGTGCATAAGCTACCGCTATAAAGTCCTTATCCACCATATAAACTTCTGCATTCAATGCACATTTCGCCATTGGAATGCCGATAGCACCATATCCACATCCAAGATCAAGACAAGTATCACCTTTCTCAATTTCCATGCACGCAATCAGTAGCTGCGTTCCAGCATCAATTGCCCTTGGTGAAAAGAGTCCCCATGTTGTCGTAAATGTGAAATCGTATCCGCACAATGTAGTGTAAAAGGTTATCTCAGTTGGAATCTCTGGTTTCATATTGGAATCTATTTTACCACTTTATCAACACGCCCAGCGCATCTCCTGGTGTATTCCATAACAAATCAAATGCCGATTTTGCCTCAGTATAATCAAAACGGTGTGTAATCATATCCTCTGCGCGGATTTCACCATTCTTGATTATTTGTAGCGCACGTGCAGCTAAATTGACACGCGGTTCATCTGTTAGAATGCCTGCCACTAAACGTTTATTCATCATTTTCGACGAATGTAATGGAAGCGGCTTCTGCTGGTACAGTGCAATAAGCTGAATTATACCGAATTGCCGCACCATATCCTGTGCTTGTTCAAAAGACTTTACACCTGCATGTCCACCGACACAATCAATAACCAAATCTGCACCTTTGCCATCCGTTAAACGACGAACAGCTTGTACCGGTTCTTCCTCATCGGCGTTGATAGAAACATCAGCACCGAGTTGCGTAGACATCTTACAACGAAAAGCCAGTGCATCAACAGTAATTATCCGTTCAGGTGAATAGCTACGGATAACCTGCATCATCAAGCTTCCAACTAAACCCTGTCCCAAAATTACAACGGTGTCACCTGTCTTCACACCTGATGAATCTGCCCATGCAACAGCACTCGTCGCCAAGGGTAGAAATGTCCCTGCTTCAAAAGAAACTTCAGCCGGTAGTGACACGACCCTGCCATCTGTCGGGTTAGGCTCCATAATGACATATTGTGCATGTGGTGCTACTGCCATCACGCGTTCACCAACCTCATAGTCTACAACTTGTTCACCCACGGTATCTATGGAGCCTGTCAGTGAATACCCCATAATTGATGGTGGAACCGCTTCTTCAAGGATATACCGTCTGAATAGCTCCGATCCACGACTAATTAAGGTAGTATCTGTTCTAACCCGAATCTGGTTTGTGTTTACTTTAGGTGTCTCCACCTCCTCGAGTTGTATATTTCCAAAACCTTCAGGTTTAATTACGCGAAACATATTCCACCTCCATTTGTGTAACGAGACATTATTTCGAGTAAATCCATGCTCTTAGTATTGTAGACGTTTCACCAAATCTTGCTGTGTGATAGGGTTATTCAAATCCATCAAGTAGATATGAAATGCATCACTTCTATCCGAAACAAATGCGATGTAGCGTCCATCAGGGGAGAATTTAGGTTGTATAGACCTTCCAACGTCATTTGTAATCTGCCTTTCGTTTCTTCCATTCGCGTCTATGAGATATATTTCCCAGTCACCATATCTTGCGGACATAAATGCAATTGTCTTTCCGTCTGGGGAAACTGCTGGATTGTAGCAGTCGAAGCGGTTTGGATTAAAATGTCTCTCATTTTTCCCATCTGTATTGATGGTATAGAGTTGATTCACATCGTTCCGTGAAGAGACAAAAATAATACGTTTACCATTAGGGAAAAAACTTGGACTCCCCTCATCTGTTTCATTATTGGTAATTCGTTTAGGATTGATTTGTTCTGGCGTGAATTGGGAAAGATCAAGTTCACTGAATTTAAGAAGAAATAGCTCCAAATTCTCATCAACATTTGATTCGTAGACAACCATGTTCCCATCGCGTGAGGATTGCGGCGCACGAGTACCGAAACTATTGGGAATAACACTATGTGTAACTTTGCTATGGATATGGGTTAGGTTTAAATCTGCAAAGATTGGAGTTGAACCGCTACTCTGAATAAGAAGTTTGATCTCGCGTGTGTCTTTAAGGTCACTACTGTAGAGAATATAATCAGGTGTATGGAGAAACACAGGAGAGTTGTCATTAAAATCTGTTGAATATGTTACGCGGCGTGTAATCTGTCCATTCAAATCCATTAAGTATACTTCGCTATTGTCAAGACGGAATGAAGCAAACGCAATTTGTGTCCCATCTGGTGAAAAGGCAGGTGAATAGTTATCAGAATCTCCGTAGGTAAGTTGTTTTGTATGGTAACTATCTCCCGCAAGTCCAATGATTTTTTGTGTAAATTTGGTGTTTTTCGTGCTCTTCTGTACTTCTTTTAGCAAACGAAATGCTGAATCTCTATCACCAATATGAAGGTAAGTACTCGCTAATTCAATTCTTGCAATATTACGTTTCTCTGGATTTGATACATAGAGTTTTATAGCATTCTCAAACTGCATTACTGCTTCATTATATCGCCCCATTTCGTTGTATGATTTGCCAAGTAACATCAGGATTTTCGGATTCTTTGATTCTGTCTGTAAATAATCCTCTAGTTTTTCCAGTGCTGTTTGAGCATCGCCGCTATCCAACAATGCTTCTATCTCTTTAAAATCGTCAAATTGGCATCCAAGCAAGAGTACGGACAATGCGTAAAACAATATAAGGGATGTATATGCTAGTTTTGTTCTAAACATATTGGGTTAAACAATTTTTTAGTTGGTAATAGGACTGATGTTCAAACGGATGACACGTTTTTATGCATGCCTACAATAATATACTTCAGTTTACATATACTATAGTTTGGACAGTTTTGGTCTTGTTATAGATTATGAATAGTTGGCAGCACTTCCCCGTTAGCACTTCTGAACAGGTGTTAGAACCGTCTAAATTCTGTTAGAAATCACTGTTTTTTAGCCATCATTTTTCCAATAATCGTGAAAATAGTTGCTGCTGAACCATTTTCACATAGTATCTTCGGGATTTTCAGTTTTTTCTGTGCGTTTTTCCCCGGGTCGTAACCCGTATAAAAATAGTTTTGTTGTAAACATCGCTGCAAGTAAGCGGTCATCAAGCCGCGTGTGAGATGTTTCGGTTTATACCAGTGTATATTGAGCGTGGATAGCACGTCTTCTAAATCAAGAGAAACCTTGTCTGTGTCTGTGTCTGCGGGTGTCTTAGGCAATGGCGACGGACTGAAAGCGAGTTGTGTCAGCGTTGCTGCGGTGAAACTGAGTTGAGCGAACCGATCCAAACTTTTCCTGTCTCGGAGTTGATAGGTGTCAAATCCGAAGTTCTCTTTAGCGTCCCGAAAGGCAGTTTCAATCTGCCACCGGTTTCTATAGTGTCGGATAACTGTTTCTACGGGCAGTCGTAAATCTGAAGTAAATACACAGAAATATCGATAGGGTTTAGACTTTTTGGGGCGTTTGCGTATCACAACGATGCGGACATCTACAGGACACATCTTTGTTCGCACGACTTTATCAGCGACAGAAAGTGTCTGATCCTCAACAACGATATCTGTATACTTCAGGTGTGGAATAGACACACGGCTACCATACCGACGGGGTCTGCCTCTCTTGAGACGCTTAGGGCGTTTCGGTATATCAAAAAACGCCGCGTTTGACTTCGCACGACAAAGTAAATGATGTCCTTGTGAGAGTATCTCCGTGAACACTTTGCGTCTATTGAAACCTCTATCAAAAATGATAAGACCCGGTGGCACAAGATCGCATAAATGCTTCAGCACGGCGAGGCTATTCGCGTCCTCGCTTTTCGGTTCCATCATCCGTGTGGCTAATGGAAATAGGCGCGTGCCTTCGCGCGTTTCTGCCAGCCACCCAATCGCACCAAACTCGTGTCCGTGATGAAACTTGGATTGGTTCTTGTTACGTGCTTGATACGCAGGGTTCCTGTGGAAATGCAAACCCGCTTGTTTTGAACCGCTACTTAGGGCATGTGTTTCATCATAGACATAGACGCCCGTGGGGTAAGCGGATAGCACTTGATGGCTTAGCGTAGTGGCGACTTGATCCACACACCAGATGCCACGCGAGAGAAACTTTGGCAGAGACCAATACCGACCTGCTTGGGCTGTCGCAAGATAGATTTGTGTCATTGTGCCTCGGTAGGGCGTATTTATCAGACCTTTTACGAAAGTCTGAAAGTGGTGAAAGTTATTATACTTGAACACAGGTCAAAAATCTGATAACATGTTGTCCAAGTAGGAAAGTGGGGTCATTTGAAATATCCTTTCAAATTTGTGTTTCCTAAAAGGATACCCGCTTTCCTGCTTTATGTCCATAAAAAAACAAAAACTGTCCAAACTATAGTACATATATAGAACTCACATTAGTTATAAATCTCGGTTGTTCTGATTTCTTTCATAGGCCCTAATGTCTATTTCATGTTCGACACGCCATCCATCATATACAGCGTAAAGCCAACATAATATTATTTGTATAAGGGCAGTAACTTTCAGAATCAAAGATGGACGAAACCACAAACTCTTTCCATCGTCAAATATCCAGAGTTGAATGGAATTCTCAACAGCCGTATCATCACCATCACCAGAAACAAATCCACTACTAGAATTTGATTGAAATCGGAGAAGATCTGTGAATTCTCTTACTGGATAGGAGTTGAGATAGAACAATACGATGCCAGTCGAAAAAATAAAGAATACAATAAACGCTTTTATCAATCTATGTAAATATAATTGCCCCAAACCTGGTATTATTCCCGATAGAATCATAGCAGTATATGAACGCGGTGGAGATGATTGCATCTGTTGGTTCACATCTGATGGCACAGATTCATGCATGGATTAAGCTTCTCCTTGTGCTACAAGATATACACCTATACATATTATAATCGCTCCAATAATACGGATTCTTGGAATAGGTTCTTTAAAAAATAACCGTGAAAATGGTATTGCAAGGACATAACCTAAGCTCAACATCGGATATGCAATACTAAGCTTAACACGGGAGAGGATAACAAGCCATACGAAGGTAGTAAATCCGTATATTGCAATTCCACCTAAAACGAATGAATTAAAAATCACTTGTGTCAGTTTTGGAATAAGTTCATGAAAACTGTTGATACGTCCAACTTCACTGACTCCTTGTTTGAGTAGGATTTGCCCAAACACTGTCAGCAGAACGTTAAATATTAAGAGTAGATAGTCTTTCATAAGAGTATTATATCACAGATAGAAGTAATTTTCAATTTCGATGTATACACAAAGTTTTTGGCAGAAAAACAATAGTTGAAATATAATTTGAAAAACGTTATTATATTTAATGTGAATTCCATACGCGAGTTCGTCGCAGCGCATTCATATCGTTGATTTGAAGGTTCCCTAACCTCACCTGTTTCTGAGTGGTCAAGCAATTCTAAAACCTACTATATTAGGAGAGAATATTCCTCAATGCCAATTAAGGACGCGTTACCGGATCTCAAGCGAGAACTAAAGTTCTTTCACGTTGAAAACGAAAATCCATCAACATTATCAAAAAAGCAAATCCGTTACTTTAATGATAACGGTTTTATCTCTCCATTAGATGTGTATTCCGAAGATGAAATATCGCAACATCGTGAGTATTTCAACAAACTGATGGAAAAAGTCTTAGCTGATGGTGGAAACAGTTATTCCATAAACGGATGGCATACACGGTGTGCAGGAATCCACGATCTTATAACAGAAGACAGAATATTGGATTATGTCCAGGACTTGCTCGGTAAAAACTTAATCTGTTGGGGAACGCACTACTTTTGTAAACTTCCGGGTGAAGACAAACAAGTAAGTTGGCATCAGGACGCGTCCTATTGGCCCCTTTCACCAAGTAAGACTGTCACGGTTTGGCTTGCAATTGATGATGCATCTGTTGAGAACGGCGCGATGACGGTTATTCCAAAATCACATCTGCACGGACAGATTGAATTTGAACGAAGTACCGCGGAAGAAAGGAACGTTCTAAGTCAAACTGTTATTCAACCAGAACAGTACGGTGATGCACCCTTCCCATTTGAGATGAAAGCGGGGCAGATGTCTCTACATTCAGATCTATTATTACACGGATCCGAACCCAACACATCTGATCGGAGAAGGTGTGGTCTGACAATGCGATTTGTTCCGCCGGAAGTCCATGCCGCGAATAATTGGAACCAACGCGCTATTATAGCAAGAGGAACGGATCCGACTGATCATTGGGTACATAACCCACGACCAGATAACGACACAATGTAGTTGAACTAAAATAACTATGACCATCATTTTTATGAATCGAAGAGTTCATTAATGTTCCCAAAACGTATTATCTATGCGGCCTTTGCTATCTCTTTCGCTGCCAGTTTTCTCCTATGTGGTTATGAATTTATCCGTGCTGTATCAACTTCTTTATTTATTGAAGCGTACTCTGCGGAGAAATTACCTCTTGTATGGGTAGCAATCTCACCTAGTCTCCTCCTAATACTCTACCTCTATGGTCGTCTATTATCACGTTATGGTGCATCCCGCACTTTAGCCATTACTGCATTGTTATCTTGTGCATTAATTTTTGCATGCTATCTTGCACTAATTTATAAGATAAAGTTCGCATCAGCGATCATTTATGTCTTCCGAGAAGTATACATAGTAATTATCATTGAGCAATTCTGGTCCTTTGTCAACAGCACGCTTACAGACAGACAAGCGAAGATCATAAACGGTCCATTCTGCGCAATTGCATCTGTGGGATCAGTTGTCGGCGGATTGCTTGTAGGACAGTTAGCGGAACCATTAGGAACAAAACTGCTGCTTGTATTCTCTGCCGCTTCGCTCATTCCAGTGACAATATTGAGTGTTGTTGCTTACACAATTGCAGGAGAACCAAAACCATCTATTGCAGAGGAGGGCGGACAACGTGGACATTTAGGCGTAAAAACCTTGTTTAGTTCACGTTACCTCGTCTTCCTTGGAATACTAATTTTATGTACTCAAATAATATCCACCGTTTTTGATATCAGATTCAATTTGATAGTTGAAAATGAACTGACCGATACAGACGCAAGGACAGCGTATTATGGAAACTTTTATGCAGGACTTGGGGCTGTCTCCGCGGTTTTGCAATTAGTTGTTGTCCCGTTTGCACTCCGATTTGTCTCACTTAAAATTATTCATACATGTATTCCAATAGTTCATCTATTGAATGGACTTGTGCTAACATTAAATCCTACACTTCGGACAGGGGCAACAGCATTTCTGTCCTTCAAAGCACTTGATTATTCACTTTTTCGCTCTGGAAAAGAGCTGTTCTACATACCACTTACTTATGACGAACGATACCGGGCAAAACAAGTAATTGACTCATTCGGTTATCGATTCGGAAAAGGTGGTAGTGGTGGTGTTATTACAGTGATAAACTTCTTGCTACGGACCATGACTCGTACAATACAAACTATTCCTTATGTAGCCTATTCTATTGCAGCCATGGTTGTTTCTTGTATATGGGGTGGAGTTGTTTTCAATTTGACAACACAATATCGTAAAATAGTGCAAGCAGATAAAAACCTTGACAACGAAACTTCTCTTGTGTAAAATATTATAAAGTTTGATTTATAAAGGAGAACATGGTTGATGCACAATCTCATTCTAAGAAGAATACAAACCCAATGTTTGAGCATTAGTATACTTATCTTCGCTAGTTCGTTGTTGTTCGGTTGTGCAATAGCACCACAGCCAACAGTAGATGTCTTTATAGAAGCAATTGAAGGACAAACAAATTCTAAAATTGATCCTGTAACGGGTGCTATCACCATTGTTCAGAAAGGGGTCGCTGTTACCATTGAGCCTCTGGATGAGGTGGAAATTTACGCATTAACCGATAATCCACATATCAATCCGTATGTGTATGTTGGAAAAGGTGGAGATGTTGAACCAATTTACACGATTTTTGATGTAACAGTCCTAAACATTGATACACCACGCGTATTAGTGGACGAATCCGCTACACTGATTGACAAAAATGGTGCACAATACGCAAATCTACCTTATGCATTCTTTAAAGACCTATATGAAAACATTGATAAATCCGGAACCGATGTCCACGATCCCTCAAGATATCCGCATCACTATTCGCACTATCCAAGATACCATTCTTACTTAGATATTGCGTCATTGGAAGAAGGACATGCAATTGTGGCGGAAAGCCTTTTTGAAAATGCTAAGTTATTCAAGGGAGCGAAAAAGCGTGGATTCCTGATTTTTGATCGTCTACATCATGATACTACAGATATGAGGATAATTGTGTCAGATGTTCGTATAGTTGACCAAGATGGCAAGGTTGAAAAATTGAAATTTAAATTCGACTTTAGACAGGTCGTCGTAGAAAATTGAAAGGAGTTTATGTAAAATGAGAAATTGGTTTGTTGGTTTGCTGGTAGTGGGACTTCTATCTTTTTGGGGATGTCAGCCGCCAGATAAGAAAACTGAAGAAATACAGGAGACATCTGAACCTGAACAAGTAAAAGTTGGAGTTGCAGGGCCCTTTACCGGCAATGCTGCAGCATTCGGAGAAATGATTAGACGCGGTGCAGAACTCAAAGCGAAGCAAATAAACGAAGCTGGGGGCATAAACGGTAGGAAACTTGTCCTCACATTTGGGGATGATACTGGAACGGACAAAGAAGCAAAACTTATTGCCGCACGTTTTGCTACTGACAAAAAAATTCTCGCTGTTGTCGGGCATTTTAACAGTGCATGTTCATTAGCTGGAAAGGAAATTTATAAAGAAAATGGAATTGTTGAATTATCTCCCGGTTCAACAAATGTCGATGTATGTCAAGGGAGTGATTGGACATTTCGTAATCTGTATAGAGACGATTTTCAAGGAACATTTATTGCAAGGTACATTAAGAATGTTTTAACAGATTTTAGTTCAGTTGCAGTACTTTTTGAAAATGATGATTACGGTAGAGGTTTAAGAGATGCATTTACTGCAGAAGCCAAAAATATTGACCTTGAAATTGTCGCATCTGCTGCTTATGACCGTGAGAATACCGATTTCAGCACGCAGCTTACAAGGATAAAAGGAAAAAGTCCCGATATTATTTTCGTTTCCGGTCTGTATGAGCAAGCCGCCTTAATTGTTAAACAAGCTCGGACACTTGGAATTAAAGCGCAGTTCTTTGGTGCTGATGGAATTGATTCTCCTGATTTTCTCAAGAATGCTGGCGTATCTGCCGATGGTACTTATTTGACGACTCCTTTTATTTTTGGCGTAGGTGGAGAAGAAGCAGCTGAAGTCGCCACGGCATTTGAAGCTGAATTTGGTGTTCCACCCGATACATGGGCAGCATTAACATACGATGCCGTAGGTATGATTGCTGAAGCAATCGAAAAAACCTATGACAAAGATGCAACCCTTGAAGTTAATCGGAAAGCAATACGAGATTATTTAGCTTCCTTAGATACACCTGAAGAGGGATATAAAGGGATTACTGGCTTGACTTATTTTGATATAAATGGCGATACAGTCAATAAACCTGCCTTCGTAAAACTCATAAAAGAGGGTAAGTACACGACAGCACCAAAGCAAATGCTGAATTTAGATGCATTTTAAATAATAATCAAGAAGTTGAAGTTCATTGGACACATTGGGCAAATTTGTTGAAATTTACTTCTTCCGACACAATGTGGGAATATAGAATATGGAGCAATTTTTCCAGCAACTGATAAACGGTATTGTTCTTGGCGGGATATATGCACTCATCGCTGTTGGATATACCATGGTATATGGTATTATTCAGCTAATTAATTTCGCACATGGTGAGATTTTTATGTTAGGTGCATATATTGCATTTACTTTGATGATGTTTTTCCCAATACCACTTTGGGTGGCTATTCTCGTTGGCATGCTGTTCTGTGCAGGTATAGGTATGCTAATGGATTATGTGGCGTACAAACCACTTAGGACGGCCCCTCGACTTTCAGCACTCATTACTGCAATCGGTGTCTCGATCGGACTGCAAAATCTTGCAAGGATGATCTGGGGTGCAAAGCCACAAACTTTTTCTGAAGATACTCTACCAATATTTTTTAGGCAAATCTCACCATTGGTTGAACCAACGTCCTTCTTTTCCATTGTTGGTGTTTCCTTCACTGAAAATGCAATTCGATTCTCCGAGAATGTTTCTTTAGCCTACATTGACTTTACTATCATTATACTCGCTGTTATTTTAATGATCGGTTTAAACCGATTAGTCTCCCTTACAAAAATAGGGAAAGCTATGCGTGCATGTGCCCAAAATCGTGTTGCTGCCAATTTGATGGGTATCAAAACAAATCAAGTCATCGCGATTACATTTGCTATCGGTTCCGCATTAGGAGCAGTAGCAGGTGTAATGGTTGGTGTTCGTGAAAATGTAAGTCCTCTTATGGGTTTCCATAAAGGTGTCGCAGCATTTGCAGCTGCTGTCCTCGGTGGAATTGGGAATATCACGGGAGCAATGGTAGGTGGCCTGCTTATGGGGTTCGCTGAAGTATTTGGAGCTGGTTATATTGACTCGTTTATAGAATTCTTTTGCACTAATATTGGACTCGGTGAATTTTATGAAGCTGAGAAAATATCACATGATTATGGATCAGGATATCGGCTTGCCATTTCATATATAGTTATGATTATTGTAATTTTAATCCGTCCCACAGGACTCTTTGGAAAATCCTCCGCTCATCGTGCATAAATTAATGGTACTTGGAAAGGAACATTAATAGACAATTCAACGGAATAATGTGATGGAAAAGAACGCAACATCTAACGAACAAGCTAACTCCGAACTGAAAAAAATTGTCAGTAGGATTATTGATAGTCTGATATCAAAGAACGGTATACTCTTTATAGTAATCTGTACTTTACCCTTACTTACGTTAGCTTTAGATGGTATATCAAGTTTATTTTCTAATAGATGGAATATTTTTCTTCCTATTCCTTCAGGAGGATATATCCTTCGTATTGCAGTTCAAGTCTGTGTATACGTACTTCTTGCTGTTGGCTTAAATATAGTTTGCGGATATACAGGATTGCTTGACCTCGGTTATGTTGGGTTTTATCTCGTCGGCGGATATACTGCAGGACTCTTAATGAGACATGTAGGTGTACCATATTGGTTAGTACTCCCTATTGCAGTTCTCAACGGTGCGCTTTGGGGATTGATACGCGGGGCACCGACATTAAAACTTACCGGAGACTATTTCGCTATTGTTACTTTCGGATTTGCTGAGGTACTTCTCAGAATTGTAAAAAATGAAATCTGGTTGATTGGGGATATCAATGGATTTGTTAAAGACATTCCGCGCGCCTCTATTTTTGTATGGGAATTAAATCAGAATTGGCAACACTTTTACCACATTCTCGTCTTAACGGGCTTGGTAATCTTTGTAAGTTACAGATTGGAACACTCTCGTATTGGAAGGGCATGGATCGCTATACGAGAAGATGAGCAAGCAGCAGCTTCAATGGGGATCAATGTCAGTCGCTACAAATCACTTGCATTTGCTATCAGTGCAGCGATCGGAGCTCTTGGCGGGGCCTTCTTAGCTCAATTCTGGGGTAATCTGAGTGCAAAAACATTTGAATTCTGGGAGTCTATTCTAATTCTATGTATGGTTATTCTGGGAGGGAAAGGTAGTATAAAAGGTTCCATCTTAGGAGCAATTATAATTGGGACATTAGGTGAAGCTCTGCGTGAAATACTCCTTAGATTCCCACCAGACTATGCAGGTGCACGCTATCTACTCTTTGGTATAATATTAGTATTACTGATGCGTTACCGTCCAGCAGGTTTGATATTCAAGAAAACGTAAGCTATTTTTATTCAATCCGTTCCTTCATCAAAATCCCTATGAGCATTTCTCCGACCAATAACAGCAGAGATAACCCAACAAACCATTGAAACCTATCTTGTAATTTTCCTACAGCGCGAATCCTATACTTCTGTTTTTCAAGTCTTTTCAGATCCCGCGCTAGTTGTGCAATCCCGGCAGTTGCATGATAATACTTACCGTTTCCTGAACTTGCAATGTCTTGTAATCCTTCCTCATCCAATGCAGTTAGCACAATTTTCCCTTGTAAATCCCGTTTATATCCTGTTTTTTCAGCTACAAGTGGTATAGGTACAGATTGATCTGAATTACCAATTCCAACACAATAGATGTGTATTCCTTTCCTCTTCGCTGTTTCCGCTGCTGCAGTTGCATTCCCGTAATGATCTTCACCGTCCGTGAACAGTATTAGTACCTTTTGTCCAGTGAATTCAGGATCTATCAAGGTTAAATCATTCTGCTCTGAGTTGAGACGCTCTGTAGCTACCTCTATAGCATTGCCTATGTTGGTGCCTCTATAGATAAGTGTCTCCGGTGTCATTGCAGCCAAAAAGTCCCGTAGTGTTACAACATCCGTAGTCAACGGACATACAACTGCACTCGCTTCAGCAAAGTATTGCAATCCGATACGATCACCTTCAAGCTGCTGTATCAAGGAAAACATAACATTTTTGGCATGAGTTAGCCGTCTTAAAGAATCTCCATCCATCGCCAACATACTGGTTGAGATATCTAGAGCAAGCATCACATCAAGTCTTTCATCAACTGATTCAGGTTTTACACCCCACTGCGGAGACGCGATCGCAAATGCCATGCATAGAAAACTAATTGTTAGCAACATACCTTGAAGTATCATACGTTTCAGATGTATAGCATTTACATTGGCTTGGAATAGCAACATTGCCTTTCGTTTCATGTGAAATCCATATACGAGCAAAAATATTACAACAGGAAGGACTCCCCATAAGAAAAATAGCAAATCAGGATTACCGAAACGAAACCAATTCATGTTCCAATATATATTCTATTTATGATATGGTTGAAAAAAGTGTTAGAGGTAGTAATAGTAGGACTTACGTACAAACAGTAGTAGTCTCGCTGGATTTTCAGAATTCTTATGAAATTACACCATTTTTACCGAAATTATTTAATATCCTGAAAATTACGTGAGTCAAAATAGGTGAGCGAAGGCTTATGATGCTTTATTCAGCGAATTGACCAACATTTCCGCATGATCAGATACTTTACGAATTGCTGTAAGTATCCGTGCTGCTGCACCATCAACAGGTTTCGTCAACAGAGGCAAGAATATCAGCTGTGAACACACTTTCTCAGTTATTGGTAAGTCTCCTGCTGAGTATCCTCCATAATCACCACCCATTTCAGCAGTACAAAGTGGACCACGTCCATTCGTAAATATATCGAGTCCTTCTGAGAATAACGGTAGTGTGTGTAACAGTGGATACGGGTTGCTATTCCTTGGTATATCCTTAGAAAAAACAGGCACGCCTTCACCCACAACATAGGGATACGGATTATTGTTTGCTAGCACACCTTCTTTCCGCAATGCTTCGGCGAACACAGGTGCAGGCATGTCGGACATCTCTTCTTGATCGTATAATATGGGAAATCCGTAGAATGCCGCAGGCTCTGAACCCTCATATCTTTTAATAGGACGAACACCTGAAATATCCTTCAATCCATCTGTAACCTCTTGAATATACGCACGACGATTCTCATTAAGTTCGTCAAGTTTATCCAACTGCACCGTTGCGATACCAATTGCTAACGGATGTGCACGGTATTTTACACCCAAACCCATCGGTGGAAGTTGTGCATATTTTAGTCGAGAGGGATCCAATTCAGGGTCACCGATACTGTTTATTGCACGATTAACCTGACCTAATAGACATGCCCGTTCAAATACTTCAATATTATTTGTTGCCAGTACACCGCCTTCACCGGCACTTAGTGCTTTATTCCCTTGTAAACTCCAAGCACCAGCTTGTCCTATGCTACCAACCGGTTTTCCGTTGTAGGATGCACCGTGTGCATGTGAACAATCCTCAATTACTGGCACATCGGTTTCCGTACTAAGTGCCATCAAAGCGTCCATATCACACACATTGCCCCACAGATGCACAGCCACAATTGCTTTTGTACGTGAAGTAATCCTCTTCCGAACATCATCAACATCTAACAGCAATGTTTCAGGATCAACTTCACAAAAAACGGGTCTTGCATTCAACATCAACGCTGGTGTTATAGATGCCATCCATGTGTAAGTTGGGCAGATCACCTCATCACCTGGACCAACGCCGAGACCGAACATCGCACTGTGCAACGCAGCGGTTCCATTGGTAAGACTAACAGCATATTTTGTTTTATGTCTGTCACGCCAATTACATTCAAATTCCTGTACTATGGTAGACCGGCCCGATAACTCGTTCCGCATCGTCATTTCATATACAATCTGTGCTTCCGCTTCAGTTATCTGCTTCCAGCCATCCAATTTTGGAAATGGCATATCTTCAGAGATGGAAAAAACAGGGTTACCACCTAAAATAGCTGGGAGATTAGTTTCAGATTTCTTTGTACTTGATATATCGGTGTTGTTCATAATATTGCAATGTGTCAAAAGCGCATTAAAAAGAAAATAGCTTGAGAATATGTTTTTTCGAGCCAATACTGTTTGTATTTATGACTAACTTATGCTATACTGACAAAATAGAAACTACATAACACAAATAGCATCCGGACTTCTCATGTATCTGAAACATGATAACACGGTATTATACAATCTGTCAATCTTATGTGCCTTAGCGGCTTCACAACTTTGCCAATATATTGAAAGTCCATCAATCCGTACTACATAATCTCAACAGTACGCTTCTTCATACCCGACAATTACTTACCAAATGTATGCCGCCGGTACTTGCTATCTGCGGATTTTTTCTTATATGTGGGATAGTACTTATCCTACGCGGACAAAACGCTTTTGAATTTTACAGAACAATTTTTCTCAGTGGTTTTTCAAACTTTGATGAATTCGGTAACGTCTTATTTAATGCTACACCGCTCATCTTTACAGGCCTTTCAGTTGCTATCGCATATAAGGCAGGTTTATTCAATATCGGTTGTGAAGGGCAACTCTATGTCGCCGCCTTTGCAGGAGCATGGGTAGGAATACACTTCAGCCTTCCTGCAGTTTTGATGATTCCTCTCTGCTTATGTGCTGCATTATTTGCTGGGGCAATATGGGGCGGTGTTCCAGGTATCTTAAAAGCAAAACTTGGAGCACACGAAGTAATAAATACTATAATGATGAACTTCATCGCATTAGCTATAACTAATTACCTCGTTACAGCTATATATAGAGAACCCGGGCAGATGATCCCCCACACCTCTCAGATTTATGAATCTGCTACGTTACCACGTTTATCAGAAGTGATGTTTTTCATCCCAGAAAGCAACTTATTGAATGCGAGTTTTGTACTTGCATGTCTCTGTGTGATATTATGTTACATTTTGTTGAAACATACTCGCTGGGGATATGAACTTAGATTGGTTGGTAATGCACCTAATGTTGCAGAATATGGAGGAATAAACCCTCGTGTAGTGACAGTGTGGGTAATGGCACTAAGCGGAGCAATAGCAGGATTAGCAGGTGCTGCTGATGTCATGGGATATAGGTACAGGTTTACTGATAGTTTCTCATCTGGTTGGGGATTCACTGGAATTGCTGTCGCTTTATTGGGAAGAAATCACCCGTTTGGTGTATTTGCAGCAGCACTCTTATTCGGACTACTCAATAAAGTTGCATTGGATATCGAGCTGTTCTTGAACGTGCCACGAGGTTTATTTCTTGTAGGTCAAGGATTACTTATCATCTGGTTAGTATGCCAGGAAGGTATAACAAAGAGAAAAATATGATTCTTGGTTTGATTCCGAGCACCCTGCGAATGACAACACCACTTGGTTATGCAGCACTTGGTGGTATTTACGCCGAACGTTCAGGTATAATCAATCTTGCGCTTGAAGGCATGATGTTGATTGGTGCTTATGGATATGTAATTGGTGCCCATGCCTCAGGTTCCGCTTGGATAGGATTATTTGCTGGCGTAGGTTTAGCGGTTGTCCTATCGTTGTTGCATGCGGTTGCCACAGTAACTTTTCAAGCTGAGCAAATAGTTACCGGAATAGCAGCTAATATTCTGGCATTAGGAATTACCGAATATCTCATTCCTACAACAGAAAGAGTTACCGGCTTACCAGATATCGGGTTACCAATCATCGGTTCCTTTAGTATACTTGTATATTTACTACCTATTTTAATGATAGTAAGTCATGTCTTTATATATTTTACGCCGTGGGGGTTACGTCTACGCGCGGCGGGCGAATCAACAGAGGCACTAAAAACACTCAGTTTAAGTCGTTCAAAGTGGCAATATCTCGGTGTAATTATGAGTGGTGTCTTCGCTGGAACAGGAGGGTGTTTTCTTGTTTCTGATGTTCATATTTTTACAAAAGGCATAATCGGTGGGAGGGGATATGTTGCATTAGCCGCTGTAATCTTTGGAAATTGGCGTCCACTCTACGGTGTTGCAGCATGCCTTTTTTTCGGATTTGCATCTTCATTAGATCTTATTGACCTATGGAATATACCGGATCAATTCTTAAAAATCCTACCGTACATATTAACGATGGTTGTTCTTGCTGGACTTGTTGGTAAATCGCATCCTCCCGCTGCTTTGGGTAAATGAAAATCATAATTCATTATCAACTTATTCCTGAATTCCCCTCATCAGTTAGTTCGTAATAATTGGAATGTTTCGTGTAATAACCGTAGGATTTAGCATGCTTCGGATTTATCATATTACACAACACACCAATTCCTTTTGTAGGTAATACCTCCTTAAGATGTTTGAGACCTGTTAACACATCAAAACGTTTGGTTTTTGTAATGTCAAACACATAAACGACAGCGTCAACTACGGTTGCCAAGATAACCGGATCTGCTACTGCACGAACTGGTGGAGAATCAATGACTATCACATCGTATTCAGATTTAACCATTTCCAACAACTGTGTCATCATATCTGAATTGAGAAGTTCAATTGGATTAGGCGGTACGGTACCACCTGGAATGAGATGTAAATTTGTGATTCCGGTCTGCCTTACTGTTGAATGTAAAACTTCATAACCGTTTTCATCATTTAGACTGATTAATGCTTCACTCAAACCAGGTTTACGTGCGTCACTGTGTATAATATCCGGTGAGTTATTAGGGGTATCTTCCTCTGCTTGTGTACCTATCTGTAGTAGCTGTTCTGTTGGAAATGTGGTATGTTGTGAAGGTCTGCGCATGTCTGCATCTATCAGCAGTACTTTATTGCCTTTTTGTACAAGTGTAGCAGCAAGATTGGATGAAACGGTGCTCTTCCCTTCGCCACTTGTTGAACTTGTCACCAGTACTGTTTTCAGTTCGCTACTAAGGTTAAGGAAAGGTAATTTTGCTGCAATAACCCGAAATGCCTCGGATGTCCTTGAGGTCGGAGCATCATTAACGATGAGTGGAATCCGATAAGTACTGCTTTTCTTAATAGATGGAATAACACCCAGAAAATTTGGGGGTTCCGGTAGGGAATCTAACTGACGAACAGAATCCTCTAAACGCAAATATGTATCTTTTAAGTAATTTTTGACAACGGCAAATGTCAAACCGAGCAATCCGCCTAACATAGCACCTAAAACCAAATTTATCTTCATCCGAGGTTTAATCGGTTCCTCAGACAAACGTGCTTGATCTAATACCTTAAGAGTCTCTGCTCGTGTTTCATCAAATATTTGTGATTCGTGTATTTTTGCTTCCAAAGTGATCAATTGTGTGCTATATATTTCTACGTCGCGTTTACGTTGGAACAGATCGAGCTGTTGATCTGACCATCCGCTGAGTTCGTTCACATGCTTATCTATTTGCGCGGATACTGTTGCTTTTTGCTCCTTTAATCCTACTATAGATGCTTCTGTTTCATTCACTTTTTCCGTAAGAAGTTGGTGAAGAGGGTTGTACGATGACGTAGTGTTTTTTATATCAGTATCTTCATCCGCAAGTCGATTTTTTGTCTCCTCTATCTTTTCATCAAAAGCAGTAATATCGGGATGTTTGACATCACCGTATTTTCCAACAAGTGCTTTGCGTTCGATTTCAAATTCGTTCAACCTATCTTGCAGTTTAGAATAGGTAGGATTCCTTGTTGTAGATTCGGATATTAGGTGCTCTTCAACTTCGTCGAGTTCATCTTGATATGCTTTCAGTCTCAATTCTGCACCAATCAATTGACTTGTTAGTTCATTTTCGCTCAACTGCAACGATAATATTAACTGTGCTTGTGTACCTCCCTCTGCATTTATAGTTATTTCTGGATTAGACTTCTGAAACTCGAACAGTCCCTTCTCTGCTTTGTCCAATTGTTGTTTTGTTTCAGAAAGCATTGTTTGGGGTGTCGGTTTTTCCCACCAACGCATATTCGCTGTTTTTTCCGTTTCTACAACAAGTATCAATACTTCAGCAATTTTGTTACAAAGCAGTTGTGCGTATTCGGGATTCCTATTTCTCACTTTTAGTGTTATTAGATTTCCCTCCGGTGATTCTTCAACTGTCATTTTTTCCTCAATAAGTGTTTTTACAAAATAATCTCTCCATTCTTCATCGGTAAGGTCCCCTTGCTCAGTTCTGGTAGTATCTAATTCTATATTGAATAGATTTGCAAGCCATCTGACGGATCTACCTCGATGTACAGGCAGTGGTTTCAATTCACCTGAATTGATAAGTTGATCGACTGTTGGGGTAATAACTAAATCGCGAGATTGCATTAGTGTAGCATAAACACTTAACGAAGGCCCCTTAAGAAGCCCGGTCAACGGGAGCCCTGACAACAATGAAGAAGGTCCTTGTTCATCAAGTATACGAACAGTTGTTTCCGATTGATAGACAGGAGGCGTGAAGTCAGTGACAAGGAATGCACCTAAAACACACAACAAAAAGATTGCAATTACACTCCACTTATTTCGCCATAAAATCCAAAAATAATCTAATATACGTATTTCAGTAATTTCTTCAAGTTGCTTGTCATTAGTTTCTGGCATTTTTCCCTCATGATCGTAGTCTATTCTCTGAACAATCTCTTTATCTGTATCTGAGCCAAACACTGACGATTAAGTTTGTTAGCGATGCGGCAAAAGTCAGTACACGCCAATCGATGCGGGTTCGTTCCAATATACGTAGTTGGTCATTTGGATAGAGAAGAACGTCTGACTGCACCATATTATAGTTCAATTCTTCTTGCGTGCCATTTGCACGGGTAAGAATACACTTCTTTGGATTCGCTTTTTCCTCATCCAGCCCACCAGCCATTGCGACAGCATCTCTTAGCAGAGTCGGTTGTGTAATTACATATTGACTCGGCTTATCAACTGCTCCGACAACGCTTATTTTCGCTTCAGCAAGCGGAACATACAGTGTATCCCCTGGTGCCATAGTCATTACCATGTCATCAGAGGTAAGATCCACGGTAGTATTCCCATCCGCCGTAATGATTTCTGCCTTTTTTAGATCTGCAAAGTCTGCTCTTGATCCTCCAGCAAGCTTTAGAGCCTGCTTTGCTAAAACTTCTTGGCCCATGATCGGGTAATTTCCTGGCACCATTACTGCACCAATCACCCGTATTCGACGTTGGGCATAAATTGATGGTACAATTACAACATCGTAATCCTTTAATGGAATATCAATATTACCTGATTCCATCTGTTCTTCAAAATTAACTGTTGTGAACACCTTTCCATCCCGCCAGACAACGATCTTGGTAAGATCGGCTATTTCATTATTAACTCCTGCAGCGGCCAATGCCTGTGTAAGATATACTTGACCAGTTTCGAACACGTGTAGATTACCCCGAGGTTTTTGTTCTATAGCCCCAAACACAAGAATATTTCGTTTCGGTTGCATTAAGGTAACAAAGACACGCGCACTCGGTAGTTTTTTGGAAAACTCTTCCTGCATCTGTTTCTGAAGTTCAGGCACAGTTAATTCCATCGCTTTAACCAATCCTATGAGTGGATATGAGATAAACCCATCAGGTTGGACAGGAACAGGGACACGGTTCTTGGTATATTCTGGATATCCCTCTACCATAACAACTATACTGTCACCAACTTGTAATTTATATGTGGATGTTTTGGGGTATTCTGGACTTTTTGTGATGATGTTCTCATCAGGTGGTTCTTCTGGAAGCACTTGTAATGGGTAACAGAAATGGCCGATTAAAATCAGAAGTAGACAGATAAATCGTAAGTATACATGCATATTCATCTAAAATCAATTTACCTTTTCAATCACTGTCTTAAATTAAATCTTTCAAACTCAGTTTTTTGATGTTATTTATTTATATATTCTTCATTAATTTTTGAAGATATTCATAGATTCTGTCACACAATATTTGATTCTGACAAATGAATATAGAAAATACCTTCCTATTTTAACAGTCCTTATGCAAAAAGACAAGTGAAAAGAGTAGAAAAAATCCCCACAAATTCAGAATGTTTGTTGCTTTAACTTATTAAGTTATGGTAATATAATCTTGTGAACTATTACAATATACTTACTCAATTTCAAGATAAACAGATAATGATAGTAGGTGATATCATCTTAGATGAATATATCTGGGGTGATGTAAACCGTATTTCACCTGAAGCCCCCGTTCCAGTAATTGAGATTTGCGGTGAAAGGATGGGTTGTGGCGGGGCTGCGAATGTTGCACAAAATATAGTCGGCTTAGGAGGAAATACTGAACTGATTGGGGTTGTTGGAAAGGATAGAGATGGGGAACAAATGCTGCAGATGCTAAATACCGTAGGTATTGGTACAACTGATGTTTGTGTAGATGTTCTAAGACACACCAGCAAGAAAACTCGCGTGATTGTCCAATCTGACAACACAGATTCCATACAACTATGCTATAGTAACAGACCGGATGACGTGGTCCCACACCAAGGACAACATCTCTTACGTATTGATAGGGAAACTAAGAATGAAATCACTGGATTGGTAAGAACATCGGTTATCGATGCCTTTCGTTCACAATTGGATAATACAGATGCCGTAATTTTCGCCGATTATGATAAGGGGGTTTTTAGTTTAGAACTGATAAAAGAACTTGTAAATCTTGCTAAATTACGCAGTGTACCAATCGTCGTAGATCCAAAGCATGATAATTTCTGGCACTATGAAGGCGTAACTGCACTCACACCGAACCACAAAGAAGCTGGTCATGCTATGCAGAAAGAGATTGTCGATGAACTTAGTCTAATTGACATAGGCACACACATATTAAAACAACTATCCCTACCCACATTGTTAGTTACCCGTGAGGAGAAAGGGATGTCCCTCTTTCAACGTGACTCAAATGGCGATTTGCAAGTTGAACATATTCCTCCTCACTCGACTGATGTCATTGATGTCACGGGGGCTGGGGACACTGTGGTATCAGTTTTTACACTTGCACTTGCTGCTGGAGCGGATTTCTATAGGGCTGCGATTCTATCAAGTATTGCTGGCGGAATCGTTGTCGGCAAGATGGGATGTGCTAATGTCACAATAGATGAACTTCATAATGCTATAGAGATATGGAAATGAGTAAGTCGGCTGTGGAGAAACGTTATGAAAATCATCTTCCTTGATAGAGATGGCGTAATTAATGAAAATCCTCCCAATGGGGGATATGTCTGTAGCTGGAACGATTTTGCTTTCTTACCGAATGCATTAGAAGCGATTTATACATTGACACAATGCGGTTATTGCATTTTTATAGTTACAAATCAAGCTGGTATCGGCAAAGGTATTTTTACAGAGAAACAACTCCTTGACATCCATAAGCGGATGCTTGCCAAAATAAATAGTTATGGTGGAGATATAGAAAAAATTTATTACTGTCCACATCATCCGCAGAATGGATGCCAATGTCGAAAACCTAAACCGGGGATGTTGTTAGCTGCAGCAGATGAACACGGTTTTGATGTAACAAATTCGTTTTTCGTTGGTGATTCAATTACCGATATGGCGGCAGCACAGAGTGCAGGTGCTACACCAATACTCGTTCTTACTGGGCATGGCCGAGACTCATATAACTACTATATGAAATCTGATTCGAATGCCAAAACCAGAATCCCAGCAAAAATATTCACGAACTTATATACTGCTTCACGATGGTTACTGAGCACGAACTAGGCTAGGTTTAAGATAATTAAACGACAATTCTATTTGAGAACATGTTGATAAATAAAATTGAATCTTGTTGTGTACAGGCAGGGGTTATCGGACTCGGATACGTCGGTTTACCACTCATGGTTGCTATGGCAAACGCAGGATTCAAAGTCACAGGAATTGATATCAGTCGAGAAAAAATAGAACGATTGAAAAATGGAATTTCGGATATTCTAGATGTCCCTGACACAATTCTTGGACAACTAATTGAGTCTAAACAAATAGATGTGACCGATGACTTTAGTGTACTTAGTAAATTGGATACTGTCAGTATATGTGTACCGACCCCATTAGATGAAAATAGAACACCGGATATGCAGTATATCAAAGCTGCGGTTGAAAAGGTATCTCAGAATATACAACATCAACAACTGATTATCCTTGAAAGTACCACCTATCCTGGAACTACGGAAGAAACCGTACTCCCGATGCTTCTGTCCAATTCCAACAAACCTCGAACAGGTCCATTAGAAGTGGGTCGAGATTTTTACCTTGCTTATTCACCAGAACGCATTGAACCTGGGAACGACACCTATTTTATGACCAATACGCCGAAAATTGTTGGTGGGGTAACCAAAAAATGTACTGAGGTTGCTAAAACCTTCTATGAACAATTTATAAATAAGACCTATACGGTATCTTCACCACGCGTCGCTGAAATGGTAAAGTTATTGGAGAATACTTTCAGGAGCGTAAATATTGGGTTGATTAATGAAGTCGCATTAATCTGTGACAGGATGGAATTGGATGTATGGGAGATAATTGATGCTGCATCTACAAAACCTTTTGGATTCATGCCGTTTTATCCTGGTCCCGGTCCGGGTGGTCATTGTATACCGATAGACCCACATTATCTATCTTGGAAGGTCCGCACCTATCAACACAGTGCAAGATTCATTGAATTGGCAAGTGAAATAAACAACAGTATGCCAAAATATGTACTTGATAAAGTAATACATGCACTAAACCTACGAATGAAACCCATCAATGGTTCAAAAATATTAATCATTGGAGTAGCGTACAAAAAGGACATTAGCGACACACGGGAATCACCTTCTTTTGAAGTCATAAGATTAATGCTTGACAAAGGTGCACAAATTCTATATCATGACCCGTACGTTCCAGAAATTGTCCTTAGGGGAGAGGATACCTATCATTCAGAAACAATTACTACTGCAGTAATAAAAAGTGTTGATTGCGTTGTTATTCTTACAGACCACACAATTATAGACTACAACATGATTGTACAACATGCTGATGTTGTCGTAGACACGCGCAATGCCACTCGCTCCATCCAAAATGGTTCCGAAAAAATAATAAAATTGTAATGTATAATTTACTTTCTTAAAATATTAATCACAAGTTTCACTTTTCGTTATGTCTAAGTTAAACATAAATAAAATATACGGAGGATATGCATGAGTAAAAATGATATAGTGCCATTAATACCCAGGGAACAACTCACATGGTTATTTTCAATCTTGTTTACTGAACAGGAGCTTATTCAACTATTGATGAACGCAGGACTTTTTAAAGAACCGGACAAGATACGTTCATCTCCTAACCATGAGTTGTTAAATAAATTTACAGAGGCTTTCTGCGATCGATCTCAGTTCCGCAATAGGATTGTTGAACATCTATCACAAAAGGCAGCGGCAGCGATTTCACGAGTGGGTTATATGTCGGTGGAAGAAATTGAGACCTTCTTTAAATGCCCCGCACATCTCATGGAATCAGGTGAGTTTGGTGATGTAGTGTGGGCACTCATAAACGACACACGCGAGGATGTGCATGCTCATGGATTCCACTTAATGTCAACAGCTTATGAAGCTTATAAAGTCCCAGATGAACCAATGGTATTCAGTGAGCAAGTTACAAAATCTCTCGTCCTACCGCAAATGCCTTCCCCAGAAGTTCGGTTAGCACAAGAACACCATACGAACCTATCAAATCAAAACCTGTCCCAAATTGATGAATATCCCGTTGTAAAGCAACGGGCTGAGGAATCTATAGACGAAATAAAGGCACAACAAACCGCACTTCAAAAAAAGAACAAGCGATTGGAGCAACATTGCAAATTCCTAGTTGAAGAAAACGAAAGATTGGAAAACAGGATAACGACATTTCAGGAAAAAGAAGAAAAACTTGTGATCCTACAGCAAGAAAATAAGTGTCTCCATGAAAATGCAGCACAACTTGCCGATACAACAGCAAACCTTGAAAAATTAGATACAGAACATAAACAGTTATTAACGAAGTATGATGAAGTTAAAATACAACTCAATGAACTCGATCAAATCAAAGCATCTACTGAATCCTTCAGGGTTGAATTGAAATTAGTTGAAGAAGCTATGTTCAAGGAAAGCCAAGTATTAGAACAGTTAAAGGTTGATATGAAGACCCAATTTGAGTTGTTAGAAAAATCACACGAGACTTCAAGAGAGGTTCTCAATAAAATTCGCTCGGCAGTGAAACCTATAGAAATCTCGAATATGGAATTGAATACTATGAGCGAAAGGCATACAAATCATAAACAGGTAGGGGTTTTCGTAGATGTACAAAATATGTTCTACGCTGCCAAGGACCGTTTTGAACGAAGGGTTGACTACATTAAGCTTCTTGACCTGATAGTTGGCCCGAGGAAACTCCTCTGTGCCTATGCATATATCGTTCAAATTCCTGAAATCAAACAAGCGAACTTCATCTCTCTATTGGAACACAACGGGTACACCATCCGTAGTAAGGATTTAAGATTGCGTGGGGATGGATCCGCAAAAGGCGATTGGGATGTGGGCATTGCTGTTGATGTCGTTTCTATGCTCGGATCATTGGATGTCGTAATTTTAGCCAGTGGCGATGGGGATTTCTGTCCGCTCGCTGAACTCATAAAACAGCAGCAGAAAAGGATAGAAGTAGTGGCGTTTGAGCATAATACGTCTATGGATTTGCAAGCCATGGCGGACCAATTCTTCCCAATAGGTGAAGAGCTACTGATGTAATTGCTGCGCCGATTCAAAATATACTGGGACTTCAGTTTCCGTCCCTCCCTTCTTGTGGCGGCGGGGAAACTTTTAGAGCGGCCTGTGACCCCGACTTCAACCGAAATCGTATAAGTTCTATATACAAAAAAATACTATAGATTTGTTAAAAAATGGTGTCTGTGTTCATTCTGTCCATCCATAATATCATAGTCAATTTAACTTCGCCGCGAATAATGAATGGTTTCGCTGCTTCGTTACACTTCCTTTTCATCATTTCGCTACTCATAACGGGGCCGGGTTCTGTGCATGCTGAATGGAAACACACTGAAAACCTGCCGATATGCACTGCTGAAAATGAACAATATTTCCCTTCCATCACAACGGATGGCAAAGCGGGTGCGATCGTTACCTGGCGTGATGGCAGAAATGGGAATTATGATATCTATGCACAGCGCGTAGACAGCAACGGAAACAATGTTTGGCAACAGAACGGTATTCCTATATGCATACATGATGCTTCCCAAAGTGCTCCAATCATAATATCTGATCTGAATGGTGGCGGGATCATTATCTGGGCGGATACAAGAAACGGATTCCCAGACAGTCACGCACAACGTATTAATGCAGATGGAGAAATATTGTGGGATCAAGACGGAGTCTCAATCTGTGTGGGATCTAACTTAATAGACGATTTTGCTGCTATCTCCGATGGACAAGGTGGTGTAATTGTCGTATGGGAGGATTTGCGTGCTGGTAATCAAGACATCTATGCACAGCGAGTGTCTGCTGAAGGAAAGATTGTATGGGATCAGGACGGTATTGCAGTGTTTAGAGGTGAGGGTGACCAATATGATCCTGCTATAATCAGCGATGGTGAAGGTGGGGCGTTTATTGTATGGTGGGATATCGGTGCACCTGATTGGAACGTCGGAGCTCAACGGATTGATAGCAAAGGGCGTGTTGTATGGGATGCGCCGCTATCTGTATGTGCAGCACAAGGTAACCAAGGTGCTCCTACTATTGTAACAGATGGAAATGGTGGAGCGTTTTGTGTTTGGGCAGACTATCGTAACGATCCGAATTTTTTCATGACTGCACAACTCTACGCACAGCATCTGAATGCAGAGGGTAATACCTTATGGGAAAAAGATGGAATACCTATTTGTGAACTCACTGCTAACCAGCAACAGCACAATTGTGTCAGTGATGGTAAGGGTGGATTCATTGTTGTGTGGTGGGATGATCGGGATATCTTTGCAGATATCTACGCACAACGTGTTAATGTTGATGGAGAGGTTCTTTGGGATGAGCAAGGTGTCCCTATTTGCACGGAGGGAGGGGTCCAACAAAATCCTATGCTTGTTACGGATGGCACTGGCGGAGCAATTGCATATTGGCTCGACTTTAGAGAGGATATTGGTAATACAACTCAGGATGCAATCTATGCCCAACGAATAAATGCAGATGGAGATGTGTTTTGGCATGAAAACGGCGTAGTAGTATGTGCTGCTGAAAAAGAACAGATTTCACCTCGAGCAATTTCTGTAAATACGGGTAGTGCGATCATTGTGTGGAGTGATGCTCGCGGGAAAGATCACGATATCTATATTCACCGTATTCAATAGCTGCTTTGCACGTTCGCAAAATACCGAGAACGTTTTTTATACAAGCCACGAAACCTAATTTTAGTCATAGCACAAACTGTTGAGTTTGTGCAGAAACAGACGCAAACGCCTGATCCTTGATAAGAACGAAAGGTAACACTGATGGCAAAAAACAAACGTACCACCTCAGAAAAAGAGGTCCGAGATTACCGACACGACAACGCGAAACGGAAGAACAACCCATCCGCAGGCATTGCAGCACAAGGAAAAATCCACGAAAAACCGAAGCAGGAATATGCTTACAACCCACATCTCCCGCCAAACCTACGATCCGACCCAAGCGGCGATGCTGATAAACTCCCAGAATTACTTCAAATTGCACAACAGCGAAAGCTGACTGCAGCGGAGGCAAAAACTATTGCAGATGCCCTGAAAGACCACGAACCATGGCTGGAATGGGCGGGCAAACAGGAGAAAAAATCCTTTGCAGTGGATCCGGTTGCGCTCCATATCCATGAACGTGTGAGTGCTAAAGCTATTTTGAAAGTGGCAGCGCGCGAAAACGTTCAACGTAGCCTCTTTGCTGATCCGCAGCAGGATTATGCTGAGGCAGTTGACTTTTACCAGCACGATGTGGATTGGGCAAACCGTCTTATCTTGGGCGATAGTCTTACTGTTATGAGTTCCCTTGCACATCGGGAAGACCTTGCTGGTAAGGTGCAGATGATTTATATCGACCCGCCTTATGGTATCAAGTATGCCTCAAATTTTCAATCCAACGTATTTCAACGCGACGTAAAAGATAGAGACCAAGATTTGACTCGCGAACAAGAGCAGATAAAGGCATACAGAGATACGTGGACGCTCGGCGTTCATTCCTACCTTGCCTACCTACGCGATCGATTGATTGTTGCTAAGGACTTGTTAACAGATAGCGGGAGTATTTTTGTACAGATCAGTGATGAGAATGTACATAGGGTGCGATCTATCATGGATGAGGTGTTTGGGGGAGAAAATTTTGTTGGAGAAATAGTTTTTAAAACTCGCAGTACCTCCACACGAAAAAATCTTTCTGTATTGAATGATTATATTCTTTGGTATAGTAAAGATATTTCTTTAATGAAATGTCGTCGTCTTTACGAAGAAAAAGGAGCTAACTCAGTTCAATTTAACTTGGCAGACATTGATGGTGAAATCGTCAATGCTTCCGATACAAAGAGATTTAATAAAAAAGGTGTAAAACACTTTCTAAGTGCCGCTTTGTTTTCGACAAGCGGAAATGATACATCAAGGATACCGTTTGTATTCCGTAACAAAGAATATTTACCTGCAGCTTCTCGTTCTCGCGGTTGGCGATGTTCACAAGATGGACTAAGACGTCTGGCAGCAGCAGATCGCATAATTAGTCAAGGCAACTCAGTCCGTTATAAATACTTTTACAGTGATTATCCATATACTTTGGTAGCAAATCTCTGGGATAATCAAATGTCCGAGCAGAATAAGTCCTACGTAGTTCAAACCTCTGCCAAAGTTATCCAACGTTGCCTTCTCATGACCACAGATCCTGGTGATCTCGTCCTTGATCCTACCTGTGGCAGTGGCACCACAGCCTATGTTGCAGAACAGTGGGGTAGGCGGTGGATTACGATTGACACAAGTCGTGTTGCTATTGCTTTGGCAAGGCAACGTCTCTTGACAGGTAGCTTCGAGTATTACAAGCTTAAAGATAAATCTAAAGGTGCTGCAGGGGGTTTTGACAATAAAACGGTGCCGCACATCACTCTCAGAAGTATTGCCCAAAACGCTGCATTGGACCCTATCTTCGCAAAACATGAACCGATTTTAGAAGACAGGTTGGAAACACTAAACAACGCTTTAGCAGGGGTTACCGAAGAAATTCGGACTAAGCTCCACGCTAAGCTTGCAGAGAAAGAGAGGCGCGAAGGGAAAAGGTCTATCACAGATGCAGATAGACGGCGATGGCAGCTTCCTGAGGAAGCGTGGCAAGAGTGGCAGGTACCATTTGACACCGATCCTGATTGGCCCAATGCATTGCAAGCGGCATTGACAGATCATCGTAAAGCATGGCGTGCAAAGATGGACGAGGTGAATGCATGCATCGCCGCATCCTCTGAAGGCGAGGAGTTGGTAGATCAGCCAGAAGTGGATAGGAAGCGGATACGGGTAAGCGGTCCTTTCACAGTGGAGGCGGTGCAACCTGCTGAAGAGTCGCTCGATACCGAACTTCCTGTTGGCAAGGGTACAGAGGGGGGGGGTACCTATTGTTGGAGGTGAACCTGAAGACCTACCAGACACATTTGAGGATGCAGAAGAAGGGGATGAGGTGGTAAATGCCGAGGCGTACCTTGATAAGATAATCCGCTTGCTTAAGAACGATGGTGTGAAGTTTCCAGATAACAAAACGATGAAATTCGCTACACTTGATCCGCTTGAGGGGGATGTCCTTCACGCTGAGGGGAGCTGGAAAGATGATGAAACGGAACGCCGCGTTGCAGTGGCTTTTGGACCAGAACACGGTCCCGTGACAGCAATGCAAGTTGAGCAGTGTTTACGTTCAGCATATCGGTATGGATATGACGATCTTGTCTTTGCCGGTTTCAGTTTTGATGGTGCGGCGCAGGCTGCTATTCAAGACGATCTGAATCCTGATGTCCGTATCCACATGGCACATATCAACCCTGACGTGGCGATGGACGATCTATTGAAGGAGACATCGACCAGTCAACTGTTTACTGTGTTTGGATTGCCGCGTACGGAACTCAGAACAACAGAGAATGGAGAGTTTATTGTTACGATGGAGGGTGTGGATATCTATAATCCTGTGGACAACACGGTGAATTCTGCGGGTGCGGATAAGGTTGCGGCGTGGTTTATTGATTCGGATTATAATGGTCGAGATTTTTGTATTACACAAGCTTTCTTTCCTGATAAGAGTGCGTGGGACAAAATTGCTCGTGATCTCAAGGATGTGATTGATTCGGCGTGTTTTGAGAAGTTTAGTGGCACAGAGTCTTTGCCGTTTCCTGCGGGTGAATATGGGTGTGTTGCGGTTAAGGTCATTGATCCGCGCGGTAATGAGGTGATGCGCGTGCACAACTTAAATAAACTGGAATATTAACAGGAACAGGACAGATGCATTTTCTCCTAAAGTCCTCATGAGATATGTTTATTAGAAATATGTGAGTTCGGTATGAGTAATATGGAGGATACAACGTCAAGCATCCTTATGAAATCACCGCAAATTGAGCATCGAACTGTCAGTTTGTGCATCCGTGGGCGCAACCTAGAGCGGTTACTATGAAATTGGTGCCCTTGTTTATAGGTCGGATAAGAAAATCGACTGGCAAACTTATAGCATCTGGGTGCCGGACAGAAATTAAAGAATGAAGTTCTTATTGCTTGATTTTGGGAAGAAGGACGATAGGCACGGTTTATCCAACCGTGCCTACCGCCACACAGAACCGTAAAAATGGAGGTGATCCATGAACAGCAAACGCATAATCTTTTACTGCCTACTTATCTGCTTATGTATGCCAACGTTCGCGTACGCAAAAATCGTTTTCACATCAGATCGAGATGGAAGCAGAAGTCTGTATATGATGGACGATGACGGTAGTAACATTCAAAGGTTGACAGTAACGGCTGACTCTTGGCCTGCTTGGTCACCGGATGGAAAGCATATCGCTTTTTACAGATACATGGGGCATGATTTGCGATTCGTGCAAATTTTCGCTATACATGTCATCAATAGTGACGGCACAGGCGAATATCGACTCACCGGCGAAGATGCTTTTGAGAGGGCCCCGACCTGGTCTCCTGATGGCAAATACATCGCTTACAATGGTGCTGGAATCTATCTGATGGATGCCGACGGTCGCAGAAATCGTAAATTTCACCATCGAGGTGCGCGTCCGAAGTGGTCTGTTGATAGTCAATCTGTTGTGTATACAGAGACTGTACGTAACGGGCTTGGGGAGTTTGTTAGAGATAATATTGTCATTCATAATCTCAAAAACGACAAACGTCAGATTTTAGACACTCCTGACAGTTGGACCATCCATAGTGTATGCTTTATGGGTCCAGAACGGGTATTATTTGCCGCAAAATATTGGGATAAGGAAAATAAGAATGAGAAAGATGATATTTACAGCTATCACCTTGTTACAGGGGAAATCATCAATCTCACAAATAATCCGGATAGGGACGATTTCATGATGGATTGGATCAGCGATGATGTGTTACCTGTCACCCCGAAAGGTAACAAAACAGTAACATGGGGAACACTCAAGCAATAGATTAGACAAAATCCCAAAGAACATTGAGCATTAGGCAGGTATCTTTTTTCGATATCTGCCTATTTTCTTTGCATATTGTTGTGTGTGTCGACGTATTTTCAGATTTTACTATAAAATGGTATTAGGCTATTCTAAATCTGCTAATCGTGTTAAGTGCCAATTTGGATCCTCTAATGCTTCGTAGACTACACCCCCCTCTACATTTGCAGGCATCGGAAGTCCTAACAGATAACAAAGTGTCGGTGCTACATCTACTACACAGACTTGACGTTCTAATGCAGCTCCCTGTCGAACGCCTGCACCTGAGAGAATAAACGTGGAATGTTGACCACCAATGCCAAAACTTACTGATGGCAACTGCTTTCCGTGTGCCCCATCAAATTCTGGACGAAGTGCATAGACAACATCTCCAACAAGATCACCGTGTAAGTTTAACATCTCAGCATCCTCTCGAGTTACAGCCAATGAAAAGGGATGCCTACCTGTTTCTTCGTCTCGGTATGTGTGTAAAGCATCGATAATCTCACGTTGTGTCTCTTCATAATCCGCAGCTGCCACAATACCGTTGGGTTCACGCCCTGCAAGGTTAATGAAGATATGCACCAGCCCGACATTGAGTGCACGGGTTTTCGACCAATCTATTTCACCATTATCTTGCCTGACAATAAAACCTGCCTCTTCTAACACTTTTTCTATATCAACTGCACGAAATTGGTTAGGAGTGCCGCCGTGGTCGGCGCAAATTAAGATAACTGTTTCGTCATCTGCAAGTTCTGCTATTTGACCGATCATCCGGTCTACAGATTCATAAGTACGGCGCAAACCCTCTCGACACCGATGGATCGTTTCGTCTGCTGCTCCGCTAATTTCATCGGCTTGGCTTAGAAAGAAATGACTTGCATAGTCAGGGGCATGCGTTTCCACCATGAGTACATCCCAGTCATTTTCGGTTGCAAGATAGGTTGCAACATCTGCAAGTCGTTGATGGTGATAGTCTAACAATTCAAAATAGGTGTCATCATCCACTTGACCGAGTGCGTCACGAGCAGGATTCTGTAAGAATGATCCAATGTTCTTGTCGATTGAAGTTGCGACATCAGATGGGACTGTATAATCCGAACGGGGCCATATCTGTGGGACAAAAAGTTCGAAGGCATCCGCTGTTGATGTCAATGTAATGAGTTTCATGCGGACATAGCCCTCAACATCACAGCCATCAATGTTAAACGTATCGAGCCACCATTCACTCCAATCTGCAACGCCGAGATCAGCGACAACATCATCCCCTGAACGACTGCTGTGTATTTTTATTCTATCATATCCATTTTCACCAGATGCATAAATAAGTCCATAAAAGGGATTTGGCACCCCGGTTTTGCCACGGTTCATATTTTCTCTACCGCGTGCTAAGGGTTGTATAGTAAGTTCCACTTCAAGCACAGGCTTGTCGGATTTAGGCATTGTCCCCTGCCATTGACTTTCGTCGATCGGGTTGATAGTAACGGAATCGATGTGCTTTATTTTTTGCAATGCACTTGGATCGAGTGATTCAGGATCGCGTTGCCCACCGATAGGGCGCGGTGCCCATTTCCCCGCGACAAATAGATGATACCCCGCAATTTGATGATGGTTTGATACCCCTGGGCCCGTACCCTCAACTTGTATGCCTGTCTTGACAGTGGGTGGCCAGGACATCTCCCATTTTACCAATATCGGTTTACCGCCTATTCGTTCAACAAGGTTCCAGATATATTCCGATTGACACAGTCCTGTATTGATACCCCACACCGTTTTATCAAGTTCTTTTCCAACTGCGCGGATGTTAAAATCCATTACGCTATGTGTCCCAGGCCACGAGCCTGTGGAGAGTGCTGTCCAACCCGGCGGGGTCAAAGTCGGAAAAACACCTATCATCGGACGATACACCCCAATATCACGTAATTTCTTCATATTAGGCGTGTGTCCCCAGTCAATCATATTGTTAACAAGTTCCATGCTTGCACCATCCATACCGATAATGATGGCGCGTTTCGCTGGAGAAAATAGACTTCGTTTCACTGATACTCCTTTCAACTAATATTGCGGTGCAAAACTTGAAGCAGTCTCTCAATTGGGTATGTATTGATTACATCGTCTTTTGTCAAACCGCTACGTCGAGCAACATTTAGACCATATTTATAACGTTCAGATTCTGGTATTGAATGTGCATCCGTGTTGACAGCGATTAGAACACCTGCTTCTTTTGCCTTTCGCACGTATTCTGGACCTAAATCCAACCGACTCGGTGAACCATTAATTTCCAAAGTTGTGTTGTTCTCTGCCGCTGCAGCGATTATCTCATCAAGATTAATAGGATATCCTTGCCTTCTTCCAAGCAATCGTCCCGTAGGATGTCCGATTATCATGACATACGGATTTTCAATTGCACGTAACACTCGTTTCGTCATCTCGGCTTCTGATATCGTAAAATGACTGTGAACACTGGCTACAACAATGTCAAGTTGTGCAAGTATGTCGTCAGAAAAATCAAGTGTTCCATCTCTAAGAATATCCACCTCTGAACCTGCTAATAGTGTAATTCCTTCTGTCTTTTCATTTAATTTATGCACATATTTTATTTGTTCCAATAACCGTTTTTGATTCAATCCATTGGCGACAGCTGATGACACGGAGTGATCTGTAATTGCATAGTAGTCCAACTGTCGGTTTATGGCAGCTGCAACCATATCTTCCATAGTATGTGC
Organism: Candidatus Poribacteria bacterium; assembly: GCA_965200395.1. Classification (GTDB taxonomy): domain Bacteria; phylum Poribacteria; class WGA-4E; order WGA-4E; family WGA-3G; genus MSPOR6. The sequence continues at coordinate 541,163 of CBDAUH010000004.1, read as the reverse complement.
CCCGTCACTCCAATTCGTGTGCGTATGTAAATCCCCTCGCAGGTCGTTGAAATCTATAAGTGATGGTAACCTATTATCACGGGCGAAAGCAACCGAATCTGGAAATTTCCGCAATTCTGGAGGAATAAATGCTATGCCTAACTCATCATATATTTCAACCTCTGATTTATTCTGTGATTCAACTAAAAAATCTGACCCAACACTTTGTCTCCTCACAGAAAGGCATTCCCTAAGATGTTCAATTGTGGGTGTTGTCAGGAACAGAACAGACTCAAAATCTTCTGTCCTACACAAATAGACAGTAACGGGAAATCCGTTGTCTGCGCTGAGGTGTATTTTATCTAACGATTCTAATATGGGAAACTTCGGAGAACAATTCTGAACATCGTCAATTGCGGTCTGAAGGGGTTGTTTGTGTGTTGAAAATGTTTGAATAAGAGCGGTTCGGGTTTCAATAATGTTATCCGTAGAATCCACTATGATTTCAATGCTTTGACATATTTCTTCAAGTCTACGGACATCGCCTGTAAATTCATATCTGTCTACAGAATCACATGTATCAAGAATTGCAGAGAGGTGCGTTGTTATATCCAAACATCTTGCAAGAACACGAGTACCTTTATAGGTTTTCAGAAATTTAAGACTATTTGAAATAGTTTCCAGTGTCTTTTTCCCAATGCCTTTTATTCCATGAAGTTTGCCGGTTTCAAGCATATCCGAAAGTTGATTTAGATTTTTGATACCCAGGTCATTATAGAGGAGACTTGCTGTTTTGCCGCCGACCCCTCGTAATTCCAATAGATCCAGTATCTCAACTCCCATCTCTGTTATAAGTTTTTCATAGGCTTGGCAGGTGCCTGTTTCCAAAATTTCTTTTGATTTTTCCTCAATTGTCTTGCCAATACCTGATATACTTTGGAATTTACCCTCATCAATCAAGTCGCTAACATCTACTGCAAGGTCACTAATTATATTTGCTGCTTTCTCATAAGACCTTATTCGGAAGGATGCTTCCCCTTTTATTGTAAGAAGTTTAGCAATATTATTAAAGATAATACTTATTTCTGTGTTTTTTATTTTCAAAATAATGTTTGTGGTAGATTTTAGAATTAATTAACATTGGGTAGTTCGTAAGTTAGGTGACAGCTATAGAAATAAAAAATTATTGAACCTGTTTATGTTGCCAACTTTTTTCTATATGTCATTGCATATTTATGAAATGCGGATACACCTGAGAATGTACCAATAGATATACCTGTACACACAATTGCTATCAGTTGAGAATATGGGATGAAATCAAGGACACCGAGTTGGAAGGTAAATATGCAGTAAAGTAGGTAGAAACAGGTTATGCCTATGAGAGGTCCGATACATCCTAGAAACATGCCATGTATGAGAAATGGCGTTCTCAGAGTTCCTTGCGTAGCACCCATCAGATTTAATAAATGTATTTCCTTACTACGTGTTTGACCTGTTTTTAACACAGATGCACGTATAAGAAAAAAAGAGACTAGCACTGTGATTGCAATGCTCACAATTGTCATACGATTTGTTTGGCGATAAATATCTCTCAAGATGCCATGTCCCGTAAAAATTACATCATCAATTGTGTCATAAGATTCAATGTCATAAGCGATTTGTTCCAAAGTTTTTCGTGATATACTGTCGGAGACAACATATATCTCTAAAGATGCGGGGAATGGATTACTCACTGAAAATCCGTTTTTGATCAATCCTCCGAGATGTCCGAACTCTTTTTCGGCACGGTTTAGATTTTCTTCTTTTGATACAAAGTGGACATAATCTATATGATCTTTTTTCTGAATCTGATTTGCAAAAACCCTGGCATCCTCCTCAACAACAGTATCATTTGCAAATGCTACGAGGGGTGCTACAACCTTTTTCAATGATAACTCTTTGAAAATAGAACTGTGATTGAATAGAAATGCATTCAATATTAATGTGAAAAAAGCAAGCGCAATCAGATTTAAGCAGTTATGAAGTCTAGTTGTATTTAAATGGGTAATAGCATTTTGAATCTTATATCGCATTTTATATTCGTAATTATTGAAAGTTATGTATTTGTGTTATATTTCATATATGACTCTATATGTGTTGTGTATGTTAAGGAAAATTATGTTGATATATGTCCATCTTTCAGTGTAAAGACACGTTTGGGTGAGGCGTTTTTCGCGCGTATGTATCTATCAGGAAGTTCAGGATCCGTAGTGGAAACGAAGACAGTTGTTCCTTGAAAATTGAGTGCATCAAAGAGTGAAAGCATTTCAAGAGTCAGTGTCGGATCTAGTGTGTCTGTAGGTTGGTCAGCGATGATCAATAATGGCGTATTGATAATGGCTCTTGCAATTGCGAGCCGCTGCCGTTCATTGTCGGAAATTTGATTTGGATACGCCTTTTTATGGTGAACTAATCCCATTTGATGTAATAGATTGTTTACATTTTCATGCAGTATCTGTATTTTCGTATTAATTAATTTTTGTGGAATGGCAAGATTTTGTTCAACAGTTTTGTCTTCGACAAGATTACTGTCTTGAAATACGATTCCAAGTTTTCGTCTGAAGAACGGCAGTGTCGCAGGGGTAAGTTCTGCAAGGGATTGACCTAGTACATTTACCGATCCAGAAGCAGGGGTTAAGGCACCATAGAGTAGTTTTAGAAGTGTCGTTTTTCCTGAACCACTTCCACCTACAAGGAATCCAAATTCCCCACGTTCAAGTCGAAAACTCGCTCTTTCCAACACACTCAGGTCCTGATAGCTGAAATTTACTTGATGGAGTTGAATCATAAGACATCATAAACGATACGAATAATCATTATACACTCAAACTTGTGAATGCATAACAAGTTATGCTATTGCTTTTGTAAAATCACAGGTTTTTGCCGCACAGGTGAGAAGTGTTTCCCCATCTTTTTGTGTCTTCTCTACAATATAGGGGGCATCACATTTTGGGCAACGTTCTGGAACCGGTTTATCCCAACTTGCGAATCCACATGCTGGATAGTTACTACAACCGTAGAATATTCTACCACGTTTACTCCGACGCTCTCCCAAGTAACCATCACATTCAGATTCTGGACAGTCAACCCCCATTGGAATGGGTTTTGCATTCTTACATTTCGGATAGCCGCTACAAGCCATGAACCGTGCGCCGGAGCGACTCTGTTTGATCACCATCGGCTTACCACACTTATCACAGGGTGTATCTGTCTCTTCAGGTGCTTCGGCTGCAGTGTCATCACCGTTGAGGCGTTTGATATTTTCACATTCTGGATAGTTTGAACACCCTAAAAATCTCCCATATCTTCCCCATTTAACAATCATGTTCCCGCCGCATTTTTCACATGTCTCATCCGATTCTGTTTCCATGGCTTTTCGCGCCTCATACATCTTATCTGGTGCATCTTTTAGTGCTTTTTGGAAAGATGGATAAAAATCACCAAGTGTGTCTACCCAGCCTGTCTTGCCTTCTGCAATCGTATCAAGCTTCTCCTCCATTTCCTTCGTAAATTCGACATTAACAATTTCAGGAAATCCATGAATTAAGAGTTGATTGACAAGCCTACCAACATCAGTAGGTAAAAGACGCCGTTGCTCTTTCTCAATGTACCCGCGATCCTGAATAGTTGAAAGTATTGTCGCATAAGTGCTGGGTCTACCTATCCCTTTTGCCTCTAATGCTTTTACAAGTGTTGCTTCATTGTAACGTGGTGGCGGTTGCGTCCAATGTTGTTTCGGATCCAGTTTACGTAAATCAAGTGTCTCCCCTTCCTTCACATCCGGTAACTTAATATCCTCATCACTATCTCCGCTATCCTCAGGTGTCACATCGTCTTGACCTTCCATGTAAATCCGTCTAAAACCGTCGAACTTGATAACGGAACCGGTCGCGCGGAACGTGTAACGCCCTGCTTTGATATCGATTGTCGTCGCGTCAAAGATAGCAGGATTCATTTGACTTGCGATAAACCTTTTCCATATCAGTTCATAAAGACGAAACGCATCCTTGCTTAAAAATGGTTTTAAGGATTCAGGAGTACGTAGGTGTAATGTGGGACGAATCGCCTCATGGGCATCTTGCACATCTTTTTTACGGCTATAATGGACAGCACGGGCAGGTAAATAATCAGAACCGTATTGGCTTTTAATGTATTTTCGAACTGCAGTCAACGCATCCTGAGCGACACGTGTTGAGTCTGTACGCATATAAGTAATAAGACCGACGGTCCCTTCATCGCCAATTGTCAAGCCTTCATAGAGCTGCTGTGCAATCATCATCGTTTTTTTTGCCGTAAAACGAAGTTTTCGAGATGCTTCTTGTTGCAGAGTACTCGTAATGAAGGGTGGCACAGGTTTCTGTTTACGTTCACGTTTTTGAACTTTTTCAACGATGAATGTCTGTGCTTTTGCATCAGCTGCTAATTCCTTTGCTCGATCCTCATCAATACGAAATCCGTAGTTGTTGATCTCGCCTTTCTTCGTGCCAATCTTATGGAGTTTCGCTGGAAAAAGATGTTCCTTTGGAGTAGGTGTAAGTGTTGCTGTTAATGTCCAATATTCTTGAGGTTTAAATGCTTCAATTTCCGCTTCACGTTCACAGATCAACCGAACAGCAACAGACTGCACACGCCCTGCACTCAGACCGGGTTTAACGCTGCGCCATAAAATGGGGCAAATTTTCCATCCGATCAGTCTGTCTAAAACACGCCGTGCTTGCTGGGCATCCACAAGGGCTTGGTCTATCGCTCCAGGACTGTTAATAGCCTTTAAAATTGCACTGTGTGTTACCTCATTGTAGACAATACGGTGGATGGGTTTTTTTGCTTTTTTTAACTCCGTAGCGAGATGCCAACAAATCGCTTCACCTTCTCTGTCCGGATCCGCTGCGAGATAGATGCAATCCACCTTTTTCGCTTTTTCCAGAATTGCCTTAACGACGGGCCCTTTTCCGCGTATAAGCACATATTTCGGTGAGAAGTTATTATCAACATCAACCCCCAGTTCTTTTTTAGGCAGGTCTCGAATATGTCCAACTGAGGAATCAACAATATAGTCTTTACCTAAGATTTTCTCAATGGTTTTTGCTTTTGCTGGAGATTCAACAACTACTAATGATTTCGGCATTTTCTATTTCGATTGTCCTTATATGTAAGATTATTTATTAAAAATGTGTATATTCGCTTGTATACACTATATTGTTATTTATCTGTTATCCAAATTCTTTGCCTGCTTTTATTTAAAACGTCAGAAATCTGATATAGTGACAGAAAAAGGCGCGATTCATAATCTATCCACTATTGTCCCTCTTTTAAATCTGGAATTAGTCAACGAATGAGAGAAGATCAATTAACAATCTTCTCATTTCTGTGCGGTGAACGATATGGTCGATAAATCCATGTGCAACCAATGACTCAGCTTTTTGAAAGTTTTCAGGTAGTTCTTCTTGCAAACTTGCAACAGCCAACGGCCCCGCGAATCCTATACGGGCACCGGGTTCAGCAACAATCACATCACCAAGTGATGAATAACTTGCAGTTGCCCCACCAAACGTCGGATCTGTTACAATGGAGATATAGAATCCACCCTTATTAGCATATTCAGTACATGCAGCTGCAGTCTTTGCCATCTGCATTAACGCTAAAGTACCTTCCTGCATCCGCATACCCCCACTGACTGACACAATAACAAGGGGTAATCTATTTTTCCCAGCATGCTCAATACATCGGGTGACCTTCTCCCCAATTACTGCCCCACATGTCCCCCCGATGAACCCAACATCACCAATTGCGATTGCGACCTCATACTCACCGATCTTTGCTGTTCCAGAGAGCATCTCAGATCTGAGTCCAGTCTTCGCAATATCCCGCTCAAGTTTTTCAGGATACTCAGGAAATTCCAACGCATCTATGGAGTATAGGTTTACATCGGTCTCTTGGAAACTGTCTTTATCCACAAGCAGCTCTAATCTTTCATGAGCACTCATCGGGTAATGTGCATCACAATCAGGACAAACCTTTAGGTTCTCTGTAAATGCTTTTACTTTGATGTCTGCATTGCAATTTCTACATACAAAGGTTTCGGGAGTCTTGTCCATTTTATATCTCAACAGATGTTATACAATTTTGTTCCCTTTAATGATACTATCAACAATTCGGTTTGTCAACCTAAATATCCTTTTGTCCTGCATCTAATAATATAGGGTGTGATAGTGCCGTATTGCATATTATGAGGTATGCTTTGGAATCACAAAAAGTAACACAGAAACAATCCAATTTTTATAACGAGCATTATTCTTCAACATAGTTTACCTCCTCATTTAATACTTTTAACTTACTTACAATCATTTTTTCTAAGTTATTCAATTCAAACTTGCGTTGATTAAGCTGTACTTCAACATCAGCGAGACCTTTTTTGAAATGTTCACTATCAGGGGTACCTTGGAGAAGCTTTAAATACCGTTTACGCAAATCTTCTAATTGTGGAATAAACTCTGTTCGATACCGTTCAACAGTCCTTTGTTGGGTTTTCAGCATAGATTCCAGCTCTTCTCTTGAAAATAGGTCTCTATAAAAGTCTAAGTCTTCCCTGAATGGCTTCCCTTCATATTTAGAGAGATCGGTTTTTCCCTCTGTTTGCATACTTTCGGTGGGATGGATAGGTGTTTCGTCGGCATGCTGTCCATGAGGGGCTTCAGCGATTGGCACCTTATCCCAGTGGTTATGATGCCAAACCCATTTGAACCCCGGTTCAGCAGGTGGTGGATTTCCTTCTGACGTTTGAAGACGCATGTGGTCTACAACCTCTTGTGAAGGTTCTACGTCTCTGTAAATACTCTTTGTTTCGGTGTTGGTCGTGCGTATCAGCAAGCCTAAAGACACACCGATAAGCAGGACTGCAAGGACACCGAGTCCCCAGTATAGTTTTTTGTTCATGGTTTTCCTCCCATGTAGATTTAGATGTTATCCCATACTAACCCAAGTCAATTGGATGATAAAACGGTTGTCACCTTTCTATTGAAGGTTCACACCGCTTCTCTGTATAGTAAATGCATTGCCAGTGTTTTTGTTCTTTATTTTAGTTTTATTTTTCTTATGCTTGATAACAAAGCCTAATTTTATACCAGTAGGATTTATCCATGATTTTAACGTCTGATGAACCCTATCCTTGAAATTCTCACCAAAGAAATTACGCAATTGAGTTCTAAGTTTTTCCATGTTTTTATCAGTCTTTGGTTCGATTTTTTCAGTTTTGTCTATAATTTTCCAAGTTTTTGAATCATACTCTTTTTCACCTATCCAAATACGATCATCCTTAACTTTAATGGATTTTCCGTTGACTATGTTCTTTGGAACTACCTTATCATTGATAACAACACTACCCTTAGATTTACCAGTTTTACCTGTCGTGCTGCCAATAGTAATTGAACTTCCACCACTTACTTTTATACTACCTGTCTTAGTTGTAATGCTAACTTCAGTGGTTTTCTTTTCATTATCGTCACTACTATCCGTATCAGCAAAACCTGTGTGTGAAATTAGAGATAATGATATAAGCATACATAGAAATTTCATGCTATTTGTTCTCCCATACTATATGCGTCTCTAACCCAGTCGTTGCTTTGAAAAACGCCTTAGCTTCTTCCAAAGAAATTTCACCATTGTTATACGCCTCCTGAACAAAAGTCGCCTGGATAAGGGGATTTTGGAGTTAAAATAGAACTCATAGCGAGTAAGAACGCTGAATTCAAAGTGAAAATGAGATATAAAGTATATCCTTTTTTTCCGTATCTTGCCATATCCTTATGTTTTACTCAATATAGCTTCAAAGGAAAAATAGAAAATATTATTGAAGAAGATCAAGGGTTTCACGGGCATATCTAATTGTCGTCGCTCCAAAACGTTCAAAATCTTCATCTGCAATAATTACTTCTAACTTCGGGATTATGATATGGTTCACGATACCGCCAAGATCAGAACGATACCGAGCACTAATGCGACCTAAACTCTCAAATACTGCCAGAGTAATATATCCTCCCTCTGCAATACCTTTTTCAAGATACGGGAGAATATGAGGCACAGCAGGAGGACCGATCTCATCCAACGCATCGAACATAGATCTGCCAATGATACCACCCTCACACATGAGGGCGATTAAGGCTTCTGCAGCACGTGGATCGTTTTGCTCACAAAGTTCTTCAATCTGTTCTATCATTTCATCACCATGATTATGGTCTATTGGTACCAATGCTGGCATGAGTTGGTCTATCAATTCAGTTGCACGCGGTGAATACACACCACCCCACGCATACGGATTGTTTTTGATATACTCAAGTCGTTTGTATGCAGCTTTGACAGGATCCTCCTTAGGATCCACTTTTGGAAAATCAGGCTTGAGCACAGCCCCCTCTGGTGCGGTGTATTGTGCTTTCGGTTCGTCATGTCTGCCGATGTGAGGCGTGCCATCTTCGTGAATATGAAAATCCGGATGGGATGTATCTAACTCTTGTGGGTCTACTTGTTCTGGTGGTTTGTCATGATCTTCCAACATTTTTCGTTCAACAGCTAAATCGTTTTCAAGTTGTTTTATATATGCGCGGTTGTGCAGCACACCCCATACCGTTGCGGTAATAATGAGTATAATGAGGGTAGCGATCCCCCAATACATTTTTTTTGACATGTCAGGTTTTCCTTATGATTAATAGGGGTCAGATGATTGATAGACAGAAAGATTTATCTCTGCTGTAAAATTAGATTTTCATACGAATCAACAAAAGCAGAAAAATTGGGGGGAACGACAGTAGTTGCACTAAACTCTACGATGACTGCAGGTCCCGCTATCCGATTACCGGGCTGCAGAGACTCTCGCTGATAAAAATTGGTTGAATAAGTCTCGCCTTCAAAATCCATAAGATTTGTAACACTCGGTGCATCAGGAGGCTCATCACCTGTCAATATATGTGATGAAATTTCTGGTTTATCCGTTTCACCAATTGCTGATAGACGTAAATTCACCACCTCCACCGATGCTTCAGGACGCGCGTAACTAAATCGATGTTCGTGTAAGGCATGAAATTGATTTACAAAATCGGAGTTTTCGTTTTCGTAAGAGACATTCAATTCATAAGATTGTCCTTCATAACGCATATCAAGCGAACGTTTGATTGTGAGTCTGGAGAATTCAATATCCTCCATATTCATATCAGCTTCGGCACGAGCAATCAATGTGGCAAAACCCTTCTCCAATTGATTGTATGTCCCTATGCTGTCGCAGTCAATTTTCAATAACACCGTCTGTGAATAATCTTTGACAACATCCGCATATAACATGCCGTAAGCAGAAAGTAAACCGCCATGCGGGGGTATTAGCACATTTTGCATTCCAAGGTTTTCTGCAAGGAATGCAGCATGCAAACCACCTGCCCCGCCAAATGAAACGAGTGTAAAATCGCGTGTATCATACCCGCGCTCAACAGAAATCACTTTGATTGCACGCTCCATTGTTGCATTAGCAATTTTCAATATACCATCAGCAGTTTCACGTGCGGACAATCCCATGTTTTCAGAAAACTCATTTATATACTGACGCGCCATGTCAGATTCGAGCGGCATCCTTCCGCCTAAAAATAACGTAGGCAAAATACGACCTAAGAATAGATTTGCATCCGTAACAGTTATATTTTCCCCGTTGTTACCATAGCATATTGGGCCTGGGTCAGCCCCTGCACTTTCAGGACCAACACGTAACGCCCCACCAGAATCTACATAAGCAATTGAGCCGCCACCAGCACCAACTGTATGAATATCTATTAAAGGCACTTTAATCGGTAATCCGCTGATAGTACTTTCAGTAGTCATTGAGATGTCACCATCGCATAAGCTGACATCTGTTGATGTTCCGCCCATATCAAAAGTGATTATCTTTTCAAACCCTGCAGTCTTTGCGATGTGGTAAGCACCGATCACACCTCCTGCAGGACCAGAAAGTACCGTTTGGATTCCAGCAGATTCAAAATTATTTGTTGAAATGCATCCCCCATTGGAAAGCATCAATTGGAAAGATTTCGGAAAATCATCTGAATTCGTAAGTGTGGAGAGGTGTTTCTCTAACGTAGGGCGAATATAAGCGTTGGCAACTGTGGTACTAAATCGTGCATACTCACGATATTCGGGTAAAATTTGGTGAGAACATGAGATCGGTATTCTCATCTGATTTGTTAGATATTCCGCTACAATCTGTTCATTAGTAGGATTGATATAGGAAAAGAGGAAACAGATAGCAATTGCATCTAATTCTAATGGTGAAAACAGTTTAACAAGCTCCTCCAGATCGGATGGTATTATCTCAGTCTGAATTTCGCCTGTATGCAATGTGCGTTCACTTATTCCGAATCTAAGATCAGCAGGTACGAGCGGCGGTGGGCGTTGAACATTAATATCGTATAAATTTGAGCGCGACTGTCTACCTATTTCTAAAATATCTTCAAAACCTTTCGTCGTGACGACAGCGATACGCGCTCCTTTACGTTCTAGTAATGCGTTTGTAGCAACCGTAGAACCGTGAACTATATCCACATCTTCATAAGAATTGATGTTATGCTGTTTTAGAATCTCACTAACACCTTTGATAACAGCAAAAGCAGGATTTTTGGGTGTAGATAAAACCTTATGTGTGAAAAGTGATTCGTTCACGGACATCACAATATCTGTGAAAGTGCCACCGGTATCAACACCTATTTTTCTTATTTTATTTTCTGTTTGCATCTATTGGTTTTTTATTTAGCAGGGGTTGCATTCAATTATACAACCACATTAATAGGGTTTCCTTCTAAGAATGCAATGATATTATCAACTGCACCTTCATTAAGTAATTCAACTCCTTCAGGAGTCATATCTGCACAATGCGGTGTCAAAATCACCTGTTCACATGATAGCAGTGGATGATCTTTTGGAATCGGTTCTTGATCATAGACATCAATTGCTGCCCCACCAAGATGCCCGTTATTTAATGACTGGATTAATGCCTCTGTATCTAATATTGGTCCGCGTGCTACATTAATTATGAGCGCGTTCGGTTTCATCATAGCAAGTTCATGTTCACCAATTAAATGGTAACTTTCATCTGTCAATTTAACGTGTAGACTCACGACATCAGATAAACGTAACAGATCATCAAAAGAGACATATTTTATACCGAGTTGATTTGCACGATCTGATGATGGATTGTATGTCCAAGCTATGACATTCATTCCGATTGCATTCGCAAGCCGTGCCATTTCTGATCCGATGTGCCCTGTTCCGACAATCCCCAATGTTTTCCCTTGCAGATATATGTTATCCATTCTTGGCCAATTGCCTGTTTTCAACGCGGATGTCATGAACGCAGCACGTTTTGCAAGTGCAAACATTAAACCGAAACTGTGTTCTGCAACGACAGGAGCAGTTCGACCCGGTTGATTGCAAACGACAACTTCGCGCTTTTTCGCCATTTCAAGATCAATCATATCCGTGCCGATTGAACAGAGTGAAATCATTTTGAGTTTTGGCAAATGTGGTAATATATCTGCATGCCATTTTACCATCCCTCGTGAATTGATAAGTATGTCTGCATCTGCTGCACGCCTAATTTTTTCTTCAACAGTTTCTGGACGATCCGAATACAGTACAACGTTCCCATACGGTTTGAGGCGATCCAAATGTGGAGAACCTTGAATCTGGGGAGGGGAGTCGCCAGGAACTACAATCTTGAGCCTATCCAAAAGAATATCCTTTACTTTTTGTCAGATTTTGTTTGTGAACGTAGATGCGGAACTATAATATCACCAGCAATGATTTTTGTTTTAAAATCCTCAACCTTCTTCAGAATATCTTCAGACAACATTGATTTATTGTCAGCATCTATGATATATTCTATCCCTCCCTCTTTCAGGCCGTAGTTTTTCACGCCGCCAGTAAAAGTATCAGACACCACATCTCCGATCATCTGATAAACCGACAGTTCTACACCTTTAATAATGCTGGTGAGAACTTGTCCAGGAATTAAACCGTTTCCATTGGAATCTACCCAGATAACATATTTCTTTGTCTGTTTCGCGGCATCAAGCACACCTACCCCACTTGCCCCTGCTGCGGCTATAATAATATCCGCACCTTTTTTGTATTGGGCAAGAGCCAATTCTTTTCCTTTCGCTGGATCGTCAAAAGCTTGCGGAGTAACACCGACATAATTTACAAGGAGTTCAATTTCTGGATTTGTAGCTTTGATACCTGCTGCGTAACCGATTTCAAATGCTTCTACAAGCGGGACTTTCATACCACCAACGAACCCAACTTTTTTCGTCTCCGTTTTCATCGCCGCGATTACACCTGCAAGGAATGTACCTTCGTGTGCTTTGTAAATTAACGACGCAACATTTGTGGGTTTTGCTACAGCATCTATGAGGGCAAAGTTGACATCAGGAAAATCAGGGGCTACACGTTCCATTGGTTCGCGAAACAGGAAACCGACCCCGATGATGAGATCGAATTTTAATTTTGCAAGACGGCGCAGTGCTATTTCTGTATCGGTATTCTGTCCGGGATTAATTTCGGTCAGTTTGATATTCCACTTTTCTTCAGCTTTTTTCGCACCTGCATACGCAGCATCGCAAAAGGAGAGGTCACCACGACCACGCACATCGTAGACAAGACCAACTTTAATCGATGCATAAGATGTCTGAACGGTTATAAGAATAGCAATACATAAGTAAGTAATTTGAAAGGAAAGTTTCTTCAAAACCACACCTCCTGAATCTGAAGAATTTGGATTTCTGATATGATATATTTTCTACTATAGTTTGGACAGTTTTTGTTTTTTTTATGGACATAAAGCAGGAAAGCGGGTATCCTTTTAGAAAACACAAATTTGAAAGGATATTTCAAATGACCCCACTTTCCTACTTGGACAACATGTTATCAGATTTTTGACCTGTGTTCAAGTATAATAACTTTCACCACTTTCAGACTTTCGTAAAAGGTCTGATAAATACGCCCTACCGAGGCACAATGACACAAATCTATCTTGCGACAGCCCAAGCAGGTCGGTATTGGTCTCTGCCAAAGTTTCTCTCGCGTGGCATCTGGTGTGTGGATCAAGTCGCCACTACGCTAAGCCATCAAGTGCTATCCGCTTACCCTACGGGCGTCTATGTCTATGATGAGACGCATGCCCTAAGTAGCGGTTCAAAACAAGCGGGTTTGCATTTCCGCAGGAACCCTGCGTATCAGCCACGTAACAAGAACCAGTCCAAGTTTCATCACGGACACGAGTTCGGTGCGATTGGGTGGCTGGCAGAAACGCGCGAAGGCACGCGCCTATTTCCATTAGCCACACGGATGATGGAACCGAAAAGCGAGGACGCAAATAGCCTCGCTGTGCTGAAGCATTTATGTAATCTTGTGCCACCGGGTCTTATCATTTTTGATAGAGGTTTCAATAGACGCAAAGTGTTCACGGAGATACTCTCACAAGGACATCATTTACTTTGTCGTGCGAAGTCAAACGCGGCGTTTTTTGATATACCGAAACGCCCTAAGCGTCTCAAGAGAGGCAGACCCCGTCGGTATGGTAGCCGTGTGTCTATTCCACACCTGAAGTATACAGATATCGTTGTTGAGGATCAGACACTTTCTGTCGCTGATAAAGTCGTGCGGACAAAGATGTGTCCTGTAGATGTCCGCATCGTTGTGATACGCAAACGCCCCAAAAAGTCTAAACCCTATCGGTATTTTTGTGTATTTACTTCAGATTTACGACTGCCCGTAGAAACAGTTATCCGACACTATAGAAACCGGTGGCAGATTGAAACTGCCTTTCGGGACGCTAAAGAAAACTTCGGATTTGACACCTATCAACTCCGAGACAGGAAAAGTTTGGATCGGTTCGCTCAACTCAGTTTCACCGCAGCAACGCTGACACAACTCGCTTTCAGTCCGTCGCCATTGCCTAAGACACCCGCAGACACAGACACAGACAAGGTTTCTCTTGATTTAGAAGACGTGCTATCCACGCTCAATATACACTGGTATAAACCGAAACATCTCACACGCGGCTTGATGACCGCTTACTTGCAGCGATGTTTACAACAAAACTATTTTTATACGGGTTACGACCCGAGGAAAAACGCACAGAAAAAACTGAAAATCCCGAAGATACTACATGAACTAGTTCAACAGCAACTATTTTCACGATTATTGGAAAAATGATGGCTAAAAAACAGTGATTTCTAACAGAATTTAGACAAAAAAGGGGCGTTAGCAGCAGTTCTAACACCTGTTCAGAAGTGCTAACGGGGAAATGCTGCCAACTATTCATAATCTATAACAAGACCAAAAATGTCCAAACTATAGTATTTTCTAAGAAGTAAGATAAAAATATATAATTAGGATACACTATTGCGTATGGGATTGCAAGACATTTCGTACTGGAAAGTTATAGGAGAGAATACTATAGAGAATATTGAAGCTATTTCAATTTGGTTAACTTATAACAGATGTGAAAAAGGGTTTAAATAGGTTCAATTTTGACACAGAAAAAATAGAGTTATATAATTACACTTATACAACACTATTGAAAATTAGGGTGTGTTAACGTTGTTAACATCAAATTATTGACGCTAGTGACAATGTGTGGTAAAATAGACCAAATAATGTATCAGGAAATCCGAGGGCAGTTGCCACATTCGTTGATTCACACTATATCCGGTAATTTATGCGAAAGTAGTTTAAAACTGGGTAAAGAAGGTGTGTCCACAGATAAATTTTTTTTGGCAAAATTTGAAACTTCACTTTATTTGCCTGTTTTAGTGTTTCTGTGTGTATTATATATCACTGATAAGAAAAAGTGTGTTGTACGCCAACGTGAGCATTAAAATATTTCGTGGTTTTCTGAAATTTTTTATATCAAAACTATTTCCAATTTTGTGGTTTAATTTAACATTTTTTCCACATCATAAACAAATTTGCCTCTATGCGATATAATCTTCATATTTTTTTGCTCTTTTCCTCTTTATTATTTTTAATCGGACAAGAAAGTGGAAGAACACAAAAACATACTCCAATTCATGAAAGTGTGAAGTTCACAGATATTACAAAAGATGTGGGCATCCGATTTCGTGACGAAAATGGTGAGAGTGGCAAGAAATATTTTATAGAACCGCTTGGAAGAGGACTTGCACTTTTTGATTATGACAATGATGGCGATCTAGATCTTTATCTTGTCAATGGATGCAACTTACCTGTCTCCGATTCTGCATCTCCACAATCTAATATATTATACCGTAATGATAAAGGTAAATTTGTTGATGTAACCACAACAGTATCTGTGGGAAATACTGGATATGGATTGGGATGTTGCGTGGGTGATTACAACAACGATGGGCATGTCGATCTCTATGTTACTAACTACGGGCCAAATATTCTTTATAAGAATAATGGAGATGGCACTTTTTCTGATGTAACCGATGTGTCTGGTGTTGGTGGAAATCAACTCAGTAGTGGATGTGCATTTATTGATTATGATGCTGATGGCCTGTTAGACCTATATGTTGTGAACTATGTTCAATTTGATATTGACGCGAATCCAAGTTGTTCCCGTAAAGGAATTCCGACCTACTGCACACCGGAGGTGCTTGATGGTGAAGCAGATAGATTGTATAGGAATAATGGAGATGGCACGTTTAGAGATGTAACTGAAAATGCAGGGATTACTGCCCCACCAGGAAAAGGATTGGGAGTTGTTTGTGGAGACATGGATAATGATGGAGATGTGGATATTTTCGTGGCGAATGATACCACACCAAATCTACTTTACTTGAACGATGGAGATGGAACATTTACAGAAGATGCACTATTCGCAGGGGTTGCACTTAGCGAAGATGGACGCGCCTTTAGTGGAATGGGAGCTAACCTCGGCGATTACGACAACAACGGTTTCATGGATATTATCATTACAAATTTTCAAGACCAAGTCAATAACCTGTATCATAGGGTTATTTAGTTTTATAGATATTCATTTTATCAAGTTAACTGTGAGTAAAGGTTTTGATGCATATTCCTTTATTTTATCAGCGATCCGTGTTATGCCTTGAAAACGGAATACGGATAATGCGGTATTTCGTAAAGCGGCCATGACTTGTGGAATAGCCCCGCATCTGACAGGTGATGCGTCCTCGCCGAGTAGCACATCGCGCATCCAATGCGACTTGTTCTCTATTGCCCAATGGCCTCTCCGTAAAGCAAGTAAGCGTTCTGCGGATGCCTCACTCGGTTTCAGGCTCGTAATCCCATAGGTAGTGCGGGTTGTCTCTTCTCCTGTCTTCATATTTTTGGAAGTATAGCAATATTGGATCACTTGTGCTACGCCCGGCCAATCCAGATATGCGTTGAGACTTGTGCTTGCCTTGATACATCGCGTCTCAAGTCTGCCATGCGACTTTTCAATCGTCTCATGCATGTATATCGGTTTCCCTAAAGTAGGGTGTGTTGTGTCTTCAGAAACCGCGTCAGGCACGCCTTGAAAAAGTTTTTCAATCGCTTCTAACAGGTCCGGTTGATTGCCTTTAACAGGCAGCATATAGTCGCCCCCGCTGTTTATGATTCCGTGGCAGAAAGAGCGTTGTGTCAAAAGGGCATCCGTTGTGATAACTTTGCCTGCTACATCAAACGCTTTGAGGATTTCCGTTGATACCGGTATTTCATTGGTTTTGTCGCTGACACCTCGCTGCGTGAGGGTGATCCCTAACTCATGAGAGACGACGGAGAGTAAATGGCTGATCATCGCACCACTTTTTTTAGACGCACGCAGGGTTTTGCCATCTATAGCGACTGCGTCGGAACACCCCCGCAAATCAGGGCACTCTGCTAATGCGGCGTTTACCCATTTTGACAGGATGTTTTCTAATGCCTCAACGTCCAACTTTTTCAACAGATTATGGATAGTTGCGGCACAAGGCGTTTTGTGATGTGTGAACCCGAGTGCTTTTGTGAGTGCGGGCTGTGAGCGTGCCCAGGTAGCGATGGATGTATACCCTTTATGCCCGCACATCAATCCAACGACTAAAAGTGCGAGGATTGCTTTCAACGGGTGTCGTTTCCCTTTTTCCTTGCGTGGGTCTGTAAGTCCTGCTAACATATCCATTAAGTGGCAGGACTTTTTTCTTGTCATTCTTCACCTCAAAAGATCGTAAGTTTTTATGGTGAAGTATAGCAGATACAGCGTGAAAAATCACGGTATATCTGCACATTCCAAATATTAACGATTGTGATAAAAAACAACTAAAATACATAAAACTAAATAACCCTAAATATTTTATAATTGACATTTTTTGATAAAACCGTATACTATAAATTAGATTCTATCACACATCTGGTGTGTATGAATTTTCTTAAGTAGTTTGAACGATTTATAAAATTAGCATATAAAGAAAGGAGTAACGATGGTAACACAATATATCAAGAAAACTCTTTGTTGCGGGTTTTCTAACACTCTGCTGTTTCTTTGTTTCAATAGTATCATTTGCTGGCACTCAATTATGGGAGTTTGAGAATGATGCTGCGGATTGGAAAGTGGCAAACGGGAAATGGGAAGTTAGCGATGGTGTGTATAAAGTTAGCCGTGGTGGAGAAGCAGAGCATTCTCTTGTAGGAGAAAAAGATTGGGACAACTACACTATCGAAGCTAAAATTCGTGTTGATGAGCATCATTGGGCAGGTATTGCATTTCGTGCTAAAAGCGAAATGGAATATTATGTCTACTACTTCAATGTTCCAGATAACAAAACAGAACTCTGGAAACATACACCTGGTGCCTGGGTGAGCCGACAAAATCTAGCACAAATCCCTGCTGTAGGTGGAGTCGTAATAAAAAATGGTGAATGGATTGATATGAAGGTAGAAGTGGATAAAGACAAATTTACATTACATATCAATGGTAAAAAGCAAATTGATAATAACGATGCAAGTTATAGTGAAGGTCAAGTTGGAGTCTGGGCATGGAATACTGCCGCAAGTTTCGATGATTTCACAGTTGAAGGTGATAACATAAAGGACACACTTGCCGTAGACCCAAGCCAAAAATTAACTACAGCTTGGGGGCGACTCAAACTGATATATTGAAAATTCGTGATTTGAACGTTTTACACCGTGAATTTATAACACTATGATATACCTGACCGTGAGCTTGGGATATCCATAGGTATAGGAGCAAATATGAAAAATCTAAAATTAATTGTAATTGGTATATGCTTTCTTGCTATCATATCTCCAGTCTTTGCTGGAGAGCAATTGTGGAATTTTGATGATGGTTCGGCTGATGATTGGAAAGTAGCAAACGGCAATTGGAGTGTCGTTGACGGTGTCTATCAACTAGCTGAAGGTGGAGCAGCTGAACACACACTCGTCGGTGATGCAACATGGTCTGATTATACTATTGAAGCAAGAGTACGAATAAATAGCGGAAATTGGGCAGGTATTGCATTTCGTGCTAAAAGCGAAATGGAATATTATGTCTATTACTTCAATGTCCCTGATAACAAAACAGAATTTTGGAAACACACCGCAGGCGGATGGACGAACCGTGCTAATATAGCACAAATCCCTGCTGTAGGTGGAGTCGCAATAGAAAGTGGTGAATGGATAGATATAAAAGTAGAAGTCACAGGTGATACATTTGCATTGCATATCAATGGAGAAAAACAAAGCGACAATAATGATGCCTCTTATAGTGAGGGGCAAGTCGGACTCTGGGGATGGCAGACAGGTGTCAGTTTTGATGACTTCAAAGTATCAGGACCTGACATTGTGGGGGATGTGACTCCTGTTGAACCGCTTGATAAATTGGCAACAACATGGGGACGCGTAAAAAGCCAACGATAACTGCCTGATGTAGTGAACGTGTAGATAAACACCCAATTCAAGGGAGGCGTTTCAGTTATCAGGAACAGCCTCCCTTCTTTTTTATCATCAAAATAGGTTATTCCCATGAAGTGGATTTGGATTATCCTTGTCATATGTTGTCTCTTTGATATTAGTTCCTATCTATACCCAGGTTTGTGTACACCTGCGATTTCGTCGAGTCCATTGACACAAATTGAATCCTATCAGAAACAACTCGCTGTTGATGGCACAAGGGTTGACATAAGGTTAAAACTGGCAAAGGTCTATTTGCAAGTTGAAGGGTACACAAAGGCCGTAACAGAATATCGGCAGGTGATCTCAACCGTTGAAAAGGATGCCAACCACTTGTCTATTTTAACTGATGGTTATTATGGATTAGGATTGGCTTATGCAGCACTTGAAAAATTTGACGAGGCAATTGAATCCTATAAAAGTGCGATTAAGTATATACCTGACCGGGCACATATCCATGCTGCATTAGGCTCAGCTTATGTTAATCTACACCACTACGACAAGGCAAAGGAAGCATACAAAACTGCCAACAAATTACAACCTGTAGATGCAATGATCCACCATCAATTAGGGAACATTTATAGCAAACAGGGTAAGAGTCAAGAGGCAATACTTCATCAGGAAAAAGCGATCACTATTTCTCCAAATATGGCTTCTGCACATTATCAATTAGGTTTGCTCTATACACAAGGGAACCGATTAAAAGATGCTATCACCGCCTATAGAAATGCTTATGAGAAAGACTCCGAACTCATTGAAGCACTTTACAACTTAGCACAGGTACACCGGCGCAGTGGTAATAATGAAGCGGCTCGAAAACAAATGCAACTTTTCGAAAGGCGAAAAACGGAAGTGAAACCGATTCAAGAATTACAAGGCGCGTTGCA
Source organism: Candidatus Poribacteria bacterium (assembly GCA_965200395.1). Lineage (GTDB taxonomy): Bacteria > Poribacteria > WGA-4E > WGA-4E > WGA-3G > MSPOR6. Next base: position 521,316 of record CBDAUH010000004.1, on the reverse strand, counting down.
ACGAACATCTGAACAATCAGAAAGAGCAAAAATACTCGCTAATATCGGTAGATTATATCTGCAAAGTGAAAACTATAAAAAGGCTGTTCGTGAGTACGAAAAGGCACTTGCTCTAAATCCAAAGGCAGTTGAAGCATATAATGGAATTGGTATTGCTTTTGTAATGTTAAAACAATATTCAGATGCAATTTCAGCACAAAAAAAGGCATTGACAATCAAACCAGATTTCGCAGAAGCGCACGCTGGTCTCGGTTTGGCATATCTCATGCAAAAAAAGGATGAATTAGCTCTCAAATATTACAGAAAAGCAATTACACTCAGTCTAAATAAACCGAAATTAGAAGAAGAAGTGTATTATAAAATAGGTTTAATTTTAATAAATCAAGAAAATTATTCAGAGGCGGTCTTATCATTTCAAGCAGTACTTGCCCTAAACGTAAAACATGTTGAAGCATACTATAACTTAGGTTTGTGTTATGCCCACCAAGAGAAGACAGAAGATGCTTTAACCGTACTTAAAAAAGCTGCGGAAATTATACAAGACCAACAAGTTCCGAGTACCAATCACCCTGAGTTTTCACCAGCGCAACCTGCCGTTCTTCTTGAAACATATTTTTTAGTAGGAGAACTTTACACACAACAGAAGAATTACAATGAAGCGAAATCTGCCTATCTCTCATCAGGATTGCCAAAAGCGTATCATTCTCTTGCCCAGCTTACTGCTAAAGTGGCAAGTACCTATGAAAAACCGAGTAAACGTGCGGAAATGTTAGAATCAGCAATATCTTATTCTCAAACTGCAATTCGTCTAAATCCAGAGGTAGCAAGTTACCATAACACGTATGCACTGATCTGCTTCAAAAAAGGCGATTATAAAACCGCCGAAATATCAATTCGCAAGGCTATTTCTCTTAACCCAGCGAACCAAAATTATCAGCAAGGATTAAAACATATTCAAAAGATCAAGTCTCAACAATAACAAAGTTGGACATATTATTAATGTTTAGAGGTGAACATGGCATATTCCAGTCTCAGAGAATTTGTAAAGGCACTTGAACGTGCAGATGAACTCAAACGTATAAAAGCACAAGTCTCACCGGACCTTGAAATTAGTGAAATTACCGACCGTATCAGTAAATCTGACGGTCCTGCGCTGCTATTTGAAAACGTTGATGGAAGTGATATGCCATTGCTAATCAATGCCTTCGGTTCGTATACACGAATGGCGATGGCACTCGGTGTAGACGACCTCTCCAGAATTGCTTATGAAATTGAGAGCATGATCAAAATCGGTCCACCTGAGTCACTTCTGGACAAAGTAAAAATGCTACGGATTCTATCTCAACTTACCAATTTCCCACCGAAAACTGTCAAGCGTGGTGCATCTCAAGAAGTAGTCTTAACCGGTGAAAATGCCTCATTAAATCTATTACCTTTGATAAAGTGTTGGCCGATGGATGCAGATAAATACATTACTTTACCACAAGTATTCACCCACAGTTTAAAAACAGGGCAACGAAATGTCGGCACATATCGTCTACAGAAACTAAATCCGCATGCATTAGCTATGCACTGGCAGATACATCATGATGGGGCGGCACATCATCGGGAATATAAACAAGCTGGAGAACAGATGCCAGTTGCAATCGCTATCGGTGGAGACCCTATCATGTCATACATCGGTACAGCTCCCCTACCTTCAGGTATTGACGAACTGCTGTTTGCCGGTTTTCTACGAAAAGCAAATGTTGAAATGGTAGAAGCAAAAACAATAGATATGATGGTCCCCGCAGATGCTGATATTGTGATTGAGGGTTTTATTGAACCTGATGAAACTTGTATTGAAGGACCATTCGGTGACCACACAGGATTCTACTCAATGCCTGATGAGTATCCGGTTTTTCGAATCACTGCCATCACGCATCGCAAAGACCCTATCTATCAAACCATCATCGTTGGAAAGCCCCCAATGGAAGATTGCTATATGGGCAAAGCAACCGAACGAATCTTCATGCCACTGATCAAAACACAACTCCCTGAACTTGTTGACATGAACCTTCCTTTATTCGGTGTTTTCCACAATTTTGCTCTGATTTCAATAGACAAACGTTATCCATATCAAGCCAAAAAGATGATGCACAGTTTCTGGGGACTCGGGCAACTTATGTTCAGCAAGATAATTATTGTCGTAGATAAGGATGTTGATGTCCAAAATGTTGAGGAAGTCCTATTTTATGTCGGCAGCAATGTCGACCCGAAACGTGATGTCACAATCGTCGAAGGTCCCGTTGATGTACTTGACCATGCTGCACCGCTTCTCGGTGCCGGTTCCAAGATGGGCATCGATGCAACAACAAAATGGCCTGAAGAAGGTTATCACCGAGAGTGGCCCCCAGAAATTCAGATGTCCGATGAAATCATTGAACTTGTCAATGAACGTTGGAAGAAATACGGACTGTGAATATAATAGTTGTCTCTGTAGTTAAATTATCCATATATTTGTTTATATTTGATAGGTGAAGTGAAAAATGGTAGAAACAATTTACGATGTCGCTGTGATTGGTGCTGGCCCAGCTGGGACGCAAGCAGCAGTATCTGCAAGTCATCAGATGCGACACGTGCTGGTACTACATTCTGGAAAAGTTAGTTTCAGCCGCGGCAGAGCATATTGGTCAAAGTCAGTTGAAATTGAAGATGCCCCTGTCTTTCCTGGTATTATCGGCCCACATTTTGCTAAAGAACTCATGAAGTGGATGGAAAGTAGACCGGTAACAGATTTCATGCTCGGAGAAGAACATCGAAAAACAGGAATTGATGTCAAAGATGGAATGGTCACCCAATTAACGCGAAATAACGACATTTTTGAACTAGAGGCATCCACCACAGCTCTTAAGAAAGACACGGCACCACAAACAGGACATTTCAAATCCCATACCGTCGTGGTCGCATCGGGTTTTGATGACAAATGGCCTGATATAGAGTTCCAAGCAGATGCTGAACGTTTATATAAACAGTATGCTACCGTGTTTCGTTACGCTGGTAATCGTAAAGGATGGCACGTCTGTATCCGTTGTGATGGACATTTACATGTCAATGAGCATTTAGCATTACTCGGCATCGGCGACTACATCTATGAAGCAGCAATTGGTGCACAAGATTTCACCGACAAAATCACTATCCTTACCAATGGACGACCTCACGGGATGTCACACCCAATTCTAAATCAGATTAAAGAGAGAAATATCCAAATCATTGAAACAAAAATAAAACGGCATATCGGAGAAAAAACCGATCTTCTCGGATTTGAAATGGTCGATGGAACTGAGCTCTTCTTCCACGGTTTTCTCGTCGACGAAGGCTTAATACCCAATACGAAATTCTTAGATGGATGGGACTACCAAAAGGACGAAGAAGGTTTGATTATCACAAATGAAGATATGCAAATGTTGGATATTGATGGAAAACCAATTCATGGCCTTTATGCAGCAGGTGATATAATATCTGGTGAACGCAACTTAATAGCAACTGCCTTTGCACTTGGACAAGAAGCAGGATTGTCTGCATCCGACTCACTCCGAAAATGGCATTATCCCAAAAACTGATAATCGTAGGGTAGATGCGGTTATTTAGCAACATCTCCCGCAGCTGAATATAAGGAATACTATATGACACCAAACGACAGTTCAAAGACACTCTATATTATAGACACGCTTGCAGAGATTTTTCGCTCATTTTACGCGATCCAAACCCGATTAGTGAGTGGCGTAACGGGTGAACCTACTAACGCAATCTACGGATTTATGACAACGCTCCTCAAACTATTAACTGACTACAAAGCAGAATATATCATCGCTGCAATTGATACGCCCGGCAATACCTTCCGAAATGAGATGTATCAGGAATACAAGGGGCATCGTAGGACTCCGCCAGATGACCTTGTCACACAGATTCCGCGTATCCAACAGATGCTCGAAACACTACAAATCCCCGTGATAGGAAGACCTGAACTGGAGGCAGACGATATTATCGCCTCTGTTACCCAATACATTCTGGATTCACCTGACACCCAAGGTGTGCATGTGTGCATCATCTCTAAGGATAAAGACCTCGAGCAATTATTATGTGACCGCGTTACGATGTTTGACCTACGTAAAGACGTAACGATTGATGTTGCCGCACTATGGGAAAATAAGGGGATTACACCTGATCAAGTTATTGATACGCTCGCTCTGATGGGCGATACTTCCGATAATGTACCAGGTGTTGAAGGGATCGGATTGAAAACTGCTGCGAAACTGATCCAAGAATTCGGTTCGATTGAGAATATCTATGCCAACATAGATCAGATAAAGGGAAAACGCCGCGAGAATTTAGAAAAAGCGCAAAAATACATCTCTATATCCCAACAACTTGTAACGCTAAAGCGCGATGCAGATTTAGGTTTCTCCCTGGAACAAGCAAAATTTAAGAAGCCTGACCTTACGAAAATCAATCCTTTGTTAGAGCAACTTGAATTCAAACGGTTCTACGATTCGCTCGCGGAACTTGCATCAGGAAACACTATATCAGATCAGGTTAAGGCTGAAGTGAAAGCTACCAGAAAAGAGCGATTAGAAGCAATGGAGAAGGAAAAAGAAGCTATCATAGAAAAAGGGAAATTCACTACCGCAGCAACGGGAAACTACACTGCAATTACTACAGAACCAGAATTGGATAAACTTGCAGAAACACTGGCAGTACAACAAATTATCGCAGTTGATACAGAAACTGATGGGTTGTATCGGAACTCTGCGTTGTGTGGAATCAGTTTCTCTTGGCAACCGCAGCAGGGTGTATATGTCCCTATCCGTTCCCCTAATCCCGAAAACCACTTAGATGAAAAAACAGTGATATCCAAACTCAAACCAATATTAGAAAATCCTGAATTGCCGAAATGTGGGCACAATTTAAAGTTCGATGCCAGTATCTTCATTCGCCACGGCGTACAATTAAAAGGTGTCGTCTTCGATACGATGTTAGCAAGCCAACTTGTCGATCCCAGAAAACCCTCTCATAATCTCGACAATCTTGCACTTCTACACTTAAATCATAAGATGGTACCACTCTCAGACTTGATAGGAGGTGAAGAAGACTCAACATCTATTGACAAAGTCCCTTATGAAGAAGTAACACAATACGCCTCTGAGGATACTGATATAGTCATTCAACTCTATCACTATTTCAAGCCAAAACTTGAAGAGACCGGTACCAATGAATTGATCAGAGACATAGAATCACCGCTCGGACCTATCCTAGCACTCATGGAATTCAACGGAATCGTATGCGATACGGATGAATTAAAAAGACAAACTGATATTGCTGAAAAACTAGTTGAAGAACGGGAAAAGGAAATACACGAGTTAGTAGGATATTCATTTAATATTGACTCCCCAAGTCGACTTGCAGAAATCTTGTTTGATGATATCGGTTTTAAACCTATCAGGCGCACAAAAAGAGGGAAAAATTCTACAGATGCAAATGTACTAGAAGCACTCGCAGCACAAGAAGACATTAACAAGCCAAGAACAAGTGTCCCGCGGCTAATTATTGAATATCGTCGAGTACGGAATCTACAGAGCACTTATCTTGGAAATTTACGACATGCAGTAAATGAAGACACGAAACGTATACATACACACCTATATCAACTCACTACAGCAACTGGACGATTACAATCCGATAGTCCAAATTTGCAGAACATCCCTGTCCGATCTGACATAGGCAAACAATTACGAAAAGTTTTCATAGCACCAGACGGACATAAGTTAATTTGCGCTGACTATTCACAGATTGAACTTCGTATTCTCGCCCACTTCAGTGCCGATCCGAAACTAATGGAAATCTTCACCAATGACATGGATATTCATACATCCGTCGCAGCAGAAGTGTTCAAGATGGAACCAGAAGATGTATCACGAAAAATGAGAGACAAAGCTAAGATGGTGAATTTCAGTATCATCTATGGAGTTTCTCCATCTGGGTTAGCTCGCAGAATACAGGGAATGAATGTGAATGAGGCAAAAGAGTTGATAACTGACTATAAAGAACGTTTTCCGGGTATTAACACATTTTTTCAAAATTGCGTCCAACAGGCATTAGACCAGGGCTATGTCACTACGTTAACCGGTAGACGACGTGCTATTCCTGAAATATTTGAAGCTTCCCAAAGCAGGCGAAGTCTCGGAGAACGATTAGCGATCAACACAGTAATTCAAGGGACAGCAGCAGACCTGATTAAAGCAGCAATGGTAAAAGTTCAACATAGAATTGATAAGGATCGATTAGAAATGAAGCTACTACTCCAGATACACGACGAACTTGTGCTTGAAACCCCTAATGAACTAGCAGAAAAATATGCTGCTATCGTTTCGGAGGAGATGGAAAATACCTTGAAACTTAATGTACCACTTCGCACAGAAACAGGTATTGGGAACAATTGGATGGAAACAAAATAGAATCATTATGGTAGATTTTAGAATTTAATTAGACATTCGGGCAGTTCGCAGGTTGAGTGGAGCAAAGCGAAACCCGGATATTATTGAGATAAGTCGCAATTCGAAGATCGTTCCTGTGGATGTAGTGTTTATTTATTTTCATATTTAACCATAATTAGTCATATCTCACCAAATATGTAGTAAATCAAATTTGACAAATTTGTTAAACTGTAGTATCATATTTATTGTTTGGGAAATGTGACGGTGTCTGCGAACAACGTTATGTGTAGTATTTTGACAGTTTTACGGTTTGGAACCAGAAGCATTCTTGTTGATTGGTTGCGGCTTCCGAATAAGATTGATGAGAATCCCGAGTTCATTTTTACCAATCTTAGCACTGCCAAATGCCTGCCTATAGAACATGCTGACAGTACTCAGTTTTCTCACATTCCCGTTATTTCAATTTCAAAAGGAGAAACGAGATGAACATCTACGTTGGCAATGTGCCCTATGCAGCCACAGAAACAGACTTGGAAGAAATATTTGAGCCGCATGGACCACTGACATCTGTAACTATTATCCGTGACCGTTATGATGGTCGCTCCAAAGGGTATGGGTTTGTCGAGATGGAAAACCAGGAAGACGGTGAACGTGCAATTGAAGCACTTGACGGACAAGAATTAATGGGTCGCCCATTGAAAGTCAACCCTGCACGTCCACGCGAACGGCGCTCTGAGCCCCGATACCAAAGCCGCTATGAAGAAGAGTAATCACACACTGTGAGATCACACTTCGCGGAATTGCAATGCTCCTGTTGTAAACCGACAGGAGCATTCTGCTTTCTACGATATGCATTGGATAAGTGATGCTGCACACAATGTTATTCCACTAGAAAAACAAATAATGCAACGGGATATACTGAAGAAATAGTTCCTTAACAGATAATGATACGAGAATCACGCACTCAATCCAAGTTCCTTACTCAGTTCCATCAAGCGGTTGTTTATCTTTGTCTTGTCTATCTTATTATCTTCTACGAACTCTTGGTACGGACGTGGAATTCTATCTGGAATCATTGCCCGTGAATTTGCCTCTTGTAGTGCCAGTAAAGACATGAACATCTGCATCTCAGGTGAATGGTCGGGCATATAATCTGCAACCGCCTGGCGCAGATCCTCTTCTATAAAGGAATTCCGATTCTTCCGCTTAGCCAAATTATGACTCCTATTTGCTATCTGTGCAAGATCACCTACACTCACGCCACGTAGTTTTTCATCTCTTGCTATCTCCTGAAAATTCATCTCTTCTCGTGTGTGAAATCTGCAAAAAAACTGTAGAATACCCGCACGACTCTCCCGCATAGGAGGTAACAGCACCAATTTGTGATTAAATATCTCAGGTTTCCGAAAGATCGGCGGCATCAAATCGGGGCGACTTGAAGTGCCTACCCATATTACCTTTCCTTGTAAAGAAGCATCGCTGATCGTATTCGTCAACAGAATAGGAAAACCGTGATCCCTACTTCCTTGCTGTATTCCTGTATGTGGAGAGGCATGTTCAACTTCATCCATAAATACCACAACCGGAGCAAGACCGCGGATAAAATTGATCGCGGAATTTAGGTTCCTTTCATAACTATTACCATTTTCATTAATGCTAATCGTTACTTCGCTTACCTGACTTGCGTAACGGAGTTGAACGAATGCCATGTTCGTCTGTCCAGCAAGCATACGAGCTGCAAATATGTTCCCATTACCTGTAGGACCAAGCATCAAAATACCACGCGGTACACGCCTCATATCGTTTTCTCTCAAGCCTTCCGCAAGGTCTTCAATCAATCGTGTAACATGACTCGACCAGTGTTGTCTAGGTTCAGTGAGCGGCTCATTAACCTCAATAATTCCATGGCTAAATGTCCTAACACTCTGCCTTCGATAATTAACAAGTAAGGGTCCTTCTACTTTCTGTTTTATGGATGCAGCGTGTCTAACCAAATCATGGATACCGAATAGATTCAAACCTGCAGTATCTCGCGCCAATGTTTGTCTTTCACGATCATTGCCCAGATTTAGATTCACTTGCACCTTTTGGTCCGGATTATCTTGATGTGATATTTCCTGAGGGATTCGATTCAAGTGATTAATAAACTCCAATCGCTCGTCATAGTCTGGAAAGGGCACTTCAACAATAGGTATCTCCTGGTTCGTAAGAAAATGTGGATGAATGTCATACGTATTTTGTGTGAGAAGTAAGATAATGTGTTTCTTTCTACGTATTTCCAAGTCTGCTGCCCAATTCTGAAGTTGAAAAAGGAAATATTGCTGATTATCTTTTGCTGCTCCTTCAAAAACAGGATCGCTCGGTGCAATCTGTTCGAGGTGATTGATTACTAATCCTATCCTTATCCTATCCTGTTTTAAGAGCTCGTGCATCTTGTTTGCCAAATCTTTCGTTGGTAGTGGATCACTTTTGAAAAATGGATCCTCATGAAGTTTATTGAGTGCGAGCGTGCTATTTATTCTCCTTCTATGCTCTGTTTCTTCAGGTGCTCCTTGTTCTTTAGGGATAAGCCCCAAAATCTTCTGTGTATCTATCCATCGTCCTGTACCTGGCCACATAAACCCTTGTGTAGCATTATAGCCGAGAACTAAACGACACCCGAGAACATTCATCTGTTCCATCAAGTAATCCAGCGTAGGTATATAGCCAAAATGTTCGTCAAATTGTAAGTCACTAACATTAAAATGCAATAAGAATTGATGCGCCGCAGCAACCTTAAATTGAGATTCTATCTTCTCCCAAAACATTTTGTATCTCCAAGTAATATCAAACTTCTAACAGATAGAATACCACATTAACTATTACAAAGTCAAATGATTCAGATTAATGAACTTTGCACAATAGGTTGACAACAACACCGAGAAATGATATACTATATCTGCTTTACAACAATGTACGTTCTTGAAAAGACACAAAATAATGAGAAAAGACGAAATGGTTAAACCGATTATCATTGGAATTATGGGTGGATCGGCATCCGGTAAAACAACCTTCGCCACTGCCCTGGCAGAAGAACTTACTGAATATTCCCCTATAACATTACATCAAGACTCCTATTTTAGAGATTGGGCAGAATTTACACCTGAAGAACGAGAAAAAGTAATCACCGCAAATCATCCCGATGCAGTCTGTTGGGATGTTCTAATATCAGATGTAGAAAAACTTCGCGCATTCAAACATATTGAAACACCAGCACATGGTACACGCGCTGCAAGCCGTGGAGATGATAAGAAAATAATACAACCCAGTCGAGTAGTGATCGTTGAAGGACACCTTATCTATTGGAGTGAACAACTCCGCAACCTAATTGATATTAAACTATTTTTAGATGTCGATGCTCATGAACGTGTGCTGCGACGTTTACTTCGCGATGTCGGTCCAAGCGGTGACCTTGAAGGAGCAGTAAAGTGGTACCGGCGCGATGTACTTCCTAATTTCCCAATTTATACAGAACCTTGTAAGCAATATGCCGACCTAATTATACCCTTCCTCAATGATAATCCTGTAGCACTATATACAGTTGTAGCAGGTATACGAACTAAACTTACTGAATAGAATTTGCGCTCTCATTTAAAATCTTACCGGCATTTTCATTCTAACACTATATTTACACATCTCCATCAACTTGCCTGTTTGGCACATACCGTATTTCATAATGACATAGATTTGTCATTGTGGCATATCTGTTCTTCGACATTTTAGATTATACACCAAGATTTATAGTTGAAGGATCCCCGCGTTTGCCTATTGTTTCCGCTACTGATGGAAATGAGCAGAGACTTATCCTATGATTTGGCATCAGATTTGCTTATTACATAATAAGCATAAAAATTGTTGTTTATACTACAAAAAGAAAAATATAAAAGGAGAAGAAAAATGACTTATTTAACTACTCGCAAACCAATCGGAAATCTTTTCAACCTTCATAACGAGATGGGGCGACTGTTCGGTGATTTGCTCTCCTCTCAAGACAGTGATGTGGATACAGAAAACGCTTCTTGGATGCCTACGGTTGACATTACTGAGACAGAAAATGTCTATGAAATACATGCTGAACTTCTAGGTGTCAAGGAAAGCGATGTCAACGTCTCTGTAACCGACAACCTACTTACAATCAAAGGTGAAAAACGGGCAGAAGAGAAAACCGACGAGAAGAATTTCCATTGTGTTGAAAGACGATATGGCAGTTTCCAAAGGAGTTTTACACTTCCTCGTCAAGTGGATACATCCAAAATCAAGGCTGGGTATAAGGATGGTATCTTGACGCTCACTATACCGAAGGCGGAAGCGGCAAAACCAACTGAAATTACGATTTCAACCGACGCTTAATATTTTAAAGTTATGGTATACCTCGTCAACGTATTCGTCACGGGGTATATCAACAAGATACAAACATGAAAACTATGTATCATTAGAAGGAGAAGAAAAATGACTTATTTGACTATACGCAGACCGGCAGCAACTCCATTCAGATTTTTCAACGCACCTTTCACCTTTTATCGCCCACTCGGAGTGACCAGTGGGTATAGATGGAAACCCTCGGCAGACATAACCGAAACCGATGATAGCTACGAAGTTCATGTAGAACTTCCCGGTGTTTCCAAAGACGATGTCCAAATCTCTGTCAAAGATAACCTCTTAACCATCAAGGGGGAAAAACGGCAGGAAAATGAAGATAAGTCTAAAAACTACAAACGGATTGAAAGACGATACGGTACTTTTGAACGGAACTTTACACTCCCTCCCAAGGGCGAAGCAGGTAATATCAATGCAAAGTACAACGATGGGGTGTTGACCTTGTCCATTCCAAAGCCAGAAGAGGTTAAACCGAAAGAAATTCAGATCAATACTGAAACCGCTGTGGATGTATCTGAAGAAAAGTGACCATTTCACCGTCTACAAAATAGGTTGGCATAATCAGTTATGTCAACCTATTTCTGTTACAACAGAGGATTACCTAGTTTGAAGATCGAAAATATTGAAAACTAAAAAATATTGGTTACAACATACCTAACGAACAAATTACAATTTCACTGGTCTAATCATGTGAAAAATGGAATAAAATTAAGGAGAATTGTAATGAGAAGATCATCTCAGAACAAACCGAGAGGGAAATTTCAAGGGCCACGTCCTCATAATGTCAGGAAAAGAAGAGGACCAGGCCAAGGCAGAATACAAGAAGGAAAGCGACGAGGTTCCGCTCCACATACAAGACGTAATCGTAGAAATATTCAACGTATAGATGGTGGAAACCGAGAAAATCACTTGTCAAGAGGTAGGAGATCGCCTTTTCGGAATAGAAGGGGTGATGGTTGGAAACCTGCTGCTAGTTTTACAAGTTATGATGATAGGTTTGAGATCGAAGTAGAACTTCCCGGTGTTGAAGAAAAGAATATTCGTGTTTCTGTTGCAGGAAAGATGTTATTGGTAAAAGGTAAAAAGCATCGGAAGCAATCTGAAGAAAAGCATAATATTCGTAGGTCAGAACTGCAATTTGGTGAATTTCATCGGGCATTTCCGCTACCACCGATGGCTAAAACTGGCGGTATTAAAGCTGATTTTAAGGATGGCATACTAACGATAGTGATTCCAAAGAAAGATGAAGCGAAACCGAAAGAAATACCTATCAATGCGGATGGCTGAATTATCAAATTTTGAGAGCTTTCCTATAGAGATAGATAACGCAATACACTTATCCAGCATCCGCTTCTTTTAATGTCCCAATATAGAGTAATGCAGCAAGTACTGCACCAACAAACGGTCCGACAAAGTAGAGCCATAAGTCTGCATAATTACCTACTGCAATGGCGGGTCCCAATGTTCGTGCAGGGTTAAAAGAAGCACGTGTCAAAGGTCCACCCATTAAAATACACGCTATCAGTGTTAACCCGATTGCAATTCCTGCGAAATTCCCCGCTCTTCCACTGACCGCAGTATTGAAAATCGTATTGACAAGGAAAAATGTTAGTATGATTTCAACAAAGAGACCCTGCATTACAGATACATGCTCCGCCAAAATAGTAACCCCCAAATCTCCGTCTACAGGGAGTAATTCCTTTAGTACTAAAGCCCCAGCAATTCCACCAGCAAACTGAACAATCCAATATCCAATAGCAGTCATAAATCTGATTTCACCGGCAACCAAAAAACCGAGTGTCACAGCAGGGTTGATATGCGTACCTGATATATGTCCATAAGCATATACAAAAGCAATGACGACAAACCCGTGCGCAAGGGCTACCCCTAATAAGTTTTCAAGTGCGTAAGAGTGTCCATCTAAATTATTACCGGTAATTGCTAAAGCACCTGCACCGATTAAGATCAAAGCGAACGTGCCAATAAACTCTGCAACATATTTCCCGGTATTCATAGGTTGCTATCTTCTTTCTATACTGTATTATATCTGTTTTGCTACATCAATTTAATCGGTTAGAGTCGCCATCGACTCTGAAATTGTTCAACCATTGCATCTGGACCACCGTGCTGACCTAAAAACACTAAGAATGCTTGGTAGAGTCTACGTGCTTCGTCATTGTCTGACTCAAACCGATTATGCATCTGCTCTGGATCAGATGGAAGATGGAACAGACTTTTCGGTGCACCTTGATTTTCCAACAATAAAGACCAAGTACCATCCGTAACACTTCCATGCGGACTTCCACCATCAGGACTCCATCCACCACCCCATGCACCGTGTGTGATAGCATAGTCTCTTCCCTTGTTCGTATCACCTAGAACAATAGGGAGTAGGCTACTTCCCTCAACCTGTTTTCCACGTTCTGCACCAAAAACATCAATCACAGTTGCTGGAATGTCAATAATACTAGCAAGTGCGTCTGTCCGTCGTGGTGTAACTTCAGGGTAATAGATAAGCAGCGGGATATGCACAATCTCCTCATACATGCTGAGATTCTTTGCAATGAGATCGTGCTCCCCCAGCAGAAATCCGTGGTCTGCCATAAAGATAATCATTGTGTTTTCCATCAAACCCATATAGTCAATCTTACTCAGTAATTTCCCAATCCAATGGTCTACAAGACATGCTTCTGCCCTATAGAGCGCATTGAGTCGTTGCGTTGTCCGTTCATCCATCTGATTGATCCCATAAGTAGGGTAAATGGGTTCTGGACCATCATAATCATCAGAATCAAATCTTTTGATATACCAATCAGGTACATCCCACGGTTCATGTGGATCAAAGGTATCGACCATCATATAGAAGCTCTCATGCTGATAGTTACGTTCCAGCCAATCACATGCGGTCCGGACCGTTTGCGCTACAAAGGTATCTCCTTCATTTTTACGATACTGTGTGTTTTTTAAATGATTTCCGAGACCGGGCGGCAATTTATCCGGATGTGGTCGAGTGTGTTCACGATAACGCAACGCTATTTCTGTTCCAAAATCATAGGGCTGAGTTTCTAAAAGATCGGATTCCTGCCCACGTATCCATTTCCATCCAGTGAACCCTCTGTTGTAAAAGAAACCATTATTGAGATGATGTGGTGTGTCTGCAATCATCATACTCACAACACCCGCTTTTGTCAGATCGTTGGCAATCACCGGAACATCGCGTCGTAAAGGCTCCCATCCGCGACGACATATACCTAACTCCCCAGTGACAAGATCGCCACGAATCGGTACAGTCGGATAACTGCTAACATAAGCTTTGTCAAAAACAACGCACTTTTCCGCAAATGTATTGAGTGCAGGACTATATCCTTTACCACCGTAAACTTCTAAATTATCACGTCTAAATGTATCTGAAATAATATGTATTATATTCATAATTCCCTCTATGATATGAAAGATAGTTGTATAATTGGATATAATTCAACTAAATTATAAGTTTAAAATTATACATGAATTTCACGTTCTTGTGTTATTTTTTCCTGTTCACGCTCAGCAATCTGTACCACAGCAGGTAATAATCCATAGATTCCCCAGAACGGAACACCTACAGCATCGCCATTCAATAGGTTATTGACAACAAAATGCACCATCAGTGATATTTCTACAGACATCAGCCCTACAATAGTAGAACGGTAGAAACCATTCTCGATGCGTTTGAGAGCACGAAAACCATACCGTAAAAAAGCAAAATTGAGCCAAATCCACACTGCTAATCCTACAATACCGAGCTCCGCCATCACCTGAAGATATTCGCTATGTGCACCTAATTGAAACTGGGCAACATAGCTGCCTACAAGCGAAACATCTTCTTCATAAAGCATAGCAAATGCCCCATAACCTTTACCTAATATAGGGCTATCTAGAAACATTGTGAAAGCTTGTCCCCATCGCATCAGGCGCGCACGGTTGGACGCATAATTCAAATCTACAGTTGTCGAAATCCGTTCCATAAGCGCACCGTAAACACCCGGCAAACTCAAACACACCAATAAGACAAGACAAGCAGCACCAACAAACATTATCTTTTTATGTGTAACACCGCTTCCTAATTGCAAAAGCATAAATCCCACCGCAACGATGACAGAAACCCACACACCGCGTGAAAAACACATTATAAGACCTATTCCAAAACATATAAACCACCCTCCCCACATAACACGGTCATATTGTTGGTTATCAAACAGCAGACGGCTCAGGCACATTAAAAAGAAAATTACTGTAAATGCACCGTAGACAGAGTAATTTGTGAACGGAGAACTCCGAAACGCACTCGTCCACTGCCACTGATCTATATTGACGATCAACACGATAGTCGTCCAAATAACCGCAACTGCTGCACTTGGAAAAGATGCAATAAATAATCGCCTCAAATCTTGACGGTGTTGAACCAAATCATATACAACTAAACAAAATAATATGTAAGTAGTATATCTAATTGCACCTTTCAAAGTACCAAAAAGATCAGGTGTATTAAAAGCAGAAAGAAACGTAACAAATATAAACAAACAGAGAGGTAACAGGAATGGAAACGTAGGTTTGTTTTGTTGTCTTCCGATAGCAAAATCTAATATTTTCTTTAGTAGATAAACTGCACACAGCATACCTAACAACGGTTCAGTAGGGGTTTGTATCTCAAGCAGTTTAGGGATAATATAACGAAAAGAAAAAGGCAGGCAAATTAGCAGGAGATAGAGTGCCAACTCCATACCAATAAATACAAATAATCCTGTTGCTAACAATAGACAAAGAACAGCAAGCAGTGATTCTGAATAAATTCCAAGAATTACCCCGAATACGATGCAAACTATAAATGGAAGGATACGGTTTGCCTGCTTCAAGACCTGCCTATTATCAAAACTGCGTTCTGACTCCAAATCCAACCGCAGTCCCGTCTAAAATTATGTTAATTGGGGGAGTTCCTGTGGTTTCGTATGTTTTCAGGATCCGCTTCAATTCTATAGTGATAGCAACGTTATTTCCAATGGAGGCACGGGGATTTGACTGTGATTGCCACTGAAACAACTCCAATCCAACAATAACATAACCCGCAGTACTAGCACCACTATCCGAAAACATGATTCCCTGTTCTTTCAGTAAATCTACCATATTACCCTCAAAATTTGCTCTTAGCAGACCAATCCCTGCCCCGAAATAAATTGGGAGATACTGATAGAGCAACACCGGACGATATATCATTTGGTAGGAGATCGGCACGAGTGTTGTTGTGATAGATAGTGAGTTTGGTTCTGGTGTTTGAAGTTCAGTACGCCAATATCCAATTTCAAACCGAGAATCAAGTTCTGGTGTGTGCCGTAATACAATTGACAGTGTCGGCATGAGGGCAACTGGCGTTTTGGATATACCTACAGTCTGAAGAACATTATTTAACTCACCTAATTTGGGTTTATATGAATAGATTGCAAACTGTAATGATGAAGTTCTAATGTGTTGATTCAAAAAGCTTTGTAGGTGGGAAGATGGGTATGACTCCTGTTCCTCAATTGGATGTGCCATTAAAAAATTAGAAAAAGGATAGAAAAGAAATAGAACGACAAACAAATATCTCATATTTTGAATAAACATTATAGGGGTTTGCTTCACATCATTCGGTGACAATTGTTTCCTCACCGAGCATGTCAATAATTTTTACGGCGACGCGGGCCTCAGGA
Organism: Candidatus Poribacteria bacterium; assembly: GCA_965200395.1. Classification (GTDB taxonomy): domain Bacteria; phylum Poribacteria; class WGA-4E; order WGA-4E; family WGA-3G; genus MSPOR6. The sequence goes on along the minus strand of CBDAUH010000004.1, from coordinate 504,701 downwards.
CGCGGCAGTGATACAGTGTATTCTCCTTGAATAAAACCGGTCTTTTTCTCTGGAACATCGCTCTCTACTATTTTGAAATACTCTGTCGCATAGTCAGTATCTATTAGCACACAATCAATCTGTGCGCGGAAGTCGTCAATTTGTTCGTCAAAGATGGTACGGTCAATATCCATGCGTGCTAAAATAGTCGGACTGATATACTCTGATATGGTAATTTTGACACTATCTCCCTCCCTTTCAAAATTGACCTCTGCGGATGCTGGTTCAAAAGTCGTGATTCCTTCGCTACCGATGTCACGTACAAAAATTTTGTTCACTGCGCGCCGCTTGTTTTCCTCTTTAAGTTCTGACTGAATGTTACTGTTGGTCCCGTAGCAAAATACCGTGATGTTCCGTGATTCGTCCGGACGATTCTCAAGTTCGTCTTTAATTGTCTGTATATCCAATAGTGTAAGCGGTTTTGTAAGGTCAATGATTTTGACGACCGTTCCGTCCAACGTGCCATCAAAAAATGCCTCTTGTCTATCAATTTGCACACCATATTTCTTAATCACAATATCCCTTCGTTCCAAATTGGTACTTGCGTCGTAGTTATTGACACGATAATGCACAATACCGCGCTGCACATCAGGCAGCTTCTGTAATCTTTTTATTGTCGTTTGGATTGCACCTTTGTTGATATCTGCAGCGATCCAACGCCTACCGAGTTTCTCTGCAACGGCAGCAGTGGTACCGCTTCCTACAAAACAATCAAGAACAATAGAGTCTTCGTTACTTGATGTTTTGATAATACGTTCAAGAAGTTCTTCAGTCTTTTGAGTGGGAAAACCTAACAATTCATTTCGTTTTCGCCCAACCGTAGTTAATTCCCACCAATCCTCGGGAACCTTACCTTCCCCGTCCATTTCATAGTCATCCTGCAAGAATGCTGACCCCTTGGATGTTCCTGTACGTTGTTTTTTGTATGGAATTTTTATTTCATCGGTGTTAAAAATGATATGATCTTTTTTGTTCCCATAAAAAAATATAGTATCGTGTTTCCGCGGAAAAAAAGCGGTTTTTTCTTGAGGGCCCCGTGTAACACCAAATAATTTCATTAACGAAATTACTTTCACCAAATACCTCGTCTAACAAGCACCGCAGTTGATGACTTTTGTGCCAGTCACAATGGAGATATAAACTCCCTTTTTCACTTAAGAGTTCCCGCATTAAGATAAGTCGTTCATACATAAATTGGAGGTAATTATCATTTGCCCAGATGTCGGTATATTGCGCCTGTTCAATAACAGAATGGCCTTCAGCTTCCAGCTCTTTGGTACCCCCCCCTCTGTTTAATTTCACTTTTTTCACGTAGTCTGCACCACTGTCAAACGGTGGGTCTATGTAGATGAGGTTTATTTTACCGCGAAAACCTTGCACCAGTAGCGTAGAGAGAATCTCTTTGTTATCCCCGTGGAAAAGGAGGTTAGGGCCGTCCTTAAACTTGTCGTAACTTGGTTCTTTCTCTGGGTTCTCAACGTTATAGCTATCTACCAATTGTGCAGGATAATTGCTTATTGTGTCAATTGGGCGTTTTCCTACCCAGTGGAGCATGGGTCTGCCTTTAACGGGTTTGATTTTCATCATGTTTCTCCGTGTCCATATTTAGTTGTCTTCCCAATTATTTACTTCATTTACTTATCCAAGTTATTCTTCTGTTGAAAAATCTAAAGAAAGGTAAACTACCGGATAGCAATAGGATTGCCGGGGGAACCTGTAGCACCTTTGAGACGCAGCGGTGCATAACTGAATGCGAATTCATACACTTTCATCGCTGCCAATTCCTCTGTAATCATGTTTTCAAGGTTGTATATACCGTGTTTGACTATAAATAGCTGATGTACAGGAAACGCCAAAGATTCATCAGGATTCGGTACTACTTCAATGCCTCAGTTATCACAGCATGTCATCACTATTTTCTGTTCAACAAGGTATTCCGCTGCTTCTAATCCGATCCCAGGTTCAGTTGCACTGTAGCGGTCATTGTCTGTCATCCAGTATTTTCCCCAACCGGTGTGTATTACGACGACATCTCCGGGGGTAATTGCAACGTCTTGCTTTTTCAGAGCCCCTTCCAAATCTGCGCGTGTAATTTCGTATTTATCACTGAGGACATCAACTCCTTTAAACCCAGCAACATCAATTAACACACCTCGAGTTACAATAGGTCCAACATTTTCTACACCGAGTTCGGTTAAGCCTTCTGCTTTGGCAAAGTCGTGTTGGTCTAATCCATTGTAGAAGTGGTCTCCGATTCCGATATGTCCGAGACCATCAAATTGTGTTCCGATTTGTCCGATTTCTCCGCTGAAGATTTCTTCAAACCAAGTTGTTTTGTTATCACCAAGTGGTCCGGACATCGCAGGAATTCGTAGACTATAATGACGTGTTCCGAATACAGGGATTCCACTTTCATAGACTCTACCAAGTTGAAAAACTTCACCAGTTTTGATCAAACTTGCTGCTTGTAACACTTTCTGTGGTGTAAGTCTATTTGCAGCACCACGTCGGTCATCAGCACCCCATTCGGATGGAAACCATTTTTCATGTTGTTTTACCTCTACTTCCTCTAATTTACCTGTGGATACTGGTGGTTGACTTTCAAGCTTTTCTATTCGTTTTATCCCCTTAGATTTCTGTGATTCCTCATCTTGTAATGCTTCAGCAACTGCATTTAAATCAATCTTTTGCAAACTTTTTGTGTTTGTAAACTGTCCAGTTAATACATATTTGCCAGTTATGAATAGCAATGCTAATATGATTACAATAATTACGCCTCTTTTAGGATTTACAGACATTGTTGTCTCCTCTTCAAAATTAATTCCTACCCAGTATATCTGATAATATTACCGGTTGTAACTTAGTTCTCCCAGTTTTTTCGGTAATGTGAACAACTGTTTCATTCTCAGTAGTATGGTTACTATGGTAAAATATAAAGTTTTCTATACATATTTTTCTATTTGTGGTATAATACACGGTATTATGGCATATTCAACAGACCTGCGAAAACGCGTGCTTGATTTCATTGATAACGGCGGCAGCAAAGTAAAAGCTGCGAAACTTTTCAATATCTCACGCGATGTTATTTACAAATGGCTCAACGCACCAGACCCACTCGCCCCGAAAAAATCAGGACCTAAAGGTCCCAGATGTATTGACTACAAGGCACTCACACAACAAGTAAAAGATTTCCCCGATCAAACTATACAGGAGCGCGCAGATCATTTCGGCGTTTCCTACTATTGTATTTGGTATGGACTGCGAAAACTCGGTATCTCGCGAAAAAAAAGACACTCGGCTATAAGGAACGATGTGATCACAAGCGAGAAACTTATCGTGAACAACTCGCTGCTGCAAAGGAAAACGGAAAATCCTTAGTTTTTATTGATGAGAGTGGTTTTCGGTCAGAAAGTTTCAGGCGTTTCGGGTATGCTCCGAAAGGTGAACCTGTTTTTGACCTTATATCCAGTCAAAGAAACCGCACCACAACTTTGTTAGCTGCACGTATAGATGAGGCGTTTACAGCCCCTATACTATTTGAGGGGAGTTGTAATGCGGAGCGTTTCAACACTTGGCTTGAGCATGAGTTATGCCCGCGTTTAGATGAAAACCATCTTGTTATCTTGGATAACGCACGCATCCATAAAACACACCGCACCCGGGATCTTATCGCACTTACCCCCATTTTTTTTTTGAATGCGTGTGTAGTTGTGTTCATAGGTCTCCAATGTTGTCATGTCAGTTCTTCTGCGGTGAGAAAGTTTATATCTCTCAAACAAGTCCTCTCGGTGAACAAGAGCAACGCCTCCTGCGTCCACACCTCGCGGATCATACGGTTGATGACACTGATCACGGAGTAAACTTTCCGCGTAGGGTGTAAAGTTTTTGCCCATCTGTCCGCAGCTTTTTCATAACACAGGAACGCCAAACCATAAGCCACGACTGCCAACAAAAACAGAACTTCCATCCGGGGCTGTTCGTTCTTTCTCAAAACGAGTGCTTTGAAACCGAAGTTCGTTTTCAAGTCTCTGAACCCGTGTTCAATCTGTGTCCGCCGCTTGTAGCAAGTTCGCAGGGGGTTCCCCTGAAGCCGATTGGAGATAAGATATAACGGGTCTTTCTTGGTGTGCTGTCCCCCAACATAGAGTGCCACAGGCACCTGCTCCGTGTAGTGATAAAGCACTTGTGGGTAAAAACCATTTGCCACTTCTTCAAGGCACTGCTTGTTGCCTGCTATACGCACACCAACATTGCGTGGCACACGCATCAAGTAGCAGATGCCTTGCCCCTCAAAAAACTTGAGGATCGCTCTCGCTCGGGCGAACCCTCTGTCAAAGACCAACACAGGCTCCCGACTATCCCCTAACACTTTAACAACGCGACTATGGACATCACAACAGAACTGCTGAACTAAATCGTTATGTCCTTGATAGGTGCCATCTTTGAGCATCTCATTTTTATACAGAACCCAATAGAGCGGGATCGCACGATTGCGAAACGGAAGGGCTGCAACAATCGCCTTCCATCCGCCCGGTAAATCTGTCTCGTCTATCAGCACAAGCAGATGCTGCATCCCCACAGAACGACACACACTGACAACTATATGTGACAACCAAGCACCCTTCACCGCTGCAACCGGAAAATAGGTATCAATAAACCGCAACACACGCTTTTGCTTAGACTTGTCGTGTTTCACACGGATAGGTAGATGTGAGGCAATCGATTGAATACGAAAACTCGGGGCTACACACACAGCCTGTAGCATCAAATAAAAGTTGCGGAGCGTCGGTTTTTTGATACAAACCCCGTTGAAAACTTTACGAAAACCTGTTATAATCTTTCTGGGATGTACCCAGCTAAGGGTATATTTCATAAGAATACCTCCCTGCCGGTTTTTCACCGACATTATTTTATATGGAGGTATTCTACCATAACCCATCAGACTTTCCAACTTATTTCTATACACACACACGCCTACACATACCGCATACAAAAATGGGGGTAAGTGAGGGATCTTATAGGGGCATCGGGTGCCTCCCTATTGTATTTGCCTCCTTATTCACCGGACTATAACCCAATTGAACATGATTTTGCGAACATCAAACGCTTACGAGAATATAATAAAGATAAAACACTTCAGGATATAATCAATATGTATAAATAATTCAAAACTCTACCATAGTTTAGCTTTATCTTCATATACCAATGTTACAACTTCACCGGATTTCCATTGCATGTCAGTCTGCAAAGCATAGAAGATATAGTTAAATATCTTATAGAAAGAGAGTTTGGGCCTTTCACGCGTTTCTTGAGAGGGGCAAGATATAACGTTATATGAGAATTTTACTATGAAGTGATAAAAAGTTAGGATGTCCCGATTAAGAAGGACATCCTAACAACACTAGACAGAAAATTGTGGGGACAAACACAAGGAATGAAATTTACATCATGGAACCGGATGGGTTGAGAATAATTTCTACCCGACGATTCATTGCTCTTCCAGCAGAGGTGTTCTGTGGAGCAACAGGGTCAGTATGTGCTCTTCCAACAGACTCGATCCTTGCTGCGTCTATCCCTTTACTTTTCAGATACTTTGCAACGGAATTGGCACGTGCTTGTGATAGGTCCCAATTACTTTGATATCCACCGCGTAGTACGGGGGTGCCATCTGCATGTCCAACAACAAGTATTTCAGCCTCCGGATTTTCCATAATCTGACTGACAATCCCGTCAACCATCTCTTTTGCTTTGGCAGATAAACCGGTCTGTCCGCTACCAAAATTGACAGTAGCTAAGAGGGTCGGTTTAGAAGCAACCTCAGCTTTAACTATGCTCAGCTCCTCTAGAATAGAGGCAATCTGAGCCATAACTTTCTGTAAGTCCATTCCTTGCGCTTTCACATCATTAACAAGGTCAGAAACTTCTTTTTGGATCTTTGCATCTTCGGCTTTGGCAAAATCATTTGCTTTTTTGCTTGCCATATCAAGATCCTCTGAATGGTGTGCGCGTAGTTTTGCAATTTCTTCTTTAGTGTTTTGCTTTGCCGCAGCGATAGTGTCAGCATCTCCTTGTTGTGAAGCTGCAATCGCTTCATCCTTCGCTTTAGAGATCGCTTCCATATTATCTTTATTGTTCTGATCAACCTTTCCTTCGAGCTTTGTTATATCAGCTTTAATTTCATCCGTAGATTGGTCGATCTGAGCAACATGCTCATTCTTCCACATGTCAAACTCTACTTGGCTTACTTTACCGCACCCAAGGACAGCAACACTCAGAACCAACAGAGCTGCAACAAAAAGTATTCCTCTCATTTTCATGGAATTCCTCCAAATATGATACGTAAACTGAGTAATTTATTTAGTCCACAATAGATGTGTTATAATAGTTTACCACAATTTAGCATTTAATTCAAAAAAATTGTAATGTACCTCTATTTCTATTTAAACAATGTTAGGGTTATTTAGTTTTATGTATTTTAGTTGTTTTTTATCACAATCGTTAATATTTTAGGATGTGCAGATATACCGTGATTTTTCATGGTATATCTGCTATACTTCACCTTAAAAACTTACGATCTTTTGAGGTGAAGAATGACAAGAAAAAAGTCCTGCCACTTAGTCAATATGTTAGCAGAACTTACAGACCCACGCAAGGAAAAAGGGAAACGACACCCGTTGAAAGCAATCCTCGCACTTTTAGTCGTTGGATTGATGTGCGGGCATAAAGGGTATACATCCATCGCTACCTGGGCACGCTCACAGCCCGCACTCACAAAAGCACTCGGGTTCACACATCACAAAACGCCTTGTGCCGCAACTATCCATAATCTGTTGAAAAAGTTGGACGTTGAAGCATTAGAAAACATCCTGTCAAAATGGGTAAACGCCGCATTAGCAGAGTGCCCTGATTTGCGGGGGTGTTCCGACGCAGTCGCTATAGATGGCAAAACCCTGCGTGCGTCTAAAAAAAGTGGTGCGATGATCAGCCATTTACTCTCCGTCGTCTCTCATGAGTTAGGGATCACCCTCACGCAGCGAGGTGTCAGCGACAAAACCAATGAAATACCGGTATCAACGGAAATCCTCAAAGCGTTTGATGTAGCAGGCAAAGTTATCACAACGGATGCCCTTTTGACACAACGCTCTTTCTGCCACGGAATCATAAACAGCGGGGGCGACTATATGCTGCCTGTTAAAGGCAATCAACCGGACCTGTTAGAAGCGATTGAAAAACTTTTTCAAGGCGTGCCTGACGCGGTTTCTGAAGACACAACACACCCTACTTTAGGGAAACCGATATACATGCATGAGACGATTGAAAAGTCGCATGGCAGACTTGAGACGCGATGTATCAAGGCAAGCACAAGTCTCAACGCATATCTGGATTGGCCGGGCGTAGCACAAGTGATCCAATATTGCTATACTTCCAAAAATATGAAGACAGGAGAAGAGACAACCCGCACTACCTATGGGATTACGAGCCTGAAACCGAGTGAGGCATCCGCAGAACGCTTACTTGCTTTACGGAGAGGCCATTGGGCAATAGAGAACAAGTCGCATTGGATGCGCGATGTGCTACTCGGCGAGGACGCATCACCTGTCAGATGCGGGGCTATTCCACAAGTCATGGCCGCTTTACGAAATACCGCATTATCCGTATTCCGTTTTCAAGGCATAACACGGATCGCTGATAAAATAAAGGAATATGCATCAAAACCTTTACTCACAGTTAACTTGATAAAATGAATATCTATAAAACTAAATAACCCTAAAACAATGTAGGGTTATTTAGTTTTATGTATTTTAGTTGTTTTTTATCACAATCGTTAATATTTGGAATGTGCAGATATACCGTGATTTTTCATGGTATATCTGCTATACTTCACCTTAAAAACTTACGATCTTTTGAGGTGAAGAATGACAAGAAAAAAGTCCTGCCACTTAATGGATATGTTAGCAGAACTTACAGACCCACGCAAGGAAAAAGGGAAACGACACCCGTTGAAAGCAATCCTCGCACTTTTAGTCGTTGGATTGATGTGCGGGCATAAAGGGTATACATCCATCGCTACCTGGGCACGCTCACAGCCCGCACTCACAAAAGCACTCGGGTTCACACATCACAAAACGCCTTGTGCCGCAACTATCCATAATCTGTTGAAAAAGTTGGACGTTGAGGCATTAGAAAACATCCTGTCAAAATGGGTAAACGCCGCATTAGCAGAGTGCCCTGATTTGCGGGGGTGTTCCGACGCAGTCGCTATAGATGGCAAAACCCTGCGTGCGTCTAAAAAAAGTGGTGCGATGATCAGCCATTTACTCTCCGTCGTCTCTCATGAGTTAGGGATCACCCTCACGCAGCGAGGTGTCAGCGACAAAACCAATGAAATACCGGTATCAACGGAAATCCTCAAAGCGTTTGATGTAGCAGGCAAAGTTATCACAACGGATGCCCTTTTGACACAACGCTCTTTCTGCCACGGAATCATAAACAGCGGGGGCGACTATATGCTGCCTGTTAAAGGCAATCAACCGGACCTGTTAGAAGCGATTGAAAAACTTTTTCAAGGCGTGCCTGACGCGGTTTCTGAAGACACAACACACCCTACTTTAGGGAAACCGATATACATGCATGAGACGATTGAAAAGTCGCATGGCAGACTTGAGACACGGTGTATCAAGGCAAGCACAAGTCTGAACGCATATCTGGATTGGCCGGGCATAGCACAAGTGATCCAATATCATTATACTTCCAAAAATATGAAGACAGGAGAAGAGACAACCCGCACTACCTATGGGATTACGAGCCTGAAACCGAGTGAGGCATCCGCAGAACGCTTACTTGCTTTACGGAGAGGCCATTGGGCAATAGAGAACAAGTCGCATTGGATGCGCGATGTGCTACTCGGCGAGGACGCATCACCTGTCAGATGCGGGGCTATTCCACAAGTCATGGCCGCTTTACGAAATACCGCATTATCCGTATTCCGTTTTCAAGGCATAACACGGATCGCTGATAAAATAAAGGAATATGCATCAAAACCTTTACTCACAGTTAACTTGATAAAATGAATATCTATAAAACTAAATAACCCTAAAAACAATGTCTGTTCACTTGAAATTTCATGCAGAATACGATAAACTAAATATATGGGTCAATTGAGTATAATTTTTATTATAGGCTTCTTATGTCTATTTAGCTATGAACTGCCAGAGAGAATCGAGACAATAAATACAGTACAGATGCTTCCCTGGCACATTACACTTACATTCAGTCCAATATTAATTGCCTATGTTATTACCGTTCTTGTCCCTCGCCACCTAAATTCAGAAAAACCTATCAGCAGATATTTAGCATCCCACCTTAGCTCACTTCGTTTTCTTCTTGAAGTACTTTGTTTAAGTACTTACCTATGTAACCTATATCTATTAAACTTACTAGAATTTATTAATATACAGTTCAGATTTTTTCCCTTCTTTCAACTACGACAAAGCTTCGCTCTACTTCCATTAATGATAAGTCTAATCGGCGTTAGACTTGTTTTTCATAGCATAAATCATGGGAATGATGTACGTTATAGAGAATTGCTGTCTTTCCATCTCAAATTCTTGCTCATACCCCTTATTCCATTGTTGCTCTATTTAGCTATTCTGGATATATTGGTTCGTCTGCCTGAAAGCATCTTGAAGTTTTTGGTAGAACATCCTTATCTACTAATTGGTTTACTTGTCCCCATACTTGCAGGAGCATATATATTTGCACCACTGCTGATGCGGTTTATGTGGAAGACAACACCACTTGCAGATCCAGTTTTAAAGGAAAGATTGGAACAGTTGACAAAAAAGAGTAAAACAAAATATAAGGATATCGTCGTTTGGCAAACTGGATCGCTACTAATTGCAAATGCTGCAGTGGCTGGAACCCTCCATTGGAATAGACGAATCTTTATCACTGACACATTACTAAATTATTTTACGGATGACCAAATTGAAACGATTGTCGCACATGAACTTGGCCACATACGGTACAAACATATTCCTACTTATGTCCTGTTTTCGTGCCTTTACCTGCTCAGCTATCCACTATTCTTAATATTAATAGAGCAGCCGATTCTCAATCTATTACCTACACCTCTGTTGGAGAATTATCCAATAATATCTTCTGCTGGATCTTTATTGTTTTTTATCTTATATTTTATCTTCGGATTTAGATATATATCGCGTCGTTTTGAATACCAAGCTGACTTGTATGCTGTCTCACTAACAAACAGACCAGAAGCATTTATTTCAGCCTTAGAAAGGTTAGCGTTGTTCAACCACATCCCACAATATGTTAGACGGATCGCTGAATTGTTCAATACACATCCTTCTATCCATCGTCGTATCGAATTTGTTCATCAGTTCACTAAAAATGATGTTAGCATAAAGCGATATTATAACTACCTACTTGAAACGAAGATTTTACTAATTCTATTACCAATATTTTGCGCAGCTATACTAGTATTGATTTTGTAGTCGTGGATATTTTTTACTCTGGTTCAAGCACAAACTTCAGTTTGTCTATAGCACGGTTAATAGGTAATTCATAGAACTTTTGTAATTCACGTAATTCGTTTGCAATATCAAAAGCAACAAGCATCGGAATTCGTGTTTCATCATAACGTTTTTTTACATAACTATCTACTCGATTCTTAACGTATGTAACAAGAATATCAATATCTTCAGCACTCAATTCCTCAGATGGTTTTATAGAATATGGTGTTCCCAATATTACAAATCGGATTGCTTGAGCATCTTGAGTAGATTTATCCTCTTCTGTTGTCTGTTCGTCTTGCATATCTGTTCCTTCCAAAAATAGTTCATATTTATGTTGATGCTTTGATTAGTAATATAGAAATAGAATATGTCTAAATATATTTATTCCTAAATAAGTGCCCTTCGCATCGTATCAACACAGGGTTCAACACCCGTCCATCGTTCAAAAGAAATTGCACCTTGATGAACCAGCATGCCGATTCCACCAACAACTCTACATTTCTTTCCCTCTGCTGCTATTAATAACGATGTCATTGGTGGAGTGTATACAATATCACATACAGTTGAGTTCTGTTGAAGCCAATCCGGATTAATAAAAAGCGGAATTGAAGTGTCCATACTTGATGAAGAAGTATTGACAAGTAATGCACTTCCATTCACGGCATCAGGTAACCGCGAATCCTGCAAGCCTACGCCTATTAATTTTGTCTGATGTTCTGAAACGCTATCATTATCTGAAGCAGAAAATGCTATGTCATCTCCCTCATTATTTTCTCCAAAAATCTTATCTGTTAGTTCTTCAGCTAAAGCCACTGCCTTTGAAGTAGTCCTGTTTGCAATGACGACCGAACGGACACCCGCAAGTGCTAAAGCCACTACAATTGCTCGCGCTGAGCCCCCTGCCCCAAGTACAACAACATCTTCACCTACTGGTATAACTGCACCTGCTTCCTCTAACGACCGTAAAAAGCCAGGTGCATCTGTATTTTCACCGTGTATCTGTCCATCAGTAAATGTAAGGGTATTTACTGCTCCAATGAGTTCCGCTTCACGTGAAATTGTCGTCAGAAATGGAATGACAGACTGTTTATGCGGAAGAGTAACATTTATTCCAACAACGTTGAGTGCTAAAAATCCGTTCAATGCATCAGACAACACATCAGCCACTACATGAAACGGAACATAAACATAGTCAAGCCCAGCTACAGCAAGAGCCGCATTATGCATCTGTGGTGAACGACTATGAGATATCGGTTCCCCTATCACACCAACTATCCGAGTTTTACCTGTGATTGAATGTGGCATGTCCATTGAATTTTGGTTTTCTTTAATTCGACTGTTATAAACAATCCTACTATGTTATCAATATTATTCAGATGGCTCAACTTCGGTCGTCTGTGAGGAGAGTAAACTCTCCACTAATTGTTTCGCTTCTTCCATTGTAGGATAACGAACTTTACGATATCCACGCACAGTTTCAACACTTTCTATCGCTTGAACATGTTTGTCGTAGTCAATATCACTACCTGATGAAAATGTATCTATGACTTCACGGATATACCATTCTCGAAATTCACGTTCTTTTGCGTGCCACTTAGACAACCATCTCCGTAAAAATTTCATCCGTTTCATTATGTGTAACATCCAATTACGAGTGTCTATGTCGCGTTCAATTTCAAAACCCATTACAGTGAAATGTGGACGATTGAGATGAAGATATTTAATCTTATCACCGTTCTTCTCATCAACATTATATCTTATCTTATCACGAGCAAATTTCTCTTCACTGGTTAATAGATGAGATACATAGACTTCATCTTTAATCAACATCACTTTGTGTAGATATTTTATTGTTGCTATTGTCGCACGATAGTCACCAGTGTCTTTTTCGTAGACTTGTTCAATCTTTTCTATGTATCTCTGTGCATATTCAATGTTTTCAAACTGAAACAGATCATATATGTAAATTGCAAGAGATCTATTTGTGTTCGCATCAAGATTGAGTTTCTCTACAAGCCCTTCAACTAAATGAACATAAGATGCTGAGATATGTTTTCCTCGACGTTTTTTAAATAATATTTTTCTCTTTTCTTCCAAAGTTGCTTCATAATTTTCTGTAGTAAGTTGTGATATATTGTTTTGAGTAATCTCGTTGACTGCAAGATATCTACCTATCTCAAACGCATTCAAATTCTGTTGTAAATCGGACTTGCGTACCATCTGCTTCAATGCCATTCTGATAGGTTCAAGTTCAAGCGGCATTACACCACGTTGAAACGTAACACCTAACAGCATTATATTCGCGTATAATTTCGTTCCGAATAATTGTTCAGACACTTCAAATAGATTTAATCCGAAATAAGTCTTTGAATTCTCCTGAATAGTCGATTCCAAATCAGCAGCCTCAAAACTATCCTCACCGATGAGCATTCTGATAGTCTCTGTTCTAGCAGTATTGACGACCGCATCAGTACGATGAGATGATGCAACACGAAAGACCGACTCGCCTGTTATTCCACGAACTGCTTCCAATATGTCAAGCCCCATCACAAGATCCGCTTTTCCATAGGGAATAATAGGTGAAATCTTAATATCTGTATTGGTATAGGTGACGTGTGTATAGACACCACCATTCCGTATTGCTAAACCTTTTCTATCACAGAAATGGACATCAAAACCTTGTAAATACCCCGCAACAACAAGAATTTTAGATATGGTACCGATACCCATACCCCCAACACCAGCAGCATACGCGCTCCAAACACTATCAAAAGGCCGTGGTGACGGTGGCGGTAACGGATGCCCACTATCCAAACCTATTTGTGCCAGTAAATCAGATAAACCTGATCCCACCCACATTCCATCTGTATTTTCTTCACGTTTCTCATCAGGTTTCCCAATTTGCTGGAGCAGCTGTTTGCGAGGCGGACGCTTTCGAGTAATAACGACTTCTTCAAAGGAGGGACATGCCCATTTAATGCGAGCACAAGCACCATCGGTCACGCAGTTAGAACGATCAATTGCTATTTTGTTACCATAATCTGTATCAACAATTTTTAGTGCCGGACATCCGGTAGATTTGGTACATTCCAAACAAAATTCACATACTTCTGAGGTAATGTTAATATGTTTTTCGACTTTTAGGAAACCTCTTTTCTCTTTGACAGCTTGTTGTTCACGTCTTAATCGCCTGTGTAGAGTAATTGCACATTCTTTATCAGCAATGATTATTTTTACACCTGATTTCAGGAATGCTTTCTCAAGATATTTTTTATAGTTTAATCGATCTTCTGGATTCACCCGAACAATAGTTATCTCAGAATCTCCAGCTAAACCTTGTGCCACTTTCTCTATATCTTGTGCAAATGTGGGGTTACCGAGTATATCCAGCTCATCTGCCGGTGTCGGTTGGTGCCCTGTCATCGCTGTCGTTTGATTATCTAATATAATGTAGGCTAAATCTTGGTTATTCTTGATAGAATCAGAAATCGCGGACATACCGCCATGAAAGAAGGTTGAATCTCCCATAAACACAACCTGTTTATTCACAATGAAAGGATCAATCCCCGCACCTGTTCCGCCGCCAAGTGTCATCGCTGAAAGATTGTGCATCAAACGTGGAAAGGGCTCGTACTTCAGCATCGAATAACACCCAATATCCCCATGAAAAACAAGATCAACGGGGGGAGAATTGTGATGTTTTTTCATATAATCAGAATCCATAAACTGTTTTGAAATATCAAGTAATACGCTTGAGGAATCCCTATGTGGACACCCAGGACAGAACGTCGGAGTACGTTTCGGTAGATCAACTTTGATATCTGATACTTGCTGCTGTAACGCCGCAACTGATGCAAAATGATCCGTATCCACTGGAATATGAAATGCATATTTTCGGACATTTCCACTCTCCGAGAAAAGTGGAATCAAACGTTGGATAAGAATAGATGCATCTAACCCAGCTGCCACAGGAATACCAGACAATCCATCCGGAAACCGTTTTCCCCATACCTTTACATACTTTTCAAGTTTTCCTTCCTGATATATTTGTGTCAAAAACGCCTTGATTTCGTTTTCTAAGATAGGACGTTTCTCTTCAATGACAATTATTTCATCAACGTTTCGGGAGAATTCATGAATTATATCCGTATCAATCGGGTGGGTCATGCCAAGTTTGAGGATAGGAATAGTACCACTTATATTCAGTTCAGTCAATGCATGCTCTAAATAACAGTAACTGAAACCTGCTGTAATGAAACCAATTCTATGATGCGATTTGTAAGCATTAGTTTCCCCGTTGTCGGTGTGAGGGTAGATTATTTGATTGAGACCTAAACGCCTTGCTGTTTCAAGCGCGGTAGGAAACCGTTCACTCAGCAATTCAACTTCAACCCGGATAGTATCAGGTGGAAGTAAGACACGATCTTCTGTAGAAATTAAGGAAGTGTCTAATTCCGTAGGTGCAATTTTGCTGATTTTCGGATAACTGTTAGGATTCAGCTCAACGTTTCCACCACCATCCGCTTGATTCTGCGTTGTTAAATAGCAAGTATAAAGATCTGAAGCCGCAGAAATCTCAAAGGCATAATTGACCCAATCTTTCAATTCCTGCCAAGTTGAAGGTTCTATAAGCGGCATATAGAGATGACGAGCTAATACACGAGAATCAGCAGGTACTTGTGTACTATAAGACCACGTGTCATCCCCTACAACAACGACTGCCCCACCACTTGTTCCAGCAAGATTACTTATTGCTAGACTATCAGATGCAACGTGCATACCCACGCTCTTCATAAATGCAATTGCACGCATTTCAGCCATTTGTGAACCATTTAACCGCGCAATACTCAACGCTTCATTGTTAGCTATCTGGGCAATGATACCGTTCGTTTTGAGTAGGTCAGAATTGCGCTGTAGAACATCGAACACCTCAGAAAGTGGTGACCCCGGATAACCTGTCAGTAAACTCACTCCGCTCTCTAAAGAACCTTTTACAAGCAACTCACAACCAGTATAGACGTTTGTGCCACTCGATTGAGAAAACCTTTCATCCATTGTTTATATGATCCTTTGAATGTCTCATGCATTCAATAATTCACGGGCATGAGCAAGGCCAGCTTCAGTCTCGTTCCCGCCGTGCATACGCGCAATTTCTGTCACACGTTCAGCATCTGAAAGTGGTCTAGCAGTAATCAGAGCGCGTTCACCCACTACATCTTTTTCAACAAGAAAATGTCTGTCAGCGAAACGGGCAATCTGTGGTAAATGGGTGATACAAATAACCTGAGCAGACTGCGCCAGTTCCTTCAATTTTTCCCCGACTACATCAGCAATTTTCCCGCCTATTCCACTATCAATTTCATCAAAAAGCACAGTAGGAATGCTATCAACTTGAACCAACACGGTTTTCAAGGCAAGCATCACACGAGATATCTCCCCACCAGATGCAATCCTTGCCAACGGTCGTAACTCTGATCCAACATTCGGCGCGATTAAAAACTCTACTTTATCCATGCCATGCTCACGAAACGCATAACGCTTTTTGTCAATCCTAAGAATACCACTCTCATCCTCAAATGGTTCAATAGAGGTGTAAAACTCCGCTTTTTCCATACCCAGTTCCCGAAGTTCCTTTTCTACCAACGTTGAAAGTCTTTTAGCTACCTCTTTCCTTTTACTGGATAACGAAATACACAACTCCCTTGCAGTCTGTTTCATTTCCCGGATTTGTACTTGAAGATCATCTATCTTTTCAGAACCGAGTTCTAGATTCTCTAACTTTCGTTCCGCATCAGCTTGATATTCTATCATTTCAGAAATAGTATCACCATAACGACGTTTAAATTTCGCAATTAAATCTAAACGATCAGTGACTTCTGCGAGACGCACAGGATTGAACTCAATGTTTTCAGTATAATCACGAATTTGTGAAGTGATGTCTTCAAGCTCATACAATGATGAATCTAAACGTTCACTCAATTCTGATAGACTTCCATCCATTTCAGACAATTTTGCAAAAGTCTTCGTAGAATCTCTTAGGTTCTGTATGACCGAGATACTACTTCCAGAACTTGCTCCTTCATATCCACCCTGTCCATCCCCATCCAACTGCTCATAAACAAGGTTAGAAGACTCATATAACTCCTCAGCATTGTTGAGGACAGATAACTCTGCAGTAAGCTTTTCTTCCTCTCCCTCTTGTAATTTAGCAGATGCAAGTTCCCTTACCTCAAATTGAAGTAGTTCCTTTTCTCGCTCTGACGTCTTCAATGTATGTAAAAGCGAATCTAATTCCCTCTGCAAATCAAGAAAATGATGGTAATGTTCACTGACCTGTTGACGCTCCGTGTCTGTTTCACCAAAATCGTCTAATAATTCAAGGTGCGTTTCCGTTCTAAATAAGGATTGATGTTCGTGTTGGCCATAAATATCAACTAATAATGCCCCCAATTCTCCAAGTTGTTTTAGATTTGCTAATTCCCCGTTGATACGACACCGACTTCTACCATTTGAACTAATCTGTCTTGAGAGAACCAGTGTATCATCTGTTTCACCTATCGATGGCAGTGGCATAGTGGGAGAAACTCCTATTTCAACAGATGCTGCGTTTGTACCCTCCCGCACTATATCCGCCGATGTCCGTTCTCCTAATACTAATCCAATTGACTTGAGGATAACTGACTTTCCCGCGCCTGTTTCACCTGTAAAAATATTCAGTCCAGGTGATAGTTCCAGTTGTAATTCGTCAATAAGGGCAATATTGCGGATAGAGATTGCTTCTATCACTGATTCTTCCTTGTTGATTGTGCTGCAAAATCCTACTTACAAGGGGTTATTGTGTTTCCAACTATAAACATCAATTTTTTGCTTCTGACAGTCAGATTATGTACGACATTCATCTGATACCTATTTGAATCTTTCTCCCAACATTAGCTTCTCACGCAGTGCTTTATAATAACTATGACTTTGAGAACGGATGAGTTGTATAGTTCGCTTTGCCTTCCATACCTTTATCTCTGCTTCCCTTGTAAGGGTGTGTGTTTCGCGTTGTCCATCAATAAACAGATCCAGACTTTCATAAGTAGAATGCATTTCTACTTTTATCTCAGCATCACCGTGTGCAATAAACGGACGCACCGTGAGACTATGTGGGGCAATAGGTGTTAACAATATTGCTTCTAACTGCGGTGCAACAATCGTACCCCCGCAAGCAAGCGAATATCCAGTGGAACCACTCGGCGTAGCAATAATTAATCCATCAGCATTATATGGTATAAAAAGTTCACCATCAATATAAGCATCCAATTCTATTAGTCTTGTGTAGTGCCTTATAACAACATCATTCAAGGCGTATGCATGAAATGGGCGAGAACTCTGACTGTTCACAAAAACTTCCAGCATCATCCGATGCTCTATACGATACTCTCCTCGTAATGTAGCTTGCAGAGCCGGTTTCAGCTCATCCAATGAGGCATCAGTCAAAAATCCTAAGTTGCCGATGTTGATTGCAAGAATCGGCACATTTTCAATCTCCGGAGTATGCGCTGCACTCAGTAGGGTTCCATCTCCCCCAAGCACAAGCACTAAGTCTACTATTGCCACCATCTCTACTGTATCAATTCCTGTTCGAGAAATTCCAAGAGCACGTGCTTGCTCATCGGGGACTATCGGTTCGACACCTGCTTTTTTGAGCAACCCCGATACTTCAGAGACAACATGTCGGGCATGTTCCTTACCGGTATGCACAAAAAAACCAACCTTTTTTGTCATCCAGTCTCCTTATCTAATCGGGAAAACCCAAAAATAATAGCACACCCAACCAGAAAGGCACACACAGTGATCATCAAATTCATATTAAGTTGAGGTAGTATATGTGCAGTATAATGAAGTTTGTCCCTAACTATCAGAGAATCACGAAACGGCCACAAACCATATAATGAACCGAACATCAGACCAATCAGAAATGAAATTGTAAGATTACGATATCGTTCTAAAAGAAACTTTAACAACCTTGTGAATACCAAAATTCCGAATATGCAACCAAATGTAAAAAAAATGAGGATCAATAGTTGACTCAAAAATAGTTGTGTAATTTCTCCTGTCAACAATGTCGGTATACCATCCATAAAATCCTTAATCAAGTTTAAGAGTGGAAAGTAGATACCGAATGCAAGTAATAAAAACGACCCACTGACACCCGGAAGAATCATCGCTGAAATTGCTATTGCCCCGCATGCAAAAAATGTGATAACCGTAAGAATAGAAAGTTCTACAACTTCGTTATCTTCCGAAGCCACGATCGCAGCATCCTTCTTCAACTCTTCTATGAAAACAATGGAAGTTCCAGCAATCAATAATATGATCAATTCACGCCAACTGAACCCTTGTAACATACGCAGGGGTATGATTATAGATGTTAACACCAACCCAAAAAAGAATCCATAAGTTACATCATGTTGAGAATCCAATAGGTAGACTATCACCTTTGTCGATACCAACACCGCGACAGCAGCACCAACACCTAAAATTATTAGAAATCCGAAATCAATACGACGTAGTTCAGTCCGTAATTTGCCAACAGCATTTTTTCTAAATGTCAATATCCCGATAAGTCGTTTAACGGTTTGAAGTCCTATGTTTCGCAACGCTGTGATCAAACGTTCATAAATGCCTAAAACAAGGGCAAGAGTCCCGCCACTCATACCAGGAATTATGTTTGCAATACCAATCAAGAAACCATTAACAAATAAACGGATTATGTTCATATATTAAGTCGCACTATCCAGTATCTGAAATATATACTATTGCATGCTGTCAAAAATTATACTACAAAACTATCTCTATGTCAACCGTTTATAGAACTGTAGAACTGTCTTCATTGATACAGTACTATAATCGAAGTTATAGACTGATTATATCAGATGAAATACAATTTGCCAATCAAATTCAAATATATTGGATAACATGAGTTCGGTATATTTGATATGAAGGATATTTCGCAACATAATCTTTCCATGTTGTGTGTTTTTGCAGCATAACCTTTCCAGGTTGTGCATCGTAGGATGCAAACAAAAAGTTGGCACTACAAAATTGAATAAACGTACAGCAAAAGAAAAATCCGTGTAATCCGCGATTCAGAACACAATGAACTTAATTGCTATCAGATGATAATTGTAAAATATTCATCCTAAATTTACCTGTAAAAATAATATAATTTTAACGAATGTGACAAATAAAGCAATAGTAAAATGAATAATACTGAGTCTCAATATCATATAATAATCACTAATATAATGTTTATACTCTCCAACTAAATCCACTACAAGCTTGAGTTTCCAATCATTCGAATTGTGTCCACCATTGGTTAATCAACACCGTCAGATTAAAAACCTGCCATTGCCCTAATATACATTGTATTACTTACCGTATGCCTGAAAAGATGAGTCGTTCTTCGAACTCCTGCAAGAACAATAATAGTTGCACCCAACCATTGTCCTCTATTGATGGTTTGGATTTCAAGAATACGTGTTCTCAAATCAGGACGATAAATCAATGGCACAGGTGTATCGACAGGATATTTCTGTAGATATTTTTTGAAGTTTTTATCTCTGTTAACGAACTTTCGATATTGGAATCCACCCAGTAGCTTAATTTTAGGTGAAAAGTGATAATCAAGTCGAACGCCAAGAATGTCCTCACGACTCCGCCGATTGAATCGCAAATATTCAATCACCTCTACATCAGTTGGAACAAATAGGTCTGGATTGAGTGTTTTTGGAATTTCTTCTGCGGTTCGGTCAAACGCCCGATCCCAAACATACTTAACCATCGGAGTTAGGACCATATCAACACCAATTCTATCTATATATGGCAGATCACCAAGTGGTATTTCATATCTACCCTTCAGTATAGTTAACTGATTTCGTATATTTTTTTCTGGGTAACGTCGTTTTTTCCAGTTCATTTCGTCGTAAATCAAACCTGTGTCATTGGGATCTAGTGCATTAATTCCGTGATCGGGATAGAATGGGGATTCTCTTCGGTCAGCTGTTGCGCGTATCTGGTTATCAAGTACCATAAAGTCAATGCGTTCATCTGTTTCAAAGTTTTCTGTAATTGGATCATACTCTATATCTGTGAATAATGCATGTGATTTATCTTGTTCAAGTTGCTTTTGCATAACAACTAAAGATTTTGCTTCGAGTGTTAAGTTGTGCACTGCTGAAAAGACACATTGGAATGTTGTCGTATTTACACGGGCGTTATAATAATCAAGTTCATCATTAATCGAAAGAGTTTTTAATTCGCCAACAGGTAAGGTAATTGTGTAATCAGGAATATCGTCTTGTACTCTGACAAATCGATTTTGGAATAATATACTACCAAAATCTGGGATGTCGCGATCATAAATGAGATGTACATATTTTGAGTTGTTTTTACGTCTACTTGATACTTCGCTTTCGTTCAGCCATCCTATCTGCAGAGAAAGATTAGTTAGAAAATTGTATTTTGCTTTGATATGATAACCTTGACGATCAATACCGTACTCATATTGAGGTTCAAGATCATCCTCAATTGTGTCTACCACTCCGTTATTATTGAGGTCAATGATACCTTTGAACACAGGTGGATCCGCGTCGAAAATAAGAAAATCTTCTTGGTAGTCCAATATACCGTTTTGATCTCTGTCATCTGCGCGTGGAATTACATTGTCAAAATCAACATCATCGGGCCACCCATCTTCATCGTCATCATCCTCAATTAGAATATAATTATTGGCTTCCCATGAGGGAATTTCTTCAGGAAGTTCATCTTGTCCGACATTTTTGTCAAGCGTAAAAACCGAACCTCGGTTCGGATTTGGACCGAAGTTTAAATATGTGGTTGTGTAACCTGGATCTATGTGGTATAAAACACCTTCTAAGTGAAGTTTTTCAAATCGCGATTCAAGGTGAATAAACCACGCCTTTTCTCTACCAAGTTTTCCATCCGCATCAGTATCTGTGCCATCTCCACCTAAAAAAGCTTCAAAACGTTCACCTTCAGTTTCAGAATAGGTTGGAACCCCGTTCGCATCCACATGAAGCCCCGTTCTTGGATCAATAGTCACACCTGAAGGTTGCTCACCATCAGGGGTCTTGACAGTTGTTTGCGTACGACTGTATCCCACTTTATCTTTTGGAATAGTGGGATATTGTTTGTATTTGCCGTTTACAGAATAGTGTGTTCTGATGAAAATATTTCCGATTCTTCCTTCCAGATCAATTCCGTATAGTGTTGCAGCACGTGCTGCACCGTATTGGTAACTGACTTTGCGTGGTCTTCCTTCTCCTTTCCACAGACTTGGATTGTCTTTAAGTCTGTCTCTATTTTTTATGTATTCTGGAGACTGTCCATAATTCCCTGGGGCTTGTATAATGTCACGGTATGGCATCTGAATGTGTCCATCAGCAGTCTTAATCCATTCCTGGAGTTCAGGATTTTGTGCAGCTTGATTTGCCCGACTCAATCCAATGACAGCAATGTTATAATCACCCGCAACAATCATTTCAAAAACAACAGATTTGACTGTTCGTGGGTCTATGTTTATAGCAGCGTCGTAAAGGTTGAGGTCATATTTCATTTTATTGAAACCAGTAACAATTTTCCATTCACCGTCAATTGAATCACGTATGTCGCCAGATCCAGACGCATGTGTAACTGGTACCAATTGATCTGCAGTTATGTTAAATTTATAAGTTTCTTTCTCTAATGGATATGGCTCAATACCTTTATCTATTTCTTCGGGAGTTAATTTGGCAAGTGCCTGCGTAACGATTGTAATCCTCATGCTTTTAAATGCCGCGCCTACACCCTCTTGTATATTGTCACTGTGTAAATCATGATCGTAAGAAAGAAAATTAGTTAATTCGTCGGTGTGATTATCTTCTGGTGAATCATCTCGGAAGACGACAGAGATTGTCTCTGGCGGAGTATTTGGGACTGTTCCCATATAGCTGCTGATTATACGTTCAGGATGTTGTTTGTGCATATTAATATAGGTATAGCCGACACGAAAATTTTCTGTTAAAAGTGTTTGTCCACGAAAACCCATGAGTCGGGTACTTTCAATGTTTCTGACACCTGATAAAGGGTTCCATCCGTTTCGTCGTCCAAGATCTAATCCTAATGCTTGTGCGTTTCTTACTGCAGTAGCTAACCTAATGGAATTAGAAATACGGGAGTGAAGGAAAGAAAAAAGATGATGTTCTTGTGCAAATGAAAGGTCCCACCGAAGTCCATCAAATTCTGTTTTAGAGATTATATATTGGTTTGGGAACAGCGTATCTGGTTTTAGTCGTATATGGTCTCCGATAGCAATATCGGTATGTCTGCCGAATAAGGTTTCTTCAACAAGTATTGCCCGGTCCAATTGTGTTGTGAACCTAAAACTATCGAGTTGTCCGTTCCATCCAATGACCAATTTCCCATTTTGATCAAATTCTTGATGATCTGAGTATCTACTAATTTCACTGCCTTCCACTACCTCTTGACCATATAGGTTATGGAAGAATTGGAGTTCCTCATCCAATCTGAATCTATCTGAAAATTTTTTCTCACTTTCAATTGTTGGTAAGAGCGGTTCATAAGGTCCAAGAGGTTGCGCACCACAACCGATGAGAAGTAATGTGCTCAGAAAGCATATCAATGTAATTAGAGAATAAATCACATGTTTTAAATTATTCATTGTCGGTAAAGTAGATATTGAGGAGATTAATGCTGCACATGTATGTGCAGAACGTAATTTTGTTGCACATACACGTGCATTCCTAAGATGTGAATTTAAAGTATATTCAAGATTTATAAAGTATCGTAAACTGAATATGAGTAACCGATTGTATGATATTATTCGTTTCTTCTTTCTACCTGCAATTGTGTAAAATTCAACCGTATCAATACGGCCACTGCCGGTTGTTGTCGGTTTTATGATTTTGATAGCATCAGTTTCGGCAGATAGGAAGATATCATACGGAAAAGTAATCCCACCTTATACATGTCTATGTACAGCAATAATTATGCCAAAAGATATAATTGGTATAAAACGGGTTTATATTAGGTTTCTTGCGGATTAGGGTTCGAGATTTGTAAGTTTGCTGTTCAACTTCTGGACAGGTTTGTTTAAAATGCCTTCTAAATGAGCTGACGTTTATGCCAATAACTTTACACATCCAAACATTCTTGACATTATAACCTGTACTAAAGTATAATTGAGGATACAAATTATCATAAGGTTGAAACTCTCTTAATTAGATGAATCGAATTGACAAGAAATTTCAAGACCTGCGCAAGCGAAATTTATGTGCATTTATGCCCTACCTGTGTGCAGGAGACCCAACCCCAGAGTTAACGACAGAACTCCTACTTACACTCGAATCAGCAGGTGCTGACCTTATTGAGCTGGGTGTGCCTTTCTCAGACCCAATCGCTGATGGACCTACTATTCAACGTGCTAGTGAACGTGCCTTAAAACACCGTATTTCGCTGCAACAAATACTTGACATAGTAAGCGAACTTCGTCAAAAAACAGAAATTCCTATTGCTCTGATGAGTTATTATAATCCGATCTTTCGGATGGGCGAGAAGCTTTTTTGTAAAGCTGCACAAGAGGCGGGGGTTGATGGCGTTATTGTTCCAGACTTGCCGGTAGAGGAGGCACAACCGCTATTGGAAGTTGCACCACAGTACGATCTTGCCACTATATTTCTCGTCGCACCGACAAGCCTACCTGATCGTATGAAAAGCATCGCAACCGTAAGTACTGGCTTCATATACTGTGTATCATTGACAGGAGTGACCGGTGCAAGAACAACTTTGTCTTCCGAAATCGCACCGATGATAGCAGAACTCCGTAAGCACACAGACAAACCGATTAGCGTAGGTTTTGGGGTGTCCACACCTGAGCATGCCAATCAGGTAGCAGAAGTTGCTGATGGGGTTATTGTCGGAAGTGCTATTATCAATGTTATTGAGGAATATAAGGATGACGAGACAAAATTGCTTGCTGCTGTGAAACTATTTGCATCAGACCTTGCAGCTGGGGTGAAAGCATAAGGCCTGTCTAAAACCATTGTATTAGTTATTGTTTCTTTTAAATTGGGACGAAACAGGCACAATGAATTGTGATTGAACGGTCTGTTTTCCATCGGAAAGTTATTTTGAAATGGTATTACATACCGCGTTTAATACCAAATTCCGACTCAAATTCTCGCCATATTTCTTCTGGTATGTTTGCGGTTGCTGCTTCATATCCATCTTCCACTTGTGCTTTATCTGCAGGACCAAACATTACGATGCCATCTATAGGTGCGGCAAGACAAAACTGCAATGCTAAGTGTCGAATATTGACACTGCGTTCTTGACACCACTTCCACATAGCATGAGCCTTAGGTTCCTCGTCTGGATTTCGCCTACGTTCCTCATCAACATTGGGTTCTGCACCAGTAAGACTCCCCATTCCCAGTGGACTCGCAAGAATAATACCAACATCATGTTCACGCGCTAATGGTAGAGTGGTTTTTGCTACAGATTGAGAGAGCAATGTGTAATCCAAAAAAGTGAGAATTATATCTATATGTCCTGTTTCAATTAGTTCTTTGTGAAAGTCATGTGATCGCATGCCCGCACCAATATTCTTGATTAAACCTTCATCTTTCATCTCCAGAAGAGTATCCAAGGCACACCCTTTCCCTAACACGGTTTCCATATTCAATGGATCATGTATTAAAACCGAATCAAGATAGTCTGTTCGCATGTCCTTAAGACTATTCATCACACTCCACCTTGTACCATCTGCAGAGAAATCTTTTCTTCGTTCAGGATGTGTGCCAACTTTAGCCTGTAGATAAATCTTTTCTCTCAAACCGTCAGAAAGTGCTTCACCCCAAAGATGTTCCCTGTGTCCAGGATAGGTGTCAATATAGTTGATACCGAGCTCAATTGCTCTTCTGATTGCGCCAATAACCTCTTCATCTGGTTTTGAGGATAACCATGCCGCACCAAGTGCTAAAGCATTTGGTCGCATCTCCGTACGTCCCATTCTACGAGTTTCTAATTTTTGTGCCATAAATTTATCCTAATATTAACTTCGCTACATACTTTTCAGTGTCTTTCTTAACTTGTGTGTTGATGTAGCAAGGGATTCTTGTAAATATGGATATTGAAAACTACCCCATCTATCTGGGGGGCGTTCATTCGCCTTTGCGATCTTAAGATTCACAAAAGTCGGTCCGTCTTGATTCCAGATATTGGGTAATTCAGTATCAAACGTATTAATATCATTATATTCATACACCTGCTGAAATCCTGTTCCCTCTGCTATAGTCGTCCAACTAAATTTAGTATTATGGGGTACAGGTTGATTACCCGTAACTTCGTAAGTCCCGTTATCACATACAAAAAGGAGATAGTTGGTGGGAGGAGTACTTAGACTAGTAATTGTTGCAAGTGTTCCTAAACACATTAACATGCTACCGTCACCATTTAAAACCACGACCTTTTTTTTAGGTATAGCGAGTGCCATGCCAAGAGCTAAATCCGCTGCGTGTCCCATAGCACTTCCTACCGATGCATAGTCCAGGGGATGTGCTGATATTTTCGCCCACGGGACTGCCATACCCATTGTGGTTACGACGATTTCGTCTGTTCGCTGTGATGCGATTAGTTTAAGACAATTTTCTTTGTTGAGCATAATTTCACTATCCTATACCTAAGTCCGAAAATGGTGAATTGTATGAAAACGACTATTTATCCTCTGCACGTATAAATTTAATTGTAGGTGGATTTAACACGTTTGTTGTCATGAGTTGGAGTTCTTGCAAAAATTCTGTTTCAGATTGCACCCCATTTATGCCACCATCCCAAATTGCTATAGATCTATAATTGATGTTTCCATCAACATCGGAATTTAGAAACATCGATATCAGCGACGGATCAGTTTCAATTACGCCACCATTTTGTGTTTTATTATAGATCAGTGCAAATCCGAGTGAATGTGATCCTTTCGGGTCTGTTCCCCAACTCCATAACACCCCTTGCTTTTCATCTACATTATCACTTTCACTTATTTGGGGTATACCAACTACAAATGCATAGTCCGACGGTAGTTCCCTATCTATCTGGATATGTTGTTCGATCCCGGCATTTCTTCCATAAATATAAGTGTTGATCGTCAAATGATATGTCTCATCATCTATTTTTAAGTTTGGAATAATCCGTTGAACAATTGAACGCATTGCACCATTTGCAACTATACGAACATAATCCCCATCCAACGGCAGAGGAATCATTGCCTTTTTACTCTTCTTCCAGAGAGCTATACCGCCACATCCTATTAAACCTTCCTCTTTTGCTAACGCAACCATATTCGTAGTTTCTAAATTAAGAAGTTCATTTAGTGATAATCCAATTGATTTGTAAAGATTCAGTTGTTCATCATTTTTTCGAACATAGTAGTTTTCCTGATTTTCAAAATCATGAATTACCCAACGTTGTTCGTTTTTTTCAACACTAATATTTAGTGCTTGAGGGTTCTGAGTCAGTGAAATCTTGTTCCTATCAAAGTGGAGTCTGAACTCTGGTGAAAGTTGCTCCGCTAAATCTAATTCTGTTTGAAACATCGTATCTACACTGAATAGTTCTTGTCTCTTCTTGCCATACGCATTGACTGCTCCATTAGGTTTTAATATGTATGTTACTAAATCGGATTCAATTGCGGCGACGGCATTAAGTTCAGGAAATATACCTGCACGGGTCAATTTTTGGACATCAAGCGTGAAAGTTGCCTTTACATTTGGGTCGTATAGGATAGAGATTTCCTTAGTTTCTTCCGATTTGAGGTCTAATAGGAATATCAATTGGTCACGTACTCCATCATAATTCACATCATCAGCTTGAGCAGGTATCATAGCTTCACGCGGTGTTTTTCCAGTGACTACGGAGAAGGCATTAAGCGAAAAGTCTGCACTTACTTTCTTTAACTGTTCTAAAGTCAGTACGATGGGTATATTATCTCTATCAGCGCGTAAAGTATTTTGAATAGACAAACGGATGCGGTTTGTTTCCTGTTTACCTCCAGGGAACGTGCACCCTATTACAATAATTAGATAACATAAAAGTAGATATGGAACATATTTCGTATAATGGTGATTGGTTTTGTTGTTTATATGTATATTCACTATATTGATCTCAGTTCTATTAGGATTTATGCAATTTATGATTTTCGTTTTTTCAAAAATGGTGTAATTTTTCAGAAGAATTCCGAAATTTCAGTGCGCTTACAAAGCTTGCCCATAGTTCGTATGTAAGTTCCAACTGTTTCTGTTAGGCATATATTATTGATCAGGTAGAACGTCGAGTATAAGTTTTATTTCTGATTCAGTGTTGTAAAAATGCGGCGATATTCTCACCCCGTTACCTCGTTCAGCAGTTATTATATTGTGCTTTTGTAGTAAGTTGACTATTTGTGATGGTGTCTGTCTATTCGTTTCAAATATTACAATTCCTGCTCGGTCATAATCATCTTTAGGTGTGGTTACATAATAGCCCTTATCTTCCAAACCTGCGATTAATTTTAATGTGAGTTCAAGCACACGACTTTCAATTGTTGAGATACCAACTTCAAGTAGCAGATCTATCGCGGCATTAAGTCCATTCAAACCTGTATTATTATGTGATCCCTCTTCAAATCGTGTGGCATCAGGTTTCAGCGTTAAGTCGTAGTCTAGGAATTCGCGAGGATTCATAACACTTGCCCATCCGACGTTTGTATTGATAAGTCGTTCCAATTTGTCTTTAGTACAGTAAAATATAGCAGCCCCTTCAGGTGCCAACAACCATTTGTGTCCATCTGCTGCAAGTATATCTATACAACATGATTTGACATCTACGTCGATGGCACCGAGACTCTGAATGGCATCTACGACGAACCAGATATTGCGTTCACGACATGTCTCACCAATAGTCCTGATGTCATTACGAAAACCGGATGCAAATTCTACATGACTGAGTGTAACGACTCGTGTCTTATTGTCAATTGATGCGATAATATCATTAGGATCGATCTTTCCATGATTTTCAGGGACCATCCGGGTTTCAACACCATAGCGATCTTTCAGACTCCACCAGGGGTATACATTTGCAGGGAATTCCACTGCAGTCGTAACGACATTATCTCCTTCCCGCCAATCTATCCCGTTTGCTGCGATAAGTATTCCTTGTGTCGTATTTTTCATGAAGGCGATTTCAGATGCATCTGCGTTTATGAGTTGTGCCGAAGCTGACCGACACATTTCTACTGTTTCCTCCCATGATTCCATGTTCACAGCACCGTTGTCTGTGGCATCCTGGACAAAATCTGTCATCGCATCCCTAACCCGTTTGGATAAAGGAGCAACACCTGCATGGTTCATATAGATATAATTTTTTGTTACCGGAAATTCGGCACGCCACTTATCAGTTATAGATGTCAACACGTTTTCCATAGTCCTTTGTATCTAAGAAGATATCAACCTTATAATCTGTCACCCGTTTAGCATTTGCATAGGCTATAGTTTCACCGAATAGGCCGATGAAAAAAATCAGCATGCCGCTGCTTAACAAAATAGGTCCGTAGAATGGTAAGACAAACATTAGAATCCCGCCTATCACGAATATCAATACCCCTAGTGGACCGAAGTGCCGTATGGGGCGTCGATTACAACGGTGTATAAAAAAAGAAGCAAACGGGCTTAAATCGGCAGTACGAGCTTGTGATATTCCAATTGACCATCCTGTTAATACACTGATAAATATGATAGAAATACCTAAAGCTATAAAACAAATAGATGAATTAATGTCGCGGTTAATCAGAAAGAATCCTATAATGAAAATAGGAAGAGTGAATAATGCTGCGGCTCTGTAGACATTTATATGTGGCGTTAGGTATTTACGATAGGTCTGTTGACTATTATTACTGTTTGGATTGGGATGTTGTGTGAATACAGATAAAATCAATTTGAAAGCTAATATATCAAGAATGACACGCCAGATTCTACTGAGACCATATTTGCTTACGCCAAAGCGTCGCGGATGATGCTTGACCACAATTTCAGTGATCCTCGCCCCGACAACGGTGGACATTGCTGGAATAAAGCGATGCATCTCACCATAGAGCGGTACTTGTTTGATAACTTCTGATCGATATGCCTTCAATGAACATCCGTTATCATGAATTGCAACACCAGTTACTATACTAATAATCCAATTTGCGATTACGGATGGGACTTTTCGTGACCAAAATTTATCCTGACGTTCCTTCCGCCAACCGCACACCAAATCGTAGTCTTCATCAAGTTTATCAAGAAGGTGCGGTATGTCCGCCGGATCATTCTGCAGATCCCCATCCATACTGATAATACGTTCACCTTGCGCATATTCAAAGCCTGCAGCCATCGCAGCAGTTTGACCAGCATTCTCTTGAAATTTAATTACCGAAAGATTAGGCTCAGTTTCGCGTAATTCAGAAAGCACGGAATATGTGTCATCTTGACTTCCATCGTCTACAAATAATACTTCATAAGTTAGACCAATCGACTCACAAACCGCACTTATTTTCTCATATAACGGTCGGACATTCTCCTCCTCGTTGTATACAGGTACAACAATTGATAGATATGGATTCTGTGTAACGTTCAATGCTGTTCCTTCCGAATTGATAGAATATTATTGGCTTTGACAAGCGCATCAAATGTGCCAGCATCAACCCATTCACCTTGTAGATAGCTGTATCCAAGTTCTCCACGTTCAATATATACATTGTTGACTGAAGTAATTTCATACTCGCCACGTGCCGATGGTTTTATCGTCCTGATAATATCAAATACCGTTGAATCGTAACAATAGACACCAACGACAACGTAATTACTTTTGGGCTGTTTCGGCTTTTCTTCTATTGAAACGATTTGCTTTCCATTTAAATTTGCAACACCAAAACGTTCCGGGTCCTCAACCTCTTTTAATAGAACATGCGCACCTGTTCTTTGTAATTGAAAATCAGATACCACCTGTTTTATGGATGATTCAAAGATATTGTCTCCAAGCATCACAACAATACTACCTCCCGCAGCAAATCCTTCAGCTAATTCAAGTGCATGTGCAATTCCCTTAGCCTCTTCTTGGACACGATAGGTGAATTCACAACCGAATTCTTTGCCACCGCCCAACACACTTACAAAGTCACCGATGTGGTCAGGATTTGTAACTATAAGAATGTCTGTGATTCCAGCTTCTTTGAGTTGTTTGACGGTATGAAAAACCATCGGTTCGTTTCCAACAGGAAGTAAATGTTTGCTGGTAACCTTTGTTAGTGGGTATAAACGTGTTCCTAAACCCCCTGCAAGAATAACGCCTTTGAGGGTTTGTTGCATTTCGAAATTCGACATTAAATCAGCTTCTAACAGAGTTGCAGTGCACAATCTGATCAGAACCTCTTTGTGTTTGATAATTATGCGTTCTTACCGCGACCGGGAAAAGTCAATTCAGCAACACCAGACTTATCTAAATCCCCTAATCCTTGTTCAATCATTCGATCGTATTGGTCTTTTGTCGCTTGTGCAAGCGGGAGTGTGATGCCAGCATCATCCGCAAGGTCCAGTGCAATTCCAGAATCTTTGGATGCATGGGCAGCCGAAAAATAACATTCATGATCGCGAATCTGCATATCTTCTCCATCCGTTTCTAAAACACGTGAATTTGCACCAGTTTGCGCAAACACTTCCTGCAACATTTCAAGGTCTAAACCGAGTGCAGCTCCCAAACCAAGTCCCTCAGCGAGCCCTGCAGTATTGATATTCATTACCATATTGACCAGAGCTTTAACCTGCGCTGCCTTGCCTGCTTCACCAATATAACGCAATGAGACACTCATTGAGTCTAATATTGGATGTGCTTTGTCAAAAGTCTCTTTTTTCCCACCACACATGAGATAAAGCGTGCCTTCTTGTGCTTGCGTGATACTACTTGCCATACACCCTTCAAGGCTTTCAGCACCATGTTTCGCAGCAAGACCTTCAATATCAACATGGACTTGTGGACTTAACGTAGCACAGTTGATAAACACCTTACCGGATGCTCCTTTGAGCAAACTATCTGACGCATCGTCAGAATAAATCTGACGCATTGCATCATCATCAGTAACAACAGTAATAATATATTCCGCGAGTTCGGTGACTTGTACTAATGTGTCTGCAGCGGTTGCATCAATTTCTTCTGCCAATTCTTTTGCACGTTCACTTGCAACATCGTACACAGCAACTACCTGAAAACCATCGTCATTAAGGTGCCGCGCAATGTTTGCCCCCATCCTTCCTACACCTACAACGCCTATTTTATAATCTGCGTTTGCCATAATTACCTCCTTACATTCTTGTATTGAACCAATGTTGTAAAATAGTATTTCATCTTTTGCTGTTATCAGTGATTATTTTACAGATTTTGTTTGTAAATGTCAACAGGTTTTGTTGGTGATCTAGGTAATTTGTTTATTGGATTTGATACATACCAAAATATCGATTGAAAATCCAACCTAAAATACGTTAAACTTTTTCAGTTAACAGTTAACATTTGAGGAGAGAAAACAATGACATCCAAAATTGGTATTCCAGCAGTTAACAAATTTGTGAAAAAGAGATTTGATAACTATAAGAATGCGATCAAAGAACATGGCGGAAAGGTCTGTTTCTTAGTCAGAAATGAACAATCAATTGCAGAATTCATTGATGGAATTGATGGGCTTCTACTTCCTGGTGGTGGAGATATTCACCCCGATAATTTTGATCAAAAATGGCATCCAAAACTAAAATATGTAGATGAGGAACGTGATGATTTAGAATTGTCTCTGTTTAGAGAGGCATACAAAAAGGATATTCCGGTATTTGGAATATGTCGAGGTATTCAGATCATGAGCGTTGCGATGGGAGGCGACCTTTATCAGGATATAGAAACAGTGTATCCCAGAGAAGCACTCCCACATCCTAAGGAAGATGGAAAAGATTCACAACACCCAATAGAGATTGAACCTGAAAGTATACTTGGCAATATAATTGGCGAGAGTGTTGTTGAAGTGAATTCAGCACATCATCAAGCAGTAGACAACATCGGTGAGGGATTTATTGTCACTGCTCGTTCAAGTGATGATATTGTTGAGGCAATTGAGAATCCATCAAAGCCGTTTATGATAGGTGTTCAATACCATCCAGAACGAATGTTTTCTACACAAGAATTTAGAGAACATAGAAACAAATTATTTAGAGCGTTTATAAGGGAGGCATCAAGGTAGATATAAAATAACGGTTCATTGCGGTCTTTCCTTATTTTTTTGAGGTGCTGGACGCATGGGCACCCGGTTCGGACGTTGTTGACGAGCTATTTCGCGTGCCAACTCCGCATCCAGTTTCTCTAATTGTCGCTTCCCTTGCGTTTGTCGCTGACGCACCGCAGAAAACGCACGGATCAGCTCTTGTGGCGTGAATTCCGTTTTGCTACCTTGTAGCTGCTTTGCCATCTCACGTATCACAAGATTTTCTAAGTGCCCCGGAGACCTAACCGCCTTTATCTGTACCATCTCCCGCGTGAACTCCCTGAATGCCTGGACATTTTGATCCCGTTGCCGTATAAAAGCAGCACGGGCATGCTCCGCAGCTTGAGGACTATCAAATGGAAAACTCGGAGCCTCAAATCTAGTATCCGCGGCATTCCTCGGTGGTACATAAAAAGCACGAGGATCCGAGGCAGCAGGTAGTTCATCAGCATCCGATATTGAGACAATAGGTGTCGCGGACGATTTTACAGATATACCGCCAAACGCAGGTTCCAGCTTCGGATCCTGACCCCATCTTGGTTTCCCTGCTTCTATCGCTTCAATGTCCTTCACACAATTATTGTATGCGTCCAAGTTTAAATCCCACGGTTCCCCCGTTATGCCTGATTTGTAAAGACGTTGTGCTGCTTTGAGGTGAACCAACGCTGATTTGTAATCGCCCAAATGTTGGTACGCAAGCCCTAGGGCCCGGTGGCTTCGCACTTCGGGTGAATCATATACACCGCGATATAAATAATCTTCGGAAGTAGCGGAAAGCAGACGGAGTGCTTTTTTGGCAAACGCTACTGATTCTTCTGGATAATCCCCCCACCTACCACTCGCTATTTCTGCATGCAGTGCCGGGGAGACAGGATGATATTTCAAGGCTTCCTTGAGATTATCAACGGAATAATCAATTCCGCTATTCAGTACTATTCTTGCTTCAAGTGCCGCTTGGGAATAGGGATGTTCGGCAATAATCCAACGGGCAAAAGCGTAAGAGTCCCCCTCGAATTCCTTTGGCAGGTTACCAGTCACTACCAACATCTCTATATATTTTCTTGTATCTCCTGTCTGCCACCATTTTTTTCTTCGGTTTTGGTGCGGGTTTCTGATGCCATGTGTTGCCTTCCCAATACCCCGTATCATCGGTTTCACCTAGTGGGGGCAGTTGGTAGTTAGCATCAGAAACATCAGAACCTATTGTCCCAGACGCTTGTTTGCGCTTATTGTGTTCTGCTAACAACTTGTCTGCATCCGTAGCATCTTTTTTGTATTGCTGTAGTTCCGTGTATTGCCAAACTGCTATATAAGAAACACCAGTAACCAGTAAAACAATGACGGTCGCGATCCCCCATACCGTTTTCTTTTTCATGAGATTTTATTCATTTCGCTTGGTGTGAAGTCAACAATTGATTGTGATGCAGCACAGGATTATCCTCATGCTCCGTTGTTGACAATGTTTCCTTACCTCGCTTGTTGTGAGGCGACCATGTGTACGTTATGTCGCATGTATTTCTACAATGCTTACTTGTCGTTCTGCTTACATCGTGTTCAGAAAATCCTCAAGTCCAAAATGGATTATTCCGATCAAAAATGTGCGATTAAGGAGAGTCGATGCGTCAATCCCAAATCCCCAAACGACACAAGGGCATAATCAATCTGAAATCTGAGTATTGACAAACCAAAACCTCCGGTTAGTCCAGAGAGCACTCCCAAATCGTTTCCGCCAAGTTGGTATTTATATCCAGTCCGAATTTGTAATATATTCGCTATTGTATAACCTATCCCTGCCGCAAATGCATTATCGTTGTCGGTGGGGCGTATAAAATCCATCGTTAAGATTGCATTTTTATTAAAAAACCTATATGCAGTCCCCACTCTGAGAACAAATGGGAGCTGAAACGCATCCTCGACATATTTCACACGTGGTCCGACATTTTGCGCATTGATTCCGAATGAAAGCGGAAATTGGGAAAGGGTGTATAACCCGCCGAAGTCAAACGCGATACCTGTGCCGTTTTCGTCAGATATCTGTTCTCGCAGGTATTTTGCGTTCATACCAAATGCTAATGTATCTCCAAAACCGCGGGAGTATGATAATATCATTGCCAGATCGTAAGGGCGAAAAATTTCAGTTAAATCGCCGTTTTCATCGCGCCCTTGTATATCACCAAAGGATAAAAAATTCGCACTGATCCCTACCGCGTTGCTTTTTCCAATAGGTAGTGCTATTCCGACATACTCTTGATTTATCTCTGCGAACCATTCGTTATGCATTAGGGCAAGTTGCGGCCTTTTAAGATTGATAAGTCCTGCTGGATTCCAAAAAGATGCGTATAGGTCATCTGCGGCGGCGACTTGAGACTCCCCCATTCCAATTGCCTTTGCACCAACACCAATCTTGAGGAACGTCATCGCACGTGTGCCTGCGTTTTCGTGAATGTCCGAGTTGTCTGCTAATATAGAAATACTTGTGAATAGAAAAAATATGATATGGATGTATGTAATTATGCGCTTCATATTGTTATTGATAATGTCTATATCATTGAATTTGTTCATTTTATGATACTGGAATTGTAACATATCATTGAACAACAGTCAACTAAAGTTAAGCTGGTGTGTAAAGTTATTCTCGCTTACTTCATTATCAGTATTGTACCTTTCTCACCTACGATCCAACCCGATTTTTTCAAGAAGAAAATATCCTGCAAATTATGCGTCGTTGGTGATGAATAAGGACTCCACGTGATACCACCATCTGCAGTATGTAGTATCAAACCTTCCTCTCCGACAGCCCATCCTTCCTTTACAGTGCGAAACTCAACATCTCGTAAACTCTGTTTCAGACGGTTTTTCTGACGTTCCCAATTTTTTCCACCATCAATAGTCCGTAAAATCAGTCCATCTGATCCGACAATCCATCCATTC
Source organism: Candidatus Poribacteria bacterium (assembly GCA_965200395.1). Taxonomy (GTDB): domain Bacteria; phylum Poribacteria; class WGA-4E; order WGA-4E; family WGA-3G; genus MSPOR6. The sequence continues at coordinate 468,824 of CBDAUH010000004.1, read as the reverse complement.
ATGGTATCTACAAAATGGACAGCAAATAACGGTTGTTCTGCTTTACTATCTTGAAGTGTCCACTGTTTACCACCGTCTTGTGTATGTAGGATTTCACCTTCTTGTCCGACAATCCATCCGTGGTCAGTGTCAACAAAAAACACTCCCCACAGATGTTTATTAGAAAATGTTCTGATCTTTTCCCATTGTCCACCACCATTCTGTGTATGTAAAACCGTACCGAAACCGCCAACAGCCCAGCCTTCTGTTTTTGTGATAAAATAGAGATCTAATATTCCAGGGGGTTTCTTTCCAACCGCGCGCTCTTGATATTGGGCACGCCAAGAATTTCCACCACTCCCAGTATATAACACCTTTCCTATACTTACCAGCCAACCATGTTTAGGAGATGTAAAATTAACATGTGTGTATGTATTATCTGTTGATGAATCAGTTTCTGTTTTATTCCAAATTTTCCCACCATCTGTTGTAGACAGGATAACGCCGTTTGTGCCGACCGCCCAACCACGTTTATCATCTCCAAAATGGATACCGTAGAGGTGCGCTTCTGTTCCGCTATCTACCTTTTTCCACTCATCCTGAGAACCATCCTGTGAACAACTAAGAAAAACTAAGAATATGAATGATAATGAGATAAATTGGTGTATCTTTTTCATGAGGAATTCTCCAGATAAATTGATTGTGTTTTCATAAGAATTGTGTTATATTAACGTGAATTCGGTGTCCGAAATATGAAGGATATTTTGTAGCATACCCTTTGTAGGTTGTGCCTCCTGCAAAAAATGTCTTATTCTGAACTCACGTCATATTACTTTAACTGATTTTATCTGAATTGTCAATGTTTGTTCAATTTTTGCTATAATTATGTGTGTGTTGTTGTAACTGAGTTCGGTATAAACATTTTTTGTGCTACGAAAAGTGTTCCCTTTGCACAACCTGGATGAAGATTAACTTATTCTTTGGGTAATTCTCATTTTTTGTCAGAATCTCGGATTTACGCGGATTACGCGGATTAGCGCGGATTTTTCTTTTGCTGTGCGTTTATCCATTTTTGTAGGGTTTACTTTTAGTTCCGTTTCACGGATGCACAAACTGTGTAAAGATTAATAATTTAATTCGGTAATTTCTTGAAGATGCCGTGTGGTTAGGAAACCTTACCTACAGAGCCTGGGGAATATAGAATTACCCAAATATTTTCTTAAACTTCATTAGGCTTTCTCTGGATTATCTTTGTCAGAATTGCGGAGGACGCTAAGTTTGCGACAATTGAATGGCTCTGTGAAACTCTAAAGGCAAGAATCGGTTAATTGTAATATGTTAATAGAAGATAATAACACAACTGAAGCTCTCAATACCCTCTGTGAAAAACTCCGGGAGATGTTCCAATTTTCACATACCGATCTCGATTTCGGTATCTACCGTATCCTTAAAATCAAGCGGAAGGAAGTAGATCAGTTCATCGATGAAAAGTTGACTGAAATAGTTGATGAGGCACTAACAGATGTAGCAAATGAACTCTACGACCATCGACTTATACAGGTTAAGGAATATGTCCAAGAGCATGGTGGTAGAAAACTTAGAGAATGTCTTGACGATATTTCTGGACAAGCGCAAACACTCATAGAATTTCTGCGGGGTGAGGATAAGGAAGAACTGACTGTGCCACTAAAAACGGATCCTGGCGAACTTAAAGCACAGCTTGCTTTTAAGGTCTATAATCACGTTCACAGTTTTTTTGAAGGATATTACCGAGACGGTGACTTCGGTTATAACGGTAGAAGCACCGCACAATATAAGGTAGACTACCCAGATGAAACAGACTATAACGGGACAGATGTGCTTTTTCATTGGAAATGTCGCGACAGTTATTACGTGAAAACGGCAACAGGTTTCAATAGTGTAGTTTTTGAGGTAGAAGGAAAGAGAATTGAATATCGGTTAGAGGGGAAGGCAAACGCCGCTGTTGCACAAAACAGTAATCAAGACGAATTTAAGCATTACAAATTTGATAGGATTGATCCGCCTAAAGATGGTGATGCTGAACAGACATGGCGTGTTGTTCTTCACTTAGCGGAAACTTCGACATACCGTTGATTTCTTGATTTGGCGTAAATCCGCGATTGTTGTTCTTCACTTAGCGGAAACTTCGACGCCTAAAGTTGAAATTTACAGTCAAATGAACGAGCAGATTTTCGGTGAAACAGATGATGCCAGTATCTATCTGCATGAACGCGCGAAGAAAGGTGAAGAACAGGGGAAACCGATCTTTAGAGACTTGGCGGATACGTATAACAAGGTGAGCAATGGCAGATTACAGGGTATAAGAGCATTGCACGTGAGTTTAGAAAAATATGCTGAGAAGTTAGCAAGTCATCCTGACTTCAAGGAGCTCGGTAGAAGTAGAGATGTACGGCGGGAGGCACTCCAAAAACGTCCAAAAGTGCTACGGTTCCATACCTTTGACAAAAACCTGAACACGTTCTTTGTCGGAATGGATTCTGATTATTTTATCCACAAAGATTTGGACAAGTTCTTAAAGATAGAACAACGACGTTATATCCAAAACACCATCCTTGGAGATTTAGACACACTCCTGAACCTCAGTCCTGAAAATTCTGCGTTTGCAATAGCAACAGCATTTCGGAACGTCACCGACGAAATAATCTCCTTGCTGGTTGCGGTGGAAACGTTCCAAAAGCAGTTGTTTTTGATGGAGAAAAAGGTTGTCTCTACCGGTTATCTTATCTCCATAGGTAAGATTGCAGAGGTGACGAAAAACGACAAGGCACTACGCGAAAAAATCTTTGTCAAGATCTTAGATAACGCAGCACAACTCGACGACTGGCGGGACACCTTCGGTATCGATATTAAGCAACAACCACCACTGTTTCTTGAAGGGTACCCGACATTACCGTTGGACACGCGATATTTTAGAGAAGACGAGGTATTCATTGATCATCTGCTTTCACTCTTTGACGATTTAGAGGAGCAAATTGACGGTCTGCTTTTGAACAGTGAAAACTTTCAATCTTTAAATTTACTTGTTGAAAAGTATAGAGGTAGGCTAACATGTATTTATATCGATCCTCCATACAACACGCAAGGTTCTCCAATACTATACAAAAACAGCTATAAAAATTCTTCTTGGTTATCATTAATGCATGACCGACTTTTGTTATCGAAAGAGTTTTTAAAAAACGAGGGGATTATATGCGTTGCTATTGATGATGTGGAAGTGTCCCCGTTGCGATTTCTCTTAACAGATCTTTTTGAGAAAGAATTGGGAATTGCTACAGTACGTTCAAATCCACAAGGACGAGCTAGAAAAGGTTATTTTTCTCCAGCGCATGAGTATGCACTTTTCTACGGAAATTCCGAAGCATCGCCTGGTAGTCTACCAAAAACAGAGAAGCAGAAAAACAGCTATCCACACCAAGATGCACAAGGACAGTTTACCTGGGACAATCTTATCCGTCGACCTCCAGGCGATAATAGAGCAGATGTACCAACTATGTTTTTCCCGATTTATGTTAAGCAAGATGATACTATCCGAATCCCAGATATGACCTGGGATGAGTCGGCACGTGCTTATACTATTCTAGAAGAACCTCAGGAGGACGAAGAAGCGATCTTGCCGATTAAATCAGGTATAGAAAAAAGATGGAGACATGGCTGGGAAAAAGTTTCGAGAGAAGCAGATGAATATCGAGTTAGACGTGCAGATAGCATTCGTATAGAATATAAATCACGTATGCAGGAAGATGCTGTTCCAAAAACATGGTGGGGTGAAGGCGTATATGCAGCAGCACGATATGGAACGACAGCATTGGAGGAAATCTTGGGCAATAGCAACTTTAACTTTCCAAAATCAACTTTTCTGGTTTCTGATTGCTTATTAGCTTGTGATCTGATTTCTGATGGAATGGTGTTAGACTTCTTCGCTGGAAGCGGTACCACAGGGCATGCCGTGCTCAACCTTAACAAAATTGACAAAGAGAAAGGCAACCGTAAATTTATACTTGTTGAGATGGGTGATTACTTTGAAACTACATTGAAGGAACGGATTCGCCGTGTCATGTTCTCTGAAAACTGGAAAAATGGTACCCCCCCCCTCTATAGATAAAATTGATGGCACTGTCGGCATTGTCAAATATCAACGTCTGGAACAGTATGAAGATGTTCTCAACAACCTAATAACTTTACCACCAAATGATGACTTGGACGCAGAGCTTCCTGTGCAATATCTCTATCGTCCGGATGAGCAGGAAATTCGGTTGGTGATGGATATGCAATCTCCGTTCACTAATCGGATTACTTACGGTAAAGATAGCATAGAAGGTTATGTAGATGTGTTGGAGACCTACTGTTATCTTAAGGGACTTCTAATTCAGCGGTGGCTTCGGTTTGATTTTGATGATCAGGTCTATCGGGTTGTTCGGAGTGGTAAGAGGGTGGTCGTGTTCCGCAAAATTATAGATGGTAAGGATGACACGGAACAGTTGTTGGAAATACTTGAAGATGAACGGTTAGAGGGAGTTACGCAGCTGGACGTTAACTATGATGCAAATCAGAACGCGCTGCTTGAAGGATCGGACCTGCGGGAAATCAATTTTATCACGACATCAGACTTTGATTCAGGTTCGGTGTGGGATACTGTTGAGAGTGATGAATCAGAGCGGTAAATATCTGCTTGATACGAACATCGTGATTGCCTTATGTTATCCTTGAAGTAATACGAAAAATTTAAAATACAACCGATCTCAATTATGAGTTATATTATAGGCATCGATGGTGGTGGAACAAAAACTGTTGGACTTTTAGCAACAGACAATGGGGAATGCATAACTAGAGTTCAAACGGGACCATCAAATTATCATGTTGTAGGAATTGAACAGACACAGGCGGTTATAAATGAAATTATAACCGAGCTATCCGCACATGTCGAAAAAACGCCATTAATGTCTATTTCAGTATGCATTGGTATGGCAGGATTAGGACGACAAGACGATAAAATTGTGATCGGACAGATTTGTGATGAGATAGGTATAAATAAGAGTCGTATTCTTACACATGACGCGCACATCGCATTAGTTGGTGGCACAGGAAAACAGGCAGGTGTGATAGTAATTTCTGGAACAGGTTCTATTGTCTATGGAATCGATGAATGTGGTAGAGAAGTACGCGCGGGAGGGTGGGGTTACCTACTTGGAGATGAAGGAAGCGGATACGATATTGCTCTGAAAGGACTACAAGCCATAGCACGCGCAGCAGACAAACGTGAACAATCTACCCTGTTAACTGACTTGATTCTGAAAGAACTCGAGTTGAATGCTCCAAACGAACTAATTCGCTGGACACACGCTGTGAGTAGAGATGAAATTGCACACCTGGCAGGATTGGTGTTTGAAGCAGCAGAAATGAATGACGATAAAGCAATACAGATTATAGGTAACGCATTTAGCGAACTTGCATGCGCCGTCGAGGCAGTGACAACACAATTGGATTTCAACCAGCAGTTTGATATAGTCTTTAGCGGAGGAATACTACTAAACCACCCAATTTTAGCAGACAAATTACATAAATGGATTGAGAAGATAATAATTGGCAGCACTGTGATCAGACCGAAACACGAACCAGCTTATGGTGCAGTCCTCTTAGCAATAGAAAATAATAGACTGACAGAATAATACAATACCTGATTGTGATAACAGAACAACGAAATCCAAATTCAACAGACATTGACCTAAAGTCAATCTCTAATATCGTTCAAATTTTTCACGAAGAAGATCAAAAAGCGATAGATGCAGTCACAGCTGAATCAGAATCTATCACACAAGCAATTGATATGATTGTCAAAACATTTCAAGATGGCGGAAGACTGTTTTACATCGGTGCTGGCACTAGCGGAAGACTTGGCGTTTTGGATGCTTCTGAATGTCCCCCCACTTTTAGTACTGATCCAGAGATGGTACAAGGGATTATTGCAGGCGGTAATTCCGCTTTACGTAATGCAGTTGAGGGTGAAGAAGATAAGCCAGATCGCGGTGCAGATGCAATCCGAAAACATAGACTAACAAATAAAGATATACTCGTTGGAATTGCAACAAGTGGACGAACTCCCTATGTATTAGGAGCATTAAACCAAGCACACATAATCGGAGTCAAAACCATATTTCTTTCATGTGTGCCACCTGCAGAAGAACTGAAGGAATATGTTGATCACTTTATCACCCCAATTGTTGGACCTGAAATTATCACAGGTTCAACACGTTTGAAAGCAGGAACCGCAACAAAATTGGTTCTCAACATGCTAACCACCATTTCAATGGTGAAAATTGGAAAAGTCTATAACAATCTCATGGTAGATGTGAGTGCTACTAATGCCAAATTAATTGAGCGGAGTATCCGAATTGTACAAACGGTTACTGGCGTTGATACCACAATTGCCGAGAAAGCTTTGAAAAATGCAGAGGGAAAAGCAAAGATCGCAATTGTTATGTTGGCAAAAGGAATCAACAAAGACGATGCAATTGAAATATTAGAAAAAAATCGAGGACTATTACGACCAATTTTAGATGGAGAAACATCAACTGTATAATTCTCATCGATAAGGAGAAACTTTATGGCTACGAATGTTACAAAAGTAGGTCTTGCCAAAACTAGAAGACGACGTTCAAACGTGTATGAAGCACTAAACAATGTCCGTGATGACATTGCACCGAAAGTGGGCGAACAGGTATTGCTAAAACCGAATTTCCTCTCCAGCACAAATCAACTTGCATCCTCACACGTAGATGTGATGCGTGGTGCAATAGACTTTCTATTAAGCACACCGCATCCACCGAAAGAGATTATCATTGCTGAAGGAGCAAATGAATCGTTTTCCGGTGAAGCATTCCAAATCTTCGGGTATAATGCCCTACAAGCGGAATACGATGTCCCAATTCAACTTGTTGATTTGCATGAAGAAACGGATTGGGTTGAAACGACAGTATATCTTGCAGGTAGAGAAACTGATACGGTGCGGATGCCAAAAACAGTGTTGGATTGTCCATGCACCATTTCTGTGGCAATTGCCAAAACACACGATGCTGGCGTTGTAACCCTCGCTATGAAAAATATGATTATGGGAACATTACATAAAGAAGATCGTATTAAAATGCACGGTTACCATAGCCACGCAGACCGTGAACTTCCACGTGAAGCACAAAGTCTAAATATCAATCTACTTCGATTATCGCGCTATCTAAAACCTGACATCGCTATTGTTGACGGAACAGTAGGATTACAAGGGAACGGACCAGGTGGCACAAATTCTGTTCCGCTCGGAATTGCCATTGCAAGCGGTGATGTATTTGCAGCAGACGCTGTCACTTCAAAAGCGATGGGGTTCGAACCATTAGAGATCGGTCTATTCAATTATGCAAATGAATTAGGTTTTGGTACAGCAGATCTTAACAATATTGACATCATCGGGCCTGATGTTGAATCTGTTGCAATACCGTTCAAACCGCATGAAACTGCGGAGCTTCAATTCCAATGGCATGAAGATGAATCCTTTGAATATCTTGCAGCAGACTAATTTTTATATGCAAATGAGATAATCTTATTACCACTTCGTCCAGCAAAAATAGAAAGGCGTATTATGAAACGTGTATCACAAATATTGATTCTATTACTGTTCATCCTCACCGCCCCCGCTTGGGCGTGGTGGGGTGGTGGACATGACATCCTCACGCAAGCTGCCATAAGGGCATTACCTGACAAATTACCTGAATTCTTCAGATCCGCTTCGGGTCAGAGTATGATAGCACATTGTGCTCACGATCCCGATGTATCAAGAAATCGTAACATGGCACATGCACGGGCAGCAGAATACGGAGAACATTACTTTGACCTTGAACTCATCAAAGATAATCCTGTTCCTACTGACCGTAATGCATTTATCAAGCTATGTGCAGAGATGAATCTTGAACCAAGTAAAGTCGGTTTCCTGCCTTATGCAGTCGCAGAATGGACAGAACGGCTTGCAATCGCTTTCGCTGAACATCGCAAATGGCCTGATAACCCTATCATACAATATAAGTGTTATGTATATGCAGGTTTTCTCGCTCATTATGCACAAGATATGTGCCAACCATTGCATCTGACAGTGCATTTCAACGGAATTATTCAGGAAGATGGATCTAAACTACATAGCGGTATTCATGAGAAAATAGACTCATCAATTGAGGTATTGAAGCTTGATCCAACTGAACTTGCAAAGGATCAAACTATTGAGATCGTAGGCGAGTTATTTCCAGCAATCGTAAAACAACTAAAAGATGGGCACAGCTTAGTAGATAACGTATATGAGCTTGTTGAACAATATCAAGCACTCGAAGAGCCCTCATCTGAGTTAATAGACTTTACAAAAAACCGAGCACAAGAATGTGTGCGGTGGACTGCATCTCTATACCTAACTGCATGGCAATTATCTGGAAACATACGTCTACCAGGATGGTTAGAACGCTAATTATCACGTGAGTTCGGGGTATTTGTAGCATAACCTTTCTAGGTTGTGTCTTGTGCATGCCCTTTATAGCATAACCTTTCTAGGTTGTGCCTTGTGCATGCTCTTTGTAGCATAACCTTCCTGGATTGTGCATCGGACAAAAAATAGGCTTACTCCGAACTCACGTTATTCAAGATAATTTGGATTGACATTAGAATGAGTTCATGCTATCCTATTCTATACTATAGTTTGGACAATTTTAGAAATTTTTAGTGCGAAAAAACAGAAAAGCAGGTATCCTTTCATAAACAAATATATTTTTTGAAAGGAGAATAAAAAATGAACCTCCTTTTCTGCTTAGACGACATTCTATCAGATTTTCAGTATCTGTTCAACACACAAAACTATGCTCTTTTCCAAGCGTTTATTTTCGGATTTATCGCAGATGGAAATAGTGGCACGCTAACGGAACTTTATCAATCAGGTTTTTCACAGACGCGATACTGGTCTTTTCCAAAGTTTCTATCGCGTGGTAAATGGGATGCGGATAAAGTCGCAGGACACCTGACAAAAAAGGTTCAGCAAGCATTTCCTAACTGGGTTTATGTGTATGATGAGACCAAAGCCATAAAAACAGGTGAACGCCAGTGGGGGTTGCATTTTTTCCGCAACTTCAGTTATCAAAAGGGTCGCGTGAACCGATCCAAGTTCCATTATGGACACGAGTTTGGTGCCTTAGGTTTACTTTGCCAAACATCTACAGGTTGGCAGCTATTCCCCGTATGGGCGAGACTGATGGTGCCGCAGACGTGCCGTGATAAAAGCGATGCGGTGTTGAAACGCATCTGTTCCCAGATCGCTCCGGGTCTTATTATTTTTGATCGTGGGTTCTCAAGGCGAAAAGTGTTTACGCTGGTTCAAAGTTATGGACATCATATCTTGTGTCGTGCGAAGTCTAATGCCGTCTTCTATCGTTTACCGGAACAGCCGAAACATCGCCAGCGTGGCCGTCCGCGAAAATATGGAGACCGCTTGGATATTCGCAGGATGCGGTATACGCTTATGGATATAGAAGGCCAAAAGTATTCAATCGCCTCCAAAGTCGTGAGAACGAAGATGTGCGATGCTGATATTCGCCTCGTTGTTATCCGAAGTCGCCCGAAAACCTCGAAACCTTATCGGTATTTCTGTGTATGGACAACAGATTTGACGATTGGGATACCACAGATCGCTATATATTATCGCAAGAGATGGCACATAGAGACGGCTTTTCGGGATGCGAAGCAACACTTCGGTTTTGATGACTATCGCCTGAAATCCCGCAAAAGCATCAATCGGTTTGTGCAATTGAGTTTCGTTGCAGCAAGTCTGACGAAGTTGCTATTCACCCCACGGGATGGGACGGCGGAGGAGATAAGTGCTCAGGTAGTTTGTGATCAGTTGGGCATCCATTGGTATCATCCGAAGCGTCTCACACAAGGGTTGCGTGTAGTTTATCTCCGCTGGCAGCTCTACAGAGCGGTATTTTCTGCGATTTACTCTGAAAAAACAAACTCACAGAAAATACACACCGATTTTCACAAAGAGACAGCATTGCCTGCGGACAACGCAGCCTGAATGTCCCAAAATGTCCAAACTTTAGTATTCTATATGGAACAAAAGAATCTATTACCTGATATTACGCCAGATGCTGTCTTTGATTTAGGGGAACTCGGATGTGGTGACTTAATTGTAGCACTATTAAAGGCCATGAGAACGCTTGAGCAAGGACAGATAGCACAAATCCATGCCTTAGATGCAGGTGCGCCCGTAGACATCGCGGCATGGTGTAACATGATAGGCAATGAACTTCTTGCAGATTGCTGCGGAGAAGACAATGCCTATTTTTATATTAAAAAAGGAGACAAAAAATAATGGCGAAGTTAATGATAAGCATCACGCACGCAAAAGATAACACCGATAAAGCTACCGTCGGTTTTGTTGTCGCGAATGCTTCAGTCGCATCCGGTGTTGAAACAGTCGTATTTCTCAGCACTGAAGGTGTACATTTATCACAAAACGGTTATGCTGATGATATTCATGAAGAAGGTTTTGCACCTCTAAAACAGTTAATGGCAGATTTTGCTGAGGTGGGTGGAACAATTTGGGTGTGTTCTCCATGCTTTAAAAAACGAAATCTCGATGAAAATAATCTCGTTGAAAGTGCATTGATAGTCGGCGGGGCAAAGGCTGTCGAATTCTTAACTACCGGTGCCTCTTGTATTACCTATTGATCTCACGGAAAGGAATTCCTGCTAACCTTAGCAGCTTATTTCCTATTGGGATCAGTTGAATCCCAGCCTGGCAACAGATTCCCTCTCCAAATGAAGAATTAGTTTCCTATCAATTCATCACTTAGTAGACAAACTTCAAGGAGAGGGTTTCTCAATTTAGAGGTTTTATAAGCACTATCTCTAATCAAATCTACTACAGTCAACCTTAAAATATACTAAATATCTCATAAAATACACTATGTTGTAGTATAACCTTTTAGTTTTTGTCTTTGTAGCATAACCTTTCTAGGTTGTGCCTTGTGCACACTCTTTGTAGCATAACCTTTCTAGGTTGTGCATTTGTAGCATAACCTTTATTTTCTAAGGATAAAATGACAGAATGCGAGAAGAAGACTTACAAGCACCAGAGACCCTGCAAACACCACATATATGTGAAGGTGGTAACCTGGACTGCGGCTCAGGACTGCTCCTCTTGATTCGGAAGTCTATGGAAAAAGTGCCGGACGGTGAGGTACTTGAAATTCGCAGTACAGAAATTAGCGTCAAAGAAGACTTGCCCGCGTGGTGTCGAATGACTGAAAACCCGTATCTCGGCTGGCAACCTGTAGAGGAGCATAACAAATACTTTGTTCGGCGCGGCGAAGCTGAACAGAATGCCGATGCCGCCTACGAACAAGCAAGAGATTACCGATGGCAAACACGTATCCATTGGGATGGTGGTTTGCAAGCAAAGGTTTTCTGCAGAAATCATTCATGGGCAGTCGGACAACCCGCAAGCTTTGATGTACGGGATGCCGCACCAAGTGCTGTGGAATACGTCCTCGGCGCACTCGGGGCATGCTTAGCGATGGGGTTCCAGATCCGCGCATCACAGCAGAAAATAGAAATTGATGAATTGGAAATTTCTCTGAGCGGTCAAATTGACAATATCTTTGTGTTCCTCGGCACAGAACAAGATGGACATAGCGGTTTCAAAGAAGTACGCGGCACCATCTACGTTGCAGCGGATGCCGACGACGAGGTATTAGAAAAACTCTGGCAAGAAACCCTTGCCGCCTCACCCGTGACAAACACGTTTACTCGTGATATTGATATAAATGTTGACCTGCGCGTGATATAAATAACAATAACAAAAGGAGAAAAGCAACAACCGCTAAAAAGATATATGAACGAATTTTTTCAACTATTGCTACCATGGCAGGAAACGTCTAATGACCAGATAATTTCGGATATTTTTGTTTCTATCATTGGTGCTTCCTTTCTCATATTACTGATTTATTTTAGTGTAAAAATTTACCTGCGATACAGATTAATTAGAAGTTTAACGCGAAAAATCCGAGAGTTCAACAGTCCTGCTCAACCCTCTATATTACAAGAATTGAAAGAAGGATTTGACCGCAAAGCAGAATTTGCTGAAGCATGGCAGGAATTTGAGGATTCACTGATTACACGTCAACGCAATGAAAACCAAGAAATAGTATACAAAACTGATGAAGCATCATTTTTCTTCAGCGAGGATCGCCTACTTGGACAATATATGAATCTCCGACCAATATAGCATTCCTGCTATATTGGTCGGATTCGGAATTCTTGGTACTTTTGTTGGGTTGGTTTTAGGATTGATACCGTTTTCAAACATCGATTTTCAAAACACAGAGAAAATTAAGGATGCAATCCAGGAACTCCTTTCTGGCGTATCAACAGCTTTTATGACATCCGTTTGGGGAATGGTAACTTCGTTGTTGTTTAACGGTATAGAGAAGTTGACTATCGGTGGTATAAATAGTGAAATAGCGAATCTACAACGTTCACTTGATAGCTTATTTACTTTGACAGTTCAAGAGGAGATTGCCTTCCAGCAGGCAGATGAGCTAGAACAACAAACAGCAGCTCTTAAGTCGTTCTCAACGGATTTGGCAAATGATATTAAAAGTGCTATGGCGGAGGGAAGACAAGAAATACTTCACGAATTGCGTAATACTGTGGAAGCCTTCAGTAACTCTGTAGTAACACAGTTAACGCCAATTCTTGAGAGTTTAGTTCAAGCAATCGAAGAACTACGAGAACAAAAAGAAGAATCTTCGACAGATGCAATTGGAAAACTTATTGAAGAATTTCAGAGTTCGCTTTCTACATCAACAGTAACACAAATGGAGGAACTTGCAAAAACCGTCGGGGAGGCAAGTCAAGGCCTTAAGGATTTACCAGATCAGATTGGAGTGATGATAGCAAGTGTACAAGAGCAGATTGACCAGACTCGCCAATTGTTAACAGATTCGTCTCGAGAACAGATAGATCAGATGAAAAATATGGCGGGTGAAATGATCAAAACACTCCAGGGAACAGTGGAATCCGCGGCGAATCAAACAAGTGAACAATTAGATCAACAAGTAGAAAATATGAAGACGGTTTCTGCAGAAAGCATTCAAACGCTTCAAAAAACCGTTGCTGAACTAAAACAGTCAATTGCTTCAATATCAGATCAACAGCAAGATGCAGTTGGTATAATCATATCTAAAACAGCACAAGCCACTATTGATGCAATGGATAGGGTGGCACAACTCATTGACGGGATCGCTACTGGATTTGGACAAACCGTCATAGGTGCTGCAGATAGTATCAATATGCTCCTACAGCAACAAAACGAACAGACTGAAGTCTTCAACGCGCAGATTACCAATTCAAAGGATATTCTCGAAGGTGGACAAAAAATGTTAGTAGAAATGGGGGCAAGCGTAACAAGTGTCCGCCAAATTATTGAAGAAGCACAATCGTTTTCTGGACAATTGACATTGGGGGCAAATCAACTTGAGGAGGCCGGCCAGCAACTGATGCAAGCAGGTAGTACGTTCAATCAAGAGAACGAAAAGTATCTTACTGCAAATCGCGAAACGATTCAACAACTTGAAAATTTACATGAACGGACACGGGGATTGATAGACGACTCAACTCAACAACTCGAAAACTTACACGAACAGACACTGCAATTGGTAGATGACTCAGCCCAACGTTTTTCAACAATAGATGGGGGCCTGCAGAGTATTTTTTCGCAAATTGAAAATGGCTTAAGCAATTATGCCATTACCTCTCGCGAAACTATTAATAGCTATCTAATAGATTTCTCGACTCAATTGACTGATGCCTCAGTAGCACTTGCTCAAAGCGTTGAAGCTCTTAACGAAGTCGTTCAAGAAGCGATCGACGCGAATGAACGGATTGGCGCAGCGAGGAGATAACGGTTAATGCAAAGGAAACCTTTCAATTCAAAGACACTCATAGATGAAAACCCTTTCAGTCTTTCATTAGGTGATTTAATGGCTGGGTTGCTGCTTATCTTTGTCCTAATGCTCTCTTTTGTTATGTTGAACTTGACAGAAGAAGTTAGTCGTATCGATGAAATTAACGAAAGGTTGTTGGAAATTTTTACAGAGTATATAGAGAAACGTGAAAATTTATATGAAGACCTTAAAAGCGAATTCGAAAACGATCTACCGCAATGGAATGCAGTATTGGATAGAGAAAAACTTTCTGTCCGCTTCAGAGAACCAAAAGTACTATTTGCACAAGGAAAAGCAGAAGTCCAAATTGCATTTAAGGAAATATTGGACGATTTTTTTCCACGCTATATAAAGATTTTGCAAAACTCTGATTATGTCAATGACATCGCAGAAATTCGAATTGAGGGTCACACATCAAGTGAATGGTCAGAGATAGTAAGTCAACAAGAGGCTTACATTCTCAATATGGAATTGTCACAAGATAGAACAAGAAGTGTACTGCAACATGTACTTCAAATACCTACAATCGGTATTAATAGAGACTGGATACAGCAGCACTTGACTGCTAACGGTTTGTCTTCAAGTAAATTGATTTTCAGTCCGGATGGCATGCAAAATAAAGAAGAATCCAGACGGGTAGAGTTCCGAGTACGCACTAACGCAGAAAAGCAGCTTGAAGAAATCAAGGATCTTGCAAAAATATTGGAGGAAGATCATGAATCCCGCTGAAAAGATATTAAAATTTGATTTTAATGCTGAAGAGTTTGCTCGACGTGCACCGCAATCCAATAAACCTGATAAAAAGAATCTTGACGCTCTTAGAGGAATTGCGGAAAAACATGGCAATGCTGATTACAAACTACCGAATCAAGAGGACCGTCGCCAGATTTACGATTTATTCGTTCAGGCGAGTCAGAGTGGTGGATCATATCAAGAATTTAACACCTCTAAACGTATCCGACAACTTTCATGGGCATTGACGTTCTCAGAAAATAAGCAACCCCGAATTGTAGATACGCCTCAACTCCTTAAAGATGCACTGCAGTTAATTGAGAATCGCTTTCGGACAAGTTCACTGCTTGGCGTTTTCTATGCCTTGATACAAGCATGGGATACAACACTGAACGCAAAGCTGCTACGCGAGTTTGTCAAAAAGCATCTCATAGAATACAACGGAACTCGGAAATCTGTTCTGAAACTAAAAAGAAATATGAATCGGTACTGTGAAGAAGACAGCACAACTCAACTTGCTGTGGAACTGCTTCGTTCTGATCGGAAACTTGCAGATGTATGGTCATTTCTTGAATTGCCCGACTATACACATGGTTACCGCTATTTCGGTGCTGTTGCAGAAGCCTTTGTCTCCTGTAACAGAAACATAGATAAAGATATACTTGCCGATGTTATCAATTTTCTTGAGAAACACAATAACGATCAGACTAGTCGCTCAGTATTATCAACTCTTATTGAGCAATTAGGATTTGAAGCATCTGACACTTTGCGAGCTCCAGTTCAATCCTATGCTCTAAAGCAATGGGGACATCCACAAATTGCTGGAGCTGACGTGAGCTGGCGCGGTGTCTCTTCGGAAGCACGCAAAATTTTCACCAAGTGGTTTACGGAGGCTGACCTTGAATTTTTCTTTGGTATTGTAGCAAAAGCCTGCAATGACTCAAAATTTAAGTATAGAAAAGCATTTTGGTTGGCTTATCTCGAACATATTACATTCTGTCGTCCAGTATTACAGAAGAATGTCGAAAAACTTTTTATAGATAATCTAGAAGCTCTGCGATTCTACGAGGAACGACATCCGGCTACTTTGACAGGTGGTGGTGCTAACATACACGCTTTCATCATTCAGATGAAGGACTATACTTTTGTTGAGTTTAGTACAGGAGGTGCATGTTATGTCTACGTAAATCCTCCATTTGGTTTATATGAAGTCAGTTATAGCGTGAAGGAGTTAAAACGAACTGATTTAAAAGGATACTCTAACACTCTACTATAGTTTGGACAGTTTTGGTCTTGTTATAGATTATGAATAGTTGGCAGCACTTCCCCGTTAGCACTTCTGAACAGGTGTTAGAACTGCTGCTAACGCCCCTTTTTTGTCTAAATTCTGTTAGAAATCACTGTTTTTTAGTCATCATTTTTCCAATAATCGTGAAAATAGTTGCTGCTGAACCATTTTCACATAGTATCTTTGGGATTTTCAGTTTTTTCTGTGCGTTTTTCCCCGGGTCGTAACCCGTATAAAAATAGTTTTGTTGTAAACGTCGCTGCAAGTAAGCGGTCATCAAGCCGCGTGTGAGATGTTTCGGTTTATACCAGTGTATATTGAGTGTGGATAGCACAGTTTCTAAATCAAGCGGTGCCTCGTCTGTGTCTGTGTCTGCGGATGTCTTCTCCATTAGCACCGGACTGAAAGCGAGTTGTGTGAGCGTTGCTGCGGTGAAACTGAGTTGAGCGAACCGATCCAAACTTTTCCTGTCTCGGAGTTGATAGTTGTCAAATCCGAAGTTTTCTTTAGCGTCCCGAAAGGCAGTTTCAATCTGCCATCGGTTTCTATAGTGTCGGATAACTGTTTCTACGGGCAGTCGTAAATCTGAAGTAAATACACAAAAATACCGATAGGGTTTAGACTTTTTCAAGCGTTTGCGTATCACAACGATGCGGACATCTACAGGACACATCTTTGTCCGCACGACTTTATCAGCGACAGAAAGTGTCTGATCCTCAACAACGATATCTGTATACTTCAGGTGTGGAATAGACACACGGCTACCATACCGACGGGGTCTGCCTCTCTTGAGACGCTTAGGGCGTTTCGGTATATCAAAAAACGCTGCGTTTGACTTCGCACGACAAAGTAAATGATGTCCTTGTGAGAGTATCTCCGTGAACACTTTGCGCCTATTGAAACCTCTATCAAAAATGATAAGACCCGGTGGCACAAGATCGCATAAATGCTTCAGCACAGCGAGGCTATTTGCGTCCTCGCTTTTCGGTTCCATCATCCGTGTGGCTAATGGAAATAGGCGCGTGCCTTCGGGCGTTTCTGCCAGCCAGCCAATCGCACCGAACTCGTGTCCGTGATGAAACTTGGACTGGTTCTTGTTACGTGCTTGATACGCAGGGTTCCTGTGGAAATGCAAACCCGCTTGTTTTGAACCGCTACTTATGGCATGCGTCTCATCATAGACATAGACGCCCGTGGGGTAAGCGGATAGCACTTGATGGCTTAGCGTAGTGGCGACTTGATCCACACACCAGATGCCACGCGAGAGAAACTTTGGCAGAGACCAATACCGACCTGCTTGGGCTGTCGCAAGATAGATTTGTGTCATTGTGCCTCGGTAGGGCGTATTTATCAGACCTTTTACGAAAGTCTGAAAGTGGTGAAAGTTATTATACTTGAACAAAGGTCAAAAATCTGATAACATGTTGTCCAAGTAGGAAAGTGGGGTCATTTGAAATATCCTTTCAAATTTGTGTTTCCTAAAAGGATACCCGCTTTCCTGCTTTATGTCCATAAAAAAAACAAAAATTGTCCAAACTATAGTAACACTCTAACACTTCCACTAAAGCGTTGGCAACCACATTATGGGTCTGAAACATATAGTTGGCAATGGAATTTTGCAAGGTGGATAGAAGACGAACTTGGAATTGAACCATTACAAAGTTATCGGCTTGAAGACATAAATTCGTGAGAAGTTGCATACCTAATCAAAACTGCAGACGAAATTGCGAATTCCAGTTACAAAAAAACATTTATAGTGAAACTCATGATTATTTACATACTTTTGTACCTGTCTTATCTCCTCCCGCTTACGGGGATAAAGGGTCTTTCGTCTATCCACTTAATTGTGGATTTTACTATAAAAATCACATGCCCTACCTGCAGAACAACGTTTGAACTTGAAAAATACCATGCTTAATCTATTCCAAAAGAACTCATCTGAATCACAACAATTCAAATGGCAGGAGAAACCAGAGGGTATAACGTTTTCTGCTCCATCAGAAAACCTTTCTCCGGCAGAATACGCAGCAAACTTGCCAGCCGATGCTTACCAAGCACAAGCACAATGGGTACTGCTCAAGGAGTTACTTGACAACGGCCAAGCAGAATCATCAGATAGCGGAATTCACATCCCTAACGATGAAGTTTGTCGACTTGAGTCAGTTGAACAGGATCTACTCAGTTTGCCAGAACCGTATCCTTTTGACCTTAGAATCCGATCACATGGCACTCTCAATGAACCAGAGTTCCGCTACAGTTATCAGTTCCTGAAACCCAATCTAAAACCTTTGTATCCAAAAAAGATCGGCTGCATTTTGCGTTTGACCCAGAATTTGGCATATCTCTTGTCACACGAACAGTTTGTACTTCTGAAGGCTTTGGATACGTTCAATACACGCGACTTGCGTTTGACCCAGAATTTGGCATATCTCTTGTCACACGAACAGTTTGTACTTCTGAAGGCTTTGGATACGTTCAATACACGCGACACTACCGACAAAAACTTTGAAACCAATTTACTTGAATTTGCAAAGATAAAGGGGTTTGCAAAAGGGACAGGGGCTGCATTGGATAGTTACCTAAACCAAGAGGAAGTTATCGCACCCAAAACCGTTCGTTTACGCTTACGCGAGTCGGGTAACAAAGTTGAAATAATTCCTGAAGTGGCAGGGGTAGACAACGAAGAATTTGAAGAGGTTTTTGATAAATTTCCTAATCCTGAAACCACCTATAATTTATCTGGTCAGGATGGTAGTAAGACACGCGTGCTTTTCCAAGAGGAACAACGTGAAGCGTTGAAATCCGTTAAACAACACCGACGCGTTTCTCGCGAAGAACTCACAGAAATCGCCAAACATCCACAAGCATACTTTGACCCCGACATTGTTGAACTTGACCCGACAGATGAGAACCTATCTTTCAGTGAACGTGTTCAAAAAATCGGTATCTATCAACCGAGGGTCTATCCGTTTGTTTCGCCATACAAAAGCGAATGGATCCCTGGCATCTTGGTTGAAGATGAATCTGGTACACGCGTAAAAATTCAGATTGAAAACGATGAAGAACTCATAGAGCTAAAGGGCGTAATTAGTGAGGCGAAGCGAACTGGTCAAAAGCAAGTAACCTGGAAAGGAGAACAGATTCCAACTTCCGATCTTGAGGAATCTCTCCCCTTTATTGAGGACCAACTCAGACATCGCGAAAAACCGGAACGAAAACCGGAAATGACGGTTTTAATTATTGATGAGAACATTGAGGAGTCTGATTTCAAAGTTCCACAAGGCTCTCCACCTGCAGAACCTTTTCGACACCTGCTTGAAGATACGCCAAACCTTAAACACGAAGTTAAACTACTACCGCATCAAGAGGAAGGACTTGCATGGGTACAGCAGCTTTGGGATGGAAAGTATCCTGGTGGTTTGCTTGCTGATGACATGGGGCTCGGTAAAACGTTGCAAGTGCTCTGCTTTTTGGAATGGCATCATAACAAATTTCGCCAACATGAATCACAACGAAAACCTTACCTTATTGTCGCACCAATTGCACTTTTAGAAAATTGGGCAGCAGAATATCCAAAGTTTTTTGACAACGGCGCACTGGATTTTATTACGTTATACGGCAACGAACTGCAAAACTATAAAATCGATCCATCCGAAGCAAACAATGTCCAGATTCCTGAAATAGCGGGAATAGAACGACTTCAAGAATTACGCAAACGCCGCGGTGCCCTCGATGTCAAACGTCTCCAAGAAACCGATGTTGTACTAACAACCTATGAGACCGTCCGTGATTTCCAATTGGACTTAGGATTAATTCCATGGGCGACTGTTATCATCGACGAAGCGCAAAAAATTAAAACACCAGGAACGCTTGTCACAAACGCATTGAAAGCACTCAAAACCGACTTTCGTATTGCCATGACAGGAACACCCGTAGAAAATACGTTGATGGATTTATGGTGTATTACCGATTTTGTTGCCCCTGGACACCTTGATAGCGCAAAAGATTTTAATAGCAAATATTGCCATCCTCTTGGGGATCCAGAAACTGACATTCGCGCGCTTGGAGAACAAATCCGTAAACGTATTGGCGTTCACCTCAAGAGACGACTAAAGACTGAAATTCTGAACGATCTCCCTGAAAAACATATTCATATTGAAAATTGTCAACACCAGATGCCCCAGGCACAAGTAGAACGTTATCGTGCAGCAGTTCAATCCACAAAAAATAGTGGAACAACAGGACCACAAGGGCGTAACCGCATCTTGCAAGTTCTTCACCAATTATGCGACATCTCTGACCATCCTCTGCTATCAGACTCGCAATGGGAGCAATCCCCTGTTCCTGAATTAATCGAACAGTCTGCTAAACTAATCGTAACAGTAAAACTTCTTGAGAACATTCGCTCTGCCGATGAAAAGGTGATACTGTTTGCTGAACGTCGAAAGACGCAGCATCTCTTAGCAAAGGTCATTAAGGAACAATTTGAGTTAGAAAATGTTTCTATTGTGAATGGCGGTACCCCTGGAAGTAAACAACGAGAAGGTTCAATGAAAATGAGTCGTCAACAAACCGTTGACCGTTTCCAAGAGACACCAGGATTCAATGCAATCATCATGTCACCTCTCGCCGCCGGTGTCGGTTTGAATATCACTGAAGCGAACCATGTGATCCACTACAGTCGCTGGTGGAATCCTGCTAAAGAGGATCAAGCGAGTGACCGAGTATATCGCATCGGTCAAAAACGCCCAGTGCATATCTATCTACCGATGGCAACGCATAACGAATTTGAAACCTTTGATGTCAAACTGCACAAACTACTTGAGCAAAAACGCCAACTTTCACAAGGCACGTTGTTCCCAACAGAACGTGCAGAAGTTAAACCTGCAGAGATTTTAAAGGAATTGGAAATACCGCAACCTGAATCGGAAAAAAGCATACCATTAACAATAGAAAACGTTGACAAACTTAACCCCAAATTTTTTGAGGTCTTCGTTGCCGCACTTTTTCGTAAGCAGGGATACAACGTTGAAGTAACACCATATTCAGGAGACAAAGGAGCAGATGTTGTCGTTCACCCACTACAGACTGAAAACACCGGATTCCTTATACAAGTCAAGCAGCGCCTTGAAGGTGGAAAACCAGGACACAAAGCAGTAGATGAGATTGTCGCATCAGTCCCTTTTTACAAAGAAAAATACGGTAAGACATTTCAACCTATAATTGTAACAAATAGAACTTTTACTACCAAAGCCCGCCATCTCAGTCATTCAAAAAAAGTGAAAATATATGAACGTAAGTGGATAATTGAAAATTTGGAACAATACCCTGTAACATGGACCGATGTTAATCTGTGCCAATTTGAGACAACCTAAAGAAAAATCAGATTTTACTATTATGAAGCGAAGGAGCTATGAACAATGAACAATTTAGCACTTTTCCCCGTCACCGTCGTTGGAAGCATGCCACGATCCCAAACAGTATCACGCGCAATACGGGACAGACAGAAAGGGCGTGTCACAGATACCGATTTCACTGAAATCGCAGACAACGCAGTTATTGAAAATCTAAAAATGCAAGAAGACAATGGGATAGATATTGTCAGCGATGGAGAACAACGACGCGACAACTTCTATTCTTTTATCACTGAATGCATCGATGGAATTCGACTTATGACGCTTGCTGAAATGCTTGACTATGTAGAAGATAAAGCCGCTTTTGAACAATTGCTAAATGCATTAGATGTACCAGCATTTGCACTTAAAAATCCAGTGGTTGATGGAAAACTAAAACGCACTTCACCACTTGTCCTGAACGATTTCCTTTTCCTTAAAAAACATACCACCAAACCCATCAAAGTCACTCTCCCAGGACCCTATCTATTAACCAGGTCTATGTGGGTGAAAAAACTCTCCTATGATTTCTATCCCGACAAAGAATCCCTCGGTGACGATGTTGTAGATGTCCTTCAACAAGAATTGCATGATTTACAGAATGCAGGTTGTGAATTTGTCCAATTTGATGAACCAGTACTTACAGAAGTCGCATTTACTGGACCTCATGAAACGCATTCATTCATGTGCGCTGCGTTATCTGAAAAGAGCAGCCCAGAAGAAGAACTTAACTTCGCCGTAGAACTAATAAATCGAGTCGTTGAAGGAATAGATGGACAGATGAAAACTGCACTTCACGTATGTAGAGGAAACTGGAGTCAACAAGAAGATGTCTTACTCCGCGGTTCTTACGATCTATTAATTCCATATTTTAGTCAAATGAACGTTAATCAGTTCGTGTTGGAATATGCTACAGAACGAGCAGGCAGCATTGACGTTCTCAGTGAACTCCCTGAAGATAAAGAGATCGGACTCGGCGTTGTTGATCCGCGAACCACAGAGGTGGAATCTGTTGATTTTGTACTGGACAAAGTAAGACTGCTCTTAAAACATAGGAGACCTGAACAAGTCTATCTAAACCCAGACTGTGGCTTCGGTACATTTGCAGATCGCCCAGTCAATACTACAGACATTGCAATACAGAAACTACAAGTAATTCACAAAGCAGCGGAAATATTACGAACTGAAATATAAGGACGGCCATAAATTATTACTATCCTTTTCAGGAGATGTTTATCCATTGTAACTGAAACTACAAACTCACCCATACTTGTGTTTCCTTCGCGTATCTGTTATAATGCCATCACTTGAGCACTACAAGTTATACGCAAAATAAAGGAGAGTGACAGCTTGATTAATCTATATGGAGAAGCTTATGATAGAGGACAACTGCTTCGCCACTTAGGGGATATCTCACAAGTGGCAGAGGCGAAGGTTTACCAGCTGAACGATGGTAATGAAAAAGGTACAGATGCTATCGGTTTTAGAACCGGCTCCGGATTGAACTTCACTGTGCTGCCGAATAGAGGTATGGATATTTCTTATGCAGATTATAACGGAATCCCGTTATGTTGGCGTTCAGGAACTGGAGATGTAGCAGCAGCACATTATGAGCCTCAAGGACTCGGATGGTTACGCGGATTCTATGGAGGCTTGCTAACTACATGTGGAATGACACAGGCAGGCGCACCGAATACAGATGGAGAAGATGAACTCGGATTACACGGAAGAATTTCACATATACCCGCAAAAAATGTGTGGGTCGATACTCGATGGGAAGGCAACCGCTACATATTGTGGGTTCAAGGAAAAGTTACTGAAACCACCGCATTAGGTGAACATCTGTGTCGCACTCGCCGAATATGGACAGAATTAGGCTCAAAAAAAATTCACATTGAAGATATAGTTGAAAACCTCGGTTATAAAGAATGTCCACTAATGTACCTTTTCCATATAAATGTCGGGTTTCCAATCCTTGCTGACAGAAGTGAACTGCTCGCCCCTTCAACCCAAGTAACACCACGAGATGAACATGCAAAAAATAATCTTACAAATTACAATTACGGCGAACCACCTACAGTCGATTTTCAAGAGCAAGTCTACTATCATGAAATGGAACCAGATGTTGATAATCATATACGCGTTGCCCTCGTAAATCGTGTGTTCAACAAAGAACAAGGGATAGGGATAGCTGTCCGATACCACAAGACACAATTCCCACACTTTGTACAGTGGAAAATGTGTGGACAAGGCACTTATGTGATGGGATTAGAACCATCAAACTGTAGGGTTGATGGTAGAGCATCTGAACGTGAACGCGGCTCACTTCAGCATATAGAACCCGGCGGACGACGCCATTATGAAGTGGAAATAAGCGTCCTGACTTCCAAAGACGAAATCAACCGAATTGAAGAAAAAATCTCGAATACATCAAATTAATGTTCCTATAAATGAGGAACACAAAAAATAGGAGAAACTAATGGAAAGGCACTTTCATTTATCCATTGTAACGTTCATTCTAATTGCACTGTTTATATCTGTCGGTTGCGTAACCAAAGAAACACCAACCCTTGAAAATGTGGATGGGCAATTTTCATCAGAATCTGGTGCAACGCAAGCACCTGAAGCAGAACTAAGAGATAATGCCCAAAGGTCTCCCGAAGCAGAGCTAAAGGATAATCCTCGAAGGTCCCCTGAGGCAGAACGTAAAGATAGACCCCGATCCCCTGAAGCAGAACTAAAGGATAGTCCGCGAAGGTCCCCTGAAGCAGAACTAAGAGATAAATCCATCTCTCCTGAATCTGAAAAAAGTGAAAGATTAGACCCTTCTCCTGAAGCAGATTTCAAGAGAGTAGCAGAGGTGTCTGAAGAAAAAATAGAAATTGAGGACAAATCAGAAGTAAACATAGCTGAAGATGCTGTCCTACATTTAATTCCCAATGCAACAATCGGAGTAATCTATTGTCCCAGTCTATTAGAATTAAATGACAGGATTAATAATGTTGCTACAGAACTTGTACCGCAAGTCGGACAATCACCAGAACTACTTGCACAACTATTAGCAGATGCTTTTGATGCTGGGTTCGAGAGCTTAGAAGAATTAGAAGATATCGGCTTGGATTTAAATAAAGATTTCGCAGTTTTCTTAACAGGTATAGAACCACCAAGTGTTGCTGCTATTGTCCATTTAACAGATCCAGAAACGATAAAAACAGTAATTGAATCTGAAGCCGATGATAGCGCACCTATTGAATATAATGGTGTTACCTATTGGAATTCAGATGAAGGTAGTTATGTGATCTTGGATAATATCCTTGTGTACGCACAGTATCCAGAGACATGTGAAAATGTGATTGATATTAAAAATAAAAAATCAATGTCAATTGTCCAGAATACGAATTACACTCCATTCATTTCTACCATAGCGCAGGATACAGAACAAATCGCTGCCTTTTTCAACTTACAATCTGTCGTAGAACCATTTATTGGGGAAATTAGAGAAGAAATTCAATCTACGATAGATAGTCTCCAAAGCGATCCAGATGCAATGCCGATTGTACCACTCATCGAAAACACGTCTGAACAAATCCTTGTATTCTTGGAGGAGTTAAATTTAGTTAGTATTTCACTTCAGATTGAAGAAACTGATGTGTTGCTCTCACAGAATCTGCATTTCAAAAAAGATGGAAAAATCGAACAAGCATTAAGCGATCTTGAACCAGATGAATTGGCCCTAATCAATGATTTGCCTAATGATGCTTTTGTATGTGGCGGTGTAAAAGCTAATTTCGAAATATTTTTTGATCTGACTAGACGTTTCCTTGAAGGTTTCTCCATTAGTGATCTGCCCGAAACTCTTGACAATATCCCTGATATAATTGCGCAAATTGAATCCATGGTTCAGGATATTGCTGACCTTAACGATACCTTTTCTAATGAATTGTGCTTCTCAGTAAATTATAATGAAAATTTAATTCCTGATTATCTGTACATTATCAATCTCAAAAATGAGCAGAAACTAAAAACATATATGAATGAAAGTTTCTTAATTCAGATAGAGAAATTAATCAGGTTGATCCAAGAGAATATTGAAGATGTCCCACAACTGGGTATGTTTGACGGTGTTCATTATGGCAATTCTATAATGCATAATGAAGCTGAGATTAAGAGTATTGTCTTCCCAAATTTCGGTGATGCGTTCATTGATGTTGAACCTGAGGTAGTAATGATGTTACCACAAGAATGGCAGTGGTCGTATACATTTTCAGATGGACGCTTCTATTTCTGCCTTGGTGGGCCCCAACAGATTCAAGCTGCACTTGATAGTAAAGCAAAAATAGGTGAGAGTTTAGCAGAAAACATAAGTTTTCAGGAGATAATTGAGAAATTAGGTGCTGATAATAATATTCTTTACAGTTTCTCGCCCATAACGATGGTCAGAGGTATCGTGTCACGTATATCAGATGCGAATCCTAACATGGGAGCAGAAATGCAGGTGTTATCTGGTGTTTTCGATGGTATTGATGAAAATCATAGTATCGGTTTTTCTGCAAAAGTACAAGATAAAGGGATTAGCACAAAATTTATTATAACACTTGGTGATTTCAAACAACTGATTAATACAATAATGATGTTATCAGGTATGGGTATGCTGATAGGGTAATAGCACCCACGCGATAAGCGATTTTCTATCAAATACCCCGAACTCACGTTAGGTTAATGTAAGTTCGGGTATTTGAATTGTAGCCTACCCTTTCCAGGTTGTGCAGGAACAAAAAATCAGCCACCCCTGTCCCATCAAAAGCACTTCAAAAACAAAACTCCTAAAATCCGCGTCAATCCGAGGAATGCCTAAATGGTATTCATACCGTTGATTTGGTGTCAATCCAAAATTCGGACAAAATCCGAGATTCAAAAAAAGTAGCAAAGCACAACGTGACTTTGCGGTAACACACTGCAATCATTTAAAAGACGCGTCTTTGTGGTGACACTAGGCAACCTTGCTTGCGGTGATATATGCATTCAGATGATTCAACGCTGAACCATTATCTATCACCGCTTTTGTCCGTTCGATCGCTTGATGTGGATCGGGACAGATGCCCAATAGATAATCTATCATAGCAGTGTTGAGGAGTATCCTATCGTAGATGTGTCCCTTTTCCCCAGATAGTGCTGCTATACCCGCGTTAGCGTAATCTACCGCAGAAACTTCTTCTGGTCTTGGATTAATTGTATGTTCAAATCCATAACATTTCGGATCAATGTCCAAAGCAAAGTCTTCACGTTTTCCATTTTTGTATCGGAACCCTTGTGAATAGTTAACAGCCATCCTCTCTGGCGTAGAAGGTTTTCCAAGCCTCAGTGCATAATGACTAGTACCTTCTTCACCTTTTATCGCCACTGCCGCATGAAACCCTCTCTCTGCTGCCATTTGTAGCAACGGCTTCTCATAACCGATATGATAATATCCAAGAACCATATAATTCTTTTCACGCGCCGAAAAGAATTGTTGTGCCTTCTCTGTCGCTGCCCACGGTGGACGTTTCATAATATGCACGCGTAATTCCCGCAACCCATAGGCCCCAGCCGAATATTCACGTTGACTGATATACCCAAATCCAATTTGATCGTCTGTAATCATCGCTGCAGTCTGTTCGAGAGACAAATCCGTTTTGGCACCAAGCGCATTCAATAATGTTTCCTCAGTAATCCCATTCTTAGGTGGCATTGAATCAACACTATGTAAGAGAGAAGGCTCCCCTAACGCCGCACGAACTGCCGCTACAAACAGTGTCGGGCGAAAATAACGGGTCGCGCCATCATAGGGCTGTCCAAAATGTGTTAAACTATCTGTATCAATTGGACTGACGTTTTCTGGAGCGAAAAAGGAATCAAGATATCCACGAACCTCTTCGTAAGTTTCCCGATTCATACGTTGCCCAATAAGCGCAGCTGCCTTGAGCGCAGGCTTTACATCATCAGTAAGAATTGCCTCACACATCTGACGAGTTTCCGTATAACTTAGGTGTTTCGCTCTTAATATTTTTTCCAATGCAGAAACAACAATAGCTTCAGTCGAATTCCTTGGGATATAACCATGATCAGGGTTGATTAGAAATTGTATCTCTTTCGGTAAATGTGGTAATAATCTTGGTTGGTATTTCTGAAATGCTTCTATCTCTGCTGGTGACCACTGTGTGGCTTCGGGAAAATATTTACGGATTGTCATCGCCACGAAAAAGGCACCCATTTGCGCTTCGGATACAGCATCTTTTTCCTCTAACTTTCCATGTAATGACATTAATATAGTCTCAAGAACAGTATCAGGTTGTGGTCCATCGTTTACCTTTTTCCCTAACGGACGAGTCTGGTGAGGCCCTGTGCAAACTCTCGCTTGCGCTTCAAGTAACTGTTCGTTGGGACCAGGAAATTGTGGCGTATACATTATTGTCTTCCTCTATTTTTCTCATTTTAATAAAATATTACACAACATCAAAAGCCAATTTCTCCGCTTTCGCCTTCTCATCATTGACAAACGCGAGCAGAATCAAACCAACTATAAAGAAAACCATCAGTGAAATAATAGCAAGCCGTGCTTCCCCCGTAATCTGTTTAATAAAACCAAATGTGAACGGTCCCCAGATAGCAGAAAACTTACTAAACACAGAAAAGAACCCGTAGAATTCAGCACTTGCATTCTCCGGTATCATCGCACCATAGAAAGAACGACTCAGTGCCTGAGTGCCACCAAGCACAACCCCCACGATCATCCCTAAGACAAAAAACTCTGTGGCAGTATGTATAAAATACCCATAAATCACAACGCCACTCCATAAAACTAAAGAAATCATCACGGCACGCCTGGCACCGATCCAATTTGCAATTCTACTAAATACCAACGCACCCCCAATGGCAACGACTTGTACGAGTAAAAGTGTAACCATAAGCTGTGTCGTTCCAAGTCCTAATTCTTCTTTACCGTAAATTGCCGCCATACTCGTAACAGTATGTGCCCCATCGTTATATACCATATACGCAATGACAAATATGGTCAGTTGCTTGAAATTTCCCACCTTTTTTGCAGTGTTAATCGTGCGATCTATTCCCAGAGCAAGATAGGCAAACGGCTTTGGCTTCTTCCAATACTGTTCAGGTAACTTTTCACCTGATCTCACTTCCTTCAAGTATTTCACCGTAAATAATGTCCAGCCTGCCCACCATATCCCTGTCATTGCCATACCGATGCGGACAGCTAGTGCTTGATCAATTCCTATTTTCTCGTGTAAGGCTACCAACGCAAGTGCAATCCCAAATTGTAAAGAACCTCCAACATATCCAAATGCATAGCCTTTTGCTGAAACAGAATCTATTTTGTCCTCAGAGGCAATATGCGGCAAAAAAGCATCGTAGAATACATTCGCTCCAACAAAGCAAACTTGTGTGCAAATATACAGAACAACCGCATACCATACATCACCAGGTCTACTAAAAAAGAGTAAAGTTGCGAACAGACTACCAAAGTACGCGAAACCTAACAAAAACCTCTTCTTCGCTGCAGAGAAATCCGCTATAGAACCAAGCACAGGCGCAAAAAGAAAAACAAGCAACGCAGCGAAACCCAACATAAAACCCCACATCGCCGTTGCACTGACAGTCAGTCCAAATACGCCAACACCATTATCACCAACAATGCCCTCCTTAAAATAAATTGGTAATAATGCCGCACTTACAGTCGTAATGTATGCAGAATTTGCCAAATCATACATACACCATCCGAAAATTGTTTTTTTATCGTCTTTCATAATTTCCCTTAAGTTAGATCTCTTTACGTATTTTCTCATAATTGAGTAGAACTATCAACATAATTCGTCCATTATTGTAGCGTCTAATTCTAGTCTGCATTCTGTGGATGCACAAACATGTAGCATAACCTTTCCAGGTTGTGTGTCTTTGTAGCATAACCTTTCCAAGTTGTGCCCTCTTTGTAGCATAACCTTTCTAGGTTGTGTCCTCTTTGTAGTGTAACCGTAACCTTCATATCAAGGACACCGAACTCACCTTAAAAATAAGCTACCCTGAACTGAAAATTTAGACCCTTTACATAATAACAATTTCATGGTAAACTTATGATATTACACATCGTATCTAAGGAAAAATTTATATGGCTTACAGAGAACTTGCAACAAAGAAACCTTTTATTGTTAACAAAAACCTTGGAAGTGCTTTAGAGATAGAACCGGAAGAATTGACTAGCACAAATGCAGATGGAGAACCTGTCGTCATTCCAACTCAAAAGCAGAAATATGACTTTGACAGAAAAGGATGGTTGTTAATTCCCAATGTCTTATCTAAAGCAGATATAGCGGAAATGCATAAATTCTGTGAACTGCTGAATACAAAACCAGAAAGCATACCAGCACCAGAACGTTGTGGACTCGGCGGACCTTTGCAAACACTCGTTGATCATCCAACAGTTGTAGATCTATTGAATGAATTCCTGGCATATCCACCTCTTGCAAGTGAGGATTGTTACGGATTCCGACTTGAAGAAACTAAAGTAATTTACGGTTCTGAGAAAGACAACACAGATTCACATACCTCAAACAAAGGAAATGGTTTATTTCGATTGCCAGGAGATTCTCATATCTACAGATGTGTACCGGGACGTGGATGGAGTGGATTAACCCGTGCTATATGGGAATTGTCAGGTGTTAATGCTGATGCAAATAGCTTTCGATTCATAACAGGCAGCCATAAAGCTGCATATTCCCCACCCGATTCTTTAATTGCTGAGAATTCGTCAATATGGGAAACTTACCAATGTTCACAAGGTTCACTTTTCCTTTATACTGAATCCATGTCACAGAAAAATGAGAATATATCTTCTCATCATTCAGAGACTGCCCGAATCCGTGTCTCATATCTATACAATACTGTTGCAAGCCGTTGGTCAAATTGGATGCCGGAGAAGCAATTGCTGGAAGCAATGCCTGCAAAACGACAAACACTATTTCGTGATGTGTTCGCAGGTGGAAATGTAATCAACGGTGACTTCGGTAATCGCACATCCGCATATCCTATAGAAATATAGCGGAGAAAAAATTGATAAACTCGTATACGCCTCACATAATTTGACCGACGAAGAAATTGCAAGTGTGGGAGAGCATGTCCGAAGCACAGAATAAGAGGTTACAATTCAATGAAACAACAACCTTCAAAAATTTGGCAATACCACAACCCAGATATTGATACGAGTCTCATGCTTGCAGCAAAACTCGATATCACACCACTTGTGGCACGTTTACTCGTAAATCGAGGAATAAAGACGGTTCAAGAGGGGAGAACTTATCTCTACCCGACTTATGCGGACCTCCATTCTCCGTTTGACATGGCAGATATGGAGAAAGCAATTGAACGAATTCAAGTTGCTATCAAGAAAGGTGAGCATATATGTATTTATGGGGATTACGATGCAGATGGCACAACCGCAACAGCACTCTTAGTCAACGCATTTCGACATATCGATTTTCCAGTCGAATACTACATCCCACATAGATACGAAGAAGGATACGGTCTTAATGAACAGGCAGTAAAAGAAATCAACAACAATGGATGCACATTGTTGATAACGGTCGATTGTGGAATTACTTCTATCAATGAAATTAAACTTGCAAATAAACTCGGTATGGATGTAATACTGACGGATCACCATCAACCGCCTGAAGATGCCCCTCCGCCTGCTTATGCAATCATATCACCCAAAGTTTCAGGAAATGAATATCCTTACACCGATTTGGCTGGCGTTGGATTAGCATACAAAGTTGCACAAGGATTAATAGAAGATGAAGCATATCTCACCTCATTGCTCGATCTCGTTGTATTAGGAACAGTTGTTGACATGGCACCACTCACTGGTGAGAACCGTACGTTAAGCAAACTTGGACTGGCAGAAATGAACAAAAAACAACGTATCGGAATACAAAAACTGTGTGAAGTTGCTAGTACCAATGAGGTATTAGATGGCGGGGCTTTATCATGGGGATTAGGACCTCGTATAAACGCAGCAGGACGAATGGATACCGCAAAAAGTGTTGTTGAACTCCTAACAACTGAGTCAGCAGAAACTGCAGAGAGACTTGCACATTATTTACACTTATGCAACCAGGAACGAAAAGAGATAGAAAACAACATCCAGGAAAAAGCCAATGAAATACTCAGAAGATATGAAAACTTTGAAGACTATAAAGGATTAGTAGTAGCAAGTAGTGGATGGGGAGAACAAGCAAAAGGAGTCGTTGGAATTGTCGCATCTCGCCTACTTGAACAGTATTACCGTCCGATCTTCGTACTTGCAATAGATGGTGATGAAGCAACAGGTTCTGGACGATGTATTGAAGGAATGAATCTTGCCGATAGCTTGAATAGCTGCTCACATCTCCTCATCAAACATGGTGGACACAAAGCAGCTGCAGGCGTTACACTAAAAACAGAGAATCTGCCCAAATTTAAAGAAGCCTTCAATAAATTCGCGTGTGAACATCTTACTGAAAATGACTTGATACCCAAACTTTCCCTAGATTTTGAAACAAATATACAAGCCCTTACGTTACAAACCTTAGAACAGTTCGCTATATTGGAACCATTCGGCTTGGAAAACCCCTCGCCTCGCTTTATCAGCAGGAGTCTATCAATTAAACAGCTTTCATTGATGGGAAAAGAGCAACGACATCTCTCAATGATGGTGAGTGATGGAACGCCTAAGCTAAGAGCAATAGGTTGGCGGAAATCTGAACACTATACAACGTTGAAACGACCAGATATATCAATAGATATAGCATATTCGCCTGAAATTAATGATTTTAATGGCACTCGATCTGTACAACTTATTCTTGAAGAATTTCGCGTGCATGAAAGGTCTCCAGATCATAGGGTTTTCCCACCCAGTGACTCTCCTTCATCTGGAAGAGTCGTTGACTCAAGAAACAAAAGTAAAAAAGAATATCTCTTAGGTTTGCTCAATAACAAAAATAGGTGTATAATATATGTACATAGTCCTGATAAAATTAAACAATTGTTGACTCACGTAATTCCTGAACATGCAGAATCTATAGGTAGACATGATCATACAACAACGTTGGAAACAGAAACTGAACTATTGGAAAAACTTAGTAGGGGAGAACTTATTGCAGTTGCCTCTTCAGATACCATATCGGAATCTGCATTAGACGCTGTTCCTGATTTAGAGCATGTAGTATTTTGCCATTTAACAAAACAACCCGCGGATTTCCTCAAACGGAGTAGACCCGCTGCAAATACACAGAATACTACAATGCTACATCTCTTATATAACAGTAAAACAGATGTACAGCTACTGCAGGATGAATTAAATGAGACAGTTCCAGACAGAGAGTTTCTTAGACAGCTTTACCCAAAATTGAAGCAGGCCGCTGAAGCTAATTATGTTGATGTTGAATCACTCACCGAATCGTTTGCAGATATTTCAGAACACGTAATTAATATTGGACTCACTATCTTTGAAGAGTTGGGTTTTATTGAAAGTAGAACCGAATCTGATAAACATGCTGTTGAGTTACTTCCTGCAGAAAAAAATGAACTTGACAGATCAGCAACTTATTTGAAATGTAAATGGTTGCAGCAAAGTAGTCAAGAATTTCTGAAATTCCAATTAGAAAAGAATAGTCGTCAAATTTGGGAGCGGATAAAAGATGAATGTGGAATCCCTAATACAGATTATTCAGAAACATAACCCCGAAGCTGAAACAGACTTTGATTACCTCAAAAGGTGTTACAGTTTTGCTGAGTACGCACATAGAAAACAGTTGCGTAAGTCCGGTGATCTTTATTTCACGCATTGTGTGAGGACTGCTGAAATCCTTGCGCAATTGCGTTTAGATATAGACACTATCTGCGCGGGATTGATGCACGATGTGTTAGAAGATACAGGTGTAACGCGCGTTGAAATGGAGGGGGAGTTTGGAGAAAATATTGCTCACTTAGTTGAGGGTGTAACAAAAATCGGTCGTTACAAATTCAGTGGTGGTAAACGAAAACGGCAAGCTGACACATACAGAAAATTATTGTTAGCAACCGCTGAAGATATGCGGGTTATATTGATAAAATTGGCTGACCGCCTTCACAATATGGAGACTTTAGAATACTTATCCATAGAACAACAGCAACGCATAGCTAAAGAAACACTTGAAATATATGCACCTATCGCCCACCGTCTCGGTATCTGGTCAATTATGAGTCGCCTTGAAGATATGTCGCTCAAATATCTACTCCCTGATGTTTATAGAGAAATAGCCGACTTGCTCAAAGAAAAATTGGAAGAACGGCAAACCTATTGCCAGAAAATGGAAGCAGTAATTCGTGCAGAACTCAAGGAACGCGGAATCGTTGCAAATGTTAGAGGACGAACGAAACATATCTATAGTATCTACCAAAAAATGCATCTGAAGGGCACACCATTTAAGGATATATGTGATTTGGTAGGACTTCGCGTAATTGTTGAAGATGACTGGTATTGCTATAATGCCCTTGGGGTATTACACTTAAGATGGAATTACCTACCTAATCGAGTCCGAGATTGGATTGGCCAACCTAAAAAGAACGGATATCAATCTCTTCACACCACTATTTTAGACAACGGAAATCCAATAGAAATACAGATTCGAAGTAAAGCGATGCATCAGGTTGCGGAGAATGGCATTGCAGCACATTGGAGCTATAAGGAAGGTGTCCCTACAACCAAGGAAGCACTCTCCATATTCGCCAATTACAAAGAAATGCTTGAGGAAATTCAAGAAACACAAGATGTGCCCGGGCAATTCATTGAATCAATGAAATTGGAACTATTTCAGGATGAAGTCTATGTTTTCACACCAAAGGGAGATATTCACGCACTACCAGCAGGTTCAACCGCAATTGATTTTGCCTATAAAATTCATACCGATATAGGAAACACCTGTTGTGGAGCAGAGGTTAACAATGTCCTTAAGCCGATACGTGAACCTTTACAAAATGGAGATCGCGTTCGCATATTAACAAACACTAAAAGTTCGCCAAGCAGATCATGGATCCGTTTTGTAAAAACAGCTAATGCCCGTTCCAAGATACGACACTGGTTCCGTGATAAGGACAAAGCTGACGCGATTGAATTAGGTAAGACATTCCTCAAGGCTGAGTTCCAAGTATCATACCTAAATGCAAACGATTTTATGAAGTCACCTAAAATACTTGAAACTGCTAACCAACTTGGATTTGAGAGCGTAGAGGAACTATATATCCAAATAGGCAACGGCAATGCCTCTGCAACACAAGTAGTAAATCATTTAAAACCTGAAATGGAAAAAGACGCGAAAGAAGAAAAGTCACCCAAAAAGAAAGAAACTACAATACAATTAGAAAACGGTATCGACTTAGGTATGGTAAGGGTGATGAAGTGTTGTAACCCGATTCCTGGTGATGACATCGTTGGTTATTTAACACGCGGACGCGGAGTTTCTGTGCATAGAACTGGCTGTGTTCGCTTATTAGATGAACCTGAGCGGTTCATTGCTGTTAATTTATACGCTGAAGAAGGGGTAATATATCCCGCCCAAATATATGTCGAATGTGACGATAAACCTGGTATGCTGGGAGAAATAACAACTTCAATCGCACGCTTCCAAGTCAATATCCGATCCGGC
Organism: Candidatus Poribacteria bacterium; assembly: GCA_965200395.1. Classification (GTDB taxonomy): domain Bacteria; phylum Poribacteria; class WGA-4E; order WGA-4E; family WGA-3G; genus MSPOR6. The sequence goes on along the minus strand of CBDAUH010000004.1, from coordinate 433,654 downwards.
AACTTTAATGCTTCTAACAAAACAACAATTAATGATTCTGCAAATGATTACTTCACCTTAGAGGTAACAGGTATAAACCAATTGAAAGAGGTAATGGATACAATTAGGGGTCTAGATGGCGTGGACAGGGTCGTCCGGAAGATGTAATGGATCACACCTCGGACGACATTCGGGAGATTACTTTAGTAACTTTACCACTACGAATGCAAGACGTACAGACACGTATGCGCCTCGTACCATTTTCAGTCATCGCTCTAACACGTTGAAGATTTGGTAACCAACGTCGTTTCGTATGATGGTCAGATGCGCTGATCTTATTTCCAGTTCTCGGCCGTTTTCCACATAATCTACATACGCGGGACATCGGAAATCCTCCTTTGTAAATTAAATAAAAATTAATACTTAAAGAATATCACAGTTGGTATGTAAATGCAAATTTTTCTTTCCAAACACTTAATCTTCATATTATTACTTATACTCTCTATACACCTTGGTTGTGGAACGGATGATGAAGACAAAGGAAGCATGAAATCCCCTATTCAACCAGAGACAAGTACTACTGGTACTGTTACAGGGACAGTTACTAATGTGGATACTAACGAACCGATTGTTGATGCTGTAGTAATATTTCTTGACAGAGAGGTCCAAACAGACGCTGAAGGTAAATTCACATTTACAGAAATCCCATACACAGATAACCAAGAACTCACTGTTCAAGTCAAGTTTTATGAATCATATACCAAAACAATTACTTTGAACCAAAAACAATTGATTCTAAATGTAACGTTGACACCTCTTATGGGTACAGTGTCCGGTACGGTTAAAGATGCACAAACCAAGAATCCAATCCCCGGTTCAGTAGTTAGCTTATTTGGAAAGGAAGTGAATACAGAGGCGGATGGAGGGTTTACATTTTTTGATATACCCTACTTAGAAGATCATGAAATAACCGTACACGATCCTAACTACCAAACCTACACACACAATTTTCTACTTGATAAAGATCGGCTGATCCTACAAATTTCTTTAACCCCATTGCATGATCCTACGGACGAATTGAACGTTTTTCTCGAGAACTTATCTGATCTGCTTGAATCGCTAGATTTTGAGAATTTGCCCAAAATACATTCTCTATTTTCAGAATCTTATGCTGCATCTGATGATCCCATCACTACATTCGGTATTGCATCAGGTGTCGTCCCACCAAACTATGAAAGTGTTGTTCCTACTTTTACCAATGTATTTGAAAAGTATTCCCAACTACAATTCGTTTTTAAAGATAGGGAGATGAATATCACCCATGCAAGAAAAGCAGCTATAGAACTATTGTTGGAAGTAGACTCAGAAAATGCGGAAGACAAGGCTATGAGACATATTGAAGCTAAATGTGTATTCGAGTTTCGCCGGGAAGAATCAGATTGGAAGATTGTATATTGGGAACTTCTGAATTTAGACATCCGATTGTAGACTGTTTGCTAAAGCAGCAAATTCCGTTATATCTAAAGTTTCTGCACGTCTTTCTGGTGCTATGTCTAATTCAGTTAACGTAGTTGTCAGAGTCTCAGCCGTAGCAAAGCGACGTAACGCATTTTTAAGCATCTTTCTCCTTCCACGAAATGCCTCCCTAACAACTCTAAAAAAATGGGCTTCATCGTTCACTACAACTCTTGGCTTTTTGAGCATAGTTAATTTGAGAAGAGCAGAATCAACTTGTGGGGCTGGATAAAAATTCTCAGGTGACAGTTTCACAACTAATTCACTATCTGCATAATATGATATGCCAATTGTTAATGCACCATAGTCCTTACCGCCAGGTTTCGCTATGATCCGCTCAGCGACTTCCCACTGCATCATTAATATACAGTTGTTAAGCAAGTTGGCGTGGTCAAGGAGTTTCCATAAAATTGGGGTAGTTATTCCGTAAGGAAGATTGGCAATGACCTTCGGACATGTGTCTTTTGGAATAATAGACGGAAGGGGTATTTCAAGGATATCCGCATGGATTATTTGAATATCCTCGTCAACTTCAAATTGAGATTCTAATTCGGCGTATAATATAGAATCTACCTCAATTGCTATAACGTTTTTTGCAAGTTGAGCTAATACTGCAGTTAAGCAACCGAGTCCAGCACCAATTTCTACGATCACATCCGTGCTTGTAACTTCACCCGCATCAACAATAATTGATAGAACGTCAGGGTTAATTAGGAAATGTTGACCCAACTGTTTTTTGGGGTGTGTGCGGTTTGTCCTAAAAAATGTCTGTGCCTGTTGAAGAAGTGTCATTACTTACGTTATCATTCCAATAATCTAACGACGCGATCTAAAATTGCATTTGCTACTTCCTGTTTAGAAAGACGCGGAAGTTGCTCACAATTGCCAGCTTTATCCATTAGAGTAACTATATTCGTATCAACAGCAAAACCTGCACCTTCAGCGAGTATGTCATTTGCAACTATAAGATCACAGTTCTTGCGATCTAACTTCTCTTTAGCGTTCTCAAGAACATCATTTGTTTCTGCTGCAAAACAGACGGTCAACTGATGTTTTTTGGTTTCGCCGAGTTTATGGGCAGTATCCGGGTTTTTCTCCAATGTGAATGATAACGTGTCTCTATGTTTTTTTATCTTATGTGGCGCATATTCTGCCGGACGAAAATCTGCAGGTGCAGCTGCCATGATGGCGACATCTGTTTCATCAAATCTTACAAGGACAGCCTCATGCATCTCCTCGGTTGTTTCAATATATGTTATATCAATCCCGTTAGGCGGTGAGACTGTTGCATGTCCACTAATCAATTGAACTGTTGCCCCACGATATGATGCAGCATCGGCGATGGCATATCCCATTTTTCCACTAGAGCCGTTGGTGATAAACCTGACAGGATCGAGGTATTCACGTGTTGCGCCCGCAGTAACCAGAATCCGTTTTCCTTGCAAATCTTGACGGTACCCTAATAATTCACGTGTGCGTTGAAGAATAATATCCACAGAACTTAATCGCCCTACACCTTCATACCCGCAAGCAAGATCACCACTTTCAGGTTCAATGATTTCAATACCTTGATTGCTAAGTGTTAATAGGTTTTTTTGGACGAATGGGTTTTTATACATGTGCCCGTTCATAGCTGGTGCTACGAGAATAGGACAGTGGACGGAGATCGCGACAGTAGACAATGCATCATCTGCGATGCCGTTAGCCATCTTTCCAAGTATGTTCGCAGTCGCAGGAACAATAGCAAGCAGATCTGCACGATCAGCAAGATCGATATGCGGAGGTTTCCAATCATCACCTGTTTCAAACAAATCAAGTAGCACGGGATTCCGTGATAGGACTTGAAATTGTAACGGATTTACCAAACGTGTCGCGTTTTCTGTCATTACAACATGAACTGATGCACCAGATTTTACCAATTGACTGGCATAATCAAGTGAACGATGGATAGCAATTCCACCGCTAACACCTAAAAGTATAGTTCGGTTTTCGAGTTCCATGGGAAGTATCGTTTACAATTCGTCTTTATTCGAAATTTCGAACGAGTGGATAAGCGCGGAAGTTTTTTCAGGATTAATCCGAAATCGTTCTGCACAGATAATTGCTCGAATATTACTTAAAGTCTGTTTTAATCTACCTTCATGGTTGATAACACAATAATCGTAATGTGTTATTTGTTGTATCTCTGTTTTTGCAATCTCTAATCTATTTTGTAGTGCCTCCTCTGACTCGGTTTTTCTTCCCCGTAGTCTACTCTCTAAAGAAGCATAAGACGATGGCATCAGGAAGATTAGGATACTTCTAATAGGCGCAAGGTCCTGGTTTTTGACTTGTAGTGCTCCGTTCACCTCTATTTCCAAAACGGTGTCCTTACCATCTTTCTGCGCTGCTTCAATCTCAGTTTTAGGTGTCCCATAATAGTTGTCATGGTATTTTGCCCATTCTAAGAAGGCATTCTGTTTAATCTGTGCTTCAAATGTATCGCGCGCCAAAAAATGGTAATTCACACCCTCAACTTCATCAGGGCGTGCTGTACGTGTTGTAGCGGAGATTGAAAGTCTTAATGTGTTATCAGCATCACACAATGCTTTTGCAACAGTGCTCTTCCCACAACCAGAAGGCCCAGAGATGACAAAAACTAAATTAGTATGCTTGAAAGGTATAGAACACATTTCTATATTGATGAATTTAGTCTGCAGCTTCAGCGAGTTCTAATAGCACAGGCGATTCAATCCGGATGGCATCCTTTATACACACCTCTTCACATAACTTACAACCAACGCAGTCTTTGGGCTTAACCAATTCACAGATCCCAAAGAAACTTTCAGCATGTTCACCTGTTTCTGGGTCTTTCAGTTCCAGACATTCCCACGGACAAATATGGACACAGAAGTCACATCCAGAACAGAGCTCTTCATAGATAACAGCAATCGGTCTATCTTTTGGACGACGAATAAATTTACACACATTACCAAATTGGTCACGGATCGCTTCTACTGGGCAGACCAACCCGCATGCGCTGCAATCAATACAAACATTTGGGTCAATGATGTGAAGCATATTACGGTCCCCAGTAATCGCATCAACGGGACAGTTGGTCAAACATGCCGTACATCCGATACATTCTTCAGTAATAAAATACGCCATAATCGCGGTACCTCCTGATACATCGTATTTTAACATATCATAAAAGAAATGTCAAATTGGACTGCAGAAATAGCAGAGGCATTCAAAAGTCGATTTTACCAAATCTCGGAGGACGCGGATTTTTGTTTTGTCAGAATCGCGGATTACACGGATTACGCGGATTTACGCGGATTTTAAGAGTCTGTGTCTTCTTGCGTGCTCTTTTTCTGAATCTCGGATTTACGCGGATTAGGTGGGCTGATGTTTCAAGGTGCTTTTCGTAGGATTTGGATAAACACAAATTATCGGTTGTCAGCATCTCGGATTAGCACCACATCAACGATATGAATGCGATTTAGGCCTTCCCCGGATTATCTTTGTTAGAATTGGGGAGGACGCTAAGTCCGCGACAATTGAATGGCTCTGCTTACGTGCGATTTAAAGTTGAATCAGAAAACAGTATAGTATATAATAACGTGAGTTCGGTGGTGTATTTGAATTGTAGCATAACCTTTCTAGGTTGTGTGTCTTTGTAGCATAACCTTTCTAGGTTGTGCATCCTATAAAGAATATTTTATTCCAAGCTCACATTATAATAACGTGTATAAGACCGAAATAGCAAGAGAGGAGGCGCGTTACTGCAAGGCATTATAGAAGCACGAGACTTATAAATGAATCCGTTCTCGTGTAAAAACGCGATTATGCATGACTCTATCTAACGTGAAACCTAAAACGATATTTACAGGGGATAACTTGCCCATTCTACGGGGCATGAATTCTGAAACGATTGACCTGATATATCTTGACCCACCCTTCAATAGCAATGCAAACTATGCAGCACCGATTGGTTCAGAAGCTGCCGGGGCAGAATTCAAGGACACATGGACGCTTGACGATATTAACATTACTTGGCTCGATCTCATTGAGATTGACCAACCCGCACTCAACCGTGTTATCCACGCTGCCATGACAAACTCCGACAAATCCTATCTCATTTACATGGCAGTGCGGTTGTTGGAAATGCATCGCATCCTAAAAGATACAGGTTCGCTATACCTACACTGTGACCCAACAATGAGCCATTATTTGAAACTTGTCCTTGATGCTATCTTTGGAAGAAAAAGCAGAGGGGGGGGGTACCAATAGTGGAGGATTTAGGAATGAAATTGTTTGGTGTTATCATTCTGGCGGTGCTACTACAAAGCACTTTCCAAGAAAACATGATTTAATTTTGCTTTATGGTAAGAATACCAAAAAGTCGTATCACAAAGCTCCTCGTGGAATGCCGTACCGAGATATTTATGCTTATGATGAAAAAGGAAACACTCAACCAGGGTATCATCCTGATGGCAAAATGATACCAGATTGGTGGGAAATTAGTGCTATTAGTTCTCGGGCAAATGAACGAACAGGTTACCCAACCCAAAAACCGTTAGCATTGTTAGATCGCATCATCAAAGCAAGTAGCAGCAACGATAGTATTGTCTTAGATCCGTTTTGTGGATGTGCGACCACTTGTGTCGCAGCTGACCGACTGCAACGTGATTGGATAGGCATTGATATATCACCAAAGGCTGCGGAGTTAGTTGTTGAACGCATCAAAAAGGATCAAGGTCTGTTTCAGGATATAACACATAGAACAGATATACCCAAACGCACGGATTTAGGGGATATACCACGCTATAACGCCTCTGAAAACAAGCATCAGTTGTATGGGAAGCAGGAAGGATATTGTAATGGTTGTAAAGAGCATTTTCAAGCAAGACTGCTTGAAGTTGACCATATCATCGCAACATCAGTAGGCGGAACAGATCATATTGACAACCTTCAACTTCTTTGTAGCCATTGCAACAGAATTAAAGGAAATCGCGGACAAGAATACCTATTGAGAAAACTGAATGCAGCTTGATGTCAGAATCCCGTATCTGCTTATTGCGAAATTATATTCTATTTTCTTTCTGTCCGGTAGGTATATCATCCCACAAAGAAGTCAGTTGCGCTTGTAGTGAGTCGTTTAGAAAGTAAGATACCCTTCTACATCGATGCAGAGAAACCTTTGACTAATAATTTCTGATTATCATTGAGATGGAGAGTTATTTTATCCGGAAGAGCTCCCATTTCTGTTTTCCTCTACAGATACTTTCGCATGAAAACCGTTTATGTCTCCAATACCACCCCATTGGTCTCCAGTCGCACATAGTTTGAACCGTTGACCCCGATCAAATTGATAGGTAATTCGCCCAGTTTGACCGGGGAATATACCCCAACATTCAGCTAGCGCATCAAGTGCATCCTTATACGCATCACTTAATTGACTGTGCCATTGTGTAGGATCAATTCCTTCAGGAACTTTTTCAGTAGGCAGTTTTTTATCTCCATCCGATAGGTGGAATAACCCTATAGCCTCATCTCTACCAACTCGAATGTCAATGGTGAGTGTGCCCCCCATTTCAAACGCGGTGGTATCAATGTAGACAACGGTATAGTCCTGATGCACCATCACTGGGGAACGAAATGTATCTACTACCTCTTGTGAAGGTTGTTCCGGTGTGAGAACAAGCGTGCCCAATCCAGGGCGTTCCCCTTCCATAGATGCCTTAAGGAAAAATAGATAAGCCTCAACATCTTCCTCAAACTCACCCAAACATTCGGGAAAATAATTGTAGTCTATACCGCCCAATACTTCAAACTCATGTGAGATAACCAAACAGTCCACAGGTGAACCCTTTTTCCAGCCTTTCATTATTGCTTGTGCTAATGGGTGACTCGTGTCAAACGTCTTCCCTTCACGTTCGCGTCGCATTGCAATAGGTTCTTTTAGACCTTGTGTTCGCCCTAATTCTGCGTTGGTTACCCATGTGTTGATAAAGTTTTCATTCAAAAAATCTATAACTCGTTCATCGGAGAGCTCAACTGCCCTCAGGCATTTGCCGGTCCCTCAGCATGACTCATCAAAGAGCGGCCCATCTACTGAAATTGCATGTACCGGCTTTTGTGTTGCGGGTGCCATTTCCAACGCTTCCTCCAGCGTTACCCAATTAATCTTCTGAAACTCATAGAAACACGATATAAGCGCGCTTTCCGCATCTTTCTGCGTGATTGACGCAATAAATTCAGTACCCTGAGGAGGTTTGCCAGCACAGAGTTCCATTTGGGGGCAATAACCGATAGCTGCAGCGGTATGCCCATCTTCCTGCGTCCATCCAATGTCAAAATTCAGTGTAGTTTGAGGTACATGCATTTTAAAGGAGACAATATCCCCTTGGACCCTATCAATAATCAAGTGTCCGGCAAATTGTGAAGGGGTCAACCAACCGCTATTCATAACGAATTGTCCATGGATACGGTATGAAATCTCAGCGAATTCGTCATTGTATGCACGTAGACATGCCCACATAGCACGACGCGGATCTCCCGAATTAATATGCAATTTCAGTTGAGGACGCGGATGGAGCTGCCGCAGTAATGCTAACGCATCTTCTTCTTGAATCTGCCAGCATTCCCCCACCGAAACCAGTCCCGATGGCAAAAAAGAATGAAAGACAGATATAGGATACTGCTGCTCTGGCTCAGCAACTCGTAAATTCGCCAATTCATCCCATTCCACGTGGAAATCCGATGAGTCGTATTCAAACGGTGCAATGAAACCATTAACGGTTACTTTTGTGTTATTATTAAGCTTACTATAGTTTGGACATTTTTGGTCTTGTTATAGATTATGAATAGTTGGCAGCATTTCCCCGTTAGCACTTCTGAACAGGTGTTAGAACTGCTGCTAACGCCCCTTTTCTGTCTAAATTCTGTTAGAAATCACTGTTTTTTAGTCATCATTTTTCCAATAATCGTGAAAATAGTTGCTGTTGAACTAGTTCATGTAGTATCTTCAGGGATTTTTAGTTTTTTCTGTGCGTTTTTCCTCGGGTCGTAACCCGTATAAAAATAGTTTTGTTGTAAACGTCGCTGCAAGTAAGCGGTCATCAAGCCGCGTGTGAGATGTTTCGGTTTATACCAGTGTATATTGAGCGTGGATAGCACGTCTTCTAAATCAAGAGAAACCTTGTCTGTGTCTGTGTCTGCGGGTGTCTTAGGCAATGGCGACGGACTGAAAGCGAGTTGTGTCAGCGTTGCTGCGGTGAAACTGAGTTGAGCGAACCGATCCAAACTTTTCCTGTCTCGGAGTTGATAGGTGTCAAATCCGAAGTTCTCTTTAGCGTCCCGAAAGGCAGTTTCAATCTGCCACCGGTTTCTATAGTGTCGGATAACTGTTTCTACGGGCAGTCGTAAATCTGAAGTAAATACACAAAAATACCGATAGGGTTTAGACTTTTTCAAGCGTTTGCGTATCACAACGATGCGGACATCTACAGGACACATCTTTGTTCGCACGACTTTATCAGCGACAGAAAGTGTCTGATCCTCAACAACGATATCTGTATACTTCAGGTGTGGAATAGACACACGGCTACCATACCGACGGGGTCTGCCTCTCTTGAGACGCTTAGGGCGTTTCGGTATATCAAAAAACGCCGCGTTTGACTTCGCACGACAAAGTAAATGATGTCCTTGTGAGAGTATCTCCGTGAACACTTTGCGTCTATTGAAACCTCTATCAAAAATGATAAGACCCGGTGGCACAAGATTACATAAATGCTTCAGCACAGCGAGGCTATTCGCGTCCTCGCTTTTCGGTTCCATCATCCGTGTGGCTAATGGAAATAGGCGCGTGCCTTCGCGCGTTTCTGCCAGCCAGCCAATCGCACCAAACTCGTGTCCGTGATGAAACTTGGATTGGTTCTTGTTACGTGCTTGATACGCAGGGTTCCTGCGGAAATGCAAACCCGCTTGTTTTGAACCGCTACTTATGGCATGCGTCTCATCATAGACATAGACGCCCGTGGGGTAAGCGGATAGCACTTGATGGCTTAGCGTAGTGGCGACTTGATCCACACACCAGATGCCACGCGAGAGAAACTTTGGCAGAGACCAATACCGACCTGCTTGGGCTGTCGCAAGATAGATTTGTGTCATTGTGCCTCGGTAGGGCGTATTTATCAGACCTTTTACGAAAGTCTGAAAGTGGTGAAAGTTATTATACTTGAACAAAGGTCAAAAATCTGATAACATGTTGTCCAAGTAGGAAAGTGGGGTCATTTGAAATATCCTTTCAAATTTGTGTTTCCTAAAAGGATACCCGCTTTCCTGCTTTATGTCCATAAAAAAAACAAAAACTGTCCAAACTATAGTTAAGCTTAAGAAAAATTTTGTTTGTTTGATTGTTCATATTAATCTTCCTCTACAAATATTTTTGCGCGAAAAGCGTTTACGTCTCCCTTCTTACTAAACCAGTCGCCTGTTGCTCCAAGTTTAAAGATTTTCCCTTTCTCAAAACGGTGTCTGATTGTATCTTTGCTACCGGGTTCAATGCCCCATGCGGAAATAAGTGCTTCCTTCGGTACACCTGTTGACGGTAGTTTTGTCTCACTATCAAAATAAGCGCGGAGGCATGCCCATAAACCGAGAGAATCCTCGGCATTCATGTGCATATCCAGATTTGGATTAGGATTTATTGGATTAGGATTTAGTTGCCGAAGCAACTCTATTACACCCGTCTCTTCGATCTGCCAGCATTCACCGACTAAAACCGATTCCTTTGGGAGAAAAGATCGAAAAACGGTTGTAGGGTGGAGTCTTTCTTGTTCAGCGACACGTAGATTCGCTAATGCCTCCCACTCTACGTGGAAGTTGTATTGTGTGTATTCAATCGGGGCAATGAAGGCTTTGACCGACACTTCCCCGTCACTATCGAGATTGAGTATAATTTTGTTTGGCGATGTACTCATTTTTGGGACCTCAATTTGTAAGTTGGTGTGGAACTACGTCAGTTTGTATGAACGAAAATTTAGTCCCTTCCGCTCCATGCTTTCCTTTCTGACTCGAGATAAGCATCGATCTCTTCAGCACTACTTCCCCAGGGGCCTTTCATAGTACTTCGCATTTTTTGAATCAGGTCTTTTTTTTCTTCTTTAGACAGTACAGCAGTAGCAGATGGGAGTACTTTGATTTCAAGCTCAAGCTCTTGTCCATCAGGAAGGTTGAGTTTGTCTAACGGTTCAATTACACCGTTTTTGTAGGTAGCTCTAATTTTATTTGGTTGTGCCATTATTCCGCCGCTTGTATTTCTTGTAATTATACCTTACGCAGATTAAAAGGAGTAAAGTTACCGAGAAATAGTTTGGAAGAGCAGACTTTGTGCCTATTTACAGATGACTTTTGTTTTCATACGTGGTAATGTCCGCCTCATACTGCAAGGTCCACGCGATTTCATCTAATCCGTTCAGCAAACAATACTTTTCAAAATCTCCGATGTCAAACGTGTGTGCAGTGCCATCAGGACAGATAACCGCTTGTTCTTCTAAATCCACCATGAGTCGATAACCTTCGGTATCATGCGCTGCCTGACTAAGTGATGCAATTATCTCAGTAGATAATGTAATGGGAAGAATGCCGTTTTTATAACAATTGTTGCGAAAAATATCAGCAAATGATGGAGCAAGAATCGCTTTGAAGCCATACTGCTGCAATGCCCACGGTGCATGTTCACGGGAACTACCACAACCGAAGTTGACACCAGCAATCAAGATACTCGCGTCTTCATAGCGCGGGTGGTTCAGTACGAATTCAGGATTCGGATCACCATTCTCAAGATAACGCCAATCAAAAAATAAAAACTCACCGAAGCCAGTCCGTTCAATTCGTTTTAGAAATTGCTTCGGGATAATCTGGTCGGTGTCTACGTTAATTCGGTCAAGTGGAACAACAAGCCCAACATGTTCTTTGAATGCTTCCATTTTCTTTTCCTTGTAAATCTTACGACGAGAATTCACGAATATCCACAAAATGACCTATTATTGCTGTCGCGGCAGCCATTTGTGGACTAACAAGGTGTGTACGTCCACCTTTACCTTGTCTACCCTCAAAATTTCTGTTTGATGTGCTTGCACAACGTTGGCCCGGCATCAATATATCAGGATTCATGCCGAGACACATACTGCAACCAGCTTCGCGCCATTCAAAACCAGCTGTGCGGAAAATATCATGAAGTCCCTCAGCCTCTGCCTGGCGTTTGACTGCTTGCGAACCAGGGACAACCATTGCATTGACGGTGTCTGCAACTTTCTTACCTCTTACAACTTCTGCTGCAGCGCGTAAATCACTAATACGTGAATTTGTACAACTACCTATGAATACTCTGTCTACACTTATGTTTGTCATTGGCGTTCCGGGTTTAAGATCCATATATTCCAAAGCATGTGCTGCAGCACGTTTTTCATCGGTTGTATTCATGTTATCAGGATTTGGCACACACCCTGTCACATCCGTAACCATTCCCGGATTTGTTCCCCACGTTACCTGGGGTACTATATCGGCTGCGTCAAGTTTTAACGTGCGATCATACGGTGCTCCTTCGTTCGTAGGAAGCCGCTTCCATTGCTCAACTGCAGTATCAAATGCCTCACCTTTCGGGGCAAAACGTTTGCCAGCAATGTATTCATAGGTCGTATCGTCAGGTGCAATCATACCTGCACGTGCACCTGCTTCAATTGACATGTTACATATTGTCATTCGCTCCTCTATGCTGAGAGATCGAATCGTTGAGCCCGTGTATTCTACAACGGCTCCGTTGCCGCCATCTATGCCGATATGTCCGATAATCGAAAGAATTATATCTTTGGCAGTAACACCGTAAGGTAGTGTTCCATCAACTCGGATTTCAAAGGTTTCCGATTTATGTTGTAATAGGCATTGCGTAGCAAGAACATGTTCAATCTCACTTGTACCGATGCCAAAAGCAAGTGCACCGAGTGCCCCATGTGTAGATGTATGGCTATCTCCACAAACTATGGTTTTTCCGGGCTGCGTTATACCCAGTTCCGGTCCGATGACATGGACAATACCTTGTTCCGGACTGTTGATGTCATAGAGCGGAATATCAAACTCGGAACAGTTCTGCGCGAGCGTTTCCATCTGCTTCGCAGCAATTAAGTCTTTGATAGGTAGACTTCTATCCGTAGTTGGGACATTGTGATCCATCGTTGCGAAAGTTAAATCGGGTCGCCGCACCTTGCGGTTGTTAAGTCGTAAACCTTCAAATGCTTGAGGGGATGTCACTTCGTGGACAAGGTGTGTGTCAATATACAGAATCGGCACCTCGCCCTCTGATGTTCGAACGAGATGTGCATCCCATATTTTTTCGTACATCGTCTTTTTCATGCTTTATTCTACTTCCTCTAATGTCAATTTGAGTATTGTTTCAATTCATCCGCTTCTGATTCCTTGAGAGATGACACAATACCATTTACTGTCGTACTCAATAATTTTGCTAATGAGTTTAATGGTGACTTATTTTCTAAAAAGGCAGCTTGTAAAATGAGTGCATTATCCTCAACAGATAACCAAGAAAATAACGACAACACATCTTCCGGATTAGGTATATGTTCACTGCCGATTATCGCCTCTAAAAGTGTAATCAGATTCAATTGTAAACAGACAATAGATGACTGAGAAACTTGTTCCATATCAATTGGAAAATGTCTATCTGTTGATAACGTGTCTATCAACGATAAAATATTATCTTCATCAACACTCGCGATTAATAGTTCATTTTTGTTGGATAAGAAAACACTGTCAGCGATTTCAGATACTGTCGTGCCATCATATTCAAAGAATTGTATTGTAGTTGTATTGCCCTTATTCGCAAAAGCATTATTAAGCTCATTCCATTTTGTTCGATTGATGCTACTGAAAATAACCCCAAATCGTTCAATGAGTCCCATATCTATTTCAAAATTTCCATCTGAATCAAACGACGCTTCAAACGATAGATCTATTTCGCCCCTGATTGGCGACGTAAATGGCTGAAACTTAGAGATTGACAAGGCGATTTCCCCAGTAAGCGCCGGTATCACATCATCATAAAAATCTACGTTAAGTTCGCTTTCAAAAAAATCGAGTGCATCGTAAAAACCACCGTCTGCATCCTGTTCAATGACCTGACCTAAGATAGACCAGATAGTTTGTGTGACAATTGGTGACATGGCGATGAAGAGATCATCTTTGCCAGACATGGATCGAATTGTTCTCATAGAATCCAAAGTGTTTGGCAGCTGCGTCTGGATTGGTAATTTTTCATTGATATTTTGCAATGCCTTTAGAGTCAATGGTGCATAAACTTTCAAAAAATTTTCAGACTCATGGAGATTTAAAGTTGCAAAGATATAAGTGAATGGTGTTAGTTCTTCCAACACATTTTTCCATGACCTCAGGGCATTCCATTTTCTCTTATTATCAAGGGTGGTTATATTTGAATAAACAGAAATATCTCCAGCACCTATTTTTTGTGTTGCTTCCACAAAACGTTCTCTCTCTAAAATAGAAGGAGATCTATTTTGGTAAGTATCAATAACAGTCTTAAAACTTCGTTCACCAACACCTATCACAAGGAACTCATCAGCATAGCCAAATAGAATTTTGTTTTCATCCAAATTTAGCTCACCGTATTCTATCGATCTGTGCTTTCCTACGCCCTGTTTGTGTGTAGTTGCAAATACGCCTAAGAGCCTTGGTGCGATTTTCTTCAGGCGTTGAATCAATACCATGTCACCTTTAGTATCCACAACATAAGCCGCATTGACACGATGCTTTTTATCCAACCAAATTGCTAAACCGCTGCTGTTTCCGAGTATATCAGTGATTTTTGACGCTCCCAAAATGCCTAAAATACCAGCCATTTCGTCGTTTTCTATAGAGCCAAGTATATCCTCAAGTCCATTCAATTTGACATATAAGAGACTATTATGTGGAATGAATTCATCAACAGTCGCGGCGTTTAATGTAAACGGAAAACTTAGAAAAAATATAGTCAAAAGAGTTTTCATCAGTATACGATTCATTAATTCACTCCATCGTACTTTTTGGACAAATTTTATTGATGCAAAATTTGACCAACATAAGTTGAAACACCAAAACACGTCATATCTAAATTGCCTGTAACAATATTAACATAATTGATTGAAACAGTCAAGATCCATAAAGTCCTAATCTCAAAAAACAACTTGCCTCATTTTTGCCTATCTGATATACTATAAAAACCAGTTTTGGGTGGCGTTGTTAAGGGATAGCAACCCAACACCGTTTTCTGTCCCTGATTACTGTAGCAACTGGATAAAGGACTAGAGACTAGAAAATTCCAAAACGGAGTGCACGATGAACTTTGATAACCGAACGCTTTTTATTGCTGACAATCTTGATATTATGCGCGGCATGGATTCAGAGACGATTGACCTGATTTATCTTGACCCGCCGTTTAAATCGGACAAACAGTGGAAAGCACCGATAGGATCACCGGCAGAAGGCGCGGAATTCAAAGACATCTGGACCGACAAGGACATCAAATACGAATGGCACGGGCAGATCGCTGCTGAACACGAGGAACTGTATCAGATCATTCAAGCATCCGGAACCGTATGTGACACGTCTATGAGGATATACCTGACAGCAATGGCAGTGAGATTATTTGAGATGCACCGTATTTTGAAGCCGACAGGTAGCATCTATCTGCACTGCGATCCGACTGCAAGCCATTATCTAAAAACCTTGATGGACTCGCTGTTCGGAAGTGATAACTTTCGGAATGAGGTGATTTGGAAGCGGACATCGACGAAATCATTGGCGAAACGGTACGCGGTCAACACTGACCGAATTCTTTACTATATCAAGTCCAATGGGGCAACTTGGAATCAACAATATGCTCCCTATGACGATAAATATATACAGAAGAATTTTCGAAATCAGGACCAACATGGTAAATACGGAACGGCTGATTTATCGGGTGGAAAAGCGGGCAGCAAAAAAGCTTATATGCCATTGAAAGGCGTTGAACCTCCTCCTGGCCGGGCATGGGCACCACCTACCCGCAGCAAATTTCCCACCTCCGCACAGGTACTATTGCCAGATAATTATGAAGTTCTCGATCAACTGGCGAAATGTGAAGCTCTTGATAATGCTGGACTGCTGCACTGGCCCAAAGGTAAAATCGGCAGACCACAATGGAAGAAATATTTATCTGCGATGCAGGGTATTGCAGCAGGGGACTTAGTTCTTGATATTCCACCTGTAAGAGGCAAAGAAGACACTGGTTATCCAACGCAGAAACCTCTCGCCCTCTTAGAACGCATCATCAAGGCGTCATCAAACGAAGGCGATATGGTATTAGACCCATTCTGTGGATATGCTACAGCCTGTGTCACAGCAGAGCGTTTGCATCGGAAATGGGTCGGCATAGACATATCACCCGATGCAGAGGACATCACAAAGCTACGGTTGTCGGATGAGGTAAGCAAAGCCTCTAATTTATTCAATCCGTTGACAGATGTGACCGTTCGCAAAGACGCACCGGAACGGACGAACAACACCGAGGAGATAGACATTCAGAGGCATTTACCAAGATACCAAACGCACAAACCTGAGTTATTTGGTAAGCAGCACGGCAAATGCAATGGGTGTCAATATCCGTTCCATTATCGCAACTTGACGATCGACCATATCACACCACAAAGCAAAGGCGGCATTGACCATATAGAGAACCTACAACTGCTTTGTGCTGCATGCAATTCAACGAAAGGCACAAGCACGCAAGCAGAACTCATTTCACGATTGACAGAACAAGGCGTGCTGAAGGAGTGAATGGGTAAAATCCGCTAATCCGCGATTCAGACAGCTTGTTCCACACCCTGCAAGTAACATTTAATAGAATAAATAAAAGGAAATTATTTAATGAATACAGACATTGGTCAAGAGATGCCTCAGTTAGAGTTACCTGAAGGTGCAAAATTTCGCTTTGGCAAAAGTAGTATAACCGGTAACGTAGTATTTTCCCCAGATGGCACTCGACTTGCTGTTGCAGGAGATATTGGAACATGGATATATGATACACAGACAGGGGATGAGGTTAGTCTACTAGCAGGACATACAGAATATGTTTGGAGCGTTGCATATTCACCCAATGGAGACACAGTTGCATCTGGAAGCTATGAAGAGGTATGGTTATGGGATAGTGATGCTGGTTCCCCTAAAGCTACGCTCTCAGAACATAGAGATTATGTCAGGTCATTAGCATATTCCCCTGATGGAAGCACAATTGTAAGTGGTGGTGCTGATAATATTGGAATACTGTGGGATGCTTCTAATGAGGAAGCAAAAGCTACATTGAAAGGGCATTCACGGGCAATAAGAAGTATTGCATATTCCCCTGATGGAAGCACAATTGCTACAGCTAGTTCAGACGAAACAGTGATATTATGGCAAGCTGCAACTGGACAATCTAAAGCAATCCTCAAAGGACATACACACGTCGTCAACTCAGTCGCGTTCTCACCTGATGGCACAACCATCGTAACAGGTAGTTCCGACGGTACAGTTCGGATATGGGACGCATTCACCGCACGACGTAAAACCACCCTTGCAGATTTTAGGTTCTATATTTGGGCAGTTACATATTCCCCCGATGGCAACACAATTGCAATCGGAGGTAGAGACGGTACACTGCGTATCGTAGATGCTGGCAATGGAGATGTAAAGAAAGAATTTAAGGGACACATCGGTTCAGTCAGAAGCATCGCCTATTCTCCTGATGGCAACATAATTGCAACCAGCAGTGAAGATCATTCTGTATTGATGTGGGATGTTAATCATTGACACTTCAGCAGAAATAATGCTACACCCGCATAACGACAGGAAGCACTAATGGACTCCGCTGCATCTGTTTCGCAAATAACCTCCGAAGTGCACTTCGTATCTCATCTTGAACAATTTCTGTTTCTTGCTTCTGTTCGTCTGTTAGATTACCAATAACTTTACGCGTGATTTCTTTCGCTTCGTTAAACAGTTCCTCCGATCCATCCATATAGACAAATCCTCGAGATATAATTTCAGGCTCTGTTGCTATGGCACTACCATCACTGTGTAGCACGACGATAGGAATTACCATGCCATCCTGTGAAAGTTGAATTCTGTCTCTTAGAACAATATCCTCAAGCTCAATTTCTGGTTTTCCATCTACCAACACTCTTCCAGAACGTCCTTGTCGTTCAAACACTTTACATGAATCAGATGTGAGTTCAATAAGCTCACCATCTTCTGCTACATTTATGTTCTCTCTCGGAATACCGACAGACTCAGCAAGTTCTGCATGTCGAACAAGATTCTGGTATTCCCCGTGAATCGGAATGAAGAACTTCGGACGCAATAGATTTAACATTAGTTTAAGGTCTTCAATCGAACCGTGGCCGGAAACATGAACATTTGCATTGCGTTCATGGAATATATTCGCGCCACGTCGCAGTAGATGGTTGATAACATTACCAATCGATCTCTCATTTCCGGGTATCATTCTTGCCGAGATAACTACAGTATCATTCGGTTCAACATCCAAAAACGGATGGTTATCAAGAGCCATCAATGCCAATGCTGAACGAGGTTCACCTTGACTGCCCGTACTCAATATTACCACCTCATGCGGTTTGAACATAGCCGCATCTCTTGCATCAATTAAATAATCAGGATTTATATCCAGATGTCCAAGCTCAGTGGCAATGCGAATATTGTTGGTAAGTGAACGACCTGTAACAGCAATGAGTCGCCTGTGTTTCACTGCCAAATCAATGAATTGTTGTATACGGTGTAAACTTGAAGAAAAGGTGCAAAGAAACAATCTTTGCTCCGTTCTCTGATAGATGCTGTCTATCGTATCATAAATACTACGTTCAGATGGAGTCTGCCCAGGCCAGTTAGCGTTAGTACTGTCTGAAAGCAGGAGATGTACTCCCTCTGTCCCCAACCGCGCTAAAGTTTGAATATCAGTCAGATTACCATCAATTGGTGTACTATCAAACTTAAAATCACCTGTGTGAACGATGACACCAACAGGTGTTCGGAGCGCGATTGCAACTGAGTCCGGTATACTGTGTGTAACATGTATAAATTCAGCTGAGAAATCACCTAAACTTACATTGTCACCAGGTACAATTGCATTCAACGATGCTTTGGTCAACACGCCATATTCTCTTAACCTTCCACTTGCAATCGCAAGAGTTAGTCGTGTACCGTAAACCGGAACATCTAATTGCTGAAGAACATACGCTAAAGCCCCAATATGATCTTCATGACCATGTGTGAGTAATATGGCGCGAACCTTGTCTTTACGTTCAATAAGATAGCGAATATCTGGAAATATCAGATCCACTCCAGGCATCTCCGCATTAGGCAACATGAAACCTGTATCAATGACAATAATGTCATTCTCGGTCTCGTATACCATCATGTTGAGCCCGAACTCACCTAACCCCCCTAACGGAATAATTGATACATGAGTATCTGAATCAGATTGTAATATGTGTAATTCATCGTTCTGTTCATTTGTTATGTGTGTAAAATTTGTCATAAAATAGTGTAAGGATATTTCGTAGCATAACCTTTCTAGGTTGTGCATCTTTAGGACACACATTGTCCCATAATCTTTCAAGGTTGTGTATCGGACAAAAAATGTCCTATTCCAAACTCTTCTAGTCTTTATCGCCAATGAAGGTCAAAAAAATCATGAGTCGTAGAGGTAATCTGTTGCATCTCACCTGTCTTAACATCTATAATGAAGATTTCACTAGTTCGTCTGCCATTTTTATCTGCACCTACAAAAGCAACCTGACTTCCGTCTGGGCTCCATGTAGCGGAATGCCCTCTATAAAGACTCAAATTTCTATAGCTCTTAAATCTTCCTTTTTCAACATCTGCAATACAAATCTCTCCAGATGTATAAAACAGAATTTGTCCCCCACCAGGCGACCACTCCTCAATATATGCACAAGGAGGTTCGTTTAGTTGCAAAAACCATCTTCTGCCCATACTAACGACATCTGGCTCTGCTAGTGCCACAACCCCATCGGTTAGAAATGCAATCCATTTCCTATCTGGAGACCACTCGGGCCATTGTATTCCTTCAGGTAACACTTCAACCAATCTTCTATTTGGCTCAATAACCTTTTCACCTTTTGCATCCCAGTGTAACCATCCCTTTGCCCAATATCTTGTCCGCCATTTGCTTAAATTCCCATCCATAGGCACGACCCAGTTCTCAAGTCTATCTTTAGGACGATCAATTTCAACAACAACGAGAACAGCATGGCTAGTAGGAGACCACCAAAAATCGTGTATGTTATATATTTTCTTAAGCTTTTCCATTTTTTCAGACCCATCTGCCCACATCATGTATAGGGATTTCTCTCCATTCACACCAGAAATGTAAGCAATTGACTCACCATCAGGTGACAATCTCGGTTTACGTGACAAGCCATCATCAGTTAACCGTTGGAAATCTGTACCATCTGGATTCATAATACCGATGTTATATTGATGAAATTCCCACCAATTGGATATATCCCTTCCTTTCTCCAATGTACCTGTTGTTGCACGGAACCCATCTTCATTTTGTAACGGTTCTTTGATAGCAAAAACCAACTTACCCTCATTTGCCTCAGTATCAACAACTGTGCTAGTCATCATGAAAATGCTAATAAAACACAGCATACATAATATACGCATAACTCCCCCTTAATCACTAAACAACAATGTTTATTATTCCTCGATTGGGGACAACAATCACTTTGCGTACCTGTTTACCATCAATGAATCTTTGGACTTTTTCATCAGCAAGTGCAGCTTCCTCAATCTCTTTCTCAGTGGATTCAGCAGGAAGTTGGAGACGGTTTCGGAGCTTCCCGTTAATCTGCACTACAATAGTTACAGTAGCGGTTTCCAGTACATTCTCATCATATTGAGGCCAGGATTCATGTGCAATAAAGCCAGGTTCACCCAGACGACACCACAATTCTTGAGCAATATGCGGCGCATAGGGTGAAAGCAAACGCAGAAAAATCTTCACTGTCTCTATCGGTAACGAAGCAACTTGAGTTGCCGTATTAACGAATATCATCATCTGACTTATCGCAGTGTTCATCTTATCAATAGACGCTGTGTCTTCAGTAACATGTTTGATGGTCTCATGAAGATCGCGCCAGAGCTCTGATTCTGTTGTACCTTCAGCATCTGTCAGTTTCTCATTGAGCTCATTGTTCTCACTATCCACTACAAGCCGCCAGACGCGTTGGAGAAATCTATAACACCCATCTACACCTGCATCCTGCCACGGCGCACTTTTGGTAACAGGCCCGATAAATAGCAGATATAGACGAAGCGCATCTGCACCATAATTATCAATCACATCATTTGTATTAATAACATTAAAACGAGATTTAGACATCTTTTCCAGCTGCACGTGAAGCGCTTTCCCAGATGTCTTAACCGACGCATTTTCCTTATCTCGCTCAACTTCGTGTGGATAAAAGTATTTTCCAGCATCGTCTTGAAATGATTCAGCGAGAATAGTTCCTTGGTTAAGAAGTCTTTGAAAAGGTTCTATAGTGGAAACCAATCCACAATCGTATAGTACCTTATGCCAAAAACGGGCATAAAGTAGATGTAACACTGCGTGTTCTGCACCACCCATATATTGATCCACCGGCATCCAATAACGTTCAAGTTCAGGATCAAAAGGTGCATCCGAATTGTGCGCATCCAAAAACCGTAGATAATACCAACATGAACCTGCCCACTGCGGCATAATATTCGTCTCACGTGTGGCAATTCTGCCATCAGGTAGAGTTACTTTTAACCAACTTTCATCTGCACGGGCAAGCGGAGGGTCTCCTTCTTCAGTTGGTTTGTAAGCATCAATCGGTGGAAGTTCTATAGGAAGTTCGTCATCTGGCAATTGAACAATAGTACCATCATCGAGATGCACAAGTGGAAAGGGTTCCCCCCAATACCGTTGACGTGAGAAAAGCCAATCCCGAAGACGATACTGCACCTGACGCATTCCCTTTTTCTCCGTTTCAAGCCAGGCAATCATCTTTTCTTTTGCCTCGTTAACTTTCAATCCATTGAGAAAATCAGAGTTAACACAGACCCCATTTCCTTCATAAGCTTCCACTTCAATCGGTCCTTCACCGCCACTGATCACTTCAACGATAGGTATGTTAAAGGTCTTAGCAAACTCATGGTCCCGTTCATCGTGTCCTGGTACAGCCATTATTGCTCCTGTGCCATAAGTCATCAACACATAATCCGCTACCCAGATCGGTACAGGTTTTTTGTTACATGGATTGATAGCATACGCACCCGTGAAAACACCTGTCTTTTCTGTGGCAAGATCCGTACGTTGCAGATCGGACTTGTCGCTTGCCTCCGCCACATATTTACATACATCAGAAACCAATTCTGGTTTTGTAATTTGCGAAACGAGCGGATGTTCTGGAGCAAGCACACAATAGGTTGCACCGAAGAGCGTATCCGGGCGTGTTGTGAACACAGTAAAATTAGTAACACTATCTTTTACGTCAAAAGTAATCTCAGCCCCTTCAGATTTACCGATCCAATTTCTTTGCATCTCTTTCAAACCTTCAGGCCAATCCAGTAAATCCAAATCATCTAATAGACGTTCTGCATACGCAGTGATCTTGAGCATCCATTGATTCATCAGACGACGCTCAACAGGATCACCTGTCTCAACATATTTGCCATCTTTCACCTCTTCATTTGAAAGGACAGTGCCTAATGCAGAACACCAATTTACAGGTACCTCAGCCAGATACGCTAAGTCTTTCTCATATAAACGGAGGAAAATCCATTGTGTCCATCTGTAGTAATCAGGAAGGGATGTGTCAATTTTACGAGACCAGTCGTAAGAAAAACCGATACGTTGAATCTGTTGTTGAAATGTCTCTGTATTTCGCTTTGTGATATGGGCAGGATGTTCATTTTCACGAACAGCTGTCCTTTCAGTCGGTAGTCCGAATGCATCCCATCCCATCGGATGCATAACGTTATAGCCTTGCATTCTACGGAAATTTGCAAGAACATCGGTAGGTACGTAGTTCTTAGCATGTCCTATGTGTAGTCCTGCTCCTGAAGTATAGGGAAACATGCCAAGCACATAAAATTTAGGTTTCTTTTTTAATATTTCAATATCGTTTGGTATTTTAAATGCTTCTTCTTCCTGCCACTTTGCTTGCCAATACGGTTCTATTTCTCCAGGGGCATAACTATGGTTCTCCATAATATCAGATCTCCTTACTATTATCCTTTTGGCACAGAATGTTGTCTGTTTTTCAATTAATTTATCGTATTATCTGAAATCTGTGTTATACTTAATTCGTTGTAGAATTCTAACACATAATGGTATACTGTGTCAAAACAAATGTAAGGGCTGTTTATCATGCAAACGCAAAGAATCTGTCTCTGGTCAGGACCCAGAAACGTATCAACAGCATTGATGTACGCCTTCGGACAACGAAGCGATACCGAAATCATCGACGAACCTCTATATGCACACTATCTACGTGTAACTGGTGCAATGCACCCCGGCCGAAAAGAAGTGATGGCATCAATGCAAAATGACGCAACCGAAGCCATTGACGATGTTATCCTCGGACCAAGCCAAAAACCTGTACTCTTTGTGAAACAGATGGCACACCATCTCGTCGATATTGACAGGTCTTTTATGCATAAAACACAAAATATATTGCTTATACGCGACCCGAAAGAGATGCTGCCCTCTCTAACAAAAGTTATCGGTATTCCACAACTAAAAGACACCGGTCTGAAAATACAAGCTGAATTGTTGACAGAATTGCAGGAGATGAAACAATCCCCCGCAATCTTGGATGCACGTGAATTATTGCTTGCACCAAAAGAAGTACTGTCAAAACTGTGTAGACGGTTAGGACTTGCATTTGAGGAGTCAATGTTGTCATGGCCGCCTGGTGGACATCCATCCGATGGCGTGTGGGCACCATATTGGTACCACAACGTACATCAAAGTGATGGCTTTGCACCGTACAAACCGAAAAGCGATCCATTTCCACAAGAATTGAACAGTGTATTATCCGAGTGTTTGCCGTATTATGAACTCTTACGTGCAGATGCAATATGTGGAAATTCATGAAGTTGTAGCATAACCTTTTCAGGTTGTGCAAAAATTGTTTATACCAAACTCACGTTAGAAAGGAAATACTATAATGGAACAGAAAACTGATGAAAAACTACACCAAATTGGAGAAGATGTCTTACAGAATTCAGTCGTCCGTATTATGTGGCAAAAATCTGGTAAGAAAAAGGATAAAAATAATATCATATCTCGCGGAAGCGGATTTTTTGTTGATCAGAATTTAGTTGTTACCAACATTCATTGCATTGCAGGTGAAGAATCTGCATTCGCAGAACTCGTCAGCAATAATACAAGATATTCTGTTGAAGATGTCGTGGCTTATGATATTGAAAATGATCTCGTTATACTAAAAGTCAATGGTTCAGCAAGAACAATTCCACTTGGAGACAGTGATAATGTCCACATCGGAGATGTTGTTTGTGTTGTAGGTTTCCCCGGTGGTGAAGAAGGTGAGATTACGCAAGGCACTATCCATGAAATCAGAGAAAACGGCAAATGCTTACAGATAAATAAACATCTTAGCCCTGGTTACAGTGGCGGACCGGTGATAAACAGCGTAGGCGAGGTCATTGGTATCGCTTCTACTACGTCTATGAGGCTTGTATCTTATTCCGCTGAAGGGATGTTCTCTAATAGTCAGGCAATTCCTGTAAGTACACTCCATGACCTACTTACCGGCAGCGAAGAAACGGAACCCCTGAAGGAATGGAACAAAAACCCACGCATTCAAGGCTATGCGAAATGTCTAGAAGGACAGACGAAACTCCTGCAAGGGAAACACAACGAGGCACTTGTATGCTTTAATGCTGCGCTTAAACTCAACCCAGATTTAGTGGAATTATACATCAATAGAGCAGTATTAAAGATGTGGATAGGTGAACCAGAAGAGGCTATTCAGGACTGTAATACTGCCATAGCACTCAACCCAGACTGTGTAGAGGCACATATCAACCGCGGTTGCGCAAACATAATGTTAGAACAATACGATAAAGCAATTGCTGACTGTGATGTGGCACTCAGTCTAAATCCTAATATAGTTCAAGCTTATGTAGTTAGAGCACATGCAAAAGCCGACATGGGACAAAAAGAAGCAGCTCTTACGGATTTTGATACAGCACTTAATCTTCACCCAGATTTCGAAGAAATCTATCTTTTGCGTGCAAGTATAAAGTGTGATCTTAAAGATTATAGTGGAGCAATAGACGATTTTGATAAAATTATCGCATTAAATCGTGAATTCAGCTCTTATTCCATGGTATATTCAAGCCGAGGATTAGCAAAATACTATAACAAAGATTATGAAGGCGCAATTGAAGACTACGACAATGTAATAGAATCCCACCCAGAAGATGCAGGCGGATTCTACAATCGAGGTATGGCAAAGTACCAGATAGGCAACTCACAGGCAAATAAGGGGGAAAAAACCACATCACAAAAATACTATCAGGACGCTATAGATGACTTTAATCAAGCAATTAATATGGACCCTAAGAATTCCCCTATCTATTACAATCGTGGACTTACAAAACAGCAACTCAGTGAATTCGAAGAATCGCTCAAAGACTTGAACATATCCGTTGAACTTAATCCTAAGCATTGTTGTTCATACTTTAATCGTGGACTTGTGAAACGAAATCTTGGTTCATCAAAAATAGAGAAAGGTGATATATTCGGCGGCAGAAAATTCCTACAAGAAGCAATCGACGACTACACACAAGGCATCAAACTAAAGCATCAGCAGGCTATCTCATACCACAACCGTGGATATGCAAAGTATCATCTCGGTAAATCTCACGCTGATCAACACAATATGCAAGAGGCACAGATACATTATCAAGCTGCTAAGGACGATTACACTGAAGCAATTAAACATCAACCTAAATACGCATTAGCTTATGAACATAGAACTTTGACGAACTATCTTTTAGGAAAGCATGAAGAGAACAGCGGAAATTTAGATGAATCTGCTAAGCTGTTTAGAGCAACAATTGCTGACAGTGATGAATATATTCGTCAAAGATCAGGAAAACTTAATGCCGACATCATCCACAAACGTGGTGCAGCAAATGCCGCTCTTAGCCAATATAAACAAGCAGTTGAAGATTTCAATCATGCGATCCAAATTAATCCAGAATATGCACTATCCTATTATGAACGTGGTATCGCAAAACAAGCACTCGGTGAACATGAGGAAGCGGAAGAAGATATTACAAAAGCAAAAGAATTAAACCCAGATATTGATACACATTAAATTGTAGCATAACCTTTCCAGGCGGTGTTTCAATGTGGCTAGTTCGTGCTGATTGTAAATAAGGACAGGACACAACGATCTAGTGTAGCAGAATGACTTATCAATCCTAATGAGGAGGACAATTTTATGCCGCGGAAATATTACTGGAGACTCGGTATCCTCGCAATCCTAATTATCGGTATGGCCTTAGCATTACTGATACGCCCAACCAACACTACCTCCAGAGATGTCTACAAAGACGTAGACCCAGCAAAAGAGGTTGTAGACCCGATGCGGCAGGACGTTTCAAAGAAGAAGCCCCCAATAGCGAGACCGGGCTATAAAATAGTTTTCCATGCTGGCCATTACCACGAAGTGCCAATAGACGCACCTGATGCGGAGCAAGAAGAACCGACACCTATAGCACAGGACGCTCCTGCGGTTAAAGTGCCCAAAACTTATGATGGTCCCTTAACTTATCACGCGGAACTGCTTGAAACGAACCCTGTGAAAGCTTTGAGATTACAAGCAGAAGAACGCGGGCACTGGAGCAAGGATCATATACCACCATTCCCATTAGATGATGCAGTAGCACAAGCGTTTGCTAAGAATATATATCTTATGCACTATTATGAAAGTATTGACGATGAAAGTAACTCTGTATATGGAGATGCTGTGCGTGCATGTATGTCACAAATTCAGGCTTCTGATGAATATGAGGGTGCGCGTAGTAGGGATTTATGGCGATTAAGCTGGACAAGAACTAATGCGGGTGAAATCACACCTTATGGTGGTTTTGTGCCTGGCTTGGGGCGGCCGCGTATGTTCGATTCAGACTATTTTCCTGATTTTATTGATGTGCCTGCTGATAATATTTTGGATCGTATTCGTGAACTTGAAAAGATGCAAAGAGCAGAGTAATTTGAAAAAGGCAGTCCTTTTTAGTAAAAAAACAGATGGAGGTATTTTGAAATGCTTAATAAATTATATTTTACGGTGTTATTTGTTTGCATGTGTTTTTCTATCCATAACATATCGAATGCTGGCACGGTATTGAATTCTTGGTCAGAGGCAGAGACCAAAAGATTCACTTTCAGCACAATTTGACAAACACATCCTTAATCTGTTAAAATAGCTAATACCATATCATCACATCATTTATCCTCTCAAAGCACAAAGCAAAATAACATGTCGGCACTAAGAAATTATCTGTAATGAAATATCACATATTCATCCTTTTTTTGTTACTCTCCAATAATGTAGCTACACAGGCACAAGGCCAAATTGGCACTATTCCATTCGATTGTCCTGATGTCGCTCCACCAACTTTCGAGTTTAACTTAACTCAGGAACTGATCGCACTTATATCCACTGCTGAAGTTTATAAAGCAGTTGAGCATATATATGTCCACACCTATGAAAAAAGTGATGAAGTCTTAAGCAAACTCCAAACCTATTATGAAAACATATTATTGATACATGGATGGGATGAATTTACTGAGAATGTTAATTACAATATATTCTATCTGGCAAATACTGATGAAAAGGTTGTAGGTATCTTCGCTATTGTTAAAACCAATTTATCAATATATCTGCTCAATATCGTTGGACAAATACCACAACAACAGATTGGGATATTGTTGGCCAATTTAAATCTACTCGGAATATGGATACCGGAGTTAAGATCACTTGGAGAACAGATTGAAGCAGAAAAACCGTGGAATGACTCAGTTGTTTGGCGTGCTGATGATGCAGTTCTAAACAATGGTTCAACAACGGTACTCCGTATCTTCAATGAATCTACAAAATCATTATCAAAGTTTTCGGGTACAGTGCAGGAAACACATCTTGGGGATTGGACTTACAATTCCCATCCAATTTCAAGGATTAAAATTAATTCGCATGCAAGAAGTAGAGGTGACTCTCAGAAACAAAGAATTGATGCGGTAAAGGATATTCTGCTTGCTGAGAATATACATCGAGATGGACCAGTAGACTTTGCCATTTTGCTGAATAGACTATTAGATTCAGAAGCATCGGTTTATATACAGAAAATCACCGTGGATACGGACGAAAAGCAGATTCAATTGTTTTTGGAAGAGGTTCAGAACGATGATCTAATTAAACTCTCACAACAATTCCGCACGCAAGACGATGACCCTATACATGAAATACAGATATACGGTAATCTGGAATTTGATTTGGAAAAACTTAAGTCTGTTCTTGAGGAAAGTCCACCAGAAATTGAACATTTTATAAAAACATTACCCGAAACATTTCCAGAAGTTGGTACTGTAACTATTGAAAAAGTAGAGATCGGTCAACGGAGAATAGCAAAAATCACCATATTATTGGAAAAACCAATTGTCTATAATCCTTATGTGAATGCTATCCCGAGGATAGGATTTAATCGTGTGTCAGGTTGGGAGCTAGGTACCCGTGTTGAAGCAGGTATTCGCTCACAGCCATCAAGAGATTTATCACCAATAGACTATGATTGGAACAGAGAAGTCTCACTTACAAGAGACAATCCAAAAATATTTGCCCAAGTCGGTTACGGATTTGGGAATAAACAACGTTATTACGCAATAGGTGGAAACCAAATCTGGGGGAAAAGAGAAAAATGGAACATAGGGCTCAGTGCACGTTACCAACGCGCAATCACTACGCTATCATCAGACATTCATGCAGGTTATGAAGAAAGCGGATTATTTTTCTTAAGACTGATCGGAGTACCAGACCATCAAGACTATTATCTAAAAAAAGGCACAGAGGTGTCCTTCCATTGGCAGCCTGTGTGGTCAGATACAGTAAAGATTTCTCTAGCTTCTGAAAAACATGAAAACCTACATAAAACGACCGATTGGCATTTTCTGAACTGGCGCTCTGCTTCAAAAGCACGTGATAACCTTGATATAACACCTGCAAATATTCGAAGTATAACTTTGAAATTTAACTTCAACAGTAGAAGAAACTACCTCGGTTGGCATAACACATTTCTCATCGAACATTCTAATTCAGTATTTGGATCGGATTACGATTGGACGCGCGCTCAAACACATTTACGTTATTCATTTCCTTTCGGACGAAACCAAATCCGAAGCAGATTCGTGCTCAGCGCGGCATCCGGAAAAAAGACAGAGGACCAAGTAAGTAATACACTATTGCCAATTCAACGGCAATTTATCATCGGAGGGCTTGGAACACTAAACGGCTATCCACTCAACGCATTTATCGGTGACGAAGGATACCTCTTCAATGTAGAATTCATCTTAGGTTTGCCCGCAATAAATAAAATTGGAATATTGAATAATTGTCACGCCGTACTATTTACTGATATAGGACAGGTCTGGAACGAATATAGAAATAAATGGGATTTTGATCCAAAAGGCAGTGCTGGTATAGGATTACAGATTTCTTCTGATGTGGATATCTTCCGATTTAATGTTGCAAAAGCATTTGATTTAGATCGAGGCATTCAATATAATTTCATGTTTTTTTATAGTTATTAACGTGAGTTCGGGTATCTGGTATGAAAGATATTTTGTAGCATACCCTTTCCAGGTTGTGCATCTGTGGAACGCAAACTAAATGTAATGTTACCAGAAGGTGTCCATCTGTTCGTTAGATGCGTAGATACCGGACTCTTAAAATTCGCGTCAATCCGAGATTCAGAAAAACAAAAATCCGCGTAATCCGGGGAACCATTGCCGAATACCACACGCGTATTCGGCACAGGCATCATACCTTTGATCTGGTGTGATCCAAAATTTAGCCAACGTGTAGCATGCAAAAATAAAGAGGTAGCAAAACCATGAAAAGTAACAGAAGTAAAATATCGCTATTGATCTCCTTATGTATTCATTTTGTTTTGGTGCTGTCAATATCTCCATTTATCGTGAAACATCTCAACGAATCTGAAAACCCTTTATCGCTTGAATTCTTTAAGGTCGAATCACCTGAACGTATAAAACGACGTGTAATGCTTGAACGTCAGTCTGTTCAACCGATAATTAGAACAGATAGCGGATCGCCTGCAATTTCTCGAGCTGCACCGAAATATGCTCCAGAGACGAATCCGCCGAAAGCCCCAATCTACGATGACCTTGCACCAGAAATTGTGACATTTGCTGATATTCCACAAACTAATTCATCTACGTTACCGAATGCCAGCTTTGGAAAAGAAGCAGACGCAGCGGGACCCGTTGTAATCCCTGAATTTCGTGGAGCAGGAGGAACCAAACGCGGTGTAGGGCGCGGTGGAACCGGCTCAGGTAAGGGAGGAGGCATCGGAAAAAGGTTAGCAGGAATCTCCAACACAGATGACCTGCCATCAATCGGATACACTGAAGGAGATGTGGGACTTGGCATCTTTAACACGGATGTAATGCCAGGACACGGTTTGGTTGGTAAAGTCTACATCTCTGATACACCTATCCATCGATTGCCGGATTTCAAGAGAATGACATCCGTTTATACCTTTACCACCGCAAATTTAGATGTATCAGCAAGACATTATACAGAGGGTTTTCCTACACCCAAGAAACAGGAAGTACTTGAAAACTTTGCTATCCACTTCCACGGAAAACTTGCAGTGGATACACCTGGTGTATATATGTTTGAAATGCTCTCTGATGACGGTTCCAAGTTATACATCAACGGAAAATTGGTTGTAGATAATGATGGAACTCACGGCCCTTTTAGCAAAAGATCCTCCATCAGCTTGCCTGCCGGATTTCACCCTGTTGAGATACACTATTTCCAAGGGCCGCGTTTCCAAATTGCACTACAATGGTTTTATAAACCGCCTAACCGTCCGAGGCAAATTGTGCCAGCAGAAGTTATCTTCCACCCTGGTAAACCTAAAATACCAGATGCATTGAAAACGTTAAAACAAAAAATCAAAGAATAGTCATATAACAATGCCAAATATGATGAAATACAAAATAATCATACTCTTTCTGCTATTAATATGCATTACTACAAGCGCACAAATCGATAGCGGTAAAGTTACATTCAAATGGCAGAATGCACCTTCACCACAATTTAACTTTGACTTAGATCGTGATACTATTACTGAAGTAATGGATAATCCAAGTCCTGAAATTTCATCATTATTTAGCTACATAGACGATTTATATTTGCGCAGTTACCATAGAAAAGGGCTCAACTATCAGCAAATGCTCAACTACTATAATAATAGACTAACAGCGCGCGGGTGGAGTACCTATCAGAGAAATGAAAAATTATATCTTTTCACATTAAGACAAAATGAATTTGTTGTCGGAATCTTCGTTATTGTAAGTAGTGGTGAGGAAGTGTATCTGATAAATATAACCGGAACAATTCCTCCTAAAAAAGTAGGAAATATCTTAAAAAACCTCAACCAACTCGGAATTGATATAACAGAACTGAACATTCTCAATCAGCTACCCGATTCTGCAGTCGCACCACCGCCAGCAGAGACATTGAAGAAAGAGAAAAGTTCCGCATCGGACACATCCATTGAGCTACCGGTGTTATCTTGGCAATACGAAAAATTACCTATAGATGATTTCATCATTCAGAACACACAGAAAAATGAGGAAACCAGAATATTTAAATTTCTTGAAAAAGGTTCAGGTGATCTTGAAAATGTGTTACCAATGATAATTAAATCGCTCCCTTCTCACCGTACTGTATCTGTTAAGATCACCGAAGAAAACGGGGAGAATATTGCAATCCTTACTATTAAGAACCGCAAATCTTCAAAATCAGTATCAGTACTAAGATCAATCACGCTCAATCGTAACGGAACACATCGACGAATAAAAGCTACCACTGCCAATCTCGAAATTGATGAATTATTTCCACACGGTGCAACACGTTTCAAAGCAGCAAATGCCCCTATTCACGAAATAAGAATTGTTGGAAATCAGAAAGTATCTGAACAAAATATTCGCAGGCATCTGAATAATGGATCGGAGAATATTGAACAAGCTCTAAAAACTTTGTTCAAAGTAATGCCCTATTTTTCTGAGATAAAGCTGCGAGTTAAAGAAGAAAACTACAGCCGTATTGCAACAATCACATTTGAAGAAAAACCGCTCTCCTCAAATGTATACCTCGGATTGCGTCCACCACTATTTCTAGGGTTCAACCGTGTTAACGATTGGGAATTTGGCACAGGTTTTCAAATCGGAAAACCTACAGAACTCGGACCATTGTGGCAGTGGAGTGTACAGAATTTATTGGACACACGTGCATATAACCTATTTGGTAGAATTAGCACTACATTAGGAAATCCGAAATTCCATTACCGTCTCGGTGGTAGAATAAACTGGGGTGAACCATATCTTTGGAAAATAGGATTAACCGGACAAGTCCACCGTCAAACCGATGTCGTAGCTCCTGAACTATTTCCAAGCACTATGCATGGATTTTTCGCTTTTCAACGCGTATTAGGATATCCTGGCCTAGCAAATTACTATTTGAGAAAAGGATTTGAAGTCCAATTAGAATGGAGTCCAAGCTTACCAGAACATACCTTCAATTTGTCAATGGTTGCTGAATCACACGAAAGTCTTCAAAAAAGTACTGATTGGAATATAGCACGATGGGTATCAAAGCATACTGAAGCCAGAGGAAATCCTGAAATTACACATGGATGCTTACACAGTTTTACCTTCAAGTACAATTTCAACACGCAACAAGAATATCTTGGCTGGTATAATACAATGTCTGTTGAACATAGTAACACTGCTTTCGGTTCAGATTTCGATTTTACTCGACTTCAAATACACCTACGTTATGCATTCCCTTTAGATAAAAACCGTATCAGAACCCGGTTACTATTCGGAATCTCTACTAACTCCCTACCTGAACAAAGACAGTTTGCAATTAGCGGTTTAGATGGTTTGAGAGGTTACCCTCTTTATGAACCGGACACCTCCGCAAAATATGCATTTATGGGTGACAGCGGATTTTTGCTCAACATTGAATATCATTACCGTTTACTAAACTTGATTAACCGAGATTTTTTCAAAAATCTCTTTCTTGTCCTCTTTCTTGATGAAGGACAAGTATGGGATACGTCAGATTTATCGTTCTCCTTTGACCCCAAAGCAGATGTCGGTATCGGTTTACAGTTTCAGGAGGCAGGCATCTTTAGATTTAATATTGCCAAAACCTTGGATTCATGGCAAGGTTACAATACAACTTTTGAATGGAATTATAGCTTTTAGTAAAAAATGCGAAATACGTTCATTTTATCAATCCTCATATCCATAGCCTTTCCGAATATAACTGTGATTTCAGAGGCTAATCCTGAATATGATTTCACCTTCGTACGCCTAAAATACAATGGTAGACTCACACAATTAAGTAATTGGGAAGTAGATTATCCTGCCTCCGATAGAAACTTTATCTATCAACTCAGAAAGCAGACAGAAATTAATGTAGCACCTGACAGCATTCACGTCTCAGTCGGCTCAAAAGACTTGTTTGATTACCCTTTTGCTTATGTTCTCGAAGTAGGTAGTATGCGGCTGAGTAAGGCAGAAGCAACAAATCTACGTGAATATCTATTACGCGGGGGTTTCCTCTTTGTCGACGATTTTCATGGGGGAATAGAGTGGAAGTGGTTTTATAAAGAATTCAAAAAAATATTTCCAAACCGTGAACCCGTTGAAATACCAGTTACACATCCAATTTTTCGATGTTTCTACAAAATAGAAAAATTGATCCAAATACCCGGTTTACGCGCACTATACAGCGGAAGAACGTACGAAAGATATGACGGTCATCCTGCAAAATATCTCGGCGTATATGACGATAAGGGAAGACTTATGATGTTGATATGCTTCAATTCTGATCTGGGCGATGCTTGGGAACACGCCGCAATGGCTTCATATCCGCGCGAATATTCAAATATCGCACTGAAAATAGGAATCAATGCTGTAATCTATACACTAACACATTAACGCCCCCTCGGGTCGGAACTGCTGCAGATATCATAAACTAACTGTTCAAGCAGAAGTTCCTCATTCGTTTGTGTTGTTCTGGATTCAATTTGCATATCCAATGTTTTTTCCATGGCAGATACCAATTCCTCTATAGTAAACGCATGTAACGTTTGGAATATCTTATAGGCTGGATATGGATTGCGTTTTAATATGTTGTGTTCTGTCGTACTCGGTAGTAAAGCACCTACTTCCTCAGCCAACGGTTCAAATATCTTAGAAATAAAGTCATTGTAACGTATCTGCCTGCTTATCGGTTTTAATTCTTTCTGTTTCGCGATTAATTTCGCTTGTAAGGTCAATCGCAGATGGCTGACAATAGCACCAGCAATCATATTCGGGTTTACACCACTAGCTAATATTTCACGTAAACTCTTCAATCCTTGGCGAGCTGAACGTTTTCCAATTGCATCGGTGAGATCGAAAATCCTATCGTAAGTAGACTGAGATACTATATTACGGATATCAACTTCATCTATCTGTTGTTTATCGCCAACAAAGTTGATAACCTTGTTGATTGCCTCAGCAATCATGTGCATGTCACCACCCGTCCGATTCCGAAGTTGTTCAAAGGCACGCGGCGTTATTCTCTTGTTATATGTGGTAACCTTTTCCACTACTTTCTTATAAAGTGGATCCTTGTTGAGTGAAGTGCCTTTTTCCAATGGATCAAAAGATACATACCTTCCTACCTTTTGTATCGCTTTCGCAATACGATGATTACTGCTTACCTCATTCTTTTCCGTAAAGATAAGAACACTCGAACCTGGCAGATCACCTGCAAGCCACTCCAATAATAATTCTGTGTCTTCGTTGCTGCTTCTAACTTCTGTATGTTCATCAAGTTGGTTGGCAAGTTGTGGTAACCGTGTAAAAAACGCTTGTACATCTTCTGGAACACTGCTGCCAAGCGTCGCACTAATTTCATCAACTGCCCCCGTAAAATCAGTATTCCCATCAGCAATTTGTTGTGTGGAAATACCCAGAAGTTTTGCTACACCATTCACACATTTTTGAACGTCCTCGGATTCGCTCTGCATCGCTTCCCGTACTATAGCGAGTGATGATGTAGTACGCTTTTGTGACTTAAAAGCAGAGAAATTTTCTACCACAACAATACGCCAATCGGACATCGTCGGATATAACTCAACATTGCTAAGAATATCCCGGACCGAAACAGTGTTTCCATCTAAAATGGTTAAGTTGAAATCGCGCGTATCCGGTGATAACAGCTTATCCAACATCTGTTTCAGTGTGCCTTCTATAAGAAAAGCTTCCTTACCACAGAGCAGATATACCGGAAAAACTTTGTTCGATCCGATCTCACGGAGAACATTTATTTTAGTCTCTGGATTCTGTTTCATGATGACAAACTGCCACTACTCGGAATCGCTCAAGTAGCATTATCTTGAACGGTAGGTTTACGTGTCCCTTTAGCTGCAAAGGCAGAGAGACGTTTCTTCGTATTTTGCGTACCACAATCAGGACATTTCGGAGATTTGTTGTCATCATTTGTCCGTTGTAATACTTCAAAGTTAGTTTCACATGTTTTGCATTGATACTCAAATATAGGCATAACTTACCTCCCCAAATACAGTTATTTCAGTAC
This sequence comes from Candidatus Poribacteria bacterium, assembly GCA_965200395.1. Lineage (GTDB taxonomy): Bacteria > Poribacteria > WGA-4E > WGA-4E > WGA-3G > MSPOR6. The sequence continues at coordinate 398,081 of CBDAUH010000004.1, read as the reverse complement.
AGTAATATTGCATTTCAATGTGCTATATTGGACGTATTTTGACCTTCACTTTTGTGCCTTTGGGGGGAATCACATCCGTATTGACACGATACGTGCTATCATCTGTCCCACTAGGTAAAGGATTATTGATAAGTGAATCAGGGTCACGATAAACCGCGATCAAATTATGATAAAGCTGAGAGGTGAGTTGGTTGTTAACCAGACGACCACCCGTAAAAATCCAATCTGTTTTCTGCATCGGTTGCCCAGTAATGGCATTCCATACCAGCTCACGTGCATTATGGGTAGCAACATCATTTCCTCTGTTCCATTCAACCCATATCTGAACTCGAGATCCCTTCGGTTCATGCGGATCGCCTTGTACAGTAAGATTCCTACCCGGCTCAAGATCAAGTAATCCGAGCGCAATAAATAAGTGAATCGGCTCCGCATCAAGTATTAAAATACTCTCGTGAGATTTACCAAGTGTACCACAAGCAAAAAATTCTATTACGGTGTCATCAGTTGCTATGTTAATTTCACCCGGAATAGTTATCTCTTTTGTGCGCGTATTTAATACCACAGTACCTAATTGATATAGGTTTTCTCCAATCTTTTTAGGTGTCCCTAGCTTAGCATCTGTAGCAGAAGTTGATTTAGGATATATTTTAACGGTTACTGAGGCTTCGTTATTGCTGTCATCAGCATCCTGAAGGCCTACATGAACAGAAATTGTCGTGTCGCCTTCCTGTTTGGGCACCCAATCAATCGTAACGTCCGTTTCATTCAACGTAGATGACCACAATACCTCAGTTGATTTCACTTCAACGTCATTTTCATAGAATATAACTTGTAAAGTTTTATCAAGCGGTGTACCACTATTTCTAAGTGTAGCGGTTAATTTGATTGCTTCTCCAACACGCGGAGATGGCGGGGAATACCGCAAACTATTCGGCACTACACCAATATTCGGTTCAGTGGGACCAACAAGAGCACGACCCAATGTCATTATAGCAAAACAGGTCGCTAAAAAATCACTCTCTGCACCATGCCACCGACCATCCGGTTGCTGTTCTGAAACCATCATCGCTGATATCTCATTATACCAATCATGACCAGCCATCGTATCTAACTTGGGAGGAATATCGCAAAAACGTTGTAAAGAGAGTAAGTAATAGTACAACCAAGAGTTTGATCCTGGATTTCGAGTAAGCGACCAATGCTTTCGAACCCATTCAAGCCCTTTTTGAATTCGCATGTTCTCAACCGGAACACCGCATGCACGCAACGCCCACAACCCAGTCGCAGTCATACTTCCATAGACACCAATTGCCCAAGGTGAACCTTGATCAACTAAATTATAAAGCCATCCACCCGTATCTGTTTGATTGCGACTAATCCACTGTTCAGCACGCCTCCAAGTGTCCTGAGGAATATCAAGACCCCACTGTTTCGCGGCATACAACGCATAGATAACCATATTCATGTGTGCACCATCTGCTGTGTAACCGTAACCCCAGCCGCCATCATCACGCGGGTCAGCAAATTCATCGTTCTTTATTGGAAGTTGCTTCTCCACTAATTTATTTATAGCAAATTGCGCTTTTTCCTTATATGCCCTATTCTCAGTTGCTACCAGAACAGGAATAAGAACAGCATACTGGTATACAGCAAGTGTATTCCAGTCTTCATTCAAAATAAAGTCTAGACCCCGCTGAACAGATGAATCAGAAGGTTTTTTACCAGTAGCGAGTAACGCTTGCAAGGCTAAGGAGGTTTCCTGTATACGGTCCTCCCCGAAATTCCATACAGGGCCCGGGACAAAATTCTCTGCAAGCCCCTTTAAACTCGCTTGACAGATAAAACATGATAGGACAATCTGATTCTCTGTACCACATTGCAGACAGGTACGGCTTGTTTTGCCTTGATGGGATTCTATCCAGGAAACACCTCGGTCAATAGCAGTTTGGATCTGTTTTGTTGATACATCTGGGAACGTTCTTGCAGCAGCTATAATCGTTGCATGTGCTCTATTATTTGTATAGTCCGATTCGGCAATATGTTTATCGCCTTTAGGGTTAACATCTGCATGAATATCGGTTTTGCCAGCCGGCGGCTGCCATTTTGCAACAATACGTCCAGTATCACCCGGTTTTAGTTCCAAAATTACATCAGAACTCAAAATTTGCAGCGGCTGAGTAGATGGATCCCCTTCATACAAGTCCACAACTAAATCCTCATTCATTGTAGGCGCAACAGCACCGACATTTTTTACATCAACCCAGATAAGTATTGACTCCCCTTCAACAGGTGTATGATTAGAAAAGGTTATACTCTTCGTATCAATTTGAAAATCAGGAAGCTGCGCATAAGCATATCCAACAACTGAAATAGTAAGATAAAGCACAAATGTAACAATACATACTGTTCGCATGATACACCTTACAAATATATTTAACATGAGTTCGGTGTCCGAAATATAAAGGATATTTCGTAGCATAACCTTTCCAAGTTGTGCACCCTATAAAAAATGTCTTATTCCGAACTCATGTTACGGTTAATTTCCTTCCCAAAATCCGATGGAGACTTTAGATGGATTTGGTACAGCAATCGCAAAACGTCTTTGTCCACTTGTTGTCCATTTGCTAACTTCCCCCGAAAAAGTTGACCCAACCAAATCAGCAATCCAAATTTCATCTTCAGCAGGGGAATAACTGACCGCGACAATTGCTGCTCCTACTTCATAAGTTTTTTCTGTTGCACCAGTTGGTGAAATTTTCATCAACATATTAGTGTTCGATGCCACCCATACACTACCGTCTTTAGGATTCACGCTAGGCGAAACCGGTGTCTTAATGTTAAGTTTCACCAACTCTCCACCATCAGAAGACAGACGGACAAGCGTACTATTTTGTGTGTCAGCAATCCAAACGTTTCCTTCATAGTCAACAGACATGCCACCTTTCGGTTCTTTCATCGGAGGGGCAGTTGCAACTTTGTTACCATTTGCATCATATCGTCCGATAGGGCCTTTTCCATCTGCAATCCAGCAGCTCCCATCCTTCGGATTTACGGCAACACTGAACCTACCCGCATCCACATTCGCCGGCCCATCCGGGGGGATAACTTCAGCAAGAATACTTTGCCCATCCGCTGAAACCTTTCTGACACCATCAAGCCCTGCAATCCAAATAGTACCATCAGCAGGGTTAATAGATACGCTAGAAGGTGATTTAATTGCCGGGGTTTGTGTAAACGTGCCAGCAGCCGGATCATATCTGAACACTGTGTTGGAAGCAAGAACTGCAATCCAAACAATACCATTAGCAGGATTGACCTGAACATCACTTGCATTTGTCAAGTCTTCTATTACGGTAGGGTCTCCTTTTCCATCTGCATGTAGTCTGTAAACAGTCGTGCCATCACTGACAATCCAACATTCACCATTATATTCACCATGCCCAAGGGAGACATACATCGTAAGCAGCATTACCACCCAAACCATCTTTTTCATTTTCTCTATATCCTTTTTCGCTTGTACGTATTTTAGAAAAACAAATTCGTAGTAGAACTTATACATTAAATTTTAGCATTTTTCAAACATATAATCAAGATGTTTTGTTTGAACTATACGCAAGAACGATACCAATCAGAATTGTCGTCAATTTCACAGTATGTCCGCAATATCATTGTGATATACCAAAAAATGTAGTGAAAATATGGACAGATCTGTTCACAATTTGAACAGGAATAATTAAGAGGATATCAAACATTTCCCGATATTGGTAAATAATTGACAATGTATTAAAGAATGTGTTATCCTATTCACTATATGATAATTTCAAACATTGAAAGACATTACTTATGGAATTAGACCATACCGCGAGTACTTTAGTTATTATTGGGGGTTGGAATAGTCATATATTTACGCCCCCTTGGATAAAAAAGCACCTCTTTCCTAGTGAACATGAGGATTTGACAATAGAGATGCCAGATCCGTTTTCTCTTAATTTTAACACACAATTCATTTCACTACGTATCTCATCTGAGGAAGTCCGAATTCTTTTGCAAGAAAATAGGCTAAGCTTTAGTCCGGTAGAAAATAAAAGCGAACATTACGATCAAATACAAGAACTCGCTATGCAGCTAGCCGATTACCTGCCACATACTCCTGTCACAGGGTACGGTGTTAACTTTCGCTTTACTGAAGACAGTATTAGTGAAGAGTTAGTAAACCACATACAGCCTGGAGATTTAGCGGAATTTGAAAAGTTAAACGCTTCATTGACCAGTGAGCAATATACTCGTCGTTTGAAGGTAAATGGACGAACATTGAATTTTACTATAAAGCTTGATGGAAAAAGAGCTATCTTTGATTTTAATTTCCATTTTGAAATCGATGATCTCGTTGCGTTTAAGGCGAAAATTTCAGAAATCTCGATACTTGAATTAAAACATGAAGCGGTACAATTCATGAGTGAAATTTACCATTTGGAATTGGAGGGAGGAACTGAATGAGTAAATGGACTGACACAAGTACTATCTTTGAAGCTGATGACACTTTTTCTCAAGATGTGATAGATTTTGAAGAACCAAAAAACACATTTGACTTAGAGTCTTATGAAAAAACTGCCTACGAAGCACTAGAAGAAAATATAAATTGGAAAGAATTAAAGAAACAGAATCTCGAAACTCCAAAAATCCGTGTCTTTGATGTTGCAGCATATATTCTGGAGAAAAAGGATACAATGACTACTATGAAGCTACAAAAGCTAGTATATTATAGTCAAGTGTGGTCGTTAGTTTGGGATGAAAAACCTCTATTTCAGGAAAATATCGAAGCTTGGTCGAACGGACCTGTAGTTAGAGAATTGTTTGATTACCATCGTGGAACGTACGAAATATCTGAAATGCCAATTGGCAATCCACGTTTATTAGATCAGGCACAACGGAATACGGTTGATGCTGTTCTTGAATATTATGGAAATAGATCTGCTCAATGGTTAATTGATTTATCACATATGGAAGATCCTTGGGTTCATGCAAGAAAAGGGCTGCCTCCACTGGAACGAAGTAATCGAGTTATACCTTTAGACGCTATGGCACATTACTATAGCTCCTTATCTGTTGATGAAGACCTTGAGAATGAATAAGAAGAAACCAAGACGAAAAGGCAATCCTAAGAAAAGAAAAAAACCTGAGTCTCCACCTACTACTTCAACTCAAAATAAGAAACTTGTATGGATAGTTTCAGAAATTGATGATAGCAGTAGGTGGGGTTGGCACAAAATAACTTGTCCCGATTTCTTGAAAAAAATATGGGAAAAGATGCGTAACTTTGAAACTATGGAATGGGCTGACATACTCAGTGCAAGTCACCATGCAATACCTATTAACGACATCATAAGACCTGCCCAAAAGCGTCTGGAAGAGTTAGGACATGATGATGAAGAGACATTAATTTCATTTCGTATAACGAGTAAAGAACGTATTTGGGCAATTCGATCAGGAGAAAAAGCTTTCCTATTGTGGTGGGATCCGAATCATGAAATCTGTCCATCGCCTAAAAGGCATACCTAAACAGTTTTCCTACGCTCGAAACAATCACATATTACACATGACTTAAAAACTATAGGGAAAGGCACAGAGACTCCACCCAACAGTTTTTAGGAAAGTGAAGGAGCCAGCTTTTGCCAAAAAAGAAAACCCCAACCGACAACGCCCAAACCACACTCCCTTTGGAAACCAAAAATACGGAACACTTAGATATATCCACACTCGAAAACTGGCTATGGGATGCCGCTTGTGTAATACGTGGCGCAACAGACGCACCTAAATTCAAAGATTTTATCTTGCCCCTAATCTTCTATAAACGCCTCTCAGATATATTTGATGACGAATTCGAAAAACAGAAAACGGAATACGGCGATGAAGAATTGGCACGAGAAATCGTTGAGGCAGACCATAAAGATGCACTTAAATCCGGACGTAACCCGATTGTCCGTTTCTATATTCCACAGAAGTACAATTGGGACGCACTTCGAAACCATCCTGCCAACGGCGGTTTAGGTGATGTTGTTACCACCGCAATGCGTGAAGTGGCAAATATAAACCCACGCCTAGCAGGTGTAATCAATGTGGAAGATTTCAGCGAATCACAAAGCGGACAACGACTTATTGACGACGAACGCCTCGAAAAACTGATCGAGGTTATCAGTCAATATCGACTAGGACTTGAAGACACAGAACCAGATATCCTGGGTCGTGCCTATGAGTATCTGTTGCGAAAATTCGCCGAAGGGCAGGGAAAGAGCGCAGGTGAAATCTACACACCGAAAGAGGTCGGATGGTTAATGGCAAAACTGATTAATCCTGAACCTTACTCTACAATCTACGATCCTACATGCGGCTCAGGCGGATTACTTATCAAAGGACGATTGCAATTTGATGAAATGCACCCAAACCGAAAAAGTCAAGCACCCCAGATCTATGGACAAGAATTAACGCCTACCACCTACGCAATGGCAAAAATGAACGCCTTCCTACACGATTTTATTAGCGCAGATATCCAAATAGGTGATACTTTCCGCAATCCACGTTTCAGCGCAGATAATTCAAAACTACAACGGTTTGACTATGTCGTGGCAAATCCCATGTGGAATCAGAAGGAATATGACGATGATTTTTACGAAAATGATAATTGGAACCGGTTTTCCGACGGCATCCCACCAAGTTCATCCGCAGATTGGGCATGGGTACAGCACATGCTCGCTTCCCTAAAAGACAACGGACGCGCCACAATTGTCCTCGACACCGGTGCCGTCTCCCGCGGTTCAGGTAGTAAACACACTGACCGAGAACGCGATATCCGAAAAAAATTTGTTGAAAAAGACCTAATTGAAGGTGTCGTCCTACTGCCAGAAAATCTGTTTTACAACACAAATGCACCAGGCATCATTTTACTGCTAAACCGCAACAAGCCCGAAGAACGTAAAGAACAGATCCTACTTATTAACCTCTCTCAGCACTTCGAGAAAGGGAAACCGAAGAATATCCTTACAGATGATGCAATTGCAGCAGCAACAGAAGTCTATGAAGCATGGGAATCGCGTGAAAAACTCAGCAACGTTATCACATTGGAAGATGCCCAGAAAACAGACTACAATCTAAGTCCCTCCCAGTTCGTTGATGTCGGTGATAAAGTTGAACACCGCCCGGTAAATGAGATTTTAGCTGACTTGACAGAAGCACGCATCGCCCGCGAAAAAGCGGACAACGCATTAGAAGCTGTGTTAACACAACTCGGATTGAATGAAAACCATTAATTAACGTGAGTTCGATGTCCTTGAATTGTCCCATACCCTTTCTAGGTTGTATCTCTTTGTAGCATACCCTTTGTAGGTTGTGTAATCTTCGTAGCGTAAACTGTTAGTTTGCGCATCTTCGTAGCATACTCTTTGCAGGTTGTGTGTCTTTGTAGCATACCCTTTCCAGGTTGTGCATCAAAAAAAGTCTTATTCCGAATTCACGTTGACTTAACTATCTATGCATGTTAAAGTAATAATAACATTTTATCAACAGGCTAATATTAACACACACCTAATAAGAGGTGAAAATCCATGACTATACTCGATTTAGTGTTCAATGCCTATAGTCTTGTAGGCACTGGATTTTCTATAGCAGGTGGTATTAACCCCGCCATTAAAAAATATTACAAAACCACCGCAGAGGAACTTTTCAAAAAGTCTTTTGTTAAGGTAGTTAAGCAAAATGCATCTAGCTTCGCCGATCAGACCGATCCAAAAACGGTTGATGTAGATGAAAATCTGCTTGATAGTGTTATTGCTTCACTCAAAGATGTTGATGAAGTCCAATTCACACAATTAAATGAAAGTGAAAAAATAGCAAAAATCACAACACTTTTTCGGAACTGTATTATCGTCCCCAATCACCAATTGCCCAATATGGATTTTGAACATAGAATTCGCCCTATTATTCAGAAGGTGATTATTGATTTTTATGCACAACTCCCACTCAATCAGAGAGCGTTCAATCAAGTTGTACTTGAATAATGAAGTTTAATAATTTAATTTGGTAATAATCCGACATAGCGTAGGACAGGTATTGAACCGCCTTTGAACTGTTCCATGAAGGCAAGCACACGTTCTTGAAGTGTTTGCCAGTCGTCACTGAGCCGATGTAAATGCAGCACAGATTGCCGCACCCAGCGCCATAACTTCTCAATTGGGTTCGTCCAGGGGGCATAAGTCGGAAGTTGTATCAACTCTATTGGGAGTTTTTCAAGGTCTCCGATCTGTTTGGACAGTTTCCCTGTCCAGCTACGAGGCGTTGGCTTCGGAAACGATACCGCCTGGGGTAAAAGAGCTGCCAGCAGGTTGGCATGAAAATGGAGAGCCCGATTATCTTGGATTATATAAACCCTTTCTGCCTGACTATAGGTTTCACAGACTTGCTGATAGAAAGCGTGCAAGGCAAGGACTGTGCAGTTTTTGACTTGCTGATACACCACATCTCCCGTCAAAGGATTTAGAGCCCCTATTCCGTAGCAGACTGCTGGTGCCTTATAGCTTTGGCGTGCAAGTGGGGTTTTCGTGCCGGTGACTGCCCAGTCTTTCGCACGTGTAGGTTGACGCATAAAACTGAACTCATCTTGGTAAAGCACAATGTGGGTTTCTGGGCTTGCCTCGGCTTCAGCGAGGACTTCTTGGACACGATCAAGTTTTTCAACGTAATCGGCATCTGGGCTGCGTATATAGTCCCGGGCACGCTTGTAGCTTATGCCCAATCGCGTGATAACCTGGTGGATGCCGGACACAGAGAGTGGCTCAAGCCAAGACACAGCTTTGCCGAGTGTCTCCAGGGTCCACCGCGTTTGATGCTTGTTGAGACAGCCGGGGCCACTACCGAGCGTGCCTAAGAGTTCCGTCTCGGCTTCTTCAGGGGACTTGGGAGCAAAAGCAGGTTTTCGCCCTCTGCCAGGTCTATAGAACAAGCCATCAATGCCTTCTGCTCGGTAGCGTTTGAGCCAGTCATACACGGTGTCAGGGGCTCGTTTTTTCAAAAGCCCCTGCTGTGCGACTTTGTGAGGAGACCAGCCAGCGTGTATTTTTAGCAGTGCAGCAGCACGTTCTCGGAGATACGCAGGTTCACCTTTATCTCGGAGTTCAATGAGGGCGTGTTTCTCTTCTTCAGAGAGATCAAGTTTATGACGTTTTGCCATGAGAGAATACCTCCTAAAAATCATAGCATAACACAAAAATAAAAAATTACCAAATTAAATTATTAAACTTCATTATTCAAGATAGCACTACTGGGCAAGCAAACACAGATTCTATGCTAACGGACTTTAAGAATGAAATTGAACAGGTGCAATTGGAAGTGAGTGAACGTTTAATTCAAGATAGCCAAACCATCAAAGACAACACCGAAAAAATTAAGGAGATGAAGGAGGTGCCAGAGGATGAAATGAGGATAAAATTTGGCTGTTCACACTACTATCACATGCAATTTGATGCAGATTTGTTAATGGAAGCGGCTAAACGTGCCAATTGGAAGCTCTCTGAGCCTTACAACAGCTTTGTGCTTGCCTTAGGTGAAGAACGAATGAATTTAGATTCGGCATTGGACGTGAGCGTTGATTTTCTCTTTACGCTTTGGGAGGAATCCATATTTTTCAGACAAAAAGAATTCTTGACGTTAGGTTTATTAACTGGGCTGACTTATGGACGAGATAACCCTAACGTTTTGAAGCAACTGGCAAAGCAGATTCAAGAAAGATCTATAATCTACTACACCGAATCAAAATTATATTCTTAGACGCATCAATGGATTTGAACAGATCTATCCTCTTGAAGATAACTTCATGTTTTTGGAAGAAAATGATATTCGTCTTAAAGGAACACGCGTAGGTATTGAAACTATCCTATACGAATATATTCACAATAACAAAACACCAGTCGTCATCTATGCTCACTACTATACGCCCACACTGGAACAGGTCTACGCTACGATCTTATATTACCTTCAAAATAGAGAAAAAGTCGGGGCATATTTGGAGGATTATCTGAATTATTGCCAAACGGCACGAAAAGAGTACGAGAAAAATCTGCCACCCATTGTTGTTCGCTTGCGTAAACTTATAGCGGAAAAGGAAGCAAATTCTGATATTTCACAATCTCCATCCGAAAATGAACAGGAATAAAGATGCGTCGGTATCTAATAGACGAAAATATTTCTCCGGAATACCGTGCGCAATTGCTCTACCATGAACCATCCCTAACGGTCTTGGCGATCGGCGATGAAGGGGCTCCTCCGAAAAGCACACCAGACCCAGAAATCTTAGTGTGGTGTGAATAGAACCAATTTAACTTGGTAACAAACAACCGGGAAAGTATGCCGCAACATCTCTCTGAACATTTGGCAGCAGGACACCATGTGCCCGGCATTTTTACGATTAATCCTAAAGTGTCAATGGTAGGGTTATTTAGTTTTATGTATTTTAGTTGTTTTTTATCACAATCGTTAATATTTGGAATGTGCAGATATACCGTGATTTTTCATGGTATATCTGCTATACTTCACCTTAAAAACTTACGATCTTTTGAGGTGAAGAATGACAAGAAAAAAGTCCTGCCACTTAATGGATATGTTAGCAGAACTTACAGACCCACGCAAGGAAAAAGGGAAACGGCACCCGTTGAAAGCAATCCTCGCACTTTTAGTCGTTGGATTGATGTGCGGGCATAAAGGGTATACATCCATCGCTACCTGGGCACGCTCACAGCCCGCACTCACAAAAGCACTCGGGTTCACACATCACAAAACGCCTTGTGCCGCAACTATCCATAATCTGTTGAAAAAGTTGGACGTTGAGGCATTAGAAAACATCCTGTCAAAATGGGTAAACGCCGCATTAGCAGAGTGCCCTGATTTGCGGGGGTGTTCCGACGCAGTCGCTATAGATGGCAAAACCCTGCGTGCGTCTAAAAAAAGTGGTGCGATGATCAGCCATTTACTCTCCGTCGTCTCTCATGAGTTAGGGATCACCCTCACGCAGCGAGGTGTCAGCGACAAAACCAATGAAATACCGGTATCAACGGAAATCCTCAAAGCGTTTGATGTAGCAGGCAAAGTTATCACAACGGATGCCCTTTTGACACAACGCTCTTTCTGCCACGGAATCATAAACAGCGGGGGCGACTATATGCTGCCTGTTAAAGGCAATCAACCGGACCTGTTAGAAGCGATTGAAAAACTTTTTCAAGGCGTGCCTGACGCGGTTTCTGAAGACACAACACACCCTACTTTAGGGAAACCGATATACATGCATGAGACGATTGAAAAGTCGCATGGCAGACTTGAGACACGGTGTATCAAGGCAAGCACAAGTCTCAACGCATATCTGGATTGGCCGGGCATAGCACAAGTGATCCAATATCATTATACTTCCAAAAATATGAAGACAGGAGAAGAGACAACCCGCACTACCTATGGGATTACGAGCCTGAAACCGAGTGAGGCATCCGCAGAACGCTTACTTGCTTTACGGAGAGGCCATTGGGCAATAGAGAACAAGTCGCATTGGATGCGCGATGTGCTACTCGGCGAGGACGCATCACCTGTCAGATGCGGGGCTATTCCACAAGTCATGGCCGCTTTACGAAATACCGCATTATCCGTATTCCGTTTTCAAGGCATAACACGGATCGCTGATAAAATAAAGGAATATGCATCAAAACCTTTACTCACAGTTAACTTGATAAAATGAATATCTATAAAACTAAATAACCCTATGTCAATGGGGAAAATTATTGACGAGTTGCTCCTCATCGCTAGGGCATCTAACGAAAACGAATATAGTGACCAAATTACTTACATCCCATTTTAACTACAAACTCAAGTTAACGACATCACCCAACTCCGCGCAACGACATTAATTCCTTGTTTGATTTCTAATAAAGTGATATAATATGGCATATTCTTCAAGTAAACAGACAATGAATTTGAACCAAGTTAGGGCCAGTTTCTCGGATTGAGAGTCCTATATTAACCCTATTCATTTGATATAAACAGAGAGTGGTTATGGATTTATTGAAAAAAGAAAATTCACCTTTATCCATATCGGCCGTGGATATATTCTGCGGTGTTGGTGGTCTGACGCATGGTCTCAAACAAGCAGGTATAAATGTTGTTGCTGGGCTTGATATCGACGAAACTTGTCAATACGCCTTTGAGGAAAACAATGATGCCACATTTATCTCAAAAGACATTCGTAAATTTACGAGCACCGAACTTTCAGCATTATATCCAGAAGATAATATCAAGTTTCTCGTCGGGTGTGCACCATGTCAACCATTTTCAGCCCAAACTCGAAAAAATAAAAATCGAAGTTCGGATAAGCGATGGAGTTTATTATACGAATTTGGAAGGTTAATTGAAGAAGTTAAGCCGCAACTTATAGCATTTGAGAATGTACCTCTCATCAGAAAAGAGAGTGTCTTTACGGACTTTTGTAATAAACTTCGTTCACTCGATTATTATTTCAATCCAGAATTAATAGTCTACTGTCCTGACTACGGGATTCCACAAAAGCGCCGCCACCTTGTGCTAATTGCCTCAATTTGGGGAGAAGTTGAACTTCTGCCAAAAACGCATTCTCGATCTCCAGGAGATGGATTACCCCCTTTCCGAACCGTTGAAGATGCTATCGGTGACCTTCCTGAGATTAATGCTGGTCAAGAATATAAACAAGATCCGCTGCATCGTTCAAGGAAACTGTCGGACATAAACAAAGAACGTATTGGCCAATCAAAGCCCGGGGGAACTTGGAAAGATTGGGATGAAGCACTACGTCTACCGTGTCACAAAAAGCCCTCAGGAAAAGGGTACACAACAGTTTATGGCCGTATGGAATCGGATGGCCTAGCTCCAACAATAACGACACAATTTGTCAATTTGGGTAGTGGGCGATTCGGACACCCTGAACAGCATAGAGCCCTTTCACTTCGAGAGGGTGCCCTTCTACAAACTTTCCCAAAAGATTACAAGTTTCTTCAGCCAGATTCGCCACTCACAGTAAGTCGCATAGCGTCCTACATCGGAAATGCTGTTCCCGTTAAACTTGCAAAGGTCATAGGTGAAAGTATACAAAAACATGTGGAGGAAAACGTTTTATGAGTGGACAGGGCAAGTATAAAATGAATATAAGCAACACCGTCCTATATCATCTCGGTATTAATCTTTATAGTAATATCCCAGCTGTATTGTCTGAAGTGGTAGCAAATTCTTGGGATGCTGATGCCACAAATGTTTACGTTGAAATAGAGAGAGACCAAATCACTATTACCGACGATGGACAAGGTATGACGCTGAATGACATCAATAAAAAGTACCTTTTAGTCGGATATCCGAGGCGAATACATAATGAAGCTGTGACAGACCGCTACAAGCGAAAAGTTATGGGCAGGAAAGGTATCGGCAAACTTTCACTTTTTTCAATTGCTGAAACTGTTAAAGTTGAAACCCTTAAAGATGGAGAAAAAAATGGTTTTGTAATGTCAAAGCAAAAAATTGATAACCATATTTCAGAAAAAAATGAGCAACCTTATGAACCCGAATCTCTATCCCAACCTGAAATTGAACTTACCGAGAACGGCACTCGGATTGTCCTCACTAATCTTAAAAAACGGATATCTAAAGCCCATTCAAATTATCTACGGAAACGAATCGCGCGCCGGTTTAGTATCATTGGCACTGAAGCTAATTTCAATGTCTTTGTTGATGGATCACCTGTCGAAATTACAGATCGTGATTACTTCCATAAAATTCAGTTTCTCTGGCACTATGGAGATGGAAGTGAGAAGTATATAAATTTATGCAACAATTTGGAGAATCCTAAACATACTGAAAAAAGGGATGGAACAATTGAGGTGACAGATGAGGATAATATTGAAAGTTTGACAGACTCTATCAAAGGTTGGATTGGAACTGTTCGAAAACCAAAAGAACTGACAGATGGAGACGAAGGTATAAATGAAAACCTCAACAAGATTGTAATCATGGTTCGAGGCAAACTTGCACAGGAAAACATCCTTGATGATTTCAGACAATCCGGATTCTATACCAAATACCTTATTGGCGAAATTCATGCAGATTTCCTGGATATGGATAATTTAGATGACATTGCAACGACCAGCCGTCAAGAAATTATTAAGGACAATCCGAGATATGACGCACTTAAAACCTGGATTAAAAAAGAACTGTTTCATATCCGAGATCAATGGGATGAGTGGCGTTCTGAGAAAGTAAAGAATGACGTTGAACAGATTCCTGCAATTAAGGAATGGCTTGATGAATTAAAACCTAAAGAACGTAAACAAGCAGAATCACTTTTCAGTAAAATAGGCAAAGTTCATCTTGATAATGACGAAAATAGGAATCAACTATATATACATACTGCCTTAGCTTTTGAGAATCTTCTATACAAAAAGTCACTGGATCAGCTGGATAAAATATCAATAGAAACTCTTCCAACTTTTCTGGAGATTTTGGGTAATTTTGACGATTTTGAAGCATCACTATATTACCAAATTATCCAAAAGAGGTTAAGGATCATTTCCGCACTGAAAGATAAAGTTGAAGACAATGCTGTGGAAAAAACTATTCAGAAATTTCTTTATGAACATCTCTGGTTGTTGGATCCTTCATGGGACAGAGCGACAGAAACACCGTATATGGAGCAAACTGTCAAAAAAGAGTTTGAAGATATTGATGCTAAAGAAATACTCACAGATCCAGAATTGAACGGACGTTATGACATTAAATATAAAATGACAGCAGGGAAACACGTCATCATTGAGCTTAAACGTGCTAATCGGAAATTGGATCAATATGACTTGCTCAGGCAAGTTGAAAAATACGGAGAGGCACTGCGGAAGATAGTTCGGGCGACTGGAAAGAATGAACCCGTTGAAATTGTCTGCCTTGTAGGGCAAGAGCTTGTGCAATGGTCAGATGCTGAACAGAGGGAACGGTCTAAGAAGACAATGGAACAACAAAATGTCCGGGTTGTGCTATACCATGAGCTTATTGAGGATGCCTATCGAACTTATAATTCTTTTTTAGAACTCCGTCACGAACATGGTAAAGTTTATCGGCTTATCAAGAATCTTGAAATTGAAGAAGAAAAGGGCAATTAGACTCAGTTTTGTCGGGACCCCACAATGAACGAGATAAATTTCCCAGCACATTGGGAAACCCTACCTTTTATAAATTGTCTAAAAAAGCAGGACTTACGCATTATTTTTGATGATGTTGTGTTGCCTAAACCGCATGCCAAAGCGATTGAATCCCTCCGTTCTCAGTGGAGTGGTAGCGATAAAAGGATCATGAATGGCATTGGATAATTATTTACGATATCAACTCTCCAATCCTTCAATAATCTTCAAGAATGCGTAAGTCCTGACGAACCCTATAACCCCGAAAATCCTGTTCAGATAATAAGAGGCGTTGACACGGCTTGGATTGAATGTGGAGAAATCAAGACAATGATTAGGAAAGTCGATTGGGCTGAACTCGAACCGTATCAAAATAATAAATACCGTAGTTTTGAAGAATTGTGCTATCAGATTGCCAAAGGACTTTACGGTGAAAAGGGGCGTTTTACGTCTATAGACGATAGTGGCGGCGGGGACGGTGTTGAGTTTTATCTCACCTTACCAAACGGAGATCAATGGGGATGGCAAGCCAAGTTTTACTATCCTGAAAAGCGTCTTAACAAAAGCAATAGAAAACAATCTATCATTACTTCTCTAAAAAAAGCCTGCGAAATACATCCGCGTCTAAAAAAGTGGATTTTGTGTACGCCAACTAATTTTACGCCAGAAGAACAGACTTGGTTTGACGATACACTTCCTCAGTTCATTCCAGAGGATATGGAAGTTGAACTTGAACATTGGGGAGACAGCGATTTTAACGATTGGTTGAGTAAACCGTGTTTTAGTGGAAAACTCAATTATTTCTTTGGCAAACTTGAACTGGATCTTGACTGGTTTAAAGGGCAATTTAACAAACAGGTGGCTGGTGTAGGTAGTAAATTTGACTTGTCCTTGCACACCGAAACTGACGTAGATGCTGAAATCCACGCACTTCTAGGTGATGAAAAGTTTGTAGAACAAATCACCAAATCGATTGAAAAACTTGAGGAAGAACTTGCAGATTTAGAAGATGCGGTTGATAATCTCAACAAGCCTGTTCAAAAGGATATTGAGTGGGATGTGACAAAAAAAGAGAAAGTAGCCGATGCAGCTAAGTCACTTCAAAATGTGTTAATTAAAACAATAGATCAGTTCAAACAAGCCGAGGAACTTCTGAAGAAGAAAATGTTGTTTGAAGCACAAAAAATAAATTGGGAATTTGTTATCAAACGACTTGCGGATGCCCTTAAGACATATAGAACGGTTATAGATGAATCTGACATATCAAAGATTAAATACATTGGTGAAAGTGGATATGGAGAGCGAATTTTAAACGACGCAAAATGGCTTGTTCATCGTCCAGACTCTATAATTGCCAACTTATTGGATGATTTTCTTTACTATGATCGATGTATACTTATCAACAAATCAAATTTAAATATCCTTGGGGACGCAGGAATTGGCAAAACCCACATCGCCTGCAATATCTGTGATGACCGATTGAAAAACGGATTACCTGCCTTATTTGTTCGCGGAAGTCAATTTACCACCGAACAAATAATTGAAGGGCAGCTGCAGGATATTCTTGGCATTTCGCGATCCTATAGTTGGCACGACTTTTTGCAAGCACTTTCAGCTGCTGCAGAAGCATACCATACCCGTATTCCATTGATTATTGATGGTCTAAATGAATCCACACATAATGGTGCTTTTTCAAAGATATGGAAAAATGGTTTGAAAGGGTTCGTACACGAAATAGCTCAGGCAAAGAACGTGGTATTAATTACAACTTGTCGGAAGAGCTATAAAAAAGCTATTTGGGGTGACGAATTTCCCCCCAACTGCGTGTATGCTGAAGGTTTCAATATCGACGAAATAAAGCAAGAAGCAATTGATAAGTATTTCAATGCGTACAAGATTAAGACGGATCCCACTGGAACAACACTGGCTCATTTTCAACATCCTATTTACCTTAAGATTTTCTGCGAAAGCAAAAATCCCACTCGCGAGACAGAGGTGGATATCCCTATGGGAGATCAAACACTTTTTGAAATTTTTGATGAGTATTTAGAACAATGTAATAAAAAAGTGTGTAAGCGTCTAGGACTCCATCCGAATGCAAATATAGTCCAGTCCGCATTAGATAAGATGGTAGAATATTTATGGCAACATCGCAGTCGTCATATTCCTCTTGAAGATTTGATACGTTTCGTAGATGGTCGGTCCCATAACGAATTAAATTGGCAGTCATCAAAGACACATGCTATAGAATCTGAAGGTTTATTGTTAATGTATCGGGATTGGAGTGGAGACACTGAGGTAGTGAGATTTACTTTCGATTTGCTCGGCGGTTATCTGATTGCACGGTATTTGGTTCAACAAACTCCTAACCGACGACAAGGGTATTTCCACCATGTTATATTGAATATATTCGGTGAAGAACGTAAAGGTTTACATCCGATTCTAAATGTTTTCAAGAAAGGTTTAATGACACTTTTTCCTATAAAAGGTCGTCGATTTTTGCATTATTTTTGGAGTACTAAAACTGCACATCCGATGTACGAGGACATCGGTAGGTGTTTAGCTGCACTTTTTCCTATTGAAACTGGAGAATATCTGCACGATCTTACAAAGAATAAAATTGCACGCCACTTTTCGATCCGTGCCCTGTTTGAAATTTCGCCCCAATATATAACGGAAGATTCTGTAAACCTTGTTGCCTCCCTCTTTGACAGGTATCAAGAGGGTCATAAGTCTTTCTTCAAGTTAGCAGAAACCACGGTTGGCCATCCTAATCATCCGTTCAACGCCCCATTCTGGTCAGAACGACTTTTAAGGTTGTCTATGCTAGAACGGGATCTAAGTTGGACAGAACATGTCAGAGAAGACCGTAAAAAATTTGAGAAGATAGTGATACGTATTGAGGAAACTTGTCAGAACCAAGACATATCTGAGCTTAGTGCGAAACGTTTACATCTTTTGGCGGAGTACATTATGTGGGTACTCACATCAACCGTTCGGCCTCTACGCGACCAAGCGACACGCGCGCTTTATCGGTATGGACGACGTTTCCCTCAAGAATTTTCTGATTTAGTAATCAAATCTTTTTCAATTAACGACCCTTATGTTTCCGAGCGGATGTTAGCTGCAACTTATGGCATCGCTATGGCACGGCAAAATGATCGTAAGGATACCAGTTTTGTAAAAGAAGTATTACCCTTATATGCAAGACAATTGTACGAAAACATGTTCAAACCTAGTGCGCCGCATGCAACGACCCACATCTTAGCACGAGATTATGCGAAACGAACAATAGATATTGCTTTAATGCATCATCCTAACTTGTTGACAGATGATGAACGTGAACGCATCACGCCACCATTTACAGACGGTGGAATTCGTGAATGGGGCGAAAATGAAAACAAAGAGGAAGCTCCTCCACCAGTACAGATGGATTTCGAAATATACACACTTAGTAGATTGATAAAATTTGATAGTCGAGATCCGGATGAACATAAACGTCTTGAAAGCAATGTTTATTGGAGAATATATGATTTAGGGTTTACAAACGAGAGTTTTGTTGAAATTGATTCTCGGATTGCTGAAGAAAATAGGAGATATGGGAGACATAATGAAGATAAGCAGAAAATAGATCGGTACAGGAAAAAATATTCATGGATAGCATTTTACGAACTTGCCGGATTTCGACAAGATAACGGTTTACTACCAGATCGTTGTGAAGATGCTCGTATTTTAGATGCTGATATTGATCCAAGTTTCTCTGGTGAACACCGTGAGTATAATCTACTATAGTTTGGACATTTTTGGTCTTGTTATAGATTATGAATAGTTGGCAGCACTTCCCCGTTAGCACTTCTGAACAGGTGTTAGAACCGCTGCTAACGCCCCTTTTCTGTCTAAATTCTGTTAGAAATCACTGTTTTTTAGCCATCATTTTTCCAATAATCGTGAAAATAGTTGCTGTTGAACCATTTTCACATAGTATCTTCGGGGATTTTTAGTTTTTTCTGTGCGTTTTTCCTCGGGTCGTAACTCGTATAAAAATAGTTTTGTTGTAAACATCGCTGCAAGTAAGCGGTCATCAAGCCGCGTGTGAGATGTTTCGGTTTATACCAGTGTATATTGAGTGTGGATAGCACAGTTTCTAAATCAAGCGGTGCCTCGTCTGTGTCGGTTTCTTCGGATGTCTTCTCCATTGCCACCGGACTGAAAGCGAGTTGTGTCAGCGTTGCTGCGGTGAAACTGAGTTGAACGAACCGATCCAAACTTTTCCTGTCTCGGAGTTGATAGGTGTCAAATCCGAAGTTTTCTTTAGCGTCCCGAAAGGCAGTTTCAATCTGCCACCGGTTTCTATAGTGTCGGATAACTGTTTCTACGGGCAGTCGTAAATCTGAAGTAAATACACAGAAATACCGATAGGGTTTAGACTTTTTGGGGCGTTTGCGTATCACAACGATACGGACATCTACAGGACACATCTTTGTTCGCACGACTTTATCAGCGACAGAAAGTGTCTGATCCTCAACAACGATGTCTGTATACTTCAGGTGTGGAATAGACACACGGCTACCATACCGACGGGGTCTGCCTCTCTTGAGACGCTTAGGGCGTTTCGGTATATCAAAAAACGCCGCGTTTGACTTCGCACGACAAAGTAAATGATGTCCTTGTGAGAGTATCTCCGTGAACACTTTGCGTCTATTGAAGCCTCTATCAAAAATGATAAGACCCGGTGGCACAAGATTACATAAATGCTTCAGCACAGCGAGGCTATTTGCGTCCTCGCTTTTCGGTTCCATCATCCGTGTGGCTAATGGAAATAGGCGCGTGCCTTCGGGCGTTTCTGCCAGCCAGCCAATCGCACCAAACTCGTGTCCGTGATGAAACTTGGACTGGTTCTTGTTACGTGCCTGATACGCAGGGTTCCTGCGGAAATGCAAACCCGCTTGTTTTGAACCGCTACTTAGGGCATGTGTTTCATCATAGACATAGACGCCCGTGGGGTAAGCGGATAGCACTTGATGGCTTAGCGTAGTGGCGACTTGATCCACACACCAGACACCACGTGAAAGAAACTTTGGCAGAGACCAATACCGACCTGCTTGGGCTGTCGCAAGATAGATTTGTGTCATTGTGCCTCGGTAGGGCGTATTTATCAGACCTTTCACGAAAGTTTGAAAGTGATTGAAGTTGTTGTGCTTGAATAACGATCTGAATTGTGATAACATGTTGTCCAGGTAGGAAAGTGGGGTCATTAGACATATCCTTTCAAAAAGGTTTATATTTTCTAAAAGGATACCCGCTTTCCTGCTTTATGTCTATAAAAAAAACAAAAAATGTCCAAACTATAGTATAATCTAGTCACAGGAGATTATTTAGGTGATCGATCGGTATCTGTCGAGGAATGGATTTCCAATACTCTTCCTCCAGATTTGACATCGTATTTGAAAGTTGATCATCTCTGTGGAGAGAAAGGCTTTTGGATGCTTTTAGATGGGTACCTGAGCCAGAAAGATGACCAAGCCAGACGTGATATGTTTATCTTTTCGCGTGGGTTGATTGTAAAATCCAGAGAAGCTGATGAAATTATTGAAATTTTGAAGAACCAAGAGAAAATAGACGGTCATAGCATTCCAGCATGTCCAAAAGACCATCGCACATTTGCAGGGGAAATACCATGGTGTAATACGTATCCACCGAACAATTGGGAAGCATTTTCGTTTTTGGTTAGAAAATATACGATTCCCAAAAAACAGTTTGAACTACTACGTGGTGGTGAACCTATATCCTTGATTGACGATTTTGAACTTTGGGGTACTACAAAGAAACTGATAGAAAAAGGTGATGAGAAAAGACTAAATGAATTACTACATGAAAGAAATCTTGAAATTACAGTACAAACAGTTGATGAAGAAAGGTCAGAACATAAAGATTTTGAGGTACTAGTTCCAGTAAGAGGAAACTATTGGGAGGAATCTTGTAGTATTGTGATTCCCCCTCGAACTATAGCACTGCCGGCAAGAGAGATTTCAGACTGTTTAAACTTATATAGAAAACCTCATGGTTTTGATCTTTTTGAGAAGGAAAATGGTAGGTGCGCTTCAATAACCTTTCAATACGGTGAAAAATGGGGAGAGAGGCAGCATTTCACATATTTGAGGCAAGATTTATTGCAACGTTATTTAGCAGAAATAGATTCAGAACTAATTTGGGTAATATGGGGTAACCGACGTTTAGTATCTGAAAATCATGATGATCCGTATGAAAATTTTCAGGAAGTTAAGACGTATAGCGAAATCATGAAACTATCTTCAAACTGAAGATTAGGTAGTCACAGCCCTCGTGAAAAGACAGGCAAGACTTTAGATAATGCATTAACCACTTGAGCTTAATGAGGAGAGACTATAGTGGAAAAGACGACCTTCCCTAAACATTGGAAAACAGTAAAATTGGGAGATGTCTGTAACATTGTTATGGGACAGTCGCCTCCCTCAACTACTTATAATGATAAAGAAATAGGAATGCCTTTTTTACAAGGTAAAGCGGAGTTTACTGAATTATCTCCTATAGCAACAAAGTACTGTACCAAACAGCTTAGAGTATCTTCACTAGGAAACGTGCTTATGTCAGTCAGAGCACCAGTTGGAGATGTAAATTTAGCAGACAAAGAGTATATCATTGGGCGCGGGTTGGCTTCAATAAGTATGAAACAAGGTGATAATCGTTTTCTACTTTATATGTTTTTGCATACAAAGAGAGAAATTGAGGCACAAAGTTACGGCTCTACTTTCAAATCAATAAACAAAACCACAATAAACGACTTTAGGGTTTCTGTTCCCCCACTCCCCGAACAACGCGCCATCGCCCACATCCTACAGACAGTCCAAGAAGCGAAGTTCACTCGACAACGCGAAATTGAATTAGAACGAGAACGCAAAGCAGCGTTGATGAATTATCTCTTTACACACGGCACGAAAGGCAAACCGCGCAAGCAGACAGAAATCGGCGAGATACCTGAAAGTTGGGAGATTGTGCGTTTGGAAGAAGCCTCTACATTTACAAAGAAACCGAGAAACTTGCGATATTCAGAATACCGTGAAATTCCGTTTGTACCAATGGAATTGGTTCCAATTGCAAAACTATTTTCTCAAGAATTCATACTCAAAACTTACGATGAACTGAAAAGTGGAACCTATTTTGAACCTGGGGATATTCTTCTTCCTAAAATTACACCATCTTTTGAAAATGGGAAACAATGCATTTTTAAAGAATTGCCAACGCCATTTGGTATTGCGACAACTGAGGTAATTCCCATTCGAGAAATGGAAGGTGTTACTGATATATCCTATCTTTTCTACTATCTATTGCTTCCTAATGTTCGCATTTCACTTGCAGGGAAGATGCAAGGCACAACAGGGCGGCAGCGATTAGGTAAAAACGCACTTGTTAACTTACAAATACCCTTACCTCCACTCCGTGAGCAACGCGCCATTGCTGCTGTTTTCCAAGCAATTGATGAAAAAATCGCAGCCCTTGAACAAGAATCACAGTATCTGGATGAACTATTCTACGCCATGCTTGACGAGTTGATGACCGGGCAGCGATCTGCTATACCGCTGATTTAGAAATATTATGTCAATACAAAAATTAAGTGCTGCAGAACGAGAGGCTATTTGGCTAGCTCACGGGAAAAAGTGTGCATATACAGGAAAATTGCTTGATGTAAGCAATTTTCAAATTGATCACATAATTCCAGAGTCTCTCACAAAAAATCCTGCGGCGTTGAAAGAAAAAATAACAGAGTTAAACTTACCAGTTGATTTCAATATACACGGTTATGAAAATTTGCTGCCGTGTTGTCCCAGAGCAAATTACCAAAAAAGTAATCTGATACCTCCTTACCTTTACCACTACTTAGACATAGCTGATGCGAAAAAGGAGAAAGTAGAAGCCAATCTTGAACATATTAAAAAGCGCGAGTATAAAGGGAAAATGCTTATTCTTTTACAGCAACGCATAGAACGTGGCGATCTCACTCCCGACGAGGTTGCAGAAATTCTCCAACAATATTCTGAACATCCGGAGGCTGTCTTTGAACTAATTGAGAGTATGCGGTTTGCTAATAATAGTGAAGTCAAGTCTATTGCTAAAAGCGATATAGAATCTCTTTGGGATCTTCCTATTTGCCTTGGAAACTATTACATTGAAGGGCTACCATTTACCAATGAAAAAGACGAACAAATTTTTGTTCGCACGTGCAGGGAATATGAGGTTGCGTATAAACGAGACTACCTTCCAGCTTCAAATGCCGTTCTCAAAATGTCGGTAAGTTTACATCAACGGTGTGAATTACTAAAGTCGCTTTCGTCAGCCACTATGCCACAACAGAGTTTTATATCGAATCCTAAAGTCGGTGTCGTAGATCTAAATCTGCTTCCGTTCTCGCTATTTCCATGGATTGGCGAGGAATCCGAAAGGATGGATTTGGAAGCAACCTATCAAAGTAAGGTTTATAAAGGGGAACTCGTTGTAACAGGCGTGAGTCAAAATTCGTTGGAAATTGTAGCACCGAGGGATATGGGACAATGCCTGAAAGAAGTGGTTCGGGCTGACTTTAACGGAGATGGTATAGAAGATATGTTGCTTTTTGAGTACCGTTTTGCTACGGAAGGAACACTCGGATATGGTGGGACTTGGATACTCACAAGGAAATCAGCAGATGGTAAATTTGAAATAGTGGAGTAAAATGGGTTACATTTGCAAGGTTTCGCTTAACTTTATTAGATCTAATGTGAGTTCCATAAATATTTACGAATTTTGTATCATCTGAAATCCACTGTGGATATCTTTATGGCTATACCCCTTGAGAGTAGGTTTCTTCTCACGATGTGTATACGCAATATTATGAACAAAGGAGTTCTCCTTATACCACATTATTGTGGAACTCACGTTACCAACGTTGATACTAATCACGGGGATCCTACCTGGAGGTTGCTTCGGTTGTGAACGGAAAGCACCGAACAATCACCCGCAGGTACTTGAAACCCAAAATATAAAATTCGAATCCTATGAAAATCTCGGAGGAAATTCCAATGTCGAAAAAGACGAAATTCAAATCCTATGGAAATCCGGAAGGAAATTCCGGTATTGATGCGTACCAAATTGGGCCAGACTTCATCAGAGTTAAGTTTCATAACGGATCAATTTATCTTTACACCTATGAAAGTGCAGGTCAGGATGATATTGAAGAAATGAAAGAATTGGCAAAAGAAGGGCAGGGATTAAACAGATACATCAATACAAATGTTAGGCACCACTATGCCGCACGAGAACGTTAGCAAAGTGATAAACCCTCATTTTCCCTTGATAACCCAAGGCATATATGTTAAAATATTTATCACATAGTAAACAAAAGACGTGATATAGATTCCCTTAATTGGTAAAATTGGTAATTTTTCGTTCGGAAGAACCCAGTCCTAGACAGGATCCGTGTACAGCAAAAATTACCAATTGCTGGGAAGTGTCAGCACTGTATCACGCCAATTGACACTGGGAAACGATTATGTCTGAACGTTCCGCAGTCCAAGAACCACTACTCAAATATGCAGATGAAATCGGCTGGACGCGCGTCTCCAAGTCAGAAGCCATACAGATGCGTGGCGGTAATATCTCCGCGCTTTATTTTACGGAGGTGCTAAAAGCACAACTCATAAAACTCAACAAAGGAGTTGTAGACGATTCCAACCTTGAAGATGTTATACGACAGATCAGTCTGATCAAATCAACACTGGAAGGAAACCAAGATGCACTTTCCTGGATACACGGTAGAGAATCAACTTTTGTTCACAGTGAAAACCGCCAGCGTAACGTTACCCTGATAGATTTTGAGAACCCCGACAATAACCTGTTTCATGTTACCGATGAATGGAAACAACGCGGTGTCACCTACACGAACCGCGCCGATGCGGTCTTTCTAATAAATGGAATACCCATCGCAGTAGTGGAGACGAAATCCGCTCATAAGCAAGATGGATTGTCACAAGGCGTAGATCAAATTCGCCGCTATCATCATGAAACCCCTGAGATGTTCACGACCGCACAAATCTTCGGAGTTACGCAGCTAATGGACTTTTTCTACGGGGTAACATGGAATACTAACCGCAAAAATATATTCAATTGGAAAACAGACGAACCCACGAACTATGAGCGGAAAGTGAAAACTTTTTTCGACCGAGAACGTATCCTTCAAGTATTACATCGGTCTGTTATTTTCCAAAACAGAGACAATCAACTCTCCAAAGTTCTCCTACGCCAACACCAGACGCGCGCAATAGAAAAAGTCATTGATCGAGTTAGCGATCTGAACAAACGGCGCGGTCTTGTCTGGCACACGCAGGGCAGCGGAAAAACACTTACCATGATCTCTATCGCATTAAGACTCTTGCGCGGGGGAGAACAAGCTGAAAAGCCTACCGTGCTAATGATTGTTGACCGCAATGAACTAGAAAGCCAACTCTTTAGAAATCTCACCGCCTACGGTTTTTCAACGTCCAAAGTAGCAGAGAGCAAGAATGACTTGGAAGACGTTTTAGCATCAGATTTTCGTGGTTTGATTGTGTCCACGATTCACAAATTCGACAAGAGACCAGCAAACCTAAATACTCGCGTCAGTTCAGTTGTGCTAATAGACGAAGCACACAGAACAACCGGTGGTGACTTCGGAAACTACCTAATGGCAGCACTGCCAAACGCTACCTACATCGGATTTACAGGCACACCAATTGATAGCCTCTCCAAAGGTGAAGGAACCTTCAAAGTATTTGGTCCAGACGACGATAGAGGGTATCTTGATAAATATGGAATCGCAGAGTCTATTGAAGACGGTACAACTGTAAAGTTAAACTATGCACTTGCACCGTCCAGTTTACGCGTTGATCCAGAGACGTTGGATCGCGAATTTCTAAGTCTTGCAGAGGCAGAAGGCGTTAGCGACCCCGACGAACTCAACGCGATCTTGGACCGTGCTGTCAACTTAAAGACGATTATGAAAGCACCTCACAGGATCGCAGAAATCGCTAAGTTCGTCGCTAAAGACTTCAAGGAAAGAATTGAACCGATGGGCTTCAAAACGTTTCTAGTCGGTGTAGACCGTGAAGCCTGCGCCCTATACAAAGAAGAATTGAATAAACATCTGCCTCCTGAATACTCACAGGTCGTCTATTCACATAACAATCAAGATAACGAATTGATGAAAAAATACCATCACTCAGAGGAACAAGAAAAAAACATACGTAAAGACTTCATTGACAAAAACACACAGCCAAAAATCCTAATTGTAACCCAAAAACTATTGACAGGCTTTGATGCCCCGATCCTTTACTGCATGTACCTCGATAAACCGATGCGTGACCATGTGTTGTTACAGGCAATTGCCCGTGTTAACAGACCTTATGAAGATGATGATGGATTGGTAAAACCCGCAGGATTTGTCCTAGATTTTGTCGGCATCTTTGAGAAACTAGAAAAAGCACTCACTTTCGATGCTGAGGAGGTAGAGAGTGTTATACAGAACATCGACGAACTTAGAAAAAGATTTAAGGATATAATGCACGAAGACGCTCAGCAGTACCTTCCATTTGCCAAAGGCTCAGACGATAAAGCAATAGAACACGCGATTGAACATTTTATAGACAAAAATGTCCGAGAAGCATTTTTCACGCTCTTCAAACAACTACAGATTCTCTATAACATCCTTTCACCTGATCCCTTCCTACGCGAATTTATACAAGATTATCAAGATTTAGCATCGCTATACAGATTAATTCATAACGTAAATTCAGATAATATCTCTGTCGATAAAGAGTTGACCGCTAAAACACAGGAACTGCTACAAGCACATACAGAAGGCAATTTGTCAGAATCACTCAATGATGTTTATGAATTGAACGAAACGACCTTGAGAGAAATAGATCAGAGCGATACATCTGATGCCGTTAAAGTAGTGAATTTGCGGAAAGCATTGCAGCAAACAGTAGTCACGGAAAGCGAATCAAAACCGTTTCTGATCCCAATCGGTGAACGCGCAGAAGCAGCTATAGAAGCTTATTACAATCATCAGTTAGAAACAAAAGACGCATTGACTGAGTTCATGAAGTTAGCTGAAGAAGTCTCACGCGCTGAAAGAGAACAGAACCAGACAGCATTAGATGACAATGCTTTTGCCATCTATACAGTCCTTAGAAATGTAAGGGAGGATATTACACCTGAACAAGCACAAGCAGTCAGCCAAATCTTTGAAAAATATCCTGACCATCAATGGAACGAACACGAAGCGAACGAATTGCGCAGTACACTCTATAAAACATTAAACCCAACAATTGAGACAAAAAATCTTGTTGAAACAACAAACGAGTTACTAAAGTTGAAACGGGTATGAAACCAAAAAAGTGTGGATAACCCAATGGATTTGAAAAGGACTGTGTGGCAATGGGCAGAACGCATCGGTGTAAATGTCCAGGAAGTACATCTACGTGAAATGCGTCGAAAATGGGCATCTATATCAACAAATGGCAGATTGACCCTCAACACAGAGCTGCTAAACTTGCCAGAAACGTTGGTAGAGTTTGTTATTGTGCATGAATTGGTACATCTGCTCGCCCCAAACCACGGCAAATTGTTCAAAGGCTATATGTCTGCATATCTACCTGATTGGAGAGAACGACATGATCGCTTAAAATTGTTATCAAGTACTTTATGATTATTTTTCTTGACAATCAACCACATATAATATTATACTTGTAAACACAGCGAACATATTGCCATATCTCTTAACTACTAATTGATGTCCGAGAATTTACTAATGACTTCTTTACTTCGAAAAAACAGCGCATCTTATATCGCCCTAATTTGGCTATTTGTCTATTCTGCCGTAATACCGATGCAGTTATCGAACTATGTCCTTTGTATCGGTGAAGATGGACATGTTGAATTAGAGTTCTCTATCAATGGCTGTTGCGCTGACATTCCTACCCATCATGAAGACCACACTGAAGGGCATTCTGAATCCGATGACAACCACTGTGGTGATTGCGTTGACTTACCTATCTTTGCCTCCCTAAACAGTAAGTTATACATTATCTCAAACAATGAGGTACCACAACTTTACGACACCCAACTCTCATCTACACTTACCATATATCATTCCAGTAATAATTCCATTCCTTCTAACAACCACGCTTCTGTTGTCCCACCATTTATAAACCCCACTTTAATTACGCTTCCTACTGTATTGCTGCTTATTTGATCCTACCATGTGCAATCCATGAGTTCGGAATAAGACATTTTTTCTAGTCTAACCTTTTAGGTTGTGTATCTTTGTAGCATAACCTTTCCAGGTTGTGTAATCTTCGTAGCGTAACCTGTTAGTTTGCGCATCTTCGTAGCATAACCTTTCCAGGTTGTGCATTCTTAACCATATATCATCAATCTTGTGAGGAGCACAATACGAATGAAAAACAGATTAAGTTTGATTATAATATTTATTGTCTTGTGTATATTGGCCTTTTGTGGATCACTAAAACCTATATTCGCAGTTTCACCTACAAAAATAACGCTTGAATCAGCACTCCAAACTGCGATGCAAGAGAACCCCGCACTTAAGGTACTCCACGAAAAAGCTAAGGTTGCACAAGCACAACTAGTCGGTATTGCACTATTAAGCAATCCAGAATTAGAAACAGAATTGATCGGGGGTATACACCCAGAACAGACCATAGAACTGACCAAATCCTTTGAACTCGGTGGACAACGTGGACACCGAAAACAGATAGCGAAGATAAATATCGAAAAAGTGAATCTTGAACTTACTGATGAGATACGGAAGCTTCGAAAATCCATTACACTCGCTTTCTATCAAGTTGTTCTTAGCCAAGAAAAACTAAAATTAGCAAAAGAGAGTATTAAGCACAATCAACAGATGTATGAGATGATACAGTTTCAATTTGATGCGGGGGATATACCTGTGACGCAAGTGAGTCTGGCGAACATTCAATTACAATCTGCACGACGGGAATATGCTACATTAGAAAATGATTTGCGGTTAGCACAACTTGACCTAAATAGATTGATGGGAACATCCCTTGATGCAACGCCGACCGCCACTGGAAAATATGATGAAATAGAGTCAATCAGTTTGAAACTCGATGATTTGAAATCCCGCGCCCTAACCCACCGACCAGACCTTAAATCCCAAAGATTAAATTTACAGCTGACAGAAAGCACACATCGGCTTGCAAAAGCAGCGAACATACCAAATCTGAATATCGGCGGGATTACAGAACGGAGTTCAGGCATGATGGGATTGGGTGTGAAATTTTCAATGCCCTTACCCCTGTTTGATTGGAATCGCGCTGAGATAGATGCCGTAAAAGCGCAGAAGCAGAAAGATAATGCCCAAATCAGCAATATCGAAAGACAGATTGTCCATGAAGTGATGGCAGCATATCTTTCCCTGAATGCCGCCCAACGCAATCTGAAATTTTACGATAACAATTTAATGAAGCTACTCAACGAAAATCTAACACGTACCCGTAGTGCTTACGAACTGGGAGAAGCCCAACGCTTTGAACTTATATTGATACAGAACGAATTCGTCAAAACACGATTCGCATATCTCGATGCCATTGCATCATATATTAAAGCATTTGTTGAGCTTGAAACTGCTATCGGAACACCTCTAACTTCGGCTGAGTAAACGTTTTGACAGCATGATAGAGAATACACACAACTTATAAGGAGAAATAGTATGCAACGCCAATTTTGTTATACGCGACTAATTTTCGTTATTTTTCTAATTGCAATAAGCATTTTGTATATTACCGATTGTTATATTACAGCAACCTTTGCTGAAGATGAACAAATTGATAATGAAACCGCAGGACATGCACACGATAATGTTCACGCACATACAGAAGATAACAAAGTAATTCTCACCGATAAGGCAAAAGCTAATATCAATTTGAAAACTGCTGAAGCGGACCTCCACACAATTGAAAAAGTAGTGCAAGCTACCGGTAACGTAATTGCACACCCTGGAAAGCAAGCGATTGTCACACCACGGATAGGGGGAATCGTCAAACAAATCCATTTCAACATGGGTGATACGGTTAAGAAAGGGGATATCCTACTTGAATTGGAGAGTTTTGACCTGCAATTGGCAGAAATTGATCTTATAGAAGCAGCGCGTCAACAGAAGTCATTAGAATCCAAATCAGCAAAGCAAAAAGCAGTATTTGCCAAACAGATTCGCCTGGAACTGCAAACCCGGCAGATTGACTATTTGGAATCAATTGCAGAAATGCAGCAGCAGCAAGCATCATATCTCAAATACAGATCACTTGCTATAGCAAAAACTGTTTCTGCATTAGAACAGATGCGTGTTGACCTCATAAAATCCGATGTTGAACGAAAATTGCTTGAGAACACCCTGAAACGCATCGAATCTCTTACCCAGATGCAAATCTCTGCACAGAAGGAACTGATAACACACAAAGCAGAGTACACCAAAGCAATAAACGCGTTTGCCGGTCTAAAACACCAATTCCGATTGCTCGGTGTCAGTAATCAATTACTTGAAAAAATCCTTGATGATGACAGAAAAACACCTATCCTTACACTGCTGCATCATGATAGTGAAAACACTGGACAAGCTAATTCTGTTCTAAACGAAGAAGATGCACATCCCGCGTTGAAGTATGTTTCACGCATAGAAGAAGCTACAGGACTTGTTGATGCAGAAACTACGTTCAATTCTGCTGAAATCAAAGTGCATGCGAATAAACAACGCGCATTAACTGCAGGATTAACAGAATCGCAACTACAACATGTGGAAGATACTGGAAAAATCGCCTCGTTTAGTGACACCACAACAGATACATTAATTGAACATTACGCCCCTTTCATGACGAATTCAGAGACTTTAGAAGCATTGCTGCAAACAGAAGAAGCACTGCGTAACGCTGCTATTGTCTTCGAAAAGGTAAAACAGAAACTTCAAGTGTTCGGTATGACATCTGAAGAAATAGATAAAATAGTCAAGACAGGGAAACCCCATTCACGAATATATGTCGCAGCACCATCCACAGGGAAAATTACCAAACAAAATGTATCACTCGGTGAAACCGTTGACAAGAACAGCACTTTATTTGCTATACTTGACACCGGTGTCGTTTGGATCGAAGGTGAAGCCTATGAAAACACACTCGCCCTTTTACACGAAAAATGGGATGTAGGGAGTAAAGTACGAATTCGTGTTCACGCATTCCCTGGAGTCGTATTCGCCGGTAAAATATCCCGGATCTCTGCCATTGTCAACCCAGAGAAACGCACAATCCATTTTTGGACAGAGGTAGATAATGCCACACATCAACTAAAACCCGGAATGTTTGCCGAACAAGCGCTTGTTATAGAAGAAATAGATGATGTTCTCGCCGTGCCGTTGAGTGCCGTAATTGAAGACGGTGCGACACAGATAGTGTTTGTCGAGTCGAATAACACATATTTTAAACATGAAGTAAAGGTCGGAATGAAAGATGATCGATATATCGAAATCAAAGACGGTTTGCATGCTGGTGAACTTGTAGTTACTCAGGGCACACATCAACTCATGAGAGCATCAGAAGGCACTGCAATTGTAACTGATCCACACGCTGGACATGCACATTAGTTTTCAATGTTTAAGAGGTAAATCTATGTGGTCAAAAATCACCGAAGTCGCACTAAGAAATAGACTCCTTGTTATTTGTGGTATAATTGCTGCAGGCATTATCGGTTTCAGAATGTTTCAAACCGCACCCGTTGATGTCTATCCGAACATCAACCCACCGCGAATTACTGTCCTAACCGAAGCACACGGATGGTCACCAGAAGAGATGGAAACGCTCGTAACGCTGCCGATTGAAAGTTCAATGAACGGTGCCCCAGATGTAACACGCGTTCGCTCATCTTCTGCAATCGGATTATCCCTGGTCTATGTTGAATTTGAATGGGGAATGGACATCTTCCTGGCACGCCAGATGGTAAATGAAAGACTTCAACTTGTTGGACCCAATTTACCGGAAGGCGTTGATGCCCCCATCATTTTACCCACATCTTCACTCTTAGGTGAAATAATGGAATATGCACTCGTAGATGAATCAAGTGAAGATAATAAACTTGATCCCATGGAGATGCGTGATATTGCTGATTGGGTCATCCGCTACCGACTTCAATCGCAGGGTGGTATTGCCAATGTAATTAACATGGGTGGGTATGTCAAACAATTTCAAGTCTTTGTCAATCCCGAACGCTTGGTGCGTTATGGTATTTCACTTGAAGATGTTGCACATGCCCTTGAAAAAAGTAATGACAATGCTGCAGGTGGATTCTTTATTAAGGGGGCCAAAGAATTAATGATCCGTGGCTTAGGAAGAATAGAATCAATAGAAGATATTGAGAACGTAGTAATCGATGTCCGCGAACATCACCTCCCGGTTCTAGTCAAGGACATTGCAACAGTGAAGATCGGAACGCTTCCTGAAATTCGCCGCGGTGCAGGAAGCAGAAACGGTGAGGAGACAGTCCTAGGCAAAGTCGTTAAACAACCTGGTATCAATACGCTTACATTGAGTGACAACGTTGAAGCCGAATTGGAGGCACTTGAAAAAGCATTACCAGACGGAGTTAAAGTTGAAGTTGAATATGCACAAGCCGATTTGATTAGGCGCGCAGTAGATACAGTCAAAGAAGCATTGCGTGACGGAGCAATCCTTGTTGTTATTGTGCTGGTAATCTTCCTCTTTAACATTCGCACAGCCCTCATTACACTGACCGCAATTCCACTTTCACTGATCATCGCAATTATAGCGCTGCTTTCGCAAGGCGGCACCTTAAACATTATGACACTTGCAGGTTTAGCAATCGCAGTGGGCATGGTCGTTGACGACGCAATTGTGTACGTAGAAAACATATTTCGGCGCCTACAAGAGTATTTCCATTTACGTGAATTAGGAAATGAATCAGAGGAAACACCGACACAGGTCGTGACTCGCGCGAGCGATGAGATGCGAGTATCTATTGTCTTTGCCACATTAATCATTATCCTCGTATTTTTACCACTGTTTAGCCTCAGCGGAATAGAAGGTAAAATGTTTCGTCCACTCGGTTGGGCAGTTGTGATTTCAATGGCAGCATCACTGTTCGTAGCGCTCACTGTCGTCCCTGTGCTCAGTGATTTACTGTTAGGACGCGTAAGAGACATACCGCTGCAAGAACCCATCCCTGGTGCACAAAGAGGTATGTTTGCTTGGACTAGGAGCATATCCAATTTTTTCCGTAACCTTGTGGTGCGGTGGAGACTATTTGTTGTCGCATTAGCCCCAGATTCAGATATTGAGACTGCATTGACACTACAGCCTGTTGTGATGTGGATAAAACGCGTATACCGTCCTATTCTCACACTCGTTATACGGTTGCGTTGGCTCGTTGTAACTATTGCATTGGTATTGGTAATTCTAACAGCTGCATCTATACCGAGGTTAGGAAGGGAATTCTTACCTATAATGGATGAAGCAACTTTTACAATCACCGTGCTTTCACCCCCCGGAACATCGCTCGAAGAATCCACACGTATAGGACGTGAAATGGAAATAAAGTTGAAAACAGAAATTTCAGATGTAATCAGTGTTAGCAGTCGCACAGGACGCGCGGAAGCGGATGAGCACGCACACGATGTGAATACACATGAAATCGTCGTAAATTTCAAACCACCAGATGATCGAGAGAAAACACGTGAAGATTTACTTCAAGAAGTGCGGCAACTGCTTTCCACAGAGAACTTCCCTGGCGTATCGGTTTCCGTCGGACAACCAATACAACACCGACTAGATTATCTGCTCTCCGGTGTAAGCGCGCAAGTCGCATTGAAATTGTTCGGACCTGACCTTGATATGCTAAGACAAAAAGCTCAGGAAATTGAAGGCGTACTGTCAAACATTGAAGGAGTTGCTGATTTACATATAGAACAACAAGTCATGGTCGAACAACTTCAGATAAAAGTAAAACGATTTGAAGCAGCACGATACGGTTTAGGTGTTCAAGACATCACACACTTCGCTGAAGCCGCATTCAAAGGTGAAACAGTCAGTCAAATAATCCAGGGACAACGCCAATATAACCTCATTGTTCGAATTGATCCGGCACTCGTCAAAACTGTTGAATCCTTCCGTAACCTCAAACTCAAAACACCTTCAGGCGCGTTTATTCCATTAGGTCAGGTCGCTGACATTAATTATGGAAAAGGACCCAATACAATCAATCGCGAGAACGTTTCACGCCGCATCGTAATTCAATGTAATGTACAAAATAGGGACTTAGGGAACTTCATAACAGAAGTTCAATCCGAAATTAATGCACATGTTGATATACCAGAAGAATATTTCCTCACTTACGGCGGGCAATTTGAAAGTCAACAGCGCGCGCAAAGGCGGATTCTCATACAAACAGGTTTCGTTATCGTTGGCATAGTTATTCTATTATATCTTGCATTGGGATCCATGAAACTGTCTATATTGGTAATACTCAACCTACCCCTGGCACTCATTGGTGGTGTTGTGACCGTCTTTCTTACAGGAGGGGTATTGAGTATCCCCTCTATGGTAGGTTTTATTCTGTTGTTCGGTATTGCTGTCCGAAACGGAATTATCTTGGTCTCCCATATCAATGCACTCCGTTCTGAAGGCATGTCGCTCTATGATGCTGTGATGAAAGGGGCATCGGAGCGGATCAGTCCCGTTCTAATGACCGCATTGACCACAGGACTCGGTATGCTGCCCCTGGCGTTAGCACACGGTTCAGGCGCGGAACTACAAAAGCCGCTCGCTATTGTTATCAGCGGCGGTATGATCACCGCAACCTTTTTGACGCTGCTCGTTTTGCCCGCACTGTATTACCTCGTTGAAAAACCTAATGCCGAAGAATAGGTATACGGTAAACCCATAAATTACCATATACCTCAAAACTACTCATTGTGAGTAGGAATACAAATACAATTATCATTTGCACAATTTCAGTAATCAATGTATAATAAACTTAATGGATATAAATAAACAATCCAAATGAGGAACATATTATGAAACGCACAAATTTCAGCAGTATCTTCCGCATTACACTGTTGATGTTTCTAATCTGTGGTATTAGCACGCTCAGTGTAGCTGAACTCAAGTCCTTAAAGATAGAAATTACAGACGTAATTTCTCTTGCAGATGCAATCAAAATCCGTCATTTGTTGACACCTTGGGCAGACCCCAAAGATGTCACCTTCCATACACCGATAGATAAAAATGGTAAGAAAAGACTCTTTTCTACAGTTGTAGAAGTGAAACCGAGACAAGGCGTTTCAAAGTATAGCGAAACACATCATTTTGATGTATATGACATTATGCGACAGTTGAAAGACTCCCGCTACCGTGGACGACATGGATTAGGTCAGGTCCGTCTCCTAAAAACTGAAGCAACGGTGAAGGGACGCTTGTTTTCATATCCCGGATTCGCACGAAGCAGCATACGAGATATACCTGCCTGGGCACGCCATAGACCCCACACATCTGAACTATTACATGCGCTAACAACCGGTCCAGGTGACCAAAAATTTGTATTTACCGCCTCACCAGAATATGACCAACTACGGATAGATGCCGTACAGAAAAATGAAGAGGTAGAAGTAAAAGGTAGAGTCGTGGGTTTTGATGGACCCTATCCAATATTGAGAGTTACCGACTATAAAATTGGCAACCGAACATTCCGCAATTCAAACAACCCAAAAGCAAAGAATGTCAAAAAAGAACAGTCGACTAAGGAGAATAAGCCGAAATACGATTACATAGAACAAGACAGATAAGTCGTTATCCGTGGGCGCGATTGTACTCGTGCTCATGGATATTTTTTCCATCATTCTCTTACGATTGATACCCGCCCGTGTTGAACAGGACAACCTGATCGGTTGACTGAATAGTCCCATTTGCTATGAGTTGCTCTAGAACCGCCACTGTTGCCGCACCTTCGGGACATGTTAATATTCCTTCCGTTGATGGTAGCAGCTGCATTGCCTCTTTAATGGAATCATCAGAAACAGCAACCGCCATTCCGCCACTTTCCCGTATTGCATCTAAAATCAGAAAATCACCTATCGCTTGTGGTACCCTTAATCCGCTTGCAATAGTCCGAGCATCCTGCCAAGGTTCAGCATGCAATTTTCCTTCATGCCACGCTTTCACAATTGGAGCACAACCCGCTGACTGGACTGAAATAAAACGCGGTCGTCTTTTGCCTATCCAACCGATCGCCTCCAATTCTGCAAAACCTTTCCACATGCCAACAATGCCCGTTCCACCACCAGTAGGATAAATAATCACATCTGGAAGCTTCCAACCAAACTGCTCCGCTAACTCAAATCCCATCGTTTTCTTGCCTTCCACTCGATATGGTTCCTTTAGTGTTGACACATCAAACCAACCTTCAGCTGTCTTTCGTCCTGCAACGAACTTACCAGCATCACTAATTAAACCATCTATAAGTGTAACGTTTGCCCCAGCAAGTCGACAGGTATCAATATTATATGTCGGTGTGTCTTTCGGCATAAAAATATATGCTGGTATCCCTGCAGAGGCAGCATAAACTGATAAGGCAGTTGCAGCATTACCCGCGGACGGAATCGCAAGTTTCTTTATTCCAAGCTCCTTTGCTTTAGAAACAGCCATGGCTAATCCGCGCGCTTTAAAACTACCTGTCGGCA
Organism: Candidatus Poribacteria bacterium; assembly: GCA_965200395.1. GTDB lineage: Bacteria > Poribacteria > WGA-4E > WGA-4E > WGA-3G > MSPOR6. Next base: position 361,040 of record CBDAUH010000004.1, on the reverse strand, counting down.
AACGAGATTCATCCTTAATCCACAGCTGTTGTAGACCAAACTGAGCACCAAGTCTCTTAGCATGGATAATCGGAGTCATCGTCTCACCGAGTGATACAATGTATTTATCATCAATAACGGGAAGAAGTTCTCTATACCGCCACAAAGAATTCGGTCTTGACTGTAGTTGTTTTGGTTTCCAAGTATCAGTCAATCGATCAAGTGCATAGCGTGCAAAAAGCGGTTTCCCACAAGAATGACAAACATTTTGTGGGATAAGATGTGTCCAAATTTCATTGCAACTGCTGCATTCAAGGTGTTGTAAAATATTATTCATGCTTTATTAACTATAGTTTGGACATTTTTGGTCTTGTTATAGATTATGAATAGTTGGCAGCATTTCCCCGTTAGCACTTCTGAACAGGTGTTAGAACCGCTGCTAACGCCCCTTTTCTGTCTAAATTCTGTTAGAAATCACTGTTTTTTAGCCATCATTTTTCCAATAATCGTGAAAATAGTTGCTGCTGAACTATTTCATATAGTATCTTCAGGGATTTTTAGTTTTTTCTGTGCGTTTTTCCTCGGGTCGTAACCCGTATAAAAATAGTTTTGTTGTAAACGTCGCTGCAAGTAAGCGGTCATCAAGCCGCGTGTGAGATGTTTCGGTTTATACCAGTGTATATTGAGCGTGGATAGCACGTCTTCTAAATCAAGAGAAACCTTGTCTGTGTCTGTGTCTGCGGGTGTCTTAGGCAATGGCGACGGACTGAAAGCGAGTTGTGTCAGCGTTGCTGCGGTGAAACTGAGTTGAACGAACCGATCCAAACTTTTCCTGTCTCGGAGTTGATAGGTGTCAAATCCGAAGTTCTCTTTAGCGTCCCGAAAGGCAGTTTCAATCTGCCACCGGTTTCTATAGTGTCGGATAACTGTTTCTACGGGCAGTCGTAAATCTGAAGTAAATACACAAAAATACCGATAGGGTTTAGACTTTTTGGGGCGTTTGCGTATCACAACGATGCGGACATCTACAGGACACATCTTTGTCCGCACGACTTTATCAGCGACAGAAAGTGTCTGATCCTCAACAACGATGTCTGTATACTTCAGGTGTGGAATAGACACACGGCTACCATACCGACGGGGTCTGCCTCTCTTGAGACGCTTAGGGCGTTTCGGTATATCAAAAAACGCCGCGTTTGACTTCGCACGACAAAGTAAATGATGTCCTTGTGAGAGTATCTCCGTGAACACTTTGCGTCTATTGAAACCTCTATCAAAAATGATAAGACCCGGTGGCACAAGATTACATAAATGCTTCAGCACAGCGAGGCTATTCGCGTCCTCGCTTTTCGGTTCCATCATCCGTGTGGCTAATGGAAATAGGCGCGTGCCTTCAGGCGTTTCTGCCAGCCAGCCAATCGCACCGAACTCGTGTCCGTGATGAAACTTGGACTGGTTCTTGTTACGTGCCTGATACGCAGGGTTCCTGCGGAAATGCAAACCCGCTTGTTTTGAACCGCTACTTAGGGCATGCGTCTCATCATAGACATAGACGCCCGTGGGGTAAGCGGATAGCACTTGATGGCTTAGCGTAGTGGCGACTTGATCCACACACCAGATGCCACGCGAGAGAAACTTTGGCAGAGACCAATACCGACCTGCTTGGGCTGTCGCAAGATAGATTTGTGTCATTGTGCCTCGGTAGGGCGTATTTATCAGACCTTTTACGAAAGTCTGAAAGTGGTGAAAGTTATTATACTTGAACAAAGGTCAAAAATCTGATAACATGTTGTCCAAGTAGGAAAGTGGGGTCATTTGAAATATCCTTTCAAATTTGTGTTTCCTAAAAGGATACCCGCTTTCCTGCTTTATGTCCATAAAAAAAACAAAAACTGTCCAAACTATAGTTTATTAAGATCGCGCAAGCAATCTGAGTATAATTGCTTTCATGCTGTGCAAACGGTTTTCTGATTGTTCAAAAATCACCGCACGTGAGTCATCAAGAAGTTCACCAGCAATCTCATATCCATGATGTGCAGGCAAACAGTGCATAATCTTGCAATCAATTCCATCAAGAAGTACAGAATTCAACTGATACGGCATTATCAGTTTCGTCCGGCGTTCCCGTTCCTCAGCAAAGTCCGGATCTGCAAAGAATTCCATATCCAACCATGTATCTGTGTAGATAACATCGTTTTCAGCAAGAATTTCCTGCACTGCTCCATTCGTATCAAGTGTACCTGTAGGGACAGATCTATAGCAACCACTCTTTTCTGCTTTTGTCCATAGCTCTTCATCAATGGCAGCAGGATTAACCTCAGGGGCGATAACAGTTACATCAAGTCCAACCTTCATGCCAGCTGCTATCAGCGAATTACAAACATTGTTATGAATCCCAATAAAACACAATTTTACACCCTCCAACTTACCAAAATGTTCTTGTATTGTCATAAGATCGCCGATGGCTTGTGTTGGATGATACCTATCACAACAACCGTTGATGACCGGAACAGAGGCAGCATCCCCCGCCTTTTGGACATCACCATTTTTCAAAAAACGCGCTAATATTATCTCAACATAATCGGACAAGACACGCATCTCGTCCCCAAGATCAGCCAAACCGAAGTTCGTTGTTCGCCAGTCCAAATAAAGCGCATGGCCACCCAACTGCATAATTCCAATCTCCCCAGCACACCGTGTCCGAGTAGATGTCTTTTGAAATAGCAAAGCAAGACTCAATCCAGATGCAGCATGTCTATATTTCTCAGGATAATTCTTGATTTTTATGCAGCTTTCTACAGTTTCTTGGATTTCTGCTGCTGACCAGCCCTCTAAAGTAATTAGGTGCATGCTTACCTCCGCTATGATCATATTCGTATGTTTTGTTGAGAGAAAATGTGAAAAGAAATGATAATTATAACTGAATCGACTAAGGATGTCAAATCTTTTTTCAACGTCACCTGTACATTTTGCACATTTTGAATTCCAATTAAAATGAAATGCTGCTACAATCTTTATACTATTCAAACAATCTTGATAGAAAGGCATCTCATGACTGAAGAACAAAAATTTATCTTTGATCTAAAAGGATATTTGCTAATCCCAGAAGTGCTAACCCCCTCAGAAATAGACAATATTAAATCCCAAGTTGATACAATTCGCACTAACTCTGAAGCACTACCACCACATGAACGGCAATTCCCTGGTGGCGCATCCTCAATACTAATTGATCACCCCATCATTATCGATATTCTCAAGGAAATTTTGGGGGAAATACGGATGGAATCGAGCTGGTTCACATACAGATCTATAGGAAATGGAGGACCCCCACCACACGGCGGTGTCCGTAATGTCAATCCAAATTTTAGTTATCAATGCCATAATGGGAGAATTTACTCAGCCTTGACACGAGTTGTCTTTGAACTCAACGAAGTAAGAGCAGGTGAAGGCGGCACGCTGTTTCTACCCGGAAGCCATAAAGCGAACTTTCAAATCCCAGAGACACATCGTAAGGTTGATTCCCCACTCCTTGAGACATACAGTTGTCCGCCCGGCTCTGCAATTATCTTCACAGAGAACCTATGTCATTCTGGAGACACATGGAAAAATCCAGACCGCCCACGAATTGCAGTGTTTAATTGCTATAACTTCGTTGGATGTCAATTCCATAAACCGACAGTACCAAAACATATCATCGATGGATTGCCACCTGAAAAACAAGCATTCTTCCGTAATGTTTGGGTTTGGCATCAGGGAGGACCTGACAACGGCAAAAACCTCCGTTATAACGGTTGATAAGCAGCAGCGAGGATGCATGAAACATGCAAAGAAATCATCTTCAGAACTGCTGATTAACATTGCAAAGGCGGAAGCACGCAGAAATATTTCAAAGTGGCGTTGGGGAACCTTGGGATTGTGTCTCAGTATTCTTCCCAAAATCAATATTCTTGCACTTGGAATAGCTGTCCTTGTCATCTATATTTTAATACCGAAAATTGATTTATCCATTTCAGAACGGGTTGAGATTTACTCGCAGCATCCTGCTCTCTACACGTCGCACTATCGTAAAACTGCGAAAACAATTAGATTTCTGAGTACCCTTTGTGGTTGGATCATCGGTGTAATCTGTATGGTCTTCTTTATCATCTTGTAGCATAACCTGTTAGGTTGTGTGTCTTTGTAGCATAACCTTTCCAGGTTGTGCATCAAATCTCTTATTCCAAACTCACGTTATTGAACGAAATGATAGAACAAAAAAAACCTTATGAAGGTATCAGAGGGCAACTGATACTGCGGGATCATCTGGCTGCAGACAGAACTATACTTGCCAATGAACGGACCTTCCTCGCTTACATTCGCACCGCACTAACATTATTCGTTGCAGGATTATCTTTTGTCCATTTTAATATTATGAATTCACCAATCGCAGACGGGGCAATCGGCGGATTATTTATGTTCATCGGTGCCATCACTTTTTTTGTTGGACTTTATAGATACCACAAAATGAAATCGCTCATCCGTGAAATTAAACTTAAAGAATTAGCAGAGGAAAACAAATATGGAAATTAAAGAGGTCGTCGTAACCGAACAAAACCAAGTAGAACTCCAATCCAACGAATTCGATGCATCAATACAATCGCCAAACCAATTATTAATAGATACACAATATACTTTTATCAGTAGTGGGACAGAACTGGCGAACTATACGGGAAAAGAACCGAAGGTATTTCAGAAGGGGACATGGTGCGCATATCCCTGGCGTTCCGGTTATGCCAACGTTGGAGTTGTACGTGCTGTCGGTGCAAATGTTACGCGCGTCGCACCTGGTGACCGTGTCTTCACCTATGGACGACACGCCTCAATTGTTCGATATACACAAGATAGATTAATTGCTCCTATGGATAAATCAATTGATCCAGCGGTTGCTGCAGCATCTCGCATGGCAGGCGTTGCAATGACTTCTATTATTGTCGCAAAAATTGATACAAACGCGCGTGTTGTCGTATTCGGATTAGGGTTAGTTGGTAACCTTGCATCACAGATATTTCAAATTCAAGGTTGCCGTGTTATCGGTGTGGACCCCATAGAGGCAAGACGCAAATTAGCAGAACGATGTGGAATCGCACATACTGTTGGCGGAGATGTGGATGAAGTACAAGCACAGATTCAAGAACTCACCGGCGGAGAACTCGGTCATATCACTGTCGACGCAGTTGGACATAGCAACGTTGTCATGCAAGCACTGCAAGCCACCACAAACCACGGACAACTTGTCCTCCTGGGTTCACCGCGTGTTTCTGTTACCGGAGACTTAACAGAACTTCTATCCGAAACGCATCTACGTTGGATTACCATACGCGGCGCATTGGAGTGGTGTGTGCCCATGTATCCTGATACCGGTAATCGCGTATCACAATTCAGCAAGCAGCAGACTATTTTTGACTGGATTGCACGCGGGAAATTGGATGTCGAATCATTGATCTCTCACCGTCTCAAACCTGAACAGATCAAACAAGCTTACGATGGGCTCCTGAATGAACCTGATGTTTGGACAGGGGTCGTTTTGGATTGGAATGTTTAAGGGTTGGGTTTTATTGCTGGTTTTATTGCTTCAGTCTACCCCAAAGTGTGGTCAGTCTATTCTGTGGTTCAACCGTATATGGCACTTCGCTCGTTACCCAATCAAACATTGGCACACCGTTCTCAAATATACCTTCCAAAATCTTAAACTGCTCCCCACCATCATAGGGTATAGCGTAATGATGATACGATCTATCCTGCCCAGGAAGTGATCTGCTATACGTTGTATAGACAATATACTTCCCATCAGGTGACCATTTGACATCTAAGAAGTCGAAGTGACTATTAAAATTTTTTACCGTTTTCAAGAGATGTAGACTCGGAACAGAGTAAATGTCAAGATCATACACAAAGCCAAAAATAGTCCCTCTTCTATATACAACAGCAAGTTTTGTCCCATCCGGTGAGAATATAGGCATACTTCCACCTATACTCACACGTAAAACCTGCCCAATAGCGAACTTAAGGAGATAAACGCCACCTGGCGTATCATAAGCAAGATACTTATTATCAGGCGATAACGCAACATGCTGCGCTTCTACCCCTTTTATCACGGAAACACGGGGTGAAAGCACGCCTCTTGGCGGAAGAATGTCTCTCAAATTCGGCGGTACAGGGGGCGGAGTCGATAGAGTAGGATCCACTATCTCCTTCTTGCTAATCAAATAGATACCGCTCATTGCCGGTCCAAATATATCCACCTTACTTTTATCTCCCCTTATCGGTAGAAAGTTTGTAAAAAGTAGATGCGGACTTTGTGATAAATCAACATCAAGTATCTTATTAAATCGTCGATGTGTCATCATACGTTCCGCTTGATCAATATTATCTGTATCAATCAAGTAGATATCGTAAGGTGCAGCCTCACTATATTCAGTAATAGTGGCAATGTAACGCCCATTCTTTTGCACAGAAAAATCACGAATAGGATGCGTCTGTTGATAAAGCAAGCGAGCAGTGTCGGCATCCGCAAGGTCAGTAATCCATAATTCGTTAGAATTATCTGGATGTCTAAAAACAACTTCGCCAATAATCTCAGCACCCGTTCCAAGTGGCAGAAGAATTAAACATATACAAAGATATTCAAGTAAATTTTTCATGATAACTCCTTTTATCTGAACCAAGACCAAAGAATCTTCAGGATTATCCTCCTACGCCTTATTGCTTGATTTCACCCCATAACGTAGTCAGATGGTTTTCAGGTTCAACCGGATATGCTGTATCTATCCAATCAAACTGTGATATACCTCTGTTGCCTATATCCAATATTCTTTCAGGATGTCCACCATTAACGGGAATTGCAATATTGTGATGCGAAACCTGTGCTTCGAAAAAACGTGCAACGTACGCTGTGTAGATCAGATAAGTTCCATCCGGCGACCACCTGATATCTCCAAGGCCGGTATGTACGATCAAGTCCTTTATCGTCATTAAAGGTTGCAAAGTATCAAGCGAGATAATATCTATTTGACGATTATTCGTTGTCGCGTCAACGTAAGAGAAGGCAATCTTTTTACCATCCGGTGAAAAAGCTAGATTCGCGCCTTTCCGACTAATACGTGTATTATTTTTGGTGGCGACATCGAGAATAAACAAACCCGTAGAGGAACCATGAGCAATCTGTTTGCCATTGGGTGCCCAATCAACACGCGATGAGCCATGCCCCTCCCTTAACAAAGTTATATTTGCATTATGTTTACCTATTTCATCACTTCGAACAAGATAAACTCCTTCTTTCAGAATTGCCCCATCATGTCTTGGCATTTTCTCGATAAATAAAGAGGTTGTGAAGACAATATCCCCGTTGTGTGAAATATCAATATAAACAATGTCTCGAATTATATCTTGTACCAAGGTTGCATGCCCCTGAACCGTATCAACAAGGTAAATATTTGCTGTGAATTTACTTGGGTCATCTGTTGAAACGATAGCAATATAGCGGCTATTTTTTTGTACGGACAGATCCTGAATAACATTGTTGTGTTTAAATAGCAGTCGCGCATTACGGGTATCTCTAATATTAGTAATCCATATCTCATCGTAATTGTTGTGTTTAAATAGCAGTCGCGCATTACGGGTATCTCTAATATTAGTAATCCATATCTCATCGTAATTGTATGGGTGTTTATAAACAACATACCCTGTGAGTTCTGCATAAGTTGACAGCGGCAGCAGAACAACAAACAATATGTAGAAACTTATGCATAAGAATTTCATGATTTATACTCCTTTGTTTGGAACTTATGCACAATAGTCCTGTTGTTATAGTATAGTTTGCTCACCTTTCCCTGATTATACAAAAGATGCCGAAAAAAATCAAATATAAATTTGAAATAGATGAGCGAAAACTCTGTCCGTAGCAAATTAGATTAACGCGGATTTTCGGAAAATTGGGAAATTTGCCGAGCTGACTTCCCAGCTAAATTTTACACCTCATCGAAGGGCATTCATAAAAATTCTTGAAATCGTCACTAATCCATGATATAATTAACCATCAATATGAATAATATTAAAAATAAAATATCATAAGAGAAATATTAGGCACGGCAAATCTATATCCGTCGTGCTTTATTATATCCATAGAAATTATTTGATATTTTCGTGTCTAAATTCTAAACAAATAGGGAGGTGAGACAGTTTGGCAATTGATGCAGCAAAAAAGCAAGAATTGATCCAAAAGCACCAAATACATGAGCGAGACACCGGTTCGCCAGAGGCACAAGTCGCAGTACTAAACGCTCGCATTCAGGAATTAACCGAGCATTTTCAGACACATAGAAAAGATCACCATTCAAGATACGGGCTTTTTCGTCTAGTCGGAAAACAACGACGCTTGCTGAAGTATCTATACAAAAAGGATGTCCCACGTTATTACCGATTAATAAATCAACTCGGAATTCGCGACACAATCGGAACACAAGGAAATTAAAAATTCCACCGTAAGCATTTTGTGTAAGAGTATTAGGAGGAAATTGAGTGAAAGTTGAAATGCAACTCGGAAGTGAAAACTTATCAATAGAAATGGGAAAAGTTGCTAAACAGGCAGACGGTGCCGTGTGGGTACAATACGGTGGAACAGTTGTCTTAGTGACTGTAGTAGCAGACAGTAGTGAGAATGATTTAGATTTTTTTCCTTTGACAGTAGATTATAGAGAAAGAGCCTACGCCATCGGGCGAATCCCAACCGTATATGGCAAACGTGAACCAAGACCCGGCTCCTCAGAACAACTGGTCGCACGCCTAATCGACCACTGTATACGCCCACTCTTTCCAAAGGAATTTAAGGCAGAAGTACAAGTACTATGCACTGTATATTCATCAGACGGTGTGCACCCCGCAGACGTACCCGCCCTCATAGGAACGTCTGCTGCACTATCTGTCTCCAATATCCCCTTTAACGGCCCCGTAGCTGCTGTGACCGTTGGAAAAATAGATGATAAATTAATTATCAATCCCACCTACGAAGAATTACATTCATCAGAAATAGAGCTATTTGTAAGCGGCACATCAAACGCCGTGATGTCTGTCGAAGGCGGAGGCCACGAAATCCCAGAAGATGAAGTAATAGACACAATCATCGCAGCGCACGATCAGATAAAAGAGATTATCAAGCTCCAAGAAGGAATCGTCGCTGTCTGCAGTCAGGAAAAACGTGAATACCAACCGAAAACAGTAGAGGATACATTAAATACAAGAATCAGAGATCTCGCCACCGCACGCATACGCGAATCAATCGGAATGGCAGACAAGCAACTTCGTGAAGATTACCTTGAACAGATCCAATCTGATATCTTGTCCGAAATCCAGGAAGATGTCCCTGATGAAGTTGCACCAGAAGCAGAAAAGGATGCACGATCTATCCTAAGTGATATAGAAAAAGAACAGATGCGGCAAGCAATCCTCGCCGAAGGCAAACGGGTTGATGGACGCGGCGTGGCAGATATACGAGCTATCTCAGGTGAAGTCGCATTACTACCAAGAACCCACGGCTCCGCACTCTTCTCCCGAGGACAAACCCAAGCACTCTGTGTCACAACACTCGGCACCTCTGGAGATGAAGACGTGCAACATGGCCTGGATGGAGAAGTTCGCAAAGGTTTCTTCTTACATTACAACTTCCCACCCTTTAGTACTGGCGAAGTTAAACGAATGATGGGACCTGGACGTAGGGAAATCGGACACGGCACGCTAGCACAAAAAGCACTCGAACCTGTCATCCCCAGCAAAGACGACTTTAACTATACCATCCGCGTCGTATCTGAAATATTAGAGTCCAATGCATCCTCGTCAATGGCAACTGTGTGTGGAGCAACCTTAGCGTTACTAGACGCGGGTGTTCCATTAAAAAGACCTGTGGCAGGCATCGGTGTCGGACTTATAAAGGAAAATGAACACGAAGTTATCCTTACAGATATGCTTGGAACCGAAGATTTCCTCGGAGATATGGATTTCAAGGTGGCAGGAACAACAGAAGGTGTAACTGCCGTGCAAATGGATATTAAAATCGATGGTGTTACCCCCGAACTGATGCGAAAGGCTATCCACCAAGCACGAGAAGCACGCATAGCCGTCATCGACCAGATGAACGCTGTCATTAGCGCACCGCGCGCAGAGTTATCACCTTACGCCCCACGTATCTACACACTTCAAATCTCCCCGCATAAAATAAAAGATTTGATCGGACCCCGCGGTAAAACCGTTCAAAGTATTCAAGAAGAAACGAATACAACGATCAATATCGACGACGACGGCACCGTCGAAATCGCTTCAACCAGCGCAGAAGATGTCAAAATTGCAGAGGAAAAAATACGTGAAGTTACCGCAATGCCCGAAATCGGAAAAGAATACACAGGAAAGGTTGTACGAACAGCATCCTTCGGAGCCTTCGTAGAAATCCTACCCGGAAAAGATGGACTTGTCCACATATCACAGATGGGGAACGGCTACGTTCGCAGGGTAGAAGATGTAATGCAAGTCGGGGATGAGGTAACCGTCCGCATCTTGACCATCGATGAACAGGGAAGAATTGACTTGGCCCTCATCGCAGCCAAAGGTGTACCAGTAGAAGAACTTGAGGTCTCATCTGATTCGGAGCGGGATCAGGAACCGCGCGAACAAGGTAGGTCAGATTACCGAGAAAACCGTCCTTACCGTGATTCACGAGATAGTCGAGATAGTCGAGATAGTCGGGACAATCGAGACAGCCGAGATAGACGGAACAACCGGTATGAACAACGAGATAACTCACGTGACAACAGAAACCGTAGATCACCTCGTATACCGAAAGGCAGATTTTAATCAGGCGATCTCTGCAAAAATAACTGAGGAAATCTAATTTTAAATCAACGGCGAATGTGTTTGTCACGTTCGCCGTATGAATAGCTATGCCTCGTTTCTCTCAACTACATATTATTCCAAAATTTCCATACTACCAAAAGGTGTGTCTAATGAGAACTCGTACCCCACGTATTAGGCGACGAATCCAAAAAGAAAAAGGAGATTTGCTTGCACAAAAATGGATGACAAATCTTTTGGCATCCATCCTAATCATACTTATCATCGTTTTTGTAGTTCTATCCATTCCATCTGTAAAAAAATACATAATTGATTTCTTCCGAGTCCTGCGTTTTGGGAAAGAACAGCAACCTCAACGCCCCCAAATTAAACCTATAAATCCATTCCAATTTTTCTTCAAATTTAAAGGGAATATCTATGCTTACCAAATGGACACTTTATAAGACACGACTATTCCAAATAATCTCCTTACATGCTGCAAAAATATCGCAACAACTAAAAAAACATCAGTCTAATAGCAATATCACGGTTTCAGTTGTGTTGTGCTTATGTTTATCAGCATTCTTCAGCACAGCTATCGGATGTGGATATGTCTCAACCTCATCCTACCTAGAACATATCAAATCAATCAACATACCGCCTGTTGAAGTTAATGATGCCGATATAGCTTATGACAACGTTTCACAACGCCCTTTTGATGAAGTCATTCATGAAAAATTAACTGAACGTTTTAATCGAAAATGGAATGATGGAAACGACTCAGAACTCATTATAAAAATACAAGATTATGATATAAAAGAACACGGGTTTGGACCGAGCGGAAATGTGGAATTAGTCCGAATGAGTCTGCAGGTCGAATATCAATTCATTGATAAGGTGAGAAACAACCTCATAGAAAAAAGAGATAACCATGTGCAGATACACGACTACTATGTCGTCGAAAACCGTGGGGAACCACCAGAAACAACGGATCAAGCAAAAAATTTGATAATTGAGGAACTCATTGAGGACCTTTACAATCAACTTGCAGAACAGTGGTAAAGATGAAATTCCGCATTACATTCTGTATCTATCTTCTCTCTATTTCGACCCTAATTTCATGTGGGTCGGAGCAAGGCAATTTGACATCTGTAAATCATGAGAGCAGATATGTTTTCGGGGTATGGAAAGCACCTACAACAAAAAATGCACAAGAAGTCATAGCAAACATTTCAAAAAATATTCAGACACACGCCCAAAAGAAGAAGCCACAACCGCAAAACAACTCTCTACAGAACAATGAAGATGCTGCACTTCCATACCTGACAACAGCTAAACCCGAAGCACTTTTACCTAAAGATGCAGAAATCAAGGATTGGGTTCGCGCTAACAAACCAACAACATATAACCCCAAAACACTCTATAATGACAGATATGTCCCTTCTCAAATATATCCAGACATCTACCACCATTATGGATTCCAAGCGCAAGCAGAGGTAGAATACCAAACCCCTAAATTCGGTTCAGAACCATATATCCTGCTCGAAATCTTTGATATGGGTACACCTGAAAATGCATTCGGAATATTCAGCGTAAGTAGCCATCCACAACCAAAATACGAATGGGTTGGTTGTAAAGCAATTATCTCTGGAAGAAACCTCCGGTTTTGGAAAGGAAAGTACTTCATACAAATTGAAGGATATGCCATAGCAACCGGTATTCGTAAGGCAATGATAGAACTCGCCCAAGCTACCGCAAAACGCATAAAAGACCCACCACAAAAAATTCAACTATTGAAACTATTACCCACTCAATATATATATGGCAGTGAAAAGCTATTTAAGACAAATTGGGCATTACAGCAAATCAATAAAACTTTACCCCAAACATTTCCACAATTGGTTGAAGGGGCAATCGGGGTCTTGGTACAATACAACAGCACAGATTCTAAAAATACCACAGAACCATCCTATGCCTTCGTCATCCGTTTTCCCAATATCAATACAGCACAATCAGCATACTCACAGTATCGTAATGATCTAATATCTGAAAATGTGACTTTTGAAACTGACACGGAAAATAGGGCAATTCTTATCAAAGAGTAATAGAAAAAAATAAGTTAAAGAGGATTCTTATGCGCGGTGATTTTGAAGCATATCTCAATAATGATTTTCGCGATGAATCTGGAAATCTAGACCTGAACGCATTGCTCGCCTTAGAAGATGAAGCATCAGTGGACGTTGCAGTCGTCATGCCGACTCCGCAACCGAATCCCCAAAACGCTGAACTAGCAGCTGTGATACGCGGTAACCAGCGTACGCTCGGATGTGCCCTTGTACATCCAACAGAACCTGACCCAATTTTACAAGTCAAATATGCAGCAGAAGAATGGGGAATGCCCGGCATTAAACTGATGCCCGCAATACACAATTACAACGTAGACGATCCAATCGTGCGGCCAGTGGTAGAAGCCGCCCATGAATACGGACTTATTATCTCTATCCACTCAGGACCAAATAACTGTCATCCAAATCGAATTGGAAACGTTGCAAGTTGGATACCTGAAACACCCGTGATTATGGATCACATGGGATTTCCAGACGATTTAAATGCTGCAATCTCCGTAGCAAAAGCGAATAAAAACCTCTATCTCGGCACAACTATCTTACGTTTCTATCGCCGTTGGGGAGATAACCCGGATACAGTTGTTCCAACAGAGGTAAAGACAGCAGTAGATGCACTCGGTCCAGAACAGATAGTGTTCGGTTCTAATTTACCAGAATATAGACCAATTCAAGTTATCAATGCACTAAAGCGTCTCGAACTCGGTGACGATGCTGAAACGTTGATTTTCGGTGATAATCTTGCACGTATCTATGGGTTACAGGGATGAAAATAACACCACTTTACGAAATTCACAAAGCCCTCAATGCCAAATTCACCGAATTCGGTGGATGGGAGATGCCCTTGCAATATGCTAGTATTGTTAAAGAACATCTCGCTGTCCGCACTACCGCAGGTTTGTTCGACCTCTCACACATGGGAGAAATTAACGTCCATGGAGAAGGTGCAAATGAATTGGTACAAAAACTCTGCACAAACGATGTGAACCGCCTAACTGATGGACAGGTACAATATACACCCCTCTGTAACGAAACAGGTGGAATTGTTGACGACATACTAGTTTACAAGCATGCCAAAAATGACTTCACACTAGTTGTCAATGCTGCCAACATCCAAAAAGACATCACATGGATAAGAGAACAAAACAACACAGAATCAGAGATCATTGATGACAGTGAAAACACAACACTCATCGCACTTCAAGGACCAAAATCAATAGAGATCCTAAATCCTTTTGTCCCTGATTGTGATATTTCTGAAATTCCGTTTTTTCGGTTTGTGGTTGACGAGGTAGCTGGAATCCCGACTGTTATTTCACGAACCGGCTATACCGGAGAAATCGGGTTTGAGTTATACGTCAATGCAAACAGTGCAGAAAATTTATGGAATGCACTTTATCCCGCTGTGATGAATGTGGAAGGATTACCGATAGGACTCGGCGCACGCGACACCTTGAGACTTGAGGCAGGACTAAGCCTATACGGCATGGATATGGACGACAACACAACGCCATTTGAGGCAGGATTGGGTAGATTTGTTAAATTAGATACAGATGATTTCATCGGTAAGGATGCTCTCCTTGCTCAGAAGGATAAGGAAAATTATAAAAAGAAATTGGTCGGTTTTCAAATGTTGAACCGTGCAGTTGCACGGTGTGGAAATGATGTCTATCAAAAAGGCACCCTTATCGGCAAAGTAACAAGCGGCGCACCGTCGCCAAGTTTGAAATGCAATATCGGTTTTGCATCCATAGCTAAAAATACAAAGAAACCGATGGAAATTGACATCCGAGGTAAACTGCACCCCGCAAAAATCGTAAAGGTGCCTTTCATTTAAAAATGTAGCATAACCTTTCTAAGTTGTGCATCTTATACATCTTTGTAGCATAACCTTTCTAGGTTGTGCATCTTATGCATCTTTATGGTATAACCTTTCTAGGTTGTGTATCTTGTGCGTCTTTGTAGCACACCCCTTCTAGGTTGTGCATCACTTACGTTAAAAATAAACACATCATATCGGAGGTAATGAAATGAAACATTATACAATAATCTTACTATTATGCTCCTTGGTTCTAGGGTTATTTCTTTCACTCACATACGCACAGCGAACTGCCGAAAAAACAACGGAAATTGACTCAATATCCGAAAAGGCAAAAGAATCTACTGTGCGAATAGTCGGTGGCAACTTTTCAATAGCAGGTATTGGGACAGGTTTCTTCGTTGACAGAGATAAGATTGTTACCAACATACACGTTGTTGCAGTGCCAGGTCTCTATACCGCAAAACTGATTAACAGTAAGACTGTCTGGCGAATTGAAGAAGTAATTGCTTTTGATATAAAGAATGACCTTGTCATCCTAAAAATTGCAGATGAAGGCACACCACTTCCTCTTGGGAACAGTGATGGAGTCCAAATCGGTGACTCTGCGTATGCAGTAGGATTTCCAGATAATTACAAAGTAACCGAGGGGGCTATACATAGCATTCAGAAAAACAATAATTGGTTTCGGATGACAGTTGATGTTTCTGGTGGAAACAGTGGTGGCCCTATTCTAAACAGTGAATGTGAAGTAATTGGCATTGCAACTGCAGGTTATGATTCTTATAGTTATGCTATTCCCTCAAAAGCTGTCAGAGCATTACTTACCGAAACTAAAACAGAATCTATACAACAGTGGCATAAGCGCAAAATTATCCGTGCGGTCCAATATTATATGATTGCACAAGAAAAATACTTTGCCAAGGACTATAACCAAGCGATAACACACTTAGATAAAGCTATTCAGCTGAATCCAAAAGACACCTTTTATTTTATGAGCCGCGGGGGTGTCAAGGATGCACTCGGCAAGCATGATGATGCATTAGATGACTATAATCAAGCAATAAAACTTGATCCAGAAAATATTCATGCATACAATGCTCGTGGCAGCACAAAGAACCACATTGAAGACTATAAAGGTGCAAAAGACGATTATTCTAAAATTATCAAACTTGATCCCAACAACGGTGAAGCATACACAGCACGCGGTAATATAAATCTTAAACTGAAAAACTATCAAGCAGCACTCGAAGATTTTATTGAAGCGATTAGACTTGACCCACAGGATTTAGATGCCAACCTTAGTATCGCTGAGTATTACCGTAATAATGGTATGCTTGACAAAGCAGGTGAACATATTCAAAAAACGGGCTTAATTACGGAACACTCATGGATAGTCCTCGGGCCGTTTGATAATACACATAAAATCGGTTTTGAGACCGCATATATTCCTGAAGATGCAATACATATTGACACAACCATAAAATACGACACCACAGATGGTAGGGCGGGTTGGCAGGAATGTTCAGATGACAAATTGGATGGAAATATCAGGTTTGGGAAAAATGTTGATTGGCGTGTTGCTTATGCATTTACAACCGTTTCTTCGCCTGATGAAAGAGAAGTCCAATTCCGCTTTGATAGTGACGACCAGGGAAAAGTATGGCTAAACGGGGTAGAAGTATATGCACATACAGAAACGCATAAAGCAATAATGGACAGATATATTTTTCCAGTAACACTTAAGACAGGTAAGAACATTATCCTCGTCAAGGTGTATGAGGAGAAAGATGGTTGGGGATTTTATCTGCGGATTACAGACAAAAATGGACAAGCTTTTGATGATTTGGAAACCAATCATGGTATGCAGATTGGAGAATGAATAATCGTAGTAGGTGAAAATCAGGATAATGTATAGTATAAACCGCAGCCTTGTGAGCATTTGAAGGCATTATTTCATTTATTATCAAATAAACGTGAAGGAAAATTTTGATGATTCCAGAAAACTTAAAATATAACGAAAGCCATGAATGGGTTCGACAAGAAGACGACATCGCTACCATCGGCATTACAGACTATGCCCAATCCGAAATTCAGGATATCGTCTTCGTCGAACTACCAGAAGTAGGCACAGAATTAACACATAAAACAGAATTCGGAGTGATAGAATCTGTCAAAGCAGCGTTTGATCTATACGCCCCCGTTAGCGGAGAAGTTATCGAGGTAAATGAATCGCTCCTTGATGAACCCGAACAGGTGAATGAATCGCCTTATGACAACGGATGGTTCCTCAAAATCAAAATGACCGATCCAACTGAACTCGACGCGCTCTTCGATGCTGATCAGTACCAAGCACATATTGAGGGAGAGCATGCTTGATAAAGAGAACCATAACGCTACCTTCGCAGATCGCCATATCGGTCCACGCTCCGAAAATATTCAACAGATGCTAAAAATGCTCGGTTATGCTTCAATGGAAAATTTCATCGAAGACGTTGTACCAGCAGATATTCGCGTATCATCACCGCTCAACTTAGATATTGGCGAAGAAACTAAATACTCGCAAGGACTTACAGAATACGAAGCTCTCAATACCTTAAAAGAACTCGCCTCTCAAAATAAAGTCTACCGCTCCTATATCGGAATGGGATATTATAACTGCCACGTCCCATCAGTTATCCAAAGAAATATCCTTGAGAACCCCGGTTGGTACACGCAATACACCCCCTATCAGGCAGAAATTTCGCAAGGGCGTTTAGAGGCACTGCTAAACTTTCAAACGATGGTGATTGATTTAACAGGACTTCCCATCGCAAACGCATCCCTATTAGATGAAGCAACGGCAGCCGCTGAAGCTATGACAATGTGCTATGCCAATGTGCCACAGAAGATTAGCCGCAAATTCTTTGTCTCAGAGACCTGTCATCCCCAAACTATTGCCGTTTTACAGACACGTGCCGAACCTCTCAGCATTGAATTGTGTGTAGGCGACCATAGGACTGTAGATTTTAATACGCCTATCTTAGGCGCAATCGTGCAATATCCCGCTACAGATGGCGCTATCTATGACTATCAACAATTCGCTGAACAAGTGTACGCTGCTGGAGGATTGTTCGTTACTGCGACAGACCTGTTAGCACTCACGTTATTGAAGCCGCCCAGTGAATTTGGGGCAGATATTGTCATCGGTAACTCACAAAGGTTTGGTGTCCCTCTCGGTTATGGCGGTCCACATGCTGCATTTCTTTCCACACGCGAAGAACTCAAACGCAGTGTTCCCGGACGCATTGCCGGAGTATCTCATGATGCAAACGGTGATCCCGCCATCCGATTAGCACTCCAAACACGCGAACAACACATCCGCCGTGAAAAAGCCACAAGTAATATATGCACCGCACAAGTACTCCTCGCTGTTATGGCAGGGATGTACGCCGTGTACCACGGACCCAAAGGACTAAAACGAATCGCTGAAAATGTCCATGCACTAACCTGCACATTACGGAATGAACTTGAATGCCTCGGTTATAAAACAGGTGATGTTCCTTGTTTCGATACACTTTGTGTTGATGTTAGCGCAGAAAAATCTGAGCAATTGCATACTTCCGCCCGTAAAGAGCAGATAAATCTTCGCAAAATCGATTCAACACATATAGGTATATCGTTAGACGAAACTACCACACACGTTGATATTGAAGACTTGATACAGGTTTTCAAGGAACATGCAACAGGCAAAGGAGAAACTAAATCTTATGAAATACCTTCTGAATTATGCCGAAAATCCGCATATCTGACCCATCCAGTATTTAATAGTTATCACTCAGAAACAGAGATGCTCAGATATATCCACAGACTTCAGAACAAAGACCTATCACTTGTTAACGCTATGATACCCCTCGGTTCATGCACAATGAAACTCAATGCAACAACAGAAATGATGCCTGTTACATGGCAAGAATTCGGAGGACTACACCCGTTTGTTCCAGGTAACCAAGCACGAGGTTACCATATCTTATTTAAACAATTGGAATCATGGTTGGCTGAAATTACAGGATATAGTGCTATTTCATTCCAACCAAACGCCGGTTCACAAGGGGAATATGCTGGACTCCTAGTCATCAGAAAATACCACCAAAGCCGAAACGAAGCACATCGCAATGTCTGTTTAATACCGACTTCCGCACACGGCACTAATCCTGCTAGTGCTGTCATGGCAGGTATGAAAGTCGTTACCGTAGCCTGTGATACTGAGGGAAATATTGACCTTGCAGACCTAAAAGAGAAAGTAGAAACACACCAAGAAACACTTGCAGCAGCAATGATCACCTATCCTTCAACACACGGCGTATTCGAAGAAAAAATCCAAGATATATGTAATATTGTCCATGAACACGGTGGACAGGTTTATATGGACGGCGCAAATCTCAACGCACTTGTCGGATTGAGCCGTCCCGCAGACCTGGGAGCAGATGTCTGCCATCTCAATCTGCACAAAACATTCTGTATACCACACGGGGGCGGAGGACCTGGAATGGGACCAATAGGAGTCAGACAACACCTCACAGAATTCTTACCGAACCATCCGATTGTAAAAGTCGGAGGAGATAATGGAATCGGACCTGTATCCGCAGCACCCTGGGGAAGTCCAGGTATACTCCCCATTTCTTGGACATACATCGCAATGATGGGAACAGAAGGACTAAAATCCGCAACAGAAACTGCAATCTTGAACGCCAATTATATTGCAAAACAATTGGCACCACATTATCCTATACTTTATACGGGAAAAAACAATTTGGTGGCACATGAATGTATTATCGATTTACGTGATTTCAAGAAGACTGCAGGGATAGATGTCACAGATGTCGCTAAACGCCTGATGGACTACGGTTTTCACGCACCTACAATGTCCTGGCCAGTCCTCGGAACGATGATGATCGAACCAACCGAAAGTGAATCCAAAGCAGAATTGGATCGTTTCTGCTCCGCGCTCATATCTATACGCCAAGAGATAGCAGAAATTGAAAACGGTACAGCAGATAAACAAGACAACGTCCTAAAAAATGCACCACATACTGTCCAGACCGTCACACAAACTGATTGGATCCACACATATACACGAGAAAAAGCCGCTTTTCCACAACCTTGGGTACACCAAACTAAATTTTGGCCGTCAGTCGCACGTATAAATGAAGTGCACGGGGACAGAAACCTCGTGTGTAGCTGTCCACCACTAACAGAATATTCATAACATAAGTTGCCACATAATGTAACATGAATTTTTAGTCTGTGCCTTGTAGCACATCCTTTCCAGGTTGTGTGTCTTTGTAGCATAACCTTTTTAGGTTGTGTGTCTTTGTAGCATAACCTTTAATAACCAACAAATAAAAATGAAAGCAATAATTATAGGGGCAGGGGAAGTAGGATTTCATACTGCAAAATTATTAATAGTCGATAATAACGATGTCGTCTTAATTGATGAATCCGAAGAAGCTTGCCAACGCGTTAAAGAGCAATTAGATTTGCAAACACTACGCGGTCCAGGAGCATCACCCGTACTGCTCAAAGATGCCGGTATCAGTGATGCAGAACTTATCATCGCCGTTACTAACAATGACGAAATAAATATGCTTGCATGTCAAATTGCTGACCGGTACGGTGTTGAAACCAAAATCGCTCGCGTTTCAAATCCACATTACTTTTCCGAAGAAAGCGGTCTCACCCCTCAAGATTTCGGTATAAATCTCCTCGTAAGTCCCGAACATTTGTGTGTTGAAGAATTTATACGACTCCTAAAAACACCCGAAGCACGTGAAATCGTTGAATTTGAAGATGGGAGAATACAACTTGCTGCCTTCCGAATAAAACAACGAAACCCATTTATCGGTAAATCTCTGGCAGAATTGGACAAAAACGGTATTATATCAGACTTCCGATTTGCAGCAATCAAAAGGCGAGGTACCTCAAACATTATTATTCCAGGAGGTAAGGACGTTCTCATGCAAGGCGATGATGTTTTTGTAATCGGAAGTGCGCTAGCCATAGAGCGGCTGTTTCGGTTATTCGGCATCATAATTAACACACACCTTGACCGGGTGATAATCGTTGGCGCAAGCGCAATCGGTATTGAATTAGCACGCACCCTTGAAGAAAATGGCACTGATGTGAAACTCATTGAATCAGACGAAAATTCCGCTGAACTTGCATCACAATCATTAAAACGAACAACTGTTCTCAGTGGAGATTATCTGCAGCTAAAATTATTGGAAGAAGCAGGAATTGAAGACACTAACGGATTCGTTTCAGTAACTGGTGATGATGAAAACGATATAATGGCTTGTATGATGGCTAAAGAGCACGGAGCACAACGGGCACTTGCATTAATTCAGAAACCACGCTATCTTCCGCTGCTAGCACGAATCCCGCGCTTAGATGGAGTCGTCAGTAGACACCTGACTGTTGTTAGTAATATCCTACGTCTGATCCGTCGTGGCAATATCGTATCAGTTGCATCGCTGCATGGAATTGATGCGGAAGTCATTGAAATCATCACAGGTGTAAACGCAAAAATTGCACATAAAGAAATCGGAGCGTTGAAAACTAAATTTCCAGAAAACGCATTTATCGGGGCGATACTCCGACGCGAAAACCTTATCATTCCACATGGAGAAACCGTCATTCAACCTGCAGACCGCGTAATAGTCTTTAGCATGCCCGAAGCAATACCGGTTGTAGAAGATATGTTCGCAGCTCGAAGAGTATAATATCTTTTATATCTCTTAAATCCTACAGCAGTTAACCTGCACCTCCCATTATGAGTCGAAAACTCATTTTTCACACCCTTGGAAATCTGTTAATTTGTCTTGCCGGCACAATGCTCTTGCCGTTAGGAATCGCAATATACTATTATTTCAATCCAGATGCAGGTGAAGCCAATCTATCTGCGTTCATTTACGCTACCATAATAACACTCACCGCAGGATTGATTCTCCGTATCACAATAAAACCAGATGAACCAGAACTCGGTATACGTGAAGGGTTCGCCATAGTCACTTTAGGATGGGTAGTGGTCGCTCTTTTCGGTTCATTCCCCTATCTATTTGCGAATGTTTTTGCAGCAGATGATCGAACCCCTTTGACAGAATTTGCATTCTGCTATTTTGAATCTATGTCCGGTTTTTCAACGACAGGGGCCACAGTATTGACAGAGATTGAACGTTTATCCAAGCCGATGCTATTTTGGCGCAGCTTCAGCCACTGGCTCGGCGGTATGGGAATCGTTGTGTTGGCAGTCGCAATACTTCCGATGCTCGGTGTTGGCGGCATGCAGCTATTTCGCGCAGAAGCACCAGGACCACAAACAGACAGACTCACACCCCGTATCGCACAAACCGCAAAATTGCTGTGGGGCGTCTACATCCTGTTATCAGTCCTTGAAACGTTACTGCTCTGGTTAGGTGACATGACTCTTTTTGATGCGCTCTGCCATACATTCGGCACAATGGCTACCGGTGGGTTTTCAACGAAAAATAGTAGCATCGCACATTACAATAGCGTCTATATTGAACTAGTTATCATCGTATTTATGTTTATAGCAGGAACTAATTTTGCCTTACACTATCGCGTCCTACGTGGTGATGTTACGAGCTATTTTAAAGATACCGAATTCCGATTCTATTGTGTCGTAATTCTTGCCGCTGTTACACTCGTATCTTGGAATATAATCACATTTAAAAATGTTGATGGACAACTGCCCACTGATTCAATAGGTGATAAAATCCGACACGCTGCATTCCAAGTTATGTCTATTACCTCAACGACAGGCTACGGCACAGCAGATTTCGAGATGTGGCCCGCGTTATCACAATTTATCCTTATTACGCTCATGTTTTATGGCGGTTGTGCCGGATCTACAGCAGGCGGCATGAAGCAGATGCGATTCCTACTCCTAATCCGACAAAGTGGAGCAGAGATAAAACGACTCATCTTTCCACATGCAGTACTCCCAATTCGCGTCAATGACAGAGTTGTGCCCGATGAAGTACTTACACACGTACTCGGTTTTTTCTTTTTCTTTATCGGTATCTTTGCTATTGTAACATGCATCATGGCAACACTGGGATTAGACCTAATTACCGCCGCAGGATGCACAATCGCTACGATGGGAAATATCGGGCCCGGACTTGGAGATGTCGGCCCGATTGACAACTATGCACATATTCCAACTGTCGGAAAATTTATTTTAACTTTCTGCATGTTGCTCGGACGATTGGAAATTTATACTGTACTTATACTTTTCTCACCAAATTATTGGAAAGCATGATATGAAAACTGACAAACTCCGTAGAGAGTATCATTCACACGGTGAATTGACTGAGAATAGTGTTGCCAAAAACCCTTTTCAGCAATTTGAAAAGTGGTTTAATGATGCGATCGATGCAAAGATTGATCTACCAGACGCAATGACACTCGCCACCGCAACAACAGACGGCATCCCCTCTGCGCGTATGGTTGTCCTCAGAGGTTTTGACACAAACGGCTTCTGTTTCTATACAGATTATGACAGTCAAAAAGGCAAAGAATTGGCAGTGAACCCGCATGCCGCACTCGTTTTCTATTGGCGAGAAATAGATCGACAGGTGAGGTGTAACGGAACGGTTGAAAAGATGACACCCGCTGAATCAGACATATATTTTGCCAGCCGCCCTATTGACAGTCAACTTGCTGTCCAGGCAGAACGTCAAAGCATCGTTATTCCTGAACGCGAACATCTGACAACAAACTTCGAAAAGGCAGAGCAAACGTATCAGGGCGACAATATTCCGCGCCCCTCACACTGGGGCGGATATCGGTTAATTCCAAATATGTTTGAATTCTGGCAAGGGTGCCCAAGCCGCCTACATGATAGAATCCGTTACATTTTGAAAAATAACAGCACTTGGAAAATAGAAAGATTATCACCCTGATATGTGAATTGTTTCGAACCTCTTCTTTCCAATATATCTGAAAAAATTATAATATTTCTTCAAAAAGACTTGACACTTTTCTCTGAATATGTAAAATATTAAGTAGATTTAACAGATTCGCTTGAAGATTTATACGCAAATCATATAATTGGCAACACCGGAATTCCATCCAGTTACTTAAGTATCGTAACGGATCGTATTTATGTCTGCCTGTTGCCGGAGGCTTAAATAGATTAAAACAAATGTTATCAGATTATCTTCCAATAGTGTTTTTAGCGATATTTGCGGTCCTGTTTGCGGCTGTAAATCTCTCACTTACGCACCTTCTTGGACCTAAAAAACCGAATCGCGTCAAACTTTCTGTCTACGAATCTGGTGTACAACCGGTCGGCGATGCTAGACAAAGATTCTCCATCAGGTTCGACCTCATCGCGATGCTCTTTATCATCTTTGATATTGAGGTAGTGTTCCTCTACCCATGGGCAGTGGTCTTTAAGAAGTTCTCTGCAGAAGCAAATGGAACGTTTATCCTAGTTGAGATGCTGGTGTTTATCGGTATTCTCCTGCTCGGCTATATCTATGCTTGGAAAAAAGGAGGCTTAACATGGGATTAACCAATACCCATACACAAAGTCAAGCAAGCCCTGAACAAACTGACGGTAATATTATCACAACCACTATTGACAAAGTTGTCAACTGGGGACGAAAAAATTCCCTATGGCCAATGCCGTTCGGCACTGCCTGCTGCGCTATAGAGATGATGGCTACCTTGGCATCCAAATTCGACCTCTCCCGATTCGGCTCCGAAGCTATCCGCTTCTCACCACGCCAATCCGATCTATTGATCGTTTCAGGACGAATTTCTATCAAAATGATGCCTGTACTTAAACGAATCTACGACCAAATGCCCGACCCAAAATGGGTTATCTCAATGGGGGCATGTGCATCCTGCGGCGGCGTTTTCGATACCTATACCCTAATACAAGGCGTAGACCAATTCCTACCTGTCGATGTCTACATTCCCGGATGTCCACCTCGACCAGAAGATCTGATCGATGCTGTCATGCAAGTGCAAAGACAAATCCAAAAAGGTGAACTCCCTAAAGGTTCTGAGGGTGTATATGATGAATGAAGAAAAAGAGAACACAGAAGAAGCACAACCGCTTGTCCTTCAGAAGCTGCAAGCTAAATTCGCTGATGCACTATTAACAACTGCTGAAATCCGTAATGGCGTTTCTGTCGTTGTCAACAAAGAAAACAGTTACGCCTTGCTTGAATGTCTAAAGACAGAATTCGCCTATTCGTCTCTTGTGGATATCACAGCAGTTGACAATTCTAAATTAGAATCGGAATTGATGCAATATGACTATGCCAGATTCATGGTCGTCTATCACCTCTATACGTATGAAGGCGAAACATCTCGTATCAGAGTGAAAATACCTGTGCATGAAAAAGACTTGAAAGTTCCTTCCGTAACAAAATTATGGAAGGGAGCCAACTGGTTAGAGCGGGAAACCTACGATATGTTTGGAATTGAATTTGAGGGGCATCCCAATTTAAACCGCATTCTAACACCGGACGACTTTGTGGGACACCCGCTCCGTAAGGATTACCCACTACGCGGACACGGCGAACGCGAACGGTTCAACTTCGAAAAACAGAACGTCTAATATAACGTGAGTGTTGTGCATTTGTATCGTAACCTTTCAGTTTGCGTATTGTCCCATAACCTTTGTAGGTTGTGTCTCTTTGTAGCATAACCTTTCCAGGTTGTGCATGTAGTTCGTAGGGCGGGTAGAGCAAACGAAACCCGCCTATTCTTGTTGGAAAATCCGTGTTAATCTGCGTAATCCGCATAATCTGCGGTTCTGAGCACCCACTTTTAAACGGCACTACATTTACCGAAATAGAATATTATTATGACACAAAATCATCCTGATGATACACTTTATGAAAGCCCTACCGTAACATTTCCTGACACCGCCCTCCGCGATGCAATTGAAGATCAACTTAGGTTAACAAGCGACACTGATATTACACAAGAGAATATGCTGCTGCTAACCCAACTTACCGCTGACCTCAAGGGCATTTCTAACTTGATAGGAATTGAATACGCACAAAACCTGAAGAAAGAATTAGATCTGTATGATAATGCTATCACAGACATTACACCACTCGCAAAACTTACAAAACTAGAAGCGTTATACCTGAATCATAACACCATCACCGACATCAATCCCCTTGCAAAACTTACAAAATTGGAACATCTATCTTTGGTGGATAACGCCATCACGGACATCAGCCCACTTTCACAACTTACAAAACTGAAACGGTTATACCTGTCGCATAACGCCATCACGGACATTAGTCCACTCATAAGACTCGCAAAACTAGAATGGTTAGGTCTGGCGTCCAACGGCATCAGGGACCTTAGCCCCCTCTCAAAACTCCTGAAACTGAAAACGTTATATATAGGGCATAACCTTCTGAGCGATGGCTCTATAAATGAAATTATTCCTATACTTCAGGCGAACGGGACAGAAGTATGTTTTCTTTATCATCCTTAGCAACTGTTTTACATTTTTGGAAAAATCCACGTTGATCCGCATAATCCTCGATTCAGATAAAATAATGAATAAGGAGTTTTATGAAAAAGTTCAGCATTTATTGCTTATCCTCAGTTCTAAGCGTTCTATTAGTTTTGACAGGTTGTGGTTCTTCAGATGTCGCCCCGACCACCTTTATCTCCGCCAGCCCAGCACCTGACAGCACCATCTTCACAGATACGACACTGACGTTGACTTTTGACAACATGCCCGAGAACGTCACCGTGTCTCAAGGCTCTGCGGTTCCTTCCGGCAACACAGTTGTGATTCAAGGTCCCTTCAGTTTCGGTACTCTTTCCCTGGTTGTAATGTGGGATGATGATTCCGTGACGCTATCTTACACAGTTGAAAGTCCTGCCGTAGCATTTTCCGACGCTGCCCTCCGCACTGTAGTTGAAGATGCACTTGGGGTAGTAGGGTTATTTAGTTTTATAGATATTCATTTTATCAAGTTAACTGTGAGTAAAGGTTTTGATGCATATTCCTTTATTTTATCAGCGATCCGTGTTATGCCTTGAAAACGGAATACGGATAATGCGGTATTTCGTAAAGCGGCCATGACTTGTGGAATAGCCCCGCATCTGACAGGTGATGCGTCCTCGCCGAGTAGCACATCGCGCATCCAATGCGACTTGTTCTCTATTGCCCAATGGCCTCTCCGTAAAGCAAGTAAGCGTTCTGCGGATGCCTCACTCGGTTTCAGGCTCGTAATCCCATAGGTAGTGCGGGTTGTCTCTTCTCCTGTCTTCATATTTTTGGAAGTATAATGATATTGGATCACTTGTGCTATGCCCGGCCAATCCAGATATGCGTTCAGACTTGTGCTTGCCTTGATACACCGTGTCTCAAGTCTGCCATGCGACTTTTCAATCGTCTCATGCATGTATATCGGTTTCCCTAAAGTAGGGTGTGTTGTGTCTTCAGAAACCGCGTCAGGCACGTCTTGAAAAAGTTTTTCAATCGCTTCTAACAGGTCCGGTTGATTGCCTTTAACAGGCAGCATATAGTCGCCCCCGCTGTTTATGATTCCGTGGCAGAAAGAGCGTTGTGTCAAAAGGGCATCCGTTGTGATAACTTTGCCTGCTACATCAAACGCTTTGAGGATTTCCGTTGATACCGGTATTTCATTGGTTTTGTCGCTGACACCTCGCTGCGTGAGGGTGATCCCTAACTCATGAGAGACGACGGAGAGTAAATGGCTGATCATCGCACCACTTTTTTTAGACGCACGCAGTGTTTTGCCATCTATAGCGACTGCGTCGGAACACCCCTGCAAATCGGGACGCTCTGCTAATGCGGCGTTTACCCATTTTGACAGGATGTTTTCTAATGCTTCAACGTCCAACTTTTTCAACAGATTATGGATAGTTGCGGCACAAGGCGTTTTGTGATGTGTGAACCCGAGTGCTTTTGTGAGTGCGGGCTGTGAGCGTGCCCAGGTAGCGATGGATGTATACCCTTTATGCCCGCACATCAATCCAACGACTAAAAGTGCGAGGATTGCTTTCAACGGGTGTCGTTTCCCTTTTTCCTTGCGTGGGTCTGTAAGTTCTGCTAACATATTGACTAAGTGGCAGGACTTTTTTCTTGTCATTCTTCACCTCAAAAGATCGTAAGTTTTTAAGGTGAAGTATAGCAGATATACCATGAAAAATCACGGTATATCTGCACATCCTAAAATATTAACGATTGTGATAAAAAACAACTAAAATACATAAAACTAAATAATCCTATTGGGGTAGCGAGTGGCACTAATATTACACAAGAGGATATGCTGCAGATAACTCAACTTGGTACCAAGGACAAAGGCATTTCTAACCTGACAGGGATTGAATACGCACAAAACCTGAAAACATTAGATATGCCAGATAACGCCATCACGGACCTTAGCCCCCTCTCAAAACTCATAAAACTAGAACAGCTGAGCCTATCGGGTAACGATATCACGGACCTTAGCCCCCTCTCAAAACTCATAAAACTAGAACAGCTGAGCCTATCGGGTAATGATATCACGGACCTTACACCACTCCAAAAACTTACAAACCTGGAAGTGTTATATTTGGGGGGTAACCGCATCACGGAGATTGCACCCCTCGCAAAACTCACAAACCTGGAAACGTTATTTCTGGTATTTAACACTATCACGGACATTGCACCACTTTCGCAACTCACAAACCTGGAAACGTTATTTCTCGCGGTCAACACTATCACGGACATTACGCCCCTCTCAAAACTCATAAAACTGAAACGGTTAGATCTAATGAATAACGACATCAGAAATATTAACCCACTCGAAAAACTCATAAAACTGGAACAGCTATTTTTGGGTGGTAACAGCATCAGAGACATTAACATCCTCTCCCAACTCATAAACCTAGAAACGTTATGGATAAGGCCTAACCCTCTAAGCGATAGCTCTATAAATAAAATTATTCCTATACTTAGAGCGAATGGGACAACAGTAATCTATTAAAATCCTTAGCAACTGACTGTTTGATATCTATGGTTGAAAACATCTAAACCTGAAAACTTAGTTCAGCAAACCATTTCATAAATCTTTATAGGTTGCCAAGATTTACTACAATTTGGTATAATACCACCAGAACAGAGATACTTTCCCTTAAAGTCCCTTAACAAAGGGATTCAGGAGTTGATTTTCGGGTAGTTCGTCCATCGAATAGAGCAAAGCGAAACCTGATAACTATTGAGTTATGTCGAGCTTCGGAGAATCCGCGTGATCCGTGATTTTGATAGAAAAGGATGCAAACAAAAAGTAGACACTACAAAAATGGATAAACGCACAGCAAAAGAAAAATCCGCGTCAATTCGCGTAATCCACGATTCTGAACAGAAAAAAAATCCGCATAATCCGAGATAAAATTGAGGGTAAAATTATGGATGTAATCCTTTTGACTCTTTTCGCTTGTGGTTTCGTAAGTCTTGTATGTTTAATTTTAGGATTAATTCAACGTATATTCCAACGACGCAACAATCACTATCGACAACTCAAAAACAGAGAGAAATAAGTCACTTTTAATAAGGAGTTTTCTATGCAAAGCGAGATAGAACGCACAACCGGCGAAAAAATGGTCCTCAACTTCGGCCCGCAACACCCCGCAACACACGGCACCCTACGTATCGTGTTAGAACTCGATGGGGAATCCATCGTAAAGGCAACACCACATTGCGGATACCTGCATACCGGATTCGAAAAACTGGGAGAACACTTAGATTATAACCAGTTTATCGTTGTAACAGACCGGATGAATTATCTGTCACCTTTGTCCAACAATTTCGGATATGTGCTAGCGGTGGAACAATTGCTCGGTATTGAAGTGCCAGAACGATGTCAATATATCCGCGTCCTAATGGCAGAACTTTCCCGACTCGCTGACCATCTGCTATGGCTCGGAACTGCTGCACTCGATTTAGGGGCATTCTCGGTATTCCTTTATAGCTTCAGAGAACGTGAAAAACTTTACAGCATCTTTGAGAAAACTACCGGCGCACGATTGACAACAAGTTATACGCGCGTCGGGGGTGTGTTCCGAGACCTATATGATGGGTTTGAAAACGATGCACGTGATTTTATTACTAACTTTCCGAAAGCACTAAAGGAAACACATACGTTGTTAACACGCAACAGAATTTGGATGGATAGAACAAAAGGTGTCGGCGTAATTTCATCAGACGATGCGATCGATTACGGGGTAACCGGCCCCTGCTTACGCGCTACCGGTGTCGCACACGACATCCGTAAAGCTGAACCCTACTCGTCTTACGAAAAATTCGACTTCGATGTACCAGTAGGAACGAACGGCGATGCCTACGATCGATACCTTGTCCGTATGGAGGAAATGATACAAAGTTGCGGTATAGTCCGACAAGCACTAGATAACCTGCCAGACGGCCCATTCAGCCTTGAAGACAACAAAGTCATGATGCCACACAAATCCGATGCTTACGGCCACATTGAAGGTTTAATCCATCACTTTAAAATTGTGATGGATGGTCACGGTGTGCAGCTGCCGCAAGGGGAAGATTATTGTGCCACGGAATCGCCAAACGGAGAATTAGGGTTCTATATCGTAAGTGATGGCAGCGGGACAGGTTACCGGATCCGGATCCGTCCACCGAGTTTCTTTCACTTCCAAGCACTACCACACATGTTAGAAGGTGGTATGGTTTCAGATACCGTGGCTGTCTTAGGAAGTTTAAACGTGATTGCCGGAGAGCTAGATCGCTAATTGTCAGACATGTATCTCGGAAGCATTATCCTCTTTGTCAAAAATATGAAGTCTGTCATCGCATTCTATAGAGATGTTGTCGGATTAATACCCGACGATGAGCAGCCATTTCCTGAACACCGATTCTTTCGATTTGACACAGGAGACTGCAAACTATGTCTACATAGTGCCAGCAAACCAAACGAAGGGAGACAAAAGATCGGTTTCCATGTTGAAAGTGTCAGTGCTGTTCATCAAAACTTGAAATCAAAAGGACTACGGTTGAGACCATTGAAAAATGAGAACGGACTTGCATGTTTTGACATTAAAGATCCGGAGAAAAACCGAATTCAGTTCTGGGGAAAATACTAACGCAACGTGAGTATTGTAGCATAACCTTTCCAAGTTGTGCTTCTTTTTGTAGCATAAGCTGTTAGTTTGTGCGGGAGCATTTGTAGCATAACCTTTCCAGGTTGTGCATCGTGGACGCAAACAAAAGACAAATCCGCATAATCCGCGATTCTGACAAGTAAAGTCCCTAATAAGGGTTCCAGGGTTTACTAGTGTAATGGGATGCTAAA
Organism: Candidatus Poribacteria bacterium; assembly: GCA_965200395.1. Classification (GTDB taxonomy): domain Bacteria; phylum Poribacteria; class WGA-4E; order WGA-4E; family WGA-3G; genus MSPOR6. Next base: position 329,889 of record CBDAUH010000004.1, on the reverse strand, counting down.
TGTAGGTATCGTAATTTGTAATTCCTCAGAAAAAAGATGGAAGTAGCTGATGTATGGCAAAATAATAGGCCCCGAATGGGGAGAACAATCTGATGAATTCTCGTCTAGTAAGTTCTATGATGATAATTGTGAACGTTTAGAAGAAATTGCACATAGGAATCATCCTATTTTGAAGAGAATCAAAAAACGAGAGAATAAAATAGCATGGCTAGCTGAGACGTTTGCCGCCAAAAAAACAGACGTGGAAGAATACGGTTTTTCGCATGTTACACTTGAAGGTCTTCTTGAAGAAGAGATCGAAGATAACGGGGCAGACAGTGAGTGGGCTAGCGAACTGCAGGCAGCAATGAATTGGAAAGAAAACGCTGACGAGATTGAAGAACTTCAGAAGGAACTGTCGAAAGCTAAGATAGCAAAACGCAATTTAGGGGATCCGAGAACCGACGAGGAAAGAGGATCCTACTCTGAAAATAGGAGAAAATTATTCGAGGCAAAAAGTTCGCTAGAATCGGCTACAAAGAGATCTGTTTGTACCGATGAGTGGGGAAGGTGGTATGAAAATTGGGAAAAAGACTACAATTTTCGAGAGGAATTTGAGGCGTTTTTGCTTGACATTGTATTTGCCCGGCGACACCTCAGAGAACAAACTTGGTGTTATAATGGGGAAATTCATGAACTTGCTCAGAAATATTTAGAAAACCCTTTGTGGTATCTACCTCAAATAACGAATTTCCTTTTAGTAGATCTTATTGATTCATACCTCATTATGCTTGAAGGGGATTTTCAATTTGGTTTATTCGATCCATCTATTGCAAATGAAATCGGACCTAATACCATATTCACAACACTCTTAGGTATTTTTCTTGTCTCACCTTGTTTATCCCCAAAAGCAAAAGCGAAACGTAGGAAGTGGCGTGCCAAAATGTTTATAATCGGTCTCAGTTTAATATACATCTCAATGGGATCCTGGGAAGGTGAAAAAATAACCGATCCGTTAGTAAATCAAGGTTTTCCATCTTGGATATTTACAATTGTAGAGTCTATTGCATCGTTTTTCTGGGGTCTTCCGCCAATAACTATGCTTGTTGAATATATAAATAAAAGACGAATAAGATATAACAGTTTCTGCAAACAAGCAGATAATCTTCTTAACATAAGATGGGATATATACTCGGAGACGTACGATGCAAAAACATGTATTCAAAGACTAAAAAAGTTGGACGATCAGGATCTACACATATCCAGTTTAGTTTATCCGTTATTAGAATTGCAACTAAATCCAAAACAGAAAGAACTTAGTTCGTAGGTCGGGTAGAGCTTGCGAAACCCGACTATGATTGAGCTAAGGCTCAGTTCAGGGATCGCTCCTACGGATGCGGTGTCTATTTATTTTCATATTTAACCATAAATCCAGAGCAGGAAGAACTTAGCACAAAGATAGGTAATTAATTTGAAAAGTGAACTACCAAAAGTTGTTACTCACAAAGCTGAAGAAGGCGGATATTGAGCGGAAGTGCCATCAATCGCCAATTGTACCACCCTACGCTTGATAGATTAACCTTGCTCCTATTCTTTTCCCAATTGCCTTCTAAACACAAGGATTAAAGATGGTATACTGCACCGTATGTAAACAATATGCCGATTATGAATACAACATAGAATTAGCCTATGGAGACTATCTCCACAATTCTTGCCTAACTAACCTGCAGATGCGAAAAGATGAAATCGAAGCTATACTACGCAGACAAAAATCACAGCTCATGTTGTCTCTCTTTGTCCAGACTGAAGTCCCAGAAAAAGAAATAGTCTCAGCAGAAGAGACAGAAAGTTTATCCGTAGAACTCACGAAATTAGAACACATGTTAACCGAGATTTACGACCATTTCCCGTTCAATCCACCAGATTGGGATGAACGGAAACTCCAACTTATCCAAATGAACGGTTCAATCTGTCTTAGCTGTGAAAAAGAAAAAGACGTTTATCTCATACATGATATTCCTTTATCCGAAGGCGGAACAAATGAATTGGATAACCTCGAATTGATTTGCAAATCATGTCATGAAAGTATGTACAGGAAAGGAGATGTTTTTGCACGTTTTACGCTGGATCCATCACAATCGGAATTCTCAGAGATATTCGACGAAATCCAATTCGCTATTGACAACGATCATAAGATTCAGTTTGGTTACAAAAAACCCACAGCAAAAACATGGATGACACGCGTGGTTGTCCCAGATAGATTCCTTAATATTCCTAACAGCCGGGCTTCCAGGCAGACGTTGTGCATAGAGGGATTTTGCGAATTACGCCAAGATACCAGAGTCTTTGCCCTCGAACGAATGCAAGCATTAGAAGTGATCGAAGATTAACCCGAAAGACTTACATTAACGTGAGTCCGGTGTCCGAAATATGAAAGATATTTTGTCCCATAATCTTTCCATGTTACGTCTCTTTGTAGCATAACCTTTCCAGGTTGTGCCTTGTGGACGCAAACAAAAAGGAGACGCTCACAAAAATGATACAGTGATGGAGATATTGGAGAAAGCAAATTATAGCAGTTTTATACTAAGAGATGATAATTCTGCACAAAATAAGGATGATTCTTATGTCAAAAAATATATGGCTTAGAACATCGACCGTTATAATGAAATCATTAACACTCTCTCTAACAGTAATTTTAACAACAGCGATTGTAGGGTGTGCTCCTGTAACACGTTCCAATTGGGAACCTACCGCGTGGCAAGTTCAAGAGACTACCAATAGCGTCCCTGAAGTTGGCACATTGCAGGACACACAATTCGATTATAACATTATTGTAACGGATCTTCGCAAAGTCGTTAGGACTTATTATAATCATACAAATCGCCTGGACGAAACCAAACACCCTAAATCACTGATCGCTGTAACAGTAAGATGCCGAAATAAGTCAAATCGCACACTGATATTAGAAGCCGATCCAATCCAAATGATAGATGCATCCCAAACGCTCGCGAAAAAATTGACACGCGAAGAAGTAATATTTAAACTTTATGGCGGAAGAATGCAAGAAAAATCTCAATTAGCACAACTTGAGGAGCTCAAACAGCCTGTCCCTACAGGTTCAACATTCTTTGAATCTATCCTTGCCGCCTATATTGAAGCACTAAAAGCGAATACAAGCGCGTTCATAGTAAATGAAATGTACCAAAAAGAATATGCAGCATACGATATTTTCCATCAAAGTTTTGAACCAAACTCATTACCCAGTAGTATTTCTACCAATTGGGTACAATACTATCATTATACACCCGGACCTATAAAGATCATATTGCAAGGACAAAATATTAACGATGGACTCACTTTCGTTTCACCGCCAGCACCAGTGCAATTGCATAGAAAAAAAAAGAAGATTACCCGAAATACTTCCCGGTGGTGGCGACAATAATTTTTGCTGGTATTGTCGTCGGTATAAGTTTACTTAACTAACAAGCGAATAGGTTCGGCTGAACAATATGGAATCTAACCTATACCGACTTTTGATAGTCAATAAAAGGAGTAAAAAGAAACACAGATGTCGGAAAGTACAGAAAGGATGCGCGGCAGCAAGACTTGCTACCTATAAATTTCTTTCAGATCCATGGGATTTCCTATATAATGTTTTTATTTATAGTGAGTTTTCGCATGATTTGAACACTTTGATCGATATCTTTAGAAAACAGATAGGTAATAGAAGTTGAGCATCAAACTGTTAGTTTGTGCAGAAACAGAAATCGCTGGCTGCTAATAGCCAATAAAAGGAAAACATAGATGTCAGATAAAACAATACAAATAGAAACCCCTTTTCAGTTTAACGAAGAAAACAAACGAGAATTCGACGAACTGATTGATAGATACCCCATAAAAGAAGCGGCCATGCTACCAACACTCCACTTGGCACAACACCAGGCAGGTTATATCACACCAGCTGTCATGAAGTACGTGGCAGAACTACTAGAAGTCACGGTGATGAAGGTAAAAGATGTCGTAACCTTCTATCCAATGTTCTTCGAGGAACCTGTAGGTAAATATGTAATCCGCATCTGCCACACACTTCCATGCGCACTACGTGACTGTAAAGTAGTTTTAGAGCATCTCAAAGAAAAACTTGGCACTGACGTGGCATCGGAAACAAATCTTGCAAAAGGCACTACTGACGACGGTAAGTTCACCTTGATGAAAGTTGAATGCCTTGCATCCTGTGATGTCGCACCTGTTATTATGGTGAATGACGATTTATATAAGAATTTAACCCCGGAAAAGATTGATGAAATATTAGAACAGCTTCCAAACTAAAGCATCGTCTGCAAAATATCATCAGTTCAGCGCTATTAACGAAACTATGGAGTTCTCTATAGGAAAAATGTGAATGGATGAATTGAGGTTAAATCAAATTAGGAATGAGAATTGCATTGATACGATGAAACTCATGGACACAGAATTTGTTGATCTGGTGGTTACTTCGCCTCCGTATGATGAAATGCGCGAATATGAAGGATACAAATTAGAAGGATTTGCACAAATCGCCTCTGAATTGTATAGAGTCCTCAAAAAAGGAGGCGTAGTTGTTTGGGTTATTGGGGATCAGACAGTAAAAGGCAACGAATCAGGTACCTCGTTCCGTCAGGCACTCTATTTTAAAGAAATCGGTTTCAATTTGTTCGATACAATGATCTATCTGAAACCGCCGAGAGGCGCAGTAGGAAACAATAGAACCTATTGGCAGTCCTTCGAGTATATGTTCGTGTTTTCTAAAGAACAACCCAAAACAATCAATCTGATTAAAGATCGCAAAAACAAAGAGACTCGTAAGGGCGATACTGGAACGAAACGCTTAGCTAACGGCAGTTTACACCAACATAGTCGCGGGGGTTATGAAGAATATGGCAGAAGAACAAACGTCTGGACATATACAATCGGCAACGGCCACTCAGCAAGCGATAAAATAGCACACCAGCACCCCGCTATTTTCCCTGAAAAGTTGGCACAAGACCATATACGCTCTTGGAGCAACAAAGGGGATTTAGTCTATGATCCTTTTATCGGTAGTGGAACAGTTGCACTTATGGCTGAGCTGAATGGGCGGAATTACCTCGGAAGCGAGATTAATCCTAATTACTGCAAAATTGCTAAAGAAAGATTTGAAATGAACCTCTTCACCCAGACTTAATCAAAAAAGTAGCAAGCACAACGGTCTTGCGGCAACACTATGCAACTATTTGCAATCATTTAAAAATGGCTACACACCACCTCTATTATGGAGATAACCTTGCAATACTGAGGAATCATATTGAAACTGAGAGCATCAATATGATCTATATCGATCCACCTTTTAATACTGGGAAACTGCAACAACGCACTGAGATACAAGTCAAACCAGATACAGAAGGGGACAGGGTCGGATTCCAAGGCAAAACATACCGAACGATCAAAGGTAAAAGCACATATTATTCAGATAAATTTGAGAATTCGGACAGTTATCTAAAGTTTTTGCGCCCCCGATTTGAAGAAGCATACCGAGTCCTGCATCCACATGGAAGCCTCTTCTTCCATATTGACTATAGAGAAGTACATTACTGTAAAGTAATGCTAGATGAAATTTTTGGGCGAGAATCATTCATGAATGAAATTATATGGGCCTACGACTTCGGTGGACGTCCAAAATCACGATGGCCCGCAAAACACGACAATATTTTATGGTATGTAAAAACACCTAAGCATTATACTTTTAATTACGATGAAATGGATAGAATCCCATATATGGCCCCAGGTTTAGTCGGAAAAGAAAAAGCAGCACGAGGCAAAACACCGACTGATGTCTGGTGGCACACAATCGTTAGCACCAACGGCAGTGAAAAAACCGGATATCCAACACAAAAACCGCTCGGAATTCTTAACCGTTTCGTCAAAGTACATTCGTCCTCTGGAGATACGGTCATGGACTTTTTCGCAGGAAGCGGAACACTTGGAGAAGCAGCTGCGCTGAATAATCGATCTTCTATTTTGGTAGATAATAATATTCCAGCGATCAAGGTAATGATGGATAGATTATCATTTTATGGAATAAAACTCTGTAACGTTGATTACGATGTTTTAGTAGAGGGCCCCAATGAATCAAATTCCTGACAATCCAGAGACAAGAGAAATACTTTGTATAATTGAAAACTTAGAGCAGTAATGCAGCAGCTCTAAGTTAGCGTGGGAAGGAAGTCCATTTGCTTGGATAAAGAGTTTCCCCTCTAAAACAAGGGGGAAAATCGGAGAACAAATTGTAGAACGTTGGTGTACGGCACATGACTTCGTTGTACGTTCTTCTCCCGACTCAGAAGCAGATCGCATCATTAGCGGGTTACGGGTTGAAATAAAATTATCAACCTTATGGCAATCAGGTATATATAAGTTCCAGCAACTGAGAGATCAGGCATACGATATGGTAATTTGTTTGGGTATTAGTCCATTCAACATCCATTGTTGGGTTTTACCCAAAGAATTAGTATTAGAGAAATGGAAGTCCGGAGAAATAAAATCGCAACATAGGGGAAGTAGAGGTCGGGATACCGCCTGGTTAGAGGTTAATCCAAATAATACTCAAAATTGGTTGACCCCACCATCCGGTAAGTTAACTGAAGCGATCCAGCTACTTCGCCAGTTCGCCAACTGTTAGATTTTACTAAAAATTTGATTTATTACTTATTAACAGACAATATGTAAAGGAAAATATGATTCAAGAAAAACGAATTCTATACGAACATCTAGATGTACCAAATATAAACACATTTGATGTCTTCCGACAACATGATGGATACACCCGTTTCGAAAAGGCAATCGCAGAATATCAACCTGAAGAAATCGCCGATATGGTCAAGGACGCAGGACTGAAAGGCAGAGGCGGCGCAGGCTTTTCAACCGGAGAAAAATGGAGCTTCGTCCCAAGAGATATCGAACCACGCTATCTCTGCTGTAACGCAGACGAAAGTGAACCCGGTACCTTCAGCAACCGCTACGTACTAGAAAAAAATCCACATCTGTTAATCGAAGGTATCCTTATCTGCTGTTACGCAATGGGAATTGAAACCACCTATGTCTACATTCGCGGCGAATTTACGCTCGGTAAAAAAATGTTAGATGCCGCTATTAAAGAGGCTTATGAACACGGATACCTCGGCGAAAATGTCCATGACACAGGACAAACTATTAACATCTATACACACCCAGGAGCGGGAGCTTATATCTGTGGTGAAGAAACAGGATTAATTGAATCGCTCGAAGGAAAACGGGGACAACCCCGAAACAAACCACCCTTCCCTGCTGTGCAAGGCGTATTCATGAAACCTACCGTCGTCCAAAATGTGGAAACCTTGTGCAACCTACCTTTTATTGTTGGCAATGGTGTCGAATGGTACACCCAGATGGGACCAACTTACGGGGATGCACGATTTGACCCACCGAAACCTGACCCAAATACAGGTACTAAACTCTACTGTATCAGTGGCGATGTCAACGAACCAGGCGTTTATGAACTAGAACTCGGTTTGACCTGCACAGAACTTATTGAAGTTGCAGGAGGGTTACGTGGTGAAGAAGTAAAAGCAGTCATTCCCGGCGGCAGCTCCGCACCTATCCTAACACATTATGAACTAGATACACGTCTCGATTTTACCTCACTCACACTCGCAAAAACCATGTTGGGTTCGGGCGGTATCATCGTCATGAATGAAACCCGCAATATCGTCGATTGCTTGCTTAATATCATGAAATTCTACGCACACGAATCATGCGGACAGTGCACCCCATGCCGATGGGGCACACCGTGGGTACGCGATATCGTCCAACGCATCGCTGACGGAGAAGGCAGACAAACCACCATCACACGACCAAAATTCGGAATCACCGAAAACGGTAGATGGGGCGATACAGGTGAAACAGAAGAAATCTACGAAGACCTTGACCTATTAGAAAGTGTCGCAAACAATATCGCAAATGTAGATACAATGACATGGAACACCATCTGCGTTTTTGGAATTGCCGTATCATGGCCCGCAGTAAGTTATATGCGAAAGTTCCGACCCGAATTTGAAGCCTCAGTCCGAGAAGGAAAATTAGTCACCTTGCCCGTCGCTGAAGCAACAGTACCACCGGAAGAAAATTACGCATATCAGCAACGGATAATCCCAAAAGAAATGGCTGACCTCGAATAACGTGAGTTCTACCTGTGGCACAAACTGTATGAAGATTAACTTATTCTTTGGGTAATTCTCATTTTTTGTCAGAATCGCGGATTTACGCAGATTACGCGGATTTACGCGGATTTTTCTTTTTCTGTGGTTTATCCATTTTTGTAGGGTTTAGTTTTCGTTTCACGGATGCACAAACTGTATGAAGATTAATAATTTAATTCGGTAATTTCTTGGAGATGCTGGTGCGGTTAGGAAACCGTATCTACAAGGCCTGGTAAATATAGAATTACCCAAATATTTTCTTAAACTTCATTCTGTTTGTGCATCCGTGTTGTACCATAACCTTTCCTAGTTGTGCAGAGACATTGTCAAAAATTCAGAATAGAAACAGAAAAAGGAGAAGTAATGCCAACAAATTCCTTTCAATCACAAGAAGTTACAAATTGGAAATTACCTGATGGGGCAAAAGCACGACTCGGAAAAGGATATGTATTCGATATGGTATATTCCAAAGATGGCTCGTTATTTGCAGCTGGCAGCACTATCGGCGTTTGGCTCTATGACACACATACCGGAAAAGAACTCAATCTGTTCTTAGAACATACAGATATAAACAGTGTAGCCATCAGTCCAGATAACGCACTCCTGGCAAGCGGAAGTAACGACAACTCAATAAAAATTTCGGACATCCAAACAGGAGACCTAACGCTAACACTCTCCGAACATATCGACACAGTCATGTCTGTAACTTTTAGTCAAGATGGGCAAAAACTTATCAGCGGTAGCTCGGATGAACTAATCCGTTTTTGGGATGTGAAGACCGGAAAACAGGTGTTGACTATTGCTGGGCATGCAGGGGGCGTATCAGACGTGATAACTTCTCCCAACGGTGAGCTACTCGCAAGCTACGGTAAAGATAACATGATTCACCTTTGGAACGGACATACCGGAGAATTTTTACACACACTAACCGGAAGCACCAGCTCTGTTTCATCAATTTCAATTTCACCTGATAGTGCACTGCTAGCAAGTGGGAATCGTGACGGAAAAATCAGGATTTGGGATACCGATACAGGAAATTTACGCAATACAATAACTGCTACCACGGACGTCGATGGCGTAAATGCAGTCGTTTTCAGCCCGGACAGGAAAACACTCGTCAGCAACAACTACAACGATGATGTAATACAATTTTGGGACATCACAAAAGCAGAACCTATAAAATCCATTACAAGCCCACCTGATACAACTTACCACATCATATTTTCCCCAGACGGTAGTACTTTGGCAAACGCTGGCTCCGATGGAACTATCAGGTTCTGGGACATTGCATCAGGCTCACCCTCCAGAACACTTGATGGATATGCACAGATGTTTGTGTCTATGACCCATTCACCTGTTTGCAATACCGTCGCTATATCAGACGGCGATAATATACTCCGTTTGTGGGATACACAAACCTGTAGACACTTGAAAACAATTCATCTATATCAACAGAGGGCCAATTGTATGGCTTATGCACCAGATGGAATAAGTTTAGCGTATGGAGATGATAGAAATAACTCTGTGAATATTTTGAATACTAAAACAGGTGAGACAGAACAAACTTTTGAAGGACACCTGAACGACATTACATCTGTTGCGTTTTCCGGTGACGGAAAGACACTTGCAAGTGGAGATTCAGCTGGAACAATCTATCTGTGGGACGTTACCTCTGGCAAAAACACGATGAAACTTGATGCCGAATCCGGTCAATTGAGAAGACTGGTATTGTCCGCTGATGGTAAATCACTCATCAGTTCAACTGACGGAATAGTTCGATTTTGGGATCTATCCACCGGAGATACCGTCAAAAAGATTCCGGGACACACCGTCGCATCTTCATCAGATTTTCAAACGTTCTTATGTATAAATGATGGAGAACTGCAATATTGGAATATGAACAGTGATAAACCCATTAAAACAATTGATAAGAAGGCGAGTAATGTAGCCTATGCTCCGAATGGAGAGACATTCGCATATACACATTGGGAAGGAAGTCAAATCTGTTTTTGTGATGCCAACACAGGCAACACAATTGATTCATTTACACATGGACATATTCAAGGAATATGGTTCTTATCCTATTCTCCAGACGGACGAACACTTGCAACTGCAGGATGGGATAGCACAGTCAAGCTATGGAACGTTCCAGAAGTATAAATCTGAAACGGGATGTTGCTTATCAGCAGTCAAAAACAATAATCCGCGATTCCGACACTTGTAGCATAACCTTTCCAGGTTGTGTGTCTTTGTAGCATAACCTTTCCAGGTTGTGCATCCGTAAAAGGATATCTCGTAAAATGGAAATAACCGATGTTACTACCCGCTCTCATAAACACGATCAGGTAGGATTACCGAACGGTGCAAAAACTCGTTTCGGAAGAGGAAAAATAAATCAGGTAAAATTCTTCCCAGATGGAAAACGTTTGGCTGTCGCTTCATCCATCGGTGTCTGGATCTATGACTCAGAAACAGGAGAATCTCTTGACTTACTCAGCCAGAATACTGCCCCTGTTACAGCTATTGCTTTTAGTGCAGATGGAATGCGCTGCGCTACAAGCAGTGAGGACAAAACAATCCAAATTTGGGATACAACAACATATCAACGCAAAGGCACATGTATTGGACACGAAGATGACATCTACTATTTAACATTCAATGCAGCAGGAAACACACTTGCAAGTGTCAGTGAATATTCTACAATCAGGATATGGGATGTGGATACATGTGAGCTTTTGAAAACTTGTTTAACAGACCTATCACCAATTATGACTTATACTCCTGATGGCACATATCTGCTTACCGTAGGAAATATAGATAGTGAAACGTTACAAATCGCATACTGGGAAACACAAAACTATGAAATTGCCAAAGAAATATTACTTGAAACTAACTTTAACGCTACCGCAATTTCACCAGACCAAAAAATACTTGCGACAGGAGATGATCCTCTACAATTATGGGAATTAGAAACTGGCAAACGACTCAGTAAAAATACGGAGTGGGTAGGCGAGTTTAAGTCAATGGACTTTTCACCTGATGGACGCAAACTTGTGACAGGCAGTCGTTGGGACAGAGTAGATGTATGGGATGCTAACACTGCAGAACTTCTGAATATCATGTCACACGAAGATGAAGTGATTTCAGTATCTTATTCACCTAATGGCGAAACAATCGCCAGCGGTAGTGATGATGGCTCAGTCAAAATTTGGGACGCAAACACAGGAAAATTAAGAATTGCTATACCCAGTCACAGACCATTGGAGCTCTATTCGGTCGCATTTTCTCCTGATGGCAAAACGTTGACTTGTGGTGGAGAAAACGAAATACACTGGTGGGATCTACAAAGTAGTGAACAAGTAAGAAACACAAGGGTTGAGCAAACCAATGTTTATTCAATTACATTCTCTGTTGATGGCACAATGTTGGCAACTCACACCGGCAATAAAGTCCGGCTTTGGGACGTGGAAACTGGGCGGTTCCTCGGCAGCTTTAGAGGTAACGACATAGAGGTCTCTTTTTCTTCAATATCATTATCACCAGATTGTACCATGCTAGCAACCGGAACCAGAGATAACAAAGTTTGTATATGGGATATTCGTAACGGTGAACTATATCTCATCGGAGATTGCTTGATGACTTTCAATGAACATACAGATGAAGTAAATACAGTAACGTTTTCCCCTGATGGAAAAATACTTGCAAGCGGCAGCAATGACAAAACAATCAAAATTTGGGATATTGACAGTCAAACTCTCCTCAGAACATTAACCGGACACGAAAAAGAAGTTCGTAAAGTGGCATTCTCTTCTGATGGAAAAACGATTGTAAGTGGTAGCGCAGATGGAACAATCCGTTTTTGGAATGCTGCCACAGGAGACTTGATACGGCTACCGATAGATGATGCAGGTAATGTAACCCATCTTGCAGGTTCTCCTAATGGTAAGTTGCTTGCAAATAGTTCTATGAATGATAAGGTTGTCCACATTTGGGATGCACACACTGGAGAACATCTTCAGACTTTTATTGGACATACACAAGACATTCATGATGTTGTATTTTCTCCTGATAGCGAAACGGTTGCAAGCGTAAGTTCAGATGGCACAGTGCTTTTGTGGGATATTAAGGCTCTTTAACCATTGTAGCAAAAATTTTCGTTTGTGCAGAAACAGATGTAGCATAACCTTTCCAGGTTGTGCATCCAGGGCACGCAAACAAAAAATAGAACCTACAAGAATGAATAAACGCACAACAAAAGAAAAATCCGAGATTTAGACAAAATTTGGAGGAACAGACTATTGAAAGCAGCACTTCCTATCAATTTGATATGTATTTTACTTCTTACGACAGGATGTGAATTATTGGGAATAAAAAAACCAGAAGAACTCGGCGAATTCTTAGACGCTATTCACAGAGAACCCCTTGATGAAATAGAACTCGGAGACGCGAAAAGACTTCCCGGCGTAAAAATAGACACACCTCCAGTGATTGATGGCAAACTTACCGATGAAGCCTGGAGAAATGCACCCCAAGGAACAGATTTCTTTAACAGAAATGCAGGTAACCTACCCGCCCAAGATCAAACTACCATCATGTTAGTATATTCTGATGAAGCAATCTATCTTGCATGGTACCTGTTTGACAGTTTTCCTGACGGTATTGTGGCAATTCAGGAAATGGATCAGATACGCCCATCAGGTGAAGATTGGGTCTCTTTTACGATAGATCCTTTTCATACACATCAATTCATGAACCGTACTTTCTTTATGGCAAATCCATTGGGGAGTAAATGGGTTAGCCATCCACCGCCATTCGCAACTCATGAAGAAATATCTGCAATGTGGAAAGTCGCCGCAGAAATCGTCGATGATGGATGGATCGTTGAGATGGAAATCCCATGGTCGATGTTGGACTATCCAGATACTAACAAACCGATTAATATCGGAATAAACTTTGACCGTGGACATGCAAGAACAGGAATGAACTCATGGTGGTCAAAGGTAGGGTTCGTTGAAGACAACAGAAAAGATGGGCACTGGATGAACGTCAGACCCCCACAAAAATAGAAGATAATACCATTTAAGGAAAAACAATGACATTAAATCACATGCAACCCACTTCTGATGAGAATTACTTCGAAAACTATCTGCCAGAAGATGCCATAGCAAGGTTCGGTAAGGGTTATGTATTCGATATGCAATATGCTCCTGACGGTTCTAAATTTGCAGTAGCAAGCACAATCGGAATCTGGATATACGATACACAGACATGGGAAGAACGTAACTTGTTAACAGGACATACACACTATATCACTGCTGTTAAATTTAGTCCTGATGGAAAGACACTTGCTAGTACCAGTTGTTGGGGTGACTATACCGTCTGTATATGGGATGTCTCAACGGGTGAATCCCGAGCTATCCTCGCTGAACATACTGACGACATAAATTCCATAGTTTTCAGTCCAAGCAGTGATACACTTGCAAGTGCAGGAAAAGATCAAACCATCCGATTATGGAATGTCTCAACCGGTGAACTCAAAAAAACTTTAGATGGACATAAGGACGAGATCAATACGTTGACGTTCAATCCAGATGGCAGCATGCTTGCAAGTGGCGGTAAGGAAGAGGTCATCCGTATATATGATGTGCAAACAGGTGATCCTGTGTTAACATTTGCTGCCCACGTAAATTCTGTAGATACATTGAAATATTCTCCTGATGGAAAAACTATTATCAGCCAAGGTGCAGACAATAAAGCTTATCTCTGGAATGCCTATTCCGGTGAATTAATACAGACAATTAATGACAATACAAATACTAAATATTCTTGTGACATAGACATGTCAAATGATGGAAGCACTATTGCAGTCGCGAATCCATGCGGTACCGTTCGTCTATGTAATTCACAGACAGGCGATGTAGTAAAAACGATTAACCTCGAAACAAAATTAGGTTCTGTCCTATATTCTCCAAACAATAATACAATCGCTTGTGATAATGACAAAGACGGTATACATTTATTGGATACAGAAAGTGGAAAGCTACTTCATACGTTCAAAACACCTGATGGACGAAGTGTCAATAGTTACAGGTATTCCCCGGATGGAAGCACGGTTGCAATTTCCAACGGTTTAGAGATAAATTTCTGGAATATCAAGTCTGGTGAACTTGAAAGAACAATCTCCGATTATGCAGAAGCTATTAGGAATGCTGTTTTTGCACCAGATGGGAAAACGTTAGTGAGTTTAGACGATATTGTTCGTATTTGGGATGTAACTACACGCAAACTCCTCAATACACTATCGGAAAAAAGATCTATTGTCTCTGTTGCTTATTCACCAGATGGATTAACACTTGCTTGTGGCACTTATAACAACACAATTCTTTTATTTCAGACTGATACATGGCAACACACAATAACACTTGAAGGACACACAGGTTCAGTAACAACGGTAGCATTCAGTCATGATGGAAAAACGTTAGCCAGTGGTGGTGATAATACAATACGTTTATGGGATCCAATGACTGGCGAACAACTACATAAGCTCAAAGGACATAAAGATAGTGTTCATGATATAACGTTTTCTCCGAATAATTCCACCCTCGCGAGTGGTGGAGGTGATGGAACAATCCGTTTCTGGGATGTCGTCACTGGAAAACTCCTAAATACTATTGAAACTGATCCTAATGAGAGTATAGACTCTGTAACGTTTTCATCAGATGGCTCGACACTCACATGCACAGGTGAAAACGGTGATAAAGGCATACGTTTTAGGGATGTTTCAACGGGGGAACTGCTTCGCACCATTGATGTCGATGCTGGTGCATTTTCTGTCGTTTATTCCCCTGATGGAAAAACCATTGCCAGCGGCGGTATGGGTGAACTTTCTATATGGGATGTTGCCACCGGTGAAATCTTGAAGACATTTTCCGGACATATCGATCCAGTCTATTCCGTTGCATATTCTCCTGATGGATGCACACTTGCAAGCGGTTGTAGAGACAGCACTGTAATCTTGTGGGATTTAACAAGCATTCATCATTAATCCAGATAAATCTGATGCCACCAGATGGTGTCCATCTGTCCATTAGATGGTAGATACGAGATTCTTAAAATCCGCGTCAATCCGCGTAATCCGAGATTCTGACAAAAAACGTCTTATTCCGAACTCACGTTAAAATAGATTGTGCTTGTCCGTAATCCTCCGGTGTATTGACATTGAAAAAGGACATTCCATCCGGATCATACAACTTCCAGATTTCTGGATTTACACATAAAACATTTGCATTCTCACGCAATGCATGAACGCGCAGCTCAGAGCATTTCAACATCTCTGCAATAATCGGTATGCATCGTTTGGAATACACAGCACAGAGCGTTTGAAGTGTCTTTTGTGTATTGTCCACTTTATCAGTCAATGGCATTACTGCATCATAATCCGCTAACGCAGAAACAAGATAATTGAGTAAATTTGGACTCAAAAACGGACTATCGCAACCAACACAGATTACCGTTTCATGTGATGCATAAGTCAATCCTGAATGAATACCGCCTAATGTTCCTACATTCTGTATGATGTCGTTATACATTTCAATATCCAGATGTACATATTCATCAGGATTGTTTGTAATAAGCAGCAGATCATGCGTGATCGACTGCAGTCTCTCAATTACATGACCGATGAGTGTATCGTTTCCCAGACGCAGAAATGCCTTATTTCGCCCCATCCGACGACTTTTTCCACCTGCTAAAATTACCCCTGTGACCATTTCATCGGATCTCTATTATTTTCCACAACTTTTGGACCATAGCGACTTTCCATTGTTGAACGTAATTCTTGAACCAGATCCTTATTAGATTCAGCGATATTATTCAATTCATCTGGATCGTTTTCGAGATTATACAATTCTGTGAAACCGTCCCTGCTTTCAATTAATTTATACGTATCTGTCCGAATACAACTGAAGTTAATCAGCCTACTAACTGTCTCATTGCGATGTGTATCAGATTCCCCATGAAGCACTGGGACAATTGACCTGCCATCAATATTTTCTAGCACAGGTACTCCCGCAAAATTACAAATAGTCGGATTTAAGTCAATCAATTCAACCAATGTACTTGAGGTACGGTTCGGTTCTATTCCCGGCCCCGCTACAATAAGTGGTACCCGTAGCGATGCCTCATAAGCTAAACTCTTAGTGTATAAACCGTGGTCACCGAGCATCTCACCGTGGTCGCTTGAATAGATGATGTAGGTGTTTTCAAGCATGCCACGCTCTTCCAATGCTCCCAGCATATTACCGATCTGATAGTCTATTAGCTCAGTTGCTGCACAATATTGTCGTCGTGTGACTTTAACTTCTTCAGCGGTAATATTGACAACACGTTTTTTTACCCAATCCGGTTTTCCTGTCATATTGTCTGCAATGGGTTCTGGCATTTCAGCCTCACGATACTTATTACCGTATTCCGTAGGTGGATCGAACGGATCGTGTGGCCCAACAAAACTGACAAACATGTGCCAGGGAAAGTCATCCGGTATAGTTTGAATAAATTCAGTCGCGCGTCTCCCAATATACGAATCTTCAAAAGCCTCTGTCGGTAACACAGAATCGTAGGACCCGTTCTTTATCCAACCCCCTGAAGAACTTCTATTTCGGTAATCTTGATGGAATTTTTCTAATAGTCCTTTTTCTCGTAGATAATGCGTATAAGGTCCAATGGGTGTCGGAGACCTACCTGCATGCATTTTTCCCTCACACTCTTCTGGATGTGTGAATCCCCAACTATAAGCACGCGGACGATCCCCGTAACGCCCGTTATATCCATCCGGTTTTGCAAGGTCAAGTTTACCTACACATCCAACACAATACCCATAATTTCGAAGTTGTTGGTAGTAGGTCGGCACGGTGGCAGGTAAGAAACTACCATTGGCAAGTGATCCGAGACGCGATGGTTGAACGCCTGATGCCAAACCGATCCGTGACGGTGCACACACTGGCGCATTCACAGTGCAATGGGTAAAATTCACACCCATTTCCGTTAATCTACGTAGATTCGGTGTATTGAGTGCTTTCGGCGCATTTTCATCTGTTTCCATATAGTCATATCTATGCTGATCCGACATGATAAATAGGACATTAGGTCTATCTGTTTTCCTGTTCATATTTCTCCGCTCTTTGTAATTGTATGAATAATTGTAGGTGTTAGAAAACGAATGTGGGAGTGTTATCTTAACTTCAAAATGATTGTATCATATCTCCGTTGCCTTGTCAATATGTTGGACTCCATCGGCAGAGTCATTCAATATGGATAGGGTTATTTAGTTTTATGTATTTTAGTTGTTTTTTATCACAATCGTTAATATTTTAGGATGTGCAGATATACCGTGATTTTTCACGCTATATCTGCTATACTTCACCTTAAAAACTTACGATCTTTTGAGGTGAAGAATGACAAGAAAAAAGTCCTGCCACTTAGTCAATATGTTAGCAGAACTTACAGACCCACGCAAGGAAAAAGGGAAACGGCACCCCTTGAAAGCAATCCTCGCACTTTTAGTCGTTGGATTGATGTGCGGGCATAAAGGGTATACATCCATCGCTACCTGGGCACGCTCACAGCCCGCACTCACAAAAGCACTCGGGTTCACACATCACAAAACGCCTTGTGCCGCAACTATCCATAATCTGTTGAAAAAGTTGGACGTTGAAGCATTAGAAAACATCCTGTCAAAATGGGTAAACGCCGCATTAGCAGAGTGCCCTGATTTGCGGGGGTGTTCCGACGCAGTCGCTATAGATGGCAAAACCCTGCGTGCGTCTAAAAAAAGTGGTGCGATGATCAGCCATTTACTCTCCGTCGTCTCTCATGAGTTAGGGATCACCCTCACGCAGCGAGGTGTCAGCGACAAAACCAATGAAATACCGGTATCAACGGAAATCCTCAAAGCGTTTGATGTAGCAGGCAAAGTTATCACAACGGATGCCCTTTTGACACAACGCTCTTTCTGCCACGGAATCATAAACAGCGGGGGCGACTATATGCTGCCTGTTAAAGGCAATCAACCGGACCTGTTAGAAGCGATTGAAAAACTTTTTCAAGGCGTGCCTGACGCGGTTTCTGAAGACACAACACACCCTACTTTAGGGAAACCGATATACATGCATGAGACGATTGAAAAGTCGCATGGCAGACTTGAGACGCGATGTATCAAGGCAAGCACAAGTCTCAACGCATATCTGGATTGGCCGGGCGTAGCACAAGTGATCCAATATTGCTATACTTCCAAAAATATGAAGACAGGAGAAGAGACAACCCGCACTACCTATGGGATTACGAGCCTGAAACCGAGTGAGGCATCCGCAGAACGCTTACTTGCTTTACGGAGAGGCCATTGGGCAATAGAGAACAAGTCGCATTGGATGCGCGATGTGCTACTCGGCGAGGACGCATCACCTGTCAGATGCGGGGCTATTCCACAAGTCATGGCCGCTTTACGAAATACCGCATTATCCGTATTCCGTTTTCAAGGCATAACACGGATCGCTGATAAAATAAAGGAATATGCATCAAAACCTTTACTCACAGTTAACTTGATAAAATGAATATCTATAAAACTAAATAACCCTACAATATGGATAATAAATTTGACCGATACTTGTGTATGTGCTAAAATCTAAATATGGAAATTGGCATTTGGCAGCATAACCTTTCCAGGTTGTGCCTCTTTGTAGCATAACCTTTCCAGGTTGTGCCTCTTTGTAGCATAACCTTTCCAGGTTGTGCAGAAACAAATAGCAAATTCTTTATGAAGAAAGGCGGTGAAAATGAACAACAAACAGATAGATGAGCCAACTCAAGAATCTGAACAACAAACAGACGAAGAAACAAACGATGCAGATGAAAAACCAGATGTATACGCATCATTACAACAACGGTTCAATGATTTACGAAGTGAATATCTCGATTCCCGGTCAAAATCTATCAACAGATGGTTAGCATTTATATGCATAGTACTACTATTTTTCACTATACTCATTCCCATTATAACGGGAATTGCTGCGTATTTCATTTATGATCGGTTTGGGGATTTACAATCGCAAATGTTAGTCCATGTAAAAGCAGCAGAACAACATTCATCAGATGCCGCAAAAAAAGCAGCTGAAGCTGAGCAACACCTCAAAGAAATTACAGAATATCATACCACTGTAAAAGGAATCGTAACTAAATTAACAAGTAAAGATTTCACGAATCCAAATAAAGTAGCCGTTCTTCAATTAACAATTGAAGATATATTAAAAAACCCAACAATTTCCTTTGAGGACAAGGCGATCATTGAAGCGTACAAGCTGCAGAATGAAGGTAAACTTGTAGATGCCATTGAGAAATGGCGATCTATCGCTAACACTGCGAAAGGGGTTAATGATGAGTTAGTCGCCCGTTCCTTCTTTTCAATAGGCTATCTCCATTTGCAACTAAACGAGAACGATCAGGCTGTCTCTGCCTATGATCAATCCATTGCGTTAATGCCAACCTTCGCCGATGCATATACCAGCCGAGGCGTTGTGAAAAGTGCCCTCGGTAATCTTGAGGAGGCTGTTGCTGACCACAACGAAGCAATACGACTGAACCCAGAGTTTGTTGAGGCTTACATCAATCGAGGAACCGCAAAACGCGCGCTAAATGAGCATGAAGAAGCGATCTCTGACTTCGATGAAGCAATTCGATTGGATGCGAATTCAGCTGTCGCTTATACATATCGCGGGGTGTCCAAGGGGGCACTCGGACAGCATGAGGAAGCAGTCGCCGACCATAATGAGGCTATCCGACTCAATCCAAATTATGTTGAGGCTTATATCAATCGCGGAACCGCAAAACGCGCATTGGGTCAAATGGGTGAAGCAAAGACAGATATGGATAAGGCTGTGAATTTGGCTACGGAGCAGAAGCTAAGTGAGGGTATTGAGGAGTGATCGTGAATTACTGTGCGCATTCAATACATTGAGTTGTAAATTTACAGTAGTTTCAGTCCAATGAAAATAATTTTAATACATGGAGTATTTTAATGGCATATAGTAACGTTCCTATTGGAACATCAAATCCCGGTTGCATTGTAATATTAGTTGATCAATCATGGTCAATGAGTGAAGAATGGAAAAATGGAATAAAAGCTAATCAAGCTGCTTTAATAGTCAATCGTGCAATTTATAATCTTGCTTTGAAATGTCAACAGGGCACAGAGATAAAACAGCGATGCTCTGTAAGTGCTATCAGTTATGGTGAAACCGTTGATATCGTTGTAAAAGGAATGATAGATAATGTTTATGCATCACCCGTCAAAGTAGAGGCAGTTACAAAAAAAGTTCCAGATGGTGCGGGAGGAGTTGTTGAAGTAGATGTGGAATTACCAATCTGGATACAACCTCGCGCAAGCGGAGGCACACCGATGCATGAAGCTTTTGAAACTGCTTCTGAAATTGCCAGTAATTGGATTTCTGACTGGCCTGACAGTTTTCCACCAGTTATAATTAATGTTACAGATGGTGAGCCAAACTATCCGAACTTAACTGCGGATGCGGCAAGAAAAATTATGAATCTCCGAACTACAGATGGTAATGTTTTAGTCTACAATATCCATATTGCTAATTCTGACTTTCCATCGGAATTTCCAATCGACAATACCCAATTTTCTGATAATCCATTTGCGGAATTTCTTTTTAGTATTTCAAGTGTTTTACCTGAGTCTTTATTTCCAAATGCTCGTGCTTGTGGCTTTTCACCTCAACCAGATGCTCGATGCTTCGCGTATAACGCAGACGAAACTCTGACTACTCGGATAATAGAATTTGGCTCACCAGGTTTCCTTGTTCCTTAGTAAAGGTCCCTGAATAGATTGCCCTTAGATCTAATTATCTAAGCCTGAGGTAAGCTGTCTTGCTGAAAATGTTGTGATCTTTGTTTGGCATTAACAATGACAGAAGAATGGATTATCC
The DNA here is from genome assembly GCA_965200395.1 of Candidatus Poribacteria bacterium. Lineage (GTDB taxonomy): Bacteria > Poribacteria > WGA-4E > WGA-4E > WGA-3G > MSPOR6. The sequence continues at coordinate 308,660 of CBDAUH010000004.1, read as the reverse complement.
AATGATCAAATTGAAGGCAAGGAGTTTCAAAACACATAAAAAAGAAGAAAACGAGGCTGATTGCCAAGATGCTTACGCGCTCAACGAAGAAATAGGACGTTATGCAGTAGCAGATGGTGCTACATTATCATTCTTTCCAAAAAAATGGGCAGAACTCCTCGTAGATTGCTTTTGTTACAAAAGAAATTTTCATTTGTCATTGGAAAATGAAAATTGGAAGGGCTGGATAGAACCTATCCAACAAGAGTGGTTGGAGTATGTATCCAAAATTGTTCAAGAATCCAAAGCATATATGCTTGTCGATCGGTTGTCTCGCCTCGAATCTGCGCTTTCTACTTTTATAGGGATTGAATTTAACCGAGGTAAAGCGGAATGGAAGGCATTAATTATAGGGGATAGTTGCCTCTTTCATTGGAGTGGATCTGAATTCAAGAGTTACCCACTACAAAAATTAGAAGACTTTCCCTATAGACCTAATAGTTTTGCTAGTTTTCCCAAGGATAATCCTGTTGGAGATCCTCCCAAAATAATCGGTGGCAAAGTATCTCCTGGTGATATTTTCATTTTGGCAACCGATGCTCTCTCAAAATGGATTATACAACATGACAAAGATAACGTTCTTGAACGACTAAAAAAGATAGAAAACAGTGAACAATTCGAACAATTTGTTGATCAGGCGCGTAATGAAGAAATTCGTTTAGTCAATGACGATGTGACACTGATGTTTATTTCTGCTGAAGAATCCGAATTGTCAGAAGATAAAGAGGAAACAGAAAATATTTCATCTGAAAATGTTCAACCAATGTCAGACTTAATAAGTTTCCTTTTTTGGGTGATGCTTATAGGTGTTTTCGGGTTTGTAGTAGGATTTATCATATTCGCTTTGATATTATTCAATAAAAACTAGTAAAAAAATTGGAGTCGTTATGCTTTGGCCAACCCCAGCAGATTATGCACAAGCTGTCGGTGGATATCCAGATGTTTGCTTGCTTGATTCAAAACTCAAAGAGGGAAAACCGAAGGAAACTTCTGCAAATCAACTGCTTATCTACACAGGCGGTTTTTCCACTGTATTTCCTATTGAAGCCGCACATAACGATTATGCATTGCGATGCTGGAATAAGGATATCGGTGATTCAAAAAATCGCTATGAAAAGATAGATGATTACTTGAAGCAGGTTCATTTACCATATTTCGTCGATTTCGAATATGTCTTAGAAGGAATTCTAATAAACGGGAAAAAATGGCCTATCACTCGTATGGAATGGGCGAAGGGAGAATCGCTGCGAGACTTTATTGAGCATAATTTACACGATCCCAAGATCCTTAGTGTAGCAGCAGGTGAGTTCCGGAAAATGTTTGAAACACTACATGCAAATCAAATTTCCCACGGCGATCTACAAAGTGGAAATATTATGCTTAGAAAGAACGGAACAGATATAACAATTAAACTTATTGACTACGATAGTCTTTTTGTTCCCGCTCTTCATGGACAAAAAAGCCCCACTCCAGGACTTCCAGAATATCAGCATCCATCAAGAGTAGATAAATGTGACAAAAAAATGGATTATTTCTCTGAACTTGTTATCTATCTCTCCTTTCTAAGTCTATCAGAAAAGCCTGAGCTATGGAATCAGTTTAAGGGCAAAACTGAAAAAGGATTGTTATTTTCAAAAGATGATTTTGAGAAACCTTACCAATCAGATATTTTTAAGGAACTTAATAGCCTGCCCCCTGAAATTCAACAGTTAACTATAACTTTGAAGGATTATTGTATTCAGACATCCATTGATCAGTTGCAACCTCTTGAAGTGATATTGCCAAAATTTGGTCCAAAAATACATATCGATTACGGTTTTACACTTCTAAACGATAAACGGTATGACGCAGCACTTTCAGAATTCCAAAAGGCGATAGTCATAGCTTATTACGGTATTGGTCTCGTTCATCTACACTCTCATAGATATTCGGACGCAATCGAGGCATTTAGTAAAGCAATTAGTGTTGAACCGACTTATAAAGAGGCATATTATGGATTGGGACTTTCATATCATAAATCTGGTGATAATATCAAAACAATTGCAGCACTAAACGAAGCTTTAAAAATTGATCCACATTATTTGCTGGCAAAACAACTGTTGGATACTATAAAGTCTACTAAACTCGGATCCAGAACGCAATGGGGGCTACCCGAAGGTGCTAAGGCACGCCTCGGTAAGGGCAAGATAAATGAGATCGCGTTTTCACCGGACGGCACTTGTCTTGCGGTTGCAAGTTCCATCGGCACCTGGTTATATGATGCGCGGACAATGCAGGAACAAAAACTGCTGGTGGGACATACGGGCAGTGTCCGTAGCGTATGCTATTCGCCTGATGGTAAAACTATCGCTACTGGCAGTTCGGATAAGACGGTGCGTTTGTGGGATGTGGACACGGGGCAGCATCTGCAAACCCTCACAGGACATACGAGGAGTGTCAATAGTGTGTGCTATTCACCTGATGGAGAAACCATCGCTACCGCAAGTGGAGGAATTTTCGCTATCAATGAAGGTGATAACACGGTGCGTTTGTGGGATGTGGACACAAGGGAACTTCTGCAAACCCTCATAGGACATAAGAGTTGGGTCAATAGTGTATGCTATTCACCTGATGGAGAAACCATCGCTACCGCAAGCTCGGATAGCACGGTGCGTTTGTGGGATGTGGACACGGGAAAACTTCTGCAAACCTTCATAGGACATAAGATGGGTGTCCGTAGCGTATGCTATTCACCTGATGGAGAAACCATCGCTACTGGCAGTTGGGATAGCACGGTGCGTTTGTGGGAGGCGGACACAGGAAAATATCTTCGAACTCTCACAGGACATACGAATAGTGTCCGTAGCGTATGTTATTCACCTGATGGAGAAACCATCGCTACCGCAAGCTCGGATAAGACAATGTGTTTGTGGGAGGCGGACACAGGAAAACTTCTGCAAACCCTCACAGGACATACGAATAGTGTTGAGAGCGTATGTTATTCACCTGATGGAGAAACCATCGCTACCGCAAGCTCGGATAGCACGGTGCGTTTGTGGGAGGCGGACACAGGGAAACTTCTGCAAACCCTCACAGGACATACGGATAGTGTTGAGAGCATGTGCTATTCACCCAATGGAGAAATGATCGCTACCGCAAATGAAGATAAGACAGTGCGTTTGTGGGAGGCGGACACGGGAAAACTTCTGCAAATCCTCATAGGGCATACGGATAGTGTCCGTAGCGTATGCTATTCACCTGATGGTAGAACTATCGCTACTGGCAGTTCGGATAAGACAGTGCGGTTATGGGAGGCGGACACAGAACAACCTCTGCGAACTTTCACAAGACATACGGATAGTGTCCGTAGCGTATGCTATTCACCTGATGGTAGAACTATCGCTACTGGCAGTTCGGATAAGACAGTGCGTTTGTGGGATGTGGACCTCACTTACCCCCATTTTTGTATGCGGTATGTGTAGGCGTGTGTGTGTATAGAAATAAGTTGGAAAGTCTGATGGGTTATGGTAGAATACCTCCATATAAAATAATGTCGGTGAAAAACCGGCAGGGAGGTATTCTTATGAAATATACCCTTAGTTGGGTACATCCCAGAAAGATTATAACAGGTTTTCGTAAAGTTTTCAACGGGATTTGTATCAAAAAACCGACGCTCCGCAACTTTTATTTGATGCTACAGGCTGTGTGTGTAGCCCCAAGTTTTCGTATTCAATCGATTGCCTCACATCTACCTATCCGTGTGAAACACGACAAGTCTAAGCAAAAGCGTGTGTTGCGGTTTATTGACACCTATTTTCCGGTTGCAGCGGTGAAGGGTGCTTGGTTGTCACATATAGTTGTCAGTGTGTGTCGTTCTGTGGGGATGCAGCATCTGCTTGTGCTGATAGACGAGACAGATTTACCGGGCGGATGGAAGGCGATTGTTGCAGCCCTTCCGTTTCGCAATCGTGCGATCCCGCTCTATTGGGTTCTGTATAAAAATGAGATGCTCAAAGATGGCACCTATCAAGGACATAACGATTTAGTTCAGCAGTTCTGTTGTGATGTCCATAGTCGCGTTGCTGAAGTGTTAGGGGATAGTCGGGAGCCTGTGTTGGTTTTTGACAGAGGGTTCGCCCGAGCGAGAGCGATCCTCAAGTTTTTTGAGGGGCAAGGCATCTGCTACTTGATGCGTGTGCCACGCAATGTTGGTGTGCGTATAGCAGGCAACAAGCAGTGCCTTGAAGAAGTGGCAAATGGTTTTTACCCACAAGTGCTTTATCACTACACGGAGCAGGTGCCTGTGGCACTCTATGTTGGGGGACAGCACACCAAGAAAGACCCGTTATATCTTATCTCCAATCGGCTTCAGGGGAACCCCCTGCGAACTTGCTACAAGCGGCGGACACAGATTGAACACGGGTTCAGAGACTTGAAAACGAACTTCGGTTTCAAAGCACTCGTTTTGAGAAAGAACGAACAGCCCCGGATGGAAGTTCTGTTTTTGTTGGCAGTCGTGGCTTATGGTTTGGCGTTCCTGTGTTATGAAAAAGCTGCGGACAGATGGGCAAAAACTTTACACCCTACGCGGAAAGTTTACTCCGTGATCAGTGTCATCAACCGTATGATCCGCGAGGTGTGGACGCAGGAGGCGTTGCTCTTGTTCACCGAGAGGACTTGTTTGAGAGATATAAACTTTCTCACCGCAGAAGGACTGACATGACAACATTGGAGACCTATGAACACAACTACACACGCATTCAAAAAAAATGGGGGTAAGTGCGGATGTGGACACGGAACAACCCCTGCAAACTCTCATAGGACATACAGGTAGTGTCCGTAGCGTATGCTATTCACCTGATGGTAGAACTATCGCTACTGGCAGTTCGGATAAGACAGTGCGGTTATGGGAGGCGGACACAGGACAGCATCTAAAAACTCTCATAGGACATACGGATAGTGTTAAGAATGTATGTTATTCACCCGATGGAGAAACCATCGCTACCGCAAGTTCGGATGGTACCATACTTCTCTGGGATAGGCCCTACCCTTTTTTGCGGGGTTTTCCATCAAACGTGCTTGAACAAACTCTTTAGTTGCCCGTTTGTTCTTTTCAATATAACAAAACATGTCTACTGGGTTTGGGGAATGAGAGTTACCCAAAGAATAAGTTAATCTTCATACAGTTTATGTATCCGTGAGACGCAAACTAAAAGTAAACCCTACAAAAATGAATAAACGCACAGCAAAAGAAAATCCGGGGAATGCCTAAATGGCATTCATACCGTTGATTTGGCGTAAATCTGTGTAATCCGAGATTCAGACAGCACTCATATCACAATAGTTTCAGTCCAATGAAAACAATTTCAACATAAAGGAGTATCTTAATGGCATATAGTAAAATTCCTATCGGAACATTAAATCCCGGTTGCATTGTAATATTAGTTGATCAATCATGGTCAATGTCAGAGCCTTTTGGTGACGGAACAAAAGCAGAACAAGCAACACAAGCTGTCAATTGTGTCATTCAAGAAATCGCATTCGCGTGCCGAACTGGAGATACGATCCAAGATCGATGTCACGTTTCTGTTATCGGCTATGGTGACAGCGTCGATTGTGTAGTGAGTGGCATGATATCAGAGGTTTTTTCAGCTTCAATTAATGTTGAAAAAGTCAAAAAGTCTATCCGTGATGGTGCTGGTGGCGTGGTAGAGGTTAATGCTGAAATACCGATATGGTTAGAACCGAAAGCAAATAGCGGGACACCGATGCATGAGGCATTTGAACATGCTGCAAAAATTCTAGAAAATTGGATCTCTGATAATCCAAAAAGTTTTCCACCTATGGTCATTAACATTGCAGGCAGTCCTGCTTCACATCCCGACCTTACAGCAGATGCAGCAAAAAAAATCATGAATTTTCATACGACTGATGGTGATGTTCTGGTTTTTAACTGTCAGATTGCTAATAGTGAGAACACAGCCTTTTTACCACATAACACAACTCAATTTACGGGCGATTCCTTGGCTGAATTTCTCTTTGAAATCTCTAGTGCTTTACCACAGGAATTTTTTAAACCAGCAGAGGGGGCAGGATTTTCACCTGAACAGGGGGCAAGATGTTTTGGATATAATGTAGGTCCAGATTTAGTGATCAGGCTTCTAGAATTTGGTTACTTATTTGGTGCCTTAGGTATAACACAGGTAAGCACCCTACCTCTGCTCCCAGAATTTGGCGAAAATATGGAAGCAGTTGCAGCACCGAGTGAGGCTTTAAAGATTGATCCACGTTTGCTTTCAGAATATGATGAAAATATAGAAGCAATTGCAACACCGAACCCAGAATATGGTGAAAATATAGAAGCAACTGCAACACTGAACCCAGAACCTGATGAAAATGTAGAAGCAATTGCAGCACCGAATCAGACTTTAAAAATTGATCCACATTACCAACCTGCTGAACAACTTTCGAGCACTATCAAACCTCCTCCTAGTCCACCGTCACCTGATTCAAATCCGGGTTCTTGGCGCAGTGCTGATTTTTGGCGTAATCCTGTTAAGAAATTAACAAACTACTGGCAATATATTGCTATGGGTATTTTGGCAATTGGATTAATCATCTGCTCAATTGTACTTCTAACACAAGGGAATTCCAATAATGAAATATCAACACAAGATACAAAATTGAGAAACCAAATCATAGAATTGAATACCTTGATCCAGGCCTTGAAAACTAATAACGAATTACTCAGTAGCAAAATTGAAACTTTACAAGAAGAATTAGATAATAAAACTACTTCTGATGACGAAACAGACAAAGATCTGGCCAGTTTACAGGGACTACTGAACAAACAGAAAGACGAGAACCGTCGGTTGCACAGCCAACTTACTAAAAAAGATATTGAGATCCGAAAATTGCAAAGTGAAAGTGAAAAGCTACAAGAACAATTAGTTGAAAGTAATACCAGTACCACAGACCAAAAAACTTTCCTTCGAAAGTTGTTAGAAGAAAAAACAGGGGCACTCAATGAAAACCGAAATTTGCAAACCTAGTTGGCGATTAAAACATCAGAAACAAAAAACCTGACAGATCAGATAAAGAAGTTGCAAAATGAAAAAGAAGAGATGCAGGGCGAAAATGAAGAGTTACAAAATAAAATTCAGCAGCTCACCCACAAAAACTCAGAATTGATCGATGAGAATAAAAAATCACAAGTAGATTCTACTATAGTTTGGACATTTTTGGTCTTGTTATAGATTATGAATAGTTGGCAGCACTTCCCCGTTAGCACTTCTGAACAGGTGTTAGAACCGCTGCTAACGCCCCTTTTCTGTCTAAATTCTGTTAGAAATCACTGTTTTTTAGCCATCATTTTTCCAATAATCGTGAAAATAGTTGCTGTTGAACCATTTTCACATAGTATCTTCGGGGATTTTTAGTTTTTTCTGTGCGTTTTTCCCCGGGTCGTAACTCGTATAAAAATAGTTTTGTTGTAAACGTCGCTGCAAGTAAGCGGTCATCAAGCCGCGTGTGAGATGTTTCGGTTTATACCAGTGTATATTGAGTGTGGATAGCACAGTTTCTAAATCAAGCGGTGCCTCGTCTGTGTCGGTTTCTTCGGATGTCTTCTCCATTGCCACCGGACTGAAAGCGAGTTGTGTCAGCGTTGCTGCGGTGAAACTGAGTTGAACGAACCGATCCAAACTTTTCCTGTCTCGGAGTTGATAGGTGTCAAATCCGAAGTTTTCTTTAGCGTCCCGAAAGGCAGTTTCAATCTGCCACCGGTTTCTATAGTGTCGGATAACTGTTTCTACGGGCAGTCGTAAATCTGAAGTAAATACACAGAAATACCGATAGGGTTTAGACTTTTTGGGGCGTTTGCGTATCACAACGATACGGACATCTACAGGACACATCTTTGTTCGCACGACTTTATCAGCGACAGAAAGTGTCTGATCCTCAACAACGATGTCTGTATACTTCAGGTGTGGAATAGACACACGGCTACCATACCGACGGGGTCTGCCTCTCTTGAGACGCTTAGGGCGTTTCGGTATATCAAAAAACGCTGCGTTTGACTTCGCACGACAAAGTAAATGATGTCCTTGTGAGAGTATCTCCGTGAACACTTTGCGTCTATTGAAGCCTCTATCAAAAATGATAAGACCCGGTGGCACAAGATTACATAAATGCTTCAGCACAGCGAGGCTATTTGCGTCCTCGCTTTTCGGTTCCATCATCCGTGTGGCTAATGGAAATAGGCGCGTGCCTTCGGGCGTTTCTGCCAGCCAGCCAATCGCACCAAACTCGTGTCCGTGATGAAACTTGGACTGGTTCTTGTTACGTGGCTGATACGCAGGGTTCCTGCGGAAATGCAAACCCGCTTGTTTTGAACCGCTACTTAGGGCATGTGTTTCATCATAGACATAGACGCCCGTGGGGTAAGCGGATAGCACTTGATGGCTTAGCGTAGTGGCGACTTGATCCACACACCAGACACCACGTGAAAGAAACTTTGGCAGAGACCAATACCGACCTGCTTGGGCTGTCGCAAGATAGATTTGTGTCATTGTGCCTCGGTAGGGCGTATTTATCAGACCTTTCACGAAAGTTTGAAAGTGATTGAAGTTGTTGTGCTTGAATAACGATCTGAATTGTGATAACATGTTGTCCAGGTAGGAAAGTGGGGTCATTAGACATATCCTTTCAAAAAGGTTTATATTTTCTAAAAGGATACCCGCTTTCCTGCTTTATGTCTATAAAAAAAACAAAAAATGTCCAAACTATAGTAGATTCTAATAAAGATAAAATTGTGAGACCTGACCTCAAGATTATAAGATCTGAACAACCTAAAAGAATCCAATATTTTCCGAATCCTAGAAATGCTCCCACGCAAGCTATGGTTTATAATAATCATGGTGTTATTGCCTTTAATGAGAGAGAATATAATAAAGCAATAACGCATTTTAAACAAGCGATTAAGATAGATACAAACTTTCCACTAGCACATTACAATATCGGATGCACCTACCTTGAAATGAAAGAGTATCGCAAGGCAATAGGTGCTTTCAATACGGCAGTTTCGCTCGACTTGAAGATTAAAGAAGTATACTATAACCGTAGCTTTGCATACTTTAGAACAGATAAGTTCAAAGAAGCACAACAAGACCTACAAAAATCTTTGCAGATTGATCCCAGTTACAAGCTTGCTCACGATCTTTCAAGAGAAATAGAAAAAGAAAAAGTGAAGAAATAGTTGATATGGTTGAATCGGTCCTATTTAAAGCGGTTTTGCAAAACACAAAACATAACCGTCATGATCCTTCAATTCAAAAGCACGTAAGCCGTCATCAGTATCCTCAAGCGGTTCGTGAAATTCTAATCCGCGAGTCTGATACTCTGCATAGAGACCGTCCGGATTTGGCGTATAAATAAATGCATCCCATCGTGCCCACTCATGACGCGTATGATTTGGCACTGGATGGATATATTCCGTTATCTCCTTCAGCAGAATCTTCACGTTATCACGAGCCACTATGCCGAAATATGGATCGTCTTCAGGGACAAGTAAATCTGTTTGAAAACCGAGTTTACTGTTGTAAAAGTCTATAGACTCTGTAAGATTGTCTACAATAAAAAATGGATATATTCTCTCAAGGGCAATATCTTTTGACATCTCAAATCTCCTTTTATTTGTAACCCGACTTCAACCGAAATTGCATAAGTTCTAAGAAAGGAATATAATCTCATGGCACTACTCAGATGGGGCATACTTGGATGCGGTAATGTTGCTGAGTATAAAGGGGGACCACCGTTATACTCAGTCGCGGATTCCGAACTCATCGCAGTGATGCGACGAGATCAAGCAAAAGCAGAAGACTTCGCTGAAAGGCATGGCGCGAAACGCGCATATACGGACATAGAAAAACTTCTGTCAGATGACGAAATCAATGCAATTTATATTGCTACACCACCGCACCTTCACTGTGAACAGACTGTCCGCGCTGCAGAAGCAGGTAAACACATCCTCTGTGAAAAACCGATGGCACTGACTGTCCAAGAGTGTCAACAAATGGTTGATGCATGCAATGATGCGGGTGTTACCTTGATGCTCGCCTACTACCGAAACCACTATCCGAATATAGAGAAAATGAAAGCATTGATGACCGAAGGAGCAATCGATGATGTAGTGCTAGCACGTATCAACTGCACCGCTTACTATAACCCCAATCGTCAAGACTTGAAGAATTGGCGTATCGATCCTGAGATAAGCGGCGGTGGTGTGTTGATGGATATCGGTAGCCATCGTATTAGTCTGTTGCAGTACCTGATGGGAGATATAGCATCGGTAAAAGGATATGCAGAGACAGTCCACTTAGATGCTGCAGTTGACGATTCTGCTGTGTTCACCCTCCGTTTCGAAAGTGGTGCACATGCCGTTGCAAATATCAATTGGAATGTGGGCGTTGGTATTGACGATGTTGAGGTATACGGCACAAAGGGATGCCTAAGATGTTCACCTCTGAATTCAGAGAATCTGACACTTGAAACAAAATCTGCGGGAATGAAGGAATTACCGCAAACACCTTTACCACATACGCATACTGGACTTGTAAAAGATTTTGTTAACCACATCAGAACGGGTGAACCGATCCGATGTACTGGTAAATTAGGATTACAGACGAACGCAATTATAGCAGATATCTACAGTCGTAGTGGTAGAGAATAATCATTTTACCAAAAAATTAACTGATTCGCTTAGATTCTGTGTTAACCCATTCACCGTATCCGCGCGGCATTTCAGCGGGAGGTGGTAAACCTGACTCCTCACGCCACCGTAGCAACGGATGGGTACGATCTGTCTGTGGTAAATCTACCCGCTTGCCATAAGCAGCAGATTCGAAAATACCCATCATCTCAATGACGTGTCTTCCCTCATGTCCACTGCACACATGCGGTCTACCCTCATCCAAGGCGTTGACGTAATCCTCAACAAACCAATAATCCATTTCAGATGCACTGCTTTTCGGATTGTAATGTTCAGGATAAATTGATTCTAACGACTCCCATCTGTCATTGTTGCCGTCAGGTAGATAATGTGGCGTAGGCAAATGTGATGCACCGCCTATCTTCCAAAAAAGCCTTCCTTCAGTTCCAAACAGCTCCATCGTGTAGGCATTTGTGTCCATTTTTTTAAAACGGTGTTGTAATAGTGTACCTGTAACGTTGCCTTCATATTGCATTGTCGCGGTGATATATTCTCCTGCAATGGTCCCCATACCACTCGGCGATGGGGCAACATCTTCGGGCGTAATCGGTTTTCCACCAGTTGTGAGATGCGCGACAACACTTTTACAACGTTTCCCAAAATGGAGCATGTTGTTAAGCATGTGTGTGCCGATATTCATCAAACCATATCCACCATAATAGCCTTTGCCACTACCGTAAATATATCGTAGGTTCCCGATTTTTCCAGCATTGTAAGCATGTGCAATCGCTTGCATAGAGGCACCAACTCGCCCTTGATGATGCACTGCCACCTGAACGCCTTTCTCTTCTGCTTTTGCTATGACATCATCTGCTTGATCGAGATCAATACACATCGGTTTTTCCACTTCAATATTAACGCCGTGTTCTAAAACACGCATGCACAAATCGTAATGAAGCTCAGTCGCTGTTGGAATTGCAACGATGTCTGGTGAGGTTTGCTTAATCATCTCATCAAGATCAGTGAATCGCGCTGAGACGTTGAGCTCTTCCCCTAGGGTGTTATACCGCTCTTTGATTAAGTCGCAGAGTCCTACTAACGTTGTTCGTGGATGTGCATGATATGCTCGCGCTGCAGCAGTCCCGCGGCCCCTACAACCTAATATGGCTATACGATACGTTTTCATAGACTACTTCCTTATGAATAGAATTACATGTATATTTCAAATAGAAATGTTCGTAATAATCCCTATTTTCGTCTGGATAGATAAGCAGATAGTGCATGGTCAAACGGTGTAGTAGTATCCATTTGCACATAGTCAATTTGGCTTGCTCCGCACCCGCGACGATAATTCTGTATAAACTTATTTAGATTATCAAGATAAGCCGCTTTTAGTGAATCTGCTTGTGTCGAAAGTGTTTGCCCAGTTTCCATATCACGAAAAACAACAGAACCGTTGTATGGAAAAGTAATTTCAGCATGGTCAAGAAGGTGAAATACAATTACCTCATGTTTTTGATGTCTGAGATGTTTGAGGGCAGAGATGACTTGTGAAGGCTCATCAAGCAAATCAGAAATTACTATAACTAAACCCCTACGGACGATCCGTTTTGCAAGTTCATGGAAGAGACTACTCAATTCTGTTTCCTCACCGGGCGTTGCATTTTCTAATGCAGACATAATCGCACGTAAATGTGTTGCAGCACCTCTCGGCGGAATGTATTGATGAATGTCCGTATCAAGTAGTGCTAACCCAACTGAATCCCTCTGTTTTAGCATTAGATAAGTAAGCGTTGCTGCAAGATAACACCCGTATTCAAACTTCGTCAATGTGTTATCACTGTGTTTGTAACTCATAGACGCACTTGTATCCAATAGTATATATGCTCTTAAGTTAGTTTCTTCTTCGAATTTTTTGACATAATACCTGTCGGATTTACCGAAAACTTTCCAATCAATATAGCGAATTTCATCACCAGGCATATATTGGCGGTGCTCGGCAAATTCTACGCTAAATCCCTGATATGGACTCTTATGTAGACCTGTGACAAAGCCTTCCACGACAAGACGTGCTACAAGCTCCATACCACCGATACGAGAGAGAGCTACTGGATCGAGATATTTGTGTGATGTTTGCATAGTTTTGTTTTACCTTCTGATAAATTTTAACATTGAACATAACCCCTGTCAACTAAATATAGTGAGTTTTGGAATTACTTGGACACTACAATGGAATTTATAGCATAAACTTTTGGTTTCTGTCTTTGTAGCATAACCTTTCATGAAGATTAACTTATTCTTTGGGTAATTCTCATTTTTTGTCAGAATCGCGGATTTACGCAGATTACGCGGATTTACGCGGATTTTTCTTTTTCTGTGGTTTATCCATTTTTGTAGGGTTTAGTTTTCGTTTCACGGATGCACAAACTGTATGAAGATTAATAATTTAATTCGGTAATTTCTTGGAGATGCTGGTGCGGTTAGGAAACCGTATCTACAAGGCCTTGTGAATATAGAATTACCCAAATATCTTCTTAAACTTCATCCAGGTTATGCCTTGTAACATAACCACTCTAGGTTGAGCATCGTGGACATAAACAAAAAGTAAACCCTACAAAAATGGATAAACCACAGAAAAAAGTCCGCGAAAATCCGAAATTCAGAAATGCATGGTTTTATTTTATTTTGACTCACCACCACATCCATGCTACAATAAACTATTCATAAAAGAAATTAGGGGATAACCCTACACACTTAAGGAGCCAAGACATACTAATGGCAGATATTATTCAAGGAGCAGTTCTCGGATACGGTGCTGCATTTAATATGGGAAAAGCACACGCAAATATGATGATGGGCACAGAAGGCATCACATGTGTTGCAGTGTGCGACATTGACCCAGAACGAACTGAAGCAGCAAAAAAGGATTTTCCCGATGCCCGCACCTATAACAAAGTTGAAGACCTCGTAGCAGACGAAGGCGTCGATCTCATCGCAAATGTCCTGCCACATAGTCTTCACTGTGAACCGACTGTTGCAGCACACAACGCTGGAAAACACGTCGTCGTGGAAAAACCGATGTGCATCACAATTGCTGAAGCAACTGAAATGATCACCGCGGCAAAAGAAAACGATGTCATGTTATCAGTCCATCACAACCGCAGATGGGATGCCGATTTTTGGACACTACTCGAACTTGTTCACTCTGGAGTCATCGGAAAGGTTTATTGCGCAGAGATGTGGAGCGGCGGCTACGGCAGACCAAACCCAAATTGGTGGCGGAGTGTAAAAGCCGTCTCCGGCGGACAGTTCTATGACTGGGGAGCACACTTCCTCGACTGGTTACTCAACATTCTAGAAGCACCAATGATTAATGTCACCGGATTCTTCCAACCTAACCTTGTTTGGAAAGACATCACAAACGAAGATCACGTACAAGCTGTGATACGATTCGGTGAGGGTGAATTTGTAGCAGACGGTGCATCGGCAAATATTCAGATGTCTAACATTGCTAAAGTCGGTGGACCAAAATGGAAAATGCTCGGTTCACATGGATCTATAATTTCTGAAGGCGGACAATATCACGTGTTATCCGAAGTGGAAGGACATCCGAAAGAACAGAAGGTGGGGCATCATGGAAGACCCGGACCCAGATATTATGAAAATATCGTTTCCCACTTGAACGATGGAACACCTTTACTTGTCACACCCGAGTCTGCTCGCCGCGTGATTGCTGTCATGGATTTGGCAGAAAAATCCGCAAAGACACACCAGTCCGAAACAGTGCCTTATGAGTTTGAGTAGCACGAAAAAACAAACCACTTGGTAAGGGCGGGGCCCTCTCCCACGCTCTTACCACTCCCTTACCGTATCCTATGTCCAGAATGCAAGCAATCGTATTAGATAAAGCAAAACAATTGCGTATACAAGATATGCCGATCCCAAATCTCAATTCTGGTGACATCCTTATTCAGATGGAGTTATGTGGAATCTGCGCCTCCGACCTTGCAGCATTAAGAGGAGATGTATCGGACTATTCCCCACCTGTTGTGATGGGACATGAACTTGCAGGGACCGTCGTGGAAAGTCTACACCCAGATGTAAAGATCGGCGAACGTGTTACGGTGAATCCAATACTTTCTTGTGGAAAATGTCCTAACTGTATCAATGACAGAGACAAATACTGTGATGCTATCCAAGGAATCGGTCACGATATAGATGGCGGTTATGCAGAGTACATTAGAATGCCGAAACACGGCGTAGATACAGGTAAACTCATTCGCGTACCTGAAACTATCTTACCAGAAGAACTGCTATTTCTTGAACCGTTGGGCTGCTGCCTCAATGCAATGCATGAAACTATCTTCAATGACACCGTAGCAATTCTGGGAGCGGGCCCTATTGGACTGATTTTTACGCAGTTGTTGAAACGTAAAGGTTTAGCGGTTTATGTATTCGAACCATTACCCCATCGTAGGTTAGCCGCAAAAACTGTCGGAGCAGATGATTGTTTTGATATCGGACAAGAAGATATTAACAATCTGAAAGATAGAACACATGGGGGAGTTGATACAGTTGTCTCTTCAACAACAAACAATTCTTCTGCAATTTCCGTTGCATTTGAGCTTGTTCGTAAAGGGGGATGTATAAACTTTTTCGGTCTATCTCCTGAAGGAGAAACACTCCATATAAATTTGGAGGAATTCCATTATACTGGACACAAGTTGATGGCATCATGGGCATTTTCACGGGCAAGCCTGGAAGAATCCCGCGAATATATCCTTCGAAAAACCATCAACTTTGAACCTCTCTTGACCGATAGATATCCTTTGGTTCGAGGATTGGCAGCGTTTGACAATGCTATTGCCCATCGTGGCATCAAAACAGTATTGTGTCCCTGATAGGAATAATGACCCTAAGTCGCATCTCATAACGTGAGTTCGGTATCCTTGATTTGTGACATAACCTTTCTAGGTTGTGTCTCTTTGTAGCATAACCTTTCCAGGTTGTGCCTCTTTATTCTGAACTCACGTTAACCAGAGGCATTCAAAAGTCATTTTTGGACGCGGATTTTTGTTTGTCAGAATCGCGGATTACACCAAATCAACGGTATGAATGCCGTTTAGGCATTCCCCGGATTACGCGGATTGACGCGGATTAGATGGCTGGTGTTTCAAGGTGCTTTTGGTAGGATTTTGATAAACGCAGATTGTCGGTTGTCAGCATCTCGGATTAGTGCCACATCAATTGAATGGCTCTGCACGTTAACACAGGAATGTAGACACTGCCTAAACCCGTAACATCTAAAACAAACTTGATTTTACGGGTAAAATGTAGTATACTCTACATAGAATACTAATCAGGATGGACGCATTTCTCTCATCTGCGGAGGGATAAAGAGGGGATGAATCCTAAACAAGAACACCCCAATTTGCGTATTCTGAAACTGTTATATTGTGCACCGTGAGATGCAAACGAAAAGTAGACCCTACAAAACAAAAATTGCGGACACCGAACTTATGCTATTTAGACATCTGTTTTACGCATACGCGGTTTCTATGCATCACTTAAAAAAACCGAACGTACCCTTCAGCCTTATATTAGTCGGTATCTTGTGCCTCAGTGTCGCTCCAACAGCACAAGGATTCATCACACTGCATCACGACCTAGGGCGACGTGTCGATGGTCTTCTGATCAGCAAGGTGCACGAACCTTTCTGGACTATCCACTACAGCTTTGACAAGTGTCCACCAGTGGATAAAGAGACGCAAGAAAGATTTGAGCAGATAATAACGAAGTTTCTCCAGTCGTGGCTACAGCCGTTGCGGGAATACACCGAGCGGCCGATTGTCAACGATTTCCGCTACAAGCTGGATCCCGATTGGCGCGGTGCAACTTTTGGTGTCACCCACATCTGTGAGTTTAAAGAAGCCCCCAAAGCATTTTTTGACCCGTTGGGGCTCATCAACCCCGCGAGAGGTCATGAACTTACCTGGCGCTGGATGGCAAAAATACTACATGAGCTAGGGCATCTCTTTGGCTTGGACGACACCTACATACGGATTCAGGAACGTCCTGAAGTCAATACTGGTGGTCTAAATGGTACCAGAGGGTCACAACCGGCTTCGTATATGAGCGGTATGGTCTTGTTAGCAGATAAGCACTTTAGAAACATTGACGCTTGGGACGTACTTGTCCCTCTACAAGGACTCGTGCCATTAGGGAAGGACGATGAGAATGGCATCATCTGGCTCTACAAATTCACCTATGAAGGACTGCCACTGACAGATTGCTTCTTTCCCGACTATGAACTGGAAGAAATACCGTTCGGCTGTAAGCCCAAGCACCCGCTCATCTTTGAACTCAAGCAAAATAACAATGAACGTCTTGCTCTCGATGTTCTCACTAACGACAAAAACCTCGAAGTCAATGCACAAGATGCCGATGGGATGACAGCACTGCACCACGCGGTGTCGAATCAATTCGAGGAGGTGGTCACCGAGTTGCTCGCCCGTCCTGACATCAAACCTTTTCTAAAAAACGAGGAGGGACTGACACCTCTACAACTGGCAGAAAAACTCGAACTACCTCACATAGCCTGGCGCATCGCTGCCCATCCACTGGCATTATCCGTCACTGCCGAAGATAAACTATCGACGACATGGGGCAATATCAAGCAGCGTTATTGATGGGATGTCTGGCTTTTGTCAATGTGGTAGCTTTAAAATACAAAGAAAATTAGGAGATGGTAAATTTGGAAGAGCAATTTTCCAAAATTGCGTAGATGATATGGTTCTCGGTGCACATGTTTCCGCCTCAGGTGGCATACATAATTCTATCAAGAATGGTGATAATTTAAAATGTGACGCAATTCAGATTTTTCTTGCAAATCCACACCGGTGGGAATCTAAACCACCAAGTGAAGATATAATCGAAAAGTTCACCGATGCATGGAAAAATTCACCAATTCAGGATGTGATAGTACACGATATTCACCTAAGTAATCTTGCATCTCCTAAAAAAGATGTTTTAGAAAAATCACATCTACAGTTTAAGAAAATGATGGAACTTGCACAGGTTACTGGAGTTCAATATATCGTTACACATTTGGGCGCACATCTCGGTGAAGGAGAAGAATTCGGATTAAAACAGTTATCCAATAGTTTCGATCAACTGTTTGAAACATCTAATGCACCTGATGTTCAAATCTTACTTGAAACAACAGCTGGACAAGGAACAAACTTAGGGTATCGGTTTGAGCATTTGCGCGATGTGATCGGTATGTCAAAGCACTCCGATCGATTCGGCGTATGTTTGGATACCTGCCACGTCTTTGCCGCTGGATATGATATACGTACCGAATCTGATTGTGACTCAACATTTGAGAAGTTTGATGAAATAATCGGATTAGAACGATTAAAAGCATTCCATATCAACGACGCAAAGTCGAATTACCAAAGTCGTGTAGATAGACATGAACACATCGGTGAAGGAAATATCGGTACAACCGCATTCACATACATACTAAACGATCCCCGTTTCGCTGAAGTCCCGCTAATCATCGAAACACCGAATATGAATACCATGCACGGAAAAAATTTGACAACCCTACGTGGATTAGTTAATGATACCGAATAACTTGCACATCATAAACATAGAAAGATGCCTATTTTAGGAATGATATGCAGATTGGAATACTTGAGGTAGCATTCCTTATTATTCTCTTTGTGGGAGTGATAATTGTATCTCGTATCGTGTCTCAACTACGAGCAAAACGTGTATGTCCAAATTGTGGATTTGTGATGCACGAATACTATCGCAAATGCCCTTCATGCAAACATGAATTTCCGCGTAGTGAAATGACCAACTGAAAGGTGGAATTAATTGTTACAAGGGGTGGGGCATGGACACAGCAAGAATTCATGTTAAGGCAGGTAACGGCGGAAACGGTTGTATCAGTTTTCGTCGTGAAAAATATGTACCTTGTGGCGGTCCTGATGGCGGCGATGGTGGAAACGGTGGTAACGTCATCCTCATTGCTACTCTTGGCATGAGCACACTCATAGATTTACGGCACAATCCGCAGCAAGTAGCAGATAACGGTTCACACGGTTCTGGGAAACAACGTAATGGTGCTGATGGAAATGATAAAGTAATAAAAGTACCTGTTGGCACTATTATCAAAAATATAGATACAGACGAATTGCTTGCTGACTTGACAGAACCTGACCAATCAGTTATCGCAGCGCGTGGTGGGATCGGTGGTAAAGGTAATTCCCGTTTCAAAAGTAGCACCTTCCAAGTTCCACGTGTAGCAGAAAAGGGTGAACCAGGTGAAGAACGTGAAATCAGTCTTGAAGTTAAACTAATTGCTGATGTCGGTTTAGTCGGTTATCCAAATGCAGGTAAATCCACTCTACTTGCACGTACATCTGCTGCTACTCCCAAAATCGCATCCTACCCATTTACAACTCTTATCCCAAATTTAGGTGTTGTTCGTATTGATCAAGAACAAAACTTTGTGCTTGCGGATATACCCGGTTTGATAGAAGGCGCGCACAAAGGAGCAGGGCTAGGACATCAATTTTTAAGACATATTGAACGTACAAAAATGTTGATTCATGTCATTGACCTTAGTGCTGCAGATGGGCGCGATCCCATCAAAGACTATGAACAGCTAAATCTTGAACTTGGGCATTACAACGCTCTGTTGACTGAACTTCCTCAAATTATTGCTCTCAATAAAATTGACATGCCCCGTGCCAAGGAGAATTTGCAACCGGTGCAGGAATACTTCGGCAAACGAAAAGTCTTCCCCATATCTAGTATTACAGGTGAAGGTGTCAATTCCCTCATGCAACAAGCGTACCGCTCTTTACAATATATCGAAGTAAAGGCGCGTGAACAAGCTGAATCAACAAGTATTTTGGAACAGGAAACCCCTCTTGAACCACAGATGCGATTTGAACTTCATAATACTGATACAGGATTTGTTGTCAGTGGAAATGAACCGAGACGTGCTGTTGTGATGACTGACTTTGAAAATGAACAAGCGTTGATGCTACTATTTCGTAAGTTAAAAAAGATGGGAGTCATAAACGCCCTTACTCGCGCTGGTGTCAAAGAAGGTGACACAATTCATATTGATGATTTTGAGTTTACCTATAGTCCAAAAGTAATCAAGTGAAGTGGCATTTTCGGCTTAAGATAATTGCTTTGAGATATTAATTGACCATCTTCTTTGTTTAAATAATATCTCAAAGTTTTTATATATATTGGTGTTTTTATGTTGCCATGTAAACTCTTCTATATTATACTGATGTCAATTCTGGTGTAATAATTCTATAGGAATCAATATTAACAAGATATAACTTTGGATGTAATATACAAGTAAGAAACCTACAAATATAGTTTATATCGTATGATTGAATATCTTAATTGACACATATCGTAATTTAATGTTTTACTAACAATAAAAAAGATGGCAAAGATAACAAGAAGTGCATCCTTAGGTATACCCTCTTTGTTTGGATTAAACCAATCAAATGCAAATAAAGACTTCACTCAAGCAGAAGCATGGGGTAAAAACAGTTTTAATGAAGATTAACAATTTAATTCGGTAATTTCTTGGAGGTGCCGATGCGGTTAGGAAACCATACCTACAGAGCCTGGAGAATATAGAATTACCCAAATATTTTCTTAAACTTCATAATAACTGTTTTCCTGTTTCGTTATTATGTTACATGCAGAGCAAAAAGATTCCTCCAGTGTATTTAACTTTAGATGACAAAATGGATGTCATTGCCAAGAATATTGATGTCAATACAATTTTTGGACATGACTATGATTCTAACGACATATTCTTTGCATTTGAGTACACCTATGGTCACAATCAACAATTTGTTCAGGGAGATTTACCTCATATTGATTTAGTTGTTAAGAAAAAATCAGTTTCTAAGAATCCTTGGCTACGAGCATTAGAAATAAAGCTAACTGCCTTACCAGATAATTCTACCTATAATCTCTCTGAGGATGAATATGGTTGCGAACTTGTAATACGTCCAAATACAATTGTTCACTTAACCTTAGAGATTATAAATGCTTATTGCGAAAACAATCATCAACTTTCACAAATTTTACAACCATATTTTGAAAAAAGTGAAGACTTGGAAACTGAAGAAAACATATTGAACAGAATGTCTGAAATCATACAAATACTCAAAAATGTATTAGTCTCTATACCAAAAGATCAAATTCCATTTATAATACAACCTATTTGGAAAACTGTTGGTAAATCTGCACAACTTCATGATAATTGCTTGGATGCTTTTGTATGGAGCACATCTGCCTTCGCAAAATTATTAATAGATGTCGCAGAACATGGTAAATCTAAATCCTTTACAAGAGCGAAACGATCTGTATGGTGGGTTATGAAAATGCTTGCTGATTATGCAAGACAACAGACTATTGATCCGCAAACTGTTAGAATTGGTTTCTCAAAACAAACAGATAAGGCAGTTGCTTTAAGCGGTAAGAGAACCCATCCGTATATGTCTTGTGCAGAACTTTCGCATCCCAGGATAAATAGGACTGAAATTAAGAACATAATTTTAGGAAATGGCGAAAAACTACTTAGCCCGGAAAGGCGATTTGACGCAATTCTTGTTAATACTCCAGAGTTGTTCATTTAAAGAATTGGATGAAAAACCTATGAAATTCATTGATCTATTTTCTGGTTGTGGTGGAATGACACTCGGATTCCAAAATGCAGGTTATGAAGCAGTTGCTGCCTATGACAATTGGGATGCAGCCATACAAGTGTATCAAGATAATTTTGATCATGATGTACATAATTTTAATCTTATGTTGTGGGAAAAATGTTTAGAATCTTTGAAAGCATATCAATTTGATATGATTATAGGCGGTCCACCATGTCAAGATTTCTCTCATGCAGGAAAAAGAAACGAGGAGTTAGGCAGGGCAGATTTGACCTTATGTTTTTCACATATTGTATCCAATATTAAGCCGAAATGGTTTGTCATGGAAAATGTTGATAGAACAGTAAGAAGTCAGAGATATAAACGAGCTTGTGAAATATTTAGTAAAGCAGGTTATTCTTTACTATAGTTTGGACAGTTTTTGTTTTTTTTATGGACATAAAGCAGGAAAGCGGGTATCCTTTTAGAAAACACAAATTTGAAAGGATATTTCAAATGACCCCACTTTCCTACTTGGACAACATGTTATCAGATTTTTGACCTGTGTTCAAGTATAATAACTTTCACCACTTTCAGACTTTCGTAAAAGGTCTGATAAATACGCCCTACCGAGGCACAATGACACAAATCTATCTTGCGACAGCCCAAGCAGGTCGGTATTGGTCTCTGCCAAAGTTTCTCTCGCGTGGCATCTGGTGTGTGGATCAAGTCGCCACTACGCTAAGCCATCAAGTGCTATCCGCTTACCCCACGGGCGTCTATGTCTATGATGAGACGCATGCCATAAGTAGCGGTTCAAAACAAGCGGGTTTGCATTTCCGCAGGAACCCTGCGTATCAGCCACGTAACAAGAACCAGTCCAAGTTTCATCACGGACACGAGTTCGGTGCGATTGGGTGGCTGGCAGAAACGCGCGAAGGCACGCGCCTATTTCCATTAGCCACACGGATGATGGAACCGAAAAGCGAGGACGCGAATAGCCTCGCTGTGCTGAAGCATTTATGTAATCTTGTGCCACCGGGTCTTATCATTTTTGATAGAGGTTTCAATAGACGCAAAGTGTTCACGGAGATACTCTCACAAGGACATCATTTACTTTGTCGTGCGAAGTCAAACGCAGCGTTTTTTCATATACCGAAACGCCCTAAGCGTCTCAAGAGAGGCAGACCCCGTCGGTATGGTAGCCGTGTGTCTATTCCACACCTGAAGTATACAGATATCGTTGTTGAGGATCAGACACTTTCTGTCGCTGATAAAGTCGTGCGAACAAAGATGTGTCCTGTAGATGTCCGCATCGTTGTGATACGCAAACGCTTGAAAAAGTCTAAACCCTATCGGTATTTTTGTGTATTTACTTCAGATTTACGACTGCCCGTAGAAACAGTTATCCGACACTATAGAAACCGGTGGCAGATTGAAACTGCCTTTCGGGACGCTAAAGAAAACTTCGGATTTGACACCTATCAACTCCGAGACAGGAAAAGTTTGGATCGGTTCGTTCAACTCAGTTTCACCGCAGCAACGCTGACACAACTCGCTTTCAGTCCGTCGCCATTGCCTAAGACACCCGCAGACACAGACACAGACAAGGTTTCTCTTGATTTAGAAGACGTGCTATCCACGCTCAATATACACTGGTATAAACCGAAACATCTCACACGCGGCTTGATGACCGCTTACTTGCAGCGATGTTTACAACAAAACTATTTTTATACGGGTTACGATCCGAGGAAAAACGCACAGAAAAAACTAAAAATCCCCGAAGATACTACATGAACTAGTTCAACAGCAACTATTTTCACGATTATTGGAAAAATGATGGCTAAAAAACAGTGATTTCTAACAGAATTTAGACAGAAAAGGGGCGTTAGCAGCGGTTCTAACACCTGTTCAGAAGTGCTAACGGGGAAATGCTGCCAACTATTCATAATCTATAACAAGACCAAAAATGTCCAAACTATAGTATTCTTTAACACAACGGATTATAGACGCTAGTCTATGTGGAGTCCCACAAAAACGAAAACGTCTTTTTCTTATTGGTGAATTCAAAGTATCTCTATCTATCGGTGACAGATCGCTTGTGAGTTTTCTTGACAACAATTTGGCATCTAAGCCGATGAGTGTGCGAGAATATTTTAAGAATAAGCTTGATATATCCCATTATTATAGGCATCCTCGTAACTATAACCGTAGAGCTGTTTTTAGTATTGATGAACCTAGTCCAACTGTAAGAGGAGTGAATCGTCCAATTCCAAGCACATATAAATTGCATCCTAAAGACACTGCTCCTATATCAGAAAATGTCCGTCCTCTCACTACATTAGAACGTAGTTATATCCAGACGTTCCCTATAGGATTTAAATTCACCGGTTCAAAAACAGATCAAGAACAAATGATTGGAAATGCAGTACCTGTTAAACAAGCGGAGTACATAGCACGTTGTATCAAAACATATATGGTAAAATATAAAGTTTTCTATACATATTTTTCTATTTGTGGTATAATACCCGGTATTATGGCATATTCAACAGACCTGCGAAAACGCGTGCTTGATTTCATTGATAACGGCGGCAGCAAAGTAAAAGCTGCGAAACTTTTCAATATCTCACGCGATGTTATTTACAAATGGCTCAACGCACCAGACCCACTCGCCCCGAAAAAATCAGGACCTAAAGGTCCCAGATGTATTGACTACAAGGCACTCACACAACAAGTAAAAGATTTCCCCGATCAAACTATACAGGAGCGCGCAGATCATTTCGGCGTTTCCTACTATTGTATTTGGTATGGACTGCGAAAACTCGGTATCTCGCGAAAAAAAAGACACTCGGCTATAAGGAACGATGTGATCACAAGCGAGAAACTTATCGTGAACAACTCGCTGCTGCGGAGCAAAACGGAAAATCCTTAGTTTTTATTGATGAGAGTGGTTTTCGGTCAGAAAGTTTCAGGCGTTTCGGGTATGCTCCGAAAGGTGAACCTGTTTTTGACCTTATATCCAGTCAAAGAAACCGCACCACAACTTTGTTAGCTGCACGTATAGATGAGGCGTTTACAGCCCCTATACTATTTGAGGGGAGTTGTAATGCGGAGCGTTTCAACACTTGGCTTGAGCATGAGTTATGCCCGCGTTTAGATGAAAACCATCTTGTTATCTTGGATAACGCACGCATCCATAAAACACACCGCACCCGGGATCTTATAGGGGCATCGGGTGCCTCCCTATTGTATTTGCCTCCTTATTCACCGGACTATAACCCAATTGAACATGATTTTGCGAACATCAAACGCTTACGAGAATATAATAAAGATAAAACACTTCAGGATATAATCAATATGTATAAATAATTCAAAACTCTACCATAAATATACTGATAAAGAAAAATTAGAATCTGAAAGTCAATACCCAATTCAATTACAATTATTTGAGGATAATAACCAGGATTATATTTAGCAATTATCCCATACGATAAATTATCAACAAACTAAAGTACCCTATAATGGATAAAATCGAGGAAATATTCCTACACAACAAATCCTCAAGCAAGCAAAAAGAAATTGACAAAGATAAGCATAAATATGGTCGTGAATGCTTATCTGAAGTTAAACGTATCGTTGTAAAGGTCGGTAGTAGTACGCTTTCAGACAATTTACGCATTAATGAAGCAGCACTTGATGGATTAGTTCATGATTTAGCGACTGTCAAACAAAATGGAGTAGAGGTAATACTTGTTACCTCTGGTGCAATTGCCGCTGGACTTCCTCATCTGGGTGTGAATTCGCACCAGCAAACACTTCCTGTCTTACAAGCCGCCGCCGCTGTTGGACAAATTCGATTGATGTCTGCTTATGAAGAACGTTTCCGTTTTTATGGACAGTGCCCTGCCCAGCTGCTACTCACACAAGACGATTTCTCTGACAGAAAACGTTACACTTGCATGAACGACACATTACATACGCTTCTCCAACTCGGTGCGATTCCAATAATCAATGAAAATGACAGCGTTGCAGTAGATGAAATAAAAGTCGGGGACAACGACACCCTATCTGCGTATGTAACAAATCTTGCGCAAGCTGATTTGCTTATCCTACTTTCCGATCAGCAAGGATTGTTCACTGCAGATCCTCGGCATAATCCGGATGTAGAACTCATTCATACTGTAGATATGATTTCAGATGAGGTATGGCAATCTGCAGGGGAAGCTGGTACAACAAGCGGAACCGGGGGCATGATAACTAAGTTGAGAGCCGCAGAAATAGTCACTTCTTCTGGGGAGATGCTGATTATTGCTTACGGACGTGAACCGCTTGTGGTCACGCGTTTATTGAAAGGTGAACTGCTCGGGACACTTTTCCTACCCAATACGCGCATTTCTGGCCGTAAAAGATGGATCGCCTATTCACGCCCACCAAAAGGATATATGGTTATAGATAACGGCGCACGAGATGCACTCATTCAGGGCGGCAAAAGTTTATTACCCGCTGGAATTAAACGTGTCGAGGGACATTTCAATTTTAGTGATACTGTCTCTTGTTTCACTGAAAACGGTGTAGAAATTGCCCGTGGTTTGATAAACTATAATTCTACAGAAACTTCTAAACTTGCAGGAAAACAGACCCAAGATATAGAGAAAATACTTGGTTATCATAATTACGATGAGATCATACATCGGGATAACCTTGTATTGCTTAATTGTCACACATCGACTGAATAAATATCATTCAGTTTGATATACTTTTTCGCGTGTGTGAAAACCGCCTTCAATAATCACCTCATCCAGGTTGTTCTTATCCACTTGGATCGGTGTAAGTATTATTGATGGCACTTCAATTTTCCCATTATTTATAGTTTGCGTTGCTTTCGTAACTTCCTCTCCTTTTGCAAGGGCAACAGCAGCGTGTGCAGCTTCGGTAGCAATGAGGTCAATGGGTTTGTATACCGTCATCGTTTGTGTGCCTTTCGCGATTCTCTGACATGCCTCAATGTCAGCATCTTGTCCGGAAACGAGAACGCTTCCTACCATGTTTTGTCCTTCAAGTGCTTGAATAACCCCACCAGCAGTTCCATCGTTTGATGCTACAACAGCATCTATCTGATTTTGCGTTTGGGTTAATATCTGTTCTGTCTTATTAAGTGCATCTTTGGGATCCCATCCCACTGCCCACTGCTTTCCATTTGCAACTAACTTAATATCTCCTGACCCAATTGCGGATTGGAGTGCGCGCAGCTGGCCTTTTCGTAGTAAATGCGCGTTATTGTCACCCGGATCACCACCGAGTAAAAAGTAATTTCCTTTCGGTTTATGCTGAAGTATGTATTCCGCTTGTAAATAACCGACCTGTTCGTTATCAAATGAGATATAAAGGTCAGGTTCACTCTCTCGAATTAACCTGTCATAAGCGATTACCTTGATACCTGCTGCATGTGCAGCTTTTACAATTTGAGATGAGGCTATACTATCTTCTGGAATAACGACAAGTACATCTACACCTTGCGTTATCAGATTCTCCGCTTGTTCATTCTGTTTCACAGCATCTCCATCAGCAGATTGGACAATAACTTCAGCTCCCAATTTTTCTGCTTCTCTGATGAATATGTCCCGATCTTTACGCCATCGTTCTACTCTTAAAGAATCCATGGATAACCCGATTTTTATTTTTTTCTCAGACAAATTTATATCTTCACCTTGGGATGTATCTGACTCCTCCTTGTTTGATGTATCTACACAACCGAAAAACATCATCGAACAACATATAACAGCTATGAGTAAGGGATACATCATAGATACGAATGTATCCATATTTCTGAACATGGATTGAAAACGGGAAAAATTCATAATAATTCCTCCAGGATTATTGTTCCTTTGGATCATCATCTGTAGTAAGGGATTTTAGTAAATCTCCTCGTTTGATATCACCTGTTTTTTCAACAATTTTTACAACAGAGAGTTTGTTGCTTAGAATTTCTGTAATTGAAACTGTAGCAATTTTCTTCTTTGTATAATCAAGGATTTCGCCTGTATCAACATCACGAATTGGTGCACCGTCAGTATATACCGCAAACTGTTGACCGATTGCTAACCCCTTAGCAGAACCAGCATTAATGTAAATCATATCTTGATTATCGGTGTCAACATAAGTAATTTTTATCGGGCGTTTTGCCATCGCTTCGTCAACTTGCTGCTTTTGGTCATCTTTTTCTGTAGGTGTTTCCCAAGGAGTTATGAAATTTGGACCAAAGCTGTCTCTAAGTGCAATGACGGTTTTAATAAGTGCTTCATTTGTTGCCATACCAAAAAGTGTTTTATCATATTCAGGAGAAGCAAATTTTATTTTATTTAATTGTGTAGGTTTTGTAATCGGACGAAAGAGTTTTCCTTGCTTCTCTTTCGTCTGTCCAAATTGGAATTCTGTACCAGATTCAGTAACAGAAGCTTTCAATCCAGCAATATTTGTTCCTACAAGACTGTCTCTACGCGACACGTTAATTGGAACAGCAGCGATTTCATTTCCAGATGCTTCGTAAAATTTCATGTTAAGTTTTACAAATGCACGATTTCGGTGACCCATTGCTGCAAATCTGGTCATATAACTTGCGGAAATGGGGACAGCTTGTGCTTCTCTTCCACTTTCAGTCAAAGATCTTGATGCGTTTGCCTTCATCCTTGTTTGTCCGAAATCTTTGATTTCTCCGACAACAAGCACATCCGCATTGAGGAGCTTAGCAAGTTCTGCGCGTTGGTCTTTGGTAAGTTTCATTGGGTTATGTCGTGAAATAGTCATCTGTGCCATAGCATCAAGCAGTTCATCACGTGAAACAGGTTGATAGACAGTTGTTTCAGCAAGTTTTCTATCGAGAATGGTTGCAAATCCTGCTTCTAAATCCCACATTTTCTTGGTGCTAAATATAGCACCGACAAAGTTAGGTATACAACCACAACCAACAGGATTATCAAAATTACTGTTATCTTGAAAATAAAAGACTGCGACCCGTTTTTCCGATGGGTGGGGTTCCTTTTCAGCAGTTGCACCACCTATAGCAGCAATTCCAACAATCATGTATAAGCTAAAGATAGTAATAAATAAGAATGCAAAGAATTTATTCATCTCTACGTCCTCCTTGTCATATAAACACATTTATATTGTTAGTTTATCAACATTAGAAAGATTTATCAAGAGAAATATTGTGTTAAGTGTGTAAAGGCTATGTGGTTGGGTATCGGAGGAATTGGTAGGATCTGTATGATTTGTTTCTCATGTGTTTTAACTCACCAATAATCTATTGATAAGCGATGCGCTATATCCTGCCCCGAATCCATTGTCAATGTTTACAACGGTTACTCCGGAAGCACAACTATTTAGCATACCGAGCAGTGCCGCAAGTCCACCGAAACTGGCACCATATCCCACACTTGTCGGAACGGCTATGACCGGGGTGCCAACCAATCCGCCTATCACACTGGGTAGTGCACCTTCCATACCAGCAACTACTATAATGACTCGAGCATTGAGAAGCTTTTGGTGATTACTTATCAGTCTATGCAATCCTGCGACCCCGACATCGTAAAGTCGTTCCGGTGGACACCCCATCATAAATGCAGTTTCCGCAGCTTCTTCTGCTACCGGTAAGTCAGATGTACCAGCAGAAACTACGAGTACTCCATCTTTGCCATCAGACGTGGTTTGTAATACTGAAATTGTCCGCCCCAGTTCATTGTACCGTGCCTCTGGATGCAGTTCTTTAACCCCTTCGTACATTGAGGGAGTAGCACGAGTTGCAAGTAGCGGATGGCCAGCATTTAGGATACGTTCACTTATTTGGGTAACTTGATCATCTGTTTTCCCTTGACAAAAAATGACTTCAGGAAAACCGGTCCGCAGCTGCCGATGGTGATCAATTTTGGAAAAACCGAGGTCTTCAAAAGGGAGGGTGCGGAGAGATTTAAGTGCATCACTCACCTCTATCTCTCCACTTTTGACCTTCTCAAAGAGGATTTTTAACTTTTCAACTTCCATATACGTTGAAACTGTGTCAAGAGAACGTAATGAGAATATACTATAGCAAGACAGCTAATAGGTTTCTAAGTTGTACGTTTTCTCGAACTCTACAGATTGGGATTATACGTCTTCAGATTCCTGCTTATCTGATTTCTTGTTTTCAGCAAGTCCGGGAATTGTTTCAGTGATTTTGCTGCGAACATCTGATGAAACTTTTTTGCCAGTTTCGACAGCAGTTTTTACCTGATTCTTTGCGTCCTTAACACGTTCTTTGCCGACTTCAACGAGTCCTTGAACTCCTTCTTTCCCGTGTTCTACAATTTGCTGTACATTCTCTTTTGCCGTTTCAGATGCTTGCTGAGCGAATTCAAGTGTCTTATCTTTTGCCTGAATGGATGTGCCCCGGATTTTTTGTCGGGTTTCTTTTCCTGGTGCAGGCGCATAAAGTAAACTCAGTACTGCCCCCGCCAAAAAACCGGTGAAGAAGGCAAATATCATCGTCAATCCGTTGTTGCGTCCATCATTACTCATAAGTTTATCCTTTCTATCAGTTGGTATAAGAGTCTATATTTCTAACCGGTTAAAATTAGAATCGTTTCTTACATTCCTGTTGTACATACGTTTATTTTAGTAATTTATTTTCAATTAGTTGATTAGTTGATGTTTACCGTATAATTCTTTCAATTTTCTGCTATATTTTCTTCGGATTCCTCAGGGAGCACCTCGTTTTGGGTTCCATCTGATTCATTTTGTTCATCATTAGATTGCGATGCTTCGCCTGAATTAGATGGTTTGCAAAATCTGTCCCAACCAGCCTTTAACCCGCGCCACATACTGATAACATCTGCAAGAGAAACAGCAATCTGATTTCGGAAATATTCAGCTTGTTCTATAGTCTGACCAGAAAAAGTTGATACAGAGCTTACAAGCGATTCAAGCTCTTGTATACTCTGATTCAACTTATCTGTCATTTCTTGAATATTATGTAGCGTGGACTGAATCTCATTTTCGCTAATCTGTTGAATAGATGCAGTAACACCATTAAGGTTCTGTAACAGTTGCGGTAATTCCTTATTGATTTCTTTCACTGTCTGTGTGACATCTGTAATGAGAATTCCAACTTCTTGATTTACAAGATTCTCTGTAGAATTAAGCGTGTTCTGGATGCTATTCAAAGATTTTCTTACACTATTCAGTGTCGCGCATAGATAGATGAACAAAGCTGTTAAAGCGAGTAGTGCGATTCCGAGACTGCATTGCCAGAAAATAGTTAGAATTGTATTCGGATCCATTAGCATTATCCTCTCTTATGCTATCGTAATAGATATAGTAGCATAAATATTTCCATTGGTGATACTCACTACGCCTGAAGGCGTGTGCTTCTTTGGCATACGTCCTTCTGCTATGTGATTCCTGTTTCCGTCTCTCGTGCCTCCTTCCTGAACTGTGTGAGGACCTATTTGGACTCCGCAGGCGTTTAGACTCTCGGTCAATCCGACCGCGAGGGAATTGGCGGATACAACAGGAGTATAGAGGTCTTCTGCAAATTATTAGGTGTTCTGCCGTATCCTAATGTTTAAAGTGGTCTCGCACTAACACTTCGCACCTCGTTACTGGCGGGGATAGGGCCCAACACAGAGAAGTGTTGGGGTAACGATCCTATCCAATAGTGCTAAATAGAGTATACCACATTTTATACTAAATGTCAAATCTTTTTTTGACTTCCGCATAAGATACGCGGGTTGGCCCCAAGTCTAAAGACTTGGGATTGTTAGAGAAGTCACTTCAGGTGAAGAACATTCTTATCGTTCTTATTATAAATGGTTCTCAATAATTTTGGTGGCCGCTGCTATTGCATTCTCAACTTTATTTATATCTTTTACGCCGCCTTGTGCCAATTCAGGGCGACCACCACCACGTCCATCTGCAATTAGTGTGATCTCTTGTATCAGTTTTCCTGCATTCAAGCCATGTTTTCTCACAAGATCAGATGTGACACCAACAATAAAGGCTGCATCTTTTCCTGACACCGAGGCAAGTACGACAACACCAGATTCCAACCGTGTTTTTAGTGTGTCTACCATCTGTTTAAGACTGTCTCTATCGGTTTTTTCTATACATGAGGCGACAACCTTAACGCCATCAACAAGTGTAGCACTGTCAACTAATGAATCAATGTATGAGAGTGCGTTTTGGCTTTTTAACTTTTGTATTTGTTGTTCCAATTCACGCTGCTCTTGAAGCAATTGCTGTATTCTTTCTGGTAAACCGGATTTGGGTGTTTTTAAAATATTTGAGACACCGGATAGAATTATATCATCTTCCTGAGTGGTTGCAAGTGCATCACTTCCTGTGAATGCTTCAACGCGTCGTACACCCGCTGCGATGCTACTCTCATTGATCAATTTTACATATCCGAGTTCACCTGTGGCATTGACATGTGTTCCACCGCATAACTCAACACTGTAGTCTCCTGCCTGCACTACTCTAACGATGTCACCGTATTTGTCACCAAAGAAGGCTAATGCTCCTTTCTCTTTTGCCTTATCTAACGACATTTCATTAATCTCAACTATGTCATTGTTACGTATCTTTTCGTTAATGTAGGTCTCAATCTCCCGGAGTTGTTCTGTTGATACGGCTTCAAAGTGGTTAAAATCAAAACGTAATCTTCCAGCCTGAACAAGCGATCCGGCTTGTGCTACATGTGTGCCTAAGATACTTCTTAATCCACTGTGAAGCAGATGTGTGGCAGTATGACTAACAGCAATTGTATTGCGTCTGTCACTATTAATTTGTGCTTTCACTTTGGTAAATGGTGTAATTTCACCTTCAAGCACTTTACATTTATGCACAGATAGATCGGGGGAAGGTTTGATTGTATCGAGCACTGTGAGTTTTGCATCAGAACTCTCAAGTATTCCTATATCCCCTATCTGCCCTCCTGATTCGCCATAAAAAGGTGTTTGCTTAAGTAAAACAGATACCTCATCATCCTGTTTTGCACGAGCTACTGATTCTGAACCTGAAATCAATGTAACTATTTCTGTGTCAATAGTATGGTCCGAGTATCCGACAAATTCTGTGCTGCCAGTTTCCTTCAACACATCAGCATAGACAGATATTTCATCGTCGTTTGCTCCGCTACTTGTAGCTTGCCATGCAGCCCGGCCCCGTTCACGTTGTATAGACATATTGTTTTCAAATCCAACTTCATCAACGGTAAAACCACGTTCCCGTGTAAGAAGTTGTGTCAAATCGAGTGGAAAACCAAAAGTATCATATAATTCAAATGCTCGTTTGCCACCAAGCTCAGTTTTACCTTCTGTGTTTAGTGTATCAATAGATTGTTCAAGAATATCTAAACCACGTGCAAGTGTTTGATGAAAACGATTCTCCTCCGCTTGAATTGTGCGTATAATAAATTCTTTACGTGGTAAAACATCTATGAAGGCATCACCAAGTAAATCAATGACTTTATCAACGAGACGATAGATGAACGATTCATTCATACCCAGTTTTTTACCATAAAGCACTGCGCGCCGTAAGATTCTGCGTATCACGTATCCCCGTCCATCATTAGACGGCATAACTCCATCACCGATTGCGAATGTCAAACAACGGATATGGTCTGCGATTACTCTATGTGGGAGCCCATCGATGTCATGAGAGTAGTCCTCACCTGTCATGTTAGAGATTGTTTCAAGTAGTGGAATAAATAGGTCAGTTTTATAGTTTGAGTCGACCCCTTGTAGGATAGAGGTAATTCTTTCGAAACCCATACCGGTGTCTACATGTGTAGCAGGGAGTGGTTCAAGAGCCCCGCTTGGGTCGCGATTGTATTGAATAAAGACAAGATTCCAAAACTCACGAAATCGTTCGCTCGTATTGGGGCCAGCGTCAGGGTCATTTGCAGTTTCAGGGAACGCGTCTATTCCCAAATCAACAAATAGTTCACTACACGGTCCACAGGGACCGGTCTCACCCATTTCCCAGAAGTTATCCTTATCACAGCGCCGAATGCGTTCGAGTGGAAGGTCTGTCTCTTGTAGCCAAATATTTTCTGCTTCATCATCTTCAATATACACCGTTGCCCAGAGCAGTTCTGTCGGTATATTCCACAACTCTGTAACTAATTCCCATGCAAAAGCGATAGCTTCCTGTTTATAGTAATCCCCAAATGACCAGTTTCCAAGCATCTCAAAAAAAGTGTGATGACTTGGTGAGTGTCCTACTTCTTCAAGGTCATTGTGTTTACCACTAACCCGCAGACATTTTTGTGTGTCTACAGCACGCGTATATTCGCGTTGTCCGATACCGAGAAATACATCTTTGAATTGGTTCATTCCTGCATTCGTAAACAACAAAGTTGGGTCATCGGCGGGAATTAAAGAGGCACTGGGAACGACTGTATGTCCCCTTGTCTTGAAATATTCTAAAAAACTTGCTCTGATTTCATCTGATGTCATATTGACACATCTCCCATATACGCAATTATAGTTTATTCTTAATTAAGAAGTCAAGAACAAAAGAATGTCTGTTCTGTTTTATTAATACATTTCACGAATAATTTTCAAGATCAAATCAGAATCGTAACCTCTTCGTGCCAAATATCCGTGTAATCTACGTTGTGCAACTTTATTAGACAGATGTTTGTATTTCTTTGCTTGTTTCCGTGCAATTTGAAGTGCTAATGCGGCTTCATCGTTGATATCAATTGCATTAACAACCTGCCCTGCTGTTTTTCTGTCAACCCCTTTTTCTATGAGTTCCTTTTTTAGAAGCGTTCGTCCTCGTGGATTGGATTTTAGACGTCGTTGCACCCATTTTTCTGCAAACTGTCGGTCACGTATGTGTCCAGAGTGGATTAATTCTGTTACGATTGTTTTTATTGTTTTGTCACTAAAACCTTCTTTTGTAAGGTGCTTTGACATTTGAGTTTTGCTATAGATTTCTTCACGTAGCAAATCAAGCGCGTAGTTTTTTGCACGCATCATTTCTTCAGCTGCAATCAATTTTTCGATAACTTCAGATTCAATCTCTAAACCGATTCGCAACCCTGAATTTTCTACAAGTACAGCAGGAATATCAACATAAGGTTTTTCATCCAAATATATCTTCAGGAGTGAGGGATTATTGATTTGCGGTTGAATATCCGTTATTTTCCGTTTCATTCGTGTTGATTTCAAAAATATGGGCAGATATAAAAATCCGCCCATAGACTGTTTTCTCAGGAATCGTGATAACTAACAATTCGACTGAATGTAGAGAAACACTATCTTTGATTATCTTCAAGTTATTCGCTACCGTTTGAACCTGCCCATAAAGCACCTCGTTGCAAAAGTGTGCTGAACATTTCATGTTGGCATGCCGCAGGGTCATGTCCAAGTGCAAGATAGAATACTTTGCCCTCACCCCAATTCTTTGTCCATGCCACTGGCATCGCTTCACCTTTCCACAATGCAGAAGCAAGCACGTGATTGCGTGGATCGTAATCAAGAATGTATTGTTCATCTTTCACAACAAATTCGTTAAGTCCGTGTGTTATTTCATGTTCATTATCCACTATACTGACTTGATAATCCCTATAACGTGGATGTGTAGTAAAGTACCCACCGACCATAGACCGGTATTCAGGACAGCCGCGGAAAGAATCTGCGGCAGAATGGATTCCGACATAACCTTTACCTGAAGCAACGTGGTTTAGTAAACCATTTTTCTGGGCATCAGAAATTTCACCCACCGTGTAATAAAAGACGATAAGGTCATACGGATCTAAGTTGGGTGAGACCAATGCATCCAAATCATCTTCAACAGTCGTCAATTCAAATTCGTCTCGTTGTGACAGTGATTTGATGATTTCTTCACTGCATCCTTTCCAGTTGTGAATTGCACCACCTGCAAAAACAAGTGTATTTATCTTTGCCATTTGTAACCTCCTATGTATTGTATCCGAATTATATCATATAGCCATCAAAATTACAAATTGAGAATTATAGAAATAAAGGAATTCAATAGTCACATCTCCGTATTTTCAGAATCGTGAAGATTGTATGCCTTTGCCCGAGAATTAATCAAAGTTGACTTGACACATCTATTGTGTTATAATTCGTTGATTGAAATATTCAACACATATAAGGAAATGATAGAGCAATAATCTGTTTTTTATATATGGATAAAATAAAATCAGACATTTACAACATATTAGAAAGGGCAATTCGCTCTGCAATTGAGGCAGGAGAATTACCTATATCTGAAATGCCTGAAATACCTTTTTCACCAACGAAGACATCTGAACATGGGGACATTGCTACCCCAATTGCTTTAGGATTGGCAAAACAGGCAAAGATGGCACCTCGGACAATTGCAGATACAATTGTAAAGCATGTCAATCAAAATGAACACCCGAGTATTCGCAATATTGAGATTGCGGGACCGGGTTTTATTAACATCTACTTATCAAACGAATGGTTGTCTGAAACAATCAAAACAATTTTGTCATTAAAAGACAATTACGGTAGAAATAACAATGGTAAAGGGAAACGTATTCAAATTGAGTTTGTCAGTGCAAATCCAACGGGTCCTTTAAACATCGTCAGTGGTCGTGCTGCAGCTGTTGGTGACACACTTGTCAACTTATTAAATGCTGTCGGTTATGACGCAATCCGAGAATATTATGTAAACGATGCAGGTGGACAAGTAGAAAAACTTGGAGAATCTATAGACATACGATATCGACAAGCATTAGGTGAACGTAATTTAGAAATACCAGAGGGTGGATATCAAGGAGTATACTTACGAGAGTTTGCTGAATCTATTGTTGAAGAAGAAGGTAAAAAATATCTCAACCTTTCTCATGAAGAACGGATAGAATCATTCATAGATAAGGGAATAGATCACCTGCTTGGACAGCAAAAGACATCATTGGAACGATTTGGGGTCAGTTTTGATGTGTGGACAAGTGAGAAATCTATTCGTGACAGCGGTAAACCTGACGAAATTATAGACATTTTTCGTGAAAAGAATTACCTATATGAAGCAGATGGGGCAACTTGGTTTCGGATGACAGATTTTGGAGACGATAAAGATTGTGTAGTCATCCGCACCAACGGTGAATACACCTATTTTGTTCCGGATGCAGCCTATCATCGTGACAAATATGAACGTGGTTTTGACAAAGTGATAGATTTACTCGGTCCTGACCATCAAGGACATGTGTTGCGGTTAAAAAACTTTGTGAAAGCACTCGGATTTGAAGATGATTGGTTGGAAGTAGGCATTATCCAGCAGGTGAATATAGTTGATTCTGATGGCAATCGAAGAGATATGTCTAAACGACAAGGACAATTTTTGACCCTCGACGCTCTGATTGACGAATTGTCAGACGCTGTAGGTGAACAATTCGCTGTTGATGTTGCCCGTTATTTTTTTCTTATGCGCGCGAACAACACACATCTCGATTTCAATCTTGAATTAGCCGTGACTCAAGCGAATGAAAATCCTGTTTTTTATATTCAGTATGCACATGCGCGATGCTCTAGTATTTTTCAACAAGCAGCTGAACAAGAAATACAGTTGAAACCTATAGAAGCTATAAACTTGGAGATGCTTTCAGACCAATCAGAACATGAAATTATTCGGAAGTTAGCGGACTTTCCATCTACTGTTCTTTTCAGTGCTGAGGAACGTGAAGCACATCGTCTACCACATTATCTTTACGAATTAGCAGGTCTATTTCATCCCTACTATAACCAACATCGAGTATTAGACACGAGCAATATCGAACGGTCATGTGCAAGACTTGTCCTGGTACGTTGCGTACAAACAGTGTTAACAAATGGATTGAAATTATTGGGGATATCAGCACCTGAAGCTATGTAGTATTGCCAAGGAGAATCTTAGTTATGGAAACAAATTATAGAGAAATAGATAAGTCTCATGTTTGGCACCCGCTGTTCCAGCACCAACGTCTTGATGAGACGGATCTGTTGGTTTTCAAATCGGCACACGGTACCACACTTGTTGATACGGAGGGGCAGGAATATTTAGACGCATACTCTGCTTTGTGGAATGTGAACATAGGGTATGGAAGACAAGAAATTGCAGATGCGGTTTATGCACAAATACAGGAATTGTGTTACTACCCACACTCACAGATAAATGTTCCTGCAACTACCTTAGCGCAGCAGTTAGCGAAATGTCTCCCAGGTGATTTAAACCATGTCTATTTCTGTAACAGTGGGTCAGAAGCAAATGAAACTGCCATAAAAATCGCACGTCAGTATGGTAGACAAACATATCCCGGTGAAAATAGATACAAGATTATTAGTAGGTATAGGGGGTACCACGGATTTACCTATGGGGCAATGTCAGCCACCGGACAGGCACGTAGACGAAAAGCGTTTGAACCATTAGCACCAGGATTTCATCATGCCGTACCACCATACTGTTACAGATGCCCACTCGGATTAGACTATTCATCGTGTGTTGAAGCATGTGTCAATGACTTTGAGCGGATCATTCAGTCAGAAGGACCAGAAACAGTCATCGCTGTTATTGCTGAACCCATTATCGGTGGCGGTGGCGTGATTGTGCCACCAGACGATTATTTTCCAAAATTACGAAAAATCTGTGACGATTACGGGTTATTACTTATCTTTGATGAGGTGATTACAGGTTTTGGTCGTACAGGAAAGATGTTCGCCTGTGAGCACTGGGATGTTCAACCCGATATTATAACACTTGCTAAGGGATTGACAAGCGGCTATATTCCACTCGGCGCATGTGTTACGTCAACAGCTGTATTCAACACATTTCTTGGGGATCCCAATGATAATCGTGAGTTTTCACAAGTCTGTACCTACGGTGGTCACCCAGTAGCATGTGCCGCAGGTGTTGCAAATTTGAATATCCTGCAATCCGAGCGACTATGTGACAATGCTGAAAAGGTTGGTAGTTATCTCCTTGACAAACTTGTTTCATTAAAGAAATTGCAAATTGTTGGTGATGTTCGTGGTAAGGGGCTGATGCTTGCTGTGGAACTCGTTAAAGAAAACGGGGCACACCTGCAAACAGAAGTGACTAATAGCATTGTGGCGCAATTAAGAGAAAAAGGGGTTATTGTTGGTAAAATCGGTCATGCTGTGGATGAACCGGAGAACATTATCTTTATCGCACCCCCACTTATTCTCACTAAATCGGAGGCTAATATAATATACGACACATTACACGAGGTACTTATCCAACAATAGTTTTAACTGATGCCGTTTAGCAATTGGAATCTTATCTGTTTGTGTAGCAATTGCATATTGAAGTGCGTTGCTACAACTGCAATCTCTTTGTCCGATCGGGATTTTAGATACCAGATTTTTCACAATTTGTTTGGATGTTTCTACATTAGATCGAAGATTTTCAAGAATCATCTCGGTTGTTACGTTATCATGTTCAGGATGCCAACAATCATAATCTGTAGAACATGCAAGGATGGTGTAGCACATTTCAGCTTCGCGTGCAAGTTTTGCTTCAGGTGCTGCTGTCATTCCGATGATATCAAATCCAAATTGTCTATATACATTTGATTCCGCTTGTGTAGAGAAATTGGGGCCTTCCATGCAAATGTAGGTGCCGCCATCATGGACAGTCGCCCCTACTCCTGTTGCTGCACTGTATAGAAGTGTGCTTAGATGAGAACAAAACGGGTGTGCCATACTAATATGTACAGCTATTCCATCTCCGAAGAAAGTTGATATTCGATTTTTCGTATGATCGTATAGCTGATCAGGGATGACAAAATGACGCGGTTCAATTTCCTGCTTCAGGCTACCCACTGCACTGACAGAGATGACCCATTCTACACCGAGTGTTTTCAACGCATATATATTAGCGCGAACATTAATATCAGAAGGAAGGAGTGGATGTCCTACACCGTGTCTCGGTAAAAATACTACAGCTTGCTCATCAAGTTTACCATGGATTAAAGTATCACTCGGTTTACCGAAAGGTGTATCAATATCAATGGTTTCTATATCCGATAAACCTTCTATCTGATAGAATCCGCTACCACCTATAATACCTATTTTGACCTGCATATACAACTATACTCCAAGGGAAGCAATTTTAATTGCGTTTTAATTTACTATGCCTATGTTACAATGTGGAAGTTGGGTACTTGATGGAAAATCCAGTTCCGCTGTCGCAACTTATATAAGAATAAAAGAATTAGACCTTATTTTTGATTTAGGTAGATGTCCAATGCGTTTTATTGGAACGAACCATGTGTTTATATCACATTTTCATCTTGACCATTATTTCGGATTACCAATATATATTAGTCAACGTTGGCTTGCTGATATGCCTCCGGGACATATTTTTGTTCCGGCAAGCGGATTTAAGCAATTACACAATATTCTGAACAAAATATCTATGTTAGATGGCGGAAAGAACTGGGCATATCATCTAACACCTGTAGAAGTTGGGTGTTCAATTAAGTTTCGGAAGAATTTAGTCGCTCACATCTTACCGGGTAACCATAGCGTTCCAGCTGTATCTTATCTGATTTGTGAAATTAGAAGAAAACTAAAGCCTGAATACCACAATTTATCTGATAGAGAAATCGTTGCACTCAAGCGATCTAATGTAGAAATTACTAACGAGGTGCAGTTACCATTAGTTGCTTATTTTGGTGATACGCAAGGTATCTCAATTGACGCACATCCGTTACTCAAACAGTGCAAACTTCTTATTTGTGAATGTACCTTTATTACACCTGATCATCGAGAACGAGCGAAAAAAACAAAACATATACATCTCGATATGATACCTTCACTGTTAGAACAATTTGAGAGTGAACATATCGTTCTAAATCACTTCTCCCGCAGGTACACTCCTGAATTGATACGACATGAGATATACAAACGTATACCTGCTTCTGAACATCACCGTGTAAAACTGTTTATTTAACGTGAGCTCGGTATAAGCAATTTTTGTGCTCCATGCAGTGTAACCTTTCCAGGTTGCGTACACAAGGCACAACCTAGAAAGGTTATGCTACAAAATAGCCTTCATACCAAGGACACCGAACTCACGGATGTTGTTTTTATATTATTCTGAGCCAGGATCTTGAACCTGGCTCAGATAGTAAACAGCTGGATAACACGTAGATCGGATAAAATATCTACTTATATCAAGCTGAACTTAACTATCTGCTCCAGGATATGTGTTTGAATCCTGGTCAGATGTGCCTGCTTCCTGTTCTTCGTAGAACATATAACCATCCTGATCTTGATCGAGTTCAAACTGGCGAAGAATCTGTTGTGCCTCACGTATGTGAGGTGTTTCTCCTTTTGTAAGACTTATATAAGTCTTGAAACCTTCGTAGGCTAAACGGAATTCACGAATAGCGCGGTAGCAAATAGCTTGTTGATAAGCTGCTTCATTACGCCAGACTGATTCAGGTGAATTTTGAAGCAAGTCTTCAAATGCCGATATAGCACGTTCATACTCTCCACTTTGTTGGTAAAGTGAACCGATTTTGAACAGAGCATCAGCAACGGCAAATTTCTTATGTGATAAATCGGAAATTAACACCTTATTTGTTTCTATTGCATTCGGATAGTTACGGAGTTTCTCCCAATTACGTGCGATCTGTTGGTAATTCTGAACAATCAAATCAGCTTTACCTTGAATATATTTTTCC
The DNA here is from genome assembly GCA_965200395.1 of Candidatus Poribacteria bacterium. Taxonomy (GTDB): domain Bacteria; phylum Poribacteria; class WGA-4E; order WGA-4E; family WGA-3G; genus MSPOR6. The sequence goes on along the minus strand of CBDAUH010000004.1, from coordinate 267,523 downwards.
GACGGAAGAACATAGCGTCCGAGCTTTTCAAACTGCTGTGCCTTTTTGCTCTTGTTCCGGTGAATTTCATCTTGTAGATTTTTTATTTCTTTCAATAAGGCTTCGGTTTGATTCAGGTCTTTAACAACTTGCTTGGCTTCAAAAGTATCAGGGAACTTTTGGGCGACAGCAACAAATGCACCCCAGCCTCCCGAATTGGTATAATCATACAAATCGTAAAAATAAATATTTCCAACCCGTAGCTGCGCCTGTACTGCTTTTTCATGTTCTGGAAACTCAGTCACTAATCGTTCATAAGTAGCAATCGCTTCATTATAATTTTCTAAGGCTTCATACGACTGGCCTACTTTGTAAAGAGACTCAGCGGCGATATCATAAGACTCTTCTGACGGTTCAGTATCGTAGAGAGCTTTATAGTTCTGATAATTTGCTAATTCGGTCTGTATCAGAGCACGGTTCTTACGGATGTTCGCAATTCCGGTTTTTGCTTCACTTGCATAATACCCAGTCGGCGCAAGTTCAACGATCGCTTGATAGTGTTCATTAGCCTTATCCCATTCATAATATTTCTTGTATATTTTTGCTATCTGATGATGGGAACGTTGGGCATATTTACCCTTAGCATCGTTTGCAATGATTTCAAGATAAAGTGACAATGCTGTATCGTAAAGTTTTTTCTGTTTCGCTACTGCTTTTTGTTTCTCATTGGCATCATCTGATCGTGTTGAAACAGCTTCGGCTTGTTCAAACATATTATCAGCATTTTGTATTTTCGCACTCAGCGGTACGAGGTTAACGCCACCTATACAACCGATGTTCGTTACGAATAGTGTGCCAAGTAAGAGTATGATAATGTGGTTTCGATCTATTTTTTGAACGAAACCGGAAAAAAAACGGGTCATCTTAGTAGATCCTCCTCAAGTATAATAATGAAAATCTGCCAGTAGTGATGAAGTACTTACTGAAATGATTTATGCAATTAATATAACAGATTTACAAAATTAGTCAAGAAAAAAGTATGAAATATTTGTCAGCGTGGCAATATCCTTGTACACTCTACATTTTAAAAACTTTTGCAACATCTGGTTAAGCATGGTATAATTTACAGATGGAATTTAAGATAGAAGAAGTTCCTGGAAAAGAAATATCTATCACGGAGAAAAACGAATCGATACTCACTTATTGTTATGATGACAGAGTATCATGTTCATATTTTCATCCGTTGTATGCTCCAAATGGAGAAACTATAACAGAAACCTGTGCAGAAAAGTATCTACCAGGACTCTGCTTTTCTTTAGGCACAGTATATGATACGACAGAGGAACAGGTTCAACTTCTCAGAAATAAACCGACACTTGAATGGAAAATCTTAGATTCATCTGAAGAATGTCTCATGTTGATTAGTAACACCATGTGGAAAGGTTCAGACATTGAGATAGCAGAGAAATGTAGCACTACTGTTCATTCCAGCCAAAATAACGCACGGATACTTGACATAAATATTGTGTTACAAACATACACACGTCCAATTACATTTGTTGATGATCTCGGACTTGGATATTATGCGGCTGAAATGGAACATAGAAAAACTGCAAATTCGGATGGACGACTTGGCGAAACAGAAGTTAATCAACAACCATCACAATGGGCCACGTTGTGTGGGATTATTTCAAATACCACAGTTGGATTGGCAATTTTACCTCATCCAACCAATGGTCAGACATTTTTTTTAGCAGAAGACATATATCAGGGATATTTGTTAGCACGTACACCTCATTTCACATTAAATGCAAACACAAAACAGACACTAAAATACCGCGTGGTTATTTATGTAGGAGACTTGTTTACTATTGACTTGTCGGAATATTATGATAACTACATAACGTGAGTTCGCTGTCCTTGATATGAACGGTATTTTGTAGCATAACTCTTGATTGTATAATTTCCTTATGAAGCAGAAATCTTCTTTTCCTATTTACAAATCAGAATATCAAGTCCCTCCACACTCAAGGTTAACTGCACAACCTTCTGATATGAGTGTACGTGCAACAAGTATTAAAAATCGTATTGCGCGTAAAGTATACATCGAAACCTATGGATGTCAGATGAATGTCAGTGATAGTGAACTGATGGCAGGTATCTTAACACAAGCAGGACATCAAAATGTTTCAGATATTGATGATGCCGATGTAATTTTGCTCAATACTTGTGCCATTCGCGAAAACGCTGAAACAAAAGTCATCAACCGGCTTGAGCATCTCAATCATAGGAAACGCAGAGAGAGTGATCTTATTATCGGGGTTTGTGGGTGTATGGCACAACATCTGCGCGACAAACTTCTGGAAGCAGCTCCTTATGTTGATATTGTAATGGGGCCTGACGCATATCGAAATTTGCCATTGGCCCTCAATGCGGTGGTCAATGGAGACCCATTTCTCGGTCTACAGCTGGATAAGGGTGAAGACTATGCTGACATTGCACCTATGCGTAAAGAAGGAATTCGCGCATGGCTTACTATTCAGCGCGGATGTGATAAAATGTGTACATTCTGCATTGTTCCGTTTGTTCGCGGAAGAGAGCGGAGCATACCAACAAATATATTGAAACATGATGTTGAGAGACTTGTTGATGAAGGCTTCAAAGAGATTGTACTGCTGGGACAGACAGTAAACTCCTATCATGATGGAAAAAACGATTTTGGTGAATTGCTCTGGTCAATTGCTGAAGTAGAAGGCATTGAACGTGTGCGGTTCACATCACCGCATCCAGCGGATGCAACTGACAATATGATTGAAGCGATTGAGAATTGTCCGAAGGTCTGCAAACAGCTGCATCTTCCATTACAATCCGGTTCAACTCAAGTTTTAGAACGTATGCGGCGTACATATACTGCAGAAGAATTCCGTGAACTTGTTAACAAACTTAGAGAACGTATTCCACAAATTGCGCTTTCAACAGACGTGATTGTTGGTTTTTGCGGTGAAACAGAAGGGGATTTTAACAAAACCTATTCATTGATGGAAGAAATTCGGTTTGATTCTGCATTTATGTTCAAATACTCTGATCGGGATGGCACATTAGCAAATAAAACGTTGGATGACGATGTTCCAGAGCCAGAGAAGGCGCGCAGGTTAAATGAGATTATCACACTTCAAGAACAAATTTCTGCTGACATTAATCAAACAAAGATAGGAACTACTGTACCTGTTTTAGTGGAAGGTGATAGCAGACGCGACTCCAAGCAATATCATGGAAAATCTGATACTTTCAAGACAACAGTTTTCCCAAAGGAGAATGCACAAATAGGTGACATCGTCAATATAGAAGTCCATTCTGCTACTGCACATACATTGATTGGACAGATTGTTGTATAAAACAAATAACTTATAGAATATAACCGTATTTGAATGGATACTGACTTTGTGATTCATAAAGAAAGTACACGATAATGATTTCTCTAAAGGAGACATAACGATGACTCACATTTGGAGGAAGGAACATAAAAACCGCAGTAGAATATTTGATAAGTTCTACACGAAACAGAAGGTAGTCAAAAGCTGCTTAGTTGAAGTAAACAAATTACCTTACGATTACGACTGCGTGATAGAACCTTCTGCTGGGGATGGTGCTTTTTTTAAAAACATCCAGCACGCAAATAAAATAGGAATAGATATTGACCCACAACATGATGGGATTATTAGAGGCGACTGGCTCAATTACAATATTTGTGGAGATCATAAGTGTGTTCTAGTTATAGGAAACCCACCGTTTGGTCAATATCAGAAACTCTCTTCAAAATTTATATCACATGCTATCTCATTTAGGAATGTCCAAACAATTGCGTTTATTTTACCGGATGTTTATAGAAAACTATAGTTTGGACATTTTTTGTTTTTTTTATGGACATAAAGCAGGAAAGCGGGTATCCTTTTAGAAAACACAAATTTGAAAGGATATTTCAAATGACCCCACTTTCCTACTTGGACAACATGTTATCAGATTTTTGACCTGTGTTCAAGTATAATAACTTTCACCACTTTCAGACTTTCGTAAAAGGTCTGATAAATACGCCCTACCGAGGCACAATGACACAAATCTATCTTGCGACAGCCCAAGCAGGTCGGTATTGGTCTCTGCCAAAGTTTCTCTCGCGTGGCATCTGGTGTGTGGATCAAGTCGCCACTACGCTAAGCCATCAAGTGCTATCCGCTTACCCCACGGGCATCTATGTCTATGATGAGACGCATGCCATAAGTAGCGGTTCAAAACAAGCGGGTTTGCATTTCCGCAGGAACCCTGCGTATCAGCCACGTAACAAGAACCAATCCAAGTTTCATCACGGACACGAGTTTGGTGCGATTGGGTGGCTGGCAGAAACGCGCGAAGGCACGCGCCTGTTTCCATTAGCCACACGGATGATGGAACCGAAAAGCGAGGACGCGAATAGCCTCGCTGTGCTGAAGCATTTATGTAATCTTGTGCCACCGGGTCTTATCGTTTTTGATAGAGGCTTCAATAGACGCAAAGTGTTCACGGAGATACTCTCACAAGGACATCATTTACTTTGTCGTGCGAAGTCAAACGCAGCGTTTTTTGATATACCGAAACGCCCTAAGCGTCTCAAGAGAGGCAGACCCCGTCGGTATGGTAGCCGTGTGTCTATTCCACACCTGCAGTATACAGATATCGTTGTTGAGGATCAGACACTTTCTGTCGCTGATAAAGTCGTGCGAACAAAGATGTGTCCTGTAGATGTCCGCATCGTTGTGATACGCAAACGCCCCAAAAAGCCTAAACCCTATCGGTATTTTTGTGTATTTACTTCAGATTTACGACTGCCCGTAGAAACAGTTATCCGACACTATAGAAACCGGTGGCAGATTGAAACTGCCTTTCGGGACGCTAAAGAGAACTTCGGATTTGACACCTATCAACTCCGAGACAGGAAAAGTTTGGATCGGTTCGCTCAACTCAGTTTCACCGCAGCAACGCTGACACAACTCGCTTTCAGTCCGTCGCCATTGCCTAAGACACCCGCAGACACAGACACAGACAAGGTTTCTCTTGATTTAGAAGACGTGCTATCCACACTCAATATACACTGGTATAAACCGAAACATCTCACACGCGGCTTGATGACCGCTTACTTGCAGCGATGTTTACAACAAAACTATTTTTATACGGGTTACGACCCGAGGAAAAACGCACAGAAAAAACTAAAAATCCCCGAAGATACTACATGAACTAGTTCAACAGCAACTATTTTCACGATTATTGGAAAAATGATGGCTAAAAAACAGTGATTTCTAACAGAATTTAGACAGAAAAGGGGCGTTAGCAGCGGTTCTAACACCTGTTCAGAAGTGCTAACGGGGAAATGCTGCCAACTATTCATAATCTATAACAAGACCAAAAATGTCCAAACTATAGTTATAGAAAACATACACGGCAAAAAATATTGCCATACAATTGGAGAATAGTCTCTATCACTGAGTTAGGAAGGGATTGTTTTACATTGGATGGCAAAGACTACCATGTGCCGGCAAGTTTCTTCATCTTTGATAAATCTGAAGGAAGGGATTTAAGAGTTAATCCGAATGCATACACAGAAACGAATGACTTTAGATTCTCCAATAAAGATGACTTTGACATTTTTGTTTTCGGTGCTGCTCCAAGAAGAGTCACAAAGAATCCAAAACCAAACAATAGAGGATACTTCCTTAAGTCAAAAATTCTAGTAGAAGATTTAATATCCCGGATCAAAGCGGTTGATTGGCATGGAAATTCTTGTGCAAACGGTGGTGTATATTGGTTAACAAAATTTGAGTTTTTGGAACAATACATAAAATGCCATGAGCCATATAGAAATAAAGAAAGTCAGTTGAGTTTGTTTTGATTTTTTTAGTGTAATGTATCGGAAAAATACTGACTCCATCATTACATAACTATTATAGAAAGGATGATATTTTCCTATTGTGAAAACGATTACCGTATGCAAAAGATAAGAATAAAAAGTAGATTAGAAATAGATAAAATGAAACGGAGCGGACAAGCCGCAGCAACTGTCCTTAAGACCCTTGCAGATGCGATTCAACCTGGTGTATCTACTTATGAATTAGAGATGATTTCTCGTAAAGCAATCGCCGAAATAAACGCTACGCCATCATTCCTGAACTATGTCATTCCAGACCACCCGCCGTATCCAGCCACTATCTGTGTCTCAGTCAACAACATTGTGATTCACGGTATACCTGACCAAAATGAAGTGCTAAAGGAGGGGGACATCATTGGGGTAGACACTGCTGTTCACATTGATGGATACCATGGTGATAATGCATTTACTTTTCCTGTAGGACAGGTTGCACTTGATGCTCTAAAACTCCTTGAGGTGACAAAAGAGTCATTATACGCAGCGATTAAAGAGGCAAAACCTGGCAACCGTATGGGTGATGTTTCTTATCAACTGCAAAACGTAGCAGAAAAAGCTGGTTTTTCAGTGTTACAAGACTATGCCGGGCACGGTATCGGACGAAGCCTCCATGAAGACCCGCAAGTCCCGACAAATGGAAAGCCAGGACGTGGACCTCGACTCAGACCAGGTATGGTGCTGGCAATCGAGGCGATGGTGAATGCAGGCCATCCCGATGTTGATGTCATGGATGATGGGTGGAAAATTGAAACAGCCGATGGGAATTTGTCTGCCCTTTTTGAACATACAGTGGCTATACTATCAGATGGTCCTGAAATACTAACAGGGAGTCCAATATGGGAAAAATTTTAATGAGTATCTTTCGGGTTTGCAGACAAGCGTTTTGTTCCGCGCTGCGCTTTGTTGCTGCAGAGTTTCGGGAAATATTTTCTGCACTCCGAATTCTATATCATTCTCGAATGGCCTTTGTTATCGTAGCAGCCTTATTTTTCATTTCTCTCTTTCTTATCTTCGGACATGCACAGGTTGAAAAATCTATGATGGAAGTCCAGAAGATTTTCTATTTGCATGTTTCAGCTGCGATGACTGTATATCTGGCATTTGGTGTGAACTTCATATTTAGTGTAAAGTATCTGATTAAACGCAAATCTAACGATGATCTATTGGCAGTATCAGCAGCTGAAATAGGTGTTGTTTTTTGCACCGTTGTGCTGCTTTCCGGCCCAATTTGGGCGAGATACGCATGGAGTACTTGGTGGAGCTGGGAAGCACGACTCACGAGCACACTCGTTCTCTGGTTAATGTACGTTGGGTATTTCATTCTGCGCTCCGCTTTATCTGAAGACAAACGTGGGATCTATTCAGCGGTGCTTGGTACTATAGCCTTCTTTAATGTACCGATTGTCCATTTTGCTACAAAATGGTGGAAAGGAAAACTTCATCCGGAACGTGGATCGAAATTTGATGTAACTTCATCGATGCAACATACATGGCTTGTAGTATTAATAGTACTCATCATGCTTTTTTCATTACTATTAATTCTGCAGTATCAGATCAAAAAGACAGAATCACGATATGAGGTGATACGTCGGAAACATATAGAGGAGGCACCTTGATGCGAATCGTAATTATAGTTAGTTCTCTAATCGTTGTCTATTTAGTATTTTCGGCAATTCAAGTTCCAACCTTGGACCAAGAAAAGATTGACGAAGCTGTCAAAGAAGCAATATCGGAATCTCAAGTTACCACAGAGGATGAAGGGACTGTAAAACAAGCCGTTAACCTTTCAATCGAAAAACTGGAATTGGCACAACGCAAGCGTCTCAAATACCTTGTTTCTGCTTATTTAGTAATCTGGTTAGTTTTTATGCTCTACTTGTTACGATTAGGAAGGCAGCAGCAAGCATTAGATCAGCGTCTTGCTCAACTTGAACGAGATACACCTAACAATCAGGAAGCATAAGTGATCTCATTCCCACCGCTTTACGTCTATATCACATAAACACCGAAAGTCTAAGAAAATGACGAAAACAAAAGTCGCTATTTTTAGTGAGCTCAAAGATAGAGAACCTGCCTACGCCCTCGTTGCAAATGTGGATTTAGTAATAATCCGTTATGATAACCAAATTTCTGTCCTATACGGACGATGTCATCATCGTGGTGCATTGCTTGCAGACGGTTATATTGATGGCGAGAACCTGATATGCGGTGTTCACTATTGGGACTACCGTTATGACACGGGTATAAGCGAATATCTGAATTCTGAACGTCTTGCAAAATTTGCTGCATGGATAGCGGATGATGTCGTATATGTTGATGAAGATGAAATTCGTGAGTGGGAAAAGGAGAATCCTCAACCATACCGGCGCGATCAATATCAGGGAACATATCAGGATATTCACGGCACACCTGAAGAACCTTATGTCGCCGAAATACAGGAACTAGCGAGCAATGGACTGAGTAAGGTTGGACATCATGGGCAGACTTCTGCGATGGGTGTGCTTCGTAAGGACTTACCTAATTGGGACGATCTACAGTTTGTTGTAGCACAACTTCACAAAACCCCTCATCTTGATGAAACACCTGTTGGCACTGAATTGGTTATCGGTCCTAAGGCAAAAAAACCGCTGAAATTGAACATACCTATCTTTGTCTCCGATATGAGTTTTGGTGCGCTCTCCGCAGAATCAAAAATTGCTTTAGCAAAAGGTGCTGAAATGGCAGGTACAGGTATCTGTTCTGGCGAAGGCGGCATGTTGCAAGCAGAAGCAGAGGCAAACTCACGTTATTTCTACGAACTTGCATCGGCACGGTTCGGTTTTTCTTTCGATAAATTGGGTCATGCACAAGCTTTTCATTTCAAAGGCGGACAAGGAGCAAAGACAGGTACTGGCGGACATCTCCCCGGTACTAAGGTGACTGAAGAAATCGCTGCTGTTAGGGGTCTATCCGCAGGTCAACCTGCAATCTCACCTGCCCGATTTCCTGATTGGGAATCCGTTGATGGCTATACCCAATTTGCTGAATTGGTACGTAAGGAAACAGGTGGCATCCCTATTGGGTTTAAACTCTCGGCGCAACACATAGAAAAGGACATTGAAGCAGCACTTCACATTGGGGTGGATTATATCATTTTGGACGGTCGTGGCGGTGGTACTGGGGCTGCACCTCTCTTATTCAGGGATAACATATCAGTGCCTACAATGCCAGCATTAGCACGTGCACGCAAATATCTTGATGATACAGGAAATAGGGATGTTACGCTGCTTATTACGGGTGGTTTGAGGACAGCGGCGGATTTTGCGAGGGCGTTGGCACTCGGTGCAGATGGTGTGGCTATTGCGAATTCCGCGATGCAAGCAATCGGGTGCATCGGAATGCGAGCATGTCATACAAATAACTGTCCAGTGGGAATTGCTACCCAAAAAGATCATTTACGTGCAAGATTAAAGGTAGAGGTTGCTGCACAAAGGTTGCATCGATTTTTATCCGCTTCTGTTGAATTGATGCAGGTGATGGCGAGGGCATGCGGACATGATCATTTGCACCAGTTTAATATTAATGACCTTACTACTTGGAAACGGGAGATCGCATATTTAACAGGTGTAAAATATGCTGGTGTAGTACCGTTGTGTCCTGAATCTACAAACTATAGTGAATTATAGACAGGATGGACGCAGATTTGGGTGCTCCTGTTCAGGTTTACCCCTTATTCCCCGCAGGCGGGGAATGCGTAAGTCCTGATAACTGAGGTTGCCATGGTTTCGGAACATGAAACAATGGCGATTTTCTTTGTGGACAGCACACAATATTTCAATCGCTCTGTCGGCATCAGATTTTTGAGAGTTTCCTGTGCTTCCTGTATCAGGTCCTTCGTCAGTATCTCCGCTGGATTTCTGTTCATGTTCATGATTATATAGTCCGTATAATTTGGCTTCGTGTTCTTCAAGTTCAATAATTGTTCAATAAATTTCTATGATGTATTTTGGCAAAAATTCGTCTTTTAGTGAATTTTTTTTTGTATCCAAAATGCTTCTAATTTTAGTCTCAGACTATCTTTATAGGCGGTTTGGTCAATGCGTAGAAATTCTATGTTTGTCGGAGAATCTGGATTTTTGTTTTGTCAGGGTTGCGGATTATATTTTTTGAATCGCGGATTTTCACCAAATCAACGGTATGAATGCCGTAATTGTTCAATAAATTTCTATGATGTATTTTGGCAAAAATTCATCTTTTAGTGAATTTTTTTTTGTATCCAAAACGCTTCTAATTTTAGTCTCAGACTATCTTTATAGGCGGTTTGATCAGTGCGTAGAAATTCCGTGTTTGTCGGAGAATCTGGATTTTTGTTTTGTCAGGATTTCGGATTACGTGGATTAGTTTTTTGTTGCTTCAGGCGCGAGTTTGGTAGGATCAGAATGAATGCGGATTTTTTGTCAGAATCGCGGATTTTCGCGGATTACACCAAATCAACGGTATGAATGCCATTATGAAGTTTAAGAAAATATTTGGGTAATTCTATATTCTCCAGGCTCTGTAGGTATGGTTTCCTAACCGCATCGGCACCTCCAAGAAATTACCGAATTAAATTGTTAATCTTCATTTAGGCATTCCCCGGATTTTCGCGGATTTTAATGAATGGCTTTGGTTTGTGCTACGAAGACACAACCTGGAAAGGTCGATGCTCAAAGAGACACAACGATGCACAACCTGGAAAGGATATGCTACAAGGCGTTTGCAGGATCGCGGACTACATTTTCTGGATCGCCACATCGACGGTATGAATGCCTTTGCCGAATCTATGATTCAGATACTCCTCTCTACAATCGCAATCTCATCGTCGGTTAAGCCGTATAAGGCGTATACGAGTTTGTCAATTTCGTTTTCAAGATTGGAGGTGTCTGCATCCGGGTTGGTGTGTTTATCGGATAGAATTTCATCCACTAGGGCAGTGAAGACGTGTTGTTCCGAAGGAGGAATTTTAACGACAGGAAGTTTCTCCAAAGCATGTTTGTTATACTGATAGCCCTTTTTACCGAGTACAGTTCCGCTATAAATCTGTTTGTATGCGTACTTCAACAGTGCTGAACTTAGCAGACCTACCAGCATCTTTAAATCGCTCCCGGTTATCATAGAACAAGTCATATCTAAATAATACTGCCTATCGTCTAAGAAAAAGTAAGCTCCTTGCGTTGTTAGAGGATAAATGATTTTCTCTTTTTCAAAATCGAGGTAATAAGCAACTTGATCTTGTGTTTCGAACCATTTATTTCCAGTCTTCTTACGGGATTTAGTTCCATCTGCAAGTGTTTTTCCAGATTGTTCTAATTGGTTTCTACCAAATTCTACTAGATAATTTTTAATTGCAGGGTAATTGTTGATGTTCAACTTCAGTACCGGAAAAGTGCCAATTACATATAATCCTGCCCATTGGACATGGTAACGCTTAATATCACGTCCGCGTAGGAGGGGTTTAATGATTTCTGCGGCGCTTGGGTCTTGTGCGATGAGTTGATCGCGCTTTTCTTCATCTATGATGAATGCCGCGTTGCAACCTGTTTTTATGCCACAACTGATGTTTATATCCCAGTCTTTAAGCGGTTTACCGACATTCTCTACTTTGCGTTTTATTGCCAGTTCAGCAGCTGAGAGTATTGCCCATGGTTCCCCTTTCATGGGCATCTCCATATCTACGCCATTAGCACGTAAGTATTGCGCAATGTTGTCGGTTCGTCTATCAAAATCTGTTCCAAGGGTTATGGCACTGAAGGTGGTAGATATGCTAGGTGCAGCATTTTGGAATAATAATATGTTGGTGTCAACGGTGGCATCGAATACGTCTGGTCCCATGTCCAGCAGTTGGGCAGGTTGGGTGTGTGTTAGAAGATAATCTCTTAGTTTTTTGCCGTATCCGGCGCGCATCCATTTATTGGAAGTGATGAGACATGTCCATCCGTTATTTTTCGAGAGTTTATGTGCTTTTTCGTAGAACAGGCAATAAATATCGCCTGTTCGTGCAAGGGCATCAAAACCTTTATTTTGATAAAGATTTCCAAGTTTCCCGCCTTCCTTTTGCAATTGGATATAGGGCGGATTGCCAATTACAACATCGAACCCATCCGTGATGCCAAACATCCATTCAGCGTCAAACCAATCAGCCTTTTCATTCTGGTCATACGGGTCCCACTGTGCGATGTTATCTGCATCATCTGCAAACGCACCGAGTCCCTTCAATTCCGTTGCCAATTTGGCACGCAATTCTTCATCTCTATCTTTGCATGCGCGCTTTTGTTGGCGTGTGGTCGCGTGGAAATGCTTTTCACGATTGTTGCGGAGTGCTTGCTCTAAACGACTCGCCTCTTGACTTCTCAAAGATATTTGTTGTTTGAGTCCTATCAGTGTATTCGCAGCGACAAAACGCGTCTCTAAATTCGGCAACGGCTTGATACCGAAGTTCTCTGCGTCTTTGTCGGGTTCTTGTTCAATGGCGAGGGAAATGAAAAAGCGGAGTTTAGCGATTTGGCATGCGATGGGTTGGATGTCAACGCCGAAGATGCTGTTTTGGATAAGGTATAACTTTCGTCCGAAATCAGAATCTCGGTATCTTTTGAAGGTGTCGTCAATAATTTCGTGTAGTTCATCAGGACGTTCTTGGTCATCTTGTGTATCAGATGCAGCTGCAATACACAGAGGGGGGGGGTACGTTTGGTGCGCGTTTTTCTACCAGTTCTTTCTGCAACGCTTCCCATCGGGTATTGTCAGGGTCAAGTCTCCGTAGTGCAAGTGTCAGTTTTTGTAGCATTCCCATCGGAAACGCCCCGGAGCCGACGGCTGGATCCAATATCTTGAGTTCAGAGATCGCTTTCACAATAGCGTCCGTTTCGTTGTTGTCGAACCATTCGCTTACATCATCACATATTTTTGCATAGTCAAAGAGATAATGCAGTTGTTCGTCCCAAAGTTCCGTATCGGCATCAGTGGGTTGGCATTTTTGAGATAATGCGGCGACTAACGTTTCTTCTACCATATAGTCTACGATAGGGCGTGGTGTGTAGTAGGAGCCGGTCATCCTGCGCGCAGTCTCTCCTGTTTCGGGGTTAACAGCGGCGAGTAGGTTTTCAAAGGCTCTGCCAAGAAGTTCGGGGTCGAGTGCGACTTCCTGATCTATCGGTGTGTTCTCCTCAACGGTGAATTTGTAATGCTCAAGTAATGGGATCAGTCCTCGTTGTGTATCAAAAAAGAGGCGGTTGGGTATGGATAGTTTATGATACTGTTCATCAGAGAAACAGTCTATTCTATAGCCACCGTCTCTTGTTGCCTTGAAACTATCAAGACAATCGAATAAGCCACCGTTGATGAACGGGGTTTGTGCAAAGAGGGATAAGAGTTTATCAGGATCGAGCATCTGCTCTTTGTAGCGATACCGTGAGAAATTGCGGTGATTAGTATTGCCTCCTCTGCTAAATGTTCGCTTGTCTATTTCGGTGTTGAGCGTGGCAAAAAAGAGGTTTTGTAGCACGGCACGATAGTAAGAATCGCCAGCATCAAAATCATCCTCTGTCAGTAAGTCTTGGATTTGCGCTTTGCTAAAGAGTTCATCTGCTACCAATCCTTTCTCCTTGATAAACCAGATAAAAAGCAGCCGTGTGATGAGGCGGATAACATGCTCCTCCGGTTTTATGACGCGGTTCTCATCTGTTGGGAACGTTGCCTCTTTAACTGCCCATTCATACCATGTGAACAGTTTTTTGTAGAATTGTTTATTGAGTTCTTCGGTGTCCAGTTTAGCGAGCCATGCTGATAGTAGTCCATCGAAGTTTTTCTGTTCTTGTTTCTCCTCTATCCACTCGATGCACGTTGTAAGTGAGAGTTCTGAGAGGATATCCAGATGGGCACGATGTGGATTATTGAGGCGAATGTCTTTGATAAGTGTGACCTGTTCCAGCACATCAAGTGTTTCGTCGATTAGGTGCGGACGGCGATTGGCGAAGGCAACGGTGAGATGGTCTGCCGTGCGAAATAGGATCACAGTCGGTGTGAACAGCCGTTTATTGATTTCTCGCGTGAATTCGGCATACTTTGTGCGTGAATAGGTGTTATCTTTTAGCGTAACAGCACAGAATAGGAAGCTGCTATAATTGCCTTTATCGAACGAATTGGACTCAAGCAACGTTATCTGCTGTGGATCCTCTTCAATTTCGTCGCTTGTGAACTGGAAAATGAATTGGATAGATTCAACGTTCTTACGGAATTCCTGTTCAGTTTTTGTGTTTAGGTTCGGTGCATCATATTCCTCAATGAATTCGTCCACTGTTCCGAAAAGTTCTGCTGTTCTGTTGCTTTGGTAACCTAAAGTGGATAGCAGTTCTTTTGTTCTGTCTAAAAAATCGCCGGTGGGTATTGCTGCTAGTGCAGATTTGATTGCTGTTTTGTTCATATTGATACTCTTTTCCTCTGAATAAGGTTGTGCTACTTTTGTCAGAATCTCGGATTTTCGCCAAATCAAGAAATCAACGGTATGAACGCCATTAAGGCGTTCCCCGGGTATGAATGCCATTTAGGCATTCCCCGGATTACGCGGATTAGCGCGGATTTTTCTTTTGCTGTGCGTTTATCCATTTTTGTAGGGTTCACTTTTAGTTTACGTTTCAGGGATGTACAACCTAAATAAAGATTAATACCGTACCTACAGTGCCTGGGGAATATAGAATTACCCAAATATTTTCTTAAACTTCATGAAAGTTTATGCTACCTAGCTACATAGGGGCACAACCTGGAAAGGTTATGCTACAATGGCGGTGTAATAACTAGCCATGTTACCAATTCAAAGTCACTTGCACTTTCTGGAGCCACATCGGATGTAGGTAGTTTGAAGTCGCGATCGCTGCCTATTTTTACACCTTTCTTTTGTGTCTTGGTATGAGAGCCTGTGATATGCTTCACAACTGTGTTTAGTAGTTTGTTATAATGTTCCATGTTTTTACCGTGTTCAGTTTTTTGGTCAAACTGTAGACACAACTTGTCAATTACATCTGTCTTACCGATAGTCATGTCTTCGAACAGATCTAAAATCTGTTTCACATTCATACACCCGTAACGGATATCGAAGTTATCACGGATAAAAACGATATAAAATGGATGGATAGGACTTGCAGTTTTCTCCTGTTTATCTGTACCTGCGTTGTGGAGTCGGAGAAAGAAGATCACACCGTTGTTGATAGAGTCTATTGTATTGTTAGTTATAGCATAAGCCCCGTCGGGTGTAGCATCTAATTCTGCCTTGTTCCTTTCGAGATACTTTAGCAGTTGTGAAAAGAAGTAATCCAAAGTGAAATCACTTAGCACCACACCGTCAGAGAGTTCGTCCACATCAAGGACCTCTTCCCGTAGCAGTTCCAACTGCCTATCCCGGAAATTAAGTTCCATCTGTGCTTGTTCGTAAGTCCATTCATTCAACGGGTCGTCATCGCCGCTTGCGGTTGTATCTGCAAGTGCCATACGTGATGCCACCCGGCTCTGTAAGCGCAGATACACCTCCATATCTTCGGTGGGCCAGTAGTTAATCATTTTCACTGCTTTGTTTTTACTACCGATGCGGTCGATCCGTCCGAAACGTTGGATGATGCGAACAGGGTTCCAGTGTATATCATAGTTAATTACTGTGTCGCAATCTTGCAGGTTTTGCCCTTCAGAAACACAATCTGTCGCGATGAGCAGATCGATGTTGTCGCTTGTCTTTTCAGCACGTATTCGTCCCAATGGTGCAAAATTTGTGAGAATAGCATTGAAGTTATTATCGCCACAGGTTGTTTGCGTCCAATCTCCAGAAACCATCGCCATCTCAAGCCCTAATTCCGATACCAGTTCAGACAAGTTTTTAAAAAGGTAGTCCGCTGTATCCTTGAATGTAGTGAAAATAAGCAGCTTACGGTTAGGTTTGTTGTCATTATCTTTCGTTGGATTTTGCACTTTATCTCGGATATGTTCCTTGATCTTTCTGAGTTTGCCATCCTTCTCTGGTGTGATGGTTTTGACCTTATCCCATGCAGCGGTTAAGGTCTGTTTATCCTTCAGGAGATCCTGCTTCCATTGCGTTAAATTCAATTCGCTGAGATGGTATGGGTATTTGGCACGATTGATCAAAAATTCCTCATCGTCCTCATCCTCATCAGGTAGAACATCATCTGTTAGGTCCGCGTCTGATATATTGTAATTTTTTCGTATTTGTCTATCTTATTTAGCATATCCTCAATTTTTCCAACAGTGCGTTCAAGCGTTTCTGATAGCGAAAATGCAGAGCTCTCAAGACGTTTGAGAAAGTTAGTTTGCATCATACCGATAAGAAATTTTTCACGGTCCGCTTGATTAAAATGGAGTCTCTTTTTCTCATCTGCTAATCGTTGCTTGGCTGCTTCACTTACCAAATAACTGGAGGGTCTGTAGATAGCTAGCTCAAAATCACCTATCTGATCAGCTAATGCTTTATAGGAAAGTGCGCCTGTCAAGTCAGTAGGCGGATGGCAATTTTCTGGTTTCGGTGTTTTTGGGAATTCACCAATTCGTTCAATTTCTTCGGCATAAAACTTTTTAATATGCTTCCGTGAACGGGCGATGGATATACCGCCGAGCAATTGGAAAAAATCTGCACCTAACGATTCCAGCAACTTCGCCTTATCCTTGATCCCCTCCTTAGCAACGTCTTCTTCCCACGTTTTAAACGCCTTTTGCGTTTGCCGTATCAAATTTCCGATATTGCTCACACCTAAACTGTCTCTAAAAACATCCTCCCGTTTTTCTGTCATGAGATAGATTTGATTGCGTAGGTCGATAAGTGACGTATTTACAGGCGTTGCTGAAAGCATCAGTACTTTGGTTTTCGTGCCTTCCTTGATAACTTCTTCTAACAAACGAGAATAACGGGTGTGACGGAAATTGCCATCCTTATCTTCACGAGGCTTGCTATCATTTCGGAAGTTGTGAGATTCATCAATCACAATTAGATCAAAGCTGCTCCAATTGAAATTTTCCAAATTTATGCCCCCGGACTCTCCAGTATATCGTGAAAGGTCGATATGTGATAGTACAGTGTAACCGAATTTATCATCGAGAAATTCGTTGGATGCTTGTGCATTATGTGCAGGATAGAGTGCCCAGTTTTCGCGGAGTTTTTTAGGACACAGCACAAGTACACGTTCATTACGCAATTCAAAAAACTTGATAACGGCAAGTGCAGTAAATGTTTTTCCCAACCCGACACTGTCAGCTAAAATGCATCCGTTATGTCGTAATAGGCGGGCAATTACGCTCTTGGCACCGTCTTTTTGAAAATCGTATAATTTCTTCCAATTTCCGTGTCATATAGATGTATATCCTCAAGGTCTTTTTCGTTGCTTTTTCGGGTTTCAATCTCCTCACGGAAGAGTTCATAAAGGGTTTTGTAGTAAATAAGTTCTGGTGCATGGTCTTTCCCTATCTGTGCTAGTTTCGCCAGTACAATCTCTTTGACATCCTCAACCAGTTTGTTATCGTTCCATATTTCGTCAAACCACCTTTTCAAATCAGTGCGGTCTCTATCACTATCCACTTCTAAATTAAGTTCAATATTATTGCTATTCGCACTCAGTCCAAGTCCTCGGACGGTAAAATTGGAACTGCCAAGAATTGCTTTATCAACACCATTATTGGTGATATGATACATCTTCCCATGAAGTAGATTTGATTGAAGCGTTGTACGGATTTCTACTTTTTCTTGTATCCACTTAGCGCACGCTTTAGCAAGCGGCTTTTGCTGAAGTTGCCGATTGAGCTCTAAGCCGATGTCTGTTATCCCAAACGCTTTTTTGTCCGTGTTGTTTGGGTCCATCCGTTTGATAAAATCGGGATCACCGAAAAGGAACCGAAGTTCTTCTATTTTATCAAGGGAATGCTGTAATTTTTCATAAGCATAGATAGTAAAGTAAGCGGATACAACTGAAAGCGCGGAACCGTCTTTGATTTCTCGTTCTAAGAAACCGTGAACTGTGCCACGCCGAAGATTGTCGCGAATACCAGACATTAGGAGTAAGTTATTATCTGACATACTGAAACCTCAATTTACAGCGGAACGTGTTTTGATATCGAATTTATAGTGAGTCCGATCTAAGCGTTGTTGAAAGTCAAGCGAGAGTTTATGGTATTTTACGCAAAACTGTATTGCTCAATAATATTTCAAGTCCTAAAAGAAGTGCAGCTGGAATAAGAAAGTACACTGCTATTTCTTGTCGATCAGTATAGCGAACAACCTTGAATTTTGTTTTTTCAAGTTTATCGATCTCTGTGTAGACATATTTCAATGATTGCAGGTCTCTTGCTCGGAAATATCTGGCACCGGTGGTGCTGGCAATCATTTGGAGGGTATCCTCATCCAGGTAGGTAATAAAATCGGTATAACGTTTTCCAAATGTAGTGTCTTCATAAGGAATGCGCGTTCCGCCCTCTTTGCCCATACCGATGGTATAAACCCGTATACCTAAGGACTGTGCCAAGGCTGCTGCTGTTTCTGGGGCAATCGTTCCTTCATTGTTCTCACCATCAGTCAAGAGAATAACTATCTTGGTCTTCGTCTCTGATGTTCGAAATCGATGTGTAGTGGTGGCGATTGCATCACCTATAGCAGTACCTTGCTGTAGCTGATCTCCCATCTCCACTTTTACATCATCAAGTAGCTCCGTTAATTTTGAATAATCCAGAGTAAGTGGACACAACGTGTAGCTTTCCCCAGAAAAAACGACTAACCCTATACGATCACTTTCGCGAAACCTAAGAAAATCGCGTATTACCGATTTCGCTGTTTCGAGCCGGTTCGTATCATTGAAATCCTCTGCTCGCATGCTGTCGGATACATCCAATGCCAAGAAAATATTAATACCTTCGACGAAACGTTGTTCTTGGCTCTGGAGCAGCTGCGGACGTGCAAGGGCAAAGATAAGTAATGCTATAACGATAAATCTAATTGCTTTAAGTGATGGTAGTAGTTTGACAGAGAGTGTTCGCGGCATTCGCCGGACCCCCTCAAGTTGCGTGAAACGAATTGTCGGTGCTGATCGCTTCTGCTGCCACCAAAGGAATAGTGTTAACAACAGTAATAAGAGTAGTAGGCTTAGAAAAATGGGGGATTCAAGAACCATATTATCGCAGTCTTTCTTCCCAATTGATTTTAGTCTGATTTTGGTACATGGCGTTTAGTGCTGATAATATACAGATTCCAACGCCCACACCATTAAATATAAGGAACGCAATCCAATCCACATGCGGAATCTCGGTCGCCATAAAGTAAAGGATAAATCCGAATACCACAGCCAGTGGTTTTAATCTACCTGCGAGAAGGGTACTTCCGAGTGTAAGAAAGATCGCTGTTTTACCACATAACGCCAATGGTACCAAAAGACATATACATAATAACAAGAACGGATATCCTATTATAGAGAGTATGAGAACAACTGCAATTGATGGAATGACAATAAACATGAGGCTACTAAATAGGATGCTTCCGATAGGTCTTTCTGTCAACATTGCACTGACAGCATTTATCGGCTTTGAAAATACCACCGCAATAAACAGATACGTTATCAGCAATATCACAAACTTTTGAATAGTCAGTCGGAAGCTTCTATGCCTTTTAATATCCCAGATGGTATGCGGATGCATCAACAAATGTGCCGCAGCGGGTACCATCTGCCATTGATTACTGACCTTAACGTTCTCTAGAGATAAAGATTCAAGGTTACCATTTATCTTTCCACCGATAACTTGTAGCAGACCATTCACTTGTGCTCCTTGTGTTAGTTCAACATTTCCACCGATGACTAAGACATTACCTGTTACTGTTCCTTGTATAGTTGCATTCCCGGCAATCAGCACAAGTGTTGTCAATGTCTCATCTGGTTCTAACAAGAAATCATTAACGATTTTAAACATTCTCCGTCTTCCCTCCCACTTCGGTGGCGTAGGTACAGGTTCTTCAATCGGTTTTTCGACTTCTACCTCCTGTGGGACAAGTGGAGAATCCATTATGTCAGTTTCAACGGTGGGTTTTTCAGGAATAGTAGGTGGAGATTCAGCTTCAGTTTCCTGTTCCTGGTCTCCTTGTGTAGTGGTAGGCGATTCTTGTGTAATAGCAGGTTGTTCCCGTGTAGCGGGTGTAACAGGTGCTGTCTGCTGATTCTCCTCGTCTCCTGGTGTTACCTTTTCTTGTGATGGAGCCGATGGATCTATTTGTGGGTCTGGATCTTGTGCATATAACGGTTGGATACCACAAACTACTATAATCAATAAAATAATACCTAAATACTTCATATTCGTTTCTTCTATAATATTGAACGGGAAAACATCCTTTCTAGTTTATGGTTAAATGTGAAAATAAATAGACACTGCATCCGTAGGAGCGATCTCCGCATTGCGCCTTAGCTCAATAATAGTCAGGTTTCGCAAGCTCTACCCGACCTACGAACTGTCTGAATGTCCGATTAATTCTAAAATCTACCATATATCGATTTATTCAGTATTATAGACAGAAACAGTAATTGATGTCAAATTATTTTAGGTATATGATACATGTTTATCGATTTTCAATTGCTTCAACGTTGGCGCGGGGAAGTATTACTCTTTCTCCGCCATCGAATTCCACCTGCAAGACACGTACTTCTGCTTCTGTTTCTAACGTTTGAAGTTCGATGGGTAATTCAGATACGTGTCCTAATTTACCGAAATGTGGTTCACGAATTACACGTACCGGACTGCCAATTTCTAACATTCCGACAGACGATTCGTTGTTTGTGTCAACGCCTTCAGATATCGAAGGTATTAGTATTTCTGGACGGACTACTCCTGCACGAATTTGTGTGGCTCCGTTAATGGATGTTTTCATTCCTACTCTTTTCTTTAGTAGATTAAAAGTGCGTTCTGCCATTGATATACTTCCAAAGCCTTCAGTAATGACCAACGTAATACCAAGTTCTTCTGATCCTGTAATTGCTACGCCTAGTTCATAGCCGAGGAGTTGTCGTAAATCCGCGTCATCAATACCACCTGCAATAATACCGTTTACCCCAATTTTTATTGCTTTCTGAATAGCATCAGTTGTAACACGAGAACCTCCTACAAGTATTTTTTCCTTATGTTCAGGCATAATCTGTTCATTTTTAAGTTCATCACTCGGATTATCTGTAACGATTGCTAATGTGCCAACAGTTTCTCCACCTATTCCGAATGTTCCTTGTATGTAAGTGCCATAAGTTTCTACAATAACACCTTCATTGGGAACGGTATCAATTACAGTACCGTCAGTATATGCTTTAACTTCTACAGGAATTGGCGGTTCACGTAGGATTACCTGTCCTGTGACATCTGATACAGATTCTATGGTGCCATCAATTGGTGAACGTACTTGAGATTTGAAAAGTCCGAATAGTCCTTTAGTTGATGCGAAGATTTCATCTTTAGATACGGTATTCCCCACAGGTTTTAGCAAGTTTTCTTCAATCTCATCAGGAGAGACACTGAGTAGATTAGCAAGGTTTAACAGCTGAACATTGCCAGGCAATTCTGACTTTGCAACGACATCTTCAGCCTTAACCTTGGTGCCAGATTCTACGATCACTTCCCCTTCAAGTGGTAATCTGCGTGTTTTCTGTATTTTCATCCCTTCAGTGACTTTCAGCCCTGGGGTGTACACATGTGCCATTCTAAACCTCATTTTCGGTTATTTATATTTTGCTATTTTCTGTTCAAATAATGGGTTATTTAGTACATCTCTGTTCACAATATAGTTTGGTAATTTGCCAGATGCAACGGCAATAATGCTTTCACACGCGCTTTTTCCGTTTCCTTCAAAACATTCATCTGTCCAACATATACTGTGTGGTGTTAAAATAACATTATCTAGGCTTAGCAGTGGATCATTATCGTCAATTGGTTCATTTTCAAAGACATCAAGTCCTGCGCCCTGAATATGTCCTTTTTGTAATGCCTCAATGAGTGCTTTTTGGTCAACAATTGGTCCGCGTGCGGTGTTGATGAGGTATGCAGTCGGTTTCATCAGTCCAATATATTTTGCATCGACGAGTCCGCGAGTTTGCTCATTTAATGGACAGCAGACGCAGACGAAATCTGCAGTTTTCATTAATGTTTCCAGATCAACGATTTCAGTGTTGACTTCCGCAGCGTCCGCCGCTGTGATGAACGGATCATAGGCGATATGGCGCATGTCGAATGGTTTTGCAAGTTTGAACGTCTCTTTTCCAATATTACCCATACCAATAAGTCCCAACGTTTTACCGACTAAGCCCATACCCATATACTCTTTGGTATCTTCCCATCTACCTGATCGGATGAGTTGATCTTTTATACGGAGTTGGTGACTCAATGAGAGGACAAAGGTTAAGATAGAGGTGG
Source organism: Candidatus Poribacteria bacterium (assembly GCA_965200395.1). Lineage (GTDB taxonomy): Bacteria > Poribacteria > WGA-4E > WGA-4E > WGA-3G > MSPOR6. The sequence continues at coordinate 245,163 of CBDAUH010000004.1, read as the reverse complement.
CGACGGGTCTACGGACACCGTCCGGTGCGATTGTTAGCATAACACCGTTTTCAGTACAAGCTTGCACATCAACTTTATCATACCCTACACCGAACCTGGCAATTACCGTCAGCCTATCGTTTCCTGTGAACGTTTCAGTTGTGATACCCGTACCTAGCACCAATAGTGCATCATAATCCTTCACCTGTGCGGCAGTCAGTTCAGATGTATTTTCTGTGATATATTCCCAATACAAACCAGCTTCATCAAACAGAGGTCCGGCAATGTTGTCTAAATCTGAACTTCCATCAGGTTTTATAAAGTCATACGTGACACCCACATTAAAGTTGGTTCTTTGCATTTATTTACCTTTGACAAGATATAATATGTTATTTCTCAATTGAAATGTTACGTATGTATTTCCAATTTAACGGGTGAAGTTTGAGATTCTTCACCTTTTTGTTAATAACTAAAACTTGTTTTGCATGTGCTAATGGTACCCATGGAACGTCTTTGTGGAAAAGATGTTGCGCCTCTTGATAGAGTGCGATGCGTTTTTCTCGGTCGGAAATGGATCTTGCTTTTTCTAATAATTCTTGCATGTCATCACTTCGGTAGAAAGCAATGTTGCCAGCTGGTTTTTTTGCCGAAGCTTTACTTAATAAGAAGTAGAAAAAATTATCAGGATCTCCGAGGTCGGCACTCCATCCTAACATAGCCATATCGTGTTCACCATTTTTTGTTTTTTCGAGGTATGTTCCCCAATCATAAGTAACTATTTTTGCTTTAATGCCGATATTATCAAGTTCAGATTGTATAACTTCAGCAAGCGCGCGTCCATCAGGGATATATGGGCGGGGTACTGGCAATGCCCAAAGTGTGGTTTCAAATCCGTTTGGATAACCTGCTTCAGCAAGTAATTGCTTCGCGAGTTCTGGATTATAAGTGAAATCCTCTATTGTATCGTCATAACTCCAAAGTGTAGGCGGTATCGGGTTTTTGGCAGGTATACCGAGGCCTTGGTATAAATGCTTAATAATTGCTTTCTTGTTAATTGCATGGTTTATAGCAAGTCTCACCTTGTTGCTATCTAACGGTGATTTATCCATATTTAAAGCCAAATAACCGATATTCATCCCAGGTTGTGATAACAATTCAATTGAGTCATCTTTCTGAATTTGTTGTAAATCGTCTGGATTTGGGAATTCCATGATATGCAAACTTCCTTGCTGGAGTTCAATCAGTCGAACAGCATTATCAGGGATAGAACGAAAGATGACTCTATCTATTTTAGGTCGGCCTCCCCAATAGTTTTCATTTGCTTGCAGAACGATTTTATCTTTTCTATCCCAACGGACGAATTTAAATGGGCCTGTTCCAACAGGATTGTTTGAATACTTTTCACCAAATTTTTTCACCGCAGATGGGCTTACAATAGAGAACGGTGTGATTGCAATTGTATATATGAAAGGTGCATAAGCTGATTTTAATTTGATTTGTACAGTAAACTCGTCACTTGCGGTTATTTTATCTACAATGTTTGCCAAACCTGTGTCTTCCCAATATACATAGGATCCTCCTACATCATGGAAGGGATGCGTTTTGTCATGTTGTCTATTAAGAGAAAATAACACGGCATCAGCATTGAATAGCGTTCCGTCGTGAAAGGAAACGTCTTTTCGCAGGTTAAACGTCCATGTTAAACCATCATCTGAACTCTCCCAACTTTGAGCGAGTCCTGGTTCGAGTTCAGTGCTTCCTTGTTTATATTGGACGAGTGTATCGTAGATATTATCGCAAACTTTGAAGGATTCGCCATCTACTTCAAGTGCTGGGTCTAATCCAACGGAATCACCGCCACGCCCAAAAATCAGTGTACCGCCTGTAGCATGTGAATCAGCTTTAGCTGAAAAAGATAGAAACATAAAAGGTGCTGTTACCATTGCTAACAGCGACACTACCAAAATAAAATGTGATAATAGCAGATATTTTTTAAAGATAATTCCTGCTATGTTATTGACAAAAATCGTATTCAACTTCTCAGTCATTTATTTCTCCAAATTTCAAATGATATATTCCATTATATAGACAATTTGCAGTGATGTCAAGTCAAATGAAATTATATTTTTTGCTTGAAAGTAATAGGAGAACATGGTATTGTTACGTCATGTTGCCTGAAACACTATCAGCGCGTAGCCATGCCATAGTCACGGTATGACAGAACTGGTTTCCATTTTACCACAGGCACAAGTCTGTGTCTATGAAAATATGAGAGCATGAGAGCCAGCAAGCCCAAAAGGACACCGCTCCTTGAGGGACTGTCAAAAATATAAACGAACAATCCTTTTAAGGAGGAAACCAATGAAATTTTTCCATTTTGTCGTTATTGCACTCACAGTAACATGCCTGTTCGGGATAGTCCATAGTATTCATACAAGAGAGATTGTGGACTTCCCATCCGATACTACCGACTATTCTTATAGCGGTTACATATACCATACAGCACACCTAAAAACGGATGTGCCTTTTTATTGTGTATGGTGGTATGTTGATGGGAATTACGCAGGATGGAGCAATGAAGGAGAATCGTCATGCGAATACTAGTATTTACCCTCTGTTTGTTTCTGCTGCTTGCCACTACTTCAACCGCAAAGATACTTGTGACATCGTATATTGCGGAAGATGCTAAGGCTAAGAGCATCATTGTGATGGAGGATGATGGCACCGGGATCCAAACAATACACACAGATGATAACCTAAACCCCCTTGCTGCCCGCTGGTCCCCCGACGGTAAACTGATTGTCTTTTATAGATTTCGGAAACCGGGGGATGCGCAATCAGGAGAGATTGTTCTCATAAACTCGGATGGCACAAATGAACGCCTCTTGACACAAGGAGTGCTTGATAGACACCCCGTATTTTCTCCGGATGGTCAGTCCGTTATGTTTCCAAGAACTGAGAGAATAGATAATGAGAACAAGGACAGTATCTGTATACTGAATTTAGAGAGTGGAAACATAAAAAAAATAACGGATTTTGCTGTGAACTTTCCCGACTGGTCGCCCGATGGTAAGCAGATTGTTTATAGTCCTATTACAAAAATAGGAAATTTTACTTCTACACTTTGGATCATGGATGCCAATGGTAGACATCCCCGTGAACTGCTGCCACCCCCACCACAAGGAGTGAACGGTATCGATCGAGGGTATGCCCGCTGGTCCCCTAACGGTAAACAGATAGTCTTCCATGAGTATGAATTCAAGTATAATCCGCAGATAGGTTTTATTCCACAAGCGAATCGTTATTTCATTTACGATTTGCGCACAAGAAAAACGGAGCAGCTACGGATCCCTAAAACATATAAAACCAGCGGACTGGACTGGATGGATAACGGCAAAGCCATTCTTTTCAGTGTAGTGGAAGTAGAGTTGAACGGTGTGAGAAAGCACAATCCGTATCATATCTATAAATATCATGTCGTTACAAAACGGCTCACACGGTTATCAGAAAAGACTTGGGTCTCTCCCCACTTGGACTGGATCAGTGATGCTGTGTTACCTGTATCCCCCAAAGGCAAAAAAAAAGTGACGTGGGGAACGCTCAAGCAATAGATTAGACAAATCCAAACCACATTAAGTATAGGATTGCAATAGCAGGGACACGTTCCCCTGCCATTCTTTATTTAAGGAGCATCGTCATGTTTTTATACAAATCTGCTTTGCTTTGTTTGCTGCTACTGTTTTTGTCAACCGCAGCACATGCCAAAATTGTTTTTGGTTCTACACGCGATGGGGTGCCGGGTATCTACGTGATGGACGATGATGGCAGTAACCAGACACTTCTTACTGAATCCGAAGAGTTACGGCCTCACTTAAGCATCTGGTCCCCAGATGGCAAACAGATACTGTTTAAAGGACGGATACACGGAGCGTATACTCTTTTCTTGATGGACCCAGATGGCACAAACGTACGGCAACTGATAGAAAACGATAATGATAGTTATTTCGGTAAAGCTTCATTTTCACCAGGTGGCAAATTTATCGTTTATGATAGAGATTTTTCGGTAGATCGCAAGGAGAAATATAGCATAGAAGTGTTGAATATTAAGACGGGGGAGACGGAAGTAATATTATCGGATATGAATGTAACCTTCTGCGATTGGTCGCCGGATGGCAAGCATATTCTCTTCTCGGAGCCGCTAAGTCCTAACAGGAGCAGCACCATTTGGATTATGGGTGCGGATGGGCATAAGCCCCGTCCGCTTATTCCTAATCCGGGGCGGCAACCGGGTAACTTTAGTATTTACCGAGAAGAACCGCGTTGGTCGCCGAACGGTCAGCACGTTGTGTTCATAGAAATCGAGCTAAAATGGGAGCGTGTGCCAAATGTCGGTAACGCACTTATCTACAAAGCGTTTCGGTATATGATTTACGATCGCACCGGTGATAATATCAGAAAACTATCCATACCGAAGGACTGGATATTAGGGTTATTTAGTTTTATAGATATTCATTTTATCAAGTTAACTGTGAGTAAAGGTTTTGATGCATATTCCTTTATTTTATCAGCGATCCGTGTTATGCCTTGAAAACGGAATACGGATAATGCGGTATTTCGTAAAGCGGCCATGACTTGTGGAATAGCCCCGCATCTGACAGGTGATGCGTCCTCGCCGAGTAGCACATCGCGCATCCAATGCGACTTGTTCTCTATTGCCCAATGGCCTCTCCGTAAAGCAAGTAAGCGTTCTGCGGATGCCTCACTCGGTTTCAGGCTCGTAATCCCATAGGTAGTGCGGGTTGTCTCTTCTCCTGTCTTCATATTTTTGGAAGTATAGCAATATTGGATCACTTGTGCTACGCCCGGCCAATCCAGATATGCGTTGAGACTTGTGCTTGCCTTGATACATCGCGTCTCAAGTCTGCCATGCGACTTTTCAATCGTCTCATGCATGTATATCGGTTTCCCTAAAGTAGGGTGTGTTGTGTCTTCAGAAACCGCGTCAGGCACGCCTTGAAAAAGTTTTTCAATCGCTTCTAACAGGTCCGGTTGATTGCCTTTAACAGGCAGCATATAGTCGCCCCCGCTGTTTATGATTCCGTGGCAGAAAGAGCGTTGTGTCAAAAGGGCATCCGTTGTGATAACTTTGCCTGCTACATCAAACGCTTTGAGGATTTCCGTTGATACCGGTATTTCATTGGTTTTGTCGCTGACACCTCGCTGCGTGAGGGTGATCCCTAACTCATGAGAGACGACGGAGAGTAAATGGCTGATCATCGCACCACTTTTTTTAGACGCACGCAGGGTTTTGCCATCTATAGCGACTGCGTCGGAACACCCCCGCAAATCAGGGCACTCTGCTAATGCGGCGTTTACCCATTTTGACAGGATGTTTTCTAATGCCTCAACGTCCAACTTTTTCAACAGATTATGGATAGTTGCGGCACAAGGCGTTTTGTGATGTGTGAACCCGAGTGCTTTTGTGAGTGCGGGCTGTGAGCGTGCCCAGGTAGCGATGGATGTATACCCTTTATGCCCGCACATCAATCCAACGACTAAAAGTGCGAGGATTGCTTTCAACGGGTGTCGTTTCCCTTTTTCCTTGCGTGGGTCTGTAAGTTCTGCTAACATATCCATTAAGTGGCAGGACTTTTTTCTTGTCATTCTTCACCTCAAAAGATCGTAAGTTTTTAAGGTGAAGTATAGCAGATATACCATGAAAAATCACGGTATATCTGCACATCCTAAAATATTAACGATTGTGATAAAAAACAACTAAAATACATAAAACTAAATAACCCTAACTGGATATGCTATGGCATTGACTGGATGGATGATGGCAAATCTGTTGTTTTCACTGCCCGGGCTGATATGCCTATAGACCAACCGTTTCCGATCGATTTTAACTTCCCCCCTTGCTATGTCTATAAATATCACATCAAAACAGGTGAGATCACGCAGCTCACAAACCATCCTGGTTGGGATCAGACGATAGATTGGATCAGCGATGATGTATTATCTGTTTCCCCACAAGGCAAAAAAAAAAGTGACGTGGGGAACACTCAAGCAATAGATTAGACAAATCCAAAGAACATTAAGTATAGGATTGCAATAGCAGGGGACACGTTCCCCTGCCATTCTTTATTTAAGGAGCATCGTCATGTTTTTATACAAATCTGCTTTGCTTTGCTTGCTACTACTGTTTTTGTCAACCGCAGCACATGCCAAAATTGTTTTTAGTTCTACACGCGACGGCGTGAAAGGTATCTACGTGATGGAGGATGATGGCAATAACCAGACACTTCTTACTGAATCCGAAGAGTTACAACCCTTCCCAAGCAGCTGGTCCCCGGATGGCAAACGGATACTGTTTAAAAGACGGATCCGTGTACATAGAGCGTATACTTTTTTCTTGATGGACCCAGATGGCACAAACATACGGCAACTGATAGAAAACGATAATGACAGTTATTTCGGTAAAGCTTCATTTTCACCGGATGGCAAATTTATCGTTTATGACAGAGATTTTTCGGTAGATCACAAGGAGAAATATAGCATAGAAGTGTTGAATATTAAGACGGGGGAGACGGAAGTAATATTATCGGATATGAATGTAACCTTCTGCGATTGGTCGCCAGATGGCAAGCATATTATCTTCACAGAACCTATGTCTCCGGGCAGGGAAGGCACGGTGTGGATTATGGGAGCAGATGGGCATAAACCACGCAGACTTATACCGGTAGCAAATGGAGCAGTGGCAGTGCAACGCTGGTGTCCGCGTTGGTCTCCTGATGGTAACCAGATTGCATTTTATCAAGAAGAGTACGTAATCGAGAATATAGATGGGGTGGGAAATGCACGAATCGATAGAGCGTTTAGACTTATGATTTGTAATCGCAACGGAACAAACGTCAGACAACTCCGAATACCGAAGGATTGGAAATTTAGTAGTCTTGACTGGATGGATAATGGCAAATCTATTGTTTTCAGTGCAAGTGTCGGCATACCTCTGGATGAACCATTACCCCGCGTTTTTGAGTGGCCCCCTTACAATGTCTATAAATACCATATCAAAACAGGTGAGATAACCCAACTAACAGACGATCCTGGTTGGGATCAAACAGTGGATTGGATTAGTGATGATGTGCTACCTGTGTCCCCGCAAGGTAAAAAAAAAGTGACGTGGGGAACGCTCAAGCAATAGATTAGACAAATCCAAAGAACATTAAGTATAGGCAGGTATCCTTTATAGGTATCTGCCTATTTTCTCTGCATTTCGTTATCAGGATGGACGCATTCCTCCTATTTAATAATTGTATGGTCCCTGTTTATGATGTATCTTTTACACTAAGAATACGTTTAAATTAGTGGTAAGTTTTGCACGTAACAACATAAGTCATTGCGTTGAATATATGATTTGTGCATCGGGGACGCAACCTGGAAAGGTTACGCTACAAAGAGGACGCAACCTGGAAAGGTTACGCTACAAAGAGGACGCAACCTGGAAAGGTTACGCTACAAAGAGGACGCAACCTGGAAAGGTTACGCTACAAAGAGGACGCAACCTGGAAAGGTTACGCTACAAGGAGCACAAACTTTTTTAGAAGGGTTTGTAACCCCGACTTCAACCGAAATTGCGTCCATCCTAATATAATATTATATCATTCCTTGTTACTTTTTATTGAATAAGAAAAAGAGTAACGGTTATTTTGTATCTGATTATGGCATCCTTTGATAAACTTTCACAAAATATATTGGATAAGTTTCAACCGGTGGCGACACGGCGCGCTGCTGTGATTGAGATTGCGGAGATAGGTGGGGAACAAGCGTTACCCTTAATTTTGAATGCATTATCCGATGAAGCCCCTGGAGTACGTCGTGAAGCAGCAAATATACTACAAGGATACAATACATTAGAAGTTACAACAGCACTTCTGGATGCAATAAAAACAGAAGATAACGATCTTACATTATGGACATTTATAGAGGTACTTGGAAATATAGGCGCGATGAGTGCACTTCCTATGCTTCAAGACTTAACAAACACTACATTGTCTCCATTGACACGTAGGGTGATTGAAAAGAGTATTGATCAAATAACTTCCAGATTACCAAATAATGAAGTTGATGAAGAGGAAATATCACAAGATTTAGCTGCAGAAAAGCCGATAGCTGTTGAACAATCGGATCAGGCCAATTTACAAAGTGAACAACCGAATGAAGATCAAGAGGGACAGGATGAAAACATTGTAGAAGTTGTTGATGAACATCAACATTTATCGCTTGAATCAAATGAAACTGTTGAAGTTAACGTTGCCGTAGATCAGGAACAAGAAGATGGAAACTCAGAAGATTTTGAAACATCAGTTAACGAAGAGGATCAACAATCGGAAGAGACGACATCTAAAGAAATAGCAGAAAATGAGATACCAGACGAAGAGCGTGAGGCAAGTCTTGAAAGTACTAAGGATACATTGAATGGAAGATTAGAAGAATCGGAATCGAGTGATAACACTGTGGTTACGCCAGGGACCTCACCAGCATTACCAGTGCTTGTTCCAAACACTTCTGTTGTCGTATATGAACCGGAGGGGCAGCGATTTCAACCGAGTGTTTTTGCTATAGTTCTGCGACCTACTACATATTTGTCGAAGAGGTGGGTTTCACGTACACGGCTATATTTAGTGTTGTTATCACTTCTAGCTGCGGCGACATTGATGCTTGTATATTCACAAGTAGAACGGCATCCACGTTCACCGTATCGTCCAAATGCAGCGATTGCCTATGTGGAAGAGCCTGAAAAGTATCTGGATGCTGGTAGTTTTTTCATTCAACAAGGTGATTATAATAGTGCTGTAGAAACACTTGAATTCATACGAGGTTCAGATTTGATAGACGTAATGTTATACAGAAATTTGGGATATGCTTACTTTCAGACTAAGCAATATGCATTAGCCGCTGAATCTTATGAATACTATTTAAAATCACTAAAGAACACATCATATCAACCTTTTGTTGCTGAGGCGGCTTATCAACAAAATGGAAACGACAGGATTGGTGATTCATCAGATTATGTTATATATAACTTGCTTGGTACTTCGTATAAACGTCTTGGACAGTATCATAAAGCACGTCGTATATTTGAACAAGCAATAGAATTAGCGCCGTTTGAAGCAGAAGCCTATAATAACCTTGCGCAACTGTACACCGATGGTTATCAACAAAACCACCTTCTATCTGAAGCACTTGCCTCAGCTGCAGTTAGTTTAAATCCGGATATGCCATCTTATCACAGTACGTTAGGTTGGATATATATTAAGAATGGGAGATTGCATAAAGGACTTAATACATTGAAGCAGGCCTTGCGTTTACAAAGCGATTTTATTCCTGCTCACTATCACCTTTCAGAGATTACACAAAATTCTAAGATTCATGATCAGGCAATTAATCTTGTTCAAAGAGATCTGATTGACAAGTTACGCCCCACAAGTAATTCGAATTCTGATATGATTAAAGTGCTATCTTACATTTACGAAACAAAGGCAGAGAATATACCTCGATTCAATACATCACTTCTTAATCAACGTGGAGTTGGAAGGTGATGAATATAGGTTCAATCCTGAGTATCTATTTTAGGACTGTGATTTTACCAATTGTTCGTTCAGATTCAGATTCAATAACATAGATATAAACTCCACTACCAATCCCATCTAGGGTCCAATTATGTTTGCATCTATTCCCAGAATGGACAACTTCTGTGGGTGAGAGTGATTTAATTTGGGTACCGCTGGCATCATATATGTAAATATGGCTATCTGCAGGTAACCTATCAAATGTAACCTTATCACCTCGCGCAGGATTTGGATATACAATCACTTCAGAAATTATATTGCCTTGAAATTCTACAGTTATTGTTCTATCAGTATCTGGCATAATTCCACCGTGTATATCAGAAAGTCCTAATGTTTCAATCAGATAATTGTATTCTTCATCGAAAATATTTGGTTCAAAAGTTAACACCACCCTTTTTTGACTTCTATCAAATATAGCGGATTGTGGTACATAGAACCTTTTGTTTTTGTGCTCTGATTCAACTTGTTCTTTATTCATCTGTATAGCGTTGTCGTTTGGCTCAAATTTGTGCAGGATATATAGAGAAGCGTTTGCGGTGGAAAAATCCATCTGTTTGTCAAACGAAATCAATATTTGATTTGGCGGGGAATGTATTGCTGAAACTAACCGCGGAGTAGATGTTGGTACTACTGTCTTGGAATCTGGCTTAGTTATTATATTATCGTTGGAATGGGTATTATTAAATATTGAGAAACCGTTCGGTGTATTAAACATTAATTCATTATTATCATCGTTATCAATATCAGTAACAATGGGATTGAAGGTGCTTGTAGATGGGTGGTGCCATACGGTGTTGTAAGATGTTCCGTTATGTTGAATAAGATAGAAGTTAGGAGAAACAGATATACATAACTCATTCATACCGTCATTATTTGCATCTGCAATTGAAATTCCATTAATCCCATCCCTTAATTCACGAATACGTTGATTCCATTCTAAGTGATATGAATTGTCTCCATCTGTCGTAAAGATAGCTATATTCCAATGTTGTCGGGGTAAATCAAACTCGGAAGCCCACACCTTTGCTCCAACCACAAATTCAGGAGTCGTATCATCGTTTAAGTCACCAGATGCAAATAGTGATGGTATTCCGTTGCTGAGTTTGCCGGTCCAGGTGTATTGGTATAAGTTGTCTCCGTTATTTTCATATATGAACAATTCGGTGTCATTATCTCCAGCAAGTATTTCTATTTTTCCATCAGCATCAAAATCAGCGATAGCGAATCTAGTCAGAAGATTATTTTTCCCTTGGGTGGGGTTGTTAAGAATAGCGACGTTTGCATAACTATCGTTTCCTGTTGCTTCATAAATCCATATAGAATTTGTTGCATCATGCCGTGATATGATTTCATATACGCCGTCTAAATCTGTATCTGCAATTGTCCCCCCCCATATTCCGTCAGCTTTCCAAATTAGGTGCGTTGAAAGTTTACCGGGATCAGTTTGTTCTATCAAAAAAGTATTTTCAGATTCGCTTCCTAAAATTTCAATAAGTCCATCTCCATCAATGTCTTCTATTGCCCACAACAATGAAATAGGTTGATCAATTGTTTCGATTCTATTGAGATTGCCAATTTCATTAAACTCATATATATTTAGTGTTTTTGTGTTCTTTTCAAGCGCGATGAGTTCTAACTTACCATTTCCATTCATGTCAAATGGTGAAGCTAATACTTGTAATTCTTGATCTGCAGATATAATCTTACTTAGATGTGTCGCGTTAATTTGTTTATCACTAATTTTAATTTTGAAGAATTGACCGTCATTATCATCGGTACGGATTAATCCTGAACGGTTTTGTGATTTCAATTTGTATAGGTATTCACCTGTTGGTAACTTCAATTCAGAAATGTTAATATAATGTTGTGTGTTCACCGAATCTGAAAATGCAATTCGTATTGGTGTTTGACTTTCTGTATTATCATATAGTTCCACAGCGCCTGTTGTTAAGACATTTGTTTGCCAGATAATTGTAGAATCATAACGATTTCCTATTAACCATTCGGATCCTTCATGATTATAGGTTGTTGGTAATTTATGTAATATTTCAACAACTGTTTTATCCCTAACTGTCCTGCCATTTTCTGACTTTACAGATAGACGTAAGGTATAAATTCCTTCATTTAATTCGGAAGTATCCCACTTATGCAGGAGAGAATTGTATATCGGTTCTGTTTGTGGTAGTATTATAGGAAACCATAGATCGGGTGTTTCAAAAATACCGTAATCAAGCCAGTAATGTGTGAATCCCACTCCTCCTGCACTGCCAGTAATCTCAATTGTGTTGTCTTGTTGTTTCTGGTGAAATTGAATGTTTGCTATGGGTTCATTGAATGCATTTAATGCTGCATAGGCATCAATAAGTCCTGCGCCAACAAGTTGCGGGATAGTCAATTCTCGAGCAGTATGAGTCATCCAGTGGTGAATTTGTGAGTTGGTGCACGAAGGATTCGCAGAAAACAACAAAGCTGCCACACCGGACACATGCGCAGATGCCATTGATGTTCCAGATTTGTAACCAAATCCATCTTCCCTGGCAGACTCATGAGTAAATAAATCGGTAGTGAGGATATCCTCTCCGGGGGCAGCGATCTGTATAGATGCCCCAAAGTTTGAACCGCCCAATTGCAAATCTCTATCAAGAGCTGCGACCGAAATTACATTCTGTAGGGCAGCAGGATATAATGAGAACGGTTCGGCGGAGTTACCTGCAGCTGCGATTAGAAGACATCCACGGTTGTATGCATATTCAACCGCGTCTCGGATTAGAAAAGCGTTTACTGTATCACCAAGGCTTAGATTGATCACATCTGCGCCGTTGTCGGCTGCATAAACGATGGCAGCTGCTACATCATCATTTTGTAGAAAAGCACCTCCCCCAATACGGAATCCTGCCCGTAAAGCCATGATACGACAATTTGGTGCGATTCCTGCAATACCGATACGGTTATCTGTTTCCGCTGCAATTATGCCTGATACTTGTGTTCCGTGTCCTGTCTCATCATTAGGTTGGTTATCACGTAGCGTCCAGTCTCCGTGTCCTTGAAGTGTTGGTGCATCACTGAAATCCCAACCGATTATGTCGTCTACATATCCATTGTTATCATCATCAATTCCGTTTGATGGGATTTCTTGTACGTTGTGCCATAATTGATTTTCTATATCAGGATGATCAACTTGAATTCCGCTGTCTACAACTGCTACGACTACAGATGGTTTTCCTTTTTCAAGTTGCCATGCTTTCGACATATTCATAGCTGCCAGATTCCACTGTTCGCTAAATCGCGCATCATTGGGTGTAATTTCTGAACAAAAACGACGTAATCGATTCATCTCAATATCTTCTATGAATGTATGTTCTAAAAATTGATGTTTTAGTTGTTCTGATAAAATTCCGACTGGCAATGTAATTTGGTAGATGCGACTTAGAGTTGGGTTTTTTCCTGCGGGTGTGTCTGGTGAGAATATGGGTGTAACTATTTCTGCTCCAATAGATTTACAGAATTTATTGAGTTGGGTAAATGTAGAATTTGGACTTAATCGGACAATGATTTCACGGGGAGAATGTAACAGCGGCTGATTGTGTAGAAGAGAATTGGATTGTGAATTACTAGCATTTATATTATAGTCGCAGAAACTAATGCCTTGTAGATAAAAAAACTGTAAGATAATGACGTATATAAAATAGTGGAATATCCGCATACTATAGTCAAACCTACTGGATTCAATTTATTTGTTGTCAGTATATGATTTTTTGTTCAGTTAAAGTAAACTGTGGAAACAGAAGATTGTTTAAGTGTTATTGAGATATTGAGTAATACAATTGCAATATCAGATATAATCTGTTATAGTAATTGTATTGAATTCCTATGTCAAAAACAACATATATTGTACTGAGGAGAGGTAACTATGAAAGCATCAGAATTGACAGTCAAATGTCTGGAGAATGAAGGCGTTGAATATATATTTGGATTACCTGGTGAGGAGAATATGGACGTGCTTGATGCTCTATTGGACTCCGAAATCCAATTTATACAGACACGTGATGAGCGCGGTGCGGCGTTTATGGCAGATGTTTATGGACGTTTGACAGGTAAGGCAGGCGTGTGTCTTGCCACACTTGGGCCTGGTGCAATGAATCTTGTCACTGGAGTTGCTGATGCCAATATGGATAGAGCTCCATTGGTTGCAATTACGGGGCAAGCGAGTTTGGATAGGATGCACAAGGAATCTCATCAATATATGGATGTGGTTTCTGTTTTCAAACCTATGACGAAGTGGAACACGTTGATACATCTCCCAGAAATAATTCCGGAATCAATTAGCAAGGCATTTAAATTAGCGACGAGTGAAAAACCTGGTGCTACCCACATTGATTTACCTGAGGATGTGGCTAAGATGCAAATAGATGCAGAACCGATGAGGCACGATTTTCTCAGCGAAGGAGAACCTGTGAGTTCATGTCTTCAGCGCGCAGCACAATTGATAAACGATGCGAAACAACCGATTATACTTGCGGGGAATGGTGTAGTTCGCCAAAAAGCGTCGCGTATCCTTACACAATTTGCTGAGATGACAAATATTCCGGTGGCACACACTTTTATGGGTAAAGGCAGCATACCATGGACACATCGTCTATCCCTTCTCAGTGTCGGATTACAAGCACGTGATTTCGTTTCTTGTGGGTTTGATCGGGCAGATCTTGTGATTGCTATTGGATACGATATTGTTGAATACCATCCAAGTCTATGGAATCCGAATAGAGATAAAAAGCTGATCCATATTGACACAGAGGCAAGTGAGAGTGATGCATCTTATGTTACAGATGTTGAATTGGTAGGGAATATAAGACAATGTCTTAGACATCTGATGGCACAAGAAATATACCCTAAAGATGCTGAGTATGCTTCAAACACCTTACGAAAAATCATACTTGATCAACTTTCTGAATATCGTGATGATAAAGAGTTTCCAATAAAACCGCAAAAAATATTAAGTGATGTCCGCTCAGTACTCGGTGAAGACGATATTCTCATTTCGGATGTTGGTGCACACAAAATGTGGATTGCTCGTATGTATCCGTGCTATCAACCGAATACATGTATTATTTCGAATGGGTTTGCTTCTATGGGGATAGCAGTGCCGGGAGCTTATGTTGCAAAATTGATTTATCCTGAACGAAAATGTCTTGCTGTCTGTGGTGATGGTGGTTTTTTGATGAATTCACAAGAACTTGAAACAGCGACACGCACGGGTACACCATTTGTAACACTTATCTTCAATGATGAGGCTTACGGGCTCATAGAATGGAAACAGATGAACGGTTTTGGCAGACCATCTCATATCGATTTCACGAATCCCGATTTTGTCAAATATGCGGAAGCATTTGGTGCCAAAGGTTATAGGGTTGAGGGGAGTGACGAATTAGTCCCAATACTAAATGACGCATTTAGTCAAAGTGTCCCTTCGGTTATTGATTGTCCGGTTGATTATGCCGAAAATTTGCGATTGACAGAGGAGCTGGGTCACTTGACATGTCCTATTTAATGCAGGTGTCCTTGATACAATGATAATGCACGAAAACCGAACCCTTATCCGAGGCGATAATCTTGAGGCGATGCGCGAATTTCCAGGCGAATCTGTTGATCTTATCGCTACGGATCCGCCTTTTAACTCTAAACGCGATTATTTCGTACCATATCGAGACGAACGTGGGCAAGAACCTGATACCCTTGTCAAAGCATTTGCCGACACATGGACATGGGGTGACGCAGCGGAGGATACGTATAGGGAGCTGATCGTTGATGTTGGCGGGCAAGTAGCAGAGACTATTCAAGGATTGCGCCAGTTTCTCAACGAAACACCTATGATGGCCTATCTTGTGATGATGGGCATTAGAATTGTAGAGATGCATCGGATACTCAAACCAACAGGAAGCTTGTATTCACACTGTGATCCTTCTGCAAGCCACTACCTCAAAATTCTTCTTGATGCGGTGTTTGAAACTCGAAATTTTCGCAATGAGATTGTGTGGAAAAGACGATTAGATACCCATAATCTCGCCACTTCCCACATGGGCAGAAACCACGACATTATATTCTATTATGTGAAATCTTCCAAAACTGTGTATCACATCCAATATACACCTTATGATCCTGAGTATATCAAATCCCATTATAAGCATGAAGATTCCAGGGGGAAGTATCGGCTACTTCCATGCACAAACGAAACTGGTGGAAATAGACCTTATACGTTTAGAGGAATAACGCGTGCATGGCGGTTTAGCGAAGATACTATGAATGAGATGTATGAATCTGACCTGCTGGTTCAGCTGCGAGAGGGAGGGCCGTACTACTACAAGAAATATCTGCGTGATGCAGAAGGTGTTCCATTACAGGACCTTTGGACTGATATTGCACCGGTTCGCGGGGATGATCGCACTGGCTATCCAACCCAAAAACCGATCGAACTCTATAAACGCATCGTCGCAGCCTCATCAAATGAGGGGACCTAGTCCTTGACCCGTTTTGCGGCTGCGGTACAACGTTAATGGCTGCGGAGAAACTCAATAGACACTGGTTAGGAATTGACCTGACGTATCTCGCTATCGGTGCAGTTAAACATCAGATTGAGCGGTATTTTCCACAACTGCAAGACAGTGTAAGCATCGTCGGTACTCCGGAAGATGAAACACAAGCTTTAGAACTCGCTCATACAAACCCGCAAGGATTTGAGGAGTGGTGCGTCACCCATGTGTTGAAATTCAAATCTAATGTGAAAAAAGTTGCAGATGGTGGAATAGATGGCACGTTCAGATTCCCGCTTGGACGGCAACGAGGTAAGCAAACGTTCGGCAGAGCTGTTGCACAAGTGAAAGGCGGCAGCTATACGCTTGGACATATCCGTGACTTCCGGACTGCTATGCAGAACCAGGATGCAGATTTAGGTATTTTTGTTGTCACATCGCCACCGTCAAGTGGCATGCGGACAGAGGCGAGCAGGACAGGAACATATCGCCACCCGCTTTTTGATATGGAAGCTCCTGCTCTGCAGATATATGAGATTCAAGACTATTTCAGAGGTGTTTTGCCTATATTACCTCTTGGTGAAAGAGGTGTGTTGTAAATCAGTTGTCGGTAGTTAGTTTTTAGTTAACATGAAAAAAGTGGAGTTATTAGATTTAGCTATAAAAGGAGGATATAGTACTAAAAAATGGCAGTTTCAACAATTGAATGGGCAGATGGTCAGATAAAGTTAATAGATCAAACATTGTTGCCCAATGAATTCAAACAGATTTATTGTGATGACTTACCATCAATTTGGGAAGCGATTAAATCATTACGCGTACGAGGTGCGCCTGCTATAGGGATTGCAGGTGCTTTAGGAGCAGTTCTCGGAATATGGAACTCATCAGCGGAAACTTATGATGAATTTGCAGCAGAACTTAAATCCGCGACTGATTACCTTGCAACATCACGCCCAACAGCAGTGAATCTCTTTTGGGCACTTGACAGAATGACGAGAACAGCGGAGGAGAATAGCAGTCTGTCTGTTCCGGAACTCAAAAAGGTATTACTTGCTGAAGCGCAGGAGATTATTGAGGAAGATAAAGCGATGTGTCGTGCCATCGGACAACACGGTATGGCGTTACTCAATCAAAATGATACTATTTTGACACACTGCAACGCTGGCGGGTTAGCTACATCCGATTACGGTACAGCGTTAGCGGTGATGTTCAGCGCGCATGAGGCTGGAAAACAGATACAGGTTTATGCTGATGAGACACGCCCCTTGTTACAAGGTGCACGTCTCACCACATGGGAACTGATGCAGGCAGGAATTGATGTCACGCTAATTTGTGATAATATGGCTGCACAAGTCATGAAGGAGGGTAAAATCCAATGTGTAATTGTTGGTGCGGATCGGATTGCTGCTAACGGGGATACTGCAAACAAGATTGGTACGTATAATGTTGCTATACTTGCGCAAGCTCACGACATTCCGTTTTATGTTGCTGCACCAACATCTACTTTAGATTATGCACTTGCCACTGGCGAAGAAATCCCAATAGAACAACGTTCGGCGGCGGAGGTGACAGAAGGTTTCGGTAAACTTACCGCTCCAAAGGGGGTGAAAGTTTATAGTCCTGCTTTTGATGTCACTCCAGCATCCTTGGTCACAGCGATTATCACAGAAAAAGGAGTTGCACATCCACCATACGTGGAAAGCCTTAAAACACTGCAAGATACATAATTAGTATATCAAGCAGCCTTTGTTATGTTAGATCGTGTTCCTTGTATGTCAAAGCAATTATATTGATTTGTATTCATAAACTGTGTGGCAAATGCCATCGCTTGTTTCTCTGTTAGGTATCCATCTGTGATTTCTGCTTCAAGTGCTCGTTGAATTTCGTTTCGAGCTTGGATAGAGTATGCATAGGCACTTGTAGGCCATCCAGTGTCACCACCGAATGCAAATAATTTATTTGAAGGCACTGCGTGGATACATCTTCGCAGAAAATCACGTGAACTATACGGATCAATACTCCATGCCCAACAGAAATCTATCCAAATATTGCGATAATGTTTTGCAAGCGCGACTAATTCATCATTGTAAGGATATGCGATGTGCATTAGTACAAACTTTGCATCCAGGTAGCGAGAAAACAATGCACACATATTCCCTGCGGGGATTCGACTGACAGGCATTCTATTATTTCCCGCGTAATATCCTGTATGAATTTTGAATGGGAGGTTGTGTTCAATAGTAAGTTCAACGCCGCGTGCCCAACACCAATCACCGAGGCATAATCGTGTAGATTCATCAATTTGTTCTGCGGGTTTTGTTAACACATCATTGAGAGCATTAGATGCATCTACATCGCTCCGTTCAATCCATTTAAGGGTGCGATTATATGCATGTTGAGATTTTACAGCGATTGCACATGGAGGATGTTTAGCGAAAATTGCATCCATACCGTTTTTCAAAGTAGTGAGGTCTTTCACTTCAATTCCTGTTTCAGATTGGATAGCTTCAGGATTCACTTGTCCGTTACAGAAATTTGCCCAGGAAAGATCATATAAGAAAAAATCTGGACCGGACGTGTCTGGTGAACACTGCCAACTGAAGTCATCTGTTTGAATATGATCAAGTTTAGCAATATCATGGAGGATATGAAGTCGCTTTCCAGGTTGACGAATTGTTTTTACTTTCTCTTGTGCTTTTTCAAGAGTATCACCTGTCAACTCATCAAGTCCGTAGATGTGTTTTGCAATGAGACTGACTGCTTCACCATATCCGGTGAATTGAGTTGCCTGCCATGCGTCTTGTATTCCGTCAAAACGTGTCTTGATGTCTTTAGTTGAATCCATCAAGTTTTGCATTGCTTCTGCTGAAGCACCTGCTGTATGTAGGTCTGCAGGAACATAATTGCCGAATAAATCCTGGAGTATGTCAGGTCCATTTTCTACCCAATCATTTTCCCGTCGCATGTGTTCATGTGTATCAACCAGACGGATAGATTGAACGTGATGTGCTAATTCTGTTATCATGAATGTACTCCTTTCTGTGAATCTGGACATTTTTCTCTATTATAATTTCATACTTGACAAACACACTATAATATGATTAACTATATAAAAACTGTAATAGACACATTATTTCATTTAGATATGTTTGTAAACATTCGTTGTGTTATAGCAGTGTGAAGTCTACTTTAGATTATAGACAAATTGTATTGTTCTGTCAAAAGAAACATCTAATTCGTATGCAAAACTATTCTTACTTCTAAATATATAATCGTAAACGAACAATATGGAATTGCAAATATGAGATTGTATCAACAGTAATTTAGTTACGTATAAAGTTTATGCATGCCTTCTGCTAGTTAATGCTCACGAAATACGTGAATCATAGAGAAACTATCATCAGCGGAAGACAATTACAGGAGCATATAATGCCTACAGGACGGATTAAATATTATAATTTGGATAAAGGATTTGGTTTTATAGCACAAGATAACAGTGAAGAGGATGTTTTTTTGCACAGTTCCGCGATTAAATATGCAGATTATGAGGAACTACGTGTTGGACAGCGCGTTAAATACAATGTCGTTGAGGGAGAAAAAGGATTAGTCGCGAAAAATGTTGAAGTTTTGCTAACACCTACAGAAAGAAGATGGTTACGTCAAGGCAAGACAATTATTCCCCGAGGATATTCAGGATTCCAATCTCAAAACCAAGATCAGTCCAACAACGATACGCAATCCTTAAGTGATAATGTGGTGAATGAAAATGAAGGGGATCATCCAAAACATACACCCACAGATTGGAAAAGTGATTCACAGAAGGAAACATTGGGTATGCAAACTAATAAAGGGCTAGATGAAAAAGAACAGACTTCACGACAGTTAAGTTTCGGTGACTTGTATATCCTCAAACAGATCAATTATGAAACGCCGATGTATTTTGCGATGTATAATCATGAGTATCTACCCGCTGTAGTGTTAGAAATGACACTTTCTGAATTTACGCTCGATTGTAATAGTGGCAAAAAAAATGTAAAGAAGTCTGATATCAAGTATTGTTATAAGGATGTAGATGCGAAAAATGTAACTGCCTTGCTCAAATATGACGAAGAGATAAAAAACAAGCAACTCCAACCGGTGCTTACAAATGATGAGCAATATTTCATTGATGCCGATGCTGTTAAACATGCCCGGCAGCATGGGAATTCTATTCAGCTTACACTTCGTGAAGGTGAGCTTTTTGAAGGTGTTGTTGATTGGATGAGTCCCTATGAAATTAAATTGGTATTGAATAATGGTGCCAAGATAGTTGTTTTTCGACACGCTATATTTGATTTTGCAGTGGTAAAAATGGAGGAATAAATTGGAAACGTTACCTGAAGAAGTCATGGCAACTTATCATGAACTCGTAGATGAGATTACACAAGATATAGAAAGATTGCAAAAGGAATACGGACGTGGTCCTTGCCCATCAGACTGTTACCAATGTTGTCTTAATACGTCAACGATTCCTATCAGTGAAGTAGAAGCACGTGATTTGAAGGCTGGTCTTGATGCCCTACCTGAACCTATACGTCAACATATTCGTGAGAAAGCAGAAAAAACGATAAAGGTGTTAGAGGCTAAAGGTTTTTCTGCAGCTAAAATGATACAAGATGCTGGGATGAAAGCAATTGATGTCATTAAAGGGAAATCTTATGGTGAATGTCCTATGCTGATTGGCGGTGTTTGTACTGTCTACGAGCATCGTCCAGTAATATGCCGTGTATGGGGATATCCTATTGATAATGGAAGGGAATTGGCATGTTGTAGAAAGACGTTTATTGGTGTGCGTACCAACTTCAAGCCAATAAAATATGCTGACTATTGGCGCAGGTGTAAAGAATTGAGTCAATCACTAGGTGCTGAAGAAAAAACTCCTAATTGCTATTTGGTGCTAGAGCTGTTAGAGAATTAATTTGTTTAAACTGGATGGATATTTATCAATGATATAGCTAAGCGTCCGTTGCGTCACAGAGTTCACGTAAGAAGTTGAAAGTGTAAATTCCGGTTTTGTGTCCGTCACTCCATTGTAGTTGAATAGCATACCTTCCGACAGGTTGAATCCCCGCCACATGTAGTTTTTCCCAGTAATCACTTGTAGGTAGCATTCGAAACGGGTCATTCTGTAGTTTTTCAGCGTTACAACGTGCGCAAGGACATTTTTCTCTGAGTAATCTATAAGAAAGTTCACTCAGATGACCATCTTTCCATCGTATGGTTAAACTATGTGGTAACCGTTTGATTTCAACCGGTTTGGATTTTCTCATATCGTTTTCCATCATTCAATTCTTAACTCCACAACCTATCATGGGATCGTTCATTATTCCATTCTGTTGTCGGTACAAAGTATCCTGTTTCATTTGCATGTAGATGTTCCTTGATAACTTCTTCATTAAGTTCAATACCCAATCCTGGCGTTTCGGGAACAGAAATGTAACCGTCTTGAATAATCGGGTTCGGTAAGCCGGTCACCATCGTATCCCACCAAGGATTATCTACGGAGTGATTTTCCAAGACCATAAAGTTTGATGTCGCTGCTGCACAGTGCACACTTGCCATTGCGCAAACTGGCGTGCCTGCCATGTGCAGTGCCATTGCAATTCCGTGCTCTTCTGCAAGGTCACCAATCTTTTTTGTTTCCAGAATTCCTCCTGAAGTTGCAATATCAGGATGACAGATTGCAATTGCCCGGTTTTCGAACAACGGCATGAAATCTTCTTTACAATAGACATCCTCTCCAGTGCATATAGGTGTAGTACAGGAATTTGAGAGCCGTACATATTGGTCTGTATATTGCCAAGGGATCATGTCCTCTAACCATGCAAGGTTATATTTCTCCAATGCTGTTCCAAGTCTGATACAATCTTCTAATCCTATATGTCCGAAGTGATCTACAGCAAGTGGAATTTCGTATCCAATTATATCACGGACAGATTCCACGTAATCACACAGTGTTTCAATTCCTTTTTCAGTTAGACGAATGCCGGTGAAAGGGTGCATCAGATTATGCGTTTCTACATTCCCATCAGGTGCTGAAAGGGTGTTATTTATACCTTGCAGCAATCCTATTCCTAAATCCATTTTCAAAAATGTAAATCCTCTGTCTATACGTTCTTGTAGTTTTTTGCCCATTTCTTCTGGGTTTTTCAGCGATGGTGTATCGCTGTAGCATCGGATTTTATCACGGAATTTACCACCTGCAAGTTGGTAACATGGAACACCGTAAGCCTTGCCAGCCAAATCCATGAGTGCCATTTCAATCCCGCAAACACCGCCCCCCTGTCGTGCATGGTGGCCGAATTGCTTGATTTTACGAAAGATTTTGTCAACATTACACGGGTTTTCACCCAAGATACGGCTTTTGAGCATCAACGCATAAGTTGGACTTGCACCGTCACGAACTTCACCAAGTCCATGTATATCTTGATTTGTATACAATTTCAAGATTGGACCGCCTACTTGCGTCCGGACGATACGCATGTCAGTAATTTTTAGTTCTGAGGGGCGTGAGTTCGTATTCACATTGGATAATATGGACCGTGTTTCCATCTATATTTTCTCTATGTAATGGTCTAATGCAGAATCTAAGACACCCAGATGTAATGAAATACGTTGAGCAATATGCCAAACGGTTGGGGTTTCTGTAATGATAACATGTTCACTATGCATGTGTAAAAGATAGGGGGCTAAACCTTGCGTACCCCATTCTGAAGCAACTTTATATACACCTTGTGCGATTGCAGTTGTTTCTTCACCTGAGTCTTCTGTATCTATGGGACCGATGGATTTGACAACTTTGGTAATTTTGGGACCAAGATACTGCTCATTTTTTATGCCTTCGTATAGGTAAAACCCGTTTGCCTCATAATCTTCATGGAAGTCTACAGTCAAAGTAAATTGCATATCGCGTATTGCATTTTTGACAATTACTGCCTCTACTACATCATCTGTTTCAAAAGAACGATTAATGTCAACATCATCTTTGTTTTCTCGTGTTTCATGGATGTAACCGTCCGGATTGATACAAGGAATTACAACGAAGGAGAAATGATTTAGGAGTTCAGTATTGTCGCGTGCTAAGAACGAAATAGCTGCTTCTACACCTGCTGGTTCGTCTCCATGCATTCCACCTGTAATCAGTATATGTTTCGGATAACATGATTGAGATTGAAGTTGGAAGAGATAGATAGGATTTTCGTGAACAACCCCTATGATTTTGTGTGGCCGGTCTAGTTGGTGTAAACGTCTGATTAGGTCAGAATAATGTTGCAATATGAATTTTACCTTTTTTAAAGGGTTGCATAGTGTCACCGCAAACACGTTGTGCTTGCTACGGTCTCGCGTCGGTTCCGCGGCTTCTGCTTGCTATGGTTTCTCTCTGGTTAATGTCTAATCTTGATTAACACGCCACTGTGCGAAATCTTTTTCGATCTCTTCAGACCATTTTCTGTCTATTTCTCCTGGTGTATAAATTCCTTCACGTAGTCGTTGATGCCCGAATCTATCTCTGAGTTGTACTTGTTCTCCTTGTTCGACAACTTGTTGTGCAAAGTGGGGCGGGATAAAGATGACTCCGCCACGTCTACCTAAAACAATATCTCCGGGAAGGACAGTTGCTTCGGCAATTCGGATGGGGGTGTTGATGCCAGTGAGCGTAACGTTTGCTATACCTGTGGGGTCAACGCCGCGGACAAAAGTAGCAAAATCGGGTAGTTCGTAAATTCCATCCAGATCTCGTATTCCTCCATCGATAACCATTCCAGTTCCTGTTTTTGCATAGATAGAATTGCCGAGATTATCGCCAGCAAAAGTGCCATCTTTCACTTTTCCAAAAAGGTCTACGACAATTACATCATCCTTAACAAGTGTATCTATGACCCAGGAGTTTTGTCCGCCGACGCGTCCATCTTTTTCGCCTTGTGTTGAAACTGCTTCGTTGAAATCGGGGCGTATAGGAACAAATGCGCATGTTACTGCTCTGCCAACAAGAATACGATCTGGATGCAGCATCATCCAATCACCAGCAAATTGGAATTTATATCCATTACCATTTAGAACGCCCCATGCTTGCTCAATGCTGATTGTCTTCATCCGTTGAATTAAGTCGTCTGGAACACGAGGCCGGCCATCATCGAACCGATCCCCTTCCCATAGATGTGTAATAGCAATGATGTTCTCTTTGTTGACTAATTGCACAATTTTACCTTTTGAAGATCGTTGTTTTATAGTCCAGCGTTTTTCCACACCTGATTGAGAGATTCTGCGGTTACTTTGGCAGCTTCTGCAGGCTCCATTTCATTAACTTTTTTGCTGAAAGGTTCAGGTGTAACAGGTCCGTCATATCCGATGTCATTGAGAATTTGCATCAAATCGGTCAAGGGTATAACGCCTGTTTCAGCGGGTAGACATCTGATGCTATCAATCTGTTCATCTGGATCTATTCCTGCGGGTGCATCGTTGATATGGACGTACACGACATCTGATGCGGACAGTTTACGCACATCGTCAACTGTAGCACGACATGTGTACCAGTGCCACGTATCGAACAGTAACCCAACATTTCCTGTACCTATAGCAGCAGCGAGGCCTAACATTGCATCCATAGAATATGCAAATAGGTGTTTTGCTCCTTTCCGGCTTGTTGCCGGACCGATAAATTCTAGGCCGATTGAATGTCCATATTCATTTAGGATTTCGGCAACACCTCGAAGTCTTTTGACAGAAAAATCCCAATTTTCTTGATATGTCATATCGTTAGATGCTGGGCCGACAACGGTAGTTGAGCGGAAGCAACAGAGTTCAGCGGCGAGTTCTGCTCGGCTGGGTAATTGTGCTAAACCGGCGTAATAATCAGCGTCGGAACCACGCCAATTCACACCAAATCCCCAACCTCCCATAGCAATACCTGCTGAATTCCATAAATCCTTTACAAAATCAACTGAGTGTTCTTCTGCAAGTTGGTTTGCTTCACCGATACTGAGATCAAGTCCTTCAAATCCTGCTTCCTTTGCTAAGGCTAATCCCTCTTTCATGTCTGCTTGGATACCGATTGCACTAGTACTTAGATTTTTAAACATGGTAACTCCTTACTCGTTGAAATAAAATACGCAATAACTGTTAAATATTACCCTTTTCACCGCGTACGACTTTCGCTGCGACTGCCCATGGATATTCATTGTCTTCAGCTTTTGCATCACGATATGTTGGGATCCAGACCCAACGTTCTGCTCCTGAGCGGTTCGGGTGACTTGAATGGAGTGTGAGATCATGAAAAAAGACTGCACCCCCTGCTTCTATTTCTGCGGTGATTGCTTTGGTTTCATCAACAGCTTCAGGTTTCAGGCGGTTACCAAACCCGTGTCCATCGTTTGCGTCACCGTCGTGTACGATCGCGGATTTATGTGATCCGGGGAATAGCTTGAGGCATCCATTTTCTACAGTGGCGTCGTCAAGTGCAACCCAAATAGAATATTTATGAGCCCCATACCAATAGGACCAATCTTGGTGCCATGGGCTTGCAAAGGTCATGGAATCATTTTTGAAGACAACTTTATCGCTCAGGAATTCAATATCTGGTGAAAGTATTTCAGCTAAAATATCAAGCAATCTTTCATCTGCAACAGCTTCTTGAAAAACTGAACTCCGTGCTGCCAAACCGACGTGAACACCGTGCCCAGCAACGGATCCTGTTTCTTTCTGAACTGTCTCCAAAATATCAATACATTCTGATTTAAGTTGTTGTACCTCGTCTCTTTTAAAAAGATTCGGAACGATTGCAAAACCTGTTTGATTAAAATCGTCGCGCAAAGTTTTCAAATCAAGATTCATATTTAATCTACCTCAAGATGTACCTCGCGTCCTGTTTCACCACTTTTAAGTAGACCTTCCATCATCCGTTGGACAATAAGACCGTGTCGTAAAGGGGCTTTACATGCCACACCGTCTAAGATACATTCAATGAAATGGTCGGCAATGGCGTCCCAGGCTTTGTTATACTTGCTTTTAGGTGTTTTTAGGTCTATATCCTCGAAATCACCTTTTTCGTTCGTCCGATATGCTTTTAGCGGGCTCATTGTTGCCCCTGCTTCAGTTCCGAATATTTCTATCTGAAATTCCCCAGGTTGGTGTGATGCCCAGAAACTTTCAACTTGTAGCCCAACGCCATTTTCAAATGTAATGAACCCTCCAGCATAATCGTCAGAGTCATACTTTTCTGATATTTCTTTCGGGGCTTTTGTGTTATTCCAATAACCGAGACCTCGAGGTCCGAACTTTGCCCCCGCTGCACCGAGAACAGAGACAGGTTTTGGCATACCTATTATCCACCAGACAGAATCGAGTACGTGCACCCCCATATCTCTGAATGCACCGCCACCTTTTTGAATAAACCCAAGATTCCATGCGGGGATACCACTTCTTCGGACGCTTCGTGCACGTGCATAATATATCTCCCCAAAATAGTCATCGCGTGCAAGCTGACCGAGATGTTGACAGCTATCGCCAAAACGTGTAGAGAGAGACATCATGTTGACGACGCCAGCAGCTTCTGCTTCTTTAACCAACTTTTCAGCAGCTGCTTCTGAATCAGCAAGGGGTTTGGTAACCATAACGTGTTTTCCGTTTCTAACAGCTTCCAATGCTATGGGTACATGCCATTGATTTGGCGTTCCGACAAAAACTGCGTCAATATCTGATGCTTTACACATCTCCTTATAGTCCGTATATTTTTTGACTTTACCGGGTAAGTCCTTTGCAAAACCTTCCATGCGTGCTTTATCAAGGTCACATAATGCAACGACTTTGCCTCTTGTATTCTGTGATAAGGCTTCGCCGTTTGGTCTGCCTATTCCCATTCCGACAATAGCAATTTTTACTTGTTTATCAGATGATGCCATAGTATATCTGCTCCAATTGTGTATTTATGGTTAAATACGAAAATAAATGGACACTTCGCTTGTAAACGCGATCTTCGAATTGCGGCATGATTCAGAAATAGTCGGGGATCGGCTGCCCGACTACAGTGCCCGAATGTCCAATCAACTCTAAAATCTACCATAGAACATAATTTTAGAAGGGAACCCATCTGTAGTAGCTTATTTGGTAGATACCCGTATTCTACAACTTTTGTATTTTTCTGTCAACTTTATTCGGATTGCGTTTAGAGGCATTCAATTGTCTGCCGGATTTTGGACTTTGTTTGTCAGAATCGCGGATTACGCGGATTACGATTCTCGTTACTTCAATACCGATGAGGAGAATGAGGGAAGCGATCCCCCAATACATTTTTTTACTCATGAGATTTTACTCCTTGTAAAAGAAAAAAATAAAATATTATTGAAGTCGATCAAGCGCCTCTTGTGCGTAAATGACCGAAGCTCGCTCATAACGTTCATTATCTTCATCGGCAGCGATATCTTTAAACTTCGGAATGATGATATGGTCAACAATACCTCCTAAGTCGTCACGATACTGCACACCAATACGACTCAGAGAATCAGTGACTGCAAAATGAACAAGAATATAACTTCCCTCCTCTTTCATACTTCTTTCCAAATAAGGAAGAATGTATGGCACGGCTGGAGGACCGATCTCCACTAACGCATCACTCCAGACACCGATGTATCCGTCACAAGCATTTGCTATTAATACCTCCGCGGCGCGCGGATCGCCTTGCCAGCTGAGTTCGTACATCAAGTTGAGGAGTTCCTCACCATGGTCGTGGTCAGTTGGTTCGGGTGGGGGCATGAGTTCTGCGATGAGTTCAGTTGCACGCGGTGAATGCACCCCACCCCACGCATACGGATTGTTTTTGATATACTCTAATCTTTTATATGCAGCTTTGACAGGATCCTCTTTAGGATCCACTTGGGGAAAATCAGGTTTGAGTACGGCTCCCTCTGGTGCGGTGTATTGTGCTTTCGGTTCGTCATGTCTGCCGATGTGAGGCGTGCCATCTTCGTGAATATGAAAATCCGGATGTGATGTATCTAACTCTTGAGGGTCTACTTGTTCTGCCGGTTTGTCACGATCTTCCAACATTTTTCGTTCAACAGATAAATCGTTTTCAAGTTGTTTTATATATGCGCGGTTGTGCAGCACACCCCATACCGTTGCAGTAATAATGAGTATAATGAGGGTTGTGATCCCCCAATACATTTTTTTACTCATGAGGTTTTACTCTTTTTGCACTTTGGCAAAATTAGAGGTTGGTTGTGAAAATGTAAAACTTCCTATTCATGACAATTACTTCCTTCTAAAAGGAAAATAAAATATTATCGAAGTCCATCAAGGGCTTTTTGGGCCCAACGTGGTGCTGGACTCTCGTAACGTTCATTATCTATATCAGCAGCGACCATTTTTAACTTCGGGATTATGATATGGTCTACAATGCCATTGAGGTCGTTGCGATACCGAGCACTAATGCGGCCCAAGACTTCAGCAGCTACCGCAGTCATCGTAGAATTTTCACGCACATACGGGAGAATATAAGGCACTGCTGGAGGGCCAATTTCTTCTAACGCATCGGTCATTGAAGGACCAAGGATACCTCCATCACATATCAGTGCTATGAGGGCTTCCGCCCCGCGTGGATCGTTTTGCTTACAGAGTTCGTCAATCAGTTCTAAGACATGATCCCCATGATTATGGTCTATTAACTCTGGCGGGGGCATCAATTCTGCGATCAGTTCTGTCGCACGCTCGGAATGTACCCCTCCCCATGCATACGGATTGTTTTTGATATATTCCAGTCGTTTGTATGCAGCTTTGACAGGATCCTCTTTAGGATCCACTTCTGGAAAATCAGGTTTGAGCACTGCCCCCTCTGGTGCGGTGTATCGTGCTTTCGGTTCGTCATGTCTGCCGATGTGAGGCGTGCCATCTTCGTGAATATGAAAATCCGGATGTGATGTATCTAACTCTTGAGGGTCTACTTGTTCTGCTGATTTGTCATGATCTTCCAACATTTTTCGTTCAACAGATAAATCATTTTCAAGTTGTTTTATATATGCGCGGTTGTGCAGCACACCCCATACCGTTGCAGTAATAATGAGTATAATGAGGGTAGCGATCCCCCAGTACATTTTTTTTGACATGTCAGGTTCTCCTTAGACTAAAACGTTATATCTATCATCTCGTTTTATCCAATGGACAGGGTTATCTTGGATTTGGACACGTCTGTGTGTCCTTTGGAAAAGGTTTGAAATCATTGGGGCATTCACGGATCCCATCAGAAAATACCGATGGAGTACAGGATAAGGGGTTTCGAGGGTTAAAATAGAGCTCACAGCGAGTAAGAACGTTGAATTCGAAGTGAAGCGGATTTGATAGAGGCGCGTTAATAGGGTCTACCAAATCTGTTTAACACTGGGCTCACATCGTTTTTAACAGGTTTAATGGTTTTCAGGTATGCCCAAATGGCTTTTAGGTCTGCATCAGTCATCTGTGCATAATGTTTTGTAGGCATTGGTGGAAATATTTTACGATTGTCTTTATTTCCTTGATGATGTCCTGTCCGCATAGCATCGATGAACATTTTCTCTGTCCATTCTCCCAATCCGGTTTCTTTGTCAGGTGTTAAATTTGTGGCGAAACTTGTTCCGAATGGTCCTGAAAATACGCTTAATTGCGGTGAGACTAATAGGAAGATTCCTTGCTGCATCATACTGAAATCATATCGTGGGTGTGGGGCATCTTCTGGATGTCCAGCAAGATATTTCTTCATATCATAGTCAGCTCCGATTCGGGGTGTATGGCAATGTCCACACGCAGCTACTGCGTCAACAAGGTATTTGCCGCGTTCTACCGTGTCATTCTGACTCTCAACTGAACGAATATTGATTGATATGATAAGTCCAAGACACAAAATTATTAAACATCCAATTAATAGTGTCCTATGCATTTATTTCTCCTATATGGTTAATTTTTGTGAGGATATGACGTTAATTTAGCATTTTGAGCATATTGATTCAATAGAAAAAGGCGCGGTTTATGACCGCGCCAATTATTACACAGAATTATTTGCCAGATTAGAAACTATATGTCAATTTTGTGTAGTAAAGCCCGCCATTGAAACCGAAAGGTGCTGACCTTCTAGAATACGTGAATACACCAGGGGAGTCAACAATGACTGTGCCTGTTCCGTCGACTAATTTACCGCCACGTGATTGACCAATTTCATTTTCATCAGGGACTTGATCGAACAAGTTATTGGCTCCAATTGTGAGTGAAAGCCCTTCATTCAACTTATAATTGGTTTGGAGATCTGTTAACCATTTACCCCCGTAAGTTTGTCGTGCGGGATCATCTCCGCTGCCTTCTTGAACGGTGTATTCACCAAAGTAGCGAAGTGCTGCGCCAATTGTTAGGTCACCGATGATATAATCGGCACTGACATTTATACGTGTGTTCGGTTGCCATTCTTCAATCATTGAACGTTCTTGTGATGGGAATAAAGTGTCTTTAAGATTTACGAGAATTTCAGGAGCTTCAACATCTCCGATTATCTGTGTATCAGCGAAAGTAAATGCAAGTTTCAAATTTAGAAGGCTTTCATTTTCAAATGCATACAGATATCCAGCTGCGATGTCAACACCTTGCGTGCGTGTCTGTGCGACATTTGTAAAGACCTGTGCACTATTTGCTCCAGCTTCTTCTAAACCTGCAACATCATCAGCACTGAATGTTCCACTGAGCACAATACGGTCGTCAATTTGAATGAGAAATCCATCTGCGGAAAACCATAATTTTTCTACTGGTTTTAATACGACACCACCAGAGACATTAAATGCTGTTTCCTCTTTTAATTCGGGAATACCGAGTGCACGTGCAGCATCGCTGTCATTTCTGAATGTACCCACCTCAAGCGGGATAAGTTCACCCGATTCTTCATCTAGCTTAAATTGTGTGCTGATGTTATTGAAGTAGAGTTGTTGTAGTGAAGGGGCTCGGAAACCGGTACTTCCAGCGGCACGAACTGCGATCTGATTTGTAATATCGTATCGAGCGGTGGCTTTGCCTGTTATGGTCGTGCCAAAATCACTGTATTGTTCTCCACGTACAGCAGCACCTACAAGCAGGCCACTACCAGGTTGTCCACTCAGATATGACTCAAAATCAAGGTATCCTGCAATATTTGTGCGATTTTCATCGACCTCGTTTTCTGGTTTGAATCCGGGGAAGACCTGAATACCTGCTGCGGCACCATCGACACCGAGTCCAGCGTTTATCCAGGAGACCATTTCACCAGCGTGTATACCGTATCCTTCACGTCGAAATTCTACGCCGCCAGCAAGGTTGATAAGCGAAGATTGATACTCAAGTGGATATGATACATCAAGGTTAAATGCTGTATGTGAAAGTTCGAATCCGCCTGCTTCTGCAGATGTCGGACTTGCTGCACCGTAAGATGCATTCATGGAATTAGAAATGAAAAAATCAAATGTGTTTAAGCCGTGATTAACGCTAACATCAACATTTAGGTCTGTTGCATCATGTGTCCAATCCACTCCTAATGCAAGAGAAACATCTTCAATGTTTGTGTTGATTTCCGGTAGGAAACCGTCTGGATATACATCTGTGACAGTGCGTTCTGACTGATTTGCTCTACGATAAAAACCGGCACTGTTGTTTTGGCGTGTGGAATATCCGCCGAATGAATACAGTTCCATGTTACCTATTATTGGTAATCCGAAGTTGTAAAACCCGACTTTTTGTGATGAATCGGCATCCCCTATACGGAAGTTTTGACGGTCAAATGTATATTCACGTGAGTCAAACCATACAGGTTTTTCCTCGATTGCGTTTCCTTCATCGTCTGTTAATTCGACTGTGTGATCAGCGGCTCTCCCAGGGTCTTCTTCTATCCAATCATATTGGCGTGTTCCAGAAAGCCCTGCGCGGTTTGTGCGATATCTATCGCGCCATTCTGCTGTCAGATTTAGAAATCCAGAACTACCCACTTTCATACCGTAGTTAGCATTTCCGATCCATGTATCACCATCGCCCTGATATGTTTGTCCCCAATATAGGTTTGCGTCGCCTGTGTCAACATCATCTTTCAAGATAATGTTAATGACACCGGCAATGGCATCAGAACCGTATTGTGCAGCAGCCCCATCCCGTAGTACCTCAATTCGTTTGATAGCTGATGAAGGTATAGCATTGTAATCTGTTCCTGCTGTCCCACGGCCTACAGATGTGTTGACATGTAGTAATGCACTCTTATGTCGACGTTTACCATTAATTAATACCAACGTCTGATCTGGACCTAATCCTCTAAGCGTTGCTGGTCGTAATGCATCTGTTCCATCACTAATGGATGAGCTTGAAAAATTGAAAGATGGTACTAACATCTGTATAATTCGCCCTGTTTCGGATTGGCCAGTAAGACTCAGTTGTTCTCTTTCCACGACATCAATTGGTACGGGTGCTTGTAATGCGCGCCGCCCGATGCTTCGTGTACCTACTACAACAACTGAATCGACGGTTTGAATAGGTGCCAGCATTATTGTTAGTTCTGTCTGTCCGGTAGTTATATTGACTCGTCTTGCAGCGTAACCGAGGGCAGAAATTTCAACAAACTGCGCGCCTGTAATATCAGCAAACATGGCTACGCCATTATCATCTGCTGTTTGTTCTTCACCACCAATTAGCACTTTTGCAGAAGATACTGCCATTCCGTTTTGATCTTGAATTGTTACTTTTAGTGAGTCAGCACTTACTGTCAAAGGTATTGCTGATATACAGCCGATAATTATTAAGACTACATACCACAAACACCTATAATTAGAAGTATTCATTCATTTGCTCCTCAGAAAATATGTTGTAAAATAATATTATAAACTGATATTTCTCAAAAGCACTCAGAACCTACTAAACATCAATGTGAAGCAGGTCTAAGCCCCTGAAAATGCGTTTATGTTGAAGATTTGACTTGACCCTAAACGCATGAAATGCCATCCTAAGAAGAATCAAACAACGTTATTTTTCTCAGGAGGACATTTCATGCATCATCAGATTATCAAATCTGCTGAGTTTTTTCAAGAACTTCTTTATTCAAGGTTTCAAGGTATACAATCAAAAATCATAGACACTTTACTTCTGTTGTCCGTTTGCCATCTTTTCGGTCTTTACAATCCGAACCAGGTCGCAGATGCGTTGTCAGTTCAAAAAGCGTGTCTGTATCGGCAACTTCATTCAATAAGTCTTTATCATTGGAAGCACTTGAATATGCGTCTTGGATGTGCTTCAGCACTTGAGTTGATCAAAGACACTGAAACGAAGAGTGCTGCAACACAATCCCGGCGACGCATTACCATCAGTGTAGATGATACCAATGTGGATCGGTATGGCAAAACGATTGCTTATAGTTCAAACTGGTGGTCTAAGAAGGATAATAGGAGCGTCTGGGCTCAAAATGTGTTAGCGATCACGATCAAGATTGGCGATGTGGTTATTCCCCTCAATACACAGATTGTGAGTAAACAGGGGCGTGGCAACACAGATAAACCGAGCCTTTTTCTTAGTATGATCCAAGCAGTCTTGGATTGCTTTGATGCTGCAGGCATTGATATAAGGAAGTATCCGATTACTTTCGACTCGTGGTATGGTAGCAAGCATCTGGTTGACATCTTATTAGATTTAGGGTTTGTGTCTATACAAGTGCATGGTAAAAGCAACTATGTGATGACGATAGAGGGTAAAACTGCTAAACTTTCAGTTCACAAAAAGCGGATCCAACTGCGGTCGGAGCAATGGGGATGCGATAAACCTGTCTGTCGTGTGCGAGCAGTAAGCCCAACATTTGGTGAGTGCATTGTGCTGTTTTTTATGGATATGGGCAAGATACGAACGCTTTTAGTTTTTGGTAAACCGCTCCGCACTTGTGAGGCTCTCAGAATATGGTCTCAACATCACGGCATTGAACACTTTTGGCGTCAATCTAAATCGTGTTTGCATCTATCTGGTATGAGTTTACGTAGCACGGTAGGTGCGTATGCGGGTCTCGGTATCAAAGTGATGGGTTATCTGATGTTGTTGCGTGTAAGTATCTCAGAGTGTCGCACATTTCATCAAATACAACTTGAACTCACTGGACAAAGGCAGATGCTACTTGACATCATAGAGCATTTTCATGAACAAAACCCAAAAGAACCTTGAAAACCATTGAGTTGGGAAAACTTTTGAAAAATATCAGATAAATAAAAAATAGATAGCTTAGCATGAATCCCAGGAATTCATCATTTATCCATATTACACGTTAATATTATGAAATAATTCTGATGTAATTTGCAAATCTAAATGGAAACATAATATTATTAATATCTTCGCCAGTCAATAGTTGAATAAATAGAACAGATATTTGAAGCTATGGAAAATCAATCAATAACTTTAAAAGGACAATCACCCATGCAAGAAATTATAGTACTTTTTACATCACAATCCAAAATTAATGCAAAAAACTCAAAATGTATGCTAAACTAAAATTAGCATATTTTGATTTTGATGATTGATATTTCAATGTGAATTTTTTTTGGGAAACAGATTTATGTTTGGGACTATGATGAATAATCCGCTATCAGTCTCAATGATAGTTGAACATGCGAATTGTATACACGGAAATAAGAATGTCTATACATCTTTGCCAGATGGCAAGTTACATAAATATACCTATTCCACCTTGTACTCACGCGTAATGGGATTAGCAGATGCAATAACAAAATCTGGTATACAACAAGGTGAAATTGTAGGGACTTTTGCTACCAATACATACCAACACCTGGAGCTTTGCTTAGCGATTCCAATTATAGGTTCAATCATCCATCCCCTAAACATTAGACTATCAACAGTGCAACTTGCTAAGATTATCAAGGAAGTTGATAACAAATTGATTTTTGTTGATGGAATAATACAGGATAAATACACGGACCTATGCAATGAAATAGATGGTCTACATTCCATTTTATTTAACTCACAGCATGTAAAGGATGGGCCATCAAGTGAATACGAAATGCTGATATCTAATGCAAGTGATAATTTCTATTCAGAAATCAAAAACGAAAATATGGCAATGGCATTATGTTATACAAGTGGTACAAATGGTGAACCGAAGGGAGTTCTCTATTCTCATCGTTCTATGCTTTTACATACTTTGGCTGTTAATCAAACGGATGTATTTGGACTAACAGAAGCAGATGTTGTTATGCCGCTTGTGCCAATGTATCATGCGATGGGATGGGGACTACATTATGCAGCTATGCTTATCGGTGCTGATCTTGTGTTATCTGATCCCAGCAATAAACATATTATTGATCTTATTGCGGAAACTAAAGTCACTGTTGCGGCAGGTGTGCCTACTATTTGGAAAAAACTGTTACCTGAATTATTGGAAAGAAAACGTGATATACTCTCACTCATGCGAATAATTGTCGGTGGAGAATCGATGCCAGTGAAACTCATTGAAGTATTTGAAAAAGAACTGAATATAGAGGTAAGACATGCGTGGGGAATGACAGAGATGTCTCCTACAGGAACGTTTTCTACGCTAAAAAAGAAGCATCGTAAACTATCTGATAAAGAAAAATACGAGATAAAGGCATTACAAGGTCAACCCATTCCAGGTGTAAAGTTGCGTGTCGTTGATGAGAATGAGTGTATACTTTCTCATGATGGCACTTCTGTTGGAGAGGTACAAGTAAAAAGTCCCTGGACAGCAAGCAGTTACTTCAACGACGGATTAGACAAGGATGGTTTCACAGAGAATGGTTGGTTGCGAACGGGTGATCTTGCAACAATCAATGCGGAAGGATATATGAAAATTGTTGACCGATCCAAGCAACTTATTATAAGTGGTGGTGAATCTATTTCTCCCACGGCATTAGAAGCAGCACTTTTGAAACACCCACTTGTTGTTGATAGTGCAGTTATTGGTATTACAGATGATAAATGGGGTGAAAGACCGTATGCGGTTATTGTAATTTCAGAACAGATTGATGGAGATATATCGGACATATTGAAGGAATATCTTATTACAGATTTTCCTAAATTCTGGATTCCAGACAAGTTTGTCATTGTTGATAAAATACCCAAAACAGGAACAGGAAAAACTGATAAAGTTGCTATAAGAAAAGCATTTAGTGAGTAATATAACGTGAGTATAGATTTGAAGGAAAACAAAATGTCAAATAATAACTATAAGTTGAGTGTGCAGGAAGCGGATCAATTTCGGAAACAGGGGTATCTCGGTCCCTACACACTCTGTAGTCCGGAAGAAATGCTCAAGCGGCAACCGGAAATTGTGAAGATTCTTGAAACAGATGCCCCTGACCATAAAAACAGAGTACATAACAGGCATCTTGATTATCCATTGATTTATGACCTTGCTACACATCCATCTATCGTTGACCGTATGTCCTCTCTTTATGG
Organism: Candidatus Poribacteria bacterium; assembly: GCA_965200395.1. Classification (GTDB taxonomy): domain Bacteria; phylum Poribacteria; class WGA-4E; order WGA-4E; family WGA-3G; genus MSPOR6. The sequence continues at coordinate 208,559 of CBDAUH010000004.1, read as the reverse complement.
ACCTGATCTGTTGCTGTGGCGTACAAATTTTTTCGTAAAAGAACCGGGTGCTAAAGAGATTCCGTGGCATCAAGATTTCAACTATTGGCCGCTTGAACCGCCGATTATCATATCAGCATGGATTGCGATTGATTCGGCTACTTTGGAGAATAGTTGTCTTCAGATTGTGCCGGGATCACATCGGAAAGTAATACCTCATGTAAAAGCGACGTCAGATATGGCATTTGGTCAGATGGGCGATCTTAACTATGTTGACGCAAGCAATTTCATCAATCTCGAGATGCAACCAGGTGAATTTGTTCTCTTCAATGAACGTACACTTCACCACTCTGAAGCGAACCGTTCTGATAAGAGACGTATTGGGCTAGCTGTCCGTGTGATTGTGCCTATTGTAAAAGTTTTTGATTGGGATTCACCGCAACATGAGTTGATAGTAATATGTGGTAAGGATACAGTGCAATTGAATAAAAGGAGTGAAAATGAATAAACAGATAACATTAGCTGCGCGTCCGGTTGGGTATCCAAAAGAGTCAGATTTTAAACTTGTTGAGGCACCGATTCCAACGCCGGAAGCTGGCCAAGTTTTGGTAAAAACCCTCTATCTTTCTGTTGATCCGTATATGCGTGGCCGAATGAATCAGGCGCGTTCTTATGCAGCTGGCGTTGAATTCAATGAAGTGATGGTAGGCGGCGTGATCGCTCAGGTAGTTGAATCGAAACATGCAGATTTTACTGTTGGTGATATTGTTAACGCTCATATCGGTTGGCAGGAATATGGTATCTCTGGCGGAGATGGATTACGAAAAATTGATCCTTCAATTGCACCTATCTCAACGGGAATTGGCATTCTGGGTATGCCAGGATTGACTGCATATTTCGGATTGCTTGAGGTAGGCAAACTACAAGATGGCGAAACGGTGTTCGTTTCTGGTGCTGCAGGAGCGGTCGGTTCTGTCGTAGGACAGATTGCGAAAATAAAAGGATGTCAGGTCATTGGATCGGCAGGCACAGATGAGAAGATTGCTTATATCACAAACGAACTCGGTTTTGATGAAGCCTTTAACTATAAGGATGTCAATGATTATCCGGCGGAATTAGCGGAACTATGCCCTGATGGAATTGATGTGTATTTTGATAATGTTGGCGGGCAGATAACGGATGCTGTGTTCCCGAATTTAAGAGTAAAAGGGCGTGTTGTTATCTGTGGTCAGATTTCGCAATACAACTTAGAAAGTCCTGAAACAGGTCCACGTTTTCTTTGGTATATGATTACAAAACGTGCAAGAATTGAGGGGTTCCTCGTCTCGGATTTCTCTGAAAGATATGCGGCAGGACTCGTTCAAATGGCAGAATGGCTGCAGCAAGGCAAATTGAAATATCAAGAAACCGTTGCGGAAGGCGGTATAGAGAGCGCACCAAAAGCATTTATAAGTATGCTCAAAGGCGGTAATATTGGGAAACAGTTGGTGAAAATATCCGATCCAAGTTGAAACGAGGTAAACCCTAATAGCCTTTCCGTTTGTCTATCACACTAAGCAGCTGTTTCCCGACAAGGAATCGTTCTAGGTTATCACAGAAAAGAGTTACTGTCCGATCCATTCTAATGGGTGATCCTCCTGCGACGTGAGGCGTGATAATCACATTTGGCATATCCCATAATGGATTATCAGGTGGTAGTGGTTCTTCAGGTGTGACATCTAAGCCTGCACCACCGAGGAGGTTGTTCTGGAGTGCATAAATTAGTGCCTGTCCATCTACGATCTTTCCTCGTGTTACGTTTATCAGGAGTGCATGGGATTGCATTTTCTGGAACGCAGCGTCGTTAAACATACATTCTGTTTCGGGTGTCAATGGTGCACAGATACATACGATATCGGACTGTTCGAGCAGATCATCGAATTTGTCCATTTTCCAGACTTCATGGACGAATGTTGGTGCGTCAACAGATTCGGGGTCAACAGCGATGACACGCATCTCATACCATTTCTAAGAGTTTATACTGCATTAGCAGCCTTTATGAAATGTGAGAACCCAGTGAGTTTAGCGATAGTAGCATCGGAATAACTTTGAAGTATCTCCGTCACTTTCGCTTGCATAGCCTCAAGCGTCTCATAGAACTCGGTAAACAACTTCGCTTTCAAGTCTTGCCAGAAACGCTCAATTGGGTTCAACTCCGGACTATACGGCGGTAAGAAAAGTAAAACAACATTAGCAGGAACCACTAACGATTTAGCATGATGAAAACGACCCTTATCAAGCACTAATAAGTTGAGGCTCTCCGCGTAGGCAACCGATACAGCATCAATGAAACACTGAAAACAATCTGAAGTCAAGTGGGAAAGTTCTAAGAAAAATCGCTCACCTGTCAAAGGTTCAACCGCACCATAGAGATAAACCGATGTATATTGGTAATCTATCTTCGCGACAGGTTTGACACCGCGTTGCGTGATACGCCGTTCTGTAGTAGGCAAAAGACCATATCGCGTCTCATCTTGACTGAAAACACGGACACTTTGAAAATCCGCACCTTTTTCAGCAACCGCATCAGCGACATGTTTGCTAAACTCGGAGCGGAATGTTTCAGTCGCTACTGCGTTTTTTTTTACATGGCTCTTACGAGGCACTTTGAGTTTGGCTCCCCATTTATCATGAACCATTGCGTAAACAGTTTTATAGTTCATTTGATGCCAAAGGTGTCAGCGATATACTTTTGGATTTCCACATAACTCGTAAAACCTTCAGGTTTCCGAAGTTCTTCAAGTAAGAGGGTTTGCTGTTCTTCAGTGAGGATGGGTTCGCGTCCGGGGGCGTATCCGCGTTGCAGCATTTTCTCAAGTCCGCCGGTTTCATAAGCATGTAGCCAGGTGCCGACACTTGTGCGATCAACGCCGAGGAGGCGGGCGACTTGGACACGATTTTTCGCCTCGCCACTTTTCAAGAGATAGAGCATATTCAGGCGCAGGATTTCATGCTTCTTTTTGCTTTTCGTAAGAGGTCTTTCAAGACTTTACACTTTCTGTAATTTCTGGCACTTTTTTGTTCATGGATGTTTCACTCCTTTAAAAGAATGGGGACCATAATAACACAGTTATGAAGAATAGTCAATTAGATTTGGTATCAAATCCTTGTGCGCGACGTGCCACTTCGATTCCTGTACCACCTAGGCCAACAATTCCAAGTGTCCGTTCACCCAGTTCCCAGGTTTCTAGACGGATGGACGTTTTATTGTCCCATGTTCGTTCTCGGACTGACCGCCCCACCCCTCGTATTATTCCCAGAATCAATGCCCAAGCCTGATCCGCTAGGTGTGTGCCGACAAATCCTTTTGCACTCGTCAGAATGATGTCGCTTTCCACAAATTCAGGGAACAGGATTCCATCAACTCCGGCTGCCCATACTTGTACCCACTTTAGTTGCTTTGCATGTTCAAAAAGTCTACGGTTAAATCCACCAAAAACGATGTCCGTATCAACAATCTCGCGCAAGGTATCTTCGGAATTCTTAGGGGTAACAATGTGTATTGTATCAGAAATTGATTGTATTTGCTGCTGTTGTTCCGATGTTATAGTTGAGTTAATGAGAATTTTCATTTGACATTTACTCCATTTGTTGCTATGCTATAGGTAAAATAAACTACTTACAGAGTATTTTCAGAAGGAGAAAATAGTTTGCTACAATTAAATTTAAATCGTTTAGGAACTGCTTTATTCACGATATTTGCTGTTAGTCTTGTACTTACATCTGGACTCATCATTGGTTGTGGTGACGAAGGTGATCCTGTTACAGAAATGGTCAACGGAGATAGTGATAAAACAACAGAACCTGAACCTGTAGATCCTGTTGTTGATCCACCCCCTGAACCTGTTGATCCGCCACCTGCCCCTGGTGTTTCTTTCAACGATGATATAAATCCAATCATCGTTGAGAGGTGTGCACTTGGTGGTTGCCACGACAATGCTGCTTCTGGGGGACTGAACCTTACCTCTTATGATAACTTCAAGCAAGGAGGAAACAGTGGAGCTGCCTTTGTTGCAGGAGATGAAAACAGTCTTGTTGTGAGACGTATTGATGGGGGTGGCATGCCTCCAGGTGGTCCACCACTAAATGCAGACCAGATCCAACTCTTTGTGGATTGGATCAACGAAGGTGCAGAAAATAACTAAATTCATTGGTTCGAACATCCAAAATGTGGGGCAGGTTTGATCTTGCCCCTATTTTTGTCATCACCTCAAACAACGGCACAACATTTTCTCGAAGAGGGTTTTCGGTTAACAATACGGAAATAGGATTTTGTGTTGTTTTAAGTCGTTGTTGGTATTTGTGGTTTTAGTCCCGAAAAGTAATCCTCAACGGTATAAATCTGAATAATAGGCGTTTCAAGGAATCGTCCCGTACTTGCGGCAGCATCACGCATTCTTGGTGTTACTCGGTTTTGAAAGCAAGTAAATATTCCTAAGTCTGCGTTTGCCTCTTGCCTTGCACCATTGAACGCTTGAATATCACCAGGTCCTGTCTTTCCACCTTTTACTTGTGAAACAATATCAATGAATTGTCCTTTGCGAATTGGAATGCGTCCGCGTCCATCTATGCCGCGATCTCCTCGCTGTTTCTTATTCGCCTCCATGCCATCTACTAACGAGGCAGCCCACCGTTCAAATCGAAACTTATCAATATCTGCAAGTGTTTGTGCATCCTCGCGTGTCTTGGGCAACCCGATAAATTCAACCTCTGTCCACGTGTCGCTGAACGAACTTTTGATACGTTCCTCAATTACCTTACAAGCATTCACGCAAATATCAATGCCAATCCAGTGGCGCTGCAGTCTCTCTGCCACCTCAATTGTTGTCCCACATCCACAGAACGGGTCAAAAACTACATCACCTTTGTTAGACGATGCTTTGATGATGCGATCAAGAAGTTTAGTAGGTTTCTGGGTTGGATAGCCAACGCGCTCTTTTGCCATCGCATTTAACGCTTGTATTTGCCAAACATCGAACGGAAGCCTCTCATGATCAGTAGCACGAGTAGCGTTTTCAATTCCGCTGTTTAAGCGTCTAATTACCTCAGCAGTTCTGCTTTCTTTCACACGCGTTAAATCAATAAAATATGATTCTGCCTTCGAGTAGAAAAATATCACATCATGTTTACGTCCATACCAACGTTTACTAACCCCTCCCGTTTGATAATACCAGATGATTTCATTCCGAAAGTTTTTCTCCCCGAAAATAGCGTCCATAACAAGTTTTAGACTGTGGCTCATTGTTGGATCGCAGTGCAAATAGATAGTGCCAGTATCTTTCAATACGCGGTGACATTCACGCAGTCTGTTTGCCATATAAGCAAGATAGGCGAGATTGCTGTCTTCCCCATGAATGAGACGTAAACCTTCTATTGTCTTTGCGATCTGGACATCGCTGGCGACCTCATGAAAATCGTCAACTGCTTCTGCCCAGCTCCACGTATCATCAAATGCTACCCATTGCGAACCGCCTATGAAAGCGTTGTAGAGCCGTTTAGAGTTGAAAGGTGGGTCAAGGTATATTAGGTCCACAGATTCAGATGGCATATCCTCGCGCATCACTTCCAAACAATCGCCAAAGTAAAGTTTGTTCATAGAATGCAACTCCGTTGTATAGCATTACAGAGATACTACCATAGAAACTAATATTTCACAACAAAAATTACCGTGCCTGATTATTTACTTTTTTGTACATTTGACATTTCTTTAAGATTCGTGTTATACTAATTCTATAGTGATGCCGGGATGCTGGAATTTGGTAGACAGGCTAGATTCAGGTTCTAGTGTGCAATTTGCACGTGAGGGTTCGAGTCCCTTTCCCGGCATTTTATTCTTTTTGCAGTGTCTCTGGTACTAACCACAGAAAGATAGATACGGCGAGATAGCCGATTCCACCTAAAGCAAACCCAGAGTACCCTAATCCAAAGAAGTCTGCAATATAGCCTACAACGACAGGTCCTGCTGCCCCACCAAAGTCTCCGGTGAGTCGCCATAATCCAAGGAATTCTCCTGTTCCATCACTTGGGGCTAAATCTGCCCCAAGTGTCATCATTGTCCCTGATGCGATTCCGTTACCGAAACGCATGAGAACTGCTGCGAGGAGGAGCCATGTAAACGAGTATGTAAATGGCATCAATAGCATTCCTGTAGCAAAGATGGATATACCTGGTACTGTTGCGTATCGCCTCCCGAAACGGTCCATCATTGCACCGGCAACAGGAAACATGGACATATCCACTGCAGAAGAGATCATTTCTACCAAACGCACCCCCTGTGTACCTAACCCCGCTACATTTTTTGCATATAACGGAATGATAATATGGCATCCACGTCGTAGCGTTTGAACACAGATTTGTCCGACACCCGCCGTTGCGAGAAGTTTATAATGTTGTTTAGAAACGTGGATAAGCTGCTTTAGATAAGGCTGTGTTTTTTGTGAGTTACCCTGTGGCTCTCGTTTTGTTTCAGATATAGAGAATATACAGATAATGAACGTCAATACTGCGATTCCAGCATATACGAAAAATGGTAGGCGCAGATTTGCTCCGAGGAAGATTGCGCCGAACTTTCCTGCAAATGTACCCATACGATTGACCCCGCCAAACAAGGCGATAGATCTGCCGCGCTTTTCCAATGGGATCACATCGGTCATGTAGGCATGTCGAGAGAGCATCCATAGTGCATTACCGACACCACCAATCAACTGCGCAATAACTAGATGTGTCAATTGCTGTGCAGCACCCATTCCGATTGTTGATAGGACTATCATCGCCAATCCTATCAACATTGCAGGTTTTCTACCTAGTCGTTCTATCAAGATACCTGCGGGGATATTCCCTACGACACCGATAGCAATAACAATAGTGGTCAAGGTATAAGATAGTTCAAAGGAATTGATATAGATTGATAGTGTAGGAGAGATGATTCCTGCACCTGTTGAAAGGAAGAAAGCGGGGAGATAGATAGGCAGAATTAGTGAGATACGACTAAATTTATTGGGTGCCAAATTGGGATTGACTCCTCAGGAATGTCGTACATTATCTATGGTAGATGTCAGTTGTGAGGGCTACGGTAGATATGGATAGGAACCGCACCTACCGTCATAACGATCAATTAGTCAAGCCAACTCATCATGCTGCGTAGATTTTTTCCAACTTCTTCAATCTGCAATTCAGATTCTTGTCTGCGGAGTGCTTGCAGGACTGGCTGATTTGCTTGATTTTCGAGCACCCATTCCCGTGCGAAGATACCGCCTTGTACGTCTTTAAGAATCTGGCGCATTTTTTCACGAACATCGTCATCAATGAGTTGCGGGCCTCGTGTCAGGTCACCGTATTCAGCAGTATTACTGACATCATTACGCATCTTACTTAATCCGCCAGTATAGATGAGATCAACGATTAACTTCAATTCGTGTAAGCATTCGAAGTATGCCATTTCAGGTTGATAACCAGCTTCGACGAGTGTATCAAATGCGGCTTTGATAAGTGCAGCGGTTCCGCCACATAGTACGGCTTGTTCGCCGAAAAGGTCGGTTTCGGTTTCTTCACGGAACGTGGTTTCGATCACACCTGCGCGTGTGCCGCCGATGCCCCTTGCATAAGCGAGAGCGATATCTCGCGCTGTCCCGGTTGTATCTTGATGAATTGCGATGAGACAGGGTACACCGCCGCCGCCCTCAAATACTTCACGAACAAGCGAGCCTGGTCCTTTCGGTGCAATCATCGTCACGTCTATATCATTGGCTGGTACAATCTGACCGAAATGCACACTGAATCCGTGTGAGACCATAAGCATATTACCTGCTTGCATATTCGGTTCGATCTCGTTGCGGTACACCTCAGCATGTTTTTCGTCGGGGATGAGTATCTGAACGATGTCTGCTATACTTGATGCTTCTTGAACAGATTTGACGGTGATTCCTTCAGCTTCGGCGCGTGGTTTTGAACGGCTCCCTTCATATAACCCCACAACGACATTCGCACCGCTATCTTGCAAGTTTAGTGCTTGTGCTCTGCCTTGCGCGCCATAACCGATAATGGCGACAGTACGTTCTTTCAATAAATCAAAGTTGGTATCACTATCGTAATATATTGTTGCCATAAGTTTGTTCCTTTCTCTAAAATTATCTTGGGAACTTCCTTTCTATTTCTGTAATGAGATATAATCGCTTAGAAATGATATAATGATGTGGGAAAGTATATATTGGAGAATTGAGAGACTCCACTAACAAGTGTTAATTTGTAGTCCCGCGCATCATCGCTATCTTTCCGGTACGCGCTAATTCAAGGATACCATAGGTATTAAAAATTTCTATTGCTGCTTCTAACTTCCCCTCATCGCCGGTAATTTCAAGTACGAGTGAGGCGGGTTTTGTGTCTATAACGCGTGCGCGGAACACTTCTGCGACCTGTAGTATCTCAGCGCGCTTTTGTGGATTATCTGTGCAAATCTTGAGAAGTAGGAGCTCTCGTTCAACATGTGTGTCTGTGGACAGGTCAGTAACCTCAATGACATCAATGAGCCTATTAAGATGCTGATAGATTTGGTCGATTATCTGTGCATCCCCGTGTGTAACAAGGGTAATCTGTGATACGGTCTCGTCGTGTGTTTCGGCGACGTTAAGACTGTCAATATTAAAACCGCGACCACTAAAAAGTCCTGCGACGCGTGCAAGGACTCCAAATCGGTTCTCGACCATAACCGAGAAAATGTGTCGTTCTTCTTTGCTCATTTTTTTACCACAACATCAATAGTTGTACTTTGTTATAGTGCGCTTATGAAGCCACCTACCACTTTGTAACTAGGAAAGCCCTCGGATTACATCTCCAAGTCCTTTTCCTGCGGGTACCATCGGAAATACGTTTTCTTTTTCATCTACAATGAAGTCAATCACGACGGGACCGTCATTGATACCTTTTGCCTTTAGCAATGCGGGTTCAACATCTTCAGGATGTTCCACGCGCAGACCTGTTGCCCCGAATGCCTGTGCTAGCAAAGCGAAATCAGGATTGTCGTGGTAATCAACAGCAGAATAACGTTTGTCATGGAACAGTTCTTGCCATTGCCGTACCATTCCTAAATACATATTGTTGATGATGAAAATTTTGAGTGGCAACTTCATTGTAATCGCAGGCACTAACTCCTGAATGGTCATGATGTAGGATCCGTCGCCATTGATGTTAACGACGGTTTTTTGGGGACATCCGAGTTGTGCCCCGATCGCTGCGGGCAGACTGAATCCCATTGTGCCAAGTCCACCTGAGTTTAGCCAATTTCTTGGTTCTGTAAATTTGAAGTATTGTGCCGCCCACATCTGATGCTGTCCGACATCTGCAACGACTATTGCATCACTGTAATGCTCATAGATTTTCTCAATGACATACTGTGGCATGACTTTGTTACCTTTTTGCTCATATTCGAACGGATATTTCTGTTTCCATTCCTGAATTTGATTGCGCCATGGGTCAATATCTGCGGTATCCACCATTTTATTTAATTCGGTAAGTATGTTCTTGGCATCGCCAACGATCGGCACGTCTACAGGTACATTTTTGCCAATACAGGATGGGTCGATATCAATATGGATTTTTTTAGCGTTTGGTGCGAATTTGCTGAGGTCGCCAGTAACCCTATCATCGAATCTTGCGCCGATAGCAATGACGAGATCAGCATCGGTGAAAGCATAATTTGCACAGCAGGATCCATGCATTCCAGGCATCTCCATTGCTAACGGATGCGTTTCTGGAAATGCTCCAAGTCCCATCAAAGTGACAGTGATAGGTATCTGCGTATTTAGGGTCAACTGCCGCAGTTCTTCGCTTGCATTGGCAAGCACAACGCCGCCCCCCGCATATAGCATTGGACGTTTTGCTTCTTTAATCAACACAGCAGCTTTAGCTATTTGTGCTGGGTCACCATGGACTTGCGGTTTGTAGCTGCGGATGTCAACTGATCCTGGATATTCAAATAGCGTTTCGCTTCTTTGAGCGTCCTTCGCTATGTCAATAATAACGGGGCCCTGTTTTCCAGTGCTTGCGATATGAAATGCTTCTGCGGTAACATCTGCTATTTCTTCACAACTCTTGATAAGATAACTATGTTTACATATAGGGCGTGTAACACCGATAACATCACACTCTTGGAATGCATCACTCCCAATAAATTGTGTCATCACTTGTCCAGTGATTGCCACCATTGGGATTGAGTCCATATATGCAGTTGCAATTCCAGTAACAAGGTTGGTTGCTCCGGGTCCGGATGTTGCGAGGGCAACGCCGACCTTACCGGTGGCGCGCGCGTATCCATCAGCAGCATGAGAAGCACCTTGCTCATGACGCATAGGAATCAATTTTATTTCCGTTTCATCGTAGAGGGCATCAAAAATCGGCATTGCCGCGCCGCCGTTCACACCGAAGATATATTCGACACCTTCACGTTTGAGACCATCAACTAGGATTTGTGCTCCTGAAAGTTCCATGCCAATTTCCTTATAGACGGTAGTAGGCACATTTTTTGTGCCGTAAGTTATTGAAAGTAAAAAACCTTCTCGTTCCAACTTTGGAGACGAGAAGGATGCGACTTTAATAGCGCGTTTCGGTTTGCTAATATAACCGAAACCGACCTTACCGTGGTACCACTCCAATTCCTTCCTTCATTTACTATGGAGATAACTTTTTGAACAACTATAAACGAAGAAAAGCACTCTTTGGGATGCGATAACGGGCATCACACCGACTAATCCTACTCTAATTTCAGATTGGCAGCTCCAAGGCGACCTTCAGTCTTGGAAACTTGAGGTGACCTTTCAGCCTATGAGTCACCTTCTCTTACAAGTCCAGAGGACCTACTCCTCCCCTTCAACGCATTTACATTATATTCAGTTCCTGTTTTTCTGACAGGTGTTTTGAATTCTCCTCTATACTATAGTAATTACTATAGTTTGGACATTTTTGGTCTTGTTATAGATTATGAATAGTTGGCAGCATTTCCCCGTTAGCACTTCTGAACAGGTGTTAGAACCGCTGCTAACGCCCCTTTTTTGTCTAAATTCTGTTAGAAATCACTGTTTTTTAGCCATCATTTTTCCAATAATCGTGAAAATAGTTGCTGTTGAACTAGTTCATGTAGTATCTTCGGGATTTTCAGTTTTTTCTGTGCGTTTTTCCTCGGGTCGTAACTCGTATAAAAATAGTTTTGTTGTAAACGTCGCTGCAAGTAAGCGGTCATCAAGCCGCGTGTGAGATGTTTCGGTTTATACCAGTGTATATTGAGTGTGGATAGCACGTCTTCTAAATCAAGCGGTGCCTCGTCTGTGTCGGTGTCTTCGGATGTCTTCTCCATTGCCAACGGACTGAAAGCGAGTTGTGTCAGCGTTGCTGCGGTGAAACTGAGTTGAACGAACCGATCCAAACTTTTCCTGTCTCGGAGTTGATAGGTGTCAAATCCGAAGTTTTCTTTAGCGTCCCGAAAGGCAGTTTCAATCTGCCACCGGTTTCTATAGTGTCGGATAACTGTTTCTACGGGCAGTCGTAAATCTGAAGTAAATACACAAAAATACCGATAGGGTTTAGACTTTTTCAAGCGTTTGCGTATCACAACGATGCGGACATCTACAGGACACATCTTTGTTCGCACGACTTTATCAGCGACAGAAAGTGTCTGATCCTCAACAACGATGTCTGTATACTTCAGGTGTGGAATAGACACACGGCTACCATACCGACGGGGTCTGCCTCTCTTGAGACGCTTAGGGCGTTTCGGTATATCAAAAAACGCTGCGTTTGACTTCGCACGACAAAGTAAATGATGTCCTTGTGAGAGTATCTCCGTGAACACTTTGCGTCTATTGAAACCTCTATCAAAAATGATAAGACCCGGTGGCACAAGATTACATAAATGCTTCAGCACAGCGAGGCTATTTGCGTCCTCGCTTTTCGGTTCCATCATCCGTGTGGCTAATGGAAACAGGCGCGTGCCTTCGCGCGTTTCTGCCAGCCACCCAATCGCACCGAACTCGTGTCCGTGATGAAACTTGGATTGGTTCTTGTTACGTGGCTGATACGCAGGGTTCCTGCGGAAATGCAAACCCGCTTGTTTTGAACCGCTACTTAGGGCATGTGTTTCATCATAGACGTATACGCCCGTGGGGTAAGCGGATAGCACTTGATGGCTTAGCGTAGTGGCGACTTGATCCACACACCAGACACCACGTGAAAGAAACTTTGGCAGAGACCAATACCGACCTGCTTGGGCTGTCGCAAGATAGATTTGTGTCATTGTGCCTCGGTAGGGCGTATTTATCAGACCTTTCACGAAAGTTTGAAAGTGATTGAAGTTGTTGTGCTTGAATAACGATCTGAATTGTGATAACATGTTGTCCAGGTAGGAAAGTGGGGTCATTAGACATATCCTTTCAAAAAGGTTTATATTTTCTAAAAGGATACCCGCTTTCCTGCTTTATGTCTATAAAAAAAACAAAAAATGTCCAAACTATAGTATAGTAATTATAACACTTCTCAATGAAAAAGTCAAGAAAAATGCAATACATTTTCCGTAATCCCAATCAAGAGATTGCGATTATGGATGATAGATTGATTCTCACGGTGATTTTAGCTGCCCCCAAACAATACTGACTTTACCTGTTGGGTCTACTGATTGTGCTTCTGGTGCAAAACGGTTTGCTATGAGCTCAGCATATTCTGTCGCAACTTGGTCATTTGGCGGAATGGCAGTACCACAGCAAGAAGTGTGAAAATTTATAAACCATCCTTCCATGTCATTTGTTCGATAAGCGATGGGATCAGCGTGTGTGCCGTTATCAGAATAGCTTTCAAATTCAAAGTTGTTTTGTTCTAAAATAGGAATGCTGACAGCTCGGTTTGATGTCCATTTTTCAAGGGAGGGCATGTACTTTTCACCGAGGTCTGTAGGGTTGACTGCAGCGGCTGGGTTCTGCGCTTGTGTGACCTGAACACCGAATATTTTTTGTTGTCCACCACCTTCTGCAGTAACTCGATTATTAGCACCAAAATCCCAATAATAATAGAATGGAAAATCTCCTATGAATCCGCCGATACCGCCATCTCTCAACCACGAATAAACCAAATCATCTTTGCCTTTATTCTGAAATATTGTATCTGGTGTATTTCCTTGTATAAGGACATAAATACCTTTCGGGTTTGCCTCCATATATTCTACTAAACCTTCAGCATCAACAATTTCAGCAGTTAGTTTTTCATCTTGTAGTTTTTCTACTATTAAGTCAGCTAACCCTTTTGCTCCCTGAACGCCGCCGGCAATGCCTAAACCACCACCGTTTTCCATTCTTGCGTCATATACGACAGCAACGTCTTGTCCGTAACTGTAGCTTACGAAAGTTAGAGCAATAATTGATACAAAGCAAAATAACCTTTTCATTTTCTAGTGCTCCTAAGATGAAGAATATGCGAATTAGTGGGTAGGGGTAAGCTTGGAAACCACCCCTACTTATCCGCTAATTCGATTATTTATGCGTTTGCTGCATAGATTTCGTTGACTCGTGTCCAATTGATGACATTTTTCCACGCGCCAACGTAGTCTGGACGCCGGTTTTGATAGTTTAAATAGTAGGCATGTTCCCAGACATCAATTCCGAGAAGCGGGGTATGTCCCTGCATAATTGGACTATCTTGATTTGCTGTGGAGTAGATCTCCAATCCATTATCACCGATAACGAGCCATGCCCAACCGGATCCGAAGCGTTTGGTGGCAGCTGTGGTGAATTCTTCGCTCGCAGCCTCAAGGGAACCAAAGGCAGATTCTATCGCCTCCGCAAGCGCGCCACCAGGGCTACCGCTATCGCCCTCAGGACACATGATGGACCAGAAAAGGGAATGGTTTGCATGACCACCACCGTTGTTAATGACTGCTTGACGTATGTCTTCCGGCACCTCGTCAATATTTCTAAGTAGCTCTTCAACATCTAATTTAGCGAGGTCAGCGTGACCTTCTAATGCGGCATTCAGATTGTTGACATATCCTTGATGGTGTTTCCCGTGATGGATTTCCATCGTTTGTGTATCAATAATAGGTTCTAAAGCATCGTGAGCATAAGGGAGTTCCGGTAATGTGTGTGCCATTTAAAAATAGCCTCCTTGAATATTTTGGTTACAGGTGAGTATAACAGAATTGCATAAAGTGTGCAAGTTTTTTGAATTTATCGATCTTCTTCTAATATATCACGACGTTTAACTTCATCCATGATCCTGTCTAAGTGTTCTCGGTTTTTGGGTGGCCATGGTACATCAGGAGGTAATCCTAAGTCTTCACGACTGATAAGATTGGGTTTTTTGAGGATGTTATTTTCTTCATCAAGATATAAAATCTTCCAACCCCATCCCCATTTCCATCCACCCCAATTCCTCGGATGCTTGCCTTTATACACAAGATCAAATTCTTGTTGTTCAGAGAGTTTTGATCCACCTGATATGCCAACACCTACCCCCATGCCCTTCTCACTTACCCCCATTTTTGTATGCGGTATGTGTAGGCGTGTGTGTGTATAGAAATAAGTTGGAAAGTCTGATGGGTTATGGTAGAATACCTCCATATAAAATAATGTCGGTGAAAAACCGGCAGGGAGGTATTCTTATGAAATATACCCTTAGTTGGGTACACCCCAAAAAGATTATAACAGGTTTTCGGAAAGTTTTCAACGGGATTTGTATCAAAATAGGGTTATTTAGTTTTAGAATTGTTTATTTATCAAGTTAACTGTGAGTAAAGGTTTTGAGGCATATTCCTTTGATATCGGTATTTCATTAGTTTTATCGCTAACACCTCGCTGCGTGAGGGTGATCCCTAACTCATGAGAGACGACGGAGAGTAAATGGCTGATCATCGCACCACTTTTTTTAGACGCACGCAGGGTTTTGCCATCTATAGCGACTGCGTCAAAACAGCCCTGCAAATCGAGACGCTCTGCTAATGCAGCGTTTACCCATTTTGACAGGATGTCTTCTAATACCTCAGCGTCTAACTTTTTCAACAGATTATGTATGGTTGCAGCACAAGGCGTTTTTTGATGTGTGAACCCGAGTGCTTTTGCAAGTGCGGTCTGTGAGCGTGCCCAAGTAGCGATGGATGTATACCCTTTATGCCCGCACATCAATCCAACGACTAAAAGTGCGAGGAGTGCGTTCAAGGGGTGTCGTTTCCCTTTTTCCTTGCGCGGGTCTGTAAGTTTTGCTAACATGTCCATCAAGTGGCAGGATTTTCCTTTTGCCATTCTTCACCTCAAAAGATCGTAAATTTTTAAGGTGAAGTATAGCAGATATACCATGAAAAATCATGGTATATCCGCATATTCCAAAATATTAACGATTGTGATAAAAAACGACCAAAATCCATAAAACTAAATAACCCTGGTATCAAAAAACCGACGCTCCGCAACTTTTATTTGATGCTAAATGCCGTGTGTGTAGCCCCGAGTTTTCGTATTCAATCGATTGCCTCACATCTACCTATCCGTGTGAAACACGACAAGTCTAAGCAAAAGCGTGTGTTGCGGTTTATTGACACCTATTTTCCGGTTGCAGCGGTGAAGGGTGCTTGGTTGTCACATATAGTTGTCAGTGTGTGTCGTTCTGTGGGGATGCAGCATCTGCTTGTGCTGATAGACGAGACAGATTTACCGGGCGGATGGAAGGCGATTGTTGCAGCCCTTCCGTTTCGCAATCGTGCGATCCCGCTCTATTGGGTTCTGTATAAAAATGAGATGCTCAAAGATGGCACCTATCAAGGACATAACGATTTAGTTCAGCAGTTCTGTTGTGATGTCCATAGTCGCGTTGCTGAAGTGTTAGGGGATAGTCGGGAGCCTGTGTTGGTTTTTGACAGAGGGTTCGCCCGAGCGAGAGCGATCCTCAAGTTTTTTGAGGGGCAAGGCATCTGCTACTTGATACGTGTGCCACGGAACGTTGGTGTGCGTATAGCAGGCAACAAGCAGTGCCTTGAAGAAGTGGCAAATGGTTTTTACCCACAAGTGCTTTATCACTACACGGAGCAGGTGCCTGTGGCACTCTATGTTGGGGGACAGCACACCAAGAAAGACCCGTTATATCTTATCTCCAATCGGCTTCAGGGGAACCCCCTGCGAACTTGCTACAAGCGGCGGACACAGATTGAACACGGGTTCAGAGACTTGAAAACGAACTTCGGTTTCAAAGCACTCGTTTTGAGAAAGAACGAACAGCCCCGGATGGAAGTTCTGTTTTTGTTGGCAGTCGTGGCTTATGGTTTGGCGTTCCTGTGTTATGAAAAAGCTGCGGACAGATGGGCAAAAACTTTACACCCTACGCGGAAAGTTTACTCCGTGATCAGTGTCATCAACCGTATGATCCGCGAGGTGTGGACGCAGGAGGCGTTGCTCTTGTTCACCGAGAGGACTTGTTTGAGAGATATAAACTTTCTCACCGCAGAAGGACTGACATGACAACATTGGAGACCTATGAACACAACTACACACGCATTCAAAAAAAATGGGGGTAAGTGCGATGCCCTTACGCTTAGTAATTCTGACTTTAACATATCCACTTGAATTCGTAATTGGTATAACAGTTTTGCCATCTGCACCTAAAAAGTCAACCCACCAAACGTTTGAGTTTTTCTGTTGAGCGGCTTTGAATTGTTTGTGTTCCCAAACTTTTCTTCTAATGAAAGCATCTTTGAAAGTTTTCCAATCATTGTACTCTTCATTATACAACGACCATACCCCGCGCTGAGGTGTTCTTTCATCTAAGGATTTGCGAATTGACAGATATGCTTGAAAATCATGTGAATCTCCAATCACAAAACCTTTATCAAGGAGCATCTGAAGCCATTCAATAGGAGGGTATTTCTCATTTAATCGTTTATTGTTGGCATTTGTTGTCAACTTTATCAAATTGGGATCAAATGCTTCAAGAATTGCTTCGGGTGTTTGTGGTTGTTGTCCCTTATATTTTATAGGGACGGTTCTTTCAGTTTCTACACAAGCAACAACCACACACAGGCAAAACATTACTATTAATAACACCGTAAGCTTAACTGATATTTCTCAAAAGCACTCGGAAGTCAGTATCTATCAAGGGTCTTTCAATATGCGGTCATGAAAATGCTAAAAAATGCTAATGGATATATTCCATTATGTGAAAAATATATCTTATTTTTATTACAAAATAGAATGAAATCGTCTATTAGATCGGTTTTTCACAGGTATTTGGTATTGATATTATCAGGTTTATAGGAATTAGAAAACTTTCATTTGTGTAAAATATGTGTGCGTTTGCTTTCACGAAGTCAATGTTCATGCGGGTAAAAAGTTGCATTTTCACTTATTTTTTACATGAGCTGAACAATTGTGAAAAATGTCAGCTTAATATTTCTTACCATTGATTTATCTCCTATTAAGACTTACGCAAATTGCATCCGAAAGCAATAATTTTTATCTAAAAAAGTCGTTATTTAGATATTTTACCGGAAATCCCTTATCAAGGAGACTTTAAGAGAAAATGCGTAAGTCCTGTCCTACTATAAGTGTGAAAAGATATACATAAGCCAGGTCCGTTCACTTATATGTTGTCAACAGGAGTGTTTTTATTCGGTAATTTGAAAACATATCACAAAATCCTTACATAGAAACTCCTAACAAACCGCGTGTCAACTGAAAATCCGTATTCCCTTTACCGTGTAACTTTGGGGTATAACGCCGCGAAGCCACATCCATAACTAATGATAACAACTGATCAATATCCACAGAAGTCAAATCTAGATCTTCTCCATACCGATTTTGTGTTGTTGGATCTGTCGTAACTTGAATTAGGGGGACCATCACATGTGATTGTAAAGGTGCTCCCACGATGTGTGCCAATGCAAGTTCAACACCCGTTGCTCCTAAACCTGTTAATGTCTCTGTAGGCTGATCTGTGGGAGTTTCCATGATGTGAAAACCTTTCTTTTCTACCTTCTGTCCGTAAGCTAACGACGGTGAAAAAGATAATGATTTTGTCAAGAATGTTGCATTGGCAGGTACAACGACTGTTCCACCTGTATTGATGATTACTTTGGTAAGTTGCATCATTGATTGTGAAACAGACTTAGTTATTTCTCCGACTGATGTTACTGCTATACGGAGATGTTCTAATCCTACATCAACAGTAGGGATAGATGGCTTGTCAGTAAGTTCGTCAACGAACCAATTTTGCGCCTTCTCAATAACTGCATCGATGCCGCCGTCCATTTGCACACTTGCCCATCCATAATTTTCAGGTGATATACCTAGTTTCTGGATCTCGTGTCGAACATGGTCATTATGCGTTTTCTCACAACCGTGCTCCAGAAGCAACCCGAGTGCAACCGTAGGATGCGTTAGATGACCGATCATCGTGCGGGTGTATATCTCTTCTGAACGTCCACTTGAAACACCGCATCCTTCGGTATGTGCAAGTGTTACAAACCGTGAGATACCTTGATCACTTCCGATGCCTTGTTTGTTACATCTATGTGCAATCATCTGTGCGATCTGACCTGAACATAGACTTGTCGGTAAGATTAACCCGAGTTGATCGCTGCGGTATCCGTCTGCTGTCTGAAACGCACAGAATGTGTATTCATCGGTAGACACCTCTGTTGGGAAGATCGGTATGGGTTCACCTGATTTCATCTCGGATGCCTCAAGGAAAGGTGTTAGATCAATAGGAGTTGTCTGTTTCCAGTCACGCCATAAGGAAACTTGGGAATGTCCCGCCTTTTCACCTACCGACAGCTCACCTGATGCAATACTGACTGTCTGGTCAAGCATCTCTTCTCCAAGTTGCTCCATCGGGGTGCCATCAAGGTACGCTCCTGAGTTGACATCCATATCCTTCTCAAGCATCTCATAACGGGCAGTCGTTGTTACAATTTTTATTGTTGGCACAAAAGGGAAATTAGTAATAGAACCATTGCCCGTAACAAAGAATATCATGTTGGAACCAGAAGCTACCTGTCCAGCAATGCTTTCTAAATCGTTGCCAGGACTATCCATGAAATAGTATCCCGGTTTGTCCATCAATTCACTGTAATCAATAACGTAATCGAGACAGACATCAGGGTCTCGTTTCATCGCTGCTCCAATTGATTTAATTGCGATGTTGTATAATCCTCTATAATTGTTCCCCCCGGATGGGTTCCCTTCCGCAGAATGTCCATGCCACTCGACACGTTCCTTAAATTGTTCTACAGTTTTGAGAAATTTCTGTGCTACCGGTAGATTACGGACGTTTTGAAGTAGATATGCTTCTGCGCCGATAAGTTCATCCGTTTCTGCAAGATTTGCACATCCACCGTAACGGATAACTTCTTTCGCAACATAAGCTGCCAATGGATTGCCGGATACACCTGAAAATGCATCTGAACCCCCACATTGTAACGCTATTTTGAGATTCTCCAAAGACTCTTCTGTCCGTGAGAGTCCGTTTACATTATCTAACCATCCGTTGATAATTTCAGATCCTCTTGCTAAATTTGTGTCAAAACTGTCTTGTAAGCGAAAGAAATGGTGAATGACATCTTCTGTATAATACCCCTCACGCGCCATATATTCTTTGAGAATATCGTTATTAACAGCCTCAGTGCCGTAGTCAACAAGCATGATCGCACCAATATTTGGATGTACTGTGAAACCTGCCAATGTCCGAAGCAATAAGTCGATGTTATTTGGCGTTTTGCCTTCTCCACCTTCCGTATGTGTCACTGAAACAATACCATCTATGTTCGCGTATCTTTCCGTACTTGATGAACATTTGTCAGCGAGATTCCTTGCAAAACCAGAGGTTCTCGAAGTCGTTCCCATAATGGCAATATAGTTTCGTGTTCCAACACCACGACGAGATGAACGTTTATAACCAAGAAAAGATCGACCTTCTGAATAACGTTCAACTTGTTTACCCGGTCTAAAAGCTTTTTCATCAAGTATAAAAGGCTTTATCGTATCAGTGAAATTTGGTGTGTTCGGCAATTCAAAATTCAGATTTCTGATTGACAACGAATCTATCATTTTTCGATTGCATACATAATCGCCGGGGTTAATAGAACGGGAAGCGTAGCCGAAAGGCAAACCCCATGATAATAGTGGTTCACCTTCTACTATTGGTTGAATGGCGAATCGATGCCCTTCCAACACAGCATGTGATAATGAAAACTGCTCATCATCGTGCTGGATCTGTGTTTCGGCATCTAATTTCTGAGTAGCAATCGCAACGTTGTCATCAGGTGCAGGTAACCTTGCAACACTTAGAAAATTATGTGTCATAGTACCCCCTATCTACGATAGATACTCACCTCAATGGCATCTTTTTTAACCCAAGGCAGATTGATGTCAAACCAATGTGTTTCAGATTTAAAGTTTGTGCGGACGTGTTCGAGGTAATCTGCCATGGAGTCTGCTCCGATACCAACATTATCTGCCAATACAGTTGCGGGATTAGTCAATTGTGGTTCAATAGCCTTAAAACAGGGATAATAGTTGTCAAAGTTATTGTCAAGGAGTAGGAAGTCCACCGGATCATTTATGTCTTTCAACACCTTTTGTGCATCACCGATACGAGATTCCACGAGATCAGCAACACCAGCGTTCTCAAAATTCGTTCGCGCTTGTGTAGCCCGGTTCGTATCTATTTCGATTGTTATCAATCGTCCAGCACCTATCTCTTTCAAAACGCGTAACATCCAGAGCCCAGAATATCCTATTGCAGTGCCACATTCAACGATGAGAGACGGCTCAGCCTTCTCCACCCATTCCGCAATAAATTTCGCTTTTTCTGGACCCAACATCGGAATCCTTTCTTCTCTGCACTGCTCCTCAACTTTTTGTAATACTTGTTCAAACATATAGTCTCCTTATATAACAGCATCAATCTCATTTGAATTTGACACCAATAAAATCAGTATGGTAACATTTTAATGCATAGTGGCATTTGATTGTGAAATTATCCTAAACAACGATAGATCATTACCAAGAGGTTTTCAATCTAAATGATAAGATAATCTTACACGATTTTCATGTCAGCGTCAAGTTATCAGGCCCGAGTGTGTAAAGTTTTTGTGCCCACAATATATAGTTCTAGTCCTCTAATTGATATAAAAATCCACGAGAAGGTAAAAAACGACTATCAATATTATGATCTAAAATAAAAAATTGAAACTGAATTTGTTGTTCGGTGTATATTAGATTGCAAGCGTCTCCGGAGGTGCCGAATGCCAGAACTAGACGATGAATTAATGCAACGTTTTCAAAAAGGTGACGAAGATGCATTTAGCTTATTGGTACGTAGACATCAAAAACCGCTTATCAATTTCATTGCCAGGTTCACTGGAGACAAAGATAATGCGGAAGACTTGGCACAGGAGACTTTCATCCGTATATTTAAAGCTGCTAACAGGTACAAACCGGGACGCGCTCAATTTAAAACATGGATGTATTTCATTGCTAAGAATCTTTGCAAAAATGAAATTCGGAACCGAGGACGTAGAGAACGGTACCAGGTTGATAACATAGTTGCCAATGATGATTCGGCAGACGGTAATGAGGACAAGATAGATCTGATTGCCAGTGCACCTGCAGACGCTGTGTTTCAACCGGAAGTTGCACTTGAACGCAAGGAACTTCACAACACAATACAAAAAGCAATTGCAGAATTGCCAGAGCAGTATAGACTTCCGCTGGTTCTTCGGGATATACAAGGACTGAGTTACGATGAAATCGGCAACATACTTGAACTACGAAGCGGAACTACTAAATCACGTATCAATAGAGCACGATTAATGTTGAAGGACAAACTTAAATCTTATATGGAGTTAATATGAACTGCTTACAGGCTGAGGAACACTTTTCTGCACATTATGAAGATACCCTTGACTATCAAACGTTACAACGTTTTGAGCTGCACATAGATGAATGCCAAGGATGTCAACAAGAGTATACATTATTTCGAAGATCAGTCCAAGTATCAAAGCAATTACCGCAGATAGAACCTTCACCTACTTTTTCGAGGACATTACAAGAACGCCTCTCTGGAGAACAACGTGAGGCACTCTCTTTTTGGCAACGGTTGCAACAGCTATTCATCTTGCCAAAATGGGTTTACGGTTTTGCAATTATGCTGGTATTTGCATTTTCTGTTTCACTGCTATACTACGATGATATATTCAATGACAGCCCTCAATCTGAGGTAGATAATGGTGAATCCGTGAGTACGTCAGTTTCTGATTCATCAACACAATTTCCTATAGAAATGGGTGATCGCTTTCTACCGCGGAGTTTCGGCGGTGTTGATTCTGCATCTACTACTTCATCACGACCGATGCAACGGAACTATGTTTTAAAGCGCGTGAGCTATACAACGACATCAACCGCTGGCGGGTTATAATCTCCGTGTGAAGTCCACTAAGACAGTCTTATACTGTAATAAGGGTAAATAGATGGTTATAGAGGAATCTCAAGGCAATATAGATATGATATATTTTTGTAAAGTGCTTGGAACAGTTTTTTTTCTGTTTCACTTATTTGTATGGACACCGGGTTTTGCTAAAGAAAGTGTAATGCAGCAGTTGGAAAAAGAATTTAAGAAAGTTGTCCACACCGCCCGTCCAGCGGTTGTTAAAGTAATAGCAACACAATACACGACGACACAATTTCCAAACAACATTCGCAAGATGAACGTTTCTCAGCAAAGCATCAGTTCTGGTATTATATTTGATAAAGATGGGCACATTGTAACCACAACTTTTGATTTGCTTCCTAACACAGTTGAGGTAATCTTGAATAACAAAAAACGTGTCCCTGCTAAACTTGTCGGCGTAGACGATCTGACCGATATCGTCGTGCTGAAGACAGAAGAAAAATTGCCAGTTCAACTAAAACAAGCGGACACTAAACAGATAGATACCGGTTCCTGGGTCCTCACCTTAGCAAATTCTCGCGGCAGTCATCCTATCATCTCATTTGGCATCGTGAGCGGGATGGAATTATTACCTGACTGTCCTTGTACTGAACTGATTAAAATCAACGTTCCTGTTTCTCCAGGGAATAGTGGTGGAGCAGTCGTCAACACTTCAGGAGAAATTGTCGGCATGCTCATTGCTGCCTTAACCGAACCTTATTTGCAGGACCCTTTTATGTCTCAATTCACTTTTCCTATATTGAATAACCCAGGAATTGCTTTTGCTATTCCGATAGAAACGGTCAAATCTGTTGCTACGGAAATAATAAAATATGGTAAAGTGCGGCGAGGGTGGCTTGGCGTTGAAATTGAAACAAAAGATTTCGGTGTCTTTGTCACACGAGTAACAGAGGAAGGCCCTGCTCACAAGGGTGGAATTTTGCCGAGAGATGTTATTCTGGAATTTGAGGATGAACCTGTCCAAACCTATACCCAACTTTTAAGATGCATAGGAAGCAAACGCCCCAATACTGAAATCAAACTCAGAATCAATAGAAACGGGAATGAACAGAACTATATCATAAAACTTGGTGAACGGTAACATAGGTGTCCATTCTATTTTAACCTGTCATACTCATCAATATATGCTCGCGCAATATCACTGTTTCCTTTGATTATCAGCAGATTTTCATTGTTATGTCTCTCAGCATTCCTTGAGAAATTATATGAACCGGTTATCAATGTCCCCTCATCAATAATAATCACTTTGTGATGCATTACACCTGCCCCTTTATCCACTTTTATTTTGATTCCTATATCAATAAATTTAGCATATTCTGAACCGAGGGTGTTAACTGCTCTCTCATCAAACACTCCTTCTGTCAGGATGCCTGATTCATGGCGATGACGTATTGCTTCACCAAGTTGATCCTGCGTAAACACGAATGCCATGATTAGAATAGACTTCTCCGCAGAATTTATCTCCTGTAATAGAGGGGAAATAGTATCAGATCGTGGTGAGAAATAGGTCGAAATTTGTGTACCATCACTCAGCGTTACTTGCGGATTAGGAATATCCTTTTGCGGGAGTTTCTCTTCTCCGCGTGATGTATAGATTACCTGAAATTCCTTTGTGAAATTCTCCGCAAGTTGCACAGAATCAATCCACACGACGTTATTATTGTTTTTATATGCACCATTATATGTAGTATTATATGAACCTGTCCAGACGTACCGTTTGTCTATCACAATAAATTTGTGATGCATATATCCATCATTGTCACCATCATCACGGACTGGAACACCGTGCCGCTGCAGCTGTTGAATTTCTTCCTCTTCCGCGTAATCGTTTTCTGTGAATACTCTTACTTTCACGCCTCTGTTGTGTGCATTGATAAATGCTGTTGCTATTGATTCAGAACCCAAATCATAGAGTGCAGCATCCACAACCGCTGTGGCAGCTGTGAGTTTGTCAACGAGTCGCTCCTCCAAGGAGGGTCCACTGACAGTGCTGTCCACTTCACTGAAATATACCGCCAACTGTCCTTGATCTGGTAGTATCTCTTTTGAATTTACGAAATGCCTGATGGTAAAACCGATTGCAATTGCAACCGCTATAATAATAAAAAATGGGACGAACCTTGCATTTCTACTTTTAGGCGCTGCTGGATCGTGTTCTATCGTTTTATTATCTATCATCGTTTAGACTCCCCACCTACGTCTTGAATCTTTTAGTGATTCAATTTCAGCATCCTTTTGCTTCCAAGCATAATGCCCCTTCGGATTTTCGCCAATCCATCGTTCATCGATCCCCTCCGATGCAAGCTGATAACGTGTATCCGCAGTGATACGTATCTTGTCAGAGGTGTTGACAAGGGAGGCATGCATCAGAAACATACTGAATATGATAACGTCCCCTGCTGAAAACGTAGTTGTTGCCCAGTGCCCCCCAAATTTTTCAACGACTTCAAGCGGCTTATCGCTAAAATGCCCTTGTATCAGATCGTGATCCACATCTGACTGTCCGTATGTTTGTCGTACTTTATCAAATCTATTTGAACCGATGCAGAAGACGATGGGGCCCATATCTAGTGAGACATCTCCGAAAGGAGTCCAACAGGAATATAGCTCTTGTGTGCCCCGTCCCATAAAAACAATATCGTAATGAATTGGTGAACCTGAGCCCGGACCTGCTGTGCGTAACCATTTGAAATTGAAGGTCCGCGCCTCACCACCAAGAAAATGCTTGAAAAAGTTCATTATCGGTGCGCCTTCAACGACGGCTCTAAATTCGGGTAGTTGTGTCAATGCTATATTTCCCATTGAGCCTGTGGATGTAGGTTTGGGATAATTTGGATTGAAGGTGCCATCCATCAGTGGCGTGTTGGGTGCAAGCATCTCTTTTTCTGCTAATTTCTCGAGAATTTGGCGGCGCGCTAATAGTACAGTTTCCTTACTATGCAAACTGCGGATCAAAAGATAACCATCCGCTGCCATCCGTTCTTGAAGCGCATCTGGATCATCTAATATATCATTACTCTCACGCAGGTCTGTTCTGACATCAACTTCTTGGTGTAAAAAGGGAAGTATCATCCGTATTCCTCTATTCGATTTTATGTTATTCTTCTACATTAGTACTATACTATAGTTTGGACATTTTTGGTCTTGTTATAGATTATGAATAGTTGGCAGCATTTCCCCGTTAGCACTTCTGAACAGGTGTTAGAACCGCTGCTAACGCCCCTTTTCTGTCTAAATTCTGTTAGAAATCACTGTTTTTTAGCCATCATTTTTCCAATAATCGTGAAAATAGTTGCTGTTGAACTAGTTCATGTAGTATCTTCAGGGATTTTTAGTTTTTTCTGTGCGTTTTTCCTCGGGTCGTAACCCGTATAAAAATAGTTTTGTTGTAAACATCGCTGCAAGTAAGCGGTCATCAAGCCGCGTGTGAGATGTTTCGGTTTATACCAGTGTATATTGAGCGTGGATAGCACGTCTTCTAAATCAAGAGAAACCTTGTCTGTGTCTGTGTCTGCGGGTGTCTTAGGCAATGGCGACGGACTGAAAGCGAGTTGTGTCAGCGTTGCTGCGGTGAAACTGAGTTGAACGAACCGATCCAAACTTTTCCTGTCTCGGAGTTGATAGGTGTCAAATCCGAAGTTTTCTTTAGCGTCCCGAAAGGCAGTTTCAATCTGCCACCGGTTTCTATAGTGTCGGATAACTGTTTCTACGGGCAGTCGTAAATCTGAAGTAAATACACAAAAATACCGATAGGGTTTAGACTTTTTCAAGAGTTTGCGTATCACAACGATGCGGACATCTACAGGACACATCTTTGTTCGCACGACTTTATCAGCGACAGAAAGTGTCTGATCCTCAACAACGATGTCTGTATACTTCAGGTGTGGAATAGACACACGGCTACCATACCGACGGGGTCTGCCTCTCTTGAGACGCTTAGGGCGTTTCGGTATATCAAAAAACGCTGCGTTTGACTTCGCACGACAAAGTAAATGATGTCCTTGTGAGAGTATCTCCGTGAACACTTTGCGTCTATTGAAACCTCTATCAAAAATGATAAGACCCGGTGGCACAAGATTACATAAATGCTTCAGCACAGCGAGGCTATTCGCGTCCTCGCTTTTCGGTTCCATCATCCGTGTGGCTAATGGAAATAGGCGCGTGCCTTCGGGCGTTTCTGCCAGCCACCCAATCGCACCGAACTTGTGTCCGTGATGAAACTTGGACTGGTTCTTGTTACGTGGCTGATACGCAGGGTTCCTGCGGAAATGCAAACCCGCTTGTTTTGAACCGCTACTTATGGCATGCGTCTCATCATAGACATAGACGCCCGTGGGGTAAGCGGATAGCACTTGATGGCTTAGCGTAGTGGCGACTTGATCCACACACCAGATGCCACGCGAGAGAAACTTTGGCAGAGACCAATACCGACCTGCTTGGGCTGTCGCAAGATAGATTTGTGTCATTGTGCCTCGGTAGGGCGTATTTATCAGACCTTTTACGAAAGTCTGAAAGTGGTGAAAGTTATTATACTTGAACACAGGTCAAAAATCTGATAACATGTTGTCCAAGTAGGAAAGTGGGGTCATTTGAAATATCCTTTCAAATTTGTGTTTCCTAAAAGGATACCCGCTTTCCTGCTTTATGTCCATAAAAAAAACAAAAACTGTCCAAACTATAGTAGTACTATAGTTTGGACAATTTTAGAAATTTTTAGTGCGAAAAAACAGAAAAGCAGGTATCCTTTCATAAACAAATATATTTTTTGAAAGGAGAATAAAAAATGAACCTCCTTTTCTGCTTAGACGACATTCTATCAGATTTTCAGTATCTGTTCAACACACAAAACTATGCTCTTTTCCAAGCGTTTATTTTCGGATTTATCGCAGATGGAAATAGTGGCACGCTAACGGAACTTTATCAATCAGGTTTTTCACAGACGCGATACTGGTCTTTTCCAAAGTTTCTATCGCGTGGTAAATGGGATGCGGATAAAGTCGCAGGACACCTGACAAAAAAGGTTCAGCAAGCATTTCCTAACTGGGTTTATGTGTATGATGAGACCAAAGCCATAAAAACAGGTGAACGCCAGTGGGGGTTGCATTTTTTCCGCAACTTCAGTTATCAAAAGGGTCGCGTGAACCGATCCAAGTTCCATTATGGACACGAGTTTGGTGCCTTAGGTTTACTTTGCCAAACATCTACAGGTTGGCAGCTATTCCCCGTATGGGCGAGACTGATGGTGCCGCAGACGTGCCGTGATAAAAGCGATGCGGTGTTGAAACGCATCTGTTCCCAGATCGCTCCGGGTCTTATTATTTTTGATCGTGGGTTCTCAAGGCGAAAAGTGTTTACGCTGGTTCAAAGTTATGGACATCATATCTTGTGTCGTGCGAAGTCTAATGCCGTCTTCTATCGTTTACCGGAACAGCCGAAACATCGCCAGCGTGGCCGTCCGCGAAAATATGGAGACCGCTTGGATATTCGCAGGATGCGGTATACGCTTATGGATATAGAAGGCCAAAAGTATTCAATCGCCTCCAAAGTCGTGAGAACGAAGATGTGCGATGCTGATATTCGCCTCGTTGTTATCCGAAGTCGCCCGAAAACCTCGAAACCTTATCGGTATTTCTGTGTATGGACAACAGATTTGACGATTGGGATACCACAGATCGCTATATATTATCGCAAGAGATGGCACATAGAGACGGCTTTTCGGGATGCGAAGCAACACTTCGGTTTTGATGACTATCGCCTGAAATCCCGCAAAAGCATCAATCGGTTTGTGCAATTGAGTTTCGTTGCAGCAAGTCTGACGAAGTTGCTATTCACCCCACGGGATGGGACGGCGGAGGAGATAAGTGCTCAGGTAGTTTGTGATCAGTTGGGCATCCATTGGTATCATCCGAAGCGTCTCACACAAGGGTTGCGTGTAGTTTATCTCCGCTGGCAGCTCTACAGAGCGGTATTTTCTGCGATTTACTCTGAAAAAACAAACTCACAGAAAATACACACCGATTTTCACAAAGAGACAGCATTGCCTGCGGACAACGCAGCCTGAATGTCCCAAAATGTCCAAACTTTAGTACATTAGTACCATATCTGAACAACCGGATATTCAGTTATGATTGTGATTGGGCAGGAGGTTGTTCTTTCAACCATGTGTAGTTGAAGCGATAGTGTTGCTTACTACTGATGAGATGTATGATGCCGTTCTTTCCTTGGGTAACAGCGAGATACCCACCCGGTTCAGCACTGTTCAATCCCATGACGAATGGGTGTCCATCCATTGTTTCGATTTCTCTACCAGGACCGCCATCTGAAATCAGTTTAAGATTCATCCAAGTTTCGCCATCATCATAGGAGAGTGCACCGAATAGTCCAGTTACGTGATGTTCATTACCCAATTCGTCAACGATGGGCATTGTTTCAGGTGTTTTACGACTTCCTGTGAAGGATGCAAGAAAAATTGGACCTTCCTGAAGTCGTAAAAGGACGCACCGTTGCCCACCGGAAACAGGGGGAAACGGACTTGCACTATAATGCCATGTTTTACCACCATCTTCAGATATGCTTTTCGGCATGCGTCCATCAATCGTATCACCACGGCCGAACCCCATCAACCGACCATCAGACAGTTCCACGACAGCCCCGTGAATACCAGCGATCCATCCACCACTATTACCCGCAGCAAATTCAGGAATAGGTTGCCCCGCACCAGGTTCATACCAGGTCTTTCCGTTATCTTCACTTATCCAAATGACTGTGCCGCCGTTTCCGCCACTCACAGCATCACAAGCAAAGAGTATCGAACCGTCCTGTCTTCGGAAAATGGAAGCGATAGGCATGTGTCGAAGACGATGCTCAGGTGAGATGAAACGCGGCTTTGACCATGTTGCTCCATTATCATCGGAGTGTCGTAACACTAATGCTAAAGGTCCCCACGTCGCAGCTGCTGATAGTCCATTGAAATGGTAAATCCTCCCCTCTTCATTGCACCAGAGTAATGTTGCATGGTTGTTTCGATCTGGTGGGCCCCAGAATGGTTCTGCAATTTCCCATTCCGATTCCCCTAAACGTAGACGACTGGCAGCGACTGTCAATTCCCTTCCACGTTCTGTTACACACGAATACCACGCAGCAAACATATCTCCATTTGGACATTCTACTATTGCAGGAACATGATTATGCTTAGAAAAAAGTGGACCGTTTGAACCTTCAGGGATGCGGACAAACGGGATCGGATCTGCAAAATACGGTACATGAGCAGGGACACGCTGCTGTGCTATAACTTGCTTGACATCACGCCCCCATAACGCAACCTTAGGCGTTGGCAAAAGATCTGGTTTTTCAGGAATTTCCCCACAAACAACTCGGAAACCGACGTACCAATGTTTATCTTCTGGGACAGCCCCCATTCTATTTGCAGAACGCAGATAACAGAGCAAAGTTGAGTGACTACCACCCCGTGTAACACGATATAACCCAGATTCACGTCCACATGGATCTGTCTGTGGATGTGCTCCATAAGGACCATACCAATCTTGACACCACTCTTCGACGTTTCCGTGCATGTCGTAGATACCCCAAGCATTTGGTGGTGTTTTACCGACGTGTATAGGTACAATTTCCTCAGTCCCCCGACTCCGTCCCTCATCTGGATACCAACTCTCACAAACATTTTTCTGAAACGCACTCGGTAAAGTATCACCTATATGGTAATGCGTTGTTGTGCCTGCGCGGCATGCATATTCCCATTCTGCTTCGGTTGGCAAACGGTACGGGAGTTTCTCCTTTTCAGAAAGCCATTCGCAAAAGCGAGTCGCATCGTGCCAATCCACAAAAACAACTGCTTCATCATCGTCCTGAGAGAAACCAATTTTTCCGCGTAGTTCACGATGAGCAGGATCAAATTCCTCATACTGAGCATTCGTTACCTGATAAATTCCGATATGAAAAGCAGTGCTGAGCGTCACCTGATGTACAGGCTGTTCATCCCAATCTCCATCCTTCAAGTATTCTTTACCTGAGGTGAGTTCATCTGAAAGGTTAGCCTCTGCAGAACCCATCATAAATGTACCGGGTTCTATTCTAACGAACTGCATGCCAATTGAGTTAATGAAAGTCTCTTCTTGTATCATCTGTTTTTGCATTTTCGTCTCGTTTTATGGTTATATCAGTATATTACTTTGAAGGTTATTACACCACTTGTGAAGGACGTTGTTGCAGGACAGGGATAACGTAACTCTGTATCGTATGCCCATTGTATCTATCAGTTTCAATCTGAGAAATAGCATTCTCACGATAATCAAACACGATGTAAAATCCCTCTGTTGCGTCTTCAAGGCTTAGATATGCAGCGAGCTGCTGTTTACCTGCTTGATACGCTTTTTCAGTCCTCCACACTTTAGTTTCAATTATGTATTTCTGTTCGTTATAGCCGATAATAAGATCCGCCCTACCTCTTCCCATTTGAACTTCAAGATACATCATTGCACGAACAATATTCACAAATTCATCGAGATATGCAAACAATAAATATTGGCCAACGAATTCTTGTGGTGTATCAGGGACTTGCAGAATCCTATATCCTGCGCGTGCAATGAAATCCTTAAAGTTGTCAATCAGTGTCCGCATCTGAAGTTGTCCATTCGGAGAAATATACTCGGTAAAATCCATCGGCCCATCTTCTGCAAAGTATCGATCTTCAAGTCCATTCATGAGTGGCTGAAACGCCAATAGGATACGATGTAAATAGATTGGATTGCGTATTTGACACATTCCATCCTCATCTTCTCCAATTATGCCATAAGTTGCAAGTTCGCTGATAATCTCATCATCAAGGTTAAAACGTCTTCGTTCCCCATAAAATGTGATACGCATGAGTAGTTTTTCAAAACGTGAATCTCTACGTATGTTTGTTATGAGATGTGAGATATTGGTGTTACGCTCTTTGAGAACTTGTTTATGTGCTTTATTGAAGTGATGCATCTGAATCGGCTCGGATTTTGGAATATCAAGTTCATCTGTGAGGATTTGTCCAAATCTATTGACGAGAAAAGGTTGTCCTGCTGTCTGTTTATGTATTGCGTCAATAACATCTGAAATGAAAGTTTGTCCAGTTTCTTCTGCACATTGTGAATAGAGTTCGTCTACTTGGGCAAGCGTAAAGTTAGATAACTTAAACTCATCTTGTATATTGAATGGTGAGATAGAACGATCATAATTGAGCTGAGTAATGTTTTTTACACCTACAATACCTACGCTATACGGACATCTGTGGGTTATATTTGACAAATATATCTCACGGAGGGTGTGAAGAAAGCCACGAAGGGCATCGGGAGGAATTCCATCAAACTCATCAATAATCATAATTAACTTTCGGTGTCCAAGTTGTTTTCCAAGATAAGTGAAAAAATCTCCTAATGTGATATTATCTACTACTTCTACACTTGATTGTCCGTGAAATAAGGTTTTTAAAAGTCCTTCTGCTCGTCGTTCCAAAATAGCTGCAATTTCCTGAGTAAGTTTCTTACAAAAGTGTGGATAAAAAGTGGCAGAGTCTGTGTCTACATATCCTTCAAAATTAAGATGTATTGGTAGATATGAATTTTCTTCTGCTTCCAGTACTTCAAGTGCGCTACGGAAGAAGGTGGTTTTTCCTGTCTGTCGTGGGGCAAAGAGAACAATATAACGGCCCTGTTTCACGCGATTGATATAATCTTCAAGCTCTCCACTACGTGAAACAACATAGTTTATATCTGAATAGACAGGACCAAATGTACCAAAACATCTCATGTTTCCCTCCGAAGTTTTATGTAAACGGTGTATTATCATTATACAAACTCTATGAATTAAAGTCAAATTTAGGTAAGAAGAGTAGTCACATTCACCTGTCATGTTACATATTGTTGTTTTAGGAGTTTTCAACTCGATTGCCACACTAATGCAATTTTATGGACTTCATCCCTTTTTGACAACAATGTCAGATATTAAAAACTGACAATTGACCACCTATGTCCACATATTAAAATCCTTGACATTTTATTACGCTTTTGGTATCCTTTTAATTGTGTAAGGTAGATATTGAAATGTTCAATATCACACCAAATTATTTTCAATGGTAATTGCATAACATATAGAAAGAGGAATAAAATGAAATACATAGTGAATAGGAACCTAGCTAATATCGTTAGGTTAGTTCTGATAGTTGTTGTTTTTCTTTCAACGAATGTCCATTCTGCGGATGAACTTGTCCTACATCTCACTTTTGATGAATTGAAAGGAGATGTCGCAGAAGACATATCTGAATTCGGTAATGATGCTACTTTTAATGGAAATCATAAATTAGTTAATGGAAAGTTTGGAATGGCAATTGATCTTGATGGGAAATCTTGGGGAGAGATTCCTGACGATGATAGTCTTGATATTGTTGATGGTATTACAATTGAAATGTGGGCAAAACTTCGTGCAGCAGGTGCTGAACAAACCGGGGTTGAAAAAGGCACAACTTGGAAGGCGGGTCTGTATACACTTGCACCTTATTATCGAAATGGGTCAATTCTCCAATTTTTTGATTTACCAGATAATTGTGATGATGAAAATATAGGTGGTAATATACAGGATGACACGTGGCACTTTATAGCAGGAACGTGGGATGGCACTACAATAAAGTTGTATATTGATGGTGAACTTAATAAGGAACTCGAATGTAAAGGCAAACTCATTCCAAACAATGACCCGGTGTTTATCGGTTCACGTGGTGGAACTCAACGTTTTGTCAACGGTGCTCTTGATGAGATAAAAATGTACAACTATGCGTTAACCCCAGATGAACTCAAAGCAGATATGGAGAACCCACAGACTGCCGATGTTCTACCTCGAGATAAGTTAACGACAACCTGGGCACGCATCAAATCAAAATAGTTCACAAAGAAGGTTATTAATGAAGAGATTAGTTTATTATTTAGTAATAATCACTGTGGTACAAACCATAATGGGTTGTGCAATCCTACCTTTTGGCAACGGGTCAAAAGAGCAAGTTGCAGTTGTGAAAACGCAAAAAGGCACATTCGTGATTGAGTTTTACCCTGAGTCTGCCCCAGTGGCAGTCGAAAACTTCAAAAAGTTGATTAACCTAAAATTCTACGATGGATTAACTTTTCATCGTATAATGAAAACACCAGGATTGAATATCGTACAGGGAGGTTGCCCAAGAGGCGATGGTTACGGTGGACCTGGTTGGACTATTATTGATGAGTATACGAATCCAAACCAAAGGAAACATGTTAGAGGTACTGTAGCAATGGCGCGCGGAAATATTCCCAATTCGTCTGGTAGTCAGTTTTACATCTGTTTAAGTCCACAACCACATCTCGATGGCGGTTATACGACGCTCGGTGGTGTTATTCAAGGGATGGAGGTCGTTGATACTTTAGTTATCGGTGATGTCATGAAAACAATACGATTGGAGGCAAAGTCGAAATATGTTAAAGCAACGCGGAGTTAACCAATATTCTATTACACTCGTAGTTTTCATAACTTTATCTGTTATTTTGCTTCTCGGTTGTTCGCAACAGGACAAAGAAAACTCGGAACCCAGCACAAAACAACCTGAAGCCCAACAGTCAGTTATTAAACCTGTTCAAGAGACTGAGAAAACAGAACCAAAACCAGAAGCCAAACCTATGATTGAACCTGCAAATGCAATTGCTGTCATTGAAACGGCTAAAGGTAATATAGAGTTTGAATTCTATGCAAACGATGCACCACAAGCATCAAAAAACTTTATCAAAAACGCTAGTATGGGGTATTATAGAAGTGAAAAGTTTCATAGAGTTGAACCTCTCTTAATCCAAGCAGGGTCAAGTATTACAGATGAGTCGCTACCCATCGAAAAAAGCGATCACCCTCTTGAAAAAGGTTCTGTGGTAATGGTAACGGAAGAGGGCTCTGATGTCGCTGATGGAGATGAGTTTATTATCTGTAAAGACACGATAGTAAATGAAGGGTGGACAATTCTCGGAAAAGTTACCAAAGGTTTAGAGGTGTTAGACAGCATTGAAGAAAATGAGAAAATAGTAAATATTACAGTTCGTGAACGCGACTCCGAATAAAACATTGGCGGTCTATTATACGGTAGACCGCCCTATTCCAATATCTGAAAGGAAAAGTGTATGGCATTAACGGTTATTCGGACAGCTCGTCCGAGTCCAGTCTGGCAAGAAAGTTATGTTAACGTAAAAAAAGGGCAACGTCTTGTGATTGATGCCGACGGTGCGTGGTCCCCTGATTTGCAAAATAGAACGGGATGGTGCGGTGCTGATGGTGTGCCTAAAACGCCTGCGGGGCAGGGTTTTCTCCTTCCCGGCACCAATATCGGAGCACTCATTGCAAGAATTGGGAGGCATGTCTTTGCAGTTGGCTCACGGTACGACAACCCTGCCCCCGCAGATGGTGTTATTTTCCTTGCTATGAACGAAAATCCCAATAATAATAACCAAGCGGGAAGCCTACTAGCACAAATAATAATCTTTGATGAATAATCTGATTGATTTAAAAGAAGGTTATCCATAATCCTGCAATACAAACTTGCTCGGAACATTGTGTTTAAACATAGGAGAATTAAATGGAAGAAAACGCAACTCAGGAAGAAATCCAACTCCCATCTATCGATTTTAATACTTTTATTACAGACTTAATCACGACTGCACATCTTTACCTTCATGGATTTAAAAATCCTGAAACCGATGATGTTATTGTCAACCTCGGCTTAGCAAAACGAATGATTGATACAATTGAGATGCTTGAAGAAAAAACGAAAGGGAACTTGACTGCCCCTGAATCCAATTTTTTGACAAATTCTCTCTATAATTTGCGGATGGAGTATGTCCGCGCTGCAGCTATCCAAAAGGACACATCAGAATCGGAAGAAACAGAAGATGCACCTGAACAAGAGGCACAGAACGAGAATGCCAATCAAACCGAAACAACGGAAACACCAAACGAACAATCAGAAGACAAATATGAATAACTGTAACGTAAATTCTAACCGTAGGCTCTATGAATTTACTGATAAATTGCTTTTCAGTGCAGGATAATGAATTATCAACGTAAGATAATTATCGCCTTCAGTCTGTTGTTTGGCCTCCTCATTGTAGGTACCATCGGTTATTCAATCATAGAAGAAGACACACCGGACCGCCCATGGGGACTTTTTGAGTCTGTTTGGATGACCGTTATTACAGTAACAACTACAGGTTTTGACCTGAGGGATATGAGTGAGGCTGGACGCGTCTTTACCCTGTTTCTACTTGTTGGAGGATTTGGAATATTCGCATATAGTGTAACTGTGGCAACTGCTTTTCTTGTAGAAGGGCAATTGCAAAGTTTCTTTAAACAAAGAAAAATGATACGTACTGTTGATAAACTCTCAAATCATTATATTATCTGT
Source organism: Candidatus Poribacteria bacterium (assembly GCA_965200395.1). GTDB lineage: Bacteria > Poribacteria > WGA-4E > WGA-4E > WGA-3G > MSPOR6. Next base: position 172,627 of record CBDAUH010000004.1, on the reverse strand, counting down.
GGGATCGGTGATACTGGCGTGCATGTGCTTGAGGAGATGCTCAAATCTGATGCCAACTTTGTCGGGATTGAAATGGATGAAGAACGGTTGGAGTATCTCGCTGAACACCACGATTTTCTATACGTTCACGGCGATGCAACTGATGATGATATTCTCGTCCTCGCAGGTGTTGAACGTGCGAAAGGACTTGTTGCTTGTCTTAGTCGTGACCAGGATAATCTGTTTGCTGTTATCTCTGCCAAAAAACTCAATCCAAGTTTGCGAGTTGTTTCCAAGGCAGTAGAGAATAATTCTCCTGAGAAAATGGTGACTGCTGGGGCAGATGAAGTCGTTTTGCCAGACCACATCGGGGGTATACGTCTTGCTTCTGGTATACTTGAACCACATCTAATTGATTTTTTCACGAAGATGCAGTTAAGCAGGCAGACTACGCGATTCGCAGAATCAATCATCCAACCAGATTCTAAATTAGATGGTATTACCATTGAAGAAGCAGCAATCAAGGAAGAGACTGGATTGGTCGTCATTGCTATTCGCAGTAAAGATGGCACATATATCTATAATCCTTCCGGCGATTTGCGAATCGAAGCAGGTGATGCCCTATTTGTCATATCGGATCCAAGGCAGCTGCAGTTACTTCATAAACTCACCGAAGATGCCCGTTGGGAATAGTCATAGTTAATAGTGTCGATTAGGATCGATCGGCATGTTACTGATGTACCCAACCACAATGCAAATGGACAATTGTAAAATAAAAAGGAAATCATCGTATGCTTGCAACTGTCATAAGCAGTGCAGTACTGGGGATAGATGCCTATATCGTTAAAGTTGAGGTAGATGTTGCTGATGGTCTCCCTGCATTCAGCACAGTCGGTTTACCGGATAGTGCTATTAAAGAGAGTCGTGACCGTGTTACAGCAGCTATAAAGAACTCAGGTTTTTACTTCCCGCCAAGTCGAATCACTGCCAACTTAGCACCAGCACACATCCGCAAGGCAGGTTCTGCTTTTGATCTTCCAATCGCTATCGGTGTGATGGCTGCGACGAATCAGGTTGAGTTGGCGAACCTTGAGAGTACAATGGTTTTAGGGGAGCTTGCCCTTGATGGCACCATTCGCAGTATACAAGGTGGACTACCTATTGCTATTGCAGCGAAGCATAATGGGCTGCAGAGGCTCATCCTACCTGCAGAAAATGCAAAAGAGGCAGCGATTGTTGAAGAAATAAAAGTTTATCCTGTGGAAAGTCTTACAGAAGCTGTCTCATTTCTAAATGCTGTCAACGATATTTCTCCAGTGCCTTCGACACTTGACACTACAGTAGAAAAAACGGACAGAGAATCATATCTTGACTTGATAGATGTTAAAGGGCAAGAACATGTCAAACGTGCGGTTGAAGTGGCTGCCGCGGGTGGACATAATCTTATCATGATTGGCCCCCCGGGCTCTGGTAAAACGATGATTGCAAAACGTATCCCTTCTATCTTGCCAGAGTTGTCTATAGAGGAATCTTTGGAAACGACGAAGATACAGAGTATTATCGGAATATTACCGAGTGATACACCCTTGGTAACCGTTCGTCCGTTTCGGTCTCCACATCACACGATTTCAGACGCGGGTTTGATTGGTGGTGGAAATGTTCCGCGTCCGGGTGAGGTAAGTCTGTCCCATAATGGTGTCTTGTTCCTTGATGAGCTTCCTGAATTTCGCAGGAACGTTCTTGAAGTGATGCGGCAGCCACTGGAAGACGGCCATGTGACGATTTCGCGTGCTGCCGCATCACTGACATATCCGGCAAACTTTATGTTGGTGGCAGCGATGAATCCCTGTCCATGTGGTTTTTTCAGTGATCCAAATCGGGAGTGCAAATGTTCTGCTAATCAAATTCAAACGTACGTTTCGCGTATTTCTGGGCCACTGTTGGATAGAATAGACCTACAAGTCGAAGTTCCTGCAGTGAAATATGCCGAACTTTCAGCAGAAGTGACTGGAGAACAGTCAACTGTGGTTCGCGAACGGGTAGAGGCAGCGCGGCGCGTTCAACACCAACGTTTTGAAGGTACTACGATACACGCGAACGCCAATATGGAATCTAAACAGATAAGAGAATATTGTAAAATTGAAACGCAAGCACAAGACCTGCTTCGGGTCGCCATCAATCAATTAGGATTGAGTGCTCGAGCTTATGACCGTATTTTGAAAGTATCTAGAACTATCGCTGATCTTGATGATAGCCCAAGTATTGAAGCAGCACACGTCTCTGAAGCAATACAATACCGGAGTTTAGATCGCAGCTTTTGGAAAGAGTAATTTATAGTTGAGTAGTTGAACAACGCATAACATGAGTCAGAAGAATGAGGATAAACAATGCAACCCAATTTTATCATTTTTTTAACCGATGACCAAGGGTACGGTGACCTTTCTTGTATGGGTGCTACAGATTTCAAAACGCCACATCTGGATAGAATGGCATCTGAAGGCATCCGTTTTACGGATTGGTATTCCAATTCTCCTGTCTGTTCACCATCTCGCGCTGCGTTGTTGACTGGACGGTATCCGTGCCATGCTGGAGTTCGTTCGATCTTGGCTGGACACAGGACAGCAACAGGATTGCCGCCTTCTGTGCCAACGCTTGCAACTGCACTCAAGGACCTCGGTTATTACACAGCAATGTCCGGGAAATGGCATCTTGGGTTGGCAGAAGGTTCACGACCAGAACATCACGGATTTGACGATTGGTTCGGATTTATGGCAGGATGCATTGATTTCTACTCTCATATCTTTTATTGGGCATTGGGACGACCCGATTTTGATCAAACACACGACCTGTGGGAAAACGGAGTGGAAATTTATCGAAACGGTGAATACTTTACGGAGTTAATAACGGAATACGCGATAGGATATATTCGAAAATCTATTGATCTCGGCAAACCATTTTTCCTCTATGTACCGTACAATGCCCCACACTATCCGATGCATGCCCCGCAGGAATATGTGGATAGATTTCCTAATCTTCCTTGGGATAGACAAATTATGGCTGCGATGCTAAGTGCAGTTGATGACAGTGTTGGTGCAATTTTTGCCGAATTAGAACGGCAAGGCATAGCTGAAAGGACCTTTTCCTATTTCCAAAGTGACAACGGTCCATCACGTGAAACACGAAACTGGTTAGATGGTACACAGGACCCATATTATGGTGGAAGTGCTGGCAAATTAAAAGGGCATAAATTCAGTCTATACGAGGGGGGCATCCGTTCACCCGGCATTATGCATTGGCCTAATGAAATTCCTCCCGGAAATGTCATAGGTGAATATGGTGCAGCAATGGATGTTTTCCCCACTTTCCTATCTGCTGCCGATGGAGATCTTGCTAAGTATGAACTTGATGGACTAAATTTGCTACCGGTGGTATGTGATGGTCAATTTTCTCCACACACCGATATCTATTGGGAAATGGGAAAACAGACTGCAATGCGTCGAGGTAAGTGGAAATTAGTACTCAATGGTCAATTGGTGGAAGGGGTGCCTCCGGAAGATGATGTGCACCTTGCAGACCTTGAGATGGACATGGGCGAAACGATTAATTTGAAAGACGAACATCCTGAAATTACTGCTGAGTTGACCAAAGCAGCACAAACGTGGCGACAAGGTATTGAAGACTACTGGGAATCACATAAAGCAGAACGCAACGGGACAACTGGGTATGTCAATAAAAAATAATAGGCCCCGTTTTGAGAGATGGGCGAGGCAACCTCACCCTTACGTGCTGTCTTTTGTTAGTAGAAAAGTGCTTACTTAATTGTAGGTTTCACTATAAATGCAAACTGAAAAGTCACAATTATATTTGTCCAGATTCTGCCATTACAGATCCCAGACTTCGTTAATCTGATTGATTTCTAAACTCGGAGTCTGGAGAACATGAGGACAGCTTACACCATGACACCCTTCAAGTTCGCTTTTATCACAGATACACATCTATTTCCAAATGCACAACAAAACTTTGCAGGTGGATTACAACAGCAAAAAAATAGTTTTGCGCTTTATGAAAAGTTAATCGAACAGCTCAATACTTTTGAACCCGAATTCGTAATACATGGCGGAGATATTGTATGTGGCGGGAATAGTTTTGATATGTCTGCAGAGGAATATGTTGTAGCCTTAAATACTGTGCAGTCACTCGGTGAACGGTTAAACATGCCATGTTATTATATCCCCGGAAACCATGATCTGAATCCCGAAACCGGTTCAAAAGACATGTATATAGAACGATTCGGCATCAACGGAATGGGTTCTATGTGTTTTGTAAAAGAAAACATCCGTTTTATTTTACTTGATTCACAAGAAGTTCCTGAAGACCTGACACATGGATATGTCAGTACAAATCAGCTTGCTTGGGTAGAACGTGAAATGAAGAAAGCGGTTGATTACGACGAAGAGTTGTTCTTTTTTTCGCACCAACTCCCTTTTCCCAGTGTAGAATTCCAAGGGATTGGTTCAAGGATTGCAAATTCTGCTGAAATTATTGAAGTCGTTGCCCCGTTTGAGAGACGAATATTAGGTTTTTTTTGTGGGCACCTACATCTCAATCGGGTTTTTAGGGAACAAGGGATGTTGTGTATTGTCACATCTGGGATCATAAGCTACCCGATGATGTGGCGACAGGTCTTCGTCTACCCAGATAGAATTGAGGTAAAGTCTATTCCTGTTGACTTACCTGATGTTCTTGCTGAGTCGGAAGCTGTTAATCCAGACAATAATTTATATCTGTCTGGTCGCCCCAGAGATCAAGAATTTACTATCCAACGACGGAATAAAGAAGTCAATAGTTAAAGAATAGTGACGTATGATAGTCTCTGTATTCGTAACTTACATTCTATGGAAGTAAAGGTGCTGACTAAATGCGACAAATATTAAATTTACTCCTAGGTCAACTCACGAATAAACTTGTAGGTGAACTAACTGATAACCTTATAAACCCTCCTACAAAAAGCCAATCAAGCAAGAACAGTTCAAAAAGGACTGTTCATCCAGATAAGACTACTCAGTTAGACAAACAGCTCAGGGAGTTAGCGGAAGATTTTATCCCAAATAAGAGACCAAAACAGAAAAAATCCAACAAAGCAAATCCACCAACTATATCACATGATAACGAATATTGGACAGAACTCTCAACTTGGTATCGTAAGCAAAAGGGATGGACGTGTGAACAGTGTTTTCTCAATTTGAAGAAGGATAAAAAGTTCCTTGATACACATCACATATTAGGCAGAGGCTATAACAGTCCTGAACATTTGCAAGCACTTTGTGTCGGATGTCATGCAGAACAGAAAACACCGTGTGACCACAGTTTCATGAAAAATGATAAGAGATATAGGAAATTTGTGAAAACTTACAGAATAAATGATTAAATGATTGAAGTACAAAATCTCTCAAAAAACTACGGTCCATTTCAAGCACTAAAGGATATTTCCTTCAATGTGTGCAAAGGACAAATCGTTGGATTTCTTGGTCCCAACGGAGCAGGGAAAACCACGACTATGCGGATTTTGACTTGTTTTATGCCAGCAAGTGGTGGGAAGGTTACCGTTGCAGGATACGATGTTTTCAAAGAATCGCGTGAGGTACGTAAACGAATCGGATATCTACCCGAAAATATACCGCTCTACACTGAGATGACCGTTGCCAAATATCTAACCTATATGGGAAAAATCCGAAACGTTCCGCGCAAACAGAAAAAAGAACGGTTAGACATTGTGATCGAGTCATGCGGTTTAACAGAAAGACGTAATCAGATTATTGGGCAGCTCTCACGTGGTTTCAGGCAACGTGTCGGGTTAGCACAAGCACTTGTTCACGCCCCTGAAGTCTTGATACTTGACGAACCCACATCCGGCTTAGACCCACGTCAAATTGTAGAAATACGAGACTTGATCAAAGAACTAGGTAAAGAACGCACTATCCTTTTCAGCACACATATCCTTCCTGAAGCAAGCATGACCTGTGAACGACTCTTGATTATTAGTAAAGGTAAAATTACGGGCGATGTTGAATTATCTAATGGGCGTGCTGTTTCAGACCTTAATCGAGACGAAAAACCTCAAAGGACACTCACACTAATTGTGTCTGGCGGACAACCGGATACAATAAAGGAAACTCTCCAGACTATTCCAGATATTGTTACAGTAAAGCAGTCTAACTTAGACGTTGTTGATATTATGTCTTTTCATATTCAATATAATCTCACTAGGGATATCCGGTCAGAAGTAGCGAAAACAGTAATTGATCGCGGATGGAATCTGCTTGAAATGCGTTCTGATGAGATGAGTTTAGAGGAGTTATTCTTATCCTTGACAGCGGACACCTCAGAATCAGACAGGTAATCTTCACCCGTTTTCTACTAGTCTGTCTCGTAAATCGCTACATTGTGTTTGTAGTGGTACAATTCATTGTGTATTATAGGTTGGAAGTCGGCTCCTGCAGAGCCATTCAATTGTCTGTCCAGAAGTTCTTTAGAAGTGTGAATATGAATCGGAAAGTTCTGTCAGAAATGGCATGACTTTTCACACCATTTCTGTCCATAGCGAAACTTTCACATCGCAACGTTAGGTAAAAAGATAGAACATCACTCGGATGTTTCCTCAATTGCCATATTAATTACCACCCCTTTCACACTAACAGGTTCATTAGATACATGTATGATTTGCCCGCCAGATACATAATGTTGATGATAAACTCCTTTCGTATCCCACCAATATAGGTAAGGGATAGATGATCCGTACGTGCCATCATCCTGCACAACTTCGTCAGTAACCATTTTTTCAGGTCCAGTAGAGAAACCAGGGCGCCTATGTTCACCGCTTGCGCCAACTATAATAGATGTTGGGGACAGTCGTTTACCGCTACTCGTCACTTTTCCTCGAACAGTGGAGTAGATTATCGTCTGTCCGCTGTATGCTGAGATCACATAAAGATGCTTGATACTGCCCACTTCGTTATCCATTAGTAATCTATCACGAATATTTTGTTGTTCAACAGTGATACCTTCTGCATTTACTGGCACTTCAACCTGTGTAGGTTTTACACCGGAACTTGCTACAGGTTCACGTGTCTTTGTATCACATCCACTCACTACAAACAATCCGGTAATAATAAGTGATAGTAAAAGAGCATTCCATTTCATGACGTTCTTAGTCCTCCTGATAAGGTTTGAATTCACGAGGTAAAGGTGTTTCCGCACCTTTGGGCAATTCACCTACATTTGTGAATCGCCAGTTCATCTTAGACATCTGTGCGTTATATTCTGCCGCAAGTGTATTGTAACTCGCCTTGATTCCTGCTACCTCTGATTGCCATAGGTTGTATTGTTCTCTGTCTTCACGCGGCCATTTGTTACGGGGCAACTCCACATAACCTTCCGACATTGTGGTGATACGTTTTTGATAAACTTTTATGTCTGCCTGTTTCTTATCTAGTTGACTTGATGCGTTTTTGAACCATTCATATTTTCGTAATAGTTCCTTACTATAGTTTGGACATTTTTGGTCTTGTTATAGATTATGAATAGTTGGCAGCACTTCCCCGTTAGCACTTCTGAACAGGTGTTAGAACTGCTGCTAACGCCCCTTTTCTGTCTAAATTCTGTTAGAAATCACTGTTTTTTAGCCATCATTTTTCCAATAATCGTGAAAATAGTTGCTGCTGAACCATTTTCACATAGTATCTTCGGGATTTTCAGTTTTTTCTGTGCGTTTTTCCCCGGGTCGTAACTCGTATAAAAATAGTTTTGTTGTAAACGTCGCTGCAAGTAAGCGGTCATCAAGCCGCGTGTGAGATGTTTCGGTTTATACCAGTGTATATTGAGTGTGGATAGCACAGTTTCTAAATCAAGCGGTGCCTCGTCTGTGTCGGTTTCTTCGGATGTCTTCTCCATTAGCACCGGACTGAAAGCGAGTTGTGTCAGCGTTGCTGCGGTGAAACTGAGTTGAGCGAACCGATCCAAACTTTTCCTGTCTCGGAGTTGATAGGTGTCAAATCCGAAGTTTTCTTTAGCGTCCCGAAAGGCAGTTTCAATCTGCCACCGGTTTCTATAGTGTCGGATAACTGTTTCTACGGGCAGTCGTAAATCTGAAGTAAATACACAAAAATACCGATAGGGTTTAGACTTTTTCAAGCGTTTGCGTATCACAACGATGCGGACATCTACAGGACACATCTTTGTTCGCACGACTTTATCAGCGACAGAAAGTGTCTGATCCTCAACAACGATGTCTGTATACTTCAGGTGTGGAATAGACACACGGCTACCATACCGACGGGGTCTGCCTCTCTTGAGACGCTTAGGGCGTTTCGGTATATCAAAAAACGCTGCGTTTGACTTCGCACGACAAAGTAAATGATGTCCTTGTGAGAGTATCTCCGTGAACACTTTGCGTCTATTGAAACCTCTATCAAAAATGATAAGACCCGGTGGCACAAGATTACATAAATGCTTCAGCACAGCGAGGCTATTCGCGTCCTCGCTTTTCGGTTCCATCATCCGTGTGGCTAATGGAAATAGGCGCGTGCCTTCGCGCGTTTCTGCCAGCCAGCCAATCGCACCGAACTCGTGTCCGTGATGAAACTTGGATTGGTTCTTGTTACGTGCTTGATACGCAGGGTTCCTGCGGAAATGCAAACCCGCTTGTTTTGAACCGCTACTTATGGCATGCGTCTCATCATAGACATAGACGCCCGTGGGGTAAGCGGATAGCACTTGATGGCTTAGCGTAGTGGCGACTTGATCCACACACCAGATGCCACGCGAGAGAAACTTTGGCAGAGACCAATACCGACCTGCTTGGGCTGTCGCAAGATAGATTTGTGTCATTGTGCCTCGGTAGGGCGTATTTATCAGACCTTTTACGAAAGTCTGAAAGTGGTGAAAGTTATTATACTTGAACAAAGGTCAAAAATCTGATAACATGTTGTCCAAGTAGGAAAGTGGGGTCATTTGAAATATCCTTTCAAATTTGTGTTTTCTAAAAGGATACCCGCTTTCCTGCTTTATGTCCATAAAAAAAACAAAAAATGTCCAAACTATAGTAGTTCCTTAGGACCGAGTTCTTCTTGAACCACCTGTTTTGATTCACGGAACCAGTCACATCCACAGAACAGGATAACTGTTAGAAACACAACGCAACTCAATTTTACAGATTCTTTCATTTCTAAACTCCAATTCTTATATCAGTATAGTGTTACTAAATAAGAGACATCTCTCTCAAAAAGGATAGCAATATTCTGTTCAATTTGCTAAGGCATCAGCATGTTCTGCGAATTTAAAATCTAACTCTGTGATACCATCTGCATCGTGAGTACGCATGTCAATTGTTACACGATTATATACATTGAACCACTCCGGATGATGATTCATAGATTCTGCAATTAAAGCGAGTTGTGTCATAAATCCGAATGCAGAAATGAAGTTATCGAACTGAAACTGTTTGTGCAGTTTACCGTCTTCAACTGTCCACCCATCAAGTTTTTCCAAATTATTCTGAATTTCTGCCTCTGAAAGTTTAATACGAGCCATCTTTTCCTCCATTGGTAAATACAAATTTTAGTGGAATCTTCGGTCAAATTACGTTAAAATTGTAGTTGAAACAACAAATATAATCAACAAAATTCATCGCCACGTCAACGAAGGAGATATTAATGGCACTTGCAACAACGTTATATTTTCCAGAGGTAGGCCCTCAATGGGAAGACTGGATACAAGTTATCAATGTAGGAACTGAGCGTGCACGAGTTACGGGAATAGCAAGACACGCAGCAAACGGGCAACCCACATGGACAGAAGAACGCGAGATTTCACCTTTTGAATGCTGGACACCCAACGTCGAAGCCATCAAACAGAATTCCTCTATGCAACTCACATCGGATCAACCGATTGTTGCAGAACGCCACATGCACAACGATACAAATATACTCGATTTTGTGGGGGCAGCTGAAGAATATGAAACTGTTGGACAACGTTTGTTTTTTCCAGAGTTGGTTGCTGGGGCACTTGATTGGTTCAGATTTTTGAACGTAGGGGAAGCAGATGCTCTAGTTAACATCATTATCCGTAATCGTCGCGGTGATATTATCAACCAACGTCATCACGCAATCGAACCACTATGCTGTTGGGATATTGCAGAGGGTTTGATGGGTAACGTTAACGGCACAGTTGAGGTGCAAAGTACACAGCCAATTGTTGGTGAACGACACCTCCATTATCAGAGTGGGAAAACCTGTGTTGGCCAATATGGTCAAGTTATCTCGGATGCACCACGCACACTCTATTTTCCTGAAGTTGGACCTGCATGGCAAGATTGGTCAATTATTGTAAATGTTGGCAGGGAAAGCGGAGAAGTAACACTGATTGCACATGAAGACGGTACTGGAGATCCCGTGACAACTATGGAACGCGAGCTGGACCCTTTTGAATGCTGGATACCCAAAATGGAAGATATAAAGATAAAGTCATCTATCTTGTTACGCAGTGACCAACCGATTGTCGCAGAACGACACATGCATAACGATACTGCTGTTATTGACCTTCCCGGTGCATCTGTTGAAGGTGGACATGTTGGTCTACGGCTATTTTTCCCTGAAATTGCAAGTGGAGCAAAAGACTGGTTCCGTTTTCTTAATGTTGGTGAAGTAGATGCATTTGTCAATATTATCGTCCGAAACAGAAAAGGAGAAGTTCGACGGCAGCTGCACCGTAGGATCAAACCCAGATGTTGCGCGGATGTTGACGAAGCAGCTATGGGAAATATCAGGGGATCTGTTGAAGCACAAAGCTCACAACCCATTGTCGGTGAAAGACATCTACATTATCAATCAGGGCATAGAGGCGCAGTGGTCGGTGAATACGGAGTCGTAATAGGTGAGTAAACGATGGATCTAACCAATAAAAAAGCGATAGTTACGGGTGCAGGCCAAGGCATCGGGAAGGCAATTGCGCTTAGACTTGCTAATGCTGGAGCAGATGTAGCAATTCTTGACTTAAACCTAAAATCTGCTGAAGAAGCTGCAAAAGAAATAGATGCACTTGGTAGACAGGCAATTCCTATTCCAACCGACGTATCTTATACTGACGATGTTAATGCTGCTGTAGACAAAGTCATATTGGAATTTGGACGCGTCGATATCCTTGTCAATAACGCGGGTATCGCAGGGAGAACTTTGCCTTTGACTGATTTGGAAAAATCGGATTGGGATTCTGTAATTGGTGTGAATCTCACCGGTGTATTTCTTTGTTGTAAAGCAGTTATCGGTCCAATGATTGAACAGAATTACGGCAGAATAATAAATATCGCATCTATTGCTGGTAAAGAGGGTAACCCCACACTTATCCCTTATTCTGTGTCAAAAGCAGGTGTTATCTGTCTGACAAAAGCACTTGCTAAAGAGGTAACAGACTATAATATTCGAGTGAACGCAGTATCTCCAGCCGTTATTGATACACCTATTATGGACGGTATGGCACAATCTACGATTGACTATATGATAAGTAAGATTCCATTGGGGCGTATTGGAAAACCACAAGAAGTTGCAGCAGTTGTTAACTTCTTAGCATCCGATGAAGTGAGTTTTGTTACCGGGCAATGCTATGATGTGAGTGGCGGAAGGGCAACCTATTAAAACTATAATAGGACTTACGCATTGTAGCACAAACTTTAGTTTGTGTCGGTTTCTGCCCTCCCTTCTTATGGCGACGGGGAAACCTTAGAGCGGTTTGCAACCCCGACTTTAAGCGAAAGTTGCGTAAGTCCTATGTAAGCAGAGCTTACTCGGCAATACAGTAAAGATACTGTGTTCCCCGTAAATATAACTCATCACCAACAAAAGCAGGAGACGCGTTGAAACTATCGTCCAGTTTGTTTTCGGCTAATAATTCGAAATCAGGACCATGCTTTACAACTGCTACTGTCCCGTTTCGACTTGCAATGTAGACGCGATCTGCAGCTCCAGCGATAGACGAATATACACCCGAAATCCCTGACAACCTTTCAGGGCCGTAATAGATTGTGCCAGTGTTTCTATCAATCGCTGAAAGTATACCAGTATTACCTTTTAGGAAGTAGATAATTTCACCACTCAACAGAGGTGATGGCACATACGGTGTATCGCGGTTATATTCCCACACAACGGCATCTGTACCGGTAATATCGCCATTGGCCGCATCTAAGTCAATCGCTTGTAACGAGCTACCACGGAATCCGCTGATGACATAGACATGTCCATCAGTATATATAGGGGAAGGTATTACGTTGCGTGTCAGACCACCACATTCCCATAATACATCACCATTTTCTAAATCATAGCTCCGTGTCCGATTTGTTGCAGGCACGATAACCTGAGATTTGCCATTGTGTTCAACGACAATAGGTGATGTCCATGTGGTGCGTTCATCGCGTTCCATCTTCCATATTTCGTCTCCAGTTTGCTTATCAAGAGCAACAATAAAAGATTGATCCTCTTGATCTTGCAGAATCACAATGGTGTTTCCATGGATAATTGGACAACTCCCTTCGCCGAATGTCCCTGCTTTACGCATATTCCCAAGATCCTTTTCCCATATAAGATCACCTGTCATATTTAAGCAGTAGAGTCCGCGAGAACCGAAATAGGCATAGATATGTTCTCCATCCGTTATAGGTGAATTAGATGCGTAACTTGAGTCATTATGCATGCCTTCATGTGGGGATTCCTCTCGCAGTGTTTTTTCCCATAGAATACTCCCATCACTGCGATTGTATGTAATAAGTCTGAACTGATATGGGTCAATATCCCGATTACCTCGTTCTTGTGGAAAAAATCCACTGAACGGATTATCATCTATTGATTCCGTTTTTTCCTCAGACTCTTCTTCCTCGGCTTTTTCAACCTTAATAGCAGTCTGAATAAATATTTTATCTTCCCAGATAATCGGTGTTGCATGTCCCAGGCCAGGAATAGAAACTTTCCAACGTATGTTCTCTGATTCGCTCCATGTGAGCGGTGGATTTGCATTGACTGCAGTACCGTTAGCCTGTGGCCCACGCCAATGATGCCAATTGTTTTCTAAATTGGAACTTATGTCTGTCTTTGTTCCATGTTGATCAGCAATTGTCTGTAATGTATACAATCCAATAATTGCTATAACAGATATACAAATCGATAAAAATGCTGTTTTTTTCATATCATTAAATTCCTTTCATCTACATTGAACTTTTAGTTTTAGTGATTATTCTGCAATACAGTATAGACAATTAGTTCCACGCAGATATAATTCTGATCCAACAATTGCTGGTGATGCATTGAAACTCTCGTCAAGATAATTCACTTCTAATACTTTAAGAGTAGGACCGTCTTTTAGTACTGCAACGCTGCCGTTTCGATCAGCAATATATATTCGCTCCGCGGCACCGACAATTGACGCATACACATCTGAAATTCCTTGAACTCTAACTGGGCCATAGAGAACCTCGCCACTATTTATATTAATCGCAGTAAGTATATTACTATTTCTTTTTATAAAATAAATAATATTGTTGCTCAATAACGCAGAGGGTACATAAGGAGTATCTCGATGATATTGCCATTCAACCGCATCAGTTCCTGTAATATCTCCGGATGCATGCTCAAGGTTAATAGACTGAAGTGAAAACCCACCGTGTCCACTCATAACATAGACATGTCCATCCTTATAAATACTATAGTTTGGACATTTTTTGTTTTTTTTATAGACATAAAGCAGGAAAGCGGGTATCCTTTTAGAAAATATAAACCTTTTTGAAAGGATATGTCTAATGACCCCACTTTCCTACCTGGACAACATGTTATCACAATTCAGATCGTTATTCAAGCACAACAACTTCAATCACTTTCAAACTTTCGTGAAAGGTCTGATAAATACGCCCTACCGAGGCACAATGACACAAATCTATCTTGCGACAGCCCAAGCAGGTCGGTATTGGTCTCTGCCAAAGTTTCTTTCACGTGGTGTCTGGTGTGTGGATCAAGTCGCCACTACGCTAAGCCATCAAGTGCTATCCGCTTACCCCACGGGCGTATACGTCTATGATGAAACACATGCCCTAAGTAGCGGTTCAAAACAAGCGGGTTTGCATTTCCGCAGGAACCCTGCGTATCAGCCACGTAACAAGAACCAATCCAAGTTTCATCACGGACACGAGTTCGGTGCGATTGGGTGGCTGGCAGAAACGCGCGAAGGCACGCGCCTGTTTCCATTAGCCACACGGATGATGGAACCGAAAAGCGAGGACGCGAATAGCCTCGCTGTGCTGAAGCATTTATGTAATCTTGTGCCACCGGGTCTTATCGTTTTCGATAGAGGCTTCAATAGACGCAAAGTGTTCACGGAGATACTCTCACAAGGACATCATTTACTTTGTCGTGCGAAGTCAAACGCGGCGTTTTTTGATATACCGAAACGCCCTAAGCGTCTCAAGAGAGGCAGACCCCGTCGGTATGGTAGCCGTGTGTCTATTCCACACCTGAAGTATACAGATATCATTGTTGAGGATCAGACACTTTCTGTCGCTGATAAAGTCGTGCGGACAAAGATGTGTCCTGTAGATGTCCGCATCGTTGTGATACGCAAACTCTTGAAAAAGTCTAAACCCTATCGGTATTTTTGTGTATTTACTTCAGATTTACGACTGCCCGTAGAAACAGTTATCCGACACTATAGAAACCGATGGCAGATTGAAACTGCCTTTCGGGACGCTAAAGAAAACTTCGGATTTGACACCTATCAACTCCGAGACAGGAAAAGTTTGGATCGGTTCGTTCAACTCAGTTTCACCGCAGCAACGCTGACACAACTCGCTTTCAGTCCGGTGCTAATGGAGAAGACATCCGAAGAAACCGACACAGACGAGGCACCGCTTGATTTAGAAACTGTGCTATCCACACTCAATATACACTGGTATAAACCGAAACATCTCACACGCGGCTTGATGACCGCTTACTTGCAGCGATGTTTACAACAAAACTATTTTTATACGAGTTACGACCCGGGGAAAAACGCACAGAAAAAACTGAAAATCCCGAAGATACTATGTGAAAATGGTTCAGCAGCAACTATTTTCACGATTATTGGAAAAATGATGGCTAAAAAACAGTGATTTCTAACAGAATTTAGACAAAAAAGGGGCGTTAGCAGCAGTTCTAACACCTGTTCAGAAGTGCTAACGGGGAAGTGCTGCCAACTATTCATAATCTATAACAAGACCAAAAATGTCCAAACTATAGTTATAAATAGGTGATGGAATAACATTTCTCGTTAAACCTCCGCATTCCCAAACTAAATCACCATTAGCTATATTGTAACTCCTGGTACGATTGGATGCAGGAACAATTACTTGTGAGATACCGTTGTAATCCGCAACGATTGGAGATGTCCATGTTGTAGGTTCATCCCTGTCCATACGCCACAATTCATCACCCGTGTGCTTATTAAGAGCAATAATGAAAGATTGACCTTTGTGGTCTTGTAAAATGACGATTATGTCTCCATAGATAATTGGGCAACTGCCTTCTCCGAAGGTATTTCTCTTATGCATAATCCCAATATCTTTTTCCCACTTGATATTGCCTTTAAAATCTAAACAGTAAAGACCACGCGAACCAAAATAGGCGTATATATGTTCTCCATCCGTTACAGGTGAATTAGATGCAAAACTTGCATCGTTATGTATACCCTCGTGTGGTTTGGTCTGGTTCAACGTTTTTTGCCATTTAACGCTGCCATCACTTCGGTTTAACACAAGAAGATCGAACTTATATATAGGCAGAGGTCTATTTCTTCTACCGCGCCTTCTTCCATGCTGTGATTCATCCGTTGTGTTATCTGTTTCAGGCATCTCACCTTTAATAGCAGTCTGAATAAATATCATATCTTGCCAAATAATCGGTGTTGCATGTCCCGTACCAGGGATAGGCACTTTCCAACGTATGTTCTCAGATTCACTCCATTTTATGGGAGGACTTGCGTTCACAGCAGCACCAGATGCAAGGGGACCACGCCAGTGATGCCAATTATTTTCATACATAGCTGTGTTATCAATCTCAGCACCATGATGATCAGCAATTATATTTGTTGTCCAGACTATGCTAATTGTGAAAACACAGATACACACAAGCAAAATTGCAATTCTTTTATGCATAAATGTTCCTATTGTTAAGACTAGTTTAATGTGATCTCGGTATAAGCGATTTTGTAGGATGCACAACCTAGAAAGGTTATGCTACAATTCAAATCAGGTTAATATATCTTCAATAACAAGCGGTTTCTCTAATTCTTTGTTTGCATCTTCAAGTTTTTCACGGCTTGAAACAACACAAACAGCTGCATTTTCTCCGTTCTCTTCAAACTGTTGCAAGAGCGCACGTTTTACTTCCCTAGGTGTGGCACTGCGGCGTTGGGCATAACGTTCCTCTCGCATTTCAGGTGTTTGACCTGTGATATAGTAACTCAGTGCATCACTTGCAGCTTGACTTGGGCGGATCGGCTTTTCTGCATCTTTTGCTGTTGAAATGATTGCACGGTCAATGTCGGTTTGTGTCCACTCAACTTGTTTTATGTATTCTACTGTTTCCTCAAATACATTGATTGTTCGCGCAACATGCGGGTCCCTAAACGAGGATTGGCTGAGTGCTGAACTAAATGGACTATAGGATAACCTTGCACCATAAGCATTCCCTTTAAAGCGGATTTCACTCAATATGTAATCCATCCTGACAAGATGCGTGCCAATAGTAAGCAAGGTAGAATCTGGGTGTGAATAATGTGGTGCTGGCATAACATGTGCACAGTGTGCAATTTGAATAGGACCTGCCAAACCCTCACGGGGTGGCGTGTCAAACTCTTTAAATTCTATTGATTTAGATTCAATCGGCGTGTCTTCCATAGAATTTAACCATTCACTCAGTATTGAATGTGTCATATTATATGCAGAATCTGAACCTGTGAAAACTGCAGTTAACCGTCTACGGTTCAATATAAAATCTCGTATCTTCTCTATATGACCCATGAGATCATCGTTTAGTTCGTCAAAACTGTTTAGTAAGTTTTCGCTGTTTCGCAATTGAGGCAGACCATAGATTATCTCACCCAGATGGCCTTGAAGAGAAAGACCACGGGATGCATGATGAATTGCGGTGCTTGATCCATCTTGAACCATTTCTGTCCGGTATTCTGCAACAGCTTGTACCATAACATCCTGAAGCCGTTCTTTATCTCGTGGATTAACTGCAAACACGTAATCATGCAATACATCAAGTGCTTCATCCAATTTATTATCGAGTGCTTTGAGATAAAAGCGCAAATTTTGTAATGAACGGCTGCTATCCAGTGCATGAGTACCATAGCCTGCACCGCATCCGATTCCACCTGTGACCGCAGACTTTCGTCTTGCCATATCTTCATAGCTCATATCAGCAGCACCAAGTTTGCTAATTGCATCAGTATACCGTGGTAGATATGACCATAAGTGTTGTGGTAACCCCTGCAAGTCAAAGTTCAATATTAAGTAGTTCACACCGTTTGAAAAGACATCATTCCTCAGTAAGTCTTGTTCTCCAACTTTCTGAATAGAAGTCGGGATATGTTTAGGCTTATCTGGTAGATCGCTGACATGGAGCTGTGGTAACTTCGCCAACGCTTCAGACGGGTTTGGTTGTCCATTCATCCGTTCCAATTCCGCAGCATCTGCGGCAATTTTTTCCGCTTCTTCATCCGTTAAATGTTCACGGATTTCTTTTGTGCGTTGTTCTAATTCTTTATCAAGTTTTGCTTGCATATTAGGATCCGGTGAAAGTACACCTGTTAATCGGTGTGGATTATCAACAAGACGTTCCTTGATCATATCGTTGAAAAGAGTCGGATTCTCCTCCCAGCGTTTACGAACAGCCGCTAAACTTTCCGCCATTTTTAGGAAGGTATCCGGGGCATTTTCGTATATCCAGGCTTCAATGACACCGAAAAGCATACGAAGCGGAAACATCGGCGCAACTTCTTGATAATGGTACGTTGACTGTTGAAATGCGGCTTCTACTATAGCAGAATCCAATTCATTTTCAGCAAGCTCGGAGAGTGAACTATTCACCAACTTTTCAAATGCATCAACTCTATCTTTTTCACTACCTTTAAGTCCAACATAAAACGTACTATTCGGCCCGACTGAACTTGCACCAGAATAGATAATATCTGCCCCTAATTTTGAGTCTATAATAGCTTTTTTAAGTGGTGCCGCTTCATTACCGAGAAGTATTAAACTTAAGATGTAACACATAGCAACATCTTCAGGATCAGTTGCGTCTCCAATCAGCCAACCGAGCATAAGATACGTCTTTTCTATCAAGGATTCATCAGGGGCAACGGGATATGTATCACTGATTAAGTGGGGCGAATCCCATCGCGGTTGATGCGTTAATTCCTTATTGAGCGGTTGCAAAGAGGCAATAGTTTCATTTTTGGGTATATTGTCCAATTTATCAGCAAGAAACGCGAGATAATCGGTTGTCGGTATATCACCGTAAAGAAAAAAGAATCCATTACTGGGATGGTAATAGGTCTCATGGAAGTCTTTCAGCTGCTGATATGTGAGGTCTGGAATTGCATCCGGATCACCACCAGATTCCTTAGCATATAATGTATCAGGTAATAAACGACTTGTCATGGAACGATACAACCGTGATTCTGGATCCGAAAAAACACCTTTCATCTCGTTGTAGACGATACCTGTTATCTTCAGGTCCCCAGTAGGGTCTTCAGAATTGACAGGAGCAAGATGATGCCCCTCCCGTTTGAATGTTTCTTCTGTCAATAGCGGGTGAAAAACTGCATCAAAATAAACTTCTGCTAAGTTAAATAGGTCTTTCTTGACATTGCTCGCGACTGGATAGTACGTGCGGTCTGAACCGGTCATCGCATTGATAAAAGTCGCCATGCTCATTTTTATCATCTCAAAAAAGGGTTCTTTAACAGGAAATTTGTGTGAACCCGCTAAAACAGCATGCTCAAGAATGTGTGGAATACCTGTGTCATCAGTAGGTGGTGTGGGGAAATTGATTGAGAAGAGATTTTCTGAATCATCGGTATATAAATGTAGTATACGTGCACCACTGTGGTGATGTGCTAATTCAATAGTCACTGCACGTAATCCGTCAATCGGCGTAATGTTTTTTACCTCAAATCCGTGAAGCTGCTGACCTTTGTGTAGATCTACGGGTGGATGAGGAGTCCCACCCGTAGCGGTTGAGAGTTTGGAATCCACTTTAACCTCCATAATTTTCTTGTCTTACTTTTTTGATAAATCGGCGCATACAAGCTCTTTATCGTTCCTGGCGAACACATGTTTATATGCGTACGCTGGGTGTGACCAAGTTACGCCCCCTCTACGATTCAATTGTCCGCGCGTCGGTTCAATTAATTTCGCACGACTTATTATATTCAATCCATCAGGTGACAGTTCAGTAATGAGAAGTTCACCACGTTCATTGAACATCCAAACTTTGCCACCGTTTTTTACAAAATGGATAGTACTCCAACGAGCTACTGGAACGGCAGTGAGGTCCTCCCAAATACGTTCACCGTTTTTAGCGTCGATACAACGGACTTCGCCATAGCTATCTACACCGTAAATATAAGCTCCATCCCAAAGTGGAGTCGACATCGTAGTTTGGATAGCTTCAGTATTTTTCTCGTTTTTTCCTTGTTTATGCCAAACAAGCTCTACATCTAATTTATCATTGGGTAATTTCAAAAGAAATGCACCTTCATAGAAATTAGTAAGAAACAATTGATCGTTATTTACAATCGGTGTAGCAATTCCTATCTCCCAATTAGTTGGAGGTATAGGGTATTTCCAATGTAATTTCCCGGTCTGAGGATCTATTGCAACGATGTTGTCGCCTGTCCAGCAAATTAGTACTCGCTTGCCAGCTTGGGAAGTGATAATAGGGGCTGAATAAGACGCATTATCGCTGAGTGCCTTCCATCTTTCCTCTCCTGTTTTCCTATCAAATGCGACGATACATGCATCAGGTTTGCCACCGATTTGAACAATGACGTTATCTCCTTCAACAATGGGTGCACAAGCAATACCCCATATCGGCATATTGATATCATATTCACTGTTCAAGTCTTTTTGCCACACGATGTCTCCAGTGACAGCATCAAAACAGTGTAGGTGTCCCATAGCACCCAAAGCATAAGCGAAACCATCATGCACGGTTACATTCGCACGCGGACCTGCAGTATAATCAATTTTGTATACACTTTCATAAGTGTGAGACCAGATTTCGTCCCCTGTTTTCCAATCAAAGCAGTGAACACGTTCAACCTGTTTTGGTTTCGTGATTCTATCAGTAATATAAACACGACCATCTGCGACACTCGGACCGCTATATCCACTTCCTATAGGTACACTCCATTTTATTGGTATTTCCTCACTATCAAATTTTTCAATAATTCCGGTTTCATTCCATACACCATCTCTGTTAGGACCTCGCCACTGGGGCCAATCATCAGCAGAAACATAGTGGTGATTTAAAGAAATACCTATAAAGAAAACAATAAGTACAATTGAAGTACGTTTCATGAATATAATTTAACTCCTATCTAATTATTCTGATTGAAGACGTTCAAGCTCTGCTAGCAATCTATTTATTTTTATCTCAGCATTGTAATAACAGTAATTTTATCCTTTTTTTCTTTGTTTGTCAATTGGAAATCAGAAGAAGGTAGGGTTATTTAGTTTTATAGATATTCATTTTATCAAGTTAACTGTGAGTAAAGGTTTTGATGCATATTCCTTTATTTTATCAGCGATCCGTGTTATGCCTTGAAAACGGAATACGGATAATGCGGTATTTCGTAAAGCGGCCATGACTTGTGGAATAGCCCCGCATCTGACAGGTGATGCGTCCTCGCCGAGTAGCACATCGCGCATCCAATGCGACTTGTTCTCTATTGCCCAATGGCCTCTCCGTAAAGCAAGTAAGCGTTCTGCGGATGCCTCACTCGGTTTCAGGCTCGTAATCCCATAGGTAGTGCGGGTTGTCTCTTCTCCTGTCTTCATATTTTTGGAAGTATAGCAATATTGGATCACTTGTGCTACGCCCGGCCAATCCAGATATGCGTTGAGACTTGTGCTTGCCTTGATACATCGCGTCTCAAGTCTGCCATGCGACTTTTCAATCGTCTCATGCATGTATATCGGTTTCCCTAAAGTAGGGTGTGTTGTGTCTTCAGAAACCGCGTCAGGCACGCCTTGAAAAAGTTTTTCAATCGCTTCTAACAGGTCCGGTTGATTGCCTTTAACAGGCAGCATATAGTCGCCCCCGCTGTTTATGATTCCGTGGCAGAAAGAGCGTTGTGTCAAAAGGGCATCCGTTGTGATAACTTTGCCTGCTACATCAAACGCTTTGAGGATTTCCGTTGATACCGGTATTTCATTGGTTTTGTCGCTGACACCTCGCTGCGTGAGGGTGATCCCTAACTCATGAGAGACGACGGAGAGTAAATGGCTGATCATCGCACCACTTTTTTTAGACGCACGCAGGGTTTTGCCATCTATAGCGACTGCGTCGGAACACCCCCGCAAATCAGGGCACTCTGCTAATGCGGCGTTTACCCATTTTGACAGGATGTTTTCTAATGCCTCAACGTCCAACTTTTTCAACAGATTATGGATAGTTGCGGCACAAGGCGTTTTGTGATGTGTGAACCCGAGTGCTTTTGTGAGTGCGGGCTGTGAGCGTGCCCAGGTAGCGATGGATGTATACCCTTTATGCCCGCACATCAATCCAACGACTAAAAGTGCGAGGATTGCTTTCAACGGGTGTCGTTTCCCTTTTTCCTTGCGTGGGTCTGTAAGTTCTGCTAACATATTGACTAAGTGGCAGGACTTTTTTCTTGTCATTCTTCACCTCAAAAGATCGTAAGTTTTTAAGGTGAAGTATAGCAGATATACCATGAAAAATCACGGTATATCTGCACATCCTAAAATATTAACGATTGTGATAAAAAACAACTAAAATACATAAAACTAAATAACCCTAAGAAGAAGGTGTGTATAAATATTGGACCAACATCTCAATAACCACTGTAGAGCGGGTTCTGTGTCGTGTCGAATTCTATGTGCGTACTACGAATATCTCAATCTACCAAATGCCTCTTGAATTCATTAGGGTTATTTAGTTTTATACTAAAGTTTGGACATTTTGGGACATTCAGGCTGCGTTGTCCGCAGGCAATGCTGTCTCTTTGTGAAAATCGGTGTGTATTTTCTGTGAGTTTGTTTTTTCAGAGTAAATCGCAGAAAATACCGCTCTGTAGAGCTGCCAGCGGAGATAAACTACACGCAACCCTTGTGTGAGACGCTTCGGATGATACCAATGGATGCCCAACTGATCACAAACTACCTGAGCACTTATCTCCTCCGCCGTCCCATCCCGTGGGGTGAATAGCAACTTCGTCAGACTTGCTGCAACGAAACTCAATTGCACAAACCGATTGATGCTTTTGCGGGATTTCAGGCGATAGTCATCAAAACCGAAGTGTTGCTTCGCATCCCGAAAAGCCGTCTCTATGTGCCATCTCTTGCGATAATATATAGCGATCTGTGGTATCCCAATCGTCAAATCTGTTGTCCATACACAGAAATACCGATAAGGTTTCGAGGTTTTCGGGCGACTTCGGATAACAACGAGGCGAATATCAGCATCGCACATCTTCGTTCTCACGACTTTGGAGGCGATTGAATACTTTTGGCCTTCTATATCCATAAGCGTATACCGCATCCTGCGAATATCCAAGCGGTCTCCATATTTTCGCGGACGGCCACGCTGGCGATGTTTCGGCTGTTCCGGTAAACGATAGAAGACGGCATTAGACTTCGCACGACACAAGATATGATGTCCATAACTTTGAACCAGCGTAAACACTTTTCGCCTTGAGAACCCACGATCAAAAATAATAAGACCCGGAGCGATCTGGGAACAGATGCGTTTCAACACCGCATCGCTTTTATCACGGCACGTCTGCGGCACCATCAGTCTCGCCCATACGGGGAATAGCTGCCAACCTGTAGATGTTTGGCAAAGTAAACCTAAGGCACCAAACTCGTGTCCATAATGGAACTTGGATCGGTTCACGCGACCCTTTTGATAACTGAAGTTGCGGAAAAAATGCAACCCCCACTGGCGTTCACCTGTTTTTATGGCTTTGGTCTCATCATACACATAAACCCAGTTAGGAAATGCTTGCTGAACCTTTTTTGTCAGGTGTCCTGCGACTTTATCCGCATCCCATTTACCACGCGATAGAAACTTTGGAAAAGACCAGTATCGCGTCTGTGAAAAACCTGATTGATAAAGTTCCGTTAGCGTGCCACTATTTCCATCTGCGATAAATCCGAAAATAAACGCTTGGAAAAGAGCATAGTTTTGTGTGTTGAACAGATACTGAAAATCTGATAGAATGTCGTCTAAGCAGAAAAGGAGGTTCATTTTTTATTCTCCTTTCAAAAAATATATTTGTTTATGAAAGGATACCTGCTTTTCTGTTTTTTCGCACTAAAAATTTCTAAAATTGTCCAAACTATAGTAGTTTTATAGATATTCATTTTATCAAGTTAACTGTGAGTAAAGGTTTTGATGCATATTCCTTTATTTTATCAGCGATCCGTGTTATGCCTTGAAAACGGAATACGGATAATGCGGTATTTCGTAAAGCGGCCATGACTTGTGGAATAGCCCCGCATCTGACAGGTGATGCGTCCTCGCCGAGTAGCACATCGCGCATCCAATGCGACTTGTTCTCTATTGCCCAATGGCCTCTCCGTAAAGCAAGTAAGCGTTCTGCGGATGCCTCACTCGGTTTCAGGCTCGTAATCCCATAGGTAGTGCGGGTTGTCTCTTCTCCTGTCTTCATATTTTTGGAAGTATAATGATATTGGATCACTTGTGCTATGCCCGGCCAGTCCAGATATGCGTTGAGACTTGTGCTTGCCTTGATACACCGTGTCTCAAGTCTGCCATGCGACTTTTCAATCGTCTCATGCATGTATATCGGTTTCCCTAAAGTAGGGTGTGTTGTGTCTTCAGAAAGCGTGTCAGGCACGCCTTGAAAAAGTTTTTCAATCGCTTCTAACAGGTCCGGTTGATTGCCTTTAACAGGCAGCATATAGTCGCCCCCGCTGTTTATGATTCCGTGGCAGAAAGAGCGTTGTGTCAAAAGGGCATCCGTTGTGATAACTTTGCCTGCCACATCAAACGCTTTGAGGATTTCCGTTGATACCGGTATTTCATTGGTTTTGTCGCTGACACCTCGCTGCGTGAGGGTGATCCCTAACTCATGAGAGACGACGGAGAGTAAATGGCTGATCATCGCACCACTTTTTTTAGACGCACGCAGTGTTTTGCCATCTATAGCGACTGCGTCGGAACACCCCCGCAAATCAGGGCACTCTGCTAATGCGGCGTTTACCCATTTTGACAGGATGTTTTCTAATGCCTCAACGTCCAACTTTTTCAACAGATTATGGATAGTTGCGGCACAAGGCGTTTTGTGATGTGTGAACCCGAGTGCTTTTGTGAGTGCGGGCTGTGAGCGTGCCCAGGTAGCGATGGATGTATACCCTTTATGCCCGCACATCAATCCAACGACTAAAAGTGCGAGGATTGCTTTCAAGGGGTGCCGTTTCCCTTTTTCCTTGCGTGGGTCTGTAAGTTCTGCTAACATATTGACTAAGTGGCAGGACTTTTTTCTTGTCATTCTTCACCTCAAAAGATCGTAAGTTTTTAAGGTGAAGTATAGCAGATATACCATGAAAAATCACGGTATATCTGCACATCCTAAAATATTAACGATTGTGATAAAAAACAACTAAAATACATAAAACTAAATAACCCTATGAATTCATATACACTACTTTGTATAATAAAGTCATTATTAGCAAAGGAGTGATCCTATGAGCGATGTTCCAAAATCCCATCCACGTTATATTTCTCTTGCATTAAGAGATAAAATAGTAGAAGGTGTAGAAATAGGAATTACCTCCATCCATGGACTCATTGCTCACGGACGCGGAGAGGCCTATGATTATCTATTAAGTGAGAAAACACAACCATTTGCAAAAACTGCTATCCGCGCAGCAGCTGCAATGTTAGGCTTAGCAAAACACGCAGTGATCTCCGTAAACGGAAATGTAGCAGCGCTAGTTCCCAATGAACTTGTTCAAATAGCAAACTTATTGAAGGCACCGTTAGAAGTGAACATATTTCATACAGAATCCGGGCGTGAGGAGAAAATCCGACAACACCTACTAAAACATGGGGCAGAGCAAGTCCTCATGCCTACCACAGAAGTGAAACTCGCTTATATCGACTCCAATCGAAAGTATGTACATCCTGATGGGATATTCGCTGCAGATGTCGTTTTTGTACCACTCGAGGATGGAGATCGCTGTGAAGCACTTCGTAAGATGGGTAAAGATGTCGTAACAATTGACCTGAATCCAATGTCAAGAACTGCGCAGATGGCAAGTGTTACAATAGTAGATAACGTAATCCGAACCTTACCAATACTCTGTGAAGAAATTGAAAAAATGCCCAAATATACTGATATGCAATCAATCTTAGACCAATATCATAACAAAACAATCCTGTCCCAAGCATTGCAACATATCCGCAGAGGTGCTAATGACGAATGAAGAACAGCACCGTGTTAAACCGCACATCTTATTGATCGGATTAGTCCTTGTAGCCTTCAACAGTTACTGGTGCCTGATGGGGACAGAGGTGTGGCACTCTACACAGTTGACTATTGCATCACTGTTCTTCAATGCTGTTTTCACCCTCCTCGTTTTTGTCCTACTAAATCTGCTGTTTCAACGTTTCTTACCACGTTTTGCAATGTCACAAGCCGACTTACAAACAATATACGTTATGGTGGTGATGGTGACAACGCTCAGTGGACATACAATGATGGGATATCTCATCCCTGTCCTTGCACATACTTTCCATTTCGCAACTCCTGAAAATGAATGGCTATCCCTCTTTGGAGATAACATACCTGATTGGATTGCTGTGAAGAATCCAAGAATCCTGGAGGGATTCTATAACGGAGATTCATCCTTATATAACACATCTGTTTTCAATGCTTGGATTACGCCAGTACTTGCTTGGTCAAGTTTCGTAATTGCACTATGGTTAACATTGTTAGCAGTAACTATCTTTCTACGAAAACAGTGGACCGAGAATGAACGACTCAACTATCCAATTGTCCAACTACCATTAGCACTGACCAGCAACCCGAAAAGATTCTTTAAATCACCTTGGATGTGGCTGGGATTCGCTTTAGCAGGAAGTGTGGAATTGCTCAATGGATTAAGTTTCCTCTTTCCAGAGATACCCTCTCTACCGATTAGAAATAAAAGGCTAGGACAGTTTACATCAAAACCGTGGAGCGCAATGGGACCTATTGACGTTTCATTCTATCCATTCAGCATCGGTTTGATGTTCTTTACGCCACTTGATCTATCATTTTCTTGTTGGTTCTTTTGGATACTTACCCGCGTTCAACTGATCGTAACAGATATGTTCGGTGCACGAAACATCTATAATTTGGAACAACAGACGGGAGCATGGATTGCCTTTGGATGTATCCCTTTATGGATGGGTAGGCGACACTACGGACGTATTATACGTAAAGTATTCGGGATTACGCAACGGCACGGTTTATCTCCCCCTGATGATTCTGATGAACCGATGCGTTACAGAACCGCAGCTATATTATTTACCATGGGCTTAATGTTTCTGTTTTTCTTCTGTTTTCAAATCGGGATGGCATTATGGGCAATTGGGCTGTTTTTCTTACTATATTTCCCCATGATACTCGGTATCACTCGCATCCGAGCAGAAATCGGTCCGCCGCTCCATCAGCTTATCCTCGTTGATCCCGGAAGAACTATGGTTTTGGGATTAGGTACGCGTCGGTTAGGTCTTGGAAATCTAACAGGATTGACATTTTTGTATCCTTTTGTCCGATGTTTTCGCGCACATCCAACTCCCAGTGAATTAGAAGCATTTCGACTAGCAGAACGTAGTCAAATCGGATACCGGCAGCTACTCATCGGTATGATACTTGCCATCGTGTTCGGTATCCTGATTACGTTCTGGGCTTATCTCCATGTGTTATACGATATGGGAGCAGGCAGCAAAGCACGCGGCTGGATAGTTTATATGGGATGGGAAACATTCAATAGGTTGCATTCTTGGCTTATCAGTCCCCGGGAGACAGGTATACCTGAACTCAGTGTTATTGGTAGTAGTTTCCTATTCACAATTTTCTTAATGGTTATGAAGATTAAATTTTTGTGGTGGCCCCTACATCCGGGGGGTTATGTGTTAGTCAGTGGCACAGGGATGGGACGTTTGTGGTTCCCTATCTTCCTCAGTTGGTTAGCAAAAGCAACAGTCTTGAAAATTGGAGGGGTCAAGTTGTATCGGCAAGCAGTACCTTTCTTTTTAGGGCTAATATTGGGCGACTATACACTTGGTTGTGTTTGGAGTCTTATCTAGTATTAAAAATGCCAACATATATTGTATGGCATTGAGACCAATAATATACAAAGGATATTTGTAGCACAACCTTTCTAGGTTGTGCATCCTACAAAAATGGCTTATTTCCAAACTCACGTTATACTATCAAATTAGTCTATATCATCTAATAGAGAACCAACAGTCGTATTTTTCAATACATCCACTTGATCTCGCTGAATACTCTGAAACATCTGCACCAATTCAGGTGAAGCACCAATCGCATCTGAAAAATGTAACGTCAGATCTTCATCAATAGACGCGACCAGGGAGTCAAGAGTTATAGTGTCAAATGTACGTGCTGGGAGAAACCCTCTTGTATCGCCTTCTACCTCATACACAAGATTAGCAGCTTTGAACCTTTCATATATACTCTGCACCAAGGACTCAGGAACTTTGGCTGTTGACGCAATATCAGAAACCGTACAAGCCCCTTTTCCTTTATGAAAATGTTCCGCTGTTATCAAATATAACGTTATAACGCCAGGAGCATTAATTATCTCCTTATTTCCATTGCTTATCTTCTTGAACGGCTCCTTTGACTTCAAGAATTGTTGCACTGAATTCGTTACTTCAACACCTAATAGAACAACAATCCATGATACATATATCCATATTGCGAATATGATTAACATTGTGAATGTGCCGTATATTTCACTATAATTTTCCCATGCTATTTTGAAGTAATTGGCAAAGACAATACGGGCTATCTGGAAAAGGCTGCTTGCTATCAGTCCTCCAATTAATGCAGCTTTCCAATTAACAGTTGTATTCGGTAATGCCACATACATAAGCACAAACAAACAGTAAACCGATATCCACGGAAAAATGCTAGCAAACGCACCATCTGCACCAGCAGAAAATAAGAGCCAGATCACAAGAGGACCTATCAATAATAGCATGCAAAACACCATGTACTTCTGAATTGCACGCACCAACGGCAAACGACGACTCCGCCAAATATGATTAAAATGATCCTCGATAGCCATAAACAGTATTATAGAAGCCAATAGAAGAAACAAAAAACCACCGACACCGAGTCCCGCAAGATTTCTGTTCGTAAAGCCACTAATCCCAGATACTATTTCGTCCGCCCTATACCGTGGGAGAAAATTGTTTAATGTAGCAATTAACGGGGATTCCTCGTTATTCACCACACCAAAGGTATTCAATAGAAAAAGTGCTACTGCCGACAATGGAACAAGACTAAGAAGTGTCGTAAATGTAAGTGATGAAGCTTGGTGAAGACATTTATGCTGTTTGAACTGACGAAATATAGGCTGGCAGATGTCCTTTGCATTATCCAGAAAAGTTTGAAAAAAATGTTTCATTTCTCATTCACCTACCACCTCAATTTCCCAAACCCATGCGATATTTGATGTCGTAGTTGATGATAAAGTCTAATTCCTCGTCTGTGAAGCCGTAGTGCTGTGCAAGCACACGGTCAATTTTGTCTATGATAGGTTTGGAATGGCGCGGGAAGAATTCGTCATAGACGACGCGGCCAGTTGTTTGATAGTTGGTCTCCTTACGCCGAGCATTGCGTCTTAAGTCTACCATTAACTCATATGACAATTGAGACAACTGCTGTTTTAGAGATGTTTCCATTTGGTCAATACCGATAGGGAAATTTCTAACCTCACGCATACTCAGGTCACGGCAATTGGAAAGCACAATATACCGCCAGTAAAAAATCGAACTGTTCAAAGCTGCAACGACTACAGATGCATCTAAATCTGTTCTAAAGTACAGAGGTTTAATATGAGTTGACATCTTTTCGCCATCTCTTTCATTCCAGAAGTAAGGGACAAAGTCCATAGCTCGAATCCAATAAAGGGCGGCGTTATGGAAATATATGGTGTGGGAAGAATGTCTTGTGGTAAAGTACCTGTCTAAACTTG
Source organism: Candidatus Poribacteria bacterium (assembly GCA_965200395.1). Taxonomy (GTDB): domain Bacteria; phylum Poribacteria; class WGA-4E; order WGA-4E; family WGA-3G; genus MSPOR6. The sequence goes on along the minus strand of CBDAUH010000004.1, from coordinate 143,088 downwards.
TATACCGTTCTAATTTTCTCCAGATATTTTTTCCACATTCGCTGCGGATTTTAGGAATAGAATTTGGAGATAACGTTTGTGTGATACTAATGTGTTCTATAACGTCAAAGAGATGTAATCGAAATCGTTCATTCCATTTGTGATAACGAGTTGAATACAACGTAGGTTCAGATTTCTTTCCTTGTTGAACAATATAAACAGCACAACTAGGACGGGCACCGACAAACAGTTGGGCAGGGCGTTCACCGTATGTCTGCACCCATCCCACTTGTGCCTGTTGATAAAATAACTTTTGGAGTGGTGCCATCCTATCAGTACAGTAAGCTGAGTGTGGAATAATCATTGATTTCCACCCATTTTGATGAAGTAGCTTGAAACTTCTTTCAAAAGTAAATGCGTAAAGGTTACCACAGCTTTCCGTTTCATACCCTATAACTTTGTACTCCTTCTTCACTTTACTATACTCTACATACGGTGGATTACCGATAATCACATCAAAACCACCACCCTGAAGAATACCGTAAAACGCAATAAACCAATGGAAAGGTGCATGTGAAGTTAGCCAGCTTTCGTAATCAACGCGTTTTTTCGGATCAATGCCGTATTCCTTAGCAAGATATTCATTAAGTTCATCTTCTAATTCCTTGAGTTTATCCTGTAATTCCTGTTTGTCAGCAGGGGTCACGTCACCGCCTAATGTCGTCTGTTGTTCACGAAACTTGTCAAACAACACCTTAACGTCCTCTGCTTTCTCTTCAATACGTTGCATCGTGTTTTCAAAGTGAGAGTCAAGTCTCTCCATAACAGCATTCTTTACTTCTTCGTAGGTTGCAAAACCTACCAGGGTATTGCCTGCTTGAATGTTGAAGTCAATATCTGGCAGTGGTTCAATCTGTGACACATCCTCAATCTGTGCCACCATCTTGAGAAAAAGGCGCAGCTTGCAAATCTCAATCGCCTCATCCATAATGTCCACGCCGTAAAGATTATTGATAATGATAGATTTCAGAATGTAATACTTTCGGTTGGGATGTTGGGCAATCTGTCCAAGCGTTTGACGGAAGTCTCTGTATTTTGTTAGATTTTGTACCCCCCCCCACTTGCAAGTTTGTCTCGTAAATAGATGGAGAGGTAACATCATCAAGGAACACCTGCATCCGATCCAGACATGCCTCATAAAGCGGTTCAAGAATGTTCAGCGCAGCAAACAGGAACGCACCAGAACCGCAAGTAGGATCAAGCACCGTCACTTCGGTAATCGCTTTCCAGAAGGCGCGGAGTAGTTCGGGCCCCTCACAATTCTCAATCACATCCTGTGCAAATTGACGAATATTGAGGTTATAGGTGATTAGGTCATTGATGTTGTCTATCTCCCCGTTTGCCAGTTTAGACCGAACAGATTCGTAACGTTGTCTACGTGCGACGACTTCCCGCCAGATTTCTGTGGGTAATGCGAACTCCTCAGGGGCAAGTGTGTTCCACGTTGTGCGTTCAGAGACATCATCAATTCCATCAGCAATCTCTTCAGGCAATTCCAAGCTAACACCTTTTTTGACTGCATCGTATATGTAGCGGTCAGGGTCTTCTTGTAGCAGTTTCCAGATGGAGCTATCCCCTTCAAAAGCAATTTTACACGATTTGCGGGCTGTGTCAAAAAGAAACGGAATGATGGTGTTTTTGCTGATGTATTCCGTGATGTCCTCCTTCGTATAATATGCACCCATCTGTTTCTGATTGATGTATTTCTCAAAGATGTATCCAAGCACATCAGGATTAATTTCGTTGTCGTTTCGTAGAGGTCGATCGTCAAGATGCCACTGGTATTGCTCAAAGAAGGAGAAAAGGTTTTCAAATGCCGCATCCGGTATCTCAATGTCTTCACCGTGTAGCTCTTCAAGTTCATGTTTTTGGAAGATGCCACCGTTGAGATAGGGAACTTCGCCAAGCAGCTGCTCTGTTTCACGTGTCCGTTCATTCTCAGGTTTGGCAAAGCCTTCAAAAAAGAGGGGACAGAGAAACGCTTTGTAGTATGTATCTGTGCTTTGTGTTTCTGTTAGTTTGGTACCAAGATAGTTTTGGTCGTCGTCGAGAAAGCCTTTCTTCTGTATGAAATAGATGAACATGAGACGATTCAGCATCACAGAGACATACCACCTCTGCATATCTTCATCAGGAATACCGCTGAGAAATCCAAGGAACGCATCATGCTCCTCCTTGAAATGGTCGTAAAACCTTCTGGTGACCCTCTCAACATCAAAAGCGGTTTCAAGACGTTGGGTTACGTCTACAATTGAAATTTGCTCCTCTTCATCAAACCTAAACGCAATCGAACGAAGCTTTTGTAACAGAGATTCACCAGTTTGTTCAATGTTATATGAAATCTCCCGACGCTTAATAGTGTTACTCCGGCTTTTGCTGCCCCATTGCCATTTTTGTTCAGTCTGTTCGGTGTCTGTGTAGATAATCAAGTTCTCATGAGAAGATTGTGAAACGGCTCTGTGTATTCTTTCTCTGATTGTGCGATCTGGTATGTGTGCGTTAGATATTGCTGGGCAGTGAAAGATTGCTACGCCGCGTTTTTGTGCGACTGCGGTCAGCAAGTATTCGGTATCATCTATTGTAACTGGGAGTGTTTGATGATGTGTATCCCAACCGAGTGCTTGCGTAAATAGATTTTCAAATTCTGATTCTCGGAGGTATTCTCGGATTTCTTGGTAGTCAAATTGCATAAAAGTTATCCTATTTCTTGATACAGTTTGTGATACAATATGTGTCCTGAAGAGACACAACCTAGAAAGGTTATGCTACAAAGAGACACAACCTAGAAAGGTTATGCTACAAAGAGACACAACCTAGAAAGGTTATGCTACAAAGAGACACAACCTAGAAAGGTTATGCTACAAAGAGACACAACCTAGAAAGGTTATGCTACAACTTCCTGTCCCTTATATTGTAATTGATACAACCGATAATAGATACCATTTTTCTGCAACAACTCATTGTGCGTCCCAGATTCGCGTATCTCACCTCGATGCAATACAATAATCTTATCCGCATTTTGGATCGTAGAAAGACGATGTGCAATTACCACAGAAGTCCTATCATTCATCAATCGATTGAGTGCATCCTCAATCAAAATTTCAGTTTCAGTATCAACACTTGAGGTAGCTTCGTCAAGGATGAGAATACTTGGATCAGATGCTAATGCACGGGCAAAAGCGACTAACTGCTTTTGTCCGACAGATAAACCACCGCCATCCTCTTTGAGTTCTGTGTTGTAGTTGTCAGGCATCTTCTGCACAAATCGATCTAAATGCACATCTTTCGATGATTGTCTAACTTGATCAGGAGAGATCGATGTATCTCTTAAACTAATATTATGTTCAATTGAATCGGAGAAAAGAAAAATATTCTGTTGAACAATACTGATTGCATTCCGCAATTCCCCAATATTCATATCCCTAATATCTATACCATCAATCAGTATCTGTCCTTTATTGATTTCATAGAATCTACAGAGAAGATTGATGATAGATGTTTTACCGGCTCCTGTATGTCCCACAAGTGCGACCTTTTCTCCCGGTGCAACTTTGAATGACACATCTCTTAGAACATAATCCTCATCATTGTAAGCAAACCATACATTCCGAAATTCTATCTCACCTTTTAACGTTTCTTTACCACTTTTGTCAACTGTAGATACTATAGAGGGTTCTGTATCAAGTAGATGGAAGATACGTTCCGATGATGCCATCGCATTCTGAAAAATAGTATATTTTTCACTTAATTCGCGAATAGGCCAGAAGAAACTTTCTGCATAACGTATAAATGCGACCAACACACCAAATGTTAAAGCCCCTTGCACAATCTGTCCACCACCATACCAGATTATTACTGCTGTAGCAAGGGATGCTGTTACCTCTATCAACGGATGGAATATAGAAAAATAGAAAATACTCTTTAGGTTTGCTGCGAGATATCTGCGATTCCGTTCATTAAAACGGTGATAACTGCGCTGTTCTTGGGCAAACAACTTCATAGTATTCATGCCAACTATATTTTCTTGTAAAAACGCATTGATACGTGCAAGTTGCTTGCGTTGTTCACGAAAAGCACGACGCGAATAAATCTGATAGACAAGTGTTGCCCCGAAAATAATTGGTATTACTGTGAACGTTACAAAAGCAAGCTTCCAGTTGTAGAGGAGCATCACAACCATTATACCCAGAATTCTCAACAGATTACCGAAGACTGTGATAACTCCAGAAGTAAAGAGTTCATTCAGGACTTGCACATCTCCCATGACCCGTGTCATCAGTCTTCCCACTGGATTTTTGTCAAAATACTGCACATCTAAACGTTGTAAATGTGAAAAGAGATTTTTCCTTAGATCACGCATCACATGTTGCCCGATCATCTGCATACGATACTCTTCAAAATATGCAAATACAAACTCACCGATCAAACCTAAAATAAGAAATCCAGCAACTATGTCCAAACCCTCCAATTCTCCCGGAGTAATATGGTTATCAATCGCTATTTGTATGAGATAGGGACCAACCAAACGCGATAGTGAAGTTCCTATCATAAGGAAGGAGATAACAATTAATTGAACTGTGTAAGGTTTGAGATAAGAGAGGAGACGTTTCATTAACACTCGGTCATATACTTTACCAAGATCATCCTCTTCATCACTATATTCATATAGGTTGCTACCCATGCCAAACATTTAGGTGTTCCTCGCTAAAGTTCTTCAAGTTCACCTTGCAATAGTTGCGTTTCATATATACTTGTGTAAATACCGTTTTTTTCCAGCAGATGGTTGTGTGTCCCCGATTCAACAATACCTCCATCATTCAATACGATGATGTGATCTGCTGCTTTAACTGTTGATATGCGATGTGATATAATAATAGTTGTCTTGTCTTCCATTATCTGATCGAGCCTGCCCAATATTGTATCTTCAGTATGTGTATCAACATTTGCAAATGCATCATCAAGTATTAGTATTTTCGGTTTTATGATAATAGCGCGAGCAAGCGCGCTTCTTTGCCTTTGGCCACCTGAAATTGTTATACCACGTTCACCAAGAAATGTATGTAATCCATCTGGAAACTCCTCTATCTGTGATAACAGATCAGCGTTATGTGCAGCTTGTCTTATGTCTTCATCATTCGGATCTTCTACGCCATAAGCAATGTTATTTCGTAAATAATCTGAAAAGAGAAAGGGTTCCTGTTCCACAAATCCAATATTTGAACGGAGAACATGCAAGGGTATATCTTGTATGTCAACACCATCAATAAAGATCGTTCCTCGCTCAGATTGTCGTATTCTGGGTATAAGACTAACAAGTGTAGACTTTCCTGATCCTGTTCCGCCAACAATAGCAAGTGTTGTACCATGTTGTATAGTCAAATTTATGTTTTTTAACACAGGGACTCCATCAGGATAAGTGAAATTTAGGTCTTTAATTACTATTTCTCCGTTGATACTTTTCATATTCCATTTAACATTTTCACCGTCATAGATTTCTGGTTTTTCGCTCAGAATTTCGTTAATGCGATCCATTGAGGCTGCACCACGTTCAAATGTGTTAACTATAAAGCCGAGCGTGATCATTGGACGCCTAAGCATCATCAGATATGCCAAAAATGCCACAAATTCACCCAGACTGATTATTCCTCCGATTACATGGACACCCCCCATCCATAGAAGTACTACGGTACTGATACCAGGTAAAAAATTGAACAGTGGAAAGAAGAAGGACATAAATCTGATTTGCTTGTGGTTACGATTGACAAAATCTTGGTTTAGTTCATTGAAATGTTCTATTTCATTTGCCTCGAGTGTATATGCCTTCACAACGCGAACACCAGATAAATTCTCTTGAACTTTAGTATTCAGCGTTGAAAAACTTTCTTGGATTTTCTCATAGAGTGTATATATATTCCTGCCAAGCAAACGTATAGTTATAGCGAGAATGGGATAGGGTAGCAAAGCAATAATCGTCAGAGTCAGATCAATACGTAACATGATGACTAGTGCTAAGCCAAAAAACACAATTGCATCAGCAGTGTACATTATTGCACTGCTGAGCACCATCCTTATGGCGTTCAGGTCGCTCGTCGCACGGGTCATCAAATCTCCCGTTCTAACATTATCATAATAGGTCGCGGATAGCTTTTGAAGGTGTAGAAAAAAGTCAGCACGTAGATGGAATTCCGTGCGCCGCGCAACACCTTGGATAATGCGACGTTGTGCAAACCGCAAAACCCCGCCCACAAGTGCAACACCAAATATTAACACAGCAAAAAACAAAATACGCCCTTTCGTGACTGACACGTTAGGGTCTTTAAGAGCTTGATCTAATTCGTCAAAAAAGATTTGCAATATCTTAGGACTAATCAGCAGGAGCCCATTCGTTAACAGCACAAGGATGAAACTGAACAATATTTGATATTGATAACGTTTGACGTATTTCTTGAGAGCGAGTAGACTACGTATGGTTAGAATCCTTTCCGCTACTGAAATTCACGCGGTGTAATGTAAACTTGATAATGAATTTTGACGTATATTTATGTTCGATGTTTATTTCTGTTTGTAAATCAAAAGTTTGATCATGAATAATACAAAACGGTAAGAGTCCTGTTAACTCATAAAAAGGTGCATCCAGGTACAGGTAATATATGAACTACATAATCAAATTACATTTGAGAGGTGAAATATGAACGAGAAATTTGAACCACAAAATATAGACGAAGTTGATAACGCACTAAATTACTTCAATAGCTTTCATGATGGATATGTTGAGGGGATTGAAATAAAATTTGAAAACTACAAAGGGTTTAATGGTAATGGTGAGGCAAATGGAATAGGCAGGGCTGATATGACAATTGTCCTCACTGTCAATGCATACCCCTATGGCAAAGAACATAACCAATTGGTGCAAGTTGAATTCATAGATGTTAAATCTTTTGAAATCATCCATGAACGAGACGAAAGTGGTAAAGGCGGTCCAGATTGGGGTATTAGTAATGCGCTGACAACGCCTGCACCCGCACCACATGAACAAGATATATTCTGGGACTTTTATTTCTTATGTGATAAAGCCAAATATGAGGTCACTTGTTCAAAATTAGTCTTTGTTAATCTCGGATATATTATGAATAGGGACGACACATCAAACTTCAACTAACTAGATTATGTAGTGAAGTATGAAAATAATAGTCGGGAATTGGCATGTCCAGCAAAGTGCTGTTAGCGTGCCGCTGTTCCATCTGCAATAAATCCAAAGGTAAACGCTTGGAAAAGACTGTAGTTTTGTGTGTTGAACAAATGCTGGAAATCTGATAGAATGTTGTTCAAGCAGAAAAGGATGTTCATTTTTATTTTCCTTTCAAAAAAATAAATGTTAAAAAAAATTAAAAATTATTTGTTTATGAAAGGATACCTGCTTTTTTGTTTTTTGCATTAAAAATCTTTAAAATTGTTCCAAACTATAGTTGTTTATAGGTCGGATAAGAAAATCGACTGGCAAGCTTATAGCATCTGGGTGCCGGACAGAAATTAAAGAATGAAGTTCTTGTTGCTTGATTTTGGGAAGAAGGACGATAGGCACGGTTTATCCAACCATGCCTACCGCCACACAGAACCGTAAAAATGGAGGTGATCCATGAACAGCAAACGCATAATCCTTTCCTGCCTGCTCATCTACTTATGTATACCAACGTTCGCGTACGCAAAAATCGTTTTCAGATCAGATCGATATGGAAACAGAAGCCTATATGTGATGGACGATAACGGTAGTAACATTCAAAGGCTGACAGTAGGATCTAAGGTTATCTCGTGGCCTGAGTGGTCTCCGGATGGAAAGCAGATCATTTTTACAGCACAACCTCCGGGGGTGCCGAATTGGCCGCAAGTGTCCGCCATATATATCATCAATAGTGACGGCACAGGTGAATATCGACTCACCAACGAAGCTGCTCGTGAGCGGTTCCCAACCTGGTCTGCTGATGGTAAATACATCGCCTTTGAAAGTAATCGACTTTCCGAACCTGGAGAACCGATTACTGACATCTGGCGGATAGATATCGCAACAAAAGCACTGCGTAAACTGACACATGCGCGCCCAGACGATTGGATCTCAAATCCCTCCTGGTCTCCTGATGGCAAATACATCGCTTACGATGATGCTGGAATCTATCTGATGTCTGCCGTCGGTAGAAACCACCGTAAATTTGCACAAGGTTACCGTCCGGAATGGTCTCCCGACAGTCAATCTGTTGTGTATATAAATACTATACGTAACGGGCTTGGGGAGTTTGTTAGAGATAATATTGTCATTCATAATCTCAAAAACGACGAACGTCAGATTTTAGACACTCCTGACAGTTGGAGCATCCATAGTGTATGCTTTATGGGACCGGAACAGGTGTTATTTGCCGCAAATTATTGGGACAAAGAAAATCGGAATGAGAAGTGTGACATCTACCGGTATCACCTTGTTACAGGGGAAATTATCAATCTCACAAATAATCCGAAAGTGAACGATTCTGGGATGGATTGGATCAGTGATGATGTGTTACCTGTCAATCCCAAAGGTAACAAAACAGTAACATGGGGAACACTCAAGCGGTAGATTAGACAAAATCAAATGAACATTAAGCAGAGGCAGGTATCCTTTGGGTATCTGTCTATTTTCTTTCCATATTGTCGTGCCCTCAGCACGTTTTGTTTTTGTGATGTCCATGAGTATTGGAAGTATAAATGAAACTCGCCGGAACAAAGCTGGAAACATCTTATAAATTGCTGTTGACATTTTCATCTATTTCAGTGTAAGATATTCAGAACACATATTATAGGAGGAAACAAAATTTGGCAGCAGATATAGGACTCATCGGATTAGCAGTGATGGGGGAAAACCTTGCATTGAATATGGAAAGCAAAGGTTTTCATGTAGCAGTTTTTAACAGAACCGTTTCGCGGGTTGACGACTTCATCGCAGGGGCAGCAAACGGAAAAAATATCATCGGCACGCATACTATACCTGAACTTATTGATCAATTAGGGACGCCTCGAAAAATCATCTTGATGGTGAAAGCAGGTGAACCGGTCGATGCATTCATTCAATTACTCATTCCGCATCTATCCAAAGGAGATCTCATTATCGACGGTGGTAATTCAAATTTCAACGATACTATACGTCGACACGCGGAATTAGATGAACAAGGTATACTCTTTATCGGAACAGGAATTTCTGGTGGCGAAGAAGGGGCACTCAAAGGACCCGCAATGATGCCAGGTGGTTCTTCGAAGGCATGGACACTTGTAGAACCTATTTTTACAAAAATCGCCGCACAGGTAGAGGGCACACCGTGTTGTTCTTATGTCGGCCCGAACGGTGCAGGACATTATGTTAAAATGGTACATAATGGCATAGAATACGGAGATATGCAATTGATCTGTGAGGCTTATGCCCTCATGAAAAACGGACTTGGCATGAATGCAGACGAAATGCACACAGTCTTTAGCGAGTGGAATCAAGGAGAACTCAATTCTTATCTCATTGAAATTACTGCCGACATATTTACCCAACGTGACACCACCGGTACACCCTTCGTAGATGTTGTGCTGGATAAAGCAGGACAGAAAGGCACAGGGAAATGGACAAGCATTTCTGCATTAGATCTCGGCATAGCTGCACCGACTATCGCTGAGGCTGTCTTTGCACGTTGTATTTCTGCTATTAAAGATGAACGCGTAAATGCAGCTGATGTTATTGACGGCCCCACAGGAACATACAAGGGTGACAGAGAGACCGCACTGCGAGCTATTCACGACGCACTCTATGCTGCAAAAATCTGCTCTTACGCACAAGGTTTCGCACTCATGCAAGAAGCAAGTACTGAATATGATTGGAATTTGGACCTCGGCAAAATTGCTCTGGGGTGGCGTGGCGGATGTATCATTCGCGCAAAATTCCTGCACCGTATTGCAGAAGCTTATGAACGAAACCCAGACCTGTCTAACCTGTTGCTTGACTCTTATTTCCGTGGCGTGATTGCAGCAGCACAACCGCAGTGGCGAGATGTAATCAGCACAGCTACACAACTCGGCATCCCCATTCCCGCCTTCAGCTCGGCATTAGCCTATTTCGATAGCTACCGCAGCAGCAGACTTTCTGCAAACCTTATCCAGGCAATGCGTGATTATTTCGGAGCACATACATATCATAAATTGGGCCCTGATGGGAAAACAATCGTCGGTGAAGATGGAGAACCCACGGTCTTCCATACGGAATGGATGCTGGAAAACCGACCAGAAATTATTGTTGAATAAAGGAGAATATATGCCTCAAAAACCACAGCAAGAATTATACGATTTTGAACCGAAACACGACTTTTTCGTCGGCATCGATTCAGATGGGTGCGTTTTCAATAGTATGGAAGTCAAACACAATGACTGCTTCAGCGTAAATGTTGTGAAACATTTCGGTTTGGCATCGATTTCACGGCAGGTGCATCAGGCATGGGATTTTGTCAATCTCTATTCCACAATGCGCGGAACAAACCGATTCAAAGCTGTCATACTCGTCTTCGATTATTTACGAGAAATGCCGCTTGTCAAAAAAATGGGTCTGGAGATACCACAACTACCCCACTTACGAGAATGGACAGAAACTGAAACAAAACTTGGGAATCCAGCACTACAAGATGCAATTGATACTGCAACACATGAAAGAAAGGACGAATTAAGTCAGGTGATGGCATGGAGCCTCGCTGTGAACGAGAGTGTCGCAGAAATTGTGTATAACCTCCCGCCATTTCCTGGTGTCCGCGAAGCATTACAACGACTTCAAGGCAAAGCAGATGTGATCGTCGTTTCTGCTACACCTGATGAAGCACTCAAACGGGAATGGGATGAACATAATATAGACCAATATGTCGATCTTATTGCAGGGCAGGAGATGGGAACGAAAACAGAACATCTCACCATTACAACAAAAAACAAATATCCTGAAAACCACGTACTGATGATTGGTGATTCACCGGGTGACTTGAAAGCTGGACAAAGCGTAGACGCACTGTTTTTTCCTGTCAATCCAGGATCTGAAAACACTTCATGGACACACTTCCTCGAAGAAGGTATAGATAGATTCTTTAACGAACAATATGCTGGGGCATATCAAAACACCTTGCTGAGCAAATATCAAGAATTGCTTCCCGATTCCCCGCCTTGGTAGACAGCAAACATATAAGTATTTAGAAAGGACATTTATGAAGATATTATTACAACATAGAGTCGAAGGTGAACTGTTAGAACGATTAGAAAGTATTATCGGAACGGAACATACGTACGTTACGCCAAGTTCACGCGAAGAAGTGATTGAAGAAGGCAAAGACACGGATATATACTTCGGTTTTTGTGGTGAGGACATTTTTCCGTACCTGCCCAAAATCAAATGGATCCAGGCTTCTAGTGCAGGTATGGACAAACATGTGTATCCTGCAATGCGTGAGAGTAATGTCCTTCTGACAAACGCTGCTGGACTCTATGGAACGCACGTTGCTGACCAAGCATTTGCACTCCTACTCGGATTAACACGCGGAATTCATCATTTTACACGAAACCAAGATAACCGTAAATGGGGAGGGAGTCCATCCCCAATGATTGAAATTGATGGGTTCAAAATCGGTATTGTCGGCTTGGGTGGCATCGGTATGCAGATGGCGAAACGGGCAGCAGGTTTTGATATGTACATTATCGGCGTTGACGCATATCGCACAGAAAAACCTGACAATGTACACGAACTGGTACCGATGAATAAACTCACAGAAACGATGGGACGTGTTGACGTTGTGATGATTGCATGTCCATTGACTGAAGAAACACGTGGATTAATAAACGCAGAAAACTTGGCTGTGATGCAGCGGACAGCCTATCTGATCAACGTTGCCCGCGGTCCAATCGTTAAAGAGGATGATTTAATTGAAATCTTGCAAGCCGGTAAAATTGCTGGGGCGGGATTAGATGTGACACAGGTCGAACCGTTGCCAGAAGAGAGTCCCTTGTGGGATATGGATAACGTAATTATTACACCCCATGCAGCAGGAGGCTCCCAGCACCGCATGAGACGTATCACAGAATTTTTCTTAGATAACCTCGAACGGTATATTAAGGAGGAAGAACTAAAGAACGTTGTGGACAAGCAGCTCGGGTTTTAGCAATGGATCCATTTATTGCTTCAATATCGCAAAGAGCGGGACTACACTATGGGAGCGAAGAACTAATTTGAAAACCTGTGGGACTGTTATTATCTACGCCCGTCCATAAACAGGAATAGCAGCACCGTTGATAATGGACGCATCGTCAGAAGTTAGAAAGCAGATTACTCTTGCAACATCATCAGTTTTTACCCAACGACTATGGTCTTCATCAGGCATTGCTTCTCGATTCATTGGTGTGTCCATTATACTGGGCATAATGCAGTTGACATTGATGCCAGAATCCATTATCTCCGCAGCTAACGATTCTGTAAAGGTACGTACTCCGCCTTTTGAAACGCAATAGGCACTCAAGCCAGCCTCACCTTTTAAACCTGCGCGAGCAGATACATTGACAATCTTACCAAAACCACGTTCTGTCATGTGTGGAATTACAGCTTTGCTACAGAGAAAAACAGATTTGAGATTTAGATTCATCATAAAATCCCATCTGTCTTCTTCAAGCTCGGCAATAGGAATTCCACCGACAAAACCACCAACGATATTTACCAAAATATCAAGATGTCCGAACTGATTAATAAAAGTGTCTATAGTTTTTTGTACCTCTTCTGCCACAGTTACATTGGCAAATAGAAAGGTTACATCCTCACATATTTCTGGATTGTGCTGGTTAAATCGTTGGACTTCATCGTCAAATAGATAAGTAACTGCAACGTTGTCATCTTTTGCAAGGTAGGCTTTTGTAACTGCACTTCCTAAAATCCCTGTCCCACCAGTGATAAGAACATTTCGATTCTGATTTAACATATTTATCCTCCTACTCTGGCAAAATCAGTTTAAACTCATCAAGACTATTAGCTCGCGCTGCCTCACGAAGTAGATACTTAAGTTGTTGAATGTCTTCAATAGTATCAAGAATTGGTTTCAAGGTTTGAACATGGGCATACTCAAAATGCACCTCAAGTACTTCAAGTATCGCTTCAATAGTCCCTTCTCGTACTCCTTGTGATATTCCTTGAGTTATACCTTGTTGGATAAAGTGTTGGATTACTGTTGATTCTTGCATGGTTTTCTTCAATATAATATCGCGAATAATCTCATAGTCTAATATTATACCACTTAAAATACCTAGGTTGGTAAGAAATTCTGCTTGGTGTTGTACATTTTGAGTCATAGATCTTGCCACCTTTACACATTAACGCAACCAATCTTCTCATTTTTAATTATTCCAATACCCGGACGGTCTGGCAACACTAATTTACCTTTATCAACTGTAACACCTGAGTAAGGATCATTGGAGATCAACAAATTTCCATCTAAATCTACATAATCTACAAGGGGTGTCAGATGAGCAGCAGCAGTAATTCCCAGTGAACTCTCTATCATACAGCCGAGCATGACAAGCAAATCGTGTGCACGCGCTACATGTATCATCCTGAATGCCTCTGAAATGCCTCCACATTTAGCTAACTTGATGTTTATTCCATCTACAGATTCCGCCAATTTAGGAATATCCTCTGACCGTTGGACACTTTCATCAGCGATAATCGGCAATGTAGTGCGGCTGCGTATATATTTGAGTCCTTCTAAATCGTCTGCTTTTGTCGGTTGTTCAATTAATACTATACCATATTGGGACAATTCATTGATTATATCAACTGCTTCTTTCGGTTTCCATGCAGTGTTTGCGTCAACATAAATTGGTTTGTCAGTAACTTTACGAAGTTCTTGAATAATCTCTATATCGTTAGGAGTACCGAGTTTTACTTTTAGAATCGGATATGCTTCTGCCCGCGCTGCTTTTTCTGCCATGACCGAAGGTTCATCAAGACCGATAGTAAACGATGTGCATGGTGTTTTCTCTGGATTCAAGCCCCACAGTTTGAAAAGGGGAACGCCGAATTTTTTACCTAATCTGTCGTGTAGTGCCATATCAATGGCTGACTTTGCACTGTAATTTCCAGCAAGAGCAGATTCAATCTTATCCATTACATCCTGAATATAATCAAGATTCCTATCGAGGAATGGCGTTAGTTTTTCTATAGCTGCTTTAACTGTCTGGACATTTTCCCCGTAAAACTTTGCAGGTGCAGCCTCACCGATGCCACCATCAATCTCAACAAATATTACTTCACGATATGAATCGCTATCACGACGCGATATCTTAAACGGATTTTTGAGATGTAATTGCGTGATATGTGTTGCAATTTGCACTTTTATTCGCCTCGCGTCTGATTATAATGTTCCATGAAACGTTTTAACTTTTCCGTATCTATCTCAGTCGCTTCCTTTGCGTAAAGCCATATACCCATAAAGATAGCGGATGCTTCCTGTCCTACCGTTGAATTTGGATAACCTAATGATTGTAGATCAAGCGTCATCGCCATTTTGTTTGTCTGTTGGATTATCGGTGTTTCCCTATCCTGCACTGTAGTAATTGGCGTTTTATACAGTTTCCCATTGAACTGTTCCAAAATCCGTTTTTGAAACGTCTCTGTGTCTTGGTTACCCCGGTTGTGCTTTGCAATTACCATGTGCTTATCTTTAGTTTTATGATAATGATTTATCTGTAAGTAAAAACCTTCATCTTTTATGCTGTTTACTTTTTTAATCCGTTCTTCTGTAGAAAGTTCTAAACCGCGTTCATGAACAACGTATATCTTAGCTCCTGCAAGTTCTAACATCTCTTTTAATTTTGTGATAAGTTGGTTTGTTTTATCAGTATCTGTCGTTGTATCAAGAACGATAACCGATGCTGTAAATGCTCTGTCTGCGATGGCATAAAGTTTATGATTGATAACAGATGCCTTGTTCTGTTCAATTTGTATACTTTGTGTTTTCGGATAATAGCCTGCCTTTGATAGGCGAAGTGTCATATTAGACAGGTCCTGTATTGATGTTCCTGTTTTTATGAAATAATGCCCCTCTTTGTCTGTAACTGCAGTTAACTTAGACTTAGCAGTGATGAGGACATCAGAAATTGGCATCTCAGTGCTGCCATCCGTAACTTGTCCTTGCACTATAGGATATGAAGTATCAGAGAAATTGATATTGATCGATTCGGTGTTTTTTCCATAAGTTGCATGAATAATTGCATTGCCGGGTTTATCTGGTGCGTAAAGATAAAATAATGCTACGCCATTATGTGTGAGTTTTTCTGTTTTAGCAAGAGTGCCTTTGGATGTTTTTGCCCTGATAAGTTCCCCATCTGCAATTGGAAGCTTATCTATGTCCTGTGCGGAAACTTTAATCCCAACATAACATTTACTGTCAGTTGGCAGGGTATCTGTCCATGCTACCAGTTGTATATCAACAGCCGGGGGTGCAACTTTAAACTGCTGCGGATTCGGTAGACTGTGATTTCCATAGTAATTTACCATTTCTGTCTGAACATTTTGTATACCGTTAGACAATGGTTCATTGATTTTCACAGTGATTATATCTGTTTCACGATCATAGTTGAATGGGTATAAAACATCATTGATCTTAACTTGAATAGTATTTGTGTAAATCTGCTGCCGTTTGAGAATCCATGCACCGCGTTCATGAATGCCATCGTTCACCTGAAGTTTGAGTGTCGGAGTCTTTGTCTGTATGACAGATTTATGTACCGGTGTGATCAGCGTGCCATGTGGAAATCCAGCTTCCACATATCTTGCAATACCCAGAAAATAACCGTAAGCTTCTTTTTTCAGATAATCATCGTTTCTGAGTCGAGTTTCCTCTTCCGGATGGGTATAAAAAGATGCTTCACATACAACTGCTGGACAATTTGTTAACCGAAGTACCCCGAAACCGGATGAAACCACGAGTTTATCGGAATAAAGTCCAGTTGGCGGTGATTTTGGTAAACGCAGTGCATTAGACACACCTTGTTGTATGTAGCGTGCAAGGTCTAAACTGGGGCGTGACTCATCTGCATCGCCGTGATACCATGTAGATGTAAAGTTGATTTCTGGATTATTATCAAGTCCATTGTGATGTATGGATATGAAGAAATCTGCACCGTTTTCGTTTGATATCTCACTGCGTCTTGCTAAACTGACATAAGAGTCATCTTCGCGTGTCAAAAGGACAGTTGCTTCAGCTTTCTCAAGCAATTTACGCAGATAGAATGCAACCTTAAGATTGATTTCTGCCTCACGAAGTCCTGTCGGTCCGCGTTTGTAATCAGGGATATGTCCTTGTCCACCATGACCGGGATCCAGACATATTTTATATCCTTTTAGAAAGCGAGCGTAAGGGGGCAGAGCAAACGCATCAGAATCTTGATCTATTGCCTGATCTGATTGTTGATTGGCACTGATAGATAAAATAAACGGTAATGAGATAATGATTATTAATATAATGTACTGTCGCATTGATACAATTTCTAATTTTCTTACACAGTGATTTATAAGTAAAAAATGTCCGTAGCCATTATACATTTACAATTGACTACGGACAAAAGTTGATATAAGCAACTATTTCCTATTGCGAAGTCCCTTAGGTTTACTGAGAATTTCAGACAGAATGATACCTTGACGAAAAGTCTCTGGAGAAGGATCAATCAAAGATGTTACTGGCAACGGTTTTGTAGGTAACTTTGTTGGAGAATCTACTGGTACCGGAGGCGGTTCAATTGGTTTACTTTCTGGTTCCGGTTCTTGAACTGTTTCAGGTTCAGCTTGTTCAGTCACCTCATGAAGTTCTGCTTCTTCGTTTTCTATAGTTTCCTGTAAAACACCTTCGTCGGAATCAATACCTTCAAAGTTCTGCATAAACGGTGGCAGAACTAACTCACTATCAGGCGGAACATTGACTTCTGTGTTCGCTTCAGGCGGAGCATTAACATCTTGGTTCGTTTCAGGAGTGCGCCTTTCGGGTTTACGACGACGTGCACCACCAAAAACTAAAAACAGGATTATAAGGATAATAGGAATCAATGCATTAAGTTCAAAATCCATCTATTTCTCCTTTGTCATGTATTAGGATAAGCCTAAGGAGTGGGCTGACCTTGTTGTATCGGTGTCTTGTGGTCCACCAGGGGAGGCGATAGATTGTCGCATCTCAGTATCAGCAAGGATATTGCGAAGTGTATAGTAATCCATTACGCTCATGGCTTCGGAATTGAAAGAGTCAGAAATAGACAATGGAATTTCGGCTTCCGCTTCAATGAGTTTTACTGTCATTTCTTCTACGAGTGCCTTATTTTCTTCCTCTTCCGCTTCTGCTTTGGCACGTCGCTCTTCTGCTTTGGCACGTGCAATTTTGAGCTCTGCTTGTGCCTGATCTGTCTGTAATTTCGCACCGACGTTCTCTCCAACGTTGATATCAGCAATATCAATAGACAAGATAGTAAAAGCAGTTCCCGCTTCAAGTCCTTTTTCAAGTACTGTTTCGGAAATACGTACCGGATTTTCTAACACCTGCTTATGGTTACCAGATGACCCAATCGTAGTGATAATTCCTTCGCCGACTCTTGCACGAATTGTGTCTTCTGTAGCACCCCCGACGAGGCGATCTATATTTGCTCTGACGGTCACGCGTGCTTTGACAATAAGCTGAATGCCATCACGAGCAACTGCAGTGATTCCGTTACTTGGGTCCTCTTGACTTGGAATATCGATGATCTCTGGTGTAACACTTACCTGCACAGCTTGAAGGACATCTCTTCCTGCTAAGTCAATAGCTGCTGCCTGTGCAAAGTCAAGATCAATATTTGCTTTATCTGCTGCGATGAGTGCAGCAACCACACTTGCAACGCGGCCACCCGCCAGGTAATGTGCTTCAAGATCATCAAGAGATAGGCTTAATCCTGCTTTCGTAGCGTTAATCTGCGGTTCAACTATGCCTGTTGGCGGCACACGACGTAAACGCATCGCAACAAGATCAAATATACCTACTTTCACTCCAGCAGCAATTGCGGTTATCCACAAACCCAGCGGAACTAACCATGCAATAACAATTAAAAACAGTACTATACAAACAGCAATAATAGCGATCGTTACAGTTCCCATCATTAGTCTCCTTCTCTTTGTGGTGTAATTTCTAAATTACCGCTGCGAAATGCGGTTGCTAGTGCGCGCGGTACAGACGCTTCAGCTTCAACAACTTGTGCGCGCTTTTCTTGCACATCTGCTGTCATTTCTTGTTTTCTTGCTACAGCAAGAGCCCGACGTTCCTCGGCTTTTGCCTGTGCGACAACAAGGTCTGCTTCTGCTTGTTCTGCTTGAAGTTCCGCACCAATATTTTTGCCAACGTTCACATCAGCAATATCAATAGACAAGATCTCAAAGGCAGTTCCAGCATCAAGCCCACGATCAAGCACAGTTTTGGAAATTATATCAGGATTCTCAAGTACATCCTCATAAGTTTCTGATGCACCTATTGCACTAATAATACCCTCACCGACACGAGCAATGATAGTATCTTCACCTGCACCACCAACAAGTCTATTGATATTTGTTCGAACAGTTATTTTCACGGTAGTAATAAGTTCAACCCCATCAAGTGCAAGGGCACTAATTTTCGATGTCGTAATGACCCGTGGATTCACACTCACTTGAACTGCTTCGAACACATCTCTTCCTGCAAGGTCTATTGCAGATGACCGTTGAAATGTAAGATCAATTTTTGCTTTGTCCGCTGCGATGAGTGCGCTCACTACATTGAGGACATTTCCTCCAGCTAGATAGTGTGCCTCCAATTCTGTAGTGACGACTGTTAATCCGGCTTTGTACCCGCTAATTAATGCTTTGACTATAACATTTGGATTGACTCGCCTCAAACGCATACCTATAAGCTCAGTTATACGAAGTGGGGCACCAGCAGCTACTGCTGCTATCCATAGCCCAACCGGGACGAACCAAAAAAACATAAAGATAACAATGAGAACAAGGACAGCAATTATTGGAACTACAGCCGTGATGTCTCCTCCCATAGCAATTCTCCTTTATATGTAAAATCGTTGAATAATTCAAATACACAAACACATGTATAATATTACAAACTACGTACGACGACTCGACTTCCCTCGACTAAAATCACTTCTACCTCAGTTTCTGGTGCGACAAATTCACCTTGTGTAACAATATCGACACGTTGACCGTTTATCATGGCAACGCCAGCGGGGCGTAGTGGTGTGACTGCCTTACCAGATTTACCTACCAATGCTGTTAATTCTTTTGGTGCTGCTTGGAAACCCTCTTCAGCCTTCTCCGATGCACTCAGGATAAAACCCTTACCTACAGCGGAATCACGAAATAGAGATAAACCGATAATAGAGATCGGAATTACAAAAACAAGAGCAACGCTGGCATAAATAATCGCTTTCGTAAATCCTGAATTTACCCATACCATTCCGATTCCTACACAGAATATCACTAATCCTGGTATACCTGCTGCTCCGAATCCTGGGAGAATTAAAATCTCAATAAAGACTAATAGAATTCCAAGGGCAATGAGAATAGTTGCTACCCACATATTATATTTCCTCCATTTATTTACAAATTGATGATTTTATTCCTCAAGTGCTTCAACAGATATCTTTGAACCCTCTACCTCAAAAACCTTGACTGGCGTGTTTTGAGCAATGAAATCGCCAACGGTTACAACGTCTAATCTTTTGTTATCAATTCTTACAGTCCCTGCCGGTCTTAATGGGGTTAGAGCAACGCCAGTCTTTCCAAGAAAACTTTGAAAATCCTCGTCCCCTGCAGAATGATACCCTTGATCAGTACTCATCACTGTGCCTAGTGTAAAACGTTGAAACGGAGATGTTTTCGGGAGAAATATTGTTGCAACTATAGCCAAGGTAGAAGTAAGAATTGCTGAAATTGAGAGCCACAACAACGCCATATTAAAATCTTCTGTGCTCATAAAGAATACATAAAAGACACTACCAAACATCAATATTAAACCGAGAATTCCTGCTATACCAAAACCTGGTATAACGAAAACTTCTAAGACAATCAACGCTAAACCAACAACGAACAGCAATGGCACCCATGCCTGCGGTATTTGGTTCAACATATGTCCTCCAAAGAATAAACCGATGAACAGCAGGCCGAGAAATCCCGGTATTCCGAAACCTGGTGTGCGGATTTCAACAAAAAGCCCAAGTCCTCCCAATGACAACAACAACGCGCTTATGTATGGACTTGTGATGAAAAAGACTAAACGGTCTCCAAGTGTTACTGCATAACGCGTAACTTGGGCATTAGACAAAGATTTTATTGGTGTTACTTGTGCAATTCCTCGAATTTCTTGCTCACTTTGGATGCCTTCCTGCGTGAGTGCTGACAGTCTAAGATCCTTATCATCATCTCTATATTCTAAATCAATTTCGACAATTTGATATTGTGCAAGTAAATCGGACAATGCTTCAGCTTGGCTATCCACATATCCATAATCAAGGGCTTGAAGAGTGGTCAACGTAAGTAATTCTCCTTCTGAACAGAGCACTTTCATTTGAATTCCAGCCTCTCGTTCAGCGAAGTATTCATCTGGACGTAATTTGATTATATCATCATTTCTTAGCCGTACAAGGTACAATTTCTCGTCAACCATTGCCTCGGCAATGTCTGGGTTTCTATCTGCGCGTTCTGCTGCTGAGCGAATACTAGCACGCAGGTCAGATATGATTTTCTCTGGTGCCTTACGTCCGCTTGCATCAACAGGTTGTGAGTCTCCAATTGTTGCACCGGATGACATCACTATCTGATCGCATGCAGTAGCAATCATTGCACCTGCGGAGATCGCTCGTCTATTGACAAAAGCGATAGTAGGAATCTGTGTTTCTTGGATTTCTTTGATAATTTTCTGTGCTGCATCAACCCTTCCGCCAGGCGTATTCACATCAAATATAATTACATCTGCTTTAAATTTTTCTGCTTTTTGAATGCCTTTGCTGATGTAACTACTGACACCGCCACCTATTTCTGTCTGTATGTCCAAAACATATACTAAGGCGGAATCTTCCGCAGATAAACCATCAATTATAAAAATAAAACAGATTAATAGGAGCGCGTAAATTAGTATATCTCTTTTCTTTTGCATCTTTCATCACTCCAATTATGACCTAATCGTACAACGTTACTATAGTTTGGACATTTTTGGTCTTGTTATAGATTATGAATAGTTGGCAGCACTTCCCCGTTAGCACTTCTGAACAGGTGTTAGAACCGCTGCTAACGCCCCTTTTTTGTCTAAATTCTGTTAGAAATCACTGTTTTTTAGCCATCATTTTTCCAATAATCGTGAAAATAGTTGCTGCTGAACCATTTTCACATAGTATCTTTGGGATTTTCAGTTTTTTCTGTGCGTTTTTCCCCGGGTCGTAACTCGTATAAAAATAGTTTTGTTGTAAACGTCGCTGCAAGTAAGCGGTCATCAAGCCGCGTGTGAGATGTTTCGGTTTATACCAGTGTATATTGAGTGTGGATAGCACAGTTTCTAAATCAAGCGGTGCCTCGTCTGTGTCTGTGTCTGCGGATGTCTTCTCCATTAGCACCGGACTGAAAGCGAGTTGTGTCAGCGTTGCTGCGGTGAAACTGAGTTGAGCGAACCGATCCAAACTTTTCCTGTCTCGGAGTTGATAGGTGTCAAATCCGAAGTTTTCTTTAGCGTCCCAAAAGGCAGTTTCAATCTGCCACCGGTTTCTATAGTGTCGGATAACTGTTTCTACGGGCAGTCGTAAATCTGAAGTAAATACACAAAAATACCGATAGGGTTTAGACTTTTTCAAGCGTTTGCGTATCACAACGATGCGGACATCTACAGGACACATCTTTGTCCGCACGACTTTATCAGCGACAGAAAGTGTCTGATCCTCAACAACGATATCTGTATACTTCAGGTGTGGAATAGACACACGGCTACCATACCGACGGGGTCTGCCTCTCTTGAGACGCTTAGGGCGTTTCGGTATATCAAAAAACGCCGCGTTTGACTTCGCACGACAAAGTAAATGATGTCCTTGTGAGAGTATCTCCGTGAACACTTTGCGTCTATTGAAACCTCTATCAAAAATGATAAGACCCGGTGGCACAAGATCGCATAAATGCTTCAGCACGGCGAGGCTATTCGCGTCCTCGCTTTTCGGTTCCATCATCCGTGTGGCTAATGGAAACAGGCGCGTGCCTTCGCGCGTTTCTGCCAGCCACCCAATCGCACCGAACTCGTGTCCGTGATGAAACTTGGATTGGTTCTTGTTACGTGCTTGATACGCAGGGTTCCTGTGGAAATGCAAACCCGCTTGTTTTGAACCGCTACTTAGGGCATGTGTTTCATCATAGACGTATACGCCCGTGGGGTAAGCGGATAGCACTTGATGGCTTAGCGTAGTGGCGACTTGATCCACACACCAGATGCCACGCGAGAGAAACTTTGGCAGAGACCAATACCGACCTGCTTGGGCTGTCGCAAGATAGATTTGTGTCATTGTGCCTCGGTAGGGCGTATTTATCAGACCTTTTACGAAAGTCTGAAAGTGGTGAAAGTTATTATACTTGAACACAGGTCAAAAATCTGATAACATGTTGTCCAAGTAGGAAAGTGGGGTCATTTGAAATATCCTTTCAAATTTGTGTTTCCTAAAAGGATACCCGCTTTCCTGCTTTATGTCCATAAAAAAAACAAAAACTGTCCAAACTATAGTACAACGTTATGTATATTGTTGATTTATGTGTTAGATTTCGATATTAGTATACCTTAATTGTTTACAAGTGTCAAGATACCGAATGTGTCGGTCCACAAACTTTAGAAACAATCTTACCAGATACCTCGGCAACAACAGCTGTAAGTTGATTCTACCAATGCCTATTCTTACACCACAGTTTTCCATAATAGCACAAATATGGATTTTTTCTTTTACAATTGATCGTTAATATCATGTAGTGCGGGGTAAATTTGCTCATATACCTTCAATTTTTCATCGTATCGCTGTGCATACTCCTCACGTGGATAATATACTTTCTGTGGTTTAACTAACAAGTCAACCGCTTGTTCAATTGTCCTATATTTACCAGTCGCTGTTCCTGCCAAAATAGCAGTACCAAGACACACTCCTTCTGATATATCAAGAGCGATAACCTTTTTATTAAACATATCCGCTTTGAGTTGTAGCCATTTTTCCGATTTTGCACCACCACCGATCGCACGCACCTCATTTATCACCACACCTGCATCTTGTAGCATTGTGAGATTCTGTTTTATTTCATAACTGATACCCTCAAGTATCGCCTTGACAAGCTCACCTTTTGAGGTAGAAAGTGATAATCCTACAACTGCCCCCTTCGATTCTAAATCAAGATGTGGCGTTCCAGAACCTGTAAAGTGCGGAAGTAACATCGCTGTTCCCGGTTCAGCAGGTATATCTTCAAGTAGGATATCGTAGACATCGCGTCCTTCTTTCTCAGCTTGTGCCACCTCCGCTTGAGCAAAGGTGTCCCGAAACCAACGTAACACAACGCCTCCACTCGATACAAATCCTAGTGTTACATAGAGACCTTCAACGACATGAGGATAGCAAGAAAAGTTACCATCTATCATCTGTTGATTGACTACTGGTTCAGGAAAAGCCGGAGCAATACATTCCACTGTGCCTGTAGCATCCATCACTTCTCCACCACGTATTATCCCAGCCCCCAACGCACCACACGGTTGATCATGTCCTCCTGCAACGACGACAACACCAGCCGGTAGATTAAGTTCTTCTGAAACTTTCTTACCAATTTCTCCAATGATAGTTCCTGATTGGACTGTTTCAGGTAAAATGGAAACATCAATATCTGCCAATCCAAGCATTCTATCTGACCAACATTTGTTGTTTATATCAAACATCATTGTGCGAGCTGCAAGCGAATAATCAACTGTTGGTTGAACACCGAGTCTAAAATTGATGAAATCTTCAAAACCGAAAAACTTCCAGACTTCTTTGTAGATTTCAGGTTGATTTCTGCGTATCCATACGAGTTTAGCAATTGTATGTATATCACTCGGTGGCATTCCTGTAATTTCCATTACTTCCAACGGGGTTATATCCTGCAGTATTTCATCACAGATACCTATTGTGCGCGAATCAAATGTGGTTATTGCATTTGCCAAGACATCACAATTACCCCACACAGGTGTCACCGCTTCACCTTGAGACGCTACACTAATTGCTTCTATCGGATCCGATTTTGTCTGTGCAGCAACTTCCCTAATCCCATTCGATACTTTCTCCCAAACAACATTCCCATCCAGCTCTGACCAACCAGGTTGTGGATGTATTAGCGGATATTCACCATAGGCGTGAGCAAGGATCTCACCATCCTCTTGAAATGCTATGACTTTGCACCCTGTTGTACCAACATCTATACCCAATAAACTCATTCCTTTTCTCCTTGATGCATGATGCTTATATCATACTACAAATGTTAATTAAATGCAAGAGTTCTATTTATATTAGACGTGTAAAGTTCTTGTCACAGAATTTAATTTGATTATAGTTGAACAATACATAATTTGACATAAGTTCGGAATAAGACATTTTTTTGCGCCACATATAGCGTAACCTTTCCACATTATTGACATGATGCACAACCTGGAAAGGTTATGCTACAAAATATCCTTTGACACGATGCACAACCTGGAAAGGTTATGCTACAAATATCCTTCATATTAAGGACACCGAACTCACGTTAATTTGACTAATTTCACAAAAAGTGTTACTATCGTTGCATCAGTGAATCAATATATTTTGTAGCGGGACCAACATAGATAGGAGAAATGATGAACAAAAATACCGCATCACAGAAACAAAGCTACAGATTAACCCCAGAAGAACATACTTTTTGGAATGATAACGGATATCTCATTAGGCATGATGTTTTCACACACGATGAAAATGATTCTCTCCGCAAAGTCGCTGAAGACATCGTGGATGGTAAACGTCCATTTCCGTCTGCACATATAGATCAGAATGCACTTGTTAGAGATGGAAAAATTGAACAACAGGGGATATATGCGATGCATAAAATACATCATCCAAGTTGTTACGTGCCAGAATTTCTTGCAAGGGTTCGGGACACCCGGCTAACTGACCCGATAGTAGATATTATGGGACCTGATATTCTTGGCATAAACAATCTGTTTATATGGAAGGCTCCAAAGATTGGACTCGGTTTTCCATGGCATCAAGACATGTTTTATTTTCGCAATAGGTTTAACACTGAAACAACCATCGGAACCTGGACAGCTATTGATGCTGCTGATCGTGATAACGGTTGTCTTTATGTGATACCGGGAAGTCATAAAAATAAAATCCATGTGCACGATGACCTTGAAGGATCACAACAACGTGAATTTAAATTAGCACGCGGAGCACGCGACGAAGATGCTGTTGCGGTAGAAGTACAGCCTGGTGCAGTTGTCTGGTTTCATAGCCATTTATTGCATAAAAGCACCGATAATCACAGTCTAAGATTTAGAAGGAGTTATGTCATTCATTACTTGAGCGCAAAGGCAGAATGGGCAAAAGGTGATGGGACCTATAGAGGACAACCTGTGATGTGGGTGCGGGGTCGAACTTTTCCAGATAAGGTGCATGAAGTTGAACAAGATGTTTTACCTGTGCCAAAGGAAGAATGATATATCTTCAACGATAAACATGATAAACTTTCGCTTGATTTTTAACAACTCTTAGATTGCAACTCACTATAGGTTCATAAATAACGAAAAACATCCGTTCTAAAGATACACATAAAAAATTAAATATTGGAGATAGTAATGCTAAATCAATATCCATATCCTGAGTACGAGGGAAGACGAAGTATTGCTATAGGAGTCTTACTAGCAATATTCACTTGTGGAATTTATAGTTTATACTGGCAATATAAACAAATGGAAACACTAAATGCCTGGCTTGGTAGAGAGGACTATTCTTTCATCTTATGGCTTTTACTTTCCTTTCTCACCTGTGGCATTTTCGGTTTATATTATGAATATAAGATGGCGACTGGCATCAATGAAATTCAAACTAACAAAGGGATGTACGCGGATACAAATTTACCGCTTCTCTGTGTTCTGTTGGCACTTTTCGGTGTAGGCATCGCTTCAATAGCAATTCAACAATATCACATAAATAAACTATACGGTGACTATACTGATGGTTAATCATATTTTTATTGCTCGCGTCTTTCTTATAGGATTAGGTGTAATTGCGATCTTCACAGCAATTACCGCAAAATCACCGGATGAAATATTACTAATTCCATGTGTATTTCACACAGTAACAGATATTCCGTGTCCAGGGTGTGGTATGACACGCGCTTGTCTTTCTATAACACACGGCCATTTCGCTAATGCATGGTGTCACCATCCATTTTCATTTATCATCATAGGTTTAGCATTCGGAATCGCACTCTTTCCATCTCAGATAACAGATGTTTGGAACCGTTTACCCTTTAGAACACGGAATTATATTTCAATCTGTGGCATCGTTTTTTGTCTCTCAGTGTGGTTTATAAAGCTAAAGTCTATAATATGGTAAACTAATACATTGAAAAGTTTACAGCATTAAACGTAATAGATGCAAATCCAAGACCCGTATCAAAATTATAGCATTACGCAGAACATTGCTGCTAGTATTATCCTATCTTTGATTACTTTCGGTATTTATTTGCTGTATTGGCAATACAAGCAGATGAATACATTAAATGCTTGGTTGGGTAGGAAGGAATACTATTTTTGGCGATGGTTCTTTCTATCAATTATTACATGTGGGATTTACGAAGTCTTTGAGGAATACAAAATGTCTCAGAGCATCAACTGGGTTGAACACAAATACAATTTGCAAGTTCATCGAAACTTACCTATTACAGCTGTTTTACTTACTCTATTTGGATTAGGTTTTGTTACAACTGCAATTCAACAACATTATATCAATGAATTTTACAAATACTATCTCACTTTGGTATCGACTCATATTGAGTAAAACTGTTGTCTAATAAGTAAACGCTAAGAGTTTATTTATGTCCTATTCTCTTCGCTTCATATATCTATAACTTTTTGAAATTTAGCATATTCAATGATAAACTATTGGGGTACTTTCAATGATCCTTAGATGTTACTTGCTATGAGTTCAATGAATAATGCTACGCAACGTATACATGTAGCAGGACAAAGGGTATAAGAGAGGGACAACTTCAATTTGACAAATTGGCAGTTTGGTGGTAAAATTGTTTAGTTTTGTGAGCAATATGAATTGGCAGTAGGATAATTAAATAAGATAGATGTAAACGAAAAAGGACCTGTGCATTTGACATCAAATAGTGTTCTAACATATCTACACGGGATAATAGAAAAAAAGAAGGCTGGTTATCTTGTTCTGATGGATCCTGAGGTATGTGAGATTGAGAGATGTGCTAAATTTGCTTATGAGGTTGAGCGAGCTGGTGCAGATGCGATCTTACTTGGTGGCAGCATCTTGACAAAAGACCTCCATCCTATTGCTGAGGACTTGAAAACATCTACTTCTATTCCCATAATTCTATTCCCCGGTGATTCTATGCATCTTACGCCTTACGCTGATGCTATCCTATATATGAGCTTAATCAGTGGACGGAATCCGAATTATCTTATTGGTGAGCAGGTAAAGGCAGCGCCGTGGATACAACAGTATAATCTGGAGCCAATTCCAACCGCTTATATGTTAATTGATGGTGGGAATAGAACCACAGTTGAATTTATGAGCGGGACAGTCCCTATTCCCCGTGATAAACCGGATATTGCTGGAACTCATGCATTGGCTGCACAATATCTTGGTATGGCAATGGTCTATTTAGAAGCTGGCAGTGGGGCTGAGCTCCCAATTCCAGACGAGATGATTTGTTCGGTTAATTCTCAAATAGATATTCCAGTGATAGTTGGTGGGGGTATCCGATCTCCAGAGATGGCTGCTCAGAAAGTAGCTGCCGGTGCAGATTTCATCGTCACAGGTAATATTCTTGAAGAAAATTGCTCTTATGATTTTATGAAGAGATTTGCTGATGCAATACATGGTTAAACTTAGCACAAGAAATTCTTTCAATAAACAACAAAAGGTGAAAATGATTATGAAAGAGAGGGTAATTCATCATGCCTGAAAATAATGAGGTAAATATAGAAATAGAAACTGAAGAGAGTGAAAAACCTGATTTTCTAATTGATGAATCTGAGGAAGGGACAGAAATATCTCATGAATCAGAAGAAAGGACTATAGAAGCTGTTGAGGCAGAACTTGAAGCACTAAAAGAAGATATAAAAAAACAACTTGAAGCGGTAGCAGAATCTGAACGGGAGCAGTATCAAGCTGAGCGGGAAAGGTTTCTACGAACAGCCGCTGAAGCCGAAAATTCAAAAAAACGTATAGAAATTGATACACAGAAACAGTTAAAATACGCAAATAAAAACCTGATCGAAAGTTTGATTCCTGTATTGGACAGTCTTGAAGCAGCAATAAAAAGTGTTTCGGAAGAAATTGCTGGAAGTGAAACATCTGCAGAGATTACAAACTTCAGAGAGGGAGTACAATTGGTTCAGAAACAACTGTTGGATGTGTTAAAGACAAATGGTCTAACAACAATTGAAGCAGTAGGTGGACCTTTCGACCCTAACCAACATGAAGCGGTTTTTGCTATTGAATCTGATGACGTTCCGGAAGGAGATTTAGTTGAGGAGTTTAGATGTGGATACCAATTACACGATCAGATTATTAGAGCAGCCCAGGTAGTCGTTTCAAAGGGAAAACCTAAGGAAGAATCTGAAACTGAAGACACTGATACGCAACAAGAGGAAAGTACTTCCGATAATAATGACTTGTAACCTCAATTTAGGTAGGAAAAGATATGGCGCAAAAACGGGATTATTACGACATATTAGGTGTGAGTAGAGACGCTGACGAAGATGAAATAAAGAAAGCCTATCGGAAGTTAGCGATCAAATACCATCCTGATAAAAATCCAGATGATAAAGATGCAGAAGATAAGTTTAAAGAAGCTACCGAAGCTTACGATGTTTTGCGGACTCCAGAAAAACGTCAACGATATGATCAATATGGACATGCTGGTCTTGAGGGAATTTCTTCGGGGTATGATGTCGGAATTAACTTAGACGATATTCTTAATGACGTTTTTGGAGAGATGTTTGGTGGATTTCGCGGAACACGGCAACATAGATCTAAGCAAGTGAATCTTGAGATTACTCTTGAGGACGCGTATCATGGAAAAGAAGCGACAATTGAAATTCCTCGAATTGAATCTTGTCCTGATTGTAATGGAAGTGGGGCTGAAAAAGGTTCAACAGTTGACACTTGTCCACAATGTTATGGGCGTGGGCAAGTGACTCACTCACAAGGATTTTTCACTCTCCAACGAACATGTCCTCGTTGCCACGGTGCTGGTGAAGTGATACAGAGACCGTGTAGAAATTGTAATGGACAAGGGCGACTTAGGATCAGACGTGAAATCAAGCTCAAAATTGATAAGGGTGTAGATAACGGTTTTGAGTATAGACTACAAGGGCAAGGCGATGCGGGAACGATGGGAGGTCCATCGGGTGACTTACTTGTAAGGCTCCTTATTTTATCACACAATAGATTTAAACGTAGTGGAAATGATCTGATTACCTCAACAAAAATATCATTTATTCAAGCAGCACTCGGATGTACTATTGAAGTAAACGGTATTGACGGACCACATCAGTTGGTTATACCTGCAGGAACTCAATATGGAGACCAATTGCGTATTCGAGGCAAGGGGATGCCTAGATATCGCAGTTCCAGTTTCGGTGACCTTGTGGTACATGTTGGTATTGAAACACCGAGGAATATCAATAATGAACAACGTAAACTGTTAGAAGACTTTGCTGAACTTCATAAAAGCACATCAGATTCTGATAACGGGGGATTTTGGGACAAGTTATTTAGGCTGATAGATGATAAAGACAAAGACTAAATATCTTTTATTACGAATTGCAGTTATCATCTGTTTTTTAATTATGAATTGGGCGCAAATTACGATTACTACCTCTGACGATGCATCTGAAGCGATCTCAAATTATCTATTTGAACTGGAAGTACAAGGGGTAGAACTGAAAGATTCATCTCATAACACAACATCTCTCATCGCATATTTTCCACTTGATGATCGTATTGATACCAGAGTTAAGAAAATTAACACATTCCTGACAGAACTTCCGAAATGGGGTATTCAAACTGATCCAGCGATAATTGATTTACAACGAATTGCATCGGAAGCATGGGCAGAAGCATGGAAATCGGACTACCATCCACAAAGAGTAGGGAAACACCTTCTGATAGCCCCAACCTGGTATGACATCCCACTTGATGACACAAATATACACATTCGTCTTGATCCAGGTATGGCATTTGGTACTGGTTACCATCCGACAACAAGATTGTCGTTGAAAATGTTGGAGCAAACGATCAAATCGAATCAATCTGTCGTTGATATTGGCACAGGCTCAGGGATTTTGGCAATCGCTGCGGTGAAGTTGGGGGCGAAACATGTGGATGCAATTGAACTTGACGAAACTGCAATTCCAGTTGCAGATGCAAATATCAAAATAAACGACATCAATGAACAGATTACTTTGTTACATGGAGATGGACTCAGTACAGTCGATAAAAAATACGATCTTATTATCGGTAATATATTAACCAAAGCAATTCTACCAATTATTCCATACTGTCCAACAAGTATGAAACCGAATGGGCATGTCATTTTTTCAGGTATATTAGAATCTGAACAGGATGTGATTCAGGAGGTATTGATAGAAAATGGGATGAAATGTATTCATTTGATGCATGAATCAGAAGATGATATTAATTGGGTAGCAATTAAGGCGAAACTTGCTAACACATAAAACTAATCAGGTTTATCTTTTGCTAATCCATGACAGAAAGTGCACCTACCCAGGTTAAGGTGTGGCATCGTTGGCGTTTTTTCATCTCCTTTGAGATGGCATTTTAAACATGTAGGGTTATCCGTAGGTTGTATATGTACATCTATGTTAGAACGTACTGGGGCGGCATTGAAAAAGAGTATAACCATTACTATAGCGAAAATCAGACCAATCACACTCACAATATAGAAAAGCACTCTTGGGTTGGCTTGTTCAGTAGGCATATAAGAAAAGGTAAGCTCCTAATTTGTAACTATCTCAATTCATATAATAGGATAACCAAAAATCATCTGTTCTGCAAATCAATTTGCATATCAATGAAAAATGGAAATAGGATTGGCATATTATCTGGTGTCAATGCAGAACCGTATTCACAGGATTCAAACGCTTCTGCATATTTGATATTGCTTCCATTCTGTTCACCGTAGAGTTCCATTAACTTATTGCGATACTTAATTGCAATTGAATTGAACCGATTTCGTAGGCGTTCAGCAAGCCATTCGCGACGATTAACTTCATTATCTGGAACTGCATTGAGCGTTCCACTGTTGTAAGGTAGCCATTCATAAAACTGAGATTCATGGCAGTGAAGCATATCAATTTTCTTTTCGACAACGGCGTCAATGTCTACGACAACATCAGGTGAAAATGTATATGGTTTTTTGAAGTTGTCGCTGAGATAAACTATTACAGGATTTTTCTCTAAGTGGGGTGTAAGAGCACATATATTTGGTACAGTCACCATATAGGCAGCATCTTGAACGAGCAGGGATGTATATCTATGGTCAGGGTGGTAATCATTCGGCCGGTGTGTCATTATCAGATCAGGTTGAAATTCTCGTATTGTGCGAATGATCTGATAGCGATTTTCCAAAGATGGAATCAGTTCACCGTCATGATTGTCAAGAAGTTCATATTCAATACCG
This sequence comes from Candidatus Poribacteria bacterium, assembly GCA_965200395.1. GTDB lineage: Bacteria > Poribacteria > WGA-4E > WGA-4E > WGA-3G > MSPOR6. The sequence goes on along the minus strand of CBDAUH010000004.1, from coordinate 111,005 downwards.
ATGATTTCTGCTGCTGCTTGTGCTTCCTTATTACGTCTTTGTGCTAACGGGCCTCCACCCATTTCGTGATGTCCTGCATCGCCGTTAGTGACGGAAACAAATTTGACGAGATGTCCCTGCTCAGCATATAATGCAGCGACACCTCCTGCTTTTATATCACAATCATCAGGATGTGCACCAAAGACTAATACGCGAATGTGTTTTTTATTCATTTCGTTTATATGTAATTGATTGGTGATCGATCTACGAAATTATGCAATAACGCATGGATTTGACCTAATGAAACTTTGGAAAGTTGAAGTTTTCTATAAACCTGAAGTGCCTGATACAATCGGAAATGGCATACTTGAAGATATATCTGATCTTGGTATCATAGGCGTTACATCTGTTAGAACTGCTATAATCTATTGGATTGAAGGTGATCTTGATTCTCAATCAATTCGCCGTATAGCGACTGAACTTCTTGCTGATCCGATAACACAAAACTATACTTATGATGACGTTAGTATTCATAGTCAAGATTGGACGATAGAAGTGCAATTCAAACCCGGTGTGACTGATGCAGTTGGTGCGAGTACTGTCAAAGGCATTAATGATCTTGGAATAACAGATGTCATCACAGTCAGAACAGGGAACAAATATTGGTTATCGGGTGAGTTGGATCCAGAAGTAATTGAGACTATATCGAAACAACTACTTATGAACGATGTCATCCAGACATTTTCTTTCCAAAAACCTAATTCCTAACTTGCATACAATCTGATTACTGTCCCTAAGTGTAACCGAACAAGTAATGCTGTTGAAACTTTTCGGATCGCGAACGACATGTTATTTGATGGACTAACACGTTTCGGTTTTCCAATCTTGATATCATCAAAACCGTGTTTTTGAAGCAATTTTGACAATGATCGTACAGAAAAATAATAGAGATGGTCTGATGGGTGAACGTAATGCCAATCTGCCTTATGTATACGACTCTGCAATCCCTCACCGTTAGGTACTTCTATTACCAATGTGCCAGCTCTTTGTGCTTCAGTCTTAGGTTTCAGAATACGACGCAACTCACTGAGAAAGGGATTCAGTTCGGAGATATGTTCAAGGACATGGTAAAATGTAATCACATCAAAATGTGCTGTGGGAAAATTTGCATTGAAGATGTCACCACAATGTACATCCAGTTTATGTATATTTTGTGCAAAAGCACATCCACTCTTTGATGGGTCAATGCCGTGTGTCTCCCATCCGTGCTCACGCGCGAGGTGTAGAAACGTCCCAATTCCACATCCTACATCCAGCAGCCTCCCTGGGCTGCTGTGAAGTTTATTTAATTCTGAGAGACGTTCAGACATTTGTAACCATTCCATCTTATCAGTATGAATGCGTTCTACTTTTTCTTGCGGATAGTAGGTTTCAACGTAACCTTTTTCAAGTGATTGACGGTCGATCCGAGGATTAACATATCGTAACCTGCAGTGTCTGCATATAACAACTGACAAAGAATCTTTAGTAAAAAGGGGTTTCGTCTCATCCTTTTCACAAATGGGACAGTCAATGTGTTCTAAGGTGTGCATAAGATTTACTGTCAATTAATCGGGGTTACAAACTCCTCCAACAAGTAGGTGGCAACTTGGGTTATGCTGAATGCTAAAAGAGCGGCAGCCCTAATGCTTCTACGTATACAGAATATAAAGATTGGCTACCTGTCATAAAGAGTCTATTCCGTTTCATACCACCGAAACACAGATTAGAACATATTTCGGGTAGGTGTATTTTTCCAATCAGCGTGCCATCTGGAGCGAATATATGAACACCGTCATAACCATCACCTGCCCACCCTGCACTTGCCCACAAATTTCCATCTATATCGCATCGGATTCCATCGGCAATTCCCGGTGACATATCGCAGAATGTACGTTTGTTGACTAAAGTATCACCGTTTTCTACATCAAAGATATATATGTTTCTCGGTGTATCTTCTTTGTGTGTAACACCTGTGTCAACTACGTAAAGTTTGTCGTAATCTGGTGAAAAACAGATGCCGTTCGGTTTTTCAAGTTCATCTGTAACAACTTTTGCATTACCAGTATCTGGATCAAGACGATAGACAGCAGTAGGCAAATCGAACTCTGCGATGTGACCTTCATAATTTAGCATTATTCCATATCCTGGGTCGGTGAACCAGATATGTCCATCAGGATGAACTGCGACATCATTCGGGGCGTTTAGTTTTCTGCCGTTGAAGGTGTCCATAAGCACGGTTACTGTCCCATCATATTCTGTTCGTGTAACGCGGCGTGTGCCATGTTCACAGCTGATGAGTCTCCCTTGACGATCGCGTGTATGTCCGTTGCTGTAATTTGATGGTTTGCGATAAACACTGACTTTGCCGTTTGCTTCCTCCCATTTGAGTATACGGTTATTTGGTATATCGCTCCACAGGAGATATCCGCCATCACCGAACCAAACGGGTCCTTCCGACCATCGTGCACCTGTCCATAATCGTTCAACTACGGAATTCCCTATTTTGTATCTTGCAAATTGACTGTCAAGGACTTCAATTGCGGGATCGGGATACCGTGTTATTGAACCGTCCCATTTTCTCTCAGATTCATTCATTTATTGTTTCTCCAAAATTCGCTTATTTTTACGTAAGTGATGCACAACCTGGAAAGGGTATGCTACAAAAACTTTCATCTCAAGGACACCGAACTCACGTTAATAAGTATATCATATTTTGATATGTATGATGAATAGAATTTTATGATCACGTACGTAAAATAACTCGCTTAATAGTGTATCAACTCTCTTAATGATATATCTGGCATGTTAGCAAAACCTTTACATTCTTCTCTCAAGAACGGCTGGAAATACGATATAGGGTATGATACAATGATTGTAAAGAGATGTAAGTTTGGAATAAGACATTTTTTGTAGGATGCACAACCTGGAAAGGTTATGCTACAACCCGTGTTCTAAAGATGCACAACCTGGAAAGGTTATGCTACAAAGAAGCCTTCATCGAGGGAAAAATGAAAAGTTTTGGCACTTCAGGTCGTGTATATCCAGAAAAAAATTACGTTGTCCTTCGCACTGAGGAGACTACGGATTTTATTAATCGCATCAAAGAGGGGAAGTACATCGTACTTTTCGCTCCGCGTCAGACGGGTAAAACAACGTTCTTCAGATTAGCACTTCAATCGCTTACTAAGGAAGATACGCATTACATACCTATCCAACTTGATTTCCAAACATTGCGTGAGGCAACACCAACGACTTTTTACGATGAACTTCACTACATGATATGTATGCAAATAACGAATGTAATTCAACAACTGGATTACATATCATTGGATAATATAAACCTATTTCTGGAAAACACAAAAATTACAGATCATCTTTCAATGGTAAGGTTTTTTCAACAACTTCAAAGTTTATTGGATAGCGAATCTCGTGCACCAAATATAATACGAGCTGTCCTGCTCATTGATGAATTTGATGGTATACCACAGACTGTAGTCAGTGATTTTCTATATTCATTGAGACAGATTTACTTATCTGATGAAATGAGATGTCCTCATAGTGTTGGAATCGTAGGTGTAAAAAGTATTGCACAACTTGAATATGACAGGTCAATTTCGCCGTTCAATATCCAGGATGAATTTAGATTGCCAAATTTTACGCTTGAACAAGTGGAAGAACTTTATTCACAATATATGCACGAAGTTGGTCAAAGCATAGATTACGAAGTAATACAAAATATACACAAACAGACTGCCGGTCAACCTTTCTTAGTCAATAGACTCGGACAGATACTCACAGAAGAGTTGAAAATACCTAAAACACAACAACTCAATATGCAGCATTTTTCAAAAGCATATACACTGCTACTTGAAGAAGATAATACGAATTTATCTCATCTTATTACAAATATCAGAAAAGATCGACGATATGAATACTTATTGATGAATATCTTATTGTCTGATGAAGGTGTACGATTCAACGTTCGCAATGAATTAATCAATGAACTTACTACTTTTGGCGTAATTGAGAAAGATGACGATGGCCTGTGTGAAATTGTGAATTCTATTTATCTGTATTGCATCATACAAGCCTTTAAACCGGCAGTGAATGGGTTGGAGTTGGATTATTTTGCTGAAGATAACATTGATGGTTTCCGTGCGTATCTGAATGATTCAGGGCAAGTTGACTTGGAAGGAGTCTTTGATAATTTCAGAGATTTCATAGCGCGAGCGGGTTATAAAATACTGCAGGTCCCTGATACGCCACAAGAGTATGTAGGACAACATCTTCTTCTTACATATCTTGAACCGTTTGTGCATATAATCGGTGCTGGGATGTACATTGAAGTACAAACCGGGCGTGGAAAGATGGACTTGTTGATTTCACATAACGAGAAAAGGTATGTAATTGAAATAAAGATATGGCGGGGTGACGTTCGATATCAGGCGGGTAAAAGGCAACTAGCTGCATACGTTAATACTGAAAATGCTTTGGAAGGATATTATATTGTATTTGATCATCGGAAAGAACCAATACACAGGAAAGAAAAAGAGAGCATTGACGGTGCATCAATTCAAAGTTACGTAATCCCCGTGACACAACAACAACCATCATCAATGTCAATCTAATTTCAATTATTGGTTAGAATGAATAATGAATTGGCACTCATAGAAACATACAATATATTGGTTTAGCAATCTGTTATCTATACATTTGTATGATTTTATTTGTGTGCATGCTGCGGTTCTGTAGGTGCTTGGTATTGCACATTTAGATGCGGTGTTTCTAAATGTGTATTTCCTTGGTGGCGCGAGGTTAAACAACTCTCCAATGTTCCACTCACCAATAAGGTTCGTTCCGCAGGATATGGCGCAACACCGGTCTCGAATAGTTCTTCAATTTTGGAGACAAGGCAGGCGGAATAGGTAACATTCGGTGTTGGTGTTAAGAAGAATTGTGTTGATATAGGTGTGGTTTCGTTCTTCAGTTTTCCTGCAAAACAGTAATCACGAACAGCACCGTTTAGCATCAGTAGGGTTGCCTTGAAACCATCGTTATATTCAATGAAATAAGCAGATGGATTATCAACGAGTCGTTGTAGTTCACCTGTGCCGATGAGATTTTGTGTTCTTCCATCTTCGTCAGTTAATCCGCATGGTGTATCACTGCGCGAGAGAGCTGCTTCGAGCAATTCCAGTGACCAACGCCCCTCTTCGCCTGCTTGCCATACGTCTTTCCCATCTATAAGCTGCACGGCGGCAACTCCTGTTTCACAACCTTTCCGTCGTTCGACCATACATTGCATGGCTTCTAATGCGTGGTAATCCATTGGGTCTGACCCGCCAACGCCGACCATGAGTGCTTCTTCGAGGTCACAATTCAACGGCAATTCAACATCAGGTAATCGCCATGTGACAGGTAGCGATGAGCCTGCAAGTAGTCCAAAATCGAGGCGATGCCCGTCGTCAACCATTTCCTTAGCTTTGTCAAAATTGTAAGAGAGATGTTTGTCGTTGAAGATAGGAACAGCGCGTTTATCTTCCTCAAAAACCTTGACGCATTCCTTGAAGAATTCATAGCGCGGATATAGTACTTGGCTCATTTCATTTGAGGGATAATTTCCGTGTTCACCAATTAATAGTACTGCATCCACAGCAAGTTTATCGCCTCCACATCGAAGAGCTTCTGGTATGGTAGGATAGACTGCAAAGTCGAATTCTCTTGCGCGGTCTTGGCTCTGATCCCCTTCTGGTTTTTGATCAACATACAGAGAGACGACTTTCATGTTCGGACGATGCCATTTTCCTTCTTTTGGATAACCGACGAGGAATCTATCTGCAATGTGTTGTGCATGTGTTAGATAACGGTAGATTGTTGTAATAACTGCAATTCGTTTCATGTCTTATGTCCTCCAGAATGTTGATTCTTTGGTCGGTTGATATGCAATGTTTAAATGCGGCGTTTCGAGTTTTGTGCTGTCATCGAATAGACTGTCAACACCTGCTGCGACAAGTCCTGTTGTCAGTAGTGTGCGTTTGACAGGATATGTTGGTTTCCCTGTCAGGAACATCTTCTCAATATTGTTCACCAATGGAGAGAAGAAATTTGCAAGACTCGTGCGAGCAGGTGGCATTGGGAGGTACATTTGCGTAGACAGGACTTCTTTGTCTGTTCCGATATAGGCAGCGAAGTTGAAATCCTGTACCAATCCGTTCATCAGAATCATCGTTGATTTGAGTCCATCGAGATGTTCATATTGGTATGCAATTGGGTCTTTTACTATCTCTTTCATCTCGTCTAGCGTTGGAAATGGATTGTTAAATCCTTGTCGTGAGGGTGTAAGTGTATGACTGCGACACAACGCGGATTCGAAAAGTTCTTGAGACCAACGTTTTTCGTGATGTGCGTTCCAAAATTCATCGCCGCGGTATGCTTGTAGCCATTTCACACCACATTCTCCATTTTCGCGTCGTTCTACCATACATTGCAAAGTTTCTAATGCGTGAAAATCATAACTGTCCACGCCTCCGCAAGCGACACATACTGCTTCCGAAATAGGTGTTCCAAGCGGCATGTCGATAGATGGTGTGCGCCAGGTTACTGGTAGGGACGAACCAGCCATGAATGCGAAATTCATAGATTGAGAAATATTATACATTTCATGTGCCCACTCCCAATTCCATGAAAGGTGTTTGTCGTTGAAGATAGGAACACCACGACCACTTTTATTAAATACTTCTACCATTTGCATGAAATGTTCGTACCGTGGATAGAGGCGTTGTCCCTTCTCGTTACTTGGATATTCGCCGTGCTCCCCGATGAGGAGGACACCGTCAACAGCTAATTCTTCACCACCGAGGGTGAGTGCCTCTGCTATTGTAGGATATCTTTTCATTGCAGGAAAACGATCTAATCTATCTTTGCTTAGGTCGTTGTCTTTGATCTGTTCAACATAGAGTGAGACGAGGTCCATTGTGGGATAATGGTGTTTACTATTCCACCCATATCCCTCTAAAAACCTATCGATGATATGTTGTGCGTGTGAGTATTTGTGGTATATGGTGGCGATGGCGGCGATTTTCGAGCGTTTTTCCATAGTTAATTCCTTCTGTTTGTTCATTGCTGATTTGACGAATAATTCGTGATAATTTTGTAAGTCTTGATATTATACCTTATTGTTTGAAAAAAGCAAGTTTTTTTGATAAAAGATCTGTAAGACGCATAATTTGAAAATGTCATGCGGATTCCGATATCCGTGCATTGGTAATTTTTTTTAGATGCGGATCCTTGCTATAACTGGACCCGCTTAGCTGAAAATTTACCAATTTTACCAATTTGTCTGAATCGCGGATTACGCGGATTACACCAAATCATTTGTCAGGATCGCGGATTACACGGATTACACGGATTGATGCGGATTTTAAGAGCCTGGTATCCATACATCTAACAGATAGATAGACTCCCTCTGATAGCATCGCATTTGACTGACCAATTTGTCAGGATCGCGGATTATCACCGAATCAACAGTATGAATGCCTATGCCGATCTTCAAGATGCATAATTTGAAAATGCCATGCAGATGTGTTATACTTAAAAATATGCAAATTACTGCCCGAGAGATCAGGAACTATGTTACACCAGAAGGACGTAATCCGTTCCGTCAGTGGTTGACGCAACTTAGAGATAAAAGAACACGTGCAAACGTTCAGAGACGAATTGCACGTCTACAAGAGGGAAACCTCGGTGATTATAAAAGGTTAGGTAGCGGTTTATATGAACTGAGAATAGACTACGGACCAGGATATAGGGTCTATTTTGGCACTCTGACTTCTGATATTGTTATTTTGCTTTGTGGTGGGCAAAAAGGGACGCAACGACGGGATATTGCAAAAGCTCGAGATTATTGGAACGAAATAAGGAGTAGGGACAATGAACACGGAAACGATAATTAAACAGACTACCAATTTTAGAGACGACCTTTTAAAAGACCTCACAGATCCAGAGTTCGCGATGTACTATTTGGAAGCAGCCTTAGCGGACTATAAGGAAGATGGTAACACAGAGTCGATCTGGATAGCGTTCTGTGATGTTGTAGAAGCACAAGCTGCGGTTTCTGAGATTTGCAAACGAATTGGTATTGATGCTGAGACACTCTCGGATGCTCTTTTTAGCGAGGATGTCCCGCGGTTAGATATACTCAGCACTATGCTAAGTGCCCTTGAGGCTCATTCGTAGGTTGAAATATGAAAACTAGAATATGCATTTACTGCAATGAACTAAAATCGTTGAATAGAGAACATGCGTTTCCCGATTCGCTACGCCAACAAAACACGCCAGGATGGATAATAGACAACCACTTGTGTGAAAAATGTAATAGTGAGTTGGGAAAACTTGACGTTGTTTTGTCACAGAAATCTGACATTGGATTTTTGTTCGACATAATTCAGAGGGAACGTGGACAAGAGAATAAAAATGCTCATGCTTCTCCCTATCACAAACGAACGAGTGATGTGAATCCGATACGGGTGCCGTTTCCGAATCCGTTATACAATAACCACATCGTTCTGCATGAACCTGACAGCATAAATCATGAGTTGAATTATATGGGGTTTAAGGCACTGCAACCTCAGATGATTTTGACGCAGTATCATGATAAACAGACCGGCAAAGAGGTTGTTGAGGAAAACTACAGAAAGTTTTACGACAAAAGTTTACAGATAAACAACCAGATCGTTTATGATGAAAAAGACGATGTATTCTGCTTTTTCAGAAATACTTACATCTTTCCACCAAAGACAGCACACCGTTACCTAAATACGGTGGATGCATTCAAATCCAAATACATGATAGATTATCCGCACACGCGGTACGACTTGTGGGCTCTATCACCTGAAGTTGGCAAAGGTGAGCAGAAATTCCTAGATTTCTTCAACGCGTTACAAGGGGAGTCAAAACAGATGATAGAAGAAAATAGGAATCTGAAAACAGATGTATTCAGAAAGCCTATTCCAGTTATACCGGATCCGAACATCCCATTACTATATAACAGAGCTATCGCGAAACTTGCATTTCATTGCTTTTTGCACTACTACCCCAAATACACAGGACGCGAAACAATGTTTAATTCTATCAAAAATTTCATCAATCGCAGCAGTGGCATACCTTCAAAGTTCGTCAGAGCAGTTATAACAGGCGAAAACATCGAAAATTCTATTTATGAAGACACGGAACATCAGCACTTTTTCGCGTTTTTTATAAAAGATAAAAATATCGGATGTCAGATAGATTTATTTACTGGTTTGACGACTGATACTTTTTCTTATAACGTCGTTTTAGCAGGGGACCCGGATAAAAAATGTTCTATCCCGGATAGTGTTAAACATTTCCCTTTCTTTGTCCATCCGAAAAGTCCTCTGAAAAAAAGAATAGAGCTTGTAAAGCAAAGAGTAATTCCTGCCAGTAAGGTCGGTATCATACGACCATATAAATGGAGTGATTTGTTGTGGTTAAGAAAGTAATCCCACTGTGATGCACTGTAAATACTTTCATCGATACTATATTAACCTGATTCGCCCTATCTGCAGGGATGAGGAGGCCTTGCTCCTACAATGACGGTGGTTTGGTATAGGTGGGTTCAATGTATGATGAATTAGATTCTAACCACTCAATAGCGGTCTGTTCGTTTTGTTCAATTGCGATTTCAACGGCGCGTTTGGCATGTTCCAGAAGGTGTTTGGCGTGCTTGCGTCCGTTGAAGGATTCAAGAACCTTCTGCTGGATTTCATTCTGTTTCTCTTGATGTAAAATGGGAATAATTGTTTTTGCTACTTGGTCCGGTCGCCAATGGAGGATTACTGAACCTCCTACGTCACGGTTAATTTGTTCTTTCGTTAAAATAGAATTAAGCAAAAGTGTTAAGTATTCGTTTTCGATTTTATCTGTTTTGCTTTTTAAGCGGAGTATGCCGCCGGCGGGAATCATTTTTTCGGGTGCTTCGTGCAGATAATGGGCGATGCCGGGGGTTGCGTCCTTGCTGAGTAGAATCTCTCCTTGTTTCGGTTGGTGCTCTGCAATTTCCGTGTATAGCTCTTCAGAAATGTATTTCTCTTGGGTGATTTCAAACGGGCTGAGGTTACTCACGCGAACAAAAGGAATGCCCTCCTCAATATACGCTTTGCTTCCTACCTCAACACATTTTTTTATGGTGACCAGATTTTCCAGCGTATCCCAACCACCTGGGTAATTTTTGATGGCGTTGACGATTTCGTCATATTTCGGCTGGAAATAGTCTGCGTCAATGCGTCCGGCAGACTCAGTATCGGAAAAGTTTTTGACAAAGGTTAATGATTTAGATTCTTGTGGGGGGGGGGTACATCAGGTTCGGAAAGAAGGACGGTTTGTGCCTCGGCGTATATTTGTTTGGTTTTGTCAAGAGCAAACATGGAATTCTTAACAAGTTCTACAATCAACAAGCGGAAGGACTCAGATGGAACAAACAAAGGGGTATCCAAAACGTCACTAATTGAAACGGCAGGATACATACTCGCTTTATTGGCACGCATTAAACAGTTTATGAAGCAACTGGTTTTACAGAAGGCGAGAAGATACTCTGCTTCTATGTTTTCAGGTCTTAACACAGCTAAGCCACTACTACCTACAATACCATTCGCTTTAATAAGCGCAACTGCGTTTCGATTGGGTCTGACGGTGGAAACGGCAATATCGCCTTTTAGTAGAAGATAATGAGCCCTGTCTGGTTCCTCGCCTAATTGGACAGTTGTTGTTTGATATTCAAAACTACTGAGTGAAATCCGAGAAATTTCAAGGTACTCAAAATCACGATTTATCGGTGATGATTTGATGTTCGCTATATCTTGTTGCACAAAATCTTTTAATTTTTGGTGCTGAGAAACAAGAGCACTGTTTTGAATGAAAACGGGATGCCAGTATTCAGCATCAATTCTGAAATCATTAGCAGTTTTAAGTTCTGAGAAATTAACGATTGAATACTGCATCAGACAGGTTCCGTTATCATTGATAGAGTTAAATAGAGTTGCTTCATTACTCTCTCATTATAAGAATTTGGTGTTAAATCGCTATGAAATAACGAGCAACTGATATGTTGTTTCAGAGTTTCGACTATTGGTTCGGGTTTCACAAGGTCCTATCCAACTTACAACCTGCATCTCAAAATCAGCAGTTATTCTGTGGATTTTCCGAAATTAATGTGGTAGATTTCTTCAACTTCTTCTGGAGATGTTATAAACCACTCTTTTCCTGGGGCATCCTCTTTATGCTTACCTTTAACCTTCAATATACTCTGAATTGCATCCTCAATTCCTTGTGCATTATCTGTTTTAATAATAAGCCCAATTCGGGGCAGTTCCGGTAACCCTGTAGGTGGGGCAGTCTGCTTACGAACTCTTTCGTGAGGATCGCCGTCTGCTTTACCTATTTTACACTCCCATTCAGATTTTTTGTTTAATTTTGCATTTTTCCGATGACTCGGATAATAATACAGATAAACTGAACTTTCTCCATCTACGACAGTAACAGTTTTGTCGGTGTCTTCTTCACTCGCTTTTTCATGTACTCGCTAATAACCGGTCCCAGTTCCAAGATCTGTTGCTTGTCCAGATTTACGCAAAGTTTTCAATCCTTCCAAGACAACAGGATTGGGTGAAGACCTTCGAGTTGGTAGTCCACCACGTTCCTCGTGTAATTGAACAATCTTGGTCCTAATTTCCTTTATGTGAACATTTCCTTTTCCTAAGTATGTTTCATAGATAAGTTCTGCCGCAATCTGAGGCATGAACGGCACATTCTCATATTCGTAGTAATCGTTCATAAATGTTCTCTCCTTATGGTTAAATATGAAAATAGATAGACACCGCACCCAGAGGGGTAATCTTCGTATTGCGGTTTATCTCAATAATAGTCGGGTTTCGCAAGCTCTACCGGACCTACGGACTACCCGAATGTCCAATTAATTCTAAGATCTACCATAGCGTAATTGGGGTTGAAAACCTGTCACACAAGAGGTGCAAAACATCACAGCAGGGAGCGGGAGCCCCGGGCCCATGATGTGATTAAGAGTATACCACAGGCTCGATGTAATGTCAAGTCCTTACTTTGAATTGATAGGGTTATTTAGTTTTATAGATATTCATTTTATCAAGTTAACTGTGAGTAAAGGTTTTGATGCATATTCCTTTATTTTATCAGCGATCCGTGTTATGCCTTGAAAACGGAATACGGATAATGCGGTATTTCGTAAAGCGGCCATGACTTGTGGAATAGCCCCGCATCTGACAGGTGATGCGTCCTCGCCGAGTAGCACATCGCGCATCCAATGCGACTTGTTCTCTATTGCCCAATGGCCTCTCCGTAAAGCAAGTAAGCGTTCTGCGGATGCCTCACTCGGTTTCAGGCTCGTAATCCCATAGGTAGTGCGGGTTGTCTCTTCTCCTGTCTTCATATTTTTGGAAGTATAGCAATATTGGATCACTTGTGCTACGCCCGGCCAATCCAGATATGCGTTGAGACTTGTGCTTGCCTTGATACATCGCGTCTCAAGTCTGCCATGCGACTTTTCAATCGTCTCATGCATGTATATCGGTTTCCCTAAAGTAGGGTGTGTTGTGTCTTCAGAAACCGCGTCAGGCACGCCTTGAAAAAGTTTTTCAATCGCTTCTAACAGGTCCGGTTGATTGCCTTTAACAGGCAGCATATAGTCGCCCCCGCTGTTTATGATTCCGTGGCAGAAAGAGCGTTGTGTCAAAAGGGCATCCGTTGTGATAACTTTGCCTGCTACATCAAACGCTTTGAGGATTTCCGTTGATACCGGTATTTCATTGGTTTTGTCGCTGACACCTCGCTGCGTGAGGGTGATCCCTAACTCATGAGAGACGACGGAGAGTAAATGGCTGATCATCGCACCACTTTTTTTAGACGCACGCAGTGTTTTGCCATCTATAGCGACTGCGTCGGAACACCCCCGCAAATCAGGGCACTCTGCTAATGCGGCGTTTACCCATTTTGACAGGATGTTTTCTAATGCTTCAACGTCCAACTTTTTCAACAGATTATGGATAGTTGCGGCACAAGGCGTTTTGTGATGTGTGAACCCGAGTGCTTTTGTGAGTGCGGGCTGTGAGCGTGCCCAGGTAGCGATGGATGTATACCCTTTATGCCCGCACATCAATCCAACGACTAAAAGTGCGAGGATTGCTTTCAACGGGTGCCGTTTCCCTTTTTCCTTGCGTGGGTCTGTAAGTTCTGCTAACATATTGACTAAGTGGCAGGACTTTTTTCTTGTCATTCTTCACCTCAAAAGATCGTAAGTTTTTAAGGTGAAGTATAGCAGATATAGCGTGAAAAATCACGGTATATCTGCACATCCTAAAATATTAACGATTGTGATAAAAAACAACTAAAATACATAAAACTAAATAACCCTATTGAATTGAAATGAAAAGCAGATATAATCAATTTCCGTTTTCTGTTTCCAACCCGCAATAATTTCTGACGTTGACATATTATCTCCATAGGATGGTTTGAAGGCTGTCGGATTGTGGCATTATGTTTCTCCGTTTGATTTATTCCATCTGTTCGGACCGGGACCCGGTTGATGTTCGAGTCGGATCCGCTTGAATTCTTCAGGTTCAGTGACAACATCATCTGAATGCAGTTTGCTACGAGCTAGAAATCCAGCTTCTGGTTGGTAACCGGTGGGTTTCGCCGCATCCTGATAACGTGAATCCACACTCCACCTAACCTGATGGCTGACATTTGGAATGGATCGGTGGGGTGTTAAGTTGGTGAATAATAAAACACTACCGAACTTAACAGGTACGACTACAGGGTCCACATTGGGTAATGCATCATCAGGAATTTCAAGATAGTACGTTTCTGAATGACGATGTGGCAGAACACCGTCACGATGTGCGTGTGGTATAACTTCAAGACATCCGTTTTCAACCGTGGCATCAATTAACGGTATCCAAATTGTGAGCTGTAACACTGAATCACACTTCGGTTCCATATATCCTGCGTCTTGATGCCATGGAACCAATGTTCGATCATGCTCAGGAAGTTTAGGGCGAACACGGTAAGCTGGATGGCACATAATTTCTGGACCGACAAGTGCTTCTGCAATGTCAAGCAATTTTTGATTGACGAGGAGATGGAATAGCGCGGGTCCTGTATGTGCCCCGCTAAATATTTTTTGAAAGACGATTGGAGATTGTTTAGTTATTTTTGCTAATCGAGTGTCAAATCCCTCTGTCTTAAATTCGGAGTCAATCTCACCATCTGCGTAGAGTTGTGCTGCACCTGTGTCAATAATTCCTTCAAACTCCGCTATAAGCGGATTCAGATCATCTGGGGTAAGTACGTCTTCAACTAGCAAGTAGCCATTTTTATTGAAATCATGGATTTGTGAACCAGATAATGTCCTCATAATACCTCTTAATATCTGTCCGAGTTCAATGTGAAGGCAAGTATTGCTTCACGAAATTGTCCCAATGGTTTGCCATCGTAGGTAATGTCAAATGGAATTATGACTCTTCCTGACACTTCTGAACTCTGTGGAATAGGAATAGAAAACTGGATATAGCCATCAGTTTTCGGTGAGATTGTGGTTTCTGCTGCTGGCACGTCAAAAGCCCATGATTCAGGAAGAATAGGTTGTCCTACTACCCTGCAAGTCTCGGATGAATGGTTCGTAACCACAAGCTGCAAGGTCGCAGTATCTCCGTGTGTAACTTCCTGTTCATAAGGAAGACAGCGAATCCAGTGGTCATCTATACCGTAGTTTGCGTGATCCCACGGAAAAAGTTCGGTATAACACTTTTCTCGTTCAGCGAGTGTATTTAGCATAAATTCAATTTCGTTTTCGGTGAAATCAAATGCTGGATCGACATGGCAGTTGAATATATGTGTAGGTTCAAGTTTATGGATGCGTCTCAGGCAATTATCGTAACCTACACCTTTACCGAGAAGATTCCGATTGCCTGAGCAGTAATCATCAATGCCAGCCATGGTGAAGGAATCACCTGCAAAGAACATCTTGACACCGCGTCCCTCGACGAGCAATCCACCGTGGTAATAGGTCTGTCCCGGAAAATAATATGCAGTCATAGTGAATTCATTCCAAGTCCAAGTATCCCCGTCACAGGTTGCGCGATCGACTCGCGTAACGGAGGGAGAAATGCATGGAAGCCTGTATGCTGTTGGATTTGTAATAACTTCAGCGACGATAGAATCGGTTATAGTTTCGCAGTGAAAGGTTTCCTGAAATTCGGGAATAGCATTGACATGGTCGTCGTGATAGTGAGTTACCCAAAATTGTGTAACCTCTGAGATTTCTCCATCTGTTTGTAGCTGTTGAATCTGTTTTATTATATTCGGTGAACCGCAATCCATGACGAATGCCTCCTGATTTTCAGATATTATCAACCATGTTGTGCCGAAGTGGCGTAAAAAATCGGGTGGTGGTTTACCTTCTCGGATTTTCAGGTGGTCTGCACGTCCCTCAAATTCGGCGAAGAGGTTTGGAAAATAGTGGCGTAGTGCGGATATTGACAAATATTTATCGTAGCAATAATCTATTTTGTCAAAAAGTTCGTCAACTGCAGAATCAGGATTATTCATGACTACCCCGTGTGTCGGGATAAGTGTGTTTGGTGATGATTGCCGTACTTTTTCTAAACTCTCTCTGAGTTCATCTCGCGCCCCAAGAAATCCGTGATAATCGGTTGTTTGTTTTCCTTTTTGAAGGCTATACAGTTCCCATATTTTTCCTGCATCATAGATGAGGTCCCCTGTAAAAGCGAATCGTTTGTCATCAACATCAACGAGATAGGTAACACTGCCATCGGTATGTCCGGGCGTTTCAAGAACTGATATGGAGGCAGAACCCCAGTTAATTTGTGCTCCTTCAGCATACCTGTCTGTTATTGGGATAGATTCAGCGAGCATAAGATTGTGGGGATGGCAGTTGTATAGATGCCATCGGTATTTTGAGTCGTTCCAAAATGTGTCGACATCACTAAACCACTGTTCTTCGGTTTTTGGCACACCGATTCGCGCATTTTCAGGGAATGTAAATCCAGATGTACTATCGCGATGGTGATGTGTATATAAGATATGATCTATCTGTGTAATACCGATTTCGTTGAGGGTTGTTTGGAGAGATGTTCCACTTGGATCAATGAGGAGTGCGCGGTGTCCATCACGAAGGATGCCTGTGTTGACATGTGCATGGTGAACTATTAGATTTTTGCTGAGTTGGGTATATTTAGATTTCATTCTGTTTCCTCTAAATCAGTTAAATCTTCTACCTCTTAATGCTATTCAGTTATATTAGCACAATTTGCCGACATACTGCAAGAAGTTGTAGAAAACGTAGTAGAGGCATTCAAAAGTCGATTTTGGACGCGGATTTTTGTTTGTCAGAATCGCGGATTACGCGGATTGACGCGGATTTTAAGAGTCTGTGTCTTCTTGCATGCTCTTTTTCTGAATCGCGGATTTACGCCAAATCAACGGTATGAATGCCATTATGAAGTTTAAGAAAATATTCGGGTAATTCTATTATTCCCCAGGCCTTGTAGATACGGTTTCCTAACCGCACCAGCATCTCCAAGAAATTACCAAATTAAATTATTAAACTTCATTATAAGCAGAGGGGTTTTCCCTGTTCATTATACAGTTTACAGTTCACTTTCAATCTTGTTATCCAGAAGACGCCTGCTTGTGTCATTTTTTCAAATGCGTCAAACGAAAAATAGCCGAGGTCTGCTAAGTGTAAACTCCCCGCAGGAAGCGGCTCAAACTGCTCTGCTGCCTTGCTATCGGCAGTAATACCATCAGTAAGTTGGAAGTGTTGAAAAGCACCCGTGAGGACATCAAAACAGAGATGAAGTTTCATAGCAGACTTCTCACAATCGTTTTTAGCACGCCCCCCTTTCCATACAGGTCTCAGCTCATCCGGCAATGTGAGTGTTGTGCTATCCTGCACATAGATGCCTGTGAACTGATTTAGCAAAGGCAGTGTCTGCTGTTGTGGCGAAATAACTTGTGTTGCGGCTACCTCAAGCGTCGATTTCAAGGTTTCGGCTGCTTCAGGTGTCATCCGTTTTTCAATCGCTTGGCGGGTGACATGCACACCTAAAGCACGTGCCGTTTGTGCCAGATCGGTATAACTTGCATCAGGGATTTCAAGCCACCCGAATACGAGGGTCTGGACGAAAGCACCCCCTGACAACTTGCGTATTCTTCGGACGAACCCGCATCTTGAAGCTGATGCGTCAGCAAAGGTTTGCAATGTATATTGCATTTTATCGCACACTTGTGTTAGAATCGACATGGGAACACCTCTTTTGTAGAAATAAAGGTTTTTCTTACTATTATGCAAGAGGTGTCTCCATTTCGCAACAATATTTTATACTAAAATAACATAAATCTGTTCTTAAGTTGACACCTATGGCATCAGTTCATATTATCCCATAAAGTTCTGTGCAGTCACCGAACACCGAAAACACCCAGAAACACAGGGAAAAGTGCAATACTTCAAAGATACATACGGAGGCGAAAAAGGACATTGCTACGACTGCGGAGAAACATGGTGGAAGGTAAAACCTACATCACACCGAACGCGAAAGATAAAACTACACAAAACCGATACACGTTTGACAACCGAAACACTACAGAGATCACGGGAATTTTTAACTGAAGTGTTTGACAGCGACGCAAAAGTGTTCGGACTTCGCGCAGATACAGGCGTCGGTAAAAGCCATGCAGTCATACAACACGTCTACAAAGGCATCCAGGTCTTGCTAAACCTACCACACAAAAACTTGATGCACGAAATGTCCGATCGCTTCAACACAGCAGAAATACCCGCTTTTGCTTACAGAGGCATCCTGTCAAACCCCACCGGCACATTCCCCCATGACTCCCCCTGTATCCAACCCTACATCTATGACGCTTACGCACAAAAAGGCGGTAACCCACGAGACGCTATCTGCTCGCGATGCCCCCAACGCGATAAATGCGAAGAAGCAGGACACTGGCACGACATCAGACAACTCAAAAAACACCAAGTCTCCCTCTTCACATTCCCCCAACTGTTCACCAACCCAATATTCCGAGGTTGGATACAAACCAATATCGGCACACTCGAAAAAGACGATCTGATGCTTCACGACGACACCGAGATCACCGAACTTTTCAATTGCATTAACATCACACGCGAATACCTTGAAGAGTTGACACACCGACACCCCAACACAAAAACCGCTGAAGTTGTAAATAATATACTCGCATCTCTACACAAAGAGACACGTTACGAAGATATAAAACACATCATAAACGCTATAAATCGCACCGAAAGAGACTTTATCATTAAACGATTATCACACATAGCAATACAAAACGGATACGACACCGCAGGGAGACCCACACACGAATTCGTAACCCTGGATGACGCCGTGAGAACAGGACACCTCAAAGCAGACACACAAACAGATATAAACGCATTACCGAAATTGTCAAAACCCGATTGGACACTCCTACACCAATTAGAACTCTTCTTTGACTGCTACCCATACACAGAAAACGCACCCATACACTATCACGACGGCGTGCTATCCTTCGCAATGCCACCCCTACTCCCCAAAACAAAAGCACGTATCGGATTTATAGGGGCAACACTCAAAGAAGAACACCTTAAGCGTGCGTTCCCCGAACCTTATTACCCGAATGTGATGTACTTTGACGCCACCAGCACAGCATGGCACCCCGATGCACGCATGTATCAATTAGCTACCAACAAAAACCCACGCAGCACCGTCTTGACTGATGGAAAACTCAATGCTACCGGTCAAGGATATTGGGAAACTATGATTGATATTGTTTCTCGGATAGCGGGAAGGCACGCGGTTATCTCATATCAATCTGTTTTGAAAGAAAAGCAGGCAGATATTGAGAAACACGACTTGATAACAGCCCACTTTGGCGGTCTCACAGGACTTGATGCGTTGTTCAAGGATATTGACTATCTGCATATCCTATTTAGCCCAGAACGCCCCCCAGAGGCTTTAGAATGGAATAGTAAGATAATCTACGGTGCTGATGATAAGATATTATCTTTTGACAGAGACGAGGAAGGGGGTGGAAAGATCAACGCGTGCAATCCGTTTATGATACCGGCGCAAAAGCCGAGTTAATACAGGCAATCGGACGCGCACGACTCGTCTCCCACGGTAAAAAGGTTTTCCTGTGGTGTTCACATGAACTGCCGACAATTACAGACAGAGAACAGACACACCTCTTTACCGAACGCGATATTGAAAAGTGGACAGACGATAACACAGCAACACTTGAGAACATTATCAGCGAGCGAGAAACAACCGACAAAGAGATCGCAGCAGCAGAAAAGGCAGGCGATACAAAAGCACTACAACAAGCAACAGGTGTCAGTGAACGAACCGCACGCAGAAAAACAGAGAACACCCGAAAAACAAATAAAGCCGCAAGAGATGCAGAGATCATGAGACTGCACCAAGAGGGGCAGAAGCAATCCGATATTGTTCTGCATATATCCAAACATTTTGGAAAAATCAATCAAGGTGCCGTGTCTCGAGTAATACAAAAAAATATGCAAAACGGACGTCCACATGAAGGGTCCTCCTAGGACAACGTCCGTTTTGCATAAAAAATAAACACTCTGATAATTTTCAGGTTTTTCTGTGCCATGCCCCGTACTTAACATACAGTAATATGAAAAAACGATTTTTGACAGACTCAAATATCTCCTTGAGACATTTTTATGGTTTATTTTTGGGGTACACCAAAACAGAAAAAACGGGGTTGGGTTTAGCCGGTCAAAAGGGTATAATATTTACAAACATTTCTTTTCAACTATTAGGTGAGGATAAATCGTTAGTTAGAGAGACAACGCGAACCATAAGGTAATATAATGTGGCAACAGAAAAACTTGAGAACCTTCCAAAGAAAACACCTGAACAGGAAACATACTACCGCGTCATGCTACGTGTACATGGTAGAGGTAAAAAAGGCAAAGAAAAAGTAAACGCCGCATGGCTTGAAGAATACAACGTAGAGGATACGCGACATAATAGAAAAACACTCAATAATCGTTATGCACATATCGCAAAAGAACCTGAATTCCTAAACAGTGACACTTTTTTCAAGGAGAAGCAAAATCACCAGCAGGACAATGACATAAAGGCTTTAGATGCATTTCTGGAAGAGGCAAAAAACGTGTCACCTGACACGTTCGACCACATTCTTAAAATCTATGAAATGAAGCTAAAACTCTACGATCACGAAGCAAAACTACACGGATTATACAAAAATGAAACCACACAAGATATTAAACTCAAAATTGATACAGACAGTGCAGAAGAAAAACAACTCTCTGACGCACAGCGCGCGGCTATCGCGCTTGAAGAGGCGGAGGAAGAAGGCGAAGAGTCAACTTGAAAAAGATATGCTCATGCTCGCTTATGCTTTTATTGACCCGCTCATCTTCGCACGACACTTCTTTCAAGAACACACGGGGGTGAAAACACCCCCCTCACACCAAGAGTCTTTTATGGAATCCGTTGATATGGGAAACACTGGACAAAAAGTCAATATCGTTGCCCCTCGTGGCAGTGCGAAGACAACGTTCATGTCCGTGATCTACCCAATATACCGCATCTATTTCAAGGATTGCTTCGCAATGATGGATATGCCAACGACCCACTTTATTATCCTGATCTCACGATCAGAAAGCGTCGCAATCTCTAACGTCTACGACATCAAACGCAAAATTGAATCACACTCAGATATGCAATGGCTCATACCCAAGAACAGACGCAACAACTGGGGTGTCAAAGAACTCATCACTACAAACGACATCAAAATCATGCCGAAAGGGAGAGGCGGACAAGTCAGAGGGGCACTCTTCGGGGCACACCGACCCGACCTTATCATATCTGATGACCTTGACGATCCCGAAACGGTGATGAACCCCGATGTCCGTAATAAAGACCAGTTATGGTTTGACTCTGACCTTATCCGTTGCGGACGCATTGATGGACAATCTAACTTTATCAATGTAGACACGATAAAACACGCAGAAGCTACAGCGAACCTACTCTGCACACGGGCAGGATGGAATACCAAGTTTTTCAGAGCAATAGAACACCCCGCTGACCTCTGGCACCCCACACAAGAACACCTCTGGCAACAGTGGGAACGCTTATACACTGACCTTAACATAGACCTCGAAACCCGCAAGGCACAAGCACAAGACTTTTATGATGCTAACGAAACCGCTATGACGGAAGATGTTGTTGAACTCTGGCCTGAAATGCTACCTTACCTCTATGTTCGTAAAGAGATATGCGATGTTGGATATTATCCTGTGCTACGTGAACTACAGAACAGCACACACGATCCCTCGCAGGCACTCTTTGATATGAAAAACGCTCTCCGATTTGAAAAGCAACAAGACGGATTACTCCGTTCCGAAGGATGGGATTATGACAAGCCTTATACACCTGCCCGTGTGTTGTCTGTGATGCTGAAGGTATGCGCCCGCCACCCACCCCCGCCCTTTGCTCGTGTTTAGGTGTCTTTGGCACTCCCCCGCAGGCACGTGCTGTCTGTGTGCTGTGGTGCGGTATTGCTTTGTGCTGTGTTGCCGTGTGAATAACACCGCAACAGGCACGTCGCTCTCTGCTGCGTTTGCTTAGCGGATTGCTTCGCTTTGCTTCGCAACCGATATGCAAACGTGCAGAACCGCACCAGGCACACGCCTGCACACTGCCTGCTCACTGCTCGCTCGTGCAAAGTTTGTTTGCATGCCCTCACCCTGCTCGCGGGTCTTCTCTTTCTGTCCCCCCTGCTTGCGGGGGCTAAGGAGGGATAAAGTATATTTTCTGTTTTACTGTTTGTGTGGTATGAATAATGTTGCTGCAGCAAATAGAATAGTGATGAAGTTAACAACACCCCACAAAGACCGGAGTCCTGTGATCATAAGAATAGGATTATAGACAATCACTCCGACACTACAGAGAAATCCAATGGCGAGCTGTCCCGTCCCAAAGTAGTATAACGCCAAGACAATGAAAGCCGCACTACACACCCATCTCAAAACGATGTAATAGCTGTATGGATTATTGGGGTTATAAGCCCATAGACACAGCAGTATAATAATGATTTTAGGTATCCACATGCTCTTTTGCATCGTAACGTCCATCTTCGCGAAGTTTAGTATAGGATAGCATATCCACACGGAAGGGTCAAGGTGTGTGTTTTACTGGTGGTTGTGAAAACGTTTTGCAATAACTGCGGATGTTAGGGTTGTTATCTGTGTGATTGTATGTTAGAATACTATATCAAAAACTTATCAAAAAACGAGAGCGAATATGCCGAGAGGGCGTAAACTGTCCATCTATCAGATTGAACGTGCCGCGGTAGATCGTAGAAATGGTATGTCGTGGAGTCAGTTGAGTAAAAAGTATAAAGTTGTGATCAATACGATGCGCGCCACCTTAGCGGAGTATAGTGATGAGTTCTTGCCGCAGTCGCGTTCTGCCCGCGTTCCCCTAAAAACGCAAGTGTCCGATGCCCAGACCGAGATAGAGAAGATCAAAAAAGCACTGAAAAAACGTTTCAACCTGCACGTGTGATACAACAGAGCTCCTTTCCCTGCTTTGTATCTGAACAGATTATTTTGCTATACTTATGCTATATCAAAAAAGTGTTGACGTAGCAATTGAGATGTTGTATAATACTTTCAAGTTATTAGGGTTATTTAGTTTTATAGATATTCATTTTATCAAGTTAACTGTGAGTAAAGGTTTTGATGCATATTCCTTTATTTTATCAGCGATCCGTGTTATGCCTTGAAAACGGAATACGGATAATGCGGTATTTCGTAAAGCGGCCATGACTTGTGGAATAGCCCCGCATCTGACAGGTGATGCGTCCTCGCCGAGTAGCACATCGCGCATCCAATGCGACTTGTTCTCTATTGCCCAATGGCCTCTCCGTAAAGCAAGTAAGCGTTCTGCGGATGCCTCACTCGGTTTCAGGCTCGTAATCCCATAGGTAGTGCGGGTTGTCTCTTCTCCTGTCTTCATATTTTTGGAAGTATAGCAATATTGGATCACTTGTGCTACGCCCGGCCAATCCAGATATGCGTTGAGACTTGTGCTTGCCTTGATACATCGCGTCTCAAGTCTGCCATGCGACTTTTCAATCGTCTCATGCATGTATATCGGTTTCCCTAAAGTAGGGTGTGTTGTGTCTTCAGAAACCGCGTCAGGCACGCCTTGAAAAAGTTTTTCAATCGCTTCTAACAGGTCCGGTTGATTGCCTTTAACAGGCAGCATATAGTCGCCCCCGCTGTTTATGATTCCGTGGCAGAAAGAGCGTTGTGTCAAAAGGGCATCCGTTGTGATAACTTTGCCTGCTACATCAAACGCTTTGAGGATTTCCGTTGATACCGGTATTTCATTGGTTTTGTCGCTGACACCTCGCTGCGTGAGGGTGATCCCTAACTCATGAGAGACGACGGAGAGTAAATGGCTGATCATCGCACCACTTTTTTTAGACGCACGCAGGGTTTTGCCATCTATAGCGACTGCGTCGGAACACCCCCGCAAATCAGGGCACTCTGCTAATGCGGCGTTTACCCATTTTGACAGGATGTTTTCTAATGCCTCAACGTCCAACTTTTTCAACAGATTATGGATAGTTGCGGCACAAGGCGTTTTGTGATGTGTGAACCCGAGTGCTTTTGTGAGTGCGGGCTGTGAGCGTGCCCAGGTAGCGATGGATGTATACCCTTTATGCCCGCACATCAATCCAACGACTAAAAGTGCGAGGATTGCTTTCAAGGGGTGCCGTTTCCCTTTTTCCTTGCGTGGGTCTGTAAGTTCTGCTAACATATTGACTAAGTGGCAGGACTTTTTTCTTGTCATTCTTCACCTCAAAAGATCGTAAGTTTTTAAGGTGAAGTATAGCAGATATAGCGTGAAAAATCACGGTATATCTGCACATCCTAAAATATTAACGATTGTGATAAAAAACAACTAAAATACATAAAACTAAATAACCCTATCAAGTTATGAAAATGTATTGACTTTTTTTGATACGTTTTCTACAATGACTAAAGTTTGGACATTTTGGGACATTCAGGCTGCGTTGTCCGCAGGCAATGCTGTCTCTTTGTGAAAATCGGTGTGTATTTTCTGTGAGTTTGTTTTTTCAGAGTAAATCGCAGAAAATACCGCTCTGTAGAGCTGCCAGCGGAGATAAACTACACGCAACCCTTGTGTGAGACGCTTCGGATGATACCAATGGATGCCCAACTGATCACAAACTACCTGAGCACTTATCTCCTCCGCCGTCCCATCCCGTGGGGTGAATAGCAACTTCGTCAGACTTGCTGCAACGAAACTCAATTGCACAAACCGATTGATGCTTTTGCGGGATTTCAGGCGATAGTCATCAAAACCGAAGTGTTGCTTCGCATCCCGAAAAGCCGTCTCTATGTGCCATCTCTTGCGATAATATATAGCGATCTGTGGTATCCCAATCGTCAAATCTGTTGTCCATACACAGAAATACCGATAAGGTTTCGAGGTTTTCGGGCGACTTCGGATAACAACGAGGCGAATATCAGCATCGCACATCTTCGTTCTCACGACTTTGGAGGCGATTGAATACTTTTGGCCTTCTATATCCATAAGCGTATACCGCATCCTGCGAATATCCAAGCGGTCTCCATATTTTCGCGGACGGCCACGCTGGCGATGTTTCGGCTGTTCCGGTAAACGATAGAAGACGGCATTAGACTTCGCACGACACAAGATATGATGTCCATAACTTTGAACCAGCGTAAACACTTTTCGCCTTGAGAACCCACGATCAAAAATAATAAGACCCGGAGCGATCTGGGAACAGATGCGTTTCAACACCGCATCGCTTTTATCACGGCACGTCTGCGGCACCATCAGTCTCGCCCATACGGGGAATAGCTGCCAACCTATAGATGTTTGGCAAAGTAAACCTAAGGCACCAAACTCGTGTCCATAATGGAACTTGGATCGGTTCACGCGACCCTTTTGATAACTGAAGTTGCGGAAAAAATGCAACCCCCACTGGCGTTCACCTGTTTTTATGGCTTTGGTCTCATCATACACATAAACCCAGTTAGGAAATGCTTGCTGAACCTTTTTTGTCAGGTGTCCTGCGACTTTATCCGCATCCCATTTACCACGCGATAGAAACTTTGGAAAAGACCAGTATCGCGTCTGTGAAAAACCTGATTGATAAAGTTCCGTTAGCGTGCCACTATTTCCATCTGCGATAAATCCGAAAATAAACGCTTGGAAAAGAGCATAGTTTTGTGTGTTGAACAGATACTGAAAATCTGATAGAATGTCGTCTAAGCAGAAAAGGAGGTTCATTTTTTATTCTCCTTTCAAATTTGTGTTTTCTAAAAGGATACCTGCTTTTCTGTTTTTTCGCACTAAAAATTTCTAAAATTGTCCAAACTATAGTACAATGACTTTTAGACATTAAATTCACATAACGGTGGATTATGTCGGAGGGTGCTAAAAATGCACCGACAGTGTTTAGTAAGACTGACACTGCCGATGCGTAGCACTGACGTAGTAATAGTACGACAGCGCTGGTGTCTATTTTAGCAAAGACCTATCATAGCGTCAATGCACTATAGAATAGAGACCAGCCACCTCTACAGGAATAGACCCCCCTTTATCCCCGCACTTACCCCCATTTTTTTTTGAATGCGTGTGTAGTTGTGTTCATAGGTCTCCAATGTTGTCATGTCAGTTCTTCTGCGGTGAGAAAGTTTATATCTCTCAAACAAGTCCTCTCGGTGAACAAGAGCAACGCCTCCTGCGTCCACACCTCGCGGATCATACGGTTGATGACACTGATCACGGAGTAAACTTTCCGCGTAGGGTGTAAAGTTTTTGCCCATCTGTCCGCAGCTTTTTCATAACACAGGAACGCCAAACCATAAGCCACGACTGCCAACAAAAACAGAACTTCCATCCGGGGCTGTTCGTTCTTTCTCAAAACGAGTGCTTTGAAACCGAAGTTCGTTTTCAAGTCTCTGAACCCGTGTTCAATCTGTGTCCGCCGCTTGTAGCAAGTTCGCAGGGGGTTCCCCTGAAGCCGATTGGAGATAAGATATAACGGGTCTTTCTTGGTGTGCTGTCCCCCAACATAGAGTGCCACAGGCACCTGCTCCGTGTAGTGATAAAGCACTTGTGGGTAAAAACCATTTGCCACTTCTTCAAGGCACTGCTTGTTGCCTGCTATACGCACACCAACATTGCGTGGCACACGCATCAAGTAGCAGATGCCTTGCCCCTCAAAAAACTTGAGGATCGCTCTCGCTCGGGCGAACCCTCTGTCAAAAACCAACACAGGCTCCCGACTATCCCCTAACACTTTAACAACGCGACTATGGACATCACAACAGAACTGCTGAACTAAATCGTTATGTCCTTGATAGGTGCCATCTTTGAGCATCTCATTTTTATACAGAACCCAATAGAGCGGGATCGCACGATTGCGAAACGGAAGGGCTGCAACAATCGCCTTCCATCCGCCCGGTAAATCTGTCTCGTCTATCAGCACAAGCAGATGCTGCATCCCCACAGAACGACACACACTGACAACTATATGTGACAACCAGGCACCCTTCACCGCTGCAACCGGAAAATAGGTGTCAATAAACCGCAACACACGCTTTTGCTTAGACTTGTCGTGTTTCACACGGATAGGTAGATGTGAGGCAATCGATTGAATACGAAAACTCGGGGCTACACACACAGCCTGTAGCATCAAATAAAAGTTGCGGAGCGTCGGTTTTTTGATACAAACCCCGTTGAAAACTTTACGAAAACCTGTTATAATCTTTCTGGGGTGTACCCAACTAAGGGTATATTTCATAAGAATACCTCCCTGCCGGTTTTTCACCGACATTGGTTTATATGGAGGTATTCTACCATAACCCATCAGACTTTCCAACTTATTTCTATACACACACACGCCTACACATACCGCATACAAAAATGGGGGTAAGTGAGCTTTATCCCCCCACAAGCGAGGGGAGAGAATGTGACCTTCCTATTTCTGTAGTCTGTCTAAATAATACTATAGTTTGGACAGTTTTTGTTTTTTTATGGACATAAAGCAGGAAAGCGGGTATCCTTTTAGGAAACACAAATTTGAAAGGATATTTCAAATGACCCCACTTTCCTACTTGGACAACATGTTATCAGATTTTTGACCTGTGTTCAAGTATAATAACTTTCACCACTTTCAGACTTTCGTAAAAGGTCTGATAAATACGCCCTACCGAGGCACAATGACACAAATCTATCTTGCGACAGCCCAAGCAGGTCGGTATTGGTCTCTGCCAAAGTTTCTCTCGCGTGGCATCTGGTGTGTGGATCAAGTCGCCACTACGCTAAGCCATCAAGTGCTATCCGCTTACCCCACGGGCGTCTATGTCTATGATGAGACGCATGCCATAAGTAGCGGTTCAAAACAAGCGGGTTTGCATTTCCGCAGGAACCCTGCGTATCAGCCACGTAACAAGAACCAGTCCAAGTTTCATCACGGACACGAGTTCGGTGCGATTGGGTGGCTGGCAGAAACGCCCGAAGGCACGCGCCTATTTCCATTAGCCACACGGATGATGGAACCGAAAAGCGAGGACGCAAATAGCCTCGCTGTGCTGAAGCATTTATGTAATCTTGTGCCACCGGGTCTTATCATTTTTGATAGAGGTTTCAATAGACGCAAAGTGTTCACGGAGATACTCTCACAAGGACATCATTTACTTTGTCGTGCGAAGTCAAACGCAGCGTTTTTTGATATACCGAAACGCCCTAAGCGTCTCAAGAGAGGCAGACCCCGTCGGTATGGTAGCCGTGTGTCTATTCCACACCTGAAGTATACAGATATCGTTGTTGAGGATCAGACACTTTCTGTCGCTGATAAAGTCGTGCGAACAAAGATGTGTCCTGTAGATGTCCGCATCGTTGTGATACGCAAACGCTTGAAAAAGTCTAAACCCTATCGGTATTTTTGTGTATTTACTTCAGATTTACGACTGCCCGTAGAAACAGTTATCCGACACTATAGAAACCGATGGCAGATTGAAACTGCCTTTCGGGACGCTAAAGAGAACTTCGGATTTGACACCTATCAACTCCGAGACAGGAAAAGTTTGGATCGGTTCGTTCAACTCAGTTTCACCGCAGCAACGCTGACACAACTCGCTTTCAGTCCGTCGCCATTGCCTAAGACACCCGCAGACACAGACACAGACAAGGTTTCTCTTGATTTAGAAGACGTGCTATCCACGCTCAATATACACTGGTATAAACCGAAACATCTCACACGCGGCTTGATGACCGCTTACTTGCAGCGATGTTTACAACAAAACTATTTTTATACGAGTTACGACCCGGGGAAAAACGCACAGAAAAAACTGAAAATCCCGAAGATACTATGTGAAAATGGTTCAGCAGCAACTATTTTCACGATTATTGGAAAAATGATGACTAAAAAACAGTGATTTCTAACAGAATTTAGACAAAAAAGGGGCGTTAGCAGCAGTTCTAACACCTGTTCAGAAGTGCTAACGGGGAAGTGCTGCCAACTATTCATAATCTATAACAAGAGCAAAACTGTCCAAACTATAGTAAATAATAAACCTGTTTTATATGCTATAATTATGAAGCATACCATGAGACATGACTACACAGTCATTCTTATCACTTAACATAAATCCGATCTATAGGATAAACAGATGATGCCCTGCTTGCTGGACGCAGCAGCAAGGGTCAAGGAGAATAGATATGTCTATTATGAAATATACTCGCAAATACGTGCTATACAGTTTGTTGGCACTCGTTGTTATCTGTGGTGTGGGTGCACTCGTGTCCAGTCAGATACAGAAGGGAGGGGACGAACATGGTCATGATCATGCTGATACTTTTAGACCATCAGATGCTCAGGACAAAAGTGTGGCGTCCGGTCAGAGCGTGTGGGATAAGGTGAAGCCGAGACTCAAGAAAAAACCGAAAGCGTCACACTCACATGGTCACTTTCATCCGGGGGATCCGCCGCCGCCCAGGGAGTTCCCCCGGGATCTGCAGGAACGATTGGATAAGGTAAGATTTGCCCACGGTGGTCATTATACAAACGAATACTACAAAAGCCCTGGCTATTTTAGAGATGTGTATGAAGCTGTGAGTGATGGTCGGGATATGGAGACGACCATAGAAATCCTGAAAGAGTATGGCATCTATACAGATGTTGTGCTGGAACACATGGATAACTATGAAGCGTTCCAATATGTCCTTGAAGCAGCTCACCCCGACATTAGGATGCCAGTGGCTACAAAATACGCGGAACGCGTATTCAGTGAGGACCCTAGTAGTCCCGAAGGCCTGGAAACCGGGCTTTATATAGCAAGAGGTGAGGAACACAATTTCCGCCGTGTCCTGAAATATCACCCAAATTCGGCCGTGACTCTATTCTATTTGGGAGACTTACTTTTACGCGAGAGAAGACCGGCTGAAGCGATTGTTTATTTGAAAAAGGCCTCTCAACAGGGCCAGATCGGTGAAATGAGCTTATACACAGGGGATCGTCTGTTAAGTATTGCGTATCAACGTTTGGGTGACTACAAGTCTGCGTGGGTTCATTTGAAGAAAGTTGAGTCTCTGGCGCCGCCGGGGCATCCTTGGGCTCTGGGTCATTTAGAAGCGATAGCTGAAGGTAAACCGGCGATATTGCCGATCCAGCGCGACCCGGTTCTTGATGCAACTGGACAAGGTGTATCCGTGCTACAACAACCGCCCGTTGCGGACATTTCTACTGCAAACGACGATGCGTTTGTAGATTCATTTGTGGTGCCTGAGGAGGTGCCTGCATCTCCACAATCCCCTGAAGGTCTATCCCCCGAAGAGCTTGCGCGGCAAGATGCGGAGCATCAAGCGTTTTTAGAGATGCTGCGTGAACAAGAGGACTTTACGAGGCGTTTAGCAGAAGAAGAGCAGTTTAGGGAGGATTATTTCAGAGAGGTAGAAGCGTTTATTGAGTGGGCAGAATCTATTATGAACGATGCCCCGATAGATACGAACAACTTTTTAGCGAAGGAGATGGAGCGTCATCTGCGTGGTAAGCAAACGACGTTTGATCCTGATCGTCTCAAGCGTGGTTTTGATGTTATAGACAAATATGGGCGTGATGCGGGGATCAAGCGTTTGCAGCAGTTAGACCCTGACCTTGCGGAGCAGGTGACACAGCAGCTGAATGAAAAGCGCGTGCCACCCCGACATCCCCGTGATAAAGATAAATAAGAGTATAAAAGGCGGTGTGATAGGGTCACATCGCCTCTCATTCAAAGGAGAGAATATTATGAAAACTATGATAAGTTTGTTACTCACTTTCTGTCTTTTCCCCCTTTGTGGCATGTTTAACGTTGCGGATGCTGCGAAGGTTTACGTGATGGGCAGTCCGACGGTTTTACCTGAATATAATAATAAGTTGCCTGTAGATATCCGGATAGAAGATCGTCCGACTTATGGGTATGTGCTTGTAGAATTAGAGACGACTTCTGCAATGAACGGCTATTGCACAAACGCACCTCTGAAAAGTCCAGATACCTCTGCGGACCTTGAGTTATTGAAATCTGATAACACAGGTAGCGAATGGAGTGATCTCGGCACAGGCGTTCTCAAGTATAAGATGGCAGATAGTTACACCGACACGATTTGTGAGTTTACTGTCAATGTCCGTTCCTGGGACTATGGTGCGTGGGGAAAACTCAAGGCGACCCTCTATAAGAGAACGGGTACGGATGCAAACGGTAACGATGTTTTCAAAAAAGCCGGCAGTGCTATTGGCACCGTGCCGCGCGATGAGAATGGGAATCATATCGCTGACGGTTGGAATAACGATTTTTACCCATACAAATGGAAGACAGGGTCTTCCAATGCGCTGCCCAAGGAAGTGCATGGCAACAACACCAAAAATCAGGGGTCAAAAACTATCCTTACAGTGTGCCTTTCTTAGGAAAACGGCAGAACACTGTGGATAAAGAGACAGGGCCTGCGGGCAACGGTGAGAATGGTGATGGGTTCACTGCATTCGAAGAATACAGGGGGTTCATGACAACACAACAGGCCACGGGATATGGATATACCTTGGCGGGGCATACACGCACCAGTCCAGAGACAAAAGATGTTTTTTACGTCCTACACAGCTCCATGTCTACTTACGGTA
The DNA here is from genome assembly GCA_965200395.1 of Candidatus Poribacteria bacterium. Classification (GTDB taxonomy): domain Bacteria; phylum Poribacteria; class WGA-4E; order WGA-4E; family WGA-3G; genus MSPOR6. The sequence goes on along the minus strand of CBDAUH010000004.1, from coordinate 79,616 downwards.
TCGGCGATGCGGGAACACATCATCATTTCTCGTTCACCGAAATGCACGAGGCGTGTGTCAATAATCCTTTTACAGCGGTTTGGAATGCCACACATACTGGATACGATAGCCAGGTTACAAACGAGTATGGGTGGATCAACACTAATTCCGATAGTATTCCTGATACGGAGCATGTCCATGCACTCAGAATAGAGGCACCAATAAATCCTATAACAAATAGAAGTGAACATCCTCAGCATCCAGACGATTATATGGGTGTTGCAGCCGGTGTTCATAAACCGTATGAATATTCATTAATCTATATCTATTTAGATGCGATTGCCGCGGAAAAACAAAGTAATAAGGATTTCACAGACCCTACTAAGAACATCAACGTCCCTGTGGATGATCTTGTTAAGAACGTTATTAGCCATGAAGTGGGGCACATGGTAAACTTAGACCATTGTTCCACTGTTTGTATCAATAACCACCCGAATGGCTGTTTGATGGACCCTTGGATGAGTAAATATTCGCTATTTCCACCTACTGTGGAGCACTACCCCGATTATGATTTAGCGGGTGATGTTAAAGATCCAGAATCGGAACACGGATCCGGCCGCAAAATGGCGGCGCCGCCCAGTGGGAGTCCGTCTCCTGAGCCGTCGCGTTATCTCACCCCGTCTAACAGTTCTTATACCGCTTCTCCGGGTGATAGTCACACGGCGAATTATTCTATCAGTGCTCCGTATTCGTCGGTATATTGGTATGTGAGATCGCCTGCGGGGAATGGTTTAGGTGTGAATGTGGAGATAGATCCTGGTGATGGGAGTTTGAGGACTGCGGATATGACGTATACATTCCCGACTGGCACGAGTGATGCGAGTGGGGATTATGTGATAACGGCTTATGTATATGCGGGGGATGCTACGACGATCTATGAAGATAGTTATACGGTGACGGTGAGCAGTAGTAGTGGTACACCCCCTGAAGAGCCCGCAGAACCTGAACCAGGTGTTTCGGTGACGATTTCTCCGGGGGAAGGGTATCCGTCAACGGGAACGGTAGGCGGTTTATATACACTGGTAGTCAACGTCAGTGAACCGATGTCTCAGGTAAAATGGTATTGGAAGAAACCTGGGCAGGCAGAGACGCACTGGACAACTGACGACTTTTATGATGGGGTGACAACTTCATCTGAAACGTCCGTATCTTTTGACGGGCCTGATCCAACAGCGGAGCATCTCGGCACGCATGAGTTCCGAGTGGAAGTGATAGTGACCTCTGTGGATCCACACGAGGCGAGTTATACTCTTACCGTTGTTGAGTAAATGATCGATCAGGACACAACCTATTACAGGCAGGTATCCTGTTATGGGTGCCTGCCTATTTTGTTTGCATTTTGTCAAACAGTGAATACACACATCAAGCAAAAGCCCTCTCCCAACGTCTCTCGCTGACTACATAACACCTCTGACAGCATAAATGGATTCGCCCGCCACCCACCCCCGCCTTTTGCTCGTGTCAGGTAGTTTTGTCACTGTCCCATAGGTGTCAACTTAAGAACATTTTTATGTTATTTTAGTATACTATAGTTTGGACAATTTTAGAAATTTTTAGTGCGAAAAAACAGAAAAGCAGGTATCCTTTCATAAACAAATATATTTTTTGAAAGGAGAATAAAAAATGAACCTCCTTTTCTGCTTAGACGACATTCTATCAGATTTTCAGTATCTGTTCAACACACAAAACTATGCTCTTTTCCAAGCGTTTATTTTCGGATTTATCGCAGATGGAAATAGTGGCACGCTAACGGAACTTTATCAATCAGGTTTTTCACAGACGCGATACTGGTCTTTTCCAAAGTTTCTATCGCGTGGTAAATGGGATGCGGATAAAGTCGCAGGACACCTGACAAAAAAGGTTCAGCAAGCATTTCCTAACTGGGTTTATGTGTATGATGAGACCAAAGCCATAAAAACAGGTGAACGCCAGTGGGGGTTGCATTTTTTCCGCAACTTCAGTTATCAAAAGGGTCGCGTGAACCGATCCAAGTTCCATTATGGACACGAGTTTGGTGCCTTAGGTTTACTTTGCCAAACATCTATAGGTTGGCAGCTATTCCCCGTATGGGCGAGACTGATGGTGCCGCAGACGTGCCGTGATAAAAGCGATGCGGTGTTGAAACGCATCTGTTCCCAGATCGCTCCGGGTCTTATTATTTTTGATCGTGGGTTCTCAAGGCGAAAAGTGTTTACGCTGGTTCAAAGTTATGGACATCATATCTTGTGTCGTGCGAAGTCTAATGCCGTCTTCTATCGTTTACCGGAACAGCCGAAACATCGCCAGCGTGGCCGTCCGCGAAAATATGGAGACCGCTTGGATATTCGCAGGATGCGGTATACGCTTATGGATATAGAAGGCCAAAAGTATTCAATCGCCTCCAAAGTCGTGAGAACGAAGATGTGCGATGCTGATATTCGCCTCGTTGTTATCCGAAGTCGCCCGAAAACCTCGAAACCTTATCGGTATTTCTGTGTATGGACAACAGATTTGACGATTGGGATACCACAGATCGCTATATATTATCGCAAGAGATGGCACATAGAGACGGCTTTTCGGGATGCGAAGCAACACTTCGGTTTTGATGACTATCGCCTGAAATCCCGCAAAAGCATCAATCGGTTTGTGCAATTGAGTTTCGTTGCAGCAAGTCTGACGAAGTTGCTATTCACCCCACGGGATGGGACGGCGGAGGAGATAAGTGCTCAGGTAGTTTGTGATCAGTTGGGCATCCATTGGTATCATCCGAAGCGTCTCACACAAGGGTTGCGTGTAGTTTATCTCCGCTGGCAGCTCTACAGAGCGGTATTTTCTGCGATTTACTCTGAAAAAACAAACTCACAGAAAATACACACCGATTTTCACAAAGAGACAGCATTGCCTGCGGACAACGCAGCCTGAATGTCCCAAAATGTCCAAACTATAGTTTAGTATAAAATATTGTTGCAAAATAGAGACACCTCTTACATAATAGTAGAAAAACAATATTACTCATTTCTACAAAAGAGGTGTTCCAATGTCTATTCTAACACAGGTTTGTGATAAAATGCAAGCTATACTGCGAACGATTGCTGACGCATCAGCTTCAAGGTGCGGGTTCGTCCGAAGGATCCGCAAGTTCTCCGGAGGTGCTTTCGTGCAGACCCTTGTATTCGGGTGGCTTGAAACGCCTGATGCAAGTTATACGGAGTTGGCACAAACAGCTTGTGCTTTAGGTGTGCATGTCACCCGCCAAGCGATTGAAAAACGGATGACACCTGAAGCAGCCGAAACCTTGAAATCGGTGCTTGAGATAGCCGCAACAACACAAGTTATTTCAGCACAATCGCCGACACTGCCTTTGCTAAATCAGTTCACAGGCGTCTATGTGCAGGACAGCACCACACTCACATTGCCGGATGAGCTGAGACCTGTATGGAAAGGTGGGCGTGCTAAAAACGATTGTGAGAAGTCTGCTATGAAACTTCACCTCTGTTTTGATGTCCTGACGGGTGCTTTCCAACACTTCCAACTCAGTGATGGTATTACTGCCGATAGCAAGGCAGCAGCGGCGTTTGGACCGCTTCCTGCGGGGAGTTTACACTTAGCAGACCTCGGCTATTTTTCGTTTGACGCATTTAGAAAAATGACACAAGCAGGCATCTTCTGGATAACAAGATTGAAAGTAAACTGTAAACTGTATGATGAACAGGGAGAACCCTTCTGCTTATATATGGTAGAGTTTTGAATTATTTATACATATTGATTATATCCTGAAGTGTTTTATCTTTATTATATTCTCGTAAGCGTTTGATGTTCGCAAAATCATGTTCAATTGGGTTATAGTCCGGTGAATAAGGCGGCAAATACAATAGGGAGGCACCCGATGCCCCTATAAGATCCCGGGTGCGGTGTGTTTTATGGATGCGTGCGTTATCCAAGATAACAAGATGGTTTTCATCTAAACGCGGGCATAACTCATGCTCAAGCCAAGTGTTGAAACGCTCCGCATTACAACTCCCCTCAAATAGTATAGGGGCTGTAAACGCCTCATCTATACGTGCAGCTAACAAAGTTGTGGTGCGGTTTCTTTGACTGGATATAAGGTCAAAAACAGGTTCACCTTTCGGAGCATACCCGAAACGCCTGAAACTTTCTGACCGAAAACCACTCTCATCAATAAAAACTAAGGATTTTCCGTTTTCCTTTGCAGCAGCGAGTTGTTCACGATAAGTTTCTCGCTTGTGATCACATCGTTCCTTATAGCCGAGTGTCTTTTTTTTCGCGAGATACCGAGTTTTCGCAGTCCATACCAAATACAATAGTAGGAAACGCCGAAATGATCTGCGCGCTCCTGTATAGTTTGATCGGGGAAATCTTTTACTTGTTGTGTGAGTGCCTTGTAGTCAATACATCTGGGACCTTTAGGTCCTGATTTTTTCGGGGCGAGTGGGTCTGGTGCGTTGAGCCATTTATAGATAACATCGCGTGAGATATTGAAAAGTTTCGCAGCTTTTACTTTGCTGCCGCCGTTATCAATGAAATCAAGCACGCGTTTTCGCAGGTCTGTTGAATATGCCATAATACCGTGTATTATACCACAAATAGAAAAATATGTATAGAAAACTTTATATTTTACCATAAGCACCTCAAGGCAACAAACTCGGACACTATAGACCAGCGTTGCTATGTTGGAGCGAGGGATCGTCTGCCAGCACGCCTCGTTGCACGGCGATGTTCCGAACAAGTAGCGAGCAAGCGTCGCCGATACATCAGGCGTGATGCTAAACGGAGACAGACAACGCCCTCAAAACAACGGTTACGCCTTGCCGATTGGGATATTTACATTACAAATGTGGAGGTTGCACAACTTACCGTTGAACAAGTTATTATTATTGCTGGGCTCCGATGGCAAGTTGAGTTGCTATTCAAATCCTTCAAAAGCGTTGGCAAGGTGAATACATTCCGCAGTGCCAAACCTGATCGTATCTTATGTGAGGTGTATGCGAAACTCATCGCACAACTGATAAGACATTGGATTATGGTAGCAGCTGGCTGGCGGTGTATACTGCACGATCCCATCAGCACAGCGAAACTTATTGGGCGGCATGCACGCACACTCACAATGAGTTTTCACGAATCTAAAGCGGCGTTATTGAAGACACTGAGCAACATAAAAAAGGATTTACAATACAGCGACTGGGGACAACATAGAGCAGGAAAGCACACAACTTATAGGCAACTGAAAAAGGCTGAAAATCCCTAAGTTGACACCTATGGGGGTTTTCATATAAATGGCGTTTCCGTGCTGAACATCCCAAACGATCATTTCAAGCGCGTCGTTCATGAGATCTCCTTTAAAAAAACGTGTTTTACGAGAAAAAATTGTCCGATAAAAACGACTAACCCCAAAAGTATAGGAACGGAATAATAACCCCTCGAACCGAGGTTCAACGCGATGACGACAAAGAAAATACCAAAAGAAAATGAAGCACTGTTAACAAACGCCAATAGGAAAATCGTGACGAAGTGTGGACTTTTAGGGTTGAATACTTTGGGTTCCTCTGGATTCGTAGGGAAGGCACTCTTAACGCTTGACGCCAGACTTCCGCGCTTAAACAGAACGCCCCTCAGCATGTTCGCTTGTCGTGCTGCGATGACAAAGTAACGCCTATTCTGGGCAAGCATAATAACACTGGCAACACCAACGAGAAAAGCAACAACCAGAAAAGAAGCAAGAAAGATTGGCACGGCAACTTCTACATCGTTAGATTGCGAATTGTTAGGGGACAGATACCGGTAAACAGCAAATGCGACAGTCCCAACGACGGAGTGATAAGAAAATGCGAACCTCATGAGGGATGCCCTAAAGTTGTCGTAATGTTGGATTAAATCCACGGATTTTCCATATTCTATCAATAAAAAATCCACACCGTTTTGATCGTTCATTGGTAATTTCCTTAAGCAGCTCGCTATTATCCGCTGCGAAGTGGGAAGGTGGCAGAAACGGGAAATGAAAATTCTCCCACGTCATCGCGGAACTCGTAAAAACATAGCATGAAAAACAACACCTACGATACTCAGCACTGGTGTTTCATAGACCTCAATTTATTTTCAGAACCTTTCGAAATCCATCAGAATCATAATATTCACATGCGGAAATTTCAGGGTCTTTTGTCGGTAGAAGAACCCGCCCGCACTCAACCGCAATTGAGACAGGGACCGCCGGTAAAATAAAGACTTTGCAACGGTGTCCATGCGTACTTTGAACATGATTGAGTAACTTCCTATATTCATAACTGAAATTTTCAAGTTGCTTCGGACTTTTCAAAAAATGTGGAGAAGGCTCTTCAATTGTTATTTCGTAAATACTAAAAGAATCGTCAATGAAATCAGCATATTTGTCCTTGTTGATTGTATCGCTTAAAGCCAATACGATTGCAACGTTTTCACTGTTTTCTATGACGTGAATATCGTTCACGATGTAGGAGGTTTGGGCTTCCCGCTCTTCGGGCTGCCATGACCATGTTTTGCTCGTATCCGCTATGTTTCTGTGGCTTTGGTATAGATCTGTTGGAATGGTATCCCCGATACATTTGCCCAAAAACATGAGCAGCGGCTGAGGACCGATTGCAAACACAGAGAAATGTTTTACACCCTCATGATCTATGCCTTCCTCAACACGGGTCCTGATTTTCCGCTCTATCACTTTTGCGCAAGCCTCCCACTCTGATTCATCACCACGACGGTCAAAATCCTGGTTATCGATCTTAATCCCTTCATCAACAGGATATTTTGGAAACATTGCGTTGCGATATGCTTCAGGGTTAATTGGATTCACCCGGTCTTTGATTTTTACCGTGAACAGCACAACCGTGGACTTATGGATATCCTCTGGATAGTTTGTTTGAATCTCTATCCGCTTCTCATGCTCCTGTTTCCACTGACGGAGCAGCTCTACGGAGTATTTATTCGGGTTGTCGTCAATTTCTTTATGACATTGTTGACATAAGAGCATGAGATTGGAAAATTCGCGGCGCAAATCCGATGATTCTTCACTCCCACGCGGTCCATCTTCACTTGAGGCAATAATGTGTGCGACCTCTGCAAAATTGCCGTCACTTAGCGTCAAATTATTCCGCCAGACGGGCTGATTACAGCCGCGAAATTCGCACCTTCCGGCTGCCTTAACCCACAATTTCAAGCGAGTATGCTGTGGTATGGATTTTAATATCTCTTGAGTATTCATAGGTTTGAAACCAATTATGGTGTCGGAAAATCATCTCCGAAAACACCTTGTAAAAGTTGGCAAGCTGTCAAAGTGTCAACCACTCGTTCTACTTGACTCAAAGAATCTCTGAACGCTTCAAGCTTGCTTTTGAAGTTTTCCATCTGCCTATCACTCATTTTTTCAAATAGGTCATTGTAGGGTGGAACAGGCAGGTAAACACTCATACGGCCTGTCCACATATTGAATTGGTTGATAATTACCTGAGCCAAATTTTTAAGTACTGTTAAATCGTCATAATAATTTTTTCTGTCATAAGGATTATAGCGAGTCCCTATCTGAAACCACTTCATAGCACATGCAGTCACAGCGATACTGGTTGGACGTTGGTTCCCATTTGCTGAGAAGGTAACGTCTTTCCACCGCTTCAAAAAACGTATAACTCGCCTGAATTGTTCTCGGTCCCTTTCTTGATTCTAGAATTGTTGCTGCAAGATTTCTATCAATCCCTTGGGTTCAGCGACCTCCCAAATCTGATTTTCTGGGGCTGAACCTGGGAAGCCTTTCGCTAAATAGGTTTGGTCGTCCCAATTAGAGGCGCTTCCCGAATAGACCGCCAAGTCAACGTGATAGAGTTCTGCACCTGCCTGATGGTACTGGACTCTCACGCAAGGGCGTTTGTATGCCACGGTTCTATTTCCAGTATTCAAGGCCTCATAAACCCATTCTTTGACTTCAATAGGAGAAAAGTCATTTTTTGATAGATGAAATTCCAATCCCACATCAATATCATAATCTTCGCCGGGGAGGGGCTCAATACCTGTTCCGATTGCGTAGCTCCCTTGATTAAAATGTTCAAATCTTGGGATTCGTACTCCATGGTTTTGAGCGTACCTGTGTAACCCTTGCCGTAAATCCCGTAAAAGTAAATCTCTCTTTTCCCTCAGATTTCTATTGTCATCGTAACTTCTTCTGATATTTTCATCAAACTTATTGAAGTAGGTCTGAACATTCGCCATAGTTTTCCATCTCCTCCGATCACGGTTTGAAAGCTCTTAAGACTTTGTCCCACTTATCATAAGCAGCAACAGATGCAGCGAGTTCCGCGATTTGCTGTAGGGTCTATTGTTTTTTTCTCCAAAGAGGTATGCAACCGGAATCGGTTGACACAAAAAGACGAGACACAGAAACCAAAACAAAAGCACATCGGGTGGTATTTTGACGAAGCCGTTTTCTTGTCTCCATAAGTGTCCGATATCGGATCAGTATCCGTAAGTACTGTCATCGCGGCTTTATCCGCCAAATACGATGCTTTGGATTTTCTATTAGACCGTCCAATTTTAGATGCTCCATCGCGCGATTCGCATAGCGATATAATTTACTTTCGCTCTTCGTTGTGGCGGGTTCACCCTTTAATCCTTCAGCGAGTTCCGCGTCTGTCAGATTTAAACGAGATGCGAGCTCATCTACGAGCTCCATCCCTTGCCATTCGTGTCCATCTGCGAGAATATCAAGAATAGGTTTTTCAAGTTCCTTCTTTCCTGTTATAGCCATTTCTCTTATGTTCTCCTTGTTTTCTTACCTTTGCGTTTCTCTCTACATTTTGATATTTTGTTGATGAGGATACAAAAATGGATGCCAAATGTCAACACTTTTATCTGAGTTGCTATGGGCAAGTTTTAGACAGGTATATGCTCCGAATCCTGCACAACCTGGAAAGGTTATGCTACGAAGAGCGTCCACGATGCACAACCTAGAAAGGTTATGCTACAAAGAGTGTTCCTAATGCACAACCTGGATGAAGATTAACTTATTCTTTGGGTAATTCTAGTTTTTTTGTCAGAATCGCGGATTTACACGGATTTACGCGGATTTTCTTTTGCTGTGCGTTTATCCATTCTTTCAGGGTTTACTCTTTGTTTACGTTTCACGCATTATGTCAGCGAACCAGACTACGTAGTCCAGAGAGAAACCGTAGCAAGCATAACGTGGCTTGCGGTAACGCTTTGCGATCCTTACTCATGTTAGAATTACCCAAATATTTTCTTAAACTTCATGAAAGTTTGTGCTACGAAGAGCGTCTCTCTATCTATATTATTCTTCAGCGAATTGCGGTCTGCCGAGGGCATCCGTTCTACCTTGACGTTTGTAGTGAGGGAGATGTCCATCTGCATCCGCTAAGATTCGTTCATGGGCGAGTGCGATCCTATCTGCACCTTGGTCGGTAATGTTATTCTGACAAGTTGGATCCGCTTCAAGGTCAAAGAGACGTGTGCTGCTGTTGAGGTCAACACTTGAGAAGTACCAACTTTTCGCGTCTTTATACCAAACAGAATTGACATAGCGGCAGGTAAGATATTCTCGTGAAGTGAATCCGCTTTTTCCTTCAACAAGCGGTAAGAGGCTCTGTCCTTGAATCTCACCTGCAGGTTCGACTTGACTCGCTGCCATGACTGTAGCAGGTACATCGAGTGTGTACACGAATTCCTCACAGGTTGTGCCAGCATTAACGCCGGAAGGGTGCCTAACGAGGAGCGGGATGTCCATAGTTCCGGGATACATAAAGTTAGCAGGTTTGCCTGTTGCCTTATCAGGATTCTCGGCAAAGTTTGTGCCATGATCGCTCAGGAACATGATCAATGTGTTATCTCCCAATCCCAGTCGGTCAATGGTATCTACCAATCTGCCAAACCATGTATCTACAAGTGTTACTAAGCCTGCATAGTTTGCTTTAACACTTGGTAGACGGTTTTCAAGTTCTTCATCCTTGAGTGAACCGTAAGGCAAGTTTAGACATATCGGTTCGCGATCTTCTCTACTGCCGTATAGGTCGTAATAATGGATGGGGGCTTCCCATGTTTCGTGAGGTGTAAAACCGTCTATGTATAGATAGAACGGTGTATTATTGTGATTATGTTCGACAAATTCGATGGCTGCACGGAACAACCTTGCGGTGGGCCAGTTTTCCTCCTCACGTTCAGGTTCTACATTGACGATATGTGAACGGATACGATTTGGGTTTCCTCTGTATCTCGCCACCTGTTTAGGATCTGCATGTGCACCGCCGCGGTATCTGTCCTCAGCTTGACCTCTCACGAACTGCCATTGTTGAAATCCTCGTGTAAAGTTCATACCCGGCACAAAATAGTGTGGTACATCTGCGAAGAAACCTGTGTGATATCCGTTTCGGACAAGTGATTCGGCGATTGCTGGTTCATCCGATGACATCGGCTGCCAACCGGGAGTATAAACGTTGTCCCACGGTACAGGATTGTATGAACTAATTGGATAGACGCGTCTGCCTGTATGCAGTGTGCGGCGCGTTGGGATTGTTGGTAATATTTCAGGGTGTGCATTGGTAAATGTAACCCCTTGTTCTGCAAACCGTGCCAAATTCGGTGTATGAACCCAATCATTGCCGTAAGGGCTCAAATAGGCTGTTCTTAGTGTATCTGAAACAACAACTACAATGTTCCAACTCATATATTACCTCCAAAGGGATAAAATGTAAATTGTTCAGGTTAATAATTTCACTGTGAATTATACTGTATAATCAAAAACAAGGACATCCTCAACAAGTGGACGAATTTGCTCTCCTGCTACTTTTTGATGAAAGGGGTGTGGTAGGTATGCGTCTCGTGCTGCTTCATCGATAAATCGGACAATAAATCCGAAGGAATAATCTTGGCTTTTTCCTTCAGGGCTGTTGTTCGTGCCAGCAGTGATAGACTCAATACCGGGAATTTCATCTTTCATTTTCATCAAGGTATCGGGTAAAGCATCCAATTGTGCGGAGGTGACATCCGGTTTCAACTTCAGTAGGACAATGTGTTCAACCATATTATAGTCTCCAAATTAAGATTTGTTGTTAGATTTTAGGTGGAATAAGAATCGTGAGATGATATATACTACTGATATTTTTCAAAAGTTTTCCCAACTCAATGGTTTTCAAGGTTCTTTTGGGTTTTGTTCATGAAAATGCTCTATGATGTCAAGTAGCATCTGCCTTTGTCCAGTGAGTTCAAGTTGTATTTGATGAAATGTGCGACACTCTGAGATACTTACACGCAACAACATCAGATAACCCATCACTTTGATACCGAGACCCGCATACGCACCTACCGTGCTACGTAAACTCATACCAGATAGATGCAAACACGATTTAGATTGACGCCAAAAGTGTTCAATGCCGTGATGTTGAGACCATATTCTGAGAGCCTCACAAGTGCGGAGCGGTTTACCAAAAACTAAAAGCGTTCGTATCTTGCCCATATCCATAAAAAACAGCACAATGCACTCACCAAATGTTGGGCTTACTGCTCGCACACGACAGACAGGTTTATCGCATCCCCATTGCTCCGACCGCAGTTGGATCCGCTTTTTGTGAACTGAAAGTTTAGCAGTTTTACCCTCTATCGTCATCACATAGTTGCTTTTACCATGCACTTGTATAGACACAAACCCTAAATCTAATAAGATGTCAACCAGATGCTTGCTACCATACCACGAGTCGAAAGTAATCGGATACTTCCTTATATCAATGCCTGCAGCATCAAAGCAATCCAAGACTGCTTGGATCATACTAAGAAAAAGGCTCGGTTTATCTGTGTTGCCACGCCCCTGTTTACTCACAATCTGTGTATTGAGGGGAATAACCACATCGCCAATCTTGATCGTGATCGCTAACACATTTTGAGCCCAGACGCTCCTATTATCCTTCTTAGACCACCAGTTTGAACTATAAGCAATCGTTTTGCCATACCGATCCACATTGGTATCATCTACACTGATGGTAATGCGTCGCCGGGATTGTGTTGCAGCACTCTTCGTTTCAGTGTCTTTGATCAACTCAAGTGCTGAAGCACATCCAAGACGCATATTCAAGTGCTTCCAATGATAAAGACTTATTGAATGAAGTTGCCGATACAGACACGCTTTTTGAACTGACAACGCATCTGCGACCTGGTTCGGATTGTAAAGACCGAAAAGATGGCAAACGGACAACAGAAGTAAAGTGTCTATGATTTTTGATTGTATACCTTGAAACCTTGAATAAAGAAGTTCTTGAAAAAACTCAGCAGATTTGATAATCTGATGATGCATGAAATGTCCTCCTGAGAAAAATAACGTTGTTTGATTCTTCTTAGGATGGCATTTCATGCGTTTAGGGTCAAGTCAAATCTTCAACATAAACGCATTTTCAGGGGCTTAGACCTGCTTCACATTGATGTTTAGTAGGTTCTGAGTGCTTTTGAGAAATATCAGTACTATTAGTATTACACAAGTTTTGTTTTTTCTCAAGGTTTTTCTTTGTTTATCCAGGATATAACACTCATCAACTGGCAATTGATGAAACCGAATAGTCTTGTTGTCTATTATACTCACCTATCGTTCTACAGTTTCCGCGCATAAGTTAGGAGAAACAGATGAACGCCTATTTTTTGACAATATTCCTGATTTTCATAACAAATGCATCAATATTTGCACAAGATAACACACAAGTCGGTTTGCCTGATGGAGCGATTGCGCGCTTAGGTAAAGGCAGCATCAATTTTATTCAGTTTTCTCCAGATGGCACGCACCTTGCTGTTAGGACTACAATCGGAGTGTAGTTATACGATGTAAAGAGTGGAAAAGGGATTATGTTACCGACTGAAAATGTCAGAAATCTCAATTTACTCAGATTTTCTACAGATAGCAAAACCATTGCAGCTTGCAGTGATTATGACTTAGAAATTCAATTGTGGGATATAGCAGGCAGAAAAGTTTTATCTATTTCACGCGATATCGGCTCACACTCAAAAATATCGGATATGATTTTTATTATGGGAAACGAAACACTCACTTGTCTGCATGAAGATGGCTACATTACTGAATGGGACGTTGCTACCGGTCATCAATTGTCAAAATCGGTAACCTCTTTTGAAAGGACGGTAGTGTCTTGTTCTGAAAATGGGAAAATGTACGTAAGAGGAGACCGTGAGAACGGAAACATACGGGTATATGTTATTGGTTTGGAGAACGAAGTCCTACTGCAGGACTTACGCATTGTAGCATAAACTTTCTAGTTTGTGCGTCGTGTCCGCAACCTGGAGAGGCTACGCTACAAAGAATTTGGTATTGCTGAATTTGATTTTGATGATAACGGGGAACTAAAAGTCAAGCAATCCGATAAGGATTCAGAAGAACGAAAATGATAATTATGTTTCATATATTTCTTCGTTCTGGTAGACCACTTTTCCATTCAAGATTGTCATTTTTAAATCTATACTATTCCTATCTGAATTCCATTCGAATAGTATTTGATCACCATCTATTTCACTAGTATTTTCTTCAACCCCGAGAAGTCTCATGGGTTGTAAGGTTGCTAAAGAAACTGCTTGTGCTAACGATATGTCTGCAAATTGCACGGTATTCTCTACACCGGTTATCAACTCGATCGCTGAACCGGCAAGATATTCACTGCCTAACAATCGTACACAACGATCAGTTGTAAGTTCTACTGCTTGACCGGCGAACTCATATTGTGCAGGGGGCATTCCTGCTAAAGCTGTAGCGTCGCTAATAAGGACACATCGTTCGAGTGTTTTGGCTCTTATCATTGATTTAACAACAGAGGGTGGAAGGTGATGTCCATCAACGATTAGACTTGCCCAGAGTTCATCTGCTCCCAATTGTTCCCAGATGTAGTTTGGGTGCCGATGAATTAGTGCGTGTGCACCGTTGCCGAGGTGTGTGGAGAGTTTTGCCCCTGCGCTGATCGCATCTTGGATATCTTCTGGTGATGCATCTGTGTGTCCTAATGCAACTACGATGTCTTCTGCAACCAGTTTTTCAATAAACGTAAGTGCACTTGTAATTTCAGGAGCAAGTGTTACAATACATATCGTTCCTTCGGCTACGTCTTGCAGTCGTCGGAATTCATCCCAATTCGGTTTTCTTACATGTTCCGACGGATGTGCACCTCTCGGTCCATCTATTGCAGAGATATAGGGGCCTTCAAGGTGTATACCGAGTATAGAATGGTCTACCATTGGATCCGAATCACATGCTGTTACAATTGCCTTTATAGTATTGCTTATATCCTCAAACGATGCGGTTACTATTGTCGGACACAAAAAGCCAGTGCCTACACGCCAAAGTGAACGAACCATCTCTATCACATCTGATGCAGTTACATCTGAGACGTTCAGATCATATCCACTGAAACCGTTGACTTGTATGTCAACAAGTGCTGGAGCAATCCATATATTATTTTCCGATGACTTGACTTCTTGAATAGAATGAACGTTGTTGTTTTCAACAATTAGTTCGATTGGTTTATGATCAAAGATTTTGTATGCATTGACTTTCATTAATTGCAAATTCTCGCTTGGGTTATCAAGATAAGGAGTCTATCAAATGATACGCAATATCTTGTTTGGTTGCAACAAAAATGTGTTGCATTTTTCATAAATTTCGTGTAATGTATTTATTACTTTAACGTTTCTTGCATAGCATTTATAGTAGATTTTACATTAATGTGAGCTCGGAACAAGATATTTTTTGTGCTACAAAAAAGCCTTTATATCGAGGGCACCGAACTCACGTGACATAAGCAAAGGTGGAGGAATCAATGGAATACTTGACTTATGGAAAAACAGGATTGGAAATCTCACGTCTCTGTTACGGTGCTGGCCGTCTGCCAGATACCTGCAAGACAATTGAAGCGGGTGCTAAACTGATGTTGAAAGCATTTGACGAAGGTGTTACCTTCTGGGACACAGCCGAAGGTTATGGCACGCAACCGCATTTAGGTGAAGCAGTGCGTCAGATAAACAGGGATGAAGTTGTAATTCAGACGAAAACCGCGGTAAAGGATCATGACAGTGCAGCAGCCAGTATTGACAAAGCATTGCAGGAATTGCAGTCAGATTATATTGATGTGATGTTATTGCATGCAATCTCTTCACCAGATGATTTGTTGACCCGCGAACGTGAAGGTGCTTTTGATGCATTTCGTGAGGCAAAAGCAGCTGGGAAAATCAGAGTCATTGGATGTTCAACACACATATATACTGGCTCCGTCATGGATGCAGTTATTGACCATCCTGAGATAGATGTTATCCTTACAACTGCTAATAAAGAAGGCAGGATGTTAGAGGGTGGTACGTTTGATAGGCATTTGGAATATATTGAACGTGCATTCAATCTTGGAAAGGGTATTAGTATTATGAAGGTTGTGGTGGCAGGAGATATTCCAGAAGAGGATATGCCCGAATGGATTGAGTGGGGTTTTGACCTTGATACAGCACATGCCATTAACCTTGGAATGACAAAAGATAGTCATATTACACTTGATGTTGGGGTTGCACGAGCAAGTGCCCGTAAACGCCTCATCCAAAGCAAGGCAGCTTAATATCATATTATGCATTGTTGTCGGTCATGAAGATCATGGTGTGACAAAATGTACATTTGCGGTTTGTGACATGGTTATTTTTCTGCCAATGTATGGAAAGGGTACATCAATGCGTGTTCATGTATCACTCGGTATTGTCGCCTACTATATCTTACACGCGCCCAGGATTGCTTAAAGGAACGAAGATGTTATGGCAGAAGAAAATAAGAAACGAGATTCAGTGCTGCTACCTGATGCCACACCTAGAATATTATTGGATGTGAAAAAACCGAAGCAATCCCGCATTTCACTTCTTGAGAGTAATTCTTCAGAATCATTTAAACAACTTCTAAAGGAAAATTGGACTTGGCACTATAACGATACGCTTGATGAAGCGATCAAATTACTACTAAGTATAGACTTAGGTTGGGAAGATATACCACAACTTACAACGCCCCCTATAGGTGAGATAATATCACCGATGGGACATGCGCTCTCTCATCCTGATAAAGAGGTACGTGATGCTGCCCTGCAAATTTTGGATATGACGATATCCATACCAGCAGGAACTGCGCTCATTGGTGATGAATGTGTGTCAGTTGATATTGACGCTTTTCAAATCGGTGTCTATCCTGTTACCAATGCACAATATTTTAGGTTCATTCAGGAAACTGGATATTCACCACCAAAGGATTGGATGGAGCGTCAGACACTGAGTTATGAAATATATGGACGAAAAGGGAACCATCCTGTTGTATGGGTGAGTTGTGAGGATGCAGAAGAATATGTGAAATATATCGGTGGAAGATTACCATCGTTCACTGAATGGCAATACGCAGCTCGTGGCGATGACGATAGACTGTTTCCATGGGGATACGAAATTGACCTGCCCAGAGCCAACACAGTAGAACTCGGTGCCAATCACACAACACCCGTTGGAGCTTTTAGAAATGGGATCAGTCCATTTGGTTGTTATGATATGGTTGGGAATGTATGGGAATGGACTGATACCCCGTATGATGACAAACAAAACTTCCGTGTTGCATGTGGAGGGGCATGGTATTATAGTCATGACTATAGTACGTGCATTAGTTATGATTTTTTCAGTAAAAATTATGCGGAGTTTGTAATAGGTTTTCGTATCGCTTGCTAAAAAGATACAGTCCACAATTGTAGCATAAGCTTAGTTTGTGCAGAAACAGACACAGATGGAAAGTCTGCACTACAGAAGTGTTCGAGTAACTGTATGCTTTACTATAATGGTTATTAGGATGAAAGATAAAAATATTGAAAAAAAACATCAAGAAGATGCCGCTAATTCAAAGCTGACTCCCGATAATTCCTCAATTTCTTCAGATACTTTGCAAAATAGATTTATACAACGTGGACGCTTAGATATACACCTACAGGAAATAGTTGCTAAACATTTGCAGCAGGGAGCAGATGCCTTAAACGCCCGGGACTTTGCAAAGGCGATAGATGAATTTCTTACTGTAATTCAACATAACAAGGAATCAGCTGAAGCGCACTTTCATCTCGGATTGGCTTACTTTATGTTAGAAGACTATGAAAAAGCGATTGATGCGTATAAAATGGCTATTATATGTGAACCGATGGAACTGGCCGTGTATACCAATTTGGCATCAACGTATCGTATATTAAAACGGTATGATCAAGCAATTGAGGTATATGAACGCGCTATACGGTTGATACCGAACACCCCAGAATTACATTCAGAACTCGGTTCGGTTTACTCACTTCAAGGTAAACGTACTGAGGCAGTGAATGCGTTTAAAACAGCAATGCGTCTGAAGTTGAAACCTACAAGACAATTTCTATCGGATGAAACTATCGTTGCTAATGAAGAATAGCTTGTGATATAAGGAATATTATGAGGAGTAAAGGACTAATTCTGCTATTTGTACTTTTAGTGGTAGTGGGTGTATGTGCTATAGGATATTTCATCACACGTCCACCACAGCAGGTAGAAATACTTCCACAGAAATTCGCGCAGCTACCTCAAAAAGCTAAACTTATTGCAGAATTCTATCACGGTCCTAGTATTTATTCTGTTGCGTTTTCACCAACTGATTCATCCCTAATTGCAAGTGCAGATCGAAATGGCACGATAAGGTTATGGAACATTGATCAAGGTAAAGAAGAAATAAGAACCTTTGGTCATCCTGATCTGTCTGCTACTATTGGTTTCTCACCCGATGGTAAAATGCTCGCGGGGGCAGGGAGGACATTGATATTGTGGGATATCGACACGGGACAGAAAGTAATTACTCTTGATACCTCCTCTAACGAATTCGCTTTTTCACCAGATGGAAATCTGCTTGCAACAATATCTGAAAGGGAAAGCGAAAAACATCAAACTGAAGTAAAGATTTGGGATATTCGGAATTTAGAAAAAATCAGTGAAATAGGGAATCTACCTTTCAGTGAAACACACAAAGCTACGGGTTGGCCATGTACTGTTGATATTTCATCTGATGGCAAATGGATCGCAGCAGGATATTCGAATGGAACAATTAACGTTTGGGATTTACAGACACGGCAACTGGTGAAGACTCTAGAATCATCTATGCATCGGATGGGTTATTTAAAGTTTTCTCCTCACAATAAATATATGGTTGCAGGAGGTGGTGATATAGAGACGTATTCTGCTCATTCTGTGAAAGGATATATCATGTGGGAATTGCCGAGTTGGCAACGGAAAGGAGAAGTGCTTCGCGGACATGTGGAAAATTTGGAGTTTTCACCAAATGAAAAGGTATGCGTAAGTGCAGATCCTATGGCTTATGCTGGGAGAGGAATTGAGTTTTGGTCAGTTGAGAGTGGTGTGCCAATCACATCGTTGCCAACTCTGACACGTGATGTGTCGTTTTCACATGATGGAAGACTACTTGTAAGTGGAAATAACGATGGATTTGTGCAAGTTTGGGAACTTAATTATCAGCAATTGGAGTTAACTGAACCGCATGTAGATGTTGTACGAATTGTATATTTCCTTCCGAAAAATAAAGAAATACCACCAAATATTGTAGAAAAATTAGATATATCGATCAGAAATGTACAAGAATTCTACGCAGATGAAATGGAACGTCACGGATTCGGTAGAAAAACATTCAGTTATGAAACTGATGAGAATGGAAAAGTTAAAGTATATCTTATCAAAGAAGATGATATTGAGTATTATGATCTGTTCAGTGCTAATGTGAAATTTTTGTATCCAACCCGTGACGGAAATCTTGTAAAAGGTATTGAAGGAATCAAGCCCGGTAGGATTGTATATGCTTTAGTAACAGAACTTAATCATAAATCTCTCGCCTATATCCTTAGAGATGCATTAGGGATACCTTATTCTCCTCTTCAATATGAGCGAAATTCTTTGAAACGTTTCTTTCTTCGGATTCACTATAAGATGCCATGGAGTGAGAAACGGTGGAAATTATCAAAATGTCAAGCAGAATGGTTAGACAAGTGCCGTTTCTTTAATCCCAATCAACCTTTCTTTGATAAACGACCAGAGATAGAATTGACCATAGTACCGGAAGATACGGAAGATTCTCGACTTTTCCAATTTACAGTTGCAGATGAAGATGGAGTACACCAAGTTCAACTATTTGTCCCATCAAATTTGTCGAATCAATGGAGGATTAATATATTCCAAGAATGTCACGTACTACACGGTAAAGATAATGCAACTGTTGTATTCGAAATATCTGACCCGAAAATAATGAAGGTTAAACTTCGAATGATTGATATGCTTGGGAATATCTCAATGCGGGAATTCCGTATCAAGGAAAAAAGTGATGAAAAATAAAAGAATACTATTCTTATTTCTTATTTTGGCAATAGCGATTATATGCAGCATAGCATATTTTTTCTCACGCCCGCAGCAGCATCAGGAATTGATTCCGCCGAAATTCGCGCAGCTACCTGAAAAAGCTAAACTTATTGCGGAATTCGATCACAGTGCAACAGTTATGGCTGATGGATTTATCTATGAAGGTCTTAGTCTGGAAAACGCAAAACCTATTTATTCTGTCTGCTTTTCGCCCACAGATCCTTCTCTCATTGCAAGCGTTAATGGAAATGGTACTGTAAAGTTATGGAACATAAACGATACAGAAGAACCTATAAGAGTTCTCCAACAAACCGGAATATTTCCTTTTATTGGTTTCTCACCCACAGGTAAATTGCTCGCGTGTGCAGGTTCTGGGTTATTTACATTATGGGATGTTGACTCAGGGAGAAAAATTAAATCTCTAAAAACTATCCATCGACAGTTCGCTTTTTCACCGGATGGCAACCAGTTAATAACAGTTTACAATGGCGTAAAAGTGTGGGATATACGGAATCCAAAGCAGATAAAACATGTGGCTACATTACCAATGGATAAAGAAAAGAATGTCAGAGGATCGATTTGGGCAGTTGACATTTCGTCCAATGGAAGATGGATCGCTGTCGGTTACCAAGATGGAACTGTTAACGTATGGGACTTACAGACACAGCAATTGGTGATATCATTAGAAACATCTTTATCTCACCTGGCTTTTATAAAGTTTTCACCTAACAATAAATATATGGTTGCAGGTGGTCATGATAGGAAGATGTATTCTTATGGTGGTCCCAGGGGATATATTATGTGGGAGATACCGAGTTGGCAACGGATGGGTGAGGTGTCACGCGGACATGTAGAAAATTTGGTGTTTTCTCCTGATGGGAAGATATGCGCAAGTGCAAATGACCGGTATTTTTACGGAAGGGGGGTAGAAATCTGGTCTACTGTGGACGGTGCACCAATTACATCGTTGCAAACGGAGGCAAAAGCTGTTTCGTTTTCACAAGATGGGAAGCTACTTGCAACTGGAGGCGAGGATGGCGTTGTTCGAATATGGGAACTCACACATACACAATTGGATTTAGCTGACGACAAGAATGATCTTGTGCGATTAATTTACTACTTACCGAAAGGTGAGGAACCTTCCCCAAACGTTACAGAAAAAATAGACAAAACGATTAGAAAGGTTCAAAAGTTCTACGCAGATGAGATGGAACGTCACGGATTCGGTAGAAAAACATTTACCTTTGAAACCGATGAGAATGGAAAAGCAAAGATATATCGCATGTATGAATATCAACTCGGTTTTCATGATTTACAATTGAACGATGTCTGGCTTATTTTTGTAGATGAACAAACCGATTTACAACTTGATATAATCGACTACATGAAAAAACGTCTCTACTCAGTCCCATCTGCATACAATTTTTATGTATCTGATAAATCATTTATTTACCCTACGAAGATGCGGATTATTAATGATACAATTTGGATGGACGATATTAAGGGGTTCCTCGGTAAACGTTGTAGGGTTGTCCATGCTAAAAAGAAGGACTTTAATTGGAAATTAACAGCATACACCCTTAAGCACCTATTCGCCACGTTAGGACCCGACCATCGTTGGTATAAATATGAGTCAAACGTATTTAAACGGTTTTTCTA
Source organism: Candidatus Poribacteria bacterium (assembly GCA_965200395.1). Taxonomy (GTDB): domain Bacteria; phylum Poribacteria; class WGA-4E; order WGA-4E; family WGA-3G; genus MSPOR6. The sequence continues at coordinate 58,481 of CBDAUH010000004.1, read as the reverse complement.
CGGAATTAACAGAAGAATGCCATGGAGCAAAGACTTGGCTGCGTTATCCAGATATGAGGCTGAATGGTTGGAAAAGAGTCGTTTCTTTAACTCAAACCCAACCTTCTTTGATAAACAACCTGAGATTGAAATGAATATATTAATGGCAGATACAGACTCACCTCTTCTACAATTTACAGCTACTGATGGCGATGGAATACACCAACTCCTACTGTTTGTCCCAGGAGATATAAAAAGGTATCGTAATGACGTAAACAAATTGGAAGGATGTCGTGTTTTAAACGGTAAAAAGAATGCAACTGTTGTATTCGAAATATCTGATGCCAAGATAACAGAGATAACAGAGGGTGAAATTCGGATGATTGATATGCTTGGGAATATTGCATCACGAGAATTCAGAATAAGAGAGGAAACATCAGAACCAGAAAAGCAACCGTAGAATCTACAAGAAGGAGAACAGATGTCTAAAAGAACTGCAATCTTTCCGGCAAGTTTCGACCCGATTACACTTGGTCATGTCGACTTGATAGACAGAGTTTGCAAGCTTGACATATTTGATGAATTCGTCATCGTAATCGCTGTGAACCCAGCTAAGCAGGAACGTTTCACTATTGAAGAACGTATACAGATGCTTGAAGAGGTAATCAAACCTTATCCAAAGGCAACTATTGACGGCGATACCGGTTTGATAGTGCATTTTGCACAAGCACGCAATGCATGCACAATCATCCGCGGGTTACGGGAAATCTCTGACTTTGAATGGGAATTCAAAATGGCACGGATGAATCAACAGATTGCACCGGAAATTGACACACTGTTTATGGTAGCAAATAGACAATATGCACACATCAGTTCATCGTTAGTGATGGAAGTTGTAGAAATGGGGCAAGGAAAAGTGAGTGAAGTAAAGTTGTTAGAAATGGTGCCGCCAATTGTTGTTGAATTTATCAAACGTAAGTTTCATGTTGAGTAATTATAGGCACGACTGGGCCGCGCCTGCATAATTGAATTCTTAGAACCGATTGTCCAAACTCAAACTGACGTTAAAGCCTGGGGCGTTTATACCTGACCCGTGTTGACGATAACGTTTATCCATCAAGTTCTCAAAATTAAGTGTCAGACGAGTAAAATCGAAGAGATTAACCCCACCTCTTATGTTGAGTGTCCACCATCCCGGGGTGCCGGCATCGACTGCATTACCGTTGGAATCAAATTCGACTTCATTGGGGTCTCGTGTTTTCCCTTGTATTCGTGGATCTCGGATATCGCTGCGGTTCAAACGTCTCTGTTCTGCTGCTGCTCGTATAGATAAAGATACCCAATACTTTGTATTCAGCGGTTGCCATTGGATTCCAACGACTCCATTCAATGGTGGTTCTCTTCGTGTGCGTGCTTCCCATGGTTTGTCAGGGTCTGGTGCTACGCCATTAATCAAAAGTACTTCACCACGTATCAATGCTGCATTCCCGTAGACTGACAATGAGGGAACGATTGGAACTACACCTGTTAACTCAATTCCCTGAAATTGTGCTTCGTCAACGTTGTCAAACACGAGTACGTCAATATCTTTATATTCCTCAATGAGATCTTGATGTAGTTGAGGAATTTCGCCTCCTTTGTATGCTTCTTGAACAGGTCTACGTGTAACTAGTCCGTTTACCTTACTGTGGAACAAAGACAGTGTGCCTTGGAAATATTTATGGTTCGCCTTGAGACCACCTTCGATAGTCCATGAAGTCTCAGCATTTAAATCTGGGCTTGGTGCGGTTACGCCTTCATTTGTCACTTCTACAGCGGTTGTATCGTTCAACGATGGGGCACGGAACGCAGTTCCGATACTTCCGACGACATTTAGAAAGTCTGTGATTCCAACAACCAATCCTGCACTTCCTGTTAAACTACTGTCCAATTTGTTAAATTCATCAAATGCCTCGTCTCTGATGGATAGGTCAGCATTTGTTTGATATAGCGTTGCACGTCCGCCAATAGTAAATTCCACCATATCATGAAGATGAATTTCATCTTGAATATACACGCTTGCATCCCAAAACTGGGAACCGCTTATGAACCGTGCTTTATCTTCATCAACCGTTTGCTTTCCGTTTTCTGTTGTGATAGTGCGACTCTGTACTGTATCTAAATAGAATTCACCGCCCCCTACAATACGTTGTTTTGGCAGAACACTGCTGACTGCTTGTGCACTTAAACCTAATGTGTTCACAGTATCGTATCTATTTCTACGTTTCTGTTCATCAAGCTTTACTTCATTTCGTCCCTCTTTCTGACGACTGAACGATGCAGTGAAACGTATTTTATCTATGCTCTCATTTTCAGGATGTGTTATGTAATTTGCATATAGTAAGTCTCTATTCTGCGGTTCAAAATAAAATTCATCAAATTCACGAGGTGCGATTTTATCATAACGTGGTGTTCGGGGTTGTCGCCACATCTGATAAGCGATATTGATTGTACTGGTATTGCTTAGTTGATAACCAATTTTTGCATTCACATCGACTGCTCGCCAACTCAAAGGTCCTTCAGTATCGATGAGCCAATTATCGGGGATTTCTTCTTTACTCAGTCTATTTATTGTCTTGTAGTTGTAAAGATCGACATCAAGCGGTTTTGTATCTACAATTTCATATTTCCGGTTTTTATAGTGAAGGTCATAACCGCTACCTGGGTTGATATCACCATATTCACGGATACCGCCACCGATAATGAAACCGAATTGTCCTTTGTTTCCTGTTAACTCCAAGCGTCCAAGTCGTTCCTGTGTCGCGGTTGAGTACCGCGCGATAAGATGGGGGCTAATATTCAAAGCGTGTTGTGAAGGATTAATTGTTACGTCTTTGGTGAAGTAACTCACGACACCACCCATAGCCCCACTGCCATATAGCATGGAGCTCGAACCACGTAAAATTTCGGCACGAGCTAACATCTCAGGTGCAATGGTTGCTGTATATTGATTTGGTCCTGAACGAAATGTTGAGTTGTTTAGACGGACCCAGTCAACCTGTATCAACGTTTGGTATCCGGTTAATCCTCTTAGCATCGGTGATCCTTGACCGACCGTTGTCTCTTGTGCAATAACTCCCACAACATCTCGAAGAATATTAGATGCATGCTCTGCGTTTGTTCGTGCTATCTGATTACCTCCCAGAACACTGATCGCATTTGGTGTATGAAATAGATCTTTCTCTGCGCGTGCAGCAGTAACCGTAACTACATCTAACTCAACTGTCTCATCATTGCTGTTCTCATGTATATCAGCATAGACGAATGCGTATAAACCGCTCATGAAACCCAGACATATTATCAACAATTGTAATATTGCTTTCATCATACTTCCCTTGTCATTAAACTCTTATTATTTTATGTAGCAATTTATATGCCAACTAATTTTACATAATAATAGTGTTTTTGTGTTCAAATTGAACACAAAAAGTTATATGTTGTTCATTTTCTGAGCACATAGAGAACTCACGGATATTTAGTTTTAACGCTTGACGAACACCATGATCTGAGATATAGTACGAAAGAAATATAATCAGAAAACACAGTAGGACTGATATATGTCAACTGAAGTAAAACCACCTGTTCGGTGGGGTATTTTAAGTACTGCCAATATAGCTACGAAAATTGCACGTGCGATCGAGCTGTCCTCAAATGCGGATTTGATTGCTATTGCTAGCCGCACAGAAGAACGTGCTACATCATGGGCACAGAACCATAACGTTCCAAGCGCATACGACTCTTATGAAAAACTCCTATCTGATGATACCATTGATGCAGTCTATATTCCACTTCCGCCTTCAATGCATGCCGAATGGACGATCCGAGCAGCGGAACTTGGCAAACACGTTCTTTGTGAGAAACCTCTTTCCATAAATTCTGATGAAGCCGCAATTATGGCAGAAACTTGTCTTAAAAATAATGTGCAGCTCATGGATGGTGTCATGTGGGTTCATCATGATCGAACAAAGCTGATGAAGCAAAAACTGGATAGCTTAGGAGATCTGCGAAGGGTTACTGCAGCCTTCACGTTCAACTGGAATACTATACCGACAAATAATATCCGAGCGAAATCAGAGCTTGGCGGCGGCAGTCTCGGTGATCTCGGTTATTATTGTGTGCGTGCGATCCTCTGGGCATTAGAGGAACTCCCTACACGTGTCTACGCAACAGCCCGATATAAGGTAGGAGTTGATTTCAATTTTTCCGGTATACTTTGGTTTGAAGGTGATCGTGTTGCTACATTTGATTGTGGTTTTGATACGGGATTAAGGAAATGGTTCGAAGTCGCCGGTACGCAAGCGTCCCTTGTCTGTGATGATTTCACTGTACCAAAATCTGAAGAAACGGCAAGGTTTTGGATTCACGGAGAGAATAATGACAAATATGAGACAGGTATATGCGTTCAAGAAGTCAAAATGATAGAACGATTTTCGAGAATTGTTCAGACAGGTAATCTTGAACCTGAATGGTTTGATGTGGCTGTTGATACAATGCGTATCTGTGATGCGTTGCGTGCATCTGATCAATCCAATGAAATTGTAACGTTGTAACAACCAATTTGGGTATATCTATGAAAATAAAGAATATTGATACATATATAGTAGATGGTGGATGGAGACCGTGGATATTTGTCAAGGTTGAAACTGATGAAGGTGTCACAGGTTATGGTGAATGTAGTGATGGGAGAAACCCTCACGGTGTTGCGGGAGCTATTAAGGATCTAACTCCGTTACTGATTGGGCGCGATCCGCGAGCCTATGAAATGCGGTTTTGGGATATGATACGCGGTTCACGACAGAGTCCAGGGGGAATCGCAGCCAAAGCAATTGCAGGAATTGAGCTAGCTCTTATTGACATAAAAGCAAAGGCATTAGGTATATCTGTCGTGGAACTCTTCGGTGGACCCACACGGGAGGAAGTTCGTGTCTATTGGTCTCATTGTGGGTCATCACGTGCAAAATATTATGAGTTGATTAGTGTACCCCCTTTAAGAACGATGGAGGACATTGCAGCATTGGGTCGTGAAGTGGTTGAGAAAGGATTTACTGCATTAAAAACTAATATTGTTATACCGGGAGATCCAGCATCGGTTTATTTCAGTGGATTCGAGCAAGGACCTGGTTCCACTGATGGCAATGTTACATCGGAATTACTACAGCATATAGAGACATTAATTGCAACCTTTAGAGATGCCATCGGACCTAATGTCGGCCTGAACCTCGATCTTAATTTTAACTTCAAACCGGAAGCGTGTATGCGTATTGCGAAGATGTTGGAACCTTATGATCTGTTGTGGTTGGAAATAGATATGTATGACCATGAAGCAATTCGTCAGATTAAGGATTCCACAGCAACTAAGATTTGCACGGGTGAAAATTTATACTATATGCGTGAATATATTCCATACTTTAATGCCCGTGCTGCGGATATATTTATGATTGATGTTCCTTGGAACGGATTTGCACAGTCAAAGAAAATTGGAGATTTAGCGGATGTGTATCAATTCAATGTTGCCCCACATAACTACTATAGCCATCTTGCGACTTTCATCAGTGCGAGTCTCTGTGCTGTTTTACCGAATGTACGCATTATGGAAGTTGACATTGATGATGTGCCGTGGAAAGATGCTTTGACGACAAATGTGCCTGAAATTGTAGATGGTTATATGAAAATCCCAACAGGTCCCGGATGGGGAACGGAACTCAATGAAGATATTTTGAGAGAACATCTCTGGGATCATAGGAGAGGGGATTGGTAAATATTGTAAATATTCGGTCATCTGACAGATTTGATTCACCGTCAGATTATATTATTGCGCAACAGCATCCGATCCAAGATTTTCCTGTATCCATGCCCTTAGTGGAACATCCTTATCTCCAGGGGAAGTATACCCCATTCCTCCCGTACTCTTACCTAAAATTTGTTGTCGGATAGGGTCCGATTTTTCCATATAGTGTTCAACTGTCATATTATCGCGCGGCTGCAGCCATCGATAACTATATCCATAGAATAACACCTTACGGGTAATGTCAGATGTATTTCGTCCTACTGAATGCCATAAGCGTCGGTCGAAAAAGACAGCAGTTCCAGGTTTTGCAAAGACAGGTGTTGCGTTTTCTGGGTCTGCATTACCATCTTCGGGCATTTCTATTTTATTGTATTTTTGGCTGCCGGGCAGCACACTGAAATTGCCGCGTCCTGGGACCGATGTATCGGTTAGAAAATATGCGACCTTCAATGAAACGCGTGGACGCGGATTTCCCTCTAATTCTATGTTCAACCTCCCACTATCCTGGTGCCATCCAAGTCGTTTTTGTTTATTATGCTCTTCAGGTGGGAGCGGTGGTAGTGCAATCATGTGGGAGTGGTAGAGTTTGATATTCCACCCCAAAATGCCCCACACTTTTGGAAATGTTGTGTGCCAATCGAGCAGCTCAATAAAGATGTTATCTCTGCCGACAAAATCAAGTATATTGAAACTTGCGCTTGTTGGGAGTTCATCTTTACCCAGATGCTCAGCACCAATTCGGTCAAATGCAACTATCAATTTCTCAACAAATTCTTGAGGTACAGCATCTTCCACAGCGAAGTATCCGTTTTCTTCAAATTGTCGTTTTTCCGATTCAGTCAGACAGTGTTCTAAACATAATGGGTCCATTGTTATCCCCTAGTTAAGCGGTGATATGCAGTATATGTAGCTGTGCACAAATTGTAATATGTAAATAAAAGACATGTCAATCTAAAATTGGATCAATCAAAATTCCATTTGTCTGTTGCATATTTTTTCTTCACTAAGTCCTCAGCAAGTATCTGCTCTTTCTCTGACATTTTATCTGTATTAAACGATATTCCTATGTCAAATGTTTCACTGATAGTACTGATAAGCGTGTTTTTGGATATAACACGTCGTTCATCAGCATTAATTGCAGTCGAATTGTCTATAACTTGCTGATATACCTCTTTATTTTTCGACACCCGTTTGAGAATAGGGTTAGGAGGCATGTCTAACGAGATATATCCCTGAAACAAAACACCGTTTCTGTTACGTCTGACTGATACTCCTGCTAGTTTCTTATTGTTGTATAGCACGTCATGTTCAGCCAGATTTGTCAAACATAAGTTTTGAGACAAAACGTTCTGATTTGTAGAAGATTCATACTGTGTTGCAGAAATACCGAGTTTAACAAGTGCATTGACAAGGTTTTTTCCAATCAGTCGATACATCTCAGAGATTGTCTTTTCGTCAAAAGAACGCGGTAGCATCAGTGAATAAGTTAAATCCCAACCGTGTATTACTGTCCCGCCGCCTGTCATCCGCTTAACCAGCTCTATTTTTTCTTCATGACATGCATGTACGTCTACATCTGACGTTATATTTTGAAAATAACCGAAACTGAACGCTGGATTTGTCCAATCATAGAAACGTAAAGTTGATATGGGTATATCTTTTAGCGAGATTAGAATTGCTTCGTCAATCGCCATGTTCATAGCCGCGCAGTTTTTCCCCATAATTAAGAGGCGTCCGACAGTTGTCATTTGGATAGTTCCACACGGCAGACAGCTGTTGTATGTGCATCACAGTACCAGAAATATCCTTCCCAATAGGTCATTCCATGGGGTTCGGGATATGGTTCTGGTATTTCAATTTTGTTGAGATATTCACCATTTTTAGGGTTAAGCTGATATATCGCGCGATGGTTCGTCTCTACACACCACAGGTTGTCTCCTACCCATGCAATTCCGTGGGGTCTATCGTCTGGTGCAGGTATTGTGTGGATAACCTTGAAGTCGTCTTCTACGTCAACCTGATAGATTGTAGCGGTGGGAGGAACTGCAACCCACAATTTATTATCGCGCCACTCCAGACCGTGTGCCCCTGTTTCCCCGGCTCCCGGTGTATCATAAGATGCAAGTGTCTTACCATCTTCTGGATCAGTAGACAGTATTTCACAACTATAGGTTGAAGCAATCCAAAGGTTAGTACCTGTATGTGTAATGCCACTTCCTCTATCGGAGTCAGTCTCAAGTGTCATTTTCACCTCACCATCATAGGAAACGAGGTGAACTTCATTGCTGCGTTGGTCAATTATCCAAAGTCCCTCTTCAGTGGCTTGCATACCATTCGGTTGAGGGCCAGGAGAGTCGAATACTTTTTCGATTGTTGCCATATTAATCTCCTTTGTTAGATTTATAATTCTATGTGTATCTGATATGTGTGTCAAGGGAATTCTAATTTTCTTTATATCCTCCATTAAATTATTAGATTTCATGGTTAAGGTGAGTTCGGAATAAGACATTTTTTGTAGGATGTACAACTGGAAAGGTTATGCTACAATCTGTGGACTAAGATGCACAACCTGGAAAGGTTATGCTACAATCATATCAAATACACAGAACTCACGTATGGTTAAGTGAATTTCGACATTTGATTTGTTCTGCCGATAATCTTTAATCACTTGCTAATTTTTTGTGGATTGTATATTATACTTATAGGGGTAACGAATTTCGTTCTCAATTTATACAAGGAGAACTTATTATGGCAGGAAAACTGAAAGTTGCAGCTGTTGGTTGCGGTGGGGTCGGATTATTACACCAGCGCGGATATCTACAGCATCAGGGAGCGGAGTTAGTCACAGTATGTGACATTGATGCGAATAAAGCGAAAGAAAGAGCTGAATTACTCGGTATACCTAACTGGTATCCATCCATTAAGGAAATGCTTGAGAATGAAGAGTGTGACCTTGTTGATGTCGTTACTGCAGACCACTTACACTTTGAACCGGTAATGGAATGTCTTGAGGCGGGAAAACACGTCATCTCTGAGAAACCGTTGTCATTATATATTGATGAAGCGGAACAGATGGTGGCGAAAGCAGAGGAGAAAGGGGTACATCTTGCTATAGATTATAATCGGAGATTTGCACCAGGTTATATGCAGGCGAGAAAATGGTTTGATGCCGATGCAATTGGACAGACATATTACTTGGATATGAAATTGTCACAAGGTGGCCCCTCCTCAACCTGGAAAGGTGAATATTACTTACTCTATGAGCTACAAACACATGCACTTGATTTACTACGTTGGTTTGGGGGAGAGATCGTCGCTGTTTGTTCACAGATGGCGAAACCTAGGGAGCACGAAGCGCGCAATGGGGAAGATGCATGCTATACGAGCATGGCAATTTCTTTTAAGTACGAAACTGAAATCGTAGCAACGCTCATGGCAAGCTGGGATAGCGATTTTATTCATCCAATTGAACGTTTAGAAATTTGTGGTTCTGCTGGAGAAATCGTTGTTGATAATGTGCTTAGCAAAGCGACTTTGATGAAACGTGATAATCAGGTTGTGGAGGAGTATCGTCCATCTATCTTCCGGATGGAGCAACTCGCCTTTGATGGAACTTTTGCGCTCCGTATGGCTGCTTTAGTGGATGATTTACTAAACGATCGATTACCTGAACCTACGGGACGCGATGGATTGCAGGCGTTACGAATTACTGAAGCCATTGTAGACTCATGGAAGGAAAAACGCGAAGTCACTGTCCGTATAGATTGATTTGTGCTCACGCATCTGATTCTTTATCTTGAGAACGTATAACAGCAATTTTCCCTTTCAGAGATGCGAAAGTGTGGTTTGCTATGTACTCACCGATAGTACAAAATACATTGATAGATATGGTAACGTGAGTTCGGAATAAGATATTTTTTGTAGGGTGCACAACCTGGAAAGGTTATGCTACAAATTCTTTCATACCAAATACCCAAACTCACGTTACAGTAGGTAAATAAGGAGATATAATGTCCCAGATAAATGCAATTCCTTTTAGTGATGTCACGATTTCGGATCGCTTCTGGTCACCAAGACAAAAAACAAATTCCGATAAGACAATACCCCACGAACTTGAACAGTGTAACACAACTGGTAGGATTAGCAACTTCGCTAAAGCCGCTGGAATGGTAGAAGGTAATTTTGAAGGAATCTTCTTTAATGATTCCGACGTACACAAATTAGTAGAAGCGGCATCATATACGCTCCATACACACCCAAACCCTGATTGGGGAGATGAATTGGATGAAGTTATTGATACAATTGCTAAAAGTCAACGGAAAGATGGATACCTGAATTCCTATTTTACGTTGGTTGAACCTGAAAAGAAATGGCAAAATCTCGGTATGATGCATGAGTTATATTGCGCTGGACATCTTTTTGAGGCAGGTGTCGCACATTATCAAGCAACAGGCCAACAGAAACTGCTCGATGTTGCTTGTAAATTTGCAGACCTAATTGACAATACATTTGGAGAAGGAAAACGTGACGGCCTCCCCGGTCACCAGGGAATTGAACTTGCTTTAGTAAAATTAGCCCGTGTTACTGGTGAAAAACGTTACATGTCTCTCGCGGAATACTTTGTTACGAAACGCGGCCATAGACCGACGGTTTTTGAAAAGGAATTGGAAAATCCTGATTTACCGGGTGGGTTGGGTGCATACCAACATCACTATACACGAGATGGAAAATATGAAGGAACATATTCGCAAGCACATCTTCCTATTCAGGAACAGACGGAGTGTGTAGGGCATGCAGTACGAGCGATGTATCTCTATGCTGGGGCAGCGGACATTGCATCTGAAACTGGTGATACAGATATAACCAAGGCACTGGATGCCCTCTGGCAGAATGTTGAGAAACGACTATACATTACTGGTGGTGTAGGTCCTTCGGGACATAACGAAGGTTTCACACAAGATTATGAATTACCTAACTTCTCTGCTTATGCTGAGACCTGTGCATCCATCGGTCTGATTTTCTGGGCACATCGCATGTTTCTATTAAAAGGGGAGTCACGCTTTGTAGATGTATTAGAGACCGCTCTTTATAATGGTGCACTTTCAGGGATTTCACTTGAGGGGACAGATTTCTTCTACCAAAATCCGTTGGCGAGTCGCGGTGGAAGACATCGACATGCCTGGTTCGGGTGTGCATGTTGCCCACCCAATATAGCCCGGCTCCTCGGTTCTCTCGGTCAATATATTTATGCCCAGGCTGACAATGATTTATGGGTAAATCTATATGTTGGCGGGAAAGCAGAAGCTACCTTAGCGAATGATGTCTCTTTGCGTATAACACAAGAGACTGATTATCCTTGGACAGGTGATATAAAAATCACTGTAAACCCTGAGAAACACGCAAAGTTTAACTTGAACTTGCGGATACCGAGCTGGTGTAACAACTTTGATGTGAATATCAATGGTAAATCTGTAAATACTAAGAATACCAACAATGGTTATTTTTCAATTGAAAGAGAGTGGAAATCTGATGATATAGTTGACTTGAAGCTGGATATGACTGTAGACAGAATATACGCGCATCCGAATGTAAGAAACAATCTTGGACGATCAGCATTACGTCGTGGACCGCTTGTCTACTGTTTTGAAGATGTTGATAATCCTAATGGAGCCTTTGAGACGCTATCCCTTGTTGACAACTTCAATGTAGAAGCTGTGTATGATAGCGAAACGTTGGGAGGTATAACCCTCCTACGTGGTAATGGCACTGTCTATGAAACTGACGAATGGGGCAATAACCTATATCTTTCTAAACCCAGTTCTAAGCAAATGCCAGTTACAGCGATACCCTATTACGCTTGGTGCAATCGCGGTCCAGGTCAAATGGCAGTCTGGGTTTTTTAGTTGATTCAGGATGGGCGCAAATTTGGGTGTTCCTGTTTAGGATTTCCCCTCCTTTATCCCTCCCCAAGCGGGGGGAATGCGTAAGTTCTGAACGTAGCTCTGAACTAATACATACTATAGTTTGGACAATTTTAGAAATTTTTAGTGCGAAAAAACAGAAAAGCAGGTATCCTTTCATAAACAAATATATTTTTTGAAAGGAGAATAAAAAATGAACCTCCTTTTCTGCTTAGACGACATTCTATCAGATTTTCAGTATCTGTTCAACACACAAAACTATGCTCTTTTCCAAGCGTTTATTTTCGGATTTATCGCAGATGGAAATAGTGGCACGCTAACGGAACTTTATCAATCAGGTTTTTCACAGACGCGATACTGGTCTTTTCCAAAGTTTCTATCGCGTGGTAAATGGGATGCGGATAAAGTCGCAGGACACCTGACAAAAAAGGTTCAGCAAGCATTTCCTAACTGGGTTTATGTGTATGATGAGACCAAAGCCATAAAAACAGGTGAACGCCAGTGGGGGTTGCATTTTTTCCGCAACTTCAGTTATCAAAAGGGTCGCGTGAACCGATCCAAGTTCCATTATGGACACGAGTTTGGTGCCTTAGGTTTACTTTGCCAAACATCTACAGGTTGGCAGCTATTCCCCGTATGGGCGAGACTGATGGTGCCGCAGACGTGCCGTGATAAAAGCGATGCGGTGTTGAAACGCATCTGTTCCCAGATCGCTCCGGGTCTTATTATTTTTGATCGTGGGTTCTCAAGGCGAAAAGTGTTTACGCTGGTTCAAAGTTATGGACATCATATCTTGTGTCGTGCGAAGTCTAATGCCGTCTTCTATCGTTTACCGGAACAGCCGAAACATCGCCAGCGTGGCCGTCCGCGAAAATATGGAGACCGCTTGGATATTCGCAGGATGCGGTATACGCTTATGGATATAGAAGGCCAAAAGTATTCAATCGCCTCCAAAGTCGTGAGAACGAAGATGTGCGATGCTGATATTCGCCTCGTTGTTATCCGAAGTCGCCCGAAAACCTCGAAACCTTATCGGTATTTCTGTGTATGGACAACAGATTTGACGATTGGGATACCACAGATCGCTATATATTATCGCAAGAGATGGCACATAGAGACGGCTTTTCGGGATGCGAAGCAACACTTCGGTTTTGATGACTATCGCCTGAAATCCCGCAAAAGCATCAATCGGTTTGTGCAATTGAGTTTCGTTGCAGCAAGTCTGACGAAGTTGCTATTCACCCCACGGGATGGGACGGCGGAGGAGATAAGTGCTCAGGTAGTTTGTGATCAGTTGGGCATCCATTGGTATCATCCGAAGCGTCTCACACAAGGGTTGCGTGTAGTTTATCTCCGCTGGCAGCTCTACAGAGCGGTATTTTCTGCGATTTACTCTGAAAAAACAAACTCACAGAAAATACACACCGATTTTCACAAAGAGACAGCATTGCCTGCGGACAACGCAGCCTGAATGTCCCAAAATGTCCAAACTATAGTAATACATAACAAAATATCTTTAATGGTGATGAAATGATTTGTTTTACAAGAATTATCTTATTTAGATTATGTGCAATCATCTTAATTGTGTTTTCATTCAGTTGTGATCAACCGATGACAGAATCGATGATGGAGGTGGTTTCTCCTACTGAACCACCAACTAAGACCCACATTCAAAGAGCAAGAGAAGCAATGGAGCAGGTCAATCAAAGACGGACCGAATCGCTTCAAAAGGCCGAAGCAGCAGGAGACTATCTAATTGTCTTTACTGATTCTGAATCAATCCTGATGGAAGAACTCGGTTTTAGAAAAGCATTTTGGGTTGAATTGGTGGACATATACAAAAATGAGAATAGTGATAACGCAACGGTTCTGGATGGGTTCACTTCATTAGAAAACACTTTTGCGAAAAGATTAAATGATGACACACTTGGCATGTTCTACTTTGAATACATCAGAACATTTGACCCGTTAATAATTGAGTATCTCCGTTTGTCTTATGTATATCCGACAGCGAATGAAACAGAATTGCTAACAAGGTTTCGTAAGTCAATTAACGATGGAAAAGTAACTGTAATTTTTCCAGAAGATTTCTGATTATTCGGAAAGTGGACAAATGTTGATTCTTCAGGTGAAGAAATTGAAGGAATTTAAGTTAGTTGATCGAGGAGCGGTTTATGTATATGGAACTTTTAACAGATGGACACGAAGATTGTCCTATATTACTTTTTTCTCCAGCCGTTCCAAAGGAGGCTGAAGAGTTATACCGAGTGTTGCTTAATCTCGCTACGGATTACGTGACATTGGTGGATATCCACGGTTTATCTTTTATCTCCCCAGTTGATGGTTGTCGACTCACAGCTCAGATTGCTGATCAAGATTTTGGTGTAATCTTGTTAGAAAATACAAAAAATCATTTCACTTGGAAACTGACACGTCAAACTTGGAAAGAGGTGTTGGATTTGTTGTTTCCCTTTACTCATCCGGATTGTGGTAAAGGTAGTTACAGTTGGCTTGATGAAACGAGTGATATCTCCGTTTTAATATCAACTTGGAATCGGTGTTTCTAATTTCAACTTGGAATCGGTGTTGGTGAAGCAACAGGTAAAAATGGAGGAGAATGGTGTCCACATGTCCCAGATTCTAGCCATGATGCACATTGGGATTATAAACCTTATGTACTTAATTCACAAGGTGAGAATGTAGGTGAGTGGACAAATGTTGATCTCTCAGGTGAAAAACTTGAAGAAGATTAAAAGTTAAGTGAGTCATTTGGAGGTGTGCACATGTGTCTTATACTTGAATACATATCAGATGTTCCTGACCCTCTGGTGCTTCTATCCCCTTGTAGACCAGAGAAAGCTGAAAAATTATCCCAAGCGTTAGCCCCTCTGGTTGCGGACAATAATACAGTCGTAGATGTCCACGCTTTGCCTTTTATTTCTCCAGTTGATGGGTGCAGACTATCAGCACAAGTTATTGATGAAGATATTGGTGCAGTTCTGATAGAAAACACAAAAAATCATTTCAAGTGGCAGTTAACAAGTCAAGGCTGGGAATTTGTATTAGCGTTGTTAGGTCCTTTTATTGAATCAGATAGCAGAGGTCGTTATCAATACCTTGGACCTGATCATGAAACGAGTGATTTCCTCGTTATACTTTCAACATATTATAGGAATTGGTGAAGCGTTACAAAAACTTTTGAAAAATGTCAGATGAATTATTATTTCGCGTTCTAATGCTAATATTCTGCAGTAGTATATCTTTATTACAAGTAGGGATGTATCAAACTATTTTTAATTTTAATTCTCACAAAGGAGAAAAGTAATGTTTATGGTAGAGTTTTGAATTATTTATACATATTGATTATATCCTGAAGTGTTTTATCTTTATTATATTCTCGTAAGCGTTTGATGTTCGCAAAATCATGTTCAATTGGGTTATAGTCCGGTGAATAAGGAGGCAAATACAATAGGGAGGCACCCGATGCCCCTATAAGATCCCGGGTGCGGTGTGTTTTATGGATGCGTGCGTTATCCAAGATAACAAGATGGTTTTCATCTAAACGCGGGCATAACTCATGCTCAAGCCAAGTGTTGAAACGCTCCGCATTACAACTCCCCTCAAATAGTATAGGGGCTGTAAACGCCTCATCTATACGTGCAGCTAACAAAGTTGTGGTGCGGTTTCTTTGACTGGATATAAGGTCAAAAACAGGTTCACCTTTCGGAGCATACCCGAAACGCCTGAAACTTTCTGACCGAAAACCACTCTCATCAATAAAAACTAAGGATTTTCCGTTTTCCTTTGCAGCAGCGAGTTGTTCACGATAAGTTTCTCGCTTGTGATCACATCGTTCCTTATAGCCGAGTGTCTTTTTTTTCGCGAGATACCGAGTTTTCGCAGTCCATACCAAATACAATAGTAGGAAACGCCGAAATGATCTGCGCGCTCCTGTATAGTTTGATCGGGGAAATCTTTTACTTGTTGTGTGAGTGCCTTGTAGTCAATACATCTGGGACCTTTAGGTCCTGATTTTTTCGGGGCGAGTGGGTCTGGTGCGTTGAGCCATTTGTAAATAACATCGCGTGAGATATTGAAAAGTTTCGCAGCTTTTACTTTGCTGCCGCCGTTATCAATGAAATCAAGCACGCGTTTTCGCAGGTCTGTTGAATATGCCATAATACCGGGTATTATACCACAAATAGAAAAATATGTATAGAAAACTTTATATTTTACCATAATAAGAAGATGTTGAGACTGATGATTGCTATATAATTTATCATCACAAACATTTTTATGAAGTATAAAGTTTATTTTTTATATTTTGCGTTGTTATTACTGTTGGGTATCCCAACAGAGGGGGATGAAATGGAAGCGGACACATTGATCCAACTATTAAACTATTCTAAAACCCTTATCCAAAATGGTGAGCTTAAGTATATCTATTATGCCCAAGAATTTATCCGTTCCACCGATGTAGGTGTGAATCACCGTAAAAAAATCTCTAATCTTGAGAGGCAGCTGCGTGAGAATCCTCCGAAGAGTGAGGATCCTGAAGCACTTCGTAAGGAAATTTTGCAAGAACTTGAAAATGAAAAGAAGTATGGTGCATTCAGGGATTCAAATGAGTTTTATAATTTTGTGGAAGTCAACCTTGTATATCAGCCTGGCTATGCGTATCGTATGGAGGTGGTCTCCCGATTTGAGAACTATCCATCATTAGCTTCGCACCGATACTATGGTGGGGCTGGGTATTTTTATCGTTTTTCAAATAGTACGAAGTTTCTTAAAGGGCTTTTTCCGAATTATCTTCCTACTAGTAAGCACGGAGGTGTCGTCGGTTCTATAGAAATAGGAGAATTAGAAAAACCTGAAGATGCTTTTACGTTTACGGTAAGTTATGCGACCAATAATCTGCCACCGATGACTTGGTCACTTCCTACTCCATCCGAAGATAATCGCACACAGGTACATCTGACAGAAGGTAGTGATGGTATACCTATTTATGTGATTGTCTCTTATGATCAGACTCCAAATGAGACTTATCCAAGTAAGAAAAAAACTTACGTGCAGCTTGTGGATGGTTTGCCGCAGATAATTCGCGAAGATTTGTGCTATAAGTCTAACTCCTCTCCGCATGCAGATGCAGATGGGTATTGTATAAGCGCGATAAAATTACATAGTGAATATAACCGGATTGAGACATTGAATATCGCTGTTCCACAAGTTATAGAAGAACGTAGTTTTCTCTTCTGGGAACCTGATAATTTTATGGATCGGCGTACCTTTGTGATAATACAAGAGATGGATTTTAATCTTGATCTTCCGCCTAACTTCTTTGATTGGAAAGAAACTGAACGTAGTGGAATCCGCCTAACTTCTTTGATTGGAAAGAAACTGAACGTAGTGGAAAAGGAACAACAGATGGCACAACCTGAAATGATAAAGATAGAAGGCGGCACCGTCCAACCCTTCAGCATTGGGGAAACAGTCACTGTTTCAACCTTCTACATTGACAAACACTTGGTAACATACCAGCAGTATAATCAGTTTATTGAAGATGGCGGGTACAAAAAGAAAAAGTATTGGTCTAAGGAAGGACGTAAATTCCTTGAAAAATATGAGTTCTGGGCACCATCAACTTATCATGAAGAATACCTAAATCGTAAAAATTTGCCCGTGACCGGTGTGAGTTGGTATGAAGCGGAGGCTTACGCAAATTGGCGTGGTATGAGGCTGCCTACGGCAGCGGAGTGGACACTCGCTTGCCAAGGTGATACGAAACAACGTTTTCCTTGGGGAAATGAATTTGATTTTGAAGCGGTTGATTATCGTGCACGTTTAGCTCCGTATGCCGTGGGGAGTCGAGAAAAGAACGCCAGTCCTGTGGGGGTATATGACCTTGTTGGGAATGTATGGCAATGGTGTGCGGATGCTTACGAAGGTAAGGATTTTCGGTTGGAGGCAGAGCCGACCGGCACAAAACCGGGCCCCCTGAAAATCCTACGTGGTGGTGGATGGATGTCCCTACGAAGGCACTTTGAATCGGATTATCTATACTATGATAAACCTTTTCATAGACTCGCCACTTATGGATTTCGGTGTGCAGAGGATGTGGAAGCAGAAAAGCAATAATGAAGCGAACCTATATCTTTTGTCATTTTGTTCTTATCAACAAACATTCAAACCGGAGGTGAACAAATGGATACCGAAACACTTATTCAGTACTTGAATTTTTCTCAAACTCTCATTCAGGATGGAGAACTCAAATTGATGTTGTATAGGCGATTCCCTACTCCTCCAGATAAAGTTGGAGTGGAACACCGTAGAATGATAGCTGGGTTTGAACGCGAACTCCGTGAGCTTCCTGATGATGCGCCTAATTATGAGATGCGTCGAAACAGAATTCTTGAATATATTGAGGAAGAAAAGAAGTACGGTAGTTACCGGGATGCAGATTATAATTTTCAGTTCTCAGAATTGAATCTTACATTTCAGGTTCATCATGGTTCCGAAAAAGTTGATTATCGTTTGGAACGTATTTCACCACTCGAACACTTTCCGTCCCTGGCGTTGAAACGCTTCCGTGGTACCAGCGGACAGGGCCTTTTTTTCTCGGATGGGATCCAATTTCTTAGGATTCGACCGCCAAACCCCTTAAACAATAAACAACAGATGGCGACTCTTTTAAAAAGGATTAAACAAGATGAGGGTTGGAATATGTATTTTCAAGATGCCGTGGTAGACGATGCTATAACATTTCCCCCCGTGGACTTTATTGATATCAATGAAGTGCAAGTCTCACAGTCAGAAGTTAATGGTGAAAATGTCATCACCATTACTCATGTCTTGCCCCATGATGCGGCAGTGAAGGTTGTAGTTTATGTCCGCTTTGTCACAGGGGTACCACAAGTACTTAGAGAGGAGTTTTATTATAAGAGCCAGTCTCCTCGAATGGATAAAGATGGTTTTTGGTTACGATCTGTTTATAACTATAGTGACTTTGAAACAGTTGAAAATTTAAATATTGCTATCCCAAAAATAAAGGAAATGAAAGAGTACCGCAATGTTGATGGTTTCGTGCGTTTTCATTCCGTTCTCACAATAAAAGAGATGAACTTCAATGTGGGATTCCCCGCTAACTTTTTTGATTGGAATGAAAAAGAGCTCACTAATGATAATGGAGAAAGCGCAAACATTCACGAAGTGAAATAAGTTCGGGGAAACAATGATGAAAATGGATTATTATTTCGCGTTTCTAATACTACTGACATTTTTCACAATTGTTCAGCTCATGTAAAAAATAAGTGAAAATGCAACTTTTTACCCGCATGAACATTGACTTCGTGAAAGCAAACGCACACATATTTTACACAAGTGAAAGTTTTCTAATTCCTATAAACCTGATAATATCAATACCAAATACCTGTGAAAAACCGATCTAATGGACGATTTTATTCTATTTTGTAATAAAAATAATGTATATTTTTCACATAATGGAATATATCCATTAGCATTTTTTAGCATTTTCATGACCGCATATTGAAAGACCCTTGATAGATACTGACTTCCAGGTGCTTTTGAGAAATATCAGTTGGATAACGCCTAAACATCCAAAGAAACCATTTTGTAAGGGTTATGACGTAGATCTTCCAGACGTTAAGGATGTTGCGGCGTGTAGGGATAGGAAAAAGCCCTAATTCACTTCTTATCTTGTGACAGTTAATACTAATTTGGACAGGGACCTCGGACTCTCTTATCACGGGGCCTCTGTCTATCCTTTCAAAAAAGAATTTAAAATGAAGCGAGTTTGTATTATATTTTTTATTATGTTGTTCTTATCAACATGTATTCAAACCGGAGGTGGACAAATGGATACCGAAACACTTATTCAGTACTTGAATTTTTCTCAAACTCTCATTCAGGATGGAGAACTCAAATTGATGTTGTATAATAGGTCTCCTACTCCTCCGGAAGAAGTTGGAGCACAAAGCCGCAAATTGGTGGCTGGGTTTGAACGCGAGCTCCGCGATCTTCCTGATGACGCTCCTAATTATGAGATGCGTCGAAATAGGATTATTAAATATATCGAGGAAGAAAAGAAGTACGGTGGTTCACGGGACGCAGATTATAATTATCAGTTCTCGGAATTGAATCTTACTTTTCAGGTCCATCTTGATTCTGGAGGAATAGATTACAGACTTGAACGTATTCTTCCACTTGAACACTTTCCATCACTTGTGTTGAAACGCTTCCGTGGTGCTGGCGGGCAGTACTTTTTTTTTCAAATAGGTTTCAGGCTCTTAAGATACGGCCACCTAATCCCTTAAAGAATAATAGAAGCATGGCAACTATTTCTAAGTTAATTAAACAAAATAAGGACTCGGATATGGATTTTCAATATGCTGTAGTAAACAATGCCACTACATTTCCCCCGTGTACTTTATAAATATCAATGAAGCACAAATCTCACAGTCAGAAGTTAATAGTGAAAATGTCATCACCATTACTCATGTCTTGCCCCATGATGCGGCAGTGAAGGTTGTAGTTTATGTCCGCTTTGTCACAGGGGTACCACAAGTACTTAGAGAGGAGTTTTATTATAAGAGCCAGTCTCCTCGAATGGATAAAGATGGTTTTTGGTTACGATCTGTTTATAACTATAGTGACTTTGAAACAGTTGAAAATTTAAATATTGCTATCCCGAAAGTAAAAGAAATGAAAGAGTACCGCAATGTTGATGGTTTCGTGCGTTTTCATTCCGTTCTCACAATAAAAGAGATGAACTTCAATGTGGGATTCCCCGCTAACTTTTTTGATTGGAATGAAAAAGAGCTCACTAATGATAATGGAGAAAGCGCAAACATTCACGAAGTGAAATAAGTTCGGGGAAACAATGATGAAAAAGTGAATTATTATTTCGCGTTTCTAGTGCTAATATTGCAGTAATATATCATTATTAGAACGGTAAATTGATATATATGCTCTATCTATAGTGACGCGAGTTAGAGGTAAAACGGTCGCAAAATGCTTAGAATTAGCAGCTTGGGTTAGGATAATGAAATGACGAAAGGATAGTTGTATTCTTAGTTGTATTACGTTTTCCAGTTTGTGCATCCGCGGAACGCATCCTAAAAGCTGGCACTACAAAAAATGTCTTATTCCGAATTCATGTTAACTTATCGTGGCTTTCATTTTACTTGATTTTTATAATTGCATTCTCTATAATATCACACATACAATCGAAACGTTCTATACAGATGGTTGAATAATGTCATCCATCACAATAAATCTTCAGAGTCCATTAGAACAGGGGTAAAAATGCAAAGAACAATAATCACATTAATTCTAATATGCGGTACAATGGGATGTGCCAGCAATATGCCTATTCATTATCAACAAAATAATCCATTTTTTACACAACCAAACCAGGATGGAGGCACACCAATTTATGTTGATACGCAAGCAATCATTGATGGAAGACAACATGCACAACAAGATTACCAAGATGGATTTATGGTTAGATATGAAAATAAATAGGCACCGCACCCAGAGGAGCGATCTTCGCATTGCGATTTATCTCAATAATAGTAGGGTTGCGCTGCGCTCTACCGGACCTACGGACTACCTGATGTCTAATTAATTCCAAAATTTACTATAGTAAAAAACATTTGCCATTATTTAGATTACAAGCCTTAGAAGGAAAATCTCAGACATACCAATATTTCTACAAAGAAGAATATATGAAAGAAATTGATCGTCTTACAACAAACAGATTAAATAGTTATCTGCTTGTTATTGCTATTGTGGTAGTAGTTGTTGTTATTGTAGGTGGTCAGCTTGAAATATAAAGGAGAAGTCAATTGTTTAAGAGAATTTTGTTTGTAGTATTATCCATTTTCCTTCTATGTTTTCTGCAAACTGCGGGATGGTGCCAAATTAGTTTCCATAAACTGCCACGTCACCGCTCCACAATTGGTTTTGCGTTCACACAATCAAACTGGGAGTTGTACGATGTAGAAGGTAGTGTAAGAAGTTTTTCGTCGAGTATTGATTACGGGTATATGCAAAATGTCAAAGTCTCTGTAATACCTGGCATAAGATTCATATCTTCAAAAGCGAATATTGATGTGCCTCCGTCTCCTTCAGCAAGTATTCGAATTATGAGTTTGAGTAAACTCCACGGTTCAGACCTACACTATTATTTCACTGGTGCTATTGGTAGTAGGTATACACAAACCACTGGTCGTGTGTATGGTGGAATACGGGATACATTTCACACTGCGGTAGTTTCATTGAATGGTGGATTGGGTTGTTTCACCGTTTAGATACAAAAGAGGCACTTATGGTTAAATATGAAAATAAATAGGCACCGCACCCAGAGGAGCAATCTTCGCATTGCGATTTAGCTCAATAATAGTCGGGTTTCGCAAGCTCTACTTGACCTACGGACTACCTGATGTCTAATTAATTCCAAAATTTACTATATATTTATTCCTTTTTTCAGTGTGAACTATTCAAATCATTGGTATAATCTTTCAACATCTACGAGAATTTACGATGATTCGACTGAACAGTCAGTTACGGGTCATGCTGGCATGGAGATAGAAATATCTGATAATATCAGTATCATGGGAGCGTGGAACTTTTCATTTATAGAATCTGGTGGTACATTTACAATAGGTGTTAACTTCCATTAAGAAAATTGCTAGTGTGTAGCACAACCTTTCTAAAGAAAATTCCGTTTTCTTTAGCGCAGCTTCCACAAGAGGATTGTACCATCGTAGCCTCCACTTGCAATAATATCTCCGTTTGGAGAGAAAGCAATGGTTGATACTGTTGCATCACTCGCTTTGAGCGATGAAATATGTTCACCTGTTTGGGTACTCCAAAACTCAATCCTACCATCACGACTGCCGGAGACAAAAAATACTCCATTCGGAGCGAAAGCAATAGACGTAACCTGATTTTGCGGTGTTTTAATTGCATACTTTGTTGTTTGACTCTGTACATCCCACACTTGAATTATATTGTCGTCGCCAGCACTTGCTATTAGATTTCCATTTGGTGAATACGCTACAGCATAAGATCCTCTTCTATTTCCTCCGGGTGTTGCAATGAATTCATAAGATTGTACATCCCATAATCTTACAGTGCCATCACCACTTGCACTTGCAAGCGTAAATCCATCAGGGGAAAATGCAAGACAATTCACCCGATTTCCATGTTCTGAGAGAGTAGCTATTATCTCACCTGTATCAGGATCTAATAAACTGATATTCCCTTTATAATCTCCTATTGCAATTGTATTCCCATCAGGTGAATGCGCAATACATAAGGGGTGCGTGGATAGGTTAATGAGTGTTGATTTCGGTTTTCTGGTATGTGTTTGAAAAACCCGTGTACGTCCCTCCCACATTTTAACAGTGCTATCACCACTACATGTAATAATCGTTTTTCCATCAGGCGAATACGTTATTCCTGCTATATCAAGATTATTATCCCTTTTGAGTGTTGCTTTATGTTCTCCAGTTTGAGCATTCCAGAGGTAACCCCATCCATTAGAGCTGCCTGAAGCTATTGTCTTTCCATCTGGGGAATAGGTTAAACACTGAATTCCTGAAGTATATCCCTTGATTGTAGTTCTATGCTTCCGTGTCTGTGTATCCCATAACATTATTTTGTTCTCATCATCTACAGTAACGAGCGTTTTGCCGTCTGGTGAAAAAACTATTGATTTGGTAGTATCTGTGACTGTTCTGAAGACAGCTTCCAATTTACCTGTTTCAGAGTCAAATAACTTGACATAAGTCAAGTCTTGTACTGCTACAGTCCTACCATCTGGAGAAAATGTTAGTGAAAAGATCCGTCCAAGGCGTTTAAAAAATGTTGTATCAGAAGTTCCTGTTTCTATATCCCACTGCAAGGCTATACCGTGTGAACTTGCAGTAGTTAGTGTCTTCGCATCAGCGGAATACACTACCGTAGTTATTTTTCCATTATGTCCTTCAAGTGTAGATATGTGTTTTCCTGTTTGTGTGTCCCATAATTTTATAGACCTGTCCCAGCTTCCCGATGCAAGGGTTTTTCCATCAGGTGAAAATGTTACTGAAGAGATCTGTTTCGTATGTCCTTGAAGTGTTGTTATAAGTTCTTTTGTTTGCATATTCCATAACTTTACTTGTGCTT
This sequence comes from Candidatus Poribacteria bacterium, assembly GCA_965200395.1. Lineage (GTDB taxonomy): Bacteria > Poribacteria > WGA-4E > WGA-4E > WGA-3G > MSPOR6. Next base: position 34,565 of record CBDAUH010000004.1, on the reverse strand, counting down.
TATTTTCAAACCAATTCAGATGTCCACTTGCAAGCATATTTCCATCAGCAGAAAACGCAAGCGCAGTAATATATTCATGATGTCCTTCAAACATTGGAGCCTGATGACCGGTAACTGCATCCCACAACCTTATAGTTGAATCTCTACTTCCACTAGCAAGAATTCGACCGTCTGGTGAAAAAGCAATTGTATAAACTTTTTCAGTATGACCTGTGAATAGGTCAAGTTCTTTTTCTTGTTCTACGCGTGTGTCATATATCCAGATTCCTATGGAACTTGCAACGGCAAACCGAGTGCCATCTGGTGAAAAAGCAACATTCCCAGTAATCTCACCTTTACCTAATCGTGCAGCTGCACCATCTGGTAGACCCCAGGTTATATAATCTTGGGCAGATACAATCGGAAGAAAAAAGGATAATATTAGGATGGGTATTAGATAGTACAAGGGTGTTGTTTTCATTTATTCACCTTCCTCTGATATTTAACGTGAGCTTGGAAATAAGCCATTTTTTGTAGGATGCACAACCTAGAAAGGTTGTGCTACAAATATCCTTCGTATTTCGGACACCGAACTCACGGAATTGTCCGTCTTTGCTTCGCTATTCTAAGGCGGATTTCAGAAGATACAAAATTCATAAATGTTTATGGAACTCACATTATTTAGTATTTGATAGGGTATTATGAGCGATGAAATCGACGTTCCAATTCATCTCGTCCCATTTCGATGATGATGGGTCTTGAATGTGGACAATTGAAAGGGAGCTTTGCTTCAGATAACTCACGAACAAGATTTATCATCTCTTTTGAGTCCAATGTATCTCCTGCTTTCACTGCAGAGCGGCAGGCAAGTGTTATCAACGCATCATCAAGTGCTTCTGGAATTTCTATTTCTGTATGCGGTTTTTCGGTAAGTTTGTCGAGTAGGTCTGTGACTGTCTGTGCGGCGATGCGTGTCGGCAGCGGTGCAGGTATAGCTCGAATCAAGATCGTATTCGCACCAAATTCCTCCAATTCAAATCCTACTTTACTGAACAGTTCTGCATGCACTTTGAGTATAGCGATCTGTTGCGGTGTTACTTCGACAGTCACAGGCAGTAACAAGCCTTGCACTGGGATACCGTCTGTTTTTAGTTGATTTACAAAACGTTCATACAGCACACGTTCTGCAGCAACGTGCTGGTCAATGAAGAAAATCTTATCCTCACCCTCGGCAACAATATACGTTTTAAATAGATTCGTTTTTAGTTCAATATTGTCAAAATCGAGTAGTTTGAGAGTTGCTCCTTCAGGTATTGTCTGCTGTGATGGTTGTACAACTGTCTCAGTTGCTTTACGTGTCGATTCCATCTCAACTTCTTCAGTTGGTAATGTCTCTTTTCTTTCGGTCTTAACAGCATTTGTTGGCTTTTCCTCTGTATTCGTAGTATCAGCTGTATCTGTTTCTATTTCAGGAGTAATACTGGATTGTGGTCTTGTAAATGATCGAGAGGGTATTGGCGTTTTTGTTTCTAAATTGTTCTCGTTAACAGGTGTGGGTTGTGTTTCGGCAGATGTCTCAATTTTCGGAATAAACTTCTCTTTGTTGATTACACTGCGGATAATTTTTACAATACCGGTGAATATTGTCCGTTCATTTCGGAAACGCACCTCTATTTTTGCTGGGTGGACGTTTACATCAACCGCCTCAGGTTTAACCGTTATGAATAGAAATGCAACTGCATACCTTCCTGACTGAACAGTTGCGCCGAGTGCTTCTTTCAGTGCACCTCCAATCATTGTGCTTCGTATCGGACGTTGGTTCATAAAAAAGAGTTGATAGTCTCGGTTCGGTTTGGTAAATTCTGATTTGCCAAGTAAGCCTGAGAGTTTGAAATCTGACAATTCCTCACTAAATTCAAGCAGGTTATCAGCAAATTCTTTGCCATATAACAAACGTACACGTTCAATATTAGAATCACATGCACGTACATCTAATACAGTCTTACTGTTATGTGACAACGAAAAGTGTATATTGGGATGAGCTAAAGCGGCCCATGTCACCTGTTTGACAATATGGTTCATCTCAGTAGTATCGGTTTTGAGAAACTTCAAACGAGCGGGTACATTGTGGAATAAGTTGTTGATAGCAATATGAGTTCCTGGAGAACAGCCACTCTCTTCAACTGAAGAGAAGACTCCGCCATCCACATTGATTTTTGTGCCTTGTATTGCATCAGTAGTGCGGGTAAGTAGTTCAAAGTTAGAAACTGAAGCGATACTTGCCAACGCTTCACCGCGGAACCCAAAGGTTTGGATATTTTCAAGGTCTTCAATACGATTAACTTTACTTGTCGCATGACGTTCTAATGCAAGGAGTGCATCCTCACGTTCCATACCTGTTCCGTTATCGGAGACACGGATGAGTCGTTTTCCGCCTGCACGTATTTCAACACGGATGCTTGTGCTGTCTGCATCTACTGCGTTCTCTATCAGTTCTTTAACAACAGATGCAGGGCGTTCTACGACTTCTCCTGCAGCAATCTTATTGGCAACATCCGCTGAGAGTATTTTGATTTTTGGCATGTGTTTATTCCCAAGTTTTTGTGTCTTATTATTGAGAGTAATTTAGCATATTCAGCATGTGATGTCAAATGCATTTGAATAGTCTTCATATCAAATACACCGAACTCACGTTATTTAGATTGCAAGGTTTTATTGCAGGGAACATATACTGCAATATTTTGTGCCCGCACGCTGTTCTGCGTCGTGGGTTTTTATCGTTGCATTAAACGGTGTTTCAATGTATGCTATTCATATCGATTGTAAATAAGGATGGAACACAACGATCTAGTGTAGCAGAATGACTTATCAATCCTAATGAGGGGGACAATTTTATGTCACGGAAATGTTATTGGGGACTCGGTGTCCTCATCGTTTTGCTCATCGGTGTATCCGTAGTTATGTTGACAAGAATCACAGACACCGAACCGAGACGTATCTACAAAGACCTTTCAAAAGGACATATGGACAACATTCGCAAGCAGATTAAAACGGAAATCCGAAAGCAACCGGAGCAGGCAGCCGAGCAAAAACTTACAAACAACTCAGTGCCAGCCGGAGAGAAACCGAGCTCCTCTGAACTACAGATCGGTGATATCGTGGATGGCAGGATGTATTTAGGAACAGAAAAACCCTCGCCAGAATTCCTTGCCGAACTCCGTGCCTCACTCCGTACTCAAGATGAGATCACCTCCCCCTATGGGTTCGGTCCTTATCCTGAATTACCGGAAGGGTACGGACCCATTACCTGGCCACGGGAAAGTGTTAATTCAGAGTTGATGATACGCGTTAGAATCAAACTTATGAAACAAGGTGTACCTGTTGAAGGATCGGTTATGAGCGATGGTTTAGTATATCCTATCATCAAAGGGGTCCGCTATGTGAGGTGGGGAGAGACGTCCGACGGTAGACAATACCTCCGTGAAACATTGGGACACCCTGATGATGGAGAAATCATAAAAACTGTATCAGACGCAAAATTTTCAACCTGGGAAAGTGTTACATCCGCAGACTTTCCAGAGATACAAATAATACCCATGGAAGAAGGGGGCATAGACCCCTATACCTTCCTGGATTTACCCAAATAATAAGGAGAATGACTATAATGAAACGTTTTGTTAGGAGCATAACATGGCAAGAAAGAAAACAGAGAAGAAAAGCACACGCCCCGGGCGTAAATATTCGTAGAGGATCCCGCATTGTTCTAAAAGAATACCCAAGATGAACCAGGACACTACTACTGCTCAAGTGTAGCAAACAATAGGAGGTATAAGATGCTTCGCGACATCTTAACTAATAAACTGACATTTTTCACAATTGTTCAGCTCATGTAAAAAATAAGTGCAAATGCAACTTTTTACCCGCATGAACATTGACTTCGTGAAAGCAAACGCACACATATTTTACACAAGTGAAAGTTTTCTAATTCCTATAAACCTGATAATATCAATACCAAATACCTGTGAAAAACCGACCTAACGGGCGATTTTATTCTATTTTGTAATAAAAACAAAGTATATTTTTCACATAATGGGACATATCCATTAGCATTTTTTAGCATTTTCATGACTGCGTATTGAAAGACCCTTGATAGATACTGACTTCCAGGTGCTTTTGAGAAATATCAGATAAATGGTTTATCGGCGCGACGTTCTTTTTGCTAATATTTGCTGCGGGGTGTTATTGGTATTACCAACACACGACAGCACACGATAGGGCAGAGGCCGGCAAAGCCGAGCAATTGCTGAAACAGTGGGAAGCTGAGAAAGCAAAACCCACAACACCAGCAGAAACAGCGTCACCCCAAGCCGCTGCGGAAGATCAGAACACAACCGCAGAGAAACCGGTTCATGAGAGAATCCCACCTCCAGAAAATGATGCACAATCGAAACCCTCCCCCACCGTCACGCCTACTGCACAAGTAGAGAAGGCAGACGAACTCGTATCACCGCACGGATTCGGTCCGTTTCCCCAAATACCCGAAGGGTATCTAGGCAAAGAAGTGGATCCGAATTTTTGGACTTACGATTGGGACAAAAACGGAGAATTAGTGCATCGTGTCCTTATGAAACTGTGGGAAGAGGGAACACAAGCAATTGGTGCTACAATGTCAAATGGGTTGATCTACCCGAATTATCCAAACACACTTATAGTTGAGTGGAAAGCGCAACGAACACTTTTTGGCACAAGAAGATACGCAAGCCGCACACAGGGGTCACCAGAAACCGAATCTTTTCTGTGGAGTCACCGCGGCCCTATCTATGAAAGCGACATTCCATCCAATATAAAAGTTATTGAATTTAAAGATGCGGGCATAGACCCGTATGATTATTTAGACCTACCACGATAAAGGAGTTTATCAGGAAACATCTAATGTTTTCTAACTCTTATGCTGATTGTTATGCACAATCGTTTCGTTTGTGTCCCTACTGAAAGCGTCACCGTCAGCTAATAATCGCGGCATGGCAGAATGGAAAGATCCGCCCGAACACCTATGCGGAAACCGCCCAAACTATTCCGTTGTAATTCTCTATTTCAGACCGAAGGTACATAAAAGACTATACACATCATTAATATTTTAATCATTGCATTTGATTATGAAATTTGCTACAATAGCAATAATAGTCATGTTTATATTCTTATATATTGTTGACGCACTGTTATGTGCATATAAAGGAAGGAATTTGCTATGTTTGTATGTGTAGCTTGTGGTTATTTGTGGAAAGAGGCGGACGAACCTCCTGATGAATGTCCAGCATGCACTGCTCCGAAAGAGAAATACATCCCTTATGATGATAGGGCGGAACGTTGGGTTAAACGTGCTGTTGCAGCCCATGTCATGTATCCTGATGAAGAAGGTGCAGATCTTCGTGCAGAGAATTCAGCCCTCTCTTCACACGTAAGATTCGCTTTAGTCGGTTTACTTGGCGATCTACAAAAAGAATAAGATATGGAAGTTCCGATTTTATATCGGGACTTCTTTTTGTATAATCAACCTTATATTTGTATAAAGGAGCGGGCATGCCTTCCCTAACCTGAAGGATGGGGTCTCCTGCCCGAAGAGTGATGAAACAGAAACGCGTCCCGTTGATTCTATTTCTATTCATTGTGAGTGGAATAGCATCAGCGCAAAATCTTGCAGACCGAGTCGTAGAACATCAATTTGAGAATGGACTCAAGTTATTGATGATTGAACGTCATACTTCTCCGACCGTTGCCCCTTACATACTGTTTAAAGCAGGGTCGGTGGATGAGTCTGACGATGCACGCGGTATTGCACACATGCTTGAACATATGCTGTTCAAAGGCACAAAAACTATCGGTACCACGGATTATGAGAAAGAAAAAGAGGTACTCACAAAAATAGACGAAATAGGCGATGCACTGGATAGAGAACGTGCTAAAGGTGCCAAAGCAGATGAAGCAAAGATCGCAGAACTAGAGGGAGCACTTGCTACACAGCAGGAAGCCGCAAAGGAATGGGTTGTCGCAGGAGAGTACACAAAAATCTATACACAACACGGCAGTACAGGATTCAATGCCGGAACTTCTGTAGACTACACTATTTACACGGTTGAACTTCCATCTAACAAATTAGAATTGTGGGCAATGCTTGAGTCTGATAGACTTAAGAATGCTGTGCTGCGCGAGTTTTATGTTGAACGCGAAGCAGTCAAAGAAGAACGTCGAATGGCAGTAGATACGCGCCCAGGTGGAAAACTGTATGAGCAATTTATTGCGGCAGCTTTCACCGCGCATCCTTATGGCATGCCTATCATTGGATGGCCCTCCGACATTGCAATGCTCAATCGTAATAAAGCAGAAGAATTTTTCAAGATACACTACGCACCAAATAACTCTGTCATGGTGATCGTTGGAGACATTAACATTGAAAAGACAATCAAATTGATAGACAAATATTTTGGTGATATTCCGTCACAACCGCTACCGGATGAGGTTACCGTACGTGAACCTGATCAAGAAGGTGAAAGACGGATTGAAGTTGAATTTGACGCTGAACCTCAGATAATGATCGGTTTCCATAAACCGACAATACCGCACTTCGATGATTATGTGCTCGATATGATCAGTGCTATTCTATCAGATGGACGGACATCGCGTTTTTACAAGAACATCGTTGAAAAGAGTATTGCAGTATCTGCTAATTCAATCAATGGATACCCCGGTGCCCGTTATGATAATCTCTTTGTTATCAATGCTACACCCCGTTCGCCAAATACAACGTTGGATATTGAAGAAGCAATTTATGCCGAATTGGAAAAACTTAAAACAGAGCCCGTTCCAGAAAAGGAATTCAAACGTATCCTCAAACAAATTGATGTGAGTTTCATCCGTGCATTAAGTTCAAATGCGGGGATGGCGAACCAACTTGCATTTTACGCAGGAATTGCTGGAGACTGGCGATATATTCTCAATTGGCGGACAAGGATGTCCGAGATTACACCTGATGACATCATGCGCGTTGCTAAAACCTATTTCAAAAAGAGCAACCGCACAGTAGCCACACTTGTTAAAAAGGAAACAGAAACTTCAGAGGATATGGTTGACACGGAGGAAAGTGAATGAAAAGGAAACATCTGACGCATCTACTTGTAATTATCACACTGATTACCTGTTTCGCGGCATCAGGCATATTACCTACTGATGCGAAACCACATGAAGAACTTGAATTTGAACCAATTCAGTTCAAACCACCTGTACCACAAAAACATGTGCTTTCAAATGGGATGGTGTTATATTTACTTGAAGACCATGAATTACCTGTGTTTGACATAAGCGGGCTCGTCAAAACAGGGACGATTTACGATCCTGCAGATAAAATTGGGTTAGCATCTATTTTCGCAAGTGTCATGCGGACAGGCGGAACTATTTCGCGTGAACCAGACACATTAAACGAAGAATTAGAATCCATGGCAGCTTCTGTTGAGACTGGCATGTCTCCAGAATATGGTTCAGTTAGCCTTTCTACGATGGCGGAGGATATAGAAAAAGGATTAGAAATTTTTGCGGACATTCTGCGAAATCCTGCATTTAGAGAGGAAAAGTTAGAACTCAGAAAACAGCAAGCGATTGAGGCTATCCGTAGAAGAAATGACAATCCTATACAATTGGCATGGCGAAATTTCTCTGCTATCCTATACGGTATAGATCACCCATTCGGTTGGTATTCTGAAATCGAGCATGTTGAGAGTATTACAGCGGATGATCTAAAGACTTTCCATGAGAAATATTACCATCCAAACAACATCATGCTAGCAATTACAGGTGATTTTGACACACAAACATTAATCACGCAACTTGAAAAAGCATTTGAGGGATGGGAAATGTCAGATGTAGAATTACCCAATATAACTGAAGTAGAGAATGCGCCAATTCCTTCAGTTAACTATATCCATAAAGATCTGCCGCAGACAACCATGTTGATTGGACATTTTGGAATCAAACGGACCCCGGATTTTCCTGACTTCTTTGCACTCCGTGTGATGAATCAAATACTGGGTGAAGGTGGGTTCACCTCACGTCTGATGTCAGAGGTGCGGGAAAAACATGGACTTGCTTATATGGTCGGTAGTTTGATGTCAATGCGTTTCTACACAAATCCAGGCGAATGGTTCGCTTATACACAAACACGGACAGAGAAAACCGCTGAAGCGATTGCACTCATTATCAACGTTGTTAGTGATTTACGGGAAACCCCAGTGCCATCGGATGAATTACAACGCACTAAAGATTCACTCGTAAATTCTTTTGTATTTAGTTTTGAAAGTAGTTCACAAATTGCATTTCAGCAAATGATGCTGGCATATCGTGGTTTCGCTCCGGATTACCTTGAAACCTATACAGACAATATCGCTAAAGTCACTGCAGAAGACGTGCAAGTAGTTGCGCAGAAGTACCTACATCCAGACGCGCTGACAATTGTTGCTGTGGGAAATCAAGATAACTTTGATAGACCGCTGAGTGAATTTGGTGAAGTAAATGTAATTGAGATAAAGCAACCTGAACCTCCTCCCGCTGAACCAATACAAGAAGCAAGTGATATTGACATAGCTAAAGCTCAGGAGGTACTTGCTGCAACCGTTGAGGCACATGGTGGAATTGATCTGTTGAAAGCGGTAGAGAACATAGTTTTAGAAGCAGACAACACAATGAATACTCCCGCAGGCCCCATGGACATGCAAATTGATATATATATCCTTTACCCTGATAAATACCGTCAAGATGTCAAAACACCTCAGGGAGAATTTAGTATTGTTTATGATGGCGAAGCTGCTTATGCCTTTTCAATGATGGGAACACAACCGCTGCCACAAGAAATAGCTGCTTCAATAAAGGATGCTTTATTTAGAGACCCGATACAACTCCTTGTCTATCTTTATCAGAATGAATCCGCGCAGATACAATTTGCTGGCTCTGAAGAAGTTAACGGTACACCAGCTTCCATTTTGATCACTGAACAACCTTCTGGAGAAATGTTAAAGATATATATTAGTGAGGAAACAAATTATATCGTTAAATTGGTCTATCGCGAAACAGAACACGGTGTAACGGTAAATAAAGAAAATATCTATTCTGATTTTCGTGATGTGGATGGAATTAAAATTGCTTACAGTTTTGTGCAGAATATAGATGGAAACCCGCACATTAATAGTCGTAGCACAAACGTAAAGCTAAATACTGCATTAGATAAATCATTATTTGAGAAACCAGAATGAAATCGTTGAATTTACGTGTCAGATATTTTCAGGATAGTACGCCAGCGGATGTGCCATGTCGTGAAACCGAATTCATCCGTCGTGAATTTGAAATGCCATTGCCGATTAAAGAGACAGCTCTGATTCTCGTTGATTTGTGGAATGTGCATTTCATTGAAAGTTGGATTGAACGTGCAAAACAAGTAACGGTTGAATGTGTCGTGCCAGTCATAGATGCAGCACGTAAAATTGGAATGACAGTCGTTCATGCGCCTTCCCCATCTGTTGCTGAGCAATATCCACAACTTCGACGACACAAACCACCGCAACCGTCTGCCCCAAATACATGGCCACCAGCTGAATTCAGAAGTAGGACTGGTGACTATAATGTATACCGTGGTCCCAGAAGTCAACCGCCGAGTATTGGTATACATTGGGACAAACTTGCTTCACAACTATCAATGTCTCCTGCAATTGATGTGAAAGCTGATGAATTTGTCATTGCAACAGGACAGCAACTGCATGAACTGTTGGAAGAACGTAGTATCCTTCATCTGCTGTATGCCGGTTTTGCTACGAATTGGTGTGTATTGGGTAGAGACTACGGGATCCGATCCATGTCTCGATATGGTTATAACATCATTCTACTCCGCGATGCTACAACAGGGGTGGAGTTTCCTGATACTTATGAAAATCTATTCACAACAGAGATCGCTATTCGCGAAGTTGAACAGCAGTACGGGTTTAGTGCTTCAAATGATGATCTCTTTAGAGCGGTAAAATGATGAAAATAATACAAGTATTTACCTGCTTATCCATTTTCCTCCTCAGTTTCTCTGCAGTGTGTCCGCTATTTGCTGAACGACATAACGAAAACTATCAGCAGGGTATTAAATATAGAACGGATGGTCAGTACCAAAAAGCAATTGCATCATTTGCTAATGCTATTAAAGCAACAAAAGCAGATATAGACAAAAAACTACTTGCAGATACACATTATCAGATCGCTTCTACCTATCACACCTTGGAAGAATATAATCAGTCGATAGCATACTATAAGGAAGCAATCACTTTAAATCCAAATTCTGTTGTGTACTATAACGCGTTCGGTATTGCATATTCGGAACTCAAGCAGTATAAGGCGGCGATCCATGCTTATGAAAAAGCAATAGAACTCACACCGAAAAACGCCGAACCTTACTATAATCTGGGATTGGTTTATCTCAAACAAGGAGAGCTTTCTTTAGCGAAAGCGACCTTTAACAAGGCAGTTACCACTGATAGCAACTGGGCGGATCCTTATGTAGGTCTTGGAGATGTCCTATGCAAGCAAGGGCATCTTGAAGATGCAGAAAAAGCATATTCGGCTGCAGCGCATTTCACATCAAATGGAATTCATGCATTGACAGGATTAGGTTTGGTTTATGCAAAACAGAAACGGTATGATTTAGCATTAGAAAAGTTCGAGAAGGTCATTGATATTCAGGCAGATAACACTGAAGCACATTACCAAATTGCTCAGATATATGCAAAGCTTGGTGATAAGGAAAAAGCAGCTTCAAAAATGGCATTTTTCAAATTATTACGTAGCACAGACCCCCTTCTTGAGAAGGCAACAAAGTGGATCAAAATTCATCCTGATGATCCGAGAGGATACAATAATCTTGGTATCATATACTTAACACGTAAACGATATGACAAGGCTATTGAAAACTATAGTTATGCTATTTCTATGTCGCCGAATTTACCTACTACGCACTATAATTTAGGACATGCTTATCACAAACAGGGTAAGTTAGATCAGGCAATTCAGGCTTATCAAAAAGCAATTTCATTAGATTTTTCCCTTGCAATCGCCCACAATAATATCGCTGTCTGTTATATCGATCTGCGGCATACACTTGATAAAGCAGTGGCACATGCAACGACTGCCACAGAACTCGCGCCTGATGACGCAAACTATTGGGATACACTTGCAACCGTATACACACAACTCGGATTGGATAACCAAGCACACATTGCACGACAAAAGCAGATTTCCTTGCTTAACTCACCAGAAAAATGAGATGTCTTTGTTCAATTCTCTATTGTTTATTATTTTTAATCTCATACACACAGGCTCAGATAAAATTCACCGATGCAACTGAATCAGCAGGCATAAATTTTCATCATTTCGATGGCAGAACTGGAGATAAATATCTAATTGAAACACTCGGTTCAGGTGTCTTATTTCTTGATTACGATTCTGATGGTGATCAGGACTTGTATATTGTAAACGCAACACATATTTTACCAACAGACGATACGAAACATCATCAAAATGCTACTACAAATACACTCTACAGAAATAACGGAGACAGTACTTTTTCAGATGTAACGCGGATCGCAGCAGTGGGGGATACTGGATATGGGGTAGGTTGTGCTGCTGCAGATATCAACAACGACGGTTACCCTGAGATATATGTCACAAATTTCGGGACCAATAGATTATATTACAATAATGGTAATGGGACTTTTACTGACATCACTGAGAAAGCAGGTGTCGGCGATACACGGTGGGGAACCGGGTGTGCATTTTTGGATTACGATTTAGATGGGTACATAGACCTCTATGTCGTCAATTATATGCAATATGCTGTTAATTCAGAGAAAGGGTGGATAATACGCGGTGTCCGTACCTATTGCAGTCCAACTGATCAAATTGATATAAACAATTTTAAAAGTGAACCTGATATTTTATACCGTAATAACGGCGATGGAACATTTACAGATGTAACAAAACGAGCGGGGATACATCATCAAGCACTTGGGCTCGCTATCGCCGTTGGTGATTACGATAACGATGGGGATCCGGACATTCACATTGCTAACGATATGGAACCTGACCTGCTATATGAAAACAACGGGGATGGAACATTTACTGACATCACCGATTTTTCTGGTGCGGGCTATGATGAAAACGGTATGCCCGGAAGCGGTATGGGAAGTGCATTTGGCGATTATAATAATGATGGATATCTTGATTTAGTTGTAAGCAATGCATCTTCTCAACCTGCTGTGCTCTATCAGAATGATAATGCCCACTATCTGTCTGATGTTTCTTATACATCTGGCGTAGGAGCAGTGACGCTTCCATATTTCAAATGGGCTGTTGAATTCTTAGACTACAACAACGATGGACTTCAGGACATTTATGTTTCTAACGGACATCTGCAGGATAACATCGCACTGTTTTCTGATGCAACATATCCACAAGAAGATCTATTGTTTCAGAACACTAAAATTAATAATAAACTTGTGTTCGCAAATATCTCAACTGAGGTAGGTCTATCACAACACACTATGATGGTTGGACGTAGTGCAGCCTTCGGAGATTACGACAATGATGGAGATATTGACATCTTTTTGAATCATTCTAATCAACATGCGAAATTACTACGCAATGACGGTGGGAATAGTCATAATTGGGTAATAATTCAAACAATCGGAACAAAAAGCAATACATCTGGGATTGGTACACGGATGAAATTAACTGCAGGAGATCTTACGCTTACCAAAGAGGTACACAGTGGATCCAGTTATCTTTCACAAAATGACCTACGACTTCACTTCGGATTAAATAATAACACTGTGATCGATAAACTTGAAATCAGTTGGACAAGCGGCAAGAAGCAGCAGTTCACCAATCTGGAAACTAATCAAATTCTCCAAATACATGAAGAAAAAGGATTGATTAACGCACACCAATAATATCATTTGTATTCTGCAATCAACATGAATATGAATTTATTTGCTTTTTCTAACAGGACTTGTTAAAATTTTGTGTTAAGGAGGAGAATATGGTTGAACTCACAAATGAAGACATTGCGTTTTTTAGAGAAAATGGTTATCTGATAAAAAGAGGTGTGCTAAGCCCAGAGCTCATGGAAAGAGCACGCACAAGGTTATGGGATGGGGCACCTGAGGGAAGACATCGCGATGATCCTGATACATGGGTTGGTCCCTTCAGAACGGAGGAAGAAAATGAAGATAATTCTAACAGACGAAAGGGATTTCGATGGAATTTCCGTGAACCCGGGGGTGAAGAGTGGATGGTTAAGCTACTTGCTACGGATCCTAACGTTTGGCGAATGGCAGAACAGTTTTTAGGTGAAGGAAACTTAGTTGTGCCTGAACGCGTTCGTGGAATCTATTGTACCTTACCTTACGGTGATGTCCCGAAAAAGTCCATCGGTTGCCACGTAGATGCACACCCTTTCCACCTCGGTGTTGTTGGTTATATTGATGATGTTCTACCTGAAGGTGGTGCTTTTACTGTATGGCCCGGCAGTCATAAAATCTTCTACTATGATTATAAATCCCAATATAAAAACGAACCAACACCACAATACGATGTTGATAGGGAACGTCTCAGCCGGGAACCAGGTGTTGAATGCCACGGTAATGCGGGCGATATTGTGTTCTGGCATCATCGTATCGGGCATGCAGCGGGACATAATTATACACGCCAGATACGACAAGCTGTGCTATACGACTTTAGAAAAACGGAATTGTCGGAAACACAAGAAGAACCACCGAATGAGGACATGTGGAGAGATTGGCCAGGAATTAAGGCGTTGGAGTGACCATTTTTAGGAAAAGCAAAATATTTTCATTTATATTATTTTCTGAGTCCTAATTCCTTCAATGTTGTTGCTATCATCTGATAAGCGATCTGTGCTTTTTCCATTCGCATCTGAGGAAAGGTTTCAACAGATATATATTTGTCGTAACCTACTTTTCCCAAAGTCGCTGCGAAAGTCCTGAAGTCTAATTCATCTCCTTCCTCGCCCGGAATTAAGAAGGTGCTGTAAGGGTACATCCCTGTTACACCTTTAACATGACAGTGAGTCGTGAGTGAACCTAACCTTTCTGTGACCTCCGCGATATCCTCACCAAGATGATAAAAATTGGTTATATCGTTCAGCACTTTCAAAGCATTAGATCCTACGTGTTCTATTAGTAACAATACTTTTGATGATGTATCAATTGTATTTGCTTCATGGTTATGGAGATTCATCGTTATTCCAAGTTCCTCTGCGCGTCTACAGATCGGTTTTAGAACATCAACGAGTATTTTCCAAGCATACGCATCTCCTTTGTTGCCCCCGTATCCTGTGAGGAAATTTACACCACTTGCATCAAGGGCAACTGCTACATCCTGAAGTATAGCATAATGATCAATCGCTTTCTGCTTGTCTTCTAAAGCAAGTTGATACAATCCTTTTCCAGTAAACGGATTGATGACTGAAACTTGTAGTCCGTAGTCGTTAGTCATCAATTTGACATCTCTGATTAAGATATCAGTTATCTCATCTGAGGGGATGTGTGCTTCAGGACCACACATCATCTCTATTGCATCATAACCTACATCTGAGAGTATAGATATAACATCTTGTAGTGGCAGGTCTTTCATTCCACCTGCATGATATGATATACCGATCATAATATTCCTTTCTAATTCAACCTATCAATGTCCCAAATAATGCATGAAATTTTATACCACACCTGTTATACTCCATAAACCCAATCTGAAACATTGAGAATATGAACAACGATTTCTACTTACCAAGTAACAGTAATTTGCTCAAATATCCAAATGGCCAAATGGTCACAGCACATCAATATGAGCTAAGAAAACTAACTCAGATGGGAAAACAGGCTTGGATAAAGTTGGATTCTACTGTACTCAATACACGGTACCGATTAAACATAGTAGAATTAAATTTCAAGGCATCAGAGAGAGCTCAATCTATCCAGCTATATTTACGACATTTATTTGATAATAATATGAAAGATAGCGACGATTCATACTATCGATTTTTTCTGGTAGCACAACCAGGTTCAGATGCTTTATATTATAATATCACAGAATACATCCAAAATTGTGTTGCCTGGGATCTTTCAGTAGCAGAACGACTCATCGGAAGGACTATTCTTTACATATATCAGTCCAATGAATATGAATACGACTTACTGAGTAAATCAGGAGTAAATGCATTCATTGACCGATACGTCACTAGCTACACGAAGACTTTTGGTACGGATGCTGTCCTTGGTTTTGCTATTGAACCACCACATTTCTTGTCTGCATTTGATACAGAAGCAACATCAATACCGTGGAGCAACACACTGTTGGATTTTATTCTCGATGAGAATTTTCATGATTTAGATAAAACTCCGCAAAACATACAAGCAAATTTCCTTCCGTTCCTCTTTTACGAAAAATACAATTCACCTGTGATTCGAAGCGTATTCTGGCAGGAATTAACTTCTCAATTTGTTCGTAGCTTCATTGTTGGACTCCGTAAATTTTGTCATGAGCATCATATCAGAATTGCAATGACAATTCAAGAAAGTGCACGTTCACTTCAATATGAACTGAGAACGTTATTACAACAGGTTGATTGTCCTATTCTTGTAAGATCAGAATCTGATACTATACGTCAATTTGTTGTTGCTAAATCTGTATGTAGCCACTCAAAACACGTTGGAACAATGTACAAAGGAGAAATGTCATTAACTCAGTACAAAAATGATGCTGTTTACGGTTATAATTCTTGGGTTACAAACGAAATTACCACAAAAAACAGTGAAATAGTTTCCACGACACAATTTACTGAATTACAAAATGGGTTTCCTAAACGGCAAATATTAATGTTAGCACCTACACAAAGTCTTTGGATGAAACCTGAAGAAAAGCAATGGAATTCAATAACAAAAGCATGGGGTTGGTTTTGTCAATCTGTATGGAACATGGGGTATGATTTTGATATAGTCTCTGAAGAACAACTGTTTGATGCGCAAGTGGATAAGAAAAAAGGGGTGATTAATCTTTTTGGGTACGATTATCGCTTGGTTTTAGTGCCAAGTTGTCTGTCACTTCATGAAAACACAATTCAATGTTTAGCATCCTTCACTAAATCTAAGGGTAAACTGATAATTAATGCACCAGTTCCGTATCTATTGAATGGAAAAATTGGACTGGAGCCATATCTGTTGGAACGTCTCGTCTATGGTAGACGCACAACTCTATTAGATGGACCAGAAAATGAGCGAGAAACTGATCTTAGAAAACTGCTACGAAATTGGATTACTCCTGCTATAGCAGTGTTTTATGGTAATGAGAATCGACGATTAGAAACATTGAAGATACACCATAGAATGTCCGAAGATCATCAATCCTTTTATCTATACAACACAGAGAATAATTCTTATGAGACTTTGATTGAAATAATTGGAAAGGCGGAGAAAATTCAAGAAATAGAGTTGGCTACGGGAAAAGTTTTACCATTAGATTTGTGGTATGCCAACGGAAATACTTATGTTAATTGCACCTTTAGACCGTATCAAGGTAGACTGTTATCAGTTTGCCAAATTAACGTGAGTTCGGAATAAGAAATTTTTTATAGGATGCACAACCTGGAAAGGTTATGCTACAATTATATCAAATACACCGAACTCTATCTTTGTGCAAGGTTGATGATAAAATATGTTATTCCAATAACTGTAGTTGATATGGTACTAATCAATCCCCAATTCACTTCAAATTTTTTGTGTATCTCTAAGATATCACCGGGGTATATCAATACTTTGTCTACACCGGGTTCGATAACATGAATTAAGCTGGTACCATCACTACGATGTATATATACTTTTTTTCTATTTGCTTCATTTTCAAAACCGCCAGCAATTGCAATTGCTTTTTGTATTGTCATGGGACCGCGTACCTTATGTGCTCCGGGTGTTCGCACATATCCATTCACATAAATCGGTTCTACTTTGAATGCGTTGGGTATAAATAATACATCACCATTGGTTAAATATGTTTCCTCGGTGTTCTTTTCTGCGGGTTTCCAAAATTGTTCTCCAACGCGCAACTCTGATAGAGTTCCATCTCTACTTACTTTTACAAGAATATTTCTATCCGCCTCCTCAGTAAACCCGCCAACTCTTGCCAATGCATCTGCAATGCTTATTTTTTTGTGTATAAATATTTTACCCGGCCCCTTTACTTCACCTTGTATATCAATCACACTTAACTGTGCAACATGCACCAGATCGTTTGGATAAACACGGATGTCTTTGATAGGTTGGTTAGCCGAGAGATCATAAGTCTCTACAAATGTTGATATATCCTGTGAATTTGAATTTTCTTGCGTTTCTATAGAGCTATTATCCTTCAAAATGCTTTTGTGATATCTGATTAGCAGGACTTTTTGTGTGTCAGCGTGCTCAGTCATGCCACCTGCAAGGGCAATTGCTCGATTTATATCTATATCCGATTCAGGAGTTATGAGGTAACGTCCTGGTGTCTTAACTGCCCCTCCGACAAATACGCCGTTTTCTTGTGATACAAGAGAGACCATGATAATGGGGTTTGTAATAAGTTCCTCTTCCAATAAGAAGTCACTTATTACCTCTTTTATTTCTTCAGTTGTTTTTCCGCCAACTTGTATATCTCCACCAAAGTAACTAATTCTTCCATCATCACGCACATGCGCTGACTGACTGTATTCTGGTTGTCCTATGACTGCAATAAGTAGGTTATCACCTTGTCTGACTCGGTAGACATCTGCATAGAGTATAGTAGTAGAAAGTACAATCAGTAAAAGAAAAGCATGCAAGTAATGTTTCGTAATAATGATGTAAGGTAATTGCAAGTATTTGAAAATATTGTTCATGTTCTAAAGTAATAGTATAGGCATGGATACGTAATTTATTATGCTATTCTTGATTTAGTGATTCGAAATAATCTTTAATACATTCCAATGCGCGTTGAACACTATAGGTAGGAACGAGAATATCACCCCATTCGGATTTTGCTAAAGTTCCTTTAATCCCGCCGTATGCGGGTATTTCATTAGAACGCAAAAAACTTCAATGCCCTCATCCTCTAACACACTCTTGAGGATATATCCAACGACTTCATTCGGTGCGGAGTGAACCGCATACCAATCAGCAGAACCTCGATCTTGCGTTGGAACTAAGCCAGGCAGAAGATCTTCATGACATTCAGAACAGATCATCACATGTTCCTTATATTCAGTGTTACATTCTGGACAATACGGCATAGTCTTTTCCTCCTCATTTTTCGTGTTATGTCATGCATTATACCACATACAATCATATTAAGCAACAAACGGTAAATGGTCTGACGTGTTTTCAGATTTCACTATAAATTGACAATTATGTGGTTTTCTCACCGCACAGCCAACTGTTCAATTGAAATTGATGTTGACATCTCAATATTGATACCATATACTTTATTAAGTTATTCTACCACTATTCAATCTATTATAACCCAAGTTTCTACTAGGGGGTACCCATGAAAACGACGTACCGATTTCTCATTACACTTTTCCTGATTTCTGTTCTATTGTTGCCAAACACGTCTGCTCAGGATATTACACAATGGAGTCTACCTGAAGGTGCCAAGGCACGCCTCGGCAAAGGCGGCATAAATGATATTGCGTTTTCACCGGATGGCATGCACCTTGCGGTCGCGGGTTCCATCGGCATCTGGCTATATAATGCGCGGACGCTGCAAGAACGAAAACTGTTGGTGGGACATACGAGTTTTGTCAGTAGCGTATGCTATTCTCCTGATGGCACAACTATCGCTACTGGCAGTGGGGATGACACGGTGCGGTTGTGGAACGCTGACACGGGGCGGCAGCTAAAAACACTAAAAGGACATACGGGTTCTGTCCATAGCGTATGCTATTCTCCTGATGGTAAAACTATCGCTATGGGCAGTGAAGATAAGACAGTGCGGTTGTGGGACATAGACACAGGAGAGTATCTGCGAACCCTCACAGGACATACAAGCCGGGTCTTTAGCATATGCTATTCACCGGATGGAAAAACAATCGCTACCAGCAGTAGAAGTAGGGATAGGACGGTTCGGTTGTGGGACAAAGACACAGGACAGCATCTGAAAACGCTCACAGGACATACAGATGATGTCGTTAGTGTATGCTATTCACCGGATGGAAAAACAATCGCTACGGGAAGTTCGGATAGGACGGTTCGGTTGTGGGACACAGACACAGGACAGCATCTGAAAACACTCATAGGATATACAGATAATGTCAATAGCGTATGCTATTCACCGGATGGAAAAACAATCGCTACGGGAAGTTCGGATAGGACGGTTCGGTTGTGGGACGCAGACACAGGACAGCATCTGAAAACACTCATAGGACATACGGGTACTGTCCGTAGCGTATGCTATTCACCGGATGGAAAAACAATCGCTATGGGCAGTGATAATAAGGTGCGTTTGTTGGATGCTGACACAGGACAACACCTGAAAACATTCAAAGGACATACGCTTTTTGTTGTTAGCGTATGCTATTCTCCTGATGGCAAACCCATCGCTATTGGGAATTCGAATGGCACGGTGGATTTGTGGGACGCAAACATAGGACAACATCTGAAAACACTCACAGGACATACATGGGATGTCGTTAGCGTATGCTATTCGCCAGATGGCACAACTATCGCTACTGCCGGTGGGGATGAGACGGTTCGTTTGTGGGATGCCAACACAGGACAGCATCTAAAAACACTCAAAGGACATACGCATTGGGTCCGTAGCGTATGCTATTCGCCAGATGGCAAAACTATCGCTACGGGCAGTGCGGATAGGACGGTTCGTTTGTGGGATGCTAACACAGGACAGCATCTGAAAACACTCAAAGGACATACGGGTTTTGCCGACAGCGTATGCTATTCACCAGATGGCAAAACTATCGCTACGGGTGGGGATAAAACGGTTCGTTTGTGGGACGCTAACGCGGGACAGCATCTGAAAACACTCAAAGGACATACGCATTGGGTCCGTAGCGTATGCTATTCACCCAATGGCAAAACTATCGCTACAGGGAGTTATGATGGCACCGTGCTGCTTTGGGATATACCCCGAAGAACATCGGATCCCCCACAGCCGAGCACTGCACAGAAACAGCAAACGTCTCAGCAGATCGCACAAAACGCATTAGCCGCTACAGTCCTCATCGTCATGGAAGATGCCAATGGAGAAATAGTCAGCACAGGGAGCGGTTTCTTTGTCGACCGCGGTTTAATTGCCACCAATCTACATGTCCTTGATGGTGTTTTCAAGGGCTATGTTAAACGTGTCGGTATGAAGAAAACTTCCCGCATAGAAACCATCGTCGCTATGGATGCTGAACAAGATTTGGCACTTATCAAGGTTTCGGACAGTAATGCCCGTGTTCTTTCCCTCGGTAACAGCGATAACGTGAAAGTCGGTGAACCTATCTATGTTGCGGGTAATCCGATAGGGTTCTTAGAAGGCACGTTCTCGGATGGCCTCGTCAGTGGTGTGCGCGAATTTCGCGAGGGCAAAAAACGTATCCAGATTACGGCTCCCATTTCCGAAGGGAGCAGCGGTGGTCCGGTGCTAAACGACAGAGCGGAGGTCATCGGTGTAACGGTATCCATGCTCACGGCAGGGCAGAACCTGAACTTTGCTGTCCCTTCCAATTATCTTAGTGAGCTGCTCAGCAAAGTCAAAGGCGGAAAATAGAGAAAATAGCCATCATATCGATAGAAAAAACGTTGTCCTGGTTGAAATGTTGTGAGTAGCAACGTGTGAAAGAGTTTATATAAGAACATATCCAGATCAATTTCGGAAACAATTGAGGGGAGTCTATGCGTAATTATGATGTCGTTATCAATGCCAGAACACACTTAGTAGTTGAAACTAGGACAGGGAGGTGTTTAGGGGGGATCGGTACTAACTTTTACCGTCCCTTTGTCTTTCCATTTTATACACCTTCAGGACACACGGTCATACAAGAGTTTGCTTTTGATCATCCGTTTCATAACGGCATATTTGTTGGGCAAGCACCTGTTAAGGTTGGTGATCGTGAAGCATGGTTTTGGGGTGCACCACCGAAACGTTCATGGACAGATAGGCTATTTGAGAATTTGGGGCGTATGGATACACAGAAAGATATTGACATTTCACGACATGCGAAGGGTGTGCATTTTGTGCAGAACGTTATTTGGCGGGATGCAAACGAAGAACCGTTGCTTGATGAAGTCCGTTCTGTCAATCTATATGCGATCGACGACGGCACAGTGTGTGAGATGACAAGTGAAAAAGTAGCGACTTATGGAGATGTGGAATACCCACAAACGAAATATGGCAGTATAGGTATGCGTGTGGAACCGAGGCTGTTACCGGTGATGGGGGGTGTTGTCATCGGTGATAACAATCGAAGAGGGAAAGTTGCGGTAATAAATGACAACACATCAGAATATATTGCATACCAGAATACACTGCACGGGCACGGGAGTTTCGGTGTCTTTATGAAAATTCTGGATGATGAAGTTAGGGGACCTTGGTTTATACGTGATTACGGCATGGCACTTTACAATCCAACACAAGCAGGTACAGTGGTAACACCGTCTGGAGACTCTTGGAAAATAGGTTTACGGTTTATTGCGTATGACGGCGATTTGACAACGGATAGGGTTCAAAGGTGGTGTGTGATATAAATGGAAACAGAGCATATACTTCAACTTCAAGATGTCACGAAAAAGTTCGGGGACTTTGTTGCGGTTGACGGTATTAATTTTGAGCTCAAGCCGAGAGAAATTCATGCGATTTTGGGGGAGAACGGTGCAGGGAAAACGACCTTGATGAATCTTATCTACGGACTGGAGCAGCCGACATCGGGGCATATTTTTATAGCTGGCGAGCCGACGGTACTGAAATCCCCCAAAGATGCGATTGAACGTGGTATTGGTATGGTGCATCAACACTTTATGTTGATTGAGAACCTGACAGTAGCTGAGAACATTGCGTTGACTGTTGCTCAATTCAGCGATGCGTTGGATACGCGGCATCTTAGCAAATTTCAATATAAAAAAGAGGAAGCTGTCCAGGTTACAGCGGCACTCTCCGAGCAGTTTGGTTTAGATGTGGATCCGAATGCTCCTGTCCGATCCTTATCTGTCGGCGTGAAACAACGTGTTGAGATACTCAAAGCACTTGCAGTGAATGCAAGAATTTTGATTTTAGATGAACCCACGGCTGTGCTGAGTCCACAAGAGGTAGAAAGTTTTTTTGCTATTCTACGGTTGTTACAAGCGGATGGTCGCTCAATACTTTTTATAAGTCACAAAATGGGAGAGGTGTTAGATATCAGTGACAGCATTACGGTGTTGCGTAGGGGAAAGAAAGTGTATAGTGGGAAAACGGGCGAACTTTCCGCGCGACAGCTTGCGAAGGAGATGCTTGGTGAAGAATTAGCGGACATAACACGGACGGAGCACAAAGCAACATCGGCGTGTGTGCTACACATATTAGGTTTACGAGTTGAAGGGAATCGGGATGAGCTGGCTGTTTCAGATTTAACTTTACAGACATATCGGGGAGAGATTGTAGGCATAGCGGGTATTGATGGCAATGGACAACGCGAGTTAGCAGAATCGATTATGGGGTTACGTCCACGAGTTGCTGGACGAATTGAGATATTAGGTGAATCCCATACAGGAACAAAGCATGTTCGCGGATGCAGTGTCGGTTATATTCCGGAAGACAGGCGGACATCTGGGGTCATTCCCACGTTTTCTGTTGCGGAGAATCTCATGTTAAACGCCGCACAAATAGGAAATGTTACGCGATGGGGTATAATGGATCAGGCGCAGAAAAACGAAGTGGCTGCGCGTCTCATAGCAGCTTATGATATACGCCCGCCGGTAGCTGGGGCGGTTACATCGAAACTTTCAGGTGGCAACCAACAGAAGGTAGTGCTTGCCAGGGAGATAGCACCGCAGCCGGAGTTGTTGATTGCGGTGAATCCGACACGTGGTTTAGATATGAATGCCGCGCGATATGTGCATGTCAATTTGCTGGAGCAGCGTGAGCAGAACAAGTCAGTGCTATTGATTTCAACGGAATTGGACGAAGTCTTGCAGTTAAGTGATAGAGTATTTATTATGTCGCGGGGGAAAATTATGGATGCAACTGTGCATCGTGAAGATATTGAAACATTGGGATTATTGATGATGGGAGAGGTAGACATCGGTGCCTAACTTCATTGCGTTCTATTCAAACATGAAAACTGTTTGTTCAGCGAATATAGAGAGATATCCTCGATTTTTCCAATGGGTGTTAATCCCGTTTCTTATACTATTTGGAGCGTTTCTAACGAATGGCATTGTTATGTTCCTGTGTGCTTACAATCCGATTGAGGCTTACGTTGCTGCTGTTGCGTTAACGTTGGGTTCGTTTGGGGGGTTAAGTGAAACGTTGGTAAAGAGTACCCCTTATCTGATGACAGGGCTTTCTGTTGTGATAGCGTTTCGGTGTGGTATATGGAATATTGGTGCGGAGGGTCAGTTTCTTGTAGGAGCCTTAGCGGCATCTTTCGTTGGTACGAAGGTTGCGGTGATGTTACCGAACACGGCGTGGGTAGCGGTTCCGCTCTGTTTTGCGGTTGCTGTATGTGCAGGGTGTATATGGGGTGTTATCCCCGCGATTCTTAAGATAACGCGGGGTGTGAATGAAGTTATAAGTACGATCATGTTCAACTATATTGCTTTGTACTTTGTCAGTCTGATGATAGATGGGGGGCCGCTTCAGGAAACGTCGAGAACGGGTCCGCAGAGTGATCCGATAGTCAGTTGGGCGCATTTACCTATCCTGATAGATTCACAGCGGTTGCATTTTGGGATTGTTATTGCGATGAGTTTAGCGGTTGTGTTAACTTTTGTTTTATTCCGTACGACTTATGGATTTCAGTTACGTGCGGTAGGTGCGGGGGCTGCAGCTGCGGAGGCTGCGGGTATATCCATCTCGCAAAATACTGTGCGTGTCTTCTGTTTGAGTGGGATGCTTGCGGCGATAGGTGGGGCGATTGAATTGATGGCACTTGCCCCTCGGCTGACCCACAGTTTTTCTCCGGGCTATGGGTATACTGCAATTGCGGTTGCGTTATTAGCAAGGCTGCATCCGCTGTTAACGATTGTTTCTGCGCTCTTGTTCGGAGCGTTGGCTGAAGGTTCATTTGCGATGGAATCGGAGGTTGGCATATCGAGGCAGGTGACGTGGATGATGCAGGCGATTATTCTACTGTTTGTGATAGGTTTTGGCACACTGAGATATTTTCAGGAACGATCTGTGGATTGATTAGGATTTATCCCGCTTTATCTCCGCAGGCGGGGGAATCTGTCGTCTTGCGTAGCATATCAGGCAAGGAGAGATTTTGGAGTTATTTGAGAACATATTGATATCGATGATCCATGCATCAACGCCGCTGGTGCTTGCTGCGTTAGGCGAGGTTGTATCGCAGCGTGCGGGTGTGATAAACATCGGCATTGAGGGCATGATGCTTTTTGGTGCGCTTTTCGGTGCGTTAGGATCATTTTGGACATCGGGTGTCCCGTTTCTTGCGCCGTGGATAGGCATCTTGAGTGCGGGGATGAGTGGATGTATTGCTGCTGCGATATTCGCGTATTTTGCGATAAAACTTCGCGGTGATCAAATAGTGATTGGCACTGCAATTACACTTTTAGCTTTAGGTTTGACAGAGGTATTATATGAGCGGCTGTTAGGTGGGATTGGCAGTCAACAGAACATACACGATTTCAAAGAGATGAATATTCCGCTGCTGAGTAATATTCCGATATTAGGTAACGTACTATTTTCTCATAATATCATTGTTTATCTTGCTTTTCCGCTTGTGCCGTGTGTCTATTTCTTTTTATATCGGACGCATTATGGCTTAAAAGTGCGTGCATGCGGGGAGCATCCGAAAGCGATTGCAACTGTAGGGTCCAATGTATCCGTTATTCGGACGGTATGTTTGCTGTTTGCTGGCGGTATGGCAGGAATCGGCGGCGGTTATTTGTCACTTGCGGATGTTCCGTATTTTCTTCCGAATATGACATCCGGGAGAGGGTTTGTTGCATTGGCGATTGTTATTTTTGGTAAATGGCATCCTATGAAAGCTTGTGCAGCGGCGTTACTATTTGGTTTAGGGTATGCGTTGGATGCGCAATTTCAAGCATTAGGGTTAGGTGTCCAATATCAATGGTTTAAGATGTTACCGTTTGCGCTGTGTCTCGCTGTATTGGCTGGATTTGTAGGACGCACTGAGGCACCACATGCCTTGGGCAAACCTTAAAGATGGGGAATACCTAAATAGCATTCATACCGTTGATTTCGAAGGATTTGCTACAATATTGCTTCAGATCCACATGAGTTCGGGTTTCGCTCTCTACCCGACCTACGAACTGTCTTTCCGCAGCAGGCAGAGTCTCTCCATCCTCATCAAGTCCGTAGCAAAGCACAAATGCCGTGTACGGTGGTTTCCCTTGCAATCATTTAAAAGGTACTGCCGATACGGAGATAGAGCGAATTTGTAGGCACATTGGGTACGGATCGGAGTGGCACTGCATAATCCACGCCGCCGATAAGCGGTCCTAAATTCAATCGTAACCCGACACCGATAGATGTAGGCATCCATGTGTAATCAATTTCCGCAAGGGACCCCCAAACATTTCCTGAATCCAGGAAGAGAATACCTTGAATTGGGTCTAAAACTGTAAAGCGCAATTCTGTATTAAATACAAAGAGCACATTCCCTCTATGTTTTCCGGTAGTATCTGCCGGTCCCAGGCCTCGCTCTGCATAACCACGGACTGTCGTAGATCCGCCTGCCCAAAATCGTTCGAATGAGATGAGTTCAGACTCGCTATCTCCTTGAAGGCCCGTTGTCAGTCCAAGACGAACAGATGTAGATAACACATAACCGGGAGTATGTAATTGTTGATGGTAGACAGATTTAGCGATAGTTTTGATAAAGCTGCTGCGACCACCGAATATACCGCCCGCATATTCTACTGTTACACTGTTCAGCATACCAGACACAGGATTCAATGAGGGGAACTGCGTATCTTGTCTCCATAAAAATTGGACACTGCTGACGGTTGTTGACACTTCTGGGTCGGTAGGTTCCAGTGATGTATCCTTTAGGAAACGGTAGCTGTATTCTAAGTTGAGACGATGCGCTGCGGGCAGCTTTCTACTGAGACGAAAACCGCTTTGCAGCGCGCGGACCCCATCATCTTCCTCTAACTTTCTCCCGAGGAGATGGAAGCTGCCGCTTGTCCTGCCAATGAACCATGGTTCCGTGATAGTTGTCTCATAGAGATACGCACGGAACCCCCATCTGCCACGTAATTGGAATCTGATGTTCCGCCTAAATAGGTTCAGGTGACTTAAGGAGATTGTGCCACGCGGTCCATCTGCAGAACTTATACCGACACTGGCACCGTAAGCCCCAGGCTTTCTTTTCTGAAGACGAAACGACACATCATTGACAACAGTAGGGTTCGGATTTGGCGATGGACGCACATTCGGGCTATCATTTTTAGGGATACTTCTTCTATATGTGATACCCGGTTCAAAAATACGTGTATTGTAGATATTTTGTCTTGCTCGATTCAGTTTGTCGGGGGTGAAAAGTGTACCGGTAAGATGTGCTACTTCACGGTGGAGGACGTTTGGATAGACCCCTAAATCTCCATCGAATTTGAATTGTCCAAATTCAATCTTATCCCCTTCAGATATTGTAAATTGTAAGATACCATGTTCATAGAGAGCCAGGCAGTTCTGCTCTTGTAATAGTGAATAACGCGCGTTTCCTTCGACATCTTGTATACTCCATTCTTCATCAATTTTCCTTGCGATGGACATGCCTATAATTGAGAGATTATGTTTTTTGAACGCATTTTTAATCGCATTCGGTAACGTTCCTGCGTTGAGCGAATCGGTGAAATCCCCGTCGATCCGGAACGTCGGCTTATCATTTTTATGAAGGTAAAGTGTTTCTTCAACTTTTGCATCTATGTATCCGTTATCTTGATAAGCTTTGAGTATTGCATTTTCGTAGTTTTTTTGAATAAGCTTTGCGTTCGGTTGTGGCAATGGCGTGGATAGCACACTGTGCAACATATTATCACTGAGAACCTTATTCCCTTGAAATGAACATCTGTAAAGGACTTCTTTGTAGGGTTCAACAATATTGAGTTTGATTGCAACTTCGCCATTTTTTCCATTTTTGGGGGTATATCTTTCTATTGTAGAAGTTATCTTAACGTTCGGGTATCCCGATTTTTCGTATAAGATCGCTAATCGATTTTTATCTTTTTCAAACGAAAGTTCAGAAAAGTACTGTCGCCTCATAAGCTGAGCGGGGACGTTGCGGGGTTTCGTTTCTATTTCACGGAGCAGTGCTTCTTTTGTAAATGCTGTGTTCCCAATAATCTCCACAGATTTCACTGTATATCTATTTCCGGGTTTAATCGTAAATTCGACGTGGAGTGGCGCGTTTGTCAATGTGTTCGCGTGGACTTCCGTGCCGTAATACCCTTTTTGTTGATAATGTGCTTGGACAATCTCTATCCAACGTGTTGGCGTGTTCATATAACGTTCAATTTTCCGTCGCAGCTGATTTCTTTCTGATTCTTCTTCAGTGCGTTGTAAATTGGCGAGCAGTTGTTGGATAAAAGAATCTTGAAGGAGTGGTTTCCCTTTTGTATCTACGAAATCGAGGAGCAACTGTTTCCCTTGTTGAATATGGTATGTGAGCACGCCGGATGTGTGGTCAAAGTCAGCATGAATCTTTATATTTGGATAATGTCTCTTTCTGTAGAGTGAGCGGATCGCTATAAAATCTTCATGAATCGTTGCTTTCATGTATATTTTGCCGACATGCGGCCGGCATATCTTTTTGATGTGTTCCGCAAATATTGCAGAGTTGCCTTGTATATGAAATTCTGTGACGACCGCATGATGCCCCAGAGCGATCTGATACGTCAAATTTCCGCGCGTCGTATCTGTTTTAACCTCTACACGCGCGGCAAAATAACCATAGTTACCGCACACACGCATGATAGATTCCAAATCCGTTGCGGCGACTCCATAGAAATACATATCACCGGGTTTCAACCTGAGGACATTTTGGATTGAACGGTTCAATTCCGCTGAAGCGACACCTGTTATATGGACTTGGTTAATTTTCATGACTGTTTGGATTTGAAATATGAGTGTTTTTCCCAAATCAACGGTATGAATGCCATTTAGGCATTCCCCCAAATCAACGGTATGAATGCCATTTAGGCATTCCCCCAAATCAACGGTATGAATGCCATTTAGGCGTTCCCCGTGTGTTGTCCCAACCGTGAACACGTCTATTTGGGCGTACTTTTGTGTGGCATAGAGGGAGATTACACTTTGTTGAATACCGTGTCGCGAAAATGGGGATCCGATGGATATACGGATCAATGCTTCCAATTGACTGCGTTGTTCGCTATCGGTTACCTGTTTGTTGTCAAGTATAAATTCAATTTTAGCGATCTTTGTGTGTATGTTTGAGGGAACAGTGTGTATATCCGATATATCTGTTGATGCAAAGGATACCATTGCAGAAAGGATATTTATACAGATAAAAAATACTTTAAAGGATTGCATAGTTTTTTTAGCACCCTCTATGCCCCATAATCTTTCCATGTTGTGCCGTTGCGCCTCTTCGTAGCATAACCTGTATGAAGATTAATTTATTCTTCGGGTAATTCTCATTTTTTTGTCTGAATCGCGGATTACGCAGATTACGCGGATTTTCGCGGATTTTTCTTTTGCTGTGCGTTTATCCATTTTTGTAGGGTTTAGTTTTAGCTTACGTTTCACGGATGCATAAACTACCGGTGCGGTTAGGAAACCGTATCTACAGGGCCTAGGGAATATAGAATTACCCAAATATTTTCTTAAACTTCATTTAGGTTGTGCCATTGCGCCTCTTTGTAGCATAATCTTTCTAGGTTGTGCAGAAACAAAAATCAGCTACCCCTATCCCATCAAAAGCACTTCAAAAAAACAAAACTCTTGAAATCCGCGTCAATCCGCGTAATCCGCGATTCAGACAAACCAATCACACTATCCACATTTTACTATAGCAAGCCCAACGAGGCTTGCGGTGATACTCTGCAATCATTTAAAAATTAGAATCTACGTTCTAAGAGTTGAACATCTATACCGAAGTCTCCCCTTTCATCTCCCTCTACGCGGATAGACATATTTTTGGGTAAGGGGTATTCGGCGATAATGTGACGTTCATTTGGATCGAAACCGGAAGATATCGTAAATGTGATGCCACCGAATGAACGGGAGATAGAACTACCGGGGAGAAGAAGCGACAGAATAGAAGCCTCCGAAAAAACTGTTGTTGTAGAAGAATTGATAGGGTCCGCTTGAAAATTCAACTTGGCTTTATCAATGTCTCCGTTTGGCAGGACACCAGAAACAGTAGCAGTGATCATAAGGTCAGCCGTGCTACCATCTTCCAATAAAACGCCGCGTATAGGATTTTGTGTTTTGAGAACAATATCTAATTGTGGATTAAATGCGGTATCATCTTGATTTGTGATCATAGATCCCTCAACGATATCAAATTCTTGTGTTATCATGCTTATCTTCCCTTTCAGTATGGTAACGTCTCCAGTGAAAATAGGTTTTTGGATCAAACCTGTTAGGTGTCCATTACAAGCGATCTCAATGTCCGTTGTTCCACCGAGTGAGGAGAGGAAGTGAAAATCTTCAGGGATATTTATATCTAAATCTAACTGCAGGTTATCGAGCAATGTTCTACCGAATGTCAGTTCAACATCACTGACAACCGAATCCCGAAACCAATCGCGTACATTTTCCCAATTTTGTTCATAATGTCCGGCATGTATTATAATATCGCCAGATAATGTAAGATCTGTTTGTTGATGCAGGTCGATGTCTCCCTGGAGTCGAAGGTCTTTTGCACCAGTACTTACTTTTGCAAAGTATTGCCCTGGCTCTGAAAAATTGCAAGATTCCAGCCTTGCTACAAGATCGATGTGCTGTACATTAAACCAATCTGTCCTAATTTGACCTGTAGCGAAGAACGCGCCATCATTCAGTGTACCGGTTATTGCAGGGATACGGAGCACTGACTCGGAGAAGACAAATTGACTCCGTGTATTCTGAAGATAGATAGGCGAATCTGCCAAGAGCATAGATGTCAAATTTATATCGCCTGCCCCAGAGAGCAACAGTTCGGCGGGTGTGCCGTAAACTGTTGCAGTCAGTGTTCCGACACCGTTTGCAGATTCAATCTGTGGTGCAATATCCGACAAAATCCCTATATCCCCTAAATTTAGAGCGAGTATGATTTCGATAGGTTCATCGATTATCTCAGCTGTGCGATCTGTGAAGGAGAGGGCATAAGGCACCCTGCCGATACAGGTAAGTTCATTTGTTCCCGATCTCAGTCGGATAGGCACGGCTTGAGAGATGGACCAGTGTCTGTTGACAGCACTGTATTGAAGTTCCCCTGTAAATTCATCTAAATTGGCATTATTGAGTGTTATCCTATCGCCATGAAAACGCAATGTAATTTCAGGATGCACATGCGTGCCTTCTATCTTTATATTCGTTGATAGGAAACCGTTGAGTTTATAGGCATTTAACTGCGGAAAAGCACTGTTCAGTGAAGATAGGTCAAAATTGTCAAGTCGCATATTGAGCAATATGTCACTATGCGTACGCCATTTACCATAACTACTGAATGTTAAGGGATATGCCGTGCTTGTCCCTGTTTCGAGGGTGTTTTCAAGTTTTAATTCTGAGATTTTGAATTCGCCAGATACAAGCGAGATGCGGATGGGTTGTGGATTCTCAAAGTCATAGCTTTGATCTAATAGGGTGAACCTGCATGCTATGTTATCTATTGTGAAATCTGCTGTTGCCTGCTGTGTGATGGACTGATATGTGATGAATTCGTGTAATGTGGGGAAAAGGTCCTTATCTGCACGCTCGACATAGCGATCAAGCGGTATACTGATCTTTTCCAATGTAGCCGATAGCGTCCCTTCAATATCCGAAACATAATTGGGGGGCAGCGTCTGCTTTAGCAATGGCGTGAGTGGATATTTGTGCAATGTGAGGCCATATATCTCAAGTTTTTTCGGTGTTATGCCCGATAATGTCAATCTGTTTTTTGGGTCCTGTTGGAGTGAGACGGTGCCATCTGCTATATCAAAATCACATGTTGTGAGTGTAATACTATCTTTCTGTGCTTTGAGGTGGATATTGACATTCTCAATCGTTTGCGGGAAGTCTTTAATTGTGACCGTGGGTGCTGCAATTGCAACGGTTCCGTGTAAATGGGGTGCTGACATTGTCCCTTGAAGTGCTAAGTTGATATCTGCAACACCTGTTACGTGTGAAAAAACAGTGTCAAGTCCAGGAAATAAGTTGAGGGGGAGTTCATTTCCTGTGAGACGGATATTTATGGGGTCTTCAGTGAATTGGGCAATGAAAACATCTTCTAAGATAGACAAATCAAAAGGGATTGTGCCAGTTAGGTCTAAATTGTTTCCTGTATGGGTTAGGTTCGCACTGAGTTTTATTAACTTTTCATTGTAATCAACACGGCCTATCCATTGAAAAGGAGTAGCACTTTGCGTGTGTGTTCGGGAGTTGATGTCACCTCGCCACTGGATGGATAGGGTTGGGGCATCGAATTTTCCATCTATGCTTATGTCAACATGGGTGTCTATATCAGGAGATGTAATTTGTAACGGAATAAAAGCATCAAGTTCATGGGGGGCGAGTCTTATGTCATAAGCGGCGGTATTCCTTAGGGTATAGCGCCGTGAGACGACATGGAGTTCATCTATTTTACCGAACACAACCATCTGATGCAGATTCATGCCTGTTCCAGAACACTGAACTGTGCCGCTGACCAAAGCCTTCTGTAAAGGAATATCTTGGTGGAGGCGTGTGAAAAAATCACGAAAATCCATCTTATTTGCGGAGATATGCAGATCGAAGTGCATATCGTCTGAATTTAGGGTGGATTGCGATGCAGTGCCACTTATATCGAAGACACCATCGCCCATTTTACCTTGTAAAACTGCATCTTGGACGTGCAGTGTCTGTGCTTTTATAGATATTTCCGCACTGAGTTTATCAACGGATATTGGATTTGAGAGTGAACCGAACAGTAGGGGCGTGTTGTGTTTTGTGTGTGTACTGACGGTCAGGATAGGTTGGACAATGTTTCCATGCAGTTTCGCAGAGATACCGAGTTTTCCAGAAATTGCGGATTTATTATCTAAACCGAGTTTTGTTGCAAGGGCAGGAGATAGGTTATACGTGAGTAGATGCGATGCCTTCGCTATGTCAAAACTATCGCTACGGATGTCAAAATGCAACGTTGACGCAGTCAGGTCGTTTTTGTTGATATGGACACGCCCGCCGATCTGGACAGGACTCTGCATGAATTCCAGTGTCCACGGTGCAATATTGACAGCACCGTTTTGGTATGTCAATGTGCCATGAGCGTGCTGTATATCGACAGTGCCAGCAGGTGTATTCAGGTTGAATGTGGGACATTGCCAGTTGAGTTCAATATGTGGATCGCTTAGCGGGCCTTTTGCATGAAATTGATAGGCACCGTGACCCTGGAGTGGATACCCGAACGCAGTCCCCACAGGCGCGAGAGAAAATGTCCCCTGTGACTTTGCGGATATGTCAACTGTTTCATTGTTCGTATCAAAAGTACCGGTCAGTTCAACAAAGGCGTTAGGTTGACCGCGAAAGTGGAGAGCACTGTGGACGATTGTCAATATGTCATTCTCTAATTTTAGATGGATGGGGCGGGTGTTCGTGAAGTGGACAGCATTGTAGCGCAGCTCCGTTTCCTGAATATTTATGTCAACATCATAAGGGAATTGCCGTTTTTTTGAGGGTGCCATGAGTTCTGTAACGGTGCCAGTGACTTTCGTAGTTGCAACGGCTGTGCCAGAGATGTTTTCAAGACGACTATCGAAGATACGGAGAATGGGGGCGACCTGGATGTCTTCGCTGTGCAGTATGAACTCGTAGGGACTCTCTGCCGTGGTGAATATCTTACCGGTGACCGTGCTTGTGCCTTCAAAGGCTGTTCCTGTCCATTGGAAATAATTAGGTTCTTCAGGCTTTCCACCGTTTTCAACGAGAACGCCGTGCAGTGTACCGTTGCCAAGCGGATTATTTTCAAAAGTAAGGTCCGTGAAATGTAAATCTATGTGAAAGACAACGTTTTCAGGCTTTTTCAGATATGAGGTTATGTTAACATCCATTTTGCCATCAAGCGGAAAGTCAGACACATCCGCAGCACGTGCCAGTTGCGCTAAGTGGACTGGCGCGTCTTGACGACTCATGAGACTAAAGTCAAATTCACCCTCAGGGGTGACATGGGTATTGAGGATGACCTGTTGCCCGTGTGCAGTGATTACAAAATTGGGGATAGTGAGGGCGTAGTCTTCAATTTCCAGGGGGAGTGTGGCTGTATCTAAATGGATACCCCATGCGTTCCCCGATTCCACTGTAAAAGTGCCTTGACCATCTAAGTTGTCAATCAAAAAACCGGACAGATTGAGTTCACCTGAAAGGGTGCCTGTGATAGGATGTGCTTGTTGAAAGAAAATATTATTGTAATCATCATCCAAAACCAATGAATTGACAATGATAGCGAATTGCGATGGCATTTTTCCTGCTAAGGTAATGCTGCCATCAATCGCAATATGCGTCTCTCCGTTTTGACTATTTTTAGATAGACTGCCATTCTCGATGGACAATACATTCGCTTTATATCTAAAATTGCTTGATACGCTACCCAATAGACTCTTTAGATTTCCGAAGTATGCTCTTGGAATCTCAACATAACCGCTTGCAGTGCCATCTTGTGCTATGGTCGCTGATATGTTTCCGATGCCTGTAAAAGGGACTGATTGGGATATTTTACATAATTTCCCAAAGTCAACGCCCTTGAGTTGGACATCGATGTTCGCAAGGGATCCGCTTATCGCTACTGCAGAAGTATCTATAGTGCCATTTGCTGTGATGATAGCGGCTTTACCGGTTTCTGATACTATCTCACAAGCCAATGTTGAGTCTTTCAAAGCATAAGTGTGTTGCTGTGTACTGTCATTCGCAATAATGTATGTATCTGTCAATGCAAAAGTGCTATTAAGATGAAAATCTCTTTCGGTATTACCGCTGATCTCTGCGGATCCAATAATAGTACCCGAATCTATTTTGGGCATATCATCAGACATTTCAACTAACATAGAAATAAGTGCAGGAAGTTGAATATTTGACGTAGACCATTTACTTTCATAAGTGAAAGGATTTCTCAGAAAATGTTGTACTCT
>CBDAUH010000003.1:0-1532500 GCA_965200395.1 Candidatus Poribacteria bacterium | reverse complement strand
ATTATTTTTAGCACATGATAAGGACACTCCTACTTGCAAGACGATGGATAGTATTGCACAATACTTGACTGTCTACTTTGGGAATATATCGCAAGATGTTGCCGAGTGTCAGGCACTTCGTTCAGAGCTCTGTAACACTTTCAACTGCACCTTGTCTTTGGATGAAGACGTGTTTTCATATGTCTTCCTTCCTTGTGCATACCCAATTGGAGTTACCACATACTTTACCAATTCAAGTTTAAATACAACCTTGAATGGCACTATCTATCAATCCACTAGTTACAACTACGACTCACACTTGACTATTGAAACGACACTAGATCAATTAGGATCTGATTTAATTGGATTTCAGGTGAGTAACTCAGTGTTACACAGTGTTATTTGTTGTGATGGGTAGCAGTGTTATGACAGTTACTATATTTTCACTGATCTCATGAATAATTGTATTACAGACTAATTCACATTTATTAATTTTTATGAGTTTTGTGTAGCTGTATCAAAGTGTTTTTATTTCTATGTTCCTTTACCTACTACAAACATACAAAATGCAGTGATAATGAAGAACTGTTCAATCAATAACAGAATGGACTTACTTGACTGACCTGTGGGGTCCACTGCTAGTTAGTCTGTTTTCTATCCCATGTCCTCCTCATCAGTAGTGTCCCATTAGGTTAAACTCAAACAATGTCTTACAACCTTCCTCGTATATACATCTCTCTCTATAGATTCTTGTGGATGTGTATTATCCTGAATATAACATTTACGAAACTCTGGTTGAAATTCCTTACGTACAAATTCCCCTTGACTCCAGCATGTGCAATGGAACTAATCCTGATTTCAATCACTCTTCAAACTCACTTATCAGTACCTGTGACACCATGCCACAACTGGCCCATCAGGCCTCGGCTGCTTTCAGTGGTGAACTAGATTGTCTAAGTACTGTTGTGCCAGACTGCAACACTGCTTATTGTATTTCCCGTGATACTGGCACCCAAGTAGCACTCGTAGTTGGTCCCTGTAACGACCCACCAACACTGTCAGTATTAGTAAATGAAGTTAATGATACTGATCCCACCATTACGAACCTGACCAGTTCCCAGGAAGTGAGGACTAGTTCTGATTGGTCACTTTACTTCAACATCCTGCAACGAAAAAGTCACCTTAGTCTTGGATTAGAGGGTGTGTGTGTGTGTTTGTTTGTTTTGATGGTTTTTACTTGTTGTTTTGTTTTGTTTTGTTTTGTTTTTTGTTGTGTTATTGTTTGGTTTTGTTGCTGTTATTGTTTGTTTGTTGGTTGGTATGTTATTGTTTGTTTGTTTATTTGGTTATTTTAATATAGCTGACATATATGACTACTGGTGCAAATATCACAGTCTTGGACTATAGAGAGATTCCACTGGACAGATCTAAATGCTCACTGCCTGGTAAGCAATGCTAGCAAAGTGTCTTTAGATTTGGTATACATGTTTATGTTTACTTGTTTGTACCTATGCAATGTCCAAACTATAGTATAATAATAAAAAACATTGGAACGGAATCTACCCTTGAATTTACATCAGAAAGCACAATACATATCGGATACACTAGAACAACTACTCGGCATTCCAACGTGGGACGGTACAGAAAATGTCTTAGAATGCCTCATCCTGACCATACTGTCACAGAACACAACCGATGTTAGCCGTGATAAGGGATATGCCCAACTCAGAGAGAAATTTCCAACTTGGGAAGATGTCCTGCAAGCAGATGCCAACACCGTTGAAGAAACAATAAAAATTGTAGGATTAGGAAAACAGAAAACCCAAACCATTAAGAACTTCCTATCCTGGCTTAAAGCTGAATATAATGATTTGTCATTAGAATTTATACACGATATGAAAACTGAAGATGCATTAGAATTCCTCATCCAACATAAAGGAATCGGAATCAAAACAGCATCGGTAACACTTGCATTCGCCTGTGGGAGAGAAGTGTTCCCTGTTGATACACATATCCTACGAATTTCAAAACGTCTCGGTTTGATTCCCCAGAATTGCAGTGCAGAAAAGGCACACCTCGAATTGCCTGCCCTTATCCCTGATGGAAAAGCATATCCTTTCCACATGAACCTAATCTATTTTGGTAGGCAAATATGTAACGCACGAAAACCCTCATGTGAAAAATGCCCATTAACACAACATTGCCTCTACTATAAAGCGAATATACAAACTTAAGTGACCGGACCTAATCAGGAGTGAAATATGTTCAGTCTAAAAAATCTGTCATGGAAACACCTATTTGTTGTGTTGTTGATATTACATCTCCTACCGATCTGGATATTTGCATATTTTCCATCACAAGACGGCCCGAGTCACGTCTACAATGCCCTCGTCCTAAAAGAATATGGACAACATGAAAACTATAAAATGCGGGATGCATGGAAACTCAACATTACCATCTTTCCGAACTGGCTATCACATATAGCCCTTGCTGCACTCCTCTATGTTTTTCCCCCTGTCCTATCTGAAAAGATTTTTCTGACTATTGCAGTCGGATTAATCCCTATTGCCTTCTTCTATTTCCTTAATGCAGTACACAAAGAGCAGAATGAGAAGTATCTATACGGTTGGCTCGGATTTCCATTTGCCTACAATTACCTCCTTTATATGGGATTTTACAACTTTACACTCAGCATCAGTTTCTTCTTTCTTAGCTTCGGTTTCTGGTGGAAACACAAGGATCATATACAAGTAAAACATCTCTGTATTTTATACATATTACTGTTATTAACTTATCTGTCCCACATCGCCTCTTTTGGATTAATAGTCTTAGGCATGTCTGTGGCAGCAGGGTGTATATGGGGCATCAACGCTTTGGTTGAGGCATGGAGACAACGAAAGAAAGATTGGTTTGCAGTATGCAAACAATTCACCGTAAGTCTCAAACCGCTGCTCCGATTCTTCCTCTATATGATACCAATATATTTCGTTCTGATGGAATACTATCTGCAAAGCCTAAAGCAACATCAAACAGGTAGCCATAGAGGAATGGAATGGATATGGGAATACTTTTGGGGGGTCAAGTCAATCGTCTACTTTACAGATTGGCATGTGCCTGTCAATTATGCGTTGCTTGTCATCTTAGGCATCGGACTTATTATCTCCATCGTTTACAGAATCTACCGAAAACAGTGGATCAAACAGACAGATGTTTTCTTGTTGATTGCTCTGCTCTTCACTTATATGTTTGCGAAGGCACCGTGGGGTTATGGACCTGGTGGATGGATTAATGACCGGATACATTTATACATCCTATTAATGGTAGCACCGTGGTTGATTATTCCAGATTTTGAAACACAACCTGATACAACACTGCATCCCGATAGACCCAAGTTATCGCTATGGCTATCTATGAATAGACATAAATTAACACGTTATGCAATCGCAGGCTGTCTTGTCATTTTCACTTTACTGCATTGGGGAAGAACAACTTATGACCATGCCCGAATATCACCAGAAATCGCTGAACTCGTTTCAGGAACAAATTACATAGAACCCCATACCACATACTCTATGCGAGTAGGGGATGCACACAAATCTGAGGCACTCGGTAGAGTTGAATATGTCACGCCATATATCCACGCCCAAGCCTTCTATGGTGTATATGCCGATGATGTAGTTCACATGTCAAACTATGAAGCAAACTACGACTACTTTCCTGTAAACCGCAACAATAGAGATAGCGTAGGATTAGGTTATATCCGCGCAGGTTATGTTGTCGCATGGAACTATCCCGAAACAGAGGAATTCGCAGACCTAAAAGCTGACTACGGTATTATCCATCAAACACAACATCTGAAACTCTTCAAAAGAAAAACTGCACTCGAACCAACACTTGAACTTTGGGATAAAACAGAAGAAGGTAACCTGATAATACGGTTCGATATGCAAGCGGATAATGCAGTAAAAGCGGAAAACTTCCACATCGTCGCACCGAAAACTATGTATGTCAGTGGACAATACGGTTGGGATACCGAGTGGAATCCGACTGACCCGTTGAACAAAACAAATTGGCGAATTACACCTCGCGCAGCTTATATGGCACCCCCAGAAGGGACGACACCACTCACAAGAGATGCTGTGTATGGCAAAGAAGACGCAGCCTTCAGAATTGACCTGCCTAATGGTACATATAAGGTAACCAATATCTTTCAATCCGCAGAAGCAGCAACACATGAAGTCAATATGTTAGCAAATGGCAAACAAATTATAAAAAAACTTTATGTGCCCCCTCACAACGAAACGGTAGAAAGGGAAGCCATCGTAGAAGTCAATAATGAACACATTACCCTTGTGATTTACACAACGAAAAAACGGATTGAAACAGGTAAAAGACACATCCATTGGATATGGAACGGATGCATCGTCGAACAATTGTAGCACAAACTGTCTAGTTTGTGCAGCTTTGACGCTCTTTGTAGCATAACCTTTCCAGGTTGTGCAGCTTATATGGAACGGATGCATCGTCGAACAATTGTAGCACCATCTTTGTAGCACAAACTGTCTAGTTTGTGCAGCTTTGACACTCTTTGTAGCACAAACTGTCTAGTTTGTGCAGATTTGACGCTCTTTGTAGCATAACCTTTCCAGGTTGTGCAGCTTTGACGCTCTTTGTAGCATAACCTTTCCAGGTTGCACATCTTATTCCGAACTCGCGTTATATTTTTTGAAGTACACATATTGAGGAGATTTAATGATCAAACCACATGGAGCCGAAACCTTAACACCCCTTTACGTATCGGATGATGCAGAACGCGCTGAACTGAAAAAACAGGCAGAAAACCTCCCTTATGTCCTAATCAGCTCAGGAGCAGCTGCATCAGCCGTTATGCTCGCATCGGGGTACTTTACACCGCTGAATGGATATATGAACATTGATGAAGCAACAAGTGTCGCATCACAGATGCAGCTACCGAATGGACTTTTTTGGCCCGTTCCCATCATGAACATCGTTCCTAATGACCAACTAACAGATGCAGCAAAAAATGCTGATCGCATTACGCTCCGTGACCCAAATGTTGATGGCAACCCGCCACTCGCAATTATGGAGGTTTCGGCAATTGAACAGATTTCACAAGAACAGAAACAACTTATTATTCAAAAGACTTTCGGAACAACCGACTCTGACCATCCGGGGGTCCCTGCTTTCGCTGATGCTGGAGACAACGCCCTATCCGGTTCAATTCAGGTATTGAATTACTCCTATTTTCCAACCGATTTCCCAGATACGTTCCGAACAGCTGTCGAAATTCGCCAAGACATTAATGAACGTGGATGGAAAACTGTAGTCGCATTCCAAACTCGAAACCCGATGCACCGCGCCCATGAAGCACTCTGTAAAATAGCACAAAAAGAAGTCAACGCTGACGGCGTCCTAATTCACATGTTACTCGGCAAACTAAAACCAGGGGATATACCGGCCGCAGTTCGTGATGCCGCAATTCGAACTATGGTAGAACATTATTTTCCAGAGAACACCGTATCTATAACAGGTTACGGATTTGATATGCTATATGCTGGGCCAAGGGAAGCATTGCTCCACGCAGTTTTCAGACAGAACTGCGGAGCAACACACTTTATCGTCGGACGGGACCACGCTGGGGCAGGGGACTTTTACGGACCATTTGACGCACAAACAATCTTCGATGACATCCCTACAGATGCATTAGAAATAGAAATCTTCCGAGGAAATTGGACAATGTGGTGCAAAAAATGCAATAGAATCATCATGATGGGGGACTGCCCGCACACTGCCGATGATTATTTCACTATCTCCGGAACAAAAATGCGTGAAATGCTCGAAGCAGGAGAACAGCTCCCCCCTGAAATATCAAGACCCGAAGTCGCTGAAATATTAATGAAATATTATCAACAAGGCTAATTAGACTAATACCGTGAAAGCCATACAGTACACCAAAAGCATCAAACGTTATATTGTCTTACGTTACCTTGGACATAGGTGGAAAAGCCTCTACACATCCCCACTCTCATGCACACGGCTCGTTGATCTGCCAGAGCCACAACTGCCCACACCGCAATGGGTAAAAATCAAAAACCGATTGAGTGGTATCTGCGGCTCAGACTTATCCACAATTACGGCAAAAGGCAGCGTTTATTTATCTCCTTTTACATCAGATCCATTTGTATTAGGACATGAGATAGTCGGCGAAATCGCTGATATTGGTGAACACGTTGAAGGCATATCCATCGGTGACAGGGTAGTCGTTGAACCTGTATTAGCTTGTAACGTGCGAGAGATCGATCCACCTTGCATTCAGTGTCAAAATCAGCAGTACGTAAACTGTGAAAATGTTACAAGCGGAAGCATTTCTGAAGGACTACAGACAGGCTTCTGTAGAGACACAGGGGGCGGCTGGAGTGAATATGTCCTGGCACATCAATCCCAAATTCATCAAGTGCCAGATGATATATCGGATGAAATTGCCGTACTGCTTGAACCCTTCGCATGTGCATTGCACGGTGTCCTACAAACAGAAATCGCTGATACAGACGAAATCTGTGTCATAGGCGGCGGAACAATAGGCCTACTGACAGTCGCATCGCTTCGAATGCTTGGACATCAGAACCGTATACTCATCTCTGCCAAATACCCACACCAACAAGAACTAGCAAAGAAACTTGGGGCAGATGTGGTAATCCCGGTGAATAGCAGCAGCTATGATGTGTTTTGTGAATTGACGAATGCTAATTCATACCAACCCGAAATCGGAAAGCTGGTCTTACAAGGGGGTGTAGATATTACCTTCGACTGTGTCGGCTCAAGTTCTACCATAGACGATGCCCTCCGTTTTACACAAGTTGGCGGACAGGTTATCTTAATTGGTATGCCCGGAATTCCAAAAAATATAGACTGGACCTCTATTTGGTATAAACAGCTGCACGTAAAAGGGTCTTATGCCTACGGCATTGAAACTTATAACGATGAACAGATGCATACGTTCCAACTCGGCCTGCAGCTTCTACAGAAAGATGGAAAACAATTTCTACCCCTGGTTGGCACGCCATTTCCACTGAGAGATTACAAACGTGCCATCCAAACTGCACTGAATACCGGAAAATCTGCCACTATAAAAACCGTTTTTGATTTGCGGTCAGAGTAATTAAGCGTTTGAAAATCCTTATTATGAAATCCCCTGGACGCTCTGGTGCAACTCAACATTGGGGCTGTTTTGTCATTGGCTGCACAGTGGAAAGCAACAAGCGGGACGCGGTATATTATCTTCTCTCTCTGCATTGCGAACTTTACCAACATATAACCAATCACTTTCTAAAGAAGCATTAGAAAATGCTGAAAAGGTCTTTGAGCAATTGAAGTATGAGCAAATGCTGCCTGTCAATGAATGCGCGCATGACCTGTGCGTAAAGAATTAGACCGCTGTCTATTGACTGAGGTATTGGGAATTACAAGCGATAACGTGCTTGAATCCATGCAGACACTCCGCGAGATGCTCTGCGCTGAACCGAGCATCCACGGAGGGAAGCAGTCGAAGTGCGATCTTGATGCCGAGTTGGCGATGCTTAAGAAGAAGGGGATTCCTTTTCCGAGTTGGTATGTTGATTAAATCGTTAAAAACAATTGCCCATTCGCGTTTACTGATTCACATTGGTAGACCAGAAATTGCTTTGACTCATGTTTCTTTTCAACTTGGCGTAGACAGTTTAAATATGCTATAATGACTAAAAGCAGTAGAAATAGTGAAAGAAATAAAAGCACTATGAAAAGGATTCTCGGCAGGAGGAAAAATCTATGACGATACTTGAATTCGTAACTGTTGTTTCTGGTGGTGCCTCCATTGCTAGTGCGGTTGATGTCATCCGAAAACACTTTACCAACACCAACAGTACGCCAGAAGAGCTTTTCAAAAAATCATTTGTTGCTGCCCTTAAGCAAATCGCACCGAGCCTTGACGATGTTGCCGATCCAAAAGCAATTGAGGTAGATCATAACGCGCTTAATAAAGTAATCGCCTCACTCAAGGATATTGATATAAACAAGTTCGCTACACAAGAGGCAGATGAAAAACTTGCCGAAGCCACTATTCTCTTCCGTGATTGTATCAATTTACCTGGATGTCGACTAAGAAATAAAGATCTCCTACAGAGACTCCAGTCGGTTCTCGAAAGAACGTTCACAAATTTCTATGATCGCCTCCCACACAATGAACAAGCCTCCAATCAGATGCTGCTTAAATTTGATAGAATGCAATTGGAAGGTCAAAAGCATTTAAGCGAACAAAGCCGAGCAATTCAGGATGCTGTCCAAGGATTAGATGCGAAAGTCACAGATATTTCAAATAGACATCCGAATATAAACATCTCCGATGCAGTTGAAACTGCAATAGCCAAAGAGTACCAATCTGAGATCGATGATACGCGAGTTTTACTCGAGACATGTCGACCGAAGTCAGCTCTTGATCAATTTGAAAAGTTAAAAGAACGAATATGGACAGAGGCTCCACCAATTGTGAAATTCCGCCTCCTTACAAATATGGCAGCGGCACATTTTGAACTTAACAATGAGCAGAATGCTGGGGAGTTGCTGCGTGAAGCGTTCCAATATAATTCTGAGGACGAAAAAGCATTTTCTAATCGCGCTTTGGCTCACTACTTATTCGGAGAACTGGAGAATGCCGCAGAATATGCAAAACAGACATTGGAAAAAAATCCTGCAAATATTAATGCCCGCGTGGTACTTATCCATGTATTTTCAAAGAAAGAACCACTTGAAAGGGTCATTACACAAGTGCCTGACTATTTGCAAGAAAAACCACAAATCGCACATG
Source organism: Candidatus Poribacteria bacterium (assembly GCA_965200395.1). Taxonomy (GTDB): domain Bacteria; phylum Poribacteria; class WGA-4E; order WGA-4E; family WGA-3G; genus MSPOR6. The sequence goes on along the minus strand of CBDAUH010000003.1, from coordinate 1,523,658 downwards.
CGTTCAGTGACATTGCTAAAGAACAAGGTGATCTTAAGGTGGCAAGAAAATGGCGCGAAATCATGGTAGAACAGGATGGGAAGCCTGGTTTTAAAGCTTCTCTTGCAACAATCTTGATTGAACAGGTGTTAGATGCTCCTTTTAACATGTATATCAAACAGCTTGAAGATTCGCAAAAGGAACAACTAAGCCGGGCTGTTGAACTTCTAACAGAAGCATGGGATTCTGTTGTCAACACTGAATTACGTGCCGCTAGAACAGATTGGATAATCAACAGAAGTACAGCATACCGACTACTTGGTGAGTCAGAAGCAGCAATTAAAGACCTTGATGTAGCCATAGAAATTGAACCGTTGGACTCTATGTTATCTATGCTGTTAAAAAACAGGGCGATATTGGCATTTGAACAAGGGGATAATGAAGGTGCTATAGAATATTTAGAAAGAATTCAGTCCGAGCCAGAAATTTTTGAAGCTCAAATCAGGATTGCCAGTATCCTTTTCGGAAGCAAACGCTATGATGAAGCAATTACAAAACTTACTGATTTTTTAAAGACAAATCCATCTTCTGAATTACAAAACGAGGCAAACCGTTGGCTCGTCCGTATCTATATTGCTACTGAACATTTTGAAGAAGCAAAACGAATTTTAACGACTCTCCAGGAATCGTCTCCTACAAGCATATTAAACTTTATCAATGCTGCTCAGGTTGCTAATGGCACTGAAAAACACGAAGAAGCGATTTCCTTTCTCAAAGATGCTTACGAGATTGCTAAAAATTGTGAAGCGTCTATAGAAATTACGGAATTGGCGGATGAACTCTTTGATCATCAACAATTTATGGAGGCTGCAACGCTTTATGAAAAACTTGCCGACACACGTCAGAACTCTCAATTCACAATAGGGTTGCTTGCAAGTTACTATAACGCGGGTGAAATCGGAAAGGCACTTGAGATATGCAAGGAACTCCGAGAGAAATACGGGCCACTTGAAAACATATCCGAAAGGGAGGTAATGATATATGAAGAAATAGGTGATATGAATCAAGCCGAAGTAGTATGTAAAGCGTATTTAAACGAATTTCCAAATGATATTGATATGCAAATTCGTCTTGGTTTGGTTTATTATCGATCAAATAAAGAAAAGAAAATTGATCATGTATTAGGTAATTTTTCCGATTTCAAGAATTTTTCTTTCCTTGAGAATCTTTCTCTGGAAGCATGCGTTCAACTTGCCTCTTTATATCAGGTCAGATCCCAACCGGAAAAAGTGCTGCAGGTAATGTACGAAACACGAAGAACACATTTTGATAACCGCGATGCTCACCTGCAATATATTAGATTATTTTATCAGGTAGACAAACAAATTCCTGACCTTTTAAACCTCGATCAAGTTCAACTGGATACGGCAGTTCAAATTGACAGTTCCAATCAACCTGTCTGGTATATTATAGTGGATCGTGATGACATAGATGTTACACGCAGTGAACGTGCCATCAACGATACTTTTGCGAAGCGGCTACTTGGGAAAAGAGTAGGAGACGAGGTTGATTTGGGGAAAACACCGCTCGGACAAAGGGTTGGAAAAATTACTGATATTAAAAGTAAATACATCTATGCTTGTCAAGAGAGTTTCCAAGAATTCGAGAGTTTTTTTCCAGATGATGAAGGTTTATGGTCCGTAAAATTAGATGAATCTTCAGGCAATCTTACAGATAATGCCTCCAAGAAGACTGCTTCAACAAACCTACAGCCAATATTAGAATTTACCAACAAACAACACGAAGCCTCACTTGAAATTGAAAATGTATATAAAAAACATTTACCCCCAATTGGGGTTTTCATGAATTGGACGGGGCGTAGTGTGTTAGACGTGTGGAATCTCCTGATAAATAAGCCTGATTTAGGTATCAGGTGCTGTGAGGGGAGTCCTGAAGAAAAGTCCCTAGCACTCGCTTTGCTTAAGGAACCTAAGCCTAAACTCGTAGTAGATATCATATCCCTCATCACTTTACACTGCCTAGAAGCTGCCGATACTGTTGTCAAAACTTTTGGAAAACTTGCCGTGGCACAATCGACTATTGATGCCCTTTTGCAGATGATTCATGAACAAGAAAGTATGTGGTCGCAACGGGAAGGGATGAGTATTGAGAAACAAGGAAACCGATATGTAAGACACATGATCAATCCTGATGATGTAAAACGCAGCGTAGAACGTCTAAAGGGCCTGATCAAATGGATTCGGGAAAACTGCGAAGTCCTTCCATGCACTCCTGCACTTCAGATGAATCAATTACGAAAGCGGAAACTTGATGAAATGTTTCACCCAATTTTTGTGGATACCCTTTTCATCGCGACTCAGCCGGGGCACCTGTTACTTTCCGACGATGAACGTCTTCGCTTCTATGCAAAAACAGATTTTAATAGCGATGCAGAAACAAATTTCCAAATTGAGAGGGTGTGGACACAAATTATCTTAGAACATTGTCTAAATCTAAATGTACTTGATAAAGCTAAGTACGATAAGATGATAATTCAGCTTGTGTGTTCTAACTACTATCATACCGAGTTTGATACGGATGTTTTAATGGAAGCTTTAAAACAAGCAAATTGGAACCTTGCAGAACCTTACAATAGCTTAGTTCAAGCTCTTGGTGGACAAAAAATGAGTCCACAAAAAGCATTAAACGTGGCTGTTGATTTTCTCTTTAAAATATGGGAAGAACAGATTCCGTACAATCAGCTAAAATTTGTAACGTTAGGTTTATTGGCTGGACTTACATCAGGACGCAATACACTTAAAGTATTGGACCTCCTTGAGAAACTAATTCAAAATAAGCATAGGCTATTTTTACCTGTTGAAAACCGTATTCTTAGACAAATCCAAGAATACGAACAACTCAATCCTTTTGAAAGGAACTTTGAATTCTTGTCAGACGATGACATTCGAATCAAGGGGACCCGCATTGGTATTGAAGATGTACTTTACGAGTCCCTTCACCTTTCACAAACACCGGAAGAGATTGTTCAACACTTTCATACGCTGACATTGGACCTGGTTTACGCGACGATTCTTTATTACCTTCAAAATCCAGTAGAAGTGGGAAATTATTTAACGGATAATCTCAAATACTCTCAAAGGTTCCGAGAAGAATATGAAAGAAATCCTCCACCGGGTGTTGTTCGGCTGCGTCAACTTAAAGCAGAAAAACAGACTAAACCTGATGATTCACACAAGAACATCCCTAAGAATAACTCCACAACATCCTCTCCGCCCAGAAAAGAACAGAAATAAAGATGCGTCGGTATCTGATAGACGAAAATCTTTCTCCAGCTTACTGTGAGCAATTGCATTACCATGAACCATCACTAACGGTCTTGAGGGTTGGCGATAAAGGTGCCCCCGCAAGAAGCACCCAAGACCCAGAAATATTAAAGTGGTGTGAGGAAAACAAGTTCACTTTGGTGACAAATGATCGAAAGACTATACCAAAACATTTTGCCGACCATTTAGCATCAGGTCATCATGTGTTAGGAGTTTTCATGATTAAGCGTAATGTCTCCATGGGAGCGATTCTTGAAGAATTGGTGCAAATCGCAGAAGACTCACATGAAGACAAATTTCTTGACCAATTGATCTATATTCCACTTTATTAAGAATTCTATGATATTATCTGTCCTATCACTTGCTTAACATTATAACCCTCTTTGTTTTCAGTAGACTACAATTCCTAGTTCAGACAAAAGTTTTGGAAATCCTAAAATATAACAACCATTTGCAACAAACCTACCGTGCATGTTAAAATATCCCTATAATCCCATCATCGGTTAACATCACATGCACACAAAACCACCGCTACAACAATACATATTCCTCTTAATAATGATCCTCAGTTTTACCTCAATTCCAATATTTGTTTATGCAATTGACGATAATAGCCAGAATATCCCACCAAACACAGAAACAGTAGATACTAACACAATACCCCTCTACAAACTATCACAACTCAAATTTGATGGAAACAAACATTTCAATCAGAGAAAGTTACGCGATATATTCGGCTGGCAACCGAAAAAAGCATATTCTCGCAATGAAATCAACGACGGTTTTGAACGTATTGTGATGGCATACAGAAAAGATGGCTACGTATTTGCACAAATTCTCCCATTACCCTCTTCCGCCTCAACAAACAATTCTAACATAGAAATTGCAGTGAAAATCCGTGAAGGCAAAAGATTACGTTTTGGAGATCTATCCATATCAGGCAATAAACTGTTTTCAAAATCCAAAATACTACGTGAACTCGGTCTAAAAAAAGGACAGTTCTTCACACAAAACCTACTTGAAACAGGTATTGAACGAATTCAGATGTTATACAGTGAATATGGGCACCCCAAAGTCGAAATCGAACCAACTATATTAAATCTTTCACCTAAGCATGGCAGTTTAGATTTCAGCTTGCTGATACGGGAAGGAGAAAAAGTTAGAATTAGTAATGTCAAGGTAAGCGGTCTTGACAAAACAAAGCAGCATGTGGTAATACGAGAAATACCAATAAAAGTCAATGAAGATTATGATCAGAAAAAAATTGATAGCAGCTATCACCGTTTACGGAATTTAGGATATTTTTACCACGTCAACCCAAATTTATTGGAAGAAGGTGAAACTGAAGAGACGATCCACTTCCACGCAAAAGTTACAGAAGGAAGGACAGGACGACTCATAGGCATACTCGGTTATGCCCCCCCTGCTGAAGGTTCAGAATCTGTTCCACAACTTACAGGCATTGTAGAATTCGGAGAAACAAACCTACTAGGTACAGGACGAGATATACATCTCCAATGGAAATCTGGTCTACTGAAAACACTACAAGTTGGATATAAAGAACCTTGGGTTTTTGGAAGACCGATAACAGTAGGTTTAGTCTATAGCCAACTTACACAACGAAACCCCTTCAATGATGAAGAGTCTGAAGAGAAAGAAGCGAACTTAAGCGGATTTTCCAAATTTGGCAGATATTATGAAGGTGAAGTCACGCTCGGATATAAACATCTTATTTTTCAAGCAATCCCCCAAACACTACCACCGCAGAACATTCAGGATCCGCTTTATGTACCACCGATGCCTACTGTTACTGACAGAATACCTACTCCAGAACCCGGACGCGGATCGAAGTACAGTATAACTTTACGGTTGACTCGCGATTCACGCGATTATTACCTCAATCCGACGCGCGGCAGACGAGATAGCTTTGCTGTTGAACTTTCAAGAAGTGATTTTAGATTACGCAAAATCTGGCTCAGCATGCAACAGTACTTCCAAACATGGGAAAATCAGACAATCGCTATCGAATTACACGGTGCTGCAGTATGGGGCATCAACATTCCACCCACTGAACTCTTTTTTCTCGGAGGAGCAAGCAACCTACGCGGATATGATGAAGATTGGTTCTCAGGACCACGTAGAGTACATGCAAACCTTGAATACAGATTCTTAACGGGACGAAATTCACAATTCTTTACATTCCTCGACTTAGGTTCGGTTACATTCATTGACCGACCCTCCGAATTCGACAGATTAAGAATTGGATACGGGCTCGGAGCAAGGCTAGAATCTAAAGGTGGAATTATTCAATTGGATTACGGACTTGCAGCAGGAGACTCAGCATTACGCGGAAAAATACACGTAAAACTAGGAGCATCCTTTTAATAGACTAAACTTAAACTTGCAATATCTCTTTTTATATGCTAATATAATTTGACTATTAATAACGGAGGAATTGGATGACGAACAATAGTAAACTGCTCAGTTGGGTACAAGAAGCAGCAGAATTGTGCCAACCTGATGATATTTATTGGTGCGACGGGTCTCAAGAAGAAAACGACCGTCTCTGTGACGAACTAGTTCAAAATGGAACTTTTATACGATTGAACCCACATAAACGCCCAGGAAGCTACCTTGCACGCTCTAACCCAGCAGATGTAGCTCGCGTAGAAGGAAGAACCTATATATGCGCCAAAACCCCAACTGAAGCAGGACCCACAAATAACTGGCACGACCCCGATGAGATGAAGCAAACCCTAAAAGGATTATTTAAAGGATGCATGAAAGGACGCACAATGTATGTCGTCCCTTTCAGTATGGGACCACTCGGATCACCCATATCTCATATCGGTGTGGAAATCAGTGATTCACCTTACGTCGTCGTGAATATGCGGATTATGACACGCATGGGCAAAGATGTATTGGACATTTTAGGGGAAGATGGAGATTTTGTCCCATGCCTACACTCTGTAGGAATGCCACTTGAAACCGGCCAAAAAGATGTGTCATGGCCCTGCGACCCTGACAATAAGTACATAGTTCATTTTCCCGAAGAACGTTCCATCTGGTCGTATGGAAGTGGATACGGCGGTAACGCATTACTCGGTAAAAAATGTTATGCACTCCGCATCGCTTCTATTATGGCAAAAAACGACGGATGGATGGCAGAACACATGCTCATTTTGGGATTAACCAACCCGGAAGGTGAAAAAACATATATCGCCGCCGCATTTCCCAGCGCATGTGGTAAAACAAACCTCGCAATGCTTACACCTACTATACCCGGCTGGAAAGCAGAAACAATCGGCGACGATATCGCTTGGATGAAGCTCGGCGAAGACGGCCGCCTCTATGCAATCAATCCCGAAGCCGGCTTCTTCGGTGTCGGTCCTGGCACCTCTATGGATACGAACCCAAATGCAATGCACACACTCGCGTCAAATTCCATCTTCACAAATGCCGCCCTTACTGAAGACAACGATGTCTGGTGGGAGGACATGACCGAAGAAACACCCGAAACACTTACAAGCTGGCTCGGAGAAGAATGGCACCCAGGTGATGAAAAAACAGCAGCACACCCTAATTCTCGCTATACCACCCCCGCATCACAATGCCCTATCATAGACCCGAATTGGGAAAATCCGAACGGTGTACCTATCTCCGCTATCCTATTCGGTGGACGCCGCGCTTCCACAGTGCCCCTCGTTTTCGAAGCATTTAACTGGCAACACGGCACATTTATCGGTTCAATTGCATCTTCTGAAAGAACCGCAGCCGCCGCAGGCACAGTCGGCGAACTCAGACGCGACCCTATGGCAATGCTACCCTTCTGTGGATACAACATGGGAGATTACTTTGCACACTGGTTAGAAATGGGAAGTAAATCTAACCCTGACAAACTCCCCAAAATATTCTATGTCAATTGGTTCAGAAAAGATGCAGACGGCGGATGGCTATGGCCCGGCTTTGGTGAAAACAGCCGCGTCCTAAAGTGGATAGTAGAACGTATCAGCGGCAAAGGTGATGCAGTAGAAACACCTATCGGTTATTTACCTACATCTAACACAATTGATACATCTGACCTCGACGTAACCGAACAACAAATGAATGAACTCTTGAACGTAGATAGAGACGAATGGCTTAACGAAATCCAGTCTATCCGCGAACACTATGAACGTTTTGAGGATAAACTACCTGACGCACTAAATGATGAATTAGAAGCATTGGAAAAACGTTTACGTCAAAATCATTAAACCTAATTTGTGTCTTTGTAGCATAACCTTTCCAGGTTGTGCATCTTTGTAGCATAACCTTTCCAGTTTGTGTCCCTGTGCAGCATAAACTTTTGGTTTGTGCCGAAACAGAATAGTAAAATTTTTATCTGTGATAAATCTGTTGGATTAATGAGTATAGACAGTGGATAACTAACAACTATCGTACGATTTGTAATGAAAAAAATTCTAATATGGAGAACGTATGTTAGAAAAATTATTTCGTATAAAAGAAAGCGGTTCAAGTGTTAGACGAGAAATTGTTGCAGGTCTTACAACTTTTACCACACTTTCCTATATCATCTTTGTTCAACCAACACTTTTAGGGTTTGCAGGTATGGACAGCGGTGCAGTAATGGTTGCAACCTGTCTTTCAAGTGCTGGCGCAACTATACTGATGGCATTCATGACCAATTATCCTGTAGCACTTGCACCTGGTATGGGTATAAACGCCTATTTTGTTTTCGAGGTCTGCAACGGTCTTGGAGTACCGTGGCAAGAAGCGTTAGGCATCGTCTTTATATCGGGCATGTTGTTCGTGATACTATCATTCGTAGGATTACGAGAAGCAGTTATGAATGCCCTCCCCTCTTCTCTGCACAATGCCATAGCAGTCGGAATAGGCGTGTTCATCGCTTTCATCGGCTTACAGATGAGCGGCATCATCACATCACACGGGGCAACTTTTGTTACGCTGGGTGATATCCATTCCAAGCCTGTTCTGATCGCAATTTTCGGTATCTTTATCATTTTCACACTTATGGCATATCGAGTCAAGGGTGCCATCCTCCTGGGAATTTTTGCAACAACTGTCCTATCTTTAATTTTCGGAATTGTTAAATTCAGTGGTGTCGTCGATACACCACCCTCCATAGTTCCAACCTTTCTCGAATTAAGATTGCCCGACATCTTCAGCAAAGTAGAGCTAATACCGATCATTTTTGTCTTCTTCTCTGTTGACATGTTTGACAGTATCGGTACACTCACAGCAACCGGACACGAGGCTGATCTGATGGAAGATGGAAAACTATCTAAAGGTCGACAAGCTCTCTTAACAGATGCAATCGGCTCAGTCGGCGGTGCTTGCCTCGGCACTTCTACAGTGACATGTTACATTGAAAGTGCTTCTGGTATTGCAGAGGGAGGAAGAACAGGACTTACATCAGTTGTTGTTGGTTTTTTAATGCTACTCGCTCTATTTTTCTCACCGCTCATTGAACTCGTTGGTGGAGCATTCCAGTTTAATCATTCGATGGTAATTAATGGGAATCTTACATCACAAACTATTCCACTCCATCCTATCATCGGCCCAGCACTAATTGCTGTCGGAAGTTTAATGCTCAAAGACCTCATCAACATCAATTGGGACGATTTTACTGAAGCAATCCCCGCTGCCTTAACCGTATTTATGATGCCACTATCTTTCAGTATTACCGATGGAATCGCATTCGGTTTCATCTCTATCTCATTTCTAAAGATAGTAACAGGGCGGCATAAAGAGGTAAATCCACTGGTTCACTATTTCGCAGTATTCTTCATTGCTCGTTACATTGGGTTTGCATAGAAAATATTAGAAGTGCAATGTCTGTTAAATATCGATGGAGTGTTCAAATTATATGATTCGGATTATAGTTGGCCCTGATGGAATCAAAAAAGAGGGTTTAGATAACGTCACTAAATCTATTGTCAGACATCTCTATAAATACACAGATGAGCCGCATTGTGAAGTTTTATTTCTCGTCGGCGTAAAAAAAGAAGATATAAGCTACTTAATGCGGCAAATCCTAAGAGTACTAGATATGGGGATGACAATAATGACACAGGTTGATGTGAACGATATACAGAAAAATGTTGACTTCCAGGGAAATGAATTGGAAGTAACCCTAAGAGTCACATAATACGGCTTCCTTCAATTTCCATTACGTTCAATTTATCTCTATTTCATAATGTAACGTGAGTTCGGTGCCCTTGATATGAAAGATATTTGTAGCATAACCTTTCCAGGTTGTGCAGTTGTAGCATAACCTTTCCAGGTCGTGCCTTACTCACGTTATACGGTTTGAAGGAACTAATGATATCAACAAATGAAATCAGGACGTTATTGCTAGCTCTCTGCAGTGTCTTGTTGCTTCTTGCTTGCGGTTCTGATGAAATACCAGAACCAATTGAGACAAAACCGAACTATTTTCCCGATACCACCGGAAGCAGATGGGTTTATAGGCATGCCGATGGGCAAGAGTGGACACGAGAAATTACAGAGGGAAAAGACACCCAGAACAATAACTATCAGACCTTTAGCTACACACCTACCAATCCAGAAACAGAAATTGACATTCTGAAACCGACATCCTTTCGAGTTAATCAACACCACATACTTTTGGATGTAAGTGACAAAATAGACCGGTATATCCAAACTGAACTACCAAAGGCAGTCCAAGATAACTTTATAGGATTAGATGTCAAGATTGTCACAGAACAAATATCTTATCCCGATTTAATATTTCTACATCTACCTTTAACTTCAAATTCCCAGTGGGAAGTATTTGATGTAAAAATTCAAGGAAACCTAATCCTGCAGGACCTAACTCTCCTCCATATCCCTCTTAATACAATCATAAATGTTAATTCTGAAGTGTTAGGAGTAGGTACGATCGAAACGCCTGCTGGTAGTTTCAAGGATACCTTTCAAATCGAATATCAGATAGATACAACACATACAGTTTTTTCAGAGGAAAATTCCACCAATCAAAGGCATGTAATTTGGTTCACCCCACATGTTGGCATTGTCAAAATTGAGGATAATAAAGGCATATCAGAATTGGTTGAATACACCTTAAAATGAAAATTGTAGTCTTAAGCGATAAAAAACCAGGGCACTACAATCAATCATTAGGCATTGTGCAAAATATCCCTGAATGTCAAACGGAATGGCTTGAGATACAATATACACAGAAGTGGCGCGACAATATCCTCCGTATTTTCATGTCCGTATGCGGTGGTATCACTCTACCAACAACAATAATTCATTCCCTTCTTCAGTGGAGCTTGGACACATCCTCCTACGATGCACTTATCAAAATCCAAGATGCGAATGTAATTCTATCCACCGGATCATCAGTCGCCGCAATCAATATACTTCTCAGCAAAATCTTACATGCAAAAACAGTTACATGTGGCAGACCCTCCCCTATAGGTATCAGACATTTTGACCTTGCTATTCTACCAATGCTTTCATGGAATAGTGCCAAAAATAGAGAAAATGTCTGTAAAACAATCGGCGTACCAAACCCAATTTCAGTAGACATACTAAATAGCACACGTTCATCCATCATAAACTCTCTTAAACTAAAAGAAGATACCCCTCGTATCGGCATTCTCCTCGGTGGAACAGATCGACATGAAACTATAACTGTTAAAGATGCTACGCAGTTGTTTGAAATCTGTAATATAATAGCAAATCAATTGAATGCCGAAATATTACTGACTACATCTCGAAGAACACCCACCGATGTCACAGGATATTTAAAATCAACATTTGAGCCTGCAGACTGGTGTCCACTGTTTATCGAACCTGATACACCCGCAGCACTCGACGATCCGTATCAATCCATTCTTGCAATCTGTGATTTGCTAATTGTCAGTGCAGATAGTTTTTCTATGGTATGTGAGGCAGCAAGCACTGGACAGCAGGTGCTTGTACTCTCTCTATCGCAAATCAATCAAAGGCAACCGAAACGTTATCGCGCATATCAATACATGGTGGATAATTCCATACTCAACATGTATCCCCTTGAGAATTTAGCACAACAGATCACCACAGCATTTACCCAACCATCCGACAATAACCATCTTCAGGACACACTTATAGCAGTAAATGCCATTCGTCAATTATTGTCAGCATAACTCTTCTAAAAAAAAATGGAACCATATCCTGCAAATAGTGTGTAAAGCAGTGTAAATTCATCTAAAACAATAGGTTTTATTTACACTTATTATGATTTACTATAGTTTGGACAATTTTAGAAATTTTTAGTGCGAAAAAACAGAAAAGCAGGTATCCTTTCATAAACAAATATATTTTTTGAAAGGAGAATAAAAAATGAACCTCCTTTTCTGCTTAGACGACATTCTATCAGATTTTCAGTATCTGTTCAACACACAAAACTATGCTCTTTTCCAAGCGTTTATTTTCGGATTTATCGCAGATGGAAATAGTGGCACGCTAACGGAACTTTATCAATCAGGTTTTTCACAGACGCGATACTGGTCTTTTCCAAAGTTTCTATCGCGTGGTAAATGGGATGCGGATAAAGTCGCAGGACACCTGACAAAAAAGGTTCAGCAAGCATTTCCTAACTGGGTTTATGTGTATGATGAGACCAAAGCCATAAAAACAGGTGAACGCCAGTGGGGGTTGCATTTTTTCCGCAACTTCAGTTATCAAAAGGGTCGCGTGAACCGATCCAAGTTCCATTATGGACACGAGTTTGGTGCCTTAGGTTTACTTTGCCAAACATCTACAGGTTGGCAGCTATTCCCCGTATGGGCGAGACTGATGGTGCCGCAGACGTGCCGTGATAAAAGCGATGCGGTGTTGAAACGCATCTGTTCCCAGATCGCTCCGGGTCTTATTATTTTTGATCGTGGGTTCTCAAGGCGAAAAGTGTTTACGCTGGTTCAAAGTTATGGACATCATATCTTGTGTCGTGCGAAGTCTAATGCCGTCTTCTATCGTTTACCGGAACAGCCGAAACATCGCCAGCGTGGCCGTCCGCGAAAATATGGAGACCGCTTGGATATTCGCAGGATGCGGTATACGCTTATGGATATAGAAGGCCAAAAGTATTCAATCGCCTCCAAAGTCGTGAGAACGAAGATGTGCGATGCTGATATTCGCCTCGTTGTTATCCGAAGTCGCCCGAAAACCTCGAAACCTTATCGGTATTTCTGTGTATGGACAACAGATTTGACGATTGGGATACCACAGATCGCTATATATTATCGCAAGAGATGGCACATAGAGACGGCTTTTCGGGATGCGAAGCAACACTTCGGTTTTGATGACTATCGCCTGAAATCCCGCAAAAGCATCAATCGGTTTGTGCAATTGAGTTTCGTTGCAGCAAGTCTGACGAAGTTGCTATTCACCCCACGGGATGGGACGGCGGAGGAGATAAGTGCTCAGGTAGTTTGTGATCAGTTGGGCATCCATTGGTATCATCCGAAGCGTCTCACACAAGGGTTGCGTGTAGTTTATCTCCGCTGGCAGCTCTACAGAGCGGTATTTTCTGCGATTTACTCTGAAAAAACAAACTCACAGAAAATACACACCGATTTTCACAAAGAGACAGCATTGCCTGCGGACAACGCAGCCTGAATGTCCCAAAATGTCCAAACTTTAGTATAGTAAGCTAATAGAGAAAATTAGCGAATTAAATCCAAAGTCTCCCGAAAACGAATAACAACCAGTGCAAAATGCACAAAAAAATGCGTATGACAAGGTAAACACCTTACCATACGCATTTTTTGTTACTTCAAATGTCCTCTAATTGCTATCAACTGCATGTTCATAATATTCTGAACCAGACAGATACCCATCATGGCGGATTGCCCACGTGCGTTTCTGTTCTTCAGCCCCACTTTCCGGATTGGGCCACAAATATTCAACCCAATCTCCTGTTACGGTAGCCTTGGAAATCTCTAACCCGATAGGCGATCCATTAGATCCTACAACATCCTTTAAATCAGTACCTATAAAGTCTGGTCTTGGAGCATGTGCAACAAAAAGATCGTTTTCATCTGTAATAAAGACATACCACTGACCATCAATATTGGCTGGATCATTATAATAGGCTGCTGCCGCATCCCTGCCTTCATATTCATAACGCGCAATTGCTGCCAATACGATAGAACGGGTAAACGCAGCAGGATCGTCTTTTGATACAACCGGAAGTGTAGCAGGATCCGGTCTCCACGGAACATAATAACCCGACCCAAAAAGGTATCCATCATAACGTATTGACCACGTGCGTTTCAACTCTAATTTATTGGTATCAGGATTCGGCCACAAAAAGTCTGTCCACATGCCAGCTTCTGTAGTTGTCGCCACCTCAGCCCCAAGTGCCGATCCATCAAGCCCTGGTACATCTTTAACATCTGCCCCTATAAAATCAGGTCTCGGTGCATGTGCAATAAACAGATCGTTTTCGTCTGCAATGAACACATACCATTGACCGTCAATATTGGCTGGATCGTTATGATATGCTACAAGTGCCTCTCTACCATCAGATTTATAGAGATCGACCGCAGCTTCTACTAACGCAACAGTATATGCCCCAGGGTCATCCTTTGTAGGTGCTACAGGTTGTTCTACAACATTCATCATAGAATCTACCATTCCCCTTTCACAACCTGTAACGCTAAGCACTGCAAGCCCAAGAGCAAGCAGCATTATCAAACTTTTCTTCAATTTGTAACTCCTTGTAACGAAATAACTATTTATGAAAATTGTAAACATCAATTCTGTAATTGTCAAATTTTAACATGAGTTCGGAATAAGAATTTTTGTATCGTAACCTTCTAGTTTGCGTATTGTATCGTAACTTTTTAGTTTGCGTCCTAAAGCTGCACATCCTGAAAGTTTGTGCTACAATCTGCGGTGATGTCATAAGTCCTCTTGATATTATATCCTTCATATCAAGGACACCGAACTCGCGTAAATTCATGTTCTCTCTTATAGTAAAATCTATAATTATTTGCACATTTGCCCTTGCTTGATCTCCTCCCACTTGCGGGGAATAAAGGGGAGTTGTCTCTCATGTGTCCATTTAATTGTGAAATTCTACTATAAATCTGAATTATTTGACATCAAGCATTAATTGTGGTATCATACATATTGACAATGTGTGCCTCTTTTTACTTTAATTGTTGGCGATGTGGGCATGTGAATTGCCCTCAAGGAGTTAATATACAAATTATGCCAAATGCTCTCTTTGTTTACCCCGAATTCCCCCCTTCTTACTGGGGCTTCAAATACGCATTAGACTTCATCGGTAAAAAGTCATCTATGCCCCCACTCGGTTTATTGACAATCGCTGGAATGTTCCCAAATAATTACAACCTAAAAGTTGTGGATATGAACGTTGATACATTGACAGATGCACATATTGAGTGGGCAGACATGGTTCTGACATCTACAATGATCGTTCAGAAAGCATCTCTCTATGATGTCGTTGAAAAATGTAACCGCGCTGATGTCCCAATCATCGCCGGAGGACCACACCCTACATCATATTACGATAACATCAAAGAGGAATCCGATGGCACTGTTAATCACTTTCTGTTCGGTGAAGTAGAAGAAATATTTGAAGACTTTCTAACTGATTTTGAAAGCGGGACAGCAAAAGAGGTATATAAAGAAACCAGAAAACCTGATATTACAAAGACACCACCGCCACGATATGACCTAATCGATATAAACGCTTACGGATCCATGGCACTGCAGTTTTCAAGAGGATGCCCGTTCAACTGCGAATTTTGTGATATTACCAAATTATTCGGACGCGTCCCACGCACAAAAAGTAATGAACAGATGCTATCTGAATTCGAATTACTCTATAAACTTGGATGGACAGGATCAATGTTCGTCGTTGATGATAACTTTATCGGAAATAAACGTGATGCAATGCGCCTACTTCCCGCAGTGAAGGAATGGCAAGAGGAACGCGGTTTCCCCTTTGCACTATACACCGAAGCAAGTGTGAACCTCGTTGAAATCCCCGAAATGCTCGACGCAATGAGTACAGCAGGCTTTAACATGGTATTCCTCGGTATCGAAACACCCAATGAAGACGCATTGATAACAACTTCAAAAGGACAAAATACGAGCAAAGAGGAAGATGCCGGAAGTTACCTCTTACATGCCATAAGGAAAATTCAACACAAGGGGATGGAAGTCACGGGCGGCTTCATTATCGGCCTTGATGGTGATACAGAATTCGACTCACACATAAACTTCATCCAAGAAGCTGGAATACCTATGGCGATGGCCGGTTTGCTAACTGCACTAAAGGAAACAGACCTGTGGCACAGACTGAAACAAGAAGATCGTTTGCTATTAGAATCCTCCGGTAATAATACAGACATGAGCCTCAACTTCGTACCTGAGATGCCACGAGAACAACTCATTCAAGAATATAGACGAGTTATATCCACACTGTATGATCCCACGTTAAAAAACTATTTTGACCGATGTTATACTTTGCTAGAACACATGCCGTACACACCGCATAACGTAAGAAGTATCCAAAAAGACGAGGTACAAGCATTCTTCCTCTCAATTAAAAGACAAATTTTCTCAAGACAAGGATATCAATACATTAAATTTCTGGTAAAGGTACTCAAAAATCATCGCAGAATGTTCCCAGAAGCTATCCGATTAGCAGTTATGGGATACCACCTCGAAAAAATAACACGGCATACCGTTGCAGTAGAAGACTTCAGGAACTTTCTCATAGGAGAAATCGACATATTCAAAACCAAAATCACACAATTTGTTACTATACAAGGTGACAGAATACACGAAATCCAGAAATACGCTCAGCAACTGAGTAAAAAAGTTAAGAAAAAATACGAAACTATCCATCAAGATTTCCAATATGCTGCACAAAACGCCCTCGCCAACTTTCAGAATTCACTCTTCAAGGAATACTTAGAAGCAGAACTGACGGTTTTCAAAGAAGCCCTCGCCGCATTCACAAAAGCACAAACCGAACGGCTCGGCGAATTACAAACCTACATTAGCAATCTCTTCGCCCGTGTACGCGAACAGCAAGCACAACTCCATGATGAGTTCAAACAAAACGTTCAGGAAACCTTTGACGCTTTCAAAGACTCGATTTCCCGCCACTTAGTACAACGTTTCGGTTCCATACCAGTTCAAATCGATGAACTGCAAACATAACTTGTGATGTTGATAAACTAACATGGTGTCAGTTCAGATTGAACAACTCTCCTATACCTATCCAAGTCGCGAAACACCTACTATAAAATCTATCAATGCTCAGATCTCACCAAGCGATTTTGTACTACTAACAGGACCAACCGGTTGTGGTAAATCTACATTACTCCGCACTATAAACGGTCTAATTCCCCATTCTTCATCTGGAACACTGACAGGTTCTGTACATATTAACGATCAGAATGTAGCCGAACAACCCCTCGCGACAACTTGTCAGCAGGTCGTGCTCCTCTTCCAAAATCCTGACGATCAACTCTTCTGCACATTCGTAGAAGACGAAATCGCTTTTGGCCTTGAAAATCTCGGATTGCCAGCAGAAACTATAAAAAAACGAATAACTCTGGCATTAGAACAAGTAGGACTGAATGGATATGAGAACAGACGTGTCTCTGAACTCTCAGGCGGAGAAAAACAACGTGTCGCACTTGCATCAATCTGCGCAATGCAACCACAGGTACTACTGCTCGATGAACCCACAAGCCATCTGGACCCACGCGCAACAAGAGATATTCTCAACATCCTCAGAAAACTGAACGCTAACCTCGGTATTACCGTTATACTAGCAACCCACCGCATCAAACAAGTGCAACATCTATGCAACCGTGTTTGGTTGATGCATGAAGGGGAACTCTGTTTAGACCTACCACAATCCGACGCATTTCAAGATACTACAATCTTTCACAACCTAGGTGTCGAATTACCAAATTTAACAGATGCTACAAAATCAATTAGCACAAAGCCTTCCACTTCACATCAATCTACCGATCCAATCCTTGAAGTCCAAAATCTATATTACCAATATCCAAATAGTGAAGAACATGCAGTCAAAGACATATCATTTGTAGTATCACACAGTGAAGTTATCGCGATTATGGGAGAAAATGGATCTGGAAAAACAACACTGCTCAATCTCATCATCGGTTTGCTCAAATCCAATTCGGGTCAGATTATCATTGATGAAAAAGATGTGAAACGATTAAAACCACAACAACTAGCAGGTAAAATAGGGATAGTATTTCAGAATCCTGACCTGCTGCTGCAGGCAGAAACGGTCCGGGAAGAAGTGAAATTCGGACCCAAGAATTTGAAGTTGAAACCAGACAAGCTGCATACCTTAGTCAATAACACTTTGAATCAGTTCAAACTATCTGATTTGGCAGAAGAAGCACCTTATTCGCTTTCACGAGGCCAACGGCAACGCGCTGCTGTCGCATCAACTTTTTCACTACAGCCTGACATATTTCTACTTGACGAACCTACCACTGGACAAGATGCAAACCACCTACAACTTATGATGGATGAACTCTGCAATCAAATCTGTCAAAAGAAAAAAACTCTCATTTTTACTACACATAACATCGAACTCACCCAGAAATATGCAAATCGCGTCTTGTTGATGCATAAAGGTGAACTGATATATGACGGTTCTCCGGAAACTGCCTTTGCTAATCATCAACTCCTTGAAAAGGTTTCACTTGTATACTGACACATTACACAGCCTCTACTTAATCTACAAGACTTTGAAATGAAAATCACAAAACGCAATATCAATCTGGAAGCACGAACAAAAATACTCATCATGATGATATGCGGTTGTCTTGTCATTTTGCTAGACAGTCCATCGGCTTTGTTAGTCTGCTTTCTTGCAAGCATACTCCTCGTTGTATCTTCTATGCCTACCCTTAAGCAGATACGTTTAATGCTCATCTTCCTACTTTTCACAACGTGGGGACTGATATACAGTCAAGGCATATTCTATAACGCATTTCCCCGCACCGTCTTGGTAACCCTTATTCCAGCAGATTTTCCTCTCATCGGAAGGTGGACAGGCGGCATCCAAATCTATCGTGAGGGATTGTATCACGGTATAATTCAATCACTGCGATTTAATACCACGCTTGTAATAGGTTGTTACATCGTCTGGACAACACAACCTCGCGATCTGCTGCTCGCGCTATTGCAGTTGCATGTGCCAAGCATACTTGCATTTATGGTCACAACAGCATTACATTTCATTCCTGTGATCGCCTCTGAAGCCACAGCCGTGATACGCTCACAGAAACTAAGAGGATTTCGATACCTACGATTTAATTTGTTTGCTTCTGTGCATGGAGTCATCAACAGCTTCAGACCCATTTTAGCAGGAAACATACGACACGCCACAAACCTCGGAGAATCAGTAGAAAGCCGCGGGTTTTCTACTGAAACTGCAACACAACGAACATCGTTACACACTTCACAGATGAAGAAATTGGATTATAGTCTGCTTGTGTTACTGTCTCTCTGCTTGATCTGCATTATCGGTCTAAAAACACTTTATTTCTGTTATGCTAACGGTATCTATTACGAGTCATGGTTGAGGGGAGTATATACCTTTACACGCGAGATGTTATAAAACGATGCAGAACTAACGCCCTACCTCCCAAGCCAAATGTTCAAGCTCTGGACCAATCAATTTCTCCCACGCTAACCGAACAGCAGCGTTTGACCCAGGAGTAGAGATAACCACTTTCCCACGATAGACCCCCGCAGTCGCCCGCGATAACATCGCAGCAGCACCAACTTGATCGTAACTAAACATACGAAAAAGTTCACCGAAACCCGGCAATGTCTTCTCTAATTTGCGATCGAGAACATCAAAAGTTGTATCACGCGGAGCAATACCAGTACCACCGTTGAAAATAATTATCTGCGCATCAGTAGCCACCATTTTGTCCAATACATCAGACACCTGATCCGGTTCGTCTTTTATGATCTGATAAGCCGTTACGCTGTTCCCAGCCCCCTCAAGTTGTTCATGTAGAAAAGCAGCATTCGTATCCGTTTCTGGAGTACGTGAGTCGCTAACTGTTACAATCGCAACAGAAACAGGACCTTGTTCCGCTGCAATTTCCCTATGTTGTTCCGTACTTGTAGATGTCGCCATCAAATTCCTCGTTTCTATCTTTATTGATTTAGGTAATCCTTATCTAAATGTTTTGGCATCGTAAAGAAAAGACCACCCGTCTCCTTCGCAATCTTTGTCTGAAAATCATCCTCGTTTGGATAGGGTTATTTAGTTTTATGTATTTTAGTTGTTTTTTATCACAATCGTTAATATTTGGAATGTGCAGATATACCGTGATTTTTCATGGTATATCTGCTATACTTCACCTTAAAAACTTACGATCTTTTGAGGTGAAGAATGACAAGAAAAAAGTCCTGCCACTTAATGGATATGTTAGCAGAACTTACAGACCCACGCAAGGAAAAAGGGAAACGACACCCGTTGAAAGCAATCCTCGCACTTTTAGTCGTTGGATTGATGTGCGGGCATAAAGGGTATACATCCATCGCTACCTGGGCACGCTCACAGCCCGCACTCACAAAAGCACTCGGGTTCACACATCACAAAACGCCTTGTGCCGCAACTATCCATAATCTGTTGAAAAAGTTGGACGTTGAGGCATTAGAAAACATCCTGTCAAAATGGGTAAACGCCGCATTAGCAGAGTGCCCTGATTTGCGGGGGTGTTCCGACGCAGTCGCTATAGATGGCAAAACCCTGCGTGCGTCTAAAAAAAGTGGTGCGATGATCAGCCATTTACTCTCCGTCGTCTCTCATGAGTTAGGGATCACCCTCACGCAGCGAGGTGTCAGCGACAAAACCAATGAAATACCGGTATCAACGGAAATCCTCAAAGCGTTTGATGTAGCAGGCAAAGTTATCACAACGGATGCCCTTTTGACACAACGCTCTTTCTGCCACGGAATCATAAACAGCGGGGGCGACTATATGCTGCCTGTTAAAGGCAATCAACCGGACCTGTTAGAAGCGATTGAAAAACTTTTTCAAGGCGTGCCTGACGCGGTTTCTGAAGACACAACACACCCTACTTTAGGGAAACCGATATACATGCATGAGACGATTGAAAAGTCGCATGGCAGACTTGAGACACGGTGTATCAAGGCAAGCACAAGTCTGAACGCATATCTGGATTGGCCGGGCATAGCACAAGTGATCCAATATCATTATACTTCCAAAAATATGAAGACAGGAGAAGAGACAACCCGCACTACCTATGGGATTACGAGCCTGAAACCGAGTGAGGCATCCGCAGAACGCTTACTTGCTTTACGGAGAGGCCATTGGGCAATAGAGAACAAGTCGCATTGGATGCGCGATGTGCTACTCGGCGAGGACGCATCACCTGTCAGATGCGGGGCTATTCCACAAGTCATGGCCGCTTTACGAAATACCGCATTATCCGTATTCCGTTTTCAAGGCATAACACGGATCGCTGATAAAATAAAGGAATATGCATCAAAACCTTTACTCACAGTTAACTTGATAAAATGAATATCTATAAAACTAAATAACCCTATCGTTTGGATGACCTACGACATACACCACAATCCCTTGCGATTTACACATCTGCAGTGCCTGTTCACCAGAATATTTCCCCTTTGACGGTTCATCTGTCAAAACTAAGAGATAACGTTTTGCATACGGACTAAAATTGACTTGCGGCAATCCTTCTACAATCGCATCAATCAAATGTTCATCGCCACCAAACGGGTCACCCATGAAATTTTCTATTAAGACTTCATTAAGCGGCATCTTATGCACATCAACGCCATCAACAGCCTTTATCGCATCCTTCGCCTCCGCAAATCTAATGAGTCCGACTCTATATTTCAATGGAAATATAGACAGTCTTCCGATAAGTGTGCTAAGACCAAGCATAATCGCTTGTGACTTCCCACCCATACTTCTGCTATAATCTAACAAAATCACAATATCTACAATAGGTTCAGCACCCAAGTTAAAACCGGTTCCAGGTTGTCCACCGATGTATATGATCACTCTATTTTCTTCTTTTATGATAGTATAAATCTGATTATTTCTCTCGTTCCTTAGCATCCATCTCTTGCCAAAATCCTGAGCATGAGCAATAGAATCTTCCGCCAAATTCCACTGATTCGGATAAAATCCATCATAAAAATACAGCTTCTTATCGTACCTTGTAACTGCAAATATCTTATTGTTATCATGGTCAACAATAAACCATAAATCAGCCTTGGGTTTGTTCAAAATCTTAACGTTTTCAGAGAAGAATATATGCGGTTTTAATTCCAAACCACCGTTCAAAACCCCTTCCTTTAATTGATCTAAAGAAAACTGTCCATCAACCAAATCAATGGTAAATGTTAAGTCAAGACTGAATAGTGATTTCGTTCCACTTTTCCGAATATCAACCGCAATATCCCTAAAAACTTTCAAAAACTTTTGATTCCCCGCTCGATTACCCGGGAGTGCAGCCGGGTTAAGCGCACTTCCAGGGATCTGTTGCCAAATGCCCCCCGTGAGCTCCGCTAACTGTTGTTGAAAAGGTTCTGGGACTCCGAGCACATTGACGCGCACCTCCTCAAATTGCGTTTGACCAACCACCTTTTTTTGCATCTCTTCTTTACCACCGTCTTTTCTCAGACTAGTAGTCGCTTGTTCATCCGTAACAAGAATCAAGTGCTTATCGGCATCTGCATGAAATTGAATAATGTTAAAAGTCTCATAGAGAGCATCCAGCGCATTTTCATCTCCACTCAACTTTACCTCCTTCATCCGCCTTCTCAGGACAGCAACATCAGGTAACAAAGCACGCGTTTTTACCTCTTGCCCCGATTCACGGACACTGAACTCAGACATACCTAAATAGTACTCAAGATTGATTGTATCAAACGCATCTGTCATTGCAAAAAGGTTATCCGCAACTTGTTGTATGTTATCACGCATACTTGCACTCGTATCAACCACAAAAACTACATTCACCTTATCACCAGTACGTGTACTAATAATATGATCCGCAATCTGTTCCAGCGCATCTGCAAACGGATTTTCCCCACCATTTCCCGATCCATCCCCATCTCCACTACCATCTTGTTCTATCCCATCCCCAATACTTCCAATATCTGAAGCACCTTTAGACTCAAGCCGATGAAATCCACTCTCACCATCACCTTTAACACGCTGCCTAAGGCTCTCCTTCCCTTTACCAGAGGTAATCTCATAAGGACTTTGAACTGACTTAGCAATTGCAGCAGCACGACTATTTAAGTGCCTCGCTTGCGTTGTTACGTCAGGTAACTCTGTTGTGGTATCCGACACAGTCTCTGTCGCACTATGTGTAAGTATCTTTTCAGATGGACGAACAGTCTCATCAAATAAATTGGAAGAAGCTGACAGTGCCTTATGTTGTGGCCGGTACTCAGAAATAGACTTAGACTGCCGGGTTGGGTCTTTCTTCGGCGGACGCTTTATCGTACGATGTTTCCTTAATGTTTCTTCCATCTCTACAAATTCTATACCAACAACATCGTCAACCTCATTACTAAGATGACTGTAATAAAAAAAGGTTAAAAGAATAACTAAGCAGAGATGAATAATCGCGGCAATCAGACAGGCATTTAGTGATCGTTGTTTCGCTTCAAAACGTTTCATAATCTTTCCCCTTGCTATTATTGGAGAATTACTGTTCCTCTTAACCATTAGATCTCAATATAGACATTATATCAGATATTAGTGCACAATTCAAGTGAGAAAAGAAAAGTTGAATCCATCTTACGTTGACATAAAATACCGTATTATGTAAAATAATGTTACCCAAATTAACATCATGGAGGTAAACACAATAAATGAAATATATAATTTGTTTATTCACAATAACAACACTTATACTTTCCTATTCAATAGGCAATGCTGCAAATCCCGATGAGGATATTATATTCCATTTCTCTTTTGATGAAGGAAATGGAGATAAAACTGAGGACATATCAGAAAATAGCTTTGAAGGCACCGTCAAGAACGGTGAATGGGTAGAAGGAATAGTCGGACAAGCCCTCAAATTCAATAATGGCGCAGTTACCGTACCAGCATTTAACGTAGGTGAACCTGACGCAATGACGATTGAAATGTGGTTCAAACCTGCAGAAAAAATAGCAGGCGGCAACAGAATAGACTTGATGTACCGCGGCAACGGCGGAGGACGCCCACATCTCACATTCAACCGCGGCGGAATACTATACGGATGCTACCTCGCCACAAAGGCCGTTGAATTCCAAGTAGTATCTACCTACGCAGCATTTGAACCCCAATGGTACTACATGGTTGTTACCCAAGATGAAGATAAAGCAATTTTATATCTTGACGGTGAGAAAGACGCGGAAGGAAACTCTGGAGGAGCCGTTCGCATGGATTTCTCCGCTAACGGCATGTCCATTGCCGCAAATGGAGGAAATAGCAACTTCTTCAACGGAACCATAGATGAAGTCAAAATGTGGAGTGTCGCACTCACCGCAAATGAAGTAAAGAAAAACATGGACCAAACACTCGCCGTGGAAGCACACGAGAAATTAACCACTACCTGGGCAAAAATAAAGTCAAGAAAATAATTCTATGGTAGACTGTAGAATTAATTGAAAATTCGGATAGTTCGTAGGTCGGATGGAGCTTGCGAAGCCCGACTATTATTGAGCTAAACCGCGCTTCAGAGATCGCCCCTACAAGTGAGGTAACTATCTATTTTCACACTCACCATAGTCAAAATTTTTGGATACTAACCTTATAGAACAAGGCACATTTTTATATGCAAAAAATAACTGACAACGAAATCCAATTCTTCAAAGATAACGGATACCTCATCCTTAAACAAGTCATCCAAACAGATGAACTTGCCGTTATACAAAAAGAAAGCCAACGGTTGATTGATGAGATCTTAGACGGCGGGCCAGCAGACGAATGGTGCATGCGCGGCCCCGAAGGCATCCCTTATTATCTCACCTATCTACATTCGCATCCCAACGAATTTTCTCTCCGATTACTCGGCCACCCCTTCATCGGAGACCTACTACACCGTATCATCGGACCCGACTTTATTCCATGTTATGAATCCCTCGTATTCAAGCTACCCAAACACGGTTCCTCCGTCCGATGGCACCGGGACGGCAACGCTATACGAGAAAATCATCCAATCTTCAACGTCGATATCTACATCGATAACTCCACAGTGGACAACGGATGCGTATGGGTCATACCGAAAAGTCATCTGTGGAGTATTGAAGAAGCACAGAAACAGATCGAAAAAGGAATGGAGAATTTTGATCGTCCTGATGCTGTACCTGCTGAAG
This sequence comes from Candidatus Poribacteria bacterium, assembly GCA_965200395.1. GTDB lineage: Bacteria > Poribacteria > WGA-4E > WGA-4E > WGA-3G > MSPOR6. Next base: position 1,498,882 of record CBDAUH010000003.1, on the reverse strand, counting down.
TGGAACCAGGTGATATTCTGCTGCACCATACCAAAGTCCTGCACGGCAGCAAAATCAACACAAGCGATACACTCCGCAGAGTCATATATTTTGACCAGCGGACACCACGATGGAACACACAATACAAGTGGTGGCAAACCGAATTTTTAACACAACGGTGCAAAATGTATCAACGCGCACTTCATCAACGCAATACAAACCCGTATCTATCAGATACCGAGCAGTTCCCTTATGAAGTACCCGCTGATATGCCAACATGGGACCCAGATGATAACTTCGACCTACGAATTCAACACCGTGCTTATGCCTATAAGGGATAAAACTGAATTTTTGTAGTATAGGAGACTCTTCACATGATGAATAAAACCGCCATCTTGTTATTCTTTGTGTTCATTATTCACTTAACGTGCTTTCCACCCAATACATTCGCTGCTGACACAACACGCATGAGTTTGCCAGAAGGGGCAATAGCGCGTCTTGGGAAAGGTATTATAAACGAAATCGCATATTCACCAGATGGCAAGTATTTAGCTGTAGCAGCAAGCATCGGTATCTGGCTCTATGATATGAAAACATATCAAGAGGTAGCATTGCTAACCGGCCCTGAAGGACATACAAGTAGCGTTATCTTCAGCCCAGATGGAAAAACAATTATTAGTGGTAGTTGGGATGGCACAGTCTATTTATGGGACACCGATACTAGGATATACAACAAAACTCTAACAGGAGATTTAGAAGGAATCGAGTGTGTAACGTTAACTCCGGATGGAAATACAGTCGCCAGTAGTAGTGGAACTCCAGAAGGTGATGGGATACCAATCAGTTTATGGAATGTCCATACAAGCGAACTTCTCAGAGGATTCGGAGGAGCCTACGCGCCTTCGAGCGTATGTTTCAGTCCAGATGGAAAAACCCTCGCGGGTGAGAATAGATCCGAAAATGGAATTTCTGTCTGGAATGTCAATACTGGTGAACTCATCCAAACTCTTATAGGTCATGAGAAGTTTAAAAGTATCAACAGTGTAGTTTTTAGTCCAGATGGGAACATAATTGCAAGTGCAAGTGAGGACAAAACTGTCCGCCTCTGGAGCCCTCACACAGGTTTACTACTCCAAACCCTTACTACACACATAAAATCTGTTAACAGTCTTGTATTTAGTGCAGATGGAAGGACACTCATAAGTGCAGGTGATGACGGTATCCGTATATGGAATTCCAACACTGTTGAATCCAACAATTTTATTGAAATCCCTGCTGTGAGTGTAGTTTTTAGTCCAGATGGAAGAACATTTGTAAGTGGAAGTTCGGATGGCATCCGTGTGTGGGATGCACATACGAAGGAACTTTTGAGAACAATTGAGGGATATTCCGATATGGTTAACAGTGTGGACTATAGCCCAGATGGAAACACTATAGTCAGCGGAAATTACAATCATACAATTCGCTTATGGGATGCCAACACGGGAAATAACATCAAAACTATCACTGGACATACAGGTATTATCACAAACGTGTCATACAGTCCAGCTGGAAACACAATCGCCAGCGGGAGCTATGATAATACCGTCCGTCTATGGAATGCACATACTTATGTACACCGCAAAACCCTTAATGGACACAGAGGATCGGTTAGTAGCATGGACTTCGATCCAGATGGCAACATAATCGCTTGTGGTGACGGGAAGGAAATCCGAATATTTGATGTTCATACAGGCAAACACCTCAAAACCCTCAGATACACAAGGTATATCACAAATATCACTTTCAGTCCAGATGGAAACACAATCGCCAGCGGGAGCTATGATGATACCATCTGTCTATGGGATGCACACACTGGTGAACATCGCAAAACTATCAAGAGCCGCATAGATACGGTTAACAGTGTGGTCTATAGTGCGGATGGAAATACGATTATCGCTGGTGGATGGTGGGAAGGTGAGGAGGGAGCAGTTTCCGGAGGAATCATTCTTTGGAATGCACACACCGGTGAACACCTCAAATCCCTTACAGAACGTATGAAAATTATAAAAGGTGTCCAGAGTATAGCACTCAGTCCTAATGGAAACATACTCGTAAGCGGAGACGCGCATTATAGGGGATTAGCAAGCGGAATCGATGTACGGGAGACCAACACTTACAAACACCTAAAAACCATCAACGGACATACCAGCTCAGTTGATAGTTTGGCATTCAGTCCAGATGGCAAGACACTCGCAAGTGGTGGGGCAGACGGCACAATACTGCTATGGGACTTTTCTAACATCCCTTAAAAACATTCAGATAAGTCAGAAATACTAACAAAATTCGAGGAAACACAATGAACGTACTGCTTGTAGGCGGTTCAGGGCATGTCGGAACCATGACACTACCCTATATGAAAAAACAACACAATTTCCGTATACTCGATTTATCGCCACCCAAAGACAAATCTATCGAATACATCCAAGGATCCGTCACAGATGTAGACATTGTCCAAGAAGCGTTGAAAGGTATGGACACATTTGTCTATATGGTGATGTTACGTCCCACAAGCGACCGTTCATCTGCCGCAGATTTCCCAGACATCCTGGCAAATTATGATGTGAATGCAAAAGGACTCCACATTCTTCTTCACGCCGCAAAAGAAGCAGGAATTCAACACGGCATCTACACCAGCACATTCACCGTGCATGAACGCACCCGAAACAGCTACCCTTACGAAGACATCGTTCCAAGAGATAACCCCGGTGTCTACGGTTTGACAAAAAGCTTCGGTGAACAAATCTGCGAATATTTCGCACGCGAACACAATATGTCACTCATCGCTTTGCGGATCACCGGCCCATCCACCCGTGAACAGTGGTTAGAACGCCGCACACAACCAAAAGACCCATCAGTACATATCTGGTGGACAGATGAAAAAGATTTGGCACGCGCATATCTCGCCGCTATCTCAGTAGAACATGAAGGCTTCGATGCCGTCTTCATCGCAGGCGACTATGAACAGAAGGAAATCAACCTCTCAAAAGCAAAACGATTGCTGAACTGGGAACCACTCACATATACAGAATATACAAACAACTAAAAACAGTTAAACAACTTGCATTTATAATTGAATTATAGTATCCTATAAACAAGCATAAGGTAAAATTGTCTATGACACATCCAGAACTAACATTAATTGATAGCGGACCGTTCCAAACCCAACGAAAAGACACTTGGTGGGTACAACCATTAGCAGTATTTATCGGGTTAGGGGTATTCATAGCCTACGCAACGTTTCGGGTTTTTTGGGGAGAACACTACCTCCATGACCCCTACCTGTCACCTTTTTACTCACCCTTACTTTTTCATCCTGACGGTTCACATAGCTGGTTCGGCGCAATGCCAGAATGGATGCCCGCTTTTATCACGCCTGCTGTACTTATTTTATGGGCACCACTCGGATTCCGATTCACATGCTACTACTACCGCGGAGCATATTACAAAGCATTTTGGGCAGACCCACCCTCATGCTCAGTATCAGAACCACGCAAAGGCTATCGCGGAGAACACGCATTTCCACTGATAATACAGAACATCCATAGATATTTTATGTACATCGCAATCATATTTTTAGGCATCCTGTCTTATGATGTATGGAAGGCACTCTGGTTCGAAGATGGAAAATTCGGTATAGGAATAGGAACTATCATATTAGCAGGGAACGTAGTATTTTTAGGCGGATATACACTCGGCTGCCACTCGTTAAGGCATCTCGTCGGCGGCGTTGTTGATTTGCTATCTAAAGCACCAATCCGAAAAAATATGTACAACTGCATCAGCTGTCTAAACCGCAAGCACATGTTGTGGGCATGGATGAGCTTATGCTGGGTCGGTTTTTCTGACCTATATGTCTTTATCGCTTCTGTATACGGTTTTAAAGACTGGATTACATTCTAAATGAATAAACGCACACCAAAAGAAAAATTCGCGTAACTCGAGATTCCGACAACTCGAGAAACCGAACTCACATTATAGAGAGGAAATTTTAGATTGGCATCTTACGAAACTTTTGAATACGACGTACTAATAATCGGAGCAGGAGGAGCAGGACTACGAGCTGCCATCGAGGCAGCCACCGGAAATCTAAAGGTCGGATTAGTCTGCAAATCACTGCTTGGAAAAGCACATACCGTAATGGCAGAAGGAGGTGTCGCCGCTGCCTTAGCAAATGTCGACGAAAGGGACAATTGGAGCGTCCATTTCGCTGACACAATGCGCGGCGGACAATACCTCTCTAACGCACGCATGGCAGAACTACACGCAAAGGAATCCCCCAACCGAGTCCGTGAACTCGAAGCATGGGGCGCACTCTTCGACCGCACACAGGACGGAAGTATCTTACAACGAAACTTCGGAGGACATCAATACCCACGACTTGCACACGTCGGAGACCGAACAGGCCTAGAGATGATCCGCGCACTCCAAGACCACGGCATACACCAAGGCATCGAAGTACACATGGAAAATACCATCGTGTCCCTCCTCAAAACAGGCGATAGAGTCGCAGGAGCATTCGGTTACGAACGCGAAAAAGGACGATTCAAAATCTTCTCCGCAAAAGCCGTTGTCATAGCAACAGGCGGAGTCGGAAAAGCATATAAAATCACAAGTAACAGCTGGGAATATACCGGCGATGGACATTCTCTTGCATATCACGCAGGAGCAGAACTGATCGATATGGAATTTGTCCAATTTCACCCAACAGGTATGGTATGGCCACCCAGTGTCAGAGGTATCTTAGTAACCGAAGGTGTCAGAGGGGAAGGCGGAATCCTTACAAACAACGAAGGAAATCGATTCATGTTCGATGATATCCCCGACCTATATGTAAACCAAACCGCAGACAATCCAGAAGAAGGATGGCGATATACACAAGGCGACAGAGACGCACGCAGACCCCCAGAACTGTTGACACGCGACCATGTAGCACGCTGCATCGTCCGAGAAGTTCAGGAAGGCAGAGGCAGCCCACACGGCGGCGTATTCCTAAACATCGCATGGATAAAAGAAAAAATACCAAACGCACAACAACATATCCGCAGAAAACTACCAAGCATGTACCATCAATTCAAAGAACTCGCTGACATAGACATCACCCAAGAACCCATGGAAGTCGGACCCACAACCCACTATATTATGGGAGGCATACGTGTCAATCCAGACACACAGATGACATCTGTTCCCGGCCTATTCGCTGCAGGAGAATGCGCGGCAGGGCTACACGGAGCAAACCGGCTCGGCGGCAACTCACTGTCCGACCTCCTCGTCTTTGGTAAACGCGCAGGTGAATATGCAGCACAATATGCACAGGAAAACGGAACAGTACCCCTCGAGGAAAACGCAGTCCAAGAAATCGCCCAGCATGTTCTCAAACCTTTCGATAACCCAGAAAACGGCGAAAACCCATACCAAATTCAAGCAGAACTTCAAGATAAAATGCAAGAACTAGTAGGCATTGCACGAAGTCAAGAAAGCCTAACACAAGCATTAAAAGAAATACAGACATTACGTGAAAAAGCAGAGAATGTACATACCATCGGTAATCGCGAATATAATGCAGGATGGCACACAGCACTCGACCTCGATTGCCTACTCACCGTTTCTGAGGCAATTGCACTTGCAGCACTCGAACGCAGAGCAAGCATCGGCGCACATTCTCGCGACGATTTCCCCGAAAAAGAAGAACAAGGAGCAGGGAAGTACAACACCATCGTCCATAAAACCGAAGATAATACAATGGCAATCCGACGTGAATCTGTCGATGAATTAACTGAAGAATACCAACAAATTATAGAAGAAATGGGATAAAAGAAACAGAAAGGGACACATAATGGCAAAAGCAACTTTTAGAATCTGGCGTGGAGACGCAAACAAAGCACAATTTGTTGACTATGAAACCGAAGTCTCTGAAGGCATGGTAGTATTAGATGCTGTCCACCGCATACAGGCAGAACAAGCAAATGACCTAGCCGTCAGATGGAACTGCAAAGCAGGTAAATGCGGATCCTGCTCCGCAGAGGTAAACGGAAACCCCAAATTAATGTGTATGACGCGCCTAAACGATATACCCCTCGACCAACCCATCACAATAGAACCTATGCGCGCTTTTCCACTTATCAAAGACCTAGTCGCAGATGTGTCATGGAACTTCAAAGTAAAACAGAAAATGAAACCCTTCACGCCAAGACCCGCAGATGCCGAAGATGGCACATGGCGAATGGAACAAGAAGATATCGATCACGTCCAAGAATTCCGAAAATGCATCGAATGTTTCCTCTGCCAAGATGTCTGCCACGTCCTACGCGAACACCAACTTCATGACGAATTCATCGGACCGAGACACCTTGTCTACGCAGCTTCATTGGAAATGCACCCAATCGATACAGAAAATCGCCTAGAAGAATTGAAAGACTCAGACGGCATAGGATATTGTAACATTACAAAATGCTGCACGAAAGTTTGTCCTGAACATATCACAATTACTGATAACGCAATCATTCCATTGAAAGAACGCGTCGTTGACCAGTTTTATGATCCAATAAAAAAATTATTCCGTGTATTTAGTGGGTAAATTAAGGTGAGTTCTGTGTCGTTGAGATGATCGTAGCATAACCTTGCCAGGGTGTGCATCCGTGGAACACAAACTTACGTTAAAAAATTAAGGAGAAATCATGCCAAGTAAAAACGATATTCTAAGAGTAGGCGTAATCGGACCCGGAGGAGCAGGACGAGGAAACACAATGGGATTCGCAACACGCCCCGATTGCCAAGTCGTCGCCGCAGCAGATGCTCACGAAGGAAGTCTAGACGCCTTAGAGAATGCTCTACAGCAACGGGTTGAAGATTACAAACCGAAAAGTCTAAAACGTTACCTCGGTGAACACGAATACATCGAAATGCTAAACCATGAAGACTTAGACATTGTCGGAGTCTTCTCGCCACATTCCCTGCACGATATCCACGTCAAATACGCACTGCGCGCAGGGTGCCACGTCATCGTCGAAAAACCCATGGCAAATATCGTCGGAGACGCAATTACAATAACAAAAATCGAACTCGGAAGTGGGCTACACCTCGTCGGCGGCTACCAAAGACATTACGATAACACTTACATAACAGGTAGACTTGCAATTGCAGATGGGCTTATAGGAAAACTTCATAAATTTGAAGTCTACATGGCACAACGATGGGGAGCCGGCGGATGGCGCGGAGACCCACGATTCTCAGGCGGCGGACAACCCAATGACTCCGGAAGTCACCTACAAGACATATTCCTCTGGATGACCAATAGATTACCCGCAAAAGTTCACGGCACTACCGACATGAAATTTCAAGACGATGAAGGTAATCTCGTACCAAAATTCGTCGAGATTAACTCATACTCAGATGTAACCCTTGATAACGGAGCAGAAGGCACCATCACTATTATGGGAAACACACGCGTCGGTTTCGAAGAATGGGTCATCCTGGAAGGCGACAAAGGTACCATAGAAATCAAAAACGGAATCCGTTTCACACCCAAAGGTGGAGAAGCAGAAGACCTCTCATATCCGCGACCTGAAGGATATCCAAGCAGTAAAGTTGACCAACTTGTCGGACTTGCCAAAGGTGAATATGATACAAACTACACATCCGGCATAAACGGAATACGAACCAGTTGGCTGACAAACGCAATCCTCGAAGCAGGAAAAGGCCCAAATGAAAAAAATACCGTGGATTGTGAACAACTCATCGAGAAAGAAGGTTATAGTCAACAAGAAGTGTTAAACCTAATTGACCTATGTGCATCAAAACAGATGTACTAAACACACTATAAACATAATGTTAGAGTAATTTAGATTTTACTATATTAACTATAGTTTGGACATTTTTTGTTTTTTTTATAGACATAAAGCAGGAAAGCGGGTATCCTTTTAGAAAATATAAACCTTTTTGAAAGGATATGTCTAATGACCCCACTTTCCTACCTGGACAACATGTTATCACAATTCAGATCGTTATTCAAGCACAACAACTTCAATCACTTTCAAACTTTCGTGAAAGGTCTGATAAATACGCCCTACCGAGGCACAATGACACAAATCTATCTTGCGACAGCCCAAGCAGGTCGGTATTGGTCTCTGCCAAAGTTTCTTTCACGTGGTGTCTGGTGTGTGGATCAAGTCGCCACTACGCTAAGCCATCAAGTGCTATCCGCTTACCCCACGGGCGTATACGTCTATGATGAGACGCATGCCCTAAGTAGCGGTTCAAAACAAGCGGGTTTGCATTTCCGCAGGAACCCTGCGTATCAGCCACGTAACAAGAACCAGTCCAAGTTTCATCACGGACACAAGTTCGGTGCGATTGGCTGGCTGGCAGAAACGCCCGAAGGCACGCGCCTATTTCCATTAGCCACACGGATGATGGAACCGAAAAGCGAGGACGCGAATAGCCTCGCTGTGCTGAAGCATTTATGTAATCTTGTGCCACCGGGTCTTATCGTTTTCGATAGAGGCTTCAATAGACGCAAAGTGTTCACGGAGATACTCTCACAAGGACATCATTTACTTTGTCGTGCGAAGTCAAACGCAGCGTTTTTTGATATACCGAAACGCCCTAAGCGTCTCAAGAGAGGCAGACCCCGTCGGTATGGTAGCCGTGTGTCTATTCCACACCTGAAGTATACAGACATCGTTGTTGAGGATCAGACACTTTCTGTCGCTGATAAAGTCGTGCGAACAAAGATGTGTCCTGTAGATGTCCGCATCGTTGTGATACGCAAACGCCCCAAAAAGTCTAAACCCTATCGGTATTTTTGTGTATTTACTTCAGATTTACGACTGCCCGTAGAAACAGTTATCCGACACTATAGAAACCGGTGGCAGATTGAAACTGCCTTTCGGGACGCTAAAGAAAACTTCGGATTTGACACCTATCAACTCCGAGACAGGAAAAGTTTGGATCGGTTCGTTCAACTCAGTTTCACCGCAGCAACGCTGACACAACTCGCTTTCAGTCCGGTGCTAATGGAGAAGACATCCGAAGAAACCGACACAGACGAGGCACCGCTTGATTTAGAAACTGTGCTATCCACACTCAATATACACTGGTATAAACCGAAACATCTCACACGCGGCTTGATGACCGCTTACTTGCAGCGACGTTTACAACAAAACTATTTTTATACGAGTTACGACCCGGGGAAAAACGCACAGAAAAAACTGAAAATCCCCGAAGATACTACATGAACTAGTTCAACAGCAACTATTTTCACGATTATTGGAAAAATGATGGCTAAAAAACAGTGATTTCTAACAGAATTTAGACAAAAAAGGGGCGTTAGCAGCAGTTCTAACACCTGTTCAGAAGTGCTAACGGGGAAGTGCTGCCAACTATTCATAATCTATAACAAGACCAAAAATGTCCAAACTATAGTATATTAACCTAAATTGCCGCATAACGTATCACAAATTTTTAGCTTGTGCCTTTGTATCATAACCTGTTAGGTCGTGTAATCTGTGTAGCATAAACTTTCCAGGTTGTGCATCTGTATCATAACCTGTTAGGTTGTGTCTCTGTGTAGCATAAACTTTCCAGGTTGTGCCTTTGTATCATAACCTGTTAGGTCGTGTAATCTGTGTAGCATAAACTTTCCAGGTTGTGCCTTTGTATCATAACCTGTTAGGTCGTGTAATCTGTGTAGTTCGTAGGTCGGGTAGAGCTTGCGAAACCCGACTATTATTGAGATAAGTAGCAATTCAAAAATCGCTCCTACGGATGCGGTGTCTATTTATTTTCATATTTAACCATAAAAATTTTCCAAGTTGTGCATCCGCAGCAACTTGGGTTATAGCATAAGGAGAAAAACAATGAAATATGTCAACTACTGCCTACTTACTGCTTTATTACTTTTATCTATGACGCAAGTCGGCTGTCTATCTGGAAATGCACTAAGCACAGGAGATAAACTCGTTGAAACAAAAGATTATCGCGGTGCATTGGAAGCATACCAAAACGTAGTAGATACCAACCCCGGCACCCTTGAAGCCCGAAAAGCAAAACTTGCCATCGCAGAACTTAACATTGAAAGAATGAACCGCCCACAAGAAGGTGTTAAGGCTTATGAATCTATAATCGCAGAAGCACCTGAAAGTGAGGAAGCCGCAGAAGCACACTACAACCTAGGGATGTATTATTACCAACGCCAACAAGATTATGAATCAGCACAATCTCAATTTGATACCATTATCAATAAGTACCCACATCTCGAAATAAGTCATAAGGCACAGTTAATGCTAGCAAAAAGTTATGAAGAAGGTAAGAAATACGAACAAGCCGTAGAAGTGTTCGATAACTTCGCAAATCGTAATCCGCAAAGTGAACGCGCAGCTACAGCCCTCGCAAACAAGGCAAGAATTCAACGAACACTACTTAATGATGATGACGAAGCAAAACGTACATACCAATTCATGGTGAGAAAATACGGAAAACTTGACTCAGCACAATCACAAATTGAAAAAGCAAAAGAAGAACTCAATCAACTCAACGCAGCAATTCCAGAACCAGAAAATCCCGAAGATACACAAATCGGACGCGCAATGGCACGCCAAGAAGCACGACGAGAACGAGACCGACCACAAGACGCAGAAAAAAGCCGCGCTATGAAATCCAATGTCGCAACTGAAGACTCCGGATTCGGAATTAGTGCCGAAGAAGTCATGAGAAGATTCGGCGGAGACACCGCAATCGCAGGTGACGACCAAGGAACTTACTATGACGCCGAACTAATGGTCGCAGGATTCTTTTATGGCGACGAACAATACCGAGACGCAGGAGCCCTCCTCTTCGACGCACTTGCACGCGCAGAAGCTGATAGAGTTAAAGTCGAACCCATCAATTACATACGACTCTCAATCTGTTACCGAAAACTCGGTATGCACCAAAAAGCAACCAACATCCTCAAAAAAGCCGCAACCCGAAACCCAAAAGTAATCGACGCAATAATTAACACCGGACAGAATCAGTACACAAACGAAGAATATGAAAAAGCATTAGAAACATTTAACTCTGCCATCGGCATGAACCGCACTAAAGATGCAGAATTACACTGGCTAATCGGAAAAACTTACGAAAAACTTGGCGAATACGAAAAAGAAAAAGACGCATTCGAACGCGCTGTCGCAAAAAACCCTGACGATACCGATGCCCTCCAAAGCCTCGCTGAGGTACTACATTTCCGATTGAAAGACCGAAAAAATGCAGTCATCTTCCAAGACCTCGTCGAAAACAAAAAAGACTCTTTTGTAACTATGAAAACACTTGGAGACGTTTGCTATAAACACGGAGAATACGGAAAAGCACATATAAAGTATAAAGCAGCCGCCAGAATCGCAAAACGGCACCTAGAAAAATCAGAAAATGCCGCGGAGAAAAAACTGCTTACATATCAATACGGATATGGCACAATACTCGCAGCAATCGCCGTCTTCAAACAAGGCAGAGAAGAAGACGGACAAAAATTAATCGATACAATCACCACCGAACACCCAGATCATCCTTTACTGCCTTATGCAAAGGGGGAAATCGCACTTATCAAAGGTGATGAACAAGTCGCCATAGACGCATTCAAAGAAGCCATCGAAAAAGACCCACATTCGGATATACCCATCATCGCACTCGGAGATTACTACGTATCTAAAGGATACAATGACGAAGCAATAGCTCTCTGGGAAGCATATTTAGAAAAGGATAAATACAATGCCAAAGTAATGCGAAGACTAAAACCACTAAAGGATACTGCCAAGTAGTCTTCCATTTCAATATCCACCATAGCACCTCGCGTTCTGTATCATAAATCTGGAAAGGTTGTCCCTTTGTGGCATAACCTTTCCAGGTTGTGTAATCTTTGTAGCATAACCTGGAAAACGCAGATTAGTTGCATCATTGCCGAATACCATACGTGTATTCCGCACAAGCATTCATTATGCAACCATTAAAAAAACTTTTTTGAAAAAAGACTTGACATTTAAACGTTAATTGTGTATAATAATAATTGATATAATCAATAATTGGTCCTAACTCAAAAAGGATGTCAAACTCCTTCCATAATTTTCATTACGGACCCCAAAAGAATCAATCCGAAAAAGTTTTGTCAGACAAGTTCCCACCACAATATAATTCAATTGTGATTCCGTAGACTTGTTTGCCCTCCGGGCACGATGAATTTTCCCAAAATGTCTTATACAGTTCAAACTATCTCAACAATTCAATCTAATTTAAATCATTTACTAAACCCACATGAAGTAGCAAGCACAACACACTTGCGGTAACACTACGCAATCATTTAAAGAATCCATTTTAACAATTTAGTATACAGAAAACACAACACACATTGAATTGTTAAGTGGAAGCAAGCATTCACGAGGAGTATAAATAACTATGGAGAGCTTGGAAATAGGCAAGCTCCAAGAAATGGAGATCTCGACCTTAAATACTATGGTACAATCCTATGAACTTGAAGACATCGACTCTTTAAGTAAGGATGAACTCATCAGCCGAATTATTGAACAAGTCACTGAACAGAATATACCGCTCTACGGAAAGGGCGTACTACAAATATTAGATGACCGAGAACAAAATTACGGCTTCCTTCGATCATCCCGATCAAATTATTTCCAAAGTGACGAAGATATCTACGTCTCCTCTTCACAAATCCGATTGTTCGGATTGCAAACAGGACACGTCGTAGAGGGGCTAGTACGGCCACCTAAAAAATCCGAGAATAAAACTGAACGTTATTTCGCTCTACTACAGATCGAAAAAGTAAACGGGGCTCCACCCGAAGAAGTCAAGACACGAACCCCGTTCGGAAATCTCGACCCAATCTTCCCGTACGAAAAATTAAAGTTAGAACATAAAGCCTCCGAATTCGGAACCCGCATCATTGACCTGATCGCACCAGTCGGCAAAGGACAACGCGGATTAATTGTCGCACCACCTTTTAGTGGAAAAACAACCCTCCTCAAAAATATCGCATGCGGCATCGAAACAAACCACCCAGAAGTTTCACTCATCTTCCTGCTCATCGATGAACGACCCGAAGAAGTAACCGACGTCGTCCGTACAGTTAAAGGTGAAGTGATTAGCTCCACATTCGATGAACCCCCAGAACGACACACACAAGTCGCCGAAATGGCCGTCGAAAAAGCTAAACGAATGGTGGAATGTGGTGAAGATGTCGTCATACTACTCGATAGCATGACACGCCTAGCAAGAGCATATAACATGACCGCACCCCACAGCGGAAGAACGCTCTCCGGTGGACTAGATGCAATGGCAATCGTAGAACCCCGAAAATTCTGCGGCGCAGCACGAAAATTTGAAGAAGGCGGAAGTCTCACTATCATCGCATCAGTACTCGTCGATACCGAAAGCCGATCAGATACACATATCTATGAAGAATTCAAAGGAACCGCCAACATGGAAATACACATGGACCGCACACTGTTGGAACTCCGAATCTTCCCAGCAATCAACATAGAAAAATCCAAAACACGCAGAGAAGAACTCCTCTTAAAACCCGACGTCTTCAACAAAGTCTGGGTACTAAGAAAATTTATCAGCCAAATGAGCATGGCGGAATCTATGGAGCTCCTCATCAAACAATTCGGAAAAACCGAAACCAACGAAGAATTCCTCGAAATGATGACCGCAGATGCTGGACAGAATGTAAAACCAAGACCTAAATCAGCAAGAACCATAAAATAAAGTCCTAATGAATTGAATTTATATCTATTTTCAATAAAATGTAGCACAAACTGTCAGTTTGTGTATCCCTGGAACCCAAACGAACAATTTGCTCTACAAAAATTGTTTATACCGAATTGACGTTATAATATTAAATAGGGAGAGAAATTATGAAACCTGAAATACATCCAGAAACAACTGAGTGTACTATCAATTGCGTTTGTGGCGCAACGTATCAAACCGAAACAATCCAATCCGAAATGCGTGTAGATGTCTGCGCAAAATGCCACCCATTCTACACAGGTCAACAAGCAAGATTTATTGACACAGCAGGACGCGTCGAAAGTTTCAGACGCCGATACGGGCTCACTGAAAAATCATAACACTTCATCCATCACGAACTCTTAGCTCAGGCATAACGCTATTTCATGTACAATGTAGCAAAAAACTTCCATAAAGACTAACAAGTTCGTAGGACAGGCAGAGCTTGCGAAATCCGATTATTATTGAGATAAGGCACAATCAGAAGATCGCCCCGACGGAGACGGTGTCCATTTATTTTCATATTTAACCATAATCCGCGAAAATCCGTGTAATCCGAGATTCAGACACTGTGATGCCACCAGAAGGGGCTCATCCGCCCCTTAGACTGTGGATACCACGCTCTTAAAATCCGCGAAAATCCGTGTAATCCGCGAAAATCCGCGATTCAGACGAACCGAAACGATCGAATTACCTCCTTAATTCCTGACTATCATAGAGATTTGATATGCTTAATAAACTCAAAGATATTCAAAGTAAATTTATTGACGTAGAAAAAGATCTGAGTGATCCTGACCAAATATCCAACCCGCAACGACTGCAGGAACTCTCAAAAACACACGCCGAACTCTCCCCAATTGTCTCCGCATATAAAGACTATCAACAATTGGAAACTGCTATTGAAGAAACACAGACAATGCTAACAGATGAAAGCGACACCGATATGTTAGTGCTAGCACAAGAAGAATTGGAAAACCTCAAAAAGCAGCAAGACGAACTCACCGATACACTCAAAATGCTCCTCCTCCCAAAAGACCCAAATGACGAAAAAAATGTCATTATCGAAATCCGCGCAGGAACAGGTGGTGAAGAAGCAAGCCTCTTCGCATCCGAAATATTTCGCCTCTACACACGATACGCAGAAAGAAAAGGATGGAAAATCGATATGCTCAGCGCAAATGCTACAGGACTAAAAGGATTCAAAGAAGTCATCTTCTCCATCCAAGGAAAATCCGCATACAGCCTACTAAAATATGAAGGCGGAATACACCGCGTACAACGCATCCCAACCACCGAAACCAGCGGACGCATACATACATCAGCCGTCACCGTCGCAGTACTACCCGAAGCAGAAGAAGTCGATATACAAATCGACGAAGCTACCGAATTAAGAATAGACACCTACCGATCCTCAGGACCCGGAGGGCAGAGCGTCAATACTACCGACTCAGCCATACGTATCACACACATCCCAACAGGCATCGTCGTAACCCAACAAGATGAAAAATCCCAGCATAAAAACCGATCAAAAGCCATGAAAATACTCCGAGCACGCTTACAAGAAAGAAAACAGGCCGAACTCGATAAAGAACGATCAGAAACCCGACGATCAATGGTCGGCAGCGGAGATAGAAGCGAAAAAATACGCACCTATAACTTCCCACAATCACGCGTAACCGATCACCGAATCCAATTCAGCTCACATCAATTAGACTCCGTCCTAGACGGCGATATAGACGCATTCATTGAACGGCTAACCACCGCAGACCAAGCAGAAAAACTACAGTCCATCTCATAAATCACACTATTTGCATCACTCTATGGCTACCCAAAATTGGCATATACTTCAACTCCTTGAATGGACAACCGGCTACTTCAAAAAACACAACATACCAAACCCACGATTAGATGCCGAAGTCCTACTTGCACACCTACTCAAAAAAAACAGGCTACAACTCTACCTACATTTCGATATGCCCGTTTTTCATAATGACTTGAACGTGTTCCGAGAATTAATTAAAAAACGAATCGCCCGAACACCAATCAGCTACCTCACAAATCACAAAGAATTCATGTCACTAGATTTCTATGTCGATGAACGAGTACTCATTCCAAGACCAGAAACCGAATTCATCGTCGAAACAATACTCAAATCAAACCCCAACACACCCCAAAGCATACTCGAAATAGGAACAGGAAGCGGTATAATCGCCACCGCACTTGCAGTTAACAAACCTGACTGGAAAATAATCGCCACCGATATATCTAAAGACGCTCTAGCCGTCGCAGAAATAAACAGAAAGGCACACAACTGCAACGAACAAATTACACTATTGCACGGCAATTTGTTCGACCCAATTAAACCCTTAGAACCCTCACAATATAACTGGATCGTTTCCAACCCACCATACATTATGTCAAACGACCACAACACCCTAAGTCCAGACATACGGGATTATGAACCCCATATCGCCCTTTTCGCAGGTGAAGATGGACTATCAATCATCCGCACCCTTATTGCCGAAGCACCAAACCATCTCCAGCCAAACGGCAAACTCATCTTCGAAATCGGAGACACACAAAAAGAGCATGTCAAAACACTACTCGAAAATCAACCCGAATATAAAAAACTTCGCTTTATTAAAGATTATTCCGGCAAAGATAGAGTCGTCCTAGCCAGCATAGCATAAGGATTAGCGAATCAAATGCCCAATCCCCAGTTCAGACAACTGTAATCCCACCAGAAAGCACCCATCTATCCGTTAGGATGTGTGAATATCAAACTCTTAAAATCCGTGTCAATCCGCGTAATCCGCGATTCAGACGAGCTCTTTGTAGCATAACCTTTCCAGGTTGTGCCGTTGTGCCTCTTTGTCACATAACCTTTAACACTATGCAACCATCTAAAAAAATCCAAGATTCATATAAATAAAAATTTGACTTTTATTCTGAAATGTATTACAATCAAATAAAAATAAAAAAACTTGTCTTTTTATTTAGAACATGTTATAATATAAATAATACGTCTAAAAATAGGCCTGATTTAAGTAAAGCAAGCCATTGATCTTAAAAACGTTACAACAAATCCCATAAGAGGCTGGACACAGAAATATCACCACAACTTTTACTTTCGGCTAAACTTGGTTCTAATAAAAAAAGGGATTGCTTCCTAAAATATTATAAGGTATAATAACCATAATACAATTCTGACTCTACAGTTAATACAGCAGATAGAGCTTGCGAAACCCAACAATATAAACTATGGAGAAAAAAATGAGTAAAAAAAGCACGATAAAAAACTACCCCTATCGCCCCATCCAGATCAATACGATACCGCCGCAGAATGCCCGTGAAGCAACCATGAAAGACTTTACTAAGAAAAAAACATTAACAACAAAAGAGGGACAACGATACTTTGAACTTATCTGTGAGGAAGGCACACACAAATCAGCGATGACCAAAGTCAATCGTAGGTTTCTCAAGGAATTCGGTTACGAAAATACACCAGCTGCACTGACACGCCTCAATTCAATTGCACGCCCCTACAAACCGCATTCAGATCGATGTAAACCCGAACTTAAAAAAGCATATATGGCCTGGATATCGGGATTAAAATTGCGGTTATATGACCAAAGAACACGTAAAAAAATCATGTTGGATGATGGCATACTGTCAACAGGTCCAAAGGCATTTAAAGCACTCCGAAAAAAATTGGATATAACCAAAGAAAACACACTCGGCGAACTCACAGAATTAGTCAAAGTTTTACTAGAACAAGGGGACCCTCATGAACAACCCAAACCAGATTTTGACAGCAAATATCATCAAGACGACCCAGAAGAAATTGATGGGACTGACTTCGACGCAGAGACAGAAAGATTTATCGAAGAAGATGAAGAAGCTGAAACAAAAACTGAAACTGAAGCAGATAACGAAAAAAGCATATAGCAAACGAAAACGACAAATCGTCTTGGCTTATTGCTTCGTTGACCCCCTCATCTTCGCCCGTATCTTCTTCCCAGAACACATGGCACTTGACTCGCCACCACATCATGCCGAGTTTCTAAGCGCCCTGGACCCACACAAAACAGGACAGAAAATCAATATCCTCGCACCGCGTGGCTCCGCAAAAAGCACATATATGGCAGTCATCTATCCACTCTGGCGAATATACTTCAGAGACTGCTTCGACATGATGGACATGCCAACTTCAAACTTTATCGTTATCGTCTCACGATCCGAAGCCATAGCAACCGCACGAGTCCACGACATCAAACATAAAATAGAAACACACTCAGACATGCAATGGCTAATACCAAAAAACAAAAGAAACAGCTGGGGCATCAAAGAACTCATCACAGCAAACAACATCAAAATATTGCCCAAAGGACGCGGCGCACAACTCCGCGGCGCACTCTTCGGCGCATACCGACCAGACCTTATCATATTAGACGACTTAGATGATCCCGAAACCGTACTAAACCCTGATGTCCGAGAAAAAGACCAACTCTGGTTCGACTCCGACCTCATACGATGTGGCAGAATCGACGGAAAAACAAACTTCATCAACATTGACACCGTAAAACATGAGAAGGCAACTGCCAATCTGCTCCGTGAACGACCCGGCTGGACAACACTCTTCTTCAGAGCAATAGAACATCCCGCTGATCTATCACACCCTGAAAATGAACACCTCTGGCAACAATGGGAAAAACTCTATACCGATATGAACATGGAAGCACTTGAACGCAACGCAAACGCACAAGCGTTTTATGAAGAACACGAAAATGAAATGACAAAAGATGTCGTTGAACTCTGGCCCGAAATGCTCCCATACCTCGACATCCGAAAAGAGATATGCGATGTCGGCTATTACCCTGTGCTCCGTGAACTACAGAATAGCACACACGATCCTGACCGCGCCCTCTTTGACATGAAAAGTGCCATCCGATTTGAGAAACAAAAGGATGGCTTCCTACGCTCTGATAAAATCATGGTAGAATGGAAAGAGATGACCGGTGCAACCGTCTTCTTAGATTGGGCAGGCGGAAAAGACATAGCCGACAACTGCTACGCTTGTGCAGTCGCTGTCGTCTGGGTAAAACTCCCCGGCAATCGTAACGACACCCTCAATTCCATGATGGACGGCACACACGGCTACGTCTACACAGTCAAAATGCAACGCACCAGTGTAGACAACCAAATCAAAATGTGCCTTGACCTCATGGAGAAACTCACAAACGAAATTCACCAGCCTAACCTCCAGATCAAATTCGGTGTAGAAGGATTTGTCCAAGACACATGGAACGCACAAAAGCAGGTGATACAACATGCTTATAGAACCCAACGTGAAGACTACAAACTTAACAAGTTTCCCACAATGGAATTCCTACAACGCACACGCAACAAACACGACCGCATAGACACACTGCAACCCATCATTCGTAACAAATGGTTGATGTTTGCCAAAGATTTAGACAAGGAATTCATGAAACAGATGGACTTATACCCGACAGGCGATTTCCTTGATGGCCCCGATGCATTGGAAGGTGCATGTCAAATCCGTGTATCCCGACATAGTTATGAAAGCAAACAACGCAAAGAAGCCGCAGCTAGACGTAACAAAAACTTCAAAGTCAAAATGGGGAGACCTTACTAATGCCATCTCTTATATGTTTATATTGTCCCATAACCTTTCCAGGTTATGCCGTTATGCCTCTTTGTAGCATAACCTTTCCAGGTTGTGCCACACGACGTAAACCTTTCCAGGTCGCACATCTTCGTAGCATAAACTGTTAGTTTGTGCCTCATAGCACCCAAACACACACCAGCAGCCACAAAAGAATCCGCATGATCCGCAATCTGAAGAACAACCAATCCACATAATCCCATGAAAAGCACCGCAAAACAAAAAATCTTAAAATCCGCGTCCATCCGCGTAATCCGGGGAATGCCTAAACGGCATTCATACCGTTGATTTGGCGTAATCCGCGATTCAGAAAACAAAAAACGCACAGAAGACACAAACAAAAATCCGCATAATCCGCATTTCAGAAAAACTCTTTGTAGCATAACCTTTCCAGGTTGTGCTACCGTAGAACGTAAAAAATCTGGGTGCCAGGATTAGAATTGTGGTTATATGACCAAAGAACACGTAAAAAACTCATGTTGGATGATAGCATACTGTCAACAGGTCCAAAGGCATTTAAAGCACTCGAAAAAAATTGGATATAACCAAAGAAAACACACTCGGTGAACTCACAGAATTAATCAAAGTTTTATTGGAACACGGAGACCCTCATGAACAAAAACTCAAGTAAGATTCTGGACAGTGATCTAACACCTTGACAATTTTCGCAACCAATGTTATACTTCACAACAACGGCTCAGAGGATATCCGCTAATATACACAACTCTCACACGCTACAAAAGGAACAAATATGTTAGAAACAACACAAATGCCCTTATTCACGGAAAACGGAGAAACAGAAAACGGATTCTACAACGCACTCAACTACATACGACAAAACGCTAACACACAATTCGGAAAAGGCAGACTCTTCGAACGATTGGTCCAAGCATATCTCCTCGAAGACCCTTTCTACAAAAAACGATTTACAGAAGTCTATCTATGGAAAGAATGGGCAGAACTCCGACCAGAGTTCGATGCCACCGACATAGGCATTGACCTCGTCGCACAAGAACGCAACGGCGGACACTGCGCCATCCAGTGCAAATGCTACGGCGAAAATACACGCATCACAAAAAAAGATATAGATACCTTCATCTCCGCATCAGCACGCCAACCCTTCACATCCCGAATTTTTATAGACACCGCACGCGATTGGAGCAAAAACCTCCATAAAACCCTAGACGGACTACAACCACCCTGCCAACGCATCAGTGCAGCAGACCTCGCAAGCCGACCTGTCCAATGGCCCGACATCATCAATGAAACAGTCGAACAACTGAACTACCAACAAGAACAATTCACCTTAAGACCCTACCAAAAAGATGCATTCAACGATGTTATCAACGGGTTCAAAGCACACAATCGCGGCAAAATGATTATGGCATGTGGCACAGGCAAAACCTTCACCGCACTCCGACTCGCTGAAGAAATCGCTGGTATCGGCGGTAACGTGTTATATCTTGTCCCTTCCATCGGTCTCTTTGCACAAGCGATGCGTGAATGGGCAGAACAACAAGGCATCCCACATCGCTATATCGGCGTATGCTCCGATACAAAAGCAGGCAAAACAGACGAAGACGTTACCCTCAGAGAGTTGGAATTTCCTGTCACGACTGATGAAACTGTTATCGCTGAAGCATTACAAAAAACAGATGAGGATAACATGCGTGTCGTCTTCTGCACCTACCATTCACTCCCAAAACTTGCAGAGGCACAGAACATAGGGGCACCCGATTTTGATATTATCTTCTGTGATGAGGCACACAGAACAACCGGTATTGACAGACCTGACGATGACACATCCCCTTTTGTGCTTGTCCACAATAATGATCGTATCCGTGCTAATAAACGGCTCTACATGACCGCGACATCCCGTTTATATACCCAAAGTGCGAAAACGAAAGCAGCAAAACACAATATAGAAGTGTTCTCTATGGACGATCCAACGACTTATGGTCCCGAATTCCACCGCCTCCGCTTCTCCACAGCCGTAGCACACGACCTACTCTCCGACTATAAAGTTGTTGTGCTTGCGATGTCGGAGCAAGGCGTGCAGGATACTTTACACAACTATCTCAGTAATGGTGGTAGTGAAGTCAACATCAGTGATGCGGCGAAGATTGTAGGCTGTTAGCGTGCACTACAGAATCCCGAAAGGAAATCATCTGACGATACATCGATCAAACCGATCACCCGTGCCATTGCGTTTACAAACACCATCAAGTCCTCACAAAACCTTGTAGAACATTGGAACGACATCATAAAAACTGCTATTGAAAGTATGTCGGAAGACCAACAACACGATAATAGTTTCACATGTGAGACCGCACATGTTGATGGTAAAAATAACGCACTTGAACGGAAAAATAAGATTGAATGGTTAAAAGGCGATGCTCACTCACAAAACGTGTGCCGTATCCTTTCCAATGCACGCTGTCTCTCCGAAGGGATTGACGTGCCCGCACTGGATGCCGTGCTATTCATGGCACCCCGCAAATCACACGTTGATATTGTGCAGGCTGTCGGGCGCGTGATGCGCAAAGCTCCCGGCAAACAATACGGCTACATTGTGCTACCCGTTGCAATTCCGCCAGGCGTTGATCCTGTTGAAGCACTCAACGATAACGACAGGTTCGCCACTGTGTGGAGCGTCCTTTGTGCACTCCGATCCCATGATGACAGACTCAATGCCGAAATCAATAAAATCGACCTCAACACCAAACCTACAGAAATCATTATCTTTGATAAAGGCGGAGATTATGCAGAGAACGGAGACGAAACTCTAACCCCTGAGCAGCTGCAGCTGCCGATCGGTATTCCTGCCGATGCCATTTACGCTAAGATCGTGGAGAAATGCGGTGATAGAGAATACTGGGAAAGCTGGGCAAAAGATGTCGCAGATATTTTCAAAAGGCTTGTCGGACGCATTGAGAACCTACTGGAAAATCCTGATAACAGTGCCCTGCAAGAATGGTTTGACGACTTCCACAACGAGTTGAAAGAGACGATCAACGCCTCGATCACCCGTGAGAGTGCGATTGACATGATGGCACAACACATCATCACCCGCCCTGTCTTTGAGGCACTTTTTGACAACTACGACTTCACCTCTGGCAATCCCGTAGCAAATGCGCTGAACAACCTCCAAAACGATTTTGGTGAATTTGGACTTGAAAACGAAACGCGCGATCTGGAAGGGTTCTACGAAAGTGTCCGAATGCGTGCACAAGGACTCGACAATAGCGCAGCACGGCAACGGGTGCTATTGGAACTCTATGAGAAGTTTTTTGTCACCGCCTTGAAAAAGGAGGTAGAGCGTCTCGGCATTGTCTACACACCGATTGAAGTTGTGGACTTCATACTGCACAGTGCCAATGAGGTGTTGCAAGACGAGTTCGGGCGCAGTCTCAGCGATGAGGGTGTGCATGTGCTGGATCCGTTCACCGGTACAGGCGTTTTTCTTACGCGTCTCCTACAGTCCGGTATTATCCAAGATGCTGATCTTGAACGCAAATATCATGAGGAACTACATGCAAACGAGATCGTCCTGCTTGCATACTACATCGCCACCGTTAACATTGAGGAGACGTTCCGTGGACGACGCGGAGAAGATAGCAGCTACGAACCCTTCAACGGCATTGTCCTGACCGACACCTTCAATCTGAATAAAAAAGACGATCTCACCCTCTTCCCGAAAGAGTGGTTGCCAGAGAACAACGCACGTGCCGAACATCAACAGAAACTGCCAATTCAAGTCATTGTTGGCAATCCGCCATGGTCCGCAAAACAGCAAAAGGCATCAGATGACAACCCAAATGTGTCGTATCCTGCACTTGAAGAACGTATTAAAGACACTTATGCAGATCGATCTAAAGCAAAAGCAAAAAATAGTCTCTATGATACATACAAGAAGGCAATTCGTTGGGCATCCGATAGAATTGAAAAACAGGGTATCATCGCTTTCGTTACCAACGGATCATGGATTGATGGAAACGCTGATTCGGGGGTCCGCGCATGTTTAGCAGAAGAATTCAGTTCAATTCACGTACTGCATCTTAGAGGAAATCAACGCACGCAAGGAGAACGTTCACGCCGAGAAGGTGGTAAAGTATTTGGTCAAGGTTCACGAGCCCCTGTTGCTATTACAATCCTTGTTAAAAATCCGGATGCCACACACGAAGGTTGTAAAATTCAATACCGAGATATTGGAGACTATCTCACACGCGAGGAAAAGTTAGAGGAATTGCAAGAGAAAAAGTCAATATCAGGATTTGATAATTGGGAAACTATTATACCCAATAAACATGATGATTGGATTCAGCAACGCAGCGAGGAATTTGAAAAACTTTATCAGTTAGGATCCGAGGAGGCAAGAAAAGGTAAGATTGACAATACAATATTTAAGCTGTATTCACAAGGTTTAGCGACAGGTAGGGACGCATATTCTTATAATTTTTCTAGTCATGTCTGTGCCCAACATGCAGAAAAAATGACGCAAACGTATCTCGAGGCTCTTTCTGAATTTGAAGCACTTTTTGAAACAAACCCTGAAATAGCATCAGATAAAGAAAGATTAAAAGCAGCAGTGGATACGGTTGCATCCTGTCATAGTTCAAATATTAAATGGGATAGGGAACTCAAGAACAACTTAAGACGTAGGAAGAAAACAAACTTTTCGGAGGAATATATCCGAAAAGTCGTGTATAGACCTTTTGTAATCGCGAACTGTTACGCTGATAAGACATTCATATATATGAAGTTTCAAATGGATAAAATTTTCCCTGATGATTCAAGTGAAAATCGTGCAATATGTGTCCCTGGCACCGGATCAACGAGTTCGTTTTCCGCGCTTATGACAAATACATTGCCGGATATGGGCATTAATGCTGCAGCACAATGTTTCCCCCGCTACCAATACCTGAAGCAAACCGACAGTTCTCAAACCCTCGGACTGCTGAACGAAAGTACAGAGGGGGGGGGTACCTTCTGTTAATAATATTTTAAGCGAAGCGGAAGAGGGACATCGTATTGATAATATTTCAGATACCGCACTCAGTGTTTTTCAAGAACACTACACCGACGATACCATCACAAAAGACGACATATTCGACTATGTTTACGGTATCCTGCATGCACCCAGTTATAGGGAACAGTTCACAAATGATCTGTCCAAAATGCTACCACGTATCCCGTTTGCACCAGGCTTCCGCGCCTTCGCAGATGCAGGCAAAAAGTTGGCAGACCTCCACCTCAATTATGAGACATGCGAAAAATACCCACTCAGAATTGAGTATCCAAATATGTCCTCACCACCAACAGACCTTGAAGATGCAAACCCAAACCTTTTCCTACTCACAGAAAAAGCGATGAAGTTTATAGATACTGAAAAAAGAACCTTTGCCATCAATGATAACGTCCACATAACAAATATCCCAGAAGACTCTTGGGGATATGTTGTGAATGGCAGAACACCGCTGGAGTGGTTTATTGACCGCTACTACATAAAAACGGAGAAGGACAGTGGCATCGTCAACGACCCAAACGGTTGGTTTGATGACCCACGCGATCTCGTCACTGCTATCCAACGTATTGTCCATGTCAGCGTAGAATCTGCCCGCATTATTGATAATCTCCCTGCTGAGATAACAAGCTAAAAGCTTATGCATCGTGAACGGAAACAAAAAGGAGACACTACAAAAAGGAACATTATTATGAAGCCTAAGATATTACTTTTTCTCATACTTATATCAATAACAACCATATCACTCTTACCCAACATTATGGATTCAGCACAAGTCGATACGGATAAAGATGTAGAAACCGCAGAAATATCAAAAAAACCCTCAATTATCGCTTTAGCAACAACTATGAAACGTTTTCGCGATTCACTGAGTGAAGAACTACTCGCTGCTGCTTCTTATCCATTGGGACATAAAGAGATGTATTCTTGGTCGAATTTACCGCCATCAATGAATCAGGATCGGGGTGGTATTGAATTCAACAAGTTGTCGGCTGAGCAATTGGTTCTCTTTCAGAAAGTGCTGAACGCTTTCTTGAGTGATGCAGGTTACATGAAAATTTCACTGATTACAACGAGAGCAGAAACAGATCTCACCAAAATTCAACACGGTTTTTGGTCCTCACGCCCGTATTACATCGCATTATTTGGCAACCCAAAAACAGATGGTTCGTGGGGATTCCAATTAGATGGACATCATCTGTCACTTAACTTTTTAGTGCACGGTGATGAAGTCTCTATCGTCCCCGCACATTTTGGAACGCAACCAACATTTGTTAACGGGACTGAAGTACTAGAAAGTGAAAGAGGTAACGCTTTATCTTTACTGAATAGTCTTGACAAGGCACAAAAGGAAAAAGCGATTCAGACAGGTCGTCGCGGATTGAAAGTGGGGCCTGGTAACACTACAGATCCATTTCTAAATTATGATTATTCAGATTTTGTCGGTGTCGGAATAAAAGCATCAGACATGAATGATATGCAGAAAGAGAAACTTAGAAATCTGATTAAAGCCTATGTCTACAATCTTGAAACGGAATTCGCAGATATATGGATGAAAGACATAGAATCTGGAATAGACGATACGTATTTTGTCTGGATCGGCGGCACAACCGAAAATGATTTTATTTACTATCGTGTATTTAATCCTGCCGTATGGATTGAATTCAATGACGAAGGTAGAGGTGGCGGTAGACCGAACCACATCCATACAATTACCCGTTCACCGAATGGGAAAGATTATGGGATCTTTGCATTGAATCGTGGTCCAAGAATGTTGTTAGAACATGATACTCTTGATGACCATCACAAAAAGAGAGAAAAGTTGTTTGATTACACTATCGTTAGGCTGCAGCATATAGAAAATAAGGAGGGGCGTTAATGTTAGATAAAGTTATAGAAGAAGTTGAGGAACAGTGTAGAGAAGAGCGAATCCCATAGGTGTCAACTTAGGGATTTTCAGCCTTTTTCAGTTGCCTATAAGTTGTGTGCTTTCCTGCTCTATGTTGTCCCCAGTCGCTGTATTGTAAATCCTTTTTTATGTTGCTCAGTGTCTTCAATAACGCCGCTTTAGATTCGTGAAAACTCATTGTGAGTGTGCGTGCATGCCGCCCAATAAGTTTCGCTGTGCTGATGGGATCGTGCAGTATACACCGCCAGCCAGCTGCTACCATAATCCAATGTCTTATCAGTTGTGCGATGAGTTTCGCATACACCTCACATAAGATACGATCAGGTTTGGCACTGCGGAATGTATTCACCTTGCCAACGCTTTTGAAGGATTTGAATAGCAACTCAACTTGCCATCGGAGCCCAGCAATAATAATAACTTGTTCAACGGTAAGTTGTGCAACCTCCACATTTGTAATGTAAATATCCCAATCGGCAAGGCGTAACCGTTGTTTTGAGGGCGTTGTCTGTCTCCGTTTAGCATCACGCCTGATGTATCGGCGACGCTTGCTCGCTACTTGTTCGGAACATCGCCGTGCAACGAGGCGTGCTGGCAGACGATCCCTCGCTCCAACATAGCAACGCTGGTCTATAGTGTCCGAGTTTGTTGCCTTGAGGTGCTTATATAAGCAGAAGGGTTCTCCCTGTTCATCATACAGTTTACAGTTTACTTTCAATCTTGTTATCCAGAAGATGCCTGCTTG
The DNA here is from genome assembly GCA_965200395.1 of Candidatus Poribacteria bacterium. GTDB lineage: Bacteria > Poribacteria > WGA-4E > WGA-4E > WGA-3G > MSPOR6. The sequence continues at coordinate 1,471,725 of CBDAUH010000003.1, read as the reverse complement.
TGTCATTTTTCTAAATGCGTCAAACGAAAAATAGCCGAGGTCTGCTAAGTGTAAACTCCCCGCAGGAAGCGGTCCAAACGCCGCTGCTGCCTTGCTATCGGCAGTAATACCATCACTGAGTTGGAAGTGTTGGAAAGCACCCGTGAGGACATCAAAACAGAGGTGAAGTTTCATAGCAGACTTCTCACAATCGTTTTTAGCACGCCCACCTTTCCATACAGGTCTCAGCTCATCCGGCAATGTGAGTGTGGTGCTGTCCTGCACATAGACGCCTGTGAACTGATTTAGCAAAGGCAGTGTCGGCGATTGTGCTGAAATAACTTGTGTTGTTGCGGCTATCTCAAGCACCGATTTCAAGGTTTCGGCTGCTTCAGGTGTCATCCGTTTTTCAATCGCTTGGCGGGTGACATGCACACCTAAAGCACAAGCTGTTTGTGCCAACTCCGTATAACTTGCATCAGGCGTTTCAAGCCACCCGAATACAAGGGTCTGCACGAAAGCACCTCCGGAGAACTTGCGGATCCTTCGGACGAACCCGCACCTTGAAGCTGATGCGTCAGCAATCGTTCGCAGTATAGCTTGCATTTTATCACAAACCTGTGTTAGAATAGACATTGGAACACCTCTTTTGTAGAAATGAGTAATATTGTTTTTCTACTATTATGTAAGAGGTGTCTCTATTTTGCAACAATATTTTATACTAAAATAACATAAAAATGTTCTTAAGTTGACACCTATGTGTAGAGAAGAGCGAATCCCGATGCTCGGTCCCGATTTGGTTTGAAAGTAGACGTCGACCCGGCAGACGAGATGGGATGGAGGTGTCAATCTACCGGCGTTGATGTATCCTTGTGTGACATACAACTATTCTCTTAATGCACACGGAACAATAATTGAATCGACCATACCGTGTAGCAATTTCTTATCTGCGGGACAGACGGTCGCTTGTATGCCACCAAGCCTCACAGTATCACCGGTGACAAAATAGTATGGACGAAGTAATGGACGGGATGGCATTTCCTGCATTTTCGATTTCTCAAAATCGTAATATTGCATTCGTACACGATAAGCGGTGTGGAACTCTTGAAGAACGTGCGGCGTTTTCTCAAAGTTTGTAAGCCCATTTTCAATTGCGGATTCCCATTCTTCCGTAGGTAAATCGTGTCCAATTTTCACCCCGCGACTTCCCCATGCAAGTTCAGAAAAGCCGGAAGGCTTGATGACCAATTCTCGTTGTTTTTGGGTAATGTCGCTGAGTTGGTGCCAATCCGATATAGGTGTATTCTCAATTTCTAAATTTGGGATGACCGCATGAGGCGGAAGAGGACGCGGATCAAGTATCCACGTCTGGGGTATCGCCTCTTTCAGAAACGAATATGCCTTCTTGCCAAGCTGCCGTTGCCAGAATGGCTGCAGAGAAGGATGATGGAAAAGTCCCAGACACAATTTCTCTTCCAAAAACGCCTTCGGTGGCGGAGTCATGATAACTGTACGTTTCTTGGCAGAATAAAATATTAACTCTGCCTTTGGGATATTGGGAAGATCGAACATCTCATAGAACCGATAGACCACATCAACATCTATTTTCCCATATTGCCCTTCAACAACTAACCCATCTTCGGTAAAGATAACTTCGTGTGGTTTTACGGCTGCTGTTTTGAGTCCAGCGTCACAAAGCGCGTTCGCAAGCCATAACATCTCTGGACGATAATCTTCTGATTCATCGGATACCACAATCGCCAGATTAGGACTGTCATTTTTTGCTAAAGCGCGGACCATCTCAGCAAAGCCACTTACCATACCATCTTTTCCACCGATGATGGAATAACCGAGTTTTGTATATAACCTTGCTAAGCACCCCGTCGCACCGATGAAACCAGGGATAGAATCTAACTCCGTTATCACCCTCGTCTCATTTGATGTAGGTAAAATATCAGGACGAATTACACCGGGAAGTTGGCTCTTAAAGCGGTTCATCCGACCCTGTTGGATAACACTTTCCGGTTTACCAATATCTAAATATTCCGATACCCAAGCCGGTTGGATGCCTCGTACACTTTGGGAATAAAGTAAATTACATGCTGTATAAAATTGTAAGAGATGGGGACCGAGTTCCTCAAACCAATTTAATTCGTCCTGTGAAATCAAAAACGGCTCTGGTGAGATTCGCCATGAAGTATTGCAATCGGGATGTATCTCCCTTTTTTCAGCAGAAAATAATTTTTCTTTCGGAATTTCGTCATTTATAAACAGACATAATTGTTTTGCATCCAAACTAAAACTCCCTATAAGATCACTTGTTTGACAAAAGCAATTTTTTCCTGTGCAGCGATTTTCTGTATAACATCACGCGGAGCTGAACTATCTATATTGATTAAAGTCAGTGCAACATCTTCGACACGAGACCGTCCGACCGTCATATCCGCAATGTTGATGTTATGTTCTCCTAAGATCGTTCCAATTAACCCAATCATACCCGGTTGATCACGATTGTAAATAAGAAGTATGTATCCCTCCGGCGTTGCATTCAGATGTAGTTGGTTAATACGAACAATGCGTATATCTTTCTTTCCAAATGTTGTTCCTGCAAGTATTGTTTCCCCTTTATCTGTGATGATAGTCACTGTCATCAAGTTAGCAAAATCTGCTTGTGACTCACTTTTGGTTTCGGTAACTGAGATTCCTCTTTGCTTGACTAAAAAAGGTGCGTTGACATAATTTACCTCTGTTAAGACGGGCGACAGTAGTCCTTTTTGTAGTGCTACGGTGATAGGTGTTACATCCTCTTTCTGGAAAAGTGCACCGCTATAGTGTATTTTAATCGCGGACATCTGCCCTTCAACAATTTGTGCATGAAAACTACCAATTTTTTCAGCCAGTTCAAGATAGGGACCCAAAATTTCAAAAACTCTCGGATCAAGTTTAGGTTGATTTACAGCGTTAGCAACCGGTTTTCCTCGTAGTGCGTCGATAACCTGCTGTGCTACTTCAACAGCAACATGCTCTTGCGCTTCTGTTGTTGACGCACCGAGATGTGGCAACGCGAGAAAATTATCCAATTCCAGAAGCGGACTGTCAGTAGCAGGTTCATCTTCAAATACATCCAATGCAGCCCCAGATATTTGCCGCTCCTTTAAGGCAGTATAAAGTGCTTTTTCGTCAATAATTCCACCACGTGCACAGTTTATCAGACGAGTTGTAGGCTTCATGAGTTGAAATTCAGATCCACCGATGCTATGATAGGTTTCAGCGTCAAGGATAGTATGAATTGAGATATAATCTGACTCTCTAAGCAAGGTCTCTCGATCAACGAGACGAACCCCCATTTTATCTGCCGCATTTGCAGAAATAAACGGATCAAAGGCTATGAGTTGCATACCAAACGCTTGTACACGTTTTGTTACTTCGCGCCCAATTCTACCGAGACCAATAGTGCCGAATACCTTACCATAGAGTTCAACACCAATAAAATTGTTGCGTTCCCAGGTGCGATTTTTAAGAGAAATCCCTGCGGGAACAATGTTTCGTGCAAGTGCCAATAACATCGCAATCGTGTGCTCAGCAGCTGCAATCGTATTACCGGTAGGGGTATTGACAACTAATATTCCATTTCGCGTGGCTGCTTCAACATCAATGTTATCTACACCGACTCCAGCACGACCAATTACCTTAAGTCGTTTTGCTGCATTAATCACATCTGCAGTTACTCTTGTTCCACTCCTAATTAGTAACGCGTCATAATCGGGAATACGTTCTATCAATCTTTCGTGCGGTAAGTTTAATGCAACATCAACTTTAAAGTTACCACTCTTGACTAAAACATCTAATCCCTGCTGTGAAAGCAAATCACTAACCAGCACTTTATCCATAATGGCATTTCTCCCAGCAACACATCTATCGGTTAACTATTGTAACACCAACATAGCAAAGTGTCAATTATTATTTGATGATGCAGCATAGATATCCATTTGTCAGTTTATAAATCACATGAATTCGGGACTATCCCAACCAGAACGCAGAGTGACAGATTGAATGGTTCCACCCAACAGATTTTTCTCTTGACAAAATTTATCTAAATTATTATTATAAAGTTAACGTTAATCTATAGAAAGGTACACAGAAATATTTGGATTCATGAACCAAGAGAAAAAAGGTATCCGTTTGTGGCCGTTATTCCTCATCCACTGCCTCACAGTTTTAGCAATAAGTTTCGTGTGGTTGATGGATGCAGGACATCGACAGGACAAAGTAGCACTTACGGTTTTTATTCTTTTTCTTACAGTTGTTCTCGATTTAGTTTGGTTAGTTGGATTTTCCCGATTAAATTGGAAAGTTAAATTCATCTCTTTTGGTCTATGCCTTTTAGTCATTGTTGCATCTCTTTTTCTATTCCGCTTTGATGGATTCAGTGGAGATCTCGTACCTAGATTTGTATACAAGTGGGGTAATTCCTCAATACAATCTGCTGATACATCCTTGATAAATGAAACATCTGGAGTACCTCTAACAGACTTTCCACAGTTCCTCGGTCCTTCTCACAACGCAGTTATCACAAATATACAATTGAATACTGACTGGAAAAAACATCCTCCAGAATTGGTATGGCGGCAACCAATTGGTGATGGTTGGGGTGGTTTCGCTGTAGTAGGCAATTCTGCAATTACACAGGAACAGGAGGATGAATGGGAAAAGGTCGTTTGTTATAACTTATTTACCGGCAAGGAAAAATGGACACATCGAGATAATGCAAGATATTATACTGCACTTGGCGGCCTCGGGCCACGCGCTACACCAACCATAGACGGTAAATATGTGTATACTCTCGGTTCAACAGGTATTTTGAACTGCCTAAATTTTGAAACAGGAGAACCTATCTGGTCAACCAATGTCTTTGAAGAAAATAGAGCAAATAAACCACCATGGGGTATCAGTTGTTCTCCGCTTGTGTATAAGCAACTGGTGATCGTCAGTGCTGGCGGAGCAGTGGCTTATTACAAAGATACCGGGGATATCGCCTGGAAGGGACACAGACATCAGAGTGGTTACAGTTCGCCAACACTTTTAACTTTGGCAGGAACTGAGCAAGTTGTTTTGTTTGACAACGGCCTTGTCACTTCACATAATCCTGCCACAGGTGCACTCCTATGGAGACAGCCATGGCCTGCCGCAGAATGTGCCGCACAACCGACTCCTCTTCCTGAAAATAAACTTCTTATCTCTACTGCCTACGGTATAGGTTCTAAACTGTTTCAGATTTCAAAAGGTAACCCATCAGGAAAATTTAACGTTAAACTATTATGGGAAACTATCCAATTTAAAGTAAAATTCTCTACTATTATATATCATCACGGTTATTTATACGGCCTTGACGATGGTATTTTTGCATGTATCAATGCAGCAAATGGTAAGCGACAATGGAAACGAGGGCGCTACGGACACGGACAGACTCTGCTAATCTCAGATATATTGTTAGTACTGACAGAATCTGGTGAACTTGTTCTATTACAACCCAATCCAGATGAACACAAAGAGCTGGCACGATTCCAAGCAATTAATGGACAAACTTGGAACAATCCCGCCCTCGTAGGTAATTATCTACTTGTCCGTAATAATCGAGAGGCAGCCTGTTACCGCCTTTCTATCAATTAAAAAAGTTTATGTAGTCAATACACGTTTTACAAAAGCATTTATTACCCCACATATTGGGACATACTTACATAAAAAGAGGATGACATATAACTGATGAAAACCTATGTATTCAAACTCACCATATTACTAGTATGCTGTGGTTTTACTGTCTTATTCTGCAATACCACAGTTGTTAACGCCACACGCGATCACTCAATTGATTCCCCACTTGAAGCAAAAATAGATGGATTTGTTAAACAGTTCCGCCCAAGAGGGGGACTTACCCATTCTGATCGGACAAGTTTCGTTGTGTATGATCTTTCAAATGATGTTAAATTAGTTTCCATTAATGAGGAAACACCACGGATGGCTGCCTCATTAATTAAAAATTTTGTTATGCTTGTATATTTCCACGAAGTAAAACACGGGCGTTTACAGCATACCCAAAGAAATCGTAGAAATTTAGAGAACATGATCCGATATAGCTCAAACGATGCAACGAACTATTTTATACGATTGATCGGTGGGCCAAGAGCAGTAGATCGCAAGCTAAAAGCCAACTATAACTTCTTCAAACAAACAAAAATCGTTGAATACATACCCAAAAATGGTCGAACATATAGGAATTTGACCAGCGCACGCGATCTAAATAAATTTTACGTTCAGATGTGGAAAAAGACACTCCCATTCTCCGACAAGATGAAGTATTACTTTGAACTACCAAATGGAGATTATATCTACAAAAAGACGCGTATCCCAGCATCTGTCAAAGTCTACAATAAAACAGGGACCGTATACGGACTGATAGGGGACAGCGGTATAATTGTGATGCGTGACGCAAACGGTAAACTTAGACCGTATGTCTTTACTGGGTTGATTGAGGATAAATCCAAAACAAACTCACGTAGAAGACGTATTTCATTTGGTGCCTGGGTTGGGCAACGCGCAAATGTCCTACGTAGAGTGTCCGAAAGAGTGTATGACTATATAAACAACACCTAATAAACAACGCCTATCGTTGGTAAGTTTATTCACCGCCTAACATAGCAATTGAGACATATATGCCATCGACAGTAAATATCGGTAGACGTATAGAACTCGTTCCGATTGACACACATTTTTATGATATTACGATAGCACTTTACCGTGAGGAACTCGATGCATGCACTGTTTTTCGCATACACACTTACAGTCGTAAAGATGGTGCAGGTGAGAGAATTCAACAAATAGCAAACTATATGCAGACTTTAGGCGGAATGAGTCGGTTCGCAAACGACAAACTCATATTTCCTTGTGGTTATAACCATGAGGCAGCCTGTCGTAGAGTTTTTTTAGAAGCATGTAAAATTCCCCCAAACACACCAACTGAACCACGCCAATTAAATATACTTGACAAAAAATCTAAGTTAACAATTACCGTTGATTCTATCGGAAACGGTTTCTACCGTGTTACTTCCACTGGCGAAGGGCGTAGTGCTGCACGACGCGTTTCTGCCATTGCTGGCGGTTTGATGAAACTCGGCGAAATGGATGTCGGACACGAAACTGATAGTGATACAGTCTGTTTCTCATGTGGACGATCACATGACGCACTCGTCGGTTTGCTACTAGTTCGCGCTCCGAATGTCCGTGTCGTTATGCGTGAAGAAGAATCAAGTGCTACCCGCGGTGTTCTTTCCGCACCGAGTCAACAAATATAGGTTACCATAATGCAAAACAGCAATAGTCAAGTTGTCAAACCGATGAACGGCCGTGAACGTGTACTTGCTGCCCTGCGCAATGATTTGACTGATCGCACACCTGTTTGCAATCCCACCTCCGTTGCAACAGTAGAATTGATGGATTTGGTGGATGCCCCATTTCCACAAGCAAATCGCGAACCCGAACTGATGGCAAGGCTGGCAGCAACAAGTTATACAGAACTCGGTTTCGACACGATAATGCCAGTTTTCACGATTATACAAGAATCTAGCGCACTCGGATGTAAAATACAGTGGGAACAAAAAGATAACTGGCCAACTGTCAAAATGCGTGAACCGATCTGGGAAGATGTTGAGGACATAGCTATCCCAAAAGATTTCTTGACTCACCCTGATACACAATGTGTACTTGAAGCGATCAAAATTTTAAAAAAAGAATATGGTGATGAAGTTGCCGTTATTGGTAAGACAATGGGACCCTGGTCGCTTGGTTACCACTGCTTCGGTGTAGAACCGTTCCTATTGTTGTCGCTTGACGATCCGGGTAAAACGAAACTTGCGTTGGATCGCATGAAAGAAGCCACTGTGCAATTCGGCATTGCACAGATTGAAGCGGGAGCAGATGCACTCACACTCCCTGACCACGCAACAGGAGACCTCGTAAGTGGTGAATACTACAAACGTTACCTCCGAGACTTACATATAGAATTTGTTGAACGAATTCCTATTCCGCTTATACTACATATCTGTGGACGCACTGTTGATAGAATGGAATATATTGCACAAACGGGCATGGCAGCTTTCCATTACGACTCTAAGAATGAACCGAGAGAATCTATGGAGATCGTCCAGAAACGAATTGCCCTTGTTGGCAATATCAACAATCCTGAAACGCTCTTTGCAAAAGAACCGGAAGACGTTAAAGCGGAAGTCGTGAAGAACCTTGAGGCAGGTGTACCCTTAATTGGTCCTGAATGTGCTATCCCACTACAAACCACAATTGAAAACCTCCAAGAAATTCCGAAAGCAGTCCAGGAATGGCATAGAAGAAAAACATAAATCTTACATTTTTCTTAAAAATTTGACATATCCAAATTCTTACCGAATTCAGCATTATCGAGAGGCGGTGGCCGGGCGTAGTGAAGCGTAGCGAAACGGCGTGGCGGTGGCCCTGAAAAAGAACAGGCAAATACCCGTTTCAGATACCTGCCTGTCGGTTATGTTGTGTAAAGTTAGGGTGCGTATGCTTGTGCGACCCTTGAAGTTCTACTGTCCCCAACACTATTTGTCGCGACGACTCTAAATCGATAGACTTCTCCACTCTCTAAGCCCGTGACGGTATAGGAAGTGTTTGTGCTGCCCGTAGAAGCCAAGTCCGTCCAGTTTTTTGCCTTCCATCCGTTGTCCCATTTGCAATACCTGTATTTATAACCTGTAATAGAACTGCCATTCGCATTGGGTGCTGTCCACGTGAGGACAATCGTGCCGGTGGTGCTGCCCGCTGCCGCGCTCACCCCTGTGGGGGCATCCGGTTTTTTCGTCTTTGGCGTTTCTGACAACACATTGGTGCTTTCTCCGGGGCCAACTGCGTTTCTTGCGCGGACTTTGAACTGATACGTCGTGCCATTGGTCAGCCCTGTCACCTTATATTCGGGATAGTCCACGTTGGCATTGCCCGCAGATGCCCAGCCGTTCCAACTGCCACCGCTTTGGCGATAGTTATATTCGTAATCAGTTATCGGACTGCCACCATCATATTCCGGTGGATCCCACCAGAGGTCAACCGCCCCATTGTCAGAGAACGTGTCGAAATATTGTGGCACACCCGGTACTGCTGTTCCTGTGGGTGTCGCTGACACTGTCGCCGCAGTTCCCATGCCTGCTGCGTTTGTCCCAACCACTTCAAAATCATAACTTGTGCCATTGATGAGTGAACCGACGGTGACATAGCTCTGCCACTGCTCCGCACTCCAAGAGCTCCAGGTGCCACCACTTTGTCTGTATCTATATTGATAGTCGGCGACTTCGCCACCATCATCTGCGGGGTAACTCCAGCTCAAGTAGACACTCGCATTCCCTGCCACTGCCGTTAAGTCTTGCGGGGCAGATGGGGCTGTGATGCTTTGCATGGTGATGACCGCCTTATTTGAAGGTGTGCTTGCACCAACCTCATTCACAGCACTTATCATAAACGCATACGTCTCTCCGGGTGTAAAGTGATACAGGTTCACTGAAGTGCTTATGCTATTCAGGGTGCCTAACTCCTCCCATGAACCATCATCTTTTGTGTCTATATGATAGCGATAACTTGTGATGGCTCTGCCACCATCATCTACAGGGGCATCCCAGTCAAGAAACACACTCGTCCGATCTATTCCCGACACTGTCAGATTGCGCGGTGCACTCGGCACCGTGTCATCCGTTGGCGTTGCGGTCACCTTGCCCGATTGTGAACCCGCACCGCCAGCGTTTCGTGCTCTGACTTTGAAGGCGTAGACCGTGTCGTTTGTCAGTCCGCTGATCGTATAAGATGTGCTGGTGCTGTTTGTAATTCTCCATATTTGCCAACTACCATCGTCATTTGTATCATACTTGTATTCATATTCAATGATCCCTGTGCCCGGTGCTGTCCAAGACAACGATACTTGCCCATCGCCCGCACTTGCATGCAAACCCGTTGGTGCACTGGGGGCAGGAACAGATGGATCTATAGGCGATACTGTATACTTTGTGGATTGTGTGCTTGTGCCAGCACTATTTTTAGCCCGCACTTGTATTCCGTATACCCTGCCGTTTTGTAGATTCAGGGTGGCAGACGTGCTAGAACTATCCAACGACTCCCAGTCATTCCAAGTGCCATCGTTATTCGGATCCACACGATACTCGTAGGTATCTATGCCACCCCCATTGCTTTCGGGGGCATCCCAATTCAGTGTAACCACACCGTTAGACACATTCGCCGATACACCCGTCGGCTTCCCAGGTATCGTAGGGGCTTTGGTCGTTGACGCCACCGATGCCGCCGCCCCCGAACCGCTCTCGTTCTTCGCTCTGACTTCAAACTGATAAGCCGTGCTATGGGTCAATGTGTTGATCGTCACAGAGGTTTGCGACTGCTCCGCACTCCACGACCCCCACGTGCCACCGCTCTGTCTATACCGATATGCGTAATGCAGCGGTTGCTCCGAGATGCCACTATAGCCATCAGCTACCGGTTTGTTCCAACTCAGAGAAACACTCACATAGCCCGCCGTCGCCGTCAAGGCTTGCGGAGCTGACGGCAGTGTGATCGCAGGGATAGCGACTGTCGCTTTATCTGAAGCACGCCCCGCACCCGCTTGATTCCGTGCACGGATTTTGAAAGCATACGTGGTGCCACGGACACCCCCCGTGATGTATTCATCCGTACTGGTATCGCCCGTCGTGCGCCAGCTGCCCCAAGACCCATCATCGTTCGTGTCCTGGATACATTCATAATCGGTAATCGCACTGCCACCATTATCAATAGGCGCATCCCAGTCCAAATACATACGCCCATCTGATCGCAACACCGCCGTTAAGTTCCTTGTTTTTCCCGGCACGGTGACATCCGTTGGCGTTGCGGTCACCTTGTCCGATTGTGAACCCGCTCCACCAGCATTGCGGGCACGCACCTTGAACGCGTAAACCGTGTCGTTTGTCAGTCCACTGATCGTATAAGATGTGCTGGTGCTGTTTGTGATCCTCCATATTTGCCAACTACCATCGTCATTTGTATCATACTTGTATTCGTAGTCAATAATACCCGTACCGGTAGCCGGCGTGTTCCAAGATAATCGCACTTGTCCATCTTCAGCGGTTGCCGTTAAATTGCGCGGTGCGGATGGGGTCGTCACCGATGGGTCCACAGGCATTGCTGTCAACGTCGTAGACTGTATACTAGTCCCAGCACTATTCTTCGCGCGCACTTGAATACCGTAATGCCGACCGTTTTGTAAGTTCAACGTGGCAGATGTGCCAGAACTATCCAACGATTCCCAGTCGTTCCAAGACCCATCGTTGTTCGGATCCACACGATACTCATAAGTATCTATGCCACCACCCGTATTCGTCGGAGCGTTCCAATTCAGGGTAACCACACCGTTTGATGCAGTTGCCGTGCCCCCCGTCGGTCGCCCAGGGATTGTGCGGGGCGCACTCGGGGTTGCACGCGCAGCTGCAGAGGGATCACTATCGCCTATCGCATTCACCGCACGCACCTCAAAGATATGGGATATGTCGTTGGTCAAAGGCGATACAGAATACGTCGCCATCGCATTCCCCATAGATGTCCAAGCCGTATAGTTGTCCGTCGTCACAGATTCACCCACACCATATCGATACTCATACCGAAGAATAGGTGAATTCCCATCATCCACAGGTGGCAACCAAGACAGCGTCACAGTGCCATCACCCGCCGTCGCTGATAACGATAACGGCACGCCCGGCGTGTTGCTCACCTCTACCTTATATTCATAATATCCAAGATAACTATAACTGCTACCATCGCGTTCATAGACATACACCGCCATCGTATACGTGCCAGAAACATCTTTAGGGAACGTATAACGTAAAGATAAACGCGTCGCCGTCTTGTTCCCCCACTCCCATTTGATCTTCTTCCCATTCACATACAACCACGCACCATAAAGCGTGGAATTCCGAACTTCACACACATGGGTATCCCCAGCCGTCGCTGTCAACGACGAACCCGCAGCCGGTGCGAAACTAGGCGGTATCGCTGGCACCGAAAACGCATAAGACGCTGACGCTACACTATACCCCACACTATTCTTCGCACGCACTTCTACCGTATAACTCGTGCCCGGGGTCAAACCGCTAATCGTTTCACTCAAATCCGCACCCGCAGATGTCCACTCACCCTTCTCTGTCGCATCGGATAACTGATAACGATACTCGTAGTCCGTTATCGTCGCTCCACCATCAGAACCCGGTGCACTCCACGATACTACCACTGACGTATCCCCAGAAAGGGTTGCACTACTAACAGCAGGAGCTCCCGGCACTGTAGAAAGCGTGACCGTATAACTCACTTCATAAACACCGGAACTCGTCGTCACATAAGCAGTGATAATATAAGTTCCTGTCGCTGCATCTGTCGCGAAGGTGTAGCTCAAGGACGCAGTGGTCGCACTCCCATCTCCTGTATCCGTTTCTACAAGCGTCCCTCTATCAGAGGTATCCATCGGAGACTTTACATACCACTGGACAGAGGTATAAGGGGAAGGAGCAGTAAAATTAGATGTGTGGCTATCACCCGCCGTAGAGGTGTAAACATCATCAGAGGGGGTCAGCGTGCCCTGTAACTTCTCTGGTGGTGCGTCCTTCGGTTTATCATTGGGATGTTTCTCTAACCGTTCAGGGTCATCAAAAGGGCGTTGCGGGATTTTGTTTTCCCCCGCCAAATCATAATCTATATAGTGTACTGGAGACACATCCGCGTTGACATTTAAATCAGAAACTGACGTTTGATCACCATTCTCGTCTAACCAATTGTGATTGACATAATTCAGAGCAACACGCATTATACAGGTCTTGTGTTTCTGTAAACAAGATAGCGGACAATGGTGCAAATTGACCGCATGTGCGACTTCGTGGGCGATGACGGATTTGATCAGATCATCAAGCGAGACATTTTGATAACGTTTCGTAGGGTCGTTTTTTGCTGCTTCAATTCCTAAGTAATACCAAATCTATTTGACTATTCTTCATAACTGTGTTATTATGGTCCCCATTCTTTTAAAGGAGTGAAACATCCATGAATAAAAAAGTGCCAGAGATTACAGAAAGTGTAGGGGTCTTGAAAGACCTCTTACGAAAAGCGAGAAAGAAGCATGAAATCCTGCGCCTGAATATGCTCTATCTCTTGAAAAGTGGCGAGGCGAAAAATCGTGTCCAAGTCGCCCGCCTGCTCAGCGTTGATCGCACAAGTGTCGGCACCTGGCTACATGCTTATGAAACCGGCGGACTTGAGAAAATGCTGCAACGCGGATACGCCCCCGGACGCGAACCCATCCTCACTGAAGAACAGCAAACCCTCTTACTTGAAGAACTTCGGAAACCTGAGGGTTTTACGAGTTATGTGGAAATCCAAAAGTATATCGCTGACACGTTTGGCATCAAAATGAACTATAAAACTGTTTACGCAATGGTTCATGATAAATGGGGAGCCAAACTCAAAGTGCCTCGTAAGAGCCATATAAAAAAAAACGCAGAAGCGACTGAAACATTCCGCTCCGAGTTTAGCAAACATGTCGCTGATGCGGTTGCTGAAAAAGGTTCGGATTTTCAAACCGTTAGTGTTTTCAGTCAAGATGAGACGCGATATGGTCTTTTGCCTACTACACAGCGGCGTATCACGCAACGTGGCATCAAACCTGTCGCGAAGATAGATTACCAATATACATCGGTTTATCTCTATGGTGCGGTTGAACCTTTGACAGGTGAGCGATTTTTCTTAGAACTTTCCCACTTGACTTCAGATTGTTTTCAGTGTTTCATAGATACTCTGTCGGAGGTTTATGCGGAGAGCCTCAACTTATTAGTGCTTGATAATGGTCGTTTTCATCATGCGAAGTCGTTGGTGGTTCCCGATAATATTGTTTTACTTTTCTTACCGCCGTATAGTCCGGAGTTGAACCCAATTGAGCGTTTCTGGCAGGACTTGAAAGCGAAGTTATTTACGCAGTCCTATAAGACGCTTGAGGCTATGCAAGCGAAAGTGACGGAGATACTTCAAAGTTATTCCGATGCTGCTATCGCTAAACTCACTGGGTTCTCACATTTCATAAAGGCTGCTAATGCAGTATAAACTCTTAGAAATGGTATAATATACACTTACTAATGAAGTATAATAAGGTCGTGATCGAGGACATGCTCCCAGTGTCGTTCCAGATTTACCCTGATCAATAATCCGGATGGCATACGTCTTCTCAACATCAGGGGTGTCGCCTGATGTTGTGTTTATCCAGCCATTTGTGTCATAATTGCCCAGTCTAAAAGGGGTATATAGATACTCTTTAAGCATCTTATGAAAAGTAATGTTGGGATGCGTGACATTGCCATATCCGTACGGGTGCATGCTTTTCCTTACGTAAGCAACATTATCAATCTGTAAAGTATCTCCTCCATCATGACAAACATAAAAGACATCTTTTGTTCGGGGGTCAAAGCGTTTATGACCATTTGCCTTAAGGAATCCACCCTGATATTCTTCAAAGTTTGTGAGTGAGTCTCCGTTCTCACCGTTGACCGGCGGTCCCGTGTCAGCATCCACTGTCTCTTGTCTGTCCATCCCGTCAGGCACTTTGTAATAATAATCCTCTAATTCGTCTAACAGACTCATTGCTGCATGGTCTACTTCCAAAAAATCCTCTCTGCCCGCGACATATATGTAACCTTCCGCTGGCAAATAGTCATTGCAGTAACCATCTGGTATATGATTATTGTTTTCATCGCGCGGCACCGAGCCTGTGTCTGAATCGACAAGTGCATAAATGCCATCAGCATTTTTCCCATACACCTCTGCTTTCAAGTTGGCGTAACCACCGTAATCATGGCAGTATATCTTAACAGTTACTTCTGTAATGCGCTGTATGGGTGGATAGTCGGGTTTTAATGTATATTTCAACCTGCCACCGCCTAAATCTTTCCACCTATCTTTGCCGTCAACGATTTCCACGTTATCCAATTTTCGCAATTCAAGGTCATCCTCATCGCTATTGTTCTTTTTGTAATTCTTCGGCACAGGGTAATTCACAGAAATACCGGGCATCGTTGACACATCTTCAAGGGAGAAAATAACATAACAATACGTGGGTCTATTGATAATACGAGCTGTACCTGGAATCGTATTGTCCGCCGCGTCTCTGGGATACAAGCTGGGGTTCCCATAAACAACAACTTCGGTTGTAGAACCGTTACTGTAAGCAATACCGCTTATACCCATAAGAATTAAATGTCCAATCAATAAAAGTGTTATCTGTTTCATAATAAGTATACTCCTTATCGGGTGTTGACAATGAGAAAATCAAGGCGTAACCCGTCTCTTACGTTTAGACCTCTTTTCTCTAAAAGGGATTGCAGTTTATCTTTATAAATAGGTTCTTTTGGCGAGAGAGTTATTGCTTCACACATATAAGTTATCATGCGATTCACCGTATCGTCATAACGCTTCTGGGGTCAACACCTGATGCTTTTACGGAGTTTGGGAAGGCGGTACAGTATATTAAATCTACATCCAACAGATACGCACTAAAGGCAGCCTCCCTGCCCGAATCCCATTTTTTACCCGTTTCCAATGTAAGCACATCATACATAGCGGACTGGTCAAAATTAATCGGATCAAGTCTGTAAAACTCTTTTAAGTGATATAAAGCGTTTGAACCATCATTCAGTTTCTGATAGGTCTGTGCCAACTTCTCATGCCATCGCGCTTGATCTTCATATTTGTCCGCTCTTATGAGGTATTTGATAGCCTCCTCTGGTTGTTCATCAGATAAACGACTCCCGAATCTAAATAACGCGACTGAGTCGTTCGGGTGATATTTTAGGACTTCTTGATACTTTCCGAGATACATGCCTGTCTCATATCCGAGTTTTGATTCCGGTTTTTGGGCAAAGATACGTTTCGCATATTCCCTGGCACGGGCTGTGACATGTGTTGCAAAATGTTCTTGCGTTCCTACAATATATTTGAAGGCTTGGTCGTCATCCATGTGTTTTAGAACGACCTCATTATATAAATTGTAGGTGGTAAATAACCTAACAACCTCTTTCGGTTCTAAAGTGCCGCGGAGCGCCTCATAAGCTTCTTGATAGTAGTTCGGGTTCCTGTCAATGTAGCCTGCGCTTGCGTGTCGTTCTTTTAGATGTTCGGGCAAGTTGTCTGCGTTGAGATATGCGTTTCCGTGCTCGTCCACTGGATACTTTTTCGGAATACCGATTTTGTCATATTCTTCTATAGGGGCGGTTCGCTTCCAAAAATATCCACGATTTTTGTTACCTATCCAATATCCTGTATCGTGAGTTTCCCCCTTCGGTGGCGGTATGTCTTTATCCACTACCACAGCGTCTGATTTACGATATGGGATAGTTTGGTGTTGTGCGGGGTTATTACATCCAGCGAGTAGGAGTGTCGTGAGTATCAAGAGTGTTACAAGGTGTTTTATACGGGTAATCATCGGTATGTTCTCCTTATGGTTTTGGTATTGCAGGCTGTTTCGCGTAGATATGCCAAACAGCGTGAAGTCTGCAATAGATATGAGGATAGTCGGGTGTCCATGTAGTTTAGGTTATCCATAAACCTATCTTGTGCAAGCATTTCTGCGGTTTCAGCGATCTCTCCTCAGTAAGACCGAGTTCTGCTTTGAGTTGTGCAACCAGTCCCGCCAATGAGGGTTCTATGAACGGTTCAACTGCTATCGGTTCGGGGGATTTCAGTTCTGCTTCAGAGATATAAGGGTGATTAACAATGGACATATCACCAAGACTATTACACGCTTTCAGAACAAAAAAGAATATGCCTAAAGATAGAATGCAACCTAAGAGGGTCATGAGTGCAACACGAGGCTTTCGTAATGTTTTCAAGAACGTCGTCATGAGAGTATACTCCTTTGTTTTAGTAGAGGGTTCTGGTCATTATACTCAAAGACAAGATCAGGATTCGTCCCCTTGTCTCCCTCATCAGCGTTCATGCAAGTGCCTTTCCAGCTGAGATAATTCCTATTTGACAATTTAATCAAAATAACACTATTCACCTTGTTGCTGTCGCAGCTGAGAAACTTTTTCTTGAGCTTGATAGATAACGGTAACAAGTCCACCACCATGACCATAGTGGACTTCAGACATACCTTGATACACTGCCAACGCCTTCTCATAGTCACCGAGATAATAATAACAGTGTCCTAATAATGCATTATTCGGTTCAATACGGTCATCAAGTTGGATCGCACGTTTTAGGTAGAACATAGCCTCCTCCGTTCGCTTGGTCTGAAGTTCCGAAGTTGGTGAATACGCATGTGGACCTAATATCGCAGCCAGTTCAAAATTCGCAATAGAGGAGTTCGGAAATCTCTCAACTAACTGACGATAACCCGAAATCACTCTCTCATAATCTGTGTCGTGATAATACTTGCGGTTACACAGAGCCCACACATGATGCGCCTCAAAAGAAGCAGGATTAGCAGCAATCACCCGCTCCGCATATTCCATGCCGACTATCGCCTGAGATTTATTCGAACCTCGGGGAATAAATGACTTGGCAACAGTGAGAGGCGGGTAGCTTTCCGCTAACATCGCTGCATATCTACGAGTATGCTCTAATTCGGTAATCTTACCATCCTGCGACTGTTGACGCATATTGTCCCTTCTTTTCTCTTGAGATTTTGAGAGTTTTAGAGCATGTTTCCGACTATAGTTATATAAAGCCTTATCCTTGAGTTCCATGACATCCAGGGTCGGGGGTAGAATAAAGCCGAAAGTCCATAGCAGCTCCGGTTTTGCGACAACGAGTAGTTTCCGTCTGTCCCATTCGGATAGTCTGCTGTTTGCGTCTCTACGGCTGTCCATGTAGTTTAGGTTATCCATAAACCTATCTTGTGCGAGCATTTCTGCGGTCGCAGCGATCTCTGCCTCAGTCAGTCCGAGTTCTGCTTTGAGTTGTGCCACCAGTCCCTCCAATGAGGGTTCTATGAACGGGTCAACTGCTATCGGTTCGGGGGATTTCAGTTCTTTTTCAGAGAGATAAGGATGATTACGAAGGGACGTATCCGCAACACTATGACACCCTTTCAGCATGAAAAAGAATATGCCTAAAGATAGAATGCAACCTAAGAGGGTCATGAGTGCAACACGGGGCTTTCGCAATGTTTTCAACAACGTCATCATGAGAATATACTCCTTTGCTTAAAAAGAAGGTTGATTGTTTTGACAGACTACAGAAGCTCTGTCGTAGGTCTATTACGGCAGTACTACACATCGGCAGTGTTATGCCACTGTCGGCGTATAGAGCATATTCAGGCGCAGGATTTCATGCTTCTTTCTCGCTTTTCGTAAGAGGTCTTTCAAGACCCCTACACTTTCTGTAATCTCTGGCACTTTTTTATTCATGGATGTTTCACTCCTTTAAAAGAATGGGGACCATAATAACACAGTTATGAAGAATAGTCAATTAGATTTGGTATAAGACATTTTTTGTAGGAGGCACAACATAGAAAGGTTATGCTACGAAGAGGCACAACATAGAAAGGTTATGCTACAATGTTTATGGAACTCACGTTAAAACACTTATCGGACAGCAAGTTCAGACAACTTAACAGTCTGTCCTCCCGCTTCAGCCGACTTATCAGCGGCAAAGACAACGCGATGCGTTTCAAATGCCGTATCAAAATCTGTCAAAGGCATCGACTCGTTGCGTCCGATGCTATCCACAAATGCTTGGAACTGTGGTTCATACGGATGGTCACTCACATCACCTGAATCGATGAGCGATGTTTCAAGCGTGCTCCACTTACTTTTGTCCATACCTTTCAGTTTCGCTGAATAGATTCTATTATCAAGTAGACTTCCTTCACTGCCAACAAGGTGAATGTGGAAATAATACGGCTGCAGACAATCCACACAAGAGGTGACTTTACCGATCTTCTGTCCTCCTTCGAACTTAAGCAGACTCACACTAGTTGTCTTGTATTCATAAGGTTGAAATGCTTCGCCAACGGATTGTGTGTGATAGCTAGTCACCTCTTCAACATTGCCATCCATAAAGAAGAGAAGGGCATCGAGTGCATGACATCCCGCGGTGAGTAGAGTGCTACCACCAAAGTCTTTTTTAATGTTCCATTCATATTGTCGGTACCAAGGTCCGATTCCGTGGTAATAGTCCACTTCTGCGTAATGCAATTCTCCGAGTAATCCGTTATCTATAACAGAACGAATCATCGTGAAATGTGCACTATAACGGCACTCAAAACAGACACAGACATTAACTCCTGTTGATTTTACTGCATCCCGTATTGCTAATGCATCCTCATAAGTGAGACAGATCGGTTTTTCAATAATAAGGTGTTTCCCTGCCTGAGCAGCAGCAATAGCTTGTTCAGCATGGAACGGATGCGGAGTGCATATATCTATGATGTGAATATCTGGATCATTAATCATCTTTTCATAATCGGTATATGCTTTTAGTGGCGTTCCATAAGTATCCGCTAAAACTGACTCATCGTGTTCGCGTCGAGAACAAATAGCAGTAACATCCCCGCCATTTACAGCTTTGAAGGCTTCTATATGTGCACCAGCGACCCAACCAAGTCCAACAATTCCTACGTTTAAGTTTCCCATTTACTATCTCCTCAATCAGTTTTTATGTATTTTAGCACATTTTCGAAAATATTTTGGGTTAAATAAAATTGAATCTCGGAATGTATGAATTTCATGTAGTGCGCGTATATTTTATCTTGAATTGTGGATATAAGGGATTATGCGGATATTCAGATTTGCTCTGTCTAATGCGCGATTCAGAAAATACAGAATCTCAACAATTTAATTTCTTAGGTTTATATCCAAAATATTTTGACATAAATAAGAGAATATGCTATAATATATTAAAATTGGTAAGACGTGTTTTTAGGTCTACGTTCACGAATCTTTTTCACCCACCTTGATCTACATGATAGAGGAGATGATGCCGATGGACACCAAAATTTCCGATGAATTCCCCCCGAAGTTCGCAAAAGAAGGGTTAACTTTCGACGATGTTTTGCTCATTCCTGCGGAATCGAGCATCCTCCCCGGTGATGTTGACACAAGCACACAGCTGACACGGAATCTGCGGTTAAATATTCCAATCAGCAGTGCACCTATGGATACTGTAACTGAATCTTCCCTTGCCATTGCAATTGCACGCGAGGGTGGTATCGGCATAATTCACTACAACTGTTCTATTGAAGAACAGATGTCAGAAGTAGATCGAGTGAAACGTTCTGAAAGCGGCATGATAAGCGATCCGATTACATTAACACCCGATAAAACGATACGTGACGCACTTGAAATATCCGCACGTTACCGTATCGGCGGGGTACCGATAGTACAAGAAGATGGATACCTTGTCGGCTTGATAACAAACCGTGATCTGAAGTATGAAGATAATCTGGATCTGCCTGTTACGGCTCGGATGACACCCGCAGATAAATTGATTACCGCATCCCCCGGAATTACGCTGGACAAAGCAAAACAGGTGCTACATCAATCTCGTAAGGAGAAGCTACCCATCGTTGATGATGACTTCCGGTTGTGCGGCCTTATCACAATTAAAGATATTGATAAAGTGCATAAGTTCCCACAGGCTTGTAAGGATAATGAAGGAAGATTACGAGTCGGCGCAGCAGTAACCCCATCCACACCCTTGGAACACGTTGGCATGCTGGTAGATGAAGACGTAGATGTTATCGTCCTGGATACAGCACATGGGCATTCCAAGAATGTAATCCGGTCAACAGAATACATAAAAACAGAATTTCCAAATATAGACCTTGTCGCAGGAAATGTCGTTACGCCTGAAGCTACACGGAGTTTGGTTGATGCAGGTGCAGATGCTGTTAAGGTAGGCGTAGGGCCCGGTTCAATTTGCACAACGCGCGTTGTTGCAGGCGTGAGTATACCACAGATCACAGCAATTTATGATTGTGCTGAAGAAGCAGACAAAGCAGGTGTGCCGATTATTGCTGATGGTGGTATCCGTTATTCTGGTGACATCGCAAAGGCGATTGGGGCTGGTGCAAGCTCGGTGATGATCGGCAGTTTGCTCGCAGGTACTGACGAAAGTCCAGGATCCACTGTGATTTATCAGGGCAGAACATATAAAATGCATCGCGGCATGGGCTCTTTAGGGGCGTTACGTAAACGGGAAATAGCTCTCGGTCAACAAGTGAACGACGAAGCGATGGCAAAACTTGTGCCACGTGGCATTGAGGGCAGGGTCCCTCACAAAGGCAAACTGAGCAATTTTGTCTACCAGTTAGTCGGTGGCATCCGATCTGCTATGGGATATTGCGGAACACCTGATATCGAGTCATTACGTAGAGACGTGCAATTTGTGCGCATGTCAAGCAGTGGTTACCGAGAAAGTCACCCGCACGATATTGATATTACGGAGGAGGCACCCAATTATACAGTCGCGAACCTCAATACATAAAAGGTTCAAACCGCATCGTGCACGCTTTTTGTAGCATAACCTTTCCAGGTTGTGCAACGTGAACGCTTTTTGTAGCATAACCTTTCCAGGTTGTGCCGAAACACTTTACAACCGTTAAAAAAAGGAATATCGCCTATGAAAGTTAACGAAGAAATGTCATTTTGGGATAGACTCTATATCCCAGCATTGATTAAGGGGATGCTCACAACACTAAAACACATCCCGAAAAAGAAATTAACAGTCCAATACCCTGAAGATCCACGAAGCGTCAATGAACGAAATGATCGCTATCGAGGTATCCATAAACTTACCACAACTGAAAAAGATGAAATCAAGTGTGTGGCATGTTTTCTATGTGCAACCGCTTGTCCTGCAGATTGCATCACAATACAAGCGGCACCTGCACCAGAAGGGTGGACAACCAAAGAGGGATACCCACGCGAAAAATATCCAGATGTATTCGAAATCAATATGCTCCGATGCATTTTCTGCGGTTACTGTGTTGAGGCTTGCCCAGAAGATGCCATTCGCATGACAGGACTAACGTTACCACAATACTTCAGAGAACAGCAAACTGAAGGTGAAAAACTTGGCGGGAAACGTAGTGATTTTATCTTCAATCGTGATATGTTAGTTGCAAACAACGACATCGTTCAGGAAGGACTCAGTGTCGACGCAGAATAAAATGTGTCACTGCAAAATGTCTATACCGAACTCCTGTGAAAAAAAGTAGCAAGCACAACAGTCTTGCAGTCGCACTATGCAATTATTAGAGAAACACCCACCCTTTCCGAATAAACAGTACCAAATACTCTACGCAGATCCGCCCTGGGACTACAAAGGTCAACTACAACATACAGGCGCAGGTGGAAAAGAGAGCGGCGGTGCCATCAAGCATTATCCAACCCTCTCCGTTACGGAAATGGCTGAATGGGATATTGCAGCCATCAGTTCAGAAAACTGTCTCCTTTTCATGTGGAGTTCTTCCCCACATCTCGACCAAGCCATAGTATTAGGGAAAGCCTGGGGATTTCGTTGGGCAACTGTTGCATTTGTATGGGATAAATGTCGTGTAAACCCCGGATTCTATACGATGAGCCAATGTGAATTGTGTCTCGTATTTAAACGCGGCACCATTCCGAAACCTAGGGGGATGCGGAATATCCGGCAATTCGTCCAAGCCAAACGTAGCCGACATTCAGAAAAACCGGATGAAGTGCGTAGACGCATAGGTAAAATGTTCCCTGAACAAAGCAAGCTTGAGCTTTTTGCACGAAAGCAGGCTAAAGGGTGGGACGCATGGGGCCTTGAAATAAAAAACGAATTGCTTATGAAACAGGATATGTAAGAGCATTTCATCAGTAAATGACCGTAACACGTCTACTAACGCTCATGGACGCATACATATCCATTATCCTCATTTTATTGTAGCAAAGCACAACGTGGCTTTGCGGGACACTTGCAATCATTTAAAAAACTTTCGTCCGATGATTACCAATGTGGAGGGCATGTCTAACTGACACAATGAACGATATATCACTTGATCTAAACACCGACGCACTCTGGACATTAACCGATAAAATCAAAGCTAGTCTTGAAGGGCGCATGAGTTGGGGAGATACTTTCGGATTTGCTTTAGGCAGTAAAAACAATAAGCACCTCATAATTTGGACACCCAAGGTGACATCCGAAAGCACAGTACTTCCGCGATTCGATTCAAAAGACGGTCAGGTTACGCTAAAAATGAAGGATCGCCCAGGAGCATGGATATCCTGGATTGATGAAGCAAAGGTACAAGCCACTGCAGTTGACGATTATGATCGGGTTTACAAAAGTGTTCAGGAGTTAGAACGGAATACACGTCAAATCATCGATTTTGCTGACGGTGTCATCACAAACATCACTGTGCAACACTTAGGAAAATCACTCACACTCACTGAACTCACCGAGGAAGTTTTGCAAGTCCATCTGGTATTACCCAATAATATAAAAACGGGTGGATATATACTTACAAAGTTAGGAGATAATCGCAATCCCGCTAAAGTTATAATTCCTGAACAGACACATATCAATAGCGTCAATCTCAACGAAGATGAAATGCTTGCAGAAATTGAGAAAGAAGAATACGATACCGCGCTAGTGGTCATACGTACACGCAATAAAAGGTATCCCGATCTGCTTGATTTAGAATACGCCTTAACCTTACAATCCCGATATAATGAAGAATCAGAAACTGAATCGCAGAGACCTATTAAGATTTTGCCCACTGCAGCAGTTCTAAACTCTCTTGAACCCAACACTATCAAGTTCCTACCCATTGAATTCAATGCACCTACGCAAGAGATTGAAGACGCAGTGGCAAAGAGTACAGAGAAAATTGATAATTACATGATCAAAGCGAATCCACATGCATACCAACTGATGATGCAATATCAACAAGGGGTTGAAAGTCGCTTGAAAGCACTCATGCTGGATAGGGGACAACGGATTCACAATAAAGTTTGGGACGACCTCGTCATTCGTGAATTACGAAATACGCTCAATACATTTTGTGATTTCTACGCTGACTATCTGGATGAACATTTTGCAGTTGAAAAATCGAAAGAGACAACGCAACTGCTAAAAGAAAAAATTGAACCAATCATTGCGTTGTGGCAGCTACAAGAAAACCAGCAACTCACTTTCAACCAAATGATCCAATCAAGTTATTCCGTAACGAATCAGGTGATTGACCACGCCTATGCGCTCGTCCATGATCTTGTGCTTGAAACAGACTTAATCGCCACTGGACTCGCGAATCCAGTTGAATTAAAAATATATGTGAACGATGTTAGGCAGGATACAATATTTCTACCGGAATGGACATCGGGCACAATCCGAGAAAAAATGACACGTATCGGGTTAGGTTCAAATTTCTATCCACAGCAGATCGAACGAAAACGGCATGTATGGTTAACGCTTCTTGAAATTGCTAATTTTGCCAGTCAGCATAACCAGAACTTTGAACAGACTATTCAACAACTTGATACCATTCTATTAGCCACGAAGCCACCTACCGCGCAACGGAATAACCAGGCGAAACGGAAACCGACAACAAAATTTCCTGGATTCGAAATAAGCGATGCAGAACTACAAGAAATAATTAAGCAGATCGAAGACCATTATGCTATTATCAAAATGTGGATTGTGAATGCATCCTCCATTGAAATTGAATCTGAAAAATTAAGTGCATATTGGACAACATTATGGAGTTTAATTCTCAACGGAAAAGCACGTGAAAAACTTGTATCGGATTTTCAACCTACATGTGAAATCAACATCAGTGTCCCTGACCAAGCAAAACGGCTGATAAATCTTACCCTAAATAGCCAATTGGTCATCCAAAGTGAAAAAGATCGCAAGAATCTGAAACGAAACTTGAATAAAACTGTTATGGCAAAAACTGGCCATAACTTACGTGATATGACAACTACCGAAAAACTTGCAATTCACGGAGATGTTACACTTTCGCTGCTACGCGAAGAATTGATATGTTACGATGAAACTTTGACAAAACGGATAGATCGCCTGGCAAGTCCACAGCGAAAAGGGGGTAAACGGAATTCTGTCAACCCCAAAAACAACGAGGAGGTAACCTCCGAAACCATTCAAGCAGAACAGAAAAAAGTGGGGGCCATGATCGCGTTCTTGAAACCTTATGGCGAATCCAACGTGATTGACATACTAGCAAACGCTGGACTCAAAAAGAATAGTGCTGACATCGAAAAAATTCGAAAACAACAGGTGCTCAGTTTCGATCTAAATGATCTCCCATCTATAGGGGAAACATGGCTTACGGATGTCAAGACTTTGGAAGACTACCCGAATCTCAGGGTGTTCCTGCTACAGCATAAACTCCCCATTTCCACAACAGGACGGATTTTGATGGAACTGCGGAAAGAACTATCTGATAACTTGTTCAACCAAGTTCTGGGATTAATACAAGAGGTTAAAGCACTTCAGGACAGTAATTATCAAGGTGAGGTACTCGCTAAATTTACAACCTATATCTCCGAAAAAGTATGGCGTTGGGAATTAACGCAGATCACCTCAGAAGAACTACCGGTTGTTGTAAAGGAAAAGGTGCTGACTTCTAATGTCTGCTATGAAAAAGATGTGGAAGCCTTGATGGAATACGTCGAACGTTATGACGAATTACTTGAAACAAAACTTAGCGCAGAATCGGATATAGATATGCAACGTAAAAATCTCGAGTCCCGATTCCAAGAAATTGTTGATACACTTATATAGGAACACGCATCATGAAAATTGCATTGATAGGAAATAGCCAGTTGGCACTTTCGGTTGCTTGGGGCATATCTCATAATGAACTAGCACAGCAAATCGTCATATTCACAGGATCACACGCTGCTCCTCAACCTGCCAACCGGAACACCGCAAATCACAAGTTTGTAGCAGACGGTATTGAAGATCTCACTTTAGCCGCTGCGGTCAGTCCCAGTGATACAGCAATATGTATTGCCAACACATCAGAGGATCTATCCGATTCACAAGTCGTGGTATTGTTACCTGCATCTGTGCCGTTCGGTTTTCACGCAGCACATGCATTGAAAACAACGCATCTCGCGCGAACTCGACAACTTATCCCAAATCTTCTGGAAAATATCCAAGATGCTATCTTATTGATTGCAATGCCTTATGCGAACCACAATGCAGCATGGATACATCAAACACATGGATTGAAAAACATTATCGGTATTGCTAATGGCATCTCAACCGCGCATCTAAAATCAGAGATAGCTACCCGACTCAGTCTATCTGTTCATGATATCTCCGCGCTGACCATCGGCAATGATGAAGTTACCTATCCGTTACCGCAATATTGTAGAGTCAACGGCATTCCATTATCACAATTGATGAATGAAACTGACATCCAAACACTATCCGAAGCCGTTTCAAAACGATGCCCTTATACGTCGGCAAGTCAATACACACTAGCGAGTCACATACTACAAGTTCTTTCCGCGATCCGTTTAGATAAGAAACGCGTGATGAGTGCTGGGACACTCATTACGGCAGAGACGACCTCTGTTTTTCTGAATGTCCCATCAAAAATCGGAAGCAGCGGTATTGAATCGATAATCCCATTAGACCTATCGATCCCACAGCGCGAACAGTTCAAACAACTTATTGCACAAAGTGCATCATCACAAAACTATAGTTGATGAGAGAAATATATCAAAAAATCCCACAATTAATCGTAGCTGATCAAGTCGGTGCCTACTGTACTGTGGTTGAAACCAAAGGTTCTACACCCCAAAAACCTGGTGCAAAACTGCTGATTCTTCCAGATTTGCGTAATATCGGAACACTCGGCGGTGGATGTGTTGAAGCAGAAGCACGTCGCCAAGCTATCGGATTAATGCAAGATGGCACACCGCAACTTCTGGAATTTCAACTTGATAGTGACTACGGTTGGGATGATGGACTAATTTGTGGTGGAAATATGAAAATCTTCATCGATATACCGAAGACTCCTGCTGAGGCAGACATATTCACACAGCTACAGAAACTCAATGCAGCGAAGGTACCGCTTGTCTGCGCAACAGTTGTGAAAAGTGATACGCAAAACGCAAAAATTGGTATGAAGATGATCTTTGCCTCTAACGGTGAACGAATCGGCACATTGGGCAATCCCTCCTTGGAAACCGAGATAGCAGATCAGCTGATCGATATTCTTGAAAAAAACAGTGCAGGCATCTTTAAACAGAGCGAAAACACTATCATCTTTCTCGAACCCCTTCAACCCAGGCCTACTTTACTCATCGCCGGCGCAGGACATGTAGGACAGGCACTCTGCCATCTCGGAAATTGGTTAGATTTCGATATCGTTATCGTTGATGATAGAGCAGACTTCGCTTCATCCAAACGATTGCCTGAAGCTGACGAAATTATCATCGGAGATATTGCTGAAGAACTCAAAAAATACCCGAAAAATCATCTGACATACATAGTCATCGTAACAAGAGGTCACCAACACGATGAATCTGCACTCCACAGCGTCGTGGAATCGGATGCACGCTATATAGGTCTCATCGGCAGTAGAAGAAAAATTAAACTTATTTTTCATGATCTACTCGACATCGGTATACCCAAAGAAAAATTGCAACAGGTTTATGCACCCATTGGGTTAAATATAAACGCCAAAACTGTACCAGAAATTGCCGTTAGCATCGCATCACAACTTATACACATACGCAATAGTGATAACCGCAGTCCATCTTATGAAGCACAGCCTGAAAAAATGCCTACCATCAAAGTATGAGGAGAAAAGCAGTGGGTGAAATTCATTTAGAAGAAAACAAAACTTACGCTCTTGCTGAAGTTATAGATATAGTTCAGAAAGCATTGGAGTCCGTGAAGGATAACGCTCAATATTGTGATTTGCAATTTTCCCCAGCAGATATCTATTGGGTGGTCCATAATATGCTTTCATACATCAACAAAAATGTTCCAGGTGAATTTGCACTTCGGCGCAAAAGCAAAGGAACATACAGAGTGCACTATAGCACAGAAACCACACAAAAAACACGCGGATCTCAAAAACGCAAGAAAGACATCCAAAAAACCGCAGATTACTTAGAAGATTTGACTGGAAACAGACCCCCCTGGGGATAATCCGTGGATTCAGCTATAGTGGATTGTCAAACAGTAGACATCTCTTGTACAGACAATATTGAGGAGTAACGTTATGAATCAGGAACGCAAGGTCACAGTTGAAGACATAGCCATGTCAGTTAACAATTTAGATTTTCAGAAAGCAGCTGACATATTTGATCGGTATGGATGCCTCGTCGTGCGCGGCTTGATGAATCCCTATATTCAAGAAATTCATGAAGATATTGAAGCTGCAGCAGCAGAATCCTTAGCACTGCTTGACCAAGCAACACAGATCGTTGAAGGATGGCGCACGCCAAACGGTACACTTTTCATTCCTGCCCCACAAGGGTATGATCGGGACAAACAGATCATGGTGCTTGCAATCAATTATCAAACAAGTGCTGCATTTTTCCGAGCTGCTTTGGATGAAAACGCTATCCGAATCGTTGAAGCGATTTTAGGGCAGAACGTTGAGATATTTGGAAATGGACAGTGTCTCTATAAAGAACCTGTCGGTGGCCATCCAAAACATCTGCATCAAGACTCCGCTTATTTTGAGCATCGTTATCAAGGCCCCGTCGGTATTCTGAACTATGTTGTGGATACGGACCTTGTGAATGGCGCGTTACATGTGGTGCCTGGATCACATCGTCTTGGACAATTGAAACACGTAGATACCTTTTCACACCTTGGGTTAGCAGAGAATGAATGGCCCTGGGAAAGTGCTCTCCCGGTTGCTGGCAAAGCGGGAGATTCTATCTTCTTCAACGTTAAAACGGTGCACGGCTCTAAGCAAAATATGTCAGACAAACCACGTCCAGTATTTATCAACCGTTACCGTCGAACAGATGACTTTGTGATAATTGGTGGAACAACCACTTCAAATCGTGCAGAGGCGGAGAAAAGAGCAGCTGCAGCTGAAGAAGCAAAGAAATCCAATTCTGACCGCGGTTTGATGGTTCGCGGTTTTCGTCCATATTCATCATAAGCGATTCCTCCCCATCTGCAGCTACATGATCAGTAAGTCTAAATTCGCTAATTCCTTAGTCTAAAGGAAACCGGAGTCTGTACCTCATCGACAACAGCGTTTCTTGCAAACCGTCTTATATCCTCTCCACTTTAGGCGGCTAAAACCGCTTGCTTTATATTGATAGCAACGTTGACATCTCTATCATGTTCAGATTCTATCCTTGTCTACATTCCACAAGCGTATTTTTCCGATCATTGAGAAACTGTCAACTCCTTGTCAAACACGTTTGTAAGAATGTAAGAATTCTAGACTGAAGGGCACACGATGCACAAGACACTCAGACCCAGAAAGGTATTGTCCTGATAGAGATGCAGATTAAGCTTCGTAACAAATAAAAGGACAAGTAATGTTTTCTGAAAGTAAAAATGATTTCACTGTGTGGGAACTGCCCCAGGACGCAATTGCCCGTTATGGGTCGGGTGCCTTATGTGATTTAGCAGTTTCCCCAGATGGAACGTCCTTGGCAGCTGGTACCGGGATAGGTGTGTGGTTGTATGACCTTGCTACACACCAGCCCGTTATGTTGTTTGAAACAGAGCGAGGCATGGTTGCCGATGTCGCCTTCTGTCCAAGTCAACCTTTGTTGGCAGTGAATAATAGTGACAAAGATGGAAAGCAGGTTATTAAGATATGGGATATGCAGAAACAGAAATGTATCGCTGTCATGGAATATCCTCCGAGGTTGCGGGACGATCCACCTGATAGTGGCTATTGCAGCCTCTGTTTTTCTCCATCAGGACAATGGCTTGCTGTAAATAGCCGCGGTGAGGTTATCGTTGATATCTGCGAATCGTTAACCGGTAGAGTACGGACATCGCTGGAATTGCCTGATGAAGACATAGCGTTATGTAACATATATGATGATGACTTCTGGAGTTTTTTTAGCGGTGCCTTAGCATTTTCACCGGACAATTGTCTTTTAGCGTCATCTCATTGGGCTGATTTCATAACTGTATGGGACATAACTATTGGTGAACGTATTATCCGTCTCACGGGACATTTCGAAGGTGTGCACTCGCTCAGTTTTTCGCCTTGTGGTCAGTTCCTCGCAGCTGGCAGGGTGAAAGGGACTGTGCAAGTCTGGGAGACTTCTACTTGGCAGCTGCAGCAAACGTATTCATCATTCGGTGACTATCACATGAACGTTTCCTATGCACCCGATAGCACCCTTCGGGCAGCAGGTATCTCCCACGATCAAAGCACAGTCACTGTATGGGATGTCGCACGGAGTACCAAGCCGTTATATACTTTTCAGGAAAGAAGTTATTTTGATGCAACAATTTTTCCTATCCATTTTTCCAATGGGACACATCTTGCCTTCCAAAGCGATTTTGAAGTCAAAGTCAAGTCGGTGGGAGATGCAGAGCCCCTTTCTATCCTGTCGTGGGAACTGGGCGATCTGCATTCGTTGGTATTTTCACCTGATGGACAAACACTCTGTGCAGGGTATCGGCAATTTGGCGGTGTCGTGCTATGGGATGCTGCGACCCATCGCCCACAACATGTCGTTACAGAGCCGCGTTGTCATATCGTTAACGTTTATTCGGACACTTCTACGGGGAACTTTTATGCAGCTGGACTTCCTCCAGAATATGAAGATTCTCCAGAAGATTCTCACCGTTGGGGCAACACCCTGAATCTATGGGAAATTGGACAAAGTGAACCGATAGCCGAACTCACCATCCCTGGAGAATTGCCCGATCAACGCCGTGGGACGGCTTATGCACCCGCCACGAATCTGCTTGCGTATGGGCATGGAACGGAAAAGAATGATGAGAGCTGGGATGAAAATGATCCTGAAAATGGTGCAGTCTATGTCTGGGACGTCGCACGCGGACAGATGCGGCACATCTTCAGAGGTAAACATACGAATCGGGTCCACACCGTGAGATTCAGTGCGGATGGCACACGCCTTCAAAGCATGGATTATGACGACACAAGTGTTCTATGGGACGTGATGCGCGGTGAAGTGCTCTGGGAGTTTCCAGATTTTAATTTTATACCCAAAGCTCTTTCTCCCTGTGGAAATTTAATTGCGGGACATTTTTCTTTTGACGAGATGCTTGTGCGGGATGTTGCACAGTGTGAAATCTGCCTGATAATAGACACAACTTTCGCTAATGTAGATCCGGTAGCGTTTTCGCCTTGCAGTCAGTATTTGGCTTTCGGTGAAGTTTGGCAACCGGGTTTAGAGAAAGTTCCTGTTCAGTTATGGGACATTCGCACCGGTGCACACATCGCCACTTTTCTGGGCCATCCGACAGACATTCAATGTCTTGCGTTTTCACCGGATGGCACTATTTTGGCAAGTGGTAGTTTTGATCATACTATCTTGTTATGGGATTTGAAACCTTATTTGAACATATAACGAGACTTATGAAAAAAGCGCGTTCATCATCACATTTGTAATAAAAACAATATCTGTAGGAAATATTTTTGATATATGTTATACTTACCTCATTATATCAATACTGTGTCTATAAGTGATGTTAATGATACATCCAAACAAATGGGATGTGTCATAATCTATTATGTTTAAAATAGGAAGATAGTCAAATATGCAACTAACAGAAAAACAACTTGGACAATTCAGAGAAAATGGTTATATCGCATTTGAAGGTTTTTTCGCCCCTACGGAAGCAGCTGCACTACGGCTTGAATTAGAACGCATTTACAATACTGAACTTGAAAAGGGTACTGGCATCAACTGTGCTGTTCAAGAGGATGGTACGCAACGAGATAACGCAGGTGCACGCCAAAACCTACAAGTCATTCCACTCAACAACCGCAGCGACCTGCACAAAGCCTTACCTTTTCACCCCAAAGTTGTCTCCGTTGTCAAACAACTGATCGGTGATGAATTTATGCTGGAATTAGATCAAGCCTTCTGGAAACCCCCTAAAGTCGGTATCGGAACAAGTTGGCATCAGGATAACGCATATTTCAAAATCGCGGACCCGCTCCGCGGCACTGCTATGTGGATCGCTATACATGACGCAAATATCCAAAATGGATGTATACACGTCATCCCCGGCAGCCACCGTGAATCCTATGAACACTACCCCGATCCGCTTAGTGATCATCATATCCGATGCGACCCACCTGAAGAACGCGCCGTACCTATTGAATTAAAAGCGGGTGGCGTACTATTCTTCTGCTACGGCGTAGCACATTGCACAAGATCAAACCTATCCGATAAAGCACGAGCCGGCGTGGCATTACATTTCCTACATAACGATTTCGGAGGCAAAGCACTCTGGGAACGAAACAATAGAACCAAACCCATGATTTCAGGGCCCTTATCAACAGGTGGAGCGAAAGAATTCGGTCAGAAATTTGAAGGTAGATGGCAAGAGATCATGGAGCATGTACTCGCTGCTACGTCATAGTGACCCACTCCCTAGTAGCAAGCACAACGGCCTTGTGGTAACACTATGCAATCATTTAAAAAACTTTGTAGCATAACCTTTCCAGGTTGTGCATCTGTGAAAAACCGTAGCAAAGCACAACGGCCTTGCGACGACACGGTGTAACCCTTCTAAAAAATTGTAAACAGGTTCCACACAGAGGTACTCATGTTTAATAAAAAGATAAACATTTCGGACATCCCTTGCATTTTGTGTCTATTCTTCATACTCTCTATTATCCCAATCTTTTCCTTTGCTCAGCAAACGGTTAACGATGAAACCATCATTTCACGTTATAAACAGATACTGCTGCGTAACCCCAAAGAAGGAAGCACATTTGACCGTCTCTATCACTTTTATCTTGAAGGGGATGGTTTATCAGCGATGCTCAATGATTATCAAACCGAAGCACGAAACAAACCGAACGATCCACATCGTCACCTCATCTTAGGGCATCTCTACAAAAGGCTTGGGAAAGATACACATGCAATCACCGCTTATCAACGCGCCGTCGCACTTGCACCTGATACCTACTACACACATTTTGCCTTAGGAAATATATATAAGACACTGCGCAACTATGAAGCAGCACTGAAGGCATTGCAAAAGGCAGCCGAACTGTCTGAATTCGCCCCAAACATCCCACTCGCTGAACGAATATCCATATATCAGGCACTCGGCACGGCACTTTTTCATCGGGATTTCGTAGATGAAGCCATTCAGGCATGGCACAAAATCGCTGAGATGGATCCACAAGACATCTTCGCACGGCTCGAACTTGCCGAACTTTTCAAAGAAAAACAACTCTACCCACAGGCCATTGCACAACATGAAGCTATACTTAAACTGAAAAAAGACGACCCATACAGAGCTTGTTTGAGCTACAGAGCTATCGGAAATATCCTCGAAATTAAAGGTGACTTCCAAGCCGCACTGAATAGCTATGAGACTGCACTTGCATTAACAGCACAAGGTAACTGGCTACGGAAAGACATACAACACCGTATCATCGGTATCTTCGCATCCACTGGGAATTGGGAAGGACTCATAAAGCATTACACAGAAAAACTTGAGGAGACACCCTCAGAACCCGAACTTCTTGGGTTGCTGGCAGCTGCATAGATCGAAAATTAACAACTTGATGAAGGCATCAAAACATATCACAAAGGATTAGCACTCGCTCCAACAGACATCGAGCTCCGACGCAATCTTATCGCATCCCTCCGATACGCTGAAAGATTCGCTGAAGCCGCAACGGAATATGAAACCTTAAACAAACAAGACCCTGATAATATCGGTATCTACAGAGAACTCGGTGAACTCTATTATCAACTGGGCACACCCGAAAAAGCAAAACAGGTCTATCAACGTATGATTGACCGAGCCCCCGACAATCCAAGCACATATCTCACCCTGGCTGAAATATATACAGGACACGCATGGATAGACGCAGCCACAACACATTATGAAAAAGCATTGGCCCTTGCACCCAACAACCTAGATTACATCGCGGCCTTTGGTGATTTCTATCTACGACACGGTAACCGTGAGAAGGCACTTGAGACGTGGAACACCATGGTCACCGGTGACAAAGCAAATGCTATGAACTTTCAACATCTTGCACAACTCCTCAAAACAAAAAACTTCAAAAAAGAGGCAATCGCAGCAATACGCACAGCTGTAGCGTTGATGCCAGAAGAATACAGGCACAGTGAAAAATTAGCAGAATACTTAATGGAGAACGAAGAATATGACAAAGCACTCGCTGCATACAACACTGCTATAGCACTTGCACCAAATCCGTTCTTCGTTGATAAACTGAACGATAAAGTCATTGAACTCTATCGCAGACAGGGAACACTCACACAGCAAGCTAAAACGTTAGAAACTGAACTCGAAAATCCTGCACGCTCTGAAACTGAACGATCCACACAGCAGCTACTGCTCACAAAGATGTACTTGAAAATGGGAAATATAAGTTATGCCCTAGAAGTCTTGTTAAAAGCAAAACAGCAGAAACCCCGTGATGTTCACATTCACCGATGGCTTGCAGAATTATATTATCGCCAAGGCAGATGGGATGCAGCACACAGTATATATAAACACCTTATTACGATAGATAGTGCCAATGCTCGCGAATATTATACTAAAATTGCAAAGTCCCATCTCAATATCCTCGATTTTGATGCCGCAACAGATACAGCAAAACAGATCATCGCACAGAACCCACGCGCGCCTGATGGACATCAACTCCTCGCACACATCGCCGTCCACTCAGAAAACTATGCTGCTGCTATAGATAGCCTAAAAAATGCTATGAGATTACAACCCGAAGATATAAAGATACGCACTGAATTAGCAAAGGTCTATCGCCTCGCTGGAAAACCACAGCACGCCGTGGCACAGTATTGGCAATGTTGGCATCTCAGTGATACTGTCACCGACAAACTCGCTTTGATAAAACCTTTGTCAGAAATATACAACACCCTGGGTAAACCAGACGCACTCAAAACAGAACTCAAGAAACTGGCAAAATCCAATACCGCCCAGGTCGCCGCTACGCTCGCACTCGCTGAACTCCAACGGACACAGGATGACTTGCAAGGGGCACGATTCCTATTGGCAAAAGCATTGAACAAACAGAGAAATAATCCAGCACTCTTATATCATTTCGTAAACATCAACTTAGCACTCAATGATATGCAGACAGCACTGACGTACCAACAACAACTTGTTAAAGTCCAACCTACCGCTGATAACCAACAACAACTCGGAGAAATACTGTTTGACCTCGGACGCGAACAAGAGGCCATTCAAGTATGGACACAGCTCCTCCATGCAAAAAACCAGCCGCTTACCGCTGAAGTCAAACTCGCCGCACGGTTACTACGCAACGGCCTACAAGCACAAGCAGCTATCGTCCTGGAACGCACCGCCGAAAAAATCACTAGCACAGACGCACACCTACCCCGCTACCAACTCGGGGCACTGCTAGTCGCTATAGATGAACCAGAACGCGCAATACCGCATTTCCACAGTATCCTGAATATGGCTGAACAGACAGACACCCTCACTGAAAAAACTACGGATCCATCCACAATACATATAAACAGCATTCATCGCAATCACTTCACAATATCCTACGAAACTATCTCCGATATTCAAAGTAAACCTGCCCAATGGAACCCAAAACATTAGATGACGCAAAAATAGGGGCACTGGTTCAACTGGCAACTATCGCACAACAGCAAGGAACACTCAAAGATCTCGTCGAAAAATTGCAAGCCGCCGCCGATGAAAACCCAACAGATGTCCATACACATAAAACGTTAGCACGACTCTATAATCTTATGCAACGAAATGATAAAGCAGATACAGTTATTGACAAATTGATTGACATCACACCACACGATACCGCATACCGATACTTACGGCTCCAAAGAATTCTCAACGAAAACTTAACCCCAGATAAGTTCAAAGAAAAAATTGCAGAACTCCCCGTAATGACACCCGAAGATCAATGGCAGGCTATCGCACAATACGCAGAATCCCTGCTACATAAAGGAGACACAGCGACAGCCAATAAACTCCTGCATGAAATACAAAATAAAAAAATCTCTAATCTTGATACCGTCTCCGCTTTCGTCAACGCGTTCGTACTCCCTAAAAAGACTGACATCGCACAGAAACACCTCATGGCATTCACACCACCTACACAAAATTCCCATGATTATAAATCCTTATGCCAACATCTCATAGATACATACCTGCATCAAGATAAACCAGAGAAAGCACTCGATGTCCTCTGGGGATTCATCGAAAAAACAAAACCAACATCTGTAAACACACAACATATCGCTTCACATACACAATCCCTATTGACAAGCAGGTACCGCTCAATACCTACAAAATTCCCACCATACTCCGCATACTTCAACGCAGAACGAATAGATTTCCTCGAACACAATTTCCGGCAATTTCAGATACACACCTACACCCAAACATACAATACCGAACCTGGCAGCAGCAGGCACAACGAGGAAACCTATGGTCACACTTTGCAACCCTTTAAAAAATTACAAAATGTGTTGGATACCGCTGAAAGTAACAACCGTATCTATCCTAGCTTAGCACTCGCCTACTGCTATTGGTGGTATGGAAAACGACAAAATGCAAAAGATACGGTCATCGCGATACAAAACGAATTCCCTGATGACTTGATCCTCAAACTCAACCTTGCTTTACTCTACATGCAGACAGGAAATATAAGCGAAGCACGCAATATCCTCGAAAAACTTGCACAGGTCCCTACGCATCAACAACAGCAATACTACGCATTAATGTTAGAGCTCGCTACACGTTCCAGAGACACCGATGCACTAGAAGTACTCATGCCCAAAATACTGAACGCATCATATAATGCCGAAGATCTATACCAGTTCTCTCAAACACTTGATGAAAATGGATCCACGCATCACGCAATAACACTTGCACGCAAAGCCGCGTCATTCGCCATGACACAACGAAACACATCGCTACTCATAGACCTAGCCGACCATCTCAACTCGCTTGGCAGCGCACAAGCGAGTACTGCACTCTATAAACGCGCATTCAAATTCAAGAACACGCCCAGCAGACAGAATAATGAAAGCAAACGCATCCAAAATGCACAGAATAAACCCAACTCATTTCAAGCACAACGCACATTAGCTGTCCACTATGAACAAACACATCAGATTGAAAAAGCAATAACAGCCTATAAGGCAGCACTCGCCCTGCGCCCAAAAGACAATAATACCCGACTGCAATACGTCAGGATGTTAGAACGCAACGGTAAAGCTACAGCAGCAATTTCAGATTACACCGCCCTATTGAAAAGCGACCCTAGCACCCTTGACTACCAACATGACACTGCAATAGATGCATTCATCGCAACAGAGAAAATAGATGAACTGATCGCACTTACACACAATATTATCATGCCTGTAGGAAACTACGCCGGTAACAACTTCGCGCTGAGCGTCGCACGCAGATGCTTCACTGAAAACCGAACAGCCGCCGCAATCCAACTGTTTGAGAAAATTATAAATATACACCCCAGATGGAAAGCACTCCATACAGAATTAGCATCCATATACGTCAACACAGGACATCCCGAAAAAGCAGTCCAATTCCTAACTGAAAAGCAAAAAAGTAAAAAACCCTTGTTGTCAGATACAGAATTCATCACCAAAATTGCCGAAATCTATCACGGTTCAGGGAATACTGAGAAAGCTATCAATTATCTAAAAGAAAAAATAAATGAACACACACAACCAAAATCAATCACACCGCTCGTCCTAAAACTCGCTGATCTCTATAAACATAACAATGCATCACACAAACTTATAGCCGAATACGAAACAAAACTTGCTCAAAACCCTACAGATACACACCTGCCCTACATCATAACTGCTATGAAGCTAAAAGCTCATGATACTCATGGCATAAATGCCCTCACAGATAAAGTCATTGAAAAAGCAAACACATCTATCACGATACAAGAATTATATGATTTATCGGACGCTTGTGGAGATAATGGATTACACACACTGCAGTGCCGCCTCCTTGAAGCCGCTGTTCAAAAATTGCCAAAAGAAAAAGGGTTCCAGAAACTCGCAGCAGCATATCTGAAAAAAGGAGACATATCCAAAGCACACATCGCAATCCGAAAGATGGGAAAACTCAAAGCAATGTCCACCGGATGGGGCAGCATACTTGATAAAAGAAAACTCGCAACCACATATATGCAATACCACATGTGGGATGAAGCACTCACAATATACGCAGAAATCGTCAATAGCTGGGAGGCATCCTACTGGCAACGTAACGATGCGCACACAAAAATGTTGGAAATAAAACAACAACGCGGCGACCTTGATGTGCTAACAGATACAGAGATACAAGGCATGCCCATCGACCTCCAACATGCCTACGCAGAAAAATTTGAAGACATCGGGAAAGTTGATAAAGCCATCCAAATATACAACCGACTCATGAAAAATATACCCGAAGCTTATGATACACGCAAATACCTTGCACATCTCTACACACGCATCGGGCAACACAGCACTGCACAGCAAATATGGACAGCATTGCTTAAAGTAGACCCTGAAAATACAATTTATCAAGATGGACTCGTCCACAGCCTACACGCCGCCGATCAACAGACCGATGCATATACACTCGCTCAACAATACATACAGGCAGCACCTGACATCTATAAACATTACCTAAGACTTGCTAAACTTTATGCAGATGACAATAAAACCGATGACGCAATTGTAAACTACGAGAAAGCAATTGCACTGGCACCCGAAAACACAAAAGCCTATCTCGATGTGGCACACATATACCTACGCACAGATAACTTTGCAAAAGCAGAAAATGCCCTCAACACCGCACTTCAATACATGACATCCAGCTACCAAAAAGAAAATATTGAAAACCAGATACGGAACCTATATCGGTATCAAGGGAAGTTAACAGAATGGTTCAAAGACGCTGAAGCAAAAGGTCCGTTCACCGCAGATATGCAAGCACAAAAGGCACGCCACTTGCTCAATATAGGGAACACAGAAAAGGCTGTGGAAGCATTTAAAAAAGCTATTGATATGACCACAGATTCTTATGAAAAAAATTGGTTGTCTAACAAACTACTTACAGTTTATGTCCAACACGATCAAAACGAAGAAGCCATGGATCTTTATAAAAAAATAGTATACCGTTCTGATTCCAGTAGAAGCATCTCTTACGGGCCCAAAAGCATCACGGTCTCCTCAAGCGCAATCCAAGCACAAGACACACTTATTCGCACATACAAAAATGAGAATAAACTCGCTGATATTTTTCAAAAGTTTTCCCAACTCAATGGTTTTCAAGGTTCTTTTGGGTTTTGTTCATGAAAATGCTCTATGATGTCAAGTAGCATCTGCCTTTGTCCAGTGAGTTCAAGTTGTATTTGATGAAATGTGCGACACTCTGAGATACTTACACGCAACAACATCAGATAACCCATCACTTTGATACCGAGACCCGCATACGCACCTACCGTGCTACGTAAACTCATACCAGATAGATGCAAACACGATTTAGATTGACGCCAAAAGTGTTCAATGCCGTGATGTTGAGACCATATTCTGAGAGCCTCACAAGTGCGGAGCGGTTTACCAAAAACTAAAAGCGTTCGTATCTTGCCCATATCCATAAAAAACAGCACAATGCACTCACCAAATGTTGGGCTTACTGCTCGCACACGACAGACAGGTTTATCGCATCCCCATTGCTCCGACCGCAGTTGGATCCGCTTTTTGTGAACTGAAAGTTTAGCAGTTTTACCCTCTATCGTCATCACATAGTTGCTTTTACCATGCACTTGTATAGACACAAACCCTAAATCTAATAAGATGTCAACCAGATGCTTGCTACCATATAGGGTTATTTAGTTTTATAGATATTCATTTTATCAAGTTAACTGTGAGTAAAGGTTTTGATGCATATTCCTTTATTTTATCAGCGATCCGTGTTATGCCTTGAAAACGGAATACGGATAATGCGGTATTTCGTAAAGCGGCCATGACTTGTGGAATAGCCCCGCATCTGACAGGTGATGCGTCCTCGCCGAGTAGCACATCGCGCATCCAATGCGACTTGTTCTCTATTGCCCAATGGCCTCTCCGTAAAGCAAGTAAGCGTTCTGCGGATGCCTCACTCGGTTTCAGGCTCGTAATCCCATAGGTAGTGCGGGTTGTCTCTTCTCCTGTCTTCATATTTTTGGAAGTATAGCAATATTGGATCACTTGTGCTACGCCCGGCCAATCCAGATATGCGTTGAGACTTGTGCTTGCCTTGATACATCGCGTCTCAAGTCTGCCATGCGACTTTTCAATCGTCTCATGCATGTATATCGGTTTCCCTAAAGTAGGGTGTGTTGTGTCTTCAGAAACCGCGTCAGGCACGCCTTGAAAAAGTTTTTCAATCGCTTCTAACAGGTCCGGTTGATTGCCTTTAACAGGCAGCATATAGTCGCCC
Organism: Candidatus Poribacteria bacterium; assembly: GCA_965200395.1. Lineage (GTDB taxonomy): Bacteria > Poribacteria > WGA-4E > WGA-4E > WGA-3G > MSPOR6. Next base: position 1,431,003 of record CBDAUH010000003.1, on the reverse strand, counting down.
CCGCTGTTTATGATTCCGTGGCAGAAAGAGCGTTGTGTCAAAAGGGCATCCGTTGTGATAACTTTGCCTGCTACATCAAACGCTTTGAGGATTTCCGTTGATACCGGTATTTCATTGGTTTTGTCGCTGACACCTCGCTGCGTGAGGGTGATCCCTAACTCATGAGAGACGACGGAGAGTAAATGGCTGATCATCGCACCACTTTTTTTAGACGCACGCAGGGTTTTGCCATCTATAGCGACTGCGTCGGAACACCCCCGCAAATCAGGGCACTCTGCTAATGCGGCGTTTACCCATTTTGACAGGATGTTTTCTAATGCCTCAACGTCCAACTTTTTCAACAGATTATGGATAGTTGCGGCACAAGGCGTTTTGTGATGTGTGAACCCGAGTGCTTTTGTGAGTGCGGGCTGTGAGCGTGCCCAGGTAGCGATGGATGTATACCCTTTATGCCCGCACATCAATCCAACGACTAAAAGTGCGAGGATTGCTTTCAAGGGGTGTCGTTTCCCTTTTTCCTTGCGTGGGTCTGTAAGTTCTGCTAACATATTGACTAAGTGGCAGGACTTTTTTCTTGTCATTCTTCACCTCAAAAGATCGTAAGTTTTTAAGGTGAAGTATAGCAGATATACCATGAAAAATCACGGTATATCTGCACATCCTAAAATATTAACGATTGTGATAAAAAACAACTAAAATACATAAAACTAAATAACCCTATGCTACCATACCACGAGTCGAAAGTAATCGGATACTTCCTTATATCAATGCCTGCAGCATCAAAGCAATCCAAGACTGCTTGGATCATACTAAGAAAAAGGCTCGGTTTATCTGTGTTGCCACGCCCCTGTTTACTCACAATCTGTGTATTGAGGGGAATAACCACATCGCCAATCTTGATCGTGATCGCTAACACATTTTGAGCCCAGACGCTCCTATTATCCTTCTTAGACCACCAGTTTGAACTATAAGCAATCGTTTTGCCATACCGATCCACATTGGTATCATCTACACTGATGGTAATGCGTCGCCGGGATTGTGTTGCAGCACTCTTCGTTTCAGTGTCTTTGATCAACTCAAGTGCTGAAGCACATCCAAGACGCATATTCAAGTGCTTCCAATGATAAAGACTTATTGAATGAAGTTGCCGATACAGACACGCTTTTTGAACTGACAACGCATCTGCGACCTGGTTCGGATTGTAAAGACCGAAAAGATGGCAAACGGACAACAGAAGTAAAGTGTCTATGATTTTTGATTGTATACCTTGAAACCTTGAATAAAGAAGTTCTTGAAAAAACTCAGCAGATTTGATAATCTGATGATGCATGAAATGTCCTCCTGAGAAAAATAACGTTGTTTGATTCTTCTTAGGATGGCATTTCATGCGTTTAGGGTCAAGTCAAATCTTCAACATAAACGCATTTTCAGGGGCTTAGACCTGCTTCACATTGATGTTTAGTAGGTTCTGAGTGCTTTTGAGAAATATCAGACTCGATACACTAAAGATACTATACCAAGAAAAACTCGATAAACATCCCAACGCTGTAGAAATCCTCGAAACACTCGCAAATATTTATCAGGAAATTGGAGATTACAAACAAGCATCGGAAACCTATCAAATACTTTGCAAAATTCAACCTAACACTATTCAGAATTATTACTATGCAGCCGCAGCTACGAAAGAGAGTGGACATCCCATCAAAACTGAAGAAATTCTTAATACAGCTGAAACCGCATTCGCTGCCAGCACAGAAAAAAACGACAAATGGATAGTCGCCCACGTCGCTTCAATCTGCCTGCAGAACGGAATGAACGATTTAGCACTTAAACATGCACACACTGCTCTTGAGATGAATCAACAGTACGGCAGCAACACACTGCAGGAAACTCTGTGGACAATGCTCGGAGAAATATACAAAAGTAAAAAACAATACGAAGACGCTGTCAACATGTATCGACAGGTCGCTATAACAACAGACTATGATTACGACAGAAGAAATGCTGAAAATGAAATTCGAGAAATCACATTAACAGGAAAACTTTACGAAAAATGGATACCTAAACAACTTGAGATTGTAGAAAATCGACCAGATGATATTAACGCACGAATACAACTTGCTGAAAGCTATGAACTTGCCAAAATGTTCAAACAGGCAGCCGCACAATACGAAGCACTCCATGAACTTCAACCCACTAGCTCAAAATGGTCCAAGAAACTTGCAGAACTCTATAATAACCTGCCCGACGAAAGACATGACACAGGGATAGTGATTGAAGATACTGCCCTGGCCCTCAACGGAAAAGGAAGTTATGTAGAAATTAACGACAGTGAAATTTTAAACAATATATCAGAACAGGTAACCGTATCCGCATGGTTCAAATGCACAGAATACCCAAAAGATTACGCCCCTATCATCTCTAAAACAAATACATGGTTCACTGAATTCAAAAGTAGAACTTTTTTCTTGAATCTTAAGAACGATGGCACCCTAGAGTTTGCAGCAGCGCCGAAAGGTGAAAGTCATGTAAGTCTTTTCCCATCAAATTATATAATCCAACCCAACACATGGACCCACATCGCCGGGGTTGTTGATACAAAAAATGACACAATAAAACTGATTATTGATGGAAATGAAATCGCAAAGGCTCATTTTAAAGGTATACACGCTATATATAACAGCAACGTGCCACTCCGAATTGGATGGACCTATGAAGAATTCTCTGGATATAGCCACGTCAATGGATTCATTGATGAAGTGCGCGTATGGAACATCGCACGATCTACAGAAGATATACGGGCTGATATGCATAAACACGTCAACGGAAATGAACACGGTCTCGTCGGATACTGGAAATTTGATACGCAACACGACGACAAAATATTTGACTCTTCACCGCACACACACCATGGTACACTTATGGGGGAAGCAGCACTTGAGAAATACACACGCCCCGTTTTTAAAAGCACACGTTCCGCTAATCTCACAAAATCCAAATCTTATTATGAAAAAACATTAATCCTTGAACCCGCTTTGTATCAAAACTATGACCGATTGGCACAATTCTACCTGAACACAAATAACACAGCTGCAGCAGAAGCAATATATCTCAAAGCATTGGAAGTCCCCTTAACACAAAGTCACTATATCGCTGCCATCCAGGCTATTTCAAAACTATACGCAGCGGAAGGACAAGAACGCGCACTCCTCGACATCCTCGAAAAAATAAAACACAAAATGACAAACAGTGCCGATTTTCAAGACCAATTGGCACAGCTATACAAAAAAATTGGAGAGACACAGAAAGCCGAATATGCAACCCAAAAATGGTTGAAAATACGACAAAAAACAGCCCATCGTAGAAATACTGCATCCAGCTACCATGCTTATGCAGAAGAGTTACTCGATAAAGACATCTATCCTGAAATAGCACTCATGAACGCGAAACTCGCCGTGCACACATACACAGGAACACATTATACATACACAACCCTACTCGGTGAAGCCTTTATCGCAAACGGAAAAGTTGAAGAAGCACTCAAATATTTCAAACAAGCACTTGGAACTATCTCATCCAATTATAGATACAATTGGTTCTGGAATAAAGTTGCGGATACCATCAAAAAAGTTGAGGACCCAGCAGATTACATACAAAAACTTGACGTATTGATTCATGCGGATCCACCTATTCATTGGCGGCATCGGGCAAACGCATATCGATTGGTTGCACAATATCTCCATAAAAACGACACGCGTGAAAGCGCAGAAAACTATGTCATGACAAAGGCAGGGTTCGTACCAGAATCGCGGTGGATAACATTAGGTCCCTTCAAAAACATTGATGGAATGGGCACGCTTTATGCTTATATCCCTGAAGAAACAACACAGATTGATCCTACAGCACAATATAATGGAAGAGATGGACTCATCCGTTGGGAAAAGGCACAATACCGCCTATTAGATGGGCACTACAATTTTGTCCCCGAAAACGATGATTGGAGCGCAGCGTATGTTTGGACCGTCGTTAACTCCCCAAAGGAACAGGATATCGTTATGCGGTTTGATAGTGATGACCAAGGCTCGATCTGGTTAAACGGAAAAGAAGCCTTCCGGCATTATAGAACAAGCGGCACCATGATTGATCGCTATACAATCCCCACGCAATTCAAAAAAGGTGAAAATACTATCCTACTCAAAATAAATAATTCCACGCAGGATTGGGATTTTTATCTACGCCTCACAGATGCAGATGGACACCCCATACAAGGCCTCACATACAAAACTGCTGAAGAACTCCTCAACGCACCCTCACCCCAACAACATTTCCATGTAAACTTTCACCTCGGTATGGCTGAATACTCTCACAAAAACAACATGCCCAAAAAAGCCATAGAACACATGAAACAGACAGGTGTCATTCATGAATATTCTTGGCGTACCCTCGGACCCTATGATAATAAAAACAATATCGGCCATAATACGGCTTACATTCAGGAAGATACTACACTGATTGATTATGATTCAAAATATGAGGGACTCCATGGGGAGATACACTGGGCTCAGCATTCAGATGACGCTTTCGACGGGTATGTAGATCTCGGGAGGAACGTTGATTTCTCTACCGCTTATGCATGGAACATTGTTAATTCTCCTGATGAACGCGATGTCCAATTGCGATTCGGGTGTGACGACTTAGGGAAAGTCTGGGTAAATGGCACCCAAGTCTTAACCAAGACAACCTATAGCTGGGCAATCGTGGATGATCAGATTGTTCCAGTGAAATTGAAAGAAGGTAAAAATACTATTCTCGTCAAAGTCTGTAATGCTGAAGCAAGTTGGGGTTTCTTTATGAGAATTACAGACGCTAATGGTAAACCATTTCCTGACTTGAATATTAGCGAATTCCCTGAAAAATAGTATCGTGGATTGGTTTTGGTTTTCGCTAATTTTACCCGCCATCTTATATGGACTGATACAGAGACTTGCTCCAACAATAAAGGAGCGGTTGACGAAAATTTTACGCACTATCCTGATTAACCAAAATTCCAAAATTAACTATACTTGACTAATTATCGGAATTTGATATAATGTGACTTGCATAAATCGTGTTGATAAATTGCATTCTACTCAAGTAATAGGAATTGTTAATGTGCTATGATTACTCAAAACAGGAGGAATCTATCAATGTTACGATCAACAGTACTTTCGCTTATAACCATAATAACGTTAATCACTGTCGGGTCAGTTCTCGCAGACCTTGAAGACGGTCTCGTTATCTACTTTACTTTTGATGATGTTGATGGCAAAACAATCAAAGATAGTTCTGGTAACGGACTGAACGCTAACATCGTCGCAAATACTGAAATTGTTCAAGGTAAAAATGGAGATGCCATCAAAATTACTGCTGAAGGTGCGGATTGTGTCAATGTCCCTGCTGACGATAAATTGAAAATCAGCGGTGAAATCACCATGGCAGCATGGGTATGGATGGAGGCATGGAACAACAATTCGCAGTGGTTCGATAAAAACTGCCATAACGGCGGTGAACACACATCCTACGGTGTAGGTGTTTTTGGTGATGGAAATAGTTTCAATATGTTCCTGGGGTCAGACCAAAATCGTCAAACATTGAATAAACCCCATAACCTTAAGGCAAAAACATGGCGTTATGTCGTAGCAACATACGACGGGGATGCCATGAAAATCTATGTTGATGGTGAACTCTCCGCTGAAGACCCGAAAAAATTCAACTTCACAGGAACCAACGACCAAGACCTACGGATCGGATGTTCAAAAGACCGTCCGAACTATACCTTTGAAAATGGCATGATCGACGATGCAGCTGTATGGAGTCGCGCGCTCAGTGAGGCTGAAATCAGTCAGGCAATGGGTGGCGATCTCCTTGCTGTCTCCGCAAAAAATAAAGCCGCAACTACATGGGGAAATATTAAGTATAAGTCTATCAATTATTGATAATTAACTGACAAACATAAAATTGGCACAGGTTCCTATCCCTTCGGATACGTCATCTGTGCCATCTTCCATAGGACGAGGATCGTACAAATGGTAAAAATTGGTATTATCGGCATCGGATTCATGGGAATGATACACTACTACGGTATCCAACGCGGAACCGGTGCAGAAGTGGTAGCAATTTGCACGCGTGACCCAAAAAAACTACAAGGAGATTGGACAGGAATTCAAGGAAATTTCGGTCCACGTGGTGGGATGGAAGATCTCTCTAACATACGAACCTACAATCAGATTGATGAATTCCTTGCAGATGATGAGATTGACCTTGTGGATATTTGTCTACCCACACATCTGCATAAATCTGTAAGCATGGCATCGCTCAATGCCGGTAAACACACACTCCTTGAAAAACCGATAGCCATCGACATTGATGATGCAAATGAAATCGTGGCACTTGCTGACCAAACGGACAAAGAATTCATGGTGGCACATGTACTGCCATTCTTTGCAGAATACGCCTATGCAAAGCAACTTGTTGAAAGTGGAAGATACGGAGAACTCCTGGGCGCACATTTCAAGCGAATTATATCAAAACCGAGTGGATCGCGAGACATGGCTGACATTGAAAAAAGTGGCGGTCCCGGTATTGACTTACATATTCACGACACACATTTTATTCAATTGCTCTGTGGTGTTCCCGATGCAGTATTCTCACAAGGTAAATTAGCAGGCGGCAATTTCGTTGACTATCTAACAACACAATACATTTACAACGATAAGGAACTCACAGTGAGTTGCTCCTCAGGCGCAATCTCACAAAAAGGAAGAGCCTTCTCACACGGATTTGAAATGTTCCTGGAGAGAGCAACATTACTGTTCGATTTCTCTACACTTGCCGGTGAACCTTCTACCGCAGTGCCGTTGACACTCCTCACAGAAGATGGCACGGTTGAAAAGGTAGATTTAGGGGAAGTTGACCCTATTGATGCGTTTACTGCTGAGATTCAATATGCTGTTGATGCTATTGATTGGGAGGAAGAGCCCACAGCATTATCGGGTATCGGCGCAAGAGATGCACTTCTGCTCTGCTACAAGGAAGCAGAATCCGTTAGAACTGGAGAAATTGTAGCAATTCAGTAAGTTATTTGTAGATGAATGCATTTTATTCCATAAATCCAATTGGAGAATTATATATTCCCACAGAATTTCGTGAAGCAGTGTTTGCAGGTGGTGGTGTTAAGTTATTTCCGAATCAAGAACTAAAGAACCTTAATCGCATTTTCACATATATCCTTCGTGGTGGTGTTGCTGTTGTATCGGGAGAATGGCAACAAATTACTGCTGTGATGGACTATATTGAACGACATAAGAATGAACTCTCTTCGGAAATAAAAACTAAGCGATATGGAAAGGACAGATCGCGAGAGAAACGGTATAACCTAAAACAGAACAGAGAAACTGCATTATCCAGGTTAATGTGTTGGGCAGATAAAGATGGCATGCTCCAAGTTGAACCTACACCAGACGTATCTTATCTTCTGGAACTACTCGGTGAGCAACCTGATGCTAACGAAGGTTGTCCATTTCTGGTATCAGTCGTTAAAGTGCAGCGACTCCAACGTGCACTTGCCGAAACCTATCCTGTTCATGCACTTAATGCGTCCCTCATTGCATCTGAAAATGTGCTAGCACCGCGTTCTCAGGAAACTGTAGCGTGTTTTCAAGAGGCACTGCAATCTGTTCGAAAAATGGACTATGAGCCAAATATCACGGTTGCAGATGTGGGGTGTGGTAGCGGATGTTTGACACTACTAACACATCAAGAGTTAGGTGACAATATAGAGATTTATGCATCCGATATTTTGCCAGAAGCCGTTGCAACAACAAAATTGAACATCCAGCATCATCTGCCAGATAGTGATAATGTGATCGTCATGCCAGCAGGTGACCTGCTTGAGCCGTTTCCATCTATTCGGTTTGATATCATTATATTTAATGCACCGTGGGTTGTCGCGCGTGTCCGAAACAGATCAGAACTCGCTATCCACGACGAAAAACAGCAAACATTGAAACGATTCTTTGAACAAGTCCCATACTACTTAAAACCTAACGGAACTTTGCTGCTGGGTTATGCGGATGCCTCCGGCCCCAAAGCAACAGCGAATCTTAGGGCAATCATAGATGAATCAGGTTTTATCCGCCAAAACCTTTTTAAGAGACGCGTTGCAACACATCGGTCTAAACGGAAATGGGAACAGATTCAAGTTTATGTTTTATACAAACGCAATTCGTAGTTTTGGGATTTTGCATCGCTGATCTTGGATTTATGTCTCCCTTTAAAAACTATTTAAAGGGAGACCGTAGCAATCAGAAAACGCCTATCTTAATTGCGTTCCTGATGCACACCCTAGAAAAGTTACGCTGCAAAGACACACAGGGACACACCCTAGAAAAGTTATGCTGCAAAGATACACACCCTAGAAAGGTTATGCTACAAATCAAGACACTGAGCCCATGTTATCTTAAGCAAAAACGGAGCAAAGCACAACAGCCTTGCGGTAACACCTTGCAACTATTCAAAAAACTTTCGGTAACACTATGCAATCATTAAAAAACACGGACAAGACACTTGTTAGCTGGTTCTGTTTCGATGAAGAATTCCCAAAACACTGCAGCGTGATCGCCGTGCAGGCAGCAGACAAATACGACTCACTCGCTTTTGGACAGGACACGCCAGGCAAGTGGTCCACTGCAAGTGAGGATAACACACGGACGCAATCCCCGGAACAACTGGCACAAAATCCAGAACAGAACATTGTACTTGGGCAATACATGATGATGGCCGCTGTCTACAAGGACAATTCTGTTACCATTTATCGCGATGGAGAAGTATACGCTGACTATACCATTGAAAAACCTTTTGATTTTCTAAACAGTCCCTATCTTCAGCTGGTAATTGGATGTGTTAATCTAAACCCTAACTATGCTACATCGTTCAAGGGTAAAATCAAGGATGTTCGGGTATATGCTCAAGCTTTGACGCAGGAAGAGATTATAACATTGAAACCTAACGAACCTTCAGCTATACAACCATTCAGTTGGTATGACTTTTCACAAAATGGATGGTGGGAAGACCGTGCTGGAAAATTTCCTGAGTTTGTAAACAGGGCAGCGATAAAAGAGAATGAAGATGACGATTACATAGTTTTCGATCGAGACGATAGACACATGTTTACCATGGATAACGAAGCTGTTCGAATCGTCCGTGATTTCCGTCAACGCCTGATGCATGACCCAAGTAGACCGACATACCACCTGGTCAACTCCGATGGAGATTCCGAAAGAAACTATCCTTTCGACCCGAATTTCATGATCTATTGGAAAGGGCAGTATCATTTCGGTTACATGTTCAAAGGAGACGAACACGTCTTCGGTCACTTCACGAGTACAGACCTTGTTCACTGGCGCCGCCGTGGGGATTGTGCTTTGGGCAGCGGTGGATGCGGTACGGGTGGCACGATTATCACCAAAGATAACGAGAAAGTTATTTTTGTTGGTATATTTGGCGGTCGACCCACCTATGTTGAAGCATCCGATGAACACCTTGAAAATTGGTCCAAACCGATTGAGATAGATATACCAAAAGAAGCACGCGATGCAGATTTTTGGGTTTTTTGGGACCCGACAGCCTGGGTCGAGGGAGACTACTATTACATATTTTCCGGTGATCACCCCATGGAGGATACACGCCCAGGGTTCGGCAATTGGTATAAAAGAACAACACTTATGCGTTCAAAAGATTTTAAAGAATGGGAGTTTTTAGGTCAATTTATGACGAAGGAATTACCGGGGCTTGAACATCACGACCATTCCTGCACCGATTTTTTCAAACTCGGCAACAAGCACATGATGCTGCTTATCAGCCATGGGCGGGGCGCTCGATATTATCTGGGTGAATGGAAGGATAACAAGTTCACACCCGAATATCATACCAGAATGAGCTGGCGCAACAACTATCGCGGAATACCTATCTATTGGGCACCTAAGACTTTTCCCACACCGGACGGACGCAGAGTAGTTATTACCAATCTATTGTCTAACCTCGGTAACACATTATGGAGTTGCGTTTTCTCGCTGCCATGGGAGTTGAGCTTACCTGACGATGGCATCGTACGGATCAAACCTGTTCGGGAACTTGCGTGTCTACGTTACAATGAAACAACTGAGAACAATATCACTGTCAAAAACGGTGAAGAATATAGGTTGAAGCATATTTCAGGAGATACACTTGAACTCAATGTAACAATCAAACCGACCGATGCAACAGATTACGGCGTAAAAGTGTTCTGCGACAAAGACAACCAAAATGGGGTTGATATCTTCTACTCTGCTGATAAGATGATTGTTTCAGTGGGAGATGGAGATGACGAGAGAAAACCGTATGGGAGCTCACAACCTTACGGCGAAGCTCCGTTCGAATTGCTGCAAGGAGAGGATTTGAATTTACGAATATTCCTTGACAGACCACTCATAGAAGTTTTTATAAATGAACGTCAAGCAGTCGTAGACAGAAAAATACATAATCCTGAAGATGTTGGAATATGCCTATTCAGCAAAGGTGGAGATATAACGGCAGGCGTAACGGGCTGGAAGATGGCACCTGCAAACCAATGGTAATCGTAGCACGGTTAAAAGGAAATAGCAAATTGTCGACAGGCTATACAGCGAAATTGATATGTTAACTTCACAACTTAAACATCTTCGTCAAAAAGTGCTTACAAAGCAGGTAGGAATATGGACAGTATCAATTGGACTGCTATTTTGTGGATTTTACATGAACTTATGGCATGTCGCTAAACAGAGCTGGTTTGACACGCATCAGAAGGACACCGAAAGCCATATTATGGGAAGAATGGTCAAATCACGTCAAGATGGCATCTTCTCGGCTGGTGGACTGAATGGATGGGGAACTGCGAAAAAGACAGAAGCGGACTGGATTCCGCCAACAGAAAGGACACCGCAATATACAGCCTATCTTCACAATCTCTCCTTTGAGAACTTTGCAACATACAATTCACAACCTGGGGGACAAGGCATGCTTTTTAGTCTACTTGATAGAGTCATCCCATTCTCGCCCCAGATCAAATTAGAGGCCTTCTATGTGTTGACATCACTACTTTCTGCAATCGCTCTGACATGCATTATAGGGTGGTTCTATGAAGAATTTGGTGGATTGGTAGCAATATTTGTGTTAGGTTCTGCATTACTATCACATTGGTTGACAGTCTTTGGCAGAAATCTTTGGTGGTGTTTATGGGCATTTTATCTTCCGATGATTGCTACCCTGTACTATTTGAAACACGACGGAGTTCCAAAAGACAGGCAGTTCATCAAGTTCGGTATGCTAATCTTCGTTGCGGTTTCCATTAAGTGTTTCATAAACGGTTATGAGTATATCACAACGACCTTGGTAATGATGATAACACCGTGTATCTATTATGCAATACTTGACAAGTGGGAAAGAGCGGTATGTCTGAAATTTGTGTTTGCAACGGCAGCCGGGGTAGGTGTAGCAATTCTTCTGAGCCTTATCATGTTATGTTTCCAGATTGGTGCTGTCAAAGGGAGTTTTATAGATGGCATTGCGCACGTGATCTGGTCGTTTGGAAAGCGTACGTATGGAGAGGCGGACAACTTTCCAGCAGTATACGCGGCAAGTCTTGAAGCAGGCACAATAGACGTGGTTAGGACTTACATGAACGGCATTTTCTTTGATTTCAACAACTATCTACCCAAAACAAAGACGTTTATCACAGACCACCTATTCAAAATACGTTATTATTCTCTAATAGTACTTTTTATTGCGATATCTGTTCCGCTATATTTGTCCAGCATAAAGATAGAAGTGGAGCGGCGGCAGTACACTGCATTAATCTGGATGACATGGTTTTCAATTTTAGCACCGTTATCATGGTTTGTTATCTTCAAAGCACATTCTTACATCCACACACACATGAGCTTTCTGCTGTGGCAAATGCCATGGACGCTCTACGGCTTTGCTATGTGCGGTGCTGCTATACTCACGTTAAAAAAGAACGTTATCGGTAGGCTTTCACAATCTCCGTGATCACACTACGCCTATTTTTCCAATTCAAACGAGCAGGCGGAATAAGATAGATTCCATCGATTGGGATTGAATCCTGATTTCTGATTTCTCTCATGAGGTCAAGGGTCAATTGCATGCCAAGCTCGTTCCCCGCAGTATCACCAAGGTCACGGAATTTATCCACAATTAATTGGGGAATGTAAAGACCTAAATTATCACGTAGATAGGAGGCACTGCGAAAACTTGTTAATGGCAGGATCCCATACAGTATCTTTATACCCATATTTTCTGTCGCTTTCTGAGACCGTACGATGTCTTCATAAGTCCATACAGGTTGTGTATAAGCAAATTTCGCGCCTGCCGCCACCTTATTCCGTAAATGCTTGACATGCGGATCAAGATTCTCAGCAATCGTGAAACCGCCACCGATGTAAAATCCACACGGATCTCCGATCGACGAACCATCAGCAAGTTCGCCTTGATTAAGCCTGGAGATAAGTTTCATCAATTGGACTGCCCCACGCACATCTGGTACGAGACTTGCCGATTCGAAAGGACCTGCTTTCGGATGATCACCAGACAGCGCGACTATCCCACGTATACCTAATGCCTCTGCTTCCAACAAGTGTGACTGCATGCTGATTAAGTTTCGTGAACGTGTTGTCCAATGAATTAACGTTGGAATATGTGTCGCTTGTTGCAATCGGAATGCTGTACCTACTGCCCCAATGTTGACTGCAGCACCTGAATTGTCTGTCACATCAAATAGATCGACACCCAGGGCAGCCAACACTTTTGCTTCCTTCAGCAGTGTACGCAATTGTGGAAAAGTATTTGCTCGTGCTTCTACACTCACAATGCGTTGACGCGTTTCAAATACCTGCTGAACAGGATTGTCCGTACGCGTCTTGTAAGCAGGTGAACTCTTTGGTAGAACAAAAATACGTGGTTGTCGTTTTATAGGTTTCTGTTTTCCTACGGATGCACGTATTTTTGCGATATACTCAGGTGTTGTGCCGCAACACCCACCGATCATATTCGCACCGAGTCTTATTAATTTTTGGACATAGTCTGTCCAAACATCGGCATCTACTGTGTATGAAACTGCAATTTCCCCTTGTTCGACCCTTGGATTTCCTGCATTGGGTTGCACAACAAGTGGCACGGTGATCACCGAAGCAAGCAGTTCCATTGCCTGCACAAGGTCATGGGGTCCCCTACAATTAATACCCACTGCATGGGCACCCAGCTGTTCCAATTCCTGAGCAAACACCCGCACATCTAATCCTGAACCGACAGTTCCGCCAGATATACCACTAATCTCAACGACTACAGGAACATCGTACGTCAGTGCCTGCTTCGTAGCAATCTCTGCCTGTTTCTGTGATACAAACGTCTCTAATACCAACAGATCGACACCTTCGTCTACAAGTGTATCCATCTGTTCTTGAAATAGGTGTCGGACTCTTTTGGTTCCTGGTTCGCTATCTGCATCAGTAGCATTTCGAGCACTAAAGGATATTTCTCCAACCGAACCGGCAATAAACCTTTTATCTCCTGCAGCACTTCGTGCTAATTTCACACCAGCACGGTTAATCGCATCTACTTGATCCTCCAAACCGTGTGTTGCCAATGCTTCTCTATTTGCTTGATACGTGTTGGTTTGTATGACATCCGCACCTGCATGGACATAAGCCGTATGCACATCGACCACTTCATCAGCATATCCTTCAATGATATTACAAGCATCTACACATGGTAGGAATGGCTTTATCCGTTTCCGAAGTTCTGTCCCTATTGCCCCATCACATACCAACACTCGGCTTGACAAGGCATCCATGAAATTGTTGTCCGATTTAGGATTTATAGACATAGTGTTTGAAGACGTTACATATCGTTGAGCCATGGGGTCGCTGCTATGACAACTTGGCGTGTGTGCGTTTTCGCGAGTGTCTGTTGAACGAGCTAGTGTGCAGGTCTTGCAATAAACCCATGCCTACGTCCATCCGGTGTGTCATAATGCCCTACAAGCGAACCGTCCTGATTGATATTCCAAACCTCGGTCGTTGTGCTTCCTGGCGCTTTTAATTCCTGTGGTGTGCCACCCGGCTGCACGATATAGGCGCGTGGCACATCGCCTACTGCTTGTGCTCGGAAGACAATTGCACCTGCATCGTTGATACCGTGGACATACAAGTATCTTAAGTCCGGTTCGCTGATGTCGGGAGGATGTGGCAGATTGAACGATTCGAAGGCACCGTCGGGTGTCCTGACGTATCCGTGGTATTGATCATTAGCATCTCTGTAGCTGCCGACGATAGCGCCGGAGGCGTTGACAAAATCGGCGAATGTTGCGGATGCTCCGGGGAATTCGATGATTTGGTCACCCGAAAAGCCGCGGACTGTTCTATCGTCACCGATAAAACTGCCTGTAAGTGCCCCGGTTGCATCGCTAATACCGAGAATAAAGGTTTCGGTAGCCCCGGGGAAATCGTATCGCTCGAGTTTCCCATCTTTCAAGAGGACTCCGTGGTACAGTCTATCTTTAGTTTTGTAGTGCCCCGCAGCCTCTCCCGTGTTACTTAGCGCATAGAAAAGTGTCTCTGTGGCCTCTGGGAAACTATAGGTAGAAAAAACACCATCAATGAACGTGAAACCTACTTTTTTCCCTGCTGCGTCCAACGTGTTCCCTGCATAATCCTCAAAATCGCTGCTTGCGGTCAGCTCTAAAAACTCTACATCTGGTACAGTAATCGTCTCAAAAACATAGTCTACATCGGATGACTCAGGCACCAGAACCATCTGCCGTTCACAGCCCGACACCGTGAACAGTGCCAAAAAACCCAATAAAAACAAGAATTTCATGTAATGATTAGGATACATATTGTGTTATTCACCTTTCTTAAGTTGCTCCCGGATGCGGGAGCAGAAGATTTTGGAAAGCATAGCATGATAAGTAGTCGGTTGAGTTGAGCGTCCGAGAAATCTAACACATTCACCGAACCCACTAGTAAAACGTTCATTTTTAATTATGTCATATTTCATCGGATTTGTCAAACAAAATCCATTTTGCCCCAGAGACATTTAATTGCCCGAAAACCTTACTTTAGTATATTTATAGGTCCTGCAAAAACATTTGCAACTTTTCACATAAACGGTTATAATTTCTTTATTAGGGTATATCGTTACATTCATTTCATTAACTAAAGGAGAAGAAAATTATGACACGCAACAGTTTCACAGCAGCAGTGGTTATGGTTATCTTTTTCGGTTTCATAAATCTTTCTGTAGACGCTACGAACTGCAGTAGCATGAAAAGTTATTCCCAGTCAGGTGTCGAGTTTTTTTGTAATTCAGTGGAGATAGGTTTAACGGGGATAGGTTTAACGTTCACAATCCCCGACGATCGCCAACAGATGGACGTTTCATGGACAGAGTTACAGCCCCCGGCATGGGTGAGTCCACAGCACCCATCATGGGAGATATTATCGGTATGGGTGGGTTTATATACTGCCGATGATCGGGGGAATCAGGTACTTTTGAATGATGCCTACATCGACGCCCCGATCCCCACTTCACTGACCTTTTATAGCATGAGTGAGGATGACGACAACACTGATATGAACGGTGATGACGACAACGCCAATGATGACGACAACACTGATATGAACGGTGATGACGACAACCCAATACCGTACGAGAGGAATAAGTGGTATAGGGTCGTCGTCGTCCAAACGTATGAGACAGCTGATCCTAACACCGATGAGGTCTACGCGGATTACGACTTCGTGAAGTACTGGATAGGCCACTGGCTCCAGAGGATGCATGCCAGGAGTGACGACCTTGATGAGGAAACGAGCTGGGTAGAGGACTACTTAGAACGTTATAATGGGGATCGGACAGAGGATCTGAATTGGACCAACCCAGATATGGATCAGCTCACCCCAGATCCGCAGCAGATCACCGTAGAAGGGATCAATGCTCCAGTAAAGCAGCGACGGTTGACAACAACGTGGGCAGCCTTGAAAAAGGCACGTTAGCCCCTTTGCTACCCACGGTAGGAGCGGCTTCCTAACCGCTCCACATTTTCTTTCATAATTTCATCATAACACAAGGAGAATCACATTATGATACGTAACGTTTTCATAGCAGCAGCCGTTATGACTCTCTTTTTCGGTTTCATAAATCTTTCTGTAGACGCTACGAACTGCAGTAGCACCACAATCCATACCCAGTTAGGTGTCGAGTTTTTTTGTAATTCAGTGGAGATAGGTTTAACGGGGATAGGTTTAACGTTCACAATCCCCGACGATCGCCAACAGATGGACGTTTCATGGACAGAGTTACAGCCCCCGGCATGGGTGAGTCCACAGCACCCATCATGGGAGATATTATCGGTATGGGTGGGTTTATATACTACCGATGAGGAGGGAAATCAGGTACTTGTGAATGATGCCTACATCGACGCACCGATTCCGACTTCACTGACCTTTTATAATATGAGCGATGCTGCCACGAACCCTGAGTATGATCCTGCCGATGACCCTAATATGAACGACGATGCCACGAACCCTGATATGAACGACGATGACGCGAACCCTGATATGAACGACG
This sequence comes from Candidatus Poribacteria bacterium, assembly GCA_965200395.1. Taxonomy (GTDB): domain Bacteria; phylum Poribacteria; class WGA-4E; order WGA-4E; family WGA-3G; genus MSPOR6. The sequence continues at coordinate 1,414,308 of CBDAUH010000003.1, read as the reverse complement.
ATGACGATAACACAATACGGTATGGGTGGGATAAGTGGTATAGAGTCGTTGTCGTTCAAACGCATGAGATGACTGATCCTGTGATCAATGAGGTCTACGCGGATTATGACTTCAGGAAGTACTGGGTAGGCCACTGGTTCGCGAAGCTTCTCGTTCCGAGTGGCGACCTTGATGAGGAACTGAGCTGGGTAGAGGACTACTTAGAACGTTATAATGGGGATCGGACAGAGGATCTGAATTGGACCAACCCAGATATGGATCAGCTCACCCCAGATCCGCAGCAGGACACCGTAGAAGGGATCAATGCCCCAGTAAAGCAGCGACGGTTGACAACAACGTGGGCAGCTCTTAAAACGGTGCGTTAGTTCCTTATCATCTATCATCTCATCATACTTAAGGAGAATCACATTATGACACGCAACATTTTCACAGCAGGGGTGGTTTTGACCCTCCTGTTCAATTTGATAAACGTTTCTATAGGTTCGTCTGTCTGCACTGATGGAGAGACGAGTCCTGAGACTTCTACACCCTTTACTTGCAGCACAACGGATATAGCACTGAACATAGCAACACCAGGGACAGATTATGACTATATACAGGCACAGTGGAAACTCCTCCCGGAAAAGGGCAGTCTCGAAGAGGTATGGGTGGGTCTGTATACCCTGGATGATGAGGGAGAGCCGGAACTTTTGAATGACATATTCGCCGATAGACATGATCTGCTTGCCCTTGAGCAGCGGGGACTTGTAGGAGAAAATCCGTGGCGGGGGATAACCTTCTATAAGGATGACGATATGGACGATGAATATAACACGGATCAGTGGTATAAAGTTGTTGTTGCACAACGTTATAAGAGCCTGAGCAAGAATGTGACGGTGGGGCTTTACCATGTCTATTATGCCGACGATCTGTTCTGGGCAGGCAACTGGTTGGATGGGCTTGTCGGCACTGCTGGAGACCTCGAAGACGAGGCACTCCACTGGACAGATGATTGGGACGACCGTGTGCAGAACACCCGAACGAACGACTTGAATGTGTCGACAAGTTTGCGTGTGGTCCAAGCTCCATCTGCCCCTGCAATTTCACAAAAGCGGCGACTCTTGACAACAACGTGGGCATCCCTGAAAAACGGGCGTTAGCCCTTTGCTACCCACGGTAGAGGCGGTTTCCGAAACCGATCCACATTTTCTTTTATAATTTTTCATCATAACTCAAGGAGAATTACATTATGACACGCAACGTTTTCACAGCAGCAGCGGTTATAGCTCTCTTTCTCGGTTTCATAAATCTTTCTGTAGAGGCTATCAACTGCACTAACACCCAAAGCCATATCCGGACAGACCCAAGCGTAGACATAGAGTTTATTTGTAATACAACGGAGACAGATTTAGGTGTCGTAACACCCGACAATCTCCAACAGATAGACATCTCATGGGCCCTTCTATCGGCGGACAAGGGTAAGGTAGTCGAGTCGGTATGGGTGGGTTTGTACAGTGCCGATCACACCGGGATTTCGGAATTTTTGAATGATGCCTTTATCACTTCACAGTTTCCCACCTCGTTGACTTTTAATAACTTTAATGAACTTGGCCAGACGATACCGTACGAGACGGATATGTGGTATAAAGTCGTTGTCGCCCAAGAATACGAGACAAAGGATGAGGATACGGGTGAGGTTCATATCCACGTTGATTATGACTTTGATAAGTACTGGGTAGGCAACTGGTTACTGCGGCTGCTCTCTGAGAAGCGGTCAGATACCCTTGCTCAAGAACTGAATTGGGTAGACGATTACTTAGAACGCTATGACGGTGATCGGACAGAGGATCGGAATTGGACCAACCCCGCTGTACCTGATGCGCCAGCAAAGCAGCGGCGGTTGACGACAACATGGGCATCCCTGAAAAAGGCACGTTAATCGCTTTACCATCCCAGTTAAATCTCAATGTGATGCGGATGCGACGTATTAAATCTGTCGCGTCCGCTGGAAGATTGAGCAACTTCATTGTGACTGAACTAATCTGCCGCTACTATATCCCAAACCTAAAGGATCGGGATATAGTAGCGGCATTCTGTTTGTGTGAAGAAAAAAGAAGTCCAATTCGCTTTAGAAGATTGTGGCAATGTTCCCTCCACAATCGTAATAAACGACTTTATCTAATCGCCTCTCCAGCCTTTTCTATTGGGATAAAGTAATATCCGAAGATAATGCACATCTCATCTTCGGAGGTAAGCCCGAATTGGAGCGGCTCATCTTTATCGTAATTGTTATGGGTACACTGGAATTTGAGACCGTCATCTACACCTAAAATTAGAGGTGTGCTGAACAGTGTAATCGGTGCATCGTCATAAGCAATACTGCGATGTATTAACTCATCTGTTGAATTCTGGAATATCTCAAACAATTCCCCGTGTCTATGCATGTGTGATGTAAGTAGAAATACATGCAACTCAGTGTCTGTAGCATGCCCACGACGTTCTAATTCATCTTCAACATACCAAGTCAATTTAGCAACACGCGTTGTATTCGGAGGCACGTTGATTGCTCTATTTGATACAAATATCTCAATCGCTTCGTATTTCACCTCTTCTGCTGGTATGGTATAGATATTGACATAAGTTTCACCGATCAATGTTTCATCACCAAGAAGGTTGATATAGTGAGAATTCAAGTCAAAAACCGTATTCCCAGGCAGTTTTAAAGCAACCCCTTCCGGAAATGAAAAATTTGTGTCATCTGTCTGTGTTCCGACTACAAATAACCTATCAATTCCAAAATTGCCTAATACTTGTGGGTCATCAGGATCGAGTTCTCTAAACTTATCCTCAGGATTTACACCAATAGAAGTGTCTACACCTCTTTCCGGTACACCGTTAGCAATGCCTTCCTCTGTAAAACGATACAAGATGAAGTGGTGGCTGCCAGATGGGTAGAAAATTTCGACTCTGTTAATGAATATATCTTCTTCTACATTATTTCCATTTTCATCTTTTATTTGTGTAGCATAAAAGACTTCCCGTTCAGTGCCAGGTTCAATCTTAAAAGATGGTAAATGTATTTGGTATCCCTCACCAGGAGCAGGTGGTGGCGGAGGATTAAATATCTCTTGCGGATCACGAAGTACACCTAAGTCCCCAATTCCTGCTAATTTACCTTCTCGTGGAGCACCAGCAGTAATCCATGTTCGGAGTGCTTCGACTTTCCCTTGATGAATTGGTCCCATTCCAAATGGCATGCGAGCTCCGAAGTTAGGATTTTCAGATCCCATCAACTTTGTCAGCAGAAAACTGTTATCCGGATTACCTGGGTCAATCAGTTTCATTCCCGCTGCTGCCGCTGCAGAATTACGAGGTATCCGATTAACTAAATCCTGATATGATTGGCCATAACTTAGATTCAAATCAGAAGAATTTTGCGGAGGTGCATGACAGGCACTATTGGCACAACTTCTATCAAAGATGTTATCCTGAATGTCATGATACGTTGAGTTGTCTCTCTGTTCTGTCTCACCAAACCGATTTGCCACCCGTACAAGATCAAGTATATCAACAACACCATCACGGTTGACATCGGGATTCTTATCAGAAGTCCGATCTCCCGGCTGCCCGAATGCCCCAGCAACCAACACAAGATCCTGAATGTTCACCTTTCCATCCTTATTAATATCTTCCAAAAGAGTAGAATCATCTCCATGTCCAAACGCCGGAACGATCAAACCCACAATGAGAAAAACAGTCAACATAGAAATAAACAAATTTTTATACATTTTTAAATATACCTCCAAGTGTATATATTATGTATTGTTCTTAAAAATTTTTTTCCTTGAAATAAACCGGTATTTTAACAACGTCCAAGCAGCAAAGAATCCATCCCTGAAAAAACGAAGTTTTTTACCCTCTCGCTTAGTGCGCGGAAAATACGAAACAGGCACTTCACGGATTTTATAACCGCCACGTAATATCTTCGCTGTTACTTCTGGGCAAAATTCAAATCCTTCACAAGTTAAATTAAGTTCTTTTATCAAATTCGTAGAAAACGCTTTATAACCTGTGGACTCATCCGTGATGCTGCATCCATAGAGTAGATTTGTATACATTGCTAAAATTCTGTTAGCAATATAGTTGTGAAAGCTCGCGTTTCCTCTGCCTTTCATAAACCTTGAACCGTAGACAACTTCAACACCTTCATTTTTTAACATATCTACTAACCGCAATATATCATTAGGACAAAGTTCCATATCTGCATCCTGTATAACAACCGAATTTCCTCTAACATGAGGAATTCCACTTCGAATTGCATAACCTTTGCCTTTATTCACTTCATGATGAATTACAGTTATTTCATGATCATCGCTTACTTTCTCAAGTACTTTGTATGTGTTATCCGTAGATCCGTCATTGACAACGATTATCTGTTTTTGTATAGGTAACGCCTGCACATTTTCTAGTACCTGAAGGATCGTTTGCTCTTCGTTATATGCTGGTATGATAACAGATACTAACATTATGCATTACTTGGTACTGTTGTTTGTTGACATTCGTTACTCAGATTTGAAATGTGAATTTTCTTTATCCCAGATTTATATTTGAATTAGAGCAGTGACCTAACCATACCTCCATCAACTTGAATTGTTGCACCTGTAACATAACTTGCACATTCAGATGCAAGGAATACTACTAAGTTAGCGAATTCTTCCGGATCACCAATTCTACCAAGGGGTATGTCTGCAGTCATTTTTTTAAGTGCTTCATCAAAAGATATACCAGCCTCTTCCGATCGTACGGTTGCTAACTGTTTTATCCGATCTGTGAAAATAATTCCGGGACAGACATTGTTGACGAGAATCTTGTCAGGTGCAAGCTCAGTAGCGAGTGTTTTTGCAAATCCAATGACCCCTGTTCGCGCCATATTTGATAACATAAGACCGTCAACGGGTTGCTTTACAGATACTGATGTTAGATTGATAATACGTCCACCGCCGCGTTTACGCATGGTTGGAACAACAGCACGACATAGGTTTATTGTGCTCATCAAATTCAGATGCACTGCACTCAAATAATCTTCTGATGAAAGATCATCAAATCTACCTGCTCTGGGACCCCCCGCATTGTTAACTAAAATATCAATCCCACCAAAATGTGAAATTGTTAGTTCTATAAGGGATTCAACTTGACTGGGTTGACTTACATCGGTTGGTATTGCTAACACTTCGGAATTTGTTTCTTTTCGTATATCTTCTGCTGTTTCTTCCAAGGTGTCGCTGTTTCTAGCACAGATTGCAACTTTTGCACCTTCTCGTGCCAAACCGAGTGCGATTGCTTTTCCAAGTCCTTTGCTTGATGCGCCAACAACTGCAATTTTGTCTGTGAGTCTAAAGTCCATAAGAAATCGTTATGGTGAGAAATCCATTAATCCTTTCAACTTACGGTATGTTTAATAAGTATATCTTTTTTTTCTAATTATGTCAAGATTATTCAAGCGTAACAAAATTTTTACACACCCATTGGATACTTTGATCTAATCTCTTGACAATCCAATGATAATAATGTTAAAATGAAGAAGATGATAGATTTGATAGGCATTGGTATATATCTCACTACCACGAACATCATAAACGAATAATTGTTATGAAAAAGATCCATTTAAATATAATACTCATACTCATCCTATTCCAATTCTCGTTATCAAGTAGTATTGCCCAGGATTACATCCACTGGCAATTACCACCGGGTGCAATTGCACGATTGGGCAAGGGGAAATTATTTGAAATAAAATACATTCCAAATAGTAAGCTAATCGCTGTCTCTACATCCATCGGTGTTTGGCTATACGATACTGATACTGGCATAGAATTGTCTCTCATCGCTGGTCACACAGACAGCATTGAGTGCATTGCAATCAGTTCTGATGGTAAATTATTGGCGACGGGCAGCAACGACAAAGGTATAAAAATATGGGACATAGAAACACGAACAAGAAAGGCCACACTTGTAAAACACATAGATGATGTCCGATCTGTTGCATTCAGCCCAAATGGAAAGACACTTGCAAGCACCAGTGAAGATGCAACTGTGTGCCTCTGGGATATCCAGACTTCCAAGCATATAAAAACACTTACCGGACACACACATTGGGGGAGAGCAGTCGCATTTAGTCCAGATGGGAGTATCCTTGCAAGTGGTAATAACGATTCAACCGTTCACCTCTGGAATGCTAACACTGGCGAACTTCTAAGAATACTCTCAGGACATGAGCGCGCTGTAACCTCACTTGCATTCAGCCCAGATGGGAAAACTATTGTTACGGGTTGTGATGATGGTACAGTAGGTATATGGGATACAAATTCTGGTCTAAACAAACACATTATTGCAGGACATTCATGGTATGTCGTATCCGTCGCGATTTCTCCTGATGGACAGTCGTTCGCAAGCGCAAGCTGGGATAATGATATCCACCTATGGGCTACCAACTCAGGCGAGCAATTGAGGACACTTATAGGACATACAAGTCATGTCGTTTCGGTTGCATATTCTCCAAACGGAGACACCATTGCTAGTGGAAGTTATGATGGCACTGTACGTTTCTGGCACACCCGCACAGGACGGGAGAAAATGATGTTTGTCGGACATAGTCGCGACATCAAGTGTGTCGTATTTTCTCCTGATGGAAATACACTAGCAAGTGGTAACTCAGGAAGCACTATAGATCTTTGGAACCCTCAAACAGGTGAATACAAAAATACACTTTTCGGTCATACACAAACGATACATAGTGTTGCTTTCTCCCCAGATGGAAAGACGTTGGCAAGTGGTAGTCAGGACAACACAGTCAGAATATGGAACGCACAAACAGGTCAACTTGTAAAGACACTAAGTGAACACTGGAACATCGTTGCTGCTGTCGTATTTTCTCCTGATGGAACTAAACTTGCAAGCGGAAGTTATGACTTAACTACGCGTATATGGAATCCTCAAACAGGTGAAACCTTACACACCCTAGAATCTCACCAAGAAAAAGTCCGAGCAGTCGCATTTTCTCCAAATGGAAATACACTTGTTACAGGCGCAGGTGATAACAAAATCATATTTTGGGATTCAAATACCGGTAAACACAAGAAATTCTCATCTCCTAATCTTAGAATTGTAAACCAACGTAATCAACATACTAATGAAATAACAGGACTTACATTCAGTCCGGATGGAAAAATATTAGTCACTTCAAGTGATGATAGAAGAATCGGTTTGTGGAATGCTCACACTGGACAAAATAACCGGTTGTTATCTGGTCATACATGGTACGTGCTTTCCGTAGCATACTCACCACTCGGAAATACGGTTGCAAGCTGCGGTTGGGACAAGAAAATACGTTTGTGGGATGCAATACATGGAACACCAAAACTGGGTTTCGCAGGACATACAGGTTATGTGCTATCTGTAGCATTCTCTCCAGATGGAAAGACACTTGCAAGTGGGAGTGCAGATGGAACTGTCCTTCTTTGGGACATGTCAGATTTACAATGAAAAACAATACACTGTATCTCATACAGCTAATCACTATTTCTCTATTATCTTTATCATTCTGTCATGCCGTTGAACACACCGAATGGCAATTACCAGAAGGTGCAACCCGACGCTTTGGTAAAGGTATTATACGAGATATTGCCTATTTCCCTGATGGAAATCGTATCGCTGTCAGTAGCTCAATAGGAATCTGGATATACGATGTTCACACAGGTGACGAACTTGCACTTCTCACAGACAACGTTCATGATCATTCTGCAATCGCGATCAACCCTAACGGACAAATACTGGCTTCTGCAAGTGAAAACAATATACAATTTTGGAACATAGATAAACTTGAATTACAAGATATTTACACTGGACATACTTCTGAAATCAAGTATTTAGCCTATAGTGAAAATGGGAAAACTCTCATAAGTGTTAGCACTGATGCAACCATTCGTGTTTGGAATACAGCAACGGGGGAAGTGTTGTCAACCTTGGTAGGTTTCTCATACAGAATATCTAAAATAGCAATTTCTCCGGATGGAACGACAATTGCAAGTTCATCATTCCCTAATAGCAGTATCCAGTTGTTTAACTTAGAAGCAGGAGAATTTTACAAAACAATTTCAACGAAGAACAATATCTTATATGAACTCCTATTCTTGTCAGACGGACGCAGAATTGCCGCAGGAGATAGAAACGGTGATATACATATATGGGATGTGAATTCAGGTGAATTTCTAGGGAAACTGTCCGGTAAAATTAGGTATATTACATCATTAGATTCCTCAAAAAACGGTTTGTATATCCTATCCGGATCTTCTGGGGAAACCATCCAAATGTGGGCAGTTGAAATTGAAATGCTTCTAAATACTTATAATCAAAACATTGATCCCATTTCTAAAGTTGCATTTTCACCTGATGATAGAACTTTTTTCAGTGCAAGTATAAGTGAAGGAACAATCCATTTTTGGAACATTGAAAATGGAAAACTGTTGAATACGATCTCTGGCCATACAGATTATAGCAGATCAGTCGCCTTTTCTCCAGATGGCCAATTCCTTGCAACCACTGTGATGGCAGATGATACCGTGAACATCCGCAATGTGCATTCTGGAGAAATACATCTATCCCTCAAAGGACATACGCAACGCCCATATTCCCTTGCTTACTCACAAAATGGAGAAGTGCTTGCATCAGGCAGTTATAATGGACAGATTATTCTGTGGGATACGAATACTGGGAATATTTTAACTCAACTTAGTGGACATAGACAAACTGTCAGTTCTTTAGTATTAGATCCCAATGGTAATAACCTAATTAGTGGTGGATGGGATTCTATGATCAATTTTTGGGACTTTAATACCGGTGAACATTTACAGCAAATTGATATAAGCCGAAGAGTTAGAGATATAGCAATCAGTCCTAATGGGAACATACTTGCAACTGCCACTGATGAGAATTCTGTCCAATTATGGGATATAAATACTCGTGAGTCAAGAGGAAAACTTGAGGGGCATAAAGAATCCGCTCAATGTATAGCATTTTCACCCAACGGAAACTTGGTTGCCATGGGAAGCAATGATAACACAATTAAGATCTCGGGTCTGAATTCTAGAGAACAAATGAACACCTTTTCAGAACCAACCAATAAGAACACCAATTGTGTCGCGTTTAGTCCGGATGGAAAACTGATCGCAAGCAGTAGCCTCAAGGTCATTCGGGTTTGGGATGTTATGACCGGTAAAATTCAAAAAACACTTATAGGACACACAACTTGGGTGCGTTCAGTACAATTCAGTCCTGACGGTCGTATGCTTGCAAGTTCCTCATCAGATGGTACAGTTCTCCTGTGGGACGTATCTGATACACCCATACCAACAATAGATAAAAATGAACATAAGTGATTTAGACACCCCTATTCTGATTGCTGGTTTAGATGTGCTTGAACGTAATATCAGTGGAATGGCATCCTTATGTGGTAACATCGACATTCCGCTACGCGTACATACAAAAACACATAAAGTCGCAGAAATTGCAAAATTGCAACTTGACGCAGGTTCTCAAGGTATAACCTGTCAAAAACTAGGTGAAGCTGAGGTAATGTTCGATGCGGGAATTGACGACATTTTAATTCCATACAATATAGTTGGAAAACCGAAGTTGGAAAGATTGACATCTCTGGTTAAACGAACAAAAATCACTGTCGTTCTCGATTCTGAAGACACAGCAAAAGGAATTTCTCAACAAGCTATTTCAGATAACTGTGTAGTTCCCGTTGTTATTGAGATGGATACCGGTGGTGGCAGATGTGGCGTAGACTCTCCCAGAAACACTCTACTTCTTGCACGGAAGGTCGTAAAAATGCAAGGTCTCGATTTTCAAGGTTTGATGACCTATCCAAGCAATATCAACGCAAAAGAATTCATCACAGAAACGATATATCTATTGAATAAAGACGGCATTCCCGTAAATATAATCAGTGGTGGCGGAACAGGTGCTGAAGAAGCATCTAAAGAAATTGGATGTACCGAAACTCGTAGTGGTTCTTATGTATACGAAGGTATGACACGAATCGGAAATTCTGATATGTTATCACCTGACCGATGCGTCCTTCGCGTCTTGGTGACCGTTGTTAGCACACCAACACCAGACCGAATCATAATAGATGGCGGTCAAAAGACCTTTACAAGTTATCCACCTTCACCCTATGGACATATCATAGAATATCCTGATGCCAAGATTTACGGTATGTCTGTGGAACATGGACATGTAGATGTCCGTGAATGTTCACATGGGTTTCGTGTCGGTGATAGACTGTCTGTCATCCCTCTTCATCAAGGGATGACAAGCAATTTACACGATGAACTCGTGGCAGTCCGGGGTGAAACAGTTGCAACAATTTGGAAAATAATAGGCAGAGGGAAGGTAAAATAATGATACGACCAACGCAAGAACAGAAAGAACAGTGGGATCAACAAGGGTATCTTGTGTTCGAAAACGCTATTCAAGGTGAAGAATTAAATAGGCTACAATCCGCTTTTGATTATTGGGCATCGGCATGTAAAGATGAATGGTTAGAAAGAGTGGAAACAGGAGATGCAGCGGCTACATTTTACGATATTCCGAATCCACTTGAGAAGGATCCAATTTTCATTGACATTATTGACCATCCAAGTTACTACGGTTCGTTAATGGAATTTACTGATGATGACCTTATCCTGCTCGGTCCACAAGTCAGAACAGTCGCCCCTTGGCCCGTAAGTTACACAGGATGGCATCCGGATGTAGGTCAAAGCAATCCGCTCCACATCAAAGTGCAAATATATGTAAATGATGTCTCAAAAGGTTGTGGAGAATTCGGATTTGTCCCCGGTAGCCACAAACCAAATGCTGGTCCTTACAAACGTCCGTTGCTACAAGAGAGTATGCCTGGACATAAAACTTTCCCAGGCAAAGCAGGCACAGCCATTATGTTCAATTCGTGTGGATGGCATACATCTATGGACAATTCTTCAGACACGCCACGAAAATCTATAATTCTGATATACGAAAAACGTACGCCAGGACGAATTGGTCCAGAACAATTCGCAGCAATATCTGAACACTGCAAAACACCAGAACGTCGAAAACTATTCAGTTTGACTGATTAGGTATATAGTGAAAAAAGGATGTAAAATGCCAAGGATAGATGCACATCTCCATGTATTTGCGAAGGTATCCCCCGAATTCCCGCGTGAGGTTACACCTATTTGCCCCGCTGATCGCGAAGAACCCGCAGAAAAACTGTTATCCGAAATGGAGCAATACAATATAGACCAAGCAGTTCTTGTTCAGATAGGCGGAACAAGCATTGAACATCACAGCTATCTACTTCACTGTCTCAGTAAGTATCCTGATAGGTTTCTTGGTATTGGGCTTGTTCCACCAGATCACCCAAATCCCGCAGCACACATGGAAGAATTAACCAGCGGAACTGAAATTATCGGATTCAGACTCTTTGATCTCGGTGGTCCGAAGGATATATTTGCAACGAAGGATGTCCGTGAATTCAAAACATATCCCATCTGGGAGTATGCCGCAGAAAAAGATTATGTGATGTGGTTATACCCTCGTTCTATTGATGCACACCTACTGCCATTTCTAATACAAACGTTTCCGCAGGTGCGTGTTGTTCTCAACCATCTCGGTATGACTCCGGGAAAGGGAAAATTTACGCTGGACGAACACGGTAGACCCCAAATTCAAGTGTCTGGCTACAATCTTAATATGCACACAACATACCGCTTATCACGGTATGAAAATGTCACTGTACATCTATCAGGTCAGTATGCGTTCAGTAGAGAACCCTATCCATATCAAAATTTAGCAGGATGGCATCATAATTTACTAAACGACTTCGGTTCAAAGCGATTGATGTGGGCAACCGATTTTCCATGGATTTTGGAAAATCCAGGTTATGGTGAACTGACAACGATAATTGAGAAATTACTACCGAATTTGTCAGAATCAGAGTTAGCAGATATTATGGGTGGAAATGCAAAAAGATTTTTACGATTTCCTGATAGGCAAATATAATATTGTCCAAGACTAAAAGCATTACACTTAATCTGGTTGAAGTCGCGACAATAGATAATAAAATATCACAATAACACCTAACCCGATGAGTATTCCAATATAGGATGGTAAACCTAATGCAGCGGGAAGGTATCCACAAATTAATGCAATTACGGCAACAGTAAGGGCATACGGCATCTGTGTCTTTACATGATGCATCGGATCACAGCTACTCACAATTGCACTGAGAATAGTCGTGTCTGAAATTGGTGAACAGTGATCACCGAAGATCGCACCGTCCAATACAGCACCTAAGCAGATGATAGTAGTGATACCGTAAGCGTTCCCATCAAGGGCATAAGCAACAGGGATTGCTGTCGGAATAAGAATTGCCATCGTTCCCCAACTTGTACCAGTAGCGAAAGATGTTAGCGATGCGACTATAAACACAAGGGCAGGAAACCAGAGCGGTGACACCACATCACTCAGTAGGGATGCAATATAGGGACCTGTCATCAGTTTATCGCAACTTGCCTTTATTCCCCACGCACATAATATAATTCCTATCGGAAGCAGTGTTCCTGAAAGTCCTTCTTTGACTGCTTTGCCAATATCTGATATACCCATTTTAGAAAAATTGCGGGCGCACATAATTGCTGCAATAAACGCAATGATGGCTGCACTTGCGAGTATTTTGACATTATTCGCATTTGAGAGTGCATCGCGCCATGCAGATAACGTGTAAACAGGTTTTGCTAACACAAATTTCCACATAGACAAAGACAATAGAGACCCGCTTTCTTGTGTTTCCTTTGCTACAGTATCAAGGAATTCGTTCCTGTGTCCATCAATCCACAATCCACCGAGTATCAAACTAAAAAGGAGTGAAATAGGGATGGCTGCTGATAGGATTTGCGTTCTGCCGTTATCTGATGTGAGGTCAGCGTTAATGCCACCCATGGCTTTCGCATCGGGTGCTGATACTTCTCCAGTATGCCGAGCGCGAGCTTGTGCCTTCCGCATCATACCATAATCACGACCACTTACTGAATTAACAATTACAAATAGGATAGTCAATATACAATAGAAACGGAAAGGCAGCGCATCAAAGAACATAGAATAGCCATCACTGTTTAATCCGATAGTTTCTGCCACGCTATTAAACAATCCCACTTCATAACCGATCCAAGTACTAACAAAGGCAAGTCCTGCAATCGGGGCACTTGTAGAGTCAACGATATATGCCAATTTTTCACGACACACCTTATACTTATCTGTAATAGGTCGCATTGTTGGTCCAACAAGCATTGCATTGCTATAATCTCCAATAAAGATAACAGTCCCCATAATTGCTGTGATGAATTGTGTTGTGCGAGGACCTTTTGCGAAACGGGACAGAATCGTAATAGAACTTGCAATCCCACCGGACGCTATTACTACGGATATCATAGACATCATAAATAAGACAAATAGAATTACCCAAATATTGAATAAGTCAATTCCATCATTGCCAACGGTAACTGCGCGTGCAAACCAAACCACCTCTGAAAAGAATGTTGTTATCGACTCAAATTCCGTAAAATACCTATTTGATGAAAACTCTTGTTGACCCCACGCAAGTAGGAGTCCTGTGCCTACAGCTACGCCGAGACTTAAAAACAATCGTGTTGTAATCACCGCCAATGTGATAGCAATTAGAGGTGGAATAACACTATACCACCACACGGACACATCCTCAGATATCACATTAGGAAATTGCCACATCAGTAAAACACATATAACTATGAATATCGGAACACATATAAGAGATTTTTGTTTGTAGTTCAAAGGTTACCTCCTGCTGATACACTGATAAAATACCATATAAACAAAAAATAATCAATATTCACATCAAGTTAATAAATACCATCTTCTTGTTGGAGGAATTTTCAACCCCGATTTATTGGGCTTACAAAACCATTTAACAAGAAAATCACTTAGTTAATGCATAACTATTTGCCATTCCTACATACGTCGATTACCTTGACAATCGCTAAAAATAATGGTATTCTATACTAAGGTTCTCACACTACATCAAGACATAATTGTAGAATGAGGTATTTACTATGACTCCTGACATCTCAATTGCATGGTTACTTCTAAATGTCGTTGTAATTACGATCACCCTTATATGGGGTATTTATCGGTATCGCCGAGGAATATGGTATCGTAAACTCTCCCTCAAATTCCAAGCATATTTTCTATGGGGAATTGGTGGACTTGCACTGCTTAGCAGTTTTTATCCGTATGCATTCCTTTATACAGAACATCTCTGGTATTTTGAAAACGTTGGTTACCCAGATGTCTTTTGGAAAATCATCAAAATACGGTGGATGCTTTTCTTTGGATTTTTCTTTGCCGCATTACTGTTTATAAATATAAATGCTGTGATTGCAAAACGGCTCTGTCCAGAACCGAGAGAATTTTCTCGTTGGGTCCATGACCAAACCGTTTCCTTCCACCGCACGTTCTTTTGTGGATCTATACTTATCGCCATAATCTTTGCAGTACCGATGATGTCGCTACACGACGAATATATCCTCTATACTGGACAACCTAAGGATGAAAAAGTAGCTCTTGCAAATGCCGAAAACGCCGATGCTGCACAACCTGAAATAGAAAACGTTGATGCTGCACAAACAGAGACCGAAAACGCCGATGCTGCACAACCTGAAGCAGAAAATGAGGATGCTACACAACCTGATACAGAAAAAACTGACACTTTAATCAACCAGAAACCTGATACAGAAACACGTTTTTTTGGAAAATATGTTAATTTTTATCTATTTTCTTATCCAATGCATAAAGCAATCAGCCTATGGATCCAGATTCTATTTCTTGTTACTTGTGGTGTTGTAGGTTTGCTTTATAATTTCTATTATCGTCGTGATGCACGTTCAATGGGGTTTGTAAAAAGAAATATCGTTCTACATGGTAGTATTTTGTGGTTGATGTTATTGGCTGTGGCAATTTGGCGAGGCTATGTAAATCTTTGGGGCAAAGTATATACACCTTCACTCTCGGATCCTTTTTCAGGATTCTATGGTCTATTTTATGCTGAATTAAGGCTTGCGGGTGCAACACGAGTTTATTGCATCATTCTTCTGATCATCGGTATTGTTGTCATATTCAATCTTATCTGGAGGAGACGCATAATTTGGTACGCATTGATTTTGTTATCCATAATCAGCTACCTATGTTTGTTGCACTTATATCCTATAGGTGCAAATTTTTTGGCTGTCAGAACTGCAGGTGACGCAGAACAGGTAGAATTAAAATATTTAAGTAAACATATAAGAGATACTCGTGAAGCTTTCGATTTAAACGATATACAAGAAAAAAAATTTGATAAAGGTCTTGTCTCAATTGATACAATTGAACAGAACCAGGAAGTAAAAAAGAATATCCAATTTTGGGATCGACGGATATTCTATAACATTCTTAGAAATGAAGAGATCGAACGTCACCACAATTTCCATCCTTATGCAGATGTTGATAGATATCACTTACAGACACAACAATCCTCCGTTAATGCTTCCGGTGATTCAGAGGAAGAAGTAACATCTGATATTACTCCTATAGCGAATCGGCCATCAGAGTCAACTGAAGGCGCGGTGCAATATAGACAGGTACTGATTGCTGCCCGTGAAATAGAACCGGATCCGGGGCCTAAGAGAGAGTGGGGTGAACTCAAACTGAAATTTACGCACGGGTACGGTGTCTGCGTCGCACCTGTTAACGAAGTTACAGTGAACAACTCACCAGACTTATGGGTAAAGGGGGTACCAGTAACTCTTAAAGAAGGACTAAATTTTCCTACCTTAGAAATAAGTCAACCGCGCATTTACTACGGAGAAATGACTAGCGATTACGTTATTGTGAACACACTAAAACCTGAATACAATGTTGAGGAGGAAGAAAGAAATGAAGTGGATGACGTACCAAGCGTTCAAGGAAACACTGAAAATGGAGATGAGTCAAACGGTGTGAAGGAAGAGGACGATACATCAAATATTGAAGGGAATGAGTTATTAGAAAATAGTAAGAAAGGATATCATTATGATGGCACTGGTGGTGTCCGGTTAGGTGGGTGGTTTCGCAGATTGTGTTTCGCTGCCCGTTTTACTTCGGTTTATATTTTACGTAATTCTTTATTAAAACAAGATAGTCGTGTAATGTATTGGCGCAGGATCGGCACAAGACAAAACGAAAAACTAGTAATTGATAGATTATCTCATATCGCTCCATTCCTTGATTTTGATCCTGATCCCTATATAGTGATAGACGACGGACAATTGTGGTGGATTGTAGATTTTTATGTAACCAGCAGTCGCTATCCGAACGCACAACTATACCAAGATGATACTGCTCCTATTGAATACAATGATCTTGAATTGTACAGTGAACCGAGGTTCAAGCGGTTCAAAAAGTTTAATTATATACGTAATTCTGGAGTTGCAGTTGTAAATGCATATAGCGGAGAGGTAAATTTCTATACTGAAGATAACAACGAGAAAATTATAGGAATCTATCAGAAGGCATTTCCATCACTCTTTAAGAATATTTCAGACATGCCAGGCGGTTTGAAATTACACCGAAGGTTTCCTGATTATTTAACGCGGATTCAAGCAAAAGTGTATGGTGACTATCATGTTACAGATTCCGCTAAGTTTTTTAATGAAAGTAATCAATGGAGCATTCCAATAGAAGCATATTATTCTGAAACCCTGAATCATGAAATGATGCCTTATTATGCAATGATAAAGTTGCCTGGTGAAAAAACTGCTGAATTTGTCAACATGATACCTTTTACACCGGCTGTAAAAGATAATTTTATGAAAGGATGGTTAGTTGTTCGGTGTGATCCGCCACATTATGGACAACGCATTGTCTACACGCTACCAGATCAATTGAATGTTGAGGGACCAAAACATGTAGAAAATGACATCAGCAAAGATACCGAATTGTCGAAAATGTTCAGGGATCTTAGAGGGACCAATCAAATCATCCGAGGTAATCAACACGTCATTCCATGTGAAGCAGGTATATTTTTTATTAAACCAATATTCGTAAGACCCAAGAGAACAGAGAACAAAAATGGAACGGAGGATAACACTAAAACTGATCCTATTCAGGATTTACCAACATTGAAAACAATAATAGTGAAAGCTGCAGATCATGAATTGGGTGCAGATATATCATTTGATGTGGCATTACGAAAAGTGTTTTCAAGACAGCCACAAACTGCTTCTGCCCAGGAAACTAAAAATGAAGAAAAGAAACCCACCACATTAGAACACCTTGATGCACTTGCAAAAGCAATAGAAGACCTTAGGAAAGCATATATCGAAGAGCAAAAGAGAAACGGGCAAAAGTAACTCCCAAAACACAGGCAATAAGAAGAAATAAGCAACAATAAGCTGAATGAAAGAACGTTAGGTGTTTTAGGATTGTTAACCGTGCAAACACCTAACGCTATTTGTATGTGCTTCTATTTCAACATAAAACGTTCTTTCCATTTACGATTATCTAACCACTTCACTGAATAGAATAATAAATTCTCCATCAATTTATTGTTGATTGCTACATCTCTTTCTGTATCGTTTTTCAAGCTCGTAACGATATACAATCCTTTCTGAAAAGGTAACGTGAGTAGTGCTGATGCATCTTCTTTCGTTGATTTTGCAAGAGAATTCCATTTACCGAGTGGGTCAACCCACATATCATCAAGTCTGACCAAAGGTATCTCTTTGGTATCAGGTGTCGTATTCAACACATTCGGTGTATTGAATATGCGAGCCCGTCTACCTTGTGAAGTTGGTAAAAGTTCATCTTCTTCGTCATATTCTACCCCGGTCAACGGTTCAGGAATCCAACCAGCACCGCGTCTCTGTCTATAACTGGCCTTCACATCTTGTCCAGAAACAATGACAACTCCGCCTTGACTTACAAAATTCTTGATACGGTGCTCAGAATCGATATTCAATCGGTAGCCCCCTTTGTATATCTCTCCATTCCCAATCCATAGTATATCCATTTTGACAAGACGATCATTTCGTAATGTGTCAACGGATTCATATAACATGTGGTGTTCATTTATGAATTCAAAACGTTCAAGGAAAGGATATTCTTCGTGTGTACCGTTGCCAGTGAGTGCCATAACTTTGAGCGGCAAACGGAGTTCTGTCCTAGAAGGAATTATCTTCTGCATCATAGGAATTCGCAAACGTCTTTTGACCTTCCTCGGATATGTCAAGAGGGAAAAGACATCTTGTTGAAGTTTGTTTTCACGTATCTGCTCTACTATTTCGTTCTGAGCGGCGAGTTTATGGGAGAAGTAAGGAATTGCCTTTTTAACAATAGGGATATTTTTGCGCAAAACATTATCGAAATGTGCATAAGCACCTTCTACCTCCCACCGACGACTGTAACTGGAATCAACAGATTTCAAGTCAAGCCGATCTTCATTTACGTTTGTAATGTATCCATGCACAAGGTTCATACCGTGTATTGGACGCCCTTTTGAATCCTCAATCGCGATTTCTTCAACCTCACTTTTTTCGAGCATCGCCTCTGTCAATGCGGATATACTGAACGTTTCTACTTGTCGTTTCTCTCCACTTTCAATAATAGTACATACATCACCCCGCGGAAAGATTACATCTGCATCCCGAAAAGATCGGAATTCAACGTTGATTTTCTTAAAGTTCCTCGGTGTTCTGTGCTCTGGGACTGAGACTCTATCAAAAGGTGCAATTTTATGTTGTGATACTGGATTGATACGCAATCTCCTCACACCGAGTGGTTCTATGTGCCATTTAAACTCCATATTTCTTCCCCACGGCGGAGAACCGTCATGTAATCTAATATGACCAACCTGAATTCCATAGGCAGTATTGTTTTCAAAGACTAAAAAGTATTTACCATCTTCCTCAATCATACGTGTTCTGAGTCCACGATCATCCCGCCGGTTTATATGACCAATATTATGTTTGTATTCTACTTCATACCCCCATTGGTCTCTGAACCCATTACCGTCCTTATCTTTTATATTCATGAAGGCCATGTGCTTTTCATTATAATCTTTTAACAGCCCCATGTATTCCCCGTTAGCATGTTCTACACCTCGAATTCTAAATTTTACACGTGTGCCGACAAGACGTTCAATTACCCTGTCATAACTTTCTTCTGCCATAAAGTCTTTTGATTCTTTCTTAATATTATCGAGCGTACCCATCGCCTGACCTTCACCACCCATGTCTGAAGCAGCCGTGTCAAGACGTTCCAACCGTTGTTCTATAGGTTTTGCTGCACGCGAGATGCCTGCCCACATCATACTCATTGCATTTTTTACCGCTCCCTTTAGTGCCACAAACGTGTTTCTGATTTTACGGGCAAGCCGATGAGAAAGAGGTGGATTAAGCAGACGTTCATGGTCCCAGGCACGTTCACGTTTTTCACGTTCGTTCATCGTGTCATGGTATCGGATATAAGCACCGATACTATTCAGTAATTCATTTTTCTTAAAAATATAACTTGGGGCTTGCCCACGTTGCCTTGATTCCTCAGATATAATCTCCGCCCCTTCCATGTCAATACGCATTATTCCATGATAGCGATGTCCGTTTTTCATGTGGAAGACAACATACTTGTTCGTAAGTGTTTTTTGCAGTCTATCTTTCTTAAACAAACGGATTAGATATGCGATTCCATGAAATACAAACACTGCAACCGCAACAAAAACAGGAAAAAGTATTTTATTCCATATACTGCCGGTACCACCCTGCAATTCGTCAACAATTCCCTCTTCCTGACCAAATGTTGTGAAAGATATAAATGCCAATCCTAAAACAAGAATTATATAAAAGAGATGTCTTTTCTTTAACATGATGCCTACCTCCCCTTAATAAATATGCACACCGTTTTCAGATGCAATTTTCCTGACATTCGTATTTGCAAGCGGGATCTTTTCTATAGGTAGATGTTCAATCAATCCATATCCATCAGGATACAGCGCGTCAAACCGCTTTAGCGCAACTGCCAATGCCAATTCCCCCTCACCGGGTACTTCCTCATTCAGATGCAAAACTAACCCATTTTCAACACGGATATCCTTTATATGTGCCATTGGCGCGACCGGTCCCATAACATCAAAAATATGATTCAGTCTTGCTTCGCTATCATATACCTGTCTCAGTGTCTGAAAATGGTTGACAAAATCCATTACAATCCGTAATCGGTCAGATCCGACCCTCTCAACGACCTCCCTACATGTTTCAGGTGAATCCATTATTGAAACTGCGTGTGTCTCCATAACAAGTGTCAATTCCTCGCGTTCTGCATTCTCTGCTATCGGTTTCAATGTCTCAATTAACCTTTCCATCGATGCTGGTAAATAGTTATCCTGATGGGATGTCCATGCCCCCTCTGGATTTAGACTTCCCGGGCGGAATAGGTAATGAAACGCCCCGAGTTCTTTTGCCACGGGCATACCCAAATTCACTGCTTCAATTGCTGCTCGACGAACTGAAGGATTCGGATCAAACAAGCATTCTGAATACGTTATACCAAATTGTACCAGATCAAGAGATGCTTTTTCAAGGAGAAAACGGAATTGAGTACATTCATTTGTAGAAACTTGTGGGATATTCTCGCTTGCAAAGTGGTAACTGATACCTGTGAACTGCAGTTCATGAACAGCATCAATTTCCTCTTGATTTAGATTGCGGAAATCGCTACATATTCCAACGATACCAAGTCTCATTGTGTAATTTCTCCACGCAAGGTTTGTAAAAGTGCAAACGCTTTATTCAAGTCAACTGTTTCAAATCCTTCAGTGAACCAGTCATAAATCGGCTTGAGCAGGTTGTATGCTTCCTCATGTCTGTTCTGTGCCATCAGAAATCTGCAATAACTGGTAGCAGTTCGGAGTTCCCATGATTTTGCTGACTGGGTCCGAGCAATAGCCAACGCTTTCTCAAAACAGGTTTCTACCAAGTGTTTTAGCTGTGATGAACAGTTCAACTTCTCATCCTCTTCAATACCTGTTGACGGCATCTTGCATTCCGATTTTAGCAAAAGTTCACCTTTCAGTCTATAGAGTTCTGCTTCATTAATTCGTATCCCACTTTCCTCTACAAAATCAAGTGCAATTTCTATAGTCTGAAGTCCTTCCTTGTTCAATCCTCGTTGTTCATAAGCTTGAGCTAAAATCCCAAGGTAGACAGGGCTCAATATTCGTGAGAGGTTCTCCTCCCATTCTGTAAATCCCTCACGAATTAAAGCAATTCCTTCTTCGTGAGAATTCTTAGAATTCTGTTGGAGTGCCCAACCTTTGTATATCTTACCAGTCGGTTCCCACACAGAAAAATCGTGTTCTCTGCATATCTTAAGTATATCCGTAGCATACTCATCAACTTTCTGTGTATCACCGCGCTGTTGATATAACAACGCTCCAAATTGTAGAGAAACAACTTGACTAAAGGGATGAGGTCTTTCCCCACCCATCTGTTGTGATGCTTGTAGCTGTGTTAATGCTTGTTCTGGAAACCCCATACACCACATCAACGGTGCTGAATAAGCGTGTAATGTCATTCCAGGATCAGCCAGATAATGAAAAAACGCATGCACTGGGTGTTGGTGCGGATCGTACTTAGCAATTCCTGCTTCAATATGTGCGCGTGCCATCCTTAACTCACCCAAATAAAAAAGCGTAGCCCCTAATGCGCGATGTGCTTCAACTTCTAACACTGGATTCTCTTGTTGTTGCGCCATCACAAGACACTGCTCACCAAGTTCTCGTGCGGTTTGTAACTTTGCCCTTACCAAATAAGAGAGCCATAATCCGAACAGTATTGGGAATCTAAGTAACATGCGTTCGCTATTCGGCATAGTTTCTAATAGTGCCTTCGCACGCACATAAGTTTTTTCTACTTCAAGAGCGGCATATCCCTTCGTTGCAATAAGTGCCGGTCCCAATGTTGTTTGAATAACTAATTCACGTGCCGCACGTGCAGGTGTTTCGCGCATACTTTCTAACAGGGACAACCCTTGTGTTAAGTGGCGAACACCTTCTACATTCGCAGATCTCTCTACTGCGCGTTGACCTGCCTGTTGCCAAAATTCTATTGCCCGATCAGGCAATTCCCCTTCTGTATAGTGATAGGCAACCAATTCCGGCTGTGCCCTAACGACTTCTCCAAATGACTTACGTAAAACCGCTGCAATCCTACGGTGATATGCTTGACGTGTACTTATTAACAATGCTTGATACGCTGTTTCTCGAATCAATGGATGTTTAAAACTATAGATCTGCCTATTCTCATGGCTTTGATGGGCTCGTAATATCTCTGATTCTACGAGTTGTTGCAATTCTTTTTCAAGACAAGCGAGATCTCCCTTCTGTTCTTCCTCAGGATTAAATAATGTGAATTGATTTGGATGTGCAAGAAATTCACCTTCCTCAGGTTCCTCAGTCATACTCACAATTACTTTATGTAAGAGTTCTGCTGTCCATTCTCTTCCAAGAGTTGCGCCAAGTTGAATGAGCTCTTTACGTGCCCCCAGGCGATCGAGCCTTGCTGTCAACGATGCTTGCAGTGTTGCTGGGACTTCTGTTGACACATCTATATTTTCCAGTTCGGTCTCAAGTGCCATTCGGGTTAATTCTTCAATAAATAGAGGCACACCCTCTGTTTTCGTTGCAATTTGTTTGGCAATTTCTACGGGGATAATTTGATCTCCTGCCACCTTCTCTATCATCAGCGAAATCTGTCTACGGTTCAACCGTCTCAACTTCATTTGCGTTACCCATTCTAATTCAGTAAGCGTCTTTAGCTTTGCCCTACCTTCTAATTGTGTGCTATCTGGGTTTATCCCCATTTCATCACGAGAAGTCAGAATAGCAAGCAGTGGTGCAGATTCCACACGTGAAATTAATAGGTGCAGAAATTCAAACGTAGAAGGATCTGCCCAATGTAAATCTTCTACGATTAGTAATAAAGGTTCTCGGTGAGAAGCTTTTTGAAAAATCTGGATAAGTGATTGCAAGGTTCTACGCCGTCGCTGTCCTGGCTTTAATTCAACTTTTTGATAGTCTGCTTCTATCTCTAATAGTTCTGCCAAAAGTGGTAACATATTTGGAGAAAGTTCATGTGAATTTAGAAAGTGTTGCAGTTTATTCAGTCGTATATACCCAGGATCCGATTCACCAAATCGCAAAAGTTGTTGTCGCAAGATCGTCAGAATCGGGTACAACGGACTATTTTGTGAGTCGGGTGAACAGCGACATTCCAAGATTTGTGCGTTGTTCGCAACAGCATGTTCTGCAATCACGGTGACTAAACGTGTTTTACCGATTCCTGCTTCACCCTCTATCAACACCACTTGTCCAGAGGACTCAATTGCATGTTTCCATAATGTCTTTAATGTCGTGATCTGTCGCGTTCTTCCAATTAGCGGGGTTACACTGCTGTGCTGCAATGGCACTTCCTGATCCCCTTGAAAAACGAGAAATGCCCCTTCTGGTTGTTCAGTAAGAATTTGATAAATGGGGACAGGTTGTGCGATCCCCTTCAAAGAGATGGTCCCCATATCTTGGTAAGTAAAATAGCCTTCAATCAATCTGAGGGTCGTTTCACCGACAACGATGCCGTTCGGTGGTGCGACTTGTTGCATACGTGCTGCGATGTTGGGGGTTTTGCCGACAATATCTATCGCTTCAACATTATAACTTTCAAGAGACGAAGTATCCCTATTTGTTTTACCTATTGGCATCCCTACTTCCCACACAACAACTAAGCCGGTGTCAATACTTAAACGTACCTGTATTTTTATTCCGAATGTAGTCAACAATCGAGAATTCAGTTTCTCTAATCCATCAACAATCCCTAATCCTGCTTGTACCGCCCTCCGCGCTGCGTCTTCATGTGCAATTGGATATCCGAAGTAGACTAAGATACCATCACCAAAGTAACGTGCAATGTGTCCATCATATTCCAAAACAACATCTGCGACAGCAGCACGATAGGCATCCAAAACTTGACGTAAGTCCTCAGGATCCAGTTGTTCGGTTAAGGCAGTTGAATCAATGACATCGCAAAAAAGAACAGTCAATTGCCGTCTTTCTGCCTTGCCGATAGGGTGTGTACTCAATGAAGTACCTGAACTATCAAGTGTGTGGCCGCAATCACCACAAAACTTGACAGCAGGATTCATATATCCACAATCGGGACACCGTTTTTGCCTCAGACTTTTCATAATAATTTGATATAAATATCAACAGCACAACTACCGATTGCACCGGTAGTTAGTATCCACTCTTAAATTGATGTAGATATTCTTCAAGGTCCTCATCATTCGGTTGCCGTTTGTGTGCTTCTCGCAAATAATTGACTGCTTTATCTCTTATGCCAACTTTCATGTAAAATGAACCAAGATTTCGATACGGGGCTGCATAGGTAGATTTCAAATCTATTGCCCTGAGATAATATTCCTGTGCATATAAGAAATGGTCTTTTGTAGGCCCAACTAAAATGTTCAGTGTTGTTTCTGTGCTTCCCTGAAACGGAAATACAGTCCCTCCTCTGGTTTTGACTTCCTCTTGAATCGCCTGACTTATTTCAGTTGAATTAGTATTCACTTTAAAATACCCGGACTCTACATTTTGGAAGGCAAGATCAAGTGCTGTGATTGCCTCTTTTGCTGAACCAGGCAAATGTATATCATTCCATGATGGCCATTCTGGACCTGCATTTCTCAACCCAAGATCGTAATGAACAGCACCAAGATCATTACATATTTCAGCATTATCTGGACGCAACTCTAACGCCTCTTCGTAATATTCAATCGCTTTTACGTATTCCTGAGATGCATAAGCGTTCTCAGCGTCTATCCGAATTGAACGGAAATTATGACTCTCCTCATTACTTTCTGTGATGGTTTGTGTGTTTTTCCCCCCTACAAAATGTATGGTGAGAACAATAACTAACGAAAGACAGACAATAATGATGATAGGTATCTGATTTTTCATTTTATATTTCTCCATCAAATTATATTTGAAGATATTTTACCAGCTTTTCACGACTTTCAGTTACATTTCTGATAAATCTGCCATGTTATTCCTAAAAAACACTTATCTCCATCGATTGTTTCTATTAAAGGTAACTGGAATATATGCCTCTTTCCCGTTTCTCTCATAGTGTAATGTGATTCTTCTTGGAGCATGTATCTGTTCATCTACTATTTTAAAAATTTCAAGTGTATGAATTGCGATTTCATTAATTTGGAAAATAACATCTCCTCTTCTAAGATTTCCAGACAAACCACTGTCTTTATCAATATCTGATACGACAACACCGCGTCTATTATATTTTTGTGCCATTTCTTTATTTGGCTGCGTAAATGTTATTCCCCATCTTTGCGGTGTATATTCCCATTCCAGTTGTTCAAATCTCAACACAGCCTCTCTCTTTTGACCACGTCGGATATATTCACATTTTATGGGGCGATTGAGCGGAAGCATACGTACGATTGCCTTAAAATCGTTTTCATTCTTTACCTGATGCCTGAAAATGGACCATATTATATCTCCTCGTTTTATTCCTGATTCAGCAATAGGGCTCCTTTTTTTAATTTCCGATACTAACACACCGCGAGAGAAAGTTGATTGCTGAGCCTCTTCTTTACCAAAAAGTTTTTCTGCCATCTCCGCATTGACAGACTGAATCTCTGCACCGAGATAGGGTGGTATCACAGTGCCGTGTTCAGTAATCTTTTCTATGACCAACCTTGCTTTATTTGCAGGTATCGCAAAACCAACGCCTTGGGAACCACCACTTGTTGAACGTATTACAGTGTTAATACCGATGAGTTCTCCATTAACATTTACCAATGCCCCACCACTATTTCCAGGGTTAACTGAGGCATCGGTTTGTATGAGTGCCTCATAATAACGAGGTTCCACTGCCAAAGAACGTTGAGTAGCACTGATAATGCCGATTGTTACTGTAGGTTGTGCATTACCAATGGACAACCCAAATGGATTCCCAATTGCAAGTGCCCATTCACCGACAAGTAGTTCGTCGGAATCACTCCACGCAATATGCGGTAAATCTTCCTGTGTATCAACTTTCAGTAAAGCTAAGTCAGAAAGAAAATCATAGCCGATGATACGAGCTCCGAACTCACGCCCATCAGCAATTGCAACTCTGATTTCTTCTGCTTGTTCAATAACGTGATGATTGGTAAGGATATGACCATCTTTACTGATGATGACACCTGATCCGACTTCTCGTAGTTTTTTACGTTTAGGAGCAGGCGGAGCGTCCCGCCAAAATTCTCTGGAAAGCCATTCTTCAAGGAATGTTTGTTGTGTGACGCTGCGTATAGCGCTGATATTCACAACAGCAGGACTCGCCCGTTCCACTGCGTTGACTATCGCTGTACGTCGTGATTGTGTAACAGTGCGCTGAATGTCTTGCTGAGTATGGACATCTGATTGCAGCAAGATCACAAATAGTATAAAAATCACAGAAAATATTAGCAGTCCAACAGGGATCCGTTTATAATTCATAATGTTCTGAAAAAGCCTTGTCATAAATTGTCCTTTGATATAATCTCCAATAGAAAAACCTATGTTTTTAATTTCAGAGAAATACGATAGCCTTCCAAACCTGGATCTGTATCAACAATCTGTTGAACATCTGTTTTTGTTCTACGTTTTGCGGGAAAATTATCTGCATCTGCGCAACGGAGTGCTATCCGTGCTCCGATGGAGCTTGCGCGTCGGAGGTTGTCCAATTCCACTTTTTCAAGTGTATCATAGGCGGTATGCCCAAATCCGCGTCCGGATGGTGCCGAAGTCGGATCACCCATGTGGCACGAAGGCACGCCTTCAAGGAAAAAGGGAAAATGATCTGAGTAGGAATGCACCTTCTGCCCAACTGGCATATCTGCATGTATCTGTTCTTGTGCTATGTTGAAGAACGGTTCCAATGTTTCCCAATGATGCAAAACGATTCCCTTACGGCTTGTTCCACCAGCAGCATCCATATTTAACATTAACCGTATATTATCTAATTCAGCTGCATGTGCCTCAACATAACGAAATGCGCCAGTCAATCCGATTTCTTCGGTGCCAAAGGCGATAAATCGGACAGTCCGTTTCAATATATCAGATGCATAAGTTGATAACACTCTTGCTGTTTCTATAACAGACACCATACCGGAAGCGGGATCATGAGCACCTTGTGAAATGTCGTGTCCATCATAATGGCATCCCAAAACGATCATGTCGTCAGGATTTTCCTTTCCCGGTAAATCCCCGACAACGTTCCAAGAAGTGCGCGGTTCGTTTATGTCAGTCGTTTGCAGACGCATTGTTACTTTATCATAACGTTTGAGGCATCGTGTCAGAAAATCACCATCTTCTTTACAAACGGATATACCGGGAATGGGTGCGGGTCTATTATTTTGTAAGCTGCCTGTTTCAGGTCCAACGCCAGGATGTTCACTCACAAAAATGAATGCACTTGCACCGCTCAGTACTGCACGTTCATACTTTTCTTTGCGATGCACCCATCTACCAAGATCTTTTGGTGAGGCACTGCTTGCCATCACAAGTTTGGACTGTGCAGTATCTCCGAGTTCGCTATATTCTGTGGGACTTCCATAGCCAACAGAAAGCAGTTCGCCGTGAATATCAGCTGCTGGACAATAGGGAAGTGAAATGCAATGCAGTGTCCGCTCAATAGGTTCAGTAATTGTCAGTGTCGCGTCACCTCGTGTCCAGCCTGCGTAAGGGTATTCTTCCAATCGGACATTTTTAAGGCCGTAACGAGTAAATGTCTCAGAGATAAAGGTTGCTGCTTTATATTCCTCCGGCGTTCCGGCAAAACGTGATCCGAAGTCATCACACAGGACGGTGAGATTATCCATGACTTCGTTGCTTGTGTAAATATCACCGACCATTTGCTGGTCAAGATTTAGGTATGGATTACTATTTTTCATATTTTTTAAAGGATTGCAG
Source organism: Candidatus Poribacteria bacterium (assembly GCA_965200395.1). Lineage (GTDB taxonomy): Bacteria > Poribacteria > WGA-4E > WGA-4E > WGA-3G > MSPOR6. The sequence continues at coordinate 1,386,179 of CBDAUH010000003.1, read as the reverse complement.
GTTTATTGCAAAGACACGTTGTGCTTTGCTACGTTTTCGCTTAGGATAGTGTTCTCGGTTCGCTATTGTCTTCATACAGTTTGTGTTACAACGCTTGTGTGTGTCCATTGATGTGTGCTGCCAAATTAAAATCATCATCTGGGGCAAGATCATTATCTGGGGTAACGGTTGCTTCTTTCATGGGCATGAGTGTTTTCATGCGTGCATCCGCTATTTTCTTTAGTTGCCATGCGTTCAAAATCTGTATCCGCCCCCAATGTTTGTCAATGACTTGATGTCGGATGAAAGTTTCCAATAATTTATCCATTGTTTCTGTTGAGGTCCCAATTAATTTTGAGAAACGTTTGGTAGATAATCGTGGTGCCGATAAAACTCCTTTATTGTCGGGTACCGAAGCAAGATTCTGCAGCAATAGCGCGAAACGAGAGGATACAGTTCTAAACGCTATATTACTGAAAGTATTGTAGTCTTTGAAGTTCGCAGTTTTGGTTATATTCAATATATTGTGTGAACTTATGAGTCCTTCTTGCTGCTTATGTCTATCCCTAAGGAATGTCCCTAACAACGTCGGACGGTGAAGTGGCAATGTCAAATGCGGTTTCCGTTTGACAAAAAATGAAAAATCACGGATTTTAGCAACTCCGATACGAACTTCAGACAAACACGTTGCGTAAGTGATTAATTCTGATATGGCAGACGCATATCTATCATCATCTGAGAACACACCAAAAATTTCTCCTGCTTCCAGCACCTCCTGGGTTTCAGCTTTCTCGTTCGATTTTGAATTAATTGAAGGATTATCGCTCTTTTCGGTACTGTCTGCTGAGTGTTCTTGTGCTATTTTTATCCGTCCATCTTTTATCAAATACACCCCTTCTTCACAGATACGTTCTTCATGTTTCAGTACTTTGTCCGAGATAATTCGATCTAAAGCGTAAATATCGGCTTCGGAAAGGTCATGAAAGATATCGAGCTGTTTTACGCACCAATATTTTTCAGTAACTAGATGTTTCATTTTGTCGTTTTTTGTGCTTTTAACCTTGTTCTTGATATATCCACGTAATTCTTATCAATATCACACCCGGTAAAGTTGCGGAAATTTCTCACCGCAGCAACACCCGTAGTACCCGCCCCAAGGAACGGATCTACTACAAGATCTCCTTGGTTACTATGTTTATGGACTAATTCCTCAAACAGTAATAACGGTTTCTGAGTTGGGTGTTGTCTTTTACCTTTGTGGCGAGGGATAGGATACGCATAGACACCGGAGTCATATTCACTATTGAACGTAGGTTTTCCGCCCTTGACACCGACAACCGCCATTTCTCTGCTGTTAGAGAGATAAGTCGCTCGCATGTTCAATGGCACAGGATTGGTTTTCTGCCAAATTATCTGACGGATCATTTTGAATCCTGCAGATTCCATGGCATCTTTGACTTTACCTATTTTCCAAAGGTCATACCACACAATCGCAGTTCCGCCGCGGCGTAAGGATTTATAAAACACCTTTGCCGTCTCATCAAGATTTATCTCTACATGATCCCAAGCACCGAAGTCCATACTTACAGCAAATCTTTGAACCCCGTTGACAACATCCGAAAATCCAGTTTTTTTGCTAATGCAATATGGAGGGTCTGTTAAGATAAGATCCACTGAACCGGCAGGTAAAGAATCCATAAATTCCTGATAATCAGCCACCTTGACGGTAAATTCTGCGAACATTACAACTACACCTTCTTTTATTAAAAAATATATTTGAACGTGAGCTCGGTATAAGCGATTTTTTGTGCTACAAAGTCGCGTCCCCGATGCACAACCTAGAAAGGTTATGCTACAAAATACCCTTCATATCAAGGGCACCGAACTCACGTTAGAGTAGGATTCCATATCGAAAGAGTGATGTAAGTATTTTCACACCAGCTCGGATACTCCCAATAAAAGTCCCACTGATCTTTGATGTGCCGATACGTTTTCGATAACTCACAGGCACCTCACGGACATTCAACCCTATTTTTGCGGCTTTGAGTTGCATCTCTATTGTCCATCCAAAATTTTTATCTTGCATGTCCAATGCTTGAAGTTTTTCGTAACGAATAGCGCGAAATGGGCCTAAATCGGAGTACTGGACACCGAAAAATATTCGCATTAATAAGGTGGCAAGTTTGTTTCCGATCCGCGCTTGTGGCAGTAATGCACCCTTTTCACTGGGTATACGTATGCCGATAACAAACTCCGCAAGACCGTCTTGGATAGGTTGCACAAGTGATGGCATCTCTGTTGGATCATCGCTATAATCACCATCTAAAAACACAACGATGTCTGGCATTTGGACAGCGGCAATTCCTGCAAGACATGCACTCCCGTATCCTTTCTGCGGTTCTACTACGACCCTTGCCCCATGTTGAATCGCAATTTCTGCTGTTCGGTCAGTACATCCATTGTCAACAACAATGATTTCTTGAACTAAGGATTTCGGTATATCATTGATGACTGATGCAATCGCACCTTCTTCATTCAGGACAGGAATAATAACCGAGACATTCATGGTATTTGCATGCCAAAGTAGGATAACAGGAAATTTATTTGTCAGCTCTTACACACAGAAAATTACATTCTAACTGAAGGTTCTTCAACTGTCTCAATTAAACGTTCAACAACTGTATCAGGACCAACGCCCTCTGCTTCAGCGTGGAAGTTTGTTAGAACACGGTGACGTAGTACGGCAGGTGCAACTGCTTTCACATCTTCAATAGAGGCATTGTAGCGTCCCTTGAGGATTGCTCTGGCTTTAGCACCTAAGATCAGATATTGGCCAGCACGAGGGCCTGCACCCCATCGTACCCATTGTTGAACAAAGTCAGGAGCATCCTTTTCTTTAGGACGCGTGGCACGCCCAAGTTTCACAGCATATTGCACTACGTTATCTGCAGCGGGTACTCTACGGACGATTTGGTGCAATGAGACGATCGCTTCACCAGAAAGTGCTGTCTCTAACTCAGGCTCCTCTGCTCCCGTTGTTGTGGAGACGATGTTAACCTCTTCATCTTCAGCAGGATAATCAATTACAATTTTGAACATAAATCGATCAAGCTGCGCTTCAGGTAAAGGGTATGTACCCTCCTGCTCAATTGGATTCTGTGTTGCAAGCACAAAGAAAGGTTCAGTCAGTACATATTCTTCTCCGCCAGCAGTAACATGATGTTCTTGCATCGCTTCCAAAAGTGCTGCCTGTGTTTTCGGAGGGGTTCGGTTAATCTCGTCCGCCAGCAGGATATTGGCAAAAATCGGGCCTTGGATAAATCGGATAGTTCTATGTCCCGTCGTGCGATCCTCCTCAAGAACATCTGTACCGATAATATCGGCAGGCATTAAATCCGGTGTAAACTGAATACGTTTGAATTTGAGATTGAGAATATCAGCAAGTGTTTTGATCATCAATGTCTTTGCTAAACCGGGCACACCTTCAACGAGGCAGTGACCGCCGGCGAAAAGTGCCATCAACATCTGGTTGATCACCTCTTCTTGACCGATAATTACTTTTTTGAGCTGTGTCACTATTAACTCTTGACTTTCCATTAACTCTTCAATTGCTTGGATTTCTTCTGTTGCTGGCATCTATTCACTCCTTTATGTGTAAAGTTTTTAAAGGGTTGCAGCGTGTTACCGCAAGGTTTTTTAATGATTGCAAGGGAAACCACCGCAAAACCCGTTGGGTTTGCTGCAATATGGTTGACACACAACCTGGAAAGGTTATGCTACAAATGTTTATGCACAACCTGGAAAGGTTATGCTACAAAGAGACACAACCTGGAAAGGTTATGCTACTAATTCTCATGTTTTTGCGTTAAGATAAATCGTTTCGTGCTTTTGCTCGCAGCTATTCTGACAACATCTGTCAAGTGCCCAATTTTTGTCGCTTCTACTTTCGGTGCGTTAAAACGGACAACTTGCTGCATCTCAGCCCTCTTTTCAGTCTTCTTGTACGCCAATTGGATTTCAGCGATATCAGTCTGCAGTTTATTATTCTGTGGAACATTATGAATACGATAAGGTGCTTCTACGTCAACTGTGATATTGTCCTCATAAGTAAGTGCCTTACCGAGAACAGCGGGGTGATCGCGTTCCTCATCTCTCAGTAACTTCGCGTAGGGATGACTGACAACAGGAAGTTCCAGGATGAATTGATCTGCAATCTCATATAAATATTTTTGGCAGGACCATTTCAGTTTAATCTTTAATTCCGGTTTCATCGCTGTTATATCTGATATTTCAAAATCTTCAACTTTTGCTCGTTCATCCAATTCATAAATATCGCGTAGTAATTGCATCCTTTTATCACGGTGGCTTGTAGCTAAGAGGCGTGCACGTAGTCTTGAATTGAATTCGCCTGATACCTGCAGTTCTTGGGTCACCTCAAGACTCATATCATTTTTGACAATAATATGTGTTTCTGTTTGACGCACATTTGTATTTGCGGGTAATTTCGGACTCTTATGGAAGGCATAAAGATGCTGTTTTACTTTTTCTCCATCTAGTATTTGATCTTCAACGGTAGGTGCACCGAAATCCACCCCGTCTTTCTTTGGCGCATCTGTATTGATAATCAAGGTCCACCTGTCTTGATCACTAGCAGGAAAATCGCCATACGCGCAAGTATGCGCGGTCGGATCAAGCCAAATCAACTCTCTGTTTTTACCACCATCTACCGCAAGGATCATGTGATTAAAGTAAGCGAGTGATGGTACATCATGGACAATTCTGCTCGCCTTTCCAGCTGAAATCAACACAGGGTAAGAATCAATCCCAGCCACGCGTAGCATCGTTGAAAGCAATGTTGATTTTCCTTTACAATCCCCCCATTCCTTCTTGAGTACCTCACCAGCGGGATAAGGTTTGATCGCCCAAATACCGCGTTCATCACCTGCGTATTTTATCTTCATTGCAACGAATTCATAAAGTCTCTTGATTTTTTCTGTGCGAGTTAATGCACCGGTGAGTATCTCTTTCGTTTTTGTTTCTATATCCGCCGTAATTCTATCTTGCTCCCGAATTAATGTCGCATACCAAGTGACTAATTCATCCCATGAATCAAGCGAAGTTAAACTAATGCTATAGGCAATATCTGACACAGCGGGCATCAACGGTTCATTGCGTAAAGCAGGAACATCTTTAACCTCAAATGTATAGGTACGTGTATAGTTATTTTCTGTAATAGTCGGTTCTATTTGGGGGCCATCAACTTCATAATAGAGTTGCTTTTTCTTAGGTATATGCGTAGTCAGACGGTAATATTGGATCGGTTCATCCACTTGGAAGAATACTTGTCGCCAGAATTCCCCTTTCATTGCATCCCGCAGATTTTTTGCAGAGTAGGCATAGTCAATGATACAACCATCGGAGATTTCGGGTAATTCGAAATACAATAGGCGCGTATTCACAAGTAACCCCATTTCCGTAGCACTTGCAGGTGTGATGCCACGCACAATTTCGCTTTCATTCAATTCAACTTGAGAACCATCAGGACGAATTGTACGTGCATGATGAAGTGTTACATCATCTCCTCCCTGTGCATAAGGGATACGAATTTCGCCAAGATGATACCCATCTTTGTTTAATATTTTTACGACACGTCGCGTGGAATAAACGCGTCTGCCATCCTCATCAAGATCGAATACCTCCGATTCCCACAACACAACCGCTCCGTCATCTGGATGGTCTGTTTGTGATGGTGCCGCTTTAGTTCGAGCTTGTATCTCTTGTTCATCGGCTTCACTGATAAAGTTGTAAGGCAGTGAGGATTTTCCCCGCATCCCATAAGTTTCCTGTGCTAATGTGCTATCCTCAGCTTGAATAGTACCATCGTCTTGTGTTTGAGGAACAAGTAGGACATCAGATTCTTCTTGTTGATTCTGTGGGGCAATATCTTCTATTTTAGGTAATGGAATTGAGCGTTGTCCCAGAAATGTCTTCTCCGCGAGCGCGCCTTCTCCGTTTGCTTCTAGGTCTTTACGTGATGCGCGACCATCGCCGTTGTCATCTAGATGCGGGTGTTCTGCTTGCATCGCGCCATCTTGTTGATACCATGCATCAATCCGAGTTTGCATCCACACATAAGCTTCAAGCAACGAAATCGCACCATCGGCGTTCGTATCCGCAGCAGGTTCGCAGAATACATCAACAAAAAGGTCGCCAAATCCTGCTTGAGAAGCATAACCTTCATTCGGTGAACTTGAGGTGATAATAATTCGCCCCGATGCACTGATGTTTTTGACTATCCTTGCACTATATTGAAAACCGAAAACAAGTAGCTGCTGTTCTGCTCGTATTTTATTGATGTTATCAGTGTACTCTTGTTGCGTAATATCCCGTCCTGGCAAATTGAATTTCACGCCTGAGGAAGTGCGCGATGCGTGTCCAATCATAAGTAGGATAAATCTGTCTGCCGGTTGTACATTTTCTGCAAGGTGTGCAAATGTTTCTAAAACTGTTTCACGTCTTACATCACCATCAACAAGTCCAGGCGAGGCACCTTCATCTTCAAAAAGGAAAGTAATCTGCTCTGCAGGATAACCGTATTGTTCTGTAAGCAATTGATGAAATCGAGAGGTTGCACTCCAAAACTGGTCATAATATAATTTCTCTCCACCAGCACCACCGAGGATCAGAACGTAATCTGCCGCAAAAGTCGTTGTGGTGATCAATAGAAAAACTGTGATGATTGATATGATTGTTTTATGCATCGGACTTTCTCCACTTGAACATGATTTGTTTTTTTTAATGGTTGCAAAGTGTTACCGCAAACACGTTGTGTTTGCTATGGTTTTTCTCTGGATTGTGTGGTCTGGTTTGCTAACATAATGCGTGATACACAAACTAACAGTTCGTGCTACAAAGATTACACAACCTGGAAAGGTTATGCTACGATTGAAAATCGCCGCGCGTTCCGCCTGTTTTTTTAACTAATCTTATTTCGGAGATAGACATCTCTCGGTCGACAGCTTTGCACATATCGTATACTGTCAACCCTGCGACAGATACGGCAGTGAGTGCTTCCATCTCAACGCCTGTTCTGCCTACAGTTTGTACCTCAGCTTCAATCTCAATTTTCTCGTCAACTATTGCCACTTCAACACGAATAGCGGTAAGACTCAGCGGGTGACAGAGTGGAATAAGTTCACTCGTCTTCTTTGCAGCCATATACCCTGCAAGTCGAGCGACTTCTAACACGTTCCCTTTTTTCAGCTGTTGTGCTGATATGAGCTGCAACGTTTCTGGTTTGGCGGTAACATATCCTCGTGCAATTGCAATACGTAACGTTTCAGGTTTATCGCCGACATCCACCATCCGCACATCACCCTTTTCATCGATATGTGTTAGTTCACTCATAATGTCTATCGGTCAATCGTTGGCAGTTGATTGTATTCACTACAAAGGGTTTTCTTTGATGATTCTTTCGTAGGTTTCGTGGAATCGTTGGAGATAATTGCCATCGCCGTGATATGCAGCGACATCCGCAACGTTTGGTTGAATAAGTTCACCACGTCTCAGGATAGTACTACTAAACGTCTCTATGTCAAAAGGTATGTCTGTTCGGTTACAATACGTTTTTGCACCTGCAACAGCAGCCCCGAGCGCAGCCCCGCCTTTTTCTATGGAAGCAACAGGTCTGTTCCATATTCCCGCGACACGTCGCATAATTTGGGGACTCCCGGTTGCCCCACCTGTCACATATAATGGTTCTTGTGTCTGTTTGGTAAATGTTTGTGAATGGACAAAAACTGCCGCCAGACTTGTCTCTATTACACCTGTCCAATCATTAGCCAAATTGACTGTAGCGGATTCATTTGTCCGAATCATATCAAAGGCACCGGATACAGGAAAGGATTCTGTTTTGGGTTGCCAAAAAGTCAGGACTTGTCCGGGTGTTACTTCATGTAAAGCGGATTCTGCTGGTTCGTATTCCTCTTTTGAGAGTCCGTAGTTGTTTCGAACAGCGTCCCACACCATAGCGCCATTTGTGCGGCATCCGAACATAAATGGGCGACCAATGCCATCATACATGGCATTCGCATAACCTTCTGGGTCAAGTGTGTCACCGTCTGTAGATACCATGTTGACAAAACTGGTTCCGAGGCTGAGCAGGTCTCCTGCAACTGGGACTTTTGCCTGCGGATTATCTCCTGATCCAGCTATGATTACACACTCTGTAGAAAAACCGTATTTTTCTATAAAATATGTAGCGATATTTCCTACAACAGAGTCCGGTGGTGCAAGTTCCGGTAATTTCGCTAACAATGCTTCCGATCCACCTGACAAACCATCCGCAGTTGCTGCTATCAATTCAGCATCCCATTCCTTGTTACGATAGTTCATCAGTGACATACCACATCCATTTCCTATATCAATCGGTACTGAAGGATTGGCACACAGCACTGCGGGGATAAAACTACTGATCAGCTGGATTTTATCTGTGGCTGAATAAGCGCGTGGTGAATTTTCTCCAACGCGACGGATCACCGCACCTGTAAATCGTAGCGGAGCATCTGAACCTGAACGTTCAATCATCTCCGCTTTTCCACCGACTGCTGCTCTCACATGGTTCGTTTGTGTTAGGGTATCGGCAGTCATCCAGATAGGGGAAGAATAATATGAAAAGATACCACCTAAAAGCGTTTTTAATTCTAACGTACAACTTTCTGCTCTTTGAAGGTTAGAAAGAATAATCCCAGCATTTTTGTTAAGATAAACATGTCCGTGTTGCTGCCCTGATGTGTTGATAGCAACTATATTTTCTAACGCGACACCAGCAGCACGCATATCTGTAAACATGGCATCAAGTGAAGCAAGGTAAATCAACGGCGGTTGTTCTGCTTCACCTTCAGATTTCGGGGGTAAGATATAGTCCGCCCCGATACCAAAACCGTTGGTCCGCTCGTCAGCACGATAATCTATGGCGTGTTCAAAACACTTCTCTGCTGAGTCTATATCAATAACGAATGCCGACAGACTCTGTGTACTTGAGTCTAAACCGAGTGAAAGTCGTTGGCTTCTTTGATTGTTCATGAATATTATGTCCTATGCCCTCTATTTCCTGGATAATCAATTACCAGGATATGTACGATTTTCCAATTCTGCAATGAATTTTTCTGATGCAATTGCCGCAGCTGCACCTGCCCCCGCAGCTGTAATCGCTTGACGAAACACATGGTCATGCACATCACCCGCCGCAAAAACACCGTCAATGTTCGTTCGCTGCATCTCATCAACGATAATATAACCCTGTTCGTCCATATTTATGACATCTGTGAACAGCTCAGTATTCGGAATATGTCCTATAAAGATAAACACACCGTCAATCGAAAAAAGTTCAGTCTCGCCTGTCTTGACATTCTTGAGTTTTGCACCTGTTACTTTATCATCGTCACCACAAATTTCCTCGACGACGGTATCCCAAATAAACTTAATTTTATCGTTTTTGAATGCACGCTCCTGCATAATTTGACTGGCACGAAGCTGGTCACGACGGTGAACGATATACACCTCAGATGCATATTTCGTTAAGAATATACCTTCTTCCAAAGCAGCATCGCCACCCCCTACAACGATAAGTCGTTGGTCTTGGAAGAAAAACCCGTCACAGGTAGCACAGTAGGAGACCCCACGTCCCCCGTAACCCTCTTCTCCGGGGATATTAAGCGTGCGGGGTGAAGCACCTGTACAGATTATCACAGACTTTGCATGGTACTCTTTACCATAGGTATTCACGATAAACGGATGTGTACCAAAATCTACGGAATTTACTGTGTCAAATTGGACCTCCGTTCCAAATCGTTCTGCCTGTTCCTGCATTCCTTGAATAAAGACGGATGCTTCGTTACCAAAAAAGCCAGGATAATTCTCAAGGTCAAGCGTTAGAGAGAGTTGTCCACCTAATGCTTCACCCGTAATAAGAACAGGTTCCAGCATCGCACGAGAGGTGTAGACACCTGCAGCAAAGCCTGCAGTGCCACCACCTATTATAACTATATTTCTGTTTTCTATTTTGTTTGTATTCATTACTCACGTTTAATATTAGGATGTTGTTGGCATTACATTCATTCTCGGAATCCCATCAATTATCGGATATGACATATCACAATTACGACAGAGAATCTGATTATCCTCCCACATAATATCACCTTTACACTTCGGACAGGCAAGAATATCTTTGAGTGTTTTCGTTGGGCGACTTGTCCTACTTCTTGCAAGAAGTGACTTCGCGCGAGATACAATACCGCGCGGCACTACACTTTTGAACGTCAACCATAATTTCTTATGAGGCTGTTCTGCTAAATCAGATGATAATAGGCTTTCAATAGTGTGCGGGCAAGACAAATTGATAGGTGATTCTGATTCATGCAATATCTTGTAATCAATCGTCCCTTCCCATTCATATTGGACAAGAAAAAGGTCGTGATGCATAATATGAAACTTTTTCCAATACTTATCTTGGTCAACTAATGTATGGAAAAGTTGTCCAAATTCTGCTCGCTTTGGGTTTTTATGTAACACCAAATGACCATTGATCCGGTTGACCATCCAGTTGTGATAATGCCATCCATAAATGCGTTCACCGATTTCCGAAGGTGTTTCAATATAACCTCTGGCAGATACCCGCATCATTTCAGTAAGGAGTAAATTGGGATCTTCTACATGTTCTAATACATGTAGACAGATAACATAGTCAAATGCATTATCAACGAAAGGCAGATATTGCCCATCCGCTTCAACAATCGGGCGATCTGTGACGATCATGCCACCGCGTTGTTCGTCATCTGCTATGAACTTATCACATAATACATCTGAACGTACATTTGGGTTATGTCCACTACCGATTTCTAGGACAAAATCATTTGCCTGTATGTTCATTTCTGAACGACCATTGTAATATAGGGACTAAGATAAGGGATCATATTTGCAACCAATTTCCCTTTTATGCCGAATCCGACTGCCTTCTTTACAATCCTGAACCCGTTCATCTTAAAAAAGTGGGCAATATCAATCGGGTTAGCATAATACGCACTATCTGCATCCCCTCCAATAGCATCTGCTTGTAGATCTGGTTCTCGATATAAAAAATGTGGTGTTTTGGTTAAGTACCGTTTTTTGAAATAGAGTTTCCAATTATGTTTTAACTGTTGAAAAGCTTGTTTTTTCGTCTCTGCCCATACAGGCCTTCCGTGCTCACCTCGCATTAATCGAATCCAGTCGAGGAAAGGTGTTATAGGTGAACAGAGATTTGGGCCAGAAATCACTACTTTACCACCTGTACGAACAACACGTACCATCTCTGACAATCCGGTTTCTACGTCAGGTAAATGCTCAACTAGTTCGTTTGAACAGATCACATCAAAAGACTCGTCAGCAAAAGGTAGCTCCAACACATCACAGACTTCATATCGTAAATTTGGATTTTCCCATTTCCGCGCATCTTCAAGAAATAAAGGAGATATATCGGTACCAACCACTTCAAACCCCGACTGATTTAGCAAACGAGATGAGATGCCATTTCCACATCCAAGATCTAATATTTTGGCATCCTGCGGAGCAAATCGAGTAACCAACTCTACATAATGTCGGAGATAAGTTTCGTCATGTGCAGCTAGTAAGTCTTTGTATGATTCTGATGTCTCGTAGAACTCACGCATCCGCTGCCTGAGTTGCAATGATGATTCAGATGTAGGTGTTACAACCATATTGTCCAACTCCCAAAGTCTCTATAAAATTATATCCATTTAGTTGCCAGATAACAAGCAAAAATGGAGAGAAATTGGAGAAAGCTAACTTGATGTGTCAATTATGAATTATGAGCGGAGCGTGTTCCAAGGTGCCTCGTCAAATACATCTATGAGTTGATATCCTTCCTCACCTTTGCTGGGACTCAACGTAACAAACAGCTTTGCGGGTTGAGATGATACGTTGAAGGATGCATGCACCACATCTGCTGCGATGAAGACAGAGTCACCTGCATTTAATGTTTGTTTCTTATCTTCAAGCCACTGTTCCACACTACCCTCAATAACATAAATTACCTCTTCCTGATCGGGATGTTTATGAAAATCATGTCCGTGTCCTGGTGAGAGGCTGACTTCCATTGCAACGATGTCTTTTCCGCCAGTTGTTGCGGGACGGCTTAACCAGCCAATTGTTCCCCAATCTAAATGGTCTCTTTCTACTTCTGAAGATGCGATAAATTTTCCATTCACGTATATTATACTCCTTTTCAAAATATGTAGGTGAACCTATTCGAGTCCACCTACATAAAAGACTGCAAACTAATAGTGCTATCCGTTATTTGTTGAACTTTATAGTACCCCACGTCGTTGCCAACTTATCAAGCGGGTCAACAGCAGTGCCGCGTTCAACGCCTATATCCATCTCTGCTTGAACTTCTTCTTCACTGAGAGCACGGTTCCAGATACGCACTTCATCAATCAATCCGAGAAACCTTCTATTTGCCCCTTCCGCCGTTGATCCAACATAAACGACTGAGGTGTCTGCAAGACCTGGTAAAGCATTTTTACCACCAGATTCACCGATGTTTTCACCATTGATCCAATATCTGTGTGTATCATTATCAACTTGACCAACGACATGCACCCACTCATTGAGCGGAATCTTTGTTGCACAGGTACTGCCACCACCGGCACTCAAGTGCAGACATTCACTTGGAGATTCAGTGTAGAAACTGTAAGAACGCGGGCTATTCCCTTTTGCAAGGATCCCCTGCCAACGTTGGTTGTTGGGTCCCATGTGTCTCTCAGCATTAATCCATGCCATGACAGTAACAGCATTCTCAACAGTGAGAATTGGATCATGTGGTACTTGGATCCAATCACTTTCACCATTAAATTTCAATGCCTTTCCGAACTTACCATCAACCAGCTGTGGGTCACCCATAATATCCCCATTATTTCCATATTGTGAATGGTCGATTGCAGTACTGCCATCTACTTCATCGAATGAGAAATAAAGTACAAGTGAATCTTCAGAATCTGACGCTGCGTGAGCGAATGACACTACAAACGCAACAAGCATAAACATTATAAATAATGATCTCATTATCTGTTTTCCTCCAAATTTAATTTGTTGCTTCAAGCAACTTGAAGCATATCATAATATAAAAACACAACAGCCACTTTTATCTGACTACTGTTTTTGACTTTTTATGGTTCCCCATGTAGTTGCGGCTTTGTGTCGTGGGTCAACAGGGAAAAGCTCTAAATAGCCTTTATTCATCTGTTCGTTGACTTCCTCTTCACTCAGCGCACGGTTCCAGATACGTACCTCGTCGATTAAACCCAAAAATTCACGGTTGGCTTCATGTGTCTTTCCGATTAATACATTTTGCGTATCGGCTTTACCAGGTGGTGGATTTTTGCCACCAAATTCACCTACACTCTCTCCATTTAGCCAATAACGGTGTGTATTACCCTCAACCTGTGCAGTAACATGCTGCCACGCATTGAGTTCAACCTTACCGTTGCATATACTACCAATACCGCTAACACTAAGGTGTAGACATCCACTTGGAGATTCTGTGTAAAAACTGTAGGAACGGGGACTGTTACCTTTTGCTACAATGCCTTGCCAACGTTGATCGTTGGGTCCCATGTGTCTCTCCGTATTAATCCAAGCCATGACGGTGACATCCTTATCTACAGTGAGGATGTCGTCATGCGGTACTACGACCCAATCGTTCTGCCCATTTAATTCCAATGCTTTACCGAATTTACCTTTAACATGTTTCGGATCACCCATGATTTCACCATCGTTACCGTACTTAGAACGATCTGAGGTAAATAATCTGATTTTTTCATTTTCTTCATCAACAATTTCAATTTCAATTGTATCAAACGGCATATAAAGGATGAGCGCATCCTCTGGTTCGTTTACAGCATAAGCAAAGGGAACGACAAGCGTTATTATCAATAAAATAACAATTAAATTTTTCATTTTTCCTCCTTATTGTATTTCATATAGTCTGTAGGTTTTCAACTATTTCCTACAGATACACATATAGGGACGATACAAATGATCGTCCGTGTTTTACTGTTTCTCCTTCAGATTGCCCCATGTAGTGGTTAATTTGTGTTTAGGGTCAACAGCAAATATCTCAAAATGTCCTTTCTCCATCTATTCGTTAACTTCTTTATAATAAACATGCAGCAGCGGCTGCGATTAGTGGTTTGCCTATTCTGTTAGGAGTTGCATCTGCTGAACTTCCGAATGCCGTTCCGATTTTTTGCGCGGTCTTATCCATTGCTGCGGTAGGCGGACGATGTCTTTGAGAGACTCCGGGTTTTCAAAATAGGCATCGTCTATTTGCCAAAATTGGAGGCGCGGATATCGCTTAACTTCAGTACCCTCAAACGCCCTTATCTCAAAAGTTCCCATGTCTGCTGCGAGCTGCCGCATGCCATCTGTTACCGGTTGGAGGGTGATGAAGACACCAGCGACTGCGTTTTGTTCGTTCATGGTATCTCTGAATGCGCGAACTTGTGTGAGGGTTGGCTTCCCTGTTTTGACTTCTGCAATGATACGTCTCTGTTGTTCTGTGTTACCTTCGGGTTCCCACAACATGACATGCCCAACGCCATCTTTACCGCCATCTCCGACATCAGGAGTCGGTTTGAGTCCGATGCGTGTGACTGTCCAGTTAGAGAAGTCGTGATATCTCTTTTCGTCTCTAACGAGTTTGTAGACTTCCTGCATGTTTGTGGGGTATCCGTTGATTTCATAGTCTTTGTGGGGTTCTAATCCGTGTCTGTCTTTCATGCGTAGACGCATAGGGTCAAGTGCGATAATTGTAAGGTCTATACCGATCCATGAGCGTTTGAGTGTGTGTGCTGCGTCTATGGTGGTGCCACACCCTGCAAATGGGTCCATGACGAGATCGCCTTCGTTGCTTGAGGCTTTTATAATGCGTTCATAGAGAGCGAGGGGCTTTTGAGTTGGGTAGCCGAGTCGTTCTTTCGCCATAGAGTTTAGCATGGGTATTTCCCACCAGTCTTCGACGATTTTTCCTTTTTCGTGAATTGCTTCGAGTTCCTCTTTTGTAGCCCCTTTCCATGATCCACCGTGGCTTCCAAGTGTTTCGTTAGAAAAAGGGATTTTTACTGCGTCTGAATTGAATATCCACTTTCTTGTTTTCGTGTAAAAGAGCAAAATGTCATGTTTTTTTGGAAACCATCGTTTTGCTTGTGAAGTGCTTTTATAGCACCATACGATTTCATTTCTAAAATAATCATTCTCCTTGCGATTGTGTTGATCCCAAATCGCGTCCATAACCCCTTTGAGGTAGTGACTTGCAGTTGAGTCACAGTGTAGATAGATACTACCTGTCCCTTTAAGCAATCTGTGCATTTCCGCCAGACGTGGTCCCATAAAAGCAAGGTATGCTCGCATTGAACCTTTGTTGCCTTTCACAGCATTTTGCAAGACAAGATCATATCCTTTTAAGCAAGTATCTAATACTTTGTAGGTATCGCTTTCGAGTGCACGTTGGGCTATATCGTTACGTGCGTCCTCTGCCACATCGTCCCATCGCCAAATATCTGTGAACGCCTTGTTTTGTGCTTTTGACTCCTTGAAAAATGCGTTGTAGTCGCGTCCGCTGTTGAAGAGCGGATCGGTAGCGATGAGGTCAACGAAGCTGTCTTCCATCTCGCGCATGATTTCGAGGTTGTCACCGAAGTATAGTTTGTTCATTTGTTATCAATCACTGTTTGGCCTTCAGGTTACTCCATGTAGTGGTTAATTTGTGCCGGGGGTCAACAGCAAATATCTCAAAATGCCCCTTTTCCTTATGTTCATTTACCTCTTTTTCAGAGAGGGCGCGGTTCCAGATACGTACTTCGTCTATCATACCGAGAAAATAACGTATGTTTCCGCCTCCTGCTGTCCCGATAACAACAGGTGATGTATCATTTAGGCCGGGGGGATCCGGCTTATTAGCGATTTCACCTACTTGCTCACCATTTATCCAATAACGGTGGGTACCTTCATCAATCTGAGCGACAACATGTTGCCATTCGTTCAGCTTTATCTCACCTTTACAAATACTACCACCCCCATTTGGAGGGCCTACACTGAAATGCATACACTTGCTGTTCTCCTCTGTCCACCAACTATATGAACGCGGATTGTTCCCCTTGGCTAAGATTCCTTGCCACCGTGCATTATCAGGTCCCGTAATTCTCTCAGGATTGATCCATGCCATCACCGTGACATTCTTATCAACAGTAAGGGATTCATGATGTGGAATTTGAACGTAACTGTCCACACCGTTAAATTCAAGTGCTTTGCCGAATTTACCCTGAACATGTTTAGGACCATTAATCATCTCACCATGATTTCCATAATTAGAGTAGTCAACTGTCTCTTTGCCATCAATTGTATCAAAGGACATATAAAGGATAAGCGAATCCTCTGGCTCATTTATCGCCTGCGTAGAAGGAACCACAAGCAGCATTACTAACAAAATAAAGATTATATGTTTCAAATATTTCTCCCCTCTACAGTTTAATGTATATCAACTCACCTTACCAATACACCAATTGGCAACCAAAATGTCCGCAATTCTTTTACTGTTTTACCTTAAGAATGTCAACAGAAAAATCACCCTTTTCTAAGGATTTCAAGGACATTCTGATTGATAGTATCCAAACTGCCATTGACAAAAATGAGCAATACAACAACGATAACAAGCAGCACATTCGTCACAGCAGGATCTCGCAATACATCAAGAATCACTTAAATCACCTCCTTCAAATATCCCCAAGTCGTTGCTAATTTATACTGAGGATCCACAGCAAATATCTCAAAATGCCCCTTTTCCTTATGGTCATTTACCTCTTCTTCAGATAGGGCACGATTCCAGATTCTGACTTCATCTATCATTCCGAGTAAATATCTGATATTATTTGGACCCGCTGCACCAACCGCAACAGTGGCTGTATCAGCATTGCCAAGAGCGTCCACTTTTCCGCCAATCTCCTTGACCATCTCACTGTTTATATAGTATCGATGTGTTCCATTATCAAGTTGAGCAACAACATGGTTCCATTTATCTAAACTGATGGGCGTGTCGCAGATACTGCCGCCGAAACCACCTGCAGGACCAATACTAAGGTGTAAACACTTTGATAACAAATGCGTATAAAAACTGTAAGAACGGGGTCCGTTGCCTTTAGCAGTTATCCCTTGCCAATTGACCCCACCAGACCGGAATGTCGTCCAATATTGATCCAAGCCATTACAGTCACCTCTTTTGTAACAGTAAGTGCTTCATGATGTGGGATTTCAACATATTCGTCCTCGCCATTAAGTTGCAGAGCTTTACCAAATCTACCTTTCACGAGTTTTGGATTACCCTGCATCTCACCATGATTACCATAAATTGAATGGTCAACTGTCTCTTTGCCATCAACCGTGTCAAATGACATATAGAGAATAAGTGAATCCTCCAACTCATTTGCAGCATACACAACTGATGAAACAAACAGAAATAAGATTAAGACAAACATTACTTTTTTCATAATTCACCAAAATATAAGCAAAATCTAATAATCTAATTTGATGATTTTCCTACCCTCAATCACTAAATAGGGTTATTTAGTTTTATGTATTTTAGTTGTTTTTTATCACAATCGTTAATATTTTAGGATGTGCAGATATACCGTGATTTTTCATGGTATATCTGCTATACTTCACCTTAAAAACTTACGATCTTTTGAGGTGAAGAATGACAAGAAAAAAGTCCTGCCACTTAGTCAATATGTTAGCAGAACTTACAGACCCACGCAAGGAAAAAGGGAAACGGCACCCCTTGAAAGCAATCCTCGCACTTTTAGTCGTTGGATTGATGTGCGGGCATAAAGGGTATACATCCATCGCTACCTGGGCACGCTCACAGCCCGCACTCACAAAAGCACTCGGGTTCACACATCACAAAACGCCTTGTGCCGCAACTATCCATAATCTGTTGAAAAAGTTGGACGTTGAAGCATTAGAAAACATCCTGTCAAAATGGGTAAACGCCGCATTAGCAGAGTGCCCTGATTTGCGGGGGTGTTCCGACGCAGTCGCTATAGATGGCAAAACCCTGCGTGCGTCTAAAAAAAGTGGTGCGATGATCAGCCATTTACTCTCCGTCGTCTCTCATGAGTTAGGGATCACCCTCACGCAGCGAGGTGTCAGCGACAAAACCAATGAAATACCGGTATCAACGGAAATCCTCAAAGCGTTTGATGTAGCAGGCAAAGTTATCACAACGGATGCCCTTTTGACACAACGCTCTTTCTGCCACGGAATCATAAACAGCGGGGGCGACTATATGCTGCCTGTTAAAGGCAATCAACCGGACCTGTTAGAAGCGATTGAAAAACTTTTTCAAGGCGTGCCTGACGCGGTTTCTGAAGACACAACACACCCTACTTTAGGGAAACCGATATACATGCATGAGACGATTGAAAAGTCGCATGGCAGACTTGAGACGCGATGTATCAAGGCAAGCACAAGTCTCAACGCATATCTGGATTGGCCGGGCGTAGCACAAGTGATCCAATATTGCTATACTTCCAAAAATATGAAGACAGGAGAAGAGACAACCCGCACTACCTATGGGATTACGAGCCTGAAACCGAGTGAGGCATCCGCAGAACGCTTACTTGCTTTACGGAGAGGCCATTGGGCAATAGAGAACAAGTCGCATTGGATGCGCGATGTGCTACTCGGCGAGGACGCATCACCTGTCAGATGCGGGGCTATTCCACAAGTCATGGCCGCTTTACGAAATACCGCATTATCCGTATTCCGTTTTCAAGGCATAACACGGATCGCTGATAAAATAAAGGAATATGCATCAAAACCTTTACTCACAGTTAACTTGATAAAATGAATATCTATAAAACTAAATAACCCTAATCACTAAATACCTTTGATTGACATCTAATCCTGTCTTTTTGTCAATTTGCCCGGAAGGCCATCGAATCTCGATCAAATCAATCTGTTCCGCTTTTCCAACACCAAAATGTGCGCGCAAATCATGGAAAGAGAGATAACTACCACCACTATGCACCTCTCGGTACTGGACATGTTCACCGATTACAACCTTAATTTTCGCCCCAAAACCTGAACGGTTGCTTTTCAAGCCATCTAATTGAATTTGTATCCAATTGTTCTTATTACCGACAACATTTTGCAGCAAATCAGGACTTTGATTACAGTTGGTAACTAAAATATCAAGGTCGCCATCATTATCATAATCTCCAATAGCTGCACCACGACTGACTTTCTTTAAGGACAACCCATCTGTCTTTGTAATTACATTAGCAAACGTGCCATCTCCCAAATTCCTAAACAATAAATTTTTTTGCGGATATGATACATGTTTCTCCAACACAGAGATGTTATCCATCAAATGTCCATTTGCAACGAAGATGTCCTGGTACCCATCGTTATCGTAATCGAAGAACTTAATACCCCATCCAAGATAACCGTGTGTAATTTCAGCTATTCCTGACGGTATCGTCCTATCCATAAAGAAACTGCTATCATAATTATGGTAAAGTGTGTTCGTTTCTGTCTGATAGTTGCTGACAGTGATGTCAAGTCTACCATCATTGTTATAGTCACCGAAATCGGTTCCCATGCCAGCTTCTTCTTTTCCCATATCATTGTAGCAAACCCCTGAAATTAATGCAACCTCTAAAAATTTCCCTTTTCCATCATTTTGTAATAGGAAGTTCGGATCCTGATCGTTGGCAATATATAAGTCCATATCCCCGTCATTGTCATAATCGCCAAAGGTTATACCTAACCCATGCATCGGGGCAAGGTCTGACGGGCGATATTGCTCCGATACATCTGTAAACGTCCCATCTCCGTTGCTTAAATAAAAAGTATCGTGCACGGCGGGATAGGCATGAGGTCCACAATAAACATGAACACCCCGCTCATCACAACGTTTATCTTCTTTCAGATTGTATTTTGCATAATTCGTCACATATATATCCAAATGACCTTCGTTATCAATATCAACAAAGACACAACTTGTTCCCCATTCCAGATCGCACTTACCCCCATTTTTTTTTGAATGCGTGTGTAGTTGTGTTCATAGGTCTCCAATGTTGTCATGTCAGTTCTTCTGCGGTGAGAAAGTTTATATCTCTCAAA
This sequence comes from Candidatus Poribacteria bacterium, assembly GCA_965200395.1. Lineage (GTDB taxonomy): Bacteria > Poribacteria > WGA-4E > WGA-4E > WGA-3G > MSPOR6. The sequence goes on along the minus strand of CBDAUH010000003.1, from coordinate 1,365,962 downwards.
CAAGTCCTCTCGGTGAACAAGAGCAACGCCTCCTGCGTCCACACCTCGCGGATCATACGGTTGATGACACTGATCACGGAGTAAACTTTCCGCGTAGGGTGTAAAGTTTTTGCCCATCTGTCCGCAGCTTTTTCATAACACAGGAACGCCAAACCATAAGCCACGACTGCCAACAAAAACAGAACTTCCATCCGGGGCTGTTCGTTCTTTCTCAAAACGAGTGCTTTGAAACCGAAGTTCGTTTTCAAGTCTCTGAACCCGTGTTCAATCTGTGTCCGCCGCTTGTAGCAAGTTCGCAGGGGGTTCCCCTGAAGCCGATTGGAGATAAGATATAACGGGTCTTTCTTGGTGTGCTGTCCCCCAACATAGAGTGCCACAGGCACCTGCTCCGTGTAGTGATAAAGCACTTGTGGGTAAAAACCATTTGCCACTTCTTCAAGGCACTGCTTGTTGCCTGCTATACGCACACCAACATTGCGTGGCACACGTATCAAGTAGCAGATGCCTTGCCCCTCAAAAAACTTGAGGATCGCTCTCGCTCGGGCGAACCCTCTGTCAAAAACCAACACAGGCTCCCGACTATCCCCTAACACTTTAACAACGCGACTATGGACATCACAACAGAACTGCTGAACTAAATCGTTATGTCCTTGATAGGTGCCATCTTTGAGCATCTCATTTTTATACAGAACCCAATAGAGCGGGATCGCACGATTGCGAAACGGAAGGGCTGCAACAATCGCCTTCCATCCGCCCGGTAAATCTGTCTCGTCTATCAGCACAAGCAGATGCTGCATCCCCACAGAACGACACACACTGACAACTATATGTGACAACCAAGCACCCTTCACCGCTGCAACCGGAAAATAGGTATCAATAAACCGCAACACACGCTTTTGCTTAGACTTGTCGTGTTTCACACGGATAGGTAGATGTGAGGCAATCGATTGAATACGAAAACTCGGGGCTACACACACAGCCTGTAGCATCAAATAAAAGTTGCGGAGCGTCGGTTTTTTGATACAAACCCCGTTGAAAACTTTACGAAAACCTGTTATAATCTTTCTGGGATGTACCCAACTAAGGGTATATTTCATAAGAATACCTCCCTGCCGGTTTTTCACCGACATTGGTTTATATGGAGGTATTCTACCATAACCCATCAGACTTTCCAACTTATTTCTATACACACACACGCCTACACATACCGCATATAAAAATGGGGGTAAGTGAGATTCCAGATTACCGACTCCTGCTACTACTGTTATATCTTTGAATGTGCCATCGCCTTGGTTCTGATAAAGTTGATCTGCTCCAAAATTTGTAACATAGAGATCAATATCACCGTCGTTGTCATAATCTCCGACTGTAGCCCCTGTGCCATACGAAGTACTCCCAACACCAGCGGCTTTAGTGACATCCGTAAAAGTACCGTTCCCATTGTTACGATACAACACATTGTGAGGAGATTTGCCTTGAGCTTTACCTATCTGTATGGCCCCGTTGACGAGATAAATGTCAATGTCCCCGTCCCCATCGTAATCAAAAAACCCACCACCAGAACCGAGGAACTCATTGAATAATCTCTTTCCACTTCTGCCATCCGTATGTTCAAACTCGATACCAGCAGATTTCGTAACATCTATAAATACCTGTTCTGCTGATATATCTACGCAGTACATCCAGCTACAGAACAATATAAGGAGGACGGTTAAAAATGTGGCAGGGGGATTGTGTCGGGAATTCAAACTATCTATTCTCATAAAGAGGTACGGAGAAACTATTTGGTTCGTGTTGCTTTCTTCTTATCTTCTAATTTACGTATGGCTGCCCAAGCATCTCTATCGGTAGGGGCAATTTTTGTTATGTGTTTATATACCTCAATCGCTTTATCTATGTGCCCTTGATGTGTATAAATTTCCGCCAATCCATAATACGCCAAACTGTGTTTAGGCATCTTCTCAATAGCCTTTAGCAGGTGCTTTTCTGCTTTGTCAAAAGATTTCTGCATAGTATACAACCACCCTAATCTGATATGCGCTTCTACCGCATCAGGTTTCAACTCAAGAACTTTATGGAATAGGGGTATTGCCCGTTTCGGTATATTGATTTCCATATACAACCTGCCCAACTTATCATAACTATCTACGTACATCGGATTTATACGGATAAGTGCTTGATAGGTAGCAATTGCGGCTGATATATGTTTGTGTTCTACATGGATTTTTGCTAATTGCATGCGGAGTGCTGCGTTGGTAGAATCTTCTGCTAAAAAACCCTCTATGGTATAAATCTTATCATAATAGGTTTTCATCCGTTGAAATAGCTTCAACTGCTCAGATGCTGATTTCGTATCCCCTATTAACCTATATGCCTTAGCGAGATTATAATATGCACTTTGAATATAGGGCTTTTTCTGGATCGCAGCTTTATAATGGGCTATCGCTTCCTGTGGTCTGTTCTGCATCAAGGCAATTAATCCGAGCCATTGGGACACTTCAGTAAAATTGGGTTTGAGTTCAAGAGTTATCTTAAATGCACCCAAGGCATCGTCAAATTTCGCTTGATGCGTATAGATATAACCGAGGCGGTAATGTGTGTCGGCAACTGTTGAACATCTCTGAACTGCAGCCTTTGCATGCTTTTCAGCTACATCTAATTTACTCTGTTTGCAGTATATTTCGGAAAGCAATAGATGTGTAAATCCAACCAATCTCTCATCTGTCTGATTATTTGTCTTGGACGCAATTGCGAATATCTTTTCAGATTTTTCTATCGCCAATTCCAACTCATCTTGTAATTTATATACATTCGCCAATTGAAACAGGGCATTAATATCATCTGGATTTTTCGATAATATCAATTGAAAGGTATCAACTGCTTTGGGATAAATCTTTAGCCTTACATATTCCACACCTTGTTTCATTTCAGATACCGATGTTTCAGAACTGGCTGTAATCGGTGCTTGCAACAAAATAATACCCAATAATACACTGTAAATTGGTACCCTAAACATGAGATGATACGGCTTATGATCAACTTTCATGCTTATAATCTCAATCGGAATCTGAATGTTTCTCCACGACATCCTTAATCCAAGACAAGGCTGCCATACTTGATGACCAACCAATTGAAGTTACAGCCAATAATGCAACCTGTTGTATCTCTTCTGGTGCGATCCCTTCACGCAAGGCACGTCGTGTATGCGAATGCACCGCCCCTTCTGACTTCGCCCCAATTGCCAAGGCAAGCTTGGTAAGGCGCACAGCTTTCGGGTCAAGAGGTCCAGCACTACCACATGCCTCTCCCAATGTTTGATATGCCTTCCAAACATCGGGGTATTCTTCAATGACATCTTGAAGAAATTCGGGTAATTTTTCTTTCATGACAACTCAAAAAATTAACTGACTTCCTCTTTCTGAGGAACTTCTTTTTTCTGTTCTGCAGTCGTTTCGGTTTCGTCTTCTTGCCCCTCATGGAGTCCTGATTTAAAGTTAGTTATGCTTTTTCCAAGTCCCTTAGCTAATTCAGGTAGCTTCTTCCCGCCAAACAAGAGCAACGCAACTGCTAATACGAGAATCCATTCAATTCCGCCAGGAAAACCCATCTTTCTATCTCCTTAAGTAAGTTATATCACTTGTGCAGGTAAAACATATACATTTAAGTTTATAATGAATATTTTACCACATAAGTTATAATATTTCACTTTAATTTATTTGTGGTTCAGAATTATACTGTGATGGATGATGAATTCAACGTGGTAGTCGGCGCGTTTTTGGCGTATAAGTGAGGGATAATTCACTGGGAAAGGTTTATCGTAAGTCTATGGTATCTCATTAACAAACGGTGTAACAAAATGTTAACGCGAATTTGGATAATTGACAACCTTCCTGCTGAAACCACTACAGACTAATCGAATTCGAATTACTTGAAACCTAACTGTAATAGTGGTATACTATGGTGAAGGCAGCGGCATCGTCCAATGGCTCGAACGGTTGTTTTGCAGATCTGCACAATCTTATTGATGCAATAAAATGCATCGTCCACATCAACGTAGAGTCCGTTCACATTATTGACAACCTGTCCCTACAGATAACGTCAAATTAAAACGGTACATCTGTTTGAGGAACTCAATTAACATTATGTTTACTAATCCATATTCCATTTACATAGATAAACGTCCTATACGGATTGCGTTCCTTGTTGACTCATCATTTGACTGCATAGAAGTAGTTGATAAAATTATAAACTATAACCGTTGTCTGTGGGGCGGAAGATACAATCCAATTATTTTAACGGATGGGAACACAGTTGAAGACAATTGGTGGAAGTTTCTGTGTGATGTTGACCCTGATATTATTAAGTCCTTAGTGCCATTAGAGACCGAACTTATAGAAAAATTTGAGCAATTTTTGTCTCCTTTGCAAATTGAAGACTACAAGGAAAATGGACAACCAAGTTTAAAAACATTTGTAAACACACGTATCTCACCTATAACCATTGACTTGAATTCACTTAACTTTACTCGTTTGGAAGGATGGTACGGGAAACCAGCAGTAGCAGCTTTTTATTTACAAGAAATGGACGACGAAATCGGAAAAAAATTTCTCCTCCGTAATTTTGGAACATACGAACCTACGAAGACAACATACCACATGGGTAGTAGATTCAATATTCCTATATCGCTTGAGGATGTTCTTTCCCAAGGTGAAGTCCCTTTAGAAATTCATGAAGGATTTAAAGAAAACAATATACCTTTTTCTAATGAAGTGTTCTGTAAAGACTCCTTGGAAAACCCAGAAAATTGGGTACTAATACTATAGTTTGGACATTTTTTGTTTTTTTTATGGACATAAAGCAGGAAAGCGGGTATCCTTTTAGGAAACACAAATTTGAAAGGATATTTCAAATGACCCCACTTTCCTACTTGGACAACATGTTATCAGATTTTTGACCTTTGTTCAAGTATAATAACTTTCACCACTTTCAGACTTTCGTAAAAGGGCTGATAAATACGCCCTACCGAGGCACAATGACACAAATCTATCTTGCGACAGCCCAAGCAGGTCGGTATTGGTCTCTGCCAAAGTTTCTCTCGCGTGGCATCTGGTGTGTGGATCAAGTCGCCACTACGCTAAGCCATCAAGTGCTATCCGCTTACCCCACGGGCGTATACGTCTATGATGAAACACATGCCCTAAGTAGCGGTTCAAAACAAGCGGGTTTGCATTTCCACAGGAACCCTGCGTATCAAGCACGTAACAAGAACCAATCCAAGTTTCATCACGGACACAAGTTTGGTGCGATTGGGTGGCTGGCAGAAACGCCCGAAGGCACGCGCCTGTTTCCATTAGCCACACGGATGATGGAACCGAAAAGCGAGGACGCGAATAGCCTCGCTGTGCTGAAGCATTTATGTAATCTTGTGCCACCGGGTCTTATCGTTTTCGATAGAGGCTTCAATAGACGCAAAGTGTTCACGGAGATACTCTCACAAGGACATCATTTACTTTGTCGTGCGAAGTCAAACGCAGCGTTTTTTGATATACCGAAACGCCCTAAGCGTCTCAAGAGAGGCAGACCCCGTCGGTATGGTAGCCGTGTGTCTATTCCACACCTGAAGTATACAGACATCGTTGTTGAGGATCAGACACTTTCTGTCGCTGATAAAGTCGTGCGAACAAAGATGTGTCCTGTAGATGTCCGCATCGTTGTGATACGCAAACGCTTGAAAAAGTCTAAACCCTATCGGTATTTCTGTGTATTTACTTCAGATTTACGACTGCCCGTAGAAACAGTTATCCGACACTATAGAAACCGGTGGCAGATTGAAACTGCCTTTCGGGACGCTAAAGAAAACTTCGGATTTGACACCTATCAACTCCGAGACAGGAAAAGTTTGGATCGGTTCGCTCAACTCAGTTTCACCGCAGCAACGCTGACACAACTCGCTTTCAGTCCGTCGCCATTGCCTAAGACACCCGCAGACACAGACACAGACAAGGTTTCTCTTGATTTAGAAGACGTGCTATCCACGCTCAATATACACTGGTATAAACCGAAACATCTCACACGCGGCTTGATGACCGCTTACTTGCAGCGATGTTTACAACAAAACTATTTTTATACGGGTTACGACCCGAGGAAAAACGCACAGAAAAAACTAAAAATCCCTGAAGATACTACATGAACTAGTTCAACAGCAACTATTTTCACGATTATTGGAAAAATGATGGCTAAAAAACAGTGATTTCTAACAGAATTTAGACAGAAAAGGGGCGTTAGCAGCGGTTCTAACACCTGTTCAGAAGTGCTAACGGGGAAATGCTGCCAACTATTCATAATCTATAACAAGACCAAAAATGTCCAAACTATAGTAATTCAGAACGAGAACTTCAAAAAACATGGTTAGACAATTTCGAAATAATTGTTGGGGACACTTTACATGATATTGTTTACTTTTGGAATAGGCCTCGGCTAATTAGCCGGGGAAAGCGTAAATCCATATATCAGTTATGGATTCCTACATCTTTGGCAACCGACTCACGTATGGAAAATGTCTTATGTGACTTGATTAGCAAATACTCAGGGCGGGAACGTCAAAACTCCAGACCAGTACAATTTGTTAGTTTTAGTATTGAAGAAGCAGAACTTGAGAATATAGCCAATAGATATCGAAAAAAACTAAGTTTATCTACAAGTATAAAATACTACGCAGAACTTCAAATACCCGATTTACTTCCTGAAAACTCTTTATTTTCTCCGCACAAAGATTCTTTTTCCTCCAGAGATAGCAGTATTGAAATTCATAGGGAACAAGGTAATAAGATCCTTCTTGAATTAGTTGAACCCAATGGACTTGCCCAACGCGATCCAAATGGACATTGGATGGCAGATTTCTATATTGAATTTGTTCATAATAGGTACGCAAATCATGAGGATGTGAAAATGAGAGCTGGTAAGAACAGTTTTCTATGGCAATTTCCAAATCGAAACCACTTAACCTATAATTTGTTTGACAGATTTAGCAGAATTAAACTGAATGGATTTCCTTCAACTCCGATGAAAAGAGGTGAGAAGGTTTTAAGGCTAACACTTACAGAGGCAGAATCAGTAGTCAAATCTCTGTTCTCTAATAGTAATCGTCATGTATATGCTAAAAGCGATCCGCGCGCTCATATTACAACAGCACCATACTATCACGCTAACGTATCTGACAAAGGGAAGCACTTACAAGGTGTCCTGGAACTTTTCGGTAATTTAACCTTTGCATACTATGTGTTCAGGAATCCATATTGGCGATCAATGTTCGATATTTTATCTAAAAACACTAACGCGGAACAGGAAGCGCAAAAATCTGTTGCCAACAAAATTAGAAAGCTCATAAATAAATCAGATCCGTTGACTTCTGCTAACCGACGCGCAATTGAATCACTAGCAACACAGGTTGTAAATCTCGCTAAAGGTCTCACCTTAAAGCAGAAAGAATCTCCATTAAAAGCTTTTGAAAGAGAAGCTGAGAAATGGAAAAATAAGTATATTGAAGATAACTCTGATGATGAACTAATAGGTTTAGACTTTAGTTCAGAAAATATTAAAACCTCTCTTTTACAGTTAACGCAAAGGAATATCATCCAGATTGGAGTAAAACCGCAATGTCCTAATTGCGGTATGACAAACTGGTACCATGTAGATGATATTGGACAACAATTAATCTGCCAAGGATGCAGAATACCTTTTCCTTTTCAGCCAGAACTTGATTGGCAGTATAGGTTGAATAATCTCGCCCATGCTGCGCATGTCGAACATGGAACTACGCCTCTGATTTTAGTTTTAGGACAATTGCTTGATGAAAGCAAAAACTCTTTTTTCTACTCTCCGAATTTAAATCTATTCGCCGAACCTCGAGACGAATCATACGAAAATTTAGAATTAACTGCTGAAGTAGATATTGCATGCATTCAGGATGGCAAATTCATTATCGGCGAAGTTAAGCAGTCAAGAGACCTATTTAAAAAAGATGATTTTAATAAGACATCTGAAATTGCCAAGAGAGTAAAACCAGATATTGTTCTGTTTTCTTGTGTAGACAAGCAAAAACCAACTATGGTAGATTTTAGAATTCATCGGACATTCAGACAGTTCGTAGGTCGGGTAGAGCTTGCGAAACCCGACTATTATTGAGATAAGGCACAATTCGGAGATCGTTCCTACGGATGCGGTGTCTATTTATTTTCATATTTAACCATAAAAATATAATTACACATATTGAGAGAATCGAAAAAGAACTATGTCCACTTGGAATTGATGTAATATGGTATGAATTGAAATCTTTGGATAGTACATACCATGTGTAGTTTGTAGAGCGGGCAGGACACAAGTGAAACCTGACATAGAAACCTCTATGTAAACCATACTTGAGAAAACAAACGAGAAGGCGTATAAAGACATTTTTTCTAGGGCAAATTTTAGTCTGTGTAGCGAAGATGCACAACCTAGAAAGGTTATGCTACAAAATATCCATCATATCAAATACACCGAACTCACGTTAACTTTGTAAATAGCGGAGAAACTAATGTCCAATAAGGTTAATGAATTTCAGATACTAAATGCAGATGATGCCGAACTGATGCGTATCAGTCAAGAAGGTACTTTATCTCTAAACTTAAACGAGATGCAGGCAATCCAATCCCATTTTGCAAAACTACAACGCAACCCGACCGATGTAGAACTCGAAACCATAGCCCAAACATGGTCGGAGCACTGCGTCCACAAAACCTTTAAAAGCATTATTCTCTATTCTGAAAAAGGTAAGCAAACAGAACAGATCGATGGCTTGTTTCCAACCTACATACAACGGGCAACTGAAGAGATTGACAAACCGTGGTGCGTCTCTGTCTTTTCAGATAATGCTGGAATCATAGAATTTGATGATAAATTCAATCTCGTCTTCAAAGTAGAAACACACAACCATCCATCAGCAATTGAACCGTATGGCGGAGCAGGCACCGGTATTGGAGGAGTCATACGTGACTCCCTAGGCACAGGACTCGGTGCAAAACCGATTCTAAACACAGATGTATTCTGCTTCGGTTTACCGGACATGCCTTATGATGCGTTACCTAAGGGGACACTCCATCCAAAACGTGTTTTCAAGGGAGTCATTGCTGGTGTCCGGGATTACGGTAACCGAATGGGAATACCGACAGCAAACGGTGCTATACTTTTTGACACACGTTACACTGCAAACCCGCTTGTGTTCTGTGGAAATGTTGGTTTAATACCAATAAATAGGTGTGATAAATCTGTTGAACCGGGGGATCTAGTGGTAGCTGTGGGTGGACGCACTGGACGTGACGGAATACACGGTGCCACGTTCTCATCAGCAGAGTTGGACGATACCTCAGAAAATCTTGGCAGTGTTGTTCAGATTGGCAATCCAATTATGGAAAAAAAGATTGTAGACGCATTAATACAAGCCCGAGATCGTAATCTTTACCGCTCCATAACAGACTGCGGCGCAGGAGGATTCTCGTCCGCTGTCGGGGAGATGGGCGAGGATATAGGTGCTGAGGTGCATTTGGAACGTGTCCCTTTAAAATATGAAGGCCTGGAACCGTGGGAAATCTGGCTTTCAGAGGCACAAGAACGCATGGTCATCGCTGTTCCCCCTGAAAATCTGGAAGACCTGATGGAAATATGTAACGCAGAAATGGTAGAGGCAACCGTCCTTGGCAACTTCACAGATACGCATAGACTTCAAGTATTCTATGAAGGGGAGATCGTGGCGGATTTAGATATGGATTTTCTGCATAAGGGGCTACCTCAACATGTTAAACAAGCCGTATGGCAACCTTCTCAACATCCTGAAATGCAATCACGTGACAGCCAAACCGAAAACTACATGGAAGACCTTTGCCAACTCCTTGCAAGTCCAAATATAGCCAGTAAAGAATCTGTCATAAGGCAATATGACCATGAGGTGCAGGGTGGAATAGTGGTCAAACCTCTTGTCGGTGTCAAAAACGATGGTCCAAGCGATGCTTGTATTGCAACGCCAATTATTGGGAGTGAGAAGGCAGTTATCGTTTCAAACGGCATCAATCCCAAATATAGTGATATTGACCCTTATATCAGTGCAGCATCGGCAATAGATGAAGCACTTCGAAACGTAGTTGCAGTGGGTGGAACTCTTGAAAAAACGGCACTTCTGGACAATTTCTGTTGGGGAAACCCTGATAAACCTGACCGTCTCGGAGCATTAGTCCGCGCAGCAAAGGCTTGTTACGACATTGCCACAGCTTACAGAACTCCCTTCATATCCGGAAAAGATAGTCTATACAATGAATATCACGACACAACCACAGGTGAACAACGTGCAATTCCTTCAACACTCCTCATATCAGCAATTTGCGTGTTGGATGACATTCGTAATGCAGTTACTATGGATGTCAAATCTCCTGATAACTTCATCTATGTCATAGGGAATACATACTTAGAAATGGGAGGATCGCATTACTTTGCCATACACGGTTATATCGGAAACACCGCACCTATTGTCCGAACAAATGAAGGCAAATTGACGATGGAAACGCTCAGTTCAGCAATCAACAACGGTTTGGTCCGTTCTTGTCACGATTGTTCTGAAGGCGGAATAGGTGTCGCTGCTGCTGAAATGGCATTTGCAGGTGGACATGGAATGTCGCTAAACATCAGTCATGTCCCTATTGGAGAAGATATACCCGACGATGATTTTCTGCTATTTTCCGAATCAAATAGCCGTTTTCTCGTTGAAATTGAACCTAAAAATCAGACAGCATTTGAAAATCACATGGAAGGTGTGCCAATCGGTTGTTTAGGGCAAGTGATAGATTCACCAGAGTTTATCGTCCACGGTTTAACACAAAAACGTGTCATCAATTCATCAATTGATAAACTCAAATCTGCATGGCAAACTCCATTGCATTCGTAACTTTAGAGGAACACATGTGTTTTATAAATAGGGCTTACGCATTGTAGCATAAATTTTCTAGTTTGTGCATCCGGGACGCAACCTGGAAAGGTTACGCTAAAAGGAACACATACTTTTTTAGAGCGGTTTGTAACCCCGACTTCAACCGAAATTGCGTCTGTCCTAATGAATAAAGGAGAAAGATGTGAAACCGAAGGTACTTATTTTACGGACAGCAGGAACAAACTGTGACGTAGAGACAGATGTAGCCTTTCAACTTGCAGGTGCAGAGACAGATTTAGTTCATATTCAAAATCTAATATCTGGCAAGACAGATTTATCTAATTACCAAATTCTCGCTATTCCCGGAGGGTTCTCTTACGGTGATGATATCGCTGCGGGAATACTTCTCGCCGTCGAAATGAAATATAAACTGAGAAATACGCTAAACCAATTTGTTGTGAACAATAAACTAATTATTGGTATCTGCAACGGTTTCCAGGTACTTGTCAGGACAGGATTACTACCAGGAATAGATGGCATTGAAGAAAAAACAGAATTATCACAATCGGCAACGTTGGCTATGAATACATCAGCAAAATTTGAATGCCGTTGGGTTGAATTGGATACACAACAGAGTCCGTGTGTTTTCACTGCAGGCATAAAACCGAAACTCTATCTCCCTGTGGCACATGCTGAAGGTAGATTTACTGCATCTGCTAATGTATTGGCAAAATTAGAATCAAACAATCAAGTTGTTTTCCGCTACACGAACGGTAATCAATCTGCTATGGATGAAACTGAATACCCCTACAATCCTAACGGTTCCGATGCTGATATTGCTGGAATCTGTGATACAACAGGAAGAATATTCGGATTGATGCCACACCCTGAACGATTTCTGACAAAATACAACCACCCGCGTTGGACACGCGAAGACCTTCCCGAAGAAGGGGACGGTCTTGCAATATTCAAAAACGCTGTTGATTATGTAAAAGCGACTTTTCATGAGTAATAAATTATCGCGCAGGTTGCTCCCCTTCTACATGAAAATGCCTATCTTTTGGGCATTTATCATAGTGACTTTTCTTGGACAGATCCTATTAGCCGCATCTATTGCTAAATTTCCACGTCTCGATATACGTTGGACAACTTTCGGATATGCATTCGGTATAATACTTGGATTTATGCAAGGGAAGTGGACCTCACGGCTTTGGCAAAATTCATATCTACAAGTATTAAGACGTGAGATAACATTCTGGGAAGCAAAAGGAGCGAAAAGTCTGACATATTTCACTTGTTTCGCACTCGGATTACCGGTAGTCGGTATAATGTTAATTGGATCGACAGCAGAATTAGCAGGCATACAATCATACATTTTCGGTTTTGTAGGAGGTATGAATGTTGCCTTGTTGTTATGGGTTCGCCGAATTCCGAAGTGACATTCCACTCTAAAATATTCTTGATATTTCTATACAGAACAAGTATAATTGGTGAAATGGAGGAAATGTGTATGTCTAATGTAAAAATAACTACACAAGAATGTATCATGCTCTTTGCCTATCTAAATTATATCAAAACACCGAAAGTACATTGTGTTTCAATACAGAAAAATAGTTACAACGATAAAGTGGAATTTACGTTATGCAATAAACCCCATCGCCCCGAACCAGTCCGAAAACATACAAAAAAAACAAAATATTCCTTGAATGAACTCCTTGCTGAAATACCTGAAAATAAAATTGTTAACACAACGGATAAATCTGTTAATCAAAAGCCACATCGTCAAGAACCAATTCGGAAACGCACAGAAAAAACAAGATATACCTTGAATGAATTATTATCAAAAATGACCGATAAAAATAGACATGAGGAAGTTGACTCTGGGGACTCAGTAGGCAGTGAAGTATGGTGGGAATAACTGAATACATCTCAGTATCAGGTGAAAATGAACCTTGACAAAAATCAGCAGAAAACTATTAACCACCTGACTGGCCCCGCGATTGTAGTTGCTGGACCCGGTAGCGGAAAAACAACTGTTATTATCGAACGAATCCAGAATCTAATTCATAACCACAATATCCCTCCTTCAGAAATCCTTGCAATAGCATTCAACAAAAAAGCTGTTGAAGAGATGGAAAATCGCCTATTACAACATAAACAATCCAAGGACGTGTTTCCTACTGTTCGTACACTCCACGCCTTCGGTAAAGATATAGTCTACGCAAATTACAAACAAGCTGGATTTAATCGCCCTCCCGAAATATGGTCAAATGGAATAGACCGAATCATCGCACAAGAAAGACGAGAAATAGATCGGTCAGCATCATTAACCTCTGTCTCAATTTATAAAATAGAGCACAAAGAGACTGGGAAATGTTACATTGGGCAGACAACAAATCCTGACCGTCGCCGTAGAGAACACTTCACACATTCATCAAATGACAGGCTACGTCAAGCGATCCGATCAGAAGGTGAAAATAGATTTACGTTCAAGGTATTAGAACAGGTGCAGGGCATAGATGCTAACTACCGTGAAGCATATTGGATTCGTCACCACAGAAACGGTGGCGGTGTTTTCAACCGCGCCGATCCGATGCGACTAAAGTATAGCAACCAACTTTTGCTTGAGATGTTTTGTCAGCATTTTGAGATTGAATACACAGATCATCTTGACAGAGACCCTGCATTTGAAGATCTCAGTGATAGATTCAATGACATTAAAGATACAGTAATGCGGAAAAAGCGGGAAGTTAAAACAGGTCTTTTTGACACAAACAGTGTTACGAACATCGTCACGCGTGAATTTGCGAAGAAATATGAGGAGCAGAAATCTGAAGCACACGCCGTTGATTTTGAGGATATGATTATCTATGCAGCACATCTGTTAGAAATTCACCCTGATATTAGACAACATTACAAGGATAAATTTACTTATGTGCTTGTAGATGAATTTCAAGACATTGCTCCAATTGACTTCCGCTTAATATCGCAGTTGTCAGCCAATCTGTTCGCTGTCGGTGATGATGACCAAGCGATTTATAGTTTCCGTGGTGGAGACTCACAGATAATGCAAAACTTCTCAAACAGACAAGATGTTGTACAATATGAGATTACACGCAACTTTCGCTCCAATTCTACAATCGTGGAACATGCAAGAGCTTTGATTGAACGTAACAATCCCCGAATACGGAAAAACCTACGTTCACACAATCCATTCAAATCTACGATCGAAATTGTAGACACCACCCCAGATACAATAGCTGAGGTACTTCTGCAGCAAGTAACCGAACTTGAGGAAACTGCAATCCTTGTTAGAACAAACTATGAAATCGATCGAATAAAAGAAATATTGTCCGGTTTTGACGCTCCGCAAGAGATAGAAGTCACGACAATACATAAAGCAAAAGGGCGTGAGTGGAAGAAGGTTATTCTTATCCACAATACTTTGGACAGACGTTTTCCTCGTAAGGACACTATCCTTGCGGAAGAACGTCGTGTCTTCTATTTTGCTTTGACACGTGCTAAGGAAAAGTTAGTAGTTCTTGGCGGCGGTTGCCAGTTTGTTCCTGAGTTTGAGAAGATTTCGAAGAATATCGGTTACTATACTCGTCAGCTTGTTTATTGGAATGCCAGAAGAAAACTAAAAAAAGTTAAGACATGAATTAAAGATTGTGCTATAATCCTACAAAATTTACTGATTCTTATTTTTTAACCCAATGCAAAAGAAACAACAACCGGAAAATCCATCCACCCGTAACCAATTTATTTTCCTCACATTCACACATATCATCCTTGACTCCTACGCTACACTGTTTCCACATCTACAACCATTTCTACTGAATAGGTTCGCACAGTTAGGGGCTCGGAATAGTTTCGCAGGCGTGCTCATTTCACTCTATAGCATATTTAGTTCACTCGGACAAATATTTTTCGGTTGGCTTTCAGATAGAGTTCGTACAGTTCATTTCATAACATTTGGAGTGGCATTCGCTGCGATTGGCTTAAGTCTTGTAGGTATTGCGCCGTCAGTGTGGATTGTCTATATCTTGTTAGCTCTGGGCGGCATAGGTATTGCGGCATTCCATCCACAAGCGACAACTTATGCGGGAGCACTCGCTGCTGAAACGCGAGGCATGGGGATCGCAATTTTCCTGACTGGCGGGAACATCGGTCGCGCCCTGGGACCACTGCTGCTATTATTGATACCGTACCATTTTATGGATCTAAACTACCTTGCATGGGAAATGCAAATTGGGATACTTGTTGCTATACTGGTACCTATAGTATTGGATTTTGAAGATGAACTTGACCTTACAGCATCCGCACGTGTGCTATCAAATGAGGAAGGGACAGGTCGTCAATCTTTTTGGATTGTTGCATTACCACATCTTCTCCCGTTAATTATCCTATTTATCATTGCATCACTCAGAACAGTCACAATTGCAGGATTAGAAAACTTTCTATCTATTTACCTTAATGACGACCTTGAGTATTCTAATCAAAACCGTTCCTTAGTCATTGCCCTATTTATTTTCGCTGGTTCAATCGGTATTATGGGAAGTGGCTGGCTTTTGAGTAAGATCAACACTTTAGTATTGTTGCTGTTATCGCTCGTTATTGCCCCGCCACTTCTCTATGCATCCCTTCATACAAGTGGTATCTTCTTCCTTGTACTGCTCTTTTTAGGTAATATGGTTCTTACAAGTTCAGTTACAATTAACATTATTTTGGCGCAAATGATGCTGCGGGGCCATGAGAGTATCGCAGCAAGTTTTATGATGGGAGCATCATGGGGTGTCGGAGGACTGCTGAATTTGATTGTTGGAGAATTCGGCGATCGATATGGATTACCTATCGTTCTTGATGGGTTAGTAATGGTACCATTGATTGTGTCACCGCTGGTGATATTCCTCAAGAACCAACCAGATTTATCCAAGCCAAAATCTGATTAAAATGTCCACAACACACTCAAGAAATGTGTGTTAATCAAGTCTCCAATGAGAAGCGCGTAATCCAGACCGAACTGATTCAGTTCTAAACCTATCCCACTCGTCAATCGGCCATCACGAACACCCAATCGTAACGCTAATGGTTGTGTAAGTTTATATTCTATACCTACATGTGATTGGCCACCATAACGTTCCTGCCATTGATAAGAAATGACACATTCCCGGTTGAAAATGAGTTTGGTAAAATATGCAATCCCAATATTCAGATTTGCTGGAATTGATTCTTTTTGGGCAGGGACGGTATTCCATGTTAAGGTCGTCTGAGATATATCTTGCATATTTACACCGATGGCAAATCCGCCAGCATTTGCAAGACCGAATAGGGCATTCATATCGGGCAGTCGAATAAGCATGCCAGCATCAAAACCGTATCCGCCACTTCCATAATTATGGAATAGAGACGTTACATCGTCAAGTTCTCCAACGCCGCTGAGTCTTTGATAAATGCCTTTCACATTGATTCCGAACAGAAATTCTGGTGGAATTGAGTCTCTACCGAAGTTGTCCCACCATGATTGACTAATGGAGAAGCGCGTTGCCAGTGAGAGCACAAAAGCATTTTCGCTGTCATTTAGATAACCGGCGGGTGTAAAATCTTGTTCTTGTGGACGATATTTTGGATTGTCTCTTCGCTGGTCAGCACTAATTGCCGGATCGAAAGCAGGTACATCGTAATAGATCGGAATATCATCAATCCCTGCCCTAATCCACGACAATCCGATTGTAACATAGGGTAACAGTTTTCCCACACCACTAATGTAACTAAATGCCCCTAAACCTGATCGCCTTGCAGCATGCATTAAACAGACTTGATAATTGTGTGTCCCCCCTGCAATACCTGCGGGGTTCCAATAGGTGGCGGTTGCATCGTCAGCGATGCTAACATACGCGCCGCCAAGCCCAAGCGCACGGGCACCAATACCGTTCGTCAAAAAATCACCGGTGTAGTTCTCTGCTGACGCGGTTATAGCCAGTAAAAAACAAACCCCGATAAATATAAGATATTTGAATTTAATCAATGTATTTAAATCCTTACAATCAGTTCAGAATATAACATTCACGTAGCACATCATTCCATTGAAATGCAATTGAGATATAGTTTTATATTTCAGCCAATGTTTATTTATTTATATCTTGCACACATCTAAATCCAACATCACTGCTTAAGAGCGACATTTTCTCTCCGAGACGATTAGCAACACGAACGCTCTTTGCATTGAAACTCCAAGAACCTCCACGTACAACACGTCGTGATTCTACGTCCTTATAATTATCAACCAACTGACGAATGCTATTTCCTCCAACGATAGGATTGTGGCGATTAGATTTAGTGTATGCCTTTTTCTGATAGACATCAAGACACCATTCAGCCACATTTCCTGACATATCGAATATACCAAATTCGTTTGATGGATACTTTCCTACAACTGTTGTCTGCTCTTCATGTGTCCCAGCTTTTGTCTTTTTGTTGAAGTTTGCTTTGCTGGAATCTATAGATTCTCCCCATGGATAATTCATTCCAACCAAACCACCTCGAGCAGCTTTTTCCCATTCTGCCTCAGTGGGTAGGCGTTTTCCTATCCACTTTGCATATTCTATCGCATCGTGCCAACTTACTCCAACGACTGGATGCTTGTCAGTAGGTGAACATTTAAAAACTGCATCTGATAAAGCACGATGACCGGTTGCTTTTATAAATTTCTTATAATCTCCTACTGTTACTTCATGAGTATCAATATAAAACGCGTCAAGGTAAACGGTGTGTATTGGTCTTTCGTCAGCATCACCGTTTTCACTTCCCATCAGAAACTTACCAGCCGGTATTTTCACCATACCTATCGGACATGACTCGGTCTTGCTATCGCTAAAATCCATTGGGAATAGACCTACACTACAAATGCAGATGAGATTACATAAAAACAGTAATGTTAAGACACTTTTCATTAAAATCACACGAGATTAATATCAAATTTATTCCAATAGTATTGATATTGTGTGGAATCCCACCCTTCATATATCTGGTCCCATGGCATCCGATTAAAATGTGGTAATAGCGACCCTTGAGTGACGGGTTGGGAACATCCTTGATAGCGATAATCTACTGACAGGCGAATCCTGTCTGATGTTTGATTCGGCAGTGCCTTATGGACAGTATGACTGTGAAAGAACATTGCGTCTCCAATTTCATAATCTCCAGAAACCCAATGTAATCCATCTGTTTCTAAAGGTTCAGTATCAATACCGAGGCCGCCTGCCCCAAAAGCTGGTTTCACTGGATAGATACCAAAGCGATGTGAACCTACCAATACAGTCAATCCCCCGAAATGCATTGGGCAGTCACCGAGGGGAATCCAACCGGTATAGGTTTCTTCAGTTCCTCGGATATGGATAAAATCTTGGTGTGCTGGCGTTGTATATTTAGTGTTTTCTGGGAACATAATTCTTCCAATATTCCGAGGATGCACCAGAGTTTTTTCACCGAACAATTTGTTACACATGTCCAAAATCGCTGGATGATGAGCAAAAGCGTGGAACGATTCCAGGGATTGAAATTCGTCTAACACAGGCCAATACCCCTCATCACCTTCCATAAAAGGGCCACCAATGCGGATTCCTTCCATGAGAGATTCGCCCCCCTGTGCCCATTTGTGTCGATGGCAAATTTCTAAGAAATCGCGCCGTAAATTCTGAATAGAATCCGAATCTATCAACCCTTTAAAATAGAGGTATCCATCCTGTTGTGCCCGTTTTTGAAGTTGTTCTGGTTGATCTAATAGTTCATTTGATACTGTAAAAGCTTCAATTCTTGCCATATTCTGCTCCAATACTTCAGGACATTACCATTCGTAGATGTTATATCTGATATTATAACAATTTAACGTAAGGAGTGCAAATGTTACAATAATTCTTCACCATATTTTTAGAATATGCTACAATTCATTACCAATCCATTGATAGGGAGAGATGATATGCTTCACATTAAACAACTTGAAACAATTACATTGAATGTACCGTTTTATTGTGACCGTGTCAGCAGACACATGCACCGCGCTGCAACACACGGAGAACGAGTTTATGTCTACCGTGTGGAACTTAGTAATTCAGAAGTTGGATATGGAGAAAACTTGTATGATGAGTCGGGCAATATTGAACGTCTAATAGGAAAAAATCCGTTTGCTTGTATGAATGATGACGGTGTCGGCTTCGGTATTCAGATGGCATTATACGATGCAGTTGGCAAAAGTGTCGGCGTCCCTGTATCCGATTTGATCGGCCCAAAAGTGCGTGACCGTAGCCCGATTTCATGGTGGGATATTGACATGCCACCAGAGGACTGGGTTGCAGAAGTACAGGAATCTGTGAAGAGAGGCTACACTTCTGCTAAACTCAAAGCGAGACCTTGGCGTGACATATACGCACAAGTCGATGCTGTTGGCAATGCTGTACCCGATAACTACCGTCTTGATATTGACTTCAACGGTTTCCTACGAACAGCAGACGACGCTATTCCAGTGCTACAACAATTGGATAAACATCCGAATGTTGCAATCTATGAAAGCCCATTTTATCTTGGGACAGATGTAGAAGGCGCAGCAAGACTGCAGGAAGCGGTAGAAAAACGAATTGTTGAACATTATAACGAATCCTGTCTACATGCCCGGTGTTGCGGCGCACTTACCCCCATTTTTTTTTGAATGCGTGTGTAGTTGTGTTCATAGGTTTCCAATGTTGTCATGTCAGTTCTTCTGCGGTGAGAAAGTTTATATCTCTCAAACAAGTCCTCTCGGTGAACAAGAGCAACGCCTCCTGCGTCCACACCTCGCGGATCATACGGTTGATGACACTGATCACGGAGTAAACTTTCCGCGTAGGGTGTAAAGTTTTTGCCCATCTGTCCGCAGCTTTTTCATAACACAGGAACGCCAAACCATAAGCCACGACTGCCAACAAAAACAGAACTTCCATCCGGGGCTGTTCGTTCTTTCTCAAAACGAGTGCTTTGAAACCGAAGTTCGTTTTCAAGTCTCTGAACCCGTGTTCAATCTGTGTCCGCCGCTTGTAGCAAGTTCGCAGGGGGTTCCCCTGAAGCCGATTGGAGATAAGATATAACGGGTCTTTCTTGGTGTGCTGTCCCCCAACATAGAGTGCCACAGGCACCTGCTCCGTGTAGTGATAAAGCACTTGTGGGTAAAAACCATTTGCCACTTCTTCAAGGCACTGCTTGTTGCCTGCTATACGCACACCAACATTGCGTGGCACACGCATCAAGTAGCAGATGCCTTGCCCCTCAAAAAACTTGAGGATCGCTCTCGCTCGGGCGAACCCTCTGTCAAAAACCAACACAGGCTCCCGACTATCCCCTAACACTTTAACAACGCGACTATGGACATCACAACAGAACTGCTGAACTAAATCGTTATGTCCTTGATAGGTGCCATCTTTGAGCATCTCATTTTTATACAGAACCCAATAGAGCGGGATCGCACGATTGCGAAACGGAAGGGCTGCAACAATCGCCTTCCATCCGCCCGGTAAATCTGTCTCGTCTATCAGCACAAGCAGATGCTGCATCCCCACAGAACGACACACACTGACAACTATATGTGACAACCAGGCACCCTTCACCGCTGCAACCGGAAAATAGGTGTCAATAAACCGCAACACACGCTTTTGCTTAGACTTGTCGTGTTTCACACGGATAGGTAGATGTGAGGCAATCGATTGAATACGAAAACTCGGGGCTACACACACAGCCTGTAGCATCAAATAAAAGTTGCGGAGCGTCGGTTTTTTGATACAAACCCCGTTGAAAACTTTACGAAAACCTGTTATAATCTTTCTGGGGTGTACCCAACTAAGGGTATATTTCATAAGAATACCTCCCTGCCGGTTTTTCACCGACATTGGTTTATATGGAGGTATTCTACCATAACCCATCAGACTTTCCAACTTATTTCTATACACACACACGCCTACACATACCGCATACAAAAATGGGGGTAAGTGAGGTGTTGCGGTGGATTTGTTGTCGGTGGCAGTGTCAACTCACTATTACGCACAAACGCACTCTGTGCTTCGTTTGGCCAACCGTTCTGGTTACAGATGGTCGGAACAGGTATTACGACTGCTTATTGCGTGCATCTCGGTGCTGTGCTATCACAAGCTGAATTGCCCGCGATTACCTGCCATGAATTGTGGGAATCGGATCTACTTGAAAAACGGTTAGATGTCGTTGATGGAACAATTGAAGTCCCTGATATACCCGGTCTGGGAGTTACTATAGACGAGGATGCATTAGCTGAATACCGTGTCGACTCAACAACACCTACACCACAACAATTATTCCAACAGAGCGATTATACTTGCAGAGTACATATTCCAAATCCAGATGGCGGTGAGACAGTCCACGATTTTGAGAATGAAGGGGTGTACTATCCTGCGTTCAGTGAAGGAAAGTATCCTGGTTTTGTACCAGGTGTTTGGATGGAAGTAATATAGGGCATACAAACTGAATACCCAAGCAACGCCTGTTGATCCGCTTGGAAAACTCTCAACTACTTGGGGAAATCTGAAATTACTTCGTTAGGTTGACTTCTCTATTAAAACGAAAATGCTCCAATTGTCATTCATCTGGGGCATTTCTATTCTTCAGCAAAATAATCCGAATCTACTCGCTTGATATCGTAAGTATTCACAATTGAAACACCAACATTGTGGATAATCATATATTCTGCTAGTTGAGTTCCATCTATAAGAACTATCTTTTTTGAACTTCTATCTGCTAATTCTTTAGCATTCGAACTAAAATCCGATAAAGTGATAAATATTCCTTTTTGTGCACCTTTGCCATCTAATGCTCCTATAAAATCTCGGATAGGAGGTTCCCCTACATTAGCTTCCTGTCGTTTTGCTTGAATATAAACTACATCAAGACCGAGTCTATCTTCATTTATTATACCATCAATACCGCCATCACCACTTTGCCCTACTGCCTTTCCAGCATCTTCTCTAGAACCACCATACCCCATTTTTACAAGAAGATCAACAACCAATTTTTCAAAAAACTTTGGGCTGTTCTTTCGTATGTGCTGTAATAATGTTTCTGCTAATTCCTTATGAATATTTTGGTAAGCTTTTTCAATGTCCTCAACGGTAGACACCACTTTGTCTTGTTTATACTCTTTTTCAAGTTTTTCTTCTCTAACAAGGAGATAGGGTTTCCTTTCACCATCGGGTTGTTCTACCTTTCCTTTTTTCTTGAGAGCTTGAAGGGCTGGATAAACTATGTGATAAAAAATAGGAATCTTGCTTTTATGCTTAGCTGCTTTTTGTTCATCAGACAAATTGAAATATTCAGCTAATTCTTCCACTGTTTTCTTGACTGTAATTCCTTCAGACAATTGATCAAGATTTAAAATTGCTTGCTTTATTTCATCAGGGGCAGGAAAATCTATCTGGTATTCCTCGCCAGTTTCAGGATTATATGCATTTTTTGTGGTTGTTTTTATATTTTCCATATTATTTCTCGGCTCATGTCAAGACTGTGTACTAATGGAGATGTCAAAAAAACTCGCGTGGTCATCGCTTTCACTGAAAATAATCGCACATACTTTTTACATGAGTCAATTACATTATCAAGGAGGAATTAATCATGAGATTGAACACAAATTTTCGAACCTGTGGCAATTTTACATATATGTTGAGAATTCTATTACCGTTTTAACAAATTTACCACTGTACTATTTTCCATGTCTGCAATATCTCTTCCAAATTTGATGGAATAACTGACTCACAACCACAATTAAGTTGGTAATATTCCCAATATGGTTCAAGGATTTCTGGATCATACCCCAACCGAACAATTGAAAGATGTGTATCAACAATTGGAAGAACACGTATACACCCATAGGTGTCAACTTAGGGATTTTCAGCCTTTTTCAGTTGCCTATAAGTTGTGTGCTTTCCTGCTCTATGTTGTCCCCAGTCGCTGTATTGTAAATCCTTTTTTATGTTGCTCAGTGTCTTCAATAACGCCGCTTTAGATTCGTGAAAACTCATTGTGAGTGTGCGTGCATGCCGCCCAATAAGTTTCGCTGTGCTGATGGGATCGTGCAGTATACACCGCCAGCCAGCTGCTACCATAATCCAATGTCTTATCAGTTGTGCGATGAGTTTCGCATACACCTCACATAAGATACGATCAGGTTTGGCACTGCGGAATGTATTCACCTTGCCAACGCTTTTGAAGGATTTGAATAGCAACTCAACTTGCCATCGGAGCCCAGCAATAATAATAACTTGTTCAACGGTAAGTTGTGCAACCTCCACATTTGTAATGTAAATATCCCAATCGGCAAGGCGTAACCGTTGTTTTGAGGGCGTTGTCTGTCTCCGTTTAGCATCACGCCTGATGTATCGGCGACGCTTGCTCGCTACTTGTTCGGAACATCGCCGTGCAACGAGGCGTGCTGGCAGACGATCCCTCGCTCCAACATAGCAACGCTGGTCTATAGTGTCCGAGTTTGTTGCCTTGAGGTGCTTATATAAGCAGAAGGGTTCTCCCTGTTCATCATACAGTTTACAGTTTACTTTCAATCTTGTTATCCAGAAGATGCCTGCTTGTGTCATTTTTCTAAATGCGTCAAACGAAAAATAGCCGAGGTCTGCTAAGTGTAAACTCCCCGCAGGAAGCGGTCCAAACGCCGCTGCTGCCTTGCTATCGGCAGTAATACCATCACTGAGTTGGAAGTGTTGGAAAGCACCCGTCAGGACATCAAAACAGAGGTGAAGTTTCATAGCAGACTTCTCACAATCGTTTTTAGCACGCCCCCCTTTCCATACAGGTCTCAGCTCATCCGGCAATGTGAGTGTGGTGCTGTCCTGCACATAGACGCCTGTGAACTGATTTAGCAAAGGCAGTGTCGGCGATTGTGCTGAAATAACTTGTGTTGTTGCGGCTATCTCAAGCACCGATTTCAAGGTTTCGGCTGCTTCAGGTGTCATCCGTTTTTCAATCGCTTGGCGGGTGACATGCACACCTAAAGCACAAGCTGTTTGTGCCAACTCCGTATAACTTGCATCAGGCGTTTCAAGCCACCCGAATACAAGGGTCTGCACGAAAGCACCTCCGGAGAACTTGCGGATCCTTCGGACGAACCCGCACCTTGAAGCTGATGCGTCAGCAATCGTTCGCAGTATAGCTTGCATTTTATCACAAACCTGTGTTAGAATAGACATTGGAACACCTCTTTTGTAGAAATGAGTAATATTGTTTTTCTACTATTATGTAAGAGGTGTCTCTATTTTGCAACAATATTTTATACTAAAATAACATAAAAATGTTCTTAAGTTGACACCTATGGAAGAACACGTATACACCCAGCTCTATACGGTTCTACAGTTATATAATTCTGTGAATTGACATAATCATTATCAACATGTTCATAGCAAAAACGATGTTTATACTTTTTTGAAATTCTAATCAATTCCCACTTTGGATCGCAATTCGGACATTGGATAGGATCATAATCACTATGAAATGGCATACTTTCTGGTATTGAAGTAGCTGTCCCATACATTCCTTGTATAATTTCACAAATATCTTGAGCATCTGCAAGGTAGTCATTAATTGCTCTTTCTATAAACTCATTAGGTATACCATGCATTGCTTCTGCAATAGATCCTGCAATTGCTGCAAGAGTATCTGAATCTGCTCCAAGAGAAACAGCATTTCGTACAGCATCTTCATAGCTGACTGATTCCAAAGCACAAGTTATCGCTTGAGGTACAGAACCCATACAAGTTACAAGGCTTGGGAACCCTGGAGTGAAGACAGGCGGCGGTTTTGGTGGATAGTTCGGTCGAATTTCATCTATTGTTTGGGATAAATCGTATCCATATTCAGCGGTGATGGTTTGTTGTATTGTAGCAACGTCTTCACCTCTATATGCAAGCCAGATAGCATGTGTAGTTGCCCGCGCCCCTTTCATGCCTTCAGGATGATTGTGTGTAATTTCAGTCACCTTGTCTGCAGCAGCAAGTGCAGCGTCTAGATCATCACGGTTAAGGAAAGCGGCAGGAGAAACACGCATCGCAGCTCCATTACCGTAACTTCTATATGGCTCAGGATTATTAGAATCTCTCCATCTTCTAAACATACCTCCATAACCACGTCCACGATAACGACGACACCAACTTTGCATCGTCTCTGTTGGTGGTAGATCATGTAGCAATATATCTGCAACTGCAATAGTACATACCGTATCATCTGTGTAACGGCAATAGTCTCCAAAGAAAGGGAAATCTTTGGTTTTGATACGGTACCTTCTACCTTCGTACATCGAACCTACAATATCTCCGATAATTGCTCCTAACATTTTTTCTCCTACATAAGTCTATTGTGGTTATAATTCTTATACATTTTCTGTATCATATTGCCTATATCCTGAGCTTCCGCAAGATAATCCTCCATTGTCTTCTCAATATATTCCTCAGGAATGCCGTGCAGTGCCTCAGCAATCGCACCAGCAATCGCACCGAGCGTATCAGCATCCCCACCCAAAGAAATAGCATTCCGCACAGCATCTTCAAAACTCTCCGATTCTAAAGCACATATAATCGCTTGCGGAACAGTTTCTTGACATATTTCATTAAAATAGTAATCAGGACGTATCTCGTCAACAGACATGGTTAAGTCATAATCGTATTCAGTTGTTATAACTTTACGGATTTCTTTAGGTTCTTTCCCTTGAAAAGCCAACCAGATAGCATGTGTTGTCGCCCGCGCCCCTTTCATGCCTTCAGGATGATTGTGTGTGATTTCAGTAACCTTATCAGACGCGGAAAGTGCTGCTTCCAAATCATCACGATTTAGAAACGCAGCAGGTGAAACGCGCATCCCCGCTCCATTGCCAAAACTGTTATATGGCTCAGGCGTTTCTTCATAGATCCACCCTGCAAACATACCACCATAGCCCCTATCAGAATAACGACGACACCATTCCTGCATCGTCTCTGCAGGTGGCAGGTCGTGTAATAATATATCCGCGACGGCCATTGTGCAAACCGTATCATCTGTGAAAAAACATTGTGAAGAAAAGAAGTCAAAGTCCTTAGTTTTGATTCCGTCAAACTCATAGACGGAACCAACAATGTCACCGATAATTGCTCCTAACATATATTGCCCCTTTATTTGAATCAATGTGTTATAATTTTAGTATTTATGGTGAATTTTAGAATTAATTGGACAGAGTGTTTTACCTAACCTCCTTATCGGAATTATGCTATATTTTTACTTATCTGTCAAATTTATTTTTACCAACCATAAATATGAAACTTGTGATAAAATAGAGAATACAACACGTCAAAAATCTATAACAAATAGGAGAATAACATGAAGGTAGAACTTTTTGTAAGTCAGGAATTCACACCAGTCAACGGATTTACAGCAGGAATTGAAGGCCCCGCATGTGATGCTAATGGCAACCTTTACGCAGTCAACTTTGAAAGACAACATACAATTGGAAAAGTTACGCCAAACGGAGAAGCAAGTGTTTTCGTAGAATTGCAGAACGGAAGCATCGGCAACGGAATACGTTTTGACAGCCAAGGTTACATGTTCATCGCAGACTATACCAACCACAATGTCTTAAAGGTAGATATGGATACGCGTGAGATTAGCGTCCACGCACATGAACCTGAAATGAATCAACCCAATGACCTGGCCATCGGTGCAAACGATATGCTCTATGCAAGCGACCCAAATTGGGGGGAGTCTACCGGACAAATCTGGAGAATCGATACCGATGGACAGGTTACCTTGTTAGAAGCAGATATGGGTACAACAAACGGAATTGAGGTGAGCCCTGATGAAAAGACGCTTTATGTTAATGAATCTGCACAACGTAATGTCTGGGCTTATGACCTGTCTCCTAATGGTGAAATAAGCAACAAGCGACTATTAATTCAGTTCCCCGATTTCGGTATGGATGGGATGCGATGTGATATAGAAGGCAATCTATATGTCACTCGACACGGTAAAGGCACAATTGCCAAACTGTCGCCTGACGGTGAAGTGCTATTAGAAGTAGAATTGGCTGGCAAAAGCTGCACTAATATTGCTTTTGGTGGACCAGATGGGCGCACATGTTACGTTACGGTCGCAGACCGTGGAAATGTGGAGGTATTCCGTACTGACCACCCCGGGAGAAGTTGGAAATTATATCAACGATAATCTATCTTGACAAATGGAATACATTATGATATTATCCTATTCATCAACATCTTAAATGGTGACCTCTTTTATGATGAACATTTATAAAAAGATTTTAAAACGACTTGAAAGAACTGCAAAACAGTACACAAACATTGCTCCTGAAAACGGACAATTTCTTTCAATACTCATCCGTTCTATTCAGGCAAAGGATGTCCTTGAAGTAGGGACCAGCAACGGTTATTCAACAATTTGGCTCGCAGCTGCACTTAAGGAAACCGGTGGTAGACTTATCACCTTGGAAAATGACCAAAACCGTGCAAATGAAGCACAGGCGAATCTCAACCAAGCAGGACTTGATGACATTGTTGAGATACGTGTTGGGGATGCACTTCAGGAAATACCCAAATGTAATTCAATTTTCGATCTTGTGTTCCTTGACGCTAAGAAAGATGAATATCTTCAATACTTAGAATTAGCGTTGCCAAACATCCTTGCAGGTGGTTTAATTGTCGCCGATGACACAATTACAATGCGTGATGAGATGCTGGATTATGTTGACTTTGTTTTTAATACATCACTATTAGACTCTGTAAATATCCCATAGGGTTATTTAGTTTTATAGATATTCATTTTATCAAGTTAACTGTGAGTAAAGGTTTTGATGCATATTCCTTTATTTTATCAGCGATCCGTGTTATGCCTTGAAAACGGAATACGGATAATGCGGTATTTCGTAAAGCGGCCATGACTTGTGGAATAGCCCCGCATCTGACAGGTGATGCGTCCTCGCCGAGTAGCACATCGCGCATCCAATGCGACTTGTTCTCTATTGCCCAATGGCCTCTCCGTAAAGCAAGTAAGCGTTCTGCGGATGCCTCACTCGGTTTCAGGCTCGTAATCCCATAGGTAGTGCGGGTTGTCTCTTCTCCTGTCTTCATATTTTTGGAAGTATAGCAATATTGGATCACTTGTGCTACGCCCGGCCAATCCAGATATGCGTTGAGACTTGTGCTTGCCTTGATACATCGCGTCTCAAGTCTGCCATGCGACTTTTCAATCGTCTCATGCATGTATATCGGTTTCCCTAAAGTAGGGTGTGTTGTGTCTTCAGAAACCGCGTCAGGCACGCCTTGAAAAAGTTTTTCAATCGCTTCTAACAGGTCCGGTTGATTGCCTTTAACAGGCAGCATATAGTCGCCCCCGCTGTTTATGATTCCGTGGCAGAAAGAGCGTTGTGTCAAAAGGGCATCCGTTGTGATAACTTTGCCTGCTACATCAAACGCTTTGAGGATTTCCGTTGATACCGGTATTTCATTGGTTTTGTCGCTGACACCTCGCTGCGTGAGGGTGATCCCTAACTCATGAGAGACGACGGAGAGTAAATGGCTGATCATCGCACCACTTTTTTTAGACGCACGCAGGGTTTTGCCATCTATAGCGACTGCGTCGGAACACCCCCGCAAATCAGGGCACTCTGCTAATGCGGCGTTTACCCATTTTGACAGGATGTTTTCTAATGCCTCAACGTCCAACTTTTTCAACAGATTATGGATAGTTGCGGCACAAGGCGTTTTGTGATGTGTGAACCCGAGTGCTTTTGTGAGTGCGGGCTGTGAGCGTGCCCAGGTAGCGATGGATGTA
Organism: Candidatus Poribacteria bacterium; assembly: GCA_965200395.1. Classification (GTDB taxonomy): domain Bacteria; phylum Poribacteria; class WGA-4E; order WGA-4E; family WGA-3G; genus MSPOR6. The sequence continues at coordinate 1,337,143 of CBDAUH010000003.1, read as the reverse complement.
TACCCTTTATGCCCGCACATCAATCCAACGACTAAAAGTGCGAGGATTGCTTTCAAGGGGTGCCGTTTCCCTTTTTCCTTGCGTGGGTCTGTAAGTTCTGCTAACATATTGACTAAGTGGCAGGACTTTTTTCTTGTCATTCTTCACCTCAAAAGATCGTAAGTTTTTAAGGTGAAGTATAGCAGATATACCATGAAAAATCACGGTATATCTGCACATCCTAAAATATTAACGATTGTGATAAAAAACAACTAAAATACATAAAACTAAATAACCCTAAATATCCCACTGGACGATGGAATTATTTTAAGTTATACTATAGTTTGGACATTTTTTGTTTTTTTTATGGACATAAAGCAGGAAAGCGGGTATCCTTTTAGGAAACACAAATTTGAAAGGATATTTCAAATGACCCACTTTCCTACTTGGACAACATGTTATCAGATTTTTGACCTGTGTTCAAGTATAATAACTTTCACCACTTTCAGACTTTCGTAAAAGGTCTGATAAATACGCCCTACCGAGGCACAATGACACAAATCTATCTTGCGACAGCCCAAGCAGGTCGGTATTGGTCTCTGCCAAAGTTTCTCTCGCGTGGCATCTGGTGTGTGGATCAAGTCGCCACTACGCTAAGCCATCAAGTGCTATCCGCTTACCCCACGGGCATCTATGTCTATGATGAGACGCATGCCATAAGTAGCGGTTCAAAACAAGCGGGTTTGCATTTCCGCAGGAACCCTGCGTATCAGCCACGTAACAAGAACCAGTCCAAGTTTCATCACGGACACGAGTTCGGTGCGATTGGGTGGCTGGCAGAAACGCCCGAAGGCACGCGCCTATTTCCATTAGCCACACGGATGATGGAACCGAAAAGCGAGGACGCGAATAGCCTCGCCGTGCTGAAGCATTTATGTAATCTTGTGCCACCGGGTCTTATCATTTTTGATAGAGGTTTCAATAGACGCAAAGTGTTCACGGAGATACTCTCACAAGGACATCATTTACTTTGTCGTGCGAAGTCAAACGCAGCGTTTTTTGATATACCGAAACGCCCTAAGCGTCTCAAGAGAGGCAGACCCCGTCGGTATGGTAGCCGTGTGTCTATTCCACACCTGAAGTATACAGACATCGTTGTTGAGGATCAGACACTTTCTGTCGCTGATAAAGTCGTGCGAACAAAGATGTGTCCTGTAGATGTCCGCATCGTTGTGATACGCAAACGCTTGAAAAAGTCTAAACCCTATCGGTATTTTTGTGTATTTACTTCAGATTTACGACTGCCCGTAGAAACAGTTATCCGACACTATAGAAACCGATGGCAGATTGAAACTGCCTTTCGGGACGCTAAAGAAAACTTCGGATTTGACACCTATCAACTCCGAGACAGGAAAAGTTTGGATCGGTTCGTTCAACTCAGTTTCACCGCAGCAACGCTGACACAACTCGCTTTCAGTCCGTCGCCATTGCCTAAGACACCCGCAGACACAGACACAGACAAGGTTTCTCTTGATTTAGAAGACGTGCTATCCACGCTCAATATACACTGGTATAAACCGAAACATCTCACACGCGGCTTGATGACCGCTTACTTGCAGCGACGTTTACAACAAAACTATTTTTATACGGGTTACGACCCGAGGAAAAACGCACAGAAAAAACTAAAAATCCCTGAAGATACTACATGAACTAGTTCAACAGCAACTATTTTCACGATTATTGGAAAAATGATGACTAAAAAACAGTGATTTCTAACAGAATTTAGACAGAAAAGGGGCGTTAGCAGCGGTTCTAACACCTGTTCAGAAGTGCTAACGGGGAAATGCTGCCAACTATTCATAATCTATAACAAGACCAAAAATGTCCAAACTATAGTAAGTTATAGAACTGAAGTCTAAACCATTAGTTAGTCAATTACATAATATGGCCCTAAATTCCAAACTTTCAAACAAATCAGAGCGTTTCACAGAATCTGTCATCCGTGGCATGACACAGTTATGCCTACAACACAATGCTATTAATTTATCGCAAGGAACACCCGCATATCAACCACCAGATGAAGTGAAACAGGCCGCAATTACTGCTATACAAGACGGCTATAATCAATATAGCATTACTTGGGGAGCACCAGATTTTCGTGCAGCAATTGCACATAAAATGGAGACATTTAACGGTATCGAAACCGATGCCGCCACAAACGTAACGGTCACATGTGGTTCTACAGAGGGAATGTTGTCCGCGCTCCTCGCAATTATTAACCCTGGAGATGAGGTGATAATCTTTGAACCATTTTATGAAAATTATGGTCCTGATACAATTATCTCAGGCGCAAAACCTATATACGTTGCACTTCAGGAAACAGAAACAGAAGATGGGGGTATACAGTTTACTTACGATCGAAATGAAGTAAAAAATGCATTTTCTGCAAACACAAAAGCCATTATAATTAACACACCTAACAATCCTCTTGGAAAAGTGTTCACGAGTGCTGAACTCCAAGAAATAGCTGAACTTTGCACCACCTATGATTGCATTGCAATTACCGATGAAATATATGAACACATGATCTATGATGGCAAATCACACCTTAGCATCGGTAGTCTACCAGAAATGAAAGATCGGACTATTACTGTGTCAGGATTAAGCAAAACATATTCTATGACCGGTTGGCGTTTGGGATATGTTGTTGCTCATGAAATATTGTCCAATGCTATACGAAAAATGCATGACTTCCTAACCGTCGGGGCTCCGCATCCTTTACAGCGCGCGGGTATAGCCGCTCTCAACCTACCATCAAGCTATTATAAAGAATTGGTAGAAAAATATGATAGGAATCGTCAACAACTCGTCAATATATTGACAGATGCAGGGTTCCGGTGCCATCCACCAGAGGCTGCATACTATATCATGACCGACATTGCAGATTTCGGATTTCCAGATGATACCGCGTTCGCACATTGGTTAGTAAAGGAAATCGGTGTCGGCGGAGTACCAGGATCCAGCTTCTACAGTCGCCCACAACTTGGTAAAACAAAGTTCCGGTTCATGTTCAGCATGTCTGATGACATTTTGGATGAAGCAGGTGATCGCTTGATGAAGATCAAATCTAAAATCTAAATCGAGTATTATGATAACATGAGTTCGGTGTCCAGAATATGAAGGATATTTGTAGCATAACCTTTCCAGGTTGTGCATCCTATAAAAAATGAAGGATATTTGTAGCATAACTTTTCCAGGTTGCGCATCCTATAAAAAATGTCTTATGCCAAACTCACGTTACAGTAGAAAACTACTATTGAGGTAATAATAATGGATACCGTCCTTGATAAAGAAACACGCGAAATCTATAAAGAAGAGATAGAAGCACTTATTCAGCATGACCCGAAGTATATTACACTTGGTCCTGATGAACTTGAGGCGATCGTAAAAGCTTTTGATTTTACATTAACAAATGGACGTGATAAAGTCAGAGCACAGATGCTTTACGATCTCGTTCAAGAAAAAAGAGTAGGTTAATATGCAATTAGAACGGATTCGTCTCAGATCGTTCGGTTGTTTTCAACGACAAGATTTTGAATTATCTGAAGGTGTTAACCTAATCTTTGGACCCAACTTCAGTGGTAAAAGTACGCTTGTCAATGCAATTTTTTTCACTTTAACAGGTAAGCCGATTGTGCCGCGGGTCGATGCATCGGCAATAAAAAACGCTAAGTCCCATAGTGGAACAGCTGGACTCCAATTCATAAAAGATGGTGAACACTATCTATTATTCAGGGGAACCGGCAAACGATTCCAACTCAGACAAAAGAAAGGTGATGCATGGCACATAGTTTTTGATGAAAACCGTATCACTGTCGTTGAAGCTACGTTGAGAGAACAGTTCGGTTTCTCACATGATAAACTTGCTTTAACCACATTTCTGCGCGAAGGTGAAATATCTGAATTCCTTGCACGCCAACCAGCAACAAGACGCGATATCTTATATGCACTCCTCGGTATTGATAGATTAATCGAAGTACGAGAAAAGTTTATAGACGCACGCAGGCTCGCAAAACGTGAAAAAGGAAGGATCCAATCACATCAAAAAAGTCTTAGATTCAATGCACAAAACCTATACAAACCTGAGATAGAAAAACTTGAATCGGAATTGAGAAAATTGGAAAAGGAATATAATAGAGATAGTGGAGATGCAGAATTAATTGCTGAATGGATTAAGAATAGGCAACAAACACAAAAAAATATAGATATACTTATACAAGAACAGACAGAAACATTAAGTGGCTTCCATAACATCTCTCATTTGCAAGAAATGATCTCTACCATCGAAAAAGCAATTAAGGAATCGGATGAATTAGAAGCAGAACGCGAGGAACTCATCAAAACAATCGGCAGCCTCGACTCCCAAATTGTAGCATTAACGAATGTATGTAACTCACTTCACACCTTAATTGAGAGTGATAATAGACATTGCCCAACCTGTCAACAAAAAGTTGAGAAGGAAATAATTATAAAGATTATTGAAGAAAAAGAGACTGAAAAATCGAAACTATCCAAAGAATTAGAAAAAAGTAAAAAAATGTTTACGGATAAAACTGATAATTTACAAAGTAGACAGGAACTTGAGCAACGTCTTCAAAATCTAAATACACGAGTATCTCGCTTAGAACAATTAGAAGGTGATATTGATAAATCTCAAAAAGCACTTACTGACATAACAATACGACTGAGTACAAAAGGTGTTGAAACTCATAATGAGTCTGTTGATGGCACTACAGAATCTTCTGAAAATATAGATAAGTCCCAGTTAAAAGTCCGAATGGATAGGCTACGTGAAAAACTTTCAAAACTCAAACAGGATGAGGCAGTTCAGAGAGACCGATTAAATCAACTTCAGAAGGTCAATTTAGAAGCGGAACAGACTGAGAAGACAACGTTATGTTTAGAACTCGCCTGTGTAGGTGTTGACAAAACCATTGATACGCTCCAACGCCAAATACTTAAACCTGTAGAATCAGAATTACAAAGCTGGATTGGACAGATGGAACTTTTCGGTAAAACACATATTGACTTACAACGTCATTATCTACTTCCTACTCTAAATATAGATGGGGTTGATCGTAGTTTGATGATGCTGAGTGGTAGCGAGAAGATGTTTCTATATCTCTGTTTCAAAATTGCACTTGCAAAAGTTTTGGGGAATACCGGTTTCTTCGTATTCGATGATCCAACGTTACATTTAGACGGTGAGAGGAAAGCGTTGATGGTAGATTTTATCCGACAACTTGCCGAAGAATATCAGGTAATCGTTACAAGCTATGATAATGATGTACGTGAAGGATTAGAAGGTGCACATCTGATTGAGATGAGTAGAGGAAAACAAGATTAACAATCATGCTATGCATTTGTTAGAATTGAATTTAATTTGACATATTGATCATAATATGTTAAAATAGATATGCTTTTAGTGTCAATACAAACCTAAGAGTCCCGCGGGAGTAGCTCAGCGGTAGAGCTCCACCTTGCCAAGGTGGAGGTCGCGGGTTCAAATCCCGTCTCCCGCTTTCTATCAAATCGGTGGCGTAGCCAAGTGGTAAGGCCGGAGTCTGCAAAACTTCTATTCGTCGGTTCGATTCCGACCGCCACCTCCATCATACATTATGGGCGGTTAGCTCAGGTGGCTAGAGCGTTTGCTTGACATGCAAGAGGCCACAGGTTCAAGTCCTGTACCGCCCATCCCACCTATTTCCATCTCAATATTCTGGACAGTTTCATCCAATTTGTGTTATATTAACATGAGCCCGGTGTCTGAAATGTGAAGGATATTTTGAGCACAAAAAATGTTTTATTCCAAACTCACGTTATTGTTTAGTTATCAAGTGTTTTGTATACTGATAAAGATATATTAGTTTTCAGATAGGGACCATTAACACTTTCTTTGATAAAAACAATTAGAAATCTATAATGAAGGAGAAATCCATGACAATCAATACAAATGTAAAGACGTATCTCGCTATATTTCTCATAGGCGTTATCGTAACCTTTGCTGGGATATCAGTTTATGGTATATATCAGCGTGACACATCTCAAACACCTACTACGATATATAAAGGATTAACTGAAGCTGAAGAAGTAATCGTGCAGGAAAATATCAAAACCAATATACAACAACAGAAAAGGAAGGAGACAAAACAAGTTGATAAAAAGCAACCTTCCTATGTTGATAACGCGCCTCCTATACAGAATAACGACCAAGACTATAAATCTGAACCCATGTATGTAGCACCTATTGCTGAAGAAACAAAATCCAATGCACCAGATACAGAAACATCGGAGCTGCAGTCTCATATAGATGCTATTCAAGCAAACCCAGATGATGTCAAAAAGATGCTTAGTCAATTTTCCGTTAAAGATGTAGACTGGGGAAATAGTAAATCTATAAAGATTACCTCTAAGGGCGATCTGAAAAAGGTGATTTCAGAATTGAAAGCTGGTGGAAATCCGAAAAATCAAGTTATAATAGATTTTTTAAAGAATGCTGATATAGATGATAACACAGAGATTAATGTGGAATTAAAAGAATACTGATGTTTTGTAGCATAACCTTTCCAGGTTGTGCATCACGGACGCTGCTTGTAGCATAACCTTTCCAGGTTGTGCATCGGACAAAAAATGTCTCATTCCGAACTCACGGTATATTAGACTTAGAGTTGTGCTCTACCTGCTTCGTCTAACACTGCTCTCAAGTAGAGTCTGACATATTATCCATCGGAAGTTATATGGATGAAAAAGAAATTCTAAAGAAGATACAACGTATTGATATATTTACAAATCGCTTAGTGAACACTATTTTTGCCGGTGAATATAGAAGTATATTCAAAGGACAAGGAATAACTTTTGACGAAGTTCGAGAATATCAGGAAGGTGATGAGATTCGAGCAATTGATTGGAACGTCACAGCACGAATGGGACAGGCATATATTAAGAAATATGTAGAAGAACGTGAATTAGTTATGATGTTACTCGTGGATATGAGTGCCTCAACGCGCTTTGGCAGTCTTTCAGATTCGAAAGCAGAAATTGCTGCAGAAATTGCTGCACTATTCGCTTTTTCAGCAATCAGAAACAACGACAAAGTTGGACTTATCTGCTTCACAGATACAGTAGAGCATTATGTACCACCGCGTAAAGGGAAAAGACATGTCCTAAGAGTAGTCAGAGATATTCTCCGTTTCCAACCTAATCGCCCAGGTACAGATGTTTCTGAAGTATTATCCTTTGCAAACAAAATACTAAAACCGCATACCGTTATCTTTCTCATATCCGATTTAATGGATATTGACTATCAACAGCAACTACGTGTAACCGCAAAAAGGCATTCATTAATTGCAATCACACTAAAAGATCGAAGAGAACTGGAAATACCAAATATCGGACTTATAACATTAACAGATCCAGAAACTGGTGAAAAAATCGTTGTTGATACAAGGTCTGAATATGGTAGACAATTATATTTAGAACATATACGGCAATTAGAGGCAGAACGACTACGGATATTGCGGACAAGCAAAGTGGATAATATAGATATCAAAACAGATGAATCGTATGTTATCCCTCTCATTCGTTATTTCCATCAACGGGCCACACGAATGTGAATAATGTTTCCTGATTATGTAATAGCACCCTGATTTCATTTAGCGGATACATAGGTTTATGACAACACTTGAAGCAATAGACATAACACATGAATTTGTTCAGAATAAAACAAAAGTACGAGTGTTGGACAATCTAAACTTCTCTGTAAACAAGGGGGAATTTGTTGCCCTGCTTGGCCCTTCGGGATGCGGTAAGAGCACGTTATTCAATATCATCTCTGGCCTTATAAAACCGCTTTCAGGTGAAATTTATCTAAATGGTAAACCCATTCAAGATAATATTGGTGCATTCGGATATATGCAACAAAAAGACCTTTTATTGCAATGGCGAACGGTATTGAAGAATGTACTCATCGGTCCAGAAATACAAGAATCTTCACGTGCTGAGACAAAAACTGAAGCACTTGAATTATTAACTCAGCTTGGGTTGCAGGGGTTTGAAAAAAGTTATCCCATGCAACTCTCTGGTGGTATGCGTCAGCGAGTTGCATTAGTTAGAACGCTGCTGTTCAAAAAAGATTTCCTACTATTAGATGAACCTTTCGGGGCTTTAGATGCAATGACACGCACTGTGATGCAGTCAATACTTTTGGATATATGGAACAAAAACAAACAGACAGTACTTCTTATTACCCACGATATTGAGGAAGCACTCATACTAGCTGACAAAATCTATGTCTTAACTGCCAGACCTGCATCCATAAAAGCAGCCGTAGATGTGCCATTATCACGACCAAGAGATACTACAGTGAGAGAACTGATTGACTTGAAAAGCAAACTGTTCGAGCTGTTAAAAGTAGAAATGCAACAAGTGTTTGATACAAACCATCAATGACTGTCTGTCAACATGCATTCGAGCACTTTTCTAACATTATTATTATGATTCACAAGGAGATATTTTTGATTAATCGCTTATTACGGACTATTCCCATTCTGATTCTTATATTCATACAGGCATCATTCTATATCGGATGTGGAGAAGAAGAGGATGTGATCGGAATTCAATCGGTAGACCCACCTGATGGTAGTACCATATTTACAGATTCTACAATTACAGTCACTTTTGATCGCACACCACGAGATCTTACTGTCTCGGATGGAGAATTTAGTTTAACAGGTAATGCTGTATCAATTACTGGTCCTTTTCCATTGGGTAATCTTGGCATTGAACTCAATTGGGACAGCGGAAACCGAACGATTACATTCACTGTTGAAGAAGTAGAAATACCAGAGGATATGGCACTTATTCCGGCAGGTGAATTTCAATTAGGGAGTGTCAGTGGCGAATCCGGAAATATTGCTCAACCCGGACACACCGTCCACATTGATGCTTTCTATATTGACATCTATGAGATAACAAATGATCAATATAAAAAGTTCATTGAGAGTAATCCAGCATGGCAAAAAGAGCAGATCCCCAATCGATTCCATGATGGGAATTATCTTGCAAAATGGTCTGATAATACCTTTCCGAGTGATATTGCCGACCATCCTATAGTGTATGTGAGTTGGTATGCTGCAGCTGCTTATGCTAATTGGATAGGTAAAAGGTTACCAACTGAAGCAGAATGGGAAAAAGCCGCACGCGGTGGCGCAGAAGGACAAAAGTATCCATGGGGAAATACCCTGGATGACAATAAGGTAAATTACAGTTTAAATGTAGGTATTAGTGGCACCACAACTCCTGTCGGTGATTATCCGCCAAACGATTACGGTTTATATGACATAGTTGGCAATGTGTTGGAATGGTGTCTAGATGAATATGACCAAGATTTCTACATGAACCCATCTAAGAGTAATCCGTTGGGAGGTGACAAAAATATACAAGATGTTCTTGATGTCTTTCGGAATATTGATTCTTCTCGATCAATAAGAGGCGGTTCTTGGGTAGAAAGCGGTCAACCGAGGATATGGATTACATATAGACGTGGAAACGATCCCGCTGTGACAAGTCGTCTGATCGGTTTCCGGTGCGTCAAATCATTATCTCCATAGGACAATCGTATAGATAAAATAACGTGAGTTCGGTGTAAGACATTTCAAGGACACCGAACTCACGAAATCAATGTTTTTTGTCAAGTGATATTACAATGCACATAGGGTTATTTAGTTTTATAGATATTCATTTTATCAAGTTAACTGTGAGTAAAGGTTTTGATGCATATTCCTTTATTTTATCAGCGATCCGTGTTATGCCTTGAAAACGGAATACGGATAATGCGGTATTTCGTAAAGCGGCCATGACTTGTGGAATAGCCCCGCATCTGACAGGTGATGCGTCCTCGCCGAGTAGCACATCGCGCATCCAATGCGACTTGTTCTCTATTGCCCAATGGCCTCTCCGTAAAGCAAGTAAGCGTTCTGCGGATGCCTCACTCGGTTTCAGGCTCGTAATCCCATAGGTAGTGCGGGTTGTCTCTTCTCCTGTCTTCATATTTTTGGAAGTATAATGATATTGGATCACTTGTGCTATGCCCGGCCAATCCAGATATGCGTTGAGACTTGTGCTTGCCTTGATACACCGTGTCTCAAGTCTGCCATGCGACTTTTCAATCGTCTCATGCATGTATATCGGTTTCCCTAAAGTAGGGTGTGTTGTGTCTTCAGAAACCGCGTCAGGCACGCCTTGAAAAAGTTTTTCAATCGCTTCTAACAGGTCCGGTTGATTGCCTTTAACAGGCAGCATATAGTCGCCCCCGCTGTTTATGATTCCGTGGCAGAAAGAGCGTTGTGTCAAAAGGGCATCCGTTGTGATAACTTTGCCTGCTACATCAAACGCTTTGAGGATTTCCGTTGATACCGGTATTTCATTGGTTTTGTCGCTGACACCTCGCTGCGTGAGGGTGATCCCTAACTCATGAGAGACGACGGAGAGTAAATGGCTGATCATCGCACCACTTTTTTTAGACGCACGCAGGGTTTTGCCATCTATAGCGACTGCGTCGGAACACCCCCGCAAATCAGGGCACTCTGCTAATGCGGCGTTTACCCATTTTGACAGGATGTTTTCTAATGCCTCAACGTCCAACTTTTTCAACAGATTATGGATAGTTGCGGCACAAGGCGTTTTGTGATGTGTGAACCCGAGTGCTTTTGTGAGTGCGGGCTGTGAGCGTGCCCAGGTAGCGATGGATGTATACCCTTTATGCCCGCACATCAATCCAACGACTAAAAGTGCGAGGATTGCTTTCAACGGGTGTCGTTTCCCTTTTTCCTTGCGTGGGTCTGTAAGTTCTGCTAACATATCCATTAAGTGGCAGGACTTTTTTCTTGTCATTCTTCACCTCAAAAGATCGTAAGTTTTTAAGGTGAAGTATAGCAGATATACCATGAAAAATCACGGTATATCTGCACATTCCAAATATTAACGATTGTGATAAAAAACAACTAAAATACATAAAACTAAATAACCCTACAATGCACAAATACTAAAAATTCAATTTATACAATAATTTAATATTTCTACCCGGTTCCGGTATAACAGATTTTATACGTGATAAATGATTACGGTAGCTTGTGTTTAAAATATTCTCTACCTCAAAAACAATTAGATTTTCAAGCTGCCATAACATGAAATTGAAATAGAACCCTGCATTGTGGACAATATATTCATCTGTTGGTTCTTCAAATTCCCCAAGACGTGTTTGGCTTGCAGAATATTTCGATGTCAGGTGAAAATGAAAAGGAGATAAAGTATAATTTAATGCAAGTCTCCCATTGAGTGGAGGGATACGTTCCAACGGTTTCTCATCGTTTCCAATAGTTCCGTTAACATAACTCATTGTTATTTGAACGTTGAAGTTAGGCAATACCTCTGTTTCTAAACTTGTTTCAATTCCTTTCATGACCACATCCTGTCCATTATATTGGTATATCCACAACCATCCAGCAGCCCCACTTCCCCACTCTTTTTCACCGGTATTTGTTGGCTTGAGATAACCGTAAATGTGATTCTGAAATAACGTCACGTTTAAATTGAATCTGTTGCTTGTATATTCTGCATAGAGTTCGCCACCAAACCCGTTTTCCGCTTCCAATTTCGCATTGCCGATCTCATAAGAATATACAGCAAGATGTGGACCATCAGAGAAAAGTTCCTCTATCCCTGGAGTCCGGTACGATTTCATGATAGTTGTGCCAGTGCTTAGGTTGTCATACCAATGATAAATTCCGGATACGGCACCAGCAATTCCACCGAAATCGCGCTTCTCAACAGTGCCAGCTTGAATAACTGTTCCTGGATGAAACGGTTCTGCACGTCGAAAATCGTATCGGATTGCGCTCTGTAATGTCAGGCGATCAATCTCTTGTTGATTTAAATAGTAACCAGCTACCGCAAATTCACGGGTATGTGGTGTCCAATAAAAACCACCTGTTGCATGATCCCGATATTCTCCCCATACACCTGCAATCATATTGTCAAAAAGGTATGCCATCATTGAGAAATTATATGTCAGAACACCAAACTCAACACCAAGCACACCATTTGACTCTAATTCCTGATGTACATAGCGCGTATATGTTGTTCGGACTTTGATTTTATCAAACCAATCTTTGTTAAAACGGTATTCAAATATACCATCATAACGTTGACGATCAAGCGTTATGTTAACACCTTGAATATGTCCTTCCGGTGAGCCAGGAATTCCGTAATCTGATTGATAACTTCCCCCTGAAATTCCGATAAATCCCCACGGTTTTATGAGAGAAGTACCAATCGAATAATTGAGATTTGAAAGTCCTGTGTTCTCAAGCACACCGACTGGTGTCTGGACATCGGAGGCGAGACGACGATTCCATTCTATATTGCCCACAAAGTCACGAACTGGTACCATCAAGCCTGTTGTCCCAGTTAAACCTGTATTTACGGATTCTGTCTGAAAGGTCAATCTCATAGTTGGACGTTTCGGAAGATAATCCGGAATACTAGTGCGTTTGACATTGATCACACCACCTAAAGTACTGGATCCATAGATAAGGGATGCAGGACCGCGAGTGATTTCCACACCTTTTGCAGATGTCGGGTCTATAGCAACAGCATGGTCTGCACTGGAGGAAGATTTGTCACCACTTCGTTCCCCATCTTCAAGGATGAGTAATCTATCGCCACCTAACCCTCTTATTACTGGACGAGCAACCGCACTCCCCATGCTGCGTTGTGAAATACCAAGCTGATCTGATAACGTTTGAGCCAATGTCATGCCCATCCGTCTATCCAGCTCTATTTCATCTAACGTTATATCACTCATTTTCTTATAACGATCAAGAAACTGTCTTGAACCCAATACAGTAACCGTATCAAGCTGTTCTGCTTCACTTCGTATTTCGATTTGTAGATAAGGGGTGGTGTCATTTAAATCAACAACTTGTTCATACAGCAAATAGTTCACTTTTGTTAACTGAAGTGTATGTTTCCCTTTCGGAACTGCATCAATTTTAAATTGACCATCCTTATCTGTATGTGCAGTTTTCTCAACACCGATAATACGGACGGTCACACCACTAAGCCGAATACGGTTCTGTTCGTCTATGACTTCGCCACGCAACTGATAGGTCTCTACTTGGTTGCCGTGGACACATTTAATATGACATAACATACAACTGAATGTAAAAAATAGTGTAACAAGGCAGGCACGTTTTTTACACGTACCTGCTCTTGCTTCTCTGCATAAGCAGGAGTTTCCAATCTTCCGCATGGAAATTCTCCTTATTCAACAGTAACCGGTATGTGAAGTGAGGCTGTATAGTCAGCATGATCTCCATGCAAGAGTTGGAGTTGGATTTCAGTACTTCCTGCTGACAAACCTTCCACTTCAAAACTTAACCCAGAATCTTCATCGTCGTGGTCTTCGTCGTCATGATCGTCGTGGTCTTCGTCGTCATGATCGTCATGGTCATGATGATCTTCGGAATGTCCATGATCTTCATCTTCCTCACCAAGGTGGATTTCAATGATCGCCTCATCGTATTTCGATAAACCTAAAGCAAATTCTGCTTCTCCGCTTTCATGATCATGATCATGATCATGGTCGTCATCATCTTCCCATCCTTCGCCAGGGCGAAATTCATCACCGTGGTCATCAAGAAAGCTGACATGGACTACAATTTCTTCCCCAACTGGCACGGTGAGTTCACCCTCATGTTCACCTTGGAATTGACGATAGACCTGATCTCCATCCACTCTCAATATAAACCCATCCGCATCAGCATGCCTGATTTCCTCTTCGTGGTCGTCAGTGATAGGATTTTGGTCTTCACCGCACCCTCCAAAAAAGGGCAGCACTGCAACGATAACTATTATCAATAAACGTGAAATGTCGCGCTCTAAAAAATATGTACGCATTATATTCTCCAATATATATATAAAGTATGATTGATATATTACAATTTGAGTAGATCGAATTACTCGTTAAACTTCTTATCAGGACAAAGAACTATTGATAAAATGGTGCGCAAAACTAGACAAGCATAGCACCAAACAACACATCTATTAGTCAAATCAATAGCGAATGTACTTCCTATCAAGAAATATTAACATTAAAAAATTATGTCTAAAAATATAACCTATGGATCAATCGGAGAATATTGGAGGAGCTCGACTCTGGATATTTGTTATAGGACTGAAGTCTTTTGGATAAACTTCGGTATGTGGTATTATGATGTAACAAAGAGCACAAGCGGGAATTGTAGTAGGTTGGATATTAAAATCAACATGTGTATTGATGAATACGCACGCTGGGCATTTCTCATCTGAATGCAGAGGTTCACCTTCATCATGCCCATGCCCATGATGACAATCATGATGATGTTCATGAACGTGCATAAACGGCATCAGACTGAAAAGAGATACGCAACATATTATCCCAACGATGAATAATGTATTTGTGGTAAATTTAAGTTGCTTCAAGCATCCGCACCTATCAAATTTTGAATTAGTAAAGTAGCCGTAAAGGGTCGCCCCTTTACAGCCCTCTCCAAACCGAGCGTGCCACTTTCACGGCACTCGGCTTTCCAAGTTGTTAATAATTTATCTATTTATCTTCTGTTTACAATTTATATCTCAAAATTAGTCTTTACAAAAATTATACTATTATGTATAATAAATGCAAAATTATTTTTGAGGTGTAAAATGCAACATTTATTTAAATATATTGTATTCTTCTTTATACTAAAGTTTGGACATTTTGGGACATTCAGGCTGCGTTGTCCGCAGGCAATGCTGTCTCTTTGTGAAAATCGGTGTGTATTTTCTGTGAGTTTGTTTTTTCAGAGTAAATCGCAGAAAATACCGCTCTGTAGAGCTGCCAGCGGAGATAAACTACACGCAACCCTTGTGTGAGACGCTTCGGATGATACCAATGGATGCCCAACTGATCACAAACTACCTGAGCACTTATCTCCTCCGCCGTCCCATCCCGTGGGGTGAATAGCAACTTCGTCAGACTTGCTGCAACGAAACTCAATTGCACAAACCGATTGATGCTTTTGCGGGATTTCAGGCGATAGTCATCAAAACCGAAGTGTTGCTTCGCATCCCGAAAAGCCGTCTCTATGTGCCATCTCTTGCGATAATATATAGCGATCTGTGGTATCCCAATCGTCAAATCTGTTGTCCATACACAGAAATACCGATAAGGTTTCGAGGTTTTCGGGCGACTTCGGATAACAACGAGGCGAATATCAGCATCGCACATCTTCGTTCTCACGACTTTGGAGGCGATTGAATACTTTTGGCCTTCTATATCCATAAGCGTATACCGCATCCTGCGAATATCCAAGCGGTCTCCATATTTTCGCGGACGGCCACGCTGGCGATGTTTCGGCTGTTCCGGTAAACGATAGAAGACGGCATTAGACTTCGCACGACACAAGATATGATGTCCATAACTTTGAACCAGCGTAAACACTTTTCGCCTTGAGAACCCACGATCAAAAATAATAAGACCCGGAGCGATCTGGGAACAGATGCGTTTCAACACCGCATCGCTTTTATCACGGCACGTCTGCGGCACCATCAGTCTCGCCCATACGGGGAATAGCTGCCAACCTGTAGATGTTTGGCAAAGTAAACCTAAGGCACCAAACTCGTGTCCATAATGGAACTTGGATCGGTTCACGCGACCCTTTTGATAACTGAAGTTGCGGAAAAAATGCAACCCCCACTGGCGTTCACCTGTTTTTATGGCTTTGGTCTCATCATACACATAAACCCAGTTAGGAAATGCTTGCTGAACCTTTTTTGTCAGGTGTCCTGCGACTTTATCCGCATCCCATTTACCACGCGATAGAAACTTTGGAAAAGACCAGTATCGCGTCTGTGAAAAACCTGATTGATAAAGTTCCGTTAGCGTGCCACTATTTCCATCTGCGATAAATCCGAAAATAAACGCTTGGAAAAGAGCATAGTTTTGTGTGTTGAACAGATACTGAAAATCTGATAGAATGTCGTCTAAGCAGAAAAGGAGGTTCATTTTTTATTCTCCTTTCAAAAAATATATTTGTTTATGAAAGGATACCTGCTTTTCTGTTTTTTCGCACTAAAAATTTCTAAAATTGTCCAAACTATAGTTCTTTATAGGTATTCTTTTTGTGAGTAACATATATCTAACTGACATTTTTCACAATTGTTCAGCTCATGTAAAAAATAAGTGCAAATGCAACTTTTTACCCGCATGAACATTGACTTCGTGAAAGCAAACGCACACATATTTTACACAAGTGAAAGTTTTCTAATTCCTATAAACCTGATAATATCAATACCAAATACCTGTGAAAAACCGATCTAATGGACGATTTTATTCCATTAGCATTTTTTAGCATTTTCATGACCGCATATTGAAAGACCCTTGATAGATACTGACTTCCAGGTGCTTTTGAGAAATATCAGTCTAATAGTTACAGTTACTATAGTTTGGACAGTTTTTGTTTTTTTTATGGACATAAAGCAGGAAAGCGGGTATCCTTTTAGGAAACACAAATTTGAAAGGATATTTCAAATGACCCCACTTTCCTACTTGGACAACATGTTATCAGATTTTTGACCTTTGTTCAAGTATAATAACTTTCACCACTTTCAGACTTTCGTAAAAGGTCTGATAAATACGCCCTACCGAGGCACAATGACACAAATCTATCTTGCGACAGCCCAAGCAGGTCGGTATTGGTCTCTGCCAAAGTTTCTCTCGCGTGGCATCTGGTGTGTGGATCAAGTCGCCACTACGCTAAGCCATCAAGTGCTATCCGCTTACCCCACGGGCGTCTATGTCTATGATGAGACGCATGCCATAAGTAGCGGTTCAAAACAAGCGGGTTTGCATTTCCGCAGGAACCCTGCGTATCAGCCACGTAACAAGAACCAGTCCAAGTTTCATCACGGACACGAGTTCGGTGCGATTGGGTGGCTGGCAGAAACGCCCGAAGGCACGCGCCTATTTCCATTAGCCACACGGATGATGGAACCGAAAAGCAAGGACGCGAATAGCCTCGCTGTGCTGAAGCATTTATGTAATCTTGTGCCACCGGGTCTTATCATTTTTGATAGAGGTTTCAATAGACGCAAAGTGTTCACGGAGATACTCTCACAAGGACATCATTTACTTTGTCGTGCGAAGTCAAACGCAGCGTTTTTTGATATACCGAAACGCCCTAAGCGTCTCAAGAGAGGCAGACCCCGTCGGTATGGTAGCCGTGTGTCTATTCCACACCTGAAGTATACAGATATCGTTGTTGAGGATCAGACACTTTCTGTCGCTGATAAAGTCGTGCGAACAAAGATGTGTCCTGTAGATGTCCGCATCGTTGTGATACGCAAACGCCCCAAAAAGTCTAAACCCTATCGGTATTTTTGTGTATTTACTTCAGATCCAAATACGCAGTTAAGGTAAGACACGCAGTATTAGACTTACAGGGTTAGAATTAAACTAACAATTTATTATCGCTGACTAAAACGCACATGTTTATATTATACTACACAAAATGAAGGATTGCAATATTTTGTTAGGAATTATATTCATTTAATGATACAATAATACAAATCATTGAAAGGATCAGAATAATGGCAGAATCCTCTTACAGTATCTTTGATTCACGTACTCCTGACGACATTCATCAAGAAATACAACAAGTTTATCTTGAAAACGCACGCCCTTGGGTAATAGGGTATAGTGGCGGAAAAGATTCTACTGCTGCGCTCCAACTCGTGTGGTATGCCCTTGCTGAGTTGCCGCCAGAAGATCGGAAGTATCCTGTCTATGTCATCTCATCCGATACCCTTGTGGAAACACCAGTGATCGTTGGCTATATCATGGGTACCCTTGAACGTCTCAAAAAGGTTGCTCGTAAAGAAAAAATGCCATTTCAGACAGACATTGTCCGTCCGAAAATAGAAGACACGTTTTGGGTCAATCTAATTGGTAAAGGTTACCCTGCGCCTTACAGCAAATTTAGATGGTGCACTGACCGCATGAAAATTAAACCGGCCAACCAGTTTATTATAGACAAAGCCTCTGAACATGGTGAGGTTATTTTAGTACTTGGATCGCGTAAAGGTGAAGGTTCAACCAGAGATCAGGTGCTGAATTTGCACCGAATAAAAAATACGCTACTATCGCGTCATACTACTTTACCCAATGCTTTTGTCTATACACCTGTTGTTGATTTTACTACTGACGATATTTGGATATACCTGTTATCAGCAGCTTCTCCCTGGGGAAGCGATAATCGACAATTGCTAACACTCTACCGGAACACAAACGCTCAGGGCGAATGTCCACTTGTTGTAGACGAATCTACTCCTTCTTGTGGAAACAGTCGTTTTGGATGTTGGACTTGTACAGTTGTAGCAAAAGACAAAGCAATGGAGGGCTTGATTGATAACGGTGAAGATTGGATGTTGCCATTGCTTGAATTCCGAGATTTCCTTGCCGAAACCCAAGATCCTGAAAAGAAACCTGAAATTCGTGAGCATCGACGTCGGAATGGACAGGTTACAATCCTTAATAACAAACTTGTCCACGGTCCTTACACGTTGGAATTTTGCAAGGAGCTCTTAAGTAGACTCCTCACAACCCAACAGCAGGTACGGGAAACAGGACCTGATCCAGATATGAAACTCATTACTGACGATGAGCTTGAAGAAATCCGAAAAATTTGGAGAACCCAACGCCAAGATTGGGAAGATGCAGTACCGCAAATTTATTCAAAAGTAGTTGGTAAACGTGAGTGGATTGCTGACGATACAACTGCTTTTACTGCATCAGACAAAGAACTGTTATCTAAAATCTGTAGTGAAAATGGAGTCCCTGTTACGCTTGTAGCAAAATTGTTAGATACCGAGCGTCAGATGGATGGGATGAGTCGGCGTGCAGGAATACAATCCCGAATTGATACTATTTTCCATGAGGATTGGCGTTCGGAAAAAGAAGTGCGTGATAGCTTAGATAGTAGCGGACAACAATGATTCTCCATAAACTTACCCTTAACAACTTCGGTTTGTTCCGTGAATTGCAGACTGTACAACTGACACCAAACGGTCCAGGAAATATTATCCTAATTGGTGGAATGAATGGTTCCGGTAAAACAACGCTGCTTGATGCAGTTCGCCTCTGCCTCTATGGCAAACGTTCACTCGGGGCCCGTGTTAGCGATAATGAATATTATGAGTACCTTTCCACAACGATCCACCGTACCCCATCCACAACATTACCCTTGAATCATGCCTCAGTATCACTTGAATTTGAATATGCCCGCGGTGGTGAGAAAAAGTTGTACCGTGTAGAACGTTCTTGGCGGCAACAAGGTAAAACTCACCGTTCTATAAAACAAGGTTTGACGTTTTCCGAAAATAGCAATTTAAATGTTAACATTGAAGCACTGCACTGGCAAGAATATATCAATGAACTCGTTCCAATTGAGGTATCACAATTCTTTTTTTTTGACGGTGAAGATATCCAAAAATTGGTTGACGGTTCAAGTCACGATCAGTTTCTTGCAGAATCAATCAAAACACTGCTCGGACTTAATTTAGTGGAACGGTTACAATCAGATTTGCGAATCTATTCCAACCGTTTAGTTAAACGCGACAGTCCAGAACCTGTGAAAGAAGAAATAGAGGCAATAGAATCGGAAATCTCCACTCTTGAAACATCGCTTGCAGATGCTAAAGCAGGCAACGAATCACTACACACTAAAATTGAGAAATTAGAAACGCAGATTGCACGTCAAGAATCACGCATTGCTGCTGAAGGCGGCGGTTATGCTGAGAAACGGGAAAATCTGAACTTACAACAAGGGAAACTCCTTGCTGATATTGAAGCGTTAGAAAATGGCATTCGTGACCTTTGTGAAGAACTATTTCCGTTCTCATTAGTGCCCGAACTACTTAAAAAGCTAAGAGACAGGCTTCTTAAAGAGATTGAATTAGATGAGTGGGAAGCGGAAAATCGTGCATTGAAAACACAGAATACTGAACTTCTTGAAATGCTTGCATCTGCTACATCTTGGGAAGATACATCTTTGTCTGATGCACAAATTGAGACTGTCCGTACTAAGTTTGCCCCAATCCTGAAAAAACGGCTTCAACGCCCAAAGACGTTGCACGGATTCAAGAAAATTCGTGACCGTTCCCCTTCCGAGTACGAAAATCTACTTGATTGGATTGATGCCTGCCTCAACGATGTCCCTCAGGAATTTACCGAATTGAACAATTTGCTAAAAGAGGCACAATCAGAACTAGAAAAGGTGGAGGATGATCTCCAAAAGGTGCCAACCGAAGAGATTTTGAAGCCAATGATTGAGAAATTGTCAGCCTTCAACCAAAAACTTGGACAGTTACGTAAGCAAGCACAAAATGCAGACGAATCTATCCGCTCTTTGACTCATCAACTTGAGGCAGCTGAGCGAAAACTTGAGAAATTACATTACAATCAGCAACTTGGACAAGCACACATTCGCCGCCAAGAACATGTACACGAAGTGCAGTCAGTTCTTTCGGAGTACACGAAGAAATTGACGCAAGCAAAAATTACTATTTTGAGTAATGCTATTGTTGATAGTTTCAACCAACTCTCTCACAAAACAGAACGAATCAAACAAATTGAAATTGATTCCCATACCTTTGGTGTTACCCTTTATGATACAAACAATCATCCTCTTTCAAAAGAGGAATTGTCAGCAGGTGAAAAGCAGATTTACACAACTGCCCTTTTATGGGGACTTGCAAAGACCTCCGGCAAGCCACTCCCAATGATCCTGGATACGCCTCTTGGTCGCTTGGACACTAGTCACCGCAAACTTCTTGTTGAACGCTATTTTCCGCACGTCAGTCATCAAGTCATCTTATTCTCTACTGACACCGAAATAGATGAACATTTATATTCACTCTTAGAACCTTACATCTCACACATGTTCCACCTGGAATATAAAAAGTCAGAAGAACATTCCATAATTCAGGATGGCTATTTCAGGTAGGATATGATGCAGTTAAACCGAATTCATATCTCAGAGGATTCCCGCAATAGTAATTTAAAATATGACAAGCGATATTCTCCGTAAATACATTCATGAATTTAAAAATTTGCGAATTGATAGAGCACACGGTAGAGCGCCAAACCAGCCTGTACTTCTGTTGTCAATAATAGATATGATTGAACAAGGAGATATCGAAGACAACATGATTACATTTTCTCCAGGATTAGTAGATAAATGCATGAAGTATTGGAGAAAAATACCGGATAGAAAACCTAATCTTGTCTTACCATTTTTCCACTTAAGTAAACGTTCATTTTGGCATCTACAACCAAAACCTGGATATGAAAATGCATTAGAAGTAGTTTCTCGAATTAGTAGCGTTACTCAGCTTCGGAAAATAGTCGCCTATGCAAGATTAGATGACGAACTCCTTGATTTACTTGATGATGCCGAGAGTAGGGATATTTTACGTCTAACGCTTATTGACACCCACTTACCTGATTATAAGGAGGATATCTTAAGTCTTGTTTTTGAAGAACGACAAATTAGTGAATATAGTCAGAAGCTACTACAATCTGTCAAACAGGATTTTTCTATAGAACTTGTCAAACCAATTGAAACAGAAAAAAGAATTCGGAAACCGGGATTCCGTCGCGCAATCATGAAGATTTACGATTACACTTGTGCTGCTTGTAGATTGCAAATCTTAACATTAAACGGAGAAACTGTTACTGAGGCAGCTCACATTGTTCCATTTAATGAAACAAATAATGATGATGTCCGGAACGGAATTTCACTGTGCAAACTGCACCATTGGGCGTTTGATAGATACTTGTTTTCTATAGATGAGTCGTATAATATTGTTGTTTCAGAAATGATGACAGAAAGAGGACCAACAGAATGGTTGTTAAAAACCATGCATGGTGTGAATATTCTGTTACCAGAACAAGAGGAACTTCATCCTGCCCATAGTGCTTTAACATGGCATCGTAAGAAAATGCTGAGTCAGTGACTTTACAAGACCTAATGTATTTCAATCAGTCTATAAAGTTAACCTTAATTATAGTTGAATTTGAACAACTTGTACGATTCAGATACTTGAAATTTTAATTTGACAATTGTTTTCTATTGTGACCGAGACTATCAAACCCTGTGAGTCTTGTAAAAGTAGGCTTGCAACTATGTTAGGGTTCTGCAATCCCTAACATACATATATCGCCTCACTAAAGGAGTTAGAATGAAAAAGACATTAGTTCTTCTAATACTTGTATTAATTGCGTGCTTTAGTGGACAACCAATATCAAAAGAAAGCAACGCACAAGTGCCAAATAAACCAATTCCTTTGAAATATCAGGCTGCTTTGAAGTTATCAGTACAAGAACTTTGGGTTATACTCAAAATCAAAGCTAAGAATGATCTTTGGCAGGCTATTATCATAGCTGATGATGGTAACCATACTTATCTTGGTGAAATATCTTCACAATTTAAGGCTAAATCCATATTCAATGAATTTGGTCTTCATGGTAGTGAATTCGCAGCGAACTCTATCTGGAATCAATTTAGTCTTTATGGTAGCGCATTCATGCAATTCAGTGCTTTCAATGACTTTACAAGTTCACCCCCAATGATCGTCAAAAACAACACTATAATAGGACGATTAACAACTAATGAATCTTTGGCAGATGGAATAAATCCTAATTTACTCAAAGCATTGTTTGAAAATGAGTTTTAGCAAATCCATCCTATACAACCTAACTACGTGGGGCTTTTGCCCCACTAACCACAAAGGAAAATATTGTGTTAATCATATTCCCAAAGCCTGAAGAAATCACAGGTTTCTGTCCTTTAACAGTAAATCTTAGTAATTACGATGAAATTGCAATTACGATGAAATTGCAATCAGCAAAAATAACGAAACCAACTCGTTTAATATTGTACTTCTTAAATATGTTGATGCTCATGGATCTAATCAATCAACGCTTTTCTACATTTTGGGAACTTTCCAATCTGAGTCAGACTGCTATAAATTGTTCCAAGATATTGTCGATGCTTTAAATTCTGATCAGAAGACATTCGAGCTTCCGCCATCTCTACTTCAAGAGCAGCCTGAACCGAATGGTCAAACAAAGACACATCCTGCTTATCTATAGTAGCATTCATCCCATACTCTCATTGCACAAACTTATCAAAAATGCTATCAATGCCCTATAGTTGTATTTATCTCATTTACCCCATTTTTTCATGTGTATAGCATATAGTTGTTCTGGGTTGTTGTGTGTGAGAAAGTCAATAGATGGCTAATCAGGTATCGCCTCTGCATCCGTAGCTGTCAAGAGAATACAGCAATGCTTCAAGAGTCCAAGTATGGATCAAAGTGTCCTTAAATCAGGGTAATAACAGTGCCTGACTTTCCTATACTTTTTCAATACCCTTTCAGCACGTAAAAATGGGGTAAATGAGAAATATTAACGCGGATTATCTTTTGCTGTATTTTATTTTGTAAGCGTCAACTTTTTGTTTGCGTAATCCTATGAAAAGCATCTTGAAATACCAACCACCTAATCCGTGATAATCCGAGAAAATCCGCGATTCTGACAAGCAAGAGGAATGGCAGAGAACACATCCGTAGACAGGCATAAGCCAATAAAAACCCATAGCGAATAATCTACATCCGCGTAATCGGTGTGATCCGTTGTAATCCGTGATTCTAACAGAAAACACCTACCCGATATTTTACACCTCCATATAGCAATCCAAATTTGCAATACCCCTTCAGATATGTTAAAATATATTGAAGTCCATCAATCTGACACAATCTTTGGAGGGAATACATGTATAAAATAGGTCTCATTCCAGGAGACGGAATTGGCCCCGAAGTAACACGCGAAGCAATGAAGGTCTTCGGGGCAGCGGCACAACAAGAGGGGATACAATACGAAACAGTCGAATACGATGTCGGTGGCGACAGATATTTGTCAACAGGAGAAGTTTTGCCTGATTCTGTGCTTGAAGAACTGCGTGAACTTGATGCAATTTATCTCGGTGCCATCGGACACCCTGATGTTAAACCAGGGATTTTAGAGAAAGGTATATTACTAAAAGTACGTTTTGAACTGGACCTCTACATCAATCTACGTCCTGTTAAACTCTATCCAGGAGTTCCGACACCGTTGAAGGACAAAGGACCAGAAGATATTGATTTCATTATCGTTCGCGAAAATACAGAAGGACTCTACGCAGGAATCGGTGGGTTCTTGAAACGCGGAACTAAAGATGAAGTCGTAATGCAAGAGATGATAAACACATATAAAGGGGTTGAACGATGTGTCCGCTACGCGTATGAGCTCACACAAAAAAGGAACAAGACCAATACATTAACTCTCTGTGATAAAGCAAACGTACTAACTTATGCACATGATCTGTGGAGACGAGTCTTTGACGAAGTAGGGGAAGATTACTCAGATATTAAAAAAGAATATGCTTTTGTTGATGCGACGACAATGTGGATGGTCAAAAATCCTGAATGGTTTGATGTAATTGTAACATGTAACATGTTTGGAGACATTATTACGGACCTTGGCGCGATGATACAAGGCGGTATGGGGGTTGCAGCTTCCGGTAATCTGAACCCTGAGAGCGTTGCAATGTTTGAACCGATCCACGGTTCCGCCCCACGTTACACTGGCAAGAACCAAATCAACCCTATTGCAGCCATAGGTGCAGCTGGGATGATGCTCGACCATCTTGGACATGGTGACGCAGCGAATAAAGTTGAAAAATCTATCTCCGACCTACTCACAAGCGGAAAAATAAAGGACCTCGGAGCAGGAAAAATGGGTTACACCACAGAAGAAGTCGGAGACCTCATCGCTGAAGCTTTGTAACAGGTTAAACATAGCTCATACTAATTGTGCAGTAAAATTTATACGATCTGAAGAACGAGACCATCGATTGAAAGTATACATATCATAGGTGCTCAAGGTTTTATAACCTGATGCTTTTAATAAATTATGTACCGTATTCACTTCATAGATTCGCTGGTGGTGCACCTCTTCATAACGTCGGAACAACTCACCTTCCCGTATAAAGAAAGTTAGGAATGTCCGACACATTTTGGTATGGTGTATGTAATTATTCTTCCATACGAAGGAATAATCCTGATAGTTTTCTGAAAATGTTCTGCTATGAAAATGCTCAACAATATTCTTCTCAGTAGTAACATCGAAAATAAACAGTCCATCAGGAGCGAGATGTGCAGATACCCTTTTGAACATATCCTGCATCTCTTTTTCGTTAGAGGCATAATTTATGCTATCATAGGTGCATAGAATTACATCAAATTGCTGATCTAACTGAAAGTTGAGCATGTCTCCTTGATGAAACGGTATATTCAGATTCAGACTTTCAGCTTTTTCGCGTGCAACTTTCAGCATTCCTTTTGCCCTATCAATGCCAGTCATCGAATATCCTCTTGAAGCTAAAAGCACGGTTAATGCTCCTGTTCCACATGCAACATCAAGAACGGTCTCAGGCTTACAATCATACATACCGAGCAGTGATTCAATGTAATCAGCCCATTTTTGATAGTTGACATTTTTCATCATTCGATCGTAAGCATAAGCAAATTTTTCATAAGGTGGTGTTAATAGCATCTGTTTAAATTAGTCAGCTTCTCGTTTGTATCCAATAGAGGCATTTAAATACCTCATGAGGGTGTTTATCTCTTCTGCATCCCATCCATCACTATTTGCAGCAATGGCATACTCACCTGCTGATTTAATTTTACCTATATTTATTTTTCCTGTGATAAAACTGAATGGGAGCTGTTGCACCCTTCTTTTGACTCTTTCAAATGTTTGAATTAACCTATCCTTGTCTACACCTTCTGGTGCTTGACTTATCATAGCGTTTTTTAACATTTCTGTTGCTATATTAATAAGATATATTATAACAAACCACTGTAATATGGATAAGCAAACAAAAAATATTAATATTATTAACAAGATTTTCGGTAGATGACGTTTCCATTTTGTGATATCAATACTCATTGCTTTATTCCTTTGCTTTCCTATTTTTTGTATATGTTATCATGTTGTACGGATGTTGTCAAACTTTAACTACGGTAAATTTTAGCAGTGCTTTCCCTAACTGATAATTTGAGCAAACTGTACAATAACCTCTAGTTCACACAATACAAAATGCATTTTAAAACTCAACTTCAACATCTCCATGAAATGCTTCTACAAGTATTAGAAACGAACACCTTCTACAAGCGGAAACTCACTGAAGCAGGAATTACCAAACCAACTGACATTCAAACAATATCAGATTATCAGAAACTCCCATTCACAACAAAGGGTGAATTGAGTACTGATCAGGTTTCTCACCCGCCTTACGGCACAAATCTCACCTTTCCGCTGGAGCAATACACCTGCCTACATCAAACTTCTGGCACAACAGGTTCCCCTTTGCGATGGTTAGATACAAAAGAATCATGGGATTGGTGGGGAAAATGCTGGAGAGACATATACAATGCTGCAGGTATAACAGCCGCTGATCGGTTCATGATTGCGTTCTCGTTCGGTCCGTTTATCGGTTTTTGGAGTGCATATCATGGTGCGCAGCAACTCGGTGCACTCACATTAGCAAATGGTGGATTTACCTCAGAACAACGGATACGCGCTATCCTCAGTAACGACGTGACAGTGGTAATTTGTACACCGACCTATGCTTTACGTCTCGCTGAGGTGGCTGAACAAGCTGGTGTTGACCTCAGCAAAGATTCTAACGTTAGCGTCACCATACATGCTGGAGAACCCGGTGCAAGCCTACCCGCAACAAAACAACGAATTGAGGAACGGTGGGGGGCACCCGCCTATGACCACGTAGGTGCTACCGAAGTTGGGGCTTGGGGCGTGATGTGTAGACCACAAGCAGGTGTACATCTCAATGAAGATGAATTTATTTGTGAAGTGCTGGATACTGAAACGGATACGCCATCAGATGAAGGTGAGTTAGTCATTACGAATTTAGGTCGCATCGGAACGCCTGTGATTCGTTATCGGACAGGTGATTATGTCAAACTCAAACCAACACCGTGTGAATGTGGAAGTCAACAACGTGTCCTTGACGGCGGTGTCCTTGGTCGTATTGACAATGCCATCATTATCCGTGGTTTGAACGTGTATCCTGCAACGATTGAAAACATCATCCTCAAGTTTCCTGATGTGACCGAATTTGCAGTACGCGCTTACAAAACTGAAACCGTTAATGAACTTAAAGTCCAAATTGAAACCACAAATCCAAATCCAACTGACACTGCGACTGCAGTAACTTCTGCTATCAGAGACGCTTTAGGTTTGCGCGCAATCGTCGAAATTGCTCCACATAGGTCTTTGCCGAGATATGAGTTGAAGTCAAAGCGATTCACAGATGAACGGACTTCGATGCCGGAAACATAATGAATTACCTATCAATTGATGTCAAAAAGGTTTACCTTGACATCTAAACCTTTGAGGTTTATAATTATTGCATATACTTCTTTAGGATATGCTGATACCGGTTTTAGTCATTGGTATTGGTTTACGCCATAGTTAGGTGATACAGTCGATCTGCATCTCGCGGATATACACACACTTTCACCCAATGAACTTTCTGAACGTTATCCAACGGAGGAAGCGTAACGTTTACTGCATGAACAAATTGAACAGATGGAATCGGAGTATTTGGAGTTGTTTAGACAACTTGTTTTACAGTTACCTCTAAATATACTATAGTTTGGACATTTTTGGTCTTGTTATAGATTATGAATAGTTGGCAGCACTTCCCCGTTAGCACTTCTGAACAGGTGTTAGAACTGCTGCTAACGCTCCTTTTTTGTCTAAATTCTGTTAGAAATCACTGTTTTTTAGTCATCATTTTTCCAATCATCGTGAAAATAGTTGCTGCTGAACCATTTTCACATAGTATCTTCGGGATTTTCAGTTTTTTCTGTGCGTTTTTCCTCGGGTCGTAACCCGTATAAAAATAGTTTTGTTGTAAACGTCGCTGCAAGTAAGCGGTCATCAAGCCGCGTGTGAGATGTTTCGGTTTATACCAGTGTATATTGAGCGTGGATAGCACGTCTTCTAAATCAAGAGAAACCTTGTCTGTGTCTGTGTCTGCGGGTGTCTTAGGCAATGGCGACGGACTGAAAGCGAGTTGTGTCAGCGTTGCTGCGGTGAAACTGAGTTGAACGAACCGATCCAAACTTTTCCTGTCTCGGAGTTGATAGGTGTCAAATCCGAAGTTTTCTTTAGCGTCCCGAAAGGCAGTTTCAATCTGCCACCGGTTTCTATAGTGTCGGATAACTGTTTCTACGGGCAGTCGTAAATCTGAAGTAAATACACAGAAATACCGATAGGGTTTAGACTTTTTCAAGCGTTTGCGTATCACAACGATGCGGACATCTACAGGACACATCTTTGTTCGCACGACTTTATCAGCGACAGAAAGTGTCTGATCCTCAACAACGATGTCTGTATACTTCAGGTGTGGAATAGACACACGGCTACCATACCGACGGGGTCTGCCTCTCTTGAGACGCTTAGGGCGTTTCGGTATATGAAAAAACGCTGCGTTTGACTTCGCACGACAAAGTAAATGATGTCCTTGTGAGAGTATCTCCGTGAACACTTTGCGTCTATTGAAGCCTCTATCGAAAACGATAAGACCCGGTGGCACAAGATTACATAAATGCTTCAGCACAGCGAGGCTATTCGCGTCCTCGCTTTTCGGTTCCATCATCCGTGTGGCTAATGGAAACAGGCGCGTGCCTTCAGGCGTTTCTGCCAGCCAGCCAATCGCACCGAACTCGTGTCCGTGATGAAACTTGGATTGGTTCTTGTTACGTGCCTGATACGCAGGGTTCCTGCGGAAATGCAAACCCGCTTGTTTTGAACCGCTACTTAGGGCATGTGTTTCATCATAGACGTATACGCCCGTGGGGTAAGCGGATAGCACTTGATGGCTTAGCGTAGTGGCGACTTGATCCACACACCAGACACCACGTGAAAGAAACTTTGGCAGAGACCAATACCGACCTGCTTGGGCTGTCGCAAGATAGATTTGTGTCATTGTGCCTCGGTAGGGCGTATTT
Source organism: Candidatus Poribacteria bacterium (assembly GCA_965200395.1). Lineage (GTDB taxonomy): Bacteria > Poribacteria > WGA-4E > WGA-4E > WGA-3G > MSPOR6. The sequence continues at coordinate 1,307,887 of CBDAUH010000003.1, read as the reverse complement.
ATCAGACCTTTCACGAAAGTTTGAAAGTGATTGAAGTTGTTGTGCTTGAATAACGATCTGAATTGTGATAACATGTTGTCCAGGTAGGAAAGTGGGGTCATTAGACATATCCTTTCAAAAAGGTTTATATTTTCTAAAAGGATACCCGCTTTCCTGCTTTATGTCTATAAAAAAAACAAAAAATGTCCAAACTATAGTAAATATACAGATACAGGCATTATCTCATTTAGAGGACGATATCCGTGAGAACTGGGGTGAAGAAGCTTCCTTGTTAGTTCTCACTGAAATTATGGCAAATATAGAAAAATCTCAGATTGATGAAAGGAATCACGAACATGAATAGATATGGAATCAGTGAAGAATTACTTGAGAAATTCAAACAGTTGTTTGCATTAGACGCGTCTTTGGACGCGCAATACCCTGCACTTGCGGATATACACACGCTTTCTGCAAAGGAAGTTCTTGCTCTCGCTGCAGCGGATGATGGCGAACTTCGCGAGCAATTCGAAATGCGGGATCAGGAAATGCGGGATCAGGCGGTTTCAGGTATGTTTACAGACCTTTTCCCGCAGTTACCACCAAAGGTACAGCGGAGTATCCTTATTTGTGTCCGGAACAATATGTTAATATCGGGCTGGTCAGCAGATTTTCGCCATCAGGTGCTATCAGAAATGATTCAAGAGTGTAAACTGAAGCTTTCTATTGCAGATGTCCACATCTGTCCGCATTGTGAAACGGCAAAGTGTTCTGGTCCTGGTGAACTCTGTTCTGCTGACTGGACCCCGTGTGGATGTAATGATTTTCATTATCCGTGCGATAGTTCACATAGCACGCTTGAACGCTGCCGTGATGAAGATTGTGTGGATTACCTAAAGCAATATCGCGTCTGTGTTGGACATACGTGTGTACCGAATGAAACATAAACTTATTGAAGTAGGCGTTTCTGTCATAAGGCACCGCTGTTTCAAATACGTCTGTCAGAGAACGAAGAAATAAAAAAACGGCAGATTAAATAGTAAATCTCCTACTGGAAAAAAGTTACGATGTCAAGCATATTAGATGGATTAAATCCTTCACAGAAAAAAGCAGTAATGCATACAGATGGTCCCCTCTTGATTATCGCGGGACCTGGCTCAGGTAAAACGCGGACAGTTGTTCATTCTATCGCTTATGCTATAGAAAATTTTGGAGTAGCACCTGATGAAATTGTAGCATTTACTTTCACAAACAAAGCCGTCGATGAATTAAAGGATAGGTTGAGTGAAATTCTGAGTCCCGAAATAACTGAAGATGTTTGGATTTCTACTTTCCACAGTTTTTGTGGACATGTTGCAAATACTGATTTTGATAAACTTGGCATAGATAACATGCACGAATTTACTGTTGAAGAGTTGACACATATCTATAAGGAAAGAGCACGATCTCAAATTGATTACATCCAACATCACGAATTCGTTGATGCTGAAGAGATTCATAACTTTATCAGCAAATGTGAAATGGAAAATATTAGTCCTGAGACAGCCAGTGACCAGGCACCACACCACCAAAGTTCACAGATGTACGTAGAAATCTATAAAAGATATAAACAAATCTCAGAGAATGGTACAGACAATTATACGAAAGTACAACTATACGCCAACGCACTTTTTAGAGACAGCCCCGAAGTAAAGGTAAAGTGGCAAGGAAAATTTGAACTTATCTTCGTTGATGAATACCAAGACACCGATCCTGTTCAGTACCAAATTATAAAGGCTCTTGCAGAGAAACATCAGAATCTGCGTGTTGTAGGTGATGATGACCAAGGGATTTACGGTTGGAGAGGAGCTGATATTCAAAACATATTAAACTTTGAAAAAGATTATCCCAACGCCAAGGTGATTTCTCTTGGACAAAACTATCGTTCAACACAGAAAATAGTTGAAGTATCACGCTTTCTTACTGACTTTAATCCAGATAGAAGAGATAAAGAACTTTTTACGAGGAACCTTGAGGGGCCAACAGTAAAATACCTTCGTTGTAAGGATCATGAAGATGAAGCATCCATCATTTCTGATTTTATTTATCGTTCCATTCAAGAAGGCAGGAATCCTAGCGATTTTGCAGTGTTATACCGCACCAAAAGACAAGCGCATATTTTTGAAGATACTTTTAATAGCTTAGAGATTCCGTATTACAACGTTATCAAATCAGAAAAACGTACTGCAAAGCAACCAAAACATACTGTCTCTCTCATGACAATCCACAAATCCAAAGGTTTGGAGTTCTCTAATGTGTTTGTTGTAGGAATATGTCAAAAGTTATTACCACACTATTATAACTGTAACTATAGTTTGGACATTTTTGGTCTTGTTATAGATTATGAATAGTTGGCAGCATTTCCCCGTTAGCACTTCTGAACAGGTGTTAGAACCGCTGCTAACGCCCCTTTTTTGTCTAAATTCTGTTAGAAATCACTGTTTTTTAGTCATCATTTTTCCAATAATCGTGAAAATAGTTGCTGTTGAACTAGTTCATGTAGTATCTTCGGGGATTTTTAGTTTTTTCTGTGCGTTTTTCCTCGGGTCGTAACCCGTATAAAAATAGTTTTGTTGTAAACGTCGCTGCAAGTAAGCGGTCATCAAGCCGCGTGTGAGATGTTTCGGTTTATACCAGTGTATATTGAGCGTGGATAGCACGTCTTCTAAATCAAGAGAAACCTTGTCTGTGTCTGTGTCTGCGGGTGTCTTAGGCAATGGCGACGGACTGAAAGCGAGTTGTGTCAGCGTTGCTGCGGTGAAACTGAGTTGAGCGAACCGATCCAAACTTTTCCTGTCTCGGAGTTGATAGGTGTCAAATCCGAAGTTCTCTTTAGCGTCCCGAAAGGCAGTTTCAATCTGCCACCGGTTTCTATAGTGTCGGATAACTGTTTCTACGGGCAGTCGTAAATCTGAAGTAAATACACAAAAATACCGATAGGGTTTAGACTTTTTCAAGCGTTTGCGTATCACAACGATGCGGGCATCTACAGGACACATCTTTGTCCGCACGACTTTATCAGCGACAGAAAGTGTCTGATCCTCAACAACGATGTCTGTATACTTCAGGTGTGGAATAGACACACGGCTACCATACCGACGGGGTCTGCCTCTCTTGAGACGCTTAGGGCGTTTCGGTATATCAAAAAACGCCGCGTTTGACTTCGCACGACAAAGTAAATGATGTCCTTGTGAGAGTATCTCCGTGAACACTTTGCGTCTATTGAAACCTCTATCAAAAATGATAAGACCCGGTGGCACAAGATTACATAAATGCTTCAGCACAGCGAGGCTATTCGCGTCCTCGCTTTTCGGTTCCATCATCCGTGTGGCTAATGGAAATAGGCGCGTGCCTTCAGGCGTTTCTGCCAGCCAGCCAATCGCACCGAACTCGTGTCCGTGATGAAACTTGGACTGGTTCTTGTTACGTGCCTGATACGCAGGGTTCCTGTGGAAATGCAAACCCGCTTGTTTTGAACCGCTACTTATGGCATGCGTCTCATCATAGACATAGACGCCCGTGGGGTAAGCGGATAGCACTTGATGGCTTAGCGTAGTGGCGACTTGATCCACACACCAGATGCCACGCGAGAGAAACTTTGGCAGAGACCAATACCGACCTGCTTGGGCTGTCGCAAGATAGATTTGTGTCATTGTGCCTCGGTAGGGCGTATTTATCAGACCTTTTACGAAAGTCTGAAAGTGGTGAAAGTTATTATACTTGAACAAAGGTCAAAAATCTGATAACATGTTGTCCAAGTAGGAAAGTGGGGTCATTTGAAATATCCTTTCAAATTTGTGTTTCCTAAAAGGATACCCGCTTTCCTGCTTTATGTCCATAAAAAAAACAAAAACTGTCCAAACTATAGTATAGGATATTAAAACGGAATCAGGATTGAAGGAAATGAAGTTAGATACTTGACATCCAATTGGTATTAACAATTCTGATCAAGTATTCAACGTTGAAACAAAAAATCACAATTTGCACAGAAAACAATGATGAACAAAAACCAAAACTACGATACCATCGTCATTGGAGGGGGACCCGCGGGCAGCACTGCTGCAACACTTATCGCTCAGCAAGGTTACCGTGTGCTGCTCTTGGAACGCGACGCTGAACCGACTTTCAAAATCGGTGAGTCGTTGATTCCTGCCACCTACTGGACTTTTAAACGATTAGGAATGCTTGAAAAATTACGAAATAGCCATTTTCCTCAGAAGTTCAGTGTGCAATTTTTCACCCGCACAGGTAAAGCCACAAATCCATTTTACTTCTTTGAAACCAATCCGCATGAAAGTGCAGTCACATGGCAGGTGCTACGTAGTGAATTTGACCAGATGTTGTTGGATAACGCAACTGAAAACGGTGTAGAAGTCCGTAGAGGAGTGAGTGTTCGTAAAGTTCTATTTGAAGGTAACAAAGCAATCGGTATTGCTGCACAGAATGGAAAAAATAATAACCTTGAGACAATACACAGCACTGTGATTGTGGATTCAACGGGTCAACGTTCTCTCATCGGAAGACAATTAAACCTTAATACCGTAGAGCCGAACCTGAAGAAAGCATCTCTGTTCACACATTACGAAGGTGGACATCGGGATGAAGGACTTGATGAAGGTGCTACCTTAATTTTGCATACTGAAGAGAAAGACTCATGGTTCTGGTCAATTCCGCTTCCATACAATCGCACCAGCATAGGTGTTGTTGGTGGTTTAGACTACTTACTACAAAACCGCAGAGAGCCTGATGGAAAACTCAATGCACAGAAAATATTCAATGAAGAACTTGAGAAATGCCAACCATTGAAGCAACGTCTTAACGGGGCAAAACAACTGTTTCCTATTCAGACAACAAAGGATTTCTCGTATTGTGCAAGCAGAATCGCAGGTGAGAATTGGGTGTTGATTGGCGATGCATTCGGGTTTTTGGATCCGGTTTATTCAACAGGTCTGTTTTTAGCACTCAAGTCCGGCGAAATGGCAGCAGACGCTATTGTGGATGCATTCCAAGAAAACGACTTCTCCGAACAGAAGTTGGGAAGCTTTGGACAAACATTCATAGATGGCATGGAGGCATTTCGGAAACTCGTATACGCTTTCTACACCAAAGAATTCAGTTTTGCAAAGTTCCTGTCAGAATATCCGGAACATCTCGGAGGTATCGTAGATATATTAAGCGGTGATGTTTATAGGCGAGACGTAACGCATATCTTTCCCGATATGTCAAAGACATGCTATTTTCCTCCAGAGGTACCACTTGAACATACTTCGTACTGAGATTGATTCTCAACGGTAAAAAAACATCTAAGTAAATAATAACGTTATGATTATAGGAGAACATACATGAAGTACGTCACATCAAATTTAACCATTTTTTGTTTCATCCTTGCTCTGAGCATTGGACTCGGATGCGACAATTCCGTAAAACGACAACATATCAGTATTGGTACTGCGCCAATTGGTGGTGCTTTTCATCCTGTAGGAAACGCAATTGCTGACGTTGTTGCGCGAAATATCAAGGATAAAAATTGGGAGGTTACAGCTGAAGGCACTAAAGGCACACAACAGAACATACGTCTACTTGTCAGTGAAGATCGGACAATAGAATTTGCACTTGCTAATGCCGCAATTTCGTATTTCGCTGTTCGCGGTGAAGGTGCATGGCAAGAAGTACAACCTATTCGTTCAGTCATGACCCTTGCCCCAAATGTTGGATTATTTGTTACCCCAAAATCATCTGGGATAAAGTCAATCACTGATTTGAAGGGCAAACGTGTCGTTGTGGGGCCTGCAGGAGCGGGTTTTGAGTACTTCTTGAAACCGATATTCACCGAACACGGTGTCACATATCAGGACTTTACCCCTGTAAATGGTACATACAGTCATGCGGTTGATTATTTGTCAGACAGTTCAGCTGCAGCTGCCTTTATGGGCGGTGCGATTCCTACCCCTGCTGTCACACAAGTGAGTTCCTCTCTGGATATCGTATTCATTCCATTTGAAGAATCAGCTAAAAAAAATCTCTTTGAAAAGTATCCATTCTTCCATCCTATCACTATCCCTGCGGATGAGTACAAAAAAGTACTGACCGAACCTTTTGATACTATGAATGTTGGTTCAATGCAACTTATTACTGCAGCAGATGCAGACGAAGATATGGTTTATCACTTTACAAAAACCATATATACGCATCGTGCTGAAGTCGCTAAGGCACATGGTGCAGGTAAAGCAATCAACGAAAAAAATGCCGCTAGAGATGTAGGTACACCTTTTCATTCTGGGGCAATCCGTTTTTATAAGGAAATCGGTATTTGGCAGGAGTAAAAATTCAGCGAAATTACTTGACAACCCTAATTATTTAATGGTATTATAAATGTCTAAGCCGAGATAGCTCAGTCGGTAGAGCAGAGGACTGAAAATCCTTGTGTCGGCAGTTCGATTCTGCCTCTCGGCATTTTTATTTGCAGTTTATGTTGAGCCGGTGTAGCTCAGGGGAAGAGCAACTGATTCGTAATCAGTAGGTCGGAGGTTCAAATCCTCTCATCGGCTTTTCTCTTCTTGTACCACCCTTTCAGCACATCAAAGAGTAAATATTTCATTCCACTTCTTCTATACCATCGGAAATTTCTGCTTCCAGCGATTTGATTACTGCTAAAGTCGTTGCATGTGCTTCAAGCTCATACACCTTGCGGTACATCTCAAGTGCTTTCTCTTTATCTCCAAGAAAGCCGTCATAAATATCTCCCATCTCCTGCCACGCTTCAATCTCAGTGGGGTCCAGATCCACAATCCTTTCATATACTTCCAGAGCATCAGCATAAGGTCGTGTAGCAGCTTCGCGTTTAAGAGCATTTGCTCGTACGTATAGCAAACGAATAAGATCGTCTATAATCTCAGGTGTCCCATGTTCCAATTGGATAGCTTCCTCTAACAGGATTATCGCTTGAGATTCAAGCCGAGAAATCTCTTTCATATCCTCACTGGTGAGTTCTCTGTCAAGAAATCTGTAACCAAGAAACATTTTATTATAGGTGCGTGACAATTGAAGGCGTGCAAGTATACCGATCGGAGCTTTTTCAGAAGGAATAAAGGTAAGTTCCATATCGTTATCAATTGCTGCTTGATAGTGTTTCGAAGCGTTTTTATACTGTTTGCTTCCTTGATATAAGACACCGAGTAGATAGTGTGCTTCTGCATTATCTGGGTGCTTATCCAACACAGCCAAAAACTTTTCAGTTGCTTGTTCAGGCAAACTTTCATCACGCAAAAATTTGCCACTTAAAAGCAGGACATCCTTATGATCAGGTTGAATCTGTTCTGCATGAGCAAGGCGTGATTTTGAATCTCTGAACCAATTACTCTGAGAATATATCTCTGCGATCCGCAGGTTTGCATGTAATCGATCTGCTTTAGTTTCTTCAGTTTTGTCAGTTTCGAATGCATGTAACGCCTGCCAATAGAGGAATATCGCTGAAGCCAAGTCTTGTTTGTCATAGCGTGCATCTGCTTCAGAAAGGAATTTCTCCGCTTGCGACAATGATAGGATGTCTGGTTCTGCACCACTGCGTTGTGTGTATAATGCAGCGATCACTAAAAATCCGATGACCGCAATTATTTCTAAATACACTAACCATCGATTAAAAGAAAAGTTCGATCTGCTTTTTGTCTGTTCATTTGATTCCATGTGAATTACCTACCTACAATTTGTTGGCTTCGTTGGCTGCAGCTTCGACCTTGTCAATTATTTTGAGCATTTCCTCCGGTTCAACAAATCCTTCAATCCGTTCATAGATAGTACTTTCTTCATCCATAAAAATAACAATAGGTAAGCCAACAATTTTATATTTCTCTGTCAATACCTCATCAGATTTTGTGCTGAAGTCAAGTTTGACGGTGACGTAATTCTCTAACCTATCTATAACCTCTTGATTTGAAAATGTCTTATGATCCAATTCATTACATGCAGCACACCATGTTGCATAAAAATCGAGCATAACCAGTTTGTTTTCTTGTTTTGCTGCTTCCAGTGCAGCAGGTTCATTATCGTAATCCCAAGTCAAATGTGGACCGGCAACAGGTTGTTGAAGTCCCCCGACTATCATGTAAGCACCGAGCACTGCTAGCAAGAGTCCAAATGCTTTTCTGACGCGCATCTCTGAAGAAATACCTTTGAAACGTTCCTTCAACTTACCAAGCCATAATCCAATTAGGACTAAACCGCCAGCGAAAGCGAAATATGGAAGCGAGTTTACAAGGAAACTCTTTAACGGTTCAAAAACATCTTTGAGGAAGTATAGTGCAACCGTAATTATTGCTATTCCAAATATATTTTCTAAGATATACATCCATCCGCCAGAACGCGGTAGAGAAGATATCAAACCTGAGAAAGTGCCTATACAGATGAATAATAATCCCATGCCAAGAGCATAAGTGAACATTAGCCAGAAACCGATCACGATGCTGCTTGTTGTTGCAATGTATGCTAACACAGCAGCCAATGCAGGGCCTGTGCAAGGTGCAGCGATTATCCCAGCGACCGTTCCCATCCCGAATGCACCAATAAAACCGGTACCACCGACTGTATTCAGCCGATTCTGCACAGAGGATGGCAACTGAATTTCAAATACACCAAACATTGAAAGACCGAGAGCAAATAATATCAAACTAATGAATCCAATTACCCACGGGTTTGCCATCACTTGCCCAAAAACTGCCCCTGTTGATGCTACAACAACACCAAGTATCGAATAAGTTAAAATAATACCAAATACATACACAAGGGACAGCAAAAACGATCTTAGTACACCCGTTGACTCACTCGCCCCAAAGACAGAAACCGTGATTGGAATCAGAGGGTAAACACAAGGTGTTAAACTTGTGACAACACCTGCAACGAATACCAATATGAATGCTAGCAATAGGTTTCCCCCTGAAAGTGCACCTGCAATGCCCCCCTCTTTTTTGCTCTCACTGTCTTGCTGTCCATCATAAGAAATATTCGCAAAAATCGCTTCATTAGCAGGCAACACTGTTTCCCCTTTTCCGGCAACTTCAATAGGTATTGATATATTCAAGGTTTCCGGCAACAAGCACTGTTCATCGTTACACGCCTGGTAACGAAGTTCTAAATCTAAATTGAGAGGTTCTACTGGGGCACTTTCAAGTAAAGTGGCAGGAATACCAAATGTAATAGTATCGTGATAAACAGACGCTATCCCAATTGAGGCAATATTGAGCGTGTCTCCTGCTGGATATATTACATTTCCAGGAGTTAGGTTGGAGTTGTCTGAAAGTGTAAGTGTAGTAGGTATAAGCCCTTCACGTGTAGGATTGGCATTGACATGCCAACCATCTGCTATTGTCACAACGACTGCAATTTGGAATTCACTACCGGGTTGGACCTTATCCAATGAAATATACGTTTCTGCGGTAAGTTTTTCAACGGATAGATCACTAGACAAATCTAATTCTGGAAACTGAGCATTTGTAGAAATCGGAAGAATTGTTGTGAAACAAGTTAACAATATCAATAGAAACAATATTTTGGGTTGGGTGTCTTTTATCATATTTATGGTTTTCCTAAATAGACAATTATTCTGATTGCACTTATTGTATGCTGTATTTACTATGTATTATCTCGGTTCAAGCACAACACAAGGCAGGATCATCTCTTCAAATGATATACCACCGTGCTGAAAACTCCCTTGAAACATCTCTTTATAAGAATTAAACTGATTTTCGTAAACAAAATAGTTATCTTCTATCGCAAGGATATAGTTCTTTTCCAATCCGTTGCCAGGTAATCTGTACCGCTCCGGTTCGTTGATTAGAAAACTTGACTCAGGAGTATATACAATGTCCTTACCCTCTTTAACACGCATTCCGCTTGTAAGTTCATGACGACTTGATACTTTTGCCGGGCTTTGACACAAGACAGAACCGTGGTCCGATGTTATTATTATAGTCATACCACGTTCAGCTGCAAGTTTTATAATTTTGTATATAGGTGAATTTTGGAACCAAGTCTGTACAAAAGATCGAAATGCTCCTTCATTTGGTATAAGCTGTTGAAATAGGCCTACCTCACTTCGTAAGTGTGTTAGCATGTCAAGGAAACCGACTACCAGAGCAGCCAAACTAATCCGCCTTGTTTCGTCTAACCATTGTAGATATTGTGTTTCCCCGCGTGCATCAAATATTTTGAAGTAATGTGGTGACGGTTTTAGTACAATACCGTGCCGATCCAGTTGTAGAAGCATCAATTCTTTTTCAAAACGGTTGATACTTGTGTGCTGATTATCAGGTTCAGCATACAGTTCTGGATATCTTTCGGACAAATCTCTAGGGAATATCCCGCTAAAAATAGCATTTCGACAATAGTATGTAGTTGTGGGTAAAATTGAGTAGTAAAAATGCCTTGTTATGTGGAAATCAGGATAAAGAATTGGTTCAATTTTCAACCAATGGTCTAACCGCATACAATCCATCACGACAAAAAGCACTGACTTCCCGATTTGGATCTCAGGAATGATATATTTGTAAAAAACATCTACAGATAAGGTGGGAGAGTTTTCACCTTCAAGCCATGAGCTATAGTTATTTTGGACATATTCTGTAAAATTTGCGTTGGCTTCTCGCTTCTCACGTGCATGGATTGTTTTTAGTTCATCAACGTTTGAAAGACTATCAAACATCATATCCCATTCTACAAATTTGATATAGGCATCTATCCATGCTCGCCAATCGTTATCAGGAATCGGATCAGGCAGTCTATGCGTTTGGCGGTCGCCTAACGTGTGTTGTCTATGATAGCTATTAACATAGGCTTGCGGAGTATATGACTCCCGCATCCTTCGCCTGTCAAGTAATAGGGCAAGTGATGAAACAAGTTGTCTTGGATTTGTAGGCATGATCAATACATCGTCAACACTATACATACTTACCTGTGACATAATCTCTTGCCCACCGGTTTTTGTCAGCAAAATGATAGGAATATAGGCATCTGCTGCCCGAATACGTGATAAGAATTCACCGCTTTGCACCTCATAATTAAGTATAATTGCGTGGAACGTCTTATCCCTGAGTAAATCAATCCCATCAATATCGCTATCAACACAAGAGACATCGTATCCTTGAAACTCCATAAAACGTATGTAGGACTTCAACTCAGATTTCAAATTTGGACGTGCATGTGGTGATTCTTCAACAATATCAATCCACAATATTCTTCCTTTTGTTTTATCCATGTTTTCGCCCCTAAATATAGCGTGATGTTTGATTCAAGAACAACTGAGAATGAAATGTTGTCCAGGAGAAACAGACGTTTAGAATACAAATTAAATACCTGAAACGAATCGTCCGGGATTGAGTAGTGCAGCCGTATCAAATTTTGCCTTAATCTGTTTCATTAACTTCACAGTTTCACCTACTGGACCCCAAACATCAATCTGTCGTTTGAGTTCAGGTGGCGCAAATTCAATGACCAGATTACCACCCACATCTATTACACGTTGACGCATTTGCATTAATCTATGGGCAATTTGTTGGTAATCAGCATCAGAACACATTGATACTTTGAGATAGATCACGCCATTACCCAATAACACTATCGCCCTATCAATCTTTTCTATGTTCTGCCCAAGATAATTTGCAATATCGGTTCGTTTGAGATTAACTTTAACGATAACAGTGTTTAATTCGCTGGCAACATTTGGAAATTCTTGTATTTCATTACATATAATGTCATATAATTCATCTTCTACAATTTGCACACCATCAGCACCATTTTGTTCCAAAAGTGTTTGAACTGTGTTTAGCTGCCAATTGACAGTCTCAGTTTCACCGCCAAATCCAATGATTAACGTTGGTCTACGCTCAGAGAACAGTTCAATTGCATGATTGACTGATAAATTTACAAAGGTTGGCAATGTTTGAGAACTAACGACACTTAATCCCGTTTTGACTGCATCCTGAACATTCTGAAATTGAGATGCTATGATTGCCTGACGCATAGGTAACGGTGCCAACTTTAAAGTCACCTCAGTAACTATTCCAAGTGTTCCATACGCACCAATATAGAGTTTGTTTAGATCATATCCAGCGACATTCTTTACGACTTTCCCACCACTCTTCACGACAGTGCCACTTGCATGCACTACACGCAAACCTAATACTTGGTTTCGGGCTGTACCATATCTAAGTCGGAGCGGACCACTGGAATTCGTCGCAACAATCCCACCAATAGTGCAGCGATCTGCATAAGGAGGGTTCATTGGTAGAAACTGCCTATTTTTAGCCAATTCAGTTTGTAGATTTGCTAAACAGGTACCTGCTTCTACAGTCACAGTCAAATCTGCAGGTTCATATTCCAGAACACTGTTTAGATAAGTCAGTGCAAGGACAATATCGGCTTTTTGCGGTATGTTTCCAATACTCAGTTTTGTGCCGCCCCCCGCAGGTATCACTGAAAGACGGCGTTCTGATGCATAACGAAGCACCTCTTGTACCTCTTGAACAGATGCAGGCAGGACGACCACCTTCGGAACGATACCGTCAAAAGTATATGCTGAAATCTGCTCTTCCCCAAGGATACCCGCTTCACCGACTATTTGTTTCAATTCATTATACATAGAATTTGAAGTCATTATCGTCTACTCTTTTCTTTCTGGAAATCAAACACTGACGTGGTATAGAACCTTGTTGCTAGTCTGTTTACTCCTTTTCTTCATCAGGATAATCGATCGCCCATTTCCCACGTCCATCTCCGGTAGGTGGTTCTTGCCAAAGCGCAAGGAAATTCTCAGGGGCATTATGTTCCAATAGATGCGCCATAAACAGCTGATGCAGCTCGGCGACAAGTGCAGCATTATCCTCCGCAAGATTGTCGGTTGCAATCGGGTCCACTGTCAAATCAAACAACTCAGGTGAGCCAAATTCACCAACAGGCGCGTACCCCCAACGTTCAGTCACAAGAAACGGTGTTGTCGCACGTCGTGGCATTGTACCGTTCCGCGAACCGATGTGAGTACCTGTTACCGCATATTCCCTATGCTGCGAATCACCACTAAGAAGGGCATCAGCAAAAGAACGCCCATCAAAAGGTTTACGTGGATCGAGTGTGACACCCGCAAGATCGCACAACGTCGGTAAAATATCCATCGGTTGTGCAATCATATCAAGTTTTTGTCCTGGTGGCACATCTCCACCTGCAATCATAAACATCTCATAGTTAATCTCAGGATATGTAGGCCAATACCTTGGGTCTTCTGAATCGATATTAGATTTTCCTGTGCGTCCATGTTCTCCAATAGACATACCGTGGTCAGACATGACGACAACAAGGGTATCATCCCATAGTTCAAGGTCCTCAACTTTTTGAATAATCTGTCCGATATGTCTATCAATCAGCTCTGATTCACCCGCATAGTGTGCCCAGAGATTGTGCAGCTCCGCATCGGTGTAGATTGATGAACGCCCATAATTCGGATGTAACATTGGAGGACCAGTATAATCCGGATCATATCGTTTAACGATGTATTCAGGCGGATCCCAAGGTTCGTGTGGATCAAAGAAATCTACCCATAGGAAAAAGGGACCTGAACGATAGTTTTCCTCTAAAAATCGTATTGCAGATTGTGATGTCCTGCCAGAGAACGTCTCTGCTTCATATTGATAGTATCGGTTTGTCCATCTGTGTGTATTGGGTAAAGTGTTGCCGCGGAAAGATGGTTGCGGGCGCGTTTTGTCATCTGGCATAATAGTCTGAATTTCATCATTGAGATGGAGCAGCGGTTTGTCGCCTTCTTGCCCGCGATGTTGGAATGCAGCCTGAAAACCTTGTTGAAAACGGGCATTAAATAGATGCGGACAATCGCAAATTAGCTGCGTTGCATATCCTTGCCCTGCAAGAAGCTGAGCAATATGGTTCGGACCACTCAGATCAATCGCCTGCCACCCGTAATGCGGCCATCCGACTGTCCCAGTTGCAACATCAGTGCGATGTGGAATTGTGGGAAAACTGCTCATATAGAATTTGTCAATAGCAGTTGCCCGTTCCGCCTCAAAATTATCAAGCATCGGTGTACGTATCGGTTTCTCTGCCCGTTCTCCGAGATTATCATAGCGAAATGTATCGGTAATTAATAAAATGATGTTTTTCATACTTTCTCCTTTTTTATCAGGTAGCTTATTTCATACCTCTTGACGTGTTGTTCTTAACAGGAGCACTGTTACAAGTAGCAGAGGCAGAATCACAACAACGGAAACCACAATTGATACTTGTGCTCCGATGAAACAGGGGAAAAAGAGTATTGAACCTATCATTGAACCCTTCAACGCAAAGTACCCATTTTTCTCGGTCGGTTGTATGTAGAGTGGGATCCGTGTTATGACAGCAGCAAGCAACCCTAAAACGACCCATACAACATAAGATTTATACTTAAGTGAATCCTCTAACCAATACGGTAAAAGTGCTACAATGAAAGCTAATATCGTAGCGGCTGCCGACAAAAACAGTGCAGGACGTATACCGAGTTGCACGGGTGTTGTTATGATACCATGTTGTTTATCGCGCGTTATATCCTTAAACGTGGTTGTAATATGCGTTCCTAAATCGTAAAGTGTTGTTGCAGCGAACGCATACCACACTAAACGTGGGACGCTTCCACTTACAACTAACGCACCAAAGACGTTTAATAAACCAATTCCTAAAGGTAATGTAATACTTCCTAAGATACCTTTCGCCTTGAAAAAGGCATTGTATAGGTGTGAAATCGCGACTAATCCCATCACCAACAGACCTGCTTTTACTTCAAGCAAAAATCCACAGATAACACATAGCGAATAGATAATGCTTGCAGGCACCAGTGCCTGTTTTGGCGTTAGTCGATGTGACGGAAGCGGACGGTCCGGATTTGTCACTGAGTCCGTTTCACGGTGGAAATAATCGTTTTTTATCATTCCAGCGAAGTAACCGAATAACGCAATTACTAACGCTGCAGCAACACGCCATGTCCATTTTCCTTCACTTGCAATGAGCGCACCGGGGAGCGTGGCAACAATAGGAATTCCGAATAATGGATAACGAATGAGTTCAAGATAGGCTGTGACTCGGCTCATTTAACTAATACCTATCACTCGGCACACCAGCTTCTGAAACGGGTGTGTCTCTAGGATCAAACACTTCATCAACGCCATAAAACTGTTCACTCTGCGTAGCAATACTCAACTCAGTGACATTGGGTCCCACCTGCTTGTTTCCGTTGATATAATTATCTCTTAATCTCCCACCATCGTAAACCGCCCAACCGTTGTTCAAAGTGATATTGTTGGATACGATTTCAGGAGATGAAGCAGAATAGCAAATGATGGCGTACTCATAGTTTGATCGTATGTTGTTATGTTGGATACGTGGACGTGAATCATCTTCACAGACAATTCCAAATCTGTTAGCAGTGAATTCGTTGTATTCTACTACCGGGGCTGCTGTACCTCGAAATTGGGCACCGCTCCCGTTTCTGTTGAATTCGTTTGCATTTATCGTCGGATTGGTATTTTCACACAGCACCCCAATGTTGTTCTCACTAAAGAGGCACCTTTCAATTTGGACTGTATCCGTGATACATGCAATTCCGTTGGTTGCATGTTGTATACGACAATAGGTGAAGCGACTGTTCGGACTCCCCGCTTCAATCCTAATCCCTCGCCAATCTCCAGCTTTCGGAGGGGCAGCGTTCATATTGGGTTGCACAGATTGAACTGACGCTGTGTTTTCTAATCCGGGTTTGGTTGTCTTTATTTCTTGCTGTTTACCCAATGAACCGAAAACAATCATTCTGTCGGGCGCGCCCTCCGCATAGAGTTCACCATGCACTATGATCGCACAACGTTCATCTAAAGGTTCAAAACCCACAATCGTCCCCGCACGAACCGTTAGCGTTACACCCTCTGGTACGATGACCGTCCCCGTTACATAGACACGCCCTTCCCATACCTCGTTTTCGGTGAGTTCCCCAGATTTTTCTAATATGCCGAAAGCAGAGTCATATGAGTTAAAATTGATCGCACAACCTTGACAGGTAAGATATATAACTATTGTGAATAAACTGTATATTGTTTTAATTAATGTGTATTTCATAACATGTTTTTATCACAGAAACTGATTAATGTCAAGACTAACTTAAAATTGATAGGGTTATTTAGTTTTATGTATTTTAGTTGTTTTTTATCACAATCGTTAATATTTGGAATGTGCAGATATACCGTGATTTTTCACGCTATATCTGCTATACTTCACCTTAAAAACTTACGATCTTTTGAGGTGAAGAATGACAAGAAAAAAGTCCTGCCACTTAATGGATATGTTAGCAGAACTTACAGACCCACGCAAGGAAAAAGGGAAACGACACCCGTTGAAAGCAATCCTCGCACTTTTAGTCGTTGGATTGATGTGCGGGCATAAAGGGTATACATCCATCGCTACCTGGGCACGCTCACAGCCCGCACTCACAAAAGCACTCGGGTTCACACATCACAAAACGCCTTGTGCCGCAACTATCCATAATCTGTTGAAAAAGTTGGACGTTGAGGCATTAGAAAACATCCTGTCAAAATGGGTAAACGCCGCATTAGCAGAGTGCCCTGATTTGCGGGGGTGTTCCGACGCAGTCGCTATAGATGGCAAAACCCTGCGTGCGTCTAAAAAAAGTGGTGCGATGATCAGCCATTTACTCTCCGTCGTCTCTCATGAGTTAGGGATCACCCTCACGCAGCGAGGTGTCAGCGACAAAACCAATGAAATACCGGTATCAACGGAAATCCTCAAAGCGTTTGATGTAGCAGGCAAAGTTATCACAACGGATGCCCTTTTGACACAACGCTCTTTCTGCCACGGAATCATAAACAGCGGGGGCGACTATATGCTGCCTGTTAAAGGCAATCAACCGGACCTGTTAGAAGCGATTGAAAAACTTTTTCAAGGCGTGCCTGACGCGGTTTCTGAAGACACAACACACCCTACTTTAGGGAAACCGATATACATGCATGAGACGATTGAAAAGTCGCATGGCAGACTTGAGACACGGTGTATCAAGGCAAGCACAAGTCTCAACGCATATCTGGATTGGCCGGGCATAGCACAAGTGATCCAATATCATTATACTTCCAAAAATATGAAGACAGGAGAAGAGACAACCCGCACTACCTATGGGATTACGAGCCTGAAACCGAGTGAGGCATCCGCAGAACGCTTACTTGCTTTACGGAGAGGCCATTGGGCAATAGAGAACAAGTCGCATTGGATGCGCGATGTGCTACTCGGCGAGGACGCATCACCTGTCAGATGCGGGGCTATTCCACAAGTCATGGCCGCTTTACGAAATACCGCATTATCCGTATTCCGTTTTCAAGGCATAACACGGATCGCTGATAAAATAAAGGAATATGCATCAAAACCTTTACTCACAGTTAACTTGATAAAATGAATATCTATAAAACTAAATAACCCTATAAAATTGAGCAGGATTATTTAGTTTTCAGCATCTCCAAACTTGCCAAACTCCACCACGTCTCATTAGACACAATCCGCAGGGATCTCAAGCGAACCGACACCCGAGAGAAAATCCATGAACTCCGAAAAATTGCGTTAGACTCTCTGGACAACTAATCCAAAAAAGCGGAAAAATCTGGAATTAAACTGCATGTTTTGCTGGACTTTTACAAGGCATCCTTTCAGGTTAAAAACCCTCCAACAATAGCTTCACGTGACAATCGAAAGGTTCTGTTATACACTCACAATTATATTGCATTCATAAAGAATTTAATGATAGTATAATGAAGTATGTCAACACCTATCAAAGAATTAGCGTTATACGTGGATATAAATAAATACTTTCAAACAGGAGAATAAAAATGTTGAAAACAATAAAAGAAATCACCGCACTATTGATATGTGCACTCCTTGCAGTAACGCTATTCGGATGTTATATTGATGTAGACGACGATAACGATAGAGATCGTGAACCACCTGCTACTCCTCGTGGTGTTAGAACAACAACAGGTGATGGGTACGTTATAATTGAGTGGTATCCTAATGGTGAATTTGATTTGGATGGATACACCGTATGGCGTAGTGAAAATAATAACGATTTTGACTCAATTACTGAACTTTCCGCTGACTCAACCGTCTACACTGATAGAAATGTGCGGAACGGTAGAACCTATTACTATGCAGTATCTGCTGTTGACAACGATGGCAACGAAAGTGAACTCAGTCCTGAAAATGCATGGGATACTCCGCGTCCTGAAGGAAGAAATGTGATATTAGATGATTTCCAACTTGAACCTGATCGAAGCGGTTTCGATTTCTCAAATTCACGTAGAGGTGCTATTCCTTGGGATGACAGATCAACTGATGTCTATTTTGGGTTAGATGAGGCAGTTTTTGTTAGATATCTTTATTCAGATAACGAAACAGAGATGCAGGATTTGGGGTATCACGAAGACTTTGATGGCGTTGATGTAGTACCAGAGTACGGATATACTACACTGTTTGTGGAACTCATTGAGGGACACATCTATGCAATCTACACCCCAGATGGAAACTTCGCTAAAATCCATATTCGCAGACTAACAGATGACGATGTAGAATTTGACTGGGCATATCAAACTGATCCTGAGAATATACAACTAGCACCTGCACAATCTAATAAGTGATGGTTTTCCCTGGATCAAAACGCCGTTTTCTGCTGCCACTCTTATCCCCCAATTATCTGGGTTTGTAATCGCGCAATGAATTGCGCGGCTACAAATCCGTTCCTGTAACAATAAAGTATCTGTTGATTTATCTCATAAAATTAGGTATAATATACAAGCAGATACCTATAAAGAGGAATACATTGGAGAAAATGTCCAGAGCCCGTTATTGTCAGCACGATTAGATTGGATTGTTCTGGAAATTTTGATACTTTCGTATTGGCAGTTGTCTATATGGGCATTATTTTACAATGAGAAAGGAGAGATAGTGGATAAATACATCATACTATTGTTTTTTGTTTTTTGTACTATTGCACTTTCCCAAATAGAAGTCTTGTCAGCTGAGCATAATCCAGCAGACAAAAAGATACTATCAAGATCGCAGGAATCACGTCCTGCACAAAATGTTGATACAGAACCGAATTACCCACTCTACCGTCAACATTCCACACAATATTATCCGATGCGTAGTTCTCGGAAAGCCTCACTGTTGTCGGCATCTATGCCCGGTTTAGGGCAGGCGTATGCAGACAACTATCTCAAAGCATCGCTGTTTCTGACCGCAGAGATAGGTGTCTTTGCTTTGGCAAGCTACAATATTGCACGTGCCCTGCATTATAGAAGTCATGACTCGTTCAGAACAGGATTCTTGGATGAGAGAACAAACAATTTCTTAGACAAAGACCAGGTCCATTCAAGAATGGTTGACCACAGTATACGTGGCACACTTTTCCTGATTACAGGTATTGGATTGCATGTGTGGAATATTGTAGATGCCTCAAAAACTGCCGAAGAATATAATAATCGAAGAATTTCCGTTCAAATGCAACAAACTAATCATGGAATGCATGTGCTCATTTTTACACATAGGTTTTAAGTGTGCACATATCCAATGTTGTTTTGTTCAGGTTTTCGGACATTCAGACAGTTCGTAGGTCGGGTAGAGCTTGCGAAACCCGACTATTATTGAGCTGAGTCGTAATTCGAAGATCGTTCCTATGGGGGCAGTGTCTATTTATTTTCATATTTAACCATAGATGGCTCTGGAGTTGATAGTGTGAATTATGTCAAGTGCTTGTCGCTCATTACGCTGTTATTAGGAGTAGGCTTCCCGCTATGTCAAGTTGCATCAGACGAATCGAAATCATCCGTACGTCCGGCTAACGAACCAGTACAATTAGAAATTCCGCTTGTAAAAGTTGAGAATGTAGTTGCACAACCACTAATAGTTGGAGAAAAACTAACATATAATATCAAAGTCTCCTGGGTGCCAGTCTCCGCAGGGAAACGCGTTGACCATATAGAGAAAAAATTAGCACTTGGCAGGAAAAACGCATACCACATTACTTCTGAGGCAAAAACAAGTTCTGTTGCTGCACGAATCTATCGTTTTCAAAACCGTCAATCTACTTTTCTAGAAACGAATGATTTCTATCCCATTAGTTTCAGAAATCAACTTCAGGATAAAAAATATACCGCACGTGTTGAAATCAACTTTAAAAATGAGAAGGCGGAATACGAAAAGATCTCACAGAGTAAACCGACTGAACCAGAAAAACGCGATAAAAAAGTATTAGCGATCCCTTTCGGGACACAAGATGAACTTTCTATGATCTACTTCCTACGCAGTAAGAAATTGGAGCCTGGTAAAAAATACTACTTTCCACTAATTAGCAAAGCAAAGGTTGTGAAAGTTTCCATCAGTGTAGAGCACGGAGAGGTGCTAAAGGTAAAAGGTTTAGGACGTGTAAAAACACTTGTGGTGACCACCTCACACGGGTACCGTCTCTGGTTGACAGATAACCGTCGACATATTCCTGTCAGAATTGAAGCTGAAGTAAAAATGGGTAAGATGAAAGCCAACTTAGCAAAGATAGAATTCGTCCAATAAAACATGCGTCGGTAGGTGTCACTCACATTGACTAGAGCATAGGGATCTGAAGGTTCATATTTTGACTATACATAAGGGTGCTACCGAACGATAAGGAACAGTTTGTGTTAAAGTCTTTACGAAAAACGAAAACTTACCAGTCCCTGCTTACATGCCTAAAGCGCGGTGAAAATTCTCGATCGCTCAGCGGTTTGCGTAACGCATCCGTTTCATATCTCCTCGCAACGCTCCTAGAAGATGTTCCAAGAACGTCTTTCCTTGTTGTGTTTCCATCACACCGTGATGCAGAACACGCCATAGCAGAGGTGCGCGCATTTCGTAACCAGTCCCCAGCACAAAGGACGGAGCCATCAAATCCGCAAGGGACTTTGCATCTCTTTCCTGCTTGGCAAAATACCCTTTTTGAGGGGATATCTCCCTCGAAAAACATAACTGCGGATCGGATGCAGTGTCTACATACCTTAATCACACACAATACTGCAGCACCCCCACAAGATTCTGCAGGCATGCCATCACACACTGTTGTCTTTACAACAGTTCAGGCATTAGCTTACAAACTCCCACCGCGGGACACGTTAACTACCGCTTGCAAAACGTTCTACACCGGCGATACAGTTCCGTTTCACGATCTGCTAACCTTCCTGAAACGTAGCGGGTACCGTCACGTTGACTTGGTGGAAGTAAAAGGAGAATTCGCACAGAGAGGCGATATAATAGATATCTTTCCACTCACATCCGACACACCAGTGCGTCTCGATTTCTTCGGAGATGAACTCGACGAAATTCGCTTGTTCGATGCAACATCCCAAGTTACCATCGCCCATGCAGATTCTATTGTGATTACGCCCATGTCTGAAGTCTGTCTCGCCGACATCTCCATCTCACATTGGAAATCACAAACAGAACACTTGATGAAAGCATCAACACGGACCCCCGATTCCATCAACGCAATACAAGAGATAACACGCAGCTTAGAAGCATTTATTGCAAGCACAGAACCCAATCATCCACCTGGGATTGATGAAATTCCACAGGATATTGACGGCCTTGAAGCATTTCTACCGATGTTCTTTCCCCAAACAGACACGTTAACAGACTATCTACCAGATGACACCGTTGTCCTTACGGTAGAACCGCGTTGGCACGGACATGAAGCACAACAGCTGCGTGAACAACTGCATGAGACATATCATAGACGGATAGCAACAGGCAACGTGATGCCGCCGCTTGAGAATATACTCGTGCCCCCCGAAACGATTAAAACGCAACTCGATCAGTATCTAAACGTACCTATCGCTTTCGCAGCAGCTGCATCCGAAAAAGGGACAAAAAATATAACCGCTGACCTCCATCAAGCAGCAGATACCTTGGAATCCGCTTTTGACTTTAAACCCCTCGGACTCGGTAGCGGCAACTACCGTATAGTGATTGATGCCATGAATAGTTGGACACAGAAAGACTATCATGTTCATGTCCTCTGTGAGACACCGCAACAAGCCAAGCGCGTATCGGAAATGTTGATTGAACGCGATCTACCTGCAGAGAAATTATCCACAACTGTCGGCTTTCTCTCTGAAGGGTTCATTAGTGATTCGCTCAATCTTGTTTGCATCGCAGAACATGAAATATTTGGAAACGGTCAGCGACGGTGTCCATCGCCAAAACGACACACCAGCGGTGCCCCAATATTAAGCCTCATTGACATGAAAGTCGGTGACCATGTTGTCCATGTTTCCCACGGAATAGCACAATACGAAGGGATACGTCGCATGGATATTGATGGACAATCACAGGATTTCCTTATCCTGAAGTACCAGGAAGACGATAGACTGTATGTCCCTACCTATCAAGTAGACCTTGTGCAGAAGTATATTGGGAACAAAGATACGTCCGATGCACCTCGAATAGACTATCTCGGCGGCAAATCCTGGCAAAACAAAAAACAACGTGCAAAAGCTGCAGTTGAAGCGATGGCAGCAGAACTGCTCAAACTCTATGCAGCGCGACAGGCACATAAAGGCTATAGTTTTCCAACAGAAGTACCATGGGAGAGTGAATTTGCAGCACGATTTCCATACCAAGAAACAGACGACCAACTTCAAGCAATTGAAGATGTCAAGACAGATATGGAAATGAATCGACCGATGGATCGACTCGTCTGTGGGGATGTTGGATACGGTAAGACAGAAGTAGCATTACGAGCAACGTTCAAAGCTGTTATGGCAGAAAAACAGGTCGCACTCCTTGTCCCAACAACTATCTTGGCACTGCAGCATTACGATACTTTTGAAAAACGATTCAAACCGTTTCCAATATACGTTGAAATGCTGAATCGCCTTCGCAGCAGAAAAGAGACACAAACAGTTAAAGAAAAACTTGCAGAAGGCACAGTTGACATTGTGATCGGCACACACGCCTTGCTTGCAGATAGCGTTACTTTTGACAATCTCGGATTACTCATCGTTGATGAAGAACATCGTTTCGGTGTGAAACATAAAGAAAAAATCAAACAATTTAAAGAAACAATAGATGTGCTCACACTCACCGCTACGCCAATTCCACGTACCTTACACATGTCACTTGTCGGTATAAGAGACTTTAGCATCATCAATACCCCGCCTGCGAATCGGTTGCCGATTCAGACACAGGTGCTACCCTACAATACAAAAGTTATACAAGATGCTATCATGAACGAGTTGTCACGAGATGGACAGGTGTTCTTCGTCCATAACCGGGTACAAGATATCGCTGTTATCGCTAAAAGTATCCAAGAGCTTGTCCCCCATGCACGAGTGGCTATTGCACATGGACAGATGCCAGAACGCGATTTGGAAAACGTGATGTTAGCGTTCGTTCGACACAAATACGACATCCTAGTCTGCACAATGATCATAGAATCTGGCTTAGACATCCCCAATGTGAACACCATCATGATCCATCGGGCAGATGCTTTCGGATTAGCGCAGCTCTATCAACTCCGAGGACGCGTCGGACGTGCAGATGCACAAGCTTACGGATACCTCTTTTATCCACCAGACACACCCATCACAGAACGCGCACAGAAACGGCTTCAAGTCATCGAAGAATTTACAGACCTCGGCTCAGGATTCAAAATTGCACTGAGAGACTTAGAAATCCGAGGAGCTGGGAATATACTCGGTTCACAACAACATGGACATATTACAAACGTCGGCTACGAACTCTACTGTAAACTCCTTGAGGACGCAGTGCGAAAACTAAAAGGTGAAAAGGTTGAGGAAACCATTGAAACAAACATCAATTTACCAATCGAAGCATTTCTACCAGACACCTATATTCCTGACAGCCGACAAAAAATTGCTATCTATAAAAAAATCGCCGCGCTGAAAGATAAAAAACAGCAGGATACCTTGACCCAAGAACTTAAAGACCGATATGGAAACCTACCGGAACCTGTCCAGATGTTATTGGAAATTGCAACCCTAAAACAACTTGCCCAAAAGTTAGGAATATCCGCTATCGTTGCTGGCAAGCACCGGATTAAAGTTACATTTGATGAAAGCAATCCGAAGATAGATGCAACGCAGCTCATCCAAACAGTCCATGAAAACCCACATCTTGCATTACGTCCACCCGCACAGCTTCTCATTCACATAGAAGAAATAACGGGTAAAACACTATTAACCGAATTGCAACAAATATTGAGTATGTTTGTTGCCCCTGACGAAAAATTGAAAGGAGATTCTTAAAGTGAAAAAAATATTTTTTGTATTGACCGCAGTCGTCCTAACCTGTCTGCTCACATGGTCGCTTGTTCGTTCAGATAGCCATGAGGCTCCAGAAACAGAAATAGACACGAGCCGCATTATATTGGCAGAAATGCAGTGGAACGACACACCTATACAGATTTCTCTTGCAGAACTAGATGCAGCGATCGCAGAATTGCCCGCTTACCGCCAGCGAAATTATGCTACAAAAGCGGGAAAGGCAGAATACTTAGAAGATTACATAGACAAAAAACTCAAATTGCTCCAAGCAGCTGAAAACGGTTTTGATAAACGCCAGGACCACCTGGATAAATTGGAGGACTACACCCATCAACTTATGGTTGAAAAACTAACAGAAGTGGAAGTTGATGCCAAAGTCGCATATACCGACGAAACGCTGCAAGCATATTATGAAGAAAACAAGGCTGACTATATTGAAGCCGCAAAGGTACGCGCAATCTGTATCCCCCTAGATGACGAAGACCTGGCGAATGAAACATTAGACCAGATTCTCGCTGGAACAGATATCGTTGAAATGGCAAAGAAACTCACCGAGGCAAATAAGCTCGCAAATGGCCCCGGTAAAAGTGAAGAGAACCCAGGAGATACAGGGTTCTTCAGTCAAGCCGCATCACCCAGCTGGTCCGAATTCATTGAGGCAGTCTTTGAAATGGAAATCGGAGAAATGACAGATACCGTCTTCGAAACCGACGCGAATGATCAGACATTTTATCTCATTTTCCGTAAAGAAGAACACCAACCGGAACGGCAAAAGGAACTGGATGAAGTGATGTCTGATGTTAAACGAAAAGTTGAACGTGCAGCAAAACGGGCACGCATCCTGGAATGGGTGGAAGAAATCTCACAAAAAGGGAAACTAAAACTCTATCCTGAGAACATTCCCACACCCGTCGAACCCGAAACACCTGAAGAAGAATCAGAGACACCTGAAAAGTAACTGTCACATAACCTTATCAATATTGTAGCAAGCACAACGCGCTTACGGTGACCGTAGCATAACCTTTCTAGGTTGTGCATCTTTGTAGCATAATCTTTCTAGGTTGTGTGTCTTTGTCCCATAACCTTTCTAGGTTGTGCATCTTTGTAGCATAATCTTTCTAGGTTGTGCATCCGTATAAAGGAGAACAAACATGTCCATCTATAAAAATATCACCCTTATCTTATTTTTCGCAATGCTCACAACACTCCCCTTCATTTATAGCTGCGGCGACAAAGCCATCGGTGCAGATGGCACCATCATCGCAGAATTTGAATGGGATGGAAAACACACAATTACCCTCGAAGAAATGATGCAAGAAATCAGCGAACTCCCAACCTACAAGCAACGCCAATATAAAGACAAAGCAGGACTTGAAGAATACATGACCCTCATGGCAGAAAGTCGTATGATCTTATGTCTTGCAAAAGATAAAAAACTCAATGAAGACTCAGAAATCCTCAAAAAGGTGCAAGCATACCTTCAGGATTTAATGATTGAGAAAATTACGGAACAAGAAGTTGAGAGCAAACTTATCTTAGCAGAAGCAGACTATCAGGCATATTACAATGCACATAAAGCAAATTATGTGCGCCCTGAACAGGTCAGACTGCTGTGCATTACACTGATGAACAGAGAACGCGCTGACGAAGTCTTCGCTGAACTCAAAGCAGGAAAAGCCATCGCAGATGCCGCACAAGAACTATCCGACAGAGGTGAACTCGTGGGACCCGGCGCAAACCCAGCTGCACCCGGAGATACCGACTACATTAGCAGAAATGCATACCCTACCGGCACTGAACCCTTCATGGATGCCGCTTTCAATGCTGAAATTGATGTCCTCCACCCCGCTGTTATTGAAGTAGAGGTGCAAGGTGAAAAATACTATATGATGTTCGTGAAGAAAGAAGCAAGACCCGAATTTCAACGCCCTTTCGATGAAGAAGAAGTCCGCAAAGATGTTGTCAGAAAGTCTGAACGTGAAAAGCGCGAGGCTCTGATGAAAGATTGGATCACACAACTCCGAGAACGCGCAGAAGTCAAAACCTTCATTGACCGCATACCAGCAGATAAAAAACCTGCGGAAGAGGAAACGGAAACACCTACAGAACAAACGACACCAGCGGAATAGTCCACATCATACCACGGCTGTCTAGCAGGTTTTTTTTTAATGATTGCAGGCACCACCGCAACGGGTAACACTCTGCAACCATTACTTATGTTTCTGATACAAATGTTAGCAGACCCAATCACACAATCCGAAGAGAAACCATCGCAAGCCCAACGAGGCTTGCGATGACACTCTGCAACCGTTTTAAAAATAAAAATGGAGATGCCACGCATGAAACGCAAATTCTATGTCGCTGTAATATTCGCAGTACTTGTC
This sequence comes from Candidatus Poribacteria bacterium, assembly GCA_965200395.1. Lineage (GTDB taxonomy): Bacteria > Poribacteria > WGA-4E > WGA-4E > WGA-3G > MSPOR6. The sequence continues at coordinate 1,281,102 of CBDAUH010000003.1, read as the reverse complement.
GCATGCCATATCACTACACACAGCTCAGCACGGATATTTGATAGAATTATCGCTTATGTCAACGATGATGTTATCACCCAACGCCGCCTCGACGTTATCGTCAAACAACGCGCCTTTGAACTTCAGCAGATCGAAGGATACAGCCAACATGAAGCACTGAATACCGCAGAAAAAGAACGCGCCACATTACTAGATAGACTCATACGGCAAAAACTATTGGTAGAAACCGCATTAACACTCAAAATACAGATCACAGATGCCGAAATTGAAGAACAGATACAAAAGTTCAAAACACAATATCAAACCCCCTCCGATGCAGCGTTCAAAAAAATATTAAACCGCGAAGGACTCACCTTCGAAGCATTTCGTGAACGACTCCAGAGAGACCTTATGGCAGAAAAACTCGTTATCGGCAGAATCCTGCCACGTTTGCAAGTTCGCGACAGTGATGTTCAAAAATTCTTTGAAGAACATAGAGATCAACTCCCAACCAAAGCAGATAGCATACAACTGCGACATATCGTCATCGCTTTCAAACCGACTGACACAGCGAAAAAGAACGCAACCGATATCGTTAATCAAGTACTTAAAGCAATTCAGGCAGACACATCGCAGTTCCAAGATGTCACACAACGGACCACTACACGTGCTAAGGCAGGTGCATTAATTGAGACAGCCCCCGCTGATTTACGTGCCTATCCAGAAATGTTCCAACAGACGCTCACAAAGCTCAAAGCAGGAACTATCAGCTCACCCATTGAAATGGATGATGGCATCCACGTTTTCATGGTAGAAACACACGCCGACGAAAAAATAACATGGAGACATTTCGCAGTGCAGTATGAAATTAGCGAGGAAGTCAAAAAGATAGCACGGGAAAAAGCAGATGCAATATACAAAAAATTGGAAGCCGGCGCAGATTATAATTCCCTCGCTAGAGAACATTCCGAAGATACAAAAACACGCGAGAAAGGTGGAGACCTCGGCACACATATACTCACTGCACTCCATCCCAAAATACAAAAAGCAGTTAAATCTATTGAAACCGGAAAGTATAGTCAACCGATTGAAACTGATACAGGTATCACCATCTATAAAGTTGATGAACGCATCACACCTGAATTGACGCAACAAGAGAAACAGCAGATTATCGCAATTCTACGGCAGCAACGGTTTGAAAAAGAGTGGACAGCCTACACGGATACATTGATGGAAAACGCATTTATCAAAATTAAACCAGATGCACTCAAAACACCTGAAGCAACAGAAGACTAATTGTCCCAAACACAACGTGCCTTTGCGGTAACACTATGCAACCATTTAGAAAATTGTAGCATAACCTTTCCAGGTTGTGCATCCGTGAAAAACCATAGCAAAGCACAACGTGCCTTTGCGGTAACACTATGCAACCATTTAAAAAACTATCCAACCCTCTAAAAATCCTCGCTGCACTCACAGCATGCACATGGCTTCTATTGCCGATCTTCACGGTTCCAGCCCAGGCTCAAGAACAACCCCAAGATATACAGTCCCCAACACCTACACCTACCGAAAAAGAAGGCTTAGATATTGAAAAGATGATACCTGAAAATGATACGGTGCTTGGGGATGGGGATGAAGTAATTCTACAAGATAACTTCGTGCAAATACACGGTAACGCTCTCATCAAGTATGAAGATGTCATTTTACGGGCAGACCACGTGTGGGCAGACTTCAACGACAATATTATGCGGGCTGCAGGCAACGTCTACCTAAAAGTTGGCATCGAGGAAACCTACTCCGATGAACTCGTTTTCAACCTCGAAACAAAAAAAGGAATCGCCCGAAATGGATATACTTTCAGCGATCCATGGTACTTCGGCGGGAGCGAAATCTTCAAAATAGACGATAAGAAATCTTATATCCGCGGCGGCTCTCTCACAACCTGTTCCCTTAAATATCCACACTACCATTTCAGTGTATCTGAAGTTATCATCAAAATGAATCAAGAAATGATAGCAAAAAATATTGTCCTGCGTATCGGCGGTATCCCGCTATTTTATTTTCCCGCTATCCGCAGAGACTTACGCACTGGAAAAGTCGCGAAAATTATCGTGAGAGTCGGAACAGATAGCTACCAAGGGCCAAACATCAGCATCATCCTACCCGTAGCACGCAAAAAACGTTATGATGGCGCACTGCTCTATGATAGAAGTGCACGGAGAGGACAAGGTTATGGGTTCGAAGGAAAATATCGATTCAGAGATACACAATTCCAAGAAATACATATTCCTATCCCGCCCGATGCAACACCCGCACAACGCACAAAACTGACAGAAAAGGCACAGGAACTATATGATCGCCTTAAAGGAGATTATGACCGATATTGGCTCAAGCAACTCCTGCTAGAATACAAAATTACTGACGAAGATGCTGACCGCGCACAAAAAGAAGCAGAAGCACTCCATAAACAACTGACGGAAGCAACTGCTGACTTCTCACAAATTGCACAAACTGACTCTGACCACGCAGATACACGATACGACGGCGGGGATATGGGGTTCATCGCTCGCGGTGAAAGAGATAAAAATAATCAACCATTACTTGACCCAATATTAGAAGAAGCCGCATTTGCACTCAAAGCAGGTGAAATCAGCACTGTTCTACGTACAACAAACGCTTACCATATCCTCAAAGTCGACAACGTGCTCGATGTATACGGTGAACGCGAAATAAAACTCAGACGCATCGATATCGCAATAGAAGCAAGCACGGAAACGCAACAAACAACCCGATCCATCGCTGATAAAATCCATGAACGCGCACTCGCTGGAGAAACCTTCGAAGCACTCGACGCTGAATTCCCCGAAGCAGTACTATCTGAAGTCAACGACGGAAAGGGACTCCCCCTCAATGAAATGGATTCTGGATGGCAGTATTCTGTTAGACGCTTAGACACACCTGGAGATATTACAGAACGTAGCCCCGTCTTTTCACCGGAAGGCCTCTATATTTTCCAATTAATCAAAAAAGATGAAACACCTGAATTTGAAGAACTTGCAGAACAGTTTAAAGCATCATGGAAAACCTTTGAAACGGAGGTACTTTCAACAACCAGCGAAGCAGAAAAATCTACCACACCCAACGATAATGACATATCCCCTGAAAAAAGGACTTCCACACCACCCGTGCAATCAGAAGAACCCACTGAGACACCCGAAGATGAAACAACCACACACACTTCAACGGTAGAAGTTGGAGAAAGCGAAGAGGAAGTGGAAACTTTTGAAGTCTACCGTAAACATGGATACCGAGGACGCTGGGAAGACCCACGGCAAGTTGCATCGGAAGCACAGAACCTATACGCAGGAGAATACAGCCGCGTCATCAATACCAAAAAAGCATTGCGCCTCATCAAAGTCGACAAAAAACGCAGCTATTACGGAGACATCTATCTCTATGGCGCAGATGAATACTCATTCAGCCGACAGAACGCATCCCGAATCGGAAGACGATGGAATATGCGATGGGGACACAGACAATCCTTTTATACACCCTGGGACAGCCGCCAAGCAGGACGCCGCCCACTCAGCTTCGTCGGACGCACAGCATGGCGCGCACTCCACTATAAAAAGGACCTCGGATACATCAACGAATCTTCTCTCAATTCTTTCGGTATCCTTACCTACGGTACCGCATTTTCTACCGCAAGTGATAAAGACGTCGATGAAAACGGAAACCTTACATATTCCAGAGAAACCATCGGTGACTTCACCAGCAGACTGGAAATCCGACACGTCCACGATTTCTCCGGAGAAGCCAATACCGCACTCCAAAAATTGCCCCAACTCTCCATCAACTTCTCACGAATGCGGTTCAGCCGACTGCCCGTCTTTGAATCCATTAACGACGGCATGGTCTACATCGCCGATAAATTGAAAACGGATCTACCTATCCTCTCACTCCTCGCTTTTCCTACGCTCGAAGATACCAGCTTTGATATGGATATCGAATTCGGAAACTTTTATAGGCAGACATATCGCGGAAAACATGGAGAGGAACAGAACGTGTTTCTGCAGACATTAGATCTCGGGTTCGACCTGCGCAAACAGGCAAACATATTCATCACACCCCTGCGAGAAATAAAACTCAATGCCAATCTAAACACAAACGCTATATGGCACGCTAAAGACCAAGATAAAAATAGAAACATCATACGCGGGGTCTACAATGTTCGAGCACAGGCAACCAATACCTTGTTTCGCATCTATAACACACAATTTATCCCAACCGTCAGAAAATTGCGACACGAAATACAATCCTCACTGACGTTTGATTACCAACCCCCTATTGATGCGGATAGCAGCCTGTATCCGTTCGGTCCTAGCACCTATTTTTATGAACGTAAAAGGTTAACATATAACTTCAATACCAACATCGAGATAAAAACACGGCGCAGCCAATCCGCACACCGTATCTTCTATTTCGATACACGACTTACCGCCGATTTCACAGAATTCGAATCGCTTTATAGACGAAAATTCGAACCAATTGATAGCGATTTTACAATCGTGCCACTCCCCAGCAGAAATCTAAATATGACAGTGCGACTGACACACGACCCAAATCCACACCCCGAAGATGGGAAACAATTCAAAATGGTCGGTATTCGCACAAACATCCGATACACACGGCAACAGTGGTACGTCAGTGTCGGTAACTCCTTTAGTAAACGACACACATCGCTACGGGCATCGCGCTCAATCACAGCTAATGGCAGATACCGATTCAGCAAAGATTTAGAGATCGACTTCAGCCTCATCTATTATCCAATTGAGGGACAGTTTTACTCACAACGTATCAGTATTAACCGCAACTTGCACGATTGGAACTTGCGTATCTCATGGAGCAGAGTCGGAATTAAACGAGACCCACCATTCGACACTGTGCGACAAGATTTTACTTTTCAAGTTAACTTGATCGGTGAACCCGCTGTCTCCACAGGCATCGGATACGACGCAACTACCGATACATGGGGACTCCATACGCTCCCCGCAGGCGTGCCATATAACGCATTCGGTACAGGCAACTCTCTGGGACGCTCCTTCTTCTAAGTTCTTTAAAGGGTTGCATAGGGATACCGCAAACACGAAGGGGTTACTACAGTATAGCTCAGGTTTAGGTGTTCTGTGTATCTTTGTAGCATAACCTTTCTAGGTTGTGTATCTTTGTAGCATAACCTTTCTAGGTTGTGTATCTTTGTAGCATAACCTTTCTAGGTTGTGTATCTTTGTAGCATAACCTTTCTAGGTTGTGCAGAAACATTACTCACATAAAAAAAGCAAAAAGCACAACGACCTTACGGCAACACTCTACAATCATCTAAAAACTTTCCAAGTTGTGCGTTTGTGCATCACTCACACTTCTGCTAAAAAAGGATCACATCTATGCTTCTCAAAAATCGTATTAGCATCGTGACGGGCGGGAGTTCAGGCATCGGCCGCGGCATTGCACTCGAATTTGCACGGGAAGGTGCCAACGTGGTTATCGCCGATATACAAGAATCACCCCTGCAAGGGAAATATCACGAAAAATACACTACTACCCCCACCGTCCAAGAAATTGAAAAACTCGGCGGTAACGGAATATTCATCCAAACCGACATCTCCCAAGAATCACAGATCGCCCACATGATACAACATACTGTTGATCGCTACGGTGGTATAGATATCCTCGTCAACAATGCGGGTATTCACATCCCCGGTAGTTCACAAGACATCTCTGTTACCGATTGGGACAAAGTTGTAGGAGTCAATCTCAGAGGTGTTTTCCTAACGACCCAATTGACTATTCCACACTTGAAAAAGTCAAAATATGGACGGATCCTCCACATCGCATCTATACATGCATATCGGGGCGGGGCAGGACCCGCTTATGCTTCTTCCAAAGCTGCTATTGTCAATATGGTTAAGGATACCGCTTTAGAAGTAGGAAAATATGGAATAACTGTAAACGCAATCTCCCCAGGATATATTGAGACTGCAATACAGGATTACCTTACACCCGATCAGATTGCATCATCATTGGAAAAGACACCGATGCAACGGTTAGGGCTACCAAAAGACATCGGACGCGCCGCAGTCTTCTTCGCCTCTGATGATGCCGAATGGATTACGGGCACTTCCCTGATCGTTGATGGCGGCACTAGTGCAAAAACATAATTACGGTTTTTTAAAGGATTGCTTTTGTAGTAGTTCGTAGGTCAAGCAGAGCGCAGTGAAGTCCGACTATTATTGAGTTATATCGTAATTCGGAGATCGCTCCTGCGGATACGGTGCCTATATTTATTCCAGATTTAACCAGAAATAACAATACTTGGCAAGGAGTTTAAAAATGAACAAAAAATATATGATATTATCCATCTTAACCTCAATTTTAGTCTTATGTTATTTTGTTTCAGGTTGTGAAAGAATAAAACAGATAACCACCCCTGAAACTACACCTTCGATTAAAATTGGTATCATTCAACCATCAGGTTACTACACTAGTTTTACCAGAGGTGCACAACTTGCTCAAATGCAAATCAATAATAACGAAGGCATCTTGGGACTGGAGATTGAATTTCTCGTTATGGATAATCAAGGATCGCGCCCAGTTCCAAATGCCGAAGAGAGTGTTAAGATTGCAAAAACATTGATTGAACAAGAAAATGTTCTTGCCATCCTCGGTCCCATTTTCTCAAACAATTCCATTCAAGTTGCACCTATTGTACAACAACTCGGATGCCCGATGATTTCTGGATCTGCTAGTAAGGATGTGACATCAGCAGGAGATTTTATCTTTCTGGTAGTTCCACCAACACCAGTTCAAGCTGGCGCAACTGCAGAATTCGCTTATGATATTTCCGAACTCAGTGCAAAAACTGCAGCGACCATTTCTCATACTGACAGTGCATATACCGAGACACTTGTCCAAGCTTTTGAAAATCACTTCCAAAAACTCGGAGGGAAAATCGAATCAAGTGAAACATATCAAATTGGTGATAAGAAATTTGACACACAATTAACAAATATAAAATCTGCATCACCAGATGTTCTATACATAGCAGGTGTTTTACCGGATATACTCTTTGTGACCGCACAAGCCAGAGAAATGGGTATCGAGGCTACCTTCCTCGGAACCGGTAGTTGGGACGAACCTCGGAAACTTTTCTCCATTTTAGATAACAATGAACCATTAGAAGGAAGTTACTTTGCAACCAATTTCAATCCAGATTTACAACATGCCGAAAAGTTTGCTAATGCTTATGAGAATATGTTTAACGAAAAACCTGACAGTACTGCAGCATCAGGCTACGATGCTATGTCAATTTTAGCCAATGCAATTGAAAAAGCACAAACGCTAAATCCAACTGTAATAAAGGATGAAATCGCGAATACAACCAACTACCACGGAGCATCTATCATCTCTCATTACAACGCTAAACGACATCCTGTCAAAAACGTCATAATCAATAAAATTGAAAACGGAAAAATCAAGTTATACAAAGTCATCGAACCCTAAAGGAGTCACCACTGAACAAAAAAATTGTATTCTCAATACTCGCAACCATTTTCGTCCTCTTAGGTTGTGAAAAGATTGACCAAATAATAACACATGAAGAAAGCCCCTCATCCATAAAAGTAGGCGTTATCCAACCATCTGGACTTGCCCCAAGCTTCACCAAAGGTGCAGAACTTGCCCGGTCCCAAATTAACAACCGCGGCGGGTTGCTCGGAATGCAAGTGGAATTTATCGTAATGGATAACCAGGGAGACCGTGATTTTCCTGACGCAGCTGAAACCGTTCGTATTGCCAGAACACTGATTGAAGATGAAGGTGTTGTTGCAATCCTCGGACCGCTACTCTCAACCAATTCTACACAAGTTGGACCTGTTGTTACTGAATTCAAAACACCTATCATTACAGGTTCGTCAGGTCAGAACGTGACCGCTACAGGAGATTATGTATTTATTGCAGTTGCACCGTCCTCAATTCAAGGGGCAGCAACCGCACAATTCGCAATAGACCCAAGCGAACTGAAGGCGAATACCGCAGCAACAATTCTACAAGAGAATGATGTCTACTCAAATGCTGTGGCAGATGCCTTTGAAGATAATTTTGAGAGACTTGGCGGAAAAGTTGTCGCTACAGAATTTTATTCACACGGCACAAGAGATTTTGACATGCAACTGACAAACATAAACAATGCTGCACCTGATATCCTCTTAATCGCCTCACTTACCCCCATTTTTGTATGCGGTATGTGTAGGCGTGTGTGTGTATAGAAATAAGTTGGAAAGTCTGATGGGTTATGGTAGAATACCTCCATATAAACCAATGTCGGTGAAAAACCGGCAGGGAGGTATTCTTATGAAATATACCCTTAGTTGGGTACATCCCAGAAAGATTATAACAGGTTTTCGTAAAGTTTTCAACGGGGTTTGTATCAAAAAACCGACGCTCCGCAACTTTTATTTGATGCTACAGGCTGTGTGTGTAGCCCCGAGTTTTCGTATTCAATCGATTGCCTCACATCTACCTATCCGTGTGAAACACGACAAGTCTAAGCAAAAGCGTGTGTTGCGGTTTATTGACACCTATTTTCCGGTTGCAGCGGTGAAGGGTGCTTGGTTGTCACATATAGTTGTCAGTGTGTGTCGTTCTGTGGGGATGCAGCATCTGCTTGTGCTGATAGACGAGACAGATTTACCGGGCGGATGGAAGGCGATTGTTGCAGCCCTTCCGTTTCGCAATCGTGCGATCCCGCTCTATTGGGTTCTGTATAAAAATGAGATGCTCAAAGATGGCACCTATCAAGGACATAACGATTTAGTTCAGCAGTTCTGTTGTGATGTCCATAGTCGCGTTGTTAAAGTGTTAGGGGATAGTCGGGAGCCTGTGTTGGTTTTTGACAGAGGGTTCGCCCGAGCGAGAGCGATCCTCAAGTTTTTTGAGGGGCAAGGCATCTGCTACTTGATGCGTGTGCCACGCAATGTTGGTGTGCGTATAGCAGGCAACAAGCAGTGCCTTGAAGAAGTGGCAAATGGTTTTTACCCACAAGTGCTTTATCACTACACGGAGCAGGTGCCTGTGGCACTCTATGTTGGGGGACAGCACACCAAGAAAGACCCGTTATATCTTATCTCCAATCGGCTTCAGGGGAACCCCCTGCGAACTTGCTACAAGCGGCGGACACAGATTGAACACGGGTTCAGAGACTTGAAAACGAACTTCGGTTTCAAAGCACTCGTTTTGAGAAAGAACGAACAGCCCCGGATGGAAGTTCTGTTTTTGTTGGCAGTCGTGGCTTATGGTTTGGCGTTCCTGTGTTATGAAAAAGCTGCGGACAGATGGGCAAAAACTTTACACCCTACGCGGAAAGTTTACTCCGTGATCAGTGTCATCAACCGTATGATCCGCGAGGTGTGGACGCAGGAGGCGTTGCTCTTGTTCACCGAGAGGACTTGTTTGAGAGATATAAACTTTCTCACCGCAGAAGAACTGACATGACAACATTGGAGACCTATGAACACAACTACACACGCATTCAAAAAAAAATGGGGGTAAGTGCGCTTAATCGCAGGGTTTATTCCTGAAGTGCCATTAATAGCAGCCCGTGCAAGAGAAATAGATATTAATGCCACCTTTATCGGAACAAATGCTTGGGATATCCCCGACAAACTTTTCAACACTTTAGATGACAATACACCCCTGGAAGGCTCTTATTTCACAAGAGATTTCAGCGTTAAATCAACCGATGCCGCTGAATTTGTACATGCCTATACCGAAATGTATATGGAAACACCCAACGGTCCATCCTCCTGGGGATACGATGCCATGTCTCTCCTTGCAATTGCAATTAAAAATGCAGGGACGCTCAATCCCACTGCAATTCGCGATGCGTTAGCAAACATTACCAACTACCAAGGCGCATCTACTATATCACATTTTGATGAGAACAGACATCCCATCAAAAGTCTATCTCTCCACATAATACACAATGAACAGATAGTTCTCTATAAAATAATTGCTCCATAATCCTATTCACCTTCCTAATTAACCTAAGTTGCCACATAATGTAGCACGCCCCTTTCCAGGTTGTGTTCCTTTGTAGCATAACCTTTCCAGGTTGTGCATCAGTGATAGTGTAGCAAACACATCAAATCAACGGTATGAATGCATTTAGGCATGCCCGTGTTTGCAATGACACTATGCAACCATTTAAAAACCTTTCCAGGTTGTGCAGCTTCGTAGCATAACCTGTCTAAATTTTGTCCATTGCATTGCACAAGCAGGTTGCCAGAAATGAAATTGCCAAGTTTTATTCACTTGACAATTTTCACAAATCCTGATAATTTCTAAATTAGACACCCTTTGTAAGGGGAAAGAAGGAAATAAGATGATTAATGTTTTCTACAAAAACAGGAACACATTTACACAGTAATATTTTCATTACAATAAAATAAAGAAGTCCATGGATTTTATCACTTTCTAACAATTGGGAGGATCAATAAATACGATGAAATATCCAAGACCAGCACCATCTAATGTTGTGCCGAATGATACCATAGGAACCATATGGGCATTACCGGAAGGCGCAATTACACGATTAGGAAAAGGACTACAACTCCACCGAAGGGATGGCGAAATAGCACTTTCTCCTGATAACACATATTTTGCCAGTGGCACGCGTGCAGGACTCTGGTGGTATGATGTCCCTTCAATGTCTCCCATCGCATTGTGGGAAACAGAACGAGGAACGATTGAAGCTGTAGATATTTCATCTAATGGCAAGTTTATTGCTTTTGATAATTGGGACAGTATTATTAAAATACGGGATATTCAGAGTGGAAACCGTATCCTGCAGATAAAGCGGGTGGTCAATAGACATATAACCTTTTCTCCCGACAGTGAATCGATTGCTATCGTCGCTATCAAAAATGAAAAGAAAGTTATTGAAGTGTTGGATATTAGACGTGGCACATGTATCACACAAATGGAGTGGGGAGAACAGGAAATCAAGAATAGTATTACCCAACTCGGTTTTTCACCGGATGGAAAATTCCTCGCTGCTACAACAGATGATACACAAACTTACTTATGGAATGCAAATATAGGCGTGATAGTTGCCACGTTTGAAGGCAGAGATTTTACATTTTCCCCAGACAGTCGCCTATTTGCCTTTCAGCATCCTTATCTTGTCCCAGATTCTGTACCGCTTCGGGGTGCAAGTAATGTCTTAGTGTGGAATTTAGTCACAGGTGAACACATCGCCCATTTTACAGAACCCACTTATTTAGTGAGTACTCTTGTATTTTCACCTTGTGGCAAATTCCTCACATCAAATGAGAGAAATAAAACACTACGCGTGTGGAACTTAACAGAAGGTGTGCTCAAAGAAACTTATACAGACTCTGGATTACCTCATTATTTACCAGATGGAACACTATTTGCCACAGTGTTTACCGTTAAAACTATTGAAGTGTGGGACGTAGTGCAGCATGAGAAACTATGGACTTATGAACGAAAAAAAGGAAGTATCGGTAATAAATGGTTTTCAAAATGTCCTAAGCTGCCGATTGCCCATCTCTTGTCAAATACCTCTCAAAACACAAACAAAAAACACTCCTTTCCAACACTTGATGGGTCTCTCTGTTATGGATATCCCGGACTTTTTTCTCCTAACGGAGACCTATTTGCCGGTAGAGGACATTTTAGGGGAATTGTGTTATGGAATATCAAAAGCAAGCAGCAGCAAAAAATAGTAATCAAAGATCAATCTATTCGGACTTTCGCTTTTTTACCTTGTGGGAATATACTTGCCATTGACAACAACCGAGAAGATTACACGGTATGGGAGGTTAGGGAAGCAGACGAGGTTGCAATCGGTCAATTTACGGTTTCAAATGGCTTAGGACGGGGAACGTATGCATTTTCAAATTACCGAATTGCTTTAGCAGGCAAAGGCGGAACAATCTACCTGTGGGATCACGAACATAGTGAAAAACTGAGGTCTTTCATAGGCCATACGGATCACATCTGGGCCTTAGCGTTTTCACCGGATGGAAAGAAGCTTATGAGCGGATCGAGTGATAAAACTGCAAGGTTATGGGACGTTGAGGTAGGTGAAGAGATTGCTACGTTGCCTTTAGATAGACCCGTCACAACGCGGGCATTAGCATTTTCACCTTGCGGTACCGTGATTGCCGGTGGGATGTTTGGCGAACTTCACTTGTGGTGTGCTGAGAAGTTAACACTACTGCACACAATTTCGCAGCCTGAGGACAGTCCGAGGCCTTATGCCCTTGCCTTTTCACCGTGTGGACAGTATCTTGCCTCTGGCACATGGTGGCATGACGGCATGAAACAAATGGCAATTCGATTATGGGACGTTGCTACTGGTGAAAATATCCAGACTTTCTGGGGGCATACTACAGACGTTCAGTCCCTCGCTTTTTCACCGGATGGCACACTTCTGGCAAGTGGCAGTTTTGATTTCACTTGCCTTTTGTGGAATGTGGATACTTTACATAGTGGATGATTCAGAAACAGATAGTAATGTGTAGCACTAAGGTCACGTTAATATACTGGCACGATGAAGATTCATGATGCACTTACAGCAGGTATTGAGCATCTCCATCGAAATCCATTAAACATTCAAGATCATAAGATCTGAGGGTGCCGCACCCGATTGTCAGATTCCCATAATTGGTAAAATTGGTAATTTTTATATGAGAAGAATCCAGTCATAACAAGGATCCGCGTCTAAAGAAATTTACCAATTCACCAACAGCATCCGGAGCCGATAGTACGGTTGTCCTCTTGGAGATTTTACTTGACAGGCACCGCTTTGTTCACTATAATTGAGAAAACACAAAACGGTACCAACACAAAATGTCACGTTCTACACATATCCTCTCAATAGACCAAGGAACAACAGGCTCAACGATACTGCTTGTAGATACACAGGGTAACATCGTATCACAATCGTATCAGGAATTCACTCAGCATTATCCGAGACCGGGATGGGTAGAACATGACCCTGATGAGATTTGGAATGCTACACAAAACGGTATCGTTGAAGTGCTAAATTCCTTGGAGAGTCAGGAACGCCCTGTCGCAATCGGCATTACGAATCAACGTGAGACCACTGTCGTATGGGATCGTCCGACAGGAAAACCAATTTACCCTGCAATTGTATGGCAATGCAGAAGGACAGCAGATGTCTGTGCTAATTTCAAAGCACAAAAAGGAGTCGCAGAACAGGTAAAAGCAAAGACCGGCCTTGTGATCGATCCCTATTTTTCAGGAACAAAGGTGGTAGGGTTATTTAGTTTTATAGATATTCATTTTATCAAGTTAACTGTGAGTAAAGGTTTTGATGCATATTCCTTTATTTTATCAGCGATCCGTGTTATGCCTTGAAAACGGAATACGGATAATGCGGTATTTCGTAAAGCGGCCATGACTTGTGGAATAGCCCCGCATCTGACAGGTGATGCGTCCTCGCCGAGTAGCACATCGCGCATCCAATGCGACTTGTTCTCTATTGCCCAATGGCCTCTCCGTAAAGCAAGTAAGCGTTCTGCGGATGCCTCACTCGGTTTCAGGCTCGTAATCCCATAGGTAGTGCGGGTTGTCTCTTCTCCTGTCTTCATATTTTTGGAAGTATAATGATATTGGATCACTTGTGCTATGCCCGGCCAATCCAGATATGCGTTCAGACTTGTGCTTGCCTTGATACACCGTGTCTCAAGTCTGCCATGCGACTTTTCAATCGTCTCATGCATGTATATCGGTTTCCCTAAAGTAGGGTGTGTTGTGTCTTCAGAAACCGCGTCAGGCACGTCTTGAAAAAGTTTTTCAATCGCTTCTAACAGGTCCGGTTGATTGCCTTTAACAGGCAGCATATAGTCGCCCCCGCTGTTTATGATTCCGTGGCAGAAAGAGCGTTGTGTCAAAAGGGCATCCGTTGTGATAACTTTGCCTGCTACATCAAACGCTTTGAGGATTTCCGTTGATACCGGTATTTCATTGGTTTTGTCGCTGACACCTCGCTGCGTGAGGGTGATCCCTAACTCATGAGAGACGACGGAGAGTAAATGGCTGATCATCGCACCACTTTTTTTAGACGCACGCAGGGTTTTGCCATCTATAGCGACTGCGTCGGAACACCCCCGCAAATCAGGGCACTCTGCTAATGCGGCGTTTACCCATTTTGACAGGATGTTTTCTAATGCCTCAACGTCCAACTTTTTCAACAGATTATGGATAGTTGCGGCACAAGGCGTTTTGTGATGTGTGAACCCGAGTGCTTTTGTGAGTGCGGGCTGTGAGCGTGCCCAGGTAGCGATGGATGTATACCCTTTATGCCCGCACATCAATCCAACGACTAAAAGTGCGAGGATTGCTTTCAACGGGTGTCGTTTCCCTTTTTCCTTGCGTGGGTCTGTAAGTTCTGCTAACATATCCATTAAGTGGCAGGACTTTTTTCTTGTCATTCTTCACCTCAAAAGATCGTAAGTTTTTAAGGTGAAGTATAGCAGATATACCATGAAAAATCACGGTATATCTGCACATTCCAAATATCAACGATTGTGATAAAAAACAACTAAAATACATAAAACTAAATAACCCTACAAAGGTGGCGTGGATCCTTGACAACGTTAGTGGCGCAAGAGAAAAAGCAGAACGTGGTGAACTCGCTTTCGGCACTATTGACACTTGGTTGCTATGGAAGCTAACAGATGGCACCGTCCATAAAACTGATTACACGAACGCGTCACGAACGTTACTATTTAACATAGAAACCCTTACCTGGGATGAAGACCTTTTAAATATTTTTAATGTTCCGAAGGCTATTTTACCTGAAGTCATGCCATCTGCATATAATTTTGGAAATGCCAAAATCGCAGGACTAGATGGAATTCCAATCGCTGGGGTAGCAGGCGATCAGCAATCCGCGTTGTTTGGTCAATTATGCTGGCAACCGGGAATGGTGAAAAACACCTATGGCACAGGATGCTTCCTGATGCTAAATACCGGGACAGATAGAATTACATCCAATTCAGGGCTATTGACGACATTGGCTTGTAGTTCAGATGAGAAACCTGTGTACGCGTTGGAAGGGAGTGTGTTTATTGGTGGGGCAGCAATACAGTGGCTAAGGGATGGACTACAAATAATAGAATCTGCTGAAGAGACAGAAGAAATTGCATACCGTGCGAATGATTCAGCAGGTGTTGTCGTTGTACCAGCATTTACAGGACTCGGTGCACCCTATTGGAACGATGAGGTAAGAGGGGCTATCTTCGGATTAACACGAGGCACAAACCGAGAACATATCGTCCGTGCTACATTGGAATCCATTGCATATCAGACGACAGATGTAGTCCATGCAATGATGGCAGATGCAAACACGCCGCTCAAAAAGTTACGTGTAGATGGTGGTGCTGCAGCTAACAACTTCTTGATGCAGTTTCAAGCTGATATATTAGGGATAGACGTAGAACGCCCCACAGAAATTGAGACAACAGGTCTCGGTGCTGCTTATCTTGCAGGAATAACTGCAGGTGTATGGCAAGATATGGATGAACTTGAATCACACCGAGAGATTGATCACGTGTTTTCACCACAGATGGATTCTGCGCAACGTCAAGAGAAACAAGCACACTGGCGAGATGCAATTAAAAGGTTAAGCGGTGCTACACAAGGAGAATAGCGATGCGTCTCCAGTGGAAATACGCTCTGATAATAAACTTGACAGTCATTGCCGTGCTTGTCGCATTCTATTTCTTTGACAGCTATCGATTGCGGAAAGAGATGAGTGCCCTTCATGCATTAGGATTAGAACAAGGGGCAGCCATAAGATTAATCGCTGAAAACAATGTCCTTTATCCTATCACCCAGGAAATTATTACGTCACAAGCATTTAATCCAGACCGCATTGATCAAGTGATCGCTAAACTTAAGGATGAACGTCCAGAGATGAAGAATGTCCTGAATGTGGAAGTCACTTTAGGAGATGCACGCGTTCGTTCCAGTTTATTATCACGCGTAACCCCAACACATATAGATTTAGGGGAGGCAGACCTTTTTGAGATTGAAACGTCAGGAGCACTCATCGATACGATTATAGGGGAAAGTGCTACATATATCGTTTTTCCATACACAATTCCACCGAAGAAGTTAGAACCTACACATCTGGAATCTCAAAGATCGATGAAAGTTGAAGACATCCCGATGGAATTCTGGCAAATGTTTTTGTCTCAAGATGTTGTTCTAACACCTGATACACCCGTGCAAATTGAGGGAATCCAGTCTGAATTACAAACCCAAATAGATCATTTTAAACATGGGAAATTTTCATTCGAATTGTGGCGGATGTTCATCGCAAATCAGATCTATCTATCTCCTGATGCTACAGTGAAACTAGATCTGAAAAATAACCGATGGCAGATTTCAGATTCAGTGAACAAGCACACCTACGACTTTTGGCTTGAGGATGATAACTTCTGGATTCACATGTCAAATATCAGTAGCGGCTACATACGTGTGCTGTATGATGTTCCTTCTATTGCAAAATCTATACATTCATCGCTGTTAATGCACGCTATCTTCATAGTGATTGTGGGTGTGTTGCTTGTGGTCCTGTTTGATTTGATGACGAACAAATTGATTATCAAACCACTTGCGCGCATGACAGAAATTATCCAAAATGCTGAAACTGGAAATCTTTCTTCTTACATAAAACAGACTTACGCCTCAGACGAGATTAGCAAAGCAACTCGTAATTTGGTACGCATGTTTATCCAACTGAAAACGTCACATTCGAGAAAGATAGCAGCTCTGGGACAATTCGCAGCAGGTGTTGCACATGAAATACGGAATCCGCTTAATTCTATCGGCATGACAGCACAACATCTCAAATCCATTTTTTCACAACCTAATGTCAACCCAGAGGATATTGAGGAAGCCAAAGAATTATTAGACATCGTTGATGAGAAAATAGGAGAATTAAAACAGACTTCAGAACAATTTTTGACACTCAATCGTCCGCGAAAACTTGATCTAACAACGGTTAATTTGAATGTCCTCTTAGATTCTGTCCTATCTGAATTTGTGCTGATTGCCGAAGAATCTGATGTCCATATCAACAAGCATTACAATGCCGAACTTCCCGATTTGCAATTAGATGAGATGTTGATGCGTCAGGTGTTATTTAACTTTGTGCAAAATTGCATTCAGGCAATGCCGAAAGGTGGAAGCATTTATCTCACTACATCCGTTGAAGAAATAAATAGTGCGAATTATGTTTCACTCGAAATACGAGATACAGGTATCGGCATCCCAGAGGAGAATCAGGAACGAATTTACGACGCGTATTTCACCACTAAAGATGAAAAGGGCGGAGTCGGTCTTGGACTTGCAATTTCACACCAGATAATCACGGCACACCAAGGAAATGTAGAAGTCCGGAGCAAAATCGGTATGGGAACTGCGTTTAAAATCACTTTTCCTGTCAAAACATAGCAATCAAGAACAAGGACAGTGAAACCTAAAAATAAATTGAGTTCGGTGTCCTTGAATTGTCCCGTAACCTTTTAGGTTGTGTCCTCTTTATAGCATAACCTTTTAGGTTGTGTATCCGTGGAACGCAAAGCTCACGTTAATTCTAAGGTTTACCATAATATTTCGGAGAAATAGCCATGCCATCAATACTGATTGTAGACGATGACAGAGCACAACTCACCATCCTACAACGTATCTTACAACGTGAAGGGCACGATGTTGATACAGTTGAAGATAGCACATCGGCACTTGCTAAAATTAAGGAACAGATGTTCGATGTTGTCATCAGTGACATGTGGATGTCCTCACGATTTGAGGGACGCGACCTACTACGAGAAATAAAAAAGATCGACCCGGCATTGCCTGTGTTGATTATCACAGCTTATGCAGAATTGAACGATGCGGTCAATCTCGTCGCACATGAAGGCGCATTCTACTACCTCGAAAAACCGATTGATGATATCGATGTGTTAAAACGAGAAGTTAATCGCGCCTTGCAAACTCGCGGTGCTTTCACCGAAGGCGAACCTGAAACAGACGACACGATGCCAGAGATTGATATAGACTATATCGTAGGAGAAAGCGACAAGATGCAACAGCTCTTCAAAAATATGTCTTGTGTTATACACCGGGGGGTTAGACAAGTACTCATCACAGGTGAAACAGGCAGCGGGAAAAGTCTTGTCGCACGTGCACTCCACGAATTTGGAAACCGCAAAGATAAACCTTTCGTGTCTATTAATTGTGGTGCAATCGCGGAAGCCCTAATTGAGAGTGAACTGTTCGGGCATGAAAAAGGGGCATTCACAGATGCAGTGCAGCAGAAAAAAGGTATCTTCGAAATTGCAGATCGCGGCACGTTATTTCTCGATGAAATCGGGGATATCTCCGTTCAAATGCAAAGCACACTGCTACATGCAGTGGAAAAACATGAGATACGCAGAATCGGTGGCAGCCAGAGTATAAATGTTGATGTGTGCGTCATTGCTGCGACCAACAAAAATCTTGTCCAAGCGGTAAAAGATGGCACTTTCCGATCCGACCTCTATTTCCGACTGAACGTCATTCCGCTCCATCTGCCACCACTTCGTGAACGCATTGAGGACATCCCGATCCTCGTGAATTACTTAATCCAAAAATTTAACGATGAATATGTAGATGCTGAACCGAAACAGGTTACGCAACGTGCCATGTCCGCACTCTGCCGATATGATTGGCCCGGGAACGTGCGTCAATTGGAAAATTATCTCCATCGTATCTATGTCCTCTCCGAAAACGTCTCTATTGACCTGGATCAGCTCCCTCCTGAAATAATAGATACTTCGCTACCTGTCACCGATTTTGAGATAGACATTCCGGAGAGTGGGATTTCATTGGAAGAAATTATCAAAGAATATGTGAGTGCTGCTTTAGCAAAAACGAACGGCACACAAACCAAAGCAGCGGAGTTATTAGGTATATCGCGCCGTCAACTGCAACATCGTATGCAGAGTTATGAGTTACAGAGTCAAGATTTCAAAGAGGATGAAGAGACTTCTCTAACAATCCCAAGTCTTTAGACTTGGGTCGAACCCTGTTATCTTATGCCGTTATCAAAAAAAGATTTGCTTTTATCTAAGAAATATGTTATACTCTATTTACCGTTTCAGTGGCGGGTGTCATTAGCACCTGCCACACCACTGATGATGGGAAACGGAGTCTTCACGGAACGGATGATCACATGTCCTATAGAACACACAAGATAGCATTAGACCCTACATACAAACAGCGTCATTGGTTTTCATCTCAAGCAGGTTATGCTCGCTTTGCATATAATCAAGCGTTATCAGATTTCAAAGCAGGCTTGACTAATAACACCTTTCACTCGTGGCAGACGCTGAACGTCAACTTCAATAAACGTAAGAAGTCTTATGAGTGGACTGCTGCCCAGGATCAAAGGTCTGCCTTGTATGCTATCAAGAATTTAGGTCAAGGTATTGCGAATTGGGTATCTAAGCGTGCGAGGTTTCCGAAGTTCAAAGGGCGTGGTCATAAACAAAGTTTCACGACGGATGAGCAATCTGTAAAAGTTGAAGGTAAGCGCGTTAGATTGCCCAAGATTGGGTGGGTGAAGATGTTTCAAGAACTGCGTTTTGAAGGTCCGATTATCAGCGTAACAATCTCAAGGATAGCACATAGATGGTTTGTATCTATTACAGTGGCGGTAACAGAGGATACTGAGGCGGTTGATATTTCAACGCACCCTGTTATCGGCATTGATGTAGGCATCAACTCACTTGCGACCTTGAGCGATGGCACACAGTATGAGAACCCCCGCCCGCTAAAACGCTATGAACGGAAGTTACGCCGTGCGAGTCGTGCTTTGAGTAGAAAGACTTTCAAATCGAGGAACTGGTATAAGCAGAAGTTGCGGATAGCCCATCTCCATTATCGTATTGCTTGTGTTCGTGCGGATGCCCACCACAAGGCGACGACGGAGATTGTGAGCAACGCCTCCGCCATCGGCATTGAGACGTTGCTGGTGACCAATATGCTGAAGAACAGAAAACTGGCAAAAGCGTTATCTGATAGTGCGTTAGGTGGGTTTCTTGCTAAACTAAAAACGAAAGCGGAGGCACGTGGCATTCCTGTCACCGAGGCACCGCAGTTCTTTGCGTCCAGCAAAACCTGCAGCAACTGCGGGCATAAGAAAAAAGAACTATCACTTACGGAGAGAACATACCATTGCAGCGTGTGCCAATATGAGATAGACAGAGATGTCAACGCTGCGATCAACCTAAAACGCCTCGCGGTCGGATAGACCGAGAGGCTAAACGCCTGTGGAGTCCAAGTAAGCCCTCATGTAGTTCAGGAAGGAGGCACGAGAGACGGAAACAGGAATCACATAGGAGGTCGTGTGCCCTGAGAAGCACACGGATTTATCCGTAGTGAGTATCACTAGTTGAAATTTATCACCATTCTATTTGACAAAAATAAAATTCCCGTGTCCAATATGTAGATAGCACAATCCATAAAAATGTTGTATTCAGATGCTTGGCACTTGAGCAAGAATTTGTCCAGGGACTTAGGTTTGTGGATTCTATTAACTGTATGAAGTTTAAGAAATATTTGGGTAATTCTATATTTCCCAGGCACTGTAGGTACGGTATCAATCTTCATTTAGGTTGTGCATCCCTGAAACGTAAACTAAAAGTGAACCCTACAAAAATGAATAAACGCACAGCAAAAAAATCCGCGCTAATCCGCGTAAATCCGAGATTCTGACAAAAAATGAGAATTACCCAAAGAATAAGTTAATCTTCATATTATATAGATATTCTAAAAGTTGTATAGCAATTTTGATTTACCAGTATCTCTGGCATTGGGATATTCGCGTTAATTATGCGGGGATCCCAATGTTTACACCATGAACAAGGAGAAAAAAGTATGAAAAGGTTCTTAATAATTGGGGGAATCATTATCGTCCTTTCCGCTGTCTTTATCATGACATATAGTCGCCAATCTATTCCTTGGGACGAATGGGTCAAGGAAAATATCCACTACACTTCGGCAACCGAGACAGAAAAGGTCGTCAAAGTAAAAAAACGTAGGCTGGAACCGAAGGAACCTGAATGGGATCTGAAGTGGAAAAAATGGATTGATGAACAAATTGAAATAATATCTAATGAAGTTTTAGAAGCGTACAAAAACCTTAAGCCTGGAGAAAGAGAAGCGGTGGAAGAGTACATAGCGGGATTGAATCCACCTATGACCTTTGAAGAGTATAAAGAGGCAAGTCTTATAGCATTGCGTGCTGCTGTCGTGGCAAAAGCTCGGGAACTGATAGAAGAGTCTCCCGACCCACCCGTAGAACCGATCCCAATTACCTTCACAGTGGGTGAAGCATACCTTGTTCCTCCCTTAAAACATGAAGGCCCGATGACTCCCACAGCACTGATGGAATCGTTTGATGAAGAGTATGGCGGTTATTCATCTGCCGAGGCACCGGTGGAAGAAAAGTATCCACGTGCAGAATGGCTTCAGTTATGTATTGATGCCGATTATCCTCTAACGACTTACGATGGGTATTTGGCAGCATTGAATCTCCGATGGGATGTTGATGAGTATCAGAACAATCCAGCACAATGGGTGTCCGGTGAACTGAATATCCCACCTACTGACGATTGGAACACCTATAAAATCGCCTTTATTGAGGCGAGGGCTCGAATGACCCAACGCGCTTATGCCGCAATGGATACCGATCCAGAGGTTACAGGTGGATATACCCCGTGGTCCCATCCAGATGTCTTTCTTCCAGCCAAGGAAAACCTTGTCTATGTTAACAGAAATGGTCGAGGAACTAATTATTTTGGGACAGAATTGACAGATGAACAAAGATATAATCTTACGCATCACGGCATTCATCCTGAGGGCATAGAAATTATCTACATTGATAATGACTACAACATTCTCACTGAGCGGCCACCGCTTATCACCTCCGAGATGATAGAAGCAGGTCTTCCTTCGTTCATCACACCTGACATGCTAAAAAATGTTGAACTTCCACCTCATAACTGGAAACCACCGAAAGATTGGGATCCACCGCCTGGCTTGGAGGAGGCACTCCGCGCAAATGGATGGGGCGGTTCCTTTACACCGCAAGATGAAGTGCCACCTGATGTGCTAAGTGTCCCTGACAACAAAGTGGTGGAACAAACTGATAAGGCAGCACAAGGCGCGCAAGAGCAATTTGAGAACGCACAACGGGATTTTGAAAGATTTGTCGGCATGAGCGATGCAGAGTTAGAAGCAGAATTTGAGAAAATGTTTATGGAACAGTTCCCTGAACTCATGACCAAAGAAAAAGTGGAATCCGCCTTCCGTGATCAGTTTAAGACAAAACGTTTATCACCCGAACGTTTCAATCGCGCCTTGGACATCCTTGACCGGCACGGTCCAGAAAAAGGACTCCGCAGGTTAAGGGAAGTTGATCCAGAAGTTGCAACACAGATAGAACAAATATTCTTTCCACCTTCTGAGGAACAGGAACCATCCCCAGCGGATTAAAAAAACAGCATGGATATCGGTCTTATAAAGCGGCACCGTGTTTTAACACGGGTTGGTACTTATCTGCTCCTGCTGATTATTCTGCTGAGCGCATTTTGGATACGAGTGCAGAGTAGAGATAATATCCCTGAAGGACAATTTACTGGAACTGATGCTTATCTCTACTATTGGTTGGCAAGTATTATCTCAGAGCAAGGAAATTTGCCTGAACTTGATATGTCCCGTTGGGTACCTCTCGGCAGAGATTTAGAAGAGACTCTTCCCTTTTATTCCTATGTCCTTGCTTATGCACATAGTTGCAGAAAGTTGATAGCAGAAAGAGAAAAGTCACTTACTATTGTATTCATCGGTAATTGCAATGATTGTTTGTAATCGTTTGTTTAAGGAGGCATTGTCATGAAAAAGCGTTTCGTCATTGTGTTTTTCTGTATTGTCGCGGTTATGGCATTCTCTGTGATAATGTTGCAACACACGAACAATAACAAAGTTGTGTCATACGAAGTACCTATTTCCACCAAAACGACTACAAATCCGCAACGGATAAATAAGTCGCAAGTTGACACACCCCGCATAAACACTGATGACACAATTACAAGTGAAAAGATGGATGTTGCAGACGAAAAGCAAACACCCGCATGGCTGCAACCAAAAAACGATACGGATACGAAAACAAAGAAGGATCCACCTACTAAACATTTTGCTGTGCAACAACAACCTAAAGAAAAGTGGATGTTGAAAGACCCTTCTAAAATGGATATTGATGAACAACGCGTTGTTATGTATGATTCACTTTTGGAACAGTTTGGAGATGTTCCTGCCGTGCATGCCTTTATGGACTATGAATATAAAACGGCAAGCAGTCAGTTTCTGTCTATTGAAGATGATATAAAAGGAATGGAAGCAACCTATACTCTGTTTCCAACGAAGACAAACCAAAAGACCCTTAATTTTTTACATTGGTTGAAAGATAAAGGTTTGTCTATAGAAACGTTTGGAAATGATATATCTGAAACAGATACGGTTGAGCTGCGTAAAATAGGCATAAATATAGATGTTACGGATAACAAGGATTCAAGACGGGTTGTGATAACAACAAAATAAATAACATTATTCTTAACCTCTTGTAGTTTGGACAGTTTTAAGACGATCCACATATCGCCCCTACGAGGCCTAAGACTTGGTAAGGATGCCGGTTCTATAGACACATATCGTCTCTATGGGACCAGAGCCATTCAATTGTCGCGGACTTAGCGTCCTCCGCAATTCTGAAAAAGATAATCCGGGGAATGCCTAAATCGCATTCATACCTTTGATGTGGTGCTAATCCGAGATGCTGACAACCGACGATCTGTGTTTATCCAAATCCTACGAAAAGCACCTTGAAGCACCAACCCCCTAATCCGCGTCCATCCGCGATTCAGAAAAAGAGCACGCAAGAAGACATAGGCTCTTAAAATCCGCGTCCATCCGCGTAATCCGCATAATCCGCGATTCTGACAAACAAAAATCCGCGTCCAAAATCGACTTTTGAATGCCTCTGTCTATGGGACTAACACTTTAGGGCAGTTAAGTTTATTTTTCTATGAGTTTCGTTTGTGTAATACCAAATCTAATTGACTATTCTTCATAACTGTGTTATTATGGTCCCCATTCTTTTAAAGGAGTGAAACATCCATGAATAAAAAAGTGCCAGAGATTACAGAAAGTGTAAAGTCTTGAAAGACCTCTTACGAAAAGCGAAAAAGAAGCATGAAATCCTGCGCCTGAATATGCTCTATCTCTTGAAAAGTGGCGAGGCGAAAAATCGTGTCCAAGTCGCCCGCCTGCTCAGCGTTGATCGCACAAGTGTCGGCACCTGGCTGCAGGCTTATGAAACCGGCGGACTTGAGAAAATGCTGCAACGCGGGTATGCCCCCGGACGCATACCCATCCTCACTGAAGAACAGCAAACCCTCTTACTTGAAGAACTGCGGAAACCTGAGGGTTTTACGAGTTATGTGGAAATCCAAAAGTATATCGCTGACACGTTTGGCATCAAAATGAACTATAAAACTGTTTACGCAATGGTTCATGATAAATGGGGAGCCAAACTCAAAGTGCCTCGTAAGAGCCATATAAAAAAAAACGCAGTAGCGACTGAAACATTCCGCTCCGAGTTTAGCAAACATGTCGCTGATGCGGTTGCTGAAAAAGGTGCGGATTTTCAAAGTGTCCGTGTTTTCAGTCAAGATGAGACGCGATATGGTCTTTTGCCTACTACAGAACGGCGTATCACGCAACGCGGTGTCAAACCTGTCGCGAAGATAGATTACCAATATACATCGGTTTATCTCTATGGTGCGGTTGAACCTTTGACAGGTGAGCGATTTTTCTTAGAACTTTCCCACTTGACTTCAGATTGTTTTCAGTGTTTCATTGATGCTGTATCGGTTGCCTACGCGGAGAGCCTCAACTTATTAGTGCTTGATAAGGGTCGTTTTCATCATGCTAAATCGTTAGTGGTTCCTGCTAATGTTGTTTTACTTTTCTTACCGCCGTATAGTCCGGAGTTGAACCCAATTGAGCGTTTCTGGCAAGACTTGAAAGCGAAGTTGTTTACCGAGTTCTATGAGACGCTTGAGGCTATGCAAGCGAAAGTGACGGAGATACTTCAAAGTTATTCCGATGCTGCTATCGCTAAACTCACTGGGTTCTCACATTTCATAAAGGCTGCTAATGCAGTATAAACTCTTAGAAATGGTATAAGGAACTCACAGAAAGTCAGAGATGCTTTGAAAATAGGCATGAACCTAATCGAAATTGTCCGAACTATAGTACAGATAAGTAACCAGAAACCTAATATCGCTGCAGGTTTTGATCAATCTCATTCGCCCACTGATCAATCCCACCGACAACACTCAATACCGACTTGAAACCAAGTTGGTGCAGTAAATGTGCAGCATCCAGACTCCGCATGCCGTGATGACAATAAACAACGATCTCATCTATAGGGGAGAGTTCACTAAACCGTTTCAGTAACTCACCGAGCGGAATAGATACTGCCCGGTCAATATGCACAAGCTGATATTCCCATTCTTCCCTGACATCAAGCAGGACAAAATCCCTGCCAGAATCAATCATATATTTTAGTTCATAGGGATGGATAGTCCATTCTTCTGGATCATAAGGTAGGATCGCCTCTTCAACGCTGGGTGCTGCTTTTGGTACTGCGCCATTACGTGAAGCTATGCGGAGGGTATCCCAAATTTTGTGCCACATTTCTCTGATACGTCTAAACATTTCCTGTTCTCATCCAAGATGCAAATTTCTAAAATATTATTGTCATCCCCAACGTTGGAACGATAGGAAAGAGCGGTTCTTCTTCAATAGCACAATCAATAATCGCATCTGTTTCCTCATCCCGCACTTCACTGAAAGCGTACTGGTCCACATTGGTATGGTTATATAGGTTTAAAACTTGGAAATACCATGTAAGTGTCCAGCGTCTATAGGGGCTACGTTTTGTAATCCGAAAATCGAGACTGTGATAAGGTGGAAGTCGTTCCGTATGTGTTTCACCAAATTGTCGGTCACACGCAATAATAGTATTGCCATCAGCTGATAGCACGTTTTTGTGCTCCAAGGGTGTTCTCGGATCACCCGTATGGAAACGCCAGCTAAAATAGAGATGCCATGTTGACGTGATCTGTTGACTGCAGCTCAAAAAAATGGAGTGCCTCCGATCATATTGCCGATAGATAGTTTGGTTCTCGGATGTTTCCTCTGCAATACCGTAAGCATAACCTAGTCCCCAAGTCAACCGTGATGAGACCGCCTGCGTTGCGAAGATATCGAATCCTTTTGCCTCCGCAGATTCAGCGGGTGTGAAAATCTGCATTTGCCGGCCGAATTCTCTGAGCCTGCCAACCAAATTGTCATATTTTTTGTAGTAGCCTTCCAACCGAATGAGAAAATTGCTTTTGAGACTATATTCACCACCCATAATATAGTGTGTCGCCTGTTCTGCGCGCCCAACGGTCCGAATACTATCCTCCACAGGAATAGACATCATGTCGACCGGTTGATGATAGAGACCCCATGCTGCTCGTAGGACAAGGTTATCCTGTGGGCGGAAGGCGAGTGCGACGCGTGGTCCAATTTCGTAGTTTTGAATATCCGGACCTCGATAGTTTTGAACGACATAGCGTCCCCCTACGTTGACAGCGAAATTCGGATGAAACACCCACTCATCTTGTAGAAACAATTTTATGTCACTTCCGCTATCGTCAATATCCGCAAGAATAGGGTCACTATAGTTGTTAATTCCGCCCCTTCTCTCTCGGACAAAGTAATCGTATTGTGCAGCTGACCAGCGCCATTCAATACCGGTTCGGATTGTATGTCGCGTCAGGACATTCGCAGTTAATTCCGCTTTCGTTCCGACAAAACGGAAATCACGATTATCACGATTTGTCTCAGCAGATACCCTTTCTCGGCTTGATGTTCCACCGAAAACATAAACATCTGTCCGATATGAAGAACCAATTGCATGATGCTGCCACTTTAGCCACACCGTTGAATTGTCATATAGTGAATCCAGGTTATTATCGACATCATCTATACGTATCAGATTCTTATCCCAGCCGTATAAACCGTTGATCGTGAGTGTATCCGCATCCGACAATTGATAGGCCAATTTTCCGTATACATCAGCATACTGCGGCTTGTAGTTCTCGTCAACATCCATAAGCATCAGGATCAGGTCAATGTAACCTCTTCGGGCGGAAAGCAGCCATCCACCTTTATCCGTAAGGGGGCCCTCCACCATTGCAGTCGCATTAATTAAGTCTATTCCGAAATTAGCAGATATTCTTTCCGAATTGGGTGATTTTGTTGTAATGTCAAACACACCGGACATTTTCTGCCCGTATTCCGCTGGAAACCCGCCCATCAACAGGTCTGCGCGTTGGATTAAACCGAGTCCGATCAACGAGATGGCACCCCCAAAATCTTGTAAATGATACGGATCATAGAGTTCCATTCCATCTAACCTAACTGAGACGCCGTCTTTTTCACCGCCTCTCACACTGAAACGCGCGCTATAATCACTTGCCGTCACTCCCGGCAAATTATGCCCTGATCGCATAATATCGTTGTCTATCAAAGGGAACCTTTCTATTTCTTGCTTTGTGAGGGACAAATCAGGTGTAAAGCCATCATAAATCATAAAACGCCCAGGCGTGACAACAATTGGATCAAGTTCAATCGGTTTCTGGTCTTCTTGTGCATGAACCCAAAGCATGCTTGTAATGTGAATGAAGAGGATAAGGAAAACGAGATATTTGATGGTAGACATCTTGTAACCTAACTATCAGAAATGAAGATATATGTATTATAACATTCTTTTGCAATGGAAGTCAATGAATTAGTAGGGTTATTTAGTTTTATGTATTTTAGTTGTTTTTTATCACAATCGTTAATATTTTAGGATGTGCAGATATACCGTGATTTTTCATGGTATATCTGCTATACTTCACCTTAAAAACTTACGATCTTTTGAGGTGAAGAATGACAAGAAAAAAGTCCTGCCACTTAATGGATATGTTAGCAGAACTTACAGACCCACGCAAGGAAAAAGGGAAACGACACCCGTTGAAAGCAATCCTCGCACTTTTAGTCGTTGGATTGATGTGCGGGCATAAAGGGTATACATCCATCGCTACCTGGGCACGCTCACAGCCCGCACTCACAAAAGCACTCGGGTTCACACATCACAAAACGCCTTGTGCCGCAACTATCCATAATCTGTTGAAAAAGTTGGACGTTGAGGCATTAGAAAACATCCTGTCAAAATGGGTAAACGCCGCATTAGCAGAGTGCCCTGATTTGCGGGGGTGTTCCGACGCAGTCGCTATAGATGGCAAAACCCTGCGTGCGTCTAAAAAAAGTGGTGCGATGATCAGCCATTTACTCTCCGTCGTCTCTCATGAGTTAGGGATCACCCTCACGCAGCGAGGTGTCAGCGACAAAACCAATGAAATACCGGTATCAACGGAAATCCTCAAAGCGTTTGATGTAGCAGGCAAAGTTATCACAACGGATGCCCTTTTGACACAACGCTCTTTCTGCCACGGAATCATAAACAGCGGGGGCGACTATATGCTGCCTGTTAAAGGCAATCAACCGGACCTGTTAGAAGCGATTGAAAAACTTTTTCAAGGCGTGCCTGACGCGGTTTCTGAAGACACAACACACCCTACTTTAGGGAAACCGATATACATGCATGAGACGATTGAAAAGTCGCATGGCAGACTTGAGACACGGTGTATCAAGGCAAGCACAAGTCTGAACGCATATCTGGACTGGCCGGGCATAGCACAAGTGATCCAATATCATTATACTTCCAAAAATATGAAGACAGGAGAAGAGACAACCCGCACTACCTATGGGATTACGAGCCTGAAACCGAGTGAGGCATCCGCAGAACGCTTACTTGCTTTACGGAGAGGCCATTGGGCAATAGAGAACAAGTCGCATTGGATGCGCGATGTGCTACTCGGCGAGGACGCATCACCTGTCAGATGCGGGGCTATTCCACAAGTCATGGCCGCTTTACGAAATACCGCATTATCCGTATTCCGTTTTCAAGGCATAACACGGATCGCTGATAAAATAAAGGAATATGCATCAAAACCTTTACTCACAGTTAACTTGATAAAATGAATATCTATAAAACTAAATAACCCTAATGAATTAGGAATTAGCAGTTGGGTAAATTATTTTCAAATTACCTATTCACCTACTACTTCAATTTCCCAAACCCGTACGATATTTGATATTGTAGCTGATGATGAAGTCTAATTCCTCGTCTGTGAAACCGTGTGCTTGTGTAAAGAGATTTTCAAACTCTGATTCTTTGAGGTATTCTCGGATTTCTCGGTGGTCAAATTGCATGGAAGTTATCCTATTTTTGATAAGGTTATGCTACAAAGAGACATAAATTGTCAGAATCTCGGATTAATGTGGATTTTTGTTACAGAAAATAGTGTTTTTAACAGCGAATTGGTGGGTTAAAGAGTTCATCTAAAACGACCGTTGCATATCCACCTGCTGGTAAAGTAAAGCAGAGGCGTACCCCATCATCAAGAAGTTGAATCTGATGCAATTCCATTTTTATACGTAAAGGACGCCGTGAAC
Organism: Candidatus Poribacteria bacterium; assembly: GCA_965200395.1. Taxonomy (GTDB): domain Bacteria; phylum Poribacteria; class WGA-4E; order WGA-4E; family WGA-3G; genus MSPOR6. Next base: position 1,251,288 of record CBDAUH010000003.1, on the reverse strand, counting down.
CGGGTAACCGAATCCCTGCAACTTTGGTAAATACTTCGTGTTTCAAACCTTCTTCTGACAGAAGTTCCGATTCTATCTGTTTCGCTTTACCGGTAGGTTGCCGCATCTTATATCCAAATATAGGGCCTGTCGGGCTAATTTCAAAATCATCTGATCGCTTCTGCTCAATTGAAGCATTATCAACAGTGAACGGAGCACCGTTACTATGTTTTACTGCTATATCACCATCCCAAAGTTCTGTGATATTAGATATACGTTTTTTCAGAATACAATTAAACAGATATGCTTGGTATGCAGACAGATATAATTTCCGCAATCGATGAGGTACACACAGGACAGCTTTATCCAAACCGTTTGTCGATTTTGCTATTTTCATTTTCTTTACGATACGACTGTTTTGTCCTATATTATCTGATGGAATATAATCTAATGCCAATTCCCAATCACCCATTATTAATGTCTTACCAATGATGTGAGTGTCTTGTCTGTTTCCAAACCTTTGTCTACCGAACCAGTTCGGTAACCCTTCAGTAGCTATCCGTTCAATTTTCTGTTTTATATCTGCGTTTACATATTTTGATACACCGGACAATGTGATAGTAAATGTGTTCCCTTGCAGATGTCCGACTCGCAATTTATGATGATGTCTCTCTGCCCACAGGACTTCAATAGATGGAATTTCTGTCGTTAAGAGTTGTTCGGGAGTTATTCCTTCTGCAGACAGAACTTGTGTGGTTATTGCACATTTGTCCTTTAGTCCGGCATAACCGATACCGCTAGGTCTGACATGCAGATAAGTTGCAATTTTATTTATTGCGTCATAAGTACTCAAATTGCGTTTACGAATAGCAAAATAGGTGTGTGTACCATGTCCGGAGGGTTCGTACAAAGGTATTTCTTTAACTATAAAATCCTCTGGTTGAAAATGCATCATGTCATCCTAAAACGTGATAATTAATTGTCATGGGCATCATTCAATATTACATCCTTAATAGGTTCTCCATTTGCATCCGTAATCCGTAGATAGAATCCGCTCTCATCTTTCTCATTACAAACTTTGACAAGAATTGTGTTTTTCCCTGCTTTGAGTGTAACAGGAACAATTGTTCTGTCAAGACTGATAATTTTTTCTTGCATATTTGCGTATATCTCTTCGCTATTTAACCACATTTTACCTTGGTCATCACTATCAAAACGGAATTGTACGTGCCGTTCATCAGGCGAGATAATTGTTGTCCATGCATAAGAAACACGCCAATTCCCCCGTGGACTGAAATCAATATAACCGTCTAAAGTTTTATCTGTAAATGCCTGCCATTTGATCTTTTGATTGACACCTTCAAATTGTGCTGTCATGTCTACCTGTGTAGCGTCTTCAGGGATGTATTCTGTATTGTATCCGATACCTGCCGTGTTATCAAAAGGTTCGTTAATTTTGTTTTGCCTCTCAAGATCTTCTGCCATATTGATGAATTCTTGAAGGACTGCTTGCTTTTCTTCAGCCTCAATCTCGTCTGCAACGAGTTGAACCGTGTAGTTAGCCACAATGATTAACGCAAGAATACCTACGAAGTAAGATGTTTTCAGTCCTGTCATTGAAATATTTCTCCTATAAAGTTATGCTACAAAAAGACGCAACCTGGAAAGGTTATGGGACAAAGAAATACAACGATGCACACCCTGGAAAGGTTATGCTACCAAGATATGCAATGATGCACAACCTGGAAAGGTCTTTTAAAGGGTTGCAAAGTGTCACCGCAAACACGTTGTGTTTGCTACACTATCGCTGATGCACAACCCTGGAAAGGTTATGGACAAAATATTCTTCACTCTTTATCTAAAGTGGCAAAATCCCAAAATAGGACGGTGCCATCAAGACTACCACTCGCGAGTATGTTCCCATTTGGACTAAAGGTCACACTATATACGATACTGCTATGTCCAGTAAGGATTGTGGATGGATTGTCTGTGAACACTTTCTGTAATTGGACGGTCCTATCATCACCCCCCGATGCAAGTGTTTGTCCATCTGGACTAAATGCCACACTGAGCACCTGTCCTGCATGGCCGGTAAATATGCGTAGGTGTTCTCCAGAATGTGGATGCCACAAACGGATGGTGTTATCACTACTACCACTTGCCAGAAGTCGACCATCCGGACTGAAAGCAACGCAATTAACGGAATCCGTATGACCTTCAAGGTGTTGAAGTTGTGCCCCCGTTTTTGGATTCCACAAGCGAACTGTAGTATCACCGCTTCCAGATGCAAGTAATTTCCCATCCGGACTAAATGCAACGGTATAGACCCAATGTGTCCCCGCACCAAGCATGTGAAGTTCTTGTCCTGACTGAATATCCCATATTCTGACTGTACCATCAGCACTTCCGGTTGCAAGTGTTTCCCCATCAGGATTTAAGGTTATACACCTGACCAAACCTATATGTCCTGAAAGGGTTCGGATGCCTTTATCAGTACTAGAATTTGTATATATGGTTTTATCTGCTGTATAATTTGTTATCAGAACAGTGTCGTTACCTCTTCCAGTTGCCAATATTTCATTATCCTGACTGAACAAAATATTGGTTAGACCTGTCCGGAATGTATTCACTTCATCTGAAGCCAAAGCAATTCTGTGAAGTAGTTCACCTGTTCCTGTATTCCACAGACGGACTGTGTTGTCCTTACCGCGACTTGCCAAAACGTTACCATCTGAATTGTAATCGACACTGTAAATGACATCAGGATATTCAGCGAGAATACGGAGGTGTTTCCCAGAATCTACTTCCCATAGACGAATTGTTCCATCTAACCCCTCACTTGCAATTGTTTTTCCATTTGGACTGAACAGGACGTTTTCAACCCTATGTGTATGCCCTTTAAGCAGTCGTAGTTGTTCTCCAGTCTGGACATCCCAAAGTCGTATTGTGGTGTCATCACTGCAACTTACAAGCAATTTTCCATCCGGACTGAACGCTATGCTGCGAACCCAATCATTGTGCCCTGAGAATGTCCTGATAGATTCACCTGTGTTTGCATCCCATAAGACAATGTTCCTGTCATTTCCACCACTTGCAACCATCTTTCCATCTGGACTGAACAGGACAGCATTGACCCGAGTACCCGTACTGAGAATCAGATTTCTGCTAGAATTCGAAGTTTCTGTCTGTAATGACCATACTCGAACGGTTCTATCTTCACTGCTACTTGCGATTAACTTTCCATCCGGACTGTATGTCACGCTGTTGACCTTGTCGGTGTGTCCAGTAAACATTCGTAGTTGTTTTCCAGTGATTAAATCCCACACTTGGACTATCCCATCTGTTCCCCCACTCACAAGCGTTTTTCCATCCGGACCGAATGCAACACTATACACAATACCCGTATGCCCTATGAGTCTGATAAGCACTTCACCTGTTTCAACATCCCACAGCTGGACTGTGGAGTCAGCAGAACCACTTGCTAAAATTCTCCCATCAGGACTATAGCGAACACTCCAGATAGCCCCCACATCATCTGTTAGCAGCTTCAGCACTTCACCTGTTTGAATGTCATGAATCCAAACGCCATTATTTCCGCCAACGGCGATACGATTACCATCAGGAGCGTAATGTATTGCAGTACTCCATCCCTTGCCAAGGCGCATCACAGCATTCTCTGGTAAAGGTAGCGGCGTGACTTGAGCGAAACTGGACGATAAGCCTATAAATATAGTGAATATAGCAGCGAAAAATAGAGATACCTTTAATTTCATAATTATATCTATTTTAGTCCGGGAACTTTTGTTTTGAGTTCTGTAATTTGGTCACGTAGTGATGCTGCGAGTTCAAATTCGAGGTCTATTGCAGCTTTGTGCATTTGGCGGGTAAGTTTATCTATCGTTGCTATTATATCCTCTTTATTTGTTTCTTCAACAACGGGGACAGGTTCAACATCTTCAGGTTTATTTGTTATATATTCCTCTGTGGATTCTGAGATAAGTTGTTCAATGGCTTTCTGTATTGTTGCGGGTGTGATGTTATTTTCCTCATTATATTTCAGTTGTATGTCGCGTCTGCGGCTTGTCTCTGCCATCGCATCCGCCATAGCTGTTGTGATGGTATCTCCATAGAATAGCACTTCCCCATCAACATTTCGTGCAGCACGTCCAGCTGTTTGAACTAAGGATGTTACGGATCTGAGGAAACCTGGACGGTCCGCATCTAAAATAGCAACGAGTGAAACTTCAGGCAGATCAAGCCCCTCACGTAGCAGGTTTATGCCGATAAGCACGTCAAATTCCCCTTCACGTAGTTGGCGTAATATACGCGCACGGTCAAATACATCTATTTCAGAATGCATGTAGTTTGCCCGTATACCTGCCTCTATAAAATACTCACTTAAGTCCTCTGCCATCCGTTTTGTAAGGGTGGTAACAAGCACACGTTGTTTATTTTTTACACGTTCATGAATCTTTCCAATGAGATGGTCAATTTGTCCGCGTACGGGATGTACGCTAATTTGTGGATCAATTAATCCAGTTGGCCGTATGATCTGTTCAACGATATGTCCGCCCTTTTCCATTTCATACGCACCGGGTGTCGCAGATACAAAGATAACTTGATCCCAATAAGTTTCTACTTCTTCGAACTTGAGGGGGCGGTTGTCTAATGCGGAAGGTAGACGAAAGCCATACTCTACAAGTGTTGATTTTCTTGCACGGTCTCCGCGATACATCCCTTTCAATTGGGGAATTGTCACATGCGATTCATCGACGAAAAGTAGGAAATCTTCCAGAAAGTAATTAAGGAGGCAGTAGGGGGGTTGCCCCGGCTGCAGTCCGGATAAGTGTCGTGAATAGTTTTCTATGCCTGAGCAGTAGCCGACTTCACGTAGCATTTCCAAATCAAATCGAGTTCGCTGTCCGATGCGTTGTGCTTCTAACAGTTTATTCGCTTTCTCATAGGATGCTATTTGATCATGGAGTTCAAGTTCTATGTTGATAAGTGCTTCTTCAAATATATCAGCATCTGTCATAAAGTGTTTTGCGGGATAAATTTCAAGCGTGTTCTGCTTTGCTAAGATTTCACCGGTAGTCATGTCGATTTCACAAATTCTATCTACTTCGTCGCCGAAAAGTTCAATACGAAACGCGCTCTCACTATATGCTGGAAACACCTCAATGACATCACCACGGACACGGAAGGTGCCTTGCCAAAAGTTAACATCGTTGCGAACATACTGTATATCTATTAGATCGCGTAAGAATTCATCACGCCGTATCATTTTTCCGATTTCTAAATCAATTTTCTGCCCTTCGAATTCGCGTGGGGATCCTAAACCGTATAGGCATGAGACACTTGCAACAATCACAACATCTCGGCGTGACATCAATGAAGCAGTGGAGGCAAGCCGCATGCGCGTAATCTCCTTGTTGACGCGAACATCTTTCTCTATAAATGTATCGGTAGCTGGGATATAGGCTTCGGGCTGATAGTATTCATAATCACTGACGAAATAATGGACAGCGTTTTGTGGAAAGAAGGATTTGAATTCACGATAGAGTTGTGCGGATAAGGTTTTGTTCGGCGAGATAACGAGCGTCGGGCGTTGCACATTTTGTATGACATGTGCCATCGTATAGGTTTTACCGGACCCCGTCACGCCGAGTAATGTTTGTGTGTTATCGCCACGTAAGAGACCGTTCGTCAATTTGTCTATGGCTGCCGGTTGATCGCCTTGTGGCTCAAATTCGGAGACGAGCTCAAACGGTTTTGTGGGTATCTCTGAATTTATATGGATTGGGGATATTGAGGGGCGCGCGTCAAAGTGTTCTCTCATGTAGCTCTAATTCCTATAATGAAAAGTGATGCTGCCGTGGGCATAGAACAGAGTGGATGTTTCAATATTGGAAATAGTATAGCATGTATTGCATATTATTTGTAGGTTAAAATATGTGTTGCAGAGATTATGAAATCTCGTAATTTTGCACAATACTGCGCTGTCCCTGTCCGCCTTATTGTAAACGTAAAAAGGCAGGCACCGTTCCATCAGAGTTTATGTCCCAGTACTTAGGTTGGATCGGTACTAATTTCCCATCATCATCGATATTGATAGCCCAGATCTCACGTTCAACAATAGCGAGATTCTGAATATTCTTTTTCGCCAATTTTGCCCACGTTTGGGAGTCAATTTCTCCTACTGGCGGATTCATGTGGTGGATATCATTTCGGAAACTTCTCTTCATAATTTGCTTTGAAGCCTCGGAACACCCTTGTGAAATAATGCCTTTTGATACTAAGATTGGCAACAGAGCATCGCATCTTATGTCTTGGCGATTAATCTGATTCCGATTAGCGACAAACTTGATAATGCCTTCATTAACTGATTGTGTTACCATGACAGTAGCAATGAAGTGTCCATAACTGTAAAGATCTATACACTCGGCAGAGGCACGCGCAAAATGCTGATTTCCAATGATACCCTGTTTATCTATCTCAAGAAAGCGTTCCACTCTCGCCTTGCAAGTTTGTTCATCAATTTGGGGAAAATCATCCATCAGCCTGAAACGCCGCATTTGTTGTTCTATTTCTTTTTGATCCATTGTTTTTTTCACGTTTTTATCAACCTCCAAAATTCTAAGTCGCGGGCAGATCCATGCCCAAAAAATTTGTATGGGGTGTATCACATAGGGCAAAGCATACCAACTCCTCAGGGCATTTGGTTCTTCGTTTTTCACGCCTTTTGATAGAGCTTCCCCGTTTATATTCACACATCTAAAGAACGCCTTAACAATTCGGTTATGGAATCTACTATGAAGTCCCTTGATTAGGGGTTTTGGGGTTATAGTAGAATCCACAATTAAGTTCACATACGTAAGACACTCTTTATTCCCCACAAGCGAGCGGAGATAAGACAGGTACAAAAGGCTGTGAATAATTATAAGTTTTACTATAAAATACTGAAATGATGACTTTTTGGGTAAAAGTTATCGCTTTCGGATGCAATTTGCGTAAGCCATGCTTTACTTAAATATATGACGTAACAAAGATGCAGGTGATATGCCGATTCTATCAACAAGCTGCATATACACATATACTCTATTTCCATCACCATCAATAACATGCAGTTCAAACAAATTATCCGCATATTTTGGGTAAGCCAATTCTACCGTTGCCTTTGTCTCTCCTCGTAATGTCGATACATCATGCAATGTGTAATATTTTCCTTTATAATATTTTTCCCATTCTATTTGGTTTTGGGCAGGATCTATTTTCATTTGAAAACCAGGTGGAGGATTTTCGTCCATCGGTTTCACTAACAATCGCACCTGATAAATACCGTCAGCGTCCTCAACCTTAAATCGGATTTTTCCTTTTGAAGGTGAGAGTTTTTCAATTGACGTATTGTTATTAAAAAAGGTCATTTCTGTATTAAAATTAAAAAATCGGTTTCTATTTAACCATGCTGCGCTGCTCTTAGACAATTGCTTAGAGTTTTTACTGTATGACATAAGATAAGAAGAATTTCGATAATCACGGCTTAATCCGATGGATTTTCCAAACCTAGTAGCAAGATCATGTTTTGAGTATCTGTTGAGAGGTGTACGTATAACAATATTTCCACCTTCTTGTTGACTAAAGACATAATTCCTTATGCTTCGTTCCGCATTCCTTATGCTTCGTTCCGCATCTCGTATGATTTTTTCAGCGTTTTCCAGTTTAGCAAGAGTATATTTTATTTCATTCGATTTCATTTTTATACTCCTATCTACGATGATGAATAAGAAATTGTTGGATAATTCAAAATGCTGTTTAATTTCATTAAGCACTCTTGATGAGGCACCATAGTATTCATCTGTTGTCATACCTTCAAATAGGTATACTTTTGCTGAACCATCACTATTTTTTTCAAACTCAAAGGATTTTCTACCGTACCCGTGACGCTCCATTTCATCTGCAAAAAATGCCTGAAGATCTCTCAGTTTCTTGTCTATTTTCTCTGGAATGTCTGCCTGAGGCAGACGGTTAGTGGGCAGAAAGTAAATAGGAACAATATTTTGTGTCGTCTCCTTTTCTTTAGGTAAATAGTTTGCAATATCCCAGACTCGAATCACGCCATCATTATCACAACTTGTGACGAACTTACCATCAGCAGATACGTCAACACAGTTAACCCAACCAGAATATCCTTCTATTGATGCAATTCGGTTTCCATTTTCTACTGACCAAAATTCGATCTCCCTATTCCCTCCGCTGATAATGGTCTTTCCATCTGGCGTAAATGCAAGATCGTCCACATTTCCAGCAGGAATCGTGTTATAGCTTTGCCAATCAGGTGGATAATACAATCTTATACCTTCATCATTATTTGCAATTGCAAGGATGGGATTCTTCGGATCGGGTAAAAACTCAATTGCCTCAATCCATCCAACCTTTCTATCTATCACATGAATATAATTCTTCTTGATGACCTGATTACCATTAATCTCCCAGATATTAACTGTATCAGTTATTGATTCTACTGTTGCCATTAGTTTGCCATCAGCAGAAAATGTATGATCCTCTTCTCTGTTTTCTCTTCTCAACTCTATTGCTTCTAATGAAACTTGACAATCATAATCGGTAATGTTATTATGTTGTTATCCTAACACTGATGAGGAGTGACACATGGCAAAACGACACCGTCTTGACCTTACTGATGAACAAGAACAAGAACTCATTGAACACCGAGACCATCATCCACGACCAGACGTCAGAGAAAAAGCTGCCGCCTTGTTGAAAATAGCCCAAGGGGCATCGCCACACTCTGTTGCACGCTCCGGACTGCTCAAACCGAGAGACCCTGACACAGTTTACGCCTGGTTGAAACGCTATCTCTCCGAAGGATGCGATGGGCTCATAAACTATAGACATGGGGGAGCACGCCGTAAACTATCACAGAAAAAAAACAAGAAGTCTCTGATCGCTTACGCCAAGCACCCGGAAACGCAGCACGAAACGAGGTGATGCCCACGGCAGCGGCTCCAGCACCAAGCAGATGGACACTGCGGACTATACGTGCCAGCATCGATTGGTTAGCCGACTACACGCTTAGTGGCGTTCACAGACTGCTCAAGCACTGTGGACTTTGTATCCGATCAGGGCGTGTGCAACAATATAGCCCGGATCCTGCTTATGAGGCAAAAGTCGCACACCTCCTGGACTGCTTGCACCGAACAGCACTTTCTCCAGCTACTCATGTGCTGGTATTCCTCGATGAGATGAGTTATTATCATTGGCCACAACCCGCACGCTTATGGGCAGCAGCTGCCCCAGAAAATCCGCCTACAGCCAGATGCGGTGGCAAAAATAACAAACAATGGCGTATTATTGGTGCACTGAATGCGATGACGGGTCAAGTTTCCTATCTTGACAATTATATTGTAGGGCGTGCGAAAGTTATTGAAATGTATCAGCTGCTGCTTGAAACTTATCCGGGTGCTCAGAAGATATTCGTTGTTCAAGATAATTGGTCTATTCATAAACACACGGATGTATCTGCTGCTTTATCGGACATGCCCAAGCTTGAACCTGTATGGTTGCCGACTTATGCCCCTTGGCTGAACCCGATTGAGAAGTTGTGGCGTTGGTTGAAAGTGTCTGTGCTGAAGATGCACCGATTTGGCAGTGAGTGGGAAGAGCTGCACAAGCGCGTCACTCAGTTTCTTTCACAGTTTGCCTCTGGGTCAACCGAGTTGCTTGATTGTGTAGGACTGCGTGGCGACAGCAAACTTGCTCTCGCCTGTAAAAAAACCTAAAAATTACCTAACTTGAACGTCAAAGTTCATTAGGTTCTATCGGATTACTGACATTCCAAAGTTCTAAACCTAAAGATGATAATGCTAAAAATTTATTATCTGGAGAAAAAACAGCACCACGTGTTAGCACGCCGGGTATAGAACTGATAAATTGTTCTTTTGCAATATCCCATAGTCTTACACCACCTTCAATATTACCTATATCAGAGATAGCAAGTATCTTGCCCTCCGGTGAAAATGAGACTGAATCACCACTGAATATTGCTAAGGGTGTACTTGGGTCATTGAGATCCCATAGTTTGATATTCTTTTCAGAGTTTTTATAATAGGTTCTACACACTACTAAATTGGGGTTTGTCGGTGAAAATTCGATAGTTTGTGGGTAGCCTCCTTGAACGAATTCAGCGATGATTTCAGGTTTTCCCGTTATTTTAGGTACAATAGCGTATTGATGTCGAATTTCATTCGGTATCTCTTCAGTTCTGGGGATTCTCGGTGGCGGACTACTGCTATGTGATATAAGCTTGTCTACCAATTGTGTCCTATCTTCCACCTGTTGTTTGAACTTTAAAATTAAGAATATAAATCCAAATAGGATAATACATCCGAGCAAAAACAGGGATATGAATACTTTGAATTTCATATTTTTACGTCCTCCGCTATAAGACCTCGTTACTTCAGCACAGGAATGTAGTAGCGATCTCTTGTTTGTGTCAAGAAATACTTGACTATTCTATCAAAATCTTGTAGGCTATTTACAGCAGTCAGCATAGTTTGTAGATGATGTAAGTATGTCCTAATGTTGGTCACATATTTTAGTAGGAACTTGCCCTTCAAGAAAGGGTTCGTTACTTATGTTTTCAGGTGGGCATTTGTCTTTATTTCGAAGCAAACCTGTAACTTTGTCAATTTCCCAAAATTCAATTCCCTCAGGAACCTTAAATGGTTTTTCAGGTCCCCTTGAAGCATCTTTCATAAATCTTGCCCATATCGGTAGTGCTGCTTTTGCGCCCTCTTCATTATAGTTATGTCGATTAGGTCTATACACATCAAATCCGACCCAAACGCCAACCACCAGATCTGTACTATATCCTACAAACCAAGCATCTACATTTTTATTGGTTGTTCCTGTTTTACCTGCGATAGGTCGCGTGATATTATAACCAAAACTTGACGATATAGCCCTACGTCCCGTTCCCTGTGTAATAACACTTTCTAAAAATGAATGAACTTGATAGGCTATTCTTTGATCCAATACACGTGTGCGATCTGGTTGAAAATTATATACCGGTTTCCCATCTGCACCCACGATGTATTTGATGTAATTCGGTTCGACTAACATGCCACGATTTGCAAATACCCCGTACGCAGCAGTTAATTCAAGCACAGTCATACCAGATGCACCTAAAGTAAGTGCTGGCGTAGGCTGCATAGAACTTTCTATTCCCATTCTTTTCGTCAGTCTTACAATTCTATCAATTCCTTCCCATAATCCATTATCGTTTCTGGATGTTTCTAATGCAGCCCTAACGGTTGGTACATTTATTGATTTTTTTATTATTTCACGTACAGTGAGAGGTCCTTTGAATGTCCTACTATAATTGTTAGGAAACCATTTTTTCTGGACGGGAGCTGGAACTATCCCCCACCTTTCATCAATTAGAATCGTTGCGGGTGTAATAATTGATGGTTCTTCCATCAGTGCTGCAAATACAATCGGTTTAAAGGATGAACCCGGTTGCCTACGAGCGGGATCTCTCTTATTTCCAATAGTTCGATTGAAGTAATTCATGTCAGCTTCTCCATTTATTACTCTATCAGAAATTTTGTAATCCCGTCCGCCAACCATCGCTTTAACTTCACCTGTATGTGGGTCAAATGCTATGAGCCCTGCTTGTAGATAACTTTTTATAGGATTTATTCTGTTATTCCTTGCCTTATTTACATCGTAGTTTGGTAATCTACTGAGCTTATCTAACTTGCGTAGGTGGTCACCAACAGCTTTGACAGCAATAGATTGCATTGATATGTCAATAGTTGTATAAGCTTTCAAGCCTTCTTTATACAAACTGGATTGAAGTTCAGGAATCTTATCAAGTTCAGACCTAATTTGAGCGATAAAGTGCCCTGCTAAATCTCGATTGTTATTTATTATTGACTTTTCTGGTTTATTCACACCTAAAGGTTGATTTCGACTGTTTTCGTATTCCTTTTGTGTAATAAATCCTTGTGTATACATTGCCTTGAGTACGACATTACGTCGGGAGATAGCATTTTTAGGATTTCTTATCGGTGAAAATTGCGTTGTTCCCTTTGGTAAGGCGGCGAGTAGAGCACATTCATGGAAATCTAGTTCTGATACTTCCTTTCCAAAAAATTCCATAGCAGCTTTCTGTATTCCGAATAGCTGCCGACTATTGAACCGTCCAAAATCAATGAAGTTGAGATATGCTTCTAAAATTTGATCTTTAGACAGAGATTTTTCGATCGTGAATGCTAATAATATCTCACGAGTTTTTCTTGCAGGTGTCCGTTCATCACCTAAGTAGACATTTCGAGTGAGCTGCTGGGTTAAAGTGCTTGTTCCACTTATTCTATCTCCGCCTCTTAAAGAATAAACGATTGCCCCCATGAGCCGGAAGATGTCAATACCCGAATGCTGATAAAATCGTCTATCCTCAATTGCAATAAAGGCATCTTTAAGTTTGTTCGGCATTTCAACAAGTGGAATAATTCTTCGTGTTGTGTCATCGTCATCTGCAACAAACTCATCTAAGAGTTCTGGTTCAAGATAAAAATTTCTTATGGATATACCGTCAACGTTTTTTATAGATTCAATCTTTCCACTTGCTATTGTAAGGCTTACTCGTTTTGCTTCTGTTTCTTCTTCCATTATGGGATAGTCAAATTGACGTGTGAACAATTGTATCGTTCCATTCTGTTTTCGTGGTTCACCACTTAATTTTACCAAATATTGTCCGGGTGAGTTGATACCGCGTGCATCTGGGGCCACTTTTTCGTATTTCAAACGTTCTAATTTGTCTACTAAAAATTCTGTAGAATCTTTCATCTGCACTTCACAAATTGAGGAATATACTTCAAGGTGTTGTCGCCAAGTGTGCGTGTCCTGTTTATATTCTAATTTTTGTAGATTAAGGGATGCCACATCTTCCCAACATCCAAGCATAAACCCACCTGCTACACCTATACCAAAACAGATAACAAAAAAAACAAGAATGATTACAACAAATATAATGCTTAACATTGCATTGAGTATATGTGATAAGAAAGCTCGCATATTTCTATCCTATATTGTGATATTGTGGATTAATTGTAGTTATGTAAATCTTCCCTATGGTGTGCGATCTATATCTACTTTTCTGACTCTTTTAATTAGACAACCGATTGCGCGCGTTTTTTTCTGCTTTTCTGGCACTGTTTTTCCTTCTAATACCAAATCTAAAACAGTTCGTAGATAATGGTTTTTTGGAGTTTGTCGACTATCATCAATAGCACCTCTATATCTGAGCATCTTTTCAGAATCTATGAGAAAGACTTCTGGGGTTCTGCGTGCATTAAAATAGTCAGCTAAAATGTTTTCTGGATCCTTGAGAATAGGAAACTCAAATTTGTGTTTTTCCGTATATTTTTTGATTTCGCCTATTGTTTCATGTTTATTTGAATGGATACCGACTATCTGAACGTCTTTCTCCTTGTAATCCTTATATACAGTATTGATACGGTCAACATAATCATCTACTACCGGACACTGTGTTGCCAAATAAATAAGTAATACTACTTTTTTTTCCTCACTGAGCTTCTTAAGGGAGTGGAGTTTGTTTTCTGTGTCTTTTAGACTCCAATTTTTGACTTGTTCATCAATTTTGACCGTCTTTTCTGTTTCTTTTTCCGATGCAGCGCTGAAATATGTAATCGAAATAATGAAACCTAAAATAATAATTGACTTCCGTATCATAATGATTCCTTTAGTATAATACGATATAAATCCAGCATTGTTTATATACGTTCCATAATTCACTCAATTGTTTAAGAAATCTGTTAATTCGTGTAAATGGTTGAGTTGGACATCAACAACAGATAAGTCAGGACATTCTTTCTGCTGGTCCCCAATCATCCATGCTGTCCACATCCCTACCTTTTTCGCCCCAATCATATCTGCAGTATAACTATCACCTACATAGATTGCTTCAGATGGTGTAACATTTAGTTTTGTAAGCACCGCATTGAATATACGTGGATCAGGTTTTGAGGCACCAAATACAGTAGAATCAATAATCACATCCAGCATTGATGTAAGTTGAAATTCATCACACCACCCTTGTGTATTACCAAAATTATTACTAATTACACCAAGTTTATACTTGCCTTGTAGTGATTTGAGCCAATCACGATTACTCGTAAGATTCTCAGTCGCTCCATTGCAAAACCATTCTACATATTCGTCTTTCAATTGATCACACAACTCAAGTCGTTTGAATACCCCCGTACCAATAGCATCAACTGTTTCACGTAAGCTACATTTTGCTGCTTCACGGTTTGCAGCTGCGCCGACTGGCAACATTGAACCATCTTGATAGGACCATTCAACTGAGGCATCACCGAATGCAAATTCAGAAATTGTTGCACGATCTGCTTTATCAAATTGATCACGTGTGATTTCAGGATGATGTTTTTGGATAAACTGATATGTTCGCTCCAACCAATGAGTTCCGTTTGCATCCAATGTTCCACCAAAATCAAAAACTAACGCTTTTATCATATATTAAATATTGTTCCTTTTTATTCAGCTTTGCGATTATTTCCTCCGCAACCTCTTCTACAGTTATTTCCTGCATGCATAAGAATTGTGTATCTTGTCGATGACAAGTCCGATTGTAACAAGGGCGACAATCCAAAGGTTTCTCAATGATTGTGTGTCCTTTACCATACGGTTGTTGACGTTCTGGAGATGTGGGCCCGAAAAGTGATACCGTCGGTGTTCCGACTGCCGCAGCAATATGCATGGGACCACTATCACATGTGAGACAAACATCACACATTTCTAATAGCGCACCAAGTTGCAATATATCTGTCTTATCAATAAGATTTATCGTTGCGTCTAAATATGACATATTTTTCACCAACGACAATTCATTTGAAGAACCAACTAAGACGATTTTAATGTTCGGTACTCTCTCAAAAATTTGATTTATGACATTATCAAAATTTTTCACACTCCATTGTTTTGTCCGCCACGTTGTACCTAAATTAACCGCCAAGAGTCTATCGTTATCTGTCACACCTTCATTGTTCAGCATATTCAAAACAGATTGTCGGTCTTCATCTGTATGCCAATATTCTAAATGTATTGAATCTCCAGATTTTGCCCTCTCAAAGCCATTCAGGGAGCTTAGACTGTCATTGAACAGCGTATTAACAACATTGAGGTATTTCTTTACTTCATGTTTTTCTGTTCTGTTCTGACAAGTTGCGGAGAGAAATATGTCACGTCCTTTATAGGATGCACCAACACGAATAGGCACTTGTGCAAAAAAGGGCAAAAGCGCATTACGCATAGAAGTCGGATGCATCACGACAGCGATGTCAAATTTGTATTCACGAATCTTCCGAACCAATCTGATAAATGATCGGTATCTACTTTCAGTTTTGTAATCTACAATACACCTATCAACATATGGATTGGTCTTCATCAAGTCTGCTACGAGTGGTCGTAACAGTAATATCAAATTAGATTCGGGAAATGTGTGTTTGAGCAGACGCAAAGATGGTGTGAGTAGGACCATATCACCGATCCAAGCTCCCGTATGGCACACAAGTATTTTTTGCATTACCAAAAGAACGGATTAGACCAAGCTTTTTTGCCTGTTTCATCCGTCACTTCAATTCGGACATATTTCATATTTTCTGAAATTGGATATGAAGCCTCAGTAAGGAGCTCTCCACTCGTTGGTATGAAACGTCTGCCGCGACTACGTTCTGCTTTAAAAACGATAGATTGTGCTTCGGAACACTTTACATGTAACTGATTATCTTGTAGCCTTATATCATGTATTTCAGGTCCGAGCGTGGAATAAAATGAACCTGTTCTCAGTGCCTCCATTATGCTGTCAAGGGTTAAATCTTGAGATTTTACCATTATCCAACCGTGGAAACAGTCATGTTCTGTGCCGTGTGAATCATCTGCGGCAATCCCAAGCACCGGCCCACCTTTATCTAATAAGTCATCCCATGCTTGTTCTGAAAATCCTTTTCCGATTCCCATGCAAGTATCGTTGTAGACTTCAACTGCGAAATACCCTTGCAATGGGAGATAATCTAAAATGGTATGCCCACACCAATAAGGATGACATAGGACTGCTTCTCCGCCTTGTTCTTTAATATCATCAATTACAGCATTTGGGTGCATCTTTGTACAATTCACCTGTTCATGGATGTTAATCGCTACGATGTGGTATATGGGACCTCCATAAGGGTTTGATGGATGGACTTCACTACCTGAGATCGCCAAAAATTCTGGTGAAGTGTAAGCATCAACATCATTTACTTTACGGTGGTCAGTCAATACTAGAAAATCATATCCTGCATCTTGATATGCTGCGAACCGATCCGGAATTGAAAGTTGACCGTCCGATTCGGTACTGTGACTGTGTGTATTTCCTCGGTACCACTGTCCTGGTTCTTGAAAAGGGTTTCTATTGAGCATTGTAGCCTCCTTATTACTATATTATGCAAATTGATATCGCAATAATTCTTGATAAACACATTATTTCTGCCCATGATTATGTCATTCAACATTACAATGTTTATTTTACCATATACTATTGTCGTATGTCAATATGATTGAAATAGGTGGCTAGGATTATTTATAGTGAATTATACAATTACTATAGTTTGGACAGTTTTAGAAATTTTTAGTGCGAAAAAACAGAAAAGCAGGTATCCTTTCATAAACAAATATATTTTTTGAAAGGAGAATAAAAAATGAACCTCCTTTTCTGCTTAGACGACATTCTATCAGATTTTCAGTATCTGTTCAACACACAAAACTATGCTCTTTTCCAAGCGTTTATTTTCGGATTTATCGCAGATGGAAATAGTGGCACGCTAACGGAACTTTATCAATCAGGTTTTTCACAGACGCGATACTGGTCTTTTCCAAAGTTTCTATCGCGTGGTAAATGGGATGCGGATAAAGTCGCAGGACACCTGACAAAAAAGGTTCAGCAAGCATTTCCTAACTGGGTTTATGTGTATGATGAGACCAAAGCCATAAAAACAGGTGAACGCCAGTGGGGGTTGCATTTTTTCCGCAACTTCAGTTATCAAAAGGGTCGCGTGAACCGATCCAAGTTCCATTATGGACACGAGTTTGGTGCCTTAGGTTTACTTTGCCAAACATCTACAGGTTGGCAGCTATTCCCCGTATGGGCGAGACTGATGGTGCCGCAGACGTGCCGTGATAAA
Source organism: Candidatus Poribacteria bacterium (assembly GCA_965200395.1). Taxonomy (GTDB): domain Bacteria; phylum Poribacteria; class WGA-4E; order WGA-4E; family WGA-3G; genus MSPOR6. The sequence continues at coordinate 1,234,027 of CBDAUH010000003.1, read as the reverse complement.
AGCGATGCGGTGTTGAAACGCATCTGTTCCCAGATCGCTCCGGGTCTTATTATTTTTGATCGTGGGTTCTCAAGGCGAAAAGTGTTTACGCTGGTTCAAAGTTATGGACATCATATCTTGTGTCGTGCGAAGTCTAATGCCGTCTTCTATCGTTTACCGGAACAGCCGAAACATCGCCAGCGTGGCCGTCCGCGAAAATATGGAGACCGCTTGGATATTCGCAGGATGCGGTATACGCTTATGGATATAGAAGGCCAAAAGTATTCAATCGCCTCCAAAGTCGTGAGAACGAAGATGTGCGATGCTGATATTCGCCTCGTTGTTATCCGAAGTCGCCCGAAAACCTCGAAACCTTATCGGTATTTCTGTGTATGGACAACAGATTTGACGATTGGGATACCACAGATCGCTATATATTATCGCAAGAGATGGCACATAGAGACGGCTTTTCGGGATGCGAAGCAACACTTCGGTTTTGATGACTATCGCCTGAAATCCCGCAAAAGCATCAATCGGTTTGTGCAATTGAGTTTCGTTGCAGCAAGTCTGACGAAGTTGCTATTCACCCCACGGGATGGGACGGCGGAGGAGATAAGTGCTCAGGTAGTTTGTGATCAGTTGGGCATCCATTGGTATCATCCGAAGCGTCTCACACAAGGGTTGCGTGTAGTTTATCTCCGCTGGCAGCTCTACAGAGCGGTATTTTCTGCGATTTACTCTGAAAAAACAAACTCACAGAAAATACACACCGATTTTCACAAAGAGACAGCATTGCCTGCGGACAACGCAGCCTGAATGTCCCAAAATGTCCAAACTTTAGTATACAATTAAAGTATACATGTTCGCTTACAAACTCCTAAGAATCCATGTAATCCGAGATTCTGACGCTCAATTTGCATCCATCCTGAATATCTTTATACACCCAATGGTGACAGAGCCATTCAATTGTCGCGGACTTAGCGTCCTCCCCAATGCTGAAAAAATAATCCAGAGAATGCCTAAATCGCATTCATACCTTTGATGTGGTGCTAATCCGAGATGCTGACAACCGACAATCTGTGTTTATCAAAATCCTACGAAAAGCACCTTGAAGCACCAACCACTAACCGGGGAATGCCTCAATGGCATTCATACCGTTGATTTGGCATCAATCCGCGATTCAGAAGAAAGCGCGCAAGAAGACACAAACTCTTAAAATCCGCGTAAATCCGTGTAATCCGCGTAATCCGTGATTCTGACAAACAAAAATCCGCGTCCAAAAACGACTTTTGAATGACTCTGGAATAATGAGAATAATGCTTGACAGAATCTTAATCATGAAGTATATTAAGAATTTGATAATGATAATAATATAGTCAAAAATCTCGCTGATACGATATTCATAATTATGTGCTTAATAAGCTACTGAGACACAGAAAGGGGCTGTAATGACAGGTGGTACACTTTTTGTCGAATGTTTGAAAGAGCAAGGAATTGAGGTAATTTTCGGCCTGCCGGGAAACCATCTTGATACTGTTTACGAGGCATTATACCACAACAAGGATAACATACGACATTATGTAACACGACATGAAGGTGGGACCGCCTTTATGGCGGATGGTTATGCACGTACCACAGGTGATGTCGGTACCTGCATGACAGTGCCAGGGCCCGGTTCAAATAATGCTTCCATAGGGATATGTGAGGCATATACTGCTTGCTCTTCCGTTCTCTGGATTACAGGACAAAATCCATCCTTCTTGTCCCAGAAAGATAGACGTAAAAGTTTTCACGGTTTAGACCAAGCAGCAGCTTTTGCACCAATGACGAAACATATTGAGATCGTACACCGTGTAGAACAAATTCCAGATGCGGTCAATCGCGCATTTAGAGAATTACGTTCTGCCAGGCCTGGTCCGGTTCTAATAGAACTTGCTACGGACGCACTTCAGACAGATGCGGATTTACCTATTCCTCCAAGAAATAACGGCATTCAGACAATGGCAAATGAGAACGACATTGATGCAGCGGTTGCATTAATAAAAGCATCAGAACGACCTTTGATAGTCTCTGGCGGCGGGATAAATCATGCACGCGCAACGGATGAATTGCTCGAATTCGCCCAACTACTAAATTCTCCTATAGCAATGACCGGAATGGGTAAGGGGTCTGTTCCTGAAGATTCCCAGTATTCAATTGGTCTTTTCCGTGACGGTGTGGCACAAGCTGCAATGAAAGAATCTGATCTGATCATCGCAATTGGCACTCGATTTACATATCGTGATACCGGCAACTGGTCCTTACAAATTCCACAACCGTTGATACACATCGAAGCAGATGTTGAAGAAGTACATAAAGAATATCCTGCTACCGTTGGGATAGGTGCAAATCCAAAATTAGTACTACAACAACTGAATGCAGCACTTCATGATGAAACCCTAGACTGCGGATGGCATGATGCATTAAAACAACTTTACAATCAATTTACATCAATTGAACCGCCACGTATTCTCAAGGAAATGCGTGATGTTATGCCACGCGACGCGATTCTGTCTGTTGATGTCAATATTACAGGATATGGCGCATTATCACATTTTCCAACTTATTCTTCCGGGAGTTACATATTTTCAGGTATATCGGTTGCGATGGGTATTGGGTTAACCGCTGCAATTGGGGCACAAGTCGCATATCCAAAACGTAAAGTTGTCGCGCTCTGTGGAGATGGCGGATTCTTGATGACCAGCCCCGACCTTGCTACTGCTGTAATGTATAACCTACCTGTGGTTACACTTGTGATGAATGACAATCAATACACATCCATTGAACGTGGTCAGCTGCGTCGGTTTGGAAAACGTATCGGTGTCGAATTGGTAAATCCGGACTTTGTACAGTTTGCTGAATCATTTGGAGCAGTCGGTTTACGCGTAGAGGACCCTGAAAATTTTAGACCGACATTGGAAAAGGCACTTTCTCTTGATAAACCAGTACTCGTTGAAGTAATAAAGTAAAAAGTAACTTTGCATTGATTGTAAGAACAGTTTTTTCACTATATTTGGATTATTATTTAATAAACAGATGATAGGAGTTTATATGCGGAAAAAAATAGGTGTTCTAACTGGAGGTGGCGATACAAGTGCGCTCAATGCGACTCTCAAAGGTATTGCCTTAAAGTCCGAAGAACTCGGTTTTGAACTTATCGGTTTCATGGAGGGTTGGAGAGGAGTCCTGAAAGGGGGACGCTACTTAACCTTGACACCAGACATGATTGATGAAAATCACGGTGGGACAATACTGAAGAGCTCCCGGACAAACCTAATCGCTATGGACAAGTTAGACGAAGCAATTGAAAACTTAAAAAAATTGAATGTCAGTGGTCTTATTCCGATCGGTGGTGATGATACCCTTACGGTCGGATCGGCACTTTCGGAACAATTTACGACAGTATTTGTTACAAAAACCATTGATAATGATGTGGGAATAAATCCACCTGAAGGTGATTCCGTTGATTATTCAAAAATGGTCAACTATTTCTGCCCCGGTTTTCCAACCGCAGCAAGTAGAGTAATTAATGCAGTTAGAGATTTACGAACAACAACATATTCTCACGACCGCATAATTGTTGTAGAGGCAATGGGAAGAGATGCAGGATGGCTCACACTCTCCGCCGCCTACGGTTTAGCAGACCTTATCGTTGTACCAGAAGTGCCATATCAACCCGATAGGCTAGCTGAAGCAATACAAGAAAAACATGCGCTACAAGGTAATGTTATTGTCGTAGTTTCAGAGGGTATACGGAATGACGATGGAGAATTAATGATTACATCACAGGCAGAACTGGATGCCTTTGGACACACAAAGCCTGGCGGATGCTCTGAAATTATCGTAGAAGCGATGAAGAAACGACTTACGAATATACCCAGCTCAGCTTTACGCGCTTTGATCCTTGGATATATGCAAAGATGTGGCAGCCCCACAGAATTGGATCGAGATACTGCTATTAGTGCAGGATCCCTTGCTGTACGCTCGCTCGCCGACGGTATGGTAAATGGCATCGCAACAATCACTCGTACGGATGCTGGTATTGAACCTATCATGTTACCAATTGAACAAGTTTTGAAACGAGATGAAACCGGGCACGTCATTCGACGCAGTCTTGACCCACGATTTTATGATGCAGATCGGTATCATCTATCACCAGAAGGAGCCGGTTATTTCCGTCCTCTCTTCGGTGACCTTCCCCGACGAAGACGGTCGTTGGAAGAACGTAACATTCATATTGGCGTATTAGATTAGAAAAATCATCAAAACGACTTCTTACGCTGGTTTACACACACGTACGTTGCCCAACCAATAACACTTATAAAGGGAGTGATATTGGAACACCAGATTGAGATGATAGATACGTCGCTTCAGCTAATTCTATACCATCTCTTCCAATCTGTCCATGCGTTGTTGGCACCGCTTCTCCTGCAATGCATGCTAACCAATGGTCAATGCTTGTTCCTTTTGCTGCGATGCCCCAGTAACGTTGATTCCGTTGTGCTTCCGGTATATTCCGATATGTATCGTCATCAGGTACAGGTGCTGTAAATTCCGCGGCTGATTCCATATCGTGAGTTTTCCAACGCAATCCATGGCTAATTATAGACGCTGATCCGTTGCTTGTGACCAGCCCGTTACCACCATATCCGATTTGTGCAGTCCAACTCTTGATCATCATGCCAACGCCACCATTTTTAAAGTGCACAGTCAACACAGCATTGTTCTCCACTGCCTTATCAACAGATGGATATGTACCACCGAGCGGGACATGCGATGTGTAACCATAGACAGATGTTGCAGTACCATATAACCACAACCACAGGTCTAAGTGATGGATCGCTTGTTCAACAAGCATACCTCCTGATTCTGCTTTGACAAATAGCCACGGGTGCCTTTCAGGTGAAAAGTATCCGACTTGATTACTATATGCCATCTGCAATGTTCCCAGTGTCCCATCTTCAAGCAGTGATTTCAGTTTCATATATCCTGGATCAAACCGCATCATATAGGCGACCATCAGCAGTACTCCTGCATCTTCAGCCGCTTTTACCATTTCGTCACCTTCAGCGACATTACAACACATCGGTTTTTCCATGAGGATATGCTTACCTGCTTCAGCAGCTGCTCGAGTAATCTCAAGATGTGGACGCGGGTGAACGCAAACATCAACAGCATCTATATCTTTCCTATCCAGAAGTTCACGGTAATCTGTGTAAGCATCTGCACCAAATCGCTCCGCTTGTTCATGAGCACCTGTCTCGTTGATGTCCGCAATTGCAATGATATCTGCACGGCGCGTCGGTTCTTGGTAATATGGGGCGTGAAGGTTACGAAAGATACCACCACACCCAATTATTCCAACACTTATTTTGTCCATTTATACTCCTATCTGGCTACTACTTTTTAAAATTGGAGGCGGGTTTTCCTCCTCAAAGAGTGCAAGTGTCTCAGCGATAATTGCATGTTGTAATTCGGGATTGTTAGGTTCACCGAGTGGATGACCAAAACTATACGGCACAAGCAATGCACGCGGGGGATTCACCTTCTTCGTCAGGTCTTCTAATAACGTAATGGATACCGTAGAAATTCCGACTTCTTCAACAGCACGTTGTATCAATCCTACAGACTGATTGCATAGCGGTCATACGGGAGTTAAGAATGTAACGTCCACCCCATCATCTTTAAGCATCTGTGCCACCTCTGGCGCAGTAACCGTTATGAGGGGTTTCGGTTTTGATATTGATCCCATAAAACTGAAGTGCCTATGATTAAGGCAACCTATTTTTCCTGCTGTTTTCAATTCTCTAAAGCGATCAATTGGAAAGACAAGGTTTGCATCCGTTTTTGAATCAGATTTATCATAAGCAACGCTTTTATGTCCGATTTTCAGCTCATTTGTCTGAATTGTATTTGGAATCTCGCGGTATGAACAATCTCCATTTACATAAGGTTGCTGTCCATTGATATAAAAACCTGCAGTTGTAATAAGAGCAACCTTACATTCTTGCAACGGTTTTGTGAGTGGTGTGTTAGGAGTCGTATTATAACGTTTGCCACGATAAAACCGCATAAAGAAGCGGAATAAAGGTTCAAGTTCACTTATTGATGCCATACTATTGTTCTCTCAGGACAGACACATTTTCTCTTAAAGTCCCACTGATAAAGAGGATTTGAATCAACGTCAAATGCGCTTGGACGAATATGCCAAATCAACGTCCGTATGGTATTCTGCATGATTTGTGGGGTTAGATCACTGAAATATCATTGAGATAATGCCTTTTTACCCCCCTAATCCCGCTTATCAAGGGAGAGAGCGTAAGTCCTGTCTCTGAGTTTGAAGTTTATTTACGCATTGTTTACAAGAGGCCATCCACCGTGTTGTTCCACAGTATTATCAATTTCTTCCATAACTCCAATAGTTTTTTCAATTGCGTCACAGATATGTCCATAGTGTTGAATTTCATCATACGTCAATTTTCTTGAATTACGGTCGGTGAGCCATTTTTTTGCGGGTTGGTGCCCACCTACGCGAAACTTCCAAATCTCTTGTCGGATCGGTTCAAAATACTGATTTTGATTAATCCAAACACGTCGATCTACTTCTGCCCAATGAACATCTTCAACTCGTTGATTGCCGCTTACTGGAAAAGTTGGCAGATTTAGAGCTCTACTTTGAAAGAGCTGCGTCTCCACTAATTGTTCCCCTAACATGACAAGTTTTCGAAATAAGGAGCGATCAGTTGTCAACGGAATAGATGGGAAATCAATTTTGAGTTGATCTGCATACCGTTGTCGGTACCCTGGAGCATGTAAGATTGCATAGATGTAGTGGAAAATGTCCTCTGGACCAATAGTCGTGTTGCAGTTCCCTTTACCATCATGAATGAAATACAGTTCAGTATTGTGTTTATTTTCATAATTAAGATGGCGACATGCTTCTTCTAAAAATCGTTGTGACATATTTGGATCTCTTTGCCCTCCCTCATCTGTGTAACGGTAAAGCGGGAATACACGGTTTCCCCCACGTCGAAAAATATTCAAATCAACGAATCTCTTTGAGATAGCGACGAGATTCCATGAAGCGTCGCCTACTGCTTGTCCAGTTCTACCGACACACATTGCAACATTTTCACCAATAATGAGGTGGTTCATAACTTTCTTACCGCTTCTAGCGACTAAGTCATCATGATAAAAGATGAATCGTTTATCATAAGGGCGATATAAGATGGGTTGTATGTATTTTTCAAAGTTCTGTTCTGCACGAAGTATTTCGCGTGCCCTATCCATATCCCATTCAGCAATCATATTTATACGTAGTAGGTCGCATAATCTTTCATTGGATTCCGTTGAATTTCGAAAATAATTGATCCGTTCAAGTATCGGTTTAGGTTCAAAATCTATTACCATTTTATCTCGCTTTGTGAGAATGCCGCTGTTTTTCAAAAGGAAAATATCTGTGAGTTTCCAAAAACGTTTGTATTCTTCAGTTATGCTTTCGTCATGTGGATGTGGCTTAAAGAGATAGTTCGGAGAGATTGGTGTCAATTCTGCCCACGGGGTAGTGTCAACAGCGTTTGCCTCAAGCCAGTTGTACTTGTCCTCTCGGTTTCCCCATAACTCCGAATGATAAACACGTGCTGGAGAAGGTTTTTCTGATGCATTTTTAACAAAGATACCGATGGATACACCTTGTTGAATATTAAAAACGTTTTCGTCTTCTCCGCCATTGGGCGGTTCCTTGTTCGTCCGCTTATTCCCGTGCAGGTCAAGAATGTAAATAGCGTCAAAGGTTTTCAAAAGACTTTGGCGCATACCGCAAAATGTTGTATTGCTTAGGTAACCGTGATTGGAAATAAAAGCGAGGGCTCCGTATCCAGTGTGTGCAATACGCCATTGGGCAAAACGGATAAACTTGACATAATCGTCCCCTAACCATCTTTGTGTATTTTCTTCAAGGGGTTGTCCATCCACCTCAAAATAGCTCTCTGTTACTATATCTCCATCAAGTCCACGTAACAGATTTGTAATCCATTCACCTTTGTTTTCTGACTCCCCCAGATATGGTGGATTTTTGACGATTACCATCACGGGTAGCTCCCGTTTAACAGTGGCAGCAGATTCGGCTTCTCTGGCGATTTCATCTAAAAAGGTAAACAACCCTTCTTGAGGATCTCTTGACTCGAGCGTATCTGTAAGGTAGACATTGAGACGTTCTCCCTCTTGTAAACTGTATCCAAGTTGCGTAAGTTGGTGTGTAAGCGTTAGGTGACACATCGTGTAAGGGGCGACCATGCGTTCAAAACCGTGCAGTCGTGGCAAAAGGTGCTGCGATACATATTCCTGCCATGCCCCTCCCATCCCACTAGTGATAAGGGTCCGATGTATTTGTTCAATTACCGCCCGAAGAAAAGTTCCAGTACCAGCAGCCGGATCAAGGATTTGAACCTTTGGTAACTGCACTTCATTTACATTTACTGTGCCTGTATGTGCAAGTCCATCAGACAAATTAAACTGATCAGTTAGGACTTTATCAACGCTTCGAACAATATACGATACAACGGGTTCGGGGGTATAATAAACACCACGTTTTCTGCGAATTTCAGGGTCGTAGTCACTGAGGAAGTCTTCATAAAAGTGAATAATCGGATCCGCTTGTCTAACTTCAGTGCCAAACTCGGAGATGATACTTTCCATATCAGACAAGTCAAGCAATTCAGCAATAGGATCAATAATCCAATTGCAATTGTGCAATCTTTGGATAGATACCCAAAGGAGTTGTGAAAGAAAAGGGTTCATTTCTTCAAGGGTTTCTATAGCGTTGGTTCGAGTAAACGTCCCGTGGGTATGATAGCAACGTGCAGCGAAAAGACTGTAGGTGATCGTCTGTGCCATCATATCTGCAAAGTCTGCTTCAGACAGATCTGCGATGAGATGTTCACGAAACGCTGCTAACCGATTCTTGAGTTCGTTATTTGATGTCCCCTTAAGCAGGCTAGCAATTGCGACTTTGCGCAATTGTGCTTTGCCACTGAGCATCCGCGCTAAGTCTGACACTTTACCAATTCTGATAGGTTCTGATCCAAAAAACGCGGATAAAAAGGTAGAGATTTCAGAGCCATCATTGCATTGATTTATCAAGCATTGATTAGCATCATCTATGTCTGCAATACGGACAGAGAAACAATTTTCACCTGAACTATAGAGTCGAAATTCTACATAATTGGTAAGTATAAGATTCGAAAACGCTTGACGATACCTTTGAAGCTGTTCTGATTTTTCTTCATTACCTAAGTCTGTTCCAGGAGGTTTTGTTTCAATCCATCCTAATGACATATCACCTTGTTTCACAAGGAAATCTGGGGCATTTCCTGCAATACGTTTGGGTTCATTGGTAATTCTGTAATCTGTTGAAGTAGATAAGTCTTGACTCCATTCTCCTAAAAACTGTTGGAGAATTGGACGATAGGTATGTTCAGTTGCATCCCCAGATTGTAGTGAAGTCTCAATGCTATTCAGGTATTCTGTAATTTTCATGATTTCCTTACCCGTTAGCAAAGATAAGTCGTTTTCTGTTTTGACATGGGAGTTCGATTGTCTGTCCAGTGATACCGCTTTCAATTGTAGCAAATCCGATTTCATTCACGGCCGTATAATCGTCACGTGAACAGTGAGGCTGTTGCCCGCCTTCAAGGTAATCTGTTATCTGCTTGTATGCAATCTTAAATGGACTTGCATTTTCAGGTAAATCTAACGTTGCATTGTCAACCACCTTGCCCCCTTTCTGAACAGTTGTCCCGCTATAAAAACCTGTCTGCACCGATCCTTCACTTCCAAGGACGTCAACAGAAAATGCACCTCTAACCCCATGTTTTCCAACATGGTATCCGATAGCTCCGTTTTCAAATTTTATTGTCGCAGCGACAACTGCAGGTTCAGGCTCATAAGGTTCTGGAACATCGCCACCGCCTTCAACATATCCTGTAACTGTAGCAGGGTCATATCCAGCGAACTGACAGATCATATCTGTGGTATGGATTGAAAAGGAGAGCACACCACCGCCACAATAACCGATGACACTCTGTACTTCACCGATTAGACCGTCCTTAATCAAGGATTGTAGTCGAAGATGGGGTCCCCAATGTCTTGTATAATCAACAACGATTGGGATTCCTTTTGCATCTGCCCCTGCGGTCATAGTGTCTACCTCTTCAAGTGAACATCCTGCAGGCTTTTCAAGAAAAATTGCTTTGATATCTGCTCTCAAAACGTTCTGCATTACCTCGAAGTGGTGAGGTCCGCGCACGCAGACAGCAACAATATCTAACTTCTCACTTTCTAACATTTGCACATCGGTTTCAAAATAATTGATGGAATTGTCAGGAAATCCTGGGCCCCATGTGCTTTTGAAATCAGCTTGTCGTTCCGTAGACATATCCGCAACTGCGACTAATTCAGTTGTTTCACATAAGCGAATCCCGCCTGCATGGCAATATGGATACGGATCATTTGGTGTTGAATACCGAGCAGCGATACTGCCCAATCCGATGATACCGACACGATACATTGAATTTACTCCTTTAGTTAGTATTGCGATGTTAAGAGATTAGCATAAAAATGTATAAATAGCAAGTGTTACATCAGTGTTATTTCTGTGACAAAGCTATACACCTCTAATTCCATAGGGTTATTTAGTTTTATAGATATTCATTTTATCAAGTTAACTGTGAGTAAAGGTTTTGATGCATATTCCTTTATTTTATCAGCGATCCGTGTTATGCCTTGAAAACGGAATACGGATAATGCGGTATTTCGTAAAGCGGCCATGACTTGTGGAATAGCCCCGCATCTGACAGGTGATGCGTCCTCGCCGAGTAGCACATCGCGCATCCAATGCGACTTGTTCTCTATTGCCCAATGGCCTCTCCGTAAAGCAAGTAAGCGTTCTGCGGATGCCTCACTCGGTTTCAGGCTCGTAATCCCATAGGTAGTGCGGGTTGTCTCTTCTCCTGTCTTCATATTTTTGGAAGTATAGCAATATTGGATCACTTGTGCTACGCCCGGCCAATCCAGATATGCGTTGAGACTTGTGCTTGCCTTGATACATCGCGTCTCAAGTCTGCCATGCGACTTTTCAATCGTCTCATGCATGTATATCGGTTTCCCTAAAGTAGGGTGTGTTGTGTCTTCAGAAACCGCGTCAGGCACGCCTTGAAAAAGTTTTTCAATCGCTTCTAACAGGTCCGGTTGATTGCCTTTAACAGGCAGCATATAGTCGCCCCCGCTGTTTATGATTCCGTGGCAGAAAGAGCGTTGTGTCAAAAGGGCATCCGTTGTGATAACTTTGCCTGCTACATCAAACGCTTTGAGGATTTCCGTTGATACCGGTATTTCATTGGTTTTGTCGCTGACACCTCGCTGCGTGAGGGTGATCCCTAACTCATGAGAGACGACGGAGAGTAAATGGCTGATCATCGCACCACTTTTTTTAGACGCACGCAGGGTTTTGCCATCTATAGCGACTGCGTCGGAACACCCCCGCAAATCAGGGCACTCTGCTAATGCGGCGTTTACCCATTTTGACAGGATGTTTTCTAATGCTTCAACGTCCAACTTTTTCAACAGATTATGGATAGTTGCGGCACAAGGCGTTTTGTGATGTGTGAACCCGAGTGCTTTTGTGAGTGCGGGCTGTGAGCGTGCCCAGGTAGCGATGGATGTATACCCTTTATGCCCGCACATCAATCCAACGACTAAAAGTGCGAGGATTGCTTTCAAGGGGTGCCGTTTCCCTTTTTCCTTGCGTGGGTCTGTAAGTTCTGCTAACATATCCATTAAGTGGCAGGACTTTTTTCTTGTCATTCTTCACCTCAAAAGATCGTAAGTTTTTAAGGTGAAGTATAGCAGATATACCATGAAAAATCACGGTATATCTGCACATCCTAAAATATTAACGATTGTGATAAAAAACAACTAAAATACATAAAACTAAATAACCCTACTAATTCCATTTGTTTTTGGCATTCAAAGATAAAATATGTTATAATAGACATTCATAACGAATTAAGTGTTAATTTCAGTTAGTCTCTGTTGGACTTGTGTCAATCTATGTTTGGAGAAATGAGAAAACAGAGGCCGATTTTTGCAAACACAATACAACCCTCTAAAGTAAGAAGATACAAAACCATGACAATCCGCATAGAACACTTCACAATACTACTGATACTCACTATTATGCTCGCGGGTTGTAATAGCTGTGCACAGAAGAATGTGCAACCGTCAGAACAAGCGGAAACACCGCAGAATGAAACACCAATAGTCAAAATAGCACCATCAGAAAATCCTATTCAACAGCAAGAAGTTGCTGATGATACACAACAGCAAAAACAATCGCCTTTAATACATCGACACCCGGACGACAGCACGATTTTATTCCGTTTATTACCTTTCGCACTCCCCGTTATATCGTCTGATCTGAACGACAGAGTCAATGCCGAAATAAAAAAAGATTAGCAGATTTAAAGAAGACTGGCAATTATTCATCAAGGGAACGTCAATCAGAAGTTAGGAAAACCGAAGATATGGTATATGAACAAGCACTCGGCCCCCTTACCTATGCGCAGTATCGTTGCTATTATCGGGCAAATAGAGCTTTGCCTTTTGCGGAAAAAGCATTGGCAGCAAATCCGAACGATTTTGATGCGATGCTGACGTGGGTATATGCGTATCCTTATGATGATCCAGAAAGCTTCCGCTTCATTGATGACGAGCCAAGAGTTGCTGTTCTCAGGCGTTTACATGAGATGAATCCGAATCATCCGTATGTTTTACATGAACTTGCCAAGGCTATCTACCCGCGACATGCGCAAGAGGCACTTGGGTATGCGAAGAAAGCACAACAGCTTGAATACCGCTATATTTGGCAAGGGCTTGATGGTGTCTGTTATGTGCAGTTAGGTGATTATGAAAACGCACTTGCTGCATTTGAACGCGCTCATGCAGCCGTAGATGAGTATTGGAAACCAGGAACGCTATCTCGGATAGAACGCGTCAAACGCGTTATGAACAATCCAGAATCTTAAAAGATACTGCAAAAAGACAGAGAAGAAAATAGACGGATCATGTTTCACAGAGTTGTTGTTCGCCACTAAGTAGTGATAGACTGGCAACATTTGCTTCACGCATCATTTTGTATAAGGAAAATATCATGCGAAAGGCTGTTTTTGTTTCATTGATACTGCTAATCATTGCTTTACCATACATTTTACTTGTTTGTTCGGCAGAGGCAAACGGAAATGCCAATACGCCAACATTCGAGCTGACTCTTGACCCAACAAGTCGTGAAGATTGGTCGGATTGGTGTCCGAAACATGAGACGAATACATCATTTGTTGTGAATCTCAAAGGCACTACATCGTCAGGCGATCCTATATCAGTAAACAGCGGATATGATTTTATTGCGAATATCCCTAAACTTATGATGCCAATGGGTTGCATTCATTGCCTAAATTCTGGAATCAGGTACAGATAATTGGCGATGGTATTGATAAACAAAAGTTAGCAATTATGTTATTAATTATACCCTAATGCGTATAAAGACACGTCTCTATAAGGAGGGAGATATGTCGGAAACAAACTTGAAAAAACGTATACATGATGGAGAATATGTATATGGTGCGTCCGTGTCAATGATGATTGATCGTGATAGTCTCTTTGAAAAGGTGAATACGGGTGGATACGATTTTGTAGCAGTCGACAGTCAACATGCACCCTATAGCGAAGACAGACTCGTGGCATTTTGTAATATGGCTGATGAATTGGATATTCCAGTCAACTTTCGGATAAAACATACACGAAATGCATATCTCATTGGAAACTACCTTGATCTGGGACCGTCCGGTATTGAAGTGCCGCAAGTAGAATTAGAGGAAACTGTTGACGAAGCAGTAGATTCTTTTTATTACCCACAGAAAGGCATACGTAGTTGGGGTGGTAGTGCAAGAAAAAATTCGGAAAAAATGGAACGGTTGGAATATGCAGACTGGTGGAATAACAACGGTATGCTGTGGATGCAGATTGAGTCTGTCGAAGCAGTAACACATGCACGGAGACTTGCAAAAACTGGGGTAGATTGTCTCTCATTCGGTCCAACAGATTTAACTTTCAGCATGGAAGGTCATCCGAACCATGCTCTGCAAACAGTGGATGCTTGTGTACAGTATGTGGTTAAAGAATTAGAAGGGATTTCAACTACTGTCTGTTTTAGAAACGGTAATCCAAGTACGCGCAACAAGTATGCAGATATGGGGGTTACTGTATTTTTAGAATAGTCTAAACGATGTTATACTATGGACTTGTAAGCTCAGTAAATGATGAAGATAGACAAGCATTACGAGAAGGGATGCGTCTTTTAGCAGAGATCGCTCATAAATACAATATACCGATTACTTGGGCAATAACCGCTGAATTAGCACAATATTTTGCAAACGATTTAACAGAATGGCATCACAATTACAGTGATGAACCTTTGTTAAGGCTTGATATAACATCATTATGGAAAGAAGAATGGTGTTCAATCACTGAACAATCTGAATCAGAAGCAGGAATTGACGCTGAAAACATAAATACGTTATACGAATCTGCATCAGCAAACGCTATTGCAGAACATCTCGTAAAAATGAGAGAAAATGTACCGAGATATATTCGATCTGAATGGAAGAAATTTGAGCGTGCATTGGATTGGACAGTTCCGAATATCGCTGGTGCAGAATGGAAAAACCCAATATTAGTCCAGGCATTGGAGCAGGAAGGGTTTCGCGGTTTATGGGGGTATCGCTGGGGCGAACGCGACTCTATCGCAGAGATAGACCAGGGATGTCCGTTCGGCGTATTTTATCCTTCTGCAGAACAACATAATTTCAGCACACCTGCCGCAGGAAGTATAGCAGGTATACCATACCAGACTGCGACACACATACAAAAGGAGGAACACAATCTCCGATCTTCACTCATAAATGACATACTTCAGCAAAATATAAATTTATATGTGGAAAATGATAGTTGGAATCGGTGGCTCTGTTATGTAGAACATATCAATGTTATGGATGTCGTCCAGTTAGGTCAAGAAACATTAGCAAAACTGGATGCTTATTTAGAATATATTACAACCAAAGAAACCATAAAG
Source organism: Candidatus Poribacteria bacterium (assembly GCA_965200395.1). Taxonomy (GTDB): domain Bacteria; phylum Poribacteria; class WGA-4E; order WGA-4E; family WGA-3G; genus MSPOR6. Next base: position 1,218,825 of record CBDAUH010000003.1, on the reverse strand, counting down.
TTTTTACCCTTATCTGACATAATAGACGACTATTGGGCAAATTGTCAGATGACTGAACCGACTCTTATAATTGATTATCCAACGGTTTCAAATTCCGAACCTGAAATCTCATCATCTGACAATTCCGATACTCTTAATGAAAACAATAAGAAATTTGCTTATTACGACGCCGAATGTCAATGTTCATTTGTTGAAGGCACCATGGAACCTGTTGAGATGAATAATTATATCTCACCACCTGTTATAGACAATATCGGTGCCGGGGTTTCAGACCACAGTTTCTCAAATTATGGAGTAGAATACCATTTGCCTAAAGTCACAAATTATCAACCAATTAGGAAACGTTCAAAATTACATATCAATTTTACGATAGAGTCAACAAAATCAATGCCCTATGCTGTTGCCATCTGGGGAAACCACCTCGGTTTACAGTTAACGGAGTCAAATGCTAAAGAAGTAAAATGGATAGATAAGCATTTGCTATTTATACGACTGACATTAGAAAAAGGTGATAACGATTTTAAAATTGTCCTATCAATATGAAAAAAGAATTAGGGAACTAAGAAACAAATACAGATTAAATTTTTACAATATTTATATTGAAATACTATAGTTTGGACATTTTTTGTTTTTTTTATGGACATAAAGCAGGAAAGCGGGTATCCTTTTAGGAAACACAAATTTGAAAGGATATTTCAAATGACCCCACTTTCCTACTTGGACAACATGTTATCAGATTTTTGACCTTTGTTCAAGTATAATAACTTTCACCACTTTCAGACTTTCGTAAAAGGTCTGATAAATACGCCCTACCGAGGCACAATGACACAAATCTATCTTGCGACAGCCCAAGCAGGTCGGTATTGGTCTCTGCCAAAGTTTCTCTCGCGTGGCATCTGGTGTGTGGATCAAGTCGCCACTACGCTAAGCCATCAAGTGCTATCCGCTTACCCCACGGGCGTCTATGTCTATGATGAGACGCATGCCATAAGTAGCGGTTCAAAACAAGCGGGTTTGCATTTCCGCAGGAACCCTGCGTATCAGCCACGTAACAAGAACCAGTCCAAGTTTCATCACGGACACGAGTTCGGTGCGATTGGCTGGCTGGCAGAAACGCCTGAAGGCACGCGCCTATTTCCATTAGCCACACGGATGATGGAACCGAAAAGCGAGGACGCAAATAGCCTCGCTGTGCTGAAGCATTTATGTAATCTTGTGCCACCGGGTCTTATCATTTTTGATAGAGGTTTCAATAGACGCAAAGTGTTCACGGAGATACTCTCACAAGGACATCATTTACTTTGTCGTGCGAAGTCAAACGCGGCGTTTTTTCATATACCGAAACGCCCTAAGCGTCTCAAGAGAGGCAGACCCCGTCGGTATGGTAGCCGTGTGTCTATTCCACACCTGAAGTATACAGATATCGTTGTTGAGGATCAGACACTTTCTGTCGCTGATAAAGTCGTGCGGACAAAGATGTGTCCTGTAGATGTCCGCATCGTTGTGATACGCAAACGCCCCAAAAAGTCTAAACCCTATCGGTATTTTTGTGTATTTACTTCAGATTTACGACTGCCCGTAGAAACAGTTATCCGACACTATAGAAACCGGTGGCAGATTGAAACTGCCTTTCGGGACGCTAAAGAAAACTTCGGATTTGACACCTATCAACTCCGAGACAGGAAAAGTTTGGATCGGTTCGCTCAACTCAGTTTCACCGCAGCAACGCTGACACAACTCGCTTTCAGTCCGTCGCCATTGCCTAAGACACCCGCAGACACAGACACAGACAAGGTTTCTCTTGATTTAGAAGACGTGCTATCCACGCTCAATATACACTGGTATAAACCGAAACATCTCACACGCGGCTTGATGACCGCTTACTTGCAGCGATGTTTACAACAAAACTATTTTTATACGGGTTACGACCCGAGGAAAAACGCACAGAAAAAACTAAAAATCCCTGAAGATACTACATGAACTAGTTCAACAGCAACTATTTTCACGATTATTGGAAAAATGATGACTAAAAAACAGTGATTTCTAACAGAATTTAGACAGAAAAGGGGCGTTAGCAGCGGTTCTAACACCTGTTCAGAAGTGCTAACGGGGAAATGCTGCCAACTATTCATAATCTATAACAAGACCAAAAATGTCCAAACTATAGTATTGAAATATAATATCTGGAGGAAATATGGAAAAAGTTTTAGGCTTAAAATGCCGCGAATGTGAACGTGAGTACCCAAAGGAACCACTTCATGTTTGCGAGTTCTGTTTCGGCCCTTTAGAGGTCAGCTATAATTATGAAGCCATTCAAAAATCAATCTCAAGACGTTCAATAGAACAAGGGCCTGATAGTTTATGGAGATATATTGATTTATTACCGATTGACGGCGAACCGACTGACGGATTAAAATCTGGTTTCACTCCGCTCATCAGAGCAAAGAATCTTGGTGATGCACTCGGTGTAAAGGAAATCTACATAAAAGACGATTCTGTCTGCCACCCAACGCTATCCTTCAAAGATAGAGTGGTAGCAATCGCACTCAGCAAATCAAAGGAATTCGATTTTGATACGGTCTCATGTGCATCTACAGGCAACTTAGCCAATGCAGTCGCTGCACATGCTGCCATCGCCAATTTGAACTGTTTTATTTTTATCCCCGCTGATTTAGAACTTGGAAAAGTTGTCGCTTCGTTAGTCTATGCACCCACAGTTGTAGGTATCATGGGCACTTATGACGAAGTAAACCGTTTGTGTAGTGAAATTGCAGGTGTCTACCCGTGGGCATTTGTCAATATCAACATCCGTCCATACTATGCAGAAGGTTCAAAAACGCTCTGTTTCGAATTAATTGAGCAACTAGGTTGGGAAGCACCAGACCACATCATAGCGCCCGCGGCAGGCGGTTCGCTGATAACAAAGATAGGAAAAGCATTAAAAGAATTTCATCTATTAGGATTGATTGATAAACCAAATACAAAAATACATGTAGCACAAGCAGAAGGCTGCGGACCGATAGTCAATACTTTCAAGGAAAACAGCGATTTCGTCAAGCCCGTGAAACCTGATACAATTGCAAAGTCGCTTGCTATCGGCAATCCCGCCGATGGTATATATGCTGTTGATACTGTCCGAAAATCTGGTGGTATCGGTGAACATGCAAATGATGAAGAAATCGTAGAAGCAATAAAACTACTTGCTGCAACTGAAGGTATTTTCACAGAGACTGCTGGCGGTGTTACACTCGCTGCAACAAAAAAACTAATTGAAGATGGGCACATCGAAAAGAATGAACGCATCGTCGTTGCAATTACTGGCAACGGATTCAAAACAATCGAGGCACTTGAAAACAAAACAGATGAACCGCATATAATTGCCCCGCAACTCAACGCATTTCGAAAACTGATGGCAAATATTGAGTAATCTACACACTCATATTCATAACTTTGTAACAATACATAAAGGATCGTAGCATGTCTCAAGTAGAAGCACACGAACTTTCACAAGATTTATCTATACAACATGCCACAATAACATTAGAGGAATTTCTTGAGAACGATGTGGAAGGATATGAGTATGTCAAGGGAGAATTAATAGCGATGCCAGCAGCATCATTTAGGCATGGGGCAATTAGTGTCAGAATCATACGGTATTTGGATCCACATGTCCACAGCAATAAACTCGGACACTTATTTACAGCAGAAACTTCATTTAAGGTTGGAGAGCGCGTACTAAAACCTGATGTTGCATTCGTTTCTACTGAACGGTTGAACGTAGACGAAGACAAAGGTTTTCCAATACCACCTGATCTCGCAATAGAGGTTGTTTCACCTACAGATATTCAGTCACATATCGTTGGCAAAGCACTTGCATATTTAGACGCAGGAACGCGATGTGTTTGGGTGGTAGAACCCGTTTCAAAAACTGTGACCGTATATAAGTCAGAAACAGACATAAAGACATTTACTCGTGAAGACACACTTACTGGCGATGATGTAGTTCCCGGTTTCTCTTGTCGAATTATTGTTTGAGTAGCGATATGAATCATGGAAACATTAAGCGGAATTCTTGAACGCATAGTCTATGAAAATCCTGAAAACGGATACACTGTCGGGAGGTTTTCTGCGCGCGGTCATCCTGAACTCATAACGATTGTCGGAAATCTTGCATCAGTCAACGCAGGTGAGAGTCTGCTGCTTAGCGGAGAATGGGCAAACAATCCAAAGTATGGTCTACAGTTCCAAATTGATAGATATGAGACTATCCAACCAGCAAATGTGCTTGGGATAAGGAAATACCTCAGTTCGGGTATGATTAAAGGAATCGGCCCAAAGATGGCCACCCGTATCGTTAGTAAGTTCGGGATGGATACTATTGATGTTATTGAACAAACACCAGAGAAATTAGCGGGTGTGCCAGGGATCGGTAAGAAACGTGTAAAAATGATACAACAGGCGTGGGAGGAACAACGCGAAATAAAAAATATAATGCTATTTTTGCAATCACATAACGTTAGCACATCCCATGCCACAAAGATATACAAAACATATCAAAGTGAAGCGATCCCGATTGTCACCTCAAATCCTTACCGCCTTGCAGATGACATTTACGGCATCGGGTTTGTCACCGCAGATACAATAGCACAAAAACTCGGTATAGATAAGAGCAATCCGCACCGTATACAAGCAGGCATCAAATATGTACTCAGTCAAAAAGCCGATGAAGGGCATGTCTTCCAACATCCTGAACAGCTAATAGAGGCATGTGGAGATATTTTGGAGCAGGAACAACGGACAATTACGTTGGGAATCCTAGCACTAACTCAAAAAGAGGAAGTAGTTCTATCATCTGAGGATGGTCAAGTTGAAATCATTGCTGAAGATGGCAACATCAACAGTGGAACAAATCAAACAAAAACTGACATAGATAACATATATATTGAGATATGCGATGAAGCTGAAGAGGACACGGATGAAAATGCTCCCGATCACATCTTAAAAACACATGTGAATAGTGCTGTCTATCTCGCACCGTTTTACTACGCTGAGATGGGAGTTGTCAACCAATTTCAACGATTACTCTCCAGTGGTAAACGATATCCCAGCAACTTAGATATTTCTAAATCTTTGACTCAGTTAGAGGCGGAAATGGACATACAATTTGCATCTCAACAGAAGGATGCAATCCTGGCTGCCCTCACAGAACGCGCATTGATTCTCACAGGAGGACCCGGAACCGGTAAAACCACAACAACGATCGGTATGATTCGGTTGTTTGAAGCAGATGGTAGACGTATTGTGTTAGCAGCCCCTACGGGACGGGCAGCGAAAAGACTCAGTGAAACCACAGATAGAGAAGCAAAAACAATACACCGACTCCTAGAATTTTCTCCACATGAAAACGGATTCAAAAGAAATCGTGAGAACCCATTAGATACAGATGTCGTTATTATTGATGAAATGTCGATGGTTGATATTGTCTTGATGAACCGATTGATGCAGGCAATCCCATTACATGCAACCGTTATCCTCATCGGTGATACCGACCAACTGCCATCTGTCGGTGCAGGTAATGTCCTCAAAGGATTGATAGATTCCAAACAGATCTCTGTCGTCACGCTAACAGAAATCTTTCGACAAGCACAACAGAGTATGATTGTCACCAACGCACATCTGATTAATACGGGTGAAAGACCGAATCTGTCCGGACCCAAAGACCGCAATTTCTTCTTTATGGAGGAGGAGGATCCTGAGGAAATCGTCCAACTAGTTACTTCTCTTATCTCAGACCGACTCCCACGCTACTACAACTTCCATCCTATTGACGATATTCAATTGCTTTGTCCGATGCGACGTGGTATACTCGGATCAGAAAATTTTAACATACGTCTTCAAGATGTGCTAAATCCTCATTCCGAACAAGCTATCAGAGGTTGGCATACATTTCGAATTAGCGATAAGGTAATGCAAATCCGTAATAATTATGATTATGATGTATACAACGGAGATATAGGACGAATTGTCGGTATTGATCAGGTTGAAAAATTGTTGAACATACGTTTTTCTGATAAACAAGTTGCTTATGATATGGCAGACCTGAATGAACTTGTTCTTGCTTATGCCACAACTATACACAAAGCTCAAGGAAGCGAGTATCCTGTCGTTGTAATGCCCTTACATACACAACATCATATTATGTTACAGCGAAACTTGCTTTACACAGGTATCACGCGTGCGAAGGAGATGGTTGTAATTGTAGGCACCAAACAGGCACTCAATATATGCATACACAACAATCAAGTTATGGAACGAAACAGTTATCTGGCAGAACGTTTACAAAATGCTACATACAATTTCTAATGTGAGTTCGGTGCATTTATTTGTAGCATAGCCTTTCTGGGTTGTGCCTCTTTGTAGCATAGCCTTTCTGGGTTGTACCTCTTTGTAGCATAACCTTTCCATGTTGTGTATTGGACGAAAAATGTCTTATTCCGAACTCAGGTAATTTCTAACATCAATAACATCATGAGATACAACAAGAAAGGACGTTTAAACATATATGAAAATATTTATGCTTTTAATTATTAGTTCACTACTATTCTTGACTCAAACAATAACGTTTGCTGAAATTAGTTTGCCTCGAGTTTTCGGGAACAACATGGTGTTGCAACGTGAGATGCCTGCTCCAATTTGGGGGTGGGCTGCCCCAAATGAAACTCTCACTATTACTGTGATTAAACAGGATATTGAAAGTGAAATTAACACCTACACAGTTAAAGCTGATGAAAAAGGAAATTGGAGAACAACGTTGGAAGCAACACCAGCAGGGGGTCCATATAAATTTGAGATTTCTGGTAGCGACACCGTCGAATTTACCGATATCCTATTCGGAGAAGTGTGGGTATGTTCTGGACAGTCTAATATGGCGTGGTCGGTGAACCAGTCAAAAGATAGTCAGGCAGAGATAGCAGCCGCAAACTATCCTATGATCCGTCTATTCCATATACCCAATGAAATTTCTGGACTACCATCCCCAGATGTCAACGCGCAATGGCGACCGACAACACCAGATAATATCAGACATTTCTCTGCTGTAGCCTACGCATTCGGACGACATCTGAACAAAGAACTGAATGTACCGATAGGCTTGATAAATGCCTCCTGGGGCGGAAGCCGCATCGAACCCTGGACACCGCCTGAAGGTTTCGCTGCTGTGAAGGCACTTGCATCAATCTCCGAAGAACTGCAAGATATAGATAAGAATATTCGTACGCAACTTCCAGAGAAGTTACAAGAACTCGAAACATGGATTGCAGAGACACGAAGGGCATTAGAAGATACAGATACTATCTATGAGATGCCTGAAATTGATCATCCTTTGAAAAATGGCGGCAGACCCACAGCCATGTACAATAACATGATATATCCCATTGTTCCTTATGCAATTCGTGGTGCACTGTGGTATCAAGGTGAGTCTAACATGCGTGAGGGGATGATGTATCACGAAAAAATGAAAGCACTCATACAAGGATGGCGTGAAGTTTGGAAACAGGATGATTTTCCGTTCTATTTTGTCCAACTTGCACCGTGGGGTGGGTATGATCGCACTTACCCCCATTTTTTTTTGAATGCGTGTGTAGTTGTGTTCATAGGTCTCCAATGTTGTCATGTCAGTTCTTCTGCGGTGAGAAAGTTTATATCTCTCAAACAAGTCCTCTCGGTGAACAAGAGCAACGCCTCCTGCGTCCACACCTCGCGGATCATACGGTTGATGACACTGATCACGGAGTAAACTTTCCGCGTAGGGTGTAAAGTTTTTGCCCATCTGTCCGCAGCTTTTTCATAACACAGGAACGCCAAACCATAAGCCACGACTGCCAACAAAAACAGAACTTCCATCCGGGGCTGTTCGTTCTTTCTCAAAACGAGTGCTTTGAAACCGAAGTTCGTTTTCAAGTCTCTGAACCCGTGTTCAATCTGTGTCCGCCGCTTGTAGCAAGTTCGCAGGGGGTTCCCCTGAAGCCGATTGGAGATAAGATATAACGGGTCTTTCTTGGTGTGCTGTCCCCCAACATAGAGTGCCACAGGCACCTGCTCCGTGTAGTGATAAAGCACTTGTGGGTAAAAACCATTTGCCACTTCTTCAAGGCACTGCTTGTTGCCTGCTATACGCACACCAACATTGCGTGGCACACGCATCAAGTAGCAGATGCCTTGCCCCTCAAAAAACTTGAGGATCGCTCTCGCTCGGGCGAACCCTCTGTCAAAGACCAACACAGGCTCCCGACTATCCCCTAACACTTTAACAACGCGACTATGGACATCACAACAGAACTGCTGAACTAAATCGTTATGTCCTTGATAGGTGCCATCTTTGAGCATCTCATTTTTATACAGAACCCAATAGAGCGGGATCGCACGATTGCGAAACGGAAGGGCTGCAACAATCGCCTTCCATCCGCCCGGTAAATCTGTCTCGTCTATCAGCACAAGCAGATGCTGCATCCCCACAGAACGACACACACTGACAACTATATGTGACAACCAAGCACCCTTCACCGCTGCAACCGGAAAATAGGTGTCAATAAACCGCAACACACGCTTTTGCTTAGACTTGTCGTGTTTCACACGGATAGGTAGATGTGAGGCAATCGATTGAATACGAAAACTCGGGGCTACACACACAGCCTGTAGCATCAAATAAAAGTTGCGGAGCGTCGGTTTTTTGATACAAACCCCGTTGAAAACTTTACGAAAACCTGTTATAATCTTTCTGGGATGTACCCAACTAAGGGTATATTTCATAAGAATACCTCCCTGCCGGTTTTTCACCGACATTGGTTTATATGGAGGTATTCTACCATAACCCATCAGACTTTCCAACTTATTTCTATACACACACACGCCTACACATACCGCATACAAAAATGGGGGTAAGTGAGGGGTATGATAGGGATGATCCGACGCACCTACCTAAAATCTGGGAAGCACAATCTGCTACATTAAAATTGCCGAATACCGGTATGGTTGTGACAACGGATATCGGTAACATCAGGGATATACATCCTCGAAATAAACAGGATGTGGGTCTGAGGCTTGCATATTGGGCACTTGCAAAAACCTACGGCAAAGACGATCTTGTGTATTCGGGGCCACTTTACAAATCTATGGAAATTGAAGAAAGGGCAATCCGTGTCAGTTTCGACTATGTGGGAAGTGGTTTAGTCTCACGAGATAGTGAACCGTTGTCCTGGTTCCAAATTGCAGGTGAAGATAAGCAATTCGTTGACGCGGTTGCTGTAATAGATGGTGATACTGTGCTTGTTTCAAGTGATTCGGTTGAGTCACCTGTTGCCGTTCGATTAGGTTGGAATCAGATCGCTGAACCCAATCTGATGAATAAAGAGGGACTTCCCGTATCTCCGTTTCGAACAGATTCGTGGTAGAAGTCAAAAATTAGCATTTTGTAGGCGCGCACTGTAAGCGCGCCTCTTGTTGTCAATCCAAAATGAATTCAGACGTTATGCTGCCAACGCAGCGAACAAAGCCTTGATGTAACCAATTGAGTACGCCAGACCAACGTTACCCTCTAATCTTGGAATGTGGTCAGCATTGATACAGCCATCAAAACCAACCTTTTGTAATTCGCTAACAACTTTGAACATATTCATATCACCATCGTCAAGGAGCGTCTCCTCAAATGCACCTGCAGTTGCAAGACTACCCCGCACATTCCGAAGGTGAACCATGAATATTCGTCCTTTTCGTCCATAGTTATTTATCTCATCCAGAACGATGGTACTCCCCCCTGCTTCTGCCCGCGTTCCACAACAGTATAGATACCCAACATTTTTACTTGGAAAGGCATCAATAACACGGTGGAAACCCAAGCTGCCCAAGGGTGTATCTGGATTAGGAACATCAGAGGGGTGGATAGCCAATTTGATGTCGTGTTCATCAGCGATCGGCACTAATGCACCGTAAACTTCGCAAAACCGTTTCCACCATTCATCAAGTTCATCTCTTGTCGGTGTATCCGGTGGATTTTTCGTAGCAGCGCGACTCTCGCCACGTGAGATATATCCACCACGATGAACCGCAGAATAACGAGTCATCAGATAGTCGAAAGTATCTCCCCAGAACCTTTGCCTTGCGATAGGTACACCAGCTTCAGCGAAAACTTTCAGACCGTTACATGTATTCTCAAGCTCTTTTTCACCACCAGCTTGACCTCTCATAAACTTCTCTGTAATGTTTGGAAGTGTCACCCGATTGATATCCAGACCGTAGGAACGTATCAGTTTTTTCATTTTCAACAGCTCGTCTAAGTCTGGAAATCCCTGTTCTTTGACACCGGGGAAAGATCCACAGTTTCCAAAATCGATACAATTTGCACCGAGTTGTGTAACCTGTTTTAGATATGTTTCAGATAAACCGCCATCCCATACAGATATTTTCATACAAACTCCTTTACAAAGGTAATGACACCGGTTGTCCGGTTTCTACGGATTGATATGCGGCAAGCGCGATTTCAACAGCAGCACGACCATCGACACCTGTAATCGGAGGCACCGTCTCATTGCGAATTGAATCCACAAAAACGCGTATTTCTTGTTGTACAGGTGGTGGCACCTGAATATCACCAATTCGAATACTTTTACCTTCCGCTTCAAATGGTTTAATCTGGATGGAGGCATCTCCACCCCATATTTGTGGAAAATAGATAGTCCCTTTTTCACAATCCACACGCCCACCATATCCACCGACAGCTGCAGCATGACTGGAATGGAGCAAGCCTACCGCCCCATTTTCAAATTTCAGCGAAGCAAGCACAACATCGGGATAATCTGTCTCTTTTTGAACATACGTCCCACCAGCACCAAAGACGGAGACAACTTCGCCGCATGTCCACCGCATAAAATCGATCTCATGGGCATTGATTTCCATGAGACTTCCGCCGGATTTTGCGCGTTCTAACCGCCATGGAGTACGATTTCCACCGCGCCAAGGTCCTCCGATGCGATGTACCATCATATTAACAGGTGCACCGAGTTCTTCACTGTGAACAATTTCTCTGACTTTGGAATGTGTCGCATGATAACGACAAACCAAACCGATTGTCAGATAAACACCGTTATCTTCAGCAGCACTGAGCATGGCATCACAATCTTCTAACGTTGGAGCCATCGGTTTTTCAGAAAAGACATGCTTCCCTGCATGCGCTGCATCAACTGCCATCTGTGCATGCAGGAATGGCGGTGATGCAATAAGCACTGCACGGATGTTGTCATTTGCAAGCAGTTCATGATAATCGGTAGTATATGCTGTGCCGAGGTTTTCAGCAACAGCTTTTGCTAAGTCCTCCTGCACATCACTTACACATACAACTTCAATCCCATCAACACCGTTCGCCCCATTTGCAAGGCTTCTTCCCATACCACCGCAACCGATTACACCAATACCGATTGTCTCCATAAATTGTACTCCCTATATTTCCTATGCCGATTTTATTTCAATTTTCTTGCCTTGATTTGTCCCCATGTAACACTGAGATGGCTTGCTGAGGGGCTCACATCGAGCCCTTCTGCGTTCATGTTGTTTTTTACTTCAGTTGCTGTCAGTGCCCTGTCATAGATACGAAATTCATCGATATATCCCTGAATGGCATCGGCATTCGCGCCATCGGATCTGTCTCCAATACCCAAGAGAAGTCCGCCTTTTTCAATTGTGCCACCCGGTACTGCATGCTGTTTTTCCATTTTTCCATTTACATAATAATGTGCAGTTGATCCATCATACGTACCTACAATATGCAACCATTGTTCAAGCGGAATATCTTCCTGAATAAGATGTTGCGCAGCCTGTGTCGCCTGATCCTTTGCTTTCACAAAAAAGCCGTGTCTATTGTCGTCGTCATCATAATATAGGGTAACAACTTTCGTGTTTGTGGGCGTGTCGTCCAGCGAAATAATCCGATTCCAGCTGTCATCTAATGCGTTTATATACACCCAGCACTCCAAAGTAATTTCATCCCAATCACGATTTATCTTGGGCGGATTAGAATCCTCTACAAGTAAATAGTCATCAACACCGTCGAGTAAAATGCATTCTCCAACGCTACAATCCGAGGCGGGGGCAAGCTCTGGATCACCATCAATTATTGCCTTCAAACCAGATAAAACATCCTCAGCATGTTTTTGTATTTGCACCGTATCTCTATCAAACGACCAATATGCAACTAAACCGTCCTGAACAGCGCCAACTGCTGCAAACACTGGTTGCAGGACAACTATGGAAAGGACATAAACAATCAAAACTATGGTGAATAAATAAGTTTTAGCGAACATGATGTCTCCTTTAGTGGATAGGCTTGTTAATTGCTTGTCTGAATCGCGGATTACACGGATTACGCGGATTTTCTTTTGCTGTGCGTTCATTGCTTGTCTGAATTTTGGATTACCCCAAATCATCTGTCTCGGTACAGACTAAAAGTTTATGTTACAACTGCACAGACATTTGGTGTTTGACTTGCTACGTCACATCACGCATAGCACGTCGGCGTGCATCTGCCTGGTCACGTTCAGCTTCAGCATCAGTAACTTCGTCAGGTTGTTCGGCAAATATGGATACATATTGTGATGCTTCACCTTTACGTTTGAAAATACGGAAATAATCAAAACGACTCAGTGTCGGCGGAATATTGCCAGGACAGAGTGCATGCAAACCAACTTGCACTCGCGGTCCCATAGCCACACGTGTAATTCCTACACCTCTCCAATGGATTCCATCTTGACTTGCAAAAGAAGATATCTGATTTCCACGTCTTTCTAAACGTAAAAAGAGTTCACGGACTTTACGCATGCCACCACGTCCTACAAGGTGGAATCGTCTGTTTACATGCCTTTCAAAACGGACATCTCCACGGAAGGCGTGGGGTCCAGAGGTTTTTTCCAAGCGAACGAACTGGTTTTCATTTTTCCATATAATTAAACCGCCATGTTCTCGTAATTGTGGCGAGATACGCATCCGGGTTTCAATTGCAAAGTCCTCCGTTACTGCCATCAGAAGTCTTGGTGCAGTCATATCGCCACCGCGCCCGTTCGGACCGTGCCATAAATCTTGACCTGATTCCGTTCGCATTTCAAGGTAACCTTGTCGTTCTGCCCATCCACCGCCGCCTTGCGGGTCTTCCCATCGCCATTCGGGACGCATATCGTTGCCGATGAATTCATCCTCAAACACCATCTCAGTAAATTCACCTGACGAGGCCCAGCCTTCTATCTTTATAGCAGAGATAGAATCCCCGAAACTTTGCGGCAACAGATGTAAGTTCGGGAGTTCCTTTTTAAATTCTGAAGGTTCCATTCTTATGGACAACTTTTGACCTTCAAAATCTGGATGCTCATAGAACACAACTTCAGCACCATCCGGTGGGAAGTTAGGACCTTTGAAGATACGTATTGAGGAGATTCTGTCTTCAAACCATGTCCCTCCCTGCGGGTCGCGTAAATTTGATATATCACGTAAAATTGTGATTTTCTTACCCTTAAATTCTACATGTTCATAACAATCCACGATCATCGGTATCGTTCCCCATTCAGGGCCTACAACATCTATTGTTGAACCGAAACTGATAGAGGATACCCTATCCGCAAAGTTGAACGCTATGTCATGTAAATTTGGGTAAAAACCTGGGCCGAGTGCAAGTTTTTTGCCCTTGTAGTTGACATGTTGGTGTAAGATTGCTTTGTAATTTGGACTACCCGAAAAATTGGGGCCCTTATACACTCTCAGTGAAGAGATATTGTCTTGAAACCCGATATGTCCCGTATGTGGAACAGGTTCTAAGACATATCCCATCCTACCACGAAAATTGGTATGTTGAAACACTTCTACGATAAGACGGGGGATTACAACTGGCATTTTTTCTCCTTCTGTTACCTTTTACGATAGATTATAGTAAATTTTGGAATTAATTAGACATTCGGTAGTCCGTAGGTCAGGTAGAGCGAGCGAAACCCGACTATTATTGAGCTAAATCGCAATACGTAAATTGCTCCTCTGGGTGCGGTGTCTATTTATTTTCGTATTTAACCATAGTATAACGTGAGTTCGGTGTATCTGATATAAAGGCTATTTTGTAGCATAACCTTTCTAGGTTGTGTCCCTTTGTAGCATAACCTTTCTAGGTTGTGCATCCTACAAAAAATCGCTTATACCGAACTTACGTTAGTATACTTTATCAACAAATGAGAGTTTGGTAGCGAACGACTTTCGCATCATTCTGTGACAATTGTTTCCTCGCCGAGCATATCGATAATCTTCACAGCGACGCAGGCCTCAGGACGCGGCAGTGAGACTGTGTATTCTCCTTTAACATAGTTATCTTTTCTCTCTGGGACATCGCTCTCTACTATTTTGAAATACTCTGTTGCATAGTCAGTATCTATTAGCACACAATCAATCTGTGCGCGAAAATCACCAATTTGCTCGTCAAAAATGGTGCGGTCAATATCCAGACGCGCTAAAATGGTCGGACTGATGTACTCTGATATGGTAATTTTGACACTATCTCCCTCTCTTTCAAAATTAACCTCTGCGGATGCTGACTCAAAAGTCGTGATTCCTTCGCTACCGATGTCACGCACAAAGATTTTGCTCACGGCACGCCGCCTGTTTTCCTCCTTGAGTTCTGCTTGAATGTTGCTATTGGTCCCGTAACAGAACACAGTGATGTTCCGTGATTCGTCCGGACGATTCTCAAGTTCGTCTTTAATTGTCTGTATATCCAATGGCGTAAGCGGTTTTGTAAGGTCAATGATTTTGACGAGTGTGCCGTCCAATGTGCCATCAAAAAATGCCTCTTGTCTGTCAGTTTGCACACCATATTTCCTAATCACAATATCCCTTCGATCCAAGTCGGTACTTGCATCGTAGTTATTGACGCGATAGTGTGCAATGCCGCGCTGCATATCTGGTAGTTTTTGCAGTCTTTTTATTGTCGTTTGGATTGCGCCTCTGTTAATATCTGCAGCGATCCAACGTCTGCCGAGTTTCTCTGCAACAACAGCAGTGGTGCCGCTGCCGACAAAGCAGTCAAGCACGATAGAATCTTCGTTGCTTGATGCATTGATGATAAGTTCAATTAGAGTTTCAGGTTTTTGAGTAGGATAATTGCAGTGCTCACTTGAATTGCCTTTTATAATAGATGTGTAGAACACATCAGATTGGACTTTGAACTCTTTGTCAAAATCAAATAATACGTCATCATCAATTAACTCACGATTAAGTTCTGTTTGAAGTTTTTCTATCCTTTTTTTAATCAAATTGTCCTCAAGGTGGGATACACTACCAAACAAAACCTTGTTTCCACTCAAGAATCTGGAATAACGATTTCGATACTCTGATTCTTCGCTTTTGACTAGATTAAAGTGGAATTCATCAGTTTTCGTATAACGAAGTAATATGTCATGATTATTGGGAAAATTCTTTGTAGAATTGTTCATTTTTCCATAGTGCCAAATTACTTCATTCCGAAAATGATCTATACCGAAAACCTCATCCATAAGCAATTTTATATAATGACCTTTTGATGGATCACAATGGAGATAAATAGTACCTATGTCCGACAGAAGTTCTCGCATTAATATGAGTCGTTCAAACATGAATTGGAGATAATTGTCATTTGCCCAGATGTCCGTATATTGTGCCTGCTCAATAATAGAGTGGCCTTCAGCTTCTAGTTCTGCTGTACCCCCCCCCTCTCAACTTCACTTTTCGGACATAGTCTGCACCGCTGGCGAAGGGTGGGTCTATGTAGATGAGGTCTATCTTCCCGCGAAAACCTTGCACCAGCAGTGTGGATAAAATTTCTTTGTTATCCCCGTGAAAAAGAAGGTTGGGCCCTTCCTTAAATTTGTCGTAGGTTGGTTCTTTCTCTGGGTTCTCAACGTTATAGGTATCTACCAATTGGGCTGGATAGTTGCTGATTGTGTCAATTGGGTGTTTTCCTACCCAATGGAGCATGGGTCTGCCTTTAGTGGGTTTGATTTTCATTGTGTTTCCTCTCCTGCTCTCAGAATTTGCATAAACGCTTTCGGGGTAACAATTTGTATTTGCTGATAATTACCTAAGTCTAACAAATCTCGGTCTCGGCTTACGATATAGTTAGCTGATGCTGCAACAGCACAAGCAATGATTATGTCATCCTTTGGGTCGCGTTCTATCACACGAATTTTCGGTAGCTGCGTAACGACCGTGCTAACATTCCTCAGATAATCGATAAAGATTTCCACTGTATCTGGAGCATACATATAACGCCTCCGTATGTGCGGTTTTTCTAAAAGTACCTGGCGGATTTCTTGTAAAATTTCTTCTGCTGTATAAAGATTGACGTTTCCCTGACATTGGGACACCAAGTCTGCTGTCAATCCTTCGGTAAGAAAGGCACTCACGGCAATAACACTATCAAGGACGACGCGCAGTTTTTTTCTGTTTGCCATATTCTTCCTGTCGAAGTTCAGTAACCACCCGTTCAACGTCTTGATAGGCCTCTTCTTCGCTGATTCCGCTATTTTGTTTGTGGACATCGTTCATCACTTCGAGGAGTTTCCTCCAATCTTCCGATGTCACCCGTTTTTGGGGCATAATCACGACACAATCCCCTTCAATTCGTGCGTCTACGACATCACCTTTCTTAAGTCCTAAACTTTCTCTAATGGGTTTAGGGATAGTTATCTGTCCATATTCGAGAATTTTCGCAATTGCCATGTTCTTGTTCCTTATTTGAGGTTAATGATAGCATATTTAGAAAACAGTTATCGAACGCGTGTGTCAACTGAGGTATTATCAGTCTGCTTTAGCAGGCTTGATTTTCGTTGTGTTTCTCCATCACATCCTGTTTTGAGTAGCAGGAATTCTTTAACGTGGCGAGAATATCCAGCGCTTTACCCAATTGTGGTGGGTGCTTGGCACTGAGGAGATACGTGAGAGCCTGCGGACTGAGATTTGTCCATGTGGCAAGTGTATCAATGCCGCTTTGTGCTTCTACGATATCCTTCATGCAGAGCAATAATATTTCAACGTTGCCATCTTTATCAAAATCTTGAAGTGCAATTTCAAGATAGCCTTTCGCAAATTCTGGTTGTGCCAGGTCTTTGAGGAGATAGTCTTTAAACGGGATTGTAATGCAATGTAGTCGGTCTAGCTTGAGTTCCTTCGTTTGACCTTGGTGATGTTCGGTAATTGCTTCAGAAGCCAATTTGGATAATACCTCCTGAGAATTGGCGAATAATCTATCCCATTTTTTCTCAGAGCGGAGTTCAGCAAGCACCCAATCTGCCAAGGCATCTTGTTCCTTCGGTGAGAGCTTTGATGCTTCTGCAAAAGCCTGCTCGAGTCGTGTTGTCATTCAAGGACCTCCATACAAGGAGTGGTTTGCGACGGTAAAGCGCAATCACCTGATTGCATGTCTTAAGTATAATGAATTTTTATGCCAGTTTTCAACCTTTTTCACTCATACCAAATTCACGTTAGATTATTTCACTATCGTTCTGCATAGATTCATCCCCATAAATCCATTTGCGAATTTTCTGCATTTCGTCTATATTCTCTTGTAGAAAAGCGTCCCTGGTATAAATGACGTGATATTCAAAGTGTGCATCCGGTTGCAATTTTGCCAGATGTTCCACTGCCTTCTTTTTCGCTAAAACGTCTGGGTCGTTGCGTTCGCTTTCAGACTTAATCTCAACGATATAGAATTCTCCTGTGTTCTTGACAATGACAAAGTCGGGAAAATAGCGGTGATACTTGTTATCAGTGCCTTTGTATTCAAAATGAAAATCGGTTTTCTTGGTATTCGTTAAACTTCCAGTAAACAGAAATACTTCGACATCTGCAATAGATTGATTCAGCGTTAACAAAATTGTTTTGAAGAACGCTTGTTCGGGGCCGCTGTCAAAGTCATA
The DNA here is from genome assembly GCA_965200395.1 of Candidatus Poribacteria bacterium. GTDB lineage: Bacteria > Poribacteria > WGA-4E > WGA-4E > WGA-3G > MSPOR6. Next base: position 1,200,856 of record CBDAUH010000003.1, on the reverse strand, counting down.
GGATGTATAATGAAAACTCACGTCGTGGTTGTCATCTAAGTCCTCGTCGCTAAGCAGCAGGTCAGCTTTGTTTTTGCGGAGGCGCACCTTGTGAACGTAGCAGTCCTCATCTTCATCTCTTTCAAAAAGTAGGTTGCCATCATCATCGTGGATACGGATAAGTGCAAGGTATTCCGCAATCGTTTCCTCAATCACTTCGTAATTTTGCTGTTGGTCTTCCACCTGTTTGCACAACGAGTTGAAGTGTTCATAAGGGATTTGCCCCTCTGGATAAAGTTTTTTGAGATTTTTGAGCGTCTCTATAACAGAGAGGTGATAGTTCGTTGCGAGTCGTCTTGCCAATGTGTAGCAATCCGCTGTTTTATCAGTAATCTCCACCTCGTCCTGCGCGCCTAACCCTGTGAGCGGCGAGGCACCCCGCTGCGTAAAGTCAGGAGTTAGAATACTGCGATATGCAGGCGGGATTTCCCCAACGTCTGTAGGTTTATGCAATTGAACCGCTTCAGGGGCATTTTCCAGCGGAACTACCTTGCGCACCAACTGCATAACTTTTAGTTTCGGTAAATCGGGCTTACGAATGCGAAGGGTAACCTCCTCCGTTTCCGTGTCTTGTCTATGCAGTTCACCGAGTGTGGTCCCAAAGTTCGCTTGTAATTCTCTATCTAAAATTCTACTGTTTTTCGTATCCAAAAAGATTTTTGCAGTGTGTGTGTTACCTTTCACTTGACGTAAGCATCGCGTTGAGGCTTGCAAAATAAAATTACTACTTGTCGTCTGTTCCTTGATAAGCGCGCAAGCGAACAGACTCGGACAATTCCATCCCTCTGTCCCTTTACCAATAAGTAGAATAATACGTTTCTGACTGTCAGGATTGTTAAGTTGATTGAATTCGTCAATTTCCTGTTGACTTGACCTTTGGGTATTGACAAGTATCTGTGTGGTATTTTCTCCGATCTCTGCAAGCGCGTTTTGAATGTGCTGATGGGAAGCATCTAAATGTTCTTGCGTTCTGAAGTAAAAGGCGATTTTCGCTTTCGCACCATTAGGCAACGATACATCACCGTAGTTTTCAAAAAAATCGTTAATAACGCTACGGATAACGTCTTCGTCAGGAATAGTACCGATGGGATACTGAACAATGCCGTTGTGAAGGCTCTTAAGGATGTTGTCTCCAATTCCCTCACCGAGACTATACCATGCGACGACTTCTCTGAGCATCTGCCGCTTGGCGTAAGGGGTACCGGTAGTATTGATAACACCGATGAGAGGAGTTTTCTCATGTATGTAGTTAACCGTTTCGCGCACCCGCTTAAGTTCCTTATCTATTTTGTTTCCGTAAGTGTGATGTGCTTCGTCTGAGAACACCCCTAAGTTGGGTAGGCTCGTGATTTTCTGAAGTCGGAGGTTCGCCTCTAATTCTGCTTGTTCCTTCTTTTCCTCATAGTCAAACAGTGACTGATTTGCTTGCTGCTTTAGGTTTGCTCTTAGACTTATTTTTTCAGTGTTCGTAACGATGACGTTGTAAGTACTCCCTGTTTGTACCTGAATTTCTTTGGCACCTGTTTGTGGATAGGTGATTTTGAGATTGGCAAGAAAGTCCCGGTGTAGGCTTGGCGGTAAAATCTGATCGAAAGGGATGTCGCTGATTTCACGTAGACTTTGGATGATAGTCGTACCGGGGGCGAAGACAAGGGCGTTTTTCATAAAATTGTCTTCAGGGTAGCGGAGTGCCATTGCGAATTCGGTTGCAATAATAGTGCCGATGAGAACTGTCTTACCTGTACCCATTGCAAGCGCAAAGATATAACTAGGGTAAGGGAGAGTTACAGCTTCGTAGACAGGATCAATATCTTTCTGTTTAAAGAATTCTGGTTTCTCTTTCACTAAGTCAATGATGGCATCAACATTTTGAATCAACATTGCTTCGTTTCGCGTGATTGGAATACCGAATGCTTCACAGAAATCACGTATATCGTCAGTTGTGTCGTAGTAGTGTTTATAGAGATCGACAATATGCGGGGTGTTCAACCCTAATCTGATATACCAATAGAGTTCTAGCGATTGAAATTGCGGTTCGCGCAAGTATTTAAGCTGGACGTGATTATCTGTTTCACCCTCAAATTGGTAGCGTAGCACCTCTCCAATAAGCGGGTAATCTTGACAGGGGTAACCGTCTTTTCGCCAGTTTAGTGTGTCTTCATGTAGTTTTTCATAGAGGTGTTGCATTAAGTATGTTTCCTAAAGAATGTTATTAGTCTCAAGAGTCGCTTCATAAATTTGAGCAAACCCGCTCCTATCAGAAGTGAACACAACATATCTCCCATCAGGACTAAAAGATGGATGTGGATGCGTATGTTGCGGGGCATATACATGAATCGGTCCGTCTTTGTATGGAAATGGACCATCCCAATGTTCACCTATAGATGAAGCATTTGGATAACACAACGTTTTCGGTTCACCGATTCCATCCCGCGGGTCAAATAATTGGATGCCTATATCCGGAAAATTCGTGTCTGCTACCATTAAAGTTCCAGCTTTGTTGCATATTGCATGCCATGCATTGAAGGATGCCACTTGGCGTTCCTTTGCTGTGTCAGCATGGACACATCTCACACCGCGTTGCCAATCCACGAATGCTAATTCACGGGTACCGGGTATCCACGTTTCATGTGTAATCCACTCATCTCTTTCAACGTTCCGTGCATAGAGTCTGCGATTTCCTGAACCATCGCGATGAATTACCCAAACTCTGTCAGTTAAGGGCCCCGCATAATAGAGTAAATTTGAATCATCAGGACAAAATTGTAGGTGTGCAATACTATCCCTGCGTAGAATAATGTCATGATGACCTGTCTCCGTATTGACAATTGCAAGTGCTGCCTCTTTTTCTATATTGAAGCGAACTGCCCACCATTTGTCATCATGGCTAAGTGCGGTTGTTCCCATCGCTGCAGCGACCATGCCACTATCACGCATTTCAGTCGCAGAGAAATTAACCAGCTCTCGTTCTTCCAACGTTTCCAAGTCAAGCCGCCATCCGCTTGTGCCTGCTGTGAAAAACACGGCAGAACCATCATGCGATGGATGAACCGACCATTCACTAAACTCCGCTCTGTCAGTGAGCTGTCGGAGTTCACTCGTGCTACGTTCTTCAGCAAATACCTGAGGGGTTCCCGTCCGATTTGACACAAATATCAACCGTTGCATCGCATCGTCGTACGCTGGAATAATAAAGAACGGATGATGGTGATGTGCTGAAGCAGTCGTTACCTGACGAATGTGAGTCCTTGTGCGTCTATCGAAAAAAGACCGCGATTCAGCTGGATAAACAGTGCCTTTTCCCATTGATTAATGCCATCTATGCGTTGTGAACATATTTACAAGGTTTATTCTTCAAATGCGGCATCAAAGGCAACAGCAGAAGGTTCAAAATCATAAGCTTTGACTTCACTACAAGCCTCGCTTGCACCGTGTTCCCTATCCATACCACTGTCTTCCCATTCAATAGAAAGGGGCCCGTTATATCCGATATTGTTGAGTGCCCGGATAATCTCCTCAAAATTAATATTACCACGTCCAATTGAACGGAAATCCCAGAAGCGTCTCGAATCGCCAAAATTCAAATGTCCACCGAATACACCGGACAACCGTGGTGTATCTGCCCACCAAACGTCCTTCATGTGCACATGATAAATCCGATCAGCTAAACGTTCAATGAATGCAACATAATCGACACCTTGATATCCGAGGTGGCTGGGGTCATAGTTGAAACCAAAGGTTTCTCTACCATCAAGTGCTTCAATTGCCCGTTCAGCAGTAACAATATCAAATGCTATTTCAGTAGGATGAACCTCAAGCCCAAACTTAACGCCGACCTCGTCGAACACATCAAAAATAGGATTCCATCGATCGGCAAAATCTTGGAAACCCGCATCAATTTGTGACGGGTCCACAGGTGGAAACGAATAAAGCAGGTGCCAGATGGAGCTTCCAGTAAATCCGTTGACAACATCAACGCCGAGTTTTGCAGCAGCACGTGCTGTGTTTTTCATCTCTTCCGATGCCCGTGCTTGCACGCCTGCCGGATCCCCATCACCCCATATTTGTTCCGATAGAATTGCTTGGTGTCGGCCATCAATATTATCACATACCGCTTGCCCAATGAGGTGATTGCTAATAGACCAAACTTTTAACCCATATTTTGCAAGGAGGTCATGCCTTCCTTGACAGTAACTATCGTCAGAAAGTGCTTTATCCGTTTCAAAATGGTCTCCCCAGCAAGCGAGTTCTAAGCCGTCATATCCCCATTCACTTGCTTTTTTTGCTAAGTCTTCAAGCGTTAAATCTGCCCATTGGCCTGTAAATAGCGTAACAGGTCTTGCCATATTTATGCTCCTTTATTCTCTGTTTTTATCAATTTCAAGTATTACTTTGTATCCAATTATAAAACTTACGCGATTTCGGTTGAAGTCGGGGTTAAAAAAACGCTCTAAAAAGTTTATGCTACAGAGTTGCGTCCACGATGCACAAACTGGAAAGTTTGTGCTCCAATGCGTAAGTCCTGAATTACTTTATGCAGGCGGTGTATACCTTGCATCAACCCAACCGCGTTGCTCTCCACTTTCAACAGCAGTATTTATGAAGTGGACACCACGTGCTCCATCCTGTACAGTAGGGAAGTCGGTGTCAAATTCCGCAGGAGATTCACCTGCAATTTTTGCTGCCATAGTTCGTGAAGCATTTACATAGATATTTGCGAATGCTTCAATAAACGCCTCAGGATGTCCAAACGGTATTCGTGAATTGTGTTGTGTGATCTCAGCAAGATAATCGTTTCCACGTTTATATACCTGCTCCGGTCCATCTGGAAAACGCAGATATAGATAATTAGGATTTTCTTGATGCCATTCAAGCGATGCATCTGTTCCATAAACACGGATACGCAGATTATTCTCTTCTCCAACAGAGATTTGTGATGCAAATAGGACACCGCGCACCCCATTCTCATAATGAACCAAGAGATTGCCATCATCTTCCAACAAACGCCCCGCAACGAAGGTCGTCATATCGGCACACACCTCTTCCATTTCAAGTCCTGTAATATAGTGTGCAAGATTTTCAGCGTGTGAACCGATGTCCCCTATACACGAGGATGCCCCAGCTTGTTTCGGATCCGTCCGCCAGACCGCTTGCTTCGCCCCTTCGTTTTCCAAAAATGTTGAAAGCCATCCTTGTGGATACTCTACAACTATTTTACGAAGAGTTCCCAGCGCTCCAGCTCGCACAAGTTCACGCGCTTGTTTCACCATGGGGTAACCGGTATAATTGTGAGTCAGTGCAAAGATAACATCGTGTGATTTGACAAGTTGACAGAGGGCTTCCGCATCTGCCACTGTCGTTGTCATCGGTTTATCACAAACGACATGGAAGCCGGCTTCAATAAAGGTTTTTGCTACATCAAAATGAACGTGATTCGGGGTGACAATGGATACGAAGTCAATCCGTTCACCCTCTGGCAACTGACGTTCCTTTTCCGCCATCTCTTTATATGAGCCATAAACACGTTCATCGTCAAGAAAGAGTTCCGCTCCCTGTTGCTTTGATTTTTCCGGTGAAGATGAAAACGCACCTGCTATCAGATCAATTTCTCCATCAAGCGCAGCAGCTTTCCGATGCACCGCTCCAATAAATGCATCAGGCCCACCGCCTACCATTCCATAACGTATCTTCCTACCAAGTGGCATATTATATATCCATTCCTTATTCGGTGTGAAATAATTCAACACATGAGATTTTCTAATTGTATACCATCATTGTGCCATATTTTTTCAATAATTTCAAGAGGTTTTTAATGAGTCGCCAGAGAGACTCAATTGTCAAGTTTTTCAATCCAAAAAAACACTGGAAGAACGATTTAACCCGCATGTTCCATAAAAAATTTGACAAAAAATGACAAAAGGTGTATAACAATGGATAAGGTGTAAAAAACACACGTTTCATGTGCGTTGCACCGGAGCAAGCTACCCCCTTGTGGGGGCACCGACAGTGCTAACTACAACAAAAGCACCATCCGCTTAACACCCCACGGGTTTGAAGCAGCCGTACTTGAACAGCTTGACCCGCCTCGCTTGAAATTTGGACGTATTCAGGTAAACAGTAAAAAACATCCTCCTTCTGCTAGCGATTCATACACCAGGAGCTATACACTCTTTAATGGTGGGGTAAAAGGGGAAAGTTATAGAGTTGAAGCGCGGGTGGAGATTACAGCAAACCATGCAGGTGGAGATCCAAACGAGCAGGATCCGTTACCTGTGACAAATTCTGCTGACATAACTATTCCTCGGGATTAATAACGTTTTGTTATGCTATTGTCTGTGGGTTCTTATGAGAGCCCACAGATACCACGCTAAAGGAGGCATACTATGAAAATCAAACGCTGCCTAACACTCTTGCCTATGTTCGTCAGTCTTACTATTTGCTTGCTTTGTCCGTTGAATAGCGATGCCAAAATAGTGTTCGCTGCGAAAATGAAACATCTGGGAGAAACGCGCTATCATATCTACGCTATGGAAGATGACGGCAGCAATTTACGCAGAATAACACCTCCAAATCGTTATGATCACTTCGCTCAATGGTTTCCTGATGGCAAACGGATTGTGTTTGAAAGGGATTGGGGGGAAGGCAGACGCAACACAGGAGACTCCATGCATAGAGAGTTCTTCATCATCGACGCTACAGGGATGAATGAACACAGTTTTATGGACAATCATCGGAGAGATACCAACCCCGTTGTGTCTCCTGATGGGCGATACATCGCCTTTAATAGCGTCCGCGAGGACGATTTAGACATTTACACTTACGACTTAGCACGGAACGAACTTAACCAGCTCACACATAACAAAATAGAACGTGGGTGGTCGCAAGTCCCGAGCTGGTCTCCTGACAGCAAACGGCTTGTTTATGACAATGGTAACAATATCTGGGTGATGGATGCGGATGGTGGTAGAAAAAAACGGATCACACCCATTCATCAAGGTGTCACTATTCTTGAACGTGGTAATCCCTGTTGGTCCCCTTCCGGTAAATACATTATGTATTTTGAAGCAGAATATACGCGTGATCACAAAACTGTGAGGCACCAGATTCTCATTCAGAATGTCTTTACGGGGAACCGTGTCGCACATAATCTTCCGCATACCTCGGTGTTTTTGGGTGGTCTAGCATGGATGGGCGATGATCGCACCGTGCTAATTGGATATAAGGAACCAGAGGATGTGTATAATATCTATCGGTATGATCTGAGTAGTCGTAAAAGGACAAAGATCACCGATTTTCCGTTAGGGCATGCTTACTTTCCACATTGGGTTTAAGGCTCGCTTGCCGTGTCTCCCTTGGATAAAATGACAACTCGGTGGGGATATCTAAAGCAAAGGTTTGTGAAGTGAGTGGATTCTCACACAAAACACACAGGCAGGCACCTTTTATAGGTATCTGCCTCTTTTTGTTTGCAGTGTCTCGCGCCCCCTTTGCGCGTATCAGGGGTGTTTGGGGAGCCCTTCCTCTCCCCCAACATACCCCTGGGGTATGTCGCTCTCGGAGATTGCTCCTACAAGTGAGATATTTATTTTCATACTTAACCATAAAAAACCTTGGATCAGGAGTTAAGTAGCAATTTCTCATAAATTGCTTGTGTTTTTTGGACATGTAATTCAACACTGTAATTTTCCTCTGCATGCTCTCTCCCTGCATGTCCCATCTTGTTGCAGAACTCACGATTATTAATAAGTTGAACTATCTTGCCCGATATCGACCCAATTGCGTCTAACGTAACAATCCATCCTGTTACGCCATCAACAATCATATCTGAAGTGCTGCCGATAGGTGTACCGATAACAGGTAATCCCGAAGCCATTGCCTCCGCAATAACACTTCCCGCAGATAATGTGACTAATAAGTCAATTTCCTGCATTGCAGTAGATATATCGAGGCGATTACCAGTAAAATGTATTACATTATCTAACTTATATTCAGCAATCAATTTCCGCACTTCAGATTCATAAGTCTTATGTGTATCAAGTGATGCCCCTATGATACGAAACTTAACGTTCTGACAATGTTGGCGAACCTCTGAGGCTATCTCAACAAATTCCTTCTGTCGTTTGAATGGTTCAATACGACCTACTAATCCTACAACAAAAGGATCAGACATCTTTTCATACTTTAGAGGTTTAGCTTGGAACACAGAAAGGTCAATACAGTTAAGAATTACATCTATTTTATCTGATGCAATACCGTGATCCAGTAGGAAATCTTTATACTGTTTGGAAATAACAATAAAGTGATCCATACGATCGAAGTCGTACTTTGCAATTTGTGTGGGATTAAGAATATTCCTTACGTGTGAGATACATGGAATATTTAGACTTTTTTTCAATTTCCATAAATATGGATTGAGCCAAGAATCGGATGTATGAATTAGCTGAATATTGTAATGCTCAGAAAAGTCTATTAGCTTGGCAGCAGCTGAATGACGTGTAAAGAGAGATTTCGCTTTACGCCATTGCGGTAGATTAAGAACGGTGGTATGTATCTTCGCATTTCTTAGCTTTTCTGCAAAAATACCATCGTCTGGACAGATAACATAGGGGAGATAGGACTTTCTATCCAGATTACTTACAAGATTATAGAGTTGATTTTCGCCCCCACCGATGCTCGAACCACAATGGCTAAGGTAAAGTATAGGAATCATTTATACTCGAATAAGAGCGAAAGACATGGTTACACTGCAAAATCCAGGTGTTTATCACGAAAAACTTGACTCACAGATCTATGTTGATGAACCCTTAAAATTGCCTCTGCAAGAAGTGGGGCGATAGAGAGTACTTTTATCTTTCCACCAAGTCGCTTTTCAGCAGGAATTGGTATTGTATCGGTTGTGACAACTTCTCGAATTGATGGATGGCTCAGTCTTTCCAAAGCAGGACCGACGAGAACAGCATGTGCAATGCTAACATAGGCAGGTTCTGCCCCCGCCTCAGCCAAAGCTTGTGCTTGTCGATAAATACTACCACCCGTAGCGATCTCATCATCAATTACAATCGGCGTTTTCCCTTTTACATCCCCGACCAATTCAACGAATTCAACATCTTGACCATCAGCATTATTTCGCCGTTTGTGCATGATAGCTAGCGGTAACCGTAGAATTTTCGCGTATTTTTCAGCAAGTTTTGCACGACCTACATCAGGCGCCACGATGACACCGTTATCAATATCTTTTCCACGAAAATATTCTGCTAACGTCGTTAGAGCAGTGAGATGGTCCATTGGAATGTCAAAAAAACCTTGAATTTGTGGGACGTGTAAATCAATAGCCATAACACGGCTTGCCCCTGCAGTAGTTAATAGATTTGCTACGAGTTTTGCACTTATAGGTTCTCTTCCGGTAGTTTTGTGATCTTGTCGAGCATAACCAAAGTATGGGATGATCGCCGTGATTTGCCGTGCAGATGCACGTTTCATTGCATCAATGGTTATAAGGAGTTCCATCAAATTTTCATTAGCAGGTTGTGATGTCGGTTGCACGATGTAGATGTCAGTTCCGCGTATACTTTCTTCAATCTGCACACGTGTTTCACTGTTAGGAAATGGACCGACTGTAATTTTTCCCAGTTCGACACCTAATTTTGCAGCAATTTCTTTTGCCAATGCGGGATTTGCGCGACCTGCAAATAGTCTGAAATCACTTCGAACTTGTCCTATCAAATTGGACATTCCAAAATCTCCTTACTAAATTTATAGCAACAACAATTTCTGCCGATATATTTAACGTGAGTTCCATTACGTGAGTTCGGTATCCGAATACGAGGGATATTTGTAGCACAACCTTTCATGAAGTTTAAGAAAATATTTGGGTAATTCTATATTCTCCAGGCACTGTAGGTAAGGTTTCCTAACCGCACCAGCATCTCCAAGAAATTACCCAATTAGTAAGTTAATCTTCATCTAGGTTGTGTCTCCTACAAAACATGTCTTATTTCCAAACTCACGTTATAACATTCAAATTAAGGATTCACCTGTCATCTCAGAAGGTTGTGGTAGACCGAGAAGTCGTAATGCTGTCGGGGCAATATCCGCAAGCCTCCCGCCAGTTTTCAGTTGATGCGTTTTATACCTATCATCCACAACAATTAGATCCACATCATAAGTTGTATGTGCCGTGTGAATACCACCTGTATCAGGATCAACCATCTGCTCACAGTTTCCATGATCTGCAGTGACAATGAGTGCACCACCCTTCTTCAAAACTGCATGCACTATCTTACCAACACCTTCATCAACGGCTTCTACAGCCTTGATCGCAGCTGGCAGTGAACCTGTATGCCCTACCATATCACCATTTGCATAGTTTAGAACCATGAGATCATATTTATCCATATCTATTCTACGCAACATCTCATCTGTCACACCTGGAGCAGACATCTCAGGTTTTTGGTCATAAGTTGTGACATCTCGCGGTGAAGCGATAATTTGACGATCTTCCCCAGGATACGGTTCATCTCGGTAATCATTGAAAAAAAAGGTTACATGTGGAAACTTTTCTGTTTCTGCACAACGGAATTGTGTTAAGCCTATATTGCTAATATAAGCCCCAAGTGTATTAGACATCTTTGGGGGTTTTGTAATCGCTGCTTCAACTGGTAATCCCTGTTCATATTCAGTCATTGTAACAAACTTAACGCTTATTTTGGAATTACGTTTAAAACCCATTTCGCGCCTAACCCCGTCTTTCCCTTCGGCTTGATATGGGAAAGTATCAAAACAAAATGCTTTTGTAAGTTCCCGAGGACGATCACCTCTAAAGTTATAGAAGATAACAGCATCTCCATCGGATATACGAGGCAGCGGTACACCCTCACGATCGAGAACAACAGAAGGTCTGATAAATTCATCGCCCTTGCGATTCGCATCGTCAGGGTTTTTATAATAATCATCATAAGCTTCAGTTGCCGTATTCACATGAGAACCGACACCTTCAGTTAACAGACGGTAGGCAATTTCAACGCGATCCCATCTGTCATCTCTGTCCATCGCATAAAAACGACCAATGACAGAGGCGACTTCCCCAACACCTATGCGTTTTATCTCCGCTTCAATTTGTTCACAAAACGTAATACCGAGATCAGGTTGACAATCACGTCCATCACTGAAATTATGTATTAAGACTTGATTAGATCGTAACCCGTTATTTTTGGCAAGTGAGAGTAATCCATAGAGATGTTCAAGAGAACTGTGAACACCCGCATCACTTGCTAAACCCATGAGATGTAGATAAGTATTGTTCTTTTTCACATGTGCGATTGCATTTAAAAGCACATCATTTCGAGCGAACTCACCGGAACGAAGCATTGTGCTGATCCGAAGGAGTTCTTGATTGACAATCCGTCCTGCACCAATATTTTGATGACCGACTTCGCTGTTACCGATAACTCCTGCAGGGAGACCGACATCTTCTCCTGAAGTGTGAATTAAGGCGTTTGGATAGTTCTGTCGCAACCAATCATCTACCGGCGTTTTGGCAAGATGTACAGCGTTTGATTTTTGATATTCAGAAAATGGATTATTGCCCCATCCATCTCGTATGATGAGAACGACAGGGCGTTTCTGGTGGCTTGTCATACAGTTTCTTTTATTGTCCTTTTATATTTGCCCACGTTGTCGTGAGTTTCCCTTGCGGTTTTACATCCGCTGGCGTGTCCATCACCCTTTGGATATCAGCTTCAGTTAACACTTTTTTGTATAGTCGCACTTCATCGATTTTACCCGGAAACCAGTCAGTCGGACGACCGTTGTCATCCCCACCGATCCACAGCTCTAAGTCTGAAGGGGCAATAGGTGTGTTATTAGGTGCTTCCCCATCCAACTTCCCATTTATATAAACCCTTAGTGTTTTTCCATCAAAGGTTCCCGCAAAATGATACCACTCACCAATCTTCCAATCAGTAGTTTTGGATTGAGCAAACAGGTTATTGGGTTTGACAAGAAAATCTACACTATTTGCATTGCCAAAATCAAAAATTACAAAAATAGAATTGTTCTTTACCATCATACGACGACCTGCAAGGGCAGCACTTGGACTGAACCATGCCATCAGTGTGACTGCATCTGTTAAGTCCAAGGCATTGTCATCTGCAACTTTGACATGGTCATCCACACCATCAAATTCAAGTGCAGCATTGAACTTTCCAGCTACCCACTTTGGATCCCCTGCGAATTTTCCATCATGCCCATTTTCTGAATAGTCTGCAGCTGTTTTACCAGCCCCCTCATCAAATGACCAATAACCGACAAGTCCATCATCTGCCGGATTGGCAACACTTAAACCCACGATTATTAATGAACACAGTAATAACCCGAAGAGAACTTTAGACATTTCAATTTCTCCTTTGCAATAACATAAATTTGTTCTTTTGACGCATAATTATTATATCATACTTGATGAGTTGGGTGGGAATTAAAATTGAATTTTCGTTATGGTTGACAAGGCACGAGAATCATGATATAATCGTTTCAGGATATGATATGTTTCCGTGGCATTTTTAAGTCGGAACTATGGAACTTGGCGAATTTTAAATTCTAATACTTTGGAGAACCATATATGAAATCGTATAGGCAAATCGTAGAGGAGGCAAAAACAGAGATTCCAGAACTCACAGTCGCAGATGTGAAAGCGGAACAGGAAAACGGAGGCGACTTTGTATTATTGGACGTGCGCGACGAAGACGAATACCGCGCTGGATACATTCCAGATGCTGTACACGTCACGCGCGGAATGCTGGAGTTTTCTGTTGAAGATTACATCCCTGACCGTGACCAAAAGGTTGTTGTGTACTGTGCCGCAGGACTACGTTCACTCCTCGCCGCAAAATCCCTTCGTGAGATGGGGTATACAGATACCGTGTCTATGGCAGGCGGATACAGAGACTGGGCATCTGCCGGATTCCCAACCGCACAAGACAAACAGATGTCACATGAACAGCTCGACAGATATAGTCGTCACTTTATGCTAACAGAAGTAGGGGAACGGGGCCAAGCAAAGTTACTCGATGCAAAAGTTTTACTTGTGGGTGCTGGCGGGCTAGGCTCGCCTGCTGGTGTATATCTCGGCGCTGCTGGCATAGGACACATGGGCATAATTGACTCAGATGTTGTTGAGTTAAGTAACCTACAACGTCAAATATTGCACCGTACGGAAGCAGTTGGCACACCGAAAGTTCAGTCAGCAACCACGACGATAAAATCACTTAATCCAGATGTTGAAATTACACCGTATAACCTCCGACTCACAGCGGACAATGTTGAGGAAATATTCTCGGAATACGACCTGATTGTAGATGGATGTGACAACTTCGCAACACGTTTCCTCGTCAACGATGCTGCAGTACTCATGAACAAACCCATTGTTCATGGCAGTATCTTTCAGTTTGAGGGACAGGTTACCCTCTTTAAACCGAATGAAGGGCCGTGCTACCGATGCATGTACCCCACACCGCCACCACCTGGCATGGTCCCAAGCTGAAGTGAAGCAGGTGTCCTGGGCGTGCTCCCAGGCGTTATTGGCGTGATGATGGCAACTGAAGCAATTAAATATATTCTTGGCCTCGGTGAACCGCTTATCGGTAGGCTTATTCTTTATGATGCACTCAGTATGACCTACCGCGAAATGAAAGTGCCTCGTGACGAAAACTGCCCGCTATGCAGTGAAAATCCAAGTATGACGAAACTGATTGATGACTACGATGCAGCCGCTGAAAACCCCGAAACCTTCGCTCCTGCTGCTGATTAAAATCTCAACGTGAGTTCGGGGCCCTTGATACGAAGGATATTTTGTAGAACAAAAAACGTCTCATACCGAACTCACGTTATAATTCACTTTGGAAGATTAAAATTGCCTACCACATTCTCACTCCCTCCCACAATAATCACAGGTACTGGTGCATCTGAAAAAGTCGGTGAACAAGCAAAACGACTCGGTGTTACAAAAGCACTCATTGTCACAGACTTGGGCATCCTAAGAATTGGATATGCTGACCAAATATCCAAAAACCTACACAATGCCAGTATAGACTCAACCATTTTTTCTGAAGTTACACCGGATCCAACACTACAAAACGTTAAAGATGGGTTAAACCAATATGTTGACGAAAACTGTGATTTAATTGTGAGTGTCGGCGGCGGCAGTGCTATTGACTGCGGAAAAGGTATAGCTATCAAACTAACGAATGACGGTGGATTCGCTGATTATATGGGCGTAAACAAAATCCCAAATCAAGGTGCCCCCTTAATTGCCATACCGACTACTGCTGGTACAGGTAGTGAAGTATCTAAAGTCACCGTCATTACCGACACTGAACGAAATGTCAAAATGATGCTGAGTAGTCCCTGTCTACTTGCATCTGTTGCCATAATCGATCCATTGCTGTCACTCACCACCCCACCACATTTGACTGCAGCAGTCGGCGTTGATGCCTTGACACATGCAATTGAGGCGTATATCTCCAAACGTGCCCAGCCGATAACCGATGCACTTGCACTGAAGGCAATCAAACTGATTTCAGGATCACTTCGCCAAGCATGGTCAGATGGCGAGAACATCTCAGCACGGACAGATATGATGAATGGGGCATCAATCGCAGGTATGGCGTTCAGCAATTCCTCGGTTGCCTTAGTTCACGGCATGTCTCGTCCCATTGGCGCACATTTTCACATCCATCACGGTTTATCAAATGCAGTGCTCCTACTTGATGTAATGGAGTTTAACGTTGTCGGGACACCACAACGTTTTGCTGACATAGCCGTTGCAATGGGGGAACAGATTGATGGATTATCACCGATGAAACAAGCAGATGCCATGATTACTGCTGTTGAACGGCTTGTCAACGATATTGATATGCCGCGTCTCGGAGAAATCGGGATAGATAATGAGAAATTTGAGCAGGTCATAGAGCAAATGGCAGCTGATGCTATTGCCAGTGGGAGTCCAGCTAACAACCCCCGACAAGCATCCCAAGAAGAAATAATCGCATTATACAGAAAATGCTTTGCTGAAAGATGAGTTAGACAGATCAGAAAAAACTTTCCGATAAGAAATAGTTGGTTCACAGTCACATAATTCATTGTGCTTCATACATCTATTTATTTTCAAAAGAGGTAATCAAGTATAGGACTTACGCAATTTCGGTTGAAGTCCGGTTATAAACCGCTCTAAAAAAGAAATGCTCTTTGTAGCGTAACCTTTCTAGGTTGCGTCCCCGATGCACAAACTGGAAAGTTTATGCTACAATGCGTAAGTCCCGCAAGTATAGAAATGGTACTCCAATGTCACAGACTCCTATAATAGAGATGCGCGGCATCAGCAAAAGATTTGGACATGTGCAAGCAAACGATAATGTAGACTTTACCCTCGATCAAGGTGAAATCCATGCTATCGTAGGTGAAAACGGGGCTGGTAAATCCACCTTGATGAATATTCTCTACGGACTCCAACAACCAGATTCTGGGCAGATAGATATTGATGGAAAACGCGTAGCTATCTCTACACCGAAGCATGCAATGCATCTCGGAATGGGTATGATACAGCAACACTTCACTCTAATACCTACTTTTACTGCCCTTCAGAATATAATCTTAGCAAAAGAGATACGTAAATTTGGCACATTTATAGATTATCAAAAAGCTGAAAACGAAATCACTGAACTCTCAAAACAGCTTGGGTTTGATGTACCAATAAACGCCCCGATTGGATCGCTACCGATTGGGGCACAACAACACACGGAAATTCTAAAAGTCCTATATCACGGGGCTGAAATACTAATTATGGATGAACCCACAGCAGTACTTGTGCCACAAGAAATCGCCGGTTTATTTGCATGTATGCGGAGGCTTAAAAAGGAAGGTAGGAGTATTATCATTATTACACACAAACTCAATGAGGTAATGACCATTGCGGATACAGTGACAGTTATGTGGCGCGGAAAATCTATCACAACCCGGCCTGTATCGAAAACAGATCCACATGAGTTAGCAGAACTAATACTCGGAAAACCTGTAACACAAAATGCTATTGAACGGAAAGATATAGAGCAGAAAATTCCAATATTACGCTTAGAGGATGTTACTGTGAAATCTGAAAAAAATAGACACCTGCTGAATGGGATCACACTTGATGTCTTTCCAGGTGAAATAGTAGGCATAGCTGGTGTAGAAGGGAATGGACAGACAGAACTTGTTGAAGTACTAACCGGATTACGTAATATAGAGAGTGGAACTATTACAATAAACGATGAATCTGTCACCAACGTATCCCCCGCAGAATTTCGTAAGAAAAAAGTCGCACATCTGCCTGCAGACAGACACCGACACGGTGTAAGTTTGAACAATCGGATTGATGAGAACTTCATCATTGGACGACACAAACAGAAGCTGTTTTCACGAAATGCCTTATTACGTCCAGGTAATATTTGGCGTTTTGCTACAAATGCATTGGATAAATATCAAATACGGATTGGAAATATCCATGATCCTATTAGCACGTTATCTGGTGGAAATCAGCAGAAGGTTGTCGTCGCACGCGAACTATCTGGAAATCCAACGTTGATTATTACAGCACATCCAACAAGAGGACTAGACATTCACGCCGCAAAATTTGTTCATACACGCCTTGTCCAAGCACGTAATCGTGGAAAAGCAGTTATACTCGTTTCTTCTGAACTTGACGAACTGCTTGAACTCAGCGACAGGATAGCAGTAATGTTTAATGGTGAAATCGTTGGTATCGTAAAACCGAACGAAATAAATCAACAAGAATTGGGCAAACTAATGCTCGGTTTAACCAGCTAACAGTAAGAAGTTGAAAGCTCTTCTCCTAAGTATTATATGTAAGACGAGAATCCACTGCTAGTGTGAGTTCTAGATTAGCACGGATATACCGTATCATTCGTCATGTAAAGCTTTCCTATAGGGTTATTTAGTTTTATGTATTTTAGTTGTTTTTTATCACAATCGTTAATATTTTAGGATGTGCAGATATACCGTGATTTTTCACGCTATATCTGCTATACTTCACCTTAAAAACTTACGATCTTTTGAGGTGAAGAATGACAAGAAAAAAGTCCTGCCACTTAATGGATATGTTAGCAGAACTTACAGACCCACGCAAGGAAAAAGGGAAACGACACCCGTTGAAAGCAATCCTCGCACTTTTAGTCGTTGGATTGATGTGCGGGCATAAAGGGTATACATCCATCGCTACCTGGGCACGCTCACAGCCCGCACTCACAAAAGCACTCGGGTTCACACATCACAAAACGCCTTGTGCCGCAACTATCCATAATCTGTTGAAAAAGTTGGACGTTGAAGCATTAGAAAACATCCTGTCAAAATGGGTAAACGCCGCATTAGCAGAGTGCCCTGATTTGCGGGGGTGTTCCGACGCAGTCGCTATAGATGGCAAAACCCTGCGTGCGTCTAAAAAAAGTGGTGCGATGATCAGCCATTTACTCTCCGTCGTCTCTCATGAGTTAGGGATCACCCTCACGCAGCGAGGTGTCAGCGACAAAACCAATGAAATACCGGTATCAACGGAAATCCTCAAAGCGTTTGATGTAGCAGGCAAAGTTATCACAACGGATGCCCTTTTGACACAACGCTCTTTCTGCCACGGAATCATAAACAGCGGGGGCGACTATATGCTGCCTGTTAAAGGCAATCAACCGGACCTGTTAGAAGCGATTGAAAAACTTTTTCAAGGCGTGCCTGACGCGGTTTCTGAAGACACAACACACCCTACTTTAGGGAAACCGATATACATGCATGAGACGATTGAAAAGTCGCATGGCAGACTTGAGACGCGATGTATCAAGGCAAGCACAAGTCTCAACGCATATCTGGATTGGCCGGGCGTAGCACAAGTGATCCAATATTGCTATACTTCCAAAAATATGAAGACAGGAGAAGAGACAACCCGCACTACCTATGGGATTACGAGCCTGAAACCGAGTGAGGCATCCGCAGAACGCTTACTTGCTTTACGGAGAGGCCATTGGGCAATAGAGAACAAGTCGCATTGGATGCGCGATGTGCTACTCGGCGAGGACGCATCACCTGTCAGATGCGGGGCTATTCCACAAGTCATGGCCGCTTTACGAAATACCGCATTATCCGTATTCCGTTTTCAAGGCATAACACGGATCGCTGATAAAATAAAGGAATATGCATCAAAACCTTTACTCACAGTTAACTTGATAAAATGAATATCTATAAAACTAAATAACCCTAAGCTTTCCTATTTATCACTTGACAAAATTATAATTGATATGTAAAAATAATAATATAAGATATATTCAATAGTGTCCTACCATTAAAGATTTAAATAATTTCAAGATAAACCCTGATGCTCTAATGTGAAGGGACTAAGGTAATGACATGAATTCAGAACTAAACAATATTGAAGAACAAACACTACCACTCTTTCCATTGAATCTTGTACTATTCCCAGGCGGTGTCCTACCATTACACATTTTCGAACAGCGATATCGAGAATTGGTGAAGTATTGTATTAGAAACGAATCCTCCATCGGTATAGTTATGATTAAGGAAGGTGAGGAAGTGGGTGAAGATGCAACACCATGCAAAATTGGAACCGCTGTGGATTTGGTTGAGGTAGATCGTTTTCCTGATGGACGCATGAATATTATGACATCAGGTCATTCAAGATTCGAGATTTTGGAAGTTGACGACGAACTGCCTTATTTAGTCGGACGCGTCAAAGTACTAGACTCTTTAGATGCTGAACATGATTCGAGTCTTGATGAAATCGCTGATGAAACTCGTGAATTATACACAGAATATGAAACCTTATCAAGCTTCCTAATGTTCGGTTGGTTACCTCCAGAAGAGACCCCGCAACACCCGCAACAGTTAGCATATCAAATAGGAACGCGGTTACGCATCTCTCTTAAGGAAAAACAGGACCTATTAGAAATTAAATTATTCGATGAGCTCCTTAGACAGGAAATTGAAATTCTGAAAAATCTCAATAGACAGATAGCTTTCCAATTATCAGCACGCAATAATTGACATATAGTCTTATTCAATTCTCAATTGTGATAACATTGGCAGGTCTAAAGATAAATGGCACTCAAGTCTCCTATTCATCAATTTACGGATACTCGAACTATCCATATCTCACGGAGAGACTTTTTCTATATTAGCAATTTACTCTCGCTGTTTAGGTTGTTGATAGTTCCACTCCTCTTTTGGTATATTTACACGAAACAATATAAACTTGCAGTTGTAGTTGGAACTATCGCTATAATTTCTGACCTACTTGACGGTTTTTTTGCCCGCCTACTGGATCAACGTTCTGAACTTGGTATTATTCTAGACCCTATTGCTGACAAATTTGCGATCGGTGCAGGAATAGTTGCATTAGCAATATCAACTACTACTATTCCAACGTGGGCGTTGTTCGCTGTGATATTTCGTGATGTTGCAATAGTTAGCGGGAATGTTTATCTTGCATATCGCGCAAAAATGATAACACGGTCAAATTGGTGGGGGAAGTGCACTAGTTTTTCTTTATCAATTGCCCTTATACTCTACTTAATTCGTCCAATGGATTTTCCTCTTCCTGCTCATCTCGAACTTTATTTTTTATATGTTGCATTGTGTTTTGTAGTTATTTCATTTGTGAGTTATTCGCGAAATATGCTACGTGTTCTGAAAACAGAATCGGCTAAAGAAAACACTGTCCATTGAATTCTAATAATACCCGCGCATTGGAATCATCTAATAGCTTGAACCGCTAAATATTTTATTTGTTAGGAACAATTTATGGATTTGTATTTGAACCCATCTGATATATCAGAAATTATCGGTGTTGATGAAAAAGTAATTAAGCAAACTTTGGAAAGAAAACAGCCTGAGATCGAACCGTTCCTTCGCGTTGTTTCTTCATCCGATGATACTGGAGAAACAACCAAGCCGACCCTACAATTACGAATTGATGGATTAGCACCGCTGATTACACAACTCAGTTTCAATATCCCAACAAATGAAATTATTGAGAACTTAATTTCTCAAGTAGTTCATATCACATTTCTACATGAGAATAATGAAAATCTGGAAAAAGAAATTCTTGAACTCAAAGAAAAGATTAAATCACTTCAAGAAGAAAAAGCAGATTTGAGAGTAGAGATAAACAATTTAACAGAAATAAAAGAGTCTTGGATAAATAGATTGTTTAAACTTGGCAATAAAAAGGCATAATATGCCCAAAAGTACAACTTTATGAAGAAACACAAACAAATTCAAATACTTACCATTAGCTTTCTTTTTATCGGTATTCTCTTTCAATATTTTAAATTGGATTACATAGCATGGTTACCAAACAGCATACTTCTCAAAGGTCTCTCATTCGTTCTGTTGAGTATCGCTGCAATCTTGGCAAGCACTTCATTTAAAAATAAACAACTTATTTCGCTTATTTCTTTAGTCGGTTTAATTATAGGTCTACTTTTCGTGTTTTTGCCAGTCCCTGCATTGCTAAGTAGCTCAGCGTTCCATCTGTTGTTCGCAAGCGCAATTGCCTATGGAATAACTACCTCCACAACACGAATCGCCACAGTGGTTTCTTCAATCTGTGTCTGTATCGGTCTCATTTTTCTATATCAGACATTTTCACCGTACCTTAGTAAAGCATCTTTATCATTACTGTTGCCAGGGATTGTTATCTTTTCAATTGTCAATTCACAAATAATTATCTGTGAAAGAATATCAATTGGACTGATTGCTATCGGTTTAATCTCTCTATGTCAACCTTTTCTTATCCTTTTTTATCAAACAGGTTTTCAATTGTTACTAACAGGTTTAACAGGTTTCATCGTTGTAGCGCATCGTTAAATCTCTAAAAATTGAATACCTATTTTACTCTCCCATCAAAACACCTAACTAACAATCAATCACAATATCACAATATATATGTTGCCTATGACATCAACAAATTCCAAGCACATAGTTATAATCGGCGCAGGTGTTATAGGTACTTCAATTGCATACCATTTATCTCGTAGAACGAAGTGCAGCATCACTATTCTTGAACGTAATACCGTAGGATCGGGTGCATCAGAACATTCATTCGCTTGGGTCAATGCCTTCGGAAAAGACCCTCGCGATTACCATACCTTGAACCGTCGTTCCTTAGATATGTGGTACCGATTAGAACGACAACTTAATAGAGATATTGGTATCCGTTATGGCGGTGAAATGCGGTGGGAAAACAGTAAACAACGCGCTGCGCAATTACAACACCGCGTTCGTCAACTTCAGACATGGGGTTATCCATGTAGATTGATTACATTTGATGAAATGATGGAATTAGAACCAGAATTATGTCCAGGAGATGTTGCATTAGCATCCTACTCTGATGCTGATATACACATAGAAACTGACAAATTCATTGAGGTCTGTCTTGAAAGAGCACAAGCATCTGGAACAAAAATCAATACAAATACAATTGTTACAGACTTCACAATACACAATGAGAAAGTCAAAACTGTGATTACGTCAGATACCGAATATCCTTGTGATATTTTAATTTTGGCAAGTGGTGTAGAGACAACACAATTGGCTTCAAAAGTTGGCGTGCATGTTCCACAACAACAAAGCCCTGGAATCGTGATCAAAACAACACCGTGTCCTAAGGTGTTACATAGTGTGGCCGTGCTCCATACACCGCCGAGGCATGATAGTTTGCAACACCTCCATTTACGACAATTGACTGATGGAACACTTAGAATTGGACAAGGGACACAAGAAGGTATAAACCATGACGACTCACAGCAACATGCAGACACACTTCTTGCAAATGCCAAAGATTATATCCCAAAAATCGGTAATGTACAAGCAATCCCTACTTCTATTGGCTATCGTCCGATGCCGCTTGATGGGTATCCGATAATCGGTTTTACCGAAGCAATACCGAATATGTACATAGCATTAATGCACAGTGGCGTTACATTAGCACCCTTAGTCGGTGAAATGGCAACGTTAGAAATTGCTGATGGGGTAGATGTGGATTGGTTCAAACCGTATCGTTTGGAAAGGTTTGCATAGGCGTACCATATAGCACACCTATGACTTTATTGATTGCTAAAATAGTTCCAATTTGCCATCTCTAACGATCAAAACTTTCGGTTCATAGATAGCATCACCGTTCTCATCAAAAGAGAATTTACCCATCACAGTATCATAATCACTTATATTTGCAAGTGCGTCCCTTATAGCATCAGCATCGTTTGCGTTTGCATTTCTTACTGCTTCTGCAAGGACATAAAGTGTTGTATACGCACGTGCAGCGTAATTATTCGGGGTAATACCGTACCTTGCTGTGTAGTTCTCAATAAAAATATGATTTCCAGGTGTATCAACTGCCGTTCCCCATCCTACATAAGTAATCGCTCCTTCGGCAGCTTCACCAGCGGCTTCAACATCAGCTTCCGTTAAAGTTCGCAGAACAACCGGTACCGTGATTCCGAGTTCAGCGGCTTGACTGAGAATTATAGATTTTTCTGGCGGCAAGGAGGATACAAAAATTGCATCTGGCTCCGAAGCTTTTATACGGGTCAACTGATCTAAGAAACTTGTTTCACCGCCCATGAATGTCTCCGTCGCGGCTACATCGATATCCAACGTCCTGAATGTCTCCTTTAGTGCTTGATCTGCATCAACAGAGAAAACATCAGCTTCATCATAAAGCGTCGCAACTTTATTAAAATTCAGTCGATTGTGTGTTGCTTCTACCCCATTAGGTACTAAAACATCAGTAGTCAGAGCAATACGGAAAACATAATCACTAATCGCACTAAGACCGCGCGCAGCAGATGTAGGACTTATCGCCACAACTTGATTATCTCCTGCTATAGGATATGTCTCCTTAGTTGCGGTGGATGTTTCAGGACCAATAATGACAGATACACCATCAACATGTATCAGTTTATTATACGCCGCAACTGCCCCTTCAACTGTACTTTGACTATCCTCAATAATAAAATTGAGACGAGTACCCGCGAATTGTGTGGCATTTATCTCATCTTTAGCAAGTTCCAATGCATTTTTTAAATGTATGCCAAATGACAATTCAAATCTTCCCGTAAGTGGTAAAACGATACCGATATCGAGCTGTTCACTTGATCCTTCCATCATAGGTGCGGTAGGGTGAGTAATTTCTGAGGCATATTCACATCCTATTATCGTCACAGACATTACTACCATGATCAATACAGAAAAATATTTTTTTAAATGTTTCATATTCATAAAACTCCTTATGTAGTAGACATTATAATGATTTTAATCGAAAATGTCTGATAAATACATAACAATCATTTTACATCATTCCATGTCGCACGGTCAAGTAGAAATGGCTATAAACATTCTCAACATAACATAAGTTTAGAATAAGATATTTCGTGTGCTATACTTTTGATTGATCTCAAAATGCGAAACAGAAACAAACATGCTGGGGCACAACAATATGCAAACGAAAGAGGCAGATACCTATAAAGGATATCTGCCTATGCTTAATATGCTTTGGATTTTAGCTAATCTACTGCTTGACCGTTCCCCACATTACTTTTTTTTTGCCTTTGGGGGATACAAGTAGCACATCATCACTGATCCAATCCAACGTTTCATCCGTACCTGGATGGTCTGTTAGCCGCGTAATCTTCTCTGTCCACAAGTGATATTTATAGATATTGCACGGTGGGCGCACAAAATCACGCGGTAGAGGGTCGTTCAAAGGCATGTTTGTACGCGCACCGAAAACGATGGATTTACCATCATCCATCCAGTCAATGCCATACCCTTGCCAATCCTTGGGTATTCTGAGTTCTTTGACGTTTTTTCCGTTGCGATCACATATTATATACCGAAACGCCCTGAAGACCAACGTGAAACCACCATCCGGTCTCCGCACGTATTTATACTCTTTCTGTTGAAACACGATCTGTTGACTATCGGGAGACCAGCGGGGACGGGATCGGTAAATAGAGAACTCCCCTGGTTCTGGAACCGGTATCAGTGGGCGCGGGTTATGCCCATCGGCATCCATAATATAGATCGTGCTATGGAAATCGACACCGATCCCTTGTGGCATTGTATACACAATATGCTTACCATCCGGCGACCAATCGCATTGGATACCATCTATATCGCTTATTTTTTTAGTTTCTCTGTTTCAATATTCAACACATAGATGCCATCATGCCATTTTTTATCTATCTGAATGCTTTTATTAAAAACGATAGATTGTCCATCCGGTGAAAAACTACCACCATTGACAGTACTTCCGTCGTCTTCTGTGAGTTGCCGAATGTTCGTGCCATCCGCATCCATTAAGAAAAATACATAATTCGCGTTCCACTTCGGGCGTGCCTTAAACAGAATCTGTTTACCGTCAGGTGACCAGCAAGCAGGGTATGGGCTCCCATCAAACAACAACGCATCTTCGTTGCTGCCATCATCGTTCATGATGTAGATACCCCGTGTCCTCCCTCACTTACCCCCATTTTTATATGCGGTATGTGTAGGCGTGTGTGTGTATAGAAATAAGTTGGAAAGTCTGATGGGTTATGGTAGAATACCTCCATATAAAATAATGTCGGTGAAAAACCGGCAGGGAGGTATTCTTATGAAATATACCCTTAGTTGGGTACACCCCAGAAAGATTATAACAGGTTTTCGTAAAGTTTTCAACGGGGTTTGTATCAAAAAACCGACGCTCCGCAACTTTTATTTGATGCTACAGGCTGTGTGTGTAGCCCCGAGTTTTCGTATTCAATCGATTGCCTCACATCTACCTATCCGTGTGAAACACGACAAGTCTAAGCAAAAGCGTGTGTTGCGGTTTATTGATACCTATTTTCCGGTTGCAGCGGTGAAGGGTGCTTGGTTGTCACATATAGTTGTCAGTGTGTGTCGTTCTGTGGGGATGCAGCATCTGCTTGTGCTGATAGACGAGACAGATTTACCGGGCGGATGGAAGGCGATTGTTGCAGCCCTTCCGTTTCGCAATCGTGCGATCCCGCTCTATTGGGTTCTGTATAAAAATGAGATGCTCAAAGATGGCACCTATCAAGGACATAACGATTTAGTTCAGCAGTTCTGTTGTGATGTCCATAGTCGCGTTGTTAAAGTGTTAGGGGATAGTCGGGAGCCTGTGTTGGTTTTTGACAGAGGGTTCGCCCGAGCGAGAGCGATCCTCAAGTTTTTTGAGGGGCAAGGCATCTGCTACTTGATGCGTGTGCCACGCAATGTTGGTGTGCGTATAGCAGGCAACAAGCAGTGCCTTGAAGAAGTGGCAAATGGTTTTTACCCACAAGTGCTTTATCACTACACGGAGCAGGTGCCTGTGGCACTCTATGTTGGGGGACAGCACACCAAGAAAGACCCGTTATATCTTATCTCCAATCGGCTTCAGGGGAACCCCCTGCGAACTTGCTACAAGCGGCGGACACAGATTGAACACGGGTTCAGAGACTTGAAAACGAACTTCGGTTTCAAAGCACTCGTTTTGAGAAAGAACGAACAGCCCCGGATGGAAGTTCTGTTTTTGTTGGCAGTCGTGGCTTATGGTTTGGCGTTCCTGTGTTATGAAAAAGCTGCGGACAGATGGGCAAAAACTTTACACCCTACGCGGAAAGTTTACTCCGTGATCAGTGTCATCAACCGTATGATCCGCGAGGTGTGGACGCAGGAGGCGTTGCTCTTGTTCACCGAGAGGACTTGTTTGAGAGATATAAACTTTCTCACCGCAGAAGAACTGACATGACAACATTGGAAACCTATGAACACAACTACACACGCATTCAAAAAAAAATGGGGGTAAGTGCGGTGTCCTCCACCGTGTTGAACTAAAAATGATTTTGGCATGGACTACTGTTGATAGAAGCAGTAGCAACAAACATAACAAAATGACTTTTTGTAGACGCATGATGATGCTCCTTATCCATATTATACACCTTTTATATTTTTTGTCAAACTTTTTCTGGAACATGCAGAGCCATTTAATTGTCGCGGACTTAACGTCCTCCGCAATGCTGACAAAGATAATCCGGGGAATGCCTAATCCGCGATTCAGAAAAAGAGCACGCAAGAAGACACAAACCAAAAAATCCGCGTAATCCGCGTAATCCGGGGAATGCCTAAACGGCATTCATACCGTTGATTTGGCGTAATCCGCGATTCAGACAAACAAAATCCGCGTAATCCGGGGAATGCCCAAATGGCATTCATACCGTTGATTTGGCGTAATCCGCGTAATCCGCGATTCAGACAAACAAAATCCGCGTAATCCGGGGAATGCCCAAATGGCATTCATACCGTTGATTTGGCGTAATCCAAAATTCAGACAGAAAACATTGAATGCCTTTGATAGAACATGCAGGCTAAACCATTCCTTCAATACCTTAGGACGGGTGAACTTATTTTTATATTCTCAATAAGTTTGATTTTTTTACAAAAATATGTGAAAATAGTAAATATGAATTTCTTAGGAGGATTGACGATGAATATGCAAAATTTACGACTCGCTATTTCTAAATCCAAAGATGTCACACTCAATTTTCTGGGGCGTGTCGTGTCAAATACACATTTAGAACCGATTCATGACGATGCCGGTATAAAAGGTATTAGAGCATCTTGGGTTGGTGAACAAGGAGAACGTGGCATCGATGTGGATATTGGTGATCGGAATGCTAATTTGACTTTAGAATCTAATGAACCTCCAACAGTAGAGTATGTGCAGCACGGTGATAATCGGAGTGTAGCGATCAAAAACATCGATAATATTTCCTGTACAGTAGATAAAGACACATTAGATGAATTCGTTTCACCGAGGGGAGCAGCGATCGCAGTGTGTGCAGGTGCTGCAGTCGGATTACTTGGCTGGTTCTTTGTTTCAGTAATACGTGCTCTGGCAGCAGCATCCGCAAAAAATCAGGACAAAGTAACTATAACTCCTATGCCTGCTGAGGAAGTTGAAACCGATCAGGAAAACCAATCCGCAGAAGTATGAAAATTATCGCAGTAGACCCATTTTATTTGCGGATGCCAGATATTACAACCGCAGCAGATGGCACACAAGATACTTTGTTAGTCAGAATTCGTACTGATGAAGGAATTGAAGGATGGGGGGAATGTGATGCCTCACCATTAGTCAGTATTGCTGTTTATTGTTGTCCAATGTCGCATGGCAATATCATCAACATCCGAACATCTTTAATTGGAGAAAAAATAAACAGTCCAGACGATATTCACAGACTCAGTGAAACAGTTCTCAGGAACGGATTGGACATTCAACAGATCCAGCATGCTTTTAGTGGAGCAGAAATTGCATTGTGGGACATTATCGGAAAGCAGTTAGGTAAACCCATTTATCGCCTCCTCGCTGAAATGTCTAACTCCGCTGACATGCGACATCCTAAACTTCCGTACGCTTCCGTTCTCTTCGGAGATACGCCAGAAGACACATTTCAACTCGCTAAGAAATTGCGTGATCGTGGATATCACGCAGCCAAATTTGGATGGGGCCCGATGGGACAATTAGGAGAAGATAACGACATAGCACTTGTGCGCGCAGCGCGCGAGGGTATGGGAACCGATGCACAAATTATGATAGATGCAGGTGTAGCTTGGAAAACTGATTACGAAACCGCTTACAATCGGGCAGAAGCATTTGCTGCATATTCACCGACATGGCTGGAAGAACCGCTTGCTCCCGATGCTATTGAAGCTTATAGATCCCTTACATCTAAAAATCCAACCGTCCCTATCGCTGCTGGTGAAGGTTCAAGTACATATCGTATGGCAGAAGACATAATCGTAAATGGCGGTGTCCAGTTCGTTCAGATTGATACAGGGCGTATCGGTGGTATTATGCCTTCTTTTCAGGTGCGTCAACTTGCTGAACAACACGGTGCTCAATATGTAAATCATACCTTTAAAAGCCATCTGAGTCTTGCCGCTGCACTCCATGTTTTTGCAACGAATCCTGACTTCGTTCTATTAGAATATCCTGCAGCAGGTTCTGAACTATCACAACGTCTCGTAAAAAATCCATTTCAGATTGATACTGACGGAATGGTTCGTGCCAGGGAACTCCCAGGACTCGGGGTGGAAGTGGATATTGAAGCTATTCGTCCATTTCTAGTGCCAGTACATATTGAAATTGGAACAGATTCGGTTTTTGAACAATCACCCCTTTAATCAGATTTTTTAGATAATCGGTATATACCCCGTTTGCAGGTGATCTCCTCGTCTGTCAACTTCTTACGTAGATTGCACACGTGATAAACTAAATACTTTCGCATTTTTTTGTCTGGCATCTTCCCTAGTGCTGCTGCAATGACAAGGTCCTTATGGAGACCTTCTTCACGATTTTTCTGCAGCACCTTATAGATCATGCGTTCCGTCTTGGTAAGTTTTTCAGCCAGGTCGCTTGGTATATTCGAGTACGGTTTTGTGTCATCAAAACCGTCTGCCCAGTCGGGTAGCCACTGAAATATATTGACCCCTGGCAATTGTAGCACTTCTGAGAGGGTATTAAATGTCCGTGCCTTCCCCTGTTTTCCAATATAAACAAGAACTGAATCGCCAAATGTATGACCATTACCAAAAAATGCTTTTTTTTCTGTTAGTAGTTGAAAGCTGCGCGACTCCTCAACTAATTTGTTCATGACATTTCCTCCGAATATTCTGAAAAATTTCCCGTTTTCTGCCTGAATCAAGGTTATGCTACAAAATTCAGAAACAGTACATGACTTACGCATTCCCCCCACCTGCGCGCACTTACCCCCATTTTTTTTTGAATGCGTGTGTAGTTGTGTTCATAGGTCTCCAATGTTGTCATGTCAGTTCTTCTGCGGTGAGAAAGTTTATATCTCTCAAACAAGTCCTCTCGGTGAACAAGAGCAACGCCTCCTGCGTCCACACCTCGCGGATCATACGGTTGATGACACTGATCACGGAGTAAACTTTCCGCGTAGGGTGTAAAGTTTTTGCCCATCTGTCCGCAGCTTTTTCATAACACAGGAACGCCAAACCATAAGCCACGACTGCCAACAAAAACAGAACTTCCATCCGGGGCTGTTCGTTCTTTCTCAAAACGAGTGCTTTGAAACCGAAGTTCGTTTTCAAGTCTCTGAACCCGTGTTCAATCTGTGTCCGCCGCTTGTAGCAAGTTCGCAGGGGGTTCCCCTGAAGCCGATTGGAGATAAGATATAACGGGTCTTTCTTGGTGTGCTGTCCCCCAACATAGAGTGCCACAGGCACCTGCTCCGTGTAGTGATAAAGCACTTGTGGGTAAAAACCATTTGCCACTTCTTCAAGGCACTGCTTGTTGCCTGCTATACGCACACCAACATTGCGTGGCACACGCATCAAGTAGCAGATGCTTTGCCCCTCAAAAAACTTGAGGATCGCTCTCGCTCGGGCGAACCCTCTGTCAAAAACCAACACAGGCTCCCGACTATCCCCTAACACTTTAACAACGCGACTATGGACATCACAACAGAACTGCTGAACTAAATCGTTATGTCCTTGATAGGTGCCATCTTTGAGCATCTCATTTTTATACAGAACCCAATAGAGCGGGATCGCACGATTGCGAAACGGAAGGGCTGCAACAATCGCCTTCCATCCGCCCGGTAAATCTGTCTCGTCTATCAGCACAAGCAGATGCTGCATCCCCACAGAACGACACACACTGACAACTATATGTGACAACCAAGCACCCTTCACCGCTGCAACCGGAAAATAGGTGTCAATAAACCGCAACACACGCTTTTGCTTAGACTTGTCGTGTTTCACACGGATAGGTAGATGTGAGGCAATCGATTGAATACGAAAACTTGGGGCTACACACACAGCCTGTAGCATCAAATAAAAGTTGCGGAGCGTCGGTTTTTTGATACAAACCCCGTTGAAAACTTTACGAAAACCTGTTATAATCTTTCTGGGATGTACCCAGCTAAGGGTATATTTCATAAGAATACCTCCCTGCCGGTTTTTCACCGACATTATTTTATATGGAGGTATTCTACCATAACCCATCAGACTTTCCAACTTATTTCTATACACACACACGCCTACACATACCGCATACAAAAATGGGGGTAAGTGAGGGATAAAGGGGGGTAAGTCCTCTGTGCATTCCCCGGATTTTTACATCAAGATAGGACATCTCAACATGAGTTCGGAATAAGACATTTTTTATCCGATGCACAACTTGGAAAGGTTATGCTACAAAATTCAGAAACAGTATAATCTTTATTCTTTAAAGGATGCTGTAACCCGTGGAATACTTTCCTCACAGGCAAATCGCTCAATGCTTGATGCGCCTACGAACCCAACGGCATCTGTATTTTCATTGATATACGCAGCATCTGGTGCTTTTGCAATTGGGCCTCCGTGTGACAAGCAGATTACATCCGGATTATGTGCTTTTGCTGCATCGCATATTTCCTGAACGCGGGCAGCTGCATCCTCAAGCGTAAAAGCAGTCTCCGCCCCTATTGTCCCGCCCACCGTGGTGTTCATGTGTGCAATTATAACGTCTGCTCCTGCCTTCGCCATGTCTTCAGACTCTTCAGAATTGAATACATATACGATAGTAAATAAATCCATCTCATGTGCTATATGTATCATCTCCACCTCTTTATAAAAGCCCATGCCTGTTTCTTCAAGTGTTACCCGAAAAGTGCCATCAATAACACCAACGGTGGGAAAGTTATTGACCCCGTCGAAACCTACATCGCGAACTTGCTTGAGAAAGTTACGCATACGACGCGTCGGATCAGTTCCGTTCACACCAGCAATAACAGGGGTTTCCTGGACAACAGGTAAAACTTCACGTTCACCCATTTCCATGACGATTGCATTTGCATCTCCATAAGCTAATAGACCAGCACATGACCCGAACCCTGACATTCGATAGCGACCTGAATTGTAGATTACAATGAGGTCTGCACCACCTTTTTCAGCAAATTTGGCGGTAATACCTGTACCTGCTCCGACAGCAAGTAAATTATTTCCTCCATCTAATTCTGTTCTTAATCGGGATAGAACTTCATTTCGCGTGTAGTCTGGCATTCAAATTTCCTTCCTAAATGTGTATTGACGTGAGTGATGCACAACCCAGAAAGGTTATGCTACAAAGACACAACCTAACAGATTATGCTACGAATTACTGACGATTGAAACTACTCACCCCGTGATTTTGCTTGTAAACGTGCCGCCTCACCCGGATTCCCAATGTGTAACGTATTATACGCTTGATCAGATGATTTGAAGGGGCCAACACCTCTATGACCGTGCCAATCCCCCTGGTTCATTATCGGGTTAGATAATCCTGTCTCCTTCTCCCTTTGAAGTATCCAGTTCTTCATCCGTATTTCCAAAAGGTTTACAATGTCAGGATGTGTCCCAACAAGATTATCATTTTCATCAGGGTCTTGTATGAGATTGTAAAGCTCAACAGAGGGCTTGTAATGAAAATCAGGCTCAAGCGCAACGATCAGTTTCCATTCAGGCGTTCTCCAGCCATGCTTACGCATCCACGTGCATTCTGTAATGTAAAACTCACTATCAAATGATGACACTTCACCATTAATTAGAGACGTTAAACTCGCTCCATCAAATTCAATCTCTGACTCTATATCTGCTAACTCAAGTATAGTCGGAACAAGGTCTTTATGTTGATTATAACCTGATACCCGTTTCCCAGCTGGAATACGATCGGGATATCGGATAATGAGCGGAACATGCAAGGTTACATCATATAATCCATGATGATCGAACCAACATTCATGGTCATAAAGCGTTTCACCATGGTCACCGTTAATGATTACGATTGTCTCATCGAGAACGCCGCGTGTTTCAAGGGCATTGAAAAGCGTCTGTATACATGCATCCATGTATGCTATTGCCCCATCGTATTGCGCAATTACATAGTCTTTGTCAGTAATTCCCTCAGGCATCCATGATGCAAAGTAATCACAAAACGGTTTGAAGGTCATCACAGGTTCCATAGATTCATTACTCGGATCACATTCATCGCCGTGGTAGAACGTCCGTTCATAAGGGGCAGGCGGCAAATATGGAGAATGGGGATCCATGTGTCGTAGGAATAGGAAAAAAGGTTTTTCATCGTTCTGATCTATCAACCTATTTAACTCAGGCAGTGTGGTTTTGTTAAGGTTTTCCGCCTTCGGACTGCGCCCAGTCTCATCCGGCCCCCAATTTGAATAATCAAGATAGTTACCAAACCCACGTGCACTCGGTCCACCGAATCCAACACAAGTCGTATCATAACCGACTTCCTTCAGTATTTCAGCTAAGGTTTTTACCTCTTCTCTCAAAGCACCTTTGTGCCGAAGTGCGACAACTTGCGTACTAAATGTGTCCATGCCTGTCAGCATAGATGCATAAGCACTTGTCGTAGGAATGTGTGCACTGTACGTTTTCTCAAAAAGCGTACCGCCCTCAGCGAACTTATCAATGTGTGGTGTTGTCAGTCTATCATACCCGTAACAACTCATGTGGGTTGCAAGAAGTGAGTCTACGCCCATCAGGACGATATTCGGATGCTTTGCCATGTGCTATATTCTCCTTTACAAATTTCATTAAAATGTATCATCTTTCCCAATCTTTGTGCCAAACAAGTGTATTTTGAACGTCATCATCAAGTAAATCACCGACTTTGAGTGAGTTAAAATACGGTTCTGGCAGGATGTTTCTCTTGCCATTGAAGGTGCATCCATCAGGCATAAAACCACAAGTCATTGCCCGACGATGTGAAAATGTCATATTCGCCCCCGCACCGTGTGCTGTCAGTCCGTTATGCCATACCATAGAACCCGCAGGGCAGGGAGCAGATTGCGGTTGAAGTTTTTTCCATTCAGGATAAACATCGAACAGTGCTCCGATGTTTTCACCAATACCAACATTATCAAATTTCGCAGTTTTATGTGTGCTGGGGAGATACCACATACACCCATTTCCAAGTGTCGCATCGTCTAATGCCACCCAAAATGAGACAGCATCTCGCGAGTCAAATGACCAATACGGAACATCAAGGTGCCATGCGGTGGGGTTACCGTTGGGCGGTTTAATCAATGCTTGGTCGTGCCAAATTCGCATGCCATCAGTGCCAGCTAATTGTGTAGCCATCTTGCCAATTTTCGGATCATGCACCAGCTTCCGCATGCCGGAATGTGTATCCGAAAGTCGTAAACATTGCGTAAATACGCGCGCGTAAAAATTAGATGGATCCAATTGATTCGTGAAAAACTCAACAGAATTCCCCAGGCGTTCAGTTACTGACTCATCCGTGCATCTACGCCATTCTGCTAACTCATCAGCATCGAGGAAGTTTTCAATAACGAGGTATCCATTTTTTTGATAAAATTCAATTTGTTCCGCGGTGAGTTCGTGCCGCATCTCCTTGTTCTCCTTCCATAAATTCAAGCATTAGTACTTTCAGGACTTACGCATTCCTCCCGCCTGCGGGCGGATAAAGGGGTAAATCCTTGAAAACTCACACTTCCCCCCGCTTGCGGGGGGATAAAGGCGCACTTACCCCCATTTTTTTTTGAATGCGTGTGTAGTTGTGTTCATAGGTTTCCAATGTTGTCATGTCAGTCCTTCTGCGGTGAGAAAGTTTATATCTCTCAAACAAGTCCTCTCGGTGAACAAGAGCAACGCCTCCTGCGTCCACACCTCGCGGATCATACGGTTGATGACACTGATCACGGAGTAAACTTTCCGCGTAGGGTGTAAAGTTTTTGCCCATCTGTCCGCAGCTTTTTCATAACACAGGAACGCCAAACCATAAGCCACGACTGCCAACAAAAACAGAACTTCCATCCGGGGCTGTTCGTTCTTTCTCAAAACGAGTGCTTTGAAACCGAAGTTCGTTTTCAAGTCTCTGAACCCGTGTTCAATCTGTGTCCGCCGCTTGTAGCAAGTTCGCAGGGGGTTCCCCTGAAGCCGATTGGAGATAAGATATAACGGGTCTTTCTTGGTGTGCTGTCCCCCAACATAGAGTGCCACAGGCACCTGCTCCGTGTAGTGATAAAGCACTTGTGGGTAAAAACCATTTGCCACTTCTTCAAGGCACTGCTTGTTGCCTGCTATACGCACACCAACATTGCGTGGCACACGCATCAAGTAGCAGATGCCTTGCCCCTCAAAAAACTTGAGGATCGCTCTCGCTCGGGCGAACCCTCTGTCAAAAACCAACACAGGCTCCCGACTATCCCCTAACACTTTAACAACGCGACTATGGACATCACAACAGAACTGCTGAACTAAATCGTTATGTCCTTGATAGGTGCCATCTTTGAGCATCTCATTTTTATACAGAACCCAATAGAGCGGGATCGCACGATTGCGAAACGGAAGGGCTGCAACAATCGCCTTCCATCCGCCCGGTAAATCTGTCTCGTCTATCAGCACAAGCAGATGCTGCATCCCCACAGAACGACACACACTGACAACTATATGTGACAACCAAGCACCCTTCACCGCTGCAACCGGAAAATAGGTGTCAATAAACCGCAACACACGCTTTTGCTTAGACTTGTCGTGTTTCACACGGATAGGTAGATGTGAGGCAATCGATTGAATACGAAAACTTGGGGCTACACACACAGCCTGTAGCATCAAATAAAAGTTGCGGAGCGTCGGTTTTTTGATACAAACCCCGTTGAAAACTTTACGAAAACCTGTTATAATCTTTCTGGGATGTACCCAACTAAGGGTATATTTCATAAGAATACCTCCCTGCCGGTTTTTCACCGACATTATTTTATATGGAGGTATTCTACCATAACCCATCAGACTTTCCAACTTATTTCTATACACACACACGCCTACACATACCGCATACAAAAATGGGGGTAAGTGAGGGATAAAGGGGGGTAAATCCTAAACAGAAACACCCAAATTTGCGTAAGTCCTGTAACCATAATAATGTTTATGTATCCTTGCTAAAGCAATCCTCTTTTATAGATACTTTCTGACAATGGCATTTTTACGTTCTGTCGCGTTATCAATCACAGCTTGGACTTCGGTAATTTCTACTTCTAACTGTTCAATTTCTGCTGCTAATTGCTGTTGCACATTAAGCGGAGGGACAGGGATTCGCAAATCTCTTAACCTCGGTACAGTTAATTGAGGAATAACTGACCCGGTGTTCGTAAAATCAAGCCTATTGATGATATGCTTTAAGTAAAAAATATCAGTTAAATCTACATTCGGAGTTAAAACAATTAATCTTACAATAGGATAAAATGCTTCATTTCTTACTTCTGTATATCCGATGGTTCCTCTGGCTGATATTGTTATGCTTGGTTTCTCTATTTTTGCAATATCAGTATATCCATACAATCCTTTATCTTCAACACCGTTAGCAAAAATTGGAATATTGAATCTATCAGTTTTGATTTGTGAAAAATTATTTTTCGGAGTATCTCCGCCAGCTACAAGTTTTTCTGCAATATCTTCCAATTTTTCCATTTTATAACCAGCATTTTCAACCGCCCGCATCCTTTCTTCAATTTTTTGTTTAGCTGTGATGATGGTTTGGCGAGCTTGGTCGGTTTCCTGATCTACTATCCTGCACTCATCAACAATCAGCTGTTGAATTTGGGACGGTGGAAGAGGGATTTTTATTTCTTTAAGGTTGGTTGAATTTAGTCCTCCTTGAGCAGCACCTGTAATGTTGTATTTTAGCAAATTTTGACCGTTTTCAGAAAAAAGAAAATAAAAAATGTAGTGCTGTTTTAATCCTGATGTACACCTTAAGAGAAATACATGTTCGTTCACCATCGCTTTTTCATCGTTTAGTTCATCTCTTAAAAGAGCAATTTTTCCAGTTAAAGCTCCATCTTTGCAAAGCAAAATATCATTCTCTTGTAATATACCTCTTGTGCTGCCGTGGTAAAAGTCTAACGGAACATATTTAGGGGTGCTTAAGTCAACCATGCCAGTTGTTGGGTGTATATGTTCACCGCCTAAACTCCAAGCTCCGCTTCTTATATTTTCAACACCACCTTTAGGTCTATTCCCAGTTTCAATCGTTTCTATCTCATCTCCTAACTTCACCAATGGATGCTGTGTTTCTATTTTAGTATATTGTGAAGGGGTTAGGCTAATGATTTTGTAAAAATCTACGCGACTAAAATTCAACATATCGGTGAGTTTAGCATAATGGCAGTGTTCAGGTAGAGACTCAGTGGGGTCACCGATAAAGTTACGCTTGATTGCGGTATTTATTTTACTGGCATTGTCCAAATCGCTTGGATCAAACAACGGCGTAGCAATATCGTTGACAGTTCCGCCGCCTTCGTATTTAATGCCCTCATTCCCTTTACGTTTACTCCACTCATAACCCAGAAATTGGTTTTGTTCACGTTTGGTATTCGGAGCATTAACAATTAGCACCTCGTTAGTTTGTTCATGTGCCAAAATGAAGTAGTAGAGTTTTTCTTTTTCTATGTTATGTAGATAATCGATAAAACGATGCGCTAATTCTGTGGATTGTTCTGTTGACGTTTTTCGCTTGAAGTCCCTGGATTTTTTCAGTTTTTTAATCGCTGTACTTTGTCCAAAGTCATCTTTATACATTTGGAAGATATCGGACTGCAATAACTCGGTAAGTTGCCCAATATCGGTTGGTGCAAAGAGTTTGATATATTCTTCATAAGGGACTTCAATACGGTTGCAATATGCGCTAATGAGGTGATGATCTTGATATATCTCACTGTCCTCATCGCCCTCAAAAAAGTCCTCTACTCGATTACGGTAGTGCTCTGCGGGTTCTGGTCTTTGCTCTCTTCGTTTCAAAAAGAACACTACCGTATTCGTACCAGTTTCGCCGAAGGCACCCTGTCCGAGTTCGGCGATACTGACTATATCAAAAAACTGTAACAGAAGTTGGCGCGTATGGATGTGAACTGTATCAGTATTAGCTAGAATGCTGGACGGTACAATCACGCCGACGAGACCGCCAGGGGCCATTAAGTGATGAATTCGTTCAAGAAAGAAGCATTGAATCGTATTAGTATCGCTATTTTTACCTGTTGCCTCAATGAGTTTATACTTTTCTTTATCGGCATCGCTCAAAGTTTGCAAAAAACCTTCTACTGCAAAAGGTGGATTTGCAACTAATATATCAAAGCTGTCCCGCTGAATTTCGGGGTGAGCGGCGAGTGCATCGGCATCCAGTATCTTAATTTGCGGTTGACTGTGCATATAGGCAGCAACTTTAGCAACTTTCGCTAAGCGGTCCTCCTTTTCAACACCGGTGATTTGGGAGTAATAATCGCTGACATCTCTGTTATGTTCTTGAACTAAGGGTTTTATTTGATGGGCGTATTCATTGAGAAAGTGCCCGGATCCGCAAGCGTAATCAATAACTTTAAGCGGTTCGGGATTAGCTCCAATTTTCTGCGCAAGTGGCAAAGAGGCGACAATAAATTTGCAGATAGGCAGCGGCGTGAAAAATTGACCTTCAGACTGCTTAATCCCATCATCAAGAAAAAGCTCGAACATATCCCCTAAAAATTGATTCGGGGTATCCGTTTTGAGTCGTAGCTTTTGCCACATTTGCACGACTTCTGCCAAGACAGCAGTGTTTCTCTCAAATAAATCTTTGTTATGAATATCTATAAAGGAAAACGCGGAGTTAGAGAAAAATTTAAGCTCCCTAAAATAACGTTGAATCTGTTGTTTGGTGGCGTTTCGTTTGTTCTTGACCGTCCAAAATGCATTGTCAATTTGTTCGTTACTGATATAACTAATTTCCTCGTTCAGAAACTTCTGCATGCCTTTTTGATATAGGTTTTGTAATCTATCAACGAAATCAAAATAGCTGTCGTAAGTCTTGCCTTTCCAATAAAATCTCAGGTCAATAGGGTTTTCTTCTTCATCGACAAGTTTACATAGGAACAGATTGACTAAGACTTCGAAAGCGTTTTCGCGCCTCGCTATATTATGCTTTCTCAGGATTGTTCGGAATTGATGGTATTTCCCCTCTTTATCGACCGCGTCAATAGGGTTAGTATCCTCGGCGAGCGTGTACTTGTTTTTCCCAATCTGGTAAGCCTGAACATTGGCTTCAAAAATACCGGTTTCGGCATATTCTGATTGGTAGGTATTATGCCAAACGGTATAGCGGTCTCCAACGTCAGTGGCTTCAGCAAAGGACCGCGATGTTTCATCTTGTGCTAAGATGTTCTCATCATCACGATGGGCAACAATTTTCTGATCGACACGGATATTATTTTCTACGAAGTCAGAGGCATAAAGACACAGATATTGTGTTTGCGGAATTTGTTGCGCATAACTAAATAACTGGCCGCCATCTTGCCGGGTTTTCTGCCACGCCTTATCAAATTCGTCGCCTCCAGTTTTGCACTCAATAATGAGCAAAGGATTATTTTCGTAATCTCTAACCAATATATCAGCACGTCCACCACTTGCACCATGACCCACTCTCCACATCGGTTCCAGTTCCAAATGTTCAGGTTTGTACCCCTTTTCCAATAACCGATGCACACATTCAAACACAACAAAATTCTCGTTCTGTGAAAAATTACATGTGTCCTCTCGATGGACTACTAAACCGCTATCTGTGGGATAAATTATTTGTTTTTCGTCAAAATCAACTTTTAAGTCGGCTTCCCCTATCGATTTTCGGAAGGTGTCCCCCTCTTCCGTGAAGCCTAAGGTTTTGAGTAAGTTTTTAAAGTTGTTTCTTGTTATCATTGTGCTGTTTTTGTCGGTTTGAGATTATTAGCAATGTAAAACCCTCCAATTATCGTATCATGTAATAAGTTAATAGACAAGTGAAATTTTGACAACCTTACTATATGAAGATTGCACTGCAGTGAGAATAGTTTGCCAGAGCCATTCAATTATCGCGGACTTAGCATCCTCCGCAATGCTGACAAAGATAATCCTGTGCATGCCTAAATGGCACTCATACCGTTGATGTGGCATTCTCTGCGGTTCTGACAAATGTGATGCCCTCAGAAAGTGTCTATCTGTCCATTAGATGTGGGATATCAGGCTCTTAAAATCCGCGTAAATCCGCGATTCAGACAACTAATCCGCGTCCAAAATAGACTTTTGAATGCCTCTGATAGTTTGCTGAATTGAATTGAATTATGATTTGAAATCTGTTATTATTTATTTTTAGATTAATCACTTTACAGTTTACCAATGTCATACTTTCTATAATTTATCCATGCTTGAAACACATCCGAGAGAAATAGAATTCTATACAACACAGAACGGTAGGGTACCATTTCTTGATTGGTTTGAATCATTACGAGACAAAACAACAATTAACAGAATCGAACGACGAGTTGACCGACTTGAGAATGGCAATTTTGGTGACTGTAACTCAGTAGGTGAAGGTGTCTTTGAATTACGACTCCATTTCGGACCTGGATATCGTATATACTTTGGTGATTATGAAAATACGATTCTCGTCATGCTATGTGGTGGTGATAAATCTTCACAGCAACGTGACATTGAACGTGCGAAAACTTATTGGTCAAAATACAAGGAAGCACAACGATGAAACAATATTCCAAATGGCACGATTATTTGATTAACCGTCTTGCATCTGATAAGGAAGAAGCGATTGGATATCTTGATGTAGCATTGGAAGAATATCAACAAGACGGTGATACTCCTTTCTTTCTTAAAGGTATATGCAATGTTGTTGACGCACAAGGTGGAATAATAGAGTTAGCAAAGCGAACACACATGTCACCTGATGCACTGCAAAAAATATTTTCAAGTGACAAAGCTCCACATGTTGACACACTCTGTACCATTCTAAAAGCACTCGGATGTCGACTTTCGGTCGAACCGATGGCGTCCGATAACACTGGTTCTAAAATCGCTTCAGAGCAATAAAGTACTCGCTTAGGAGATATTGATAGAAGTTAATAGTAATGCTTGACATACGACTAAGAGAATTAGAATTTTATAGAACACAGCACGGAAGAGTA
Source organism: Candidatus Poribacteria bacterium (assembly GCA_965200395.1). GTDB lineage: Bacteria > Poribacteria > WGA-4E > WGA-4E > WGA-3G > MSPOR6. The sequence goes on along the minus strand of CBDAUH010000003.1, from coordinate 1,160,717 downwards.
CCTTTCATTGATTGGTTTGAATCGATACGTGACCGGAAAACTTTAACCAGAATTCGAGGACGGCTCACCCGCCTTGAATTAGGAAATTTAGGTGATTTTCAACCAGTCGGGGAAGGAGTATATGAATTACGTATCCATTTCGGCCCAGGTTATAGGATATATTTTGCTGAGGTATCAAATACGATTATACTATTACTATGTGGTGGTGATAAGTCATCACAACAGCGCGATATTGAACGTGCAAAAACATATTGGCAAGATTACAAGGATTCACACCGATGAACGAACACAGAACTTGGCGCGAATATTTGATCGAACAACTGTCTAATAATAGAGCAGAAGCTCTCGAATATTTCCAATTCGCGTTAGATAGTTATCAAGTTGATGGTGACATCAAAGTTTTCTTATTATCACTCGGAACTTTTGTAGAAACACAAGCAGATATAACAGAATTGGCAAAGCGTACGCACATGTCACCTGATGCACTACAAAAAATATTTTCAAGTGACAAAGCTCCGCATGTTGACACACTCTGTGCTATTCTAAAAGCGCTTGGATGTCGACTTTCGGTCGAACCGATAGAACCTGAGATATCCGATATGGAATCCTCTGACAAAGTTCAAAGTATCTCCGCAGCTGGATAACGTTTATCTCCAGGGGATACATCAGATGGGTCGTTAAGCACTGCTGTGTCTGGTGGTACCATTATCTGGTCTTCATCCACAGGATCGTCAGTATCCGCTCTCCACTGATCTAAACGGGCACGCATTTCTGCTAAGACATCAGCATAATCTGGGTTTTCTGCAAGGTTATGTGCCTCCGACGAATCAAATACGACATCGTATAACCTTTCCGCTTCAACAGGTTGATCTGTCCAACCATTCTCCAGCATATAAGATTTACTGATGCTATCATCACAGTTTGGCAATGCCCACTGTGCTGCGTTGTCATATCGTCTAATATATTTCCATCTTTTTGTGCGGATAGCGCGTTGTGGTTCATAGCAGCAGTGATAATTCACTTCAGCAAATACTTCGTCCCGTATATCATCCGTTTCACCTCGAACCAGCGGTAAAATTGAGTGGCCTTGTAACCACTGAGGAGGTGTGATTTCTGCTAATTCACAGATAGTAGGAAATAGATCAATTTGACTAACTAACCCATCTATCACTTGTCCCCCATGGAATCCTGCTGGTCCGCGCATAATTAACATCACACCGATTCCGTGATCGGTGACATGGCATTTCATTCGGGGAAAAGCGAGTCCATGGTCTGTTGTGCATATCACGAGTGTATTATCAGCAAATCCGTTTTTCTCCAATGCGTCGAAAACTTTTCCCATTTTCATATCAAGCGTGCGTGCCGAGTCTATGTATTCCGCCATATCTTGCCGCGTTGTAGGATTATCAGGAAATGTCGGCGGTGGTTTCACATAACGTGGGTCCGTTTTTTGTTCACCATTTGGCGGTGGGGCAAATCCTTTTGCTCTACGGTGTGTTTCACTAAATCCAACATCTAAGAAGAATGGTTGTTGATGTTCTTCATTTAGAAATGCACATGCGCGCTCCTCAGCCCCTATCTGTCCAAAATCTTCAGACAAAATACGTCGATAACCTGTATCGTTAACATTGCGTACTACGTGTTGGAAACCTGCTAATGCCGTATCATATCCAGCTTTGTTTAGGGTATGCGGGATAAGATGTTCTGGAACAGGTAGACTCCACCCTCGGTTCGCTAATCCTCCCATGCCGCAGCTATGCGCCCATTGACCGGTCAGTAGTGCTGCGCGCGAGGGTGAACAGGTCGGATTTGCACAGAAGGCATTTCGAAATAGAACCCCCGCTTCTGCTAATTTTTGTATATTTGGAGTCGGTATCGCATGACCATACGGTTGTACGTACCTGCCCGTATCGTGTGAATGGATATAAACTATATTTGGTGTTTTCATATTATACCTTAGTGTGTCTTGAATCTCATATTTTCTAGGCGCAAGCTTAAGCTATGAAATTCATATCGATAGTGTGTCAAACTACCTTAAATACGTTGATAACAGCCTCAATGATTTGTCCAAACATTTCTGTTTTTAGTGATGCAATTTGTGCTGTTATGAGATTGCAGTGAGATGTGAATAATTTGGTAGGAAGAACATAACTTGTCCTATTTAACGAACCAGAAATAAAGCTATTATTGTCTAGTGTGATAGCTTGGACTCCTGTATGTGGCTTACTCGTAATTTGGCATAGTATCCAATCTCCTCGACCGGCATCTGCAAGGACAACAACAGGTCTCAATTTAGTCTGAGATAAGTCTGAAAATGGAAATGATACTAAGACGATTTCTCCGGGGGCAAGTGTTGTAAGTGTTCCCAAGCGACATCCTCCTCCGGACGAAGCCAATGTTCAGCGAGTGCAGCTTCGCTAAGTAACGCAGTTTCAGAAACATTATGTTCCTCATCATAAATGATGACAAACGCACGCCCAGGTTTCTCCAACTGAATTGGTTCATGCAACCTCACATTTCCCTGTTCATCAATTGTAGCCTCAACTGTAATTAACATATTTTCCTCTATTTTTATGGATTTATAGTATACTGTACTATAGTTTGGACATTTTTGGTCTTGTTATAGATTATGAATAGTTGGCAGCATTTCCCCGTTAGCACTTCTGAACAGGTGTTAGAACCGCTGCTAACGCCCCTTTTCTGTCTAAATTCTGTTAGAAATCACTGTTTTTTAGCCATCATTTTTCCAATAATCGTGAAAATAGTTGCTGTTGAACTAGTTCATGTAGTATCTTCGGGGATTTTTAGTTTTTTCTGTGCGTTTTTCCTCGGGTCGTAACCCGTATAAAAATAGTTTTGTTGTAAACATCGCTGCAAGTAAGCGGTCATCAAGCCGCGTGTGAGATGTTTCGGTTTATACCAGTGTATATTGAGCGTGGATAGCACGTCTTCTAAATCAAGAGAAACCTTGTCTGTGTCTGTGTCTGCGGGTGTCTTAGGCAATGGCGACGGACTGAAAGCGAGTTGTGTCAGCGTTGCTGCGGTGAAACTGAGTTGAGCGAACCGATCCAAACTTTTCCTGTCTCGGAGTTGATAGGTGTCAAATCCGAAGTTTTCTTTAGCGTCCCGAAAGGCAGTTTCAATCTGCCACCGGTTTCTATAGTGTCGGATAACTGTTTCTACGGGCAGTCGTAAATCTGAAGTAAATACACAAAAATACCGATAGGGTTTAGACTTTTTCAAGCGTTTGCGTATCACAACGATGCGGACATCTACAGGACACATCTTTGTTCGCACGACTTTATCAGCGACAGAAAGTGTCTGATCCTCAACAACGATGTCTGTATACTTCAGGTGTGGAATAGACACACGGCTACCATACCGACGGGGTCTGCCTCTCTTGAGACGCTTAGGGCGTTTCGGTATATCAAAAAACGCCGCGTTTGACTTCGCACGACAAAGTAAATGATGTCCTTGTGAGAGTATCTCCGTGAACACTTTGCGTCTATTGAAACCTCTATCAAAAATGATAAGACCCGGTGGCACAAGATTACATAAATGCTTCAGCACAGCGAGGCTATTCGCGTCCTCGCTTTTCGGTTCCATCATCCGTGTGGCTAATGGAAATAGGCGCGTGCCTTCGGGCGTTTCTGCCAGCCACCCAATCGCACCGAACTTGTGTCCGTGATGAAACTTGGACTGGTTCTTGTTACGTGGCTGATACGCAGGGTTCCTGCGGAAATGCAAACCCGCTTGTTTTGAACCGCTACTTAGGGCATGCGTCTCATCATAGACATAGACGCCCGTGGGGTAAGCGGATAGCACTTGATGGCTTAGCGTAGTGGCGACTTGATCCACACACCAGATGCCACGCGAGAGAAACTTTGGCAGAGACCAATACCGACCTGCTTGGGCTGTCGCAAGATAGATTTGTGTCATTGTGCCTCGGTAGGGCGTATTTATCAGACCTTTTACGAAAGTCTGAAAGTGGTGAAAGTTATTATACTTGAACACAGGTCAAAAATCTGATAACATGTTGTCCAAGTAGGAAAGTGGGGTCATTTGAAATATCCTTTCAAATTTGTGTTTTCTAAAAGGATACCCGCTTTCCTGCTTTATGTCCATAAAAAAAACAAAAACTGTCCAAACTATAGTTGACATTAACAGAACTACAAAAAATTATGTTTTAGGTGAACTATTAGAGGAGAAAAGATGCCACACACATATAAGACCGTCCTAATTGGATGTGGACGGATGGGGGCAACGATTGATGATGAGGTTGCAAATCGTCCCGATAGTTTTATTTGGCAACCTTTCTCACATGCAGCAGCTGCTGTTGCTTGTGAAAGAACTAATCTTATTGCAGTCTCTGATGTTTTTGAAGAGAAAGCGGAAGCGATCCGTAAACGTTATGGGGCAGAACGTGCCTATACGGACTATCAAGAGATGATTGACAAAGAAAAGCCTGACATAGTTTGTATTGCAACGCGTCCTGGACCACATGCAGATATTACTGTGTTTGCAGCAGAAAACGGCGTAAAAGGTATCTATTGTGAAAAACCGCTTTGCTGCTCTATGGAAGAAGCAGATATCATGGTTGATATTGTAGAAAAACACGGAGTCAAATTCAACTATGGTACACAACGTCGTTACATGCCGATTTACCGCAAGGTGCGTGAACTTGTTGAGGCTGGAGAGATTGGTGATATTCAGTGTACTATTGCACAATATGGTGCAGGTTCAGCACTTTGGGGATTAACGCACGCTGCCGACATGCTGCTGTTTCTTGCTAAAGACCCTGAAGTTGACTTTGTTCAAGGCACTATCTCTTGCAAAGACTCGGATTGGGATGGCAACCGCTTGAATGTTGATCCTGGAATACACTGTGGATATATCCGTTATTCTAACGGAGTCCACGGATATAACACTGCTGGTACTGGGCCTGAATACGAAGTCTGTGGCACAGGTGGTAAAATCCGTATTCAAAATAACAGTAGGGAGATCCAATTCCGTAAGAAACAGGGGACGTTCTATGAGGAGGTTCCGTTTCCAGATGTATCTCGTGCAACAGGTACTGTTATGGGTATCACTGACATTGCAGAGGCATTGGATGAAGACAGAGAGACAAAGGGGCCTGTTCATCTTGCCCGTCGTAGTCAAGAAACATTGATGGGTATGATTGAATCGAGTCGTTTAGGGGGTCAACGTGTTTCTCTTCCGATGGAAAATCGTTCGCTGTATGTTACGAGAGATAACTGGTAGCATCAGTAATCACATTCTTAAAATATCATATTTGTGTTCACAGACATACAGATATAGTTAGTGATACCGAACACTCATATTTACTACAGATTTATTTTAGTTACACATGGTAGTACTAAAGTTTGGACATTTTGGGACATTCAGGCTGCGTTGTCCGCAGGCAATGCTGTCTCTTTGTGAAAATCGGTGTGTATTTTCTGTGAGTTTGTTTTTTCAGAGTAAATCGCAGAAAATACCGCTCTGTAGAGCTGCCAGCGGAGATAAACTACACGCAACCCTTGTGTGAGACGCTTCGGATGATACCAATGGATGCCCAACTGATCACAAACTACCTGAGCACTTATCTCCTCCGCCGTCCCATCCCGTGGGGTGAATAGCAACTTCGTCAGACTTGCTGCAACGAAACTCAATTGCACAAACCGATTGATGCTTTTGCGGGATTTCAGGCGATAGTCATCAAAACCGAAGTGTTGCTTCGCATCCCGAAAAGCCGTCTCTATGTGCCATCTCTTGCGATAATATATAGCGATCTGTGGTATCCCAATCGTCAAATCTGTTGTCCATACACAGAAATACCGATAAGGTTTCGAGGTTTTCGGGCGACTTCGGATAACAACGAGGCGAATATCAGCATCGCACATCTTCGTTCTCACGACTTTGGAGGCGATTGAATACTTTTGGCCTTCTATATCCATAAGCGTATACCGCATCCTGCGAATATCCAAGCGGTCTCCATATTTTCGCGGACGGCCACGCTGGCGATGTTTCGGCTGTTCCGGTAAACGATAGAAGACGGCATTAGACTTCGCACGACACAAGATATGATGTCCATAACTTTGAACCAGCGTAAACACTTTTCGCCTTGAGAACCCACGATCAAAAATAATAAGACCCGGAGCGATCTGGGAACAGATGCGTTTCAACACCGCATCGCTTTTATCACGGCACGTCTGCGGCACCATCAGTCTCGCCCATACGGGGAATAGCTGCCAACCTGTAGATGTTTGGCAAAGTAAACCTAAGGCACCAAACTCGTGTCCATAATGGAACTTGGATCGGTTCACGCGACCCTTTTGATAACTGAAGTTGCGGAAAAAATGCAACCCCCACTGGCGTTCACCTGTTTTTATGGCTTTGGTCTCATCATACACATAAACCCAGTTAGGAAATGCTTGCTGAACCTTTTTTGTCAGGTGTCCTGCGACTTTATCCGCATCCCATTTACCACGCGATAGAAACTTTGGAAAAGACCAGTATCGCGTCTGTGAAAAACCTGATTGATAAAGTTCCGTTAGCGTGCCACTATTTCCATCTGCGATAAATCCGAAAATAAACGCTTGGAAAAGAGCATAGTTTTGTGTGTTGAACAGATACTGAAAATCTGATAGAATGTCGTCTAAGCAGAAAAGGAGGTTCATTTTTTATTCTCCTTTCAAAAAATATATTTGTTTATGAAAGGATACCTGCTTTTCTGTTTTTTCGCACTAAAAATTTCTAAAATTGTCCAAACTATAGACTATTATAGCTTACCTTAACACAATCTAAATACCAACATCAATATATACTCTTTATATACCCTTGACCTTTTCCCTGGCGTATGGCAAACTTAAGATATCTATGACTGGGGGTGAGATTTAATATTTGGAATTCAGGAAAATAGTATGACAACTTATATTGTCACCTTTGAAGTAACTGATGCTTCTAAAAAAAATGCTCTTAAAGAAAAGCTGAAAAAATATAGCGGTTATTGTCCTATTCACGATAATTGCTGGGCTATCGTCTCTGATCAAACTCCAGTTCAGATTAGAGATTCCTTGAGTAATACTCTTTCTGAATCTGATCGAATTTTTGTCATTCGTTCTGGAACACATTCTGCATGGAGAAATAGTTATGGAACAGAAAATGATGAATGGCTAAAGGATAGATTATAAAATGGCTAATCCCGACTCTCCCCAAAATCAAGATAAACTTCCTGTGCGTTGACATGTATAGCTGCTTTAGTAACAGCAGATTTTAAATGGGACCTTGCAAGGGACCAGAGACGCAACCCAAGAAACCAGAAGATAATGAAGAACCTAACGGATAAAATTCTAATCAGAAGAGCTGAATATGCCAAAACAAAACTTCAACGACAGACTAATTGCAATCCTTAAAACCGATCCTAACTTTGTTGACGAAACAGGCGAACTCCTCCCCGCCGCAGTCAAAGATAGCGCATGGCAACTCGACCATGACCTCATCAAATCACTTCTTACAGATGATGAAATTAAGTCCACATTCTTTGATGAAATAGATGGGCACTGGGTTTTCAACCATAACATCTTTATTGACTATATCTCCACCAAAAAGTTTCTTGCCAATTCATATACCCAATTCCGCAATAAAATCGGTTTGAATATCGATGGTAAATTCCTCCCAGAACGCGGCGAAGTCTCCCTCGTTTGGCCCTACAAAGACTGTGTCCTTGAAGGCGGACAAACAAAAGAAGAGGAAAAACGCAAAGAGATTTTCTTTAATGAAATCCTTGCACAAGACGAAATCAATCAGATGCTTGCCCCAAAGGTATTTACCAACTGGAAACGACACACCAAAAACACGCAACAAGAAACAAGTGGGGGGGGGTACATCAGTTAATGAACTCAAGCGCGACGAAAACGGCATCATCCGCGAAAACCTCATCATCAAAGGCAACAACCTCATCGCACTCCACTCCCTAAAAGAACAATTCCGCGGCCAAATCAAACTCATTTACATCGATCCACCGTATAATACAGGTGGTTCAGCCGAAACTTTTACTTACAACAACGCCTTCAATCACTCAACGTGGTTGACTTTTATGAAAAACAGGTTAGAGATCGCGAGAGAGTTATTGGTTCCCGATGGGTTCATCGCGATTGCGATCGATCACCATGAATTGTTTTATTTGGGGACATTAGCAGACGAGGTTTTTGGAAGAGAAAATAAGTTGGGTGTCATAACTGTCGTCCACAAACCAGAAGGTAGAAGCCAGGAAAAGTTTTTTGGTACAAGTAACGAATTTATGCTTGTTTATGCTAAAGATAGATCGCGCGCGAATTTTCGAAAAGTGTTAATTTCAGAAGAAAAAGAATCTGACTTTCCCTTTGAAGACGAAGATGGGAGATACAAGCTCAGATTGTTTATTAGAGGCGAGGCATTGCGAGAGAACAAACCGGACCGATTCTATTCTATCTACGTCAGTCCAGATTTAAAAGACCTTTCATTAACGGCACAAGAAAATTATCATGAAGTTTTGCCAATCAGTAGCGGTGTCGAAAGGATTTGGTTTCTAAAGCCCCAAAGTTTCTTGGAACGAGTAAAGCAGGGTGAAATTGTTGCACAAAAAAACAAGCAAGGCGAAACCAGAATTTTCTATAAAGTCCGAGAAGTTGAAGTGTTTACGACCCATTGGATTGCGAAGAAATACAATGCGATAGCTCACGGCACAAAACTTTTACAACGTATTCTTGGGAAGAAATCATTTTCGTATCCCAAGTCGCTGTATACAGTCTTAGATATTATGAAGATTACAACAGATCATGGAGACATTGTTCTTGATTTCTTCGCTGGATCAGGCACAACAGGGCACGCGGTGTTAGAACTAAATAAACAGGATGCCGGGCAACGCCAATTTATCCTTGTGGAGCAATTGAAGGAGCATATTGCAGTTTGCAAAGAACGACTTGAGAAGGTTACTGCACAGGAAGAAATTCAGAGCGAAAATTTTATCTCATGCGAACTCATGCCATACAATCAAGTTTTCATAGACAAAATCCAAGCCGCACAATCGACCCAAGAACTTATCGCACTCTGGCAAGACATCACAGAAAACTCCTTCCTGAATTGGTATGTCAACACTGAAACATTCCAAGAAGCAATGGACGATTTCAAAGAAACTGATGACCTTGAAACACAAAAACACTTATTAGTAGAACTGTTGGATAAAAACCAACTCTATGTCAACCTTTCCGAAATAGAGGACGTGGATTTCGCAGTGAGTGCAGAAGATAAAACTTTGAATAAGATGTTTTATGGAAAATAGATATAGCATCTTTGTAGCATAACCTTTCCAGGTTGTGCAGTCGTAGCATAAATTCGAAATTGTGCAGAAACACAGAAAGTAGGAAAATGAATCACAAATTCTTACACGAAACAGTACTAGAAGAATTCGGACGGAAGACCCTCCGAGAAACCCAACTACCCGCCCATATCACAGACAATATTAACCCAACTTTTGAACTCCGTGAGTATCAAAAAGAAGCATTTGCACGGTTTATCCTCTGTTTCGAAAATGACTTTGAAGAAAAAGAAAAACGATTACATCTGCTATTCAATATGGCAACAGGCAGTGGGAAAACGCTAATCATGGCAGGCTTAATACTCTACCTATACGAACAGGGTTACCGCAACTTCCTATTTTTCGTCAACGCCACCAACATTATTGAGAAGACAAAAGACAACTTCCTAAACCCACGTTCTACAAAATATCTCTTTAGCCAAGATGTCCATTTTGAAGGCAAACCGATACACATAACGCAAGTAGACAATTTTGACGGTGTCAATCCAAACGACATCAATATCTGTTTCACAACAATTCAGCAACTGTACACCGACATGAACCATGAGAAGGAGAACGCTCTAACCTACGAAAATTTCGCAGAACAAGAAATTGTGTTGTTGGCTGATGAAGCACATCATCTGAACGTCAGCACAAGATCTCAGCAAGGTCAACTGCTTTTTGAAAGTTGGGAGAATACGGTAGAAAAAATCTTTAAGTCTAATCAAGACAACATACTTTTAGAATTCACTGCTACACATGATTACGAAAATGATGAAATGATTGAAAAGTATCGAAATAAGGTTATCAATCGCTACGACTTAGTGAACTTCCGAAACGATAAATTTTCTAAAGAAGTCGTCCTTGTGCATTCCGACTTTGAACAACATGACCGTATCCTGCAAGCACTTATTCTCAGTCAATATAAACAGGAAGTAGCACAGAAAAACGGAATTAACCTAAAGCCTGTCATATTGTTCAAGGCACAACGGACAATTGAACAATCGAAAATAAACAAGTCTGAATTCCATCAACTAATCAATGCCTTAACTGCTGACGATATTGATAGAATTCGCAATTCGAGGCTTGAAATCGTTCAACGTGCGTTTAACTTCTTTGATCAAACCAACATGAGCTCATATCAGTTAGCACAACGTTTGAAAAAAGAATTTCAAGAAGAATTCTGTCTATCGGTTAACGAGGAAGCAGAGAAAAAGAATTATCAAATAAAAGTAAATACACTTGAAGATAAAGACAACCCGATCCGTGCTATCTTTGCTGTGCAGAAGCTCAATGAAGGATGGGATGTACTGAATCTTTTTGACATCGTTCGCTGTTACGAAACACGCGACTCAGGACAAGGGAAAATTGGAAAAACAACGATTTCTGAAGCACAACTTATCGGGCGTGGTGCCCGTTATTTTCCTTTCGTCTTGCCAGAACATCAAGACCGGTTTCGCAGAAAATTCGATGATGAACCTGACCATGACCTACGCGTGTTGGAGGAACTCCATTACCACAGCATCAACGATTCTCGCTACATATCCGAAATCAGCAGAGCATTGGTTGATGTAGGAATGAAAGATAGAAAACCGATAACCCGCGTGCTTAAACTAAAAGAAAAATTTAAAGAGACCGACTTTTTCAAGTCTGGTGTCGTTTGGCTCAATAAACGTGTTGAAAAGAATTACCGATACGTTCAATCATTTGAAGATTTAGGTGTTAAACAAAAAGATTATCAGCATCATATTGCAACAGGACAAGGCGGTGCAATCGCAGCACTCAACAATGAAAACACACCGGCTGTCCATGACGAAAACCCGACAAGCTTGCCAGTCAGAGATATTGAAAAAAACATCATAAAATCTGCCATTGCACGCAATCCGTTCTTCACATTTGCATCAATCAAACGATACTTCCCACAATTAACATCCATACAAGAATTCATCACATCCGAAGACTATCTCGGTGGGCTCACAATCAATTTGCAAGGAAACGTTAACCAGTTAGGCATTAACCGCGCAGAGAAATTCGCTGCATGTTGTGGACTGTTAGCTCAATTCGAATCTGACATGAAAAAACAAATTACAGAATTTGAGGGCACAAAAGATTTTCAACCACAACAAATCAAGGCTATTTTCAAGGATAAACACATGGCGTTCAGCCGTGAAACTGAGGTATCAAAAGAAGACCCTCAATTCAGACATTTTGTCTCCATTAAAGATTGGTTCGCTTTTGATACCCTCTACGGCACAAGTGAAGAAAAAGCGTTCGTACGGTTATTTGATAGATGGCTGCAGGATTCAGAAATAATTTACGAAACCGTATATCTGCTGCGCAACGAAGGACATTTCTCACTTTACAACTTCTCCGATGGGACAGGCTTCCAACCCGACTTTGTCTTGTTCTTACGAGAGAAAAACGGAAATACTATCTCATACCAACTTTTCATTGAACCCAAAGGTCGACATATTGCAGACGGTGATAGATGGAAAGAGGACTTCCTGGAGGAAATCTGTGTTGAATATCCAAGCAGGATTCTCACAGAGGATGGGAAGTACCGTATTATTGGCGTTCCCTCATTCTACAACGAAGATTACGAGAACCAATTTAGGGATGATCTTGATAACGCATTCAAAACCATTTCCTAACAGAGATCAAAGATTCGCAGACAACAGCAGTTGTAGCACAAACTCTCCAGATTGCGCATCTTTGTAGCCTAACCTTTCCAGGTTGTGCATCACTCACGTTATACCAACAACCGATTTTCTTTGACTTTTTGGTCACAGTGCTATATAATTTGAGTCATAAATTCACAGCAATAATTACAGTGTGATGAGCCTAATTAGGAGGAATTTAATGGCACAACCAAAGTATGTCTACTTCTTTGGAGGCGGTGATTCAGAAGGAAATGCAACAATGCGCACCCTACTCGGTGGAAAAGGCGCAAACCTTGCCGAAATGTCCACCCTCGGTATTCCCGTACCACCAGGATTCACTATCTCTACTGAAGTATGCAAATTCTATTATGATAACGATAAAAAGTACCCAAGCGGCCTTGACCAACAGATAACGGAAAATCTACAGAAATTGGAAGAAGCACTTGATGCAAAATTTGGGGATACAGAGGATCCACTCCTCGTATCAGTTCGCTCAGGTGCTGCAGTCTCAATGCCAGGCATGATGGACACAATTCTAAACCTCGGTTTGAATGATGACGCAGTGATAGGACTTATCGCAAAGTCCGGTAATGAAAGGTTTTCCTACGATGCGTACCGCCGGTTCGTTCAGATGTTCGGTAACGTCGTGTTAGACGTTGACCACGACCAGTTTGAACACCTGCTTGAACAAAAAAAGGAAGATAAAGGTGTTACATTAGACACTGAATTAGAAGCAGCGGATCTATCAGACCTTGTCAAAGAATTCAAGGCTATTATCAAGCAGAAAACTGGAAATGATTTTCCAGACGATCCTCGCCGCCAGTTAGATATGGCACGCGATGCCGTATTTGAATCTTCTGGAAATCAACGGGCAATTACATATCGTCGAATCAACGACATATCTGAAGAACTCGGACGCACCGCGGTGAACGTTCAAGCCATGGTATTCGGTAACATGGGCGGAAGTTCCGGAACAGGTGTCGCTTTTTCACGGAACCCGTCTACCGGTGCAAATCAGTTCTACGGCGAATTTCTAATGAACGCTCAAGGTGAAGATGTTGTTGCTGGGATCCGAACCCCACTACCAATATCAGAATTGAGAAATATTAATCCTGATGCGTACGATGAATTGGTCGGTATCGGTTTGAAACTAGAAAAACACTACCGAGATATGCAGGATGTAGAATTCACAATACAAGATGGCACACTCTATATGCTTCAAACACGTAACGGGAAACGTACAGGGCAAGCAGCAGTTCGAATCGCCGTAGAAATGGTCGAAGAAGGTCTGATAGATAAAGAAACTGCATTGACACGAGTCCCCGCCAATGATCTAGATCAACTATTACATCCAAGTGTAGACCCTAATGCATCTGTTGAAGTAATTGCTCAGGGACTGCCTGCATCCCCAGGGGCAGCAGTCGGTAAAGTTGTCTTTACAGCACTCCGTGCAGAAGAGATGGCCGCAAAAGGTGAAAAAGTCATACTCGTCCGATCAGAAACTTCACCGGAAGATATCGGGGGTATGGATGCAGCAGAAGGTATCCTGACCGCCCGTGGGGGTATGACAAGCCACGCAGCTGTAGTCGCACGCGGAATGGGAAAATGTTGCGTTGCCGGATGCTCCGACCTGTTTATCAACGAAGAATCATTGGAATTCATCGCAGGTGGAAATCAATACAGTGAAGGAGATTTTATCACACTCAACGGATCAACCGGAGATGTACTTAAAGGACAAGTTTCTCTCATTCAACCTGAACTGAGTGGACAATTCGGCACTTTGATGGAATGGGCAGATGATGTGCGAACACTCGACGTTCGAACAAATGCGGACACACCTGAAGATGCAAAAACCGCAAGAGGATTCGGAGCCGAAGGTATCGGGTTATGTCGAACTGAACACATGTTCTTTGGTACAGGTATAGATGCTGTCAGAGAAATGATCCTCGCTGATGATACGATAGAACGTAAACAGGCATTGGCAAAATTGCTATCACATCAACGCTCAGATTTCATCGGTATTTTCGAAGCAATGGCGGGATATCCAGTGACCATTCGAACACTTGATCCGCCATTACACGAGTTCCTACCGAAAAATAAAGCAGAAATCAATGAACTCGCCGAAAGGATTAACGTAGATGCCCAAAAACTTCACGAACGTGTTGAAGAATTACACGAATTCAATCCAATGCTCGGACATCGTGGATGCAGACTCGGTATTGTCTATCCAGAAATAACAGAGATGCAGGCACGCGCCATTTTTGAAGCCGCAATTGATGTAACCAAACGCGGTATAAAAGTTTTGCCTGAAATTATGATACCACTTGTCGGACATATCAACGAATTCTCATTGCAACGCGAAGTCGTTGTCGAAACTGCTGAAGAAGTTTTCAAAGAAACAGGTTCTCGAGTAGAATATCTTGTCGGAACGATGATTGAACTACCGCGTGCTGCACTTACTGCAGACAAAATAGCCGTAGAAGCCGAATTCTTCTCATACGGCACAAATGACCTGACGCAAACAACATTCGGGATGAGCCGTGACGATGCTGTGAAATTCCTTGATGACTATGTTAAAAACGGTGTCCTTGAATACGATCCCTTCCAAGTATTAGACCAGGAAGGAGTCGGCAGCCTATTGCAAATCGGTTGCGAAAAAGGACGTTCAGCACGACCAGAATTAAAGGTCGGTATCTGTGGCGAACACGGCGGAGAACCAAACTCCGTGAAATTCTGTTACGGATTAGACTTCAATTATGTTTCCTGTTCACCGTTCCGTGTGCCTATTGCTCGCCTCTCCGCTGCACAGGCTGTCATTGAAGCAAAAACTTAGCATAACGTGAGATCGGTGTCCCTGATATGATGGATAGAATGTCAAGAACCCTTATGACATCACCCCAAAATGTAGCATAAACTGTTAGTTTGTGGATCCGTAGAACGCAAACTAACAGTTCGCTCTACAAAGATTGTTGATACTGAACTCACGTTCAATTACCTATCGAAGGAGGAAATCAAATGGTTGACCAAGAAGTCCATCAATTCCAACCTGAGAACCTTCCACCTGAAATTCCAAAAATGACATTAGAGGAATTTCTTGTAAGTGACCTAGAGGGTTTTGAATACATTAAAGGAGAATTAGTACCATTGGCACCTACCTCACTAGAACATGGTGACATTAGTATGAACCTAATTTCACTGTTAAACAGATATGTTCGTGCAAATCAATTAGGACGGGTCTATATGCCAGATACAGGTTTTCGAGTTGACGAACGTGTACTTATTCCTGATATTGCATTCCTTTCAAACGCACGTATGCCTGATAACCTTAGCAAGGCTTCCCCAGTACCACCAGACCTCACTGTCGAAGTCATTTCGCCAACAGACACATTGCAGCGCGTCGAAGAAAAAATCTTTGCATATCTTGAGGCAGGCACGCAGTTAGTATGGGTAATTAAACCACGTTCCCAAACAGTGACCGTCTACCGCTCAGAAACGGAAATCACAGTCCTCACACGGAACGACACACTCAGCGGTGAGGAAGTTGTCAAAGGATTCTCTTGTCAAGTAGCAGAACTTTTTGAATAGAACCTCATAGTAATTTACTCAGAAAGGACAATATTATGCTTATTGCAGACGTAGGCAAAATGGAAGGTAGAACATATCCAGCCCGTAGACGTACCAGAAATCTTGTTGGCGGCGCGTCCCCAATACAGATAAATGAATTTTGTATGGGTTTTGTCGTCTTAGAACCAAACGGAGGACAAGTACCCTGGCACAACCACGAACAAGAAGAAATTTACTTCATCGTTGAGGGCAAAGGTGAAATGTGTCTTGGTGAAGAACGACAAACAATCTCCACAGGACAAACTGTGTTTATACCATCATGGGTTTTTCACCAATTGACGAATACCAGTGATACACCAATGAAAATGGTCTACTGCTATGGACCAGCAGGAGATGTTGACCATTGGAAACAGGAACTCGCTGGCACACTTCCAAAAGCTGGAATAGATGTCCCTCCACTGCCAGAGGGCTCAGCTCCTCAATGTACTGACAAACCTAAGCAGTAGTAGTTTGTAATAGTTAATGCATCAATCCTACCGATGCAGGTATCCTGCTTCATATTTACAAAAGATAAGGATTATTAATGACCAATCTTACACCTAATACACATCGTATCGGCATCATCATGAATGGTGTCACAGGCAGAATGGGAACAAATCAACACCTCATCCGTTCTATTTTATCCATTGCAGAAGATGGCGGTATTCCAATCGGTGATGGCAACGTGATTATGCCGGACCCATTTCTCGTTGGGAGAAATCCAGCGAAACTCGAAAAACTATCCGAATCCACAGGGGTTGAAAAATGGAGCACAGACCTTGACACCGCACTCGCTGATGATAACTACTCTATCTATTTTGATGCACAAGTTACATCGCTACGCGTCGATGCAGTGCAAGCCGCAATTTCTGCTGGAAAACACATCTATTGTGAAAAACCAACTGCTACCAATACAGATGATGCCTACAGATTATATGAACAGGCAGCAAAAGCAGGACTTAAAAATGGAGTCGTCCAGGATAAACTCTGGTTGCCTGGAATCCAGAAATTGAAACGCTTAATTGATGCCAAATTTTTTGGTAGAATCATCGCTGTCCGCGGTGAATTCGGATATTGGGTTTTTCAAGGTGATGCCATTCCAACACAACGCCCTTCGTGGAACTACCGCACCGAAGACGGCGGCGGCATTATCCTCGATATGTTTAGCCACTGGCGATATGTCTTAGATAACCTTTTCGGGGCAGTGAAAGCGGTTTCCTGTATCGCTACAACACATCTACCGCAACGTTGGGATGAGTCCAATGAGATGTACGAATGTACTGCAGAAGATGCAGCGTACGCTACTTTTGAAATTGAAAACGGTGTCATCGCACATTTTAACTCATCCTGGGCAGTACGCGTAAGACGCGACGACCTATTGACAATTCATGTTGATGGACTAAAGGGATCCGCAGTTGTCGGACTAAGGGATTGCTGGATTCAACCACTGTCTGGAACGCCTCGCCCTGTCTGGAATCCCGATATTGAACAACCGATTAACTTCCTTAATGGATGGCTCAAAGTACCGGAACAAGAAACCTACCAAAACGCATTCAGAGCACAATGGGAATTGTTCCTCCGACACGTTGTTACCGATGAACCGTTTCCCTGGACCCTACTTGAAGGGGCAAAAGGGGTACAATTAGCAGATAAAGGAATGGAATCTTGGAAAACGCGTCAATGGGTCGATTTACCTGAACTATCCGCAATCCCGTAGTAATACAATCATTCAGTGGAGTTTAAAAATGGAATCAAACGTTGCTTTACAAAAAATTGACAATTACCGATGGCGTATACCGAAAAGCTACATGAAGGGTATGCGTGTAGATGGAATTATCTATGCAAACGAAAAACTGCTCAATCAGGCAAAAAGTGATGAAGCATTGCAGCAAGTTGCAAACGTCGCACATTTACCTGGCATAGTCAAACACTCACTCGCCATGCCAGATTTGCATTGGGGATACGGCTTCGTAATCGGTGGTGTGGCAGCAACAGACCCCAAAGCCGACGGGGTTGTTTCGCCAGGGGGTATCGGATACGATATTAACTGCGGTGTGCGATTAGTCCGAACCAACCTAAATGCAAAACAATTAAAAGATAAAACGAAAGGACTCATCGGAGAACTTTTCGATAACGTCCCTTGCGGTGTAGGGTCCAAAGGTAAGATCAAACTCTCACTCAATGAAGAGCGGTATATGTTAGAAAAAGGAGCAAGTTGGGCAATAGAGCGAGAATATGGCCACCCTCATGACCTGCAATATACTGAAGCATCCGGTTTCCTTAAACATGCCAATGCAGATGCAGCAAGCCAACGCGCCTTAGAACGTGGTAAAAACCAACTCGGCACACTCGGTTCAGGTAACCATTTTCTAGAAGTACAAGTGGTTGACCGTATCTTTTACCGTGAAGCAGCTGACGCAATGGGTTTAAACGAGGGCAACGTCTGTGTCATGATCCATACAGGTTCACGCGGGTTCGGTTACCAAATTTGTGATGAACATGTTAAAAGTTGGGTACAAGTTGCTGAAAGATACGGTATAAACCTACCCGATCGCCAACTCGCCTCTGCCCCTATTAACTCACCAGAGGGACAAGATTACATTACTGCTATGGCGTGTAGCGCAAATTATGCATGGAATAATCGCCAATGTATTATGCACCTCGTCCGCCAGACCTTTATGAAATATTTTGATACAACTGAAGATGAACTCGGTCTAGAACTTGTTTATGACGTCGCACATAACATTGGTAAGTTCGAAAAACATACCGTAGATGGTGAAGAACGCGAGTTGTTTATCCACCGCAAAGGTGCGACACGCGCGTTTCCTGCAGGGCATCCAGAAATACCCTCAAAATATCAAAAGGTCGGGCAACCTGTCCTCATTCCCGGTGACATGGGAACTGCATCTTATGTATTGGTAGGCAATCCAGGGGCTATGGCTGAAACTTGGGGCACAACCTGCCACGGCGCAGGTAGAGTCCTCTCACGAAGAAAAGCAATAGAGTTAACTAAAGGAAAATCCATCAAGGACGATCTTGAAAAACAAGGTATCTATGTGCGCGCCGAAGGCAAACGCACCTTGCAGGAGGAGGTGCCTGAGGCGTATAAGGACGTTGATGAGGTAGTTCGTGTTGTTGATGAAGCAGGATTATCTCGTCGTGTTGCGCGCCTCCGCCCAATTGGCGTTGTGAAAGGATAATTTTTTAACGTGAGTTCGGCGTATTTGATATGAAGGATTTTGTAGCACAAAAAATGTCTTATTCCGAACTCACGTGTTTTTTAACTCAAATTCTATTGAGGAAATGTCTATGGAAACAAACGTTAATCAATCTACAGAATTCGCTCCAGGCCAAATTGTATTCTTAAAATCTAATCCCTCTACTCGCGGTGCTGTTGTCGGTATATTGCCAGGTAAGCCTGAAAACCGTATTAACGTTTTTGTTGATGGAGATATTAAAACCTATTTCGCATCTCAATTACAGCTTGAAATTCAAATCGAAGACGACTCCCCTCGTTTCTCCCGTGACGAATTTCATGCCTATCTCACTGCACTGCAAATCCAATCTCCAGCATTATCAACGTTGTATTCACTTAATGCAGCACGAGTAGACTTTATTCCATACCAATATCGGCCAGTCTTGAAATTTATCAAATCTGATCGCCCAAGGTTACTTATTGCCGATAGTGTTGGCGTAGGAAAAACAATTGAGGCGGGATTGATCCTACGTGAATTACAAGCACGTGGCGACATCAGGTCCGCCCTAATTATATGCCCACGGCCACTTGTTGCTGAGGAAAAATGGCAACGTGAGATGAAACGGTTTGACGAAGATTTTACGCATCTGGATGGAAAAACTTTGCGATACTGTATTGACGAAACGAATCTGGATGGCGAATGGCCGGAGAAATATAATAAGGTGATTCTCCCCTATTCGCTGTTAGATAAAACGCGACTTTACGGTCCAAATGGTAGCCGCAAACGGAGGACAGGAAAAGGACTTATAGACCTTGATCCACCTCCACATTTCGATCTCGTCATAGTAGATGAGGCACATCATATCCGAAACCAGAGCACTGCAAATCACGAAGCAGTCCGGTTCTTCTGTGACAATGCGGAAGCAGCAATTTTTTTAACTGCAACGCCTATCCAACTCGGTAACCATGACTTGTTCGTACTGCTAAACGTCCTTCGTCCAGACTTGATTTTGGATAAAGAAAGTTTTGACCACATGTCAGAACCCAACCCGTTCATCAACCAAGCGGTCGATGTAGCTCGTGCGCGGCAAATTGATTGGATACAGGACGCAAAGAATAATCTAGATCAGGCAGCTGCAACGGCATGGGGACAAGCAATATTCAAAAAAAATCCTGAATTCAAACGGATTAGAAGGCAGCTTGATAACAAACAAATCACTCATGAAGAACGCATACAACTTATCACCGACATGGAAGCACTCCACACATTTTCTCGAATAATCAATAGAACGCGCCGACGAGATATTGATGATTTTACTATACGTAAACCACAAACAGTTGAGGTGCCCCAGACACCAGAACAGGAGCAAATTCACGAAGCATTACTTGAAACTAAAGCAGAAGTATTTCGCACCTTTAAGGGTAACCAGAACGTAAACTTCATGATGACAACCTTACGTAGACAATTGGCAAGTTGTTTATTCGGTCTTGAACCGCTGCTTGAGGATATATTGAAACGTCAATTTGATGAGCTTGAATATGCGGAAGCTGATGCTGTAGACGCTATCACATCAGATGAGACTATCACACGTATACAAGAACAGATCCAAACTCTTCTTGAGAAAATGAAAAGCCTTGATTCAGATGATTTGAAATTGGAAGCACTCCGAAAGATTATTCGTGATAGACAAGACCTTAATAACAAAAAAATAATGGTTTTTAGTAGTTTCCGACATACGCTCGCGTATCTTTACAAACACCTCAAAGCGGATGGAAATCGTGTTGGTTTGATTCACGGTGGGGTACCGGACGAAGAACGTTTGGAACTACGCAATCGATTTGAGCAGCCTAATGAAGAGATCAACACTATAGATCTTATGTTGTTCTCAGAAGTTGGATGCGAAGGATTAGACTACCAATTCTGTGATTGCATTGTCAACTATGATCTACCGTGGAACCCAATGAAAATTGAACAACGCATTGGCCGGATTGATAGGAAAGGCCAAGAGAGTGAAACCGTCACGATTTATAATCTGATCACACCGGACACCGTGGATGCTGACATTTATGATCGATGTTTACTACGTATTGGTGTATTTAAGACTATAGTTTGGACATTTTGGGACATTCAGGCTGCGTTGTCCGCAGGCAATGCTGTCTCTTTGTGAAAATCGGTGTGTATTTTCTGTGAGTTTGTTTTTTCAGAGTAAATCGCAGAAAATACCGCTCTGTAGAGCTGCCAGCGGAGATAAACTACACGCAACCCTTGTGTGAGACGCTTCGGATGATACCAATGGATGCCCAACTGATCACAAACTACCTGAGCACTTATCTCCTCCGCCGTCCCATCCCGTGGGGTGAATAGCAACTTCGTCAGACTTGCTGCAACGAAACTCAATTGCACAAACCGATTGATGCTTTTGCGGGATTTCAGGCGATAGTCATCAAAACCGAAGTGTTGCTTCGCATCCCGAAAAGCCGTCTCTATGTGCCATCTCTTGCGATAATATATAGCGATCTGTGGTATCCCAATCGTCAAATCTGTTGTCCATACACAGAAATACCGATAAGGTTTCGAGGTTTTCGGGCGACTTCGGATAACAACGAGGCGAATATCAGCATCGCACATCTTCGTTCTCACGACTTTGGAGGCGATTGAATACTTTTGGCCTTCTATATCCATAAGCGTATACCGCATCCTGCGAATATCCAAGCGGTCTCCATATTTTCGCGGACGGCCACGCTGGCGATGTTTCGGCTGTTCCGGTAAACGATAGAAGACGGCATTAGACTTCGCACGACACAAGATATGATGTCCATAACTTTGAACCAGCGTAAACACTTTTCGCCTTGAGAACCCACGATCAAAAATAATAAGACCCGGAGCGATCTGGGAACAGATGCGTTTCAACACCGCATCGCTTTTATCACGGCACGTCTGCGGCACCATCAGTCTCGCCCATACGGGGAATAGCTGCCAACCTGTAGATGTTTGGCAAAGTAAACCTAAGGCACCAAACTCGTGTCCATAATGGAACTTGGATCGGTTCACGCGACCCTTTTGATAACTGAAGTTGCGGAAAAAATGCAACCCCCACTGGCGTTCACCTGTTTTTATGGCTTTGGTCTCATCATACACATAAACCCAGTTAGGAAATGCTTGCTGAACCTTTTTTGTCAGGTGTCCTGCGACTTTATCCGCATCCCATTTACCACGCGATAGAAACTTTGGAAAAGACCAGTATCGCGTCTGTGAAAAACCTGATTGATAAAGTTCCGTTAGCGTGCCACTATTTCCATCTGCGATAAATCCGAAAATAAACGCTTGGAAAAGAGCATAGTTTTGTGTGTTGAACAGATACTGAAAATCTGATAGAATGTCGTCTAAGCAGAAAAGGAGGTTCATTTTTTATTCTCCTTTCAAAAAATATATTTGTTTATGAAAGGATACCTGCTTTTCTGTTTTTTCGCACTAAAAATTTCTAAAATTGTCCAAACTATAGTATTTAAGAGTGCATTGGGAGGTAGCGAAGAGATCCTCGGCGAAATCACAAAGGAAATACGAAATATCGCAGAAATTACGAGTTAACTGAAGAAGAGAGAAGAATCAAGTTGAAACAGTTAGCAGACAATCAGATCCGATTGATGCAAGAGCAAGAAACCTTGGAAGCACAACAATTAGACCTTTTTAGCCTCCGATTGCCTGATCAAAGGGCGGAAAAAGAACAAAAGATAGAGAAAGAGGTAGAAGAAGCGTCAAGTTTTTGGTTATCTCCATCATCTATACAGCGACTCATCGTACACTATCTTCAGCAGAAACTTGGCACAACACAGGAGTTTATACTTGGTGAGAAGTCTCGTAAAACGCTCCGACTTTCAGAAGATGCACGGAATACTATATTGCGTGATTTTCAACAATTGTCAAGAGAAAGGACCAAAGTAAATCGAGAATGGGAGAAATGGCTAAAGGGAACTGAACAGCATTTAACGATAACCTTTGAAGCAGAAAGTGCTACACGGCACCCTGATGCAGTTTTCATCATGCCGATACATCCACTAGTAAAACAAGCAGCAGCGGCATTGGACAGAACAAGAGAAATCGTCGTAACACTAAAGGTTAAAACGAATCAAGTCCCGGGGGATCGTTACCCATTCGCTATCTACAAATGGGAGTATCTTGGCAGTAAAGAAGATTGGGTTCTAATGCCTGTCACCTCATCTGGTGTGTTGACATCGCATCTTCGTCCTTTACTTGAAACGGCTGAGGATAACGATATAGATGAAGATGTAAGTTTAACCGATAAGAAAGCATTGGAAGAAAAGCACCATTCTATATGGACCGAAGCACGTGAAGAGCACAAAGAAAAAGTTCGAGAGACTGTTGAATATCGAAAGGAGAGTTTATCAACGAGTCATCAGAAACGGATAAAACTACTTGAAAAGCAAATTGAGGACGTGCCAGATCCAAACATTCAAAAAATGCGTCGTAGCCAGATTGCTAAGGCTGAGGTGGATTATAATAGACGTATTCAGGAATTAGACACGGCGATGGAACAGGCAGATATTACGACTGAACCAGTGGCGTATGGGATTTTGGAGGTGGAAGCAGCGATGTAATTTCCTTTAATTTTAGGACAAGCTATTTCTTAAATGCAAACATTGATAGCAGGAGGAATTTATTTTGTCAAGTGAACAATTTGAACATATTCAGCAAATTAGGATGGGTTTTCATGAAGGAAGTGAGAAGCTTAAAACAAGCTTAAATAATTCAATCAAAATTCTATCTGATGATCTTTACAATAAGCATACCCATTTCATTTTTGAATTGATCCAGAATGCTGAAGACAATTCATACAAAGAGGATAGTACTCAACCCCCCTATATTTCTTTTAGGTTAACAAAAACAGACCCGACTTTTACCTCAGGATCTAATGGGGCATTAATTATTCAAAATAATGAAACTGGCTTTAACCGCGAAAACGTAAACGCCATTTGCGCAGTTGGTGAAACTACTAAGAAAAAAGAACACGGATATATAGGTGAAAAAGGAATCGGTTTCAAATCTGTTTTTCGTGTTACGAATAATCCACATATTTTTTCAAATGGTTACTATTTCAGTTTGCCAGAGCTTGACAAAGAAACTAACCTTGGATACATTGTGCCGCAATGGATCTGCAAACCCCCAGATAATATAAACTTCTCTGATACTAATATTATTCTCCCGTTAACAAAAGATAATTTTGGGTACAAAAAAATTGAAGAGATGCTGCAAGATGTTGAACCAGAAGTAATTCTTTTTCTTTCTAAGCTCCAAGAGATTCGTATTGAAACAGATTCCGGTGACAATCTTACTATTTTAAAAGACAATTCTGCAGTACCAGAAGTGGAAATTACAGTTAAAGGCAAAAAACAAGGGGATCCCTTCTTTAATTCTGAAAATTTCTTAGTATGTACCGAACGTTTTGATAAACCTTCGAATATTTCTCACGAAAAACGCGAGGGAATAGAAAAACGTGATGTTTCAGTAGCTTTTCCATTGGATCAGAATTCTAAAGCAGCCGGAAAGATTTTTGCCTATCTACCTGTCCGATCAGATACAAATTTTCCATTTTTATTCAACGCGGATTTTATTTTACCAAGTTCGCGTGAAGATATCCAAGATGTACCTTGGAATCATTGGTTGATGAAATGTGTTGCAAATTTAGTTACTTCTGATTTATTACCTCTTTTATGGTAGAGTTTTGAATTATTTATACATATTGATTATATCCTGAAGTGTTTTATCTTTATTATATTCTCGTAAGCGTTTGATGTTCGCAAAATCATGTTCAATTGGGTTATAGTCCGGTGAATAAGGAGGCAAATACAATAGGGAGGCACCCGATGCCCCTATAAGATCCCGGGTGCGGTGTGTTTTATGGATGCGTGCGTTATCCAAGATAACAAGATGGTTTTCATCTAAACGCGGGCATAACTCATGCTCAAGCCAAGTGTTGAAACGCTCCGCATTACAACTCCCCTCAAATAGTATAGGGGCTGTAAACGCCTCATCTATACGTGCAGCTAACAAAGTTGTGGTGCGGTTTCTTTGACTGGATATAAGGTCAAAAACAGGTTCACCTTTCGGAGCATACCCGAAACGCCTGAAACTTTCTGACCGAAAACCACTCTCATCAATAAAAACTAAGGATTTTCCGTTTTGCTCCGCAGCAGCGAGGTGTTCACGATAAGTTTCTCGCTTGTGATCACATCGTTCCTTATAGCCGAGTGTCTTTTTTTCGCGAGATACCGAGTTTTCGCAGTCCATACCAAATACAATAGTAGGAAACGCCGAAATGATCTGCGCGCTCCTGTATAGTTTGATCGGGGAAATCTTTTACTTGTTGTGTGAGTGCCTTGTAGTCAATACATCTGGGACCTTTAGGTCCTGATTTTTTCGGGGCGAGTGGGTCTGGTGCGTTGAGCCATTTGTAAATAACATCGCGTGAGATATTGAAAAGTTTCGCAGCTTTTACTTTGCTGCCGCCGTTATCAATGAAATCAAGCACGCGTTTTCGCAGGTCTGTTGAATATGCCATAATACCGTGTATTATACCACAAATAGAAAAATATGTATAGAAAACTTTATATTTTACCATAAAAGCAAGAAAACTTTTAGAAGTACAATTTCTTGATGCCCTGGCTAGGCGATTGAATAATCTTATGAACAGAAAGGATAATTTGTTCTATCCTATTTTTACGAGAGTACGTGACCTTTTTGAAAAGGAACAATTCCTTCCTACAAATGAGGCTGATACTTTTGTATCAGCGCAAAATGCAGTACTAGCACGTTCTAATGATGTAAAAAATATCCTCTCTCATACGCAGTTAAGTCAGTTATTCTCTCGTAATAACAATAAGATGCGATGGTTGTCAGATACAATCACTGCTGACCTAACTCCGCATCTTCGCAAGTATGCTATGATTTTACTGAAAATTGAGGAAGTCACACCCGATATGTTTGCCCGAAGAATATCTGAAAACTTTCTATCAACGCAATCTGACGAATGGTTTATCGAGTTTTACAAATTTTTATCTGGTCAAAAAGCGTTGTGGGGTTATAGTAACTCCGTTCTACGGACTAAACCTATCTTGCGATTGCAAAATTGCACACATGTTAATCCCCCTCAAGAAAGTTTATTTCCAACTGCCTACTTGTCAGATGACACAAGCGCAGATGCTTCACAGCCGATAGTGAAATTAGAAATTTCTCAAGATAAGGATGCCTACGAATTCTTAGAAACATTAGGAATTCAAAAATACGACATCGTTGCAGAAGTTATTGAGACTATTCTGCCAAAATACAAGGAAGGCTCATCTATAATCTCATCTGAGGAGCATAGGCGTGATTTTGCCAGAATTAAAAGAGCGTACGACACAGATTCTTTAGAAAAGAAAGCACAACTTAGAAGTGCTCTTCAAAATACTCCTTTCATCCTTGCAGAAAAACTTGATTCAGATTTAGATGAAAACAATTACTTTAGGCCTAATCAACTTTATTTTAGCAACGATGATCTACGTCTATATTTTGAAGGAAATCCATCTTGCAGATTTGTTCATTCCGACGACTTTTATTCTTCTGCCATAGAGTTATTCACCGATTTAAAAGTAATGAATTCAGTAAGAGTCGAAAGGAAAAAAGAAGATTCTCAAGGTTATGTCCGTATTTATAGTTTTCATGGACACCACAAAAGAGGACTTAGCGGATTTGACCCAGGCATAGAAGTTGAAGGATTAGAGTATGCACTTAACCATCCAACCCTTCAAAGAAGTTGTTTTATATGGAATCATATCGCCATTCCTAACAATGATTGCATAAGCGGGACGGTAGAGAAATCCAGCAAGCAAACCTATGAAAATAGTTCTTGTGAGGAAGAAGTATCTGACTCTTTTGGTAAGTTATTATGGTGGAATTTGGAATTAATCGGACATTCAGACAGTTCGTAGGTCGGGTAGAGCTTGCGAAACCCGACTATTATTGACCTAAGCCGCAATGCGAAGAGCGTTCCTGTGGGGGCGGTGTCTATCTATTTTCATATTTAACCATAATTGACACCAAGTGGCTGCCTGATGCAGATGGCAAAATGCACAAACCGAGTGAAATTCCTCTTGATGAACTTCCTAATTCATTTAAGAGAAATGAACAACTGGCGAAAAAACTTGGAATGCCAATGAGTATGAAAAAGAAAATTGAGGCATTTTCCTCTGAATTTGGTATTACAGAGGATCTTCTCAGTGCAATTATTGCGGCTTCACCTGAAGAAAAAGCGAAAATTGAATCGTTACTTCAGGCACCATCTGATAATGGTTTTACATACGCACCAACATCTCAAGGCATTCCTTTTCCTGTTAGTTCTGTGTCGAATCATGAGAGACGTGCAAAGTCTATTATTGACGAACTTGTAGATTCCCCGGATCTGGAATATGAAATTACTGAAAGGCGTATTAGGAAATCAAGAGATTTAATTGATCCAAAAACTTGGCTGAGAGAGCAATACTCTAATGAAGATAACCAGGTTGTTTGTCAGATATGTCAAGAGAGTATGCCTTTTAAATACAGAGAAAATTACTACTTTGACGCTGTTGAGATCCTGAAGGGATATTTCACAAAAGAACATAAAGCACAGTTTTTAGCACTCTGCCCAGGGTGCTCGTCCAAATATAAGACTTTTGTTAAAAAAGTTCCTGAAGCAATGAATGCTTTGAAAGATAATTTAATCAATGCAGATAATTCGTGCGGTTTTGAAGTGTCCATAAAACTAGGCGACAGGGATGCAAGTATTCGGTTTGTGGAAAGACACTGAATCGATATTAAAGCAATCTTAAATTTTTACGCGATTAAGAAAATACTATGGTTCGGACATTCAGAACTTTAACCATATTGGTAGGTAATGTGCATGTTCTATTCCATATAAAATAGATGACTACGTTCAAAAATACCATCAAGTTCTACTTCTACAATCCAATAACCTGACGCAAACCTTTCACCACTCAACCCGCCTGTCGGTGCATCAATATAAAACCAAGTTATCTTCTCGCCTGTTGTAGAGGTAATGTTGCGTACTTCCTTATGATATGGTGGGCCATCCAAATCATCTTCAGGTGAGTACCAAAATACCTGCACCTCGTGCGTATTATCTATATTACCCCATAAGACCCATAAAAACACCTTATCATCTAATTCTGAATCAAATGAATCAGTGATATCCTGTGGTCTGTCATTTCGCACGTCAACAGCCAAAACAGAGTCTATGATTTTCGGTTCTCCTCTTCCTACATCAATAACCCCGCTCCCACCAGATGTCGTTTCTTCACAACCCATCAATACAAAACTAACTAGCAGCAATGCTGAAAACGTAATGTATGCATACTTCATAAGAAAATCTCCCACAACAATATGATAATTTAATTCTTAATTCCTGCTTATTCAACGCATATTTACAGCTCTTAGTTTACACTTCAGACGAGAACGAAGTAAAAAACGAAACACAAAAAGTACCGTGAAAATGCCCGATTCGCTATACTTTTGCAAGACACTCAAACCGCCCCTACCACCTTTTCCGTAGTAGAAAGGTGGCAAAAAGAGTTATATTGGCTACAGCGAACTTGCAGACTTGCCCGGGATAGAACCTTACCCATACCGTGAACTTCACATAGGCACATACGTGTGTGCATGTATTTCAACGACACTCTATCGACTGGAACAGAAAACAGGTAAAGAACTGCCAAGACTTACAAATATCGTTTTTACCCCTGAATCTTTATCTCAGCCAAACAACTATGTTGTTAAAGGGCCCCAAAGATTAGGATATACACCAACATGGGAAGATTATGAAAGTCAACTGCTTGCCCCTATTCATGCTTCTGATCAGTGGGACGAGGTACTGAATTCACTTATAATAACAGATGAGTCCAACTAAAGATATATCTCGGAAGGGGTATAGACTCACCGAGAAAGGAAGACAAAAACAAAACACTTCGTAAAAACTAATAATCGTAGAGATTACAATTTCACAAAGTCAGAGGAACCCTCTCAATCTGAGGTGTTCCTTTTCTTTTTTGCAAGCACGTCTCAATATAATCCGCAACAAGTCGATCCGCCGTCTTCTGCCAAATAGCCGTCTTTTTCCAATTCGTTATAGAACTTCCATGGATACCCAAATCCTCAAATGTATAATATATGAAAAAAACAAAAAAAGTTAATGCGAATATCTACTAAACAAACGACTACAAATGGGATCCCTTCTAAAATAATTGTATTTTAGTCGTTTGCTTTAGTAGGCAGGGTGCCCTGAATGCTTTAAAGGGATACCCGATAATATTGGAAACGCTACACAACGTATACGTGTAGCAGAACAAGGAGGTATGAGATGGTTCGCGACATCTTAACCAATAAATGGATTATCGGCGCGGCGTTTTTTCTGCTAATATTTGCTGGTATGTGTTATTGGTATTACCAACACACCACTGCACACGATAGGGCAGAAGCTGAGAAAGCCGAGCAGTTGCTGAAACAGTGGGAAGCTGATAAAAAAGCAAAACCACCAGCAGACAAAGAGGTAACCAAAACACCTTCCCCTGGTGAAATAGGGGAGAAGCCCGGAGAGGGAAAAAATGGAGTCGCACTCCATCCCGACGAACTCACCCAGCAAAATGGGGAAAATCCGCAAACAAGCGTAGCCGAAACTACAAAGCAAGAAGAAACTACGCAACCGGATACAGGGGTTTCTTCTTATGGTTTCGGCCCCTATCCTGAAGTGCCTGCAGACTTTCCCTTTCCTGTTGAGTGGGAATTTCCCGGCAGCAACGCAAACCATGAACTTATGCAACGCGTTGCCATTAAGCTTTGGACCCAGGGTATAGAAACCATGGGAGTCATGATGAAAAACGGCCTGGTATATCCCAATTACATAGACACCGTCTATGTCTGTTGGGGTGAAACAACAGATGACGATGGCAACCCGCTCCAGTATATGACCAATCTTGGCGGTTATCCGCCCGCATGTCTACGTATAGAAGAAAACAACATTGCAAGACTCGGTGAAAGAGGTCCGAGGACCGCTGAAGATATCCCTTCAGATATCACAGTGCTACTTTATGACGAGGCGGGGATTAATCCCTATACTTTCTTAGATTTACCAAAACCAAAATAGGAGGATGCTAACGTGAAATTAACAATTCGTTCCTTGTCTATAACACTTATACTCTCATTACTCTTGGGCATAAGTGTTTTCGCATATAACCGTACAGAATACAAGAAAACCTCAAAACGTTATTGGATGAGTGCCATAGGAGAGGATAATAACCCTGATGGGTCTGAACGGGCTTATGCATCAGCAGAACTCGACATGGACTATCCTGGAGAAGATGGCAAGTTTCCTGGCCACAATCGCATAGATTGTTTTGGTAAGGCTTCTGTCGCTGCCCGTGGGTCAGGTGGGCTCTATTCCATCCAAGCGACTGCTTACATGTTACTAAATGCTGAAAGTAAAACGTGAAAATGGCTTTTATACTTCAAGAGTATAAAATCTAAGTATCGTTTGCCGTATGATCGGGATAATCATGATCTAAGTACCAAATGGGCAAAAGACTATTTCTACTTAGCTAGTGCCGAAGCATGGATTACTAATTCAAAAGGTGAGAGGTTTGATGCAATAGCCGATGATTTTTCACCTGGTGACCCCCACGAATGGGTATGCAAAGATGAAAACGGTAACGATAATCATGGAGATAATGAAACTTGTGTCGTCTATGATAAAGATATCACAGAATAGCTAACTTCACACACAACCTTTGCAGGCAGGTAACGTTTTGTTATCTGCCTTTTCTTTTGCTACCAGTAGAGAGCTGCTGAATGTGCAATGGATATGCTATTTTTATTGAGAATACAAAAAAATAGCATATCACTATAGCATTGGGAGGATCGGTGCGTGCCACGATCTCCCTTGAAGAAAGGGGTGATTTTATGTTATAATATATCAAGTTCGAGTCAACCGTTCGCTGCACGGTTTGCTAAGGAGGTAACCTCTAATGATCTATGATGAACATTTCCCCGGTGAGACTGCCCTTATCTTTGAATACTTCTGTATCTACCGAGACTCTGGTCCCACGCGAAGTCTACGATCGCTCTGTGGAGGCAACCGTGCAAGGCAGAAAACGACCTCTACAACGGACATGTGGCACGATAACACGTGGACGCATACGTTTTATCACTCGGACAATCAGTAACTAAAATAATGGCAGGGGACACGTTTCCCTGCCACTCTTTTTAAGGAGTAATGTCATGCTTTTATATAGATCCGTTTCGTTATGTTTGCTACTACTGCTTGTGTCAACCGCAGCGCACACAAAAATTATTTTTGGCTCAGAACGCAACGGTGTGCAGGGCCTCTACGTGATGGACGATGACGGCAGCAACCAAGTTCCCCTCATAGAAGGATTGGACCCCTTTCCACAGAGTTGGTCTCCTGACGGTAAACAGATACTGTTTGCAAAACGTGTGAATGGCTTTTCACAAGCTGTTCTTTTTCTGATGTCTCCCGACGGCACAAATATTCGGCAACTGACAGAAAACGATCGGAGTTATATCGGTAAAGCTTCATTTTCACCGGATGGCAAATTTATTGTCTATGATAGAGATTGGATGGAAGATAACAATGAGAAATATAGCGTAGAAGTGTTAAATATTAAGACGGGGAATCGGAAAGTAATATTATCGGATAGGAATGTAATCGCTAGCAATGTAACCTTCTGCGATTGGTCTCCTGATGGCGAGCATATTATCTTCGCGGAGCCGCTAAGTCCTGGCAGGAGCAGCACTCTCTGGATTATGGAAGCGGATGGGCATAACCCACGCCCACTTATTCCTAATCCCGGTCAGCAACCTGATAATTTTCAGATTCACAGAAAAAGACCGCGTTGGTCCCCGAACAGTCAGCAAATTGCGTTCACAGAAATAGAGCTAAAATGGGAGCATGTACCAAATGTCGGTAACGCTCTTATCTACAAAGCGTTTCGGTATATGATTTACGATCGCACTAATGACAACATCAGAAAACTCTCCATACCGAAGGACTGGATATGCTATGGCATTGACTGGATGGATGATGGCAAATCTGTTGTTTTCACTGCACGAGCTGGCATGCCTATAAACAAACTGATAATGGGACGGATTGACTTCCCCCCCTGCTATGTCTATAAGTATCATATAAAGACACGTGAAATCACACAGCTCACAGACCATCCTGGTTGGGATCAAACAATAGATTGGATCAGTGATGATGTGTTACCTGTATCCCCCAAAGGTAAAAAAAAAGTGGCGTGGGGAACACTCAAGCAGTAGATTTAAATAAAATTCAAAGCACATTAAGCACAGGCAGGTACCGTATGGGTATCCTGCCCATTTGTTTGCAGTATCTCGCGCCCTTTGCTTGCATGAAGTGTACTTGACACTTCTGCATAGGCGCATTAGATAGTATGCTGTATTGAATAGTAAACACCGGCCGAATATTACAATATTGATTGACAAAGACAATTATAATATGTAAAATTAAGAAATCATAAGGTCATTAATTGTAATACACTGAATTAGAATCAAGGAGCGTATATGTCAACAAAAACAAAAATAGTGTTCATTGCTGGCGGAGCAAGCCACGGCAGTGGTTCACACGAACATCCAGGTGGATGTGCATTTTTAGCAGATAAATTGAACGAAGCCATAGAAGGTATAGATGCGGTAGTTCATCAAGGTTGGCCCTCAGATCCAACGATTTTCGACAATACAGACGCAATAATCGTCTATTCAGATGGTGGAGGTGGACATCTCTGTATTCCTCATCTTGAGCAGATATCTGAATTAACCGCCCAAGGCATCGGACTTGCGATGCTTCACTATGCTGTTGAAGTACCGAAGGGGGAACCAGGAAACTGCTTCCTAGATTGGATCGGCGGTTACTTTGAGACACACCTGTCAGTAAATCCACACTGGACAGCAGAATTCACATCATTCCCAGAACATCCAATAACACAAGGATTAAAACCGTTTTCACTAGACGATGAATGGTATTATCACATGCGGTTTCGTGAGAATATGAACGGAGTAACACCAGTTTTGAGCGCGATCGCACCAGAATCAACACTGACAAGACCTGACGGACCCCATAGCGGTAATCCACATGTTCGCGCATCAGTCGCAAATGCAGAACCACAACACCTCGGATGGTGCGTAGAGCGCCGAGACAGTGGACGTGGATTCGGTTTCACCGGAGGACATTATCACAAAAATTGGGCGGATGATAGCATTCGTAAATTTATCCTCAACGCAATTGCATGGACCGCTAAAGTAGATATTCCAGACAACGGTATCTCAACACCAACTCCGACAGAAAAAGAATTAGATTCGTACCTGTGATTACCGAATTACAATTATCCCACTAGTCATGTTGATACAAAACGGAATGCTTAGGAAACTGCATTTACAACGGAACGCAGGAGATAAACATGGATCAAGAACAACTTGACTATCTATTTGATCTACAAGGATACCTAATTTTAGAAAATGCTATTTCTAATGAAGACCTTGATAAGATAAACGAATGGATTGATACACATTGGGACTATGTTGAAGAACCGTGGGCACCGAATTCTGGAGATAGGAGAATTCCAAAGTGGATCGGAAATATTGAGACGCATACCTATAATATAGAAAACGGCGTCAATTTTCAGAATATCATTGAAGGCGGTGATGTATTCGAAAAATTAATCGACCATCCAGCATGGATAAACATGATAAAGAGATATGTTCATGAGGTAAATGGTTTGTCCATACACGAGAATTTTCTAAACGTACGAGGTCCAGGTGGTTTCATCCATATTCACTGCGGCGGACATGTCCCGTTGAGCTATCTAACCTTCCGCCAAATTAATACAGGCGAATGGCTTGTTGGACAGATAAATGTCCTCATGGCAATTAACGATATTGGCCCCGGAGATGGTGCACCTGTTCTAATTCCCGGTAGTCATAAATCCGCTGAGATTCACCCGCGTTTGAAACATGATGGAAAGGGCATAGTCTACGATGGTATTAGTGGTAAACCCGCAGGTACAGCATTTGCAACGCAAGAAGTTCATCTGAAAGCTGGAGATGTTGTGATGTTCACGGATGCCATTACACACGGATCCGCAGAACGGACTAATCCCGGCTATCGCAGGTCAATCGTCTATCGTTATTCCCCTAAGTACGTACGCGAAAGATTTGATTACCCGCATTCAAATGAATTGTTAGAACGATTGACATCTGACCAACGCAAGATTATTCAACCGAACGCACCGCGGCGGCCACCACAGCCTGCGGAACCCTCAAAGAATACATGAGTACACAACAAAAAACACTGTGGAGCGGACGTTTCAGCAAAAATCTTACCTCAGAATCAGTAGTCTTCACACATTCCATTGAGGCAGATACCCGCCTCATCGAATACGATATATGGGGAAGTCAAGCTCATGCAATTATGCTTGCACGACAAAATATTATATCCGATGCTGATCTAAGAGAGATTTTATTTTGGCTTCGCAAAGTTGAGGATGATTATCAAAACGGCAACTTCGATCTCGATCCAAACAAAGAAGATGTACACATGAATGTGGAATCATATCTAATTAATAACGCGGGAATTGAATTCGGTGGAAAGCTGCACACCGCTCGGTCTCGTAATGACCAGGTACTTGTAGATACACGACTCTATGTTCGGGACGAGAATCTGAACGTCCAACGCGGTATTTCTATGTTGTGTGACACCCTCCTAAGTGTTGCAAAAGAACACGTCAACACCGTCATGCCAGGATACACACACACACAACACGCCCAACCGATAAGTCTCGGATTCTGGGCAACCGCTTATGTGAGTATGTTTCTCAGAGATCAAAAGCGTCTACAGACAGCTCACGAACTTACCAATACAAACCCTCTTGGTGCATGTGCATTAGCAGGAACAACTTTCCCGATTGACCGACACCTAACTACAAAACTTCTCGGTTTTGATGCTCCCCACGAACATGCACTGGATGTCATTAGTAGCCGTGATTTCATAGCAGAAACACTGTTTGCATTGTCACTTGTGATGGCAAATTTATCCCGGATTAGCGAGGAAATCGTTTATTGGACAACTTATGAATTTGGAATCGCTGAACTTGACGACGCATATAGTTCTGGTAGTTCCATTATGCCACAGAAAAAAAATGCAGACATCGCAGAACTTACACGCGGACGTACAGGACGGGTTTATGGTGCCCTCATTGATCTGCTAACTAACCTAAAAGGCTTGCCGTTGGGATACAACCGAGATTTCCAAGAGGATAAACCACCCTTGTGGGAAACGTTTGATATTGTGAAAGCATGCCTGGGTATCCTACCCAATCTTCTCAATACTACTGAATTCAAGACTGATCGTATGGTTGAGCTAGTAAATGCAAACTTCGCAACCGCAACGGAGTTAGCAAATTATCTAGTGAAGGAACAGCAGATTAGTTTCCGTGAATCACATGAGATTGTGGGTTGGCTTGTTGGAGAATTAGCACGACAGGAGAGAACGTTCTTAGATTGGGAGTTAACCCAAAACCTACTGAAACAGAAAGATATAGATTTACCTATATCTCAACTAAAGCAGATTTTGGATGCCGAATTGTCAATTCAGAATAACCAGAGTCTTGGTGGTACATCACCCTCAGAAGTGTCTCGGATGATAAATAATTTTGAGGAACAACTGAACGAAATTACAAAGCATATCTATAATTGCCAAACGCAAATTGATAACGCATACACAGAAACAATGCAGATAGTTGATGAGATTTTAGGGGAGCCTAATAGAATAACCGTAAAGGATCTTCAAAATGACACGCGAAGAAGCATTTGAAATATTAGGATTAAATTCAGACGCGTCATTAGATGATGCAAGGACAGCTTATCATGCGTTAGCGAAACATTATCACCCTGATAAAAACACAGCACCTAATGCCGCTGTAATGTTTCGGATGATCCATGATGCATGGGAAGTTATCCAGAACCATATTGAACGGGAGCATGCCGAGGATGAGGCAGGGCGAAAACATTCTGAAACCTCAGCAGACACTGAAGAACCTATCAAACGTAAAAGAAAAAAGGTTGAAAGAAGGATACGTTGGTCTTTTATGATAGCATGGGTTATTTTTTGGGTTGTTTTTCCGAGGATAATCTTGTCAGAATTCGAAATTCACGATTGGCCCGGGTTTCTTGTGAGTATAAGTCTAGTAGGAATAACCTTAAACGAAATTATCATTGGAACCAGAAGATGGTTCAAAGGAATTTGAAAATTGAAAAACAGATTAATCGTTGCATTAGATACGGACGATGGTGAAGATATTGACTGGCTATCTGGAATGCTTATTGAAGTAGTCCCTTGGGTTAAGATCGGTTTTCAGGCGTTTAGCACCCTTGGCATCGAGGCTTTTCCATGGCTCAACGGGAGAGGACATAGGGTTTTCCTTGATTTAAAATTTCACGATATTCCCAACACAGTGGCACGCGATGTCGGTACGATGACGAAACACGGCGTACAGATGATT
Source organism: Candidatus Poribacteria bacterium (assembly GCA_965200395.1). Classification (GTDB taxonomy): domain Bacteria; phylum Poribacteria; class WGA-4E; order WGA-4E; family WGA-3G; genus MSPOR6. The sequence continues at coordinate 1,124,284 of CBDAUH010000003.1, read as the reverse complement.
AATATGCATGCGTCCGGTGGACTTGAGATGATGACAGCAGCAAAAAACAGCGCAGATGATGCTGCATTCGAAGCAAATATACCGAGCCCTATCCTGCTTGGTGTAACGATTCTAACGAGTATGGATCAGGTAGGTTTTCAGACACACTTCGACTCACAGCGCTCGCTTACAGAACAAGTCATTTATCTCGCGAAGCAAGCTCATGAAGCAGGTTTAGATGGCGTTGTCGCATCACCTTTGGAAATTGAGCCTATACGTAAAGCATGTGGCGATAACTTTTTAATTGTCACACCGGGGATACGACCAGAATGGGCAGACATTGGAGACCAACGTCGTATTACTACACCCACAGAAGCGATTCGCCGAGGGGCAGATTATATTGTTGTCGGTAGACCGATTATTGAGGCGGAGGATCCTTTGGAAGCTGCCGAAATGATCCTTGATGAAATGAGGGAGGCTTAAAAACATGAACATCGTCTGTATCTGTTTAGACACTTTTAGGGCAGACATCATCGGTAAAGGCAAAAAGTTCAGCCACGTTCAAACACCGAACCTTGACGCATTCGCTTCTGATAGTGTCCGATTTACTCGCGCTTTTGGTGAAGGTCAACCGACACTACAGATACGTCGCGGTAACTTCACTGGGATGCGGAGCTTTCCGTGGAAATATAACTTTGATCGCCGTGGACATTGGCATCACGCACCCGGTTGGCATAAAATACCACCAGAACAAGATACCATCGCAGAGGTACTATTAGAACGAGGATATCTTACTGCTATCATCGCCGATACGTACCACATGTTCAAGCCGACTATGAATTTCTCGCGCGGATTTGCACATTTTGATTTTATCCGTGGACAGGAATCGGACAACTGGAACAGCGGAGATCCGAGATTAATTGAAGACTTACTTAGAAAGCATGTCCATGAACCTATCAATTGGCAGCGACATGTAGGACTCGTGAATTATCTATTGTCCCAACGCCACCGTCAATCAGAAGATGATTATAGTTGTGCCCGCGTTTTCCGTGCCGCAGCTGATTGGCTTGAAGATAATCATACCGTCGGTCCTTTTTTCTTATGGGTGGATAGTTTTGATCCGCATGAACCCTGGGACCCACCAAAGTCTTACGCAGACATTTATATGCCAGACTATACTGGAAAAGATTTCATCACACCCGGAAGTGCTAATGAAGGTGGTGGTCCTTCTGAGGCAGAACGCGATCGAATAGAAGCACTGTATCTCGGTGAAGTGACCTTTGTAGACAAATGGGTCGGCGTGTTATTGGATAAAATTGAATCACTTAATATCCGTGATGAGACAATCATTGTTGTCATGTCCGACCATGGCACACAACTCCGCGACCACGGCAGTTTTGGGAAAGGGGCAAACAAGCTACATCCATTCAATACACAACTGAATCTGATGATTCGCCATCCAGAAGGACCCCATGACAAGGAGATCTTTGCTTTCGTGCAGAACCACGATCTGATGCCAACACTTCTCAATCTCGTTGGCATTCCGTGTACTTGGACTGATGGTAAAGATATGTGGCAACTCGTTACGCAAAAGAAAGCGTATCTACGTGAACGTATAATCAACGGATGGGCAGGTTTTGCAACAGGAAACGCAGTCGGACGTGTAAGTGTACGCGATGACCATTGGAATTTCTGCACTTCAGTTGGGTATAAAGATGAAAAAGGCGATCAACTCTTTGACATCAGAAATGACCCTGATGAAAAAAATAACATCGCGAGTGATCACCCTGAAGTTGTATCTGAACGTCGTAGAGACATAGAAGCTTTGATAGGACAACCGTTGCCAGGACATTTCATAGAAGTATGTGATCCTGGACATGCACCGATGCGTCAGTGGCTACAGAAAAAGTTGGCAGATATGTAACTTGTTGAACAACTAAACCGCATCATAATACCTTGACTTACACAATTGCCATGAATTATTCACTTCCTAATTACCAAGGCAATGATTAAACTCCCATCCAAATTCCACAATCAACCTCTTACTGCACCCCCCGAAAAACATTGATATAGATTTTAGGATTTAGTATAATATATGATAGTTTAACAGAACCCAAATACTAAATTGAAGGATAAGAATATGCAAAGAAAAAGTTCCAGAGCACGATATTGTATTGGTGAACTCATCGAACGTGAAGATTTTTCTGAAGATTTAGCAGCTTTCAAATTCAAAACCGATCAAAAATTCTCTTTTATTCCAGGTCAATATGCGACTATCGGATTTGAAGTTGGTGAAAAGATTGTTCAACGCCCTTATTCTATAGTCTCATCTCCACATGAGCCTTTTATGGAGGTATTCGTCGAATTGGTGCCGGAGGGTGCTACAACCCCGCTTTTTTGGGAGTTGAAACTGGGGGACACCGTTTTCATCAGAGACCGACTTGTAGGGAAATTCGTCATGGATACTGAGAGTGGGATGACACGGCATATCATGGCGGGGACTGTCACTGGTGCTGCACCGTACATCAGCATCGCACGCACACAGAAGATTGAGCAGGAACAAGGAAAAGCAAGTCCACATGAGATTATTGCTATTGTCGGTGCAAGTCGTTCTTGGGAACTCGGTTATTATATGGATGAATTGAATGAATTGGCTGCTCAAGAGGAGTGGTTCACCTTCATTCCGACGGTAAGTCGTCCGTGGGAAGATAAGGAATGGAAAGGTGAAAGCGGACGGGCAGAGGACGTTATTCGGAAATACGGTGATCAGATGGGATTTGACCACACGAATTCGGTTGTATATGCATGCGGTCATCCGCAGATGATTGAGAATGCAAAGGCGATCTGGGCACGTGCACGGTTTCCTGAAGAACGGATTAAAGAAGAAAAGTTCTTTGTGATTAAGGAGTGATGGATCCCTGAAGGGTATGAGTTCCTTTAGAGGAAACTCATCTATCCTGAACTTGATGAGCGGACAAGGTTTTATCGCAGGAAATACAAACTGCGATATTTCTGTCCAAAACCGCAGTAACTATTCGCCCCTATCTATTTCTTTACCACCGTAAGGATGGATAAGGGGTTAATCACAACCCTTAAAGAGGAAAAGTTATGTTAACTAAGAAGAACATCGGTATAATCTGCTTTATAATTACCGTCATAGTCAGCAGCGCAATTTTTCTGTTTTACACACCCAAAAGTGCAGAGCAGAAGGAAGTTGAAGTTTATGTATGGTTAAATATAAAAATAAATAAACACTGCATCTGTAAGAGCGATCTTCGAATTGCGACTTAGCTCAATAATAGTCGGGTTTCGCTCCGCTTCTACCCGACCTACGGACTACCCGATGTCTAATTAATTCCAAAATTTACTATAAACAAACTGCTTTCTTTTTCTGGAAAACTAACACCCTCAGAAAAGAAAGATTATTTGGAAACTATTTTCGCCTTAGAAAAACTCACTGCCAATTTAAAAGATCAGTCTGAAATGGATCGGTTGATTCCTCCAGCAGATTTTGAGGTGCTTCTGGAACATGCGGAGAAGATAATTGATGAAAATCCGGATATTATACCACCATCACACTCCCATGCACATGGGCAGGGACACGAAGAAGTATATGAACGAGAACAAATAAAAAAAGATGAACTCGCTAAATCAACGCTGCCATTGAAGAATTGAAAGCGTCAGACGCTGCAGATGGGGCTAAAGAAGCACTCCTGCATGTCTTTGAACATCGACGTGCTGTTCTTCTCGATTCTGGTGAAACCGCGCGTAAAATGGAAAAACTACTTGAAGAAATTACAAAAAATGAGCCTGATGTCGTTGGCTTAGACTGGGGACCTTATGGATATAAAAGGATCTACGAGCATCACTTAGAAATTGAGAAAGAGCGTAGGCATCACTCGGATGGCACAGTTGAGGAACGTTTCGTGTCAGCACATTTTGGTTCCTCGGATAGAAAACTAAACGATGATCTTATAAAATATGTAGAAAAATTGAAAAGAACCCCGTCCTGGAAACCTCATCCGCCTCCGCCGGGACATAAAGACCTACGTTATTTTATAGAATATGAAGATGTTTATGTGGACGAAGATGGAAAAAGAATACCTAATCCATTCCCTGAAAAATCTGAACAGACAGAGGACATTTTACCAGAACAAACAGATGGCGTTTTATCCGATGTTCCAATGGGAAATCCATCAGAGGAAATCCCTCTTGAAATTCCTCAAAAAGATCCGGATCTCATAATAACTCAAGAGGAAGTTGATGCATGGCAAGGATCCTTAGGCACCTTAGAAGTAAATGAGATAGAAGAAATACGTGAACTTTTTGAGCAAGCAGTCGGTATCCCTCTAGAACGGTTTTTGGAAATGAGTGATGCGGAAATAGAAGCTGATTTTCATAAACAATTTTACAGTTCTCCATCGGAGGCACCAATTGTGGAGGAGTTTGAAAAACTCGAAACACCGTCAGGAACGGATGTATCAGCACTTTCAAAGGCAGACTTTGAAAGGCAGCTCCTCGAGAAATACTCACAGTCGCGTTTCAAGCGGGCTGCGGCATTTCTAAATCACCACGGCCCCGAGATCGGTCTTCAACGTCTCCAAGAAGTTGACCCGGAGGTTGCAGCAGATGTTCAACAATTTCTACAGAAACAGCAAGAAGAAGAATAACGCGACAAAACATTTTCTCTGTTTATAGTCATATTATTGTTTTGATGGCGTGTGCTTACATATCTCTATCTTGACACAAAATCCTTTTCCTGATAACATAACCGCAGTTTCAAGATAACCCTATACCGAATATGTAATACAAATAACTGTCCTGAAGTTGCATATACATAGGGAATTTGAAAAACCAAATCTATACTTTCAGAATAGGAGGAATAAAACGTGTATTTTAAGTTTTTAAATAAAACACAGTTAAGTTCTGTCCTCATCACAATTATGATGTTCATGTGTATTCTACGAACATACTCAGCAGTTGATAGACATACCGTTGCAGTATGGCTCTTTGAAGAAGGGAATGGTAAAACTGTCCGAGATGCTTCAGGCAATGGACACGATGGTGAAATCATCGGTAAACTGAATTGGGTGAAAGCAAAACTTGGAAGTGGATTGGAATTCCCTGGCGATGGCAGTGGGTACATCGTTGTGGATTCAACTAACGCATTGGAATTAGAAACGCTCAGTATTGAAGCGTGGGTTAAAGTTGAAGCTGCGAATGGAAAATGGCAAGGCATTGTCTGTAAACAGCAAGCAGGATGTACCAATAGAAACTATGGTATATGGGTACATAATGTTGACCGTGTCTTACATGCACAAATTGGGGCAAATGGTGGCTGTGCATTTAATATGAATGCAACATCAAATATCACAGACAACCAGTGGCATCACCTCGCCTTCACCTTTGACGGCGAAACAGGTCGTTTATACGTTGATGGAAAATTAGAAGGCGAAAAAGCAAATGCAGTCACTTTTCAGAGCAACGATCCAATCACGATAGGTGTACCCAATAAAGACAACGCTAACGGGTTACTCGGTATTATTGAAGAAATACGTATCTCTAACGTCGCGCGATCTGAAGCAGAAATAAATGAAGCAATGAATGTTGGTTTAGCACAAATTCTTAGCGTAACCCCACAATCAAAATTAGCAACACGTTGGAGTTATATCAAACAGGTCCCGTAAATTAATCAGGAAACGCCTATGAGAGTATTTAAATATACATTATTATCACTATTCTTCTTATGTATCATCGCTGTTGGTGGTACAGGCACCTACGCAACAGAAAATGGGCTTCCGATGGCGGTACCAGAGGATGTCGGTGTTTCAAGTGAGAGACTTGAGAGCATCGCACTTACGCTGCAGACGTATGTTGACAAAGGACACCTCCCAGGATTCTTGACTGTTATCGCAAGAAAAGGGAAAATTGTCCATTTTAAACCTATCGGCATGAAAGATATCGAAAATAAAAAACCTATAGAAGCAGACACGATATTCCGAATCTACTCTATGTCAAAACCGATTACCAGCGTTGCTGTAATGATACTATATGACGAAGGACGCATTAAACTTGATGACCCTATTGAGAAATATATTCCCGCATTCAAAGACATAAAGGTTTTTAATAGTCAACAAACACAAACATCTACCGCTAAGAATAAGATGACCCTAAAGCATTTACTCACACATACTTCCGGATTGACTTATGGGTGGGGTGATAGACCTACTATAGTTTGGACATTTTTGGTCTTGTTATAGATTATGAATAGTTGGCAGCATTTCCCCGTTAGCACTTCTGAACAGGTGTTAGAACCGCTGCTAACGCCCCTTTTCTGTCTAAATTCTGTTAGAAATCACTGTTTTTTAGCCATCATTTTTCCAATAATCGTGAAAATAGTTGCTGTTGAACTAGTTCATGTAGTATCTTCGGGGATTTTCAGTTTTTTCTGTGCGTTTTTCCTCGGGTCGTAACCCGTATAAAAATAGTTTTGTTGTAAACATCGCTGCAAGTAAGCGGTCATCAAGCCGCGTGTGAGATGTTTCGGTTTATACCAGTGTATATTGAGCGTGGATAGCACGTCTTCTAAATCAAGAGAAACCTTGTCTGTGTCTGTGTCTGCGGGTGTCTTAGGCAATGGCGACGGACTGAAAGCGAGTTGTGTCAGCGTTGCTGCGGTGAAACTGAGTTGAGCGAACCGATCCAAACTTTTCCTGTCTCGGAGTTGATAGGTGTCAAATCCGAAGTTTTCTTTAGCGTCCCGAAAGGCAGTTTCAATCTGCCATCGGTTTCTATAGTGTCGGATAACTGTTTCTACGGGCAGTCGTAAATCTGAAGTAAATACACAAAAATACCGATAGGGTTTAGACTTTTTCAAGCGTTTGCGTATCACAACGATGCGGACATCTACAGGACACATCTTTGTTCGCACGACTTTATCAGCGACAGAAAGTGTCTGATCCTCAACAACGATATCTGTATACTTCAGGTGTGGAATAGACACACGGCTACCATACCGACGGGGTCTGCCTCTCTTGAGACGCTTAGGGCGTTTCGGTATATCAAAAAACGCCGCGTTTGACTTCGCACGACAAAGTAAATGATGTCCTTGTGAGAGTATCTCCGTGAACACTTTGCGTCTATTGAAACCTCTATCAAAAATGATAAGACCCGGTGGCACAAGATTACATAAATGCTTCAGCACAGCGAGGCTATTCGCGTCCTCGCTTTTCGGTTCCATCATCCGTGTGGCTAATGGAAACAGGCGCGTGCCTTCGCGCGTTTCTGCCAGCCAGCCAATCGCACCGAACTCGTGTCCGTGATGAAACTTGGATTGGTTCTTGTTACGTGCCTGATACGCAGGGTTCCTGCGGAAATGCAAACCCGCTTGTTTTGAACCGCTACTTAGGGCATGCGTCTCATCATAGACATAGACGCCCGTGGGGTAAGCGGATAGCACTTGATGGCTTAGCGTAGTGGCGACTTGATCCACACACCAGATGCCACGCGAGAGAAACTTTGGCAGAGACCAATACCGACCTGCTTGGGCTGTCGCAAGATAGATTTGTGTCATTGTGCCTCGGTAGGGCGTATTTATCAGACCTTTTACGAAAGTCTGAAAGTGGTGAAAGTTATTATACTTGAACACAGGTCAAAAATCTGATAACATGTTGTCCAAGTAGGAAAGTGGGGTCATTTGAAATATCCTTTCAAATTTGTGTTTCCTAAAAGGATACCCGCTTTCCTGCTTTATGTCCATAAAAAAAACAAAAAATGTCCAAACTATAGTAGACCTATTGATAAACTGTATTCTAAATTAAAAATATTTAACCGTGACTCAACATTGGCAGAAAAGATAAACAAACTTAGCGATATCCCCCTTGTTTTCGAACCCGGTAAAAGATGGAAATACGGTGTCTCTACCGATGTTCTCGGTTATCTTGTGGAAGTCGTATCGGAAATGCCGTTTGAAAAATTCTTACAGCAGAAACTTTTCAAACCACTTGGCATGGAAGATACTGGGTTTTCGGTGCCCCTCTCAAAAGTAGAACGATTTGCGATGATATATAGAGCTACTGAAGCAGGCGGATTAACCCCTGTCAAAAAACCACCGCTTGCAACCGATAATGTGACATTTTTCCCTTCAGGAGGTGGTGGACTCGTTTCAACGGCAGCGGATTACCTACGTTTCTGTCAGATGTTACTCAATGGTGGTGAATTGGATGGTGTCCGTATTTTAAAGAAAGAGACCGTTGAACTCATGCACTCTCCTCATCAAAAATATCATAGAGATGGATGGTCTTATGGTTTAGGGTTCCATGTTGTTACGCGTGAAAACATCCACAAAAATAAACGGTCAACTGGAACATTCAGCGGAGGTGGTTTAGCAGGTACGCTCTTTTGGATTGACCCTGAAAAAGAACTCATAGGGATTCTGATGACACAGATTCTCAACAACCCATATCCATTTCAAGGAGAATTCACGAAACTCGTCTATCAAGCATTGATAGACTCGGACTAACTGCGTAATCCGTGACATACTAAACAAAACTATCTTGAAACTATCATGGGTCTTATAATCACATCAACTTAGGCTGATACGATGTTTCATATTTCATCATAAATAAGAAAGGAGCACACTTTGAAGCTATTAAAACATTCATTATTATCGTTGTTCTGCCTGATTTTACTTGCCTGTGGTACTGCTACGTATGCACCAGAACATGGTCTCTCCTTGGTAAAACCTGAGAAAGTCGGTGTTTCTAGTGAAGGTCTCGATAAAATCGCTCCCAAATTGCAAGAATATATTGATGATGGACACCTCCCAGGATTTTTAACTGTCGTCGCGAAAAATGGAAAAATCGTCCATTTTCAACCATTAGGCATGCGCGATGTTGAAAATAAAAAACCTATAGAAGCAGACACGATATTCCGTATCTATTCCATGTCCAAGCCGATTACCAGTGTCGCCGTGATGATACTTTATGACGAAGGAAAAATAAAACTTGACGACCCTGTTGAAAAGTATATTCCCGCATTCAAAAACATGAAGATATTTAACAAGGAACAGACTGAAACCCATGACGCAAAAAATAAGATGACCATCAAACATCTTCTCACACATTCTTCTGGATTGACTTACGGTTGGGGGAACAAACCTGTTGATAAACACTATGCTGAACTGAAAATATTTCAAAAAGGTTCCGGTTTATCCGATATGGTAGAAAAACTTGCAAAAATCCCTCTTGTCTTTGAACCCGGTGAAAGATGGAACTACGGTGTATCCACAGATGTTCTCGGTTATCTCGTGGAAGTCGTATCAGAAATGCCGTTTGAAAAATTCTTACAGACCCACATTTTCCAACCGTTGGGCATGGTAGATACCGCGTTTTCAGTCCCGAAAGCAAAAGTAGAACGGTTCGCTGCACTTTATAGACCTACTGAAGCAGGCGGACTTCGCCTAGCGAGGAACGTCCCACTTGCAACCGACGATCTAACGTTTTTCCCTTCGGGCGGTGGTGGACTCGTTTCAACAGCAGCGGATTACCTACGCTTTTGCCAAATGCTACTCAATGGTGGTGAATTAGAGGGTGTGCGTATATTACAAGCCGATACCGTCGAACTCATGCGTCACCCACATCTTCAATACGGAAAAAATGGTGCTTTCGGGCTCGGTTTTCATGTTGTTACCCGTAAAGATACCGAGAAAAATAAACGCGCCACCGGTGCATACAGTTGGGGCGGAGCGGCCGCAACCACTTTCTGGATCGACCCTGCAAATGAACTTGTCGCTGTCCTCATGACACAGCTACTCAACAATCGACACGGTTTTGCAGGAGACTTTGAGAAGTTGATCTACCAAGCGATGATTGACACGAACAACCCCGAAAACTAACAACTTCGTATTATAAATATAAAGGAAGAACAGATATATGGAATATGGACTCCCGCGCGCTGTCCCCGAAGAAGTCGGTATGTCAACCGCGCGGTTGGAACAGATTGCACCGGTCATGCAACGTTGGATTGACGATGGTAAAATCCCAGGTGCATTGACGATGATAGCACGCGCGGGCAAACTTGTCCATTTTGAAAAAGTTGGCATGCAGGACATTGCATCTGCAACACCGATAGCTTATGATACTATCTTCCGTATCTACTCCATGACAAAACCAATTACTAGTGTCGCTGTGATGATGCTGTATGAGGAAGGACATTTTCAACTTACGACACCTGTGTCTAATTTTATCCCCGCATTCAAGGATATGAAAGTCTACGCGAATCATGGCGATGCAATCGTTGATGCAGAACAGGAAATCACTATCAAACATCTCCTCACACACACCTCCGGACTTATCTATGGTGGTGACTGGATGCATCCGATAAATGATAGATATAGAGAAGCAACATTCTTTGACGGTGACCTTGCACACATGGTAAGCGAACTCGGTAAAATACCGCTCCTACACCATCCCGGTGACGCATGGAATTACGGTATGTCTACCGATGTTCTCGGGTATCTTGTGGAAGTGGTTTCTGAAATGCCGTTTGTTACGTTCTTAAAAAAACGCATTTTTGAACCTTTGGGTATGGTGGATACAGACTTCTCTGTCCCTGAAGCACATGCAGACCGCTATGCAACTGTATATGAACCTGCTGATGCAGATGGTATCCAAGTACTTGAGAACCCACCTGTATCAAAAGGACCACTCAGTTTCTTTCATGCAGGTGGCGCAGGACTACAGTCTACCGCGGCAGATTATCTCCGCTTTTGCCAAATGATGTTGAACAAAGGAGAATTACACGGGAACCGTCTGCTCGGAAGAAAAACGGTTGAATTGATACGGATGAATCATATCTCAGCGGAGTGGCAACCGCTGTGGAGAACAGGATGTGGTTTCGGACTAGGATTTGCTGTTGTAACCAACGTCGCGGAGACACACAGTCTCGGTTCGGTAGGCACTTATAGTTGGGGTGGGCTTGCAAGCACAACATTTTGGATTGACCCAGTGGAAGATTTGATCGCAATATTTATGACACAATTAATTGGTGACTCCCCGTTCCACGCACAATTCAGAGTCCTCACTTATCAGTCAATTATTGATTGAATCTGCAAAGCCATAGGCACACGCTATGTACCACTTTGTAGCACAAACTGTGAGACTGAACTCACGTTAGTTACAAAGAGTAGAGTATATCTGTAATATAGGAGAAAAATTTATGGAGATCGCAGTCGTAACCGGAGAACACGGATTTCGCGAAAAAGATTTTGACGCTGTCTTTCAAAATATGGCAGACCTTACGTTCATTCGAGAAGATTTGGACATCTTTGTAGAAAATCCGAAACAGCATGAATACAACACCATTGTTTTTTACAATTTCCACCGTCCATATCCAACGAAAGCACAAGCAAAAACAATTTTAGCATTGACAGAACGTGGACAAGGTATTGTGATCCTTCATCACGCAATACTTGCGTTTCCAGAGTGGGATACTTTCTCTGATATGTGCGGCATTGATGAACGTGCTGAGTTTGACTACTTTCCAAAACAGACGTTCCACGTACAAATCGCTAATAATTCCCACCCCATTACTAACTCACTTACCCCCATTTTTATATGCGGTATGTGTAGGCGTGTGTGTGTATAGAAATAAGTTGGAAAGTCTGATGGGTTATGGTAGAATACCTCCATATAAAATAATGTCGGTGAAAAACCGGCAGGGAGGTATTCTTATGAAATATACCCTTAGTTGGGTACATCCCAGAAAGATTATAACAGGTTTTCGTAAAGTTTTCAACGGGGTTTGTATCAAAAAACCGACGCTCCGCAACTTTTATTTGATGCTACAGGCTGTGTGTGTAGCCCCAAGTTTTCGTATTCAATCGATTGCCTCACATCTACCTATCCGTGTGAAACACGACAAGTCTAAGCAAAAGCGTGTGTTGCGGTTTATTGACACCTATTTTCCGGTTGCAGCGGTGAAGGGTGCTTGGTTGTCACATATAGTTGTCAGTGTGTGTCGTTCTGTGGGGATGCAGCATCTGCTTGTGCTGATAGACGAGACAGATTTACCGGGCGGATGGAAGGCGATTGTTGCAGCCCTTCCGTTTCGCAATCGTGCGATCCCGCTCTATTGGGTTCTGTATAAAAATGAGATGCTCAAAGATGGCACCTATCAAGGACATAACGATTTAGTTCAGCAGTTCTGTTGTGATGTCCATAGTCGCGTTGTTAAAGTGTTAGGGGATAGTCGGGAGCCTGTGTTGGTTTTTGACAGAGGGTTCGCCCGAGCGAGAGCGATCCTCAAGTTTTTTGAGGGGCAAGGCATCTGCTACTTGATGCGTGTGCCACGCAATGTTGGTGTGCGTATAGCAGGCAACAAGCAGTGCCTTGAAGAAGTGGCAAATGGTTTTTACCCACAAGTGCTTTATCACTACACGGAGCAGGTGCCTGTGGCACTCTATGTTGGGGGACAGCACACCAAGAAAGACCCGTTATATCTTATCTCCAATCGGCTTCAGGGGAACCCCCTGCGAACTTGCTACAAGCGGCGGACACAGATTGAACACGGGTTCAGAGACTTGAAAACGAACTTCGGTTTCAAAGCACTCGTTTTGAGAAAGAACGAACAGCCCCGGATGGAAGTTCTGTTTTTGTTGGCAGTCGTGGCTTATGGTTTGGCGTTCCTGTGTTATGAAAAAGCTGCGGACAGATGGGCAAAAACTTTACACCCTACGCGGAAAGTTTACTCCGTGATCAGTGTCATCAACCGTATGATCCGCGAGGTGTGGACGCAGGAGGCGTTGCTCTTGTTCACCGAGAGGACTTGTTTGAGAGATATAAACTTTCTCACCGCAGAAGAACTGACATGACAACATTGGAAACCTATGAACACAACTACACACGCATTCAAAAAAAAATGGGGGTAAGTGCGATTACTAAAGGGCTCTCCGATTGGGAAATGGGTGACGAAACCTATACGATGAAATCGGCAGGTGAAGATAGTGCTATCCTACTAACAACGCAGCATCCAGACAGTATGGATGTATTAGGGTGGGCGCGCACATATCAAAACTCCCGTATCTTCTGCCTTCAAAGTGGGCACGACAACGTTACCTACTCAAATCCGAATTTCCGTGAGGTGTTACAGCGCGGTATTCACTGGTGCGCAAATAAAAGTTGAAAGAAAGCACCATGACGTTTATAACTTTCTCTTTCTCATCTGTCTTGGAACAATTTATGTTATATGCTTGCTTTCAAAAATATTTGGTAACATTCTAAAGGAAAAACAATGGGACAGACAATTTATACAGCAGGACATTCACACACGTCAGACAGTTATGACATCCACACCCTTGAGCAAAAAGGCACCGCTGTTGCTGAAATTGTTCCTGAACTCGGAAATAATTGCTACACATTCCGCGTCAGTGATGGAAATCATTGGTACCCCTTGATAGACTCACCACCTGATTTAGAAACATTGAAACAACGTCCGACTGCTTACGGCAATCCAATACTATTTCCTTTTCCCAACCGAATACGAAACGGAACATGGGAATTTGAGGGAAAAACATATCAGTTTGACAAACACCCTGAAGCACCTACAACCATACACGGCCTGCTTTTGAACCGTCCCTACAACGTTGACAAACATACCGCAGATGAAAACGGAGCAACATTGGTATGTTCACTCAACTCACAAGATTTTCCAGATATACGCCGTCAATATCCCTTTCCCTTCAAAATTGAGATGACCTATACAATTAAAGATGCCGTACTCTCGATGGATGTTCTGATTAAGAACATAGGTCAGAGTAATATGCCGATGGGGTTTGGTATACATCCTTATTTTAAGGTAGAAATATCCGCCAAAGCGGATCCGTCAAAAGCTGTTATCACTGTGCCTGCTAACAAATATTGGAAATTGGACGATGTGCTTGTTCCCACAGGAAAGCAGATCGATGTTGATGGAACGCTTGATTTAAGGTATGGACAACCGTTCGCTAAACTCAAACTTGACCATGTTTTCACAGACGTCAATGTCCTTGATGGCGTGAGTCACTGTAGCATTGAAAATAAAGATACAAGTCACAGTATAGTGATGGAATCCGATGCACACTTCAGAGAATTAGTCGTTTACACACCGCCAGACAGAAACGCAATCTGTTTCGAACCGTACACGTGCCCTACAGATGCTATCAATTTAGAAGCAAACGGTATGCCTGCAGGTGTGATCGTGCTTGCACCCGATGAGACATTTTCAGGAACTGTCCGCATATCTCTAACACATCCAGCCAAATGAACCGAACAATGCAATACACCATTCTGCTTCTCTTTGCAATGCTACTCACACTCCCTCAGCCGTGTGATGCCATTTTTCAAGGGACTGCAAATGCTAACACCTTCATCAGAATTTACCAGCAACGCGGGGATTACGGTAGACTAGCTTTATGGCACGAAACATCTGCAGCATGCCTCACACGCATTTCTATGCCACTAAACAAAATCACATACAATTACTACAAACAACACGGCTATGAAAAATGGATGAAACGCACAGAAAAGGAAGCTCTCACAATCCAAGAACAAAGACAATCACATCTCAAACAGGCAAAAGCCGCATGGAAATACGCAAAAACACCAGAAACGCTCCTGAATACAGAACGTGAAAAGATCGCGAAATTCATAAAAATATGGTTGTCACACTATCCAAACAGGTTCTACACTTCTGGGCTATATGTTACCTTTTTTAGAGAACAGCAGAAACGCGCAGCACTGAAAAAAGACTATAAAAAAATACTTATCCTCGAAGCAGCTGCAGCCGAGATGTGCGCCGCACAATATGATAAAATACCCATCGCCAACGGACTCGCGACGTATGTAACACACAGAGATGCACACTTGCAACACGCCACTCTGCTCAGAACCCTTGCGAAACCAACACTCAAGAAATTACCAGCAGACACAAAAATAGGGAAAAGCCTACAATCCCAGAAATACAAAACACAAAACTTATCCCTGAATACAAAGAAAGCAATACTTAACATCGCAAAAAATAATAAACGTATAAAGCACTTAATATCAAATCATAAAGGTGTCCGTGAATACGCATGGTTTCAAGGGTTTGCATGGACAGTTAGTTTCTATAACCACGGTTGGGGTAACCTTGCAATTGCAGTTATTGATGACAAGACAGGAAAAATAATAGACATCTTAGAAGGTGAACAGGATTAGTATCGTATGAATCAGCAGTACCCAACAATAATTCTTCATCTATCGGTTTTTCTGATAATCGGAATAATCAGTTGTCATACAACTCTCCATGCAAACGCCGCAACACCTGAAATCACCCCAGGAGAGCTATTAATTCGACTCACTCCGGAAGCTGCAACCGAATTACAACGTCTACAATCCAGATCAGCAACAACAGCACTGTTCACAAAGCACCACGTTGAATCACAAAAACCCATTTTCCCAACGACAATACGTTCAGCAAAATTACAGCGGACATACCTCCTCAGGTTCTCAATCACAACGAACCTACAAAAACTTAAAACAACGTTCGAAAAAAGCCCGCTTATTGAAGCAGTCACCTATAACTACCTGCGCCCAACAGCCGTAGACACAACCGTTCCAAACGACCCACAATACCCTGAACAGTGGAGTCTACCCTCCATAAAATTACCAGAAACATGGGCAGTTGAAAAAGGGAATAAGGATGTAATTATCGCTATCATCGATTCTGGAATCGATTATAGACACGAAGACCTGAAACAGAAAATCTGGATAAATCCTGGGGAGATCCCTGAGAATGGATTAGACGATGATGGAAACGGATACATTGACGATGTCCACGGATGGGATTTCACCGATGCTCCAAATGTACAAGCAGTGGGGGATTTCATGGAGGGTGACAATGAACCCATAGATGAATCTGGGCATGGAACGCATGTCGCTGGCATAGCAGGTGCACTGCCAGACAACGATATCGGCATCGCCGGCGTAGCATGGAACTGTCCAGTCATGGCAGTGCGCGCAGGACTATCACTCGGAGACAGTTCACGCATGCAGGATGATGATTCTGCCGCAGCCATAGTCTATGCTACAGACAACGGTGCACACATCATCAATATGAGTTGGGGAAGCCAGCAGCAGTCTTATGTGATTCAAGATGCAATCCACTATGCACATACACATGGCGTAATACTCATCGGTGCCGCAGGGAATTCAAAAGAGCCTGACAGCTTCTTCCCTGCCGCATACCAACAAGTCATCTCTGTCGCTTCAACAACCCAACACAAACACCGTTTCCACAGAACCAATTTCGGGGCATCCGTAGACATCGGTGCACCCGGAAATGCTATTCTGAGCACACACATCAACAATAAATATCGCACCTTAACAGGGACCTCTATGGCCGCACCCCATGTTGCAGGGGTTGCTGCGTTGATGCTTTCAAAACGCCCAGCACTCACGCACGAAGAAGTTCGACACATCCTCATCCAAACCGCTGATGTTGTTCTACAAGAAAATATAGATGAACCCGATCCAAAACTTGTAGGTGCAGGAACACTTAATGCAGAACGTGCTTTACTCTCAAGTGGAGTCATGCAAGCACGCATACACCTGCCACAAACGAATAGCGGGGGTTCACATTCAATTACTTTTATTGGCACTGCAGGTGGATATAAATTCGATTACTGGCAGCTCCTTTATGGACGTTCTACTGTGCCAACTTCATTCGAACCATTCACCGATCCTGTAACAACCCCGAAAGTCCGTGAACACTTCGCCACTTGGAATACTACAACTATACCCGAAGATGTATACACCGTCCGTCTCATCGTTACAGGCAGAGACAGAACACAGACACACAATCAGGTTGTGGTTATGGTAGACCGATCACCACCCAATATCTTTTCTATTACCGCCACTGAAGCATTATACGGGAACAGGTCTACGAGCATTTTTTCTTGGGCAACGGATGACATAACACGGTGCACATTTTATTATAGACACAGTGATAGGATATCAACTTTTGTTCCTATTCAGGAGAGGGAACTAGGGAAAGAACATCTTTTTTCTTTAGATTTGACATCAGGGAAATACCAATTTTACATCACTGCCCTGAACAATGTCGGATTAAAAACGATCGATAACAACAATGGAGAATACTATACAATCAACGTTACCGGTCATGCAATCTCTCCAAACGGTTATGTAAACACAAGCCTCGGTATTTCAGCACTACATATCGCCAATACAGTTGCAGATTTTGATAAAGATGGGTTACCTGAGATTGTCGCAACCCCCTTAACTGATCTATCACCAAACAGCCTAATACTACCGAAGAGTCTTATGATATACGAACGCTCACTAGGCGGAAAATATAACCTTATCCATGCACTTTCTCAAAACGTAAGTGTTGCTGAATCTGTTACCAGCCAGAATTCAAACATTGATTTCGCAACATTTCGACCCTGGACCGTCGACGATACAGACGCAGATGGATTACTAGAAGTCCTTGCTAGTGATACAGAACGCACTTTTTTGTTGGAAAGTAAAACACCTAAGGGATATCCAACACACATTGTCTGGGAGATGCCTTTCATCTCAAGCGCGAACAGTGCTGACCTGGACAGAGATGGCAAAATCGAAATTGTCGGCGTAGATAACAACAATAATCGAATCCTTATCTTTGAGAATAGCGGAAATAACCTATTTGACAAAACCGTAGAATTCATAAATGAAACAGATGGTAAAAATATCTTCGCACAACAGATTGCAATCGACGACTTCAATGCTGATGGACATACAGATATCGTGGTTGGAGATAGTGATGGAGATCTGTTCGTCCACACCGCACTGGCAAATGACACTTTCACGCTGCAGTGGCACACACACCTCAATATAGATACTATTAAACTCTTAACCTCCGGGGATTTAACACGAGATGGTATACCCGAGTTCGTTGTGGGAGGCACGGTTGCACCACCAGATATTACTTCAGCATCACCTGTCTGGAAATTTCTTATCTATACATACATTTCTGGTAAATATAGATTGCTATGGGAACAAGCTATTGCTCCCTATCGAATGAACGGCAACAGCATCGCAATCGCAGATGTCAACGGAGATAGATATAACGAACTTATCGTCCACACCACTCCTAATCTATACATCGTGGAATGGGATGGCACTACATTTTCACCTATATTTCACAAAAAAACTACGGAAACACCATATCTTCTCACCGCGGATATGGATAAAAATGGTTTTGATGAACTCTATATCAACGTCGATGAGACATTAAATATTATTGAATCTGCTACCGCCACAAATCGCAACACAGTCGATGCACTCATACCCTGGGATGTTACAGCTACCCCCATAACAGAAGGGGTGGTTCAGCTCAAATGGGAGGCAATAGAAGTGGCAGGGATCCCAACCGTTTTTACTATCTATCGTGCAACTGGCCAAAAACAAAGAAAACCTGCTGACGCCACATTTGAAGCCATCGTACGGAACCATACTTCCACCCGATACTTAGACAGAACCGTCAAAAACAATCAGACCTATTGGTACGCTGTCACAGCCAAAAAAGAAAACGGTATTGAAACAGATCGGAGTGAAGCAGTCTCTGTAACACCCCGTACACCCCCAAAAATTGTGAAGACTCACTATCAGGATCCCAATTGGATAACTGTTACCTTTGACAGACAAATGAGCTCAACCATAGCGGATGAACGCCGGTATCTATTGCGAGAAGAAAATCAATTAACAGGTTTACTCCCAACGTCCGCTATCCGAGATAGCATGGGAACGCGCGTACTCTTAACATTTAATACAGAAAAATTACAAGCCCTGACGACGGATGCAACATATCAATATGAGATAGCTATTCACGAGCTAACAGATATTGATGAAAACCGGATCCGTGTCGCAACACATCCTGTTATCTTTCAACAGAAAACTAATACTTTTGAAGTAAAAGATCTAACCCAATTACGGGTGTATCCGAATCCTGTCCGTCCTAACATATCAGATAAAGCTGCAATCACCTTTGATAAAATACCTATAGGTACCCGCATCCAACTATTTACACCTCAGGGTGAACTTCTTGAGAATTTGAACGTTACAGTAAGCGATGGAAACAGTAAAGCATGGTGGTTGACAAATAACAATATCGGTGATGTAGCTACTGGCATCTATATCTATATACTTGAATTTGAAGAACAAAAGAAGGTTGGCAAAATTGCAGTGATTAAGTAATTGCCTATTACAAGAACATTTCTAAGGCACGCATTATGGACGAATTCATACTTATCGCAAACCCCATCTCCGGTAAAGGCACAGGAAAAACTGTCGCTGAACAGGCACTCGCCGCACTGAAAAAAGAAAACCGCCACGGCACACTCAAACTCACCACCGGTACCGGAGACGCTACACGTTGGACACAAGAAGCTCTCACAAACGGTATACACTGGATCATCGTTTGCGGCGGAGATGGAACGCTACACGAAGTCGTCAATACCCTTGCAGGCAATACCACCGTTACCTTAAGCGTGCTGCCATGTGGACGCGGCAATGACCTCGCAACCGCTATGAACATCCCACGAAAACCACACCAGGCCATCCAAACACTGCTCACCGGCACCCCCAAAAGTATGGACTTAGGATACGTCCGCTCAGAAAAAGGTAGTGAACACTATTTTACAACTATCGCCACATGTGGTTACGACACAGAAGTCAGCCGCCTCGCCGCATCACGCACCACACCCTTCGCTGGCACCGCCTCATACATCTACGCCGCCATCGCAACGCTCAAAAACTACACATGCCCCCATGCACATATCGAAGGAGACTTCGGTACATACCAAAACCCCATTCTCCTAGCCGCTACAGGCAACACACACAGCTACGGCGGTGGATTTAAGATCACACCCCATGCACAGTTTGACGATGGACTCTTCGATGTATGTATCATTCGCTCCGTCTCCGCATTCACTGTCCTTGGATTAATGATTACGCTCTTCTGGGGCGGACATGGCTTCCACCCTGCTGTTGACATCCACCAAACACGTACGCTTACCATAGAAACTGACCCACCTGTCATGCTCTATGCCGATGGCGAACCTATGTGCGAAACCCCCGCAACCCTCAAAATCCTCAAAAATAAACTCAATATCCTTGTCCCTCAAAAAGAAAATAAACCAAATGCGTAATATTGTTGTCATATATAACAGATTTTAGAAGTAATTACCCTAACCATGATCCAATTATAATGGATCGAACTGATATTAGAAATATAAATCATCAAGAATTATGAATGCGATAGAATTAACAAAAACCCTCATTGGATACGACACAGTCAGTCCAAACAGTAACGTTGAAGTCATGGACTTCCTAGCCAAAACATTAGATACAGTCGGATGTGAAGTAGAATGGATTGAATATAGAGATCCTGCAGATGTCCTAAAAGTAAATCTGATTGGTAGGAAGGGACCTCGTAATGGAAAACGCGGATTAGGACTTCTGGGTCACATAGACACCGTTCCTGCTATCGGATGGTCGGAAAATCCCTTTGAAGCACGGATCATTGATGGAAAAATGTATGGACGCGGCAGCTGCGATATGAAGGGCAGTGTCGCCTGCATGATTGAGGTTGTATCACGTTACAATGCTGCTGACCTACATGCACCGCTCTATGTAGTAATAACCGCTGATGAAGAAGTAGGTTACTTTGGGGCAACTGCGGTCGCCGAAAAATCCGAAATGTTTAAAAAATACGGATTCCCACAATACGGGGTCGTTGGCGAACCAACTGAATTGAAAGCCGTTTATGCCCATAAAGGAGCAGTCCGATTTTCAGTCACTGCGTATGGACGCGCAGCACATAGCAGTACAGGTGAAGGTGACAATGCAAACCTTAAACTTATTCCATTTCTTTCAGAAATGCGGAATATCCATCAAGAATTGATGTCCGATCCACAATATTACAATTCTGAATTCACACCACCCTATACAGATTGGAACATTACTATAAGTGATGGAGAGTGTACCGCCAACATTACCGCACCGATGAGTGTATGTAATATCAACTATCGCCCAATGCCAGGCGATAATATACAGTATTGGATAGATCGTGGGCGAGATGCAGCAGAAAAATATGGATTGGAATTTAACTTGTTTATCAATGCCGGCCCCGTCCGCACATCTCCGGATGCAGAAATCATCAAAGCAGCACTTGAAATCACAGGAGACACAAAACCACATACCGTAGCATACAGTACCGATACCGCGGAGTTCTCCAAACACATGGAAACTGTCATTATAGGGCCAGGAAGCATCCTACAAGCACATACTGTTGATGAATGGATGGCATTAGATCAGTTTGAAAAGGGAATTGATATCTTTAGTCAGTTTGTTGATTGGTTTTGTGTTAGTTAAACGGTTACGGAAAGGTAATTGTAGTTTCCTGACAACATCAGATCATTGTCGGAACCAAGATTCACAAAGAATTAATTCTAACTTCTTATGGTGAATGCCAATTGCTAATTATACCTGTTCTGGAAGTTCCTTGAAAAACACAGCGTCCGGTTTTACCCATTCAGCATCGCCATCTGCCCATACCTCGCGCTTCCAGATAGGTACAATCTGTTTTAGACGATTCATCGCATACTGACACGCTTCAAAACCATCCTTACGGTGTGGGGAAGCGATTGCTACAGCGACACTCACCTCGCCAATCTCCAACTTCCCGATGCGATGTATCATGGCAACACGATTAAGACCCCATTTATCCGAAATCTCTTGTGCAATTTCCGCCATCTTCTTTTCTGCCATCGGCGGATATGCCTCATATTCAAGGTACTTTGTCGGTCTGCCATCTGTGTTATTCCGAACGGTACCCAAAAATAGAACCACCGCACCAGCATCGGAGGCTTCCACAGCTTCCCGAACCTCTGCACCTGTAATTACATCAGCAGTTATCTTGAACATCTCTTCCCCCTGTCACAGGTGGTATCAACGCAACTTCATCCCCATCCGAAAGTTCTGTGTTTTCGGTAGCATACTCCCAATTCACAGCCATCTGCATCACCTCGTAAAACTCAGCGATTTCTGGCCATTCATCTTCAAGCCGCTTTAATATCACCTTTACAGTAGCCCCTTCAGGAAGCTGCATTTCTTCTTCAGACCTATCCAACATCTCATGGCACACAGCAAAGTATTTGACTGTAACCTTCATTCGTACTCCTTGACTGCTATATTCTCAGACTGATTTTAGTTTCTAAAAGTATATCATAACAGATAAATAGTGTCAATTTAGGATTGTATTTTCAATAATCATCTGATAAAATAGATACAAATACAGACTTACGCATTGTAGCATAAACTTGCCAGTTTGTGCATCGGGGACGCAATCCAGAAAGGTTACGCTACAAGGATCACAACCTTCTTTAGAGCGGTTTGTAATCCCGACTTCAACTGAAATGCGTAAGTCCTACAAACATATACGAAATAAAACACGATAAAACATGGACAATATCATCATAAAAGGGATCAGATTTCACGGGCATCACGGTGTACCTGAAGCAGAACGGCAGGTAGGTGGACATTACGAAATTGATGTCATATTGAGTTATCCGCTGATAAATGCTGGAAGATCCGACACACTTGAAGACACAATTGATTATGCAAGCGTTGTTGATCTCATCGTTGATACTGGCACACAAAAATCGTTTCAACTGATAGAAACATTAGCAGAGACAACAGCAACAAATATTTTGCAACAATTTCCAATAGATACAGTCCAACTTACTGTCAAGAAGCTTAACCCCCCAATAGAACAACCCATCACCTACTTTGCAGTTGAGATCTGTCGTCCTAAGGAGTGAACATGCGCTTTGGAAAAAAATTGTGTACCATTATATTATCATTCTGTCTAATATATTCTATTGCTTACGCAGAGGGTAAAAAAACACAACTCTTTGCTGACTTATCGACAGGACTAAATATCTACCGTTATGACTGGGATATGGAAACCTGCGTCCTATATATTGCTGAAATGTCACGTAAAGAGAAAACTCTACATTTTGAGGTAGGACTCGCTAATTCACAAGTTCTTGGTAAAGAGACTGTCCGTTCAATCGCCCAACGCCGCACACAAAGGGGTGACCGACATGTTGTCGTCGCAGTAAACGGCGGCTTCGGTGTCCTTGGTGATATGCGAGGTTACGGTGGTGTTTTAGAAAGTCTACATATACAAGATGGTGAACTCATCACACAACCAACAGACATCGATGCATGCTTCGGGGTAACTGATATAGGGACATTCCTCAGTACTCCCGTTCAAATGAAAGCAACCATACAAATAGGTTCACATACATTAAACATCGGATGTATTAACCAACGAAGACTTGATGGATGCAAAATCATACTTTACACCCCACGACTTGGGGAATCCACCCACACCAACCGTCGCAGAGGAAAGGAAATTACACTTAACGGACTCCCGCTACCATTGACACCAAACTATACACATTCCTATAATGTTCACACAGTTTCCACCGACGGTAACACAACAATACCTAAAGATAGTCCTGTTCTTTGGATAAGCTCACAAGTTAAAGACACAGCAATTTCTCAGTTCAAATCCGGAGAAAAAGGTAAAATCAATGTCTCACTTACACCTCCGGAATGGAATCAGGTGCGACATGCAATCGGAGGAAGACTTCGCCTCCTCAATAATGGAAAAATAAACCAGATACTTGTGGAAATGCACAACAAAGAAAAAAAGCATGTCCCTGGTAAACGCAATCAAGTACTCAATCTCAGTCATGAACCGAGAACTGCACTCGCTTACAATACCGATACACTCTTCTTGGTTGTCGCTGATGGAAGGCAACCAAAGTATAGTACAGGGTTGACTCTCTATGAACTTGCTGACATTCTTATTGAACTGGGAGCAACTGAAGCGATCAATCTTGATGGCGGTTCTTCAAGCACCTTTGTGGTCAATGATGCAGTTATCAACAAACCCTCAGGAAATAGAGAACGGGAAGTTCTTAATGCAGTGTTGATTACAAAAGATGCAAAATAATTTTAATTTTGGAGGAACACCTTGAAGTCTTTACAACCATTTCTATGTATTCTGTTTCTATTGTGTTTTGTATCATCTAATCAACAAGCTGAAGAAACACCGCAATTATTGAAAGCCATCCCACTTTCACAAACAGCGATTCAACTCCAATTTGATGCAGAGTTGATACAGGAAACTGCTGAAGACACATCACTTTATCAGATAACACCCAACATCACAGTTGATCTCGCTTTACTTGATGACAGGTTCAACCGTGTTATGCTCTTCACTTCCTCGTTAGAAATAGGAAAAACATATAAACTCTCTCTAAACAACGCTCAGAAAGCATTTGACGTGAAATTATCTGAAGAAAATGAAATCACCTTCGGAAGTGGTAACTCGGTTACATTTTCTGGAGGTTTACAAGATACCAGCCTGATTGTCAATGAAAACCGTAAGACCAGAAATAACAATTCTGGTGCAGAATCTACACTTCTATGCAATCCCACTGGCACGGTCTGTTTTGTTGCTTTTGATCTTTTTGATGCATTTGAAGATATGGGTATCCGTGAACCGAAACAGGTTTTAGATGCAACAATCAGTCTCCATGTCGAGAAATCTGATGTTGATTCTGATCAGACAGTAATACTGCGACGTGTTTTGTTACCTTGGAAAGAAGGCAGAGGCAAATCCGAACGCGCAAAGGAAGATGAACTCACATACAATAGTCCACTACATCGCAATCTACCGTGGAATAAACCCCCTGCCCAAGCTATGCTAACAGGAATTGATGGTGACACCGAAAGCGATTACAACGGTTCTGAGGATGTTGCACACCGTATTGATGGATCTTTTGAAATTCAAGAGACAGGAAAACGTTATAGCTTCAAAAGTGAATTAATCACCGATGCTGTCCGATTTTGGGTCAAAAATCCTGATTATAACTACGGCTATCTCTTCGCATTGCGCGACGGCAGTGCTCCCATCGCTTTTTCATCAAAAGAAGCAATAGATGAAAACCGCCGTCCAATCCTAACCATCCGTTATAAAACACAATCAAATGATGGATTTACCCCGATTCGCTAATTATTCTTTACACGAATTACAAAGCAACTATTTGACACTGTTCATAATTATATGTTACAATTTACGAAAGGTATATATGGCAATATTTGACACTGTTACAAAGACACAAATACAGACACATCCGATTGATTTCGTCAACTGTTGCCTGGGTTTTGAGCAAAATGATGTTAGATTTGTTGAACATATTACACCAGAACAACCTAATATTGAAATGCACCAAGCTGATAGCGTCATTAAAGTAATGCTAAACGGTGAAGAGGTGCTAGTACATTTCGAGTTTCAAACCACTGACAGTTATGATCCAAAAATGGATATACGGATGGCAGGGTACATCATCCGTTTGATTGAAACCTATCGGATACATGTTTATTCCAATGTCATATACCTTCGTCCTGATGCAGGTAATAATGATCGCGGGTACTATGAACAGAATATAAGAGGGCATCGTGTTTTAGTTGAATATCAGGTTCTACGACTTATTGAAATGAATGGCCAGCAGATTCTTGATGCAAAACAAGCAGGATTAATCCCTTTCACCCCCTTAATGAAGCCACCTGATGATGTAGACGAAGTAGAATGGTTACGACGATGTATACAAGTCGCAGACAGCATTGATGTTCCAGACAAACCCGCATTTTTCGCAGGATTAGCTGTCTTAGGAAACTTAAAATATAAATATCAAACAATTATTGATATTATTTCGGAGGAAACCGTGCAAGAATCGCCACTCGTTCAATACCTAACTGAAAAAGCAACCGCAGAAGCCCTACAGCAAGGAATACAACAAGGAATACAACAAGGAATACAACAAGGTGTTAAGGCTCGCGCACTTGAAGACATCCTTGAGATATTGGAACTACGCCTGCACCCCAATGCAGCAAAGACCTTCAAACCATTCCTTGTTGAAATTGATGACCTGCAACGCCTCAAACAGCTGCATCGCGCCGCAATCCTTGCTGATACTTCTGAAGATTTCCAAAAAGCTTTGGAAACAAACGAAGTTGAACCATAATATACTACTCAACCTCGACAAAGATTCAATACTACTTTCCTGTCTGCAAATAACGCTGCAAATGTCTAAGAGTCCGTTCCGCCGCACCAAGATTATCCTCAATCAGTTGTTTGCCAATGTTCCCAGCTGTTATTCTAGACGTTCTGTCATTTAACCATGCTATGATAAGCATAGCCATTTGTTGCGGAGTATGTACAAGTTTTGCAGCACCCTTGTCCAGCAAAAGAGAAGCTTCACAAGAATTTTGTATGGTTGGACCTACAATAACCGGTTTCGCCATTGCAGCAGGTTCCATCACATTATGAACACTCCCATGAAAACTACCGCCTACACATGCAATATCTGCTATCTGATACAACTTTGCTAAGATACCGACTGTATCGACGATAAGCACATCTATATCACTGAAATCTGTCCCACTGCTGAGTTCTGAATGACGTATATGTGAAATTTTCCGCTTATTCAATTCAACTTGAATTTCGGTTATCCTGTCAGGTGTCGGTTCGTGTGGCACCAATATTAAATGTGGGACAAGTTCTGATCTACCTTGACGCAAAATACGATACGCTTCAAATATCACCTTTTCATCATTTGTATAAGTACTACCTGCAATGAAAACAGGCCTATTCAAAGTATTTTGCCCCGGGAAAAATTCCATGTCAGTTTCAACTGAAATTGCACGACGATAAACCTGCTCATATCGAGTATCACCTGTAACAACAACCTGACCATCCGAAACACAGAGTTGCCTAAATCGCGCTGCATCCTCTTCTGAAACAGCACAATGTAACGTAATAAACCGATGCACACTCTTAAAAAACGACTTGCCGATTTTACCCAGTCGTTTAGACCGAGGATGGATAGTACCTGCAATAACAACTATCGGAATCCCGTTCTTTACTGTTTTCCAAACAAGGTTAGGCCATATATCATATCTAGAAAATATAAGACAGGTAGGTTTTATCAGGTTAATCAAACGTATCACATTACGAGGAGTATCAAAGGGAAGGAAAACGGAGGCATCTGTATATGGATAGGATTCTACATTCGGTGCAACCGAAGGAGAGAAGTACGTTAATATAATTCGTGTATCTGAGTAAATCGCTTCAATGAGTGGTTTTGCTTGCTCAAATTCTCCTACAGAAGTAAAGTGAAACCAGGCTGTTTTCTCTAAATTCCGTGCATCACTGAGTTGACGTTCTAATTTCTCAAATATCCATCGACGTCCGATAACACCCTCACGAATTTTGTGATTAAACAAACCGACCACATAGAAACTAATGAACATTATAGGTAACGCGAAGGCATTGTAAACAAATCGCCAAAACATGATATCCTGATATAAAACTGAACAGGAAACAAGGTTTATACAACTATCTATAGAAGCGCGCCGAAGCAAGGCTGCTCCGGCTCTCTTACTTCTACATAGAGATGGAATTATAGAGCATCCAAAATCTTTTTCTTGAGTGCTTCTTTATTCATAGCACCGACAATTTGACCCGCTACCGCTCCATCTTTGAAAACAAGCAATGTCGGAATGCTACGCACACTATATTTCATCGCTGTCTGACGATTGTCGTCTACGTTGACCTTTCCGACCTTGAATGTATCCGCATTTTCTGCAGCAAGTTCATCCAAAATAGGGGCAATCATTTTGCATGGACCACACCACTCTGCCCAAAAGTCAACAACGACAGGCGTATCGGATGCAATCACCATCCCTTCAAATGTGTCATCGGTAATTTCAAAAGTATTTTCAGCCATCATAACTCCTTATGGAATAATTAGGTATATTACCCACCACGGTTATCATTTTGTGGTTATCTTGCTTTATTGATATGAGTCATCCATCGTCTTCGATGAATTGGAATGATAGATATACTCTCTCAGATGTATTGCATAAATATATTACCTTAATCCAAAATTAAATTCCACCCTTAAATGAGATTGATATATTGATACGATTTATTCGCATACTTTACCAATGCAGCAGTCAATTCTAAGCGTTTTCCTTTGAAAATAAAGTTGATTTCTGATACACTCATTGTGCTACAAAGCCAGAAATTGTGATTGTATAAGGGAAATTAAATGAACAAAGCAGCAATCAAATCCGCATTAGCAGCAATACCCAACGGTGATTTTTTAGACAGAACAAAAGAATTACTATCCACTTTAGGTTATAGAAGCAACAGAACAGCAGAACTCTTTGGAACAGTGGACGAATTCATTGAGGAATATGATGCACCGAACCCAAACACAAAAACCGAACAGGAATTCCGTAATCATGTTAAATCTGTGCAATTCATTTTCCAATTCACAAGCGACGAAATCGACGAAATTGAAGATGATCCACAGCAGGCAACACTGCTTGATACAGGGAATTACAAGAGTTTCATTTTTTGTGCAGTAGAATTAAAAGATAACACCTATTCACGCACAAAATATGCCGAATTCACACGAGAAATCAATAAACGCCTATTCACACCGACTGTGATCTTATTTCGCGCTGCGGACCGCCTCACCGTTGCCTTCGCCAATCGCCGTCCACACCTAACCGACGAAACACTTGACGTGCTGGAACAAGTCACCCTTATCAAAGATATTCGCCTCAATAATCCGCATCGCGCACATCTGGATATCCTCTCAGAACTCTCACTCGCGGCATGCATCAAGTGGATAGGGAAAAAACAGAAAAACTTCGACGGACTGTTGGCAGCCTGGCTCGCTAAACTCGACACCGAAGAACTCAATAAACAGTTCTACAAAAAACTATTCACATGGTATGAATGGGCGGTTGAGGAGGCAACGTTCCCAACAGATGAGAACCGCGTCATAAAACCGGAGGAGCATGTTATCCGCCTCATCACACGGCTGCTTTTTATCTGGTTTATCAAGGAGAAAGGACTGGTAGCAGATGAACTCTTTAGCAAAGCACAAATCCAAGACTTACTGACAGAGGATGATTTTGATACTGGCGATTCTTACTATCGTGCCGTGCTACAAAACCTCTTTTTCGCCACACTCAACACCGAAATAGACAAACGGACGTTTAGCAAAGGAGGCAATGCTAATCACCGCAATTTCTCACGGTATCGCTACAAAGAGCAGATGCGCGATCCTGATAAACTCTTATCCCTCTTTGCACAAACCCCGTTCATCAACGGTGGTTTATTCGATTGTCTTGATAGTTTCAAAGCAACAAGAGACGGTGGTTATAGAATAGACTGTTTCTCTGATGAGCAGTATCATAAACTATCCATACCCAACCGCCTCTTTTTTGACGAAAACAGAGGACTCCTCCCCCTACTTGAACATTACAAATTCACCGTTGAGGAGAACACACCGGTAGATCAAGAGGTTGCACTGGACCCCGAATTGCTCGGTAGGGTGTTTGAAAACCTACTTGCAGCCATCAATCCTGAAACTGGAGAAACCGCGCGGAAACAGACCGGATCCTACTACACACCACGCCCCATCGTAGACTATATGGTAGAAGAGACGTTAGTCGTAACGTTATCTCAAAAATGCCACCCCACTGATGCCGATACGGAACTTTGGAACAAGCGATTACATTATCTCTTTGACTACGCAAAGGTGTGCGATGATGAAAGCGAATGGTTCGACGACAACGAAACAAACGCACTTGTCAAAACAATTTCTGAACTCAAGATATTGGATCCAGCCGTCGGCTCCGGGGCTTTTCCAATGGGAATGCTCCATAAATTGACACTTGCCCTCCGCCGACTTGACCCTGATAACACCCGATGGAGAACATTGCAGAAGGAACTGGCAGCAAAACGTGCCGCAGCCGCATTTGACACACAGGATGACAACACACGACGTGAAGAACTACACGAAATTGACGACACCTTCAAACGATATCGAGACTCCGATTTCGGACGGAAATTGTATCTGATACAAAACAGCATCTTCGGTGTAGATATTCAACCCATCGCATGCCAAATCGCCAAACTTCGATTCTTCATCTCGCTGGCAATTGAGCAAGAACCTGATACAGACGCAGAAAACTTTGGTATCAAGCCGCTGCCGAACTTGGAGACGCGATTCGTCGCTGCGAATACACTGATAGATATAGATTTATCTGAAACAAAAGGGTTGTTCCAAGATAATACCGTACAGCAATTACTAAAAGAAATTGACACAATTCGTGAAAAGTTTTTTCTCACAAACAACCGTGGAACGAAACGTGACCTTGAAAAGCGAGAAGAAAAGTGGCGCGCACAATTGGAAAATGAATTGGAGCGACAGCGAACGGAATGGATAGAAAACCGAAAAGCAGCAATAGAATCCAAAATTACACAACTCCGTAACCCAAAACAACGTGAACAATTACGCGCAAAAGAACAAAAAGATTATCAAACGCAAAAAGAAAAATTTGACACAAGTTTTGAAGATGCCCGAAAAATTGCACAATGGAAACCTTACGACCAGAATGCAAAATCAGATTGGTTTGATCCAGAATGGATGTTTGGAATTACAAATGGATTTGATGTGGTAATTGGCAATCGCCTTATGTTGAGTCAAGGAATAGTTTGCTTACAAACGAACAAAAAACAGCTTATGGAAAGCAGGTTGTTTATGATTGGGAAGAATCTCTACCGCGTGGTAGTGATCTGTTGATCTACTTTTACGCTCGTTCTGCAAAATTTCTGAATAAGTTTGGCAATGGATGCTTTATAACACAAAACGCTTGGCTTAATACGGATTATGGACACAAGTTCCAAAAATTCTCACTCAACAAATTTTCATTTTTGCAAATTGTTGATACCAGTGCAAAGTTTTTCTCTGATACTAAAAGCCAAAATATAAATGCAATTATAACGCTTTTTTCGAGAAAATTAGCGGATAATATAGAGTACAGAATCACTGATACCAACATGATTATTTCCAACAAGAGAATCGTAAAATCAGATCAATCGATGAAATGGGGTCATGTCTTTTCAATGCCCGACTTTTACAATGAAATACTATCAAAGATTCGAAAAAAATCTAAAGTAATCAGCGATATTTCTTTTGGACAAGGATTAAATGTTCAGCTAAGTCAATTAAGCGATAATAATTCCGACTTGCCAATAATTGTCAAAAAAGCACAATTTATTGCTTTTTCTGCTGACAAAAGAATAAAACCCGCGTTAGCAAATAAGCGAAAAGATAAAATACCTGCACTAATTATGCCGCGAGGAGTCGGAGCACGCCATTACTGTACTTTCAACGCAGGAATGGTATTTTCATACAGTCATGTAGAGTTGTACTTGCCAGAGGAGCTTTGGAATTCAGATATGCACTATTGCTTGTGGACTTACCTAAATTCTTCTTTTGTCTGGTTGTTCAGAGAAATTACCGGTAGGAAAAATCTCGGAGGAGGTCTATTGAAAGCAGAAGCAACAGATATGAAAACGTTACCTATAGATTTTAATTTTGACTTCGCACACGAAGCAAAGCAGGTGTTTGAACTGCTTAAAGATAGGGAACCATTACCTGTTTTAAAAGAGATTTACACAGACGAACATTTGTTTATAGACGATATAGTTGCAGACTATCTAGGTTTTCAAGATAAACTAGATGACATCAGAAACACCTTAATTGAGCAGATAAATTTTCGTCTATCAAGAGCAAAATCTTCAAAACAAAATTGACAAACTAGTATACGCTCTATATAATTTAGATGATATTGCTAAAGGAGTATGAAATGATAAGAGTTGCAAAGATTAGTATGGCACATGTTCACGCGGGGGGATATGCCCGGCAGATCCACGAAAATCCTGAAACAGAACTTGTCGCTGTTTGGGACGAAGAAGAATACGGTGGAAAAGCCGCCGCAGAACAATACGAAGTTCCCTTCTATACCGACCTTGATGAGATGTTAAGCCGTGATGACGTTGATGCAGTGGCAGTTGATGCCGTTACATCCGACCACCCACGTGTGATGATTGCATCCGCTGAAGCTGGCAAGCATATTTTCACAGAAAAAGCACTGGCTATCACGGTTGCAGAATGCGATCCAATTATTGAAGCCGTCGAAAAAGCAGACGTAAAGTTCATGATTTCGCTCCCTTCCCGCGCCAATTCTGAAATTCTATTCGCTAAAAAGGCTATAGATGATGGACTACTCGGCGATATAACATTTGGCAGAGGACGGATAGCACATTCCGCCGCGCTTGATAAATGGTTCAGTGGCACAAGCGCATGGTTTGCAGACCCAGTACGCGCAGGTGGCGGCGCACTTTTTGACTTAGGATGCCATCGCGTTGATGTCATACGTTGGCTAATGGGTGAACCGAAAAGCGCTATTGCAAAGATAAACAACTTTACCGGCAACTTCCCAATAGACGATAACAGCGTCTCTGTCGTAGAATTCGCAAATAAAGCACTCGGTGTGATTGATGTTGCATGGACACATCGCTCTGGTCCGAATATGCTTGAAATTTACGGAACAGAAGGCTCGTTTGCAGCGGGGCATGGTGAGATGCATTTCCAAACCAGAAAACTCTCTGACGAAGAAAAAGCAAAATACATCGCAGACGCGCCTGCAGCACCACCGCCACCGATGCAACAGTGGATCAACGCTATCCTCCGTGATGAACCGATGACTATCACTATCCAAGATGGCCGTAACCTCACGGAGTTGATGCAAGCGTTCTATATGTCCTCTGAACAGGGGAAGGCGATAGAATTTCCGCTCTAAATCCGTTATATTTAGGCGTAGTAAAGGATATGACCGATTTACGGTAGATTTTAGGATTAACTGGACATTATTGAATTGTAGATGGAAATGCCGATTCCCAACTATTCCTGAGTTATAAGGTACTATAGTTTGGACATTTTTTGTTTTTTTTATAGACATAAAGCAGGAAAGCGGGTATCCTTTTAGAAAATATAAACCTTTTTGAAAGGATATGTCTAATGACCCCACTTTCCTACCTGGACAACATGTTATCACAATTCAGATCGTTATTCAAGCACAACAACTTCAATCACTTTCAAACTTTCGTAAAAGGGCTGATAAATACGCCCTACCGAGGCACAATGACACAAATCTATCTTGCGACAGACCAAGCAGGTCGGTATTGGTCTCTGCCAAAGTTTCTTTCACGTGGCATCTGGTGTGTGGATCAAGTCGCCACTACGCTAAGCCATCAAGTGCTATCCGCTTACCCCACGGGCGTATACGTCTATGATGAAACACATGCCATAAGTAGCGGTTCAAAACAAGCGGGTTTGCATTTCCGCAGGAACCCTGCGTATCAGCCACGTAACAAGAACCAATCCAAGTTTCATCACGGACACGAGTTCGGTGCGATTGGGTGGCTGGCAGAAACGCGCGAAGGCACGCGCCTATTTCCATTAGCCACACGGATGATGGAACCGAAAAGCGAGGACGCAAATAGCCTCGCTGTGCTGAAGCATTTATGTAATCTTGTGCCACCGGGTCTTATCATTTTTGATAGAGGTTTCAATAGACGCAAAGTGTTCACGGAGATACTCTCACAAGGACATCATTTACTTTGTCGTGCGAAGTCAAACGCGGCGTTTTTTCATATACCGAAACGCCCTAAGCGTCTCAAGAGAGGCAGACCCCGTCGGTATGGTAGCCGTGTGTCTATTCCACACCTGAAGTATACAGACATCGTTGTTGAGGATCAGACACTTTCTGTCGCTGATAAAGTCGTGCGGACAAAGATGTGTCCTGTAGATGTCCGCATCGTTGTGATACGCAAACGCCCCAAAAAGTCTAAACCCTATCGGTATTTTTGTGTATTTACTTCAGATTTACGACTGCCCGTAGAAACAGTTATCCGACACTATAGAAACCGATGGCAGATTGAAACTGCCTTTCGGGACGCTAAAGAGAACTTCGGATTTGACACCTATCAACTCCGAGACAGGAAAAGTTTGGATCGGTTCGCTCAACTCAGTTTCACCGCAGCAACGCTGACACAACTCGCTTTCAGTCCGGTGGCAATGGAGAAGACATCCGAAGAAACCGACACAGACGAGGCACCGCTTGATTTAGAAACTGTGCTATCCACACTCAATATACACTGGTATAAACCGAAACATCTCACACGCGGCTTGATGACCGCTTACTTGCAGCGATGTTTACAACAAAACTATTTTTATACGAGTTACGACCCGAGGAAAAACGCACAGAAAAAACTGAAAATCCCAAAGATACTATGTGAAAATGGTTCAGCAGCAACTATTTTCACGATTATTGGAAAAATGATGGCTAAAAAACAGTGATTTCTAACAGAATTTAGACAAAAAAGGGGCGTTAGCAGCGGTTCTAACACCTGTTCAGAAGTGCTAACGGGGAAGTGCTGCCAACTATTCATAATCTATAACAAGACCAAAAATGTCCAAACTATCCTATACTATAGTTTGGACATTTTTTGTTTTTTTTATGGACATAAAGCAGGAAAGCGGGTATCCTTTTAGGAAACACAAATTTGAAAGGATATTTCAAATGACCCCACTTTCCTACTTGGACAACATGTTATCAGATTTTTGACCTTTGTTCAAGTATAATAACTTTCACCACTTTCAGACTTTCGTAAAAGGTCTGATAAATACGCCCTACCGAGGCACAATGACACAAATCTATCTTGCGACAGCCCAAGCAGGTCGGTATTGGTCTCTGCCAAAGTTTCTCTCGCGTGGCATCTGGTGTGTGGATCAAGTCGCCACTACGCTAAGCCATCAAGTGCTATCCGCTTACCCCACGGGCGTCTATGTCTATGATGAGACGCATGCCATAAGTAGCGGTTCAAAACAAGCGGGTTTGCATTTCCGCAGGAACCCTGCGTATCAGGCACGTAACAAGAACCAGTCCAAGTTTCATCACGGACACGAGTTCGGTGCGATTGGCTGGCTGGCAGAAACGCCCGAAGGCACGCGCCTGTTTCCATTAGCCACACGGATGATGGAACCGAAAAGCGAGGACGCAAATAGCCTCGCTGTGCTGAAGCATTTATGTAATCTTGTGCCACCGGGTCTTATCATTTTTGATAGAGGTTTCAATAGACGCAAAGTGTTCACGGAGATACTCTCACAAGGACATCATTTACTTTGTCGTGCGAAGTCAAACGCGGCGTTTTTTGATATACCGAAACGCCCTAAGCGTCTCAAGAGAGGCAGACCCCGTCGGTATGGTAGCCGTGTGTCTATTCCACACCTGAAGTATACAGACATCGTTGTTGAGGATCAGACACTTTCTGTCGCTGATAAAGTCGTGCGAACAAAGATGTGTCCTGTAGATGTCCGCATCGTTGTGATACGCAAACGCTTGAAAAAGTCTAAACCCTATCGGTATTTTTGTGTATTTACTTCAGATTTACGACTGCCCGTAGAAACAGTTATCCGACACTATAGAAACCGATGGCAGATTGAAACTGCCTTTCGGGACGCTAAAGAAAACTTCGGATTTGACAACTATCAACTCCGAGACAGGAAAAGTTTGGATCGGTTCGCTCAACTCAGTTTCACCGCAGCAACGCTGACACAACTCGCTTTCAGTCCGTCGCCATTGCCTAAGACACCCGCAGACACAGACACAGACAAGGTTTCTCTTGATTTAGAAGACGTGCTATCCACGCTCAATATACACTGGTATAAACCGAAACACCTCACACGCGGCTTGATGACCGCTTACTTGCAGCGACGTTTACAACAAAACTATTTTTATACGGGTTACGACCCGAGGAAAAACGCACAGAAAAAACTAAAAATCCCTGAAGATACTACATGAACTAGTTCAACAGCAACTATTTTCACGATTATTGGAAAAATGATGACTAAAAAACAGTGATTTCTAACAGAATTTAGACAGAAAAGGGGCGTTAGCAGCGGTTCTAACACCTGTTCAGAAGTGCTAACGGGGAAATGCTGCCAACTATTCATAATCTATAACAAGACCAAAAATGTCCAAACTATAGTATAGTATAAGGTATGAAAGAAAATAAAAACGAGCAGGTTACCAGTATATCTAAGGCGCGTTCTCTGGAGGAAATCGCCGACTATTGGGATACGCATAGTTTGGATGATCACTGGGATGAAACACACGAAGTCACTTTTGAATTGAGAATGCTGCGAAAGTGTCGTGTAACGCTTACGCCTGAGATCTATGAAAAAATTGAAAAGCAAGCACTAGAACAAGGAATCTTACCAGAAACGCTTGTTAACTTGTGGCTAGCTGAACGTCTCCACGCGATCGAATCATCGTAAGGGGTAGAAAACGCTAAATCACGTCAAACATTACCATCTATTTAGCGTTGATTTGTTATTTTTTACAGCAAATAGAAAACTTTGCAAGGAGAATCTATGAAGGCAACGGAAAAACCTATTCTTGAATTTATGAAAGGTCCGAAACAATTTTGTGTCCCAATTTTCCAACGTAGATACAGTTGGAAACAAAATAATTGTGAGGAACTCTGGGAAGACGTGCTAGCTGCTGGTGAAAATAAAAAAATGAAGTGGCATTTTCTAGGGTCAATCGTCTACTTAGAACCGGAAGTACAGAACATGGGAACCGTGTCAAAATTCCCTGTGATTGATGGACAACAGCGATTAACAACCTTATCACTTCTACTATTAGCACTTAGTAGAGTAATAGAAGATGATACTGATATTGATATTGACATAACATCGGAAAAAATATCCAATAACTATCTTTATAACCATGGAGAAATAGGAGAATTATACCTTAAACTACGCCTCACTAAGGGTGATAATGAAACGTTTGACTACTTGATGAAGGGTGAGGATGATATTCTCCCTAGAAATCCATCCGCCTTCTTGATAAAGAATTACCGTTTTTTCGAAAAAATGCTCAAAAATGTTGACCTAAATAAACTATGTGCTGGCCTTGAAAAACTTATGATTGTAGACATCGTTTTGGAAAGAAATGAGAATAATCCACAGAGGATTTTTGACAGTCTCAATTCTAGAGGGGTTCTTCTGTCACAAGCGGACCGCATTCGCAACTATGTGCTCCTGGGACATGAAACTACCGTCCAAACTGAACTCTACCAAAATTACTGGTTTCCTATAGAACAGTGTTTTGAAAAAAAAGATTCAAAGAGATCTAACGCAAACAAAGTCTTTGACTCAAAGGATTTTGATGAATTTATGAGACACTATCTAACGTTAAAGATTTGTAAGTTTCCTAAACTTGATAACATATACGTGAATTTTAAAGAAGAATTTCCAGAACGTACGTTCAGCTCTCTAGATGATAAGACAAAAGAGATTCTCGGTGAGATTCTACGCTATGCAAGGCACTACGTTGACATTACAAAAAATGAGGATGATCCGGAACTCGAGACGTATTTAAAAAATATACGGGATTTGAAAGCCACAGTTGTCTATCCTTACCTACTCAAAGTTTATGATTGTTATAAACAAGATTACATCGAAAAAACAGAAGTAATTAAAACGCTTCAATTGATAGAAAGCTACGTCTTCCGGCGTGATATATGTGGATTTCACCGTGCTAATCTCAACCAGATCTTTCTATCTATTTTGCGTGGTATATCTATAGGAAATACAATCAATAAGATTAAGTCTTTGGATGCTATTTTATTAAAGCAGTCATTTCATAGACGTTTCCCGCAAGATCATGAGTTCAAAGAAGCGTTGTTGACGAAAAATATTTATAACCTTGATAGAACCTCTAGTAGATGCAAGTATATACTACGTCGCATAGAGAACCATGAACATAAAGAACCTATCAACGATATCGACTATACGGTTGAGCATGTAATGCCGCAGGATCCCACTTCAGTATGGCAACAGGAATTGGGCGAAGACTTTAGTGAAACACATGAGAAATACCTCCACACAATTGGCAATCTTACACTTACCGGCTACAATTCAGAGTATAGCAACCGTCCCTTTAAAGAGAAACAAAACATGGAAAAAGGATTTCGACAGAGTCACTTACACTTGAATGAAAATCTCGCTAGCGCGGAACAATGGAATCTATCTGCTATCCTAACAAGAGCAAATGAACTTGCAGAGAAAGCTTGCAAAATCTGGATTTACCCTGAAGGCGACGATAATTTTTCTATTGAGGAAAACTATGATTTTCCATCTTCTCAGCAAAAACTTGCTGCCACGACGAATGTAACAACAGCAAAATATGGTACATCTTCAAATGCAACGTCTATGTCTGACTGGTCGGAATGGGAACAAGAATTAGGTCGGATTATCATACAGATGCTTGAGTATAGGGATCCTTCAGGTTTAATGATATTTGAGCCAAGGGATATTCAAGACTATTATCCTCGTCTACAGAGAAAGTTTCCAGATAACAATTTTATTAGTGAAACAGTAAGTAAGATGTTAGCACTATTGGTGGATCGTGGAGAACTTGAAAAACCAAAAAGAGGCGAATATAGACTTGTTAAAGGTGAATTATTACACCTTAGATTGCAGCAAGTTTTGACTGATAAAAAATTTAAGAAAGCGGAACAACAAATTGCTGAATTACATAAACAACTTGCAAAACAAAATTCACCAGTAGATGATTCATGAAGCACCTCATAACAATTTGAAAATCATCAGAAACCTCATGATTTTCATTCTTTTCACATATTACTACAAATCCAAAATTGAGGACATACCATGCAAGATTATCAACCTATTTCTCTTTCCGAATATTGTAACGTTGACGCAGAGATCATCGGTGCAAACGCAGCGCCAACCTTAGGACAGCAGACACTCCATGGACTCCCTTTTCATATTTCCGAAGGTGAGAAATGTTTCTTGGGTTTCGGTGAAGGTGTTAATACGGATCCCATTCAAATTCCGGTGAATGCTTCACCGAAGCGGGTAATCTTTGTCCATCGGCTGCTTGAATCCCGCATCCAAGAAGGTGAACCGATCGGTAGACTCATTGCTAATTATATTTTACACTATACCGATGGCGAGACAGTAAGCGTCCCAATCCGAGAACGTTTTGAGATCGGCAGTGTGCCACAGGGATGGGGACAACAGACCTTCATTGCGATTCCAGATACCAAAGAAGGTTTGCATGCGCGTCACCAGGGCCCGTGGGGCTCTGCGGGAAATCGGCAAACAGAAGCAACGCAGTGTGTGCCGCGCAACTATTATTTGTGGATATGGAAAAATCCCACTCCTGATAAAGAAATTGATTACGTTGAAATTCGTCCACAAGAACGTAAGTTTATTATTGCAGCAATCACGCTCGGCCATCTTAACGAGGATCCGATCCCACGACATCCGAACCGTGAAGTTAAAATCACACTCCCGCAAGCAGATGATGCTGATAAACCTTTTGACATGGAAGTCAATGTTGACCGTGGTACTGCTACCTATCCGTATCCGCTACCTGAAAATCCAACAGATGCCTTTATAAATGACGATTTTAAGGGGTGGGGAGAATTCCAAAACAACAAAAGTAGTCCTGCTTACACAGAGATATCCGCCACATCCTCCGCTACCGTCGAAGTCAAAAATCAAGGTGAAACGCTTGGGACAGTCAACTGGGGAGAACTCCAAGAGAAGGGCAGCCTTCAACCGAACGAACGTGTCAAAGTAGAAGTCATTGATGCTGGCAGAAACTGGGTGCATACGACCGTAATTGACGAAGACACGAATAAACCTGTGCCGTGCCGTATCCATTTCCGTTCACCGCACGGCGTGCCTTATGCACCGCATGGACACCACGCGCATGTTAATTCAAACATGGGCACTTGGCACATAGACATCGGTGGTGATGTACGGTTAGGACAGATTAGTTACGCCTATATCGATGGTACTTGTCAGGGATGGCTCCCGCGTGGAGATGTTATTGTGGATGTGGCACGCGGTTTTGAATATACGCCTTTGCGAACTACCGTTAACATAAAACCCGGCCAACGTGAGTTAACTCTGCGAATTAAGCGATGGTGTAATATGAACACCGAACGCTATTTCAGCGGTGACACACACGTCCACTTCCTGTCTACACAGGGAGCACATACGGAAGCGCAAGGTGAAGATCTCGGTGTTATTAATCTCCTGCTATCTCAATGGGGACACTTGTTCACGAACACAGAGGAATTCATCGGAAAACCAACAGTGTCCGCTGATGGAAGAAGCATCGTATATGCAACACAGGAAAATAGACAACATGTGCTCGGTCACCTTACGTTACTCGGTTTAAAGGAACAGGTTGCACCGTGGTGTTCGGACGGGCCGGGTGAAGCAGAGCTCGGTGGAAATTTAGAGGTCACGTTGTCTCACTGGGCAGATGCATGTCATGCGCAAGGTGGAACTGTTGTTTTACCTCACATTCCCAATCCGAATTGTGAGCCCGCAACGCTTATCGCAACTGGACGTGTAGATGCTGTCGAATACCTCACCAACGCAATGTATGGCCACATTGAATACTATCGTTATCTCAACTGTGGGTATAAACTGCCACTTGTCGGGGGCACAGATAAGATGACAGCTGATGTGCCTGTCGGTGTCTACAGAACTTATGTTCACATACCTGAAGACGAGGAATTCAATTACGAAAACTGGTGCAAATACATGAGTGCAGGTAACACTTTCCTTAGTGGAGGTCCGATGATTCGTTTGACTGTAAACGGTCAACCAATAGGTAGCACGATCAATCTGCCAGGTAACGGTGGTACTGTTGAAGTAGAAGCATCAGCAGACTCTATCTTTCCGATCCATACATT
Source organism: Candidatus Poribacteria bacterium (assembly GCA_965200395.1). Classification (GTDB taxonomy): domain Bacteria; phylum Poribacteria; class WGA-4E; order WGA-4E; family WGA-3G; genus MSPOR6. The sequence goes on along the minus strand of CBDAUH010000003.1, from coordinate 1,083,415 downwards.
GCAGATCGTTCAGGCAGGAGAAGTAGTTGCTGCTACGGAGGAAAGCAACGGTTCTCATAATATGTCTATCAAAGCAAAACTAAAAATTGATAAACATTCGTGGATAGCTGCGAGATGTGGTGGTCCCAACTATGCCCAAGCGGTGCCGCATCATGATGGATGGAGACGCGGAATCATCGCCCATACATCCCCTATATACATCGCCGTCGGCGGAGAATGGTGGATGTTCGACCCAGAAACAGCAAATTATATGCTAACATTGATTGAAGGAGGATTATCGTATATTCAACGATCAGCACGACACTATAAACAGGGGACTACAACACACCACCATGGTAAAAATGATCATATAGCATATCTCTCTCGTCCGTTCCAAGAAGCACGAGAGGCAATTCATCGGAGAATGCACAAATTAGGTATTCCGCATTAAAAAGGAGAAATTATGCCAAAAGAATTAGTAGCAGTTGCCCCACGGCAACCTATATTAAGAGACTACGAAGACGGACCTGTTCCAAATGATAGCGTTCGAGTACAAGTCGAATTCGGTGCACCGAAACGCGGCACTGAGATGACCATGTATTACGGACATAGAGGGGCAGGATTTCCACACGGACTCGGAAATATGTGTGTTGGAAGGATCATAGAAATCGGTGAAAACGTTGAAAACTGTGAAATTGGAGAACTTGTTGCAGGACACGGACACCTTAAGGAAACACATACATGGGGAGCAAGTGGTGTTCTTAAGATGACAGATAAGATGACATGGAAAGATGCTGTTTGTTACGACCCCGCACACTTTGCACTGTCCGCAATCCGTGACGGACAGGTACGTGTCGGTGATCGTGTTGCTGTTTTTGGACTCGGGGCGATTGGGCTGGTGACACAACAATATGCAAAGGAAGCGGGTGCAGATTTTATCGCTTGTGTTGACCCAATAGAAAGGCGACGTGCCGTCGCAGAGAAGACTGGCGCCGATTTAGTCTTAGACCCAACTGCATGTGATGTCGGTGAAGCGCTGAAGGAAGCAACAGGTGGATTAGGACTCGATGTTGCAATAGAAACAAGCGCGAATTACAACGCTCTTGACGATGCAATACGTAGTGTCGCGTTCGAAGGAACAGTCGTCGTAGCAGGTTGGGCAAAGGAATGCACTGGTGGATTAGACCTTGGTGCCGTTGCACATTTCAACATACCAAACCTTATCTTCGCACGCGCAAACAGCGATCCAAACCGTGACCATCCACGTTGGAATTTCGGACGCATCAGAAATACTTGTTGGAAATGGCTTGCTGAAGGTAGATTTGACTGTGAAGATATTGTCGACCCCGTTATACCTTTCGAAGACTCTGTTGAGGCATACATTGAAATGGACAACCATCCTGAACGGAGCGTTAAATTAGGTGTGTCATTCTAAAAGAGGCATCTCTACTAAACATTGTAAGACATAGCCTGCAGAATTACCAAAGACATTCACCGGGATTTACAGGTTGCCAGCATTGTCTATCACAGACAGGACAGACGCAAATTGTATCCGATCCTGTCATAGTCATCTGTCAATCCTGAAAATCCTGGTTCAGACAACAGTGGTTCTATGCAGCAGTCAATATTTCAACTGCCTTCTCCAACGCTTTTTCCTCCATTTTCAATTTAGCGTTTTCAACTTCACGTTTTACATAAGTCAATGTATGTTCAAAACTCATTGGGGCAGCAATTTCCTCGATTATCTTGTGAAGACGTTTGACATCGGTCTTTTTTATTCCTGTCTGTTCTTCTACGCGAGTATGTAACTCCGCAGGAGTTTCCGGTTCCTCTGCTTTCTCATCCGAGTTTTTTGTTGCTTTCTCATCCGAGTTTTTTGTTGCTTTCGTAGATTGTGTACGTTTACGCGGAGTCGATTTCTGTATCTTCCCAGCATCCAACGCTTTAACACCACATTCCTTACACAATTTAGCAGTCACATCAGCCAACGTCATTGTAACAATCACTTCACTGATCGCACCACACAATTCACATTCAGTTAAACTCTCAATTCCTGCAAGGATTTCAGTATGAAATGCCAACATTTTCTGTTTATCTGCCTTTGTCGGTTTTTCTTTTTGACATAATGCTATCAGTTTCTGTGCAGATTTTTCAATATTGTCTAATTTTCCCATCAGACACCTCCAATATATGTTATAATTAATATAACATATATGAAAATAATTATCAAGAAAATATAGCAAAGTTCGAAAATATGTGTGTGCACTCTACAATAAGAACTTACAAGGATAGGTTCCCAATTCTACTTCTTGATCGAGTGTATAAATATTATGGATTTACTACAAGAGGAAGTGCGTCAGTCCTAATCGAGTGATGTTGTGCGTTTCTATCCTATGCCTCGCTGCTCCCAGAGATACATTTGTTACGTGGTGTCCTTTGCTAAATAGCTAACAGAGTAGATTTTTCCCATAAAATATTAGAAACTTACTTTCAACGTAATTCTTTAAAACTCTCAATGATTTGCTGAAGTTGGACTTTATCGCTGAGCTTTTGTGCGCTCAATGTAAAACCTATTACTTGATGGTAATGACGCTTACCTTCAATAGAGGTGTGCAGGTAAGTAACCCTATCACCATCAACAATACCTTGAATTTCATATTGGACTGCTGCATACCCGTTCAAAGTCGCTTGAATGGGATCACCGACTGAGACAACCTCTGACAAATTGAAAATAAGTTGCTCTGTACATATCTCGGCAAATTGGCTGAGACTCATCATGCCTAATTCTGCCTTGATATCAGTTATGACCATAACCCAAACATCCCCAGAACCGTCACAAATCACAAGTGTAGAATCTTCCATTTGCATAGTCGCTTTGTAACGTGTCATATCGTCCCAGAGCATAGGTGCCGTGATTTGCACAAGCCCATCAGAAGATTCAAAATTAGAAGGAACTTTTGAGTACAACGCATAACCAACAACTCCAAGCCCAACTAAAATCCCCATTCCAATAATAAAGGTTTTAACAGGTGTGGCAGGCTCAGCAGGAACCTCGCCTCTTGGTGGATTACCTTTCACAACAATAGTCTTAGCGAGTTTGTCACCAAGTCGTTGCCTTCTATCGCCGAAAATCATGAGAGCATCAATTAAATTAACGAGCGGAATTAAGAAGACAATACCCCAAAGATAGCTCCATAACCCGCTACTGAGGGTCTCAAGAAGAAAGAGCAAACCGAATATTGTAATAGCCACAGGAATTATGAACAGATTCCGTACGATAGACTTTCTATAACTACACGGGGCCCCTGTCTCAGCGTTCACAACTCGCATTGACATAATACGCTTGCCAAAACTCTGACCTTTGTTTATTCCATCTTGAAAAAGCAGATAAAATCCAGTCCAGATGACACCCACAAAAGCACAGATGACACCTACAAAAGCAGTTGACTCAACAAGAATACCGAAATGACTTAATACGCCGATGATAATAAAAAATGGTATTACTAAAATGACGAAATCAAGTTGTTGTGCAAACCATCTCGCGAAGCGGGACGCTAACGCAAATTCTTGCCCATTCGTTTCAATGATTTTCATACAATAATTTCCCTTAGGTTTCATCTTATTTCAGGATAAATTTGCAGTTATGAGCTTCAGAGTATGGTTCAACTCGATCCAGAAAATAATCGATAAAACTATGGTATATTTTAGAATTAATTGGACCCTCGGACAGTTCGTAGGTCGGATAGAGCAGAGCGAAATCCGACAATTATTGAGTTAAGACTATTGGGTTAAAGCGCGATTCGGAGATCGCTTCTATAGGTGAGACGTCTATTATTTTCACACTTAACCATAAACAGACCGATTACAATGTCAACTTACTGAATACTTATCTTTGTGCAGCTTATATTCAAAACTATCAATGAGTGCTTCGTAACTTGCAGATATGATATTCTCAGATACACCGACTGTCCGCCAACTATTTTTACCGTCACTTGCTTCAATCAAGACGCGTACCTTTGAACCAGTGCCTGCCTTAGTGTCCAATACACGCACCTTGTAATCTATCAAACGCACTTTTTGCAGAGCGGGATAATATTGTTCCAACGCCTTTCTGAGTGCAGTATCCAAAGCATTGACAGGACCATCACCATCTGCGGCAGTGTGTGTTGTGGTATCATCAGGCGTAGTAACTTTGACTGTTGCTTCTGATCGCATTCTATGGTCCGTGAACTTCTCTATAATGACACGAAAACCGAGATGCTCAAAAAACGATTCATAACCGTTAAAAACTCTATGCGTCAGTAACTCAAACGATGCTTCTGCTGCCTCATATTGATAACCATCGTTCTCAGCTTCTTTCAGACGATTAAAGAGTTCTAACACCTGTGGTGAGTTCTTATCGTAATTAGGGTATTCCTTCTCAATTTTCTTTATAATAGTACTACGACCTGCTTGATCGGACACGAGAATACGTTGTGTATTGCCGACTTTTTCTGGCTTAATATGTTCATAAGTAAGTCGGTTTTTCCGAATTGCATCAGTATGTAATCCACCTTTGTGAGCAAAGGCTGATCGCCCAACATACGGCTGACGTTCATCATGTGGCAAGTTCGCCAATTCACTAATTAACCTGGATACACTCGTAATATACTGCAGCTGAGACTCATTAATACATTCAATTCCCAATTTCAACTGAATTGTAGGAATAATTGAGGCAAGATTTGCATTTCCACATCGCTCTCCATATCCGTTGAACGTTCCCTGAACATGATTAGCTCCTGCTTGAACTGCTAATACAGAGTTTGCTGCCCCCATACCCGCATCATTATGCGCATGAATACCAATGGGTAAAGGTAGCGAAGACATTGCAGCTTTTACGCCATCTTGTATCTCTAAAGGTAGTCTTCCACCATTGGTATCACACAACACTAAACATTTCGCACCACCAGCAGTAGCAGCATGAAGTGTTTCAATAGCATATTCTGGAGCATCAGCATAGCCATCAAAAAAGTGTTCCGCATCGTATATCACTTCACGCCCATTCTCCACAAGATACCGAACAGAACTCTCAATTATTTCCAAGTTCTCTTCAGCTGAAATACGTAGGACATCAGTCGCATGTAACCGCCAAGTCTTACCGAAGATCGTAACTATCCTTGCACTTGTATCTAATAATGCAGTTAAATTGGGATCATCATCTGGTTCAAAGGAGGGATAACGCGTACTACCAAACGGAACCACAGTTGCTGTTTCCAATGGCATTCCTTTTGCACGTTTGAAAAACTCAATATCTCTAGGATTGGAACCGGGATAACCCCCTTCAATATAGCGAATTCCTAATTTATCAAGTTTCTCTATGATGATAAGTTTATCCTCTACAGAAAAGGCTACACCTTCTGCTTGGCTGCCATCCCTAAGTGTTGTATCGTAAAATTCAACCATGTTATCTAACAGCATCTTTGGGTTACGCTATTTTGGATAGAAAATAACAAATTAAAACGCAAAAATTCTGTGCCTCCTTAATATAGTAGTCTCCAATTCTCTAACCAGAATTTTATCACAATTCAGGTCAAAAGTCAAGATTATTGTTATCCACTTATCCACACTCAGAGACATCCAATCTTCACAATTAATATTGTTGCAAATATATTTTACATTCAATTCAATTTGTGATATACTAACTGAAATAGCGGCTTTTTGGGTAAAAGTTATTGCTTTCAGATGCAATTTGCGTCTGTCCTGATTAATTCAACTGATGAGACAACCAACTCAAAGCATCACAAACAAAGATGCAAACTTTCCATCAGCAATAGAGGTATACTTAAAAACTAATACGCCAGAAACAATATGGGCACGTGGCAATTTAGACATATTAACAAATCGGACAAACAACACGAAGAATAAAGATTTATGGGCAATATTCTGCTCCAGCAAATGTCCCGGAGAGATTATCTTAAAAACACACGACTTAGCACAAGAGTTCAAAAATAAAGGTATACTAACAATCGGAGGGTTTCATTCACCTATTGAAAAGGAATGTTTACGCGTATTGCTACGCGGTTCACAACCAATAATTATAAGTCCCGCTCGTAGTATTGAAAACATGGATATACGACGAGAATGGAAAAAACCGTTATCAGATGATAGGCTCCTGATCTTATCCATTTTTTATAAGAAAGCGCGGCAAAATGCCAGTATGGCAAGTCAACGTAACACATTCGTCGCTGCATTGGCAAGTAAGGTATTAATCGCACACGCCGCTGAAGACAGTAAAACCTTAGAATTCGCACAAACACTATTAAAATGGGGCAAACCCGTTTACAGTTTTGAATCGTCATATAACAAGGAATTATTTAAGCTTGGGGCACAACCCTATTCGGAGGAAAATAATGGCTGAAACCGTATTTATAGGAGACCACGAAGTGACATTCCCAGGACCACACCTCGGGGTGCTACGGGATTGTAATGACGTGCTCAATTCAGCAAAAGGTTTACATCAACAGATAGCAGAGGACGGTTACCTTCTCACTCGCGGCTTGATTAACAAGGACAAGGTATTAGCTGCACGTCGTGCTATTCTTGAATATGCCGAAGGTAACGGAAAAGATGAAGTATTTAAGCCGGGAACTGATATGATGGAAGCGGTTGCGGGACCTGGAAGTCCGGGGCGCACAATGGGGGCACCTGCTGTTACACACCATCCTGATGTGTTGTCCGTTTTGGAAGGGGATGAATTATTTGCCTTTTTTCGCAACTTCTTCGGCGGTGAAACACGCACGTTTGATTACAAGTGGCTTCGATTCGTCCGACCAGATGGATGGTCCGGCCCACATTTCGATTTTGTCTACATGGGAAGAGGTTCTAAGCAGTTGCATACCTGCTGGATCCCATTCGGAGACGTACCCGCAACGATGGGCACACTTACTGTACTCGTCGGTTCCCACAAATTGGATAGTTTTGCACCAGTACGTAATACCTATGGAAAAACAGATGTAGACAAAGACGGCACACCAGGGCATTTCGGGCGCGATCCTATTGCAATCAGTGACAAATACGGTGGAGAATGGCAGACAGCAGATTTTGAGATGGGTGATATTATCGTCTTCACAATGCACACAATGCATACATCCACTAAGAATCTATCAGATCGGTGGCGTATCAGTTGTGATATTCGTTTCCAACCAGCAGAACATCCAATTGATGAGCGATGGGTAGGGAAGAACCCAATATCACACACGGGCGGTCAGAAAATTTCATTTGAAGAGGCGAAAAAACAGTGGGGATTGGAATAGGACTTATGTTCACTCTGATAATAGTGCCACAAGTTCACTATTGATTAATCGTTATCCAAACAATGCCCTGCGAATTTGTCGCAATGCTTGCCGAATTCTGTCTTCATTTTCTACAAGGGCGATACGGATATAACCCTCACCGTTATGTCCAAATCCTGCCCCAGGTGAAACACATACCTCCGCTTCATTAAGGAGTTTCATTGAAAATTCCATTGAGTCAAGATGTTTCCATTTTTCAGGGATTGGTGCCCAGACGAACATTGAAGCTTGCGGTTTTGCGACTTTCCACCCCATACGGTTCAGTCCTTTTACAAGCACATCCCGTCTTCTGCAATAAATCTCTGCATTTTCAGTGACGACCTCCTCAGGTGTGCGGAGTGCCATTATTGCAGCTACTTGAATAGGGGCAAATATACCGTAATCGTAATATCCTTTTATCCGAGCAAGTGCCTCAATAATATCGCGATTTCCTGCTGCGAATCCACATCGCCAACCAGCCATATTATACGACTTCGATAGAGATATAAATTCAACACCAACATCCTTTGCCCCTTTTGCCTGCAGAAAACTCGGAGCTTCATATCCATCAAAAACTATATCCGCATACGCTAAATCGTGAATAACAATCATATCCTGTTGCTTAGCAAACGCAACCACCTCCTCAAAGAAACCTAATTCCACGACTGCACCGGTCGGATTGTGTGGAAAACTCAATATCAATACCTTCGGTCTCGGCCATATATCCCGTGTAATCTCAGCAAGTGAAGGAACAAAATCATTTTCCGCACTCAACGGGATGCTAACTACACTCCCTCCTGCAAGGACTACACTATACATGTGGATAGGAAACGTAGGGTTAGGTACCATCGCCAAGTCCCCCTCATCAATCAGGGCTAAAGCGAGATGTCCGAGCCCTTCTTTCGTTCCAATGACAGCAATTGCCTCCTCATTCGGGTCAATGTCCACACCAAACCGTCGTTCATAGTGCCAACTTATTTCTCTACGAAAATTATAAATTCCACGTGAAGCTGAATAACGATGATTTCGTAGCTCTTGCGCAGCCTCTGTAAGCTTATCAATTATAGGTTGTGGTGTGGGCTGATTCGGATTACCCATCCCTAAATCTATTATATCTATTCCTTGTTGCCGCCGTTCATGCGTCAACTGTTTGAGTTTACCAAACATGTATGGTGGCAGCCGATTTAACCTCTTCGAAAAAATATCCATATTTCTTGTTTCCTGATATTTATATCTCTTTCTCTTTCCTAACTATCGTGTTCCCAAAATTGTCGTAACCGACTACCCCAATTAGTTATTATTCTCTTCGAGCTAGAATGAACAATTTGCTGTCTATCGAGCCTACTTTCCTGTTCAAGGAGTCTGTTTCTACAAGAATCGATAACTTTCTGATATTCCGGACCATCAGTAAGGTTGACAGTTTCCCACGGATCGGTCCGTTTATTGAATAATTGCTCAAGTCCAAGTTGTTCAGCATCTGGACCGGGGGGTAGAAAATCTTCTATATCTTTCGGTTTATATTCTGTAATGTATTTGTAGTCATCAGTGACAATTGAACGCCCCAATAATTACTTTCTATGTAAGCATAATCTCGCCAAGGAATATCCTGACCCTCTACTAATGGGCGTAGACTCATTCCTTGACAAATTTCCGGTATATCAATACCCGCATAGTCACATATAGTAGGTAATAGATCAACCCCTGAGACAAAATACGTGTCATCAAATTGATCCTTCCGAACAGTAATCCCATCTCCTAAACATGATATGATGAACGGAACACGTACACTCTCCTCATATAGCGAAAATTTCTGGAACATCTGATGACTCCCGCATGCCTCACCATGGTCAGCACTAAATATGATGACCGTATTCTCACAGAAAGGAGTCTGTTTTAGGACTGAAAGTACCCTTCCAATTTCAGCATCAACTTTTTCAATAAATCTGTAGTAATTCCATCTAAAATAACGCCAATGAAATTCGTCCCAGTTCCATACTGCTTTCAAAATTCGATCATGAATAAGTGCCCCATCAACCCGTCTACAGACATGATGTAGTACAGTTTCTCGTTCATCATAGTTGAAATTTTCCGGCAATGGTGGTAAATCTTCTTCAGTAAGAATTCCCTGTTCTATTGGGTTCGGTATATGTTTTTCCTCATGGTTGTGTAAATATTCACATACATCATGAGGGTCGATGTAACCAATTTGCAGATAGAAAGGTTCATTGCTATCATAACTGGTTAGAAAATCTGCAACTGCGTGGGTAGATGCTGAATCATAATATGCCGCTCCACCTGCCCCTATATGTCGATTTCCATAATACAGCACTTCAAAACTCTCACGGACATTTCTACCAGGCACATGCCATTTACCACAATGGAAAGCCCTATAACCATTACTACTCAGAACCTGCCCAATATCAGGAATATCGGGGTGTAATTGTCCACCGTTGAAAGGTACACCAGTTTCAGAAGTGTACAATCCTGTAGCCCAACTTGATCGTGCAGCAGCACAGACAGGATCAGTACAGTACGATTTTTTGAATGATGTCCCATTTCGGTGGAGCAGATCAATATTCGGCGTATTTAAATACGGATTCCCATAAGCGGAGATCGCATTCCAGGAGTGTTGGTCTGTGTTGATAAAGAGAATATTAGGGTGTCCATTCATGATACATCTCTTGTAATCTCTTTTAACACAAAAGTCTCAAAGACCGTAGATACGATAACAACGGTTTGGTTTGCATCTACCCACCAATACGACGGTAAAAGCCCCTCGCCATAAAGGAAATACCCATCAAGTGGTAAGGGCTCTTGTATTGAATCGAGATAACCGAGATTGCATTTCGGTCTAAGATGTTCAAGGTCATCAAGTAATGCGATCTCAACGGAAAAATCTAATTGTCTGTCGGAATTTACTATGGCAGGTATAACATCGTACAAAGCCCAATTACAGGTTAACGGCAAGGAATTATCCACAATTCCCACTGCAATTTCAATAGCGTTGATGTGTAGTTGAATTTCCGTATCAGCTATGAGATTTCCATTTAAATGTAATCTCGAATATCTATCTCCTGACTTATTCTGCACATCAACTTGCCAACTCTCAAGCAACGTACGATAAATTTCATCACGACATCGAAAATTATATCTTATATCTTCTCCACTCGTAGTATTTTGGTATTGTACATTATAATTCCAGATATGTCCGTTCTCATATCTACGTTCTATAATAACATTTCCTATCCTCAGTGCTTCACTTGTTCTATTATATCCCCTCCAAAAATTTGGTAAAATCTCATAAACTTGTTTTACATATTTTTTTCGATCCGCGTTATAGTCATCATTAGGTGTATGTATATGGATTTCTTGTAATAATTTAAGCAATTCCTCAGCAAAATGGGGTTTTTGAGCCCCATGATTATAGTTAAACGACCAATGTAGCGGTATACTATCGTTCATGATATTATGTCTGTTGGGATAAATAGTGGTTAGTTTATGATGTTTACTTATTGCTGTGAGTATTGTGTCTGATGATGAATTCACTTTTGACACCTTCAGGAATTTTACCAGTTGCAGCTTGATGTGCAAGACGAGTCGTTTCCGGCAAGCGATATTTTGGACAACACGCCAAAGTCACCTCGCGCGCTGTCTCAAGTGAAATAAGATGACCGACAGATACATAGACTACACTAACATTTGTTCGTGTTCTTAAGGCAATACCGATTATATCATGATTATAAATTAAATTTGACCAAGCTCCTTTTTCTAAATCAGGTTCAGTATATTGTCCACACAGACGAGATTTAGCACAGCCAATCGTAGGTTTATCCAATATCAACCCAAGATGAGATGCAAGTCCAAATCCTCTGGGATGTGCGATTCCCTGACCATCTACGATAATTAAATCAGGTTCCGTCTGTAAGCGCGCGAAAGCCACCAGAAGCGGTGGTATTTCGCGGAATGATAAATACCCTGGTATATACGGGAAATTTATATGACTTTCAACCACTATCCCATCCACTACTTGCAGAGTAGGAAAGTTGAGAACGACCACAGATGCTGTTGCAACATTGTTTCTGATGCCAATATCCACACCCGCAACTGTCTTGATTTTATCAAACCTATTTATCTGGACTATCTGATGACGCAGCTCAATCTGAATTTGCCGTGCTTCATCAGTGGTAACATCCCAACCGTGTAGTTCTTTATATTCCATTTGTCGGTTGCATACACACTTCAAAATGTGCCACATCTGATTTTTGCATTGATTAGTCCAACATAAAAACATGATAACTGCACTATTGTCAGTTGTCAAAAAATGTGTCACTCTTTTGTTTTCAATGAATCAAGGTTAGGTTTGGCAATATGTTGAACTCCAGCAAAAAAAGCATTCAGGACTAGGTATCCTGCACCAATACCTACTAAGGAGCCAATACCTCCCAGTACAATTACGTTAAACATTAATAATTCCTCCTGCAAACCCATAAATTGTATTGTTTCTCAAAATCAGTAACATACAAATTTAATTATCTTTGGTCTGCAATTCTCCAACTCAAGTATGTTAATTTACAACTCGTATATTTCATTTGAGATACACAAAGTATGTCAATACTAATCAAACTAAAACTTTGTGATATTTCAGCAAATATATGGATATATTATATTCCGTATAGTTTGTAGATTTAAACTCAAAGAAACCTTCCAATAACTAACACTTTCACCATATTAATTCAATTCTAATTTGAATAAATATTGTTGCAAAGTGTTGCATTACATAACGATTTATCCAACTTATTAGTTTCAAATCCTGCCACCTATTTTCTCATAGATGCAATAATGATGCCATTATCAAATACACGATTTTCATAGGCATGAATTGGCACTACCATCAAAAAGACAGTAGAAATATCTTTGACATTACAGAAACAATAGATAGATTTTGGCAACTGAAAATAGATATTATCTCTTTGAGTAAGAAACACCTATGTGTCAAATTTGAAACATATTGCCCAAATGTGAGTCGTTAAAAATTTGATGCATTTCAACGCAATTCAAGGTATAATTACAAAGCAGAAAATTGCGTATTGTCCATTTTCATTATGGAGAAACAGATGCTCAATCCCCAACAGAAAACTGATAACTCACTTAAAAACCTTTCCTTCATAGACAGAATAAAGCGAAAGTATGATTTAACACCATCAATCATACTTATCCTTGGATTAATAACTTTATTTTTCGTAATATTCCTCATCTATCCCCTCCTTTATGTATTTAAAGGATCATTTTGGATTGAAAGTAGATTTGACCTGACTTTTTTCAAACTAATGGTAACCGACCCGAATAAACGGGAACTTGTTGTCAACAGTTTTAAAATTGGTGTAATGGTCACACTGATGACAAGCATCTTTAGTCTTCCGTTGGCATACTTCCTGACTCGTTTTCGCTTTCCGGGTCGTAATCTACTACGTTCTGTCATTCTAATCCCAATGATAATGCCTCCGTTTGTTGGCGCAATCGGTATGCAGCAGTTTTTCGGTAAATACGGCAGTATCAACATGTTTCTCATCAAACTCGGTCTGATGGATATGAATAATACAATAGATTGGTTTGAAGGTGGTTTTTGGGGGGTTGTATTGCTATCCACATTACATCTATATCCCATAATGTATCTCAACATCGTTGCCGCGTTAGCAAATGTAGATCCGAGTTTGGAAGAAGCAGCAGAAAATATCGGTGCATCTCGTTTCCAAATATTCCGCCAAATAACACTACCCTTAATGATGCCAGGATATTTTGCTGGAGCTATTCTCGTCTTTATTTGGGCATTTACAGACCTCGGCACCCCTTTAATTTTTAATTATAATGATGTTATTGCAGTTGAGATATTCAGACTTGTAAGCGAAGCTAACTTGAATCCAATGGGATATGCACTTGTTGTGCTCGTTATCGTGCTGACAGCTATGGCATTCTACGTTTCAAAAAAATGGACAGGTACAAGACATTATGAGATGCTTGGACGCGGACATGTAACAACACGTGAGACCGATGCAAACAATTGGATGCGAGGAATCATATATCTATTTATTGGAGGATTGACCTTAATAGCTTTAATGCCACATATTAGTGTTATTTTAGTTTCCCTTACGCCTGGTTCAAGTGAATGGTATCAGACGGTACTACCCCAATCCATCACCTTTGAACATTATATTGATACATTTACACATTCTGATACACTACCAAGTATTCTTAACAGTCTAAAATATAGCATCTTCAGTACATTGATTGCACTACTTATAGGTATATCAATAGCATATCTACTGACGCGAAAACGTATTCCTTTTCAAAACCTATTAGATGCAGTAGCTATGTTACCGTTAGCATTACCTGGGGTAGCGATCGCCTTCGGATATATGGGAAGTTTCTCTGATACATCACTTCTACTAAAATATCTGCCAGATGGAATCATTGAAATAATTGATCCGAGAAAAAACCCGACGTTTCTCTTGATTGTTGGCTATGCTGTGAGGCGGTTGCCCTATATGTTACGTTCAATATATGCAGGATTCCAGCAAACTAGTATATCTTATGAGGAAGCCTCACAGAATATGGGGGCAACGCCAGTTAGAACCTTATATAAAATTACATTACCCTTGGTCTTTGCCAACATTCTTGCTGGTGCAATTTTGGTTTTCTCTTTCTCCATGCTTGAAGTGAGTGAAAGTTTGATTTTAGCACAACAGAATCATTACTACCCTATAACAAAGGCAATCTGGTCGCTAACCCAACGTCTCGGTGAAGGTCCATATATTGCCAGCGCGCTGGGTGTTGTTGGGATGTTGATCTTAATTGCATGCCTGCTGGGTGCAGGGCGTGTCCTCGGTGGGAAGCTGGGTGAGATATTCAGGATCTGATTATTAACTTGAAAACATATACTTTTTACTATGAAGTCATTTAGATTTTTAGAATTCACATTAAATGTAGGAGTAATAAATAATGGACATCTTGCATAGCATTCAAAGTGCACTATTGGATGCGCAAGACACACTGAACCGGTTTATCAAAAATCCAGACAATATCAAAACCATAGCGGAAACTGCGACTCTGATACAGCACGTTATTGGACAGCAAGGGAAAATATTCACCTGTGGCAATGGCGGGAGTCTCTGTGATGCTGTCCACTTCGCAGAAGAATGTACTGGTAAATTTCGAGACAATCGAGATCCACTCCCTGTCATAGCACTCAGCGACGCAGGACATATCACCTGCACGGCAAACGATTTCGGGTTCGATGAGATATTTGCACGTCCATTGCTGGCACTCGGAAATACTGGCGATCTGTTGATGGCAATTTCTACAAGCGGAAATTCAGAAAATGTTGTTCGTGCTGCAGAGGCTGCAAAATCAAATAAGATGCACGTTTTCGGCTTACTTGGTAAAGATGGTGGGAAGCTCCTACAATATTGTGATAGTTACATAATAGCACCAGGTAATACTGCAGATAGGATTCAAGAAATCCATATAAAGGTCCTACACATTCTGATTGAACAGGTAGAACGAATAATGTTCCCCGAAAATTATTGACACAAATACTCTCTTTTGATACTATATACAAAAATGGAGGAATATGGAAACTACAGATTAACCGGAAAAAAACCAAGGAGTAATACTTTTTGGCGTCATCACAGAAAAACCGTTCATATTGGCGGAAAAACTTACAATATCTTGCTATCCTTCTGGGAATTTGGTTTACTACATCATGTCTCTTCTCAATTGTTTTTGTTGACCAACTTGATGAAATACAAATAGGGGGAATTGGGTCGGCTTCTTTTTGCACAGCAAGGATCTATATGGATTTTTGTTATATTGATCTTTGTCTATGCATGGTTGATGAACCGTTTGGATAAAAAATACAAGGATAACCAAAATGATGCGGAGGATCCTGAATAAACATGAATGTTCAAGCATGGACCTTCGTAATGGTAGGTCTCTCCTTCGCGTTGTATATTGGCGTTGCAATTTGGTCAAAGGCACGTTCCACAGGTGACTTCTATGTAGCTGGTAGTAATGTCCATCCAATTGTAAATGGCATGGCAACCGCTGCAGATTGGATGAGTGCTGCTTCCTTCCTATCTATGGCAGGTCTTATCTCGTTTATGGGACGTGACGGCTCTGTCTATCTACTGGGTTGGACTGGTGGTTACGTACTATTGGCACTGCTATTGGCACCATACCTTAGAAAGTTCGGAAAATACACTGTTCCTGACTTTGTAGGTGACCGCTACTATTCACAATTAGCACGGATAGTTGCCGTTGTATGCGCAGTATTTGTCTCTTTTACCTATGTTTCCGGACAGATGCAAGGTGTCGGCATAGTACTCTCGCGATTTTTGAATGTCAATGTCACCCTCGGTGTAATCATCGGGATAGGAGTCGTATTTTTCTATGCTGTACTTGGTGGCATGAAAGGCATTACCTATACACAAGTTGCACAATATTGCGTCCTAATTTTTGCCTATCTTGTGCCTGCAATTTTCATCTCCATTTTAATTACTGGTAATCCCATTCCACAGTTAGGGTTAGGCGCAACAGATGAAACGGGGGTGCACCTATTAGACCGTCTGAACGGATTGAACGAAGCACTCGGGTTCGATCGATACACTGATGGAAACAAAACTACAATAGATCTCTTTTGCTTTACCGCAGCGTTGATGTTGGGAACAGCAGGACTTCCGCACGTGATTATCCGATTCTACACGGTACGTAAAGCATCGGAAGCACGAGCTTCCGCAGGATGGGCACTGCTCTTTATTGCACTTTTGTATACGACCGCACCAGCCGTAGCAATCTTCGCTCGAACAAATCTACTTGAGACTGTCACTTATCAACAAGATGATCAATTACAAGATATAAGGTACGAAGATGTTCCAGAATGGTTCAAAAACTGGGAAAATACCGAACTGATTAAATTTAAGGATCGAAATGAAGACGGTAAAATTCAGTACAGAGGAAAAAACTCTAATATCACAAATGAACTTGATATCAATAGGGACATTATGGTATTGGCGAATCCTGAAATTGCCAAACTTCCGAATTGGATAACAGCGTTAGTCGCTGCAGGCGGGTTAGCAGCAGCATTATCGACCGCTGCCGGCTTACTATTAGTTATTTCAACAGCAGTTGCACACGATCTATTAAAAGGATGTATACTTCCACAACTCACGGAGAAACAGGAATTAGCAGCAGCGCGAATCGCTGCCGGTTTAGCTGTATGTGTCGCAGGGTATTTCGGCATAAACCCGCCAGGCTTTGTAGGAGAAGTAGTAGCATTCGCATTTGGTCTAGCAGCAAGTTCATTTTTCCCAGCAATCGTTATGGGTATCTTCACAAAACGGATGAACAAAGCAGGGGCAGTGGCAGGAATGATTGTCGGTATAACATTTACTGCCGCGTATATCATCCTTTACAAATTCATCAACCCAGATTTTGACACAGCAGCGTACTGGTTGTGGGGCATATCCCCAGAAGGTATAGGAACTCTCGGCATGGTATTAAATTTTATTGTCGCTACAATCGTATCTATCTTTACTCCACAACCACCTGAGGACGTACAAGCAATGGTAGAAGAAATTAGAGTTCCATAAATTGGAGGTTATCTCATGAAATCAAAAGACTTACTTAATCACAGCAAAGATTCACTGTATCGGATTAACACACTTAAAATACATATTATTACACTTTTAATCGTTATTAGTCCCTTTTCTGCACATGCAGCAAAGGTAACTGACTTTATACCAAAAGAAAGTATCCTATATATCCAAGTAAATGAACTTAATGAGGTTTATAATGAAATAAGCATGTCAGATAATTGGAAAAGTTCCTGGGATTCACTTATCGGTGAATTGAATTTAGAGGAAATACAGCAGGGAACGATGCTGGTTCAAAGCGTAATTGGCACTGATCTATACGGTGTAATTGATACTGTCGGATATCAAATTGGTGCTGCGATGTGGCAGAAAGATATAGACAACCCACACGGGGGATTCGTGGTACATTCAGGTGGGAATCTAGCTGAGTTGCAACGACTAACCAAAATCCTTACAGGCCTTATTGGGATGTCGGAAGGCACACTGGCCATCGATGCAGGTGAACATAGGAAGATAAAATACAACACACTGCAATTACCCGATGTTCTTTTTACATACGGTTACGTCGGTGATTTTCTCGTGGTTGGTATCGGGGAAAACAGCTTTCAAAAAATGGTTGATACATACCGAAAGAAATCCGAATCAATCAAGAAGAATGAAGCCTTTGTAGAAACTTTTAAAAAAATAGGGTCTGACCAAATCAATTTGTATCTTGACCTGCGAAGAGTTATTCCATTTATAGAAGAAATGGACGTGGAAGCGCGGATACAACTCGAAGCCTTTTCAAAAATTGGATTTGGCCTTAATCTATTGGAAAAAGGTCCTTTCGTTCAGCTTTATGCAAAATTTGACCCAAATTTCCCTGAGAGCTATGTTAGCCGCTTTCTAAAAGAAGGAAAAGAACTGACAACACCGAAAAAAATGTCTGGTAACGAGGATCTATTTATTGCAGTTGCACCAGGTATTGTAGAAACTACGTGGGAACTTATACAGGACGCACTTCAAAATGATAGTTCAGATGATGCTTATGCATTTATTACCTACATGGAGGGTGTTATGAATATAGATTTTGAAGATGATTTTATCGCAGGCCTGACAGGTGAAATCGCATTGACTGTGGACGATTTAACGATGTTTAATCCGGGGGCAGTGGAAAGTCTAGATATTGATTTTGAGAACACCCTACAGATCGATGCAACGAGCGTACACACGCAAGGAGGCATAGTATTCAATTCTGCAAACCCATCAAAATGGGATAAGGTAGAGAACAGTGTGTCAAACCTACAGAATACCTCCGTTTCTACAACAGATTATAAAGGCACAGAGGTGTCTGTGTTCGCGTCAAATGTTTATTATGCTGAAAAGAATGGGTTATCTCTTTTAAGTTTTTCTGAAGACCAAATGTACGCTATGGTCGACGGATTGGAAAATAAAAAGAAAATTTCATATCTAAAACAAGTACCTAAAGCACCATTGGCGTTCGTTAAAATCAATATACTGAAGTGGATAGAATTGGTTAGTAACTCATTACCGATGGACAATGAAGAAGAAATAGATGACATAGAACTACTTCTTGCATGGATCACAGTTAAAGATAATGAGGCTATGTTAGAAATCGCATTTCCAGATAAAAAGTCACCGATTGAATTGTTTATAAAACTTCTACCTTATATTGTCATTGGTATATCTGAAGCATCTGGTTAGGAGAAAGAAAGCAATGTTTGCTCATATTAAAACTTACTATCAAAAAGCAAAGTAGCTGAAGTGGATATCTCTTATTAGTCTCCCAATAATTGGTATATTACTGATAGCAAAAGGCTATATGCTTATCCAAAATAATTCTGGACATCTGTCAGGAACGTTATTTATCACTTCTGGTTCACTATGGTTCTTTGCTGGTATCATTGAATGGTTTTCAAGTTTTCTTGATCAAATTGGTAGAATTGTCTATTCTACGATAGAAACGGTTATGGTTATAACTGCTACAGTACTTACTATGATTGCTTAGTAATGAACGCACTAAAATAAAGAAAGGAGACTGCAATTTTCCTCATAGAATACTCGATTGCTTCTTGTTTGAACTATTATGACACTGGATCCTGGGGAGTTGTGGTAAGTAAAAATGATTGATGTATGTTTTTTTGCTGATGAAGTTTCCAGAGATGATTTTGAAGAGGCTATCAAACAGGGCGTTGAAGCGGGTGCTACAACTGTAGAAGTACGGGGAGGTGTATGGGGAAAACACGTAACTGAGGTTGACGATGATGATGTTAAACGCGCACAAGATGTACTGAGCAAATATAATGTACGTGTTGCAAGCATCGGTTCACCTTTTGGAAAATGTCCAATTGACAATCAACAGGAGTATGAACGACACCTGCAACATTTTGATCGAATGGTTGAACTAGCACACGCGTTTGATACACCAATCATTCGTGGATTTGCATTTTGGAATCCAAATCGTAGACTAAAAGAATCATCTCGACCAGATATAAACGATTATCTTGACCAAATTGCCGAAAAACTGTCTCCTGTTGTTCCAATTGCAGAAAGCGCAAATGTCATTCTTGCATTTGAAAACGAAGACGCTACGCTTGCTGGCTCCTGTGAAGAAACACGAGCAGTCATAGATGCACTTGGCAATAGTCCCGCACTCGCCTCATGTTGGGATGTCAATAACGGAATACACTGCGGAGAACAACCATTGCCAGACGGATATTCACACATCAAGGGACTTGTACGACATCTGCACGTCAAACCGAACCGCGAGAAGAATCTGAATCCGATCAGAGATACAGACTTACGTTATGAGCAACTGTTAGGAACACTCATCAATGATGGCTTTAAAGGGGCAGCAAGTATTGAACATTGGGGCACCCCACAACAGATGTTAGATGGTATCCGCCAACTACGCGATGTTGTTGACACACTGTAATCCCATTAAAAACTGTAAGGAGAACTATTGTTATGCATTTGAAACCTGATTCACCAAATTTGAATTGGCAAGGTGTAGTATCCATAGAGAAAATAGGGGATGCACTGATGCCGTGGCGAACTCCGCACGAAAAGCATGTTCTGTTTCCAGAGCCGTTATTGGAACGTTCTGCGATGCCAGCAGGTGTGCGGATCAGCTTTCGCAGTAACACAACCCACATATCCGGTAGTATTTTAGAACAACGCGACTCCGGTATGCTCGATCTATGTTGTAACGGAGAATTCATCACATCGTATGATCTGCGCGGAAAGAACAGCTTCGTATTTGAGAACCTCTCAGATAAAGATAAGCTAATAGAGTTGTGGTTGCCACAATTTGGTAGGTTTCAACTACGTAATTTAGATATTGATGATGAAGCCACGATAGACCCTTTCATTGATAAACGCCCAAAATGGATCACTTATGGCAGCTCAATTACACAGTGTCGTTCCGCCGCCTCACCAACACAGACATGGCCAGGTATCGCAGCTCGCAGTAAGAAATTTAACTTAACCTGTCTAGGTTATGGAGGCCAGTGTCATCTCGATTCAATGGTAGCACGTATGATCCGCGATTTACCTGCAAATTACATCTCAATGTGTCTCGGAATTAACATTCAGGGTGCATCAAGTTTAGGACCTCGTGCGTTTCGCCCCGCAATCATAGGCGCAGTACAAATCATCCGTGAAAAACATACAGACATCCCTATCGTCCTGATGTCACCAATCTATTGTCCTAACAGAGAGGAAAACCCAAACGCTGTCGGATTCAATCTACAGAAAATGCGTGAAGAGGTACAAGCTGCTGCGAATGCACTTCAATCTTATGGTGACAAAAATATTCACTACGTTAGTGGTTTGGACGTGTTCGGCGCAGACTATGTAGACCTGCTTCCAGATAACTTGCATCCAGACGCTGAAGGCTACAGAGTAATGGGCAATAATTTTGTTTCTGAAGTCGCAAACAAGTATTTTGTGACGTAATAATCGAATCACATCTACACAATGGAACACGAATTGAACTTCCATTGAAAAATGCAAAGATTCGTTTACAAAGAAACCCTACTGGAAGACAGCCACGATACGAATAATCACGAAGTACACTCATAACAATAGATATTATCCATTATTGAAATAGTTAACTGTAATATTTAAAACCTCTGGAGGAATAAAAATGAGAATAATACTTTCCTGTTTACTCGTGATATTAATCATAAATGTTTCTTCGGTATTTGCAGTACATAATGAACAGAAGGGACCGGAGAAATTTGGACGTTACGAATTCAAAGAACAAGATATTGATGCAGCAACGAAGGCATGTGATGCAGGTGGAGAACCAGGACCAGAATTTGTCCCAACCGTTCGGGATGAAGAACCAAATTTAGCATTACTGAAAGATGCTAAAGCTGAAGCTTCTTCTTTATTGGATGGTGTCCTAAACGGCACTGCACGGAATACCTCAACGACGGCTTCTACAATAATTGCAGAAGTTGGATTATCGGAGCAATACCCGGTTGGGCACAAATTGATATCGGTGAAGTAGCGAATGTGAATCGAATTTATTTTGGCAGTGATCATTCACAAGGGTTCCTTGACCGCACAGCTGCAAATTTCGATATCCTCGTTGCAACAACTAAAGCAGACGCTAACTCTGAAGCAAATACCTGGAAAATGGTCTATACACATGATGGCGCACCAATCAGTAAAACCACTGAGATTACCTTCGATGATGTTGAAGCACGTTGGTTACGAATCCACATAACTGCTAATGGGGGTGCGCGTATTGATGAAATAGAAATTTATGGCGGTAATGACCCAACAGCAGTTCAACCAACTGATAAACTAACAACTATCTGGGCACAAGTGAAAAATAATAAATACTAATAAAATGGGAGAATAATAATGCGTTATGCAATTTGTTTAATGTTAATTCCATGTGCAAGCACAGTTTCAGCGGAAATTCTATTTCAAGACGACTTTGAGGGTGGTAAAGTGGACAATAAAAAATTAGGGTTATTTAGTTTTATGTATTTTAGTTGTTTTTTATCACAATCGTTAATATTTGGAATGTGCAGATATACCGTGATTTTTCATGGTATATCTGCTATACTTCACCTTAAAAACTTACGATCTTTTGAGGTGAAGAATGACAAGAAAAAAGTCCTGCCACTTAATGGATATGTTAGCAGAACTTACAGACCCACGCAAGGAAAAAGGGAAACGACACCCGTTGAAAGCAATCCTCGCACTTTTAGTCGTTGGATTGATGTGCGGGCATAAAGGGTATACATCCATCGCTACCTGGGCACGCTCACAGCCCGCACTCACAAAAGCACTCGGGTTCACACATCACAAAACGCCTTGTGCCGCAACTATCCATAATCTGTTGAAAAAGTTGGACGTTGAGGCATTAGAAAACATCCTGTCAAAATGGGTAAACGCCGCATTAGCAGAGTGCCCTGATTTGCGGGGGTGTTCCGACGCAGTCGCTATAGATGGCAAAACCCTGCGTGCGTCTAAAAAAAGTGGTGCGATGATCAGCCATTTACTCTCCGTCGTCTCTCATGAGTTAGGGATCACCCTCACGCAGCGAGGTGTCAGCGACAAAACCAATGAAATACCGGTATCAACGGAAATCCTCAAAGCGTTTGATGTAGCAGGCAAAGTTATCACAACGGATGCCCTTTTGACACAACGCTCTTTCTGCCACGGAATCATAAACAGCGGGGGCGACTATATGCTGCCTGTTAAAGGCAATCAACCGGACCTGTTAGAAGCGATTGAAAAACTTTTTCAAGGCGTGCCTGACGCGGTTTCTGAAGACACAACACACCCTACTTTAGGGAAACCGATATACATGCATGAGACGATTGAAAAGTCGCATGGCAGACTTGAGACACGGTGTATCAAGGCAAGCACAAGTCTCAACGCATATCTGGATTGGCCGGGCATAGCACAAGTGATCCAATATCATTATACTTCCAAAAATATGAAGACAGGAGAAGAGACAACCCGCACTACCTATGGGATTACGAGCCTGAAACCGAGTGAGGCATCCGCAGAACGCTTACTTGCTTTACGGAGAGGCCATTGGGCAATAGAGAACAAGTCGCATTGGATGCGCGATGTGCTACTCGGCGAGGACGCATCACCTGTCAGATGCGGGGCTATTCCACAAGTCATGGCCGCTTTACGAAATACCGCATTATCCGTATTCCGTTTTCAAGGCATAACACGGATCGCTGATAAAATAAAGGAATATGCATCAAAACCTTTACTCACAGTTAACTTGATAAAATGAATATCTATAAAACTAAATAACCCTAATAAAAAATGGTCACCACTTGGCACCTGGGCGATTGAAGATAATAATGACGATCATGAAGTCCTCGGAAAAAAAGTACTCGCTGTTCAAGCAAGTGAAATTGGTCTCAGCGTCGATACATTCCCTGAAGAATTTGATTATTACGCAGACTTTAAAACCGTTTCTGCTGGTTTGACAGGCTTTGTATTCCACGCGCAAGATACGAGTAATGTTTACATGCATCAAGTTTCAACCGCCGGCTCCGGACATACACCACAACACATACGATGGCACAGAAAAGTAGGGGGCGGATATGCTGTAGACGCATTGCCCTTTGCAGACAAAGTGAATCGCGACCAAGGCGTATGGTATCGTGTTAAGTTTGAGGTGCGTAAAAACTATGAATTCAAAGCGTATCTGGGGGATGTTGGTGCAGAAGACGATGAACTTACACTAGTCAGTGAATGGACAGATGCACAAAAATCATTTCAGAAGGGTAAAATCGGAATCCGAATGAGTGGTGGAGAACGTGCACAATACGATAACATCGTCGTCGCTTCCGCAGGATTTGATATCTTCCCTGTTGAACCAAAAGCAAAACTTGCGGTAACATGGGGAAAAATTAAACGACGGTAAATCGTCAACTGTAGTGTATATGTCTTCGTGTGCTCTATCTAAATATCACCAAAGCACATTGCGGGTCTATCACTTATTTCCAAAGTCGAAACCGCGCTATCGTCCGAAGCAGGACACCGAAGATAATTACACGTTAAACTATTTATGGTAGAATTTGGAATTAATCGGCCATTCAGACAGTTCATAGGTCGGGTAGAGCTTGCGAAACCAACTATTATTGAGCTGAGTCGTAATTCGACTATAGTTTGGACAATTTTAGAAATTTTTAGTGCGAAAAAACAGAAAAGCAGGTATCCTTTCATAAACAAATATATTTTTTGAAAGGAGAATAAAAAATGAACCTCCTTTTCTGCTTAGACGACATTCTATCAGATTTTCAGTATCTGTTCAACACACAAAACTATGCTCTTTTCCAAGCGTTTATTTTCGGATTTATCGCAGATGGAAATAGTGGCACGCTAACGGAACTTTATCAATCAGGTTTTTCACAGACGCGATACTGGTCTTTTCCAAAGTTTCTATCGCGTGGTAAATGGGATGCGGATAAAGTCGCAGGACACCTGACAAAAAAGGTTCAGCAAGCATTTCCTAACTGGGTTTATGTGTATGATGAGACCAAAGCCATAAAAACAGGTGAACGCCAGTGGGGGTTGCATTTTTTCCGCAACTTCAGTTATCAAAAGGGTCGCGTGAACCGATCCAAGTTCCATTATGGACACGAGTTTGGTGCCTTAGGTTTACTTTGCCAAACATCTACAGGTTGGCAGCTATTCCCCGTATGGGCGAGACTGATGGTGCCGCAGACGTGCCGTGATAAAAGCGATGCGGTGTTGAAACGCATCTGTTCCCAGATCGCTCCGGGTCTTATTATTTTTGATCGTGGGTTCTCAAGGCGAAAAGTGTTTACGCTGGTTCAAAGTTATGGACATCATATCTTGTGTCGTGCGAAGTCTAATGCCGTCTTCTATCGTTTACCGGAACAGCCGAAACATCGCCAGCGTGGCCGTCCGCGAAAATATGGAGACCGCTTGGATATTCGCAGGATGCGGTATACGCTTATGGATATAGAAGGCCAAAAGTATTCAATCGCCTCCAAAGTCGTGAGAACGAAGATGTGCGATGCTGATATTCGCCTCGTTGTTATCCGAAGTCGCCCGAAAACCTCGAAACCTTATCGGTATTTCTGTGTATGGACAACAGATTTGACGATTGGGATACCACAGATCGCTATATATTATCGCAAGAGATGGCACATAGAGACGGCTTTTCGGGATGCGAAGCAACACTTCGGTTTTGATGACTATCGCCTGAAATCCCGCAAAAGCATCAATCGGTTTGTGCAATTGAGTTTCGTTGCAGCAAGTCTGACGAAGTTGCTATTCACCCCACGGGATGGGACGGCGGAGGAGATAAGTGCTCAGGTAGTTTGTGATCAGTTGGGCATCCATTGGTATCATCCGAAGCGTCTCACACAAGGGTTGCGTGTAGTTTATCTCCGCTGGCAGCTCTACAGAGCGGTATTTTCTGCGATTTACTCTGAAAAAACAAACTCACAGAAAATACACACCGATTTTCACAAAGAGACAGCATTGCCTGCGGACAACGCAGCCTGAATGTCCCAAAATGTCCAAACTTTAGTATACTTGAACAAAGGTCAAAAATCTGATAACATGTTGTCCAAGTAGGAAAGTGGGGTCATTTGAAATATCCTTTCAAATTTGTGTTTCCTAAAAGGATACCCGCTTTCCTGCTTTATGTCCATAAAAAAAACAAAAACTGTCCAAACTATAGTAATTCGAGGATCGTTCATACAGATGCAGTGTCTATTTATTTTCATATTTAACCATAATATGGTATAATTATAACTATACCGTAATTTAAGTATCGTGAGCTCGGTATAAGCAATCTTTGTAGAGCAAACTGTCAGTTTGCGGTCCACGGATACACAAACGAACAGTTTGTACTACATTTTGCGGTGATGTTATAAGGATTCTTGACATTACAGCCTTCATATCAAGGACACCGAACTCACGTTAAGTATAGGTTATTTAGCTATCTAAATTAGTAAAACAGATTTGGCTACTGAGCCATCGGTTTTATCTACCAAATACATAAGGAGATTTTTATATGCGATATTTTGTCTGTTTAGCACTGATACTCTGTGCTGCTACCGTTTCCGCTGAAATACTGTTTTATGATGATTTTGAAAGTGATGAGATTGATACTGATAAATGGGCACCACAAGGCACTTGGGCAATAGAAGATAATGCCGATGGCCACGACGCCCTCGGTAATAGTGTCCTGTTTGTTCCCGGCGGTGAGGTCGGACTTAGCATTGAGGAATTCCCAGAAGAATATGACTACTATGCTGATTTTAAAGCAGTACAAAATGGATTGACAGGTTTTGTTTTCCATGGACAAGATGGAAACAATATCTATATGCACCAAGTATCTACAGCAGCATCTGGACATACACCACAACACATCCGTTGGCATAGAAGAGTTAACGGTGGATGGGCCGCTGAGCCGGGCGCATTTGAAGATGGCGTTGACCGTGAACAAGGCGTCTGGTACCGCGCAAAATTTGAGGTACGGTCAGGACACAATTTTAAAGCTTACATCGGACCGGTTGGCGGTATTGGTAACGAGTTGTCTTTCGTGAGTGAATGGACAGATTCACAGGGAGCCTTCTCTACCGGGAAAATCGGTTTTCGCATGAGCGGCGCCGAACACGCACAGTACGATAACGTTACCGTCGTAACACCAGGCGGAACCCCAACACCTGTTGAACCGAAAGGTAAAATTGCAGTAACTTGGGGCAACTTAAAACGTAAGTAATGCAACAAGATTCTTCAGACAGCAGAAATCACGAAGCTGATTCCTTAGCTATAGGCATTATCGGTGCAGGAAGGATGGGAAGGCATCACTGCGATGCAATCGTAAATTACGGCGCACGTGTAGTCGCCGTTCACGATGTACTAGCTGAAGCAGCGAAAACGTTGGCAATCCATGCAGATGCAGAACTCTCTACCGACGTATTACATGCTTTTTTTGACGTGGAAATGGACGGGGTGGTGATAACAACACCACCCCCTGTTCGTTTGCAACCTATTCAACTGGCATGTGAACACGGTATTCCAATGTTGGTGGAAAAACCACCTGCCCTAAATATCACCCATGGACGAAAATGTCTTGAATACATCGAAAGATCAGGGGTGATGGCAGCAGTTGGATTTCAACTCCGATACCATCCACTCTACGAACGGATGAAGGAATTAATTGCAACTGAAACAGTCCACCTTGTCAGAACAGTATGCACAATAAATTACTATCTCAATTTTCAAATGCCAACATGGTTTCTGCAATCTGAAATTAGCGGCGGTCCATTAGCGGAACAGGCAGTGCATGTGTTGGATTGCGCGCGGTATGTACTGGCAAACCCGAAACCAATTCAAGCACACGCTCTGGCCATCAAAAACATGGCATTGGACAGAACAGAATTTGACGCTGAAAATGCAATACAAATGACCTATGAACTGGACAATGGAGTCTACGGTACGCACATGAATCATTGTGGTACCGAAGGATTCTGTTTTGATGTTGAGGTAGTCGGACCTCATATATACCTACAAGGGAAAATGTCGGAAAATGCAATACGCGGCTATTTAAACGGTGAAACAATAGATGAACCAGCAGCTCCAACAAACAGTTTAGGCTTAGACAAGACCGGGGCATGGCTTCGCGCAATTGAAACCGGTGACAGAAGGCTGATCCGTTCAGATTTCGCTGATGCCCTTAAAACACTGGAATTAATCGACGCGGCGATTAACAGCCGTAATACTGGCAATTTCATCAGAGTGGAGGAATTATAATGATAGATTGGATTTATTTCAGGAACAGCTGAAACTCGTGTAAAAAAGTTCAAGAGTTTCTTGACACACACAACTTAGAAGCAAAAGAACGGACAGATGCTCGCAAAGAGAAATTAGAAGCAGATGCAGTATGGAATTTAATGGAATCTGCTGAAAGCATCGTTGTGGCAAAAGGAAAAAGTGTAGAAACCTTCCAACCAAACGAAGATGTGCGCGAAGCCGTGCTTAAAGCAGTACTCGGCCGTAGCGGTAGTTTACGTGCACCGACTGTTAGAACAGGCAACGTCTTTTATGTCGGTTACAACAACGCTCTCTATACAGATACACCTTTTGTAAAGGGGTAACTTTTCAACTGATGGCAATAGAAAAGATATTGATCACCGGTGCAGCTGGATACCTTGCACAATTTATCATTGAGCGGTTGCACACAACGTACAAATTAACATTAACAGACATCGTTGAACCAGATCAAGCACTTAAAGGCACTACATTCATCAAAGCAGATGTTACAAAGTTGTCAGAAATTGAAGCTGCATGTTTAGAACAGGATGCTGTTGTTCACCTTGTCGCGTTGGTGCGGGAACGGCATGGAAAACCGCTCTCATTATATGCTGAAGTGATGGTAAAAGGCACTTGGAATGTCGCGGAGGCTTGTGTTCGTCAGGGTGTGCAAAAACTTGTGAATATCTCAAGCATATCTGCATGTCCACCAGCACCGGGAGTCCAATCACCCTATCAAGTTGGAGATGCCTTTCAGTTCGGCGGTGGTGACCTATATTATGCGCTGTCAAAACATCTTGGTGAACAGATATGTTTAGCCTACCATCAGGCACACGGATTGAAGGTCATCCATATCCGCCCGGGAGTAATCGAAGGTGATGGACATAATCCCGGCCCCTCTGCCCCCAATGTCGTTACAGCCCCCTGGTTCGTTTACGTGAATCCAAGGGATGTTGCCCAATGTGTGGAACGGGCTATCGTAAACGAAACTATTGATTATAGTGCATATAACGCTGTTGCCGGCCGAGAAGACTCACGTTTCGATTGGAAGCAAGCAGAAAAGGATTTAGGATATTCACCCCAACACAACTGGGAAGAAATACCAGACACAGTAATCAGTAGAGATCCTTATGACTCTTAAAAACGAAGTTGAATCACAAACCTCTGAATTGCGTGAAAAAATTGTTACACTTGATGCTGAACTTACTGAGGATTTCAAATCGCAATTGGCAATAGTCCCATTTTTGTCACGGAAACTTGTGAGCTTTCAGGGAAATAAAGACAAACCTGCCTATAATTGGTATAAATATAAGGAAGCATTCTCTGCGGAACTTGTTACATACTTTCTGAGTCAGTATGAAGGTGGCACGAAAGGGAAAGTACTTGACCCGTTCGCCGGAATTGGCACAACCTTGTTTGCAGCAAGTGAACAAAATATTCACGCGACTGGAATAGAATTATTACCTATTGGACAAGAAATTATTCAAACACGACTTTTATTGCAAAGCGGTTTGACTACAAGTGAAACCGCTATACTCGAGCATTGGATAGCCTCTCAACCATGGAAAGGATTCCCGGAAAGAGTCCCATTCAGTACATTTCGGATTACAGAAGGGGCTTATCCCGCAGAAACGGTAGATGCAATTGAACGTTACAGGGGCGCAACTCTGCAGGAAAACGTAAAAACTCAAGCGATTCTCCGCCTTGCATTATTGTGCATTTTGGAATCAATCAGTTATACACGGAAAGATGGACAATACCTACGTTGGGACGCACGTTCGGGTAGAGTACGATCAGGTACAAAGCCATTCAATAAAGGGGAAATTCCTTCATTCACGCCTGCAATAACCGCTAAACTAAAAGAAATCTTATCGGATGCAACTTCTGCCGATAAACCCGCAACACTCTTTCCCCTAATGCAAAGTCCGCACTTACCCCCATTTTTTTTTGAATGCGTGTGTAGTTGTGTTCATAGGTTTCCAATGTTGTCATGTCAGTTCTTCTGCGGTGAGAAAGTTTATATCTCTCAAACAAGTCCTCTCGGTGAACAAGAGCAACGCCTCCTGCGTCCACACCTCGCGGATCATACGGTTGATGACACTGATCACGGAGTAAACTTTCCGCGTAGGGTGTAAAGTTTTTGCCCATCTGTCCGCAGCTTTTTCATAACACAGGAACGCCAAACCATAAGCCACGACTGCCAACAAAAACAGAACTTCCATCCGGGGCTGTTCGTTCTTTCTCAAAACGAGTGCTTTGAAACCGAAGTTCGTTTTCAAGTCTCTGAACCCGTGTTCAATCTGTGTCCGCCGCTTGTAGCAAGTTCGCAGGGGGTTCCCCTGAAGCCGATTGGAGATAAGATATAACGGGTCTTTCTTGGTGTGCTGTCCCCCAACATAGAGTGCCACAGGCACCTGCTCCGTGTAGTGATAAAGCACTTGTGGGTAAAAACCATTTGCCACTTCTTCAAGGCACTGCTTGTTGCCTGCTATACGCACACCAACATTGCGTGGCACACGCATCAAGTAGCAGATGCCTTGCCCCTCAAAAAACTTGAGGATCGCTCTCGCTCGGGCGAACCCTCTGTCAAAAACCAACACAGGCTCCCGACTATCCCCTAACACTTTAACAACGCGACTATGGACATCACAACAGAACTGCTGAACTAAATCGTTATGTCCTTGATAGGTGCCATCTTTGAGCATCTCATTTTTATACAGAACCCAATAGAGCGGGATCGCACGATTGCGAAACGGAAGGGCTGCAACAATCGCCTTCCATCCGCCCGGTAAATCTGTCTCGTCTATCAGCACAAGCAGATGCTGCATCCCCACAGAACGACACACACTGACAACTATATGTGACAACCAAGCACCCTTCACCGCTGCAACCGGAAAATAGGTATCAATAAACCGCAACACACGCTTTTGCTTAGACTTGTCGTGTTTCACACGGATAGGTAGATGTGAGGCAATCGATTGAATACGAAAACTCGGGGCTACACACACAGCCTGTAGCATCAAATAAAAGTTGCGGAGCGTCGGTTTTTTGATACAAACCCCGTTGAAAACTTTACGAAAACCTGTTATAATCTTTCTGGGATGTACCCAACTAAGGGTATATTTCATAAGAATACCTCCCTGCCGGTTTTTCACCGACATTGGTTTATATGGAGGTATTCTACCATAACCCATCAGACTTTCCAACTTATTTCTATACACACACACGCCTACACATACCGCATACAAAAATGGGGGTAAGTGAGAATGCAAAGTCAGAGTGACATTCGGTTGTTCAAAGGCTCATGTCTTGAGGTTCTACCTACCTTAGAAACATCGGATTATGCTGGAATCATGACCTCGCCTCCTTATTGCAACCGATACGATTATACACGCACTTATGCCCTTGAGTTGGCAATGCTGGGGTTGACACAGACGGAAGTTTCAAATTTACGGCAGGAAATGCTCAGCTGCACAGTAGAAAATAGAGAGAAAGATTTATTGAAAATTTGTCCGAACTGGTCTCAATTCATAGAAGCAACCAAAGAGCAGAAATTGCTTAAAACTATAAATACTTATCTTGAACATGAAAAGGCCGCTGGCACATTAAACAACAACAGTATTCCGAGAATGGTCCGCGGTTATTTTTCTGAAATCGCCTGCATCATCGGAGAGTGTTTCCGTGTGTTAAAACCGAATGCGCGCCTTTTCATGGTGAATGACAACGTACGCTATGCAGGTGTCGGTATCGCTGTAGATTTGATCCTGTCTGATATAGCAAGAACCTTGGGATTTGAAGTTGAAAGAATTCTCGTAGTGCCAGGGAAAAAAGGAAATAGCAGCCAGCAAATGGGCGTATACGGTCGCATTCCACTTCGTAAATGTGTATACGTCTGGAAAAAAAGATAATGTCGTATCTTCAACATTTATCCAACAGAATTGATCTGATAACCCCTCCTGAAGAAATTCGCTCCGGTTTCGTTGCGCTTGCATTGGAAAGGAATCGACAAGCTACTCCGTTTGTTGAACAAGCACGGGCATTCAAAGCTTTTGCACTGCAGGCCGAACCCCCTATTGATTTACTCAAAATCAATGAAATTCGACCCGCGCTACTAACAGCCGCAGGATTTTCAGACAAGGCAGTTAGACATACAGATGAAGTCAACCAAACAAGAGCAATAGAACAACTAATAGAAAATTTTCTAGAGCCCGCTGGTACAGAGTTTGTGGAAGAATTAGTTTATCGATTTCTGTTGACACGCGGAGATTCGTTAGGTGGCGCGATGCGAAACATTGCGGGAAGGTTAGCAGAAAGAAAATTAACCCGTGCAATTATTTCTGCCCTGACACTAACCCAAACAACCTTCGAATGGCTCAACAATGTTAGTAACACATGGATTTTGGGAAAAAGTAGCGAAGTAGATATAGAATTGAACCTTAAAGCACTTAGTTGGGAAAGGAACGGTAAAATGCACACATTGATTTACAACCGAACTATCCCATTAGTAAGTAAAAACATTGATATATGCCTACTCCACTGTGGTCCAGACGAGATAAAGTCGGCGACTTTCAGAGTTCCTGAAAAGTTTATTGCCTTTGGTGAGCTAAAAGGAGGAATTGATCCTGCCGGAGCAGACGAACATTGGAAAACTGCACAAACTGCATTAACTCGTATCAGAACCGCTTTTGCAACAAGAAACTTATCACCACACCTCTTTTTTATTGGGGCTGTTATTGTTGACAGCATGGCACAAGAAATTTGGAAACATCTTGAAGAAGGAACGTTGAAGAACGCAGCTAACTTGACAAACGCTGATCAAGTTGCATCATTATCAAATTGGATCGTTAGTTTGTAAATTTTAGAATTAATTGAACATTTGGGATATGTAGGAGGGAGCCTCCAATTCTCGACTACCATTTTAGGAACACAACATAATGAACAAAGCAACAATCAAATCCACATTAGCAACAATACCCATTGGTGATTTTTTAGACAGAACAAAAGAATTATTATCCACTTTAGGGTACCGCAGTGAGCGCACACTTGAACTCTCTGGCAACGCCCATGACTTTCTTGAGGAATTTCCAGCACCGAACCTAAGCACAAAAACCGAACAGGAATTCTGTAATCATGTTAAATCTGTGCAATTCATTTTTCAGTTCACAAGCGACGAAATTGATGAAATTGAAGATGATCCACAGCAGGCAACACTGCTTGATACAGGGAATTACAAGAGTTTCATTTTTTGTGCAGTAGAATTAAAAGATAACACCTATTCACGCACAAAATATGCAGAGTTCACACGAGAAATCAATAAACGGCTATTCACGCCGACTGTGATCTTATTTCGCGCTGCGGACCGCCTCACCATTGCCTTCGCTAATCGCCGTCCACACCTAATCGACGAAACACTTGATGTGCTGGAACAGGTCACCCTCATCAAAGATATCCGCCTCAATAATCCGCATCGCGCCCATCTGGATATCCTCTCAGAACTCTCACTCGCGACATGCATCAAGTGGATAGACGACAACAGAGAACAGAAAAACTTCGACGGACTGTTGACAGCCTGGCTCGCTAAACTGGATACCGAAGAACTCAATAAACAATTCTACAAAAAACTGTTCACATGGTATGAATGGGCAGTTGAGGAGGCAACATTCCCAACAGAGGAGAACCGCGTCATAAAACCGGAGGAGCATGTTATCCGCCTCATCACACGGCTGCTTTTTATTTGGTTTATCAAGGAGAAAGGACTGGTGGCAGATGAACTCTTTAGCAAAGCACAAATCCAAGACTTACTGACAGAGGATGATTTTGATGCTGGTGATTCCTACTACCGCACTGTGCTACAAAACCTTTTCTTTGCAACGTTAAACACCGAAATAGACAAACGGACGTTTAGCAAAGGAGGCAATGCTAATCACCGCAATTTCTCACGGTATCGCTACAAAAAGCAGATGCACAATCCTGATAAACTCTTATCCCTCTTTGCACAAACCCCGTTCATCAACGGTGGCTTATTCGATTGCCTTGATAGTTTCAAAGCAACAAGAGACGGCGGCTATAGAATAGACTGTTTCTCTGATGAGCAGTATCATAAACTATCCATACCGAACCGTCTCTTTTTTGACACACAACAAGGACTGATCCCATTACTTGAGCATTACAAATTCACCGTTGAAGAGAACACACCGATAGATCAGGAAGTCGCACTGGATCCAGAACTCCTTGGCAGAGCCTTTGAAAACCTACTCGCCACTATCAACCCGGAAACAGGTGAAACTGCGCGCAAGATGACAGGCTCCTACTACACACCACGCCCCATCGTAGACTACATGGTAGACGAAGCATTGGTTGCTACATTCTCACAAGAATGCAAACCAGCCGATGGTGATACAGAATTCTGGAACGAGAAGTTACACTATCTCCTCGACTACGCAGACGCTTGCGAAGACGCAAGTGAATGGTTTGATGATGGCGAAATAGAAGCACTTGTCACCACAATTTCTGAACTTAAGATACTCGATCCAGCCGTCGGCTCCGGTGCGTTTCCGATGGGAATGCTACAAAAACTGACACTTGCACTGCGGCGACTTGACCCTGATAACATCCGATGGGAAGCGTTGCAGAAAGAACTGGTAGAAAAACGCGCACAAGAGGTACCCCCCCCCTCTGTACATTACAGCTGCCTCTGATACACAAGATAACCAAGAACGTCGTGACGAACTACACGAAATTGACGACACTTTCAAACGATACCGAAATTCCGATTTCGGACGAAAACTCTATCTTATCCAGAACAGCATCTTCGGTGTTGACATCCAACCCATCGCATGCCAAATCGCCAAACTCCGATTCTTCATATCCCTCGCCATTGAACAGGAACCTAACATAGACGCAGAAAATTTCGGTATTAAGCCGTTGCCGAATTTAGAGACGCGGTTCGTCGCTGCAAATACACTAATAGGCTTTAAACAACAGATGTCTTTGAAAAGTCAAAAGGCGAGTCGTTTGGAGCAGGCACTCCGCAGCAACCGTGAAAAGCATTTCCACGCAACCACACGCCAACAGAAGCGCGCTTGCAAAGATAGAGATGAAGAATTGCGTGCCAAATTGGCAACGGAATTGAAGGAACTCGAAGCGTTTGCGGATGATGCAGATAACATCGCACAGTGGGACCCGTATGACCAGAACGAAAAGGCTGATTGGTTTGACGCTGAACTGATGTTTGGCGTTACGGATGGGTTCGATGTTGTAATTGGAAATCCGCCTTACATCCAATTGCGAAAGGAAGGCGGGAAACTTGGAAATCTTTATCAAGATAAAGGTTTTGATGCCCTTGCACGAATAGGCGATATTTATTGCCTATTCTACGAAAAAGCACATAAACTCTCGAAGAACAACGGATATGTATGTCTTATCACTTCCAATAAATGGATGCGTGCTGGATACGGCAAAAAACTGAGAGATTATTTTCTGACACACACCCAACCTGTCCAACTGCTGGACATGGGACCAGGCGTATTCGATGCCACCGTTGACACCAACATATTGCTGTTCCAAAATGCCGCACCCGATGCATCTACCGTCTTCAGAGCTGTAACCCTTGGAACAGATTTTGACAGAAAAACGGACGATATTGCGAAATACTTACGTGTTAATGGTATGGATATGGAGATGCCCGTGAAAGGGGAACCTTGGGCAATACTCTCAGCTGCTGAACTGGCACTAAAACGCAAAATAGAGGATGTCGGAAAGCCGCTTAAAGACTGGGATATAAACATCTACATTGGGATAATGACAGGTTGTAACGAAGCATTCATTATAGATGAAGAAAAGCGTGAACAACTCATCGCACAAGACCCAAACTCCGTAGAAATCATCAAACCTTTTTTAAGTGGAAGAGACATTAAACGCTATCATGCCCAATTGGCAGGATTGTATTTACTATTTATTCCGTGGCATTTTCCATTGCATGAAGATTCCGAGATTGTAGGGGCATCTGAAGAGGCAGAACACTTATTCCAAGATAGTTATCCTTATATCTACAGTCATTTGTTGCAGTACCGAGATAGATTATCAAATAGAAATAGATCAGAGACGGGAATACGGTATGAATGGTATGCAATGCAACGCTATGCCAACACCTACTACTCAGAATTTGAGAAAGAAAAAATAGTGTGGGGAAATATCGCCTATAGTAGTTCTTTCTGTTATGCGGATCCAGGTGTATTTATCAATGCGCCTGCAAATCTTTTAACTTCAACGGAAAACGACATTAAGTATCTATTAGCATGTATGAACTCAAAGATTTTTAATTGGGAGTTTGCCAATTTAGGAATTCCATTAGGCAATGCTTTTGAATGGAAAAAGCGATACGTTGAGTTAATACATGTTTCACCTATTACTGACTATAGTTTGGACAGTTTTTGTTTTTTTTATGGACATAAAGCAGGAAAGCGGGTATCCTTTTAGAAAACACAAATTTGAAAGGATATTTCAAATGACCCCACTTTCCTACTTGGACAACATGTTATCAGATTTTTGACCTTTGTTCAAGTATAATAACTTTCACCATAGGGTTATTTAGTTTTATAGATATTCATTTTATCAAGTTAACTGTGAGTAAAGGTTTTGATGCATATTCCTTTATTTTATCAGCGATCCGTGTTATGCCTTGAAAACGGAATACGGATAATGCGGTATTTCGTAAAGCGGCCATGACTTGTGGAATAGCCCCGCATCTGACAGGTGATGCGTCCTCGCCGAGTAGCACATCGCGCATCCAATGCGACTTGTTCTCTATTGCCCAATGGCCTCTCCGTAAAGCAAGTAAGCGTTCTGCGGATGCCTCACTCGGTTTCAGGCTCGTAATCCCATAGGTAGTGCGGGTTGTCTCTTCTCCTGTCTTCATATTTTTGGAAGTATAGCAATATTGGATCACTTGTGCTACGCCCGGCCAATCCAGATATGCGTTGAGACTTGTGCTTGCCTTGATACATCGCGTCTCAAGTCTGCCATGCGACTTTTCAATCGTCTCATGCATGTATATCGGTTTCCCTAAAGTAGGGTGTGTTGTGTCTTCAGAAACCGCGTCAGGCACGCCTTGAAAAAGTTTTTCAATCGCTTCTAACAGGTCCGGTTGATTGCCTTTAACAGGCAGCATATAGTCGCCCCCGCTGTTTATGATTCCGTGGCAGAAAGAGCGTTGTGTCAAAAGGGCATCCGTTGTGATAACTTTGCCTGCTACATCAAACGCTTTGAGGATTTCCGTTGATACCGGTATTTCATTGGTTTTGTCGCTGACACCTCGCTGCGTGAGGGTGATCCCTAACTCATGAGAGACGACGGAGAGTAAATGGCTGATCATCGCACCACTTTTTTTAGACGCACGCAGGGTTTTGCCATCTATAGCGACTGCGTCGGAACACCCCCGCAAATCAGGGCACTCTGCTAATGCGGCGTTTACCCATTTTGACAGGATGTTTTCTAATGCTTCAACGTCCAACTTTTTCAACAGATTATGGATAGTTGCGGCACAAGGCGTTTTGTGATGTGTGAACCCGAGTGCTTTTGTGAGTGCGGGCTGTGAGCGTGCCCAGGTAGCGATGGATGTATACCCTTTATGCCCGCACATCAATCCAACGACTAAAAGTGCGAGGATTGCTTTCAACGGGTGTCGTTTCCCTTTTTCCTTGCGTGGGTCTGTAAGTTCTGCTAACATATCCATTAAGTGGCAGGACTTTTTTCTTGTCATTCTTCACCTCAAAAGATCGTAAGTTTTTAAGGTGAAGTATAGCAGATATAGCGTGAAAAATCACGGTATATCTGCACATCCTAAAATATTAACGATTGTGATAAAAAACAACTAAAATACATAAAACTAAATAACCCTACTTTCACCACTTTCAGACTTTCGTAAAAGGTCTGATAAATACGCCCTACCGAGGCACAATGACACAAATCTATCTTGCGACAGCCCAAGCAGGTCGGTATTGGTCTCTGCCAAAGTTTCTCTCGCGTGGCATCTGGTGTGTGGATCAAGTCGCCACTACGCTAAGCCATCAAGTGCTATCCGCTTACCCCACGGGCGTCTATGTCTATGATGAGACGCATGCCATAAGTAGCGGTTCAAAACAAGCGGGTTTGCATTTCCGCAGGAACCCTGCGTATCAGCCACGTAACAAGAACCAGTCCAAGTTTCATCACGGACACGAGTTCGGTGCGATTGGGTGGCTGGCAGAAACGCGCGAAGGCACGCGCCTATTTCCATTAGCCACACGGATGATGGAACCGAAAAGCGAGGACGCGAATAGCCTCGCTGTGCTGAAGCATTTATGTAATCTTGTGCCACCGGGTCTTATCATTTTTGATAGAGGTTTCAATAGACGCAAAGTGTTCACGGAGATACTCTCACAAGGACATCATTTACTTTGTCGTGCGAAGTCAAACGCAGCGTTTTTTGATATACCGAAACGCCCTAAGCGTCTCAAGAGAGGCAGACCCCGTCGGTATGGTAGCCGTGTGTCTATTCCACACCTGAAGTATACAGACATCGTTGTTGAGGATCAGACACTTTCTGTCGCTGATAAAGTCGTGCGGACAAAGATGTGTCCTGTAGATGTCCGCATCGTTGTGATACGCAAACGCCCCAAAAAGTCTAAACCCTATCGGTATTTTTGTGTATTTACTTCAGATTTACGACTGCCCGTAGAAACAGTTATCCGACACTATAGAAACCGATGGCAGATTGAAACTGCCTTTCGGGACGCTAAAGAGAACTTCGGATTTGACACCTATCAACTCCGAGACAGGAAAAGTTTGGATCGGTTCGCTCAACTCAGTTTCACCGCAGCAACGCTGACACAACTCGCTTTCAGTCCGTCGCCATTGCCTAAGACACCCGCAGACACAGACACAGACAAGGTTTCTCTTGATTTAGAAGACGTGCTATCCACGCTCAATATACACTGGTATAAACCGAAACATCTCACACGCGGCTTGATGACCGCTTACTTGCAGCGATGTTTACAACAAAACTATTTTTATACGGGTTACGACCCGGGGAAAAACGCACAGAAAAAACTAAAAATCCCCGAAGATACTACATGAACTAGTTCAACAGCAACTATTTTCACGATTATTGGAAAAATGATGACTAAAAAACAGTGATTTCTAACAGAATTTAGACAGAAAAGGGGCGTTAGCAGCGGTTCTAACACCTGTTCAGAAGTGCTAACGGGGAAATGCTGCCAACTATTCATAATCTATAACAAGACCAAAAATGTCCAAACTATAGTATTACTGAAGGAAACAGGGAAATTGTGGAAAAAATTGAAGACTTGGTCGATCAGATTCTTGCAGCGAAAGCTGTAGACCCAGGCACTGGCACTATAAACCTTGAAGATGAGATTGACAAACTGGTATACGCCTTATACGGCTTAACCGACGATGAGATTGCGATTGTGGAGAAAGGTAGTAATCCGTAGGTCGGGTAGAAGCGGAGCGAAACCCGACTATGACTGAGCTAAACCGCAATGCGAAGATCGCCCCTCTGAGTGCGGCGCCTATTTATTTTCATATCTAACCATAGTTTATGCATCCCTGAAACGCAACGAAAACTAAACCCCACAAAAATGGATAAACGCACAGCAAAACAAAATCCGGGGAATGCCTAAATAGCATTCACACCGTTGATGTGGTGATAATCCGAAATTCTGATAAAAAAATCCGCAATCCTGACAAATGAAAGAGGTCGACAAAGATCCCGAATTCTCAATTAAAGCCTAGATTTTACGCACTGATCAAACCGCCTATAAAGATAGTCTAAGACTAAAATTAGAAGCATTTTGGATACAAAAAAAAATTCCTTAAAAGCCGAATTTTTGCCAAAAGACATCATAGAATTTATAGAACAATCTTTGACATCAAAACAAATAGAAACACACACCGACCTACAATGGCTCATCAACAAACGCAACTGGGGAGTCAAAGGACTCACCACCTCCAACAATATCAAAATATGGCCACGCGGTAGAGGTGCACAAGTTCGGGGAGCCGTCTACGGTAAAGGCAGACCCTATATCATTATCTCCGATGATATAGACGACCAACGCAAAGAAGCCGCAGCACACAAAAACAGAAACTTCACAGTTGAGATAGGGAGGTGGAACTGATGCCATCGCTTATATATTTATAGATTGGTAAAATCGACTTTTGAATGCCTCTGCCCAATTTAACAAGGTTATTTAGTTTTGTAAATATTCATTTGACTAAAAGTGCAAGGATTGCGTTCAAGGGGTGTCGTTTCCCTTTTTTCTTGCGTGGATATGTAAGTTCCGCTAACATATTCATCAAATGGCAGGACTTTTTTCTTGTCATTCTTCACCTCAAAAGAGAGTAAATTTTTAAGGTGAAGTATAGCTGCGTATTCCAAATATTAATGATTGTGATAAAAAACAACTAAAATGCATAAAACTAAATAACCCTGTGCCTCTGCCTTTTCACTTGAAAATGAAATACGCTTCTGGTATACTCATAGTATGCCGTAACCCTAAAGTAATTGCGATTGTGGTAGAGAATGAATATAGCAAATCACTCGGAGCCTCAAAAGAGTCTAAGCGAGGTATTTCAAAAAATCCAAGAGATAGCGGCAGCATGCACAGATAGCGACTTCATCTATCGCGGCGAACCTCAGTGCTATGAGAAAGTATCCTCAAGCTTATGGCGTGAATGTCGGAAAGAAATTGGAGCAGAGGAATTCGATATTGAAGCCATCCAAAAACAGATGTTGGAGGCCGCTAAAGACTATACTCGCGAAGAAGATGACTTTGAAATCTTAACTGAACTTCAACACTATGGAGGTCATACCAATCTTATAGACTTCACAACCGATAGCCATATCGCTTTGTTCTTCGCGTGTGAGAGTTACTTCAACAAATCCGGTAGGATTATCCTATTGAAGAGAACTGAAGGATATGAAAATCATATCAAACTCCCTCGAAATCCTCAAAATCGTATCATAGCACAAAAAAGCGTCTTCGTTCGACCTCCGAAGGGTTTTCTCGAACGAGAACAACATATCGTAATTGATATTCCCCAATCGCTCAAAGAATCAATGTTGGATTATCTGCAGAAACATCACGGCATTTCAACACAAACCGTCTACAATGATCTACATGGATTCATTAGAAACCAGAGTGCCCATCAAAGTACTTACATAGAAGTTTACAAAAGTGAGACGACTCAACACAAGGATTCCTTATTGCAAGATCGATCTCAACCGAGCAACAAAAAGGATACGTAAAACATGCAGGCACAAACAGATCGGGCATCTTATGAAACCGATATCCAGCACTATAACAAGGCAATCAAAGAGTTACCGACTTTTGCTCAGGCCTATAACTCTCGCGGAGTTGCTTACAGCAATATAGGTGAAATCGACCGCGCCATTGAAGATTTTAACAGGGCAATAAGACTCAAGGAAAACTATGCCGGAGCCTATAGCAATCGAGGGGCAGCTTACCGCATCAAAGGTATATATGATCGCGCTATCAAAGACTGTAACAAGGCAATAAAACTTGACCCAAACTTACCAGAAGCCTATAACAATCGCGGAATAGTTTATAAACTCACAGGAGAGATAGCATCTGCTATTGAAGACTATAACACGGCAATAGAACTTGATCCAAGTTTCGCTCATGCCTATTACAACCGTGGTATTGTCTACCATGAAAAACAGGAATATGATCGCGCCATCAAAGATTATAACAAAGCAATAGAAATCAGACCGGATCTCGTCCATCCCTACAACAATCGTGGTAACGTTTACAGTAAAAAAGGCGAATATGATCGCGCCATCAAAGATTATGACCAAGCGATAGAACACAACATCGATTTTGCAGAACCATACTGCAACCGTGGTATGGCGTTTTTACATCTCCAAAAATGGAAAAAAGCCAAAGAAGACCTAACAACTGCTATAAAACTTCAAGAAAATATCGTCGTTGAGAATTTTGGTAAAGACTACGATAACGTTGCTGACTTTGAACAGCAGCACAGTCTCAAATTACCCGAAGATATCGCCGCACTGCTAACGTCTCCACAGGCATAGCAGTAAAAAAAACGTTAGAATCTCGGATTTATCGAAGGACGCAGATGAGTCTACTGCGATTCAGAAACGAAATAATATTGACAAATTCACCTATTAATTGTAGAGTTTAACGGACGAACAATCAGATTGTAAACAATGGTGAAGGAGGACAAATTCATGAATGGCATGGAAAAAGTTGTAAAGCATTTAGAGATGACACAAACCGTGATTAATCGCTTAGGACGCAACAGTTTTCTCTTAAAAAGTTGGAGCATGACGATCCTCGTTGCAGCAATGGTCCTAATCGCCAGAGAAACCCTGCAAAATCCCTATATTATTTTAGTTCTTTTTCTCCCTATTATAGGATTTTGGATTTTAGACGGTTACTTCCTCTGGCAGGAACGGTTGTTCCGACAAGTCTACAATGAGATTAGGGAACAAACTGAAACCAATTTCAAGATGGATATCGGCAAGCATAAAGGTAAACCAAAATGTAGTTGGATATCTGCTATTTTTTCGGTCACGCTTATCATTTTTTATTTTATAGAAATCCTTTTTGTACTTACCATCGGTTATTTCTTATAATCTAACGTGAGTTCAGTATATCTGACATAAAGGCTATTTTGCAGCACAAAAAACGTCTTATTCCAAACTCACGTTATAATCTAGATGGAGAGCGCATGAGACACGTATTCTTCAGTTTTGATTGGGATGATGTTTGGCAGGTTAATCAAGTTCGACACAGTTGGGTTGCCAAAGGAAGTTATACCGCAGCTGGTTTTGTTGACAGTGCCCAAATCGAAACGCTCAAAAAAGATACCGATCAAGCAATCAAGAATTGGATAGGTAAACAGATGGAAGGCACTTCTGTAACCTGTGTCTTGATTGGTTCACATACTGCTGGCAGCAGATGGGTAAAATATGAAATTGAGCAAAGTATTAAAAAGAAAAACGGTTTGCTTGGCGTGTTTATTCATAATGTGAAAGATAAGGACAGTCGGATATCTACTAAAGGAGCAGATCCCTTTGAACAACCACCATTTAACTTTACTCCTACCACTAATACTAATTTATCTTATCCGTGTTCTTCATATTACGATTGGGTTAATGATAATGGTTATACCAACCTTGGAAGCTGGATTGAAAAAGCTGC
Organism: Candidatus Poribacteria bacterium; assembly: GCA_965200395.1. Taxonomy (GTDB): domain Bacteria; phylum Poribacteria; class WGA-4E; order WGA-4E; family WGA-3G; genus MSPOR6. The sequence continues at coordinate 1,040,446 of CBDAUH010000003.1, read as the reverse complement.
AAGGCAAGCGGGCAAATAGTACATCCAGCTGTTTCCAACCTGCGTCATCTGTGTAAATTCTCGATATCCGTGATAATCCGAGATTCAAACCGTCAGTGAAACTGCTTTCGTGAAAGCAAATTCAGAATGCGCGTGGGTACTATTTTGCGTCACTTGTGTTATCATAATAGAGAACATTTCATTTACAAAAATTACCTGGGAGATCAATATGAAAAATATTATTGCATGTAATTTAGGAAGTTACCGTCAGTTTGGTGCGAATGCTTATTCACACCTAGCAGAAATAGGTTTGACCAATGTTGAGATTGGCGTGCCAGCTGCGGATGCGGTGAACGCACTACAGTCAGAATTAAAATCACATGGACTGACAGCGACCAGCCTACTCGGTAGGTGTGATGTACAGTCTGAGACAGTCGTTGCGGATTTCCAAACAACTTTAAACATTGCAAACGAGATGGATGTCAAAGTTATCTTTGTGAGTGTACACGCTGGCGAAACAGATAAAAACAAGGTATATGACCGTCTACGCGCAATAGGCGAGAACGCCGAACCCTTGGACGTAAAGGTGTGTTTAGAAACACATCCGGATATGGCGCACAACGGGGACATCGCTCTTGAAACGATGAAGGGTGTCAATCACCCGAATATTCGCATCAACTTTGACACAGGGAATGTCTATTACTATAACCATAATGTCGATGCTGTCACAGAAGTTAAGAAAGTCGTGAACTACGTCGGTGCTGTTCATCTCAAGGACACAAACGGGGGATATCGGACTTGGCATTTTCCCACGCTTGGGGAAGGTGTCGTCGATTATAAAGCCTTTTTCCAGACATTGAATGAAGATGGCTTCTACGGTCCTTTCACAATGGAATTGGAAGGAATTGAAGGTGAAAATCTTGATGAAGCGGGTGTCAAAGCACGCATAGCAGATTCACTACAGCACCTGAAAGACATTGGAGTCATCTAATGGATACCAATCTCTGTATTATCCGACTCAATGATGGAGAACGAGTCAGTAGAGCGTTGGAAAATGTACTGGATACACCAGATATGACAACCATCGGTCCATTTGTTGTCCCTAAGGATCGTCCAACTGAACTGCATTATCATGACTTCGATGAATACTGGTATTTCACTGAAGGCACGACGACGGTAACACTACGAACAGCGGATGGACAAGGCAATTCTTATCGCGTGGGACCGGGAGTCTTGGTTGTCACACCGAAAGGTGTTGAGCACGGACACATGCCAGATGATATTGTCAAAGGTGTACAGTGGGTAAGTGTGATTCCGCCCGACGCACGCCGTGGACATCTACATAGGTGAAAAATGTCAATACAAACAGATCAGTTGCTAAAACGTAGATTAGGACGGACCGAGTTGCAAGTCACAAGTCTTAGTTTGGGGGGTGCGCGTATCGGTGGTAACAATGTCACTGATGATGAAGCGATTGAAACAGTGCATGCCGCAATTACGTTGGGCATAAACTATATCGATACTTCTCCGCTGTATGGTGAAAGCGAAAGAAGGATTGGGCTCGCCCTGGCTGATGGATGGCGTGAGAAAATATATCTCGCTACGAAAACCGGAACGCACCCAAAATGGCGTGGTGATTATAGTGCTTCCGGCACCCGCCGCAGCGTCGAAAACAGCCTCAAACTGTTGGGAACAGACTATCTCGATGTTTGTTTAGTGCATGACCCTTCAAATATGGACCCAGTTATTGCGAAAGACGGCGCATTGGATACGTTGTGTAGGATGCGAGAAGAGGGATTGGTGAAATTTATCGGTGTCGGTTTGAGGGAACATGAATTCCACAAAATAGCAATAGAAACGGGTATGGTTGACGTTATCTTAACCTTCCTAGATTATACACTTGTTCGTCAAACAGCTAATGAAGGGCTGTTATCTTTCGCGTCAGAAAATGACATCGGTGTGATCAACGGGAGTCCTATAGCAATGGGGCTGCTTTCTGGAGTCGAGCCAGATGTTAATGAAAGGCCCCCTGAGGGAAAAATTGCACATAAACTTTGGCAATGGACAAATGACAACAATTTAAGCTTACTCAACCTTGCTATCCAATTTTGTCTCCGCCAACCCTTGATTGCGACTAACTTATCAGGATCTAAAAATGTGACAGAAGTAGAGCAAAATTTCGCCGCTGCGACAACACCCATTGCAGATGAAGTGTGGGAAGAATACAATAGCAGGTTCACAGATGAAAAGTAGATATGTGCATGAAAGAAACCAGATAAGTTATTATCTGATGTTAATCATCACAATTCTCAGTAGCGTGTCACTAATCAGTTGTGAAGATGCAACCGTTCTTGGTAAAAATGTCTATTATAACAACAATCAGTGCATACTCACTGAAGATGAAACGGCAATCTATTTCACTTGTAAAACTTTTTCAAAAATTGAATACGAAGCAGGTGAACCTATTTATTATGGAAGCATTGCACACATAGATAACGTCTACGATGCTGATACAATAAACAACGTGCTGATCCTTTTTCACGCGTACGAATCCGGACCAATGCCAATAGACCTTGATGCTTGGCCCGGACTACAAAAACGGGAAGACGGTGTCTATATCAGGACAAATATTCGTATTCAAGGCGTGGATGCAGCAGAAATTAGAAGGTCCGCAAAGTATCCAGAAGCAGAACGGGATCGTGCAAAGGAACGTGGATTTGAAGCAAGGGATTATCTGAGAAGTCTTGTCGAACAATCCACGATCGACGAATTTCCACGCATCATAGAAATTCGCAACCCTGATTTTGGAACATACGCCGGAAGGACGGTTGCGGACATCTATCTTCACATCAACGGTAAGAGAATTTCCGTTGCTGAAAGCCTCTTTGAAACTCGACATGGCGTTCCGTTTTCGTTCGATGCTAATTTCCAGTGGGGACAATCGGAACTTGATTTTGAATCATGGTATAGAATGCTTGGAATCGACGATCCTGTTACACCTGATGTAGATGAAAGTTTTTAAAGGGTTGCATAGTGTCACCGCAAACACGGGGAATGCCTAAATGGCATTCATACCGTTGATTTGGTGTGTTTGCTACGATATTGCTTCAGATAGTGTAGTTCTGTACTTACGTTAGGGGAGAAGATTGAATGAAATTTCAGGGAAAGGTAGCATTGGTGACAGGGGGTAGCCGTGGTATTGGCAGAGCAACCGCATTAAAACTTGCAAGTGAGGGCGCGACCGTTGCCGTCCACTATTCCCAATCAGCTGTGAAAGCAGAAAATGCCTGTGCTGAAATCGAAGGTGAATATCATCAGAAAGCATTACCTTTCCAAGCAGATATTTCAGATAGGGAAGCAGTGAACAAGATGGTTGTAGCAGTCACCAAAGAACTTGGAACAATTGATCTTTTAGTGAACAATGCGGGTGATGTGGGTGATATGGTGTTTGAAGACCTTACACCTGAACATTGGGATCGGATCATTGCAGTGAACTTGACAGGTCCCTTCAATGTTTTATGGGCAGTGAAAGCAGGCATGATCGAACAGAAGTTTGGTCGTATTGTGAATATATCGTCCATTGCTGCGTTAGCAGTGCGCCCAAACCAGCTGCCTTATGCAGCTGCGAAAGCCGGTATTATATCTCTCACAAAATCGTGTTGTGGACCGTTGGCAGCACATAATATCCGCATCAATTCAGTAGCACCTGGGGCAATTAGGACGGATATGTTAAGTGAAGTTTCACCTGAAATGGTGGAGCAACTTCGATCCACGACACCCCTCGGCAGGCTCGGTGAACCTGAAGAGATGGCAAACGTGATAGCATTCCTTTTGAGCGAGGAATCCAGCTTTATGACAGGTGCAACTGTGATAGCAAGCGGCGGGAGGATTCTCATTCCGTAACTATCAGTTCTGTTGTACCGATTTCCAAATCGAATGCAACATAAGTCTGTTTACCTTCATTCAGAAATGTCCCTGTCTGAAAATCGCACCGGGACTGCACCTCGCGCAAGTTCCATCCGTTGACTTGAACACGCCGGAGCGGTGCATTGATACTTATTGTCCAGTTAGCAGTTGGGAATTGCGTGGCAAGTTTAATCTGATATTTATCTGGGTGCACTATGATGTCAGCGAATTCGCGTGCCATCCAATAGTGTCCAATTTCTGAAGTTTTCATCCAGATCGTTTTTGTTCCATCAGGGTCGTAATTATCCAATCGCTCCTTGACAGATTTCAACACATCAAATCCAAACTTATCTCCATTGAAGTAAAAGCCGGGCCAGTGCCCAACGAGAACACATGGAAGTTCCTTTTCCAGGATAGGTGGTAAACGGCCTCCTTGCAAATCCTCGGTGATGAATCGGTCAGCATCGCCTAAGTCGTCCCCTGTCCATCCACCGAACCAATCTCCTGCACATGAAACTATACTTGCAATAGCGATGCCGTTCTTTTTTTCGGCATGCCAGATAGGAACGTCAGGGAATTCATCGTGTTTAAGCCAAAGGAAATAAAATGGGCGTGGATCGTTGTTCACTTCTTGTGATGCAGTCAGTACTGCTTTAGCATACGCCGCCTCTTGCCGTTTCCCGAACGCACCTGGACTCGTTACACCTTCACACGGAATACCGACGTTATTTAGCATTTCCATTGCAGTGATAATGTAATCTGTCAGTCTATTGTCAACCGGTGGGTTAACCCATTCTACTTGTTCCCATTCATCAGTAAATGCATAAGTATCCAGATCAACGACAGCGGTATGGGTTAACATCTCTGGAGTCAAATCAAAGTTTGGCCAGATTATTTCACGATAGATCCGCAACCACGATTGGTATTCATGTGTAGGAAAATCAGGAAACCCTTCGTCAACTCTACCCACGCCCGCCGGATAAGGAATAAGACTAAATTTGCCTTTCACACCGTTCTCCCAGCACCATTCTGCCCATTCCCAAGCAAAATCTGCGGGAATAGTTTGTGGCATGTTTTTATGTTGTGCAGTACCCCCTTCCCAACGATCGGGTGGAACATTGGGTTGATGTCTTGCTTTCCACGCATGCCGCTGTTGAATCCAATAGTAGGTGAGGTTAATCACTGGGCACGAATCATCAACGATCAGAGACAGAGGCGTTCTGAGAAGTGGATTACAGATGTCAACCTTTTTAAATGATTGCATAGTGTTTTTTAAAGGGTTGCATAGTGTCACCGCAAACACGGGGAATGCCTAAACGGCATTCATACCGTTGATTTGATGTGTTTGCTACGGTCTCGCTGATGCACAACCTGGAAAGGTTATCCTACAAAATAGCCTTCATATCAAATACACCGAACTCACGTAAACTTATTTATAGAATTGGCACTGTTTCTAACTTTTTCAATAGAATTTCTGATGAACGGAACCTCGTCAACCCATAAACCTTCAATACCGTTTTGCAGTGCCCATGCGACATCTTGCGTTGTGAGTATGAAGCCTGCATCAACAATAAATCCGTTTGAACGAAGTTCATCTACTTGTTGTGGAATAGCGTGTGTAACGACGTTGTAAAGTTTAAAATGATTGAATTTGCTCCATCCAAAGATGACACGTTTTATGTCTATTTTTGCTGCTGCCTTGAGAAAGTTCGTGAAGGGATTCAGGAAAATCGCGCTTGTTTGGAGGCGCGGTTCTAACCGTTTGGCCTCAATAAGTATGTGTTTGCGAAAGTAAAAGGTGAGAATATTGACAAGGTGAATAACATCAAAGTAATGGATACGTTCTATGATAATAGGGAGGAGTTCAGGAGTATCAGATTTCGGTTCAATAAAACACGGCATCTGGTTCTCATGTGCAAATCTGAGTGCGTCATCAAGGTGTGCTACCGGTTTATCGGAGTTTTGCACTTTCAGATTCTGCGCTTCCTTCCAGTTCATTTTATTGATAGGAATCGCACATCCTGTTGCTACGCGGATGTCGTTTCTGTTGAAATCCACATGAATCAGGACAGGTTGTTTATCTTGTGTGAGGCACACATCACATTCATAAGCATCAGCACCGTCTAAGAATGCTTGCTTAAAGGAAGTTAATGTATTTTCGGGGGCCCGTCCCATACCACCACGATGTGCAAACAGTTGTATCTTCATTGACCTTTCTTTTTATGCCACATCCACTCAAAGTTGTCCTGCGGCTGAAATCCTAATATCCGTTTCGTTTTCGCATTTGAGAATTGTTGATGCGGTAAATCTGCGAAGATGTTGAAGATCTCACATTTCGATGGTAATTCTTCAAGATCAATCTCTAATCCCAAACGAAATGCCTCACCCGCATCCCGCCAGCTGACTGAAAATGGATTGAGATCGGTCCCTTCCGCTTCGTAATTAAGTTCTTGGAAACTAAGAAAAAGATAACAGAGGACATAAATATCGTAGTTCTCCGTAAAGACTTTGCAGATTTCTTGTCCAAGTCCCTTCGTCAACGGATATAGCCCAGTACTGGTTTTAGGTGGCACATCAGGATTGATTTCATAATCGTAACGGGTATATGCGTCTCCTTGAATAGTAAAGTGGGGTCCCGTGTTTATGACACGTTGGATTCCGTGTTCAACAGCAGCACGCATCATGTTGTACGCTCCCCGGGTGCTAACATCAAATGCCAATTGCCGATCGTGGCGAAGCACCGAGCAGTTGATAATTGTATCCATTCCTTCTGCTGCCCGGAACACCTGATCTAACGAACCAACATCAATATGCATAGATTCATGTTTTGTGTCAATTGCGTTGATGTCCGTTATGCGCAGGGTATGATAAGGTTCTAATGCTTTGACAACATGGGGTCCAAGATAGCCGTTACCACCTAAAATGAGAACTTTCATAAAATCTCCTTTTGCATAAATTTGTTATTTCATTGGGGCACAAATTGTGGATTGAATTTCAGGTGTTCCCGTGCCTTGCTGATGTCAAAACGGGAACCGGGGAACGCTGATTGAATGTGAAAGATACCCCATGCTGATGGAGCATCTATTGCACCTTGGAACGCACTGACCGCATCGTTTATTTCAAGCCACATAGCGTTAAATTCTGATTTCGCAGCTGCTTCTGCGGTAATGAGTACTCCCAGTCTCAGGCACGTAACCTTGATTTTCTGTTCCAATGCAAATTCTCTACAAGTGAATTCACCGAGGTGTTTTGCAAGGACATTTCCATCAGTATGCGGGCGTGGTCTCCAATTTTCTTTCACTGTCCAATCTGCTCCGTGTTGTTCAAACAAGCGGAGCGTACTTGCATAGATGAAATGTTTGACACCTGCTGCCGATGCGGCGATTAACAAGTTATATGTACAGCGGGTTTGAAAATCGATCTCAAAATTCTCCGGTTCGTTGGCTTGCGTCTTGAGTTCAGGTGGCGTTTGTGCAATATGAACTATAGTATCCATATCTTTCACTAATTCGCCCGTTGACGCATTATGTCCTAAGTCACTTTGTATAAAGTCATAATTGGTCCTAACATCATGGAGTTCAGTCAATCGAATCGTGTACGACTCAGCGGCTGCGTCCGCTAAGCTACATGCTAATTCAGAACCTGCTGAGGTAATCAATATGTTCATAAAATTATCTCTTTCTCAATGTAGTGGGTAGATGCAGTTTTAGAATGCTTTTTGAATTTTCATAGCGATATTGTGGATCTCTTCCATATCACCTTCGCTTGGTTTCCAAGGAGGTCGTAACAGATCACCTTCCCACCTTGGGATGAGATGCAGATGGAAATGGAAAACGGTCTGGAATCCTGATGCTTCATTCGCTTGGAATAGGTTGAGCCCATCTGGATTTAACGCTTTGCGGATAGCTGTAGCCAGTGGGACTGCAACTTCCATTATTTTACTGCCGACTTCTGCGGGCATATCAAAGATATTTCGGTAATGTTGTTTCGGTATAATCAGTAGATGCCCCGAGTTTGCTGGGGCGATGTCCATAAATGCAAAAACATGGGTGTCTTCGTATACTTTTGCAGATGGGATTTTCCCTTCAACAATTGCACAAAAGATACAATCCATCAGTTCCTCCCTCACAAGTATTTTAGGACATTTTAGCAGATTGGACGCATAAATTCAATAACATATACACAAAAAAATCCTTGTATTAATCCCGAATTTAAACTAAAATGTTGATATGGATTTTATCTACGGAAGGTGGTTTTTATGAACGGAACAGAATTTATGACCATTAGAGAAAGTGCAGATATCAAGATCATAGATGTAAAGACAGATTTAAGTAGCTATGCTGCCTCCGATTTGCGGAAGGTTCTTGAGGACCTTCTAACGGAAAAGGTGAATAAAGTTGTTGTCAATCTCAGCGATGTAGGGCACATAAACAGCACAGCTGTCGGAACATTAGTAGGCATTGCAAAACGATTACGCCAAAATGGCGGAGATCTTAAACTGTGTAACTTAGCTTCCACACTCACGCGAACTTTTAATCTTATTGGAGCTTCCAGTGTCATTGAAATATATGAATCTGAGAAGAGTGCTATAGCAGCTTTTTAATCAATTTGAAAAAGACTGGTATTCCCATGAAGAAAGAATGCATTGAGTTGAATATCCCCAGTGATGTGTTTTACCTTGAATCAGTGCGTGCGTTTATCGGAAAATTATCTGAGACACTCAGATTTTCAAAGAAACGGATAGCAGATATTCAACTCGCTCTTGACGAAATTTGTACCAACGCTGTTTATCACGGATCAAGGGGTGTTTCAAGCGGAATTCAATTGCAAATTTCTGTTGACACACGTTCACTTGAAATAGTCGTCCGTGATAAAGGCAGAGAAAACATGCAGGATTGGCCTACACCTGAGAGATTAGCAGAGATACAAGCGAAACGTTCCCCAGCAGGTGAGAGAGGACACGGTTTATATCTGATCGATTGTCTTACAGATGTTCATAAACTGCAAGCAAATACCGTGGGAGGTACCGATGTAACTGCTATTTTCTACCGAGATTCCCAACAAGAAAATGGTTAACCCTGAATTGCAATTAGTGTTAAGTCGTCCTCATTAGGAAAACCCTCAGTAAATTTATTAATGGTATCAGAGACAGATTGGATTAGCTGTGAGGGTGAATCCTCCTTACACATCGTTATGATGTTTTCCAACCTTTCTATAGTAAAGACCTCACCCTGCGTATTTTTAACTTCATAAGCACCATCTGTATAAAGAAATGCTCTACTTGATGTATCAAATGGGTAATAGCAATTTTGATATTCAGAATCTCTACGTATTCCTAAACCGTTTCCTGTGTATTTATCAGTAATTCTTTCACATTCAGACTGTGATCCGTGCTGCAAAAACGGAGAGGGATGTCCTGCATTGGCACAAACAAGTTGTCGTTTTGTTAAGTCAAAAATACCGCAGAACGCTGTCGCGAACATATACAAACGAGAACTTATTATGTCGTTAAAACGTATATTTAGAATATGCAAAAGATCAGCAGGATTATTCTCAACATGTTCCCTGTGTTCTGCTAAAATTGTTTTGATAAAGACAGTGACAAGAGCAGCAGAAGCACCATGACCCATTACATCAGAAATTAATACACCCACACAATTGTCCGCTATCTCCCATATATCAAAAAAATCCCCTCCGACTGCCAGGGTAGGACTACAGTAGGAGGCGATATGACATCCTGCTATGTTTTGTGTGCCGTTTTGCGGGATAATAATCTCTTGAACGCTGCGAGCCATTTGAAGCTCTGCCTCTAAACGCGCATTATGCATCTCAAGAGTGTCGTGATAAAACTTTATTCGCAGCAGCGATTTTATCCGGGCCAACACCTCAAGACTATTAAATGGTTTCTCGATGAAGTCATCTGCCCCCGCTTCAACTGCCTTAATTCTGTTTTCTTGTGTATCGCGCAATGCAGTTATCATAATGATTGGAATAAATGCAGTCTTCTTATCTGCACGAACACTTGTGACGACTTCAAACCCATCTACCTTAGGCATATTAATATCTAATAAAATTATGTCAGGCATTTCATTTGATACGATCTGCAAAGCTTCATCACCATCACCTGCGGTGAGGACATTGTACCCGCGCGCTCGGAGATGTATCTGTAGGATTTTGACATTGCGGGGTTCATCGTCAACAACGAGTATTTTCGCTGATTCATCACTGTTCATGTCGCGTTTCCTTGAGATGGTGTGCTACGCGTTTAACAAGGACTTGTGTATCTATAGGTTTACTGAGATAATCATCACAACCGGATTTGAGGATTCGCTCGCGGTCACCAGTCATTGCTGCAGCAGTCAATGCAATAATTGGTATATTACACCAAGTCGGATTGGCTTTGATCTGACGGGTCAATTCCTCTCCGCTCTGCCCGGGAAGGGCAATATCCATTAGGATGAGTGCCGGAATATACTGTTCTAAACACCTAAGTGCTTCGTCGGCGTTGGTTGCCTCAAGTACATCATATCCTTCCGATTGCAGAACTATACGGACGACTTTTCTATTCAACACTTGGTCTTCTATAACAAGGATTTGATGGCGGGTCTCCTGACTCATCTCATGGTTCCTACACACTAACTAATTGAATACTCTAGGGTCAGCAGTTTAAAGAGAGCAATACAACTCTGTTGGGAAAAGATTATTTTGGATTATGATTTCTCTAATTTTGGGGCATATATAGTTATCGGAAATATAATCTTAACTGCCATAGTTTGTTTGGTTTATTGGTATACTGAATGAGAAAGTACTCCCCTTACCTTCTTCACTTGTAACACGTATTTCACCACCATGCAACTCAATCAAACGCTGGGTAAGCGCAAGACCGAGACCTGTTCCACCGAAACGCCTTGATTTTGAAGTGTCAATCTGCGTAAAAGATGCAAATAGCTTCATTTGATCTTCCTCGGCTATTCCTATGCCTGTATCTATAACCTCAACTTGAAGTGTGGTGGGCGTAATTTCCAGATTTGTTGTAACTTTCCCGCCATCTGGCGTAAATTTTACTGCGTTTGATAATAAATTATAAAATATTTGCTTAATTTTGACGCGATCGGCTTCAATCACAGCACTTTGCGGACATGACAAAGTGAGTTGTATATCTTTTTGCAGTGCAAGTGAACTGATAATCGTGTTAACTTCCTCAACTGCATCGACGATAGCAAACTCCTCAAGTTGTAAGAACATTTTTCCAGCTTCGATCTTAGAAAGATCTAATATGTCATTGATCATCTCTAGTAGATGTTGTCCACTAATATGAATGTCATTGACGCATTCCTTCTGATCATCATTTATCGGTCCAACGAGTTCATCTCTAAGTATTTCAGCGAACCCAATTATAGCATTCAAAGGGGTTCGCAATTCGTGGCTCATATTAGCAAGAAAATCGCTTTTTGCCCTGCTGGCATATTCCGCCGTTTCTTTAGCACTCTGCATTGCTTCTTGTGCTTTTAGGCGCTCTGTAATATCAAGCGCCATACTAATCATTATACGTTTCCCATCCGGTTCAACACCCAGAAGCGATGAACTAAATTCCCATACCTGTTTTTTACCTGATTTCGTTATTATTTCGTATTGTTCTGGTGCTACCCGTTCCTGAATTTGATTTGCCTGTCCTAAGTAATTTTGAATTTCTTGGCTCGATTCCGTGTTCGCTTGTGCCAACCATTTAGAAACTGTTGTCATATCTTCTAAGGTGTAGCCAGTAAGATCAATCCAGGTGCGATTGATGAGAATTACCTCACCATCTTCAGCATGTATCATAATAGGCAGCGGAGCATTAAGCACGGCACGGCGGAAACGCACTTCGCTCTCCTGCAATTCCAATTCTGCTTGCTTGCGGTCCGTGATATTTGTGGAAGTTACCACAAAACCGACAATTTCAGCATCCCGCGAAATAGGACCAACCCATGAAGAATACCAATTATGACTAAGTTTTCCTTGAACTTCATAGCCAGCGACTTCACCTGTTTCTATAACCTTGCGGCATGCCTCCCTAAACCCATCATGGTGCTCTTGAGTCAGAAAATCAAAAATACTCTTCCCAATAATATCTTCTGGTTCAATATCTACCCCTGATGGAATTCTATTGATAAACTGCAACCGGTAATTCAGATCAAGTGTCGAAATAATGTCTGGTGCACTTTCAACTAATGAACGCCAATTTGCCTCCGAATCACGTAGTGCCTGATCTGCGCGAAAATACTCCGTGATATCACGAGAAATGCCGCATGTGCCTTTGATACGGCCACTTCTATCTCTAATCGGTACTTTTGTGGTAGAAACCCATGTGTCTTGCCCACCCGGCCATGTCTCTTTTTCCCGTTTGCCCTCAATCGGTTTTCCAGAGTCTATGACTGTTCGTTCATCTTGATAGGCTTGCTGCGCATGTTCACGGGTAAAAAAATCAAAGTCACTTTTTCCAATAGCCTCAGCGGGACTCTTGAGACCGAAACGATTGGCAAGAGAATGGTTAATACGCACAAATTTACTCTCAATGTCCTTGAAGTAAATATTGTCGGGAGTATTGTCCATTAGGGTGTGGAGGAAATCGCTTTCCTGTGAATGGGTTTGGGCAAGTTGCTGAAACCGCGTCTCGCTTTCGCGAAGTTTACTCTCAACCCGCTTTTGTCTCGTAATATCACGAACAGTAACACAATAGCGGGAGGATTGTTCACTGTCTGGTTGCACCGTCCAGAGTAACCTTCTGAATTTCCCGTCACTACATTGAAATCGATTTTCAAAAGTGATTGTCTGATGACCTTCCGATTTCAATTTTCTAATTTCGTCAATCGAAGATTCTTGGTCGTCTGGATGAACAAGTTCTATCCAAGAACAAGTTTGAAGTTCAGTACAGGTGAATCCGAGAGTTTTTTCCCAGGCGGGATTGATTGGAAAGAATGTGCCATCCAGATATATGTATCCAAACATATCTGATGACATCTGCAAAAAGGGGGAGTTATTAAGTGAGTCGGAGGCAGATGCCATAGGGGTTCCCTCATCATTTGGTTATCAGAACGACACGGTTTGCAAGTTTAACAACGGTTTGTGTCGTGCTTTGAAAAACCATTTAATACAACCGTCCGTGATGACTGGCACTAAGCGCAATTAGATCGCAATCGTTCTCTTCGGCGTTTTCCAAAACATTAGTCACTGTAAAACCGAGTGCAGTCAGAAATTCAGTCTCCACATCATAGTAACGCAGATACGATTCCATTTGCTGTTTAATGTCTGTGGCCTCCTGGGTTGTGTTTGAAAGGGCAAGACCGAGGATACTTGCCTTAGTCAATTCCCCGATTTCGGCAGCCAGAGAAAGAACATGGTCTGAGTAAATATCACCGTGATTAACAGCTATATTTTCTACAGTGTCTTTTAACTCCTGGATGTCAGGCCCCATAATTCTTCCATCAAGTTTAAAGACACGTACACCGTCTTGTTCTGATTGAATGATCGCCATTAATGCAGCCTCCAGGTTGCTGCGATAATAAAATGTTCGTTAGTTTTCGCTCCCTAAAGTTGAGACAGCTTCATCTTCAGTAATGAAATGCTCAAAAATACTCGCAAGTCGACTTCGCACAATAAGGTTTTTGATGTTTTTCCCAACATTAATCACACCGACCCTACCACCTTGACGAGTAATAGTAACATGAGCTCCCATAAGCGTTCCAAGCCCAGAGCTATCCATCATATTGACCTTTTCAAAATCAATCAGAATTTTCGGTTTGTCGGAAGCATCAATCTCTGCAGTGATTACCTCACGAAGTTCAGTTACCCCAGTACCCATAATTTTCCCTGATGGTTCCAAAATGGTAACACCATCTTTATAGCGAACCGTTGTTGCCATTGTCTATCTCCCTTCTATCTGTTTTTTTAAGTAATACGCCAATTTAAATGTCTATTTCTATTATATGTATTTTTATTCTAATTGTCAAATTAATTTGGTCTATAACGTGTAATTAACACTGCAATGACAACTATGGTCGACATATAGATTTCTTACGCTCAATTGAATGCCTCTGTTCTACCCTTAACCGATTCTTGACATCAACCGATAGATGTGCTATACTACAAGACAGATTTTCAATAGAAACATGGAAATCTAAATTGTGAGTTTATCAACAACCCAAGTTCATAAAAATGATATGGAGTGTTAATTAATGGATTACAAGCAAGCGTTAGACAGTAAAATATCCGAGTATAATTTACTCAAGCATCCGTTTTACCAAGCCTGGAGCACTGGTGAATTACCTGTTGAAGCACTGAAATGTTATGCCCGTGAATATGGAGCCTTTATCTCAACGTTGCCGAAGGCGTGGGAAATATTAAACGATGCCGAAACAGCGGAAGAGGAAACGGAACATATTGAGATGTGGGAAGATTTTGCCGATGGACTTGACACCGAAATTTCGGATGCACAAATTCCACAAGTGAAAACACTGTTAGAAACAGCAGAAAAACTCTTTTCTGATGGCGAAATGGCATTAGGCGCGCTTTACGCCTTCGAAGCACAGCAACCGGAAACCGCAAAATCTAAGTTGGCAGGACTGAAAACGTTCTATCAACTTCCTAAAAAAGTGGAACCGTATTTTGAAACGCATTCCCACAATGAACATGAAGCGGAAAAAATACTTGAGAGAATTGGGGCATTGTCATCAGATGCACAAGATACCGCCATACAAGCATGTGAACAGATGAGCATAGCATTGTGGAATGCCCTTACAGGAATTCACGATGCCGAATGCACATGATACGGTGATTACATATTTCGACGCGCTTGTTGCAAAAGATGATGCAACTCTTATTGCCATGATGCTTCCTACTACCCACTACGTAAAAATTGGCACAGACGTAGGGGAAGTCATTGAAGGTCCAAATGAAATTGCAGCATATTATCATAATCATGTTGCAAGTACTCAGGATTTCAACATCACATTCATAAATCTTGATGTACAGGAACGAGGTAATGTTGCTTGGTTCTATACACGTCAAATGTGGAAACTCAAATGGCAGAGCATAGCAGAAGAATTTGAAATGCGGATGACAGGTGTATTAGAAAAAATAGACCAGACATGGAAATTCGCACAGATACATGCTTCCATAGGTGTACCTACATCTTAGTTTTTTGAGGAGATATCTTTGAATATATCCGTAATCTCTTTTGACGGTGACATGACCTTGTGGGATTTCTACAAGGTCATGCGTCATGCTCTCAAGCAGACTTTAACTGAGCTGCAAAGACAAGTTCCGACACAACGGGCATTAGAACTGACAATCGATCAGATGATATTTATTCGGGACCAATTTGCAAATGAAGTAAAGGGGAAAATTTGGAAGCTTGAAGAAATAAGACAAAAGGCTTTTGAACAGACACTTGAATATGTCGGTTATCCTAACAAAAAATTGGCTGCACACCTGAATGCAGTATATCTGAAGCACCGTTTTGAAGATATAGAGTTATATCCTGATGTGATACCGACCTTTGATGTTCTAGCGCAACATTTTAAGTTAGGATTGCTCTCAAATGGAAACACCTATCCTGAACGATGTGGACTTGAAGATTATTTTGCTTTTATTATTTTCTCTCAAGATGTACAGGTTGAGAAACCAGACTCAAGAATCTTTGAAATCACTGCTCAGCAAGCAGATTGTGAGTTTTCACAGTTGCTGCATGTAGGCGATTCACTTGAAAACGATGTCGCAGGCGCACAGAATGTGGGTGCACATGCAGTTTGGCTTAACCGCGATAAGCGACTAAACAACACAAATATTCAACCAGACTATAAAATTAGTTCCCTGACTGAAATACCTGCAATATTAGGGATTTGACGTGTAAAGAAGGAATAATGCTATGACACCTGAACAACGATATCTTTTTGACGTTACTGGATATCTACACCTTGAGAATGTTATTAAGGGAAAAGAATTGAAAGCAGCTCAGGAAGCAGCTGATAGTTACATCAACGCATCTCTTGAGGAACTGCCCGCAGGATTTGACTCTAGTGGTAAACACCTTCCAAATGGAGTCGCGTTCTCAAGAGCGTTGGAAGCACTTGCATTACATCCAGCGAGTTGGCCCATCATTAAAGAACTAACCGACAATAAACCGCAGCTGGCTCGCGGCACAATGATAGCGGACAGAGTTGGCGTTCCAGAAGGAGGAGAAGCATTACGGCTACATTGTGCACGAGAAGATTATGGAAGAGACAGAAACTGTTTTGAGAACCGAAACGGAAAAATCTATTGTGATGATTTCGTTGTTTTCCCTTATCTAACTGATGTGCATCCTGGAGATGGAGGATTGCTAGTTGTTCCCGGTTCACACAAAGCTGAATATGAGCGCCCAGAACACATATTCAACAACGGAACTATTGATAATGTTGATGTTCTGCCATACGGTGTTGAAAATATCACACCGAAGGCAGGGGATATTGTGATCATTTCGGAACTCCTAACCCACGGCGCGTTACCTTGGAAACCGAAAGACCGATATCGTTGTTTCCTTGTTCTGCGGTATAGACCGCAAGACCGTGGTGAGAGTCGTCTACCCGAAGAGGTGAGAAAACGCTTAGCACCAGAAACGTTAGAATTAATCGCTCATGCGGATCTCAATCACACAAAAGAAATTGTTAAGAAGGATGTTATCAGGTTGACGTAACATGTTTTAGATCAACTCATTGAAATAGAGAGTTTGATGTCCTAATTACTAATCCACTTTTTTGAGTTCTGTTTTAACAGGCTTCACACACCTGAAACCGACATTGTTATACTCTTTTCGTGGGTAAGCTCCATGCCGTTGAGCAGAACGCATTTCAGATGAACCCGACGCATAGGAACCCCCTCGAATTACCCGTGGTGTGATAATTGACAATGACTTCTCAATTGTTTCAACTATTTCCATGCCTGCAATTGGATTCTCACGCGGAGAGTCTGCATAAAAATCTTCAATGTATTCATCAAGACACCATTCCCACGCATTACCTGCCATGTCATATAAACCATAAGGGTTAGGTAAGAAACTCCCCACAGGCGCGTTGTATAGGTACCCATCATCAACATCCTCATCTGCCCAAGTAATACGTTGCTCCTCACCATCAAAATTCCATACTAAATCAACAGTATGCTTGTCAGCATAATTACACTGTGTCCCATCTGGTTTTGTGTTTCCCCACGGATATTTTTCACCACTTAATCCACCGCGCGCCGCCTTTTCCCATTCTGCCTCTGTGGGCAAACGTTTATTTCTCCATTTTGCATAAGCCATAGCATCGTGCCAACTTATACCTACTACCGGATGTTTATCTGTCGGTGACCGCTCTGATGCCCAAGGTGGTAAAAGGTTTAAACCTGATTCTTTGACAAAATGAGTATACTCTCCTATAGTCACTTCATGAATATCTATGTAGAATGCGTCTATGTAGACCGTGTGCACCGGTTTTTCATTATCTTCTGCTTCTGCATCATCGCTTCCCATTTGAAATTCACCTTCTGGAATCAACACCATACCTTCAGGAACAACAATTTCATTTTCAACAAATACTTCTAACGGAGTTGTTGTAATTCGTGAAGTATCACCTAATACATATTCGCTTAAAATATCTACGGAGATATCTGAATTTTCCAAAGGGTACTCCTTAGTAATTTCTTCTGTGTAAGCGATAATAGAAGCTTCCCAAGACACTGAGGTATCCAGGTGCACTGTAAACATCTGTGTTATTGGCCCCCTTTTGTGAACATTCCAAACATGAATAGGTTCTTTTCCCTCCGAGGTGAATACAACTAATATCGGTAACTCTTTAGTATTCGGTTTCACAGTTATTGAGAATTGTGCGTTGTCAGCATCTGTGTAACCCACAAATTCCAATGTCACTACTGGTACAATCGGTTCTCGTTCTTCAGTCTCTCCGCACGCGATTAGAAAACTAACTAATAGTATGAGAAATACTTGGAAATATGCAGTATACTTCACTCTTTTCCTCCCTATATCATAACGAATAAGATGTATCTCTTAAATTGTTTGCCTTTTATCTATACATTCGTAGTCCCTTTTTATTCCGATAACATCTGCAAAAATGCGTCAACATCAGTTGTCGGTGTTTTGCAGACATAATCTTCACACACATAAGCAGTTGCAATGTTATTAATCTGCGACCTATTTACAAGGAGCGGTAAGGTAACACCATTTGTTGAATCACTCAATGCGATGACTTTATTAGGCAGATACATGTTGTGTAATGCATTCAACATCGCTTTAGTTTGGGTTTCCTCTTTTTCACCAATTATAGCGATCTCTTTCGGCGTGGACAATAAAAACGCTAGCTCACACAGCAATTGCCCGGAACCTGATGGCATTACATCCATCTGATGAAAATAGAGTTTCAATGTCTCTACCGCCTTGTCATGAAACTCAGGTTTGTCCAAATGCTTAGCAAGTCGTAAAAGACTGTGGATTGCCATTGATGCGCCAGACGGCGTAGCACCGTCATAAGCGGATTTAGATTGTACGATGAGCGTTTCGTGTGCTTTACCTGTGAAGAAAAAACCCTCATTTGATGGATCTCCGAATTGGTCAATCATACTGTTTGCAAGACGTTCTGCTTCAGTCAACCATTTAGGTTCAAAACTCGCTTCGTATAATGTGATCAATCCTGCTATAAAGTACGAGTAATCTTCAAGATACGCGTTGAGGTGACTTTTACCCGCTCGATAAGTCCGTAAAAGCAGTCCATTATCTTGGGACAGCGTTGTTAGAACAAACTCAGCGGATTTTTCGCATGCAGTAAGGTACTCTGGTTTCCCAGTTAACTGATACGCCATCGCCATACCGCGGATCATGATTCCGTTCCAACTAGTCAGAATTTTGTCGTCTAATCCAGGTTTAATACGTTTTTCTCTTTCATCAAATAGTCTCTTTCTGCTTTCAGCCAGAAGTACTTCAAGCTCATCAATGTCCATACCGATTTTTCGGGCAAAAATATCCGATGGAGTTTGCACATGTAGAATATTCTCCCCTTCAAAATTGCCGTGCGGTGTGATGTCATAATATTCACAGAAAATCTCTGCGTTCTCTTCACCGATAATATCTTCTACATCGGAAGGTTCCCAGACAAAGAATTTCCCTTCTACGCCTTCACTATCTGCATCTTGTGTAGAATAGAAACCGCCATTTTCAGTATCATACATCTCACGCAGCACATAATCTAACGTCTCTGTAGCAATATCAAGATAGAAAGTATTTTGTGTAGCTTGGTATGCTTCAAAATATGCGACAACAAGTTGTGCGTTGTCATATAGCATTTTTTCAAAATGTGGCACGAGCCAACGGGCATCTGTAGAATATCGGTGAAAACCACCTCCGAGCTGGTCATACAGACCACCGCGTGCCATCTTTTGTAATGTAAGTTCAACCATCTCTAATGCGTATTCGTTACCACTGTGATGCCAGTAACGGAGGAGAAAGGGAAGACCCATACTAGGCGGAAATTTGGGGGCGTTGCCAAACCCACCGTATTGTGAATCGAATTGAGATCGGTAGTGCTGAAAGGCTTTATTCATAAGTTCTTCAGTGAGTTCATGCTCATGAGAATCCACAAGATTACTTATCTGATTAAGCTGCGCAGTGATTTGATCCGCTTGCTCCAATACTTGTGCGTTTTTCTCATTATATGCTTCTGCTACGGCTTGCATCACTTTTGGAAACCCGGGCCTACCGTACCTATCTTCAGGCGGATAATATGTCCCACCGTAAAACGGCTTCAAGTCTGGTGTTAAAAACACAGTCATAGGCCATCCACCATGACGAGTCATAACCTGGACCGCATTCATATAAATCTCATCTAAATCGGGACGTTCCTCCCTGTCCACCTTGATGTTGACAAACAGATCGTTCATGATTGCAGCGATATCCTCATTTTCAAAGGACTCGCGCTCCATAACGTGGCACCAGTGGCAAGCAGAATATCCGATACTCAGTAAAATAGGTTTCTGTTCGCGTTTTGAAAGTTCCAACGCCTCTTCACCCCACGGAAACCAGTCAACGGGGTTATGCGCATGTTGGAGTAAATATGGACTTGTTTCATGAATTAGACGGTTGGTGTGTTTAGGGGTATCATGCATGGGGCAATCTCCATTTTGTGGGTGATAATTAAGAAGGATTCACGCGTTAAGACAATGGACAGGTAGCAAACCCATCTATACAAGTGAAGAGATACCGCTACGGGGATTCGAACCCCGGTTTGATGGCTGAGAACCATCTGTCCTAACCCCTAGACGATAGCGGCATAATTGGGTTATTGAAACGGACAAGATTCCTTGTAGATGTTGTCTATGTGTCGCTTTCGTTAGTCAATCTATCCGCATGTTCAATCATTTCACGTAGCACATCAACATTAACATCTCCCAAGTTACGAAAACTGATAGAACTTTTTCCCGTTTTGACTTTGCCGAGAAGGTCTTTGTAGATCTCTGCCAGATAGCGTTTCCCTTCAACGGCGTTGATGTAGACACTAAAGTAGTTCTTCTGCCGAGTCAACCCCACCAAAAACCATTCAACTTTCTTTTTATCAGAACGAATATAAAAAAATTACCGTAACCGATAATTCGTTGTTCGCTACCACCCCAGAATACACCTTCCCACATACAGCAATCACTGTCTGATAAGGCGGCCTTGATTAACGTGTGAAGTTCGTTTAAAACCGCGCGCGTCTCTGTGTCTTGGCTAGCAATATAATCTTCAGGTGAAGTCTCTACCCGTTCCATTATTTCTCCTCTCTACAATAGGGCCGTGTACTAATAACTCATTTGTCGATCGATAAAACAACTGCCCGGGAAGGACTCGAACCTTCACTACATGGTCCAGAGCCATGCGTCCTACCATTAGACGACCGGGCATTGACTACTACGTTAAGTATACCCCAGCAAAGACCGCTTGTCAACCTTTTCCGATTATCTACTACTGAAGCGTGATTTTATCTGAGAAGGTATAGAATATATTCAAAAGTCCGATGAAAATTGTGGGAACAGCAAAGACACTTAATAGGGCAAAAGTGCCATTAGAAAAGGAGAGACTATTTGGATCTTCGGCAGTTTCAAAATACATCGCCTTTACAATACGAGCATAATAATAGAGGGAAACAACGCTGTTTAGCAGTCCGATAAACGCTAACCAATACAATCCTTCGCCTATGACCGCGTAAAACAGCACCCATTTTCCAAAGAAACCTGCTAACGGCGGAATCCCAGTCAGTGAAAAAAGGAAAACTGCCATTGCGCCAGCAACTAACGGAGCACGGGTAGCAAGCCCTCGGTAGCCATCTATCATTTCACTGCCTGCTTCATTTGCTATTAGAATAACAACATAGAAAGCACCTAAGTTCATGAATAGATAGACGATGAGATAGAAGAGAATAGCATAAAGTCCTTCAGGTGTCAACAGGACAGCACCCATCAACAGATAACCCCCGTGTGCAATGCTCGAATATGCCAATAAACGTTTGACGTTCCTTTGAGGTAGAGCAGCGAGGTTTCCTACAGTCATCGTGAGTGCTGAAACAATTGCTAATAACAAACCCCAGTCAATTGACTGTATGATTTCAGAAGTGCCGAACCCCGTGTGGAAGAATCTTAGGAATAACGCGAACCCAGCGGCTTTCGAAGCAACAGATAGGAACGCTGTTATCGGAATCGGTGCACCTTCGTAGACATCTGGAGACCACATGTGGAACGGGACAGATGCAATTTTATAGCCTATACCTGCCAGGACGAAGGTTATCGCAACTAATACACCGAGGGAAGATATATCACCAGAACTAAGCACAGCAGCAATCTGTGAACTAATCTGAGCAAGGTCACCTGTCCTCGCCATACCAAAAAGCAGAGATAATCCAAATAGCATCGTTCCGGATGCAACTGCACCATAGGTAATATACTTGAACGCTGCTTCACTTGAACGTGGACTGTGTGTCAAAAATCCAGCGAGAATATAGGACGTAAGACTGACCGTTTCTAACGAAATGAATATCATCAACAAGTTTGTTGACGATGCCATCAGAAACATACCAAAAGTAATAGCTAACAACAAGGCATAATATTCGCCTTTCAATCTTGCATCGAGTTCCTCCGAGCGGAGTGAAAAAAGGATGGTTGCGGCGGTTGCAAGAAGCAGAAGAATTTTGAAAAATACAGCGAACCCATCAAGCCGAATCATCCCCAAAAAGAGATCTATCGGTTTTTCACTACTAACAAACGAATTCGTGACAAGAATAGCTACCAGGGAGCATCCCAGTCCTACAAGAGAGAGATAGGCAACCTTTTCACTTTCCCGATTTTTCACGAGAAGATCAAGGATAATCACTGCTGCAGCGAACACAACAAGAATTATCTCCGGACTGAAATAGGCGAGACTTTCAATATTTTTTAGAGGATCCACACCGTTCTCCTATATTGCCTTTAATACATCCACAAGATTGCTAACATATTCGCTAAACATATCAAGTGCAAAGTTGGGCCAGATACCAAGGACAATGGTGAGAATACCGAGTGGCACCAAAGTCAAGATTTCACGTTTGTTGATCTCTGGCAGATCTTCGTATTTGGGGTTAAGTTGCCCTAAGAAGACCCTTTGGAGTGTCCAGAGGAAGTATGCCGCACCGACAACAATGCCTATTGTAGAAAGGATTGTCAATAGCTCAAATTCTTGAAATGCCCCAAGCAGTGATAATGCTTCACCAACAAAGCCACTTAAACCAGGCAATCCCAAGGATGCCATAAACGCAACTGTCGTGATACCTGTATAGACCGGCATTTTGGTTGCTAAACCGCCAAAACCGTTTATTTCACGATGATGTGCACGGTCATAGAGAACACCGACAAGTAGGAATAGCATCGCACTAATGACACCGTGATTGAACATCTGGAGTATTGCACCGTTGATTCCAGCAGAATTCCCAGCAGCAAGCCCCAAAATAACAAATCCCATGTGCCCGATACTGGAATATGCGACTAACTTCTTAAAATCGGTTTGCGCTAATGCACAGAAGGACCCGTAGACAATGTTAATGAAACCGAGTAATGCCAAACTGTTACCTAAGAGACCAACGCCATCTGTAAACACAGCCAGACCCTCTGGGAACATTGCCATATTTACACGCACTAATCCGTAGGTACCCATCTTTAAAAGTACACCTGCAAGGATAACACTAATAGCAGTAGGTGCTTCAACATGTGCATCGGGGAGCCATGTGTGGAAGGGAAAGATCGGTACTTTTACAGCAAAACCGATAAAGAAACCGAGAAAAACCCACGTCTGAAATCCCGAATCAGCAAGCGCATGTCCTGATGTGCGAGCCAACGTTATAAGTGTTGGAATATCAAATGTTCGTTCACCTGGCACCCCACTATTGAGATAAACCGCTATCATCGCAACCAACATTAGCACACTGCCGAATAAAGTATAGAGGAAAAATTTAATCGCAGCATATTCTCGTCGTGGTCCTCCCCACACACCGATCAGAAAATACATCGGTAGCAGTGTCAATTCAAAGAAAACAAAGAACAGGAATAGGTCTAACGCAGCGAAAAATCCGAGCATGCCTGTCTCAAGCAATAGGAACAGTGCCATATACGCCTTAAGACCTTTTTCAATATTGCGCCAAGAGGCAAGCACACAGATTGGTCCCAAAAGAGCGGTGAGAAGAAGTAGCGTTACACTTAAACCATCAATACCGATATGATAATTGATATTAAATGCATCAATCCAAGGAACGTTGACAAAATATAGTGTTCCAGCTGTTGATCCGTCATAAGATACAAATAATATAATAGCAATAATAGCAAGTACAAGTGGAACAAGTGTAAAAGCAAGCGTAACGCGTTTAATTAATTCTTCCGACTCCCGCGGTAGAAGTAAAACAACGACCATCCCCAGCAACGGGACAAAAATCATTAGCGACAATAACATTTTTGTTTTCTTTCCTCAATGAATTTGCCTTATAGGCAATCTGAATTCTCTATTTGATTTATGCACTTATAATAGTCTAAAAATCAATATTATCAACACTATCCCGCCAAGAACAACGAAGAGATAGGTTTGTATTGCTCCTGTTTGTATTCTACGGATTCTGCCGCCGACAGACCATATTACCTTTGCCACACGGTTGACAATACCATCAATGACACGGTTATCAAAAAAACCAATAAATGCTGCAAAGATTACCCGTGTTATTGTAGCAACACCGTTGACGATACCATCAATGATAGAAAGGTCAAACTTTGCAAAAAGCCGTGATTTCCATACTGTTAGAGCAACCAACACACCGTCGTAGAATTCGTCAAAGTAGTACTTATTCCAGAATAGGTTGTAGGCAGGACGAAAAGTTGTTGCGACAGCATCTGCAGAAAAGGTCCGTCTATGGTAAAACAACCAAGAAAGCAATATGCCTAAACCCGCTACGCAGATAGACAGCACCATTGCAATCTTATGCGCAAGCTCATGTACATGATGTGCATCATCGGCAGGTGCAGTGTCTTGTCCACTATCTTCTTCTGCAGCCGCTGCGGTGGAAACGCCAAAGAGAGAGAGACCAAAGTTTTCATCTCCTGTTTTGATATCAGGTGCAATGTAAGCATGCTGTGGTGCATGAAGATAGGGTTGCGGCGGTGGTTTAATATAGTCTTTGTTAAATACCGTATTTACGACAGGGAAGCTCAGTATTGCCAAAACGATCAGCGGCACTGTCATTACTAACGGAGATTCGTGTGCCATATCGTGCATTTCTTGATTGCGCGGTTCACCGAAGAAGGTCATAAATATCAAGCGAAACATATAGAACGCCGTTATACCCGCAGCAATTAGTGCTATACCGAATAGAATGTAGTAATGAACTGAGTTCCCTTCCATTGCGTGCCCAAGTACACCAGCTAAAATCTTATCTTTACTCCAGAAGCCTGAAAAAACAAACGGCACACCTGAGATAGACAACGTAGCAATGAGCATCGTGATAAAAGTCAACGGCATTTTACGGCGGAGTCCACCCATGTTCCGCATATCTTGGTCAGGTGGAATTTCTGAACCGTGTTCATGCACTAAACTGTGATTATCATGTTCATGGTCCCCACTCTCTGCATGTTCATTATCATGGTGTGCATGCATTGCGTGGAAGGCGTGGATAACACTGCCAGAACCGAGGAACAGCAGTGCCTTGAAGAATGCATGCGTTGTCAGGTGAAAAAGTCCGGCAACATAACTGCCTGCACCGATTGCCAACATCATATATCCCAATTGACTAATCGTAGAGTATGCCAAAACTCTCTTAATATCGAACCGAACAATAGCGATAGTCGCAGCAACGAGTGCAGTAATACCCCCGACATAAGCAATTACTAGAGATGAAGTCGGGGTCAAAATCGGGAACATCCGAGCCACGAGATATACGCCTGCTGCAACCATAGTGGCAGCATGGATTAGCGCACTGACAGGCGTGGGACCTTCCATCGCATCAGGTAACCATGTATGCAACGGTACTTGTGCAGATTTACCCACAGCACCACAGAAGATAAGAATTCCTGCAACTGAAAGCCATACAATTCCTATTGTATCTGGTGTAAAGTATGTGGGGTCAGCAATCCGTGTAAAGATGCCACCATCACCGTCATCACCGTAAAGTGAAAGCGTGTTGAATTGCTTAAACAACATCATCATGCCGATGAACATACCGACATCACCGACGCGAGTCGTCAAGAACGCCTTCTTACAAGCATTCGCAGCGGAGTCTTTTTCGTACCAGAAACCGATAAGCAGATAGGAGCAAAGTCCAACAAGCTCCCAACCGATGTATATACCGAGTAGGTTATCCGATACCACCAAAAACAGCATGGAAAATGAGAAAAGCGATAGAAATGCAAAAAACCGTGGATATCGCGGATCCCCATGCATGTATCCCATAGAGAAAATGTGAACAAGACTACTCACCAGCGTGACAACGATTAACATAATCACCGTGACGCTGTCAAGGTAGAAGCCCATAGACAAGGTAACGGTACCGAGTGAAAGCCACTCTACAGCAATGGGTTTAGGCTCTGAAACCACTTCCCGTATGAGAAGTAGAGAACAACCGAGTGCAATGAGCATCGCAGCGGTTGACAAAATATCTTGTCGCGGGAAACTCCGTTTTGCTAAACCAAATAATGAAAAAATTGCGAAGGCAGCAAGCGGAGCAAGTAAGATAATACTTATTAATGGGACAACCATACTATAACTTTTCTTTTAACCTTTCAAGGTATCCACTTCATCTGGACGTATGCTACCGAATTCACGGTAGATTGCAAGAATAATTGCAAGAAAAACAGCAGCTTCTGCAGCAGCAAGCACAATACCAAAAATTGCGATTATCTGACCATCAAGGAGATAGTGACTGGCACCAGCTACATTTTCAGATGGTTTGGCAAACCGGGAAAACGCTACGAAATTTAGATTACAAGAGTTAAGAATTAGTTCAATACCCATCAGAATGCTAATAGCGTTCTTCCGTGTTAGTACTGCGAAAATACCAAGTGTGAATAGAATTGAACTGATTACCAAATAGTGTTGTAGACTCATTTTTTTCTAATAACCAGAATGGACTAATCCCGTACCTCCTTGCGAGAAATAAGGGCAGCACCGATTAATGCAACTAACAACAGTACAGAGACTACCTCAAACGGCAGCAGAAACTTCTCTTTTAAAATCATTGTACCAATTTGTTCAGTGGTCGGATCAAGTGGTATTCCATCGTCGGTCAGATTTTTCCAAACCGGCATATTCGCGATGACTGTCAAGAGCAGCATTAGCAGAGCAATTGAAATCCCAGCACCTAAAAGCAGTTGACCACGTTCAATGTGGATACGCATATCCAACCGTCCACTTGTCATCATCACACCGAAGAGGATAAGCACCAGAATACCCCCGACATAGACAATTACTTGTGTTGCTGCAAGGAAATCTGCCTGCAGAAACACATATAATCCTGCTACCCCGAACAGGGTGACCATCAGTGCAAACGCTGCGTGAACGATGTTACGTAGGGTTACCACCGCCAGTGCTGAACCTATTGTTAGCAGGGCAAAACCATAAAAAATAAATGTTTTAAGTGTAAACTCCATTTATATAACTATCCTACACAATATCTAATCAGCAGCTTCAACTGCCTCGGTGCCATCTTTGCCGTACATCTCTTGCTTATCAAATTCAAATATTAAGTCGTTGCGATCAAAACTCGAATACTCAATTCCCTCAAGCGTATCCTTCATAGTCAGGCACTCAGTCGGGCAAACTTCTGTGCAAAGTCCACAATACATGCATAGAGACATATCAATATCAAACTGGTCAAGATAAAAAACGACAGGGTTTCGTGTTACAACACGAGAGACTTCTTCTCCAGAAATTGTTTGGGTTCGGTTCTCATCTCCCGACTCTTCTAAACGGTCAACGACTTCCTGTGGACCTTGGCGAGAGGTAATATTTGTAACCGTAATTGGTTCATCAAGATTTAATTTCTTATCGCTACCATCAATGAGACCGATGATTTCACGTCCATCCTTGAGATGCACGACGTTCATGCTATCCCACAGTTGTTCGCCTTTGGGCAATTTCGTGCCTTCAATCGTAATACAATCCACAGGACAGATCATTTCACACTTTTTGCATCCGATGCAATCCTCAATCCGATTATAGAGCTGCCCACGATATCCTTTGGGTATCTCCCGAACATTCTGTTTCTTTTCAAAATCGTGTTCATAAGGATATTGGTGCGTCACATTCGGTTCAAAGAACTGCCGAATCGTCACCCGCATGCCAACGAGAACGGTATAAACACCCTTGTATATGTTGCGTATGTATTTGTCCATAAAAATGCTTCCTTGGATAATGCTGGAATTGCAAACAGAACTAAGCTACGACCCGAAACCTAATTTCAAAATTACAAAGACAAGTAGCAGACTACTCATAAAAAAACCTGCTTTACGTAAATTCCGATCTCCTGCAAATCGATCACTAAACAATGCCCCTAACCAAATTCCTATGCACGCCAAACTTTGTCCTAAAATCAGTCCCCAAGTATGTAGCCAGTGAACGTTAAAGACTAGAGCCAGTGAATTGTTCAGAATCACTATTAATCCTCCGAAAGTTAATAGCGAGAATCCTGTTATTAAAACAACCTTTTCACGTATGCTATCAGGGATAATTCTTTCGCCACATTTTGCACAACGTCTTTTGACAAATGCCAAGACTAAGAAACCGAGACATGCAAAACATATACCTAAACCCACTCCCAGAAGAGAGTAGTGCCAACGAGTGGTAATGTTTGCTACGATGAAATCATCAAAGACTACAATTACAGATACAAGCAAAACAGTTGACAATCTTTTAGCAAAACGGACGATTTTTTCCTGTTTCAAACTACCCAAAACTTCCGCACTAGTAGTCATCATATACCTCCGTTCAACAGACATATAAACAATTATTTAATACTGTTCTATCTATACTGGGCTTGCCTGCGGCTCAGGCTTTCGCGCAAGATTCCTTCCAGCGACTGTGTATGCACTGATAAGACCAATATAGATAATCGCACAACTGATGCCAATACTCCACACATCATCAGTTTTAAAAATTAGCCCCCATACTCCTGTGCCAAATATATTAAAGAATGAAATCGGAATAAAGTATTTCCAGCACAGATTCATGAGTTGATCAACACGTAAACGTGGTAATGTCCATCTCAACCACATCATCAAAAATACAAGCCCCAATGTCTTGATAACGAAACCGGGGAAACCACCGAGGAAATCATACCCTGGCAAGACACCTTCCCATCCACCAAGGAAGAGCGTTACAGCAATTGCACTCACAGCAAACATATTCGCATATTCTGCAATGAAGAAAAGCGCGAAACGCATTCCACTATATTCGGTATGGAACCCCGCAACGATCTCAGACTCTGCTTCGGGCAAATCAAATGGCGTTCGGTTGACCTCAGCAATAGCAGATATAAAAAAGATAAAGAATGCAATAAAAGTAAAAGGTGACCGAAATATGAGCCAGGTAAATATTCCACCAGATTGCTTATCTACAATCTGACTCATGCTTAAGCTTTCAACGAGCATGACAACGGTTAAGATGGATAGTCCCAAAGGTATTTCATAACTAACAATCTGAGCAGCAGAGCGTAACGAACCTAACAATGACCATTTACTGTTAGAAGACCAACCCGCCATAATTACACCCATCACAATCACTGACGAGATCGCCATGATATAGAAGATACCGATGTTAAAGTCGCTGACTAAGATACTCTGTCCAAACGGAATTGCAGCGAAAACAGCGAAAGAACAGGCAAATATCACATAAGGAGCAAGCATGAAAAGGATTTTATCACCTTGTGGTGGGATATAATCCTCTTTAAAAATAAGCTTTATACCATCTGCCAATGTTTGCAGAGTACCCCAAGGGCCAACGCGCATCGGACCAGTACGATTTTGAAATCGTGCAGCGACTTTTCGTTCTGCTAAAACTAAAACCAATGGAAGCAACGGAACCACAGCAACAAAAATACCCGCACACACCAACATTACGAGAATCGTGCCTACTTCCATAGGCAGATGTCCCGCCACCGCCTCCGGCAAGCGAGGCAAGACAGCATCCTGGAAGAAATCTTTTGCCCAATTGGAACTTTCTTGCAAGTTTATTTTTGGAAAGAAACTCTCATATAATATTTCTGGCATCTAATTTTCTCATTTGAAATATGCAAGGAGTACAATAATTGCGGATACCGCTGCTGCTAATTCTATCGATCAACTTCACCCATGACAATATCAATACTTCCAATAATCGCAATAATA
This sequence comes from Candidatus Poribacteria bacterium, assembly GCA_965200395.1. Taxonomy (GTDB): domain Bacteria; phylum Poribacteria; class WGA-4E; order WGA-4E; family WGA-3G; genus MSPOR6. The sequence continues at coordinate 1,010,638 of CBDAUH010000003.1, read as the reverse complement.
TCTGCCACCATCAAGCCACGGCTTAGTTCCTGAAGTGCACTTAACGCACTAAAGCATGGAGAACGCCCTTTAACACGTACCGGCTTCGGGGTGCCGTCACTAACGATGTAAAAACCGAGCTCTCCGCGTGGTGCCTCACTGCGAAAATAGATTTCACCTTTCGGCGGACGGACAGCTTTTAAATCAGCCATGACCGGCCCATCCGGGAGTCCCTCCCCTAAAATCTGTCGAACTATTTTTACAGATTCCTTCATTTCATCCATACGCACTTTGTAACGACTCCAACAGTCCCCAACAACAGCCCCTAACTCAGGAATGTCCTTAGCCACAGGTACATCAAAATCAAATCGATCATAGATGGAATACGGTTCGTCTCTTCGCAAATCCCAGTCAACTCCAGATCCACGAAGGTTGGGACCGGTAGCACCGTAACTAAGAGCCATCTCGTCAGACATCACAGCAACACCCATCGTCCGTTCAGAGAAAATACTGTTTGAAGTCAATAGGTCATTATATTCATCTATCTTCGGTTCAAAGTAGTCAAGAAAAGCTTCAATTTCATCTAAATAATCTTGTTCTGCAATAGAACCGGGTTCCAGCGGAATGATTTCAGACACACCACCGATGCGAATATAGTTATAGGTGAGCCGCGCACCGCAGACTTTCTCAAAAAGCAGGAGAAGACGTTCCCGATCGCGAAAAGCATATAGAAAAGGTGTGAACGCCCCAATATCCATGCCGTAGGTGCCAAAAGAAAGCAAATGACTCGCTAGCCGATTTAATTCACAGATTAACACGCGTAGATATTCTGCGCGTTCCGGCACTTCAAAACCCTTTGCTTCATCTACCGCAAGCAGCTTCTCCACAGCAAGACAAAACCCCCAATTCTGATTCATCGCCGCAACGTAATCCATCCGATCCGTGAATGGAATTATTTGTTGGTAAGAGAGATTTTCGGAATGTTTTTCAAAACAACGATGTAGATACCCAATATGCGGAATCGCTTCGCGGACTATCTCACCGTCCAACTTCAATTCCAACCGTAACACCCCATGCGTACTAGGATGCTGAGGCCCCATATTTACTACCATTTCATCAGTAAACGGTTTCAATTCTATGATTTTTGATTCTGTCTGTTGTGTGCTTTCCATAATGTGGGTTATCAGGTTAGATTTTATCTACAATTTATATTAATTTCAAGTCCTGCCTAATAAGATACACGCATGCCGCGATAGAAATCTGGTTCCTGGTAATCTTTTCGAAGTGGATATCCCTCCCAATCATCTGGCAGTAAAATACGTCGCAGATCGGTATGTCCTTCAAACCGTATTCCGTATAGGTCATACGTCTCACGTTCATGCCAATCCGCTGTTTTCCAAATATGTGAAACGGTAGGAAGATGTGCATCAGTTTTCGGTACTGATGTTTTCAGAACCACACTATGACGATGTTGCATAGCGTAAAGATGATAAACAACAGAGAGTACTTCCTCTTTAACACCGAGATCGACACCGCTGAGACACATTAAAGAATCAAATGCTAACGAGTCGGTTTCAGCGAGATATTGACACACATCCGCGATTGCTATAGGTGCAACCTGAACAGTCGGATCTCCTGCCAATTCCGCGTCATAACCGATGATAGATTCACCAAACTTGTCGGATAGGATTTTATAGATTTCTTCAGGATTCACGTACTATCTACTCCAAACGAGATAATCTGGTTTTTAAACAGTTTTTTCGACGTTTGCTTCTTCAGGTGTCGTTGTTTCTGTTTCCGGATCCGCACCGTCAGCTTTTTCTGCTTTTTCAATTTCGTACCATTCTGTTTTAGTAAATAATCTCTTTAAGAATGGAGCATTGGTGCGTTTCGCTACAGTTTGTGTCTTGATTTTCTCTTGCAATTTTAGCAAACCCTCAATGAGTGCTTCGGGACGTGGCGGACATCCGGGGACATATACATCAACAGGGATGATCCGATCAACACCTTTAAGAACGTGGTATCCGTGTTGCCAATATGGACCGCCGCTCGTAGCACAGCTACCCATAGAAATAACATATTTCGGTTCAGGCATCTGTTCATACAACCTTTTAATCCGTGTTGCCATCTTAAGAGTTACAGTACCAGAAATTACCATTAGGTCAGATTGTCGAGGAGTTGCGCGTGGCACGCCTGCTCCAAACCTGTCCAAGTCATAGTTAGACGCGGCTGTCGCCATAAACTCTATGGCACAGCAAGCAAGTCCAAAGGTCATCGGCCAAAGCGCGGAAGAACGCGCCCAGTTCGCCACAGCATCAACTGAGGTGACAATTACGTTTTTGTCTAATTTCTCATCAAGTATCATAACTTTCCTCTCGCTGTATAGATTGCACCTCTAATTCCGTAGATTTTATCCATTCAAGATCGCCTTTCGCCCAAACATAAGCAAGGCCAACTAACAAAATTGCAATAAAGACAAGCATCTCCAAAAATGCCAGGAGACCAATATCTCTAAACACAACTGCCCACGGCAGCAGAAACACCACTTCAACATCAAATATTAAGAAAATAAGTGCAATGACGTAAAAACGGGTGTTGAACTTTATCCGTGTGTCCCCAATCGGATCTTCCCCGCATTCATAGGGAATATATTTCTCACCTGAAAATATCTTCGTATGTAGAAGACGAGAAACTGTGAGATTCAGGATGACAAATAAACAACCCACAACTAAAAAAATGAGAACATTGGCGAAATTAAACAGCATCTACATTTTCCTATATCTCTACACATTAAGATTGATTTACGTCATGTCGCAGCTTTTCTATAAAGTATATCCTAAATTTGTTGATATGTGCAATAAAAAAATTGACAACTCACGTGTTTCCGTTATCTGAAAAAGTTGAGATAACCTAAAACTGAAACAATTCTGTTGACAGCAATGCATTCATGCAATTTTTTGTTGCAATACGTCCAAAATTTTGCAATAATCTTATTAGGAATGATACAGTTTGAAGGAGTACCAAATGCTTAGTTGTGACTACCATATCCACACCCAACTTTCGGGATGCGCAGACAACGAGTTCAGTATAGAAAAAATTATCCAACTTCAACAGGAACACGGTTTTAAGGCAATTGGAATAACTGATCACGATTACAGTTATCAATCAAAAATAAAGATGATTCAATCTGCACAGCAGGCAATAAAGAAAACAGAATCTTCAATTGAAGTGCATTTCGGCGTGGAGTCACAGATGTTGGAATATCAGTCCACCTCAATAAATATTCGTTTGGCTTCATATTTCGATTATGTCTTGATGGCTCCAAATCATTATCACCTGCGCGGTGTAGCACGACCGAGAAGCTTCCGAGACCCGCGCCGAGTAGCATTTCACGAAATCTATATGTTCGAAGCAGCGGTTGCATGCCCCATAACCGATGCAATCGTCCACCCATTTCTGCTCTCACCGGATGTCTTCCAATTTTCAAAGGAGGAAACTGCAGCATTTGGTCAGGAAATGATGCGAAATGTTGAGCAAAAGCGGTTAATCTATCAACTTGACCTTGTATCTCAACGTGGGCTGGGAATAGAAATCAGTCCGAAAATGGTCCGTTATAATCAAACACATCTTGTAGAATTCTATCAGCTATGTTTGGAACGAGATGTGAAACTGCTTATCGGAAGTGACGCACACAATATAAAACAGTTGGAAGAACTATCACTGCTTACACCAATTTTGGAGGAATTAGGTGTTACTGAAGAATATCTCTGGCATCCCAATACTAAGATTTAGTTTTCCCCTAATAAGTTTACAAATAGATCATCCACTTTGACAGGTTTTGAGATTAAATTTTTTTCAAGGGCAAACTTCACAAAAGCTTCCCATTTTTCTTTAGATTGAACTTGTGTTGATGCAAATAGATCCACAGTATCCCGAAAAGCAAGTTGTTCTAATTCTTTCTCCGCATCAGGATTTGCCTGAAAAAAGAGTTTCAATGCTACGTCAGGATTCTTTTTAGTGAATTGAATAGCTTCCTGAATCGCCATCATCAGGTTCTTTGCAGTTTTCGTATCTTTTTCTAAATATTTGTCATTAGTGATTATGACTAACTCATAATAGTCGGGTATACCATGTTTCTCAAGTGCAAAAAAATCCGCTTCTGCCCCCTTAAGTTTCAAAAGATTGACTTCGTAGTTTCGAAAAGGTCCGATAACTGCGTCAATCTGACCCCCAGAAGCGGGGCTATAACATTCGTACCTATGTTGATTAATTTATAGTCATCCTCGGCTAAACCGGCATTCGCAGCGATCGCATTAAACAGAAGTACATCCAAGGGAGCTACCGTATATCCAATAGTTTTTCCTTTAAAATCTGCAGGCGTTCTTATTCCCGACTTCTTCAGAAATGTAATCGTATTAAGTGGATGTTCTACGAGCAATCCAATTGATTTTATAGGTAATTCTTCTTTACTTGCACGTGCAATCGTAACACGCTGTTGATAACTTACAGCGAATGGTACTTTACCAGCAGCCACAAGCTTCAACGGTGCATCCGGGTCACCACCCCAACGCAAATCAACCGATAAACCATGTTTAGCAAATAGCTTATTTTCTTGTGCAACATAAAGCGGAGCATGATCTACGTTGGGAAGCCAATCAAGCAACAGTGTGACTTTTTCCAATTCCGACAACGGTGCTCTATAGACTGCTCTTACATCGGCATCCACACCGATAAACATACTCCAATTTCCCCAAGCTTGACTTACCTTCACCATCAACAAGTTATCTCCCTGTTTCAGATCAACTTGAAACGTATCTTGGTAACCTCCTGAACCTCGGTCAACTGCATTTTTATGGACTACCCCACCGTTGAGCCATACTTTTACAGAGTCATCACTGCCAACACTCATTGTCACCCCATTCTGAGCAAGCTCGGATTCAAGTGTAATCAAACCGTAAGCGGAATGATCGAGCACTTCACCATCTACCCATCTCAATTTCTGGAAAAGATCCGTGAGATTATCAATTTCACCGGTAAAATTATAGGTGTTTTCAATGTTCTTAAAGCGAAGTTCACTGAGTGTCCACGCGTAATCTCCAATAAAGTCTCCCCCCTTTGCACCCTTGGTAGCAACATCTATTTCCGTAACGTCGCCCCCACTGACAACTGCAAGTGAATCTATATCAGTGGAAATCGCTCCTCCCTGTCCCGGTTCGGTAGGTGCTATTATCCAAAGCCACGGGCCGTTAATATACTCTTGTGCAACGCATGGCGACAGACACAATATTGAAACCAAAAATAGTGTAAAGATAAGAAAAATACATATACTCGTTTTCATCAGATATACCTTTTATTTACTGAATACTATGATAATGCATACAATTGATTCTATTCGATTTTTCGAAAAATACAATGAATTTGTCCTGTCTTACCCCAACCATCCGGGGTCAGTTCCATTCTACCGGAACGCTTCAAATGCAACAACTCATCACCAACGTCGTCTTTGGAAAACGAGACATTGATACCAGGGATTAACGCCCGTGAAAAAGGCGTATCGTTCTCCTCACGTTGGGCTGCTTCACCGAACAAAAAACGTTCAATTGGTTCCCCTTGACGCCGAGAAAAGGTTATAACAGGATAAAGTGTCTCTACATAGAGCAGGCTTTCAATATCATAATCTCCGCCTACTTGTATGCCTCTACTATTCCCGCGAAAACTATTCCTATTCCCGCGAAAACTATTCCCGCGAAAACCGTAACGGGCATATTCATTGAAAAATTCAAGGCTCAGATTCTGACGAGCAGTCGCAGCAAGTGACACCTTGATAGCCAACGTCGGCTGCGGTATATCCCCCTCTTCAAACGTGAGACTCACAAGCTGCCATTTACCAATCAACTGATCTCGGACCGCATATTCATGCGTCTGTTTGTCTTGATCACGTCGTATTTCTCCGTAAGATTCAAGCAAATCTTCACGATCTTTTTGTATGCTAGAAGCCCTCTCATAACTTTGCATGTTCCGGGTTGTTTGACTAATACAACTACAGAAAAAGAGAAGCAGTGTGCTGAGAACTATTAATGTTTTCATGATACCCTCTATTCTATGGTAATAGCAATGGTGTTAGATTCAAGTAAAGCTTTCCCTCGGCGCGACTTTAATGGAAGATATATGTTCAGCAATTCATCTTTATACTTTTCCTGGATCAATTTAATTTGGTCTTGTTTGTAACCAATCGCCTCTTTTTTTACCTCCGGTGTAAACTGCGGATTAGGACTATTCTGAATACCATATATCTCGCGTTCCAATTCTATAATTTGCGGATGCTGATCCTGCATGAATTCATCGTATACCTCTAATTCAAGTGTTACTGCGACTGTGTAACTACCGGGTGCAAGCTTATAATATTCAAGCAGATTATCCAAGGAAGCTTTCTGTGTTGTGCCTGCTTTCATATCAAAACCCTGAACACATCTGATAGATTTTCCATCCTTATAAAGTGTTTTGAGCGTGTTTCCAAGCGGAACCATCTTTTTGCTCTTGACTACCACACCGTTGCTATCCGTAACAGTTAGTTGCCTAAAAGCACGTTGCATAGCAACACTGGAAATCGGTACAAGCAGATCAAACTTGCCATTTCGAATGTGAAGTTCAATCGGGATTGTGTCTTGTGCTGAATAGTCCGTTTTTGGTGTTGAAAGTTCCAGAACCGCAAGTGCATTCGGAGATTCTCCCTCAGTTGAGGATGTTTCTGTCTCCACAGGTTGTATTGCAGTCTGTTGACCTCCAAGGCAACCCAATAAAAATACGATTAGAAATAAATTGAGTAGTATTAGATGTTTCATAACATTATCCCCTAAAATGTTCTGTTTAAAGCGATTTGAGCGATATACCTAATCCAGACCGCGTAGAAAGTTCAATAAAACCGTCTTTTATTTGTTCAGGTGGATCAACAAGTGTACTCCGCCAATCCACCTCACCCCAAGCATATTCAAGGATACCAAAGTTCGGTACGCTTGCCATGCATTGCACACTTGCAGCTGTTGCAACAGGACCACTGGGATTGTGAGGTGTGACCTTGACATTCGTTGTCTCTGCCAACGTTGCAATCTTCTTCAATCCTAACAAACCACCGACATGTTTTACATCCGGTAAGATGTAATCAACGCGTCCGTGTCTTATCAGTCTGTCAAAGTCATTCAGTGAGCGGAGACGTTCTCCTGTTGCAATCGGCATAGAAGTTGACATGCTGACATGTGCAACCGCATCAAGGTCATCTAACGGTACAGGATCTTCAATCCAAAATAGATTGAGATCATCTAATGCCTTCACAGTTTGTATGATAAGGCCAGGATTAAATCGACTGTGGCAATCTACTAATAGATCAACTTCCGATCCGATGGTTGCGCGGATAGCCCGGATCCTATCGACCCCTTGATGAATCGCCGACATAATTGTTCCCTTCGAAATATCCGAAACCGATACCCCATCAAAAGGCGCGCACTTGATCGCTGTAAATCCTTCTGCAACTGCCTGCTCAGCACTCTTTGCAAAACCTTGTGGACTGCGATCTATCGTCGCACGGTTTATATTTGCATATAGTCTAATACTATTTCTGCACTTGCCACCTAAAAGTTGATAGATCGGAACATCTAAAGCCTTACCCGCCAAATCCCACATTGCATGCTCAATCCCACTAATTGCAGTATGATAAGCATGTCCTTCGCTATCACGAAAGAACCGACGACGAAACGATTCAAGCTCAAACACATTCCATCCCATCAGCGCAGGTGCAAGAGATTGGATTAGATGTCTAACCTTCTCATCATCTCTACCATGGGATGCTTCACCAATGCCAATCGTGCCATCTTCCGCTTGAAGTTCAACGAATACCCAATTGCCACGATGGTTAACGGGAATAATTTCTGTTTCTACGGATTCGATCTTTAGGGTGTGCATCGTTCTGGTTTAGGATGTCGCTGCCCATCTCACCGCTTGCGTAAGAAATTTCTGCATACCCAACCGCTCAAAAGTTCCGGGACCGTGCCCCAAAGTTGTATAAAAGACTTTACCCGAACGATAGGTCTTTACCCATGCCATCGGGTGTGCTTTACCGAACCACTCCGCGGAAGCTAACACATGAATGTGTGGATCGTGTGCTGAGATGTAAATTTCATCTTCAACATCGAAATCGGAAACACCTTGAGTTGTCGGGTGTTCTGTGTCCTCAATATGCACAGTGAATGTAGAACCTGGTGGATGCCAGTTCGAATGTCCACCGATGAGATCAACTGCACGCCCACCAATCCACCAAGCAGTACCGTGAATACCAACCAATCCTTTACCACCCTCAACAAACTGAAACAGACCATCTTCTTGTCCAGGAGTCAAATCCGGAACACGTGTGGATGTACCATCCGCTTGACGTTCTGACCGAGTGAAGCCAGTGCCAAAGACACATGCATCGTAGTTATTTAACTCCTTGGATGCCAAAATATCCTTATCGTCCGTTAACGTTGCTGAAATTTCTGCATCCTCATCAAGAAAACCGTGTATAACACTTGCACTTGCATTGAATTTATGGTTTTCACCAGATAGCACAAGAATTTTTGACATAATTACCTCCATTGATTAACATAACCTAAGTTGCCACATAATGTCCCACAACCTGTCCAGGATTGTGTAGTTCGTCCCACTATGTAGCATAACATGTCCAAGTTGTGCATATTCACCACGCACACTATGTAGCATAACCTTTCCAAGCTGTGCATCTTTGTAGCATAACCTTTCCAGGTTGTGCATGTTGGTCCGCACACTATGTAGCATAACCTTTCCAGGTTGCGCATGTTCGCCCGCACTGTGTAGCATAACCCTTCCAGGTTGTGCAGTTCGCCTATGTAGCATAACCTTTCCAGGTTGTGCATCTTTGTAGCATAACCTTTCCAGGTTGCGCATCTTTGTAGCATAACCTTTCCAGGTTGCGCATCTTCACCCACGCACACTGAAGCAAAACAACATAAATCCTAAAATATCTAAACTTTTGAATCTACTGAAGAAATATCCGTGGTTTGAAACTTCCTGACGACTACACCTCGGACCGCTTTGCAACTGAATTTTCTATCAATTGTTGTGTACGCCCAAATTGTTCAGTTTCCTTCAGTAATTCAGGACTTACGTATTCCCTCCGCCTGCGGGTACCACTCTCTCATTCCCCCCGCTTGCGGGCTCACTTACCCCCATTTTTGTATGCGGTATGTGTAGGCGTGTGTGTGTATAGAAATAAGTTGGAAAGTCTGATGGGTTATGGTAGAATACCTCCATATAAACCAATGTCGGTGAAAAACCGGCAGGGAGGTATTCTTATGAAATATACCCTTAGCTGGGTACATCCCAGAAAGATTATAACAGGTTTTCGTAAAGTTTTCAACGGGATTTGTATCAAAAAACCGACGCTCCGCAACTTTTATTTGATGCTACAGGCTGTGTGTGTAGCCCCAAGTTTTCGTATTCAATCGATTGCCTCACATCTACCTATCCGTGTGAAACACGACAAGTCTAAGCAAAAGCGTGTGTTGCGGTTTATTGACACCTATTTTCCGGTTGCAGCGGTGAAGGGTGCTTGGTTGTCACATATAGTTGTCAGTGTGTGTCGTTCTGTGGGGATGCAGCATCTGCTTGTGCTGATAGACGAGACAGATTTACCGGGCGGATGGAAGGCGATTGTTGCAGCCCTTCCGTTTCGCAATCGTGCGATCCCGCTCTATTGGGTTCTGTATAAAAATGAGATGCTCAAAGATGGCACCTATCAAGGACATAACGATTTAGTTCAGCAGTTCTGTTGTGATGTCCATAGTCGCGTTGTTAAAGTGTTAGGGGATAGTCGGGAGCCTGTGTTGGTTTTTGACAGAGGGTTCGCCCGAGCGAGAGCGATCCTCAAGTTTTTTGAGGGGCAAGGCATCTGCTACTTGATGCGTGTGCCACGCAATGTTGGTGTGCGTATAGCAGGCAACAAGCAGTGCCTTGAAGAAGTGGCAAATGGTTTTTACCCACAAGTGCTTTATCACTACACGGAGCAGGTGCCTGTGGCACTCTATGTTGGGGGACAGCACACCAAGAAAGACCCGTTATATCTTATCTCCAATCGGCTTCAGGGGAACCCCCTGCGAACTTGCTACAAGCGGCGGACACAGATTGAACACGGGTTCAGAGACTTGAAAACGAACTTCGGTTTCAAAGCACTCGTTTTGAGAAAGAACGAACAGCCCCGGATGGAAGTTCTGTTTTTGTTGGCAGTCGTGGCTTATGGTTTGGCGTTCCTGTGTTATGAAAAAGCTGCGGACAGATGGGCAAAAACTTTACACCCTACGCGGAAAGTTTACTCCGTGATCAGTGTCATCAACCGTATGATCCGCGAGGTGTGGACGCAGGAGGCGTTGCTCTTGTTCACCGAGAGGACTTGTTTGAGAGATATAAACTTTCTCACCGCAGAAGAACTGACATGACAACATTGGAGACCTATGAACACAACTACACACGCATTCAAAAAAAAATGGGGGTAAGTGCGGGATAAAGGGGGGTAATCCTAAACAGAAACACCCAAACTTGCGTCTGTCCTACAATTGTGACGTGTTCCTAAACCGTTCCTACTCACTCATCAAGAATACGCAGCCCCTCCTCTATATGCGCTTTAAGACTCACATCGCCTGCTTGTGTTGCAAGCCGCAGTGCAGTGCGGAGGTCTTGCCTCGCTTCCAACCTTCGACCTAAAAGAGCTTTCTCAACTCCTCTAATACGGTACTATAGTTTGGACATTTTTTGTTTTTTTTATGGACATAAAGCAGGAAAGCGGGTATCCTTTTAGGAAACACAAATTTGAAAGGATATTTCAAATGACCCCACTTTCCTACTTGGACAACATGTTATCAGATTTTTGACCTTTGTTCAAGTATAATAACTTTCACCACTTTCAGACTTTCGTAAAAGGTCTGATAAATACGCCCTACCGAGGCACAATGACACAAATCTATCTTGCGACAGCCCAAGCAGGTCGGTATTGGTCTCTGCCAAAGTTTCTCTCGCGTGGCATCTGGTGTGTGGATCAAGTCGCCACTACGCTAAGCCATCAAGTGCTATCCGCTTACCCCACGGGCGTCTATGTCTATGATGAGACGCATGCCATAAGTAGCGGTTCAAAACAAGCGGGTTTGCATTTCCGCAGGAACCCTGCGTATCAGCCACGTAACAAGAACCAGTCCAAGTTTCATCACGGACACAAGTTCGGTGCGATTGGCTGGCTGGCAGAAACGCCCGAAGGCACGCGCCTGTTTCCATTAGCCACACGGATGATGGAACCGAAAAGCGAGGACGCGAATAGCCTCGCTGTGCTGAAGCATTTATGTAATCTTGTGCCACCGGGTCTTATCATTTTTGATAGAGGTTTCAATAGACGCAAAGTGTTCACGGAGATACTCTCACAAGGACATCATTTACTTTGTCGTGCGAAGTCAAACGCAGCGTTTTTTGATATACCGAAACGCCCTAAGCGTCTCAAGAGAGGCAGACCCCGTCGGTATGGTAGCCGTGTGTCTATTCCACACCTGAAGTATACAGATATCGTTGTTGAGGATCAGACACTTTCTGTCGCTGATAAAGTCGTGCGAACAAAGATGTGTCCTGTAGATGTCCGCATCGTTGTGATACGCAAACGCTTGAAAAAGTCTAAACCCTATCGGTATTTTTGTGTATTTACTTCAGATTTACGACTGCCCGTAGAAACAGTTATCCGACACTATAGAAACCGGTGGCAGATTGAAACTGCCTTTCGGGACGCTAAAGAAAACTTCGGATTTGACACCTATCAACTCCGAGACAGGAAAAGTTTGGATCGGTTCGCTCAACTCAGTTTCACCGCAGCAACGCTGACACAACTCGCTTTCAGTCCGTCGCCATTGCCTAAGACACCCGCAGACACAGACACAGACAAGGTTTCTCTTGATTTAGAAGACGTGCTATCCACGCTCAATATACACTGGTATAAACCGAAACATCTCACACGCGGCTTGATGACCGCTTACTTGCAGCGATGTTTACAACAAAACTATTTTTATACGGGTTACGACCCGAGGAAAAACGCACAGAAAAAACTAAAAATCCCCGAAGATACTACATGAACTAGTTCAACAGCAACTATTTTCACGATTATTGGAAAAATGATGACTAAAAAACAGTGATTTCTAACAGAATTTAGACAGAAAAGGGGCGTTAGCAGCGGTTCTAACACCTGTTCAGAAGTGCTAACGGGGAAATGCTGCCAACTATTCATAATCTATAACAAGACCAAAAATGTCCAAACTATAGTAATACGGTATGCTCCGGCATTATTGGGTTGTAGTCTTATGACGATATCATAATCGGCAATCGCAGCAAAGTGTTGTCCTAAGCTATCTTTTGCAAGCCCCCGATTGTGGTATATATTAGCATTGTTGGGTTTGAGTCTTATGGCAATATCATAATCTGAAATCGCAGCAAAGTGTTGCCCCAGCTCATACTTCGCAATTCCTCGATTGTTGTATGCATTGGCATCATCAGGCTGTAGTCTGATAGCAATGTCAAAATCGGCAATCGCAGCAGCGTATTGTTCCAAGCTAGCCTTCGCAAGTCCCCGATTGTTGTATACTGAGATAACATTGGGTTCGAGTTGGATAGCCTTGGTATAGTCTGCAATGGCACCCGCATAATCGCCTGACTTGTACTTTGCATTTCCCCATAGGAAGTAGGTCTCCGCAGAGATAGAAGATTGTCCTTGTGACAAAGGTTTTGCCAGCCCCGATTGCTTCAGCAGCTTTTTGAGGTATCTAGATGGAATAGCAAAGTTAAGGTTCTGTGCATCCAAATCCTTATAGACAGCAAAGGACACACCAATCACTTCACCTTTACGGTTTAGCACGGGACCACCGCTGCTTCCAGGAGAAATCGGCGCAGTCATCTGCAAACGTTCTTTTGTGTACCTATCCCGACGGTTACTGATAAGACCATCCGAAAAGGTGCCTTCTAACCCTTTCGGATTACCTGCAACATAGACCGTCTCACCGATTCGCACAGTATCGCTTTCACCCAGCGAAAGCGGTTTGATACCGTACGCAGTTACCTTTAGAAGTGCAAGGTCGTTTACCTTGTCAGTCGCAGTAACGCCTTCAATGTTATATTGCGTATATTTACCGACTAGCTTTGCGGTGCCTTTGGCTGCGCCTTCGATCACATGGTAGTTCGTAGCGATGAGATTAGATTTCACAAAGAACCCACTGCCGATGCCGAGGGTTTTTCCGTTTTTGTCCTGCATCTCCAAGTATACTGTTGCTGCTAATGCTTTTTCCGCAATATCTTCGGCACGGAGAATGGTTTGTGCTGGTACTGTGCTTATTGTGCAAAAGAGAAGAAAAGCGACTGCACATTGGGAGAACACCGACAATAATTTATCTCTATGTTTCATAATGTTTTTCCTTTACTGTATAGATTGAATGTATTATTGGCAAAATGATAACATATTTTGCTGAAGATGTCAAGGGTGTAGGGTTATTTAGTTTTATAGATATTCATTTTATCAAGTTAACTGTGAGTAAAGGTTTTGATGCATATTCCTTTATTTTATCAGCGATCCGTGTTATGCCTTGAAAACGGAATACGGATAATGCGGTATTTCGTAAAGCGGCCATGACTTGTGGAATAGCCCCGCATCTGACAGGTGATGCGTCCTCGCCGAGTAGCACATCGCGCATCCAATGCGACTTGTTCTCTATTGCCCAATGGCCTCTCCGTAAAGCAAGTAAGCGTTCTGCGGATGCCTCACTCGGTTTCAGGCTCGTAATCCCATAGGTAGTGCGGGTTGTCTCTTCTCCTGTCTTCATATTTTTGGAAGTATAATGATATTGGATCACTTGTGCTATGCCCGGCCAGTCCAGATATGCGTTCAGACTTGTGCTTGCCTTGATACACCGTGTCTCAAGTCTGCCATGCGACTTTTCAATCGTCTCATGCATGTATATCGGTTTCCCTAAAGTAGGGTGTGTTGTGTCTTCAGAAACCGCGTCAGGCACGCCTTGAAAAAGTTTTTCAATCGCTTCTAACAGGTCCGGTTGATTGCCTTTAACAGGCAGCATATAGTCGCCCCCGCTGTTTATGATTCCGTGGCAGAAAGAGCGTTGTGTCAAAAGGGCATCCGTTGTGATAACTTTGCCTGCTACATCAAACGCTTTGAGGATTTCCGTTGATACCGGTATTTCATTGGTTTTGTCGCTGACACCTCGCTGCGTGAGGGTGATCCCTAACTCATGAGAGACGACGGAGAGTAAATGGCTGATCATCGCACCACTTTTTTTAGACGCACGCAGGGTTTTGCCATCTATAGCGACTGCGTCGGAACACCCCCGCAAATCAGGGCACTCTGCTAATGCGGCGTTTACCCATTTTGACAGGATGTTTTCTAATGCCTCAACGTCCAACTTTTTCAACAGATTATGGATAGTTGCGGCACAAGGCGTTTTGTGATGTGTGAACCCGAGTGCTTTTGTGAGTGCGGGCTGTGAGCGTGCCCAGGTAGCGATGGATGTATACCCTTTATGCCCGCACATCAATCCAACGACTAAAAGTGCGAGGATTGCTTTCAACGGGTGTCGTTTCCCTTTTTCCTTGCGTGGGTCTGTAAGTTCTGCTAACATATCCATTAAGTGGCAGGACTTTTTTCTTGTCATTCTTCACCTCAAAAGATCGTAAGTTTTTAAGGTGAAGTATAGCAGATATACCATGAAAAATCACGGTATATCTGCACATTCCAAATATTAACGATTGTGATAAAAAACAACTAAAATACATAAAACTAAATAACCCTATCAAGGGTGTTTTTGTTTTCAACGGAGGCATTCAAAAGTCGATTTTACCAAATCGCGGAGGACACGGATTTTTGTTTGTCTGAATCGCGGATTACACAGATTACGCGGATTTACGCGGATTAGGAGTTCGTTACTTCAAGGTGCTTTTCTTATGATTAGAATGAACGCGGATTGCGGGTTGTCTGAAGCGCGGATCACGCGGATTTTTTGTCAGAATCGCGGATTTTCGCCAAATCAACGGTATGAATGTCATTTAGGCATTCCCCGGATTATCTTTGTCAGCATTGCGGAGGACGATAAGTCCGCGACAATTGAATGGCTCTGGATAGAATTCTTCATTTATATTCACACCTCTAAAGAACACCGCGACAATTGAATAGATCTGCTTTTTTCACGAATTTGACTTTTTTTCACAAAGATTGTATAATAGAGGCAGTTTCTTCCCCGTAGAAAAGGAGTATCTTTTATGAAAACACAAGCCGAATCTATAACCCCTGGTTCAAAATCTAATATGCCCATGCACGCTTATGTCGTTATGCTTCACCTCGTTTCACAAGGATATTCTGATTTTGTAGAAATCAGAAAAGTGCTCTGTCGAGATAAACCAGGCTCTTATTATATCAAGATATTGGCGCATATTGTGAGCAAGATAGAACGACTAGAAGAAGAATGGAGAGAAAGTATCCCCCAATTACCGCGCTCGTTTTCAATACGGATGGAAGTGCGCCTGAGTGGTCGTGTCAGCGGCTCACAGGCGACAAAAACAAGCAGCCGACCCTGCAGCAGATCTCGGTACTCGCTGCAGACGTTGCGGCTTACGACCATTGGGATAAAGTTTTAAAAGCTATCAAACCATGATCAGAGGATATGGAAAACTATGGCAAATGTGCAGACGTACTTCAATAAGTTTGACGAAAAGATCAGAAGAAGTTACGATGACAATAGCGTTTTGAGAGACAAGCGAGACTTGCTTTTACGTGATTTACGGCAAGGGTTACAGAGGTACGCACAAGAGCATGGAGTACGAATCCCAAGATTTGAACATTTTAATCAAGGGAGTTACGCGATAGGGACAGGTATTGAGCCCCTCCCCGGCGAAGATTATGATATTGATGTGGGATTAGAATTTCATCTATCAAAAAATGACTATTCCCCTGTAAAAGTCAAAGAATGGGTTTATGAGGCCTTAAATACTGGAAATAGAACCGTGGAATACAAACGCCCTTGCGTGAGAGTCCAGTACCATCGAGCAGGTGAGGTACTCTATCACGTTGACTTGGCGGTCTATTCGGGAAGTGCCTCTAATTGGGACAACCAAACCTATTTAGCGAAAGGCTTTCCAGGCTCAGGAGCAGAAAATAGGATTTGGGATGTCGCCAAGCCTAAAAGACTGCTAGAAATCTTTCGGCAAAAATTTCAGTATCAAGGTGATCAAAATCAATTTAGACGAGTCATCCGGTTTCTGAAGCGGTGGAAAGACGTAAACTTCTTGGCAAATGGAAACGAACGTCCAACAGGAATCGCGATCAGTGCTTGTGCCCTGAAGTGGTTCCAGATAAAGAGTCGTTATAATCTTCCTGATGGGCAATATTATTATGACGATTTAACAGCACTCAAAAATTTGACTCAGGTAATTATAAACCAGTTCATGTGGACGAGGTGTATGAGTGTTACCCTCCCTGTTCCACCCTACAACGACCTGTTTGAAAAAATGAGTGATAAGCAGATGGGAAACTTTAAGAGCAGCCTCGAAACCCTTAGAGACACTTTAGATCAGATAGAATTGACGGTTGACACTTTGACATCTTGCCAACTTTTACAAGGTGTTTTCGGAGATGATTTTCCGACTCCATAATTGGTTTTAAACCTATGAATACTCAAAAAATATTAAAATCCACACCACAGCATACTCGCCTGAAATTATGGGTTAGAGCAGCGGGCAGGTGCGAATTTCGCGGATGTAATCAGCCCGTCTGGCGGAATAATTTGACGCTTAGCGACGGCAATTTTGCAGAAGTGGCACACATTATTGCGTCTAGTGAAGATGGACCGCGTGGGAGTGAAGAATCTGCAGATTTGCGAATTGACTATGATAACCTCATGCTCTTATGTCAACGATGTCATAAGGAGATTGACGACGACCCGAATCGATACTCCGTAGAGCTGCTCCGTCAGTGGAAACAGGAGCATGAAAAGCGGATAGAGATTCAAACAAACTATCCGGAGGATATCCATAAGTCCACGGTTGTGCTGTTCACGGTGAAAATCAAAGACCGGGTGGCTCCAATTAACCCTGAAGCGTATCGCAACGCAATGTTCCCGAAATATCCCGTTGATGAAGGGATTAAGATTGATGATCAGGATTTTGACCGACATGGGGCTGAATCAGAATGGGAGGCTTTTGCAAAACGGATTGAGAGAAAAATCAAAACTCGTGTTGAGGACAGCATAGATCACAAGGGAGTCAAACATTTCTCTGTGTTTGCTATCGGGCCTCAGCCCCTGCTCATGTTTTTGGGCAAATGTATCAGGGATACCATTCCAGCAGATCTATACCAAAGCCACAGAAAAATCAAGAATACAAGCCAAACCTGGTCATGGCCGGTGGAAGAACGGGAGACGCACACTGCCTACATTGTGAACGCTATTCGGGTTGTAGAAGACAGCGAAAACGTTGCAATCGTATTGGCTTTAAGCGATATAATCAACAAGGACAAATATGCTGATTTCATTGACGATTCTTTTAGTATTTACGAAATAACGATTAAGGATCCTTCACCACTTTTTTTAAGAAATCCGAAGCAACTTGAACATTTCAGTTATGAGTATCGGAAATTACTCAATCGAGTGCAAGCCGCGCATGGACACCGTTGCAAAGTCTTTATTTTACCGGCGGTCCCTGTATCAATTGCGGTGGAGTGCGGGCGGGTTCTTCTACCAACAAAAGACCCTGAAATTTTTGCATGTGAATATTATGGTTCTGATGGGTTTCGGAAGGTTCTAAAAATAAATTGAGGTCAATAAAGCACTCTCTGTTTATTTCAGCAGACTCACTGTGGAAGTAAGAGCGGCGTGATAATAATCGCAGGGACTCCGGCGTGGATTCATGGTGAATAAAAGGAGTCCCAGTGCCCTCGGAGAGTTTTACATTAATCCACTGCTGGATTGAGTTCTTGATCAGAAGAGATGGGGCATATCATTAGTTGTGTAAAACCTTCCAGTTTTCTTCAGTAATTGTGGTGTGCTTCTAAACCGTTCCTACTCACTTATTAAGAATACGTAGTACCTTCTCTATATTTGCTTTAAGTTTTGCATCGTCCGCTTGTGTTGCAAGTCGCAGTGCAGTGCGGAGGTCTTGCCGCGCTTCCAGTGTCCGACCTAAACGAGCCTTCGTAACTCCTCGAATGTAGTATGCCTCGGCACCATTGGGTTGTAGTCTTATGGCAGTATCAAAATCAGCAATCGCAGCAGCGTGTTGTCCTAAGCTATTCTTCGCAGCTCCCCGATTGATGTATGCATCAGCAGCATTGGGTTGTAGTCTTATGACAGTATCAAAATCAGCAATCGCAGCAAAATGTTGGCCCAAGATGCCCTTTGCAACTCCTCGATTGAGATATGCATCAGCAGCATTGGGTTGTAGTTTTATGGCGGTGTCAAAATCAGCAATCGAAGCAGCGTGTTGTCCTAAGCTATTCTTCGCAGCTCCCCGATTGATGTATGCTTTGGCATAATCGGGTTTTAGTTTTATGGCGATGTCATAATCAGCAACCGCAGCACTGTATTGTCCCAAGTTAGCCTTCGCAGCTCCTCGATTGAGATATGCATCAGCAGCATTAGGTTGTAGTCTTATGGCAGTATCAAAATCAGCAATCGCAGCAGCGTGTTGTCCTAAGCTATTCTTCGCAGCTCCCCAATTGATGTATGCACTGGCAGCATCAGGTTTTAGTTTTATGGCGATGCCATAATCAGCAATCGCAGCACCGTATTGTCCTAAACGACCCTTCACAACTCCCCGATTGTAGTATGCCTCGGCAGTATTGGGTTTTAGTTTTATGGCGGTGTCAAAATCAGCAATCGCAGCACTGTATTGTCCTAAATGACCCTTCACATTTCCTCGATTGTAGTATGCCTCGGCAGCATCGGGTTTGAGGCGGATAGCCTTGGTATAATCTGTGATGGCACCCGCATAATCCCCTAACTCGCCCTTCGCATACCCCCACTGAAAGTAGGTCTCCGCAGAAATAGAACGTTGTCCTTGGGATAAAGGTTTTGACAGCCCCGGTTGCTGCAGCAACTTCTTAAGGTATCTGGATGGGATGGCAAAGTTGAGGTTCTGCGCATCCAAGCCTCTATAGAAAGAAAAGGACACACCAATCACTTCACCTTTACGGTTTAGCACGGGACCCCCACTACTCCCAGGAGAAATCGGCGCAGTCATCTGCAAACGTTCCTTTGTATATCTATCTCTACGGCTACTGATGATGCCATCCGAGAAGGTGCCCTCTAACCCTTTCGGATTGCCCGCAACATAAACAGTTTCACCGACTTGCACAATATTGCTATCACCAAGCGAAAGCGGTTTGATGCCGTACGCGGTTACCTTTAGGAGTGCAAGGTCGTTTATCTTGTCAGTTGCTGTAACGCCTTCAATATTGTATTGGGTATATTTACCGACTAACTTTGCGGTGCCTTTGGCTGCACCTTCAATCACGTGGTAGTTCGTAGCAATGAGATTGGACTTCACGAAGAATCCGCTGCCGATGCCGAGGGTTTTTCCGTTTTTATCCTGCATCTCCAGGTATACTGTCGCTGCTAATGCTTTCTCTGCAATAGCTTCGGCGGGGAGAGGGGTTTGTTGGGCAGATGCTGTGCTTATGGTGCAAAAGAGAAAAAAAGCAACCGCACATTGGGAAAATACCCACAATAATTTATCTTTATGTTTCATACTGTTTTCCTTTGCTGGTATAGCTTGTCTGAAGGTTGAATATGTTATTAGCAAAATGATAACATATCTTGCTGAAGATGTCAAGGATATCCTAGATCTTTTTATTTTAACGTCAGTTCAGAATAAGACATTTTTTAGGATGCACAACCTGGAAAGGATGTGCTACAAAGACACAACATGAATGAAGTTTAAGAAAATATTTGGGTAATTCTATACTCTCCAAGCCCTGTGAGTATGATTTCCTAGCTACACCGGCATCTCCAAGAGATTACCAAATTAAATTATTAATCTTCATACAGTTTGTGCATCCGTGAGATGCAAACAAAGAGTAAACCCTACAAAAATGGATAAACGCACAGCAAAGACAATCCGCGCTAATCCGCGTAATCAGCGTAAATCCGCGATTCTGACAAAAAAACGAGAATTACCCAAAGAATAAGTTAATCTTCATGAAAGGGTATGCTACATAAAGCTGCACAACATGGAAAGGTTACGCTACAAGACGTAAGTACCATCAGTAAAAGAATTGAGAATAGGTAACACGGCATTCATTGTCGGGACATCGCGGAATGTGAAACCGAACTTTGAGAAATGCTCGGACGTTTCCATTGCCTCTGCGATCATCGACTGTTTCTGTAATTCCTTTGATACGCCAAGAATAAGCGGTATTTCTGTCTGTTCTGCAAGTGTGTTCAGCCGCGCAAGGAGATGCCCTTGATGCCACGGATGAAATAACTCTATCCACACTTCAATTCCACTGGTATGAACGAGTTGGTAGTCTGGAAAGCAGTAGAAATTTCCTGGTAAAGGAAGGAACTGACTTCCCGGACGAATTTGCCAGTCACCAGTTTTATTACGGAGCATCTCTTGAAAAAGTTGGATATCCCCAGGAATATAAGCGAGAAATTGCCGTGAAATCGGTTTGATGCCACACGATTCATTTAAGTATAGTCGAGAACTTTTTTTATGCCTAAACTGAATCTCTGCCATGAGTTCCCATTTCGGTTGATGTAATACAGCGACGAAGAAGTTCGCTAAATTCATTCCGTACCGCTTCGTTTTATAAAACAAATTTAGCGGCCCATCTACCGTAATTTGGAAGCAATCATCGTTTCCAATTTTTTCCTTACAAATCGTAGAAAGGAGTTGATTGAATCTCATATATTTGAACAATTGACGGAGTTCGGCAGTCATGGACTCAGATAGATTTAAAGTCAAAGAGTTACAATGGAGGAGTAATCCTTGCACTTGTGCACTGTTATATCTGTGAAGTAGGTGTTCTGCAGATAGTGTTTTAAATGACAACACAAGTTGGCAACTCGGTAGATCAGCATACAGTCTATCACCTAACGCTTCTTTCTCTGATTGCGATTCTTCCCCTGCAACCTGCAGAACTTTCTGATGATAATCCTCATAATCCGTAAACTGATCTTGTGAAAGAAGGCGACTCGTCTCTGTGAAAAGACTTTGCCGAAACCCAATTAGTTCTTCGTTCGGAGCAGTATCAAATTCTGTCCGATCTAACAAAAGTTTTTCAAGCCCCCGTTTGACAACAAGTGTTCCCGGGGTGCTATCAATAATATGCTTGCTGGTCTCTAATAATGTTGCGCGTTGCATGTTTGTAGATGCTTCAAAAGTCGAAATCAACTGATCGGAAACTGACAGTAATTTACTATCGGTAGGTTTCACAAATTGAGGATAGATTTGCCCATCTCGGATTTTATATCGAAGTAAATCTTTCGTAAGCATAACAAGTTCAATTGTCCAGAGAGTATCTCATCCACGTAATCCGCGATTCTGACAAGCCAAGAAACCGAACCCACACTATCTATTATTTTCGCTGATAAGCATGGTGTTGTCTTCTACGTTGGTTAACGAACTGTTCGCTAGTCTTTTTAGAAATAAGTTCGTAAAGCACCGCCTGTTTGCCTTCACGTTTGCGGAGAATACGCCCCAATCGCTGCACATGCTCTCGCACACTGCCACTGCCCGATACGATAATAGCAACATTCGCCTCTGGCACATCTACACCCTCGTTTAGCACTTTTGAAGTCACCATAATAGAAAAAGTGCCATCCCGAAATCCGTTCAAAAATGCGTTTCGCTCTTTCAGTTTAGTTTGATGCGTCAGCACAGGTAGAAAGAAACGCGTCCCAATCTGATATGCAGTGTCGTTATCCTGCGTAAAGATGAGAATCCTATCACCACGATGCCGCTGAATTAGTTTCCATACCCATTCCTGTTTTGCAGCAGAGGCGAAACTCAGCTGCTTTTGTGTGAGATATGCTTTGAAGGCAGCGCGTCCTTCTTCAGATTGTGAAGATTTCCATAAAAATGTTTGCCAGCCGCGAGATGTTCCCATATTGATCTTCGCTTTTTTTAGAAAATCCAAATAGGTGCGACGTGCTTCCTCATACTCAATCCGTTCCGTGTCTTGCATACTTACTGCAATCGTGACAACGCGATATTCGGAGAGCGTTTTCCCAGAAAGCTCTTGCACTTGCGCTTCATAACAACATTCACCGACAAGCGCGTAAAGCTTACGCTCTTTACCATCAACACGTTCTGGGGTAGCTGTCAATCCTAAACGAAAAGGGGCGATGCTACTAATCGCTGCATATTGGTATTGGTCCCCCGGTAGATGATGGCATTCATCATAAATAGCTAGTCCGAAACGATTCCCATAGCGAGGTGCATGCATAACAGCGGATTGATAGGTTGTGACAGTGAGATCTTGCAATTCGTGTTGTCCGCCACCATACAGTCCAACTTCTTCTCCAAAATGTTCCTTCAGCACATCGTACCATTGATGCATCAAATCTATTGTAGGAACATGCACAAGGGTAGGTCGTTGTGTATCTGCAATCAGCAAAATGGCGATGAAAGTTTTGCCTGCACCTGTCGGTAGACTGATAACACCCCGTTTACCGTTCGCATGCCACGCATCAACCGCTTCAGACTGATAGGAATACGGTGATACATGCCTTTGGTTAGTGAAGTGTTTAACTGTGAATTGTCGTGCAGAATCCGTATACGGAACATCGTGCGCACGCAGCTGTGAGATAATATGACGATAACGGTAAGCAGGGGCGCGAAAAGTCAACGTGCGTTCATCCCAAAGCATGTCTGGCAACTGTAATTGAAGTGTATCTGGCACGTCTTGTAGAATGAGAGTGCCTTTGTCAAAATCAAGTTTCAGGGGAGCCATAAGTATGTTCTCTCAACACATCAATACTACCTCTCTATCCACATTATATCAAAATTCAACGGAAATTCAAACGTTTTTTAGGGTTATTTAGTTTTATGTATTTTAGTTGTTTTTTATCACAATCGTTAATATTTTAGGATGTGCAGATATACCGTGATTTTTCACGCTATATCTGCTATACTTCACCTTAAAAACTTACGATCTTTTGAGGTGAAGAATGACAAGAAAAAAGTCCTGCCACTTAGTCAATATGTTAGCAGAACTTACAGACCCACGCAAGGAAAAAGGGAAACGGCACCCCTTGAAAGCAATCCTCGCACTTTTAGTCGTTGGATTGATGTGCGGGCATAAAGGGTATACATCCATCGCTACCTGGGCACGCTCACAGCCCGCACTCACAAAAGCACTCGGGTTCACACATCACAAAACGCCTTGTGCCGCAACTATCCATAATCTGTTGAAAAAGTTGGACGTTGAGGCATTAGAAAACATCCTGTCAAAATGGGTAAACGCCGCATTAGCAGAGTGCCCTGATTTGCGGGGGTGTTCCGACGCAGTCGCTATAGATGGCAAAACCCTGCGTGCGTCTAAAAAAAGTGGTGCGATGATCAGCCATTTACTCTCCGTCGTCTCTCATGAGTTAGGGATCACCCTCACGCAGCGAGGTGTCAGCGACAAAACCAATGAAATACCGGTATCAACGGAAATCCTCAAAGCGTTTGATGTAGCAGGCAAAGTTATCACAACGGATGCCCTTTTGACACAACGCTCTTTCTGCCACGGAATCATAAACAGCGGGGGCGACTATATGCTGCCTGTTAAAGGCAATCAACCGGACCTGTTAGAAGCGATTGAAAAACTTTTTCAAGGCGTGCCTGACGCGGTTTCTGAAGACACAACACACCCTACTTTAGGGAAACCGATATACATGCATGAGACGATTGAAAAGTCGCATGGCAGACTTGAGACGCGATGTATCAAGGCAAGCACAAGTCTCAACGCATATCTGGATTGGCCGGGCGTAGCACAAGTGATCCAATATTGCTATACTTCCAAAAATATGAAGACAGGAGAAGAGACAACCCGCACTACCTATGGGATTACGAGCCTGAAACCGAGTGAGGCATCCGCAGAACGCTTACTTGCTTTACGGAGAGGCCATTGGGCAATAGAGAACAAGTCGCATTGGATGCGCGATGTGCTACTCGGCGAGGACGCATCACCTGTCAGATGCGGGGCTATTCCACAAGTCATGGCCGCTTTACGAAATACCGCATTATCCGTATTCCGTTTTCAAGGCATAACACGGATCGCTGATAAAATAAAGGAATATGCATCAAAACCTTTACTCACAGTTAACTTGATAAAATGAATATCTATAAAACTAAATAACCCTAAACGTTTTTGCACATACCTTGATTTACATGTAATGTCGTGATATGATAGAGATAACTTGATGATCAATTCCATGAGAGGAAAACCCCATGCCAAAACTGTTAATGACACCACCACAAAATACAGAATTACAGAAATGGGCGAAACATATTCAGGACGAACTGCCTGCATATACCGTCGTCTTGCCGAAAACAGACGAAGAGGTTAACGCACATCTACCCGATACAGATGCCGTTTACGGGTGGGTGTCACCAAAACAACTACCTTTAGCGAAAAAGTTACGATGGTTACAGAGTCCTGCTGCTGGACCCTCCCCTGGCTTCTATTACCCCGAATTGGTTGAGCATCCAGTCGTTGTATGCAACATGCGTGGCATTTACAATGACCACATCGCACAACATATCATGATGTTTGTGCTTGCACTTGCCCGCGGATTACCCTACTATATGGACGCACAACGCAAACATATTTGGAACAACAGTGCGCGTAAAAGCGGATATATTGACCTTGCTGAAGCGACAGCACTGATTGTCGGTGTAGGTGGGATCGGACATGAAACCGCACGCCTCTGTACAGAATTTGGCATGAAGGTCCTCGGTGTTGATACCAGATGGGAATATGCTGTTCCGTTTGTGGAAAAACATGAACCCGCGGAGTTAGACACACTTATTCCACTTGCAGACTTTGTGATAGTAACTACACCTCATACACCAGAAACTGAAGGGATGTGGAACAAAAATCGCTTTGCCCTGATGAAAAGGTCAGCATATTTCATTAACATCGGACGCGGTAAAACAACAATACTTTCCGATCTGATAGATGCACTTGAACAAGGTACTATTGCGGGGTGTGGACTAGATGTTTTTGAAGTGGAACCGTTACCTGCCGAAAGTCCGTTGTGGCGAATGCCAAATGTGTTGATAACACCGCATATAGCGGTCAAGGATGCAGAGAATATTTCGTCACGTCATTTTGAAGTGTTCATAGAAAACGCGCGCCGCTTTGCTGAGGGAACACCATTGCTAAATGTAGTAGATAAAGCTATGTGGTATTAACATGAGTTCGGGTTATTTGTCCCATAACCTTTCCAGGGCGTGCATCTTTGTAGCATAACCTTTCCAGGTTGTGCATTAAAAAAACGTCTTATTCCGAATTCACGTTGGTATTAAGAATTTGGAGAGAACTTATCCAGGCTGGAAATACAGCACTGATAATAAAGCCCTAACTACCCTAACGTAGCCGTTCTGAGAATAACCCTATCCTCTGTCCAATTGTCCCGATACCACGTGCAAGCCTCAAAAGTATCGTTCAGTGCAGCCATGCGTTGCTTTAACATCTCACGGAATTCACTGAGAACTGTCCGTGATGTAGGCTCATCAACAAGATTAACAGTTTGGTACGGGTCTGCTATATTATCAAATAGTTTTTCGCATCCATCCGGGCGATGAACAGCATAGGTATACTGTTTTGATCGGAGAGCTCGCCATTCATGTCCATCTTCCCATTTTGCAGTGCATCCCATTCCTTGCATCAATGCAGCATCGGGTTCATCAAAAGTTTGGGCAAATGCTGCTAGGCTGAGATCTGAACCTTCCACACCTTCAGGAATCGGCAAATTCATCATTGATAGGAGTGTCGGCATAATATCAGGTGTATTCAAGCATGTATCAGCGACATGCCCTTTTGGAATTTGATTAAACCATCGGACAAGAAATGGGATACGCACCGCTTCTTCGTAAAAGATATTCTTTGCCTTGCGTCCTTGTGCTCCAAACATCTCACCATGATCAGAGGTGAAAACAAAGATTGTATTGTCACCCAAACCAAGCTCTTCAACGGCACGCATCAATCTACCGATATTCCAATCCAAGTTCGTCGTCATCGCAAAATATACGCGCATCCATTCAGGCAGTTTAGCACGATTCTGTTCTGACATCATCGCCCATGCATCACTATAGGGATCGTTTTCTTCTTTATAGTTCGGCGGCAACGGAAAGTCAACATCTTGAAACAACGCATAATATTCAGTAGGAACGTTGTTCCGTGTCCACGGATCATGCGGTGTGCCGATTGATAGAAAAAGGGCAAACGGATCGTCCTCCGTCGATGCGCGTTGCAGATATTCAATCGCTAAATCTGTTTGTCCATCCGGTTCATAGCCAGAAATCGTAATCTTCTCCGGACTGTCTTTATGATAATACGTGTCAAAATAGGTGTGATGAAAATTATATGCAGACCATTCGCCATCAAAGCCGAGACGATGCGGCCCTGGCGGAATATACGAATTCTGAGGATCGTGATGATTTCCTAACTGATTTGCCCATAGATGCCACTTCCCAATATAACTTGTCTGATATCCGTTGCGATGTAAAACATGCCCGAAGCAGTCATGGTTCGGATTCATACGGAGTTCGTTGATTACCATACCTGTACTACTTGCATATTTACCTGTGAAAAGTGATGCACGATAAGGCGCACACATCGGGCTGCCAGAGACCGCGTTGCAGAAATTCACACCTTCTGTAGCAAGTTTATCAATGTTCGGGGTGCGCACACGAGTCTCTCCTGCATAGCCGCATGCTTGATAACGAAGTTGATCCGCAAAAACATATACAAGATTTGGATGTTTTTCTGATAACGGCATATAGAATTCCTTTAGCAATATGGTCGCTTAAACAGGTTTTCTCCACTGTCCACTAGTGACTTTATCAATAAGAATACGAGCCTTCTGACTTTCGCGCACCTGTTTCTCAATTTCAACAGGATCCCATTCTGCTAACAGTTGCATTTCAAATTCACTGCAAATTCCCTGATACATCGGTTCATTTGCGAGATTGTGAAATTCGCCCGGATCTTCGTTGATGTCATAAAGTTCTGGCAGATCTCCGAGACTATAGTTGTATTTGTATTGTCCCTTTCGTAGCATTGCCATAGGGCGTTGGACACCGTGCGCGAGGTATTCGGAGAATGCAAAATCTTTCCAATCGTCCACATTGCCTGCTATCAACGGTATCAAACTATCACCATCAAATTGACTTAAGAAATGACCACCTGCAATGTCAACTAATGTTGCTGTCAGATCAACAAGCGAAACGACTTCAGCAACGCGTTTACCAGCGGACATTTTATCTGGAAACATAATCTGTAAGGGAACGCGAGCGGATGCCTCATAAAAATTTGATTTGCGCCACATGCCATGTTCACCGTTCATCTCACCGTGGTCGCTGGTATAAATGATAACGGTATTCTCTAACTGTCCAGTCTCCTCAACCGTTTGTAGGAGCTTTCCGATCTTCTCATCGAGATAGGTAATCAATCCATAATATCCTGCACGTGCGCGGCGGACTAAATCCTCAGGAAAGTCAACACAACCGAACATGCTGCGCATTCTTTGATAAACTGGATGCTGATTTTCAAGATGTCCCGCCGGTATATCTGGCAAGTCAATCTTATCCAGTGGGTAGAGATCCCAAAACCTTTGCGGTACAACAAGCGGGAAATGAGGTGCAATGAAAGAGACGTTAAGTGCCCACGGTTGCTCCTTCCGTGCTGGGTTTCGGAGATATTTCAACGCTTCCGTTTCTGCAAGGTCATCAACTTCAATTTCTTCTGTCCTTCCGGGACGAGCTTGTGCAAGTCCTTGCCATGGGCGTGCAGCAGGTGGTGTACCGTTCTCCCAATCCGTAAGTCCGTGTTGTCTTTCTGCGTGTAAGTCGCGTGCAAGTTGCTCGCGGAAACCGTGCAACTGATCCATGCCACCGAAATGCTGTTTTCCTGAAAGCACAACGTCATAACTTACATCACATAGCAAGTGTGCCCAAGTAACAGCATCGGGACGTAACGGTGCTGCGTTATCCCATGCACCAATATTATGGATATATCGTCCTGTCATAAAAGACATCCGTGATGGCATGCAGAGCGGTGAATTACAGTAGGCATTCGTAAAAGTAACACCCTCTTCTGCCAGTCTGTCCATGTGCGGCGTTTGAACGAAAGGGTGCCCATAAGGCCCACTGAACATCGGAGCATGTTCGTCTGACATAATAAGGAGAATGTTTAAGGGTTGGTCTTCGGGCATCGGGTTCTACTTTAGGTGTTATGCAAAATACGGTACTTATGCAAAATACGGTACTATATCTTACCCAATCAAATTCATTGATTAATTTGCAAATAGGCTAAGTGATGTTTGACTTGAGACTGAATCATGTTTATTAATTGGAATAGAAGTTTGACCTGTTTGTTGCAACCTTGGTGTGAAGTTGTCAATAAAGTCCGATTCCCTATTGCCTTGTAATCCAAATAACTCTTTTTCTTTAGGTGGAATATGACCTTGCTTTGCTTGTTGCTTTAGCATCGCAGCAATATCTTCTGGTAATTTTGCCTCTATTTTTTTCTCAAAGTCAGCGATGTCTATATACTCGTTACTAAAAACTGCAGCAATATCTATACCCTTGTTCCTTGCATCAGTTAAGTCAGATTTTGCATTTTCCCACTTTTTGTGGTGCAACCATACTTTAGCACGATCATAGTATGTCATCGCAAAACTAGGATTGAGTTGTATAGCTGTGTTATAATCGGCAAGAGACATATCAAAGTTGCTTAAGCTGTCATATACTTTCCCACGATTATAATATAATATATAAGACAGTGGATCGAGTTGTATTGCACGCGTAAAATCTGCAATAGTATAATCAAAATCTCCTTTGCTAGCAGAAGTGAAACCACGATTCATATATGCTGAAACATGTTCTGGTTGGAGTCGGATAACCATACTATGATCTGCAATTGCTTTATCAAATTGACGTTTTTTACGGTAAGCGATACCGCGGTTGAAATAGCACTCAATGTGCTGCGGAGCTTGTTCAATAACTTTGGTATAATCTCTGATTGCTTTGTCGAGTTCATCTTTACTGTTGTAAACGTTGCCGCGTTCATAATATGCATCCAAGTAATTGGGTTGCAATTCTATCGCTTTTGTACAATCCGAGACAGCTAAATCAAATTTGTTTTTATTGCTATAAGCGATACCACGAATTAGGTAGGCATCGGCAGCTTTTGGAGTACGTTCTATCGCGTTTTCACAGTCTGCAATAGCAGCGTCAAAATCACCTATAAGACTATAAACAGTTGCGCGAGTAATATAGGGAGCAGCAGCTTTAGGTACAAGTTGCATCACTTTTTCACAGTCTGCAATAGCAGATTCAAAGTCATGTTGTCGAGCGTCAAAGTCATGTTGTCGTCCGTAAACGTGTCCGCGAATAACATAAACGTATCCGCGCATAACATAACCTTCAACATAATTGGGGTTTAGTTCTAATGCTTTTGTATAGTCTGCAATAGCTTTGTCAAATTCGCCTTTGCTATTATAAGTATTACCACGAAGAACGTAAACTTCAACATAATCTGGCTTAAGTCTAATAACCTTACTATAGTCCATAATGGCTAAATCAGATTCACTTTTACGGCTATAAGCATTACCACGAACCAGATAGGCATCAGCAAGATCAGGATTAAGTTGTATCGCTTTGTCACAGTCTTCAATGGCACAATCAAACTCGCCTTTAATGGCATAACCATTCCCACGATGGTAATATGCCTCTGCGTAGTCAGGTTCGTGTCGAATCGCCTTCGTGAAGTCTTCAATTGCTTTGTCAATTTCACCTTCAGCACCGTGTGCCATACCACGACCAAAATATGCCCTTGCAGGTTGCCGAGTCCAGAAAATCGCATCAGTAAAGTCAGCAATCGCAAGATCATACTTACCCATTTTGTGGTAGACCTCGCCTCGAAAGACATAGGACATAGCAAAACCGGGCCTCATACGAATGGCTTCAGTAAAATGTTTGGCAGCTTCTTCATAATGTGCCATCCTCGATTCGTTAGCCATCTCCTGAATCTCCTTTCTGTTTTTGGACTAAACCTTCATAAATCGTCTTGTAGAATTGCATGTGATTGCTTTGATCTTTTATAAAGCCGTGTATGTCGTTATAAATCGTTTCAACAGAAATATCGTGTGAGTATCGTAAATGCATTAGCATTGGTTGTTTGAGGTCCGACCGAATATTGATAATATCATCGTCGTTTGGTTGAATATAACCATCTGGGTGCCGCACGAAAACACTTTTTTGGGCAATGACACGATTTATTGGTTCATAAGACTCTGCAATATAAGGTTCCATCAGTTTCTTTTCTTGCAAGATGATCCTACCATCCTCATCAGGAGATCCATCACATGCAATGAAAAGCGCAATAAGATAATCTTTCGTGAAATCTATGAGGTTTGTTTTGCCTCCATAGTGTTGAATTACAGAAAGCTGTTCAAGTTCACTTACTGGCTTTCGTGAAAATTGCTGAGAAACACCCAGTACTGCGGTCTGGAGTTCTTCTATATCAAAGTGTTCTGCTTTAACATCAAAGCTATTGTCTTTAAGAAGCTCACGATAAAAGTTTGAGGAGACTATTCCAAAATAAGGTTCTTCCTGATAATGTTCAGGTTCACCACGATAAAAATATTCGCTAGTATCCGCCTTTCCTTCTAATTTCCTGAGTATTCCATTAACTGTTCGAGGTCTGTGCATCTACTTCACTTACACATTTCTAATTTATCTTGTTTCAAAATAATACCATACTTTACAGAAGATTGCAACGGTATTACTAATTTCACAGAGATCATTTACCTCACTTCTTATCACCTTCGTATTCCATTATTCAGTTCTTGACGACGTTTTTCATACGTGTTATATTGTTGACATTGCAGCTTAGCTGAAAGTAGGAGGAACGCCACAGAAATGGCAATACATCATTTTACGCCAACTGTCTACCACACAGCGATCGGTGCTCACGAACCGGTTCTCCATATCAATAGTGGTGATACAGTTGTCACAACAACCGTGGATAATGCCGGTTATGATGCTTCAGATACACAGGTGACACCAGGTGGCAACCCACAGACAGGCCCGTTTTTTATTAAAACAGCAGAACCAGGAGATACACTTGTCGTGCGTTTTGACAAGCTTCTTCCGAATCGGAAAATAGGAAGAACTGCTACGGTTGTCGCTCCTAACGTGCTTGATCCGTACTACGTTGCATCAGAGATGCCGGAAAGCAACCGTGCAGAATGGCACGTTGACGTTGACGCATGGACTGCCACCTTAATGACACCTGAGACGCAATTGGGTGAACTTACCTTACCGCTTGAACCGATGGTAGGTTGTTTTGGAGTTGCCCCGCCGCGCGGACAAGCTATCTCCACAGCTACATCCTCTACACATGGTGGGAACATGGATTACCGCGGTTTTAAGGAAGGCGTTACTGTTTACCTACCGGTCTTTGTTCCCGGCGCGCTCTTTCATCTCGGAGATGGACATGCAGTACAGGGTGATGGTGAAATTGTTGGAACTGGAATTGAAATCTCCTTTGACGTGCAGTTCAGTGTCGAAATTATTAAAGGCAAATCCATAAATTGGCCTCGTGCAGAAAATGAAGACTACATTCTTACCGCAGGTAATGCTCGTCCATTAGATCAGGCAGTACAGCATGCTACTACAGAACTCCTGCGGTGGTTGGACGAGCTCGGTTTGGGGAAGACTGCTGCACATATACTTTTAGGACAAACCGTTGAATACGACATAGGTAACGTGTTT
Organism: Candidatus Poribacteria bacterium; assembly: GCA_965200395.1. Classification (GTDB taxonomy): domain Bacteria; phylum Poribacteria; class WGA-4E; order WGA-4E; family WGA-3G; genus MSPOR6. Next base: position 978,586 of record CBDAUH010000003.1, on the reverse strand, counting down.
GATCCTGCCTATACGATGGTATGTAAAATAAAGAAGTCCATATTGCGCGGCATTGATATTTGGCAAGCTGCTTAGGATTTGTTCATCTCTAATTCCGCCATGGATCTTAGATTGAGTAACGGCGTCATCACACCACCTGAAGCGGGGATAACAACCCCAGTATCGTATAACTTCATCGCAGCAAGAGTGGCATGTGCTACATCGTCAGGCGTACCAGGACGGACCATAAAGATATATCCTTTATCAGCTGCCTCTTCATAATCCGGAATACGGACACGGGATAGGTCTGTATCTATCACACCGGCAGCAATACCATTCACCTTAATGCCGTGCATAGCTAACCTACCTGCGTAAGCACGCATGCTCATCTCTAATCCAGCCTTTGAAATACAGTATGCTGTACGGTTGTCGGATGCCATTGTATCGGAGATAGAAAGTGTGTAAATGATACATCCACGAATTTCATTGTCAACCATGTAGTTTGCAACGCGTTGTGTAAGAAAATGTGGTGCCTTTAAGTTCGTATTCAGCAGTAGATCAAATTGTTCTGGTGTTTCCTCAAGAATATCAGCAATCCGTGTGATACCCGCATTGTTTATAAGAATATTAACTTTTCCGAAAGCATTGTGTGCAGCTTCAAGCATGCTTTGGTGTGCATCTAATTCACTGATATCTGCCTGGATAATTACTGCTTTTCTACCGAATGACTCTACTGCTTGTTTCACCGCTTCAGCTGCATCTCGATTCTGATTATAATTGATGAGTACGTCCGCACCTTGCCGTGCCAATTCAATAGCGATCGCACGCCCGATTCCTCTACTGGACCCAGTCACGATTGCGGCACTATTTTCTAATGAAATGTCTGTTGCAAAAAATCCGAGGTCTACGTCTGTTGACATGTGGTTTACTCCTTTATTCATCCCTGTTTCATCAACTTCCGGTTTTTCCATCTATATTCAAGCTGCTTCCTGTTCCAGGGTTAGCTGTTTTTGCATTACTATACGCCATTCAATTCCAATGTGTCACTTAAATGGCAGGCGACTTTGACACCGGGGGCAATCTCCCGCAGTTCCGGTACTTCCGTTCTGCATATATCCGTGACGTAATTACACCTCGGATGAAAATGGCAGCCGGAAGGCGGTTGAGAAGGATCTGGCACGCCCCCCTCAAGACGAATAAGTTCGCGCTTACGTTGCTTCTTCGGATCCGGTATCGGTACTGCAGATATCAACACTTCTGTGTACGGGTGCTTTGGAAATTGATAAAGTTGCTCTACATCGCTTATCTCCACAATTTTTCCGAGATACATCACAGCCACACGGTCACTGATATGTCTAACGACACTAAGATCGTGTGCGATAAAGACATAGGAGAGTTGAAACTTTTCACGCAATTCTGCCAACAGATTGAGTATCTGTGCTTGAACCGACACATCAAGCGCGGACACCGGTTCATCCGCAACGATCAATTCCGGTTGCAGGGCTAAAGCACGTGCAATCCCAATGCGTTGACGTTGCCCACCACTGAATGCATGTGGATACCGTCGCATATCTTGTGATGTTAACCCAACCGATTCTAACAGTTCAACAATTCTGTCCTGCAGTTTATCTTTTTTGACTACGCGGTTAACACGTAGTGGTTCACCGACGATACTTGCTACAGTCATTCGAGGATTTAGAGAGGAATGCGGGTCTTGAAAAATCATTTGTATACGTTTGCGAAAAGGACGCATCTCTTTAGCAGTCAATTTCGCTAAATCTACCTGCTCGTCACCAAAAGTAAAGTTGCCACCTGTCGGTGTGATGAGTCTGAGTAGACATCTGCTCGCAGTCGTTTTTCCGCAACCGCTTTCTCCGACTAGTCCGAGAGTTTCCCCGCGTTGCACGTCGAAACTGATTCCATCCACTGCTTTGACATGTCCGATAGTACGGCGAAGTATCCCCTTTCGTATAGGAAAATATTTTCTTAGGTTTTTTACGTCAAGCAGTTTAGACATCGGAGTTCTCCTCACAAAGCCAACATCTTACGGCGTGTCTTCCGTTTTCTGATCCCATTCTATTGTGGTCTCTATAAGTCTTGAGTTCGGGCATTTGTTCGCATTCTTGTACACTTTCTACACATCTCGGTTGAAATGAGCATCCGTTAGGAAGTGCCAACGGATGCGGTACCGTGCCTGGAATTGAAGGCAAAGTATTTTGCTGCGTTCCACTGAGCGTTGGAATCGAGTTGAGTAAACCGCGTGTATATGGGTGTAATGGATTATAGAAAATCTCATCAACGGTTCCTTTTTCAACAACACGCCCTGCATACATAACAACTACCTCATCAGCCACGTCTGCAATAATGCCGAGGTCATGTGTTATTAACATAATAGCCATACCAATTTCCGCTTGCAGCTCCTGCATGAGGGCAAGAACTTGTGCTTGTATAGTAACATCAAGGGCTGTGGTAGGTTCATCCGCTATGAGAAGTGCAGGAGCACAACAGAGAGCCATTGCGATCATCACCCGTTGACGCATCCCGCCAGAGAGTTGGTGCGGATATTCATCAACTCGTTGTTCAGGAGCAGGTATCCCCACACGTTCGAGCATTTCAATAGCAAGTTGTCTCGCCCAACTTGGATTGGTATGCAAACCCAAACGCGACAGTAATGCCGGTTTTTGTTCGTGGTGCAGGACAATTGCTTCAGCAATTTGATCTCCTACAGTAAAGACAGGATTGAGAGAAGTCATCGGTTCTTGAAAAATAATTGCGATTTCGTTTCCTCTGATTTCACGCATTAGTTTGCTACGCGGCGATACCTGTGCTATATTTAACGGTGCGTCATCTTCATCTCGATAAAACAGTATCTCGCCTGCTTCAATCCTGCCTGGATTTGGCACAAGTTGGAGTACGGAAAGTCCGGTAATACTTTTCCCACATCCGCTTTCCCCAACAATGCCAACAGTTTTACCACGTTCAATGGAAAAACTGACATCGTTTACAGCATTTACAAGTCCTCCCTCTGTGGGAAACACTGTTTTTAGATTTGAGACTTCAAGTAATGGTAGTGTCAATTTGCATGTCCGATAAACTCATACCAATTCTATAAATGATTTTTCCCTTTGAACTGAAATGTAAGAAGCGCAATGAATCGCGCAACTACAAACCTGTTATTTCTTAAAGTGTCCGTTATTTTCAGAAATGGTATAACGTTTTGTCCTATAAATTTGTGTATCTATTTTATCGTAAAATTGTTGGTGGGTCAATCCTATTTTAGAGATGCTCATATACATAAAAAAAGAGGCACAAGATGTTGCGCCTCGTAACTTCTGAACTGATAGTAATATAAATATGGTTGTAGGTTATATAGGTCTCCTTATAGGTCTGTTTTGATGTCACTCCAGAAAAGTGTGAGTTTATCGCTCAGAGTCTTCGGATAGAGTGCATCAACAGTCTCCGCATGCTGATTGTTAGTATCGGTGTGCCACATTTCCTCTGATTTAACGTCTACAAATGGACGAGAAAGATCAATTGTATCCTCTCCTATCACATTAGTAGAAAGCATTTGCTTCTCCTTGACACTGTTAAATTTTAGTGATCCTAACTGTGATGGTGAAGTTTGCCCCGGTTTTACTCGACGGGATGCTTCCATTGCAGTCAAACCGAGTTTTTGCTTCGGTGCATCCGTGAAAAAAGCGAACTTTACTAAAAAAGCAGATGCAACCAGATAGCAAAGCAGGGCAACACTATTGACAATCCGTGGTGAAATATCTAAATTGATTTTTTCGAAAAGCCACGAAAACGGGTTAGCAAAAAATGCAGTCTGGTTCTGCTTATAGAGTTCCCTGATTTTGTTCTGAATATTTCCAAGTAACTCAGGAGAAGGTGTTGGTGCTTCAAGATTTCCTAACACCGCAGCAGTATGCCATAACCCTTCATATTCAACTTGGCAGCTCTTACATCCATGTAGATGATTTAGAAACTCTTGCCGTTTCGTTCCAGTTAACACGGAATCTTGACGGTGTAGTACTAAGTGTTCGCGAGCCTGTTCACATTTCATTTTAACAATCCTCATTCACATAGTTCAAGAGATTGTTCATGCAGTCATCGTAATACTCAATAATAGTATTTCTCCAATTTTGCTTTAAGGTTCTGTGTTGCCTTGTTCAATCTGGAGGCAACGGTCCCAAGAGAACAGTCAAGTATTTCAGCAATCTCTTTGTATTTGAGATGCTGCATATAAAACAGCGTCACCACCTCTCGCTGCTTCGGGGGCAAACGATCAATAGCAGCTTGAACTACTTGACTTTGTTCAGACTTTAATGCCTTCCCTTCAGGAACATTATGTTCTACAGTCAAACCGCGTGCTGACGATTCTTCGGTATATGCCTCAATCATCCTGTTGCGGGACTTGGCTTTCCGAATATATTGATTGCAAGTGTTCAGACCAACCCGATATAACCATGTTCCGAACTGTGATTGAAAACGAAAAGTTTTGATAGACTTATATGCCTCTAAGAACGTCTCTTGCGTAGCGTCCTCGGCATCTTCTGCATTTCCGAGCATTCGGTATGCAAGCCCATATATTTTGGAACGGTGGCGATTAACCAATTCGTTGAACGCCTCAACATCGCCTTCTACTGTTTTATGTACATATACATCATCTGGAATCATAAAAGTCCACCTTGCGCAAAGGTTACATAATTTGTTGTATCAGTATCTATTTTTCTTCAATTTATTTTCAAAAATTTTGTTTTTCTAATTTTCTTAGATTATAATCACATGTTACATACATGTGAGTCTTACTGATTCATAAGCTCTTCAATAGCATCAATCTCTTTTGGCACAACGTCAGTTAGCACTTCATATCCATCTTCTGTGACAAGGATGTCGTCCTCAATGCGGATACCGATACCGAGATATTCAGGTGGAACTTTTTTTGTGCCTTCCGCAACGTATAATCCAGGCTCAATCGTAATTACCATACCGGGTTCAAAGGTTTTGTACTCCCCCTCTGCATCACGCACACAATTAACATCATGCACATCTAAACCGAGCATGTGCCCAATACGATACATATAAAATTGCTTATATGCCTCTTTTTTGATTAATTTCTCCGCCTTCCCTTTTAATAATCCAAGCCGTAGCATCCCATCTGTTAGTAATTCTATAGACTTTTGATGCGGTTCATCTATAGATACACCCGGACGAATTGTGTCAATAATTGCATAATGAGCATCCAGTACGATTTGATATACTTCTCTTTGTGCTTCGGTAAAAGTGCCGTTGACAGGAAAAGTGCGTGTTACATCCCCACAATAACGCTGGTATTCTGCACCCGCATCAATCAGTACAAGCGTATTATCTTTAATTTCACAGTTGTTTGTCCTATAATGGAGTACGGTCGCATTTCCACCACTTGCAACGATTGTCGGAAAGGCTGTACCGTTGGCACCACTACTTCGGAAAGTTGCATCTATAATTCCCTCCAGTTCATATTCGAACATTCCCGGTCGGGCTGCCAGCATCGCTGCGATATGTCCATCAACAGTGATATTTGATGCCTGCCTAATGCGCTCCAATTCAGTGTCGCTTTTGATAAGTCGCATTTCACTAAGAATAGGACTAGGGTCAATAAGCGTATGAATACCTTTTCCTGTGCGTATGCGTGATCTGACTCCTGCTTTAAAATGAGTCAGAATCTGTGAATCCACATGAGCATTTGAACCGAATGTGTAATAGAGTGTTTTTGCGTTCTTTAAGTATTTACCGATATGTTTGTTGAACTTATCTATAGAAAATGCCTTGTCTGCACCGTAGTGTTCACAAGCCCCTTTCACACCAACTCGTTTACCATCCCATATCTCTGCTTTCTCGTCCTTAGGAAGAACAAAAAGAATATACTGATGTTTTTTATGGTCAGGAACTATAACACAGATTGATTCCGGCTCTTCAAATCCTGTAAGGTAATAAAAATTCGGATCAGGATTATAAATATGTTCTGTGTCGTGATTTCGCATTGCTGCAGGTGCGTTTGCAAAAATTGCAACGCTGTCGGATTCCATCTGTTCAATAAAATTCTTTCGATTCTCTATATGCATACTGTTTCCTAAATACAAAATGACTCGGTTCGGTCTGTATATTATAACGTGAGTTCAGTATATTTGATACGAAGGATATTTCGTCCCATAAACTTCCCAGCTTGTGCAGAAACATTATTATAACACCAATTCTATTAACGACTTTTCCTTTCGAGATAACTGATAGGTGTTCCTATTTTCCCAATTATGCCACCGCTTGCAACCATCGGATATATCGTGTGTGACCAGAAAATACCTGCCTCCGGTGCCCGAACAACATCAATAACATTTCCAAACACATCGCGAATTTCGGCTATCGTTTGTCGTGCTTGTAATTGATCATACAATTTGGCTTTGTAGTAGACAAATCCACCTTTATTGCTGAGGATTGTGATAAACTTATCGACGACAACCTGTTTATCAGGCACCTCTGGTGTCCCATCAATAAATTTGTAGTGTTTAAGAACGTTTAACACACCGCGAACACCTTTGTTGATGCTGTTAACATCCCATCCATGAGCTCCACCCAGCTCCGGATCAATGGTAGGTATTCCGATATCAGGGGCCGCTTGTGCAAGCTGCCCTTTCGGTCCCTTTTGATCCAAAATATAACCTATCCCAAATACACTCGCTAACTCCATACAAGCACTATGGCATACGTGCTTCTTACCTACTCGCACACGCACCTCATCAATCATCGGTTGAACACCGCCTTGATGCAGGTCAATGCAGTAGTCAACGTTTCGAATAGCCTTTTCAAACAACTGATGCGCAATACGTTGGCTTGAGGTGCCTTCTGACCGCCCAGGAAAACAGCGATTCATTTTAACATTGTCCACAGGACTATACGCCTGTTTAGCGTGGAATGCATGAACATTGACAACCGGAACGATAATCAGTTTTCCGCTCAACTTTTCTGGTGTGATACGGTTCAAGACCTCGTGGATAACACCGATACCATTAAGTTCGTTTCCATCGCTTATCGCTTGAAGATATAACGTTTTTCCTGAATGATTTCCGTTAATAAGAACAATAGGTATTTGTATCGGTGTGCCATCTGGCATGGTTCCTGCTGATAAATGCCCTTCTACTTTAGTACCAGGCTCAGCAACCAAAGAACCGACTACTAACTCAGGTTCATTGTTTATGTGCATTGGATTGGATGAAGAATTCCTTTATTTCACAAATTGCGTATCATTAAATATAGCAGAATCAAATCCAATTGTCAATTTGAAATTTGGTGTACATAGAGGTCCTTAGATGATTGTTTAGGTCCCCCGCCTACACTCGTTAATTTATTTAGGTTATAAGGTTTTGTCACAGGAAACAGATACTATGATATTTGTGTGCCCGCACGCCGTCCTGCGTCGCGGGTTTTTGTCGTTGCATTGAACAATATTTCAATGTATACTACTCGTACCGAAGGAGCATCTCTATGGAATTTTTCGCTCGGGATTGTACCCCATCAGCATGTCCTGATTTCAAACCTTTTCCTAAGGACACACAGACATGTCCAAATCCAAGATAAACCTGTCCATTGGATAAAATCAGATGATAGATATAACATTTTAAATCGTAAGGAGAACCTGACATGTCAAAAAAAACGTATTGGGGGATCGCATCTCTCATTCTCATCATCGGTGCCGTAGGATCTTTGTTCTACCGGCAATATGTGGAAATAGAGCAACTTAAAAAAGAAGCCATCAAAGAGGATAAGTCATTAGAACAACATCAAGAACAGCAAAAAACGCCAGGAGATGTGGTTGAAGGGGAACTGGATACATCCCATCCGGATTTTCATATTCACGAAGATGGCACGCCTCACATCGCCATACATGACGAACCGAAAGCACAATACACCACACCAGAGGGAGCTGTGCTCAAACCTGATTTTCCAAAAGTGGATCCTAAAGAGGATCCAGTCAAAGCTGCATACAAACGACTGGAGTATATCAAAGACAATCCGTATGCATGGGGTGGGGTGCATTCACCGCGTGCAACTGAGCTCATCGCAGAACTCATGCCACCGCCAGAGTTAATAGACCATAATCATGGAGATCTAGTCTTAGAACTGATTGACGAACTCTGTAAGCAAAACGATCCTCGCGCCGCAGAAGTTTTAATAGCGAACATGTGTGATGGATATATCAGCGGTAGGGTTATGACCGATGCGTTGGTGAAGATCGGTCCCCCTGCTGTGCCGTATATTTTACCATATTTAGAAAGTGAGGATACGAGAGGGGAAAAATGGATTTTTATTCGTTTAGGAGTATTTGACTCTTTGACTCGTATTGGCATGCGGTATCGCGACGATTTAGGTGGCATTTTGGATCACATCATTATCCCGAAATTTGAAGAGATCGCTGCCGATGAAGATAATGAACGTTATGAGCGAGCTTCAGTCATCTATGCACAAGAGGCACTTGATCGACTTCAATAATATTTTATTTTTTCTTTTAGTATGTTAGAATATATCAGGACCTACGCGCAACTAGTAGGCGCGCTTTGCAAACGTACCGGAATTTCAGAATGCTTATGATTGAAATATACAAGTTAAACTTACCGAAAACCTTCTATGACCTTGATGTTTCATACTCACCAATCAGTATTACCCCCAGAAACATTGTAATGACAATAAAGGAAATAAAATGCGATTGAAAGATAAAGTTGTATTGATCGGCGGTGCAGGTTCAAATATGAGCCGGGCAACTGCCTTGTTGTTCGCACAAGAAGGTGCAAAGATTGCACTCGCTGCACGCACAACAGAAAAAATGAAAGAAACAGCACAACGGATCCAAGCAAATAACGGTACTGTGATAATGCATCAGACCGATTTAACTGATGCCGCTCAAGTAGATACACTAATTGATGCGGTAGTTTCAGAATACGGCGGGGTTGACTGCTTTGTTCACGCAGCGGGCGGTTTTTTCTCAACCGAACACAATATTACCGCTATGGATCCTGAGTATTGGGAGGGTGCGTTGCAAAACAATTTGCGAACGCTTTTCAATCCTGTGCGTCAGCTCGTGCCGATACTGGAAGAACGGGGTGGTGGTTGTATTATTACAATTTCAGCAGGTGCACGCGTTCGCCAAGATGCCAACGCTGCTTATGCCGCTGCAAAAGCAGGAATGGTAGCAACTGCAAAGAACCTTGCAAAAGAATTGTATGATAAGAATATTCGCGTTCATGCACTATGTCCAGGGATAATATGGGATCCGTTGCCAGATGGAAAAATTGCCCCTGTAACAACACAGTTAGAACGTCTCGGAAATCCGATTGATGTGGCGTACAGTGCCTTATGGCTTTGCTCAGACGAAGCTGCATGGGTTACAGGATTGGAATTGACGATTGATGGAGGTGATTCGTTGTTTATTGATTCACCAAGTCGACGAGAGGTATTGGCATAATCACCGTGCAATTTTTGGTAGAGCAAACTGTTAGTTCGCGTTCCATGGACACCCAAACTGAATGAAGATCAGCAAAAACGTCATCATATTTAGAGTTAGTAGCAAGTTGTGTGAATCAGTAGACAGTAACTTAGGTTAGTTTAGAGTTAATGTCCCTGGACTCGCCTCTATCTTTACTATCAGCCTGTTGGTAAAGAAATTGTTCAATATTGGACAACGATCTTGAAATAGCCTTCAGTTCTAATACCGCAAGTATGAATAAGGTTACGAAGAAAATACTGACTAATAGTGAAAAAAGTGAAAAAGCTAATCCCAATCCCAATCCCATTTGCATTTGTTGCCTCCATGTTATTTTTTTGTAGATCTAGAAAAAAGTATCAAATATTACCAATTGTTGACTCTGGAAAATTTTGAATAGGTTTTACCAACGCACTTCACAGAATTCTTCATAATCAATAAGTTCCGTAATAGTTGGATTTTCTCCACACATCAGGCAGTTCTCATCCTGGCGGAGCTTCATTCGATTGAAACTCATTGTTAGGGCATCAAAAATTAGGAGGGTACCGATCAAGGATTCTCCTATGTCTAATAGGATTTTTATTGCTTCAACTGCCTGAATTGTGCCGATAATGCCCGGGAGGACACCGAAAACACCCGCTTCTTGGCAACTCGGTGCCATACCTGCTGGGGGTGGCTCTGGAAAGATACATCGATAGCACGGGCCCTTACCAGGATATAGCACTGTTACTTGACCATCAAACTGGAAAATGCTACCGTGTACAATCGGTTTACCAAGCATAACACACGCATCGTTGATGAGATAACGTGTCGGAAAGTTATCACAACCATCTACGATTAAATCATACTGTTCCAATATCTGAAAAGCGTTTTCAGAATTTATACGTTCATCAATAGGGATGACTTTGACATCAGGGTTCATCTCTGTGATAGTGGCTTCTGCGGATTTCGTCTTGGGTATACCAATATCACTGGTACCATGTAGGATTTGACGTTGCAGATTGCTGAGGTCCACAACATCATCATCAATGATGCCAAGGGTGCCGACTCCCGCTGCTGCAAGGTAGACAGCAATAGGTGAACCGAGTCCACCCGCCCCAATAAGAAGCACTTTCGACTCAAGCAACTTTGTCTGACCCATCCCACCGACTTCTTTGAGAATAATATGCCGACTATACCGCTCAATCTGTTCTTTGCTAAAGTTATACATTTTATCCTCCAAGATTGGAGATAAGCTCAGAAAGCGGCTTGGACGAATTGGCGGAGATACGCACTGCAAACCTTTCACGTATATCTTCAGAAGTACGTTCAATCGTGAAATCATCACCATCGTACATCTGTTTAAGAACAGGTTCAAGATCAGCTTGAATCGCTTCCGCGGTGTCATCCGTATTCGGAGCGATATTACGATTATTTATCATAAATAGAATGTCAGAACCGTTGAAATGGATAGCATTTTCCAACTCTTCTGATGCTTCAAGTAATTCACACTTAGAGAGTGTCTCAGTGAGTGCTTGACGAATTTTATCGCCGTTATCTCCCTCAACTTCATGCTTTCTATTGTAAAGCAGCCCTGCTTTATGATACGCATTATCAATACTATAGTTGGCTTGCTTCAAAATCAACAGTACACCGGGCCCAGCATCAACGTGCGAATAATCCGCATAGTTTAGATAATCATCGGAATCAGCTTCCTCCATCCAGCGGTTGAAAACTTTGATAAAGTTGGTGTAGTTAATTTCGCTATCTTCGGTAGCGAAAACCTTAATGTTAATCTGTTGTAAATCCATACGGTGAAAAGTTTCCTTTCGTGAATATGAGTGTTTGGAGATATGCCCGCTATTATGCAACAAGAATTGGCAATCCATCACGCAAGTGGAAGTTCTCCAACATTTTGTCCATCAACACTTATTACAGTTACCTTTCCTGCATCTATCCAATAAATTGCTCCAGTACTATCACAAACGCAGACCATGGCATATTCACCTTCATCCACATCCGCCATTAGATTACCAAAAAATGCATTCGGTTTTGAGGATTGGAACACACCGAAACCTGTACCGAGCAAACAGTAATTTTTACCTGTTATATTGTGTTTAACAATCGTTGCCATCTCTTCTCCTTACATGTGTTGCATCCGACCGTTGAGTATCACACATCGTTATTCAGAATAAGAACAGCGGAGATAATAACACTATCTCTTACCTGATTTCGTAGGTGTTGAAATGTATTATAATGTATATTCAAATAAAAGTCAAACCTTTATGAATCGATTGCAGAGTCATCAAATTGTCATATTATGATCGTTTTAGTGGTAAAACGCGATTCAAGTATCGCTCTTACAGAGGAAAGGCTTTTATCAAGAAGTAGCCACTACCCACAATTGATTGTCTCAATACTATTATTGTTATCTATTGCTAAAAAAGGGCGATTATGATAAATTGAGCATAAAGAAAACTTAATTTTTGAAGGAGAAAATATTGATGTTAAATTGGGGCGTAATTGGTCCTGGCGGTATTGCACGCGTTTTTTGTAACGGTATGCGATTCACAGATTCAGGACAGATCTTCGCTGTCGCAAGCCGAACTAAATCGCGCGCTGAAAGTTTTGCAGATATTTTTGATATTCCCCGTCGCTACGGGAGTTACGAAGCACTGTTAGCTGATGAAGATATTGATGCAGTTTATATTGCAACTATTCATCCATACCACGCAGAGTGGGCAATAAAGGCAGCAGAAGCAAAAAAACATATCCTAGTTGAGAAGCCAATCAGTATTGATCATGCTACCGCTTCAACAATGGTGGATGCAGCGCGTAAAAATGATGTGTTTCTAATGGAAGCGTTTATGTATCGTTGCCATCCACAAATACAACGCATGGTTGAGTTAATTCAGGACGATGCTATCGGCGAAGTACGTTTCATTCGATCGACATTCGGTTTTCAATCAGGTTTCAATCCTGAGAGTCGTCTCTTCAATCGTGAAATGGGCGGTGGCGGCATTCTTGATATCGGGTGCTATACTGCCTCAATAGCTCGAAAAGTTGCCGGCGCAGCTGAAGGTAAATTGTTCTTAGACCCAATTTCGGTGAAGGCACATGGGAAAGTGGGACCTACCGGTGTAGATCACATCGCAGCGGCAACACTGAAATTTGAAAACGATATTATTGCTGAAATCACTTGTGCCGTTGAATGTAACATCGGAAGTAAAGTCATTATCTACGGTTCTGGCGGTATAATAACGATCCCAAGTCCTTGGCTACCGTCTTCACCTTGCCGCGGCGCAAGAGCTGCAATGCCTCTAGATACAACCTTCCCACCGAGTGAAATTGTGTTAAACTCTTATCAAAATAGAGAAACAACGGAGATAACTGTTGAGGTAGACCGTGACCTCTTTACTTACGAAGCAGATACGGTTGCAAACCATATCTCTGATCGGCAAGCACCTGCAATGTCTTGGGATGACACCTTGGGAAATATGAAGGTGTTGGATGCTTGGCGTGAAGAAATAGGCGTTGTTTATTGATAAAAATTTGTATAGAACATGTATAGAACAGAGGAAAAACGATGTTGACAGTCTGTTACGACCCTTATTCTGGTACATTAGGGAGATTTACGCGCGCGGAGATTTTCAATCTTGTCTCCGATGCCGGTTATGAAGGCATTAACATACCTGTGAATTCAGCATTTCTCGGTGAACTGTCTAAAGCGGAAATAGAAGATGCAGTGAAACTCGCTGAAAAACATAACCTTGTTGCACCGACAATCGGTTTTGGAAATCATATTTTGACAACCCCTACCCGAAAAGATGAAGCATTGCAGCACTTTAAGATAGTCCTTGAAGTTGCAAAACAATTTGAAGCCGAGTTTATCGGTGTATGGGTAAATCCATCTGCTAATGTTTCACGAGAAGATTCGTTGAATTCACTTGCAGATAACTTGACTCAAATGGTACCTGCTTGTAATGAGCATGAAATTAAGATCGCCCTTGAGTTCGAAAAAGGATGCCCGCTTGATAACTATCGCGAAGGTGTCACTTTTATTACTCATACTGGATTGCCTGTATATCTCACCTGCGATACATACCATCTGTTCAATGACGGTGCAGATCCACATCGTGCAGCATTGGCAATGCAAACGTGCTTAGGCGATGTGCATGTATCTGGTAGTGATCGCGGCGAACCAGGCGGTGGTGTGTTCGATTTTGAGACTTTTGCAAAGGGGTTGAAGGAGATTAATTTCTCGGGACCGCTTGTCGTTCAATATAAAATGGAAGATGTTGCAAGCATTAAACGGAGTTGTGATTTTACGCGAAAGTTTAGAGAGATGATCCAGTCATAACTCAGAAGAGAATTGGAATTCTGTTCTTCAACAATCTTTGCCTAAGGATCAGGGACCAAAGGCTTTATATTGTTCTTTCCTACTTCATACAGATATGCATCTCTTCCCTTGAAGTATTCCTTGTACACACTTTGCCAATCGCTAAATGTCAATCCCCAACGTGGTGCTGGTCCAAGTTTATAGTAGACAATATTCGCTTCATTCAGACTTTTAAATGGATAGTCACCTATCGGTGCATCTCGTGTCCCAGTTATAAATATGACTGCGTTGTGTATATCAAATTCCGCTGCTCTTCGCGGGAGTTTCTGGTAGAATGGAATAGAACCCCAATTCTGGTACACCTTTCCAATTCGCACATAGCTCCACACAGTATTCACGCTAAGCAATAATAGACAAATTCCTGCAGCATAAGCAAGTTTGTTTGTCCATATCGGTTTTTTGAACCTTTGATAAAGGATATACATACCACGTGCTGTTAATGGAATGAATCCGAGAAATATTGCTTCCGCATAATAGCGGGCATTTACAGGGGTGATACCCCATGTTGACCCTTCGAAATAGAAGAAGGCATATAGCAACAGACTACCTACAATGAATGAAATACATAGCACATCATATCGGTTACGTGATGGGTGAAATAAGGGCAGAAGCGCAAGGAACCACGGTATCAGTAACGGGAAAAAGTCAAGGAAGAATTTTAGCGATGGTTTTGGCTCTACCAGAAGTCTCGGTCGATAGTTACCCCATCCAAGTGCGTTGAAACTGATACACGGAAGAATGTGTTGCCACGTTCTTTTTACTGCCCATTGCGGTTTAAATTCCCAGGCCCGTTCAATATCTGGATAGTAACCTTCAGTGCGTTTGCCAAAACCTACTTTGTCGTAAGGTTGCGCCGCTGTATGTGTGAATTTAAACGGGTTTCCTGTAAAATGATGATTCCACGCCATACATACCAAGATCATAAACGCAAAGGGTATTAAAAAAATCCCTAACCGAGTCATCAACTGTTTCTGTGTAGGTGTGTTTGGTTGGTTCTGTTCATCTATTCCTTCGATGGATTCGTCCAATACTGCCGGTTTATAGAGATGATATAATGCGAATCCTGCCCCAACAACACCGAAAACTATGGCAGAGAGTGGACGCGTATTGAATGCATACCCTAAAGCGATACCAGAAAGAAGCGGATAGATTACATGTCGTTGCCCATTAAGGATGCGGACAAGTGTAAATAGAAAGAGCGTGAGATAAAATCGACTTACCGGTTCACTGAACCATGTCGACCCCATACCTGCTGTTGCAGGAGAAATCAGCGCAATCACCGCAGCTATAAGCGCAATAGGTTTACCATAAGTGTCTTTGATTAAAAGAAAAAGTAGAAATATCGCACCGCCAGTTGCAAGGGCAGGAATAAACCATGGCACATTGAAGAATACACCAAACATTAGCATAAGCGCGTTTCCAAATGGATATTTGGAATACCATTTACCATTTAGCATGTTAATGTGTGGTGAAGGAGAGAGCCCATATTCAGGCATCAGTTTGCCATTCGGGTCTTGAATCGGTGCTCCATCAGATGTTCGGATAGGTGTCGGTACAGATATTTTGCCTTGTGCAAACAACTTCGCCTGAAATAGATATGAAGCGGTGTCAGGTTCAAAATATGTGAATTTGAGACAGATGCCGCACAGGATTATTGATAATACTACGCCAAGTACAGAGATTATGAGGATTGGTAGGTTCTTCTTCATAGATTAATTGAGTTTTGTTGTTCCAATTTCAGATTAAGTATCAGACAGATTTCAATTGACATGCTCAAAAAATATGCTACAATACTCTAGCAGATATATTACCACATTTTCAAATTGAAAGGAAACAAATTATGGATTTAACACGACAACCACCGCGCCGTCCAACCAACTTAGGCATTGCAGGTATTGTAGGTGCAGCACGTATGACTGACAAAGCACGCGCCCACAACAAAGAGACGCTCGGCGATTTTGTATATGGAAAACATTCAGGTTTAGATCGCAGGATATTGGAATTTTTAGGTATTTCCGCAGACGATTTCGCAGAAGCAGCAGATGAATACGACGATACAGCACTTAGCACTTGGATGCTGAAACAAGGCAATAAGACAGAAGCTGAAATCGAAGCATTTAACCAATCAGAATTAGAACGACTGCCCACAGACAAGAAACACCAGCAACTTTTAGAAGAACGATTAGCTAAATATGCACCTGACCGTACTGACATTAAGACAGTGCTGCAGTCCATCGAACTCGATGATTGGGGTTGTTTCTGGCAAGTCGACCTCACTGAAAGACCACCGCGCAGCGCACGAGCAAGGGATATCGCTGGTATCTGCGGAGTTGCTCGAATGGCAGATAAAGCCCGCGCCGAACGCGCAGGAAAAATCGGTGACTATAAATATGGCGATATTTCTGGACAAGATGTCCGTATCCTAGCGTTCCTGGATGTATCAGCAGATGACTTTCAGGAGGCAGCAGTTAACAACCCAAACGATATCGAACTCGGTGAATGGGTACAGGAAAACTGCAATAAATCACAACAGGAAATTGATACTTACAATCATGCTATGATCAATCGCGGTCCGGACGAAACGACACAAGAAAGGTTTGAAGCACGTCGTCAGGAAGTGGATGCAAGTCGCACAGACATTACAACATGGGTTGCACTTCAAGATTTGGATGATGAATTGAGCTTCGGTATTGTCGATCTCAATCGGCGCGCACCACGTAGCCCTTACAATACAGATGTGTGCGGCATAGTACACCTTGCACGATTGATAGACAAAGGCAGAGCATTTAACGGCAACACATTAGGCGAGTATTTTTATGCAGAAGAATCGGGAATGGACAGGATGACACTCGGTTTCCTCGGCGTACCTGCCGATGAATTTACAGAAGCACTGAAGGAATATACTACCGACGCTGAGATTGAGTCATGGTTGAAGAATAACTATGCAAAAAGTGACTCCGAAGTAGAAACGTTTAATGAAAAGATAACTAACATGGGGCCCGAAAACGAGCGATATAAAGCGATGATGGCAAAGATGCTCAGGAAACTTGACGCTGAAGATTCGGATATCAGCACTTGGTTTGCTCTGATGGACCTTGATGATGAGAAGACATTTGCAATGTAGCTCAGTCCTCAAAACATAGAACTTAATGGAGCAATCAACAGTGAGAAGATGCTACAAAAGGATTACAGGCCGCTATTGATTCTACTAAAGTTTGGACATTTTGGGACATTCAGGCTGCGTTGTCCGCAGGCAATGCTGTCTCTTTGTGAAAATCGGTGTGTATTTTCTGTGAGTTTGTTTTTTCAGAGTAAATCGCAGAAAATACCGCTCTGTAGAGCTGCCAGCGGAGATAAACTACACGCAACCCTTGTGTGAGACGCTTCGGATGATACCAATGGATGCCCAACTGATCACAAACTACCTGAGCACTTATCTCCTCCGCCGTCCCATCCCGTGGGGTGAATAGCAACTTCGTCAGACTTGCTGCAACGAAACTCAATTGCACAAACCGATTGATGCTTTTGCGGGATTTCAGGCGATAGTCATCAAAACCGAAGTGTTGCTTCGCATCCCGAAAAGCCGTCTCTATGTGCCATCTCTTGCGATAATATATAGCGATCTGTGGTATCCCAATCGTCAAATCTGTTGTCCATACACAGAAATACCGATAAGGTTTCGAGGTTTTCGGGCGACTTCGGATAACAACGAGGCGAATATCAGCATCGCACATCTTCGTTCTCACGACTTTGGAGGCGATTGAATACTTTTGGCCTTCTATATCCATAAGCGTATACCGCATCCTGCGAATATCCAAGCGGTCTCCATATTTTCGCGGACGGCCACGCTGGCGATGTTTCGGCTGTTCCGGTAAACGATAGAAGACGGCATTAGACTTCGCACGACACAAGATATGATGTCCATAACTTTGAACCAGCGTAAACACTTTTCGCCTTGAGAACCCACGATCAAAAATAATAAGACCCGGAGCGATCTGGGAACAGATGCGTTTCAACACCGCATCGCTTTTATCACGGCACGTCTGCGGCACCATCAGTCTCGCCCATACGGGGAATAGCTGCCAACCTGTAGATGTTTGGCAAAGTAAACCTAAGGCACCAAACTCGTGTCCATAATGGAACTTGGATCGGTTCACGCGACCCTTTTGATAACTGAAGTTGCGGAAAAAATGCAACCCCCACTGGCGTTCACCTGTTTTTATGGCTTTGGTCTCATCATACACATAAACCCAGTTAGGAAATGCTTGCTGAACCTTTTTTGTCAGGTGTCCTGCGACTTTATCCGCATCCCATTTACCACGCGATAGAAACTTTGGAAAAGACCAGTATCGCGTCTGTGAAAAACCTGATTGATAAAGTTCCGTTAGCGTGCCACTATTTCCATCTGCGATAAATCCGAAAATAAACGCTTGGAAAAGAGCATAGTTTTGTGTGTTGAACAGATACTGAAAATCTGATAGAATGTCGTCTAAGCAGAAAAGGAGGTTCATTTTTTATTCTCCTTTCAAAAAATATATTTGTTTATGAAAGGATACCTGCTTTTCTGTTTTTTCGCACTAAAAATTTCTAAAAATGTCCAAACTATAGTATTGATTCTAGTGCAAGACGTTTGATTATCCCAACATGAGTTCGGTATAAACAATTTTTATAGAGCAAACTGTTAGTTTACGTTCATGGATACACAAACTAGGAGAAGATTCAATGTATTTTGCAACATACAACGCTATCTATAGGGTTGAAGATAATGGCAACACTGAACTTACACAAGTCTTTGAAGGCACAGACCATCAAGACCTTGATAGAAGAGGACCTTATTCTGCAATGGTTTCTCTATCAGATGGTCAAGCTGCAATCGCTGCGCTGTCAGATGGAAACCTACTGGTTTTATCGGAAGACAGGGAGCGGCGAATTCCAACAGATATAGAGGATCCAATCGCTTCGTTACTCCTTGTTCGCGAAGATCCGTTGACAATACTCATCGGAACAGATGAAGGAGCTTATGTATATCGTCTCGTCGGAGAAGAAGGACCCGCTGAAAGAGTCATCTCGTTCGACGAATTAGAATGCCGAAAAGATTGGTACACACCCTGGGGAGGACCACCCGCAGTGCGAACCTTTGCCAAAACCCAAGACGGTTACTGCTACGCAGACATCCACGTCGGAAGTATCATGCGTTCTGCAGATGAAGGAATTACATGGGAACCTGTCACCCCTGAACTCCATAAAGATGTCCATCAAGTGGCTACATGTTCCGCAGACGATAATTATGTTTTTGCAAACACTGCTAACGGGGTGTATGTCAGTAAAAATCGAGGGAACTCTTGGGTAAACCATCTTGATGGCTTGCCAGTTCGCTACGGCACCGCTATTGCAGTACATCCATCAGAACCCGACTTACTGATCGCTGCAGTTCAAAACGGACCGCGAGGCGGCGGTGCTTGGCTCTGTCGTTCAGAAAACGGTGGGAAAACTTGGACCCAACTCAACGATCACCTCACGGAATCCACCGATCGAATCAGAACAGGCAGCATCGCCTTTACATCTAATGGAACAGCATGGGCAGCCATCGGTAAAACGCTCTACATTGGGCAGAATCGAGCCACTGATTGGCACCCTTTCTGGACCCACCCCGAACACAACGGTAAGGAGCAATCACCTTCCAACGATTATTCATTAGACTATCTACTTGAATATCCTATTCAAACGTTGGCTGTATAAAAATTATGAATATTTTAGGTATCGATTTTACTCTGTTCACAGTTAGCGATATGCAAAAATCGCTGACTTTTTATAGGGACCAACTTGGAATGCCACTAGCTTGTTTAGTCTACGAAGGCACTTGGGCAGAATTCGAAATCAATCCAGGGACATTGGTGCTAAGACAGGAAAACAATAATACGCGCCATGGCGGTGGAACAGTCGCACTTGCAGTCGACAACGCTAAGGCTGCGATAAAAGAATTACAACAAATAGGAATCAATATTCAATCACCATTAGGAGAATCTTCAGTATGTTTTTGGGCAATTGTCGAAGACCCCGACGGCAACCGTGTTATCATACATCAACGTAAAGACAAGACTGTCGGTTGAAAATAGATCAGTCAACAATTCTATATGAAAGGAAAAAATGTATATAAAGTCAACTACGAAACTCATTGTTCTATTACTCATCTCCGCTTCAATTATCGGGTTTTTAGGATGTGAACGCATACCGCAAGTACTTGATTCACCAGCAGAAACCACAATTCCAATCGAGGAACGCGACCATGTATGGCCCGTTGATCAGAACGGAATCGAGGTGCCAATTCCTGGAACATGGGTGTTAGTATCCCATACACACCTGAATTCTACATCTACTATAGGCGAAAGTTTCACGCTACCAGCAGACCCACAGCCTATCCTACAAACATCCGATGGAACATACACAGACGGTCAAGGATTCCTCTGGACAAAAATAAGACTTATTACTGCTGAAGAAGATCAATGGCAATTCCTTGAACGGATTGACACAAGTGTTTCGCCACACCAACTCTACGTCGTTGTTACAGTAGATGATAATGGCATCCCAATCCTTGAATACGCAGAATATCCCTTTGATTTGCCAAGATATAACGTACAGATATGGGAGAAACAGTGAGTAGTGTTCACTAACCTATGCGTATACCGATGCTCTTCCGTTTTTCGCTCTACGGATTCTTAAAAAATCAACGCTACTACGATCCGTTTATTGTTTTGGCGTTTCTTGAGAAGGGCTTGTCGTTTTTTGAAATTGGTATCCTTATCGGATTTCGTGAGATTTGCACGAACTTATTTGAAATTCCATCCGGTGCCTTAGCTGACCTATATGGCAGACGGCGCGCCATGATCTTTTCGTTCTGCGCTTACATCGCTTCATTCGCAACGTTTGCCGTAAGCACATCGCTCGCCATGCTCTTCTTAGCAATGTTTTTCTTCGGCTTAGGTGATGCGTTTCGTACCGGCACCCACAAAGCAATGATCTTCGATTGGCTAAATTGGCAAGGCAGATCAGATGAAAAAACGAAAATATACGGCTTTACACGTTCATGGTCGCAAATGGGCTCTGCTGTTTCTGTCCTCATCGCAGGAGCATTGGTCTTCTATCGCGGTAATTATACAGACATCTTCTGGTTCTCAATAATCCCCTATCTTTTTAACATCGTCAACTTCCTCGGTTACCCCGCACGTTTAGATGGCGACGGACACAGCAAGTTCTCTCTTAGGTCAGTTTCCAGTCTACTTGGTAGTGCTTTAAAGCAGTCCGTACAATTTCCACCACTCCGACGACTCGTCTTTGAGGGTATGGGTTTCGAGGGAATGTATAAGGCAAGTAAGGATTACTTACAACCAATACTTGAAAAAACAGCAATAGCATTGCCAATTCTAATGACATTGGACACATCAAAACGAACCGCTTTACTTGTGCTAGCTGTCTATTTTGTGCTCTATTTCCTATCTTCATTTGCTTCTCGGAATTCGCACAGGATATCGGATTGGCGAGGAGGAGATGAAGGGGCAGCACAGGTCATGTGGTGGATAGATTTAGCACTTTTCGCTTTGCTAATTCCAGCATTATGGTCCGGTTGGTACCCTGCAATAATCGTGTTATTTATCCTCTTAGCCATCCTTCAAAATTTCTGGAGACCCGGATTGATAAGCCGTTTTAACGCACAGTCCACACCCGAAATGAGCGCAACGATCTTATCCGTTGAGGCACAATCTAAATCGTTAGCCACCATCGTTCTAGCACCCTTACTTGGATTATTAGTAGACAAGATTGGTAACTTTTCACCAATAGGTATTGTCGGGACGTGCATTGCCGTCGTAATTCTGCTTGTATACCGTGGTAAATTGTAGTAAATTCCATATTTACCTATAACGTGAATTCGGTATATTTGAATTGTAGCATAACCTTTCCAGGTTGTGCATCCATGGAACGCCACCTAAAAGTTTGCCCTAACAGCAGGTAGCAGGAATCCCGCCACCTGATACTAAGGAGATATTTTAAAATGAACAAGAAAAAGAAATATTTATTGCTGGATAAGTCAGCACTTATGTCTTTGAATGAAGACCAGCGGAAAGCATTAGATTCAAAACATACGATACTCTATCCACCCATACTCTTTGCAGAAATAGCACAGCATGGGTTAGGTACCCCAAATCTTCTTTTTAACTTTAAGAATACAATCGATGTTATCTACTGGATGCAACGAGCTAAAATGGATCTGCTTGTTGGTGAACCATCAAGACGCTACAATATCAGGAAAAAAATTCCTGTGACGACAGTTTATGAGCATCCTATTGCAGACCGTGAAGAATTAGAAAAACAAGCAAAAAATTTTGTGAAGGAAAGGGAAAGAGAAGAAAAATCTCTCAAAGAACACTTCCCTATACTTCCTAAAAATACATCAGAGACTCCTAAATTAGTTATGAACCATGAAAATATTCCCGACAAAGATTTAATTCGTAAGGTTATCCAAACCTTCGGGAAGCCTGGGGTAAATCCCATAGGTGTCAACTTAAGAACATTTTTATGTTATTTTAGTATAAAATATTGTTGCAAAATAGAGACACCTCTTACATAATAGTAGAAAAACAATATTACTCATTTCTACAAAAGAGGTGTTCCAATGTCTATTCTAACACAGGTTTGTGATAAAATGCAAGCTATACTGCGAACGATTGCTGACGCATCAGCTTCAAGGTGCGGGTTCGTCCGAAGGATCCGCAAGTTCTCCGGAGGTGCTTTCGTGCAGACCCTTGTATTCGGGTGGCTTGAAACGCCTGATGCAAGTTATACGGAGTTGGCACAAACAGCTTGTGCTTTAGGTGTGCATGTCACCCGCCAAGCGATTGAAAAACGGATGACACCTGAAGCAGCCGAAACCTTGAAATCGGTGCTTGAGATAGCCGCAACAACACAAGTTATTTCAGCACAATCGCCGACACTGCCTTTGCTAAATCAGTTCACAGGCGTCTATGTGCAGGACAGCACCACACTCACATTGCCGGATGAGCTGAGACCTGTATGGAAAGGGGGGCGTGCTAAAAACGATTGTGAGAAGTCTGCTATGAAACTTCACCTCTGTTTTGATGTCCTCACGGGTGCTTTCCAACACTTCCAACTCAGTGATGGTATTACTGCCGATAGCAAGGCAGCAGCGGCGTTTGGACCGCTTCCTGCGGGGAGTTTACACTTAGCAGACCTCGGCTATTTTTCGTTTGACGCATTTAGAAAAATGACACAAGCAGGCATCTTCTGGATAACAAGATTGAAAGTAAACTGTAAACTGTATGATGAACAGGGAGAACCCTTCTGCTTATATAAGCACCTCAAGGCAACAAACTCGGACACTATAGACCAGCGTTGCTATGTTGGAGCGAGGGATCGTCTGCCAGCACGCCTCGTTGCACGGCGATGTTCCGAACAAGTAGCGAGCAAGCGTCGCCGATACATCAGGCGTGATGCTAAACGGAGACAGACAACGCCCTCAAAACAACGGTTACGCCTTGCCGATTGGGATATTTACATTACAAATGTGGAGGTTGCACAACTTACCGTTGAACAAGTTATTATTATTGCTGGGCTCCGATGGCAAGTTGAGTTGCTATTCAAATCCTTCAAAAGCGTTGGCAAGGTGAATACATTCCGCAGTGCCAAACCTGATCGTATCTTATGTGAGGTGTATGCGAAACTCATCGCACAACTGATAAGACATTGGATTATGGTAGCAGCTGGCTGGCGGTGTATACTGCACGATCCCATCAGCACAGCGAAACTTATTGGGCGGCATGCACGCACACTCACAATGAGTTTTCACGAATCTAAAGCGGCGTTATTGAAGACACTGAGCAACATAAAAAAGGATTTACAATACAGCGACTGGGGACAACATAGAGCAGGAAAGCACACAACTTATAGGCAACTGAAAAAGGCTGAAAATCCCTAAGTTGACACCTATGGGAAGCCTGGGGTAAATCCCTTATCAAGCGCAGCAGCTGCTTTGAAAGGTGAAGGTCAGAAAGGCATTTCAAAAGTCAGAACGGTGCTGGACAACTACCAAAAAGAAGCGGAAATACTTTACAGAGTTGATACTTTAGAAAAGGCGGGCAAATGGGTTGATAAAGTTATTTACAAGGACACCGAGTCCGTATTATACTTTTTATTCAAAGCCGGTGTTATACCACTTTCCGCTGATGAACAAACAGAAATTCTCAACAGATTCGAAAAAGAAGGGAAACCGCATATCAATAATTTTGCACCATACGCAAGAGTTACCACACAATTGTATCTTACCATTTTTTTATATCTCGTTGAACTCGAAGCAAATCCTCCACCGCAAGGATCTCTTAGGGATTTTGAATATCTATATTATGCAACAGATGCCAACGTCACTTTTATATCTGGAGACAATTGGCACAAGAAATGTATAGAGGAAATTCCACTTCTCAAAAATATACAAAATAATTTCAAGTTCCTCCCTCACATAAACAAAAATAAAGAAGAACGTAAAAGAGTTCTAAAATCAATCGGTATACAAACAAGAAAATGAGATAATCCATGCCATGAGAAAGAGACTATGCACTACTACACGCCGCAGCGTACCATTTCGCGAATATATCGCGCAAATTGGTTACTGAAATGTTATTAATAGGACCTAAGGACTAGTGAGTCACCGTCAACTAAACAGTGATACAGACATAGAACTGTCCACCTCACACACAGAACACATAGATACGTACTTCTGAATCAAATGAAGTTAGGCAAAACATGGACTATATACATCGCTACGATAATAACTACTATAAACCTAGTGGAAGTCTGCAGCGTCTGTTTAATGAACTAATAGTACAACCGTTTGAAGATCATCAACCGACTACGGCATGGGAAAACCATGTGAGAAGTAGGAACTCCGAATACCATAGAAAAACAATCTTGAAACAAGGAAGTGCCAATTTTAGCGAAGGATTTGAAGGCCTTACGCCAGAAGATGTGGTGTTGCTCTATTGTTACCATTACCTGCCGATGCACCTTTTCAGTTCTTATCACATTTTCACGAAGTACCTCTCACCAATGAGCGATAAAGTCATATTTATTGACTTCGGTTGTGGTCCATTAACGTCAGGTATTGCGTTTTGGGCAGCTTTTGCAGAACATTGCGACATCACTTATATAGGTATTGATAGCTCATCAACAATGCTTAATAAGGCAAGGGAAATCAATCAACATGGCCCTTTGACAGACATATTAGGAATCCCTTTTTATGAAAATACATATCTAATAAGCGATCACAAGCAATTACCTCAACTTGTCGACAGAATTCAAATGGATATTGCCAATACCTTGATTATATTCAACTTTTGCTACTTCCTTCAAAGCCAGACATTCAGCAATTCATTAAATACAGAAATATTAGGCACATTACTTGCAGAATTCGGTATTTATGCCGGTAGAGTATGCGCGGTGTATCAGGACCCCGTGGGTACTAAATTCCAAGAAAGGTGGCATTACCTCAAATCTTGGGCAATACCATATCCTTCTACGTTTAATGAGTCAGGTTTTGGATGGCAGGATCCCACGGAAGTAATACATGCAAAATATGATACTTTATGGGGAGAACACCGACAGGTCGCTGTGTCCTACGATAGTTTTAACAATCTTAGTTATTTTGACACTATGGGGTAATCTTGACACTATGGGACAACTATTGTTATTTTCATCGCCGGATCAGCAAACTGATCGAGCACATCCTACCCGAAATGAAATCCCCGGCCTCCAATACATAGAAGACTATATTGACGAACACCAACATAATTGGTCATTAACTCAGATTGACAAAGAACCCTGGCTTGACGACTTAAAGCGGCGCGTGCAACATTACGGTTTTAAGTATGACTACAGAGCGCGAAAAATAAACCTCAATATGCGTTTAGGTGAGTTGCCAGAATGGTTAAAAAGACTGAGTCAAAAATTGCATCAAGATAAACACATGCTAGACATTGCAGATCAAGTAATTGTCAACGAATATCTACCCGGACAAGGCATCGCAAGTCACATCGATTGCGAACCCTGTTTTAAAGATACCATTGTCTCTTTGAGCTTAGGATCAGGTTGTGTTATGGATTTCACAAGCAAATCCGATAAAACAAAAAAGATTCCGATTTGGCTTGCACCGAGAAGTCTTGTCGTCTTAAGTAGTGAAGCACGGTATAACTGGTTACACGGCATTGCCGCCAGAAAATCGGATAAGTGGGAAGGTGAAAAACATGAACGTGGACGACGTGTATCGCTAACTTTTAGAAAAGTAATTATAGAGTGATATTGAATGCTTTGGTAAAACTGCGGCACGGTCAGGAGACCGCACCGTCCATAACCGACCAAATTAGAAACGATCAGATTTTACAGATGCCCATTGTGTAGTCAATTTCTCTTTTGCATCAACGGGAAACGGTTCATCACGAGTCAGATCGTCCTTCGGTTCGCCCTCAAAAAAACGGAAGTTATCAATCCAGAAATCGACATCTGATTGGGCAATAGATAAAGCCACCCACATGTCTCTTACAACATCTACCTTTGCAGTGAAAGTATAATGATACTCCGCCCATTCTGCCCCTGTCAAAATAATCGCGGGCCGAGGAAGCCCTTGAAGATAGTTATCCCAAGGATCGCCCTGTTTCTGGAGGTTTACAAGTACCTCGCGCGGTTTTTCGGAACGCGCCCAGAAAATGACAGTATACATCTCTCCTTTTTGCATCGAGACGTTCTTTTGCTTAACCTTTGCATGCCAAGCCGTACCAGTCGCCTTGACACCGATGACTTTAAGGCATTTGTCCCCATGCTGCGGGTTTCTCTTATCAATTTCCATCTTATACTCTCCACCCCGATCACAACACTGGCCATCTTCCAATTCCCAGGCGGCTAAATCCTCTTCAAAACTATAGTTCTCAAGGAGTAGTTCCCCCTTCTCCCATTTTCCTAATTCTTGCAGGGTGCCTGCAAAAGCACTAAACCCCATCAGCACAGTCATTATGACCGCATTTATAACAATAACTCTGTACACGTAAACTTCTCCTTTGCGCATTTGAAGCGCGTCTATCTATACAATTAGCTTTCTCCCCGCATAAGAGATTCTATCTCAGGAAGTATTTGCACCACCGCTGCCTGATCCACCTGTTCAGCAATACTCTCATAACCTGCGGTATGTATCATCTCAGCAAGATTTTGTCCGAGTTGTTCAATTGTCCATGCAACTGAGTCTGGCACTTCTACTTTATCAAGATTTCTATGGTTATTCTTCCCAGAAGGGTCATAATGATAATGCGGATTTTTACGGAAACAGTCAAAACGTAACAGTTGAATATTTTCACCATCTGCTTCTCCAAAAACACGAATAGATGGACCACCATCCTCACCAAAATTACGGTTGTCCACGTGAAATTCAACACCACCCGCGTGAAATACTTTTTCTTTCATTCTTTCCTCCCAATATACAAACTATATAAGCGAATTATACATATATTATGTGTTCATGTCAACTGAAAAATATCAGGTTCAGTTGGCAGAGCCATTCAATTGTCGCGGACTTAGCGTCCTCCGCAATCCTGAAAAAGATAATCCGAGGAAGGCCTAAAGGGTGTTCATACCATTGATTCGGTGCTAATCCGAGATGCTGAAAACCGACAATCTGTGTTTATCCAAATCCCACGAAAAGCACCTTGAAGCCCAACCCTCTAATCCGTGATTCAGAAAAAGAGCACGCAAGAAGACACAGACTCTTAAAATCCGCGTCAATCCGCGTAATCCGCGAAAATCCGCGATTCTGACAAACTAATCCACAATCCAAACAAAATCCGCGATTCCAACAAACAAAATAATCCGCACCCTCCGTGAAAATCCGCGATTCTGACAAACAACCCACGATCCCAAATAACCCGCGATTCCGACAAACTAGGAAATCGAACCCACGCACAATCACCCCAAAATCTTTTTTATAGTAAATACTATAAAAAACACTTGCAAAGCAATTTTGAACATGCTATACTATTAAAAAAATAAAAAACAAACTCGGTTTACTTAACAATGAAACAGGAACTTCTCGACAGCTTTGGGCGTGTCCATACGAACCTAAGAATCTCTGTCACAGATGTATGCAACTTTCGGTGTATCTACTGTATGCCCGAAGATATGGTATTCATGCCAGACACTGCACTGATGACGTACGACGAGATTCTGCATTTCACACGTATTTTTGTCAGGTTAGGCGTTAACAAAATTCGGATCACCGGAGGCGAACCCCTCGTACGTCCTGGAGTGCCACAACTCATAGAACAACTTGGACACATAGACGAGTTGAAAGACATCAGCTTAACAACAAACGGTATAGGACTTGTTACACAAGCACAGCCACTTTACGATGCTGGACTAAGACGCATCAATGTCAGTTTGGATACCCTCAATGAAGAGAAGTTTGAACAGATGACGCGACGGAAAGTCTTATCACGAGTAATTGAAGGGCTTAAAGCAGCACAAGACTGCGGATTCAATCCAATTAAAGTTAACGCTGTTGCCATGCGCGGATTTACCGACGATGAAATCATAGACTTAGCCACTTTCGCACGCCAAAATAGCTATCAACTGCGATTCATAGAATTCATGCCACTTGATGCCGATGATATCTGGGGACGAAACATGTTCATCCCTAGCAAAGAAATTATTGATAGAATCAGCAACGTCTATCCATTGGAGCACATGTCGCCAAACGGCGATTCAAAAAACGATACAGCACAACGTTTCCGATTCGCTGATAACGGCAACGAGGTCGGGGTAATTCCATCTGTCAGTGAACCGTTCTGTGAAAACTGCAACCGAATACGTCTTACAGCTGACGGCAAGTTCCGAACATGTCTCTTCTCAATAACAGAGACCGATTTACTCACACCCTTACGCGAAGGTGCGGACAACGAAACGATTGAAAACCTAATAATTGATGCAGTTGCAAAAAAAGAAGCAGGACATAAAATTAATGCCGCAGACTTTATCAAACCTGAACGGAATATGTCAAGGATCGGGGGATAAAATTTGTAAAAAAGGTTAAATACCCATACATTTCAGAAAATTGCCATGAAAACAAAAAAAGACATAGTGCATTATCAAAATACTTCAGAAAACTTAACTGAAATCGATATAAAATTGATTGAAACCTATCTCAATACTACTGTCGGTTATCTAAGTATTGGTGAACTTGAATTAGCTATGCAAGCAACAATGAAGGCATTAGAAATTAATTCAAATTATCGTCCTGCTTGTGTGCTTTTAGAAACTATAAAACAAGAATACTTAATTTGCGGACTCACTTATTTAAAAGAAAACCGATTTAACGACGCAATTCGCGTATTCCAACGTGCTATTGCAATTGATCCAAATTTGATAGAGGTATATTGTGAACTCGGACAAATATACCTTAGACAACTAGATAAAGAAGAAAACAACCCGGAAGAACCTGATACAATCATATATATTTCAAAACGCATAACTCCCTTAGTGATGGCAGCGAAATTGGTTTTTGATGCTTTACAAATTAATCCAAAACATCAACAAGTTCAAAACCTATCAGTAGACATAAAAAAACGAATAGAAAAAGCTGCACAATACGATTATTTCGCTTCTATTGGTGTTAGTCATGACCTTGGTAAACAAGAAAGAAGTAAATTAAAGCAGGATCATATTAGCTGTTTGTGGAAAAACGGAATAGGAGAGATAATTGAAGCCCTTTTCTTAGTGGATGTTAGATGGGGTTTGGAAAATATTAGACCCGTACTACCCACACTAGTACCTACTATAGTTTGGACAGTTTTTGTTTTTTTTATGGACATAAAGCAGGAAAGCGGGTATCCTTTTAGGAAACACAAATTTGAAAGGATATTTCAAATGACCCCACTTTCCTACTTGGACAACATGTTATCAGATTTTTGACCTTTGTTCAAGTATAATAACTTTCACCACAGGGTTATTTAGTTTTATGGATTTTGGTCGTTTTTTATCACAATCGTTAATATTTTGGAATATGCGGATATACCATGATTTTTCATGGTATATCTGCTATACTTCACCTTAAAAATTTACGATCTTTTGAGGTGAAGAATGGCAAAAGGAAAATCCTGCCACTTGATGGACATGTTAGCAAAACTTACAGACCCGCGCAAGGAAAAAGGGAAACGACACCCCTTGAACGCACTCCTCGCACTTTTAGTCGTTGGATTGATGTGCGGGCATAAAGGGTATACATCCATCGCTACTTGGGCACGCTCACAGACCGCACTTGCAAAAGCACTCGGGTTCACACATCAAAAAACGCCTTGTGCTGCAACCATACATAATCTGTTGAAAAAGTTAGACGCTGAGGTATTAGAAGACATCCTGTCAAAATGGGTAAACGCCGCATTAGCAGAGCGTCTCGATTTGCAGGGCTGTTTTGACGCAGTCGCTATAGATGGCAAAACCCTGCGTGCGTCTAAAAAAAGTGGTGCGATGATCAGCCATTTACTCTCCGTCGTCTCTCATGAGTTAGGGATCACCCTCACGCAGCGAGGTGTTAGCGATAAAACTAATGAAATACCGATATCAAAGGAATATGCCTCAAAACCTTTACTCACAGTTAACTTGATAAATAAACAATTCTAAAACTAAATAACCCTACTTTCACCACTTTCAGACTTTCGTAAAAGGTCTGATAAATACGCCCTACCGAGGCACAATGACACAAATCTATCTTGCGACAGACCAAGCAGGTCGGTATTGGTCTCTGCCAAAGTTTCTCTCGCGTGGCATCTGGTGTGTGGATCAAGTCGCCACTACGCTAAGCCATCAAGTGCTATCCGCTTACCCCACGGGCATCTATGTCTATGATGAGACGCATGCCATAAGTAGCGGTTCAAAACAAGCGGGTTTGCATTTCCGCAGGAACCCTGCGTATCAGCCACGTAACAAGAACCAGTCCAAGTTTCATCACGGACACGAGTTCGGTGCGATTGGCTGGCTGGCAGAAACGCCCGAAGGCACGCGCCTATTTCCATTAGCCACACGGATGATGGAACCGAAAAGCGAGGACGCGAATAGCCTCGCTGTGCTGAAGCATTTATGTAATCTTGTGCCACCGGGTCTTATCATTTTTGATAGAGGTTTCAATAGACGCAAAGTGTTCACGGAGATACTCTCACAAGGACATCATTTACTTTGTCGTGCGAAGTCAAACGCAGCGTTTTTTGATATACCGAAACGCCCTAAGCGTCTCAAGAGAGGCAGACCCCGTCGGTATGGTAGCCGTGTGTCTATTCCACACCTGAAGTATACAGATATCGTTGTTGAGGATCAGACACTTTCTGTCGCTGATAAAGTCGTGCGAACAAAGATGTGTCCTGTAGATGTCCGCATCGTTGTGATACGCAAACGCTTGAAAAAGTCTAAACCCTATCGGTATTTTTGTGTATTTACTTCAGATTTACGACTGCCCGTAGAAACAGTTATCCGACACTATAGAAACCGGTGGCAGATTGAAACTGCCTTTCGGGACGCTAAAGAGAACTTCGGATTTGACACCTATCAACTCCGAGACAGGAAAAGTTTGGATCGGTTCGTTCAACTCAGTTTCACCGCAGCAACGCTGACACAACTCGCTTTCAGTCCGTCGCCATTGCCTAAGACACCCGCAGACACAGACACAGACAAGGTTTCTCTTGATTTAGAAGACGTGCTATCCACGCTCAATATACACTGGTATAAACCGAAACATCTCACACGCGGCTTGATGACCGCTTACTTGCAGCGATGTTTACAACAAAACTATTTTTATACGGGTTACGACCCGAGGAAAAACGCACAGAAAAAACTAAAAATCCCCGAAGATACTACATGAACTAGTTCAACAGCAACTATTTTCACGATTATTGGAAAAATGATGGCTAAAAAACAGTGATTTCTAACAGAATTTAGACAGAAAAGGGGCGTTAGCAGCGGTTCTAACACCTGTTCAGAAGTGCTAACGGGGAAATGCTGCCAACTATTCATAATCTATAACAAGACCAAAAATGTCCAAACTATAGTAGTACCTACACTAGTAAAAGAGATACAGTATAAGTATCTGCATGAGTATCCGCTGTTTATGAGTATATCCAATTGGAGCAGCTTTCTAATTATGACAACAAAAATCGTTGAAGAAGCCTTACGAATTGATTCAACGTATCAACCAACCCAAGATATTTTAGAAGTTATCGAAGAGAAATGGTTAGAAGAAGACTCTTACTACGACGTTTTTAATTCTTTAGCAGAATTGTACTATCTAGAAGTGAAAACTTCGTTAAAATCTGGAAACTTAATATCTCTTATTAAGAATCTGTTTCAGTCTTGGAGGTTTACAAACTTGGCACACTTGGCAGAGTTACAGGCTAAGTGCTTGGCAAAGTTACAGGCATTTGATACTCTATGTAATCCAAACGATATTATAGCGCAACTTCGTGAATGGCCTTGGCAGATAGTCGTCACTATAGGTTTATTTTTGGAAGGTAAGTACTACGAGGCTTTAGACATTTATGAGTGTTTCCAACACCACTTTCGTTCAATTGAGAGAGATTTGTTACCTACACTCGATACAACACAAGATACTACTACAGACACAGATACAGATGATGATGCTGATGCAGAACAATCAATTGACGAAATGCTACAGCAAGGTTCCGATGCTATATTAGATGACATCAAATCTGCTTTTGCTGACACTGAAGAAACAACTGACACAGAAGAAGCAGAAACTGAAGAAGGGGATACTGACAGAGTTGAAGATGATATTCCTTATGAATCAACGGACCCTGATAAAAAAGAAACTATTACCAGAGAAATTTGGGAGGAAACACTCCAAGAAACAACCTATGAAAGAACAGAAAAAACCACGCCCGGATACACAGACACAGATCTGGATGATCATATAGCAAAATTTGACGCTGAGATGAATAATATATTAAACTCATATTTTGGGGATACATCCCAAGATACAGCGACTGGTAGCCCCCAAGACACAATCAATATACAGCTTCTACCTGAAGCCACATTTATTATTTGGGAAAGTTTAGGAATAGCATTGTCAATACACAAGGACTTACACGAGAACTTATATTATGAGGACTTAGCGGAAAAGGACATGCGTAATTATCATGAGACAGAGGACATGCATGCTTATTATGAGGCAGAGGGCATGTGTGCTGAAGCGGAGGCTGCGGCTGAGGAAGAACATTGGAAAGAGCTCACGGGTGCGGCAGATTACGATTGGTGGGAAACGACAGAAACAGAACGCGATTCTTCTCCTTCACATGAGGGAGGATTGTATGAAGAGCATGAAGAGTATATAAATGAAGTGAAACGTGAAGAAGCAGAAGAGTTATGTGGTTACTATCCAGGTTATGGGTACTATGAGGAGTACGACCTATTGGGCGAGTTGGAAGGAATAGAGCATTATTCTCACGGGTACTATGAGGAGTACGACCAATTGAACGAGTCAGAAGAAATAGAGTATTATTCTTAATTTGAACCTAAATGAGCTAATTTTACTATAAAAAGTAAGGAGCCCGAAGTCAAGAAATGAACAATGACCTAACAATTAAAGACCTACATATCAGCGTACAAGGAAATCCGATTATAAAAGGTTTCAACCTAACTGTCAAACAAGGTGAAGTGCATGCCCTCATGGGACCGAATGGATCCGGCAAAAGCACACTCGCAAACGGATTGATGGGACACCCATTATACGACGTCGATTCAGGTGAAGTGATATTTAACGGTGTTGATATTCTGGAATTAGAACCGAATGAACGCGCAAAATTAGGATTATTCCTCGCCTTCCAATATCCAACAGCTATCCCAGGAGTCAGCATGGCGAATTTCCTGCGCAGTGCTGTCAGCGCAGTGCGTTCTACGGAAACAAACGGCTCCGATACCCCTGAACTCATACCCATGCGGGAATTCCGTAAAGAACTACGCGAAAAAATGACACAACTCGATATGGACGACTCCTTCGCAAGACGCTATCTCAACGACGGATTCTCTGGCGGTGAAAAAAAACGTGCCGAAATCCTACAACTCGCCATGCTCGAACCAA
The DNA here is from genome assembly GCA_965200395.1 of Candidatus Poribacteria bacterium. Lineage (GTDB taxonomy): Bacteria > Poribacteria > WGA-4E > WGA-4E > WGA-3G > MSPOR6. Next base: position 944,536 of record CBDAUH010000003.1, on the reverse strand, counting down.
AAATCGCCGTTCTTGACGAAACAGACTCCGGACTTGACATTGACGCCGTCCGCATCGTCGGTGAAAGCGTCAGTAGTTTGGTCGGACCGGAACTTGGTGTCCTGATTATCACACACTATCCGAGATTGTTAGACTATATCCGCCCACAGTTTGTGCATATACTACTAGATGGTAGAATCGTTGAATCAGGTGGATTTGAACTCACACAAGTATTAGAAGCAGAAGGCTACGATCCAATTCGCGAGAAACACGGTATCGCTGAAGTTGCACAGTAAATTTATTAGTAAAATCTAAAATACCAATGGGTTTACACAACTAATGAGACAAAGCTTATTCCATTCAAAAGAAATATTTTTATGTACTCTTAGAGGCAAAGGCAAATATAAGTACGTCCGTTATAACGGGTTACCACTGCGCTATGCCGGTGGAAAAAGCCTCGGTGTTGGGCACATTGTAGAACACATACCAGAAGGTATTGATAAACTTGCATCGCCATTCATCGGTGGCGGATCCGTAGAAATTGCTTGTGCAAGAGAACTTGATATGCATGTCAAGGCCTATGATGTATTTGATATCCTCGTGAACTATTGGCAAGTGCAACTTTCATGGGGACCCAAACTTGCAGACAAACTTGAAAAATGGCAACCTACGAAAGAGAAATACACTGAAATTAAAAGCACTCTCAAGGGACACTGGGCAAAAGAATCTCTGATTTCAGATCCGTTAGAGCTCGCTGCCCATTATTGGTTCAATCATAACCTCTCTTACGGCCCAGGATTTCTGGGATGGATGTCAAAAATTTATGAGGCACCGAAAAGGTATAAAGCAGCTGTAGACAAAGTAAGAAACTTCCATTGCCCAACACTTACAGTCGAGCAAGGAAGTTTTGAGGAAACTATCCCTTGTCATTCCGGTGAATTTCTTTATTGCGACCCACCCTATTACCTTGATGATGGCAAAATGTTCAAGGGTATCTATCCGCAAAGAAATTTTCCAGTACATCACAAAGGATTCAATCATGAATTGCTACGTGACCTACTCCATGCCCATAAAGGAGGTTTTGTCCTCTCCTACAACGACTGCGATACGATCAGAAGATGGTACGCCGACTTCAAAATTCTTGAGGTACAATGGCAATATACACTAGGTCAAGGCGAAACACGAATCGGCAAAAATAGAATTGAAAAAGGGATAAGACATGTCAAGAAATCCCATGAATTATTAATTGTGGCCGAAACCGCTGCGTAAATTTACCATGACGATTACGGAAAGCACTCACACAGATCAATTGGTAAAATTGGTAAATTTTGTTGCAGATGAACCCGCATACAGCCTATGTACTCAATTAAAAAAAATTACCAATTGCCTTAGCTTGAATCCATGAATGCTCTTTTGAGAAAGGAATTACAATGAAAACTATCCTATCCCTCTCAGTCCTCTTTTATACAATCGCATTACCAGTTTTTGGCGATTTGACAGATACCGATCTCAATAGAATCCGATTGATTATCAACGAAGAACTTAAACCCATAAAAGCCGATATCATATCTCTAAAAACAGACGTTGCACTAATACAAGGCAAACTTGAAGGCATAGACAAACGATTTGAAAGCGTCAATGATCGAATTATGCATGTAACATATCTAACCTACGGACTAATCGCGCTCATAGTAGCAGCTGTAGCAATCCCGCAAATTCTCATAGCGTTACGCAGCGGAAGGGATCGCGCCCTCGAAAGACAGATTGAAGTACTTACACAGGAAGTAGAAACACTAAAGCAACAACGAATTGTTAACCCTTGAAGAATCACAACTACCAAATTTCTGAAGGAGGAATACAGAATGGCAACCCCAGAAACACAACAACTTGACGATATCGGGATCAGCAAAGATTACCAATACGGATTCCACGATGATGTCAAACCAACCTTCAAATCCCGAAAAGGATTAGACGAAGAAATCATCAATCAGATGTGCGACATCAAAGAAGAACCCGATTGGATGCGAGAGTATAGACTCAAGGCTTACGAAATCTTCAAACAGAAGCCAATGACAAAGTGGGGCGGAGACCTCTCACAACTCGATTTTGACGACATCTACTACTACGTCAAAGCTTCTGACCGAAGCGAACGGAGTTGGGACGACGTCCCAGAAGACATCAAGAAAACCTTCGACCGACTCGGCATTCCAGAAGCTGAACGCAAATTCCTTGCAGGTGTCGGCGCACAATACGACTCCGAAGTCGTCTACCACAACCTCGTCGAAGAATTGGATAAAATTGGTGTCATCTTCGTTGATACCGATACTGCTGTCAAAGAATATCCGGACCTTGTGAAAAAATACTTCGGAACTATCATTCCATCCGCAGATAATCAGTTCGCCGCACTGAACAGTGCTGTCTGGAGTGGTGGAAGCTTCATCTATGTACCACCAGGTGTAAAGGTTGACTATCCGCTACAAGCATATTTCCGTATCAACAGCGAAAACATGGGGCAGTTCGAACGCACGCTCATTATCGCTGATGAAGGTTCACAAGTACATTATGTCGAAGGTTGCACAGCACCGACATTCAGCAGTGAATCCTTGCATAGCGCAGTCGTCGAAATCATCTGCATGAAAGGTTCACGAGTACGTTACACAACTATCCAAAACTGGGCAGGAAATGTCTACAACCTCGTTACCAAACGCGCACTTGCATACCAAGATGCACAGATGGAATGGGTAGATGGCAACCTCGGCAGCAAATTGACAATGAAGTATCCAAGTGTCTATATGATGGAACCCGGTGCGCGCGGAGAAATCCTCTCTATCGCGTTCGCAAGCAAAGGACAACATCAAGACGCCGGTGCCAAAGTCTACCATTGCGCCCCACACACCACCTCACAGATCACATCCAAATCCATCAGTAAAGATGGCGGACGATCCAGCTACCGTGGTTGGGTAGATGTTGCAAAAGGGGCAAAGGGATGTAAATCACACGTCGTTTGTGACGCACTCCTGCTTGACAAGGAATCACGTTCCGATACCTATCCGGTGATTGAAATCAATGAAAACGACACAAGCATCGAACACGAAGCACGTGTCAGCAAAATCGGTGAAGAGCAGCTCTTCTACTTGATGAGCCGTGGACTCTCAGAAGAAGAAGCATCCACCATGATCGTCAACGGATTTATTGAACCGCTTGTCAAGGAACTACCGATGGAATACGCTGTTGAGATGAACCGACTCATCCAACTTCAAATGGAAGGTTCAATCGGATAGCAGAGGATACAGAATTGCAAACAGGTGATTTTTCAAAAGACTATGTTGAACACATAGCACGCAATGAACCGCAGTGGATGCGTGACAAACGGCTGGAAGCATACTCGCTTTACGAATCAATGCCGATGCCACATACTACTGACGATGATCTGTGGCGACGCAACGTTGATATGCGCACCCAAGATTTCTGGCGCAGAACACGTCGCCATCTACGCGGCTTTGCTATCGAGAATTACAACACCACCGTCAATAGCAACGGTAAAACATCAGTTCAGGTAGATGAAGGAGCAGGGGTTTATGTCCAAGTTGATGGACACCCCAAACACACCTACCTATCCCCTGAATTACAAAAAAAGGATATCTACTTCGCCGACTTACACACGGCTATTCAGGAACGCAGCGATCTAATCCGTGACTACTTTATGACAAAGGCAGTCACATTGGAAACAAACCTAAAAAGTGGAAACTTCGCCAGTTGTAACGCATTTGATGCATTACACGGTGCATTTTGGCGTGGTGGATACGTCCTACACGTGCCGAAAGGTATCAGAATAGAAGAACCGCTACGAGTGTTTATCCGCCTTGCCGAAAATCAGCACGCAGATTTGTCACATATCCTCCTTATTGCCGAAGAGGACAGTCAAATCGTAGTTATAGAGGATAACGCATCCGATAATCCAGACTCAGGTGGCCTACACTGCGGGGCAGTCGAGATTTTCACCGGTCAAAACGCTAATGTTACTTATGTACAGGTACAACATTGGAACCGTCAAGTCTGGAATTTTGCTTCACAACGATCCGTTATTAGTAAGGATGCACAGCTCTGCTGGGTTACCGCTACCTTCGGAAGTCGATTGAGCAAACTCAATCAAGCAATTGTATTAGATGGAACAGGTTGTAACGCACAATTGTTAGGATTAGCTTTCACCGATGCACGCCAGCACTTAGATGTTAGCACCGCACAAGAACATTTGTCACCCTATACTTCCAGCGATCTGCTTTATAGAACCGTCTTAAAAGATAGATCGCAAACCGCCTGGGGGGGAAATATCTATGTCCATCCCGGAGCAAACTACACAGACGCATACCAGAAAAATGACAATCTACTCTTAAGCGAACGCGCACATGCAGATACATTACCCGGATTAGAAATTGAAGCACATGAGGTCCGATGCACACACGGCGCAACCGCAGGTAAAATCGACCCTGACCAAGTCTTCTATCTAATGAGCCGAGGTATACCTTACGACTTAGCAGAAAAACTAATTGTCGATGGATTTTTCGAACCTGTCATGGAACGCATTCCCATGGATACGGTCCGTGAAGAAATGCAAGAATTCGTATCACTTAAGTTAGAAACCTAATAACGTAACGTATCATAAAACGTTATACTACAAAAAAAGGAGTCACTACAATGAATCAACCCAAAATTATCGCTTACATGAAACCTGTCTGTGGCTGGAGCAACGGTGTCCGTGCCATCTTCTCCAAATACAATTTGGAATATGAAGACAGAGACATTATCAACGACGAAAACAACTATCGTGAAATGGTCCAGAAGACGCGGCAACCATACCAACCGTGTGTCCAAATTGACGACGTGATGCTTGCTGATGTCAGCGGCGACGAAGTAGAAGCATATCTGCTCGAAGAAGGCATCGTCGTGCCTAACGAAGCCAAAACCGATGTCCCAACGGATCAGGCATGCGAAAGCCATGATACCGCTCCCGTTAACATCGGCTTCCCAAGCAGGTAATACCTTTTTATTATAGGCGAGGCATCCATGCCTCGCCATCACTAATGCAAATCCATTTGAAGATGGCTTATGTCAATATTCTATCGGGGAGCGGGTGTTGATACTTACTGGCACATCAATAATCCGACAGAGTTTGGTTTTACAGCAAGAGCACCGGAAATGGCACCCACAACTGCCCGTCTAATGCAGCATATTTCAAGAGGAACTAACAACAGCCCTTTTATTTCGCTATCGCTCTCGTATGCAGTGGCTAGGGACTATGCACTATTAAGTAGTCCAGAGATTCCAACACCGAGCAAACCAGCCCATGTGTATGAGATAGAGTTTCAGGATCCACTACCTTCTGGCCTGAAAATGTTAGATCCCGTTAAAGAAGTTGCTCAAACATTACTGTCTCCACCTACTATTGGGCCCGCTTACCAGCACGACGGATCCCAAGAATTCCTGTTAGGGGTTGTAAATCCAAGAAATATGGGGCATTTCCTAGTACAACATTCGCAGCAGCCTCCATCAAGTGAAGGGACACCTCGTCCACCTAACTTGTCCCTTGAGTTGGAAACATTAGTCAGAGCCTTACGAGATGCCGAAATTCTTGCCTATGGCACTATTCCTGCAACTTGTGTCGTGAACTGTTTTGATGTCTTTGTTGATATGCCTTTCTCACAATAAACAAGGAGTACTTTCATGAAACATATAGTTGATAATGTCAATAAACTTGAACTTACATTCAAGACTATAGACTTGGAAGGGCGTATCCCCAGTACTGACTCAATCGAGTTTTTGAGTGTGGAAGAACCTTATCAAGAAGGTCGTAGATATAGTCCGTTTGTGCGTGTCCGCTATGCTCTTAATGGTGTAAAACAGGATAAGGCTTTTCCGCTGGATGTTGACAAAGGCATATTCCTTTCTATTGATGATGACGTGTTAGAAGAAAAACTACGACCAATTGCTCCCAAGATCGTTGAGATTCTTCGGGAACATGTTGTGCAGCAGAATATTGAAAGAAGAGATAGTATTAAAATGACACTTAAGGAACACATTGATGATATACGGAATCAGTTAAAACAAGGTGCGCTTTCAAACGAAGCTGCAGTCTCTTTTGGTATTGTGCAAAGATTATTTGAGGCATTAGGATGGCCAAAATTCAAACCTCAGATCATTATCCCTGAATATGCAATGGAGAGACAGAGAGTAGACTTTGCGCTGTGTCACCCACCAGGAAAGCCACGTGTTTTCATTGAGGTTAAACAAGTCGGAAATCTTGATGGAGCAGAGGAACAGTTATCTGGATACGCTTTTCGAGAAGGAGTACCAATAGCAATTCTCACTGATGGTCAGAAGTGGCGATTTTTTCATCCAACCGGAGAAGGAAAATTTAGAGAACGCAAGGTATACGAATTAGATCTGCTTGAAAGCGACAGTGAGGAAGGTATAGAACGTTTTAACAGATACTTGAACTATGAGGCAATCCAAAAAGGTGACGCTATTACTGCAATTAGGAATGACTATCAGCGCGTTTCTAAGCAGCGCGAGATTGAAGCACGTTTACCGGAAGCATGGAGCAAATTGTTACAGGACGAAGATGAATTTTCTGAGTTCTTAATGGAAGCGATGGCAGGCAAAACCGAAAGTTTGTGTGGTGCTAGACCTACAACAGAACAAGTGATAGACTTTCTAAAAAGCTTAGAAAGGAAAACTGAGTCAGATTGGATAGGGGAGACCACTCAGTCAGGATCAGGTAACACATCATACCACCAGCAAACATCATCCGTACGGCAAGGGCTTGTTGTTATTATGCCTAATAGAGAAGTGATTAATCACTCTAGGGCATCAGATACTTTCGTCGAGGTAATTGAAAAGTTAGGAATAGAAAAAGTGAGAGATCTGAATAAGAAATATATCATCCCTCTCATATCAGATTCTAAACACCCTAAATATAATCAAGCTAGATCCGGGAATTATTACATAATGACAAATAGCAATACAGAAACGAAAAAACGACTACTTGACGAAATTGCCTCAGATCTTGGTGTCTACTTGGACACAAAAATAGTTGATAAAAAGTAAAGTGTCTATTATTGGTCTACTTGATTCACGCATGTCACGCGGACATATAACCTGATAACCCGTACTGAGTTCACGTTAGATATTTGAATGAGATTAAGGAACGGACTATGCAACTATCAGAAAACCCAAAAATCGTAGAGGCTCTCAAGCGAATTCTGAAAGATTATGATTATCTGGAATACGATGAAAGTCGTTCCAAGGGCGATGTGCTGTCCGTAAAAGTAACCATCCTCGACACCGAACGTGATTTTGAGGTATGTGGGAGAATATGCAACAAATTAGAAGAGGCTACTAACCTAAGTTTTTTTGTGCCTGGACCTGGGCCCGGCAGTGTCTATTCAAACGGAGCTGATTGGGCAAAAGTCTGGACCTACTTCAACTTGAGGTTGAGAATTACCTCTAATCCAGAACAGTGTGGTGGCAAACCTTGCATAAGAGGTATGAGAATTCGAGTAACAGATGTTTTAGACTTACTTGCCAGCGGCCTCTCTATTAAAGAGATACTTGCGGAAATGCCAGACCTTAATTCCGATGACATTGCGGCATGCCTCAAATTCGCCACGCGTAAAATTGATCCACTCCCGAACCGTCAAAACAGTAATTGAAATCTATTGGATACAATATGACACAAAAAATAGAACACACCTCCGACTATCGCCCACTTGATGTTCAGGCAATTCGCGAAGATTTCCCAATCTTCGCCGATACACCACCGTTAGCATTCCTTGACAGTGCTGCGTCAACCCAAACACCGCGCCCCGTCGTTGAAGCAATGGACGCATATTATGATACATACCGCTCCAATATCCATCGCGGCATCTACCGGATTTCAGAAGAAGCAACAGCACAGTACGAAAACGCACGGCAAAAAATCGCACGACTGATTAACGCACCACGGACAAGCCAAATCGTCTTCACACGCAATACTACCGAATCCATCAACCTCGTCGCATACAGCTGGGGAAGTATGAATATCCATCAGGGAGATGAGATACTTCTCACCGACCTTGAACACCATAGCAACCTCGTTCCGTGGCAACTGCTTGCACAGCGCACCGGCGCAAATCTCAAATTCCTTGAAATAACCCAGCAAGGTTTGCTTGACTTCACACAACTCCACGACATGCTTTCCGAAAAAACAAAGTTAGTCGCAATAACGCACGTCTCAAATGTTCTCGGCACAATTAATCCGATACAGTCTGTTGTTGACGCTGCACACGCTGCAGGGGCAAAAGTCATAGTGGACGCCGCACAATCCGTACCACATTTTCGTGTGAACGTTCAACAACTAGATTGCGATTTTCTTGCATTTTCTGGACACAAAATGTGTGGCCCAACCGGTGTCGGTGTACTATACGGCAAATTGGAACTCCTCGACGAAATGCCACCCTTCCTCGGCGGCGGTTCCATGATTCGCAGCGTCGAACGCGATACATCAACCTACGCAGATGTGCCAGCAAAATTTGAAGCGGGCACCCCAAGCATCGCTGAAGCCATCGGACTCGGTAGTGCCGTAGATTATATTACGCAAGCAGGATTAGCATCAATTCATGTCCACGAACAGGAACTCCTCAAATATGCACATGAACGCCTACAAGAAATTGAAGGTATAACACTTTACGGACCAGCACCACATCAAAAAGCAGGCGTTATCTCCTTTAATATAGACGGTATCCACCCACATGACATCGCGGGCATTTTGGATATGCATAACGTCGCTATCCGCGCAGGGCATCACTGCGCACAACCGCTCATGAAAAAATTCGACGTTATCGCCACCGCCCGCGCAAGTTTCTACTTATACAATACCATAGAAGATATCGATCGCTTAAGTGACGGCCTACGAAAAACACAGGAACTTATGACTCGGAGAAATAAATAAATGAACATATATCAAGAAGAACTCCTTGACCACTACGAAAATCCCAGCAACTACGGTACATTGCCTGAACCCGATATTTCCCATGAAGAAGACAATCCGTTATGTGGAGATAAAATTCGGATGGACCTGCTTGTGGAGGATGATACTATCAAAGAGGTAAGGTTCTGTGGACACGGATGTACTATTAGCCTAGCGGCTGCCTCCATGCTCACAGAGAAAATACAAGGAAAATCTCTTGAAGAAGTTAAACAACTCACAAGAGATGACATTATGGACATGATCGGAATCCCGTTAGGTCCAGTCCGTGTAAAATGCGCTTTATTGGCTCTCAAAGTACTCAAAACTGGTGCTTACGGTATCAAAGGATGGCCCGGCGAGGAAGATGAATAAGAAAGGAACATAATGGCAGAATATTATAGAGTTGCAAATGTAAGTGAAGTGCCTGAAGGCACAAAAAAAATAGTTGAAGTAGATTTCGTTCCTGTGCTACTCTTTAACATTGACGGCGAGTACTTTGCAATGGAAGATGTATGCACACATGATGGAGGACCTCTCGGAGAGGGCTTTTTAGATGGCGATGAGATAGAATGTCCCCGTCACGGCGCACGATTCTGTGTCAAAACCGGTAAAGCACTCTGTATGCCTGGAGTCGAAGACATCGAATGCTTTCCTGTCAAAATTGAAGATGACGAAATCTTGATCAGCATCGATTAAACTCACTACGCCATCAAAACCGATTACCATAGTTCACTTTAGGAGGAAATCTAAAATGGTAACAGAAGAATCTGTCTACGAAGCAATCAAGGAAATTATTGACCCCGAAATCGGTATTAACATCGTCGACATGGGACTTATCTACGAAGTCGACATCGACGACACAACAGTTGATATTACAATGACCCTGACAAGCCCCGGATGTCCCGCTGGCGGACAAATTGTCAATGGCACCCAGCACGTCACACAACAGATGGATGGCGTAGAAGAAGTTAACGTCAGTGTCGTGTGGACACCACGTTGGACACCCGAAATGATGAGCGAAGACGCAAAAGACGAACTCGGAATTTTCTAACGAGTTTACTAAGAACAACGCAATCAACAGTTAATGAATACAGACTGCAAAAGTCCCAAACTACTCAAAAAGCATGACAACGCCTTTCAAATAGAATGGAAGGATGGACATACCAGCTGGTATCCATATCGTTATCTCAGGCAGATGTGCCCATGTGCCGAATGTGCCATCATCCGACATGAAGGAAAAGATGTTCACTCCCTCTTTTCCCCACAAGGCGACGGAGATATAACGTTGATTGAAGTATCGGAAAATATACAACCGATTGATATTCAGCTGGTGGGTCGTTACGCACTCCAATTTAGTTGGAATGATGGACACAATACAGGCATTTATCCATTTGAAATCCTACGTGAGACATGCCCGTGTACAGAGTGTGCACCGTTACCACCTATACAAACCGAGGAAAAAACAGAGTAATGCAGACCGGAACATCACTTCCTGAAATATCACCACAGGAACTAAAACAGAAACTTGATAAAGACAACTCAGTGTTTTTGCTAGATGTGCGTGAACAGAGCGAATACGACATCGTACACCTTGAACATGCACAGTTGATCCCGCTCAATACATTGCCACAGCATATAGACAGTCTTCCACCTGATCAAGAGATTGTTGTCTACTGTCACCACGGACAACGAAGTTTCTATGCAACCGCTTATCTGCACCAAAACGGATTTACTGAAGCAAAAAACCTAACCGGCGGTATAGATCAGTGGGCAGCAGAAATTGATACAACGCTAAGGAGATACTAAAACATGCTCGTCGAATTTGAAAACCGTTCCGGCGATATGGAACAAGCAGAAATGGAAATTGATGAACCCTGTCCAACATGTTGCGGGATGCTATTTCCTGCTGTGGAATCTAAACCTGAGAGTGGATACCGATGCAGCAGCTGCGGACTTGTCTTCAAACCTGTAGATGAAGAATCTGAGACAGTTTCCTAACAAAATTAAGTGATCCTGGTCGGTCTATTTAATTTCCCGAAAATCTGGCACTTCCATAGGCGCACCGCCACCCGCAATTGATTGCTCCGAAACCAGCCCCGGCACCGTGTAATCCATCGCTGTATAAACATCAATCGGCGGTTGAGTATCATTCAAAATACTATCAACAAAATCGCGCACCTTAAAATACTCACCAAGGTCACCCACATCTTGCGCCTCGGCAGGTGGATTCTTCCAACGATCAGGTAAAAGATCGTCAAATTGAGATAATGGCCTCCACTGTTCACTGATCCCAAACTCACTTAGCCATATTTTCGGAGCAGCCCCTAACCCTCGTGAACTCTCATAACACCCCTTCGTACCTTGCAGACTAAAATATGAATTCGCAGGACGATTCGATAGCATGTCAATCCGAATCTTGATTAATCCACCGCTCTCCGTTTTACACAGCATCATCACCGTATCTTCCATTGCATGCTCTGGATCCGTATTAACACCAGTCCCCAAGCAGCAGACACTCACAACCCGCTCACCAAACCACTGCAGCACAGGACCGAGACTGTGTGTCGCATAGTTGCACCGATTTATCCCTACCTGCCAATAGTAACGCCATGTTGGATTGCCACTTGCATCGTGATGAAGTGATTTGATGTTGTGTAAATACTCTCCCTCACCAAAATACAAATCTCCGAACAATCCTTTTTCCACCATATTACGTATAAGCACATTGTGTTTGGAATAACATGTATTCTCAGCCATCGTATACTTAGCAGAGGACTTTCGAACCGCCCTCACAAGGTCATAGCATTCTTCCAACTTGACAGCAGCCGTAACTTCACTAATGACATGTTTCCCAACATCTAATGCCGCTATTGATTGCGGAACGTGCAGATTTTCAGGCGTAGCAAGTACGACAAGATCAACCGCATCTAACATTTCCGTGTAATCTGTAAATTGATATGGAACATTAAACCTTTCTGCAAGGTTCTGAAGTGAAGTCTCATTGATGTCGCAGATAGCCGCAACCTCTGTTTCGGTTATTGTACCAAATTGGTGGAAATATGAACTCCCTCTGTTTGCACCGACAATTCCCACTTTGAGTTTATTTGTCATGTCTATCCCTCCTAATAAGCAATAGAATAGCACATCATCAACAAATTATCAGCAATGTTTCAGCTCAAAAGTTTGGCGAAATGATATTGCAATACATCCTTGTTGAAATCTCAAGTCAGACGTTGTATAATAATAAATCACAAGACTTACGCATCGTAGCATAAACTTTCCAGTTTGTGCATCGGGGACGCAGCCTAGAAAGGTTACCCTACAAGGAGCACAAACTTTTTTAGAGCGGTTTGTAACCCCGAATTCAACCGAAATTGCGTAAGTCCTATAAATCATTTAACGACGTTAGAATAGGTTAGATTTGCGGACTTCATTCATGAGCAAAAAAACACTTGACCATTTACTAATTGCACTTACAGTCCTATGTGATCTATGTTTTATCGCAACTGCAATCGTTATTGCATATTGGGTTCGATTTGAATCAAATTGGCTCAGCACACTGGCATTACATAAAGGGGGCACACCGCCTTTCAATGACTATCTCCGACTAATCCCAGTGACAGCAATTATCTGGCTAGCGGCGTTGAAGGGGTTTAAGTTATACCAACCAGATAAATATGCCGCATCAGTAGTTTTTTGGAACCTATGCAAAACATCTGCTATCGCCTTAATCGGCACATTAGCCACACTCTTTTTTGTCCAGCATCATGTTCCGTATTCCCGATGGGTTATGCTCCTTGCAACAGGTTTTAACCTCGTTTTCTTACTGTTATGCCGTCTTGTGTTTCACCGGTTTCGCCAAGCAGTACAAGCACAAGGTGTAGGCATAAGTCGTGTTGCACTCGTCGGTTATGATGAACGGAGCATACAATTCATCAACGCTATAAATTCCGAATCAAACTGTGGACACAAATTAGTTGGATTGATTGATGATGAAGAAAACACAGATATATCTCTCGCTGATGGTTCACATTTTGCATTACTCGGTAACAGCAATGAGATACTTGAAATAGTGAAAAGATGCCAACTTGATATGCTATTTATTACAGCACCAACCGTGGCAAATCATACGATCCTGCATATTCTTCATGCATGTGAAGGAATCCCTATTCAGATATACGTTCTGCCTGAACTTTCAGAATTCATCAAAGGCAGAACAGCAGTAACATACTTTGAAGGATTACCCGCCCTTCAACTCCGTGACATACCGATGCAAGGGGTAAGTGGAATCATAAAACGATTGATAGACATTGTGTTTAGTCTGTTCGCTTTAATAGTATTAAGCCCACTCATGTTAATAATTGCAGCAGCTATACGGCTGAATTCTCCCGGTAAAGCAATTTTCACACAAGAACGCGTCAGTAGAGCAGGTAAACGATTCAACATCTATAAATTCCGATCTATGCACGCAGACGCAGAATATAACGTCGGACATGTGTGGGCAAAAAATGATGACCCACGCCAGACTAGCCTCGGCAAATTTCTGAGACGATGGAGTTTGGACGAATTGCCCCAATTCCTAAATGTTCTCAAAGGTGATATGAGCCTAGTAGGACCCCGCCCAGAGATGTCCGGCCTAATCGATACATTCCAAGAAACAATACCACACTACCTTGCACGACAGCGCGTTAAATCTGGAATGACAGGATGGGCACAAGTTAACGGATTGCGCGGAAATACACCACTTGAAGACCGCGTAAACTATGATCGATACTATATAGAAAACTGGTCTATCACCTTAGACATAAAAATCATCTTGAGAACAGTTTGGGCAATCATAAAAGGGTAAATATACTTCATACTATTCGGAGAAAAAGCGGCGAATAAACTGCCACGCCGCCGCTTTGTAATACCGATGCTCACCATCTCCGACGTACAACTCACATCGATCCCCAACACCCGCAACAACGTATATTTCCTTCAAACGTTCATAAGCAAACTTGACATGATCAATCGGAAAAATAGGATCGTCTCGTCCAGCGATTGCACAAAACGGACGCGGTGCAATCAACCCAGCAACATCATACATCTCGCCTAACCGCATTATACCGGGAACATAGTTGCATTCACAGTGCCGAATCGTGCCAATACTCCCCTCAAACGTGCAATAGTAGCAACTCGGTACCGCCACAGCGATACGAGTTTCACAAGCAGCTGCAAATAGAGACACGGTGCCACCGCCAGAATTTCCAGTTATTGCAATCCGTTTAGCATCAATCGGCAAATTACCTACTGCCCAATCAATCAGTCGTGACATATCCCACACCCTCTCACCAATCGGTGTTCTGCCAACAAGTATGCTATGCACCAATTGATGCCTACAAGAATGTGTAGCATTATTCTTTTTGTCCGCTTCAGTACGTGTCTCTCCAAATGCGCGTGTTGTAGGGGCAATCGCAATATATCCCTCTTCCACAACAGCTTGCCGTGCTATATCTCGTTCACCTTCTATCATCTCCTGTTCCTCTTTCTCAGAATTAGCAATTCCAACGTAGATATGTGGATGGTTATGCCCGTGCGGAGTAAGGATCAATGGGAGTTTACCTTTGATTCCCTTCGGCTTCAACAAGTAAAACGGCAACGGTACAGTAGGTTCTACCCAAAGATACCAACTCTCTCGAATATGGTCATCCATATCTAATATGTCCAATTGTTCCGCTTTTGGAACATAACCAGCAAAGTCAGATTCCATGTTGTCTAAACCGAGGATGGTACGGAGTTCAGGACGAAAATTGGCTTGCCACGTTATCAAACCTTCGCGTGTAGTTTCCCGGAAATCATATCTTCTTGGGACAATATCATATAACGTTCTAAAATGTTTTTCAGCATTATACATTTAAAATCTCTCCTCCATAAAATAAGCAAAATTGAAAGACTTAATGTGTATGATATGAAAGATTATATCCTATTTCCAATTTCTTGTGGTGATTATCTAGTGTCATTTTATTGGACATACAACATTATCTCATGTTATTATGTAAAAAACTGATGAAGGAGATAACCAAATGACAAAATCAGTAACTCTTCGTTGCTTGTTTATATTCCTGCTTATAACAGTAGTTTCAACTTTACCAGCATATTCGGTGGATGTGACCGTTGGCTTCTTGGCTGGCAGTAACAAACTTGGGGAAGTTGAGGAAGCAGCCTACAATTGGGCAGAAGATAACTATAAAGCGACAATACTTATAGCTGGGAACGATGGCACATTCAAGAACAGCAGCGGTAATGCACAAAATTTGGATCAATTTGCAATGTTGTGGTTCATTTATACAGAAACGAACACCTTGCCAGCTGCTTTTCTTGAAGATTCCACAAAGAAGTCTATTCTTGACTATGTAGAAGCGGGAGGCGGATTGTTTCTCTCCGCACTTTCTCTGCGATACGTAGCAGACATAGGCGTTGAAGAGGGGGGAATCCCACGCCGTATCTCACCATTAAGTAAAGGTAATGGACAAATCAGTGTTATACCGACAGATGATGCAAAAAACCATCCAGTATACAAAGGTTTTGATACAAATAAGCCTGTTTTTATAACAATTATGGCACAGCAAGGATTCAGCGCAGATTTTCACAATTTCAAGGCTGCACCTCCATCCGGTCTAATCCTCGGCACCAAAACACTTAAGGGAGGCGGGGGCGCAGGAGAACGCCCATTTGTTGAATACGATGTTAAAGATGGCAAAATCATCACACTTGGACATCATAATGGCGTTTATACCGATACAAAGTCCCCAGAGAGCGATAATCTAAGAAAGCTAACGACAAACGTTCTCAATTACCTCGGTGAAAATTCCGTTTTCTTCGCCGTTGACCCTAACGGCAAACTGACAACTACTTGGGGAAGTATCAAGTCAAGAATAAAATAGAACCTACATTTTTTAGTTTGAATAACCTGTAACAACGGGCTGTTACAGGTTATCCCATTTGTAGTCCGATTCTTATGAGTGGCATTATGTCACACAATCGGTTCTTTATTTATTTCTTTAGCTCTGAGTGAAATTGTGGGATTTAACGTGGAATGGTGCAATATCCAATAAACAGCAGCAACCAACACACCACCAAGGATAGTTGCAAATAACCATACCGAAGGATTGACCAGTATCGTCGTCCTCAAGGTTCTTCGCAGTCTCAATGCATCTGAGTAGACACCAAAAGCAAAAAACACATGCACTATAACAATTAACATAATAATAACTATAGTTTGGACAATTTTTGTTTTTTTTATGGACATAAAGCAGGAAAGCGGGTATCCTTTTAGGAAACACAAATTTGAAAGGATATTTCAAATGACCCCACTTTCCTACTTGGACAACATGTTATCAGATTTTTGACCTTTGTTCAAGTATAATAACTTTCACCACTTTCAGACTTTCGTAAAAGGTCTGATAAATACGCCCTACCGAGGCACAATGACACAAATCTATCTTGCGACAGCCCAAGCAGGTCGGTATTGGTCTCTGCCAAAGTTTCTCTCGCGTGGCATCTGGTGTGTGGATCAAGTCGCCACTACGCTAAGCCATCAAGTGCTATCCGCTTACCCCACGGGCGTCTATGTCTATGATGAGACGCATGCCATAAGTAGCGGTTCAAAACAAGCGGGTTTGCATTTCCGCAGGAACCCTGCGTATCAGGCACGTAACAAGAACCAGTCCAAGTTTCATCACGGACACGAGTTCGGTGCGATTGGCTGGCTGGCAGAAACGCGCGAAGGCACGCGCCTATTTCCATTAGCCACACGGATGATGGAACCGAAAAGCGAGGACGCGAATAGCCTCGCTGTGCTGAAGCATTTATGTAATCTTGTGCCACCGGGTCTTATCATTTTTGATAGAGGTTTCAATAGACGCAAAGTGTTCACGGAGATACTCTCACAAGGACATCATTTACTTTGTCGTGCGAAGTCAAACGCAGCGTTTTTTGATATACCGAAACGCCCTAAGCGTCTCAAGAGAGGCAGACCCCGTCGGTATGGTAGCCGTGTGTCTATTCCACACCTGAAGTATACAGATATCGTTGTTGAGGATCAGACACTTTCTGTCGCTGATAAAGTCGTGCGAACAAAGATGTGTCCTGTAGATGTCCGCATCGTTGTGATACGCAAACGCTTGAAAAAGTCTAAACCCTATCGGTATTTTTGTGTATTTACTTCAGATTTACGACTGCCCGTAGAAACAGTTATCCGACACTATAGAAACCGATGGCAGATTGAAACTGCCTTTCGGGACGCTAAAGAAAACTTCGGATTTGACACCTATCAACTCCGAGACAGGAAAAGTTTGGATCGGTTCGCTCAACTCAGTTTCACCGCAGCAACGCTGACACAACTCGCTTTCAGTCCGTCGCCATTGCCTAAGACACCCGCAGACACAGACACAGACAAGGTTTCTCTTGATTTAGAAGACGTGCTATCCACGCTCAATATACACTGGTATAAACCGAAACATCTCACACGCGGCTTGATGACCGCTTACTTGCAGCGACGTTTACAACAAAACTATTTTTATACGGGTTACGATCCGAGGAAAAACGCACAGAAAAAACTAAAAATCCCCGAAGATACTACATGAACTAGTTCAACAGCAACTATTTTCACGATTATTGGAAAAATGATGGCTAAAAAACAGTGATTTCTAACAGAATTTAGACAGAAAAGGGGCGTTAGCAGCGGTTCTAACACCTGTTCAGAAGTGCTAACGGGGAAATGCTGCCAACTATTCATAATCTATAACAAGACCAAAAATGTCCAAACTATAGTAATAATAACAGTTCCCCAAAATATAAATATAACAGGGGGGATGAAATCGAAAAACGTCATTTATATCTCCACAATAAGATTTATTTTTCCGTTACTATATCATGCGTGTATATGCAGAATGCGTAAAATATTTTGCACAGCGAACAGAACTTACGCATTGAGCATCGAACTCCCTAGGTTGTACACCGTAGGTAAAGAAAGGAGCAAGCCCAACAAGACTTGCGATGACACTTTGCAACCATTTAACAAATTTGACTCGATCTAATTCTTTTGCTAATATAATTGCCAGTTTTCAAAACGAATCTTGTTCTTCAACAGATTGACATATTATGAAAATATATGAAATCCAAAGTATACTCTCAACATTAAATATTGAAGCTTGGCTCCTCTATGACTTTCGCGGTATCAACCCTATCTCACAAAACGTAGCAGGCTTTGCAGAAAAAAATATCACACGCCGCTGGTTTTGCCTAATACCTAAACAAGGTGACCCACGATGGTTAATCCATCGAATTGAAACATCAAATTTTACGGATGTGTCCGGAGAGGTATCTCTATATGCCGGGTGGCAAGAACTCAACCAAGAAATGCCAAAACTGCTCAAAAATATTCAATCGGTAGCAATGGAGTATTCACCTAACGCATCAATTCCCTACATTTCCCGTGTAGACGCTGGTACATTGGAATGGATCCGTAGTTTTGGTATCGAGATCGTATCATCAGCAGAACTTGCACAACATGTAGAAGCACGACTTACCAACGCCCAATATGAAGGGCATGTGAAATCTGCACGACAGATTCTGCAGGTAAAAGATTACGCATTCGCATGGATTGGCAACCAACTCAAAACCGGTAATCCAATTACTGAATATGATGTTCAACAACAGATTCTTAATCTGTTCGATGAGATGAACTTAATCGCCGATCACCCACCTATTGTCGCAGTCAATGCTAACAGTAGCGACCCACATTACACACCAACCGCAGATAAATCTCAACAGATCCAGAAGGGGGATTTTATCCTAATCGATCTATGGGCAAAACAGAAGGAACCAGATGCAGTATTCGCAGACACAACATGGGTCGCTTATGCCGGTTCTTCTGTCCCTGACAAATATGTAAAAATATTTGAAATTGTTAAAGAAGCACGAGATAGAGCAGTAACGTTCATACGCGAAAAATATGCCGCAAACGAACCAATTCCAGGTTACGCAGTTGATGATTGTGTTCGTGGGTACATTACAGAAAAAGGATATGGCGAGTACTTTATACACCGCACGGGACATAACATTGGAACCGTGATACACGGTAATGGAGTCAATTTAGACAATCTTGAGACACGAGATGCCCGAATACTCATTCCCGGAATCTGTTTTTCAATTGAACCCGGTATCTATCTCAACGATTTCGGCGTGAGGACTGAGATTGACGTCTTTCTAACTGAAGCAGGGAAAGACGGCGTAGAATTGACAACCGCGCCCGTTCAAAATCAGGTATCGCCTCTGCTGTGACTTTATAATTCCGTCTCTTAAGATCCTTTAATATGTGTGAAAAATATATCCGTGTGTTAAGAATCCACTGCTCAGAATACGCAGTTGCAAGCATCGGAAGTGATATTGATAAACGAGGAGCGTTTAGTAACCATTGCTCCGCATATTCCGCAAAGTCGGTTTCAACCAACCCCCTACACCCAAGTGTATAGACTACAAACCGTTTGTCTTCACGTTGTTCTTCCCGTACATCCAGCTCCGTATTCAGAGACATGCGTCTCTCACTGTCAATCTCAAATACCCAGAAGAAATAATCCTCGTTGTGTGCCAAATATCCAATTTCAACCTCAAGCCGATGGTGTTGTTCAGTATGGATTGGATTTGCCGCCATATCTCGCTTAATCAATATCGGGTAAATAGCAGTGAAAAAAATCTGCTCATAGCCCACGGGATGTTCAACACTGTTCAGAATTTCCAATAACTTTTGTTGGTCATGCTGTAGTCGGAGCTCAAGACAGCATTTTGAAAAAACTTCTTCACGAAGGGCATGCATTTCAGCCGGAGCCTCCTCAACAAGTGGTTTGAGCTCACGGATTAACCTGAGAATACGGCGACGCTTAGGTGTAATACGCCAGAAACTCCAACGTAGAATTGCAATATAAGTTTCCTTTTCCCGAACCAATGCAAACAACCCACGCGCGAAGTTCGAAATACGTTGAAATATGCTCTCTGATGCTAGACCTCGTTGTTGTCTTGCCATAATTTTATTGACATTTCTCCCGAAATATGTTATATTTAACGAGTCAATCGGTTTTGCAACAATCAGAATTTTCTAAAATTTGCCGGAGTGGTGAAATTGGTAGACGCACTGGACTCAAAATCCAGCGGACCCTAGGTCCATGTCGGTTCGAGTCCGACCTCCGGCATAAGGCGGCAGTTTCTTAAACTGTCGCCTCTCTTTTGTGCTACATAGCAACAATCTTTCGCATTCGTTCTGCCAGATCAATTTGCGCATCCCTATCGCCCCCAACTTCGTGAACAACATATCCATCATAGCCGATAGCACGGAACGCTTCCATAACCGCCGCCCAATCAGTATCACCATCTAATAGATTAACAAACCGATGTGAGCCCCGTGAAAAATCTTTAAAGTGCACACGTTTAATACGTAATACGTTCTCCAAGTTCACGTATCCAATGCTCAGGATAACCGTAAGCCATCATGTTAGCAGTATCAAGATAAGTACCGACCCAGACACTGCCAACCTCGTCAACAATCTCACGCATCTCCTTCGGACTGAGTAGAAATTTGTTCCATACATTCTCCAATCCAATGGCAACCTTGTGCTTTTCTGCGGATGGCGCAAGGTCTTTTAGTATGTCTACAAGATTATCCCAAACTTGTTGATATGTACCTTCAACACTGAGTTGTCCCGGATGGAGGAGTATCCCACCAACACCAAGTGCTCCTGCCACCTCTAATCCCCGTGCAAGCGACTTCACACCGTTATTTCGTAGCTCTGCATCAGGACTGAGGAGATTCCCGCGATTCGCGTAACCTGCAGTAATACTTGCAATTTCAACACCAACAGATTCACACTTCGCAGCAATGGACCTTAGTTCCGTATCACTCATATTTATGTCCGTGTCCTTACCTTCCCCAAAGGTGAGTTCAACCGCATCGTAACCCGCATCTTGACAAAGTGAAAGTGTATCATCAAGAGACATATTACCGAGAATTATTTGGGTGACACCTATCTTCATCTTATTATTCTTTCTCCTTTTCTGTGTAGAACTGTAACGGTGTCAACGACTGAATACACAAGTAACGCGTTTCAAGGCATTGAGGACACCGCAGCTCAACATAAAACATATCGTTAAACACTGAATCAATCCAGTTTGTTCGCCTATTATTTGAAGATCCTAAGAATTGTTCAAGTACCTCGTACTCCTGATCACAATCTGGACAAATTTGCAGATCATATCCAATCTCAATATTGTCTAACCATCCCATCGTCTATGTTGCCCCTTCAAATATGTCGGACTTTCCCAACTTATCCATATCTATAACGTTGGATTGAGGTCTGTGACAGCAAATTGTGATACCGATTTGAGATAACGACTGGGTACTCTTGCTTTTACATGAACCGCTTCGTCAGCATATTCTGTATTGAGAACTGTTCCGTGCTTATACAGCAAGTCTAAAACTTTACCATCCTTATAAGGAATATGTAAATTAATCGTCGCACCTTGCGGAGCAAAACGTTCTGCTAACACCTCCATTAATTTCGGAATACCGTCCCCACGCTGTGCTGAAATAGAAACAGCATCTGTATATCGTGTCTGCAGTATAAGCAATTGGTCCTCAGATTCAAGCTGGTCAATCTTGTTGAAAATCATAATCGTAGGTATGTCGTCCGCTCCCAAATCGGTAAGAACTTTATCTACAGCACTCATTTGCGCTTCAGCTTCCGAATGACTAACGTCTACCACATGCAACAACAAATCCGCCTGCACCACCTCTTCCAAAGTCGCTTTAAAGGCCTCGACTAATTGATGTGGCAATTTCTTGATAAAACCAACAGTATCGCTTAACAGAATGGTTTGATTTTGGGGCAGACTCACGCGTCTCGTAGTAGAATCCAAAGTAGCAAAGAGCTTGTCTTCTGCAAGCAAGTTCTCACCTGTTAATGTATTAAATAGCGTTGATTTTCCAGCATTTGTATATCCGACAAGTGATACATTGGTCTTCTCCGAACGATTTTGTCGTTGAACTTTTCGACGCTTTTCAACCTTCAGCAACTCCTTTTTGACATGAGAGATATGTCTACGTATCCAACGTCTGTCCATTTCCAGCTGCGTCTCACCTGGACCGCGTAGAGCACCACTCCCACTGCCAGCACCCGTTGCCATTCGTGAAAGGTGTGTCCACATACGTGTAAGTCGTGGAAGCGCATACTCTAATTGCGCCAAAGTAACTTGCAAGCGAGCTTCACTTGTCAACGCCCGTTGTGCAAACACACGCAGGATGAGACCAATCCTGTCAAGAGTTGCAACATCAAGAGTATTTTCAATATTTCGTGTTTGTGCAGGTGTAAGTTCCTCGTCAAAAATAACCACATCCGCTTCAGATTCTTCATCGACTGCCTTTAGCTCTTCAACCTTGCCCTCGCCAACAAAATACGTCGGATTCGGAACATTGCGCGCTTGTACAGTTTCACACACCACTTCAATCCCCGCAGTTTCCGCTAATTGACGCAGCTCCTGCAAAGATTCCTCAGTCTCATGGAGCATAGCACCTTTGAGTTTTACGCCAATCAGGATTGCACGTGAAGGTGGATTAGGTATTTGTGTATCGTAAAGTTGTTGCATATTGCCTCTTTATAGATCAGGAATTCGGTTAATCCTATCTATAAGTTTATCATATTCATTTGCAGATTTCAACCCAATCTTTCACTAGTATCGTCTTGACAATACCCTAAACATTGATATATAATTCCATTATTATGATAATAACGCCTGCAGTCAATTATCTAATCCTCGTTCTACAATATATAACGTCCCTTTTCGTTTTGAGGCACATATCCATGTTATGTAAGAAAAATATATGCATGAGAGAATTTGCTTGAATTATGTTCAACGTTGTTATATAATAAAAAAAATCGTACCAACTCCAGAGAAACATTGTTGGATGCGGTTTTGCATTAACCTATGTATTTTCGTTTGACGCTTTCTACAAACCGTGTTAAGCTTAGCAAATAATCTTCATGGAACTCGCTTACAAAGCGCACCTACCGTTTGTATGCCAGGTGTTAAGTTTAACACATAGCTTTCTTGGAGGATCAAAACCCGATTGGAAAAACAGACATTCAAGGGTGTTCCTATACAAAACAACGCTGAGGTACAAGTCCTTTTCGGACAAAGTGATGCCTTCTTAAAAATGATTGAAGATGATTTTGATGTACGCGTTGTTTTGAAAAGTGATAGTATCGCTGTCCTTGGTGAAAACCAAAAAAAGGTCAATAAAGTTGTTACAGTGTTGGAATCGCTACTTCACCGCATCCGTAAAGGGGAACGAATCGAGGCAACCGATGTTAACTACGAAATCCGGGCATCGGAAGCAGATGAACCCAACGTTGACAATCACAGTCCCGCAGAATCCATACCTGTGTTTTCTAAACGTGGTGTCATTCGCCCGAAAACAGCCGGACAAAAACGATACGTCCAAGCAATCAAACACAATGACCTCGTCTTCGGTATCGGCCCAGCGGGAACAGGCAAAACATACCTTGCCATGGCAATGGCCGTTTCCGCTCTTAAAAACGGACAAGTGAGCCGTATCATCTTGACCCGACCTGCCGTTGAAGCAGGTGAACGACTCGGATTTTTACCCGGCGATATCGCAGCCAAGGTACATCCATATTTACGACCCCTATACGACGCGTTGTACGATATGATGCCACCTGATACACTTGACAAATACATCGAACAGAATATTATTGAAGTAGCACCCATCGCATTCATGCGCGGGAGAACACTCAATAACTCCTTTGTCGTCCTCGACGAAGCACAAAATGCTACTATCGAACAGATGAAAATGTTCCTGACACGACTCGGGTTCGATTCAAAAGCCGTCATTACTGGCGACATAACCCAAACAGATCTGCCTACACACAAAGTTTCCGGACTCGCTGACGCACAAAAGGTACTTCACGGTATCAAAGGAATTGAGTTCATATACTTCTCCAAAATAGATGTTGTCCGACATGAACTAGTACAACGAATCATTGAAGCTTACGAACGGTCACCCCATCCACAGACTAAACAGATATTAACAGAAACAGAAAATAACGAGGAATAAAGGTTTGACCGACATCACTAATATCAGCAGCAAAACAACATTTGATGTAGAAAAAATCGAACGGGCAGTGTCAGAAACGCTGATAGCACACAATTCCGAAGATTGTGAGGTTAGCGTTCTATTGACAGACGACCCCCACATGACACAACTCAATCGTGAATATAGAGAGATAGATGCACCGACAGATGTCCTGGCATTTGCTATGCAAGAAGGTGAGGATAACAATCTCGCTAACACTCGTATCCTTGGTGATGTTGTCATCTCAATGGAAACAGCAGAACGCCAAGCAACACAAGAAACCCATACGCTTGAAGAAGAAGTAACGTTTCTTACAGTCCACGGTGTACTTCATTTGCTCGGATATGACCATCAAACCCAAAATGAAGCCTCTATAATGTTCGAAAAACAGAACATTATTCTGCAACGCCTATATGTAACTATAGTTTGGACAATTTTAGAAATTTTTAGTGCGAAAAAACAGAAAAGCAGGTATCCTTTCATAAACAAATATATTTTTTGAAAGGAGAATAAAAAATGAACCTCCTTTTCTGCTTAGACGACATTCTATCAGATTTTCAGTATCTGTTCAACACACAAAACTATGCTCTTTTCCAAGCGTTTATTTTCGGATTTATCGCAGATGGAAATAGTGGCACGCTAACGGAACTTTATCAATCAGGTTTTTCACAGACGCGATACTGGTCTTTTCCAAAGTTTCTATCGCGTGGTAAATGGGATGCGGATAAAGTCGCAGGACACCTGACAAAAAAGGTTCAGCAAGCATTTCCTAACTGGGTTTATGTGTATGATGAGACCAAAGCCATAAAAACAGGTGAACGCCAGTGGGGGTTGCATTTTTTCCGCAACTTCAGTTATCAAAAGGGTCGCGTGAACCGATCCAAGTTCCATTATGGACACGAGTTTGGTGCCTTAGGTTTACTTTGCCAAACATCTATAGGTTGGCAGCTATTCCCCGTATGGGCGAGACTGATGGTGCCGCAGACGTGCCGTGATAAAAGCGATGCGGTGTTGAAACGCATCTGTTCCCAGATCGCTCCGGGTCTTATTATTTTTGATCGTGGGTTCTCAAGGCGAAAAGTGTTTACGCTGGTTCAAAGTTATGGACATCATATCTTGTGTCGTGCGAAGTCTAATGCCGTCTTCTATCGTTTACCGGAACAGCCGAAACATCGCCAGCGTGGCCGTCCGCGAAAATATGGAGACCGCTTGGATATTCGCAGGATGCGGTATACGCTTATGGATATAGAAGGCCAAAAGTATTCAATCGCCTCCAAAGTCGTGAGAACGAAGATGTGCGATGCTGATATTCGCCTCGTTGTTATCCGAAGTCGCCCGAAAACCTCGAAACCTTATCGGTATTTCTGTGTATGGACAACAGATTTGACGATTGGGATACCACAGATCGCTATATATTATCGCAAGAGATGGCACATAGAGACGGCTTTTCGGGATGCGAAGCAACACTTCGGTTTTGATGACTATCGCCTGAAATCCCGCAAAAGCATCAATCGGTTTGTGCAATTGAGTTTCGTTGCAGCAAGTCTGACGAAGTTGCTATTCACCCCACGGGATGGGACGGCGGAGGAGATAAGTGCTCAGGTAGTTTGTGATCAGTTGGGCATCCATTGGTATCATCCGAAGCGTCTCACACAAGGGTTGCGTGTAGTTTATCTCCGCTGGCAGCTCTACAGAGCGGTATTTTCTGCGATTTACTCTGAAAAAACAAACTCACAGAAAATACACACCGATTTTCACAAAGAGACAGCATTGCCTGCGGACAACGCAGCCTGAATGTCCCAAAATGTCCAAACTATAGTATATGTAAATAGAAACAATACAAGAAATACTACGGAGGTGTTATTTTAGGCTTGGATGACCTACATATAGTTATAAAATTAGTTCTATTAGGAATTCTGTTAATCCTTAATGCATTATTCTCAGCAGCAGAGGCATTGCTTGCACGGTTGACGAAGACAGATATTCTCGAATTTGCAGAGGAAGGTGGTAAACGTTATGAGGTGCTAACCTCACTCTTACGCCATCCGAGACGCTACTCGTTAACCATTATCACAGTTAAGATTCTCCTGATAACAGCATGCGTTGTCTTGTTTACGACATTTTGGAACAACCGCATACTGAGCGGTGGGCTCGCCGCGCTGTGCCTTGTCGTTTTCACAGAACTGTTTCCTAAAAACTATGTCCAAAATAGTCCCAGCGGAACAGCTATCCACGCGCTACGTGCCTTACGCATAATCTATTGGGGTGGTTTTCTAATTTTAATCCCCTTGAATTTTCTTGTAAATCTTATCGTACGTATTTGCGGTGGTAAGATTACGTCTGCCCAGGATAGTCTTGTTTCTCCAGAGGTATTAGAAACACTTGATAATGTTGCCGACATCCGAGATATTTTAGAACCAGATGACCGGGAAATGATCTCTCGGATTTTAGACTTACCCGATAAAGTCGCAAGAGAAATAATGGTCGCTCGAACCGATGTGGTATGGCTCGAAGTCGGAACGCCTGCTGATGAAGTACTACAAACCACAATCGCATGTAGGCACACGCGAATCCCCATATACGAAGAAACAATCGATAACATCGTCGGTATTTTACACGTAAAGGATATGTTGGATTGTTGGGCAGAAAACAAACCGATTAACCTCCGTGAACTGATAGTCGGTCGCCCCGCCTTTTTCACACCAGAAAGTAAAAAGATATCTGACCTATTTCGAGAGCTCAGAGAACATAAACAACACATCTCCATCGTCGTAGATGAATACGGAGGCACAGCAGGGATTATAACACTTGAAAACATAATCGAAGAAATCGTCGGAGAAATTCATGACGAAGATGAAGCAGATGAACAGGATGCCTTCATTCAAATAGATACAAACAGCTATTCCGTCGATGCCAGATTGAACCTTGCTGAATTAAATGAAAAACTTGAGACAGAACTTGATGCAGAAAATATAGACACCATCGGCGGATTTGTTGTTGACCACATGGGACGCGTTCCTGAAGTGGATGCTGTTTTCACATACCATCACATCGAATTTACGATATTAGAAGCTGACGACCGTAGGATCCATCGCATTCAAATTCAGATGCCGAAAAATGCAACCGAGGATGTTGATTGAAAATAAGTTAAAAATTTGACAAAGATGATACGAGTGGGTATAATTAAAGCAAAACGGGGCGTAGCGCAGCCCGGCTAGCGCGCCTGCTTCGGGAGCAGGAGGTCGGAGGTTCAAATCCTCTCGCCCCGATTTTGTCCCACCTCCTATCATATCGGTATAAATTATGCCCGCTCAAAAAACGCAAGCAATTGTAATTCGTGCCTTTCCACTGCGCGAAGCACACAAAATCATCACCTTCTATACACCTGATTATGGAAAAGTTAAAGCTGTGGCTTACGGCGTAAAGAGCCCTAAAAGTAAATTGAGCGGTAGTCTAGAACTACTCAACCACGGCATGCTGCTTTTTAACTATCGCGAAAATAAAGACTTACAGAGCCTTACAGGTTTTGACCTCATCGAAGGATTTGATGGCATCCGCACAGATCTCACGCGGATAACCTACGGTTGTTATTTAGCAGAATTAGTCGACGCTATCGCATCAGAAGGCGACGCTAATCCCAAAGTTTTCGAACTCTTACGAAGTACTTACTATTTCTTAGCAGATACTGACGACGTACCACTACTCGCTCGTGCCTTTGAAATAAAGTTTCTTGACCTTGTAGGTTACGCACCACAACTTTCTCAGTGTGCAAATTGTGGTTCAATCGTGACACCATCCCCTCTCCAAAATTCACAAAGTCTTGTGTTGGTGATGCTTTTCAGCGTTCAACATGGCGGTTTGCTTTGTGGAAGGTGTCAACACAGAGATACCTCAGCGTTTTCAATTGCGCCTGGGAGCTGTGAATTGCTAAAGAACTTACGGAAATCAGAGTTCAGTAAATTGAGTAGAATTCGCGCATCTGAACGTAACCATCGCGAACTAAAACTCATACTCGGCAGTTTTATCCAATACCATACGGAACGTAGTCTAAAAAGTCTGAAATTCATCGAAAGTGTATTAAAAGTGTGAAATCCGATTAATAACTTCAGCACACTTAAGCCATGGGCTACAGAAGAAAAGGAGTCATCCATTGAAAGTAAATAATATCTCTAAAATAGCTCTTTCCACCCTGAGTATTTTCACATTATTTGTAATCTTCAACGTTCAAATGACTGATGCAGCCACAATCGGTAAAATCTCCGGTACTGTCACCGCTGAAGCATCAAAACAACCATTAGCGAATGTCAAGATTTCAATCGTCGACACAAGCACATCCACGACAACAAACGAATCTGGCTACTATGTCATGACAAATATAGATCCGGGCGGATATGATGTTCGCGCTGAATTGCCAGGATACCTTCCCAAAACCATCGCATCGACAACAGTATTTGCTGGCCTCACCACAACCATCAACTTTACATTGGAAGCGACAGAGATAGTAGAACTTGAAGGTGTAACGGTGACAGCGACCAAACCCCTGATTAAAAAGGATGTAACACAAACCACACGTATAATTGAAGCGGATGAAATTGCCTCCATGCCACGCGATACCGTCAATGGCATTCTCCAAACCCATAGGGTTATTTAGTTTTATAGATATTCATTTTATCAAGTTAACTGTGAGTAAAGGTTTTGATGCATATTCCTTTATTTTATCAGCGATCCGTGTTATGCCTTGAAAACGGAATACGGATAATGCGGTATTTCGTAAAGCGGCCATGACTTGTGGAATAGCCCCGCATCTGACAGGTGATGCGTCCTCGCCGAGTAGCACATCGCGCATCCAATGCGACTTGTTCTCTATTGCCCAATGGCCTCTCCGTAAAGCAAGTAAGCGTTCTGCGGATGCCTCACTCGGTTTCAGGCTCGTAATCCCATAGGTAGTGCGGGTTGTCTCTTCTCCTGTCTTCATATTTTTGGAAGTATAGCAATATTGGATCACTTGTGCTACGCCCGGCCAATCCAGATATGCGTTGAGACTTGTGCTTGCCTTGATACATCGCGTCTCAAGTCTGCCATGCGACTTTTCAATCGTCTCATGCATGTATATCGGTTTCCCTAAAGTAGGGTGTGTTGTGTCTTCAGAAACCGCGTCAGGCACGCCTTGAAAAAGTTTTTCAATCGCTTCTAACAGGTCCGGTTGATTGCCTTTAACAGGCAGCATATAGTCGCCCCCGCTGTTTATGATTCCGTGGCAGAAAGAGCGTTGTGTCAAAAGGGCATCCGTTGTGATAACTTTGCCTGCTACATCAAACGCTTTGAGGATTTCCGTTGATACCGGTATTTCATTGGTTTTGTCGCTGACACCTCGCTGCGTGAGGGTGATCCCTAACTCATGAGAGACGACGGAGAGTAAATGGCTGATCATCGCACCACTTTTTTTAGACGCACGCAGTGTTTTGCCATCTATAGCGACTGCGTCGGAACACCCCCGCAAATCAGGGCACTCTGCTAATGCGGCGTTTACCCATTTTGACAGGATGTTTTCTAATGCTTCAACGTCCAACTTTTTCAACAGATTATGGATAGTTGCGGCACAAGGCGTTTTGTGATGTGTGAACCCGAGTGCTTTTGTGAGTGCGGGCTGTGAGCGTGCCCAGGTAGCGATGGATGTATACCCTTTATGCCCGCACATCAATCCAACGACTAAAAGTGCGAGGATTGCTTTCAACGGGTGTCGTTTCCCTTTTTCCTTGCGTGGGTCTGTAAGTTCTGCTAACATATCCATTAAGTGGCAGGACTTTTTTCTTGTCATTCTTCACCTCAAAAGATCGTAAGTTTTTAAGGTGAAGTATAGCAGATATAGCGTGAAAAATCACGGTATATCTGCACATCCTAAAATATTAACGATTGTGATAAAAAACAACTAAAATACATAAAACTAAATAACCCTACCAAACCCAACCCGGTGTTGCAGTACTTAATTCAAGTGGTTCGCTACACATTCGCGGGGGTAGATCAATGGAGATTAAATATCTCATCGATGGCATCCCAGTGAATGACCCAATCTTCAGAGGCATGGGATTACAAATTAGTACAAACGCACTTGAACAGATGGAGGTTATCACCGGCGGTTTCAACGCAGAACACGGCGACGCACAATCTGGCGTCATTAATCTCATTACAAAAGCTGGCACACAAAAATTTTCTGGAAGAATCAGATACCGGGTCGGCCAATGGGGACAACACCACGGTGACCCCTATTATGGATCTTGGCTAGACCCAGACAACGGTTTCCGACCAGTAGCACTTGAACCCTTCAGAGGTATATTTATCGGAAAACCCTACGATTATCAAACCCCTTACCGCGGAAACCCTACCACAGTTGGTGAATTGGCAAATCAAGAAGGTGATGATAAGATCGTCTTTACAGAAATATTTCCCGGTGTATATGCCGATAGAACCGAAAATCCATTGCAACCAGTAATTGATCCCGAAACAGGCGAAAACAAGGTGAATCCAGAAACAGGTGAAGTGATTATGGAACGCCAACCATTCATGGACGCAGATGGCACCGTAATTGACTACGAGAAAAAACAGGTCACCCTGATAGACGGTTACACCGTGGATCTAGAGCAATATAGCGGATTATTCAACGATACAAAAAAATACGGATTATCTCCAAGCCATATCGGAGAGTTCGCACTGAGCGGACCAATATTAGGTAATCGGTTGACATTCTCCTTCGCCAGTCAGTTGCGCAGAGATGAAAGTTATCTGCCTAATAGTAATAGCGGCGGACACACACTACAAGGTAAACTCAAGTTTGAAGTGACACCACAAATTAAACTCACTGCAAGTGGACTTTACGATATACGGGAATTTAGCAACGCTGGCGGAAGTCTACGTTTCATCCCCAATGCAATTGAGGTGGACAACAGAGATGGCCGAAGTCTTTCCGTTCAGCTCTCACACAATATCAACTCCGGAACATTTTATACCTTAACACTTGGGCAATTTCACCGTTCTTACGATAGTCACCAACCGGATAAACTGTGGGATCCATTGAACAAAACATTCGAAGAAAACGCATACGATCCCGAAAAATCCTTCGAGCTTAATCAGGAAGAAGGTAGAATTAGAAACCCTGCACAGCAAGCATACAACGACACAACCTATGATGTCGCTGGTGATAACAACTTCTGGGTCACCCGCAATTCCACAACATCAATTCTCAAAGGAGTTTTTGCAAGTCAAGTTACGGAAAATCATCAAATCCAGACAGGTATTGAATTTTCAGCGAACCATCTCTATAATCTAGGCACTACGAATTATGGCAGTTCAAACCTCTATATGGAGTATTACGATGTTACACCTACATCCCTCAGTCTATATGCCCAAGATAAAATGGAATATGAAGGTATGATTGTCAATGCTGGGTTGCGGTATGACATGTATAATCCAGACGGTATCTCGCCCCAAAAACCGGAAGATCCACTCGTCCTAAACGAGGATGATGGAACGATCAAACTGGATTATGATACGTATTCAGTCGGGTTGCCGATTATCAAGAATCCTGTTGACGCATCAACGAAACACATGATAGCACCCCGGCTCGGTATCTCGTTCCCAATTACAGAAAGGGCAAAATTGCATTTTACTTACGGACATTACTACCAAATCCCACGCGGTGATGACCTGTACGAAAACCTGAGCTTTGATATGCGGGGCGCAATCCGTAGAAGAGGTAATCCTGATTTGGAACCTGAGAAAACTATCGCTTATGAAGTCGGGGTTATCCAGCAATTCACAGATGATTTAACAATCGACATAACAGGATTTACCAAAGACATAGAAAACCTTGTCAATAGTATCCATGTAGATATATCCAACGATTATAGTTACTTCTTCAATGACATTTATGGACGCGTTCAAGGATTTGAACTTACCATCCGAAAATGGCGAACAGGTAGAAGTCCAGTCTCTGGCATGCTGAGCTATACCTATTCTGTGGCAAAAGGTAAAGGTTCCAGTCGAAACCTAGGATACCTGCTTTATTACCGCCAGCAACCTGAAGTAACCGAAAGTCATCCGTTGTCTTGGGATCAACGCCATATTGTTTCCGCAGCGTTGGACATTCAATTGCCCTTTGCTTCCGCTGTTAACTTTGTCGGTAGATATGCCAGCGGTTTACCCTACACACCCAATCCCAGAGCACCGGTCAAACCTGCTATCAACTCAAAACGTTATCCAGCAACTTACAACGTCGACGCCCTCGTTAGCAAACGGAGTCAGGTTGGTGGGATAACATACACCCTCTTTGCAGATATTCGGAATATCTTTAACACGAAAAACCTTGATAACATACTTGACGCTGTTACGTATGATCGCTATGGTATTCCATTAACTGCGCAGAAGCATTCCAGTCCCGCCTCATGGAGTTCCCCACGCTTGATTATGGTGGGCGTGAGCTTGGATTTTTAGCGGGAAAATAATTTTATACGAAAGGTTTCTTGCAATCTTGAAAGTAGAAAACCTATAAGAACTTAAATCTAATCTATGATTAGTTTGTGAAAAAGAGAGTATTTTATCATGACGACATCAACTTCCACCGGAATAATCACGACACCGCGCCAACAGTCTCTACCTCCCGGAGTTCCTGCGCGGGTGGAAGTGATTACCTTTAAAGGAGACTCGACTATTGCTCAACAGGCAACAGAACAATTTTTGAACGGTCTTCCGACTTTAGGATTCCAAGTCGTTGAACGCTCACAGATTAATGCTGTACTGAAAGAGTTGAATTTTCAGCAAAGTGACTTAGTTGATTTCACAACACATGAACACTTAGGAAAATTGCTTGGAATAGAAGGCATTTTTGTTGGTAACATTACAGGCGAGACAAGTATTACATGGATTGACTCCCATCTAAACGTGAGACTCGTAAGTATTGAAACAGGGGAAGTTGTGTGGGCAGCTGATACACACGACCCAAGATTGTTTACACTAAGCAGGGATGTACGTACATCAGCAATCCACACAGTTCGTGAAGCCCTTAAACTTCTGCGGAAAGATCTTCTTGAGATGAGGTAACTTTGAACGTCTCAAATCTCGAAATTAAACCGTGAAGCTGTTAGGAGTTTTTACTTTTAACTCAAATACAATTGGTGTAAGAAGTATGAAGAACATAATGTCTTATGAAATCACCGTAAACTGAGCATCGAACTGACAGTTTGTGCATCTGTGGAACGCAAACTGACAGTTTGCTCTACAAAAATTGTTTATACCAAATTCACAGTTATATAGTAGACTTTACATTTAAAAGGAGAAATAACCATGTCAATAACTATTGAAGGTATATATCACAATGGGAAAATAGAACTCTCAGAAACACCTAATGATGCGTATGAAGGCACACGCGTCATCATAACTTTTCTTTCATCTGATGCTATAGATTTGCGTGAACGTGGTATTGACGAAGCACAAGCAGCAGATCTGCGTGCACGCTTCTCAACCTTTGCAGAGGATTGGGAAAGCCCCGAGATGAGTGTCTATGACAACTATGATGAGGAAAAAGCTAAATTACAAACGCAGTGATGTAATTTTAGCAATTTTCCCTGATTCAAACATGCTTACAGCCAAACCCCGTCCAGCATTGATTATTCAAGCAGATAATCTGCAAACGGGTTTACCACAAGTAATTGTAGCGATGATAACCAGCAAGATGTTCCGATCTGACCACCCGAGTCGTGTTCCAATTTTCCTTGCTACTTATGAAGGACAAGAATCAGGGTTAATTACGGACTCAGTAGTGATGACAGACAATCTTGCTACTGTAGCAGAATCTGAGATCGACCGGGTCATCGGCTCAATTCGAATGAATAAAATTGATGAGGCTTTACGACATACTTTAAACCTTTAACAATAGGTGCAAGTTTGAATTTTTAGGAGGAATCTCAATGCAAAATGTTAATTTGCCTACAGAAGATATCGATGCTGTCACAGAAGGAATCAAAAGACTCGGACCTGATGTTCGTGGGTACGGAACCGTAGATCCAACGTGGTCACGACCAACTGCGGTTCTTGTCATCGACTGCGTCCTTTCCCTCAACAGAAAATACGATGCCTTTGTAGTGCCGCGGTTAGATGCATTCGCTGAGAAACATCCTGACATAAACACTATAAACGAATTAGCAAGTCTCATGGAAAGTTATCGGACTCCTCACACATTCATGCGACAAGAACTCAATTTCAATTATAAAAAACGTGCCAATATACTTCAATCAGTTGTAGACTTCGTTTGCAAAATCGTTGAAGAAACTCCTCATGTTCCAGAAGAAGAAACTCTCAAACAGTGGGCAATTAATGCCAAACCTGATGAACACCGAGATTTGAACATCAGCGGTTTTGGAATTGCAGGTTTTCAATACCTTCGCATGCTGTTCGGTGCTGATACTACGAAACCTGATGTACATATTATCAGATTCGTTTCAAGTCTCTTGGACCGGAACGTTTCAGCCTTTGAAGCACTTAATATCTTAGAAGCATCTTCGGCAAAGCTGAAGATATCTGTCCGAGACGTTGACGCTTACATTTGGGATAGGGGTGCGCGTGGGCAGCAAGATGCTACTGATACAAACACGAACAAGAAAACTAAAGCTGGATACAGTGAATTTTGGGCACCAATTCGCGATGGAAACAGTGTATTTTCTGGAAAACCCGTACCAATCCGTGACGAAAGTCAGATCATCAAAACCATTCACGGTATAGAAGTGTGTCTCCGTCTTAATAACCACGAATGTTATGTTCAATTGTGGGTGAAAGGATCAAACAGATTGAAACCAGGGAATGAAGTTGAAGCATTATTTCCAAAATCAGATTTTATTTACACATATAAAGAAACACGCTATGATGCAACAGTTCTGAAATTTCCTATCCTTGATAAAGGTAAAAATGATCGAGACGATTGGAACGAAATCCGAGAAGCATTAGTAACTATGGGCACCGACATCTACAATAAAATCAGCGAATCTGACTTATAGCAGGCAGCCCGCACAAAATTAACAAAGGAACACTAAATCCATCAAGGAGATCAAAATGTTAAATGTCGGCGAACAACTTGTATCTTCATACTTGCGATACATACGACAGTGTAGTCTCACTCAAACTAACTTGTACACTATCGAATCCCAGGGTGAAATTGATGTCGTTGGATTGAATATAGCGAAACAACAGGTTTATATTTGTGAAGTAGCTATACATCTTGCAACAGGACTTCGGTATACAAAAAACAGCCAACTCAATAATGTCCAGAAACTAACAGATAAATTCTCAAGAGATATTGAATACGCGAGGAATTATTTCGATGAATACGATCAACATTTCATGCTTTGGAGTCCAATAGTCAAAAACCCAAAAGGAAATCCTGAACACAATCAAACGCAACATCTTAAAATTATTCAAGAAAACATAAAAAGCGAGTATGGCATTGACATTGAGTGCATAGTAAATGAGAAGTTTCAAAATTGCTTAGAAGAACTGAGAAACTATGCAAAGACCGAGACTAAACCATTACAATGTCCCGTGATGCGTTTGATGCAAATAGAAGAATATCTCGACAAACATGTGTCGAAATTAGCTAAATCACACAGCGAACTTCACCCTCTTCATCACGCTGCGCCTCACAATAGTACCCAAACCGAAAAGAAAACAAAAGCTGGACACAACGAATTCTGGACACCAATTCGTAACGGTGAATTTGGAGAATTATTTATCGGGAAACCTGTGCTTCCTACGGTAGACCGGATAATGAAAATTGTTCCGAATACTAAGGTTAGGGTGGAACCTAACATCACAAATCAACGATGCTATATTCGATTATACTTCAAGGATATCAGCCATAGGGAAGAAATCATGACATTATTTCCATAACCAGATTATGACTATGAATTTGATGACTCACCTAAAGAAACAAAAGTAATATTCCGTGTCCTTGACAAAGGTAAAAATGACCGAGAAGATTGGGATGAAATCCGTGAAAAATTAGTCAATATGAGCACCGACATCTATAATAAGATTGAAAAGGCAAATAAGTAGAGGTATTTTTATGGACAAAATATATAAGGTCGCAATCATCGGCTGCGGGGGAATTTCCCACATGCACGCCGGATGGTATGTAAGTGAACCACAGGCAGAGATAACCGCCATCTCCGATATCGACGAAGACCGTCTAAACTCCTATGGCGAAAGATACGAGGTCGAAAAACGATACACCGATTACATCGAAATGCTGAAAACAGAAGAAATTGATCTTGTGTCAGTTTGCACACGTCCGAAACACCATGCACCACTTGTGATTGAAACCGCAAAACACGGTGTCAAAGGCATCCTGTCAGAAAAACCCATGGCTGAAAACCTTGGGCGAGGAAAGGCAATGCTCGCGTCATGCTCAGAAAACAACGTGAAATTGGCTATTGACCACCAAGTGCGTTTTAGCACACCCTATCAACATGCAAAACAGATGATCGTTGACGGCACCATCGGAGACCTCTTCCGCATTCACGGCATCTGTGGTGGTGGAGACCTAAAGGACAATGCTACACATACCGTTGACCTAATGTTATACCTTCACGGAGACACACCCGTCAGCTGGGTAATTGGGCAGATCGAACGTATCGGCACACCGACCAAATACGATCTGCACTCCGAAGACTTCGCAATCGGCTACTTCAAATTTGAGGATAATGTGCGCGGCATCATCGAATCCGGCAACGATACAGCACCCGGTTACCATCATATTTACTGCTACGGCACAGAAGGAGAAATAGAACTCGCAGCTCCCGGTGGTCCAGGAATCCGCTACCGAAACGAAGAAACAGATGGAACATGGGCAACACCAGAACTACCCCCAGAAATTACACCTGTACGAGATATGATCATCGCCATTGAAGAAGACCGAGAACATCGCTCAAGCGGACATTGTGGATATGCTACGCTTGAGTTGCTCATGGCAATCTACGAATCATCTCGAAAAAGACAACGTGTTCGGATGCCTATGGAAGAGATGGAATCACCACTAACGCTGATGATTGAAGATGGATGGATATAAGCCCGATATAAGCAATCCACCGTCATTTTAAGGAGAAAAAAATGGACACTAGTTTCTACATATTTTCAATTATGTTACCGATTATGTTTGGGGTTATGGCTGCATTTTTCTTGATTTTAGGGTTACGCGGCATTTTAACGAAAACACCGTTCTTGGTATCAAATAGATGGTTACTATTATTCATGTTTGTTGCCTTTGTACCAAACATAATAATGCCATTCTTTCTTACGATAACTGACATCACTTTATGGAACTGGCTTAATCCTGCCATATTTACTGTTGTCCTTGTCATGATGTGTTTCGCACTGCAAGGATATGCCGCTTATGGCATAACCGATACCTCATTCCGTGAAGCACTCCTTGCCGCCCTCGAAAAACTGCAGTTGCCTTACGAGGAATCTCTATCCTCCATTCGATTGACATCCATTGATGCCGATTTACAAGTTGCTATTCAGCCATGGCTAGGGTCAGGAGTGGTTAAGATTAAACAACGTGAGCACCGTCCGATGCTTCCAAAAATAGCCGCCGAGATAAATAGACATTTCAGTCTATCATCCGGACCCATTAAACTTATCACCTTCATCTTTTATACCATTATGGGGGTGCTCATGGTCATCGGTGGAATTGCGATGTTGTATCTATTCCACTACGTTGGGTGATAACATAAGAAAACAACAGTAGATCGAGTATTTCGTACAATACAAATGATTTTTGAGAACTCATTCATAAACACTAAAAATATACATATTAAAATAATACTCCTATGTATTCTCATTGCATCCTTTACTTTGGTATTGCGAAATCTCGGACACAGTAAGATTCACTATTGGGATGAAGGGTATCATGCAATTGTCGCTCGGAATCTAACGAAACATCCGTTAAAATTTACGCTTTACGACCAACCGTGGCTCAAATACGATTACAAAAGCTGGGGAAACAACCACATTTGGCTACACAAACCGCCTGTCGCTATGTGGCAAATCTGTATATCACACTTTATCTTTGGAATCAACGCGTTCGCGCTCCGTCTACCATCTGCTATCAGCCTTATACTGTCAGCATGGTTGACATACAGAATAACATCAGATCTATTTGATAAACGTGCGGGGCTCATTGCAGCGTTCCTTCAGGCGTTCAATCCGTTTCTCTTCGCTTCTGTCCACGGTTACCGTTATTCGGATCACATAGACATCGCGTTACTCCTCTGGGTACAAGTATCCTGCTGGTTTCTGCTTCGCGGTATACGTAGCGGCAAAAGAAGAAACTACATCTTATCAGGCATAGCGATGGGAATCGCGTATCTCTCAAAAAGCTATCTAGCACTAATTACTTTCGGTCTAGCTGCCGTCGTTTGGTTTATCGCGTTTTCCAAACGGATAATACGCAAATATAAAGTAAAAAACGCTCAAACCCCACCGTTAGAGGGGCAAGAAGAAACGAATAATACCGTCCCAGATGAAGAAACTGTGAAAATTCGACTCAGTGATGTCGTCATACAACTCCTTACCGGCATTGCAACTATCGCACCGTGGACAATCTATTGCCTAATAAAATATCCGAAGGAATTTATATGGGAACATAAACGCGTCCTTGACCATCTCAATACAAACGTTGAAGGATGGGGGGCATCCTGGGACCGACCTTTGTTTGAATATATGCCGTTGTTCTATCCATACATTTACGCTGCAATATTGGCAGTTGCGCTGTGCTTGCTTGTGGTGTTGCTCAGACATTGGCGGCTACCGGAACTGTTTGTATTGGCATGGGGCATCGGCGTGATTTTACCACACACACTTGCAGAAACAAAAACGCCATCCGCAACAATGATTTCTGTACCTGCACTGGTAATATGTTTAGCAGCGGTCATCAGCCGAGCATATCAACACCGACATACCGAATCTATCGGAACGACTCTGCCTCCACCAAAAGGTAATCTGATAGCGGAACAACAAGCCCAACTCTACACAGCAATTTGGGGTGCTTCAATGATGTCCATTGCTGCCATATCCATTACGATTTTATTTGTTAGCACCGGAAAGTGGCTATCTGTACCAGTTAGGGGTAAAGGAATAACGTCTTTTCAATTTGATAGCATAAAAGGTTTCACACCTTTCATACATAAACATTTCGTTATCGTTGAGCAACTTATTGCATTCGGTTTACTGCTCGCTATATTTTATTGTATCTATCGCTTATTCTATCAAAAAGAATGGTTGAGATGGATATGGATAGGGGTACGCGTTGTCGCACTTATGCTTGCCCTATTCTGCGCAGGCCGTTATGTCTACGCAGCATACAACGTTACCGAACGGAACGAGCAAATCCCTCTCTACGTAAAAAGTGGGGAACGCATTCAACAGGAGATGCCCAAAAATGTCTGTTTTTTCCTCGATGAACAACGATCAGGCGCACATTTC
Source organism: Candidatus Poribacteria bacterium (assembly GCA_965200395.1). Lineage (GTDB taxonomy): Bacteria > Poribacteria > WGA-4E > WGA-4E > WGA-3G > MSPOR6. The sequence continues at coordinate 904,844 of CBDAUH010000003.1, read as the reverse complement.
GATTTAATGTATTATGCGGATAGGTCAACATATCCGATAAAAATTACAAACGATGCCGAACAACAAATTCTTGAAACCAAAGCAAAGGAAGCACGACAAGCAGGAGCAATTCCATACCTTTTCTCCGTAGCAGATAGGGAATACAAATATCCGCTATACGTTGAAGACGAAATAGATGTTGGTAACGGTAATAAGCAGAGGTATCGAATATTTGAAATCACAGAAGCAGAATGACTCGAAGCATCCAATTGTTGACAGACTATTCAAGGCAAAATAATCGTAGGACTACAAACACTTTTGTTGTTAAACCAGAGTTAGAAACCCACTAATACTATTTTCAAAGAGGATCAATATATCATTACACATCAATATGAAGGTAAACTTATATGAAGATACTGCAATATAGTCTATTATTTATGGTATTAGCATTGACCACGTTGTCAGTCAATGCAGGTGAAGATTGGAAAGCATTGGACGTAGGAAATCTATCCTCTGCTATTTTCAATACCGCAGTTGTCGGGTACCCAAGGAACCCTACTGCCAACCCATCAGGATGGTGGCCAGCAGGTACAAACGATTCCTACATCTTTGAAGGCGACATCTGGATCGGCGCGAAAAGAAATGGCGAAATAGGAGTCGCCGAAGCAGACGGCAGACAAAGTGAAATATGGCCAATTCCAATTGAAGACCCTGATACTGGCACCTTCGTCGACATTCTTTCCAAAAAACCAAGTGTAACCTCAAAGGGTACACCTACAAACCAAGCAATTAGATTCAAATGTTCTGATACCAATCCAGAAGCAAATAAGGAATTGATCCTCGGCTTAGAAATCGAAGTCAGCGGATTCCAATGGAGCTACGCACCGCTTTACGACTTCTTTATTCTTGAGTATAACGTCAAGAATGTCGGCAGCGACACGCTTGAAGATGCGTTTATGGCGTTCCGTTATGATGTAGATGTATCCAGCAACGAAACAGGCACAGCAAGCTACTCCGCTGACGACTTCGTCGCCTTAGATCAGACACCAGACAGCCTTAATCCTGAAGATCACCCAAATCGTTACCTCTCTTACGGTTTCTCTAACGCTTCTGCCCCAGGGTATATCGGCTTACGCGTGCTCGATGCATATATTGGAAATGATTCGCAGGATGAATCAGCCAAGATTCCATTTATTGCGCACAAGCGGATCACAATAGATACAGACCCAACAACCGATGCCGAGATATATGCACTCATCAGCACACCCGGCATCGAACCACTCCCCGCAAACTACGACGACCAACGCTTTGTCCAATCTTATGGACCAGTTGAATCGCTTGCCCCCGGAGAAACATTCAACGTCATCATCGCAGTCGCAATAGGTGAAGGACTTGCAGGTTTGCAAACATCATCGGACTGGGCCCAGAAACTATACGACGACGAATATGTAGCGCCCGCACCGCCACCCTCTCCACTAGTAACAGCATATCCCGCAGATGGACAAGTGTCCCTCGTTTGGGAAAGCGCAGAACGTTGGGTCGACAACGGTGTCAATAAAAGTATCGAAGAATATGTTGACGTGACCGACCCAGAAAAAATCTTCGAAGGTTACAGAGTCTATAGGCGAGATACCGCCTACGATGAAAACACTGGCAATCCCGTTGAAGATTGGCAATTACTGATGGAGTTTGACAAACCGAGTGCTACCGGTAATTATTTCACCGTTGCACATGTCGGAAAGCAGTCAGACGCTATCATTGAAAACATGGGGGATGAACCCTTTTTCTCCGACTTCTTCAAAAGCGCAACCTATGCAATCAAATTCAATTCCAGCACAAGCTTCGAAGTGATCAACACAACATTATGGGAAGTCATGGCATATAATCCCGAATTTCCAGCAGATGGCGGTGGATATGTCATCGTACAGAATCCAGATACAGGTGAACCGTATCCAGATGGCACGTATCGTTCCGGTGAGCAGATCTATTTCGGTGGACTCTACGTAAAAATTACTGATGGCCCCTCAGGCCCACCAGTTGCAGGGGATATCTTCCGCGTCGTTTCTACAACATCACAGGCACTCGGAGAAGATGCAGGAATCAAAAATTTCTCCACAGACACAGGTTTAACCAACGGAATCCAATACACCTATGCTGTCACCTCCTACGATACAGGCAATCCTAAAAAAGCACTACCCGCTATGGAAAGTAGCCAGATTGAAACAATGGTGCATGTTGTCCCACGCGCACATCCCGCAGGATATAAAGAACCTACCGTCGAATTAGTGCCAAACGGAGAAGTATCTGTCACCATTGAACCGACGGTGTTAGCACCTGACAAAGTTACTGGAAATCCATACAAGATTGTTTGGTACGGTGCTGAACAGACCGGACCCAGTGCCTTTATCACAGGTCCCGGCTACCAACCCCCTGCTTATGAAATCATCGATACCACAACTAACAAAACTGTCGTCGAAAAGCAAACGTTTGATTGGTACGACCCTATTAACGGAGAGGCTGTTGAGAGCCGCACACCGATGTTCGATGGTATCATTTTGAACCTAAAAGGGGTTGACGTGTCCTACGATAGCCCAACAGCAAACACAATCATTGACGTTAAACTTACCAAAGGTGCTGTACCAGGCTGGACAGTGGACATCCAACCTGAGGCAACTGGCGGAAGCACTACCACCGGCCCGAATATCTTTTGGATAACATATTACCATCCACACACCTACTCTATCACATTTACAGACGATACACATATCAAAGTTGTAGACGAAACGACAGGTGAGGAGATTAAATTCAATGACCAACGCGCAGATGGATACGCCATCTTAACAGGTGCAGGATGGAGCGACGAATACAAACCACAAGAAACAGCAGGATTTATTAGAATATTCCTACGCGGTGCTTATACCAAATCTATTTGACTATTCTTCATAACTGTGTTATTATGGTCCCCATTCTTTTAAAGGAGTGAAACATCCATGAATAAAAAAGTGCCAGAGATTACAGAAAGTGTAGAGGTCTTGAAAGACCTCTTACGAAAAGCGAAAAAGAAGCATGAAATCCTGCGCCTGAATATGCTCTATCTCTTGAAAAGTGGCGAGGCGAAAAATCGTGTCCAAGTCGCCCGCCTCCTCGGCGTTGATCGCACAAGTGTCGGCACCTGGCTACATGCTTATGAAACCGGCGGACTTGAGAAAATGCTGCAACGCGGATACGCCCCCGGACGCGAACCCATCCTCACTGAAGAACAGCAAACCCTCTTACTTGAAGAACTGCGGAAACCTGAAGGTTTTACGAGTTATGTGGAAATCCAAAAGTATATCGCTGACACGTTTGGCATCAAATGAACTATAAAACTGTTTACGCAATGGTTCATGATAAATGGGGAGCCAAACTCAAAGTGCCTCGTAAGAGCCATGTAAAAAAAAACGCAGTAGCGACTGAAACATTCCGCTCCGAGTTTAGCAAACATGTCGCTGATGCGGTTGCTGAAAAAGGTGCGGATTTTCAAAGCGTTCGTGTTTTCAGTCAAGATGAGACGCGATATGGTCTTTTGCCTACTACAGAACGGCGTATCACGCAACGCGGTGTCAAACCTGTCGCGAAGATAGATTACCAATATACATCGGTTTATCTCTATGGTGCGGTTGAACCTTTGACAGGTGAGCGATTTTTCTTAGAACTTTCCCACTTGACTTCAGATTGTTTTCAGTGTTTCATTGATGCTGTATCGGTTGCCTACGCGGAGAGCCTCAACTTATTAGTGCTTGATAAGGGTCGTTTTCATCATGCTAAATCGTTAGTGGTTCCTGCTAATGTTGTTTTACTTTTCTTACCGCCGTATAGTCCGGAGTTGAACCCAATTGAGCGTTTCTGGCAAGACTTGAAAGCGAAGTTGTTTACCGAGTTCTATGAGACGCTTGAGGCTATGCAAGCGAAAGTGACGGAGATACTTCAAAGTTATTCCGATGCTGCTATCGCTAAACTCACTGGGTTCTCACATTTCATAAAGGCTGCTAATGCAGTATAAACTCTTAGAAATGGTATTATGTCTATATCTCCGACCCAAATGGAGAAATATCTGAAGGTGATGTATTTACCGTTGAAATGGGAGGTATCCGCGCCCCACAGGACGGTGATGAGCAGCTACTCACCACAAAAAAAGAATCACTTGAATCCGAAAACATCAAAGCAGACCTCGATAGAATCCGTGTCGTGCCAAATCCATACTTTGTTACGAACAAAGCGGAAAATGTTGAAGGAGCGGACAAAATCTTCTTCACACGGCTGCCACCACGATGCACTATACGAATCTATACGTTGGCAGGGGAACTAGTCCGTGAAATCAAACACGAAAGTAGCGATGACTTCAAGCCAGACGAACGATTAGCACAAGGAGACAAAGGCGGAACAGCGGAATTCGATCTGCTCAACCGCTATAATCAAGCCCTTGCCAGCGGCGTTTATATCTTCCATGTCGAAGCACAAGATGAAAATAATGAAGTCATCGGAAATAAGGTCGGACGCTTCGCAATCATTCGATAAAGGAGAAATACATGCACAATGTTACTTTTTACCCAAATAGACAAGACACATCGTTAGCAAAAGTACAAAAGGCAGACATGCAGCACTACCATGTTCTACTATTCACGTTTATTCTTATGTTTTCATTGATAGTTCCCGGTTATGCCACAACGAATGTGGGAACCGCTGGCGCACAATTTCTCAAAATTGGACCTGGCGCACGCGTGGACAGTTTAGGTGGCGCATTCGGCGCAATTGCAAACGACGTCACAACTATCTATTGGAATCCAGCAGGGTTAAGCCAACTCAAAAAAACCAGCTTTTCAGATACACACACGATCTGGCTTGCAGATGTCCGATACAACTATCTCGCCTTTGCAATACCTATAGAGAAGATCGGCACATTAGGAGCAAGTGTCACATTTCTCAACGTTCCCGATACCGAAATCACAACGCTTGACTCCCCGGATGGCACAGGACTTTGGTACTCCGCATGGGATACCGCAGTCTCACTTGCATATTCCAGACAACTCTATCGAAAAGAATCCGGTGCCACGCTCTCCTTCGGTATCAATACCAAATATATCCATCAGCAAGTTCATCGAGAAAGCGCAAGAGGGGTTGCTATAGATGTCGGCACCTTATACCACACAGGATGGCGTAGCCTCCGAATCGGAATGTCCTTCGCTAATTTTGGGCCTGAAATGCGTTTCAGCGGCCCTGATCTTCAGGCAGGTACCGAAGTTGCGGGGAATGAACAACTTGCAGAATATCCACCGCATCCAGATACTACAAATCCACCAGTTAAAGCAACGCTAGATACCGTCGAATTTCCGCTACCATCTAACTTTAGACTCGGTTTAGCTTATGACCTAATCGATAACGAAAGCAACCTTCTCACTATCGCCCTTGACGGTAATCATCCGAACGATAACAGTGAACGTTTGAATCTCGGCATAGAATACTGGTATAGAAAGATGGCAGCACTTCGAGCAGGCTACAAATTCCGTTTAGGCCCTGACCGCAGTGACGACGTGGAAGGATTGACCCTCGGTTTAGGAATACATTTAAAGTTCGGTAACACACTGCTATCGTTAGATTACGCATTCGCTGATTTTGGATACCTAAATGATGCACACCGCGTTAGTGTAGGACTGAAGTTTTAGACTTCACTACAAAATCCAACTGACAAAACAAATACACCCTTGACACCTTCAGCAAATTGTGTTATCATTTTGTCAATAGCATCTTCAGTCTCCAAAACAAGCTATACCATCAAAGGAAAATACCATGAAATACAGACATAAATTATCGTGGATATTCCCCCAATGTGCAGCCGCTTTTTTCCTCTTTTGCATAACAATCACAGCACCAGCACAAACCACCCTCCCTGCCGAAGACATCGCAGAAAAAGCGTTAGCAGCAACAGTATACTTGAAGATGCAGGACAAAAACGGAAAAACCCTCGGAATCGGCAGCGGGTTCTTTGTAAAGTCTAATCTTATTGCTACCAACCACCACGTAATTGAAGGCGCAGCTAAAGGCACTGCAAAGTTAGTCGGTAAATACACCCAATACAAGATTGAAGGCGTTACAGCAACCGACAAGATAAACGACCTTGCACTCCTAAAGGTGACAGCGTACGGCATCAAACCACTTTCGCTGGGCGAAAGCGATACTGTGCGGATCGGTGAGACAGTCTACGTTGCAGGTAATCCGAAAGGGTTAGAAGGCACCTTCTCGGATGGCATTATCAGTAGCCGGCGAGATAAGTACACAAAAGAACGTTTGCAGATGACTGCGCCGATCTCTCCGGGGAGCAGTGGCGGTCCTGTGCTAAACAAAAAAGGTAAAGTAATCGGTGTGTCCTTTTCTACCATAGATCTTTGGATGCACAGAACCTCAACTTCGCTATTCCATCCAGATACCTTAAGAAGCTGCTGGAGGGGCCGGGGCTGTCAAAACCTTTATCACAAGGACAATCTTCTATCTCTGCGGAGACCTACCTCCTGTGGGGGAATGTGAAGTCCGAGTTAGGCGATTATATAGGTGCCATCGCAGACTATACCAAGGCCATAAAACTCGAACCAAAGAATGCCACGGCATACTACAGTCGCGGACTTGCGAAGTATAACCTGGGGCAACATTTTGAGGCGATTGCCGATTACGACACTGCTATAAGACTAAAACCTGATTATGTCGAAGCATACAACAACCGGGGATTTGTGAAGCATAAGTTGAGGCAACATTTTGAGGCAATTGCTGATTATAACATCGCCATAAGGCTAAAACCAAATGAGGCCAAAGCATACAACAACCGAGGACTGGCGAAGGCTGATTTAGGGCAATACACTGCTGCGATTGCCGATTATGACACCGCCATAAGATTACAACCTAATGATGCCAAAGCATACAACAACCGAGGAAATGTGAACGCTAATTTAGGACAACATTTTAAGGCGATTGCCGATTATAACATCGCTATAAGACTAAAACCCGATGAGGTATCATCATACTATAATCAGGGAAATGTGAAGACCGATTTAGGACAATACATTGCTGCGATTGCCGATTATGATACCGCTATAAGACTAAAACCAAATGATGCCAAAGCATACAACAACCGGGGACTTGCGAAGAAAAACTTAGGACGACATTTTGAAGCGATTGCCGATTATGACACCGCTATAAGATTAAAACCCGACTATGTTTTAGCATACTACAACCGGGGAGTTGCAAAGGGTAACTTAGGCCAACATTTTGCTGCGATTGCCGATTATGACACCACCATAAGACTAAAACCTGATTATGCCGATGCATACTACGGTCGAGGACTTGCGAAGGGTAGCTTAGGTCGGACACTGGAAGCGAGACAAGACTTCCGCACTGCACTGCGGCTTGCGACACAAGCAGGCAATGCAAATCTCAAAGCAGATATCGAGAAGCTGCTACGTATTCTTAATAGGTGAGTAGAAACAGTTTAGAAGCACACCGCAATCACTGAAGAAAACTGAACAATTTGGACACACACAACAACTGATAGAGAATTCAGTAATTTGGGGGAGTGAAGTAATGCATCATGAAAATATTTTCACCCTGAAGAACAGCGACCTTGCTCAACTCAATCCGGAGAGGGCAGTTACGTTCTTTCAGAAGCTGCTGTGGGCAGAAGCGCGTAGACTCGGCGTAGAAATCGGAAAAATAAATATATCGCGCCGTGTGCATGTCCCAGATGGAGGGATCGATGCAACTGTGAACGAAGCTCAAGAAACAATCAGCGGAGGCCTCATTAAGCCAGGCAAAACCTTCTATCAGATCAAATCAGGAAAAACAAAACCAAATATCGAAAAAGAACTCCTCAATATACAAGAAAACATTAAGGAAGGTATTCAAGCCTGTCTTGAGGCTGATGGAACTTACGTTTTGGTATGCACCGGAATTGACCTTGTTGATAGTGAACACAGAGCAATCCTTTCTCACATTAAGAGCATTCTGACATCTGAACACGGACAACCCCCAAAAGTTGAGGTGTGGAGTCAGAATACGCTCATCGGTTTTGTTGAACGGTTCCCATCGTTAGCATTGGACACCAAGGAACTTAGCGAGGCAAAATTTCAAACCCATCAGAGCTGGGAGCAGAATGCGGGTATGCAGGACCCGCTGTTTCTCGGACAGGCACAAGAAGACTTTATTGAAGAGCTACAAAACGAATTGCGGCGAGATGAAGATACCGTTCACATACGCGTCTTAGGTGAACCCGGTATTGGTAAAACGCGATTAGTGCTTGAAGCAACGCGGGCAGAAGATTTATCACCTTTAGTAATCTACTGCACACCATCACAATTTCGAGACAGTGTTTTGATAAACGCGCTGCTCCGAGAGGATAACCCATTTTGTGCGATTGTCGTTATTGATGAATGTGACCCAGACAACAAATATGAGATTTGGCAGAAATTAAGACACCGCGGACCTCGCGTTAAATTGGTTACGATCTATAACGACTATGAGGAGCGGACCAGCGGCATTATCCCTTATGTCGCGCCACCACTTGAAGATGGACAAATTCGCAGCATCATTGAGACGTATACGACGATCTCTGCCCCTTCAGTCAATCGGTGGGCTGAACTCTGCGGCGGCTCCCCCAGGGTCGCACACGTCATCGGATGGAATTTGGTAAATCATCCAGAAGATGTACTGCTCCCACCTGATACAGTGGATATATGGGAACGTTATATCGCAGCAGGCGATGACGACCACCAAAAAACAGAACACCGGCGATTAATCCTCCAACATCTGGCACTCTTTAAGCGGTTCGGCTATGAACGCTCTGTTGCTGTTGAGGCAGAAGCCATCGCAAAAAAAGTACAGGCGGCAGCACCAGAAATTACACCCCACAAATTTGAAAATATCCTCCACGAACTCAAAGAACGTAAAATCCTTCAAGGTGAATTCACACTCTACATTACACCCAAAGCACTCCATATCAAGTTATGGACACAGTGGTGGGAACGGCATCATAGACTGTTTCATCTTGAACAGTTCATTGAAGACTTACCCCCAAGATTGGTTGAGTGGTTCTACGAGATGTTCGAGTACGCAGCTGAATCGGAAGCAGCCTCCGGTATTGCCAGAGACCTCCTCGGGCCAGAGGGCCCCTTCCAGAATAACGAATCTCTGAAAACAAGACTGGGCAGCCGTTTTTTTTTAGCATTGACAAACGCTGATCCCGCCTCTGCCTTAAAATGCCTTAAGGCAACCGTGGGGAAATGGGACAGAAAAACGCTTTTGCAACTCACAGATAGCAGAAGAAACATCGTATATGCCCTCGAAAAAATTGCATTTTGGCGAGATCTGTTCACAGATGCGGCGCGTCTCCTGCTTGCCCTCGGCGAAGCAGAGAATGAGGGCTGTGCAAACAACGCCAGTGGTATGTTTGTCGAGATATTCTCACCGGGATCTGGCCCCATTGCACATTCCGAAGCCTCCCCCGCAGAGCGGTTCCCTGTCTTGGAAGAGGCACTTAAATCTAAGTCCAAGGCACGCAGACTCCTTGCTTTAAGGGCTTGCGACTCCGCACTCACATCAGAGTTTTTTTCACGGACAGGAAGTGCTGAATATCAAGGGCTACGCAAAGAACCCGCGTTTTGGGTCCCTAAAACATACGGTGAACTTTGGGATGCCTACCGACGCGTCTGGCAACTCTTGTCTACGCAATTGCCCATATTACCTGAAGATGAGCGTGAGACAGGAATAAACATTCTGCTGAGTCATGCAAGCGCGATGGCGAGAATCCCCGATCTCGCAGCTACCGTTGTCCGTACAATGAGAACAACCGTTGAAAAAGGGTATGCAACCGAAAAGCAGGTGATCACCGCCCTGAGTCACATTCTGTCTCATGATGATTCCTACGTCAATGGCAAAGGTTTATCCGTTGACATCCGCAAGCAGTTGGAACAGCTCATAGACGATTTACTAGGAGATAACTTTCCATCGAGGCTGCAACGGTATGTCGGAATGAATTTGCTCACAGACGACTTTGACGAAAACAAAAATCATCTTGTACACGGGCATCCACAGATACAGGTCCTTGCACAACAAGCCGTGGAGACACCATCGCTTTTGCAATCTGAACTGCGATGGCTCGCCACAACTGAAGCACACAACGGGTATCGGTTTGGAGAAGCACTCGGTCAAGAAGATAACGGTTTTTCGCTGCTCCCAATGCTGCTGGAGGCTCAGCGAAACGTCCCAGAAAATGCAAGCGTGTATTTTCTGGGAGGTTATTTTTCTGCACTCCTTAACACCGACCTTGAGAGATGGGAAAAGCAACTAGAGACGCTCAGCGAAGATATAATACTGAATGTGCACATTCCGGAACTCATCTCGTATTCAGGCATGACAGATGCAGCGGGGGTGAGCCTCCTGAAACTCGCGCAAAACGGAATCATCAATCATAAGCACTTCGGAATATTGAGCTCCGCTAAAGGCTTAGAAAATCTATCGGTTGGAGTCTTTGAGAAATGGATTGAATTTTTACTGGAATCCACGGAGACATCTGCCGTAGCCATCGCCTTAAAGCTGTATCACCGTTACTATATCTTAAATAAAAACGAACAGGTTTTACCGCTTGATCCTACGTTCCAAGTGCTCACGCATTCATCCGTGTTGGAAGAACATCAAACCGATAGCATGATGACTTATCATTGGACAAAAATCGGAAAAATGTTCATACACCACCATCCAACAAAAGCTTTAGAACTTGTAGAACGTATGCTGGTTCACTTCGGTAAAAAGGGAGCACTGTTTGATGTCTATTCACAGACGAATTCTATTCTCACCGAAATGGCGAAACAGGCCCCAGTAGCGGTTTGGAAACGCGTTAGCAACGCCTTAGAAGATTCAGAAGACTTTTGGAGAACACGCGCTTTTGAAAAATGGATGAGAGAGACAGACCTCTCGGAGACGAAAAAAGGAACAGGCGCATTGACCTTGATCCCACCGAAAAACATCTGGGAATGGATTGACGAAGACGTAGAAAAGCGCGCAAGGTCTCTTGCGCGTGGGTGTGTTCCGAAAACGCTTGCAGCAGCGGAATGGGGCGATTCCTTGGCGCGAAAAATCCTCGTCCGCTATGGTAATAGAGAAGATGTTCGCAGTGCGCTCATCTCCAATTTTTTCGAAGGAGTAACGATGGGGTTGAAAAGTGAAAACTATCAAGCGAAAAAGCAGAAACTTTGCCGTATAAAAGCGAGCGAAGACAATGAGAATGTAAAACAGTGGGTTGATGAGTTTGTCGCCATACTGGAAGTAGAGATTACAAACGCGAAGATGTACGAAGAACGAGAATTTTAAGTACAATGCTGTGTTGAAAACTTCCGCCGCTTCCCTAAGAACTTGACACCTTCAACAAATTGTGTTATTATTTTCAACAATAACATGAGTTCACTGCCCGAAATATGAAGATAGGTCGAAACGCCGATATACCATAAACCTTTAGGTTGCACAAGCACAACATAGACGAAAAACTATACCACAAACAGACACCAGCAGTCACAAAAAACAAAATCCGCGTTCATCCGCGTAATCCGGGGAATGCCCAAATGGCATTCATACCGTTGATTTGGCGTAATCCGCGATTCAGAACCAAAACAAGCCATACCATCAAAGGAAAATACCATGAAACACAGAAATAAATTATTGTGGATATTCGCCCAATGCGCAATCGCTTTCCTCCTATTTTCCATAACAATCACAGCACCAGCACAAACCACCCTCCCCGCCGAAGACATCGCAGAAAAAGCATTAGCAGCAACAGTATACCTGGAGATGCAGGACAAAAACGGAAAAACCCTCGGCATCGGCAGCGGATTCTTTGTCAAGTCTAACCTCATTGCTACGAACTACCACGTAATTGAAGGCGCAGCCAAAGGCACCGCAAAGTTAGTCGGCAAATATACCCAATACAACATCGAAGGCGTTACAGCAACCGACAAGATAAACGACCTGGCACTCCTAAAGGTAACTGCGTACGGTATCAGACCGCTTTCCCTTGGTGACAGCGATACTGTGCGAATCGGCGAGACAGTCTATGTTGCGGGCAATCCGAAAGGATTAGAGGGAACCTTCTCGAATGGCATTATCAGTAGCCGTCGAGATAGATATACAAAAGAACGTTTGCAGATGACTGCGCCGATTTCTCCTGGGAGCAGTGGCGGTCCTGTGCTAAACAAAAAAGGCGAAGTAATCGGTGTGTCCTTTGCTGTCTATAAGGATTTGGATGCGCAGAACCTCAACTTTGCCATTCCATCCAAATATCTTAAAAATCTGCTGAAGCAACCGGAGCTGTCAAAACCTTTATCACAAGGACAACGTTCTATCTCTGCCGAGACCTACTTCCAGTGGGGAAATGTGAAGTACAATTTAGGCGATTATGCGGGTGCCATCGCTGACTATACTAAGGCTATCCAACTCGAACCTGATGTTGCCTCAGCATACAACAACCGGGGAAATGCGAAGGGTAAATTGGGACAACATTTTGCTGCGATTACTGATTATAACATTGCCATAGGACTCGAACCTGATGTTGCCACAGCATACAATAATCGGGGAAATGCGAAGGGTAAATTGGGACAACATTTTGCTGCAATTGCTGATTTTGACACCGCCATAAGATTAAAACCTGATTATGCCGATGCGTACATCAATCGGGGAAATGCAAAGGCTCGTTTAGGACAACATTTTGCTGCAATTGCCGATTATGACACCGCTATAAGACTAAAACCTAATGCTGCCGATGCATACCTTAATCGGGGAGCTGCGAAGAATAACTTGGGACAACATTTTGCTGCGATTGCCGATTATGACACCGCTATAAGACTAAAACCTGATTATGCCGATGCATACTACGGTCGAGGACTTGCAAAGGGTCTTTTAGGTCGGACACTGGAAGCGAGGCAAGACCTCCGCACTGCCCTGCGGCTTGCAACACAAGCGGGCGATGTAAAACTTAAAGCAGATATCGAGGAGGGACTGCGTATTCTTAACTTAATGAGTGAGTAGAAACAGTTTAGAAGCACGCCACAATTACTGAAGAAAACTAAGCAATTTGGGCACACACAACAACTATGGTAGATTTTAGAATTAATCGGACATTTTGTAGGTCAGGTAGAGCTTGCGAAACCCGACTATTATTGAGATAAGGCGAAATTCTAGGATCACTTCTATGGATGCGGTGTCTATTTATTTTCATATTTAACCATAATAGAAAATTCAGTAATTTGGGGGAGTGAAGTGATGCATCATGAAAATATTTTCACCCTGAAGAACGACGACCTTGATCAACTCAATCTGGAGACAGCAGTTACGTTCTTTCAGAAGTTGCTCTGGGCGGAAGCGCGCAGACTTGGCATAGAAAATAGGTATATCAGATTGTGAACTCACACCTATACAACCGAAAACGCTACGGATTCCGTTATCCTTGTATAAACGCCCTTCTTTGCGAAACCTGTAGACATCCTCAATGATATCTTTCTATTTCACCGATGCGGTAAAAAACTCCTCAAGAGCACTAGGCGGTGAATCTCCAGCTTCAGGATCACCTGCCCAACAAAGAATGTGCTCCCATGACTTACACCAAATCACTCGAACAGGTCTAAATTCCTTTTCAGCACCATAGATCAACCGTATTGCATAAACTAACGCTCGATGGTTCCCATCTTCAATATAAAGTTTATCTGCCGATTCTGATCCACTCGAAGATCGGAGATTCCTGACCCATAGCGACGACATAAGATGCACATCAAAGTGTGTACAAAGGCTTAAGTGTTTGCCAAACCATTCAGACGTTTTGTAAAGGGCACTTACCGCGCCCACAGCGGTATCCGCATCCGGAAACCTCTTCTTTATACCTTCAACAACAGTGTTTAGTGTGCGCGCCGGTTCTTCTTGAGGTGCTATCTCTTCATAAAGCTTACCGATTTCGGTAGCCGATGGTGTAAACGCTTCCCATTCCTTTGGAGGCCCCATCCAAATGAAGTTATTCAGGAAAACGTCTTTTTCTGTAATAAGTCCACAGCGGTATTCCGCTTTCTCAATCTCTTTCCGACATTCTTCAATACCATCGTTGGCAATCGTGGAAATCGCATTTCGTAATAACATTTCACTTGACATTATTTTCTCCTTTATCTGTAAGTACATAAGCGATCGAAGCTGAAACCACATTGACTCGGAACATGATCGTCTGGCCACATAGTACTACATAACACACTGCTTTTTTATTGATTTTCGCAAGCTAAAACCTCTTGTACCTTTTTAGCAACCTCCTCCTTACTCACCTTAGCGTCAATACATTTCAGCGGTGTCAATTCACAAAGTTCTTGATAGCGTTCACGTCGTTTTTTAAAAGTTTCTCTATTCACTCGCGGCTCGGTTCCTTCCCGCTCGCGCCATCTCTCCTGATAGATCTCGTAATCAATATCAAGATAGAAATGCGTACCTTGATCAAAATCTGGTATCACCAAATCTTCTCTGACGAGAGATAGAAGATCCGCAATATCAACACAAGCTAACATATCGGCATAATAGTCGCCGAGATAGTGATCTAAAACAACGGTGGTGCCCTCCAACATAAGTGGTTTCGCTGTCTTGTAAAAATTAGCTATCAACCAAGCGAAGGAAGGATGTCCTGAAACTTCCACACTGTATAGTTTCTTACAAGTACCACTCTCATTTAAGTACTTGATATCTGTATTCATACCCTCCGTTTTCTCATAAATTTTTTTCTTGAACTTCCTCCGAAGTTTATAACTATGAATGCGTTTATACTCCTCTTTATTTGAGTTGGCAAGCAGTTTCACTTGGGTCGTTTTCCCCGAACATCCTTGTCCGTTGAAAGTAACAATGTTATTTATCCAGTCTGTTCCGCTCTGAATGTTATGGTGTTTTCCCAATTTAATTACCTCCAAATTAGATTTTGGTGTGGCAAGGTGATGGGTGTGCCATGTTTTGTTTGCTACACACGCAGCGATCCTTCCAGTATCATCTCCCTCGGATTCCCGCCTCCATTTTATTCTATCCTCTGCTACAGCAGAAGGGGCGGAGAAACGAAAAAGGGTTTCCGATTCGTAGCAGTTCCACCCGAAACATGATGTTAAAATTATAACAAATTTGCCGTAGAACAGGCAACCTTTTCTGTGATGTTTCCAGAGCCATTCAATTGCCTCAGATTTAGTGTCCTCCGCGATCCTGACAAAGATAATCCGAGGAACGCCTAAATGACATTCATACCGTTGATTTGGTGAAAATCCGAGATTCTGACAAAAAATCCGCGACTTTTGAATGCCTCCGTTGAAAACAAAAACACTCTTGACACCTTCAGCAAATTGTGTTATCATTTTGTCAATAACACGTTCAATCTTCAAGACAAGCTACACCATCAAAGGAAAATACCATGAAACACAAAGCCAAATTATTATGGATATTCTCCCAATGCGCAGCCACTTTTCTCCTCTTTTGCATAACAATCACAGCACCAGCACAAACCACCCTCCCCGCCGAAGACATCGCAGAAAAAGCATTAGCAGCAACAGTATACTTGGAGATGCAGGACAAAAACGGAAAAACCCTCGGAATCGGCAGCGGATTCTTTGTCAAATCTAATCTCATTGCTACGAACTACCACGTAATTGAAGGCGCAGCTAAAGGTACCGCAAAGTTAGTCGGTAAATATACCCAATACAAGATTGAAGGCGTTACAGCAACCGACAAGGTAAACGACCTTGCACTTCTAAAGGTGACCGCGTACGGCATCAAACCGCTTTCGCTGGGTGAAAGCGATACCGTACGAATCGGTGAGACAGTCTACGTTGCAGGTAATCCGAAAGGATTAGAAGGCACCTTCTCGGATGGTCTTATCAGTAGCCGTAGAGATAAGTACACAAAAGAACGTTTGCAGATGACTGCGCCGATTTCTCCTGGGAGTAGTGGCGGTCCTGTGCTAAATCGTAAAGGCGAAGTGATTGGTGTGTCCTTTTCTACCCACAGATCCTTGGATGCCCAGAACCTTAACTTTGCCATTCCATCCAAATATCTTAAAAAGCTGCTGAAGGGACCGGGGCTGTCAAAACCTTTATCACAAGGACAATCTTCTATCTCTGCGGAGACCTACTTTCTGTGGGGAAACGTGAAGTACAAGTTAGGCGATTACGCAGGTGCCATCACAGACTATACCAAGGCTATCCGCCTCAAACCCGATGATGCCAATGCATACCTCAATTGGGGAGCTGCGAAGGATAACTTGGGACAACATTTTGCTGCAATTGCCGATTTTGACACTGCCATAAAACTAAAACCTAATGCTGCCGATGCATACCTTAATCGGGGAGCTGCGAAGAATAACTTGGGACAACATTTTGCTGCGATTGCTGATTATGACATTGCCATAAGACTAAAACCTGATGCCTTAGCATACTACAATCGAGGAAGTGTCAAGAATAACTTGGGACAATACAGTGCTGCGATTGCTGATTATGACATCGCCATAAGACTCAAGCCCGATTTTGCCGAAGCATACAACAATCGGGGAGCTGCGAAGGATAACTTGGGACAACATTTTGCTGCGATTGCTGATTATGACATCGCCATAAGACTAAAACCTGATGCCTTAGCATACTACAATCGGGGAAATGCAAAGGGTAAATTGGAACAATACAGTGCTGCGATTGCCGATTATGACATTGCCATAAGACTAAAACTTGATTATGCCAGAGCATACTATGTTCGAGGACTCGCGAAGGGTCTTTTAGGTCGGATTCTGGAAGCGAGGCAAGACCTCCGCAACCGCCCTGCGGCTTGCGATACAGGCGGGCGATGTAAAACTTGAAGCAGAAACTGAGAAAATACTCCGTATTCTTAATAAGTGAGTAGAAACAGTTTAGAAGCACACCACAATTACTGAAGAAAACTAAACAATTTGGGCACACACAACAACTGATAAAGAATTCAGTCGCAAAGCGGTACCAGAGCCATTCAATTGTCGGATTTTTGGGCATTGTTGCGAAGGGGGTCATGAGCGGAAGATCGCCCCTACAGTAGGTTGGGTTGAACGCAGTGAAACCCAACACGTTAAAATTGAATGCCCTGAAAGCGGTTCGAGATGGAATCATCAAGAAATTCTAACCACCGATATTTCTTCAGCAGACTCAAAAATTTGCTCTACAAACATCAGTACTCACAAAAAACAAAATCCACGTTTATCCGCGTAATCCGGGGAATGCCAAAAGGCATTCATACCGTTGATTTAGTGTAATCCAAAATTCAGAAACATATTAAAATCTACCCAAATAATTTCCCACCGAAAAAATTAAATCATGACAAACAAACCCAACATCGTTTATCTCCTATCAGATCAAATCCGTGCCTGCTCTTTGCCAGTACATGGTGAAACCCAGATTGAAACACCTCACATTGATCGACTTGCGCAGGAAGGCACCGTTTTCTCCAATGCAATCGCTACCGCACCTGTCTGCACGCCCTACCGATCCATGCTACTCACCGGACGACACCCGCAAACTACCGGGCATCTCATAAACTTCGTCAGAACCCGACACGACGAAATCGGACTCGGTGACGTTTTTAGCAGAAATGGATACCGCACCGCGTGGATCGGCAAATGGCATCTCCACACAGGTTCATTCCCAGAAATCGGCGGACGCGATTATGTCCCAGAAGGACGCGACCGACTCGGATTCCAACATTGGCGCGGCTATAACTTCCATACAGACTATTTCAACGGCACTGTAAACCTTGACAATTGGCGGAACGAAAAATGGGAAGGATATGAAACTGACGCACTCAACCGATACGCTTTTCAGTTTATGAATGACGTTAACGATGACACACCATTTTGTCTGTTCATCTCTCCACATCAAGCACATAGCACACCCTACGAATATGCCCCACAGAAATACTATGACCGACTCCCTGACAAACTCTATCTCCCTGAAAACGTGTCAGACAAACAGCGAGAACAATCCACAAAAATTTACCGTCACTATCTCGCTATGATTTTAGCAGTTGACGATATGCTCGGAGAACTGATGACATATCTTGAAAAAACAGGTCGTGTAGATAACACATTGCTTATCTTCGGTTCTGATCACGGCACGCAAGGCGGCGCACAAGGCATCAATTTTTGGGCAAAGAAAAAACCTTACGAGGAATCCATCAAAGTGCCCTTGATAATGCGGCTCCCCGGCGTGTTTGAAGGAAACCGCACCTGTGATACGCTCACATCCCCCGTCGACCTATTCCCATCCCTCTGCGGTTTATGCGGAATCCAACCCTCTCGCACAGTGGAAGGCTATGATCTGTCCGCATCCTGGCGTGGCGAAAAGAACGCTTATGAACAAGAAGCTGTTTTGACAATGAACTTCGGCGCAACCTACGATTACTTTGTTGACGGTGACGAATGGCGTGGTGTCCGCACAAAATCCCACAGTTACGCGCGGTGGCTTGACGGAAAGCGGATGTTATACGACATTGAAACAGACCCGCTGCAGATGAACAACTTAATTGACAATCCCGAAGCAAAGTCTTTAGCAGACGAAATGGAAAATACGCTCTTAAATCTTATGGATGCCCGAAACGACAAACTTCAACCTGCCACAAGCTACACCGATTGGTATGATGCACAACGCCGCATCGTCCGCAACGCACACGGTCCCCTCGGCAACCCAGAAGACGAACCTGATTGGTCCCTATTGAAGTAACAGGATGGACGCATTCCCCTCGCCTACGGGTCCACTCTCTCATTCCCCCGCCTGCGGGTATGCATCACTACACATTCCCCCGCCTGCGGGTATACAATCACTACATATTCCCCCCGCCTGCGGGGGGATAAAGCTCACTTACCCCCATTTTTGTATGCGGTATGTGTAGGCGTGTGTGTGTATAGAAATAAGTTGGAAAGTCTGATGGGTTATGGTAGAATACCTCCATATAAAATAATGTCGGTGAAAAACCGGCAGGGAGGTATTCTTATGAAATATACCCTTAGCTGGGTACATCCCAGAAAGATTATAACAGGTTTTCGTAAAGTTTTCAACGGGGTTTGTATCAAAAAACCGACGCTCCGCAACTTTTATTTGATGCTACAGGCTGTGTGTGTAGCCCCAAGTTTTCGTATTCAATCGATTGCCTCACATCTACCTATCCGTGTGAAACACGACAAGTCTAAGCAAAAGCGTGTGTTGCGGTTTATTGACACCTATTTTCCGGTTGCAGCGGTGAAGGGTGCTTGGTTGTCACATATAGTTGTCAGTGTGTGTCGTTCTGTGGGGATGCAGCATCTGCTTGTGCTGATAGACGAGACAGATTTACCGGGCGGATGGAAGGCGATTGTTGCAGCCCTTCCGTTTCGCAATCGTGCGATCCCGCTCTATTGGGTTCTGTATAAAAATGAGATGCTCAAAGATGGCACCTATCAAGGACATAACGATTTAGTTCAGCAGTTCTGTTGTGATGTCCATAGTCGCGTTGTTAAAGTGTTAGGGGATAGTCGGGAGCCTGTGTTGGTTTTTGACAGAGGGTTCGCCCGAGCGAGAGCGATCCTCAAGTTTTTTGAGGGGCAAGGCATCTGCTACTTGATGCGTGTGCCACGCAATGTTGGTGTGCGTATAGCAGGCAACAAGCAGTGCCTTGAAGAAGTGGCAAATGGTTTTTACCCACAAGTGCTTTATCACTACACGGAGCAGGTGCCTGTGGCACTCTATGTTGGGGGACAGCACACCAAGAAAGACCCGTTATATCTTATCTCCAATCGGCTTCAGGGGAACCCCCTGCGAACTTGCTACAAGCGGCGGACACAGATTGAACACGGGTTCAGAGACTTGAAAACGAACTTCGGTTTCAAAGCACTCGTTTTGAGAAAGAACGAACAGCCCCGGATGGAAGTTCTGTTTTTGTTGGCAGTCGTGGCTTATGGTTTGGCGTTCCTGTGTTATGAAAAAGCTGCGGACAGATGGGCAAAAACTTTACACCCTACGCGGAAAGTTTACTCCGTGATCAGTGTCATCAACCGTATGATCCGCGAGGTGTGGACGCAGGAGGCGTTGCTCTTGTTCACCGAGAGGACTTGTTTGAGAGATATAAACTTTCTCACCGCAGAAGAACTGACATGACAACATTGGAGACCTATGAACACAACTACACACGCATTCAAAAAAAAAATGGGGGTAAGTGCGGGATAAAGGGGGGTCTCTTCCATCCATTCTTATCTCCCCCCGCCTGCGGGAGGATAAAGGGGGTAAATGAGGCATCTGAAAATTCGTTGATTAACCAATTCCATTGTGCTATAATAATTACCCGAATCAACCAACAGAAACGGAGCGGACAACAACAAACAAATATGACCTTTCAAGAAATAATATTAGCACTAGAAAAATTTTGGGCAGAACACGGATGTATCATTCAACAACCCTGCGATATAGAAGTCGGAGCAGGGACATTTAACCCCGCCACATTTTTACGATGCCTCGGCCCAGAACCATGGAACGCCGCGTACGTAGAACCTGTCAGGAGACCCACCGACGGCAGATACGCACAAAACCCCTTCCGCCTCGGCGCATACTACCAATACCAAGTCCTACTAAAACCAGCACCAGAAAACGTACTACCACTTTATCTCCAAAGTCTTTACCATCTCGGCATCTCTCCCCGTAAAAACGATATTCGCTTCGTAGAAGACGACTGGGAATCACCCACACTCGGCGCATCCGGACTCGGCTGGGAAGTATGGTGGAATGGCGCAGAAGTCACACAATTCACATACTTCCAACAGATGGGCAGCATAGACCTCGCCCCAATCTGTGCCGAAATCACCTACGGACTCGAACGTATCGCACTCTATCTGCAGGATGTTGACACCTTTTTCGATATCCGTTGGAATGAACACCTGAACTACCAAGATGTCCATCATCAAAGCGAGGTAGAATACTCAACCTACAACTTCGAACATGCCAACGTAGACATGCTGTTTGACCAATTTAGCACTTATGAAAAGGAAACACACACGTGTTTAGATGCCGGTTTAGTCCTTCCCGCAACCGACCATGTCTTGAAGTGCTCCCACACTTTTAATATGCTGGATGCACGGGGTGTTATCAGTGTAACGGAACGGGTGAATTATATTGAACGCGTCCGACGACTTGCACAACGTATTGCACGCGCTTATGTCACACAACGCGAAGAGATGGGGCATCCTTTGTTGGGGCGCTTTACCACAGAATCATTACCTGTTGAAACTAAACCCACAGAAACAGTTAAGATTTCTACGCCTCATGAATCCGCAGACCTTCTCTTCGAAATCGGCACAGAGGAGATCCCCGCAAGTTATGTACCGCCCGCCCTTGACCAACTTCGTGATATTGCAACGAAGTCCCTTGCAGAACACAGAATTCCGTTTGGAGACATTCAGACCTTCGGCACACCGAGACGGATTACACTGAGTATCAAAGATGTTAGGACTTTACAGGAAAGTCAAGAGACAGAAATCGTTGGACCGCCAAAAAGCATCGCCTATGATGAAAGCGGAGAACCAACAAAGGCAGCCATCGGCTTTGCAAAATCACAAAATATTGAACTTTCCGACATCCGCATCGTTGAAACCGAACGAGGAGAATACATCGCTGTCTCCAAACTCGAAAAGGGAATATCAACATTCGAACTGCTGAAAACACTCTTGCCTGAATGGGTTGAAGAACTCCGTTTTCCTAAAACAATGCGATGGGAAACAAAGCCTGAAGAACCGAAAGCATTTGCCCGTTTTGCCCGCCCAATTCGTTGGCTTGTGGCACTCCTCGGAGATACAGTAGTCAACTGTACTTACGGAGCAGCGCACGCAGATCGAATCACTTATGGACATCGATCGCTGCATCCCGAACCTATCACTTTAGCATCGTCAGACGTGGATACCTATATTCAGAAACTGCAAGAAATTGATGTTATCGTTTGCCCAAAACAACGACACAATACCATAGAAAAACAGGTGAGAACCGTCTTAGAATCCGAAGGATGTTTGCCTGTAATAGATGAAGAATTGTTAGATACGGTGAACTATCTCGTAGAAAATCCACAACCAATTGTCGGGAATTTCAGTGAGTCACATCTGGAAATACCGCCTGAAGTGCTGATTACAGCAATGAAAAAGCATCTACGGTATTTTCCAATGTGGAAAAGCAATAATGAACTTGCACCAAAATTCATTACCATCTCCAACAGTACAGATGGCAATATTGACGGTGTTCGGCACGGTAATGAACGTGTGCTACATGCACGCCTTAACGATGCTGAGTTCTTCTATAGTGAAGATCAGAAAACAAAACTTGCTGATAAAGTTGAACGTTTAGCGGCAGTCGTCTTTCATGCTAAACTCGGATCGTTATTAGACAAGGCAAATCGTATAAAGGCATTGGTGAAGTTTATTACCACAGAATTGAAGTTATCGGACACAACCATGCATCACGCAGAACGCGCAGCTTGGCTCTGTAAAGCAGATTTAACCACCCAAATGGTCATAGAATTCCCATCACTACAAGGAATTACAGGACGGTACTACGCTCAAAATTCCGGTGAAACTGCAGAGGTAGCAGATGCCATCGCTGAACATTATCAACCATTGGGTGCGGATACACCGCTGCCCGAAACCGAAGCCGGCGCAATACTTGCTGTCGCTGACAAAATTGACACCATAGCCGGATACTTCGGAATAGAAGAACAGCCTACAGGATCACAAGACCCATACTCCTTACGACGACATGCCCTCGGCACAATACGTATCCTACAAGATCTACAACTTCCACTCTCGTTAGATGCAGTAGTAGAAAAAGCCATCTCACTATATGACATGGAATTGTCTGTCGACACAAAAACAAGTGTGCTCAATTTCATCAAAGAACGCTTACGCGTTATCTTGCAGACACAAGGATACACCCCTGACCTCGCCGATGCAATCTTGGCGGTCGGTGATGTCGATATTACGGATATCCTCAAACGGGTAAACGGACTTGCCGAATTTCGCTTGACACCCAATTTTGAAGAAGTATATAATGCACTCAACCGAGTACTTAGAATATTGCCTGAAAATGCACCAGAAACTGTAGATACTAAATTGCTAAAAGATGATGCAGAAAAAAAAATAAACGCTCATATCACCGAAGCAGAACCTAACCTTAAGAAAAGCATCCAGGCAAGAGAATACGCAGAACTTTTGAAACAGTTAGCAGAACTGCAACCCACAATAGATAAGTTCTTTGACGATGTTCTTGTCATGGCTGAAGACATTGACCTTCGCAGAAATAGATTAGCGTTGCTAAATCGTATAGCAAAACATATCTATGCCGTAGCCGATTTGACAAAATTGGTAATTGCCGGAGAGTAGACCTGTCCCTCACAATTATGGTTATATTGTAACGTGAGTTCGGTATAAACAATCTTTGTAGAGCAAACTGTCAGTTTGCGTTCCACGGATGCAAAAACTAACAGCTTTCGCTACAAAATATCCTTCATATTATAGAATAAAACAAATGAGTGAGAAAACCAACGCGACATATTTGCCTATGAAACACTTCCTTATTATCTGTATCCATTTCGTTCTTTGTGTCGCATTGCTTAGCGGATGCGGTAAAAAAGAAGATAAATTAATCCTCTCAGCACGAAAAGCAATCGTCCAAGGAGATTACGTTGCAGCAGAATCTGCAGTACAAAAATCCCTCGCCAACAATTCAAAAATTCAGGAAGCAGTCCATCTTAACCGCCTACTTCAACTGCAAAACAGCACTGATACAAATAGCTGGCATCAAGCCATCGAACAAGCATTGACACATCTTGAAACGTTGAATACTAATATTCAGGCAATTTCAACTTTGGAAGACCCAGATTCAGATGAGCTCGACCAACAGGAACGACTTATCAGATCTCGAAACTCTATATCCGGATTATTGGCAATTACCCTCACAATGGCAGTTGAAAAACGCGCTGACCTGCTCTCGGATCTAGCAAAGAGACCCAATGCAGTAGTCGTAACTGGACTTTTGGAAGCACAGAAATGCTACCAACCCGCCGTTATCCAATCAGTTAAACAACTGTTGGAACAACTACGAAGCCACACAGAGGCAGGCTCAAACTTTGCAACGCTCTTAAAAGATGCCATCCTACACCAAGACCCACAGATAAGAAAAGCAGCAATTCGCGAATTAGGCACTTTACAAAACAGTGAACTCATACCAATATACAAATCAATCCTCACGAAAACGGATGAAACCCCCGAAGTTTCTTACAGCACCATCGTCGCTATCGGTGAACTTTGTCAACCCAAATTCCAACCGAATGCCGAAATAGTACCTATCCTTCAGTTAGCAACGAGGAACAACAATGCACAGGTACGGATGCATGCCGCAAAACTTCTCGGCAAACTCCAAGCACAAGCAGCCGTTGATGATCTCATCAAACTTCTGGCAGATTCCAATAGTTATGTACAAAATACAGCAATAGATGCCCTTAACAGAATTGGTCAACCCGCTATCCCCTCACTTTTAGCAGTACTTGAAACACGCGCCCATAACATTATTCCTGATGTAGACAACGGTTATTCTGATCAATACCGTTATATCGCCAGTGCTTATATTGATGATGCATGGATGAAAAAATATCGCTTACGCGCACAATCCGCTGCAATTGATACTCTGGGAAGACTCAGAGCTGAATCAGCGGTACTGCCTATAATTCAACTTCTCGCAGACGAAGACCTGAAAGGTGCAGCTTTCACCGCGCTAACTTCAATGCGCGGTTTAGCAGTACCACCACTTATAAATGCACTACAAACCGACGAACACCGCATACAGCTGGAGTCCGCAAACGCACTGAGCACAATAGGAGATCGCCGGGCAATACCACTGTTTATTGACATCTTAACGGATGATGCCAGCAAAGAGATCAAGGCTATTGCCGCAAAAGGGCTCGGCAACATGTACGCACGTGGACACAATAACACTGCCGTGACCGCACTTACCGATGCCCTTCAACTGGATGATACAACAGTTACGCAAGCTGCAGAAGCACTCGGAAAAATAAATGTTCCCTCAGAAGAAACAATACATAAGTTGATCGCGATCTCAATGGATAAATTGCGTCGAGAAACAGTGCGATCCGCTGCGATCAATGCTTTATGGCAGCTAAAACCTGCAGATGCCACCCAACCGATGCTATTGCTGATGCTAAACGATGAAACAAGCGCTGTTATCCGAGCAGATGCCGTAAAGGTACTCAGCCGCATAAAAGACACAGACACACTCCCAATCCTATTTTGGGTACTGTCCATGCAATTTGATGATATATCAGATTTTCAGCGACACATGAAACGGAAGTATAAAACCCTTGATGCCCTCAGGACACACCTCGATTCTCTGAATATTGAATGGACTGCAGATTATCCACGCCCCTATTATCGTATTTGGGGCGAACTTAAGCCCATTCCCAGTCTCGTACGAAGCGAAGTTGCACGCACACTCGGTATTTTCAAAGGTGATACCGTTGTAGACCCACTTGTGAACGCCTTAGCAGATGACCAACGCGCAACTGTCCGACGCAGTGCTGCATGGGCACTCGGCAGAGTCGGCGGCGATACTGCCGTCGATGCATTGATTACTGCACTCAAAAAGGACAAACAAGGAGTCGTGCGACAAGAAGCAGCAATCGCATTAGGCACAATCAAATCAACAAAAAGTGCTGACCCGCTACTCGATATTATCAGAAATGATAAGTATGAAACCGCACGCCTCGAAGCAACAAAAGCACTTTATGAAATAAGCCCAACACTTGTCGATAAAGGACTTGTTGACATCGTTAAAAAAGGACGTGGCAGCTACGAAGACGGACATGAAGTTCAATCTGTCCAAAACGAGATTATCGGCGCACTCATTAAAAATGGAGATGAAACAACAACCAATCTCCTGCTTGACGCTCTCAAATCCGCTGACGACGAATGGACGCACTGGGCAATCGTCTATATGCTCGGCGTAATACATCATGCCTCCGCATTAGACACAATACTCGCTGAATTGGAAAATCCAAGTTATGTGATAAGAAAGGAAGCAGTAACTCGACTTGGCGGATTTAAAGACCGAAAAACAGTGGAACCTTTGATTGAAGTTCTTAATAATCAGGATGAATCAGTCTCTATTCGGGCTGCCGCAGCTGCCTCGTTGAATGCACTTCGGGACGAACGATCAGCAACTGCACTCCGCAATGCACTGAATGATGAAAACAGTGCTGTTCGGTTACAAGCAGTCGCTGCCTTGGGAAGTATAAAAGACGTAAAGGCTGTTCCGAAACTGAGCGAAATGGTGGAAAATCAGTTAGAGACAGATATTATCCGTGCCACTGCTGTCACTGCTCTCGGAAACATCGGCGATACCGCATCTGAGAACCTCCTTATCCGCGCAATTGACATCCGAATCGGTAATATCTCCAACAATGCAATCACTGCACTCGGAAAATTAGGAAGCACAAAAGCCGTCCCCCGCCTAATCGCAATCTTGGAGGACAAACGAATCCCTTTAGATGCCAGCACTGCAGTATTGGCAAATGCCTCCCCACGTACCAAAGCTGCAGTAGCACTCGGAGCAATTGAGGGAACTGAAGCAACAAACGCTCTTGCTAATCACATCGTTGATGACACCGAATATATCGTCGCACTTGAAGATGCCGGAAATAGACGCAACTTAGCACTCAATGATCTTAAAAGAAATTGGAGTTGGGAAATAATTGTCAGATCCGCAAAAAAACTGAACCTACCCGAATTCATTGCCGAAAAAATGCAAGTACGTTCAGATGACAAATGGGAAGGTAACCCCATTAGAAATGCAGCATCTGTTGCGTTGGCACGCGCACGGTCACTCGACGTAGCACAGATGAGAGAAGCACTTGCCGACCCAGATGTAGATACCCGTAAAGATACCGCACGGAAAATCGGGGAAACAGGGACAGTTGCTCTGCTACCAGACCTTGTCCTTGTTGCAAACGGAGAAAATGAAGACAATAAAGATGTCCGAAGATTAGCAACACAGGCATTAGGTGAACTTGCGGATATTACTACCACCGACCTGCTCATTCAAATCATGAACAATGATGACAACCATATTGAAATACGGAGAGATGCTGCACGCGCACTCGGCAAAATCGCTGACAACAAAGCAGTTTCCGCACTCACGGCAAAGTTGACCGAACTGCATGCTGAACAAACTGAACGGGCATTCAGGATCGATATCATCAGATCACTCGGTGACGCAAAAAACGAAAGCTCAACACAAATTCTGGAGACAGTTTTAGAAGACACCGATGCAGATATCCATTTCCTCGCCGCATCCGCTCTCTTCGAGATAACCGGTAACGGTTACGGTTACGATCGATTATAGTGCCGAGCTGCCTTATAATTCTTTTAGCATCAAACACAGTATTTCACAAACCTAGATTGTGATTCCAATTTTGAAATAGTATTACCCATTCTACTCTAAAATCCACTTGACACATAGACAAAATGGGTGGTACAGTAAACGAGAACGGAATATAGGATTTATGGCGATATTCTATCGCGGATCAGGTATTGGTACTTATTGGCACATAAATGACCCAATACAAAATGGTTTTACAGCAAGGGCCCCTGAAATGACACCTACAATAACTCGGTTGATGTTACATATTGCTCGAAGTACTGTTAACAGCCCCTTCATTTCTATCACACGATCTTATGCAGTTGCGTGGCGATACGCTATGTTGAGTAGCGTAAGAGTCCCTACCGCAAATGAACCTGCGTATGTGCATGAAATTGAAATACAAGAACCACTGCCACAAGGTTTAGAACTTTTAGATCCAGTCAAAGAAGTCGCAAATACCCTACCTTCTCCAACAAGCCTCGGGCCACCTTACCAACATGATGGTTTTCCTGATTTTTTGCTTGGTATTGTCGATCCAAGCAACATGGGACACTTTTTGGAGCAGCACTCAATGCAACCGCCATCAAGTGAAGGCACTCCAAGGACACCGAACCTTACAATTGAATTGGAGACACTTGTAAGAGTATTAAGAGATGCTGAAATACTTATCTGTGGTAACTTACCTGCAAGTTCTGTAGTAAATCGTTTTGAGGTGTACTATTAGATCTACAATCTTTGTTTGTTGATAGGATATACTCATGAATAAATACAAAGTTAAATCTCCGTTTAAACTCACAATTAAGACACTAGACTTAGATGGACGTGTTCCAGGAATTGATGCTATTGAATTCCTTCGTGTAGAACTCCAATATGAAGATAGCAATGGGCCGCTTTTCCTGGCGAGAGTTCGTTACGCCCTTAACGGCATTGAACAAGCAGATGGTTTCCCTATTGATTTAGATAAAGGTGCATTCATTTCTACTGTCTCTATTCAAAATAAAGGACTAGAAGAAAAGCTACAAGAAATTGGCCCTGTAATCGCAAAGATTGTGCGCACGGATTTAGCAAAAAACTGTAAAGCACACACTTGAGAACAATACAACAGAATAAGTTTTTTCCTCATTTTCTTAACCATAGCTACATACAAGGTAATATTATCACAATTAATTACCATATTCAAACAAGGAGATTTATATGGCATTTTTTGAATTACGGCAATATAGAACACAACCCGGACAACACGAAAACTGGGTGAAATACATGGAAGAAACAGTCATACCGTTCCAGATTTCCAAAGGAATGGTTGTCATCGGAAGCTTCGTCGGAGAAGAAGATGACCTTTATGTCTGGATCCGACGGTTCGAAAGCGAAGAACAACGAGAACAACTCTACGCAGCAGTTTATGAAGATGACCGATGGGTGAACGAAATATCAGCACGAGTCGGTGAACTGATTGATAGATCAAAAATAGTTGTGACACGACTTGAACCGACCTCGCGCTCACCACATCAATAAAAGCAACGGAGATGTCTGTATGAACGCTGAAGAAAAATATCTGTTTGACTTGTGGGGATATGTCAATATAGAAGCTGTTCTAGGTGAAGATGAACTTACGCAATTGAACGCACTGATTGACGCACAAAACTATCCCGATCCTGCAGATGATAACATCCATTCCCAACGATTCGGCGGATTTCTAAGCTGGGAAGATGACGCATTTCGTAATCTACTTAACCACCCACGTATCATGCCGTGTTTAGCAGAGATCGTCGGCCCAAAATTTAGACTCGATCATGTCTACGGTATTTTAATGATAGATGGCAACCCCGGTGGAACACTCCACGGTGGCGGCACCCCCTATGATCCATCGCAGTACTATGTCTTCAGAAATGATCGAATGTATAACGGATTAACCGTCGTCTCATGGGCATTGACAGATATGCTTCCAGGACACGGAGGATTCTGCTGTATTCCGGGTAGCCATAAAAGCAACTATCCATGTCCACCGCAGTTCCGACCCGTAGTAGAAAACAAAACCTGTATGGCACCAGTACATCAGAAAGCGGGAGACGCGGTTATCTTTACAGAAGCGTTGACACACGGCACATTACCATGGACTGCTACACATCAACGCCGCTCAATTCTGTTCAAATACTCTCCAGGACATGCATCTTGGGGACAAGGCAGATATGACGACACCCTCCGCGATTTGATGGCAGATGAAGACCAGAAGTTGATGCTCGAACCGCCTTATGTAGCACATCGAAAACCTGTTGTTTAGGCAAAAATCAAAAGGGTGTTGTCTTGACGGTTAGTCTTTAACTTCCATTGACACATTTACCAATCTGCCACGCTGCCATCGGTATCATAATAATACTCGTCACCAAGTTCTTTCATCGATCTTATTACTAAGATGGCTGTAGTAGAAAAAGATTAGTAGAATAGCGAAGCAGAGACGTACAATTACGTGAGTTCGATGTCCTTGATATGAAGCATCTTTGTAGCATAACCTTTCCAGGTTGTGCATCGGATAAAAAATGTCTTATTTCCAAACTCACGTTAAAAGTCTATCAAGATTTTCCATATTCAAACGCTAAACAAAAGGACAAAAACAATGAATATCAAACAAAAAATAATCTATATGTCTATCGGATGTCTATTCACACTTGCAGGGTACTTTCTTGCATCACTCAGCAACAACCAACCGCCAGCCGCACATGCACAAGACAACACAAACAACGTCATAGACGAAATCGTGTGTAAAAAAATAAGAGTCGTCAATGATATAGGAAACACAGTCGCTGAAATATCGTCGTCGTTCGGAGGAGGCAATATCACCGTCCATAATGGAGACAGAAAAATCGTTGCTCAAATAGAATCACGCGAAAAACAAGGCCTTATCAGCATCCACAACAGAGAGGGCAAAAATGTTATTGAAATGGGGGGACTAATGCAAAGCCGTATCCGCGCCTGGGACTATGGGAGAAAAGGATTTGTCGAAATTGGAGGACGCTATATCGCTATCCATAACAGAGAGGGCAAAACTGTTGTTGAAATGAGTTCATTCGGAGAACAAGGGGATATCCGCATCCATAACAAAGAGGAAAAAACTGTTGTTGGAATGAGTTCATTCGGAGAACAAGGGTTTTTCACTGTCGATAACAAAGCGGGAAAACCCCTTGTAGTGATAGACGCAATCAAAGACCGCCCCAACGACGGTCTAATCAACATCTACAACTATAAAGGAGAAAGACGTTCGATCACTACTGATTGACATCCTTTAACCGAAAACCGATAACTCACAACTAATATAGGGTTATTTAGTTTTATAGATATTCATTTTATCAAGTTAACTGTGAGTAAAGGTTTTGATGCATATTCCTTTATTTTATCAGCGATCCGTGTTATGCCTTGAAAACGGAATACGGATAATGCGGTATTTCGTAAAGCGGCCATGACTTGTGGAATAGCCCCGCATCTGACAGGTGATGCGTCCTCGCCGAGTAGCACATCGCGCATCCAATGCGACTTGTTCTCTATTGCCCAATGGCCTCTCCGTAAAGCAAGTAAGCGTTCTGCGGATGCCTCACTCGGTTTCAGGCTCGTAATCCCATAGGTAGTGCGGGTTGTCTCTTCTCCTGTCTTCATATTTTTGGAAGTATAGCAATATTGGATCACTTGTGCTACGCCCGGCCAATCCAGATATGCGTTGAGACTTGTGCTTGCCTTGATACATCGCGTCTCAAGTCTGCCATGCGACTTTTCAATCGTCTCATGCATGTATATCGGTTTCCCTAAAGTAGGGTGTGTTGTGTCTTCAGAAACCGCGTCAGGCACGCCTTGAAAAAGTTTTTCAATCGCTTCTAACAGGTCCGGTTGATTGCCTTTAACAGGCAGCATATAGTCGCCCCCGCTGTTTATGATTCCGTGGCAGAAAGAGCGTTGTGTCAAAAGGGCATCCGTTGTGATAACTTTGCCTGCTACATCAAACGCTTTGAGGATTTCCGTTGATACCGGTATTTCATTGGTTTTGTCGCTGACACCTCGCTGCGTGAGGGTGATCCCTAACTCATGAGAGACGACGGAGAGTAAATGGCTGATCATCGCACCACTTTTTTTAGACGCACGCAGGGTTTTGCCATCTATAGCGACTGCGTCGGAACACCCCCGCAAATCAGGGCACTCTGCTAATGCGGCGTTTACCCATTTTGACAGGATGTTTTCTAATGCTTCAACGTCCAACTTTTTCAACAGATTATGGATAGTTGCGGCACAAGGCGTTTTGTGATGTGTGAACCCGAGTGCTTTTGTGAGTGCGGGCTGTGAGCGTGCCCAGGTAGCGATGGATGTATACCCTTTATGCCCGCACATCAATCCAACGACTAAAAGTGCGAGGATTGCTTTCAACGGGTGTCGTTTCCCTTTTTCCTTGCGTGGGTCTGTAAGTTCTGCTAACATATCCATTAAGTGGCAGGACTTTTTTCTTGTCATTCTTCACCTCAAAAGATCGTAAGTTTTTAAGGTGAAGTATAGCAGATATACCATGAAAAATCACGGTATATCTGCACATCCTAAAATATTAACGATTGTGATAAAAAACAACTAAAATACATAAAACTAAATAACCCTACAACTAATAATAGGAGAATTATGTCCTCACAACCTAATATATTATTTATGATCGCCGATGACCACCGATGGGATGCCATCGCGGGAATGGGTGATCCAACAGTGAAAACACCGACAATGGACTCACTCATGGAACGTGGAACAACGTTCCGAGAAACCCATATCATGGGATCTCTCGTTGGTGCAGTATGCGTGCCAAGCCGTGCTGCTGTTCTCACCAGTGCCAACCTTTTCCGTAGCGGAGGTAACCAGCTTAACAAAGATTTGGCTGTCTGGCCACAAGCCATGCGCGAAGCAGGATATCGCACCTTTTTCAGTGGTAAATGGCACAATGACAGACAAACATTTAACAACAGTTTTGACGATGGGGCTACCATTTTCTTCGGCGGTATGGGCAATCAATATAAAGTGCCAATTTTCGATTTCGATGCGACAGGTGCATATCCGAAAGATGACAGGTATATTGGCGATAAGTTTTCAACCGAACTGTTTACAGACTCCGCTGTACATTTTATCGAAAACTACGATCAGACAGATCCATTCTTCGTCTATCTCTCCTTTACCTCACCGCATGATCCGAGAACACCACCCGGTGAATACGCAACAATGTATAAACCCGAAGATATACCTGTTCCAGAAAACTTCGTCGCCGAACACCCATTCGATAATGGAGAAATGCGAATTCGAGATGAAGTATTAGCACCGTTCCCACGCACCCCAGAAATTGTACAACAACATATTGCCGACTACTACGGCATGATTAGCAGCCAAGATGCCGAAATGGGACGTGTCATTCAGACGTTAGAAGATAAAGGACACCTTGATAATACTATCGTCATTTATACTGCAGACCACGGACTCGCTGTCGGTCAACACGGGTTACTCGGTAAACAGAATTTATATAGCCACAGCATTCGCGTGCCATCAATATTCGCAGGACCAGGTGTTCCTGAAGGACAAACAACGGACGCATTGACCTATCTCTACGATCTATTCCCAACCGTGTGTGACCTTACCAACGTTGACTGTCCAGATACTGTTGAAGGTTGCAGCTTAGTTCCATTGATGGAAGGTTGCGTTGATAAAGTTCGCGATACGGTCTTCGCCGCGTATAAAGACATTCATCGCACCGTGAGTGACGGACGTTGGAAACTCATCCGTTATTATATCTCTGAAGAGACAGGTAAAGGCACCAATTTCCTCCAACTGTTCAATTTAGAGGAAGATCCTTGGGAAACAAATAACCTTGCTGATTTGCCTGAACATGCGGAACGCGTCAAATCCTTAGTAACTGAATTAAAAAGGTGGCAGAACGAGGTAGATGATTTTATGAAAGATGTCCCAATATTGCCGTTCTAAAGGGTTCACGCTGACCAATTGCAACCAATCGCGCAGCCTGCTCAGCAGCATCGGCAATCAATTGCGGGGCATCCTCAACCGCATCCTCAAGCGACATTGGAGCCTGCACAATGCCTAACATTGCATCAATACCCGCATCATAAACAGATTCGGCTCCATCCCAATACCACCTGCAATGGCAATGACAGGGATATTATCCGCTTTTGCAACCCTTGCAACACCGACAGGAGTCTTGCCAAATGCGGTCTGAAAATCCAATTGTCCTTCACCCGTAATAACAAGGGATGCCCCCTTCATCCGATCCTTTAGCTTCACAGTGTCAATCACAATATCAACACCCAATCTCAATTCAGCATTGAGAAACGCCATCAACCCTGCCCCTAATCCGCCCGCAGCACCAGCTCCAGGAATGCTACCAAAGGACTGTCCGAATGTCCGAGTCAACACCTCGTCGTAATGCTCAAGATTGGCATCAAGTGTTGCTACCATCTCAGACGTTGCACCTTTCTGTGGACCATAGACGTGTGATGCCCCTTCCGAACCAGTCAATGGGTTATTGACATCACATGCAACAACAGTTTCTGTACCCGCAACTTTGGGGTGTAACCCTGCTATATCTATCGACATCAATTCACTGAGGCCACCGCCACCGCGTTCAATTGGTTTCTCATCCGCGTTCAGGAATTGGATACCCAGAGCTTCCGCCATTCCAACACCACCATCATTTGTCGCACTGCCCCCAATACCGATGATTAACTTTGTACAACCTGCCCGGAAGGCAGCGCGGATAAGCTGGCCTGTGCCATAGGTAGTCGTCACAAATGGATTACGCTTATCAAGAGGAACAAGTGTAAGTCCAGAAGCAGATGCCATCTCAATCACTGCAGTCTGCCCATCCGCAAGAATACCAAATTCTGCCTCAACTTCGTCTCCAAGTGGTCCAAGTACACGTTGTGTTTGAATGCTCCCACCAGTAGCATCAACAAGAGATTGCACTGTGCCTTCTCCACCATCTGCCATCGGCACTTTATCTATAACAGCATCCGGAAACACACGCCGAAGCCCTTGTTCAACAGCATTCGCAGCTTGCAATGCAGTAACACTCCCTTTAAATGAATCTGGCGCAACTACAACTTTCATAACCGAAAGTTTAGCATAAGTAAGACAAATAGTCAAATCTATGTCCTACTTACTATCAATAAACTGTGGTCAACAAAACGATGATGTGCTATACTTTGTTGAACCGAATTTAGATTCCATTCTACGAAACAGGTGACACATGAGCTGGGAAACACAAACAACAGTCTCCGACGAACAGGTTACATTTTACAAAGAAAACGGCTATCTTACTTATGGACGAATCTTCACTGAAGTAGAGTTAGACGAACTTCGCGATTATGTTGATGACATGATCGAAAATTTGCCAGAGGGGAAACGCCCCGAACAGATGGATGTCCCGCACTTTGAACATCCCTACCTTTTCAAATATCTCACACACCCGAATGTACTAAAGGTAATTGAACGTTTTATCGGACCAGATATCTTGCTTTGGTCCAGCCATTTTATAAGCAAACGTGAAAACGACGGTATGGCAGTACCGTGGCACCAAGACGGCGTTTATTGGGGCAAATCTCTTGATCCGATGAATGTTATCACCATGTGGCTTGCAGTTGATGAGTCCAAAGTCGAAAACGGCTGCATGCGTGTTATTCCAGGCAGCCATAACTACCGGGACAGACGCTACGAAGCAGTGAAACGACAGAACAATCTATTTGGCAGTGAAGTCGTGGAAGAAGACTTAGATGAATCAAAAGCAGTGA
Organism: Candidatus Poribacteria bacterium; assembly: GCA_965200395.1. Classification (GTDB taxonomy): domain Bacteria; phylum Poribacteria; class WGA-4E; order WGA-4E; family WGA-3G; genus MSPOR6. The sequence goes on along the minus strand of CBDAUH010000003.1, from coordinate 869,536 downwards.
ATTTGGAATTAGAGGTAGGAGAGTGCCATTTTCACGATGCATGGACGATCCATAATTCTAGCCCGAATGTATCCCAAAAACGACGGTGCGGTTATACAATGCGTTATATGCCAGCCAATGTACGTTATCCAGGTGCTGAGTGGCGTTCAACACACAAAATTTATCTGTTACAGGGTGAGGATAGAACAGATGGTTTCAATTCCTATGAAATAGTTCCAAACTTTTAATTAAAAGAGGATATCTTATGCGTCCCTATATTGATGTACATTGCCATATCGGCATGACAGTATCACGTGCACCGGTCATTGGTCAGAGTGTCGGCAGATGTTTAGCACGGATGGCCTCCGCAGATGTTATCGGCGCGATTCCATGCCCAACAGCTGGCGGACCACAGGCACAAGGTGTACTAGATACGCGAGCACAGAACAAGGTAATCGCAAATGCATGTCGAAAGTACCCAGAACGATTCCCCATCGGACTCGGCATAGCAGAGGTACGACACGAACAAGCAGGTGTAGACGAACTTGACAGAGCCATGCAGGAGGACAGCTTAGTCGGCTTCGTATGCCATCCGGCGTTATCAGGACATTCACTCGGAGGGGAATTGCACGCGTTCCTTGAAGTCGTTGCTATGCACAACGGATTATGCCTGCTGCATCAAGCAGGTTCCACACAAAATATCGCCGCGTATGCAAAAAGGTTCCCTACAGTAACCTTCATCATCGGACATGTCTCAATGAACAAAGCAGGCCACCTTGATGCGATTGCACATTGTGCAAAGCAAGAAAATATTTGGTACGATGTCGCTCAAAAACCTGCAGGAGATGAAAGTTGGGATATAGTACACCTTGTCAATAACCTCGGCAATGAGCAAATTATGTTCGGCAGCGATCTACCGTATTACGATTTCCGTTTGGTTCAATCACAGATCGAAGAATCAAAACTTGACGATGAGACGAAAGAACGAATTGCCTATCAAAACGCAGTCCAACTAATTCAACAGTTTCGTCCAGACTGGGCACCGACCCTTACACCGATAACACCACCACAGGCCTATTCTGAACACGAGATGTGGGATGCAAACGGCGCAAGATTAAAGTAATGACTATTTAACAATTTGCACTGCGCGTATCCGCAGACGCAAAACGAAGATACATACCGCAGACAACGCAAATAGAACAAGTAACGTCCAAGCCCAATGTACATCATACTTAGCTTCTTCTCCAAAGAAAGCAGTACCGAGTCTATCATAGTTCGCCCAGATAGAGACAATGGCGACTCTGCTCGTTGAAAAAACCTCTCTCAGAATAAGCGCGATCACAGGTAACCCAAACCAAACACTACAAAAACCGATAGTTGCATACCGAGAATTTGTGGTAAGTGATGAAAATAATAACATCAATAGGCTGCTGATTACAGTGATCACCACTGAATAAATGATAATTGAGAAGGTGATCCAATAATATTCTTTGAAAAAGGTATAGTCTGATAACAATAGGTGTTGGAGAAATAGCAATAAACCCGGAACCAATGTCAGGCAGATAAGCAATATACCGATTACCGCGAATTTTCCGATAAGGTAATCTACCCAGGAAATAGGTTTAGAGAGATACAGAGAAAGAGCATTGCTTTTGAGATCGTTTGCAATTAATCCCGCACCTCCAAAAATGGATATTAATGCAACCAGAAACCCAGATAGCGCAGGCATTCTAAAGAGAAAATTTTGAAAAAATGCAGAGTCAATCTCAAAAAAATCTATAGTGTCAAACTGGTTCAATAGATAGATAAGAATTGCGTGAACTAAGATGTAGATTACGGGAGGGCCCGCTACAATCAATCGGACAATTTTGCGTTTAGCAAGTAATTTTAACTCTGCCTTGGCAATAACCCACCACCGCGTGTGGTTTCGAGGATTCAATGTGCCTTCCCAATGTCTATAGTTCTGTGTGTGAATTGGCATCGTTACCTCGAATAGATAATAGCATCTTCATCAATATCCGAAAAAGGCCCTTGTTTATCGGTCTTTATTTCAACAGTAATAACCCCTTTGTACGTATCGCGTTCAGGGTCTTCTTCAATCAACCTGAGTGGGATCTGTGCCCTCAAAAGTCTGTCAAGACTATTCACTTCCTGTGCCCATCGCACATCAATAAGTCTACCGTCATAAACCTTCCGATGTATCTCACCGTTACGCATTGAATAAACCTTTGCGTTGGTCGCAAAATCAGCATCAGAAAGGGTACTTACACCGACACCTGGACTGAGAATGCTTTGATTCCATATCAGTGGAATTCCGTGCTTATCAGTTAAATAGATTGTGACGTTTATCCGATTCACACGCGGTTCAGTCAGAATGCTGATACCTTCAAAGTTTTGGATCTCTCCTGTTCCGCATGCCTGCAGTGTGAATGTACAAACGCAGACAAGCATGACTACCCAATTTTGCCGGTTTAAGCGAAGCACGTCAAATCTCTCCTATTGAATTATTACCGATCATCGGCCGGTGGTTGACTTTCGTTGATCCGTTTACGAGGTTTAACGATGATTCGTGTATCGACCTTAGGTAAATCTTTAACATTCACATTTTCATTCGGGATGACAAGTATAACCCGTCCTTTGGAGTGTCCCAATTGCCTAGTGGGATCGTGGACTTCAACCCATTGAGGCAAATTAAGCGACATCTTGATGTCCCAACCTGTTTTATGCGTACCATCTGAAATAGCAGACAATTGTTCCTTTTGTGTTTTTGTCGGATCATTGAAAAATTTGAAATCAATCTTGCGTAATAATGTGACACCATAAGAATCATATAAAGAATCATATAGCGGTCCTACTAGTTTGGGCCGTTTCACCGGTTTCCATTCCCTTTCATTCACATTACTCATCCTATCAACTACCCGCTCAACAACGGCATCTTCGGTAGTACCATAAGTAAAGCGAATTTGCCAATTCTTTAGGCTGATACGACTTTTAGTGGTGTTGTAGATTTTGATCAAAACAGTATTTTCAATCCCAAACGGTATTTTATCCTCATCAGGTTTCACTATTTTCTCTACTGAGAAATCTTTGTCGTTTAGCCACCCCTCTACCTCTTTATCTATAATTTTAAATTGTACATTCTTCATATCTTTGGCGGGATATGTTTTGATTTCACGAATGACAAGTGCATTCGGACGAAGGTTAGAATCTATAGGTTGTAGTATTTCGATCGTTACACCTTTAGCAGGAGCAGGGGTTTTCCCTAACACTCCTATAGATAAACTGTCTGCAAGGTTCCTTATTTCAACGTCAGTTAGACCTAAATGTGTAACAAGGTCTAAGTTTAATGTGGTGTTCCCATCAATATGTGCTAACGAAATATCTTTTGTGATTGAATTCTCACCGGATTTCTGTTGTGTAGATCCAGTTAAAGGTATACACAAACAAACTAATACTAATACTAATGAAATGATACCGACTATTAAAAAAGTAGCTTTGACTTTCATGTTACATATTCTCCTTCATACGATTATTCTTATCTGTAAATAGTATACAATGAAAAATGTATATTTGGCAAGACGATTTGGTAAATGGGCAGAGGTATTCAATTGTCAGGTTAAAATCAGATTTTATGATAATGGGTTGGAAACCCCTCCTACTCAAGAAATCAGCGTACAGATTATTTGAGGATACCTTCCATACGCGCCCGCACCCAGGCCTTATGCTCCGGATGCGTGTGTATACAGAATGTACCGTTCCGGATAGCATTGTAGACATGATCTGCTATTTCCGCAGGAGACATCCCTGATTCCATCTCAGCACGCACATTTCGGTTATCTATATTATTGCGATTATGGTGGTGAGATTCACCATTTGGACGGTTTCGCGAGGAGTCTAAAATCCCTGTCCGCACCCACCCAGGACACAACACATGCACATGAATTTTTGATCCTTTTAGTGCCAACTCATCAGCAAGAGTCTCTGAAAGTGCAACTACACCATGCTTGCTCACCTTATAGATACCTTCACCCGGACCACGCACTAAACCGAGGATAGAAGCAGTATTGACAATATGACATTCAGTCTCTTGTTCAAGCATGCGCGGCACAAACGCCCGTACCCCATGAATTACACCCCATAGGTTAACGCCTAACACCCATTCCCAATCTGCAAGTGTATGTTCCCAGATAGGACGACTACAGACAACACCCGCATTGTTGCAAAGAATATGCACCGCACCAAAAGCATTATATGTTCGCACCGCAAGATCCTCAACATCTTCAGCATTTGAGACATCCATCCTGACAGCAAGAACGTTCACACCCTTAGCATGCAGGTCTGCCTCAAGTTTGACCAACGGTTCCCCTTCAATATCTGCAAGGACAACTGACATTCCTTCCGCAGCGAAACGTTCCGCCATACCACGTCCGATGCCACTTGCCGCACCGGTAATCACAGCAACGTTTTTCACTCAAATTTCCTCATGTCTGTTATTTGTTGGGTGTATGAAGTCTATCGTTATGGGATTTCCCAGATTAGTACTGTGCCATTGGTATGTTCTGTTATGATCTTACGACTGTCTGGAGAAAACTTGATTTTGTCGTTGTACAGATTCGTAAGCCATGGAAATGTTTTCATAAGCTTACCCGTAGATGCTTTCCATAGTCGCAAATATCCCTTATGAGACAATGGGTATGTTGCCAACATTTTACCATCTGGTGAATAAAAAGCTTTTCCTATGCGGCTTGACCTACTCACGTGTTGATCTTTAAGGTGAATTGGTTTTCCTATTGGTTCCCCTGTGTGAAGATCCCATAACCGTATTTTACCGTATTCCATCACAATCATAAGTGTATCACGTGTTGGGGAAAAAATCTTCCAATTGATGAGATCCCACTGATTATTAGACTTTTTAAATGGTTGCCATCCGAAAATTCCTTCACTATGTTTTTTAAATTTTGTGAGAGACTCCCCCGTGGTGAGATTCCAAAGCGATGCTGTTTTATCCCACCAATAACTTGTAAGCGCAAGTATATCACCATCAGGTGAATACACCAATTTAGTTCTTGAACCACTTGGCATTTTGAGCGTCTTTATGTTTTCTCCAGTGACTATATCCCACAATCGAAATATATTTTTACTACGCGTTGCAAGAGTTTTGCCATCCTGTCCATACATCACCGGATAAACCTTATCCGGTCCTATAAATGTCTTTATGTTTTCTCCAGTAGTTGTATCCCACAGCCGTACAGAATTATCAGTGTAATCTGTTGCAAGCGTTTTGCTATCAGGTGAGTACACAAACACAGGAGAATTCTCTATATTCTCATATTCCATAATCTTTTCTGCAGTAGCAACATTCCATAGACGCACAGTACCACCTTTACCAAATCTGACGAATGTTTTTGTTAATATCGTTTTGCCATTCGGAGAAAAAATTAGAGAACGAGAACTGAGAGGCCTCTCATGTCCTGCAAGTGTATTTACGAGTTCTCCCGTGCTTGTCTTCCAAACCTTCACCGCCTGTTGTTTCTCCTGTTTAACTGCGATCATCCTCCCATCCGGTGAGAACACGGGGAAGAAGTGCCAGGCGAGTGTAAAGTCTTCAGCATCAACATTTTGTATCAACATTTTTATTATCTTCCCAGTGGAGGCATCCCACAATCCCAATGTACCAGCAGCAGTTGAAATTGCAATGATATCGCCCTTTGGTGAAAATACGATATGTTCTATATTATAACGACTTCCTTTCAGGGTACTCAGATATTTTCCAGTAGATGCATCCCGTAACTGAGCCTCTTTCCCTATCTGAATTACAAGCATCTTACCATCTGTAGAATACTTAACGGAATGTGGGCTATGACCTATGAATGTATTACGTTTTTCACCAATATGTGCATCCCACCACTGCATAAGACCATCTTCACCAACAGTTGCAATTGTATTACCATCTGGAGAATATGCAATATGTGTGATTGCACCCGCGTGTCCACGTGAAAAATAGAGGACACCTGTGTATATTTCATAAGCTTTTAGAGATTGTCCGGTGTGTGCATCCCACCGATGTAACATGCCATCCCAACCACCAGATACGATGATATTTCCATCAGGAGAATAAGCGACTGAGACGATTATATCTTTATGTCCTGTGAGAGTATTTATGCTTTCCTTTGTGTGTGCATCCCACAATCGTACCGTCTTGTCCCTGCTTGCACTTACGATAGTATCACCATCTGGCGAATATGCTACTGCAACGACCGTCTCTGTATGTCCTATAAGTGTTTTTATGTTTTCTCCTGTGCGCGCATCCCATAAGCGTACTGTTTTGTCCGCGCCACCACTCACGATTGTTTTACCATCAGGAGAATACGCAAATGAGGAAATAGACACCTCAGGATGCCCCTCGTAAAGAGCACTTGGTTCTTCATGCCCAGAGAGTGATTTAAGGTGTTTTCCTATGCGTACATCCCACAGTTCTATCGTATTTTCTGCACCTCTTATTGCGATTGTCTGACCATCAGGTGAATATCTTATATAACCTATATATGCCTCATTCACTTTGAAAGTTCTTATGGTTTTTCTGGTGCGTGTGTTCCATAATTGCACTGTACCGTCTATTCCACCAGTTATGATTGTTTTGCTATCTGGAGAATACGCAGCAGCATAAACGCCATCCGTATGCCCTCCTGTTATCAGATCAAGCTCTTCTCCTGTCTGTGCATCGTAAATCCAAACCCCAATAGTAGTTACGACAGCAAACCGAGTGCCATCTGGGGAATACATTATTTCTTTTATCCACCCTTTGCCAAAACGGGCAGCAGCACCTTCAGGTAACCCCACTTGTGTGTAAGGTTCGTATTGCGCAAAGACAGGTAATAAACACAATATCACAAAGAAAAATGATACCAACATTAGAAATAACCTCTTCACTGTTTTAACTCCTATCTTATCTCCCCCCGCTTGCGGGGGATAAAGGGGGTCCCTTTCGTCCGTAAACCTAATTATGAATCCTACTATAACGTGAGTTATGAAGCATATTTTGTAGCATAACCTTTACAAGTTGTGCCATTATAGCATAACCTTTACAGAGTAGGCATCTCTCTTCGTAGCATAACCTTTCCAGGTTGTGCCGTTGTAGCATAACCTTTACAGAGTAGGCATCTCTCTTCGTAACTCACGTTACAAATAAGGATAGGTAGCATCAGGATGATAGTCCGGTAGCAATGCATCATGACGTTGCCCTACTATCAGTCTAGTGCCATCTGTGAAACCTTCGGGACGGTCACGGAGGAACGCAATCAGACGATTTCGCCAAGGGGTTAAGCGCGTTTCCGCATCGTCCTCAAGTGCTAAATCCATTATTTCATGCGGATCCTCATGCAAATTGAAGAGATGTTCGCGCCCTGTTTGGGAATACCAGATGTATTTGTAGTTTCCATCAGTCACATAGTGATTGCCGTGCTTATAATTGTAGCAACCGGAGTGCTCCCCGTGTAAACAATCCCTTACCCGATCAGTATCACCTTGCATGATAGGTAGTAGACTTTTACCGGTACAGGTATCGGGCATTCCAATGTTTGCAGCGTCAAGAATAGTGGGCATGATGTCCTGCAGCCCGACAGGACTATCACAACGTATCTCTTTCGGATAACGCCATTTCGCAGGAGCCCGCATTAGAAAAGGCACCCTTGCACTAGCCTGATATGGAAAGGTTTTTCGGAACATGTTATGATCACCCAACATCTCACCGTGGTCAGAAGTAAAAATAACGAAACAGTCATTCAGATTACCCATGTTTTGAAGCAGCCGACCAATCTGATCGTCAACGAAATTGATCATCCCGTAATAGGCAGCACGCGCACATTGCATGTCATATCTATCAAGGTCAATCTCCCAAGCATTTGGATTTAAACCTTTCTGATCGAGATCAAGATCTAATGACCATTCGCCGCCAATTGGAAGCGGAAGATCCCGCTGTATGTATCGCTGGTAATAGTGCGCCGGCGGTGTCAGCGGCGGATGTGGATCTATAAAGGATATATTGAGGAAAAAGGGCACTGATGGATCGCGTTTTCGAAGGAACCTAAGGGCGCGGTCCACACACCAAAAGGTGTGCATCTGCTCTTCAGGCAGGTGATGTGGACGACCAACCCATCCGTTTGCAGAAACACCGTGTGCCATACCAGGCTCAAAGTCATTACGACGATGGTATTGTTGCAACCATTCAACGTAGTCATTGTTGGCAGTACCATGCGTAGCATCGGACAATTGGATATGATCGAAACCGTATCGTTTACGTGGTGGAGATAGATGTAATTTCCCGATCATCTCGGTTTGATAACCAGCTGCAGACAATTCACCAGCCAACGTATGTGGGGGATTCCATTGTGCACTTGTATATCCAACCATTCCGTTGGCTGCTGGCGCAGTACCTGTCATTAAACCCCGCCGGGCAGGAATACAACTCGGACACTCAGCATACCCCCTGCGGAAATGAGTACCACTGTGACCAATCCAGTCTAAGTTAGGCGTTTGCAAGCAAGTAGGACCATCAGGGTCAATACCCAGGCAGTCACCGCGTTGCTGGTCAGTTGTGATCAAAAGAATATTGGGACGGTCGTTAGACATCTCAACCTCCATCTTTGGATTACGGAAAATTGTGGTTCAATGATTTTATTAAGATTTTATTAAACAATATAGCACACATGGTGATGAATATCAACGAAATAATTCCCAAGATCAAAGATGTTCAAATGATATAATCAGAAATAACGATACAACCAGTGACTATCCCTCTTGAATTATAGTATCAATATAATATATCGTTTTATACATTAATACGATAAAATAATAAGAAATAATTATTTGACTTTAGATTTATTTTGTAATATAATTAAATATGAATAACAGTGGACTATATATAGATATTTCACAAATACATTTATTTTTCAAGACGAAATATGTGAATCTGTATATGTCGTAAAATTGTATTTAATTATACTATTATACTTTATTTTCGAAAAATAGAAAAAACATTATAGAGAATTTCAGTCAACCATTTAACAAAGTACAACAAGCTAAACTAGAGGTAAATAAAAAATGGCTAGAACCAAAGACCTTGCGATGATTCACGGCGCAGCGTTTTACTTTGCCCATGTCTCACGCGATAAAAAGAAAATTGCTAATCACTTCGGCGTAACAGAACGCACCATAGAACGATGGTCAAAAGAACCTGAATGGGAACAAGCATTGAACGCATGGGGATACACCGATGATAGATCTTTCACATCACCACCCCGCCGTGATATTGCACATAAGTCCAGAGGTAGCTATCAGAAGGCGAAAGCAATTTACATTGAAGCACAACAGGCAGGGGAACCCCACCACAAACTTGCTACGATCGTAGGGGAAGCCACCGGACTACCACCAGCAACAATTCGTAGGTGGGCTATGAAACACCGCTGGCGAGACTATTATTCGGATAGCAATGTACCAAGCGGAGAGATTGAAACTTTTATAGGTGTTTCAGGTACACCATACCAGTTTGAGTGTTATCACATTTTGTCGGAGTTTCCAGGTGTCGGAGCGGTCTTTATATTCACAAAACGTCGTACCGTATCAGGAAAAAACATTCATGAACCCTTGTATATCGGTCAAACAGGATCATTGGAAAGCAGCTTTTATGACCCTAAAAAATTCGATTGCGTTAAAAAAAAGGGAGGGAATACTATCTGCATACACCCTGAGAAAACTGAATTTTTGCGGTTTGAAAAAGAAAGTGATTTGATTGCAGTACTCAACCCTATTTGTAATGAATGAATACTACACATGTATATATCACTGTGTTGAGGAGCATAATGTCAAATATCGTTGCGAAAGTTCTAATTGTGGGAAAACTTGTAATATTTTTTGCCATAGTGTGGATAACTTTGATAACAGCTCTGTTTAGCAGTTGTGCACACAAAAAAGAAAGGAGTACATCTAAAATGCCAAACTTGAATATATCAACACTACGCGCCCGTAATATTTCTATTAATCTCATTCAATATCGCAATCTCTATGAAAATGACCCAACACATGCAGAAGACTGGAAAATTGTCATTTTTGACGAAGCTATTGGATTTGGGAACGGAAACATTGTACTGGTAGCTCAAGGTTTTTACTTAGTAGATGGCGACACACTTATACATATTTGTCCAATATCTGATCAAGAAACCACGAACGACCGAATCATACCATACCTACAATCGAAGATTGACCGTGAAGCATTGATAAAGTAATTTTTTCTATTATAACGCGAGTTTGGTAAACATCACCTTATTATGTCATAATAAAGTATTGTTTTTATTGATAAATTTGCTATAAAACCTTATTCACTCATATAAAATTATGTGCAATTATTTCCAGAGAAACCACTCACCACACGGGTTTTACATCTTTACTAACACAGTATTGACATGAACCTGACCTTATTTTACTGCAGATAAGTGAAAAATAGCTTTGACTTTTATGAATAAATATGGTATAATATAAATAAACTACAAAATATGGAGGCACAAAGAAATGAAACTTATAATTGGAATCATAGAGTGTTATAAATTTGAGAACTACAAATACGTAGTTGAGAAACATGGTGGTACGGTTAAGAAATTACTCATCGGATATGAGGTCGACATGACGAAACTCGACGGACTTTTACTTCCCGGTGGAGGCGATATTGACCCAGAAAGATATATTGGACTACCCCATCCAAAAACTCGATATGTTAACGAGAAACGCGATGAATTCGAAATATCGCTTTTCAACGAAGCAATGGAAAGACATATCCCCGTCTTTGGTATATGCCGCGGTATTCAGATTATGAATGTGGCGTTGGGCGGGAGTCTGTATCAAGATATAGATGACGAATATCCATCACCTGCATGCCAGCATAACGGAAATTCGGTAGGTGATGCTTGGCATGAAATTGAAATTGAACCGCAAAGTTTATTAATGAAAATTGTAGGAGAAAGTACAGACGAAGTTAATTCTGCGCACCATCAAGCAATAAACAGGCTCGGAAATAGCTTAGTCAACACAGCACATAATCAGGCAATAGACAATATTGGCAAAGGTTTAGTCGTCACAGCACAATCAGAAGACAGCATCATTGAAGCAATAGAATATCCATCAGATCAGTTTGTTATAGGCGTGCAATACCACCCAGAACGCATGTGGATTGACGAAACGCCACCATTGTATCAACGTGAATTTCTCAAGCATTCCAAAAAGTTATTTGAAGCGTTTATCAGTGCTGCTTCAAAGTAGGTATATCTTATAATCTACCAGGACTTACGCATTAAGGATCACATACTTCTTTAGAGCGGTTTATAACTCCGACTTCAACCGAAACCGCGTAAGTCCTAAATCTACATAACCATTTAGAAAGGAGAGAAAAATGTTAACTGTATTTTCACTTATAAATAGTCGTGTATACCCGTTAAATATTGATCGCTATCATATCAATATCGCAGTCAATAATCAGGTGGTTAATACGAAAATCAACCAAACTTTCACGAACCCAAACGATTCCCGTGTTAATGGTCTCTATATTTTCCCTGTCACAGACGATGTAGAACGCTCAAATTTCATACTTTCTATTGATGGATCCCCAGTAACAGGAGAATTGCTTTCTAACGAAGAATCGCGTATGTACTATGAGTCAATAGTACAGGAGGGCTATATAGGATTCGCTGAACACTTTGGGACACGCGCGTTTTTAGCAGATGTAAGCATTCCAGCAGACAGTGAGGTACATACTCAATTTGAATACTCAAATATTGTTCGATCAGAAGACGATCTTGCTAAGTATATGTGTCCATTATCAATCGCAAAATCCGATTCTGGAAGGATCGCAAAACTTCGCATCGAAATGGAAATCGAAAGCGATTCTGAACTTAGAACTATCTATTCACCTTCACACGAGATTACAATCAACCGACAAGATGACAACCATGCCAGGATTCGTTACAAAGGCGAAGATATAGATCCAGACGACAATTTTGAATGCTACTACTCGGTTGCGGACGATAATTTTGGGATGACCCTATTCACACACCGTGCCAATAAGGATGAAGATGGATATTTCATGTTACTCGTTTCACCTAAGTATAAAGTGGAAAAAACCGATATTATTGAAAAGGACTTCATCTTTGTGTTGGATCGCTCAGGTAGCATGGCTAGAAAAAAGATAGAACAAGCGAAAGAGGCACTTCGCTACTGTGTTCAGAATCTAAATGAAGGTGATCGGTTCAATCTAATTCTATTCAATACAAGTATTACGTCCTTAACGGACAGACTAAATAGACAAGAAGGATTATCTGCAGCATCGACACACAAACTTATTGGTGTGGAAGATGGACGTGAAGAAGCTCTTGCATCTATTGACAGTATTGAAGCAGGTGGTGGTACAAATATCAATGATGCACTGCGCAAAGCATTGGATGAAACCCCGGATCCAAACCGTCCACGAATCATCGTTTTCCTTACCGATGGGTGTCCAACTGCCGGAGAGAGGAATGAAGTCCGAATACTTGAAAATGTAAAACGAGCAAACGCAAGTCGATCCCGCATCTTTGTCTTCGGTGTAGGGTACGAGGTAAATTTCCGTTTGCTTGATAAAATGGCAGCAGACAACGGCGGCACATGCAACTATGTTGAACCACGCGAAGACATTGAAATCGCTGTATCCTCTCTTTTCAAAAAAATGAACGAACCGGTCTTGACAGACGTTACCCTTGAATTCGGCCAAATCACTACGAAAGAGTTGTCTCCGATGGAACTTCCAGACATATTTCGTGGTGAGCAGTTTACACTCTTCGGACGGTATGAATCCCACGGCGATACAACCCTGAAACTACTAGGAAATATCGGTAACGAACCACAAGAATTTTCCAAAGACCTGCATTTTGCAGAGATCGAAAGGGAGAACGATTTCATACCACATATCTGGGCAAAACGTAAAATTGCGGAATTGGTGGATCAAGCGGTGCTTTATGGTCTAAATGAAGAACTCAGGACTGAAATTGAACATATCAGCAGAGAGCACGGTGTAGAAACACCATACACAGAAATTGAGTACGCTGAAGACGGTTCGATCATAGTCATTATTAACATTGATGGGGCACACATCGGACCAGGATATAAAATTGTTGGCGGTAGGAAGGACAATCTATATCAAAGAGAAGATCGGCTCAAACGACAGTACAATAATAAGAAACATATTGGTACTAAGACTTTTCGCCGAAATGAAGGACTGTGGGTAGATGATATCGAAGAACCGTGGGTAGATATCGAATATGATGGGCATTCAGAACGCAAAAAGATTGAATTTGGCAGTGAAGAATATTTTAAACTAGTGGATCTATCTTATGATCTGGCAAAATGCTTAAAACTTCATCGCCGTATGATTATCTGCCACGACGGCGTGAACTATGAGATTATAGGTGGATACAACCACCGAACTCAGAGAACATAAATATCCGAGCGAATTATTAACCTAACGAGTTATATTTTGTCAGCTTACAGACAAAAACATACAAAAAGATGTTATGCGGGGAGACAATGTACCCCGCATAATTTCCTCGTTTTCAGCCAACAGAAAAGGAAACATGATAATGCGTTATTATTTTGCTTATGGTTCAAATTTAAATCAAGAAGCTATGGCACAAATATGCCCGAATGCTGAGGTAGTCGGTAAATATAAACTAAAAGGATACCGTTTAACTTTTAGAGGTAAATTGCCTGATATCCTACCCCAAGAAAACAATATTGTAACAGGCGGATTATGGAAAATTACCGAATCCGATGAATCGGCACTTGACCAATATGAAGGACATTATGGACCATCAAGTCCCCATAACCTTTATGATAAACATTTTATTGAAGATAGTATTATTGAAGATAATATTATGTTTTATCGCATGGCAAGGAGTCTTGAAGAGGTGCCTGAAGACAAAGACATTAATACGAAGGACCCCATCATAAACAGGATGTTCCACGGATTAAGAGATTTTAACATTACAAGGGAGGAATTACTTCATAGCCTCGGTATCACAGATGAGGAAGAATTGGATCCATACCTCGAAATGATATAAAACATTACTAAGGTTTTTCACAGACTAAAACATACAAAAACTTGAAGTTAAATGTTTTTGTCTTTTCCCGAAAGCCTTTGCAAAACATTATGCGTAATCTGTTCCACAACAGCATCCCCACCCGCCAATCCGTGAGACCAATCTGTTGTTGCAGCAGTAAATACAGTGCCACCTTTTGTATAAATCCCCATCGTTGCAGCCCCTGTATGTCCTTGTTCCCAACGTTCATACCATTCACAATCATCCGGATGCCAACGGACAGGAGCAGTTGCAAGGATAGTGAACCCCTCAGGTGTACCATCCTGATAGGTCGGCACAGGTAGACCATCCTCAACCGTAAATTCGCAGCCATCGCATTCGTAACCGACAATGGTATTTTGCCCACCGAACTTGTCATCCGTTGCTAAGTCCGTGCCTTCAAACACCCAATGTTCTGGACGGTGTGCCGTGTATGCACCATCCCCATCCATAAACTGCCCATGGCTCAAGTGATAGCCCCCTTGAAGGAAACCGACACCTGTTAGATGATTTTCAGGACGTTCTACCAAATAGTGACTCCACAATGTACTGAGAGTGCTGTAATCATCAGTTTTGTAAATAGGGTCTTGGTTGTAGCTCTGCTTCCAGCAAACGAGCGCGCGTCCCTCATCCTCAGAACGCACCTGCCAGCACACAGCATTCCCACTGAAAAATGCGACGTTTCCACCCTCCGCAATGAACGCTTCAAGATTATCGCGCATCGGTGCAGACCAGTACTCGTCGTGCCCAAGACTCAGAACAAGTTCGTAATGTTCCAACATCTCAGGACAGAATTCAAGATCACTATTTGCTGCATAATCCAACGTATATCCATTCTGCTCCGCCCACACAACAAAGGGCAGCTCCCAAGTCCTATACTGACTCCCCATAGGCCGGTCAAATGAAACACGCCGTCCTTGCATTCCATTCTGCCCGTGATACCCATAAAGACTAAAACCACCCCAGTTCGTATAAGCATTATATGTATTAGTGGATAATTGCAGCAAAATCGGTGTGTTCACACCAGGTTTCGCTGGACGAACAATAAAAAACAAGGAACTTTCAGCAGTGCGATGGTTTCTATAGATAGGATCACCACCGCCATCAGCTGCTCGGAGAATGGCTTCATAATATCCGCTTTGCCATGTATCTGGCACTTCGAATGTAAAAGTAGCATTCCATCCGCATCCATGTGATGATGCATTTACCGGAATTGGTTGTGCTTCACCCGGTAACCCCGATTCATTAAAAACAACCTCGCGCGTTGCTCCTATACGTGCTATTTCCATAGCATAGTTACCCGCACTAGTTGAAACATTAAACGCAATTTCCTCTCCAGGTGCATAGCTTAACTGGTCAGTATATCCATCAATATAGAGCGGTCTGATACGGTTCTCTGTTTGAGTCAAAGTAGCCATAGTGTTTCCTCCTTAGTATGTAACCTATCAGTTTCTGTATAAAATGTCAACGGCATAATGACTATTTTTCAGATCATTAAAACTGTGGAGTTGAAAAGATTCGTCAATTTTCCAGAAAAGTGATATACTATTTAAAAAGAAGATACTATGCAACTTTCAAAGACACGGTTATCTGAAATCAGAACCTTCCAGAGGAAACGATTGACACATCAGAGATCCCTGAACTTGATGATGACTTACAGAAAAATGCTAACCGTATTGTCCTGAAAATTATCTTCAAAACATCAAACTCTTAGAATCGTTCAAAGAACAAAGAAAAAATCATCACACGCAGATAAATACAGTGCTCCGAACGTATATGGAAACGCATAGCTAAATCGCCAACATTTAAAAATGTTGATACGAAAGTGAGAAAACATGAAAATTGATCGAAAACAACATAGACCACTCTCCCCTGAACAGATACATCAATGGGAAAACGACGGATATTTACTCCTAAAAAACGTCATTCCCAAGCCTCTTATTGATGGGGTACGCCACAGGTTCGCTTGTGTCGTTGAGGACATAATCCGGCAACTGAAAGAACAAGGAACTGTGGAAGATGAAGGAACAGAACTGCCATTTGAAACCCGATTACTCAAAGTCGCTGGCACGCATGCTAACCGTTTCGGACGTTCCTGGCGCGGGCAAATCGCAACATCCGAAATATTTGATTTGCATTACGCCGGCCCCCTCGTAGATGCTATCGGCAAGCTCACAGGAACAGATGTGATCGGACACCCAGTCTTCAATGCACGCCCAAAACTTCCCGGACAACAGTTGACCGTCGTTCCATGGCACCAAGACAGCGGCTATTTCGGTAAAGTTAGCGAAGAATCACTCATCCCAACAGCATGGATCCCCCTCGTTCCAGTAGACGAAACTAACGGTTGTTTGCAGGTAGTTGCAGGTTCACATCGATTAGGGGTTGTCAATCATCATACTGAAAACCGAGAAGGTAAATTCCTTGAGGTGATGGATGAACTCGTGGATGATTCCCGTATTGTGACATGTCCGATGGAAATAGGAGATGCGTTGGTGTTCCATAATCTCACACTCCATAGATCCTTGCCGCACACCACAAGTCAGATTATTCGTTGGGCAATCGACATTCGCTATCTCCGCGACGGCGACCATCCAGGCACAATCTATTGGAAAGACCCCGATTTCAAATGGGTCATTCGAAGCCAAACACAGCAAGTGACAACCCTCATGGATTGGCTTGAAATGTGGTAAGGAAATAGATCACATCAAGGAAGGCTTGCATGATACGTGTACCTTTCCAAACTTTATATGATGAATTTTTCCGTGTGCTCTCGTCCGTTGGATTTGCTGATGAACGTGCAAGATTATGTGCACAACTGTTCACAGAGAACCAACGCGATGGTGTCTACTCACATGGACTCAATCGATTTCCAGGATTTGTAGCAGGACTCCAAAGCAAACAGATTGATTTCCAAGCACAACCTGAGAAAATAGAAAGTTTCGGCGCGCTCGAACGATGGGATGGAAAAATGGGAGTAGGTCTCGTGAACGCACACATCTGTATGCACCGCGCAATGGAACTTGCCAAAGCACAAAGCATCGGTTGTATAGGGCTTTCCAATACAAACCACTGGATGCGCGGCGGTGCCTACGCACTACAAGCAGCAGAAGCAGGATATATCGGTATCTGTTGGACAAATACAACTAAACTCATGCCACCATGGGGTTCCACTGAGAAAAAGATTGGGAATAACCCCTTAGCAATTGCCATTCCCCGTGATAATGGACACATTCTGCTCGACATGGCAATGAGTCAGTACTCAAATGGAAAATTAGAAGTCCTCAAACGACAAAACAAGCAACTCCCGTTACCACGTGGATATGATACTATGGGTGAACTAACAATTGAACCTGCAGAGATTCTCGATTCCCAAAGAGCACTCCCAATCGGCTATTGGAAAGGTTCAGGCTTAGCACTAGTGCTCGATACAATGGCTGCCGTAATCTCAGGCGGGCAAGCGACACATCAGATCGGAAAACAAAAATCAGAATACGCTGTCTCTCAAGTATTCATAGCTATTAGTACTGCTGATATGATGGGACAAACAGTATTAAACGAAACCGTAGAAATGATTATCAATGACTTCCATACCGCTACACCCTTAGATGAAAACGAAAATGTGCGGTATCCAGGAGAAGGTATGTTACGCACACGGCAGGAGAGTCTAAAAAAAGGGATACTTGTTGACGAGACGCAGTGGCAGACGTTGTTACAGATGAATAGTAGCAAGACACAGTGACACGACTAAAACCTAATTTGGAGATTATTTGTGACTTTACGCGCGGTAATTAGCGGTTGTGGTAGCATTAACCGCAGCCACGCGGCAGCTTATGACTACCTTTAGTAGAACAGAGCCACCCACTTGTTAAAAACCTTAATTAGGACTTACGCAATTTCGGTTGAAGTCGGGTTATAAACCGCTCTAAAAAAGTTTGTGATCTTTGTAGCGTAACCTTTCTAGGTTGCGTCCCCAATGCACAAACTGGAAAGTTTATGCTACAATGCGTAAGTCCTGCTTAATATAGGAGCAAAAAACTGAATGAAACTTGCATTCTTTGATGATTACCAGCTCGGTGTGATCACAGAAAACGAAATCGTTGATATAACGAATGCCCTTAAGGATATTTCATATCATACACCGCAAGAATTAGTACAGACGGTGATTGAGGATTATGATAATCTGCAGGCATCAATCATGGATACAGCAGAAAAAGGCGACCCCATTTCATTAGATGATGTCAACCTCAAAGCACCGCTGCCGCATCCCGGACAGCTTGTTTGCCTCGCTGGCAACTACATCGAACCAGACAGCCCCTCTCGTGGAGATTTTAATGCCTTCCTAAAGGCTACAACCAGTGTCATTTCTACGAAAGAGACCGTCGAACTGCCAAAAGCAGATGTAACAGTGTTCCATTTTGAACCTGAATTGGCAATCGTCATCGGGAAAACGGCTAAACACCTGACACAAGAAAATGCTCTTGAGCATGTGTTCGGATACACACAATTTATTGATGTATCTGCACGCGGTTTACCAGGAGGATTCTTTTTAGGAAAAAGCTGGCACACCTTTGCACCGATGGGCCCCGTGCTTATCACTGCTGACGAAGTTCCTGACCCGAACGCACTCGGTGTACAACTCTGGATAAATGACAGATTACAGCACGACTTTTCCACAAACGCAATGGCCCGTTTCGTCCCCGAACTGCTCGCGGAGGTAACGAATGTGGTAACATTGAAGCCAGGGGATGTCGTCTCCACAGGCACTCATCATGAGGCACTCACCGCAGTCGGTGAAGGTGATACAGTACGACTAGCAATCGAAGGGTTCGGCCCCGATCTTGTTGTTAATGTCCATGATCCGCTAAAGCGTACCACCTGGCGAGAAGAATAAAAAAGGTTGACAACTACACAGATTTGCATGTATAATTTTAAAAGTCGTGACTTAGAACGTAGTTCAAGCCGATATTACTTGGAATGCGATTGCCCAAGCTGCAAGAAATTATACTTCATAAAATAGAAGACACCCGTTCTTGATGATAAGGAGAAGCAATTGATGAACACACACAGAAATATAGCTATTCACGTTATTTTCACATTTGTCTGCGTATGGATGGTAGGATGCGGAGGCTGTAACCCCGAACCGGTACCATCAAATATGGAACCGCTTGAGGGAAAAGAAACCGGAGGAACACCCATCCGTATTACTGGCGAAAAATTCGACATGAAAAACGGGGTTACAGTAACTTTCGGAGGGAAGGACGGTGTAGATGCCGCAGTACCCAGCAAAACAGAAGTAACTGTAATTACACCTCCCGGTGAAGCTGGACAAACAGTAGATGTTATCCTAACCAATAAAGGAAAACCAGATGCACCCGTTACGCTCACACAAAAATTTACGTACACCGACGCAACCCCACCGACAGTAAGCAGCACCGATCCAGCAGACGCTACAGTTTTCTCTGAATACGAAAATTCATTAAATGTCCGAGATAACCTCTCAGTCACCTTTAGTGAATCGATTGATGTCAATAGCGTTACAATTGAGGTTACCGTTGCTAAAACAGAAGATTCTATGAGCGAACCCACAGAACTCACACTCCCTGGCACGGTTAGCGGTGAAGGTAATTCTGTGACATTTACCTCAGATATGCCGATGCGCGCCGGACGAATGTACACTGCCACCATATCCGGTGCAACTGATATGGCAGGAAATACCCTTGAAAACCCACACAGCTTCAGTTTTAGCATAACAAGCCCCGAACCGGTTGATAGATATGTCGTAAAGGAAGAAGACATTGAGGAAGCCAACGGTGAAGCAGCCCTTAAACACATCGCCGCGCGCCCTGAAATCTATGACGACGCAGAGAAGTGGACGCGGTTAGTCGCAGGAAACCAAGACGACTACATATTTAATCGGAATAAATTAAGCGTCGGACAACGTTTATGGGTTAAACGCGGTCGTGCATGGGGCGATAAATAGTCATATATCCCAAAATCACAACGAAAATACAAGCCGTGTATCAAATACACGGCTTTTTTGTTTTCTTCTTCCGTTTGAATCTTGTAAATCCTACATTCTAACAATGATGGAACACAGAGACCCAGCCCTACAATGTGTGTAGAGGCTTGTTCTCTAAATCGACGTGAGTTCGGCGTATTTGATATGAAGGATATATGGAGCACAAAAAATGCCTTATTCCGAACTCACGTTAAATTGATACTTGATACACAAGGTGGGTTAAAAACCCATACCTATCGAGATTCGAAAAAAGAAATCGGATTGGGAACAACTATGTTCTACCAATCCGATTTTTATATGTAATGCAAAATTTTTAGGCATTACCGCTGCCACTGTCAGGATCATCACCGCCACCGTCAGGATCATCACTGCCACTGTCAGGATCACCGCTGCCACTGTCAGGATCACCACTGCCACTGTCAGGATCACCGCTGCCACTGTCCGTCATTGCTGGTTCCATCATGGCATTCTCTAACATATTCTGGCCACGGTCACAAGCCATAATGAACACCATACAACCGATTAAGATGAAAATAACGGATATCTGAAATTTTAGCATATTCATGCTCCTTATCTATAGAATTCTAAAGTAAAATTTGAAGAAGAGTTACAAATCTATCATTGAGATTTAAAAAACATTCATCCTTTTTAATATATTACTCTCCAAGTTTATGTACTACTAAAGTTTGGACATTTTGGGACATTCAGGCTGCGTTGTCCGCAGGCAATGCTGTCTCTTTGTGAAAATCGGTGTGTATTTTCTGTGAGTTTGTTTTTTCAGAGTAAATCGCAGAAAATACCGCTCTGTAGAGCTGCCAGCGGAGATAAACTACACGCAACCCTTGTGTGAGACGCTTCGGATGATACCAATGGATGCCCAACTGATCACAAACTACCTGAGCACTTATCTCCTCCGCCGTCCCATCCCGTGGGGTGAATAGCAACTTCGTCAGACTTGCTGCAACGAAACTCAATTGCACAAACCGATTGATGCTTTTGCGGGATTTCAGGCGATAGTCATCAAAACCGAAGTGTTGCTTCGCATCCCGAAAAGCCGTCTCTATGTGCCATCTCTTGCGATAATATATAGCGATCTGTGGTATCCCAATCGTCAAATCTGTTGTCCATACACAGAAATACCGATAAGGTTTCGAGGTTTTCGGGCGACTTCGGATAACAACGAGGCGAATATCAGCATCGCACATCTTCGTTCTCACGACTTTGGAGGCGATTGAATACTTTTGGCCTTCTATATCCATAAGCGTATACCGCATCCTGCGAATATCCAAGCGGTCTCCATATTTTCGCGGACGGCCACGCTGGCGATGTTTCGGCTGTTCCGGTAAACGATAGAAGACGGCATTAGACTTCGCACGACACAAGATATGATGTCCATAACTTTGAACCAGCGTAAACACTTTTCGCCTTGAGAACCCACGATCAAAAATAATAAGACCCGGAGCGATCTGGGAACAGATGCGTTTCAACACCGCATCGCTTTTATCACGGCACGTCTGCGGCACCATCAGTCTCGCCCATACGGGGAATAGCTGCCAACCTATAGATGTTTGGCAAAGTAAACCTAAGGCACCAAACTCGTGTCCATAATGGAACTTGGATCGGTTCACGCGACCCTTTTGATAACTGAAGTTGCGGAAAAAATGCAACCCCCACTGGCGTTCACCTGTTTTTATGGCTTTGGTCTCATCATACACATAAACCCAGTTAGGAAATGCTTGCTGAACCTTTTTTGTCAGGTGTCCTGCGACTTTATCCGCATCCCATTTACCACGCGATAGAAACTTTGGAAAAGACCAGTATCGCGTCTGTGAAAAACCTGATTGATAAAGTTCCGTTAGCGTGCCACTATTTCCATCTGCGATAAATCCGAAAATAAACGCTTGGAAAAGAGCATAGTTTTGTGTGTTGAACAGATACTGAAAATCTGATAGAATGTCGTCTAAGCAGAAAAGGAGGTTCATTTTTTATTCTCCTTTCAAAAAATATATTTGTTTATGAAAGGATACCTGCTTTTCTGTTTTTTCGCACTAAAAATTTCTAAAATTGTCCAAACTATAGTATGTACTACATAACTACTATAATCTTAACAAAGTTACAATTTTTTGGCAAGTATTTAATAATTTGCCACTATTCAAAATACCTAAATCTGTCGACCCGCAGGATCTCTGCGCAAATTCTTAGAACATAAGGAGTAGGGTTATTTAGTTTTATGTATTTTAGTTGTTTTTTATCACAATCGTTAATATTTTAGGATGTGCAGATATACCGTGATTTTTCATGGTATATCTGCTATACTTCACCTTAAAAACTTACGATCTTTTGAGGTGAAGAATGACAAGAAAAAAGTCCTGCCACTTAATGGATATGTTAGCAGAACTTACAGACCCACGCAAGGAAAAAGGGAAACGACACCCGTTGAAAGCAATCCTCGCACTTTTAGTCGTTGGATTGATGTGCGGGCATAAAGGGTATACATCCATCGCTACCTGGGCACGCTCACAGCCCGCACTCACAAAAGCACTCGGGTTCACACATCACAAAACGCCTTGTGCCGCAACTATCCATAATCTGTTGAAAAAGTTGGACGTTGAAGCATTAGAAAACATCCTGTCAAAATGGGTAAACGCCGCATTAGCAGAGTGCCCTGATTTGCGGGGGTGTTCCGACGCAGTCGCTATAGATGGCAAAACCCTGCGTGCGTCTAAAAAAAGTGGTGCGATGATCAGCCATTTACTCTCCGTCGTCTCTCATGAGTTAGGGATCACCCTCACGCAGCGAGGTGTCAGCGACAAAACCAATGAAATACCGGTATCAACGGAAATCCTCAAAGCGTTTGATGTAGCAGGCAAAGTTATCACAACGGATGCCCTTTTGACACAACGCTCTTTCTGCCACGGAATCATAAACAGCGGGGGCGACTATATGCTGCCTGTTAAAGGCAATCAACCGGACCTGTTAGAAGCGATTGAAAAACTTTTTCAAGGCGTGCCTGACGCGGTTTCTGAAGACACAACACACCCTACTTTAGGGAAACCGATATACATGCATGAGACGATTGAAAAGTCGCATGGCAGACTTGAGACGCGATGTATCAAGGCAAGCACAAGTCTCAACGCATATCTGGATTGGCCGGGCGTAGCACAAGTGATCCAATATTGCTATACTTCCAAAAATATGAAGACAGGAGAAGAGACAACCCGCACTACCTATGGGATTACGAGCCTGAAACCGAGTGAGGCATCCGCAGAACGCTTACTTGCTTTACGGAGAGGCCATTGGGCAATAGAGAACAAGTCGCATTGGATGCGCGATGTGCTACTCGGCGAGGACGCATCACCTGTCAGATGCGGGGCTATTCCACAAGTCATGGCCGCTTTACGAAATACCGCATTATCCGTATTCCGTTTTCAAGGCATAACACGGATCGCTGATAAAATAAAGGAATATGCATCAAAACCTTTACTCACAGTTAACTTGATAAAATGAATATCTATAAAACTAAATAACCCTACATAAGGAGGTTTGGAGATTGTAAAAAAAGATTTATCCATTTCGCTAAGAAACCACACCTACTAAGATGTGAGAAAAAGAAAACCGGATTGGGAACAACTAAATGTTCTGCCAATCCGATTTTGTTGTATGTAACATGAAATGTTTAGGCACCGTCACTACCATCGTCTGCAGCACCGCTACCATCGTCTGCAGCATCACTGCCATCGTCTGCCATGTCAGCATCTGCAGCACCGCCACCATCGTCTGCCATGCCACCGTCAGCATCACCAGCATCGGTCATGCCACCATCTGCCATGCCAGCATCCGCCGCAAGCGATACAAAGACGTAATCATTACCTGCACCAGCTTTTGCGTGGCATCCGTCACACCCCATACTATCTGCAACAGCGAAGTTAGTTCCATTGATACCGTATATCCATCCGCCATGTTCCATATACGTCGGGTCATCGGTTTTTGTCATTGACGCGACCTGTACGATCGTTGTATTTTCATCATCCATGACTTCTTTTACAATCATAGATCCAACAGGATACATCTTATCACCCTCAGCCGTATTTACCATAGCAGCAGCTTCGTTGAAATAAACAGTGCGCACTCCGGTTCCATGTGCCTGACCTGTTCCAGCCGCATTCATTGCAGCAGCAGCCTCTTCAACAGTCATCATCGGTGCAGGAAGATCAACACTCATCCACTCTTTGTAAGCCATCGTATCCATCATCATTTCCATCGTATCGCCCATATCGTCAGCATCCATCATTCCCGGCTCCATCATGACATCTTCCAATGCTTCCTGGCTACGATCACAAGCCACAATGAACACCATACAACCGATTAAGATGAAAATAACGGGTATCTGAAATTTTAACATTATTCATGCTCCTTATCTATAGAATTCTAAAGTAAAATTTAAAGAAGAGTTACAAATCTATTATTGAGATTTAAAGAAAATAAGACATTTATCTTTAGTATGTTACTCGTGATACTCACTACGGATAAATCCGTGTGCTTCTTAGGGCACACAGTTCCTATGTGATTCCTGCTTCCGTGTCTCATGCCCCCTTCCCAAACTGTGTGAGGTCTTAATTGCACTCCACAAGCGTTTAGTCTCTCGGTCAATCCGACCGCGAGATTATTAGCATCCGCACCTTCTTACGAGTGAAGAATACTAAATATAGGATAACACATTTTACTTGTAAAGTCAAATCTCCTTTTGACTTCTCACATAAGATAACGCGGGCTGGACCCAATGCTAAAGCATTAGGATTGCCTAAAAAGTCTCTTCAAGCTTATGTACTACATAACTTATTTATAATGTTAACATAATTACGATAAGTTGGCAAGTATTTAATTTGACACTACTCAAAATACCTAAGAAACTTGAGGAACAAACGTGATTTACCTCTTATTTCTCAATCTGCAGGATCTCTGTGCGAATTTTTAAAACATAAGGATGCTTTGGAGATCGTAAAAAAGCTTTATCTATTTCGCGTCGCGCGTCAGTTGTCCGCTTGAGACGGTAATAGACAAGTGCCAACGTTGCAATATGTGTCGGTCTGCTATCGCTTGCAACAGCAGATTCGGCAAGTCTAAGTGCTTCATCAAGCGACCTATTTTCATTCGCAAGCTGCGCAGCTAAAGCATCCTTCGGAAATGGGACATCTGGTGCAAGCTGGATAGCACGCCGAAAATCCGCCTCCGCCTTAGAAGAGTCCCCAAGTCTGCGGTAAATTTGCCCACGCCACCAATATCCCGGTGCCCATATCGGTTGATGCAAAATTCCCATCGTAAGCGCGTTCTCAGCCCCTTTAAGATCCTTCGACGCTTCACGGAGATTGGCAAGCTGCGAGTATGTGTCCATAAAATCCGGTTCGTGCCGAATGAGTGTGAGAAAGTGTGACTCCGCTTCAGCTTGATTTCCGAGTTGTACCGCTATCATACCGAGATGTAACAACGCCTGCCGTGAAGCAGGTTCTAATTCAAGCACACGTAAATAAGTCTGCTTCGCGGTTTCCAATTCCTTCATCTGCATCTGAACATAACCGTAATCTTTTAGTGCAGGGATATAGGTTGCATCTACTTCAAGTGCCTTCGACAGTAACGCCAATGCAGATTTGCCTTCCTGTTTCTCAATATACCGATGTGCTCGTCGACGATAGACTTCTGCTAAAGTCTGTTTATAACGTAGTCGCGCCCGCTTAGCTCCTTCGGTATCCTCAAGTTGTTCAAGCACATCTGCAAGTGATTTATGAAAAATCGGTTCGTGTGGCGTTTGCTGAATAGCTTGTTCGTAAAAACGTTGTGCTGTAATGAATTGTCCACGCTTCGCTGCGACTTCGCCCCTGCCAAAAGCAGCACTTGCCAACGTTTGATCTAAGGTCAATGCTTGACGAAACACCGCATCCGCCTCATCAATACGGTTAAGTCTTAACAAAACATGTCCGAGGTTATTACAGACAGCGGTCGACTCTCGATGAAGTTGCACCGCCACAATGTAATAACGCCGCGCCTTCTCCAAATTGCCACGCTCGGTTTCAATCTGTCCCAAAGCAATATGCCAAGTAACAGGAGCGTTTTCCCCTACCGCTCTGAGGGCCGCCCGAAACAATGTATCCGCCTCATCCAATTGCTTATTCCGATGATAAGCAGTCGCAAGTTTGGCTTGCACAGTCGGTTCAAAGGATATTCGTTTAGCATAAGGAATCACTGAAATCAGTTGTAATGCATGTTGGAACGCGTCAATCGCCTTGGAATAACGTCCTAACTTCGCAGCTGCATCGCCTACCCCAATATGTGCCATTACAAAAGTAGGCGAATTCTTAGCAATCATTTCATATAGACGTAATGCCTCCGCAAATTTCTCTTTTTTGAACGCTCCCTGTGCCTTATCAAATTGCCCCTGCACCTCCGCAGGATAGGTGGAAATATCCCACTCCAATACCTCACTAAAACCTAATGCAACGTACATCAGAAATAGAATGCAAATGAATGTTAACGATCGAATATATCTCATTTTGTCATTCTGCCAGTTGAATCTGTATCTGGTTGACCCGCTTGAGTGCATCGTCGATAATATACCAAGATACACTCGTTTTTTGTCTTGCCAACCATTCGTTAAATTCAGTTTCAGCTATATTTCCTCGAATCATTGTAGAGATCTCGTCTTTAACTTCAGAATACTGTTTTTGACGAGCATCAGTTTTCTTGACAAGTTCAACAATCTGATATCCCGCTGGCACGGGAATAGGCCCCTCACGTTCCGAAGGTCCTAATTTTGCAACAGTTGCTCCCAACGGCGTGTCTGTTGTTAGAGTTAGAGAATCAAAACTGATAGAAGGGTTCGTTTTGTTACTTTGCTCAATCTTTTCATAAATCTCTCCGCTCTGCAAACGTGAATTAATCTGTTCGGCGATCCGTTTGGCAGTTTGCTTCTGCTCTTCTGAACCTTCAGGTGGAAAAGTTACCAAGATAGAACGAAATGTAACCGTTGCAGGAACAACATATTTTGCTTTATTTGCTTCAAAATATAGCGGCGCTGATTCATCTACCTCCCTATTATCAACCCTATTGATAAACTGACGATTATAATAAATTTCGTAAATAATCTGTTCATACACCCACTTTTCTAACGTTGCCATCTCAAGCTCCTGTCCCTGCATAACGTTTTGAAATGCCTTTTCAGATGGAAATTTGCGACGTATCTCAGCGATGCGGTCTGCTACTCGTTTCTTGTGATCGGCAGTTGTAATGCCTATCTGTTTAGCTCCTTGTAGAACAATTTTACGTCTGATGATACGATCCAAATATGTCCGTTTATCTACTTCTGTCGGTTCTTTCTTCAAGACTTTATCCATAATAATAGCCTCAATGCGAAATTCGTCAACGAGTTCGCTTTGCGTAATTGCTTGTTTATTGACAACTGCAATCACAGAGTCTATTAGAACTTGCGCGTGTACAGTTCCAATAAATAGGAAAAGCAGAATTATGATGTATAATCTTATGTATGATGGATAGTGTGTTTGCATGTTCATGATCATCGATATGATAACGTAATATTACGGTTTATAGCAAGAGGTTTTGTTGAGTGCGGATTATTGAAGTTCAGTTGAAAATTGCCGCTCAATATGTTATTATTCTATAGGCACCCGAATCATGAAGGACAGAAAGAATGCAAAAATTAAATCAAGTACCTATTTATATTCCTCCTAACTTTAGCTTTGCTTACGAAAACAATGCGCCACCCCTTAAACAGGATAGTCCTGAGTTATACAACGCCCGGGGTATAGCACACGCTGAGAAATGTGAATACGATCTTGCCATGGCAGAATTTAGCAAAGCAATACAGATAAATCTGAATTATGCAGATGCTTATTGCAATCGTGGAATTATCCTCGACTTTAAGCAGAACTATCAAGATGCTATCAAAGACTATACTACGGCGATACAACTCAAGTCAGATCACATTAAGGCGTACAACAATCGTGGTATTACCTACGGGAAAATAGGTGAATTTGATCTTGCTATAAAAGATTTTAACAAAGCAATTCAACTCAAATGGAACTATGCCAAAGCCTATAATAATCGCGGTGCTGTTTATCGTGAAAAGGGCGACCTTGATCGATGTATTGAAGACTGCAGCGAAGCAATACGATTGAATCCCAATTATGCCCAACCCTACAGCAACCGAGGTTCCGCCTACCGGAATAAAGGTCGAATTGACCGTGCCATCCAAGACTATGACAAGGCGATAGAACTGGAACCGCGCTTTTTTGAAGTATACTATAATCGTGGAATCGCCTACCATAACAAACACGAGTATGACCGTGCCTTTAAAGATTATAGCACAGCAATAGAATTGAAACCGACACATGCTCATCCTTACAACAATCGCGGTAATATATCTTTTTACCGAAATGACTTTGACTCTGCCATCAGAGACTATAACGAGGCAATTGCATTGAATCCAGAACTTGCCGAGGCGTACCAAGGGCGTGGCAATTCCTATCGAGACAACGGTGAGCTGGAAAAGGCTATTGCTGACTATACACAAATGCTTATTCTAAAACCGAAGGATCCCAAATCCTACTACATACGGGGTGAAGCGTACTTGCGCGCAAAAAAATGGGAAGAAGCCAAAAGAGACCTAACCGCTGCTATACTCCAAGGCCTAGATATAGCAGATACATTCCATAACACACATAAAAGTATTGCAGCCTTCGAGAAGAAAACGGGTGTCCAATTACCTGAAGATATTGTACAGCTGTTAACTTCAAACCCAGAGTCTTTTAAAATAGATAAAGATGCACGTATAGCGTTAGCCATGAAATATTATGAAAATGAAGAGCTTAGCAGCGGACTTGCTTCGAAACTTGCAGACGTGTTACGCGAAGAATTTTGGTATCTAATGGGGGATTATGGGCTCTCTCTCTTTGGTACTGCTGAAGATTTAAAAGCGGAGCTTGAGAATGTCCACAAATCCGATTGTCAGTAACTTTTACTCCATCAACCCAATCACACCGCAGCCGATACTAGAACCACCACCCGGCCTAACCTGCACAGCTTTCAACACATCAACGCTCCACTCACCAAATAATACATCATCCCCTTGGAAATAGCCTAACACCCATGCAGTCGTCCGATCATCAAAAAAATTGGCAAGAAGCAAATTATAATCAACCATATCTGTCAAATTTTCAATATCTATTCCAGACGCGATATAGAGATCTGTTAACCGACTTTGCATTTCTTGTTCATATTCCTCAGGAGTACCTACAGGGAAAGTCTGCTTATACTGATTCGTAAAGAAATCGGGATCCACAGGCAGCCCTATAGAATCAAAGAATTCATGGTAAGCAGCTATACTTCTGGGTTCTATATTCAAAAACGCTTGATATTCTGGTGATCCTACAAGTGGAATGTTAAACAGAATCTTCGGGTCAGCAAGCTGTTCAGGACTCAAGAAACATTTTAGCAATATTTCCAACAAGTCATGGGTATGAGGATCTACTGCTTGACCAGGGAGGTGATGATCCGCATCTAAATCTATCTGTTGACTAAGCACCGCAAGCGTACATACGTGTGTAGCTTGTGCCGTCTGCATTTGTGCAATATTATGGGTATGCATCCCAACGTTCACGGTAGGATCAGACATTGCTGTTGGATGAGTATGCGGGTTAGTTTGGAAAGTATCACCTGTTTCATGGATAAGTATAAGCTTGCCCAGGATATCTGTGCTTGGGTCACTGCCAACTGACCAGAAAGACGTTGTAAACTCTAATACCATTTCTAAGAGTTTATACTGCATTAGCAGCCTTTATGAAATGTGAGAACCCAGTGAGTTTAGCGATAGCAGCATCGGAATAACTTTGAAGTATCTCCGTCACTTGCGCTTGCATAGCCTCAAGCGTCTCATAGAACTCGGTAAACAACTTCGCTTTCAAGTCTTGCCAGAAACGCTCAATTGGGTTCAACTCCGGACTATACGGCGGTAAGAAAAGTAAAACAACATTAGCAGGAACCACTAACGATTTAGCATGATGAAAACGACCCTTATCAAGCACTAATAAGTTGAGGCTCTCCGCGTAGGCAACCGATACAGCATCAATGAAACACTGAAAACAATCTGAAGTCAAGTGGGAAAGTTCTAAGAAAAATCGCTCACCTGTCAAAGGTTCAACCGCACCATAGAGATAAACCGATGTATATTGGTAATCTATCTTCGCGACAGGTTTGACACCGCGTTGCGTGATACGCCGTTCTGTAGTAGGCAAAAGACCATATCGCGTCTCATCTTGACTGAAAACACGAACGCTTTGAAAATCCGCACCTTTTTCAGCAACCGCATCAGCGACATGTTTGCTAAACTCGGAGCGGAATGTTTCAGTCGCTACTGCGTTTTTTTTTACATGGCTCTTACGAGGCACTTTGAGTTTGGCTCCCCATTTATCATGAACCATTGCGTAAACAGTTTTATAGTTCATTTGATGCCAAACGTGTCAGCGATATACTTTTGGATTTCCACATAACTCGTAAAACCTTCAGGTTTCCGCAGTTCTTCAAGTAAGAGGGTTTGCTGTTCTTCAGTGAGGATGGGTTCGCGTCCGGGGGCGTATCCGCGTTGCAGCATTTTCTCAAGTCCGCCGGTTTCATAAGCCTGCAGCCAGGTGCCGACACTTGTGCGATCAACGCCGAGGAGGCGGGCGACTTGGACACGATTTTTCGCCTCGCCACTTTTCAAGAGATAGAGCATATTCAGGCGCAGGATTTCATGCTTCTTTTTCGCTTTTCGTAAGAGGTCTTTCAAGACCTCTACACTTTCTGTAATCTCTGGCACTTTTTTATTCATGGATGTTTCACTCCTTTAAAAGAATGGGGACCATAATAACACAGTTATGAAGAATAGTCAAATAGATTTGGTATAATATACCCACTCCGTCCTCATCCACCGGAATATTACCAATTTCACCAATGCCGATAGGGGGCCTTTCAGGTGTGGCTTCAGCAACAGGTACAGTGCTAGTACCTACTGGAATACCACTAGGATGCCAGTGCGGCCCTATATCGTCGCAGCTGCCGATATGGAGATGTGTTGCATGTAAACCAGGAGAGACATTCTGAACCTCTATCCTAACATAGACACCGCTGTCTACTTCTGTGAACGTAGCCGTGCCTGTCAAATCACTCCCATCTATTGCAGAGATGGTGGCAACTGCGACTCTATCAACAGGTGTCGTACTGATAATTTCTGTCGGAATCCTTTCACAACCGAAGCAAAAGCATAAGTTAATGAAAACGACTAACACACTGACTGTGTTACATCTGATATACATAAACATGCAATCCTTTACTGAATTAGGTTATTCGCAGCACGGACAGGTCTAAAAAGCGTTTGACGCTTAGCTGGCATCTCCTCCAGCAGCTTCGGATGTGGATTCCAATCATGCCATTTACTATTCACAGTGTTATAGCAACTGAAAATCGCCAACCTATGGTTATCCTCGTTTGTCCATTTATGTGTACTATGCGTCAACGCCTCTGTGAAAAAAAGCAACGACCCTGCGGGACATTCATAAGTATCCCAAATCGGAGAGTCCGGCGTTCGAATACTGTCAGGCGCTGTATAGACCGCCTTATGACTGCCTGTAATGAATAGTGTACCACCCTGCCTATATTTGACAGGATTGAGCTCCCACACAATACGCGTCAAACCACTATATGCCTTGCCCGGAATACACCGATAGAGGTGCGAATCCCCAGGAAAACGCAGCATACCGTTACCGTTATGCGGCCCAAAATTACCATCTCCTACCGTCCGATAGAACAAGTTACACGACTCCATACGGAAGCCATAACATTCTGGACTCGATAACGCTGGATGTGCAAGAAACTCGTTTAGAAACCCAACCACATTCGGATGATCGGCTAACTTTTCCATCGGGCCACCAAGAGGTGAACGTTCATGGTCTGGAATAGACTCAGGATCATGGCGTAGTCGATGACAGAAATCTTGCATCTCCTCAAGCTCAGCCCCTACCAATACACCAGGTACTAATAACCATCCCTGCATGTCAAACAAATACTTCTGTTCTTGCGTAGGTGGCACAACAGGTGTGCCATCCGATGTCGTCTGTGGTAGCTCAGCATTGTCTATGTCAAGTGCTGTTCCCAAATTCTTATCTACAATAAAAGGTTTTGTATGATTTTGTGTTTGTTCCATAATTGTTTCCTATCCTATTGAATTGTTACCGCAAAATTTGTAATTACTTAGACACTAATGGTGTCTTCGTCTTTTGTGTAGTCCCATAAACTTTATTTTACGCCATCGCTTTCGCATGTTTCAGGGCATCCTCCGAAACACTTAACGTCTTAGCGATGTCTTCGTCTGTGTGTGAGATGGACATAAACCAAATATGTCCCTCTGGTAGATACAATCCACCGTCTAAGGTTGCTTCATAGAATGTTCTGCGGAATTGACTCTGTTTCTCACCATCGGCATTTAAACCGAAAAAGGGCATAGGGCCAATGCCACCGATACGTGCTTGGTCAATACCCAATCGTTCTGTCATCTCTTTATAGCCATCTAACAGTTTTTGCCCCTGTTTCCACATAAAAGCAACACCATCTTTCGCCTCTAATTCCGCAATTGTTGCAATAGCAGCAGCAACAAGAGATACCTCTCCGTGAAAGGTAGCGGCGACCCATACACCAGCAACTTCGTCCATAATTTCTTTCTTGCCGACAACAACTGCAGTAGCGAAGCCATTCGCCAACGCCTTCCCAAAAACCGACATATCAGGGACCACACCGAAATACTCCTGCGCGCCACCTAAAGCGTATCGGAATCCGGTTTTAACTTCATCGAAAATTAACAGCGCATCGTGAGTATTCACAACGGATTTCACGTTTTCCAAATATCCATCTGCTGGTAAGTCGTGCCCTGACGGTTCCATAATCAAACAAGCAATTTCTCCAGGATGTTCCTTAAATAGGTCTGCAAGCGCATCAATGTCGTTAAAACCGACACTCAACGTTGACGCAGCACTACTTGGTAAGTGTCCACGCGTATTATGACACCAGTCATGCCACCCGTGGTATCCGCATCGGATCACCTTCTCTTTTTCAGTATATGCACGAGCAAATTTGAGCGCACCAGTCGTCGCATCAGAACCACCGACAAAGTATGCAACTTTATCTGCTGATGGAATAAGCTCAACAAGTTTCTCTGCAAGCTCAATTTCTAACGTGTGTCCGAAGTTATAGACATTGCCACGTTCCAATGCCTTTGCAACAGCCTCTATCACAGTCGGATAGGCGTGTCCGAGGATCATCGGACCGTATCCCATCAGATAGTCGATATAGTCGTTTCCATCTGCATCCCAGAAATGTGAGCCCTTGCCACCTGCAATCATCACAGGTTCCGGTGGAGTGCTCTGTTTATGTGGCTGTCCACCACCGACTAACGCAGCCTTCGCACGTTCCTGCCAAGCTAACGACTTTTCAAAAGATCTCGTCATATTACACCCATCCTGTTAGTATTCCGAAGCAAGCATTATCATTAAGACCCTATATGAATTCAACAAGTCGTCCTCAGTGCCCCATTCCGAATCTAAGTCAAACTCCCCGGTTTCATCAGGATAGTAGTCTATTTTCCAAAATACATCGGGATGGTTACCTGTAATCTTTCCAAAATCATGTTCATTCCAAGGGTCGTTATCCTCGGTGAAGTTGTCAAAATCGAAGATTGCCTTGAGAATATAAAACTGTGTTTCTATGGGCAAGCAATCTATGCCTTGTGTCGCGAGAACCGTGCCATGTACTTCATACTGAATCCCTGTAAGTGCTTTTTTGAGGGCTTTCTTGCGGAATTCGTCATTCCGTCTCGCCATCTCAGCTTGGAACATATATATCTCCTCGGTTGTGAGACTTCCAAGGAAGCCTGTGGTTAGTAGTTCATTCTCCGAGTGCCGCCGTTTATCCAATCCATAGTGATTTGCTAAATAGTATATCACAATTTACTTCCATGCAAGTAATATTTCTTATCAGTTTTGTAGCATAACCTTTCCAGGTTGTGCTACAAAACTCACGTTATCAATATTTTTGATTGAAGATTATAGTCATCCTATGATATTATTTATACAAACACCATGAAACATAGCTACAGCACATCATTATTTAGAGTTTAAGCAACCCACAGTCATGAAAACTATTCACAATATCCTTTTCCAAGATTCTCGAAATTTGAAAAATATCCCATCAGAAAGCATTGATCTGATAGTCACCTCACCCCCTTATCCCATGATCGATATATGGGATGATATGTTCGGCAATCAAAATCCAGATATCCCAAATGCATTAGCGTCCGGTGATGGAAAGCTGGCTTTCGAGCTGATGCACGAAATTCTCGATGCCGTATGGCACGAAGCTTTTAGAGTTTTAAAGAATGGCAGATTTGCATGTATTAATATTGGCGATGCAACGAGGAAAGTAAAAGATGATTTCTGTTTATACCCAAACCATGCAAGAATCTTAAATTGTCTCTTAGAAATCGGATTTTCAGTACTACCTGATATCCTCTGGCGAAAACAGGCGAATACACCTAATAAATTTATGGGGTCAGGTATGTTACCCGCTGGTGCTTATGTGACACTGGAACACGAATATATCCTGATAGTCAGAAAAGGAGCAAAAAGAGAATTTAAAACAGAGCAAGAAAAAGAAAATAGACGCGAAAGTGCATTGTTCTGGGAAGAAAGAAATATCTGGTACTCAGATGTTTGGACAGATATTAAAGGAAAAGAACAGAAACTTTCTAATAATATGCCAAGGTTGAGAAGTGGCGCATTTCCATTTGAGTTGGCTTATAGACTCATCAACATGTATTCCGTAAAAGGTGATGTAATACTTGATCCGTTCCTGGGTACAGGAACCACGAGCACTGCCGCTATGACATCTGCACGCAATAGTATCGGCGTTGAAATAGACAACAGTTTTCAACAAATTGTTTGCCCTATCGCCCATAATATTGTAGAATTTGCAAACAACTATTTACACAATAGATTGCTAAAACATTTTGAATTTGTCAAAAACCGTATTCAAGACTCAAAACCTTTGAAATATGAAAACAAACATTATGGCTGTCCGGTAGTAACAAGTCAGGAGCAGTTTATTTTATTCAATAGTTTAAAGGACGTGCAGTCCCTTGAAGAAAATATCTTTGAAATCGAGTATTCACAGGAACCGCAGGCTTTAATTTTGAGCATCCCACAGACTTTTTGGTAAAAAAACCAACATGTAAAGAGTAATGTATGAAGATTAAACTAAAAAATACTGAAATTCAGGAATATATAGTTAAGGAGTCTCCTAGTGAATTTCCAAAGTATACGACCCAAGTAATAAATCTTGCAAATCAAAATTCACAAGCTACACGCCCAAAAAACGTTGGACAGATGACTGAACTGATGAAGGAATTTCCGGGAAAATCTTTTGAAGAGTGGATTCAATGGTATCAAGAACAATATCCAAATGCGATTGAAGATGCTACAGATAAAATTATCTCAATGATAGAAAACCTCAACGAAGCACTTCCCAAAATAGATCGGACTATGGTTAAAACATGGGTAGAGGACCTGATTCTTGTAAAAACATTCATAGGACTTAGGTTTCAGGAGGCAATTCTAAAAAAATTATCTGAAATAAAAGGTTGCGATTACC
This sequence comes from Candidatus Poribacteria bacterium, assembly GCA_965200395.1. Classification (GTDB taxonomy): domain Bacteria; phylum Poribacteria; class WGA-4E; order WGA-4E; family WGA-3G; genus MSPOR6. The sequence continues at coordinate 833,641 of CBDAUH010000003.1, read as the reverse complement.
GCTTAGCGGAACCTTCTGAAGAATCCCAAGGTATAGATGGGTTCGTAGGAGATGAGGCATATTCTATTAAGCCCAACACCTATGATTCAAAGCAGTATCTATCAGAATCTATAGAGGCAAAGATAATTCTTTATGAAAAAAGGAAGGACAGTGTCGTATTTGAAATATTGGATAACTAAGGAGTGGTAAAGAATTCTGTTTATGAATTGTATGTGTTCTTCGGACACAATAAATAAGGTTGTGAATTTCAAGAAACGTGATATAATTAATCTCATAGGTGCCAAAACTTTTAAAGGAGAAAATAGAAATGGCAGAAAACCTATTAACAGACGCACAAATGCGTGAATTTATCGTGAACGGGTTCGTTACTGTGAATACAGCTTTACCCACAACGTTCCACGATGACGTTTTTCAAAAAACAGCTGCAGTCTTTGATAAAGAAGGCAATCCAGGCAACAATCTTTTACCCAGAATCCCAGAGATACAGGCCGTATTTGACGATGCCAACGTAAAAGGAGCCCTGACAAGTTTGTTAGGACCAGACTATTATATGCAACCCCATCGGCACCCACATTACAATCCACCCGGTAGTAATGGACAGGGAATGCATCAGGATGGCGGTAAACGTTGGTCACATCATACACGTAGATTGCTTGTCTTCTATTATCCACAAGACACGCCTGTTGAGCGTGGGCCGACCGGTGTCGTTCCGATAAGTCATTACTTCAGTACAAATGAAGGTTCGCAAATATCACCAGAACAACCCATAACCGGAAAAGCAGGAACTGTCGCATTTGCAAATTATGACTTATGGCACCGCGCAATGCCGAATCAGACTGAAGAAAGACGTTATATGATGAAGTTCCTGTACGCACGCATGACAGAACCACAGAAACCTACATGGGCTAATCAGGACACAAATTGGGCAAATGGCACCGCACTTGGACCCAAGGAACATCAGGACATGTTCGAACACCTCTGGAATTGGCACCTTGGCTCAAACGGTGATGATACGTCTCCTTCACCTAACGGTGAATCGTTATCAGATTTAATCAGCGCGATGAATGGTGAACCTGAATCCGTTGGACTGCAGGCAGCATATAAGGTGTCGAAGTTCGGCGAAAAAGCCTTGTCTGCACTGATGAGATGTCTCTATGAAGAATCAGATATGACTCGTCGTCATGCATGCTATGCACTAAATTCCATGGGGGCACCCGCTGTTGATACATTACAGAATGCCTTGAAAGAAACTCATGAACGCGTACGCGCAGACGCTGCAGAAGCACTCGGAGACCTCGGAACGAAGGCGGAATCTGCTGTGCCTGCACTCGTTGAAACATTAGAAGACGAATCGGCATCAGTTCGCGCACGCACAATTGAAGCGTTAGGCACAACGAGTCAAGATAGTGCGTTAGCAGTACCCGGATTGATAAAGGCATTAGCAGAACCAAATGGCGGTATTAGACGTAACGCTGTGTTTGCACTGTGTCGCATCGGAGAGCATGCCGCAGATGCTGTTGCAGGTCTGGAAAATCTGCTTTTTGATGAGAACCGTTATATCCGTGGCAATGCCGTGCATGCACTCTACCGCATTGGTACACCAGCAGCGAAAGATGTTTTGGTACGGTACCTCCAAACAACGCGATGGTGCCCCATTACCAACCGTGATAGCACGTTTTAGGTTATGGTGGATTTTACGAGGAGCTCGTAGGTCGGGCAGAGCATAGCGAAGCCCGACTATTATCGAGTTATATCGCAATTCGGAGATCACTCCTGCAGGTGCGGTGTTTATCTATTCCATATTTAACCATAATTCGCGACCGACCACTCCTGAAATGCGTTGTAAATCTCGCGCGCCCGTTTTTCAACATCCTGCAAATAGTCCTCGCCGATGTGCACACGGTAAAGTTCAGTGAGGTCCCCACTTGTTTCACCGAAGACTTTAGCACATCTTCGGCACTCGTCTTTGTCAGGACCAGAGGCATAAGCCTTAGTCTTTGCATCTGTACCAGATTTACGAACCTCAACGAACATATCCACAAACTTAAGGTATGTGCCATCGCCGACAAATTTGATACTTTCAAGCGTCGTAAATTCAAGATCGGGAAGTGCATCTGAAAGAATAGCACGCGCTTGTTCCATATCTATTTTTCCATCGCCCAGCGCAATAGCGATACCAAGGAAAAACAGATCGTTTTTGTCACGTTTTGCTTCGCCTTCCCGCTTTGCGCTGCGTAGTTTTTCCGGATTCGGCTCAGACTCGTTGTAGTAGGTAATGTCCTCTCTGACATCACAGGTGGCACTGATTTTGCTATCCGTAAAGATAGCACCGAGATAGTCAGACATTGGTATCTTTTCCTGTCTACAATGTGCCGCAAGTGCTGTAACTAACACCATAGACTCACCCGCAGATTTCTCCCGCATCGCAATAGCAGTCCGACCGCCTTGACTTCGGATAAGCTCCTCAGGACCAGTAATCATGCCACCACTCTCCTCACCTGCAAAGATAAGCCGAGGCTGCACACCGAGCAGAATAGTTTCACCATAAACATCCTGGATAACAACAGGTTTGTTCGGTGTCTCGGCGATTTGCTTTTCAATCTTCTTCATAATCGCAGCGATCTCCTTGAAACCGACCGGTACATTGATGACGTTTACACCGTTTGCTGTCCCCCACTGGTCCCAAGCAAGTGCAGAGGGAGTCGTTTTTATCATGAACCGCGGATGATCATCCCACAACCCAGCAGCTTTAAGCTGTTTCATGTGGAAATCCATTAACATCAGGAATGCTTGGTTAGGAGTGTAAATCGTCAGTAAGCGACCTTCGTCAAGCATGAGGAAGTCAATACCGAGTTGTTGTAGTTTTCCTGCCCGTGACGCTTCTTCTATTTGACAAACGATGAGTCGATCACCATCAGGATCAGTTGCCTCAACGATCGTCCCAATAGATTGATTCCTGAGTTTTGTCACATAGTCAGCAGATTTGACAACATCCAGTACACTAAAATCGCATCCAAGATCGTAAAATTCCGCTTCACCAGTTTTCGGATTTTTGTCCAGTTTGCCGATGTTGTGATAGAGGGGATCCGGTTCAGTGTGCAGCCAACGGACAGAATCAGCAATACCTAACCGCTCAAAGATCGCACGCATCGGACGATACATGCACCCACCCACACAGTCAACAACTATCGGCGGTTTTGCCTGACAAATCAGATTTAAATTGGCATCTGTAGCAACACCGCTCCTGAGATAACCCACATATAGATGCACACCATCATGAAGCTCATCTAATCTTTCAAAATCGACATGTTCGTCTGCAACTGCACTGAAGTGAATAGAATACCCATCCGTTTCCGCAGTTTTAAGTATCTGCTCTATCTTTTTCACGAACTGCATGGACTCTTCGGGCAGATATTGACTTCCTTGATTGTTTAAATCCTTTGTTGCGTTTTTCGTACTGACAGAATGGCTTGATGTGACATGCTCACCGCCATCTAAGTCAAGTGTGAAGATTAAGAAGGATGCCATCCAGATGGGAAGTGTACCGAAGCCCTTTGGAATGTATGTGCGTATGCCTTGGGCTGCTTGTATCCGTGCAATAAATTCTACGTATTTTTGTGAGTTATAGCGCACTTCACAACCCGCAAGCTTCTCTACCGATTGTCCCCCTGCTTTCTCTTTTGCAACGAGACTTTTTCCAAGTGTAGCTAAAATTATGCCAACCTGATTTATCGGAAATCGAGTGTCCCATGGATACAGAATGTTTTGTGGCCCGCGTATGCCTGCGGTAGATACTTGCGCCTCCTTAGCATAGTTACGGAACCACTCCCACAAGTTCAGTTGTTCAATCAGTTCCTTGTCAAGTATGAATGTAAATGCCTCAGGGTTGTCTTGTGGAAAAAGGGGTGATTTGATTGAGGCAGGTGTGTTCTGTTCAACCACTGTAAAGAGTTGTTGTTCAGTTTTGTTTCGTTTTTCAAGGGTAGCTGCATCTACAGCAATGACCATCTGCGCGCTCCAAAGTAGTAAGGTTTGGATTATTATAGCACAAATTCGGTGTCCAAAATATAAAATATATTTTGCAGCCAGAGGCATTCAATTGTCGTTTTTGGACGCGAATTTTTGTTTGTCAGAATCGCGGATTACACAGATTACGCGGATTGACGCGGATTTGTAAGAGTCTGTGTCTTCTTGCGTGCTCTTTTCCTGAATCGCGGATTGACGCAGATCAGGTGGTTGGCACTTCAAGGTGCTTTAGGTTGTGCCTTGTGTGACCTCTTTGTAGCATAACCTTTCCAGGTTGTGCCTTGTGTGCACTCTTTGTAGCATAACCTGTTAGGTTGTGCACTCTTTGTAGCATAACCTTTCCAGGTTGTGCATCGTAGCACGCAAACAGACACCAGAAGCCACAAAAAAATCCACATAATCCTATGAAAAACCCCTCGAAACACCGAAACAAAATCCGTGTAAATCCGTGTAATCCGCGTAATCCGCGATTCCGACAAGCCAGGAAACCGAACCCACGCTATTCTCGTCATCGAGACGCTCTTGATTTTAAGTTAACAGAACATAACAATATCTTAACACAAATTCGCCTTTCGTTTCAATCTCGTAATCGAGATGCCTTTGATTTCAAGCGTGCCACATAGAAGGTGACGAAAGCACCAAATCCTACGAAAAGCACATGGAAGCACCAACCAATCCGAGTAAATCCACGCAATCCCCAGCCCAGAAAATGTGACATCCCAGAAGAGGCCCATCTATCCATTAGGATGTGTGGATACCAAACTCTTAAAATCCGCGTAAATCCGCGTAATCCGTGAAAATCCGCGATTCTGACAAGCCAGGAAACCGAACCCACGCTATTCTCGTCATCGAGATGCTTTTGATTTCAAGCAACTTGCGATCGCCTGACCTGCTGGAACACCAATGTTTCAATCTCGTAATCGAGATGCTTTTGATTTCAAGATGTCTGGATGTCCCTTACATGCTGGCTACTCTCTACAGTTTCAATCTCGTAATCGAGATGCTTTTGATTTCAAGTGAATAGAGATGAAATCTTGCGAAACCTATTAACCACGTTTCAATCTCGTAATCGAGATGCTTTTGATTTCAAGTTACCAGCAACGGCAGCGTCAGCTGGCTGCTTAACTACGTTTCAATCTCGTAATCGAGATGCTTTTGATTTCAAGGCCGACCACTACATGCCAGAAATCCATGAGCAACTTGGTTTCAATCTCGTAATCGAGATGCTTTTGATTTCAAGCTCTATTGGTGGCACTGGTACTGGCACGATCAGCAGTCTAGTTTCAATCTCGTAATCGAGATGCTTTTGATTTCAAGCAGATACTTCGCCTCTGATCGCTCCCAGTCTTTGCGGTTTCAATCTCGTAATCGAGATGCTTTTGATTTCAAGGTTGCAGGCGGCAGCTCAGGGTGCGTGCTGCCATGGTTTCAATCTCGTAATCGAGATGCTTTTGATTTCAAGTGCGAAGGATGTTGTTATCAATGAAGGCACTTATGCGGAGTTTCAATCTCGTAATCGAGATGCTTTTGATTTCAAGTAAACGGCAGCTTGTTGACGATGTGCTACAATCTCAGTTTCAATCTCGTAATCGAGATGCTTTTGATTTCAAGATATCTTCACGGATATTGCCGGCAGTCACGCGCATGTTTCAATCTCGTAATCGAGATGCTTTTGATTTCAAGATATCTTCACGGATATTGCCGGCAGTCACGCGCATGTTTCAATCTCGTAATCGAGATGCTTTTGATTTCAAGATATCTTCACGGATATTGCCGGCAGTCACGCGCATGTTTCAATCTCGTAATCGAGATGCTTTTGATTTCAAGGCCCGCTCTATTTGAACCCTTATTACGTGTGCGTTAGCAGCACACGTTTCTGTGAGCGAAGCTTTCGGCACTGGCGGAAAACAGTATAGCTGCCCGAGCAAAAGATTCAAGTCAGTAGACATAAGAGATCATGCCTCTCTGTGAGGGTCTAGACGTTTCCGGCCCGCTGCCGCTCACAGAAACCATTTCATGTTTAATTCTATACAATATACGACTGTTTATCAAGTCCTTTATCTTGACCGATACGTTCAATCTGTTTCTCACATGCAGCACAGATATGATAAAATGTTATAGTATCCTCGCTCAAATTCATAGCTTGTTTCAAGCGATTTTGCAACTGTAGAAATGCACGACGGTCAATATTACACTCAAAGACACTGTACTGCACACGGGCTCCAAAGTCCTTCAAAATTTTAGCGACTTTGTTCCTACGTTTGTCATCCGTAATATCATAAGCAACTGTGTAATGCATTATTGACTCCTTATTTGTAAGCTTTCGTATTACCGAATTGTCAAGGGCGTATAACGGTCAATTTCGCTTGTAAGATATTTAGCCAGCAATCGTGCTTGCAATTCCATTGCCCGGCGGAACGTCAGTTTATACTTGAAGACAGGATGCGTGATTGTCTCATTTTTCCGCGTTTCATAAGCAGCATAGAATACTTTCCGAGAATTATCTTTCAGATACCAACCGTCATGAGATTGCGTAAAATCTTCAGGTTTGATGCGCCGGTTGTTGATCAAGGTAATGACAACGGAGTCTGCAATAATTGGTCGAAATTCCTCCATCAAATCCAGGGCAAGGCAAGGCTTACCATATTTCAACTGGTGAAAATAACCGACATAAGGGTCAAGGCCGACAACCTGAAGTGCTGAGTTTATATCTGCTGTCAATAATGAATAAGCGAAGCTGAGCAATGCGTTTATTGGGTCAGCGGGTGGACGTCGACTCCGTTTTTGAAAATCGAATCCCACTTCTTCTTTTAGCATAAAGTTGAATGAACGGAAATAGGCGGCGGACGCGTTGCCTTCCAATCCTAACAATTCGGTGATATCTGTTGCCTTATCAATCCGTTTTTCCATCGCTTGTATAGTCTTTATGTTGGTGATCAGCGGTTCTAAAGCCGAATCTGTGCTATCCGAAGCCTGCCATTTTCTACGTTGAAGCATCGTTCGCATGTTCACCAGTTTTCCGTGAACAAATGCTTTCGAGAGGTCAAGGCACTGTGTATTGTTAGCTGCGGCGCGATGCTGTGCGGTCCGCAAAAGTGAATTGCGTGACACTTGCGGTGTCAAAGCACCCTGGTAGCGTCCATAGGCAGAGAGAAACACAACGGGAATACCCTCATGTAAAAGCGTTTGCATCGCAGGCGTTGTCAAACTGACATTACCGCAGATAACTACCTGTCCGAGATGAATCAGTGGAATATCTCGAATTGTTTCGCTTTCTTTGACGACAAGGAGTCGCTCCCCTGTCTTTTTGATTGCACAGCCCGGTTCGTCAACATATAAGACATTGTCTATACCGAGTGCGGGTTTAATGCGTTTGGGCCGCTCATCTAACTCATGGAGGTAGGCGACCTCATCCGGTAGACAGATTGATTGGACGCTGCACCCATTACACCGGTTGTCATGAACAGGTTCTGGAATCTGTCTAGTATCTAAGAGTGAACGCGCTTCTGCCACGTATTGGTGTGTTGCCCTACGGAGTTCTTTATCAAACGGTACCTTCCGACGCCGTTTAGAACCGATATAGAAAATATAGCCGTGTGGAATAGAAATTCCTGTCTTTTCCTCTAATAAAAGTCCCTGTAAACAGAGTTGTACTTGATCGTTGAGCCAGTTTCCCATGCCTGCTTTTTTGAATTCTACTGGATAGGGAATACCGTCTTTCTCCTCAACAAGATCGGTGTAGCCAGAGACACCGAGTGTATCGGCTCACTTACCCCCATTTTTGTATGCGGTATGTGTAGGCGTGTGTGTGTATAGAAATAAGTTGGAAAGTCTGATGGGTTATGGTAGAATACCTCCATATAAACCAATGTCGGTGAAAAACCGGCAGGGAGGTATTCTTATGAAATATACCCTTAGTTGGGTACACCCCAGAAAGATTATAACAGGTTTTCGTAAAGTTTTCAACGGGGTTTGTATCAAAAAACCGACGCTCCGCAACTTTTATTTGATGCTACAGGCTGTGTGTGTAGCCCCAAGTTTTCGTATTCAATCGATTGCCTCACATCTACCTATCCGTGTGAAACACGACAAGTCTAAGCAAAAGCGTGTGTTGCGGTTTATTGACACCTATTTTCCGGTTGCAGCGGTGAAGGGTGCCTGGTTGTCACATATAGTTGTCAGTGTGTGTCGTTCTGTGGGGATGCAGCATCTGCTTGTGCTGATAGACGAGACAGATTTACCGGGCGGATGGAAGGCGATTGTTGCAGCCCTTCCGTTTCGCAATCGTGCGATCCCGCTCTATTGGGTTCTGTATAAAAATGAGATGCTCAAAGATGGCACCTATCAAGGACATAACGATTTAGTTCAGCAGTTCTGTTGTGATGTCCATAGTCGCGTTGTTAAAGTGTTAGGGGATAGTCGGGAGCCTGTGTTGGTTTTTGACAGAGGGTTCGCCCGAGCGAGAGCGATCCTCAAGTTTTTTGAGGGGCAAGGCATCTGCTACTTGATGCGTGTGCCACGCAATGTTGGTGTGCGTATAGCAGGCAACAAGCAGTGCCTTGAAGAAGTGGCAAATGGTTTTTACCCACAAGTGCTTTATCACTACACGGAGCAGGTGCCTGTGGCACTCTATGTTGGGGGACAGCACACCAAGAAAGACCCGTTATATCTTATCTCCAATCGGCTTCAGGGGAACCCCCTGCGAACTTGCTACAAGCGGCGGACACAGATTGAACACGGGTTCAGAGACTTGAAAACGAACTTCGGTTTCAAAGCACTCGTTTTGAGAAAGAACGAACAGCCCCGGATGGAAGTTCTGTTTTTGTTGGCAGTCGTGGCTTATGGTTTGGCGTTCCTGTGTTATGAAAAAGCTGCGGACAGATGGGCAAAAACTTTACACCCTACGCGGAAAGTTTACTCCGTGATCAGTGTCATCAACCGTATGATCCGCGAGGTGTGGACGCAGGAGGCGTTGCTCTTGTTCACCGAGAGGACTTGTTTGAGAGATATAAACTTTCTCACCGCAGAAGAACTGACATGACAACATTGGAGACCTATGAACACAACTACACACGCATTCAAAAAAAAATGGGGGTAAGTGCGGTGTATCGGAGGCGAGGTATTGTCGGCGAGAGATGGTTTTGTCTCCTTTTTTTCGATCTGTCACGGCTGTGTGAACGTGTTCATGTTTGATTTTGCCTTCTTCGACATGCTCATTGACGACTTGATGTCCCTCAATGGATTCGTAATAGAATCGCCGGGGACAAAAGACATAAGTGTTTATCTGTGAGAGTGGTATGTATGTTTCTGACATAGTTTTACTCCTATTTTAAATCCGTTTTGTTTGTCCCATTCCCATTGTAGTTTTATATCCTGTGCCGCAGTAAAATGCGAAATCTGCTAAGCAATTGGCTGCGCGGAGTAGGTCTTCATTAAGCACGTTTTTGTGTTGAAAATGAAATGTGCACGTTCCTACCCATCCTATCTCAGTCTGTCTGCCGAAATTGAGGGCTTGAGTGCGCGTCTCGGTACGAGAAACGCGGGCGTTTTCTGTAATAAAGGCACGGAGTTCGTCTCTGTCAAATTGGAACGGTGCAAAGGCGTTCCATTTGTTAATCCAACTCTGATAGCACCGAATAGGATCGACTTGCGTGTGGTTATACGTTTTCTGTCCCTGCGGTGTGAGAGTACGAAAGGCTGTCGGCGAATGGAATTTGAGACGAATGTCCGCCTCCGCTTTCGCTGATTGGACGAGATCGGGATATGTCGTGTTACCGCTCCAATCCTCCGCCTCCGTTGCATGTGAAACGAGTTGTTTGACCTGAAAAATCGCGCTGCCAAGCCTAATCTTAGGGAGTTGAAATTTTAGGAAGGCACGCCCGAAAGCTGTGAAGAGCGTATCGTCAAGGAATGTGAATCGGAGTTTGCATTCCGTGCCTGCCCGGATATGGAGTTGTTTGGCGTACTGCTTTGCCTTCGCGACGAGTGGTGAGACGGTGAAGGGTTTTTGTGTTGATTGCGCATGGAGTGTCTCCGCAAGATCAGGGTCACTTCTGCGTAGGATAGCAAGAAAAGCCGCGTGTGCGTGATGTCCCATCGTCGGGCGGAGTGTTACATCAGTTTCCGGGACGAGTGAGATGCGTGTGCTGATAGGCATGGGGTGTCTCCTTAATCAATATCAAAAAGTGACAACTGTTCACCGCCTTCTGGGTGCGACAAAATAGATTCCACCGACTCGTGACGTTCTGTCTGAACAGATTCTGGAAGTAAAGATGATGTTTCCTCTGGATCTGACTTTTCCAAATCCTTCAGATAGTGCAACCATGTTTCTTTAGGTTTACCGTTTTCATCGGTCGTGTGATAAACAAAATTCCGACGGTACCCGCGAGTCCCCCGGTCTTCAAATACTTTGGGCGGTTCAACGTAGCCTAACTCTTCAGAAAAATAAGATTCAGGAACTTCAATAAAGAGTTCTTTAAAGTAGACACTTCCGTGCCGGTTAAGATCAACAAATTTAAATTCCTCATAATACTTATCATAAAACCTATGGTATACCTTAAAATCTGGGTTGATAGACTCATTATCTTCTCGTCTCGCTATACAATTTCGGATAGACACACTTACAGCATTTTCGGGTTGGTGCTTTGCCTCTTCTTCAGGGACTTTGGTTGTAAGCGTAATTGAGGGTTCAAAACTCCGTGTAATCACAAGTCCTCTATCGTGCAGCGGTTTGTTTTCGAGACGTGCTTCATAAACGTATTCATAAAGCATGTCAAAAAGTACTTCTGCCCTGTAATCGGAATGTGGTGTGTATTCCATGAGTTCAAGGATGTCGTCTGGTTTGAAGTTAGTGCCACTCTGTTGCCGCAATTTCTCAAGATATTTCTCTGTTTTTTCTTCAGTAAGGATAGAGAGAAAAGATGGAATTTTGTTACCTACAATGGCGATTTCAGCGTTAGGAATCTGCCCTTTGCGGTTGCACCTTCCTACGCGTTGAATAAGCGAATCGGGGTTGCACAACTCGGTGATGAGCAGATGCGCGTCAAGGTCACATCCTACCTCAATAGCACTCGTCGTGAAAAGGAGGTACCCCTTATTCTCTTTTTCAAGATTCTTCAGGTTACGATAAACCATCTTGCGCTGTGGATTAGAGAGACGCCCGTGGTAAAGAAAAATATTCTCTCCACCATTTACTTCTTTCAAGTCATTGTAAACTAGAATGAGGTCTTTAATTGTTTCAATAGTAACAATAATCCGTTTATCTGTTTCATATCGTTCCGAGACATAATCACATATTTTGTTCTTAACTTCTTTGGGCTTTGCAGCAATACACTTGACCGCTTTATTGGGATACTGCCTTTTTTGCACTCTTGCCAATTCCAGCTTATTTTTATCGTCTGTAATATAGTCAACCGTATCCAAGAAATCCAATTCATTTTGGTATGTATCAGGCATCGTCGCAGTCATGACAACCATATCTAAATTAACTTTGTAAAGTGCCTTGACAAGGCGTTGAAAGTTGACAAACGCAACCTGATCATAGGCGTGAACCTCGTCGAAACAAAACAGATTTCGACGTTGGCCGTAGTGAATACGGAACGGGAAAATATAAGATTTCTTAGGTTCACCAAATCCGAAAAAGCGGTATAGAAATTTATCAAATGTTGTGAGAATTACATCACCATCATAGAGATGTCGTCTTGCAGGTTTTTCTCTCTCGCCTTTTGTAAAAACGGTACGCTGGGATTCGGCTCCTGTGTCAACGACTAATGTATAAGATCTATTCATATTTTCTGATGATGCTCGTTCAAGGTATTCTTCACACCGACTAATCTGATCGTCAACAAGGCTTCTAGAAGGGAAAATCAGAAAAAGCCTGCGATTGGAATCAAGACTCGGTATGAGTACAGCCTCTGTTTTTCCACTGCCCGTGGGTGCCTTAAGTAGCAGTGCAGGATTTTCGCCTTTCGGGGCGATGTAAGTAAAAAGTTCTTCCTGCATTGGATTAGGAGCAAATTCCGTAAATTGTTTATAGGCGTTCAAGGTGCTTGACATAAAATCATCTCCTTCTTTTGACATTCCGTATTTTTATTTACATCAATAATCATTTTATGGAGGAAGTCCAAGCCTTTTTCTCGATTATTTTCTTCCAAAGCCGCGGCTATTTGGGCACGGCATTTTGCTGGAATATCGAACTCATAATATTCAAGTGGTAGGCGGATCCTTTTCTCATCAAATGGATACGGGTTAACCTCAATAGTTTTTTCATCCTCACGCATGCGCGAGTGAAAATCCATAAAGACGCGAGGCTGTACATCCTTCGTGAAAGCGTAGGTCTCAAGTTCAGCTTCAATTTGATCGCACATTTCCAGAACATAGAGGTCGATTGGAAATCTTTTTATCTGTTCATTAGAATACTGTTCCAATGCTTTGAGCTGCGCTTGTGCTTCTACAATTCCATCTATAGAAAATTCATGATGCAATCGGATGAGTAATTCAACATAGCGATCAGTATCTGAAACCCTAAACCTATGTCCCGCGAAGGAATAACCGATGGATTTACGTCCGTTTTCCTTCCAACTTCGGTAGGTTACGCGGAAGGTTTCAGGTTTCGCATTATCATGTTTCTCCGCCGCGCGTATCAGAAGGTTGTGAGTTTCGCTGTGATCAACTTTGAAATAATTGGAATCGAACCTTTTTACTAACTCGACAACGTTTCCAACGTGACTATCCAATGTGAGAACAGTCACGTTTTTTACATTGGGACCGCTCTCAGGTTCAAAGAAAACTCGACCTACTTTTACAGTATCTTTTACGTTAGTCATTTATTTCTCCTTCCCACAATTCATCAACGAAAGGTTTCGGAAGATAGACGTTCCCATCAGTATAGTAATCAAGTTCAATCTCGCCGTGAATCTCTCCGGCGACAAATGGAACGAATCCCTCAATAGCGCTTGGTTCTGGGTATTCAAGGTTTGTGTTTTCAGATATCCCTGTTTTCCAAGCGTAACGGTACAGTGGAAACGCCTCACATGGAACTCCGACAAGTACTGCTCCAGGCAGGAGCGTATCAGGTTTCGCGGTTACGTGTTCTAAACTGAGCTCTGTCGGTCCCCTAATCTGATCTACATAAGCGTATCCTTCTTTGCCAATTTTACAACCGAAGTTTTTAACCGTTTTTAATTGGTTTAGCAAGTTTTCATCTTCTGAAACTACATAACCGATAAGCTTCTCCGCGAAGAGGTATTCCCATGTATGAAGTTGATATACTTCCTTTGTGGATTGGTAAAGAACGATTCGCGAAAAGGCGTTATGGTTGAAAGATCTGATGCCCTGACGCTTTGTTGTATGAATGCGATGCTCGTTGACTTTCGGATATGCCCCAAGGGTGCAAAGTTGAGGGGGCAGCGCGTAGTAATCCGGATTTTTAACGGCGGTTTCCGGGAGATGCCCGGCTTCCAGCAGCTTAAGTCGGCGGAGGAAACCGGACATCGTCGTCGGCGGCAGAAACGGGTACGTACTGATATGCAAGATAGATGATGGCATCCGTCGGAACGTCAATCCCGATGTCGGTTTAATTGTTAGTTCCAGCATCCACATCGAGTACCTCCTCTTCAAATTGAACCAGATACGTCGATAACTTGGCAATAGCAGCATCCCCAATGTATCGGTGAAAATTCCCTTGTGTTAACTCGCTGGTAGGTTCTCGCTTGTTGCCTGCAACAGAAAAAGCGGCTTCTCTAAACTGACTTTTTGCTTCTTCAACATCTCCAATGGCAGGTGAAACAATAGGACGCTTGCCAAGCGGAGCGAGGTATCGATCAACAACAATCCAGGGTTCATCCACGTCCTCTTTTATCAACTTCGGGGCATCATGAATCTTAACACCTTTCGGATTACCTGCCCCTAATCGTGCTAACGCGCCCATAAACGCATAAGCCACAGAAGAAAATTCTCTTTCCGTTATACTCATACAATGGTTATAAACCGGGTAGAGCAATCCTGGCTGATTGTACTCTCGTTTGAAGGGCATCGGTGTTTCATCTCCTTCTTGCCGGAGTCGTGAAGGATGCATTGCCCGCTGTTTTTCTTCAGGCCCTAACTCTTGGATTGCTACCCCACCACTGTGCGTGAGGCGCCCGACGAGGGTTGTCGCAGGCCGTTCTTCCTTCTCACCTTCGACTTCGGTATCGACTTCAATTTTACTTGTAATAAGCCCCCCGAAAACACGACAGATAGGACATTCGGCTTTACTACAAGTGTGGGGGATACCGCAATTCCACATATCACCGAGCAACCCAGTATCTGTTGGGGCCCAAATCAATGCGCGACGTTCGACACCCCGGCGTTTTGTACTCACTTACCCCCATTTTTGTATGCGGTATGTGTAGGCGTGTGTGTGTATAGAAATAAGTTGGAAAGTCTGATGGGTTATGGTAGAATACCTCCATATAAACCAATGTCGGTGAAAAACCGGCAGGGAGGTATTCTTATGAAATATACCCTTAGTTGGGTACACCCCAGAAAGATTATAACAGGTTTTCGTAAAGTTTTCAACGGGGTTTGTATCAAAAAACCGACGCTCCGCAACTTTTATTTGATGCTACAGGCTGTGTGTGTAGCCCCGAGTTTTCGTATTCAATCGATTGCCTCACATCTACCTATCCGTGTGAAACACGACAAGTCTAAGCAAAAGCGTGTGTTGCGGTTTATTGACACCTATTTTCCGGTTGCAGCGGTGAAGGGTGCCTGGTTGTCACATATAGTTGTCAGTGTGTGTCGTTCTGTGGGGATGCAGCATCTGCTTGTGCTGATAGACGAGACAGATTTACCGGGCGGATGGAAGGCGATTGTTGCAGCCCTTCCGTTTCGCAATCGTGCGATCCCGCTCTATTGGGTTCTGTATAAAAATGAGATGCTCAAAGATGGCACCTATCAAGGACATAACGATTTAGTTCAGCAGTTCTGTTGTGATGTCCATAGTCGCGTTGCTGAAGTGTTAGGGGATAGTCGGGAGCCTGTGTTGGTTTTTGACAGAGGGTTCGCCCGAGCGAGAGCGATCCTCAAGTTTTTTGAGGGGCAAGGCATCTGCTACTTGATGCGTGTGCCACGCAATGTTGGTGTGCGTATAGCAGGCAACAAGCAGTGCCTTGAAGAAGTGGCAAATGGTTTTTACCCACAAGTGCTTTATCACTACACGGAGCAGGTGCCTGTGGCACTCTATGTTGGGGGACAGCACACCAAGAAAGACCCGTTATATCTTATCTCCAATCGGCTTCAGGGGAACCCCCTGCGAACTTGCTACAAGCGGCGGACACAGATTGAACACGGGTTCAGAGACTTGAAAACGAACTTCGGTTTCAAAGCACTCGTTTTGAGAAAGAACGAACAGCCCCGGATGGAAGTTCTGTTTTTGTTGGCAGTCGTGGCTTATGGTTTGGCGTTCCTGTGTTATGAAAAAGCTGCGGACAGATGGGCAAAAACTTTACACCCTACGCGGAAAGTTTACTCCGTGATCAGTGTCATCAACCGTATGATCCGCGAGGTGTGGACGCAGGAGGCGTTGCTCTTGTTCACCGAGAGGACTTGTTTGAGAGATATAAACTTTCTCACCGCAGAAGAACTGACATGACAACATTGGAAACCTATGAACACAACTACACACGCATTCAAAAAAAAATGGGGGTAAGTGCGGGCGTTTTGTAGGGGAAATATAACATTTCTCGACTACGTTTTCTTCATTTGTGCTATCAGGTGAAGCAATACTGACCATTTCAACAATACTTACGTTTACTTGTGTCTCATGCCCAAAATAAAGTTCTTGGCCTCCTTCAAGAATTGCATAAATATCAAAGTGGAAACGGGGTTCATTCGAATTATTCTCAAGCCCTGATCTCACGTTAATTGCCATTTGCTTAATCTCCTTTTTAATTGAATAGGAATGCGAACTTCGCGTAGAGGTTCAATTTAAGTTGATAAGTTAACTTCCGTTGCTGTGCCTTACTATCATATTTTTCAGACAACGCAGCGTAAGCGTTCAGAATGTCGTCAAAGTAAATTGCCAGCGGTTCGGGACCTTTCTCATCGGACCTTACACGATCAGACAGTTGCACCTTGAGAGTGTTTTCCAACAACAACTTCGCCTGATCGTAACAGAAATAGTTATCGTGATTTCGGTACATCGTAGCTCTCGTACCAGAAAGAACATCAGAGGCTTCGTAGTTGAAAAAACTCGGATTTATAACTTTCTCAATGAGCTTCTTGACTTCGCGGACCGGGTCAACGTTCTCTTTTTCTCTTACCTCCCTGCGGAAGTAATCGCAATAAGCATAAGTTAACCCGGTAAGGGCAGCTACGTCACGGTAAAAGTCTGCCTGTTTCGACATGAGTTTATCTCCTTTCGAGAATTGTTCAAGTAAGTCACAGTGTTTTTCGCGGAGTTCCTCAAGACTCCGTTTTTCACTATATGACCAATTTTTGAGTGGTTTAGATTCGCCTGGTTCTGCTGTTACTAGTTTATAGATTGCTGAGATTACTTCGTCTTTTTGTACGAGTCGGATTGCCTGCCCGAGCGGAATGTTATCTCGTTTTCCAACAACAAGGTTCGGTGAAAAAATTTCATTGAGTAGACTTAACCAAACAAGATGTCTACTCGACATCGGAATCCCAGATTCTCCAGCGAAAAGTGTGAACTTCATCTTTTCGAGCACAGTAGTTGGCAGTGTTTGTGCTACTCGCCAGAGTGTATATTGAACCGGTCCTATTTTTTCTGATACGGGCGTTGAACCTACATAATCGTTACACTTAATCAGTAGATACTGCCCAGCAATCAAATTGAGTTCACCGAGGGTTAACATTTGGAGATACCTCTTAGTTGAAACCGATTCGTTTTCTTCGTCAGGCGACAAACGAACGATGATCGCGTCCCCTGTTAATTTTATCGGACAACCGAAAGCAACTGTTAAACAATCAAAACATATAGGAGGTTGAACTTGCACGCCGCCAGATTGTAATCTTTGCGAAGGTGCTGAGAAAACAAATCGATTTGCCTCCAATTTGCCTTTAAAACGACGGATTTCGCTTCTGGGAGGCATAGGTCTGCTACAGCTGTAACACCGATTTTTGGCAGTATCTCCAGCACTCTGTTCGGAATCTTGTGCTATTTCGTCAATTGAAGCAAGTGGACACCGTAGAGGTTTTACTTGTTCAGTTAGAATGTCAATAATCTTATCTTCAATTTTCCCATTTTGGGCGCGAGGTTTTACTGTACCGTAAGAAAATTGGGTCTTGCCAGCTTTGTTGAATCGGCGAGAAAGATCTAAAGCCTTATCGAAAAGCCTTACAACTTTATCGGATTCATCGGAGATGTGAGTGCTTGCCTGCAATTCATGGCGCAATTCGGTTAAGAGTTGCTTGAGCCCTCCCCTATTCTCCATCGCGGCAGTCCGTCGATCTTCGTCAGTTTTGGCTTTCCTATAATTATCAGGGTACCGAACGACCCTTTCTTCAAGTGTAGCAATATAAAACGCCGCTTGCAAAAGTTTCATATCTTCCGTTACCGATGGAAAGTGAACGTAACCAAAACCTCTGTCAGTCAGTTTCAGGCTATTCACAAACAGTGTGAAGGATTTATACAATTCTTCTTCGGAGTAAGCGAATTTTTCAATGAACCTTTGCCATGCAGCTTCAAGTTGAAAATCGGGACCGGGAATAAACAGGCTAATTGTCAATTGATTTTCAGAAAGTCGAATAGCACATTTCTCTCTTTGTAAGAATTCCATAAATCGCTCAATTAGGGTGTCATAAGCAAGTCGAATCTGCATCTCTTGTGGAAGCACGGTACGGTAATAATTATGAACCTTACCAATGGGTTCTCCCATAAACTGGATACGTCCATCCTCACCCACAGAGGGACTTTCAATCGGATCTGGAGATGATTCGGTTTCTGATGTCTGCCTCCTTATATGATGCTCGGCGGCTCGGATTACGCGCAATGCATCCATATCGTCCCACCAATGTTTGAGTTGATCAAACTTTCTGTCACAGTGCATCCGATGAACAAACGCCTCAAAGAATGCCGCAGCGTCACTCAGGTTTGTCGTCGCAAAGTGAGCGGCTAAGATCTGATCTTTCTGTTGGTTATCTATGACCATCTTGGATCCTCCTTTTTTATTAAGTATACCACACCACCAGTCACATAAGCCTGCGTCCGATGAAAAAATATTAAAAAAATGTTGCTTAATTTTATTTATTCTGAAAAAGATTCAGAACCATTCAATTATCTCGGACTTAGCGTCCTCCGCAATGCTGACAAAGATAATCTGGGGAATGCCTAAATAACATTCATACCGTCGATGTGACGAAATCCGCGATTTAGAAAATGAAAAGCATCTTGAAATACCAGCCACCTAATTCGCGAAAATCCGCAATCTTGCGTTTATTCTCATCCTGTGAAACTCACGCCTGAAGCATCAAAAAACTAATCCGCGAAAATCCGTGCAATCCGGGGAATACCTAAATAGTATTCATACCGTCGATTCGGTGAAAATCCGCGATTCAGACAAAACAAAAATCCGCGTTCTCCGAGATTTGGTAAAATCGACTTTTGAATGCCTCTGGAAAAAGATTAACTTAATCTTGGGTTAATGTTATAATATTTACAGTGCAGGACTGAACCCTCCCTTAGCGGTGGATGTAGGTTCTGCTTTTTGCTAAAAAGAAATTGACATTACATGCAAAAAAGAGTATAATCTATAATAGACACCAGAAGTAAAATAGCGGCCGAAAACTGTTGCGTATGCCATGCTGCCTGCTGACCGTTCAGTAGGATAAGTCGCCCACTTTTTATGGAAGTGGTTTTCTGTCGAAGATCAGGAGTAAAATAGCGGCCGAAAACTGTTGCGTATGCCATGCTGCCTCCCAGCCGGCTGGGAGAATAGGTTGCCCACCCTCTATCGGGTGGTTTTCTGTTTTAAAGTGAGACAAGCATGTCTGTTTCCTTTACTTGAGAAAAAATTTTGTGTAGTTCCTCATTCCCATATTTCTCTAACTCCGCTGAAGCACCTGCCATCTAATCCGCGTCAATCTGCGTAATCCGCGATTCAGACGAACAACCTAATTCGCGCAATCCTCAACTCAGAAAATATGATGTCCCAGAACATGCCCATCTATCCATTAAACATGTGAATACCAAACTCTTAAAATCCGCGTCAATCCGCGTAATCCGTGTAATCCGCGATTCTGAAAAACGAAAATCCGCGATTCTGAAAAATGAAATCCGCGTAATCCGGGGAATGCCTCAATGGCATTCATACCGTTGATTTGGTGTAATCCGCGATTCTGAAAAAAGAACTTAAACCAATAGCTATTCAACTTACAGTACACTAGCGTATTGTCCATTACACAATCCGATCTCATTCATACAACTTTACCATTTTCCGTGCTGTTTGAGCGATCCAATCGCGCAATGCTTTCGGTTTAATCACCTTCGCCTCATGTCCCCAACCCAAAACCCACCAACCGATCTCTTGCCAACCTGCAACTGTTACCTCAAAGCGAAAGCTTCCTTTATCTGCCTCTTGTATCTGCTGTGTCGGATGCCATTTCACCTCCTGAATCAAAGGTGCAATACGTTTGGCAAATAAAATCACAACGTGTGTATCTTCTCCAAGCATCACATCCCAACTTTTCTCAAGGTATTTCTGAACAGAGAAATCCGAGGGAATTTCATAACCACCATGTGTAATAGAAAGCGAACTAATACGGTTGATACGGAAGGTAAAAACCTGTTTAGTAGTTTCAGACCATCCGATGACATACCAGGCACGTTTACGAAACAGCACCGCATACGGTGCAAGTCTATGACGAGTCTCCTTTTGGCTGCTGAAGGAATTATAGGTTATAATTACCCTCGTCCTTTCCCTGCTTGCTTGGTATAACAACTCTTTATATGATTCAGTTTCATCAATTGGACTGACTTGTTGATACGACACCTCAATCTTCGGTGCGAGCTGCTTTAGCGCGCGATTCGTCTGGTCCGGCAAATTGCATGTAATCTTGTGAATTGCCTGATCAAGCACTTCAATTGCGTGTTCCCCTTCCGTTGCTTTATAGAAATCTGCTGCGATAACTAGTGCAAGTGCCTCCTCAAAAGACAAATTGAGAGCAGGCAGGAAGAAGTCTGAAATCATCTCATATCCCTGTCTACCACAAGGCATAATTGCAATTCCCATTTCACGCAAAAGGTCTATATCGCGTTGAATAGTCGTCTTATTGACACCAAAATGTTCTGATAATCGAAGCCGTGTCCATTTACGAGGTTCTCTGTGGATTAAGTGTGCAACCTCAATGATACGTGCCATCTGATATTTCCAGTACATTCTATCTCCCGATCAGCTAAAATACCTATAAACGAAACTTTATTTTGCAAGAGATGTTTATCGTTTAGTTCAGAGAAAACGTTCGGTGCATAGATATATCTCTCACAATAAAATTGTTAACACAATGATAACCTGAAGTATAACATGTTATCGAGTAAAAAATCAAGAGCATTTGTAGCATAACCTTATAATCCGAGATTTAAACAAAAAAACTTGACTTATATGGAAAAATACCTTATAATGTAACACAAACTTTAGTTTGCGCCTCTTCGTCCGCAAACTGAAAGCCTACACTACGAAAACTGACGAAATACAACAATTCTCTATTGAAAGGACAAACTAATGAAAAAAATACACTTCGTAGCCGCCGCACGAGATGGCAACCTGATCGCAGAGGGATATTATTCTGAAGAAGGTGTCTTCCTAAAATATGACGCAGAAAACCCAGAAAAAACCGAAGAACGCAAACTCAAATCACTCTATGAAATACTGCAACGCAAAGACATTTTCATCATCCACATACTCGACGTATCAGATGCAAGCGCAGAGCAACAGCTCTATCTACCACCACGACCCGAGTGGATCACTACCATCGGATGGAACGACCTTACAAGAACCGAAGCAATTATATGGACATGTCTAATGATCAGCTATCGAATACTAAAGTTTGGACATTTTGGGACATTCAGGCTGCGTTGTCCGCAGGCAATGCTGTCTCTTTGTGAAAATCGGTGTGTATTTTCTGTGAGTTTGTTTTTTCAGAGTAAATCGCAGAAAATACCGCTCTGTAGAGCTGCCAGCGGAGATAAACTACACGCAACCCTTGTGTGAGACGCTTCGGATGATACCAATGGATGCCCAACTGATCACAAACTACCTGAGCACTTATCTCCTCCGCCGTCCCATCCCGTGGGGTGAATAGCAACTTCGTCAGACTTGCTGCAACGAAACTCAATTGCACAAACCGATTGATGCTTTTGCGGGATTTCAGGCGATAGTCATCAAAACCGAAGTGTTGCTTCGCATCCCGAAAAGCCGTCTCTATGTGCCATCTCTTGCGATAATATATAGCGATCTGTGGTATCCCAATCGTCAAATCTGTTGTCCATACACAGAAATACCGATAAGGTTTCGAGGTTTTCGGGCGACTTCGGATAACAACGAGGCGAATATCAGCATCGCACATCTTCGTTCTCACGACTTTGGAGGCGATTGAATACTTTTGGCCTTCTATATCCATAAGCGTATACCGCATCCTGCGAATATCCAAGCGGTCTCCATATTTTCGCGGACGGCCACGCTGGCGATGTTTCGGCTGTTCCGGTAAACGATAGAAGACGGCATTAGACTTCGCACGACACAAGATATGATGTCCATAACTTTGAACCAGCGTAAACACTTTTCGCCTTGAGAACCCACGATCAAAAATAATAAGACCCGGAGCGATCTGGGAACAGATGCGTTTCAACACCGCATCGCTTTTATCACGGCACGTCTGCGGCACCATCAGTCTCGCCCATACGGGGAATAGCTGCCAACCTATAGATGTTTGGCAAAGTAAACCTAAGGCACCAAACTCGTGTCCATAATGGAACTTGGATCGGTTCACGCGACCCTTTTGATAACTGAAGTTGCGGAAAAAATGCAACCCCCACTGGCGTTCACCTGTTTTTATGGCTTTGGTCTCATCATACACATAAACCCAGTTAGGAAATGCTTGCTGAACCTTTTTTGTCAGGTGTCCTGCGACTTTATCCGCATCCCATTTACCACGCGATAGAAACTTTGGAAAAGACCAGTATCGCGTCTGTGAAAAACCTGATTGATAAAGTTCCGTTAGCGTGCCACTATTTCCATCTGCGATAAATCCGAAAATAAACGCTTGGAAAAGAGCATAGTTTTGTGTGTTGAACAGATACTGAAAATCTGATAGAATGTCGTCTAAGCAGAAAAGGAGGTTCATTTTTTATTCTCCTTTCAAAAAATATATTTGTTTATGAAAGGATACCTGCTTTTCTGTTTTTTCGCACTAAAAATTTCTAAAATTGTCCAAACTATAGTATCGAATAGATAAGTCCGCGTGGGTGTCACACAAAGACCTTGAGGACATACTAAAAGTCTATCGCCGTTCTCCCAGCAGCCTCATAGAAATGATCCGAAGCATCCGACGCAAAATCGCAGATACCAAATGGCATGTACAGAACCACCACGGAACAGGATACCGACTCTCAGAAATAGACATGAAAGTAGTTGCCAAAAATACATACATTAACGCACATGCCGCCGGCGAACCAAAACACAAACTCGCAACCATCACCGAAAGAGCAACCGGACTCCCAGCACACCGAATCCGACGATGGGCAACAAAATATCAATGGATCAACAAAAATGAAAAAACTTGATAAACTTCCAAGATCACACAAGCGGACAGTTCGTAGGTCAGGTAAAGCTTGTAAAACCCGACAATATCAACTACTTCCATCACCCCACCCAGAACAATACGGGGGCACAATACAACCACGCGCGGAGTAACCGAATGTGGCAGAACTACTTGATAGACTACCAAGAAAAGAAAATTGGCACAGAACACGATACAGAATTCTTTTACAAAGATTTGGTATTGGGCAGAAAGGCAAAGAAAAAGCAACGGGTGTCTTTCTCGCTGAACTCAATGTCAAAGATACACCTAAGATTCGTGATGCACTTAGAAAACGCATGCAGGGCATTGACCAAGAACCCGAATTCTCCGACAAGTCGGAAATTTTGAGGGGTGAGCAAACTGCCCATTATGATAAACTACGTATACGATTAGAAGGGTTTTTAGAGAGAGCCGAAAATTCCGAGATGTCGGAATTTTCACCAAGTCACATCATAGAAATTTATGAGACACTTTTGAAGTTTGGAGACCACGCAGCAAAACTGCACGGACTATACAACCATGAACAAAAACCCAGTGGAGATACTGACAAAGGATCTGATACGGGAAGCATAGGACAGCCTCAAAAATCTGACGCTGACAGAGCGGTGGAAATACTGTGCGCGCTCAATCAAGAAAGCAAAGACGAATGAGGTGCAACGATGCCTTTACCTCGCTTATGCATTCGTTGATCCCATGATCTTTGCACATATCTTCTTCGAGGAACACATGGAACTGGACTCGCCGCCACATCATGCCGAGTTTCTCAATGCGTTTGATCCCTACAAAACAGGACAACGCATCAATATCCTCGCACCACGCGGATCAGCAAAATCATTCAGAAAGCAAAAAACGACTTTTGAATGCCTCTGATAGAATACTCCCTTCATTCAAATTAATTTGCAATGCATCGGGGCCTATGATATAATTTGAAGATACAATTGAATATATGAACGGTTCAGGTGCCGGTTCGCAAAAGTTGCGACAAATCCCGGAGAATAGGGAAGCGCGGTGAAATTCCGCCACGGCCCCGCCACTGTAAACGATTTATTCCTAAATAGGAATCTCCGCTGAAAAAGACCACTGTCAACGGTTGATGGGAAGGTACAGCGGACTTTTGTAACACAAGCTTCGACTTGCAATCTGAGACAAAAGAATCGGAAGTCAGGAGACCTGCCTGGATCGTGTTTCACGCATCTGCTTTCGCGGGAAAGCGGTGGAACAAAGCGCGACATCATCCTGACGAAATGGAATAAAACCTAATATACGGTATTTTATTTCATCCTTGAAAATAGGATTAATTTCACACTAAAGTGTCGTCTTGTCCCCTGTCTTCTTACAGAGAGCAGGGGTTTCTTGTTTTATTACGGAGGTATTAATGCACAGATACTTTTTTCATAGGCGACATCTTTCATTCCGTTTTTACCACAAATTGTCATCGTTACTACTTATAGGAACGATGTTTTTCACACTCTCCGCCAATTCCGGTTTTTCCCAAACAGAAGTTCAAAATCTCGCAGTAGTTATCAATGCATTGGATAGGGACGACTGGAATATCACCTCTTCCCTTTCCATCGTTGATCTTGATGAGCCGAATCTCAACCCTGCCGTTGATAGTGAAGTTATCAGTATTGGTGGTGTGCCGAGTGACATTTTAATTCATGGGCATCTTGCTTACATACCGAATTTCGATTGGCTTTCAGATTATACGCACGATAGCATATTAATAGTCAATTTAGAACGGCGCGAGATTATCGGTGTCATCCGAATTCAAGCTGGTGCGTACCCACAGCAGCTTGCCCTTGTGAACTCGAATAAGATGTACGTAACCTGTGATAACGTGCATCAGGTTCATGTCGTTAACATAGGGAGTCGTAGCGTAACGAAAATCATAAGTGATGTATCTTTCAACAAAACGACTGGCATAACGATTCTGAGCGGAAAAGCGTATGTGACCAATCCTGCTTGGGAGTGGGATGCAGCAGCAGGTAAAACCACTTATCATCAGAGTACTGTCACTGTCATAGATACGGAAACGGACTCAGTGTTGAAGACGATTGCGGTACCTATCAATGCAGGTGGTATCCTCAACGACGGGGATTCTACGGTGATTGTAAAGACGACAGGCGATTATAATGCAATAACCGGAAAACTTGTGTTGATCGATGTGGTTACCGATGAAATTATCAAAACAGTTGATCTGAAATTGACACCAGGTTCTTTCGCTATCAATTCGCAGAAACAGTTATTTATCCAAGGGGGTTGGCAATATCCCGGTCTACTTGTTTATGATGTGCCGACGCAAACGTGGATTCGTAATAGAGATAACACGTTTGCGGAATTTGCTGGCGGGTCGGGCATGACTTTTGATTCTGATGGTAACCTCTACATCGCTAAACCTAACTGGACAGGCGGTGGCCGATCTACCCTTCTCGTCGTGGGACCGGACGAGACGCTTATCAAAACCTATCAACTTGGGCATGGAACCGATAAAGTAGCACTTGCACAAGTTGTTCCACGGAATGAAGATGTGAACGATGACGGTTTTATTAATATAAAGGACCTTGTGATTGTTAGTCAGGATTTCGGAAAAAATGGAACAGACTTGCTTGGCGATGTTAATGGGGATGGTGTAGTTAATATTTTAGACTTAGTCCTCATTGCACAGAGTTTTTAGGTGTGGTTAGGAAACCGCATCTACCGTGTGTTGTAGTGCAAATTCCTATTTTGTACGCTAATAAACGTAAATCAAAAGTTTGCACTGCACAAAGAGGCACAACCTGAAAAGGTTATGCTACAAAGAACGTTGGTTAGGTATGGTTTTTATGTATTGGCATTGAAGGTATTCTGTTATGCGTAAATGGGGATTTTTGCTCATCCTGCCGATATTTTGGATCGGATGCGCACAAGAAAAAACAGCAGAGCCGTTTCCATGGCAGATTACCTTCTTTTCACTTGGGGCAAAAGTGCAGTTTGCAAACCGTGAACCCATAAAACAGCTTTCTGCCTTCAACTCCGACGGTGACATGGTTTCACAACTTAATTTTCCTGTGCAGCCGCGACAGATAGAGCCTCTTTATTTTGAATGGAAGGCAGGTGAAACCTACCGATTTGAAGCAACTTTAGCCTCTGCCCAAGTTATCAGTCAAACGGTGGTAGCCCCGCTTGAATATACTCGTGGCAGCTTTGAGGTCGCTATACCTTATGGTGCTGCAATAAGATCTAACGTACAAAGCACAGGAGTTAGTCATCAGAAAGCACTGCTTCTGCAAGGAGCCGTGATGACAGCGACTGTTATTGTAACAAATGGCAATGTGCCAACTACTTTTGCTTTGGAGTTGTGTATACCGTTATCTTTAGAGGTAAATCGTCTTCCAGCAGGATGGGAATCTGAAAGAACACATGAACATACCTGCTTTTCAACAACAGGAACGTTCACAGTTGCATCAGAAGTTTGGTATCGTGAATTGGAGATAAATATCCCTGATTTTTCTGCAAGTCCAACGAATACCCCTGATATACAACATATATCGGGGATTGTACGTTTTACAACTGTTGATGGGGAAACTTGGGAACAGAAATCGGTTGTTCAACTGCGGATAGCCTCACTGGATAAGATTGAGGAGCATATCTCTATTGCGTCAATTGATATGCCAACAGATTCCTCAGGAATAGCAGACTCGAGACAACGAGAAGACACGATTTATCACCCACGCCCATTGTTTAGCTGGCTTGATACACAGCAGACAGACGAATATGCGCCTGTAACCTATCAGACAGTCCATCTCAACAATCTAGGCAAAGAGACTATCCATGTGGTAGTATCGTCAATTAATCGTGATATGCAAACTGGAGAGGCGATTCCATTTCTTGCACCACCGGACGCGGTGAATGCGGGTACAGATCGGAGTATAAGTTTTGCCAGTTTACCAGCAGGAAAAGTCAGTTCTGTTGCGTTACCTATCTATTTTCATCCACAATTCGCTGTAGCAGGTGAATATGAACGCGAAATTTCAGTAAAGATTTGGGGGAGCGATACGACTGTCCTCAGTACTAAAAGGCCACTTCATATTGTTGTGTCAAACCGACATGCGCTATTTGTAAGTGGATTGGCTATTTTAGTGAGCTGCGCTGGACTTATCGTGTTACTTCGGTACCATCGGCAATTTTTTGCACGTTTTTCAACCAAGCAACTGATTGTAATAGCACTGTTCAGTACAACAATATTCGTGGCAGTCGTGGTGCCATCAACCCTTTTTCTGAATCTCATCCGCGTCATCCTTGGACCTGTCTCTGTTCTGTTAACAGGATTGGTCAATGAGACGTTATATTATGCTTTGCTCACAGCATTGTTAATCTATATTTACGGTGTTCCAGGGAATAAAGCGAGGCAGGAAATTAGGGGTTCACAAATGAACAATAAAGGGGGCGTTATCCTGCTCGTTTCTGCTGTGCGGCTACTTCTGGGGGCTGTGACATTCGGACTCTTCACACCTATGACGATTATCTACACAGGGACAAGTATTTTACTATTGGAAACAGGATTTGTACTTGTTCGGAAGCGAGGTTTGCTGGCATGGGCACTTGTTCTTGGGGTGTGTGATGCAATTGCTGTGTATGTTGATTTTCAACTCTCAATTTTATTTTACCGCCTCTTTTACGCAGACTGGTATATTTGGCTTCGCATCTTTGTTGAAGGTTTCACGTATACATTTATCGGTGTGCTTCTGGGTGCAAGATTAGGACGTGGATTGTGGCGTGTGGCGGATTGATCATTTGTTTTTAGAATTTTGTAATTTCTATATTGTGAGGAAACATTTTAATGAAACTGATCCGAAATTTCTGTTTTTTATTTTCGCTATTCAGCTTGTCCATCGGAGCGGTGATGGCAGAGCTGAATCTCGTTTGGGTTCGCTCTGGTGTGGTACTTGAATCTGAAACGGAAGCTGAACTTAACACGAAAGTTGAAGTTGCAACCGAACAAAACACCACAACATTTAAGGCGGTGTCATCACAAAAGATTGATGATAAACGCATATTGTTAAATTTTTCATGGGAACCAAACACAAAATATCTGTTCCGTTCAGGAACAAAGAGAACTGATGCAACTTCACCACAGAAACCTGTTCCTTACCGCATCAGGACGATTGAATTAGATGGCTTATTGTCGTTGCTGGAGAATCTGCGTCAACCTGCAAAGCCGACTTCTATTGCTTTCGGACATTCAACAACTGTCCCAAAGCTTGCTGTTGCAACAGATAGCGGGCACCTTGCGATTGTCCAACCGATGACAGGTAAGACAATTTGGAAAACGCGCATCTCTGAAGGTTATGTACGACATGTCACATTTAGTCGTGACAGTTCACTGCTCTATGTTGGTGAACAAGCAACGGACGGCTTTATCTATTGTTATGAACTGACTGATGTTAAGCCGCGTCTCCGTTGGAAATACCGGACTGCGGATGATATTGAGACCTCTACACCGACGAATCCTGAAAGTGTGTATGCGTGGGTGAGTTATCCCGGTCAGTCGTGCATACGGACACTTCCTAACGACGATCTTTTGGTGGCAGGCGTCCATTCGTGGACGCAGAACGGGATGCCGCAAAAGCGATCACTGCTGTATCGTTTCGATGCTAAAACTGGAGATGTTACATGGCAATTCCCGCGTGAAGGGGCTACACACAGAATATTCCGCTGGTTCGATGTGGATGCCAATGGAAAGAAGGTCGCGCTTGTTGCTGATGAAAGTGGTAAAGGGAAAGGAACGTTGTCTGTGCTTGATGTGGAGACGGGGATAGAGAAATGGCAGGCGGATATTGAACCGCTTACACCGTATTTTGAAGGGGTTACCTTTTGGCGTGGTGTCAGCATGTCTCCTGATAGTAAGTATGTTAACGTTACAACGGATGATGGGCGTGCTTTCATATTTGATGTAAATCACTCTGAGCCGATATGGACACAGAATTTGGCAACACCTATGGAGGTGAGTGATGTTCCGATTATTGCTACGACTGGTACTATTGGGGCAACAGACGCTGCAGCCCTCTTTGTTACTGGCGATACATATATTCCGTATCATCTTCAAAAAGGATCCCAACGCCCCTCTACGTTGCATCCTAATGGGATGACGTTGTTCGCTTATTCATGGGGTGGCGAAAAGGTTTGGCAATGGAAACTTGAAAACATGCCACAGGGATTGCGTATCGATGCTAAAGGACGTTATGCTGCGTTGGCTGTCTCTAAACGGAGTCATAATCCTAACGAGAGCCTGCATGGCGTTTCGGTGTTTGACTTGACTGCTGAGGGGAGTGGATTGACGAAATATCTATATACCTATCGGACAGAGGGGCAGCTTCCTTATGATACGGTTGCTATCAGTGCGGATGGGTTGCTTATTGCAATTGTTGAGATGCCAATTGTAATGCCTGATGAGACGGGGCGTGGTAAAAATCGGGTGCATGTGTTGTATTGATTTTGACAAATTCAGATACCTTGTATATACTTATTGTAATAAGTCCGAAAATTTATTGAGAGCAATTATGTCACATTTCACAGACGAAGAATTACAGCAGATCATAGAAACAGGTGAGTCCGAAAATGTCGAATTCAAAGAATCTCTGTCTGGCAAAGCCTCAGAGAGGATTAGGGAAGCGATTTGTTCATTTGCAAATGATCTCCCTGGTCAGGGGAAATCGGGACTTATCATTGTTGGGGTAAAAGACAATGCAACGATTGGCACAACACCAATCACAGACGAATTGCTCCGACAGTTAGCAGATATGAAAACTGACGGTAATATTGTACCACCCCCCTCTATTACTGTGGAAAAGCAAATACTAAAAGGACAGCATGTCGCTGTAGTTACGGTTGAGCCTTCCAATTCCCCGCCAGTGCGATATAGAGGTACAATCCATATCCGAACTGGACCACGCAGAGGTATTGCCACAGCGCAAGATGAAAGAATACTCAATGAAAAGCGAAGATATGGTGATCGTCCATTTGACTTATATCCTATTCCAGCTGCCAGTATTTCCGACCTCAATTTAGCGCTTTTCAATTACGAATATCTGCCTCAAGCGGTTTCTGAAGAAACATTAGCACAAAATGAAAGAACTTTGAACGAACAATTAGCAGCTACAAAGATGATAACTACTGTTGATCAACCGGTACCTACTGTGCTCGGAATTTTGACACTTGGAAAGGATCCTCAAAATTTCATCTATGGTGCTTATATCCAGTTTCTCAGAATTGATGGATTTGAATTGTCAGATCCTATTATTGACAGTCTTGAGATTCGTGGTGCGATTCCAGATCAGATTCGTCGTCTGGATGACAAACTCGTTGCTTACAATCGGGTTGCAGTGGATATTTTGTCCGGTCCCGTTGAAAAGCGAACGGCACTTTATCCGATCGAAGCATTACAACAGCTTACTCGAAATGCAGTGATGCATCGGACTTATGAAGGGACAAACGCGCCTATACGTGTGACATGGTTCAATGATAGAATCGAAATAACAAGTCCTGGTGGAGCATACGGCCGTGTATCTGCTGAAAATTTTGGAGATTTGGGGCTGACCGACTATCGTAATCCGAATTTAGCGGAGGCGATGCGCGTTTTCGGTTTTGTACAACGTTTCGGCATCGGTATACCGATAGCACGGCGGTTATTGGCGGAAAATTGCAACCCCGCACCCGAATTCAAGATTTTTGATACTACTGTGATTGCAACGATATATTGTAGAGATGATAAATAAAAAAAGGGACACAACAATATATGTCGTACCCCTTATATTTTGTATTAGTTTTAAGTTTATTCTAATCCTAATATTCTAATGATCGTGAGAGATAATAGGTTAAAGTGCTGAAAATTGAGCCAGCGAGGCAACCTATCATAGCAGATTGACCGCGTTGTTTCCTTACTTCTCGCTTGTATGTGTCTGTATAAAATGATACGTATTCCGCTGACTTTCCAACCAATCGAGCGGTAGGCACTTGAGGTTTGTCAATGTATACATAGGCAACGGCACATAGACCGCAAAAAAAGCCACCAATTCCCCAAGATATAGTAGAAACATTTTGGTGTGCATCACGGCGTGCATCTGCATCTGCTTGTTGTATGTCTCCTGCTTGTGGCATTTGTGCCATTTGTTGCAGTTGCGCATGCGCTGCAATCGGATACAACATAGTTGTGAACAACATCAATATAATTGCGAAAATAGCAATTGATCTTTTCATTATTAACCCCTTTACAGAAAAATGATGATATAGGTGTATATTTGATTATATCAACTGAAGCAAATTCAATCAATACATTCTACAATTCTATATGTATCAGAACGTAAACGATTATCAGTAACGTTATACCTTCAAATAATGTTTACACTTTCATATACTAAAGTTTGGACATTTTGGGACATTCAGGCTGCGTTGTCCGCAGGCAATGCTGTCTCTTTGTGAAAATCGGTGTGTATTTTCTGTGAGTTTGTTTTTTCAGAGTAAATCGCAGAAAATACCGCTCTGTAGAGCTGCCAGCGGAGATAAACTACACGCAACCCTTGTGTGAGACGCTTCGGATGATACCAATGGATGCCCAACTGATCACAAACTACCTGAGCACTTATCTCCTCCGCCGTCCCATCCCGTGGGGTGAATAGCAACTTCGTCAGACTTGCTGCAACGAAACTCAATTGCACAAACCGATTGATGCTTTTGCGGGATTTCAGGCGATAGTCATCAAAACCGAAGTGTTGCTTCGCATCCCGAAAAGCCGTCTCTATGTGCCATCTCTTGCGATAATATATAGCGATCTGTGGTATCCCAATCGTCAAATCTGTTGTCCATACACAGAAATACCGATAAGGTTTCGAGGTTTTCGGGCGACTTCGGATAACAACGAGGCGAATATCAGCATCGCACATCTTCGTTCTCACGACTTTGGAGGCGATTGAATACTTTTGGCCTTCTATATCCATAAGCGTATACCGCATCCTGCGAATATCCAAGCGGTCTCCATATTTTCGCGGACGGCCACGCTGGCGATGTTTCGGCTGTTCCGGTAAACGATAGAAGACGGCATTAGACTTCGCACGACACAAGATATGATGTCCATAACTTTGAACCAGCGTAAACACTTTTCGCCTTGAGAACCCACGATCAAAAATAATAAGACCCGGAGCGATCTGGGAACAGATGCGTTTCAACACCGCATCGCTTTTATCACGGCACGTCTGCGGCACCATCAGTCTCGCCCATACGGGGAATAGCTGCCAACCTGTAGATGTTTGGCAAAGTAAACCTAAGGCACCAAACTCGTGTCCATAATGGAACTTGGATCGGTTCACGCGACCCTTTTGATAACTGAAGTTGCGGAAAAAATGCAACCCCCACTGGCGTTCACCTGTTTTTATGGCTTTGGTCTCATCATACACATAAACCCAGTTAGGAAATGCTTGCTGAACCTTTTTTGTCAGGTGTCCTGCGACTTTATCCGCATCCCATTTACCACGCGATAGAAACTTTGGAAAAGACCAGTATCGCGTCTGTGAAAAACCTGATTGATAAAGTTCCGTTAGCGTGCCACTATTTCCATCTGCGATAAATCCGAAAATAAACGCTTGGAAAAGAGCATAGTTTTGTGTGTTGAACAGATACTGAAAATCTGATAGAATGTCGTCTAAGCAGAAAAGGAGGTTCATTTTTTATTCTCCTTTCAAAAAATAAATTGTCCAAACTATAGTATTTACTATAGTTTGGACAGTTTTTGTTTTTTTATGGACATAAAGCAGGAAAGCGGGTATCCTTTTAGGAAACACAAATTTGAAAGGATATTTCAAATGACCCCACTTTCCTACTTGGACAACATGTTATCAGATTTTTGACCTGTGTTCAAGTATAATAACTTTCACCACTTTCAGACTTTCGTAAAAGGTCTGATAAATACGCCCTACCGAGGCACAATGACACAAATCTATCTTGCGACAGCCCAAGCAGGTCGGTATTGGTCTCTGCCAAAGTTTCTCTCGCGTGGCATCTGGTGTGTGGATCAAGTCGCCACTACGCTAAGCCATCAAGTGCTATCCGCTTACCCCACGGGCGTCTATGTCTATGATGAGACGCATGCCATAAGTAGCGGTTCAAAACAAGCGGGTTTGCATTTCCGCAGGAACCCTGCGTATCAGGCACGTAACAAGAACCAGTCCAAGTTTCATCACGGACACGAGTTCGGTGCGATTGGGTGGCTGGCAGAAACGCGCGAAGGCACGCGCCTGTTTCCATTAGCCACACGGATGATGGAACCGAAAAGCGAGGACGCAAATAGCCTCGCCGTGCTGAAGCATTTATGTAATCTTGTGCCACCGGGTCTTATCATTTTTGATAGAGGTTTCAATAGACGCAAAGTGTTCACGGAGATACTCTCACAAGGACATCATTTACTTTGTCGTGCGAAGTCAAACGCGGCGTTTTTTGATATACCGAAACGCCCTAAGCGTCTCAAGAGAGGCAGACCCCGTCGGTATGGTAGCCGTGTGTCTATTCCACACCTGAAGTATACAGACATCGTTGTTGAGGATCAGACACTTTCTGTCGCTGATAAAGTCGTGCGAACAAAGATGTGTCCTGTAGATGTCCGTATCGTTGTGATACGCAAACGCTTGAAAAAGTCTAAACCCTATCGGTATTTTTGTGTATTTACTTCAGATTTACGACTGCCCGTAGAAACAGTTATCCGACACTATAGAAACCGGTGGCAGATTGAAACTGCCTTTCGGGACGCTAAAGAGAACTTCGGATTTGACACCTATCAACTCCGAGACAGGAAAAGTTTGGATCGGTTCGTTCAACTCAGTTTCACCGCAGCAACGCTCACACAACTCGCTTTCAGTCCGTCGCCATCGCCTAAGACACCCGCAGACACAGACACAGACAAGGTTTCTCTTGATTTAGAAGACGTGCTATCCACGCTCAATATACACTGGTATAAACCGAAACATCTCACACGCGGCTTGATGACCGCTTACTTGCAGCGACGTTTACAACAAAACTATTTTTATACGGGTTACGACCCGGGGAAAAACGCACAGAAAAAACTAAAAATCCCCGAAGATACTACATGAACTAGTTCAACAGCAACTATTTTCACGATTATTGGAAAAATGATGACTAAAAAACAGTGATTTCTAACAGAATTTAGACAGAAAAGGGGCGTTAGCAGCGGTTCTAACACCTGTTCAGAAGTGCTAACGGGGAAATGCCGCCAACTATTCATAATCTATAACAAGACCAAAAATGTCCAAACTATAGTATCTATTTATATGAGAAAGAATATGGAGAAACAGTTGGTATGTCAGCAAACGCTATAACGGTTTATCGTCTATTATTAACTTTTATTGTCCTTGCAATCTTTGGAACGAACACTGCCATAAGTATTGCATGCATTATAACTATTCTTATTATTTTTATACTTGATTCGGTAGACGGTATCGTAGCGCGTAAACAGAATCAGACCTCCACATTTGGTGCTGTCTTTGATATTGTTGCTGATAGGATCGTAGAAAACGTATTTTGGATATACTTTGCGTATAAGATAGATTTCTTGCCGCTTTGGATACCGATTGTTGTGGTGGCTCGTGGCCTTCTGACAGATGGGGTGCGTAGTATCGCTCTTACGGAAGGAAAAGCACCGTTTGAAATGATGACGATCCCGTGGGCACGTGCGTTGACGAGTTCGCGCATATCCCGATCTGTTTATGGGGTAGCCAAGACGGTGGCGTTTCTATTACTCCCTATCGCGTTTGTTCTCCAGTATACCTATCCAAACGATCCGATCGCTGTTTATTCTTCGTTAGTATCTCTAGTAATTGCATACATAGCTGTTATAATGTGCTTAATTAGAGGGATTCCTGTGCTTATTGATGGGTGGCGGTATGTTAAGAAATAGTGGATTAAGGTGAGGTATTTTGCTGAAACATCAGTTACTGAGATTTCAATTTGATGTAAAATTGAATTTCAATTATAGAAAATTTGACAAAAACTGAACATTTGTATCCAATTATGGATAGAAATTCCAAAATCCTTATAAAATTTTGCAATTTCTTCAAAAAAGATTTGACATTAATCGAGATTTAGGTTATAATAATTAAAAAATTAATAATTAAAAAATTACTATAGTTTGGACAATTTTTGTTTTTTTTATGGACATAAAGCAGGAAAGCGGGTATCCTTTTAGGAAACACAAATTTGAAAGGATATTTCAAATGACCCCACTTTCCTACTTGGACAACATGTTATCAGATTTTTGACCTGTGTTCAAGTATAATAACTTTCACCACTTTCAGACTTTCGTAAAAGGTCTGATAAATACGCCCTACCGAGGCACAATGACACAAATCTATCTTGCGACAGCCCAAGCAGGTCGGTATTGGTCTCTGCCAAAGTTTCTCTCGCGTGGCATCTGGTGTGTGGATCAAGTCGCCACTACGCTAAGCCATCAAGTGCTATCCGCTTACCCCACGGGCGTCTATGTCTATGATGAGACGCATGCCATAAGTAGCGGTTCAAAACAAGCGGGTTTGCATTTCCACAGGAACCCTGCGTATCAAGCACGTAACAAGAACCAATCCAAGTTTCATCACGGACACGAGTTTGGTGCGATTGGGTGGCTGGCAGAAACGCGCGAAGGCACGCGCCTGTTTCCATTAGCCACACGGATGATGGAACCGAAAAGCGAGGACGCGAATAGCCTCGCCGTGCTGAAGCATTTATGCGATCTTGTGCCACCGGGTCTTATCATTTTTGATAGAGGTTTCAATAGACGCAAAGTGTTCACGGAGATACTCTCACAAGGACATCATTTACTTTGTCGTGCGAAGTCAAACGCGGCGTTTTTTGATATACCGAAACGCCCTAAGCGTCTCAAGAGAGGCAGACCCCGTCGGTATGGTAGCCGTGTGTCTATTCCACACCTGAAGTATACAGATATCGTTGTTGAGGATCAGACACTTTCTGTCGCTGATAAAGTCGTGCGAACAAAGATGTGTCCTGTAGATGTCCGCATCGTTGTGATACGCAAACGCTTGAAAAAGTCTAAACCCTATCGGTATTTTTGTGTATTTACTTCAGATTTACGACTGCCCGTAGAAACAGTTATCCGACACTATAGAAACCGGTGGCAGATTGAAACTGCCTTTCGGGACGCTAAAGAGAACTTCGGATTTGACACCTATCAACTCCGAGACAGGAAAAGTTTGGATCGGTTCGTTCAACTCAGTTTCACCGCAGCAACGCTGACACAACTCGCTTTCAGTCCGTCGCCATTGCCTAAGACACCCGCAGACACAGACACAGACAAGGTTTCTCTTGATTTAGAAGACGTGCTATCCACGCTCAATATACACTGGTATAAACCGAAACATCTCACACGCGGCTTGATGACCGCTTACTTGCAGCGACGTTTACAACAAAACTATTTTTATACGAGTTACGACCCGGGGAAAAACGCACAGAAAAAACTGAAAATCCCAAAGATACTATGTGAAAATGGTTCAGCAGCAACTATTTTCACGATTATTGGAAAAATGATGGCTAAAAAACAGTGATTTCTAACAGAATTTAGACAAAAAAGGGGCGTTAGCAGCAGTTCTAACACCTGTTCAGAAGTGCTAACGGGGAAGTGCTGCCAACTATTCATAATCTATAACAAGAGCAAAACTGTCCAAACTATAGTAATGTTTAATATGTATGGTATTTCGTTCATTTGAGTCTTAACCTGAAGTATTATCTGTTCTTTGAGCAGACAAGTCTTCTAAACGAGAACACCTAAGGAGTTAAAAATTTATGAATATCACATCAAGTAGTAAGCTGATTCTGCTTGCGATACTTTTTGTATTGGCAGTTGGTATGGTTTCTATTTCTGTCTCATTAGCACAGGAAGAAAGTTCGGAGGAAACCGAGGGTTCAGAGCCTGCTGTAGAAGCAGATGTAACGGAGCTTGAAAGTGTTGTAGTCGTAGGTAACCGTTTGAAACCGCGTTCGGTTCTTGAGTCTGCGGTGCCTATTGATATAGTATCAAAGGAAGATTTTGCGAAACAGGGCGGGACAGATTTACCGAATCTGTTGAGGACGTTGGTGCCGTCGTACAATGTGAACACACAACCGATTAGTGATGCAGGTACTGTGGTGCGTCCTGCGAATTTGCGTGGTTTGGCACCTGACCATACGCTTGTATTGGTGAACAACAAGCGTCGGCATCGTGCGGCTGTTATTCACTGGCTTGGGAATGGATTATCTGATGGGGCTCAGGGTCCCGATTTATCTCCTATTCCATCTATTGCTTTGAAACAGGTTGAGGTGTTACGTGATGGTGCGTCTGCGCAGTATGGTTCTGATGCGATTGCTGGCGTGATGAATTTCCAATTGAAAGACGATTATCAGGGTGGTAGTTTTGAATTTAAACCGGGTATCTATCAGTTTGGTGATGGTCGGCAATTCTCGGTTGCGGGTAATATTGGTTTAGGAACCCCTGAGACGTGGACGAATCTGAGTATTGAGTATGGTGGTGCGGATCCCACGATTCGGTCTGTGCAGCGTGATGATGCGAAAGCTTTAGAAGGTGCTGGTAATACAAGTGTTAGGAATCCTGCGCAGATTTGGGGGCAACCGATTGTTGAGGATGATCTGAAATTTTTCGCTAATTATGGTAGTGCTTTGACAGGGTCCATAGATTTTTATGGGCATGCCAACTATGCGAGTAAACGTGTGGAGGGTGGTTTTTATTTTCGGAATCCTAACACCCGCAGTGCTGTATTTAGTGGTGATGGCGGTAAAACTTTACTTGTAGGGAATTTATCGGGTCTGGAAGAGGGCGTTGATTCGTCTGCTGACGATATTCCGATAATTGAACATGTTCCGGATCAAGAAGCATTGAATATGGTAAAAGACGATCCGAATTTGTTTACCTTCCAAGAGATGTTTCCTGGTGGTTTCACGCCTCGTTTCGGTGCTAACATGGAAGATAGTTCGGTCCTCGTTGGTATAAAAGGTGTTGCTTTAGAGGAAACGTTAGGCGATCCACTGACGTGGAATATCAGTGGATATTTTGGGCGTAATCATGCCGACTTTTTTATTTTTAACACGGTAAATGCTTCTCTTGGTCCTGATACCCCGACGGATTTTGATCCGGGTGACTATATTCAGACTGACTATAACCTTAACTTTGATGTGACCTATCCGCTGCATGAGATGGTTTTTCTTGCTTCTGGTGTTGAGTATCGCAACGAAGGTTTTGAGGTCGTCGAGGGACAGCGTGAATCTTATCAGATTGGTCCATTAGCAAGTCAAGGTTTTAGTGCTGCGTCAAATGGTTTTTCAGGTTTCAGTCGTATTGCTGCGGGTTCGTGGACTCGCTATAATGTAGCTGCTTATGTTGAGAGTGAGATCAAACCGCTTGAGAATTGGCTTGTTGCTCTTGCTGTACGCGGTGAAAATTTTGAAGATTTTGGTAGCACAGTGAATTACAAAGTTGCTACTAACTATGGTATCACTGAGACGATGAAGCTGCGTGGTAGCTATAGTACCGGGTTTCGTGCTCCTACTCCTGGACAACAGAATACGTTTAATGTTACCACTGAATTTAATTTTGCGAAGAATGATTTGGTCAATAACGGAACTATTCCTTCCACTAACGCTGCTGTTGCTGTGGTAACGGGTAAGGAAGATAATGCGCTTGATCCTGAAAGGTCGAATAATTTCACGGGTGGTTTTACGGCTGAAATTTTGGATGTGAACTTCACTGTGGACTTTTTTGATATTCGTATGACGGATCGGTTAGCGTTGTCTCAAGACTTTGAATTGACGACGCAACAAAAAGAGGACTTGCTTAAAGAGGGTATTACTAGTGCCAAGAACCTGCAAGAGTTTCGATTTTTTACCAATGATTTTGATACGACGACGCAAGGCATTGACGTTGTCATTACGACCCCGATTCCGAGTTTGGCAGGTAGTGTGAGTGCTGTGTATAATTACACTAGGACCAGTGTTACAAGGAATGACCAGCGAATTAAATGGGTTGATGAATTATCAGATAAATTTGGTATAGCCGAAGACGAGTTGGCTGATAGTGCGAAGATTAAAGCTATCCAGGACAAAGATGCTGCTTCGAGGACTGACGATGAAAATCAGATTCTCAGGTTAAAAGGTTGGGTTGACGGTGTTGATCATCGTGTTCGAGAGCTGGAGGAAAATCTGCCGCAGCATAGGGCAAGTTTGACAGTCCTTCAACCGATTCATGAGAATGTTGGTGTTCTGGGTCGTGTTAGTTATTTTAGTAATTGGTACGATTCTGAAGACGATGAAACTTACACTAGTAAAGTCATATTTGACCTTGAGGCGACTTATACTGCGAAAAGTGGCATAGCGATAACGGTGGGTGGAAACAATATTTTCGATACCTATCCTGATGAAAATCCGAAGTCTGGTAATATTGGTAACCAGTATGGTCAATTCAGTCCGTTTGGTTTTGATGGTGCGTTCTGGTATGCTAAGGTTGGTTATAGTTTCTAAACGTGTAAAATAAACTGGTAGACGTGTTGTTTTGTGCTTTTGTTGAAGTATATAGAACACGTCTACTTAATATTATGAGTTATGTTTATGTTTCGTATTGTGGTTTATCTCAATAATAGTCGGGTTTCGCTTTGCTCTACCCATAGGTGTCAACTTAGGGATTTTCAGCCTTTTTCAGTTGCCTATAAGTTGTGTGCTTTCCTGCTCTATGTTGTCCCCAGTCGCTGTATTGTAAATCCTTTTTTATGTTGCTCAGTGTCTTCAATAACGCCGCTTT
This sequence comes from Candidatus Poribacteria bacterium, assembly GCA_965200395.1. GTDB lineage: Bacteria > Poribacteria > WGA-4E > WGA-4E > WGA-3G > MSPOR6. The sequence continues at coordinate 793,983 of CBDAUH010000003.1, read as the reverse complement.
AGATTCGTGAAAACTCATTGTGAGTGTGCGTGCATGCCGCCCAATAAGTTTCGCTGTGCTGATGGGATCGTGCAGTATACACCGCCAGCCAGCTGCTACCATAATCCAATGTCTTATCAGTTGTGCGATGAGTTTCGCATACACCTCACATAAGATACGATCAGGTTTGGCACTGCGGAATGTATTCACCTTGCCAACGCTTTTGAAGGATTTGAATAGCAACTCAACTTGCCATCGGAGCCCAGCAATAATAATAACTTGTTCAACGGTAAGTTGTGCAACCTCCACATTTGTAATGTAAATATCCCAATCGGCAAGGCGTAACCGTTGTTTTGAGGGCGTTGTCTGTCTCCGTTTAGCATCACGCCTGATGTATCGGCGACGCTTGCTCGCTACTTGTTCGGAACATCGCCGTGCAACGAGGCGTGCTGGCAGACGATCCCTCGCTCCAACATAGCAACGCTGGTCTATAGTGTCCGAGTTTGTTGCCTTGAGGTGCTTATATAAGCAGAAGGGTTCTCCCTGTTCATCATACAGTTTACAGTTTACTTTCAATCTTGTTATCCAGAAGATGCCTGCTTGTGTCATTTTTCTAAATGCGTCAAACGAAAAATAGCCGAGGTCTGCTAAGTGTAAACTCCCCGCAGGAAGCGGTCCAAACGCCGCTGCTGCCTTGCTATCGGCAGTAATACCATCACTGAGTTGGAAGTGTTGGAAAGCACCCGTGAGGACATCAAAACAGAGGTGAAGTTTCATAGCAGACTTCTCACAATCGTTTTTAGCACGCCCCCCTTTCCATACAGGTCTCAGCTCATCCGGCAATGTGAGTGTGGTGCTGTCCTGCACATAGACGCCTGTGAACTGATTTAGCAAAGGCAGTGTCGGCGATTGTGCTGAAATAACTTGTGTTGTTGCGGCTATCTCAAGCACCGATTTCAAGGTTTCGGCTGCTTCAGGTGTCATCCGTTTTTCAATCGCTTGGCGGGTGACATGCACACCTAAAGCACAAGCTGTTTGTGCCAACTCCGTATAACTTGCATCAGGCGTTTCAAGCCACCCGAATACAAGGGTCTGCACGAAAGCACCTCCGGAGAACTTGCGGATCCTTCGGACGAACCCGCACCTTGAAGCTGATGCGTCAGCAATCGTTCGCAGTATAGCTTGCATTTTATCACAAACCTGTGTTAGAATAGACATTGGAACACCTCTTTTGTAGAAATGAGTAATATTGTTTTTCTACTATTATGTAAGAGGTGTCTCTATTTTGCAACAATATTTTATACTAAAATAACATAAAAATGTTCTTAAGTTGACACCTATGGGTTTCGCTTTGCTCTACCCGACCTACGGACTACCTGATGTCTAATTAATTCCAAAATTTACTATAAATACAAGTATCTTACTGCCGAAGAGGAGGCAATATAATGGAAGGTACATTTTTATGGTTAAATATGAAAATAAATAGACACTGCATCTGTATGAACGATCCTCGAATTACGACTCAGCTCAATAATAGTTGGTTTCGCAAGCTCTACCCGACCTATGAACTGTCTGAATGGCCGATTAATTCCAAATTCTACCATAAATGTAGGTATTTTACTACAAAATGGAGGTAATATAATGAAAGGCGTATTTAATAATAAGCTGGTTCTGTTCTCATTATGCTTAGTATTATCAGTTTCTATGGTTATTTCACCTGGCGTTGTAGCGGATAATCATGGGGATGAGACTGAGGCGGATTCGAGTGAAGTGGCATCTGCTGAAGAAGTCGTAGAACTTCCGGGTTTGGTTATAGTTGGTACGCGTGCGAAACCGCGTTCTGTCCTTGAATCCACTGTGCCGATTGATGTCGTGCTCAGTGAGGACTTCGTTAAACAGGGCGGTGCGGATTTACCGGATCTGTTAAGGAACGTTGTTCCGTCTTACAATGTGAATGCGCAACCTATTGCCGATGCAGCGACTGTAGTCCGTCCTGCAAATCTTAGGGGGTTAGCCCCTGATCACACATTGTTACTTGTGAATGGAAAGCGTCGTCATCGTGCCTCTGTAATTGCGTGGCTTGGGAATGGTTTAGCGGATGGTTCGCAAGGGGCGGATCTCTCACCTATTCCATCCATTGCTATTAAACAGGTGGAGGTGTTACGTGATGGTGCATCTGCCCAATACGGTTCGGACGCGATTGCAGGTGTGATGAATTTACAGTTGAAAGATAGTTACAGAGGTGGTTCTTTAGTAATCAAACCCGGTATATACCAAGCAGGGGATGGGCTCACCTATTCCGTTGCCGGTAATATCGGTTTGGGCCGAGAAGATGTATGGGCGAACTTAAGTTTGGAATACGGTAACGCAGATGAAACAAGTCGTTCTGTGCAACGCGACGACGCTGCTGCACTAAGAGATGCCGGAAATAGCCAGGTTGCCAATCCAGCTCAACCCTGGGGTCATCCGATTATTAGAGATGACATTAAATTATTTGCAAATTACGGCATTGATATCGTCAGCAACGTTCAACTTTACGGTCACGCAAATTACGCACAGAAGCAGGTAGAAGGTGGGTTCTATTTTAGAAATCCCAACACCCGCCCTGCTGTATTCAGTAATGATGGCGGAGAAACTTTGCTTGTGGGGCGTTTATCTGGCGAGGGTGAAGTTCCGGTGGTTACGATAACTGATAACGTTCCGGATCCGGAAGCATTGAAACAGGTTTTTGATGATGATCTTTTTACGTTCCAAGAGCTTTTTCCTGGCGGGTTCACCCCTCGTTTCGGTGCTGATACGCAGGATCTTTCTGGTGTGATTGGTTTGAAAGGATCGGTTGCTGGGGATTTAGGTTGGAATTTGAGTGCGTCTTATGGTCAGCACAGTTCTGATTTCTTTATCAATAATACTGTGAACGCCTCACTCGGTCCGGATACTCCGACAGAATTTGACCCGGGTGATTATATCCAATCGGATACGAACGTTAACGTTGACTTGACCTATCCGCTGCATGAGTTGGTGTTTCTTGCTGCGGGTGCGGAATATCGGACTGAGACATTTGAGATTGTGCAAGGGCAAATAGAGTCTTGGGAGATTGGTCCGCTTGCAAGCCAAGGGTTTAGTTCAGGTTCTAACGGATTTCCTGGTTTCAGTGATATTGCGGAGGGTGATTGGACTCGTTCTAATGTTGCTGGCTATCTGGAAACTGAGTTGCAGCCTGTTGATCCGTGGGTTGTTAGTGCTGCGATTCGGGCGGAGAATTTTGATGATTTTGGTAGCACGATCAACTACAAAGTTGCGACGAGTTATGCTTTTGACGACACGGTCAAGGAGTTTCTCTCACTTGATCCTATGGTGGATTTGAGACTGCGTCGTAGTTATAGTACTGGTTTCAGGGCGCCGACCGCACTTACCCCCATTTTTTTTGAATGCGTGTGTAGTTGTGTTCATAGGTCTCCAATGTTGTCATGTCAGTTCCTCTGCGGTGAGAAAGTTTATATCTCTCAAACAAGTCCTCTCGGTGAACAAGAGCAACGCCTCCTGCGTCCACACCTCGCGGATCATACGGTTGATGACACTGATCACGGAGTAAACTTTCCGCGTAGGGTGTAAAGTTTTTGCCCATCTGTCCGCAGCTTTTTCATAACACAGGAACGCCAAACCATAAGCCACGACTGCCAACAAAAACAGAACTTCCATCCGGGGCTGTTCGTTCTTTCTCAAAACGAGTGCTTTGAAACCGAAGTTCGTTTTCAAGTCTCTGAACCCGTGTTCAATCTGTGTCCGCCGCTTGTAGCAAGTTCGCAGGGGGTTCCCCTGAAGCCGATTGGAGATAAGATATAACGGGTCTTTCTTGGTGTGCTGTCCCCCAACATAGAGTGCCACAGGCACCTGCTCCGTGTAGTGATAAAGCACTTGTGGGTAAAAACCATTTGCCACTTCTTCAAGGCACTGCTTGTTGCCTGCTATACGCACACCAACATTGCGTGGCACACGCATCAAGTAGCAGATGCCTTGCCCCTCAAAAAACTTGAGGATCGCTCTCGCTCGGGCGAACCCTCTGTCAAAAACCAACACAGGCTCCCGACTATCCCCTAACACTTTAACAACGCGACTATGGACATCACAACAGAACTGCTGAACTAAATCGTTATGTCCTTGATAGGTGCCATCTTTGAGCATCTCATTTTTATACAGAACCCAATAGAGCGGGATCGCACGATTGCGAAACGGAAGGGCTGCAACAATCGCCTTCCATCCGCCCGGTAAATCTGTCTCGTCTATCAGCACAAGCAGATGCTGCATCCCCACAGAACGACACACACTGACAACTATATGTGACAACCAAGCACCCTTCACCGCTGCAACCGGAAAATAGGTGTCAATAAACCGCAACACACGCTTTTGCTTAGACTTGTCGTGTTTCACACGGATAGGTAGATGTGAGGCAATCGATTGAATACGAAAACTTGGGGCTACACACACAGCCTGTAGCATCAAATAAAAGTTGCGGAGCGTCGGTTTTTTGATACAAACCCCGTTGAAAACTTTACGAAAACCTGTTATAATCTTTCTGGGGTGTACCCAACTAAGGGTATATTTCATAAGAATACCTCCCTGCCGGTTTTTCACCGACATTATTTTATATGGAGGTATTCTACCATAACCCATCAGACTTTCCAACTTATTTCTATACACACACACGCCTACACATACCGCATACAAAAATGGGGGTAAGTGAGGGATAAAGGGGGGTAAGTCCTCGAAAATAGCAAAAAATATGGGATAAAATACATAAAAAAACAAAATTTTAAACAAGAACACACAAATTTGCGTAAGTCCTGCCCTAAAAAAATGGATAAACGCACAGCAAAAGAAAATCCGGGGAATGCCTAAATCGCATTCATACCGTTGATTTGGCGTAATCCAAAATTCAGAAAAAAATCCGTTAAAAAATACACTTGACAAAACATTACAATCTTATAAAATAGAAATAAAATTTAACAAGATACAAGGAGCGAATTATAGGGTTATTTAGTTTTATAGATATTCATTTTATCAAGTTAACTGTGAGTAAAGGTTTTGATGCATATTCCTTTATTTTATCAGCGATCCGTGTTATGCCTTGAAAACGGAATACGGATAATGCGGTATTTCGTAAAGCGGCCATGACTTGTGGAATAGCCCCGCATCTGACAGGTGATGCGTCCTCGCCGAGTAGCACATCGCGCATCCAATGCGACTTGTTCTCTATTGCCCAATGGCCTCTCCGTAAAGCAAGTAAGCGTTCTGCGGATGCCTCACTCGGTTTCAGGCTCGTAATCCCATAGGTAGTGCGGGTTGTCTCTTCTCCTGTCTTCATATTTTTGGAAGTATAGCAATATTGGATCACTTGTGCTACGCCCGGCCAATCCAGATATGCGTTGAGACTTGTGCTTGCCTTGATACATCGCGTCTCAAGTCTGCCATGCGACTTTTCAATCGTCTCATGCATGTATATCGGTTTCCCTAAAGTAGGGTGTGTTGTGTCTTCAGAAACCGCGTCAGGCACGCCTTGAAAAAGTTTTTCAATCGCTTCTAACAGGTCCGGTTGATTGCCTTTAACAGGCAGCATATAGTCGCCCCCGCTGTTTATGATTCCGTGGCAGAAAGAGCGTTGTGTCAAAAGGGCATCCGTTGTGATAACTTTGCCTGCTACATCAAACGCTTTGAGGATTTCCGTTGATACCGGTATTTCATTGGTTTTGTCGCTGACACCTCGCTGCGTGAGGGTGATCCCTAACTCATGAGAGACGACGGAGAGTAAATGGCTGATCATCGCACCACTTTTTTTAGACGCACGCAGTGTTTTGCCATCTATAGCGACTGCGTCGGAACACCCCCGCAAATCAGGGCACTCTGCTAATGCGGCGTTTACCCATTTTGACAGGATGTTTTCTAATGCTTCAACGTCCAACTTTTTCAACAGATTATGGATAGTTGCGGCACAAGGCGTTTTGTGATGTGTGAACCCGAGTGCTTTTGTGAGTGCGGGCTGTGAGCGTGCCCAGGTAGCGATGGATGTATACCCTTTATGCCCGCACATCAATCCAACGACTAAAAGTGCGAGGATTGCTTTCAACGGGTGTCGTTTCCCTTTTTCCTTGCGTGGGTCTGTAAGTTCTGCTAACATATCCATTAAGTGGCAGGACTTTTTTCTTGTCATTCTTCACCTCAAAAGATCGTAAGTTTTTAAGGTGAAGTATAGCAGATATAGCGTGAAAAATCACGGTATATCTGCACATCCTAAAATATTAACGATTGTGATAAAAAACAACTAAAATACATAAAACTAAATAACCCTAAGCGAATTACGAATGAAAATATTGATATTTGTTACGTCACTTACCCTTCTCTTAGTATGCATAAATTTGGGAACTACCGCTGAAGACCCATCTTTGGTCGCTTACTATTCATTCGACGGCAATTCCGATGACACTTCTGGCAATGAAAACAACGGTGTGATTAAAGGCGGGTCCCAATGGGATAAAGGCAAATTTGGAGACGCAATCCATCTTGATGTGGGGGCACATGTTGAAATGCAGGCATCCGATACGCTGCATGGAGACATTTTTAAAAGCGACCCCTTCACTATCTCTGTCTGGATTAATCCGACCTTTGAAGGCAATGCTTGGCAACAAATCTGGCGAAGTCTACCTGGGGAGTCAGGACATAATACCTTCTTCGTTAACAAAGACGATGGACTATTGTCCTGGTGAGGACAGGTCGGCGGATGGACAGTCCTGTGCCAAACAGATGGAGGCCTGATCAAAAAAGATGAATGGACACATGCTGTTGTCCAAAGCGACGGTAAGAATTTTAGAATTTATGTGAACGGTGAGATGGCTAAAGAAACGGATTTCCAAGAAACTCGTGGAGCGAATGCAATTTATCGCCTCGGTGGTGAAGGTGGCGAGGGATATGGCGGTGCAATCGACGATGCCGCCATCTTCTCCCGCGCTTTAGACGAAGACGAAATCTCCGCTTTAGGCAAAGGTCTCGATGAGTTTCTCCCTGTGAAGCCGCAAGACAAACTTACAACAAAATGGGCGCACATCAAACGCACCGGATTCATACATTAACGTGAGTTTTGTGCTAATCTGCTTGTTTTGTCAGGATCGCGGATTTACGGTTTCTGAATCGGGGATTTGTTTGTCAGAATCGCGGATTACACGGATTACACGGATTTACGCGGATTACGGGTTCGTACTTCAAAGTGCTTTTCTTATGATAACGTGAGTTCGGGATCCGAAATATGAAGAATATTTTGTGGCACAAACTGTATGAAGTTTAAGAAAATATTTGGGTAATTCTAACATGAGTAAAGATTGCAAAGTGTTACCGCAAGCCACGTTGTGCTCGCTACGGTTTCTCTCTGGACTATGTCGTATGGTTCACTAACATAATGCGTGAAACGCAAACGAAAAGTAAGCCCTACAAAAACGGATAAACGCACAGCAAAAGAAAAATCCGCGAAAATCCGTGTAATCCGGGGAATGCCTAAACGGCATTCATACCGTTGATTTGGCGAAATCCGTGAAATCCGCGTAAATCCGCGATTCTGACAAACCAACCTTGCCAGGTCGTGTGTCTTCGTAGCACAAACCAGAGCCATTTATTAAAATCCGAGAAAATCCGAGATTCAAACAAAAACTAATCCGCGTCCTTTGCCTAACCCGTGATACAGAAAAATCCGCGTAAATCCGCGTAATCCGCGAAAATCCGCGATTCTGACAAAAAAACCTTTCCAGGTTGTGCCTTTCCAATCCTAAAAAAAACCAGCCAACCCTATACAAGGAAAAGCACATCAAAACAAAAAAAATCTTAAAATCCGAGAAAATGCGGGGAATGCCCAAATGGCATTCATACCGTTGATTTGGCGAAATCCGTGAAATCCGCGTAAATCCGCGATTCTGACAAAAAAACCTTTCCAGGTTGTGCCTTTCCAATCCTGAAAAAACCAGCCAACCCTATACAAAGAAAAGCACATCAAAACAAAAAAACTCTTAAAATCCGAGAAAATCCGTGTAATCCGGGGAATGCCTAAACGGCATTCATACCGTTGATTTGGTGTAATCCGCGATTCAGACAAGCTCTTCGTAGCATAACCTGTTAGGTTGTGCATCCGTGAAACGCAAACGAAAAGGAAACCCTATAAAATAGATAAACGCACAGCAAAAAAATCCGCGAAAATCCGCGAAAATCCGCGTAATCCGCGATTCAGAAAACAAAAAAATCAAAATTTTCGTCCCCGTTAACCTTTGCATTTTCTCGCTAAATGTGTTATTATTTTACATGTTGATTGGAAGAAGCAATTAGGAAGGCTTTATTGTCAAGCAAAGGGACAAATCGTAACATAATGAGCACATTCTACATCACCACCCCCATCTACTACGCCAACGGCGAACCCCATGCCGGGCACGCCTACACCACCATCGCTGCGGATGCATTAGCACGTTACCACCGCATAAAAGGCAACCATGTTTCTTTTCTTACCGGCGTTGATGAACACGGCGCAAATATTGATAAAACTGCCGAAAGCGAAGGACTTACACCGCAAGCATTCTGCGATCAGCTAGCACCAACTTTTACGAAACTGTGGGAACGCTTAAATATATCAAATGACATCTTTCTCCGAACAACAAGCGATCTACACAAGCGCGGTATAAAAAAGTTTCTCACTGCACTATATGAGAGTGGCGATGTCTACAAAGCACCGTACGAAGGACATTACTGTCGTCCGTGTGAACGTTTTTTCCCTGAGAAAGAACTAACGGATGAAAAAATTTGCCCAATCCATAAATTACCGTTAGAGTGGGTGAAAGAGGAAAACTACTTCTTTAGACTATCCAAATATCAAGATCGGTTATTACAACACTATAGTGATAATCCTGACTTCGTATATCCAGAAAGTCGACGAAACGAACTGTTGAACGTACTAGAGTCAGGATTGGAGGATACAAGCATCTCCCGCTCCTCTGTTTCATGGGGAATACCCCTGCCATTCGATACAGAACACATCGCTTATGTCTGGATAGATGCCCTGCCCAACTACATAACGGCTCTCGGTTACGATGCCGATAGCGAAAAGTATCGGACATTTTGGCCCGCTAATGTTCACATGATGGCAAAGGAAATTACGCGATTTCACGCCATCCTTTGGCCTGCGATGCTAATGGCCGCTAACCTACCACTCCCGAAACAGATTGTCGCACACGGCTGGCTAACAAAGGACGGTGAGGCATTGAGCAAAACACGCGGAATCTTCATCGATATGGACAGCGACATAGCCACCTACGGCGTAGATGCATTTCGTTACTATCTAATGCGGGAATTTAGTTTCGGTAACGATGGAGACTACCGACCAGCTCGCTTACATCAACGATACAATGCCGACCTCGCAAACGATTTGGGTAACCTGCTGAATCGCGTACTCGGATTAGTCAATAAAAACTTCGATGGCATCCCCGCACCGACGACACCAGGCGATTTTGACGCAGAAATCAAAGAGATGGCACAGATAACATCCGAAAAATTAGACATGCACATGGAAACCTTCGCCTTCGATAGCGCATTAGAAACGATCTGGGAATTTGTACGACGGGTCAACCGATACGTACAACAAACTGAAGTGTGGACGCTTGCAAAACCGGAAACAAAACCCAGAATGGGAACAATTCTCTATAATTGCTTAGAAGCGTTACGATACATCTCCGTGCTGATTGCACCATATATTCCAAAGACTGCTGAGAAAATTCAGAAACAGATCGGCCTATCAGAATTTGATACCGTCGCAGAATGGGGACGTACACCTATCGATCTAAAAGTGAGTAGAGGTGAACCCATCTTCCCACGTATTGATCTGAAAAAGCAGAAAGCACCACAGCCAAAAGAAACCACAAAACAGAAAAAGAAAACAGAAGAGCAAAAGTCCAATCTCATATCCTTCACAGATTTCCAAAAATTGGATTTATGTGTCGGATCCGTCATATCCGCAGAACCGATCGAAGGAGCAGATCGACTCCTCAAATTACAAGTAGACCTTGGAACAGAGAAAAGACAAGTTGTCGCAGGAATTGCAGAACACTATAAGCCAGAAGCACTAATCGGAAAACAGGTTATCGTCGTCCGCAATTTAGAACCTGCCACAATACGTAATGTAGAATCACACGGAATGATTCTCGCTGCAAGTGATGATTCTATCGTACTAGTACGTCCTGAGACCGAAGTTCCACTCGGTACACAAGTGAGGTAGTAGAACGCTACCTTGCCCCAAAAATTCAAATGCAAAATATAGAAACAATCCTAAAAACACGTATTGAGAATAACAAAGCAGATACTTTTGTTGTCATTGTGCCAACAGATTCCGCACGCCTAAATCGTCAACGCGAATTGATAGACTATCATCCTAACCGCGCCGTCACTAATTTGCAGGTATATAATATACACAGCTTTATCCAGAGATTATACAATCAGGTTCATCCCGCCAGGACACAAATCTCATCAGGAATTCAAAGCCTTTGGCTTAACGAAATCGTTGAACATGAGCCCAATAATTATAACGCATTCAGACCAATCCAGAATAACCCAATTCCAGACAGCACACTCTCTCTCATTGCCAATACGATAGATAATCTAAAAGAACAGGGTGAGACAGCACAAAAAATTACGACAGATACACCTACCAAGTCAGACTTATCCAAGATATGTGACAAATATGAGTCAAAACTGCAAAGCGGATGGATAGACGACAAGGGCAAACACCTTTATCTCGCAAAACATTTTGAAGACAGCCTCATCACACAAGCATTTCCCAAGGTCAATCTCATCGTTGTTGAAGGTTTCTCTGTCCTTGCTAAATCCGACATCAAAATACTGACACGCATTGCTCGGGTACCTAACATACAGATGTGGTTTCGGACTGACTGTATAGAAGCAAACCCCGATTTATACGAAATTATTATAGCCCACGTTTGCCAGTTTAAAGCAGTGGGTTCACACATAGATACTGACTACGACCGCAATGATGAAAACCATAGCTACTTCGCACAAAATCTGTTTCGAACGGATAACACCTTGACACACAAGCGAGATCTAACGCAGCAGATAAAAGTGTTAAAACCGACAGACCGAACCGAAGAAGTAGAACAGATTGCACATCTAATTCAGAAGCACGTGTCTGATGGCGATTGCAAACTCGGAGACATCTGTGTCGCATATTACAACTTAGCACAATACCAGCAACGAATCGCTGAAATATTTCCCGCTTTCGGTATCCCCTATGCTCTTGTAGAAAGCATTCCACTGACAAAATCTGAAGTCGTCAAAGCCATCTTTTCCCGACTCTCATCAACGGGAGAACCTATAGGAGACACCTATTTCTCAGATGTCAATCCCACATCACCTGCACGCACATTTCTACCAAATGAATTCCAGGAATATGTCAATACCTTACTTAACACAGGCGAAGTTCTGCAGCGGATACTAAACCCGATGCTACAAAAAAACAGCAAAATTGTTGAAGGTGAAGTTAATGCATTACAAACATTTAAGAAAATCGTCGGAGAACTTTGCATGACATTGACATCGGAAGAGGACGAATCGTTTAGACTCGATTATTATATCAATAAACTACACTACATTGCCAAGCACACACAGTTTCAGAATAGAGCACAAGTAGAAAGTGAGGCTGTTAAGATAGTCAGGCTCGGTGAGCTCAGGAGTTCGGAGTACGCTACTGTCTTTTTAGGTGATTTTGTAGACGGTGGATTCCCGCAGAATTATCGTCCTGATCCCTTACTACCAGATACACCTGATCGCACGGAAGATGAACAACGCTACGATAATCGTTTTCTATTCTATCGTTTGCTGAAATCATTTCGTGAACGGTTATACCTCCTTATCCCGCAACGTGAAAATGTATCGGAATTAATTCCATCCCTCTTTCTATCACAATTACAAGAAATCGCGGACATTGATTCGGATTCGGAAGCGATTGAAAATCCAACAAGAAGGAGTGTCTCAGGTTTCCTTAACGCTTACGGAAATTATATGTGGACAGCAAATAATTCATCCACCGACCCATTCCCTGAAGAACTTGATGACATGCGTTCTCTAATTGAGCATGTTGTTTCTGTTGAAAAAAGCCGTGAGGGTACACACGAGCTTATGGCTTATGAAGGCATATTGAATGCAGGCAATTTATCTGAAAAAGGTAAAGCACAATTGGAAAAACTGCGTGAAGAACATTATTCTATCACAGAATTGGAAACCTATGCCAAGTGCCCGTTTCAATACTATGTCGATAAAGTCCTACAATACAGAGTTCAAGAAGACGCGGAAGAAGACGAACCATCTACCCTTGAGAAAGGTTCATTGATTCATGAAGTCCTATTTGAATTTTACAATAACCGTCGCAAAAATGGAGACCCACCAATTGCACAATGTGCAGAAGAAGACTTTGAGATAGCACAACAGCAATTAGATGATGTGTTAGACCGCATAGCTGGAAAAAGGCGGAACGAGCGAGGGAACATCAATGAAGATAATCTCTTCTGGAACACTGAGATAAACAAACAACGGGTGGCACTCCATAAATGGCTTGATGCAGAGCGCAAATACGATCTATCTATAGCCCCAGGTTACTTTGAAGTTAGTTTTGGACGTACACGAGGTGATAGTAGTGAAGAACTGAGTCAATCAGAACCGATTTGTATAGGCGGTGTTAACATGGTTGGCAAAATAGATCGCATCGATGTCGGTGCTGGCTGTTTTAACGTCATTGACTATAAGACCGGAAGTTCATCGATTAAAATGCCAGATATACTTGAAGGTCGGAGCATCCAACTCCCAATCTACCTACAGATCGCACAGCAATTATTGGAGCAAAATGGCGGAACAGGATTAAAACCTGCTGCGGGCCTTTATTACAAAATCAGGTTGGACAAATTCGAGGTGGAATTGGGTGTTGGTAGAGAGAATTACAATGACATTGCATACAAAAATTTTAATGGCACTGAATGGAAACCCGTAGGCTCAACTAGTGGACAAGTGCTGTGTGACGAAGACGCACAATTTAACGCACTGCTTAATCGCGTAGTGGGTTATGTTCAACAGTACGTTGAAAACATCTCAAAAGGTGTCTTTCCGATCATTACACGTGTTAATATTTGTGGAGATTCTTATGTAAATTCTGAAGAGGAAGGGGATCTTCCACTTACACCCAAAGAACCCACCCAACCTTGTAAATATTGCGCTTACAAAAGAATTTGCCGTGTCGGGGCATTTGTCGAGTCATTCCAAACAGACGCATAATTACATCTATTCACGAGGTAAAGATGTACCAAATACTTGGAGAAACAACGTTAAAAACAGATGAGGTCATGGAAGTCGGCGTGATCAATGCCCCTGATCAACCGCATGCCGAAGAGATAAAAAAAATTCTCGGCCACAAACCACAATTCTTCGATTGGCACATTGAACAGTGTGTCACAGAATCCCTTGACGAATTGGAAACACGATTCTATGTCGGAAAACTCAATGGACATATTATCACAAACATCATGACTGTTGAGCATGCTGGAATAGGGATATTAGGTCATGTTTATACACTACCGAATCAACGTAGAAAAGGAGCCTGTAAAGGCACAATGACTTTTCAGATGGAAGACTTTCGACAGCGGCATGGACGCGCACTCTACCTCGGAACCGGATATAACGGGCATCCATACCGCATCTATCACAGTTTTGGATTTGAAAGTGTCATGCCAGAATCGGGATTTATGAAATATCATGTGAACGACGATTTTGAGGAAACCTATTTCGCACCCACTACCGCACATCCGAAAGATGTTGAATGGCACGACTGGCCCAAGTTAACAACGTTGTCCGCTATTGTTGATTGGGACATACTCCGCAGCCTTTCGTGGAACGTCTATGGACCGACGAATCTGGAGGGTGGCTTTTTGACTTTCAAGCACACCTTAGAAACAAGTGATGTATTAGATGACGCTAAATTTTTGGCTACGCAAGACGGTACGATCGTCGGTTGGGCAACGGTGAATAGAGATAGTCGTTGGCGGCATAACATTGCACTTCTTGACCTATTTTTTCATCCTAACTTCGTCGATGCTGTTCCTCTGTTACTTTCATCACTAAAATTTCCCGGGTTAAAAGTTCAATGTTATATTGACAGTACTGCTGAGAAGAAAGCGGAGGTCTTAGAGCATGCCGGTTTTTCATGTGAAGGCAAGTTCAAAAATCACATTGAATATCAGGGCAAGAAATATGATGTGTTGGTGTTTAGACGAGAAGCATAGAAAAGGTCATGCTACAAAAACACACAACCCAGAAAGATTACGCTACAAATATCCTTCATATCAAGGACACTGAACTTACGTCAACCTATTTAAGTACCAATATCTTACCAACCTTCTGCACACGATCACCGTCTTCACTGGTAGCAGTGAATTTGTAGATATAGACACCGTTTGCAAGCGCATCACCGTCTGCATCTAAACCATCAAAATGGAATTCGTTATAGGAGATAAGTTTTTCAGGAGGGATAGGGGCCCTACGCGTATCAATTGTCGTGATCAGTTTGCCAGTAAGCGTATAAATCTTAAGCGTGACTTCCTTTGCCTCATCTGTGAGATAATAAGCAAAGTTAGTGCCCTCACCAAAGCCTGTTCCAGGACGAAATGGATTAGGGAAGTTTGCTATGTGCTTTATCTGAAATCCACCAGCAACTTGCGCCGTTAGATCCGTGTCCGCTACATTTCCATTTGCATCCTGTGCCTGTAGTCTTATTCGGTATTCACCAGCATCCAATGCATCTATAGGCGAATAGGTGATCAATAGGGCGTTGCTATTCGACGGGGCAGCGGAGACTGTGTATTCATCTTGCGGGACACGATCACCGTTTTTGGTGAGAACAATATTCTCCGGACGCGGATCAATGCCGTTTGTATCCTCAATTTTAGCAGAAAAAGTAGGAGATTCCGAGATGTAATCCCCATCTATGAATCCCTGATCTGCAACACTTATTTCAACGGAGGGTGGTTGTGAATCTGTATGGGATAACAAGGCGAATGTCCCTGGTAATTTCACTTCTGCAGAGATAGTATCTCCATTATCTGTTTGCTTTCCGACCCGAATCCAGTTCTCCGTTTCAGCGTCTTGCATATAGATGTACAAGTTTTCATCAGCAGCTTGGACAAACGTTGCTGTTGCAACGAATTCCGATTGTTCGCTCAATTTTAGACGATAAGCAACAGGTGTTGGCTCCGCATTCACTTTAGGAGCAGCAGCTATATCAGGCTGATTTTTGATGGTCAACGTTTCCGTTTCAAACGTCATGACCCCGTGCCTTTCAAGACTACCGGGCGGAATTGTGATGCTAAGTTTTCCATCTAAGCTTTGTATCGGTTTGTCAATACTTTCAGTATCAAAGAAGATATGAGGGTTTTCAATTTCGCGGTATGCAATATTGTTGGACGTATCATATTCAGGAAAGACACCATCCGGTTTCTCCGTTGTTGGCATGTCAACGAACACAGCGACAAGATGTTTGCCGGGGGTGGGTCGCCACGGCACATGTGCCACGACAGTCCTATCAGGTGGTAATTCTGCCAGTAGATGCACATCGCCGATAGGTGTTGCTTTCTGTAGCATCTCAAGTGTAACCACTTGTGTCTCCGCATCATCGGTTACTGGAATTTGAAAGAAACTGACAGGAACATCTTTGGCATGGAGGGAACTCAGGTTTCTGATATGTGCTGAAAGATGGAACGGAGCATGGGCATCCCAATTGAGCGTATGTGCCAAAACAGTCAAATCTCCCAATCCAACGGTATATGTGCTTACCGCTGTCTGAAGTATACGCCCATCCTTCGGTTTAACAGAGATATAATAATCAATCTGGTATCCTGATTCATGTGCAGGAATAGGGTGTTCAGTTCTGTAGGTTTTTCCTGTCTGTTTAATCATCCGAATTGTTTCAACTTCATCTCGACGGGATTCTATGAGGAACGTACTCCAATAGAGTGTGATTTCGTCAATTTCAGTTTCATTGGCGACCTCTGCGTAAATATGAACAGGTTGATCGGGTAATATAGGAGACGGTTCAAGGCGAACATCTTTAATATAGCGATCTACGGGGTTAGACGATAAATGACCAATTACATCTTTCTCGTTATTCCATGCATAGGTTCTCAGATGCCATGAATCATAAGCACTGTTATAGGGTAGTTGGACGTGTGCTTCAAACTCACCACCGATGACTTGCACTGTTTCTACGCGCGGTGCAACATCCATACCCAATCGAGGCGTTGTGCCAGAAGAACGGAACCACGATCGGACCCTTTTACCTGCGCTGTCATAAGGGTTTGGAAGCACTGTTATTTCTGCGTTCCCATCGAAGTTTGGATCAGGTATCGTGCCAGAAACTGTCAACAAAGTGCCTGCATCAAAGGCATCTCTATGTAAGACTTCCTGTGTCTCCGTTTCGAGGTGCATCGATGTATGTGGCAACCGCAATTGCGTTGCAGGATCACCGAACAAGGTAAACACTTCCGCCAGATCAGGATAACCCGGCAGATTTATCAAAAAACGTGTTTTTGCTTCTGCCAGAATAGCACCAATATGTTTCGTTTTGTCATGGAATATCACCTCTAAAATTTCTTTATTGAGAACGTGATCTTGGTATAACAACCCGATGCTTGTCCCCCCGATCACACCGATAGCCCCGCCACTTTCTGAACGGAGAAATTCTTCAGCGAGACACCCTGTTTTACTATCAAATTCCCCTGTAAAACACGTCATACTAATGACAAAAGGCAGCTGTGAAATATTCGTTAAGTTTTTCTGCGGGTCCTCCAAATCCATCATACGGCTCGATGCCCATCTGCCACCGGCACCATGTCCAACATAATTGACAAGACTTGCTCCATTGTTAAAACCATCAATGACCTGTCTTCCAACAGGTGTACTACCTTCCCCTAACAGCTGATCACCTTCGACGGAAGGGGCTGCATATATTAATTGGGTTTCATACTTTTCGGTGAGTCTATTTTCTTCAACAAGCGAATCTGTCTGAGCGTGAAAATCTTCATCTGAACCCGCAAGCATAAGTATACGTTTGTGCCAGGGTCCGATTTCGTCCGTAGTCTCATATTTTATTGCTCGTTCAACAAATATCCGTGCATCCACGCTATTTGTCGCTGGAACCCGCCCAATATACATTTCTGGGAAGAAGTCATCCCCGCGAAATGTGACGAATTGGTGATCGCTTGAAGATGAACCGTAGCCAGGTACTTGTATCTGAATTGTAGGTACGATGCTTGTTTTGTCTATAGGATTTGCATCGCCAACTAACAAAACATAAGTGGGGGCGGGGGGTTGCCAGTTTTCATAAGCATACTTAAGAAAATCACGGATAGCGTAAGGATTAAGGATGCCATGATTGAATTCATCATAGACATCTTGGACATTTACAACTTTCGTCCGCATCCCTTGTTGACTTCTAAAGTTTGCAAGCGGTTGTACATCCCGCATGAGTTCTGTAGCCGTGATGATAATATAATCTGCACCGTTGTTTGGGTTGCGTAGATCGGAGGGTATATCTTTAGTGATCTCTGCAGGTTTTTGGTATGTGTCGTTTGTTATTGCAACATAGTGTATTGAGGTATCAGGGGTATACGTTTCATTGGATTGTAATTGCGGCACCCCGCCAATCCGGGTAGATTGGAAAACGACATCATACACCCCTGGATTGTTTTCATCTTCTGTAGGATCCAAGCCTACGTATCGCGTGCCATCAACACCGTATATTTCGATATTTGGATTGGTAAAGTTTTTGAGGACAACCTTAAAATTGGGGTTTATTTCGCCAGTTACATCATCCGGTAGGAATGTAATAGCGAAAGGCAATACGTCCCCATGTGCCTCAAAAGTTCGCCAATAATCAATTTCAAACCAGTTAATCATAACCAGGTCCAACACGTGATCTTCAGGTATAACTGTTCCCAAAATATTGCTGCCGCTTTTGAGAAAAGATTGCGATATATCTCGATTTTCGAACCGATATTCTGTGGCTTCGGACCACCCTGGTCTTCCGATGACAATATCGTCATTTAACCACAGTTCTGTAAAGTGTGTGCCTTCAGATCTGCCGTGTAAGATGACTCGTATGGTTGCCTTTTGCCCAGTGCCTGCCACGCCTGTGAGCGTGAACGGAAAATCCCGGATCTCTGTCGCACTAATCTGTGCCCAAAACCAGCTATCATCTGGTAAATCGGGCAAAGCATTAATGGTGAAACCTCGAGATTGAAGTCCTTCGCTAATTTGTTGAAAACTGTCTCCTTGTTCCAAACCGAAATTCTTAAATCGCCTGAACTGATTATCCTTTTCCACATGAACCCGTGTGAAAAAGCTCTTCGGTTCATACCGAATGGATGTATCATCGGAAACAGTTCTTGTATCCATACGGAGCCCCGGTCCAGCGTTCCATGTAAGCCAATAGACATTTTCATCTGTATATGGATCAAAATATGTTTTTTCTCCACTGAGTCGTTGTGCATAGAATATAATTTCACCATCATCCTTAAATCCTGAGGCCCCATTTTCTGTTTGTCCATTACCCCTGTTCCCCACATAAATCGGTATCTGTTTCCCTTTATTAGAAATTGCCAATGTCCGAGGTTGGATAGTTGAAATATCAATCCCAGCAGCTCCCAAATCACTTGCGGTAATGCGGTACATGCCTGTTGCTTTGATAATGACTTTGTATCGCGGTGTGGTCATTCCCGGAGCACTAGGTATAGAGTATGGTGAATTGCGTGTGGTCCGTGTGCCTTCTAATATAGCATCGTCTAAGGGCAATGTGTTTCTATTTGGTGAACGCCACCGTTTAGCAGTCTGAGGATTAACCAATAGTTTACCAAACATATCTTCATAAACAGCAGATTCTGGACGCGATAATGCTCGATGGGTTGCAGGTGTGTTTCTCATTCCGCTGAATTGCACCTCAACCACAAGTTTATGGTAGAGTTTAACAATCCCACGCACAGGATTATATTGAACGGGATTGAGTTGAATGGGAAGAACTCTATTTTCTCTGATCCATCCTGCAGTTCCAATTTTGGCAAGATTGTCCGGATAAAAGCGATTCTCTGATTTATGTTTAAGCAAGGTTCCTTCGGAATTGTCCTTCCTGAATGTATCTCTATTATCTGCAAGTGTGTGTTTGAGAGTGTATGTGCTAAAGTCGTTGCCTTCAATAATTCGGATAGAAAAACTTGCATCGGCGGGGACGCCTATCAAAGCAGTTTGCATGGGCAGGTGCGGATATTCGGGTTCAGAAGCGAAGCGACATCTTGGAAAAGAGACAGACTGGAATTGTTTTCCATTGCGTTCATGTGTATGAATATTAAAATCTGATTTTGATATGATGAGTTGTAAGATTACACCTTGCGGTGTAGCACTGACCAGTTCAATCGGACAATCTCGTTGTGTGTTATCGTTGACAGTAGTTTCGTTATTTTCATAAATCGGTGCAGCATCTACAGGCATAACAGCAGAAAACGACACTATCATGATTAGGAACAAAAGTTTTTTAAATGATTGCATAGTGTTACCGCAAAGACGCGTTGCGCTTTGCTACTTTTTTCATGTGAGTTCGGTAAATGATTGCCTAGTGTTTCTGCACAACCCGGAAAGATTGGGCTACTTAATTATTTTTTTAGGAGATGATAGACTTCAATTTCGCGTACTTGTGCGATTGAAGGGCGCACAACTCTATAATGTGGCAGGTATTGGTCGAACATGGCTTGTCGTTGATCTACGATTTTATCTCCAGGATCAGGTTCAAGTTTATTTATCACAATATCGTCTACAGTACGGGTCACGGTAATACGAATCATCTGTGTCCTGAAGTTCAACCTGTCGAAAACGTACATGCCTTGTGCAGATTTGCCTTGAAGGTTGCGCCGTTGTATAACAGAATGAAATATCTCCCATTCATCGGTTTCCGGCACCAAGTATTCCATCTTAAATCGGAATAAATTCCCGTTATGAACGATGATTTTGCGTACAGGTTTTACGTCAGCGAATCGGATGACAAAGTGCCGTTTATTTGTTGCGGGAAGGGTAGCTATGGTTTCAAGATTTCCATCATTCAACCCAGCGTGGTTTGCCTCAGTCCCATAAGTGGTGTGCGCTATATTTTCGCTGTATTGTGTAGATAGAACTTCAGCGAGTCGGCATGCCTTTAGACTTAAACAGAGGAATAATAGACAAATACTTGTGATATATCTCATTCTGTTTCCTCCAGAAATTCCACGTCAAAATGGTCTACGATCCCCATAATGAGTTCTCGGATAGGGGCATTTTCTACGCCGAATACCTCTTGTGCAACACCAGGCCCAGCACCGACAATGACCGTATCCCCTTCTCCTGCACCCACATAATCAACAGCAATCGTTGGCGTGCGGACAAGTTCTGACCGGACACTTAACGGTTGCACAAGCAGCAATGTTCTATTTAAGTATGCTGGATGTTTAAGGACAGAAACGACTTTACCGATAACTTTTGCTAAGTACATAATAATCTTCTCTGACGATGCGTTAGGAAAGTATTTAACCCGGTTTTTCAAATAGAGAGACAGAATCCACAAGACCGACAATTGCCACATCTACAGGCATTCGCTTTCCGGGGACGACACCTACCGCATCACCACCAGTTACCATGTAGACTATTTCACCGACCCCTGCATCTTGCAGTGTGTCCACTGCGACGAGCGGTTCGGAAATAGGAGCGTAGTTTTCATCTAAAGGTTGTACAACAAGCAAACGTGTGCCTTCCAAACTCGGATCCTTTCGCGTCGCTACAACGGTCCCAATAACTTTTCCCATATCCATTAGTATTATCTCAATTTCATTTAATTCATTTATTCTGTAAACGGTTATTTTGCATTAACGTGAATGATGCACAACCTGAAAAGGGTATGCTACACAGAGACATAGAGGCACAACCTGAAAAGGGTATGCTACACTATGTGGCAACTTAGGTTATTTTATATTATACTCGTTTAACTTTGTGTGAAGCGTATTGCGGTTTATTCCAAGAATTTCCGATGCTTTGCTGCGGTTGCCTTCAGTGTGTTCAAGGACAATTTCAAAAAGCGGTTTCTCAAAGATTGAACGGATTGCAGCATATAATTGTCCTACATCTATCTCTGATTCCAAATAGCGCGCCACTTGTCCTTGTAGCAGTGCGTAAACTTGCTGATCCATGTTTTGATCTGTTACAGTGCTATCTGCTGAAATCGGTTTGTCAAAAATTTGTGAAAAATGTTCAGTGAGCAACATCTTCCCGGAACACATAACAAGGGCACGTTTGATTGCATTCTCAAGTTCACGTACATTACCGGGCCACTGATAGGCAGTCAATTTCTTTATTGTTTCAGAGGATATCCCTATTTTCGGAAGTTGATATTCTTGTGCAAATCGACTTGTGAATAGGTCAATAAGTACTGGGATGTCCTCTTTACGTTCTCTCAGTGGCGGCAGTGAAACTGGAATAACATTCAAACGGTAGTAGAGGTCGTCACGAAATGTTTTTTGTGAAACTGCGGTATCAAGCTGTTGGTTCGTTGCAGCAATGATTCGAACATCTATAGGTCGTGTCTTATGACTACCCACCGGTTCTATTTCCCGTTCCTGAAGCACACGTAGCCACTTCATCTGTACTTCAATTGGCAATTCTCCGATTTCATCGAGAAAAATAGTTCCGCTATCTGCTTGTTCAAATTTACCTTTACGGTCGGTATGTGCATCTGTAAATGCGCCTTTCACATGCCCAAAAAGTGTGCTTTCAATCAGGCTTGATGGGATAGCACTACAATCAACCACAACAAAGGGATTTTCGGCGCGCGGACTATTTTGATGGATTAAATCCGCCACCAATTCTTTTCCAGTCCCACTTTCACCCATAATAAGCACTGTTTCGTCACTCACAGCGGCTCGACCAATTATCTGATAGACAGTTTGCATTGCGGGACACTGCCCTACCATTCTACCTTGCCCATCAATGGACTGTGGGATGTGTGTGCTACCGGTTTCCTCTTTTGTGATACTCGCTGCAGACACCGCGCGACCTACCAGATCAAGTAACTCATCCCGGTCAACAGGTTTCGTAAGATAACTATAAGCCCGGCGTTTAGCCGCTTCAATTGCAGTCTGTGTTGTGCCGTGTCCAGTGATAATTACAATTGCTGCTGTCGGATTCAGTTTTTGAATGGATGCTATTAATTCCAAGCCATCCGCATCCCCTAAGAAGATATCCAGCAAAATGACATCGAATTCATTTTGCTGAACACACGTAATAACCTCTTTCCCATTTTGTGCTTTGACTGTGTTATATCCTGCCTTCTGCAGTGCGGCACTCAGCACGGAACGTATACTATTATCGTCATCGGCAATTAGGACGGAATAAGACATAATTTCTGCTCACTTTTTCTAAATTGCACTCGGAAGTAATATAATAAAGGCAGTACCTGTTTTAAGAGTTGCATCAACTTCTATACTGCCCTCATGTAATGCCAATATCTTTTGACTAATGTAAAGCCCAAGTCCCGTTCCTTTCTGTTTTGTTGTATAAAACGCATCGAACAGATGTGGTATTTCATTCGGTGAAATACCGGGGCCAGTATCTTGTATCCGAATTTTCACCGCTTCAGTTTTTTTGTATGTATAAGTACTAACTGTTAATGTGCCACCTGTTTCCATAGCCTCAATTGCGTTAGAAAAAAGGTTGAAAATGACCTGCGTTATGCCATCCTGGTTAATATTCACCGGTGGACATTCGTTATAATCACGGACGACATCAATATTATGTCGGTCCAGTTCCGGTTGATAAGTAGCAAGACAGCTATCGAGTAATTTGTCGATTTCACAAGGTGCTGTATCTGCTATTGCTGGTTTTCCAAATGTTAGCAGTTGCTCAATAGAGCGGTTAAGCCTATCGACTTCTTTGATGATGATTGATGTCCATTCATCGATTTCTGCTTGTTCCGCTTTTGGCAGTGGTGCGAACCTGTCAGCAGGTTCACTGAGCAGTTGTGTTGCCAATCGGATGCTTCCCAGTGGATTTCGCACCTCATGCGCAATGGTTGTTACCAATTTGCCGAGTGCAGCCAAACGTTCGGATTGGACTAAGGCATCAATTGTTTGCTTAATCTTGACGCGTTGCGCGATGATTGATGCGATGATTGTTAACACCTGTTCATCTTCAGCTGCAGAGAGTTCATCTTTCGCTTTGTCAATAATCAATGTGCCGATGACTTTTTCCTCAACAAACACAGGCAGTACCCAAAAGGCGATATTATCTTTAGATTCAACGAGGTCCGGCGGAAAAAGTTTGATGGAGGTACGTGGAATTCGGGTTCTTGGTACACCTTTCGCTTTGCCATCCGCTAGTACCTCTCGTTCAAATTCTTCTATCTGGTGGTCTGTCCCACGTTTTTGTTCTGCTGCAGTTAATCCTAAGACTGCATTTACAGTTTTTACGACCTGACCGTTTTCATATAGGTTCAATGTACCACGATAGATACCGAGGCGTTCGGAGAGAATTTCAATGATTCGGTGAAAGAGTTCCTCAAGCTCAAGTGCAGCATTCGCTGCTTGACTCACCTCAAAAACGATGGATAGATCGCGTACCCGTTTTTCTAATGTTGACTTCTCACTACTGACTCTATCAATCTCTTTGGCACGATCCAAACGTTGAATCCATAGTTGGCGAATTATTCTCACAAAAATAAACGTTACAATCGGATATAGGAATGCTACGACAAAACTTTCTATCTGTTTTGGATACTGCAAAGCATACACCCAATTTGCAGCGGTTGTCAATCCTAGTAATATATTCTGATTGCGTGTACTATCATAGATGGCGGCTAGCAACATCACACCGTAATATAGGTGTGAAACGGTGAAATAATACTGATGTGCTCCTGACACGTATATAATAACATTGGCACATAGCACACCGAGTGCCAAAAGTGTAGTTTTCATGAGTCATCTAGGTGCCGTTCATGGCATACTTGATCTTACAATTTCAAGAAGTTAGATAACATTTTCAAACCGACGCGCCCGCTTTTCTCCAAATGGAATTGTGTTGCAATAAGATTATTATGTGCGATCGCGCTACAAAATTCAAGACCGTAAGTTGTCTTTCCGATGACGGTCTCTTTGTCATCAGGAACAGGAAAATATGAGTTGACAAAATAAAAGTGTGCAGGATTAGGCACCCCCTCAAATATTTTATGTTGTTGTACTTGCCAGACCTCATTCCATCCAATTTGAGGAACTTTTAGGCGCTTTTCAATAGGATATTTTTTGACGTATCCAGAAAGTACCCCAAGGCACTCGGTATCCTCCTCTTCGCTGTGTTCAAAAAGGATTTGTATGCCGATGCAGATACCTAACATCGACTTGCCGGACTCGTAAAATTTGAGGAGCGCTTCGTCTAGTGAGCCTTTCTGTAAGTTGCCCATAGTTGCCTTTGCAGCGCCGACTCCAGGGAAGATAACGCGTTCTGCAGATAAAATAGTCTCTATATCATCTGTGATTCGGTTTTCGTAACCGAGGTGATTCAAAGCACGGGCGACGCTCGTTAGGTTGCCTGCTTTGTAATCAATAATTGCGATCATTACGTTTTTTGTATCCTTCGCTTGCTTTTCTACTGCAGCTATTTACTATAATACGCCCTGCTCTTTCAATCGAGCGATGAGTTGTGCTTGCGTTCCAGAGCCTTTTGTTGAATTACACGCACCGCAGAGGAGCTGTAGGTTATCCTCATGGTCAGTGCCACCTTGAGAGCGTGGCACAATGTGGTCAACCGTCATATTCCGGAACGGGAATTGCGTCCGGCATCCGTTACACAACCCTTCCTGCTTACCGTATAACGTATGCTTGTGTGTGCGATAATTGGGGAGCTTCTCACTCCGTTTCGGAATGTCTGTTCGATGGATAACATTTCCGAACATACCGACCTCTTTCTCTAAGCGGACACGCACAAGGTCAACCGCTTTGGGTGATATGTCTACACCGATCCAGTCGCGTTGTAGCCGTTCTGCTGCGACACACGTGGTAGCACATCCGCAGAACGGGTCTAACACGATATCGCCTGGATTGCTGCTTGCTTTGATAATGCGTTCTAACAACGCGATGGGTTTTTGTGTAGGATAGCCGGTGGATTCTTTGGCTTGAGAATTGAGCGCACCTATATCTGTCCAATTATCCAATGCAGGCCGACCCATAGATTCATCCGCATAACGTTTATAGCTTGGAATCTTGACGCGAGATCCCGGGGTAACGCTTTGATGCACAATACGTCCTCCGGCTAACCACTGGTGTGCCTGTGCTTCTGTCATTCTCCAATTTCTTGTAACGCCCAGAAATTCGTAGTGATGTCCACCAGTACTTGGCGCGTTTAGATTATCAGCTCGAAAGCGTCGCCCATCCTCGTCTGTATAAATATAATGAGATTTCAGATACTCTTCACTTAATGGCTCATATTGGACATTGAATTTGGAGGCGGGCATTCCATAGAACAAGACAATATCATGTCCTCTGCCAAAACGGGTTTTGACATTATTTTTAACGCCTGTTGCGGAATTCCACACAATCTCATTCTTAAAGTTGTTCTTACCGAACACCGTATCCATCAGCATTTTGAGATAGTGGCTTGCAGTTGGATCGCAGTGCAGATAGATACTTCCTGTGTCTTTCAACACGCGCTGCATCTCTAACAACCGCACTGCCATCATAATGAGGTAAGATTTCATACCTTTGCCATGTGTGAGTTCGGCTGCGTGGATCGCTTGGTAGAGTGCAGGTTCGCGGTCAGCTATCTCACCGTGCCAAGCATTATCTATATCGGAGAGTGTCCATGTGTCTTTGAACGCAGCACCCGCTGCCTCGCTGCCAATCGGCGCAGCATAGTTGCGGTTAGAATTAAACGGCGGGTCAAGATAGATAAGGTCTACAGACTCGCTATCTATTCCCCGTAGGATAGGGAGATTATCGTGTGAAAATACGGTGCGGTTCTGGATGTTCATTGACTACTCCCTGGTCCAAATCCATCTACCCATTCACCATTAAATTTTTTACCGTCATCACAACACAATTTGCCATCGGATTTCAATTTGTTAATATGATCAAGCAATCTTTTGTCTGCTTCAAACCACTCACTCTGTTTATTATCTTCATGAACTCTCAAATGTTTAAAACACTCATGCAGCCCATTTTCCGTGCGACACTCGTGAGATTGCGGAGACGCATTACAATTACACTCTATATACCCATACCATTCCAATTTTCTCGGATTACCAACCTGCATCGTGCTCCGTCTCTCTTCCAATGACGTTGTAGTTCGCCCAATCTTAATAAACTCTTTCGTAGATCGGACAAAATATATCTTATGTGTAGCCATAGTAGTATAAGCTCACGTCAGAATGGGTTTAACGTTTTCCTGCAGGTTAGTAGCTATTGGAATAGGGTTTGCTCATTCAATGAGTACCGAATTAACTTGATAACGTTTGCAGCTGCTTTTGAAGATTTGCCATTTCAATAGCGGTCACTGCTGCCTCAGCACCTTTGTTGCCTGCTTTTGTGCCTGCACGTTCAATAGCTTGTTCAATTGTATCTGTGGTGATGATTCCATAGATAATCGGTACGCCAGTTTGCAACGAAACTTGTGCTATACCTTTGGCACTTTCACCCGCAACATAATCAAAGTGCGGTGTAGCACCGCGAATGACTGCACCGATACAGATAAGGGCATCGTATCGCTTCGTTGTTGCAAGTTGTTTTGCAACATGTGGTGTCTCAAAAGCACCAGGTATCCAGACAACATCAACTTCATCTAAATTGCCGCCGTGTCGTTTTATCGCATCCAGTGCACCATCCAAAAGTTTTGTTGTGATAAAACTATTAAAACGACTGACGATGATACCGAATTTTAATCCATCACAATTGAGGGTGCCTTCAAAAATGTTTGGCATATTATTTTTCCTAAGTCTGTTTAGAGGAGGTGACCAAGTTTCGTACGTTTTGTCTGTAGATACCGTTGGTTATACGGGTTTGGCGTTGTTTGCAAGGGGACTTGCTGGACAATCTCTAAACCGTAACCGGACAACCCTTTGACTTTGTGTGGGTTATTCGTCATCAATCGCATTTTTTTAACACCTAAATCAACGAGAATCTGTGCGCCTATACCGTAATCACGGAGATCCGGTGGAAATCCGAGACGTTCATTTGCTTCAACTGTGTCGAGACCCTCATTGTCCTGAAGTTGATAAGCGCGTATCTTATCTTTGAGTCCCATGCCACGCCCTTCTTGCCGCATATAGAGGAGCACACCTCTCCCCGCTTTCTCTATGTTTTGCAGTGCAATGTCGAGTTGTTCCCCACAATCACAACGGAGAGAGCCGAAGACATCACCCGTTAAACACTGTGAATGCACACGCACTAATATTGGGGCACCATCGTCGACATGTCCTTTCGTTAGTGCAACGTGTGTATCCGTAGGTTCACCCGGTGTCGGTTCGCCATCTACGTTGCTTTCATAAGCGTGCAATTTGAATTCGCCGTGAACAGTTGGAATAGCTGCGGTTGAAACCTGTCTAATCAGTGTTTCGGTGCTTCTACGGTAAGCAATGAGATCAGAGATAGTGATGATTTTGAGGTTGTGATGTTGTGCGAATTCAAAGAGTTCAGGGAGCCGTGCCATCGTGCCATCATCGTTGAGAACTTCACACAGTACACCTGCCGGATAGAGTCCAGCGAGTCGTGCCAAATCCACTGTTGCTTCCGTATGTCCTGCCCTTCTCAGCACGCCTCCCGGCTTTGCTTCCAGTGGAAAGATATGTCCCGGTCGAACAAAATCGGATGGCACAGCATTTTCATCAACGAACTTCTGTATCGTATATGCGCGTTCTTGTGCTGAAATCCCCGTCGTAACCTCTTTTGCATCAATTGTCACCGTAAATGCGGTCTGCAGCTGTGCAGTGTTGTCAACGACCATCGGATAAAGTTGTAGTTCTGCAAGTCGTTCTGAACATGTAGGTAGACAGATAAGGCCGCGCCCGAATTTTGCCATAAAATTGATGGACTCGGCTGTTACTTTTTCTGCTGCCATAATAAGATCCCCCTCGTTTTCACGATCAGGTTCATCAACAACGATGATGATCTCACCTGCTTTTATGGCAGAGATGGCTTCAGGAATAGTGGTAAATTCCATGATGTTTTCTTTGCTTTTATTTTTCAAACATACCCGTGTTTTTGTAAGAATTCTAAATCAATTGTTCGGGATGGCGGTATCCGGTTTTGCATAAGCGTTTCAATGTAACGCGCCATCACATCAACTTCTATATTCACGATGTCACCTATTCGGTTTTCGCCGAGGGTTGTCACTGCTAAAGTATGCGGAACAAGAGCGGTTTCGAAGGTATTATCGCAAACGTTGGCAATCGTTAAACTCACCCCATCAACAGCGATAGAACCTTTATAGGCAATATAGGGTTTCACTTGTGGGCTGACTGTTACCTGCATACGTGATGAAGAGCCTTCAGCTTTCCATCCGCTAATAGTGGCGACTTCATCTACATGCCCTAACACCAAATGCCCACCGATACGATCCCCCAATCGGAGTGAACGTTCCAGATTGACAAGTGTCCCTACTTTACAATTGCGTAAGGTAGTTCTGTGACACGTTTCTTCACTGATATCTGCTACGAATGTGTCTTTTACAAGATCGCGCACTGTCAAACAAGGACCACTGACAGCAATACTATCTCCTATTTTAATGTCTGTCAATACGGTTGCTGCTCTTATGCTAACAGTAATCCCGTTAGGTATCGGTTGTACTTCGGCAATTGTTCCAATTTCTTCAATGATTCCGGTGAACATGATTATCGAAATAGCCTTCAATTAATAGGTCACACTCAAGTTCAGTGATCGTTCTTCGTTTAAGTTCTGGTGCGTCTCTGAGTCGTGCAATGCCTTCACCGTCGAAAACGCCGGGCACTTCTTTGCCCCCGATAATTTTCGGGGCAACAAAACACATCACTTTATCCACAGTACCGGACAGTAACGCACTTGTGTTGACTTTACCGCCGCCTTCTACCAAAACGCTTGTTATGCCGCGGGACCCTAATGTTCCCATCAATGTTTTGAAACAGACCTGTCCATCCTTTACAGGGGTTACAATTATTTCGGCACCCGCCATCTTCAGAAGTGCTATATTTTCCGCAGACGCTTGCGGTGTAACAGCAATGATGACACCCGCTTCGCTTTCTGGGTTGAATATCTTCGATGCTGCAGGGGTGCGTCCATGTGAATCTAAAACTATCCGTGTGGCATCTTTTCCCTTCTCGTTCGGTAACCTTGTCGTTAGAGCAGGATTATCAGTAAATACGGTTCCGATACCGACGAGAATTGCGTCCACTTCATCGCGTAGTTCATGCACCTTTTGCCTCGACGTGTCGGATGTAATCCATTGTGATTCACCTGTGGCCGTTGCGATTTTCCCATCAAGACTCATCGCTATTTTCAGTATGACAAACGGATAACCTGTTGACACATGTTTTATAAAAATCTCATTCAGTTTTTCCGCTGCTTCAGCACACAATCCGATGTTAACTTCTATTCCTGCTTCCTCTAACTGTTTGACACCTTTTCCAGCGACTTTCGGATTGGGGTCTAAATGCGCTGTATAAACATGTTTGATACCTGCCTGGATAATTGCATCGGTGCAAGGTGGTGTTCGTCCCCAGTGGCAACATGGCTCAAGGTTCACATAGAGTGTGCCCTCTTTTGCATTCGCTCCTGCTGCCTGAAGTGCATAAATCTCCGCATGCGGTTCACCCGCTTTTCGATGATAACCCTCACCGACAATTTTCCCAGCATTAACAACGACGGCACCGACAAGCGGATTCGGACTTGTGCGTCCCTTTCCTCGCTGTGCCAAAGCTAATGCACGGTTCATAAACACCGTATGTGTCTCGTTCATCGCAAAGTATCACCTACAATGCTGTCCTTTTAATATTATACCACATCTCAATCTCAATTCAAAATCATTTTGTTACTGTCTATTGACTTCAGACATTCAAGCACCTCAGAGTGCTCTACTAAATCAAACTGATGCGATCCAATATACATATACCGAATGATACCGAGTTTATCAATAACAAAGGTTGCTGGCCTAGCGATGTTATATGCCTCAAAGCTGAGCCAATGGTAGACGCCATAACTCTTGATAACACTCCGATCTTTGTCCACCAATAACGGATACATTATGCCGTTTCGTTCAGTGAAGCCGCGCAGTTCACGAGGCCACTGTCCTGCAATAGCGATCGGTGTTGCGTTGTATTCTTTGTAACTATCTGCATGTTCTTGTACAGCAACCAACTGGCGGCGGCTGTTTGGTCACCAGGTCCCCCGGAAAAAGGCTAATATCACGTGTTGTTCATTGCGATAAGACGTAAGTGTCACAGTCTGTCGTCGATGCGATGGCAGTGAAAATAATGGGGCCGTATCGCCTATGTTAAGTATTTTGTTTTTGCGTGGCATAGGGCTATTTTCGCAGAAATTAGGAGACGTGTCAAGTGTGTAATTGCAGAGGCATTCAAAAGTCGATTTTGGACGCGGATTTTTGTTTGTCAGAATCGCGGATTACGCGGATTTACGCGGATTTTAAGAGTCTGTGTCTTCTTGCATGCTCTTTTTCTGAATCGCGGATTGACGCGGATTAGGGGGTTAGTGCCTCAAGGTGCTTTTGGTAGGATTTTGATAAACACAGATTGTCGGTTGTCAGCATCTCGGATTAGCACCACATCAATTCCATAAAAACCTCATTCGCCAAGAAAAGCCCGCGCTGGGTAAGACAGAGATGCGTCCCATTCTGCTCCAACAACCTTAAATCCATCCATTTCTCTATAGTCTCACCAAACGCCACGTCAATTTTCTCACCGAAACGCTGCTCATAATCTACTAAACAGATACCCTCTCGTTTACGAAGTGCAAACATAAGAGTCTCCGCTTTCTCGGCATGCCCAATCATAAGTTCTCTGTCCGATATAGGTTTTTCGAGATTACGAAGTGCTTCAGTATAAGGTGGAATACCTTTAATGTTCGTGTAACGGATACCTTCAACATACCCGCATGCACCAACCCCTAAACCGATATATTCCTGATTGTTCCAATAAACAAGATTATGTTTCGCTTCTCGGTTCGGTTTGGCATAGTTGCAGATTTCATAGTGCATATATCCATGTGAAGTCAGTGTCTCAATAGTCCATTGAAACATCTCTGCTTCAATGTCATCGGAAGGGAGAATGAGTTCACCTGACTTCCACCAGTCATAAAATAGTGTTAATTCCTCCATCACGAGATTATAAGCTGAGATATGTTCAGGTTCAAGTGAGATAGTTTTGCTTAATGTGTACTGCCACTCTTCCATCGTTTGTTGTGGAAGCGCAAATATCAGATCAATGTTAATGTTGTCAAAACCGTGTTTGCGAGCTAAACGATAACTATGAAAAAACTCATCAACAGTGTGGATTCTACCTAACTGACGTAACGTTTCATCCTGCATCGACTGCAAACCGAAACTGAGTCTGTTTACACCAGCATTCTTCATCACGCTAAGTTTTTCGCTGTCAACCGTATCCGGATTGCATTCTACAGTGATTTCAGTATCAGAACATATCTGGAAATGTTGATGTATGTTGGTAAGCAAATATTCTATAGCATCAGCAGAAAGGATTGAAGGGGTGCCGCCGCCAATAAAGATAGTTTGTAGGATAGAGGTTTCTGGTGCGTAAAGTGCCATCTCCGTTTGGAGTGCGTCCAAGTAAGCTTTCGCTTGTTCTTTATGGAAAGAATAGGTATTGAAAGCGCAATAATAGCATTTTGTCGCACAAAATGGGATGTGAATGTATAGTGAAGATAGCATTTCAAGATCAGTTTTCGTCAAATGCCAATCCGACTCTGATAGCAGAACCTGCATCAGCGTAAGAAAACGCTTCGTTAATATCGTCAAATGGGAAAGTATCAGAGATGATTTTATCGAACGGATATTTGTCTTGTGTGCGACTAAGAAAATCAAGGGCACGCGGAATTACCCACGGTTCATATACGATCACACCGCGAATCGTCTTACTACACCGAACAATGTTCCCGGGATCAATTTCTGTCGGAAATCCTAGGTTGATGTTGCCGATCCATAGATAACGTCCGCCCCATCTTAACATTTCAACACCTTCTACCAGAACATGTGGAGAACCTACAAATTCTGCTACGAGGTCAGCACCGATACCACTTGTTTGGTCAAGGACATAAGTAATACGTTCCTTCATATCAAGTTCATCAACGTTGAGTGTATAATCCGCACCAAATTCGTGTGCAAGTGTAAGCCGTGCAGGAAGTTTATCAAGCACAATTATTTTTCCTGCCCCCATTTCCCTTGCAACCGCAATCGCATATAGTCCAAGTCCTCCTGCACCTTGTATAACTACCGTATCCCCAATAGTGATACCGATCTGATTGAGTCCATAAATAACCTCAGACAAAGCGCAATTTATCGGAGAAACAATTGTATCTGACAGTTCATCAGGGACTCTAAACACCCAATGACCTGCTTTCATGTAGTAATATTCACCGTAAGCACCATGAAAATGGGGTGGTTTTTCACTGGAAACCCCTAGCCAATCACGATAGCGATTTGGACAACCGGGCTCCCCGTTGAGACACACCCAACAACGTTGACACGGCTTGAAATAGGAGTAGACGATCCGATCCCCTTCAATTAGTGGCTGCCCTATGCTGTCAACCTTAACGTTTTGTCCCATCGCTTCAATCGTGCCGATCATTTCGTGGCCAAGTACCTGTGGAATACCACTTGCGATTTTAGGGCCATGACCTCGCCAAAAATGTAAATCGGAACCGCAGATGTTTGCCAGACTAATTCGCACTAGTATGTCTTCAGATGTTACATCTGGAATAGGGTATTCACGAAACTCTAACGGAGCTTGTGCCTGTGTAAAAATAGCAACCTTACCGGTTTTCATCGAATATCTCCAGAGGTACAGACAAAGTCTATACAAGCACAGATATTAATACTCATCAAAGTTAACAACCTTCCATTTTCCATCAATATTTTCTGTCGTAATAACGACATTTCGGGTATGAGTTGTCGTCCCACCACGATTTTTGATTGTCAATTGATAGTTGAATAACACGTGCATCACATCTTCAATTTCATTCGATGTCTCTTTGCCAACTTGTTTATATTCCATCTCAGGCATTTCAGGGGTAGGATCGTTTTGAGTACGTACCTCTTGCAGTCGTATGATTTCTGCTTCCAATTTTTCTGTAGCAAGTCCAGCGGTTAACTGAAGAGCTACCTGTTGGTTCGCCAGTTTGTAATAATTGAAGATAAAATCATCAGTAACTGCCTGTGGTGTATTTCTATTAGAGCATGCGATAAATATGAGGAGGGTTAAAATGGCAAACCGAGCTTTCATCGTCTATTTTTCACTTTTACGTATTAACGCTACATTGAAGATAGGGCGTTCATAATCGTGAGCAGGTTTGTTGGCGATATCTCCCAACGCCCACAATGCTGAGGAGCTACCACCATCAAAGTTAATTGCATGCTTTACGCCAATATCTTTAAGAAAGGTTGCCATGTCATAAAGCGTCATTCCCATACTGTGCCCGGGCTGCCTGCCATCAACAACAATAAGAAAAAGTTTCTCATCATTAAATCCTAAAGCACTGCGCGGATGCCGGCTCGCCCCGTTGCCGTGTCTATAGGCACTTCCACCTCTAGTGCGCGCGAACTCGGCTAACTCAGGTTCTACAACCCCGTTTCGTAATAATCTAAGATTCCCACCAATACCGTTCTGAACTGTCTGCCACTTTTTAGGTGTCAGTGCAATTTCCAGAGAACCTGTGGAATTTTTGGTAATTCTCTTATACCAACGGCTTCCTAAGCGCGGTTCTATTGCGATAACTACACCATCAGACGGAATAGTACTGTCACCACGTGGATTAACTGCTGTCACAACAAATTGGCTGTTATATTTTCCAGTGATGGGAAGTGCCAGTTTTTTGAGAACAAATTCGTAACATCTCCGTGTTAAAGTTGATCTACCGAAGCGAGGTGTGTAAAGGACTACTGGAGAATACGAGTCACACTTTTGGTTAACTGCATCAATTGCAAGTGTCGATTTGTCAATACGGATTTTTCCATTTAATTTAACTGCGTCTAATAGAAATTCACCATCAGGGGTGACACCAAAACTCGTTTCGCCCCACGGTGTAGGTGGAGAATAGCCCCACATGTCCAGTAATACGGGAACGCTGACGAGTTCACCTTCTTCAATGTGAAGGTTGAAAATCATTCCACCACGTCCATAACTATCACCACGAATGCCGAAACTTCCGTTAACGCCTGCTAACGACAGTATACCTTTTTTCCTGAGTCGCCTCGTTGCTCCTGTTACAGTTTCCCGTCCTACAATCTGACCGTTTGCAAGCTCCACATCAAATTGCAAGTCGTCATTATCACGTTCCATCTCTGCAACGTACACGGTAGCATTACCAACCCAGCGATAACGGCTTAGTCGAAATCCATCAGGTGATTTTTTTCCCTGTAGAACATCCTTGCGTCGAATAGAACTTGCTAACTTTTCTTTTGCTCTGACTGTAATAGGTTTCGGATTCGTTTCCTTGACAACATATTTAGTAGTAGGTGACTGAGAGGAATCATTATCAAGAGCGCGCATCACATTGATTAATGAAATAAAAAGCAGGAGCAATATACATATTGCAATCAACTTATGCAATAGGTTTCGGTGTTTATTTTTTATATCCATATAATTACTATAGTTTGGACATTTTTGGTCTTGTTATAGATTATGAATAGTTGGCAGCACTTCCCCGTTAGCACTTCTGAACAGGTGTTAGAACCGCTGCTAACGCCCCTTTTCTGTCTAAATTCTGTTAGAAATCACTGTTTTTTAGCCATCATTTTTCCAATAATCGTGAAAATAGTTGCTGTTGAACCATTTTCACATAGTATCTTCGGGGATTTTTAGTTTTTTCTGTGCGTTTTTCCCCGGGTCGTAACTCGTATAAAAATAGTTTTGTTGTAAACATCGCTGCAAGTAAGCGGTCATCAAGCCGCGTGTGAGATGTTTCGGTTTATACCAGTGTATATTGAGTGTGGATAGCACAGTTTCTAAATCAAGCGGTGCCTCGTCTGTGTCGGTTTCTTCGGATGTCTTCTCCATTGCCACCGGACTGAAAGCGAGTTGTGTCAGCGTTGCTGCGGTGAAACTGAGTTGAACGAACCGATCCAAACTTTT
Source organism: Candidatus Poribacteria bacterium (assembly GCA_965200395.1). Taxonomy (GTDB): domain Bacteria; phylum Poribacteria; class WGA-4E; order WGA-4E; family WGA-3G; genus MSPOR6. The sequence goes on along the minus strand of CBDAUH010000003.1, from coordinate 758,534 downwards.
CCTGTCTCGGAGTTGATAGGTGTCAAATCCGAAGTTTTCTTTAGCGTCCCGAAAGGCAGTTTCAATCTGCCACCGGTTTCTATAGTGTCGGATAACTGTTTCTACGGGCAGTCGTAAATCTGAAGTAAATACACAGAAATACCGATAGGGTTTAGACTTTTTCAAGCGTTTGCGTATCACAACGATACGGACATCTACAGGACACATCTTTGTTCGCACGACTTTATCAGCGACAGAAAGTGTCTGATCCTCAACAACGATGTCTGTATACTTCAGGTGTGGAATAGACACACGGCTACCATACCGACGGGGTCTGCCTCTCTTGAGACGCTTAGGGCGTTTCGGTATATGAAAAAACGCTGCGTTTGACTTCGCACGACAAAGTAAATGATGTCCTTGTGAGAGTATCTCCGTGAACACTTTGCGTCTATTGAAGCCTCTATCAAAAATGATAAGACCCGGTGGCACAAGATTACATAAATGCTTCAGCACAGCGAGGCTATTCGCGTCCTCGCTTTTCGGTTCCATCATCCGTGTGGCTAATGGAAATAGGCGCGTGCCTTCGCGCGTTTCTGCCAGCCAGCCAATCGCACCAAACTCGTGTCCGTGATGAAACTTGGACTGGTTCTTGTTACGTGCCTGATACGCAGGGTTCCTGCGGAAATGCAAACCCGCTTGTTTTGAACCGCTACTTAGGGCATGTGTTTCATCATAGACATAGACGCCCGTGGGGTAAGCGGATAGCACTTGATGGCTTAGCGTAGTGGCGACTTGATCCACACACCAGACACCACGTGAAAGAAACTTTGGCAGAGACCAATACCGACCTGCTTGGGCTGTCGCAAGATAGATTTGTGTCATTGTGCCTCGGTAGGGCGTATTTATCAGACCTTTCACGAAAGTTTGAAAGTGATTGAAGTTGTTGTGCTTGAATAACGATCTGAATTGTGATAACATGTTGTCCAGGTAGGAAAGTGGGGTCATTAGACATATCCTTTCAAAAAGGTTTATATTTTCTAAAAGGATACCCGCTTTCCTGCTTTATGTCTATAAAAAAAACAAAAAATGTCCAAACTATAGTATAATTACACTATTATCTATTTAAAAAGTATCATGTCTTATCTGTTAATAAGGTTTGTATCTATGGTTAAATATGAAAATAAATAGACACCGCATCCGTAGGAACGATCTCCGAATTGTGCCTTATCTCAATAATAGTCGGGTTTCGCAAGCTCTACCCGACCTACGAACTGTCTGAATGTCCGATGAATTCTAAAATCTACCATAAACCTACATGGTAGTGCATGGATGGGCCTGTGTATCTACTAATGGTTTAGTTCTCTTTGCAATTATAACTGATATAATTTTATAATGCAAAGGTTTGTTGAACACTACAAAGGATAGAAGGCAGCGATGTCGTCCAATTCTTGTTTTATCAAAATTATTAACAATAAAAATTTCTATAGTCTATAGATCAATAGGAAATCAATCGGATTCGGTAGGTTTGATTATTCTAAATTGCACCTCACCAGGTTTGACATAACCGAACTTCTTTCTGATAAGACGTTCCTTGGTTAAGGTGTCATTTTTTAACATTTCAACGCGTTTCTTAAGGTTATCCCGTTTGTTTTCAAGCCACTGTAATTCTACCTGATAATTTTTTTCAACGCGTTGTGCTTGTTGCCAATCTTTGTATCCATTCCCGAATTGTCTAACGCTGATTACGAGCAAAGTGAGTGCGATGATAAATAGAATTACGCGAAAAATACGCATGAGAATGACCTTCTATAAAGAATACTTAGGGTAGACATCACTATCCCCAGATAACGATAAAACTTAACGGAAATCTGCCAAATTATAAAATGCTTTTCTACCAGCAAAAATAGCGCACCCACCAAGCCCTTCTTCAATACGGAGCAACTGATTATATTTGGATACGCGATCTGTGCGGGAAAGCGATCCAGTTTTGATCTGTCCAGCATTTGTAGCAACAACAAGGTCTGCTATAGTCGTATCTTCCGTTTCACCTGACCGATGGGAAACGACAGCTGTATAGTTGAAGCGACGGGCGAGTTCAATCGCATCAAGCGTCTCTGTTAGGGTGCCTATCTGGTTGACTTTAATCAAAATAGAATTGCCAATCTGTTCATCAATACCTTTCTGCAAACGCATAGTATTGGTAACAAATAGGTCATCCCCCACCAATTGGACTTTATCCCCAATAGCATCGGTTAGATTTTTCCAACCCTCCCAATCGTTTTCGTCCATACCATCCTCGATTGAAACAATCGGATATTTTTCACAGAGTTCTGTGTAAAAACCCACCATCTCTTCAGGTGATTTGTTTGGTTGTTCTTCAGCCATCAATTGATACGTGCCGGTATCGCGATTGTAAAATTCACTTGAGGCGGCATCCAATGCCAATAGCACATCTTCGCCAGGAACATATCTTGCGCGTTCAATCGCTTCGATAATTACCGCGATGGCCTCCTCATTAGATTTCAAATCAGGCGCAAAACCACCTTCATCACCGACAGCAGTATTACAATTCCGATTTTGTAGAACAGCTTTGAGACTATGGAAGATTTCAGCCCCCGTACGGAGGGCCTCAGCAAAACTACTTGCTCCCGCAGGCATTACCATAAATTCTTGAATGTCAACGTTGTTATCTGCATGGGAACCACCGTTAAGAATATTCATCATCGGCAATGGCAATTCTTTCGCGTTTGTGCCACCGATATACCGATAAAGTGGCTGGTCAAGCTCATCCGCAGCAGCTTTTGCAACCGCAAGTGAAACACCTAATATTGCGTTTGCACCGAGATTGCTTTTGTTGTCTGTGCCATCAAGCTCACACAGATCATTATCAATTTCGGTTTGTTGAAATACATTTTTTCCTACAAGCGCGCGCGCAATAGTAGTATTTACGTTCTCTACTGCTTGTTGTACACCTTTTCCCAAGTAACGATCCATATCATTATCACGAAGTTCAACCGCTTCATGTTCACCAGTAGACGCACCAGATGGGACAGCCGCGCGCCCGAATGCCCCGGATGTTAATTTAACGTCTACTTCAACCGTGGGGTTACCTCGTGAATCCAGTACTTCTCGCCCGTTGACATAATTTATTTTCGTCAAGTTGCTCCTCCTTCTGAAACTTCTATTTTATTAACTTATCAACTTTCCCCGTTGTTATTCTTAAACACTTTCAGGTTTTTCCCTTATAACGCACCTTCTGCGGAAGTGGCCCCCTGTCCCTCCACTGTTTACTATTCCTCTATAACTGCATCTGCAAGCAGATATGCAGAAGCCAAAAAGATGAGACATGAACCGACCAACAATCCCAACCAGAATCTGTTCTCCAATCCACCTGTTACGAAAATAGAGACGGTGCATTTTGTTCCTCCCATAATTATAGGAATAACAAGAGGCAGGAGTATGACAGATAATAGACTTTCCCCACCGTTTGCGCTTGTAGACATACCCGCTAACAGCACACCGACAGCACAAAAACCGAGTGTACCAATACTCAACACACCAAACAGCTTTATCAAAATGACTACTGTAATTTCATCAAATAGATCAAAAAATTGAAGTGCAATAGGGGTAATTACAATTTCCAATAGTAATAGAAAAATAAGGTTACTGATAACTTTGGAAAGGTATACATTGCTTGGATCGACACCGGTAAGCCGTATACCATGTAAAGCGCCATGCGTCCGTTCTATTACAAATGAACGATTCAAGGTGATTATGCCTGCAAACACAAAGGCTGCCCAGAGAACACTTGCAGTTAATTTTCCACGTTCACTTTTTTCTAATGGAAAATTCGGTCCAAACGCAAACGCAAAAATAAGCACAATGAGGATGCTAAAAACAAATATTAATGCCAACGTCTCTTTGGAACGGAATTGTAATCCGAGATCTTTGCGGATCAACGCGGCAATCTGACGAAGTGCCTTCATGTTTGTCTCATTTTGAAAGAACGACATATCACTGCATTCATGCAGTGTCTATGATCCTTTTTTCATACCTACACCGTAAGTCCTCTTCAGAAATCTCATCTTTCTGTGCAACCTCTTCCAAATTTCCATTTATCATAAACAGAAACCTTGTTCCAACAAGATACCCCAATTCCGTATTATGCGTTGTGATGAGTATACCTTTCCCATCTTCACGTTCTTGTGCAATACGTTTCTGAACAAACTGCTTAGCAGCCGCATCCAGTCCGGAGAAAGGTTCATCAAGTAACAGAATTGAAGGATTGTGTAGGAGGGCTCTGGCAATCATAAAACGCTGCGTCATGCCGCGCGAAAAGATATGGAGCGGTTCATGAACAAAACGTTGTAAACCGACTTCATCCAGAAGGGCATTACATCGGATTTCTAAATGTTCAATCCCATACATCTGACCGAAAAACTTTAGATTCTCAAACGCAGACAATGTAGGATATGCTAAGTGGTCATGGACGACGACCCCTAACAAACTTCGCGCTGCTGCGTAGTCTGTGATTGCGTCATTCCCTTCAGCTTCAAGTTCACCGGACGATGGGCGGAGGAGAGTAGCAAGTATTTTTATGAATGTCGTTTTACCTGCACCGTTAGGACCGAAAATTGTAACCACTTCTCCAGAGTTAATCGTAAGGTTTGCGTTATTAACAATTTTTCGGTGTCCAAAGTACTTTGTAATTTGGTAAGCACTCAAACGCATAGTGTGTTGGAGAAATCTGTAGTTGTTGTCATGCGTGAATACAAAAAGAAAGGGCAGGTGTAATGCCTGCCCGTATCATTCTGTTTTACATCATGCGCTGTAGAATCGCAGCACCCTGTTCTGGCGTAACACCGATCTGTTGATGTGCCATAGGCCCATTTTCCAAAACAGGTTCCATCTGATCTAATGATGGACGGCTTGTATCATGATAGAATAAACCGATTTGTGTATCATGACCGGTTTTGACCGCTTGTTCAAGTGCCGCTGCTTTGTCACTTGTATCATGATTTTCAAGGAAGTTGACTCGTTCCTTCCAATAATCGAAAATCTCATCGTCTTTCCAAGTTATACAAGGACTGATAACATCAATAAAGGCGAATCCTTTATGCTGCATGCCTTCATACATCAATTCTGTGAGATGTGTTCGTTCGGAGCTGAATGCTCTTGCAACATAAGTGGCACCAGAGACGATTGCCATTGCCACCGGATTGAGAGGTGTTTCTATATTGCCGAACGGTGTGCTTTTTGTTCTTTCACCTACAACAGTAGTAGGGGAGGCTTGCCCCACGGTCAATCCATAAGTTTCGTTATTCATCACAATATAGAGAAGATCAATATTCTTCCGCATTGTATGAATGAAATGGTTTCCACCAATTCCGTATCCATCTCCATCACCGCCTGTAACGACAACATTCAGCTCATGGTTAGCGAGTTTAGCACCCGTTGCTACAGCAAGTGAACGTCCGTGCAAGGTATGCATGCCGTAAGTGCGGATGAAGCCGGGTAGGTTAGAGGAACATCCGATTCCGCTAACAGTGAGGTGATCATGATTGCCACGTCCAATCTTAACATAAGCATTTTGTAGTGCATTCAGCACACCAAAATCTCCACAACCGGGGCACCAATCGGGATTCACACTTCTATAATCTTTCGCTGTAGGAGCACCTTTGATAGGTCTTTCTTTTTTTGCCATCTGATTCATCCTCCTTTTATACAACAATTTCTTGGTATGGCACATAGAGTTCTGTCTTACCGATCAGTAGTTCACGTGTACCATCAACGATATGGTGTGGCATAAACGGTTCACCATCATACTTACGGATATGTCCATCTGCTTTAAAGCCTGTTTCGCCCCGTAAGAACCTGGCGAACTGCCCAGTGTAGTTACACTCAACAATAATAGATTGTCCTGAATTTGCCAGCACTTCATTTACAACATCTTCATCAATTGGATATAACCATTTGAAATGTATGTGGTTTGTTACAATACCATCATCATTTAACATTTGTGCTGCTTCACTAATGACACCGTGTGTAGAACCCCAACCGATAAGTGTGACATCTGCATCTTCTGGTCCTTCAAGTGTTGGTGGTGGAAGAAGTTTAACAATCCCTTCCATCTTCCGTTGCCGTTTTTCCATTATGTCGCGTCGTTTATGTGGGTCCGTAAATTCATCACTAATGAGACCACCGTCTTCATCATGGTCATCGGTTGCGACAACATGTAAATGCCCAGGGACTCCAGGAATGGCGCGCGGAGAAATACCACTCTCAGTAATCTTGTAACGCAGATATTCCTCATCTGTCTGACCAAGTTCAGTTATCATTTCACCTCTATCAATTTGTGGTTGCCAATTAATTGAATCTGGATCAAAGTTTGTGAAACCCATGGAAAGCGTTAGATCCGATAGCACCATACCAGGACATTGGAATTTGTCTACGAGGTTAAAGAGTTCAGGAATCGTATCAAACCCATCCATGATACTGGTAGGTGCGACAATAATCTTTGGGAAGTCTCCTTGGCTCGCACCGAGAAGCTGCCACAAGTCACCTTGTTCTGTTTTCGTAGGCAGACCGGTCGAAGGCCCACCACGTTGAACGTTTATAACAACAATAGGAATTTCCATCATGGCAGCACTACCAATTGCCTCTGACATGAGGGCAAAACCGCCACCTGAAGTTGCACACATTGCGCGGCATCCTGCATGGGCAGCACCTACTACCATGTTGATAACGCTAATTTCATCTTCACACTGACGAACCATGATGTTCAGATTTCGGGCATTCGCTGCCATCCAGTGAAGTACACCTGTTGAAGGACTCATCGGGTAGGCAGCATAGAATTTAACGCCTGCCGCTGCACCGCCCATCGCCATTGCTGAATTCCCATCAACGAACGCAAGCGCAGGCTCCTGTTTTTCAAATTCGGCATCAAATTGCGTAAAGTTTTCAACTGCATGTTCATATCCAGCTGTTGCAACCATGATATTTGCATCTACGACTTCCTGACCTTTACGTTTGAGAAGCGCGCCGATAATGATCTCCTCAAGCACTTTCAATTCCGCACCAACAAGTCCCAATGTAGTACCAAGCAAGCACGTATTTAGTGCTGTTCTCTGTAATTTTCTATCTTCAATTCCGCTGGAAAACTTCTTGTAAGGGATAGGACATAACTGAATATCATCCCGTTCTGGTGCTTGTTTGACATCATCTGCGTTATAGATGAATGCACCACCAGGTCTGACGTTCTCTATGTGTTTTTCTATGCTGTTTTTATCAAGGGCGATAATGAGGTCAATTTCGTCGCCATGATTAGCGACCGGTTCAGAACTGATTCTGATAGTGAGGAAGGTATGGCCACCACGGATGAGGGATTGATAGGCACTGTAAGTGAAGACGTGCAATCCATACCGGGCACATATTTGACCCAGACTTTTTCCCAGTGTTTCTATACCTTGCCCGGGTGCCCCTCCTACAGCGACTACAAAATCGTACTTTGCCATCTTGGCTCCTTTCAAATTGTAGACAATTTGCTCGCTATAATTAATTATTCTATTAATTCGCGTTTTCTTATCGAAGTTCGTAAAATTTCATTTGTAAACAATCCTAATAGTCTTCTTTTTCTAATTATATCATACTTACATCTCGTTTTCAAGTTTTCTTTATTTCTACCAAATATGTCATAATTTTCACAAGATTTTGAACAAAGTAAGAAACACTATATGCCTATGCCGCCTATCATCGTGTTTCTATTCAGCTTTGCAGTAGATGTTTGCCACTGTGCCACTACAACTTTACGCGGTAGTCTTCCTGATTCCCAATGGTATTCCAACACATCATGCCGCCGATATTCTTGAAGTAGCGAGACAAGCATTCGGGAAAAACCTATAGGCGAGATCAGGAAAGAATAAAGAGGCAATGCTATGCGGCTGTAACCTAAAAGTTGGGATAGATGTGCCAATGTAAGTTTAGCGTTTTTGCATTCCACAAATGCCATCATAGTCGGTTTATTTGGTTGATGTACAAACCCGACGACATCCACTTTGATATTCCAAGTAACCCATTCATCCGGGAAGTCTCCGCGGTTATATGTGCTAAGAAAACGAGAGATCGGTTTTTGTGAAAGTTCACACACTTTAACATCTGCTTTTTTGAATCGATCCCTAAGAAAATTTTCTAACCACCTACAAACATCAGGGTACATATCCTTTTCAGTTTCATACTTCATCTTCTGCAACTTCCTCTAATGCCTCTTGCTTGTTAATTTGCCAACCACCTTATTGAAGGATTTTCGGGTGCGTGGACACCCAAGTTTCTTACAAATCTGCCAATATGCATTGAAATGCTTACCATTTAACCTTTCATCAAGTTTTTCTGAATTTTCCCTGCTGTCTTTCTGTTTTTGTTTTTTCAACTTTTTTCTACCGAGACATGGATTGTAGGTTTTACGAGGATGGTTTTGCTTATCTTGCTCAATGAATTCTTCCAAAATAGATTGCTTATGTGGAAGCGTAAAACCAATATTACCGAATGGAACTGCAAAGATATTAATCTGATGTTCACGAAAATTGCGCCCCATGTTAGGATGTCCCCATGTGATTAACTGAACAGGAATGTTTAGATGTTCTTCTAACAAAGTACAAAGTTGAACAGGCATATCCCAATTGGTTGGGTAATTTAGAACATCAAGACGTACACGGTTCGCATTATCGACATATCGATTTGCACGTCTGATATTCCCTGCTACATCGGCAAACCCCTTGATATATTCCTGTTTCCATTCCTTTGGAATAGATGGAGAAAAGAATATTTCTGGCACTCCGAAGTGGTCAAAACTTGTGCGTTCCTGTGTATGCATCAAAATATTCCTCCACACCATAGTATTTCTAAGAAAACGTATTACAAGAGTAACACTATTCTCACTGCTGACAATCACGACATCTGCTCCAGTCACCTCCAAAGTACGTTCTTGTATCTGTTGCAAACCGAGTCTGATGGAAGTGTTCGTATCAAAAGTTCCAGAAACCCCATCAACTGTTAGAGATTGATACGGGAATTCTATACGTATCTGTTTCACACTGTTACTTTCAGACAATTCACCTCGGGCAGTAATCAGACCTAACAGATATGCCACATCAGCATCAATATAATCTACCAACTCAATTAAACTCATTAATTTTTCCGTTCCTATGTAGATACAATTGCTTATGCTGGTTTTTGGAAAATCAAAATAAATTCATGGACTTTATTTACACGAAAGACACTTGGATATCCTAGCGGACGTAAGTTGTTATATTCTTGTGCCCGATCCCAAATAATGGTGTCATCAAAAATAAAACCGATGTCTTCCATTAAATGAGAAATGTCAATGTGATATGGGTAAAAACGGTTCTTTTTTCGTAAATCCATGACTATAATACAGCAATAACTTCTGGGTTTCATCACTACATATACTTGTTGAAATATCTTTCTAAGTTCAATTAAGAACTTCTCATAGTCTCGGATTTTGCCCAAATCCGAGACTGTATCCCCATAATCCCGCTGCTCTTTATTATCAGCAGTCCTTTTTTGTAACAGAATATCCCAATACGGTGGGGATGTTACGACCATATCTACACTGTTTTGTGGAACATATTGATAGAGTTCTCTGCTATCGGCAGTGTGTATTTTTATCTCCGTCTCTTTACCAAATAGGTTCATTTGACTCAAACGTCCTTCAGCAAGTTGAACAAACTCAGGTGATATCTCTAATCCGATTGCATTCTTACCCGAATCCTTAGCAGCGAGGAGTGTAGAACCAACCCCCGCGAAAGGATCTAAGATTAGAGACGCATCAGAATTGGTAAAACAATCAATAAGACGAGACGCAAGTGCTGTGGGAAACATTGCTGGATGTTTAAGAGCAGTTTCTTCTTTAGTTTTTCTAATATCACTCCATACCGACACTGAATATCGTAACCACGTCTTACCGTCAAGTTCGTTTGCCCGTTTTCGGTAAATATTATCCGTTTTTATCTCATTAGGCTCATGTCTTACTTCATCCATGTCTCTCCTCCTTCTTATGATAATGTTTTAAGTGCTTCTGGTGTTCCAATTTGGTCTAATGCAAATGCAACATGGTGCTTAACACGGTCAGACTCATCATCAAGTGCATCAATCAGTGCAGGTACTGCTGCTGACGCTGCTTCTCCCATTTTAGATAGCGCATACGCAGAATATGTTCGCACCTCGTCCGCGGGATCCTTTAAAGCTTGAATGAGTGCAGGTATCGTGCTAATTGCCGTAACTCCCATCCCACTGAACGCGCGAACTGCATATTCTCGGAGTTCCTCACTTGGCTTAGTAGCTAACATATCAAGCAATGCAGGGATTGCAAGTTCACCAATACGGGTAAACGTGCTGCAAATAACAAGGGCCTGGTGTCTCGGTGCATCCTCTATCTCATCAACGAGGTACGGTATTACCGGTTCACCGATCGCTGCTAAGACATCAGCAGCTTTATCGGCAACATCCGAAAGATTGTGAGCAAGTGCCTCAATGAGCTGCGGAATAGCAGACTCACCGATTTCAATCAATTCAGTCTTCGCATTTTCAAGTACATCATCGTCAAAATCTTCTAAATCTTCAATTAACGCTGCGATATGCTGTTCATCACTCATTCCATCATATCCTTCTTACCGTGCACCTATTTGTAATTAATTATCTATCCCACGTTCTCTCCGCTGATCAAGAATCTCAGCCAGACGATCTGTTTGTTCCTTACGTAAACGGTTATATACCCGATCCGATATATCCTTTTTTTCGTGCATCGCATCAAGCATAGTAATTAATTCAAGTCGTGTATTACGTGTATTCTCCAAATCAGTATCATTCAGCTTACGAAGCCAACCTATATCCATTGGTGTGGTATCTGTAGGATCGGGATTGTCAGCTGAACGTTGTGTGCTGCGTAGCGTGAAAATCGCCGCAACAAGAAAACCACCAGCTAAAGCAGCAGCAACGGCGATTAATACCATCTGTCCGATATTCGATTTTTGTGTTTCTTCCGTATTGATTTGTTGTTTCGTAAGTACTAAATTCATATCTGGCGTATTACCGCTTGGGAAGCCGTCTTCAGTTGCTGCCACATATTTTATATAAACTGTACCATGAAACTGTGTACGTCCACTCATCACAAATCGTTTTGAACGGGGAACAATACTGATACCTTCGGGAACAAGAAACGTAATTTGCTCTGTATGAAAAGGCATCTGGCGAGATAATTTAATGTCACGCCCCTCAGACTGAATACTATATCCAAATCCACCTTCCATTTCACCGGGAGATACTGGGTTTGGAAGAATAACACGGTCATTAGAGGAACTAATCGCTAAGGAAGCAGGAGAAAACGGCTTAATATTCTCATTCCCTTCTGGTAGAGCAAAATAGAGACCCACATCTTCTCCATTATATTTCGTCTGAAACGGCAAAGTACCGCTATTTTTAACTACGAATACTTCAAAGATTGACAATATGCCTTTTTTAATATGGTCTTCAGAGGCAAATCCTATGGCAATACTATATGTCTTTATACTGATCTGTGAGAGATCATCCGTAACACCACCGATATTAATGTCCACAACAAGGTTAGGCACAAATGAAGATAACACCAAATCTTTCTCTTCGTGTTCTGTTCCATCGTAGGTCGTAGTGATCGAATAATGGGTTTGCATATCAACCGGCAGCTTATCAAAATGATAGTATCCATCTGCATCAGTTGTTGTCTCTCGTTTTGATAGATCTTCGGCTATATGAATATTGAGGGTGACAGGATGATTAACAATAGGTTCGCCCAATTTTCCATCAATCAGTTTACCGTGAATAACCCCAGTATCATTTTGGGAATAGGCTGCAGGAAGGAATAAAATATATGTCAGTACTATGATCGGTATACATCTAAAACAGGCCACTGCTTTCACATATTCTAAAATGCTGCATCTCTTTATGATAAAGTTTAGTGCGTAATATATCTTCATTATTAGCGTTTTTGCTGTTTGAACCTTTCAATTTCGGTTTCTACATCTATCTGAGCAGCAGCTTCCAGTTGACTTATTACTTGTGCGGTATCTTGCATTAGTGCAGCACGCAACTCCTGATAATCTTCCTCAGAAAGTTTTCCTGCTTCATAATCTTCATCAAGGTCCGCTAAAGCAGAGTAACACTGTTCACGTTCCAAATATAACGTTTGCATACGTGCTTCAGCAGGATCAACGTTCAAGATCGTATCCACACCTCTAATAAGTGGGTAGGCGATATAAGCAAAAATAACTATCCCTAAGATGAGAAACCACAAGAGAACAATAGAAATCATAACATCACTTAATTTTGGTTTTTGTATTTTTCAAGTTCTGTTTCAAGGTGTTGCTGCAATTCCTCAGAAATCTGCTTATCAGGTTGTGCTGTCGTAACTTTGTTCCCACGCGATTGATGTCGAACCGCAAAGATAACGCCACCAATCGCTATTAGAATAACCACAGGCATCAGATAAGCAAGAATATTAATACCTTTTACCTCCATAACCGCATAAAATTGAGACCCATACCGTTCTAGGTAGGCAGTACGAATTTCCTCAACAGTCTTACCCTCATCCAACGCGGTTGCCAATTCCTCTTCGATATTGATCGCTGTAAGGCAGGTACATATCTTTATTGTTTCCCTTACACATCCACATGGACAATACACTGTGTTAATAAGTTTTTCTAACTGAGATTCAAATTCTTTATTACAACTTAAAAAAAGAAAGAAAACAGTAATTAGAAGTAGAGATGTATATATCTTTACATAAGGATGTAAATGCAATTTTTTCATTGTAACCACCTATACTGTTCGAGATCATGGTGTTAGGTTAGACTTTTCGGCTATTGCTACAAGTCCACCTATCACCATCACAGCGACACCGATCCAGACAACACTAATGAGAGGATTATGATAAATTTGAAGACTAACTTCCGTTTCTGCATCTATTTTCGTTGGCATAAGAATATTCGCCCCTGCAACCCTTTCTGTTGGCAAAGGTCCAAGGGCACAATACAGATCATTCACACCGTTGTGGTGTATTGCGGATTCAATCGTATCCGCATCTCCTTGCCCTGTAGTATAGTAGTAGTGACGTGCTGGTCTCATCGTTTTCGGGTTACCACCATTTTTCCTAACCTCAAATTCAACTCCGGATCGTATAAAATTGTCATGTTCTTCCAAAAACGAATCTTTCATCGTAAATTCATAATCACCTACATTCATTGATTCCCCGAGTTTGAGGCTACCATCTTCGAGCAGGAAATATCCCTTAGATCCCATAATACCTATATAGAGGATCACAATACCGATGTGGACAATGTAACCACCGTATCGCCGTTTATTACGTTGAATGAGAAGTCCCAAACCGTTTAGAAAAGATGTTGTTTGCCGTTTAGCGCGAAGTTTCGCACCACGATAAAATTCACTAAATATAGCAACAAGCACGAACACACTTGCAAAAACACAGATTATTGAATAAATGGGCATCGGCTGGCCACTGAAAGTAATGAAGTCCCATAGACGTATTAAGAAATTAGGTGTTGCCAATTCAGTAGCTTCTGCAGATGCCTCTATAGCTTGAGCGCGTGCCCTAAAAATGAGATATACCCACGTTACTACTGCTCCTATCGATCCGAGGAAAAGCGGAGATTTGAACATGCGTTGAAAGTTATTGGGTGTGATCTTTTTCCACGAGATTATAGGACCGGCACCTGTCAAAAAAAGTAATAGCAATCCTGGGATGATGACAACTTTGTTGAAAAATGCTTCGGGAACTGAGGCTTTATCTCCCTGTATCGCTTCAGATATGATAGGCCACAACGTTCCCCACAAAATAATTAAAGTTAACCCAACGAAAAGCCAATTGTTCAGTACAAACGCACTCTCCCTAGAAAGAAGTGATTCAAGGCGATTAGCACTTTTGAGTCGTTGCCAACGGTACACTATAAGCGTGATAACACCGGTTGTTGAAATGATGATAAAACCCATAAAATACCAACCGATGTCTGATTGTGCAAACGCATGCACCGATGAAATAATACCGCTACGGGTAATAAATGTACCTAATATGGTAAATTGGAAGGCTAAGGTAATCAGGAGGATATTCCATAGTTTGAGCATATTCCGTTTTTCTTGAATCATCACAGAATGTAGAAAAGCGGTACCGAGGAGCCATGGCATAAAGGAGGCGTTTTCAACAGGATCCCATGCCCAGTAACCACCCCATCCAAGTTCTCTATATGCCCAATTTCCACCCAGTGTGATGCCGATTGTTAAGACTATCCAAGAGAACAACATCCATCTACGGGAACGGTGTATCCAATCGCTACCGATTCTTCCGGATAGGAGTGCAGCTACTGCATACGCAAAAGGAATTGTTAAACTTATCCATCCAATATACAACGTTGGGGGATGAAACGCCATGCTGGGGGTCTGTAAAAGGGCGTTCATTCCTCTACCGTCGACCTTTACCTCTCCAGCAGGAAATCTGTCGAGCGGATTATAAACGCCTTCAATCCATCCGGTAACAACCACGACGAAAAACAGTTGGACGACAGCAATAGGAATCAGGGCATAATCGGCAAGGTTATCTGTCGATTTTCTGTTCTGCCAAACAACAATAGACCCACCGACAGTAAGCAACCAGAGCCAAAATAGGAGAGAGCCAGACATTCTACCCCAAAGGGCAGTTATTTTATAAAGGAGAGGTTGTGCGGCACTAGATACCTCAACGACATATTTCATTGAGAAATCATCTGTTACAAAACTGAAGACTAACGCACCTGTGGCGATACTAATAAGAATGAAAGTCGCAACAACACCGTTCCGACCACTCTTAATAAAGCTAGGTTTTCTTCCGTGTAACCCTATACAGAGCGAAACAATTGCCCACAATGCAGAGAATATGGAAAGAAAGATTGCAGCTTGACCGAGTTCGGCCGCGATACTTTGTATACCTTCCACAAGGTTCTGTATGAACATCTTGATCCCCTATTTCTCTGACTGTCATTTGGTAAAGCAAACTCTAATAAGAACCGTCAGTAGTTTTGGCACTTTCCGCTTCTTCATATTTGGAGGCACACTTGGTGGTCACCTTATTTGCGATAATCACGTTCTGTTTCGCATCGTATTTACCTTCAACAAAAACGTTACCACCATCAATGAAGTTATCAGGTTTGAGTTTGTTATAAATCACGTTGACTGTCTCATTGCCTTCAAGTTCTGTCCCAGTATCTTCCAGTTCGCGCACAGTAAATGTCAACTTAAATTTGTCTGCATCCCATGCAGTACTCTCCTCAGAAATAGCACCAACAAGTTGAACATTTTGATTGTCCATTGTCTCAGCAGTGGCGATCAGTTTCACAGGAGTCAACTCCCGCATACTCTCTTTTTTTGTCATTGCCAACACTAAAATCACGAAACCGCTTAGCAAAATGAGGCTGGCAGCGATCACTTTTATTCTTTTCTGTTTCATGTGTTCATCATCCTCCACAATACGTATCCGTTTGATAACACGCTAACGAAATAAATGGAGTATCAGCGTTTGGAATTCATCTATAACAACTATTGTTATAGAAAATCAGTAAATCGGATGGGAATAAGTTCATTCTCTTTAAATTAAACTATAGTTTGGACATTTTTGGTCTTGTTATAGATTATGAATAGTTGGCAGCATTTCCCCGTTAGCACTTCTGAACAGGTGTTAGAACCGCTGCTAACGCCCCTTTTCTGTCTAAATTCTGTTAGAAATCACTGTTTTTTAGCCATCATTTTTCCAATCATCGTGAAAATAGTTGCTGTTGAACTAGTTCATGTAGTATCTTCAGGGATTTTTAGTTTTTTCTGTGCGTTTTTCCTCGGGTCGTAACCCGTATAAAAATAGTTTTGTTGTAAACGTCGCTGCAAGTAAGCGGTCATCAAGCCGCGTGTGAGATGTTTCGGTTTATACCAGTGTATATTGAGCGTGGATAGCACGTCTTCTAAATCAAGAGAAACCTTGTCTGTGTCTGTGTCTGCGGGTGTCTTAGGCAATGGCGACGGACTGAAAGCGAGTTGTGTCAGCGTTGCTGCGGTGAAACTGAGTTGAGCGAACCGATCCAAACTTTTCCTGTCTCGGAGTTGATAGGTGTCAAATCCGAAGTTTTCTTTAGCGTCCCGAAAGGCAGTTTCAATCTGCCACCGGTTTCTATAGTGTCGGATAACTGTTTCTACGGGCAGTCGTAAATCTGAAGTAAATACACAAAAATACCGATAGGGTTTAGACTTTTTCAAGCGTTTGCGTATCACAACGATGCGGACATCTACAGGACACATCTTTGTTCGCACGACTTTATCAGCGACAGAAAGTGTCTGATCCTCAACAACGATGTCTGTATACTTCAGGTGTGGAATAGACACACGGCTACCATACCGACGGGGTCTGCCTCTCTTGAGACGCTTAGGGCGTTTCGGTATATGAAAAAACGCCGCGTTTGACTTCGCACGACAAAGTAAATGATGTCCTTGTGAGAGTATCTCCGTGAACACTTTGCGTCTATTGAAACCTCTATCAAAAATGATAAGACCCGGTGGCACAAGATTACATAAATGCTTCAGCACAGCGAGGCTATTCGCGTCCTCGCTTTTCGGTTCCATCATCCGTGTGGCTAATGGAAATAGGCGCGTGCCTTCGGGCGTTTCTGCCAGCCACCCAATCGCACCGAACTCGTGTCCGTGATGAAACTTGGACTGGTTCTTGTTACGTGGCTGATACGCAGGGTTCCTGCGGAAATGCAAACCCGCTTGTTTTGAACCGCTACTTAGGGCATGCGTCTCATCATAGACATAGATGCCCGTGGGGTAAGCGGATAGCACTTGATGGCTTAGCGTAGTGGCGACTTGATCCACACACCAGATGCCACGCGAGAGAAACTTTGGCAGAGACCAATACCGACCTGCTTGGGCTGTCGCAAGATAGATTTGTGTCATTGTGCCTCGGTAGGGCGTATTTATCAGACCTTTTACGAAAGTCTGAAAGTGGTGAAAGTTATTATACTTGAACACAGGTCAAAAATCTGATAACATGTTGTCCAAGTAGGAAAGTGGGGTCATTTGAAATATCCTTTCAAATTTGTGTTTCCTAAAAGGATACCCGCTTTCCTGCTTTATGTCCATAAAAAAAACAAAAAATGTCCAAACTATAGTAAGAATATAGATTCGGTTAAATAGATATATTTTATAATTCAGCGCGCTTACAATCTTGTGTAATTTCCTATAAATTTCCTTAACGCGTCTTCGTAGCAGCATACATTACTTTCATAGGTATATATGGTTTCCCCATCCAGATCGCAGCGCATAGAAGGGCTAAGGAAACATGGAGAACCCTTGGTATACCCTCCTGCCAGTTCGCTATACCGTTTTCTAACCGGACTTTGGGTTTCCGCCATGCCCAGCAACTATGATATAGGACCGCAGTCAACCGTTTAACCTATGGGCCCGTGTCGCTACCGATATTCACGGGTTTCCGAAGTCTTAGGCTTGGGTAGTTGACTGATGTCTGGCGATATCTCGATACGGAAAATCTGCCATGAGTACGTAGGAATTGCCTTCACGTTTTATTGACATACTGACAGAATTCATTGTAAATTCAAAGTATTTCGCTAACACTTCAGTTAATTCAAACTGTAACTTTCTCATTGAATCTTCATTAACCTCAAACCTATCTTGGGTGAGAATAAGTTTGAGTCGCTGTGTTGCAATACTACTTGACTTTGACTTTCGTGTAAATAAACCTTTAAAATCCATGGTATCCTCTCATTTAAATTCTTGAGAACCGGTTCAATAATTTAGAGAAAAAGTTCTCTTCTCTCATATCGGGAATTGGCACACGTTGTCCAGTTATACGTCGTGCAATTCGCATGTATGCTTCAGCTCCAGGAGAACTTTCGTTATGAACAAGTGGCACTCCCCGATTTGTTGATGCAATAACACCTGTATCCTCAGGCACAACTCCGAGAAGATCGATGTTCAGAATATCAACAACTTCAGTCTTACTAATCATATTATCCTTTTTGACAAGTGTTGGCGATAGTCTATTCAGGATTAGACTAATAGGGTCTATATTCTGGTTTTGTAGTAATCCAATAATACGATCTGCATCCCGAATTGCTGGCACATCAGGTGTAGTGACTATGATAGCTTCCTCTGCCCCAATAACAGCATTATGAAACCCTTGTTCGATACCTGCTGGCGAATCTACAAGGACAAAATCATACACCTCTTTTAGTCTTTCACAGATGTCTTGCATCTGTTCAGGTTTAATATCGTCTTTTCTGTGGCGTTGTGATGCTGCAAGCAACATCAAATCTTTAACGCGTCTATCTTTTACCAGCGCTTTTTCAAGATCACATCTCTTTTCAATAACATCCATAGATGTATAGACAACACGACTCTCTAACCCCATTACAACATCAAGATTTCGCAACCCGACATCAGCATCGATAATTACCACCGTTTTGCCAAGCATCGCTAATGCAGTACCCAGGTTTGCTGTTGATGTTGTTTTGCCGACTCCTCCTTTGCCAGAAGTAATCACGATTACTTTACCCATAGTCAACCCTCCTTCATTTAGAATTTTACGAATTCTTCTACGATGATAATATCTTCTGCCCCCACTCGCGCAATTTCTGGATAACCTCTCGGTTTTTGACCTAATGGCGGGCGATTCACATACGAACCAATTTGTAGTTGTAACGGAACCAACTCCATAGCAATAATCACAGATGATAACTGACCATGTGCACCTGCATGCGCATTGCCACGCAAAGCACCAAGAACTATGATATCACCAGAAGCAACAACCTCCCCACCAGGATTTACATCGCCATATATCATTATACTACCAGTCAAACAAGATGTTGTCTGACCAGAACGAATTGTCTGTCGTACAATTTCTGCATGTCCAAAACCTTGCTGAGTGCCTGCAGGTAAACCGTGTGGAATACTATGTACCGCAGGAGCTGCTATAATTGGAGACTCATCATTATTATCAAATACGTTATAAATAATACTTGACTTTGTAATTAAAATCAAGGTAAAATAGTTTCAAATTGAAATATATTACGGAATTCCGTGTTTGTTCTATTATAATCTCGTTGCAATCTAACATAACCGTATGTTCACAGTCGCGCAATTCATTGTGCCTCTTATATTGACCGTATTCCTTATCTCAAATAAAGAGAGGTATTTAATAACCCATGAATATTAATTGGCAGCATCACCCCTGGGCAGGTGTATTCCCTGCAACCTTGTGTCCTTTCCATTCAGACGAATCAATTGACGAAGAAGGTTTACGTCAGTATATGCAGGAACTCGCCAATGTAG
The DNA here is from genome assembly GCA_965200395.1 of Candidatus Poribacteria bacterium. Lineage (GTDB taxonomy): Bacteria > Poribacteria > WGA-4E > WGA-4E > WGA-3G > MSPOR6. Next base: position 739,127 of record CBDAUH010000003.1, on the reverse strand, counting down.
AAGGCATAAAAGGTGTCGTCTGTAATGGACACACGGGTGAAATAATGTCCCTACGTTTACATGAACGTCAACGTGTCACACAGATCACAGCAGAGGCTGTCGGTGACAAGGTTAAAGTTGTTTCTGGCGTTAGTGCAGAGGGAAGTTTACCTGCAATTGACGATGCACTCGCAGCAAAGGAGGCAGGTGCAGATGCAATTCTATTGATGCCTGCACATCATTGGTTGCGTTTCGGAAGAACATCTGAGACCGCAGTTGGTTATTTCCAAGATGTCGCTGAAGGAGCAGACATACCCATTATTGTCCATCAATATCCCGCTTGGACAAAGGCGGGATATAGCCTTGAAGAGATGTTAGAGATGGTGAAGATTCCACAAGTTGTCTGTATTAAAATGGGTACCCGCGACATGGCACGTTGGCGATGGGATTACGAACAACTCAAAGAAGCAGCACCGCACGTTCCAATTTTAACCTGTCATGACGAATACCTGCTCGCTTCCCTTTTAGAGGGTAGTGACGGTGCACTCATTGGATTTGCAGGATTTGTGCCTGAATTGATGGTTGCTGTCGTACATGCCGCGCTCAATAACGATTTGATGGGGGCACGTAAAGCACGTAATCAAGTGGATACATTGGCTCGGATTGTCTATAACTTCGGGGAACCGAGCAGCGATGCACACCAACGTATGAAGTGCGCCCGATGGCTGATGGGCAAATTTCCATCAATGACAATGCGTAGACCACTACGTCAATTATCTGCGGCCGAAGTAGATAAAATCCGAACACGCCTCGAAACGATCGGTTATCAGTGTGTCGATTAGCATGAGCCCCGAAAATTACTTTTACAAGTTCATTCGGAGATAAGATAATGTCAAAAGATCTAGTAGCTGTGATATATGAGAGCAATAATTCTACTTCTAATGTTGCCACTTAGCAAAGTACTCCAAAAGTCGAGGGAAAAATGTCACGTTTAAAATACGCATTAATTGGTCACGGACGACGCGGTTCGGCACATCTATCAACCGCTGCTGCCCTAAAAGACACCTTTGAAATCGTGGCTGTGTGTGATGCACACCAAGAGTCAGCAGAAGCAGGAGCATCAAGGTTCGGTGTTAAAGCATACACCGATGTCCGCAAACTTGTTGACGAAACTTCTCCCGACGTTTGCGACGTTGTCGTTCCTGTACAACTGCACCATATCGTTTCCTGTTACCTCTCCCGTCGCGGCATCTCACACAATGTTGAGACAGGTCTTTCATCTACTCTCGGTTTGATGGATATGATGATAGAAGATGCTGCTGAAAATGGAGTGAAATTGCAAACATCTGAGAACTTTCCGTTTGTTCCCGTTGAACAGTTTGTATGCAAGCTTATTCAGGATGACGTAATCGGCAAGGTGCATAAGTGCTATCGCTTATTTTCCACTACTGGCTACCACGGACTTGCAGCAATACGGTGTCGGATGAACGCTGCACCTACATCGGTAAGTAGCATAGGACATTCGATGCCGGTTGTGCCTTATGTTGATAGGGCAAAACGCGACTTCAATAGCGAAGGTCTTGAATTCTATGCAATCGATTTTGACAATGGTGGACTCGGTATCACAATGGTTGGCAACAAAAACGGTTGCCTTGGACGCAACAAACTCGTCGGTTTTGAAACATGCGGTGAACGCGGAACTATTATCACAAACGGCAATCAAGGGACAACCGGCGGAGAAACTGTTAACGTCTGCACAGACGAAGATATTAGTCAAAACGCGGGTAGAGCACAAACTTATGAATTCAAGAGAGAATATGATGAGAATAAAGTGCTTCAGCGCATTTATGTTGAACTTCCCGAATCTCTTGGTGATACAATTGAATGGCTTAAGCCCTACCGAAATACGCAAATTTCCGAGGGTGGTATTTCTCTTGCTACCATGCTTGATGGTATTGCAACCGCCGTGAGAGAAAACACACAACCAATCTGGACAGGAGAAATGGGTAGGGCAGATCAGGAAATGGTGATCGCAAGACACCGTTCTGTTAAAAAGAACCGGCAACCGATCCAACTCCCACTCTCACCTGATCCAGAAGAGGAAGCAGCATTTGACCAAAATTTTGAAGAACAATTTGGGGTTCATCCTCGAGAAGATATCGAAAAAGCGTTACAAGTTAATTTCAAAGCACGTTAGTCGGATAATATGCAGATTTAAATTTGCATATAAACTTCAAAACAGAAAGGAACAATATGAAAGAGATAAAAATCGGTTTTATAGGATCTGGTGGTAATGCAAACGGACACATGAATCGGTTATCAGAAATGGAAGGCGCGAATGTCGTAGCAATATGTGATATAATACCGCAAAAAGCACAAAATGCAGCTGAAAAACACAATGCCGACCCCTATACTGATCACAGAGAAATGTTGGAACGGGACGATTTAGATGCTATCTACCTAAGTCTCCCTGTCTTCGTCCACGGACAACCAGAGTTAGACGTGATTGAGCGAGGCTTACCATTTTTCGTAGAAAAACCGGTAGCGATCAACATTGACATCGCACGAGAAGTTGAAGCCGCGGTGACAAAAGCAGGATTGACTACCTGTGTCGGTTATCAACTTCGTTACCTCGGTTCAACACGGATAACCCAAGAAATCCTTGCAGGAAAAACTATCAACATGGTTGTCGGTAAGTACTGGTGTGGGAGTGGGCGTGGTAATCCAGAAGGCTGGTTGCGGCAAATGAACAAATCCGGTGGACAATTAGTTGAACAAGCAACTCATACATTTGATATGATGCGTAACCTGCTGGGTGATGTAGAATCTGTGTATGCTATGCAGGCAAATCGCTTCTTGAAAGAGATTGATTGTCCAGATAGCAATAGTGCGTCACTACAATTTACCAGTGGTGCGGTTGGTTCAATGACTGCAGCATGGGCGTATGCTGGAGGTTGGGACAATGCCAATGTGTTAGACATTCTCTATGAAGGTGAATTACTAAACTGGAATCCCGCAAGGGTCCATTTCAAAGAAGATGGTGAATGGATAGAAAAAACAGAACCTGGTCCCACAATAGATGAAGTTTTTGTGAACGCAGTCCGTAGCGGTGATGCATCTCAGATATTAAGTCCCTATACCGATGCAGTCAAAACGCTTGAGATTTCACTCGCAGCAAATCTCTCTGCCCAAGAAAATAGACTTGTGGAGCTTTCTTCGTTGTAAGGTGGAAACTATGCTAAAAAAATACCGTGTAGCAATCGTTGGATGCGGTGGCATTTCGCATGCACATGGCAATGCTTGGAGAAATGTACCAGAAATTGAAATTGTTGGTGCGTGTGACGAAAAATTTGAGTCTCTCTCCCGATTTGTCACCGAATATGAAGTTGAAAACACATACAACGACCTTCGACAGATGCTGGAAAAACAGAACCCTGATATTCTTGTCGTTGCAACTTGGCCCTCAAGTCATCTCAAAAACGTATTGGAAGCAGCCCGTTGCGAAGTTAAGGGTATCCTCGTTGAAAAACCGATTGCGGTCAATACATCCCAACTTGAACAGATGATACAAGTAACAGAACAAGCAAATATCCTCCTGATGGAAGCGTTTATGTACCGCCACCATCCATTAACCATAGCAGTAAAGGAAAAGATAGAAGAAGGTGCAATCGGGGAAGTCCGATATGCACGTTCCACTTTTTCAACAGGACTCACGGATACGACAAATTGGCGGTTAAGAGGTGACCTTGGGGGTGGTGCTGTGATGGATTTAGGATGCTACTGTATCAACATCATTCGCCACCTCATCGGACGCGAACCGCAGTGGGCATGGGCAACCGCACTTACCCCCATTTTTTTTTGAATGCGTGTGTAGTTGTGTTCATAGGTCTCCAATGTTGTCATGTCAGTTCTTCTGCGGTGAGAAAGTTTATATCTCTCAAACAAGTCCTCTCGGTGAACAAGAGCAACGCCTCCTGCGTCCACACCTCGCGGATCATACGGTTGATGACACTGATCACGGAGTAAACTTTCCGCGTAGGGTGTAAAGTTTTTGCCCATCTGTCCGCAGCTTTTTCATAACACAGGAACGCCAAACCATAAGCCACGACTGCCAACAAAAACAGAACTTCCATCCGGGGCTGTTCGTTCTTTCTCAAAACGAGTGCTTTGAAACCGAAGTTCGTTTTCAAGTCTCTGAACCCGTGTTCAATCTGTGTCCGCCGCTTGTAGCAAGTTCGCAGGGGGTTCCCCTGAAGCCGATTGGAGATAAGATATAACGGGTCTTTCTTGGTGTGCTGTCCCCCAACATAGAGTGCCACAGGCACCTGCTCCGTGTAGTGATAAAGCACTTGTGGGTAAAAACCATTTGCCACTTCTTCAAGGCACTGCTTGTTGCCTGCTATACGCACACCAACATTGCGTGGCACACGCATCAAGTAGCAGATGCCTTGCCCCTCAAAAAACTTGAGGATCGCTCTCGCTCGGGCGAACCCTCTGTCAAAAACCAACACAGGCTCCCGACTATCCCCTAACACTTTAACAACGCGACTATGGACATCACAACAGAACTGCTGAACTAAATCGTTATGTCCTTGATAGGTGCCATCTTTGAGCATCTCATTTTTATACAGAACCCAATAGAGCGGGATCGCACGATTGCGAAACGGAAGGGCTGCAACAATCGCCTTCCATCCGCCCGGTAAATCTGTCTCGTCTATCAGCACAAGCAGATGCTGCATCCCCACAGAACGACACACACTGACAACTATATGTGACAACCAGGCACCCTTCACCGCTGCAACCGGAAAATAGGTGTCAATAAACCGCAACACACGCTTTTGCTTAGACTTGTCGTGTTTCACACGGATAGGTAGATGTGAGGCAATCGATTGAATACGAAAACTTGGGGCTACACACACAGCCTGTAGCATCAAATAAAAGTTGCGGAGCGTCGGTTTTTTGATACAAACCCCGTTGAAAACTTTACGAAAACCTGTTATAATCTTTCTGGGGTGTACCCAACTAAGGGTATATTTCATAAGAATACCTCCCTGCCGGTTTTTCACCGACATTGGTTTATATGGAGGTATTCTACCATAACCCATCAGACTTTCCAACTTATTTCTATACACACACACGCCTACACATACCGCATACAAAAATGGGGGTAAGTGAGATGGGCAACAGGGAAATATGAACGAGTCAACAACGTTTGGGAAACCTTAATCGGCACAATGGACTTTGGTGATGGGATCACTGGACAATTTGATTGTAGTTTTGGATGGACTTGGCGTGAGTGTTATGAAGTTACTGGAACAAAGGGAACTCTCTTCGTCCAAAGTGCATGGGGCAATAGTGATGGAGAATCACACTTCACCGTCAACGGAGAGACTATTAGCGTTACAGGTATGAACCCTTACGCTGCCGAAATTTTAAATCTATGTGAAGCAGTAGAAAACGGCACCCCGCTTCGCTTACCAATTTCAGATGCGTTAGGAAACATGCGTGTCATTGATGCTTTGCACGAATCTGCACATACCGGACAACGCATTCGCGTACCGAAATCCAATTTAGGTTGAACAAATCCCTTATTTCCATGTATAATACTATACTATAGTTCGGACAATTTTTGTTTTTTTTATGGACATAAAGCAGGAAAGCGGGTATCCTTTTAGGAAACACAAATTTGAAAGGATATTTCAAATGACCCCACTTTCCTACTTGGACAACATGTTATCAGATTTTTGACCTGTGTTCAAGTATAATAACTTTCACCACTTTCAGACTTTCGTAAAAGGTCTGATAAATACGCCCTACCGAGGCACAATGACACAAATCTATCTTGCGACAGCCCAAGCAGGTCGGTATTGGTCTCTGCCAAAGTTTCTCTCGCGTGGCATCTGGTGTGTGGATCAAGTCGCCACTACGCTAAGCCATCAAGTGCTATCCGCTTACCCCACGGGCATCTATGTCTATGATGAGACGCATGCCCTAAGTAGCGGTTCAAAACAAGCGGGTTTGCATTTCCGCAGGAACCCTGCGTATCAGGCACGTAACAAGAACCAGTCCAAGTTTCATCACGGACACGAGTTTGGTGCGATTGGCTGGCTGGCAGAAACGCGCGAAGGCACGCGCCTATTTCCATTAGCCACACGGATGATGGAACCGAAAAGCGAGGACGCAAATAGCCTCGCTGTGCTGAAGCATTTATGTAATCTTGTGCCACCGGGTCTTATCATTTTTGATAGAGGTTTCAATAGACGCAAAGTGTTCACGGAGATACTCTCACAAGGACATCATTTACTTTGTCGTGCGAAGTCAAACGCGGCGTTTTTTCATATACCGAAACGCCCTAAGCGTCTCAAGAGAGGCAGACCCCGTCGGTATGGTAGCCGTGTGTCTATTCCACACCTGAAGTATACAGACATCGTTGTTGAGGATCAGACACTTTCTGTCGCTGATAAAGTCGTGCGAACAAAGATGTGTCCTGTAGATGTCCGCATCGTTGTGATACGCAAACGCTTGAAAAAGTCTAAACCCTATCGGTATTTTTGTGTATTTACTTCAGATTTACGACTGCCCGTAGAAACAGTTATCCGACACTATAGAAACCGGTGGCAGATTGAAACTGCCTTTCGGGACGCTAAAGAGAACTTCGGATTTGACACCTATCAACTCCGAGACAGGAAAAGTTTGGATCGGTTCGCTCAACTCAGTTTCACCGCAGCAACGCTGACACAACTCGCTTTCAGTCCGTCGCCATTGCCTAAGACACCCGCAGACACAGACACAGACAAGGTTTCTCTTGATTTAGAAGACGTGCTATCCACGCTCAATATACACTGGTATAAACCGAAACATCTCACACGCGGCTTGATGACCGCTTACTTGCAGCGACGTTTACAACAAAACTATTTTTATACGGGTTACGACCCGAGGAAAAACGCACAGAAAAAACTGAAAATCCCGAAGATACTACATGAACTAGTTCAACAGCAACTATTTTCACGATTATTGGAAAAATGATGACTAAAAAACAGTGATTTCTAACAGAATTTAGACAGAAAAGGGGCGTTAGCAGCGGTTCTAACACCTGTTCAGAAGTGCTAACGGGGAAATGCTGCCAACTATTCATAATCTATAACAAGACCAAAAATGTCCAAACTATAGTAATACTATAAACAAGCAAAAAATATATCTTTCAAGAAACACTACACCTAACAATAACCCATCTATTCTACTGGTAGAGGTAACATAACCTAATGTTTGAACAAATAATGAAGTACCCGGTTGATGTCTTCCGTGAAGGGGATTTCTCTTTCGGCATTCCAATACCGGGTCTTCTAATCTTTGTCCTTATGGTCGCACTTGTCGCAGCAACCATTTGGGCATATAGGAGCGCAAAAGGGCGTTACGGACGTGCATTTCGTGGATTCCTCATTTTTCTACGCACAATTGTACTCTGTGTCCTTGCATTCTGTCTACTCAAACCTTTCCTAACAATATATCAAAATAACCCTGATGACTCCTATTTGTTGGTAATGGTTGACAGGTCCAAGAGCATGCAGATTACCGATTCTGATGACGGTAAATCTCGCCTAAATAGATCAAATCAATTACTTTTCAGTGAAAATAATGAAGATGGTGAAAAACTTCTTGAAAAACTGAATGCAAACAAATTCAAGGTCAGATTATTCGGATTTGATACAGAAGCAAAACGAATTCCAAATGAAACCATACAAAGTGCAGATGGAGAAAATACTAACATACCAAATGCTGTCAACGAAGCACTTGACGATCTACAAGGAATTCCGTTGTCCGGTATCGTCCTATGCACCGACGGTGTAGACAGGAGCGGAACAGACATACAAAAACTAGTCATGAAAGCACGTGAACGAAAAGTTCCAATCCATACTGTAGGTATCGGTGACGAAGAGGGCATACCAGACATTGAATTGGTGAAAGTAGATGTACCACGTACCGCTGAAGAGGATTTTCCCGTTGAAATAACCGCTACAGTCAAACGTACAGGAGATGCACAAAAGGATGTGACAATACAACTCCTTGAAAATGGTAGAGTCATTGAATCGTATCCGATTAGATTAAAAAATGATGTCGCCAGAGTTCCGTTCAAATTTACACCGCGCCACCCTGGCACAATAAAATATGAGGTACAAGTCTTACCTGAAACTGATGAACCGATCCCACAAAACAACAACAAAACATTTATCCTAAAAGTTTTACCAACCAAACGTGTGAAAGTGCTCATCGTTTCCGATCCAGGTTGGGGGTTTAAATTTGTCAGACGCGCTTTAGAAAGTGATCCCAATATCGTCTTAACTGTCAGATACACAACCAGTAAAGATAGTTATGGCGGGACATTAGACAGTTCGTCGCAAAACTTCAAATTATATCCTGATTCAAAAGAGGCACTTTTCAATTATGATGCCATCATTTTTGGAAATATCGCAGCTTCAAAATTTACACGTACACAACTCGAAAACACCTTAGAATTTGTCCGAACACGTGGAGGTGGGTTCTTGATGTTAGGGGGTTCGTATTCATTAGGCAACCCCACAGTAACCGATTCATATCTCAACACACCCATTGCAGAATTACTCCCCGTTGAATTGGAGTTAGGGGAGGAACCTAAACCTGCACCATTACATCTGTCACCTGCCCAAATTCCTCGTCCAAAAGGGTTTAAGTTACAGTTGACAGCCGAAGGAAAGACGGAGCCTTTGATGGCATTGGCAAATTCTCCAACTGAAAGCCTGAAAAATTGGGAGAAGATGCCAGCACTTTATTATTATAGTAAAGTCAAACGCGCAAAAGCAGGGGCAACAGTTCTCGCTGAACACCCTACGGACAGAAATGAGTATGGAAAGCGAATCCTCATCTCAACCCACAATTTCAACGCAGGACGAGTCATGGTCTATACACCAAGTAGCTCTGACCGGTGGCAAATGCACATGGACAGTAAAGATGATAGCCATCATCGATTCTGGAGACAGACTGTAAAATGGTTGACTACTGCACCAAAGTCTGCTATCAAACTCGATATTGCAAAAACTGAATATACACTAAAGGAACCTGTTGTACTTGAAGTTACGGCAACCGACAAGACATTTACTGTTACAAATAATGCAAAATTGCGTGCTATTGTTGTAGATGAAAAAGGTACACGAAAGGAACTGCAGCTTGAGCAAGTTTTGGGCAAAGATGGATTATACACCGCACGGTTCATTCCAAGTCAATATGGAGAATATACTGTCACCGCAACGGGAACTCTTAATGGCGAAGACCTCGGCAAACAGCAAGCACTATTTGAGGTTAAACCCTCTTTTGAGGAGTTTAGCGATGCAGCACTCAATGTTTCTCTATTAAAAAACCTTGCAAATATGAGCGGCGGAAAGTACTATCCTATTGAACAAGCAAGTCAATTGGTCAATCAGATCGCGTTAGTAGAAAGTGCTACATCAGAAATAACCGATGTTGACATCTGGGATCTTCCACTGATTTTTGGATTGATCCTGCTGTTCCTCTGCCTTGAATGGTTCTTACGAAAACGCGCAGGATTAGTATAGTCCAAGTCGCCATCTATTTGATATATGCTTTTATAGGAGGGGTTTCTAAGCCGATCTAAACGAAACTATTACACCTTTGAGAAACAATATGAATAATACATACAAAAACATAATGTTCATCATTGCAGATGATTGGAGTCGCATTGCAAAATGTTACGGCAATGAGATTATCAGAACACCCCGAATTGACGAATTCGCAGAACGGGGTGTTATTTTTGACTACGGGTTCTGCACAAGTCCCTCCTGTGCAGTCAGTCGTGCTTGTATTCTCACAGGACAACATAGTCACACACATGGACAATATGGACATTGCCACGGTATCCATGGTTTTCGCACACACGAACACATGCGGTCTGTACCCAAAATATTGAAAGCAAACGGATTTGCTACCGCATGTATCGGAAAAAAGCACGTTGAACCTGTCAGTGTTTATCCATTCGATTACGAACCAAAGGTTAATCCACGAAGTCCTATAGACGTAGCAGAGAAAATTGGACATTTCCTATCACAAAACACCGATAAACCTTTTTATTTACACATCGGTTGCACTTATCCACATCGTGCGGGCAAAGGCTTCGGAAATGATCGACAGCACGCAGGCATACAACCCGGTTCCTACAGTCCCAGCGAAATTATCGTTCCAAATTTCCTACCAGATGTACCCGCTGTCCGCGAAGACCTTGCTGACTATTATGAAAGTGTTTCTCGATGGGACGCTGTTGTCGGTGCCGCATTAGATGCACTTGACACATCAGGACGCGCTGACGATACACTTGTATTTGTCACAACAGACCATGCAATGCCATTTCCTGGGGCAAAAGCATCCAGCTTTGACAGTGGACATCACTGTCCACTAATCATCGCAAGTCCTACACAACAACGACGCGGGCTCCGCAATCAGGCCCTTGTCAACTGGGTTGATTTCTGCCCAACTATGTTAGATTGGTGCGGTGTTTCCCACCCTGATGGAGATGACGCACTCCCAGGCAGATCATTACTCCCTATCTTGGAAGATGACAGTCCACATCCAGGAAACAGACAGTGGGAAGAAACCTACTACTCACACTGCTTCCATGAAGTCACCAACTACTATCCGTACCGTGTATTACGCGGACGCAGATACAAATATGTTCGAAATCTTGCATATCAGTTAGAGACACCGCTCCCAAGCGATCTGTTCCGTTCCATTTCGTGGACTGCTGTGCGAAATGACAACATTCAGCAACTTGGGGAACGACAACGAGAAGATTTTGTACATCAAAGTCGTGAAGCATTATTTGATATGCAGAACGATCCCGCAGAATCAAATAATCTGATTGATGATCCAGAATTACAAGACACAGCAAACGAGATGCGTCGAAAGGTCATGGAATTCAGGCAAAAAACTAAAGACCCTTGGCTTGAGCAATCCTTTCAGGAAGGAGAAACACAGCCATTTTTCACCTAATAGTTTCGTAAGTTGGGTAGGAAACATTGTTGAACCATGTTGAGAATAAAGTACAATTGTGTCAGAGGACTTTACAATGCTGAAATTCCTTGATGCTAACCGACTTCTTATTGTCGTGTTGATAGGTGTGATTCTCATTGTTGTCGGTGGCACATATTATCTCGAACACCTTGATAATGAGAAGGCACTTGAAAAAGAACGTACCCTACGTCTTGACTATGAACAGTGGCATTTACCTGAAGGTGCAAAAGCACGGATTGGTAGAGGAACAATCCGTGCGATGCAATATTCTCCCAATGGCAATACGTTAGCCGTAGTTAGTGATATTGGCGTTTGGATTCTTGATGCACAAACAGCAAAGCTGCAGCATCTACTTGCAGCACATACCGGCATCATCAACAGTATCTCGTTTAGTTCTGATGGGCGAAGCCTTGCCGTAGGAACCGAGAATGGAGAGGCGCAGCTCTGGGATACTTCTACTGGTGAACACAAGACAACCTTTACAAGACAGCAGTATTTGTATTTTTATCGTAGTGTTGATAATGTCTTTCTGATGCCTGACGGTCACACCCTGGCAGTCATTTATTCTTCTAGGGTTGACTTATGGGATATAGTCACTGGGCAGCGCAAGAATACGTTACAACCAGTGGAAAATGATACAACTGATGACAAGGTTAACAACATTCCAAGCATGTATATGAGTTTAGGAGGACACCGCAATTCGTTTAGTGCGGATGGTAAAACAGTTGCAAGCGACAGCGGCAAGGACACCTTTCGTTTCTGGGATATTGCAACACGAAAAGAGATACGAACCCTGAAGGCTGAACCTTCAGGGCAGTACGAAGAGTTGTTATCCTTTAGTTCAGATTTACGAACACTGGCAATCGCAAGTTATAAAAAACCGGGGCTCAACCGGATTTGGGAAATCAATCTTTGGGATGTCAATACCCAAACGCAGAAGAAAATAATCGAAACTGATTCTTTTTTTGCCATTCCATTTTTAGTTTTTAGCCCAGATGGAAACTTAGTTGCCAGCTACGTTGACAAAGCAATTCGTATATGGGATGTCAATACAGGTAAAGAAAAGAAAAGATTTAAGGGACATAAGGGCATAGTTTCAACAGTTGCTTTCAGTCCAGATAACCGAACACTCGTTAGTGCTAGTTATGACAACACACTACGTTTTTGGGATGTTAGCACTGGCAAGGAAAGGAAAATAATTCAAGGGTATGGAGGTGCCTTTGCGAATGTGTTACTAAGTGCTGATGGACAGACGCTTATGAGTTTAGGTCCTGGCGGTGTTATGCGTCTATGGAATGCTAATACATACTATAGTTTGGACATTTTTTGTTTTTTTTATGGACATAAAGCAGGAAAGCGGGTATCCTTTTAGAAAACACAAATTTGAAAGGATATTTCAAATGACCCCACTTTCCTACTTGGACAACATGTTATCAGATTTTTGACCTGTGTTCAAGTATAATAACTTTCACCACTTTCAGACTTTCGTAAAAGGTCTGATAAATACGCCCTACCGAGGCACAATGACACAAATCTATCTTGCGACAGCCCAAGCAGGTCGGTATTGGTCTCTGCCAAAGTTTCTCTCGCGTGGCATCTGGTGTGTGGATCAAGTCGCCACTACGCTAAGCCATCAAGTGCTATCCGCTTACCCCACGGGCGTCTATGTCTATGATGAGACGCATGCCATAAGTAGCGGTTCAAAACAAGCGGGTTTGCATTTCCGCAGGAACCCTGCGTATCAGCCACGTAACAAGAACCAGTCCAAGTTTCATCACGGACACGAGTTCGGTGCGATTGGCTGGCTGGCAGAAACGCGCGAAGGCACGCGCCTATTTCCATTAGCCACACGGATGATGGAACCGAAAAGCGAGGACGCAAATAGCCTCGCTGTGCTGAAGCATTTATGTAATCTTGTGCCACCGGGTCTTATCATTTTTGATAGAGGTTTCAATAGACGCAAAGTGTTCACGGAGATACTCTCACAAGGACATCATTTACTTTGTCGTGCGAAGTCAAACGCAGCGTTTTTTGATATACCGAAACGCCCTAAGCGTCTCAAGAGAGGCAGACCCCGTCGGTATGGTAGCCGTGTGTCTATTCCACACCTGAAGTATACAGACATCGTTGTTGAGGATCAGACACTTTCTGTCGCTGATAAAGTCGTGCGGACAAAGATGTGTCCTGTAGATGTCCGCATCGTTGTGATACGCAAACGCCCCAAAAAGTCTAAACCCTATCGGTATTTTTGTGTATTTACTTCAGATTTACGACTGCCCGTAGAAACAGTTATCCGACACTATAGAAACCGATGGCAGATTGAAACTGCCTTTCAGGACGCTAAAGAAAACTTCGGATTTGACACCTATCAACTCCGAGACAGGAAAAGTTTGGATCGGTTCGCTCAACTCAGTTTCACCGCAGCAACGCTGACACAACTCGCTTTCAGTCCGTCGCCATTGCCTAAGACACCCGCAGACACAGACACAGACAAGGTTTCTCTTGATTTAGAAGACGTGCTATCCACGCTCAATATACACTGGTATAAACCGAAACATCTCACACGCGGCTTGATGACCGCTTACTTGCAGCGACGTTTACAACAAAACTATTTTTATACGGGTTACGACCCGGGGAAAAACGCACAGAAAAAACTGAAAATCCCCGAAGATACTACATGAACTAGTTCAACAGCAACTATTTTCACGATTATTGGAAAAATGATGACTAAAAAACAGTGATTTCTAACAGAATTTAGACAGAAAAGGGGCGTTAGCAGCGGTTCTAACACCTGTTCAGAAGTGCTAACGGGGAAATGCTGCCAACTATTCATAATCTATAACAAGACCAAAAATGTCCAAACTATAGTAATACATATCAGCACGAAAAAAACTTCGTTGGTCATAAATTGAATTTTTGGGACACTGTATTATTAAGCCGAGATGGTAGAAGGCTTGTGAGAGGTCCAGTTCTCAATAATTCTATCCATCTTTGGGATGTCAACACCGGTAAATACAGTAGATTTAAGGGACCCAGAGGACACGTTATCGGTATAGCATTTAGTCGCGATAGTCAAACGTTGGCGAGTTGGGGTTCGTCTGGCAAAAACAAAAATGTCATCCAGTTCTATGACGCAGATACAGGAGACATACAGCGAACCTTGCAACTAACCTATGAAGATAGATTTCGTATTCCAGAAGACACATATTTTGACAAGAATATGTTCGCTGGTATCGGAAAATTCGATCCCGATCTTTTCGTGTGGAATTTAGTTACGGGAGATTATAATATTACATACCTGGGAAACAAAAAGATTAATATGGCAAGGTTTAGCCCGAATGGACGATCACTTGCAATTGTTTATGAAACATCGCCTCGGCGGACACCGAAAATTGTTTATAAAACACTGCCTCAGCAGACACCGAAAATGGAAAGAAACATCGTCCTATGGGATGTAGAGACTGGAGACCATATCCACACCCTCACAGGACATACGGATAAGATTGTGAGCCTTGCTTTCAGTCCTGATGGTCGGACACTCGCCAGTGGAAGCAGAGTAGGAAAAGAGAAAACGATACTTTTATGGGATATAGAAACAGGCAGCAGTAAGGAGCTCGCGGATCCAAACTGGGCAGATCATCAGCACAAATTCGAAGCAACAGTTGCCTCATCGCTTGCTTTCAGTCCTGATGGACAAATACTCGCCAGTGGAATGAAGTTGGGTGATATTCTTCTCTGGGAGATTACGACTGGTGCAATAAAGAAAAGGCTTCGCGGACATAGTGAAATGGTATCACATATCTTCTTTAGTGCTGATGGACAAACGCTCATCAGTGCAAGCCATGATGAAACAATACTAATATGGGACCTAACACACCCATAAATCGGATAAAATAAGGACTTAGACAATAACAGTGGGCGTGCTGATAACTCAGAAAATCCTTGAAAATTTACACCGTTGATGCAATGAATATTCATAAATCGTGGTAATTGCGTTAGCCCTATTTAAATGAAAGAGAATTTTCTGAATACCGATAATCATTAAAACATGCAAAACTACGATTTAGACGCAATGAATGCCCGCATCCAGGAAGATAGCAACCTCATTCAGCAAATCCTGGATGAAGCGGGTAAAATTATCGTCGGACAACGCAATCTACTTGAGCGATTAATCATCGGACTGCTCTGCAACGGACACATCCTACTTGAAGGAGTCCCAGGACTTGCAAAAACCACCGCAATTGCTTCACTTGCAAAAACCATTGATGCCACATATACACGTTTCCAATTCACACCGGATCTACTGCCAGCAGACTTAGTCGGGACATTGATTTACGACCAACAGAAAAGTGAATTTTATACCAGGCAAGGTCCCATTTTCGCCAATGTCGTGCTTGCAGATGAAATAAACCGCGCACCTGCCAAAGTTCAAAGTGCGCTGCTGGAAGCAATGCAGGAACGACAAGTCACAATAGGCGGCACCACCTATCCAATTGAAGAACCCTTCATCGTTTTAGCCACGCAAAATCCAATTGAGCACGAAGGTACATATCCCCTACCCGAAGCACAAGTGGATAGATTCATGTTGAAAGTTAGAGTCAACTATCCCTCCCATTCAGAAGAACTGAAAATCCTACGCCGAATGACAACCGAAAAGGTTCAAAATATACAAGAAGTAATCTCCTGTGATGATATTATTCGACTCCGAGAACTCACGCGCAATATTTATATGGCAGAACAGTTGGAGACATACATCGTCGATCTTGTTTGCGCAACGCGAGCACCAGAAGCATACCAATTAGACGAGTTAAGTCCTCTGATAGAATACGGGGCATCACCACGAGCAACGATTTTCCTTGCACTTGCTGCCAGAGCTCATGCTTTCCTCTCACAACGCGGATTTGTCACACCAGATGACATCCATAAAATTGGTACCGATGTGCTAAGGCACAGAGTCATCCTGAGCTACGAAGCTGAAGCTGAAGGTCTCAATACTGAAAACATCATCACACAACTATTTTCAAAAATTAAAGTTCCTTAACCCTATCCCTACCTAACCTTACCCTTAAATTATCGTGATTCAGGACCCTTGATAGAATCATAATCGGATTTAACAGAATATCATATATCAAAATCTGCTCTAGGTTAGTCTTGACAAAGTTAAGATTATAGTTGCATTTTTATGTACATTGTGATATACTATTAAGTAACCGATTTGAAAGTGCCAGAAGCACTTCGCAACAAGGAGGAACTGGCTGACTTAACGCTGCTTTGCGTTTTGAAGAGAACCAGGCATCTTAATGATTAACGAACATAACCCTACAGACGATTCCACAGTTGATGTGGAAGAAGAAAAACAAGTTGATGATTCAACTGAAGTAACGCCAAATGAAGCAGAGGCAACAGAAGTAGAAAGCAATGAAACCGAATCAGTTCCTGATGATCAGCAAACAGAACAGATGGAACAGGTAGATGAGGAAACTACAGACACAGACGCTGTAGATAATGCAACCCAAGTTGCTGAATCTGCTGAAGACCCACCCACTGCTGAGGCACATAGCGATGCATCAGAGATAGAACCCGAAGAAACCCCCGAAACTGCTGCAGACGAAAACAATAGCCCTGAATCTGAAGAAACAGTCGAAACTGCCGCAGACGAGGCCAATGCACCCGCTGTTGAATCCGAAGAAACTCCGCCACCAACAGAACCTGAAGTCGTGTCTGAACAGGAAGCACAAACTGTCCAAACTGAAAGTGAAACACCATCAGACCAACAATCTGATGCCATGAGCCAAGAATCTCTTGAAGAGGCGTATGATAACTCGCTCAAAGCCTTTACTGATGGAGAAATTGTCAAAGGTAACGTAGTTGATGTCAATCGTGATGAAGTTATGATCGATATCGGTTTTAAATCTGAAGGTTATATTCCAGCAGATGAATTCGAATCTGATGAAAACGGTTTGCCATCTGTACAAGTCGGTGATGAAATTGATGTATACATCGTACGTCGTGAAGATTCAGAAGGGCAAATTGTTCTGTCAAAGAAGATTGCTGATCAAACTTTAATTTGGGACGAAATAACTCAGGCTTTCGAGAGCGGTGCACCGATTGACGGTCATATTACAGATAAAATAAAAGGTGGACTCCAAGTATCTGTCGGTACTTTACGTGCATTTTTACCTACATCTCAAGTTGATTTACGACCTACCCAAAACCTTGACCAGTACATAGGGGAGACCTTCCCTATGAAAATCATCAGTCTTAATAGACGTCGTGATAACATCGTCCTATCAAGACGGGCATGGCTTGAAGCAGAAATAGCAGAAAAGAAAGAAGAAGTACTAAAAACGCTTGAAGTAGGGCAACTTGTTACCGGTGTAGTGAAAAATATTACTAATTTTGGTGCATTTGTTGATCTCGGGGGTGTTGATGGCCTACTCCATAAAACCGATATGGCATGGAAACGGGTTTATCATCCATCCGAAATTGTCAATATCGGTGATGAAATTGAGGTACAAGTCATCGCAATTGGCGAAGAAAGCGAAAAAATCTCGTTAGGACTAAAACAGAAAACCAGTGATCCATGGGAAAACGTTGAAGAAAAATATGAGATCGGTTCAAAAGTTTCTGGCACTGTCGTAAATATAGTGAATTACGGTGTTTTCGTCCAACTTGAGGAAGCAGTTGAGGGATTGATACACGTCTCTGAAATGGCATGGACACGTCGAAACATCGCCCCATCCAGAATGGTTACCAAAGGTGATGAAATTGAGGCACTCGTCCTTGAAATTTCTAAAGAAGAAAAACGGATTTCATTAGGAATCAAACAATTACAACAAAACCCCTGGGAACTCTTAGAAGAAAAGTACCCAGTAGGAACAAAAATAATTGGACGCATTCGGAACCTGACAAATTTCGGAGCTTTCGTCGAAATAGAAGAGGGTATTGATGGATTAATTCACACCTCTGACCTATCTTGGACAGAACGAACATCTAATCCGCAAGAAATGTTAAAGGAAGGGGATGAGGTTGAGGTAGTTGTCCTGCAAATTGATGCTTCTGAACGACGTGTTTCATTGGGATTAAAGCAAACACAGCCAGATCCATGGAATGAAGTTCCTGAAAAATATAAGGTTGGCTCGATTGTTCGCGGGAAAGTTGTCAATTTGACAAGTTTCGGGGCATTCACCAAACTTGAAGAAGGTATTGATGGATTGATCCATATTTCTGAGATCGCTGATCGACGGATTGAAAGACCGGAAGAGGTAGTCAAAGTTGGTGATGAATTAGATGTTAAGGTCATTAATCTTGATCCTAAGGGCAGGCGGATCGGTTTGAGCTTGAAAGCAGCAGTTGCTGACCAAGAACGTGCTTCTACACCACCCGAAGAACGACAAGAGAGACCAAGGCGCGAACGCCCATCAAGACATCGCGAACAGAGACAACCAAAACCTGTTGAGCGAGAAGAAACCGTTATGGGTGCCTTGCTCAAAAGAGAAATTGGAAAAAGTAACGTTGAAAATCTCATGAATCCTCAGGAGACTGAAAGTCCAGAGGTATCAGAAGATGCAACAGTCCCTGAAGACACCGAAAATTCAGTCCCTGAAGACACCGAAAATACCGAAGCTTCCGAGGATACAACGACTCCTGAGGAGGACACCGAAAATACCGAAATTTCTGAAGATGCCACAGTTTCCGATGACACGGAAAATAACGACATTTCTGAAGAAGATGATAGTCCAGAAGTCTCTGAGGAATCCAATAATTAATTTTTAGCTTGAACATATTTCAATACTCCCTATTAATTGGTTCGCTTCTATAGGTCTTAGGGCGGGTTCTTTACTCGCCCGTCGCGAAATCCCCAAAAATCGATACATAAAAAATTCTACCTACATATTTTACATGGAACAGCCTTTGTTTACTATGATCAAATCCACTAGAATTTTCAAAAGTGAATCCATACAATACCAATACTCTGTAAAATAGGAAACACTCTATGGAATTTCTTCTCAGATTGGAAAAAATATGCAAACAAGAATTTTGGGAACTGTCTTTGTATAAGGAGGTTTTGAAGCTATGCTGACAGGAGAACAGAATTGAGTCATAACTTTTTGTTTTCGTCCGAATCGGTTACCGAAGGACATCCAGACAAAATATCAGACCAGATTTCCGATGCTGTACTGGATGCCATTCTAACAGAAGATCCATTTGGAAGGGTTGCATGTGAAACGCTCGTTACGACCGGGCTTGTCATCATTGCTGGTGAAATCACAACAACAGCAACTCCAAATTTACAAGAAATTGCACGAGAAGTCATAGCAGATATCGGATATACCGATGCTAATTACGGGTTTGATGCACAGCATAGTGCAATCTTAACCACCATAGACAAACAATCGCCTGACATTGCAATGGGGGTTAATCCAGGAGGTGCTGGTGACCAAGGCTTAATGTTTGGTTATGCATGCACGGAAACGCCTGCATTGATGCCCTTGCCAATAACTTTAGCCCACCAATTAACCCAACGATTGGCACAAGTGCGTAAAAATGGCACCCTCGATTTTCTCCGACCTGATGGAAAATCCCAAGTCACAGTTGAATATGTAGATAATAGACCTACCCAAGTAACAACAATTGTTGTATCTTCACAACATGATCCTGACGTTGCAGATAACGATCTAAAAGAGGCAATAATTGAAGAGGTAATCAAGAAAGTTATCCCCGACAATCTGATGAGTCCTGATGTTGTTTACCACATTAATCCAACAGGACGATTTGTAACAGGCGGTCCTCACGGAGACGCAGGATTGACTGGTAGGAAAATTATAGTTGATACTTATGGCGGAATGGGACGGCACGGAGGTGGCGCACTCTCTGGTAAGGATCCAACAAAAGTTGATAGAAGTGCTGCTTACGCTGCACGCCACGCCGCTAAAAACCTTGTGGCTGCAGGATTAGCCGAACGATGTGAAATTCAAATCGCTTATGCTATCGGACGTAAAGCACCAGTATCCGTAATGGTTGATACTTTCGGCACAGGAGATGATGAAATGGCATCTAAATTGGTTAATCAACATTTTGACCTGACACCAGAAGGTATTATTGAAAGATTGAAATTACGTGAGCCAATTTATAGAAATACTGCTGCTTATGGGCATTTTGGGCGGACAGAAACTAGCTTCACATGGGAAAAAAACGATTACGTTGAAAAATTAAAGGCTTAAGGAGGACGATGAACTACGATATTAAAACAACGGACCTTGCAGATGTAGGAAAACAACGGATTGATTGGGCAAATCGGTTTATGCCTGTCCTGACATCAATCCGTGAACGCTTTGCAAACGAACAACCTTTGAAGGGAATCAAAGTTGCGGCGTGTCTACATGTCACAACAGAGACAGCGAATCTCATGCAAACTTTGAAGGCAGGTGGTGCAGAACTAGCGTTATGTGCGTCAAATCCACTCAGCACACAAGATGATGTCGCCGCCTCTCTCGTTGTAGATGATGACATCGCGGTATTTGCGATTAACGGTGAGGATACTGAAACATATTATAAACACATCCAGGCTGCACTTGCCACCCAATCAAACATCACTATGGACGACGGTGCTGATTTAGTCTCACAACTACATTCAGAAGAAACAAATCCTGCACTCGTTGAACAAGTCATAGCAGGAACAGAAGAAACAACCACCGGTGTTATCAGGCTTAAAAGTATGGCAGCTGAAGGTGTGCTGAAATATCCGATTATCGCTGTTAATGATGCCAATACTAAACACTTTTTTGATAACCGATACGGGACGGGACAAAGCACCTTAGACGGCATAATTCGTGCAACGAACCTGCTCATCGCGGGAACAACTGTTGTTGTCGCTGGTTACGGTTGGTGTGGTAGGGGTGTCGCAAGTCGTGCACGCGGTTTAGGGGCAACCGTTATCGTAACCGAAGTAGATGCCTTAAAAGCTTTAGAAGCCGTCATGGATGGTTTCAGAGTAATGCCGATGCAGAGGGCAGTCCAAGAAGCAGACCTCGTTATAACCCTAACAGGCGATATCCATGTCCTGCGTAAGGAACATTTTGAGGAGATGAAGGATGGTGCCCTTATCGCAAATTCCGGACATTTCAATGTAGAAATAGATATTCCTGCACTTGAGGAGCTTGCAGTCGAAAAAGCGGTTGCACGCGAATTTGTCGAAGCATACACGTTCGCTGACGGTCGCACCCTTTATCTCATCGGAGAAGGACGTTTAGTCAACTTGGCATCCGCAGAGGGACACCCCGCAAGTGTCATGGACATGAGTTTTGCTAATCAAGCCTTATCCCTCGAATATATCGCTAAAAACCAGCAGAAACTTGAAAATAAGGTATATGATGTACCCAAATCTATTGACGAGGAAGTTGCTAAACTAAAGTTAGCCGCCTTCGGCGTGGAAATCGACACACTCACTGCCGAGCAAGAAAAATACCTCAATTCATGGGAGATGGGCACATAACCTATTTCCTCTCCATGCCTCATGTGTGCCAATTTAACATCAAGTATATGAATCGATCTCACCTATTTTAAGCACCCACTTCAATCCTTATGAAAAAAGTAGAAATCTGGGAGGGAATAATCTTATTACTTGCGGCGTTGCTCTTGCTACCAATTTGGCTAGCACAGACTGGCAAAGTAGAATTCCCTCCTACAATCTTCACATTACTTGAGTATTTGCGGATTCCACTTGTAAT
The DNA here is from genome assembly GCA_965200395.1 of Candidatus Poribacteria bacterium. Lineage (GTDB taxonomy): Bacteria > Poribacteria > WGA-4E > WGA-4E > WGA-3G > MSPOR6. Next base: position 717,363 of record CBDAUH010000003.1, on the reverse strand, counting down.
CGTGCTCGGTTGGATTCTAGTACGTCGTGTACGGCGAGTCACGAGGGCAATGCGTGAAAACAAAAATCGACCAGGGACGTTTTAGCAAAGCGATGGAGAAACGATGGGAGTTTTAGTTGCCGGAACAGTCACATTAGATACCATCCAAACACCAACGAAAAAAGTAGAAGATGTCCTTGGCGGTTCTGGTGTTTACAGTTCAGTTGCTGCAAGTTTTTTCGGCACTCCCACCCGACTTGTCGGTGTTATTGGTGACGATTTTCCACAAGATTATACAGACTTCCTTCAGTCTCGAGGAATTTGTTTAGATGGACTAACACGTATTGCAGATGGCAAAACCTTCCGATGGGGTGGTAGATATGCTGACGACTTCAATGTACGCGATACCCTCTTTACTGAATTGAACGTCGTCGCCAATTTCCATCCCGTTTTACCTGATACATACAAGGACACTACTTTCCTTTTTTTAGCAAATGACCCACCGCAATTACAATTGAGCATTATTGAGCAAGTATCCAACCCTAAACTTGTTGTCTGTGATACGATGGATTTTTGGATAAATGAGGAGCGCGAGGCGTTAGAAAAAACAATTGAACGTGTAGATATCCTTATCCTTAACGACAGCGAAGCAAAACTGCTAACAGGAGAATCTAATCTATTACGTGCGGCACGGGAAATCTTGCGTTATGGACCTAAACGCGCCATTATCAAAAAGGGGGAACACGGTGCAATTAGTATGACGGAGGCATCTTTCTTTAGCGCGCCAGCATACCCGCTTACAGATGTAACAGACCCTACAGGCGCAGGAGACAGTTTCGCGGGTGGACTTATCGGATACCTTGCCTCTGTTGGAGATGTGTCGGAAGGATCAATCCGCAAGGGAATGATGTATGGCACAGTGGTTGCCTCGTTTAACATTGAAGATTTCAGCATCAATCGGCAGAAGTCGGTGCAGTTCCCTGAAATTGAAGCGCGGTATCAGGAACTTCAAGAAGCAGTAAAGTTTTGATCGTTGCGATGAATCTCACACCGTTACTTCAACAATCGTCATTGTATCATTGCCAAAAATATCTACAACCTTCACAGCGATTTTACGAGGTCCGGGCTCACATTCGTGGGCCACACTCTTTAATTCCAAAGAACGATCCTTCTTAGTCCGAAAACTTTGCCACTCATTTTCAAAAACATAGTCGCCTGTCCACCGCTCTTCCCATTCTCCTGTTTGCGAATCTTGCATGCGGATAATCTCTTGTTTGCTCTCAAAATCAAAATCCACCGACCAATAGTCGATCCAGTCTGCCCAGTGTTTGGTAAGCACTTCACGACTCACAATCCCATCCGCATCCTTGCTGACCTTCACAACCTGACCCTGTTCCACGACGATTTTATTGCGCTTGTTCCTGAGTGTCTGCTCAGCACGTGAGATAGAATCTTGTGAATAAAATACAGAAAAATCGGTGAGTTTCACCGCAACCCTTGGCGGTCTATCTCCTTCGCTTGCTTCAATATGGGGTTTGACCTCAATAAACGCCATATCGTGAAACACGACCTGACCCTGCTCCACTGCAAGCTTGTCAAAGACTTCAGCAGGGATGAACTTCGGCGCGATATCAATCCCCTTGCTTTTCGCCTCGTCCAATACATTCGGAAACAGTCCCATCTCAAACTCAAATCCGAGAACGTCTACACGCGTAATCTGATGCTTGCGGCATTCAAGGATAATTTCCTCTATGAATAGCCGTGTGACAGGTAGATTGACGGGACCGATTGCGATAAACCTTCCTGCCTTCTTCCCTTGAAAACTGGCGAAACCGTCTGCCTTTTCAGCAGCATAAGCGCGGAGGATAAGATCGATAAACGCCTTTTCTTTTTCTTCTAACTGTTTCTGCTGTTCTACCTCTCGTAAATTTGGATTAACACCGATATAGTGCTGTCGTTCATACTTACCGAGGTTGAAGATTTCAAAGGCGCGGTAGTCTTTACCGTCTTTTTTGAGTTGTCGCTGTACCCCGATCATCCGTTTGCGTGTGGTATGTATTGCAAACTTGCCGAGGTCTGTAGCGATCCATTTTCGCCCAAGTTTTTCAGCAACCGCGGCAGTGGTGCCGGAGCCACAGAAAAAATCAGCGACAAGGTCACCTTCATTGGAAGATGCTTTAATAATACGTGTAAGGAGGTTTTCGTTTTTCTGAGTTGCATATCCGGTTTTTTCCGTGCTAAAACTCATAATCTGAATGGAGTCCAATTGGTCTATATTACTACAATTCCACGTATCTTCCATTGGGTATCCTTCGCCTTTAGGTTTGCTACCGTCACGGCGTACGTAATCATCTGTATAGGGGATATATTCTTTATTGAAGGTAAAATTATTTTTGGTCTTCGTATAAAAAAGGATAGTGTCATGGTTTCTAATCCAATTCTTAGCTTTCGTCTTATAACCTGGGAGCCATCCTATACGCCAGATGATTTCGCGCTGAAAATTATCTGGAATAAACACTTCATCAAGGGCAAGACGGAGATGTGCGGTTAGTCTCCAATCACAATGTACATAAATGCTACCATCTTCTGCAAGCAAATCTCGCATCAATACTAACCGTTCGTAGATCATAGCAAGGAAGGAATCTGCTCCCCTACCCCACGTATCGCGGTAGGCTATCTCTTCCAGGATATTCGGGTTTTTGGTAAATGTTCTACCCCCCCCCGCCAATTTCGATATCTACAGAAAAATCCGCACCTACGTCAAAAGGTGGATCAATATAGATGAGTTTGAGACCGCCTTGTGCTTCAATCTCCTCGCGCAGGGGTCCGTTCTTGAGTGACGATAAAATTAACTTATTATCACCCCAGATTAACTTGTTAGTCCAGCCCTTGCGTTGGCGGCCGCGTGCATCGAATAAACCAAGTTGTTCATTTTTCTCAGCACGTGGTTCGTCTACATTCTCAATCGTCTGGAAAGGCAGCACGATATTGCAGACCTCGTTAGTCTTTCCGTTCCAGACGAGCTCTACCTCGCGTTTATCTTCAAACAGTAGGAATCGGTATTTTTCAGGCAGCGGTTTATCTGCCTCAATAAAACGGAGGATTTCTTGTTGTTCTGAGTCAGTGAGTCGTGGCATATTTTCCTTCTGTTAGTTTCCGTTAGCATCTTCCTGTTCTGGTTCGCCTATTTCGAGGACTTGCACAACAGGATCTCCAATATTTACTAATGCTCTACTTGAGGATAATAGAGATCTACTAAATGGACCTCTGTCTCCTAAGGACAAAAACTTGTCTTTTGAATATAAAACAGTTATACGTTCTTGAACATCATAAGTCCGTAGAGAAACAATAGGCCATTCAACCTTACCTAATTCTACAGACGTATCAGGATCTTTTACCGGAATGATTTCTGAGATATAAAATTCCATGCCGTAAGTTACACCATCTGCCTCACCAATATTTATTACGAGTGCCTTATCGCTTAAAATTTGCGCTACTTTACCGCGAATTGGTTGGGTGCGAGTCACTGTCTATTCCTCCTTGTATTTTAGATTCGAGTTTTTGTTTTAACTCTTCAACATCTTCTGGAACAATGTCTCTCCAATCTTCCAATGCATCGTCTGCTGCATTTAGTTGCTCAGTAACAATTGCGTCAAGCTTAGCAATTGTTACTCGAATGTCTTCAGAAGACTCTGAACTTTCTGTCAATTGTATCACAGTTGAAGCCCGGGAGAGACTTTCGTAAAGAGAAACAAGCCGTCTGAACGCAGACCGTGCATGCGGTTTGATTATTTCTTTTGCTACTTCTTTAGCAGACTGTCGACCAAAAATAAAAGAACCTGCAAGCCCTGCGGTAAGGACAAAGACTTGCCAAATTGTGCTTTCTACAGCGGTTAAAACCCTTGTGGTTGTTGTGTAAACGACTAAAACTGATACACCTAAAGAGATTAAGATTAGAAAGCTTGCGAGAATCCAATTTAAGTTTTTCATAACTTGGCATTGTATCCAAAAATATAGTGCTTGTCAAAAAATGATCTGGATTATTAAAATTACACAGCCAGCAGCAAGAGAAATTCCAAAGGCAATTATCACGCTCCATCGAATTTTCTCCAACAACCTGAACCTTGATTCCCCTTGACCAATTGCGAAAACTAACTTTGGAAACAAGAAACCGCGGAGTTTGTTAAGTCCCAAAGAACTAATGAAGTAGCTAGCACTGTCAAAAATACAGTGGCACTTGCCTTTACACTGTTAGAAGTTGATGAAGGAGAATCCGATACAGGTATCCATTCCAACAGTATAGATATGAAAAAAATAGAGAGTAGAACGCAGAATCCTACGGCAAATATTGTGAACAAATTAGCACAAGCAATCCAACTATACCAAGGACGCATTCCTGAGAGTACCTCCAGGATATCCCCCTTTAATCTCGAAACAACATCTTCACGTCCATTGATAGTGATTGAGACTATCCACCACCCAAAGTAACTACCAAAATAGATTGTCGCGGATTTTGAATAATCGTCTTCGGATCGGGCACTTAGATGAATGCGACGAATCTTTTTTGAATTGGAATTTTCATAGTCGCTCAGATCTTTTACTGTGTTGAATTTACGGGTAATTTTATCTTCGCAATCGGCCCTCACCTCTACTTTACCAATACACTTTAGTAACTCAACCAACTTTTTCAAATCATCTGGTCGGACAACAAAGGCGTACGGTAGTTCTTCAGAATATTGTACACTCATATTACATCCTCAGAAAAATAGGCAAAAAGCAGACAGCACAAGAAACCTTTAAACTTTAACACAACCAGGCCGGTATGGCAAGTGATTTTTGTATTTCCCCGAGAGGCGTTTCGTGTGTGGAAGGGGTTTGGAAATCAACCCGACTCCCTATCTGTATTCAGTAAAACTATCAAGCAGTTGCTGAAATGTCGTCGGATGATATGTCCTATAACTCTCTTCATCAACATAGACAAAATCATAGGTAACATCTGATGAGATATTATTAGCATCTTCGCACCATTGCGACAACCGTTGCATCTTGCGCGGCACATCTAAGTCTTCTCTCCCTTTCGTTTCAACGATAATCACACTGCTATCCGTTAGTTTAACGATAAAATCCGGGTAGTAGTTAGAGATGTCGCCATTGGCATTTACATAATCAAGCTTAAAATGCACGCCGTAGTAGTTTTTGGCATAGGAGGCAACGTCCGGGCATTCTTCCAGAAATTTAGCAAATTCTAATTCCAAATGACTGTCACCAGTGATGATGTTAAAGACAGATTTTGTCGGAACTAAATGCTCTTGATCCTTAACCATAAAAGGTCTCGTGCTGCTTATTTTAGTCGTTTCGCTTAGTTCTGCATTTCCTTTGTCTTGTATCGTAAGGTCGTTGATAGCGCGCTTGAAGGTTTCAATAGTTGTTTTTGTCGCGCGAAGTTCCGCTATATTACGTATCGTCCTTGGATCATCCAACGGTACTGTTTCACCAAAGAGATGGTGCTGTACAAACTCTTTTACCTTTGCATACAACACATCATAACCACTGATAAGTCGTAGTTCTTTCATAATTGTCTGTGCAAAATAGCCAAGTGCATTTCGGTAATCATCAGTACCCGGATTTTCCAATACTGTTGTGTGTGCAGCCTCACTTGTTGTCATATAATGAAACCTAATCTCTCGTAACTGCTCCACACCAAATGAGACATATACTATCGGTTTAAAGTCTAAACGACTAACATCCAAGTTTGCAAGATACTCGTATTCACGATAGACCCTTCGAGTCAAAATTGGAATTTCAATATCAAGTCCACCAATGTCTTTGTCCACATTTTCATTGTCGACTTCAATCACAAGGAATGGGGGAGGCCCAACCCCTTCACCCATTTCTTGCCGTTCTAATTCAACACCTTCTTTTTGGATCTGTTCAACAAATTCCATGAATGCTTCCGTTCCGATGACACTAACAGACTCATCCACCTCATTTGTGTACATCCTGCGGAGTCCGCGTCCAAGCGTCTGTTCTGGTAGAATATTGCTTTCTGCTGAATATGCACGCAGGCCGACTATAGTAGTCACGTTCTTTACATCCCATCCCTCTTTGAGCATTAAGACGGAGACAATTGCTTTATATGGACTTTCCTGTGAATCAATTTGATTTGCTTGCTTTCGGAGTTCTTCAAGTTCTTCTCTCTTTTTACCGGTAGATGCTTCGGAGATTTCACCGTTATTTTTTGTATGAATTACCAGCACAGCATCTCTTAAGTCTTCGTAATGGTTTTCCAGATAAGCCGCAACTTCGTCGCAGTTCTTAGTATAATCGGTCATCACAAACAGGACAGCTTTCTTACCCAATTTCTGATGTCGTTCATAAGCTTTACGCCATTCAATAACACCGAGGTGCAGATAGTCCGCATATTTCTCAGTGAATTTTGCACTCGGTCTCTCTCTCAGTTTATTTCGGCTCTCGTTATCGGGCAGGATCGGATGTTTAACTACATTTTGTGAAATCGCCTCTACAAGTGGATAATCTGATACAGTTTGAACGAAGATGGCACCATTGTTGTGCTTTGGAGTTGCGGTCACATCAATTTGCAACGATAACTCGCTTCCTTTTTGCACCAGTCGATTATGAATATCCTGAATAGACTTAAACCATGCCATTCTTGGATCATGGATATGATGTGCCTCATCATTAAGTACCATCAATTCATTAATATCACGGACAATGTCGCCAAGGTCTACCTTGGAATCTGTAGTTGCTCCTGTTGGTTTCTTGCCTAAGTAGTAGTTCATACTATCGTCGTCATCGGGTGATGGCAGCGTTTGGTCACTAGAATAGACACGGTGAATATTAGTGAGAAATATATTACCTATCGGTTGAATTGTGCGGACTTCATCTTGTACATGCAAAGTTAGCTGAAAATCGTTTCGCCAATTCTGTCCTTCAAAACCGTTAATAGGTAGCACCGGATCATCATAAAAAATACTTAATCCTTTGAAATCGTGGTAAAGCCTGTCAAGAACAATGATATTTGGAGCAATAACAAGGAAATTTCGAGAGAGTTCAGAATCTGGTTCATACAGTTTGTGGAAAAAACTCCAAGCAATAGCAAGACTCATAACCTTTGTTTTAGGGTTATTTAGTTTTATGTATTTTAGTTGTTTTTTATCACAATCGTTAATATTTGGAATGTGCAGATATACCGTGATTTTTCATGGTATATCTGCTATACTTCACCTTAAAAACTTACGATCTTTTGAGGTGAAGAATGACAAGAAAAAAGTCCTGCCACTTAATGGATATGTTAGCAGAACTTACAGACCCACGCAAGGAAAAAGGGAAACGACACCCGTTGAAAGCAATCCTCGCACTTTTAGTCGTTGGATTGATGTGCGGGCATAAAGGGTATACATCCATCGCTACCTGGGCACGCTCACAGCCCGCACTCACAAAAGCACTCGGGTTCACACATCACAAAACGCCTTGTGCCGCAACTATCCATAATCTGTTGAAAAAGTTGGACGTTGAGGCATTAGAAAACATCCTGTCAAAATGGGTAAACGCCGCATTAGCAGAGTGCCCTGATTTGCGGGGGTGTTCCGACGCAGTCGCTATAGATGGCAAAACCCTGCGTGCGTCTAAAAAAAGTGGTGCGATGATCAGCCATTTACTCTCCGTCGTCTCTCATGAGTTAGGGATCACCCTCACGCAGCGAGGTGTCAGCGACAAAACCAATGAAATACCGGTATCAACGGAAATCCTCAAAGCGTTTGATGTAGCAGGCAAAGTTATCACAACGGATGCCCTTTTGACACAACGCTCTTTCTGCCACGGAATCATAAACAGCGGGGGCGACTATATGCTGCCTGTTAAAGGCAATCAACCGGACCTGTTAGAAGCGATTGAAAAACTTTTTCAAGGCGTGCCTGACGCGGTTTCTGAAGACACAACACACCCTACTTTAGGGAAACCGATATACATGCATGAGACGATTGAAAAGTCGCATGGCAGACTTGAGACACGGTGTATCAAGGCAAGCACAAGTCTGAACGCATATCTGGATTGGCCGGGCATAGCACAAGTGATCCAATATCATTATACTTCCAAAAATATGAAGACAGGAGAAGAGACAACCCGCACTACCTATGGGATTACGAGCCTGAAACCGAGTGAGGCATCCGCAGAACGCTTACTTGCTTTACGGAGAGGCCATTGGGCAATAGAGAACAAGTCGCATTGGATGCGCGATGTGCTACTCGGCGAGGACGCATCACCTGTCAGATGCGGGGCTATTCCACAAGTCATGGCCGCTTTACGAAATACCGCATTATCCGTATTCCGTTTTCAAGGCATAACACGGATCGCTGATAAAATAAAGGAATATGCATCAAAACCTTTACTCACAGTTAACTTGATAAAATGAATATCTATAAAACTAAATAACCCTACCTTTGTTTTGCCTGTCCCTGTTGCCATTTTTACGACGAACCTTCGCCAATTCTCGTCAAACATTCCCGCAGAAACCAGGCGTGAACTATCAAATCGCATCAGGTCAAATTCATCTCTAACCTTGACGACATCATACAGATAAACGATAGTTTCCAATGCCTCGCGTTGGGCAAAGTAATATTGAAATTCTGTCGTTGTGCTGTCAGATTGTTCTTTCAAGTGCGGTTCTTTGAACCACCAATTGAGCAGTGCTTTGCTTGTCTCAGTTGCCCCTTTATAGTTGTCCTCACGCCATGTTTTGACTGCTTCACGTATCTTCTGTACAAGTGGCGGGAGTAACAAACCACTATTCATTAAGGATAACTGTGTTGAATCTGGTGTCCAACGCATTGATGGATCTATAATCTCATGTGGAGATTCAGGAAATTCGGTATGTAACGGCATAATTATCCCTTATCTGTATTAGTTATATCTATTGTTTCTATTATATCACAGTTATACACAGAGTTCACCAAAATTGCGAATATACACCATTGCATACAACACCCCTAAATCACATGCACCGCACGACCATACACCGCCTCAGCAGACTCCATCACCATCTCAGAAAGCGTTGGATGCGCGTGAACAGTATGCGCAATATCCTCCGCAGACGCCCCTAAGCGAATTGCAACCGCAGCTTCATGGATAAGTGCTGAAGCATGCACACCCACAATATGAACACCAAGGATATCACCACTATCCGCATCCGTAATCGTCTTTACAAATCCATCCGCTTCACCCATACCTAACGCCATACCACTGGCTCCATAAGGAAATCTACCGGTCTTTACCTCATATCCCTCATCTGTCGCCTCTTTTTCGGTCATGCCAGCATGTCCAATCTCAGGTAACGTGAAGACACACCACGGAATAACTTGATAATCCATATCAGTTGTATCACCAAGACAGTTTTGTGCTGCCACCTTCCCTTCAGCAGATGCCACGTGTGCCAACAGATACCGACTTGCAACATCTCCAACCGCATAAATACAAGGAATGTTCGTCTGCATCTGTTCATTCACAACAATTTTACCATTCTCTGTACGGATTCCTACCTTTTCTAACCCAATTCCCTCAGAATTGTAACGTCTACCGATAGAAACAAGCATTTTTTCTGCAGTGACATTTTCACCAGATTCAAGCACTGCCGTAACACCTTCCTTCGATTTCTCAACACCGGTTATTTTCGCGTCTGTCTGTATAGAAATCCCTTTCCGCTTCATAAAAAGTTGAATATGACGCACAACCTGAACATCTTCGGTTGCCAAAATCGTCGGAAGCAGCTCCAACACAGTCACTTTACAACCAAGAGCGTTGAAAATAGAAGCAAATTCACACCCAGAAACACCACCACCAACAATGAGAAGACTTTCAGGGAGTTCTGTAAGATTAAGAATTCCTGTCGTTGTCAACACGTAGGTTTCATCTATATCAAAAACAGGGGGTTCGGCAGGTTCTGAACCAGTAGCAATAATAGCGTTTTTCACGCTTATCTGTTCAGTTGTACCATCCGTTTTATTCACAAGAATTGTATTTTTATCGTTAAACGAAGCATTGCCGTTCAAGGTATGGATTTTGTTCCGCTTAAGAAGTTGACTTATGCCCCCTGTCAACTTCTGTATAACATCTGTTTTATGTGTTAAGGTTTGTGAGTAGTCAACGGTAGTGTCTTGGATATTTAGGGCAGGGGTATTACGAACTTGTTCTGCAAGGTGTGCAATAGAAAAGAGGGTTTTTGTTGGAATACACCCCCTATTGAGACATGTCCCCCCCCATTCACCTTTTTCTATAAGACACACAGTACCACCCATTTGTGCTGCTCTGATAGCAGCAACATAACCTCCCGGTCCACCACCGATAATACCAACATCATACATAGCCAAATCAACTCCTATTTTTGAATGAATATAATTTTAACACAACAAATTAGGGTTGTCAAGTTAGCACCGTTCTGAGGGTTGTAAAATTATTTTCATTAATATAATAACTGAACAGCCTCGTTCAAACAAAATTATCCTTGACGATTCAGCGATTTTAGGATATACTATTAACTTGTGAATAGAGTTAACCTAAGGAGAAATTGACAACGAGAGTTAGATATATTACATGATAGGTATCCAAACTACTGTTACATTGGCTTTTCTATTAGACCATATTTTAACGGATACCTGTTATCTTGATTACTTGGAGTATGAGTTTACAAATGTACGAACATTTATATGAGAAAGATGCTTGCGGGGTAGGTTTTATAGCAAATCGTTCAGGCAATCGAAGCCACGCAATCTTGAAGATGGCAATACAAGCAGTCACAAATTTGACACACCGAGGTGCAGTCGCTGCTGATGCAAAAACAGGTGATGGAGCAGGTATCCTCACACAAATACCAGAGAAATTATTTAAAAAAGAATTAGATAAGTTCAAAGTACGTATTGATTCAATTAATGACCTCGCTGTTGGGATGATTTTCCTCCCCAAGAACGACCCCGTTGCAAATCAACAGGGACGGCAAATTGTCGTTGACATTCTAAAACAGCACGGATTTCCTATACTCGGATGGCGGTCTGTTCCTATTGATATTTCTGCCCTCGGCGAAAAAGCGTCGGCAACGTTACCATCAATTCAACAAATCCTCATTGGAAGACCAAACCATATAACTCTTGACAATTATGAGAGACATCTCTATCTTATTTGTAAGGAAATTGAACACAGGGTTACAGCAGAACAAATTCCCGATTGCCATATTGCTTCCTTCTCTCATCGCACTATTGTCTATAAAGGACTACTTGTTGCCCCCCAACTTGCAATGTTCTATCCGGACCTTCATGATCCGGACTTTGATGCGTCATTAGCTGTTTTTCATCAACGTTACAGTACAAACACTTCACCTACATGGTCACTTGCACAACCGTTTCGCATGCTTGCGCACAACGGTGAGATAAACACATTGATGGGAAATAGAAACTGGATGCGCGCACGTGAAGCAGAATTAACCTCACCTATCTGGAAAGACGATATAAAAAAACTTGCACCGATTATCAATCCTCACGGAAGCGATTCTATGAGCCTTGATAATGCATTAGAATTATTGACACATTCTGGGCGAAGTATCCTCCATTCAATGATGTGTCTAATACCAGAAGCATACGAACAGATACCAGACATGTCAGAAGAACTTAAAAACTGCTATGAATACCTTTCATGTGTTAGTGAACCGTGGGATGGGCCTGCTGCCGTGGCATTCACTGACGGTATCATCGTCGGGGCATGTTTGGATAGAAACGGCCTAAGACCCGCACGATACAAAGTAACCGATGATGGCCTTGTTGTCATGGGATCTGAGGTTGGCATTATTGAATTAGACGACAGACGTGTCGTTAGAAAAGGACGTTTAGGTCCAGGCCAAATGATCGCTGTTGATACTTTACGTAGCGAATTGCTATTGGATACAGATATAAAAAATGAGGTAGCACACCTAAAACCTTATGCGAAATGGATCAAACAGCGTACACACTTAAACGATCTAAATCCACAATCAGCAGGCACAATTACACCAGTACCAGATGATCTACAAACTCAACAGAAAGCATTTGGTTACATGATTGAAGATGTAGAACGTTTTATCAAACCGATGGTCCTTCAAGCTAAAGAATCAGTTGGTTCTATGGGAGATGACACGCCGCCTGCTGTTATTTCACGGAATCCACGACTGCTTTATCACTATTTTAAGCAGCTATTCGCACAAGTAACCAACCCCGCAATAGACTCACTCAGGGAACGACTAGTAATGTCCCTAACGACCTATCTCGGTAAACGGCACAGCCTGCTTACAGAGACCGAACACCATGCAAAAGTAATTCGATTGACTTCACCTATCTTGACAAACGAAGAATTAGAGGCTTTGAAAAAACAAGACTCACCTGACTTCAAACATGTTACAATTCCTGTTTGCTTCCCTGTTTCCTCCGGTCCGCACGGATTAGAAAAGGCACTTGATACTTTGTGTGAAAATGTACTAGCTGCCGTATCTGCTGGAAACACCTTGTTGGTCTTGAGCGATAAGCAAGCTAATGCCGAATCTGTTCCGATTCCTATGCTGCTTGCAGTGGGAGCTGTTCATCATCATCTCATCCGAGAAGGAAAACGGATGCAAGTCAGTTTAATCGTTGAAGCAGGAGACCCTCGTGAAGAACATCATTATGCTGTACTACTCGGATATGGTGCTGATGCCATCTATCCTTACCTTGCATTTTCTACGATTGTTCAACTTGCTGAAAACGACGAATTTGAAGGACTCAACATAGAGCAAGCGATCCATAATTATAAAGAGGCAGTTGAAAAAGGTATTTTGAAAATTATGGCTAAGATGGGAATTTCCACAGTGTCAAGTTATCGGGGTGCACAGATTTTTGAAGCAATCGGTATTAATTCTTCCGTTATCGATAAATGTTTTACTGGCACCCCATCAAGGTTAAGTGGAATCGGTTTTGAACATATCGCTGCTGAAACACTCCATTTCCATACAAAAGCATTTGGCGGAACTGACGATAAACGCATTTTGCAAGAAGCAGGTTATTTTCGATTTCGTAGAAACGGTGAATTTCACGCATTTAACCCAACTGTATTCAAAGCAATGCATAAATTCGTCAAGAGCGGTGATGCAGAAGATTATGCACAATATACTGAAGCGGTTGAGGAGGGTGATCCATCAAGTTTACGCGATTTACTTGCCTTTAAACCAAGCTCTTCCATCCCTATAGAGGAGGTTGAACCTGCAGAGAACATCGTTAAACGATTTACCACTGGAAGCATGTCTTTCGGTGCTTTGAGTCGTGAAACACACGAAACTTTAGCTATCGCAATGAACAGACTCGGTGCCAAATCAGGAAGTGGTGAAGGTGGTGAAGATACAGGGCGTTTTGTCCAACAACCTAATGGAGACCTTGCTTCAAGTGCTATAAAACAAGTTGCATCGGGACGATTCGGTGTAACGCCACAATACCTCGCTTCCGCACGTGAGTTAGAGATTAAAATGGCTCAAGGATCTAAACCTGGAGAAGGCGGACAAATACCTGGACATAAAGTAACCCTTGAGATTGCTAAAATCCGACACTCCATTCCTGGTGTTCCTTTAATATCCCCGCCCCCACATCACGACATTTATTCAATTGAAGACCTTGCACAATTAATCTATGATCTCAAGCAAGTTAACCCACGCGCAAAAGTTGCAGTAAAACTCGTTTCTGAATTTCTAATCGGCACAATCGCTTCAGGGGTCGCAAAAGGATACGCAGACGTAATTCAGATAAGTGGACATGAAGGTGGGACTGGTGCCTCTCCACTGAGTTCCATCAAAAACGCTGGCACACCATGGGAACTCGGTCTGGCAGAAACACAACATAGTCTTGTTGAAAACGAACTGCGTGATCGTGTCGTCCTTCGAGTTGATGGGGGGATGCGTTCAGGACGTGACATCGTCATTGCGGCTATGTTAGGGGCTGAAGAATACGGATTCGGCACATCAGCAATGGTGGCAACAGGATGTGTTATGGCGCGTCAATGCCATCTAAACACTTGTCCAGTAGGCGTTGCAACACAAGACCCAGCACTCCGAGCAAAATATCCAGGCACCCCTGAAATGGTTGTCAACTTCATGCTCGGCGTAGCAAATGAAGTGCGAACCATTCTTGCAAATTTAGGACACAAATCCCTAAACGATATTATTGGTCGGCCAGAATTGTTAGAACTTTCGGAATTAGAAGACTACCCCAAAGCTGCAACCCTTGACTTAACAGAGATTCTCTCACCCGCAGACCCGACAGGTGAAAGTCCACGTTATCATTTACAAGAACGGAACGATCGTGTAGATACACCATTAGATGACCAAATTTTGGTTGATGCAGCAACTGCAATTGAGAAAAAAGAACCTATTCAACTTTCATATACTATTCGGAATACACACCGAACAGTTGGTGCTAAGTTATCTGGTGAAATTGCATTTCAATACGGTGACACCCCCTTGCCAAAAGAGACTATCAGATGTTACTTTAAAGGGAGCGCAGGACAAAGTTTCGGTGCATTCTGTATTAGTGGACTACAACTCATTCTAACCGGTGAAGCGAATGACTACGTTGGAAAAGGCATGGCAGGAGGTGCTATTGTCATTAAACCTTCATCAGATGTGCGTTTCAAAACACATGAAAATACCATCATTGGAAACACTGTCCTATATGGAGCAACAAGTGGTTCTTTATATGCTGCGGGAAGAGCAGGTGAACGTTTTTGTGTGCGAAACAGTGGAGCAACGGCTGTCGTGGAAGGTGTCGGTGACCATGGATGTGAATATATGACAGGCGGAACTGTCGTCATTTTAGGAGAAACAGGACGTAACTTTGGAGCCGGTATGACAGGTGGTTCAGGCTACGTACTCGATGAAAACCAACAATTCGAAAATAAGATAAATCCACAACTCATTAAGTTGGAGCGCGTATCTGAGAAAGTAGACGAGGACATATTATTAGAATTGATACAAAAGCACCTCGAGCTAACTGAAAGTCGTCGTTCTGAACAAATCCTCGCTAATTGGGATGTATTCTTACCACTCTTCTGGAAGATTGTCACTCCTCCACCACCTCCCCCACCAACACAAGCGCGACGTGTCCGTAAGAGAGTACCCAGAAAAAAATAAGTCCTCTTGATACCATATTTCCGATACTACGGTGGTATCAAAAAAGTATAAGCCTCTAATTGAAATCTCAATTAGAGGCTTAATGTTATCAAGTCCAAGGTAAAAATACAACTATTGCAGTTGTATCATTCAACGGTGTAAGTTTAATCTCTCAGCATCGTGCTGGTCAATTGGTTCCTCCACCTTCTTCATCAGCAACGGCAAAGGCAACTTCTAGCCCTTCAACCTTAGCCGACCGCAACTTTGCCCGTTCAACAACATCAATAACGCGTCCGTGCTTGGCACGTTTATCCGCTTTAATGATAAGAGTACTAATTTTGTGTTCATGGGCAGCTATAAAAAGTCCTACCTCATCCAAAGTCTGCATCTCTCGATCATCAATGGCTATTCTACCATCGTTGCTGATAAACAGGTTATATTTTTTTCTCGGAAATTCGTGTTCCGTTGTGGAATCTGGTAAAGTAACACTGAATGGCGGGGGAACCCGCATGATGGCTGAAACCATGAAGAAAATGAGTAATAAAAACACACAGTCAATCATAGGCGCCATCGGAATATCATCATCACTACCAGAACTCCGTCTGCGTCTCATTTGGAGAGCCATATTTATCCTCCTTACATTTCGATAGAACTGAAATCTGATTAACCACTTCAATCTCGGCTAGTAATGGCAAATCCAATTTTGTCAATACCTGCATCTTTTGCTACATCCATTACCCGTACAATTTGCTCATGTAATACATCACGGCCAGATTGGATGATAAGCATAGCTTTCTGTTCTGGAGTTGCATTGAGTAGTTGCCCGAACATTTCGTCAAATTGGACAACTGCGCCATTCAGCAGCATAGTGCCAGCTTTATCCCTGACAGTTGGATTGTCAATTTTGACAACAAGACCTTTCGGTTTTTCCTTTGAAGGAGGCCCCGGAGGTGGAAGTTGTACACGAATGCCCGGCATTGGGGCAAATGTCGTTGAGACCATGAAGAAAATCAGGAGCAAGAACACACAATCGATCATTGGAGCCATACTGAGCGTCGGTGGTTTGCGTTCACGTATTCGCGTTGCCATTAGGCTTAATTTGGCTTCACCAAGTTGTTGCATTTCAATTTCTCCCTTTATTTAGACATAGGCAAGGTGTGTTCCTCGCCTTGTTGTAATTAAGCGTTCGCATCACCAACAATCAATTGGTTAACGATTTCTGTGGATACCTGGGAGATTTCAACCATATGTCTGTTCACCCAACTGTCAAAAAGCTGGAAGAAAATCAAGCACGGAATAGCAACTGTTAAACCACCAGCAGTTGTAAGAAGTGCCTGTGAGATACCACCAGCAAGCTGCTGCGGATCACCGGTACCTTCAAGAGCAATCGTCGTAAAGGCAGTAATCATACCTGTAACAGTTCCAAGAAGACCGAAAAGTGGTGAAACAACAGCAACTGTTCCAAGTACTGGTAGATTTCGTTCCAATTCCGGAATTTCAAGTAGACTTGCTTCTTCAATGGCTTCTTGAATTTCCTCTTTTGTAATATCTCTTTCTTCTATCTGAGCTTGGCTATATCTGAGCAGTCCAGCTTTAAGTACGTTAGCAAGAGGTCCCCCTGCTTCTTCACAAGTTGAAACTGCTTCCATTATGTTCTCTTTTCGTAATGAATCAGCGATACTCGCGATGAACTGTTCAGTTCCAATGCGTGAGCGACTACGGACAAAAGTGAAAAGTCTTTCAATAATGAAGGTAAGCGCGACTACAGAGCAAATCGCTAACGGATAAAACACAAATCCAAATTTTCTGAAAAAGGAGATGATATTATCCTTTTCACTCATTTTGATACGGTGAAAAATTTCACCACCAGCAGAAACAAGCTTTGATTTACCAATTCGATCTCCATAACCTTCTTTATTAGCACTGATGGTGTAACGTCCAGAGGGAAGACCAGTTTTTTCATAGGCACCTGCCTTATCTGTAGTCACTTCATACTCTTGACCACTACCGGTTTCTAGGATTTTTACAGTAACGCCCTCTATAGGATTCTGCTCAGCGGAAGTATCAATGATTTCTCCTCTGATCGTTGCACCACCACCCATGCTATCAACGCCACTGTCAACGCCTTCATCTGCAGTTCCATCACTAGGTGCATCTTCTTGTGCTATTACAATGCTAGTAGCCATGAATACACATGCGACTAACATTAAAATTAAACTTAAACGAGTCATTCGTTCTAGTTCTCCTTTAGTTATATGCCGATTCGGCAGTAAATTTCTATTATAATCAATAAATTGGAAACATGATAAATACATTTGTAAAACTTGCAACAGTTTATGTATTTAGTTCTAAACTATCAACACCTGAACTCTATAAAAGTTACGTTCTGGTGATACTCAACTACAACTAAGGTTTCCATGTGCTTCTTTTAGCACACGTCCTTACTACATGCCAACCGAGTCATTGACACCCTCAGGGTTTACATCTGTTCCACAAGCATTTATGCTTTCGGTATAGCCTACGGTGAGGTTTAAAGATATGTTGCACTTTATATCCTAACCTAAAGGATTAGAACCGCTAACTAAGTACCTTCATAAGGTTTATTGGACTCAAAGTTCCTGAGTCCAACAAACCACTAATGAATTTAGTTAGAATCCCATCATTGCTCGGACAAACGTAGTATTACTGGTTGTGTTCCTAATTAGAATAGTAGTTCTTCGGTAACCTGCCAAGATGACGATATTGAATCCGAGCCATTCACCTCTGTTAATAGCTTGGATTTCAAAAATTCGCTTCCGCAAATCAGGACGATAGCGGCCTGGTACTGCTGTGTCTTGACCGAAACCAGACAGATAATTTTTGAAGTTCTTGTCTCGGTTCGTAAATTTCCGATATTGGAATCCACCCAGAATATTCACTTTTGGTGTGAATTGATAGTCAAGGCGAACACCAAGAACATCTTCGCGGCTTCTACGGTTAAAACGGAGATATTCGATAGGTTCATCGTCTGTCGGTACAAAGTGCCGTCTATTTAAAACTTGCCCGATTTCTTCAGCGGTTCTGTCAAAGGCGCGATCCCATATATACTTAACCATAGGTGTCAACGTCAAATCTTCACCAATCCTATCCACATACGGGAGGTCGCCAAGTGGGATTTCATATCTTGCTTTGAGAATAACTTGCTGACTGCGTATATTCCGTTCGGGGTAACGACGCAACTTCCAATTGTCGACATCGTAAATGAGTCCAGTGTCACCTGGATCAAGTGCGTTAATACCGTGGTCGGGATAGAAGGGGAAGTCCCGTCTGTCACCACTTGTCCGCACCTGTTCATCTGGAACGAGAAAATCAATGCGTTCATCCGGTTCAAACAACTCCGCACCCTCATCATACTCAACATCTAAGAAAACCGCTTCCTCTTCATCAAGTTCATATTGCTTCTGCAGGACAACTAAAATCTTGGTTTCCAATGTGAGATTGGGGACTGCAGTATAAAGGAACTGTAAGGTTGTTGTATTTACGCGGGCATTGTAATAATCGAGTTCGTCTTCAGTCTGTTCAGCTTCCAATTCGCCAACCTGTAAGGTAATGGTATAGTCTGGAATATCGTCGCGAACTCGAACAAAACGGTTTTGGAAAAGAATTGTTGCAAAATCTGGAATATCGCGTTGGTAGGTTACATGTAGATATTTGGAATCATTTTTTCTACGACTCGAGACTTCGTTTTCATTCAACCAACCGACCTGAAGAGATAAGTTATCAAGTAAGTCATACTCTGCTTTGAGATGATAACCCTCTCTGTCAATACCGTATTCATACTGTGGTTCAAAATCGTCTTCGAGTGAATCGATTGTTCCATTATTATTCAAGTCAATTAAATCGGTAAAGATAGGTGGGTCTGCCTCAAAAATTAGAAAATCTTCCTGATAGTCTAAGACACCGTTCTGGTCTCTATCGTCAGCCCGAGGAAGTACATTGTCAAAGTCAATATCATCGGGCCAATCGTCGTCATCATCATCATCTTCAACAAGTGTATAATTAACTGCATCCCACGGTAAACGTTCAGTTGATGCACCTGCAGGAGGCAATACGTATGGTTGGTCTCTATCTGGGTTAGCTCCAAAATTCAAATAGTTGGTGGTGTAACCAGGGTCAATATGATATAAGACACCCTCAAGGTAGAGTTTACCGAAACGGGATTGGAGTTGGACAAACCATGCGGTTTCTCTACCCAATATCCCATCACCATCTTCATCTGTTCCATCTCCACCCAGCATTGCTTCAAACCTTTCACCGTTGGCTTCTGAATAGGTGGGTATACCATTAGGGTCGGTCACGACACCATCAGATCCTACTGTAACATTAGTGGTTTCTTCACCGTCCTCAGTAACAATAGTGGATTTTACACGGCTAAATCCTACCTGATCTTTAGGAATAGTGGGATACTGTTTATACTTTCCGTTAATGGAATAGTGTGCTCTGACAAACACATTTCCAACTGTTCCCTCTAAATCTAAGCCATAGAGAAGTGCAGCACGTGCAGCACCGTAACGATATTGGACTTTTCTCGGTCTTCCTTCACCTTCCCATGCGGCAGGATTGTCTAAGAGGGCTGCACGGTTATCAGTATAATCTGAAGATTGTCCATAGTTCCCCGGTGCTTGAATGATGTCGCGATATGGCATTTGTATGTGTCCATCTTCAGTCTTAATCCATTCCTGAATATCCGCATCTGATTCAGCCAGGTTAGCGTCACTTGTACCAATAACAGCGATATTATAGTCACCAGCAACGATCATATCAAAAACGACATCTTTTACTGTGCGAGGATCGATACTATGCTGTTCGAATTCCAACTCATATCTCATTTTATTGAACCCATCAACGATTTTCCATTCTCCATCAACGGAATCACGAACTTGATCAACAGCAGGATCAAGTGGAAGGATTTCGTCTATAAAGACCTCAATCTCTTGTTTTTCTTCCGGTAATAGATCAGGTTCAATCCCTTCTTCTATTTCCTCATTAGATATTTCATCAAGAGCTTGTGTAATGATCGTAATTTTCATAGATTTGAAAGCTGCACCTACGCCGCCTTGAAACCTATCCTCAAGAATATTCTGGAGTTCATCTGACGAAAGTCCTCTACGGTCATTCGCATTGATAAAAGTTTCGTAAAGATGATTGTCTTCAGGAGAGTCATCACGGAAAACAATTGTAATGCTTTCTGGTGGGGTATTTGCCACTGTTCCCATCAATGGGTTTTCTACACGTTCCGGATGTTCTTTATGTAAGTTCACATAAGTAAATCCGACGCGGAAAATATCTCCCAATAGTCCCTGTGCACGAAAACCGATAAGGCGGGCATTTTCAATATGTCGAACACCCGCATCATCATTCAAACCATTTCTACGACCAAGGTTCGGGGCGAGATCTGCTGGAATTTCCAGAAGTTGAACAGGATTAGAGATACGAGAGTTGATAATAGTAAAGAGATGTCGCTCTTGTGAAAAAGAGATGTCCCACCGAAATCCATCAAATTCAGTTTTGTAGATTGCATAACGATTAGGGAACAAGGTAGAAGGTTTGATACGTATGTGATCACCAATTGCAAACTCTGTATACCTACCTCGATAGGCATCTTCAGTCAAAATAGTACGGTCCAACTGAATTGCAAAACGTTTGCTATCAAGCTGACCAGTCCTACCTATAATCAATTCTCCGTTTTGGTCAAACTCCTTTTCTTCAAGATAATGTTGTACTTCACTTCCTTCCAGAAGTTCTTTACCGAATAGATCGTAGAAAAACTGTGGTTCCTCTTCTAATCGGAATCTATCAGAGAATTTAGAGTCCGCATCAATAGTAGGCAAGAGAGGTTCTTGTGGTCCTAAACTTTGTGCACCACAACCGTAGAGCACAAGCACACTTAGGATACATGGAACTACAAGTAAAACATTACATAGGCGTTTTAACTTGTTCATTAGTTTGTTATTCCTCCTTAGGAAAAATTTGATTCGGAAGCAGACAACCTATTTACGCAAATCACGTCTCCTGAGCTCAGGTGTCAGACATCCGAAAAACCTTAATAGTTGAAAGAATCTATGATACTTGTAAACGAATAAAGGAAATATCCGTTATTTACTACAACAGATTATCCGTGTGAGGTCTATAGTATCATTCACAGTTAAATAGTTAAATAAAACTTCTGCATGGCAAATTGAAAATGTAGATTGGCAGAATTTAGATTCTCCAAAATTAAGGGGTTTTGGGAGTTACACTCCTCAAAACTCATATTAAGTGTATAAAATAACATAGATGTGATTTTTTGTCAAGTTTTGACGAAAAAGATAAATTATAACTGAAAATTCAGATATATCATACCAAAATTGTCATTATTTTGCAACAAAAACATTTTGACTAATTCATTTATTTAATTGTGTTGTGAATTTAAGATTTAACTAAGACTATCTTCTGTTGATCTTTTAACAAATTCAGAGAATAAAGCAACCGTAATTCCTATACACAACCCGACAATACCTGATAATATTACAATTAATTTGAATTGCGGACTAACAGGCACTTTTCTTGGAACAGCAAAATCAACTATCTCAATCCCACCTTTCTGTTTAGGATTAATATCGGATTCTGCACCTATAATTTCAGATTCAAGATACCTTTTTTCTATCTCCACTTTAATTGTGCTTGTTAATTCTATTCTGGTGAGTAGTTGCGTGAAGGTATGTTGATTTTCTGGAATTTGGTTTAGTAATTTTTGCAGTTCATCACTGATAACCTGCAATTCCTTCCTGAGTTGAGCCACCTCATTTTCATGCCCTTCTATGATAGGTGGCAACTCAATCAATTGATTTTGTATGTAGGTATAATGTGAAGAAGTGCCGTAGGTAGTCGTAGTCGTTGTTTTCGGGATGGATTCAGACTGTTCTTTCATCTCATCAATTTGCGCTTCAAGCCCGCTGATTTCGTGAGAGCTTTTTCCCACTTTCTCAGCATCACCGGTACGCTGAGATTCCAAGTCAATTAATCTTTCGCTTAAGTATAACCAGAGGGGATTGTAGTTTTGAGTCTCAGAAATTGGTGTGTTTTTGGGAAGGGTTTTGAGTTGGCTTTCAAAATGACTTAATCGTCGACCTGCTGTATGAAGTGCTTGTTCGGCGATTCCCATTCGCTCCTGTAAGTTACGGTGTTGTTCCAATAAATTTGCTAATAATGGGAACCATGTTTCAGGACTTCTGTTTTCACGGATGAATGTAAGTGTTTTGTCTATCAGTTCCGCTATTTCTGTGTCAATTTCTTCACGTTTTTGCTCAAGAAAGCTCTGCCGTCTTGTTAATCTTGTTTTTTCATTTTCACTTCGTAACGCCTGCATGTCACGTGCAAGTTGAGTGACCAATAGAGCTGCGTTTCGTTCACCGCCTTGAGCTTCACTCAATTCTATTTTCAATTCAATGTAGTCAGCCTCTGGATGAATTTGCGCATTCAATTTCCGTTTGAGAGTCCCTACACCTGGTAGGTGCTGTACACCTCTAAGTTCATTGTCCTCAAGGTTTTCAACAGCGGTACTTAACATGGACTCTGTAGAAAACCTTTCACTAATAGTCGCCATTTCCCGTCTATCCATGCCGCCAGAAAAGACAGATTGAAACAAATTAGTAGAGGAAAAAGAAGCGGGAGTATTAGGTTGGATGAGTAGCATCTTCGTTGATGCAGAGTAAGTTTTCGGTATACGGAGAGATATAACAAGTGATGTTCCTAAAACCAATAAGGTACTTAAGCAGATGACAAAACTGTATTTTCGAATGAATTGTAGGTAGTCACGCAACGGTTCCTCTGTCTGAGGCATGAAAATCAATTTTCACCGAAGAATCAAGTGAAAATCATCCTCCTTATCGTTCACCTTTTTGACTATAAATTATTAGCAATCCGAATTTCTTCATCGTTAAAAGCTTCGTCATGCCATTCAGTGATTCGCCATTCACCGTCTCTCTTATCAAAGATAAATAGGTTGTCACCTTCTGCGAACCATCCGGTGTATCCGCCTTCAAGGGATTCCCCATCAGCAACAAAACCTTGAATGCGGTAATGATTTCGAACTTCTGCTTGATTACCGTCCTCAGTGATCGCTATTTCAGGTGGAACAGAGAGTTCAATTTCTATATCTTGGTAACGACTGAAAACACGGGTAGCAGAATCACGTTCGTCTCGGATGTCGTCAAACTCCAAATCATCGGTTTTGTCTCCATCTGTCCCCATATCAGAAACATAACGGAAACCTTCAGACCAATATGCACTCATATAGGTCTCTACATCTTCGGTTTCATAACCTTCCCGCCACCTTTTCAAAACACTGTTAATTGCCAAAAAGTCTTCTGGTGGTACTTGATTAACCTTATCAACGTCACCGCATCCAACAAGACTCACCATTGCTATTAAAATGAGTATACCACTTATTTTTACTAATCTCTTTAACATAATAATCTCATCCTCCAAATTAAAACGTTTTGACGACTCCTAAATAGAGACGTGATGGTGTGATTCCAACTTGGAGTCCTAATTTTTCGATTTGTTGTGCGTCCTCTTGTATAGAATTAACGTGCGAATTGGCATTATAGAAATTCGCACTTACATAGGAATCAATAATACTATATGCCCAAAGTCCTATGCCTGTATAAATAAAGAACATCTTAAGTTTATACTTCTGATTTGCTTTGTCGTAGCTTTCCAATACAGCATCAGAATCATCTGGTTCATAACTTGCGGTGAGCGCGTAGTTGTTATACTCCGCATTAAACGATTGATGTGCAAAATATGCACCGACTGCTGAACTGCCAATACCGAGTAAAATTAAACTAGCACGGAAGTAGTTACGACTATGTATCTGTCCCCATCCAGGTAAAACAGTAGACCGTACCATAGTCCCAATCGGGGAAATTAATCTTATTGATTTTTCTGGTTCCGTAACCGTGCCGCTGTCGTCCATATTTTCTGCGAAACAAAATTGGAGACTCAACAGCAAAATTAGCAGAGACAAAAATATACGCATTCATTCCTCTTTTGACATGTATATTGGATGTCTTGCACAATAATTAGACAAGACATCCAATAATACTGGATCCAATTATGTTGTCAAAATTTCATCTTCTTCGTTTTGACCGTTCCGTTGACCGACTCCGAGTTGTGTTCTTATCGTCATCATCATCATTATCTGAACTGGAACTTGTCGAGGACCGAGTGGATGTTGTTGATCGACTCCGAGAACTTGAAGACGATGAGCGACTAACCTTTTGTGATGGAGTTCGTGTCTGCGTAGATCTTGATCTTGAAACCGTTGTATTTCGCTGTTTGGTTCTATCAATGCTACTGCTGCCCGAACGTGAGCTTGACGAAGAACTTGAACGGGTTGGAGATGAATATGTCGATCTCTTTTGAAGTTGAGAATTTCTATCTGTAACGGATGAAGTTCGACTTCTATTTGTGCTCACATTCGAGCGAGAATTGAGTACAAGTCTCCGTTGTCTATCCGTTGTCTGGACCGAAGAAGATGTTCTATTACTACTATATGTCCGGATAGCACTAGTCTGTCGTGATGTTGACCGTGCGACAGTAGCGCGTTGTTTTTGAGAAATAATTGAAGAACGACTCACACGTTCCATTGATGGCGGTGCCTCCCTACGGTGATTTTCAACAACACCCCGTACTTCAGTCTGGATTTGTGTCCTTTGAGTCGTCCGATGCGGTGTTGCTAAACGACTCCTTGTGTATTGCTTACGTACGGTTTCGTGTTTTGCACTCCACCTATTTAACTGAGTTCGTTTCCTATGTACTGGCGTGACCCTACCGTATCCGTAACCACCGTAATACGGTGAATGATAATATGCATATCGTGCTGGATAATAGGTGCGATAACGCCCTAAATATCCACCGTAATATGTCCGGATTGTGAGGAAGTTATGATCGTAAACAGGATAACTCCAACAGAAATAGGAATCATATCCAGATGAATAAAAGATTGGCCCATCATAAAAGTAGAGATATGTGTATCGGTTCCATGGGCGCCAACGATATGTTGGGGTATAATGTTGGATTACACGAACTTTAGGTGCTCTGCGATACGTTGAAACTTCAATATATTCGACGTCGAGTTGTTCGCCACCCTCAGCGACAATATGAAGTTCCATATACCCATTGTCAACATGTCCTGTAACAGGAATTTTGATAGTTTCTGATCGGTTTTTTGCGCGAAGGACAAAGGTGTCACCGTATCGTGTTTCAGAAGCACTTTGGTCGTTGTAGCCTCGGCGCGTTGCCTCACGTTTAAGGTTGCGAATCCAAACTCTCCCTGCAATCGGCTCATAGTGGTCGTTGATCTCAAACTCGTTGGGTTCACCTTTGTATCGTACTAAGATTTCAATGGATTGTGCGTTACGTGGAATTTCAAACAGGTATACGCCGCTTGCAATGGCAAATTCAAAATTTTCTGCATCAGGGTGTGAAGTTGCCCAGGCAGTGAGTCGCATGCCATCTTCAAAAAGCGGACTTGCAGTAATTGTGGCGTTGCCACGTTCTATCCATTCATCAACATCACTTGCGACCCGATGCTCACGGCTAAGCCGATCTGCATAATAGTCGTAATCGGCGTAACTCACTGCTGCCAATATCCCCATCAGCATGCAGCCGAGGAGTCCTGCGATTGTGATAGTAAAAATTCGTTTCAACATGAGATTCCTCCAAAATAATGACCTTAACCAATAGAATTAGTGGTGGTTAGTAAGATATGATTATTACTTTATGTTCTTCCCTTCTGTTCGTTTCTGATTTTGTTTTGTAAAGACTTAACTCCGTTTTTCAGTCGTCTGTTTCAATTAAAGTTAAATTTACCGTAAATACCTTAATATAAAAACATTGTACAATTTCATATCACAATTGTCAAGAAATATTGGAACGGAATGCATAAGTTCCCGCACAATATGATATACTTAAATTTAGGACTTATGTGTAAATCCTAAAACTATGACTTTAGTGTAAGTTTTATACCCCGTTTTTGTGCATGATCGTGTGCAAGGGGTGTAATAATAGTTGATTTTGTGTAAACCAACTCCTGGATATCGGATGCCAGATTCGCTATAACAGATACGCTAATGATAGGTAGTGATACATTCACACGATTTGGTATGCCTATATCACGAACTGTCTCAGCAATCCGGTCAACCGTTATCCATTGAACGCCAAATTCCCTTAACGCGTTTACATGAGCCGGTTCAATTATATCCAAAGTATGTGATTTTTTACCTATATACCTATCTTTCGGTAAACTCTCCGATGCTGCTATAACCCGTTTTCCACAACAGAGGGCATGGAAAACCAAATAGGTACAAGGTGTATCAACCAATTTTAATGCCAACCTCCCTGCCATTGGATAGGAAAGCGCGGGTAAAACAAACTGAGAATAATTTCCAACAAGGAACGGTATATCGGTTAAATTGTTTTCTTGTAATATGTCTTCTTCATCAAACGTAGACTTTATCTGGTCGAGGTTTACTACTTTAGTTGCAAGATCGGATAGAATAATTCGAATCTTCCATCCATCTTGCTTGCAGGTTTGAAACTGTTTCAGTATCTCTTCTAATGGGAGTTGTGTTGCTCCAAGTATTACAAGCAATTGCTTCTCAGATTGTTGTGGGGTACCCACACGCTCCTTAAGCATATTTTCAACAATTTTTTCGATTTGTGCAATTTGTTCTGGTGTCATGTTTAGTCGCGCAGCAGCTCAACGGCTTCGCCACCTTTCAAACCAGCTGCGTTGGAATCATCTGTATCCAGATGCATCTGAAGAACATAAGATTCATGTATTTTCGGACGAATATTTTCAAAGGTTAATGCGCGTTCACCTGGGATACGTATTTTTAATTGGTCTGTTTCTTTAATACCGAATGCTTCTGCCTGTTCAGGTTTCATGTGAATATGTCTTGTAGCACAGATCGCGCCTTCTTGCAAATAGACACTGCCAACAGGCCCCACAAGGGTGATTGGATCAGCACCTACAAGATCTCCTGAATCACGAATAGGGGGATCCAATCCGAGACGTATTGCCTCTGTTTGTGCAACCTCTACCTGTGAATAATCTCGCACAGGTCCGAGAATACGAACATGTTCAATTGCACGCATTCGTTTACCGACGATAGTAACAGTTTCATTTGCAGCAAACGCTTCGGGTTGATAAAGCGGTGCGTATACAGTAAGTTGATGCCCGGGACCGTATAGAATTTCAAGGTCTTCTTGTGTTACGTGTGCATGTCGGGCAGAAACACCTATAGGAATTTTCTGTTGTGTTATTGCAACATCACACGCGCGGTTGCCAGCATCACAGGTACGTAAAGCACATCCGCTGCAGGATTGATTGTCGGATAACTGACTTACCACGCGACGGGTAATTAGCTTTACTAAATCTTGATCATGCATCTCTATTGAGTTTTCTTTTGAATTCAAAGTTCTCAGAAATTATGATTAATTTGACAGGATAGTTTCAACTTCAGCATGTGGTCGCGGGATCACATGCACAGAAACAACTTCACCGACGCGTGCAGCTGCTTCTGCTCCGACATCAGTTGCAGCCTTCACAGCACCGACATCTCCACGTACCATTACTGTAACGTATCCCCCACCGACTTGTTCGTAACCGATGAGTCGTACATTTGCAGCTTTAACCATTGCATCCGCCGCCTCGATACTACCAATTAAACCTCTTGTTTCAACTAAGCCCAACGCTTCTCCAGTCATATCGATACCTATGTCCTCCTATTGTAAGACTAAATGTCAAAATACCCTTAAAGTATACCAGATAAGTTTATTTTATTCAAGTAAAATTCAGCAAATAGTTGATAAACTCTTTCAACATCATTTTCGGCTTTGCTAATATTATTATCTTTCTCATAAGTGGTTGCTCGCCAGAGTAAAATTGGTATGAGAGCATACTTATCATTATCCCAATTCTGAATCGCATCTGTTAACAAAACTGCAGCTTGCGAATAATCGGATCTCTGCAATTTATGCTGCTCCAAATTCCCATAAACATCTCCCCGGCTGAGATATGCTATAGCAAATTTTGGTTGCATTTCAATTGATTTATTGAAATCATCTATTGCAAGTTCAAGTATTTCTTTTTTTTTCTCTGAATGTAGATATTTTTCGTAGTATGCCCTACCACGGTTGTAGTAGGCAATCGCAGTCGGACGGTGTTTCATAATTTTTGAATAATCACCAATTGCATCATTAAAATTACCTATCTCCAGATAACATCTACCCCGTTTTGATAGAACACCTGCATTCTTACTTCTTTTAATTGATGCGGTATAATCCGAGATTGCATTAGAAACATCATTTAAGGTGCGATAAACATCACCACGACTTGCATAAGCGTCTGCGGTATATTGCTTAAACGTTATTGTTTGCGTAAAATCATCAATTGCCTCTTTATAATGTGCTAAGTGATAGTAAGCCAAACCGCGATTAATATATGCTTCTGCATATCTAGGTTCAATCTCTATTGCCTGTGTCAATGCAGTTATGGATTGGTAGAGTTTTCCTTTCTTCAGCAATTGTGTGCCCTTTGTGAGGTGTTCCGCTGCGTTCTCGTCTACCCCTCTCAGTTTATCCCATGTAACAAAGCGCGAAGCAAGTATTACCGTCAGAATCAATACTGGAGTCATAATGTAGATCAATGCACGCATACAATGACACTCTTGGGCTATTCAGGATATAGTCGGTGAATATTAACGCCTAATTGTAGTTCATCAACAGAGGAATAAGTTTTGGCTAAATCTATTTCCATATAGGTTTGTTGACCACGAAGTCCCCCATAACCTGTGGTAAAGATGAGCTGCTTTCCACCGAGTCGTGCTACGCCATCTTTGATATTTTTCTGTGGAAAATAACCGATAGGGGTGTGTCCAACAATGAGAAATTTTGCATTGAGTGCATCCAAAAAATCAGCAGTGTGTTTCACTGTATACCTGCCTCCAAGAACGGCGTCGGGTCTATCCCATAACATTTCATCCAACGTAGAAGGACTTGGAGAAATGATGTCTGCTAAACTCATAATGGAACGTGCAGGGCCCGCGTGAACTGCAACCAATCCATTTTTGCCGATAACAACTGTTGGAAGATTGATGAGAAAATCGTAATGTTCATCTGTCATTCGTTCAATAAAATTAAATTGTCTGTAGAAACTACCGTTGATACCGTTGTATAAAACCTTAATAAAGGATGCACGATTACTATCGGTCATGCCGTTTTTCTTCATCAAAGCATAGGCATCAGCTGCAGCCAATTCGTGATTTCCTCTCATATAGATGAATCTTTTGCCTTTATCTCCCAGTTGTTTCTGTAATTCAATTACGCGGTTAACTATCTGTATATCTCCGTAAGGGGGTTTTGGCCGTTCATTAGGTTTGTAATCAATGGAATCACCGAGCATTATAGCGTAGACATCCTCGCCTTCTTCTATCCGTTCAACAAGTCGAGTTCGCTTCAGCCACTGATTAAAATCGTTCCAGTGTGCATGCAAATCAGATACGATGTAGACTGTGCCCTGGTCTGGCAACACGATGACATGTCCATCACGCGTTAGTTGATTTGGATACTGCGAAATCTGTTTAGGTTGTGCCGTTGCTACCATAGAAAAACAAAATAGCAAAAGCATTATTGGGAAAATGTATATGTTCATAAGCCTACTCTCTGAAAAATGCATCTACTACCTCTGCCTGTTGTGCAAGTTTATTAAGTCGCTTTCGTCTACGATTCCAAGTGATGAGATAACTAAACAAGAACAGCACGGCAAGACAGCCCCAAAAAATATAGGAACTGGAAAGAAGTGATGCCCAATGGTAGCGCTTTGGTAATGATTCACGCCAAAGCATATCAAAAGTTGTAAGGTCATAACCTAATGTTGCTTTAAATGCATCGTTTAGATTCATGCCCGTATGGAGGCGGTCAATAATTGACCATAACGGTTCGCTTCCATTGACTTCAACAAACCAGCGGAGTGCATCCTGGCTTTGGGCATAAGCTAAATCCGCTCCAATTGATGAATCCGGAAACTTCTCAGTTAATTCATGCAGCGGCATTATGGATTTTGTAAAGACATTTTTTAATAAAGTCTCGTGTCTGCCCGGCACCCATTCCTTTGAAAAGTGAATAGCAATTCCTTCAACAAACCATAAAGGAATACCATTAACTGCTTTTCGTGTATATTGCCCAAATAAGACATGTGCAATCTCATGCCGTAGCACTTGTGCTAACTGAAGTTTCGCTATCGCAATCTGTTTCGGATTCTGGAGTATGATACGACGACTCAGTGGAAATGCACACCCCACCGCCCAATCCTGAATCGGTGCATGTACTGAGGCTTGAAATGCTTTTTGAGTATCACAAACATAGACTTTTATCATATCATCTGAAATGTGACGTGTAATCCTCGGCATCTCTGCATAAAATTCTTCGGCAACCCGTAAAATTGAAGCAGGATCTATCGTGTTTTTTCTATAGTATACGCGAAAATGCTCACTGTCCGATGATTTCCATGAGGCAGATACAGATAGGACAGGTAAGATCAATAATAGAAAAACAACCTTTATAACTTGATTCATGATACGCCTATGGTTCCACGACTGTTCCGATAAATAGCACAGTTCCGGTTTCACCATCACGAATTGCAAAGAAAAATGGTCGGTCAACAATAAATCTTTGCGGAAATGATCTTATTCCTACACCAACATTGGTAACTGCCGATGCTTCTGTTCCTTCTTCATTGACTTCAATGAAAGTCTTATGTGCGACTTTCGTAATATACAAATTGCCACCAACGGCCTCTAAATCTGCCATACGACTAAAATCTGCAAGCTCCTCATCAAAGGCTACGCCCATTCCGAGGGATGTCAAGACATCATTAAGCACCTTAGTACCGTATTCCAATTTGAATTTTGGAATTCTAATTTGTACCTCCCGTTCACGAAACCGTTCCATCCAGTTTTCCCATTTTTCAGCGTTTATGTTTTCTATAAAACTATCGATATCTGATTCGGTATCTGGTAGGAAAATGTACATACCCATCTGTCCTTCACCATACGGGAGGTTAATTGCTTGGAAATTTTCACTGCTATAAACAGGGTATTGTCCAGTTCGAGACATCATAGGAACTTGTTTTGTTTCACCAGAAAGAAGATTAAATTTGCCGTTATACGTGTCTGACAGGGCAAATTCTGTTTGCCATGAACCTTTGAAATAAACAGCATTGATTAAAAATAATACTATAGTTTGGACAATTTTAGAAATTTTTAGTGCGAAAAAACAGAAAAGCAGGTATCCTTTCAT
Organism: Candidatus Poribacteria bacterium; assembly: GCA_965200395.1. Classification (GTDB taxonomy): domain Bacteria; phylum Poribacteria; class WGA-4E; order WGA-4E; family WGA-3G; genus MSPOR6. The sequence goes on along the minus strand of CBDAUH010000003.1, from coordinate 685,835 downwards.
AAACAAATATATTTTTTGAAAGGAGAATAAAAAATGAACCTCCTTTTCTGCTTAGACGACATTCTATCAGATTTTCAGTATCTGTTCAACACACAAAACTATGCTCTTTTCCAAGCGTTTATTTTCGGATTTATCGCAGATGGAAATAGTGGCACGCTAACGGAACTTTATCAATCAGGTTTTTCACAGACGCGATACTGGTCTTTTCCAAAGTTTCTATCGCGTGGTAAATGGGATGCGGATAAAGTCGCAGGACACCTGACAAAAAAGGTTCAGCAAGCATTTCCTAACTGGGTTTATGTGTATGATGAGACCAAAGCCATAAAAACAGGTGAACGCCAGTGGGGGTTGCATTTTTTCCGCAACTTCAGTTATCAAAAGGGTCGCGTGAACCGATCCAAGTTCCATTATGGACACGAGTTTGGTGCCTTAGGTTTACTTTGCCAAACATCTATAGGTTGGCAGCTATTCCCCGTATGGGCGAGACTGATGGTGCCGCAGACGTGCCGTGATAAAAGCGATGCGGTGTTGAAACGCATCTGTTCCCAGATCGCTCCGGGTCTTATTATTTTTGATCGTGGGTTCTCAAGGCGAAAAGTGTTTACGCTGGTTCAAAGTTATGGACATCATATCTTGTGTCGTGCGAAGTCTAATGCCGTCTTCTATCGTTTACCGGAACAGCCGAAACATCGCCAGCGTGGCCGTCCGCGAAAATATGGAGACCGCTTGGATATTCGCAGGATGCGGTATACGCTTATGGATATAGAAGGCCAAAAGTATTCAATCGCCTCCAAAGTCGTGAGAACGAAGATGTGCGATGCTGATATTCGCCTCGTTGTTATCCGAAGTCGCCCGAAAACCTCGAAACCTTATCGGTATTTCTGTGTATGGACAACAGATTTAACGATTGGGATACCACAGATCGCTATATATTATCGCAAGAGATGGCACATAGAGACGGCTTTTCGGGATGCGAAGCAACACTTCGGTTTTGATGACTATCGCCTGAAATCCCGCAAAAGCATCAATCGGTTTGTGCAATTGAGTTTCGTTGCAGCAAGTCTGACGAAGTTGCTATTCACCCCACGGGATGGGACGGCGGAGGAGATAAGTGCTCAGGTAGTTTGTGATCAGTTGGGCATCCATTGGTATCATCCGAAGCGTCTCACACAAGGGTTGCGTGTAGTTTATCTCCGCTGGCAGCTCTACAGAGCGGTATTTTCTGCGATTTACTCTGAAAAAACAAACTCACAGAAAATACACACCGATTTTCACAAAGAGACAGCATTGCCTGCGGACAACGCAGCCTGAATGTCCCAAAATGTCCAAACTATAGTAAAAATAATACTGCATTCGGTTCAATCTCATCCAGAATCTTTGGAATCTTTTCGCTTGTATTATCGCTAACCCACTGATTAATTGTCTGCAGTGTGCTTGGATTCATAAAATCAAGTATTGAGGTTTCTGCATCAAAATACAACTCATTTCTTTGTAAGAAATCTGTCTTAAATTGAAAACCTTCACGACCCCAAAGGGAATTTGCAATCGTGAGTGTCACGTCTGGGTCTGATGTCTGAAGCGTATTTTGCAATTGATAGAAACTGGAATTGATTGCATCGGTGGTCAAATCGTGGAGTTGTAATGTGTCAGTCATCGCCAGCTCAGTTTCGCCTGATGCACCGTTCCATGTCATTGCCAATGCAACCGAAACACTGAAAGGAGAAATAAAGATATTTTGATTCTGTTCAGTTTCCCATATCGCATTGAACAAGTTAAAACCAAATTCAGTGTTTGCCTTGGACACATTGGAATCAATGGGGCCAATTTCAGTCTTGTCTGTATTATCTCGTAATGCGTCAATCGTTGACTCGAAACATCCATTAAATATATGTAACGCAAGAATCACAAAAGACAGAGTAAAAATTCCGGTTGATTTTTTGCTACTCATTTTCTCCACCACAGCGTATTAGATGATATTTAAAATCTAAAAATTACGGTACACTTTAGATTAACAAAAACCTATGCACAGTCGCGCAATTCATTGCGCTCTCACATTCACAGATAGGAGTGCTTTGCTATGCAAGAGACAAATAATGTCCAAGTAATTTTAGGTTCGTATAGATGTCTATTTCGTATAGATGTCTATTTTTTGTAAAGATGTGCGACAAACTCACCGTATCCATTGTAAATTTTAGTTGGGTATGATACATCCCTTGTTGGGATCAACCACTCCTTGGCTTGAGACCAACGCGGATGCGAAACATTTGGATTCACATTTGCCTCAAAACCGTATTCTCGCGGTAGTATAACGTTCCAGAAGTTTCTCGGTTTTTTGTCTGTAAGTTCTATGCTGACAATAGATTTGATACTTTTGAACCCATACTTCCACGGCACAATCAACCGAATAGGTGCACCGTGTTGTGGCGGAAGAATATGTCCGTAAATAGCGACAACCAACAGTGTCAAATCGTTCATAGCTTCCGCAAGTGTCAATCCTTCAACATAGGGCCACGGCAGACGACCATTGTTTTGTTGGAAAGCAACATCAGGGTCCATAAAAGTGGTCATACGTACATATTTTGCTTCATTTTTCGGTTGAACCTTATCAAGGAGTGCCTTCATTGGGAAACCGATCCACGGCACTACCATTGCCCACGTTTCTACGCATCGAAAGCGATAGATACGTTCTTCAAGTGGCATCTGTTTGATCAAGTCATCTATGTCTATTTTCATTGGATTTTCAACGAGACCAGATATTTCAATCTCCCACGGACGCGTTTTAAACCTCTCGACCAATTTCCACACATTAGTCTTGCCACTAGAGAATTCATAGAAGTTATTGTAAGTCGCAGCGATAATTTCATCAGTTTGTGGACGAGTTACGGTAAACGTTTCATTTTTCTGATGTTTAAGTCTCTGTTCACGATAAGGTTTTAATTGTTTTTCCGACCTGCTATCTTGAGCATAATCCGACCTGCTATCTTGAGCATAAGCGGTTGAACTAAATAGCGATATTGCGCCGGCACCTGCTATGCCGAGATCTTTGATAAACTTTCTGCGGTTAATATAGACCGATTCGGGAGTCACACGGTTTTCAGGAATCTCCCATCCTCTGGGTATTTTTATGTTTGCCATCGGAATCTCCTATTTTTTAGTGTTCTTTAATCTTCCATGTCCGTAATTACATCAATTTCAATGTTTCATCTCGTATTCAAATTATACAGACTTAATGTTTGAAGTGCAATCCTTTTTATACATGTTGTTATACACCATTATTGGAGGGGTTTTCAACCCGATTATTGTTGGAGTGGTTGAAAACCCTTGTTTTTAGACAATTACTTTCTTGCAACTATTTTGACTTATGGTGTATATTAACCTCGAAACGATATTTGACTTCCTGTCGTTGACGCAAAATCGGAGCAAAAAGGCAATGTTTGTAAACAATCGGTATTTACAGATTTTTCTAATCGCTTTAGTCAGTGTTCATTTTGTATGTCCACTCTTCTGTGCAACCTATGGACAGAAGCTGTGTAGTGGCATGCCGTCTGACCGTGCTGAAACCGATTCATCTTGTTGTAGTAAAATTAATACAGATGCGACAAATGATAGCGATACACCCTCTGAAAGTGGAGCTGCTTGCTGCTTAACTGATTTAGAACTCATTTTTCTAACTAATACGAACAATATTAAAACAGTTCGTGAATCGGCAGTACAGCACCTCATAACTAAAGTTCAATTATCTCCTATTCTGTCCGTGGCACGGGAACAATTGCTTAATCTTCCCGCTCCTTCCAAACTACCTGAAACATCCTTAAACAACACAATCTCCCACCGCGGACCTCCGTTTAACCGTTCATAAATAGCATTACTACAAAGAAATAGTAAGTTCGTAGTCGCGCAATTCATTGTGCCTCTCACATTCCCGTTAAAAAGGGAATATTATTTATGGAATTGGAATAATAAATCCACTATTTATTACGGATCAATATTTGGAGGAATAAACATGCAATCCTGGAATTCAACCTTTTTTATTTTTCGTTTTGCTATAGCAATAGCAGTAACTTTTCTGTGTCTTAGTAACTTCGGTTTTACCGAAGAACATGCACAACATGAAACACATCAAGCAGATAAAGCTGCTGATCTAAATGTCAAACTTCACACTGAACCGCAAACAATAAAAGCTGGCGAGTCAACGTCTCTGATGTTTCATCTCACCGATGAAAAGGGAGAATCCTTTACCGATTTGATGGTACATCATGATCGGATACTCCATGTGCTAATCGTCAGTGAAAATCTACAAATCCTTGGACATGTTCATCCTGAAGATTTCGAGTCGCGCGATATGATGGCTGAACTTGAGGGCGTTTATACTGTGCACTTCACATTTCCTGTAGGGGGCAAATACATATTAGCACTTGACGTGATGACTGCGGAGGCCGAACTTTCCAAACATCTCTATGTAAATGTTGAAGGCAAAAACGAGATGCAGGAAATAACTCACGATCTTCGCACCGAAAAGGATATATTCGGATATAAAGAAGAGGGTGGAGATCGTTTCACAAAAGCCGTTTCCATCCTTGATAAAACGGACACATCTCCATATCACGTAAAAGTAGAAGTGCCAGAACAGATCAAGGCGGGAGAGATGGTTTATATCAAATATCATTTTTCACATGATGGCATATCGATCAACGATCTTGTCCCATTTCTGGATGCACCGATGCATTTTGCTATCGTAAGCACCCATTTAGATGGTATACTACATACACACGGTACAGTTCCTATGAATGGAGATTCAGAAAAAATGAAAAATGACCCGCACGCAGCCCATAAGATGAAAAAGTCCACGAAAACAGGTCATCAGCATCAAGGTCCAACACCAGAGAAATTTGGTCCTACTGTGATACTCATGACCACATTTCCGAAGGCAGGACATTATCAGATTTTCGGCCAGCTCAAGCATAAAGATCAAATTCTGTTTCCCACATTTATGGTCAAGGTTGAGAAGTGATATAAATCATTTTGCTTAACCACACACAACACTTGTAGGAGCGATCTCCAAATTGAGACTAAACATATTTATAGTCGGGAATCGGAGTTTCCTCCTACAAATCAATAATCTACCATTACTTCGTTAGTTTGGGCAGCAAACACCTACATTAACTATACACTATCATATTAAGGAGAAAAAGATGTTATTCCAAAATATCCGCACCAAACTGTCAGGCATACTGATCGTGTCAGTTTTCTTGTTATTATTTACACCACTGCTTGGTGAAGCTCATGAAAAAGAGTGGCCCGGTGAGAAACTCGCAGCTATCTTTCCAAAAGCAAAGAAATTTGTTCAACGCAATGCAGTTCTCACACCAGAAAAGATTGCAACTATTGAGAAAGAACTCGGTTCAAAACTTCGCAAAGAGGACCAAAAACCTGTCTTCTATATCCCAATTAACAATCAAAAGAAGCCTATTGGATTAGCGCTTTTCGTGGATGTAAAAGGACCTCGCGGTGTTATTGACGGTGCCGTTGGACTCGACATGAAGGGTAAGGTGGTCAAAGTAGTTATCTATGAACACAAGGAATCGGATGCGATTGCGTCAGATAAGTTCCTCAAACAATTCATTGGAAAAGGGATAGATGATGCTTTTGAGATAGGTAAGGATATTGAAGCAATAAAAGGTCAAGATGATGCAACACAAGCGATAATTCTCCTTCCGAGAAAGACTCTTTTGATGAGTTATGCTCTCTTCCTAAAACGCAAGCCAAAAACGGACGTGGAAAAGACTCCACAACCGGGAGAAGCACCTGAAGAGATACCGGAAGTTGAAGACCTTAAAGAACTTATGATCTTAATGGTGGACGAATACTTCGTGATTGTTGACTACTTTGATGAAAAAGAGGAGAAGACAGATGCGGTAGCTGCTGCTAAGAAGCTCGCTACTTACGCTAAAGCAATCTCCAAATTTGAACCACCGAAGAACGCGGACCAAACAGAAGAATATACTGGGATGCAGGATAAGTTCAGTAAAACCTTAACACAATTTGCTGAAGCAATTGATAAAAACGGAATAACAGACGATACACGCAAGCAGTGGGATGAAATTGATGCGTTGATCGAACAGGCACACATCCGATTTAGCGAAGAAGAAATTGATCTTGAGTCTTATTAATCGTGGATGAATTGAATCCAGGTGTCAAAATCAAATACATAAAGGAACTTACCATGCGAAAAATCATTGTCTTCTTCTCAATCGCTTTCTGTCTAACGATAACCGCTGAACATTCGTATGCACTACCTGCCTTTTACAAGATGTTCCGTGCAAAATACGATTGGGCAGGAGGTTGTAACGTCTGCCATTTCTCAAAGAAGGGAGGCGATTCGCCAAATCCTTATGGCAGAGCATTCCTACATAACGGTATGAATATATCAACCTTTATCCGTATTGCAGAAGCAGATTCTGATAAAGATGGATACAGTAACGTTGCAGAAATTTTAGCACAAGCATATCCAGGGGATGCAGCCAGTACACCTGAAAATGTTGAAATTTCAAACCATCTCACTAATTCAGACGATACAACTGAAAATGACGAAGACATCTTTAGTTTTGATGATGCGGAAGTATCCGAAGATACCGGTTCATCAGATTTTCTTAGTGGTGCATTCAGTAATCTAGTATTCGGTGGTGCATTGGATATTCGGAGAATAACACACGGGACAGATTTGATACCTGATAGGAATAATTGGAATTCCGGCACCACACTCATACACGTCGCTGAATTTGTGGTAACAACGAATGTCGGTGACCATGTTAGTGTATTAGGTGAGCAGCTGCTGACTACCTCTCCGTTAGGTACACAAGTTGCGGATGATCATGGATTTGTTTATGCCATCCTAACAGGACTACCCATTTTACCTAAGGGTGCATCGTTGAAAATTGGTCGATTTCGGCACGGTTTCGGTATTGATACAAAGTCAGATGCAGCAGTGAATCCAATGTATAATATCGTCAGAAAGAACATCGGTTTCATCTCTGATCGTGGTTTACAACTAAACGGTTTCGTAGGACCTGTTTCATACACATTATCACTTGCGGATGGACCAGATTCACTCCGCACTGTTACAGAAGGAACTGTTACTACAGGTATCCGAATCGGTCCGCACGGAAGCGGGGGAGGTATCCTAAAACCTATACAAAACAACAGTCCGCCGCTGTTTCTACATCTGAACGGTACCCTTCCGATCTTTGGTAAGCGAATTTGGCTTGGAACATCCTATTTTGATGGTAATAGTTATCCATTCAATCCCACACACGGTGATGTCAATCCATCGACATTGATATACAAACGGCGTATCGGTATAGCAACGGGTTTCAGGCTGTGGCGTTTTGATCTCGCAGCTGAATGGGTGCGTGGAAGAGATACACAGCTCCTGAAGTACTTACAAATTCCGATTCCATCAAAAGATCGCAATGCGAATGTAGAAGGGTTCTATTTTCATGCTGAGTTGCCTTTAACTGACTCTTTAGATGTTCGTTTAAAATATGATATTTGGAATCCTAATGTAGAAAAATATCAGTCGTTTGCATTCAACAGAGAACAGGATGAACAGGTTTGGACAACACTTGGCGGAGCACTATCATGGCATTTTGCGGAGGGTGCATTAGCGCGACTTGTCTATCAGATCAACAATGTTGAAAAATCGACACGGAGTGCATCAATAATTCCGCAGCTGCTGGTAGAATTTTGAGAATCTGATTAATTCTTAATGACTACTCATCGATTTCAAGCTTTGTGTGGATAGCAATAAGAACAAAACAGGTTGTTTGTAAATTAGCTTTGGGAATTTGAAGTCCTATAGGTGCAGCACTCTTATCACTTTCAGGTATAGCACTCTTATAACTCCCATTTGGTTCCTGTCCTTTTGTTAGGTAAGAAATTGCAATTCTACGTGTGTTTAGCGGATCGTTGTTTGCAGCGAATGCCATGATAGCAATAGCGGTCACCTCTGGATCACTCGGTTTGCCCTTGAATCTCCCAAATCCGCCATCTTTATTTTGGAATTGCTTTATTAATGCTACCTGTTCATCAAGATCATAGTTAGGCAATAAACCCAATATTACCCAAGAAGTAACGTATATATCTGTCTGTGTTCCATCACGGAGATTCCAAGCACCATCAACATTAACACGATCCTCATTAGCAAGCCAGTCCATACCGGGAGGAATAGGTTTGAACTTCGTAAAACCGAGTTTTTTAAATCCAACGAGTGTAGTTGAAGTATGAAGAATATCTCCAGGTCCTTGGTGTTTACGTCCCCAACTACCACTTCGGTTCTGTGCTTTCATCAACCATTGAAGTCCATTAAATCGGGCTTTCTCATCTGTTTTAGCATTTCTCAAAGCGATAAGCGCGAACGATGTATGGGCAGTATTATTATTCCAACTACCATCTTCACGTTGTTTATCTCTGAGATATCTGACTCCGCTCCGTATAACACGAGATCCAGTACCCCATCCAGCTTCGGTCAATGCCCAGATAGCGAGAGCAGTAATTTCAACATCACTTTTTTCACCCGGTATAAGAGGCCATCCACCATCAATGTTTTGATTATTAACAATATATGTTTTTGCTTTGTCTATGGTCCTAAAGATTGCAGACTCTCTGGGTATTTTCTTTGGTAGATCGGTGGATTGTGCATTTAGATTATTGAAAGATAACAAACACAACAACATCTGACAACATATTATAATGTATACACTCTTTCGAAAATTCATATCTTCACCTAACATATATTTTTATGATGGTCTATGGTTAACCCACCGTTGGCATATTTCTTTTAAGTTTGCGGTTCAATCACAACTTTGTAGACACCTTCATTGCCGAGCATGTCGATCCCTGATTCCAATTGATTCAATGGTAGGTGATGTGTAATCAATTTATTTAATGGAGCGCGGGTTCGTTGTAGAAAATTCAACGCTGTCTGAAATTGGATTTGCGGATATGCCCACACTCCACATACATCAAGGTCTTTGTTACAAATTTGATGTGGTCTGATTTTGGTTTCACCTGAATCGGTGTAGTGTCCAACTTCAATTACCTTCCCGCCACGTCGGACAACATTCAACGCTTCTGAGAAAACTGCAGGTATCCCCGCACATTCAATTGCAATGTCTACACCAACACCGTTTGTGAGAGATTGAATATGTTGAATCCGTTCATCAGGTTCTGTATTATTAACATTAATAACCACATCTGCTCCCATCTGTTGTGCCATTTCTAATCTGCTATCCACAAGATCAGTAGCGATGATTGTCCCAGCACCACTATCTCTTAAGACAGCGATGACAAGAAGACCGATCGGACCACATCCCAAGACAGCAACACTGCTACCAATACTGTACCCATCACCGACCTGTGGTAATCCGGGTGCACAAGCACGTTCAACAGCGCGCGTCGCCACGGCGACCGGCTCTGTCATCACTGCAATTGCCTCCGGAATTTCATCTGGTATTTTGTAAACCCAAGAGTTTCCATGAACATAGGTATATTCAGAGAATTCACCAGTCAAATACGGAGGGGACTCACTATTGCTAAACCCGTAAATGGTTCGTCCAGAACATAAGGTCGGACGACCCGGGACATGCAAACAGTAGTAACATCTACCACAGTTTTTAGAACCAGGCACTACAGTGATGCGGTCTCCTTCTTTGATAGGTCCGCCCATCACATTCATCACCTTATTAGCTTCCGTTCCGATTTCAGCGACTGTTCCAACAACCTCATGTCCAGGGATAACAGGAAATTTCAACGCTGTATGGCCAAGATACATGTGTTTATCACTACCACAAATGCCGACCTTGTCTACTTGTAGTAGAAGGGAATCTTTTGCTGGTGTCGGTTTGTCAAATTCTCGGATCTCTATCTGCCCTGGCTGGAGCATCACCGCGGCTTGAACTTGCATAGTCTGTTATCCTCATAATTTCTATTTATTTCTTAACTCTACTCATCGTGTCCAAAGCGGTATCAATACCTTTGTCAATCGTGCTAAGCTTTCCAAATTATGTGCTGGCAGAAAATAGTCTACATAAGGTAAAGCAGTGCGGATTCCTCGGCAAATCGGTTGATAGGTATCGCTTCCAAGTAATGGATTGAGCCAAATTAGTTTATATGCATGCCGATGCAGCATCTCCATAGAATATCGGAGTAAGTCCACATCTCCCCTATCCCAACCATCACTAATCAGAATTACAACTGACCTATATGCTGAAAAAGATGGTGCAAACTGCCGACAAAACGCTAACAGACTTTCACCTATCTTTGTACCACCTGACCAGTCCGGAACTATGCTCGCGACTTCATTCAAACCTTCTGCTAATCCCTTACGCCGAAGCAATCCTGTAATGTCGGTCAAATGTGTGCTGAAAACCGCCACCTCAACTTCTCTCAATTCCTGCTGCATTCCGTAGATAAACTGGATAAGAAATTTGGAATAGCAATCCATTGATCCGCTGACATCACATAGTAGTAGAATCTTCGTCTTTTTTATTTTTTGCTGTTTCCGCATGAGTTCAATCGGTTCACCACCATGTGCCAGACTCTTTCGCCAACTTCTACGGAAGTCAATCGCTCTTCCTTTTTTGCTAACTATCTTTCTTCTGCTCAGTCTTGTAGCCAACACCGCTGCCAACTTAGCGACTATATGCCGCGCCCGTTCCATGTCATCTTCTGTAAACTCGCTGAAATCCTTTTGAGTCAACACCTCTTCAACACTATAGGCAATCGGATCGTCTTCCTGTCCCTCTTCCTCCTCGCTTTCCTCATAATCCACCCATTGATCAAGTATGTTCTCTTCATCTTCTGCATCAAAAAGGTCTTGTAAAGCAGACGGTCCTGGATCATCTCCACCTATATCAACGGTTTCAAATTCAGGTCTTGGATACTGCCAAAAAAGGTTAAATGCAGTGTCAAATGTCTCTCGATCGCTCTGGTTAGCAATGAGGTTCGTCCTTGCTGTGTGGTAAAACGTCTCTCGATCGCTAATGTCTATCAACTGAACACTGTTACACCAACTGAGTTGATTAGTTGTGGTAACTTTTACATCCATCTGTCGGAGTAATCTGCAGAAGTCGTTGATCTGTTGGAGGAGCGTATGTTCAGTCATTTTCTTGTTTCTTTAGGAAAGTTATGAAAGCATCCAATTCTTTAGAGAGATTTGGAAACATTTCGTTTACCAACGTAGCGTTTACCAGCATTTTTTCGTAATCCAATTCTTCTCCGTAGATATATAAGAAAACATGACGAAATCCGAGTAGTTTTTTTAACTCTAAATAAGTTTTTTGGGAAAGTACAGGGGCTCGTATTGCATTCGATTCCACCATTTGTTGTAGGAATTCTTTATGCCACTGTTCTCCTGTAGGTACCGCTTTATCCACGTTGTGCGCGATTTGCTCAAAAATATTCTCCAATTGCTTATAGAAATCGTAGAGATATCTAGAGATTTCGACTTCTATGCTACGTCTATATCGATCAGGTGCATCCTTAATGTTGTGTAATGCTTGGTCAATGCATTGAACTGCGCCCTTTACTTTTGTATATCCATCAGAAATTCGTTGTATTAATTCTGCTTGAGCCGATGTGTTTTCCACCTGTTTTTTTATATCTATTGGAGAAATTTTGTTTACCCCTATTTTATATTTCTGAATTAAAATTGCCTGCTTCTGAACCCGTTCAAGAAACAATCCTTTACAATTCTCAAATTTAACCAAATCAATCTTGAATTCCTCACTGGAACCGATCGTATCCGAGACTGCACTCAAATATTGGTCATCTGAAAGTCCCCATACAACTATATCGATATCTGACCATTCTGAGAACCAATTTTGTTGTGCAAGTGACCCGAACACAGCGACTTGCGTTGCACTGAAATCTTCGTAGAGCATCGCTGCTATTTTGTGTGCGGTATGCCACGCGCGTCGTAGCAACGCCTTGTCTACCTTGTGATTTTGCAAATGCTGGTCAAGACGTTTACGATATTCCTTTATTTCTTCTGGTGATAGGTCTTTTGTGATGTAATAGGCATCTATAGGTTGGGCCATATCAAAAATTCCATTCAACTATCATTCTGGTTTATCTTTGTTTTTTATGGGAAACGGAAGTCTACTTACCATCCATTTATGGTGGAATTTGGAATTAATCGGACATTCAGACAGTTCGTAGGTCGGGTAGAGCTTGCGAAACCCGACTATTATTGACCTAAGCCGCAATGCGAAGAGCGTTCCTGTGGGGGCGGTGTCTATCTATTTTCATATTTAACCATATTTCTCGGTTTTATGGTAGCAACAAAACATTTTTCACCAACACAAACTTTTGCTGCGACAGGGTTAATTTCTATTTTCAAATCAAACATAGCAATCTGTATATTTCCGCCAACTACCGACCATGAGCCACCTTCATGCACATAATTTACGGTAGGAGTTTTTACCGCAATGCGTTTGAAGCTGGCATCCCCAGTCTTTGTAACATGGAATGTGACATCAAAACTGATCCCTTTGTTGCTTGCAGTGTAATTACAGCTCTCACCAGGTTGCAGTGTCAATCCAACGACTGCAGGCTGCGGAGGTCTCCGTGGTCCTTGTCCTAACAGTGTTGAAAGACAACCTATAAAGCAAAAGGATGTGAAAAGCAGAATAAGTGCAGCGAATATTGAAATGCGATTGTTGAATTTCATTGAGTTACTCTCTAATCTTGATAGGTTGCTGTGGTTATAGTTGCGCATTGTGTTTCAGGGAATTTCTGTATATTATGATACCACGAAATACATTGTTGATGCAAGCAAAGAAAAAGACGAAATGCCCTTTTGGAATCCTGTTTCAATAGTGGCTGTTGAGCCGTGCGTGGAGGGTGAGGTGGTTTTCAAGTTTGCGCTGCTGTCGTGTGTTAGGCGTTTGCTTTCTCCTTAAAACGTTACGATTCCGTAACATTTTTTAATTGGCAATTTGATGTAGATTGTAGGTTGAGAATCCAGTTGTGGTATGGGTTATTTTGGGTTTTTCGTCGTAGTTTCTTCTGGGTGAAAAAAGTAATTTTGTGAAAAGTGTAACATTTTTTGTAGGATTGCACAATCTGGAAAGGTTATGCTACGAAGCGTTTGTCAGGATCGCGGATTTTTGCCACATCGACGGTATGAATGCTATTTAACGTGAGTTCCATAAATATTTTATGAGTTTCCGTTATCCACAGAGACCCGGATTTCAAAGACCTCATGTATCTTATCTCCAATGTGTATCAAGGAACTGAAATACATCACTGCTACAAACGTAGAATGCAGATTGAGCACGGGTTCAGGACATCAAGACACGCTTCGGGTTTCGCCACATTGTCTTGAAAAAGCCTGAAAAACACGGATCGCTCTTTTATGGTTCATCGCTTGTGTGACTTATAGGTTGACTTTTCTCTGTTATGAAAAAGACATACAGCCGTTGGCAAAGTATCGCAATACACAACGCAAACTTTATGCTGTTATTACTTTGATCAAGAACGCCTTGATCCATACTTGGACCCCTGAAGCCTTGCTGTTTTCTCTTAATAGCTGCGGATGCGGAGGCGACACCTGATTAGTCACCTATTGACTCTCTTGCACACACAACAATCCAGGACAACTATATGCTACACATACAAAAAAATGGGGGGTAAATGAGAAGAAAAGACGAAATGCCCTTTTGGAATCCTGTCTCAATTACTCAAGGGTATGTTTGCTGTCAATATGCAAATTAAGGACTTATTATTGCATCATGGCTCCTAATCCTACGATACAATCCGTTTTTTCCAATGTTTCCAAATTATGAAGTTGCGATGCTTGTTATTCAGTACTGAATTAAGATTTGCTTTGTTGCCATTTACGTATGCGCTCATCTATTGAAATTCTATTTGGATTTAGTTTTCGTGCTTCTTCCAATAATTTCAATGCGCCAGACACATTCTCAGATTTATATTCTACAAATGCCTTTGCTATGAGGAGAGAATCAACATTTTTCTTGCCAACTAGTTCTGCCTTTTGATGTGCAAGTTCAAATTGCTTTTGGGCATTTTCTATTTCATCTGTTTCAAGATAGGCACACCCTTTTAAAAAATGTGTTAACCATAATTTTTTATTTCGTTTGGAATTCACAGCAGAATCTAAAAAATTCTGAGTTTGTGTGATGCTTCCAGACTTTAACAGAGCAATTGCACAAGTATGGAGTAAATAAGGATCTGCATATCTCAAGTCTAAGTCTGAGGTATTTTCCGCAATTATAGAAATTGCTTCATCGTATTCTTCTTTAGTTATAAAGACTCGTGCAAGTCGTTCTGCAATGAACCTTTTATCTTGCTTTGCTTTCTGGGGCGACCATTCACATTTTAAAGCTGCTTGGAGATAACGTTCTGCGGTCTGTCGGGCTTCAACAGCGTCGTTAGTTTCCTTTAAACCACTGCCGCTGAGTATCCAGTACTTTGCGAAAAAAAATTTACCAATTGAATATAGTTTGTCGACCCCTTCATGTATTCCATTATAAGAGGCAATTTCTACTAGATTCTGCTTACGTTCTTTGACATCTTGCAAAAATTTAGAAGGACAATCAGTCATGCAACACTCTTTGATCGTTTGAATTGCTTCATCTATGCTCTGCACATCAGATTCATCAATAGTAATTTGCTGGTTAGAAATTACATAGTTACGTTCATTTAGAGCAAATATGGATTCATTCCAATCTTCTTTAGTTTTTTCATAGTAAGCATGACTGAGTGTGTAAAGTGTTTTGATGTAATCTCTCCGATACTTTTTATGCCAACGCTGCTCATCAGGGTTATCAGGACTTAACCTTTCCCACCCATTTTTGGCAAGCAACAAAGTTTGGATACCCTTTTCTCGTACTTCATGAGCTCTTTTTAATTTTTCTGTAAAGTCACCGAAATCTTCGTAGGATTTGCTCCACAGTATTTGATCTGGTAATATACGGGCTAAAACGCGTCCTTTACGGTAAAGATCGTTTACGCGATGCTTTGTATCAAGCTTAATTGCTTTATCTATCACAGTTAGAAAATTCTTAATTTCCTTTCTTAGATTTCCATCCCGTCTACCTCGTGGTTGTGTCAGCTCATTAATATTCTGATAGAATATGTAAGCGACGTTTGCAAGATGTAACGGTTCATGTGGCTCAAGTTCAACACATCGTTTCTGAATTGATTGAGCGTATTTCCGATATTCTGCCTGTTTTTTCAAAAAATCATTTAAAGTATTCCGATCTCTGAATATCTCGCGTGGAATCGAATCAATTCTTGCCAACATTGTACATGCAAACCCAATATCGCTTAAAACCTTAGCATTATTCCAGATTAAATCATTTTGAGGCAACTCTACTATTGGTTTGAATTTGTTATAAATTCCTAACCAATCATTTTTTGATTTTAACTCTGTTAACTCTTTTAATAAAATTTGACTTGTCACTTCCATTTACTTCTCTTTTAACTGTTAGCGTTTTCAGATTTCTATGTCCGTAAGGCAGATAACAATATCTTTTCAACAACGATAAGCGGTTGATTTAGGTAAAGAGGTTAATTGTGTATACATAATCCTCGCCGCTTTCATCATTGCAAAAATTATCTTTTACGTTCATCGTGATTATGGCAATTGTAGCACATTTCTAATCAATTCTCAATTGAAACAGATTAAATTAGATTTATACACGGAAGTGTTGTCTCAGTCTAAGGCCAAAAATTATACATCGGTTGCTGTGTTACTACACTAATCAGACTCCAAATTCCACCGACAGTAAAGTCTCCCAACATCAACCCAATAGCAAACCGCACCAACTGTCGCGAAGCGTGATGACCGCCGATTTTCAACACTGACCATTTCACAATAGAACTCACCAACATACAACTCCACAAATACCGCATACCCCAATCGCTTGAAACAACAAAGCCAATCGGATGGAAGGGCCACCAGAAGAACCGAGCACGCATAAACATCAATCCGGTCGAGAAAAGCAGGCCGAAAACTACCCCACCCGTCGCGTAAAAATTCGGTTCAGTAGGATAATATAGCCAACGTTGAAGTCCGCCAAAGACACGTTCACCGAAACCGATATTCCAACTACTACTCCCACTCATATTCAATGCACCATAAGTATAATAGATATGTAAAATTATTCCAAAGACCATAATTGAAGCAAATGTGGAAATCCCAAGAAGTGCTAAGAACAACCGCTGTGGTGCAATAGCAGACCGTTCTGACAGTTTGAATCCTTCCAATTGATGTGGCATCGGATTGCTCGTATAACTCCGATTGAACCAACGGTATAACGTCATAGCAACAAGGTTGTTTGTTCCTAACATACGTGTGCCGAAACTATCAATTAGAATATGATGATTCGGCATGTTTTCCATCGCATGCACAGGAAATCCTTGCTCTGCTCGCATCCGTGTTAACACCAAAACGATGATAAAATAGATCGCAAAAAACAGCGGTATCAGCCAGAGAGACATGCCGATGCGTTTAGAGAAGAAAAAGAGAATGGCGAGCCCACCGACTATACCCCACAGTGCAAGTCTATATGAGATGGGTTCATTAGCATCTTCACCCGTACGATGTCGGGCAATGCGGAACACACCGCGAAAGTGACGTAGGTTCAGTACTAACACCGAGATAAAGATGCCGATGGCAGCACCAAAACATTGCCGATCAATATACGGAAATCCAGGGATATTGGAGAGTCCAACAGCACTTGTCAGGACTAATTGTGCTTTGTAAAAGAAGAAGAAAAACCAACTGGAGAAGGAAAGGTCGAGCGGCATCAACAACCCTAATCCGATAACAAATGGATAATAAGACATACTGATTCCACCGATAGCATTCCAAGGTTTTTCTGTAAATAGATGTCCAAAACCACGCCATCCGCCTATGCGTTTTATCGGCAAATATGGAATTGAAGGATACAGAAAACTAAACCCATTGAGGATTGCAATAGACGCTGCGATACCGAAACCGATCCACATGATACGGTGTCTAAACAACGATTTCGTATTATGTGTAACATGAAAAGCAATTTGTGTAATAGGATATGCAAGTCGTTCTCGTTCCACCCACTGCTTCCGAAGGATAACATTGATACACAACATCACCAGCACAAGTGCAGTGATAAATAGTGTCCAAGAAAGTATCGGAACGAACCATACTCCAATTATTTCAAACGTAGTAAGGTTAGTTTCGCCTTTATAGTATCCTGCAAGTGCTTTTGAATTGTCTACAAGAAGCCATCTCGGAAGGTAATCCCAAAAGAGTTGTTTCCATTCGTTTTCAGGAGTGGCGAACCAGAAAGCATGACCGACGGTCGTGACGAGGATCGTCATCAAAGTAATGGATGGAAATGCACATGCGGTGCTAAGTAGAATGTAGATGGTGAGAAGTTCGGCATCGGAAAGTAAACGGATACGGGTAGCATACCGAACAATTAGGTTGAATAGTGTGAATGTGAAAACGACAAAGACGACATTGTAAAAAGGCACTGCGTAAGTATTTAGGGCATAACCGACGAGCCCCACTTCACCAGCGATAATCCAATAGAAATTGAACGGAATCAACACAAGTGTAATGAGAACAGACTTCCATGTGACTCCGTAGGATTGCAACTGTTCATCTTCTTTCATGTCGCCTTAATTAACGCATACCCATGTTCAATGTAGATGTAATATTTTCACGGTTGTATAGATCCTGCGTAAACATCTTCTAGAGCATCTTCGGGAAGTGGTTCAGGACTGTTTTTGGCAAATTCCAATGCTTCCTCAAGCTCATCTGCAAGTTCTGCTTCAAGTGTGTCAAGTTCTTCTTGTGTAATCTCTTCGTCATCGATAAGAACGCGAGCAAGTCTTCGGATAGGATCACGTTGCCGTTCCTGTTCTTGTACCTCTTCACGATCACGGTAAGATGTTCCTGGATCCCCAATGTGGTGTCCACGGAAACGATACGTATCACAATTGAGTAGTGTGGGTCCACCGCCTTCACGGGCACGAGTAACGGCATCCCCTGCAGCAGCATATACTTTAAGAACATCATTTCCATCAACGGTAACCCCAGGTATATCATAAGCCGGGGCGCGAACAGCGATGTCCTCTACTCGCTGATGCTCATGTTGCGGTGTCCCCATACCGAATCGGTTATTTTCACAGACAAAGACAACAGGCAATTCCCACACTGCAGCGAGGTTAAGGGTTTCATGGAATACACCTTGGTTCGTGGCGCCGTCTCCAAAGAAAGAGACAGCAATCTGTTGTGTACCACGGTATTTTGCAGAGAGCGCAGCACCCGCTGCCAGCGGAATTCCCGCTCCGACAACGCCATTTGCACCGAGGATACCGGTCTCTTTATCAGCGATGTGCATCGAACCACCTTTACCCTTGCAGTAACCTGTCGTTCGTGCAAATAGTTCTGCCATCATGCGGTCCCGTTTGCCCCCCTTAGCGATGAGATGTCCATGTCCACGATGCGTACTGGTAATGTAATCATCATCTTCTAAATGTGCACAGACACCCACTGCAGTTGCTTCTTCGCCTATGTATAGGTGCAAAAAACCGGGAAGTTGTCCACTTTGGTAGAGTGTTCCCGCAGCTTCCTCAAATTGACGAATTTCTATCATCTTGCGATACATAAAGAGCATTTGCTCTTTGGTCGGTTTTGACATAATCCCTTCCTAAATAGTGTTTATACGAAATTAGAACAAATTTTGTTCAATCTTCTGGTTATCTGTGTCCACCTCTGGGACACGTCGGATACATTCTGGAGAATCGTTCCCCGGTCGATTAACAAAACGTGACACGGGATACGCCTCCATCTCATCATCTGAGTAAGGTTTCAGCAAAGGTTGCAACACCTCTGTTGATTGTTCACCCGGTGCAAGCCACTGTCCATAAACATCCTTAGGCAAAATCACAGGCATTCTGTGATGTATTTCCGCTAAATACGAGTTGGGTGGACAAGTGATGATGGTACAAGATCGAAGTGATTTCTCCATGTAATCTGCTTTCCATTCCTCCCATAACCCTGCAAAAGCAAACAGTTTCTGCGATTTGAGATGCACGTAAATTGGTTGTTTAGATTTTTCGTCAGGTACCGTTTGCCACTCATAGTATCCATCAGCCAAGATGAGACATCGCCTGCGTTTGTATGCACTTCGGAACGAAGGTTTTTCGGCGAGCGTTTCTGAACGCGCATTTATCATCCGGTTACCGATTTTTGGGTCTTTTGCCCAAGATGGAATAAGTCCCCACTGGTAAAATTCTGTCTTATATCCATCTTCAGCTTCATTGGTGTTAGCAATAACAACCACATCTTGTGTCGGCGTGATATTATAACGTGGTGCAAACTCAAACGTCAGTTGTAAGTCATCAAAGTGTTCACTCAATTGTTCAAGTTCGCTTGCGAGGGTAAATCGTCCACACATTATTTGCTCCTATCTATGTTTAACAGGTTCAGGTTCTTCACCTATATTTAATCGAGGAAATCGACTCGTACGGAGACCTATCTCTACATTTTCTGAAAGTTATTTCGGCTGCGGTACAAGGATATCATCTCTCCAGCGGAGCCTGAAAGAAGGACGAACAAGCGCTTCTGGTGACTGCAGCGTCAAACCACCATCTGCAGTCAACACAATTCCAGTAACGAAATCCGCCTCATCAGACGCTAAGAACAGTGCTACATTCGCTATATCTTCAGGTTTTCCGTATCTACCGACTGGGTAACAATCACGGGACGCTTGTTCCTCAAGTGCATCTGCAGCAAGAGAGGCTTCACCACGTTCCCCAACAATCTGTCCGGGGGCAATAGCATTTGCGCGAATGCCTTCTCTCCCGTAATCGAGTGCGATGCTTCGGGTTAATGCGTTTAATCCGCCTTTACCCGCACCATACAGTCCAAAACCAGGATTTGTAATCGTCGCATTGACAGTTGAGATAAAGACAAGGGTACCGCCACCGTTCTTTATCATTTCAGGTATACAATACTTCGCACCAAGCCACGGTCCACCGAGTGTTACACCAAGGCTTTCGTTCCATTCTTCTGGGGTGAATTCAATCGCTTTTTTTGTATAAGAATGTGCAGCGTTATGAACAAGTGTAGTTATTTTGCCGTAATTTGTTAATGCTGTTTCCACGAGTGTTTCCCATGTCTTCTCATCCGCTACATCACCCATCACGGCGACTGCCTCACCGCCTGCATCTTTAATACGGTTTACGGTTTCGTTCAATTTTTCTTCTCTGCGGCGCGTGTTAACGACTACTTTCGCACCTTCACATGCAAATTTGTACGCTGTTGCCGCACCGATCCCTCCCCACGCTGCACCCGCAACTATCGCAACCTTTCCTTCCAATCTCATATTTGATTCCTTTCTTTATGATTTAACGAGCTTGTGGACAATTATACCACATTTTTTGTTTTAATGCTATAATGCTGATACTCAATTGAAGGGAGACCTTTGTGTGAAATCAGCATTAAATGAATGGCTCAACAATTGCATCGATAAACTTAACACAGGTAAATTAACCGAAGTTGACCTTAACAGTGTTATAGATGTGCTGAATACTGAAAAACAAATTATTCTTTACCTCTATTCCAAATCAACCAACCTACGTTCACCTCTCGGAGCCGGGGCATTATATGACCCAACCGCACCAGACGAACCTATGCTACCGTCTCAAGATCCACCTTATGCATCTGTACTTGATGCAGTTCGTGATGGATGGAAAATAGTACAATTTCCACGACCTGAACTTTACAGTTTTTCGGATGTTGAAAACGCATATCTCAATTTTGAATTTATCTTGGAAAAAATAATCTGAGGAAGACATACATGTTTAACGTAGAACCAACATTAAATGATGACCAGGTCATGCAGTTTATACACAACGGATATATTTCGTTGGAAAACATCATTGATGAAGATTTTAATCGGGAATGCGATGCTGTTAACGGTGGACGACTTGGCGAATTTGTTCAAACAGATGCATTTCGTAGAAATCTTCTGCTTCATCCAGAAGTTGCAGGTGTCGCCCGTTCTTTGTTAGGTGAAAACTTTCTTGTCCCAACGAATGCGCATCACCATCTCTTTGAAGCACCGCACCGTGGACAGACATGGCATTCAGACGGCCTTACGGAATATGGATACGGTATTACGCATCTTCAGTGCTACTACTATCCGAAAGAGGTAAAAATTGAAGATGGTCCCACAATGATTTTGCCAGGATCGCATTTTCGACTTGTTGATAGAGAGGCAATTGCGCACTATGGAGATATCCTAGGTCAGTTATCACTTACTGTACCTGCAGGCACCGTCGCTATGACACGATACGGTATTTGGCATAAGGCAGGTCCAAAACTCAATGCAGACAGACGCGGCATGATTAAGTTCTCCTATCTCCGAACCGCTATGCCTAAAAGAGATTGGAAACGGGAAACAGATGAAATTCCGACTTATCAGCACAAAGGAAGACATCCGTATGTAACCGAGGTAGAATCTTACAGAGATAGACAGCGAGGTCAATATACATGGAATTGGTTATGCGGATTGACAGAAGTGGCAGAGGAACTCCCACCAGAAAAGCTGTTCCATAGCGGTATTCCTTTATCTGCTTCAGCCTATGTGGGGTCTCAAGTACGCTAACGATAGATAGAATGAATCCAACAGCAGTCAAAAACGCGCCGTATCTGATTTCGTCCTGTAAATTGCCGCTGATTCTCAGATCTAAATTCGAACTAAACACTACTATCAGAAAACAGAAAATCCCGGCAACAGCATTTATGAACACGAGCGTTCTGGCAAAGGAATACCAATGACCTTGTCGGTTTAACATTAGACTGAAACCGATACTTATTAATGACATAAAAAAAGCAAATGTTATGAAGCCGCTGCCCTCAGTATATCTTGTTTGTCCAACAGAATATCTTGTTTGTCCAACAAATGCAACAAACAAAATTAAAAAGGAGAAAAGCCCGAGGGCTGCTATAACAATGCCCACACTTTTGGAATTGGAAATAGATTGTATAATGTATATACCGAAACCTATCAATCCAAAAAATACAATTAACACGATTAAAATTGGATGAAAACCATCGATAGCAAGGCTAATGCCCGTATAGTCTTCTAACCAAGGTAAAGCAAAACTGAAAAATGCTAATATGCCGCCTATCAGTGTGATATAGCGCGAATAGTTCTTCATTCTTCCTCCGCAGAAATCTCTTCGGTATCCTGTTTTTTATCCTTTTCCGATTCATTCTCTGTACTCGGAAAACATAATACACCGACTATTGCAAGAATAAATCCGACTGCAGTTAACGAAGTACCGTATTTGACACTGTCTATCTGAACGCCATTTGGTTCTATATTTAGGATCGCACCAAACATAAAAACAAAAAAACAATAGAGACCAACAACACTACTGATAATCACCCATAAAGTAGGTAACGATTTCCAACGAGTTTGTCGGTTTAACATATATATTGTCGTACCGATAATCAACAAAGAAGCGATTAAAGCTATTGTAACATGGTTGATGTTCACATCACTATTATCTAAAAAAGCAACTATACTACCGTATACACCAATCAATCCTACGATTAAAGCAATTGTTATACCGTAAACATGGGAACGTGGTTTTGTAAAAATCAGATATATATTTATACAGATGATTGCTAAGGATACTATGAGGACTATAGTGGTTATCCCTCCAATCCCATTAGCTAGTTGTAATCCTGAGTAATTGCTTTCCCAAGGCAGTGCAAGACTGAAAAATGCTAATATGCCACCAGCAAGTGAAATAAACCTTGAATATTGTTTCATTCTTCTTTCCTCTAACAAACCATTCTATGCCATACTTTTCGTTTGATTCAACCCTTTAGTCTGTTTTAGAAAAAAAACTTACACCAGCAATTGTGAGAAAAAAACCTATAATTGTAAGCGACAAACCGTATTCAATAAAAGACAGATTACTAAACAACAATACCATGAGCCGAATAATACAGACCAAACTACCAATTTATATAAAGATCCTCGATGGCCAAATAAGAATGCATCCAATTATCATTACTATAGTTTGGACAGTTTTGGTCTTGTTATAGATTATGAATAGTTGGCAGCACTTCCCCGTTAGCACTTCTGAACAGGTGTTAGAACCGCTGCTAACGCCCCTTTTCTGTCTAAATTCTGTTAGAAATCACTGTTTTTTAGCCATCATTTTTCCAATAATCGTGAAAATAGTTGCTGCTGAACCATTTTCACATAGTATCTTTGGGATTTTCAGTTTTTTCTGTGCGTTTTTCCCCGGGTCGTAACTCGTATAAAAATAGTTTTGTTGTAAACCCCGCTGCAAGTAAGCGGTCATCAAGCCGCGTGTGAGATGTTTCGGTTTATACCAGTGTATATTGAGTGTGGATAGCACAGTTTCTAAATCAAGAGAAACCTTGTCTGTGTCTGTGTCTGCGGGTGTCTTAGGCAATGGCGACGGACTGAAAGCGAGTTGTGTCAGCGTTGCTGCGGTGAAACTGAGTTGAACGAACCGATCCAAACTTTTCCTGTCTCGGAGTTGATAGGTGTCAAATCCGAAGTTTTCTTTAGCGTCCCGAAAGGCAGTTTCAATCTGCCACCGGTTTCTATAGTGTCGGATAACTGTTTCTACGGGCAGTCGTAAATCTGAAGTAAATACACAGAAATACCGATAGGGTTTAGACTTTTTGGGGCGTTTGCGTATCACAACGATGCGGACATCTACAGGACACATCTTTGTCCGCACGACTTTATCAGCGACAGAAAGTGTCTGATCCTCAACAACGATATCTGTATACTTCAGGTGTGGAATAGACACACGGCTACCATACCGACGGGGTCTGCCTCTCTTGAGACGCTTAGGGCGTTTCGGTATATCAAAAAACGCCGCGTTTGACTTCGCACGACAAAGTAAATGATGTCCTTGTGAGAGTATCTCCGTGAACACTTTGCGTCTATTGAAGCCTCTATCGAAAACGATAAGACCCGGTGGCACAAGATTACATAAATGCTTCAGCACAGCGAGGCTATTCGCGTCCTCGCTTTTCGGTTCCATCATCCGTGTGGCTAATGGAAACAGGCGCGTGCCTTCGGGCGTTTCTGCCAGCCACCCAATCGCACCGAACTCGTGTCCGTGATGAAACTTGGATTGGTTCTTGTTACGTGCCTGATACGCAGGGTTCCTGCGGAAATGCAAACCCGCTTGTTTTGAACCGCTACTTAGGGCATGTGTTTCATCATAGACGTATACGCCCGTGGGGTAAGCGGATAGCACTTGATGGCTTAGCGTAGTGGCGACTTGATCCACACACCAGACACCACGTGAAAGAAACTTTGGCAGAGACCAATACCGACCTGCTTGGGCTGTCGCAAGATAGATTTGTGTCATTGTGCCTCGGTAGGGCGTATTTATCAGACCTTTCACGAAAGTTTGAAAGTGATTGAAGTTGTTGTGCTTGAATAACGATCTGAATTGTGATAACATGTTGTCCAGGTAGGAAAGTGGGGTCATTAGACATATCCTTTCAAAAAGGTTTATATTTTCTAAAAGGATACCCGCTTTCCTGCTTTATGTCTATAAAAAAAACAAAAAATGTCCAAACTATAGTTATCATTAAAGTAATCATGAAAACCAAAGGGGTGAGGAAAACATCGTCGCTAACAATAAGTTGAAATCCTGATTCGTCCTCAATCCATGGAAGACAGAAGCAGAAAAAGACAAATAGACTACTACCAAGTAGGAAAAACTTTTGAAACAACTTCATTTCTCATCTCCCAAAATAAAATTTATTCAACATTAAGGCATTTACATTCTATCCATTTACTACATCAGAAAGTATTGTATGCAGAAATGTTCAATGCTCCGAGAATCAAGAGTAGGTAGATCGTTCACCCACCTACTCATTTAATAAACTAACGCGCACCACATGCTTGTAGACATGCCTGCATGTGCCCACGTGATTCAGCGGCAATTGTGCAGCACTGCTCTAAAGTATATTCTTTCGCACCGATGACTTCAAGGTTTAAAGGGCCCGTGTATCCGTTTTCATGTAGTACGCGAATGTATCCAACAAGGTCAATATCGCCGCGTCCGTTCGCTTGCAATTCAGGAGAACCCGGACCACGCTGTGTTCCCTTACAATCTCGGATGTGGACGTGTTTTACTCTTGATACAACAGCAGCGATCGCCTCCACAGGATTTTCACCTGCACGGTGTATATGTGAAGGATCCATGTCAATACCAAATGCTGGTGAGTCAATTTCTTGCATCGCGCGCAGCGTTGTCGGTGTGTTGTAGATACTTGCACCGACGTGTGCTTTCACACAGAGCGTAACCCCGTAGTGTTCTGCACGATCAGACAGGCTTCCCAAAGAATCAATTACCTCTGGCCATGTATCTTCATTGTCAGATGAACCACCAGGGCCACAGTTAATTATTGGAACACCAATTTCAACAGCAGCCTGAAATGCCAACTCCATTCTCTCAGCGTCACGAGACGGTTGTTCCATTGCTAATAATTCAAGCTCATATTCCTGTGATAGGCGTTTGATGTCATCTGCAAGTTCTTGCCAGTTTGCAAGGACAAGATGTTGACTCATCCCATCAATAGCAGAAAGTTCTATGCCATCGTAACCAGCCATTGCAATGTGCTTAAAGGCGGTTTCCATATCGTATCCGCCAAATAGCACTGAATTTGCACCTAATTTCAAATGTAGCACTCCTTCTATAAAATTTCGTGATTTGATGTTTTTGTCAAACTATGACCTTACAGTCCACTTAATGAAGGTAACGGGTGCGGACGCACCAAAATTCCCCCCTGTTCATACGATTCCATCGCTGCCCATGTATATTCGAGTGCAGCAAGGGCATCTCTGCCAGAGGCACGTATCTTCTCTTTCGGAACACCGTTTGTTATGTCTTCCAAGAAAGCATGGATCCTCAACGGAAATGTCTGTCCAAAGTCAGAGATTCCCGATTCGGTTACGATAGTATCTCCGCCTTCAGGTGCGCCGGGTGATGGCCAGAACGTCACCTTCTCAATACAGTTTTCGATACAAAATGTTCCTCGTGTGCCAGCAAGTTCAACACTCCACCATCCGCCGAGTCCAAAGGTCGCATCCCCACGTTGACTAAGTAGATAACCGATACATCCATTTTCAAAACGTAAGTGAATGCTGTTTATAGATACCATTAGATCTCCTTCACGACGACGGAAATGCGGGCGTTCCATAAAAGCTTGTACGTGCGTCACATCACCACAAAAATGCCGCATCACGCTGAACGGATGGGACAGAAATGCTTTCACATGAAAATAAGGGAATCCATCAGAACGCGGGGCTTTAGAGTAACTATAGTTGAATTCTCCACCAGCGAATCCCATTTTGTGCAGGATGTAGACCATTTCACCGATCTGTCCATTATCAATATATTGCTTTGCTTGCTCAGCAGGTGGCGTGAAGTAATGGTTGAGATTACATGCAAGGTAAAGATCCTCTTCTGTCGCTTTTGCAACCATTTCGCGTGCCTCTCCGATATCGTTAGATATCGGTTTTTCAACCAGCACGTGCTTTCCGTTATCCAGTGCCTCCATCGTCGGTTCATAGTGCCAACTACCGTTCTCATTTCCACCCGTTGTGACATCAACGATGTCCATATCGGGTTCTCCATCAATCATATCTGCTAAACGGTAGTATACTTTCACGCCGAGCCGTTCTGCTGCGTTGTCCGCACGCTCTTTCACTATATCGCATACTGCAACAAGTTCTGCTAAGTCATCATTTGCATGGCAATTCGCATGATTATTTCCGATACCACTCATGCCGACTACGCCAACTTTTAATGCCATTATTTTATTCCTTCCAATAGATAATATAAAGTTTTGTTATTCAATTCTATAGGGTAAGTTGTCGTTTGTCAACAAATATCTTATAGTGAGGTAAAATGAAGTGTTTACAACAGCAAAGGCAGGTTATGAAGCAGGCCGACGGAACCATGCTCTTAGTGGTCCGTATCGGTTAGTACTGGATCTATCAGTTGAAGTACAGATCCGATCAGAGATAACAGAGATATTCGGAAAATTGAAAAATGCATAGAGCCGGTGGGTAGCAGGTTTCGATTTTCTACCAATCAGTTCACATCATTCCGGTGTCTGTGGTGTGAGAAGTAGTGTCATCCGCGCATCTTCAGATAAATACTGATCGACAACGGCGGCAACATCCGCTGCGGAGACATTGGCAAGTGCCGCCGCAAGCTGCGGTAAAGTCTCGCCGTATCGATATTCAAGCATACCCCACCATAGGCCGATGTTACCAAGCATCATAGCTTCTGACACGCGTGCTGGTTTTTGTTGCTGTATCACCGCTAAGTCCAGAGGTGCACTAAATTGCGTGGAAAGTGCTGGGGCAACCATGGCAACTTGGACGTTGTTCTCTGGCTGCTTGAACTGGCTTATCAGCAGCCGCATCCGCTGTTTGACCGCCGCTATATCTACATTGGGTTTGAGTGAGGCACTGATGTATAGGTAGGTCTGTTCGGGTGCAATCAGGTCAATCCCGCAGAAAACAAAACCGACCCATTCTTTGAGCTGGTTATCCTGCATAAGTCTTAAGTTCAGGAGCGCGTTCGCTGTATACAATGCTGGGTAGTCTTTATCCGTAGCGTGCGGTATCGCGTAGGTCTCCATATAGTGGGGTACATCGATGTCCCAAGTAGCAGTTTGGTTTTTCACTATCTCTGAAGGGGCTGTTGGCTGCGGAAGTGCCTTTGTAGTTAAGTGGATAGTTCCGAGTTGCTTCTCCATAGTCTCTTTCAGTGTTTCCGAGTCAACACCGCCAATAACACATAGGAAGACGCGATCCGCTTGAACCAAATGTAGATCGCTATATTCTTGCAGTTCATGCAGCTGCGCGGATTGAACATCACCTCGCATTGCTATATCGGTTTCCCCATGCCGAAAGACTTGGTTCCACGCAGCGAACGCCCATTTGTGAGTTGCCAATCTCTTTTCAGTCGTGTCGATCTCGGACAAGGCATTCGGCAGTTCTTCCGCCAAACTTTCTTCTGAAAAAGGTAATCCGGAGAGCCACTGTGCATGTCGTTCCAAACCCAGCTGCCAATTATCGGTGTTTCCGATAAACTCCAAACGCATGTGATCCGCCATCGTCTCTGCGTTACTCGTTTTGTAATCAACCGATCCTGTGGTTCGGAGTGTCAGGTGTTCAATTAGATGGCTCCACTGTGTCTTTGTTTTTCCATCCGTAACGAGTCCGAGGGGTAGATAACTGAAAATAACGACATCCGTAGAATCTTCAACATAGAGGTTGACAATGCGGATACCGTTGCTTAATGTAAAATGTGTCACTTTAGGGGGGGCAGCGAGAGCGCTCGAAAAATTGCCGAGAAGGCATAGCATTACGATGGCATGTTTGATGCTGTTAATCATCTTTTGATCTCCAAGTGTTAAATTTCAACTCGGGGACGCAGGATCCAACTCTTTTATCGGGCGGAATGCGTAAAGGGGTCGGATTGTTAGAGAAGTTCCTTCAAACTATCATCCTTAGCAAAGGCACTAAGCAGAGAAGGCGTAGCGGTATCAAATCCGATGAAATCCAACATTCCAGCATCGTTTGGGTCGGCAATAGAAAATTTATTAGCTAACATTGCAACAACAGCACATTTTGCGGGTCTTCCCATCTTTTGCCGATACATATCCAACGCAGTTTTCGGATGAATGTCACCGTACCATGTTTCGTTATCTGTATAGATGATGAATGTATCTACTTCGAGTTCATTTTCTATTGCATATAACATGGGTAGTGCGCAATCTGTCCCTCCGTGTGGTAGGTTTGAAACGGTATCAATGGCACTTGACAACTTATCTGATGCTGATATCGACAACGGTATAAAATCCTTCGAGAAACCAAAGATGTGGTAATGCGGTTCTGTCCGTGCAGTTACCAATGCCATTGCAGCAGAAGCGTTACGCGGAGTTAGTCCTTTACATCCTGCAACTGTTCCATCCATCATTGAACCGGAAATATCGAGTGCCAAGAGGGTATTCTTTCCACTCGGTTCAACGTTTTCAAATGCCATATAGAATGCAGCGTCCAAAGCATCTACGATCTGCGGAACAGGTTCCCATGTCAAACTCCCTCTGACTCCTGCACCAGACTTGTATGTGATTAATGCCATAAGAATCTGGATAGGATGTATAAGCGAATGTTTGATGGCATCTGCAGAAAGTCTTTCCAACACAGTCTGCACCGCTGGTGCAAAAGGCTTTAGCAACCCGATCTGTGTCATTTTTCCGAGATTTCGCACCGTTGCCATTACTGGCATGTTAGCTAGTAATGCTGCCCAGATATCTTTTTCATCTTTCCATTCGTTTGGTACCATCTCATGCGTAAATTGATGTTTTTCAATGAGTCTGATGACATCTGCGCGTTTCCGCGTTCGTTTCAGTTCCTCGTATCCGGCGAGTAATTCTGGCAAAGCATCCGTGGCATCGTAAGCAGTTGAGGTCTGTGTCCCATCATTTTTTGTTCGATGGACGATTCGCTTTTCTGTATCAATTCCTTTCATCCAGCGGTATATCCCTCGGTTCTCACCGTAGTGGCACTTTGCAAGAACATCTGCATGTCGCCATCTGTTCCGGGATTGATACTTCAGGACTTGATATGCCAAGGCATCGTCATCTTTCGTACGATACCATTCGCCAACTAACCGTCGCAATGCTCTGCCCCATCCTCGCATGCCATTTACAAATGCAACGAAGGTAAATAGATGTGTGCCGATGCGTGCAACATCACAGAATACCTCTTGTACTTTCCGCTTTGTTTGGGAATTTCCGTGGGTAAAAGCGAGTGCCAATGCGTATAATGCGGGGTCGTTTTTGGGTGCGCGTCCGGAGACAGAGATCTCCCGAATCCGTTCTACAACTTTTACGCCATCCTCTGTAATGCATCTCCTGACAGAATCAACATTTTCCTTCGTCAAATCCTGTTCCTTGGCGTAATAGGATCCGCCTTCAGTTCCTAAAACAAGAAACCTATCAAGGTTTGTCCAAATAGAAACAGGATACGCGTAACCACCAGCAGAATTTTCTATCTGATTTTCGTCTAAAGGTTGCTGTTGGTGTGGATGTAGAGGTGAATATTTATTTAGGTAACTCATGATTTTTTCCGATGTTACGGGCAAGGAGTGTATTGCGATAGATTCATTAGTTGAGGTAACGCAATACTTCGGCCCGCAGAGAGATAACTCTGGATAAGAATTGGAATACATTCACTCTACCACTGAGCTACAGCAGGCTTCACATTACATCCACCTGCTGGCAGGAGTCGAACCTGCGACTGACGATAACGCATTCTCGCGACCCAGAGTAAGATATTTTACGACAAAAGATTTCAGCTAAAACGACTCAAGCAAACATACCGTTCGTAAGAGCAATATACTAAAACGACTCAAGCAAACATACCGTTCGTAAGAGCAATATAATTATACCATTTTCTTGAGTATATTGCAAATTGAAATCAAAAAAATGTAACCAAAACCCATACTTGCCAAAAAGTCTTATTTCAACTACAATATATCCGTGTATACTTTAGAACCGCTTACACCTCAAAATCACGACAATTGGGATTCCATTATTAAACAATGTTCAAATGCTACCGTCTTCCAGAGCGTTGAATGGTGTGATGCGCTTACGGACTCCTTTAAGCAGTTGGATTCTGTCTATCTGTTGATCAAACAAGATAAAAAGATAATTGGTGGATTACCCGCTTTTGTATTTCAACCAATACCTAGTATTCGTTTGTGGAACTCAATGCCGTGGAATTTGTTTGGAGGTCCACAAATCATTGATTCAACACAAGTGAATCCAAAAGATATAATTTCAGCGATTGAGACCTATCTTGAAGCGACATCAGATGAGAAAGGTTGGTGTGAAACTTGCTGGACGCTTTCCCCGACAGATAGTATAAAATATGGGGATTATCTAACAGAATATGGATATGAACTAATACCAAGGTTCACACATTTATTGAAGACTAACACGGATATTGACACACTTTGGAACGCGTACAACAAGCGGGTGCGAGGTGCAGTTCGTAAAGCGAAAAAATCGGGTGTGGAAGTTATGAATACAGAAAATGACGAAGATTTCTCCAAATTCTATGACATGTATCTGATGACGTTGAAACGTTTAGGTGGAACTCCGAAGCCATGGGTACTTATGAAGAAACTTCTGCAAAAAGGTATTGCTAAACTTGCCGTTGCAATATGTGACGACACTATCATCGCTGGATTGCTCTATCTATATTACAACCAAACTGTCACCCTATGGTGTGAGGCTTCACTACCTGATTATTTACAATACCGTCCGAATAATGCTATTTTTCACCACATTATCACATGGGCATGTGAACATGGATATGAATGGGTGGATTTCGGTGCATCACCACCAGAAAATGACGGGTTGATTGCCCACAAGGAACAATATCGTGCCAAACGTACAGATTTTTGTAGCTATACAAAAATAATCTCACCATTTAAAAGATCGTTATGGTCGCGCAGTGAAGGCGTGCTGCGGAAAATATATACATGGCTACAATAACAAGGAAAACATAGGAGAAAATATGGAACGAAAACCGAATTTAATATTTATATTTGGCGACCAGCACCGTCAATGCGATGTCGGATGTGCAGGTAACCCGCAAGTAAAAACGCCATATATGGATAAACTTGCAGAGGAAGGCATGTTCTTTCCTAACACCTTCACCAACGTACCAATATGTGTACCGGCGCGCGGATGCCTGATGACAGGCAAACACCCGCTAAGTCACAAAGCCGTATCCAACGATTTACCGCTACCGTTGACTGAAACGGGCATTGCGCAAGTTTTTAAGGATAACGGTTATGCTACAGGTTACATCGGTAAGTGGCACCTCGGTGGCATGCCGAGGGATAAGTTTATCACGTCTGAAATGCGGTTCGGATTTGATCATTGGGTCGGCTGGAATTGCCACCATAACTATTTCAACGCACCTTATCACGATTCCGATGGAAACAAACTGCAGATTGATGGTTACGAACCCGAATTCCAAACCGATCAGGCGATCCAATACTGTCGTGACCATGCAGATGAATCTTTCTGTCTCTATGTAAGTTGGGGACCCCCGCACAACCCTTATGAACACGTACCAGATAGATATAAAGCGATGTATCCGCCAGAGGAGATTCAACTACGTCCAAATGCAGTAGATACACAAGCATACCGCAAGGATATTTCTGGATATTACGCACATGTCACGGCTTTAGATGAAAACCTCGGAAGATTGATGGTCGCGCTTGATGAAATTGGTATTGCCGATGACACTATCCTTGTCTATACATCTGACCATGGCGATATGCTCGGAAGCCATGGACACAACAGAAAAGAACGTCCGTGGGACGAATCTAGCCGCATCCCTTTCATGATACGTTATCCACGTAAAATTCCGGCAGGCATTACTAGAGAAACCTTATTGAGCCTTGTAGATTTCATGCCATCTATGCTCTCGCTGTGCGATTTGCCAATTCCTGACGGTGTTGAAGGCATTGACCTTTCTGACGCAATGCTCGGAAAGTCAATTAATGAACCGCAATCTGTTCTGCTTGAACTCCCATTGCACGGCAGTGAGGGTTTCAATTTTGGTCTCACCGAATGGCGAGGTGTTCGAACACATCGCCATACCTACGCTCGTCATTATGATGGAACAGGTTGGCTCCTCTACGACAACGATAACGACCCTTATCAAATGAATAATCTCATTGACGATCCCAACTCACAGAAACTACGAGAAGAGTTAGAAACGGAGCTTCAACGGTGGTTAACCCGAATTAATGATCCATGCATTGCTGGCTTAGACCACATCCGCGAACTCGGTTTGGCAGAATTGTGGAACATTAGCGAACAACGGTTTGGTGGAAGGAATCCGCGTTGGGCGTGAGGATAAATTATGGCAAAACGGGTTATGATCATCGGATGGGATTGTGCCGCACCAGAACTTGTCTTTGATGCGTTTAAAGACGACATGCCCAACACACGACGCTTGATACAAGCCGGTATCTATGGGCAATTGGAAAGCACGATCCCGCCTATCACTGTACCTGCGTGGATGTGCATGATGACAAGCCGTGATCCGGGTGAACTCGGTATCTACGGCTTTCGCAACCGCTCAGATTATTCTTACGATGCCCTTACCATTGCCAATGCACACGCCATCAAAGTGCCGACGCTCTGGGAACTGCTCGGCCAAGCACAAAAACGTTCTGTCGTCTTAGGTGTGCCACTTACCTATCCTGCAAAACCCTTTCCAGGTTGGATGGTCACCAGTTTTCTCACCCCAATTGATCCCAATTCTCCCTTAGCAGAACGTAATCTACAGTGGACATTTCCACCAAGATTAATCCGTGAAATTGAACAAGTATCGCCGGACTATATGATTGATATTCCAAATTTTCGTACCGATAAACGTACCGAACTGAAACAGCAACTCCTCAAAATGACACGTTCCCGATTTAAGTTCGCACGTTATCTACTTGAGAAAAAACCGTGGGATTTCTTTATGATGGTTGAGATGGGGTCTGATAGACTCCATCACGGTTTCTGGAGATTTTGGGATAAAAAACATCCTAAGTACGAACCGAATTCACCTTTTACAGATACAATGCGGAACTACTATCGCACGCTTGATAATGAACTCGGCGAGATGTTGGCACGTGTTGATGATGATACGACCGTCATGATTGTATCTGACCATGGTGCTAAAAAGATGGATGGCGGTATTTGTGTCAATGAATGGTTACAAAAACACGGCTATCTGAAACTAAAAACCGAACCACAAGAGATTACTCGATTCACACCAGATATAGTTGATTGGCAGCAAACAAAAGCGTGGGGTGAAGGTGGGTACTATGGTCGCATCTTCATAAATGTTAATGGTCGTGAACCTGATGGAACTGTCAAATCAGAAGATTACGAAAAGGTACGTGATGAGTTAAAAAAGCAACTTGAAGGAATCGTTGACGAATCGGGACATAACATCAATACACGCGTTTTTAAACCAGAGGAGATATATCGCGAGTGTAACAACATCGCACCAGATCTCATCGTTTATTTCGGGGATCTCTATTGGCGTTCAGTCGGGAGTGTTGGTTACAATAGCATCTATACCTATGAAAACGATACGGGTCCTGATGATTGTAACCACGCTGAAAATGGCATGTTTATCATCAAAGACAATAGACAAAACGATGGATTTGCGCCAACGAAAAGCATATATGACATTGCCCCCACAGTGCTAAAAGAATTCGGTATTGATATTCCAGATGCAATGCAGGGTAAACCGATTTAAGTTAAGAATGATTGATTTTCCTATTATTGAAGTGATAAAACAGTGAACTAAAAATCGTCTGTAAGGTAAAATAATGAAAATATTTGAGACTCAAGGTCCAGTGTCACCGGATCGAAACTACGTCGTTCGACGTAGCAGCGAACTTTCGAATTTCGTCAACCGTATCAAAGAGGGACGTTATATCGTTATCTTTGCACCAAGGCAAACAGGTAAAACTACGTTTTTCCGATGGGCATTGGATGCTCTCACAGACGAGGACCTAATCTACTTTCCTATTCAACTGGATTTTGAGGAATATAAAAAAATCGGTCTTACCGACTTTTATAACTATCTATACCAAGATATTTACAAGGAAATTGAGAAGGTTTTTCGAAAACGTGGCTTAGTGATTTCTGAATCATTTCGCAATTATCTCGATGATACAAAGATTGTTAATCACGTTTCATTGAGGCATTTTTTCGAAGGGCTTGTGAATCATTTAGAGAACCAACGAATCATTATCATCATTGATGAATTTGATGGTATCCCACAAGAAGCAGTGTCAGATTTTCTGCACTCGTTACGCCGTATCTACCTATCTGATCCAGAATCACGATGTCCATATAGCCTCGGAATTGTTGGCGTGAAGAGTATTACACAACTAAACTATGACCGGTCTATCTCTCCTTTTAACATACAAGATGAATTTGCCCTACCAAACTTCACACTTGAACAAGTCCATGAACTCCTTGCACAATACATGGAAGAAGTTGGACAACCTATCACTCATGCAGTGATTAAGACACTTCACAAACAAACGGCAGGTCAACCCTTTCTTGTGAACCGATTGGCACAGATTCTCACGAATGAATTGAACATTCCAATTACTGAAACTATAGGAATGGAACATTTTACACAGGCACACGTACGACTGCTTCGGGAACGGAATAATAACATAGACCATCTTATTACTAATATCCGGAGGGAACCACGTTTTGAAGACATCTTGATGAAAATTGCTTCCTATGAGAATGGCATAGGATTCAATTTGGACAATGAACTTATTGATAAACTCACAACTTATGGCATTATTGTAGAAGGTTCAGATGGCATGTGTGAAATTGCCAATCCAGTTTACCACTACCGGGTCATACAGCGCACTTACCCCCATTTTTTTTTGAATGCGTGTGTAGTCGTGTTCATAGGTCTCCAATGTTGTCATGTCAGTCCTTCTGCGGTGAGAAAGTTTATATCTCTCAAACAAGTCCTCTCGGTGAACAAGAGCAACGCCTCCTGCGTCCACACCTCGCGGATCATACGGTTGATGACACTGATCACGGAGTAAACTTTCCGCGTAGGGTGTAAAGTTTTTGCCCATCTGTCCGCAGCTTTTTCATAACACAGGAACGCCAAACCATAAGCCACGACTGCCAACAAAAACAGAACTTCCATCCGGGGCTGTTCGTTCTTTCTCAAAACGAGTGCTTTGAAACCGAAGTTCGTTTTCAAGTCTCTGAACCCGTGTTCAATCTGTGTCCGCCGCTTGTAGCAAGTTCGCAGGGGGTTCCCCTGAAGCCGATTGGAGATAAGATATAACGGGTCTTTCTTGGTGTGCTGTCCCCCAACATAGAGTGCCACAGGCACCTGCTCCGTGTAGTGATAAAGCACTTGTGGGTAAAAACCATTTGCCACTTCTTCAAGGCACTGCTTGTTGCCTGCTATACGCACACCAACATTGCGTGGCACACGCATCAAGTAGCAGATGCCTTGCCCCTCAAAAAACTTGAGGATCGCTCTCGCTCGGGCGAACCCTCTGTCAAAAACCAACACAGGCTCCCGACTATCCCCTAACACTTCAGCAACGCGACTATGGACATCACAACAGAACTGCTGAACTAAATCGTTATGTCCTTGATAGGTGCCATCTTTGAGCATCTCATTTTTATACAGAACCCAATAGAGCGGGATCGCACGATTGCGAAACGGAAGGGCTGCAACAATCGCCTTCCATCCGCCCGGTAAATCTGTCTCGTCTATCAGCACAAGCAGATGCTGCATCCCCACAGAACGACACACACTGACAACTATATGTGACAACCAAGCACCCTTCACCGCTGCAACCGGAAAATAGGTATCAATAAACCGCAACACACGCTTTTGCTTAGACTTGTCGTGTTTCACACGGATAGGTAGATGTGAGGCAATCGATTGAATACGAAAACTTGGGGCTACACACACAGCCTGTAGCATCAAATAAAAGTTGCGGAGCGTCGGTTTTTTGATACAAATCCCGTTGAAAACTTTACGAAAACCTGTTATAATCTTTCTGGGATGTACCCAACTAAGGGTATATTTCATAAGAATACCTCCCTGCCGGTTTTTCACCGACATTGGTTTATATGGAGGTATTCTACCATAACCCATCAGACTTTCCAACTTATTTCTATACACACACACGCCTACACATACCGCATACAAAAATGGGGGTAAGTGAGATAAGATCCCGGGTGCGGTGTGTTTTATGGATGCGCGCATTATCCAAGATAACAAGATGGTTTTCATCTAAACGCGGGCATAACTCATGCTCAAGCCAAGTGTTGAAACGCTCCGCATTACAACTCCCCTCAAATAGTATAGGGGCTGTAAACGCCTCATCTATACGTGCAGCTAACAAAGTTGTGGTGCGGTTTCTTTGACTGGATATAAGGTCAAAAACAGGTTCACCTTTCGGAGCATACCCGAAACGCCTGAAACTTTCTGACCGAAAACCACTCTCATCAATAAAAACTAAGGATTTTCCGTTTTCCTTTGCAGCAGCGAGTTGCTCACGATAAGTTTCTCGCTTGTGATCACATCGTTCCTTATAGCCGAGTGTCTTTTTTTTCGCGAGATACCGAGTTTTCGCAGTCCATACCAAATACAATAGTAGGAAACGCCGAAATGATCTGCGCGCTCCTGTATAGTTTGATCGGGAAATCTTTTACTTGTTGTGTGAGTGCCTTGTAGTCAATACATCTGGGACCTTTAGGTCCTGATTTTTTCGGGGCGAGTGGGTCTGGTGCGTTGAGCCATTTATAGATAACATCGCGTGAGATATTGAAAAGTTTCGCAGCTTTTACTTTACTGCCGCCGTTATCAATGAAATCAAGCACGCGTTTTCGCAGGTCTGTTGAATATGCCATAATACCGGGTATTATACCACAAATAGAAAAATATGTATAGAAAACTTTATATTTTACCATATATATAGGTCGTCTAATAAGCATATTTGAATAAATAGAGTAAATATTTTAAGCATAACAAAATTGCAGTGAAAATAGAAATTATTGCAATTTTGTTATGTTAAAAACAACTTATTGCATTGTTTTTGAAAAATGCAAAATCCCAAAACTACCTAAACTACCTATTGCGTCAATTCAATGTGAACTGGAATGTATCAAAACGCTTTACCAATTCTGCAACTTTAGGTTTAACCTTATCAGGATCCTCACCAGAAAGAGCGTCGACGATAACATTTGCCATGTCTGGTGCATCCTCAGGTGTCATCCCCATTCGCGTAACTTCCTGCACTCCAAGCCTTAGTCCAGATTTTCCTACCTCCGGTGATAAACTTGCAGCACCCGCAATGATATTGCAACTTTCCAATTGATCCGCAAGTTCGCCCCCTGCGCCATAAGCATCAACAATCGGAATCAAAGTGTGCGATTCTGTGAATCCAAGTTCTGCTCCGAGTATAGGTACACCACGATCTGCCAACGCCTGCCCCAATGCTTTTGCATTCGTAATGATCGCATCCGCATACGCCGAACCGCACGTCATCCACTCCACAAATGTCCCCGCTAACGCAGGCAAACGATTCAGGTGATGATTGCTCACCAACAACGGATAAAGTGTCGATGCAATTCGCTCCGCAATAGATTCATCGTTCGTTAAAATCATACCCCCTTGCGGACCTGCCATCGTCTTATGCGTACTTGAAATAATAACATCCGCGCCCTCTTCGAGTGGGGACTGAAAACGTCCACCCGCAATGAGCCCAATTACATGTGCCGCATCGTAAATAAGATAGGACTCCGAATTTGCTTGACGCATCGCACTTTTCAGTTCGGTAATAGGTTGCGGAAAAAGAAATACAGCAGAACCGATATTCACAATTTTCGGTTTGTATGCCTCAATCAGTTTCAACGCTTCAGGAAGGGCTATATTTGAACGGTGACCATCCCACGGAATCGGAATCGACTGCAGTTCTATCTTGAGCGGTGAAGTCGCGAGTTTATATGCATAACTGTGACCGTCATGCACTTCCAATACTGTAGCTCCCGGTTCCGCAAGCGCGAATGTTGTACCAATTCCAGCTATGTTTCCAGACAACGGCCGAAAATCAACATACGCTGCATTGAACAATTCTTTTGCCAATTCCTGCGTATATACCTCT
Source organism: Candidatus Poribacteria bacterium (assembly GCA_965200395.1). GTDB lineage: Bacteria > Poribacteria > WGA-4E > WGA-4E > WGA-3G > MSPOR6. The sequence continues at coordinate 646,958 of CBDAUH010000003.1, read as the reverse complement.
ATTTCAGCAATATAACGATTACCCTTGTAATGACGGTGATATAGATCAATACCGTTATAATTCCCGTATCGCTGCGCCAATTTCTCGTCAAAAAGGTCTTCTACTAATGGAGAAGGCACATTTTCTGAGGCGATAAGGTTCAAACAAGCTTCGCGATATTCATGATGTTTATTGAGAAGTGTGGTCAGCTTTTCTATTTTTTGATTAGGAGTCATTCAGAAGCATTCCCAGGCAAGTGAATTGTTCATCTTAATCGTCGTTCCATTCAAAATTATTAACGCTTGTAATAGATTAAAGTTTCGTTGTAGTACCCACAGCCTATTGGTCTTTGTCTACATCAACATGACAATTTGACAGAAGGGCGTTAAACTACTTGCAAAAATACAAATTTATGCTAAAATTCAAAATAATTCGGAAGAGGTATCAAGGATGATTACCTTATTTCAATAAAAAACAGGGTGTAAAAACATACTATTTTGTTATAGGGATTTATGCACACCCCTCATTTAACTTGATGTGTCTGATTTTTGCTCTGGCATGAAATGGAAACAGTTGCTAAAATAGGGTATGGTCATCCGCCAGAAGCAAGGGATCCTGAAACAGACGAAACACCCTCCGCGACACTGCTAAGCGAAGAAGCGGACGAAGGTGGATGTGGTTGTGGTAGTCAATAATCTATCTCTGTAGCACCTCTGCGGAGATGTGGTAAATAAATCAATTTAGGACATTCTCATGTTTCTTGCAAGTCGCTACGGGGTTTTCTATGAATAAAGATGATTTCACTGTTTGGGAACTGCCACAGGACGCGATTGTTCGTTATGGATTGGGTGCCTTATGTGATTTAGCAGTTTCCGCGGATGGAACGTCCTTGGCAGCTGGTACTGGAATCGGCGTGTGGTGGTATGACCTCACGACACGCCAGCCCGCCATGTTGTTTGAAACAGAGCGAGGCATGGTTACCTCCGTCGCCCTCTGTTCAAGTCAACTCTTGTTGGCAGTGAGTAATAGTGACAAAGATGGAAAGCAGGTTATTAAGATATGGGATCTGCAAAGACAGAAATGTATCGCTGTCATGGAATATCCTGCAAGGTTCAAGGACGATCCACCTGATAATGGCTACTGCAGCCTCTGTTTTTCGCCATCAGGACAATGGCTTGCTGCAAGTAACCGCGGTGAGGTTATCGTTGATATCTGCGAATCGTTAACCGGTAGAGTACGGACATCACTGGAATTGCCTGATGAAGACATAGCGTTATGTAACATATATGATGATGACTTCTGGGGTTTTTTTAGCGGTGCCTTAGCATTTTCACCGGATAATTATCTTTTAGCGTCATCTCATTGGGCTGATTTCATAACTGTATGGGACATAACTATTGGTGAACGTATTATCCGTCTCACGGGACATTTCGAAGGTGTGCACTCGCTCAGTTTTTCGCCTTGTGGTCAATTCCTCCTATAGTTTGGACATTTTTGGTCTTGTTATAGATTATGAATAGTTGGCAGCATTTCCCCGTTAGCACTTCTGAACAGGTGTTAGAACCGCTGCTAACGCCCCTTTTCTGTCTAAATTCTGTTAGAAATCACTGTTTTTTAGCCATCATTTTTCCAATAATCGTGAAAATAGTTGCTGTTGAACTAGTTCATGTAGTATCTTCGGGATTTTCAGTTTTTTCTGTGCGTTTTTCCTCGGGTCGTAACCCGTATAAAAATAGTTTTGTTGTAAACATCGCTGCAAGTAAGCGGTCATCAAGCCGCGTGTGAGATGTTTCGGTTTATACCAGTGTATATTGAGCGTGGATAGCACGTCTTCTAAATCAAGAGAAACCTTGTCTGTGTCTGTGTCTGCGGGTGTCTTAGGCAATGGCGACGGACTGAAAGCGAGTTGTGTCAGCGTTGCTGCGGTGAAACTGAGTTGAACGAACCGATCCAAACTTTTCCTGTCTCGGAGTTGATAGGTGTCAAATCCGAAGTTTTCTTTAGCGTCCCGAAAGGCAGTTTCAATCTGCCACCGGTTTCTATAGTGTCGGATAACTGTTTCTACGGGCAGTCGTAAATCTGAAGTAAATACACAAAAATACCGATAGGGTTTAGACTTTTTCAAGCGTTTGCGTATCACAACGATGCGGACATCTACAGGACACATCTTTGTTCGCACGACTTTATCAGCGACAGAAAGTGTCTGATCCTCAACAACGATGTCTGTATACTTCAGGTGTGGAATAGACACACGGCTACCATACCGACGGGGTCTGCCTCTCTTGAGACGCTTAGGGCGTTTCGGTATATCAAAAAACGCCGCGTTTGACTTCGCACGACAAAGTAAATGATGTCCTTGTGAGAGTATCTCCGTGAACACTTTGCGTCTATTGAAACCTCTATCAAAAATGATAAGACCCGGTGGCACAAGATCGCATAAATGCTTCAGCACAGCGAGGCTATTCGCGTCCTCGCTTTTCGGTTCCATCATCCGTGTGGCTAATGGAAACAGGCGCGTGCCTTCGGGCGTTTCTGTCAGCCACCCAATCGCACCGAACTCGTGTCCGTGATGAAACTTGGATTGGTTCTTGTTACGTGCTTGATACGCAGGGTTCCTGCGGAAATGCAAACCCGCTTGTTTTGAACCGCTACTTAGGGCATGTGTCTCATCATAGACATAGACGCCCGTGGGGTAAGCGGATAGCACTTGATGGCTTAGCGTAGTGGCGACTTGATCCACACACCAGATGCCACGCGAGAGAAACTTTGGCAGAGACCAATACCGACCTGCTTGGGCTGTCGCAAGATAGATTTGTGTCATTGTGCCTCGGTAGGGCGTATTTATCAGACCTTTTACGAAAGTCTGAAAGTGGTGAAAGTTATTATACTTGAACAAAGGTCAAAAATCTGATAACATGTTGTCCAAGTAGGAAAGTGGGGTCATTTGAAATATCCTTTCAAATTTGTGTTTCCTAAAAGGATACCCGCTTTCCTGCTTTATGTCCATAAAAAAAACAAAAAATGTCCAAACTATAGTCAATTCCTCGCGGCTGGTGGGATGAAAGGGACTGTGCAAGTATGGGAAACTTCTACTTGGCAGCTGCAGCAAACGTATCCATCGTTCGGTGACTATCACATGAACGTTTCCTATGCCCCGGATGGTACGCTTCGGGCAGCAGGTATCTCTCATGATGGAAGCATAGCGACTGTGTGGGATGTCGCAGAGCAAACGGCATCATATACTTTTCAGGAAAAAAGTTATTTTGATGCAACAATTTTTCCTATTCACTTTTCCAACGGCACACATCTCGCCTTTCAAAGTGATTTTGAAGTCAAAGTCAAGTCGGTGGGAGATGCAGAGCCCCTCTCTGTACTGCCGTGGGAACTGGGCGATCTGCATTCGTTGGTATTTTCACCTGATGGAAAGACGCTTGCTGCGGGGTATAGACAATTTGGCGGTGTCGTGCTATGGGATGCTGCGACCCATCGCCCACAACACGTCGTTACAGAGCCGCGTTGTCATATCGTTGCCGTTTATTCGGATACCACGACTGGCAAGTTTTATGCAACTGGGTTTCCTCCGGGAAAGTCTGAATTTGACCTTTGGAGCAACACGCTGAATCTATGGGAAATTGGACAAAGTGAACCGATAACCGAACTCACAATCCCTGGCGGATTGCCTGATCAACGACATGGGATGGCTTATGCACCCGCTACAAACCTGCTTGCCTGTGGGAACGCACCTGAGGCCAAGGACTGGCAGGAAAATGACCCTGAAAATGGTGCAGTGTATGTCTGGGATGTCGCACGCGGACAAATGCGACACATATTCAGAGGTAAACATACGAATTGGATCCACACCGTGAGATTCAGTCCGGATGGCACACGGCTTCTCAGTATAGATTGGGATGACACAAGGGTTGTATGGGATGTGATGCGCGGTGAAGAGCTCTGTGAGCTTCCAGATTTTATACCCAAAGTTCTCTCTCCGTGTGGAAATTTTGTTGCGGGACATTTTTCTTTTGACGAGATGCTTGTGTGGGATGTTGCACAGTATGAAGCACGCATGACAATAGACACAACTTTCGCTGATGTAGATCCGATAGCGTTTTCGCCTTGCGGTCAGTATTTGGCTTGTGGTGAAGGTTGGAGACCTGGTTTAGAGAAGGTGGCCGTTCGGTTGTGGGATATTCGCATTGGTGAAAACATCGCCACTTTTCTGGGACATCCGACAGACATTCAATGTCTTGCGTTTTCACCAGATAGTGCCATCTTGGCAAGTGGTAGTTATGATGGCACTATTCTGCTCTGGGATTTGAAACCTTATTTGGCAAATACATAAAGTGTATATGCAAAACAGAGCACACGCGGTGCGGACACAACCGAATATGGATGTGGTAGTCAATAATCTATCTCTGTAGCACCTCTACGGAGATGTGGTAAATAAATTAATTTAATCTACTATCTCCGCTAAGCGGCATCCCGTTTTATAGAGAGTTTTTATATGAAAAACGAAAATCTAAAGATACCAACACAAGGCATAGACATAGATGCCGATGTTAACACATGGGCACTGCCAGAGGGTGCAATTGCTCGATTTGGCAAAAGCACTGTGAATAATACTCTAGCATTTTCCCCAGATGGCAAGTATCTCCTTGTTGGCACATGGGTTGGTGTTTGGTGGTATGACGTGTCTACCTGGGCACCAGTCGCTTTGTGGGAAACAGAGCGGGGGGCAATTACAAGGATCGCCTTCTCTCCCAACGGAAAACGGCTTATTATCTGCAACGGCGATGGAATAATCAAGGCATTTGATGTGCCTACAGGTGATTGTGTTTCTCAGGTAAGACATCCATCAGGTAGTTCCCAAGTAGCCTTTTCGGCGGATAATCAGCACTTCGCTACGTCTGTGGCGCGTTCGAATGCTGTTCATGTCTGGTATGCGGATACTTGTGAGCAGATTGCTCAACTTTCAACCGAGCCGGAAATAACGTTAGAACAGCGTAGAGGTATTGCCCGCCCGCTCTGTTTCTCCCTTGATGGACAAATCCTTGCCTATGCAAGTTCTGTCGATACTAAAGGCACTGCGGATTTTGTTTCGGTGTGGGATATGAAAACATTTGAACTTATCACTTCTATTAGAGACTATACCACACGGGTAGATACATTTGCATTTTCCCCGTGTGGTAAGTTTCTCGCCGTAGGAGACGCATCTGGCACCCTCAAGGAGTGGGATATATTTAGCGAAAAATCCACAGGAAAGCAGATGGAAACATCATCGGATTATCCGCAATATTATCAAATAATTCCTTCCTATACTATCTCAGGTCAATTACGAGCAGCTTGTGGTAGTGGTTCGAAAATCACCGTGTGGAATGTGGATGGTAGTGAAAAAATAGACGAGTTTGATTATGGTTGGTACATCCATTCCTACCACTTTTTAAATGGAACGCATCTTGCTGTCCATAACCCCTTGAAAGTGTGGATAGAGAATTCATCAGATAGAGGTGTTACAATTTTAGGACACAGACATATAAGTTCTTCACCAGTATTTGCTCTTGACGGTAACGCGCTTGTAAGTATTGATGGTGGTGGTGCTCATTGTTGGGATGTTTTAGAAAAACGGTGGCAACGGCAGATGTACGATAATAAAAGGTCAATAAGCCAAATCTATTTTTCGCCAGCGGGAAATATGCAAGCTTGTGGCACTGTGAGGAATACAAACACGGGGATCGTATGGAACGTTGAAACGGATGAAGTACTTGCGACTTTTACGAAACCAGATACGCGTCTCATAGTCTCCGCATTCGCCCCGCCGACAGAGGCCTGTGCGTTCGGAGATTTAGAGGGAAATTGTTATGTGTTTGATGGAAAGGAACCATTGAAAATACTATCAGGACATATTGGTGCAATTAAAACAATTGCTTTTAGTGCTAATGGCGAGCAACTTGCTTGCACTTCAACAGGGGGTTCTGCTTATGTGTGGGATGTTGCATCAGGTCAACAGATTACCTCACTTTCCACAGATCGAAAGTTAGATACTAACTTGTATGTAGGGGATGCAGAGCAGATGCAAAGACAGCTAAAGAAGCTTAAGGACACGTCTACGACATCGAAACCGCACGAAGTGATGGCAATAGCTTTTTCCCCGCGTGGGGATGTGATTGCTGGTGGAATGGTGCGGGAAATACGTTTATGGGATGCGACAACACATGAACTCCAATTAGTCATACTCCCGCCTCGACATTGCCTATGTCCTTATGCCTTGGCATTCACGCCGTGTGGACGGTATCTTGCTTCTGGTTCATGGTGGGGAGGATCGGCTAAAGTTTCGATTCGATTGTGGGACGTTGTGAGTGGTGAAAATATAAAAACGCTATGGAGTCACTCGACAGATGTAGAATATCTGGCATTTTCCTCGGATGGTACGCTCTTAGCCAGCGGTAGTTATGATGGCACTATCCTGCTTTGGGATATGAGACCTTATTTGAACGTGAGCTCGATGTAAGAAAAAGGTCTTGATATGTGAAAATTTGTAAATGTGACTTTTTAACTTGCACATGTTTTGCCAAATATGATAAACTCATGACAATTGCCACAATTAAGCAAGCTTTTAGCAAAAACTACGACAAATCAGAAACAGTCGACTAATTTGCTAAAATGCAATAAAATTCGCAAATTAAATTAAAAATTTGGTAAACTTTATCGTAAAGGTACTCTATCTGTCTAAGGAGACGTTCACAATGAACGATAAAAAGAACCGTAGCAATGCTGGCAAAGACCTTGACGATCATATACTATTTTTTGAAGACGAGGATGAGTCGGAATATAATGAGGTTGAAGATTTTCAAGAAGAATTGAGTTCCGGTTATTCCTTACAACTAATCCGTCAAATCATCTCAGATATGCCAGTCGAAGACCATAGAAGACGCATGCTCATAGAATTGCGTAGGGCAATCATCAACGACGAAGGTGAATTTCGACAAAGGGTTCGCGCAATTGAACAAGAAGCGCTGCGTATCCACAATGAGATGGAAGAACAGATCGAAAAACTGACAGCACCAGCGAACCGTATCGGAACCCTCCTTGCAGTACCAGAAGAAGATACAGCACGGGTTACCATTGGCGGATCCGAATATTATGCAAATATTGACCCACGACTAGAAAAAGAAAACCTCAAAAAAGGCGTGAGTGTCCTTCTGAACGAAGCGTTTGTCGTCGTAGGAGAGCTTGACTATAATGAATCGGGACCAATTGCAACAATCGCAGATGTACTGCCAGATGGCAGACTTCGCGTTGGATCTGAACCGAGCCTACAATCTGTCATTATTGAACGTGCTGCAGATTTAGCAGACGTAAAGTTGAAATCAGGCGATGAAGTCCGCCTCGATGCAAGTTTGAGAGTAGCACTCGAACGAATCGCTTCAAAAGAACGAAACGACTACGCACTCGAAGCAGTACCCGAAATTCCATGGTCAAAAGTCGGTGGACTCGATGAAACCATTCAGCGGATTAAGGACACAATTGAACAACCTATCTTGCATCCAGAACTTTTTGAAAAATTCCAATATACTGTACCAAAAGGATTTCTGCTCCACGGACCACCAGGTTGTGGCAAAACCCTTATTGGAAAAGCTACAGCTTATAACCTGACAGAACGACTCAAGACAGAATCGGGAGAAGAAATTGAAGGAACATTTCTACACATTAAAGGCCCCGAAATCCTCAATATGTGGCTCGGTGAATCAGAACGGAAAGTCAGAGAGATATTCCTAGCTGCACGCGAAAAACGAGCAGAAGGTAAACTTGCATTTGTATTTATCGATGAAGCAGAATCCATATTAGGGACACGTCGGGCTATGAGATCACATAGTATCTCAAACACATTAGTGCCAATGTTCTGTGCTGAAATGGACGGTATTGAACCCCTACAAGAAGTCGTCATTATCCTAGCAACGAACCGCCCAGACTTGATTGATCCTGCGATACTCCGACCCGGACGTATTGATAGAAAGATTAAAGTGACACGCCCAAATAAAGAGGCTGCTAAAGATATATTCAGTATCTATCTTACCCCCGATCTGCCAATTGAAACTGAACCCGGAAAAACAGCAGACAAAGAGGTCGTTGATAATCTGATAACACAAGTTGTTGATGAAATGTTTCGCGAAACATCCGAAAACCGATTCCTTGAAGTTGCACTCCGCAGTGGCAGACGCGATGTCCTTTACCGTGGTCATCTCTGTAGTGGTGCGATTATTGAGTCCATCGTTCAAAGGGCGAAAGAAACAGCAATGAAACGTGCCATTACAGCCCCTGATGCAGATATCGGTATAACCATAGACGACTTATTGGACGCGCTCCAAGCAGAATTTAGCGAAAATGACATCTTCCCACCAACAGAAGCCACAGAGGATTGGCTCAAACTATTAGATTACGATCCTGTCAATGTTGTCAAAGTCACACCTATTCAAGCTGAAAAGAAGGAACCTCGTAAATCACCAAGTCCAGTTATTTAATAATAATGTAACGTGAGCTTGCTTGGTGTCCGAAATATGAAGGATATTTTGTAGCATAACCTTTGTAGGTTGTGTGTCTTTGTAGCATAACCTTTCAGGTTGTGCCTCTCTACACCGGCCTCACGTTAAAACAATACATATTCACTGTGAACATCACACATATACTGGATACCATAGCAAACTAGAAAGACGCAAATAATGCACAGACTATTTGGAATCGAAACCGAATACGGTATCACCCTTGAAAATGCTGAACAAATTGATCCTGTTAAGGAATCCATAGAACTAATCAAGCATTATCGGTGCGACCACAAATCTTTACCGCAATGGGATTATGATGGCGAAGACCCATTTCGTGATGAACGCGGGTTTCGAGCCAAACAGCTCAATAATCATCCAGACGAAATCGAAGAAGAAAAAAAAGACAGAGAACGATTCGCAGAACAACCGGGACGCTCCTTCCGAGAAATCAAAAGTGACCGCATCCTCATCAATGGCGCACGTCTCTATAATGACCATGCACATCCCGAATATTCAACGCCAGAATGCCAAAGTCTGTTTGACCTCGTCGCACACGACAAAGCAGGTGAACGAATACTCCAAGAATGCGCTGAAAGACGAACTGAAGAACTCGGACAACGTGTCCTACTATACAAAAACAATACCGATTTTTACGGACACAGTTACGGTTGCCACGATAACTACCTCATGGCACGCGAAGTGCCTTTCGACTACCTGAAATCCTGTATTCTACCGTTCTTTGTTACACGACAGATTTACGCTGGGGCTGGCAAAATAGGCATAGAAACAGAAGCAGGCCTTGCAACACCCGGACATTTTCAACTCACACAGCGTGCAGACTTCTTCCACGTCGAAGCAAGCGTAGATACAATGCACAAACGTCCTATTGTCAACACACGAGACGAACCACACGCTGATCCTGCAAAATACCGAAGGCTACACGGAATCGTCGGAGACGCAAATATGTCCGAATACGCAACAGCACTCAAAGTCGGAACAACTGCACTTGTCATAGAATTAATAGAACAACGACTTATTCCGAAATCCTTCGCAATTGCAAACCCAATTGATACTATCAAAGTTATTTCACACGATCAAACATACCGCTGGATGATCCAAAAAATCGATGACAAAATGATGACGGCTATCGACCATCAACGTGAATATCTTGCACTAGCACAGAAACATCTGACACATCAAAGTGATGAAACAGATTGGGTTCTAACGGAATGGGAAAAAACGCTCAATGCCCTTGAAGATGATCCAATGAGTCTTACAGATCGCCTCGATTGGGTAGCAAAAAAATGGTTGTTGGAAACATTCGTAGAATCGGAGGATATAGAATGGGATGACCCATGGCTACAGAGCATTGACTTAGAATACCATAACATAAATGTTGAGGACAGCCTATTTTATGGTCTACAGATGCAACGGGTTATATCAGACGAACAAGTCCACACAGCTATGCATACACCTCCACTCGACACACGCGCTTATTTCCGTGGCAAGTCCCTGAACAAGTTTGAAGACGCAATCAGAACTGTACAATGGGACAGCATTACCTTCGATATTAACGGTAAACCGGTTACAGTTAATATGAACTCACTCGCGAACCCCGAAATTGCCCAAAAATATAATGAAGCTCTTGACTTATCACCAAACCCACAAACCCTTGTTGAAAAACTTGGATTGAACTAAACCATTTCACAAATACAATTGATTATTGAATTGCTTAACATGAAGCAAATTAAGGAGAATCCTGATGAAAGACCAGATTGTCTATTATCCCGAACGCAAACAGAAACCAACAAAACCGCTTGAACCTGGTGATGGTGGAGACGATAACAACGCCCCCAAACGCCCAGATGTCAACAGACCAGACACGCAAGAACTGCTCAAACGTATGCGCCGTGTTGACAAGGACCAATCCCGACGATACCGCCAAAGAACGGGGGAATAATGAACCACAAAGGTGACTTTCTCAGTCTAATAAAACACGTTGATACCTTGCATGGCACTCCTGAGATGGATAATACATCATCAGAAGTTGATATAATAGTAGGACATAATCCAAAACCGATGAATGATGCATTTCAGTTGCCATTGCAAGGAGAAGTGTCCCACGGCACAAAACTGGAAATTCCAGAAGCTACCACAGTTGTTGCAATGCGATATAGTGAAGGCATTATCATCGCAGGCGATCGACGCGCAACTGCAGGCACCGCGGTTATTCACGACCGTGCTGAGAAAGTCCTGCCGATAGATACACATTCGGTCCTTGCAATTTCTGGTGCACCTGCCATGGCGTACGAAATTGCACGCGTTTTAAAACATTCCTTTCAATATTTCAGGCGAAGTCAACTACAAGAACTGAGTGTCGAAGGCAAGCTTCGAACCCTTTCGCGCCTTATCCGAGATAATCTACCTATGGCAATGCAAGGAATTGGTGCTGTCATTCCTATCTTCGCTTTATATGCACCACAAACTGATGAAACAGAAAACGGTGGCAAAATATACTTCTATGACGCACTCGGCGCACATTTCGAAAATGTGGACTTCGCCACCACCGGCTCTGGCTCCATCTGGATACGCGGCGTGTTACGCTACATAGACAGATGGGGAGAAACCCGACTAGAAGATATGAACCAACAGCAAGCGACTATCACTATCCTAAGACTCCTTGACACCGCCAGCGAATATGACGCAGCAACCAGCGGCTACAACGCAAAAGCCGAAATTTTTCCAACTGTCAAAACTATAACACAAGACGGCGTAGAAACGCTCTCCGAGGATTTCCTAAAAAACTGCTATGCGGAGGCTACATAATGCGCGACCTGCCATACCGTTGGATCGAAGCAATTCAAGATCGACGCGACTATATTGAAGACCAACTCAGACTCGGAAGTCCCGTTGTCGGACTACCTTACGAACAAGGTTGCCTCCTACTCACTATTACAAAAGGTGCTCAAAAAATATTTGAAGTTCACGACCGAATCGCACTCTCCGCAATCGGTCACCCCGCTGACATCGAACGCCTCCGAATGCTCGTAACAGACACCGCAAGCGTCCAAGCTTTCCAAAGTGCTACCGAAGATGTGAACCTACACCGATTAACCCATTACGTTTTAGCACACACTTTCAAACAAGCATTCGAAGCGATTGTAGGTGAAGCATACATTATCAAAATGCTTCTCGTCGAAATCGGTAATGGTGACGAACAAACACAATTTACGCATATAAACTACGACGGTAACGTCAAAGTAGATCACGACTCTGCAGTGATTGGCGGCACTTTGGAAATTGAAAACGCTATGCAAGATTACCTCACCGCTACACAAAATAGAAACAACAGCGATCTCGCTACCACAATCCAGTTAGCACTCAAGACATGGGCAGTCGGCAGAGCCCTAAGTCAACGTTCCGAAGATGCTGAAGATAGCACTGAAGTAACTGATGAAGAAATTGAGGAGACAATAAACACAGAATTAGCAGATGGAGAAATTGAGGTAGGTATATTAGATGCCACTCTACCCGCAGATACTAAATTTCGTTCCTTAACACAAGATGAAATTCAGGCAGCTCGCGATACAAGTTAGATTCAAAACGAGGAATAACCGATGTCACGAAGAATAATGGGCATAGAAACTGAATTTGGATGCATGATACACCCGCCAGCAGGGCAAACCCAACGTGCTAGAGTATCCCCTGAAGGAGTCGCCGCGCGTGTCAGAGACTATACCTTCAAAACACTTGAACTCGGTATTCCCGATTTACACTATCGCGACTGGGGAGAACCGCCCGGTAATGGAGGTTTCCTCTTCAATGGCGGTAGACTCTACATCGATATGGGACACCTTGAATATGCTACACCTGAATGCGCAAACCTATTTGACCTTATCGCCTACGACAAAGCCATAGAACATGTCATCACCGCAATCTTAAAAGATACAAACCGCTCAGCACAGGTCACCTTCTACAAAAACAATATAGACCACTATACCGGAGCCACATTCGGATGTCACGAAAACTTTCAGGCACGGCGCGACGTTCCATTCTATAGAATCGTTATCCCCACCTTACTACCGTTCTTTGTTACCCGCCAAATCTTCGCCGGCGCAGGTAGAGTCGGGGGGCATGATGATATCCTCGAATTCGGGGACAGACAACATAGCCTCGACGAATTTGCCGGATACCAAATTTCACAGAGAGCAGATCATATCGTCACTGAAATATATGAATGGATTCAGTTCAGTCGCGCAATCATCAACACACGCGACGAACCCCTCAGCGACTACACAAAATACCGCCGCCTACACCTCCTCGTCGGGGATACGAATATGTCTGAATATGCCATTGCACTGAAGCTCGGAACCACCGCCCTCGTACTAGATGCCATCGAAAAACATTATGACATTTATGGCGAAAAACTTCCGATCCGCAATATTGATATCCTTGACCCCATCACTGCCATCAAACATATCTCTCGTGATACCACCCTTGAATGGAACGTTGAAATGCAGAGTGGCAGAGTCGTCACAGCTATTGATATTCAACGCGAATACATAAACTTCGTCCGAGAAATGATAACTGAAATGAATGAAATCGCTGAATGGGTCCTCATCGAGTGGGAATCTGTACTTGATGACCTCGAAGTAGACTGGACACGGCTGACAACCCGGATTGATTGGGCAGCTAAAAAATGGTTCCTCGAAACATTAATGGAAGAGGAACAACTGACCTGGGATGACTCATGGCTCAAAAGCCTTGATTTAGAATACCACAATATTGACCCGGATAATAGCATTTTCTACGCACTTCAAAACGAGGGATGTATCAGGCGCGTCATCACAGACCAACAGATTAGTCACGCCATCAATAACGCCCCGCTTGACACACGGGCAAGAGTCCGTGGATACCTCATGCGAAACCTCGAAAAACCTAACATGCAATGCATTGTCGACTGGCACCACATTTATGCTGGACAAACCGAATGTTTTGAAATGAGAGAACCTTTCGACACATCGATACCTAAGGCACAAGAATGGATTGAACATCTCAAATGGAAAATCTTCGGACAGGACAACCCGCAGAACAGTCGATCAACTGGGAACCAAAACCGTGGAGATGGATCAAAGCCCTCAGAGCCAGACGGAGAATCTTCGGACAGGACAGACGATCAGCAAAAAATATAAAACACAACAGAGAAACATAATGCCACAACCCGACATCCTCCAAACTATCCTAAAAGATAGCAACTACCACCTGCACCTATTCAACGAATCTGAAGTCAAGGATTTACGCCAAAAGGTGGAGGGAAACCATGATAAGCCAATGATTTGCTGTCCTATCCAGAAAAAAGCAGTTCAACTAAAACCGGAGGAAGTTGTCCGGCAACTATACACAGCAAGACTCCTAAAACAATTTCGTTACGACACAGAACGCATCCGATTCGAACATTCGGTTACCTTCGGCAGAGAGAAGAAACGCGCTGACATCGTTATCCTTGATAAAGATCGTCCAGATACACCCTATATTATCGTTGAGGTAAAAAAACCAAAACTTCAAGACGGTAAAGAACAGCTCCGCTCCTACTGCAACGCTACCGGCGCACCCATCGCCGTATGGACAAACGGACAGCAAATCTCACACTACCACAGGAAAGACCCAAACTACTTCGAAGAAATTACCGACATTCCCAACGCTGACCAAACCCTTGCAGACATACTCAACGAACGATTTACCCTCAAAGACCTCATTATCAAGGACAAACTCGCAGCGGAACGCAAATCTCTAAAGGACATCATCTTAGAATTAGAGGATGAAGTGCTGGCAAACGCTGGTGTAGATGTCTTTGAAGAAGTCTTCAAACTTATCTTTACCAAACTATATGATGAATTTGAGAGCCGATCCGACAAAGAGTATATCAATCGCATTTTAAGGAGCGAAATCGACACAGTTGTTCAGGAACCCACCGAACCTTACAGTGCCAGCGGCGCAGACTATGAAACCATCAAAAAAGTCGTTGAATCGATCCCTGATGATTATATGGAACGCACAATGGCGTTTAGAAACACAGGGCAAACAGACACCGAACTGAAGTCAAAAATTCAGGGTCTTTTCAATAACGCAAAAGATCAGTGGAGAGGCGTTTTTCCTGAATACGCAGAGTTTGAACTTTCCGACACGCACCTTGCAGTCTGCGTTTCAAGTTTGCAAGATGTGAAGTTGTTTAACTCCAACTTACAGATTGTTGACGAAGCGTTTGAGTATCTCGTCAGCAAATCTGCCAAAGGCGAAAAGGGGCAATACTTTACACCACGACATGTGATTGACATGTGCGTCAAAATGCTCAACCCGAAACGCAGTGAGTATATGATTGACACCGCCTCCGGCAGTTGTGGTTTCCCTGTGCATACCTACTTTCAAGTTACAAGTTCACCTTTCACAAACGCAGAAATACCCGAATCCGACAAGCGGTATGTCCGCAATAACATATTCGGCATTGACTTTGACGAAAAGACGGTACGCGTGGCACGCACTCTGAACCTAATCGCGGGCGATGGTGAGTCCAACGTCTTGTACCTTAACACACTTGACTATGAACGTTGGAGTGACAGGACCGAAAAAGATAAAGCATGGATTATGACCTACGCCAAAGGATTTGACCGACTCAAAAACCTAAGAACAGAAAATGACCAGAACAGACAATTCAATTTTGATATCTTGATGGCAAATCCACCTTTCGCTGGCGACATCAAGGAGAACCGCATCCTCCACCAATACACCCTCGGTTTCAAAGGGAACGGTAAGGCACAAAGCAAAGTCGGGCGCGACATTCTGTTTATTGAGCGCAATTTAGACTTCCTCAAACCCGGAGGACGCATGGCAATCGTTCTTCCACAAGGCAGATTCAATAACACATCCGATAAATATATCCGTGAGTTTATTGCGGAACGTGCGCGCATTCTGGCAGTTGTCGGTTTGCACATCAACACCTTCAAACCGCACACCGGCACCAAAACCAGCGTGCTGTTCCTACAAAAGTGGAACGACGACCGAGACAAAGGTCCACTCTGTCCCAAAGTTAAGGATTATCCAATCTTTTTTGCCGTTTCCGAAAAAGGCGGGAAAAATAACTCTGGCGATTATATCTATCTCCAAAACGAAAATGAGCAATATAAGTTAGACAAAAACGGTCACCTTATTGTTGAACATGACTTACACAATCACAACGGAGAATTACCCATTGGAATTGCTGAAACTTTTATTGAATGGGCAAAAAATGAGAGATTGTCTTTCTGGGAAGATACTGAATGAACAGTGATAGAGGTTGCCCAGGATGGACATACCAACATACAGTATTCAATCGTCCATTACCAATCTGTAGTAGACAGTTCACATTCTACGCGTCTTGATGCGGAATTTTCCACCCTGACTTTCTACAAATCCAACATCGCCTTGAAAAAATTAGTTCACATAAGTTAAAAGATTTTGGGGTCAAGATTACACATCCTAAAGAGATACGACGAAATTATGTGGAAAGTGGAGTTCTGTTATTAAGAGGACAGAACGTTCGTCCACTGTCTATAGATCTGACATCAAATCCCGTTTATATCTCGGAAGAAGACGCAGAACGTTTGAAGGAAAATACCATACGTTATAAGAATATTTTGATAATGAGATCGGGAGCAAATGTTGGTCAATGTGCTATCTATCTTGAAAATAGCAATTCTATATCAATGTCCGATACCCTTATTATACAAAGCGGAAACTTGAACCCTTTCTTTCTCACTATTTTCCTCAATACGAAGTATGGCACAAAATTGATAGAAAGAGGCAAATATGGTAGTGCACAACCTCATATTGCTCCTCCTTTCTTATATCAAATTCCTGTCCCGGATTGTGAAGCCCTTCAAACCGAGATAGAGAAAACCTATCTCCGATCAAAAGAACTAACCGAATTATCAAAGACGCGGTATGCCGAGGTCCAAACGCTTCTCCTCACCGAACTCGAACTTGCCGATTATCAACCAAAACATCAATTAACCTTTATCAGCAACTTCTCAGACACAGAGACCGTAGGGTTATTTAGTTTTATAGATATTCATTTTATCAAGTTAACTGTGAGTAAAGGTTTTGATGCATATTCCTTTATTTTATCAGCGATCCGTGTTATGCCTTGAAAACGGAATACGGATAATGCGGTATTTCGTAAAGCGGCCATGACTTGTGGAATAGCCCCGCATCTGACAGGTGATGCGTCCTCGCCGAGTAGCACATCGCGCATCCAATGCGACTTGTTCTCTATTGCCCAATGGCCTCTCCGTAAAGCAAGTAAGCGTTCTGCGGATGCCTCACTCGGTTTCAGGCTCGTAATCCCATAGGTAGTGCGGGTTGTCTCTTCTCCTGTCTTCATATTTTTGGAAGTATAGCAATATTGGATCACTTGTGCTACGCCCGGCCAATCCAGATATGCGTTGAGACTTGTGCTTGCCTTGATACATCGCGTCTCAAGTCTGCCATGCGACTTTTCAATCGTCTCATGCATGTATATCGGTTTCCCTAAAGTAGGGTGTGTTGTGTCTTCAGAAACCGCGTCAGGCACGCCTTGAAAAAGTTTTTCAATCGCTTCTAACAGGTCCGGTTGATTGCCTTTAACAGGCAGCATATAGTCGCCCCCGCTGTTTATGATTCCGTGGCAGAAAGAGCGTTGTGTCAAAAGGGCATCCGTTGTGATAACTTTGCCTGCTACATCAAACGCTTTGAGGATTTCCGTTGATACCGGTATTTCATTGGTTTTGTCGCTGACACCTCGCTGCGTGAGGGTGATCCCTAACTCATGAGAGACGACGGAGAGTAAATGGCTGATCATCGCACCACTTTTTTTAGACGCACGCAGGGTTTTGCCATCTATAGCGACTGCGTCGGAACACCCCCGCAAATCAGGGCACTCTGCTAATGCGGCGTTTACCCATTTTGACAGGATGTTTTCTAATGCTTCAACGTCCAACTTTTTCAACAGATTATGGATAGTTGCGGCACAAGGCGTTTTGTGATGTGTGAACCCGAGTGCTTTTGTGAGTGCGGGCTGTGAGCGTGCCCAGGTAGCGATGGATGTATACCCTTTATGCCCGCACATCAATCCAACGACTAAAAGTGCGAGGATTGCTTTCAAGGGGTGCCGTTTCCCTTTTTCCTTGCGTGGGTCTGTAAGTTCTGCTAACATATCCATTAAGTGGCAGGACTTTTTTCTTGTCATTCTTCACCTCAAAAGATCGTAAGTTTTTAAGGTGAAGTATAGCAGATATACCATGAAAAATCACGGTATATCTGCACATCCTAAAATATTAACGATTGTGATAAAAAACAACTAAAATACATAAAACTAAATAACCCTACAGAGACCGCTGGACGCATTGACGCAGACTATTTCCAGCCAAAATATGATGATATTGAAGAAGGCATAAAAAGTTACTCAAATGGGTATGCTTGCATCAGGAACGAATTTGATCAAAATAGCGACACTTTTGAAATAGATCCAGAAAAGTTATATCAGTATGTAGAGATAGGAAGCGTCAATGTATCTACTGGTGAGATTATACCAGAGGAAGTTTTAGGTAAGGATCTACCCGCAAACGCTAAGCGTGTTTTGAAAAAAGGTGATGTTATTGTATCTAAAGTCAGAACTTACAGAGGTGCTATTACTATTGTTCAAGAAGATGGGTATGTTGGAAGTGGGGCTTTCTGTGTATTACGAGAAAACGGACAGATTAACAAAGAAACTTTATTAGCCTGCTTACACTCTAAACTTTTTCTAACATGGTCATGGAAACCAAATACCGGCACCTCATATCCGACTTTAAATGACAATGATATTCTGGACTTTTCAATTCCCATTCTACCCCAAGAAAAGCAGATTGAGATTGAACAGAAGGTTCTCGAATCCTTCAACGGACGCAAGCAAGCAAAACACCTTCTGGAACACGCCAAACGCGCCGTTGAAATCGCTATTGAACAAAATGAACAGACCGCTATTGAGTGGTTGGAGTCTGTTTTGCAAGGCCCTTGATCTTTTGGGATCGGATGAGTGCAAATACAGAAATACTTGTATCCGAATCGACGGCCCTCAAGCAACAATAGGAAGGATATTTTTATGGCAGCATTTATCACATGGCTTGGCTCAATTTGCTCAATTATTGGAACGGGCATATCGCTTATGGGGAAGAACAATGCGGTAAAATTTCGCTCTTACAAGGAAAAAGGCATAGATATGAAGGAATCCAGACAGTTAGGAAGAGCGATGTTATGGTATAAAAAAGCACTTAAGCATTCAGAAACGGAGGAACAAGAAGCACAGATATGGTTGTTAATTATATATATCCAAACAGATCGGCTCATAGGGGCAAGTGAAAAGTTTAAAGATTGTGCCGGGTTTGTTATCGAATGGGGTTTCGGACCAAACAATATACCAAGTGACTATAATAGACCACCAAGAGAAGAGCTACTGAAATAGACTGAAATATGTGAGGTTCACTGGAAGTCTATCAAGGATTATTCTCCCCCACTCAGAAAAACCTTAACATCATCGATCCCTCCGAAAGGTATGTTTAGAGTTATACCACATTTTGCGTAAAATGTCAAACTTAAAGTTTCAATTTTTCAATTCTTTTTAAAATTACTCATTTACCCACATTTTTTTATAAATTCGGAAACTCTATTGGTATTTCTGAAGTGACTTTTCTAACAATTCCATTGCTTTAGCATTGGGCCCAACCACGTTGTATTGTGCAAAAGTCTAAAAAAAACTTGACAAATCCCGAAAAATATTGTACAATATATCCAGCATCATTGGGCAGGGTTGTCACCTCAATATTATCTTGTATTGAGTCCTGTCCCCACCCATGACAAGGTGTGGATGCTGGTGCGAAATCACTCAAAACATTAAGATACGACAGAACACCCATTTCTAATGAACAGACCACTATTGAGTAGTTAGAATCTAATTCACACACATCTTAACCTTATACTTTCAAGGAGAGTAGACATGTCAGAAAAAACAAAAGCATCTAGACCAAAGAAACGTGAATTGACAGAGGATATGGTAAAAGAACTAGGTCGGAAAATGAAAGAACCCGTCGCGTATGATATCGGCAATGGGGATAGTATCGGGGAAATCCTTGATCGTTCTATCGAATCATTAAAAAGAATTTATAAGTTTCCGCGCACGCTCACTGAGGACAAGGCAAAATCTATCCTCCGTGAAGCCTGGCGGACATGCAATCCAAACGATAAAAAGTTCAACGCCAAAAAATTCGGAGTCGCATATAGAAGAGGCCGCTTGGTTTATGTTCGAAGTATGGGAGACAACCTACTGCAAGCATTTAATACGCACATTAGCAACCTCAACTTCGCCCTCGATAAAGCAACTTTCAATTTTAATGAAGGCTTGACACCAAAGGAATATGCCTCCATTACAAAAGATCTTGCCACTGCAGTGTCCTTATATCAAACAATAGTGGATGCACATCAACCCGATGCCGAAACCACATTTGATGTGATCCCCGCCCTTGATAGCCAGATAATCGCCGCAGAACTACAAGAAGCTTTATCCGACACAGCAGTAGACGAACCGCAAGCCTTACCCATAACCAATGATACACCCAAAAGCTTACCACCATCAGAGGACTCGGAGGACACCGACACAGACTAATTGGTAAAATTGGTAAATTTTCAGCTAGACAAATCCAGTCACAGCAAGGATCCGCATCTGCAAAAAATTACCAATGCACGGATATTGGGAAGTTGGACTTTCAGAAATACAAACCCAGATACAACAATTGACATACACAACATTTTGATGTATAATTATAGTAATCAAATTAGGAGGTAAACACCTATGTCTGAAGGAAAAGTGTTTTTAGAAAACGTTCATATCCAGAACTTTTTGAGTTTGCGAAATGTTACGCTTCCATTAAAACCTTTGACTGTGCTTGTCGGTCCCAATGCAAGCGGAAAATCGAATGTCTTAAATGCTTTGGATCTTCTAAACACAATGATGATTGCTGAAAATTCTCCGCCATCTAAGTTTATTCAAGATCGCTTGTGGGCAGGAAGAGATAATAACATTACTTTTAAATTGCAAGCTAAGGTAGAAGCAATGATAGGAAAGTACAAACTTGATATTTCATCCAAGTCGGAATATCCGATTATAGCAGAAAAATTATTGCTTCAAGGTCAGGAAAATATCCAAGTCATTTCAATCCAAAATGGAGAAGGCGTGGTTCAGGACGAAGATGGCAGGAACAAGACAAATTATACGTCCAATAAACTCGCTTTAAAGTCTGCTGGCGATTATGGAAACAAACCTATTACTCGCACCTTAACCGAATTTATTAAAGGTTGGGAATTTTACGACTTTCAACCAGGAAATATGCGACGTGGAGTAGCGAAATTAGCTGATATTCTAAGAGGGGAGTCTGAAAGTTTGTCCGAATCACCAAAATTAAATAATACTGGATCAACATTACCTGACTTACTTTCTTACTGGTATGAGAATGATAGCGAGCTTTTCAACAATGTGAGTGAGTCCCTTGCAAAATCTACTAATATCAAAATAGATATCTGTGAAATAGATGGAGATCACCAACTATGCCTTTCAGAAGAATATGAGAATACATTTCCTATAAAGAGAGCTTCTGATGGCACGCTGCGTTTAGTGGCATATTACATCTTGCTGAATGAACCTGAATTGCCGCCACTCATTGCAATTGAAGAACCAGAACGGAATCTACATCCTGGTGCCCTAAAAGACATTGCACATGTGCTTGAGCAAATTGCCAAACACTCTCAAGTAATTATTACAACCCACAGTTCACAACTGCTTGATGCATTTGATCCAGAGAGTTTGTCGGAATCGCTTGGAGTCTTGTTGTTACAAAACTGTCCCGGTTTCGGCACAGTGGCACATAACCTTGAAGATTACCACGGTCAACGTGAAGCACTTCAGGGGTGGATAGATGATTTCGGTATTGGAAGCGCAATTTTTGACAGTGAACTTCTACAAGATGTTATGGAGGATACAACCGGATGCCAAGCATAAGAATCTGGACTTTGGAGTCAGACAATGACGCAAAGGCAGTCAAATGTTTGGCAAATAAGTTAGCGACATATAGGAAGCTTGGAGCAACTACTATCTACACAGCGGGTAGATGTAACTCCTCAGGACGACTTAGAAAAGCAATTCAGAATTACCTTAGACAAGACGACTGTGTGATTTTAGTGATTGACAGGGACGGACCTATTACACGCCATCAAAGATTGAAACAACCTAATTCCCTTATTAATCAGGCTAAACAGATCATCAATGACCCTCTTTTTGATGGTAAAGTTTTTCTTGTAGAGGTAGTACCAGAACTTGAGGCGTGGTTACTCATAGATTGTCTCGGTATCTTTTGTTATTACGCAACAAAACGCGCCCAGTTCAAGGAGAACTGTCGCAGTAAAGTCTCAGCAAAACAACCTTTCAAACGTTTAGTTGACCGTTATCAGCGTGGCGATACAAAGACTATTGTTGAACCGGAAGCTGGCGGAAAAGGTGCTAAAGAATATCTTGTTGAGTTCTCTGGACGGGTTCTTCAAGAACTTAACCCTAAAATACCGCGTAGGAATGTAGAAAGTGAGAGGTATAATGAAGCGGTTTCTCCTGAAGTCGCTGAACACATAGTCATCAACGAAGAAACATTGAGCCGCAATAAGTCTCTCAAAAAACTCGGTGATGTCATAGCGCAATTTCAATAAAATTGCTTTCTCAGTCAAATGTGATGCTACTAGAAAGTGCCTAATCCGCGATTCTAACAAATTGGTAAAATTGGTAAATTTTGGGCTAAACAAATCCAGTCATAGTAAGGATCCGAATCTGAAAAAATTACCAATGCACGGATATTGGGAAGTTGGACTTTCAGAAATACAAACAAAATCCGCATCAATCCGCGATGCTGACAACCAAGATTTGTACATACAATCTCCAGTTCAGACAAATGTGATGCCATCAGCAGATGCCTATCTGTCCGTTAGATGTGTAAATACCAGACTCTTAAAATCCGTGTCAATCCGCGTAATCCGTGTAATCCGCGATTCTGACAAACAATTTGGCGAAAATCCGAGATTCAGACTAATTGGTAAAATTGGTAAATTTTGGGCCAATCGAATCCAGTCACAGCAAGGATCCGCATCTGCAAAAAATTACCAATGCACGGATATTGGGAAGTTGGACTTTCAAAAATACAAACAAAATCCGCGTAATCCGGGGAATGTCTAAATGGCATTCATACCGTTGATTTGGTGTAATCCGAGATTCTGACAAATAATCTGGCGAAAATCCGAGATATTTTTTAGAAAAAAGATTGACTTAATTCCCTATTTGAGGTATAATTTTGGCATTCTTACACCTAAAAGGATAGGAATATAAAAAACGAGTTAACAAATAACACTAGGAGATTGAATAACATGAAAATTATATCGGTATTAACAGGATTTATGTTGATAATAGCCTGTTCCCTCATCAGCACGAGCGACATGGTACAGGCAGAGGAAATCTTGGGAATAGGAACAGACGCACTGCCAGGCGGAGACCTAACCGATCCAGAAGACGACGGTGCTCCCGATTCAGATGATGGTTATAACGCCATTTTTTCAGCTAATGAGGAACCCGGATTCGGGGGCGGAGAATTTTCGTTTAACGTTTTCGATAACCGCCTTGGCCCCGGCAATGACAAATGGTGCTGCGGACGCGGAGGCGGCATTCCAGAGGAAGGCCTACACGTGACAGTTGAGCTTGAAGAAATATACGCATTGACACATTTCACCGTATCTTCAGTCAACGATATTCCTGCAAGAGACCCTACAGAGTGAGAAGTTCAGGGATCGGAAGACGGCGATGAGTTTACGACTATCTATTCTCACGACGGTGATAGCTTTTGGCCACAGCGACTGCAAGTCGTCCTTTTTGAGGCAGGGGAAGATTTCGACGTTCAAACCGTCGGGTATCGGTTTTTTCGGCATGTTACTTTTAACACCGCAGCGGCCCCAGCTGGAGCATACTTTCAAATTGGCGAAATTGAGTACTTCGGTGATGATAGTTATCCCGTAGACCCCAAAGCCAAGCTCACGACCACATGGGGAAGCATCAAAAACCGCCGATAAGCACAAATATTGAACATTCTCTAAATCGGCTTGAACCCAGTAATAACTTGGTTCGAGCCGTTTTTCATATCAAGGATTCGCAGTTGAACTCTCAGAAATACATCCCCTAAACCTAAGAAGTTCAGAGGAAAATGATTTGCAAAACATATATTAGTTTTGATAAAATAGATATATGGTGAACCCTTTTTTCTTCGGCAGTAAAGGACGAGGAATCTTCCGTCTTCTTCGTATCTTTCTCCATCTACCAAACTTCATTCGATTAACGATACGACTCTTCAGAGATAAACGAGTGCCTATCTATCGTAAAGCTATACTCGTAGTCGCTGAGATACTTGCTGTTATCTTCGCTATTGCCTATTTAGTATATCCGTTTGATGCGGATTTCGTACTTCCCGTATTCGGATATTTTGATGACATTTGCATCGGTGCATTTCTGATACTTATACCGGGGGCATGGTTGTTTATCAAATCCTGTCCTGAACATATAGTTCGTGAACATGTCGATAAAATATCGCAAGCGCAAGGTAAATAAATTTTAGACACATATATTTTTGCAACTTATTTCAATTATTGGTGTGTCGTTATTTGTTACTAAAGTTTGGACATTTTGGGACATTCAGGCTGCGTTGTCCGCAGGCAATGCTGTCTCTTTGTGAAAATCGGTGTGTATTTTCTGTGAGTTTGTTTTTTCAGAGTAAATCGCAGAAAATACCGCTCTGTAGAGCTGCCAGCGGAGATAAACTACACGCAACCCTTGTGTGAGACGCTTCGGATGATACCAATGGATGCCCAACTGATCACAAACTACCTGAGCACTTATCTCCTCCGCCGTCCCATCCCGTGCTCACTTACCCCCATTTTTATATGCGGTATGTGTAGGCGTGTGTGTGTATAGAAATAAGTTGGAAAGTCTGATGGGTTATGGTAGAATACCTCCATATAAAATAATGTCGGTGAAAAACCGGCAGGGAGGTATTCTTATGAAATATACCCTTAGTTGGGTACATCCCAGAAAGATTATAACAGGTTTTCGTAAAGTTTTCAACGGGGTTTGTATCAAAAAACCGACGCTCCGCAACTTTTATTTGATGCTACAGGCTGTGTGTGTAGCCCCGAGTTTTCGTATTCAATCGATTGCCTCACATCTACCTATCCGTGTGAAACACGACAAGTCTAAGCAAAAGCGTGTGTTGCGGTTTATTGATACCTATTTTCCGGTTGCAGCGGTGAAGGGTGCTTGGTTGTCACATATAGTTGTCAGTGTGTGTCGTTCTGTGGGGATGCAGCATCTGCTTGTGCTGATAGACGAGACAGATTTACCGGGCGGATGGAAGGCGATTGTTGCAGCCCTTCCGTTTCGCAATCGTGCGATCCCGCTCTATTGGGTTCTGTATAAAAATGAGATGCTCAAAGATGGCACCTATCAAGGACATAACGATTTAGTTCAGCAGTTCTGTTGTGATGTCCATAGTCGCGTTGTTAAAGTGTTAGGGGATAGTCGGGAGCCTGTGTTGGTTTTTGACAGAGGGTTCGCCCGAGCGAGAGCGATCCTCAAGTTTTTTGAGGGGCAAGGCATCTGCTACTTGATGCGTGTGCCACGCAATGTTGGTGTGCGTATAGCAGGCAACAAGCAGTGCCTTGAAGAAGTGGCAAATGGTTTTTACCCACAAGTGCTTTATCACTACACGGAGCAGGTGCCTGTGGCACTCTATGTTGGGGGACAGCACACCAAGAAAGACCCGTTATATCTTATCTCCAATCGGCTTCAGGGGAACCCCCTGCGAACTTGCTACAAGCGGCGGACACAGATTGAACACGGGTTCAGAGACTTGAAAACGAACTTCGGTTTCAAAGCACTCGTTTTGAGAAAGAACGAACAGCCCCGGATGGAAGTTCTGTTTTTGTTGGCAGTCGTGGCTTATGGTTTGGCGTTCCTGTGTTATGAAAAAGCTGCGGACAGATGGGCAAAAACTTTACACCCTACGCGGAAAGTTTACTCCGTGATCAGTGTCATCAACCGTATGATCCGCGAGGTGTGGACGCAGGAGGCGTTGCTCTTGTTCACCGAGAGGACTTGTTTGAGAGATATAAACTTTCTCACCGCAGAAGAACTGACATGACAACATTGGAAACCTATGAACACAACTACACACGCATTCAAAAAAAAATGGGGGTAAGTGCGCATCCCGTGGGGTGAATAGCAACTTCGTCAGACTTGCTGCAACGAAACTCAATTGCACAAACCGATTGATGCTTTTGCGGGATTTCAGGCGATAGTCATCAAAACCGAAGTGTTGCTTCGCATCCCGAAAAGCCGTCTCTATGTGCCATCTCTTGCGATAATATATAGCGATCTGTGGTATCCCAATCGTCAAATCTGTTGTCCATACACAGAAATACCGATAAGGTTTCGAGGTTTTCGGGCGACTTCGGATAACAACGAGGCGAATATCAGCATCGCACATCTTCGTTCTCACGACTTTGGAGGCGATTGAATACTTTTGGCCTTCTATATCCATAAGCGTATACCGCATCCTGCGAATATCCAAGCGGTCTCCATATTTTCGCGGACGGCCACGCTGGCGATGTTTCGGCTGTTCCGGTAAACGATAGAAGACGGCATTAGACTTCGCACGACACAAGATATGATGTCCATAACTTTGAACCAGCGTAAACACTTTTCGCCTTGAGAACCCACGATCAAAAATAATAAGACCCGGAGCGATCTGGGAACAGATGCGTTTCAACACCGCATCGCTTTTATCACGGCACGTCTGCGGCACCATCAGTCTCGCCCATACGGGGAATAGCTGCCAACCTGTAGATGTTTGGCAAAGTAAACCTAAGGCACCAAACTCGTGTCCATAATGGAACTTGGATCGGTTCACGCGACCCTTTTGATAACTGAAGTTGCGGAAAAAATGCAACCCCCACTGGCGTTCACCTGTTTTTATGGCTTTGGTCTCATCATACACATAAACCCAGTTAGGAAATGCTTGCTGAACCTTTTTTGTCAGGTGTCCTGCGACTTTATCCGCATCCCATTTACCACGCGATAGAAACTTTGGAAAAGACCAGTATCGCGTCTGTGAAAAACCTGATTGATAAAGTTCCGTTAGCGTGCCACTATTTCCATCTGCGATAAATCCGAAAATAAACGCTTGGAAAAGAGCATAGTTTTGTGTGTTGAACAGATACTGAAAATCTGATAGAATGTCGTCTAAGCAGAAAAGGAGGTTCATTTTTTATTCTCCTTTCAAAAAATATATTTGTTTATGAAAGGATACCTGCTTTTCTGTTTTTTCGCACTAAAAATTTCTAAAATTGTCCAAACTATAGTATTTGTTAATAAAACGCAAAAATAATACAGTCTTTATTGGGATTAAAAATTCACTGGAGGAATAAGATCATGTTAAATTTCAGAAACTTACTACATAGAAAATTAGCACTTATTTTAATTATTTCTGGACTTGCTGTAGCAGCTGGATTCATTATTAGCTATGATGCAGATAAATTTGTTGTACCTACAGCGATTGGTGATACACACAAAAAATTCGTGGAATCGGAAGATTTCCAATATCTTGACAGGGCAAACCGCGCATTTAAAAATTTAGTTAAGCACACAGGCCCATCTGTGGTCCAAATTACTACGAGAACAGAAAGAACAGTCGAACGAACAAATCCTAGATTTCAATTCATACCACCGGACCTCTATGATAGGGAAGATTTCAGAAGATTTTTTGATAGATTTGACTTTGATCAGAATGAAAGGAATCCTGAAGAGTCAAATCCAAACGACCAACCGCCTTCTGTAGAAGTATTAGGAATAGGTTCGGGTGTAATTGTAAGTAACGATGGATATATACTTACAAACTACCATGTGATTCAGAATGCAAAGGAAATAATTGTAACCTTACATAATGGAAAAAAATACGTTGCTGAGTTGATTGGGAGCGATCCAGGCCAAACCGAAGTCAGCGGTACTGACTTGGCTGTTCTCAAAATCAACGAAGATAATCTACCAGCTCTCCCTTTCGGAGATTCAGATGCTCTTGAAGTCGGTGAATGGGTCATTGCAATCGGTACCCCTTTTAGTCTCTCACAGACAGTAACACGTGGTGTTGTGAGCGCGAAAAACAGAAACCGTAGGGAAATTAAATATGGTAACTTCATTCAGACAGACGCGCCGATAAATCAAGGAAACAGCGGTGGAGCACTAATAAACATTCGCGGAGAATTAGTCGGTATAAATACCTTAATCGCAACAAGCGGATACACCGTAGGCAATATCGGTATCGGATTTGCAATCCCCAGTAATATAGCAAGCGACCTGCTACCACAACTCATTGAACATGGAAAAATTGTCCGAGGATGGCTGGGTATAAAAATGACGGAAGTCGATCACGATATGGCCGAAAAACTGAACCTCGGTGAACCACATGGGGCTTTAGTTGAAGAGGTAGGACAAAACAGCCCTGCTGAAAAAGCTGGAATACGACACGGTGATATTATCGTCGAATTTAATGGAAAAACAATCAGAGATACCCCACATCTCATGCAAGTCGTTGCATCCGCAGGTGTCGGGACAAAAGTTAAGATAAAAGTTCTAAGAAATGGAAAGGAGCTCCTCCTAACCGTAAAACTTGACAAACGAACCGAAGAAGCACTAGCAAGCTTCGAAGCTTCTGAACAACCTATTAATGAACAACCTATTAACAAGCAAGTAGCTCTGTCCGGAATGCGCGTGCAAGACTTAACTCCTGAACCAGCAAATCGCTATGGACACAAAGATGAAATAGGTGTAATTGTCACAGAAGTTGAACCAGGAAGTACTGCCGCAAGAAATGGTATCAAACCCGGATACCTCATCAAAGAAATAGATTACACTGAGATTAAAACCTTAGATGATTTTGAGAAAATTGTTGATGTATTAAAAGAAAATAACGAAAAGTTAGCACTTGTCTACTTCAAAGATCTCCGCCAACGTGGAATTTTTGAAGTGCTAAGAATTGAACCCAACAATAGTGAATCTGATAATAGATAATCACTATTTCACTTTTACTTGAAGGATAGTCATATTTGTGTTATACTTCAGAATGACTATCCTTCTTACTATTAAGAGGTGTGAGATTCATGATAGGACAACGTGTTATATGGCCAAGTCGTGCCAAAGTAGATATTGAAGAGTTCGAAATACATGCCATCAAAGATGATGAAGTGCTGATTGAATCCGAGTGTACACTCATCAGTCCAGGCACAGAACGCGCATTTTTATTAGGACTACCAAATGCCCAAGGAAGTTATCCTACACGCCCTGGGTATAGTAATATTGGAAAAATTATAGAGGTTGGAAAAAATGTTAGCGGTATGGCGATAGGCGATCGCGTTGCATCTACCATCGGACATACCAGCCACTCCGTCTCGTCTCCCAATAGGTTATTTAAGGTAGAATCCTCGGATGCTCCTGCTGAAGAAGTTGTATTTTTTAATCTCAGCGCAATTGCATTGCAAGGTATACGGAAAGCAAGGATCGAACTGGGAGAATCGACTTTGGTAATTGGTCAAGGACTCATTGGATTACTTGCCTTGCAACTAGCTAAATTGAGTGGAGCATATCCATTATTAGCAGCCGATTTAACAGACAGTCGACTTGAACTGTCAAAATCCATCGGAGCGGACTACATCCTAAATCCTGAAGATAATGAATTTCCACATCAGCTAAACGATGGAACAATGGGTAAAGGTCCGTCGGTAGTTATTGAAGCGACAGGGCATCCAGACGCTATTTCAACAGCGATGAAAGTCGCAAGCTGGGGAGCGAGGGTCGTTCTATTGGCAAGCACACGTGGTGAAACACCAAAGGTCAACTTCTACCGTGATGTACATAAAAAAGGACTAATTTTATACGGAGCACACAATTCTATTCGACCTCGGCAAGAATCATCACCAAATTTCTGGACAAGTGATGATGACAGTCGTTTGATGATATCTCTTATATCACATAAAAGGTTTAATGTTGTTCCATTGATAAGTCACAAGATTCCTGGACACGATGCACCGAAGGCATATCAAATGCTAATGGAATGGAATCCTGAATTGCTTGGTGTTGTTCTTAACTGGAACAGCACACCTTAGACATTATCACCCAAAATGTAACACAAAATAGTAGCACAAACTGTTAGTTCGCGCATCCGTGTAGCATAACCTTTCCAGGTTGTGTCCCTATATAGTTTTGAGCATCGAACTGTTAGTTTGTGCATCTGTGAAACGCAAAAAAAATAAACACTACAAAACCGAATAAACGCACAGAAAAAAATCCGAGAAAAGCCGGGGAATGCTTAAATGGCATCCATACCGTTGATGTGGCAATTCTGACAAAACAAATATTGAAACCACAAATTAGAACATAATCCAATATAGATTTCCTTTAAGGAATAAGAAATCAAATGGCACGTCAATATCCTATTGAAAAGGTACGCAACATCGGAATTGCAGCACACATTGATGCCGGTAAAACAACTACTACCGAACGCATCCTGTTTTACACAGGAAAAAAACATAAAATCGGCACAGTAGATGAAGGCACCGCAGAAATGGATTGGATGGTACAGGAACGTGAACGCGGTGTAACAATCACCGCTGCAGCAACAACCTGCTTCTGGCAAGATCATGCCATCCATCTAATTGACACCCCCGGACACGTTGACTTTACTGTAGAGGTAGAACGCTCATTACGGGTTTTAGATGGTGTTATTGCACTCTTCTGTGCTGTTGGCGGCGTTGAACCTCAATCAGAGACAGTGTGGAACCAAGCAGAACGTTACAACATACCCCGTATTGCATTCGTCAATAAGATGGATCTAGTTGGCGCAAATTTCCCGCGTGTCCTTGACATGATGCAGGACCGATTCGGAACAAACCCCGTTCCAATGCAAATACCTATCGGTGAAGGACGAGATTTCACCGGTGTTGTTGATCTGATTTCAATGAAAGCTCTCTATTGGGATGATACTGATCAAGGCAAAACCTACGAACAAAAAGATATTCCATCTGAATTTCAAGAAGCGGCGAATACTGCTCGTGAAATACTTGTTGAAAATGTTGCTTCAGAAGATGATAAACTACTTGAGAAATATCTTGAAGGTATAGAAATTTCAAACCAAGAATTAATTAATGGCATGCGAAGTGCAACACTCAAAGGGAACCTAATCCCAATTCTTTGCGGTAGTTCCCTAAAAAATCAAGGAGTTCAACCGCTTCTAAATGCAGTCATTCACTATCTACCCTCTCCAATTGATGTGCCTCCAATAGAAGGTGAGGTTTCTATACCGGCAAAAAGAAAATCATCCAAAAAAGAAGTAACGCCACAGGTTGACAAAGTAGTTCGTCATGCGGACGACACTGAGCCCTTCTCGGCATTAGCATTTAAGGTGGCAAGTCACGAGACTGTGGATAAGTTAGTCTACTGTCGAGTCTATTCGGGAACTCTCAAACGGGGTGAAGTCGTCTACAATGTTGCAACCGAAAAACGCGAGAGAGTCAATCGTATTTTACAGATGCATGCAAATAAAGAAGAGACTTGTGATGCAGCCTATGCAGGAGACATCGTTGCACTTGTAGGCATGCGAAGCACAAAAACAGGACACACCTTGAGTGATCTACAACACCCATTGTTGCTCGAATCTATTGAATTTCCGCCACCTGTTATATCAATTGCAATTGAACCTGAACGCGCGAGCGATACGGACGCTCTGGAAGAAACGCTTGAAAAATTAATGGATGAAGACCCCACTTTTACAGTGGGAATTGACCAAGAAACTGGACAACGTATCATCTCCGGTATGGGTGAACTTCATTTAGAAATACTTACCGACCGAATGATTCGCGAGTTCGGTGTCAACGCACGGGTTAGCAAACTGCAGGTAGCATATCGCGAAACAATTAGCACGAAAGCAGAAGGACATGGAACACATATCCATAAGACTGACGAAGAAGGTATTTTTGGAGATGTCAAAGTTCGAGTTGAACCTTTGGAACGTGGGGAAGGTTTTCAATTTCAAGATCTAACAGACGAGACAGAGCTACCACGCCAGTTTGTCAATTCCATTGAAAATGCGCTTGAAGGGGCAATGGGAACAGGAACACTCATGGGATATGCTTTACAAGATATTAAAGTTACACTAATCGGCGGTTCCACTCACCCTACAGACTCTTCGGAGATCGCCTATGAAGCAGCCGCAGTTTTGGCATTTGAAAAGGCAGTGAGACAAGCCAAGCCTCTACTACTTGAACCCATTATGCAAATTCACATTACCGTTCCAGACGAACATGTCGGTAAAGTCATCGGGGACCTGAATGCACGACGTGCACAGATCAACGAAACAACAACGCAAGACATGAATAACGTTATCAATGCGATTATTCCATTAGCCGAAACATTCCAATATACAACTCGTCTTCGTTCCATGACCCAAGGGCGCGGAGCATTTACATTGGAATTTTCACATTATGATGCCGCTCCATCATCTGTCAGCGGATCAGCATAATCCTATTCAGGCTCCCTAAACACTTCCATCCCTGCTGATCCATCCGCTATTTTACGAATCTGCTTCTCGAACCCTGGTGGGGAAAGTGTCCAGGTAATCCAAAGTGGTTCATCCCCTATATTGACAAAACGATGTTCAACGTTCGGCGGAAGGTAGATCACCGTACCTGGTGTCAGATCAGTAACCTCATTATTAATGTATGCCTGCCCTTTCCCTTTAAACACAAAGATAATCTCCTCGGCGTGGCTATGTGAATGCCTTGGAATCTCACTGTGCGGATCAATTTCCTCGAGCCCCATCGCAAACTGTGTGTTTTTATGCGTGCTCGGTTCGATAAGGGTATAGAGTGTTCGTGGTGCATTACCTTCAATGCGAACAACTTCGGCATCTTCTTGATGATAGATATACTTCATATTATTATTTCGGGATAATTTGAGATGCAATAAATTCAGGAATAGGAATTGCGCGTAATGCTTCTCCAGGATTTATTATACAGCAAACAGTCGTTAGTTGTCCACGTGCAATATCTTTACCTTCAAGTGTAAACAAAAATCGATATGTCAGGGACTTTGTCCCTTTATTGGAAACCCAAAGGTGTATGTCCACCTCATCTTCAAATCTCAATGGACTATGATATTCACAAGATGCAGCAAGTCTAGGCCATCCAATTTTATTTCCGTTCCACTCAGTTGCCACACTTGTACCTAAACTACGTAGGAATTCGTGTTCTGCTGTCTCCATAAACACAAAAAACCTTGAAAAATGAACGATACCCGCCATATCGGTATCCTTAAACTCAATTTTCCGTTTCGTGCGATACTCTGTGTGCATTATGTTTGACTATTGCTGCTGGCGATCAAGGCTGCATCAAAATTTCAATTTAGATTAATTTTTGGGAAACTTCGGTACATCTTCATAACGGCTCCACGTCTCACCATATATCTTCCAATAACCATCGGAAGGATCTATCATCAGATCCAATTTTTTCGTTCCAATATCTGAATATGCGGGCCGGGTACCTGATGCAGGAATGCCCTTGAACTCTTGTAAAAACTCTACATCTGCTACTGCCCTATCTCCGTTGATTTGAAGATTAGAAATCTTCACCTGAATATCAGAATAATGAACATTCAGTCGCTTCATTTTCTGATGAAGCTGTTTCTTGGTGAGATATGAACGGGATTCCTTACCATTCCGAACAGAGACCCTCGTGATTAAGGCTCTATCTGCATAGATAGACATATATGTATCCATATCTTTATCTTCCCACGACTTTTGCCATTTCCCAAGTATCTGACTTACCTTGAGCTGCGTATCAATCGGTGCATTTCCCTCATAGATGCTAGAAGAAGGTGTATCTTCTCCAGAAATAGGTTCAACAACGTCTGGTATATCGTCTTGTGGAGTCGGTTCGCCAGAAATATAATCACTCCCAATTTCATCGTTGATAATTTTCCAACGTCTAACAAAGAACCCTTTCTTCTCAACAGTTAAAGTGCGGGAGTGAGGTTTCATGGGAGTCCCATCACTGTAGGTCGTAACACTTATGTTATCAACAATATGTCGTGTTTTTGCATTCGCAATAGGCTTATAGGATACCTGAGTAATATCAACATCTGCAGCTTCGGATATTATCTCAAGTGCAAGTTGATAGTTATTTTGCCGTTTTTGACGTGCACTTTTGTCCCAGAGAGACCTATATTTCTTTTCGTCTCCGGATTCAAGTGCTGCTTTCCATTCTAACACTAAGGGACCAGCTGGACTGGTGGATTGAGATTCGGTATCATCTGAAGTATTCGCTTCAAAAGCAGAAAGATCGTCCCCAATTTCCTCTCTCACTACTTCGTCCCTAATCAATCTCCAATGCTGTCTGATGAATCCCTCTTTGGCAATAGTTAATGTTCTAGCCTGAAGTCTGGTTTCACCGATGGCATGTATAAGTAAAGGTATTTCTTCAATCAGTAGGTAGCTTGGGTGTTGTGCAACCTTTCTTGTTCTCTGAACAGCATTTTTGATATTCACTTCAATTACGAAGTTTTCAGCAAAAAGACGTGCTGTGTCTTGATGGCCAGAATCTATTTGTTCGAGAGCGTTTTTTGCCCAAAGAGCATTATAATTCTCAAGATCGCCAGACTCCATTGCACTTTTCCACTTCGTCAAAAAGCCAGAAGATTTTTCACTTGAGTGGGTAAGTAAAATACCTGCTAATACAATAATGACAATTACTGCGGGGATTGCCCCCCACTTGATGATATCCGCTTTTGTTATTTTTGAATTGTTTTGAAAATTATTCATTTACACAACTCCTTAGAATTTAGGTGCATCCTTATAGATTTGCCATATCTCACGATATGCTTTCCACTTTCCTTGCACCTGATGCATCCATATTTCACGGAACCAGATATCATATAAAGCAGTATCATCCTCAGTCTCAGCAGCAGAAACTAATTGTCTATATCTATATGTACCGATGACACTCTCCTGTTCTACCTCAACTGTACTATCAAATTTTTTCCACGTCTGAGCATTCATCTCACGGAGTTCAGTTTCCATCTGACCACGATTTAGGGTGCCCTTATTTTCTTTACTCTCTATCGTAACAATCTTATTTGCAGAAATATTCGGCGTGTAATAAGCTAAATGTGCTTCAAGATTTTTGCTATTCCATGAGCTCTCCCATCGGCTGAGTGCTGCTTTTCCTGCATTGATCTGTTGTGTAGAAAGCGTTGTTCTACGCGTACGTTTAGGTTCGTCACTATGAAGTTCTCTCTCAAATGCCCGCGCCTCATCAGCTGCCTTACGCAAATATTCTGCGTGCTCAGCAGCAATATTCTTCTTGTTTGCAGCTACAAGTTTATCGGTGAAGATTTTCGCTTGCTCGCGCATCTGTTTTTTGACCGATTCTGTCTCCGCAATCGCTGCACGTTTTTGTTTGTTTGCAGATTTCATCATAGTATCCGCAACATTAACCTTTCGGGTGAGTTCACTCAGCTGGTTGCCATAAGTCTTAATTTCGTTCTCATACCCTGCAGCTCTGGTACGAATTGAATCTAAGGTAGTCTTAACTTCCGATACTTTTTGTTGAAGTTCCCTCTGATTGCCGACTAATTCCCGATTTTGGTTCTCTAATGTATTAATGTTATTTTGGAGTTTTCTCTCCGTATCACGAAGTTGTTGTACTTCCGTTTCTAAGTCATCACGCTCTCTTTCATTAGAACTTATGTTTTTTCTGAGTTCCATAATAAGAGCGTCCTTTTCAAGAATTCTTGCGTTATATTCAGCGTTCGTTGTGTTCTGGGCTGCTTTTCGTTTTGCTATCTTCGCCTGAGCAATTGCTTGGTTAGCATATTTGAGAGCATCTATTCCATTTTTTTCTTCTAGTGCATTTTTTGCCTGCTCAAGATAGGTTTCCGCTTGCTCAAACTCTTCAAATGCAAGCGATGCAGCATTTGCTTCACGAGCAGATTCAATTTCTAGCTCTGCTTGGTGAAGTTGCGTTTCTACATCCTGAGATTCAATCGCCCCCAGTTTTCCACTACATGCAGTAAGAAATAGTGTACCAATTAACAAGGCACACACAAGAAAAGTACTAAATGATTGGGCTTTTATTCCCAATAATATCTGTTCTTTCAAAGCACAAAACTGTTTCATTTTTAGACTCCTTCTGAAAAAGGTAAGTAATTCCTCTAAAATTATAGCATCTTCACCGTTGAATGATACTCATGACTTCATAACGTTCTGTTGGAAATCTTAGTACCGCTATCACTTCAGTAATCATGAAATTATGGTAACATAATAAAGAGTGTAATGTCAAGGTAATCTCAATTGACGCAGCCATTATTTCATTTGACTTCATAGTCAAAAACATGTATCATGAATAATAAAATATTTCATAAAACATGAGTTCAGTGTATTTGAATTGTAGCATAACCTTTCCATGTTGTGCATCCGCGGAACGCAAACGAACAGTTTTCTCTCCAAAGAACGTCTTATTCCGAACTCACGTTAAGAAAACAAATAGATTCAACGAGGAAAAATGCACATAAGTCTACTGAATAATCTCCTAACCGCGTCCTTTTCAAGTTCTGAAAATCAGTTATCTATTGTAACGTTTAAAACAAATAAAGGAAACATAATTATTGAACTTTACCCGGACTGTGCCCCTGCAACCGTCAAGAATTTCGTAAAATTAGTTGAAGCAGGATTTTATGACGGTCTAACATTTCACCGCTATGTAAAGGGTTTCGTAATACAAGGTGGTGACCCAGACGGTACTGGAACAGGTGGACCCGGTTGGACTATTCCTGGTGAATTTCAAGATCCCGACCTTCTTATGAGAATGCCACCTCATGAGAAAGGTGTGCTTGCTATGGCACGCAAACCTTCACCAGATTCCGCAGGAAGTCAATTCTATATCTGTCTCAACAACGACAAAAGTGGGTACGCACACCTAAACGGTAATTATACTACATTCGGACGTGTGATAGAAGGAATTGATGTAGTCGATAAACTCCGTGAAGGTGACATAATGAACCAAGTTACATACACATCCACTGAATAACAGAAATGTTCATAGTAAATTGAAAGGATCCCCCTATATGGAAGTATGGAAACAACTTGTTAGGGATACCGTTAACACCCCAGAAAAACTTGCTGCAATATTTGATGTTGACCTTGAGGAAATGCGGCGAATACACAAAGAATTCCCAATTCGAATAAATCCATATTATCTCAGTCTAATTGAGCAACCTGGTGACCCAATATGGAAACAGGTAGTTCCTGATACAAGGGAACTCATCAGCACAGGTGTAGAAGACCCCCTTCATGAAGAGGATGACAGTGATGTACCGAACGTCACACATCGCTACCCAGACCGTGTTCTCTTCTATGTGAATTACATGTGTCCTATCTATTGTCGTTTCTGTACACGTAAACGGAAGGTCGGTGATCCACACTCAATATCTGAAAATAACATTGAAACAGGTCTAGCATATATTCAGGCGCATCCTGAAATTCGTGATGTAATTATTTCAGGCGGAGACCCACTCATGCTTACAGATAAGAAAATTGATATGATAGTTAGCGGGCTCCGCGCAATTGAACATATAGAAATCATTCGTATCGGCTCACGTGTACCAGTAACCCTACCGCAACGTATTACTCCCGAATTGTGTGAAATCTTAAAACGCAACCATCCGTTTTACATCAATACTCACTTCAATCATCCCCGCGAAATTACACCAGAAACGGAAAAAGCATGCGGTATGTTAGCCGATGCAGGTATACCTCTCGGAAACCAAGCAGTTTTACTCAAAGGTGTAAATGACGATCCAAAAGTGATGGTAGAACTGATGAAAGGATTATTGCGGATACGTGTCAAACCTTACTATATTTATCAAGCGGATCTTGTCGTAGGTACTGACCATTTTAGAACAGCGGTCAA
Organism: Candidatus Poribacteria bacterium; assembly: GCA_965200395.1. Classification (GTDB taxonomy): domain Bacteria; phylum Poribacteria; class WGA-4E; order WGA-4E; family WGA-3G; genus MSPOR6. The sequence continues at coordinate 609,249 of CBDAUH010000003.1, read as the reverse complement.
AACAGGATTAGAAATCGTTGCAGCATTACGCGGACATATCTCTGGACTCGGTGTACCGCATTATGTAATTGATGCCCCTGGAGGCGGTGGAAAAATTTCTTTAATCCCCGATCCCATCGTTGCTTTCGATGACGACGAAATTCAACTCCGCAACTTTGAAGGAAATATCTATAGCTATCCGAGTACACCGTTCTACGATGAGGATTGGTTATAGACGTTCATTCCTTTTCTTCTGTTTCGTCAACATGCTGTTTAATGAAAGGACTCAACAGATCAATCGGAATTGGAAATATAAGCGTCGAATTTTTCTCCGCACTCACCTCAACTAATGCCTGAAGGAATCGCAGTTGAACAGCGGTAGGAGTTCTACTAAGAATTTCTGCAGCATTAGTAAGAACTTCAGCAGACTCAAATTCCCCCTCAGCGTGAACAACTTTTGCTCTTCGTTCGCGTTCCGCCTCCGCCTGTTTTGCCATTAAACGTTGCATTTCAACAGGCAAGTCAACATGTTTTATCTCCATCGAATGAACTTCAACCCCCCACGGTTCACACTGCTTCTTTATTATTTCTCCTAAATCCTGATTGAGTTTTTCACGTTCAGATAACAGATCATCAAGTTCAGCGCGGCCAAGTGCGCTTCGGAGCGTCGTTTGCGCGATTTGACTTATAGCGAAACCGAAATCTTCCACCTCAATCACAGCTCTATCAGGTTCAGTTACTCGAAAAGTTAGAACAGCATTAACATTGACTGAGACGTTATCCTTAGTAATTACATCCTGAGGGGTGACATCGTTTACAATTACTCTCAGACTAACACGTTGCATCCGTTCAATCCAAAAAGGTATCATCAGAACCAACCCTGGTCCACGTGTATTGATAAATCGTCCTAATCTGAATATGACAGCGCGTTCGTATTCCTTAAGAATTCGAACACTTGTTGCTATCATAATTATCACACCTATTGCAATAGCAACATAATATGGTTCAATTTGTGACATCTATATCTCCTTTCTATACATCGTATCCTGTGATATCTCGTATTTTCTGAAAAAAGGCACGTTTCCTCGGAGTATTTACTTGCCACTGCACCGGGACTGATTGATATCCGTGGTGATAGTCGTTTTCACCAGGATCAAAATATCCCCATGATGCATATTGGCTTATAGCAGCGATACAGTTATTCAATGGTTTATCAAAGTCAAAATGATCGTCTTCATTGAACAAGATTGGCATTGGACGGTATCCTGGAACATGACGCGCTTGTTGTACCATTTCAAGGATACGGTTAGGGTCACTGACACCGTTGCCATGCATCAGCAGAAAATCTGATGCCCGCACAACATTCTCAAAAGGTACACGCCCCCCACCATAGCTGGTACCAACTAAATACCTTCTGCCACCATGTGATATTGATTTCACCCGCTCAATTAATTCATGAACTCTTTCTGGTTGTAATATCTCATGGGAATATCTGACGTTACATTCGTTGTTCACTTCAACAATAACGTTGGTATATCCGTTATCAAAAAGCCATCCAGTGGCATTATCTGTCGCATGTTTTACAGCATCTTCATCCTTAAGTCGATGGTCTTGTCCAAAATAGAAATAACCGAGAATAACTACCATACCGAGTTCATCAGCAAAGTCAATGATACGTTTGAGACGTGAAAGGTAATTTGGGTTAAGACTTCCATCCGCTTCGATACCTGAATTATGCCACGGCTGGGATTTAGAGTATCCCTCCGGACTTCCACCTTGTAAGTTAATTGTGAATGCTAATACGCCGTGTGCACGCCATGCTGGCATTGCTGACAAAAATTCACGGGTGTTACGTTCTGCATCCCATTTCCCTGTATCAGGATATTCCCAACGATGTACCGTTTCTGGATTTCGATCGTCAAATATACCTTGCACCATACGACTGTTGAGTAACAGTCCTTCTATTTTTTGACCTTCGTAGTAACGTCCTGAATAAGTAATTTCACCGTTTATATAAAACGCATCTTCTTCGATGCTAACATTGGTATTCATAATTCCCCAATTGTTCCACATTCGTAGTTTTTCCATCATTTTAGCATTTTTCAAGAGTTATTGCAATATAGCAGGAGGTTTTATACAAAATCATTCAACTATAGTAAATTTTGGAATTAATTGGACATTCGGGAGTTCGTAGGTCGGGCAGAGCGTAGCGAAGCCCTGCTATTATTGAGTTATGTCACAGTTCGGAGATCGCTCCTGCGGGTGCGGTGTCCATTTATTTCATTTAACCATATATATGAGGGGCAGAGCCATTCAATTGTCGGATTTTTGTATATTTTTGCAAAGGGATCGTGAGCGGAAGCTCACCTCTACAGTAGGTTGGAGTTGAACGCATTTTCATGAGCTTAGACTTGCTTTGTATTGGTGTTTAGTAGGTTATGAGCAATCTTGATAAATATCAGGACAGTCTGTTGTTTTTGTGTGAGCATTTTCCGTGGTATAACCTAATTGCCGTGGACGAAATGGATCCATGCCCTATGATTGTCGGGTCATAATCACAAACCATCAAGCGGGAATTTCTCAGTAATTAACATCAGTGGACACTCATTCGCAACAATTCTATACGTCCGATTCAAAAACGGTGCTCCTTCATAATACGCAATGGTACTCGGTAGACCAGTAACGCGTTCTACACCCCACCAAAGCAAGTCCCGACGCGTTTCCAGTTGACTGTGATGTAATAGTATACCTAAACCATTAATTCCTGCCTCTAATCCATCTACAACGGGCTGCGGCAGTCGTTCATGGACGATCTGAGATACTGCATAGGCATGTATTTTAGGCATTTGGTTTTCTGTTGAAGGGGACTGTAGTACAACTTCTCGCGCGATGATGTTTCCACCTGTCGGCATATCAAGCCATATATGTTGGTTCTGAAGCTTACGTCTGGCTTGGTAAAGTAACACGACCTGTATAGGTGTGAGTTGATATGCCTCAATGAAACGGGTGACAGTTCCATCTGTGATAAGTAAGGCGCGGTGAAACGGAGACAATCGAGTTAAACTAATATCCTTAAGAACTTCCGGTCTTTTAGATTGAGCAATAAAAAGTTCTTTTACGCGTTTATTTACAAAAGAATCTGTATCCATTTAATATACTTTCAAGTTTGTGTTGTAACGTTTACTATTGTGATAATGTCCAATTAATTAATTTAAAATCTACTATAAATCCTCAATCATATAATAGAATACCCTAAAATATACGCGTTGTGCAAACGAAAATCCATTATCAAATAGACATGTGTATTTCCAAAAAGTTCGCTTGTGATATTGCTTTACACTGTGATATAATAGATGCAAACCTAATGTATATCTACTCTTGGGAGTAAACATGAATCAAAGAAACGTAATTTTTCTATTGTGCGTTGTCTTACTAACAGCACCATTATTCGGTTGTGGAACAACGATGCTCGTTACAGAGAGTAAGTATGTAGCACCTGACTTGCCAAAATCTGAACTCGCTACTATCAAAGTAGATGCAACAAGCAATTGGATACAAGGAGTAGACCTAATAGTATTACGCATCATGGGGAAGGTAGCACTGCGTAAAAAAATTGGAGAGAACAACACCGATGCTGTTGATGAAATATTAGTTGCCCCTGGAAAACAGGATGTGGCTATTCAAACAATCTATAAATCTTTTGAGGACGGTATAGAGCAGAATGTTCAGGTTAAATCAGGTCTTTCTGGTGTTGTAAAAGCTGGCGGTATCTACCTATTGAAAGGCGGAGGTGAATTTTCCTTCGAACTGATTGACACTGTTAATGATAAAGTCATTAGTAAATCAGGGATGTTCCACAAATCTAAATTTAGTCAGCAAAAACCTAATGATTCATCGATTGAACGCGAATTCTCAATTGAGTACGAATTTTAAGCACATTACGCATACGCGAACCTTTCAACACGTTTCTCAAGCGGTTCCATTGCTTCAAGAATGCAGTTGAGAAGATAGGCTTTATCATTGGCATAATCTGTGTTATGCCAATGATTGGTTCGTTCACCTGGATCGTTTTCCAGATCGTAAAGTTCACCATAGGAATGTCCGCAATACCATGTCAACTTTCGAATATCCGTTACAATTGTTTTGAGACGTAATCCTTGTGGGTCGTCCACACATTCGATCAATAGCGAATCCCGTCCTGACTTCTGTTCTCCCATAAGTAAAGGCAACGCATCAATACCGTCGGTATCAGATGGAATTGGCAATCCTACAGCTGCAAGTACTGTTGGCACAATATCCACATGACTAAAAAGTGCCTGCGTACGTTGACTGGGTGGAATAACTGCTGGGTACCGTATCAATGTCGGTACACGGACAAGCTGCTCATAATGAAAAGGGCCCTTCATCCAGAGGCCGTGGTCTCCCAATAGCTCACCGTGGTCAGTAGTAAACAGTACCAGTGTGTTATCGCGTAAATTCTGTTCATCCAAACACTTCAAGATACGTCCCATCTGCTGATCAATAATCTTCACCATATTGTAGTAATACGCTCTACCGAATCGTGCATCGTGTTCTGAAACTTTACGAAAATCTGCACCGCCGCCTTGGCCTGCCATGGCAAACTTACCGCGGGTTTTTGATTCGCTGAGTTGTCCACAACGCGCTTCCATAAAATGAGGCGGTTTGTCATCCAACTCACCCTCAACGTAGCCTGGTAGCGGTACTGTTGAGGGATCAACACGATCATCAAATTCTGTCGGAACACAGTGTGGATGATGTGGATCTTGGAAGCCAACAGCTAGTAGAAACGGTCGGTCTTTTTGATGTTTGTTTAGAAAATCTATTGTCCGATCAGCAGTCCAAATGCTATTGTGATATTTGAGAGGTATATCCCAATCATGTACACCACCACCGAAGCCTGTTTCAGAGAGCCGTCTTGCTTTGCTATAGCTTGCGAATTCATCGTCCGAAACCTGTGAACGCACCCATTCACCATAGTGCCCAGCGATTCCATAAGTTGCATGACCGAGTGCTAGTTCAATCGTCTCAAATCCGTAGTAGGGCCCACAGAAATCAGGATAACGTTCTGTCCAATTTCTCGTTTCAATTGATTGTTCTGGGGATGCACCGAAGGGCTGGAAGTGTGCTTTACCAATATAGTGTGTGCGATACCCGGCATCTGACAACCGATGTGAAATCATCGGTTCATCTTCAGGTACGTTCATACCGACGTTCCATGCCCCATGCCGACTGACATACTTGCCAGTAAAAATTGATGCGCGGGTAGGTGTACAAACCGGATTTGTACAATATGCCCTTTCTAAACACACGCCCTCAGACGCAAATTGATCCAAATTCGGCGTATCTGTAAATGTTGAATCGTAACAACTCAAAGTATCTGTCCGTTGTTGGTCAGTCGTAATGATAATTATATTTGGACGTTGTGTATTTTTTGACATTTATCTTGTCCGCTCCCGAATTCCTCCAAATACAACGTTCATCGCACCGAATAGAATAGGTAAATTATCCAAGCTGAAATTTGTCCTGTTACGCGTATACACATCCCCTACAAGTCTACCAAATTGCCACAGAATACCGTCTGTAACTATGCCGTAGACAGGAAAATTGGGATCGTCATTTATCTTTTGTGCTGCGACTAATTCAGCGAGACATTGTCCCCACCCCAACTCAAAGTCATTCCTTTTCGCTTCAACTAACATAATTAGAGGTTCACCGATCACAGTGATACCTAATTCTGACTTCGTTGCAACCAAGTAATCTGGCGTTCCGTTCAAGGTTTCATCGTAATGAATAGTTTTCTTTACCCAAAGTCCGTATTTCTCTGCGTAATCTTTGTAGACTTCTCTGAGTATTGGGAAAATTATAACTTCGCAACGTGACGCTTCAGATGAAAATATATCAAAATGTTTTATACTGAATTCAAATTCTTGGGAAAACAAACCTGAAGGCTCCTTCGCTTCTGCATCAAAAAAGTCGTCATAGGTATATTTTATTCCAAATTTTTCTTGCACATCTGATACGGTTTTAAAATCACTAAACGCCATGAATATTCCCTCCCACATCTCAATATACATTACGTTAGATTACAAACAAAAAGGTTTTAGATAGACATAACTTTGTTCGGCTGCATCTTCTGGTTCCATTATCTCTCTAAATGCTTGATGTACTGTAACGTAACCGTCATAACCAATTGCTTCTAAACCACGGAACACCAAAGGAAAATCAATTCCATCTTCATCTTGCAGTCGTATTGGATCGTGCGGAACATTGCCGTGTATCCAAGTGTAAAGAACAGTCTTACCCTCCGGCCTTCGTATATGGTTCTGTAGATAAACATTGAATAGATATGGTGAAAACCTTTTAAGCGTTTCAACGCCGTAGTCTTGTCCACAGAGATCGAGGTTAGCAGGTTCATAGATAATTCCAAAATTCTTTCTGCCGACCTGTTCTAGTACTTCTATTGAACCATCAACTGTTTCAAATAGACTTTGTGTATGCGATTGATGTGCAAGTCGAATACCGCGTTCTGCTGCTTCATCAGCGGCACGTTGTGCCCACTCAATGTCTTCCGCAACCTTCATAGCAATACGTATCAGGTCTGATCCAAGAAGTTCGGTTAGATCGAGATATGGTGTTATATTGCGAAGTCCATCAGGGCCCTGTTCGTTGTTCAGTGGTACTGGAAAATCTCCTGTAACCATAGAGATAACCAGATCGTGTTTATCCGCCTGTTTGCGTGCTGCAGTAATCTGCTCCAAGGATGAGTGGATACCGATTTGTGATGCACGCATACACATCGCCTCATAACCGAGATGTGCTGCGAGTTCTGTGAGTTGTACGAAGGTATGAGTAGCATCTTTCTTCGATGCGTTTTCTGCGACACGAACAGAAAGTGAAAGTTTCATAAGCTCCTATCTCCAATGGTAACAGTGCAATGCCAGTGCTATACTATGTGAGTACATCAGCAATCGAAAGCACCATCAATACTAAACTAATCGTTCCGTTTAGTGTGAAAAATGCCAGATTAACACGAGACAAATCGTTAGGCTTGACGATTGCATGTTCATAAATAAAAATACAAATGACAATCCCTACACCAATGTAGTAGAACACTCCTAATTCTGTGAGCAAGGGAATACCAATCAGGAGTAAAACTGCAATTATGTGTAGTCCTGAAGAAAGCCATAACGCCCCACGTATACCTATCCGAGCAGGTATTGAATGTAGGCCATGCCTCCTATCAAAATTGACATCTTGACAGGCATAGATGATGTCAAATCCTGCGGTCCAAAGTAACACTACACAACAGAGAACGATTGGAGTCCAGGCAAATTGTCCCGTAATTGCAATCCACGCGCCGACAGGTGAAATTGAGAGTGCAAGTCCTAACCAAAAATGTGAGAGCGATGTAAACCTTTTCGTATACGAATATCCCATTATTACTGAAAGTGCAACTGGCGACAATGCAAATGCAAGTGGATTCAGCTGCCATGCGGCAACGACTAATAAACCAGCGGAAGCGACTGTAAATACCCATACTGCTGCTTTTGTGATTAAACCTGCGGGGAGCGCACGCATGGCTGTTCTCGGATTTTCACTATCTATATCGGCATCAACAAGGCGATTAAAAGCCATTGCACAACTGCGCGCACCCACCATCGCAACCAGGATCCATCCCAGTTTGGGGAAGGGCGGCACACCTCTGGCAGCGATGAATGCACTCATGATTGCAAAAGGCAGCGCAAACACCGTATGTTCAAATTTTATCATCTCAAGAATAATTTTCAGTTTTCTCATAAACAACCTATTCTTTCCACCGTTGTGTCAAACCAGAATCTATACCGAATTGGTCTAAAATTTTTGTAACAACAAAATTTATTTGGTCATCAACAGTTTTTGGAAAATGATAAAACCCTGGCATTGCTGGCAGTACGCACACACCTGTACGTGACAATTTGAGCATGTTTTCAAGATGAATGGAACTCAGCGGGGTTTCGCGAGGGACTATGACAAGTTTCCTGCGTTCTTTGATACAGACATCTGCAGCACGATGAATAAGATTACGAGATATACCAGCAGCAATTGAAGCAACTGTTCCCATACTGCACGGCACAACGATCATCCCCTCAGTGCGAAAAGAACCACTGGCAATAGATGCACCGATATCAGACTCATGATGGTACACGATGTTATTGGAAGCTGTCCCAATAAGCGAATCTAATTTTATGTTTTCAATGTTAATTTCAATCTTCAGCTCTTCCCACAAAGCGCGTGCACCGGATTTGGAGATAGTCAGATGCACTTCTATATCTTCCTGTCTTGAAAGGACTTCAAGCAGACGCACCCCATAAATAACCGCACTTGCACCTGTTATACCAACAATCAATCGCTTCAATTAGTGTATCTCCAAAGCAAATGGAAACAGATTACCATTTGCATCAAATTCAAAGGACTGTAAGTCACCGGCTACTTCAAGGTTCGAATGAAGTTGTGCATCATTGAGGAGTGCTTCAGAAAGATCAAGTTCAGTTAACCTTAACGTACTCTCAATTCGAATGACTCGTGCATCTTCAGGCTTCGTCAAACCGATGGTGTTGAGTGCTACTTCAATGGCTTCTCGATCGGTATCGTAATAGAAAGGTATCTTCGATTTTTGTGGGCCGAGTGCGGTTATACCGTTCATATATGTTGCGTGTCGGTCAATTTGGTTGACCAGTCGGGTTGTCGTGAAATCAGCGAGTCCGATTCCGGTGGCGTTACCATCACTCTCCTCAGTAAGATCGCGAACAAATATGCGTAATATTGCGGGTTTGAGCGGTTCAGGTTCAAAATTCTGCATCATTCGACCGATAACATTTGTATCCATACCTGTCCCACTGATATTTTTTCCTGCCCAATCTACTATGAGTAGGTCCAGTTCATCGAAAGGCAATTTTCCCATCATAGATTTTGCTTCTACAAGCAGTTCACGTTCAGTTTGGAGAAGTTTAGCAGCAGGCATAGCGATAACCTTAGCAGTATCTTCATGGGCATTTTCAATGAGTCCAACGCCGAATGCGATTTTCCCGGTGTTAAGAATGAAACCACCGACAGCAGTAATAACATGTTCAAAACCGTACTGAAAAAAAGCTCGATGATAGTAGTTTGCCCCGTGCTGTTTTCCGAGACCGATGACCATCATTTTCATGAGCCCACTCTCAATAGAACCGTTGAAATCAGTATGTGCTTTGATACGGTTGAGCGGCACAATGTGGTCTGCCGACGCAGCATATCTGTCCATGTAGACAGGTAAATCGTCTGATTCTGCTTGCGGTAATGTTCCGAGTTTCACAACATCCATTGACGTTTTGACCGGTGCGCCTACTGTCTCTTCAGTAATGCCGTAATGTTCTAAAACGGCGCGTTGTCCTTCTGCAGTTGCGCCACCATGGCTTCCCATCGCTGGAACGACAAAAGGGCTTGCACCGATTTTCTTGAGATAATCAACGGTTGCCTTAACAGCCGTTGCAATGTTTGCAACACCACGACTTCCGGCAGTAATTGCTACAGTATCACCTGGTTTCACAATAGACGATGTTTCTATCCTATCTAATTCTTGATGTATTGCTGCAGGCAGATCGGTGAGTACAGGTGCATCAATATGTTGTCGGACTCGGATCATTTTGGGTAGTGTCATTCTTTTCCATCCTTTTTGTTATGACTTTTGGGTATTTTATCAGAAATTGTAGAGAATTGCAAACGTATTCATATTTTCGCCATAATCTCTCAGTTTGTGTCTCTTTATAGCATAACCTTTCCAGGTTGTGTATCATGAACGCAACCTTGGAAGGGTTACACTATAGGTAGCACAAAAAATGTCTTATTTCGAACTCACGTTATAATATAAATGATGCGTCTCCTGCTGTGCGGACATCCAAATCCTATGAAAAGCACATTGAAATATCAAACAAAAAATCCGCCTAATCCGGGGAATGCCCAAAAGGCATTCATACCGTTGATTGGGTGAAAATTCGAGATTCTAACAAAAAAGTAGCAAGTACAACGTGCTTGCAATAACACGCTGCAACCATTTAAAAAATTGCGAACTTCTTTCTTGACAAAAATTATCAAGCTTGATAAAGTGTAAATATTCTTAGAACACCTGATTGTTACATTTGCTGTTGCATAACAATTAGGCACTTTCCGGCTAAACTGCGGTTGTTCGGGAAATGTCCATCTAAACCGCAATTTCTATTTTATAATTCTAATTTTCTATGGAGAATATATCTATAACTTCAACATCTCCGTAGAGAAAAAATTGATTGACGAACTAATAGTCACATCGGCTATTAGTTCTGACACCAAGGAGGTTAATATTTTACTATAGTTTGGACATTTTTTGTTTTTTTTATGGACATAAAGCAGGAAAGCGGGTATCCTTTTAGGAAACACAAATTTGAAAGGATATTTCAAATGACCCCACTTTCCTACTTGGACAACATGTTATCAGATTTTTGACCTTTGTTCAAGTATAATAACTTTCACCACTTTCAGACTTTCGTAAAAGGGCTGATAAATACGCCCTACCGAGGCACAATGACACAAATCTATCTTGCGACAGACCAAGCAGGTCGGTATTGGTCTCTGCCAAAGTTTCTCTCGCGTGGCATCTGGTGTGTGGATCAAGTCGCCACTACGCTAAGCCATCAAGTGCTATCCGCTTACCCCACGGGCATCTATGTCTATGATGAGACGCATGCCATAAGTAGCGGTTCAAAACAAGCGGGTTTGCATTTCCGCAGGAACCCTGCGTATCAGGCACGTAACAAGAACCAATCCAAGTTTCATCACGGACACGAGTTCGGTGCGATTGGCTGGCTGGCAGAAACGCGCGAAGGCACGCGCCTGTTTCCATTAGCCACACGGATGATGGAACCGAAAAGCGAGGACGCGAATAGCCTCGCTGTGCTGAAGCATTTATGTAATCTTGTGCCACCGGGTCTTATCATTTTTGATAGAGGTTTCAATAGACGCAAAGTGTTCACGGAGATACTCTCACAAGGACATCATTTACTTTGTCGTGCGAAGTCAAACGCAGCGTTTTTTGATATACCGAAACGCCCTAAGCGTCTCAAGAGAGGCAGACCCCGTCGGTATGGTAGCCGTGTGTCTATTCCACACCTGAAGTATACAGACATCGTTGTTGAGGATCAGACACTTTCTGTCGCTGATAAAGTCGTGCGGACAAAGATGTGTCCTGTAGATGTCCGTATCGTTGTGATACGCAAACGCTTGAAAAAGTCTAAACCCTATCGGTATTTTTGTGTATTTACTTCAGATTTACGACTGCCCGTAGAAACAGTTATCCGACACTATAGAAACCGATGGCAGATTGAAACTGCCTTCCGGGACGCTAAAGAAAACTTCGGATTTGACACCTATCAACTCCGAGACAGGAAAAGTTTGGATCGGTTCGCTCAACTCAGTTTCACCGCAGCAACGCTGACACAACTCGCTTTCAGTCCGTCGCCATCGCCTAAGACACCCGCAGACACAGACACAGACAAGGTTTCTCTTGATTTAGAAGACGTGCTATCCACGCTCAATATACACTGGTATAAACCGAAACATCTCACACGCGGCTTGATGACCGCTTACTTGCAGCGACGTTTACAACAAAACTATTTTTATACGGGTTACGACCCGAGGAAAAACGCACAGAAAAAACTAAAAATCCCCGAAGATACTACATGAACTAGTTCAACAGCAACTATTTTCACGATTATTGGAAAAATGATGGCTAAAAAACAGTGATTTCTAACAGAATTTAGACAGAAAAGGGGCGTTAGCAGCGGTTCTAACACCTGTTCAGAAGTGCTAACGGGGAAATGCCGCCAACTATTCATAATCTATAACAAGACCAAAAATGTCCAAACTATAGTAATATTTTAAATGAAACGTTATATTGGTCTTGTCATTGTCGTGCTTATGCTAAGCGTGTCAATAGTTTTTGCCAGTGATTTAGCAATATATTCCGGTCCCTCAAATCCAGGATGGATCTCTGCTGACGCTGTCAAAAAGAATACAGAAACAGTCATGACCCATGCTGGGGTCAAGGCACTTTTCGATAGAATTGAAAACTTTGGCGATGGAGATGAAAAAGGTGATGATTCCCCGCTGGCAGAGTGGTGTAAAGAACACACAGAGAACGGGCAGCAAGATGTTATACTCCTTGCATGCGGCACAGCACCCAGTGCATTGTATCCGTTCCCTAACGCAAAACCTGATGGATCAAATGTCGAGAACTTCATCGAAGCAGGAAACGTCGTAATCAATGTAGCAGATTGGATCTTCTACATGAGTTATGAAGGCGGGGTCCGCAGTCCAGATAATGCCGCTGCCGGTGCTGCTAATGTCTTCGACATTCCTGGACTAGACTTCGGTGATCGCGGCCAAGGAACATTCGCTATGACTCCCACCGATCTAGGTAAAAAGTACATCCCTTCCTTGGCAGCTTTTAACACCAATCGTCCATGGCATATAGAGCAGTTCGCAAATACAAACTGGGATGTAGTCATCTTCGCCCAAGCAGATGACAACAACGCAGACCCAGCCGTCGCAATTAGCAAAGAAACAGGTAAAGATGGAACCGGTATGATCGCCGCTATGTGGCAAGCAGCCATACCTAATTGGGGAGGAACAGACCCGCGCGGTATCGGTGTTGCTGAATTTATCGAAAACTGGCTATCAGAAAATGCAACCTTGGATGTGCAGGCAAACAACAAGTTATCAACAACTTGGGGACACATCAAACAAGGTCACTAAACTGATTCACCCATCTTCTGCGGGAACAGAGGCCAAACTGTTCCCGCCTTTTTCTAACGTATATTCTGATACAATTTTGCAAGCCGCTCCAAAGAGAATCCAATAGAATAAAGAAAAGTAATCAACCAATTTTTCACTGTTGTGCGAACAATGCCATTTCTTTCCCATCTACGTGCAGAAATATGAATACGCGGTTTAACCAGCTTCGTCTTTCCCAACTTGCGTAACTTCTTAGAAAATCCCACCTCTTCCATAATCGGAACATTCGGAAACCCACCGATACGATGAAAATCTGCTTGCCGGACAAAGATACCGCTGTCCCCATAGAAAACCCTCAAATATTTACCACGCAAATCTGCAGTAAACGCAATGACGCGATACAGATAACTTCTGCCATCAATTTTCTGATGAAACCCTCCGCCAACAAAACCCGATGACAACGCTAACTCTACCGCTTTGAACGCCCCCTTCTCAAGCCAAATATCTGCATGTAAAAAGACAAGGATATCACCATTTGCTGCATCTGCACCTGCATTCAACTGTTTCGCGCGCCCCCGTTCCGACGAAATTACTCTCCCATACTTCTCAGCAATACAGACAGTGTCATCTGTGCTGCCACCATCAACAACAATAAGCTCATGTCCCACCAATTCCAATTGAAGTTCAGACAACATCTTTTCCAATATCTCCGCTTCATTCAGAACAGGTATGATAACTGAAATCATAGCTTCTCATCGCCCTGAGGTAGTCGTGCTTTGCAAGCGCGCGCACCGTTTGTGCGTAGGTTCTCACGATAACCTGATGTCCTTGATGAACTGATTCAATGCCAATATCGGAAAAACAGAAGCATAGATCGGATCACTGTAACCACCGATCACTTCCCAATAAATACCAACACAACTCTCTTGCCATGAACCGTTTTCTCGCTGCCGTTCAAGAAGAAACTGAACACCTTTTCGTGCTGCAGAACTTTCACTATCAACGAGTAAAAGTGCATAAACACACCATGCGGTTTGCTCCACCGTAGTTTCAGCGGGTTTACCAAACATATCTTCTCCCCAACCACCGTCCGAATTTTGCGTTTGTTCTAACCAACGCACCGCTTGTGTAATTTCTGGAGCGTCTCCATATCCTGTCTTTATTAGCGCAGCAAGCGCACATGCTGTCCCGTAAGTCCGCTTCGCTAACCAAAGATCATTCCAATAACCGTCCCTATGTACGCTAGACAGAAGCCATTTTATGCCGTTGTCAATAAAAGTCTGACTCTCACCATGCGCAAGTAACGCTTCAATCGCATGTGCTGTAATACTCACACATCCAACATCCCCTTGTCCAGGTTGATACGTACTCCAACTTCCATCTGCCCCTTGATTCTGTTTTAACCATTCAATTCCACGTTGAACAGCACTGTCAGCATCTGTGGATTCCAATCCTGCACGAATTATTGCAAGGGTCGCCAAAGCAGTATCATCCGCATCACTCGGAAGTGTGCTATCACGCATACCAGAAAATGCCCAACCCCCGTTGTCATTCTGATGATCAACAAGCCATTGCGCCGCTTTCTGAATCATTTCCAGATTGTCGTTATATCTCGTACCTACCTCCATCAAGGCAATAATGCTCAGAGCAGTATCCCACACATTAAGATTCAACGCCTCTCGACATCCACCATCAGGGTTTTTAGTCTCCTGTAACCATTCAATCCCTCTCACAATCATCTCGGATACTTCAGAGTCTACATCCATTTTTTTGCTCAATTCAATCAGTGCCAAAACAGATAATGCAGTAATGTAATTGACACGAAACCAACTGCCATCACTAAGAACCCGTTCCTTTAACCATCCTACCAAAGCATCGATAATGTCAGTCCGTTTTGTTGTATTCAATTCTATCAAGATGAAAACAGGTACCAACGTATGTTGTTCAGCAATAAATAGCTCATCAAATAGTGAAGCATTGAACATATCTACGGGAGGTAGTTTGTTCCGGGGAGGTTTCAGCATTGCACGCAGCACAGGAATCCGTGTTAAGCACTTAGCGAATTTCATCAATGGCAATGCTTTTTTTGATACGGTCAATTTCTCCCAATCATAACGATTGAAAGCCGCATAAGCAAGTTTAACTAACGCGAGATCAAGCGGATATAGCGGAATACGCGATATAGACTCCTCAAGTCCGCGAGTAGAAACATCTTCACGAACCTGTTCCAAGATCAACCGGGAAAACAATGTCGCCTCAGAGTTCGTCTGATTTGCAGCATCCAATCCCCACGATCCGTGTTCGTTTTGATTTGTTACGAACCAATCAACCATTGCAGGTTCTACCGTTTTGCCTTGCGCAAGTTGCACCCAAGCATACGCACAAGATGGAAAAGTGCTTGAGGAGAGCTGCCCTTCAAAATTTCCATCCGTCTGCTGTTGTGTAAGCAAAAAGTCAATACTACGTGCTAATGCAGACGTTGCTTGTCGACTTATCTCAGGGTTTAATTGGCGGTCCTGTTCCTGATGCATCTCTTGATACTCTGGGTAAAAAAATCTATGTGAAGTATACCATATATGCTTGAGGTAGGCAACCCTATTTTAAATCCAAACAGCACTATTCTTTCTCTAAATCAGGTTTTTATGAAGGATATTTTGTCCCATAACCTTATCCAGGGTGTTCAGAAATATTACGCACGCAAAACTACACTATCCAAAACCCAGCTGCAGCGAGCACAAGGCACTTGTGGTGATACTATGCAACCATTTAAAAAATCCGAGATTCTGCACTTTTTCTTGTCAATCAACAGTATATATGGTATGATGTATTCATCAAAGGAGGTATCAGATGGCAATAGGATTAGGTGTTATTGGAATCAATCCAACTAATATGGGATCAACGGCGACACTGCTCAAAGATGTACCAGACCTGAATTACGAACTTCGCGGTATCTGTGCCAAACGCCCAGATGTACTTGAAAATTACGCTAAGCAGATTAACGTCGATTTTTGGACAACAGACTACCAGGAGTTGGTACAGCAGGAGAATATCTCAGTTGTTGCTATCTATTCTCCTGACCATCTGCACGCTGAACATTGTATCGCTGCAATCGAAGCAGGAAAACATGTGGTCTGCACAAAACCCATGGTAACAACCTTAACCGATGCCCAGGAGTTGGTAAATTTAGTCCGAAAACACGGTGTCAAATTTCTTGTCGGGCAGACCATGCGTTTTGACCTGCAGTTCCTAACAATGAAGCGACTCTTTGACGACGGTGACCTCGGGGACATCATGGTTGCAGATGCATACTACGTTCATGATCTACGCGATGTCTACAATTTCACACCATGGCGACTCCAAGTACCACAAGACCTTATGTTCGGTGGGGTTGTGCATCCTGTAGACATTCTACGTTGTTTTCTTGGAGATGTTGAAGAAGTGCATGCCTACGGAACCAAAGGAACGCTCACACCTGAATATCCGATAAAAAACAACTTCTTTCTCAACCTAAAATTTGAAAGTGGACAGATCGCGAGAGCAATGGGACTGTATGATGTCATCCATCCACCAATGCCGATGATGCAGGTTTCCATTTACGGCACTAAAGGTACAATCATTGGGGACTTCACAGACAATAAAGAAGGGCAGGTAAAATTGATGCTTGATAAAATGTCCGCAAGAGAACCTTTTGAGATGATCTGTCCTCCCGAAATAGACACAAGCGTTTATGGACATGGGCAAACGGTGATACGCTATATGCGGCATTTTCAACACTGTCTCGAACAAAATTTAGAACCATCTCCAAATGTCGTTGATGGTGCTAAGTCCATTGCTGTGGGCACCGCTGCCTGGGAGTCGATCAAAACAGGTAAACCTGTGAAAGTGTTCAACGATTTCTAGAATTGTCTTAGAATTTTATTATACTAAAGTTTGGACATTTTGGGACATTCAGGCTGCGTTGTCCGCAGGCAATGCTGTCTCTTTGTGAAAATCGGTGTGTATTTTCTGTGAGTTTGTTTTTTCAGAGTAAATCGCAGAAAATACCGCTCTGTAGAGCTGCCAGCGGAGATAAACTACACGCAACCCTTGTGTGAGACGCTTCGGATGATACCAATGGATGCCCAACTGATCACAAACTACCTGAGCACTTATCTCCTCCGCCGTCCCATCCCGTGGGGTGAATAGCAACTTCGTCAGACTTGCTGCAACGAAACTCAATTGCACAAACCGATTGATGCTTTTGCGGGATTTCAGGCGATAGTCATCAAAACCGAAGTGTTGCTTCGCATCCCGAAAAGCCGTCTCTATGTGCCATCTCTTGCGATAATATATAGCGATCTGTGGTATCCCAATCGTCAAATCTGTTGTCCATACACAGAAATACCGATAAGGTTTCGAGGTTTTCGGGCGACTTCGGATAACAACGAGGCGAATATCAGCATCGCACATCTTCGTTCTCACGACTTTGGAGGCGATTGAATACTTTTGGCCTTCTATATCCATAAGCGTATACCGCATCCTGCGAATATCCAAGCGGTCTCCATATTTTCGCGGACGGCCACGCTGGCGATGTTTCGGCTGTTCCGGTAAACGATAGAAGACGGCATTAGACTTCGCACGACACAAGATATGATGTCCATAACTTTGAACCAGCGTAAACACTTTTCGCCTTGAGAACCCACGATCAAAAATAATAAGACCCGGAGCGATCTGGGAACAGATGCGTTTCAACACCGCATCGCTTTTATCACGGCACGTCTGCGGCACCATCAGTCTCGCCCATACGGGGAATAGCTGCCAACCTGTAGATGTTTGGCAAAGTAAACCTAAGGCACCAAACTCGTGTCCATAATGGAACTTGGATCGGTTCACGCGACCCTTTTGATAACTGAAGTTGCGGAAAAAATGCAACCCCCACTGGCGTTCACCTGTTTTTATGGCTTTGGTCTCATCATACACATAAACCCAGTTAGGAAATGCTTGCTGAACCTTTTTTGTCAGGTGTCCTGCGACTTTATCCGCATCCCATTTACCACGCGATAGAAACTTTGGAAAAGACCAGTATCGCGTCTGTGAAAAACCTGATTGATAAAGTTCCGTTAGCGTGCCACTATTTCCATCTGCGATAAATCCGAAAATAAACGCTTGGAAAAGAGCATAGTTTTGTGTGTTGAACAGATACTGAAAATCTGATAGAATGTCGTCTAAGCAGAAAAGGAGGTTCATTTTTTATTCTCCTTTCAAAAAATATATTTGTTTATGAAAGGATACCTGCTTTTCTGTTTTTTCGCACTAAAAATTTCTAAAATTGTCCAAACTATAGTATGACCTAACAGACACGATAAACTATAGTATGACCTAACAGACACGATAAGGTCAGGAATAGGATCTCCATTCTCGTCAACTACCTCTCCAAAAATGATTGATGCATTACTATTATAGGCAAATATTAGAAAAACGACTAAACACATGATAAAAAAGGTTGTTGTATTGAGATTTGTCCGTTTCATTGTGTGTCTCCTCTTATTAATTTTCATGGGTGTATTTGATAGAATGTTGATATCCTTACTGTTACTATAGTTTGGACATTTTTTGTTTTTTTTATAGACATAAAGCAGGAAAGCGGGTATCCTTTTAGAAAATATAAACCTTTTTGAAAGGATATGTCTAATGACCCCACTTTCCTACCTGGACAACATGTTATCACAATTCAGATCGTTATTCAAGCACAACAACTTCAATCACTTTCAAACTTTCGTGAAAGGTCTGATAAATACGCCCTACCGAGGCACAATGACACAAATCTATCTTGCGACAGCCCAAGCAGGTCGGTATTGGTCTCTGCCAAAGTTTCTTTCACGTGGTGTCTGGTGTGTGGATCAAGTCGCCACTACGCTAAGCCATCAAGTGCTATCCGCTTACCCCACGGGCGTATACGTCTATGATGAAACACATGCCCTAAGTAGCGGTTCAAAACAAGCGGGTTTGCATTTCCGCAGGAACCCTGCGTATCAGGCACGTAACAAGAACCAATCCAAGTTTCATCACGGACACGAGTTCGGTGCGATTGGCTGGCTGGCAGAAACGCGCGAAGGCACGCGCCTATTTCCATTAGCCACACGGATGATGGAACCGAAAAGCGAGGACGCAAATAGCCTCGCTGTGCTGAAGCATTTATGTAATCTTGTGCCACCGGGTCTTATCGTTTTCGATAGAGGCTTCAATAGACGCAAAGTGTTCACGGAGATACTCTCACAAGGACATCATTTACTTTGTCGTGCGAAGTCAAACGCGGCGTTTTTTGATATACCGAAACGCCCTAAGCGTCTCAAGAGAGGCAGACCCCGTCGGTATGGTAGCCGTGTGTCTATTCCACACCTGAAGTATACAGATATCGTTGTTGAGGATCAGACACTTTCTGTCGCTGATAAAGTCGTGCGGACAAAGATGTGTCCTGTGGATGTCCGCATCGTTGTGATACGCAAACGCTTGAAAAAGTCTAAACCCTATCGGTATTTTTGTGTATTTACTTCAGATTTACGACTGCCCGTAGAAACAGTTATCCGACACTATAGAAACCGATGGCAGATTGAAACTGCCTTTCGGGACGCTAAAGAAAACTTCGGATTTGACACCTATCAACTCCGAGACAGGAAAAGTTTGGATCGGTTCGTTCAACTCAGTTTCACCGCAGCAACGCTCACACAACTCGCTTTCAGTCCGGTGCTAATGGAGAAGACATCCGAAGACACAGACACAGACGAGGCACCGCTTGATTTAGAAACTGTGCTATCCACACTCAATATACACTGGTATAAACCGAAACATCTCACACGCGGCTTGATGACCGCTTACTTGCAGCGACGTTTACAACAAAACTATTTTTATACGAGTTACGACCCGGGGAAAAACGCACAGAAAAAACTGAAAATCCCGAAGATACTATGTGAAAATGGTTCAGCAGCAACTATTTTCACGATTATTGGAAAAATGATGGCTAAAAAACAGTGATTTCTAACAGAATTTAGACAAAAAAGGGGCGTTAGCAGCGGTTCTAACACCTGTTCAGAAGTGCTAACGGGGAAATGCTGCCAACTATTCATAATCTATAACAAGACCAAAAATGTCCAAACTATAGTTTATTATAGCTCGGAAAGTTTTTGTATTATGAAAAAATTATTTTACACACTCATTTTCATTCTCATATCCACAATTGCCATTGCAGAAGAACTCGATTCCTTAGGCACGCCTCCGTGGAAACCCGTAGGTAAATATACACATCCCGACATCCGTGAAAGTTCCGGTATCGTTGCAAGTCGACAGTTTGATGATGTCTATTGGACGTTGAACGACTCAGGCAATCCTGCAGTGCTTTATGCTACCAAACACAACGGTGAATTAATCCAAGAAATCAAAGTGCGCGGCACATGGAATTTCGACTGGGAAGCACTCAGTATTGATGACAAAGGACAACTCTGGATCGGCGACATCGGAAACAATAGCCGTATGCGATTCAATTTGAACGTGTGTGTTGTGAAAGAACCAGATCCATTTTCTGCAACAGAAACAGAGGTAATCGCAAAATACCCTTATCGCTATCCCGAAAATAACGTAGATGCAGAGGGACTATTCGTTGCCAATGGAATACCTTATATTGTCTCTAAAGAACAATCAACTGCAGTGCTTTACCGTTTCCCCACATTGAAAGCAAACGAAAAACAGGTATTAGAACGAGTCGGTGAATTAGCAGAAGCAAAATTAGTTACAGGTGCTAGTATCTCAGAGGATGGAAAGCGGTTGGTTGCCTGCACCTACAACTCCTTATGGGTGTATGAAGTTACTAACAATAATTTAGTACAAGCAATAAAAGGCAAACCATGGACATTGCCTCACGATTTTCAAGGAGAAGCAATCTGTTTTGAAAAATATAATCTCTATCTCACAAATGAAGCACGAAATATTTATGCTCTTCCACAATTTTGGTATGAAAAACAATGGAAATTGCCACCAAAAAACACACAAGCGGCTATATCACTGTTAGTCGAACAAAAGTCGGTTGACTATAAGCTGGAAAACTATCGTGATGCTGGTATTGATATAGACGGCGGGCATGTCGCATTGAACCCTAAAGGAGTTGGCGCAGAGATCCATCAAAAAATCGAAATACAACACACAAACCTATATCAAATCAGCGCAATCATGACCCGCGGCCCCGAATATGGACTTGCAGAACTTACAATAAATGGAAAAATCGTCGGACAACCTTATGATTACTATCACCCTGAACTAATTGCAGGGACGCTTGTAGTATTTGACACCGTCCCGTTGAATCGAGGTGAAAATCATATTGTTCTGAAGAATGTTGGCAAATCAACCGAGTCTATAGGATACAAAATCGGTGTCGATTCCTATCAAATATTGCATGATTCTCCCTTTGTACGGAAATACATGGTATTAGGTCCATTTCCAAAGACAGATGGCAACACCACCGTTCCATCGGTTTCTTCTAAAAAACATCTAAACTTGAACGAAACCTACATAGGAATAGATGGAAAAACAATACATTGGCGTGAAGTAGAGCCCCGAACAAGTGGCATGTTAGATTTACGCTCAAACATCGGTCCGAACACGGGAGTCATTGGATACGCGGTTACTTATGTCTATGCACCAAAAGCAATGGACACTGCCATGCTTATAGGCAGCGATGAAACAGTTACGGTCTGGCTAAATGGCACAGAGATCCACAAAAAACGAGTCTACCGTCGTATCACACCGGATGCAGATGTCATCCCATGCAAGTTAAAAACAGGATGGAACAAGGTATTATGTCGTGTTGAGCAGAACAGCTGGACTTGGGCACTGTATTCGCGTTTTACAGATGCAAACGGTGTGCTTAAATATAGTCCACATCCAAAAATGTAGTTGACAATTTCGAACAATCCACCCTACCCGAAAAGAATACAAATGTATTGAATGTCCTGTTCTGAATACAATTTTCCTTGACAATATACCGTATATCCATTATACTAAATAATGTGAGCCCGGTATATTTGGTATGAAGAATATTTGTCCCATAACCTTTCTAGGTCGTGCAGAAGCATTATGCACGTAAAACTACACCATCCAAAGCGATAGTGTAGCAAAGTGCAACGCGTCTTTGCGGTGACACGCTGCAATCATTTAAAAACTTTCCAGGGTGTGCATCCTACAAAAAATGTCTTATCCGAACTCACGCTAAATAACAAATTCGTAGTATAGAGGAATTATGCAGTACAAAGGCTTAACATTGGACCTGTTTCAACAGGAAGCAATTAAAGCAATAAATCATGACCAATCGGTAATAGTTACAGCACCCACAGGTGCCGGTAAAACAGTCATCGCAGAATATGCAGTTGAAAAATGCCTCCAGACAAACAGACGCGTTATCTATACCGCACCAATTAAAGCCCTAAGCAATCAAAAATATAGAGATTTTCAAGCCGAATATAGCGAAAAAATCGGAATCGTCACCGGAGATGTAGTCCTAAATCCGTTCGCACAAGTGCTATTGATGACAACCGAGATATTTCGAAACACAATCTTTGATGATATAGAAAAATTACACGACGTTTCTTACGTCATCTTTGACGAAATACACTATATCAACGATATCGAACGCGGTACAGTATGGGAAGAAAGCATCATCTTTGCACCACAACACATCAAATTTGTCTGCCTGAGCGCAACAATGCCGAATATCATCTCCTTCTCAGAATGGATGCAAAGTGTGCGGGAAATTAACATCAAAGTCATTGAAGAGTTAGAACGCCCCGTTCCATTAGAACATCACATACATTTCAACGGATTCGGTATAGGAAAAGTAGACCATTTGAACGATCTCCGATTTGTCATCAAACGTGAAATGCGCCAACTTCAGAAAATGAGATGGAATGACAACAAATCACCGGAAAAAAATGAAAAAAAGAACACAAATACAAAACGGACTGAAATACCAAAAGAAATCCTAAACGTCGATTTAATACCCTATCTACAAAAAAAGAAACGACTCCCATGTCTCTATTTTTGTTTCAGCCGAAAAAACTGTGAAGCTAGTGCCCGAGATTATGCCGCCTACGCCACACACAATTTACTTGATGAAGAAAAACAGAAACAGATTCTGGAAATGTTCGATACGCTCTGCACACAATTTGATATCGACGAAGAAAATGTCATTCACGATTTTAGGAAACTCATCGCTTGTGGAATTGCATATCATCATGCAGGAATGTTGCCAACACTCAAAGAAGTTGTAGAACGATTGTTCACCTCTGGATTAATTCAACTCTTGTTCACTACTGAGACGTTCGCTGTAGGAATCAATATGCCCGCTTGCACAGTCGTATTTGACAGTCTTGAGAAATTCGATGGAGTTAGCTTCCGTTATCTGCAGGCACGTGAATATCACCAAATGGCAGGCCGGGCAGGTAGACGGGGAATTGATCCTGTTGGATATGTGTATGCAACAGTTGATCCGAGGTATGTTACCCAAGGAGATGTCAGGAAAGCAGTCTCCGATAAAATTGAACCGATAACAAGTCAATTCAACCTGTCCTATTCCAGTATTCTCAATCTATACGAGAAATATGGTGAAGACATTTATGATGTCTACACGATGAGTTTGAGTAACTATCAGAACAAAAAACGAATTACAGACCTCAATGTACATATTGAACAATTAGAGGAGGAACTTGAAGCTTTGCCTGTTCCTTCTTGTATCCATAAAGACATCAACGGCATGAAACAGATTGAAAAATATTATCGGCACAAACGGAAAAATAATAAAAAACGTGAAGACATACATGCAGAATTGGCAATGGCAAAATCTCGTTCTTCACGCGGTAAATCCAAAAAAGTGCAAAATGAAAAGTTAAAACCTATTTATAATAAATTGAATAACCTCAAAAAAGAACTGAATAGTAACCTCTGCCATGACTGTCACAAGCAAATTGAATGCACTGAAAGATATCAAACCATCAAAAAAAAGGAACAAAATATACTAAAAAGAAAAAATCGGCAACCAAACGTAGCGAATTTTCAACAAAACCAGATTGCTGCTAGACTTAATGTCCTCGAAACACTCGGATATATTGAAGAACTGACGCTCCTACCACGTGGTAATACAGCTGCAAGTGTCTACGGTTATGAATTGCAATTAACCCAACTTCTCTTTAGTGGTTTTTTCGAACGGTTGAATGAGGATGAAATCAATTGCCTGATCGTAGCAATCATTTCAGAACCAAGGAAAGATGGTTATTACAAGAAAATAAAAGACAAAAGAATGTTATCAATACTCGGTGCTGCAACGAACGAAATTGTCAATATCCAACAGGTAGAAAATCAACACAATGTCTCAGAGTTAACACCGTTGTTGGAACTGCATTTATGTTCTGCTATGCGTGCTTGGAGCCGAGGTTGTGAATTTAACGATTTGACCGATTATGCAGATGTTGATCCAGGAGATTTTGTAAGAACATTTCGACTTGTAATTGATCAACTCCGCCAAATCCGACGTGCAATGCCAGCACACACAGCTCTTGTCGATAAGCTAAACCGTTGTATCGGAAAAATAAACCGTGACGTAGTTGATGCTGAACGTCAACTGCGAATAGGACAGGAAAATCCGTTCGAAAATGATGAAGATATAATTTAATGTGAGCTCGGTGTCCGAAATATGAAGGATATTTTGTAGCATAACCTTTCTGGGTTGTGCATTGTAGTATGACCTTTGAGTTTGTGCATCCTGCCAAAAATGTCTTATACCGAACTCACACAAATTTAGAACAAATAGAGGAGAAACACATGGATAATAAGGATTTCGACTTAAAAGGATCAATCATAGTCCGTCCTGCTAAAGAAGATGATGCAGGAAATTTACAAACCTATTGCTTCACAGAAAAATCTAAAGAAGAAATAGCTGATGAACTAAAAACTGACTTAGGTGCCGAAAGTCGTACGACGCGCCTCGTCGCAGATTCCAGCGGATATGCTGTCGGCCATATTTCAGTAAAAAAGCATCCGTTTGATGATACAGTCGGGCAAATCAACAATCTAGCAGTTTCAGGCCCCTTTCGCCCGTTAGGTGTTGCGGACCATCTCATTAAAGCAGCAGAAGCCGCAGCATCTGAAAACGGCATAACCACCCTCGAAATTGAACTTGCTGCAGGAGAAAAATCTGTAATTCAGAGGTATAAGGATTGGGGATTCGATGAAAAACCAATTGTCACACTACAAAAATCTCTCACTGATGAAGCAGAAGAAACTTCCAATGAGGAAACAGAGACAGAGACAGGTGAAACTGATGAAGCACCCGTAGAACAACCACAACTTTTGGAATAGGTTAAGAATTAATTGATGAAACGGAATTTGATAAACATTTTTCTTTCTTTAGGCATAGCTATCTTAATTGCCGCTTGCGGGAATCAGAACGAACATCTCGCGAAAGGCAAAGAATTGATAAAATCCGATAAACGCCGGAAAGAGGAGCGCGCTGTTCGTGAGTTTAAACTTGCCATTCAACAGGAAAGTGACAATGCTGAAGCACATTATCTGCTGGGCTTCTACGATTCACAGGAATTTTACGAAAATGATCTACCGGAATGGCATCAAGCATCAATCGTTCAAAGAGGGCAGCACATGTTCAAGGCATATCAAAATAAACCGCGGGAATACCTCGAAATTTTGATCTTTGATACCCTCCGCCATGATGATGTAAACGTGCAAAACGCTGCATTAGCAGCATTGACATCGGTTTATCAAAAAGGAAATCGCAAACAGCTGCTCAATCAACTTCAAAAAGCCATTAAGTCCAAAGATAATCGTGACAGACACGATGCACATTGGGTGATGTCAAACATCGGCAAATCCGACCCGACTACAATGGTACCGATTCTGGTTGATCTGCTAAAACACAACCAGATGGGGACACGTCTGAATGCTGTGAAGGCACTCGGTGAAATTGGCAATGAGAAAGCCATACCTGTCCTGGCAGCATTGGTAGAATCCGGATCAGCAAAACGGGAAGGGGATCGTGAGGTGGCGGAGGTAAGACAGATGGCGGTTGCTGCGCTTGGAAAAATAGGCGGGAAAGCAGTTCCTGAACTTGTCAAAATCACACAAAACAAAGGATCATCGCTACGAGTTGATGCTATTCGAGCATTATCTTCACTCGGTGATGAAAAGGCAGTACAGCCACTCCTAGATGCTTTGAAAGAGAAAAGCAGTAGAGAAATCGTTGTAAATTTGAGAAATTAATATAATAACCTAAGTTGCCATATAATGTAGCATAATCTGTTAGATTGTGCATATTAGCACGCAAACGAACAGGATGCACTACGAAAATGGACGAATTATGAGTTTTGCTCTATAATATGTCCGCATATCTAAAATCTTGTCCGTAGCAACTCAGATTATAACAACCATATCGTCTAAAGGAATGAGAATGCCTAAGAATATAATGTTGGTTTTGCTATACATCATCGTCCTTCTTGCACTTGGGTGTGATAATGTCTATTACGATGAACACCTGCAAATGGAAGTACAACAACTTGATAGCGACCTTGAAAACCGATGGTCTACTACCGGTGTCGTTGTCAGTGCTATTACACCGAACGGTCCTGCTGAAAAAGCGAAGATCTCACAAGGTGAACTCATTTCTTATGTAATTGGGGCATATCCCATACAGAATGCAAATAACTTTAATAAAGCTGTCAAAAAGGCGATGGCAGACGACAATAACATGCTGCTCTACCTCAAAGACAAGGAACCAATTCGCATCGCAACGCGGAAAACGGGAGATAAAGTCGGTATAGAGGTAGAGAACGGTAACACCGTACGCATTAAAACTATTATGTCTGGAACTCCTGCAGCAAATACCAGCACTATTCAAGTAGGTGATATTGTTGAAAAAATTGTTGATGAACGGAAAATTCAAGGTTTAGCTGACTACAAAAAATCTGTGAAGGAGTTTGCAGAATTAAATGCATCTCTAACCTTCCGCACAACCGAACTGATCGGTGTAAAAATCGCTGCTGTTACCGCACTCGGAAATTTAGGGGACGCACGAGCCGTTGATGCTTTGATTGATATACTAAAGAACAACCGTGAGCTTGCCCTTCGCAAAGCTGCAGCGCGAAGCTTAGAACGGCTTGTAGCATTGAGTGAACTCAATCCCCTTTTTCAAGAGTTCCAACGAGAAAATACGAATCAACTCCCCGCCAATACATTTGATAACAATCAACTTACATCCGCAGAAATACTAAGCCTGCTTCTTGTAGACTCTAAAGCAAACACAGCAACACTTGAGGCACCCTTCGGTATTCAATTCCGCCACCGATCTGCAGCACTGCATCAGAAGGTCAATGAAGGACAACTTGTAGAACTTGCAGAACAATATATCCAAAAAGCAAATGAACCCGAACAAGAAATCCGACGCGCCTGTCTCGCCATCATTGCAAACCTTAAGCCTGTTTCCGCAATTGAACCACTCGTTCAGGTACTCAGAGATCAAGACGAAGTTCCGGGTATCCGATTCCAAGCGGGATTAGGACTTAGTCGAATCGGTACTCTTGCAATCGATGCGTTGATTGCAGCGTTTAATGAAGCGGATTCCACAGCACAAGACATCGCCGCATCAGCACTCGGTAATATCGGCGGAATACAGACACGAGACTTCCTAATAAAGGCTTTAGAGACTACACATGATCCTGCAACACAATTAACGCTAGTGGATGCCATTGCGAAAATTGGGGATGAACTATCGCTCAGTGCCCTTGAACGCCAAAGACAACGTTTTCAAGAAAATAACTCCGCTATCCGCATCTTTCTTGACGAAGTATTCAGCAGCTTGACAACATCATCAGAGTAGTCGTCAGTTCCTATTCAATCAACAATCTTAGAAACCATCTATCTTCAGTTAATAAGTCTGATCCTCTGAAACGAAGAAATATCCGATCATAAAGACTCATGAAAATTGGACTCATTTCAGACTTGCATACTGATGCTACCGAAACAAATAAAGCAATTGTTCCGTACATTATCAACGCTGTCAGAGATGCTAATCTTGACGTTTTTATCCTTGCAGGTGATGTAACCGCTAAGTTATCAGAATTTTACGAAATACTCGGTGATTTTGCTGATGCAGATTTGGCATGTCAAAAGTTGTTTGTCCCGGGAAACCATGACATTTGGGTCGGCAAGAACGCAAATATGACAAGTGAACAAAAATGTGGTGTAATTTCAGAAATATGCCAAGACCACGGATTTCATTCACTTGTTGATACACCTCACATCGTCGATAAGATAGGTTTCTGTGGAACGATTGGTTGGTATGATTATACATTTGCTTCGGATGCGTATGACTTTTCGACGAAGCAGTACGCAGGGAAGCAGCTGATGAAAACAGTCTGGAGCGATAAACTATATGCAAAATGGACTGATACAGACAAAAATATAGCACACCGATTTGAGAAAGAACTTGAACAGCAGATCCTTTCTGTAAAAAACAATGTACAACGTATCATCGTCGTTACCCATCACGTTCCATTTCGGGATTGCATACGTTATCGTGGAGAATTACCATGGGACTTTTTCCATGCATTTATGGGAAGTGAAGGTCTCGGTAGAAAATGTTTGCAGGAACCGCTTGTTACACATGTCCTCTTTGGTCATGTACATTATGCTGTCAATCAACAGGTTGAAAACGTTAGGGCTATCTGTGCACCAATCGGTTATCTGCACGAAAAACCTACAGAAAGTCTGCAGTCTTTTGCTGTACAAAGATTGACCTGTTTCTCCATACCAAAAGAATCCCAAAATCAATAGAAATGCAAGGAGAACATAATGGCTATAACACTAACAAATAGCAACGAAGCTGGAGCACTTGAATTTCCGTGGGGTGCAATAAAATGGTTATGTAATAATCAGATTGACCCAGAAGCAGAGATGACATTCGGTGTTGTCTATATCAATGCAGGCGAAAGAAATCCCATCCATTACCATCCGAACTGTGAGGAGTTGATCTATGTATTATCTGGAGAATGTGATCATAGATTAGGAGATGAAGTAATTCCACTCAGTTCCGGTATGATGTTACGTATTCCGCGCAATGTCGAACACAATGCCATCAACACAGGTTGGCAACCCGTAACGATGATCATCTGCTACTCTGATGCTGACAGACAAACCGTCTTTTGTGAATGAAGTAATCTAATTCTATAGATGATATATTAACGTGTCCACTTACATTATTCAAATATAACCAAACAAATAATAAATCGAAACTATGACCGAAAAATTAAAGTGCAAAGTAAAAATCTGTGGCATAACATCAATCCACGATGCATGCCTTGCCGCTGATGCTGGTGCAAATTACATCGGTATATTAGTCGATGTAGCAGCATCAGAACGAACGATGCAAATTACACAAGCAGTAGAAATCGCCAGTGGCAGTCCTATTCCAACGGTGTTGTTACTATACAACCGCACAACATCCGACATACAAGACGCAGTATCCCAAATACAACCCTACGCAGTACAACTTCTTGGACAGGAAACACCACAACAGGTTGAAGAACTCAAACGGAATGCCACATGTCAATTCTGGAAATCTGTCTACCTACCTGCAGGCAGCCCAGAAAATGTTGACAAATCAGCAGTACATGCACAGATGCAAGCGTACCAGAACGCTGGCGCGGATTATCTCCTATTTGATACAGTTGACATAAACGTCGACCCACCTCGCTATGGTGGTACGGGAAAAAGATATGATTGGGGACTCGCTGCAGAGCTTATCTCAGATAGTCCACTACCTGTTTTCTTAGCGGGTGGAATTCGTCCGGATAATGTCAAAGCTGCTATAGAAAACATAAACCCCTACGGAATAGACCTATGCTCAGGTGTAGAAGCCTCAAAGGGTATTAAAGATAAACATAAACTGAATCAACTCATGGAGCAAGTAAGAAATACTTATTTGCTCAGTCAGACATAACAATAAAAGAAGAAACTTTTCTCATGTCTCTAAATTGTACTTAAAATCCTTGAAATTCTATTCTATATTTAGTATTATATACTATAGTTTGGACAATTTTAGAAATTTTTAGTGCGAAAAAACAGAAAAGCAGGTATCCTTTCATAAACAAATATATTTTTTGAAAGGAGAATAAAAAATGAACCTCCTTTTCTGCTTAGACGACATTCTATCAGATTTTCAGTATCTGTTCAACACACAAAACTATGCTCTTTTCCAAGCGTTTATTTTCGGATTTATCGCAGATGGAAATAGTGGCACGCTAACGGAACTTTATCAATCAGGTTTTTCACAGACGCGATACTGGTCTTTTCCAAAGTTTCTATCGCGTGGTAAATGGGATGCGGATAAAGTCGCAGGACACCTGACAAAAAAGGTTCAGCAAGCATTTCCTAACTGGGTTTATGTGTATGATGAGACCAAAGCCATAAAAACAGGTGAACGCCAGTGGGGGTTGCATTTTTTCCGCAACTTCAGTTATCAAAAGGGTCGCGTGAACCGATCCAAGTTCCATTATGGACACGAGTTTGGTGCCTTAGGTTTACTTTGCCAAACATCTACAGGTTGGCAGCTATTCCCCGTATGGGCGAGACTGATGGTGCCGCAGACGTGCCGTGATAAAAGCGATGCGGTGTTGAAACGCATCTGTTCCCAGATCGCTCCGGGTCTTATTATTTTTGATCGTGGGTTCTCAAGGCGAAAAGTGTTTACGCTGGTTCAAAGTTATGGACATCATATCTTGTGTCGTGCGAAGTCTAATGCCGTCTTCTATCGTTTACCGGAACAGCCGAAACATCGCCAGCGTGGCCGTCCGCGAAAATATGGAGACCGCTTGGATATTCGCAGGATGCGGTATACGCTTATGGATATAGAAGGCCAAAAGTATTCAATCGCCTCCAAAGTCGTGAGAACGAAGATGTGCGATGCTGATATTCGCCTCGTTGTTATCCGAAGTCGCCCGAAAACCTCGAAACCTTATCGGTATTTCTGTGTATGGACAACAGATTTGACGATTGGGATACCACAGATCGCTATATATTATCGCAAGAGATGGCACATAGAGACGGCTTTTCGGGATGCGAAGCAACACTTCGGTTTTGATGACTATCGCCTGAAATCCCGCAAAAGCATCAATCGGTTTGTGCAATTGAGTTTCGTTGCAGCAAGTCTGACGAAGTTGCTATTCACCCCACGGGATGGGACGGCGGAGGAGATAAGTGCTCAGGTAGTTTGTGATCAGTTGGGCATCCATTGGTATCATCCGAAGCGTCTCACACAAGGGTTGCGTGTAGTTTATCTCCGCTGGCAGCTCTACAGAGCGGTATTTTCTGCGATTTACTCTGAAAAAACAAACTCACAGAAAATACACACCGATTTTCACAAAGAGACAGCATTGCCTGCGGACAACGCAGCCTGAATGTCCCAAAATGTCCAAACTTTAGTATAATATAGTAAATTTTGGAATTAATTAGACATCGGGTAGCCCGTAGGTCCGGTAGAGCTTGCGAAACCCGACTATTATTGAGATAAACCGCAATGCCAAGATTGCCCCTATGGGTGCGGCGCCTATTTATTTTCATATCTAACCATAAATATGTTGGAAACGCAAAATAAATTTAATTTGATTGCATTTATTTCTGATGTAAAGGAGATATTTTGAGAATAAAATATTCAGGGTTATTTTTCTTAGTGATAGTAATATGTTTTTTGATAATATTTCCATTTGAAATTGCAAATGGTTTTGATGGTAAACGTGAAGGTGTCTTTATCGGATTGGGTATAGAACCTGGAGTAGCAATGTTGCCATGGATAGATGCAGACGATGGTAATTTTTACTATTCTGTAGTACCTTCTTTTAACGTGCCAAACTTCAGACTTGGGTACGGTCTATCGGAACAGTTTACTATTTTTCTTACACACCGTGCATCATTGAATGGAGGATATTTTTATTCTTCCTATTATGAAGATTTTGAAACTACTGATCTTTACCTCGATGGAACATCTGGTATAGGATTTGATTACTTTCCAAGCCAATTACAGAGTTTTTTAATAACTGGATGTCTTGGATTTGCAACGACTGTGGGTCCCTACTTAGATGATGTTGAGGATATCCTTATTGGACTCGGCTTCTCAGGTGGACTCGGTTATGAGTTTTCCCGTTACCTTGCAATCAATTTTATGCTTGATTACCGAAGGTTCCCTGCTACATACGATACAATCCATACTATAACCTTATCCCTTGCATTCAATTTTACTCTCTATTGAAGGTAAATGATCTATAAATCACAATTTCTAATTGGTTGACAGAACCTATCTAATTTCTAAACCTAACAGACTGTCCACACAAAGTGGACAAAACACTAGATAATCAGGAGGAACTTTACATGAAGATCAATGCATCTCAGTTTATTATTATTTTTTTTATAGGGGTAATTTCAATTTTCGCATCTTCTGCAGTCTTTGCAGATGCACATGAGACAGAGGATGAAATGGCACCCGAAGCCGAAGCAATGGAAGAAAAACCTGGTGTGTCAGGGTGGTTCCAGATTGATATAGATAGTTTAGGCAGCTATTTCTTGATTGGAGCAAACCATCCAGTCGGTGGTATCTCAATCGCTTCCAACATTTACATAAATGAAAAACACGATTATAATTTTGAAGATGGTAGTCACAGTCACAGATACTTAGGTGAATTTGATCTCGGTGTGACAGTTCCTGTCGTATCTTCTGATAGTTTATCGTTAGCATTGCAGCCGATGGTAGGTATTGGTTTTGATTATACTGGAGCAGATGGGCCTCATGCACTTTATCCACAGGTTTTTGCTTTCCTTAATGCAAGTGATTTCTTCCTCTTCCACTGGACCATCAGTACGATCTATTCCATATTTGAAGAAGACACTATTAATGAATTATACAATCGAACTTATCTCACCTATTCTTTGAATGATACAATTGCGATTGGACCTCAAGTTGAATCAGTTCTCGGTCTTGGGGAAAATGGGGATCTGTGGGCATTCAATTTAGGTGCACGTCTCAATATCGGCTACGGTAAAGCGAATACACTTGGCATATATGTCGGATACGAAACAAAGAAAGATGATGAAGAAACCGGACTCACAGGTAGAATGAACTTTACCCGTTTCTGGTAAAACAAATTTGAATAGAGGCGCGGTAATTAACCGTGCCCTCTATCTATTTAACAGATAAATATGTATCGTCCTATCCTTTGCCCGTGAGAATGCGGGAAATGTTTCAATCATGCGCCCTCTCTCACGAATCCAATTACGGACCTCTTTATCCGAATCAAAAACATTAAAACTTGCGACGTCAACGATAAACCATAGACGTTCCATCTCAGCAGATTCCCATCTCTCTTCAAAACCTTCCTGATCGTCTAACAATGCTCCGACATAAACCTGTTCCATTTCCGGTAGATAAAACGCTCCCATCCGCGGTTCCGAAAGGACTATCATATCAGTGGGTTGTCCATGCAATTGAACAAAATTGAATGCTTCTCTCCATCTAGGTCTACCACCATTTTCATATCGAAAATAGAGATAATCCTGTGATAATAACACAAAAATAAGCAGAACAGGTAAAAGAGCTTTAAATAGAATGTGTTTGTTTGCCCCAATAGCATCCCAAACTTGTCCACAGACAACAGCTGCTAGTATGAAATAAGCAGGCGTTGTCCAAAACAGATAGTAACCAGCAACGTTCTGCAGTTGAGATGCTATCAACAGTAAACCCAAAGGCACACCAGCAAAACAGATTAAAAACCTTGTAGGTCGGTCCTGCCAATTTATAATAGCACCTAAAAATGCAACGACTGCAATTGGAATGCTAACCCCCTGAACGATTGTTAGTATCACATAAATGGGACTACGCCCCCATTCATTATGTCCCCATCCAGATGAAATATAAGCGCGAACCTGCGGCAGCACTAACATTAGCACAGGAATAGCAAACGGAAGGAAAAATATAATCAGATTAAGCCACCGTTTTCTGTTTCGATTTTCTTTGAGTTGCAATATAGCATAAACAGCTAAAGCAGGAACAATCGCTGCAGCTAAGAGGTGTGATAAGATAAGACAGATACAGCAAAAAAACGCACCTATTGTTAGGAGCATTGAATCCTTATCAAAGGAGCGGTAGAAAAACCAAGCCGCCAACGCACCAAACAGAAAGGTAAAGATGTATGAGCGTGCATTTTGCGACCAGAAAAGATGCCAGTTCGACAAGGCAACAAACGCCGAAGCAAACAACCCAACGCTATTATTATACAAAGTCTTTCCTAAGCTAAAGACTATCGGTATTGATATGATGCCCGCTATAGAAAAAATAAGACGACTATTCCATTCACTGCTTCCATCAAACATAAAAGACAACTTTTCACCCATTATTACAGAGAACTTCGCTGCAATATAAGGAATTGGATTAATTGGGGAATTGTTGAGAGAGAAATCTTCCGCATCAAGTACGGTGAGCACCTCATCAATCCAAAAACTCCATGTGCCAAGGTGCCAAAATCGCAGGAACGCACCGATACTGACTATACAGACAAGCAAAATATGCTTATTTTTTAGGCAATTTTGTGATGAAAATTTCAGCATTTTTTACAAGAAACCAATCTCTATAAACTATGAAATATCGCTAAATATTTATTGTTCAAAGATAAAACTTATGAAAGGCGATACATAAGGATAAAACTACTGTTTGTCTTATGTCTAAGGTATCTCAACGACTTAAATTTCCTACATGCTTAATTGGCACACATATTGCTTTAAGGCAAGCAGTGCAATTCAGCACAGATTTTATCACAAGTTGATGCCAGAAATCAAGCATAAGTGTTCACAAGCTGGCATAAACTCCCTTTTTGCACGATGATTATACGTGCTGGAATAAAACATAGTAGATTTTAGAATTAATCGGACATTCAGACAGTCCGTAGGTCGGGTAGAGCTTGCGAAACCCGACTATTATTGAGTTAAGTCGTAATCCAGAGATCGCTCCTACGGATGCGGTGTCTATTTATTTTTATACTTAACCATAAATCTAAGGAGATTTTAATGAAAATTAAAGCGTTTTGGTTAGTCTTATTACTTGCAGTTGGCATGCTCACAGTCGGTAGTGTTCCGATGGTCTATGCAGATGCACACGAAGCAGGTGAAGAGATGGAAATGGAAGAAGATTCAGGTATTTCAGGTTGGTTCCGTACCGATACAGATAGTTTAGGAACGCAGCTCTGGTTCGGTGGTAGTTATCCCGCTGGCAGTATATCTATAGACAGTGATATTTATGTTGTTGGCACCTTCGCAGAATTTGATCTCGGAGTAGGCATTCCAGTTGCTGATAGCGATTCACTTTCACTTACTTTTCTACCTATGGTTGGTATCGGATTTGACTATGAGTCAGCAAATAGTCCTTCTACTCTGATCGCTCCACAATTATTTACCTATCTCACCGCCGGTTCCATCTATTTCGAATCGTGGATACAGTTTTTCTTCAATACTCCATTTGATTACGATGATGATATCTTATACACCCGAGACTTTCTTCTCTATTCAATTACTGATAACATTGCTATTGGCCCACAGGTAGAGGTAGGATTGATTTTATCGGCTTTAGATGAAGAAGACGGTACAACAGGTCTTGATAGTCTTATTGTTGGTGGACGGATCAATATACGGATCAATATGGCGTATGGTGAAAACAACACGCTCGGTCTGTTTGTTGGATACGAAACCCAGCTCGATGAGGATTCGGAAGATACAGGACTTACCGGTAGAATGACGTTCGTCCGTACCTGGTAGCCATTATCCAAGGACAGCAACCGTGCTGTTCTAGCTATGAAATTCATCGCGAATCTTAGGAAATTACAAGTCTTGACAATGTTGTCAATCTGATTTACAACAAACAAGCATTATTGCTTGTAAGAACAAAGGAGGCTAAAGATGCAACAACGAAGTGCATCACATTTTATAAAAAGACGTTTTAGTTATCCACTAATTGGAACGCTCATATTAATATTTCTATTATCTAGTGTGCCGAGTTTAATTCTGATACAAGATGTGTTTGCAGACCAACATGAAGCAGCCGAAGTAGGAGCAGAATCTGCTACTGATGAAACAACCGAAGAAGAAGCAGAGTCTTCTATCGATTCTGGTGATACTGCATGGATGCTTACTTCAACGGCACTTGTGCTATTTATGACCATTCCCGGGCTTGCCCTTTTCTATGGTGGACTTGTGCGCGTCCAGAATGTCCTCTCTGTGCTGATGCAATGTTTTGCACTGACAGGGATAATCACAATTATATGGATTATCTGTGGGTATAGTCTTGCATTCAATACTGCAGGTATGGAAGCGGGAAAAATAACATTTAACTCTTTCGTCGGCGGTCTTGGAACGATTTTTCTGAAAGGTGTAACCACAAGTAGTGAAAGCGGAACTATCCCTGAAACCGTTTTTATAGTTTTCCAGATGACATTTGCAATTATCACACCCGCCCTGATTGCTGGTGCATTCGCAGAACGAATGAAATTCTCTGCCATGCTCATCTTCTCTACGCTATGGTCAATAATCGTCTATGCACCAATATGCCATATGGCATGGGCGAATGCAGGTGCTGGTGGTTCACTCTTTGGTGATATTATCGGAGCACTTGACTTTGCAGGTGGAAACGTTGTACATATTAACGCAGGTATCGCAGCATTAGTTGCCGCTATCTTAGTCGGAAAACGTTTGGGATACCAGACAACTGCAATGCCACCGCACAGTTTGACAATCACGGTAGTCGGTGCGTCAATGCTATGGGTAGGTTGGTTTGGTTTCAACGCCGGCAGTCAACTTGCTGCTGACGGTGCCGCAGGCATGGCTATGCTTGTCACACAGATTTCTACCGCCACCGCTGCAATAACATGGATGTTCATTGAATGGGGTAAACACGGCAAACCAAGTGTGCTCGGCATTGTAACAGGGGCTGTCGCGGGATTGGTTGCTATTACACCTGCTTCAGGTACAGTCGGTCCTATCGGAGCACTTGTTATTGGCTTCGCCTCTGGTGCTGTCTGTTTCTGGGGGGCTACCAGTCTCAAATCCAAACTCGGTTACGATGATTCGTTGGATGCCTTCGGTGTCCACGGTATCGGTGGAATTGTCGGGGCTCTGTTAACAGGAGTCTTTACAGCAGGAGTGTTTGGCGGTGCTGGACTAGATGTCAGCATTGGTCTACAGGTTTGGAAACAGTTCCTTAGCATTGTTATCACTATCGTTTGGAGTGGTGTGCTTTCATTTGTTATCCTTAAAATCGTCGATGCTATTGTTGGCTTACGCGTTGAAGAGGACGATGAACGGATGGGCCTCGATCTATCACAACACAACGAACGCGGGTATAACCTATAACACAAATATTTACATTGCATGGCGGGGTACAGCACCTCGCCATGCCTCTTTGTAAAATGTAGGTTAATAATCACTCAGAAATAGCATCAGATTCTTCCGCAGCTATCCTTCCTACTATTTCCGCATCAGACATCTTCTCATTTCTCACAAGCAGCTGTTGTTCTGCGCCAATATTCCGATATATCTCTCCTATCCATGCGGTATCAAAAACATCACCCGTATTATGAATAATTAGATTGCGTGGTGCTATCAGTGTCCCTGCAGTGCGGAAATCTCCAACCCTCCTTAAACTTGGGATTGGTAGCGTCTTCAAATATGCTTCAGCATCACTGCTATCAAATTGTGCTGCATCAACGACTACGTTCTTGATATTCGTGAATCCAGCAGCAAGCAGTGCCCACAAACCTGCTTCACCTATGCCGATCAGGCTAACCTCAGAAACATCGCCTCTAGTTGTAAAATAGAGTAACGTCGTTACGATGTCCTGAATACGCAACGCTGCTGTCGTTCGGTTGTAGGTAGTGAAGTAATTCGTCGCCTCAGATCTCTCATATTCTCCATGTTCTCCTGTTCCGAATACATCAATAATTAGAACTTTACGATCAGAATGTATCAACTCAGCTATCATTGGCACAGGTTGCCCTGTTTCAGGATCGATTAATTTTTCCTTTCCTTCAGGATGCACGACGACGACAACCGGATCATGTCCAACCAACGGCTCAGTGCGAAATAAAACAGCAGGAATTGTGTCACCTATCCCTTGCCTACCTATGACAACATGACGTGCAGAAAAGTCTGGATGATAGGTTGTAGGAAAAGCACCTTGTGGTTCAACAAGTGTTACTTCACTGCTATCTGGTAAGTGTAACCCGAGTGAATATTGGAGCGCGCTGCCTACATCCTCTCTAAACTGCTTATGTTCATCACCGTTTGTTGGTTTACGGTTCTCTATAGCCTTATTAGATAACATCGCCCAAGCACGTAGGATGTCGTCCTGTTTCAATGCATGTTTTGGTAGATCACGATCCGAGAAAACCAATAGATTCGCATCAGGTTCTACCTCATAAGGTAGTTCTTTGTATGCAGCCGTGTCTTCTGCTCCTAACAACCATTTTGCAAACCACGCGTACACTGCTTCACGACTCTCTTTATTGTAGTTATGCTCTGCGTCTATCTGAACTTGATGAATCTTATCTTCGGCATCAAAATGTGCATAAATGCTCCGAATAGCAGGATATTCCACCGTTGGCGTTTCTGAGGTCCAATCACCTGTGCAGGACACAAGCAGTAAGGGGCGTGGTGCTGCCAACGCTCCTATTTCAAGGTTGCTGGCTTCCAACCGCAAATTCGGTGCGTTCTCACATAGACAACCACCCTGCATCGTCGCAGATATCATATTGACAGGCGCAGAAACCTTGATACGTTCGTCAATAGCGGTTAGGATAAATGTTTGTGTACCGCCACCTGATGCACCAGTACAACCGATTCGTTCTTTGTCTACATCAGGCAGGGCTTGCAAGAAATCAATGGCACGGATACCGTTTTGGAGTTGTAACCCCATCGCACTCAATCCCCATAATGCCTGTTCTGCACCGCCATAACGATGTTCAAGCTGCTTACCACTGTCGTTGTAACCTATCATATCGTAAGCAAAGATGACATAACCCTGTTTCGCAAAATTGATACATCTGCCAGGAATTGAACCGCGTTCAATATCTTCTAACCGTCCACGCCCCCAATGTCCATGTGGACTTACAATGCCTGGGAACGGGCCAGATTTTCCTTTCGGACGATAGAGATTTCCTGTTGTGAAGAAACCAGGGAACGGCTCAAAATGCACCTTTTCTACGGTATAATCTTCTCGTTCAATTTTTCCAAAAATTTGCGCGTTGATAGGCATCGAATCATGTGATGGTATCAAACCATTTGCTACACGTATCTGCTGCCGTAGTGCTTCAGCTTTTTCAACCCACTCCGCTTCAGTATAATTCGGAAAGGTGTAAGGTGTATTGAGATCGCGTACAGTAGCACCTCTTGCGTCTTTAACAGTATGTGCTTGGTCAGCAAAAACATGAGCAAGTTCGTGATGTTGTCCTGCCATTATTATTCCTCCGTAGAACCTATGATGGAAGTTTAATCTATATGTATTCTGCGTAAATCACCTAACTTGGCAATCCCTAATTATGAATCTGATGTCGGTTGTTCAGATGACAAGGTTGCGTTAACGTTCCTGAGATCCTTCGCCATTCCCACTATCAAATTAAGTAAAGCAGCAATGATATAAGCAGAAATCAATATAGCCATCCCATTTATTATGCCAATAATCGAAACTACTCCAACGGTCCAATCAAAAAACACACCAATATCAACTGGAAAGAAAAATATATTAACCATACCTGGAACCGCAATCCCAAAAGTCCCTGCAATCAATCTATGAACACTTGTGCAAACGATCACAATAAATGCTACTTCCCCTGATAACCTTATCAGGATAACAGCAATATTCAATAAAGTAAAATCATCTTCATTCTGTAGAGCGTTGATTTTATTGCACTTGTTCCAAATCAACATTATTATTAGAACTGAACCAGCAACTATGGTGAACAATGTAATTAGAATTGTTACACTTAAGTGGAACAATAGTGAACCCATGCTATCTACTTCTGCAATTACATTTATGACAAGAACAACACTCGAAACTAATGAAAAGATAAATGCAGCTACACCAATCGTTTTGAGGACATCTTGTATCCATTTTTGAAAAGATTCACCAGATTCCAACGATGCAAACCATTCCACAATGCCCCGTAAAAATTTCATATCATACCTCAACAAATACAAGTTATGTGTGTTAATATAACAGTTTTGATGATTTATCTCAATTATTGAATGTAGATAAAATGTTCGCGTGGTTCATCCAAATCAGCAAGTACTTTCGTCCCTACCTTGAGATACTTTCCATTTAGCATCACAAATCTATCGTCGCGCAGATATAGATATTCTCCCTTAAATTCAATACTACGCTCTGTATCAGAGGTTGACATTTCTGCATAACCATCATCTGAAATTAGAAATGTATCTGCTATACCATTGGACTTTACCGTAAATCCTGTTGCCAATACATCTGCATCCGATTTAACTGGGACTGAAGAAACAATTGGTTGTTCAACATTAGGTTTCAGTGGAAACAGCACGACATTCAAAACCGAGGGCAATTCAGGACGTATATGAAAAATCAACTTATTTCTGTCTATATGAACAGTAAGCCCCTTCACATCCACAGCACCGATAAATATATTACTTTGTCCCGTTCCCTGCGTCCAGACTTGTCCGGCTCTCTGACTAATGTATGAAGTGTTAAGGTTAAAAATTTGTTCCAGCGAATGTTCTCCTTCACCGAGAACGGTATCATGAAGAATGAAATATTCTCCTTTAACATAAAAAATAGAACGTTTATGGTGATAATCTGATGTCTTATACCACCCTTCCACAAAATCATAGGCAGACGTTGCAATCCATCGTACATCTGGGTCAGGAATAATCACAGACTCAAGCGTTTGCCCACACATTTGACCTTTACCGTCTATCAAAAGACAATTAAATGACTTGCTGGTTCGATGTTCTTGATCACCATTGGAATTGTCAAGGTCGTGTGTAATGAGTTGTTGTCTGTATGCGGACAACACAAAACTCAACTTATCTTCGTAACCCAGCTTTCCCAATGGACCGCTGTCAAAACACAAGTATTGTGCATCAGATTCCCAACTATCTCTCATAACATAGTAACCAGCATAAGGCAATGCGTGTGAAAACACCTTATGTTCACTATCTTTCAGAATTACATTACCAACATCGTCTTTCTCAATAAAGTCTAACTTATCCGTTTCGTTACCAGTAACAAATGGTGGAAATGACAGATCAGGTTGACTAAGGTATATACACGCTTTCGTCTGTTGTGCTAAAGACTTTTTCATCTCTGATATACATTCTGAATAGGTATGCTGCCGCGTTTTTTCATAAATATGTAGAAATCTGGAAAAATCTGACATCGCTTCTGCTTGCGATCGTCCGACTAAATCTTTGTGAAAACCATCCGGATAAAAGAATGCTTCGATAATCCACTTGTAGCGACGATAAGCTAATCTGAGCACTTGCTGACTTATACGAAATTCTGGGAATATAAGTGCCGCAATACCGATCTCTGTTGTTGCAGAAATCACAGGTGTCGGATAAATTGACAACTTTAGCAGGCAATCAAGATACTGTTTCACTGAGAAAAAATCATTCGTTTTTTCTATATCTGAGGTTAGTTCAAAAGACTCAATAAAATCTAAGCGAAATTTTGTATATTCAGACTTTGCTGCGGTTAAGTCTCCTTGTAAATATGAGGATTTAACATTTTCTAATCCCTCAAATTCAACATTAAGATACTCAAAAAACTCATTATCACTCAGTGGAAATTTTATACTTTTTGGTTGTGTAAAATCATAATTAAGTATTGTATTATAGCACTCGATTGCAGAATTCAGAATAGGCAAATTGAGAGTATTTGCAAGTTGAAATGCTGCTTCAATCGGCTGTAGGACGTGTGAATCGGGTGGTGTAGAAGACACTTCAGCGAGATTTGTAGCAATGCGACCAAACCCAGCCAATCTCCAAAGTTTGGCTTGGGGCAATCCATCGCATACACAACTTGCCAATGCCAACGTACTCGCAGCTGCCAGCCTCTCACGTGCTGATGGAGCATCAGAGTATGTGTAGAGATATTCTATATGTTCTAATAGTATTTTTGCTAACGGTTCCCATTCTGTTTTATCAAGAGTTTCGTGTGAAGCGATTGCAAATGCCTCAATTACACGCGCAGCCACAGATTCAAGCCGCCAGGCAGGATGTTGTACAGCAAATTCTATCGGTGTGGGGTTCGCTTCACTAAAGGTAAGAAGTTCTTCAAAATCAGCAATCGGCTCAAATTGATCAATTACCGGCAGATCTTGTTTGACAAGTTTTGATGCTAATAACGTAACATGTTCAGATGGCACTGTCATATATTCACCTAAAAGCATATCGCTATCCTCTTGACTACATACATCGTATGTGGTATAATAACAACTATATCTATATATGTCAAACCGATAGTGAATACGAACATATTATCAGTTTAAAGAATAGGAGAAATTATGGCATTTACATTTCATCATATACATCTTAGATGTGAAGACCTTGATGGTGCAATCGAATATTATGAGAAGATGTTTGACGGAAAGATAACCGATACCGTTGAGGTACGAGGTTTAAAGATTGTACGGATGGAAGTTGGCGGTGAAAATATCTTCCTTTCACCCAAATTTGGCGACATGGACGTTGAGTCCACCAGTGGCAACCCCCGTTGGGGTGTCTATCAACTCGCCTTTACTGTAGAAGACCTTGATGCTGCTGTCGCTGAACTAGAAGAAAAAGGCGCAGAACTTGAAGACCTAAAACCGGCCGGGCTCATGATGGCATTTTTCAAAGGGCCAGATAATGTGCAGATAGAACTAATTGAAGCATAATGTATTTAGCATGTGTATCTCGTTCCGATTCCTGAATAGTGAGGTATCCTATGAAATACAGCGAACTGTTCCATACAATTCAAGGAGAAGGACAATTCATAGGAGTTCCATCTGTTTTCTTTCGGACAAGTTACTGTAATCTTAGATGCATTTGGTGTGACACCCCCTATACATCTTGGACACCTGAAAATAAAGACATCACTGTGGCTGAAAGTGTTGCAGCTATTGCAAAGTTCGGGTGCAAACATGTCGTCATCACAGGCGGTGAACCTTTCATTCAAACGAAGGAATTGATATCACTCTGCCAAGAGTTGGATAAACAGGGACATCACATCACGATTGAAACAAATGCAACGGTTTTTGCAGATGTCGCCGCGCACCTGATATCAATGAGTCCAAAGTTACGAAACTCCAATCCACTTGTAGATAACCGTTTTTTCATACGACATGAACGGGAACGCATCCAACCCGAAGTCATACGCAAGTTCTTAGATACTTATCCATGCCAAGTGAAGTTCGTCGTAGATACACCGGACGACATGGTGGAAATCCAAACCTTGCAGACAGAAATCGGTATACCGTCAGAAGCTATCATGTTAATGCCGCAAGGCAAGACTTCAAACGTGTTGAGCCAAAAGCAAGAATGGTTAGTTGAACTCTGCAAAGACAATGGCTACCGCTATTCACCACGGGTGCATGTTGACATTTGGGGTGAGAAACGTGGTGTGTAACATAATGAAATATGATATTTTACTCAAGGGCGGGACTGTCATTGATCCCGCACAAGGTTTGAATGCACAACGTGATATTGCAATTGCGGAAGGCGTTATCGCAGCAATTGACAAGGAAATTCCAAAAACTGTAGCGAAGAAGACTATTTCCACAAAAAATCAATACGTTACACCCGGATTGATTGACATCCATACGCATGTCTACTACGGAGTCACAACATGGGGTATCAAAGCCGATGATATATGTCCCATTTCCGGTACAACCACGTTTGTTGATGCTGGGAGTGCAAGCTGGGCAACGTTCCCCGGCTTCCGTGAATTCATCGTCCAACCTGCAAAGACACGTATCTTAAACTATATTCACATCTCTGGCATCGGACTTGTTTACGGCCCTGTCGGAGAGATGCATGACCTCGCTTACGCTGATCCCGATCGCGTCGCTGACACACTAAAATCCAATCAGGATATTACTGTCGGTGTAAAAGTACGACAAGGTAAGATGCAGGTAGGTGATAACGGTGTAGAACCGTTGAAACT
Source organism: Candidatus Poribacteria bacterium (assembly GCA_965200395.1). Taxonomy (GTDB): domain Bacteria; phylum Poribacteria; class WGA-4E; order WGA-4E; family WGA-3G; genus MSPOR6. The sequence continues at coordinate 565,184 of CBDAUH010000003.1, read as the reverse complement.
CGCTATCAAAGCAGCTGAACAAGCTGATACACACGTGATGTGCCACATCGGAGCAGGTATCCCACTTCCAGATGTGTTGGATCTGATGAGACCGGGTGATGTGATCACACACTGCTTTCAAGGAAATGGAGATAACATCATCGACGAAAAAGGCAGAATTATCCCTGAAGCTTGGCAAGCACAAGAGGACGGTGTTATCTTCGATGTTGGACACGGGGCAGGTAGCTTCAAATATGAGGTTGCACAACGCGCAATGGAACAAGGATTTATCTCCGATGTTATCAGTACTGACCTACATACTGGCAATATCAACGGTCCCGTTTATGACCTACCAACAACCTTATCGAAATTGATGCATCTGGGATTAACTTTAGAACAAGTGATTGAAAAATCTACTTTCAATGCCGCTAAAACTATAAAACGCGAAAATCAACTCGGTAATCTAATACTCGGAACTACCGCAGATATAGCAGTTTTGGAACTGCATGATGGAAAATTTGAATTTTATGATGCATACAATACAAAGTTTATCGGTACTCAGAAAATCAATCCTGTTTTAACAATCCGTGAGGGGAAAATACTTTAGATGTCACTCATAGCACAAAAAATCAGCGGTTGCTACCGACGTGTTTTAATCTTTTTATTTACATCTATCATTGTATGTGCTGGACTTGGCGTATTAGCCTACAACCTCATTGGAGGTGCTGGAGGATTACGCCACTGGACTGCAATCCGAGCATTAAATGGCACGGAAAAACACATATTAAATCACCGTCCAGATGGTGTTCCGCAAGAAAATGTAAAAAAACAATTTGAAACTGTGCGACAGGCAATCCAAAATCAACAAATTGACTTAGATTCCTTATATCAGTCGATCAAAACATATCAAGAAAAATTCTATATTCCAGGATTGTCAGTGAAAATAAAACCATCAACACCAGAGGTAGAAGAATTTCTATCACAACTGAATCAAACGATAATTTCTGATGAATAGGTGTTGTGCATACTCGCTGGCATTAAATGTTATCCTGATAATCACGGATTATTTCACGGATTTGGTTTATATCATTGTCATCACTTAAATTTGTATTAATAATCAGCGAAATTGCACGTTGATATCTGGAATGAAGGGATCCCCAAGCTTGTTCCAGTACCTGATTTTCTTGAACTTCAGGCCTTGCAGTTGCTGATAAAATCCTATGCACAATAGATAGATAAAAAAGCAGATGATGTCCATCAACGCGTGCAGCAACATCTGAGACTGAACAGTTCTCCCGATGCTGAACTACCCATTCGGCATAAGTTTCCACCAATTCGCGATTCAATAGAGATATAAAATTTGCTCCTTCCTGATATGCACCAAGACTGTTAAAATACTGAACTAACCGCCGCTCCTGCCAATCCCAACCGATGCTTGCATAATCGATGAAGGATGGAAGTCCAACGTCAAACACAATATTTCGTGCTTGATAGTCAAGACTGTCTAACGTTAGTGGTGCTTCAAATAGATGATTACAAAGGGATGTCCAAGCTGAATCAAGACACGCAATTTGTGATGAATTGCGTGAAGTCTTACACAGCTGTTGAAAATAGCTGACCGTTTTCCTGCCCCGATCAAGCAAACCCTGCAAAGTTTCCTTAACATCAAAGGAGAATACATAAGGTCTGAATAGATCGATACTGGCAGTAAAAACAGACTCAATTCTGCAGAGCTCTTTGATAGTAGTGTGTAACTCAGGCAATATACTTGCCACCGAATTAGATTGTGCTAATGAATCAAGTGTCCGTTCTCCACGCCATTCCAATAATAACGCATGATCCTTTTCCGAATCCCAGATCAAATTGGGTACAGGACATCCCGCATCGTGAAGTGTTGATAATGTGAACTTCTCAATCTGTAAAGGAGTAAAACCCGATTCCGTTACCGGTACAGTAATCTCATGCTGTTTGAGTACATAACGGTTTCCTCGGATGTTCAGACTGCAGACATTCCGCTTTTCTATATTTCCGTGCAGAATCTTATCAACAACAATATCAGTTGGATGAATTCGAAAGTGTGATGCTATCAGATTCAATAGATGTTGCTGCATTCTTTCCCCAATCATATACTATAGACGTTCATATCGATATTGTGTTGATATGTGGTTCTGTTTTCACTTTTTTCTAATTTTGCACCCTTTCCACCCTAAATTTGTGTCATGTATAATCGCAAACCAATCAGGACAAACGCATTCCCCCCGCCTGCGGGGGGATAAAGGCGCACTTACCCCCATTTTTTTTTGAATGCGTGTGTAGTTGTGTTCATAGGTTTCCAATGTTGTCATGTCAGTTCTTCTGCGGTGAGAAAGTTTATATCTCTCAAACAAGTCCTCTCGGTGAACAAGAGCAACGCCTCCTGCGTCCACACCTCGCGGATCATACGGTTGATGACACTGATCACGGAGTAAACTTTCCGCGTAGGGTGTAAAGTTTTTGCCCATCTGTCCGCAGCTTTTTCATAACACAGGAACGCCAAACCATAAGCCACGACTGCCAACAAAAACAGAACTTCCATCCGGGGCTGTTCGTTCTTTCTCAAAACGAGTGCTTTGAAACCGAAGTTCGTTTTCAAGTCTCTGAACCCGTGTTCAATCTGTGTCCGCCGCTTGTAGCAAGTTCGCAGGGGGTTCCCCTGAAGCCGATTGGAGATAAGATATAACGGGTCTTTCTTGGTGTGCTGTCCCCCAACATAGAGTGCCACAGGCACCTGCTCCGTGTAGTGATAAAGCACTTGTGGGTAAAAACCATTTGCCACTTCTTCAAGGCACTGCTTGTTGCCTGCTATACGCACACCAACATTGCGTGGCACACGCATCAAGTAGCAGATGCCTTGCCCCTCAAAAAACTTGAGGATCGCTCTCGCTCGGGCGAACCCTCTGTCAAAAACCAACACAGGCTCCCGACTATCCCCTAACACTTTAACAACGCGACTATGGACATCACAACAGAACTGCTGAACTAAATCGTTATGTCCTTGATAGGTGCCATCTTTGAGCATCTCATTTTTATACAGAACCCAATAGAGCGGGATCGCACGATTGCGAAACGGAAGGGCTGCAACAATCGCCTTCCATCCGCCCGGTAAATCTGTCTCGTCTATCAGCACAAGCAGATGCTGCATCCCCACAGAACGACACACACTGACAACTATATGTGACAACCAAGCACCCTTCACCGCTGCAACCGGAAAATAGGTATCAATAAACCGCAACACACGCTTTTGCTTAGACTTGTCGTGTTTCACACGGATAGGTAGATGTGAGGCAATCGATTGAATACGAAAACTCGGGGCTACACACACAGCCTGTAGCATCAAATAAAAGTTGCGGAGCGTCGGTTTTTTGATACAAACCCCGTTGAAAACTTTACGAAAACCTGTTATAATCTTTCTGGGGTGTACCCAACTAAGGGTATATTTCATAAGAATACCTCCCTGCCGGTTTTTCACCGACATTATTTTATATGGAGGTATTCTACCATAACCCATCAGACTTTCCAACTTATTTCTATACACACACACGCCTACACATACCGCATATAAAAATGGGGGTAAGTGAGGGATAAAGGGGGGTAATGATGGAAAAAGACGATGCCCAAATCATACACAGAATATTGTCCGGTGAAGGCACAGCGTTCAATACTTTATTCCAAAAATATCAAAAGAGTATTCACGCTATTGCCTGGCAGAGAATAGGTGATTATCATATTGCGGAAGAAATCACCCAAGATGTCTTCCTACAAGCATATAATAAACTGTCCACGCTAAAAGATCCGGATAAATTCTCAAGATGGCTTTATACAATTACCAGGCGTCGATGTGCAAACTGGCTTGAAAGAGAGAAACCTACCGTGCAATCTTTGGAAGCTACTGATACAGCAATCTTAGAGAAATCTGCTTATGCAAACTATGTCGCAGAACAGCGCGAAAAGGCAGCAACAGAGCACCGCCGAGAAATTATCGACATGCTTCTGGAAAAATTACCAGAGCACGAACGCGAAGTGATAACACTTTATTACCTCGGCGAAATGACATCCAAAGCAATTAGCAAACTTCTTGACGTGCCTGTCAACACCATAAAAAGCCGACTTAGAAGGGCACGAAAACGTTTACAAGAGCAAGAACTTATACAAGAAACTCCTAGGAACATCCAACCACCTACTAACAATGCAAGTACGTCTTCTCAAAATATCAACAGTAACCAAGATAGAAGGAGTAAATCAGTGAGTAAAACAAAAGAAACTACCACCTATCCATTCATAGTTGAATGCTTTGAGCAAACCAAATGTAGAGGGAAAAAAGTAACTATACTCCAAACAACGGAGAATCTACAAGATATTCTGGATCGTTCCGGGTTCAAAGACAGCATCGCGTCTGTTCGGATAATTAAAGGTCCAGGTTGTCCACGAGAAGGCGGAGAAGTTACGTTTTACGAAAACCCCAATTTTTCAGGTGTTACCTTATCATGTGACTTGGGACCGGAAATAATAGTAGAGGAGATACCTGATTATAAGGCTCAAATTTTATCAATCCAGATAAATGTGAATCCATCTACACAGAGCAGTGATGAATTACAACCTAGAAAAAGCGAAACCCAGGAAATCGGCATCTATCCATTCTTAGTTGAATGTTTTGAACAAACTAAATTCAGAGGGAAAAAAGTAACTATACTCCAAACGACAGAAAACCTTCACGAAAGTCTGGAACGTTCAGGGTTCGAAGACCGTATATCGTCTATGCGGATATACAAAGGTACTGATTGCCCACCTGATGGCGGAGAAGTCGTGTTTCATGAAAAACCCAATTTTATAGGACACTTTTTACCTATCCACCTGGGACCAAAATCATTCATGACAGAGATACCTGAGTACAATAGGACAATTCTCTCGATTAAGATGAAATGTTGAGTACCCTTCCGAACAATTACAAGACTTACACATTCCCCCGCCTGCGGGGGATAAAGGGAAGTAAATCCATAAAAAACAAAATACTAAATAGGAACACCCAAATTTGCGTCTGTTCTGTACTGATTCTAATAAAATATATGATTTTTTTCGTAATTTTTCTTGTCTTATAACATAAAATTTGGACAATACGTATGTAATTTGGACATTTCTGTGTTAAATGTCTATTACCTACAAAGGGTGTGTAAAGTTTTTGTCATGAAATTGTCTTGAATGGAGTTCTTGCTTAGAATGTCTACAAATGGTATCCTATCCTAATAACGCCAACTTTACAATCGGATTGGTTTTATGTTCATAAAGCAGTCCAAAGTCTAAGGAATTCGAGGACTGGACCGATCATCCACACATTACTATCTGTGAACACCATGATGACCCTGTAAAAGGATTTTACTATACTTGTGCGCCACTATTAGGTAAAGATATGCCAACGGCGAAGGATCATGCTCCTGACAAGTGTTATCATCGTGATGATCCACCTATTGGCGATAAACCGCGCGGTTCACCTTAAGCACATGTTAGTGTACCTTAAACATTCAAGATCGCAGGATCGAAGGTACCTCGCCCGATTACCAGATTCCCATAATTGGTAAAATTGGTAATTTTTATTTGAGAAGAATCCAGTCATAACAAGGATCTGTGTCTAAAGAAATTTACCAATTCACTAACAGCATCCGGGGCCGATAACACCGTCGCCTTATTGTTGAATTTTCTAACCCAATTTGGTAACAAAACTACACATCCACAAATATACATTGGGAAACTTCTAATCGGTTTCTTTTCGCTTCCTGATTTAATTTTTGACAAGCACCGCTTTTTATAGTATAATTACAATATGCCTGCAAATTTCGTTAATGAGAGGATAAAATTTTACCGAAAAGGTCAAGTATCATGGTATTGAAAACAAAAACATTTTTTCCTAAATCCGATAAAGAGATAAAGTGGTATGTCGTGGATGCAGAAGGACAGGTGCTTGGACGATTAGCGTCACGTATTGCACAAGTGCTACGCGGGAAACATGATCCCAGTTTTACACCACATGCGGATTTAGGCTATCGTGTTGCTGTGATAAACGCAGAGAAGGTCGTTGTCACTGGTGACAAAGCAGAACAAAAAACTTACTTCCGATACAGCGGTTATCCTGGTGGCGATAGATATAGAACCTTCAATGAACAGATGGAGCGCAACCCGGAGTTTATCATTACATCCGCTGTCAAAGGGATGGTACCCAAAAATAAACTCGGCGCAAAATTGATGAAAGGTTTAAAGGTCTACACAGGACCTAATCATCCTCACCAAGCACAGGAACCGGAAGTTTTAACATTTTAACAGTTGAGGAATTATATGGCAATTGAACAATTTTGGGGAACAGGCAGACGTAAAACCGCTGTCGCACGTGTAAGAATCATCCCGGGTGGTGAAGGGAGTATTGTCGTCAATAAAAAACCTATTGAGGACTATTTTGATCGCTCCGATCACATACAAGTGGCACGCAGACCAATTGAACATGTTGAAAAAGCAGGAGAGTTCGCTGTACACGTCAATGTCCGCGGAGGCGGAAACACCGGTCAAGCAGGTGCTATTTCTCATGGGTTAGCTCGCGCACTTGTTAAAGCAGATGAGTCGCTGAAACCCTCTTTAAAAAAAGGTGGATTCCTAACACGTGACCCACGAATGGTAGAACGGAAAAAATATGGACAGAAGGGCGCACGGGCACGTTTCCAATTCTCAAAACGTTAATCGTGGAGTACGCCCAGTGGAATTGAGCGGTTCAGGTTGTATTGCTTAAAGAGGGGTATATGTCTAACATTGTTATCTTAGGTGCCCAATGGGGGGACGAAAGTAAAGGAAAGCTTACCGATGTGTTCGCTGAACATGCAGATGTCGTTGCGCGCTATCAAGGTGGTGACAACGCAGGGCACACCATTGTGCTGGGTGATAAAACCTTCATTCTTCATTTGATCCCATCCGGTATTCTTAGACCAAATACAGTAAATGTAATCGGTAACGGAGTTGTTATCAATCTGGAAACCCTTTTCAGAGAAATTGATGGGTTGCTGGAAAAAGGTATTGAAGTCAGTAGTGAAAACCTCAAGATAAGCGACCGTGCACATCTCATAATGCCTTATCACAAAGTCGTTGAACACTATGAACAGATGGGAAGCGCGACCAAAATCGGCACAACCTCACGCGGTATCGGCCCAACTTACTCCGATAAGGTGAATCGACATGCAGGTATTCGTGTCGGAGATCTGCTTGAATTCGACCACTTCCAGAAGAAACTTGATTACAATCTGGAAACCAAAGCCGATGCACTTCAAATAAGTGAAATCACCCGACATTCGCTTATAGAAACTTATTATCAATATGCAGAACGAATTGCACCTTTTGTAACAGATACAGTTGCATTCATGCATGAAACGTTTGCTGATGGAAAACGGATACTGTTTGAAGGGGCACAAGGGACTATGTTAGACATAGATTTCGGAACATATCCTTATGTCACTTCGTCAAACTGCACTGCAGGGGCAGTTTGCACAGGTCTCGGTATCGGACCAAAACTTATTGATGAAGTCTTAGGTGTTTCCAAGGCGTATGTGACACGTGTCGGTGGTGGCCCGTTTCCGACTGAAATGCCACCTGACCTTGATGAGGAAATTCGGAATATCGGTAAGGAATACGGGGCCACGACACAAAGACCCAGACGTTGTGGTTGGCTTGACCTTGTTGCCCTCCGATATGCAACGCAAATTAATGGACTAACCGCCATTGCTCTTACAAAACTAGACGTGTTTGACACACTCGCTGATTTACAAGTCTGCGTTGCCTATCGTTATAAAGGAGAAGAGATAACCACCTTTCCAAGCAGTCTGAAAGTTTTAGAGGAATGTGAACCGATTTATGAAACATTACCCGGTTGGCAACAACCTTTGACTGAAGCGCGTTCTATTGATGACATTCCACAGACTACTAAAGATTATGTTGCGTATGTTGCCAATTTCCTCAATGTGTCGATCCCGATTATCTCAGTAGGTCCAGATAGAGATCAAATTGTGCAGCTGGGAAAACCGCTCTGGTAGTTCCGACACCACTTTTCTCCCTACAAATTCTACATTTTTTATATTTTAACTTGACATTTGCAGAAAAAGGTTGTATCATTTATAGTAAATTTTGGAATTAATTAGACATCGGGTAGTCCGTAGGTCGGGTAGAAGCGGAGCGAAACCCGACTATTATTGAGCTAAGTCGCAATTCGAAGATCGCTCTTACAGATGCAGTGTTTATTTATTTTTATATTTAACCATAATGTTACGATTTCGAGCCGTTAGCTCAGCAGGTAGAGCATCTGACTTTTAATCAGGTGGTCACAGGTTCGATTCCTGTACGGCTCACCTAAATATTGTGCCCCCGTCGTCTAGCCTGGCCAAGGACACCGCCCTTTCACGGCGGCGACACGAGTTCAAATCTCGTCGGGGGTATTTTTAACCAAGAAACCCAACCCGTTAACAAACGGATTGGGTTTTCTAATTTCTTCATACGAGACTAAAGAACATTATCTACGTACTCTTCTATGAACAGTCAAGATTCGTCAGGGTACATTCCCTCAATAGCATCACTATACTTTTCTATGATAACGTTCCGTTTCAACTTTAACGTTGGGGTCATTTCATCTTCTTCTTGGGAAAATTCCTTTTCAAGCAGCGCGAACCTTCTCACTTGTTCAAAGTCAGCAAAATCTGCCATTCGGTCACGGATTTCTTTCTGAATAAGTTGTTGTACATCTCGTGTCTTCAGGAGTTCAGGAATATCTGAGCTATCAAGTTCGTTTTCTGATGCCCATGATTTTAATGCGTCAAAATTCGGCACTAACAGAGCGGCAATATTTTTTCGTTCATTTCCGACCAACATTATCTGATCAATAAACGGACTCTGCACTAACTGACTTTCAATCGGCTGCGGTGCGACATTTTTTCCGTTCGAAAGTACGATGATGTTCTTTTTCCGATCCGTAATTTTGATGAACCCATCTTCGTCAATGATACCGATGTCTCCCGTATGAAACCATCCGTCCGCGTCTATCACCGCCGCAGTATCAGATTCGTTGTTAAAATATCCTTTCATGACATGTGGACCACGGGTTAATATCTCTCCATCTTCTGCTATCTGAACTTCAATACCTGGAATAGGCGCACCCACAGTTCCGAATTTCCACTTTTCTGGGTAGTTCAAACTGATAATAGGTGAGGTCTCTGTTAAACCATAACCCTCTAAAATTAGTATCCCCGCTGCATGGAAAAACTCAGCAATTGACTGTGGTAATGCTGCACCACCAGAAATGAAAAATCTTAGCTGTCCACCTGTTGCTGTCTTTAATTTTGCAAAAACAAGTTTATCTGCGATGCTTTGCTTCAATCGTAATATTGCAGATGGATTTTTACCTTGTTGAATCTTAGAACTTACTGCTGAACCGACTGAAACACCCCAGCGGAAAATCTTCTGTTTCAGCGATGAGCCTGCCTCTACTGCCCGCAAAACCCTACTATGCATGGTCTCATAGAGACGTGGCACGCTAAGCATTACAGTCGGTGAGACTTCCTGCATATTTTGCGCAACAGTGAATGTACTCTCAGCATACGCCACCTTTGCACCGGAAAAAATTGGAACATAGTGTCCACCAAGACGTTCAAAAACATGAGATAACGGAAGAAAAGACAACAAAACATCTGTGTCCCCAACATCGACCAGAGATATAGCTGCATTATAGTTTGATAGGAAATTAGCATGTGTTAGCATTACACCTTTTGGGTTTCCAGTTGTGCCAGATGTATAAATAATCGTAGCGATCTCATTTTCATCAGTTACATCGTCCAATGATTCATCAACCTCTTTACCGCGATTACACACTTCCACAAATTCAGTGGCACCCTCTGGTGCTCCATCTTCCAATTCATCATAGATTATTATCTGCTCCAGAGATGGCACCTGATCACGGATTGCGATGACTTTTTCCAACTGATTCTTCGTCGAGACACAAATTATTTTAGACCCTGAATCATTGAGGATATAACCTACTTGTGTCGCTGTCAACGTTGAAAACATCGGAACATTGATTGCCCCAGCTTTTAGTATACCGAAGTCTGATATTGCCCACTCGGGACGGTTCTCAGACAATATGGCAACTCTATCTCCTTTTTGCACCCCTAATGTAGATAACCCTTTACCGAATATGTCAACTGATTCTCCAAATTCAGCATAGGATATATCTTGATAGATTCCATCCTTCGGCTTGTGCGCTAATGCAGGTTTGCTACCATGTTCTTCAACTGATTGTTCAAACATAGATATCAATGTCATAGTTAGTCTTCCCTTCTATTTTTACACAATCTTATCATATTGAATGTTGGGAGTCAAGTTGAGTTTAACTTCAGTCAGAACCACAGTGAACTTAAGCTTGGCGAAAACCTGTTTCTGTGCGATACCAATTCTGTCCTTCGTTAGGATGACGAAACGGTATATTCCTTCCCAATAGCTGCTTTAACACATCGCTTTCGTCTGCTAACACATCATCAGATACCTGGCGCGGCATATCCTCTTGTGGATAAATAACAGAACGGTTATACATACCGAGCAATCCAACACGCGGTGAGTCCGTAGTATTTGGCAGGCATTGGTGCCAAATTGCACCATTCGTGAACAGGATAGAACCTTTCGGTGCGATTGCAACACTCATCTCTTGCCCTTCTGCTTCACCTAATTCTGGACGGCGGAGCGTTTTGTGTGACTCAGCGATACATGCAGTTGCCCCGTTCTCCGCAGTGAATTCGTCCAACATCCACACCGTTTGCCCAGTCAGCGAACCTGAAGGAAACGGCGATTGCATCGCCCAATACGGATAGTCAATATGCCACCCACCAGCAGGCGCGTCCGGACCAACAATGTTTGCCGTGAATGTAGACGCGATCATATCTTCACCAAGCATACGTTTCCACACTGCTACCACTGTCGGGTGTTGAATGAGTCTCCGAAAAATAGGAGATTTACCTACAATTGCCCAGACGCGACGTATCTTTCCGTTACCGTAACTGTGGTCATATCCGTTAGCAATATCTTCATCAACCATTCGCCAGATCGCTTCGCGTGCTTCGTCTGCTTCTTCTGGGGAAATCACATTCTCTATGATATGGAACCCTATCTCGCGTAGATCATGTTCAACAAGGTCAAGTCTTTCTGAGTTTAATGCTGATCTGATTTGCATTATATGTTCCTCGCCGTGTTATGTAATACGTGGTAGGTTGCGGATTATATCAATAATGTGGTCTTCTAAGTCATTCATATCAGTATCCGGGACAAGATTGTGTTTATCCATCCATTCGATATTTTCTGCTACACTCTCTGTTACCGGTATTTGTGGACTGAAGTTGGGTAATGCTTGTGCAAGTTTTTCGTGGCTAAAGATCTGCGTATGTCCGAAGTTTCCGCGTAAACCACTGAACCTTTCTGGTGCCATCGAGATCAGTATCTCTTGCGATACATGCACGATTTCAATGTCAACATCAAGTGCAGAGGCTGCAGCACGATGCCATTCGTCCCACGTGCGTGCCTGTGGATGAACAAGATTGTATATTTCTCCGAAACATTCAGATTTGCCAAGTATTTCTGTGAAAGCAACGCCAGCATCCCGCGATGCAAGGAATTGAAAATAGTTCAATCCATCACCCGCAGAGAGGATAGGTTTCCCCTTTCGCAACCGATCAATCCAACTTCCATCGCCCCCGACTTGACGATGTAGATTCATCCCTGGGCCGTGTGTATAAGATGGTTTGAATATGGTTACAGGAAATCCATCGTTGGCATGTGCCTGAAGCAAAAGATTGTCTGCAGCGACTTTGTTGAGTCCATATCCCGATGTACCCTGTAGCGGTGCTGTCTCTGGCAGATTAATTCCACTGAATGGAGGCCCATAAGTCATTACGGTGGAGCATTGGACAAAGTGTCCGATTCGTCCTTGAAATGCTCGGATGGCAGATGCAGCGTCTTCTGCATTGAAGCTAATCATGTCAATGACAGCATCCCAGTTTTCTGCACCGACTTTCGCTTCAAAATCGTCGCGATGTTGGCGGTCACCTTGTATCACACGGACATCGGGTGGTGGCGGATCAACATGCTGTCCACGGTTGAATAGGACAACTTCATGGTTTCGGCTTAATAGTGCAGCAACGATTCCACGGCTGATATTGCCTGTCCCTCCGATTACTAAGACTTTCATTTGTTTGTTTCCTCTTCTATCAACTTTATTTCTGCGGGTGTTAGTTCATATAGATTGTATACCAATTGGTTTATCTCTTGTTCACGATCACGGACATGAGGTCCATTAACATTCTTAAGTATCTGTTCAACGAGACTCACAAGGTCAGCTTTTTGTTCGGTTGTCCTATCTGCCATTGGAAAATTCTTCATGTTTGCTTTTTTAAACGTAAGCCAATTTTCAGGCACTTCACTTTTATACGCATGTTTAGCCTGATAATTATTTTTTGCATATATGCCAAATAATTTACTATTCAAAATTGCGAGCAATGACAAGTCTGTAGTCGGGATGTAACACGTCCAATTTTTTAATATAAATGATCCTGTCTTGTCATAAGCAGCATCAAGAGAGAAACCATCAGCTGGATATAAAATCTTAGAAGAATAAAACGTTTGTGTTTCCTGATTTAAGGGAAGTTCCCAATAAAATTTACCTTTCCCGCTAGGAGCAGCATCTATTAACTTGGATTTATGCTTAAAAATATGTTGACTAATTGCGGGATATGTACAAGAAAATATTCGCTCAGCTTCCTCTTCGCTGTTTGCATCAGACCAGGGCCACCGGACATGTTCACTGCTGGAGATCCATATCACATATTGCCAATTAGGTTTCCACCTACTTTTACGTGGCATCCGCACTACGGGTATGATTAATTTTTCGATTTTGGCATCCGCTTGAATCAATTTTTCTCGTTCATCTTTGTCCAAGACAAGTGCCTTTTGGCATCCAGGTCGAATGCTGGGACCACTATACATTTTTGCATGCTCAATCAAAGGTGATCCTATATTTTCTATTTTCCTTAACAATTTTGAGGTAGCATCCGTATCTTGAAAAATCTCTGAAAATTTATCTGAAAAAAGTGAATCAGGCACTTCATGTTTAGGAGCAATATTGATTTCGGTATTATCTTGTGCCCAAGTATAAATATTAAGGGCAGAGGATTGCTTTTCTTCTGTCACCGAGTCCTTAAAATACGCTAAGGCAAAGAGTTGGAAATCCTCTGTCGTACAGATAAAACGTAAGTCTGTTGGATTGAGTCCGCGCTTATGCAAACCTTTAGTAACTGCATGTAGAACTTTAGGATAACCGTATTCATCTTTAAACCGGATTAGAAAGATATCTGATGGCTTTCCAGGTGACACGCTGAGTTCTCGACATTCCAATACTTGCTCGGAATCGAATCCAGTGAGTCCCAGTGCATAATTTGATAATATTGATGTTATATTTTCAAGACTTTTATCGTCAGGAATTGGCAAATTCAATTTTTCTTTTAAAAATTCTATCAAAGTATTTCCATCTTCAATCTTTTGAATATCATTATATGTTATTTTCATCGGACAAGGTTACCTTTATGTATTAGATTCCCACAATTGTTTAGATGATGCATTAATAATCGCGCGTGCTAATGTCCAATCCAATCGACGACGATAGCATCCATCACGACGTAAACCTTTGAATGCAGTTAAAAAAACATCATGTGTTTTTTCTCTAATCTCTATTAGCCGTGAGTTTAGTCGATCTATGTCTACACGCCACGGAACACCAATTTTGGTTATAGAACGGCACTGATGACGAACTTTATATTCACCCAATTCTGCTGGTGGACAAAAACGAATAGATGCAGAAACAGTATTATCTATAGCAAACAGTCCTAAATTCCCGTTAGGATCATTGAACACAATGCTACGGTTGTTAGATGGCATAGGCAAGTATTGTCGTAACTCGCTTAGTTTACCCAGCAATTGATTGTTGCGCCACACTCTAACATCCGATGTTATATCAGGACTAAACAAGGCAAGACCTACAGGATGTTCTGTGTCTTCGAACATACTTGAAGTTTCTCTTTTATTGTTTTCCTGATTTGTTTTATATTGTCTTTGTGGAACTAAGGAAATAAAATCGCACAGACGTTTTAAAAACAAACCGCTCCGGATGAAAGCTTCAGGTATAATGGCTGCAACCCAGGGACAGTGTGATAAACACTTCTCAAGTGCATATTTGTACAGATCGTCGTGATTGGTCTCTCCTGGATAGGGCAAACCACGACGTGTTGCGGAATTACGAGCAAGCCATGGTGGATTAGTAATACAAACATCAAAACCCTTAGGGAAATCCGCAAGTGTATCACGTTGTACGATACCTTCTGCCCCCGGCTCAACGTCGAAATATTCCCAATCTTGACACTTTAAATGTGTTGAGTTTATTAGCTGCGTAATATTCTTAGCACCTGCAAAAGGTTCTAATATGATTTGTTGTTCTAATTTTGAATCAATCGCCCATTTATTGAAAGCTTCCAACAGAAATGGGTTGCCACATGTATAGTAGCGTCCATTTGCACGTTTTTTGTCTATATTCATGTTTACATAGTTACGATTAGTTGTTGAGATACAATATTTACTATGGATTTTTAATTTACTATAGTTTGGACAGTTTTTGTTTTTTTTATGGACATAAAGCAGGAAAGCGGGTATCCTTTTAGAAAACACAAATTTGAAAGGATATTTCAAATGACCCCACTTTCCTACTTGGACAACATGTTATCAGATTTTTGACCTGTGTTCAAGTATAATAACTTTCACCATAGGGTTATTTAGTTTTATGTATTTTAGTTGTTTTTTATCACAATCGTTAATATTTTAGGATGTGCAGATATACCGTGATTTTTCATGGTATATCTGCTATACTTCACCTTAAAAACTTACGATCTTTTGAGGTGAAGAATGACAAGAAAAAAGTCCTGCCACTTAGTCAATATGTTAGCAGAACTTACAGACCCACGCAAGGAAAAAGGGAAACGGCACCCCTTGAAAGCAATCCTCGCACTTTTAGTCGTTGGATTGATGTGCGGGCATAAAGGGTATACATCCATCGCTACCTGGGCACGCTCACAGCCCGCACTCACAAAAGCACTCGGGTTCACACATCACAAAACGCCTTGTGCCGCAACTATCCATAATCTGTTGAAAAAGTTGGACGTTGAGGCATTAGAAAACATCCTGTCAAAATGGGTAAACGCCGCATTAGCAGAGTGCCCTGATTTGCGGGGGTGTTCCGACGCAGTCGCTATAGATGGCAAAACCCTGCGTGCGTCTAAAAAAAGTGGTGCGATGATCAGCCATTTACTCTCCGTCGTCTCTCATGAGTTAGGGATCACCCTCACGCAGCGAGGTGTCAGCGACAAAACCAATGAAATACCGGTATCAACGGAAATCCTCAAAGCGTTTGATGTAGCAGGCAAAGTTATCACAACGGATGCCCTTTTGACACAACGCTCTTTCTGCCACGGAATCATAAACAGCGGGGGCGACTATATGCTGCCTGTTAAAGGCAATCAACCGGACCTGTTAGAAGCGATTGAAAAACTTTTTCAAGGCGTGCCTGACGCGGTTTCTGAAGACACAACACACCCTACTTTAGGGAAACCGATATACATGCATGAGACGATTGAAAAGTCGCATGGCAGACTTGAGACGCGATGTATCAAGGCAAGCACAAGTCTCAACGCATATCTGGATTGGCCGGGCGTAGCACAAGTGATCCAATATTGCTATACTTCCAAAAATATGAAGACAGGAGAAGAGACAACCCGCACTACCTATGGGATTACGAGCCTGAAACCGAGTGAGGCATCCGCAGAACGCTTACTTGCTTTACGGAGAGGCCATTGGGCAATAGAGAACAAGTCGCATTGGATGCGCGATGTGCTACTCGGCGAGGACGCATCACCTGTCAGATGCGGGGCTATTCCACAAGTCATGGCCGCTTTACGAAATACCGCATTATCCGTATTCCGTTTTCAAGGCATAACACGGATCGCTGATAAAATAAAGGAATATGCATCAAAACCTTTACTCACAGTTAACTTGATAAAATGAATATCTATAAAACTAAATAACCCTACTTTCACCACTTTCAGACTTTCGTAAAAGGTCTGATAAATACGCCCTACCGAGGCACAATGACACAAATCTATCTTGCGACAGACCAAGCAGGTCGGTATTGGTCTCTGCCAAAGTTTCTCTCGCGTGGCATCTGGTGTGTGGATCAAGTCGCCACTACGCTAAGCCATCAAGTGCTATCCGCTTACCCCACGGGCATCTATGTCTATGATGAGACGCATGCCCTAAGTAGCGGTTCAAAACAAGCGGGTTTGCATTTCCGCAGGAACCCTGCGTATCAGCCACGTAACAAGAACCAGTCCAAGTTTCATCACGGACACGAGTTCGGTGCGATTGGGTGGCTGGCAGAAACGCCCGAAGGCACGCGCCTATTTCCATTAGCCACACGGATGATGGAACCGAAAAGCGAGGACGCAAATAGCCTCGCTGTGCTGAAGCATTTATGTAATCTTGTGCCACCGGGTCTTATCATTTTTGATAGAGGTTTCAATAGACGCAAAGTGTTCACGGAGATACTCTCACAAGGACATCATTTACTTTGTCGTGCGAAGTCAAACGCGGCGTTTTTTGATATACCGAAACGCCCTAAGCGTCTCAAGAGAGGCAGACCCCGTCGGTATGGTAGCCGTGTGTCTATTCCACACCTGAAGTATACAGACATCGTTGTTGAGGATCAGACACTTTCTGTCGCTGATAAAGTCGTGCGAACAAAGATGTGTCCTGTAGATGTCCGCATCGTTGTGATACGCAAACGCTTGAAAAAGTCTAAACCCTATCGGTATTTTTGTGTATTTACTTCAGATTTACGACTGCCCGTAGAAACAGTTATCCGACACTATAGAAACCGGTGGCAGATTGAAACTGCCTTTCGGGACGCTAAAGAGAACTTCGGATTTGACACCTATCAACTCCGAGACAGGAAAAGTTTGGATCGGTTCGCTCAACTCAGTTTCACCGCAGCAACGCTGACACAACTCGCTTTCAGTCCGTCGCCATTGCCTAAGACACCCGCAGACACAGACACAGACAAGGTTTCTCTTGATTTAGAAGACGTGCTATCCACGCTCAATATACACTGGTATAAACCGAAACATCTCACACGCGGCTTGATGACCGCTTACTTGCAGCGACGTTTACAACAAAACTATTTTTATACGGGTTACGACCCGAGGAAAAACGCACAGAAAAAACTGAAAATCCCAAAGATACTACATGAACTAGTTCAACAGCAACTATTTTCACGATTATTGGAAAAATGATGGCTAAAAAACAGTGATTTCTAACAGAATTTAGACAGAAAAGGGGCGTTAGCAGCAGTTCTAACACCTGTTCAGAAGTGCTAACGGGGAAATGCTGCCAACTATTCATAATCTATAACAAGACCAAAAATGTCCAAACTATAGTTTAATTTACTCAACAGATTGTTCGAAATAAATATACACTTATTCGCCTAAAATTTCAAGCGCAATTTATCAATTGTCATTTCAACAAAGATATGTTATAATCAAATTAAATTAAGGAGGTATAAAATGCCTGCAGGTAACGGGTTTTCAGAATTAGCAGCACTCATGTATACAAACGATGTAGATGAGGACAGTCTTAGACAGGTTCTATCATCTAAATATACAGAAAGCGATTTAGTGAACTATTTACAAAATGAGGATCTTCTTGTCGCTCGCGCGGCTGCATCTGCCCTCGGATTGATAGGTAGCGTGGACATAGTGCCTATATTAGCCAAAAACCTAAAAAACAACGATTATCGCGCAGCCATCAACTCTGAAACATCCTTATGGAATATATGGTCACGGTCGGGTAATGATGATGTTGACAAAATACTAAACGCTGGAAAAAAACATATAGAGAATGAGAAAATTTCAGAGGCAATTGAACAATTTACATCAGTAATTGAAGCCGCTCCAACTTTCGCTGAGGGATATAACCAACGCGCGATCGCATATTTTGTAATTGGAGAGTGGGAAAAAGCAATCGAAGACTGCCAACAGACGGTGAAACTCAACCCATACCATTTTGGTGCTTATGCTGGTATGGGACATGCATATCTTAGATTGGGTGAAATCACGGAAGCTATTGAGGCATATAAGCAGGCACTGACCATTAATCCGAATCTCATTTCCATTGCTAAGGTAATCATTCAACTTCGTCGTGTGTTGGAAGAAGAGGAGTAGTTTAGGAATTATCGGGTGAACCTAGTGTTTGAAATTGAACGTATTTCAATAAAGACTTTCTTTATATCTATTGGTATAGCGAGTCTTTTACAATGGTTGATATATGGATTGTTGAACTATGCCAATCTTGGTCCCACTGCCGAATGTTTTTCATTTGCCCAGGTGTTCGTTGTTCTTTTAGTCGCCCCTTATCTTGCCGCTACAAATATGGTTTCTGATGATCGAACCATGCCTTCCACACAGATACTCTTACTTAGGCCTATCTTTACCGCCAAACCTCTATTGAAACGTCTTTTTAGTAGTCTAATACCGCTTTTATGTTGGGTATACTTGTCAACAGGATTAGCACTGATCGTCTCTGATATTACAATTGGCAAAGTATTGGCGATGATAGTTGTTTTAACACTCTACAGTTTTTCGGCAGGTGCAGTCGGTATGTGGGGTGCACGGGTACTTAAGGATACATTTTTAGGAACAGAATTTGCATATTTTATATGGAGTGTATTGCTAGGAGGCGCGTTTATTCTCAAACCTTTAGCACGATATATTGATAATATACCACCGATGATTCCACCTGTTCTGCATCTAAATCCACTAATTGCTGTGTGTAACATATTTGATGGTTGGGACATTTTTCGAAACCCACTGTTTTATAACCTAACGCCGATTACGTCTTATGTTTTCACGTATCCACCTTGGTATATTAGTTGTTTCTGGCAGCTTGTTATAGGCGGATGTTGTTTTCTGTGGACATGGAAACTGTATAGGTCATCCAATTTTGCCATTATTGATTGAAATACAACTATTATCGTAGAAAGAATTCATGAATAAAACAAAAGACCCTATTATCAGTGTGTCGGGAGTTCGCGGTCAGGTTGGCGTTTCGCTTGATATGCGGACTATTACACGGTTTGCACTTGCTTTTGGAACTTTTGTTGGCGGTAAAACTGTGGTTGTGGGACGAGATACACGTACTTCAAGCCCTATGATTCGGCACGCAGTTTTAGCAGGACTACATACAACCGGATGCAACGTCATAGATGTAGGAATATGCCCAACACCGACCGTCCTCTTGACAGCAAAAATACTGGGCGCACAAGGCAGTATCACCATCACTGCCAGTCATAATCCCGTAGAGTGGAACGGCATCGAATTCGCATCAGAATGCGGAAGACTGCTAACACAAACAGAACGAGACGAGCTGACATACATATATGAAACTGAGGAGTTTGCCTTAGCAACATGGAATAAGTTAGGAACGATTGAAGTAAATGAGGAAGCTGTAAATCATCACCTTAAGTATATATACGATTTGCCATGGCTTGACTTAGATTTAATACAAAACACGAATTTAAAGGTGGCACTTGATTGCGGCAATGGTGCCGGATGCGTGATTAGTCCTAATTTATTGCGTGAACTCGGTTGTGATGTGGTTGAAATAAATTGTGTTCCTGACGGTAATTTCAATCGTCCTGCTGAACCTACACCTGATGCCTTGGGTGAGTTGTGTCAAACCGTATGTGCCACTGGAGCAGATATCGGATTTGCACATGATGGGGATGCGGATCGGGTTGTGATTGTAACGGACAGTGGCACTGCTCTGAGTGGGGAATGGACACTCGCCTTTGTAGCGGATTTTATTCTGAAAAAAAATAAAGGGGACATCGTTGCCACTGTTTCAACGAGTCGAATGCTAGATGATATTGCAGAAAAGCATGGTGTGGCACTTCACCGAACGAAAGTCGGTGTGGGATGGGTAGTAGAAAAAATGCATGAAGTTAATGCGGTTGTAGGCGGGGAAGGTACAGGCGGCATAATTTATCCTTCTATTAACTATACGACAGATGGTATCACCTCTATTGCAGCGATTGTTCAACATCTTGCCGAATCCAAAAGCACATTGTCCGAACTCGTTGATTCCATGCCGAAATATGAGATGTGTCGAAAAAAATTGGAGATCCCTTCGCAGGCAGTTGCAACCCGACTTGTGGAACTTGCTTTGGAAATGTATGAAAAAGAGGTGAGAACAACAGCAACAAGAAAACCTGCCTTCTATCTCGAATTAACAGATGGTATTAAACGTGTATGGGATGATAGATGGGTTAACATACGTAAATCTGGAACAGAGCCAGTCATCAGAATTTTTAGTGAGGCCCCCTCTGCATCCGAAGCAGAAATACTCTGTGATGATACTTTAAAAAGTTTAAATACGTTAATGAAACAGATAAACCTTAAATAACGTTATTTGTCACATATTATAGTAAATATCTGAATTGAGAAATCAGACAATTTTTGCCCAATTTGATGTTGTAGTTGAGCTTACAAAAAAAAATGACTCGACGGTTTGGAGAGGTTATGTCTTTGAAAATTGCCTGCATTGGTGGCGGAAGTGGCTTATCCGCATTGCTCAGCGGAATTAAGCAATATGCCGACTTAGAAAACGGCGACCATCAGATTATCGATCTGGACAGTTTGTCTGCAATTGTAACCGTTTCTGATGACGGCGGAAGTTCGGGACGCCTTGTTGAAGAATTCGACATGCTTCCGCCCGGCGATATTCGTAGGTTGTTGTGTACGTTATCGGATGCAGATGAACTTGCTGGACTTTTCGAACACCGATTTTCAAGCAATGGCGATCTTGGGGGACATACAATCGGTAATCTCTTATTAACTGCACTGACAGAGCAGTTCAAAGGGAACTTTCCGATGGCGATCGAAGCGGCATCACGATTGCTCTCGGTACGCGGGCAAATTATACCTGTGACATTAGATTATACCGTGCTGTGTGCCGAACTTGCAGATGGTGAAATCGTCAAAGGCGAGTCAACAATACCGATCCGAGAAAATCGTGAACCGATAAAACGTGTCTTTTTTGAACTGAGAGAGAACGGAAAAACACATCATCACTACGACGAAGGGTATGTGTGCAAAGCACACAATACAGCAATTGAAGCACTCGTTAACGCCGATGCTATAATTATTGGCCCTGGTAGTTTATACACTAGTATTATGCCAAATTTGGTAATTAAAGGCATCGTTGACACTATTCAACGGTCAAACGCCCTGAAAATCTACGTATGCAATGTGATGACTCAACCGGGAGAAACAGACGGTTATGCGGTCACCGATCACGTCAACGCTATACTCGACCATGCAAAGATCCCGATTGACTATGTATTAGTGAATAACCAACCTGCTCCACAAGAAATCATGCAGGAGTATGTACGGAAAGAAATGGTCTCACAACTCACGCGTATCCGCTCATTCGCTGAAGAAGGACTTGCAAAGTTGGCTGAAGATACAGAACATCTTACTGAGGTGTTAAACTTATCTAAGGACATATCATCACTTTCTGCCGAAACTATGCATGTCGCGGACGCTTCAAAAGTTCAAGTGTCCTATAATCACAAGATGGAAAAACTTGAAGACGACGGTATTATTGTTGTTGAGGCAGATTTAATTAGAGACATGGTCGTTACTGAAATCGGCACGTGGTTAGGGGGTGCTCAGATGAACGTTATTCGTCATGATCCTGAAAAGTTAGTGACGAATCTCGTGGAGATATTCAAGAACCATACAAGATTGAAGGATAAGATTAAAGAGAAATAGGGTAGGTTATAAGAAACCTTACCCTATATGAGAAATCAGTATTTGCGATGAGAATTACATTTCCATATTAGAAACGTTGTTAGCCTTGATATGAGAGGCATATTTATCACAAATATAAGATAAATTGTCGATAAAATTCTCCCAATGAAATTCTTCCTCTTTCGCTTTTACAGCTGCAAAATACAATGCTAACTCGTAATATTTTGGTTTTCTATTGTCGTCTAACAGTTGTCGTTCTTTGTCAGGTTGTTCCATATCCTTATACATACTATAGTTTGGACAGTTTTTGTTTTTTTTATGGACATAAAGCAGGAAAGCGGGTATCCTTTTAGAAAACACAAATTTGAAAGGATATTTCAAATGACCCCACTTTCCTACTTGGACAACATGTTATCAGATTTTTGACCTGTGTTCAAGTATAATAACTTTCACCACTTTCAGACTTTCGTAAAAGGTCTGATAAATACGCCCTACCGAGGCACAATGACACAAATCTATCTTGCGACAGCCCAAGCAGGTCGGTATTGGTCTCTGCCAAAGTTTCTCTCGCGTGGCATCTGGTGTGTGGATCAAGTCGCCACTACGCTAAGCCATCAAGTGCTATCCGCTTACCCCACGGGCGTCTATGTCTATGATGAAACACATGCCCTAAGTAGCGGTTCAAAACAAGCGGGTTTGCATTTCCGCAGGAACCCTGCGTATCAAGCACGTAACAAGAACCAATCCAAGTTTCATCACGGACACGAGTTTGGTGCGATTGGGTGGCTGGCAGAAACGCGCGAAGGCACGCGCCTATTTCCATTAGCCACACGGATGATGGAACCGAAAAGCGAGGACGCAAATAGCCTCGCTGTGCTGAAGCATTTATGCGATCTTGTGCCACCGGGTCTTATCATTTTTGATAGAGGTTTCAATAGACGCAAAGTGTTCACGGAGATACTCTCACAAGGACATCATTTACTTTGTCGTGCGAAGTCAAACGCAGCGTTTTTTGATATACCGAAACGCCCTAAGCGTCTCAAGAGAGGCAGACCCCGTCGGTATGGTAGCCGTGTGTCTATTCCACACCTGAAGTATACAGATATCGTTGTTGAGGATCAGACACTTTCTGTCGCTGATAAAGTCGTGCGAACAAAGATGTGTCCTGTAGATGTCCGCATCGTTGTGATACGCAAACGCTTGAAAAAGTCTAAACCCTATCGGTATTTTTGTGTATTTACTTCAGATTTACGACTGCCCGTAGAAACAGTTATCCGACACTATAGAAACCGGTGGCAGATTGAAACTGCCTTTCGGGACGCTAAAGAAAACTTCGGATTTGACACCTATCAACTCCGAGACAGGAAAAGTTTGGATCGGTTCGTTCAACTCAGTTTCACCGCAGCAACGCTGACACAACTCGCTTTCAGTCCGGTGCTAATGGAGAAGACATCCGAAGAAACCGACACAGACGAGGCACCGCTTGATTTAGAAACTGTGCTATCCACACTCAATATACACTGGTATAAACCGAAACATCTCACACGCGGCTTGATGACCGCTTACTTGCAGCGACGTTTACAACAAAACTATTTTTATACGAGTTACGACCCGGGGAAAAACGCACAGAAAAAACTGAAAATCCCAAAGATACTATGTGAAAATGGTTCAGCAGCAACTATTTTCACGATTATTGGAAAAATGATGACTAAAAAACAGTGATTTCTAACAGAATTTAGACAGAAAAGGGGCGTTAGCAGCAGTTCTAACACCTGTTCAGAAGTACTAACGGGGAAGTGCTGCCAACTATTCATAATCTATAACAAGACCAAAACTGTCCAAACTATAGTTATACATATCTATCCCCCTAATAATTTGTAGTTACACCCCTCTGCATTTTTTAACGTATTATATCAATAACTGTAGTTTGGACAGATGGGTTTATTTGTGCTTGTGTTGTTTCTGTCTTTTGCGTCACGGGAGTTGTTTCGTTGATAGGTTTGTCTGCGGTTGTGTTCTGATCTTCCGCAGAGGCTTGGGGTAACGCTGTTTCTACTGGTGGTTTTGCTTTTTTATGATCTTCCCACTGTTTCAGCGGTTGATCGACTTCCTTGGTTTCCTGTTTATATTCCGCTGTCGTGTGTTGGTAATACCAATAACATCCCACAGCAAATATCAGCAGAAAGAATGCCGCACCGATAATTACTTTATTGGTTGATGAAAAGATGTCGCGAAGCATCTTACACCTCCTATGATTATGCTACACTTATACGTTGTGTAGCGTCATTCATTGTTTTTACAATCGGTCCGAATAGTATACAGTGCAGCACTGTCCAATGCAACAACGAAAGCCCGCGGCGCAGAATGGCGTGCGGGCACAAAAATATCACAGTGTATGTTTCCTGCAATAAGACCTTGTAACCTGAATAAATTAAGTGTAAAGATTAGTTGCATCTGTTATACTGCGTAAGGTAAGTTTCATCTCAATGTTTCAATTTATGGTGGAATTTGGAATTAATCGGACATTCAGACAGTTCGTAGGTCGGGTAGAGCTTGCGAAACCCGACTATTATTGACCTAAGCCGCAATGCGAAGAGCGTTCCTGTGGGGGCGGTGTCTATCTATTTTCATATTTAACCATAAGTCAATACTATTTCTGAAACAACAGTTATTATAAACAATAAAAATGATATACAAATGCATGGAGCAAAAATGATGTCTCTATTTGCACACAGATACGCCATACATTTTGATATACTACCGCAAATTACTTATCTGGATCAGGAGCTTATGCTAATAATTGCGGATCTATTACCAATATTTCACGGTTTTCCAGAAGATGTAAAAATCTCGCAGCAGTCTATTGACGAAGGACTTGATTTTTGTAGAGTGCTCTTTTGGGCTTTTTCAGAATCATCCGAGGCACTAAAATCCTTCAGTATTTGGTTTCAAGCCCTTTTTCGTGATGAGCATGTAGCATCAACATTGGAACGTATAATAGCATGTGCATTAGATGAATTTGATGATATGACGGTAGAACTCTCGGATTGGACCCGTGTTCATGCCTTGCCAAAGGACGTCCAAAATGCTGTGCAGACAGAATTACAAAAAAATTCAATTGACAGGTAATATATGTTATGGTACACTATTACTATAGTTTGGACATTTTTTGTTTTTTTTATAGACATAAAGCAGGAAAGCGGGTATCCTTTTAGAAAATATAAACCTTTTTGAAAGGATATGTCTAATGACCCCACTTTCCTACCTGGACAACATGTTATCACAATTCAGATCGTTATTCAAGCACAACAACTTCAATCACTTTCAAACTTTCGTGAAAGGTCTGATAAATACGCCCTACCGAGGCACAATGACACAAATCTATCTTGCGACAGCCCAAGCAGGTCGGTATTGGTCTCTGCCAAAGTTTCTTTCACGTGGTGTCTGGTGTGTGGATCAAGTCGCCACTACGCTAAGCCATCAAGTGCTATCCGCTTACCCCACGGGCGTCTATGTCTATGATGAAACACATGCCCTAAGTAGCGGTTCAAAACAAGCGGGTTTGCATTTCCGCAGGAACCCTGCGTATCAGGCACGTAACAAGAACCAGTCCAAGTTTCATCACGGACACGAGTTTGGTGCGATTGGCTGGCTGGCAGAAACGCCCGAAGGCACGCGCCTATTTCCATTAGCCACACGGATGATGGAACCGAAAAGCGAGGACGCGAATAGCCTCGCTGTGCTGAAGCATTTATGTAATCTTGTGCCACCGGGTCTTATCATTTTTGATAGAGGCTTCAATAGACGCAAAGTGTTCACGGAGATACTCTCACAAGGACATCATTTACTTTGTCGTGCGAAGTCAAACGCGGCGTTTTTTGATATACCGAAACGCCCTAAGCGTCTCAAGAGAGGCAGACCCCGTCGGTATGGTAGCCGTGTGTCTATTCCACACCTGAAGTATACAGACATCGTTGTTGAGGATCAGACACTTTCTGTCGCTGATAAAGTCGTGCGAACAAAGATGTGTCCTGTAGATGTCCGTATCGTTGTGATACGCAAACGCCCCAAAAAGTCTAAACCCTATCGGTATTTCTGTGTATTTACTTCAGATTTACGACTGCCCGTAGAAACAGTTATCCGACACTATAGAAACCGGTGGCAGATTGAAACTGCCTTTCGGGACGCTAAAGAAAACTTCGGATTTGACACCTATCAACTCCGAGACAGGAAAAGTTTGGATCGGTTCGTTCAACTCAGTTTCACCGCAGCAACGCTGACACAACTCGCTTTCAGTCCGTTGGCAATGGAGAAGACATCCGAAGAAACCGACACAGACGAGGCACCGCTTGATTTAGAAACTGTGCTATCCACACTCAATATACACTGGTATAAACCGAAACATCTCACACGCGGCTTGATGACCGCTTACTTGCAGCGATGTTTACAACAAAACTATTTTTATACGAGTTACGACCCGGGGAAAAACGCACAGAAAAAACTAAAAATCCCCGAAGATACTATGTGAAAATGGTTCAACAGCAACTATTTTCACGATTATTGGAAAAATGATGGCTAAAAAACAGTGATTTCTAACAGAATTTAGACAGAAAAGGGGCGTTAGCAGCGGTTCTAACACCTGTTCAGAAGTGCTAACGGGGAAGTGCTGCCAACTATTCATAATCTATAACAAGACCAAAAATGTCCAAACTATAGTATCAATAATGGGTTTCATATTTTATAGGAACATAAGCATCTCTACAAATATTCGACTATAGCACAGATTGAAAATTACATTTTTATTGTTAGGAGTTATTCATGAATCATCCGGGACACGACGCAAAAAAATCCAAAAACACAACAGAGAATGACAAGAACGCCTCTGACACAAATTTTATTCGTCAAGCGATAGAAGAAGATACGATGTCTAACAGATTTGATGGAAGAGTGCATACCAGATTTCCACCGGAACCGAGTGGTTACCTCCATATAGGACATGCAAAAGCTATCTGTATAAGTTTTGGAATTGCCGAGGATTATAACGGGTTATACAACCTTCGGTTTGACGACAGCAACCCCATAACTGAAGAACACGAATTTGTAGAGGCAATCAAACGCGATGTCAATTGGCTCAGGTTTGATTGGGAAGACCGTGAATTCTACGCTTCCGACTATTTTGAGACCCTCTATGAATATGCTACCGAACTGATAAAAAAAGAAAAAGCTTATGTTTGCGATTTAACACCCGACGAAATACGTGATTATCGTGGCACATTAGTATCTCCAGGCAAAGATAGTCCGTATCGCAACCGTACTGTTGAGGAGAATCTAACTCTGTTTTGCGGTATGCGCGCTGGTGAGTTTCCAGACGGTTCGCGGACACTCCGCGCCAAAATTGATATGTCAAGCCCGAACTTAAATATGCGTGATCCTGTCATGTATCGCGTTCTCCGCGCACCACACTACAGACACGGCACAAATTGGTGTATCTACCCAACTTACGATTTCACGCACGGACAATCTGATTCCATTGAAGGTGTAACACACTCCTTATGTGATGTTCAGTTCGAAGATCATCGTCCGTTATACGATTGGTTTTTGAAATCGTTGGAGATTTACCAACCACGGCAGATTGAATTTGCACGCCTAAACCTTACCTATACGGTCCTTGGTAAGCGGAAACTTAAAGTCCTTGTTGCAGGTGGACATGTCAACGGATGGGACGATCCAAGATTGCCTACGCTTTCTGGAATGCGCCGCCGCGGTTATACTCCCGAATCCATCCGGGACTTCTGCAATCGAATCGGTGTCTCAAAAGCAGATAATCTTATAGAAATCGGGCAGCTTGAATACTCTATCCGAAACGATCTGAACCGTCGTGCGCCACGTGTAATGGCTGTTCTTAATCCCGTTAAAGTTATTATTGACAACTATCCAGAAGGAGAAGTAGAAATGCTCGATGCTGATAATAATCCAGAAGATGAAGATGCAGGGACAAGAAAAATTCCATTTTCACGAGAAATATATATTGAACATGAAGATTTTATGGAGGATCCCCCACGAAAATTTTACCGCTTAGCACCCGGTAGAGAAGTTCGCCTTAAACATGCATACTACATAACTTGTGACAACGTTATCAGAGATGAAAACACTGGTGAAATTGTTGAGATCCACTGTACTTATGATCCCGAAACACGGGGTGGTTGGTCCGAAGATGGTCGTCGGGTGCAAGGTACGTTGCATTGGGTTTCTGCTGAACATGCTGTCGATGCTGAAGTGCGTCTATACAACTCGCTCTTCACTGAACGCGAACCTGAAAACGTATCTAATGACGCAGACTGGATACATTTCCTCAATCCAGATTCTTTAGAAGTCTTAAATAACTGTAAAATTGAACCGAGTCTTGTCGGTGCAAGTCCCGAAAGTCGGTACCAGTTTTTACGAATCGGATATTTTTGCGTCGATCCAGATACAACATTCGAAAAATTGGTTTTCAATCGAACAGTTCCACTGCGAGATAGTTGGGCAAAAATACAAAAAGGAAAAAAATGAACGAAACATCCTATCCGAAGGGTCAAGTCAGAGTTCGCATGGCACCATCCCCTACCGGTTTTCTACATATTGGCGGTGCAAGAACAGCACTGTTCAACTGGTTGTTTGCAAAACACCACAACGGGAAATTTATACTACGGATTGATGATACCGATGCAGCACGTTCCACTGACGAATCTATGCATGAGATTTATACCGCACTGAAGTGGTTGGGACTTGTGTGGGACGAAGGTGGTGATATTGGTGGGCCCTATGCTCCTTACGTGCAATCTGAACGTAAGAGCATTTATGAAAAATATGTAACGCAACTACTTGAGAGTGGTAATGCGTACCGTTGCTACTGCACCCCCGAAGAGCTGGAAGAGATCCGCACAGAAGCTCGAGCCGCTAAATCAACACGATCCTATGATGGACGGTGCAGACATCTCACATCAGAAACGCTTAAACATTACATTGCAGAAGGCAGAAAACCGACTGTCCGCATAAAAATGCCTGAAATTCCAATCCGAGTTGATGACTTGATCCTCGGTCCACGTACCATTGACCCCGCTACACTTGAGGATGAGGTAATTGTCCGTTCCAACGGCATGCCAAATTATAATCTCACGTCTATTATTGACGATGCAGAAATGCACATTACGCACGTTATCAGGGGAACAGAACACCTCAATAACACACCGAAACAGATCGCAATTGCCAATGCCCTGAGCTTGAACCTACCGCAGTTCGCACATATCCCCCTTGTTCTTGATGATACAGGCAGAAAACTAAGCAAAAGACATCACGGTGACCTGGTCGCTGTTAATCGTTACCGTGAACAGGGATATCTCCCTGAAGCGATGTTGAACTTCGTTGCAAGACTCGGTTGGTCCTACGACGACAAACAGGAAATCTTCTCTATTGAAGAACTGATAGAGAAATTTGACCTTACACGAGTCGGCAAAAGCGGTAGTGTTTTTGATATTAAGAAGTTGGAATGGCTCAACTCACATTATATCAATCAATTGGATGTAGCAGCACGCACCGACGCAGTAATACCTTATTGGAAAGAAGCAGGTTTGGTGGACTCTGCTACAAACCGAGGCTGGCTTGAGGCAATCGTTGAAGCAGTTGGTGAACGTCTCACAACACTCCAAGACATTGTACCGCAGACTCGCTTTTTCTTTAGAGATGATTTCGAGTATGAAGAAAAAGCAGTTAAAAAATGGTGGGGTGGTTCAGACGAGAAAAAACAAAAAACTTGTGAGATTCTCACCAATCTCGGACAAATTTTGAAAGAAATTACTGAATTTGACCTTGAAACCATTGAAGTTTCAATATGGAAATACACGGACGAAAACGACATCAAACGCGTTGCTGCCATGCAGGCGATGCGGATTGCATTGACAGGAACATCGTTTGGTCCCAGCCTCTTTGATATTATCGTCTTGCTCGGTAGAGACGAGGTTTTGAAGCGAATTCAAAGAGCAATTGCCTACATATAACCTACAATCTAACATATCTTACCTATACTGCTTTATTCTTCAAAATAACAATTTATCATGTTATACTATACCTGTGTGAAAGAATAATCTTTCAAAAGATGTACATAGGAGAAGTTTGATGCTTCAATCACTTCAATTAGAAAATTTCAAAGCGTTTGGAGAACGTGCCTGCATTCCATTTGCCCCAATAACACTAATATTCGGTGAAAACAGTTCTGGTAAGAGTTCAATCTTACAAGCACTTAATCTGCTTAAACAGACGCGCGAAAGCAGAGAAACTGGAGCTTTGCTGCTTCCTCGAGCTGAGAATGGGATTGTTGATCTTGGCAGTTTTCAAGAAATGATTTTTGATCATGACTTGAATAGAACACTTTCAATACGTGTTGAAGCTAAATTTGGACCTGGTTTAGCTATAGAATTTAGTTTCAAGAGGCCTTCTCTTGAAGCCGAAGTTCTTTTAGATACAATCAAAATCTACCATGGAAATCCTTCTAAGAATATCGCTAGATTTCGACCGTCAGGCACAACTGAAGAATCTGATGAACTTTTGATGAAAATAGGTGCATTACGTGATTCAACTAGTTTTCAACTACCGAAATTAACTAGAGCTACCTGCGTTTGGTTAACAGAGGAACCAGTATACTGGAAACAGGAATTTGAGTGGTGCAGAGATAATAAACAAGAGATAGTAAGTTGGATTGAAAAAAGAATTTCAGATTTAGAATCATTAAGAATTACCACAACAGATGAAGATAAAAAGAATTTTGAGTATAAAACTAATAACGAAGAGTTTAGTGAAGAAGAAAGCACAATTAGAAAAGATTTGAAATCTCTAAATGAGAAATTTGAATTTTTCTCATTGGACTTTGATTTAAAAGACTACATTACCAAAAGACGTTTAGAAGAGATGGGTACAGTTGTTGGTTTTCAAGGTTTTCTCCCAGTCAGTATTATATCTGAGGAGAGAAATTCTCCATTAACTGGCCCAAATTCACTATTACGTCGCCAATCTGGCGAAGTAGCATTTAATGTCGCTCGAATCATTCTGCGAACAGGTCGTGCCCTTGATCAAACTTTGAAAGACCTTTTTCCAATGGGACCTTTTCGAAGACCACCAGAAAGATGGTATATCTTCACGGGAACCAGTCCTCAAGATGTTGGGTATAAAGGTGATTTGCTCCCAGATTTACTCTTACGCCGTCCTAAACTGATACAAGAGGTAAACACATGGATGAAACGACTTGACATGGGTTATGAGTTAGAGGTAAAGTCGGTAGGAGAAAATTCAGGTGATCTCTTTGAAGTTAGACTCATTGATACTCGTAGGAAAGAACCGGTGAATGTAGCACTACCTGATGTCGGTTTTGGAATAAGTCAGCTTCTCCCCTTCGTTGTACAAAGTTTAGTTTCAAATAAACAAATTATCTCAATTGAACAACCTGAAGTACATGTGCATCCGAGATTGCAAGCAGATCTTGGAGATTTGTTAACTGAAGCAATCAAAGAACCACGACAAAATCAATTTATCGTCGAAACCCATAGTGAACACCTGATTCTACGTCTGCAACGTTTAGTTTATGAAAAAAAAATATTACCAACAGACATCTCAGTTATCTATATCAGCCGTGGTCATAAAGGAGCAAAATCTCAACGTTTACAACTTGACACAGAAGGTGATTTTATAGATGAATGGCCCAATGGATTTTTCCCCGAACGGTTACGTGAACTGAGATAGTGTAAGGAGTTGCATATATGCTGGTCAGTGCAGTCCTTGATCCATCTGCGTTTGATGCATGTTATTTTGATGAACTATATAGAATTCATGCAGAAGATTTTTTATTAGGGATTGAAAGAAACGGACTATTGATCGTTGATACAGAAAACAGATTACGATCTGCCCTTATAAACAGGATTCAATCCATTCCAATCAAGTATGGTCAACGATTACGAATCTTAGTTGAAGAACTATTATTGAAGAACAAGTCAAAACGTATTGTTACTTTCCCTATATCTTCAAATGAGACACTGTCATCGAATCTACAAGACTTAACGTATCATCTGAAAACCGTCAGCAAAGCCGATGCACTAATTTTCAAGAACCAAAACCAAACTAAAAGTACGGAAATATTGAATAGTAGTATTGTACCATTGTCAAAATATCGTGATAGTGAATTTGAAACAGATAGACAACGATATGAAAACAAAGTTGGACCGATTGACACGCTTCCAAAGTCAGAAGTAGATGATCTTATCATTCGCTCTGTCCATTTCACAAAATGGCTGCGATTTTATGATGCATACATTGGAAAAGGAGAGAATACAAGCCGTTTTCGACGAGGTATCGAGTATATTCTATCATTATGGGAAAACCGCGGTTTTTTTGCTTCTCAGCAAGGATTTGGGGATGTAGAAATATATACATGTGTTGAAAAGATCCAGGATCATGAAACAGGTCATGCAAAAGAAAAGAAGCTAAAGCGAAATCAGGAGAATTATCAAAAGACCGTCCGGGAACTTATAAATCCGCTGAAAAACCAATTTCCCTGGCCTATAAAATTGATTGTAAAGAATGATTCTGGTGGTATCTTTCATGCAAGATATTTGGAAACACAACATGCAATTATCCGAGTTGAGAGAGGATTTGATTTATTCAAACAAAACGGTGGATTTAGACGAAATTTCTTTACTTTAAATATGGCGGAAAGTTCTCATTTGAAAGAATGTCGAGAATTACCAGATGCTGATGTCCAAGATACTTTTTAGCAATATGTATAGAAATTATGCATATTGACCACGATATGCATAACGTGAGTGCCACACGTAAAAATAAAAGAGGAATTATGCCAACACTCAACTGGATCGGAAAAGAAGCAGTCATTAATCATCATGATGAGGTACCGATACACACCCTTACGCTCGACCGTGACCGTTCCTTTGGATACAATAACGAACCGCTTGGCACAGGCAATCTCCTCGTTGAAGGTGACAACCTGACTGCGCTCAAGGCTCTCTTACCCTACTACGCTGGCAAAGTCAAATGTATCTTCATTGATCCGCCCTATAATACTGGTAACGAAAACTGGATTTACAACGATAATGTTAACAACCCGACCATTCAGAAATGGCTTGGAAAGACCGTCGGTTCACAGGCAGCAGATCTTTCTCGACACGATAAATGGCTCTGCATGATGTATCCTCGTCTCTGCCTGCTTCACCAATTTCTTCGTGACGACGGTGTGATCTTTATCTCAATTGATGATAATGAAGTACATCATTTACGAATGCTAATGGATGAAATTTTCGGAGAAAAGAACTTTTTTGCAATTCTCACAAGAAGAGCAATGCACACCGTGCGTAACTCCAGTAAAGATTTTAATCACAATGCTGACTACACCTTGGTTTATGCCAAAGAGAAATCTTGGTTTGGTGAAGACAAAAGTCGGTATATTCGTTACATTACTGATAAATCAAAGAAATATCCTCATGACGACAATGATGGTAGAGGTAAGTATAAACTTGATCCACTCAGTGCACGAAACTATTACACACCATACACGTTCACCTTTGAAAATGGAGTTGTATGGTCTCCCCCTTCGGGACGTTATCCGAGTTATTCGCAAGATACATTACGTAGCATGGAACGCGAAGGTCGTATTGATTTTTCTGGGAACAAACCGCGGGCAAAACGCTATCTCTCTGAGGTTCAAGAGGGACAGCCTCCAGACGTATTTCTTTCTCCAAAAATAGTTGGTTTTAATAAAGATGGAACAAGTGAATTACGTGATATATTTGGTGAAGGTGGTGTTTTTCCCCAACCTAAGCCGGTAAAATTTATTAAATTTTTACTGGAATTGCTACGCAGTAAAGATGCCATTATCCTTGATTCCTTTGCAGGCAGCGGTACAACAGCTCACGCAGTCCTTGCACAGAACCGAGAAGACGGAGGCAATCGCCAATTTATTTTAGTTGAATTAGAACCGAAAATAGCTCAAGAGATAACTGCTGTGCGTCTTCAACGCGTCATTGAAGGTTACACCCCTGAACAGGAAGGAAGTCTACAACACTTATTCGGTACAGATAAAGAAACCTTTGCCTATTACCACGTTGGTGAAACCTTTTTAGAAAGATCGGAAATTCCATTTCATGAAATGGCGCAGTACCTCTTTTTTAAAGAGACAGGCAGTTCGATTGCAACAGATACAGTAGTTAATCTTATGGAAGGGGATAGACTTTCGTATACCTCCTGCACAACACCCGAAAGATACCAACGTGCGTTTTTAGGCAGTGTGGACGGTGCTGCGGTCTATCTGCTTAACAATGAAGATATACTTAACGATGAGCTCATAAACCGTTTGCCACGTCACGATGGTAGAAAGATAATCCATTGCGGCGGCACGCAGCTCAGCATAGAGTTGTTAAAGGATCGCGGGATAACTTTCCGTCAAATGCCGTACAATCTGGTGTAATGGTACGGCAGTTAATCGAAATGGAAGCATATCTAAGTGCAACATCATTATGTATAAAAAGTATACATATTGTCTATGATATGTATAAAAAATCGCAAAAAGTATACATATCGTCTATGACATGTATAAAAAGATGTGTTTGCTATGGTATGACTACAGATAATGTGGTCCGCTACAAAGACACAACCTGGAAAGGTTATGCTACAAAGAGCGTTCACTCGTTACTGTTTATACTGATAAGTTCTACAAGAAGTGAATTTTAAAATACTGGAAAATCAAAATGCACCTTCCCCTTAAAGAATATCAAGAACGCACCCTTGAAACGTTAACAGAATACTATCAGAAGTGCCTTCATTTCAATAACGCTAACACCGCATTCTACGATCTTACCAATCGCCCTTATGCCCCTATTGAGTCTTTGTCCGGTATGCCCTATATCTGCCTTCGTCTACCGACAGGAGGTGGAAAAACATTAGTTGCGTGTCATGCTGTTAGTGTCACTGCATCTGAACTTTTGAAAACCGATACGCCGCTTGTGCTTTGGCTTACCCCTTCAAATGCTATACGTGATCAGACACTGAGTGCGCTTAAAAATTCATTACATCCCTATCGAGATGCTTTCGAATCCGCTCGACGCAAAGTAGAAGTTTTTACGATAGGCGAAGCACTATCTCTGCCGCTACATGTCTTGAATACCAAGACAACAATTATTGTTTCCACGATGCAAGCATTTCGCGTCGAAGATACGGAGGGTCGCAAAGTTTACGAGCAGTCAGGTGCACTGATGGGGCATTTCACACACTTATCAGATGAAACGCTCTCAAATGTAGAAAGGGACGAAAGTGGTAAGCCTATCTATTCGCTCGCAAATCTTTTATGTGTCAAACGTCCGCTCGTAGTTGTTGATGAAGCACATAATGCGCGGACCGAACTCTCTTTTGACACACTTGCACGATTTAATCCATCTGCAATCATAGAATTCACAGCAACGCCTGATACAACGCAAAATCCATCCAATGTTCTTTATACTGTTTCTGCTGCGGAGCTTCAGGCAGAAGACATGATAAAAATGCCTATTCTATTAGAAACCAAGCGGGATTGGAAGCAACTGCTCACTGCTGCGATAGCACAACGCAATGCACTTGAATTCGACGCAGAAAAGGAACAAGAAAAAACAGGTGAATATATACGGCCCGTTATGCTGATTCAAGCACAACCAAGACACAAAACCAAAGAAACTTTAACCGTTGAAGTCGTTGAGAAATGCCTACGTGAAGAACATAACATTCCCAAGGAACAAATCGCTCATGCTACAGCAGAGGATAAAGACCTTAATGATGTAGATATCAATAATCCAGAATGTCCAATTCGTTACGTTATCACAGTGCAAGCGTTACGAGAAGGTTGGGATTGTCCATTTGCTTACGTTCTTTGTTCTGTTGCCGAAATGAGATCTTCCACTGCTGTTGAACAAATATTAGGTAGGGTCATGCGACTCCCAAAAGCAAAACGTAAGGAGCAGACAGCCCTTAATAATGCTTATGCTTTTGTTG
This sequence comes from Candidatus Poribacteria bacterium, assembly GCA_965200395.1. Taxonomy (GTDB): domain Bacteria; phylum Poribacteria; class WGA-4E; order WGA-4E; family WGA-3G; genus MSPOR6. Next base: position 529,152 of record CBDAUH010000003.1, on the reverse strand, counting down.
CCTCACAAAATTTTTACGATGCCGCTTCTGCTTTAGCTAACGGTCTCGTCCAAAACGGATTTCAGAAGCAAGCAGCAGCTGAACTTATTTGTCCAAGAGATGAGGAACAACACGCTCTTCCTATATTTGATGGTTTAACACAGTCTGATCTTGAGCCTGCCCCTGCTGAACAAGGAGAAACCTTTAAAGTACCGAAGCTAATGGTCCAGCAGAATCAGACATTTCTTGATTTCGAGGCATCCCGTTTTTTAGAAATTGTATGGCAGCTATCCGAATGTGATGCTGAACTTACTGAAAAGGAATTTCCATCCGAATTCAATACAGGAGAACGGGGTGAAATCGGTATTTCTGAAGAAGGAAGAGTTGAGATGCAATATCTAGGTGTCTTACATCAACAAATGTCCCTCCTCGCTCCAGACAAAAACTGGGATGATGCACGTCTTGCAGATTGGCTTGACAAAACTATTTTGCATCTTGATATCCTACGCAGCGAGTCACTACCTTTCCTTCAGCGGTTAGTTAAGTATCTTATTGAAGAACGTGGTATGCCAATAGAGGTCCTTATCCGAAACAAGTATGCTCTCAAAGATGCCGCTGCAGCTAAAATTGACAGCCATCGCCAAAACGTGCACCTTGGTGCATATCATAATCTTCTCTTGCCCGAATGCACAACGCCGGTTGTCGTATCTCCAGATCACAGCTTCTCCTTCGATCCACTCCGGTATCCTTACAATACTCGTTATGAAGGTCCATATCAATTTCAAAAACATTACTACCCTAACGTTGGCGATCTAAAAGCAGAGGGTGAAGAATTCCAATGCGCCCAATATATTGACAGGTTACCGGAAGTTAAGTATTGGGTACGAAATATTGAACGTCAACCCGCACTTTCTTTCTGGTTACAAACTTCAACCGACAAGTTTTATCCTGATTTTGTTTGTCATTTAATCGATGGACGCTATTTAGTTGTTGAATCTAAAGGCATTCATCTATGGTCAAATGATGATTCAAAAGAGAAACGCGAGATAGGTAACTTGTGGGAGGCGCGTAGTAACGGTAAGTGTCTCTTTGTCATGCCAGAGGGAACAGATTTCGAGGCTATACGTGTAAAACTCTCCTAAAGACTCCATCAACTCTACAGAAATCGTAGATAACCTTCTCTTAATTCCAATTTCTATACTCAAATTACATTGAAAAATTGGCACGCAAAATGGTCAGGTTACTATATATGCAGGTTCAATTTGCCTGTGTAATTTTGCTCTTTGGGTCTAATTCTTGTGCTTTGGCGAAGTCTACTTCTGCTGCTTCGTGCTGTTCGAGTGCTTGTTTTGATAGTCCACGGTCGTGGTAGTATACTGCCTTCTTTGGTCTTAGGCGGATGCATTCATGAAAATCTTCTATCGCTGCGTGATGATCATTAAGTGCAGCTTTTACTGCACCACGAGTGTGATAGTAAGCAGCCCTATATTTGGAATCCTTTGTATGCAACTGTAATGCTGTGTCTGCATCAGATATTGCTTCATGAAACAATTTTTGCGCCTTCGCTTCGTTTTCTTCTTCAGTTTCAAGTTGCCCCAGCAGATACTTTGTCCATCCACGGCTATTATAGATTCCAGCAACCTTGGGTTTTAGACGAATAGCGTCAGTAAAGTCATATAGTGCCTCTTGATATATCAGTTTTGCTCTATTTTTGTTTCCTTTTTTCGCTCCGGATTTAGCTATACCCATCTTTGCATGTCCCTTAAACCTATACCATCCATATCTACCGAATATAGTCCTCATAAACATGATGAAAAGATAACTCCCCCAAATCCAAACCCCTCTCCGCTTCCATGAAACATACCTTCGGAGATTGGAAAAACTGAATGATACTGGAGCAAGACGACGTACAGCGATTAAGTCTTCATCCGCTCTGTTGAATGCCCCAATTTCTATTCTTGCCTCTGCACGACTTTCATACGCTTTTATCATCTCCGGATTAAGTTCCACCGTAGTATCATAATGCGCGATTGCCTTTTTGTATTCACCCTCCTTCTGTAATTTATCTCCTTCCTTCTTTTCAGCAAATGCGCGTATATACGGTAATTTCTGCCACTCCTTTAACGGTAATGATTCTCTATCCTTGTTGATCAATGCTTTTAAGGTGTTTGCTGGAATAGCATAACTATAAACTTCATCACCGGACGCATCAACTCCTATGACATCACCATTACTATTGAAAATAGGACATCCACTGCTGCCACCGGTAGTGCTGATTCGCATGCGGATACGTCGATTACTTAAACTCATTCCATCAATACTACCGTGTGCTATTTCTGCATTTCCGTTGGGATAACCAGCTGCACAAATAACGTCTTCACTCTTAATTTCTGTACTATCACCAACAGTGAGTGGAACACCTTCACCGTTGACTTTTAGGAGAATTAAGTCATTTTCAATGTCATAAGCTTCAATGCTTTCAATCTGAAACTTTTGTTGCTTATCTACAAATTCTGCTACGATAGAGGATCTCCCTTGTGCAACATGAAAATTGGTAACAATCATGTTCTTATCAACGAAAAAACCACTTGCATGACTCATAATTTCTTCGAATATACAACGTGTTTTGTTGGATGGTTGGTCAACCAATTCTATATCAAGATATTGCGTAGGATCATCCACATCAAAAGAGAGGACATAACCATGATATGTGGCAGGTGACCAGAACTCTAAACGGACGACCGATTCAGATAAGGCTTTTTCAGCGATGTGTTGTAAAGTGGTATCTTTTACTTGTTCCATAGAGGTTTCCCTTTTCAACTATATTCATTATACATCAAATCTCACAGGATTCATACCAAAAAAATTTGACATTACAACATTAAATGTAGTATCATTTTAGTATAAACGCATATCTAACCACGAAAGTTAACCAGGATTACCGGATGTTTTATCAGCCCTCGACTACACGAACATTGCAGTGTGACACTGCCCGATGCCATGACTCCCTTCACGCCACACGAATTACTATCGTTATTCGTCGTGCTGTGATGGGTTAATTACAAGCAGAAAAGAAGTATCATTTGGACGCCCATCACTGAAACAACGGATTTTGGTGGGGCGTTTGTTTTTTTAAGTATTATATGAGGAATTATCACATGTTTGAAGAGGTATCACCCCAATTTACCTTTGCTGACAAAGAAAAACAGACACTCGCGTTCTGGCGTGAAAACAATATATTTGAGAAAAGCATGGAGTTGTACAAAGACGCGCCGCCGTTTGTTTTTCTTGAAGGACCACCATTTGCCAATGCACCACCGGGAGTGCATCACGTCCTTGCACGCATCATGAAGGATGCTGTTTGCCGCTACAAGACAATGACAGGACATTATGTCCACAGAAAAGCGGGGTGGGACACGCATGGACTACCCGTTGAATATCAAGTTGAAAAACAACTCAATATTACAAATAAAGCGGAACTGGAAGCTTATGGTGTTCAAAACTTTATTGAGAAGTGCAAGGAAAATGTCTTTCAGTACGAACAGGATTGGCGTGAGATGACAGAACGTATTGGGTTCTGGGTGAACTTAGATGACGCGTATATCACACTGTCTAACGAGTATATTGAGAGCGTTTGGTGGGTGTTACGACAAGCATGGGATAAAGATTTATTATATCAGGGACATAAGGTGCAACCGTATTGTTATCGGTGTGGGACAACCTTGGCAAGTCATGAAGTCGCACTCGGTTATCAAGAAGTGTCAGATCTGTCAATTTTTGTCCGTTTTCCGCTCAAAAACAGAGAAAATACTTATCTGCTTGTTTGGACAACGACTCCTTGGACGTTACCATCTAACGTTGCTGTTGCTGTGGGTGAAGATTACGATTATGTCGCTGTTGAAGAGAATGGAAAACATGTCATACTCGCGAAGGAATGCATAGGTGCTTTATTCGGTGATGAACCTCCGCAGAGCGTTGAAAACTATAAGGGCAACGACCTACTCGATTGGGATTATGAACCACTTTTTGACAGTGGACAGCATCAAGAAAAATCTCATTATGTCGTTACCGCTGATTTCGTAACGACTACAGAGGGAAGTGGATTAGTCCACATCGCACCCGCATTCGGACAAGATGACTATGATATTGGACAAAAACATTACCTTCCATTTGTGCAGTTGGTAGGCGATGATGGAAAATTTGTTTCAGAGGTTAAAGACGAGTGGGAAGGCGAATATGTCAAAGATGCCGATCCGATGATCATAGAAAACTTGAATGCACGCGGCTTATTGTTCAAAGCAGCTGAATATACACACCAATATCCGTTCTGTTGGCGATGTGATAACCCACTGCTATACTATGCACGCGAATCCTGGTTTATCCGTACGACTGCCATCAGAGACCAAATGCGTCAACACAATCAGAAAATCAACTGGTACCCTGAGCATATCAAAGATGGACGGTTCGGGAATTGGTTAGAAAACAACATTGATTGGGGATTGAGTCGAGAACGGTATTGGGGAACGCCACTGCCTGTTTGGATATGTGACGATTGCGGACATCAACACTGTGTCGGTAGCATTGCGGAATTGAAAGAACTCGGCACCGATGTACCAGATGATATTGAACTCCATCGACCTTATGTTGATGATGTTGCACTGACTTGTGAAAAGTGCAGTGGGACAATGCACCGTATTCAGGATGTGATTGACTGCTGGTTCGACTCAGGGTGTGCACACACGGCACAATGGCACTACCCCTTTGAAAACAAGGAATTGTTTGAACGCGCGTATCCCGCAGATTTTATCTCGGAAGCAATTGATCAGACACGGGGCTGGTTCTATAGCCTTTTGGCGACTGGCACGCTGCTTTATGACAAACCTGCATATAAAAACTGCCTCTGTCTTGAATTAATTCTCGCCTCCGATGGGCAGAAGATGAGTAAAAGCCGGGGAAACACCGTAGACCCGTGGACGATTTTGGACAATCAGGGTGCAGATGCGATGCGTTGGTATATGTTCACAGGATCACCACCTTGGGCACAACGGACCTTTCAACTAGAAGGCATTGATGAAGCATTGAAGAAGTTTATGGGAACGGTTCACAACGTCTATAGTTTTTTCGTGATGTATGCCAATTTAGAACAGGTCAATGTGCTTAAAGATGCACCACCGGTTGCTGAACGCGCGACAATAGACAGATGGATTTTGTCCAGATTGCATACCTTGATAAATAAGGTACGCGATGACATGGAGAACTACCAGCTGACGAATGCACCGCGTGCCATTGAAACGTTTGTTGATGACCTTAGTAATTGGTATGTTCGTCGTTCCCGTGACCGCTTTTGGGGCGCAGAGGCAGGACAGGACAAGCAGGCAGCCTATGCAACGTTGTACGAAGTGCTTGTGACCGTAGCGAAACTTGCCGCACCGTTCATTCCATTTTTGGCAGATGAACTCTATCGCAACTTAGTCTGTTCCCTTGACTCCGATGCACCACTGAGCGTTCACCTTGCAGAATACCCAACTGCAGATGACACGTTAATAGATACTACCTTAGAAATCGATATGGATTTCACACGCGAGATTATCAGCATGGGACATGCTGCCCGGAATCGTTCTGGTATTAAGACACGCCAACCGCTTGCTGAAATCACACTCGGTGGACTATCTAAATCGGAAAAAGAAGCCATAAATCGGCTATCTTCCTTTGTTCGCGATGAATTGAATGTTAAGGAAACAGTATTCACAGAGGAATTGGATGCGTTTGCACAGGTTACACTCAAACCGAACTTCAAGGTATTAGGACCGAAGTATGGCAAAGGCGTGCAGACAATTGCAAAAACACTTGCTACTGCCGATGCAATGCAGCTGAAAGCGGAATTGGAAGCAAATGGGAGTTTGAAGATAGAAGCATCCGGGGAGACTTATACGGTTGAGCACTCTGAGATTGATGTGCAGACACAGAATCGAGAAGGTTTCTTTGTAGAGGTGGATGCAAGGAAATTCGTGGCATTGTCAACGGAATTGACGCATGAATTGGTGCTTGAAGGTATGGCGCGCGAACTCGTAAATAAAATCCAGAATATGCGGAAGGATGCAGATTTTAATGTATCTGATAGGATTAAACTTAGTTTGAATACCGAATCTGCACTAGTAAAAGAAACGTTTGAAACGCATCAGGAGTATATCCTAAGCGAAACTTTGACGACAGAGATTGTCAAATCGCCGGGTGAAAAAGCATTTCGTCTTGAACAGAAACTCAATGGTGAACCTGCTACGTTGAGTGTTGAACAGATATAGAATCACATCCCAACTGCCTTCGTCTAATAAATATCAGCCAACAACCGCAGAAAACAATAGGAAGCAACATAACGAACAGCATCTTAAATACATTTCCGCGTTTTTCTGCAAGTACTGCAAAACGTTCATGGTGTTTTTCAGGTATGTATACCTCATCCCACCAGTCCGATGTAATTCTGTCTCCTACATTCGTTGCTTCTTCCATAAGTTGATACGGATCTACTGGATGGTGCGGAACGATTAGAAATGAAAATCCAAATGCCGATATTACCGTCAAAATTAAACTTAGTATAAAATAAACAGAAACAGAAAGATACTTGATTAACATTCGTGTTACCCCAGAATTCAACATTAAATAGTTCAGATTTACTGACTATAACCTAAGTTACCACCTACACAGCACAAACTTTGGTTTGTATATACAAGGACGCAAACTCTAGTTTACGCTACAATATCTTGCGATTAATGAGCGTTTCTTGATTAAAACCGAATTATGCATGTCTAAAATCTTATAGGTAGCAACTTTATTGTACATAAAATACACTAAAACATCCAAAAAATCAAGTTAAAAATACACACAACACCATTAAATTGTTGCCAAACACTATATTGAGTGAGTACCAAACCCTATTTTATTGTCTAAGTGCAAAACTTTACGCCCCTATAATGACATAAAACTTGAATATTCAGACTCTATACTGCTATAATAGGAAAAATATCAGTGTTGGAGCATCAATAGCATGGCATTACCACTTCTTAGGATGCAGGCGATTACTAAAGATTTTCCGGGGGTGCGCGCGTTAGATGATGTGAATTTTGAGGTGCATTCTGGGGAGATTCACGCACTTTGTGGAGAAAATGGCGCAGGCAAATCGACACTGATAAAGATACTTGGGGCGGTGCATCCGTCCGGCACCTACGATGGAAAACTCCTTATCGATGGTGCTGAACAACAATTCCGCCATGTGCGTGATGCGGAATGCACAGGCATCGCTGTTATTCATCAGGAATTAGCACTGATCCCTGAAATGACAGTCGCTGAAAATATCTATCTGGGTAAAGAACCTCGACGCTTTGGTATACTTGACAAAACGCGTCTGCATAATGATGCAAGAACGTTGTTAGCACAATTTGGATTGGACATTCCGCTATACGGACAGGTTTGTAAACTGGGAATCGGTCAGCAGCAACTTGTTGAGATAGCGAAGGCGTTGTCGCGTCAGGCGCGGTTGCTAGTGCTTGACGAACCGACAGCTGCGTTGACCGAAAGTGAAGTGGAGATTCTCCATCGAATTTTGAAGCAACTGCAAGATGAAGGGGTTGCATGTATCTATATTACCCATAAACTTAAGGAGATATTTCGGATCGCTGACAGGGTGACTGTGCTACGCGATGGTAAGACAGTCGCAACGCAATCAATCGATGAATGCACGGAAGACTTATTGATTTCACAGATGGTGGGACGTGAATTGACGACGCTTTATCCAAACCGTGAACATAGGACAGTATCAACAAAAGATGATGTAGCATTACAAGTTGAGGATTTATGCACATATCCGACTGAACCTCCACAACTTGAGAACATCAGTTTTGAGGTGCGACGTGGAGAGATACTTGGTATTGCAGGACTAATGGGGGCGGGCAGAACGGAATTAATCAACACTATTTTTGGAGCGTATTCAGGAAAGTGGCATGGCAAGATCTTTAAAGACGGTGTGCATGTCCAGTTTCGTTCTCCGCGGGATGCTATACGGAAGGGGATGGCGTTGGTCAGTGAAGATCGGAAACAGTATGGACTGATTTTGGACAACGACGTTGTTCGTAACATGACACTTGCAAGCCTGCGGGAATCCAACGAACTCACTGCATTCGGTGTTATCAATCCTAAGATGGCATATCAAAAGAGCGAGGAAGCTGTTGATGCCCTTAGCATAAAAACAACTTCTTTAGATGTTCCTGTTCGTCAGTTGAGTGGAGGGAATCAACAGAAAGTCGTTTTAGGCAAATGGCTAATGACACGTCCGAATGTGTTGTTTCTTGACGAACCGACACGGGGGATTGATGTTGGAGCAAAAGCAGAGATTCATGCATTGACAGCTCAACTTGCGGATGATGGCGTTGCTGTTGTGTTAGTCTCCTCAGAATTGCCAGAAATTTTAGGGATGAGTGACCGGGTTTTGGTATTGCATGAAGGCAAAATCACGGGTGAATTTCCCAACAAGGATTTGACACAGGAGGGTATCTTGCGGTGTGCAGCAGGGACGTAACGGAACAGACCATAAGAACAGAGAGTCCAGAGGGGACGCAAGCTCTCGGAGAAAAACTTGGCAGCACACTGAAAGCCGGTGACGTTGTCGCACTGATCGGTGATCTTGGGACAGGAAAGACATGTTTGACACAAGGCATAGCACGGGGTGCCGGTATTGCCCAGAACGAGGTGGTCAGCAGTCCATCTTACATCCTCATCAATGAATACGATGGAAAGATTCCTATCTATCATATTGATCTATATCGGCTTGAAACCTTCGATGAGATCGCTGAACTTGGCTTAGGTGAGTATATAAATAGTGATGGTATCTGCATTATTGAATGGGCAGAACGTATGGCAGAAGACCTGCCTGATACCTGCATAAAAATTCATATAACGTGGGAAAATGAAAACACCCGATTCATCAAAATACAACATTCTCTATCTTGATAGCGGTTCAGGTATTGGTGGCGGGCAACGGAGTCTGCTGCTTTTGCTGAAGTTATTGGACAAACAACATTTCTCTCCGTTCGTGGGGTGTCTTGGTGACAGTCCGTTTGCAGATGAAGTTGCTAAAACAGACGCCCAGCTTGTGCCATTATCTCTCCCTGAAGCACATAACAAAACAGATAAGGTGAAGCGATTTACGTTTCTGGATTTACTGAATGATTCTCGTCAACTTCGGGTTATCGGACAGATTCATCAAGCAGTGAAACGACATAAAATTGCACTTATCCATGCCAATTCACTTTCGGTTGCAATACTTGGCGGGATTGTTGCGAGGTGGCACCGTATTCCTATCCTCATGCACAAACGTTATGCAACATCCTACGGCATATTGGACAAGATTTGTGAAAAACTACTGCATCGTGTGATACTAGTATCTGAGGCGACACGTTGGGATTTTGCACCTGAAGAAAAGCAGACTTTAATCTATAATGGTGTGGATTTAGAGGCATTTCAAGCATCTCAAGCAGAAGTTGATGCTCTGCGGACAGAGCTGTTATCGGAAAACGGTCAAAATGCGCAAAATGAAACGGAATCAACTCATCCGCTATTTGTAGGTGTAGTGACTCGGATCACACCGGAAAAGGGGATACATTTTTTGGTGAGGGCAATGGATGCGTTGAAAAAGACTGTTCTCAATAACGCGGTTACTATCAAATTGCTGATTGTCGGCGGTCCCTATTTTCAGAAAGACCACGATTATATGGCATCACTTAAACAGGAGGTAGTGGATTTAGACGTTACCGAAACAGTTATTTTCACCGGTTTTCTGTCTGATACGCGGGTTGTAACGTCCCTACTTGATATTGTGTTAGTCCCTTCAATTATTCCAGAGGCATGTCCACGGACTATTATTGAAGCGATGGCGGTTGGGAAGGCGGTTATTGCAACACCGCTGGGTGGGAGTAAGGAATTGGTTACACCTGAAACAGGGGTTTTAGTGCCTCCTGAAAATGCTGAGGCGATTGCATCTGCAATTGCAAAACTTGCAAACGATCCGGAACAGTTATCTGCGATGGGAAAAGCGGCGCGTCAGCGCGCAGAACAGTTATTTAGCAGCAAGAAAAATTCTGCTTTGACAGAGGCCGTTTACGAAGAACTATTGTCAGCGAGTTTATAAGGAGCTGTAATGAATGGAGAAAGCGGGAAACTGCCTAATCCGATGCAGGATGCACAAGTTAGTGAAGGTAGATTGAATCAGATTTCTGAGTTTATAGGTGAGCAGGTAGGTGATACTGCGAACTGGGTTGAGATTTACCGAACAGATGATGAATGGGAAATCAAGCTGATTCAAGCAACTTTAGGCGCACAACAGATTCGTTGCCGCCCTATGCAGGCGAAAGATGAACGTAAAACAGTGCTTTTTGTTGATCCGGAGCATGAGGTGACTGCACTTGAATTGATAAGCCGTATTGATGTGGCAATCACAGATAGTGAGTTGTCTTCACAATCTGAAGAGAGGGCAGCGGCACTTAAACAACGCGACATAGCAGCTACTGCGGAGGATAATCAACAATCGGTGATGAATTCTGGTGAAATACTCATGGCACAACGCGATGATGTTGGCAGTGTCGTTTATGTTGCTGGACAGGGATATGAACTTCGTGTTGGACTGGAACCTTATATTACTGTGGCGGAAAAGGACTGGGATGAGTTCACAGATTACAGCGCGCAACGTCAGGAATTTATTATCCTAATGCGACACGAATATCCAACGTTATATGAATGGATTCAAGATGAAAAACTGTTAGCTGAATTCATCAAATTAATTGAGATGACCTATCAAGATGGTGCCCCAGTACCTGTGCCACCGCGTCAGTATACCGATGTCTCTGAAACTGAGGAAATTGATACAACTTCCTATAACTCCTTTGCTTTACTGAGCATGACTGTTGCTGTGATTTCGCTTATTACAGTGCTTTTCCGCGTGCCGTGGCAGGCAAATCTTGTGATGGCTGCGATTGTTGTGGTGTTTGGTGTTATTGCACTATTTAGAATTCGGGGGCAAGCAGAGAGTCTTACAGAAGGTGAAAAGACAGTCGGCATGCCGATGTCAATCTGTGCGATTGTGTTTGCATGTTTAGTGGTTGTGTTTGCATGGTGGTTGTCTCAGCGTCCGGTACCAGAAGCCCCAGAACGTCCGCACCCACATGAACATGCTGGGGATCGGTAGGTATGTGTAACACATGTTTCTATATCTATTTCTATAAACAAGAAATTTAGAATTACCGAATATATTTTCTTAATTTTCATGTAATCCGCGATACAGAACCAATGAGAACTCGCGTTCAAGCATAATTCAGAGAACGACACGCCACATTTTCCTTGACTTTTTTTCAGAATTGACTATCATGCAAGGAAAAAGAACCTTTTGGAAGTCCATAGCATCACGGAGTGAATTATGGAAAACGTAAAACTGGCATCAGGACACGAAATACCGATCTTAGGCTTAGGCACATGGCAGCTTAAAGGCAGCCAATGTGAACGGATCATCAAAGTCGCGATTGAGTTAGGCTATACGCATATTGACACAGCATGGATGTATCAAAACCAAACGCAGATAGGGCATGCCTTGCGCGACACGAATCTTGAACGGGAAAACCTATTTATTACATCCAAAATTTGGCACTCACATCTGAAACATGACGAGGTGCTTAGCCAATTTGATATATGTATAAATGATTTACAAATGGACTACGTAGACTTGCTTTTAATCCATTGGCCAAGCGATACCGTGCCGTTTGAAGAAACATTCGCTGCCTTCAAGGAGATATACGATGCAGGTAAAGTGAAAAGCATAGGTATCAGCAACTTCAGTATTGAGCAAGTAAATAAAGCATGTGATGTCTCTGAACTTCCGATATGCACGAATCAGGTAGAATACCATGTCCGGAATAACAAGGAGGCTTTGCGTGCACATTGCGAAACACGGAACATTCCTATCACCGCACACAGACCCCTTGCTGTCGGAAATTTAGCTGAAGACAAAGAATTAACTGAAATTGGAAAAAAACATGGAAAGACAGCAGCACAGGTCGCGCTACGTTGGCTGGTCCAAAAAGGAATTATTACAATTCCAAAATCCGGATCAGAACCACATCTCCGCGAGAATTTAGACATCTTCGATTGGCAGTTAACCGATGGAGAAATGGAAACACTTGGATAGAGATTACAATAAACCCAGTGGACATCAAGGACATCGAGTGCCCATTACTACTAATAGATAATAGACTCTGAGAAAGGAAACGACATTAAGGCATGAAATTCGGGTTGTTTTATGAACACCAAATACCACGCCCATGGCACAATGGCGCAGAACACAAACTCTTTCAAGATGCGTTAGAACAGGTAGAATTAGCCGACAAACTTGGATTTGACTATATTTGGGAGGTAGAACATCATTTCCTTGAAGAATATTCGCATTCTTCTGCGCCTGAGGTATTTCTCGCTGCATGTAGCCAACGCACAAAACAGATAAGACTTGGACACGGTATTGTCTTGATGCCACCAGCGTATAACCACCCCGCACGTGTCGCTGAACGCATAGCAACACTGGACTTGGTATCGAACGGACGCGTGGAATGGGGTACAGGCGAATCCGCATCACACATGGAACTCGGTGGATTTAAAGTTGACCCAAAGTGTAAGCGAGAGATGTGGGAAGAATGTACGCGTGAAACTGCGAAAATGATGGCACAATCTCCTTACGCAGGACATGACGGTAAATACTTTTCTATGCCTGTTCGCAATGTCGTTCCAAAACCGCTACAAACACCCCATCCACCACCATGGGTAGCCTGTTCCAGTCGGGACAGTCTCCGGCATGCTGCAAAATATGGGTTAGGCGCGCTGACCTTCGCTTTCGTCGATGCAAATGAAGCAAAATACTGGGTAGAGGAATACTATGATATCTTTGCAAAGGAATGCACACCCCTCACACAAACCGTGAACCCGAATATTGCGATGGTATCCGGATTTTCCTGCCATGATGACGAGAAGACCGCACTCGCGCGGGGATTAGATGGATTGCGATTTTTTAGATTTGCACTTGCACACTACTATTACAACGGTTCTCAAATCCCGGGTGAAACTGATATTTGGAGCTTATATAAGCATTCTAAACAAGACCCAGCCGAAGCACGAGCAGGCATCGGCACACCTGACCAAATCCGTGAACATTTAGAAATAATGGAAAACGCAGGCGTCGATCAAGTCGTATTCATTCAGCAGGCAGGCATGAACAAACACGAACACATAACCGAATCCTTACAACTCTTCGCAGATAAGGTGTTACCTGACTTCAAAGCACGTGACATTGAATACACAAAACAGAAAAATAAACGACTTGCAGACATAATTATGACAGCAGAAACACGTAAACCTGAACTGACTGATCTCAGTGAGATCCCCACAGTGGATTCCTATCCTGTCCTAAAGAAAAAACTAGAAGAAACGGTAGAAGCAACCGAACCTGAAATGAGTGATGATGGTAAAAAGTTTCTCCTGTCCATAGAAGGCGGTCCCAAAACCCAATAGTTATGGTTGCAATCCGCATAAATAGAACATAACGGACAGAGTATCATGAAAAATGTCTTGGTAATTGACGATGATGAGAAAATCTGTTGGGCGTTTCAGCAGTTCCTTGAAGGTGAGGGATACAATCCCAGCATAGCAAATAACGCTGAAGAAGGGCTGCAACGTATTGCTGCCGATAAACCAGATGTCGTTTTGTTGGATGTCAACCTGCCCGGTATGAGCGGGTTAGAAGCGTTGGCAGAGATTAAAACACACCATCCATCAATAATTGTCGTAATCATTACTGCTTATGATGATGTTGAAACGACGATTGAGGCAATGCGAGGACACGCTTTCGATTTTGTACCGAAACCGATCGACTTAGCAGTAGTCAAAAACGTTCTTAAGCGGGCTTTCCGAACACAGTCCGTCCGAAGCACGTTTCCCATCGAAATAGGACCTGATTCTCCAACTGAACAACGTGGACATCGTCTCGTTGGAAAAAGCGAACAGATGCGCGAGATATATAAACTCATCGGCGTGTTAGCAAGTAATACGACCACAGTTCTCATTGAAGGAGAAACAGGCACAGGGAAAGACCTCGTTGCACGCGCAATTCACGCAGGCAGCGAACGCAAAGATATGCCGTTCATTCCTGTCGACTGTGGAGCACTCCCAGATGACCTTCTCGAAAGTGAGCTGTTCGGTTACGAAGCAGGAGCATTCACCGGAGCAAAAGCTGAAGGGAAACCAGGACGCTTCGAATTAGCAAACGGTGGTACACTCTTTATTGATGAAGTCGCAAATATGAGCCCGGCTCTGCAGGTGAAATTACTACGCACATTGCAGACACAAACGTTTGAAAGGTTAGGCGGCACGCGCACTCTAAATGTTGATGTGCGCATCATTGCCGCTACGAATCAAGAACTCAGTCAGATGGTCAAACTCGGTGATTTTCGCGCAGACCTATACTACCGTTTCAAACGCATAGCACTGCATTTACCACCATTGCGAGAACGCAAAGAAGATATACCTTTGCTTATTAACCATTTCTTGCAACTTGTACAGAATGAACTCGGTAAACAGATACGCGGTATTTCAGAAGAAGGAACCACACTCTTGCAAAATTACGCCTGGCCCGGTAACGTGCGTGAATTAGAGAACTGCATCAGAAGTGCTGCCGCGCTCTCACGCTCAGATGTCATCCTACCGGAGGATCTACCCCCGGAAATACATGTTGAACCGGACGAAGCTTCCCCCGAAACATCGGACATGGAGACCTCACTAAAATCTGTCTTACAACATATTGCGAAAGCAGGTATTGCGAAAGGCAGCACGCAGCTCTACGATGAAGTCCTGTCTATCTTAGACCAGACATTGATTGAACTTGCTCTCACGGAATGCTCACACAATCAAAGCAAAACAGCACAATTGCTCGGTATCAGCAGAACCACACTCATAAAGAAGATGAAGCAGCATAAAATCGGAGAAAACGGGAATAGGTAAGTATGGATTCGTGGATTCGGATTGCACATCGCGGTGCGTCGGGAATCGCTCCCGAAAACACAATTGCTGCTTTCAATAAAGCGATTGAAATCGGCATAGATGCTATTGAACTCGACTTGCACGGCACATCCGACGGTCAAATCGTCGCAATACACGATCCATCCTTAGACCGAACAACAAATCAAGTCGGTTTGATAAATCAAACAACCTTAGCGAATATCAAGCAAGCAGATGCAGGTTCATGGGTCCATCCACAGTTCACAGGTGAGGCGATCCCAACACTTGAAGAAGTATTAAATTGCATCGCACACAAAACCATTGCAGTGTTGGAAATCAAGGACCCTGCCATCACTGAATCGGTTGTCCAAAAGGTTAGAGACATGCGCCTGCTTGAAAACGTTGTTATCATCTCATTCAATATATCCGACCTGCACACTGTTCGTTCGATAGAACCGCGTATCCCCACAGGCTGGCTTATCGGCATCAGCACTGCCCCAGATCCACGCCAACTGTGTCGGAAACTCTGTTCAATCGGCTGTAGTCTCCTGAATGTTAATCATTCATTGATTACCGAGGAATTCACGTATGAAGTTCGACGGCGCGGAATCTCGCTATGGACGTGGACAGTGGATGATATCGATCGGATGCGGCAGCTGCGAAATGACGGTGTGCAAGGAATTACATCTAACCATCCAGAGTATTTTCACCATGTTTAGTTTTCCGCCGGAATTCAATCGCTATGAAAGCACAGATAGGATAAGAAAGCAAAGCTGTTGACCACGCTATTCCTTCTAATCCCCAATACAACATGAATATCCAATTCAATACCGGATTCAGAGCAAGTCTGATTAACGTTGCGGTGAGGACTGTCAAGTGGTTTTGACGCGCAAGATGTGCACGGATTAGCAACCTGCTAATCAATCTCGGTAGCATCCCAATTAGGTAAATCCCTAACAGTGAAGCAATATGTTGCTGTCCCGTCACAGATAACTCACCACGTCCGAACAAAATCAGGACAATATCTGAACGAAAGAGATAAAAACAGAGAAGAAATGGCACCATTAAAACAATTAAAACTACAACGCCTCTCCACACGCTCTGCTGTAACTGCTCTGTTCTCTCTGATGAGGATATTCTCGCCCAGTGTGATAGCAAAATAGGCATTGTAACACCCGCCAATGCTTCAGGAATAGCACATAAACGGAGTGAATAATCCAGTTTTGAGACAGAACTCGCCCCAAGCGAACTTGCCATACCCCTGTCAACAACCGGGTTCATGCCATCTGAGACAGCAGCTCCCATCATCAAAATGCACTGTTTCAGAAATTGTGTCGGGTATATGGATCTTAATTTATCTGAATGGAATTGATATCTATTAAATAATTTCATCACAGGCAATTTTAGAACAACACAACATCTTTGAAGTAAAATGATCACTTGAAAAAATTCACCGATGATGAGTGCGATTGGAATGCTTAACCAACTGATATAAGGTTTACATATATAGATAGTACCTATGACCAACACTGCACGAACCGCTTGCAAAATGACGGGAATATGAAACACTTGGTAAGTGTCTAAGATAGCCTTGAACACCCAACGCGCAGATGAAATTATCGTTAGTAACAGAAACCCACATAAGATACCCACCGCAAAAGTAGTAGAGAGTCCAACGTTTGGAAAGAAGAATTGTGAGATACCCCATGCAAAACCGCCCAACACACAGCATGCTACAGGCATCGTCAAAATGTACCAAATAAAGATGGATTGCACACAACGTTGTGCCGCTGTTTCTCCTTTTGCTCTTGCCTCTGCTAATAACGGAACAAACACAGAATATGCAGATGCAGCACTCAACAACTCAATTAGGAACGCTGCGATGCCCCAATAATAATAGATGAAATCCATCTCTGCAGTATCACCAAACCAATTCGCAAGAACAACATAGATTAGGAGTGTCCCACCCCGTGCTATCAGACTGAGTGGTGTGATATACAGTAGATTTTTGAGTAAGGAAGCTTGGGAGCGGATATCACTGTTTGACATGGAATGTTTGAGCGGGTGATTGTTCTTAGGTATAGCCCCATTATACATCGGCTCTTACAAGATGTCAAGGTTATGGCACAAGATGATTCATGGTTCAGATTGAACTATAACACATCACATAGGGTTATTTAGTTTTATGTATTTTAGTTGTTTTTTATCACAATCGTTAATATTTTAGGATGTGCAGATATACCGTGATTTTTCACGCTATATCTGCTATACTTCACCTTAAAAACTTACGATCTTTTGAGGTGAAGAATGACAAGAAAAAAGTCCTGCCACTTAGTCAATATGTTAGCAGAACTTACAGACCCACGCAAGGAAAAAGGGAAACGGCACCCCTTGAAAGCAATCCTCGCACTTTTAGTCGTTGGATTGATGTGCGGGCATAAAGGGTATACATCCATCGCTACCTGGGCACGCTCACAGCCCGCACTCACAAAAGCACTCGGGTTCACACATCACAAAACGCCTTGTGCCGCAACTATCCATAATCTGTTGAAAAAGTTGGACGTTGAGGCATTAGAAAACATCCTGTCAAAATGGGTAAACGCCGCATTAGCAGAGTGCCCTGATTTGCGGGGGTGTTCCGACGCAGTCGCTATAGATGGCAAAACCCTGCGTGCGTCTAAAAAAAGTGGTGCGATGATCAGCCATTTACTCTCCGTCGTCTCTCATGAGTTAGGGATCACCCTCACGCAGCGAGGTGTCAGCGACAAAACCAATGAAATACCGGTATCAACGGAAATCCTCAAAGCGTTTGATGTAGCAGGCAAAGTTATCACAACGGATGCCCTTTTGACACAACGCTCTTTCTGCCACGGAATCATAAACAGCGGGGGCGACTATATGCTGCCTGTTAAAGGCAATCAACCGGACCTGTTAGAAGCGATTGAAAAACTTTTTCAAGGCGTGCCTGACGCGGTTTCTGAAGACACAACACACCCTACTTTAGGGAAACCGATATACATGCATGAGACGATTGAAAAGTCGCATGGCAGACTTGAGACGCGATGTATCAAGGCAAGCACAAGTCTCAACGCATATCTGGATTGGCCGGGCGTAGCACAAGTGATCCAATATTGCTATACTTCCAAAAATATGAAGACAGGAGAAGAGACAACCCGCACTACCTATGGGATTACGAGCCTGAAACCGAGTGAGGCATCCGCAGAACGCTTACTTGCTTTACGGAGAGGCCATTGGGCAATAGAGAACAAGTCGCATTGGATGCGCGATGTGCTACTCGGCGAGGACGCATCACCTGTCAGATGCGGGGCTATTCCACAAGTCATGGCCGCTTTACGAAATACCGCATTATCCGTATTCCGTTTTCAAGGCATAACACGGATCGCTGATAAAATAAAGGAATATGCATCAAAACCTTTACTCACAGTTAACTTGATAAAATGAATATCTATAAAACTAAATAACCCTACACATCACACTTGACAAATTAAATGATTATGCATAATATACTACTATAGTTTGGACATTTTTGGTCTTGTTATAGATTATGAATAGTTGGCAGCACTTCCCCGTTAGCACTTCTGAACAGGTGTTAGAACTGCTGCTAACGCCCCTTTTTTGTCTAAATTCTGTTAGAAATCACTGTTTTTTAGTCATCATTTTTCCAATAATCGTGAAAATAGTTGCTGTTGAACTAGTTCATGTAGTATCTTCGGGGATTTTCAGTTTTTTCTGTGCGTTTTTCCCCGGGTCGTAACTCGTATAAAAATAGTTTTGTTGTAAACGTCGCTGCAAGTAAGCGGTCATCAAGCCGCGTGTGAGATGTTTCGGTTTATACCAGTGTATATTGAGTGTGGATAGCACAGTTTCTAAATCAAGCGGTGCCTCGTCTGTGTCGGTTTCTTCGGATGTCTTCTCCATTAGCACCGGACTGAAAGCGAGTTGTGTCAGCGTTGCTGCGGTGAAACTGAGTTGAACGAACCGATCCAAACTTTTCCTGTCTCGGAGTTGATAGGTGTCAAATCCGAAGTTTTCTTTAGCGTCCCGAAAGGCAGTTTCAATCTGCCACCGGTTTCTATAGTGTCGGATAACTGTTTCTACGGGCAGTCGTAAATCTGAAGTAAATACACAAAAATACCGATAGGGTTTAGACTTTTTCAAGCGTTTGCGTATCACAACGATGCGGACATCTACAGGACACATCTTTGTTCGCACGACTTTATCAGCGACAGAAAGTGTCTGATCCTCAACAACGATGTCTGTATACTTCAGGTGTGGAATAGACACACGGCTACCATACCGACGGGGTCTGCCTCTCTTGAGACGCTTAGGGCGTTTCGGTATATCAAAAAACGCTGCGTTTGACTTCGCACGACAAAGTAAATGATGTCCTTGTGAGAGTATCTCCGTGAACACTTTGCGTCTATTGAAGCCTCTATCGAAAACGATAAGACCCGGTGGCACAAGATTACATAAATGCTTCAGCACAGCGAGGCTATTCGCGTCCTCGCTTTTCGGTTCCATCATCCGTGTGGCTAATGGAAATAGGCGCGTGCCTTCGGGCGTTTCTGCCAGCCACCCAATCGCACCGAACTCGTGTCCGTGATGAAACTTGGACTGGTTCTTGTTACGTGGCTGATACGCAGGGTTCCTGCGGAAATGCAAACCCGCTTGTTTTGAACCGCTACTTAGGGCATGCGTCTCATCATAGACGTATACGCCCGTGGGGTAAGCGGATAGCACTTGATGGCTTAGCGTAGTGGCGACTTGATCCACACACCAGACACCACGTGAAAGAAACTTTGGCAGAGACCAATACCGACCTGCTTGGGCTGTCGCAAGATAGATTTGTGTCATTGTGCCTCGGTAGGGCGTATTTATCAGACCTTTCACGAAAGTTTGAAAGTGATTGAAGTTGTTGTGCTTGAATAACGATCTGAATTGTGATAACATGTTGTCCAGGTAGGAAAGTGGGGTCATTAGACATATCCTTTCAAAAAGGTTTATATTTTCTAAAAGGATACCCGCTTTCCTGCTTTATGTCTATAAAAAAAACAAAAATTGTCCAAACTATAGTAATATACTAAATAACATATTTAACGTGAACTGTACTTTATCCTTACAACCATTAATATGGAAAGGAACAGATTATGATTCAAACTGCTTACAAAGAAACGTATCGCCCGCAATTCCACTTTACACCTAAAACAAACTGGACCAACGACCCAAACGGATTGATTTACTATAAAGGTGAGTATCACCTCTTCTTTCAACACAATCCATCTGGTATCAACTGGGGAAACATGACATGGGGACATGCCGTAAGTCCCGACCTTGTGCATTGGAAACAGTTACCGCACGCTATTCACCCTGATGAACTCGGAACAATTTTTTCCGGTTCCGGCGTAGTGGATTATAACAATACTGGAGGTTTTAAGACAGGTGACGAGGCAGTGCTTGTGGTTTTTTATACTTCTGCTGGTAGCCATGCACCCGAAAAGGTCCCATTTACACAGAGTATCGCCTATAGTAACGACCGTGGAAGAAGTTGGACAAAATATGAAGGTAACCCGGTTATCGAGCATATCGTTGGAAGCAACCGTGACCCGAAGGTGATTTGGCACGAACCCACACAAAAATGGGTGATGACGTTGTTCCTTGACGGTACCGACTTTACCTTTTTCGGTTCTACTAACCTCAAGGAATGGGAACGTCTCTCTGATATCAAGATTCCAGACGGCGAATGCCCAGACCTCTTCGAACTTCCCGTTGACGGTGACCCAGAGAATACCAAGTGGGTGTTTTGGGGGGCAGGCGGAAAATACTACGTAGGTGATTTTGATGGAACGACTTTCACACCAGATGGCGAATCACAACGTGCAGATTTCGGAGCAAACTTCTATGCCGCACAAACATGGAGCGATATACCAGAATCCGACGGACGCCGAATTCAAATTGCTTGGATGAATGGCAGTAACCCACCAGAAATGCCCTTCAATCAACAGATGAGTTTCCCATGTGTTCTGACGCTTCAGACAACGGAAGGTGGAATTCGCCTATATCGTGAACCGGTCGCAGAAATAGAAAACGTTCATAACTACACACATGCATGGAGTAACCTCACGCTTGATCCTGAGGAGAACATACTTGCAGGATTGACTGGTGAACTGTTCGACATCCGGGCAGAGATTGAACTGAATGACGCAACTGCTGTCGGTTTTAACATTCGTGGCCAAGATGTCCGATATGATGTTGCTGAAAAGCAGTTGACGTTCCTTGAAAGAAGCGGACCGCTGACCCCACAAGACGATAAAATCCAACTGCAGATTTTAGTCGATCGCATCTCTATTGAAGCATTCGGCAATGCGGGTGCACTCTCAATGACATCCTACTTCCTGCCAGACTTAGAAAACGCTGACATTGGGATTTACGCTGAAGGGGGAGCTGCTACACTCGCTTCATTAAAAGTGCATGAACTAAAATCATCATGGGTATAATTTAATCTGAAATTCAGACAAGTATACTAAGAGTACAGCGTCGCTGTTAGGTTACGCCTACCACCCGTATTGCGAAATTCACACAGATAGATTCCTTGCCATATACCTAAATTCAGGTTATGGTTTGTAATCGGAATGGACACGGCAAAACCAACAAGCGACGCTTTGATATGTGCAGGCATATCGTCATCACCTTCTATAGTATGCTTATAGAAAGGTTCTCGTTCCTTTACGAGCCGGTCAAAACTATTGGCAAAATCTTCACGCACCGTCGGATCGTCGTTTTCATTGATAGTGATACCTGCTGAGGTGTGCTTAATAAAGAGATGTAGAATACCCGCATCAGGCAATTCTCCGAGCAATTCCACAATTTCATCAGTGATAAGATGAAAACCGCGCGGGTATTCTGGTAAGGTAATTTCAATTTGTTGTATCATAATTGTGTACTGTTCCTGCCCTCCGTTAGTTTCTTGCAATGATACCATATTTCTCTGATATTTCAAGGAAAATCGTCCCTAAAATATCACAACAGAAGTATAATACATACAGAAAAACGATACTTGATAAATATAAAGTGGCTCATAGTGACACAGATAGTGGTGCTGCAATTCCATACCATACACGGCTTCTTAGTACTTCTGGAGAGTATTATGCCCGGTCTGCTTTCAGTGCTTATCATAAAAATAAATCACACTTGCAGAATTATCTCATGCTTTTCACAACTGTGCCACGAAACATCTTTTTAAAATTCAGAGTGAAATCTCCACAAAAATTTGATTTGCAGAAAATACATATTTATAGTATTATTTAAACGTGCACATTTTATCAATCAAAGGTACTGCACCTATCTATTAGATAAGACATCAGTGCCTTGCATTTTATTTTTTCAGACAGATAAGGAGCAAATAATATGAGCAATGAAGCATTAGGAATGGTTGAAACACGCGGGTTGGTCGGTGCAGTAGAAGCTGCCGACACGATGGTCAAAGCCGCAAACGTCAAATTGATTGGGAAAGAACAGGTAGGCGGCGGTTTTGTAACCGTCATGGTTCGTGGAGATGTGGGTGCAGTGCAAGCTGCCACAGATGCAGGTGCAGAAGCTGCAAAAGCAGTCGGTGAATTAGTATCTGTACACGTTATTCCGCGTCCACATTCGGATGTTGAAACTATCCTTGCTGGCAAAGCTGCCGATGCCGATTCGGATGCGTAAATCCATTGTTTGTGTTGGATATGGCGCGATAATCGAAATCGCGCCTACGGGGAACGTGAAACCAACATACCAATCGAATTTTCCACTACAACACAACCCACCGACACATAGAAATCATAAATCATCAAACAACTTTGGTGATGCCTGGGTTTTAAACCTGCATCCGTGTTATTACCGATTTACATCGGATAGGCATGCACACTTGAGATATTGGAGGTCTGAATGGCACAAATTGATGAGAAACAGATAGAACAAATTGTTTCACAAGTCTTAACATCCCTGCAGAAAGATGGAACGGTTACTAAACCTGCTGTAACATCTGGCGTAAGTTCTTCTCGATCGGGAGTTTTCGCAACTGTTGAGGAGGCTATCGGCGCAGCAAAAACAGCACAACAAGCACTCATCAAACTTGGGTTCGCCAAAAGACGTGAACTTATTGACGCAATAAAACAGGTTTCTCTTGAAAATGCAAAACGACTTGCAGAACTAGCAGTTCAAGAGACAAAAATGGGCAACCCAGCACATAAAATAATGAAAAATGAAGGAGCTGTCAACCTGTCCCCGGGTGTAGAAGATCTTGTGTCAGAGTCTATGTCAGGTGACGATGGTTCGCTGCTGATTGAATATGTCCCCTTCGGTGTTATCAATTCAATTACGCCCACCACAAATCCCACATCAACTGTTATCAACCACGCGATTATTATGATTTCTGCGGGTAATGCTGTCGTGTTCAGTCCACATCCAAACGCAAGCGAATGCACGGAAGAGACGATGCACGTGATCAACGATGCAATTGTGAAGGCTGGCGGACCAGCGAACCTACTTACATCCGTCGCAAATGCTACGTTACGGACAGCAAAACAAATTATGGATCACGCTGATATAGCGATGGTAGTTGCAACAGGGGGTGCAAGTGTTGTCAAAGCAGCATTGACAAGCGGCAAAAAAGCAATCGCAGCTGGCCCTGGCAATCCTCCCGCTATTATTGACGAAACCGCTGATATCCCCAATGCCGCCAGACATGTGATCGCAGGAACAAGCTTTGACAATAACCTACTCTGTATCGGTGAAAAAGCACTCTTTGTCGTTGAATCTGTCGCAAATGACACGATACGCGAACTAACACAGAACGGTGGACACCTGCTCAACGCAAGCCAACGCGAAGCACTTGAAGCAGTTGTCACAGAAAACGGAGAATCAAATAAGGAATATATCGGTAAAGATGCGAAAATCATCCTTGAAGCTGCAGGCATCACCGCACCTGCCAACACTGTTGCTATCGTAGTGGAAGTTCCAGCAGACCACAATTTTGTTATCAACGAATACCTTATGCCAATTTTGCCTGTAGTTCGAGTGCATGATTTTGATGAAGCACTAAAAGGTGCACTCGCAGCAGATGGTGGCAGAGGACACACTGCTATGCTCCACACAAACAACACAAAACGCATTACACAATTCAACAAGGCAATGAATTGTTCAGTAGTCGTTGTCAACGCGCCATCTTATGCATGTTGTGGTTTGGAAGGCGAAGGCTTCTTAGCAATGACTATCGCCGGACCAACGGGTGAAGGATATACGCGTCCCCGAACATTTACGCGACAAAGACGCTTAACCTTGGCAAACGACCTATCTGCACACACTTTGTGAAAAACATGACTTCATAACGATCAGTTCGTATCGTTCCAACCAGTTTAGTGAAATCTCTGTGGCGGAGTCTACTCCGCCTTTTTTTACGTAATCTGTATGTAAAATGACACGTTTTATAAGACATAAATATTCCAAAATAAAGCAAAATATTCACAAAAAATGAATACCGATATCGACAAACTTAGAGCACAGATACGTTATCACGAACGTAAATACTATATTGACGACCAACCCGAAATTACTGATGCCGAATTTGACGCGTTGATGCGTCAACTTGAGGACCTTGAAAAGGCATCCCCAGATGATATACCAGCCGATTCTCCAACACAACGCGTGGGCGGTGATATCGCTTTAGGTTCGCGTATACCACACAAGAGTCCCATGCTAAGCCTTGATAACACTTTCGGTAGAGACGAGTTAATAGATTTTGACACACGCGTCAAGAAATTGCTGGAAGAAGCTCCTGTTGAATATGTAACTGAGTTAAAGATAGATGGATTAGGTGTCTCACTGCTCTATGAAAATGGCACATTTGTTCGCGGCCTAACACGGGGGAATGGCGAGTTCGGTGAGGATGTTACTGGCAATTTGCGCACTATTCGTGCCGTTCCGTTGCGCCTCACTTCAACTGCAGACAATCCCGTACCACCTATATTAGAAGTACGCGGTGAAGTATTTATTCCGAAACACATGCTTGATGATATCAATGTGCAACGGAAAACAGAGGGCGAATCTCCATTTGCTAATCCACGAAATGCTGCCGCTGGTTCCGTGCGAACGCAAGATTCCAATATCACTGCCACGCGCCCCTTAGATATTTTCATTTATTCGCTCAATTATGCAGAAAGCCTTGAAGTCACAACGCATACGGAAGCACTCGATAAATTAAAAAGTTTCGGTTTCAAATGTAATCCGCATACTAAACTCCACAATTCGCTTGAAGATGTTGTTGTTTATTATAACCTATGGGTAGAGGAACGTGAGGATATACTTTATGAGGTAGACGGTATTGTCATCAAAGTGAACGACATGGCACAGCGGAACGAATTAGGTGCAACTTCGAAAAGTCCACGTTGGGCAACTTCCTATAAATTCCCCGCACATCAGACAACTACAAAGATAGAGAAAATTGAGGTACAAGTAGGTCGGACAGGCGTGTTGACACCCGTTGCAATCTTGCAGCCGGTTAAACTTGCAGGTGCCACGATTACACATGCTACCCTGCATAACGAACAAGAAATGCTCAATAAGGACATCCGCATCGGAGATACGATCATTCTGAAACGAGCAGGAGATGTTATCCCAAAAGTCGTTGATGTGTTAAAAGAAAAACGACAGGGAGACGAAGTTACCTTTCAATTTCCGGATATATGTCCTGTGTGTAGTACTCATGTTCAACGTTCTGAAACCGAAGTTGCAGTTCGATGTGTGAATGCTGGGTGTTCCGCGCAATTAAAACGTAGGATCGCTCACTTCGCATCACGGTACGCCCTTGAAATTGAAGGTCTCGGACCCGCAACAGTCAACCAATTAGTTGGCAACGGGCTCGTTCATGATGTGGCTGATCTCTATACACTAAAAGCTGAGGATGTCTGTAAATTAGATCGAATGGGCCCAGGATCGACAAGTAATCTGTTATACCACATTGAACAGAGTAAACAGGCACCTGCTGTAAAGGTGTTAGTCGGATTGAGTATATTCCATGTAGGTAACACCGTGGCAGAGCTCCTGATCGATCACTTTTCGTCTATAGACAGTTTGAGTCAAGCCGATGATGCTGCTATTGCTGCTATTCCGGGCATCGGTCCGCAGATTGCAGAGAGTGTCTCTACCTTCTTTGCTCAGAATCGTCCTTTGATTGAAAAATTAAAAGCTGCTGATTTGAAATGCTTTACAGAAGAAGTTGCCAAAGCCCCGAAGACTTTAGAAAATACCTTTTTCACTGGAAAAACTTTTGTTGTCACGGGGAGTTTAACGGATATGACGCGCACAGAAGCATCTACACAGATTAAGGCACGCGGCGGCAAAGTTACGTCCAGTGTAACGCGTAAGACAGATTACCTCATTGCAGGTGAAGGCGCAGGTTCAAAATATGACAAAGCGGTGGAATTAGGGATACAGATTTTGAATGCTGAAACCTTTATTGAACATTTGAATCGGAACTAATAACATTAGCTGCTAGACTGTCCTTCACATAACGCAATCGGCTACTCGGCTTCCTCGGAACCCTCATTTGCTGTTTCCGATTGTGTCTTCAGGAACTTATAAAATTCATAGAGTATCTTTTTATCTCTTTCTGGTAAATCCATCATACCTCTAAACATCGCCTCGAGTCTCGGATCGGCCATAAGGTCTTCATAATTGCGGTCCCTCTTGCCAAGCAGATAATCTGTTGTTACCCGCAAAGCATCAGACAAATTGGAGAGTGTCTTAAAAGAGGGTTTGCGAGTTCCTGACTCAAATTGGGAGACTGCAGCAGGCGTTAAATTTGCTGCTTTCGCTAATTCCGTTTGTGTCATGTCTAGTTCACGGCGACACTGCTTTATTCGTGAAACAACTTCATCACTCACTATTCTATTCCTTCCATTATAGAAAATACTGTAGCATAACCTTTCCAGGTTGTGCAGCTTTATTCCGAACTCACGTTATTTTAGAAAACTCGGAAACAAAAAATCGATTAACATTTCAACAAAGTATCTGATACAGTAAAAACGTGAAATATAGTTTAACATAAAATTTAATTAAATGCAAACTTTTTACCATGTTTTCAAAAATCCAATTAGGGCGAAAGTTATGTCAACGTATTTCCAAATTCTACTATATCACAGTGCTACTTAACGTCCATATTGTTTCATGACCTTTTTCAACCGATCCAGCGGGATAGCATGCATCGTCCGGCCATTACGTCCCGTTGTTGTCGTTGCCATTGTCATTGAATTTATAACTGCCTCCTCAGTCGCCTCAATAGCAGCCTCAAAAAGAGAACTCAAACGACTGTTGACAATCATATCGATCTGGAAAGTACCGCTCTCGGTGTAGCGCGGAAAAACATTCGCAGTCGAAAACGTTATAACAAACTCACCACTGCTATCAGTACTCGGTGTGCCTGTCCGCGCAAGACCGTGCGTCGCACGGATCGCTAACTGCTTCAACTGACGATGAGTCAACGGTGCATCTGTCGCTATGACAATAATAAACGAGCCATCCCGCCCAGGTTTAGGCGTATCCATCTCCAACGCCTTACCAACAGGAACGCCATCAATACGTAACTGATGCCGTCGTCCCCCATTAGCGTTCACCAAAACACCAACTTTCCATCCACCTCTGTTCTCTGGCAATACGCGCGAGGCAGTGCCGATGCCTGCTTTGAAACCGTAGGAACGCATCCCTGTTCCACCACCGACACACCCCTCCGCTACGGAACCAGAGGGGGCTTTCTCAATTGCTTCAATGGCATGTTCCGGTTTCACATGCAAGCCACTGATGTCATTCAAGCCACCATCATAGCATTCTGCAACTATAGGAAGCACTATATTATCGTCAGGATACCGTTTAATAATATATCGGACAACGCCGTCGTGCACTGCTCCAACGCTAAGCGTATTTGTCAGCAAAATTGGTGACTCAATCCACCCAGCTTGGTTGATTCGGGCAATACCGGTAGATTCACCATTGCCATGGATGGTATGTGCGGCACCAAATAGACGAGATTTCCAAATATCATCATGCGGAAGGATAGCCGTAACACCTGTACGAATAGAATCACCTTCGTTCAGCGTTATGTGACCGACCTTCACACCGGGAACATCAGTAATTGCATTATGTTCACCAATAGGATATATACCGATTTGGATACCGAGTTCTCTTGCCCGTGCACGCTGTGTCTCTCCCTCCGCAACTCCAACTGAATTCGCCAGCAGGACCAATAATCCGCAAAAAATCAAATAAAACAGGATTTTAGTACAGAGGTTATAGTAAAATTCATAATTATTTACACACTTTTGTCCCTGTCTTATCTCCCCTCGCTTGCGGGGCGATAAAGGGGGGTGTCTTTCGTCCATAAACCCAATTGTGGATCCTACTATAAAAGTGGCTATAGATTTATTGTTCGTAGTGAGAAATGTAACCATTTTTTAGTTGCTCCCTATAGACCGTGCGTATATGATTGAAAATATCGATGTAGGTAGGTAAACGATAATCCGGATAAGTCCATTCCCACGGTTGAAACGTTTTGTGATAGAATCGGAGTGTAATTTCCGCATAGATACCATCGCTGAGATAGATCCGGTGTGCATGGTCCTTCGTCGAAGCAAGCACTAACTTTGCCATACAGATATATCCAACATCTAAATTGACACGTCGCTGTGTCGTACCTATTTTGAAGAATAATTGTTCTACTCGATTAGTGATCAATTTATTTCCTGCTAATGTACCAGCATCAATTAGATTCTCAAAACTGATAAATTGCCTATGAATCTCTTTTCCCATCTCCGCTTCATAGTAATTCGTACTTGTAAAGGGAAATAGTTCACTTGTATAGTCAATATTACCAAAATGATCAGTAAGCTGTTGATAGACAGTTGACAAGATTGACGGTTCCGATGTTAGAACACCGACAATTGCTTTGACTGGCAGTTGTTCAATGATTGTTCCCATAATATGTTCTTAATTCCGAACTCACGTTATTTTACATCTAATTATAGCAAATTGTACACTAATATGTAAAAAATTAACAATTTTACGTAGGGTTATTTAGTTTTATAGATATTCATTTTATCAAGTTAACTGTGAGTAAAGGTTTTGATGCATATTCCTTTATTTTATCAGCGATCCGTGTTATGCCTTGAAAACGGAATACGGATAATGCGGTATTTCGTAAAGCGGCCATGACTTGTGGAATAGCCCCGCATCTGACAGGTGATGCGTCCTCGCCGAGTAGCACATCGCGCATCCAATGCGACTTGTTCTCTATTGCCCAATGGCCTCTCCGTAAAGCAAGTAAGCGTTCTGCGGATGCCTCACTCGGTTTCAGGCTCGTAATCCCATAGGTAGTGCGGGTTGTCTCTTCTCCTGTCTTCATATTTTTGGAAGTATAGCAATATTGGATCACTTGTGCTACGCCCGGCCAATCCAGATATGCGTTGAGACTTGTGCTTGCCTTGATACATCGCGTCTCAAGTCTGCCATGCGACTTTTCAATCGTCTCATGCATGTATATCGGTTTCCCTAAAGTAGGGTGTGTTGTGTCTTCAGAAACCGCGTCAGGCACGCCTTGAAAAAGTTTTTCAATCGCTTCTAACAGGTCCGGTTGATTGCCTTTAACAGGCAGCATATAGTCGCCCCCGCTGTTTATGATTCCGTGGCAGAAAGAGCGTTGTGTCAAAAGGGCATCCGTTGTGATAACTTTGCCTGCTACATCAAACGCTTTGAGGATTTCCGTTGATACCGGTATTTCATTGGTTTTGTCGCTGACACCTCGCTGCGTGAGGGTGATCCCTAACTCATGAGAGACGACGGAGAGTAAATGGCTGATCATCGCACCACTTTTTTTAGACGCACGCAGGGTTTTGCCATCTATAGCGACTGCGTCGGAACACCCCCGCAAATCAGGGCACTCTGCTAATGCGGCGTTTACCCATTTTGACAGGATGTTTTCTAATGCTTCAACGTCCAACTTTTTCAACAGATTATGGATAGTTGCGGCACAAGGCGTTTTGTGATGTGTGAACCCGAGTGCTTTTGTGAGTGCGGGCTGTGAGCGTGCCCAGGTAGCGATGGATGTATACCCTTTATGCCCGCACATCAATCCAACGACTAAAAGTGCGAGGATTGCTTTCAAGGGGTGCCGTTTCCCTTTTTCCTTGCGTGGGTCTGTAAGTTCTGCTAACATATTGACTAAGTGGCAGGACTTTTTTCTTGTCATTCTTCACCTCAAAAGATCGTAAGTTTTTAAGGTGAAGTATAGCAGATATAGCGTGAAAAATCACGGTATATCTGCACATCCTAAAATATTAACGATTGTGATAAAAAACAACTAAAATACATAAAACTAAATAACCCTAAATTTTACGCATTTTTTCTTGACAATTCGTAATCTGAAAGGTATAATATTACGTTACGCCTTAAAAAAAGAAGTTTTAAAATGTATTGCAGTGAAATCTATAACTTCTTCAGAAAATAGGCAACTATTTTATAGTTAAATGGAAAATTCTTATAATTGTTTGGTGTTTACCGGAGTTCATCAAGTACTTCATCCACATTTTCTGTCGGGTATGCGAAGTCAAGTGATTTGTCGCGCCTGCTACCTGTTAGTTTCGCCTAAATCGACGCGAGCTTGGTGTCTCTGAATTGTAGCACAAAATCTGAATGTCCGATTAATTCTAAAATCTACCATAATTTCGTCTTGTTCCAATAAGTATAGCATTCCTTACAAGTAGAGAACATCCGTTAAGAAATCCTGTGTTTCTTTTGATAAGAATAACCGTTTTTTCTTTAAATTGCAATAAATTTCCCTGTCAACGCATTTGTAACTGAAGTCCTAGTCGCAAAAACCTTCAATCCATCCGCTACCTTGCAAGGTGAATATATATGTCCAAAAAAACTAAATCTAACGGAAGTCCCACAGCACTACGACAACGTGTCTCCTTCGCTAAAACCCCCACAGTCCTTGAACTGCCTGATTTAATTGAGACTCAAAAACTTTCTTATGCATCATTTATGCAACGTGATGTACCACAAGACGAACGCGAAACGAAAGGTCTGCAGGCATTGTTCAAAGAAGTTTTTCCGATTTATGACTTTAAAGAAAGCACAAGCCTCGAATTTGTGAGTTACACGCTCAGCCCACCGACACATGATCTTACGGATTGCCAAGCACGCGGCCTAAACTATCAGGTACGCTTACAAGCACGACTGATGTGCGTTGAACGTGAAAAAGATGAAGACACAGGACAGACCCGTGTATTAGACATAACCGAATCGGATGTTTACCTCGGCGATATCCCCTTAATGACTGAAAATGGGACATTTATTATCAACGGTTCAGAACGCGTGATTGTTAATCAGTTACAACGATCTCCCGGTGTAATTTTTCTCGGCAAATCGAGCACAACAAGCTCACAAAAACTCCCAACAGGTCAGATTATCCCCTACCGCGGCGCATGGATAGAGTTCGAATTTGATTCAAAGGATTGCATTCACGTCCGACTGGACCGGAAGAAAAAGCTATTGGTTACCGTGCTTTTACGCGCTCTCGGTTGGGAAACCGATGCAGAAATCCTAAAACTTTTCGGCAAAACAGAAATTATCCCACTGACTCAGGATGTTATTGGACGCGTTATCGCTGAAGATATTATTGATCCCGAAACAGATGACATTCTGCTTGAAGCCAACACAAAGTTATCTGAAACAGAATTCGATAGACTGATGGAAGCTAAAGTATCAGAAGTAGAAGTGTTAGTGGAATCCGATGAACAAGAACTCCGATATTTGCGGAATACCCTCTCACGTGACACGGTCAAGGCTTATGCAGGCGGAACATTACAAGAGGGCGCACTGATCGAAATATTTCGCACGTTGAGACCAGGTGACTCGCCAACCCGTGAAATAGCATCAACTTGTTTAGATCGCTTATTTTTCGATAACGCACGTTACGATCTAGGCACCGTCGGAAGATACAAAATAAATTCAAAGCTTGGAGACCTACCAGCTTATCAGGGCGAATCCGATGAGATGCCATCAGAGGAGATGCGTGTACTGCGTCGAGAAGATATTGCTGCTACACTACAATATCTGATGGAAATACGTAACGGCCACAAACACATAGATGACTTAGATCATCTGGGAAACAGACGTGTACGTGTCATAGGTGAACTCCTTGAAAACCAGTTTCGTATTGCATTTTTGCAGATGAGTCGGGCAGCGCGTGAAAAACTGAGTACGACGACCGATGCGCAGCTAAAGAACCCTAAGAATTTGATGAACCCCAAGCCACTTATAATGTCCCTTCGAGAGTTTTTTGGTTCTAGCCAACTTTCACAATTCATGCAACAAATTAATCCGTTGGATGAACTCACGCATAAACGACGTATTTCTGCGATCGGTCCCGGCGGCTTACAACGTGACCGTGCAACCGCAGCGGTGCGCGATGTCCACCTTACACACGATAGACGTGTCTGTCCATTAGAGACACCTGAAGGTCCTTCTATTGGTCTCATCGTCTCGTTAGCCACGTTTGCACGGGTCAATCCGTACGGATTTTTAGAAACACCCTACAGACCTGTCAAAGACGGTCTAACTGGAAATGAATTTTATAAGGTGACACAAGTTCCCGGAGATCCTGATGGTATCAAAGGGGTCGATAGTTACAAAGTCACCGAAGTACCTGATGCAATAGTTGGAACAAAACGCTATAAAGTTATCACAACGCCTGATAATTCTGATGGTGTTAAAGGGAAGAATTGTTACAAAGTTACTGCAGTGCCTAATGGTTATTCTCTCCTTGACCAAGTAGGTGAGAAATCCTCGGATGGTGATGACAGTTTTTATCAGTCCGACGGTTGGAGGCATCTCTCATCGGAATACCGTAGTAAAACCGACTGGAAATGTGAGGGATGTGATCTCGATTTGAATGAAGACCATAAATTTCTAGATGTTCATCACCTACAAGGCAAAAAGCATAACACCCCTACAGGCCTTGTAGCACTCTGCATAGGTTGCCACAATGAGCAACCCGGGCATGATGAGAAATTTAAAGATAATGAGCGTTTACAACAGTTTAAGGAAAAGTATAAATCTTGGCAATCGTCTGGCACTATCGAACCAGATGATCCTATCAGTAGGAAGATAGATAAACTTCCTAATGAAGTCCAGGAGAAATTGACTGAACTTATCTGTAATGTGAAAGTAGGTGATGAACTCACTCCCGTAAAATGGGAAGAACTCACAAAACAGTATAGAGGTTTTGAAGCCGATCTTTACTGGAAAATCACTGAAGTTAACCATCCAGAGTGCTCGTTGAACAAAGGAGATTTTCTAACCGGTGCGGAATATGAGGAAGCATTGAAGAAATACCAAGCTCCTAAAGCAGATGATGAACTCACCCCCACAGAATGGAAAAAACTTAAAACATGGAAAAGCTTAGAAGCGGAACCTTTTTGGCAAATCACCAAAATCAACAATAAAGAGTGTCCACTGAAGATAGGACAAGTAATTTTTGATAATAACTATCAGAAGGCACTCAAGGACTATAAATGTGATGTAAAAGAAGGCGATATAATAACCAAGATCAAGAGGACAAATCTTCTTAAAATATGGGATGCCTTAGAGATTGAACAAAGTAAACGGATCACCAAAGTCATTAATCGAACATGTCCGTTAGAAGAGGGTGACTTCGTCCCTAATGCCGTGTATGAGGACATGCGCGAGAAGTATAAATGCCACTTGAAGGTGGGCGATGAACTCTCACCTGAGAAGTGGAAAGAAGCAAAAAAAGCATGGGGAAAATTGGTAGACGCTGATCATCTTCGTCGTATCACTGAAGTCCCTCACCCAATACATTCATCATATAAGAAAGGGGACGTTATCTCCGAGGCTGAGTATCAGAAAGCAATCAAGGAATATCCCAATCAGAAATACAGAGTAATCGTGCCAGACGTAGAACACCTCACTGCAGATTCTGAGGATAGATGCTGTATCGCGCCAGCTGATGCAGTGAAATACGGTAAATCTATAGGAAAAATCAAAGCTCGCAAACATGAAGAGGTGCTTGAATATACACTTGACAGCATTAAAGAGTATGGGCCCGAAGGACAACACATCGCCCTGACTTTCAGTGATGCGGATTGTGAAGCAGACAAAGAGAGCATTAAATACATCGGAATTTCACCGAAACAGATTGTGGGGGTTTCCGCTGCACTTGTTCCCTTTTTAGAACACGAAGATGCGAACCGCGCACTGATGGGGGCTAACCACCAACGCCAAGCTGTACCCTTAATCTCACCAGAGGCACCATGGGTCGGCACCGGTATAGAACATCGTGCTGCGCGAGATGCAAATGCAATGGTCGTCGCACACCGCGACGGTGTTGTCTCCAGTGTTGATGCACAAGAGATACTGATTCGTACCGGACAAGCACTCCATCTTGAAGAGGGCGAACATGCTTTCAGTGAAATGGGTTACGATGTCTATAAACTGAAAAACTTCAAACGCAGCAACAGCGGCACATGTATACACCAACGCCCACGTGTAGATATCGGTGATGTCGTAGAAGCTGGGGATGTGATCGCCGATGGCACCTCCACAGAGGGCGGTGAACTTGCACTCGGAAGAAATATACTCTGTGCATATATGCCGTGGGGCGGACACAACTTCGAAGACTCTATCCTTATTAGTGAGTCACTGATAAAAAACGACACTTTTACCTCTATCCATATCGAAGAATTTGAAGTTGCTGCAAGGCAAACGAAAATGGGGGATGAGGAGATTACATGTGATATTCCAAACATGTCCGCCCGTAGCCTCGCCCAACTCGATGAAGAAGGTGTCATTCGTGTCGGAAGTGTCGTCGGGACAGGTAGTATTCTCGTCGGAAAAATATCACCGAAAGGGGAAGCAGAATACGGACCAGAAGAGAAGCTCCTACGCGCAATTTTCGGTGAGAAAGTTAAAGAGGTAAAAGATGCCTCCGCCTATACCCGCCCCGGTGTAGAAGGCGTTGTTATCGATGTTAAAGTGTTCTCTCGCCAAGCAACGCCTAACAGTGAACGCACCGAATTACGTCAAGAGGCACGTCGAAAACAAATTCAGCAGGCATGGCAGGAACAGTGTAAACAGATCGCTGAACGTTTAACAGAAGAGATGCGAGAAACTTTAGCTAACAAAGAACTCGCCTACCCAACAACAATCGGAATTGATAACAACAGTGAAGATGTGGAAAACGTCGAAACACCACAACAGCTAGAAGCAGGGGATGTGTTGACCCGTGAGTATCTCGCTACGCTATCACAAAGTGAACTTGAAAGACTGCAGATTACCGATGCAGAAGCAACCTCTTATATCCAAAATCTGCAAGAACTCGCTAAAGGAAGAATTGATGTCTACACCCAGGAAAAAGATGCCGCATTGGAGAAACTCGATGCCGGTGAAGAACTGAAACCTGGGGTCCTGAAACTCGTAAAAGTGTACGTTGCAAGCCGACGCCCCATTTCCATCGGGGATAAAATGGCTGGACGCTACGGAAATAAAGGGGTTGTGGCACAGATTCTCCCTGAAGAAGACATGCCCTATCTACCGGATGGAACCCCTGTTGACATAGTGCTAAACCCTCTCGGTGTACCTTCTCGAATGAACGTTGGACAAATCCTTGAAATACATCTGGGTTTGGCTTGCAAAGAACTCGGCTTACACATTACCTCACCTGTGTTTGACGGTGCGACAGAAACCGAAGTATTTGACATGTTAGCGAAGACAGACTTACCTGAAAATGTCAAAAAAACCGGGAAAAGTGTTTTATACGACGGGCGAACAGGTGACCCGTTTGGACAGGAAGTAGCAGTCGGTCATGTCTATTTCCTCAAGCTAAATCACCTCGTGGCAGATAAAATGCATGCACGCTCAACTGGCCCATATTCACTCGTAACGCAGCAGCCCCTCGGTGGCAAAGCACAACATGGCGGGCAACGCCTCGGTGAGATGGAGGTATGGGCATTGGAAGCTTACGGTGCCGCACATACCTTACAAGAGATGTTAACTATCAAATCCGACGATGTTAAAGGCAGAACCAAAATCTATGAATCTATTGTAAAAGGGCAAAGCCCGATGAAACCCGGCATACCTGAATCCTTCAATGTGTTAGTCCGAGAACTGCAAAGCCTTGGATTAAATGTGGAGCTGACCGAAGGTGACCCCGCAGATGCCGACTCAGACCAGAGCGGACTCGATGGGACAGACTTCCCACTCTTACATACACTAGATACAATGGAACCCATAGACGATGAACCTACCCTAAAACTGACCTGGGATACCGACGATACCGAATAGCTCGGGAATGAAGCAGCTCTCGGTTTTCGTCCAGAAATGTAGCACAAACTGTTAGTCTATGCATCCGTGGAATGCAAACTAACAGAAGGATATTTTGCAGCACAAAAATGTCTTATCCCAAACTCACGTATTATTTACTATAGTTTGGACATTTTTGGTCTTGTTATAGATTATGAATAGTTGGCAGCACTTCCCCGTTAGCACTTCTGAACAGGTGTTAGAACCGCTGCTAACGCCCCTTTTCTGTCTAAATTCTGTTAGAAATCACTGTTTTTTAGCCATCATTTTTCCAATAATCGTGAAAATAGTTGCTGCTGAACCATTTTCACATAGTATCTTCGGGATTTTCAGTTTTTTCTGTGCGTTTTTCCCCGGGTCGTAACTCGTATAAAAATAGTTTTGTTGTAAACGTCGCTGCAAGTAAGCGGTCATCAAGCCGCGTGTGAGATGTTTCGGTTTATACCAGTGTATATTGAGTGTGGATAGCACAGTTTCTAAATCAAGCGGTGCCTCGTCTGTGTCTGTGTCTGCGGATGTCTTCTCCATTAGCACCGGACTGAAAGCGAGTTGTGTGAGCGTTGCTGCGGTGAAACTGAGTTGAACGAACCGATCCAAACTTTTCCTGTCTCGGAGTTGATAGGTGTCAAATCCGAAGTTTTCTTTAGCGTCCCGAAAGGCAGTTTCAATCTGCCACCGGTTTCTATAGTGTCGGATAACTGTTTCTACGGGCAGTCGTAAATCTGAAGTAAATACACAAAAATACCGATAGGGTTTAGACTTTTTCAAGCGTTTGCGTATCACAACGATGCGGACATCTACAGGACACATCTTTGTTCGCACGACTTTATCAGCGACAGAAAGTGTCTGATCCTCAACAACGATGTCTGTATACTTCAGGTGTGGAATAGACACACGGCTACCATACCGACGGGGTCTGCCTCTCTTGAGACGCTTAGGGCGTTTCGGTATATCAAAAAACGCCGCGTTTGACTTCGCACGACAAAGTAAATGATGTCCTTGTGAGAGTATCTCCGTGAACACTTTGCGTCTATTGAAACCTCTATCAAAAATGATAAGACCCGGTGGCACAAGATCGCATAAATGCTTCAGCACAGCGAGGCTATTTGCGTCCTCGCTTTTCGGTTCCATCATCCGTGTGGCTAATGGAAACAGGCGCGTGCCTTCAGGCGTTTCTGCCAGCCAGCCAATCGCACCAAACTCGTGTCCGTGATGAAACTTGGATTGGTTCTTGTTACGTG
Organism: Candidatus Poribacteria bacterium; assembly: GCA_965200395.1. Lineage (GTDB taxonomy): Bacteria > Poribacteria > WGA-4E > WGA-4E > WGA-3G > MSPOR6. The sequence goes on along the minus strand of CBDAUH010000003.1, from coordinate 491,428 downwards.
CTTGATACGCAGGGTTCCTGTGGAAATGCAAACCCGCTTGTTTTGAACCGCTACTTAGGGCATGTGTTTCATCATAGACGTATACGCCCGTGGGGTAAGCGGATAGCACTTGATGGCTTAGCGTAGTGGCGACTTGATCCACACACCAGATGCCACGCGAGAGAAACTTTGGCAGAGACCAATACCGACCTGCTTGGGCTGTCGCAAGATAGATTTGTGTCATTGTGCCTCGGTAGGGCGTATTTATCAGACCTTTTACGAAAGTCTGAAAGTGGTGAAAGTTATTATACTTGAACACAGGTCAAAAATCTGATAACATGTTGTCCAAGTAGGAAAGTGGGGTCATTTGAAATATCCTTTCAAATTTGTGTTTTCTAAAAGGATACCCGCTTTCCTGCTTTATGTCCATAAAAAAACAAAAACTGTCCAAACTATAGTATTATTAAGGAGAAAAAACAAATGGCAGATAAAGAAAATCGTTTTAATCGTATATCTATCAGTATCGCCTCACCTGATCAGATAAAAGATTGGGCAAAACGCACATCTTGTAAGCGACGAAACCCGGCAAGCGATGCATGGACATGCCCTGAAAAAGGCACTTGTGATTGCGGTGAAATCAAAAAAGCCGAAACCATTAACTATCGCAGCTTTCGCCCAGAGCAGCAAGGGCTATTCTGTGAAGCAACATTCGGCCCACAGAAAGATTTTGAGTGCAGCTGCGGCAAATACAAGCGGATTAAGCATAAAGGACTTATCTGTGACCAGTGCGGGGTTGAGGTGACAAAATCTCAAGTCAGGAGAGAACGTCTCGGTTACATCAAACTCGCAGCACCTGTCTCTCATATCTGGTTTTTTAAAGGGATACCGTCTCGACTCGGAACATTTCTGGAGCTTGCGTCGCGCCAAGTCGAAAGAGTTCTCTACTTCGAAGCCTTTATCGTCACAGAGGTAATAGATGATAGTTGCGATTTAAATGTGAAAGACATTCTTACAGAAGCAGAAGTCCTTGCCAAGCAAAGTGAACATCCCAATACTTTCAGAGCTGGCACAGGCGCAGAGGCAATTCAGGAACTCCTACAAAAAATCGATCTGCCAGAAGACGTTGAAAAACTTAAAGAGGAACTCGAGCAAACTTCAAGCCATCAGAAAAAAGTTAAACTCTCAAAACAACTCAAAATGGTTGCGGGTTTTGAAAGGGCACACATGCAACCGGACTGGATGATCCTTGAAGTGCTCCCGGTTATTAGTCCCGACCTGCGTCCATTGGTATCTTTAGAAGGTGGCAGATTCGCTACAAGTGACCTGAACGATCTGTACCGCCGCGTTATTAACAGGAACAATCGTCTACAGAAACTTATAGATCTCCGTTCACCAGAAGTCATTCTGCGTAACGAAAAACGGATGCTTCAGGAATCTGTCGACGCATTTTTGGATAATGGAAGACATGGACGTAAAGTCACTGGCCCCGGTAAACGCCCACTAAAATCTTTATCCGATATACTTAAAGGCAAAGTCGGACGATTCCGCCAAAACTTGCTCGGAAAACGGGTGGACTATTCCGGCAGAAGTGTAATTGTCGTCGGTCCCGAATTAGAACTCCATCAGTGCGGGTTACCCAAATTAATGGCTGTGGAACTTTTCAAACCGTTCATCATAGAGAAACTGATGGCATCAGGTGAAGCACAGACAATAAAACGCGGAAAACACTTGACCGAAAACGTTACACCGAACTCACCCGTATGGGAAGCGTTAGAGGAGGTCATCGCTGACCATCCCGTTCTGCTAAACCGTCCACCGACGCTCCACCGCCTTGGAATACAAGCGTTTATGCCTGTACTAGTCGAAGGAAAATCCATACGTATCCCACCACTTGTCTGTAAAGCATTCAATGCAGATTTCGATGGGGACCAAATGGCTGTTCATGTACCACTCTCTATTGAGGCACGTACAGAAGCGAAGATGTTACTACTGAGCAGCAGTAATATCCTAAAACCTTCACATGGCGAACCTATTGCAGTTCCCGAACTCGACATGGTTTTAGGAGCAAGTTTCCTTACAAAAGAGCTTCCTGAACACAGAGACCGCGCAGAAAAACTCCACACCGCTTATGCTGAGGACGCCGATAAAGCCAGAGCATTTGCAGCATTAGAAAACGAAACATGGGCAAGAAGACGTTTTACAACACTCGATGAAGTGACACACGCACACGGGTGCGACATTATCAAACTCCATGATCCTGTTGTTCTCTTTTTCAAAGAACATCGTGAACCGATCCTCACAACTGTCGGACGCGTCATATTCAATGAAGTGCTCCCACACACAAATGGTACCGCCTCACTCTCATGGACAGACGAAGTCTCAGGCCTTGAATTGCCATTTTTCAATCAGGAAGCACGTGGAAGACGCCTATCAGAACTTATCAAAAAATGTTTCAACGAACTCGGCACCGCAGAGACTGTATCACTATTGGATCGGTTACAAAAGTTGAGTTTTGAATATGCAACACGTAGCGGAATTTCCCCCGGTATTAAGGACTATCTGATACCTGAAGACAAGAAAGAGATCCTCAAAGATGCACAGGAACAGATTGATAATCTAGAACAGCAAGACAACCTTGAGGTGGAAGAATTTGGAAATGAAAAGATACGGATATGGTCCGCCGCAGTTAACCAAGTCGGCGAAACACTGTTCACAGCTCTCCCTGAGACAAAGGCATATCTGGTTGAACAAGGAAAAGATGTAGAAGGCTTCAGTCCTGTTCATCTGATGGCAGACAGTGGTGCACGCGCACGAAAAAATCCTTTCACACAAATCAGCGCAATCGTCGGGTTGAAGTCAAAACAAGACGGTAAGATCTTAGAGGATCCGATACGATCCTCATATCGGGAAGGTTTAGACGTACTTGATTACTTTTTCTCGACCTTCGGATCGCGTAAAGGGTTGGTGGATACGGCAATGAAAACCGCTGCCTCCGGATACCTCACCCGGAAACTTGTCGATGTCGCACAAGATGTTATGATCACTGAAGAGGATTGCAGAACAACAAACGGTATCCTCAAATTCACCGCAGATGCAGGTTCCATTAGTTTCAAAATTAGTGGGCGTGTTACGGCCGAACCCGTGCTACATCCCACGACAGAGGAAGTCATGATCGACAGCAATACCTTCATCACACCACAGATGGCACAAATTATTGAAGACGCTGAAGTCCCCAGTGTTCGTGTTCGCTCTATCTTAACGTGTGAAACAGAGAAGGGAGCTTGTACAAAATGCTACGGTGCTGATCTAACTTCGGGGCAACTTGCCAACGTAGGAGAAGCAATCGGTATCATCGCCGCACAATCTATCGGCGAACCCGGAACACAGCTGACAATGCGTACCTTCCATACGGGTGGCGTGGTTGAAGATGTGAGTGAAGGTCTTGCCCGTAAGATCCTTGCGAAAACTTCTGGAGCTGTGCAGTTTAGAGATTTCATACCGGGGCGCACTGTTCGCGAGGAAAGTGGACTCTGGATCGTACAACAGGTCGCTGAACACCTTGACCAAGCGAAATATAAGGTCAAAACTGTCCAACACCCTGAATGTCCACTACAACCTGACGAACTCCTTACAGAAAGACAATATCAGGAGAATATTGAACGTTATCCAGGATTTGAGACAGAACCTATACTTTTTAAAGTTACCAAGATAAACAAACCGGATATTGTTGAAGCAAATTCCGATAATGACTTTTCACTGCAAGAGGGACAGTACCTCACTGAACAGGAATACAACAACTGTTTACATCGGTATTCGCTGTTCCGAGTTTCTGAACCACGGTACCGTGTTCAAAACGTGAAACATCCCAATATTTCACTGGAACCGGGGGCATTGTTGACAGAAACAGAGATAGAAGAATGGGAAATTAAAATCCGTCCTTTCACAGGCGAATGGGTGTATCAAACAGATAAAGGGGACATCCTTACTGAAAGTGAATATCTGCAACAGCAGAAAACTGTTAAAGCAGATATGAAATACCAAATTCAGACTATTACGGATCCGAGCTGTACTTATAAGAAAGGGGATTTACTTACAGTTGAACAGGAAAGTCAACATCATATCGATTTTGAGGACGCTGTCTATACTGTGAAAGATATTAGCGCAGGTATAGACCTGTCTGAAGAACAAGAGTACAGTGCCGTTGAATTGCAGAAGGTGCGGGATGAAAATAAAGCTTTTGAAGTCCAACGCCCCTCATCAAAGCTTTCACGTGTTACGCAAGTCCAGCATCCTGAATGTCCGATCGAGGTTGGAGAACTAATTGATGATGAAGACTTAGGGACGCTACAAGATAAATTTGGGGGATTTGATGCGGAACGACTCAAATACAGAATTACAACTGTACATCATCCTGACTGTTCGATGGATCTTGAAACACTGCTCACCGAAAACGAGAAAAAGGCAGCGTTGAAAGAATTTCCTGGATTTGAGGTAGATATCGAAAAAAATGAAGGTGCATTTGAGGTGGAACGGCTCTATCGTGTTGTTGCATCACATCACCCAGACTTTCCGGTGCCTATAGATGAACTCATTACACAGTCTGAATCCAATCGCCATCGCCGCAGCTACAAAGGTTTTGACCCTGAGAAACTATATATACGTATTCAGGATGGCGAAGAGACTGACGAGGTCCTAACTGATACTGAATACAAAGCACTTGTGAAACAGCATCGAGAAACGGATACACCGCTACCTGAATTTAAGCTGGTATACCATATCCTCGCTGTTCACCACAAGGAATGCCCGTTTACCGCTGGAAAACAAATTGATGAAGCCGAATATAAACGCGGGCAACGCCTATACAAAGGTTTTGACACGGAACGCGTATATAAGGTTACCAAAATCAACGAAGAGAAGGATACCACGGTAGAGATAGGGCAAATCCTCAGTGATACTGAGTACAAAGAGGAATTAGCATCCACTTCAAGGAATACCTACAAAGTTACGAAAGTCATACACCCCAACTGCACACTTGAAATCGGTCAAGAACTGGAAGATTGGGGATATAACACTGCCCTTGAACAATATCCTGGTGTGATTGTTGATGGTTTAATCGAAACATTCCGGATTGAAATCCTTATGAAAGATGGTGGACATAAATCCCACCTGATTCCAGCAGGTTACTCTGTTTCTGTGAAAGATGGTGACAGTGTTAATGCACAGAGCCCATTGGCAGAATTGCATGAAAAAACCACGAATCTGGACATCGTCGTTGGTATTCCACGGGTGACTGAACTCTTTGAAGCGCGTCGTCCGAAACGTGAAGATGCTGCCGAAATCGCTGAAATTAATGGGCAACTGCAACTCACTGGCCAAAAGGCAGGTGTACCTCAATATCGAATCGTAGATGGCGCAACAAAAAGCCGTTTATATTCTATACCTGACGAAAAACGACGGGTCGACGACGGTGACTGGGTGGAAGCAGGCCAGCCACTAACTGATGGATATCTCAATCCACACGATATCCTTGCTATCGGCAGGACCACCCTTAATGGACATTCCCTTGAGGGTGAAGAAGCACTCTGGACATATCTCGTTGATGAAGTACAGACTGTATACGGCGCAAGGACGATCAACGACAAACACGTCGAAGTGATTGTACGACAAATGCTCCAAAAGATACGGATACTCACCGTCGGGGATACAAACTTCTATGCAAACGATGAAGTTACAAGACACAAGTTCCACGCTGAAAACAGGCGCGTCGAAGAAGAAAATGGCACGCCAGCTACAGGAGAACCTGTCTTACAGAGTATCAGTAAAGCATCACTCAGCACAGACAGCTTTATCTCCGCCGCAAGTTTCCAGCAGACACCGAAAGTACTTACTGATGCCGCTGTCGAAGGGCAAACCGACATGCTCACAGGCCTGAAGGAAAACGTAATACTGGGTCGCCTCATTCCCGCTGGAACTGGATTCGCTGAATGGCAGGAACTAAATGTATCTGCTGAGGCAATTGACGATGATATTGACGATGATCCTGAACCAGAGAACCTATCAGAGGAGCCCTTTAAATTGGACATTGAAGGCATTTAGGATTAATTGGATTTAGGACATAATCCAGGAATAGGCGGGAATTGGCATTCCCGCCTTACTTTGTAGCATAACCTTTCCAGGTTGTGCATCTTTAGGACACAGATTGTTCCAAACCTTTCCAGGTTGTGCATCGGGCAAAAAATGTCTTATTCCGAACTCACGTTCCCTTACTTATCCTTGACATATCAATATCGTTTCACCAATTCCACTCCCCAAAACCGCGGTTCATTCACATAACCCGTGAGATTATTGAAGTCAACACCGCCAGTTAGTGAAGTATCGTTGAGGATATTACGTCCTATGAGTGCAAATTCTGTCTCAATATTCGGTATCTGGCAAGCAAGGCGAATCCCACCCTCTAAAAGCCAATCATCGCTATATTCCACAGAATCATAGAGAAAGAAATGCACACGGCTACGATATGCCCAATCTGTAGAGGCAACCAAACGGACACCAGAAGGAAGGTCTATAACATAACGCAAGTTTATGTCAGCAATCCATGTAGGAGCCTGCGGCAAACTGTTACCATCAATAGAATATGTGCCTTCAATAGAGGCAGACGGATCCAACACTGTGCATGGGGCACCGCAACCGGCCACTGCCAAATTCGGATCGTCAATACGTGTCCAGTTGTAACTGAGTCCTGCTGAAATCTCAAGTGCGTTGATCGGGGCAAATATTAGTTCCGCCTCAACACCACGTCCAATAGTACTCTCCGCATTCACCAAACGATTGAAGTTCGTCTCGCCACCAACCGCAGTCAGCTGCTGATCCTGCATAAAATATGGTAGAGTTTTGAATTATTTATACATATTGATTATATCTTGAAGTGTTTTATCTTTATTATACTCTCGTAAGCGTTTGATGTTCGCAAAATCATGTTCAATTGGGTTATAGTCCGGTGAATAAGGAGGCAAATACAATAGGGAGGCACCCGATGCCCCTATAAGATCCCGGGTGCGGTGTGTTTTATGGATGCGCGCATTATCCAGAATAACAACATGGTTCTCATCTAAATGCGGGCATAACTCATACTCAAGCCAAGTATTGAAACGCTCCGCATTGCAGCTCCCCTCAAATAATATAGGGGCTGTAAACGCCTCATCTATACGTGCAGCTAACAAAGTTGTGGTGCGGTTTCTTTGACTGGATATAAGGTCAAAAACAGGTTCACCTTTCGGAGCATACCCGAAACGCCTGAAACTTTCTGACCGAAAACCACTCTCATCAATAAAAACTAAGGATTTTCCGTTTTCCTTTGCAGCAGCGAGTTGCTCACGATAAGTTTCTCGCTTGTGATCACATCGTTCCTTATAGCCGAGTGTCTTTTTTTTCGCGAGATACCGAGTTTTCGCAGTCCATACCAAATACAATAGTAGGAAACGCCGAAATGATCTGCGCGCTCCTGTATAGTTTGATCGGGGAAATCTTTTACTTGTTGTGTGAGTGCCTTGTAGTCAATACATCTGGGACCTTTAGGTCCTGATTTTTTCGGGGCGAGTGGGTCTGGTGCGTTGAGCCATTTATAGATAACATCGCGTGAGATATTGAAAAGTTTCGCAGCTTTTACTTTGCTGCCGCCGTTATCAATGAAATCAAGCACGCGTTTTCGCAGGTCTGTTGAATATGCCATAATACCGGGTATTATACCACAAATAGAAAAATATGTATAGAAAATTTTATATTTTACCATAGTTGAACGCCGCAAGATTGAGATGTAATCGTTGATCTACCAATCGCATCTTCGTACCAACTTCAAAGGAGAGAATGGTCTCCGTATCCGCGACCGTGACCTCGTTACCAAACAGTAGACGCCCTTGAATACTGGGGGCACGGAACCCTCGCGCACCACGCAAATATGTCTGCACATTGGGACCAACCTGATACCGTAAACTTACATCACCACTCCATACCGTGTCCTTCGGATTTTCATGGATAGGTCCGATCGGTTCAGATCCCCCTTCTGCCTCAACTGCAGGCACTTCCTCACGCCATGCATAATAATCCTTCGCATCATCAGACAAACGCACACCAACACCTAATTCCAAATCTTCAAGTATTTCCAACGTCGTGGATGCATAAGCTGCCAATGCCGTCGCTGTCTGTTCTTGACGCACATAGCCATCTTGACTACCACCAGCCAAAGTATTGTAGTTGAAATCCTCCATTTTTACAAACTCACGAAAATAGTACAACCCAAACTGATAAGCAAGACGACTCTCTCCCGTAGTCACCAAACGAACTTCTTGACAAAACTGATTCAACAAAGGGATGCCAGATGCTGTTTCCGAAGGAAACGGAATCACACCAGGACCGCTTGATGGTAGGAAAACAGCACCATATCCGCCATCAATATCGCCACGTGAAAAATTAGTCAGTCGTTCCAGTCCTGTCAGTGAAACCAGTTGGAAATTTCCAATATCGTAACGCACTTCAGCAGTCAAACCACCAGATCTTAACATTTGCTCATTACGTCCATCATGTGAGATACTATCACGAGCAAAATCCTCTACTAAACCTCCTTCACCCGGCACCAAGATATTGGCACGAAACAAGCGTGAAGTACCATCAAGATCACGTGCATGGAGCTTAAGCCACGCTTTCAATTTCGACATCGGTGTCCACAACAACTGTAAACGCGCAGCTAAGTCACGATGTCCACCCAGAATATTTTCTTCAGTCATAAACTCATTATCTATCCAATCGCCTCTATCTTGTACAAGTAGAGATAACCGGGCAGAAAGCACAGAAGGCACAAGTGGACCGGACACTGCCCCCTCAAAATTAACGTTGTTGAACCGCCCATAACTCACACGGCCATATCCATCCAATGTTTGTGTCGGCCGCGCTGATTCAAACTTCACCGCACCCGCAGGCGTATTGCGTCCGAACAATGTACCTTGCGGTCCCCGTAGCACCTCAATCCGATCTAAATCAAATGCTGGAAACCCTTTTAACAACGCATTCTCCAACACAATACCATCGTAAAGAACTGAAACCGGTTGTGATGCATTAAGATCAAAGTCTGTATTACCAAGCCCACGAATATAAAAACGTGGAAACACTCTACCGAAAGACGATTCCATCTGTAGACTCGGCGTACGATTTGATAGAAAACGTAAATCCATACCTGACGACCGCAATGCCTCGGACTTTCCACTGTGAATAGTTGAAACGGAAAGCGGTACTTCAAATGATAACTGCTCACGTTTACGGGCAGTCACCACTACCTCCTCCAACGTCCAAACCTCTTCAGCTCCCTCATCAGCGACGGCTGTAAAAGTTATGGATAGTAAAACTACAAAAATCAATGAAATACTTTGTTTATAAATGTCCATATCTCTCCTCTAAATAATACCAAGTTTGCTGCCAATCGTTATGTGCATGTTAGTATATCATACTTTTTGCTTATTTGTGTTAGCCATAAGTATATCACAGATTCGTTAGCTAATCAAAGGATATAGTCTTCAACTGCTCTGACGCTAATACTAGAATTTATGGTTAAGTTTGATACTCAGAGCACCGAAACCCATATTTTCTTGACTCCCTTTTCTAAATACGTTACTATCTTAACAATTCATTACCACTGATCTCAATAGGATTTCCGCTGATGACTACTACTAGCATTCGCGCTTTTACATGAATAACCCAAAAATTAGTTTACCTGAAGTTTTTACACCCGAAGAACAAGATAAAAACGAAGAACGAAAGCACAAGTTGATTGAACTTCTTGAATCAGGTGAAGCAATGCTTTTAACACCATGAAGTTATTAGCCCATTAATTACGATTTGTCGTTAGGAAAAAAATATTACTATACTTTCTGCCAGCAATCCTATGTATGCAATATTCAATAGTTTATTTAATAGACTAAAGTTTGGACATTTTGGGACATTCAGGCTGCGTTGTCCGCAGGCAATGCTGTCTCTTTGTGAAAATCGGTGTGTATTTTCTGTGAGTTTGTTTTTTCAGAGTAAATCGCAGAAAATACCGCTCTGTAGAGCTGCCAGCGGAGATAAACTACACGCAACCCTTGTGTGAGACGCTTCGGATGATACCAATGGATGCCCAACTGATCACAAACTACCTGAGCACTTATCTCCTCCGCCGTCCCATCCCGTGGGGTGAATAGCAACTTCGTCAGACTTGCTGCAACGAAACTCAATTGCACAAACCGATTGATGCTTTTGCGGGATTTCAGGCGATAGTCATCAAAACCGAAGTGTTGCTTCGCATCCCGAAAAGCCGTCTCTATGTGCCATCTCTTGCGATAATATATAGCGATCTGTGGTATCCCAATCGTCAAATCTGTTGTCCATACACAGAAATACCGATAAGGTTTCGAGGTTTTCGGGCGACTTCGGATAACAACGAGGCGAATATCAGCATCGCACATCTTCGTTCTCACGACTTTGGAGGCGATTGAATACTTTTGGCCTTCTATATCCATAAGCGTATACCGCATCCTGCGAATATCCAAGCGGTCTCCATATTTTCGCGGACGGCCACGCTGGCGATGTTTCGGCTGTTCCGGTAAACGATAGAAGACGGCATTAGACTTCGCACGACACAAGATATGATGTCCATAACTTTGAACCAGCGTAAACACTTTTCGCCTTGAGAACCCACGATCAAAAATAATAAGACCCGGAGCGATCTGGGAACAGATGCGTTTCAACACCGCATCGCTTTTATCACGGCACGTCTGCGGCACCATCAGTCTCGCCCATACGGGGAATAGCTGCCAACCTGTAGATGTTTGGCAAAGTAAACCTAAGGCACCAAACTCGTGTCCATAATGGAACTTGGATCGGTTCACGCGACCCTTTTGATAACTGAAGTTGCGGAAAAAATGCAACCCCCACTGGCGTTCACCTGTTTTTATGGCTTTGGTCTCATCATACACATAAACCCAGTTAGGAAATGCTTGCTGAACCTTTTTTGTCAGGTGTCCTGCGACTTTATCCGCATCCCATTTACCACGCGATAGAAACTTTGGAAAAGACCAGTATCGCGTCTGTGAAAAACCTGATTGATAAAGTTCCGTTAGCGTGCCACTATTTCCATCTGCGATAAATCCGAAAATAAACGCTTGGAAAAGAGCATAGTTTTGTGTGTTGAACAGATACTGAAAATCTGATAGAATGTCGTCTAAGCAGAAAAGGAGGTTCATTTTTTATTCTCCTTTCAAAAAATATATTTGTTTATGAAAGGATACCTGCTTTTCTGTTTTTTCGCACTAAAAATTTCTAAAATTGTCCAAACTATAGTTAATAGAGGAGTTTACAGTGAAAACACAAGTTACTCTAAATAGAATTAATGTATTGATGTCAAGATTTGTTGCCGAAGTAAAAGGTGCATCAGCAATGAATATGCTAGACATTAACAGCATATCTGAGGATATACTCATCCCACTATTTTCCATAGTATTTGGGGATACAAATTTAAAAAATCTCAATAAAACGGAAAGAGTAAATTTTCCTGCAATAGATTTAGGAGATAAAAAAACGAAAACAGCATATCAAATTACATCTGATCCCAGCTCTCAAAAAATAAAAGATACATTAACACAATTTGTTACGTCCGAACTTTACAAAGAATACGATCATCTTATGATCTATATTTTGACTGAAAAACAAAAGTCATATCGCGCAGAATTTGATAGTATCATCCAAGACAAATTCCCATTTGATATACACAATGATATACTCGATTATAATAATTTATTAAAAAAGATTTCTGAATTTCCTTTGGAAAAATTACGAGAAATAGAGAAATTACTTGAGGATAATTTCGGAGAAGATACACACAATATACCAAACAATATAATGGATTGGATAGATTATGCAAATAAAACATCAAGTAGTGACCAAGAAACGAGTAAGATTAATATACAACGGAAGAAGTTACGAAGTGATTTATTCGACTTTGTATCGCGAGGAAACGGCGTGGTAATTGGGAGTCCGGGTGTTGGAAAAACGCACTTACTTAAAGAACTTCACAACCATTTACAATCGAAAGATATACCACACCTTCTTCTATCCATTGATCTTCTCGGTAACAGTGATACTAACGGGTGGCCGGATGGATTATCATTTCGTGGTGATCTGATTGAAGCTTTGAAATCTGTCCCTGTCTCTGATAATAAAGCAATTCTAACGTTTGATGGTTTTGATTCAACAAGAGACGATGCAAAACGTAAAAACTTATATGTCCTATTTCAAAGGGCAATTAGAGAACTTGATAATTGGAATGTTATTGTTACAGTACGAACCTACGATGCTACAAAATCGCAAGAACTCTTAAATCTCTTTGGCAATAATAATGATGCCGATCTAGCTGAATACAAGACTAAAGATATTTTATGCCGACATTTTACAATTCCACCATTTACTAAGGACGAGATACGACAGGCTTTAAGTCAAATTGGATGTCCAGAAACAGTCTTTGAGAAGGGTTCAGATGAATTTAAAAGTATTTTATCAAATCCATTCAATCTCTGGTTATTGGAAAAGATTCTTAAGTTTGCATCACCTGAAGAGATTGGAAACATAAGCGATATCCGTTCTGAAGTGCAGCTGTTTGACCGGTTTTGGAAACAAAGAGTTAATAATGAAACAAGTGAACGTGTTTTGCGAAAAGTCTCAAATCAAATGGTTAAAGAACGTTCGCTGACTGTAAGGCTTAATGACATTCATGACGAAGTAGAACTTGACAACCCAGCCAAGAAACCCGCATGGAATAAACTCCAGAGTAATGAAATTCTGGCAAGAGTTTCTTCAACTGGGCAAAGGATCGCTTTTTCTCATAACATCCTCTTTGACTACGCAGTAAGCGTTTTGCTAATTGATGACGATCCACAACAGCTTGAAAGGTTTATCACTGAAGACCCCTCACGTCCACTCTTTCTCAGGCCAAGTCTTACCTATTTTTTCACACGTCTTTGGTATTATAACTTAGAAAGTTTCTGGCGTGCATTCTGGCATATATTACAAAGTGATCAATCTGTACACCTGCGCCTCGTCGCACGTTTGATCCCGACAAACGTAATCGCAAATGAAGCACAAGAAATTGAACAACTGGAAGAATTGATACAAAAACTTAAAAACAGAGAACCTATTGCCGAGGAAGCAATAACAAGACTTTTTCAGGCACTCCAAACCCTAAAAATAAAACGTGAAAACCCTTGGATTGATTTCTATGATCGGGCATCCGAATACTTGCACGTCGATTTTGCTTGGGATTTGGCAAACCTAACATCAGATATACTTGAGAAAACAACAAACTCAGATGTAATAGATACTTGTGGACGTATTGGGCGACGGTTACTCAAATGGGTTTGGCAGGAAAGAGAAACAGAGTCAGACGACTGGTATAATCGGTTTGGAGGGCGTTGGGCAGTACCGCTTGTTGCCAAAACCTACCACACAGATATTAAAGAGTCCCACGCGCTACTTGTTAAGGTTCTCGAACTAACACAAGAAGATAATTTCCCAATAGGATTTCTAACATGGTTAACGGATAATGTTGATAACATATTTATACATGACCCAGAATTCGTCACCCAAATCTATTTTACTGATATTTTTCAAAAGTTTTCCCAACTCAATGGTTTTCAAGGTTCTTTTGGGTTTTGTTCATGAAAATGCTCTATGATGTCAAGTAGCATCTGCCTTTGTCCAGTGAGTTCAAGTTGTATTTGATGAAATGTGCGACACTCTGAGATACTTACACGCAACAACATCAGATAACCCATCACTTTGATACCGAGACCCGCATACGCACCTACCGTGCTACGTAAACTCATACCAGATAGATGCAAACACGATTTAGATTGACGCCAAAAGTGTTCAATGCCGTGATGTTGAGACCATATTCTGAGAGCCTCACAAGTGCGGAGCGGTTTACCAAAAACTAAAAGCGTTCGTATCTTGCCCATATCCATAAAAAACAGCACAATGCACTCACCAAATGTTGGGCTTACTGCTCGCACACGACAGACAGGTTTATCGCATCCCCATTGCTCCGACCGCAGTTGGATCCGCTTTTTGTGAACTGAAAGTTTAGCAGTTTTACCCTCTATCGTCATCACATAGTTGCTTTTACCATGCACTTGTATAGACACAAACCCTAAATCTAATAAGATGTCAACCAGATGCTTGCTACCATACCACGAGTCGAAAGTAATCGGATACTTCCTTATATCAATGCCTGCAGCATCAAAGCAATCCAAGACTGCTTGGATCATACTAAGAAAAAGGCTCGGTTTATCTGTGTTGCCACGCCCCTGTTTACTCACAATCTGTGTATTGAGGGGAATAACCACATCGCCAATCTTGATCGTGATCGCTAACACATTTTGAGCCCAGACGCTCCTATTATCCTTCTTAGACCACCAGTTTGAACTATAAGCAATCGTTTTGCCATACCGATCCACATTGGTATCATCTACACTGATGGTAATGCGTCGCCGGGATTGTGTTGCAGCACTCTTCGTTTCAGTGTCTTTGATCAACTCAAGTGCTGAAGCACATCCAAGACGCATATTCAAGTGCTTCCAATGATAAAGACTTATTGAATGAAGTTGCCGATACAGACACGCTTTTTGAACTGACAACGCATCTGCGACCTGGTTCGGATTGTAAAGACCGAAAAGATGGCAAACGGACAACAGAAGTAAAGTGTCTATGATTTTTGATTGTATACCTTGAAACCTTGAATAAAGAAGTTCTTGAAAAAACTCAGCAGATTTGATAATCTGATGATGCATGAAATGTCCTCCTGAGAAAAATAACGTTGTTTGATTCTTCTTAGGATGGCATTTCATGCGTTTAGGGTCAAGTCAAATCTTCAACATAAACGCATTTTCAGGGGCTTAGACCTGCTTCACATTGATGTTTAGTAGGTTCTGAGTGCTTTTGAGAAATATCAGTTTTACTGTTTTTTCACACCAATTTACCAGCGAAGGAGAGACGCAGCGAGGCGGCCCTATTTTACCCATAACTACCTATCGAAGCCAAGATTTCGGTATGTGTCAATATCGTCTGGTAAAGCATTTCACTAAATTTCTACAAGAAAAACCTAAATATGCAACACAAGCAGCAATCCAAAGTTTGAACTACATCATTGCTAAAGAACATATTCTCAGGTTTTCCAGAAGAAATATGACAATAGAAGAATTAATAAAACCTTTCAATTTTCATGGGAAAACAGCCAACTTTGTTCAAGACGATAGTTATATTTGGGATGCACAAATATCCTCTGATGAACCTATTGAAATGGCAGATTCTCTGTTTGAATACATTGCAGAATTAGCAGAGGATATAGAAAAACACCCACTTCTCGATTCACTACTTGATATATTCATTGACCATGTGTTAGCAGCATTTTTCTGGAAAAGACTGTTGAAAACAGCTTCTCAGTCTTCCAAGTCTTCCAAAGTTTTCGCACCGCGTCTGTTCGATCTTTGCATAGCAAAACCTATACTATTATATCCTGAAGTTTCTCGCGAACTCGGTTTTTTCTTAAAAAATGCTGCTTATGAATTTACTCCTGAACAACTTCACCAGATTGAAGAACACATCTTAGCACTCCCCACTGAAGCAAAGGGGCAGGAAAATTACGATCACCTTATAAAGCGTAGAAATAAGCTCCTTGCACAAATTCCTATAGAATTACTTTCTACAGATGAAGCAAAATCGATCAGAAAAAAAATGGAACGTGAAAACAGTGTTCCAGAAAATCGTCCACCAGTTAGTTTTAAAGTTAGTTCTGAAACCGTAACTGAAGAAAAATGGCTTAGAGACAAAGGTGTTGATACAACGACACCTGAAAATAAAAAATTACAAGAATATTCCCAAACTCTTGAACAATTTTGCAAAGATTGGAATAAGGATGAACCTACTTCGGAAGCTACACGATCTATCCTACCAAAAATGCAAACGGTTTATTCTACAATAAAGGATTATGCAGAATCCAATAATGAGCTCATTGATATACTCTGGTGTAAATTGACCGAGTGTGCGTTTGTTCTTGCAAGAATTGCCAACAACCTTGAAAACGATTCGCTCACTTTTTGCCGCCAAATCATATTAAAAGGGGCAAAACATGAACTCCCAACTCCAGACCCTCAATATGATGCACAATTTGATTCTACAGGATATTCGCCATTTCCAAGACATGAAGCTGTAAAAGGTCTATCATTGCTTGCATATTACAAACCTGATGAAGAAATATTAGATGCAATTGAACTCCTTGCGAAAGATCCCGTACCATCTGTTCGCATGTTAACAGCAATGCAGCTCACAAATGTTTATGTCAGAAACCCTGATAGATTCTGGAAAATTATGAATCAAAGGTCTGAATTTGAAAAAAATCTTGTCGTTCAAGAATGTCTTTACAGCACATTAAATAAAATAGTTGCCCATAAAAAAGAAAATGAAGACAAAACTATTAACGTTATAGCTAAGTTACTACATCATACGCCATCTCCAGAAATGAAAATAGGAATACCGGATCCATTTATTAATTTACTGATCTGGTTAGTGATAGAACGTGAAAATTTATGGGCAATAGATCTTATCAAAGGAACTTACTTCAACAACCCCATCAAGTTTTCAAATATGTTAACCCGGTTTGTTTTGAGAACAATAAAAATCTACATGGTTCCAAAGCAACTTGAAGATGACGAAAGAAAAGTTAAAAGAGCAATTAATTATCTCAATGAAGTTGTATCCGTTAGTATCAATGAGATACGGGAACTCTGTAATGCACTGAATCAGAATCCCAACGAAGAAAAGCAGATAAAATTACAAAATACTTATAAAGTGGTAAATCAGGTGATATCGAGTTTTTACTATGCATTTGCACATGGGAGAAGAGGATCACAAAATCAAACAGAAACCACCCCTGATCATTTACGATGTCGCCTCTATGAAGAAATCAAATCTATTATGGAACAAATTATTGATTTTGCTGATGACCCTAATACAGGTATAATGCCTGCTTCTACCGCACACGATTTCATGCAAGTTTTACACAGCTTTATCACTTGCAATCCTAAAGAAGTTTTGCATTTAGCAGAACAAGTGGCGAGATCAAGTGAACGTTTTGGTTATAATCTCGATTCCATTGCGGTTCGAGACATAGTTAATTTAGTCGAAATTGTCCTAGCTGACTATCGCCATGTAGTCAGAGATGACGAAGATTGTTTGAAAAGCTTGCTAAATCTATTAGATCTTTTTGCCAAAACAGGTTGGTCAGACGCACTTAAACTCGTTTGGCGACTTGATGAAGTTTTTCGGTAAATTGGAAACTATAATTAGATCAAAAAAAATCAGAGCCATTCAATTGTCGCGGACTTAGCGTCCCCCCAATTCTGACAAAGATAATCCGGGGAATGTCTAAATCGCATTCATACCTTTGATGTGGCACTAATCCGAGACGCTGACAACCAACAATCTGCGTTTATCCAAATCCCACGAAAAGCACCTTGAAACACCAGCCATCTAATCCGCGTAAATCCGCGTAATCCGCGATTCTGACAAACAAAAATCCGCGTCCAAAATCGACTTTTGAATGCCTCTGACGAAGCACTTAAAAGACTTAACCTACCAAACTGCCTGCAGATTTTACGGACGGACCAGACGCAACCGAAGGCGCATGCCAACTACGGATAACAGAATTCCAAACCGTTCGCAACGCAAGACGAGAACAAAACCGTCGGCGAGTAGACGACTTCAAATTATAAGAACAGTTCTCGACTAAATAGGGTTATTTAGTTTTATAGATATTCATTTTATCAAGTTAACTGTGAGTAAAGGTTTTGATGCATATTCCTTTATTTTATCAGCGATCCGTGTTATGCCTTGAAAACGGAATACGGATAATGCGGTATTTCGTAAAGCGGCCATGACTTGTGGAATAGCCCCGCATCTGACAGGTGATGCGTCCTCGCCGAGTAGCACATCGCGCATCCAATGCGACTTGTTCTCTATTGCCCAATGGCCTCTCCGTAAAGCAAGTAAGCGTTCTGCGGATGCCTCACTCGGTTTCAGGCTCGTAATCCCATAGGTAGTGCGGGTTGTCTCTTCTCCTGTCTTCATATTTTTGGAAGTATAGCAATATTGGATCACTTGTGCTACGCCCGGCCAATCCAGATATGCGTTGAGACTTGTGCTTGCCTTGATACATCGCGTCTCAAGTCTGCCATGCGACTTTTCAATCGTCTCATGCATGTATATCGGTTTCCCTAAAGTAGGGTGTGTTGTGTCTTCAGAAACCGCGTCAGGCACGCCTTGAAAAAGTTTTTCAATCGCTTCTAACAGGTCCGGTTGATTGCCTTTAACAGGCAGCATATAGTCGCCCCCGCTGTTTATGATTCCGTGGCAGAAAGAGCGTTGTGTCAAAAGGGCATCCGTTGTGATAACTTTGCCTGCTACATCAAACGCTTTGAGGATTTCCGTTGATACCGGTATTTCATTGGTTTTGTCGCTGACACCTCGCTGCGTGAGGGTGATCCCTAACTCATGAGAGACGACGGAGAGTAAATGGCTGATCATCGCACCACTTTTTTTAGACGCACGCAGGGTTTTGCCATCTATAGCGACTGCGTCGGAACACCCCCGCAAATCAGGGCACTCTGCTAATGCGGCGTTTACCCATTTTGACAGGATGTTTTCTAATGCCTCAACGTCCAACTTTTTCAACAGATTATGGATAGTTGCGGCACAAGGCGTTTTGTGATGTGTGAACCCGAGTGCTTTTGTGAGTGCGGGCTGTGAGCGTGCCCAGGTAGCGATGGATGTATACCCTTTATGCCCGCACATCAATCCAACGACTAAAAGTGCGAGGATTGCTTTCAAGGGGTGCCGTTTCCCTTTTTCCTTGCGTGGGTCTGTAAGTTCTGCTAACATATTGACTAAGTGGCAGGACTTTTTTCTTGTCATTCTTCACCTCAAAAGATCGTAAGTTTTTAAGGTGAAGTATAGCAGATATAGCGTGAAAAATCACGGTATATCTGCACATCCTAAAATATTAACGATTGTGATAAAAAACAACTAAAATACATAAAACTAAATAACCCTATCGACTAAACATAATACCTTACGCAAAAGCTATGAATATGTTATACTGTGTAGTAATAAAAATGGCACCCCAATTTATACTAAAGTTTGGACATTTTGGGACATTCAGGCTGCGTTGTCCGCAGGCAATGCTGTCTCTTTGTGAAAATCGGTGTGTATTTTCTGTGAGTTTGTTTTTTCAGAGTAAATCGCAGAAAATACCGCTCTGTAGAGCTGCCAGCGGAGATAAACTACACGCAACCCTTGTATGAGACGCTTCGGATGATACCAATGGATGCCCAACTGATCACAAACTACCTGAGCACTTATCTCCTCCGCCGTCCCATCCCGTGGGGTGAATAGCAACTTCGTCAGACTTGCTGCAACGAAACTCAATTGCACAAACCGATTGATGCTTTTGCGGGATTTCAGGCGATAGTCATCAAAACCGAAGTGTTGCTTCGCATCCCGAAAAGCCGTCTCTATGTGCCATCTCTTGCGATAATATATAGCGATCTGTGGTATCCCAATCGTCAAATCTGTTGTCCATACACAGAAATACCGATAAGGTTTCGAGGTTTTCGGGCGACTTCGGATAACAACGAGGCGAATATCAGCATCGCACATCTTCGTTCTCACGACTTTGGAGGCGATTGAATACTTTTGGCCTTCTATATCCATAAGCGTATACCGCATCCTGCGAATATCCAAGCGGTCTCCATATTTTCGCGGACGGCCACGCTGGCGATGTTTCGGCTGTTCCGGTAAACGATAGAAGACGGCATTAGACTTCGCACGACACAAGATATGATGTCCATAACTTTGAACCAGCGTAAACACTTTTCGCCTTGAGAACCCACGATCAAAAATAATAAGACCCGGAGCGATCTGGGAACAGATGCGTTTCAACACCGCATCGCTTTTATCACGGCACGTCTGCGGCACCATCAGTCTCGCCCATACGGGGAATAGCTGCCAACCTGTAGATGTTTGGCAAAGTAAACCTAAGGCACCAAACTCGTGTCCATAATGGAACTTGGATCGGTTCACGCGACCCTTTTGATAACTGAAGTTGCGGAAAAAATGCAACCCCCACTGGCGTTCACCTGTTTTTATGGCTTTGGTCTCATCATACACATAAACCCAGTTAGGAAATGCTTGCTGAACCTTTTTTGTCAGGTGTCCTGCGACTTTATCCGCATCCCATTTACCACGCGATAGAAACTTTGGAAAAGACCAGTATCGCGTCTGTGAAAAACCTGATTGATAAAGTTCCGTTAGCGTGCCACTATTTCCATCTGCGATAAATCCGAAAATAAACGCTTGGAAAAGAGCATAGTTTTGTGTGTTGAACAGATACTGAAAATCTGATAGAATGTCGTCTAAGCAGAAAAGGAGGTTCATTTTTTATTCTCCTTTCAAAAAATATATTTGTTTATGAAAGGATACCTGCTTTTCTGTTTTTTCGCACTAAAAATTTCTAAAATTGTCCAAACTATAGTATTTATATTGAGAACATCAATTTATGGAGAAACACAAGTGGTAACACAGCAACAAGTCAACTTTTTTCAGGAGAACGGATACCTCAAATACGGTAAAGTATTAGACAGCGATGGTGTCCAAGCCATGCGCGATGGATTAGATACCATCATAGAATTAGAACTCAACGAAGGTGACGATTCATCGCCAGAATTCAAATATGGGCATGACCGTAAAGGAGAACAACTCAATAGAGGCAGAGGACATCCGCGGGCCATCCACCAATTCGTCAACATGTGGAAACGGGAAGCAAGTTATGAGGCAGCTATACACAACCCGCTAATCGCAGGCACCGCTCGCGCTTTGTTGGAAACTCCAGAAGTTAGACTCTGGCATGATCAAATTATTTCCAAACCACCGCAAGATAACGGACATTTCGGATTCCATCACGATTTCTTCTTCTGGCCCCTCAGTCCCCCAAACATCGTGAGTTGCTGGCTCGCTTTAGATGATGCTACAGTTGACAGCGGATGCATGCACGTTATGCCAAAAAGCCACAAAGATGAAAGGTTCTCAGTTCAAGCAAAAGCAACGTTCAATACTGAAACAGCAAAGGCACAAGAAGAAGGACGCGAACCACCACCGAACCCATGGGCAGAAAGACGGAACTTAGACATCAGCCACGGTATTCCAGTGGAATTGAAAGCGGGCGAGTGTATGTTCCATCATTGCCTGAATTGGCACGGCACACCACCGAATATTACAGACCGACAACGCCGCGCGTTCGTCATGATATTTATGGCACAAGGGGTTCGCTATAACAACGCACAATCTCCAGGACATGTCCTCGTTCCGACAATTGAGGTAGAAGATGGTGAACCGCTTGTTGGAGACGCATTTCCAGTAGCATAAGATGAAAGATTCAACGTTTATTAAGAGAGTCATTCTAAAAAACTATAAAAGTATCGCCGCGTGTGATGTACAGTTGCAACCTCTGACGTTCCTTGTAGGGCGCAACGGTTCGGGAAAGAGCAATTTTCTCGATGCGCTGCGATTCGTGGCAGATGCGCTGAATTATTCCTTAGAACACGCCATACGCGATCGTGGGGGTATCGATGATGTCCGTCGTCGCTCTCGCGGACACCCAAATCATTTTAGTATCGGATTCGAATTCACTTTACCTAATCATGGCAACGGAGGTTACACCATTAGCATTGGGGCTCGTCCACGGGGAGGATACGCAGTTCAGTCTGAAACATGCATATTACAGAATGAATACTTCGATATTAATAATAAAGACTCTGTGGTTACTACTACAGTGAAGGCAGCACCGGCTGCTGTGCCGGATCGTCTATATTTAGTGAATGCTTCCGGCTTGCCTGAATTTCGCCCTGTCTATGATGCTTTTTCACAAATGGGATTTCATAATTTCAATCCTGATAAAATAAGAGACCTTCAAGCACCGGATCCTCGCGATGTTCTCGCTTGTGACGGAAGCAATATAACAAGTGTTCTTAACCAGCTCTCACCGTCCGTTAAGGAAGATATTGAGGAATATCTGGCATTGGTCGTCCCTGGTGTACATAGTGTAGATGTTGAAAAGTTTGGTCCTAAGGAAACGTTAGAATTTAGACAGGATATGGCAGGTGATAAACACCGTTGGCGATTTCTTGCAAACAATATGTCTGATGGAACACTTCGCGTGTTAGGAATTCTAGTAGCACTGTATCAGTGTGTTCCACTTGTGGGAATAGAAGAACCAGAGACAGCTCTCCATCCTGCTGCATCAGGTGTACTACTTGATGGATTGCGGGATGCTGCTCATAAAAGACAAATAATCATCACTAGCCACAGTCCAGACCTGCTTGATAATAAGGATCTTGATGTGGATTCAATTCTTGCTGTTGAAGCACAGGATGGAAACACGATAATTGCCCCTGTTGATGAAGCCGCAAGATCTGTAGTACGCGATCGATTGTTTACGACAGGTGAACTTTTGCGCATTGATCAATTGCAACCCGATCCGATAGCTGTTGAAGCTGCGGCAAAAACTAAACAACTCACCCTCACTAAATTAAAAAAACAAGAATATTCATATAAATAAAAAAAGTTAAGAACAGATGACCTTTAAAAATGGAAAACGGCAGAACCTATCGTGAAACAACCGACCAACCTGCACTCGCTGCACTCTTTGACATTGAGCAAGCACGGAAAGCAGACTCATTCGACAAATGCTACCGAGACATCGTCCGTCTACTTGAAGAATTGCAAACATAAACTATCTCAATAATTTACCCTACTTAAATGGAGACTAAAGTTTGGACATTTTGGGACATTCAGGCTGCGTTGTCCGCAGGCAATGCTGTCTCTTTGTGAAAATCGGTGTGTATTTTCTGTGAGTTTGTTTTTTCAGAGTAAATCGCAGAAAATACCGCTCTGTAGAGCTGCCAGCGGAGATAAACTACACGCAACCCTTGTGTGAGACGCTTCGGATGATACCAATGGATGCCCAACTGATCACAAACTACCTGAGCACTTATCTCCTCCGCCGTCCCATCCCGTGGGGTGAATAGCAACTTCGTCAGACTTGCTGCAACGAAACTCAATTGCACAAACCGATTGATGCTTTTGCGGGATTTCAGGCGATAGTCATCAAAACCGAAGTGTTGCTTCGCATCCCGAAAAGCCGTCTCTATGTGCCATCTCTTGCGATAATATATAGCGATCTGTGGTATCCCAATCGTCAAATCTGTTGTCCATACACAGAAATACCGATAAGGTTTCGAGGTTTTCGGGCGACTTCGGATAACAACGAGGCGAATATCAGCATCGCACATCTTCGTTCTCACGACTTTGGAGGCGATTGAATACTTTTGGCCTTCTATATCCATAAGCGTATACCGCATCCTGCGAATATCCAAGCGGTCTCCATATTTTCGCGGACGGCCACGCTGGCGATGTTTCGGCTGTTCCGGTAAACGATAGAAGACGGCATTAGACTTCGCACGACACAAGATATGATGTCCATAACTTTGAACCAGCGTAAACACTTTTCGCCTTGAGAACCCACGATCAAAAATAATAAGACCCGGAGCGATCTGGGAACAGATGCGTTTCAACACCGCATCGCTTTTATCACGGCACGTCTGCGGCACCATCAGTCTCGCCCATACGGGGAATAGCTGCCAACCTGTAGATGTTTGGCAAAGTAAACCTAAGGCACCAAACTCGTGTCCATAATGGAACTTGGATCGGTTCACGCGACCCTTTTGATAACTGAAGTTGCGGAAAAAATGCAACCCCCACTGGCGTTCACCTGTTTTTATGGCTTTGGTCTCATCATACACATAAACCCAGTTAGGAAATGCTTGCTGAACCTTTTTTGTCAGGTGTCCTGCGACTTTATCCGCATCCCATTTACCACGCGATAGAAACTTTGGAAAAGACCAGTATCGCGTCTGTGAAAAACCTGATTGATAAAGTTCCGTTAGCGTGCCACTATTTCCATCTGCGATAAATCCGAAAATAAACGCTTGGAAAAGAGCATAGTTTTGTGTGTTGAACAGATACTGAAAATCTGATAGAATGTCGTCTAAGCAGAAAAGGAGGTTCATTTTTTATTCTCCTTTCAAAAAATATATTTGTTTATGAAAGGATACCTGCTTTTCTGTTTTTTCGCACTAAAAATTTCTAAAATTGTCCAAACTATAGTACAATATATAAATATCAGCATTCAATAGAAACTAACGAATGTGATTCTTAATATGTAATAGAGAAGTTATGCACTGTAATCCACGTTTACTTATTTTATCTTGTTCAGAACGAAAAAACACTGCACAAGGACAGTTGCCAGCAATCGAGAGATACAATGGTCCACTGTTTTTCGTCTTACGTCGTTTTCTCCGTGAAAGTCCGTGTGAGGCAGACCAATTGGATGTTTACATTTTATCTGCATCCTACGGACTTATCCCGGCAGATTTTCAAACCGAATTCTATAACCAAAAGATGAACTTGTCAAGGGTAGTTGAGTTGCAGCCTCAAATCAAAACAACGTTTTCAGAAATCCTGCGAAACGACTATACTTCAATCTGTTTTGTACTTGGAAAGATGTACCTGAAGGCGTTTGAAGGTTTACAAGAGTTGATTCCAACTTTTTCTCAATCCATTGCAGCATACGGACCGATAGGCAAAAAACAGACTCAACTCAAAAGATGGTTGTGGGAGTAACATTTACACATTTTCGCTGAAAGGAACTTTTATGAAAATAGAAATTATTAATCCTTCAACACAGGAGGTAATTGAGACCTATTCTGTACCAGATCTTTCTATTTTTGACTTTCAGCAATGGAAAAATAAAAGTGAAATTATCATTCATTTGAATTGTCTCTTAGATAAGGTTGAAAATTTGGATTCAAAAGATCCTGAAACCCAAATGCCTACAATTTCAAATCCTGAAGAAGTAGATTTCTATTTACCTGATCCGATAAAAAAGCAGGTATTTTCTGAATACGAAGCTTTGCAAACAGATATGGAAGTATCTCGTGAGCAATTTGAAGACAAAATTTCTAAGCCAGCGTTGAAATCAAGCACAATTTTAACCTCTGTTATATTGGAAATCTTACAGAACCACCACCAGCGTACCGACTACAAAGTAAGAATTTCTGATGGGTAAACGACTACTAAAACTTGATGAGTTTATAGCTGGGTATCCTTTTTGGGGTAAATGGGAAGTTTCCTATACAGATGGAACTCATCTTGAAGAAAGCGAATTTGTTAAACTTGGTGACATCATAATTGATGAATTTGAGAAAACGGCACAAGAATATCCAATTCTACCTTTTACTTTTGAACCTGTGCCTGATCAAGAAATAAAATCTCGCTTTTCTGAATTATTCGAAAGAAAAAATAAAGCAGATCAAGCCCAAGGAAAAAATAAAGCAGATCAAGCAAAAAGACTCATTTGGGATCAACTCGCTGACAGTATGTTGCGAACAGGACTTCTATGTCCGCAGTTTTGTTTAATGGAAGAACAAAAATTGAATTAAAATTCCTTGAAGTAATGAGACAACTTTCAAAACATGGATATTTAACATTCGTCGTAGATACTGGTGCCTTGCGGAGAGCAGTTACTTCTTTTTTACATAAGACACTGTGTACGGTACCAATTTGGACGGTTGTTCCGGTTTTCGTGATGACTGAAGTACAACAACAAGTATATGAGATGAATAAAATCTGGGAAGGTAGTGGCAGAGGAACGAATCCAGACATCGATAAATACCGTGTTTTGGAAAAGCGTCCCCAAGTTTCATGTGTTAGTAGGGAGTTGAATCACATTCGTCTGTGGAGACCTGTAGAAATCTTAGAGAGTATTCCTGAACAATTGGAGCAGTTCAATATTAATTCAAAGAATGACCGTCTGATTATTGAAAGCATGAAAAATTTCAAACAGAGTCGGGGAATACAAAAGGGAGTCTACTTGCTTACAGGAGATAAAGATATGGCTTCGCTTGCAACTTTGGAAAATCAAGGAAGCCTCCACATCAATGTTCCCCCTATGCGTAAGAAGATGAGTTCGGTACGATATGATTCCTACAACAAAAAGTGGTTGCTAACACCTGTCCATTATTTACTTTGGGATTTAGCACAGGTTTTCAGTACTATTCGTCTTGTAAACGAAAAATGTTCTCGCACATACAAACTTGTTTACTATTCTCAATCACGTGGTGGATTCTTCGCTCGAGATGTCTTGGAAATTCAGGGGTAAAAATGGACCCAATTACAATAAATAAATTACTGTCCGTTGCAGATGGTATTGAAACACATCGTATTGAGAACCAGCTCTCTCTGGATATATTTCGTAAAATTGTAGAGAGTGAAGGAAAAATAAAATATCCTGATCGGCGGGTGAAGGATATCCTGCGAATCTTTAAAGCAGCCCACTGGATTAACCGTTGTGATAAAGATCAGAATGTTTTGCATTTGACCGAAGATTATCATAAGTTTATTGATGCTTGGAATTTTGGAGATAATTTGCTACCGATTAACCAAGAATTGGCTAACTATCCACCTTATGCACGTTTCCTAAATTGCTTGAAAAATGAACAAAAAATTGAAATCCCTCTTCGTCAAGATACAGATGCTCGAAGTAAATTGGGACTAACCTTAATTAGGGTTATTTAGTTTTATGTATTTTAGTTGTTTTTTATCACAATCGTTAATATTTGGAATGTGCAGATATACCGTGATTTTTCACGCTGTATCTGCTATACTTCACCATAAAAACTTACGATCTTTTGAGGTGAAGAATGACAAGAAAAAAGTCCTGCCACTTAATGGATATGTTAGCAGGACTTACAGACCCACGCAAGGAAAAAGGGAAACGACACCCGTTGAAAGCAATCCTCGCACTTTTAGTCGTTGGATTGATGTGCGGGCATAAAGGGTATACATCCATCGCTACCTGGGCACGCTCACAGCCCGCACTCACAAAAGCACTCGGGTTCACACATCACAAAACGCCTTGTGCCGCAACTATCCATAATCTGTTGAAAAAGTTGGACGTTGAGGCATTAGAAAACATCCTGTCAAAATGGGTAAACGCCGCATTAGCAGAGTGCCCTGATTTGCGGGGGTGTTCCGACGCAGTCGCTATAGATGGCAAAACCCTGCGTGCGTCTAAAAAAAGTGGTGCGATGATCAGCCATTTACTCTCCGTCGTCTCTCATGAGTTAGGGATCACCCTCACGCAGCGAGGTGTCAGCGACAAAACCAATGAAATACCGGTATCAACGGAAATCCTCAAAGCGTTTGATGTAGCAGGCAAAGTTATCACAACGGATGCCCTTTTGACACAACGCTCTTTCTGCCACGGAATCATAAACAGCGGGGGCGACTATATGCTGCCTGTTAAAGGCAATCAACCGGACCTGTTAGAAGCGATTGAAAAACTTTTTCAAGGCGTGCCTGACGCGGTTTCTGAAGACACAACACACCCTACTTTAGGGAAACCGATATACATGCATGAGACGATTGAAAAGTCGCATGGCAGACTTGAGACGCGATGTATCAAGGCAAGCACAAGTCTCAACGCATATCTGGATTGGCCGGGCGTAGCACAAGTGATCCAATATTGCTATACTTCCAAAAATATGAAGACAGGAGAAGAGACAACCCGCACTACCTATGGGATTACGAGCCTGAAACCGAGTGAGGCATCCGCAGAACGCTTACTTGCTTTACGGAGAGGCCATTGGGCAATAGAGAACAAGTCGCATTGGATGCGCGATGTGCTACTCGGCGAGGACGCATCACCTGTCAGATGCGGGGCTATTCCACAAGTCATGGCCGCTTTACGAAATACCGCATTATCCGTATTCCGTTTTCAAGGCATAACACGGATCGCTGATAAAATAAAGGAATATGCATCAAAACCTTTACTCACAGTTAACTTGATAAAATGAATATCTATAAAACTAAATAACCCTAAACCTTAATGGAGAACTATAATATTACATTTGTTGCCTTCGATACATTTCAGACCTGGGCTGTATCCGTTGGACATGCCTACCGTTCTCCTTTTGAAGAGACCCTCTATTGGGGTGGAGAATGGGATGCGGATCAACCGTCTTTAGAAGACTTTGAAGTTATCTGTAGAGAAAGTTACAATCTGACTAACAAAGTGTCTGGTTACGCAAATCTCGGACTTTTAGCACACCTTGTTTGTCAGGAACTGAATATCTCCTTCCAGGCTTTTGAAATGAAAATGAATCAGTTAGTAGAAATTTTTCCCGGTAGAGTTACACTTGCCCCCGCAACAATCCGTCGTGAAATTTCAGGACATCACCAAATCACTTCAATACGACCAAGAAAAGAGGTTCTTAGCAAAAGACTTTCCACAAAACTTTGGCCTAATAAGCAGTATAGGTATAACAAGCGACCGGAATCAGAATGGCTTGAATATCGATATCTGGAAGATGGTATGCGTGTCAAAGGCAAATTGGTCAAGTTAATACGATGGGAGATATTCAAGTGACACTAACAAGAGACCATGTTTTATTTGATACAAAAAATGAAGAACTAAACCCTTACGAACAATATTATCTGCTTGAAAATCCGTTTCCAGGTTCAGGTGAAACTGGATTTGATGTTTGTACCGACCAGGAAGAAATTAAAAAGCGATATGTTTATATACTATAGTTTGGACATTTTTTGTTTTTTTTATGGACATAAAGCAGGAAAGCGGGTATCCTTTTAGAAAACACAAATTTGAAAGGATATTTCAAATGACCCCACTTTCCTACTTGGACAACATGTTATCAGATTTTTGACCTGTGTTCAAGTATAATAACTTTCACCACTTTCAGACTTTCGTAAAAGGTCTGATAAATACGCCCTACCGAGGCACAATGACACAAATCTATCTTGCGACAGCCCAAGCAGGTCGGTATTGGTCTCTGCCAAAGTTTCTCTCGCGTGGCATCTGGTGTGTGGATCAAGTCGCCACTACGCTAAGCCATCAAGTGCTATCCGCTTACCCCACGGGCATCTATGTCTATGATGAGACGCATGCCATAAGTAGCGGTTCAAAACAAGCGGGTTTGCATTTCCGCAGGAACCCTGCGTATCAGGCACGTAACAAGAACCAGTCCAAGTTTCATCACGGACACGAGTTCGGTGCGATTGGGTGGCTGGCAGAAACGCGCGAAGGCACGCGCCTGTTTCCATTAGCCACACGGATGATGGAACCGAAAAGCGAGGACGCGAATAGCCTCGCTGTGCTGAAGCATTTATGTAATCTTGTGCCACCGGGTCTTATCATTTTTGATAGAGGCTTCAATAGACGCAAAGTGTTCACGGAGATACTCTCACAAGGACATCATTTACTTTGTCGTGCGAAGTCAAACGCAGCGTTTTTTGATATACCGAAACGCCCTAAGCGTCTCAAGAGAGGCAGACCCCGTCGGTATGGTAGCCGTGTGTCTATTCCACACCTGAAGTATACAGATATCGTTGTTGAGGATCAGACACTTTCTGTCGCTGATAAAGTCGTGCGAACAAAGATGTGTCCTGTAGATGTCCGCATCGTTGTGATACGCAAACGCTTGAAAAAGTCTAAACCCTATCGGTATTTTTGTGTATTTACTTCAGATTTACGACTGCCCGTAGAAACAGTTATCCGACACTATAGAAACCGGTGGCAGATTGAAACTGCCTTTCGGGACGCTAAAGAAAACTTCGGATTTGACACCTATCAACTCCGAGACAGGAAAAGTTTGGATCGGTTCGTTCAACTCAGTTTCACCGCAGCAACGCTGACACAACTCGCTTTCAGTCCGTCGCCATTGCCTAAGACACCCGCAGACACAGACACAGACAAGGTTTCTCTTGATTTAGAAGACGTGCTATCCACGCTCAATATACACTGGTATAAACCGAAACATCTCACACGCGGCTTGATGACCGCTTACTTGCAGCGATGTTTACAACAAAACTATTTTTATACGGGTTACGACCCGAGGAAAAACGCACAGAAAAAACTAAAAATCCCCGAAGATACTACATGAACTAGTTCAACAGCAACTATTTTCACGATTATTGGAAAAATGATGGCTAAAAAACAGTGATTTCTAACAGAATTTAGACAAAAAAGGGGCGTTAGCAGCGGTTCTAACACCTGTTCAGAAGTGCTAACGGGGAAATGCTGCCAACTATTCATAATCTATAACAAGACCAAAAATGTCCAAACTATAGAAATGGAGAATACAATATGGAAAACAAACCAAATGTCATTTTTGTTTTAACAGACGACCAAGGACCTTGGGCAATGGGATGTAGTGGCAACGACGAACTCCGAACACCCTATATTGACCAACTCGCCGCAGAAGGAACACGGTTTCCTAACTTCTTCTGCACAAGTCCTGTCTGTTCACCCGCACGCGCAAGCCTGATGACAGGACGCATCCCATCAGCACACGGCGTACACGACTGGATTCGCGACGGAAACATGCCCCCCGACCCCGCACGCTATCTTGAAGGATTAACATGTTACACAGATGTCCTGGCACAAAATAACTACGCCGTAGGATTAAGTGGAAAATGGCATCTCGGCGATAGCCTAACACCACAACACGGTTTCAACCACTGGTTCGCTCTGCCGACAGGTGGTAGCAAATATAACGATGCAAATATGATCCGCGATGGACAGGTAGAGATGCAACCCGGCTACCTTACGGACATAATTACCGATGATGCACTAAATTTCATATCTGAAAATAAAGACGGACCATTCTATCTCAGCGTCAACTATAATGCACCACATACACCGTTTGATGGACATCCACAAGACATCGTAGATTCTTACGACGATTGCCCGTTCAAGACATGTCCACAGGAATCGTTACATCCGTGGGCAGTGCAAGGCGCAGCCGCACACATGGGGAATCGTGAGTCGCTGAAAGGTTACTACGCTGCGATTACGGCACTCGATTTAAATGTCGGACGAATATTAGATCGTCTCTCAGAACTAGGTATCCGTGAGAATACACTTGTTGTCTTTAGTAGTGATAACGGGTATTCTTGTGGACATCACGGGTTTTGGCATAAAGGCAACGGAACATTCCCACTAAATATGTATGATAATTCTGTCAAGGTGCCATTTGTTATCAGCCAACCCGGCAGAATTCCAGAGGGACGCGTCAGCGAAGCGATGGTAAGTCAATATGATTTCATGCCAACACTACTTGATTATCTCGGTTTGACTGACCCGAACGATGATATGTCCCCAGGAAGAAGTTTTGTCTCCGCACTCACTGGAGAAACAAACGATGCACAAGGCGAAGTCGTCGTTTTTGACGAATACGGACCTGTCCGAATGATCCGCACGCAAGAGTGGAAATATGTTCACCGCTACCCTTATGGCCCGCATGAACTCTACGACTTAGCAAACGATCCAGGGGAACGCAAGAATCTCGTAGATGAAAAAGAGCATAACGCGCTAATATCGAATATGCGTCAACAGATGGGTGCATGGTTTGAGCGGTACGTAGTACCGGAATTAGATGGCGCAAGATGTTCGGTTACCGGTGGTGGACAAGCAGCAAAACTTGGAGAAGGTAATTACGGAGAAGATTCTTTCCACCCAAGATACGCACCACCAAGACGAAATGTATAACAACAATCTATTAATCTCAATCGCCTACAATGAATACCATCTGTGCATGTGATTTGGTGGTGCTGAACAGAGGCAAGACATGTAAAATCAGGAGAAAAACAGTAGCACGAATATGTCGCGCCGAAGGTTTCTAAAAAATGTAGGTACAGGGACCATCGCGGCAGCTGTCGCGCCAACAGTCCTGCTTGGAGCAGAGCAAAAAGGAGGAAATAATATGCAAAGCCAACCAAACGTCATTTTTATTCTCACAGATGACCAAGGACCTTGGGCAGCAGGATGTTGCGGAAACGACGAAGTCCGCACACCTTTCATTGATCAACTCGCCTCAGAGGGCACCCGCTTCCCAAATTTTTTCTGCACAACTCCTGTTTGCCCACCAGCGCGCGCAAGTCTTATGACAGGACGCATCCCATCGGCACACGGCGTGCATGATTTTTGCCGGGATGGCAGTATGCCGCCAAATGCCGAACGTTACCTGGAAGGCTTGACATGCTATACCGATGTGCTCGCCGAAAATAATTACACATTCGGTTTGAGCGGAAAGTGGCATCTCGGTGATAGCCTAACACCGCAACACGGATTTAGTCACTGGTTCGCTTTGCCCTTAGGCGGTAGCAGATACAACAACGCCAACATGATTAGAGATGGAAAGGTGGAGAGACAACCGGGGTACCTCACTGATGTTATTACCGATGATGCATTAAATTTTATTTCAGAAAATAAAGAAGGGCCGTTCTATCTCAGCGTCAACTATAACGCTCCGCATACCCCGTTTAACGGACATCCGAAAGACATTGTGGATTCGTATGATGACTGTCCGTTTAAGACATGCCCGCAAGAGGCGTTACATCCGTGGGCAGGACGCGGCACTTTACCTCACATGGGTAATCGCGAATCCTTAAAAGGATATTTCGCCGCTATTACAGCACTCGATTTAAACGTCGGACGCATTTTAGAACGACTTGCTGAGTTAGGCATCCGCGAGAACACGCTTATCGTTTTTAGTAGTGATAATGGATACTCATGCGGGCATAACGGTTTTTGGCACAAAGGCAACGGAACATTCCCGTTGAACATGTATGAAAATTCCGTAAAAGTCCCTTTTATCATAAGCCAACCAGGAAGGATCGCCGAAGGGCACGTAAGCGAGGCGATGGTGAGTCAATACGATTTCATGCCAACATTACTCGATTATCTCGGTCTGCCCGATCCCAATGACGAACTGTCACCCGGTAGAAGTTTCGTCTCCGTACTTTCCGGAGAAACAAACGATGCACAAGATAGAATCGTGATTTTTGATGAATACGGACCTGTCCGAATGGTCCGCACACAAGAGTGGAAGTATGTGCATCGCTATCCTTACGGTCCGCATGAACTTTATGACATAGTGAATGACCCACGCGAGCGGAAAAATCTGGTAGACGAAAGGGAACATAGACCGTTGATTAGTGATATGCGCCGACAAATGGGAGCATGGTTTGAACGGTACGTAATACCACGATTGGATGGCACGAGATGTGCTGTCACTGGTGGCGGACAAGCAGCAAAAATTGGAGATGGGACGTATGGTGAAGATGCCTTCAATATAAGGGGAGCTAGACGTGAATCAGGAGTATAGAATTTATCTCATATTCTCGTAAGGTAATTGCGCCCTACCTGAAAAATGAGATAGTTAGTGAAAAGGAGTGATATGGCGAGTGCGTTTGCCCCCGGCAACATTTCGTGTGTATTCAAAATAATTCCGCACACAGACCCAGCACGTATGCATTCCCTCGGAATGGGTTTCACCATTCAAGAAGGGGTAGAAGCAACTGTTTCAGAACATTACGAAACAAAAGTTTCATTTAATCAGCAAAACATCATTTTCCCGACAGTCAATGCTGTCGTTAAACAACTAATCCAAAACACAGATGTTTCAGGTATTGAAGTAAATCTCACGTCTCCACTCCCTTTGGGGTGCGGTTTCGGTCTGAGTGGTGCGGCTTCACTCGCTACAGCTTATGCTCTGAACCAACTTTTAGGGTCGCAGCAAAAAAATGAAGAATTAGCAATGACCGCACACGTAGCGGAGGTTGAAAACAGAACAGGATTAGGAGATGTCTGTTCTCAATACCACGGTGGATGCCTTGTAAAACTGAAAGAAGGGGTACCGTTAGTTGCAGACACATTGCCTATACCTGAACAACCTATCTATTATCGGTACTTTGGACCAATTCAGACAAGCGAAGTACTCAGAAACAGTGAACAGACAAAACGTATCAATAAGGCAGCAGATACAGCATTAACTGTTTTACAAAAACTGACACGTACCCAGCCAAATCCTGATTTATTCACTGAATGTTTTGCTGTTGCGAAACAATTTTCAGTGGATAGCGGCTTGCTCACTGATTCTCGAGTAATAGATACGATACAACAAATTGAGAAGACAGGTGGCGTGGCTTCAATGATTATGCTGGGAAACGGTGTCTTCAGCACACATGCATTCAATGGTGCAACGGAGACACAACTCTCAAAAAATCCTGCACGACTTATCTAAAACACCGATTTTTCGCCTAATGCTCAACATATACCATTATCTGGTGTTGCAATGAGAACAATCACCACACTTACCTATGTATTTATTGTTACATCTTCAGCCTTCTGTGCGGTGGAATTTGAGGATGTTAACTTCGGATTCGGCAATGGATATAAATCAGGAAAATGGACCCCATTGAATATTAACCTGCGGAGTCAAAATGAACTCACTACGTTCAAAGGAGAACTCATTGTTGAAACCCGTCATATTTACACGGATGAACCTATTTTCCGTTATGCTATGCCACTGCAATTGAGTAAAACTGACCGGAAACAGAAGACATTCTACACCTATTGTCCAAACACTACATTTAAGCTTTTTATTCAATTGGAACAATCAGGCGAATCTGATAAGCAAATTGAGACATCTATCTCAGTACCACATGTGACTCACGAAATAACACCACTAACATCAATCGCAAGCAAAGACTATCTTGTGTTAGTATTAGCTCCAAGTGGAGATAAGTTACAAAGGATAATTGATAGCAAACAATTAGATGACGAAGGCACACAAGCTCATGTTAAATATCTGCAAAATTCACGCGCAATGCCAACAAGGTGGATAGGTTATGATGCTGTTGATCTGGTTATTGTGCGCGAGGTATCACTTACGGAAAAACGTGTATTAAAATCGCAGCAGTCAGCACTCTTAGATTGGGTGCAACGCGGTGGAACACTCATTTTATCAGGAGGCAGCAACTTTCAATTCCTAAAAGACAGTTTCATTGAAAACCTGCTTCCTATCAGATTAATACGTGAAGAAACGATCAAAAACATTCCAATATCTTTACAAAAACAGTTCGGATTAAATTCTGAAGATAAATTATCTAGAGCTGATGTTACATCAACGTTCAAAAACATTCATTTTGAACCGAAACAAGGATGTCACACTTTACTCGGTATAGATGAACAGATATACATAGCGAAACGAGACTTTGGCAGTGGACAGATTATCTGTTTCTCCTACGATTACAATGCCCCTCCTTTTTCTGAGTTGAAGGCGGGTGAAACTTTTTGGGGTTGGTTACTCAAAACACACGGAAAATCACAAAGACTGCTGGCTGAACAGTACGCACCATTTCGGCAACACGAAGAAAAGTTGCATAAACAGTTCCTGTCAAAAATGCCAGCACAGATCCCTATCATAAAACTACTTTCCATAATACTGACGATATATCTGTTGAGTTTTGGCGGTTTTCTCTTTTATATCGGGAAGAACGGAAAATCTGCACGAAAAAGAAATCGTGGTTATTGGATTGGCGGATTAATTTTTGTACTATTAGCTGTCAGTATCATCGGAGTCTCACGAGCAGTTTTACCGAAAAGAATAACTACCGAAAGATTTTCAATTTTATCCATTTATCCTGAGCAGGGAAATGCACATGTGCACAGTTATATGTCATTAAGAACTGCAGCACGCACAAACACCTCAATACCACTAACACCAAACTCATTTATTCGTCCTTTGCGAATGAAAAGTATTGCTAAACCACCACAGTTATCTTACAATTCAACATGCCAACTGCGTGAAATTTTCGTCGAACCGTGGAGCCCCAGCACTTATGTGATGGAGGCATTTTTTCCATTGGATACCTCTCAACATGAATTACAATTGGAGAATGCATGGCAAATTTCCAGCGAAAAAGCAAACTATTTAGGGACAATTACGGTTGGAAGAAATAATTGGGCATCATCGGAATCACAAAGCAGAACAATACAAAAATTGCCACCCTCCGATGGGCTCAGTGAGATACGGATGGCGTACGCTAAAATCTTACAACAAGAAGGCTTGCTTCAATACTTACTGAAAGATGTTGAAGTTCAAAACCGCAAAGTATTAATCGGATGGACATCTCAATTGAAACAAGTAACATCAGCGATTCCGATAATGTCAGCGGACAAAAATAATAATGCGAATGATGAGACATACGTTATAATGTATACGGATTTGTAACACAAACTGTCGGTTACTATCATAAAGCACGAAAAGTATGGGAAATATTGAAAAATATGAATACTAATTTGACTCAAATCGAAAACAAACTATGGAGTGCTGCGGATGAACTAAGAGCCAATTCAAGCCTCAAGAGTTCTGAATACTCTGTACCAGTCTTAGGACTTATCTTTTTAAAATACGCGGACTATAAATTTAAACAAGTACAACAAGAACTTATATCTGAAACACCTTCTAGTTCGCGGATACGAAATAATGAAAGAACACAATTCCAAGCACGCGGTGCCTTTTATTTGCCAGAAAAATCAAGATTCCAATATCTGCTAAATTTACCAGAAAGCGATAACATTGGACAAGCTATCTCTAATGCTATGAAAGCTATTGAAGCAGAAAACAAACAGGTAGAAGGGGTTTTGCCCAAAGCCTACAATCGCCTTGAAAAAAGCACACTCATAGAACTTCTACGTATCATGGAACAAATTCCAATGGATATTGAAGGAGATACATTCGGAAAAGTCTACGAATACTTTCTCGGTAATTTTGCTATGAGTGAAGAACAACGGGGTGGCGAATTTTTCACACCAACTTCACTTGTAAAACTCATCGTTGAAATACTCCAACCGTTCCACGGCAGAATTCTTGATCCAGCTTGCGGCTCCGGCGGTATGTTTGTTCAAAGTGAAGAGTTTATCCGTAATCACAGGCAAAACGATAATCAGGGACATATCAGTATACATGGTGTTGAAAGCAAAACTGAAAACATCAGACTTTGCAAGATGAACCTCGCTGTCCACGGACATGAAGGTGACATCAGGCAAGCTAATAGCTACTATCAAGACCCGCACAAGTCCTTAGGGAAATTTGATTTTGTCATGGCGAATCCGCCTTTTAACGTCGACAAGGTAGACATGGAACGCATAAAAGATGACCCACGCTTTCCATTTGGTATGCCTCGCGTAGACAACGCAAACTATATTTGGATACAGTTGTTTCTGAGCTCACTGAACGATACCGGAAAAGCGGGGTTTGTAATGGCAAACTCTGCTGCAGACGCACGCGCCTCCGAATTAGAAATTCGCAAACAGATTATCCGATCGCAAGTTGTTGATGTAATGATTAGCATCGCGTCAAACTTCTTCTACACGGTAACACTGCCGTGTACCCTCTGGTTCTTTGACAAATCTAAACAAGACACTGAAAAACATGATAAAGTGTTATTCATTGATGCCCGCCATCTCTATCATCAAGTCAGTCGAGCACATCGTGAGTTTACACCCCAACAACTGGAATTCTTGGCAAACATCGCGCGCCTTTACCGAGACGAAAACCCTGAAAACAGGCACGATAGCGAGGACCTCCTCAACAGCAAATTTCCTGATGGAGAATATGTCGATGTCCCAGGCTTATGCAAAGTTGCTACAGTGGAAGAAATTGAAGCGCAGGGATGGAGTTTGAACCCTGGACGTTATGTCGGTGTTGCAACACAAGAAACTGAGGATTTTGACTTCACGCAACGGTTCATTGAACTCAATGAAGAATTAGAAATACTAAACGCAGAAGCACACCAACTTGAAGAACGCATCACAGAGAATGTTGCGAAGATATTAGAGAATATGGTATAGTATGATAAAGAGTGACATCCAAGAAAGGAGTAGGTCATGGTAGTCTCCAGAAACAACATGCTTGAACACCTACAAGTCCATACGACTCACAAAGAAGATATTGGCATAGAGTTGGTAAAAAATGAATCGCGCCTTGAAGATCGGATTAATGACGTTAAAACAGATCTTAAGGATAACATTATACAAGTCAGAACAGACTTGGAGAATGACATTATGCAAGTCAGAACAGACTTGTTGCAAGTCAAAAGTGACTTAGAGAATATTATTCTCTAAGTCAAAACAGACTTGGAGAACGATATTCAAATAGTTAGAGAGGACATCAAGGATAGAATATCAGGATTGAGATGGTTTATAGGCACAACCGTAGCAATCGCTGCTGTTATTGTTCCTCTAATTAGCAAGTATTTATAGTGAACAAAGGAGATCAGCATGACAAGAAGAGCTCCAGGATTTGAGGATTACATCCCATCCCGTTTAGAATGGCTAGCATTTGCATTAAATTCATTATCGCCAAATCTGGATACTGCTTATGATGGAAAATTCAAAATGGTATACGCACCAAAAGGTGATGGAAAAACACTTGTACTGATGGTTATCTATCCGAAAGACTCGGATTCAGAAAAAGTAGAAACATACATAGAAGATATAACGGAATATGTCAAAAAGTATATCGCCATTTATAAATGGGATTCCTGGCTTGAGATTGAAGTGGTGCATGACCCTGTGTAAGGTAGCCCCCGACACCTCACTGAAAACGTAACGAACAATTGGAGAATAGTATAATGTTGTTAAGGTGCGATTTCGAATGTAAGATATGAGGGCGGTGAGTTCCTTTCATCGCCCTATACGATTGTAATAAAAAATAACTAAAAGGCATAAAACTAAATAACCCTGACGCATCGCTGAAAACGTGGCAAACATTTTGGAAATAGGGTACAATGTTGAGTAAATCAACCAGAAAGGTTAGATGGGTTGCTGATTCCAGAGTGCAAGTCAGAAATTTCCCTAAAGCCGCTAGAACAAAGATAGGTGGAGCATTACGTATCGCTCAGATCGGAGGTAAAGCCGAAAACGCAAAACCGCTACGGGGAACAGGTTTCAGGTGTATTTGAGATCACCGCTCGTTACGACACGAATACTTATCGCGTAGTTTATACTGTCAAGTTAGGTGAAAATATCTATGTGCTTCACGCATTCCGAAAGAAATCCACGCGTGGTATCCGCACACCTAAAAAGGAAATTGATTTAGTTAAACAACGTCTGAAAATGGCGCAGGAGATGGAGGCTAATAATGAGTGAAGAAATTAAAATTGAAGAAAGTTCAGGAAATGTATTTCTGGACATCGGCTTCTCTGAGGAAGAAGCGGAACGTGAGCAGTTGAGGATAGACCTCGCCTTTGCAATTCACTGTCTTCTTAAGGAACTAAAACTGACCCCCGCAAAAGCAGAGAAGCATTTTGGACTCAATCCATCCGATGTGTCTCGAATACAGAACGGCGATTTCGATTTTGACGTGGACAAACTTTTTACAATCCTGAACCAATTAAACCGTGACGTTGAAATTCATATTAAGCCCTCAAACGAAAAAGGCGGACACCAGCGAGTCGTTGCAACCTCGTGATCTATCCTTCTATTATCCTAAATTTGCAATTAACAATAGAAGTGCACAGCGGAAATCGCTGTTTGATTTTGAGATGAGAATCTGATGAATAATCCACTACAAAACACTGAAGTCCTTGTTGGCGATAGTATTCAGACACTTAGACAAAAACATAAAATAAAGCGTTCTGAGTACTTACCTAACGGGACCATTCCAGTAGTAGATCAAAGTCAAGATTTTATTGCAGGCTATATAAATGATACGGAACGGGCTTATGATGGAGACCTCCCTGTTATTGTGTTCGGAGACCATACGTGCACCTTCAAATACGTAAATTTTCCCTTTGCAATTGGTGCTGAAGGCACGCAGATTATACGTCCTACAGAGGATTTTGACATCCGTTATTTCTATTACGCATTACAAGATCTGCCTTTAGAACAGTTCGGTTACCAAAGACATTTTAAGTATTTGAAAACATCCACAATTTTTTGTCCATCAATACCGGTCCAGCACAAAATCGCCGCCATCCTCAGGACTTACGATGATCTCATAGAAAACAACACCCGCCGCATCAAAATCCTTGAAGACATGGCACAAACCCTCTACCAAGAATGGTTCGTCTACTACCGATTTCCCGGACATGAGAACGTGCCAATGATAGAATCTGAGTTGGGCCCAATACCGCGGGGCTGGAAGGTTAAAACGCTTGGTGAAACGTGTAACGTGTTAATGGGGTTGTCACCAAAATCAGAGTTTTACAATGAGGCAGGCGAAGGTTTACCGTTCCATCAGGGTGTTACAAACTTTGGATCACGATTTCCAACAGATAAAGTCTATTGCACTGTTCAAAAACGCATTGCTGAGATAGACGATATATTATTTAGCGTTCGTGCACCTGTTGGACGAATCAACATTGCAAATAAAAGAATCGTAATTGGTCGCGGGCTTTCTGCTATACGAAGCAAAAGCAGTGACCAAAATTTTGTCCTTCACCAATTGAAACACAAATTCCAAGAAGAAAACACAATAGGCAGTGGGACAATCTTCAATGCAATCACGAAGGTAGATCTTCTAGGAATTCAACTCACGGACCCCGCAAAACCAATTGTTGCTAAATTTGAGAAAGCTGCTGAACCAATCTCTTTGGAATTGTCCAACCTTACTACTAAAAACGCCAACCTCTGTCAAACGCGCGACCTGCTCCTCCCCAAACTCATTGCCGGCGAAATAGACGTATCCGAACTTGATATTGCTACTGATGAAATCCAACCAAATCAGGGTGGAACATCCATCCCTTATGCGTTAACAGACCGATTGCACTCGGACCAAAAGATCCTCGGCGGAAAACCTGTAATCAAAGGCACACGATTATCTGTTAAGTTCATACTTGATCTGCTAAAACAAGGGTGGAGTGAGGAAGACATTCTTGAAAATTATCCCCGTATCACACATGAAGACATTGAGGCATGTCACGAATATCAAAAGGTAACATGTGCGTCTATTAGCAGATGAAAACCTCAATAGGTTAGAGGTGGATATGCTGCGCACACGTGGACATGACCTCGTATGGATCGAGGAAGAGACACCCGGTATTGACGATCATGCAGTAC
The DNA here is from genome assembly GCA_965200395.1 of Candidatus Poribacteria bacterium. Taxonomy (GTDB): domain Bacteria; phylum Poribacteria; class WGA-4E; order WGA-4E; family WGA-3G; genus MSPOR6. The sequence continues at coordinate 450,282 of CBDAUH010000003.1, read as the reverse complement.
TCTCTCGTGCCACAGCTGAAGAGCGGATTCTCCTCACAGCCGATAAAGGACATTTCGGACGTTTGGTTTTTATAGACAAACAGAAAGCACCTTACGGTATTATCCTTTTTCGCATTCAGGACCAAAAACCCTCCGTAAGAGCGCAAACTATAGTTACGGCGATAGAAAGTAGGACAAACTGGCAAGGGCATTTCTCTGTTGTTCGCGATGAAAACAACATTCGTATGACCCTGCTAACCAATTAGCACTCTTCTCCAAACTCATCTCTGGCGAAATAGACGTATCCCAACTTGACATTGATACAGACAGCATAACTTAATTCATCCACTCCGAAATCAATTGACAACTACAACCGTGAAATGTATAATATCAACAAGGCAACCAAATTGAGATATAATCTGAAAAGAATAGAATAGGATGGTCCAAATTTCTGAGCCGGGAATGCTTGAAAAACTACTCTCGTTGATACAAAAATTACCCAAAGCGGAACGCGATCAACTACGGAAATCTCTTGAAGCTGAATCACAACTCGATGCCGCAAATCCTACTATATCAAGACTGATCCAATTTTCGAATGAATCTTTACAGTGAAGACCAACTCATTGAACAACCCGCAATCGCATTGTTAAAAGAAATAGGGTGGCATACCCAGGATTGTTCTAACGAATTTGAATACGACATCGAAATTCAGATCGGCAGAGAATCGAAATCTGAAGTTGTGCTAACTGACCGGCTCCGCGTGGCATTAGCAAAACTCAATTCAAATGCACCGCGTGATGCAATCAACGCCGCAATTGAAGAATTAACACAATCCCGTGCTGTTATGAACCCTGTTGAAGCAAATCGAGAAATCTATAACCTCCTGAAAGACGGTGTACAGGTAACGATCACCGACCCGATCACACAAGATGAAACCGTTTCAGTCCTTGATGTAATTGACTGGGAAAATCCAAAAAATAATGACTTCTTCGCAGCGTCACAATTCTGGATCACTGGCGAAATGCACACCAGACGGCCAGACCTTATAGGTTTCGTCAACGGTATTCCCTTAGTCTTAATGGAGTTCAAAAGGATTGACGTAAATCTTTATGCTGCCTACAACGACAACCTACGAGACTATAAAGACACAATCCCACATCTTTTCTGGTATAATGCCTTGATTATTGTGTCCAACGGTTCAGAAAGTCGTGTTGGGAGTTTCACCGCTGATTGGGAACACTTCACCGAATGGAAACGAATTGAAAGCGAAGATGAAGAACAGAATACCTCACTGGAGATATTATTGCGAGGGGTCTGCCAACCTGATAGATTGATGGACATCATTGAGAATTTCACGTTGTTTATGGAGGTCCAAGGCGATACGATTAAACTGATCTCAAAAAATCACCAGTACTTGCGCGTAAACAACGCAATAACTGCATTACAAGAAATCAAATCTAATGCAGGTAAACTCGGTGTATTCTGGCATACACAAGGCAGTGGTAAAAGCATCTCTATGATCTTCTTTGCGCAGAAAGTCCTCAGAAAGATTCAGGGACACTGGACATTCGTTGTCATAACAGACCGCAGAGAATTGGATAACCAGACTTACAAAACCTTCGCGAGTGCCAGCAGGGTCTTAACACAACAAAAGACACAAGCAGATAATATAGTCCATCTACGCCAATTGCTCAGTGAAGACCGCCGTTATATTTTCACACTAATCCATAAATTTCAAACGACAGATAATGCGCCGCATCCCGTTCTCTCTGATCGCTCAGACATCATTGTCATAACCGATGAAGCACACCGCAGCCAATACGATATATTAGCGTTGAATATGCGCACCGCACTCCCAAATGCTGCATTTATCGCGTTTACAGGAACACCGCTAATTGATGATGTAGAAGAAAAGACACGCGATGTGTTCGGAGACTACGTGTCAATTTACGATTTTAAGCAATCTGTAGAGGATAACGCAACCGTCCCACTCTATTATGAAAATCGCGTTCCGAAACTCCAATTAACAAATGACGATCTCAATATAGACCTTGAACAGATTCTTGAGGAAGCGGAATTAGATGAAGCACAACAAGAAAAACTTGAACGCGAATTCGCTAAAGAATATCACCTTATTACCAGAGATGAACGGTTGGAAGTTGTAGCAGAAGATATTGTCTCACATTTTATCGGCAGAGGTTATCGCGGGAAGGCAATGGTTATTTCTATTGACAAACCCACGGTAGTTAAGATGTACGACAAAGTACAGAAGTACTGGCAACAGAAAATTCAATCTTTGAAATCAGGATTGGACAGTGACGTTGCAAGAAACGAAGAGAAACCACTTGAGACCCTTATTCAGTATATGGAAGAAACTGATATGGCAGTAGTGGTGTCACAATCACAAAACGAAATTGACAACCTTGCAAGAAAAGGGGTTGACATTAGACCACACCGACAACGCATGAACGCAGAGGATTTGGAAACCAAATTCAAAAACCCAGATGACCCCTTCCGTATCGTCTTCCTCTGTGCAATGTGGACAACAGGTTTTGATGTCCCCGCCTGCTCTACAATCTACCTTGACAAACCGCAACGTAACCATACACTGATGCAAACTATAGCAAGAGCTAATCGTGTTTTCAAGGACAAGGTTAGCGGTTTAATCGTTGATTATATTGGGGTTTTCCGTAATCTTGAAAAAGCACTTGCCATCTATCCTACAGGATCTAACGGAGACAGCAGCAGACCTATTGAGGACAAGTCAAAACTTATTGAAGAACTCAGAAAAGCGGCCACGGCAATCTCTGGGTTTTGCAATAACCTCGAAATAGACTTAGCATCGATTGAAACAGCAGATAGTTTGCAGCAGATCCAATTGATTGACGCAGCAATAGACAAAATTTTGGTAAATGATGAAACTAAACGGAATTTCCTTGAACAAGAACGTAATGTATACAAACTCTTCAAAGCAATTCTTCCAGACACAGCAGCGAATGATTTCAGCGGTATTTGTTCATTAACCAATATCATTGCAAGAAAGATTAGAAATTTTAGTGAACCGATTGATATCTCCGAAGTCACAGATAAAATTGAAGATCTGCTTGACCAATCAATCGCACCAGAGGGATATATTATCAATGCTGGCAGAACTGCTTATGATACAGAACAAATTGACTTAAGCAAAATTGACTTTGAACAACTGGCAGAAGGATTCAACACAGAACATAAACGCACACAAGCTGAAAGATTAAAAAGGGCAATACATAAAAAAGTCAAGGTAATGATTCAACTTAACAGAACCCGAATCGATCTTCAAAAGAAATTTGAACAGATGATCGCAGAATACAACGAAGGTCATATAAACGATAGACAACATCTTGCGGAAATCTTTCATTTTCTTCAGACACTCAGTGAAGAGGAACAACGCGCCGATAGTGAGGAACTTTCAGAAGAAGAATTGGCAGTGTTCGATCTTCTAACTCAACCTGAACCCACATTGACCTTGTCTCAACAAAAAGAAGTAAAAACCGCTGTGAGAGGATTACTTGAAACTCTTAAACAAGAACACTTGGTTTTAGATTGGCGGAAGCAACAACAATTGCGCGCCCAAACAAAACACACTGTACAAATAATATTGGATGAAGGACTACCTGATTGTTATACTGAAGAACTGTTCGGTCAGAAATCAGAAGTAGTATATCAACATGTCTACGACTCTTACTATGGAGAAGGAAAGAGCATATATACCGAAACCGAAAATTGGCAGATGTAGAGGAAATTCAAAGGACATTCTCATCCTATGATATTAGGAGATGAGAGGTGAACAGATGGATGTGTTATCGCTCGGAATTTTTGTCGCTGATGTACTCGGAAAACCTATTGACCGTTTTCCAGAAAAAGGGAAATTGGTGCTTTTTGATGAGCTAGAAATTCATACTGGAGGTTGCGCAAACAACACTGCGATTGCCCTCTCACGACTCGGTGTTTCTGTCGGTGCAATGGGAAAAATCGGCAACGACCATTTTGGCGAACTGATCCTACAGACGCTTTCGGAAAACAAAGTTAACACCACAGGAATACAACGCGATGTGAACACGAACACATCCTTCACATTCGTATCAATCGCTTCCGATGGTGAACGCAGTTTTTGCCACTATATCGGTGCAAACGGTGAACTTTGCGAAAATGATTTGAATTGGGATATAATAAAAACGGCAAAAATACTTCATATTGCCGGCGCATTTGTCATGCCCAAATTTGATGGACAACCGATGGCGAATGTCCTAAAAAAGGCAAAAGCGTTGGGAATAACAACCTCACTCGATACCGCATGGGACGCTACAGGAAAATGGTTGGAAACATTGGAACCGTGTCTGCCTCACGTTGACATTTTTCTACCGAGTTTGACCGAAGCAGAGAACCTAACAGGATTATCCAACATACGCGATATTTCGAAATTCTTGCGGAACTACGGTATCCACACCATCGGAATAAAGATGGGTGAACGGGGAAGCTACGTTTCAACACCTGACAAGGAACTTTTCGTTCCCGCATATCCCGTTAATACCGTTGATGCCACTGGTGCAGGAGATGCTTATGTGGCGGGATTCCTCACGGGAACCGTAAAAGGATGGGATCTCAAAACCACTGCCGAATTAGCATCAGCCACTGGTGCCGCATGCGTAACCGCCATCGGTACCACCGCGGGTATCCAAAATCTTGACGAAACTATGAAAATTTGCCAAAACAACACCGCAACATAAAAACGGAATAGGAATTCACTTCATGAATGATGATGCAATCGTTCAAACACAAAACCTATCAAAATGGTACGGCGAAGTCATGGGCGTAAACGATGTTACGTTAACCGTTCGCCCTGGCATTACCGGCCTGCTTGGTCCCAACGGCGCAGGCAAAACCAGCCTCCTCAAACTAATGACTGGACAACTCAAACCTAACATGGGAAAAATCACTGTCCTAAATCAACCTGTTTGGAATAATTATCTTCTCACAAAACGGATCGGTTACTGTCCAGATATTGAATTAGCATATCAATTTATGACAGGTTTTGAGTTTATCTTTTTTTTCGCGACGTTGAGTGGTTATGTAGAATCCATGGCTAAGGATCGCACTTTTAATGTGCTTGAAACAGTGGATATGCTTGAGGCACGGAACAAACCGATCGGATCATACAGCAAAGGGATGCGGCAGCGCATTAAACTTGCACAGGCACTTGTGCATGAACCTGAACTCCTGTTCCTCGATGAACCGCTCACCGGACTTGATCCGATTGGTAGGCGGCATGTCATAAACCTACTCAAAGAACTTGCAGAACAAGAAATTAGCATAGTTGTCTCTAGCCATATTTTATATGAAATCGAAGCTTTAACGGAAACGATTTTGCTCATACATCAAGGACGAATTCTCGCTGAAGGTACTATATCCGATATTCGTGAACTGATTGATGAACATCCACATAAGGTATATTTAAGTGCTGACGAGCCCCGACGCTTAGCACAAGTCTGCCTTCCGTTTGATGATATTCTCAGCGTTACCTTCGGCGATGAAGCGGGGGATGTTATCATTGAAACGGCAAAGCCTGATGTTTTTTACGCACGACTCCCTCAAATCCTCATTGCAAACGAATTAAACGTTTCTCAACTCTACTCACCTGATGATAATTTATCTGCTGTCTTCAAGTATCTGGTTGGATAACTATTCTCTTTTATCCGCTCAAGATGTGCTATACATGTCTCGTTAATAAATCCATCAGAATACTTCTATTTTGAAGTTGCTTTTTTCTAATAGACTTTGCTATAATAACAAAAGTGCGAAATTTGAGGACTTTGAATCCATATCTACTTATTGCGTCATCTTATTCTCTTAATTCCTACAGTAAGGGATAGAAGCAAATCGTGATCAACAAATTGAGAAACTGGGCAGCTTTGACATCATTGTTCCTGTTTTTGTTACCGCTTGCGTCAGCCCAGCTCACGCCAAACATCTGGAAGAAATTCATCGGTGAACCGGTTCCAGTGGGAATTCCTGACTTGATTGACTACTCCTATGCAGGCTATAAAAACGGCGAGGAAGCGATACCAGATGACTTTGCATATACAGTTGCACAATGTTATGGATTATGGAGCAACTCCCGATGATGGCAAATCGGATACGCAGGCAATTAGAGATACGATTGATGCTGCTAAGAGCGGATGTGAGGGGTCTTAACAATCCTAAATTTATTGAAATCTTAGCAAAAGGATTATTTGGAGACGATTGGGACCAGCATTCTTCTATATCTGAAGATGATATGCCAAGTCAATTTTCAATTAATGCTCATAACACGGAACAAACGGGAGGAAAAAATGAATAAGACATACACACATACAGTGGGTTACAAGGCCAATATGTCGACTATGGCGTTACGTGAAATAGTCAAATTTAATTGGACATCTTCTCCTGATCTGGAAAAATCTACCAGCTTTCAAGATGTGCAGGAACTCATGGCGGCATTCGATGCAGATTACGACAGCGGACACTCAAAGACCGAAGTGAGTGTATCTCACAAAGTCGCCGGCATAAAAATCAGAAGTTATAGCAGTAACCTTACAGAACGTGAGATAGATGCAAGATATCCACGGGCGGAATGGTTCCAGATGCTTTTGGAGAGGGGTATCGCCATAGAAAATTTCGAGGACTACTCACGTTGCCTACTCAAACGTCACCTGCTGATACTTTTAGAAGATAACCTGAAGCTGCGGCAGTTAGGGATTATCGGTATTCCACCGATAGATGACTGGACCAATTATCAAAAGGCGTTCATTGATAAATTGGTTAGGACTTATGCAATTTCGGGTAAATTTGACGTTACAGGCCCCTCTAACGGCCCACCGCCATAAGAGATAGGACTTACGCAATAATGTTTGACATAGTTCTCCAAACCCACTAATATAGTGTTTGAGGAGGAACATTAGAAATAGTTAGACCGACACGGCTTGATTATTGCCAGTATCTACTCAGCACACCGCTGAACTATACACTGACGCATTTCGCAGATCACTTTGAACACTTAGTCACGATCAAATCAACCGATACCTTGCGGACGACCAACTGACACCCGGCTTGCTTTGGGAACACGTCAAAAATGACGTGGTAATACCCCTGATGGATACCTTGTTTTTGATGATACTGTCCTTGATAAACGCTACGCTAAGAAAATAGCACTCGCGAAAAGACAATACTCAGGCAATGTGAGGGGTGTTATCAATGGAATTGCCATTGTTACCTGCGTATACGATCGAAACAGTTAACAGGTTTGGAAAACTGCCAGTGTCGTCTGCCGCGTATTGTTCGGAATCACATTGCTGCTGCGTTTATGGTTTGGGTTTACTTGAGGCGCAAGGCTTATGAAACAGGTAAAACCCCTTATTAAGTCAAATAGGGATGGCTTTCTGAATATCTCTGTCAACAACTAAAATCTTCTATCAAAATTACTGATGCGTAAGTCCTATTTAACTTGCTTATTTGTTGCAAGAAAAGGAGATATGGTTAAATATGAAAATAGATAGACACCGCCCCCACAGGAACGCTCTTCGCATTGCGGCTTAGGTCAATAATAGTCGGGTTTCGCAAGCTCTACCCGACCTACGAACTGTCTGAATGTCCGATTAATTCCAAATTCCACCATAAATGAACCATGATCAAGAAAACAAGAGGCTGGGTAGCCGCCGCATCGTTATTCCTGCTCCTATTGCCGCTTGCGTCCGCGCAACTCACGCCAAACATCTGGAAGAAATTCATCGGCGAACCGGTTCCTGTGGGCGTGCCTGATCTGATCGATTACTCTTATGCTGGCTATAAAAACGGTGAGGAGGTGATCCCTGATGACTTTGCACTGCCAATCTTCAATGTGACGGCTTACGGAGCCGTCCCGGATGATGGGGAGTCGGATACTGAGGCGATCAAAGCTGCCATCGATGCTGCTGCTTCTAATGGGGGTATTGTGTTTTTTCCGCCTGGACAATTTGATATCCTAACAGCAGGTGAACCGTTAGAATCAATTCGTGTATATGGAGACAATGTTATTCTTCGAGGCAGCGGTGCTGAAGGGGCCGAACATGGCGGAACGACTATTAAGCAGCAGAATTCACCGAATGCTTATGAACAGATGTTCAGATTATTTAGAACCGGTTGGCGCGTTCATAAACCAGGCCAGGTAACGACTGTTTCAGGATCATTTCCTAAAGGGACTAAACATTTTGATGTCGTAGATCCAAGCAGCCTTTTATCTCGTAATTTTGTCAAGATTACAGCGACTGTGAAAGGCACCAGTGGCGATACAGATTCTTGGGAGGATTGGAATCAGTACTCTTCACGATCTATAGATGAAATGCCCGATTCGTTTGAAAGGGTTCAAGGGGGTATTGGTGTTTATGAGATTCAGGAGATAGATCGTATAGAAGGAAATCGTGTCTATCTTAGAACACCAACGCTAACACATCTAAACTCTAATTTTACAGTTAACTACATAGACTTAGCAGTTGGAATCGGTTTTGAAGATCTACATATAGATGGTAACCTGCAGGAAACATACGTGCATCATGAGTACTATGGATACGGCGGGATCATGCTTCAATTTACGGCACATTCTTGGATTAGACGTTGTAGACTTTCAAATACTGTTAACGCCCTCGGTCTACATAATTCTTATGGTGCCTCAGCGGTTTCTATAATTGTAGATGGTAGGTTCGGACATCAACCGGGGGGTATTCATGCTTCAACATACTGTTTTGTAGGACTATTAGAGGATCATACGGATAAAGGGGTCTTTCATGGGAGTGTTGTTGCCAATAGATCTGCGGGAACCGTCTTTTGGAGAATTGGAGGTCCGAAGCTTAGAGGCCCCGATGCCCATGGTGACTTTCCGCGGCATACGTTATTTGATAATTATCACTGTAGAGCCCATGATAATAGTGGAGGGAGTGTAGTGATTCGTCCGCATCATTTGGATGGCTACACACGGTGGAATAACGCTGTTACTGACAGCAGCACCTTTAACCTGTGGGCACCTGGACCCGGCTTCAGTGCTACGCAATCTAATCTGATCGGCTACAAGACACTTGGCGGCGCGGTCCCCGGGGGTGCCTACGTCGAGGGGTTCGGCACACACGTTTCTCCGGATTCACTTTACGAGGGACAACTACAACAGCGGTTAGGTGCACTGCCTGCATGGGTAGACGATTCCAAAGCGGACTTTAAGACGTTCTTTGAAAGCATTGTCCTTGATCCAGGGCGAACTGAAACCGGGTCCGCTGATCAAGATAGCAACTTGGACCCATCACAAGGCGGTCCGAAAATAGAGGGACCCTGGTTATGGGTGTTGGTGCCGGATGAAGCACTTGACAGAAACACAGATCTACTGGCAAAAGCGAGTGACGGCACTGTTACAGAGCAACAAATCGCAACCACCGGTACGTCCCCGGGAAGTCGCACTTACCCCCATTTTTTTTTTGAATGCGTGTGTAGTTGTGTTCATAGGTCTCCAATGTTGTCATGTCAGTTCTTCTGCGGTGAGAAAGTTTATATCTCTCAAACAAGTCCTCTCGGTGAACAAGAGCAACGCCTCCTGCGTCCACACCTCGCGGATCATACGGTTGATGACACTGATCACGGAGTAAACTTTCCGCGTAGGGTGTAAAGTTTTTGCCCATCTGTCCGCAGCTTTTTCATAACACAGGAACGCCAAACCATAAGCCACGACTGCCAACAAAAACAGAACTTCCATCCGGGGCTGTTCGTTCTTTCTCAAAACGAGTGCTTTGAAACCGAAGTTCGTTTTCAAGTCTCTGAACCCGTGTTCAATCTGTGTCCGCCGCTTGTAGCAAGTTCGCAGGGGGTTCCCCTGAAGCCGATTGGAGATAAGATATAACGGGTCTTTCTTGGTGTGCTGTCCCCCAACATAGAGTGCCACAGGCACCTGCTCCGTGTAGTGATAAAGCACTTGTGGGTAAAAACCATTTGCCACTTCTTCAAGGCACTGCTTGTTGCCTGCTATACGCACACCAACATTGCGTGGCACACGCATCAAGTAGCAGATGCCTTGCCCCTCAAAAAACTTGAGGATCGCTCTCGCTCGGGCGAACCCTCTGTCAAAAACCAACACAGGCTCCCGACTATCCCCTAACACTTTAACAACGCGACTATGGACATCACAACAGAACTGCTGAACTAAATCGTTATGTCCTTGATAGGTGCCATCTTTGAGCATCTCATTTTTATACAGAACCCAATAGAGCGGGATCGCACGATTGCGAAACGGAAGGGCTGCAACAATCGCCTTCCATCCGCCCGGTAAATCTGTCTCGTCTATCAGCACAAGCAGATGCTGCATCCCCACAGAACGACACACACTGACAACTATATGTGACAACCAAGCACCCTTCACCGCTGCAACCGGAAAATAGGTATCAATAAACCGCAACACACGCTTTTGCTTAGACTTGTCGTGTTTCACACGGATAGGTAGATGTGAGGCAATCGATTGAATACGAAAACTCGGGGCTACACACACAGCCTGTAGCATCAAATAAAAGTTGCGGAGCGTCGGTTTTTTGATACAAACCCCGTTGAAAACTTTACGAAAACCTGTTATAATCTTTCTGGGATGTACCCAGCTAAGGGTATATTTCATAAGAATACCTCCCTGCCGGTTTTTCACCGACATTATTTTATATGGAGGTATTCTACCATAACCCATCAGACTTTCCAACTTATTTCTATACACACACACGCCTACACATACCGCATACAAAAATGGGGGTAAGTGAGCCGGGAAGTAGGGTGGGAGATTATTTATGGACTCCCCTCAAAATATCCGCTACTAATGGTAACAACATCACCCGGATGACGAGGACTCTGAGTTGGAACGGAAACAACCGTGTCATTTACGGCTTTGTCCCCTTAAATGCACCGCAAGAACAGGAAACAAGAATGTTTGTTGGGAGTGATGACGCCGTTAAGGTCTGGCTCAATGGTGAACTCGTTCACCAGAGGATCACTCGGCGAAGTGCCTCCGATTACCGAAATTCTTTTCCAGTCACTTTAAAGCAGGGCAGAAATACTTTGTTAGTTGCTGTTGACAACGCCACTGGCGGATGGAGTGGCTTTTTCGGATTTCAAGCGGATGCGGAATATACGGTACTCCCTTTTGCCGGTATCGGATACGTCCTTCCGGATGCGGAGATCAATGCAGGGGATACATTTGCCCTTGACATCTACGCAGAAGATGTGTCCGACTTAGCAAAATGGCAGTTCAACATCGCTTTTGATCCTATACATCTTGAAGCAATTGAGGTCCGCAAAGGCTATCTTCTGGAGTCGGCGGGTGGATCGATCGCCTTCCAAAGCGGCACGATTGATAATCTGTCCGGTAAAATTACAGGTCTTAGTGGAGCGACACTTAATGGCAATGCTGTTAGTGGCACAGGCTTGTTGTTGTCGGTAACGTTTGCAGCGAAAGCAGGTGGTGAGACACGATTGACGCTTAATAACTTCCAGTTTAGGGATAGCATTGGTCAAGAAATTCCCGCTGGCCCCTTCGAAGTTACTCTTGTAGTGGAGGGCAAGTTGCCCTGGGATGTGAATGACGATGGATTGGTAAACATTTTAGATCTTGTTCTCGTTGCCCAAGGCTTCGGGCCGTCTGCTTCTGTTAATTCGCGAGCCGACATCAACGGCGATGGAACTGTTAATATCTTGGATCTCGTCCTTGTAGCACAACATTTCGGCGAATCGGCAACCGGAACCGCACCTACTACTATTGCATTAGAAAACGTAAAAGGATTAGACCCCGTAACTGTTCAAACCTGGATAGAACAAGCACGCGCTGAAGATGATGGATCGCTCGCTTTCCAAGAAGGCATTGCGAATCTTGAACGGATTTTGGCAGCCTTGATTCCGGAGAAAACGGCGTTGCTACCGAACTATCCGAATCCATTTAACCCAGAAACGTGGCTACCGTATCAACTCTCTGAACCCGCGGCGGTTAAGTTGCATATCTACACTGTAAATGGAACAAAGGTTCGGACATTAGCGTTGGGATTAATGCCCGCGGGTATCTATCACAGCCGGAGCCGTGCGGCGTATTGGAATGGCAAAAACGATGCGGGTGAGTCTGTGGCGAGTGGTATCTATTTCTGGACACTCACTGCGGGAGAATTCACATCAACACGCAGAATGTTGATTCGCAAGTAGACTACTTGCTTGGAAACACTAGACAGAGACCACAGATGCCGCTTGGGCAACCTGTACTCCCTAACATAAAAGGATAATTGAACCATGACGAAGAAAATAAGAAATTGCATCGCTGGAGCAGTATTGTTTCTGTTTCTGTTACCGCTTGCATCCGCCCAACTCACGCCGAATATCTGGCAGAAGTTCATTGGCGAACCGGTCCCCGTGGGAACGCCTGATTTGATTGATTTTTCTTATGCAGGCTATAAAAATGGCGAGGAAGGGATACCCGAAGATTTTGCGTATCCAATCTTAAATGTTACGGATTATGGTGCGATGCCTGATGATGGCGAGTCGGACACTCAGGGAATTAAAACCGCTATTGATGCCGCGAATGCCTCCGGCGGAAGTGTGATTCTGTTTTTTCCGCCCGGACAATATGATGTTTTTCTCGATGATGATCCAAAAGAATGGTTTGTTATAAGAGAACATCATGTTATTGTTCGAGGGAGTGGGGCTCAAGGGGCTGGCAGAGGTGGAACAACTATTAAGGCTCATAATACGCTTGATAACCCGAATGATCTTACAATGTTTACGACACATGGGGTTCATGTCCGTGATACGGGTTATCCTGTGGCAACACGCGTTAATGGTTCGTTTCCAAGTGGAATTAACTACTTTGATGTAAGGGACACGACCCATCTAAGAGACCGAAAATTTATTGAAATAAGGGCGGATAATTTACTTGGAGAGGATTTTGATAGATTGTGCTCACGCCCATTAACAGCTATACCTACTACCTATGAAAATATTCATGACGGTATTGATATAAAAGAAGTGCATGAGATTGATAGAATTGAAGGAAACCGGGTTCATCTAAAAGCCCCACTCATAACACATTTAAAATCCGGTATGGTTGTTTTTTGGAGAGACCTGTTAGTGGGTGTCGGTTTCGAAGATTTACATATTGATGGCGGTTTTAATGAGACATACCAGCATTTAGTTCAATTCGGACATGGCGGTGTTTTTTTACGGCAAACCGCACATTCATGGATTCGGCGATGTCGGTTTTCAAACGTTATCGATGCTTATGCGCTTCAACTCTCTTATGGGAGTTCAGCAATCAGCAATATAGTTGATGGTAAATTTGGACATAATTTAGGCGGTATCTCTTTTGCAACATATTGTCTTATCGCTTTCATAGAGGATTATTCAGATAAAGGCATGTGGCATGGGGCAGCTGTTTCGCATTACTCGGCTGGAAATGTTGTATGGCATGCTGGGGGACCAACAATAAAAGGACCTGATACGCATGCCTCACAACCTCGTCATACGTTATTTGATAACTGCAACAGTCACACGCATCACACAAGTGGTGGTACGGAACGCGCTTTACCGCATCATTTAGATGGCTACACCCGATGGAACAACAACGTAGCCGATAACAGGTCCCTTGATCTTTGGCCCATAGAGGGATACGGTTTTTCGATTACACAAGGCAACTTGATTGGATACAGAACCTTAGGCGGTGCTATTCCACGTGATGCCTACATTGAAGGGTTCGGAACTCGCGTTTCTCCTGATTCTCTTTACGAGGCGCAACTGGAGCGGCGATTGGGAACACTGCCGGTTTGGATAACCGTTGCCAAAGACATGCATAGCGAATTCGTTGAACGCATTTTCAACGGTTCGTCGCAGACCGACACAACCGAAACACCCGTTGTTGACCCAAAAAGTGGCGGTCCGAAAATAGAGGGGCCTTGGTTATGGGTTTTAGTACCGGACGAACACTTTGACGGGACCACAGATCTGCTGGCAAAAGCGAGTGATGGCACCGTTACAGAAAAACAAATTGCGACTGAGGGGGCATCAGCCGGAGACAAGGTTGGGGACTATGAATGGACACCGCTCAAAATATTCGCCACTGGTGGTAATAACATCACTAATATGAGCAGACCTCTCGGCTGGAACGGAAATGATCGCGTTATTTACGGCTTCATTACCTTAGACTCTCCGCGAGAACAGCACACAAAAATGTTTGTTGGAAGTGATGATTCTGTCCGGGTCTGGCTTAATGGCGAACGCGTTCACGAGAAAATAAAAAGGCGAAGCGCGTCCGATTACAAAGAATCTTTCGCTGTCACGCTCAGGAAAGGGAGAAATACATTATTAGTTGCTGTTGACAACTACAGTGGCGGATGGAGTGGATTTTTCGGTTTTCAAGCGGATGCCGAATATACGGTACTACCTTTTGCTAGCATCGGATATGCTCTCTCCAGTGTCGATATTCATCCGGAGGATACGTTTACGCTCGACATCTACGCAGAAGATGCCGCCAATTTGGTAAAATGGCAGTTTGACATCGCGTTTGATTCCAAACTGCTTCAAGCCATCGACATCCGAAAAGGCTATTTTCTAGCGGGCTCAAACGGAGATACCGTATTCCAGAAAGGAACAATAGATAATCAGACCGGTGTAATTAGGGGGATCAGTGAGGCGATACACAATGGAATGCCTATCAGTGGCACAGGATTACTACTGTCTATTACCTTTACTGCAAAAACTGTGGGGGAGACACAATTAACACTCAATAACTTTCAATTCACCGATGACATCAGTCAATCGATCGCTGCCAGTCCCCTCCATGTTAATATCTCCGTTAATCCTAAGCCGCCACCCGATCTACCTAAGCTGCCTGGTCCGAAAATAGAGGGACCTTGGTTATGGGTGCTAGTGCCGGATGAAAGACTCGACAATACAACGGACCTGCTTGCAAAAGTGAGTGATGGGACTGTTACTGAGCGACACATCGCAACGAACGGCGGGTCACAAGGAGACAAAGTTGGGGACTATGAATGGACACCGCTCAAAATATCCGCCACTGGTGGTAATAACATCACCAATATGACGAGACCTCTCGGTTGGAACGGAAACGACCGCGTCATTTACGGCTTCATTGCCTTAGATTCCCCGCAAGAACAGGCTATAGAGATGTATGTCGGGGCAGATGACGCACTAAAAGTGTGGCTTAATGGGGAACTTGTTCGCGTGGAAATCACCTTGAGAAGCGCTAGCGATTACAAAGGCGAATTTCCTGTGACCCTAAAGCAAGGCGGAAATAACTTATTGGTTGCTGTTGGAAACGTCGGCGGGAGCTGGAGCGGCTTTTTTGGCTTTCAATCCGGTACCCAATATACACTCCTACCCCATGATAAAGAGGATACACTGATCTGGGATATCAATGAAGATGGACATGTAAACATTTTAGACCTGATACTCATCGCACAAGACTTCGGAAAAACAGCATCCCCCGGTTCGCGAACTGATGTAAACAATGATGGTAATATTAACATCTTAGACCTTATCCTTGTAGCACAACATTTCGGCGAATCGGCAATCGGAACCGCACCTACTACTATTGCATTAGAAGACGTAAAAGGATTAGACCCCGCAACTGTTCAAGCATGGACAGAACAGGCACGCGCTGAAGATGATGGATCATCTGCTTTCCAAGAAGGGATTGCAAATCTGGAACGGCTCCTGGCAGCTCTAATCCCTAAACAGACAGCGTTGCTACCGAACTATCCGAATCCGTTTAACCCTGAGACGTGGCTACCGTATCAGATCTCTGAACCCGCGGAGGTTACGTTGCATATCTACGCTGTGAATGGCACCAAGGTTCGGACATTAGCGTTGGGATTAATGCCCGCGGGTATCTATAAAAGTCGTAGTCGTGCTGCGTATTGGGATGGTAGAAATGACGTTGGTGAACCTTTAGCCAGTGGTATCTATTTTTATACACTTACTGCGAGCAAGTTCACATCGGCACGGAAAATGCTGATTCGAAAGTAAGTGTATCTATGGTTAAGTATAAAAATAAATAAACACCGAATTGATTTTTCCTCAGAATTATGTAACCATTTCCCACCTAACTCGCGTCATCTGAAAACATCGCTCAAAGGTCATGTGTAGAACGTATTTTGCGTTGCGTTTATCCTGATGGCAAGATACTGGCAAGTAGTGGAGTAGGTTGTCCTAACTTTACTAACGCCCCAATATTCGGTTCATCAGTTGTCAACGTCGCAAAACTACCATCGCATATAGCATGCCGAATCCCACGCATCAGACTAGTATAAAAATGTAAGTTGTGCAATGTATGCAGCTGCGAACCAAGTATCTCATTTTCAATATGCAAGTGTCGGAGATAAGCACGTGTAAAATTCTGACAGGTATAGCAACTACATGCTGGGTCCAAAGGCCTAAAATCACGCGTATATTTTGCGTTTTTAATTCGGACAACGCCTTCAGATGTAAATAATGAACCGTTACGCGCATTCCGTGTCGGCATCACACAATCGAACATATCAATACCACAACGGACACCATACACCAAATCCTCTGGTGTGCCGACACCCATTAAGTAGCGCGGTTTGTCTTCTGGTAGCAGTGGGGCGGTATATGCCAACATCTCGGACATCAAATCCTTTTCTTCACCAACACTCAACCCGCCAATCGCATAACCCGGAAAACCGATTGATATTGTTCCCTCAACACTTGCTTGACGAAGGTCACGCTCCATACCGCCCTGCACAATTCCGAACAACAGTTGATTCGGGTTCTGATGTGCTTTTCTACTACGTTCCGCCCACCGCAACGTCATCTCCATTGAGTTCTGTAGATACTCGTAATCGTTTGG
The DNA here is from genome assembly GCA_965200395.1 of Candidatus Poribacteria bacterium. Lineage (GTDB taxonomy): Bacteria > Poribacteria > WGA-4E > WGA-4E > WGA-3G > MSPOR6. The sequence goes on along the minus strand of CBDAUH010000003.1, from coordinate 433,373 downwards.
CAAAGCGGGACATTCATCAAAAATCATGATAATATCTGCACCGAGCGAATTCTGAATTTCAATGGAACGTTCTGGACTGATAAACCTTTCTGTCCCATCTATAGGAGAACGAAAGGTGACCCCTTCCTCCGTTATCTTCCGCAGCGGTCCAAGGCTAAAGACCTGAAACCCACCACTATCTGTTAAAATCGGTTTATCCCAACCCATAAACTGGTGCAGCCCTCCGGCTTCTTGGACAATTTCGTGTCCAGGGCGTAGATAAAGATGGTAGGTATTCGCGAGAATAATCTCTGCTTGAATTTGTTCATTTAGAGTTTGCGGTGTGCATGCCTTGACTGTGCCACGCGTACCAACAGGCATAAAAATTGGTGTATTCACAACCCCATGTGCAGTCCGGAGTTTACCAACGCGCGCGCCGGTATTTTCATCTTTCTGTATAAGTGTATAGGTTTTTGCAATGCCTTCCATTTTTGGTATTTTATCACACCCTTATTCAAAATTCAAGATCAATGGTAACTCTTCACAGACTTTTCTAACTTTTATCTTGACTTTAAATTAAATTTTTGATACCATATTTTAAGACATAAAACAATCAACCAGTAAACTTTCATAACAAATAGAATCTGAGCACCTCACCGTCATAGTACAACTTTATATGGATATACCAATAGCGTTTTAGGTAGTTACGTGTTCGGGGATGAATCAGATTCTGTACGAAGGAGATTTCATGTTGAATAAGAATTCGGAGGCGAAACAGGAAGCGGCGGTCAGAAAAATCCTGTCTGAAGTCCCAACAGCCTCTACGTACTCCCCTGTAACTGAGTCCCTGGATAAAGCGATAGAGTTGGGGGAGGACAAAATTGCGGCGGTACTCAAAAGTTTCAGTTCTATGCCACAATCCACGAACGTTTTCGCCAACCCTGTGTTGCACCAGGCTGCTGTGAACTGTAAGGATGCCCAGATAACGCTAAATATCAGAAGTTTTGCTATACGCGGTGTTATCTCAGAAAGTGAAATAATTGCCAACAAACTTAGTCCCGCCTACACGATCTTCGTCGGTCTATTTGGCAGAAAACCCCAAAAAGATTCTGATGATATAGATGAAGAAGTTATGTTTTCAGAGTTAATAGATCAAAAGTTCTATGAGTTTACTGAAACGAGTAGAGAGGGTCTCACAGGTACACTACCTCTTATCAATCAGGTCGCAGAATTCGTAAAATCCTTCCCAGATGCTGGTCCTGAAGCAGCCATCCAACATTTCTCAACACTACGTAAATTAAGTGAACCAAATCAAAAAGGGATAAAAGGCACAAGGGATCCTGAGGATCTTTTGTTAGAATTCATTGATACACACATGGAAAACGTTGCTGTAGGCACAGTGTCTGTTTATATGCGTCACCAATTGAGAAAAAGTAGCGCGTTGCACCCACAAGTGCTGGCGATGCGTGCCAATGACCTTATTTCAGAACATCAAAAAAGTGGAAAGACCGCCTTCCAAACATGTTACAGTCTCCTTTTAGGAAGAGAAGCAAGCCTAGTAGAATCTAATATATTAGAACGGATGGGAATCATACAAACACACCACGGTTCTGCGGGTTCGAACGTTGTGGCGCGTTATCTCGCGACTTTGTATGCTGGAGCCGTATCCGATTTCTTTGTCGCTGCACAGATGGCGTTGGATGGTGATCGACATTTCGGTGCTATCCATGATATGACAGCATTTATCAATCAAATTGAACCGCTTGATACTGAAGCGAGAGAGGCAGCTATTCGTGAACGGATGCGCACCGCACTTCCAACCTTCGGACACCCCGAAATTGCAGCTGCTGGCAGATCAGATGAAATTCAGCAAGACCCAAGACCCGCTATCTATTTCAACCCTTTCATCGATGCAGTTGAAAAGGGAGATATTCAACTTAGTGATAGACAGAAAAAACGTTTAGCAATTATGCAACGCATTTATCAAATTGCATTTGTTGAAGGTGTCGTACGTCCTGGACGCGAAGACGAACCTCCGCTCAGACTAACCCCTAACACCGACTTCGGCGGATGGGCAGTTCAAGAAGGCTTGGACATCTATGAAAGCGATAGGACATTCCTTACATACATTTTCCGCGGATTTGGTTGGATTATGGATGCACGTGAACAACTCCAAATGAAAATTATCCGTCCAGTCATTCCACCAGACCCCGAAATTATTCCCAAACCCTCCGATGATATGACAATCGCGAATGAAGTCGTCGCATTGCATGATAGGATGGCTGGTGCTGAAATTTTCGACCAATAAGATTTTCTCCTTTATTACCCCTTATAACACTTTTTAGATATACCGCGTGAATCAGAGAGGAATCACAGTGATTGAATTTGACCAATTAAAAGTCCCGACAACCGGTGAGAAAATTGAGACATCCAACGGACAGATGGTTGTCCCAAATAATCCCATTATACCTGTTATTGAGGGGGACGGTATCGGGCGAGACATCATGAAAACAACGCGACGTGTCGTTGATGCTGCTGTCCAAAATGCTTATGATAATAAAAAGCAGATCGTTTGGTTTGATGTGTACGCTGGTGAAAATGCCATGGAAAAATACAATGAATGGCTGCCACAAGATACCTTCAATGCAATTGAACATTTCCGTGTGGCACTAAAGGGACCGCTGACAACACCCGTCGGAGGTGGTTTTCGCAGTTTAAATGTAACATTACGTCAAGTGCTCGAACTCTATGCATGTGTACGTCCTGTTCGTTACTTCCAAGGTGTTCCCGCTCCTGTCACACATCCTGAAAAGATGGATGTTGTCATCTTCCGGGAGAATACTGAAGATGTTTACGCTGGCATTGAATGGGAACAAGGCACACCTGAAGTGAAAAAGGTTATTGACCTGCTCCGTACGGAAATGGGTGTTGAAATTCGTGAAGACTCCGGTGTTGGTATCAAACCGATAAGTATTTTCGGGACGAAACGTCTGGCGCGCATGGCAATACAATACGCAATTGATCACGGCAGAAGCAGTGTTACCTTTGTTCACAAAGGCAATATCATGAAGTTTACTGAAGGTGCATTCTGTGCATGGGGATATGAACTCGCTAAAGAGGAATTTGCTGACGCAACGATTACAGAAGTAGAACTTTATGACGAATACGATGGCAACGTTCCAGAAGGAAAAATTATCGTCAATGACAGAATAGCAGATAGCATGTTACAGCAAATTTTAACACGAACCGATGAATACGATGTGATTGTTACGCCGAATCTAAACGGGGATTATCTCTCTGATGCCGCGGCTGCACAGGTCGGTGGAATTGGCATGGCACCGGGTGGTAATCTTAACGATGAGGTTGCGCTTTTTGAGGCAACACACGGCACTGCACCCAAATATGCAGATCAGGATGTCGTCAATCCGAGTTCGCTCATCCTATCTGCTGTAATGATGTTAGAACATATCGGTTGGCAAGAAGCTGCTGACCTGATTATCACCGGACTTGAGAAGACTATCCTGCAAAAACGAGTAACTTATGATCTAGAACGTTTAATGGAAGGAGCAACGAAAGTTGGCACGTCTGAATTCGGTGAAGCGATTATTGAAAACTTTCAGTAATAGCATCCCAATACTTATAAACAAGGAAGGGCAAATGTCTTTAAAAACAAAATTGATTCTTGGTGTCGGCCTGCTAACGGGTGTCGGTTTTGTGATGGCTTTCGGGTTATATCATATCCATAAAAGAATCTTGGAAGAGTTGGTTGAGATTCGTAAGCAGGGTGAGAGGTAATTTAAAAAACATAAATAATCTCTTAATATTCCAAAACGGAGGAAGAAGTGGCAAGAAAGAAAATTAGTGTAATTGGAGCAGGTAACGTCGGCGCGACAGCAGCGTTCTTAATCGCACAGAAGCAGCTGGGCGATGTTGTCATGATAGACATCGTTGATGGCGTTCCGCAAGGCAAAGCGTTGGATATGGCGGAAATGGGGCCAGTGGAGCTATTTGACGCTGCGATCAGTGGTGACCTTGATTATTCCGCAACAGCAGACTCTGACTTAGTTATTATTACATCAGGATCCCCACGCAAACCGGGTATGACACGCGAAGACTTACTGCAAACAAATGCCAATATCGTCGGCAGCGTTACAGAAAATGTGGTGAAGCACTCACCAGATACTATCATTATGATGCTTACCAATCCGCTTGACATCATGACGTATCACGCATGGCAGGTATCAGGATTTCCGTCGCACCGAGTCGTCGGACAAGCAGGTGTGCTGGATTCAGCGCGGTTCCGTTATTTCATTTCGTTAGAACTTGGCGTATCTGTAGAGGATATCCATGCCCTCGTGCTTGGTGGACACGGTGATACGATGGTGCCTTTACCGCGCTATACCACCGTCAACGGCATTCCGATTCCGCAGTTGATACTTGAAGAACGAATTGAAGCGATGGCACAACGCACTCGCGATGGCGGTGCGGAGGTAGTCAATCTCCTCAAAACCAGTGGATATTATGCTGCAGGGGCATCGTTAGCACAGATGGCAGAAGCGATTATCTTAGATAAAAAACGGTTGCTCCCATGTTCTGCACATCTCACAGGACAGTACGGTATAAACGATCTCTACATCGGTGTTCCGATTAAACTGGGTGCAAATGGCGTTGAAGAGATCCTTGAGATTGAATTGACAGATGATGAGTTGGGTGCTTTGCAGACATCCGCGAATACTTATCGTGACGGGATTGCGTTGTTGGGGTACTAAGACATTTTACTATCCTGAAGAAGATGGAAAATTGAAAACATCATGTATCCTTGCATAGGGATTTAGGGGTTTAAAGGACCGAAAACACCACTTTCCACTCCTATCTGCTCACCGTAATTATCCAAGTGCCAGGGGGTGGATTGGGCCATATAATAAAATGCTGATTAGAACTTGGCACACGGGCATTGATATCTTTCTTTAAATCAAATCCCCAAATAAACTTCTGTTGATCTTTAAGAAATTCTGGCACTACCTGTTTGTGAAACTTATCATTTGACACAAATACATTGCAAAATGGAAGATAGTATAAATACGCGAGATCAGACAAAGTATCATCTTTCTTTAGCCTCATCTGTTGTTGTAATTTTGGTTCCGGTATACCGATATTTAAGAAGGCATTCACCACTAAATAATGGTATGTATACGGGAACACAGTTTGTATATTTTCTTTAATATAATTCCAATTCCCCGCAATAAAATCTAAATCCTGTTCTGATATTTCAAAAACAGAGACTGTTCCAGGTGCTTGTTTACCACTTTTTTTAAATTGATTGGCAGACTCAAATGCCCTAGGTAACTCGATCAAATCGTTATCTGGCGAAGACAGATGGTTTTTTAATTTCTCAGTTATTTCTAATACAAAATCTGTCAGCGTTACATTCCGTTTATTTAGACACTTGAGATCCTTCTTTAAACTATAGGCAAGGTTCTTATTTTTCCCCATAAAATACTCAGTCCCTACATCTACTGCTCTAATCATTGGGTTAAGTTCCTCAGCTTTTTCTTTATCGGCATCGGATGGATTTCCTTCACTCCAATTTATTTGTTGAATTGATACATCATGAGAAACAAGATAGGGAGTTCCAGTCACCCTATTCCAAATTACCGGATGACCAAGTAATTCCTTTTTCATCATCGTTAGGTAATGCTCTTGTTGAGGAAATTTGGACTCATTAAATTTTTTAATGAGTTTTATATAATCTGGCTGATTTTCCCGTCTTTCCTCTATCGTATTCTTTTGGATCTCTTGAAATAGTGTCACAGTATGTATAACTGCATAGTGCTGATTCAACGATTCAAGCTCATGATTTTTCAGGCATTCCAAAAAGGATTTATCCATAAATAGAGAAGGCTTATCCATTGGTACTATATTGGTAGGAATAATTTCTTTTCCATCGATTGTAAAAGTAATCATCATACGCTCCATTTAACAGAAGATATCGAACTCACGGTCTGGGTAAATATAGGTTTGCCGAGCTTGCCGAATAAGGAGTCAAATACCTTAAAGCCTGCTGATATTGAAATGTCGGATTTGAAGGTTCGATGAGTTAGGCACTTTACAGACATCATCACAAACTGATCGCGATGGCATTGCACTGTTCGGTTACTAAAGGATCTTGATTAAGGTAGAACAACGGTAGGCGATTATGAAGGTAGAATTCAAGCGTGATGAATTCCATATCTCTTACACCGAACTGGCGTTAATTGTTAGCCTTCAGTATTGCACTAATTTTATTTAGATCAATTATTTCTTTTTGACCAGCAGCATTTCCATACTCCGTTTGATTTTTAAGCTCTTTTTCTGCTTTAGGAGGTCGTGTCCTACCTTTCAATGTCGTATTACTTTTGTTAGGATCGAATATTTCTATCCCATAGGTGTCAACTTTAGGGTTATTTAGTTTTATGTATTTTAGTTGTTTTTTATCACAATCGTTAATATTTGGAATGTGCAGATATACCGTGATTTTTCATGGTATATCTGCTATACTTCACCTTAAAAACTTACGATCTTTTGAGGTGAAGAATGACAAGAAAAAAGTCCTGCCACTTAATGGATATGTTAGCAGAACTTACAGACCCACGCAAGGAAAAAGGGAAACGACACCCGTTGAAAGCAATCCTCGCACTTTTAGTCGTTGGATTGATGTGCGGGCATAAAGGGTATACATCCATCGCTACCTGGGCACGCTCACAGCCCGCACTCACAAAAGCACTCGGGTTCACACATCACAAAACGCCTTGTGCCGCAACTATCCATAATCTGTTGAAAAAGTTGGACGTTGAGGCATTAGAAAACATCCTGTCAAAATGGGTAAACGCCGCATTAGCAGAGTGCCCTGATTTGCGGGGGTGTTCCGACGCAGTCGCTATAGATGGCAAAACCCTGCGTGCGTCTAAAAAAAGTGGTGCGATGATCAGCCATTTACTCTCCGTCGTCTCTCATGAGTTAGGGATCACCCTCACGCAGCGAGGTGTCAGCGACAAAACCAATGAAATACCGGTATCAACGGAAATCCTCAAAGCGTTTGATGTAGCAGGCAAAGTTATCACAACGGATGCCCTTTTGACACAACGCTCTTTCTGCCACGGAATCATAAACAGCGGGGGCGACTATATGCTGCCTGTTAAAGGCAATCAACCGGACCTGTTAGAAGCGATTGAAAAACTTTTTCAAGGCGTGCCTGACGCGGTTTCTGAAGACACAACACACCCTACTTTAGGGAAACCGATATACATGCATGAGACGATTGAAAAGTCGCATGGCAGACTTGAGACACGGTGTATCAAGGCAAGCACAAGTCTCAACGCATATCTGGATTGGCCGGGCATAGCACAAGTGATCCAATATCATTATACTTCCAAAAATATGAAGACAGGAGAAGAGACAACCCGCACTACCTATGGGATTACGAGCCTGAAACCGAGTGAGGCATCCGCAGAACGCTTACTTGCTTTACGGAGAGGCCATTGGGCAATAGAGAACAAGTCGCATTGGATGCGCGATGTGCTACTCGGCGAGGACGCATCACCTGTCAGATGCGGGGCTATTCCACAAGTCATGGCCGCTTTACGAAATACCGCATTATCCGTATTCCGTTTTCAAGGCATAACACGGATCGCTGATAAAATAAAGGAATATGCATCAAAACCTTTACTCACAGTTAACTTGATAAAATGAATATCTATAAAACTAAATAACCCTATGTCAACTTAAGAACATTTTTATGTTATTTTAGTATAAAATATTGTTGCAAAATAGAGACACCTCTTACATAATAGTAGAAAAACAATATTACTCATTTCTACAAAAGAGGTGTTCCAATGTCTATTCTAACACAGGTTTGTGATAAAATGCAAGCTATACTGCGAACGATTGCTGACGCATCAGCTTCAAGGTGCGGGTTCGTCCGAAGGATCCGCAAGTTCTCCGGAGGTGCTTTCGTGCAGACCCTTGTATTCGGGTGGCTTGAAACGCCTGATGCAAGTTATACGGAGTTGGCACAAACAGCTTGTGCTTTAGGTGTGCATGTCACCCGCCAAGCGATTGAAAAACGGATGACACCTGAAGCAGCCGAAACCTTGAAATCGGTGCTTGAGATAGCCGCAACAACACAAGTTATTTCAGCACAATCGCCGACACTGCCTTTGCTAAATCAGTTCACAGGCGTCTATGTGCAGGACAGCACCACACTCACATTGCCGGATGAGCTGAGACCTGTATGGAAAGGGGGGCGTGCTAAAAACGATTGTGAGAAGTCTGCTATGAAACTTCACCTCTGTTTTGATGTCCTGACGGGTGCTTTCCAACACTTCCAACTCAGTGATGGTATTACTGCCGATAGCAAGGCAGCAGCGGCGTTTGGACCGCTTCCTGCGGGGAGTTTACACTTAGCAGACCTCGGCTATTTTTCGTTTGACGCATTTAGAAAAATGACACAAGCAGGCATCTTCTGGATAACAAGATTGAAAGTAAACTGTAAACTGTATGATGAACAGGGAGAACCCTTCTGCTTATATAAGCACCTCAAGGCAACAAACTCGGACACTATAGACCAGCGTTGCTATGTTGGAGCGAGGGATCGTCTGCCAGCACGCCTCGTTGCACGGCGATGTTCCGAACAAGTAGCGAGCAAGCGTCGCCGATACATCAGGCGTGATGCTAAACGGAGACAGACAACGCCCTCAAAACAACGGTTACGCCTTGCCGATTGGGATATTTACATTACAAATGTGGAGGTTGCACAACTTACCGTTGAACAAGTTATTATTATTGCTGGGCTCCGATGGCAAGTTGAGTTGCTATTCAAATCCTTCAAAAGCGTTGGCAAGGTGAATACATTCCGCAGTGCCAAACCTGATCGTATCTTATGTGAGGTGTATGCGAAACTCATCGCACAACTGATAAGACATTGGATTATGGTAGCAGCTGGCTGGCGGTGTATACTGCACGATCCCATCAGCACAGCGAAACTTATTGGGCGGCATGCACGCACACTCACAATGAGTTTTCACGAATCTAAAGCGGCGTTATTGAAGACACTGAGCAACATAAAAAAGGATTTACAATACAGCGACTGGGGACAACATAGAGCAGGAAAGCACACAACTTATAGGCAACTGAAAAAGGCTGAAAATCCCTAAGTTGACACCTATGGGATCGAATATTTCTATCCTGCCTCTAGCTTCTATCTGTTTCTCTAACTCTCTCTTTTGTTTCTTAAGGTCTTCCACATCCCTTGCTTGTATTTTACCTCTTAGCTCCTCTTCTGTTTTTTCAGCTCTCTTAATTCTTACCATAAGCTCCGTTTCGCGGGATTCAAGCGACTGTATTTCACCTCTCAGCGATTCTGCTTCAATTCTTCGTAATTCCGCTTTATTTCTTAGCCTCTCAATTTGTTGATATGCCTCGGTTACTTTTACTTCAAGACGCTCTGCTTCTTGACGCGCAGCGTGTTCTCTCGACGATAAGCTTTCTATTATTTTTTCAGTTTCCTCAATTTCTTCTATAAGCTTTGTTTTATGGGATTTAAGCGACTGTATTTTACCTCTCAGGCTCTTGATCTGTTGATATGCCTCGGTTGCTTCTGCTTTAAGACGCCCTGCATTACCTTTCCAATACTCAGTTTCTTGACGCGCACCGTGTTCTCTCGACAATAAGTCTTCTATTATTTTTTTAGCTTCCTCGATTCTTTTCCTAAGCTCTGTTTCGTGAGATTCGATCGACTGTATTTCAATTCTTTGTGATTCTGCTTTATTTTCCAGCCTTTTGATTTGTTGATGTGCCTCGGTTGTTTCTACTTCAAGACGCTCTGCTTCTTGACGCGCAGCGTGTACTCTCACCAACAAGTCCTCTTCTGTTTTTTGAGCTTTCTCAATTCTATCCACAAGCTCTGTTTCACGGGATTCAAGTACTTGTATTTCAACTTTTAGTCTCTTGATTTGCTGATGTGCCTCGGTTACTTCTACTTTAAGACGCTCTGCATTACTTTCCCAATACTCAGTTTCTTGACGCGCAGTGTCTCTTTTCACCAAAAGGTTTTCCACTTCCTTTCTTAAACTATCTTCCTCTGCTTTAAGACGTTCTACATTACCCTCTAAATACTCAGTTTCCTGGCGCGCAGCGTGTGCTCTCGACACTGAGTTTTCTTTTATTTTTTCAGCTTCCTCAATTCCTTCCATAAGCTCTGTTTTGTAGGATTCAAGCGACTGTTTTTCATTCTTTAAACGGACCGAATTTAATTTTATAAGCTCCATCTTCGCTTCATCTACTGTACACCTAAAAAACTCTTTGTTGTCAGCAGTACGGAAATCATAGAGTTTACCATGTATGTCCTTTTCAAGTTCTATATACCATTCACAATCTAAGAAAAAAGCTACTTCAAATGGGGATGGAACACCAGTTTCTCTTGAGAGTTGCTTCGCCCGATCTTCAGCAGTGCCACCTGTCTGGCCAATTTTTATTAAACCTGGCATGCTTTCATTCACCAAAATATAGACACATCCCATATTTTACTCCTTAGGTAAGGTAATTCTTATAAAACTGATCGCTATTATAGTAGACTCACTTATAAGCACGGTTTCAAACCGTGTCTACAAAAGGGGTTCACATATTAATGTAAATTCAACCCGATACTAAAAACGGTGTCAGAACTCTGAAAAGAAAACGCAAAAGCCCCGATCACACTTATCTTTGGTGACATCTCAATTTCTAACCCAACTGTTCCACCGAAACTTCCATCACTATCGGTTTCTTCAAAATCCTGCAGGGCATCTTCTACTGTTAACCAAACATTTGTATAGGATAAGCCAAAATACGGAATTATAACCCATCCAGGCTGTGTTTTGAGCCGTGTCAGAATTCCACCTCCGCCTGTAAGCCCGTATCCCCTTGATCGGACTAATGTATCATTCGTAGTGTTATCAACGACCCGAGCGAAGCTAGCAGCGAACCCTCCTTGTATAAAATACTCTAACTCAGACTGTCCTAAAGGCTGAATATGCAAAACACTAAGACCAACACCAGGTGATGGCGGAATATCTCCGCCGTAAGAACCTAACGCGTCATCATTGGTAAATCCAAGGGCTGCATGGAAAGAAATTTTTGAATCATTATTAATCCCGTAGTCAACTCTTGCTCCAATTACCGTGACATCTGTCTGTGGACTAAATTCAAAACCATAACTAGTTTTCCCAATTGGCAACTTTTTAAATGATGCCTGAGAATAAGCAGCAGCAGGGGACAGAATCAACACTAACGCTATGTAAACCCATTTTTGTTTAAAAAACATATCACTCCTTAAGGAAATGTCCTGTCTGTAGAAGACGAGCAAAGTAAATGAAGTTATCAAATATTATCTCATGTATTCTGCGCCACCATACTAGAGAGGATACCGAGAATTCTGTCACACCGCGCGATTTGGTAGGTTGTCATATCGATGTGCAGACGCTTTTCTTTTAATCTGAGAAATACCCAATCTATTCCTGTTGTAGACGCGCCATAAATGTAAGAAATATTATTTCCTCTCTCGGCATTAAAACGTTGGGCAGCAATCATTTCCGCGATACACTGTCCGAGCCCTAATTTCACATCAGTATTTTTTGCATCAACAAGTATAATGACAGGTGCCTCTAAATAAAATTGGTTCGGTGACAGGCTGACTAAAAAATCGCATACACCAGTCAGACCGTTTTCAACATCCACATTGAAGTCAATGCCAGAAAAGAGACTGACTCGGCGATCCAGATGTTCCAGGAGTTCAACAAGCACATCGGCGACAATCATTTCTGACCTCGCTTTCTCTGTGCCGATAGCGGTGGCTAATGGTGCCTTTTTCGCTAACCCTGTCGTAAGATACTCACTCGGAGTCACTGGTTCTATTTTAGAAAAGAGGCCTATAGTGTCAATCTTCTCCAGTTGGAATGTTGGCACTACCGATTCTAAGGTAAACTCGCTATAAGACATCAACAACCCCTCTTGGATAGAAGTAGGCGGTTAGTGAGCTGTCTACTTCTCGTCCTTATTCTCATCTTCGTCAACGACTTCGTATTCAGCATCTACGACATCATCAGGTGTAGCATCTTCGGAAGGAGTCTCACCGGGGGCAGTCCCCGGATCGGCAGTATCTGTAGTTTGTTGATACAGTCGCGCGGAAACCGCATGCCATACTTGCATCAGGTCATCAGCTGCGGATTTGATCTCAGCACTGTTGTTTGCTTCTAGTGCTTGCTTGACGCGTTCAACGCCAGCTTTAACCTTTTCTTTATTCTCATCGTCAACCTTGTCGCCGAATTCCTTTAGGTTCTTCTCGGTTTCATAGACTAAAGAGTCAGCTTGGTTGCGTGTCTCAACTTCTTCCCGCTTCTGCTTATCTTCTTCGGCGTGTGCTTCAGCGTCTTTCACCATCTGTTCAATTTCGGCATCAGAGAGCCCAGAGGATGCAGTTATTGTTATCTTCTGCTCTTTGCCTGTTGCTGTATCTTTAGCAGACACATTCAAGATACCGTTTGCATCGATATCAAAGGTAACATCAATCTGGGGCATACCTCTAGGTGCTGATGGGATATCACCTAATCGGAATCTGCCAATCGTTTTGTTGTAAACAGCCTGCTCCCGTTCACCTTGAAGTACATGTACATCTACTGAAGTCTGATTATCTTCTGCAGTTGTAAACTTTTCTGATTTCTTTGTTGGAATCGTAGTATTCTTTTCTATCAACCGCGTAAAGATACCACCAAGTGTTTCAATACCAAGTGAAAGTGGGGTTACATCCAGCAATAAAATATCTTTAACTTCCTCATCACCTGCAAGCACACCTCCCTGAATTGCTGCGCCAACTGCAACAACTTCATCAGGGTTAACCCCTTTATGTGGTTCTTTACCGAAAAGTTGTTCTACTGCTTCCTGTACTTTCGGCATCCGTGTCTGTCCGCCAACGAGTATAACTTCATCAATATCAGAGGGTTGCATCTCTGCATCGGCAAGTGCTTGTTTGCAAGGTGTGAGAGAACGTTGAACCAAATCATCTGTAATTTGTTCAAGTTGCGCGCGTGTAAGCGTCAAATTAAGGTGCTTTGGGCCAGCCTGATCACTTGTAATAAAAGGTAGATTAATATCTGTCTGTGGCGTGCTGGAGAGTTCACATTTTGCCGTTTCCGCTGCTTCTTTTAGACGTTGGAGTGCCATTTGATCGCTTCGCAGGTCAATGCCTTGACTACTGAGAAATTCTTGTGCCATCCAATCAATAACTGCTTGGTCAAAATCATCACCCCCGAGATGGGTATCACCATTTGTGCTTTTAACCTCAAAAACACCGTCACCGATTTCCAGAATAGAGATGTCAAACGTACCACCTCCGAGATCATAGACAGCGATTTTCTTGTCCCCCTCATTTTGCAACCCATAAGCGAGTGAGGCAGCAGTCGGTTCATTGATTATCCGCAAAACTTCTAAACCGGCGATCTTACCAGAATCTGCTGTTGCTTGACGTTGGGAATCGTTGAAGTAAGCGGGCACGGTAATAACCGCCTGTGTAACCTCTTCTCCAAGATACGCCTCTGCGGTTTCTTTCATTTTTCGCAAAATCATTGCGGAGATTTCCGGTGGAGAATATTCTTTGCCCTCAATATTGACGGCGACATCACCATCTTTATCACTTTTTAATTCATAAGGCACCCGGGAAGCATCGTCCCCAAGTTCATTATATTTTCGTCCCATGAACCGTTTTATAGAAAAAATTGTATTTTCGGGGTTCGTGATAGCTTGTCTTTTGGCTACTTGCCCAACCGGACGCTCACCGTCCTTTGTAAAACCGACAATTGAGGGAGTCGTCCGATTGCCTTCTGCGTTTTCAATAACCTTTGCATCACCGCCTTCTAAAACGGCAACGCACGAATTTGTTGTTCCCAAATCAATTCCAATTACTTTACTCATTTTTGTCTCCATTCATATAATAAACTATTCTAGCGTGATCTCATGTATTTGATATAACCTATTTATCGGAAATATCCAGTCTTAATAGCCGTAGTCGTTACGATTTTTGCCATACCATTTTCCAAAGTCACTGTGACCAAGGCAGCAAACCAGAAATAGTAGTGCAATATCTGTGCCAACATTTATGCTAAAAAATGTGTGTTTGGTTAGGAAAATAAGTCAATTTGGCAGTTATTATCGTAATGCGGATATAAAACATGTCTGTCAATATGGCACATCACGAGTTCGATGTTTCTGTTTAAGGCTTCCCCAAGTTATCGGTAATTTATCGGCAGGATCAACCGGTAATAATCTCTCAATACCTTTTTGAACTAATTGCACCTCTTCTTGGGTAAGTCCACGGTTGTAGATAGCAAACTCGTCCATATCCCCATTATAGTAACGATTTAAATTAGGTGGGTCTTCAGTACCAAGGAGCAGATGTGCTTCAACAGGTACTAATTCACTTTTCTGACGCGGATGATCAATCAATACCTCACCATCAAGATAGACTGTCCACCATTCTCCACTTTGAAATGAAACAGCAACGTGTTGCCATTTATCTTTGGCTATTTTGGCAGGACTTTTATTCGGCACTTGCCGTCCATTAGACAATTTCCATCCCATCCATATATAACCGTCTGGATGGAGAAGCACCTCAAAATATTCCTCTACATCTGGTCCCTTGGCTGCAATGAGTTGCCATTGACCAGGTCCTTTGACTAAGGTAGGTCGGATCCATGCACATACGGTGATTCCTTCGGTAAATAGAAATTGATGGGAATGGAAAACCCGTACAATTCCATTTTTTCCACCGAAATTGAGTCCTTTACCGTATTTACCATCGGTCCAACTTGTGTCTCCTTCTAATTTTCCTTCCTGTCCATTTCCAGATAGATCTGTGACGATTTCACCTTGACCGTCTTCAAAACCAAAATAAACAACCAAACCTTCCACTTCAGCAGCTACATAGTCAATCTGATAGCTTACTGTCAAACAAATTATTGAAAGCAAGAGAATGATAAGGTTTCGCATAAGTTTCTCCTATGTTAAATCGGCACAATAGATTACATGAAATGAATGTAACAACATCTGACCTCAAACAACGTATCTATAACGTGAGTTCGGAATAAGACATTTTTTGTAGAATGCACAACCTGGAAAGGTTATGCTACAAAGACGACACAACCTAGAAAGGTTACGCTACAACATCCTTCACATCAAATACACCTAACTCACGTTATCTATATATCTCTAAGCAAACGGGAAGGTGCCCTGGTATCCACGAGGACGCGAGACATGCCAAACACCGTCGTACATCGGTGTAACCTGATAATGACACACGACGTTGCTCCGTTCCATATCGTCTCTTTCTTTTGCGCCTTGATGTGGCATGTGGTTGATGAACACAACACAATCCCCCGCTTTCGGGTACAAGATAACGTGTTCTTGTGATTCGCACCACTCCTCAAATTTAGGGCGATCCAACGGATACAGATGCGGCGGTTCATTTAGATGTCCACCTTTTACAAACTTGAGATGTCCATCTCCTGGACCGTTGTCTTGAAAATAGTAAGTGGTGTTAATACCGACTGGAGCCATTGCAAACGGATGTTCTTCAACATATCGCTTTTCGTGCCAATAGCCGTAAAAGTCCATGTGCCATTCCTGCAGGTAGGGGCCTGGATTGATATGTGCGCGTAGGCTACGGAGTTGACACTGTTTGCCCATGAGCCCTTCAAGATATGGTCGGACACTTGGATGTCCTACAAGTGGTGCATAAGTATCTGGTTCACGGTCAAGCAGGGAATCAAACCACATATTGCCGACTGCGTTCAAACCTTCTTCCCAACCCTGTTCGCGAGCGTAATTTACCCGTTGACGTATGTTTTCGGTTTCTTCTTGTGACAACGCACCTTCTATTAAGATATAACCGTTTTCTAATAGTTGTGCAATCTTGGCTTTGTTATCTTCCATAGTTCATCTCCTTTTGAAGGGTTCAGAGTTACTAACGATATTTTATAGTTTAAAAGAAACGGTGTCAACTTCAATCATAACTATTATACGAAAAGTTTGGCGAGTTTGACACACAAGCCCCAGCCGCTAATCCCCGCAAATGTAATAAGCACAACTGCGGAAATCAAGGCACCGACAAACATGAACGGACGTGTCCGATAAGCAGCAGGCAATTTGGCGTTCAAATATAGTGCCGCAAGCATCATCAGTGCAATCGAAAAGTTCGCCAAGATAAAACCGGCGATTTGTGTCAAGATATCGAACGGAATGTTCAACCAGATGAGTACCATCGTCGTAAGGAAAATATAGAGACATACCCATTTACGCAGTGTATCGTAACTCCATTCACGTTGGGGCCAGATTGCTTGAAAGAATTCTTGCATCACGCGTGCATAAATTTCTGGCAGTGCCTGCAGTGTCCCCCACAGTGCTACGATGATACAGATGTAATAAACCCACACGAGAGACACATGAATATTCTTCCAGACACTCGCCTGATCGGTGAGTAGGCTCCATCCTTCAAAAGTGCTTTGCATCCCATATAAAACAGCAGCACCTGAAAGCATGAATGCGCCTGTCACGATGAACAGCACAATCGCCCCCATGCCGACATCCCAACGCAGCGGAGCAAGGATCTTTCTCAGTTGACTCACCCGTTCAGGTTGTTCAGGGAGATAGTCAATTTTATCACGGTTTGCGGCGCGCTGGCGGATAGCCTCTATATTCTGATGCGATGTCATGCCCCATCGGTGGATGCTGACCCAATTAGCGTAAACGATGTATCCCATTACAGATCCGCCTACATAACCGAATGCTGTCGCCATCGTCAATAAAGGGTTTTCGACTGCATCTTTCGGTGCCCATTCGGGAAATTCAGGCAGATATCCGAAACGGAGGCTTCCAACCAGTGCCTTACCAAAGTCTGGACGTACCATCAAAGTCCCAATAATCGTACCAACAACAAGAATCAGACAGATGATAAGTTGCTGCTTTTCAAGTCTTTCAAATGAGATACGTAAACCGAAAAGGAGCGCAAGTGTAATAAAGCAAGATGTGATTAGGTTTTCCCAAACAGGTTGTGAAATACCTGAAGACAAGGTGTCCCTGAATAAAAAATGGAGCAATGCACCGCAAGGTTTGGCAATCGGTACCCATGCTAAAGGGGCACCTATCATTTCAAAGAGGATAATTGCAATGAGGAGCCAGCCGCGTGGTCCAGGCAGCTTCGCGAGCCGATTTCCGATATATTCACCACTGACTGCAGTATAGCGTCCGAGTAGATAGGTAACAAAGACTCCTTTGACGACGCAGCTGAGCAGCACAAGCCAGAGCAAGTTATATCCTGCCCACGCCCCTGCTCGGACGACAACAATCGTTTCACCTGCTCCGATACTCACCGATGCCACAATTGCCGCAGGTCCAAACACCGACGCAAGCGCAATAATCTTTTTCAACGACCACGGCTCATTATAAGGTCCAGTGACCGGTGGATGTCAATAGGTTCAGTCGTTTGTAGTTCTTCTGTTTGCATAAAAGCTTCCTGTTGACATACGCCCCGTGCTAAAGCAACGGAGTCTTGACACTGAATCCCATATAACAATAAACGGACTCCTCTAAGCCCGATCACTGCTACACAACACGTTTTATTCTAACGGCTCTAAAGGTTGTGAATGTCCAAAGACAGGTTTCGGGGCATCTCCAAGGGCTGCCCATCGCGCAGCATTCGCTATAACAAGTTGAACATTTTTATCGTAATAGATAGGATAGGTTTCGTGACCGGGACGGAAATAAAATATCTTTCCTCTGCCACGATAGTAGCAGCAACCGCTTCTGAATACTTCACCACCGGGGAACCAACTGATAAAAACAAGCGTATCAGGTTCTGGAACGTCAAACGGTTCACCATACATTTCGGCGTGTTCTATTTCAAAGTACTCGTCGAGGCCTTCAACAATCGGATGGCCGTGCTCTATCACCCAGATACGTTCCTTCTCTGCGGCCTCTCTCCATTTGAGACTACATGATGTTCCCATCAATCGGGTAAACGGCTTAGAATAATGCCCAGAATGTAGGACGATAAGTCCCATTCCCTGCAACACCCGTGCTTTCACCTTATCTGCGATGGCATCTTCAACGGCACCGTGTGCGGCGTGTCCCCACCATATCATCACATCCGTTTTTTCAAGTACTTCGTCAGTTAGTCCGTGTTCGGGTTCATCTAATGTGGCGGTTAACGTTTCAATGCCGTGTTCACTTAATCCATCGGCAATAGCAGTATGAATGCCTTTTGGATATATTTTTTTGATAGTTTCGTTCGTTTTTTCGTGTCTAAATTCGTTCCAAACTGTGACTAAAGGTTGTGACATAAGTTCTCCTTAAAATGTTACTTCTGTTTCCACCGCTTCATCATAATCAACACTCTCAACCTCAAATCCAAATAGATTTCGGAAACGTCGTCTGTAGCCAGCATAGTCAGAAAGTTCATGGAAATTATCGGTATCAATCTTTTCCCACCGTTCAGTAACCGCATCGGTAACATCCTGTCGTAATTCTCTATCATCTAACCGAATGTATCGTTCACTATCCAGTTGCGGTTGTAGTCCAGGACCGAGATGTTCTGAGAATAACCGCTGCATCTGTCCAATTGGTGCCTCATTGATACCTTTTGCGTTCATAATATCGTATAGAATACTGATGTAGAGAGGTACAACAGGTATTGCTGCAGAGGCTTGCGTAACAACCGCTTTGTTAACCGAAATATACGCATTGCCACCGAATTGATTTGAAAGTTTTTCATCGAGTACGTCAACCCGTGTCTTTAAGTCATCCTTTGCTCTACCAATAGTGCCGTCGCGGTAAATGGACCAGGTTAATGCACTACCGATATAGGTATATGCAACGACCTTCACTTCCGAGGCAAGCAATTCGGCATCTGTTAAAGCTGAAATCCACATCTCTAAGTCTTCGCCTCCCATCACAGCGATTGTATCGGCAATTTCTTTATCGTTTGCCGGTTCAATCGTTACAGGCACTACGATTTCGTTGTTCAGGTCAATTGTTTTACCTGTGTACGGTTCACCGATCGGTTTTAGTTCAGAATTATGCGTTTCACCTGTGTGAGGATGGGTTCGGCGCGGGGCGGCGATGCTGTACACAAGTATATCTATTTTTCCAAAATTTGCTTTGATCTGTGCAATAGTTTCCTGCTTGACATCATCAGAAAATGCATCTCCGTTGATACTTTCAGCATAAAAACCATCGTTTTGTGCCTGTTGATGGAATGCGACGGTGTTGTAATAACCAGCAGATGCGGTACGTCGTTCATCTGCAGGGCGTTCATAGAGAAGCCCTAACGTCTTCGCACCATATCCCCATGTCAACGCGATGCGAGAAGCAAGACCATAGCCTGTTGAAGCACCAACAACAAGTGCGTTTACACTTGTTTTCTTATGTATGGCGTTTTCTTTTATTAATTCTATCTGGTTTTTAACGTTCGTCAGACAACCAGCAGGATGTGCATTTGTACAGATAAAACCACGTATTCGTGGTTTAACAATTTGAACTGCCATTATATCCTTCTTTATTTAAGGGTTAGTCTTCAATTTCGACGACCATCTCAACCTCAACAGGAATACCTCCAGGCAATTGCACCATACCGACTGCAGAACGAGCGTGTTTGCCTTTATCACCGAATACCTCAACAAAGAGATCTGATGCACCGTTGACAACTGCTGGTTGATCCGTGAAATCCGCTGATGAGTTGACAAAACCGACTACTTTTACAACACGTTTAACTCGATCTAGATCGCCTAATGCATGTTTCAAGGTACTTATCAATTCGATTGCTACTTGACGGGCAGATTCATACCCCTCTTCAATAGTAGCATCTGTTCCGAGTTGACTTTTATAGATTTTTCCCTCACCTGTCCCAGGACCGTGTCCAGAAGTAAAAACCAACTTTCCTGTTTGAACCGTGGTAACATAATTGGCTACGGGTGTAGCAGGAGGGGGCAATTCTATCCCCAATTCTTCAAGTCGTTTCTCTATTTTCATGTAATATCATATCTCCCGAATAGGTTCATAAATTAATATTCTGCAAATAATGCAAGACTGCTGAAGTCTTTTTGCTGCGACAGTAGCGACGCTCCACCTGTCTTAGACATTTCTGCTCTAATACTTACCAGTATATATCATGCTGTTTTTCGATTCAAGTCTAAATCGCGTGCTAACTCATAACTGGATAAGGAAAAACCCAAAAACACAACATGGATTTTTCAACCAGTTGAGGTTGCCATCCCCAATTCTACTGCTATAATTATACTGCCTTTTACCTTATTGTGTCAAGAAAAAACGCTATAACCATACTCATAGACTATATTTATAGCGTTTTTTGGAAACTAAATTTTGATGCGAAATTCAACAATTCAGAATCCCGTATCTACTCATTGCGAAACAATATACATCGTGATAACATTTTTTCTTGTGGATTTATGCAGAATATGCTAAACTTTACCAGAGATTTAAAATAGGAGAGGGTACCCATGTTGCAACCCAAATCCCCACGTGCATTTCATGTGATGACCAAGCCAATCGGTCCGATATGCAATTTAGATTGCGAATACTGTTTCTATTTGGATAAAGAAAAACTCTATCCAGAGACGCGTTCATTTAGGATGGCGGACGAGACTTTAGAAAATTACGTCAAACAATATATTGAAGCGCAGCAGGTCAACGAAGTCACTTTTGCATGGCAAGGTGGCGAACCTACGTTGATGGGTGTAGATTTTTTCAGGCAAGCCATCCGATACCAGCAAAAATATAGACGCACTGGCATGACTATTCAAAACACATTTCAAACCAATGCAACACTGCTTGATGACGAATGGGGGCAATTCTTCAAACAGAACAAGTTTTTAATTGGAATTAGTATTGATGGGCCGCCGGAGATACACGATAAATATCGTTTTGATAAACGGGGGCGTCCATCATCAGATCAGGTAATACGTGGGTTGCGGATTTTACAAGAGCATAAGGTAGATTATAATATCCTGTGCGTTGTCAATAGGCATAATGCTGAGTATCCGAAGGAAGTATACGGTTATTTCAAAGAATTGGGGGCGGAGTTCATGCAGTTTATTCCGGCTGTTGAGCATTTTGATGGCGAAAACGTGTCGCCACGGTCTGTTACGGCAAAGCAGTATGGCAAATTTCTGTCTACTATTTTTGATGAGTGGGTCGTAAGCGACATTGGAAAAATCTTTGTGCAGATATTTGATGTAGCCTTAGAAGCCTGGATGGGGTATAACCCCAGTCTTTGTGTATTCAATGAAACGTGTGGCGATGCAATGGCGATTGAGCATAATGGCGACCTTTACTCTTGCGATCATTACGTCACGCCTGATTACTTCATTGGAAACATAGCGGAAACAGCGTTAGCGGACCTTGTAGATTCACCGTTTCAACGTAAATTTGGCACGGATAAGAAGGATACATTACCGGCGTATTGTCGTAATTGTGAAGTGAAGTTTGTATGCAATGGTGGCTGTCCGAAGAATCGAATTATGAAGACGCCGGATGGGGAGGAGGGTTTGAACTATCTGTGTGCGGGTTATAAGCATTTTTTCAATCACATTGATGAACCGATGAAACGGATGGCTGCTGCGTTGCGGATGGGGAGACCTGCCAATAGCATCATCCCGCTGATGCGTGAGAAACGCAATTCGAAGTCGAAGCGCGATAATACGGGGGGAGACCTGACTGCTACATCTTCACAGAAAGCACAGAAAGTTGGGCGCAATTCGCCGTGTCCGTGTGGGAGTGGTCGTAAATATAAACAGTGTTGTTTAGGAAAAAGCGCGTAGGAGTCGTTATAGATAATTGTTTTTGCTTGAAGGACGTATATGGATAAAACTAGACCGAATATTTTGCTGATCACAAGCGATCAGCAACATTGGAACACCTTAGGGTGTCTCAACCCAGAAATACGGACACCGCATTTAGATGCTTTAGCGCAAGAGGGCACCCTTTTCCGAAGAGCGTATTGTCCGAACCCAACATGTACGCCGACTCGTGCTTCTATAATCACGGGCAAATATCCGAGTCAACATGGAGCGTGGTCGCTCGGCACAAAACTTTTGGAAGATGAGCGGACTGTTGGTGAAGATTTCATAGATGCGGGGTATCGCACTGCGTTAGTAGGGAAGGCCCATTTTCAACCGTTGCATGGGTCTGATGAATATCCATCATTGGAATCCTATCCTATTTTACAGGACTTAGATTTTTGGCGTAATTTCGATGAGATTTTTTATGGATTTGAGCATGTGGAGCTGGCGCGTAACCATGCGGATGAAGCGCATGTTGGGCAGCATTATGCGATATGGCTGGAAGAGAACGGCTGCACCCATTGGCGTGATTACTTTGCGCCACCGACAGGCACGGCTCGTGGACAGTATCATAAGTGGCATATACCTGAAGCCTATCATTACGATACGTGGATCGCTGAACGTACGAATGCGCTGATGGAAACGTATCAACAGAAGGGCGAGAACTTTTTTCTCTGGGCAAGTTTCTTCGATCCACATCCGAAATATCTTGTGCCAGAGCCGTGGGACACGATGTATGATCCATCGACTTTGACGGTGCCTGCTGTTACGGCAGGGGAGCATGACAAAAATCCACCGCACTTCCATAAGACACAAGAACAGAAGCCTGATTTTTCAGCATGGCGTGAGACAGGGAAAGGCATTCATGGTTTCAGATCACATTTGCGGGATCGGGATGCACTTGCGGCGGATATTGCGGTGTATTACGGTATGGTTAGTCTAATGGATAAGTATATTGGTAAGATTTTGCGTAAACTTGATGAGCTTGGACTTGCAGAAGATACGTTGGTTATTTTCACTTCGGATCATGGACATTTTTACGGACAGCACGGCTTGATTGCGAAAGGGCCGTTCCATTATGAAGATGTTATCAAAGTGCCGTTTATTGTGCGGTATCCGGGGGTTGTGCCGGCGGGCAAGCGGTCAGACGCGTTGCAAACTTTAGTAGATTTAGCCCCGTCGTGTCTGAGTGCTGCGGGGATTGACATTCCATTGGCGATGACAGGTATGGATCAGACTTCTGTGTGGTATGGGCAGACAGAACAGGTTCGTGACCATATTATCGTTGAAAACCACCACGAACCTACGACGGTGCATGTGAAAACGTATGTCAATGACCGATACAAGCTGACTGTGTATTACAACCGCGACTATGGTGAGTTGTTTGATATGCAGGAGGATCCGGGAGAAATCAACAACCTTTGGAATTCGGCGGAGCATGCTGCGTTGAAGGCAGATTTGGTGATGAAACTGTTGTTTGCGGAAATGGGTAAAGAAGTTATGCCGGTGCCACGGACGGCGGGGGCATAATTTTTCAAAGGGTTGCAACGTGTTACCGCAAAGGCACGATGTGCTTTGCTACGGTCTCACAATGTTTCTGCACAACCTGGAAAGGTTATGCTACAAAGAGCGTTCACGAGGCACAACCCAGAAAGGGTATGCTACAAAGACGACAAGATGCACAACCTAATAGGTTATGCTACAAAGTCTTTTAAATGATTGCAGTTGGTCCGCAAAGGCACGTTGTGCTTTGCTACGGTTTTTCTATAGATCATGTGGCCTGGTTTGCTACACTATCGCTAATGCACAACCTAACAGGGTATACTACGAAATATTGAACGCAGGTTAGGGCTTAGTAACGTCGTCGCCAATGCCAACTGTCGCTGCCGGAAATAAGTGGGCGAATTTCTTCTGGAAGTGTCTCAATAAATTCTGGGCGGACTTCATTTCCGGGCCACTCGCGCACCATAGGGGGTGTATACCCAGCGATGAGGATAACCCGTTCTTTATCGCTACGGATTGCGGTGGTACTGTGAACCAGCGATTCTGCGAAAAGCAGGACGGACCCTGCAGATGCTTCAACTTGGTGTATCAAACTATCATCAGATAGAGCTGCGGTTATCATTTCGTTCTGATTCCATGTAAGGCGATGGCTGCCAGGAATAACAGATGTGCCGCCATCATCAGGGCCGACATCAGTAAGGTATGCAAGCGTCCTTACAAAAATGCAGTGGAACTTGTTCTGTTCCATATAGGTTCCCCACCCGTGTTGTGTTCCGCGATGGAAACCGGTTGGGTTGTAGCGGCGTTTGAAAAGCTCATCTAAATCAGCATCTGCACTTCGCTTGTTGATGATAGCTTCAGTTTCTTCAAGCCGTACTGTTCCGCCGACGACTTCCTCAACCAATGGAACGAGTTTAGGGTGTGCTGCATAGGCTAGGAGTGCTGGATCATATTCGACGAGATTGCCCATGTGTGCGTGGTGTTCCCCACGCCAATTGAGGTAGACGCTTGTCCCATCGAGGTTTTCATCGTCTTTGATCCGATACAGTGCGTTTTTTATTTTCTCAATCTCATCATCGGTCAGGACATTCTCAAGTAGAACGAAACCGTATATATCAAAGTGTAGTCTTTGTGCTGATGTTAGGTTAATTGTCTCATTGTGCATTCGTGTTTTCCGATAATATTAACCTATACATTTTCAGGTATGTATGGACATATCTGTTTATGCATGGTTTGCAACTTACTATTTAGTAAGCAGGGGTTATCTCCCAAAGCACGTAGCAGGATGCCACGCGCGCCGTTTAGGTCTCTATCCATAAAATTGCCTGCACTGTCTCTAATAACTTTACTGCCCCCTAAATCTTGAATGATCTCACCTGTCCAGGACACAGTTTTTGAAGTGTATGCCTCATTGACATCCAGGACAATACAGCCTGTTTCTTTTGCTTTGTGCTTTAGGAACTGTTTGAACCTATAATGTGAAAGCGTCAGCATTTGTCGAACAGATTTTTTTCGTAGTTTCCGCTTGCTGCGTTTGCACATATCTGAAGTTTCAAAAGTAGGTAGCAAAATAATATCGAAGTTATCGACGAGGTATTGTGCTATTTTCTTATGCAGCTCATCAACAAGATTTCTAATGCGTTTTCTAATACGATTTGCAGCCCTCCGCATATTCTTTCTCGATTGACGATCTGCTTTTGTAGCACGTGATAGCAGGTTATCAAGGTGTGAACAGAGCCTTTGAATACGATTGATAGCATGGTGTCCAAGCCATCCGAAACCATGCTCATGAAAATAAGTGAGGAATGTTCTCACGCCAGGGTCTAAAGCAACAACACGCCCGTTTGGCTCTCGCTTCAGCGTTGTCGCAGTATGATATGAAACACATAGATAGTATTCATCATCCTCTTTTACTAAGCGAGAATCGCAGATATTATCAGGTAGCTGCTCCGACATTTTGAGATCGCCTAAGACTGTATGATAAATACCACGTTCTTTTATAGCAGACTTCGGAATAAAGATGCTATCTGATGGGCTACGCTTAGACTTGAAAGAAACAGAATGAGGTTTGCCCGTTTCCTTACACTGCTTCTTTGCTTCACGGACAGCAATACACGCATCACGAATAGCAACAGACTTTATCTGATAGGGCGTTGCCTTGCTCCATTCAGGCAAATCGTGAAGAATGCCTGTCTTAATCGCTTTCCAATTCGCTTTCGTGTCTGGCGTGTTGAGAATATCTATAGTTTTATTATAGACAAACCTCGCCGTGCCAAACCATTGCCGCAAAGTTTCACGTTGTGCCGTTGTCGGATAAACTTTTATCCGCTTTGATTTTGTCATGGTAACTTCGGAGCCCGTGCATCCGACAACTGAAGACGTGCAAAATTGCAAGAAGATCCGCAGTGAGCTCCTCTTGCGGACTATGTGTTGTTTGATCCAAAACCACGAGTTCGCCACCGTTTTGTTCAATGAGATATTGTATAAGGTCGATACCGAACCTGGCGAGGCGATCCTGATGGGCAATAACAACTTGGAGCTTATCACCTTGCATAAGCCGCTCCAATAAGGTTCTAAGTCCTTTACGCTTGAAGTTGATACCGCTACCGATGTCTCGGATAACTTCTGTTCCTGGGTAGATACCTTGGATATACTCGACTTGTCGTTCAAGATCATCTTTTTGCTTTGTGCTGGATACTCTACAGTAGCAAATAGTGGCAATTGATTTGGATTTGTCTTTGATGTAGCCTTCAACATCATAGCGTCTGTGTCCGCCTCCTGTGCGGATATAATCAATTTTTCCTTCATTCGCTAACTTCCTTAGATGGTCAGGTTTATAATCCAACATCTCACTTGCTTTACGTGCTGATACATAAGCCATATTACAGTATACTATAGTTTGGACATTTTTTGTTTTTTTTATGGACATAAAGCAGGAAAGCGGGTATCCTTTTAGAAAACACAAATTTGAAAGGATATTTCAAATGACCCCACTTTCCTACTTGGACAACATGTTATCAGATTTTTGACCTGTGTTCAAGTATAATAACTTTCACCACTTTCAGACTTTCGTAAAAGGTCTGATAAATACGCCCTACCGAGGCACAATGACACAAATCTATCTTGCGACAGCCCAAGCAGGTCGGTATTGGTCTCTGCCAAAGTTTCTCTCGCGTGGCATCTGGTGTGTGGATCAAGTCGCCACTACGCTAAGCCATCAAGTGCTATCCGCTTACCCCACGGGCGTCTATGTCTATGATGAGACGCATGCCATAAGTAGCGGTTCAAAACAAGCGGGTTTGCATTTCCGCAGGAACCCTGCGTATCAGGCACGTAACAAGAACCAGTCCAAGTTTCATCACGGACACGAGTTCGGTGCGATTGGCTGGCTGGCAGAAACGCCCGAAGGCACGCGCCTATTTCCATTAGCCACACGGATGATGGAACCGAAAAGCGAGGACGCAAATAGCCTCGCTGTGCTGAAGCATTTATGTAATCTTGTGCCACCGGGTCTTATCATTTTTGATAGAGGTTTCAATAGACGCAAAGTGTTCACGGAGATACTCTCACAAGGACATCATTTACTTTGTCGTGCGAAGTCAAACGCGGCGTTTTTTGATATACCGAAACGCCCTAAGCGTCTCAAGAGAGGCAGACCCCGTCGGTATGGTAGCCGTGTGTCTATTCCACACCTGCAGTATACAGATATCGTTGTTGAGGATCAGACACTTTCTGTCGCTGATAAAGTCGTGCGAACAAAGATGTGTCCTGTAGATGTCCGCATCGTTGTGATACGCAAACGCCCCAAAAAGTCTAAACCCTATCGGTATTTTTGTGTATTTACTTCAGATTTACGACTGCCCGTAGAAACAGTTATCCGACACTATAGAAACCGGTGGCAGATTGAAACTGCCTTTCGGGACGCTAAAGAAAACTTCGGATTTGACACCTATCAACTCCGAGACAGGAAAAGTTTGGATCGGTTCGCTCAACTCAGTTTCACCGCAGCAACGCTGACACAACTCGCTTTCAGTCCGTCGCCATTGCCTAAGACACCCGCAGACACAGACACAGACAAGGTTTCTCTTGATTTAGAAGACGTGCTATCCACGCTCAATATACACTGGTATAAACCGAAACATCTCACACGCGGCTTGATGACCGCTTACTTGCAGCGACGTTTACAACAAAACTATTTTTATACGGGTTACGACCCGAGGAAAAACGCACAGAAAAAACTAAAAATCCCCGAAGATACTACATGAACTAGTTCAACAGCAACTATTTTCACGATTATTGGAAAAATGATGACTAAAAAACAGTGATTTCTAACAGAATTTAGACAGAAAAGGGGCGTTAGCAGCGGTTCTAACACCTGTTCAGAAGTGCTAACGGGGAAATGCTGCCAACTATTCATAATCTATAACAAGACCAAAAATGTCCAAACTATAGTACAGTATACTATAAATCCATAAAAATATCAAGAAAAATATAGATTCTTTAATAATGTTAATCTACCCCTCATTTTAGTTATTTGAATACTGCTGTAGTGCAAACTTTTCGTGTACGTCTGTTTCTGCACAACCTAGAGGGTTTTTTAAAGATTGCAAGGGCTACCGCAATGATTGTCGGTTGTGTTTGCTACACCATCGCTGAGGCACACCCTAGAAAGGTTTTTTAAAGGGTTGCAGTTGGTCCGCAAAGGCACGTTGTGCTTTGCTACAGTCTCGCTTGGGATAGTGTTTTTTGTGTGCCTAATGTTTCTGCACAACCCGGAAAGGGTATGCTACAAAGAGCGTATGCGATGCACACCCCGGAAAGGGTATGCTACAAAAAGCACTACCGCAATGCGGATTGTTTTTTCAGTTGTCCCCAATATGTTGTAAGTTTTCCAATAGGTTCAACGGCAAGGTGTATCGGTGCGTCCCCTTCATAGACAAGTAGATCATCCACGTATCCCGGAACGGCGATAGTATAGACGTGGAATGAAATCCATTTTGCGACAGGATTTTGAGCAGCGTTTCTGAAAGGTAGTCCTTTTGTGCCTTTGTCTTTCAGTGCTGCGTTCCTGTCCTCACCAGCATAGAAATCAAACTCACTTTTACTTGCATCTGCAACGACACGGACATATCGCCATTCATCTGTATCAAAGTCGTCGATAGGTTGCCATGCGGCACCGTCGTAGAGGCGCACTATATTTGCGTTCCAATTGATATAAACGCCACCGTTGTTCTCTGCAAGGTTATCGGAAGTTACGATTTTGAAGTTAAAGGATCTGCCCCCGCCTTTAATATAGACCCAAAATTCTACAGAAATGATTGGATTTTCAGTATCAATAGCGACGCCGACTCTGTCGTCATCTGCGCCTTGTCTAATGGCAAGTGCTTTTTTGTCGGTTTTAACTTCGTCATCTGTAACTTCAAATCCGTTGCCTCTCACTTCCCAATCTTTGGGAGGTTTGCCAACCGTTTCTTTTTCAAATCCTGTTTGCACGAAAACTTCTTGAGCAATTGCTATTTGTCCTAAAAGAAAACATAGGACAAGTACAGTAGCATGTTTTTTTAATGATTGCATAGTGTTACCTCAAATTTTAAAGATGCACAACCTAACAGGTTATGCTACAAATTTTTTAAAGGGTTGCAAAGTGTCACCGCAAGCACGTTGTGCTTGCTACGCTATCGCTATGGACAGTGTAGCTTTGTGTGCATAATGTTTCTGCACACCCTAGAAAGATTATGCTACAAAAAGCACTACTGCAATGCGGATTGTTTTTTCAGTTGTCCCCAATATGTTGCAAGTTTTCCGTTTAGTTCCACAGATGTAGGGCTTGGTGGGTTACTGCCTTCATAGATAAGCAGATCATCTACAAATCCTTGTGCGACTGTGGAATAAACATGGAACACAACCCACTGCGTGACAGGATGTGTCGCAGCATTACGAAAGGCGAGTCCTGCTTTGGGTGTAGCTGCACGCGCAGTGTCTATGTCATCACCGACGTAGTAATCAAAGGTGCTTTTACTTACATCAGCGACAACACGGACATATTTCCAAGCATCAAACTGGAAGTCATCAATTGCGGCCCAAGCGGAACCGTTATACAACCGAACGGCGTTTTCATTCCAATTCATATAGACCCCGCCATCGTTGACTGCGATGTTATCATCAGAAACGACTTTAAGATTGAAAGAACGCCCTGCCCCCTTAACCATTACCCAGAATTCAACGGAGATGATAGGATTTTCAGTATCAATGGCAACGCCGACTCTGTCGTCATTGGCTCCGCCTAAGATAGCCAATGCTTTATTATCCGTTTTCACAGTAGCATCTGTAACCTGCATCTGCGTGCCGCGCACTTCCCAATCTTTTGGAGGTTCACCCACTGTGAATTCCTCAAACCCTGTTTGTAATAACACTTTTTCTGCATGTGCGGTTTGTGGTCCAAAGAAACTTGAGACGAGCATGGCTAATAAGATAAAGGCTATGATCAGATGTATGTATCTGATAGCTTTAGATTTTGACATGATTTGGTATAAATTGTTATTCATTATATACTCCTTAATTGCGAATTTATTAGGTTTCGCGAACCTGTGGTGTGATGATAATTAATCTTATAGAACTACGGCATCCAGATGTTCCATTCTCCTTTTTTTTGCCAAGGACGACATTCATAGCAGGAACACATAAAGCGAATTGCAAAGCGTGGAGACTTTTCAACATTTAGCGTGCTGGCATGCGGTAATAGGTGGTGAAATAGTAGAACATCTCCTTGTTTAGCAACAATTTCCATCGGTTCACCTAAATCTATAAGTGGCAAATGTGTCAACATAATTTGAACATTATCAGAAAGATTAGGATTTTGTTTTCGGTATTCACGAATCCGTTGTAGACCTTCAGGCCAAATCACTGTTGTTCCTTGATGGGATTTGGCGTCGGTAAAATAGGTTAAACTGGATGCGCGAAAAGTGCCTGGGTCTAATCGTAGGTCTCTTGCGTAACCATCTAAGTGGGGTAAAGGTGTCCGCCATTCATCATCGATAGGGAATTGATTTAGTGCCCAGATAGCATCGGGTTCTTTGCTTTTACAGTGCGGAATAGTTGGATATTGTTCAGCGAGTTGATTGAGGACGTTGAAATAATCGGGTGTACAACATGCTAACAAATCTGGATGTGTTACGCCGAAAAGCTCAATACGTTTTTCGTGTGTTTTTTGTTCTATGTAAAACCCGGTGAGGAAGGGGCGTTGAATGTTTTCCCAGGAGTCTGAATCGTTAGGTGTCATCCCCATTGTGTGCCACATTGCATTTTCTGCCTTTACGATAGTTTTCTCTGGAATTAGACCTGATAGTAGCAGGTATCCTGCTTTATTGAATTGTGTTAACTGTGCAGTTGAAAGCATTTTTTAAAGGGTTGCAGAGTGTTATCGCAAAGGCACGATGTGCTTTGCTACGGTTTTTCACGGATGCACAAACTAAGCTGCACAAGGACACAACCTAGAAAGGTTATGCTACAAAGTGCAGACCAAGATGCACAACCTAGAAAGGTTGGTTTGTCAGAATCGCGGATTTACACGGATTACGCGGATTAGCGCGGATTTTTTTGCTGTGAGTTTATCCATTTTTGTAGGGTTTACTTTTCGTTTACGTTTCACGGATACACAAACTAAATGAAGATTAATACCGTACCTATAGTGCCTGGGAAATATAGAATTACCCAAATATTTTCTTAAACTTCATACAGTTTGTGCTACAAAGTGCAGATCAAGATGCACAACCTAGAAAGGTTAGTTTGTCAGAATCGCGGATTTACACGGATTACGCGGATTAGCGCGGATTTTTTTGCTGTGCGTTTATCCATTTTTGTAGGGTTTACTTTTCGTTTACGTTTCACGGATGCACAAACTATGGTTAAGTATGAAAATAAATAGACACCGCATCCGTAGGAGCAATCTTCAG
Organism: Candidatus Poribacteria bacterium; assembly: GCA_965200395.1. Classification (GTDB taxonomy): domain Bacteria; phylum Poribacteria; class WGA-4E; order WGA-4E; family WGA-3G; genus MSPOR6. The sequence continues at coordinate 402,022 of CBDAUH010000003.1, read as the reverse complement.
AATTGCGACTTAGCTCAATAATAGTCGGGTTTCGCAAGCTCTACTCGACCTACGAACTAGTGCGGTTAGGAAACCGTACCTACAGGGCCTGGGGAATATAGAATTACCCAAATATTTTCTTAAACTTCATACAGTTTGTGCTACACAACCTAGAAAGGTTATGCTACAAAATATCCTTCATATTTCGGACACCGAACTCATGTTATGTGAGTTCCATAAATATTTACGAATTTTGTATCATCTGAAATCCGCCTTGTATCATCTGAAATCCATTGTGGATCTCTTTATAGCTATAACGCTTGAGACTCGGTTTCTTCTCATGATGCGTATACGCAATAAGAGCAGATACCATATTCACTTGAAAGTTCACAAAACTTCTATGACGGGTGTGATCCAGACACGTCCCACTTTTCAGTTCGCCAATCACCACCTCAATCAGCATACGCCTCTTCAGCATTTCACTATCAAAATCTGATAAAGGAGCAGATTTCATATTCTTACGCACTTTATAGACTAAGTCCACATCCTGATTTTGCAGCGTCTGACGCAACGCTTGACTAATATAACCTTTGTCCGCATAAAGTTTGCCAAACACATTGTGCGTCAACTTCATAACAGGCTGGCGGTCATCCGTATTACCGGGGGTAAACGTAATACCCAAGAGATCCCCTTGTGTATTGATAAGCAAGTGGAGTTTGAAACCATAAAACCATCCGAGTGAGTTTTTACCGTGTGCTGCCTGTTCTGCGAAAACACGATGACTGGAGATACGCTTATTATGACAGACCCGTAGCACTGTTGAATCTACAAAAGATATGCCATCGCAAATGCCAAACCGCAGGTAAAGATATAAACTCAAAGCCAAGAGTGCCTCTGGCATAAGAGCGACAAATCGGTTGTAGCTGACAAGGTTAGGAAATGCCCATTGTAGATGCTGGCAAACATGTTTGATATAATACTCCTTAAAAGTATAATATCCACTTTGATGGAAGTGCACAAGGATCGTCATGATTTCACTAAGACACATACTTCGGGGGCGTCCTCTTTTCTCCGAATCGGTTGCTGATGGGAGTTGTTTTTTCTTCTGATACTTTTCAAATGCGAGAATAAAATCGTCTATTTCGCAGAAAAGTGGTATAATGTCTTTCATGGGGAATTCCTCTGATTGTTAATGATAGTTTTATTTTATTATAACAAAGGAGTTCTCCTTATACCACATTATTATGGAACTCACATTCATGTTAGTCAACCTGTAATGTAGCGACATCGGAATTGGGTTTTGGGAATTTCATATCTAAATTCTCGAGTGTTTCAACAATACGTTCGGTGATAACGAGATTTCGGTACCACTTTTTATTTGCGGGGATAACATACCAAGGTGCCCAGTCGGTACTGCATTTGTGTAGCATAGTTTCATACGCTTGCATGTAGTCGCCCCAATAGGCGCGTTCGCGGATATCTGCTTCGGTAATTTTCCAATGTTTTGATGGATCGTTAATTCGAGATTCAAGTCGTTCCTTTTGTTCATCTTTTGAAATGTGAAGGAAGAATTTGAGGATGACTGTTCCGTTTTCCGCGAGCATCCTTTCAAAATCGTTTATCTGCTGGTATCGTTGTTTCCAAACGGGTTCTGGCACGAGGTCATGCACTCGCACAACGAGGACATCTTCGTAATGGGATCGGTTGAAAATTCCGATTTTCCCTTTTTGTGGCACGGCTTTATGGGCACGCCACAAAAAGTCTCGTGAAATTTCATCTGCAGTAGGGACTTTGAAACTAACGACATCACATCCCTGCACGTTTATACCTGCCATCACTCTCCTGATAGTGCCATCTTTACCGCAGGTATCCATGCCTTGTAGAATAATGAGAAGTGCATGTTGACTTTCAGCGTAAAGCAGTTCCTGAAGTTTGAGCATACGTTTATTTAGTTTTTTTAAGGGTTTTTTCGTTTCACTTTTTGTATGATAAGTCCCTGTATAATCTGGAATATGCTCGGGGTTACACGGTTGTTCTGTTCCGCTGAGATAGATATGTTCACCAGGTTCAACTATAAAAGGTTTTTTTAATGATTGCATAGTTTTTAAAGGGTTGCAAAGTGTTACCGCAAACACGTTGCGTTTGCTACGGTTTTTCACGGATGCACAAACTAAAAGTTTGATGCTCAAAGAGACACAACCTGGAAGGGTTATGCTACAAAGTTTACTTCGCTAAGGATTCGTAGTAATTATCAACGAGTTTACGATATTCGGGTGGAACATCTTCCTTTGCGACTTGGGTTAGTTGTTTTTTCTCTTGAAGCATGTCGAGTCGTTTTTCTAATGCTTCTGCTAATTTCCTTAGGTCACGTATGGCGAATTCATAATTAGGGAAGGGGCGCGATCGACGTCCTGAAGGCGGTTGCATAGAATCAAGCATCTCTAGCCATAGCTCTTTTATCTCGCGATTGGATTCTGCACCGCCGCGTGCTACGTCATTTTCGTTTTCTCCTTGACCGTCCTGCCCCGGTTGTTGTCCTTCTTGTCCCGGTTGCTGCCCTTCTTGTCCCGGTTGTTGTCCTTGCTGAGCGTTTTGCATAGCTTGTTGTGCCTGCTGCATCCGTTCCAGTAGCTGCTGTTGCTGTTCGGCAAGTTGCTGTTGTTGCTGTTGTTGTGCTGCGGTCTGTTCTTGTTCTGCCATGCCTTGAAGTTCACGTTGGATGTCCTGCATCTGTTCTTCAAAATTTTGAAGTTGATCAAGTGCTGCTTCCAATTGTTCTTCTTCAGTAGTTGCCATATTGGCTCTTGCTTGTTGAAGGTCGGCTTGTGCCTGTTGAAGTGTTTCAAGCACTGCTTGTTGATTCAGATCAGCGGATTGCAAGCTACGCCATTGGAGTGCGCGTTGTGCCGTTGCCATATCTTCTGATGTCTGTTCTGCTGCAAGTCGGTTTGAAGCATCAGCAACATTTTCAGCAGCTTCTGGATTGTCTGGGTTGAGTTGTTGTTGAAGGTTGCTCAAATCTTCTTCAAGTGCTTCTAAATCGCGCTGCAGTTGTCGCTGTTCATTTGCAAGCTCTGAAGCTTGACGATAATCATCGGGGGTCATGCTGGATTGTTGCGACCTGTTTCTTAACGCTTGTGTTTGCTGTTGAACAACGGATTGTTCTTCAGTCAACTGTTGGAGTTGTTGGGTAGCACTTTCAAGGGCGTTTTCTGAAAAATCGGCTGCAGCCCTTTCAAGTTGATCAATAGCTTCCTCAAGTCTTTCCTCGGCTCTTTCACCTTTCGCGGCACTCATTTGCGGTTGCTGCTGTTGCATCCCTTGAGATGCTTGACGCATCTGTTCTCCTGCCTGTTGCATCGCTTGTCCAGCTTGATTTAGACGTTGCTGCTGGGGGCTTTGTGCAGAGCCTTGCATCTGGTTGAGTTGTTCTGACATCTGTTGTGCCTGTTGAGATAATTGCCCCTGTTGCTGGCTATTCTGTTGCATATCACTCGGAGAAGGTTGATCTTGTCTCCCCAATTCCTGACTCTGTTGATTGAGGTTTTGTTGTTGTGATAGCATTTCCCGTGCTTGGTCTAACAGCTGTTGTGTCTGTTCTTGCATCTCCTGCTCAAGTTCTTCCTGATCTTGCTCAAGTTCACTTTCAAGTGCTTCCATCTCAATTTCAAAATTCTCAGCGAGTTGTGGCTGAGTGGCTCTTGCTTGCATCAGAACTTTGGGGATTAGCAGATTGACTTTATTGAGCAATTCAAGTGCAGCTTGTTCAGGTGGCATTGCTGCAACAGGTTGGACACTGTTCAAGTTATCTGTTGCTTCACCCATCTTATCAATTGCTTCTTCAAGGTTCATGATGATTTCTGGGTCAACTTGCAGCTCTTGCATCGCCATACTTAACTCATCTGCTACACGTTGCGTTTTATCTTTCAGGTCAGATTGTTTCTTTCCGGTCTGTTTAACGGCAGTGCTATATTCATCTGTAACGGATAGGGGTTGTGCGTTGATGTGTTTCCAAGTTTCTCTGATAATCTGTTTCTGAGAGGCGATCAATTCTAAGATAGGATTTGGCATACCCTCTCCAGCTTCAACTTCCCCACCATCTTCAAGTCTCTGATTGAATGGTTTGATTTCAATAAAATATATCTCACTACGCGTTTCACCGGGGCCAGTGAGTGTGTTATTGTCAATCGCATGTGCATAGTATGCGATCACTTCTCCGGGTTCAACATCGAACTCTTCCAGATAGAAGGTATAAGTGCCAGACTTGAGGTGTTTCCCTGCGTGTACATCAGCATTTTCGCCAGTAGATTCTAAAGCGACCTCCTGCAATTCACCGGCTCCGATTCGATAGAGAAGGCTGAGTGTATCGACACCGAAGTCATCTGTAGCCTCAGCAAGGATTTCTACCTCCTCTAATTTTGATGCTTTGACATCGCGCCCGGGTTCTTTGATTACGACTTTGGGGGCATTATCGGGTAAGGCTTTGATAGTCCACTCAATCGGAATTTCATTTTTGAATTCATCAATACAAAAGAGTTCAACGGTATATTTTCCATCTGCTTGCACAGCTATGGTATGTGTAAGTATGTTCCCATCAGCGATGTTCATTTCAACAGCTGTCGGAGGGGCTGCTTCATCTGTAGTATCTTCTGTAATTGCGGTTGCTGCTGCTGGACTTTGCTGTGTGAATGTTGCTTTCTGAATGACCTTATTGGTTGTCATGCGAATTTCTGCTATTGTGCCGATGACTGCTTTAATATCGCCGTTTCCCTGCTGTACAACAGGGGCAAGGTCTGTATATTCAGGATAGGTATAAGAGATAGAAATATCTTCTACTCGTGGCATTTCAAACACTTCGACGGTGTAACGTCCAGAGGTAGTTTCATTTGCTACAACGTAGTATTCTATGTCTGTTTCTATATTGAATATTTCATAAGCGAATCCGCGCGTGTCCTCTGGATTCTGTAACATATTGATTTCTTGCCTGCTTCCTTCATTTTCCACGGTAGGGGGTGTGTCCTTATCATAATACGTGAGTACTACCTTCTCTGCGTGCTTGCCTGTAACAAGGACTTCTATGGGCAGGCTTTTGCCGCGCAGGATGCGGGCATTTCCGGGGGTGACATCAACTTTCGTCGTTAAAATCGGATCAGTTTTTTCCCAAGGCATCAGTATTCGCATCAGACTTGTTCGGGTTTCTGTTGGAAAAAGCAGCGAAAGCAAACAACATGCTGTAACGACTAAAAATGCAATACCGACATACTTACGGGTGCGACTGTGGTCAACTGTTGCTTTAAAATCTATACCTTTTATGCGTTCGGTTGTATCATCAAGTAATCGTTGGAGCATGTGTGATTCAATGGGATCCGCTGATTCACGGTTACCGAATTGGACTGCACTGACAAGCCTGTCTTCAAGGTGTGGGTGGTTCTGTTCAACGTTCAGAGCGACATCCCGGAGTGTGAGGGAGGCTCTTAAGGGTTGAATGAGGTGTTTATAGAGTAGATAGAGTGTTGCCCCAATGATGCCAGCAAGTCCAATAATGCGGGCAGAGCTGGGGAGTGGCATTAACCAATCAACGATAGATTCTCCAATGAGAATTGCTAGGAGTCCAATCAACACAATAGCCAAACCTGTCCAAAATAGACTCCGTTTCCATACACGTCGTGCGTCCAGTATCCTTGTTTGCAGTGCTGCGTAACCTTCTCTTGTGCTCATTATTTCTCCTCTGTGTTTATCCATTTAATTGGAGTAGATAAAATTTCTTGGGTTTTTCTTTAAAATTAGATTATAGACCTTATGTATTAGACTTATATGATATAATAATGTTCTACAAGAAACAAGAACTGATGCTCTCCCAATACAAATCAAGATTTTCTATTTAACATAACAAATTATTAAGTAATATAGCAAGGATATTTTCTATTAAAACCAGAGGCATTCAAAAGTTGATTTTTGTTTTCTGAATGATTTTGAGTGCTTTCTGGGATGCGCGGCCAAGAATCGGCATGCCTTTGCGATCTGTGTCTGTCCAGGATACAGATCCAGGTAAGGGCGGTATTTTGCAGCGCAGCCATAACTTGCGGTGTGTTGCCATACCGCACTTGTGAGGCATATTCTCCGAAAACCATGTCCCGCGTGCAATGCGATAGGTTTTAATCGTCCAATGCCCCCGTCGAAGTGCCAATAACCATTCTGCGTTCGCTTCAGGCTGATGAATGGTTGGTATGCGTCAATGAAAGTCATGAAAGCGATTGAAAAACTTTCCAAGATTTACTATGTGTCGTATCGAGCCCGCTGCTTTAGCACAAAGAGTATGTCAGCAATATGAATTCAATAGAAAAAATAGAACAAACGGTCTACGCCCACTATACATTATCACAGTCTCTCTCATAACCCTGAAAGAGGCTGCATTTATAATCTCTACACATAACATACAATCTATATGTAAAATATAATTATTTGATATCAGTAAGTAATTCAAGGAGAGCTCTTCTCACGAAATCGCTTTCTTCCTGTTGTGAATAAGTATATAGTTTATTATATATATCTTCTGTCAGCTTTAACGCTTTAAGCGATTTTTCTAAAACAGGATCTTGCAAGAATGTAACAATTCGAAGCCGCACATTATCACTGCTTATCTCTTTATTTATGAGTAGCTCAGCGACGGTTTTTGCTATCCCTCTTTTCAGTTCTCCACCAGCATGAACATACGTAGTAAGCGTATTTAACACCTCTTGCTTGACATTTTGTTGTTCTTTACTATCATCATCTTTATTCCCATTCTTCAGAACGTTTATCAAGGGTTGTACTGCATCTTTTGTTTTATGTACGGACAGTGCCTTAACAATGTTGATAACTACCTGAGAGTCATCATCTTTTAGTGCATTGATAAGCGAGGATGTCTTGATATTGTTAAGGTTTGACATAGCTTTTGCTGCAGCACGACGCACTTCCACCTCATTTTCTGTTAACCCAGCAAGTATTTGGGTTCTATATGTGGTGCTGCCGAGTCTATAAAAGGTTGTATATAATTCCATTTTGACCGCCGCAGGTAGATTTGTCATGTCAATAGACTTTAATCTTTCAATTGCTTTTTTATCGCCAATTTCACCAAGAACCCGAATAAGTTTCCTTTTAGTTGCGGGTGGTGTTGAAGTGTCAGTGATACTGTCCAAAATAGGATCAACCGCATTAGAATTCATCTCTATAAGAACATTTGTAAGGTGATTATGTATCTCTGGATGTGTACCTTCGATAAGGTGTTTAATTATTACAATTGCGGCATCTGTCCCTTTTTCCACAAAAACTTGAAAACCACTCTGCTGAACTTGTGAACGTTTACTGAGAATTTCAATCATTTTGCCCATCTCAACTTCGTTCAAAGCACCAATTCTTTGTTTCTTTTGCCTTTCATACTCCGATTCAAACCGCTGCCCTCTTGTAGCACCAGATGCAAGCGCATGAGAATATGCAATAATAAGCAGGGCACGGGGTTCTACTTTATCCTCTTCCCTTTTTTCTGCCTCTATAAGATAGTTATTTATTGCTTCAATTGCATTCCCTTTATCAATAAGTGTTAACTTACCTACTTCCAGATGTGTGGGACCTTTCTGTTTCATATCACAACCAAAGCAAATGAATAAAAGTAAAGTCAACGGTATGATTGTAAGCTTCCTCATAAACCCTCTGTGTTCCTCCTAACACTATTTTTCAGTTGACAAATCGTAGTTATATTCCCTAACTTCTAAAGTTTACATTATAAAAATACCACAAAACATTATAAAAGTCAAATCAAATGAATCATAGATAGGACTTTGTTTTCCATTTGACAATTCCGCTGTCATGTATTAAAATTTTTACCTACTTTATCATTAACTATAGTTTGGACAGTTTTGGTCTTGTTATAGATTATGAATAGTTGGCAACATTTCCCCGTTAGCACTTCTGAACAGGTGTTAGAACCGCTGCTAACGCCCCTTTTCTGTCTAAATTCTGTTAGAAATCACTGTTTTTTAGCCATCATTTTTCCAATAATCGTGAAAATAGTTGCTGTTGAACTAGTTCATGTAGTATCTTCAGGGATTTTTAGTTTTTTCTGTGCGTTTTTCCTCGGGTCGTAACCCGTATAAAAATAGTTTTGTTGTAAACGTCGCTGCAAGTAAGCGGTCATCAAGCCGCGTGTGAGATGTTTCGGTTTATACCAGTGTATATTGAGCGTGGATAGCACGTCTTCTAAATCAAGAGAAACCTTGTCTGTGTCTGTGTCTGCGGGTGTCTTAGGCAATGGCGACGGACTGAAAGCGAGTTGTGTCAGCGTTGCTGCGGTGAAACTGAGTTGAACGAACCGATCCAAACTTTTCCTGTCTCGGAGTTGATAGGTGTCAAATCCGAAGTTTTCTTTAGCGTCCCGAAAGGCAGTTTCAATCTGCCACCGGTTTCTATAGTGTCGGATAACTGTTTCTACGGGCAGTCGTAAATCTGAAGTAAATACACAAAAATACCGATAGGGTTTAGACTTTTTGGGGCGTTTGCGTATCACAACGATGCGGACATCTACAGGACACATCTTTGTTCGCACGACTTTATCAGCGACAGAAAGTGTCTGATCCTCAACAACGATATCTGTATACTTCAGGTGTGGAATAGACACACGGCTACCATACCGACGGGGTCTGCCTCTCTTGAGACGCTTAGGGCGTTTCGGTATATCAAAAAACGCCGCGTTTGACTTCGCACGACAAAGTAAATGATGTCCTTGTGAGAGTATCTCCGTGAACACTTTGCGTCTATTGAAACCTCTATCAAAAATGATAAGACCCGGTGGCACAAGATTACATAAATGCTTCAGCACGGCGAGGCTATTTGCGTCCTCGCTTTTCGGTTCCATCATCCGTGTGGCTAATGGAAATAGGCGCGTGCCTTCGGGCGTTTCTGCCAGCCACCCAATCGCACCAAACTCGTGTCCGTGATGAAACTTGGACTGGTTCTTGTTACGTGGCTGATACGCAGGGTTCCTGCGGAAATGCAAACCCGCTTGTTTTGAACCGCTACTTAGGGCATGCGTCTCATCATAGACATAGACGCCCGTGGGGTAAGCGGATAGCACTTGATGGCTTAGCGTAGTGGCGACTTGATCCACACACCAGATGCCACGCGAGAGAAACTTTGGCAGAGACCAATACCGACCTGCTTGGGCTGTCGCAAGATAGATTTGTGTCATTGTGCCTCGGTAGGGCGTATTTATCAGACCTTTTACGAAAGTCTGAAAGTGGTGAAAGTTATTATACTTGAACACAGGTCAAAAATCTGATAACATGTTGTCCAAGTAGGAAAGTGGGGTCATTTGAAATATCCTTTCAAATTTGTGTTTCCTAAAAGGATACCCGCTTTCCTGCTTTATGTCCATAAAAAAAACAAAAAATGTCCAAACTATAGTATCATTAAGGAGTGAACTATGAAAAAGATTGATGGTGGAATTACAGCAATCCAAGGAGTGCAAGCTGCAGGTATACACGCGGGAATAAAAAACGCAGAAACAAAAGATATAGCACTTATTTACACGGATGCACCTGCGACAGCAGCAGGTGTCTTTACCACGAATAGTGTCACTGCTGCTCCGGTTTTAGTTTGTCGCGAGCACCTTACCGACCCAGTAGCACAAGCAATTATAATCAACAGTGGGAACGCAAATGCCTGCACTGGTGACCTCGGTATGACGAATGCACATCGGATGGCTGCAGCAACAGCCGAACAACTCAACATCAAACCAGAACAGGTATTCGTTTCTTCCACAGGTGTGATAGGCCAGCAATTACCGATGAAGGCAATTGAAAACGGAATACAAACCGCTTCGAAAGCACTTAGTAGCGATGGTGGTGACGACGCTGCTGAGGCTATCATGACAACGGACACATTTCCGAAGTCAACTGCAGTTGAAATAGAGATACGTGGGAAAACCGTACGGATCGGTGGAATAGCCAAGGGTGCCGGGATGATTGCACCGAATATGGCGACAATGCTCTCATTCCTAATTACCGATGCCAATATCAATAGTGAAACGCTTCAATCCGCCTTAACCCGTATTGTTGATAACACTTATAACCTCCTTACTGTAGATACCGATTGCAGTACAAATGACACCGTGCTCATTCTTGCCACAGGGAGCGCAGAAAATACCGAAATAGTTAACGCAAATGGACAGGATTATGAAACCTTTTGTGATGGATTGACGTTCGTTTGCACGGAATTGGTAAAAATGTTAGCTCGTGATGGAGAAGGCGCGACCAAACTCGTAGAAGTTGTTATTAAACAAGCGAAAAATAGAGATGATGCAGAAAAAGCTGCACGCGCAGTCGCAGAATCACCACTTGTAAAAACTGCCGTTTTCGCCAACGATGCCAATTGGGGACGAATAATGATGGCAATCGGTAAATCTGGAGCAGCATTTGACCCTTATCAGGTAGATGTACTGCTTGGAGATTATCCACTTGTTAAAAACGGAATGGATGCCGGCTACGATGAAGAAAAAGCAACACAGTTGTTTGACAACGACCCAATTCGGATTACTATAGACCTATGCGCAGGTGATGCTGAGATAACCATGTGGACCTGCGATTATTCCTACGATTACATCCGTATAAATGCGGATTATCGGACATAACAACTTACTCGCTGCAAATGCATTTTCCAACAACACCCTGAAATTAGATTGGCAATTCTGAAATTTTTATGGCATTATTATATATGGTACTATAGTTTGGACATTTTTTGTTTTTTTTATGGACATAAAGCAGGAAAGCGGGTATCCTTTTAGGAAACACAAATTTGAAAGGATATTTCAAATGACCCCACTTTCCTACTTGGACAACATGTTATCAGATTTTTGACCTTTGTTCAAGTATAATAACTTTCACCACTTTCAGACTTTCGTAAAAGGTCTGATAAATACGCCCTACCGAGGCACAATGACACAAATCTATCTTGCGACAGCCCAAGCAGGTCGGTATTGGTCTCTGCCAAAGTTTCTCTCGCGTGGCATCTGGTGTGTGGATCAAGTCGCCACTACGCTAAGCCATCAAGTGCTATCCGCTTACCCCACGGGCATCTATGTCTATGATGAGACGCATGCCCTAAGTAGCGGTTCAAAACAAGCGGGTTTGCATTTCCGCAGGAACCCTGCGTATCAGCCACGTAACAAGAACCAGTCCAAGTTTCATCACGGACACAAGTTCGGTGCGATTGGCTGGCTGGCAGAAACGCCCGAAGGCACGCGCCTATTTCCATTAGCCACACGGATGATGGAACCGAAAAGCGAGGACGCGAATAGCCTCGCTGTGCTGAAGCATTTATGTAATCTTGTGCCACCGGGTCTTATCATTTTTGATAGAGGTTTCAATAGACGCAAAGTGTTCACGGAGATACTCTCACAAGGACATCATTTACTTTGTCGTGCGAAGTCAAACGCGGCGTTTTTTGATATACCGAAACGCCCTAAGCGTCTCAAGAGAGGCAGACCCCGTCGGTATGGTAGCCGTGTGTCTATTCCACACCTGAAGTATACAGATATCGTTGTTGAGGATCAGACACTTTCTGTCGCTGATAAAGTCGTGCGAACAAAGATGTGTCCTGTAGATGTCCGCATCGTTGTGATACGCAAACGCTTGAAAAAGTCTAAACCCTATCGATATTTTTGTGTATTTACTTCAGATTTACGACTGCCCGTAGAAACAGTTATCCGACACTATAGAAACCGGTGGCAGATTGAAACTGCCTTTCGGGACGCTAAAGAAAACTTCGGATTTGACACCTATCAACTCCGAGACAGGAAAAGTTTGGATCGGTTCGTTCAACTCAGTTTCACCGCAGCAACGCTGACACAACTCGCTTTCAGTCCGTCGCCATTGCCTAAGACACCCGCAGACACAGACACAGACAAGGTTTCTCTTGATTTAGAAGACGTGCTATCCACGCTCAATATACACTGGTATAAACCGAAACATCTCACACGCGGCTTGATGACCGCTTACTTGCAGCGATGTTTACAACAAAACTATTTTTATACGGGTTACGACCCGAGGAAAAACGCACAGAAAAAACTAAAAATCCCCGAAGATACTACATGAACTAGTTCAACAGCAACTATTTTCACGATTATTGGAAAAATGATGGCTAAAAAACAGTGATTTCTAACAGAATTTAGACAGAAAAGGGGCGTTAGCAGCGGTTCTAACACCTGTTCAGAAGTGCTAACGGGGAAATGCTGCCAACTATTCATAATCTATAACAAGACCAAAAATGTCCAAACTATAGTATATGGTAGAGTTTTGAATTATTTATACATATTGATTATATCCTGAAGTGTTTTATCTTTATTATATTCTCGTAAGCGTTTGATGTTCGCAAAATCATGTTCAATTGGGTTATAGTCCGGTGAATAAGGCGGCAAATACAATAGGGAGGCACCCGATGCCCCTATAAGATCCCGGGTGCGGTGTGTTTTATGGATGCGTGCGTTATCCAAGATAACAAGATGGTTTTCATCTAAACGCGGGCATAACTCATGCTCAAGCCAAGTGTTGAAACGCTCCGCATTACAACTCCCCTCAAATAGTATAGGGGCTGTAAACGCCTCATCTATACGTGCAGCTAACAAAGTTGTGGTGCGGTTTCTTTGACTGGATATAAGGTCAAAAACAGGTTCACCTTTCGGAGCATACCCGAAACGCCTGAAACTTTCTGACCGAAAACCACTCTCATCAATAAAAACTAAGGATTTTCCGTTTTCCTTTGCAGCAGCGAGTTGTTCACGATAAGTTTCTCGCTTGTGATCACATCGTTCCTTATAGCCGAGTGTCTTTTTTTTCGCGAGATACCGAGTTTTCGCAGTCCATACCAAATACAATAGTAGGAAACGCCGAAATGATCTGCGCGCTCCTGTATAGTTTGATCGGGGAAATCTTTTACTTGTTGTGTGAGTGCCTTGTAGTCAATACATCTGGGACCTTTAGGTCCTGATTTTTTCGGGGCGAGTGGGTCTGGTGCGTTGAGCCATTTATAGATAACATCGCGTGAGATATTGAAAAGTTTCGCAGCTTTTACTTTGCTGCCGCCGTTATCAATGAAATCAAGCACGCGTTTTCGCAGGTCTGTTGAATATGCCATAATACCGTGTATTATACCACAAATAGAAAAATATGTATAGAAAACTTTATATTTTACCATAAAGAGATTATAAAGAAGGAGAATAGACATTGAAATTTTTTAAAAAGGGTGACAAAGATGTAGAGAAGACGAATCCCGAAGCAAAACCTCATCCGGAACTAAAAGTCATTAGCGGTGCAGATATCTCTGGCAAACGTACACAACAACCAACACCACAGCAACAAGTCCCACAACAGAACATCACATTACCAAATATAAAGTATAAAATTGCAGTGGCAAGTGGTAAGGGTGGAGTCGGCAAATCCACTGTTGCTACCAATTTAGCTATTTCTCTTGCAAAAAATGGTGCATCTGTAGGATTAATGGACGCGGATGCTTATGGTCCCAGTATTCCAACGATGATGGGAATACAAGAAAAACCGCGCACTAGTCCTGAACGAAAACTTATCCCGCTTCAACGACATGATATTAAACTCATGTCCATTGGGTTTATGGTGCCAGAAGAACAAGCGATGATTTGGCGCGGCCCGATGTTGCACTCTGCTATCAGACAATTTTTGACAGATGTGGAATGGGATGAATTGGATTATCTCATCATCGACCTACCACCTGGCACGGGAGATGTTGCCCTTACCCTATCACAAGCGATCCCACTCACAGGCGCGGCGATTGTGACCACACCACAGGATGTCGCTTTGGCAGATGTTCGGCGGGGTGTTGCCATGTTTGAACGATTAGGCGTGCCGATCCTAGGAATCATAGAAAATATGAGTTATTTCCTCTGTCCACACTGCAATGAAAAGACAGAGATTTTCAGATCAGACGGTGGAAGGAAAACGAGTGAACGGTTCGGTGTTACTTTTCTAGGTGAGATTCCACTGGATGCTGAAGTATGCACGGCAGGGGATCTCGGTGTGCCTATCGTCGCGGGACATCCAGATTCACCACAAGCAGCTGCCTTTGGAATAGTGGCTGCAGAATTAGAGAATGTTTTACAAGAGAGTGGAGAAGATGACGAATTGACTATCCTATAGCCCAAGTTGCGACCTATGATTCGTTGAAAGGATTTTAAACCCTTCAACAAGTCCAATCGTATAAACCGTTGCATCAATGCAACGGTTTTCTTTTTCTAACAGGTCTTCTGTGGTAATCAAATTGCTGTTTTGGATTGCCTGAACCAAAGTTAATGGTTGAAACTGATGTATGAGTTGTAAAAATCAGTTACCAGTTAGTGTTATATAAAATGAGAAATCTGACCAACTGATAACTGAATAGTGTTTCTTTACTAATACAACAACAACTCGGTTTCTGTTACAGAAGGGATATCAACTGTGTCATCTGCATTTTCAACTACAGTATCATCAGAGGTTTTGTATCCGTAGATTTCAATTTCACTAATTTTTACGGGTGCCCGACGGCGAACTGCCGCTAAAGATGCTCCCGAACCTCACGTGCTGCCAGTAGCACAATCCGCAATACCTGTAACATTTCGAATTCCGTTTGCATTCTCTTTTCGCGTCAGTGCAGCATCATCTGTCGTTCCTAAAACAGTCAGACGTATGCTGTCTGTTGGAAAAGAGTATAATATGGGTATTACAATGGGATTCGATTTAACGCGTTGTACAGTCTTTATCATTTGCCAGTCTGTTCCTGATATTGTGCTGCCACCTTTATCTGCGTAGAGGACGAAATTTTTGATATTATCCGAGTGGATTACTATTTTACGGACAATCTTTTTTTCGGGTAGACTAACGATAATTTCTGGAGCTGGACTTCTTCCTGTACGAGAATCTGACATTTTTGGCGTACTTGTCACTCCAACGGTATTGATATCCCCATCAATCATTTCTATTTTAGTTGCTTGTGCTCCATCAAGCAAAGCGTAATTTTCGCTCCACTCTTGTTGGGATAGTAGGGCACTACAACCTGACATAACCACTACAAAGCATAAAAGTGAAAGTATAGCAGTGAATTTATAATACATTTTAGTACTCCTATTGCTGGTTTTGTATTATTCACATTTTTGTTTTATTTTCTCTCAAAATGTTAAATACTATAATATCAGATTCTGATTATATTTGTCAAGAAAATAGATATATTACGCAATGGATATATTATCCCAGGAATATTTAGCTTTTTACAGTTTCAAGCAAATTCGTTATAATTTTCCACTGTTGGAAGGTTTCCTAACTCGATTTATGGAATTTCCACTGACAGAACATGCGCGTACAGGGGTCGCCACAGTCATAAGCGTATAGCAGATCCCAGTACGAAAATTCTCTCCATTCATCGCCAAAGTGTTTATAGGTTGGTATCAGGCTCGGGTTGTGTTCGATAAGGATGCCCTTTGCGTTATACATTTCACACGACTGTTCACTAACCTTTATCTATCCTATCATGCTATAAATCAAGAAAAATAAAGATTGTTAACAACAACTTGAGATAATCTCAAGAGCCGTTAGCCTCTGGCGGATCTGTTTCAGTTGAGGTGGTTGCCTCTAATTCTGCCTGACATTCAGAACAGTGTCCGATTATCTCATTTCGGAAGCGTACTGGCTTGAATTGGTGTGCTTCACACACCGCTTTTTGCAATGCATCAATCTGTGGTTCTTTGAATTCGACAATCTGTCCACATCGGAGACAGATGAGATGTGCATGCTCTTTAAGAGAGTGAATGCTCTCATAACGCGTGTTTTTCTGTGCGTCAATAAATTCTGTTAATAATCCACTCCGTACTAGCAGTGGTAGAGTACGATAGATTGTTGGACGCGAAACTTTGTATCCATTTTGGCGCATCTGAACCAAGAGGTCTTCGGTTTGAAAGTGTCCAGGGTAGGCGAAGACTTGATTCAAAACATCCATCCGCTTTTGTGTTAGACGAAGCCCAGAACTTTTAAGAAAATCCTCAAACTGTTGTGTAAAGTTGTCAGCGGTGGTAGTATCTTCATCGGATTTCATTTTTTAACCTATTTTGTATTGTATTTATGGTAAAATATAAAGTTTTCTATACATATTTTTCTATTTGTGGTATAATACACGGTATTATGGCATATTCAACAGACCTGCGAAAACGCGTGCTTGATTTCATTGATAACGGCGGCAGCAAAGTAAAAGCTGCGAAACTTTTCAATATCTCACGCGATGTTATTTACAAATGGCTCAACGCACCAGACCCACTCGCCCCGAAAAAATCAGGACCTAAAGGTCCCAGATGTATTGACTACAAGGCACTCACACAACAAGTAAAAGATTTCCCCGATCAAACTATACAGGAGCGCGCAGATCATTTCGGCGTTTCCTACTATTGTATTTGGTATGGACTGCGAAAACTCGGTATCTCGCGAAAAAAAAGACACTCGGCTATAAGGAACGATGTGATCACAAGCGAGAAACTTATCGTGAACAACTCGCTGCTGCAAAGGAAAACGGAAAATCCTTAGTTTTTATTGATGAGAGTGGTTTTCGGTCAGAAAGTTTCAGGCGTTTCGGGTATGCTCCGAAAGGTGAACCTGTTTTTGACCTTATATCCAGTCAAAGAAACCGCACCACAACTTTGTTAGCTGCACGTATAGATGAGGCGTTTACAGCCCCTATACTATTTGAGGGGAGTTGTAATGCGGAGCGTTTCAACACTTGGCTTGAGCATGAGTTATGCCCGCGTTTAGATGAAAACCATCTTGTTATCTTGGATAACGCACGCATCCATAAAACACACCGCACCCGGGATCTTATAGGGGCATCGGGTGCCTCCCTATTGTATTTGCCGCCTTATTCACCGGACTATAACCCAATTGAACATGATTTTGCGAACATCAAACGCTTACGAGAATATAATAAAGATAAAACACTTCAGGATATAATCAATATGTATAAATAATTCAAAACTCTACCATATTATAGGTATTCTCTTACTTCGTTGACGTTTTCATTATTATTCTTATGTAGCACAAACTTACCGAACTCATGTTACAATTCTACGATTTTTAGTGACAAGGTTTTTCTGGATTTCACAAGTTTGTGTTTTACAGCAAGTTTGTAATAAAGTTCAAGTCCTGCAATTGCCGGTTGGTCTAAGTCATAATTGATGTGATGTTGTAGGTAGTCTCTACAGAGGGTTTCAGGGAAACCGAGCTTTGCTGCTTCAAGCTGTGCAATTTCAGGAATCTGTTTAATTCCGAGTATTTTTGATTCTATTAGCAGTTGCGGTATGTTTTCAAGGTTAACATCTCTTCTCGCTACCCAACAAGCGTAGACGAAGGGTAACCCTGTTAATTTTTGCCATTCTGTCCCTAGATCAACACTATATTCTGTTGCACCAAGGTTTTTGAGTGCTGCATCCCCAATGAGCAACACCGCATCCGTATCTGCAGTAGCCGGATCAATTGATGGATCACAAGCCTGAAATGTTGGATTAATTTGATATTTTTCTGTGAGTAAGATTTTTAACAGTGCGACAGATGAACGCGAGCTTGTATCTAAAGCGATATGTTGGATATCTTGAATTGGTACACGACTGAACAATTGGATACTTAAGACACTTCCACGCGAGCCAATCGCTATGTTCGGAAGCATGCGGTACCCTGATCCCGTAGCATTTGCACGAAAGTATTCAATAATCGGAATTAAGCCGATATCTAATTCACCAATCCTTAATTGAGATGCAAGGCGACTTGGTACTTTAACGCTTAGTGATATTTGTTTAGTTTGAAGTTGTCCGTTCAAGAGCGGATAAATGAGCGGTTTAGTATTTAAGAACGATACTGCCCCTACTCTCAAGCAGCTTTTCTGTGCCACTGATCTCCCTCTCGAATTATCTCATTATACAACGTATCGCGTTCTACTGGAATATAACCTGCCTCTTCAATGAGACGTGTGAGTGCCTCTACTGAAACAGCCTCTGGCGTATCCGCCCCCGCCATGTGCGTAATCTTTTCCTCAGTCACTGTCCCATCGATGTCGTCAGAACCAAAGCTGAGTGCGACTTGTGCAGTTTTCAATCCGGTCATAATCCAATATACTTTTATATGGGGTATGTTGTCCAATATCAGTCGTGATACAGCGATGTTACGCAGATCAGTTAATCCTGATGTTGACGGTAGATAAGCCATACGTGTGTTTTCTGGGTGAAATGCAAGCGGAATAAACGTCACAAAACCACCGGATTTATCCTGCTGTTCCCGCAATCTGATGAGATGGTCAACTCTGTCCTCTGTTGTTTCAAGGTGTCCATATAGCATCGTTGCGTTTGTTGGAATATTGAGTCTATGGGCAATACTGTGTATTTCAAGCCAACCTTCTGCGCTCAGTTTACCGGGGCAGATTTTCTCACGTGTTTCCTCGGCAAATATTTCTGCCCCACCACCAGGAAGTGAATCTAAACCTGCCTCACGCAGCTGCACCAACACATCCTGTATTGACATTTTAAAAATGCGTGAAAAATGATGAATCTCAACTGCGGTAAAGAATTTTAGGTGGACATTAGGCATACGTTCTTTGAGTCCACGAATTATCTGTAGATAGTAGTCAAATGGCAGTTTGGGGTGCAAGCCTCCGACACTGTGTATTTCCGTACATCCGTGTTGGATAGAATACATCGCTTTGTCCAAAAATTCGTCAACGCTCATCTCCCATGCCCCCTCTGTTTGCATATTTTTTCTGGCAAAAGCGCAAAAATGGCATCGTGCATGGAGTATACACACATTGGAATAGTCTATGTGTTGGTTGATATTGTAGTATGTAACGTTTCCATTTAAGCGTTCACGAACATGGTTTGCTATGAATCCAACACCAATAATGTCAGGACTTTCGTAAAGTGCAACTCCTTCCTGAAAAGAGAGGCGTTCTTCTGCTACGACTTTTTCGTAAATATTATGTAATTTAGGGTCTGTAAAAGGCTTATATTTCTCCATTATTATTTATACCTATTGCGTGGTCAGTGTTCAAGAATTTTCTTGACTCTATATAGGTATTATAGCATAATACATAAATATATGCAAGAATTCTTTTAGAAGGAACGGATACAATCATGTCAAAACTGGGATTAATCCATTATAACTATGCAGGTAAATCACTTGACGATTTCCTTAAATTCACGAGCGAAACAGGATTCGGATACGTTGAACTTTCTATCGGTGATGTCTGGAAATCGGATACTGCTGATCCTGAAAAGAATGCTGAGATCGTGCGCGAACAAGTTGGGTCTTACGGTTTGCAGGTCTCAGCACTCGGAGCAGGAAACGATTTTGTTGTATTAGAGGAGGAAACTATCCGGGCACAGGTTGAACGGATGGAACGCATTGCAGGACTAGCAAAACTTCTTGGTACATCTACACTCCGTACAGAGGGTGGGTCTATGAAAGATTCTGTGCCAGAGAGTCGTTGGGTAGAAGCGATGGCTGGATGTTTAAAGCGATGCCTTGATTTTGCTGAACGGGATGATGTTTACTTGGCTGTAGACAACCATGGATTAGTGACCAATGATGGTGATTTGCAAGTAGAACTGTTTGAACGGGTAGGTTCAAAACATGTTGGTGCAAATATGGATACGATGAATTATCGATGGGCAGGACATGATTTAGAGACAGTTGGCAGATACTATGAAATCATCGCCCCTTGGACATTACACACACACTTGAAAGATGGCACAGGTTCGCGCGAAAATTATCGCGGGGAAGCACTCGGTGAAGGCGAGATTGATCTGGAGAAAGCAATCAGTTGTTTGCAAGAAGCAGGTTATGACGGTGTCTGGTGTTGTGAATATGAAGGCAGGGAAAACGATGGCACAGGTCAACGAAAAAGTTTTGTATGGATGCAGGAAAATTTGTAGTGTCTGATGAAATGAATAAACCTAGTCCTATTATCACCTTAACAACCGACTTTGGTATAAGCGACATCTATGTTGGTGTGATGAAAGGAGTCATTCTAAACATAAATCCGAATGTGCAGATTGTAGACATCACACATGCTATTTCACCACAAAATATCCACAAGGCTGCCTTCACCATCAACTCAGCATATCGCTTTTTTCAGAAAGGAACGATACATGTCATCATTGTGGATCCTGGTGTTGGCAGTGATCGGCAAGCAATAGTTTGCAAAACAGATAATAGTTTCTTTGTTTGCCCTAATAATGGTGTGTTAAGCTATCTACTTCAGCACATTGAAACCGAAGAAGCTGAGACGGTAGAGGTGGTAGCCATTGAAAATCCAACCTACATTCTACCGAGAGTTTGCAATACTTTCCACGGCAGGGATATTTTCGCACCTATTGCTGCACATTTATCACTTGGTGTTTCACTTGCAGATATCGGTCCACCAATCCGAGAGATCATCCGATTTCCTTTTCCATCGACCTACACTACACATGATACATTAACAGGACAAATTATCAATGTTGATAGCTTTGGTAATTTAATTACGAATATCACTGAAAACATGCTCGATACTTTTTTGTTATCATCTAAATCGAATGAAAATACTGTTAAAGAACTTGATAAACACACTGTATCTGCCCAATTTGAAATAATAGCGGGTAATACGAGCCTTAAGAAATTGAACGGCACGTATGCTGAATCTGAAGTAGGAAAACCGCTTGCAATTATAGGTAGTTTTGGGTTGTTAGAAATTGCAATCAATTTAGGAAATGCAGAAGCATATTTAGGATTAAAATCTGGTGATAAGGTGTTTGTGCACAAGCTGGATTGACATATCAGAATCTGTAGGTTATAATAACATTAGAAAAAAATAGGAGAACAGCATTGAAACAGATTGCGTTAACGGGTATAAAACCGACAGGACAGCCGCATATAGGTAACTATCTCGGTATGATCAAACCTGCACTTGAACTTGCTGAAGATTATCAAGCACTCTATTTTATCGCTGATTACCACGCGCTCACTACAGTGAAGGACAAGAAAGAATTGGCGGAATTGACATACCAAGTCGCGGCGACATGGTTGGCATTGGGGTTGAATCCAGATGATGTTATTTTTTTTCGTCAATCTGATATACCAGAGGTGTTTGAGTTGGCATGGGTGTTAGCATGCTTTACCTCGAAAGGATTGCTTAACCGGGCACATGCATACAAAACCATTGTAGAGGACAATATAGCTGCGGGGCGCGAAGAGGACAAAGGCATCAATACGGGTTTGTATACGTATCCTGTCTTGATGGCGGCAGATATCTTGTTATACGGATCCCATGTTGTTCCTGTAGGGCTTGACCAGAAACAACACCTTGAAATTACGCGTGATGTCGCCACAATGTTTAATAACAATTACCGTGAAGTGTTAGTCGTACCAGAAGCAGTTATTCGGAAAGATGTCAGGACGATCTCCGGACTTGATGGCAGGAAAATGAGCAAAAGTTATAACAATGTCATTCCGATTTTTGCTCCTGCAAACCAAATCCAAGAACATGTAAAGCGGATTGTTACAGATTCCAAACGTCCAGAGGAATCGAAGGATCCAGATGAATGTAATGTCTTTGCTATCTATCGTCATTTTGCGGATGTGGATACGATTGAAGCGAAGCGACAACTTTATATTGAAGGTGGGCTTGCATACGGCGATATGAAAAATGAACTCTATGAGTTGTTAGAAACCACTTTCTCTACAAAACGTGATCGGTATAATGCGTTGATAGAAGATCACGGAGAATTGGATAAGGTTCTTGAGAACGGAGCTGAAAAAGCGCGCGACATTGCTGTGCCGATTATGGCAAAGGTTCGCAAAGCTGTCGGCGTGACTGGCGCGCTATAAAACCTCTTGTTGCTGTGTACCAAAGTCTCTGTACTCGCTACGTCCAATTGTCCTTACTTTAAAATCAACATCCTACATGTAGCAGAAAACTCTCCTGCTGTGAGTATGTAAAAATAGACTCTACTTGCCATAGACTCGCTGCTTTCATTAAAAAAAGCAGTATGAATAACGTTCATGCGGGACACCTACAACCGTTTAAAAAACAAGCCTATAACTTAAGACATCTGGGTTCTTAGGTTTTTCTGATAATCTGCATGTGCTGCCTGCGGATCAGATTCACGATCAAGTACGCTACGAAGGCATTGCACAAAACTAATCGGGTCATCTTCGCCGAATATTGTACGACCAAATAATATAGCACGCCCCCCGTTTTGCACAACGTTATGAGCTAAGGCAAGAGTGCTACGAGCATTTTGCCGGGGTCCCCCCAACGCGCCGATAACAAGTGTTGTATCAAATTGGCATAATTCAGTCCAAACGTCGGCAGTTGTGTATGCAGTTTTGATGAAACGCGGGCGTTGGTGTTTGCGGAGATAACTCATTGTGCGAACGATAGAATCAGCAACGTACATACCCCGTTTTTCTTCATCCATTCCTGGCATTTTTACATTCGGCAAAAATACTTCTAACAGATGATCAAACCCTTCTATTTCTCCCACAACATGTGCAAATTGGACATAAGCTTGCAGCATTTTTTCGTCTACAAGTGGGTCATTGTTGAGTGTGATTGAATAGAGTCCGAGATTGACTCGGCAATCCAACGCTGGCCCGACGAGTGTTTCACAATACCGCTGCATGTCCTCAGGAAAGACTGTTTGGAAAGGCATTGAGGGTCTTGAGGTATAGACACCAAATCTGGGATTCCAGATTGCGGTTTCGGAGTTCATTCGAACAATTGGGGTGATAGGTGTGTTCTCAAACAGGTTTTCATCTAGTGCAAGTGTTTCAGCATCTGCTGGGGTCATCAGAAGACCGTCAAGCTGCCCATTTGCGACGAGGTCACGTTGGAGTTGTAAAAACTCTGCATGTGTCCGATAGTGTGGTTTTGGGTGTTGCACGTGTCCGAGTCCTTTTATGCCTGCTGATGCAAGCGGGTCAGCAGCGAAAACAAGGATAGGGCTCTGTGCAATTAGGTCTGTATCAGCAAGTTTCTCAAATATCCGGTTGCCCATATATGATTAATTCCTTTAGTGAGAATGCGGGAAATTCCTATTTTCCGTACATTTAGGTTAGGTAAGTAGCGTGAGCTCGGTATCCGAATATGAAAGTATTTTGTAGCATAACCTTTTCAGGGTGTGCAGTGTGAACGCAACCTGGAAAAGTTACGTTACATGCAGCACACAAGATGTGTATACCGAATTCACGTTAAGTATTATAACGTATTTGTTGGATCAATGTCTATAATATAATCGATGACACTTGATTTTAATATTGCGGGTGGTTCTTGGTTCAGCTGTTGCAGCAGTTGACTAATTTTGTCGACATGGGGACATCGTAGCAGGAAATGCCATCGGTATTTGCTATCTATTTTTGAAAGAGGTGCGGGTGCGGGACCTAATATTTTCACTTCAGGGAATTGGTCATTTTGTAAGGTTTGCAGCTGATCACCGACAGCCTGGATAGCATCAATGACCGCTGTTTCATTCTCACCACGTAGTAAGAGTGTGGCAACATGACTGAAAGGTGGATATTGTAAGCCCCGTCGTGCTTCTATTTCTTGTTGATAAAAACCGATGTAATCATGGTGCTTGACAGATGAAATACAGTAATGGTCCGGCATATAGGTTTGTATGATAACTTCACCTGCTGTTTCCGCACGTCCAGAACGCCCAGCAACCTGTGTGAGCAAGCTAAATGTTTGTTCACTTGAGCGGAAATCTGGTAAATTCAAAGCGGTATCAGCGACAATCACACCAACCAAGGTCACATTGGGGAAATCCAACCCCTTTGCCACCATCTGTGTTCCGATGAGTATATCAATCTCCTGTCGTTGAAAGGCATCTAAGATGTGTTGATGTGCGTTTTTTCGTGCCGTTGAATCTGCGTCAAATCTTTTAATACTTGCCGTTGGGAAAGCTTTACGTACTGCGTGTTCAACTGTTTCTGTTCCGAATCCTCTGCGGCCAAAATAGTCGATTGTAGTACTGTTACAGTCAGGACAAGCAGTATGCGTCTCCCGTTGATATCCGCAATGATGGCAAACCATTCTTTTTGTCTCAAAGTGAAATGTCAATGAAATGGAGCAGTGAGTGCATTTCTCCACATATCCGCAAGTGCGGCAGAACACATAACTGGAATATCCGCGTCTATTTAGGAACAGTATAGTTTGCTCACGTTTTTGCAATCTATCTTCAAGCGAGTTTCTGAGGAGTTCGGAAAAGATTGTGCGGTTGTTTTTTTTCAGTTCTTCCCGCATGTCAACGATATGGACTTTGGGCATTTTTCTATTGAGGACGCGCGAAGGCAGTTTGAGCAATTGAGAAGTTCCGTTTTGAGAGGCATAATAACTTTCGAGGGAGGGTGTTGCGCTGCCGAGGAGTAATGGACAATTGGCAAGTTCACTGCGTTTCAGTGCCACTTCGCGTGCATGGTAGCGCGGTGCGGTATTTGATTTATAGGCATCCGAGTGTTCTTCGTCAATGATCAGTAGACCGAGGTGTTTTACTGGGGCGAAGATTGCGGAGCGGGGTCCGATAACAATATCTGCATCTCCTTTGTGAATGCGATGCCACTGGTCATAACGTTCACCGTCACTGAGCCGACTGTGTAGGAGTGCAACGCGTTCACCGAACCGTCCAATAAACCTGGATGTTGTTTGTGGCGTGAGTGAAATCTCTGGTACAAGGACGATCACGGACTTTCCACTTTCAAGGATATGCGTGATTGCCTGCATATACACTTCTGTTTTACCGCTCCCTGTGACCCCGTGAAGTAGGTACTGATAGTGTGATCTATCTGTAGACTGGAGTCCTTTCAAAATTTCTTCATAAGCCGCGGCCTGGATTGAATTGAGTGTGTGTGGTGGTGTAGGGACTACATGTTGGCTACTGAGAGGATTGCGCACTGCTTCCGCACGAGAGATGTTAATGAGTCCTCGTCTTTCAAGTGTTCGCAGTAATGAAGTACTCACCTTTACCTGTTTGGTTATTTCTGCTATGGCTGCAGAACCTCCTGTGTCAAGGAGTATCTGAAGGATTTCTGCATGTTTGAGAGCAGCTGTGTGCGGTGTTCGTTTTTTATTTTGATTATTTGCTTTTTCATACCCATCACTACCTGTCTTCAACGCTGTAATTTCATATTTGATATCTCCTTCTGGCAAGACTAATGTAGCAACATTCGTCCATTGCGTAGTAGCTTTCGGTTTGTGGCTGACAATGACCTCAACAACACCCTTTTCACAGAGTGTTGTGAGTGTTGGACGGAGTTGCGTGTAACTTTTGCCGATACGACGGGCGAGCAGATGAGGAGAAAGTTCGCCGACATCTTTCAAATGTGCGACAATTTCCTTTTGCACCTTTCCTGTAGGGGGTGTATATTCAGGAAGCAGTTTCACGACTTGTCGTTTTTGGTTTCGTATTGCTGCGGGAACAGCACAAAATAACGCATGCCCCCATGAAGAAAGATAGTAGTCTGCCATCCATTTCGTGAGGGCAAGCAATTCATCCGAATAAGTTGGAACATCGTCAAGGCAATCGGAGATGTTTTTAATTTTATCGGCAGTTAAATCGGTTGTATTTGTCCGTTGGACGACAACACCTTCTTGACTACCTCTGTGAAAAGGGGCAAGAACACGCGTGCCGGGTTGTACACGTGCATCTAAGTGGTGCGGGACGGCGTAAGTGAACAGTCGATTGACTGCAATAGGAAAAGCAACATTGGCGTAATTCATTTTTTCGACTCTATTCAAATAGATGGCGGGTCTCGATAGACACACAGGTACTGACACTGTGCAAGTATTATGTATCACCCAATAAAGCCATCACTTGTTGCATGTCTTCCCATACTTCACGTTTCGCGCTTGGATTTCGGAGCAGATATGCAGGATGGTAGGTCGGCATAATGGCAGGAGCATGACCGTCCTGTTGGGCGAGAGCAAATTCATGGAACTTCCCACGGAGTGCGGTAATCCGCGTCTTTGTATCCAGCAGCATCTGTGCTGCGAAACCACCGAGTGCTACGATAACTTTCGGTTGAATTAATGTTATCTGTCGTAACAGATAAGGACTACAAGTCTGTACCTCATCAGGTGCCGGATTTCTGTTACCCGGCGGACGGCATTTTAACACGTTGGCGATGTAGACATCCTCTCGCGTATATTTCATTGCTTTGATAATATCTGTAAGTAATTTGCCTGCTCTGCCGACAAAAGGTTCGCCTTGCCTGTCTTCATCAGCTCCCGGCGCTTCGCCAACAAACATCAGATCGGCCTGTGGGTTTCCGACACCAAAAACAACGGTGTTACGTCCTGCATGTAATCCGCATTTGACACAACTTTGGGCATCAGCGTTTAGGGCAGATAGATCTAAGTCTGAAAATGGGAGTTCTTTTTGATTTTCTGATGTTTCTGCTTCTAAAAATCCGAATTCAAGTTGTTCTACCACGTGTTCCCTCACAGTTGCTACTATGTTGAGATATTCTTCTTTGAGGCGACTATCCATGTTAATTCCATGCTTACCGTACTTTAGTTAAACCAGCTATCGAACAACGTAATGCTATCAAACCATGTGATGTATAAAAACAGTGCGATGATAAGGACTACGCTCACTTGTTGAACAATTTCCTGTGCTCTTCGGGGTACAGGGCATCCTCTGATTTTCTCCACGGCAAAAAAGAGTAGGTGTCCACCATCGGCAATTGGAATTGGTAATAAATTAACAATAGCGAGGTTAATGCTGATAAAACCGATGAAAAAGAGAGCGGTCGTTAAGCCAACACTGTCAAATATACGACTCGTAGCATCCGCAATACCGATAGGACCCGATAGATACTTCGGGGACACCTCTCCCCCGATCAGTTGTTTCAATGTTCGTGTGATAGAGGTAAACGTGAGCCATGTTGTCTCTATTCCTTTGTTAAATGCTGCGAATACGTTATATTTGGGTAACGGAGCACCATCTATTTCCATTCCACTCAGGTAAGGGGCCCACTTGATTCCAAAAAATGTGTCTTCTTCATCCTGAGCTGAGGCTTCTGCTGGCAAAAGCGTTACTGTTTTTTCAGTTCCCTCGCGCAAAATGCCGAGTACTATTGGATCATCATCCGCCATCTCTAACTGTGAGAAGAGCGATTTACTGTCTACTGGATTTCCGTTAAAACTGACTAGAACATCTCCGTCCTGAATTCCTGCTTTATCTGCCGTACTTTTCTTTTGAACATTCGTTCTTATTTGCCAAGCGACAGGCATTTTTATTGTCCGTTTTTCATAAGTTTCTTCGTCAACACGTCTGCTAACACCGATTTCAATTTCCTGTTTGTTTTCGTTAATCTGTTGATAAAGTGATTGGTAATTTGTTCCGAACCATAGTTTGGGGTTCCAGATACCTGGACCGAACTGAGGCACGTAATATATATATTGTCCGTTAATTGATTCTATCTGATCGCCAACTTTTATGCCTGCTGCTGCTGCCAAACTGCCTTCATCAACATCGGAGACGTAAGCATCGCTCGTACTGCTTACCTGGAGCACGCCGTAGTCTCCCCTCGGGCCACCAGGCTCAGCATTTGGTATTACATTAAATGTTTCCTGTTCTCCATCCCGCTCAACGATAAGTTCCATTTCTTTCTCAGGATTGGTAAAAATTTTCGTGTGGAATGCATTCCAATTTGTTATCGAGGTACCATCTAAAGAAACGACTGTGTCACCAGGTTTGACACCTGCCAAAGCTGCGGGACCATCAGCAGCAAGCATACCTATTTGAACCTTCTCTTGTTTCTCGCTAAAAGACTGTCCTGTCAAGCGGCTGATTAACCCTACCGAATCTGCATCAAGCCCCACAGTAAAAATAAACCAATACGCTAATATACCGAACAATAAATTCACAGCCGGTCCTGCGATAACAACAAAAGCGCGATTTCCGAGAGAGGCACTGCCAAATTCACCTTCTGCCCCTGTTTGTTCAGTCGGGTTTTCACCTTCCATTGCGACATATCCGCCAAACGGCAAGAGAGAAAGTTTGTAAAGTGTTTCTCCTTTTGTCCATCCAACAATTTTTGGACCGAAACCGAGTGAAAAGGTATTGACTTTAATTCCCGCGCGTTTCGCAGCGAGGAAATGTCCGAGTTCGTGTATAAAAATTAGAAATCCGAGTGGGACAATTGCAAGTAGGACTGCTTTAATACCGGGGATAATTGTGAGGATAGGTTGAAAAAAATCCATTATATGTCTCCTATTTTATGACTGTAGATTAAGAAGGCTGCCCTACCTTTTCGTATTTATGATTGAAAGTGCGGTGGATTTCGCCCATGTGTCGACTTCAAGGATATCCTCAAGTGTCGGGTCTGCAATCACATCATGTTTGTCCATGACACGTTGCAAAACGGCGGGAATATCCATAAATCCGATAGTTTCAGCAAGGAAAGCGTCTACGACAACTTCGTCTGCACTGCTGAGGACGACAGGCAGTGTTCCGCCGACTTCAGCGGCGGTATAAGCGAGTGAAATGCATCGGAATTTTTCTTTATCAACCGGTTCAAAATGCAGCGTGCGCGATTCACGTAAATCTAAACGTGGGACCGGCGTAGCGAGTCTATTTGGATATGTGAGGGCGTATTGAATCATGATACGCATATCTGTCGGTCCGAGTTGTGCAAGTGTGGAGCCGTCTGTCCACTCAACCATGGAATGCACGATACTTTCCCTATGTATAACGATGTCTATTTTATCAAGTTCAATGTCGAACAACCATTTTGCCTCGATAACTTCTAGGCCTTTGTTCATCATAGTTGCTGAATCGATTGTTATCTTTGCTCCCATATTCCAGTTAGGATGCTGTAATGCTTGTTGTGGTGTTACTTTATCCAGCTTTTCTTTCGGTGTATCTCTGAATGGCCCGCCAGATGCAGTTAGGAGTAGCCTATGTATGTCAGTTTGCTTATCTCGTGCGCCTTCTAAACATTGAAAGATCGCGCTCATCTCACCATCAATAGGGATTAAGTTGACACCGTTCTTTTGTACTGCCTCCAGTACCAAAGATCCGCACATGACCATTACTTCTTTATTGACAAAGGCGATGTCTTTTCCAGCGTTTATGGCAGCCAACGTAGGCAGTAACCCTGCGCTTCCCCCCATTCCGTCTAGGACCTGATCTGCTTTATCGACAGTGGCAACAGCAAGGATGCCTTCATTTCCTGAGAGTATCTCGGTTCCTTCATAATCATGTAGACGTTCACGAAGGCGATTGGCTGCCTTAGGATCATAGAGTGCTGCCACTTGTGGCTGAAATTTCCGTATTTGCTGTTCAAGCGTCTCGACATTCGTGTTAGCTGCAAGTGCCACAACTTTAAATGCGTCTTTGTGTGTTTCAACAACGTCCAAAGTATTTTTTCCGATAGAACCGGTACTCCCTAAAATTGCGATGTGCTTCATGGGTGTTACCTGCTTGGCACAAACTAATTTTTTAAATGATTGCAAAGTGTCCCCGCAAGCACGATGTGCTTGCTACTTTTTTTGTTTAAATTGCAGATTCACGCGGATTTTAAGAGCCTGGTATCCACACATCTAACGAGCAGATGAACACCCTCTGGTACCATCACTTATGCCTGAACTGTGGATTAGGTTGTGCTTGCTACTTTTTCTGTTATAGTTCAGCCTATGGCTATTTGAGAACGCCAACAAAAATGAGATAATAATAGAGGATAGGTGTGCTAAATATCAAGCTATCACATCTATCAAGAAATCCGCCGTGTCCGGGTATCACATCTCCGGAGTCTTTGACACCTGCTGTCCGTTTCATAAGCGAAACGCTCAAATCACCCAATTGTCCGAATACACTCAACACTAGTCCTAAAATTGCGGCGTGTATCAGCGAGAGTGTTTCTTGTAGAAAGAATATACTGAGTACGATGCTGGTCAAGGTGCCCACGGTTAAACCGGCAATCGTGCCTTCGACTGTTTTTCGGGGACTAATCGGCGTGCTGAGTTTCGTTTTACCGACTGCTCTACCGATGAGATACGCACCCGTATCGCCGCACCAAATTGTACCGATGAGTAAAATGACAAGTTGGAACCCAATTTCACCTGTCATCCGCAGTAGGATACAGTGATAACCAAATACCCATCCGATTATTAGAATACCTGTAAGTTTTAAGGTGACAGTACGTAGTTCGCCATCGACTTTTCCACGGAAAATGCTTGATGCAAAAGCATAAATGGATACCCCGACTATAAAGCAGGACATGATGCGTGAGGTGCTCACATTTTGTATAGATTCAGGCAAGAAAAATGCAAAGTAGCTAAATGAAACTGTGAGGACTACAGGTATGACTGGATTCAGTTTGCTCCCGAAGTTGCCGGCTAATCTGCAGTATTCGATTTGCATCATGATGACAGCGAAGGAGACAAGCAGCAGATAAAGCCAAGGCTTATCATTCCAAGGCCAAGCGTCCCAATAAATTATCAGGACGATTAACGGTAGCAGCACGACTACACTCAAAGCTCGCCGCCAAAACATAATTTAGTTCTCTAAAAGTTCAGCTTCTTTTGCTTCGGCCAATTCGTTAATTTGGTTTACGTAGGTATCCGTTAATTTTTGCACTGGGTCTGCGTCAGCTCGCCCACTTTTTTTATCGCCGCCGCGTCCTTTGCTTCTTCGGCTTCCTGATCCGGAATCTGTGCCTTCACTTTTACGAATAGCATCGTTTGCATCACGCCGGATATTTCTGATAGCGACTTTCCCTTCTTCCGCTAATTTCTTTACGAGTTTGGTCAATTCAATCCGGCGTTCTGTTGTCAGTTCAGGTACTTGTATTCGAATTAAGCTGCCATCATTACTCGTTGCTAATCCTAAATCGGATTGTGCAATTGCTTTTTCAATTTCGGTAATAAGTGTTTTATCCCAAGGTTGGATGACCAATTGACGGGGTTCGGGTGTTGTGATGGTTCCCACTTGGTTTAGCGGGGTTTTACTTCCGTAATAGTTAATTGTAACTTGGTCTAACAACGCTGTGGTTGCGCGACCTGTTTGGATATGTGACAATTTTGTCAATGTGGACTCAACTGACTTTTTCATGCGTGATTCAGCATTTTTGAGTACTTCTTGCATCTGAATTCCCTATTCCTTTCTGGTTTCCCTGATTCTGATGTCCGTTGTACTGTCTATATCTATATTTACTGGCCGAGTACGTAGAGTACAAAACGTTTAACAACGATGTTCTCACCCAGTTGTGCGATCGCATCTTTAACAAGATCTTCAATAGTTTTATCGGCATCGCGAATATAGGGTTGTTTTAGTAGGCAGGCTTCTGAATAAAATTTAGAAAGCCGTCCTTCAACAATTTTATCAACAATATGGTCAGGTTTACCTTCTTGTTTTGCCTGTGTTTTCAATATTGCTTTTTCTGCTTCAAGATCTTCAGTGGGTACTTCGTCTTCCTTGACATATCTGGGTTTCGCAGCTGCGATTTGCATAGCGATCTCTGTTGCCAATTTCTGAAACTGCTCAGTCCGGGCAACGAAGTCGGTTTCGCAATTCAATTCAACTAATGTTCCGACTCGGTTTCCTGGGTGGATATACGAGACGACTAGTCCTTCTTCAGTGGCGCGTCCGCCTTTAATTTCAGAAGCGCGCAATCCTTGTTCGCGCAATTTTTTAATTGCAGCCTCAAGGTCCCCATCTGTAT
This sequence comes from Candidatus Poribacteria bacterium, assembly GCA_965200395.1. Classification (GTDB taxonomy): domain Bacteria; phylum Poribacteria; class WGA-4E; order WGA-4E; family WGA-3G; genus MSPOR6. Next base: position 370,283 of record CBDAUH010000003.1, on the reverse strand, counting down.
CTGTCAGTGCTTTTTTGCAGTCCATGATGCCTGCCCCCGTGCGTGAACGTAGCTCACTGACCATTTTTGCTGTAATTGCCATGTTTCCTCCAATTTAGCCCATTTTTAGGGTGCCAGCCCCTCGGACACACGTTATAGGTGTGCTGGCACGTTATTTCTGAATTTTAATCTGCTGTGAGGGTTATCACTATCGACGCGGACTTCTTTTAGGACGAGATTGACGCGTGCTTCTCTGTTCTCCATCCCCAATTGCCTCTGGTTCCGCTGAAAGTTGTTCGGTATCAACTATTTCTGCTATCTGCTCCTCATGCCGTTCAGTTTCTGCAACTTTATCAACTTGACTCTCTTCAGGTTGATCTTTTTGGGCTTCGACTTCTTCGCCTTCTAATGCGTCTCCGCGCCCTTCCATAACCGCTTCTGCTAAGACGGCACAGATTAGACGAATAGAACGAATTGCATCGTCGTTGCCTGGGATAGGGAGATCAATAGGATCCGGATCGCAGTTCGTATCTACGATGGCTATTATGGGGATACCGAGTTTGTTTGCCTCAGCAATTGCTGTGTGTTCCTTTCGCGTATCTGTGACAATAACGACTTCGGGAAGTGTTGACATCTCTTTGATACCGGTAAGGTTATTTGCTAACTTACCTTTTTCACGCCTGAGGCGAATGATTTCTTTTTTCGGGCGTTTCTCAAGCTCACCACTTGTTTCTTCCTCTTCAAGAGCCTCTAGTCTACGGATGCTTTGCTGTATGGTTTGGAAGTTTGTCAACATGCCCCCTAACCATCGGTGATTAACGTAGTACATACTACATCGAAGTGCTTCCTCAAGGACTGCTTCTTGGGATTGTCGCTTCGTTCCCACAAAAAGTGCTGCCCCACCTTTTGCGGCTACACTCCTGACATATTCAACCGCAGTTTCAAGCATGGTCAATGTCTTCTGCAAATCAATAATGTAAATACCGTTGCGCTCAGCGAAGATGTACTCTGCCATCTTCGGATTCCAACGTCTGGTTTGGTGACCAAAATGCACTCCACATTCGAGGAGTTCCTTCATTGTAACTGCCAAAAGTTACCTCCTGGGTTTGAGAAGTTTGTGCTTTCTCATTGGGTTTTGACGTTCACCTCCTTCATATCTGCATCAGACTCTCATGATGAGAGAACCCGCTGTGCAAATCTGGAGGTGTGTATCTCTGCTAACTCTGTTTATCTTATGTAATCAAATTGTGTTAATTATACCACGTTTCTATGGTGTATGCAACATTTTTTCTGCATAGACTAGCGATATTCAACATCTTCAACTTGTTATTTACATTTCATTAAGATATAATAACGTGAGTTCGAACTGAGCAATTTTTGTAGTGCAAAACTGTCCATTTACGCCTCACAGACGCACAAACTGGAAAGGGTTGCTATAACACACGTAATGAAGATGCACAACCTAGAAAGATTATGGGACAACTTGCACCCTAAAGATGCACAACCTAGAAAGGTTATGCTACAAATATCCTTCATACTTAAGGACCCCAAATTCATGTTATAACAGTAACTATAGTTTGGACATTTTTGGTCTTGTTATAGATTATGAATAGTTGGCAGCATTTCCCCGTTAGCACTTCTGAACAGGTGTTAGAACCGCTGCTAACGCCCCTTTTTTGTCTAAATTCTGTTAGAAATCACTGTTTTTTAGCCATCATTTTTCCAATAATCGTGAAAATAGTTGCTGCTGAACCATTTTCACATAGTATCTTCGGGATTTTCAGTTTTTTCTGTGCGTTTTTCCCCGGGTCGTAACTCGTATAAAAATAGTTTTGTTGTAAACATCGCTGCAAGTAAGCGGTCATCAAGCCGCGTGTGAGATGTTTCGGTTTATACCAGTGTATATTGAGTGTGGATAGCACAGTTTCTAAATCAAGCGGTGCCTCGTCTGTGTCTGTGTCTGCGGGTGTCTTAGGCAATGGCGACGGACTGAAAGCGAGTTGTGTCAGCGTTGCTGCGGTGAAACTGAGTTGAACGAACCGATCCAAACTTTTCCTGTCTCGGAGTTGATAGGTGTCAAATCCGAAGTTTTCTTTAGCGTCCCGAAAGGCAGTTTCAATCTGCCATCGGTTTCTATAGTGTCGGATAACTGTTTCTACGGGCAGTCGTAAATCTGAAGTAAATACACAAAAATACCGATAGGGTTTAGACTTTTTCAAGCGTTTGCGTATCACAACGATGCGGACATCCACAGGACACATCTTTGTCCGCACGACTTTATCAGCGACAGAAAGTGTCTGATCCTCAACAACGATATCTGTATACTTCAGGTGTGGAATAGACACACGGCTACCATACCGACGGGGTCTGCCTCTCTTGAGACGCTTAGGGCGTTTCGGTATATCAAAAAACGCCGCGTTTGACTTCGCACGACAAAGTAAATGATGTCCTTGTGAGAGTATCTCCGTGAACACTTTGCGTCTATTGAAGCCTCTATCGAAAACGATAAGACCCGGTGGCACAAGATTACATAAATGCTTCAGCACAGCGAGGCTATTCGCGTCCTCGCTTTTCGGTTCCATCATCCGTGTGGCTAATGGAAATAGGCGCGTGCCTTCGCGCGTTTCTGCCAGCCAGCCAATCGCACCGAACTCGTGTCCGTGATGAAACTTGGATTGGTTCTTGTTACGTGCCTGATACGCAGGGTTCCTGCGGAAATGCAAACCCGCTTGTTTTGAACCGCTACTTAGGGCATGTGTTTCATCATAGACGTATACGCCCGTGGGGTAAGCGGATAGCACTTGATGGCTTAGCGTAGTGGCGACTTGATCCACACACCAGACACCACGTGAAAGAAACTTTGGCAGAGACCAATACCGACCTGCTTGGGCTGTCGCAAGATAGATTTGTGTCATTGTGCCTCGGTAGGGCGTATTTATCAGACCTTTCACGAAAGTTTGAAAGTGATTGAAGTAGGGTTATTTAGTTTTATGTATTTTAGTTGTTTTTTATCACAATCGTTAATATTTTAGGATGTGCAGATATACCGTGATTTTTCACGCTATATCTGCTATACTTCACCTTAAAAACTTACGATCTTTTGAGGTGAAGAATGACAAGAAAAAAGTCCTGCCACTTAATGGATATGTTAGCAGAACTTACAGACCCACGCAAGGAAAAAGGGAAACGACACCCGTTGAAAGCAATCCTCGCACTTTTAGTCGTTGGATTGATGTGCGGGCATAAAGGGTATACATCCATCGCTACCTGGGCACGCTCACAGCCCGCACTCACAAAAGCACTCGGGTTCACACATCACAAAACGCCTTGTGCCGCAACTATCCATAATCTGTTGAAAAAGTTGGACGTTGAAGCATTAGAAAACATCCTGTCAAAATGGGTAAACGCCGCATTAGCAGAGTGCCCTGATTTGCGGGGGTGTTCCGACGCAGTCGCTATAGATGGCAAAACCCTGCGTGCGTCTAAAAAAAGTGGTGCGATGATCAGCCATTTACTCTCCGTCGTCTCTCATGAGTTAGGGATCACCCTCACGCAGCGAGGTGTCAGCGACAAAACCAATGAAATACCGGTATCAACGGAAATCCTCAAAGCGTTTGATGTAGCAGGCAAAGTTATCACAACGGATGCCCTTTTGACACAACGCTCTTTCTGCCACGGAATCATAAACAGCGGGGGCGACTATATGCTGCCTGTTAAAGGCAATCAACCGGACCTGTTAGAAGCGATTGAAAAACTTTTTCAAGGCGTGCCTGACGCGGTTTCTGAAGACACAACACACCCTACTTTAGGGAAACCGATATACATGCATGAGACGATTGAAAAGTCGCATGGCAGACTTGAGACGCGATGTATCAAGGCAAGCACAAGTCTCAACGCATATCTGGATTGGCCGGGCGTAGCACAAGTGATCCAATATTGCTATACTTCCAAAAATATGAAGACAGGAGAAGAGACAACCCGCACTACCTATGGGATTACGAGCCTGAAACCGAGTGAGGCATCCGCAGAACGCTTACTTGCTTTACGGAGAGGCCATTGGGCAATAGAGAACAAGTCGCATTGGATGCGCGATGTGCTACTCGGCGAGGACGCATCACCTGTCAGATGCGGGGCTATTCCACAAGTCATGGCCGCTTTACGAAATACCGCATTATCCGTATTCCGTTTTCAAGGCATAACACGGATCGCTGATAAAATAAAGGAATATGCATCAAAACCTTTACTCACAGTTAACTTGATAAAATGAATATCTATAAAACTAAATAACCCTATGATTGAAGTTGTTGTGCTTGAATAACGATCTGAATTGTGATAACATGTTGTCCAGGTAGGAAAGTGGGGTCATTAGACATATCCTTTCAAAAAGGTTTATATTTTCTAAAAGGATACCCGCTTTCCTGCTTTATGTCTATAAAAAAAACAAAAAATGTCCAAACTATAGTAACAGTAAGGATATCAACATTCTATCAAATACACCCATGAAAATTAATAAGAGGAGACACACAATGAAACGGACAAATCTCAATACAACAACCTTTTTTATCATGTGTTTAGTCGTTTTTCTAATATTTGCCTATAATAGTAATGCATCAATCATTTTTGGAGAGGTAGTTGACGAGAATGGAGATCCTATTCCTGACCTTATCGTGTCTGTTAGGTCATACTATAGTTTGGACAATTTTAGAAATTTTTAGTGCGAAAAAACAGAAAAGCAGGTATCCTTTCATAAACAAATATATTTTTTGAAAGGAGAATAAAAAATGAACCTCCTTTTCTGCTTAGACGACATTCTATCAGATTTTCAGTATCTGTTCAACACACAAAACTATGCTCTTTTCCAAGCGTTTATTTTCGGATTTATCGCAGATGGAAATAGTGGCACGCTAACGGAACTTTATCAATCAGGTTTTTCACAGACGCGATACTGGTCTTTTCCAAAGTTTCTATCGCGTGGTAAATGGGATGCGGATAAAGTCGCAGGACACCTGACAAAAAAGGTTCAGCAAGCATTTCCTAACTGGGTTTATGTGTATGATGAGACCAAAGCCATAAAAACAGGTGAACGCCAGTGGGGGTTGCATTTTTTCCGCAACTTCAGTTATCAAAAGGGTCGCGTGAACCGATCCAAGTTCCATTATGGACACGAGTTTGGTGCCTTAGGTTTACTTTGCCAAACATCTACAGGTTGGCAGCTATTCCCCGTATGGGCGAGACTGATGGTGCCGCAGACGTGCCGTGATAAAAGCGATGCGGTGTTGAAACGCATCTGTTCCCAGATCGCTCCGGGTCTTATTATTTTTGATCGTGGGTTCTCAAGGCGAAAAGTGTTTACGCTGGTTCAAAGTTATGGACATCATATCTTGTGTCGTGCGAAGTCTAATGCCGTCTTCTATCGTTTACCGGAACAGCCGAAACATCGCCAGCGTGGCCGTCCGCGAAAATATGGAGACCGCTTGGATATTCGCAGGATGCGGTATACGCTTATGGATATAGAAGGCCAAAAGTATTCAATCGCCTCCAAAGTCGTGAGAACGAAGATGTGCGATGCTGATATTCGCCTCGTTGTTATCCGAAGTCGCCCGAAAACCTCGAAACCTTATCGGTATTTCTGTGTATGGACAACAGATTTGACGATTGGGATACCACAGATCGCTATATATTATCGCAAGAGATGGCACATAGAGACGGCTTTTCGGGATGCGAAGCAACACTTCGGTTTTGATGACTATCGCCTGAAATCCCGCAAAAGCATCAATCGGTTTGTGCAATTGAGTTTCGTTGCAGCAAGTCTGACGAAGTTGCTATTCACCCCACGGGATGGGACGGCGGAGGAGATAAGTGCTCAGGTAGTTTGTGATCAGTTGGGCATCCATTGGTATCATCCGAAGCGTCTCACACAAGGGTTGCGTGTAGTTTATCTCCGCTGGCAGCTCTACAGAGCGGTATTTTCTGCGATTTACTCTGAAAAAACAAACTCACAGAAAATACACACCGATTTTCACAAAGAGACAGCATTGCCTGCGGACAACGCAGCCTGAATGTCCCAAAATGTCCAAACTTTAGTAGGTCATATAAGGGCAATTTTATTCCAGACAGACATGGAATACATGGTCGTCAACCTGTTTTTCCCCCTCCGCAACCGAGTAATACTGATGCGGCTGGAACATTTGTTATTAAGAATATTATTGCACCTTCAGTCAATCTGTTGACTTTATTTCCTGAACGCAATTCAGATTATGAAATTCGCAGTATTGAAATCCAAGGAATTGACTTCAATATTCACCGACATCTTTTCATGATGCGTCAAGGATTCCCTTTCGGAATTGAAGAGGAAACCGATAAAATAGATGTGAAGTTAACAGTTCGACAACGGATGCGTATCCGCGGACAAGTTCTTAAGGAGGATGGCACACCGCTTAGGAACGTGCGTGTTAGCTTCGAAGCAAAAAGGCGATATGTTAACGGCGGTAGCGGACATAGCAGCGGCGGAAAGAACCTGGACGATGAAGGCAGATTTACAGAGTATATTGATCGTGATCGTGCCGCTTATTATACAATTACTGTCGAATATCAAGGACAATCGGCAGAGTCGCCGGAAATATTGCTTGAAGAGGGACAACGGGTTGATGGGTTAACCTTAACACTAAAGGGAGTTCGACAAGCACCTCAGGGAGTTCGACAAGCACCTCCGAAACCAAATATATTTAGACCGCGGGTGCCGCCAATTCCAAAACCAAGACCTCAGCCCAACATGGAGCTTAGACGTACCATTACGCAACGGCGGCAGGAAGGGGTATGGGCAGTTAACCCCGCGAACAGACATGCCTATAAAGTTATCAGTTGTAAAACCCTAGAAGAAGCACTCACAAAGGCAGCAGAACAAAAAGCACATCTGGTTGCTATCAATGATAAAGACGAACAACAGTGGTTACTTGATGTCTACGGGGATGATGAAAACTATTGGATCGGATTCACCAATGGACTAAAAAAAGAGGACAAAAAATGGGATAACGGTGATCCGATCACTTACACCAATTGGGACACGCAAAAATTGCTTTCCGTTCCTAAAATTGATGGTGAACAAGACGAAAATATAGGTAAGACTTATACTGTACTCATCGGCGTGACAGGAAAATGGCAACAAGTAAGCGAAGATAATCCTGTTAGAAATATAACGAATAAAGCTATTTTGGAGAAGAAAGATCTTGTCATCGGGGCATCGCCACCTGATGAAGAGAGTGAATAGTCTTTACCAATAAAAGGAGATAATACCATGAAATACATTTGCACATTCGGAAAACTTTTTGCCTTCATGCTCATATTGCTGACTAGTGTAATTAATCTTGCTGCACAAGAAGTACCTATAGCACCTAACAAACAAGCAGCGAGTGGAATAACCGGAAAAGTTGTGGATACAGAAGGAAAACCGGTAGCTGGATATTCCTTTGCAGTTCAATCTATGAATATCATAAACGGTTTTCCTCGACCTGCAGCTATCGTCCCACACTTACTTATGGAACAACCGGACGACGAAGGACAACTAGATGCACCGCCCTTTGTTATAGTGAAAACTGAAAACGACGGGTCTTTCAAATCAGAAAATATACAACATGGTACGGTGCAAATAACTGGAATTCCTGATGCAATGTTAAAGGCACTCAAGAATTTTGATCCCAATAATCCAGAGAAGGCACAGCATCTTGATATGAGAATGATGATGCATGGTAGAAATAAAACTGAAATGCAAATCGTCTCTATCAGGTTGAACAAAATTATTTTTTATCCTTTTGATGATATGGGACCTTTTGAAGGATTTATATTCGGACTGAAGCCTGGCATAAACATTGAAGACATTAAAATTACGGTGAAGAAACTACTGAAGATTCGCGCACAGATTGTATATGCCGACGGAACACCTGTTGTTAATGCTGATGCACGGCTATCCATAGAATATCGGAGTGAAAATGGTAATAGCAGTGGAAGTCATGGTACAGGTTGCATCACTGATGCTAAAGGCTATTTCACAGAATATAGAGATGAACCCGGTTACTACACGTTATCGGTAAGATATAAAACCTTTAATGGCGGTGCGGGACCGTTTGTTATCAATAAAGGTGTTCATCCTGAAAATATCGTAATCAAACTTGATGGAAATCCAGTTGTGAAACAACCTGCTATAGGTAAAGAAGAGAGGGTAGACAAGGAAAAAGCAGCGCGTATAGCAGTTGAAGCACTGGCTGGCGAGAATATCCGTGGACCAATTGCCCAACAACCGGATAAATTAGTCTGGATCATCAACCCTGCAAATGGACATGCTTATGCACAGGTTAATTGTGAGGGTTGGCATGATGCACAACAGAAGGCTATCAAGGAAGAATCGCATCTCCTATCTATCAACGACGAAGAGGAACAGATCTGGGTACAAATTATGTTTAGAAACCCGCATTTTTGGATAGGACTCAACGATGTGGAAGAGGAAGGTGTATGGCGTTGGGATAGCGGAGAGCCTGTAACCTATACAAACTGGGCAACCCATGAAGTATTTGGTGGTCATGAGCCCGATGCTGAGAAGGATTTTGTTGCAGTCACACATATTAACGGGTGGCAAGCTACAAGTGAAAAATCGCCTTTGTGGAACATTGCTAGAACTGCTGTTATTGAGAAAGATGGAATGATTTCCAAGGTGCCTGAACCTGAGGAAGAATAGGCTTCTTTGCACAGGAAAGGTTTCACTTTAGTCTCCTATCTTCATGAAAACAGATTGCCGCAATACGTACAAGCACTCACTGCTGCATCGCCATTGAATATTTCACATTCTGGTGTCAGATAGGTCTCGTGATTGGTAACACAGTTGGCATTTTCACACTGTTCTGTAGACTCGCTGATGTTACGGATTGGTGGTTGGGTCAAGATGAGTTGTTCCAATCCAATCAAGCTTGCGATGAGTGCCATACGGACAGGTACAGCATTTGCGGATTGTTCAAAATAGGCAGCACGTGGGTCCTCATCTAATTCATAAGCGAGTTCGTTGACGCGCGGCAGGGGGTGCATTATCATTGCATCCGGTTTCGCGTTTTTCATCACAATAGCATTCAGCAGATAACTACCACGTACTGTCTTTGGATCTACATTTGGTGGAAGCCGTTCTTCCTGAAGGCGATTAACATAGATAACATCGAGCGTTTCAATCACCTCTGTAACGTTTTCAACTTCAATAGGTGTCTTTTTGTGATTTTTTGCTAATCGAGTTAGCACCCAGGGGGGCATCTGTAATCCGTGTGGAGCAATGTGAACAAGATTGGCACCGAATCTGGCAGCAGCCAAGGTAAACGAATGTGCTGCGCGCCCGTACCGAAGATCGCCACAGATGCCTACGGTCAAACCTTGCACTTGTGATTTGCGACGGATAATTGTATAGAGGTCCGTTAGGGCTTGTGTTGGATGTGTGTGGCTGCCATCTCCACCATTGATAACAGGGATATTGGAGTAACGTGCCATGACTCGCGCAGAACCTGCCCAGCCGTGTCGCATCACAATAATATCCGCATAGTTCGTGACCATCCGTGCAGTGTCAGCGAGGGTTTCACCTTTGGTCATAGAAGTAGAACTCGGATCAGCGAATCCGAGTGTGCCACCGTTGAGACGTTCCATCGCACTTTCAAAGGAAAGGCGAGTCCGTGTACTCGGTTCATAAAATAACGTTGCAAGCAATTTGCTGCGACAAATTCCGGACCAAGTTTCCTGTCGGGACTGCATCCCTTCTGCTAAGCGAAAGATCTGTTCAATTTCAAAGTTCGACAGGTCGTCGAGTGTTACCAAATGTCGCATTGTCCTCCAATGTGTGTTATCATTCGGCCGTGAATATAAACGTTGACTAAGAATCTATTTTCAAACTCCCGATCAACTGCTTTATTGATTCCATGTTCATTTTTTCAAGATAGGCGCGAATGCCTTCAATCACTTCTAACGATGCTTTTGGATTGACAAAGTTTGCAGTACCGATTGCTACTGCAGAAGCACCTGCGATAAAAAATTCCAGTGCATCTGTTGCATTCATTATGCCACCCATTCCGACAATTGGAATAGAGACGTTTTTGTATACTTCCCAAACTAATCGTAAAGCTACGGGTTTGATTGCTGGTCCTGAGAGCCCACCTGTTATATTCGCTAGTTCAGGTTTGCGCGTTTCTGCATTGATCGCCATGCCGAGTAGGGTATTGATTGCGGATAGTGCATCTGCTCCCGCATCTTCAATTGCACGTGCAATCACGGTAATATCCGTTACATTCGGTGATAGTTTAACCAACAGCGGTAAATGTGTTATAGCTTTCACCTCTTTGACAAGTTGATGTGCTAAGGTAGCATCAAGGCCGAAACTCATACCACCACAATCCAAGTTTGGACAGGAGATGTTAAGTTCCACACCGGTAACGCCATCTGCTCCGCTTAGCTTCTCAACCACTATCAGATACTCTTCCACGGTTTTGCCACAGACGTTCACAATTACAGGTACATCAAAATCCTGCAGATAGGGAAGCTTTTCTGAGATAAAATTATCTACACCGACGTTCTGCAGTCCAATAGCATTGAGCATACCGGAGGGTGTTTCCCTGATACGTTGCATCGGATTACCAGGCCACGGCACGCTTGTAACGCCTTTCACGACAACTGCACCGAGCCGGTTTAGGTCTACAAAATCGGCATATTCACTGCCATAACCGAATGTTCCAGAAGCGGTCATAACGGGATTCCGCATCCGAATTCCGCCGATATTCACATTGAGTGAGAAGTTTTCTGTATCCATAATGGATAATAATATCAGAGTTGCCTGATAATTTCAACGCAACATTAGATGCACAACCTGGAAAGGTCATGCTACAAACGTTATAATTGCTATAAAGGGGGCTGGGTGACTGTACTTACTTCTTCAGGTTCTATTTTAGGAGAATCTGAAGGTTTCCCAGCTATGTAGAGGAACCATATAGTCAGTCCGATAGCAAGGACAATCCACAATATACCCCAAAAAATCGTTGGAAGTCCTGTCAATTCTGCCAGCATCCGAGCATCAGAACGTAAATGCGATCGATCCAAAATGTCGCTCTTAATGTCAAGGATAGCATAGAGGCAGCTTGTGATACCGATCACGCGTAAAATCCAATCATTTGCCACCTCTGGCAGGAATAATCCAGAAGCGATAAGTGCTATGCCGAAACCGACACCGAAGAGATAGGTGAACGTATCCGATCCGAAACCGATAGTAATACCTATCATGCCGATGCCAATTAGGACACTAATGGCTTTATCAAAATGTGTTCTTGCTGCCATTAGCAAAATAATTCCGCCCCATATTAGGCTGCCGAGATATCCCGCAGTCAGTATTAAAAACCTGTTACCTCCTTTCGTCAGTGCGTGTCCACCCTGTTGTGGATTTATCTCAATCTCTACGATACTGCCGCCTGTTAGGTATGCAGCAAGTCCGTGACTTACTTCATGCATAAATACAACGAATATTTTGAGCGGATACAGCACTAGGGTACTCCACAAAAACGAAATCACTAAAAAAATTAATATTAGGGCGATATATCTCTTGAAAAATGTCATTATTTTCCTTGTTGCAATTTTCAATCTATTGATATTCAGATTATAAACCTATTTTACCATATATCGGTTGAAATCGCAAATCATGGTTTAATTCATACACATAGTATAATTATTGACAGACCGATTAAGCAGATGTATAATAATTGATACTGCACGATTTGCGATTATGCTAAATGTGCAGAATCTACCTATTGAACTTACGAATGCAAAAATCCAGACTTCTTCTTTTGTTTTTAACCCTATTTTTTGTGATGCTCGGGTTTGGTATTATCATTCCGAACCTTGCTTATTATGCGGAAGATATAGGGGCCTCTCCTACAGAAATCGCAATATTATTGTCCATATACTCAGCGATGCAACTACTGTTCGCGCCTATCTGGGGTAGGTTATCAGACAGGTATGGCAGAAAACCGGCAATCCTATATGGATTACTTGGAAATGCATTTGCATTAGCTGCTTTTGGGATAGCTGGAGATTACATATTGCTTATCATTGCCCGCAGTGCGGCAGGAATCGCTTCCGCTGCAGTTTTACCGAGTGTAATGGCATACGTGGCGGATGTAACCACGGAAGAAGAGCGCGGTAAAGGTATGGGGTTGATGGGAGCAGCGATGGGGCTTGGCTTCATCCTTGGACCAGCAATCGGTGGCGTGATGGGAAGCCATGATCTTCCTTTCTTTGTCGCTGGCGGATTGTCTTTTTTAACTTTCTTATTTGTACTTGCAATACTTCCTGAATCCTTACAGACAGATAGTGCGGAAGTACAGCACGATTGGATCTCACCACGCGAAGTATTCCGACTCAAGACATTTAAATCCCCTATCATGCCTCTGTTCCTTGTAGCATTTTTTTCTACCTTCAGTTTTGCTGGATTAGAGGCAACCTTTCCACTGTTCATAGAAGATGGATGGGGTTATGATCAGAGAGAGATGGGATGGATGTTTATGGTTATGGGGGCGTTTGTCGTCCCTCTACAAGGTGGGTTGCTCGGTAGGTTAATTAATTGGGTAGGAGAACGTAGTATAATCTTAGTTGGTCTGTTGTTAAACATTATCGGTATGACATTATTTCTATACGCGTTCAATTTTGTAACCCTAACAGTCTATCTGACAATTACTGGGATCGGAAATCAATTAATCCGTCCAACAAATACATCTTGGATTTCTAAGCAGACACGGATTGGACAAGGTGCAGCGATAGGAATTATGGATGCGTTTCTGAGTTTAGGCCGTATTTTGGGGCCACTTCTGGGTGGTTGGCTTTATGAGAAATCTGTACATCCAGAATATATTACATCAATCTTCAGTCTGTTTTACAGCAATAAGGCATATTCCTATGCTGCTCTGGCTGGGATTCTACTAATTGCTACTGTTTGTCTCTATGTGCCTTTGAGAAAGGTTGAGAATTGTGCATAGTTAACGTAAGGTCGGAATAAGCAACCTTGTAGTGTTCACTGTTCGTTTACGTTCCACAGATGCACAAACTAAATGAAGACTACTTATTCTTTCAGTAATTCTCATTCCCCAAACTAGTAGACACGTTTTGTTATAACGCGTCAGATTTCTCTGCTCAATTACCTAATTTGTTAATTTTCATACAGCTTGTGCTGCAATTTGGGGTGATGTCATACAGAAATCAATGGTAAGTGCAACCGTATTACAGTGGGAAAAACGCGTCTTTTATGAGTGATTTTATCGCATACCATCTCACCTTCCAATTACCGATTGGAATTTCAGGTCTCTCAACTGAATAATGCTCTCCTTCTTTGGGAAGATAATTTCTGTCTCTCAACCATTCCATTGTGGACCTGAGACTTACTGTAGTTTTTAGTTTTTCAATTAGATGGTTAGCACGGATAATAGGAACTTCAGGAGATTGGACATTGCCATACCCAATCCAATTCTCTGAAACAACGATTCCTTCAAGTTTGTAAGAATCATCAATGTTGAGTCTATCTAGTAGCGGTCCATAATTATTTGAAAACATTTTCTTTAGTTTTAGTATCTGCGAAATGCCTTCCTTAATTTCTTCAGATTTATGAATGCGTTCCTGTGCCGTTGTTGGTGCCATAAACCATTTTAGTTCTATAAGTAAACATGCTTTCTCTGAATGACTCACAATGGCAAGATCGACATCTGATAAGTTTGCTACAGTGCCTGAATGAAATTTATGATCTTTATCAGATAATTGAGTTTCAAAACGTTCTTTCATGAGACATTCTTTTTCATTAACATATTTTTCGTAAATCAGTTTGTCAGATGGAAACCTATTTATGGTAAAATATAAAGTTTTCTATACATATTTTTCTATTTGTGGTATAATACACGGTATTATGGCATATTCAACAGACCTGCGAAAACGCGTGCTTGATTTCATTGATAACGGCGGCAGCAAAGTAAAAGCTGCGAAACTTTTCAATATCTCACGCGATGTTATTTACAAATGGCTCAACGCACCAGACCCACTCGCCCCGAAAAAATCAGGACCTAAAGGTCCCAGATGTATTGACTACAAGGCACTCACACAACAAGTAAAAGATTTCCCCGATCAAACTATACAGGAGCGCGCAGATCATTTCGGCGTTTCCTACTATTGTATTTGGTATGGACTGCGAAAACTCGGTATCTCGCGAAAAAAAGACACTCGGCTATAAGGAACGATGTGATCACAAGCGAGAAACTTATCGTGAACAACTCGCTGCTGCAAAGGAAAACGGAAAATCCTTAGTTTTTATTGATGAGAGTGGTTTTCGGTCAGAAAGTTTCAGGCGTTTCGGGTATGCTCCGAAAGGTGAACCTGTTTTTGACCTTATATCCAGTCAAAGAAACCGCACCACAACTTTGTTAGCTGCACGTATAGATGAGGCGTTTACAGCCCCTATACTATTTGAGGGGAGTTGTAATGCGGAGCGTTTCAACACTTGGCTTGAGCATGAGTTATGCCCGCGTTTAGATGAAAACCATCTTGTTATCTTGGATAACGCACGCATCCATAAAACACACCGCACCCGGGATCTTATAGGGGCATCGGGTGCCTCCCTATTGTATTTGCCGCCTTATTCACCGGACTATAACCCAATTGAACATGATTTTGCGAACATCAAACGCTTACGAGAATATAATAAAGATAAAACACTTCAGGATATAATCAATATGTATAAATAATTCAAAACTCTACCATATTAGCGAAATAAAATTCCTTTCCGCTGCGGAACACATCCAAATGTTAGGTGCAATTACATATTGTTTTGGGTTTAGTCTGATTAAAGGTTGCAACGCTGGCTTAGGATTATTTATTCCACTATTCCCATAAGTTAAATCGTCAAGGAGATATTGAACTTTTTCTTTTGATAAACCAGAATATCTAATAATGCGATTTAGTAGTTCATCAATAGTTAGTATGTAAACGCCATCGAGGTAGCCTTTATTATCACATCCGAGAAGTGATGCTGCTTGCCGTGCTTCCCAGTGAATATGTGCTATAGCACAAACTGCCTCAAAAACCTTGCGAAAGTCTTCTAAGGTATATCGACTGAATTTCCACCCAGCAGGTAGTAAAAATATTCTATCAAATAAAGGTTTCAGATATAATATCATGTCAGCAACGATTCTCGGATTCAATTTATAACGAAATCTGACACCATCTGTTTTTATAGAATTTAGAATTGTTTCCATAAGGAAATTAGGAGGATTTAGTAAAGGTAGAGCTTCTTCAGCATCACGAGGGTCTATTAGGATGTTATATGCGTCGTATTCTATATTATTGAAAAAATCTTGAGTTGGTTGAATAGTTGTTTCATAAAGTTCTAATTCAAGTATTCCATCCGTAGCACATTTATATGCGAAAACGACTAAATCGTATTTCTGCCCTAGCTCGAATAGGTCTTTGGATGCTGTATACAAGTTTTGATCAAAATCAGAAGGATAGACACCGCCTTGTTCGTAATCACAGTAGAGCCATAACATAGAGTGTTCAAGTTCAGTAATAAAGTCACTACCTAATGCATGGACATCTTGTATGCTATTTATAGCAATTTGTTCATTTAGCATATAGTCTTCTGCATACGACAATAGTAACCATGCGGCAGTCGTAAATGGAAGTTTGAGAAGTGTGTTAGATTGATAATAGTGGTCTATTTCTCTCTCGATTTCTCGCAATTCGGTTGAAACGTTATCAGTATTACTGTTCATACTATAGTTTGGACAATTTTAGAAATTTTTAGTGCGAAAAAACAGAAAAGCAGGTATCCTTTCATAAACAAATATATTTTTTGAAAGGAGAATAAAAAATGAACCTCCTTTTCTGCTTAGACGACATTCTATCAGATTTTCAGTATCTGTTCAACACACAAAACTATGCTCTTTTCCAAGCGTTTATTTTCGGATTTATCGCAGATGGAAATAGTGGCACGCTAACGGAACTTTATCAATCAGGTTTTTCACAGACGCGATACTGGTCTTTTCCAAAGTTTCTATCGCGTGGTAAATGGGATGCGGATAAAGTCGCAGGACACCTGACAAAAAAGGTTCAGCAAGCATTTCCTAACTGGGTTTATGTGTATGATGAGACCAAAGCCATAAAAACAGGTGAACGCCAGTGGGGGTTGCATTTTTTCCGCAACTTCAGTTATCAAAAGGGTCGCGTGAACCGATCCAAGTTCCATTATGGACACGAGTTTGGTGCCTTAGGTTTACTTTGCCAAACATCTACAGGTTGGCAGCTATTCCCCGTATGGGCGAGACTGATGGTGCCGCAGACGTGCCGTGATAAAAGCGATGCGGTGTTGAAACGCATCTGTTCCCAGATCGCTCCGGGTCTTATTATTTTTGATCGTGGGTTCTCAAGGCGAAAAGTGTTTACGCTGGTTCAAAGTTATGGACATCATATCTTGTGTCGTGCGAAGTCTAATGCCGTCTTCTATCGTTTACCGGAACAGCCGAAACATCGCCAGCGTGGCCGTCCGCGAAAATATGGAGACCGCTTGGATATTCGCAGGATGCGGTATACGCTTATGGATATAGAAGGCCAAAAGTATTCAATCGCCTCCAAAGTCGTGAGAACGAAGATGTGCGATGCTGATATTCGCCTCGTTGTTATCCGAAGTCGCCCGAAAACCTCGAAACCTTATCGGTATTTCTGTGTATGGACAACAGATTTGACGATTGGGATACCACAGATCGCTATATATTATCGCAAGAGATGGCACATAGAGACGGCTTTTCGGGATGCGAAGCAACACTTCGGTTTTGATGACTATCGCCTGAAATCCCGCAAAAGCATCAATCGGTTTGTGCAATTGAGTTTCGTTGCAGCAAGTCTGACGAAGTTGCTATTCACCCCACGGGATGGGACGGCGGAGGAGATAAGTGCTCAGGTAGTTTGTGATCAGTTGGGCATCCATTGGTATCATCCGAAGCGTCTCACACAAGGGTTGCGTGTAGTTTATCTCCGCTGGCAGCTCTACAGAGCGGTATTTTCTGCGATTTACTCTGAAAAAACAAACTCACAGAAAATACACACCGATTTTCACAAAGAGACAGCATTGCCTGCGGACAACGCAGCCTGAATGTCCCAAAATGTCCAAACTTTAGTACTGTTCATACGAAACCTATTTTTATTTACTATCAATTTCCCAAACCCATGCGATATTTGATGTCATAGTTGATGATGAAATTTAATTCATGGATGCAAATTAGTACTGCTCAATAGCGTTTTAGACGCATTGTTCAATTCACATCTGTTGAGTGATTAGACTTATTTGAACGGAGGGATGTCAGCAGGTAAACCAACTCTCATAAATAAACGAGCGAAAGACTGAGAAAGGTGTTCTCGATACGGAGATAACAATCTAATCCGGTTTCCCGATTTTGCCGCGAACTCCCTGCAAAAATCTAAAGGGAGCGTGTAAATACAGCGGAAGTCGACAATTCTAAATTCTCTATTTGCATTTTCTAATTCACATTTGTTTAGCACATGATGACGGATAAGTTGTCCTTTTCGAGCTCGTTCCATACCACCGGTGTAGATAAGTGATCATTTGGATCTGTATGTTCTGAACGATCTGTAATTAAGCAAAGTAATACTTCGGTGATACCTTTCCTACCTTTAACCATGTCACAAGTTTGGGACATTATAATTACATTTCGTTGTGTCCACCTAAAGTTTGCTTCTTGATATAGGGAATTAAGTGTTAAATTGGTGGGTGGTGAAAATATCGGACAACCTTCAAGTATATCTCCTTGCTGGAGTTCGTCACCGTTCACTAAGCAATACCAAGGATAATTTGTTTCTGAGATATTCATACAAAACTAACACTTATTCTTCCCAAGGATCTTCAACTGGAATAGGTTTACTTGGTTCTTCATATATTAACTTGACTCGTATTATGCCAGATTGACGAGGTTCGGGAATATTTATGTTAGCATCCAAATTCAGGATATCATCTTCATCATACATAGGAGGAGCAATGTGTTGCACTTGTGTATCTGCCAATTCTTGTGTTGTTCCAGATTCAATTTCTTTTCTAAAATTTAATTCATGTGCCGTACTTGTGTTCTGCCCTGAAGACTCTGGAGTCACCTGTCTTTTTATTTTGTGGGGTTGAGAAACGATTGTTCCATTAAAATCAAATTCGGGCAATCGGTATGGATTTTGCCAAAACGACTGGACAGTGTTTAATTCTCCTATATCGTTTGATTGGAAGGAAAAGGTTATATTCATGTCTGTTGTTGATGCGGCCGTTGTGTGGTGTCCTAACATGATTTTCGCCCCCAAAGCTCTTGCTGAATTTCATCACTTACGAAATTGCAGAAGAGATTCATGATTGTATTATGTGCATCATCAAACCAACTCCGTATAGGTTGATACGCACGGTTACTCACTGCCTTAAATTCCATGTAAATAAGTTCCTGCTTGTTAGAGTTACGTTGTGCATTACGGATTGAGATCGCTACTTCTCCTAAATCGTTTGGCAAATCTAAGATAATTTGCCAATTGATTCCTTTTATATCATTTAAAAGCATGCCTTGTTTCGTTAGAGATAACAAATTTGGGAAAATTTTTTCTAAATCGCCAGGGGTTTCCCATCCGTGCCCTTTCGGAATAAGATCGATGTATGTCAACTCATATTGTTTGGGAACAAGATGTCCCAAATCTTCCTCTACTAGATATTTTTGGAAACGAGACAGGTAACTCTCAAAATTTTCGACAACCTTTTCGTAGCCTGGATACTCATCATTTGTTCGTCTTTTTCGCCAGTTGTGAAGAAAGCAATTGCGTTGGACCTGAATAAGCTCGTTTTCATTTCTGTGTATGAACCAAACTCTTGGCAATGGGATATTTTGAAAATTAAAATTTTTAAAATCCTCTACCGGAACAAAATTTATTGGGATTTGGTCTTCAATTTTTGGAAAATCAGATCTGAACTTTTGCCATAGGATCCCGAAATGTCCTGATCTTAATTCCTTGATTGAATCAAAAAACATACCGCAAACAATTTCATCAATAGGTGGATTTTCAAATTTTATGGTTGATTCTGTTATTTGGTTCATAAGGATCTTCAAAATACACTTTGTGTGTTTGGCCCCTGCATAAGAAATTTTAGCTTGATATTTATGACTTATAAGTATACTATAGTTTGGACATTTTTTGTTTTTTTTATGGACATAAAGCAGGAAAGCGGGTATCCTTTTAGAAAACACAAATTTGAAAGGATATTTCAAATGACCCCACTTTCCTACCTGGACAACATGTTATCAGATTTTTGACCTGTGTTCAAGTATAATAACTTTCACCACTTTCAGACTTTCGTAAAAGGTCTGATAAATACGCCCTACCGAGGCACAATGACACAAATCTATCTTGCGACAGCCCAAGCAGGTCGGTATTGGTCTCTGCCAAAGTTTCTCTCGCGTGGCATCTGGTGTGTGGATCAAGTCGCCACTACGCTAAGCCATCAAGTGCTATCCGCTTACCCCACGGGCGTATACGTCTATGATGAAACACATGCCCTAAGTAGCGGTTCAAAACAAGCGGGTTTGCATTTCCACAGGAACCCTGCGTATCAAGCACGTAACAAGAACCAGTCCAAGTTTCATCACGGACACGAGTTCGGTGCGATTGGCTGGCTGGCAGAAACGCCTGAAGGCACGCGCCTATTTCCATTAGCCACACGGATGATGGAACCGAAAAGCGAGGACGCGAATAGCCTCGCCGTGCTGAAGCATTTATGCGATCTTGTGCCACCGGGTCTTATCATTTTTGATAGAGGTTTCAATAGACGCAAAGTGTTCACGGAGATACTCTCACAAGGACATCATTTACTTTGTCGTGCGAAGTCAAACGCGGCGTTTTTTGATATACCGAAACGCCCTAAGCGTCTCAAGAGAGGCAGACCCCGTCGGTATGGTAGCCGTGTGTCTATTCCACACCTGAAGTATACAGATATCGTTGTTGAGGATCAGACACTTTCTGTCGCTGATAAAGTCGTGCGAACAAAGATGTGTCCTGTAGATGTCCGCATCGTTGTGATACGCAAACGCTTGAAAAAGTCTAAACCCTATCGGTATTTTTGTGTATTTACTTCAGATTTACGACTGCCCGTAGAAACAGTTATCCGACACTATAGAAACCGGTGGCAGATTGAAACTGCCTTTCGGGACGCTAAAGAAAACTTCGGATTTGACACCTATCAACTCCGAGACAGGAAAAGTTTGGATCGGTTCGCTCAACTCAGTTTCACCGCAGCAACGCTGACACAACTCGCTTTCAGTCCGGTGCTAATGGAGAAGACATCCGAAGAAACCGACACAGACGAGGCACCGCTTGATTTAGAAACTGTGCTATCCACACTCAATATACACTGGTATAAACCGAAACATCTCACACGCGGCTTGATGACCGCTTACTTGCAGCGACGTTTACAACAAAACTATTTTTATACGAGTTACGACCCGGGGAAAAACGCACAGAAAAAACTAAAAATCCCCGAAGATACTACATGAACTAGTTCAACAGCAACTATTTTCACGATTATTGGAAAAATGATGACTAAAAAACAGTGATTTCTAACAGAATTTAGACAAAAAAGGGGCGTTAGCAGCAGTTCTAACACCTGTTCAGAAGTGCTAACGGGGAAGTGCTGCCAACTATTCATAATCTATAACAAGACCAAAAATGTCCAAACTATAGTATAAGTATAACACATACACAATAAGTCATGCAATGGATTTTAACTATGATATTAGCAAATATACAACTTACGGGACAGACTCAATCACTACCTCAATTTCCCAGACCCATGCGATATTTGATGTCGTAGTTGATGATGAAGTCTAATTCCTCGTCTGTGAAGCCGTAGTGCTGTGCAAGCACACGGTCAATTTTGTCTATGATGTGCTTGGAGTGGCGCGGGAAAAATTCGTCATAAATAACACGACCAACTTCTTTTTTATTGATTTCTTTTCGCTTCGAATGGTGTTTTATATTTTGCATTAAGTCAGTGGAAAACTCAACAAGAAGAATTTTGTAAACATCTTCCATCTGGTTAACAGCAATTGGAAAACTTTTCACCTCGCGCAGGGTTAAAGTACGACAACTAGAAAAAACAACAAACCACCAATAGAAAAGTGAACTGTTTAAAGTTGCTATAGTTACAGCTGCATCTAATTCAGAATCAAAGTAAAGTGATTTAATAGTCGGTGATTTTTTCTCGCCATCCCTTTCACTCCAAAAATATGGGATAAAATCCATGGCTCTAACCCAATATTGAGGAGAATTGTGAAAGTGACAAGCGTATGTTCCTGTTTTAAAACTCATTAGAGATTTTTGGGCTTTTGTAAGTTTCTCAACAAGACTTTTACCTACAGAAACCGATATTTTAGGGAACGAACCGTCAATACAGATGTTCGTTATCTTTTCAAATGTTATACCATCAAACAAAACAGAACGAACTTTCGTATACCATCTATTGTATTTCGTGCTATACAATGACACCTTATCATGTATTTTGTCTTTTTTTGAAAGAAAAACAGTAGCGCGAATATGTTGCAGATCGTCAAAGAGTTTTCCCGGTCTATCATCAAAATTAG
This sequence comes from Candidatus Poribacteria bacterium, assembly GCA_965200395.1. Lineage (GTDB taxonomy): Bacteria > Poribacteria > WGA-4E > WGA-4E > WGA-3G > MSPOR6. The sequence continues at coordinate 348,594 of CBDAUH010000003.1, read as the reverse complement.
CAAACCAACTTTTCCTATTGTGAGATTTAAAAAGTAATTGAGCTGGTATCATACGATCAGTACATACTAAAGGAAGTTGAACAATCATTCCAATATGACCTTTGTTTAAATTGATAGATCTCTCAATGGACATTGCATACAAATTTCCACAGCTTTCTGTTTCATACCCTATAACTTTGTACACCTTTTTCACTTTGCTATACTCCACATAAGGTGGATTACCGATAATCACATCAAAACTACCACCCTGAAGAATACCGTAAAACGCAATAAACCAGTGGAAAGGTGCATGTGAAGCTAGCCAGTTTTCGTAATCAACGCGTTTTTTCGGATCAATGCCGTATTCTTCAGCAAGATATTCATTGAGTTCATCTTCTAATTCCTTGAGTCTATCTTGTAATTCCTGTTTGTCAGCAGGGGTCACGTCACCGTCTAATGTCGTCTGCTGTTCACGAAACTTGTCAAACAACACCTTAACGTCCTCTGCTTTCTCTTGAATACGTTGCATTGTCCCATCAAAATCAAACTTACCGGTAACCGCTTTTTCTACTTCCTCGTAAGTTGCAAATCCGACGAGGGTATTGCCTGCTTGAATATTAAAGTCAATATCTGGCAGTGGTTCAATCTGTGACACATCCTCAATCTGTGCTACCATCTTAAGAAAAAGGCGCAGCTTGCAAATCTCAATCGCCTCGTCCATAATGTCCACACCGTAAAGATTGTTGATAATGATAGATTTCAAAATGTAATACTTTCGGTTAGGGTGTTGGTCAATCTGTTCAAGAATTTGACGGAAGTCTCTGTATTTTGCCGCATGATGTACCCCCCCCCTCTAAACTTCCTTCGTGAATAGGTGGAGAGGCAACATCATCAAGGAATACCTGCATCCGATCAAGGCACGCCTCGTAAAACGGTTCAAGAATGTTCAGCGCAGCAAACAGGAACGCACCAGAACCACAAGTAGGATCAAGCACTGTCACTTCGGTAATCGCTTTCCAAAAGGCGCGAAGCAGTTCGGGTCCCTCACAATTCTCAATCACATCTTGGGCAAATTGACGAATATTGAGATTATAGGTAATCAGGTCATTGATATTGTCTATCTCTCCGTTTGCAAGTTTAGATCGAACAGATTCGTAACGTTGTCTACGTGCAACGACTTCCCGCCAAATTTCTGTAGGTAATGCGAACTCCTCTAGGGCAAGTGTGTTCCACGTTGTCCGTTCAGAGACATCATCAATTCCATCAGCAATTTCTCCAGGTAATGGCGTATTAACGCCCTTTTTGACTGCATCGTAAATGTATCTATCCGGGTCTTCTTGTAGTAGTTTCCAGACAGCACTGTCCCCTTCAAATGCGATTTTACATGATTTTTTCGCTGCGTCAAAAAGAAACGGAATGATGGTGTTTTTGCTGATGTATTCCGTGATGTCCTCCTTCGTGTAATAGGCTCCCATCTGTCTCTGGTTGATGTATTTTTCAAAGATGTATCCAAGCACATCAGGATTAATTTCGTTGTCGTTTCGCAGGGGGCGATCGTCAAGATGCCACTGGTATTTTTCAAAGAACGAAAAAAGATTTTGAAATGCCGTGTCCGGTATCTCAATGTCTTCACCGTGCCGTGTCTCAAGTTCATGTTTTTGGAAGATACCACCGTTGAGATATGGGATTTTGCCGAGCAACTGCCTCATTTCCTGTGTCCGTTCATCTTCCGGTTTGGCAAAGCCTTCAAAAAAGAGGGGACAGAGAAACGCTTTGTAGTATGTATCTGTGCTTTGTGTTTCTGTCAGTTTAGTACGAAGATAGTTTTGGTCGTCGTTGAGAAATCCTTTCTTCTGTATGAAATAGATGAACATGAGACGATTTAGCATCACAGAGACATACCATTTTTGCATATCTTCATCAGGAATGCCGCTGAGAAATCCAAGGAACGCATCATGCTCCCTCTTGAAATGGTCGTAAAACCTTCTGGTGACCCGTTCAGTGTCAAATGCTGTTCTGACGCGTTCGGTCACGCCGATGAGGGAAATTTCCTCTTCTTCTTCAATACTAAAGGCGATATTTTGCAACTTTTGGATAAGGGAATCACCGGATTGCTGAGTTTCGTGGCGGTGTTCACGGCATGCGTCTGGTCTCCCTTGTATCCTTTTAACCCACTGCCAAATTTGCATGGTTCTATCAATATCCGTGTAGATGATGAAGTGTTCGTGTGTGGATCTGGCGACCTGCTTTTGAATTTTTCGGCGGGTTGCATAATTAGGGAAGTTCTCCTGAGATGCAGTTTGTGGACATTCATAGACAACTATACCGCGTTTTTGGGCAATTGCTGTAAGAACATAGTCGGATGCGTCTATAGAAACATTCAATGTTTCGAAATAGTTATCCCAACCAAGTTCTTCAATAAAAAGGTTTTCAAATTCAGCTTCTTTGAGGTGTTGGCGTATTCGTTGGAGGTCAATTTGCATAGGTGTTTCCTGTTATAGTATTCTGTATTAACAATAAGTTTAGACTGAATGTATTATATTGAATGTGCTCTCGTTTGTCAAGTTCGTAGTGTTTATAGCAAAATTTGAAGATACGTTAACACACATAAAGGTGTTAACCGCTAAGTATGCAAGCTGACAGTTTGCGGGACAAAAGATTTAAGTATTGTTATTAGCAGAAAGCCCTAATGAGCAGACGATTTTAGGTTCTTGCATCTCGCGTTCTTCTTCGACAATGCAGAGTCGTCCATTATTCCATAGATCGATCACCAACTCGGCAAGATTTTCGTTGGAAATGCTGCTGCGGAGTTGGCGGTTGAGCGTATCTGTAGCTACTTGCCGTAGGGGATACCGGTAGATATTATCTATGACCCGTTTGAGTTCTGGTGTTGCGAATAAAGTTCCTTCTACTTCAGATGCATAATCTTTTAGCCGTTCATAAGTGCGGAACCGTGCCCCTGATGGTCTGCCGAGTTGCCCGCCAATAGATCGTTCTTCAGAAACGATAAGTTTTGCAGCTTCTTGTACGAGGTTGTGGTGTTTTTCGAGGGGTTGAAGGGCATCTGTTTCCGGCTGGCATGCTGCGACTTGTAAAATAGTAAACTGTGATTCTGTAACACTTTTTCCATTCTTATCAACCCATGCAAGAGCGTCATTATCTTCTCCGGTTCGGATATAGACTAATGCGCCTTCCGGTTGGGTATCCGTAGGCGTATGTGATTTGGTTGCGTAGACAACAGCCGGGAGTTTAGTGATAATTTCTTCTAAGCCAGGGTCTTGGGTAATAGCGTTTTTCCAAATCTGATAGGCGTGAGAGGCGAGATCGACATCGTTATCCATATCATCGTCGAGCAGTCCAGATTCTTCATTATATAGGTTAATGATGGCTGTGTTCCCATCTTCACCGTCATCTTCAAAAAAAGCTTCATCTGTGCCGACAACTTCAGCATTTTGCTGGAGGCGTGTTCGGACGCGTCCACGTAGGTTTATGATACGTTCGACACCCTCTGCTGGTAGAAATGAGTAGCACAATATTTCTTCTGCCGCTTGCCCGATGCGGTCAACGCGCCCGGCGCGTTGTACTAAACGTATAATTGCCCATGGCAGATCGTAGTTGACGACAATTGCACAGTCTTGTAGATTTTGCCCTTCGCTGAGTACATCTGTGCTGATGAGAATGCGTAGGACATCTTCTGCCGGGATACTTTCTCTATTATTGCTTATAGGACTGAATCGGTATGCTAATTCGGTTGGATTTGCTGAGTTACCGGTTGCTTCTTGTATCTGTGTCAACCCCCGTTCTTTGAGCGCGTTTGTCAAATAATTGACAGTATCTGCAAATTGTGTGAAAACCAAGACTTTTTCGTTTCGGTGCGTATCGGTTAAAAGTTCCTCAAGTGCATTGAGTTTTGCGTCGTTTTCAGCATCCCATTCGCCATATTGTTGCAAGATTTGAATGAGTGCGTTTGCATCTTCAGTGAGCTTATCCTTAAGTATCGAGAGAAACAGGTCAGAACGAATCCACTTAAACCGAGTTTCGTACTGGGTCAAGTAAAGTTGATAAATATGTGCGGCGCGTTCTTTATAGCTTTCGGTTGTGTATAAATTGGAATTAGCGTCGGTTGTATCAATCAATTCGTCATCTTCATCATCTGAAACGGCTGAAAGTAGGTTTGCGTTGTCGACATCTACGTCACTGAATCGGGTATCAAGCATTGATGCATCCAGTCCGCCGATTGGAAACGATTGACCGTTCTCAATTGCATGGAGGAAGATATAGTTTCGGAGGATATGTCGATCGACAGACTGCAGGAATGCCTTTCCGCTACTCTCAAGTCTTTTGAAGAGATTTGTGCGGCAAAATCCCATCAGCCGTTTTCCGCCGCGTGAAAGGTCTTGCAATTGTCCCTTTTCAACTTCGGTGGGCGGTTCTGTGGGGGCATCATCAATATAATTTGCAAGTCCATAACGTGCCAAGTTAAGTTCGTTTATGATGTTCACTACATAAGTCGAATATAATTGTGCATAAGTATCATCAGGGTCTTGGTCGTTGATTGTGAATTCAACTGTTTTTGGTACACGTGTTGGGAAGTAGGAGCGTGTTCCATCAGCAAAAGGGAGAAATCTTCTTTCTGTGTTAGGGTCTATTTTAGCATAGTTTTGCATGATGAAGCTGCGAGTTCTGCGGACAAGATATCTCCGCATCAATTCACGCCAATCGTCAATAAATCCACTATGTTCGAAAGCAGCGAGGGTATGAACACCGCTTTGGTGTTTGCGAATAAATTCGGTTTCACCGCCTAACTTCTTTATGTATTGTTCAGGTCGAATTCCGAGGTCTTCAGTTTCATCGACAAAAAGACGTAGTTGGTTTGAGAGATCGAGGAAGGTTTTGTTATAGGGGGTTGCGGAGAGCAGGATGACCTTGCTCTCATTCTCGTGTATATATTCCTGAATTGCGCGGTATCGTTTGCCTTCACGGTTTCTGAGATTATGGCTTTCGTCAATCATCACTAATCTATAACGTCTGAGGTCGGAGAGTTTGTTCAGAACTTGGCTAATTGAAAGCACCCTTGCCCGTAGGCGATATTCGTCTCGATAATGTTTCCACATGGTGACAAGATTTTTGGGGCAGATAATAAGTGTTTCAAGGTCGAAATCGTCTTCCTGTATGCGTGCAAGTGCTGTTCCCATGAGTGTTTTCCCTAAACCTACGACATCACCGATAAGGACACCGCCACGTTTGTTTAGATGATGTGCAGCGATTTTAACAGCAGCGGTTTGGAAATCGAAGAGTATATCTTCAAATTCGCGTGGAATACGAAATTCGTTCAATCCTGCCCGTGCTTCATGAGAAAGGTGGTATGCCATTTTGATATAGATGTGGTAAGGGGGAATTAGTTTTTCACGTGCCCAACTTTCTTCTATTATTTCTACTAATTCCTTAGATATATCTATGCACCACCTGTCGTTCCATCTGTCTTCAAACCACGTCTGTAATTTTTGGCATGCGTCAGCATCAAGTACGTCAATGTTAAGTTCGCCTTGCTGTGAAAGCCCAGCAAGCGTTAAGTTGCTACTTCCGAGGTATCCTACAATTGGAGCTGCAAGGTCTTGTCGGTGAAGTAGGTAAAGTTTGGCATGGAGAGGATGTCGGAGGTATAGTTTCACGTTCACTTTTCCATTTCGAAGCTGGCGTGCTAACTGTCTTAGGCCGATTTCATCTTCACGGGTAGGTATGCCGACGGTCAATTGGTCTCGAAATTCCTGTGCTAATTCCTGTTTAAGTTGATTTGCTGTCTGATTGTCAATTCTATCTGTATTTCTAAAGATACGCATAGCGTGGCGTATTTCTTCATTTGGGAGTCGTTGCATTCCTACGAGTAGGCGGCAGCATTTGCCGTGGCCTCCTTGCCAATTTTCAATATATCTTGCGATTCTCCGCCATCCTCTGAGGTTAAAATATCCGACACAGAAGTCAGCATGGGTGGAAGATTCGAGAGTCTGCTGTAATGCTTGTAGGAGTGGTTGGTCGATATTGTCAAAGATTCTGGGCATGTAAGATACTCCTTAAGTAATGGCAATGAGCTTTTCGTTTCAAGGATTTGTCTCTTTACGCAAAGATGGTAGTTGATGCGTTACACGACGTGTATTGTATTCGAGACGATACCGTTGATGTGCCTCGTCATCTGGATAATGTTCAGTTTTTGGATATGGGTATTTTGACATTCCGTGAAATGGTAAGGGTTCAACTGTCTGAGATGTGAGAGTGTTTATGTCGCCGTCTTTGTCCCATCCATCGCTGTAGAGGATAAAATCACGAGTCCAACCGTCTTTTAGAGCAGGTAGACGTGATGCATCGAATTCCACTGTAATTTCATCCCCTGCATTGAGGATGACATACATATCGTCAACTTCTTGCAATAGTGAATGGACATCTCCATAGCGGGTGTAAAACCCTTCCAGATCGCGCCACTGTCCAGTTTTTGTCACCTTCTGATAATTAAAAAGGTGTGGGGCGTGCGGGTTCGGTCGATACATTTCTGAAAAACCTCTGTAATGTAGGTCTGCACTATCAGGGTTCAACTCTGTGATTTTCATTGGAACGTTTTGCGGTCCTTCTGTGAAAAATGCTGCATCCCAGTATATCTGCATGTCAGTTTCAATCCGAACATGTCGATCATCTGACAAAAATTTACCTGTCAGATCAATTGTGATGGTTTTGTTTTTTCCTGCGGGTATTCCGATCATCTCAATAACAGTTTTCCACTGACTGTCTTTATCTTTAACAGCAACGGAGGGAAATTTGGGATTAATGGTAGGATTTTGAGATAAGGCTACATTGATACTGGTATCCGTTGGGAAAATCCAACCGTTGAGATAGAGTGTCACAGGTACATCATTAGCAACGTCACCGAGATCGAGGATAATGGCATGCGGTTCAACGACACCCTGGTAAGGCCCCGGCGCGTGTTCAATTGCATATTGATAATCCGACTTTTTTAGCGCAGCGGAAACATCATTTCCCAGATGATCTATGGCAGATTTCGGCTGTAATTTCTCTGCTACACCGTATATCTTATATTCTGCAAATGGCGGCGGTGTGTATTGTTCATTTACAAAAATATCCGTATCTGCAGGATGGTCAACTGCAATGAGTTTGACCATATCAAAATAGGCAGTTTCCCACAATTCTTCTGTTATCTGGATAGAATACTTGCCGGATTTGGGTTGGATTTGAGATGATGAGATTTTAATAAAATCCTTTGTCTCATCAGGTGCAACAAATCCCATAGAGGTAAGTAGACCCAACGGAGCACGCCAAAGCAAATCGGTAACAAATTCGTATTTTTCGCCATCGTACACATACAGAAATGGGCAGGACCCTTTTAATATCTGTTTCTCCTGAATCCGTTGTTTTGCCTTTGGTTCGATGACGTTTTGCGGCACTCCGTTTGTCCACACAACACGAACAACATCTGCGGTGTCATTAGTTCCTAATCCGAAATGTGTTATCTGCTGCGAAGTATATTGTAGTTGATATAAATCGCTTACCTTCACCTCAAGTTTTGAACCGAATCCATCTCTATTCACCTTGTTATTCCCAGTTGTGATGCCTTCCAATCGTACCTGAATCCAATTATTTTGGTTTCCACCGTTGTTTTGTAGTGCGCGTAGTTGACCTTTGTCATTGATGTAGAATAGGTCTAAGTCTCCATCATTGTCATAATCCCCGACAGCACCCTCAATGCCTTTCTCCATGGGTGTATTAGGTTTTATGATAGAACTTGTTTCGTTGAACCTGCCTGTTCCATCGTTTCGGTATAGAAATAAACCGTGTTTGCTAATTATCCATAAATCGAGAAATCCATCGTTATCATAATCAAGGCTTTTTAATATAGTTGATCGATCATTATGTTTTTCGAAAGTCTTTTTTGAACGCATATCAGGAGCAAAAGTCGCATCACCCCTATTGCGATAGAGGAGTATACCCGCTGTAGATGCTAAAAACAGGTCAATATCACCATCGTTGTCATAGTCGCCTGCAGCAGCTGATGTATAAAGTGTCTCTTGTGAAATTCCAATTTTGTCAGTAATAGCACGGAGTTTCCCTTGACGAAGGTTATCATATAGTGTACATCCAGTATTGGCATGGACAGAAAATATATCAATATCACCATCGTCATCAAAATCTGCGGGGAAAGCCTGTGATGCGGATTGCTGTGTCTTTGATTCATTCTCTTTTTTTTCAATTAAAAAGGTTTGATCACTCACATCTATAAAAGTCTCATTTCCATTATGCCGATACATTTTGGCACCAGATCGTCCAGAGAAGAGATCGAGGTCTCCATCATGGTCGTAATCAACGAAGAGGAGAACACCGGTATTGTCAGTTTGATGCTGCTGCCGAATGATGGGAGCTGCACGCCATTTTCCCTCTGAATCTCTTCGCAGCAATGTTATACCGTCTTGTGTTTGCAGTAGGAGATCTTGTGTTCCATCTTTATCCAGATCAACAGATGTATGAATTGGCAGGTTTAATGAAGAGGGAACTATGAAGTCTTGAAAGTATGGGGCAGGAAGGAACTGACCATCACTATTACGTAGTAACCCTGTTGATGTTGAATAGATATCTAAGTTTCCATCATTGTCGTAATCAAACAGTGAGATGGATGCGGAATTTTTCTTATCTGCTTGCAGAGTGAGAAGTCCAAGTTGTTGGGTAGTATCTATAAATTCCACGTCTATAGGTGTGGAATTTTTTGCAGTGAGTCGTGCTTTGAAACCTGGGCTAAATGTCTCTATTGGATGTCCGAGGATATCAGTCACCAATTCACCGATACCCTGCTGATAGCGGGGGCTTGCTCGATGCACGTTCTCAAAGTAACGGATGTTCCGTGATGCATCATTATACTCCTCTTTTTTTATTGCATCTATTCCGTTTGTTAGTAAAGCTAATTTTTCAGCATCTGTGTCTCCTAACAAAATCAACAGCTCCTGACAATGTTTTTCGGCATCTTCGATCCGTTTTTGTCCGATGAGTGCTTGTGCTAATTTCATTAGGATAACAACATTAACTGGAGAACGCGCGTATAATTCCTGTAGGTGATGCAGAGCTTCTTGTTGTGCTTGTGGGTTGTTTCGCTGTGCAAGGTAGTGTCGTGTAAGTTTGTAACGAAATTCCAATTCATCTGGGGATAAACGCACTGCCTCTTTTAGTGCTTCTATCGCCTTTGCACTCTCCCCTTTTACCTGACAGACTTCAGACAAGATAAAATGCAATTGACTATCCATTGGGACAGCAGCTATTCCGAGTTTTATCGATTTCTCAGCAAGATCATTTTGCTGCAATCGCAAGTGTGCGACAGCAAGGTTACCATATCCTATAGCTTCATTGGGGAGTAATTCAACGAGCACTGAAAATTCTGTGGCAGCTTTTGTGGGTTGTGATTCTTCAAGATACGCTAAACCCAAATTCTGGTGGTGAATCGCATCCTTGACAGTCTTCTCAATATCTGTTTCTTGCGAAGTAGAGCTAAGAACAGCAACATGAAAAAACACTATTATGAAACATGTTATATGTATAATTGAATATGGTAAACGAGATAGCATTGCTATTTATTTTTTTCTTCCAGCTTCTCTGCTACGGGTTGTTGGATAGATAAAGCGGAATCCACGATCGCTTGCTTCAGTGCTCTGAGTCGTAGTGACAATGAATCTTCAAGTTGCTTAAGGTGTAATAACCACGACTCTTTTGAATCACCATCTTCCTGACCAAATCCGTTAGTCATTGACAGGCGGATATATTTTAGTCGTTCTGACTGCAAGATTTTCAACTGATCATCGTATTCAGCAATTCCTGATTCTAGTAACGTTGCAAGTTCTCGTATTTCTTCCACTGTTTTACTCCTATATGCCAAATTTTTGTCTATTTTCTCATATTTTCTGCTATGAGGCAAGGAAATTTTTTATGGTTAAATATGAAAATAGATAGACACCGCCCCCACAGGAACGCTCTTCGCATTGCGGCTTAGGTCAATAATAGTCGGGTTTCGCAAGCTCTACCCGACCTACGAACTGTCTGAATGTCCGATTAATTCCAAATTCCACCATAATAGTTGCAGAGTGTCACCGCAAGCCACATTTTTTATAGTTTCAGAGTGTTACCGCAAGGCCGTTGTGCTTGCTACACTATCGCTTTGGACAGTGTAGTTTTGCGTGCATAATGTTTCTGCACAACCTAGAATGGTTATGGGACAAAATGGTATAACCTACAGTTTGTACCCAACTATACTGTTTAGACGTTTAAAATTGCAGAGGAAATTTATCTTTAAAAATGTACAAAAGAAAATTAGATGGAGTTAATAAAATGAAACTGAAAACTCTTGTTATTATCAGTTTTGTAGTGTTTATGTTAGGAAATGTGATGGTCACAGAAGGTTCTTCTGGAATAGACCATCGCGATATTTTTGTGGGTGCAAGTGCGCGTGCAGTCGGCATGGGGAGTGCCTTTACAGCGGGCCCCTCCACAAATAACGGCTTTCTATGGAATCCCTCTTCACTTGGATTTATGAATGGCTTGGAAGTAAATATGGGGGCGATTCCGTTTTCTGGTGAACCGTCTGGGCCAGATCAGGCGTTCTCGTTATCAGCGAGTCCGTATACATTGGGTTTAACTAATAAAAATATAGGAAGTTTATCTCTCGCTTCCTGGTTCAACGGGTGGAACAATTCCAACAATGAGTCTACACAGATTGTGCTTTTAGGATACGGTTTAGCATTGGGATCCCAGGCATCTGCGGGTGCAAATTTACGTTACTATCAGAATAATGAACCGGATATAAGCAAGTTTCTCTGGAGCATGGATATTGGCATGCAGTTCACTTATCCATTGAAAAGGTTAGGCGATTCTATTACATTAGGTATGAATTTATCTGAATTAAGCAACGGAATACGGAACGGTCAGGGTGAGTTGATTGAACCGATAGATGAAAGTCTTCCGTTAGCAGCGCGTTTCGGTGCTACATATCGTTTAGACAAGGCAACCTTGTTATCTGCAGATTTTGCTATCCGCGGACAGAACAATACAGATTGGGGTGAGCGACTTAGGTTGCACTTTGGGGCAGAACGGTGGCTATTCAACAATCACTTTGGGTTACGCGTAGGATATACAGCACTAACTGCATCCGATAGATTCAGTTCTGGACAGTGGACACAAGGGATAAGTTTTCATAACGCATCCGGACAGTTGGATTACGCACATGTCAGGGGTGGTGATTTAGACCAAAGCCTACACTGGATTACAGCAACCTTACGATGGGGTAGAAATAGGAGTAAATCCACTTCAGCTAAACCTGTTATCTCTGAACCGACTGTAAATACAAAAACCAAAAACACATCCGATACACGAACAGCATCTACGATTCTCATGCCGAAAACGCTCAATTTTGATGCAGAACCTGTGGGGTCTCCAGATGAATTAGAACTCACTGAATCTGCGATTTCCCCGAACAGTGATGGAATTAAAGACAGTACTACGTTCCGTTTCAAGGTGAGAGCGAATGAAAAATGGAAATTAATACTTCATGATGCATATACTGAAGTGGTTTGGGAAAAGTCCGGTGCAAGCTCACCAGGGGATATTATCTGGAACGGCATGGGAAGTGATGGTAAATTAGTTCCTGATGGGGATTACGTTCTTCAATTGCATGTTGTTGATTCCCAAGGAAATTTGCATCTCAGGAATAGCAAAAAACTCACGGTTGACCTAATTCCAACAACGATTGAACTCTCAAAGACTGGTGCCAAGGGCGTTGGTGTAAAGGTTTGGGAAATCAATCAAATTGCCAATTGGAAACTTGAGATATATGATACAAATAACGACCTCGTTGAAAACAGTGAAGGCATAGGTGCACCGCCTGAAACGATCGTGTTAACTAAGGTTCCACAAATGACGACGATGGCCTACAGATTTGTCTTAGATGTTGAAGATGCTGCGGGTAATCAGAGTTCTCAGCAAACACAGTTGCAATTCGGGCGTGGAAGCACGGGTGGTGAAACGCAGACGGTGAATGCAACGTCTAAATTAACATTGATGGTAGGTTCTTTCGCTGAACGACGCAATGCAAATATGTTGTCTGAAAATCTGCAACGGCTATATCCGGATGAGACAGTAAAGATTTACACAGTTACGGTCAACGGACAAGCACTGCACCGTGTGACTATTGGCGTGTTTACAGAACGGTCAGAAGCATCGGTACTCAAGCAACAAATTCAGGAATCACAAGGCGTTGAACCTATATTAATTACACCGTAGCTGCTACCTACAAGATTTAGACAGCAGATACTGTTTATCATACAAAATACCGCAATTATGGACTGACACAATTAAATTTTTAATCTTCATAATTTGTAAAATTCTGACGCGTTCTGATAAAAAAACTTACTTTTCTCTGAATCGGATGCATCTTCAATAACTGACAGAAGTGTTTCAAACCACTCTCGATATTCCGCAGCTAAGGTGCATACAGGCCAATCGCTACCAAACATCAGACGGTCATAACCGAATGTATCTACAAGATGTTTGATGTAAGGTTTGAGTTCATCGGATGTCCAGTTTTGACTGGCAGTGGTTACAATACCGGACACTTTGCAGAGGACATTTTCAAAGGCAGTGAGTTCGTGCATGTGGGTTGCCCATGGTTCAAACTCTCTGTCTTTTATATTAGGCCCACCGCAGTGGTTCACAGCATGCCTGATCTCTGGGGTGGCTTTGACTAAGTCAATGGCAGCGGGAAGTTGATCGTGTTTTGCACAGAGTTCAAAAGAGAGATCGTATTTCGCTAATAATTTCACCCCATTAATCAGATCTGGGCTAGAATAGAATTGATTGTCAGGGTGGTGCCATGCCATCCGCCTGATACCGACAACGAGTTCAAACTCAGCGAGTTGTTCAAGAGTAGATTCAACGTCTGGCTTTTCAAGTGGTGCAGCGGCGGCGATTGCTCCTATCATCCCGTCTGTTTCAGCTATATGCGTTAGCCATTCTACTTCTTGAACGACATGTGTTTCTGCGGGATCGCCTTCAACATGCACCGATTTGACGATGTTAATATCCCCTATTGCGTCGCGATAATCTTGTGGTGTATATTGCTGTTTGAGTAAATCAAATCCATCTAACCATGGATACGGTAAGTTAGATGTATCCCATAAGTGCTGATGTACGTCAATTATTTTAAGCATGAGAATCCTTTCCATATTTCATAGACTATGTAGTTGTTTTATTATACCAAACACATGTCTCTTGTCAAAGATATTCTCCAATTCACATCTATCTCCGTAGATTGTTGGAGAGTTTCAATTCAGACTTATTCGGCTTACAAAGCTCTCCAACAATAAAATGACATGGTAAATGCAAAATATTAACACACCCACCTATTACTAAAGTTTGGACATTTTGGGACATTCAGGCTGCGTTGTCCGCAGGCAATGCTGTCTCTTTGTGAAAATCGGTGTGTATTTTCTGTGAGTTTGTTTTTTCAGAGTAAATCGCAGAAAATACCGCTCTGTAGAGCTGCCAGCGGAGATAAACTACACGCAACCCTTGTGTGAGACGCTTCGGATGATACCAATGGATGCCCAACTGATCACAAACTACCTGAGCACTTATCTCCTCCGCCGTCCCATCCCGTGGGGTGAATAGCAACTTCGTCAGACTTGCTGCAACGAAACTCAATTGCACAAACCGATTGATGCTTTTGCGGGATTTCAGGCGATAGTCATCAAAACCGAAGTGTTGCTTCGCATCCCGAAAAGCCGTCTCTATGTGCCATCTCTTGCGATAATATATAGCGATCTGTGGTATCCCAATCGTCAAATCTGTTGTCCATACACAGAAATACCGATAAGGTTTCGAGGTTTTCGGGCGACTTCGGATAACAACGAGGCGAATATCAGCATCGCACATCTTCGTTCTCACGACTTTGGAGGCGATTGAATACTTTTGGCCTTCTATATCCATAAGCGTATACCGCATCCTGCGAATATCCAAGCGGTCTCCATATTTTCGCGGACGGCCACGCTGGCGATGTTTCGGCTGTTCCGGTAAACGATAGAAGACGGCATTAGACTTCGCACGACACAAGATATGATGTCCATAACTTTGAACCAGCGTAAACACTTTTCGCCTTGAGAACCCACGATCAAAAATAATAAGACCCGGAGCGATCTGGGAACAGATGCGTTTCAACACCGCATCGCTTTTATCACGGCACGTCTGCGGCACCATCAGTCTCGCCCATACGGGGAATAGCTGCCAACCTGTAGATGTTTGGCAAAGTAAACCTAAGGCACCAAACTCGTGTCCATAATGGAACTTGGATCGGTTCACGCGACCCTTTTGATAACTGAAGTTGCGGAAAAAATGCAACCCCCACTGGCGTTCACCTGTTTTTATGGCTTTGGTCTCATCATACACATAAACCCAGTTAGGAAATGCTTGCTGAACCTTTTTTGTCAGGTGTCCTGCGACTTTATCCGCATCCCATTTACCACGCGATAGAAACTTTGGAAAAGACCAGTATCGCGTCTGTGAAAAACCTGATTGATAAAGTTCCGTTAGCGTGCCACTATTTCCATCTGCGATAAATCCGAAAATAAACGCTTGGAAAAGAGCATAGTTTTGTGTGTTGAACAGATACTGAAAATCTGATAGAATGTCGTCTAAGCAGAAAAGGAGGTTCATTTTTTATTCTCCTTTCAAAAAATATATTTGTTTATGAAAGGATACCTGCTTTTCTGTTTTTTCGCACTAAAAATTTCTAAAATTGTCCAAACTATAGCACCTATTAACAAAGGTTTGTAAAATCTGTATTTATATGTTACCATGACATGTATAAACACTAAACCATCATAAAGACTTACCTTATGTCATTTTCTGCATATTTTGCCATCTTCAAACTGACACTCCGACAATTGTTCTGGTCAAAACGAGGACTCCTGATTCTTTTGGGATGTATTCTACCGCTTGTCATCGCAATTATAATTCGATTCTATGTAAACAGCACGGCGGGTGTGAACAACTTCATTCCTAACATAACCTTCTACTTATATGGGTTTTTGACCAATATTTGTGCTATTTTTTACGGTACGGCAATTGTTTCTGATGAGGTAGATGGCAGGGGATTAACATACCTTCAGATGCGCCCTCTCAAAAAACCGTTGCTACTGCTAACCAAATTTGCAGCATACATGATTGGGACCGTCGTTTTCGTTGCTATTTCCCATCTACTGTTGACAGGGATTATTGAGACACACCCCAAACTCAAAGATCGCTTGTTGGTAGTAGGCATGAGTTTTGTGTATACCGGTTCTTTATCGTTAGGATTGTTAGCCTATGGTGCGTTAGCAGTGCTAATGTCCACCCGGTTTAAGCAACCGGTGATATGGATGCTGCTTTTCGTGTTCGGATGGGAGATAATAACAGCAATTCCTCCAATACCGATTGGTATTAAACGGTTGGCATATAAACATTACCTTACGACGTTATTTCCAAAATTTCGACTGAGCCGAGACATCCTTGAAGATATGTTAGGAGATAAACCGCCTGAAATGTGGGTTGCTGCATTAGTGGTCGGTTTGCTAACGGTTGGTACGATGTGGCTTGCTGTCCGTGTTTTTCAGGAACGGGAATATTTGATGTAGAAATCGGTGTCATTTAGGAGGAACAGTTAGCCTTATTTAGACAACACACGCGCTGTTTCACGCGATACGATAAGTTCTTCATTTGTAGAAACTACAAGTATTCTTGCACGACTGTTTTCTGCAGAGAGGTCGACTTCTCCAGAAGATTTATTATTTTTTTCAAGGCCTAAATGGATACCGCACCATTCAAGTCCCTCACATATTTTTGCGCGTGTTGTTGAACTTTTCTCACCGATACCGCCAGCAAATGCGATTACATCAACTCCACCGAGTGCGACGATATACGCGCCGATATACTTTTTTACACCATAGATATATGTATCCAATGCCAAGCGGGCGTTGTCGTTCCCTTCTTTAATTTCTGCTTCCACATCGCGCATATCGCCGCTTGTACCAGATATGCCCTTAACACCCGACTCCTCAATCAGTTGACGGCGGATCTCATCGGTAGAAAATCCCTCCTTATCCATTAGATAAAGGACTGCGAAAGCATCTAAATCACCGCAACGGGTGGACTGTATCATACCATATTGTGTTGATGCTCCCATTGAAGTATCGATGGACTTGCCATCCTTGATAGCACAAATTGAGGAACTACCACCGAGGTGACAGGAGATAATCCGAAGTCCATCATCATTTTCACGATCGAGGATTTGCGGCACGCGTTCGGAGATGTAACGATGTGATGCACCGTGAAACCCATATTTACGAATACCGTGCTTCTCTACCCAGAAGCGGGGCACACCGAATTCGTAGGCGTAATCTGGGATTGTTTGGTGAAACCATGTCTCAAAAACAGCAACAAGTGGTGTAGTTGGGAGGAGCTCTTGAAAAGCACGGATTGAGGCTATATAGAATGGATTGTGCATTGGGGCAAGGGGAGTAGATGCTTCTAATGCGGCGATAACATCCTCAGTAATCCGCGCAGAACGCCAATATCCTTTGGCGAGGATAGTTTTGAACCCGACACCGTCCAATTCGTTTAAATCGGTTAAACAACCAACTTCGGGATCGGTAATGAGTTGCATAGCATGTACAATTGCGTCAATATGTGATGGCGCGTTGATTTCACCTTCACGTGCAGGTTTACCCGGCACAGCGTGTGTAAAAGCAGACGGTGAGTTGCCTATACGTTCAACTCCCCCCTTGACGAGGAAGGTAGTTGTTTTCATATCAAGAATTTGGTATTTGAACGAGGTGCTCCCTACATTCGCGCAGAGTATATACATGAAAGTTTCCTATGGTGCCCAATAACAGCACTTACGCACAAACGGCAGGCGCGCTGAAAATTCAGAAATATGTTGAATAAGAAGGACAAATATCTGTATGAGTTTATCTAACGACATTTTACCGTTTGATAAGGTGAATGTCAATTTCTTTTATGCATAAAAATTCACAAATTAAATAACCCTAATAACGTGAGTTCGGAATAAAGAGGCACAACCTAGAAAGGTTATGCTACAATTCAAACACACCGAACTCATGTCTGATAGGTTTTACTATAAACTTGATAATACATAAGATTTTCAGTATAATTAATTGAGAACAGTTCACAAACAACAATGTCGGATATACGAAACAATAACGAACCATACGCTAATAATTTTAAGGTTTACCATAAAAATATCATATATGGTTCCACTAAAGGGAAAGAGGAATGGAGCAAATTAAAGAACTTCGCATATCAAACGATGCAATGAACGACCCAGAAGAGTTACGTGCACGAATGGCAGAAGAAGGTTATCTCTTTTTTAAGAAACTGCAAAACTCTGACAAACTTTTGGAATTGCGGCGAGAAATGTTAACGACAATGCAGAAAGGCGGTTGGCTTGTTGCAGGAACTGACCCTATGGACGGTATTGCCGACATTACTACACAATGCACTGAGGGGGATCCTGAATATACAGACGTATATCATGAGGTGTATAAATTGGAGGCGTTTCATCGTTCTGCACATTGGGCTGAAGTCGTTAATATGGTGGAGAAAATAATCGGTAGAGATGTCTTACCGCATCCACAGAAAATAGCGCGTCTCTGGTACCCAAAATACACTGAACACACGACCCCGATACACCAAGATTTTGTCCATTTTCAAGGTAATTTCCAAACATACACTTGTTGGGCACCCGTTGGAGATTGCCCGATAGAATTGGGTGGATTAGCGGTGCTGCCCGGTTCTCACAAAGTAAATAAGGTGATGGAACATCACTTTTCACTCGGTGCTGGTGGACTATGTGTGAACACGGAAGATTTGTCTGGAGAATGGCATTCAACAGACTATGAGATCGGTGATACATTAATCTTTCCCGCATTAACAATCCACAAGGCATTACCGAATTTGACAGAAGATCGGTTGCGTGTATCACTTGACAATCGTTATCAGGCTGTGGATGACGCTATTGCAGAACACATGCTAGAACCACATCTGAACATCTTTAATTCTCTGAAGTGGGAGGATGTATATCAAAATTGGGAATCTGACGAATTCCAATATTACTGGAAGGACTACGATCTTACTGTGATACCGAGAGATTTCAGCTACAATAACAAAGGGTTCGAGGAGGCATTGGAATTGGCGAAAGATGGAAACGATAGTGCCATATACCAGTTAAACCGAATTATCAAACGGGATCCTACTACCGATATGGCGATGAGAGCAACTGAAGTTTTACATGAGATGTAATACCATTTCTACAATATAAAATACTCATGTAAGAAATACACCGTTCACAGTGGCACAAGGTTATTGTGCTTCTTTCATTTTTATCAAAAGAAAATATCATTTATAGAAGTAGTATAAGAACACAATCACTCCGACGAAGATTCTAAGGGAATAAATGAAATATGAATTTCCAACAAATGCGCATCTTAGATTTGAGAAAAGAACTGAAAAAACGTGGTTTGAAGGGCTATTCATCATTAAAAAAAGAGCAATTGATACAGTATCTTTCAACTGGGATTCATCCCTTGAAAAACACACGGAAACAACCAACGACTGTCGAGAAAAAATTACACGGATCCCCTCCAACAAATACAGACGATTCTCCAGCTATCTTTTTTGAAACAACCGAGGAACTTCCTATAAACCAAATATTATCAGGTGATTGTTTAAATGTCCTTCCGACTTTTCCTGATGACGTTTTCGATTGTTGCGTCACAGATCCACCATTCAATATGTCCAAAAAGAAAGGATTAGGTTGGGCATTCAGTTCACATGTTACTATGCAGGAACAGTGGGATATTTTTTCAAAGGACGATTATTTCCAATTCACAGTGAATTGGATTAGAGAAGTACTCAGGGTTCTAAAAACTAACGGCAATCTATTTGTTTTTGGCTCTTTTCACTGTATTTTCACAATTGGTTTTATACTTCAAAACATATTCGATAGACGGATTATCTCACAAATTGTTTGGTATAAACCGAATGCTCAACCAAATATAACATGCCGTATGTTCACTGAATCAACTGAATTTATCATTTGGGCGGTGAACAATGAAAGTAAAAAAGCAAAAAATTGGACATTCAATTATGAAACGATGAAGGCAATGAACAACAATAAACAGATGCGGAACATGTGGGAGATACCACTTATTTCACGATCAGAGCGGAAGCATGGTAAACATCCGTCGCAGAAACCTATAGCAGTTGTAAATCGGATCATTTTAGCTGGAACAAACGAAGGTGATCTCATCCTTGACCCGTTCTCAGGTTCTGGAACAACAGCGGTCGTTGCCGAAACAAACAATCGTAAATGGGTTATGATAGAAAAGGATGAAACATATAACCAAATTGCGAAGATGCGTATAGATGAATTATCCTATAGATTATTTGATAACGATTCATATAACGAATAATCAGAAGTATAGCATGGAAAGACAAGAAGCGATACAGAAAATTTCAACTATTGTGGGTCAGGATCTTCGCAAACTTGCTGAAAAGTATGAGGTTACTGTATTTAAAGGCGATAAAATCAACAAAGGTTGGGCAGGACATGTGCTTGAGAGATATTTAGGTCTACCAATTAATTC
This sequence comes from Candidatus Poribacteria bacterium, assembly GCA_965200395.1. GTDB lineage: Bacteria > Poribacteria > WGA-4E > WGA-4E > WGA-3G > MSPOR6. The sequence continues at coordinate 328,882 of CBDAUH010000003.1, read as the reverse complement.
ATCACAATCCCCTAACTTCGGCTCTTGGGAGCTAAAAATAATACCATTAAAATTCTTGAAAAGTGGGAAGTTGACAGTCAAGGAAACAATGTCTGTAACAATGATTGATCCGTATAATGTTGCCCAAACTGAATTTGCTAATAGCCACTTGCTTATAAAGTTACTATAGTTTGGACAATTTTAGAAATTTTTAGTGCGAAAAAACAGAAAAGCAGGTATCCTTTCATAAACAAATATATTTTTTGAAAGGAGAATAAAAAATGAACCTCCTTTTCTGCTTAGACGACATTCTATCAGATTTTCAGTATCTGTTCAACACACAAAACTATGCTCTTTTCCAAGCGTTTATTTTCGGATTTATCGCAGATGGAAATAGTGGCACGCTAACGGAACTTTATCAATCAGGTTTTTCACAGACGCGATACTGGTCTTTTCCAAAGTTTCTATCGCGTGGTAAATGGGATGCGGATAAAGTCGCAGGACACCTGACAAAAAAGGTTCAGCAAGCATTTCCTAACTGGGTTTATGTGTATGATGAGACCAAAGCCATAAAAACAGGTGAACGCCAGTGGGGGTTGCATTTTTTCCGCAACTTCAGTTATCAAAAGGGTCGCGTGAACCGATCCAAGTTCCATTATGGACACGAGTTTGGTGCCTTAGGTTTACTTTGCCAAACATCTACAGGTTGGCAGCTATTCCCCGTATGGGCGAGACTGATGGTGCCGCAGACGTGCCGTGATAAAAGCGATGCGGTGTTGAAACGCATCTGTTCCCAGATCGCTCCGGGTCTTATTATTTTTGATCGTGGGTTCTCAAGGCGAAAAGTGTTTACGCTGGTTCAAAGTTATGGACATCATATCTTGTGTCGTGCGAAGTCTAATGCCGTCTTCTATCGTTTACCGGAACAGCCGAAACATCGCCAGCGTGGCCGTCCGCGAAAATATGGAGACCGCTTGGATATTCGCAGGATGCGGTATACGCTTATGGATATAGAAGGCCAAAAGTATTCAATCGCCTCCAAAGTCGTGAGAACGAAGATGTGCGATGCTGATATTCGCCTCGTTGTTATCCGAAGTCGCCCGAAAACCTCGAAACCTTATCGGTATTTCTGTGTATGGACAACAGATTTGACGATTGGGATACCACAGATCGCTATATATTATCGCAAGAGATGGCACATAGAGACGGCTTTTCGGGATGCGAAGCAACACTTCGGTTTTGATGACTATCGCCTGAAATCCCGCAAAAGCATCAATCGGTTTGTGCAATTGAGTTTCGTTGCAGCAAGTCTGACGAAGTTGCTATTCACCCCACGGGATGGGACGGCGGAGGAGATAAGTGCTCAGGTAGTTTGTGATCAGTTGGGCATCCATTGGTATCATCCGAAGCGTCTCACACAAGGGTTGCGTGTAGTTTATCTCCGCTGGCAGCTCTACAGAGCGGTATTTTCTGCGATTTACTCTGAAAAAACAAACTCACAGAAAATACACACCGATTTTCACAAAGAGACAGCATTGCCTGCGGACAACGCAGCCTGAATGTCCCAAAATGTCCAAACTTTAGTATAAAGTTAAAACGAATGATAGTAGCCGCAAGAATATGGGAAAGTCAACAAGAAGATAGATCCATCTTACATAGTGTAAGAACTTTCGATTTGGATGATCCTGAAGTATATAATCAAGTAAAAGCTGATTACGATCTGGTTCGCGAAACAATACACACAAAAGGGTTTTGTGCTCTTACAGGTAAAATGGGAGTATATATCCAACCGAGAACCAAAGGACAGGGTCATGGATCTACCTCAAGAGCTTTTTATGCACGGACATCATTCCTAAAGAAGTTTATCTTTCCTGAATTTTCTGATTGAAATTTCGTGATTTTTAAAAGAATGTAAGCTTTGGGGATGACCGCTTTTCTCCAAAGTAGCCGCTGCTGGGATCCGGTTTTTTACCTTATATTTTTCAAAAGTCAGAATAAAATCGTTTTTTCACAGAAAAGTGATACAATCTCCATAGAGAACACCTTTATGCTTTATAAAAGTCCGATTACCTCATCATAACAAAGGAGTTCTTCTTATACCACATTATTATGGAACTCAGTTAATTATTGAGTTACTACATTTATGAGTCTTTTAGCAATATTTTTTTATACGCATACGTCCAATCGACAGCGCGATAACCGAAGTTGCTATAAAACAGAAGTGCACGGTTGTTATGCCAATCGGTGCTCAATGCAGCATGCTTGTATCCGACTTTATGCATTTCATGCAGTGAATATTGCAGCAAGTATTTTCCTAATCCTTCACCCTGATACGTGTCTTCAATACCAATCCAATCAGTATAGGCCCACTCCTGAGCATCAGGATGACTTGAAAACTGACCACCAGACACGTTCCAGCATTCGCCTATCTCCACGCCATCTCGGTGTGCTGTTATACGGCAGTTAGGTAGTTTTCCTTTTCCATCTTTCCACGTAACTTTGAGATTAACAGAGGGTCTTATGGTTGGAGGATTGATCTTGTAGTTTTTCCAATCCAAAAAGACCTGTCCGTGATAACTTCGATAATCATTAATACCGAGTAATCCATGAATATGGTCAAGTGTATCAGATAATTGGGCATATTCAAAATGGTAAAAACGATATCTATGTTCTTTGGAAAAAGCTACTATCCGACTAACATTACGATTTTTGAAATAGTTTTCAGCTTTATCAAGAACGGCTTGTCCAGCATGTCGTGCACCACGTTCATAAGCTAAAAAACAAATCGTCCCTATATTAATTTTTTCGCCATTATCTTCAGGATAATAACCAACGTGTATGAATGCTTTAATATGTCCATTATGAATTGAGACGAAGGCGGTTTCGTCTTCAAAATCATCATCGTCATTGTTGGATTGACCTATAACACCACGGATTGCATGAGCAAATTCTGCTTCCTTGACAGGATAGCAGTGCGGTACTTCAAAGGTTAGATTATTATAGAATTCAGTTAAGGCGGGTAATATGTCAAGAGTATATTGAATTATTTCCATCTGTTGATTCTTATCTTTATTCTTGTACATCCCAAAGCAGTATAGTTCCGTCGCTGCTACCACTTGCAAGTGTTTTCCCATCAGGACTGAATGTTACTGAATTAACCGCCGCAGTATGTCCTGAGAATGTTTTGATGTGTTCTCCTTTATGGGTTGACCAAAGGCGAACAGTTTTGTCACTACTTCCGAATGCAATAGTCTTCCCATCATTGGAAAAGCGCAATGCTTGAATACCGCCTCCATCACGGTGTTGAAGACTCACATCAGAATAGGTTTTCAAAATTTGTCCAGTGTTGACATCCCATAATTCTAAAACTGAATTACGAGCATCATAAGTAATAAACATGTTCCCATCAGGTGAAAAACATCCAATTGAAAAACTACCTTGATAAGGTATCTTTCTCAGTCGTTGTCCAGTATCAACATCAGATAGAGACAAGAAACTATTGTAAATGCCATCAGCAGTATCATCAACTTCTTCATGATACACATCAATTTCATGATACACATCCATTATAAGACTTCCATCAGGTGAAATCATTTCTCCATTAAGTGTTTTCAGGTGATTGCCGGTATTAGCATCCCATCGATGTACTACATTGTTCCAACTATAACTAATAACTGCTTGTCCATCTGCAGTAAAGAAGACACTTTTGGCAGAAATATCATCTCCTATTAACGTTTTTAGGAGATTATCCGTACTTGTATCCCATAACCGTATAGTTTCGTCCGCCCCGCCGCTTGCAATCGTTTTCCCATCTGGTGAGAAACAGACACTGAAGATTTCAGCGGTGTGTCCAATAAGAGTCTTCATAAGTTGACCTGAAGCTGCATGCCATAAACGGACTTTATTGTCCGAACTTCCACTTGCAATTATTTTTCCATCTGGTGAAAAGGATACTGAAGACACGGTTTCGGTATACCCTTCAATTGTTTTGAGGAGTTTTCCTGAAAGTGCATCCCAGAGTCGCACTGTCCTATCCGAACCTTTGCTCAGCAATGTAATTCCATCCGGTGAAAAGAGAACAGTGTCAACGATTCCCTGGTGACCAGAGAGTTTCATAAGTTCTAATCCTGTGTTCATAGACCATAGACGTATTGAGCCAGCTGCCTCACCTATAGCAAGTATTATCCCACTCGGAGAGAAGCAGATGCTGGACACACTGTTAGCTGTGTCTCCAATAAGACTATTAAGTTTTCTACCAGTACTCACATCCCATAGATGTACATTGCCACCTGATATGTCTCCTGTAGCAACTGTTTTTCCATCTGGTGAAAATCGAACACATGTTAATGAGATGATATCCTGATGACTGAGCGTATTTAGGAGTTGTCCGGTGTTAGCATTCCATAGACGCACCGTCCAATCCTGGCCGCCCGTGGCAATGGTCTGACTATTTGGTGAAAAGCGTACGGTGTTAACACTATTTTCATGTGCCATGAAAGATTGGACGCGTTGTCCTGTAACGACATCCCAAAGACTCACGTCCATTGCGCCTAATTTCCATGTAGCCATACGTTTTCCATCTGGTGAAAAACGCTTGCTATAGGAACCACTATCAGGTTCTGCAAGTGTATTTAACAGCTCACCTGTACTGACATCCCACACATCTATTGTTTTGTTAGATCCTTGAGAAGGTATTCCACTGGATGTAGCGACTCTTTTTCCATCCGGTGAAAACAAGGCTCTATAACGTCCTTTTCCATCGCTTACCATGTGTCTCAAGAGTTCTCCTGTGGAAGCATTCCATAACAATACAGTTCCCTTTGAAGTTTCAGTTGCGATAGTTTCACCATCAGGTGAAATACTTATGTTTTTTATGCCACTTACCCGGCTTTTCGGATCATAGAGTTGATATAACTTTTCACCTGTAATAGAGTCGTATATAGAGGTTGCAATTGAAGTTACCACTGCAAATCGCGTGCTGTCAGGAAAATATGCGATTTGTTCCAATGTGCCTTTACCGATACGGTGCTTCGCACCTTCTGGTAAACCAAACTGCGTAGGATTTTGAGCAGAGACGTTCAGCAGAAACAACGCATAAAGCAAATATAAGGTTAATGTGTATCGACGTAGTGTTCTCATATCACATACTCCCTTTGGAATGATTAAAGGTTAAGTAAACAGTATCAGTATGATTCAAGCAAAGGCGGGGCACAGAGACCCCGCCCTACAATGTGAGAACGCCTAACGTTTCTCAACGTTGAAGTTCGCTTCCAACGCCTTTTCAACACGATCCTGCGATTCTTCAAGGTGTGCAACACTGTATTCATCTATTTTTCCTTTAGAATCCTGCAGTGCGTTCTTTAGACGGTTATTGATCTGTGTTAGATGTAGGCGTGCAAGGGATCTTGCATCTTCCGGTGTGCCACTATCCGCAGCTAACACTAATTTTATAAGCTGCTTCAAGTGTTCACGTTGTAATCCACGTCTGAAGCTTGAGATAAATGCATCTGAATTTGTCCACTGTTTCGCGTCGGCATTCTTATCAAGTTCAACCCAAACAGCATCTGTAATGCCGGTAAAGAGTTCTGGCATTGTGAAGACAGCTTCACCAGAGAACTTTAGTTCTGTGTCCTGAACGCGTGCAAGCACATTCGCATCAAGCAATCTTCCGAGGATTTGACCTTGATTGCGTAAGATAACGTCATGGATCGGATAATCCAAACGAGAAGAATTATTACTGCTCGCGCCCCAATCGCTCCATCGAGTAATAGCGATACTATTCAGCAACTTCGGTGGAAAATCGAATGTATTGTCCGATAGCGCATGTTCTCTGATGAATGCAAGGGCTTCCCGTTGTTTTTTCGCTGGCACTGGCACATAAGGCAAACGGCCATCTTTGTCTCCCTTGTGATCGCGGTGATGGTATTGTCCACCAATGAAACGGGTTGCAAGGAACATTGCACGACTATATTGACCTAGTAGTGATCTGAATGCTCTTCTCACACGTTGATACCCCATACCATCCGTTGTAACTTTTTCTGAAATCTCGTCCCAGAGTCCTGCAACAATTTCTCGACGTTGCTTAGCAAATTCGAGTGGATCCGCACCAAGGTCCCACCGGTTGACTAATGGATCAAGGTCACGATATTGATACATAGAGGCATCACCATCAGTTGCATATCTAAGTTCAGGTGACGCTACACGGGATGCAATCTTCTGTAAATCAGCGAATTCAGCTTCAGGTTTACCGCCACCTAATGGCTTATATGCATATTCAATTACCCAATAGTCCCAGGGGCCGATTGTTGTTGTATAATAATCTCCCTGTTTTTTGCCTTCGGGTGCAATGTTTACCGCATCGTATTCCATCACTGAGCCGTGGAGTGCTTTTCCCGTTTTCTTGTTAAGTTCATCAAGCGTATATATCGTACTAGCTTTAAAGTTGTGTCGTATTCCTAATGTGTGACCAACCTCGTGCATAATCAACGCTTTCAGTGCCTGTCCGATAAACTCTTCCGGCAGTTCACCATCGTCAATCAAACCGCGTGCTTGTAAAACACTTGCCATGAAACCCATTTGCCTTGCTAGTCCAATAGCCATTTGGCAGTTATGTCGTGATGAATGATCAACTGGATGATTCCTTTCATGTTCAACTTCTTCAAAAAAAGTTGTCCACTCACGTTGCCAAGATCGTATCCAACTTTCACCAACAAGTATATCTGCGTCCAGAATCTGGCCTGTCAATGGATTCACTCGAGAAGGTCCAATTGCAAAGGATGCCCCGACGACCCACCGTATTGTATTATACCGTGCATCTTCAGGATCCCACTCTTCATGGTCTTGTTGAATTCGTGCTTCGATCGCATCAATAAAACCCGCTTTTTCAAAGGCTTTATTCCATTCCAGAATTCCTTGACGCACATAAGGACGGAAACGGTGGGGTACAGTTTTTTCAATATAGAAGATAATCGGTTCTTTCGGAGGTGAAAGTTTTTTGTCTTTGTCCGCTTTCTCCAAATGCCACCGATTGACATAACGGATGAAGGGTTCATCGCTTGTCTGTAATGAAAAGTCTTTAACCGTTGTCATAAAATGTCCCATACGATCATCAGCCAAACGCGGTTGGTAATTATTGTTCGGCAATTGGGCAAGGCTATAGTGAACCGCTACCTGCATACCACGACTGTCAGGAACAGTGTCTCTACTACCACCACCAGAATAAACAGCATTTACCCGCAATTCTACGTTCTTTGGAAACGTTTTGATGGCACCCCAAGTACTCCGAGATTTGTCAAATCGGGCACCCCCTAAATCTCCTGACAAAGGCAGCAAATCAGATATAAAAATAGGCGAGATATTAACAAGTAGGCTTTTTTTCTGTGGATGGATACTTTCGAGTTTGAGAGCAAAAAGCACAGAGTCACTGTATCCCAAGTTGACCGCCTCTGCGATAGGAGAGCCTTTATCCGCACGAAAACGGACATTTTTTCGGACAAGATGCACCTTATCACCGACCCGTTTCCATTCGAGTAACCATTCGTCCATCGTCATACCCGACAAGATGTATCCCGTTCCAATTCCCCGCGCAATGCTGGCCATGAGTAGGAAAGGTTTGTTTAATTGTGATGGTTGGATTTCACAATACAGATTCTCTTTTTTCTGGTAAAGTGTGAAGTAGCCTTGATAATTTTTGCTGTCTTCAATGACTTTATTAAAATCTTCGTACTCTTTCTTCTTTTTTGCAGCGGTTTGCTGTGCTGCAGGCTTTGCCTCTGTTTTCTCTTCCTGAGCAATTATTGGTAGAATTAAACTACTCATGAATATAAAACAGATAAGCCAAGTGATTAATCGTTTCATAGTATTTTCTCCTTATAGAAAGGTTATGCTACAAAATATCCTTCATATCAAGGACACCGAACTTACATTATTTTATTGTAATGGATTCGCTGACCACCGTCAAAAGAGATTCGTGGCCAATCGCGTTCCCAATTTTCTGAATGATACGGAATGTAATGGCATGCAAGAGCATGTCTACGTGTGCCAGGATTTAGTACGGGAGCACCACCGTGTATGAGTTTTCCATTAAAGAGAACAACATCTCCTTGGTTCACAAGCACTTGTGTCTCATCCTGAGCGTTCTCTCTAAACACCTGTTCTACCCTTGGAAAATATCGGTTGGTCTGTTGCTGTTCGTAAGTTTCAACGGAACACTCCTATGGTAACAAGGACTTTTAACCTTAGATGGAAATAATCGTTATTATACCCGATTATAGTAAATTTTGGAATTAATTAGACATCAGGCAGTCCGTAGGTCGGGTAGAGTTTGCGAAACCGACTATTAGTGAGATAAATCGCAATGCCAAATTGCTCCTATGGATGCGGTGCCTATTTATTTTCATATTTAACCATAGTTACAATTTTACATCAACCTTATGAAAATATCCAAGTATTTTAATATACGGCAAAGAATTTCAATTGTCCCGATTTCTATATTTTATGAGCCGCAGATTACATCAAATTAACGGTATGTGTGCAATGCATGCCGCTTGATCTGAGAATTGTCCCATTACTGCTTCAAAGGAGTTGCATTTTTCTGGTAAACCAGGCATAATATCTAAAGTTAACGTTCAGAAAACGTAACCCCAAAAAATGATGCTCAAAGTTTCTTTGAAGGGCATTGTCTAACAATCCTAAGTCTTTAGGCTTGGGGCAAACCCTGTTATCTTATGCTGTTATCAAAAAAAGATTCGCTTTTATCTAAGAAATATGTTATACTCTATTTACCGTTTCAGTGGCGGGTGTCATTAGCACCTGCCACACCACTAATGATGGGAAACAGAGTCTTCATGGAACGGATGATCACATGCCCTATAAAACACACAAGATAGCATTAGACCCCACATATAAACAGCGTCGTTGGTTCTCATCTCAATGCGGTTATGCTTGCTTTGCATATAATCAAGCGTTATCAGATTTCAAAGCAGGCTTGACTAATAACACCTTCCACTCTTGGCAGGTGCTAAATGTCAACTTCAATAAGCGTAAGAAGTCTTATGAGTGGACGGCATCCCAGGATCAACGTGCTGCCTTGTATGCTATCAAAAACTTGGGTCAAGCGATTGCAAACTGGGTGAGTAAGCGTGCCAAGTTCCCGAAGTTCAAAGGGCGTAGTCATAAGCAAAGTTTCACGACGGATGAGCAATCTGTAAAAGTTGAAGGTAAGCGCGTTAGATTGCCCAAGATTGGGTGGGTGAAGATGTTTCAAGAACCGCGTTTTGAAGGTCCGATTATCAGCGTAACAATTTCAAGGATGGCTCATAGATGGTTTGTATCTATTACAGTGGCGGTAACAGAGGATACTGATGCGGTTGATATTTCAACACACCCTGTTATCGGCATTGATGTAGGTATCAACTCACTTGCGACCTTGAGCGACGGCACGCACTATGAGAACCCACGCCCACTAAAACGCTATGAACGGAAGTTACGCCGTGCAAGTCGTGCTTTGAGTAGAAAGACTTTCAAATCGAGGAACTGGTATAAGCAGAAGTTGCGGATAGCACGGCTCCATTATAGGATAGCGTGTATTCGACAGGATGCCCACCACAAGGCAACGACGGAGATTGTGAGCAACGCCTCCGCCATCGGCATTGAGACGTTACTGGTGACCAACATGCTGATGAACAGAAAACTGGCAAAAGCGTTATCTGATAGTGCTTTAGGGGGGTTCCTTGCTAAACTAAAAACGAAAGCGGAGGCACGTGGCATTTCCGTCACCGAGGCGCCGCAGTTCTATGCGTCCAGTAAAACCTGCAGCAACTGCGGACATAAGAAAAAAGAACTATTGCTCTCCGAAAGAGTGTATTACTGCAGCGTGTGCCAATACGAAGTAGACAGAGATGTGAACGCTGCAATCAACCTAAAACGCCTCGCGGTCGGATAGACCGAGAGCCTAAACGCCTGTGGAGTCCAAATAAGCCCTCCCATAGTTCAGAAAAGAGGCATGAGAGATGGAAACAGGAATCACAAAGCCGGAGGAACAGGTGCTAAAAAAGCAGAAGAAGCACACGCCTTCAGGCATAGTGAGTATCACAATAGTTGATGTTAAAACTTATATGATTGATGTGCCGCCACCCCATTGGGGTGGACGACATTGGATTTTTGTCAAATTAGTGACAGATGAAGGAATTGAAGGGATGGGTGAATGCACATATCATACACAGCTCAACCATGTTGTCATAGAACTTATCAAAGATTGGGGTGAACGTTTTCTCAGAGGAGCTGATCCTTTTCGGATAGAAAAAATCTGGTCGACACTTTACGAAGGCCCTTGTGTCCGGCATGCCGGTCCGCTTGTCACGCCAGCGATGAGTGCACTAGAGATGGCGTGTTGGGATTTGGAAAAACACAGCAGAGCACGCTAATGTTAGCAAACCAAACGACACAATCATTAGAAAAACCGTAGCAAAGCACAACATGCTTTGTGGTAACACTATGCAATCATTTAAAAAACTTGATGCGCTGCCCGAATCCATTGAGCAAACACTCAAGACACTAGATATCCATTTTGCGGAGATAAGATTCGCTGTCCGCAGTGATGTCAGGCAGACAGGTACTTATGGGGAAGAATGGTTCGCTTTAACCGACGCAGTCATATTTACCGTGGCACCTCTAAAAACACTATGAAACAGAAACGCACTTATTCCATCATCGCTTCAATAGCTCTTCACATTATCCTTGTCGGCATCATCGGATTGCTGTGGACAGAACATTCTTGGATGTTCGATGAAACAGCTACAGATATCCACATTGTGCATACCCCAACACAGAAAAACTTGATGCACCGAACACACAGAAGGGAGCCGCTGCAGACGACACAGCACACTGCACATCCACAGAAAATTGAACGGATAACACAGAGAAATTTTCTACAAACAGTAACCACATCGGATCCGCATACCCCTACGAAAGCAGTCGTTGATACGGATGCCCTATACCCTGAAGATATGCCTGCTCCGAATATGCGGGTGCGGACAGCACTACCCGACGTAACAACCACGCAAGCGGCTACAAGGGATCCCATACCGTCTGCGCCATCCACTGTCATAAAACCTGATATAAATGGGATTGCGCGTCCAAAGCCAAACACAACTTCAGGACATGGTTTTGCTGAATTTCTTGATAGACCTTTACCGGATGGTAATATAAAAGATAAGCTTAGCACAACACTCCGAAATCCAATAATGCTGCCACAAGGACACCTGGGGGGTATCTTATCAGGAACAAAAGATAATGTGCGCGGACATATACGGATAATTCGCCTTAAACATTCACTATCCGATTGGTGGCAAGACCCGACTGCACTCCCCGCTCTCATGAATTGGATGGACACACATACCACTATTCGAGTAGATATGAACGTCGCTGGCGGGGCATTGCCGATGACAGATCCGCGCATCTTAGATGCACCGCTCCTTGTCATGACAGGCCATGACAAGGATATCACAGCAGGGCGCGGACTTGCAAGAGATGGGCCGCTTCAAGAACGTTTCACCCCTGAAGAACATGCCGCACTCCGAAAATATATCATAGATGAAGGGGGTATGCTCTTTTTTGACGACTGCGGTTTTCACGGCCTCTTTGCACAGATCGTCGCTGAGGAGTTGCAACGGATTTTTCCTGAATATCCGCTCGACATCATTCCGCATGACCACGAGATCTATAGGATACATTACCACCTCACAAAACCCCCTACCGGCGGTGATGTGTTCTGGGGAAATGAAAATAACGCCCAACCTACACAGTTCCGTTTTCAGAAAGGGATTACGATAGACAATCGTTTAGCGGTTATCTATAATCGGAAGGATTATCTGTGTGCTATGGAAACTGCAGAAATTGAGAGCCGCACGTTGCTACGCTTGCGACGTTCTCCAGATGTCTATCGGTTTATGACAAACCTCATGGTGTATGCATTGAAATATGGCGGAAATACAGATCGATCCACATATCAAGAATAGAAACACCATCCTAAAATCCAAAGGAAAGTAGCAGTGCCTCTCACACATCTACAACCCAGGTGTCGCCAGCGTTGAGGAGGGCATCTAGGTCACCCTCACCTCTCTGCTGTTTTGCAGTGGCAATCTGTGCAGTCATCATATCTTCATAACACGGTTGTTGAACACTGCGGAAGATACCGATAGGATGGGGCATCTCTGGCATATCGCTCATACGGGCAAGAAAATTGGCTAAGGTGGTATTTTGGGCAAATTGATCATGCACGATCAAATCTTCTGTGCCATTCGTCACAGCAGTGATTTCTGGCTCAAAGTTTTTCAACCGAATTCCGTTCTCATGCTCCTTCCCAAAAAGTAAAGGTTCACCGTGTTCAAGTTTCACCGTATTATCTGCTTTCGTTGACTTATCCGTATAGAGTTCAAAAGTGTCTTTATTAAAGATAATACAGTCTTGATAGATCTCTATGAAAGCTGTGCCTTTATGTTCGAATGCGGCTTTAATCACAGACTGTAGATGTGTGGCATCCCTATCCAGTGACCGGGCAACAAAGGTGGCACCTGATGATAGGGCGAGGCTGATCGGGTTAAACGGGGTTTCCAGAGAACCAAACGGGGTAGATTTGGTTTTCTTGCCTTGTTCCGATGTCGGTGAATATTGCCCCTTCGTAAGCCCGTAAATACGGTTGTTGAATAGCAAAACATTGATGTCAAAGTTGCGACGTAATAGATGGATGAAATGGTTGCCACCGATGGACAGCGCATCACCATCGCCAGTAATCACCCAGACAGATAGGTCCGGGTTCGCCATTTTTACGCCCGATGCGATGGTCGGGGCTCTGCCATGGATCGTATGGAAGCCGTAAGTGTTCATGTAATACGGAAAACGGCTCGAACAACCGATGCCAGAAATAAAGACAATATTTTCTTGGGGGATACCCAACTCAGGCATGATGCGCCTTGTTTGCGCAAGAATTGCGTAATCACCACAACCGGGACACCACCGGACATCCTGATCAGACGTAAAATCTTTCTGGGTTAGGGTCGGTGCACCGCCAGGGATTCCTGAAGATTTTTTATTTCTCATAGCTATGCCTTTTTTGATGATTGCAGAGTGTCACCGCAAGCACGGGGAATGCCTAAATGGCATTCATACCGTTGATTTTGTTGTGCTTGCTACGGTCTCTCTCATGATTGTGTAGTTTGGTTTGCTAAGAACGTGTTCACTTTGGATTCTACTTCATAGACATGGAAAGGTTGTCCTTGAATTTTGTTGAGTCCAACCGCATCCACAAGATATTCGCTACGGATTAATTGCTTGAGATGCCCCGTGTTTAATTCAGGGATTAGCACGGTTTTGAATCTCTTGAGTATATCCGATAAGTCATTCGGAAATGGGTTGAGATGCCGCAGATGCACATGCCCTATCGCTTGTCCCGCATCGAGTTTGTTTTCAACGACAGTGCGGATTGCTCCATAAGTTCCACCCCATCCGAGCACAAGGAGATCCCCTGCTTGCGCGCCATATATCTCAGTCGGGGGTATCTCATTCGCGATGCGTTTGACTTTCTCCGCACGTATCGTTACCATCCTTTCATGATTTTCAGCATCATAACTGACATTACCTGTAATATCTGACTTTTCTAAACCACCGATACGATGCTCAAGCCCAGGTGTTCCCGGTTTTGCCCAAGGTCTTGCAAGTGTCTCAGCGTCTCTTACATAAGGTTCAAAACCCGCCACATCTGATCTAAAATTAGGTTCAATCTGTGATATATCTGTGATATCGGGTATTCGCCACGGTTCTGCACCGAGGGCGATATACAGATCCGAAAGGAAGATAACAGGGGTACGGTATTTCACAGCTATTCGGCACGCTTCATATACTGTCGCAAAGCAGTCGGACGGTCGACACGCAGCAAGGATAGGTACCGGTGATTCACCATTCCTGCCGTAAAACATCTGTAATAGGTCTGCCTGTTCCGTTTTTGTTGGCATACCTGTAGAAGGCCCGGCTCTTTGGATATTACAGACGACAAGCGGTAATTCGGCTATCATTGCCAAATTGATGGCTTCAGATTTGAGCGCTAGCCCAGGACCGCTACTGCCCGTTACGCCGAGTGCTCCGCTGAACGCCGCGCCAATCGCCGCACCGACTGCAGCGATCTCATCTTCCATCTGCATCGTCACAATACCGAAGTTTCTATATTGGGCTAAGCCATGCAGAATATCACTTGCCGGTGTAATTGGATAACTCCCATAGACTAACTGCAACCCAGATCGATTTGCTGCAGCAACTAACCCTAGCACTGTCGACATATTCCCTTCAATATTTCTGTATTTTCCTGGTGCGAATGTCGCAGGTTTTACCTCATAAACCGTGGCAAATTGTTCTGTTGCTTCACAATAGATATTGCCCGCACGGAGTGCCGCTATATTGGGCTCTATGAAGTGTGTGTTTCTTGTCGCAAACTTGGTCTTGATCCATCGCATCGTATAATCCATAGGACGGTTGTACAACCATAAGATCATACCGAGTGCAAAGAAGTTTTTACATTTATCTCGATCGCTATGATCGAGCTCAGTGTGCTCCAATGCTTTGCGAGTTAATCGTGTCATCTCTACAGAGAAAACTTGGTATTTCGTAAGAGAGTCATCCTCTAACGGGTTACTTTCATAGCCGGCAAGACGCAAGTTCTTCCGCGCAAAGTTATCCGCGTTTACAATCAGTATGCCATTGTCTTTGAGCTTGTGCAAGTTGACTTTGAGTGCGGCGGGATTCATTGCGACAAGCACATCACACGCATCCCCAGGGGTGTGTATCGTTTGACTGGAGAAGTGTAGTTGGAATCCGGAGACCCCCGCAAGTGAACCTGCGGGGGCTTTAATTTCAGCAGGGTAATCGGGTAACGTGGCGACATCGTTGCCGACGATAGCAGAGGTTTCTGTCATCTGTGTCCCAATTGTTTGAGAACCATCCCCAGAGTCCCCTGCGAACAGCACTGTCGCTGCCTGAATATGTTCTATTTGCTTACGCATCCGTGTTTAGCCTTCTTACGCTCATGGGCGGAAATGTCTTATCATATTTAGGTGGTATCGTAGCGTCCATCTTCCATCTATAATTATAGCGTTCATGTGTTATGCGCCTTCTCGTGCTTTGAGTGCATCGCGTATCGGATTCGGCGGCAGTGTTAGAACCTCATGTGGGAAATAATCGACAAGATACGAGATAACATCTCGTATAGAAACCATGCCGATAGGTTTTTGATGCGCATCTACGATTGGCAAGTGCCGGAATCTGCCGCGTGCCATATATAACACAGCTGTATCTAACATATCATCAGGCTTCGCTATTTGTGGGTCTACTTTCATAAAGTGTGTAACTGGTATTTGTGTGAGGTCCCCCACATTCTTGTTAAGAATCTTGCGTAATACGTCGCGTTCGCCAAAGATACCGCGGAGCGTTCCATCTTCAACAACAGATGCTGCACCGATATGATTTTCGATGAGTAAATCAATTGCATTTTGTGTACTTGCCGCTATGTCTATGGTCACACACTCCCGCATCAACTGTCGAAGTGGCACATGAATTTCACTGACTTCCAGCACTTTTTTAGATGTCTCAGTGTCTTGATCCATCTGTGTGAGTTCTTCATCAATTGCGCTATCATATAGCATGGTTACGCGCCTCCTTCTTGACTCTCAATAAATATAGCGACGTGGTCTAATATATCACGTGTTGAGATCAATCCTACAGGAAATTCTTGCTGCTGGTCATCCCAAATACAGAGCGGGACATGCCTAAAATGCCCGAGATGCATTAAGTTCAGAGCAAAAGCGATTGGGTCACTTGCGCGCAAGGATTCAGGGTTTGCTGACATAATATCTTCAACAAGAACATTTTTGGGGTCTAATCGTTTTCCACAGACGTGGACGAGTAGGTCACGGTCCGTGATAATGCCAGCTAACCTTTGTTCAGTATCGACGACAAGGATACAGCCAAACCCCTCTACCTGCATGATGTCTATGACATCGGAGACAGGAGAACCTACTTGGACGGTGGCAGGTTGCTTGTAATCCAGGGTGCTTATCGGTAAAGACAGTGTTCTCGCGTCCATCGGTTAGTTCCTTGCATGAAACGTTCAATTATGGTGTTTGGTTTCTTTACTATATCTTATTTATACTATAGTTTGGACATTTTTGGTCTTGTTATAGATTATGAATAGTTGGCAGCATTTCCCCGTTAGCACTTCTGAACAGGTGTTAGAACCGCTGCTAACGCCCCTTTTCTGTCTAAATTCTGTTAGAAATCACTGTTTTTTAGCCATCATTTTTCCAATAATCGTGAAAATAGTTGCTGTTGAACTAGTTCATGTAGTATCTTCGGGATTTTCAGTTTTTTCTGTGCGTTTTTCCTCGGGTCGTAACCCGTATAAAAATAGTTTTGTTGTAAACGTCGCTGCAAGTAAGCGGTCATCAAGCCGCGTGTGAGATGTTTCGGTTTATACCAGTGTATATTGAGCGTGGATAGCACGTCTTCTAAATCAAGAGAAACCTTGTCTGTGTCTGTGTCTGCGGGTGTCTTAGGCAATGGCGACGGACTGAAAGCGAGTTGTGTCAGCGTTGCTGCGGTGAAACTGAGTTGAGCGAACCGATCCAAACTTTTCCTGTCTCGGAGTTGATAGGTGTCAAATCCGAAGTTCTCTTTAGCGTCCCGAAAGGCAGTTTCAATCTGCCACCGGTTTCTATAGTGTCGGATAACTGTTTCTACGGGCAGTCGTAAATCTGAAGTAAATACACAAAAATACCGATAGGGTTTAGACTTTTTCAAGCGTTTGCGTATCACAACGATACGGACATCTACAGGACACATCTTTGTCCGCACGACTTTATCAGCGACAGAAAGTGTCTGATCCTCAACAACGATGTCTGTATACTTCAGGTGTGGAATAGACACACGGCTACCATACCGACGGGGTCTGCCTCTCTTGAGACGCTTAGGGCGTTTCGGTATATCAAAAAACGCTGCGTTTGACTTCGCACGACAAAGTAAATGATGTCCTTGTGAGAGTATCTCCGTGAACACTTTGCGTCTATTGAAACCTCTATCAAAAATGATAAGACCCGGTGGCACAAGATCGCATAAATGCTTCAGCACAGCGAGGCTATTCGCGTCCTCGCTTTTCGGTTCCATCATCCGTGTGGCTAATGGAAACAGGCGCGTGCCTTCGGGCGTTTCTGTCAGCCACCCAATCGCACCGAACTCGTGTCCGTGATGAAACTTGGACTGGTTCTTGTTACGTGCCTGATACGCAGGGTTCCTGTGGAAATGCAAACCCGCTTGTTTTGAACCACTACTTATGGCATGCGTCTCATCATAGACATAGATGCCCGTGGGGTAAGCGGATAGCACTTGATGGCTTAGCGTAGTGGCGACTTGATCCACACACCAGATGCCACGCGAGAGAAACTTTGGCAGAGACCAATACCGACCTGCTTGGTCTGTCGCAAGATAGATTTGTGTCATTGTGCCTCGGTAGGGCGTATTTATCAGACCTTTTACGAAAGTCTGAAAGTGGTGAAAGTTATTATACTTGAACAAAGGTCAAAAATCTGATAACATGTTGTCCAAGTAGGAAAGTGGGGTCATTTGAAATATCCTTTCAAATTTGTGTTTTCTAAAAGGATACCCGCTTTCCTGCTTTATGTCCATAAAAAAACAAAAACTGTCCAAACTATAGTTATTTATAGGATACTATATTTGGGTATATATTTGCAAGTATATTTTGATACGGTACAGGATAAATTTAGTTTTCGACTTTCTGGTACATTCTACCACATGTGTTAATAATATACTATAGTTTGGACAATTTTAGAAATTTTTAGTGCGAAAAAACAGAAAAGCAGGTATCCTTTCATAAACAAATATATTTTTTGAAAGGAGAATAAAAAATGAACCTCCTTTTCTGCTTAGACGACATTCTATCAGATTTTCAGTATCTGTTCAACACACAAAACTATGCTCTTTTCCAAGCGTTTATTTTCGGATTTATCGCAGATGGAAATAGTGGCACGCTAACGGAACTTTATCAATCAGGTTTTTCACAGACGCGATACTGGTCTTTTCCAAAGTTTCTATCGCGTGGTAAATGGGATGCGGATAAAGTCGCAGGACACCTGACAAAAAAGGTTCAGCAAGCATTTCCTAACTGGGTTTATGTGTATGATGAGACCAAAGCCATAAAAACAGGTGAACGCCAGTGGGGGTTGCATTTTTTCCGCAACTTCAGTTATCAAAAGGGTCGCGTGAACCGATCCAAGTTCCATTATGGACACGAGTTTGGTGCCTTAGGTTTACTTTGCCAAACATCTACAGGTTGGCAGCTATTCCCCGTATGGGCGAGACTGATGGTGCCGCAGACGTGCCGTGATAAAAGCGATGCGGTGTTGAAACGCATCTGTTCCCAGATCGCTCCGGGTCTTATTATTTTTGATCGTGGGTTCTCAAGGCGAAAAGTGTTTACGCTGGTTCAAAGTTATGGACATCATATCTTGTGTCGTGCGAAGTCTAATGCCGTCTTCTATCGTTTACCGGAACAGCCGAAACATCGCCAGCGTGGCCGTCCGCGAAAATATGGAGACCGCTTGGATATTCGCAGGATGCGGTATACGCTTATGGATATAGAAGGCCAAAAGTATTCAATCGCCTCCAAAGTCGTGAGAACGAAGATGTGCGATGCTGATATTCGCCTCGTTGTTATCCGAAGTCGCCCGAAAACCTCGAAACCTTATCGGTATTTCTGTGTATGGACAACAGATTTGACGATTGGGATACCACAGATCGCTATATATTATCGCAAGAGATGGCACATAGAGACGGCTTTTCGGGATGCGAAGCAACACTTCGGTTTTGATGACTATCGCCTGAAATCCCGCAAAAGCATCAATCGGTTTGTGCAATTGAGTTTCGTTGCAGCAAGTCTGACGAAGTTGCTATTCACCCCACGGGATGGGACGGCGGAGGAGATAAGTGCTCAGGTAGTTTGTGATCAGTTGGGCATCCATTGGTATCATCCGAAGCGTCTCACACAAGGGTTGCGTGTAGTTTATCTCCGCTGGCAGCTCTACAGAGCGGTATTTTCTGCGATTTACTCTGAAAAAACAAACTCACAGAAAATACACACCGATTTTCACAAAGAGACAGCATTGCCTGCGGACAACGCAGCCTGAATGTCCCAAAATGTCCAAACTATAGTAATAATATACAATGTATTTGTCTGAACCAGGATTACACTAAATTGACACCTATGCCAGGGTTAGGAAACCTTGGCTACCTCGGGAGAAAAGTGAATAATTATTTGTATTCTTCATTATTAATGTCCTACGTGCATGTGTATAATTATTCTTGCATATTACATTTTTTATGTTAGACTGTAAATCGATGCACATGTCTTGCAGTTGTTAAAGTTTAATCCCGTCTACACATCCTACTCAGAAAATTGAGTTGATTAATAAATAGTATTTCAGTTATCATTAAATTTGTTGGTTGAACAGTGATAAATGGTGTTAAGTAATCTTTTACTAATGCAGAATTGCAAATAGGAGAACTTTGGAAATGAAAATTCAATATATCTGTACAGTATTGATTGTGCTGCTGATGTTGACTGTATCAATATCTGCTTTTGCACAAGTGCAAGAAAAAAATCTTGTTGGTTGGTGGCTTTTTGATGATGGAACAGACGAAACAGGAAATTGGGGTGATATAATCCTACGAGGCGCAACGATTGAAGATGGACAGCTAGTTTGTGAACGAGATAAATGGGCAAATTCCATCGAATACGACGGTCCAGACATTACTGATGTAACATTAGCAAGTTGGGTGAGATTAAATGACTTGAATCATACACACGGTGCTGCTCTTTCATTGGATAGGACCGATATTGATCAGTTCGTTGCCATTGTCTATGCAGAAAGGAAACCGAAACAATGGATGCCGGGAAGTAGCCATTTTCGGCGTACTGAGGATTTCCCAAATGTAGTAGATGAGTCAAAAGAAGGTGAATTAGTATTAATTGCCATCACTTATGAGTTGGTCGGCGGCCTGTATGAAATTACCGGTTACCGTAATGACAAAAGTATGGGTAGCTTCAAAAAGGGGGATTCAAGAACCTGGACAAGTGCTAATGCTGAAGCAATCTGGGGAGCGAGGCATTCAGGGGGTGTTGCTAATCCAGTTAGCAATTCTATAACTGCAGACATAGAAGAATCCCGTATCTACAATGTTGCCTTAACACATGATGAGATAAAATCTATGTACAGCGGAGACCTTCCTGTTGAAGCACGTGATAGGCTCGCAACCCGTTGGGCAAAGATAAAAAGACAGTAATCTCATCCATAGATTATAGAGAGATCTGCAAAAGGTCAATGTTAAATAGTAGGCGCGCTCTATGTGCGCGCCAATTCTTAGTTGTTCGTAATTCGTAAAAAATTAACTCTAAGGGTCTTACTAATGGAATTAGGTTAATGCAGTTAACCATCAGATCCAAATAATTATAAAGGAGTCGTTTCCATGAGAACAAAGGTTTACTGTTTATGTGCAGTGATATTAATGCTCGGTATGCAGATGTCAGTTTTTGCACAAGTGCAAGAAGACAATCTGGTCGGCTGGTGGCGTTTTGATAGTGCAAAGGAAGAAACCGGTAATTTCGGAGATGTTGTCCTGCACGGTACTACGATAGAAGATGGACAATTGGTTGTATCAACAGGAAATTGGGCACATTCTTTGGACTATACCGGTCCTGACATTACAGATCTAACCTTGGTGTCCTGGGTCAGTTTAGATAGTCTTGCAAGAACAAGCGGTTCAGCACTCACACTGGATGAGGTGTCAACAGATCAGTTTTGTGGAATTGTTTGGTCTGAAAGAGTAGAAAGACAATGGACGTCGGGGAGTAGTCACTTCCGCCGCACAGATGATTTTCCAGATGTTGTCACTGAGAGTGAAACAGGTGTACTTCATATGGTCGCTATAACCTATAAAATAGTCAGCAATCAATATGAAATAACTGGCTATCGTAATGGTGAAAGCATGGGTGGTTATACAAAAGGTGATAGCAGAACTTGGGAAGCTGGCGATTCAGAAGCAATTTGGGGTAGACATCATGTAAATGGACTTAGTGGTCCTGGTGATCTCAGTGCACATATTGAAGAATCACGGATTTACAACGTTGCGTTGACCGCTGATGAAGTCATGAGTTTGCAGGAAGGTGGACTCACACCTGTTGAGCCGTTGGGTAAACTTGCCACACAATGGGGTGTGCTCAAAGCCAAATAAGTTTTCAACGTTAATAGGCGCGGTTTCAAGCCGCGCCTACGAAAAAGCGCGTCTAATCAGGCAATATCCGATATCCGCTACTAATTCCTGTAACCATCCCAACAATGGCCCACAGTCCCGCACATGTCATCTCTCCAATGACTAAACCTAGGAATACTGGTCGTGCTTGACGGTATGCCTTCAGTCCGCCGTATTTGACAATTGCGAACTTCATGCCCCATCCGAGGAAGATGGAGAACCAAAGCTTGAAGGTTGCCCATGAACTTAACATTGTATAACCGAGAGGGTGCAGGGGCCACCATACAAAGGTTTGTCGCATCCACATCAACCATCCTGTGAATCCACCACCGAACAAAATGAAACCTGTATTAGTCCAATTCGTACTTGTTTTTGGGCTTGTTAGCAATCCTTCCAGCTGTCGCATAAACCAACCACCTCCCATATATGGTGCCCCGTGTGCATATCCCACTTTAATTGCGGAGTAATAGGATACTCCTAAACCGATCACCATAGCAGCTGCCATTGCGATGAGGAGTTGTCGTCGTTTGACACGTGCCTCGTCGGTTGCTTTCAGTCCATTCATTATGTTTGGCATCATAAATTCGCGCAGGTCAAGTGTAAGACATACTGGATGCATCATCAGAGATGTCAATGATGAAGGGTGTATTTTTGACGTGCCTAAAGTTGTAAGGAAAAAACTTTGCGGTGAAAATGATGGGTTGATAAATGGAATGCCCCCATTAATTACCTGCCATGTCAAAACGATATACATAGCAAGCAGGAACAACACAAAACCAATTGCAAACAGTATTGACATACCCATCAGATGATTGAAAAATACAAGTACACAGATGCCGCCGATAAGTCCGAAGACAGTAACGCCGTACGGTAACGCTTCGTCTGATTTTCGGAGCTGGAACAAGTTTTTTATATGATGTCGCGTTTTCCATAATGCAATAGCAACGAACACTAAACATGCACCTGCCTCTTGGGCAGCACTAAACGATTTGCCAGTCCATTGAACCCCTGGTCCCGAAGTTAATGGAAATCCGAGCATTACCCCTATAAGACATTGCAACTTGTAAAATACGAAGAAAAACCAGATACTAAATGATACCTCTAAGGTAAGCAGGTAACTAAATCCGACCATTGACCAGAAGATGACAACTTGGAATGGGCGTAAAGCACTCCATGGTCTTTCTGTGAGATAATGATTGAGCCAAAAATCACGCGGGATATGGGGAACAGATGGGAAAAATGTATGTAGTCCATTCATCGTATGTAGAAAGACAGGGAAGGCGACACCGAACCAGAGCGCGCTGTTTTTAAAAAGCGTGCCGAGTCGTCCACTACCTTGCGCTGCCATCTCAACGGGGAGTTTAACGAGTGGAAATGCACAACGTTCATATTCAACCCACTGTTTTCGAAGTAATACCGACAGACATATCATCACGAAATAGACAACGATAACATAAGCACTCCAGATGAGGATAGGTGTTATCCAAGCATTCCAAGGGATAGGTTCTCCTGCAAACAGCCCCTCATAGAATGAGCTAATTGCGGTTTCGTCGCGAACGACACGCCAATGTGGAATGTAGTGGAAGAACAACGATTCCCAATCATTTTCAGGTGTGGAAAGATATTTATATGCGATCATCGGACTGAGAGCGTACCGCATCATACCTGAAGATGGAATGCCTGCAGGCGCAAGCATAATACACCAAATTGTGATGAGTTCTCCCGGTGAAAATGCAGATTTGGGATGTATCTGTTTTAAGACAACGTTCACCCCTAATACAAGTATAGTGAGGACAAAGAACGGACCTACAGGAAAATGTCCACCTGCAAGGAAGATGTTACGTATGACGTAATCGTTGTAGGGCGCGAGGAGACATTCAATCGTTGCACATGCTAAACCGATGATTACTGCGCGCCAAGATAGGCTTGTCCGCGTTGGTTGTTGAATCAATAGTTAATCGCTTTCTTAGTTTAGGTTTCAAGAGTGATTATTAAGATACTACTCTGTTATCACTTTCCAACATTTGGATCCAATTCTTTCGCTTTATCCAAATCAGCTTTATCATTTTTCACGAGTCCGCGTTGATAATACGCATCTGCATATTGGGGATTAAGAAATATTGCCCTATCAAAATCTATCAAGGCAGAGGGAATATTTCCCAATGCTACTTTTATTACACCACGGTTGCGGAAAGCAAAAGCATTATTCGGGTCTATTTGTGAGGATCTATCACAATCATTTAACCCAAATTCATATAATTTCAGTGATTCTTCTATATTTCCATTTTCGAATCCATGTTTTCCAAGAAGATAATAGACCCAAGCTCTGTTTGAGTAGGCATAAGCATTCTTCGGATTGAGTTGAATTGCTTCAGTCAAATCATCTATCGCTGAAGAATATAGAACTATTGCCTTTCCTATGTCATTTCGCTGTATTTCTATATCTGCCAGTTCAATTTTAGAGATGCCTATGTTTCTATTAATATCTGAAAGTTTACGATTCTTGAAATGCCCCTCTGGTTGTAGTTCAATTCCAACACGCCAGTTCTTAATTGCTGATTGGAATAATTTAGTTGCTACCGCCATATTGTTTTGATCCTTCTCAAAGTGCGCAAACTGGTATTGCGCATGGGCGCGTCCATTGTATGCGGTAGATTCTTCAGGACTCAATGTAATTGCCTTGTTACAATCTTCAATCGCTTTTTGATAATGTGGTCTTGCATTCTCAACATCATCTTGATTAGCTAATGATCTACCCAGATTGGTCTCCGCATTTGCTCGTTTCAGGTAAAAGTAAGGGACTTTATGGTTTCGCTTTATAGCAAAACCGTAATACTCGATTGCCTCCCTATATAGATTCTGTGCACTTTTATGGTCACCCTCTTTAGAAGCCACATCACCGTGTTTAATTCTGTTCATCCCTTGAACATGAAACAGCCCAATATACTTCGGGTTAAACTTTATTGCTTTGTCGTAATCTGAAAGTGCTAACGAGTAGTTACCAAGTTCGTAGTGGACATTTCCCCGTCCACTATAACTCGATGCATTTTTAGAATTATTTTTGATTGCAGAGGTATAGTCATCAATTGCTGCTATATATAGATTCCTTGATTTCTCCTCATTTCCAATCTTTCTTTCTAATGCAGCTAATCGTGACCTTGCATCACCAAGTTTTGTATATGCGTAAATTGTAATTGGGTTTAACACAATTGCTTTTTCTAATTCCTCAATTGATTGATGGTATTCCTTTGCATAGTATTTTTCTTGTCCTTTGATATAGTGTTCATAGGCACGTATTGATGCTAGACTTCGCCACTCTACTAGTGATTCAATTGCACTTGATCGTGCAAGTAATTTCTTTAAAACATTTGAGGAAGAAGCAAGCGAATAACCTATGTCATATTGAATAAAAGAGTGAATACCGATTACTTCCCCTTTGTCATTTAGAACGGGACTTCCACTACTTCCACCACTTAGTAGGATATCATTCCGAAGCTACTTATCACTTTTTCGTATACTATACACATTTCCCTTCTCAACCCCGAACAGTCCACTGGGATATCCAATAATAGTAATATGTTCGTTTTTCTTGATCCATCTACTGTTAGCAAGTTTAAATGGTACACCTTCACCATTTACTTTTATGATAGCAAGATCGTTTTTTACATCATAAGCCAATACACCTTCAACTGTCCAGTTAGTGATCTTATTTTCATAACTTCCTAACACATTACCATTTTCAGTCCTTACAACTTCTTCTTTCTGATGTATTGTTTTTACCGATAAAGCACCGTGGTGCGCAATGACATGTATATTGGTAGCAATCTTATCCGGTGCTACAAAGAATCCGGTACCATAACGTTTAATTCCTGAATCATTTTCTATCCGAACTATCGATTCTCGTGCTATTTCGGGCTTAAGTAATTCTGTAGATTTTATTTGTTGCGGCTTTTCTCGGTTTACATAATCATTGACAATCATTTTTGCAATGAAGATGCCCTCTATAATGACTAAAAACCACAACAAAAACAAACCTATACGTTTCATGATTGTATGTCTCAATTCTTAAACATTATGATAAATCTTTGAAATAAGTAGACACATTGTATCAGGGAAGCAAGGAATCTCCAAACCAACGGTATGAATGCCATTTAGACATTCCCCATATAGCATTCATCGCCTACCGTGGAAAGAAAGTGTCTTTCATTTTTAGGTTTTACCATCATAAGTTAGTGTTCAGTTCCGTTTTTCTCTATCATACACAAAAAATGCCGTTCTGTAAACAGTTTTGAAATAACAGTAACTGATATTTCTCAAAAGCACCTGGAAGTCAGTATCTATCAAGGGTCTTTCAATACGCAGTCATGAAAATGCTAAAAAATGCTAATGGATATGTCCCATTATGTGAAAAATATACTTTGTTTTTATTACAAAATAGAATAAAATCGCCCGTTAGGTCGGTTTTTCACAGGTATTTGGTATTGATATTATCAGGTTTATAGGAATTAGAAAACTTTCACTTGTGTAAAATATGTGTGCGTTTGCTTTCACGAAGTCAATGTTCATGCGGGTAAAAAGTTGCATTTGCACTTATTTTTTACATGAGCTGAACAATTGTGAAAAATGTCAGAGTAATTTATTCATCTCCCTCAATGCCAAGACCCCGCTGCTTTAGCATGAGGGTAGGCACTGCTAATTTGTCAATAGTTGCAAATATATTTTACATTTAATCCAATCTATGATATACTCTATCTACATCGTTGTAGTGGATCCAACCTTCCGCTTAGAAGTGCCACCACACCATAACACAACATAGCAATTCTAATCTATTTATCCAGGAGAGACAATATATGGCAAAATCAAACTTCTCAATTAACGCCTCGTACCATTTTGCAAAGCGAATTTCAATTTATTTACTGTGTATTCTGTTCGGACTTGGTATGTCAGCATTCATCGGTCATGCACAACCGCATCTTGTCTTTGTAGTAGGTGAAGGTGAGTATCGTTCCGAAGTAACGATGCCTGCGTTAGCGCAGGTATTGAAAGATCACTACGGCTTCCGCACTACAGTTCTCATAGATGACGCACTTCATGGCGGTGAAGAGAACAGTATCAACGGACTTGAAGCCCTTGAAACCGCTGATCTACTCGTTCTGTATCTGCGTTTTCGTCAACTCCCGGATGACCAGCTTGCCTCATTACAAAAATACATTGACCGCGGCGGTCCCATCGTAGCCTTCCGCACAACAACACACGCTTTTGCTTATGATGGAGATGATCCGCGTGCGGAGTTGTGGAACGACTTCGGGGCACGCGAACTCGGTGCACCGTGGATATACCACTATGGACATGGTGCAAGTACCGATGCAACAACAGTTGGCGAACACGAAATCCTTAATGGCGTGAGTCCTACGTTCCATGTCCGATCCTGGACTTACCATGTACGTCCCAATTATCCACCGAAAGATGCCAAAATCTTGGTGCAGGGACGACCTGTATTTCCGGAAGGAGAACGGGGCGGTGATGAGACGGTCAATCCCATTGCTTGGACGCACACCCATTCTGGGGATGGTCGTGTGTTCACAACGACAATGGGACATCCTGAGGACTTCAAGGTAAGCGATTTTCGTCGTCTAATTGTGAACGGTGTCTATTGGTGTCTTGAACGCGAAGCACCGCGCCGCTATGTTCTCGGTTGGCGTGCTAAAACCGGAGAACGGTGGCGGGATATGGATTATGGTCCCTTCATCTCCACTGCCGTTGCAGCGAACACAAATAACCTAACCTACAAAGGCATCGTTATTCCGCTCACTCCGGATCACACAGGTGGTACAGTCGTGTTTGACACTGACTTGTTACGATACTCCGCGGGTTGGATAGATGGTTTGATTGACTTCGCAGATGTTGAATTTAACGGTTGGCATCAGAGTTATCCATCTATAGAGGGAAAACTGCTATGGGAAAATAAGGTTGGTCCTGGTTGGGCAAAGGACGATAGTTTTGAGGATACACGAGTCGTCCCTTTTGGTCCTCTACCGAGAGATTGGGCGCATTGGAAAGGATTGTACCTTCACGATGAGAAGGTTATTTTGTCTTATACGGTCGGTACTCGTTCTGTGCTGGAAACTCCATCACTTGAAAGCGGAGAAAAGGGGTACGCTTTTTCCCGAACTTTCCATCTCGGTCCCTCCACATCAAGTACACTTGTCCGTATTGCGACACTTACTGACAGTAAAACGATTCTTTTACCCAAATCATCACGTGGTGCTGCCATCGCTCTGTGTCCGTTGGGTACAGAACCTGGTGCCCCAGGCAGTCTTCTCGCTGCTTTGGTTGACGCACCGAAAGGAACACATTTGGAAGTAGTTGATGAGGAGATACGAGTTCGATTCCCGGATTCTAATCGAGCAATTTCTACCAAAATTCTGCTCACCGCAGCGGTACACGATACACTTGATTTAGACACATGGAAAGAGTTTGTAGATACGTCTCCTGCTGTGATAGATCTGACGACGTTGATTAGAGGTGGACCGCAACGTTGGTCGGAAAAACTAATTACGACAGGACACACTAATATACAGCAACGACTTAAATTGGAAGCTCACGAAATCACTGCGGGAGTAAATTTTCACCTTGAAAAAGATAGATACATCCCGAAATTGCTTTCAATGGACAATCTCTCTCCTGCTACTGGTGATGTTGGCAGTGCAGATCAGTACATCGCTGCCTTGCTCCCATCTCCTAACACTGATAAGTCTACGTCAACGCGAGAACGTAAAGATGATTCAGCTTTGATCGGACACTGGCGTTTTGACGAGGGTGAAGGTTCACATACAGCAAGTACTACACAGGAAAAGCAAAAAATCACCCTTGATGGCGTTCACTGGGAAGATGGCCGGCAGGACAAATGTCTTGTGTTTAGTGGTGATGCGGAAGCGCGTTTTGATGAGAACCTTGCACCTGATTTTGACACCACCGACCTAACCTTTTCTGCATGGATTAACACTGAGGCTGATGGCACTATTTTGGCTGAAACGGTCGATGAACCGGAGTGGGTGCCGGACGGTAAAACGTTTTTTATTCGAAATGGACAATTGGCATTTGATATTGGTTGGGTTGGGGTCATCAGCAGTGCCACTGGAGAAGGTAAGTCAGTTGTTGATGGTGCTTGGCACCATATCGGATTGACGTGGCAACATCAAACTGGCGAAGTGAAGTTGTTTTTGGATGGAGAAATTGTCGCCGAAGGTGCACTCAAGCCAGAAGATGAATTGGAAGATAACATATTACGGCTCGGATTCACTGCGGAAAATTTTCCAGAATCTCCTTGGTTAGAAGGAAAACTTGATGAGCTGTATCTCTACAACCGTGTCCTTTCACCTGACGAGATGCATACGCTTTACCAAAGCCTTCAAGAACCGCCTGTGATTGCTGCATCTCTGGTAGGACCGATTGAAGGAGCGAAATGGATCGTCGACTCTGAACGTGTTTCTCTTCATCTTCCCATAGGCACAACTGCAACGGTGCTTAAATGGCAAGGTAGTGAGTCCCAACTCTCACATTTCGCTCAGTTAGCGGCAAATGATGGACTTGATCCTAGGCAACCGTTCGCGATCGACAAGATAGATTGGCCCGAGCAAAATCCATGGGAATCGTGGTTACGCTTCGGTGGGTTTGACTTCTTTCCAGATGGCAATAGTGCTGCACTCTCTACGTGGAACGGGGATGTCTGGACAGTCACTGGGCTCAATGATGCTTTGGATACGCTTGTATGGCAACGTATTGCGACTGGATTAAATCAACCGCTCGGATTAAAAATTGTAGGTGAACAGATTTACGTTGCCGGGCGCGATCAGATCACTCGCCTTATTGATTTTAACGGAGACGGCGAAACTGACTTCTACGAGAATTTCAACAATGACGTTTACAACAGTGAACATTTCCACGAGCAGGTTATGGATTTGCAGGCAGATGAAGCTGGTAACTTCTACTACATGAAATCTGCCCGGCACGGATTACCTGCTCAACATCCGCACCACGGCACCCTTATCCGTGTGTCATCAGATGGAGAGGAGTCCACTGTGATCGCTTACGGCTTTCGTGCATCAAATGGACTTGGGATCAGCCCTGGTCCTACATTCTATGGTACAGATCAGGAAGGTTTCTGGATGCCTGCCAATCGACTGAACCGTATCAGTGCCCCCGGTAAATTTTACGGAAACCTGTGGGGTTGGTATCCACCTGGTGATCCACCGAACAACTATGAACCACCTCTCTGCTGGGTGGCTCCTTTTGTTGATCGTTCTCCTGCAACATTGGTCTGGATTCCTACAAACACATGGGGAGAAATGGCAGATTCTGTACTCTCAGTTAGTTACGGCACGGGGAAAGTATATGCAGTTCTTCAGCACCAAATAGGGGAGACCGTACAAGGTGCTCTCACTGAAATGGGTTTGGAGTTCCCCACGGGTGTGATGCGTGGACGGTTCCATCCGATCAGCGGGGATCTTTATATTGCGGGTCTATTCGGTTGGTCATCAGAAAAACAGCAGGACACCGGTTTCTACCGTGTTCGCAGGACTGGTGCTCCACTTCGAACTCCGAGATCGTTCCGTGCTGTGCGTGATGGCTTAGCTATCAGTTTCTATGAACCGCTTAACCCCGAGTCTGCAGCAAATGTAGGAAACTGGCGGGTGCAGAGTTGGGAGTATCGTTGGTCTAAAGACTACGGTTCGCCCCAGTTGAAACGTTCTGGTGAGGAGGGTAGAGATGAGCACCTGGTTCAATCTGCGACGCTTTCTGAGGATGGCAAAACTGTTTTCCTCAGCATACCTACACTTACGTCTACGATGCAGTTTCATGTTGATATCAAAGGTAATTTTGCCGATGGTGTGCCGTTAGATTGTTATTTGCATGGCACAATACACTCGCTTGAAGATTAAAGTAACGAAAATCCGTTACCACTAATATAACATGTAGGTACTGCCTATCAACTTTTCTTGTAATTGTGTCAAATTTGTGATATTATTTAAACTTTACAATACAACCTGATGTCAAGTTGTTACGGACAGTGAGAAAATGAATAAATTATTGGCAGAGGTAGACCCACAAATAGTAGAGATTACCGCTAAAGACTTGGCACGTCAGCAAAACACATTGATGCTGATTCCATCGGAGAACTATGCCAGTCGAGCGGTGATGGAAATTCAGGGGAGTATCCTCGGTAATAAATATGCTGAAGGGTATCCTGGTGAGCGTTACTATAACGGTTGTGAGTTTATGGATGCTGTGGAATCGCTTGCAATAGAACGTGCAAAAGCGGTTTTCGGTGCGGAGCATGTCAACGTCCAACCGCATGCGGGGACACAAGCGAATATGGCAGCATACCATGCCTTGCTTGATCCAGGCGATACGATCTTAGCGATGTCTCTTAGCCATGGTGGACATCTCAGCCATGGGGACACAGTCAATTTTTCTGGACGTTACTATAACGTAGTGGCTTACGGTGTAGACACCGAAACAGAGTTGATTGACATGGACATGATACGTCAGCTTGCAACAGCACATCGACCCAAACTCATTGTTGTTGGGGCAACTGCATATCCGCGTCACTTTGATTTCGCCGCGTGGCGTGAGGCCGCTGACGCTGTAGATGCGTATTTGCTGGCGGATATAGCACATATCGCTGGACTAATAGCAGGCGGGGTGCATCCGGATCCTGTCCCCTATAGCGATGTCGTTACGACAACGACACACAAGACCCTGCGTGGTCCTCGAGGTGCGATGATAATGTGCAAGGAAAAACATGCAGCACAGATTGATAAAGCTGTCTTCCCAGGGCTACAAGGTGGTCCTTTTCTGCACACCATCGCCGCCAGAGCAGTCGCCTTCAAAGAAGCAAGCGAACCTGAATTTAAAACATATCAAACACAAATCGTCCAAAACGCGAAGACACTTGCATCAAGGTTAATTGAGAACGGATTCAGATTAGTCAGCGGTGGCACAGAAAACCACTTGATGCTCATAGACCTCACTTCAAAATATGAGAAACTCAGCGGTAGGCAAGCAGCAGACCATCTTGAGGATTCAGGCATTATTGTAAATAAAAACACTATTCCTTTCGACAAAAGGAAACCGAAAACAACTAGCGGTCTCCGGCTGGGCACACCGATGGTTACCACGCGCGGCATGAAAGAAACCGAAATGATTCAAATTGCGGATTTCATAACAGAAGCACTTGAAAACAGACGAAACGGTTCTGTAAAAAAACGTATCCGCGAAAAAGTTAAGGAATTCTGCTCACAATTTCCAATATATGAACATCTATCGTAAACAACACTATCCCAATCAAAAACGGAGCAAAGCACATCGTGCCTTTGCGGTAACACTACGCAACCCTTTAAAAACACTGCACAGCCTATAAACGATAACACCTAAAAAATTGGACTACACAGCTGCCCTCGCTTACATAGCACAGTTTATTGATTACGAAAGAAGTCCGGACTTTGCGCGTCAGGCACGATTTTACAATCTAAACCGCACAACACGGTTATTAGACCTGATCGGAAATCCACACGAAAAAACAAAAGTCATCCATGTCTCAGGAAGTAAAGGGAAGGGGTCCACAGCAGCGATCATCGCATCCGTGCTAACACATGCGGGATATAAAACGGGGTTGTATACCTCCCCACATCTCATAACACCCCGAGAAAGATGCCGGATTGATAACAAATTTATAGCAGAATCAGAAGTTGCTGCCTACATAGACATACTAAAACCCGCGATTGAAACTGTTTCCGATTCAGAATTCGGACGCGTTTCATTTTTTGAAATATACACAGCACTGGCTTTCACCTATTTCGCAGACAAAGGCACCCATTTTGCTGTGATTGAAGTCGGTCTAGGCGGACGGCTTGACGCAACAAACATCGTTTCTCCAGTGGCAACCGTCATGACACCGATCAGTTTAGAGCACACAGCGATATTAGGAGAAACCTATACGGACATAGCGATAGAAAAAGCGGAGATAATCAAACATGCATGCCCACTTGCACTTGCTCCACAACATCCGGATGCGGACACCGTCATAAAAAGGGTCGCGAAAGAACGGAACGCACCCATCGTAACCGTGAAAAATATAGCAGAAAAAAACACCAAGGCACTTGTCCTTAATTCAGACGGTGTGCCGAATGCACAACAATTTGATGTCCAAATCGGAACAACGCAATATCCACAACTCACGTTGCCACTTTTAGGACACCATCAGTATATCAACGGTACGACTGCCATCGCAGCGATCGAGTGTCTGAAACAGAAAGGACATGAGATCACGAAAGATAACGTATATGCAGGATTTAGGCATGTAACATGGCATGGACGTATGCAGGTGGTTAAGTCCTCACCCTGTGTTGTGCTCGATGGTGCACACTCTCCTGTTTCTATGAAGGCACTCTGTCGCGCT
The DNA here is from genome assembly GCA_965200395.1 of Candidatus Poribacteria bacterium. GTDB lineage: Bacteria > Poribacteria > WGA-4E > WGA-4E > WGA-3G > MSPOR6. The sequence goes on along the minus strand of CBDAUH010000003.1, from coordinate 296,079 downwards.
ATACGTGAAAATTTCCACTACACACAGGTAATTTTCATCGTCAGTTTCATGAAAGACAAAGATTTAGCAGCAATTGGCAAAATAATCTCAAAAATAGCGGATGCCGTGATCGTAACACAAGTTCCGAATAACCCACGCGTCATGCCTGCAAAAAGAATACACGACACATGGTCAGGGATATGCCAAACAATAAAAACCTATACATCTCCAAGAGAAGCAATTACAGAAGGAGTATCCGCCGCATCCCCTACAGATTTAATTTGCGTGACAGGGTCTCTGTATCTTGTCGGACACGCACTCAAGTTTTTTAATCTGGCGGACGCATAATATAAACTATGAAGGATATTTTATCCGACAACCTTTCCAGGTTGTGTTCTTCGTAGCATAACCTTTCATAGGTTGTGCATACATACCGATATTGTAGCAAACACAACAAAATCAACGGTATGAATGCCATTTAGGCATTCCCCGTGTTTGCGGTAACACCATGCAATCGTTAAAAATAGAAAGAAAGTAGCAAGCACAACGTGCTTGCGATAACACTATGCAATCATTTAAAATAAATTGGAAGACACTGCTTATAAGCTTTCCGCTACTGAATTTCGTCACCACAGCTTTTGCCCAATCAGAAGCGACATCTGCCCTTCCAGCCATGCCATGGGTGTGGTGGATTGCCCCCATCGGTTCCTTGATCGCTTTAGGCTTTGCCTACCACTTCTATCGTTCTGTTATGAAACAGGACGAAGGGACAGAAACCATGCGTGACATTGCACAATCTGTCCGTGAAGGTGCGATGGCGTATCTTAGACAACAGTATAAAGTCGTCGGCATCGTCTTTGCTGTGCTGTGTATTATCTTTATCTTCATGGCTTTCGTTCTTAAAGCGCAGAATCAGGTAGTTCCGTTTGCTTTCCTAACAGGCGGTTTTTTTTCAGGGCTTTGCGGTTTCCTCGGCATGAAAACTGCAACGAACGCATCTGCACGTACAACCAGTGCAGCGATGAAAGGGCTCAACGCTGGCTTAAGGGTCTCCTTCCGTGCAGGTGCAGTGATGGGCTTGATAGTCGTCGGCTTTGCGCTCCTCGACATCACCGGATGGTTTCTCATACTCTATTATATTTTCCCCAAGATTTCATGGATAGGTGAAGATTTTTTAGGCAAAAATCCGCTACCCCAAATTACAGTGATCATGCTGAGTTTTGGCATGGGCGCTTCCACACAAGCACTGTTCGCTCGCGTCGGCGGCGGTATCTATACCAAAGCAGCGGATGTCGGTGCGGACCTTGTTGGCAAAGTGGAGGCAGGCATTCCTGAAGACGATCCCCGCAATCCTGCCGTCATCGCAGATAATGTAGGGGATAACGTCGGTGATGTAGCGGGGATGGGTGCGGACCTTTACGAATCTTATGCAGGTTCCATTCTTGCAACCGCCGCACTCGGTGTCGCAGCAGCAGTTGCCAGCGGATATGGAATTCCACTCCAGTTGAAATACCTCGCCGCTCCGATGATTATTGCCGGTATCGGTGTGATACTCTCTATTTTCGGTATCTATATGGTGCGAACAAAGGAGGGTGCGACGATGCGGCAGCTCATGGGATCCTTGAACTTGGGCATCAACGGCAGTGCTATCGGCATTGCTATCTTATCACTACCGGTGTTGCTTTACCTCAACCTTCCGAACAGATGGCAGATTTGGGGAGCTATCATTGCAGGGCTCATTGCTGGCTTGATTATCGGCAAAGTCACAGAAATCTTCACCTCTCACGAATATAAACCGACACGCGCCATCGCGAAACAAGCACAAACAGGCCCCGCGACTGTCATCATAGAAGGGGTTGCTGTCGGCATGGAATCCACTGCGATTCCCGTGTTAACCATCATTGCTGCAGTTGCTATCAGTTACTACCTCCCCGGTGGTGCCTTTGAAGAATTCGAACCGCTGATGGGACTTTATGGGGTAGGTATCGCAGCTGTCGGTATGCTCGCAACTCTCGGTATTACGCTCGCTACAGATGCTTACGGTCCCATCGCAGACAACGCTGGCGGCAACGCAGAGATGTCAAAACTTGACGAAAGTGTTAGAGAACGTACAGATCAGTTAGATGCACTCGGAAATACAACTGCAGCGACTGGCAAAGGGTTTGCCATCGGTTCCGCTGCACTCACCGCGCTTGCCCTACTTGCAGCGTATCTTGAAGAAATACGTCACGGACTCATCCATTTAGCACATAAAAATGAACTGGATATCCCCGGTGAAGGGACGGTTGAAACCGCAAAGATCACAGTAAGTCAATTTATGGATTACTACAATGTTACCTTGATGAATCCACAAGTGCTCATCGGTTTATTTATCGGTGCAGTGATGGCATTCTATTTCTGCGCGTTGACGATGAAGGCTGTCGGACGCGCCGCTGGTGCCATGGTAGAAGAAGTCCGACGCCAATTTCGTGAAAAACCTGGTATTATGAAAGGCGAGGAAAAACCTGATTACGCCCGATGCGTCGGAATCTCCACTGCTGGCGCACAACGCGAGATGATCTTTCCATCACTTATCGCCATTGTCATACCTGTCGCTGTTGGATTGTTATTCAACGTCGCAGGAGTACTCGGATTACTTGCAGGCGGACTGGCGACCGGTTTCGTTTTAGCCATCATGATGGCAAATGCTGGAGGAGCATGGGATAACGCCAAAAAATTTATTGAAGAAGGCAAACATAAAGCGGAATACGGTGAAAAAGGGTCAGAACAACACAAAGCTACAATTGTCGGTGATACCGTGGGGGATCCGTTCAAAGACACCTCCGGTCCTTCGCTTAACATCTTGATTAAGTTGATGTCCATGGTTTCTGTCGTGTTCGCGGGACTCATTGCAAAATATGGAGGGGTGTTTAGCAGCTGGCTCGGTATGCAATAAAAACATCGCTAGACACAACACACGCAAGGTAGACCACACATGTATCTAAACAAATGTACCGGTATTGTCCTCACTGTCCTTTTCCTCAGCACATTCGGATGTCAACAGATGCAGATAGATTCTGATGGTCTCACATCTGTCTCCGCTGATGACGTAATACCGGTCGACACCCCCTATTTAGGCACCGTTGTTATTGGGGCTCCAGACAAGAAGTTCGGAACAGATGACTATATCTTGAATAACGTTACAATAGATAAGGATACACTCCAAATTAACGTATCTTACGGCGGTGGGTGCGAAAAGCATGAAATGACCCTCATTGTGTCGGATTCATTTCTGGAATCATTTCCTGTCCAACTCCATGTTTCTCTTGCACACAACGCGAACGGAGATACCTGTGAAGCGTGGTTAACCGAGGACTATAACTTCGATATGACTCCAATCAAAACTATGTATCAAGAGGCATACCGACAGGAAGCAGGGACAATCCATTTACGTCTCAAAGACGCAACACACACAAATGTTGTCTATAAATTCACGATGTAATCCTGAAAGTAGCAGGTTTCCCAACGAGGCTCGCGATGACACTATGCAACCCTTTAAAAAACACTATGCAACCCTTTAAAAAAGCTGTAGGAGAACAAGCCAATGTCCAATAAACTGAAACCTCGGAGTTATGTGATTACCGATGGTCCTGACCGTGCCGCCGCACGCACGATGCTTATGTTCGGTGACGACGGACTGACACCCGCAGACCTTGACAAACCGATCATCGGCGTGGCAAATACATGGATTGAAATCGGTCCCTGTAACTTTCACCTAAGACGGCTCGCAGCGAAAGTCAAACAGGGAATTCGCGACGCGGGGGGTACTCCCCTTGAATTCAATACCGTCAGTATTTCCGATGGCATTACGATGGGCACAGAGGGCATGAAAACCTCCCTTATCAGTCGAGAAGTCATTGCCGATTCAATAGAGTTGGTCTGCCTGGGGAATATGTTCGATGCTGTTGTTGCGCTTTGTGGATGTGATAAAACTGTGCCGGGCACCGTGATGGCATTAGCGCGTTTAGACATTCCATCGCTTACACTTTACGGTGGGTCCATTATGCCCGGTAAATTTCAGGGACGCGATGTCACAATACAAGACGTGTTCGAAGCGGTCGGACAACATGCTGAAGGCACTATTACCGTTGCGGAATTGGACGATCTGATTCGCAAAGGATGTCCAAGTCCAGGTGCTTGCGGTGGGCAATTCACTGCAAATACGATGGCGACTGCTGTTGAGATGTTAGGCATGGCACCGATGGGAAGCGGGAGTGTCCCTGCTGCAGTGGAAGAAAAGGACAATACAGCATACAAAGCAGGGCAGCTTGTTATGGATATGCTCGTTGCGGATCGGCGTCCAAGTCAAATTATCACCCGAAAATCTCTTGAAAATGCAATTACATCTATTGCGGCAACAGGTGGTTCTACGAACGGTATTCTGCACCTGCTTGCAATTGCACATGAAGCACAAATTGCCTTGACACTTGAGGACTTCCATAACATTAGCCAGAGAACCCCCGTTATGGCAGACTTAAAACCCGGTGGACAGTTTGTTGCTACGGACTTGTACGAAGCAGGCGGGATCCAGTTCTTAGCAAAACGTCTGGCAGAAGCAGGGCTTATTCACACGGATGAACTGACCGTTACAGGTAAGACTATTGGTGAAGAAGCCGCCGCTGCAACGGAAACCGATGGACAACAAGTCGTCCGAGCCGTGGACTCACCGCTAAAACCGACAGGCGGGTTCGCTATCTTGCGAGGTAATCTTGCCCCGGATGGATGTGTTATCAAGTTAGCGGGGCAACAAAAAACGATCCATCGCGGTCCCGCACGTATCTTTGAACGTGAAGAGGACACTTTTGCTGCTATCAAAGATGGAAAAATCAAACCCGGTGATGTCATTGTGATCCGATATGAAGGCCCTACCGGAGGTCCAGGCATGCGTGAAATGTTAGGGGTAACCGCAGCCATCGTAGGTGCAGGCTTAAGCGAAGATGTTGCGCTCATGACAGACGGTCGATTCTCCGGGGCAACACATGGATTTATGATATGCCACGTGGCTCCCGAAGCCGCAAAAGGCGGCCCTATCGCTATCCTTCAGGAAAACGACGAAATCGTGATTGACGCAGAAGACCGCAGGCTTGATGTCACACTCTCCGATACTGAAATCCAAGCACGTCTTGAGAAGTGGACACCTCCCAAACCACCTTACACACGCGGCGTGATGGCAAAATATGCGAATTCTGTTTCGTCTGCATCTGAAGGGGCAGTAACGGGATAATTTTAAAAGGTTGCATAGTGTCACCGCAAGACACGTTGTGCTTGCTACGTTCTTTCATGGATACACAAACTGACAGTTTGCGCTACATAAGATTGCATAATGTTTCTGCACAACCTAACAGGTTATGCTACAAAGAACACAATGGAAAACGAAACGCACAGCTTCCATATCCAAGAAGAACACAGCGGTACACGATTAGATAGATTTCTCATCCATGTAACCGAAGACACGTCGCGCACCTATTTCCAGAAACTGATTCGCGAGGGGACAGTGACTATCAATGGTCAGGTTACAACACAACCGAGTTGGACACTTCGGGTCGGCGATCACGTTTGCATTGCGTTTCCCGATTCGCGCCCTTTGGCAACGGGACACCCTGAAGCTATTCCGCTTGACATCCTTTATGAAGACAATTACTTAATTGTGCTGAACAAACCCGCGGGCATGCTTGTTCATCCTGCAAGCGGTGTCAATTCAGGAACACTCGTCAACGCGCTGCTTGCTCACTGCGATGATCTGTCTGGCATCGGGGGTGTCCAAAGACCGGGCATTGTCCACAGATTGGACAAAGACACGTCGGGGGTGCTTGTTGTGGCAAAAACAGACGTTGTGCATCGCGAGTTATCCGTGCAGTTTGAACAACACACTATCCACCGTCAATATGTCGCTGTTGTGTGCGGCATTCCTGCTGACATCACAGGCACCATTGATGCACACATTGCTCGCAGCCGTCGTGACCGTCGACGCATGACCACAGTAAAAAACAGTGGCAGGCACGCTATTACACATTACCAGGTATTAGAAATATACAACAAATTTTCACTCGTTCAACTCACATTGGAAACAGGACGGTTACATCAAATACGTGTGCATCTGCAACATATTGGGTATCCGGTTGCGGGGGATGCTATCTATGGCGGAGAACACCGCGCGCTGAACGACGCGGATACACTTCCGATAAAACATGCACTGCTTCACCTAAAGCGACAAGCATTGCATGCGCGTACCCTTCACTTTACGCATCCTTGCTCACAGAAAACTTTGCAGTTCTCCGCACCTAAACCCGCGGCTATGCAACGACTTATCGATGCATTGCGAGCACACACACGTGCCCATTTATAGGAGACAGCTTATGGAATATGTCAATTTTGGTAAAGCAGGCGTTAAGGTCAGTCCACTTGCTCTGGGATTAGGGCTCAGAGGACAAGCGGACGAGAACGTCGCACAACGCATGATTGAACATGCGATTGACAACGGTATCAATCTGATTGACTGTGCGAACATATACGGGCCGATGGATGATCGTGAGAATATCGGACGTTCCGAGGTGATACTCGGTAAAGCTATAAAAAGGAAACGGGATGATGTCGTCATTACTTCCAAAGTCTGCAGCCATATCGGACCAGGTCCGAACGACTACGGATTATCACGATACCACATCATGCGGGAGATAGATCGTTCCTTGACACGGCTCGGCACGGACCATATAGATGTCTATCTGATCCACGTCACGGACGATACTACACCGCAAGAAGAGACGCTCCGCGCCTTAGACGACCTTGTACGTTCAGGAAAGGTGCGATACCTCGGCTGCTGTAATCATCAGGCATGGCAGGTTTGTAAAGCTCTCTGGATCGCTGATAGCATTAACGCTACACCGTATATGTGCGTTCAAAATATGTACAATCTGCTTAACAGAGATTTGGAAACAGAGATGTTTGGCTTAGTGCGTGAAGAAGGGCTTGGCGTGATGTGTTATAGTCCATTAGCTGTCGGTTTGTTGAGTGGTGTTTATTCACCGGATGCACCGCCACCTGCTGGCACGTTGTGGGCACGCCGTTACCCTGAAGAATATGACCGTCGCATGCGGGGTACCACAGGGAAGGTGCTTGCTACGGTCAAACGCCTTGCAGACGAATTAGGAAAAACGCCCGCACAGCTTGCAGTGGCATGGGTGGTCTCCCATCCTGAAGTCACCGTGGCTATCAGTGGTAGCGATACAATAGAACAATTAGATGATACACTCGGTGGTGTCGGATGGAAATTAGATGAGGCCGTCCGTAGGGAATTAGATGAAGTTTCGCGTGCATTCGTGCGTTTGACTGCCCCGCCTTTCTAAGATTCTTCTGTCTAGGGGTTTTATCCACCATCATTCAATTGGGCAGATATTTCCAAAAACTGATTCTCATTGAATACCAATTGGAAAATACCTTTGGTTTGAGAACCATCATTCACGACCATTGTGCCTGCGGTGTTGAATGCTCCCTCAAGTGTTTCTAATACTTTTCGCTTGTATTCGGTGTCACGGTTGCCTTCTCGGTCTTCCCCTTTTGTATCAAAAATTAACACTTTTGTCACACCTGCAATTTCGTTTGTCACTGCTACGAAATCGGGATAGATACGTCCGCGCTTCCATCCCTGCAAGTAATATTCGCCGCGTTGGCGTGCGGCCACCCGATACCACCATTGCATCGCACGCTGTTCATCAAGATAGTATGCAAAATTCTTTTCCAATTCGTTATCGAACTGTTTTTCAAATATAGGTTCAAATAGGCTCAGTTGCACAGGTTCAAAATTCCTTGAAAGCGTTCTATCATTATCGGGACTGACCTGAATTTCATATTCATCTATCATTCGATAATTGGGTTCTTGCGTTTCCAAGTCAAAACGAATTTCTCCGTGTTCAAGTTTTTTGTGAAAGATCTGCTTTGCTTGTTTTTCGACTTGGTGTTTTACGTGTTCTCGCAACACATGTGTGAGGTAAGAGCGTCTATCATAAATGTCTGCCTCAGTTTCACCCGCTGCTATAAGCCGTTGGTTCATTTCATTTGCGATGCGTGCTGCTTGCCACAGATTCGGCACGATATCTGATAGCCGATGTGCGAAACTAGACATGCTAACTTTCTTTTCTACGTAGGGTTCTTGATCGGGATGGAAAGCAGGTATTTCCTCACCGACATCAACGGTAGCGGATTGTCGCCTTACGTTCTGGGGAGTGGATGCGTTTGGATTAAGTGGTTCAATTGTTGCCCAATCTATATTTGGCAAGATATGCGTCTGATAATTGAGGTGTATCCACGCATCACCGTTCTTATGGCGTACAACCGGCAGATATATCTCTTGATTTCGGAATTCTTGGCGGCGTTTTGCTTTTTTAGGTTGTAACTCGTCTTGCTGCTGTGTTCCTGGCGCGCCCATGACTTCGTCGCCTAAGCCTGTGAGTCCTTCTGACTCTAGTCCGTGCTTAACCTGTTGGACGACAGTGGCAACATCGGTGTTATTGCAATAGACGTAGCACTGATTTAGTGCTTCTCTACCGGTGAGTTGTGCGTGCGGTTGTCGCATGACACGTCCGATAAGTTGCGTAATTGCCTTTTGTGCTTGTGTATTGTCCAGCATGACTAAGAGATATGCAAACGGGCAATCCCATCCCTCCATCAGTGCAGACTTTGTGATTATCCACCGTACTTCAGAGAATTCCGAAAGCAGATTCTCTCGTCCGAGTTCATCGTTTTCTGCGGATTTGACGCGAACGGCATTGGAAGGGACGTGAAGATTTTGTGTGAGATACTCTCGTACATCTTCGGCATGAATATGTTCACTATCTCGTTGATCTCTACCTGTTCGCTCTACACGTACAACGGCGATGGGTCGGATGTATCGTCCTGTACTGTTTTCAAATGCTCTTGCCTCGGCATCAAGCCGCTCAAGTTCATCAGCGGCTTGTCCGAGTGTTAGTTGCCACTCGGCATTTGGGAACGAAGTTACTTGTACTGGCAGCTTTATCATCTCCTCTTTTTTCAGGTCGGGACCTTCAACATCAACAAGCAGGTTGCTAATGCCGCGGTTCGGTGTTGCAGAGAGCTCAATCACCATGCGTGGATCAAGTCGACTGATAGATCGGGCAAATTCTTCGTTTGCTGTCTGGTTTCTTGCCCCGTAAGCTTTATGTGCTTCGTCTAAAACGACGACAGGACGCAACATTTTGAATACGTTAAATAGGCTATGTTTGACGTGTCCATCTCCGTTTGCAGTTTCCAGATCGGGGTATTCGTTTCGCAGGCGGGTGTCTCCGAAAACATCGTCGCTATCAGGGAAAAAGCTGGGGTAACGTCCTGCATCTCTAAACATGCGCAGGAATTCTTTGCCCCTGCGTCGATTCGCTGCGGGTAACATGAGGAGCATAACGCACAAGTAGTTGTTTATATCGTCTCTGGTGAAGGCATCCTCTTTTTCGAGCATTTTGACTCTGCCTGCGCTTGCCCGTTGCAACATTTTTCTGTAGGGATGTTCTCTGTTCCACAAGGCAGCTTTGGTTTGCGCGTAGATTGCTTTGGTCGGTACAATCCACAAAACTAAGCCGCGCTGCCAAGGGACACGTTCCAGGGCGGCGGCTGCAAGCAATGTTTTGCCGCCACCTGTCGGTACTTTGAAGCAGATATGTGGAATGGGTCGGTCTGCGTCATCGGTGCGTTCAACGTATTCACCTGCAGTTGTTGCGACACCCCCGTTTTCTCTCAATTTTCTCCATGCTGCTTTCGGATAATTGCGTAACTCATCGGGAATCGGAATATCAGTCTGTGACTGGCTAAACATTTCTATCATCGTTTCCAATTCACGTTGTGTTTCTTCAAAGGTTTCTAACCAACGGGTGAATGCGTCAAGTGTATTGCGTTGATAAGTCTTTAATTCCATCATGGTGTTTTCACCTCTCATGCAGGGCATCGGGGAGTTGGCAAAATATGATGCCCATGTCTGTGAGTTCGCGTTGTCCAATATATTTACCTGCAGCATAAACAATTGCCTTCTTACCACTTTCACCGCAAGCATCGCGGATACGTTCTGCTCGTTCTAAGTTGAACATGGCATTGTCACTAAGGAGATATTCAAGGTCAGGTTCGTAGAGAAGGTAATAATCATATTCATCGTCGCTGTGGAAAAGTCCATCACTGTTTTGGGGAGCTAATGTTCCCGATCCTATGGCAGCACCGGACTTTGTTAACAATAGATTTGCAGCGATTACCGAGAATTCAGGCAAACTTTCTCCGGTAAGCATGGTTTCCGCTTCAATGGGTTGTCCCAGGGTGCAGTATGTGAAGGATCCGCCCAATCCTTGTTGTAGGGTAGTGTCTTTTGCATCAGGAACGCCATTGATAACACGTCGGACACGTTCAGCAGTGATAGTGTCAGCGTAGTCTTCACATTCAATGAGGATAAATTTTCGGTTGCCGCCGTCTTCTTTGTTAAGTGCTAAAACTGCATGGGCGGTTGTGCCACTGCCAGCAAATGAGTCCAAGACAATATCGTCTGGTGAAAGATTCGCAGTTTGGAATACTCTCTGAATCAGTTTAGTCCCTTTCGGATTGTTAAATGCCCCTTTTCCCATTATCGAAGCCAATTCCTCGTTCGCTTGATGGGTACTACCTACTTCCTGATAAGGCCACAATGATCCTATAGTTTTACCAGCCTTTACCTCGGACAGATAAGTTTTTTATTCGGTTGAGATCTCCCATTCCTGCCGAAGTAAAGTTGACCATCATTGTATAGTGCCATGAGTCGTTCTTCAGTGTATCTCGGAAATCTTCCTTCTGGACAATCCCATGTGACACCGTTAGGAAATTCAAGTGAATACCTATCTTGATCTCTGCCACTTTTTGCGTGTAATGGTGTTGCTTTCCATGGTCCCCTTGGATCTTCATCAGGATTTTTGTATGATTTGTCCATTTCTGGTGTTCTGGGGAGGATACCGATTTTACAAACATCGAGGTTTTTGGCATAGGCAAGAATATTCTCGTGTTGATATGAAACGGTTTTGGAATCACTAGATATTGTGTATTTAGACCACCAAGCAAAATTAGCGACAATATTCTGCGCGCCGAAAATCTCATCCATCAACATCCGCAAATGGTGTTGTTCATTATCATCAATAGAGATAAAGATTACGCCATCTTCAGCAAGCAGTTCTTTTAGTAGCTGTAGCCTTGGCCACATCATACAGAGCCATTTGTCGTGTCGTTCAAGGTCTTCGTTGTCAACGGGGGCGTTGTCTGTTAACCACTGCTGCATGAGTGGACTGTTGACGTTGTCATTGTAAACCCATCCTTCATTACCTGTGTTGTAAGGTGGGTCTATGTAGATACACTTAATTCGGTTTGCATAGCGGGGCAGTAGTGCTTTGAGGGCGTGTAGGTTGTCACCGTGTATGATGAAATTGTCGTTTTCGCTTGTTGGGTTGCAGGAGCGAGTTGCGTCAGGTTCCAGGGGTCGGTAGGGGACAGTGTGGTGGTGTGCGTAGATATGTTGTTTGCCTTTGAATTCAAGTGTGGGCATGGAAAGACCTCTTGGAGATGCTTAATCAACTGTATACGTTTCATACAGCAATTTTTACGACCTCATACTCGCTTTCATCTCGGCGAACTGCTTCCTGTGAGTCATATTTTAAGACTTCAAAAAGTGTAATTTTTAATGTTTCCAGCAATTCTTCTCGTGTCCTTTCTTGACAAGTGACTCCAGATACTTCCTGTATCCAACCAATCCACCACTCACCGCGGTGTTGGATCTGTGCAGTATAGTGCGCTTGCATGACAATCTCCTATCGTTAAACCGGCTTATGGTATTATTTTGTACAATTATACACACTAATAACCCAACCGTCAATCTCAAAATTTGCCAGAGGCATCCAAAAGTCGATTTTGGACGCAGATTTTTGTTTGTCAGAATCGCCAAATCAACGGTATAAATGCCATTTAGGCATTCCCCGGATTATCTCTATCAGAATTGCAGAGGACGCTAAGTTCGCGACAATTGAATAGCTCTGAACACAAATATCTAAAACCCAAAATTTCAAAAAGTGAGTCGCGGTATTCGGTCCCGATAAAAAACGGGTTCAGCAGAATTTCTGCCGGCCCGTTTTGTTTTTTAGAAATCGTCCGATTCCGTTTTGTTTTGATTCAAGATTTCCAACACCCGATTCAAGTCATCCGTACTTAGATTCTTGAGTGAGTCCACAATCGACGACGTGTTAATTTTCGTTTTGAGTTCAACGCTAATCGTGTACGTGGCCCACATCCGTTTTTCCACAACCGGCTCACCTACAATTGGAGTCCCGTCAAATTCAAATCCGTCCGGGGGTTTCAGTTTAACGTTCACCGTGGAATCGGATTTTGCCTTCGGATGTCGACCACCGGGGTCCAGGACAAGTTCTTCTGTAAACTTGCCATCGATATCCCAATCGGCAACGGCATCATGCCATTCCTCAGATCGACGTACAGCCTCCATGATTGCATAACTGATACCGAAACGTTTCGCAATGCAATCGTCCTGGACACCATTCTTGAATCCCTTATAAAAGGGAATTTTGTGTCTTGTCTTGCCCTCGAACACGTCCGCAATCGTTTCAAAATCGTCACATTCAATCGTTGTTGTTTTCTGATCGATAACACCATCTCTGTTTAACGTTGCTGTGAATTTGATCGTAAGACCTCCTTTAAAATGAAAGAAAATTCGGTATCTTCATGAAGATGTTTCCGTATTTATGGTTAAATATGAAAATAAATAGGCACCGCACCCAGAGGAGCAATCTTCGCATTGCGATTTAGCTCAATAATAGTCGGGTTTCGCAAGCTCTACTTGACCTACGGACTACCTGATGTCTAATTAATTCCAAAATTTACTATAACTGATCCCTCACCTTAGAATCGCTTAGATAAGGTTCTTTTTCAGGATTTATGTGATCCTTTTTCAGATTTGTCTTTACCAATTTATTGCGTATAAGCTGTTCTTTTTTCATATAAAATAATCTGTCCTATTTGTTGGGATTTGAAAAGTGGCAGAATCCCAAGACGGTATTATTCCACTATCTCAAAATCAAGAATTCTAAATTCTATTTTTCCTCCATCTTTTACCATTCTCGCGACATCAGAGGAAATACTAACATCATCATACGCGCCGCCACATGAAACCCGTTTCGCTAAACCTGCGGGAATGATTTTGGAATATTCTTGTATTCCCACATCAATCGGATCACCTAATTTGTCGTAAAAAATTATGTAATAATGGACATTTTTCACATCTTGACGAAGATGGTTGCGCAGTGAAAAACTAATGGGATTATGAATAGAATAATAAGAATCAAATGAAAATATCACCTTGCCTCCAGTTACGCCTTTTGTGCCTTTACCACCAAGATCAGCAAAAATGGAACTTTTTGATCCGATAGGTTTCTCTTTTGGCAACGGCCTTACAAATCCTATCTGTTTCATTAACTTTTTAAGATAGTTGGATGGAATTGCGAAGTTTAGATTTTGTCCGCTACGGAAGGTAGCCACAGAAACACCGATAACTTCTCCCTTGTCATTTAGCACCGGTCCGCCGCTGCTTCCTGGAGAAATTGCAGCAGTAAGTTGAAGAATCTTATCTACGCCAACTTTTCGGATGCTACTTATAATTCCTTGTGAGAACGTGCCTTCCAATCCACGCGGGTTTCCCACGGCATAGATAGACGCGCCAACCTGAACCGTATCACTGTCACCAAGTGGAATCACTTGTGCGCCCGGGACTGAAATTTTTAAGATGACAAGATCACGTTCTGCATCAACTGCTGTGATTCCTTCAATATCGTACTTCGTTTGTTGACCTACCAGTTTCGCGTAACCGCGCGAAGCACCTTTGACAACATGAAGGTTTGTTGCAACCTGATTATTTCTAACGAAGAATCCACTACCAAGTGTAAGGGGCTGACCGTTAGCATCTTCCATGATCAAAAGCACTGTAGAATCTAATGCTTTTTTAGCAATTTGCTGCGGGTTTTGTGCTTTTACCGCAGTTACGCCACAAAATAACAAAAGTGTTAAACTTATGAAATACAGAGACAATTTTTTGATTTGTTTCATTATATTCTCCATGTTGATGTATCTAAATGAAGTTTAAAAAAATATTTGGGTAATTCTATATTCTCCAGGCCTTAGTAAGTACGGTTTCCTAATTAAATTGTTAATCTTCATACAGTTTGTGCATCTGTGGACCGCAAACTAAAAGTAAACTCTACAAAAATGGATAAACGCACAGCAAAAGAAAAATCCGCGCTAATCCGCGTAATCCGCGCTAATCCGCGATTCTGACAAAAAAATGAGAATTACCCAAAGAATAAGTTAATCTTCATAGAGATACTTATTTACTACTTTCATCCGAATCAAAGGGCGAATCGAACTTTATAGGTATTTCCCCCTCTTTTATGGACTGATTCAATACTTCAATGTCTTCATCAGTGAGATGCGGTGATTTTTCCATCGCTTTGATGAGGCGTTGTGCAGTGGGATTTTTTCTTGTTGCGGGTTCCTGTTTCTGTTCTGACGGTGATTCTGTCCAAGCGCGAAACTGCTGCAAAGTCTCAGGGGACACTCTGACCGAAACAGCGGAATGTGCTGCAAGTAGTATCTGACCGATTTTTTTCTTACCGGCTTCACTACTCTTACAAGCTTGTTTAATCTCAGGCACTGTAACTATAGGCATTCTCAATGCCGCTCGAAATTTTATTTTTTCAAACCATTGGAGAGAAAGTAGCTTTCCAAAATCTATTCCAACAGGTTCTAACCAAGTATGGTCAGTATGGTCAAAGAGAGAACTTGCAATGAATGTGTGAGCATAAAATAGATTTTCCAGACCCGTTTCTTTATTTAAAATAACCTTTAATGCTGCTGCAAGTCGCTTTTCAACTTTCTCATTTTGCGTTTTCATCACTGTAAGTGCGTGATTATTATCACTAAAGAGTATTGATTCAATAAGATCAAGCGTAATACATATATTCTCTTTTATAGGCAAATTTGACGAATTTGTACGCCATACGGTCAGAATTTCGTGTAAATCTCCGTTTGTTGCCAGTTGTGCAAGAAGGGCAGATACAAAAAAAACAGTGGTGTTCTCAACGGATGCGAAGTCGGATAGATCGGAGTCAGATACAGGATAAGAACCTTTTTCTGCAGCTCCTCTACTGTGCTGACCATGCTTCTTCATTGAGCTATACACAGGGGCTAACTGATAAATACGTTGTGGCAGCTTATCAAAGGTCTTGTTTCTAAATTCGTATTGTGCTTCAAGGAAAGAAAGGGAGAAGTTCAATAATGGATATTCTTCTCTGTCTCTGGTTTGTAGAGCATGTTGAAAAACTGTTGTTTCGTGACCAAATCTGTACTCAATCTGCGACAGATAAAACCAAGAATATCCGATTGGACAATCAGGAAGCGTCAAAATTTCTTCATTTGTCGTCGGATCACTACAAAAACCTGCATAGGGTTCAAACAAGTTTGAAGTACGGGATTCATCTATGCACCATATTTGCCGTATCCATTTTATGGTATGCTCCAAACGTTTCTTTAAGGTGAAATACTTGATATCTGTATTGTCTTGAGGGAGCTTCTCAAAATTTTGCAACGCCAGATGCAGAAATTTTATGCAGTTTAACATATTGCCCGCTTTAAAGTGTGCAAACCCAGCATCTACATACAAACCGATGTATCTTTCAGTATTTTCAATCTTTTGGGTTCTTTTAGCTCCTTCTTCAAAAAAGGCGGCTGCCTTCTTCCAATCGCCCGAATGTGCAGCGCACATAGCAGCTCTGCGATATTCCTCTAAAGGACCGATGTTTGATTGTTCTGAAGGTGGATTCCATTTTGGGAGAATACGTTCATAAATATTGAGTGCGTCTTTGTAGCGTTTCTGGTTAAAGTATACGACTGCTTGCGCTTCTTCTATCGTTGGTAAAGTACCGACTTTTGATGTAATATCTTGAAGAACTTTATGAGCGGTATCTGGATCGTTCAATTTTTCGTCATGGGTGATGGCTTTAATTCTTGCCGATGCAGCAGCGATATATGGATAACCCCATGCAATAGTTTTTTTAATTCCTTTATCAAAAGCTTCAAGACATCTTGTCCAATTAGGATTTTCAAGTTTTTCCTCTGTTAACCAAATTCCGTTATTCAAAAGTTGTGATTGAACAGTATCATTCTCAAAGTCAACCAATAATAACTTTCTAACTCTTGGATCAAGTTCATCCAGTGCATCAATAAGTTCATTGAGGAAAACAGCGTTGATTTCTGGGCGCATATAAATAAAACTAAATAGAAAACTGAAAAAGTTTGATTCATCAATGTTTATTTCTTTTAATTCTTCCTCCATAGAATTAAAGTATGACTTCCAAACCTTTTTATCCATGTTTTTGATATCAATAATTTCTTTAAGATAACCTACCAACTTCTTGGCTGGAAGTAAAACTTGGCTGAATCTCAATACTTCTGTAGCCAGCATTAGACGAGATAGTAGATATGACTGATATGGTTCATAAGGTTTGGTTTCTCTATCCCAGCTTTCAAGTATTTTCGGTGCCAACTCGGGTTCCACTTCAACTGCAATACGAAACTGTAATGATCGAAACAGTTGATTTATAAAGGCATCGCCAGGGAATAATTCTTGGGGAGGGTCAATTTTAATGTGTGCTAACAACGAAAATTCTTGACAGATATTTTTCCAATCATTCTGCGGAACGTTCATCAACGAATAAATGACAGTAATAATTCCTGCTTTGTACTGTCCAAGCATGCTATGTGTGAACACAGTCCACACCTCTGTTGGAGTCAATTCTTTTGTTTTGAGGATTGCGTTTGCAATGTAAGCGTGGAGATCTTTTAGCCTACTATCCGACCAAACCTCTTTGGCTGCGTTTATCAATAGAGGCGAGATTGTGTAATAGGTATCATCAACTTGATCTATCCAAGGACCAACCAGTTGACTGAAAACATCGCCTGGGTGGGGTATAGGTTCTGGTATCTCAGCAATATTCAGCGCATAGTCTTTCCTAAATCCAATAGACATCAGACTAAGTCTATAGAGGAATTCCCGACGATCTTCTGGCAAGTCTGTAAGCAATAGTCGTGCTGCTTCACGTTCCTCTTTCACCTCTTGGGGGGAATGTAGGATACTTGTGAGTATATTTTGTTCTGTCCAACCTTCCTCACGCAATCGAACTAACCAAGCATGTACAAGCCTCGGATGTCCACCCGTATGTGCTTGAATTAATGTTACCCAAGCGTCTATGTCATTAGAAGGACACTCCATTTCTTCAGCAAATTGCCTTATTTCAGGTTCAGTAAAGTTAGGAACACTGATAGTTACAGAGGGTGATACACCGAGGGTGCGGATGAGATTGGGAGGTGGTTTATGTTGACTTGTAATCAATAATTTTGCGCCACTTTCCCTTGCTCTATCAACCATTACACCCAAGATTTCTGTAAACTCCTGCAACTGTTGAGGTAGTAAATTCAAATCGTCAAGAACAATGTTAAACTGTGAGGGTTCACGGCTAACTACAATAGCGAGTTGCTGCAGATGTTGGACAATTAAAGATGGGACTTTATTTGTAAAATTTAACCAAAACCATCTACTGCTAATAGCATTTGCTATCAATTTTGCAAGTGTAGTCTTTCCTTTCCCAGTTCCTCCTTGAAGGACAACAATACCTTCTGCTTCAAGTTTAGCTTGGATGTCTGTGAGCAATCCTATTCTCTGAGTAACATCAAAATTGAGTGGCGGTATATCAGTTTGTATGGGAGATTGGTCTTGGATGGCAAATTCAGTAATAGACTTTGGGTCAATTTGTTGCAGCAATCGCATATACTGCTGCATTGGAACTCTTACTGTTGTTTGCTCTTCAAAAATTTCAAGGAAGCGAACTTTGGTAAGTACACGATTTTCTTCTTGTGTAGCCACTATTAAGACTTCTTTGAGAAGGCGATCGACGACTTTCTTGGTATCAGAAGGAGGTACTATAACAGGTTGTCGATTTCCATGGAGAATCAGTTTTTTATTTATAGATTGCTTAACATAACTAATGGATTTGCCATCTGTTTCCCAAGTAATAGGCTCTAAAAGTTGTTCATGTATTTCTTTCGGTTTTGCATCTTCAAGAAACTCTTTCACTTCATCTGATATCTCTCCATGATTCTGCAAAAAGTCCGATATCTTTCTGATTACTACTTCATCATCAGGACAACAACTCCATAATTCGAGTCCCGGTTTGTCTGTTCCGAAGTGATTCCCTTGTTCTTTAGTGATTTTGGATTTTGTGAGGAGACAGAATTTTACATATCGATCTGGATTGTTAGTTCGAAGTTCCCAATAGTTGTTGATAGCGTCGGTCACTTGCTTAGATTTAAGTGTTATAGGGCGTTGTGTGTGTTTGACTTGCGTAGTCGTAAACGTTCCATCTGACTCAATATCAAAATCTTCCGCAAATTCAACATAAAGGATCTCATTATCAGCAAGTCCTAGCCAAGCATCAACAGTATGGCACAGTTGATAGTAGTAACCTTGTATTGCATCCTTTGCTTGACGGTTCGGATTTATTTTAAGGGATGTCTGTTGCATTTTCTTTTTCCCTTTCATTTGCCATCTTTTCGGATCTCAACACTGAAAGAAGGTTAACTTAAAAATTATTACACAAAGTTCACTTAACGCTGTGATTAAAGTATGTCACATTGTCAGATAGAAAATCAAGACATATTGTGAGCTATTCCAGAGCCATTCAATTGTCGCGGACTTAGCGTCCTCCGCAATGCTGACAAAGATAATCCGCGTAATCCAGGGAATGCCTAAATGAAGTTTAAGAAAATATTTGGGTAATTCTATATTCTCCAGGCCCTGTAAGTATGGTTTCCTAACCGCCAGCATCTCCAAGAGACTACCGAATCAAATTGTTAATCTTCATAATGGCGTTCATACCGTCGATTTGGAGATACAGACAAAAGATAATATCCTTATGAAAAGCACATTGAAGTAATGAGAACCGTAATCCGCGTCAATCCGTGTAATCCGCGTAATCCGCGATTCTGACAAAACAAAAATCCGCGTCCAAAATCGACTTTTGAATGCCTCTGTGAGCTGTTCAAGGCTATTTAGTTTTAAGAATTGTCAGTTGATGAGTTTTGCTGTAAATTTAGATCGTGAAGCGAAGGACACAGATATTATAGCCGAAATCGCTACTTTGTAGCGTAACCTGTCAGATCGTCTGACCCCAAAATTTTTTGTGGTTGCTGTCAGTGGAATATAGATTGCAGCTTTACTATTTTCCCCATCTCACGGTCATAGAATGGATGTCACGAAAGTTTTCAGCTGTGATAACACGTTCGTCAAATTGTCCTTTCCATCTCATACCACCATCAAAAGTGTTTTCTTCGGGATCAACGAAATCAAAGGCGTATCTATCTGGGGTAAAACGTTTGAGAAGTAGATTACCTTCTCGGTCATAAAAAGACATATAAATGTCTCCAAGACCAGCCGCTTTGAGAAGACGTGTTGCTTCTTCCGCTGTTTCACCATAACGAATTAAATTCTTATAGTGTTGGTCATAACTTAAATTTGATCTATTCCTTACGAGAATTCTCATCTTCTGCTGTTTGGTATAGCTAAGCCAATGGCGTGCCAATGGAGTCTCAGTTTCTGCGTTTTGCAGGGCCGGGAAAAAGTGTTTGGCAATGAAGTAATAGCTTCCAAATTTCTCACCTTCCGCGGTCGTAACACCATTGGGTTTATACGTAATTTTTATCACAAACCGATTCCCATCTTTCATTGTATCTGAAAACTCTTGTGATACCTCTCTGTTTGTATCTGTGTTCGTACAACCCATAAAAATAACAAGCAAACACATTAGGAAAGAAAAGTGAGCTTTGGAAATTGAATACATTTGCGTTTCTCCTCCGTATTTGTAGGATAAACTTTTAGTGTATGTCCTAAAGACACACAACCTGAAAGAGTAAGCTATAACTGCTACGGCACAACCCAGAAAGGTTATGCTACAAATGTTCTGCACAACCTAGAAAGGTTATGCTACAAAGACACACAACCTAAAAGAGTAGGTTACAATTTGCAGTACCGAACTCACGTTAATGTATATCTACAGAAAAGATGTAACTCAGAATTGTGACCAAGATATATGTTGCCACTAATACGACGCCGAACGGGCGTTTTAACTGGCTTCCTGAAACGAAGATGCCGATTCGGAAAACGATTAAAATAAACACCATTGCTGGAAACAGGAATTGGAAAAATTTTCCGGATGCCTGTAGGCCAGTAGGTGTTGCAGCTGCTGATACTCCTGCGACAAAGAGCACATTCAGTATATCTGCCCCAATTATGTTGCCGACTGCTAATTCGCCATGTCCGCGCCTGACTGCTGTGACTGCTGTTACGAGCTCTGGCAAGGAGGTGCCGAATGCGACGAGCGTTGCAGCGATGATCTCCTCTGGCACATTAAACCGAATAGCAAGCGTCTTCACTGTGGGGATAAGGACTTGTGCGGCAACAACAACGATTGCTATTGACCCGATAAGTTTAAGAAGTGTAACAAACGTACTTGATCCTTTGTGTTCTGTCTCTTCATCGTGTTCGGAGGTGGGTGTGATTGAACCAGCCCATCGGATAGACTGCCACACATATAATCCTAAAAGAACAATAAAGATAAATCCGACGAATTGATGGAGCGTTCCACCTTGGCTGAATACTTTTGCTGGAGATGACCACGGAAAACAGGCTAATACCATGAGAATGCCGGCACTCACCTGTACATTGGACAGGCGCGATGCTAATTCCCTATTGAACGATAAAGGGGCAATCAGTGAAGCCAATCCTAAAATCAATCCTGTATCACATATAATTGAACCGACTGCGTTTCCAAGTGCAAGTCCCGGTTCTCCTTGTATAGCTGATAGTACGGAAACTGCTGCTTCGGGTGTTGTTGTTCCGATACTCACGATTGTTGCGCCGATAACAGCCTTGCCCAAACCCCATTGCGTAGAAAGTGTCACCGCTTCATCGACAAGCCAGTCTGCTCCTTTGCTGAGTGCAGAAAGTGACACTACAACTATGAACAAAAGCAGCAGGATGCGAAAATTTCTTATATTAAATTCTAACCAATCTGCTTTAATAAGTCTTGCAAGTTCTGCGATTGCATTTTTTTCTTGGATCAAACTGTGGAAGTCTGCATCAGTGAATATTGCTTGTACTCCGCTATCTTCTTTTAAAAGCGTTATAAATTCTTCATCTATTTCATCTGTTATTTCCTTTAAACCTTCAGGATTCACGAACAATTGATTTAGATCTTTCTGGATCAATACTGTATGAATTTCAGGTTTCTTAAATTCTTTTAGAGTATTCGGTAAAACATTCTTTACTTTACTCTGTTTTAGGGTCTCTTTATGTTCCTCAAGGACCTTTTCAACTAAAGATGTGTCTTGACCGAAAACTGAATTGATGACTAAACCGTGTAAAATACAAAACAATACAATTATACAACTGATATAAGTTGTTTTTGTGCTACTCACAACGTCTAAAGTCGTGTGCTTCTTTTGCACACGACCCCTCATAAGTGATTTCTGCTTCAGCGTCCACTGCATCAAAGTGATGTCTATACGCGGACTGTACAAGCGTTTAGGCTCTCTGCCTATGCGACAGCGAGTTTTTTTAGGTTAACGTGAGTTCGGTATAAGACATTTTTTGCTCGATGCATAACCTTGAAAGGTTATACTACACAGTTTGCGTGGCAAACAGGCACAACCTGGAAAGGTTATGCTACAAATTATACTTCATATTTCGGATACCGAACTCACGTTACACGTTATCTATCTGCTGTTGTTCTGTAAAGGTTAGACGAGGTCGAAGCGATCAAGATTCATAACCTTGTTCCATGCAGCCACAAAGTCGTGGATAAAAGCTTGTTGAGCATCATCACAACCGTAGACTTCTGCAATAGCGCGGAGTTGGGAATTTGATCCGAAAACGAGATCGACTCGGCTTCCTTTCCACTTGATTTCACCGGTCGAACGGTCTCGTCCCTCAAATACATCTTCAGATGCGGATGACATTACCCATTCTGTGTCCATGTCAAGCAGATTGACGAAGAAATCGGTGGTTAACGTTTCAGTTTGCTTGGTGAAGACACCGAGTTCGGACTGACAGCTGTTTGCATCTAGAACACGCAAACCGCCGATGAGTACTGTCATTTCGGGAGCGGTTAGCGTCAGCATCTGCGCCTTATCCACGAGTAGTTCTTCAGCAGTTCTAGGGTGTCCGTTCCCCAGGTAGTTTCGAAATCCATCTGCGGTCGGTTCAAGTACGGCAAAAGATTCTACATCGGTTTGCTCCTGTGTGGCATCTGTGCGTCCCGGTGCAAATGGCACTTCGACGTCAACCCCTGCGTTCTTCGCAGCTGCCTCAACCCCTGCACATCCACCAAGGACGATCAGGTCAGCGAGTGAAACTCTCTTTCCATCGGATTGTGCGCTGTTGAAATCGGCTTGAATCTCCTCCAAGGTTTGAAGGACGTTCTGTAATTTCGGTGGACTATTGACTTCCCAGTCTTTCTGGGGTGCAAGGCGGATACGTGCGCCGTTGGCTCCCCCGCGCTTGTCTGTACCACGGAACGTTGATGCAGATGCCCAGGCAGTAGAAACAAGTTGTGAAATAGGCAGTCCTGATGAAAGGCACTTGTCTTTGAGGGCAGCGATGTCTTGTTCATCGATCAATGCATGATCAACATCTGGCACTGGGTCTTGCCACAACTGCGGTTCTTCAGGAACCCAGGGCCCGAGGCACCTTGTGAGGGGTCCCATATCCCGGTGAGTCAACTTGTACCATGCCCTTGCAAATGCATCAGCGAAGTCCTCAGGGTTCTCATGGAAACGCTTTGAAATTTTGGCATAAGCTGGGTCTTCCTTGAGAGATAGGTCGGTTGTAAGCATCATGGGCGCGTGCTTTTTTGAAGGGTCGTGAGCGTCTGGTACAGTATCTTGTGCGGATTCGTCTTTGGGAGTCCACTGCCATGCTCCGCCAGGTCCTTTCACGAGTTCCCAATCGTAGTTAAACAAGTTGTCGAAGAAGCTATTATCCCATTTGGTTGGTGTGGCGGTCCACGCTCCTTCTATGCCACTGGTAATTGTGTGGACACCCTTACCACTGCCGAAAGTGTTTTTCCAACCGAGTCCTTGTTCCTCGAGGGGTGCCCCTTCAGGTTCAGGCCCGACGTATTGGTCAGCATCAGCGGCTCCATGGGTTTTGCCGAATGTATGTCCACCCGCAATAAGTGCGACTGTCTCCTCATCGTTCATTGCCATGCGCCGGAACGTCTCTTTAATATCTATTGCTGCAGCGACTGGGTCAGGGTTAGCGTTTGGTCCCTGTGGATTCACATAGATGAGCCCCATCTGAACTGCCCCAAGCGGTTCCTCTAGGTCTCTATCCCCGGTGTAACGCTCGTCTCCCAACCATGTGGTTTCGGATCCCCAATAGATATCTTCTTCAGGTTCCCAAACATCCTCTCGTCCTCCAGCGAATCCAAATGTTTTTAGTCCCATAGACTCAAGAGCACAGTTTCCAGTGAAAATGATTAGGTCTGCCCATGAGATTCTCTGTCCGTATTTTTGCTTGACGGGCCAGAGCAGTCGGACTGCTTTGTCAAGGCTCGCGTTGTCAGGCCAGCTATTGAGGGGTGCGAACCGTATTGTTCCCGAAGCTGCGCCCCCGCGTCCATCATGGATACGGTATGTACCCGCGCTGTGCCATGCCATCCGAATGAAGAGGGGTCCGTAGTGACCATAGTCGGCGGGCCACCACTCCTGTGATGTCGTCATCACTTTATCAATATCCTCTTTCAAGGCATTCAGATCGAGTGTTTTGAACGCCTCAGCATAGTTGAAATTCGCTCCGAGGGGGTTGGATGTAGGTGGGTTCTGCTGTAACATCTTTAGGTTCAGCTGATTCGGCCACCACTGTTTGTTCTTTATAGTGCCCTGGTCGTGAGAGTGTCCCATCACTGGACATTTGCTTTCGTTACTCATATTTCCTCCAATCGTGTTCTACATTCTTACTCCGGTTAAATATGAAAATAAATAGACACCGTATCCGCAGGAGCGATCTCCGAATTGCGACTTAGCTCAACAATAGTCGGGTTTCACAAGCTCTACTCGACCTACGAACTACCGAATGTCCAATTAATTCTAAAATCTCCCATAATCTAACGTAAGTTTGGCATAAGACATTGTGGTATTAATTATACTTGTTATTGAGCTTAATATCAAGTATTTACTTTTCGTAGGATGTGTATATTATTCTTTATTTTCTGATGCATTATTGATAATCAAATCATCGATGGGCTGTCCATCTTGGTTTGTAATACGTAGGACAAATGCACATGCGCCTTCTTCATTACATACTTTAACGAGGATGCTGTTTTTTCCCGGATTGAGAGTCACAGGAATTGTGTATGTATCAAGTCTGACTGCAAAGGTCTTTGTATGGTCAAATACCTGTTTACCATTTAGCCATAATTTTCCTTGATCATCACTATCAAATCGAAATTCAACTTCAGTTACATCAGGGGCGTTAACAGTAGCGAAGGCGTAGAAGACTTGCCAGTCAACATTTTTTTCTCCGAGGTGGATATAACCGTCCAATTCCGCATCAGTGAACTTCTTCCAACTTATTGGTCTATCCACGCCATCATACTTTGTAGTTAAGTCAATTTCCGTGATGTCTTCGGGTATGTATTCTGTATTAAATCCTATTTTCTCTACATTATCAAATGGACTCAGCACCATCCATGCATCTTCAGTGATGAAGCCGGTTTTTCGGACATACTCATCTGCTTTATCGTGCATGCCGCTTTCACGATAATACTCAGCTACACCGAAGTTTGTATCTATCTGAAGCCTTAGACTGCTTGGATTATTAGTATCAAGTTCAGCAATCATATCGTTGATTTTTTGAACATACTCATCGGCATTTTCAGGGACATCTATATCACGGTAATATTTAGCCAGACTGATGTAAGCACTTAACTGGAGACTTAAATTATCTGTGGGCAGGTTTGTAATTATATTGTCAATTTTTTGAATATGCCCATGTGCTTTTTCTAGCATAGCATTATCGTGATAGAATACCGCAAGAACAAGGTGGGCATGCAACTGAACGCTCATACTATTGAGAAAAGTGTCGATCAATTTATCCACCATTTCTATGAATCCCTCTTTATTCTGGACAGCTTTGCCGACCTTGCCAATTCTTGCGAATAACTGACGGTGAAAACTTGGAGACGTAAGGACATCCAGTCCGCTTTGATAATCTGCAGCCGATAAATATTTCGCGAATTCCCCAAACGCGAATTCATACCATTCATTTGCAAGATATATCTCACCATTCCACAATATACGATCAGAGACTTTTAGCTTTTGTGTTGAATGTTCAAGGAATTGTAACACAAGTTCTGTGGG
Source organism: Candidatus Poribacteria bacterium (assembly GCA_965200395.1). Classification (GTDB taxonomy): domain Bacteria; phylum Poribacteria; class WGA-4E; order WGA-4E; family WGA-3G; genus MSPOR6. The sequence continues at coordinate 270,525 of CBDAUH010000003.1, read as the reverse complement.
TTGTTCTTCAGCGGGAAGATTGACTTCAGATTTAAGTTCTTGATTATCCTCCCGAATGCTACTTAACACTTTTTCCCAATCCCAAAATAGAATATTACCGTCTCCAATACTCATAAGCGTTTTATGGTCTGGTGAAAATTTCAAATCTTCCACAAATACTGAATGTGCATCAAGTGTGGTGAGTTTATCTCCAGTTGCTACATCCCACAATCGAATTTTACCACCCCAGTAGCCAACAATCAGTACTGTGTTATCTGGTGAAAAGATAAATGTATTTTCAGCTTTCTCTTCAGAAAAGCGTAGTTCTTTAAAATGGGGTTGTTTTGCTCTTCCTATCATGCGTATCTGTCTTCTGCTCCTAACAGCAATTAGAGAACCGTCTGAAGAGAATGCAAACTGTTGTATAGGTTCTCTATTTTTATCAGTATCGGTTAACTCCTGAAAGAAAGAGCTTAACATTGCACCGGTTTCCACATCCCACAGTTGAACATATCCGCCTGATGTTCCACTGACAATCTTTTCTCCATCTGGCGAAAATGCTACAGTTCTGACAAAAGGGGCGTCATCAGAATCGTCATCGTGGTCTGAGACGATTATCTCACGTTTTTCACCGGTTTCTATATTCAATAAGTGGATTTTATTGCCAGTACCTTGCGCTAAGATTTTTCCATCAGGGGAAAATACCTCTCCAGTATCCCATGAAAAAGCCTTTAACTCATGTCCTGTGTTAACATCATTCAGGCGTAGCACCCAATCATCAAAATGTGGCTTAGTTGGGTCGGTTTGTTTACCGTGATCTAACATTTTTGTTCCATCCGGTGTGAACACATAGTCTCTATATACATTCCAGTACAAGTGTTCCTCAAGCACTGCTTTTGTTATGGAAGTTGTTTTTTGTGCCTTCTTCAGATCCCAAACAGAGATTATACCGCTACCCGTCACACTCACTATAGTGGAACCATCACCTGAAAAAGATGCTGTTCTCACCCACATGTGTCCAGTAATTTTGTTTTTCAACGGTTTTCTTTTATTGATATCCCAAAACCGGACTGTTCCATCAGCACTTCCGCTTGCAAGTGTGCTGCCATCTGGTGAAAAAGTTAATTGCTCAACAGTGTTGAGATGCCCTGTGAAGGTAGCAATTAATTCTCCTGTCATAGAATTCCACAATTTAATGGTGCTGTCTTCACTTCCACATGCCAGTAACGTTCCATCTGGCGAGAATGCCAATGCTGATGGTCTGCTATTCCGCTCATTCTTCATCGGGTTGTTCACTACGTCTCTGCCATTTTCTTTCGATGTACTCCACATATTACCTTCTATAGGTTTTTGCAGGACAATTAGTTCTTCTCCGGTGGTTGCATCCCATATTTGTACTGTGGTATCCAGGTTTCCAATAGCTAGTTTTGTTTCGTCTGGAGAGAATTTCATAGTCAGTGCCTGATTTGTTTCAGTGAAATAATCTGGCATGGCAATTTCTTTCCCAAACTCCCTAAGGGTGGACAATTTTTTAGCTGTCTTTATGTCCCACAAATCAATCTTTCCTTTACTACTACCGATAGCAATTTTATTTTCCGTGAGTGCATAATTTTCAAGGTGCATGTGCCCTGGTCTTTTTCCAATATTTGTGCTTGTCGTCTCTCCGGTCTCGACATTCACCCTATAAATTGTCTCTCTTGACATGCTAAGACATATCAACGTTTTGCTATCATTTGTGAACTGCAACGTTTGTGCAGCGGGTATCGGTTTGTGTATTGAGACTTCATTTCTTGATGCTACTTCCCGTATTTCAACTCCTTTTTCAAATGGGCTCCCACCGAAACTGGTGACTGGGTCTCCACCAGCAGCTGCGATGAAGCGGCCATCCGGTGAGTATGCAATTTTCCTATTCATTCCGTGTAATAATGAAATCTCATTCCCTGTCTTCACATCGTAAATCCAAACTCCGATGTTACTCCCCACTACCATTTGTGTTCCATCTGGTGAGAACTGAATTATTCCCATTCCACCCTTACCATAACGCGCTTTTGCTTCTTTTGGGATATGCCATTGTGGATAATTTTCCATTTTATTCTCCGTATCTACTGTATCTACCGGGTTAGATTGTGGTTGTGTATTGTCAGGTTGTTTTTCAGCAGAAGGATTTTCTTGTTGTGCAATAGCATTTTCGACATGTCTGTGTCTGTCAGGTTCTAACGCGAGTTTTTCTACGACAGGTACATCCGCTTCGGAGTTTACATCTAAACTATAACGTTGTTGAAAACGCGTTAAGTATTTACTGTTTCCAAAACCTAACATAATTAGCACTGCCATACAAGTTACGGCGGCAGTTAACCATGGGACAAACGGATTACTTGTAGGTGCTGCAGCAGTTTTTATTTGTGAAACTTCATGCATACCATTTGGCGTGGTTTTGAATTTTGCCAATGCTTTTCTTGTCATGAGTTTATGCTTCCTCAAACATTGTTCTCTATACGGTATATGTTGGTAATGGAAAGTTTTTAAATGATTGCAGCGTGTTACCGCAAAGACGCGTTGCGCTTTGCTACAATATCGCTATGGATAGTGTAGTTTGCGTACACAATGTTTCTACACAAACTACAAAGGCTATGCTACAAAACTCACGTTATCACTGAAAAAACAAAGGTGTTGCCTAACAATTGGTATGGGATAGTGCTGATGATTGCAGTTTCCACTTATATCAAATGTTATTAGACAACACCTTAAGTTTCGAGGTACACTTTATCAATTCGGTGTGGTGTGTCACTCAAAATAATCAGCATTGATTTCAATGAAATGCTCCCATTCCTCTGGAACATCTTCTTCCATGAAGATAGCTTCAACGGGGCATTCCGGTTCACACACGCCACAATCGATGCATTCTTCTGGATCGATATAGAGCATTTCAACTTCTTCGAAGTCGTCAGGTGCATCTGTTGGGTGCGGGTGAATGCAATCTACTGGGCAGACATCAACACAAGAAGCGTCTTTTTCGTCAATGCAAGGTTCGCAAATTACATAAGTCATATTGTTCTCCTTTCAAGAAAGATAATTTATCACTTTAAACACTGGGTTGTTGTTCGTAATACTTAGCGTTTATTTGTATGTAATGTTCCCATTTTTCGGGAACATCTTCATCAAAGAATATAGCCTCCATAGGACATTCCAGTTCACACACGCCACATTCAATACATGTTTCTGGATCGATAAAGAGTTGATTTACGTTTTCAAAATCGTCTGCTTCATACACGGGATTTGGTCGTATGGAGTCACAGGGGCAGACATCAACACAAGAAGCGTCTTTTTCGTCAATGCAAGGTTCACAAATTACATAAGTCACTGTGTTCTCTCCTATTATTATATATACTATTTTACTAATTTGTCAAATAAATGTTTATTCTTGTAGGGTTATTTAGTTTTATAGATATTCATTTTATCAAGTTAACTGTGAGTAAAGGTTTTGATGCATATTCCTTTATTTTATCAGCGATCCGTGTTATGCCTTGAAAACGGAATACGGATAATGCGGTATTTCGTAAAGCGGCCATGACTTGTGGAATAGCCCCGCATCTGACAGGTGATGCGTCCTCGCCGAGTAGCACATCGCGCATCCAATGCGACTTGTTCTCTATTGCCCAATGGCCTCTCCGTAAAGCAAGTAAGCGTTCTGCGGATGCCTCACTCGGTTTCAGGCTCGTAATCCCATAGGTAGTGCGGGTTGTCTCTTCTCCTGTCTTCATATTTTTGGAAGTATAATGATATTGGATCACTTGTGCTATGCCCGGCCAGTCCAGATATGCGTTCAGACTTGTGCTTGCCTTGATACACCGTGTCTCAAGTCTGCCATGCGACTTTTCAATCGTCTCATGCATGTATATCGGTTTCCCTAAAGTAGGGTGTGTTGTGTCTTCAGAAACCGCGTCAGGCACGCCTTGAAAAAGTTTTTCAATCGCTTCTAACAGGTCCGGTTGATTGCCTTTAACAGGCAGCATATAGTCGCCCCCGCTGTTTATGATTCCGTGGCAGAAAGAGCGTTGTGTCAAAAGGGCATCCGTTGTGATAACTTTGCCTGCTACATCAAACGCTTTGAGGATTTCCGTTGATACCGGTATTTCATTGGTTTTGTCGCTGACACCTCGCTGCGTGAGGGTGATCCCTAACTCATGAGAGACGACGGAGAGTAAATGGCTGATCATCGCACCACTTTTTTTAGACGCACGCAGGGTTTTGCCATCTATAGCGACTGCGTCGGAACACCCCCGCAAATCAGGGCACTCTGCTAATGCGGCGTTTACCCATTTTGACAGGATGTTTTCTAATGCCTCAACGTCCAACTTTTTCAACAGATTATGGATAGTTGCGGCACAAGGCGTTTTGTGATGTGTGAACCCGAGTGCTTTTGTGAGTGCGGGCTGTGAGCGTGCCCAGGTAGCGATGGATGTATACCCTTTATGCCCGCACATCAATCCAACGACTAAAAGTGCGAGGATTGCTTTCAACGGGTGTCGTTTCCCTTTTTCCTTGCGTGGGTCTGTAAGTTCTGCTAACATATCCATTAAGTGGCAGGACTTTTTTCTTGTCATTCTTCACCTCAAAAGATCGTAAGTTTTTAAGGTGAAGTATAGCAGATATACCATGAAAAATCACGGTATATCTGCACATCCTAAAATATTAACGATTGTGATAAAAAACAACTAAAATACATAAAACTAAATAACCCTATTATTCTTGGAAGTAATCAGCGTTTATTTGTATGAAATGTTCCCACTCCTCTGGTACTTCATCATCTACGAAGATAGCTTCAACAGGACATTCCGGTACGCAAACGTGACAGTCAATACATTCTTCCGGGTCGATGTAAAGTTGTTCTACCTCTTCGAATTCTTCTGGGTCTTCGTTTTGCATTGGGTGTATACATTCTACGGGACATGCGTCAGCACAGGCGTGGTCTTTTACGTCAATGCAAGGTTCGCAAATTACATAAGTCATTTTTGTTCTCCTTTACGTCTATTTACTAATTTCATTCGTTTATATTAGGTTGAATTGCGTATGCGATTATTTCCGACAAGGCAATGTATATGCTCAAATTAGTGGTAGGGCAGTATTTATATCAGCTGAATGCCAATGTACTTTCTCGTCCTGAACGTTATTAGAATAAGTATAACCACCTTGAACAAAGCGGATACCTACCATAATCTCTAACCGCATAGTAATTTCCTTGACCTCAGCGATATCCACTTCTACATCTTCATCTTTCTCAACAACAAAGCCATGATGGAGTAAACGGACTTGTAATCCATATTCTTTTATTGAAGCTGCAAGACGATTTGCTAATGTCTCTACATTCGCATACTGCAGTTCATGACCATCTTTCTGACTATGTAAATTAAATCCGTTATGACGCACTTTAACGTCTAAACCTTCTTTTTCTACCAGTAATTCTAGTTGGTTCACATCCTCATCACGATAGATGATTCCCTCATTTGCAATAACTTGCAATTCATACTCACGATCAACAACCTCCAAAGGAAGTGTTCGCTCTGCGATTAAGGCTTCAAGTATTTCCTTTATTTCTGGCGCGCGATGTGTTTCTAAGGCAAGACAAGTCATTGCATCTTCCATATTGGACATAGTTCTTCCAACAGAAATAGAACGGCTCTTTTCACAACCGTTCATCCATTGCTCCATGACCTTGTCCATACCGTCTTGTGTTTCTCTAAAGGCATTGTCACTAACCAATTGTGGTCCACTATTGTAAGCAACAATCGGTAGTCCAAGTTCCTTGATTAGATTGTCTATTACTTCTTTGACATCATTCGGATTCATGACTTACCTCCTTTGATAGATTGTTATTCTTAAGTTTTGAGGTGTTCAGATCAATATGAATGTGAATTCCATTGTCTATGAGTTGACAACTAGTGTTTAGAATTTCTTTAACCTTGTTTGAATTCACAATTCTGTCTCCTTTCTTTTACTTAAAATTGTTGTCAAGTTTAGTCCTATAGAACCATTGAACGGCTAGGGAACCGCCATAGAGAAATACGGATATTTGCACTCGTACAATTTGTAGATTTGAATGTATCCTCAGAGGCAGGCGTACTGTATGAATCCAGCACATAGTTGACACCCGTGGTCTCATCGATCCGTTTCGCAATTTCTTTCACCTCTGAGATAAGTATATTAGCTTCGGTAGATTTCTCTAATCTAAATCCACAATGAAACAATTTAACCTTGATATTTCTCTCATTTAATTTTCTCTCAAAGCTATTCGTTACTTTTTCAAGTTCTTTCGCAAGTACCTCTGTATCCTGTTTTTTCTCTAATCTAAAGCCACCGTGGAGGATTTTAACGGGGTAACGTGTTGTGTCATTCTTATCTAATGTAACCAATCGATAACCATGATTCGTAAAGCAGATAGATAATTTTAGTTCCGCTATGATGGATTCAAGAAGCTGTTCTACCCGAAATCCATCCAACAATTCTATGGTAGCTGCGTCAGGATCGGTTTTGGAATAGAATTCCATAATATCTTCTCTTCCGGGATGACGCGTGTAAAATTTTCCATCTTTGTTCCATTGATGGATTACATCCTTGATGCGACCTTTTGTCGTACTATCAGATGTAGAGGGATTTTGAGATGGAACTATATCAATTAACTCTATTGGGATCCCTTCCTGAACGAGTAAGGTCTTTAGCAATTCCTTGACATCATTCGGTGTCATGTGTGTTCTCCTTTTAGTGTAAGAATGCATATAGACTAAAAAGGTTACATAAATCCATTTTTGCTATATCACTCTTTTTTTGTATCCTTTTGCTTTCCAAATATGTTGTCAAATTCATTGGGATACTCTGCCTTCATCCAAGCGACAACTTTTTTCTTCGCGCGATACAAACGAACTTTCGTTGCTGACACTGTTATTTCCAATTTTTCGGCTATGTTTTCCAAGGTTATTTTAGGATTTGCAAGTTTCAGTTCAAACACTTCCTGCTCAGAAATTGGTAGTCGTTGTGCCAATGCGTAAACGATCTCCATCTGTTCTTTAGCTATGATGCGATAGATTGGAGAACGATGCTCAAGGTCTACCAAATATGCTTCCGGATTTCCCTCAATTGAATCGATTTCGAGTTTTCTCTGCTCCTTACGGAAGTGTGCGGCAATAAGTTGATGCGCAATACTAAATAACCAACTGGAAAAACTTTTAGGATTCCGTAGCGTGTTGAGATTCTGATGCACTTTAATAAATGTCTCTTGTACAAGGTCTTGCGCGGTTTCCCAATTGCCAATTCGTCTATAGAAGAAACTGAGTAGGGGGCCTTCGTAACGGTGATACAGGATTTCAAATGCTCCATCGTCATCAACGTCTAAATTTTGATGTATCAATTCCTGGTCGCGAATTTCATCCATAACACCGCACCTTGTGAACCCATCATAATATGAGTTAGATATAAACAATTTTTTAGGATGCACAACCTAACAGGTTATGCTACAAAGATGCACAACCTACAAAGGCTATGCTACAAAGAAACAACCTACAAAGGCTATGGGACAAAATATCCTTCATATCAAAAATCTATCATAACAATGATACACATGTCTATTGTAAAGTTAGCAGGATAATTTTGTATGTAAGAATGTAAAAGAGATAAAAAGGTTACATAAATTCAAATGATTGTTTATGTGATATAATAACAGGAACACATCAAGACAAAATAAAGACAATCGCTTTCGTCGATAACAGATAATCAAGCAAGTTTTGATCTTTTTAAGTTTTCATCAATTGGAGGTATAAATAAAATATGTTAGAAGTATTAGCAAATATAGGCGTAGTACTTATCCTAACGGCATGTTTTGCTGCGTGCAGTGCAGATCTTGCACCTGTGGAACCGGAATCTCACAAGATAGATATAGTGCCACCAGAAGATTATTCAGCGATTAACAATGTCCTAAAACGGTGGCGTGAAGGGTACGAAATTGAGGATATTGAGACATATATAAGCGCGTATTGGTCACAAGGCTTCCGCCATGTTGGCGACATGGGAACAGAGGGTGACAAAACTGACGACACAGAATTTGACGATATACGTGAAGAACGTGATGCTGCGAATAAGGTTTTTAGTCAATTCCAAGATATTAGTATTGAACTCTCTTCGCCCCCAGAAATATCTATTGACATGGATGATACTAGGGTAGAAGTTCGCAATCACTATCGTATACAAGGTTTTGTAGGGGCAGGCGAATTATTTCAAGGTGAATTCACTGGGTGGTTCGCAGAGGGCGACAACCTTTTTATTTTTGAAAAAAGAGATGGTGAATGGCGTATCACTGAATGGTACGACGAGGCATATAAAGCCGAAGAAGTCCTGATTGAGAATGAGCAGTTGCTGCCTATAGTTTGGTCAACATTAAAACAAGCGAGATAAAGAGACGGCAAATGGACAGGAAAAGTAAAGTGCCCACGATTTTTGATTGAATACCCTGAAAACGTGAATAGTTGTTGAAAAAACTTAGCAGATTTGATAATCTGATGGTGCATGAATTGATACGAGAGTTAGAGCTATGAATACCAACAGTAGGTTTCTCTGTCCTTTCAATATTGCAGTGTGTATGAGAAAGTATATTATTATGCTTTGGACGGTGTTTCTAAGTGTTTTTGTAATTGGTCACAGTTATGCTGGAACTTGGAGAGATGAGTTCGATGGAAATGAACTTAACGGTTGGGAACGCATTGTGGAAGAAAACCCATGGTCTGCAGATTGGGAACTTATTGATACACCAGATTGGGAACTTATTGATACATCCTTCCGCCTCTCTGCTAAAATTTGGAAGCCTAAACAGGAGGATGTGACAGCAGCGGATTTTCTACATTGGAACACCCATCAATTTCAACTCGACAAGTTAACAGTGGTGGGTGAGAAAATAGATTACATCCAGGACGACTGGGATATTTCCGGTGAACTTTGCTTATTCCTCGGCAAACGACAACCTGCACCTGACTTTGCAACAGGTTATACTTTCAGTCCTGAAAAGATAACGAAAATGCAGTTTACCGCAAATGGTGTCTACAAGAAAGGTGAAGTGAAAGCTGATTATCGCCTCATGTTTCGACTGACTTCAAGTAGCAAGCTAAAGGTTGTTTTTAGCAATGGAAAGTTTAGACTTTTCACACAAGACCTGCCAATTACAGAATTCTTTGATGCTGAGATGCCCACGATTGATGTCGTCGGCTTGATGGTAGTGTTCGAATTTCCAGGACAATGGTTTGTGGGGGACATATTAAGTTTTTCTATTTCTGGGCAAGGTATTCCCAATCATAATTCGCTTGATGTGCAGTTGCAAGGCACACAGCTGACGACAACTTGGGGAGAATTGAAACGATTTTGAGCGATGTCAAAATAGGTTGTTCCACCACAAGCAAAGTTAGCAACAACGTGGGGACAACGCAAGCAGCTGAGGTAATACGATGTCAAAACGTTCCGTTATCACAACAATTGTCATTCCAGCACTGTTTATTTTAGTGTTAATTATCGTAATCGTTAATAACCAACGGGAGTACCCTGGCGAGCTGGTTTTTGCTCAAGATAAAGTAGACTTTGGGACAATCCCCGAATGGAAGGGAACGGTAACACGTTCAGTAACAGCAAGGAATGCGGGAAGAAGTCCACTGCAAATAGAAAGAATTCGGGCAGGGTGTAGTTATGCAAAGATTACCGGCCCAGAAATGATTCAACCCGACGCGGAGGGAACGTTCGAAGTTGTGCTCGATCCGAAAATTGTTCCTGCCGATGCAAAAGCGGCAACAGCGATCCTTTTCACGGATAGTCCCCGGACTCCGCAGGTGTATCTAACAATCGTTGCTGTATCAAAGCGGTTTGCAACACTGAGTGCCGATATATGTGATTTCGGACAGATAACCCCTGAAACGACACACGAAAAGAAAATTAAACTGTGCGTGAATATGCCGCTAAATTTAGAGGAAGTCCGACTCATGCCATCAGCACATCCAAGTGTGACGTGGAGAATGTCTCCGGATCCGAAATCAACGTGTTTTCTTATTACAATCCAATTGCAGATACCGAAAAAATGGAAACAAGGAGACACAGAAACCGGAACTTATAATGCTGAAAAGCTTTTATCTTCTGTGTTGACCGTTGCTTTTCCGAATGAGCGAACTTTGACGTTGCCGATTGCTGCAAGAATAGTGCGTCCCGTGACAGTGCAACCGGAAACCCTCTCCTACGGCGCGGTGGATAAAGATGCAAACCCATCTATCGAATTCACACTTTCTGCGAAAACGAATTTTAGCGTGCTCAGTATCAAGGTGCCTGCCTCTTTGCAGGTTACCGCTGGGACGCAATCCTTGCAAGCCTATAATATGCACACACAACAAGAAAAACAGTACAAGGTTTTTTGGCAAGTGAAAAACTCGTCCGAACTGCTGCGCGAAGAAATCAAAGTACTAACTACAGCAGAAACATCACCAATTGCTATTCCTGTCTACGGGTTGATTCGCACCTCAAAAGGCGAAACATCCCCACCAACAGAATGAGAGTCAATCTTGTTATGCACATAAGAAAGTATATTATTATTATGCTTTGGCCGGTGTTTCTGAGTGTTTTTGTAATTGGTCAAAGTTATGCTGGAACGTGGCGCGATGAGTTTGATGCGGAAAATCTGAATGGATAGGAACGCAGTGCAAAAGAGAACCGTTGGTCAGCAACATGGAAAACTGAAAATGGAGTTCTTTCCGCTCGAATCGAGAAACCTGCGCAAGTGTTCATAAGAGCAGCGGATTTTCTGCACTGGAACGCCCATCAATTTCAGATGAATAAGTTAGCAGTCGTAGGCAGGAAGATACATTATAGGCGGTTCCACGAAGGTGGAGATATTAAGGGACATCTTTGCTTATTCCTTGGGAAACGTAAACCTGCACCCATAGGTGTCAACTTAGGGATTTTCAGCCTTTTTCAGTTGCCTATAAGTTGTGTGCTTTCCTGCTCTATGTTGTCCCCAGTCGCTGTATTGTAAATCCTTTTTTATGTTGCTCAGTGTCTTCAATAACGCCGCTTTAGATTCGTGAAAACTCATTGTGAGTGTGCGTGCATGCCGCCCAATAAGTTTCGCTGTGCTGATGGGATCGTGCAGTATACACCGCCAGCCAGCTGCTACCATAATCCAATGTCTTATCAGTTGTGCGATGAGTTTCGCATACACCTCACATAAGATACGATCAGGTTTGGCACTGCGGAATGTATTCACCTTGCCAACGCTTTTGAAGGATTTGAATAGCAACTCAACTTGCCATCGGAGCCCAGCAATAATAATAACTTGTTCAACGGTAAGTTGTGCAACCTCCACATTTGTAATGTAAATATCCCAATCGGCAAGGCGTAACCGTTGTTTTGAGGGCGTTGTCTGTCTCCGTTTAGCATCACGCCTGATGTATCGGCGACGCTTGCTCGCTACTTGTTCGGAACATCGCCGTGCAACGAGGCGTGCTGGCAGACGATCCCTCGCTCCAACATAGCAACGCTGGTCTATAGTGTCCGAGTTTGTTGCCTTGAGGTGCTTATATAAGCAGAAGGGTTCTCCCTGTTCATCATACAGTTTACAGTTTACTTTCAATCTTGTTATCCAGAAGATGCCTGCTTGTGTCATTTTTCTAAATGCGTCAAACGAAAAATAGCCGAGGTCTGCTAAGTGTAAACTCCCCGCAGGAAGCGGTCCAAACGCCGCTGCTGCCTTGCTATCGGCAGTAATACCATCACTGAGTTGGAAGTGTTGGAAAGCACCCGTCAGGACATCAAAACAGAGGTGAAGTTTCATAGCAGACTTCTCACAATCGTTTTTAGCACGCCCCCCTTTCCATACAGGTCTCAGCTCATCCGGCAATGTGAGTGTGGTGCTGTCCTGCACATAGACGCCTGTGAACTGATTTAGCAAAGGCAGTGTCGGCGATTGTGCTGAAATAACTTGTGTTGTTGCGGCTATCTCAAGCACCGATTTCAAGGTTTCGGCTGCTTCAGGTGTCATCCGTTTTTCAATCGCTTGGCGGGTGACATGCCTCACTTACCCCCATTTTTGTATGCGGTATGTGTAGGCGTGTGTGTGTATAGAAATAAGTTGGAAAGTCTGATGGGTTATGGTAGAATACCTCCATATAAACCAATGTCGGTGAAAAACCGGCAGGGAGGTATTCTTATGAAATATACCCTTAGCTGGGTACATCCCAGAAAGATTATAACAGGTTTTCGTAAAGTTTTCAACGGGGTTTGTATCAAAAAACCGACGCTCCGCAACTTTTATTTGATGCTACAGGCTGTGTGTGTAGCCCCAAGTTTTCGTATTCAATCGATTGCCTCACATCTACCTATCCGTGTGAAACACGACAAGTCTAAGCAAAAGCGTGTGTTGCGGTTTATTGACACCTATTTTCCGGTTGCAGCGGTGAAGGGTGCTTGGTTGTCACATATAGTTGTCAGTGTGTGTCGTTCTGTGGGGATGCAGCATCTGCTTGTGCTGATAGACGAGACAGATTTACCGGGCGGATGGAAGGCGATTGTTGCAGCCCTTCCGTTTCGCAATCGTGCGATCCCGCTCTATTGGGTTCTGTATAAAAATGAGATGCTCAAAGATGGCACCTATCAAGGACATAACGATTTAGTTCAGCAGTTCTGTTGTGATGTCCATAGTCGCGTTGTTAAAGTGTTAGGGGATAGTCGGGAGCCTGTGTTGGTTTTTGACAGAGGGTTCGCCCGAGCGAGAGCGATCCTCAAGTTTTTTGAGGGGCAAGGCATCTGCTACTTGATGCGTGTGCCACGCAATGTTGGTGTGCGTATAGCAGGCAACAAGCAGTGCCTTGAAGAAGTGGCAAATGGTTTTTACCCACAAGTGCTTTATCACTACACGGAGCAGGTGCCTGTGGCACTCTATGTTGGGGGACAGCACACCAAGAAAGACCCGTTATATCTTATCTCCAATCGGCTTCAGGGGAACCCCCTGCGAACTTGCTACAAGCGGCGGACACAGATTGAACACGGGTTCAGAGACTTGAAAACGAACTTCGGTTTCAAAGCACTCGTTTTGAGAAAGAACGAACAGCCCCGGATGGAAGTTCTGTTTTTGTTGGCAGTCGTGGCTTATGGTTTGGCGTTCCTGTGTTATGAAAAAGCTGCGGACAGATGGGCAAAAACTTTACACCCTACGCGGAAAGTTTACTCCGTGATCAGTGTCATCAACCGTATGATCCGCGAGGTGTGGACGCAGGAGGCGTTGCTCTTGTTCACCGAGAGGACTTGTTTGAGAGATATAAACTTTCTCACCGCAGAAGAACTGACATGACAACATTGGAAACCTATGAACACAACTACACACGCATTCAAAAAAAAATGGGGGTAAGTGCGGTGACATGCACACCTAAAGCACAAGCTGTTTGTGCCAACTCCGTATAACTTGCATCAGGCGTTTCAAGCCACCCGAATACAAGGGTCTGCACGAAAGCACCTCCGGAGAACTTGCGGATCCTTCGGACGAACCCGCACCTTGAAGCTGATGCGTCAGCAATCGTTCGCAGTATAGCTTGCATTTTATCACAAACCTGTGTTAGAATAGACATTGGAACACCTCTTTTGTAGAAATGAGTAATATTGTTTTTCTACTATTATGTAAGAGGTGTCTCTATTTTGCAACAATATTTTATACTAAAATAACATAAAAATGTTCTTAAGTTGACACCTATGGGAAACGTAAACCTGCACCAGACTTTGTAGAAGGTTATATTTTCAGTCCTCAAGACACAATAAAAATAGAATTTTCTGAAAAAGGCATCTACAAAGAATATGAAATTAAAGCACGTTATAATGACAGGTTTCAGTTAACCTCAGAACATTTGAAGGTTATTTTTGATAAGGGAAAGTTTGAACTCTGGACACACGACCTTCTATTGACCGAATTTTCTAACGATGAGATCGACTTCATAGATGCTGTCGGATTGATAGTTTCGTATGCACCCTTTGGTGCCTGGTCTACGGCATCTATCTCAACCTTTTCTATTTCCGGGCGAGACATTCCCAATCACAATTCTCTTGATGTACAGCTGCGAAACACGCAACTGACAAAAACCTGGGGGAAGTTGAAACGTTTTTGAAAGCTTGGGCTGCCCCTACAACACAGAGGTAAGTTGTTATGAAAATTAAAACTCAGGACAGACGCAATTTTGAGCGTTCCTATTTAGGATTTACCAACCTTTATCCCCTTGCAAGCAAGGGGAAGGATTACCCCCCTTTATCCCTCCGCAAGCGAGCGGAATGCGTAAGTTTTGTAATCATAAACACTTTTTTATGTTTAGTGCTTTTAAGTGTTCTCTTGAGTGGATACAGTTACGCAGGTGTGTGGAGAGATACGTTCGATGGATATGAACTTAACGGATGGAAACGTACTGCAAAACGCAATACTGGATCTCCAAGATGGGAAGTTGTGGAAGGGTTCCTCTTCGCCAAAATTGAAAGGTCAGGCATTCAAGCATCATGTGGAAAAAATTCAGCTGATTTTTTGCACTGGAACGCACACGAATTTCAATTGGATCGGTTAACAGTGATAGGCACAAAAATAAAATATCTACAAGAGGGGTTCTACGGCCTAGGTGAACTCTGCTTGTTTCTTGGTAAACGAGAACCTACCCCTGACTTTGCAGTTGTAGGGTTATTTAGTTTTATAGATATTCATTTTATCAAGTTAACTGTGAGTAAAGGTTTTGATGCATATTCCTTTATTTTATCAGCGATCCGTGTTATGCCTTGAAAACGGAATACGGATAATGCGGTATTTCGTAAAGCGGCCATGACTTGTGGAATAGCCCCGCATCTGACAGGTGATGCGTCCTCGCCGAGTAGCACATCGCGCATCCAATGCGACTTGTTCTCTATTGCCCAATGGCCTCTCCGTAAAGCAAGTAAGCGTTCTGCGGATGCCTCACTCGGTTTCAGGCTCGTAATCCCATAGGTAGTGCGGGTTGTCTCTTCTCCTGTCTTCATATTTTTGGAAGTATAATGATATTGGATCACTTGTGCTATGCCCGGCCAGTCCAGATATGCGTTGAGACTTGTGCTTGCCTTGATACACCGTGTCTCAAGTCTGCCATGCGACTTTTCAATCGTCTCATGCATGTATATCGGTTTCCCTAAAGTAGGGTGTGTTGTGTCTTCAGAAACCGCGTCAGGCACGCCTTGAAAAAGTTTTTCAATCGCTTCTAACAGGTCCGGTTGATTGCCTTTAACAGGCAGCATATAGTCGCCCCCGCTGTTTATGATTCCGTGGCAGAAAGAGCGTTGTGTCAAAAGGGCATCCGTTGTGATAACTTTGCCTGCTACATCAAACGCTTTGAGGATTTCCGTTGATACCGGTATTTCATTGGTTTTGTCGCTGACACCTCGCTGCGTGAGGGTGATCCCTAACTCATGAGAGACGACGGAGAGTAAATGGCTGATCATCGCACCACTTTTTTTAGACGCACGCAGGGTTTTGCCATCTATAGCGACTGCGTCGGAACACCCCCGCAAATCAGGGCACTCTGCTAATGCGGCGTTTACCCATTTTGACAGGATGTTTTCTAATGCTTCAACGTCCAACTTTTTCAACAGATTATGGATAGTTGCGGCACAAGGCGTTTTGTGATGTGTGAACCCGAGTGCTTTTGTGAGTGCGGGCTGTGAGCGTGCCCAGGTAGCGATGGATGTATACCCTTTATGCCCGCACATCAATCCAACGACTAAAAGTGCGAGGATTGCTTTCAACGGGTGTCGTTTCCCTTTTTCCTTGCGTGGGTCTGTAAGTTCTGCTAACATATCCATTAAGTGGCAGGACTTTTTTCTTGTCATTCTTCACCTCAAAAGATCGTAAGTTTTTAAGGTGAAGTATAGCAGATATAGCGTGAAAAATCACGGTATATCTGCACATCCTAAAATATTAACGATTGTGATAAAAAACAACTAAAATACATAAAACTAAATAACCCTATTGCAGTTGCGGGTTATATTTTCAGTCCCGAAGAGACAAGCGAAGCAACATTTTCCACAAAGAATGATTATTGCAGGGGCAAGACGAGAGCATGGTATGGCGACAAATTTCCATTCACGACACGCCATCTAAAAGTTGTTTTCGATTCAGGACAGTTCCAACTGTTTACGAACAACGTACTATTAACCGAATTCGTTGACAATCACTTCACGGAGATTGATGTTGTAGGACTACTCGTTACGTGCCACGGCGGAGCAGAATGGTTTGGTGCAAGCATCTCAAGTTTTTCGGTTTCTGGGCAAGGGATTCCTGATCATAATCTCGCTGTTCAGTTCCGAAAAACGCAGCTTGCGACAACCTGGGGACAGTTAAAACGTTTTGAGTAAAGGACTCGATCGGATTTTAGTGCACTATGAAGCAGAAACGAAACATCTTAGTGTGGATTGCGTTATTTTCTGCGTTCAGTTTTATCGCTCTATCCGCTTTTGCACAAAGTTTTCGAACCGATTTTGATGATCTTAAAGAGAAAAACTGGGAACTTTGGGGTGAATTTTCTATATGGAATGCAGAAAAAGGGTATTTAAGGGGAAGAATTCAGGTGCCATTTCTCGGACTCAAACCTGAAATGCTCCAATTCAAAGGGCTTCCTGGTACATACCTAAATATTGATACCTCCGTTGGCCGTGACGTAATTCAGAGACAAATAAAAAGACCTGGATATGAAAACTTCACAATTACCTTAGAAGACTTAGGGGCAAGAGCAGGGCGTTTTGGTATCGCTCTCGGGCAGTTATTGGATTACCCTCCGGATGCTTTCCCATTTTTTTATGTGTTTTTTACGGATAAGATACAGGCAGGACGTTTTAATGGATGGAGTGGTGTACTATCTTTTGAGGATCGGCATGTGCCGCGGCATCCAGCTACCTTTTGGGAAACATGGGAGTTAAAATCCATGGAACTCCGTTTTAATAATGGACATTTCCAGTGTTTCGTGGATGGT
Organism: Candidatus Poribacteria bacterium; assembly: GCA_965200395.1. Lineage (GTDB taxonomy): Bacteria > Poribacteria > WGA-4E > WGA-4E > WGA-3G > MSPOR6. The sequence goes on along the minus strand of CBDAUH010000003.1, from coordinate 253,513 downwards.
GAAAAACGCGCCGATTTTAAGGACCTGGAATTTACCGCAATTGAGATTATTAGTTTTGTCGTGTCCGGAAATCCAATCAAGGTTGGGAGTGGATGGGTAGGTTCATTCACAATTACGGGTGAGGGATTATCCATTTCACCGCAAGCAAAGTTAGCAGCTACATGGGGGCAACTTAAGCAACAACAGTAGTTGTACCAAGTCTAGGCTACACATAGTGAGAAAATGCAAACCTTATGTACAACACTATCCTTATTTATGTCGCCTTGTTTCTACTATGTTTTGGTACTTCCATTGGAATCTGCCAATCTCAAAATGTTGGCACAATTCAAGGACAGGTTACAGATAAACAGAACAATCCGCTCTCCGACTACACCCTCTCAGCAGTATCAGAAGCGGATAACATCACTTACGGTGCCGAAACCGATTCTGGTGGGCAGTTTTCACTCACAAACCTTCCTGCTGGCACCTGGGATGTGAAAGTACAGCACTTCAGCACGTTACTTGCACAACGTGAAGTAATCGTAACTGAAAACACCGAAGTGACAGCAGACTTTTTAATTGAAGGTACAGGTGTGATTTCAGGTTTCTTGCTCGATTCTGTCAAAAAATTGCCATTACCGATTACGGATGAGATAGAGATCGGTCTTCTCACTTCTGATGGTGAATGGGTAGAAAGTACCTACCAAGGAGAAGTATCTAACGGATATTTTCAGGTCAACAATCTGTTGCCAGGGCGTTACGTTATTATTGATGCTTTTGATGGATATGTTTTTGCGCTATCAGATTCACCTATGGTGATGGTATATCCAGGAAGTCATGCTGGCGGTTTGGAGGTGTTCTTGAAACCGGGGGCATCTCTCTCAGGTGTTTTCATTGATGGCGTAAACGGCTCGCCTATCTCAGGCGTTAGTGTCAACGCGGCATCTGAAGTGAGGAATACCGTTTACCCTGACAGCACTTTTGCACGCGAAACAGAGACAGACACAAACGGAGAATTCCATCTCACAGTCCCAAATGATTCAGATACCTATTACGGATTTACCTTAATCGCATCACATCCACAATATCAAACAAACCGATGGCGATGGGACATGTCTCCTAACAAAAATGAATATGCATTAGGTAAGCTTGAACTGAAGCCATTTCTGTCGCTGCAAGGCAAGGTTACTAAATCAAAATCAGATTACGCAGTTGGTGGGCTCACAGTACGGATAAAGATGCACAACAAACCCGGTGACTTCTTCCGCGTTGGCGCACAACCTGAACACACTGTGCAAACTGACACAGCGGGTAATTTCCTCTTCTCAGAACTCCATCCGATTGAATACAGTTTGACAATCTCACGTAATGATGTTATTATTGCATATTTAGAGGCGGTCAATCCGCAGGACAACAAACCGCTAAAAGTCCGCTTACCAAAAATGCAAACGTTGTACGGCACGGTTGTTGATACACAGCAACGCCCTATTATAGATGCAAATCTCTATGCAGCACGTCACAGTGAAAATCCTTATGGACACCGCGCTCTCTTAGCGATGACGCAAACAGATGCAAACGGTGCTTTTCAAATTCGGTTAATAGACACAAAACCACATCTGCTTTCTTTAGAGGTATCAAAAAAAGGGTATCTCACAAGGATATACCGGAACATAAAGATTGGCAACGAACCGCTGGTTGTTCCACTTGAAAAAGGATTTGTTATTAAAGGTCGTGTTATTCTTCCACGGGGCGTTCCTATTGATGGATATTATGTGGTAAAAGTGTTCCCCGCAGATGCTAAAATGGAACCTAAGTTAAATCCTTTGGCATTGCACAAACCTCTGTTGTCCAAACGGTTTCCTTTGACAGAAACGACTTTTGTGTTGGATGGCCTGTTTGAAGAAAAGTATAAACTTTATATCATAGGTGATGGTATTGCTGCAGCCGAAATGGAAGCAAGCGCAAATGCAAATGGCAATGAAGTACTGATCGTGGCGGACAGATGTACGGTTGCCTTAAATGGCCAAGTGCTTTGGTCGGACACAGGTGAACCTGTGAAAAACGCCTTGATTTCCCGCACCTGGTATCCATGGGAATTAAGTCTATACGATATGTCATTAACATTAGACCGATTTGAAACGGAGACAGATGCACAGGGGAGATTTACGTTCTCAGACTTGACTCAGGAACGTTATCAGTTACATATCCGTGCGGTCCAATCGGTATTTGATAAAGAGACACAAACGTATCAAAGGATTCATATTCAAAAGCAGGTAACGGTTCCATTTTGTAGCGATGATACACATCAGATCTATCTTGGGAAGGCAGATGGGACACCATTTGCAAGACAAGACCCGCGTTAGAAAGGTTATGCTGCATCACCGCAAGTGAACGTTATATGAGAAATATCACTCACACTTTGAAAATCATCTTGGCAATTTTTGTGTTCTATCTAATACATGGACAGGCAGTCGCTGTTACGTGGCAAGATGATTTTGATACTAAATTAGCGGATAGTTGGCAACTTCAGGGAAACGATTCTACTTGGCAGATTGAGCAAGGTTTTTTAAGAGCAAAAGTTGAGACACAGAAACAGTGGCAAACCTTATTTGAGCTTTATCAATTTATAGCATTCCCTGGCCCCTATAATAACATTACGATCAATATTGAAAACATCGGCACATCTGGTGAAAACAGAATCGGTATAGCACTCGGAAAACATTTCTTAAATGATGCTGGAGAAGTTGAGGAGACAGGATACTACCTATTTTTCACAAACGATATGCAAGCGTCCAGAAATGGTAAAGTGTTCTTCGGACCAGGTAAGCGTTGGCAGACTGATGTACTTAATGAGATGGTGCTCCAATTTGACAATGGCAGATTTCGGTTGTTCGGTGATGGAGAATCTCGCTTGGATTTTATCGATGCTAACGTAACAACACTTGATATTATCGGCCTTGTTTTCGTTGCTTATATTACAGATAGAGAGATTACAAATGATGCATGGGTTGATAAGATTACTTTATCCGGTCTTGCAGTATCACCTAAAAACAAATTAACGACTATCTGGGGAAACTTAAAACGAGAATAATTTTATGGAATAAGGGAGCAATGTTACGGAAGAATTTGGACATAATTTTTGATGTATTTTTGCTATGCGTTGTTTTAGGTGTTACATTCTGGAGTAGTTTTGCAAAGGCAAGGTTGAATCCGGGTGAACGCGCGGAACCTGCTGCATCGGGAGCATATTATAGAACACCCGGTAAAAACCGAAAATGGTTCGGGCCTGAAATAAATTCCTTAACACTATGTGAGGGTGTTCACAATCCATATAACAATCGTGGGTTTTTTGATATCATAGAAACCATTGAAAATGCGGCGGTATCTAAGTCTAGTATTAATGGGGCATTACACTGGTATAGGCGGCAGAAATGGGGATTCGCAAGTGATGAGACACCTTGGGGCACAGATGTATCTTATATCACACTTCGCGATGACCTCGGTTGGAGTGAGATCAGTTCTGGAAGTGGGACAACAGGTTATCCGTGGAGCGGGATTGAACGTCACTGGCGCGATGGCAACATCATCCGAGCACAAGCTTCTGTGATGGGCTGGCGGCGATATGCACGAGGCAGAGAACGGTGGGTGTGTCCTATGTACTACAAAATTGGTGGGTGGCAAGGCGAAAGTCTCGAGGTACATTGCAGAACCCTGCGAACATGGTTTCCACCTGACTGGAATGTCTTAATACAGAAAGAAGGTGATTTCGGCCCTCCTGTTGAGCGAAAACCGGGCATCATCAGCCGAAGAGGGAAGCAGACAAATCGTTGGTACGATTGTATAAAGATCAATTAACTCTATATTTATCAAAAAGTATACAGATGCATACCCTACTGAGAATATTTTTCATAATGTCTATCGCCGTTGGAAGCATCGTGACAGTATCTGCGGATATCTGGCACGATGACTTCGATACTGATAATCCAGAAGCCTGGCACATCGTAGGCAACGATGATGTATGGAAAGTTGAAGACGGATTTTTGCGTATTACGGTAGATCGGAATTGGGCAATTCAATACGAGCTCTACCAACTTACAGCGTTTCCAACCCCATATAGAGATTTTTCCATCACGATAAAGAATATGGGCGGAGATAAAATCCGTCTCGGTTTCTGCGTTGGGCGTCGTTTTCCTGATACACTAGAAGAAGACCCGTTTTTTTATGTGTTTTTCACAGATGAAATCAGGGCGAGACGTTTTGATGGTAAAGGGAGCAGTCATCCTTTCCATAGCAGATTATCCAGAGAACCGCGCACCCGATGGGGGACAGATGTCTTAGAGACGATGGAATTGCATTTCAATTCCGGTTTGTTCCTTGTGTTCGCGGATGGAGAATTTCGTGCTAAATTCCGAGACAGGAACTTCAATCGTATTGATGTCCTCGGATTTGTAGTGGAAGGCATCAATATCGCAAATGAATGGGTTGGGAACGGGTGGATAGATTCATTTTCTATTTCTGCGCTAAACGTTACACCAGCAGAAAAAGTGACTTCAACTTGGGCACAACTCAAGCGAAGATAATGTATAGCATTTCGAAGCAATCTCATGAACAAAAACAACGGTGAACACAGAATTCTTCGCGCTATGCTCAAGGAATCGCTAATTGTCTGTATATGGGTCTGTTTCGGTGCTGTAACGATTTGGGGGGCAGACAGGTTTGAACTCCTTTCTACTGCCCAACAGGTTCAAAGTTATCCATCACTTCAAGTTGATTTCCCAATAGTCCATAACATTTGGAAACAGAAGCAGGCTATATTTGTGGATACGCGTTCTTCTGCACACTTCAGACGAGGGCACATTCCAGGGGCAATAAACGTACCTATCAACCGTATTGTAATACACTTAAAAGATTTGCCAACAGATAAAGGAACACCGTTGATTACATATTGCGGGAGCATTACATGTCCAAATGCTTATCAGTTGATGAATGTACTGTTAGGACATGGTTACCAAAACGTTCGGTTTTTCCCTCGTGGTGTAAGAGGTTGGCAGGCATTAGGACACCCATTAGAAACCGAATGACAATTTCATCAATACTGATAACGGTGCTACGCATATTGATCGGGGCAATTCTGCTTCTGGCAGGAATTGCAAAACTCTCGAATTTTGGTGCTTTCATTATCACTGTAGACAGCTATCAGATGTTACCGTCAGGACTTGTCAAACCTATCAGTTATCTGCTTGTTTCTGCCGAAATAACTGTAGGAATAGCGTTGATCGTTGGCTATTTTTCCAAAGGTGCAAGTACACTTGCAGTGTTTCTTTTTATGCTATTTGCAGTGGCATTAGCAAATGTAGTGTGGAAGGAAATACCACTATCAGACTGCGGATGCAGTAATTTTCTTTTTAGTCTTTTGGACATGTTGGGTTTTCAAATTTCAACAACGGTTAGCTGGAAAACAGTGTTTATGGACATTGTTCTCGCTGCTATAAGTTTTGGGCTCGTCATTACATCACATCAAGGATATGGTCTAGAATTGTTGATGACAAAAATGAGAAAAAACAGCGTATGATAGCGGAGTAATATCCGCTAATTTGGCATTCAGGTATTGTAAGTGGGAACGCCGATGCCCGGCTACTACTACGTTAACGTGAGTTCGGAATAAGACATTTTTTGTGCTCCATGTAGCGCAACCTTTCATGAAGATTAACTTACTAATTGGGTAATTTCTTGGAGATGCTGGTGCGGTTAGGAAACCATACTTACAGGGCCCGGGGAATATAGAATTACCCAAATATTTTCTTAAACTTCATCCAGGTTGCGTACACGGTGCACAACCTAGAAAGGTTATGCTACAAAATGAGATATGCAACTAATAATCAGCAACAGAACCGTCTGCCAAGCGAGCATTCGGCCAGTTAAATCTGCTTCCTTTTTTGCTGATTTCAATAACCCTTGCTTCATCTACTTCAACCCCTAAGCCTGGACCTTCTGGCAGGGACACATAACCTTCATCATCCATCTCCCATGTCTTGTGAGCTGGTAGCCGGCTTTCATAAGCTTCGTGTATGAGGAAGAACGGAACGGATGCAGACAGATGGAAACTTGCTGTAAGACCGAGATAGGACATAGTACAGTGCGGTGCTATCGGAACGTGGTGTGCTTCTGCAAGTGCAGCGACTTTTTTGACTTGTGTAATGCCGCCACCGTGTCCAACATCGGGTTGAAGTATGTCAATAACTTGTGCTTCAAGGATTTCCCGGACTTCCCAAATCGTGCGGTCACGCTCTCCGGTTGCTAATGGAACAGGAACAAATTCTCGTACCTTTCGCATCACTTCAATGTTCCCAGGCACCCACGCTTCCTCAAGAAAGAGGAGATCATCTGATTTGAGATGCCCTGCAAATTGTTTGACTACAGGTGGTGGCATGCAGCTATGTGCATCATACATCACTGCCCCATCCGAACCAACTTTTTCACGTGCATCATGAATACGTTGCACCATCTTTGCAATTTCATCAGGTGTTCCTGCAAACGATTTTGTGCCACCGCCTCCAGTTTTAATCGCCTTCGGACTCGGATATTTCCATATTTTATCTCGACAGGGACCACCTAATAGCCAATAGACCGGGACACCCCACAGTTTTCCAGCAATATCCCACAACGCCATATCAATTGCGGAAATAGTATGCACCATCAATCCACCACCGCGAATATTGCGATGTGCACGAAACATCCGTTGCCAATGATGTTCAATGCGGGTCGGGTTTTCATTCATAATCAATTCGGACAGAGAGCGTGCCAATTCACAGGTGACTTGCGTCTCCATGTTGTTGATTTCACCCCATCCTGTGACATCCATGTTCGTTTCAATCTTCACATAGGCTTTCTCCCCCATTGGAAAAGCCTCGAGGTTTGTCACTCGAATTTGCGATCCTTTATCTTCATAATCTGCCATAGTGATAAACTCCTTTGCATATTTAGTGTACAAGTTTTTCACAATTTCTGGTGTTTGTCAACTTATTTTTATTTTATAAAGACCTGCACTATTCATTTGCATTTACTTTTCGTATTCTGATATACTTATTAGTAATAAAAGATGCACAATCTAGAAAGGTTATGCTACAAAGAGGACACAACCTAAAGGTTATGCTACCATCCAAAACGAGATAATCGATGTCTATACGCCTATTTCAAAAAACCACATTGACGTTACTATGTAGCATTATACTTTCCATTCTCATAGGTTGTTTCAGCGAGCCACCCCAAAAATCCTCACAATCAGAAACACCCACACATCGTAGAGAATTCCAACCCCGCAGAAATGCCCAGGGCCGTCAAGATTATCGATATCGGCAGACACCTGTGAACATCCCTTGGCCACATACATCTAATTTACCCATTGTTATTATTGACACAAATGGCAAATGGATTCCGGACGAACCCAAGATTCCAGCAAAGATAAGAATAATTTATGATGAATCTGGTGGTAGAAACTCCATAGCCAAACCTAAGATACATTTTGAGGGAAAAATCGGCATAGAGCTTAGGGACAAACATCCCGCGGATTTCCGAAAAGGCAGTACGGTTTTGAATTTCAAGACCGTAATGGTAATGACACAGATGTATCTATTTTCCAATTGCCAGCAGGATCGGATTGGGTGTTGAATGGGCCCTATTCAGACAAAACCTTGATGCGCAACTATTTGGCTTATGAGTTCAGCAATAGAATCGGTAGATACGCCTGCAGGACAAAATTTGTTGAGGTATTTCTCAACACCTATGGCGATAAGAAAATACAAACAAAACATTATATGGGAGTGTATCTACTTATAGAAAAGATAGCCCGCGGCAAAGACCGTGTTCCTATCGAATCGTTAAAACCGAATCAAAAGACACTGCCTGAGATCACTGGTGGCTATATCCTCAAGATTGATAAAATGGATATGAGAGAGACTTTTTTCTATACGCGCCGCGGTACACAATTTGCACATGTCTATCCGAAAGGACCTCGGTTGTCTTACACTCAAAAAGCATGGATTCAGAACTACATGAGTAAATTTGAGTCTGTTTTAGCTGGACCGAATTTTAAAGACAAAGAGCAGGGCTATGCAAAATATATCGATATAGATTCTTTTATAGATCATTTTATCATCAATGAGATGTTCAAAAATACTGACGGATTTCGCTACAGTACATATATCTAAAGTTTGGACATTTTGGGACATTCAGGCTGCGTTGTCCGCAGGCAATGCTGTCTCTTTGTGAAAATCGGTGTGTATTTTCTGTGAGTTTGTTTTTTCAGAGTAAATCGCAGAAAATACCGCTCTGTAGAGCTGCCAGCGGAGATAAACTACACGCAACCCTTGTGTGAGACGCTTCGGATGATACCAATGGATGCCCAACTGATCACAAACTACCTGAGCACTTATCTCCTCCGCCGTCCCATCCCGTGGGGTGAATAGCAACTTCGTCAGACTTGCTGCAACGAAACTCAATTGCACAAACCGATTGATGCTTTTGCGGGATTTCAGGCGATAGTCATCAAAACCGAAGTGTTGCTTCGCATCCCGAAAAGCCGTCTCTATGTGCCATCTCTTGCGATAATATATAGCGATCTGTGGTATCCCAATCGTCAAATCTGTTGTCCATACACAGAAATACCGATAAGGTTTCGAGGTTTTCGGGCGACTTCGGATAACAACGAGGCGAATATCAGCATCGCACATCTTCGTTCTCACGACTTTGGAGGCGATTGAATACTTTTGGCCTTCTATATCCATAAGCGTATACCGCATCCTGCGAATATCCAAGCGGTCTCCATATTTTCGCGGACGGCCACGCTGGCGATGTTTCGGCTGTTCCGGTAAACGATAGAAGACGGCATTAGACTTCGCACGACACAAGATATGATGTCCATAACTTTGAACCAGCGTAAACACTTTTCGCCTTGAGAACCCACGATCAAAAATAATAAGACCCGGAGCGATCTGGGAACAGATGCGTTTCAACACCGCATCGCTTTTATCACGGCACGTCTGCGGCACCATCAGTCTCGCCCATACGGGGAATAGCTGCCAACCTGTAGATGTTTGGCAAAGTAAACCTAAGGCACCAAACTCGTGTCCATAATGGAACTTGGATCGGTTCACGCGACCCTTTTGATAACTGAAGTTGCGGAAAAAATGCAACCCCCACTGGCGTTCACCTGTTTTTATGGCTTTGGTCTCATCATACACATAAACCCAGTTAGGAAATGCTTGCTGAACCTTTTTTGTCAGGTGTCCTGCGACTTTATCCGCATCCCATTTACCACGCGATAGAAACTTTGGAAAAGACCAGTATCGCGTCTGTGAAAAACCTGATTGATAAAGTTCCGTTAGCGTGCCACTATTTCCATCTGCGATAAATCCGAAAATAAACGCTTGGAAAAGAGCATAGTTTTGTGTGTTGAACAGATACTGAAAATCTGATAGAATGTCGTCTAAGCAGAAAAGGAGGTTCATTTTTTATTCTCCTTTCAAAAAATATATTTGTTTATGAAAGGATACCTGCTTTTCTGTTTTTTCGCACTAAAAATTTCTAAAATTGTCCAAACTATAGTACATATATGCATAAAGGCAGAGGTGGAAAACTTACGATGGGGCCTGTGTGGGATTTCAATTTATCAATGGGAAATACCGTTTTCCACAACGGTTGGGAGACCGATAGTTGGTTAATTTATACGAATCCTGTTCCTTTCTGGTGGGATCGCTTGTTACAAGATGAAAACTTCAAACAGAAACTTGTTAAGAAATGGAAAGCATTGCGAAAAGATGAGCTTGCGACTGCTACCATCTTTGATGAGATTGATAGAACAGTGGCATATCTATCAGAAGCCCAAAAACGAAACTTCCAAAAATGGCGAGTGTTTGGAAACATTATTTTTGGCAACCGCGGCCCAGGACGACCCACCTATCAAGGTGAAGTGGACGATATGAAAGCTTGGCTGGTGGAACACCTTGAGTGGATGGATAATAATATAGAATTGTTACCGCTTAAGTATCAGTATCGTCGCAGGTATTGAAAGTGAAGGCTAACAGAAACTAAAAATTAGCACAAAAGTTAAGGATATTTTGTAGCACAAAAAACGCCTTATACCGAACTCACATTAAGTAATCAGCCAAGATATGCAGAGTCGTCATCCAATTGTCGGATTTTTGGGCATTTTTGTGAAGAGAGCGTGAGCGGCAGCTCGCCCCTAAAGTAGGTTGCGGTTGAACGCAGTGAAACCCAACACGTTAAAATTGAATGCCTCTGGCCAGATATGTTTGTCCCTTGACATATAACACAGCATACGTTAAAATATTTTGAAGTCGGAGGACAGACACATGGCTTTTAGCGACTTCAAAACGATCTCTGAAGTATTAGAAAAGTTCAGAATTACATACACAGTAAAAGATTTTGTCCAAATTGACGGTGCTTCGTGTACGCCCTCAGAACAATTTTTAGAAGAATTTGAGTTCTGTGTGCAACATATCGATATTTATGCCTCAGAGGCAGCGCGATGTGAAGCAATTATATTTCCGATACTAAAAGAGGTATACAAACCCTACGCAAAAGATTATGCACTCTGGATCAAGAAAGCTATCGCCTACGATGAAATACTAAACGGGACCCCAGATTATCTGATTGCTACGAGGTCTGAATTAGGGCTTCCTGTTGTCGGAACACCGCTGATTATTCTTGTTGAAGCGAAAAAGAACGATTTTGATATGGGATGGGGACAGTGCATTGCGGAGCTGCTTGCTGCACAAAAGATAAATGACGATCCTGATACACCTATCTACGGCATTGTAAGCGATGGAACAACCTGGGAATTTGGCCTGCTTGATGGCGATACCTTCACTCGAAACAGAATAAACGTGTCAATGCACAATTTACCCCAGTTATTCGGAGCAATCGATACTGTTTTCAAAGCGGGTTGCAATGGACATAGAAGGAATACAACCTTAACCGCATCATCTTGAAATCTATAAATCTTTGTTCAGGCAATTACAGTCGTTTTTAGTCAAACCCACAACTTAATCGAAAAACGCAAACAATCATAATTCATAAAGGGTTCCCATGCAAACACCACAACATGTCGATCAAATGGATGCTGATGACGTTGCTGCCATTGACGAATTACGCGATGTTTACGACCAGTTAAAAAAATCGCTTGCCAAAATCATCATTGGTCAGGAGCAAGTCATAGAAAACTTATCAATCTGTCTATTTTCACAAGGTCACGCGCTGCTCATGGGTGTGCCCGGCCTAGCGAAGACGCTTTTAGTAAGAAAGTTTGCTGAAACGATGGCCTTGCTATTCAGCCGTATTCAATTTACGCCTGACCTGATGCCGATGGACATCACCGGAACAGATATTTTACAAGAGATCCCCGGCGGCAAACGTGAATTTGAGTTTGTTAAAGGGCCACTTTTTGCCAACCTAATTCTTGCAGATGAGATTAACCGTGCCCCCTCTAAAACACAAGCGGCGATGCTCGAAGCGATGCAAGAGTACAAAATCACAGTCATCGGCAGAACCTACCAGTTAGATCCACCGTTCTTCGTATTGGCAACTCAAAATCCAATCGAGCAGGAAGGAACATATCCGTTACCTGAAGCACAGCTAGACCGATTCATGTTTAGAATAGAGGTAGATTATCCGGAACGTTCTGAAGAGATCGAAATTGCTCGAACGACAACCGGCATGTCTCTGCCGGAGTTAGACCATGTCCTCACAGGTGAGCATGTGCTAGCGTTTCAAAATCTTGTTCGTCGTGTGCCGGTATCCGAGCATATATACGAATTTGCAGTTGATTTAGCGCGTAGCACACGCCCCAAGAGTGATGCTGCTCCTGACTGGCTTAAACCGCTTGTTGCTTGGGGTGCTGGTCCCCGTGCAGTTCAATATCTTATTCTCGGTGCTAAGGCACGCGCGGCGCTCAGCGGAAGTTACATGGCTCGCCTTGAAGATGTGGTGGCAGTAGCAAATCCTGTACTCGCTCACCGCGTTATCACGTCCTTTGCTGCCGAATCCGAAAATATAACAAGCCAAGATATCGTTGAACGTCTTGTAGAAGAGTTGTCTGAGCAGGGGTAAACTATGGCACTGGAGCTCAAACGAGATTATTTGAATCAGAAAGTGCTGGAACGTCTCTCAACTTTACAACTGCACGCTCGGTTACCGATGATAGGGAACGTATCTGGTAAACATCGCAGCCCGATTCGCGGTTCAAGCCTTGAATTTGCAGAGTATCGGAAGTATGTGCCGGGCGATGATACTCGTAGGTTGGACTGGCGTGCTTATGCGCGAAACGATCGCTACTACATCAAAGAATTTGAGGCGGACACAAACCTACGTCTATGTCTAATCGTCGATACCAGTGGATCTATGGGATTTGCGTACAACGGCATAAGCAAACTTGACTATGCCCGGCGTATCGGTGGCACATTAGCCTACATCGCTGCACTACAAGGGGATGCAGTCGGCCTCTACTGTGCAGGCACACAGTTCAATAAAGAAATCCCACCCAAACGGAGCGCTACACATCTTAGTACGGTTCTCGATGAACTCGGTTCTATAGAACCCTCAGGTGAAACAGGATTAGCTGACGTGCTCCACGAAACCGCTGAACGTATCCCACAACGCGCGCTGATTATTGTGATTTCTGACCTTTTCTTTGACCCAGAAGTGGCGAGAAACTGCTTTGAACATCTACGTTTCCGTAAGCACGATGTAGCAGTTTTCCACCTGCTGGAGCAGAGCGAACTCGATTTCGAGTTTGATCGCCCAATGCGGTTTGTTGACTTAGAAGGCGGTGAACCGATATTAGCAGATCCAATTATTATCGGTAGTCAGTACCGTCGTGCAATTGAGACGTATATTGAAAGCATGAACGAGGTTATCCGTGATACCGAAATTGACTATCATCGTATCTGTATTGACGAGGATTACGGAGACGTACTGGCGAAATTCCTTCTGAGTAGAACACCGAAAAAACGAGCATAAAGCAACATTACGAGAACTAAAAACTGACGGTTAATAGCTGATTGTCAAGGATCACTTATGAATTTTCTACAACCTTTAATGCTCATAGCACTCCCATTGATGTTATTGCCAGTCATCATTCACCTAATCAATCAACAGCGGCACCGAACTATGCCGTGGGCGGCGATGATGTTTCTGATGACCGCGAAACGCATGAGTCGGGGTATGGCACGTATTCGTCATATTCTCATATTACTGATGCGCACCCTTGCTATTGCAGCTTTAATTTTTGCTATAAGTCGTCCGCTATCTGGCGGGTGGTTAGGCAGTATAGGCCTGGCGAAACCGGATGTAACTATGGTTCTGCTTGACCGTTCAGCCAGTATGGAAGCACAAGATCTGCAAGCTGGTGAGTCAAAAAGATCCACTGGACTGAAAAGACTCTCACAGTTGTTAGAACAAGGCGACTACGGAACCCATCTGATTTTGATTGACGGTGCCACAGGAGAACTGCACGAAGTGGATTCACCGAAGGCACTCTTAAGTCTACCGATGACAGAAGCGAGTGCAACCAGTGCGAATATTCCAGGTCTGTATGAAGATGCATTAACCTATCTCAAAGCGAACAATTCTGGACGCGCAGACGTTTGGCTCTGTTCTGACTTGCAAGAGAACGACTGGACTGTTGATAGTGGACGGTGGGATGTAGTGCGCGAAGAGTTCGCACTTTTAGATGGCGTGCATCACTTCCTACTTGCTTATGCAGCACCACCTTCAAACAACTTATCTGTCCGTGTGGAAAACGTTCTGCGGTGGCAGCGCAGTAACGAAGCGGAACTTATCCTCGATGTTATGGTCCGTACTGAAGGCAACGCTAATATGATACGACAAGTACCGATCGAGTTTGAAGTTAACAACATTCGTTCTGTAGTAGAAGTTGAACTTGAGGCACGGGGTGCATCTTTGAAAGGACATCGCATCCCGATTGACGGGGAACTCACTTCAGGGTGGGGGGCTGTCGGATTGCCAGGCGATGCCAATCCATTAGACAACCGATTCTACTTTGTTTTTTCTGAACCACCAGTACGCAGATCAGTTATTGTCAGTGATGATGCAAGCATAGGTGAATCATTCCAACGTGCCTTAGATATACCACCAGATTCCAGGCTTCAACATCAAGCCGATGTGGTGTCTGTGAATCGCGTTGGAGAGATCGACTGGGAAAATACTGGGTTATTGATCTGGCAAGCTGCTTTACCTAACGGGTTAATCGCTGAGCAGATTCAGAATTTCGTCAACAGTGGACGGGTAGTTATTTTCTTTCCGCCAAGTCAGCAGAATGCGGGGGACAAAATGTATAACACCCAATGGAGCGACTGGCAAAACCCGAGTGACGGTCAACTTTTCAACGTCTCATGGTGGCGTAGCGATGCTGACTTGTTGGCACGCGCAGAAAGCGGCGATGCATTGCCATTGAACGAACTACGTACCTATCGCTACCGTTCCCTTGAAAGTAGCGGAACAACGTTAGCAAGGTACGGTGACGATATACCGCTATTAACCCGAATAAATACGGATCATGGCAGTGTTTATTTCTGCAGCACATTACCGACAGCGCAGTACTCTTCTTTTGAACGTGATGGCGTGGTGTTTTATATCATGCTACAACGCGCGTTAGGTGAGGGGTGTCGCGCGTTAGCTGAGGCATCTCAACGCGACGCTGCACCTGATGCCCTCACAGATAGGGAACAGTGGCAGGTAGTTGCCCCAGAAGGAAACACAGTATCTGTATCACAACGCGGTTTACATGCAGGAGTCTACCGTGATAACACATATTGGGTAGCAGTGAATCGTAGCGAAGCCGAAGACACTGCAAAAGCTGCGGGGGTAGAGTCTGTAGATGCCCTATTTAATGGATTATCGTATCGGAGAATAGATGTAGAAGTCGGGGATACTTCCTCCTTAGCAAATGAGCTTTGGCGTATATTCCTGATCGCCATGCTAGTAGCACTGATTATAGAAGCAATTTTGAGTTTGCCGAGTAAGCGGGTTGAGAGCAATCCAGTAGCAGACCTCGCAACTGCAGATTGAGGAGAAAATAGTATTCCGTTTTCAAGAAACATCAAATCAACCATTGTTCAAAGAAAATAGGCAATGAATTAGTATGTCGAATAAAGAAGACCTCATTACTACTGCGTTCGTTAACGTACTCCGTTCAATGCGCCACGGATGGACACTCACCCAACATCTATCTCAACCTTTCATTGAAGATGACAAGGAACCTGATGTCATTGTCACTGAACCGAAACGGGAGCCTATTGCTATTGAAGACAAAGTTGACCATGAACGCGGTGCGGATTTCAGCGGAGAAAAACAACTCAAAGACGACTACCTTGGCAAGACGCTCAGGGCAACAGGAGACACAATCCACACCGGCATCGCCGTTCGATTTCCATACAAATTCAGGACGATGGAACAAGCTGAACTCAACGCAAGAATGAAAGAAGCAGAGGATATCACTTACTGCCTACTTATTAACAGTACAGATGAACGTTATCGCTTTCCCAAAGCGGGTTGGCTCGTTGGCAGCGTCGCGGACATAGCGAACGCAATTGGGGTCGGTTCTCTGCCCATAACCAAAATTGAAGAAGCATCTCAGATCCTGGAAAATGGAGTAGATAGTGCCGGTAGGCTTGTTGATATTGCAATCTCGGAAAGGCCCGAAATCGGGAAACAGATGGAAAAAATCCTCTATCAAGAGTCTTGTCCCCAAACAACACGAATGGCGATGCTTATAATAGGTAACGCATTTATTTTCCAAAGTGCCTTAGCTGGAAAAACTGAATTAGAAAACGTTCCCTCACTTAGCCGGTTCCGAACTGAAAATGGCTTACTCGATTCCGATTTAGTTTTCGAGGTGTGGCATGCTATCCAAACAGTTAACTACCACTCTATTTATGATGTAGCAATTGATTTAGTCAACGCCGTTTCGTTAGACGACCGTCTTGTAGGCAAGGTGTTGTATCTGCTGCGAAACACCGCTCGAAAACTTCAACAGATGGGACTAGCACGAGAACATGAACTTGCAGGTATCGTGTTTCAGAAATTGATAACGGACCGACGGTTCATTAAAGCATACTACACCCGCCCCGAATCATCAGCTCTGCTCTCTGCACTCCTGTTACCTGAATTGAAACAAAACGCTAAGCAAATCAAGGTAGCTGATTTCGCTTGTGGAACTGGGACACTCCTAAACAACGTTTACCAACGTATTCTTAGTTTTCATGAACAAATGGGAGGAAAAGGGCAAGACATTCACCAGTACATGCTGGAGAATAATCTCGTTGGATGTGATATTTTGCCTAACGCAGCGCATCTCACCGCCTCTATTATTGCTAGCACCTATCCAGACATCAAAATCAGGGACACACGCATCTATACAATGGCATACGGTACAGAACGGTTTGATGGCCTGTACGCTGTCGGCACTTTGAACTTACTGAGTAATCCAGAAGGAACACTCCCTATTCCGATGACGATCAGTCAAAGAATTAGTGGATATGGGAACGAAGAAACATACGCCTGGCGAGAATTTAGGCACGGCGAATTCGATTTCATCATACAGAATCCTCCCTACACAAAGAGCAATACTGATAAGAATTCCGAGATTCCAAAAACAACCTTCGGTGATAAGGATCCTGAGATCGAAAGAGCGATGAAAAGATCGCTCAAAATTCAGGAAACTACTGTCGCAGATGGGAATGCAGGAATAGGCTCACATTTTGTTGAACTTGGACATAAAATGCTGAAACGTAACGGTAGAATGGCGATGGTACTTCCTATCAATGCAATGGCAGGGACAAGCTGGCGAAAGGTGCGAAATCTATGGAAGCACAAATATCGAGACTTAATTGTTGTCACTATTGCTGATGCCGATATTGAGAACAGTGCTTTTTCTGCCGATACAAGCATAGCAGAATGTCTTGTCATCGCTACCAAAGGCAGATCAGAAGACACTGGACGCGGCACTTTTGTCTGCCTGCATTGCCGACCTCGAAGTATCCTAGAGGCACTCGACATCGCAAACCAGATTCATAGGCTTAAAGACATTCGCAGACTTGAAGATGGTATCACCGGAGGCAATCCTATCAAAGTTGGTACAGAAACCTTAGGATACGCAATGGATGCCCCACTGCCAGATGCTGATGAGGGATGGGCGGTATGCCGCATCAAAGATATGACCGTCATTCAAACAGCATATCAACTCGCTAACGGCTGTCTAAAACTACCTCGACAGACAGAATCATTCTCAATTCCGATGTGCCGATTGTCCGATATTGCAAAAACCAGTCCAGGGCCCCTAGATATATATGGAGACGGCGGGCGCGGTGGATTTGATATAGAAAAGGGATGTCCAGACACTGCAGATTATCCATGTTTATGGCATGTCGATTCTCGCGTGCAGCAGACAATCCTTGTTTCGCCAGATGCACATGCACTGCCGAGGCCAAATAAAGAAGCTAAGATCGCTGATATAATGGCAGTTAACAGTCGAGTACACTACAGCGAAAGTCTACAATTTAACGCGGGCTCCGTCATAGCCATGTTTACTAAACAGAAATCCATTGGTGTAAACACACTGCCAAACGTTGCATTCGCCAACGAAAACTATGAATACGCTTGGGGCCTGTGGGCAAACTCTACACTCGGATTGCTTTGTCATTGGATGCAGAGTGGTAAACAGCAGGAAGGGAGAGGTATACTCAGAAAGAAAACACTGCGTTCTCTACCGACGTTGGATGTTACCCGTTTGGAGCAGCGTCAACTTGCTAATGCACAGAGGATTTTCCAAGAATTCAAATATCTGTCTTTGCTCCCTTTTAACGAGATGATTGAAGACTCAGTAAGGATAAAACTCTATCGACGCTTATTATCGGAGGTACTGGGTTTCGCACAGGATACACACCCAGAGGTTCACAAGGGGATAGCTCTGCTCCGCGCGAAACTGTGTGCCGAACCCAGCATTTACGGGACTAAAAATAGTGTAAACTAGCTAGAGGTATAAAATGAATATTGAAACTATCTTTACCGTAAAAAATGAACATCTTGACCGATTTGATCAAAAGACAGCGGTTGAGTTTTTTCGAAAGTTGCTTTGGGCAGAAGCACGAAGACTTGGAGTGGAAATTAGCAAGATTAATGTTTCTAATTGGATCAATGTTCCTGATGGAGGAGTTGATGCTAATGTTAACGATGCTCAAATTACAACAGGGCAAGGTTTAATTAAGCAGGGAAAATCAAGTTACCAAATTAAATCTGGAGAGACGTTTAAACCGTGGCAGAAATCAGTTATTAAGGAAGAATTGTTTGGCACAAAGACACCTGCAAGGCAGAACCTTGGTAAAAGCATTCAAGCTTGCCTTGATACTGAAGGCACTTACATTTTGGTTTGTACTGGAATTGATCCTACCGAATCTCAACGAGGAAATATTCGTTCTCACATTGAGGAATACTTGAAACAATGTGATTACTCACATCCTAAATTTGAGGTGTTTACTCAGAATAACCTGATAAATTTTCTTGAATTATTTCCATCATTAAGATTATGGGTAAATGGAAACGACAGTACTCTTTTTCAAACACATCAGAGTTGGTCTAAAGATGCGACTATGCGGGTTCCATTTATTTCAGGGGAATCACAAGAAAATCAGATCTTAGAAATTCAAGAGAAATTAAGACAAAATAACAATACGGTCCACGTGCGGGTATTGGGTGAACCTGGCATCGGAAAAACGAAACTGGTACTTGAAGCAACCAGAGATGATGACTTATCCCCACTTGTCATTTACAGCACCGCTTCCCAATTTCGAGACAGTGATTTGATGAATCAGATTCTCCGTGACGATAACCACTTTTCAGTTATTTTAATAATTGATGAGTGTGATTCGGACAATAGATTTTATATTTGGAATAAACTGCAACATCGCGGGCCTCGAATTAAGGTGATTAGCATTTATAACGATCACGATCCAATTGTCGGCAGCGGCATTACCGAATTTGAAATAGAGTGCTTGGAGGATGATCAAATTCTCACTATCATACAAGAGTATGGTGCTACAAAAGAAACAGCAAGCTTATATCTTCAATTTTGTAATGGTTCTCCACGGATGGCACAACACACCGGTAGTATTCTATCCAGTTATCCTGGAGAGCCGTCCAAACTGTTGACTGAGGACTATTTGTACCAGAGTTTTTATATTGATTTTGGAAAAGAGGATATCAATAGTTCAGGGGTTAAACAGAGGGAATTAGTTCTTCGGTATATAGCACTTTTCAAGAAATTTGGTTATGTGGGATCCCTTGTAGATGAAGTAAGATCAATAGCCAAAAAGGTTGAAGCAGCTGATTCACAGATAACTTGGTACAGATTTCAGGAAATCATTGATTACTTACGAAAACGCAAAATCTTACAAGGATACAATACACTATATATTACGCCAAAAGCTCTCCAAATCAAGTTATGGGTAGATTGGTGGCAAATTTATGGAAACTCGTTCGACTACGAAACTTTCATAAAAGATTTTCCGCCAAAGTCAAAGTTGATTGAATGGTTCAATGAAATGTTTCGTTATGCAGCCGAATCGGAACCCGCTGAAAAAATCGTTAGAGAACTACTTGGTCCAGACGGACCATTTCAGAATACCGATTTTCTGAACACAAAGTTGGGCAGTAGTTTTTTTCTCTCTCTGACTGAAGCAGATCCAAAGTCTGCCTTAAAATGTCTTATACGCACAATTGGCACATGGGATAAAGATTTCCTGTTAGAATTTAGAGAAGGTCGCAGGAACGTGGTTTGGGCACTTGAAAAAATGGCCATGCATAAAGATTTATTTGCCGATGCTGCCAAGTTACTTCTTGCTCTTGGTGAAGCGGAAAATGAAGGTTGCTCAAATAACGCCAGTGGTGTATTTGCTGCCTTATTTTCGCTTGCTCCCGGCAGAGTGGCACCAACCGAAACACCGCCCATGGCACGTTTGTCTGTTTTGAAAGACGCATTAGAATCTGGATCAAATGAGCGACGCAAACTTGCATTGAATGCCTGTAATAAGGGTTTACAGTCAGGTCATTTCTCGCGAAGTTCTGGGGCAGAATATCAAGGCTTACGTAGGGAACCAAATTATTGGAAACCGGAAACATACGGTGAATGGTCGGATGCCTACCGTCAAATATGGCAACTCCTATTTGAACAATTAGAGTATTTGCCTCAAGATGATCGCAAAGAAGTTGTAGAAATCTTACTTGGACGGGCAGGAGCGATCGCAAGGATTCATAAATTAAGTAATATAGTTGTGGACACAGTCAAAACAATTGCTGAAAACAAATATGCAGACAAAAAACAGATCATTGAGACGATCAGTCGAATTTTGTTTCATGATGATTCTTATGCGGATAACAAAGGTCTATTACCCGAAACTAGACAGAGTTTTGAAAAAATCCGAGACGAATTGATTGGTTCTGACTATCATTCGCAAATGCAACGGTATGTTGGTATGGATCTTCTCGAAGATGAACTTCTTGAACATCAGAATGGTGTTAATCCTACTCAACCTTATCTTGAAGAACTTGTTAAGCAATCTATAGAAAATCCTGGACTATTGAAATCAGAATTATCATGGCTTATGACTACTGAAGCAAAGAATGGAAATAGGTTTGGATATACGCTCGGACAGAGAGATGAGTCTTTTTTACTTCTGCCAACACTTCTTGATGCCCAACGAAACACAAAAGACAAGGTAAGCACTTATTTTTTAGGTGGTTATTTCCATGCTATCTTTGAAAAGGACTTGGCACAATGGGAACAGCAACTTGACGCACTTTGTGTGGATACTACGCTTAACACAATAGTTCCATCACTCACACATTACTCAGGTCTAACCGATCAAGCAGGAAATCGAATTCTCAAATTGGCAGAAAACAATATTATTAATATCTATGATTTTGAATTATTCAAATACAAAAATGCAATTACCAATCTATCGGAAAGTGTATTTGAGACCTGGATAGAGTTTCTATTGAAGAATACGGATAGGTCAGGTATAGACATCGCATTGAAGTTATTCTACAATTACTATATATCTCAAAAAACAGAATACGCTTTACCATACGATCTCACATTCCGTCTCCTTTCACATCCAGAACTGTATAAAGAATCAGAAAATTATCGGTATGATACAATGACAGATTTCTATTGGACAGAAACAGCAAAAGTTTTTTTATCACTACATCCGCGCAAAGCTTTAGAATTAGTACAGCTCATGTTGGTCCCTTTCGGTAGTGATAGAACACTCTTTGATTCTTTCTCACAAAGTTGCTCTTTTCTCACTGAAGTAACTAAAGAATATCCCGCGGAGGTTTGGACGTATGTTAGTAAATATTTGGACAATCGTGATAATTTTTCGAGGACAATATCCTTGGGAAATTGGCTTAAAGAAGGAGATCTTTCAGAGGAAGAAAAAGAAGTAGGAGCAATTACTCTAATTCCACCCCAAAATATCTGGGAATGGGTTGATAAAGACGTGGAAAATCGCGCGTGGTATCTTGCATACGAATTTGCCCCAAAAACTCTTTCGATAGGAGAATGGCATGATTCTTTAACACGAGATTTCATTGCTCGATATGGAGATCGGGAGGATGTAAGAAGGAATTTGATTTCAAATTATTTTACTGAGTCATTTTCAGGTCTCCCTAGTCTGCATTACGAAGAAAGACTTCAAAAACTGCAAACTATCAAAAAAGCTGATGACAATGAGAATGTCGTCAGATGGATCAATGAGTTTATAGACACACTTGCAGAAAGTGTTGAACGCGCAAAAATTGAAGAAGAAAGAATGTTCTAACACCTCTGGAGACCTAAATAAAACATGCCAGACCAACAAGGACACCTTGAATTCTTTTCTAATAGCTCTGTCATCACTTTACTATAGTTTGGACAGTTTTGGTCTTGTTATAGATTATGAATAGTTGGCAGCACTTCCCCGTTAGCACTTCTGAACAGGTGTTAGAACTGCTGCTAACGCCCCTTTTTTGTCTAAATTCTGTTAGAAATCACTGTTTTTTAGCCATCATTTTTCCAATAATCGTGAAAATAGTTGCTGCTGAACCATTTTCACATAGTATCTTCGGGATTTTCAGTTTTTTCTGTGCGTTTTTCCCCGGGTCGTAACCCGTATAAAAATAGTTTTGTTGTAAACATCGCTGCAAGTAAGCGGTCATCAAGCCGCGTGTGAGATGTTTCGGTTTATACCAGTGTATATTGAGCGTGGATAGCACGTCTTCTAAATCAAGAGAAACCTTGTCTGTGTCTGTGTCTGCGGGTGTCTTAGGCAATGGCGACGGACTGAAAGCGAGTTGTGTCAGCGTTGCTGCGGTGAAACTGAGTTGAACGAACCGATCCAAACTTTTCCTGTCTCGGAGTTGATAGGTGTCAAATCCGAAGTTTTCTTTAGCGTCCCGAAAGGCAGTTTCAATCTGCCACCGGTTTCTATAGTGTCGGATAACTGTTTCTACGGGCAGTCGTAAATCTGAAGTAAATACACAGAAATATCGATAGGGTTTAGACTTTTTCAAGCGTTTGCGTATCACAAC
The DNA here is from genome assembly GCA_965200395.1 of Candidatus Poribacteria bacterium. Lineage (GTDB taxonomy): Bacteria > Poribacteria > WGA-4E > WGA-4E > WGA-3G > MSPOR6. Next base: position 230,875 of record CBDAUH010000003.1, on the reverse strand, counting down.
GATGCGGACATCTACAGGACACATCTTTGTTCGCACGACTTTATCAGCGACAGAAAGTGTCTGATCCTCAACAACGATATCTGTATACTTCAGGTGTGGAATAGACACACGGCTACCATACCGACGGGGTCTGCCTCTCTTGAGACGCTTAGGGCGTTTCGGTATATCAAAAAACGCTGCGTTTGACTTCGCACGACAAAGTAAATGATGTCCTTGTGAGAGTATCTCCGTGAACACTTTGCGTCTATTGAAACCTCTATCAAAAATGATAAGACCCGGTGGCACAAGATCGCATAAATGCTTCAGCACAGCGAGGCTATTTGCGTCCTCGCTTTTCGGTTCCATCATCCGTGTGGCTAATGGAAATAGGCGCGTGCCTTCGGGCGTTTCTGCCAGCCACCCAATCGCACCAAACTCGTGTCCGTGATGAAACTTGGATTGGTTCTTGTTACGTGCTTGATACGCAGGGTTCCTGTGGAAATGCAAACCCGCTTGTTTTGAACCGCTACTTAGGGCATGTGTTTCATCATAGACGTATACGCCTGTGGGGTAAGCGGATAGCACTTGATGGCTTAGCGTAGTGGCGACTTGATCCACACACCAGATGCCACGCGAGAGAAACTTTGGCAGAGACCAATACCGACCTGCTTGGGCTGTCGCAAGATAGATTTGTGTCATTGTGCCTCGGTAGGGCGTATTTATCAGACCTTTTACGAAAGTCTGAAAGTGGTGAAAGTTATTATACTTGAACAAAGGTCAAAAATCTGATAACATGTTGTCCAAGTAGGAAAGTGGGGTCATTTGAAATATCCTTTCAAATTTGTGTTTTCTAAAAGGATACCCGCTTTCCTGCTTTATGTCCATAAAAAAACAAAAACTGTCCAAACTATAGTCATCACTTTAGGAGTCATTATTATAATAATAACGGCTGCTTTGTGCTGGTATGCATGGCATCGCAGCGGATATCGCAGGCGAATCGGATGGCTTGAGTTACTCCGTTTCGTGCTTGTCTGTCTTGTTATTCTCACGTTGAACCAACCCGAATGGTTGGAATCACAACCACCAGAACTGCGTTCTACGCTTGCTGTGCTTTGGGACAAATCTAACAGCATGAAAACCCAAGACATTCTTGTAGACCCAGACACCACCGCAGCACGAAAAAGTCGTGCTGACACGATTCAACCGTTGATCTCTGAAGAGGTATGGAAACCTGAAGATGACACTGAACTCAATATTGTATTTGAATCGTTCTCGTCACACTCAGATCCTGCAGAAGAAGCGACTGATATAAACGCAGGACTAACACATGTCCTTGAAAATCACTCCAATCTACGCGGTGTGGTACTGCTCTCGGATGGTGATTGGAATGTTGGAGATTCACCAGAAAAGGCTGCTACCCGGTTCCACATGAAAGGGGTGCCTGTTTTCACAGTAGGAGTCGGCAGTGAAGTGCCGTTACCAGATCTTGAATTGGTTAGCATGGACGCGCCGACCTATGGCGTAACAAAGAAGCAGCTACGCATTCCGTTTGTCGTTCGCAACACTTTAGGACAAGCCAGAGACGTGAATTTAACTATGAGTATTAATGGGGAAACGACGGTTACAAAGATCATTACAGTGCCTGCTATGGGACAAGCACAAGACAATATGGCTTGGACACCGGAAGAGACAGGTGAATACGACATATCCCTGCAAATTGCGAAGGATATACAAGAGTTGATCCCCGAAAATAATGAGCTCTCTGCCCCTATATCTATCCGTAAAGAACAGTTGAAAATTCTTGTGATAGATTCTTTTCCACGTTGGGAGTATCGTTATCTCCGCAACGCTCTTGAACGTGATGCAGGCGTTGATGTATCGTGCCTGCTATTTCATCCGAAGTTACCTCAGGTTGGGGGAGGGCGCGCTTATATCAAGCGGTTCCCTGATGCCAGAGAACTCAGCAAATTTGACGTGGTGTTTCTTGGAGATGTCGGTATTGCTCCAGATCAATTGACGACTGAACAGGCACAAGATTTACGGCAACTTGTCAGTGCACAAGCATCTGGGCTCGTCTTTTTACCGGGCCGCACTGGTTCACAGAATTCATTGGCTATCGGCCCACTTGCCGATCTTTATCCCGTCGTTTTGGATCCTGCCATACCGAACGGTGTCGGTTCAAGTCTACAAGGATATTTTGCTCTCACAGAGCCCGGGCAACGTAGTTTACTGACGAGACTCGGAGATACCGATATTGACAACAGTGATGTGTGGCGCATGTTACCAGGTTTCTTCTGGTATGCAGGTATTCAACGTGCAAAAGCAGGCACAGAGGTATTGGCAGTACACGACCAAGTCTCCACAGTGTCTGGGCGTGTGCCACTCATTGTTACAAAGACTTATGGTACAGGGAAAGTACTGTTCATGGGAACGGACAGTGCATGGCGTTGAAGATAAATACCATTATCGTTTCTGGAGTCAAGTTGCACGTTGGATGGCGTATAGACGACAAATGGCACAAGGTGAATTCATACGGTTATTCTACTCACCTGATCGACCTCACGTTGATGATGTGCTTACCTTGAACGCTAATGTAATTGATAACTTCGGCGGACCATTGGAGAGAGGGACAGTCGTAGTGCAAGCGATTGCGCCTTCTGGTAAAACAGAGACGATTCGACTGCAACCGGGTGTAGAAGATGCGTTAGGGTTGTTCATTGGGACATTTACGCCGAAAGAATCAGGAAATTATCGTCTCGTTGCCACTAGCAGTGAAACAGGGGCATCCGTTCAAACGGAGCTTTCTGTGCAAGGCTTAAATCGAGAACAGCAAGGACGACTCGCGCGTTTTGATGTGCTTGAGGAAATTGCAAGTATCACCGGCGGAAAATTGGTATCCATCTCTGAAATAGGAACGTTGTTGGACCATCTCGCTGCTCTACCGGAACCTGAACCGATTGTTAAAAGGACACGCATCTGGGCAAGTCCATATTGGGGTGGATTGATTATCTTGTTGCTCGGGTTATTCTGGGTTGCGCGGAAAATGGCTGGAACGATATAACACAAACCGTTATAGTCATGCAAGGCATTGTGCTTCGCTGTTTTGATCTCATTATAGGACTTACGCAGCACAAACTTTTTTAGAGCGGTTTGTAACCCCGAATTCAACCGAAATTGTGTCCGCCCTATCATTATTGAGATTTTTCCGAAAAAAGGAGATAATTATGGACAAGCTACACGACAGTCCGTCAATTGTAGATGAACTTAACCGTATTCTAAAAGAAGATTATCCGTATTTGGAGTATAGTGATCACATGTCCAAAAAATTGTCAGAGGATTTTTTGGAGCAAGTGAGTAATGACGTTCTATATGTTCGAGTAAAACCGAAAATGGAGCATACTGACCGTGATGGAAGTGTTATTGAAGATATATGTGATAAGTTATTGCAATCAACACAGGTACAGTTTATATCAAGAGTTTGTCCCTCAGCACGTTTCTACAAAAGTGGTTCTGAAATATCTCGGCAAAATTTAGACACCGAGTGGACCGCGTTTCGTTTATACAAAGCGATGATAGACCAAGACCCCAACATTCACCACGGCGCGACAGTGTTTATGGGTACGCGTGTGCCTATACAGTCGCTAATTCATCATCTAAAAGCAGGAGAGAGTCTTGACGATTTTCTTGAAGGTTTCCCTTCTGTATCGCGAGAACAGACAATTGCATTTTTAGAATTTGCATTGACAATGGCAATTGAAGCGTACGCACAACAAGATCGGAAACCGAAGCAACATGCGTATACTCCTTGACGAAAACTTAGACTGGCGAGATGGATTATAACGAGGTTCAGAAACACAAATGGCACTTACAGAGCATATTCTTATAGAGCACATTAACGACATACGCGATCGATTAAAAGATGGCGGATACATAACTGAGAAATCTATCTCTAATCAGATTGTAATTAGACTGCTTAAAGAATTGGGATGGCCAATTTTTGATGAGTGGACTGTTATCTTCGAATACCCAGTAGGAAACAATAAAAAAGTAGACTTGGCACTATGCTGCCCGAGAGCAAAGTCGGTTATCTTTATCGAGGTGAAGGCGTTTGAACGCTTTCTAGATAAAGCGGAATTGAAAAAGGCTAAAAAACAATTATCTGAATATATTTCTTATTTTCAAAACGATTCTGGTCAAGAAATACCCATTGCGATCCTGATTGATGGACAAAAATGGCTCTTCTTTCATCCCACAGGAGAAGGCAATTGGAAAGAAAAACCTGTCTGTAAGTTAGATTTCATAGAAGGTGACACTGAGAAAACTGCTGAGTATCTACACAGATACCTGAACTACGAGTCAATATGCACAGACAAAGTTGCACAAGTAATCAAAGATGACTATCTAAATGCTAATATACATATCCAAGAAGATAAAGCGTTTAGTCATCGCCTTCGCGTTACTATGCCTAATGGAGAAGTAATTGATTATCAAAATCCAGAAGATACATTCGCTGAGGTAATTATAAAACTAGGGGTAGAAAAAGTTGCCAGCTTTAGACCTAAAATTGTAAAGAAGTCTTTGGACGATAAAGACGATAAAGATAAGTTTCGCAAACACAACGGTTTCTATATTAAGAATAGAGGGCTGCCACTAAAATGGCAGAAAAGAAATGCCCTTGTTAGCATCGGCAGACAGCTTGGTAAGCTGCTGAAAGTAGAAAGGATAGAAAAATAGGAAAATCAGTGCCTGCGTAAGATTTTTCATAATTGAAATTCACGAATCTTTATGGCAAAAGCAGGACTTACGCATTCCCCCCGCTTGCGGGGGGATAAAGGCTCACTTACCCCCATTTTTGTATGCGGTATGTGTAGGCGTGTGTGTGTATAGAAATAAGTTGGAAAGTCTGATGGGTTATGGTAGAATACCTCCATATAAACCAATGTCGGTGAAAAACCGGCAGGGAGGTATTCTTATGAAATATACCCTTAGCTGGGTACATCCCAGAAAGATTATAACAGGTTTTCGTAAAGTTTTCAACGGGATTTGTATCAAAAAACCGACGCTCCGCAACTTTTATTTGATGCTACAGGCTGTGTGTGTAGCCCCGAGTTTTCGTATTCAATCGATTGCCTCACATCTACCTATCCGTGTGAAACACGACAAGTCTAAGCAAAAGCGTGTGTTGCGGTTTATTGATACCTATTTTCCGGTTGCAGCGGTGAAGGGTGCTTGGTTGTCACATATAGTTGTCAGTGTGTGTCGTTCTGTGGGGATGCAGCATCTGCTTGTGCTGATAGACGAGACAGATTTACCGGGCGGATGGAAGGCGATTGTTGCAGCCCTTCCGTTTCGCAATCGTGCGATCCCGCTCTATTGGGTTCTGTATAAAAATGAGATGCTCAAAGATGGCACCTATCAAGGACATAACGATTTAGTTCAGCAGTTCTGTTGTGATGTCCATAGTCGCGTTGTTAAAGTGTTAGGGGATAGTCGGGAGCCTGTGTTGGTCTTTGACAGAGGGTTCGCCCGAGCGAGAGCGATCCTCAAGTTTTTTGAGGGGCAAGGCATCTGCTACTTGATGCGTGTGCCACGCAATGTTGGTGTGCGTATAGCAGGCAACAAGCAGTGCCTTGAAGAAGTGGCAAATGGTTTTTACCCACAAGTGCTTTATCACTACACGGAGCAGGTGCCTGTGGCACTCTATGTTGGGGGACAGCACACCAAGAAAGACCCGTTATATCTTATCTCCAATCGGCTTCAGGGGAACCCGCTGCGAACTTGCTACAAGCGGCGGACACAGATTGAACACGGGTTCAGAGACTTGAAAACGAACTTCGGTTTCAAAGCACTCGTTTTGAGAAAGAACGAACAGCCCCGGATGGAAGTTCTGTTTTTGTTGGCAGTCGTGGCTTATGGTTTGGCGTTCCTGTGTTATGAAAAAGCTGCGGACAGATGGGCAAAAACTTTACACCCTACGCGGAAAGTTTACTCCGTGATCAGTGTCATCAACCGTATGATCCGCGAGGTGTGGACGCAGGAGGCGTTGCTCTTGTTCACCGAGAGGACTTGTTTGAGAGATATAAACTTTCTCACCGCAGAAGAACTGACATGACAACATTGGAAACCTATGAACACAACTACACACGCATTCAAAAAAAAATGGGGGTAAGTGCGGGATAAAGGGGGGTCAGTTCTCGAAAATAGCAAAAAATATGGGATAAAATACATAAAAAACAAATTTTTAAACAAGAACACACAAAATTGCGTAAGTCCTGGCAAAAGTAAATAAAACAGTCTATACACGCAATTTTATAAGGCAGCTATGCAGCAATTAGACATAAGAGAACTCTATTACATTACGCATATAGACAATCTCACTTCTATCCTTGCGCAAGGGGTCCTCTCTCATGAGAAAATTGAAGCAGAAAGAGTACGCCCAACCCCTATCTATGACGCGGATATTGTTAGCAGGCGTAAACAAATAACGGCACCTGATAAAAGGAGTCTCTGGTCTTATGCTAACCTCTATTTCCAACCACGTAACGCTATGATGTATCGTGTTGTCCAGGAAAAAGATGCTAACAATCTTGCTGTTGTCGGTGTAAATAAAAAAGTGTTGAATGAACAAGGGAGTTTTATCACGGATGGAAACGCCGCGCATGAGACAACACAATTTTACTATCCATCCGAAGGTCTGAAAGTCATTAGGAAACAGTGGTCAATAATTCGGAACGATTGGTGGAATAGAGATGACGGTTCAAAACGCAAAATTATGGCAGAATTTCTAATTCCTAGTCACGTCAAATCCGAGTATATTCAAACAGTTTATGTAGCAAACAATTCAGTCCAAGATTCTATTCAAAAAAATATAGGAAATTTCAATGTTACCGTTAGTTCCGAGCCAGACATGTTTTTCCAACCAAACAGTCGGACGAAAATCGGTGACAATATTTCGCTAATTGATGGAGATATGTTTTTCTCAAATCTGCAGACACTCACAATTAGCGTGAATTTGCAGGGAATTATGGGAAAAGGATTAGCTTCACGTGCCAAATATCAATTCCCTGATGTCTATGTAGCATACCAGGATGCGTGTCGAGCGAAACGAATCACGGCAATAAAACCGTCCCTCTACAAGCGCGAAAGTTCATTAGAGGAAGAGTTAGCTGATCTTGGAAGTCCGCTTGTTATGCCTAATGCTGTGAAGTGGTTCCTGCTTTTCGCAACGAAACGGCATTGGAAAGATAACTCACGTTTAGATGATATTGAGAGCGGTCTGAAATGGGTTAGAGACAATTTTCGTAACGAAGGAATTCAATCGCTTGCAATGCCTGCCCTCGGTTGTGGTTTGGGAGGGCTAGATTGGAAAGAGGTCGGTCCCTTGATGTGCAAATATCTACACGGTATTGGCATATCAGTTGCAATTTATCTCCCACGGGAACATCAAATAGAGACACAATATAAAACAGAAAAGCATTTACTATCACGTTAAAGGAGAGCTTCGATGAACCAAACACATTCACGAAACAACGGGGTAAATTTACTATAGTTTGGACAGTTTTGGTCTTGTTATAGATTATGAATAGTTGGCAGCATTTCCCCGTTAGCACTTCTGAACAGGTGTTAGAACCGCTGCTAACGCCCCTTTTCTGTCTAAATTCTGTTAGAAATCACTGTTTTTTAGCCATCATTTTTCCAATAATCGTGAAAATAGTTGCTGTTGAACTAGTTCATGTAGTATCTTCGGGGATTTTTAGTTTTTTCTGTGCGTTTTTCCTCGGGTCGTAACCCGTATAAAAATAGTTTTGTTGTAAACGTCGCTGCAAGTAAGCGGTCATCAAGCCGCGTGTGAGATGTTTCGGTTTATACCAGTGTATATTGAGCGTGGATAGCACGTCTTCTAAATCAAGAGAAACCTTGTCTGTGTCTGTGTCTGCGGGTGTCTTAGGCAATGGCGACGGACTGAAAGCGAGTTGTGTCAGCGTTGCTGCGGTGAAACTGAGTTGAGCGAACCGATCCAAACTTTTCCTGTCTCGGAGTTGATAGGTGTCAAATCCGAAGTTCTCTTTAGCGTCCCGAAAGGCAGTTTCAATCTGCCACCGGTTTCTATAGTGTCGGATAACTGTTTCTACGGGCAGTCGTAAATCTGAAGTAAATACACAAAAATACCGATAGGGTTTAGACTTTTTGGGGCGTTTGCGTATCACAACGATGCGGACATCTACAGGACACATCTTTGTCCGCACGACTTTATCAGCGACAGAAAGTGTCTGATCCTCAACAACGATGTCTGTATACTTCAGGTGTGGAATAGACACACGGCTACCATACCGACGGGGTCTGCCTCTCTTGAGACGCTTAGGGCGTTTCGGTATATCAAAAAACGCTGCGTTTGACTTCGCACGACAAAGTAAATGATGTCCTTGTGAGAGTATCTCCGTGAACACTTTGCGTCTATTGAAACCTCTATCAAAAATGATAAGACCCGGTGGCACAAGATTACATAAATGCTTCAGCACGGCGAGGCTATTCGCGTCCTCGCTTTTCGGTTCCATCATCCGTGTGGCTAATGGAAATAGGCGCGTGCCTTCGCGCGTTTCTGCCAGCCAGCCAATCGCACCAAACTCGTGTCCGTGATGAAACTTGGACTGGTTCTTGTTACGTGCTTGATACGCAGGGTTCCTGCGGAAATGCAAACCCGCTTGTTTTGAACCGCTACTTAGGGCATGTGTTTCATCATAGACGTATACGCCTGTGGGGTAAGCGGATAGCACTTGATGGCTTAGCGTAGTGGCGACTTGATCCACACACCAGATGCCACGCGAGAGAAACTTTGGCAGAGACCAATACCGACCTGCTTGGGCTGTCGCAAGATAGATTTGTGTCATTGTGCCTCGGTAGGGCGTATTTATCAGACCTTTTACGAAAGTCTGAAAGTGGTGAAAGTTATTATACTTGAACAAAGGTCAAAAATCTGATAACATGTTGTCCAAGTAGGAAAGTGGGGTCATTTGAAATATCCTTTCAAATTTGTGTTTCCTAAAAGGATACCCGCTTTCCTGCTTTATGTCCATAAAAAAACAAAAACTGTCCAAACTATAGTAAATTTACCCCCAAGAATGAAAAAAGCATTAGAACAGTATCGTAAACGGGTATGGATCATCAAACTTGCAGAGGGTACATTCGCAGCGATCTTTGGACTTATCGTTTCATATCTCATTGTGTTTGGCTTAGACAGGCTGATGGATACGCCAACACCGCTGCGCATGCTCATTCTACTGATCGGCATGATGGGAACAGTGATTTTCCTGCCACTGAAGTATTACAACTGGGTGTGGCGAAACCGCACTTTAGATGGCATCGCTCGGTTGCTACAACATAAGTTCCCCCGTTTTGGTGATCATGTGCTCGGCATCGTAGAACTTGCGTCAGAAAGGTCAGATCCATCGTCAAGCCCTGCGTTAGTTGCAGCTGCAATGCGCCAAGTTGACGAAGAGGTGGCAAAACATAATCTTGCAGATGCTGTGCCGAAACCGAGACATCGGCGTTGGGCATTAGCAGTAGGTTTGCCCCTACTCCTTGTCATCATCGGTGTCATCATTATCCCCGCAACAACTAGCAACACCTTCGCACGATGGTTAACCCCATGGCGATTCGTTGAACGATGGACCTTTGCACAGCTAAAAGGGAAACCCGATCTTCGCGTTGTGGCTTATGCAGAACCTTTCGATGTTGAAGTACAACTGAAGGATGAATCCCCATGGAAACCTGAAACAGCTGAAGTGCAATACGCAAAGCAAGAACCTGTATCCGCAGAACGTGATGGGGCTACTTACAAGTTTCAATTGCCGCCGCAAACAGAAGAAGGAAAAATCAAGATGCGGGTAGGCGATGCAAGACGTTCCATCCCTGTTGAACCGAAATTGCGTCCGGCACTCAAAGAACTTATCGCCAACGTCCAACTTCCAGATTATCTTCTGCGTGACGAACCGAGAACAGACGATGTACGTGGTGGTATAGTTAGTTTAGTTACAGGTAGCACCACCACCTTAGAAGCGACAATTACACGAGAACTCTCTGAGGCAACACTCAACAATCGCCCACAAAAAGTGGATGGAACACGCATAAAAACAGAACCGATCTCCGTAGAAAAAACGACAGAGATGGCATTAACATGGCGTGATCGCTATGGACTCGCTGCAGGTGAACCGCAAGTAATACAGTTTGAACTACAAGAAGATGCTGAACCTACTATCGCTATTACAAAGCTAAAAAACAATCAAGTTGTGCTTTCTACAGAGGTGCTCACATTCGAAATACAATCAGCAGATGACTTCGGTGTGAAACAGGTCGGTATAGCATGGGAAGGCGTTGGGAATCCACTTCAAAACCCAGAACCTGCCATTGGTGAGAAAACTGTGTCGTCAGGAAGCCCAACTTCAGAAGCACTCACCGTCCCCGCCACATTTTCTGTTGAACGTGAAAATATAAAACCGCAGAGTCTACGTTTACGTGCCTTTGCTGAAGACTATTTTCCGAATCGAGCGCGTGTCCATTCACCACAGATTGTGCTGCATGTGCTTTCTCCATCAGAACACTTCAAATGGTTAATCGGACAGATGCAACTCTGGGCTGGTGCAGTAAAGGATGTACACGATAAAGAATTGCAACTCCACCAAACCAACCGTGAACTGCAAGACCTACCCCGTGAAGCACTTGACGATCCAGCACAACGTAAAAAATTACAAGAACAAGCCGCTGCAGAACGTGCTAACGCCGCAAAAGTTGACAGTCTCATTGATAGTGGCGAAACGTTGCTGCAGGAAGCAGCGAAAAACAGTGAGTTCGACGCAGAACAACTTAAATCATGGGGAGACATGCTCAAACAGCTAGAGGAGATAGCAGGGAAGCAGATGCCCTCTGTCGCAAATTTGCTTGCACAAGCCTCCGAAGCACCGGGACAGAACAGCCAAAATCCATCAGATAACAACCAGCAAAGTGCATCTTCTCCAAGTAGTTCAAGTAGTAACAGTCAGCAATCACCCAGCGAAAACCAAGCAGAACAGCAGCAAAACCAAGCATCAAACGGAGAATCTCAACAGACAGGTGAACAGCAGGAAAGCTCAGAACAACAAAACCAGACATCGGGCGAAAAATCACAATCTTCCGGTAAACCCCAGGAAGGTTCAGGAGATGAAACGCAGAAGTACGGACCCGATAGTTTTGTACCACCTGAAGGGACTGACGCGGAATCAGAGGATCCTGACGATCCAAACAAACGCCCTGATTCTGTGAGTGTGAATCGGAGTAAACCCCCAAAAGGCGGTGAACAAGGCAATCCACCACCTACAAATCCCACACCTGGGGTCTCAGTTGGCTTGTCAGGTTTCAACAAACCTGACAAGCCAACTGAAGGCCCGCCATCACAAGTTGTCGGTGGGTTAGCCCTCCCGAACACAATTTTGATGGGAAGCGGCAGAGAAGATCAAGAGGACCCTGAAAACAGCGAATCACCACCAGCAGAAGAACTCGTAATCCAGGCTGTTGAAGAACAGAAGGAATTGTTGGACGCTTTCGCAAAACTATCAGATGAGATGAAAAAACTGCTGGTCAGTTTTGAAAATAGCACATTCGTGAAACGATTGAAAGCAGCTTCGCGAAGACAAATGGACATCGCAGCAGACCTCAACAAAATTGATACCTTCGGATTGTCTGATAGAGGCACTGAAAATCAAGATGTCCGAAAACATTTAGCTGAAATGGAATCCAATGAATCCACAAAAGTAACCACAATCATACAAGATATGGCAGCCTATACGGATCGTCACCCCAACGATAATTACCTACGTGTCCTTGCGGAGATGGAAGACGCTTCCGTACCAAACCAGATAAGCGATCTTGTCAGATCCATTAACAGGAATTACGTCGGACAATCCACAATTGAGGCAGAATACTGGGCAGATACATTAGATAGATGGGCAGAACAGTTAGTAGACCCATTACCGGATGCACCACCATCACAAGGCGGTATGATCGAGCTGCCAAGTCTACCGCCTGAAATTGTTTTAGAGGTCCTACGCATCATCAACCGTGAAATTCAATTACGAGAAGAAACACGGGAAGTAGAAAACGCAAAGGACACCCTTAATACCGATAAATATTATGAGCGAAGTGAAGCATTAAACGATACACAATATGAAATTGCTGAGGATACACAGGAAATAGCAAGACAGATTAGTTTATTGCCAGAAGCGAATACACCCCGTATCAGGCAGCAATACGTCAAAGTGGCAATGGCAGCCGAAGTTATGGACGAAGCAGAAACAATACTCGCCAGGCCTGAAACAGGTCCCGAAGCAATCGCGGCTATATCAGAAGTGATAGAAATCCTCCTTCAAACACAACGGATGCCGAATACACCTGGCGGCGGTGGCGGCGGGGACACGCCAGGTGGCAGCGGTAATGTCTTCGCACAATTAGTCCGTGCTATGACACTTGGAAGTGGTAGCGGCGACGACTCAGGTGAAGCTTTCATTGAAAAACGAGAGCCTCAACAAACAATAGGCAAAACAGGCCGCGTCCTACCTGAAGAATTCCGACAAGGGTTAGACGCATATTTCAACGTATTAGAAGGCAACTAAACTACACTATCCAAAGCGATATTGTAGCAAAACACAACGCGTTTTTCGCACTCCCCTCACAGGCGGAGGGATAAAGGGGTAAGCCCTTGAAAATAACAAAAAATGCGATGCTCCCAGAAGAGGCTCATCTGACCATTAGATGTATGAATATCAAACTCTTAAAATCCGCGTCAATCCGCGTAATCCGTGTAATCCGCGATTCAGACAAACTCTTTGTAGCATAACCTTTCCAGGTTGTGCAGTGTAACGGACCATATTATCTGTAGCTATATTGTAGCAAACACATCGTGTTTGCGGTATCTCTATGCAACCATTTAAAAAATTTAAAAAATTTGCCAGTTTCAAACGGATAGCACAGGGAAATCCGATCATTTCCCTGCCGCCACCCTTCTGGGCAGCAGCAACACATGCGATTGTTGTTGATGAGACGGTTCACTATATCTGGTGTAAGCGCTACGTTGATCGTCGATCGGTGATGATGCACGCAACAGCACCTATCAACGACATCACAAACATCACACAAGATAAACGAAACCCTATCGTTGAACCTTCAGTGGATGGATTTGACAATGCAGCGGTTGAGTATCCCTTTCCCTTTCTGAATCCTTATGACAGCAAGTATTACATGTATTATCGCGGTAAAGGAGCGGAAACCCCCGAACAGACAGGATTGCTCGTAAGCGACGGTGATTTGGGTGCATGGCAGCGCGTTCAGCACACGCCTGTCATTTCTGCGGATACTGAACACGAACTATACGGTTCAACACACCCCTCCGTAGCAATAGCAGATGAGACAATTCACATTGTTTACACGGGCAAGGCAACGCAATCGTTTGGGGAGGGACTGACGATGTGTCATGCAACCGCGCAGACAAACAACCCAGCAGTGGTAACAAAAAATCCCGCAAATCCTGTCTTCACAGGCAGCGGGGAAGCATGGGATAGTCAAGCTGTTCGCGAAACGGAGCTGTTCAAAGGCCCAACATATTTTCATATTCTATACGGCGGGTTTGATGGGAAAACCTGGCGAATCGGCCACGTGCGGACACGCGATTTTAGCAACTTTGAGCCAAACCCATACAACCCTATCTTCACACCCTCCGAGGATCCTGACGCTTTCGACTGCGACAGTGTCTTGACAGGACAGATCCTTGAGATCAATAACACTTATGTCATGATCTATGCCGGTAAAAAAGGTAATGAATGGCAAACAGGTTTGGCTACAATACGATAAGGTTAGAACCAAAACGAGGATTGACAAATGCAACTCCGAAAAATTGTCTATCTATATTCTGTTTTATTATTAGTTGTAGGCAATGCTTATGCTGAAGAAAACACCTACACCGGCGGAACTATCCGAGGCCAGGCAATTGAATATGGAAAAGACCAAAACCCAATCAAAGACTTAATTGTTACTATTGTAAGTCCTGATGGTAAAGAACAGACAGCAAGAACTGATGCAAATGGCAACTATAAATTCAGTAACCTTCCTACAGGCAAATATACCCTCAAGTACCGTCAAGAAGGATTTGGAAGCGAAGGGAGTGGCAGTGAACATATCACGGTGACAAATGCAGGAAATCATGTTGTTGAACTCAAAATGGTTAACTGGTTCAATCGCGCTAAAGGGATGGTCAATAGTAAATTTCTACCTATATTGTACTATAGTTTGGACAATTTTAGAAATTTTTAGTGCGAAAAAACAGAAAAGCAGGTATCCTTTCATAAACAAATATATTTTTTGAAAGGAGAATAAAAAATGAACCTCCTTTTCTGCTTAGACGACATTCTATCAGATTTTCAGTATCTGTTCAACACACAAAACTATGCTCTTTTCCAAGCGTTTATTTTCGGATTTATCGCAGATGGAAATAGTGGCACGCTAACGGAACTTTATCAATCAGGTTTTTCACAGACGCGATACTGGTCTTTTCCAAAGTTTCTATCGCGTGGTAAATGGGATGCGGATAAAGTCGCAGGACACCTGACAAAAAAGGTTCAGCAAGCATTTCCTAACTGGGTTTATGTGTATGATGAGACCAAAGCCATAAAAACAGGTGAACGCCAGTGGGGGTTGCATTTTTTCCGCAACTTCAGTTATCAAAAGGGTCGCGTGAACCGATCCAAGTTCCATTATGGACACGAGTTTGGTGCCTTAGGTTTACTTTGCCAAACATCTACAGGTTGGCAGCTATTCCCCGTATGGGCGAGACTGATGGTGCCGCAGACGTGCCGTGATAAAAGCGATGCGGTGTTGAAACGCATCTGTTCCCAGATCGCTCCGGGTCTTATTATTTTTGATCGTGGGTTCTCAAGGCGAAAAGTGTTTACGCTGGTTCAAAGTTATGGACATCATATCTTGTGTCGTGCGAAGTCTAATGCCGTCTTCTATCGTTTACCGGAACAGCCGAAACATCGCCAGCGTGGCCGTCCGCGAAAATATGGAGACCGCTTGGATATTCGCAGGATGCGGTATACGCTTATGGATATAGAAGGCCAAAAGTATTCAATCGCCTCCAAAGTCGTGAGAACGAAGATGTGCGATGCTGATATTCGCCTCGTTGTTATCCGAAGTCGCCCGAAAACCTCGAAACCTTATCGGTATTTCTGTGTATGGACAACAGATTTGACGATTGGGATACCACAGATCGCTATATATTATCGCAAGAGATGGCACATAGAGACGGCTTTTCGGGATGCGAAGCAACACTTCGGTTTTGATGACTATCGCCTGAAATCCCGCAAAAGCATCAATCGGTTTGTGCAATTGAGTTTCGTTGCAGCAAGTCTGACGAAGTTGCTATTCACCCCACGGGATGGGACGGCGGAGGAGATAAGTGCTCAGGTAGTTTGTGATCAGTTGGGCATCCATTGGTATCATCCGAAGCGTCTCACACAAGGGTTGCGTGTAGTTTATCTCCGCTGGCAGCTCTACAGAGCGGTATTTTCTGCGATTTACTCTGAAAAAACAAACTCACAGAAAATACACACCGATTTTCACAAAGAGACAGCATTGCCTGCGGACAACGCAGCCTGAATGTCCCAAAATGTCCAAACTATAGTATATTGTACCAAGTTACCGATAATATATCTAAACGTCATAATTTGGAACAAGAAAGGGTTGATGCCATTCGGCAAGCACTTCAAAAATCTATTGAGACAGCATTAGAACACAGAAAAGACCTATCAACATTCGCAATTAACTGGAGTTCAAGCAACACAGAACTGTTTGAAGCGTTATTGTCACGCAAAGACATTAAAGCAGCATTTACTCAAAATTTAACCGAAGGACCATTGAAGGATATCATCAATTTCACCAAGGAACGGAGAGACCGAGAAAATCAAGCATTTATCTATTACACAACAGTGTGGTATGATCAAGTGCTCAGTTTGACAGCAGATCAACGCCAAAAGGTTAAACAATTGCGTCTTAACATGAAAGATGATGCATGGCAAAATGTTTTAAGCAAGACTCAGAAAAAAATCTTAATGTGGACACACCAGGAAATTGCAGAAACTTCTGTTAAGCACCATATCCGTAACGTCCCTAGCGGAATCATTGATGCGAATGAAGCTGTTATCGAACTTGAAAGACTCAAGAAAAAAGAAGAAATGTTGAAATCCGATGAACGAACAAAACACCTTGTTGAAGCTATGTTCGCTGCACATACCGAACAGTTAAACAATCTTAATGAGCATGCATCCATGCTATTATCCTTAGCTGCCAAGGGTGTAGCTGAAAAATACCTCGAAGCAAAAAAAATCATGCTCCTATATCACAGTACTGAAGCGAGACTCATCAACGCTATTGAGGCAAAAGAAATAACCCCGCAACGTGCATCTGAAGAACTCAAAGCGTTGAGCGTAATGCTATGGGACGAAAAGGATGAAAATAGTCAATCGGTCAAGAAAAATGGTAGCATAGAACTTTTTAAATTCCACTTTTTCACCCGTTTTACGCAGATAGCTGATATCAGGAGATCGCGTATATACGGATGGATAGGTGGAAAAAGAGGGTTCAATCCAGAAATTTACATGACTACACAACTAAACGACCCCACATTAAACATTTTATATCACCCACTATACCAACAAACCCTCAAGGATGTTCTTTCTCAAGATGCGTATGCACAATATACGCAAATTCAAGTCGAAAGAGATAATTTCCATCAACAAGCTCTACGTAACTTAGTGGTGGCGGATCTGGACACACTGATTTTTTTAAATGACGACCAACGTAAACAGTTAGAAAAGATAGCAATACAGTTTACTGTCCCTTCTTTAATTGAGGACCCTCAAAGAAATATGTTCGATCAAGTAACAGAACAAATATATGACATTAACTTGAGTCACTGGCAGGAACAATACCTTCACGTTTATCTCTCAGATATTGACGAAATCTGAATACGGTTGCGTGTAGGCCACAACCTAAACTGAGTATGCCAAGGTCGTTTGAATAAACAGAAATAAGGAGACACACATGAATCGTTTTAGTCTTATACTTATAGCAATTGCTTGCATCGGCTTGGACACGATAAGCACGAATAACGCCGAAGCCCAAGACCCGACTCTCCGTTACGGCACAGGTGTTCCGCCTGCAGTGAGAAGCATCAATGACCGCAGTTTACGTTACCTCGCTAGTACACAGTTGGCGGATGGCAGCTGGGGCGGGACACGAGATGGAGCAGGCATTACAGGTATATGTGTCATGGCTCTCATGGCAAGTGGAGAAGACCCAGATTATGGACCTTATGCCCCAAATATCCGTAAGGCACTCCGCAATATGATCTCAAAACAGGACACCCGATCGGGATACATGGGAACGAGTGGTCACGCATCCATGTATCACCACGGTTTTGCAATGTTAGCTTTGTCTGAAGCGTACGGTGCAGTCAACGAAGACCTTCTTTGGAAAGATAGCAACGCCCCCACAAGTCGAAGAAGGACCCTTAGCGAAGCGTTGGAACTTGCAGTGCGCTGCGCATTGACTGCCCAAGAAAAGAACCCGTGGGGCGCATGGCGATATTCACCACAAGCCCGAGATGCCGACACCACCGTGGCTGGCACTGTCCTGATGGGAATTCTCGGCGCACGTAACGCTGGCATTGAAATACCCAATGAATCCATTAACAAAGCATTGAACTTCTTCCAAACCTGCACAATAAAAGGTGGCGGCGTATCTTATACCCCTTCAGGTAGCCACGGAGACGGGCTCACCCGATCCGCCATCGCAACACTCGTCTATGCAATCGGCAAACGAAAAGATACACCTGAATATCAAGCAACTTCCGAATACATAAAACGTAGAATGAATCACAACGTAGGTAACCACTACATGTTTTATACCCTATACTACATGGCACAGGCACTCTTCCAGAGTGATTTGGAAGCATGGCACTCTTGGAATCAACGCACTATTGAACACCTGCAAAAAACGCAACAACCAGACGGAAGTTTCAACAGTTCCTACGGTAAAGCTTACGGTACTGGTATGGCTGTGCTGACATTAGCTTTGAACTACCGCCTACTGCCCATTTATGAAAGATAACATGAGTTCGGTATCCTTGAATTGTAGCATAACCTTTCCAGGTTGTGCATCCTGCTGTAGCATAAACTTTCCAAGTTGTGCATCGAACAAAAAATGTCTTATTCCAAACTCACGTTAAGTGTAGCAAACACATCACGTTTGTCGTGACACTTTACAATCATCAAAAAAACATTATAAAGGAGATATACAATGCGAAAAGGTACTAGCAATTTAATGGTCATTGTCCTTACACTCATCGGATTGTGGGTGCACAATACAACACAAGCTCAAGAAACACTTTTACTTTGGAAAAATGGTGATTCCCTCTCCGGTAAACTGATGGATAGTAGCAAATCAGGAACAATTCGCTGGCAGTCTCCCTACTTTGTAGACGATCTCAATGTAGACATATCTGCCCTCGATTCAATCGTCTTTTCCAAACAACCTGCACCTATCCGAGGAACTTTCCGTGGCGGGACTATATCTGGAGACCTTTGGACAGCAGACATCATCGATTCAGATAACGACACTTTCCTCTTTTCTAATAATCGTTATGGTCAGTTCCGTGTCAACAGAGAGATGATATACTCTCTTGAAAACCGAGAACATTCCAACCTTATTTTTGACGGTTCACAACTGGTATCCTGGTCGCTACCCGAGGCAGGTACCAGCCCGAACGGTGCTGGTTGGCATCCAGAACAGGGCGGAAAACCACACACAGATAGAAGTAAAACGTCCATATATTATCCGATTAAATGGCCAAAACGTTATGAAATTGACTTTGAAGTTGCATCTACATCCAGTCCGCCAGGTTTTGTTTTCGCTCTCGGCAAAAACCTTTATCAAGCATTGCGGATAGAAACATGGGCAAAAGAGCTCGTTGTCGTTCAAGGTACATTATACGAACCTATATTACAAATAAAACCGGATCACCGCAGCTACCGATTGCGAATCGCCTATGACCAAGACACACAGGTGCTAAAGGTCTTCGATGAAAATGGAAATTTACTCTTGAAATTAGACGAAGTGAGCCAGACAACCAATGCCCCTGGTGCTTATGTTTACAACCGAGGCCAAAATCTATCGGTACAGCGATTAAGAATTTACTCACAACCTGAAGAATTTAAAAATCAAGCCGTGGATTTCACGAAACCAAGGGTCCACATGATGAATGGCGAAGTTTTTCACGGGAAGTTGTTTGTGAAAAAGAACAATGCTTACATACTTAACGCGGATGGAACCCGCACTGACACAGACATCAAACAGGTGGACCGTGTTGTTATGCCAGGACGAAAACTAAAAGAAGCTGATCAACACATGGCATTGACGTATATCGACGGATCCACTGTAAATGGAAAAGTGCTACAAATGCATACGAATAGTGTCTCCATGCAAACAAACTTCGCAAACGAACCTATGACCTGCTCGCTTGACGGTGTATCCGAACTTCGTCTCGAGACAAAAACTAAAATCAAACAACCTACCGGTGCTTATGACAAGATGTTTTTTCCGACTGGAATTCTCCGTGGGCACATAACATTTGATACCGACGAAAAAGCTAACATCCAGTGGTTACCTACAGGTGCTTCGGAACCTGTCCGTATCGCAAATAATCTATCTCCTCGGATTGAACGGAATAATAAACATGTATCCAGACGCAACCAATTTGATATGGAGACATTTCCGCACCTCATGCATCTGAAGAACGGAGAAGTGATTCCTTGTCAAATCATTTCCTACGATACAGGCCGTGCCAATTTCGTTTCACCCTTCGTCAAAGCAACACACATCGACGCAAAACAGATAAAAGGTATTGAATTCTCACGAGGCAAAACACATTCTCGAAAAGAGAATCGAAATCCTATTACTATCACAGGTGGCAATAAACACCGTATTATTTTAGAAGATGGACGAATTTTGGAAGGTAAAATGCATAGGACTCCAACTGGAAATTTGGAAATTAAAATAGATACTGGAAATCCTAATGACAAAATAAAATTCGTTTTTTCTGGCGGGAACGTGATGGATAACGACGGTCTTGCGTTAAAAAAAGCGGTCGATCTTATCTTTGACCCCCTTGAAACCGAGGATACAAGTATAGATATAAAATTAGAACGCGCACTCACCGTGCCACGTTTCAACCGTGATAACCCGCCAAAACATATCCTCGTCGCAAAAAATGGAGATATGAAGCGAGGGAATTTCATCAGTTTCGATGGAAAAACAATTCAGTTCGATTCTAATCTAAAGACACAGCATATCCCTATTGACAGAGTCACACGAATAGTTGATATCACCGTTGCGGACACGGAACAGTCAATAAATGATGAAGCACCGATGGAACACCAGGAACCCGACAGTCAACAATCAGAAACCACTCAGTCTTTGGTGCGCTTCGCCTTAATACACAACCCAATCTTGATTTTTGAACCGATTGCAGCTAAAGATGAGTGGTTGCTAGGACGCTCACCAATTTACGGAGATGTGTCGATTCCCATCAAAAGTATCCAATATATACATTTCGGAGATAAAGCAAAGTCGTTCAAGTCTATATTCGAAAAATGGGTTGCCCGCTCCGCAAAAGAACCAGACTTTGGTGCGGATCGGTAAGTTTTTTAAATGATTGCAGGCGCGACCGCAAAATTTTTTAAAGGGTTGCAAAGTGCCACCGCAAGCCCCGTTGGGCTTGCTACTGTAAAATGAGGATGGGGGGTCGGTTTGCTAGGGTTCTTCTTTCTTAGGAGGTTATTCACTAGTTCATTTCAAAAAGCAGAGGGTCGACTTGCTCAGGGTTCTCTGTTCTGAGGGCAAATAAATGTCAAAAATCTAAGGCAAACAAAAACGACCGCCAAGCCAGACACCATAAGGTTTTATACAAGATTTTAGGAACGGGTGATTTTCAACATTGCTTCAACATTTAACCGTTGACGAAATTGTGAAATAATGGAAATGCAGAAGGCATTTATGATAAAAAAACTGAAAATAATTGCGTTTCTCTTCAAAAAAAGTAGCATCTATTTTGTCTCTCTGTTTGTTCTAACTTCCCTTCTCATCTATTTCATAACTTGGACATTGGAAACAAGGGAAAGTGGTGGTAACATTTTCACGCAAGTGGGAATTACCATTGCGAAGCTTTTGATTGCCGTACTCTGCACTTTTGCCTGGCTATATCTACTCTACCTCACTTTGCTGTTTGTGGTCCGACTTGCTCGTCTTATTCTACAACTGATCTATAAAGCATTGCAGTGGTGTTATCAGAAACTTCTTCACCAAAAAGGGAGAGACACCTCAGTTCCCTGAGGTGCGGACTTTGAGCCAAACCTGTTCACATACTATTGTGCTTTAGCATTGTCAACAAAATAGGCAGATACTAAGTCACGAAGACTCATTTGCATTACCACCAAAATATAAGATATACTTAACAAAAAACAGACATATAAATAGGATAGTAAAGTGCGACTCATATTTTATACAGGCAAAGGTGGCGTCGGGAAAACGACGATCTCCGCAGCAACAGGCATGAAACTGGCATCACTCGGATATAAAACCATCGTCATCTCACTTGACGTGGCACATTCTCTACGTGACTCCTTTGATAGAGAAGACCTACTCATTGCACAGATAGACGAAAAACAGGTACAAATAAATGAGAATCTGTGGATTCAGGAGATAAACGTTCAAGAAGCGATTGTTGAGTACTGGGATGAAGTCTACAACTACATCCGTTCTCTGCTGAACCGTTCTGGATTGGAAAGTCTAGTGGCGGAAGAGATCGCAGTGTTTCCGGGAATGGAAGAAATCTGTGCGCTACTTTACATAAATCAGTACGTCCGTGAAAACACTTATGATGTTATTATTCTTGATTGTGCCCCGACAGGTGAATCACTTAGGTTTGTGAGTATTCCCACCACCCTTGAATGGTATATGAATCGCATCTTCAAATTAGAACGTAACATGGCAAAAATCGCCGGACCAATAATAGAAACTATCAGCTCTGTCCCAATACCCAAGGATGCATACTTCCAAAACATTCAGCAACTTTTCGATAAACTCGAAGGGATTGATACCGTGCTGACAGATCCCACTATAACGACCGTCCGTCTTGTAACAAATCCAGAGAAAATAGTAATCAAAGAAACACAACGTGCCTTTATGTATTTTTGCCTGTATGGTCTATGTATTGACGGTGTCATTATCAATCGTATCTTCCCAGAAGATGTTGAGGAAAAGTTTTTTGAAATTTGGAAACAGACGCAACAGAAGTATATAGAGGAAGCAGAAAGCCATTTTTCGGGTGTACCGATTTGGAAAGTGAATTTATTTGACGATCAGATTGTTGGCGAAGCAGGCCTCTGCAAATTGGGGGATATTCTCTATCCCGATATGGATCCCGCCGATAGATTTTCAGAGCAGAAACCGTATCAGTTCACGAAAGTTAATGACAATTACCAACTGACTATGCAGCTTCCGTTTCTAACAAAACAAGAGGTACATCTATCCAAACATGGAGATGAGTTGATCGTTACAATTGGTGGCTTTAAACGTCATGTGGCACTCCCAAGAAGTCTATCAAGTACTAAAACAACTGGAGCGAAACTTACCGGACATCAACTCGTTATCAGTTTCCAGTAAACTTTTCGGATAGTTATACGTTTCAATTTCTGCATAAATAAACTAATGCGTCTCAAAACAGATAAAGCCGTATTCACTGTAGCCTTAACCACATTGTTAACGTTCTTATTAGTGTTTTTATTACCAATTAGGTCGGTAGGAATTCGCGCTATCTGGTTGCTCTATCCGAATCTGCTGCTTACAATCGGGTGGTTCGGTTATCTTATTCAGAAACATCCGGAACTTGATGAAGGTATACTTTGGAAAAGCGTTCTCTTCGGACTCTCAGTAACTGCAATATACCTACCGATGGACTGGCTATTTTCAAAAAAAGTATGGTTTATTATCTATCGCAGCTCAGATTTTTTGGGAAATGTGTCGACACCGATTGGTCTGATACTGACCTGGGTTATTCTGGCAACTTTAGCTGTTTACTGCTACCAAAGACTTCATATCTTCGGGCTGCACCGTTTTATTGCTTCAGGGATAACAGGACTTGTAGCCTCAATCGGGTGTGTTGGGATGTATGGACTTGGAAAAGAATTATGGATATGGAACGAATTACGAGTTGAAAATATACCACAAATTGCATCAGTCCCTATCTTTATGCCGATTACATTTCTGCTTACCTACACCTTATTCCCTTATTACTTTTACCGGCAACAACATCACCTAATCGCTGGGATAAGGTGTGGTCTCTTTATGGGAATAGTGATGTTTTTGAGTTATCTCGTTTTGTGGAAAATCTACACATAAATACTTGGGACACTAATGACTTAGGAGAGTCTCATAGTTAGGAAAAAGATATGCCAGACTTACTAGAAAAGCAAAGAATACGTTCAACTACAATATTAGCTGTCCGCCGAAACGGGCAAATTGCTATCGGTGGCGATGGTCAAGTTACTTTAGGAGATACAGCGATCAAACACAGTGCGCGGAAAATACGGAAGATATATCAGGATAGTGTGCTTATCGGATTTGCAGGTTCTGCTTCGGATGCGCTGACGCTCTATGAAAATTTGGAAAAAAAACTGGAACAATACCGCGGTAACCTTCAGAAAGCAGCGGTAGAACTTGCAAGAGATTGGCGGAGTGATCGCATTCTTAGGCGCGCAGATGCTTTGATGATCGCAGTTGATGCTAAGGATGGCTATCTTATCTCAGGCAATGGCGATCTCATCGTACCTGACGATGATGTACTCGCTATCGGTTCTGGCAGTTCCGTTGCACTTGCAGCTTCCAGAGCTTTACTAAAATACACAAAGTTAAACGCCTCTGAGGTCGTCGCTGAGGCACTACGGATTACCAGTGAAATCTGCATTTATACAAACGCACAGGTTGAAATCGAATCAATTGAAACTGGAGAATAGGATAGAATTTATTTGACTATGACACACACGTGTGTCTCATGTCTTTTAGGAGGTCACTTTGGAGAAAAAAACTGTTGAAACAAAAACTTTAGCAGATTCGCTAACGCCACGTCAGATCGTTGAAGAGCTTGATAAATATATCATAGGTCAATTTGAAGCGAAGAGAAGTGTTGCTATTGCGCTACGCAACCGCGCACGTAGGCAGATGCTTGCTGATGACATGCAAGATGAGGTTGCCCCGAAAAATATCATCATGATCGGTTCAACCGGTGTTGGCAAAACTGAAATTGCCCGACGCCTTGCACGCCTCGTTGATGCGCCATTCATCAAGGTTGAGGCATCGAAGTATACAGAAATCGGTTATGTCGGTCGCGATGTTGAATCAATGATACGAGACTTAACCGAGCTGTCAGTGAGTCGTGTGAAGGCGGAGCAAACTGTTGCTGTTGAAGAAGCCGCTTTAGAATCAACAGAGGAACGTCTGTTAGACTGCTTATTCCCGATGCCGCGTGCCTTAAAAAATCAAACCGCTGATGATACAGATGATGAATTCGATATAGATGAAGACATTATTTTTGATATGGACGAAGATGAAGAAATTGTATTTCCGTTTGATATAGAAGCGAATATAAAGCAGAATGAAGCTTTGGAAAAACAACGAGAACGGCACTTAAAGACACGTGAAAAGTTACGAAAACGGTTAAAAGATGGGGAATTTGAAGATAACGAAGTTGAAATCAACACGAAAACCCGGAACATGCCGTTTGTCGAAATTTTTTCACCAGGTGGTATTGAGGAGATGGACATCAACTTCAAAGATATGTTCAGCAGCCTCCTTCCGAACCAAACGAAGAAACGGCGGGTAAAGGTCACAGAAGCGCGGCAAATTTTGATGCAAGAGGAAGCGGAAAAACTGATTGATATGGATGCTGTTATCAGTGATGCAATTGAACGGGTTGAAAATACTGGCATCGTCTTTTTAGATGAAATTGACAAGATCGCTGGGCGCGAATCCCGACAGGGGCCCGATGTATCGCGCGAAGGTGTACAACGAGACATCCTACCCATTATTGAGGGGAGTACGATAGCAACAAAATACGGTTCGGTGCGCACACATCACGTGCTATTCATCGCTGCCGGTGCTTTTCATGTTTCTAACCCATCCGACCTCATACCTGAACTTCAAGGAAGATTCCCTATTCGTGTTGAGCTAAAAAGCTTAAATCAAAGCGACTTTAAGTCTATTTTAACTGAACCGAAAAACGCTTTAGTGAAGCAGTATACGGCTCTCTTAAAAACAGAAGGGATTAAGGCAAAAATTTCGGAAGATGCGATTGATGAAATTGCATCCCTCGCCTTTCAGGTCAACGAATCTGTGGAAGATATCGGCGCTAGAAGGTTACATACTATCATGGAAAAGTTGTTTGAAAATCTGTTCTTTGATGCTCCCGATCTTGAGGAGAAAAGTGTCACTATTGATGCAGATTACGTCCGAGGGGAATTGGCAGAAATCGTTAAAGATCAAGACCTCAGTAGGTATATCCTTTAGACTTGAAGGCTGCAGGAGGCAAACATCCCTTTACTCTATCTATCTTCCAGAGTCTGAAGCATTCGCTTTGCTGCAAGATATTGTTCTTCAAACCGTGGTATACCTTTGGCTTTTCTGAGAAACGTATCTAAATAACGACGCACCATAACATGATCACCTTTTTTCTCATAGGCAAGCACAAGGCGATAATATGCTTCTATCTCATCGGAATCCAGAGAGACACCTTTTTCATAGGCCTGGATAGCACTGAGTACTTCACCGGTTTCTTCATAAGCAAGACCAAGATTGAAATACACCGTAGCATCACCGCCATCCAATTCTATGCCTGCCTTATAGAACTGGATAGCTTCTTGATATGATTCTTTGTTAAGATAGGCATCCGCAAGGTTATAATAGGTATCTACGAAAGTTGCGTCCGCCTCCAGAGCGTTTTGATATGCCTGCAGTGCCTCATCAAATCTATCTGACATGTCGTAAGCGTAGCCGAGGTTATTGTAGAAGGCGGGGTTTTCTGGTGTGATTTCAAGCGCAGCACGAAACATCTCTATTGCAAGGACAAACAGACGCATATCAACATAAACTAAACCTAAGTTGTTATAAGCATGATCGTAGTTTTCATCAAGAGCAATTGCCGTTTGAAAAGATGCTATCGCTTTCTCATTCTCACCCAACTGATGATAGACTTTACCTAATGTAACATGTCCTTCGGGGTCAAGCGGATTGAGTTCCTGTCCCATTTCAAGTTTTAGTGCTTCACGTTTGAGCTCTCGCTGTTGCTGTTGTGCTTCATCAGGTGCAGGACAACCGAAGAATAAGCAAGATAAGAGCATAAGCAAAACAACGATAAGACGCTTATAACTAACATGAGTTCGGTATAAACAATTTCTGTAGAGCAAACTGTTAGTTTGCGTTCCACGGATGCACAAACTGACAGTTTGTGCTACATTTTGCGGTGATGCCATAAGGATCCTTGACATTATATCCTTCATATTTCGAACACCGAACTCACATTATAATTACAAATTTCTGAACTATTGCCCAAAGGAGTACTGATGATAATTGACACACATACACATTTTTACGACCCATCACGTCCAGAAGGTGTGCCGTGGCCGAACCCTAATGATGAACTACTCTATCGCACGGTGATGCCAGATGATTACAAAAAACTTGCTGTTCCTGAAGGCGTAACAGGCACTGTAGTCGTTGAAGCGAGCGGATGGGTTGAAGACAATCAATGGATTCTCGATCTTGCTGCGAATGAACCCTTTATCGTTGGATTCGTTGGAAATCTAAACCCTAACGACCCTGATTTTGTGGACAACCTGAATCGGTTTGCTGCCAATCCACTTTTCCGTGGGATACGTCTCGGTGGTGGTCACCTTCAGGCACTCGGTGATACAAACTTTTTAGCAAACATTGAAAAATTGGCTGAGAAAGAACTCACCTTAGACTTATTGATTAATCCCAATGCATTACGAAACGTGCCTGCCCTGGTCGAACATATACCAACAATACGGGTTGTCATAAACCATATCGCTGGCGTTCGAGTTGATGGTAATCCCCCGGATGCTGCATGGGTTTCTGCGATTCAGGAAGCTGCCCGTTATCCGAAAGTCTACTGCAAAGTATCAGGATTAGCGGAGCATACGGGACAAACCCCCGCCCCTGAAAATGTTGCTTACTATACACCAACAATTGATGTTTTATGGAAAGCATTCGGAGAAGACCGACTTATCTACGGGAGCAACTGGCCTGTATCGGAACGTTTTGCACAATATAAAGTCGTGCAAAAGATTGTTGATGACTACTTCAGAGCGAAAGGTGATGAAGTCACAGAAAAATACTTCTGGCAAAATGCCAAAACAGCGTATCAATTATCGGTTTAGGCAACCCAACGTACAAACTCAGCTGCTGGTTGTCGTTTCGGTTCCTTAATCTCTGCAGGGTAGCCGGTATAGAAAAAGCCGATGATGTATTCCTGGGACGAATCAATCCCAAGCAGCTCATAAGTCTGTTCTTCCATTGTGATTCTGCCTGTGCTCCACTGCATGCCGACACCTGCATCCCACGCGGCGAGTTGAACGTTTTGCATGGCACAGCAAGCAGCGGCATAATCTTCGCGTTGCCGTTGCTCGTCTCCATCCTGTATGCAGGATACAGCGATAATCGTTGGCTTGGACATAAATTTCTCGTAAGCCAATTGACCGATCTTTGCAAGGTTCTCCGCATCAACGTGGTCGGGTGTGTCCTCCATCTTGATTTCTCGGTACCGTTGTGCAAGTGTCAACTTCGTTTTTTCACCGATAACGGTGAACCGCCACGGTTCTGTGACATGGTGATTCGGTGCCCATATCCCGTAACTGAAGATTTGTTCAATTACATCGTTTGGCACAGGTTCCTGTTTGAATTTGAAAATGGATCGTCTTGAGATAATCGCTTCTTTTACGTCCATAAATCTCTCCTTTTTTATTTGCAATAATTGATATCTATGACTGTGTCAACATTGCTGTAATATCTTCAGGCAAGTTTGTCCCAATTGCGTCTTCGCAATTTTCAATACTACCGTAACAGTTATGAAATAAAGCAATGATATCTACTCCAACGCTTTCAGCATAAATCAGATCAGTTCTTGCCTCTTCCCATTCTTGTAGGTGTAACCAAGCAACACCTCGATCATAATAAGCGGTACTATCCGATCCTAATAATATTGCCCTATCATATTTTTTAATAGCATCGCTAAACTCACATTGACAGAAATAGGCAACACCCAAGTTGTGATTGGCTTCAGCATCATTTGGATCTAGTTCTATTGCCTTCCTTAAGTCAGTAATAGCATTTTCAATGTGGCCTTTAGACAAATATGCGCCACCGCGTCGGCGATATACCTCAGCAAACTCTGGCATCAGTTTCAACGCTTCACTAAAGTCTGCAATGGCATTTTCACAATCATCAGTAGAATTGTCAGAATCATCAAGATCATACTTAGCAAAGTAAGCACACCCGCGACCTTTACAGGCCAAGGCAAACCCTTCATCCAATTGGATCGCATTATCTATCGCGCTGGTAAAATGCCTAATTGCCTTTTCATAATTCTCGGATTTCTCTTGAGAAGACTCTGCCTCCTCAGCAATCTCCAGGCGATTAGTACCTTTTCCGATCCTTTCGTATATATTGAAACGAGTCTCCTGACTACTAACAAAACCATGAAGATCGGGATAAACGGTTTCGGAAGAAATCTGTTTCCTTTTAAGATAATTCAACATAGGTTGTTTAAGGTCTTTCGAAATAATTATTTCCTCATCAGGTTCAATAAAACCATTAGGAGGTATAACGAATATGCTCTTCTGGACCCTGACGCGACTCTTTGGATTCGGATCACAAGGTTCTCTAATACAATCTTTTAGCGTTCCGTTTTTGTCTAGCAAAATAATCCTACTGTCTTTAAAAGGGAAACTATTACATGCAAAGAAGAGAGCAATTTGATAGTCAGTCGTAAAGTCTAACAAGTTTGTTTTCCCACCGAAATGCTGAATTTCAGTTAGAATTTCAAATCTATCTGTTTTTTGGGTGTACCCATATTCTTCAGCATACTTCAATTCTTGTGTTTGAAAAATCTCCACACCAAGATCTAACACCCCAATCTTCTCAAGTGCACGGTAAAGGTTCGAGGAAATTTTTTTATGGCATCGAGATTCACCTCGGAAAATATAGTCACCATCCGCGGTTTTCTTTTTAATCTCATCAATAATTTCATCAACTGTTCCTGGTTTGTTTCGGGATTCAGATTGGTTTCTCATATCCATTTTCTCCTTTCTCCCCTAACGTCGATGGGAACGGGATGAGGTGTATTCCCGGAAAGACTTCTACTTCATTTTCCAATACTATCCCACCAAGCAACACCAAAGTATCATAGATATTTTCATTCATTTTTTTCTTCCTCCAATTCAATTTCAAGATTCTGAAGAAGTCGCTCTGTCTCATTCTTGATACCTTGATTCCCAGTTTGCTCAGCAAGTTTCAACGCTGTTTGGAAATCCTGTTTCGCCTCCGATACCCTATCCAGTTCATACTTCGCTAAGCCTCGATTGTAGTAGGTCTTAGCGTCATTTGGACTTATACGAAGGGCAGCATCAAAATCCTCAATCGCAGACGCATACTGACCTAAATCAACCTTGACATTACCACGGCTATGATACACATACACATCATTCGGATTTATACGAAGGGCAGCATCAAAATCCTCAATCGCAGACGCATACTGCTCCAATTCATACTTCGCATTACCACGTCTATAATACACCTCCGCATCATTCGGATTTATACGAAGGACAGCATCAAAATCCTCAATCGCAGACGCATACTGCTCCAATTCATATTTCAGCCATCCCCGCCTAAGGTAAGCCGCAACGTTATTTGGATTTACACGAAGGGCAGCATTATAATCCTCAACCGCAGACGCATACTGACCTAAATCACCCTTTAATATTCCACGGTTATAATACACCTCCGCATCATTTTGAAAATGGATCGTCTTGAGATAATCGCTTCTTTTACGTCCATAAAATTCATCCTTTTTTATTCTTTGATTTTAACAGCAGTTGTTATGCAAATTATCGAATTCCCTAGTAAAATTCATCTTCAATAATCAGTTCTTAACGTTCCTCATATTCCTCATAATTCTGTGAAAAATTCCTATAGCCAAAATCCTGGAGTTCCGGACAAGATGTTACAACCGTAAGCACACTGCCTTCAGGATGTTTCTTCAAACGAGTAAGAGCGGTATAAAATAAGGCACAGTCTTCAGCACTCGAAATACGACTGACGTATAAAACGAGATGTCTTCCCTCCCATCCCTTAAAACTGTGTAACGTCGTTGCTTTCATTCTAGCATCATCGAGGAAAAATGCTAGTTTTCTGCGTCGGGCATCCTCATATTTGCGAAAAGTCTTATCTTCTTGACTAAATTCCTCGCCTTCCTCATCTTCCTTAACGAATGTGTGAAGGACAGGTTCTCGTGTTGATTGTAAAATTAAATCATCCATCATGTGCTGCTTACATTCTCCAACAAATGCTACTCCTATATTATTGTCTTGTGATAGAAACACAATGTCAGAAATTGCAGTATCATCTCGTAAGTTTTGCATTTGTCGTCGGGTGGCCTGAAAACATGCTTCTGGTACTGAGCTACCCAATGGCACTTGAATCCACTGCAATTCAGTATTTTGATTAAAAACAAATTCTGTTTGTTCATACTTAGGTTTGTCAACTTCTGCACCATGAGGAATAAGAAAATTTTCAACAAAATCTTCCAAAATTGGTTTAATTTCGGGAGGCAGACGGTAACTTGTTTCCAAATTATACCAACTAGAACTAATTCCTGTTCCCGATAATGGTTTTTCCAGCCAAGTCACGTCAACTCCAAATATATTCTGTGTCTTATCTGCAACGAGAAGCATTTCTCCACCCGGGATTACTGCCTTTTGTAGCGTTTGCCACCAGTCTTTTTCATAGTCCTGTCCCTCATCAATCAAAATAGCATCATAAAATGGCAGAACATTCTCAACCAATAGATCAGGATCGGTATAGATTCGCCTTACAAGTTCTGCCATGTGTCCGTTCAACACTTCTTTTTCTGGGAATTCACTCCAGAGCTGAGAGTACTCTTTTTTATATCCAGTGCGTTCACAAACCCATTTACACCAACCGTGAAAGTGACGAAACTCAACTTGCGGCCTAACAATCTGTGGACGTATCCCCTGCTGTGTTGTGATCTGACGCGCACACCGATCTACGAGATCACGAAGATAATTCATCAACGTAATATTGAACGAACACACAAGGACGCTTTTACCTTCACTAGCAATCACAGCTGCGCGAGCAGCGAGTGCTTGACTTTTACCGGATCCAGCAGGCCCTCTAACTTTACGATAACGAGATTGTGTAGGTTCTACTGCAATCGTAAGTTGACGGTCATTCAATTTAATAGGTTCTCGTTGATCTTTGCTAAAAGCTGGTTCTTTAAGCCAACCGCGAAGGTCATCTGCAAGATCTTCAGACATATACTTGCTCCTTGTATGAGATTCCTTTTCCACTCCCCACTTTTTATGTTCTGGAAATAACGCACCTATATTACCTTCTTTAACGACCCTTTCTAAACCTGAAAACGGGTATCGATCTAGATATTTTCCCATATTTACATCACGGAAAGGAGCAAGTAAACGATCAATTTCCACTTGTGGTATTTGTGTAAAGATGAGTCCTGCAGTGATCACTGCTTTACCATAACGGTCATCAAGACGCGGGCAATAAAGATTAAATATCTCGTCTTCATAAAGTTTAAGCTGGTTAATTGGATTTTGTATTGTTTTATACTTCATTGAAAATTGGAGAGTACTTAATTCCCAATCTTTAATCTCAAACACAGCGATTCCAGCATAGGGATTGAGAAGAACAAGATCAGGTCTTAATCCATTAAGATAAGGTTGTATATACATCTCCCATTCTTTAGGCAATTTATCATTAAATAAGTTATAAACCTTGTTCTCACCATCTGTGAGTGGTGTTAGCAGTCGGTTCCACTGGTCCTCAGGCGGATCTATTATACGCTCTTGCAGCGGATCTATTATACGCTCTTGCATTGGATACCTCCTATCTAAGAGTGTATACTTTCAAAATTCACATTATCGCGTATTCTATCTGGGCAACCAGAGTAGTTCACCTGGTCGCGGTCTCTGTATTATTCCCAATTTGGTCACGAGCAATATTCTTCTCTTCATCTGACTTTTAAGAATTGAACTGTAGTTTATTGAGGTTGATTATTAGATGTTTCTAAATCATTTATCATTTAGGATAATTCGGAATCTCTTGGAAATATTTTATCGCTATCTCACTGGGATTGGGCAATAACTTTATCGAACTGTCGGAATCCAACATGAATTCTTGTATATGAGTGTAGGGAGTCATTAAGTCGTAGGATTGGTTATCAATCTCAACCGATTCAGCAACGTATTCAACCCAAACTTCCTTTACATAACCTGTTTTACTGATTCCATCAGGTGGGATTACCGCGTAATGGAGTCGACAATCGGGACTATCAGTAAATTGAAACTTACATTTAATAAGATAGTCTTCAGATTTTAGAAGCTCGCGGCCGTTTTCCAATAAAGGTTTTAAGTAATCCTTGTTAAGATTCAATATATCTCTTGGGCAGGGGTCTTCTACAATTTTTAATATGGACCGGCGGCATAAATTTTGAGCCAACTTGATCAATCCTGATGGCGTATAGGATTTCTCCCCAATCTTCACATCTTTTGTTGGGAGTCTACCATCATGAACAGCCTTTGAACGCCAACTATATATTTCTTTAAACGTTCTTTTTAATTCTTCCTGTTCCTCCTGATTTTCTGCCAGGTACTCAGACGCGCGATTACTCAAGTAGTAAGATAACTTACTAACACCGTATAAATAAATAGATTCAAAGGCAATTCCCAAGTCAATCATTTTATCAACATCTCTTGTTGTCGGTGATTTGGCAATGTTTTCAGGTGAAACTTCCAAGTCAATCATTTTATCAACCATTGCACACTGTTGTATATGGGATTTTATCCACCTATTTATCGGTATATGTAACTTTTGTCGAACATCAGGTTCTAAACTGTCCAAAAGTTTATGTAAGCGTTTTGCTTCCTCTATATCGGAATCTTTTGCAGGATCCCGCCGCCTATGAGTTACGATCGGTCCAGCATAAGGAACCAGGCCAAAGGGGTCTTTATCCCTTCTTATTGGAACACCAGTAGCAATTTGAATACCAGAATTGCAAGCTAAAGACAATGCTTGGCAAAATTGCTCAATACTGAATGCAGAGCCCTCACAAGAATCATTTATGAGCTGTGTTTTGTTAAAAAAATACTGTATACCACCTGCTGCAGGAGCCCATTCAGATACATAGCGGGGAATTTCTTCCCCCTTTTTCCCTAACGTCGATGGGAACGGGACGAGACGTATTCCCGGGAAGACTTCTACTTCATTTTCTAATACTATCCCACCAAGTAATATCAAAGTATCACAGATATTTTCAGTCACTTTTTTCTTCCTCTAATTCAATTTCAAGATTCTGAAGAAGCTGCTCCATCTCATTTTTGAGACTTTGATTCTCGACTTGCCCAGCAAGTTTCAAGGCGGTTTGGAAATCCTGTTTCGCTTCCAATACTCTATCCAGCTCATACTTCGCGAAACCTCGATTGAAGCAGGCCGCAGCGTCCTTTGGATTTATACGAAGGGCAGCATTATAGTCTTCAATTGCAGACGCATACTGTTTCAATCTACACTTAGCATCACCACGGTTATAATACACCTTCGCATAATTCGGATTTATACAAAGGGCAGCATTATAGTCCGCAATCGCAGCATCATATTGCCTTAAATTATATTTGGCATTACCACGGTTATTATACACAGCAGTGTCATTTAGATTTACACGAAGGACAAAATTATAGTCTTCAATCGCAGCATCATACCGACCTAAATCATGCTTTGACAATCCACGTCTATAATACACCTCCACATCACTTGAATGTATCTGTAGTACAGCATCAAAGTCCGCAATCGCAGCATCATACTGTCCTAAATTATACTTTGATATTCCACGACCATAATACACCTCCGCATCATCTGGATCTATACGAAGGACAGCATCAAAATCCGCAATCGCAGCATCATACTGTCCTAAATTATACTTTGATATTCCACGACCATAATACACCTCCGCATCATTTGGATCTATACGAAGGGCAGCAGTATAGTCCGCAATCGCAGCATCATACTGTCCTAAATTATACTTGACATTACCACGGCTATGATACACATACACATCATTTGGATTTATACGAAGGACAGCATCAAAATCCGCAATCGCAGCATCATACTGTCCTAAATTATACTTGGCATTACCACGCTTATAATACACCTCCGCATCATCTGGATTTATACGAAGGACAGCATCAAAATCCGCAATCGCAGCATCATACTGCTCCAATTCATACTTCAACCATCCCCGCCTAAGGTAGGCCGCAACGTTATTTGGATTTACACGGAGGGCAGCAGTATAATCTTCAATCGCAGCATCATATTGCCCTAAATCATCCTTTAATATTCCACGGTTATAATACACCTCCGCATCATCTGGATTTACACGGAGGGCAGCAGTATAATCTTCAATCGCAGCATCATACAGCCCTAAATTACCCTTTAATATTCCACGGTTATAATACACCTCCGCATCATCTGGATTTATACGAAGGGCAGCATTATAGTCTTCAATCGCAGCATCATACTGTCCTAATCTATACTTCGCTAAACCTCTATTGGAGTAGGCCCGAGCGTTATTTGGATTTATACGAAGGACAGCATTAAAGTCCTCAATCGCAGACGCATACTGCTCCAATTCTAACACAAAGACTATTATGTCAAATTGCGATTCCCATGAATCCCGCTTAACACTTCCATCCTCAACCTCAAGCACCAGCAATCCTGCATCCTGAAGCGTGCTATTCTCACGAATCTTTTTCAGAAAATCATCGGTTTGCATGCCTACTTCCGCTGCAGCGTGTGCCGCATCAAGCGGTCCCTCAAACTGCTTAACGAGTTGCTGTATCGGTTCAATCCCGCCAAAGACACCGCCAGCAGCTTCAATTGCCTGCCGATAACGCGCCATATCCCCACGAACAAGTCTATCCGTCGTTGACTTTTCTGCATAAAGACGCAATGCGTATGCTTTGTCATAAGATGGGTTCAGGTTCTGCTCAATAATTGAATGCACCTGATCGTCAAATGCTTTCATACCTTCCGTGTGGCAGCCCATACATGAAAGTCCGTTACGGACAACAGGGTCTCTTGCCCCAGCATCTGAGACGATGTTAATTGGTGCTTCGTCAAGCCGTTCACCTGTGGCAGTGGACAAATAGTATGCCTGCAACCCATTCGGAAGATTGAAGATAATCTCGCCGCCGTCATGTGTGAAATCAAGCGGATGTGTAAAAATATTCTGCTTACCGACATTCCCCGCAAAGTCGTAAGATTTCCAATATGCCCCATATCGGGATTTGTGTCGCTCCACAATGCGATTGTTGACTGATACACCAGATTCGCTAAAACCTGCGCGCCACACGCGCACCCCCGGTGCATTCTTGAGGTTTTCAGAAACGTTTACCTCAAGTTGTGTCTCTAATTCTCGGTCTGTCTTTGGTAGGTCAAGGATATCGTGGTAAAGCGGTGGCAGTGAGGCGTTAGCGATAAACCAATCAGCACGGATAAACGGCAATTCACAGTCTGCCTCTTGACATAATGCTGTATATGTTTCAGATTTTAACTGCACACCGTAGGGATATGCCTGCTCAATTTTATACCACTTGTCAGTTTCGATATCCCATTCATAATTTCGGAGGTCGATGTAGAAGATAGTTTGCTGGCGGTCAATCGATTTCGGCTTGATTACCTCAGCACCCCAAGAAAGACTATTTATGAGTTTTGATAAAGCGATTCGATAGGCGCGTAGGTTTGCATCTGTTGTGCCTGCATTGTAGAGGTGCGTGAGCGTAAAATAACGTGCGAAAGAACGGTCAAAATCGGAAAGGGAGGTAAGATGGGTGTGAATGGATTTGAGCATCGCCTCAGTGGTGATAAAATTGCGTTTAGGTTTCGGAATTGCCTCCCAATCTGGCGCGCCTGCCTCAATCCATCGACGTATCGTAGCAATTGCCTCAGCATCTAAAGGTTCTTGCCCCAAAGGCATCTGTGATCCTTTGTCTGTATCACCGAGTAGACGCAGATAGAGTTCGGAGGTATCAGGTTGGCGCGGAATTACCGATTTGACTTCTATTAATTCTGAATGCTTAATCGTGAGAACATCAGCATAAGACCCAAATTCACCGTGACAGTCAAGGCAGTGCTTTTCAAAAATAGTGTACGTTTCCTGTGCAATATTCTGTTGGGCATGTGCTATTTGATAGTTAAAAAGAAGTATTAGCAAAAAATGAATAATAACGCAATTCTTCATGTTTTTTCTCTTAATAATTAAAAGCAATCATCTCCTCGCTTTTATTCTGCGTGAAATACTGCAATGACCTCATCAAAGTAATCGGTCGAACCGTATAGGATTCAGGAAGATCAAATATATTCGACAGCAAAAGAAAAATCCGCGCTAATCCGTGTAATCCGCGTAAATCCGCGATTCTGACAAAAAATGAAAATTACCCAAAGAATAAATTAATCTTCATTTATGGTAAAATATAAAGTTTTCTATACATATTTTTCTATTTGTGGTATAATACCCGGTATTATGGCATATTCAACAGACCTGCGAAAACGCGTGCTTGATTTCATTGATAACGGCGGCAGTAAAGTAAAAGCTGCGAAACTTTTCAATATCTCACGCGATGTTATTTACAAATGGCTCAACGCACCAGACCCACTCGCCCCGAAAAAATCAGGACCTAAAGGTCCCAGATGTATTGACTACAAGGCACTCACACAACAAGTAAAAGATTTCCCGATCAAACTATACAGGAGCGCGCAGATCATTTCGGCGTTTCCTACTATTGTATTTGGTATGGACTGCGAAAACTCGGTATCTCGCGAAAAAAAAGACACTCGGCTATAAGGAACGATGTGATCACAAGCGAGAAACTTATCGTGAGCAACTCGCTGCTGCAAAGGAAAACGGAAAATCCTTAGTTTTTATTGATGAGAGTGGTTTTCGGTCAGAAAGTTTCAGGCGTTTCGGGTATGCTCCGAAAGGTGAACCTGTTTTTGACCTTATATCCAGTCAAAGAAACCGCACCACAACTTTGTTAGCTGCACGTATAGATGAGGCGTTTACAGCCCCTATATTATTTGAGGGGAGTTGTAATGCGGAGCGTTTCAATACTTGGCTTGAGTATGAGTTATGCCCGCATTTAGATGAGAACCATGTTGTTATTCTGGATAATGCGCGCATCCATAAAACACACCGCACCCGGGATCTTATAGGGGCATCGGGTGCCTCCCTATTGTATTTGCCTCCTTATTCACCGGACTATAACCCAATTGAACATGATTTTGCGAACATCAAACGCTTACGAGAGTATAATAAAGATAAAACACTTCAAGATATAATCAATATGTATAAATAATTCAAAACTCTACCATAGTTTGTGCATCCGTGAAACGCAAACGAAAACTAAACACTACAAAAATGGATAAACGCACAGCAAAGGTAAATCCTTGAAAATCCGCGCTAATCCGGGGAATGCCTAAAAGGTTATGCTACAAAATATCCTTCATATTCAATTACATGATAACAAAGTCTCCATAACAAAATCAATCAAGATTTAGATATGGCAAGTTCACACATACTACTCAATCAATTCCATCCAGCCAATTGCAAGTATTTTTTCCAAAGTGGGTCACCCCACAACAGCACGACGACTGCAGCAGCTGCAATAAAAGGGCCGTAAGGTATCGGACTTTTTCGGTCTTTCTTACCAGCTGCCATCAGCAGTGTTCCGACAACTGCACCGCTGAATGCAGACAATCCTATCACTAACACTAGTTCTGGCCATGCCCCGAGATACAATCCGATAATCGCCATCAACTTCACATCACCCATTCCCATCGCTTTTTTACGCATAATTGCACTGCCGATGAGCGCAATTAACCATATCACTAATCCGCCTACAACAAATCCGATAAGTCGTGTTCTCAGATAGTCTATATTTTTCTCTTGTAAAAATATAGCGCACACGATGCCCACCCCAAGTCCGAGTCCAGTGAAGCTTAGGACATTCGGAATGATATAGTGATGTGCGTCAATAAAGGCAATGGGTATCAGTACAGACACAAAAAAGATCGCGTGGACGAAAGACAGTGACATGCCAAATTGGTTATAGACGATGACATAGAGTGCCGCTGTGCCCAACTCAACAATTGGATATTGGACAGATATTTTTGCTTTGCACTGACGACATTTGCCACGTAGTATGAGATAACTCAGTAGGGGGATGTTATCGTAGAACTTGATGGATTGATTGCATGCTGGGCAAAAGGATCGGCGTGGCGAATGGATTGACATATCTGGGCGGGGAATGCGGTAGATACACACATTTAGGAAACTGCCAATCGCTAAACCTAAGATGAAAATGAGGAGAGGTATCCAGATGTCACCCACAGGTCACCACCAATATTTTTCGCCTTGGGCAGCATCGTAATGATAGACTCTACTAATTTCAGCAATCCCGCCTATTCGATACTTTGCTGGCACCCGCGGATGATCTTTGGCGATTCCGACTTTATAGTTTTCTTGGATGAGAACATAGTTCCGACCCCAAGGTGTTTTCGGTATGGATTTCAGATAGGTACCACGCCACCCATCCACTCCGGGATCGGACACAAGTTGTTCCAACTGCGTTGGATATGTCTGTGTGTGTCTGTAGTATTTTTTTATCGCTATAGCAAGGATTTCAACGTCTACATCTGCCTGGCGAACTTTACGATATTCTGCCCAAGGTGGATACGAAAGTCCGCCAATGATTATGACGAGTGCGATCAAGATGATCAGTTGAATGCGGGTCATTCCATCATTTCTATTCATAGTTAGGTATCGGTATCGGGTCGTGAAATATTATACTTGTTCATTTTTTTGTATAAATTGCTTCTTTCAACCTCCAATATTTCTGCAGTTCTGCGAATGTTCCAATCGTTTTCTTTTAAGGCAGCGAGTATGCATTCCGCCTCAGCAGAATCAACCAGGGTGCTCAAAGGTGTATTAGATTGATAGGCAACAGCATCGTCCGAAGTCGGGATTTGATCTTGCTCGATAGGCAATACCTTTACTACATCGTGTGGTTGTATAATTTCCTTATTGACCATAATAAGCAACCGTTCCACTAGATTTTTGAGTTCTCGAACGTTTCCGGGCCAGTGATAAGATTGAAAAACAACATCAGTTTCTGGGGCGAAGATTTTCGGTGCGAAAGCCATATTCTTTTGCAACCGCTCCGCAAAGTATTTTACCAAAATCGGGATATCTTCTTTTCGGTCACGTAGGGGTGGTACATCAATAGGGACAATTTTGAGACGATAATATAGGTCTGTGCGGAATTGCCCGCGCTCAATTTCTTCAACGAGATTTTTGTTCGTTGCGGCGATGATTCGCACATCAACATTGCGAATTTGCTGACTTCCGAGTCGTTTCACTTCACAGTATTCGAGCACGCGCAGCACCTTTGCTTGTGCTTTCAAGCTCATATCTCCGATTTCATCGAGGAAAAGCGTGCCGCCATCAGCGAGTTCGAACCGTCCTTGTCGCATAGAATCAGCACCTGTAAATGCGCCGCGTTCGTGTCCGAAGAGTTCGCTTTCAACCAGTTCTTCGGGCAACGCTGCACAGTTCAATGGGATCAAAGGTTTATCAGCACGGTTGCTATATTGATGAATGGCATGTGCCACGAGTTGCTTACCGGTACCGTTTTCTCCAGAGATAAGCACCCCAAGATTGCTTGCTGCCACCTGCCGAATTTCGGTGCGAAGTTTTGACATAGCACAACTTTTCCCCACCATTTCATCTTCGGTAGGTATTTGTGATTTGAGTATTTCATTTTCTTTTGCCAATCGCGAGAGTTCTAACAGTGGTTCAATATTGCGTAGGATTTTATCCATACTTACCGGTTTTGTAACGTAACGTCTTGCGCCGAGTTCCATCGTTTTCACGGCTATCTCAATATCCTGCTGTGCGGACATCATAACGACATTGAGATTAGGATCTTGTTCAAGTAATTTCACTAACGTCTGAACGCCGTCTATCCCGTCTTCCATCATAATATCTAATAAAACGAGATCGACATCCTGAGTTGTACAAAGCTGTAATGCTTTTTCACCACTTGCCGCAGTCAAGGTTTTGTAGCCTTTCAGGCTTAACCCTTGTGAAAGCATCTTCAATATATTCTTTTCGTCATCTACAATGAGGATAGTATTCATATTGATTCGTCTCTACATTGATGATAGTTTATAATTTAATGTGAGTTTAGAATAAGACATTTTTTGTGCTACAAATATCTCTTTATATTTCGGACATCGAACTATGGAAAAATAGTGTTAATTGCGTCCATCCTGTCTATTTTTTGAGTTCAAGTGGTATGTGATAGGTGTTGTATCCGTAAGATATGTATTCTCATTGAAGGTAATCCGTATCGTGGTCCCAACGTTCTCTTCCAATTGGACAGCTATTTTTCCACCGTGGACGGTAATGATCCTTCGGACGATTGCCATGCCGAGGCCGGTTCCATCAGATTTTGTTGTATAGTCTGGTGTAAAAAGTTTCTTTTGCGTTTCTGCTGACATCCCGTGTCCCGTATCTTGAACTTCAAGTATTATATTTCTGCTTTTTTTCTTAGCTGCAGTAATAGTTTTAAGTGTAAGGGTTCCCCCTTCTGGCATTGCTTCAATTGCGTTTTTAACGATATTTCCGGTTGCTCGCTCCATCTGTTCACGATCTAATGAAAGTTGGGGGAGTGGGCTTAACTGTTTTTCAACTGTGATGTTTTGGGCTTGAGACATATCCACATACAATTTGAGAACAGATTTAACGATATCGTTCAAATTGACTGGATGTCGGTCTGGGCTGGGGAGTCTAGCGTATTGATGGAATTCATCTATCAGTTCACGGATACGGTCAACTTCTTCTATAATTGTTTCTGTGCATTCATTAAATATTTTATCAAAGATTTCAGGCATATCTTTTGCAGCTTGCAAATTCTCAACGGAAAGTCGAATTGGAAAT
This sequence comes from Candidatus Poribacteria bacterium, assembly GCA_965200395.1. Taxonomy (GTDB): domain Bacteria; phylum Poribacteria; class WGA-4E; order WGA-4E; family WGA-3G; genus MSPOR6. Next base: position 189,384 of record CBDAUH010000003.1, on the reverse strand, counting down.
AAAGGGTTTTTGATTTCATGTGCCAGTTGTCTTGCAACATCACGCCAGACGGCGATTCTCTCTGCCTCCTTATGTTCTTCTAGACTCCGTTTCAAAGCAAGTGCCATCTGATTAAATTCATCTGCCAGTTCGCCGACTTCTCCTTTAGATTGCACAGCAATTTGGTATGTTAGATCACCCGCCCCGATTGCGTTGACTCCTTGCTGCAGTTGTGCGATAGGTCGTGTGATACGCCGACTCACGAGGTAACTGATGCAGTAGACTAACACTGCCCCGCCACCGATACTCCACAACAAGACAGCTTGCATTTGATTCTGCCACTGAATACGATACTGATGCGAATAGGCTATTATTAATTGGACAAAAGGTAATTCTTGCGGATCTGATGGATTTGAAAAGGGTGAGCTGAGTATATCAGCTCGAACAACTGTAAAAGTAGGTGTGCGTAGATTTTCATCTGATGCGTCTGTATCGTCCGTTCCTTGTTGGTCTTCCAAGGTAACCACCAAATCCTCAACAGATTTACCTGCATCCACATACTTCTGCTTCTGTTGTTCCCATTCAGCTTTCAGTTTTAATGTGCGGTGTGCAATGCTATTTAATGGAATCCACTTCTCTAATCCATTCTTTCTTTGGACAAGAAAAATCGGATGTTCGGACTGCCGCAACATTTCCGCTTCTAACCAATTTTGGAGGGACTGTCCTCCAGTGACAAAACCCCAATCCAACCACTGTGTTACTTCAACGACTAGCTGTGGGTCATCGTCATCAGAAATGACTCGTTCTCGAATGGTGCCTCTCCCTTTTTTGAACGTGGGATCTGCATCCACATTTTCTATCTCAACAACTTTTTGACCAATACGGTTTTCGTCAACAGACTTACTCAACACTAATATACCTTCAGTATTACCGCATTCGAAGATATCGAAATCAGTTGGTGGCACATCTCGACTACCGCCCGTTTCTGCTCTTTGGACCGCATCGCGCACATTTCGATCTGCACCCATTGCTTGGACTTCTGTTCTAATTTCATCAACGAACAACGCGTATCGGCTAGAAATATTTGATTGCAATTTAAATACATCTTTGCCCAATTGTTCACTAAAAATATTATCGATCAACAAGCTTGCGATGCCAAAAATAACGGCGAACATCAGCAAAAAAACAAGACTATAGGTGAAGAATATCTTGTTTTGCAGCCGTATTGAAGACAGTTTGTTAATTATCTTTTGACCATATTGCATTATGGACAGACCCTTTGCTTTGACGAACACCCAATGAGATAAGGTGGTGTTAATTCTTTTTCATTCGACGCGCAATTTCTTCGGTACGCTTTTTATATTCCTCAACAGCTGATTGATGGTAGGTCAACTCATCTGCAAATTTTGGAACACCATCGGTGAGGTAGAGTTCTTGCAATCTACCTTTAACCGCTACCGTATCCATGAGCGTTCGCATCAATAAACACAAGTTACTGATATCCCGCTTTGGTAACGAAAGTGTAACATTTGGAACGTCATTATCAGTAAAATCCATTTCTGTTCCACGATAAGAAGCGGTCTGACTATCGTTCATTGAAAGTCCTTCATAAGCATCTAATCCGCTGCCTTCAGCAACGGGAATTGTTAAATCCACGCCAAGCTCCTCCCAATGAACGAATAGAACTGCCTTATCTCTCGGTCCGGCAAGGATTCCATTGAGAATAGAATGATTACTCGTAGGGCCTTTGGCAGCAATCACATTACACCCGTAGCCACGTTCCTGAATAGATTCAGTATAGAGTTGAACAAACCATTCACCGAGTCGACTGTTGTCTGCGTAGTTATAAAACACGATACTACCTGTCCCGTAATATTTCTCAACAGCGTCGAGCCAGAGTGCCAAATGGTATGCGGTGTTATTGTGATGTGTGTATGGCAGCTGAAAGTTCTCATGGGCACTTTCTACCCCTTCAACCGCACAATATATTCTATCTTCTGGGTTCTCATCTATCCCCGCTGTCATCGCTAAGAAGAATAAACCGACTGGTGAAAAAGCGGAGAAGCGGCCGCCTACGCCATCTGGAACTGGCAGAATGCCATAAAATGGTTCTTTCTGATGAAATTGATATAAAAGGCTATTATCTGCAAAACCGGTAGTTGCAATAATCTGATTTCGCCATTCACCGAGTTCCTGCTGGAGGGTGTCCTGAATAATCCTTAAGGTCGCGAGCGTTTCAGGTGTTTTCCCCGATTTGCTAATCACATTGAAAACCGTTTTGTGTAACTGGTCCCGTGATTTCAGCATGTCAAGCAATGCTTTAAGCCGAAATGGATCAAACGTATCACCTGTCCAGTAGACTTCAGGTGCAGCACCCCGTTCCGAATGTGATAGCAGATTATGATACGGATGATTCGCAATTTCATGAAAGACCCGTGAACTCAGATCAGACCCCCCTATTCCAACGGTCACAAGGACAGAAAAATTGTCTCTTGCTCTTGCTGACAAATCAAGTACTTGCTGAATGTGTTCTGTTTGCTGATGGCTTCGGGTCCATGCACGTAAATGTTTTTCTAAAATAGATAACGGCGCATTTACTTCTTCTTTGAACAACGCCTGTATATTATCTATTCGTGTATCAACCAATTCCTCTGCATCTTGTGCATCAGTTTCCGTAGACACAGGCATTCTGAGTCCGATGCCTGAATCGTTTCCTAACACTATCCGTTTTACACTCGGATTCATTCTCATGTTATCTTATCTTTATTCTCGCCCATGTAGTAGCGAGTTTTCCTTGCGGTTCCACAGTCAACGTATCTGGAATTAATTTTTTTATCTCTGCTTGACTGAGCACGGCAGCATAGATACGCGAATCTTCAATGTGGACATCAAGGTCTCCAGGACCTCCTCCTAAACCGCCATGCCGTTTACCACAGATAGTCTCCGCATCTTTATTAGCAAAAGTCACGAATTGCCCATGTGTGTAGTCACCAATCTCGTCTCCGTTCCTATATATTCTCACCCGTGCGGTGCCGTTATCATTTTCGTACGAGATTGCCATCATGATCAGTACACCTGTTTCCTTTTCCTCAAAACCGGGTTTAGGATCCTGGGTGCGGTGAAACCATCCACTCCCTGCCATCCAACGACGGTTCTGTCGTTCTCCAAAAACGATTGCATCAAATGTAGGATCGGAGAGGCGATCAATGGTTAATACTGAACCTTTCTGCACATCAAGATCGTCCATAATCACCCATGACACTAGCGTTTTTTCTTCAATATCCGGCCCATCATACCCACTTGCGATTGCCCATTTACCGAGATCAACATTCAATTTTCCATCGGCAATTTCAGCCCCCATGAGCGTAATATCAACAAAATTACCTGTTAAATCTTCCAATTCGACACCTTTCTCAAATGTCCAATGTCCTACAAGCGTTTCTGCTTGTTCTGCTTGTCCAAACCCTGACATAACAGAACTAAGCAACAATAGAGCAACACATATCCACATCCGCTTATGGTTTAGGTAATACATGAGTGTCTCCTTAACTCAGGTTAAGATTTTCCAAGCCTATTAAAATTCAAGTTTAATCCAAATATCACATTTTTCTTTAGGTTTCCCTTCCATATTTATCATCAAGTCGCACAATGTCTTCCTCGTCAAAGTTTCCGAAAGCTATTTCAAGTATTCGATAATCTTGAGCTTCCCCAATGAGTTGATGTTTCGCGCCTTGGGGAATAAAAATCGGTTCCATCGGTTTCGGATATATCACATCATCTTCAAGTCGAACACAAGCCCCCTCGTCAAGCGGTATCCACAGTTCACTCCGGTGGTGATGATACTGATAACTTACTTGTTCTCCTGCATGAATTTCTAAAATCTTTACAGTCACGGGTTGGTTAAGAACATATTGAATAAAACGTCCCCACGGCTTTTCTGTAGTCAATATCTCTGCTAAAACTTGAGATGGGTTTGTTGTAGGTGGTAACTGCTTTTCCATGCGGATTTCCTATATGGACGCGTTTACTATAATTTACTATAGTTTGGACAGTTTTTGTTTTTTTTATGGACATAAAGCAGGAAAGCGGGTATCCTTTTAGAAAACACAAATTTGAAAGGATATTTCAAATGACCCCACTTTCCTACTTGGACAACATGTTATCAGATTTTTGACCTGTGTTCAAGTATAATAACTTTCACCACTTTCAGACTTTCGTAAAAGGTCTGATAAATACGCCCTACCGAGGCACAATGACACAAATCTATCTTGCGACAGCCCAAGCAGGTCGGTATTGGTCTCTGCCAAAGTTTCTCTCGCGTGGCATCTGGTGTGTGGATCAAGTCGCCACTACGCTAAGCCATCAAGTGCTATCCGCTTACCCCACGGGCGTCTATGTCTATGATGAGACGCATGCCCTAAGTAGCGGTTCAAAACAAGCGGGTTTGCATTTCCGCAGGAACCCTGCGTGTCAGCCACGTAACAAGAACCAGTCCAAGTTTCATCACGGACACGAGTTCGGTGCGATTGGCTGGCTGGCAGAAACGCCTGAAGGCACGCGCCTATTTCCATTAGCCACACGGATGATGGAACCGAAAAGCGAGGACGCGAATAGCCTCGCTGTGCTGAAGCATTTATGTAATCTTGTGCCACCGGGTCTTATCATTTTTGATAGAGGTTTCAATAGACGCAAAGTGTTCACGGAGATACTCTCACAAGGACATCATTTACTTTGTCGTGCGAAGTCAAACGCAGCGTTTTTTCATATACCGAAACGCCCTAAGCGTCTCAAGAGAGGCAGACCCCGTCGGTATGGTAGCCGTGTGTCTATTCCACACCTGAAGTATACAGACATCGTTGTTGAGGATCAGACACTTTCTGTCGCTGATAAAGTCGTGCGAACAAAGATGTGTCCTGTAGATGTCCGCATCGTTGTGATACGCAAACGCTTGAAAAAGTCTAAACCCTATCGGTATTTTTGTGTATTTACTTCAGATTTACGACTGCCCGTAGAAACAGTTATCCGACACTATAGAAACCGGTGGCAGATTGAAACTGCCTTTCGGGACGCTAAAGAAAACTTCGGATTTGACACCTATCAACTCCGAGACAGGAAAAGTTTGGATCGGTTCGTTCAACTCAGTTTCACCGCAGCAACGCTGACACAACTCGCTTTCAGTCCGTCGCCATTGCCTAAGACACCCGCAGACACAGACACAGACAAGGTTTCTCTTGATTTAGAAGACGTGCTATCCACGCTCAATATACACTGGTATAAACCGAAACATCTCACACGCGGCTTGATGACCGCTTACTTGCAGCGATGTTTACAACAAAACTATTTTTATACGGGTTACGACCCGAGGAAAAACGCACAGAAAAAACTAAAAATCCCCGAAGATACTACATGAACTAGTTCAACAGCAACTATTTTCACGATTATTGGAAAAATGATGGCTAAAAAACAGTGATTTCTAACAGAATTTAGACAGAAAAGGGGCGTTAGCAGCGGTTCTAACACCTGTTCAGAAGTGCTAACGGGGAAATGCTGCCAACTATTCATAATCTATAACAAGACCAAAAATGTCCAAACTATAGTATAATTTAGCATAACATGAACGGGAAGGCAAGCATAAAATGGCATGTAGGTGTGTAAAGTTGAGACTCTTCCTATGATTCAGCGCGCTTACAAAGTGCCTATTGCACGTGATTGAATGGTAGATCAACTTGCTCAACTCAATTAAAAAGTTGATAGGGTTATTTAGTTTTATGTATTTTAGTTGTTTTTTATCACAATCGTTAATATTTTAGGATGTGCAGATATACCGTGATTTTTCACGCTATATCTGCTATACTTCACCTTAAAAACTTACGATCTTTTGAGGTGAAGAATGACAAGAAAAAAGTCCTGCCACTTAGTCAATATGTTAGCAGAACTTACAGACCCACGCAAGGAAAAAGGGAAACGACACCCGTTGAAAGCAATCCTCGCACTTTTAGTCGTTGGATTGATGTGCGGGCATAAAGGGTATACATCCATCGCTACCTGGGCACGCTCACAGCCCGCACTCACAAAAGCACTCGGGTTCACACATCACAAAACGCCTTGTGCCGCAACTATCCATAATCTGTTGAAAAAGTTGGACGTTGAAGCATTAGAAAACATCCTGTCAAAATGGGTAAACGCCGCATTAGCAGAGTGCCCTGATTTGCGGGGGTGTTCCGACGCAGTCGCTATAGATGGCAAAACCCTGCGTGCGTCTAAAAAAAGTGGTGCGATGATCAGCCATTTACTCTCCGTCGTCTCTCATGAGTTAGGGATCACCCTCACGCAGCGAGGTGTCAGCGACAAAACCAATGAAATACCGGTATCAACGGAAATCCTCAAAGCGTTTGATGTAGCAGGCAAAGTTATCACAACGGATGCCCTTTTGACACAACGCTCTTTCTGCCACGGAATCATAAACAGCGGGGGCGACTATATGCTGCCTGTTAAAGGCAATCAACCGGACCTGTTAGAAGCGATTGAAAAACTTTTTCAAGGCGTGCCTGACGCGGTTTCTGAAGACACAACACACCCTACTTTAGGGAAACCGATATACATGCATGAGACGATTGAAAAGTCGCATGGCAGACTTGAGACGCGATGTATCAAGGCAAGCACAAGTCTCAACGCATATCTGGATTGGCCGGGCGTAGCACAAGTGATCCAATATTGCTATACTTCCAAAAATATGAAGACAGGAGAAGAGACAACCCGCACTACCTATGGGATTACGAGCCTGAAACCGAGTGAGGCATCCGCAGAACGCTTACTTGCTTTACGGAGAGGCCATTGGGCAATAGAGAACAAGTCGCATTGGATGCGCGATGTGCTACTCGGCGAGGACGCATCACCTGTCAGATGCGGGGCTATTCCACAAGTCATGGCCGCTTTACGAAATACCGCATTATCCGTATTCCGTTTTCAAGGCATAACACGGATCGCTGATAAAATAAAGGAATATGCATCAAAACCTTTACTCACAGTTAACTTGATAAAATGAATATCTATAAAACTAAATAACCCTAAAAAGTTGACAAAATATCACAAAAACAATATACTAAAATTATCAGATTTAAAATAGAAATCTGCGTTCACTATTTGAATTGCTTTAAACACTAAAACGGAGTTGATATGGAAACAGAAAAAACACTAATTCTGGTGAAACCAGATGGTGTTCAACGCGGACTTATCGGAGAGATCATTTCCCGTTATGAAAGGAAAGGTCTAAAGATTATCGGTATGAAATTGATGCAGATGTCACGCGTTAAGGCAGAAGAATTGTATGCTATTCACAAGGGGCAACCATTTTATGACAAGCTTATTGAATTCATGACCGGCAAACCGATTGTTGCCATCGCTATTGAGGGTAAGAATGCAATTAAAATAACCCGTCTCATTAACGGGGCAACCGATCCATTAGAATCGGTGCCGGGGAGTATTCGAGGTGATTTTTCAACAGATATTACCTACAATCTCGTCCACGCATCCGATTGTGCTGAGAATGCAATGAGCGAATTAGCTATACTGTTTTCCCAAGAAGAACTATATTCAACCTGTTGATTTGTTTAATGCAACTGTAAATTTATAGGAGGTTACTCAATGTCACTATCGAAGAAGGTGGCGGAACACGAAACCATATTGTCATCGGCGGCACTTACTTCGAACGTGGTATTGGTGCGCATGCTATTAGCACTTTGATTTACGATTTGACAGGCGGCAAGTACCTCAAATTTGAGGCGTATGTCGGCATGTCCGATGAAAAAGACCCAGGCGGTTGTGAACATGGTGGTAGTAGCGATTTCATATTTACCGTTGATGGAAAAGAGGTGTTCAAATCCGAAACACTAAAAGGCTCGGATGGCGGTGAAAATGTAGAAGCACTCAAAGTTGAATTTGACATTCCATCAAACGCCAAAGAACTCACAATCGTGATGGGTGATGGTGGTGATGGAATAGGCTGTGACCATTCAACAATTGGGGATGCCAAACTCCTCACTGCAGAAGCACTTGCGGTTGAACCCGCTAACAAACTGCCTACAATTTGGGGACACTTGAAGGCACGTTATTAAGATTCGCTTGTAAGGTAGACCATTAGATTTTTTCAAAATATAAATAATCCTGATTCATCAAGGTACTTCTTATGTTGATTGAATCAGGATTTCTGTTGTGTACCTTTGATCTTCTTACTACTAACAATCTTTTTGAAAATAATTGAAATCCGATCCTTGTTGTGGTAAAATAACAGAGAGAGAACATATTACGATATGAAGGAGTTTGGAAATGTCCTATCCCGCTCACAATTTATTTAATACACGTCAAACCTTGGAGCGTGTAGGTTTTGCGTGCGCTTACTATTCACTGCCTGCCTTAGCGGATGCTGTTAAAAGTTCAATAGAAACCTTACCTATAAGTATTCGCATACTGCTTGAATCGTTACTCCGTAATTACGATGGGCATCAAATCACTGAACAGGCCGTTGTCAACTTAGCAAATTGGGATGCGAAATCTCCGGAATCAGCAGAAATTCCGTTTAAACCTGCTCGTGTGGTAGCACAAGATTTCACGGGTGTTCCGCTTGTTGTGGATATTGCTGCGATGCGATCTGCAGTTGCGGAACTCGGTGGTGATGCAAAAAAGATTGAACCCCGTGTCCCTGTTGATTTAGTGATTGATCACTCTATCCAAGTGGATGCGTATGGCACGGAGAACGCTTTTCAATTTAACACGCAAAGAGAATTTGAACGGAACAAGGAGCGTTACGAATTTTTGAAATGGGGGCAACAGGCTTATGAAAAGTTCAACATTATTCCCCCATCCATTGGCATAGTGCATCAAGTGAACTTGGAATACCTTGCACAGGTTGTGATGATGGAGGGAGCAGTTGCGTATCCAGACACGGTTGTGGGTACAGATTCACATACGACGATGATCAACGGTCTCGGCATTGTTGGGTGGGGTGTAGGTGGCATTGAGGCTGAAGCTGCAATGTTGGGACAGCCTGTATACATCTTAACGCCTGAAGTGCTTGGCGTTCATATTAAGGGCGAACTGAGAGAGGGGGTTACTGCAACCGACCTTGTCCTCACTGTGACGCAACGGCTCAGAGCGGCTGCAGTTGTCGGCAAATTCGTTGAGTTTTTCGGTGAAGGCGTCCAAGCACTTTCACTCCCTGACCGGGCAACGGTTTCTAACATGTGTCCTGAATACGGTGCAACGATTGGATTTTTCCCCCTCGACGCTGAAACGATGAACTATCTGCGTCTGACTGGGCGCGATGAAACACATGTTGACTTTGTGGAAACGTATCTGAAGGCACAAGGTTTATTCGGCATTCCGCGTCTTGGCGATATTGAATACTCGGATGTCCTGGAAATAAATCTTAACAATATTGAACCGAGTATTGCTGGACCGAAACGTCCGCAAGACAGAATAGCTTTATCGGATGTGAAGACAACGTTCAACGAACTCCTCACGCGTCCTATAGTAGAAGATGGTTTTGGCGTGACAAAAAGGGGAGATAGCAACGGTAAGATCAAACACGGAGCAGTTGTCATCTCGGCAATTACCAGTTGCACAAACACAAGTAACCCATCAGTGATGATTGGTGCGGGATTGCTTGCCAAAAAAGCGGTTGAGAAGGGGTTGCGGGTTCCCGATCATGTGAAAACAAGTTTAGCACCGGGGTCCCGTGTTGTTACGGAGTATCTACGAAACACAGGATTGCTACCTTATTTAGAAGAATTAGGATATAACGTAGTCGGTTATGGTTGTACAACGTGCATCGGTAACAGTGGCCCGCTCAACGATATCGTTCAAGAGGCGATTGATGCGGAAAATCTCGTAACTGCAAGCGTTTTAAGCGGGAATAGGAATTTTGAAGCGCGGGTGCATCCTGAAATAAAAGCCAATTTCCTCATGTCCCCACCGCTTGTTGTTGCTTATGGACTTGCTGGACAGATTGACATCGATCTTACCGCGGAGCCTATCGGCTATAACGATTCAGGTGAGGGCGTGTACCTACGAGATATTTGGCCTTCTCGCGAAGAAATCGCTGATATGGTGGGTGCTGCTGTTGACCACAGAACATTCAAGGAGATGTACGAATCTATTGGGAATCAGGCACCGGAGTGGGAAGAACTTGCGGGGGCAACAGGTGTGCTCTATCCGTGGAATGAGCGGAGTACTTATATTCAACACCCTCCATTTTTTGAAGGATTTTCACGTGAACCCGCGCAGATATCGGATATTACAGATGCGCGAATACTCGGTATTTTCGGGGATTCGGTTACGACGGACCATATCTCTCCTGCAGGTGCAATAGCAGCGGCGAGTCCGGCGGGTAGTTATCTACAAGAACGCGGTGTTGCGCCGCGAGATTTCAATACTTACGGTGCAAGACGGGGCAACGATCACGTCATGAGCCGTGGCACTTTCGCAAATCGGCGCGTTCGTAACCGAATGACACCGGATGTTGAAGGCGGCTGGACGGTGCAATATCCGGAGGGAACGCAAACGACTATCTACGAAGCTGCCCGTAGCTATAGTGAAAAGGGCATACCGTCAGTTATTTTTGCTGGACAGGATTACGGCATGGGCAGTTCACGGGATTGGGCTGCGAAGGGCCCCAAACTTCTTGGGGTCAAAGCGGTTGTTGTCCAAAGTTATGAACGGATCCATCGTAGCAATCTCATCGGTATGGGTATATTGCCATTGCAGTTTATGGATGGTGAAAATGCACAGACGCTCAACTTAGAGGGTAGCGAGGTAATTAGTATTACAGGTTTTGCTGATGACCTTCAACCGGGACAGACAGCAACGATGAAGATATCCCGAAAAGACGGTGAAACACAAACAACAGAATTGTTAATTCGTATCGATTCACCGGTAGAAGTAGAATACTATAAAAATGGTGGGATTCTGGATTATGTAATTCGTAATTTCTTAAATGCATAGTATAGCGTTATACAATACAATAACAATAACATCGTACTGCTTCTCAACCTCAATGAGTTTGGGCAATACCTTTGTTGTATCTGCAACGATGATTGTATTGGTGAATGTGTCCATCTTCATGTTTTGTTCTATTTATATAGGTTAAGGGCAGTGAACCGAACATAGGTGTAAATGATGAAAGACCACCACGGAACTGCAAATGGAATAGGTATTTATAGATACACCTATCTGCCATGAATGGCACGTAGGTCTAACCGTGCATCAACATTATCGGATACCGCGCGAGTCCAGTCTACATCATTGGTGCTTTGCAGACTCATGAGAGCGACGTTCACCATTGGATTTGAAAGAGCATAGTTGAGGAGAAAACTATCCACATCCACATCCGCCATCACATTGGGAAAGCAGTGCTGGATCAGATTTTGGAACGCGTTACTTGTTGTGGAACGCATGAGCACAATTCCCATCTCTTGTGCGACAGCATCAGGGATAACACCACGTCTGCTGAAGGTGTCACAAGTGCTTTGATACATTAAGTTATAATGGATTTGCATCATATCAAGTTCACCTGTAGCGATGAGTTGTTCCGCTCCGCCTGAGGGACCATCTGCAGAAAACCCGATACATCGAACTTTCCCTTCTTCTCTCAGTTTAAGATATTTTTCCAATCCACCGCCATTGAGGATCTGTTCCGTTTCTTTTTCATAAAACCAACCGCCATGGAATTGAAGCACATCAATATAGTCGGTACCGATGCGTTTTAGACTACCCTCCACATCTGTTGCGATACCGTCTGGATCGTAGGCTTCTGTCTTTGTAGCGACGATACACGCATGTCTACGATCTGCTATGGCTTTACCTATAACTGTTTCGCTGTAACCGTCAGCGTAGTTCGGTGCGGTGTCTATAAAGTTGACCCCGCAATCTATGGCGTAATGTATTATATTGACAAGCGAATGGACATCGTGTTCTGGTCGAATTCTACCACCGCCATACCCTATTTCTGAAACGGTAAGTCCAGTTTTTCCGAGTGTGCGATATTGCATATTTGAAGAATCTCCTCCTAAACGGCATAACAACGTGAGTTCGGCATCCGCAATTTTATGTGGCAACTTAGGTTATACATAATTAAATCTCGAAGTGCGGTTACCATTATTCTTTTTCGTTTTGGGTCTGGTGCGATTGCTACGTTTGATGCAATTTTCACCAAATAGGTTTTCTATCTGTTTACAAACTGCATCGTTATCTACAATTTTATATTGAGAGCTGCAGCAAGCGATGACTTCACCGTGTTGGGGTGTCATGAGGCGTAAAATTAGGTGCAAGTCACCCTTGTTTGCAATGGCAATTTCTTTGAGAGCTTTAAGTTTATCAAGATCTTCAACATCGGTTTCAGGAATTGTAACCTCAACTGCAGTTGTCTGCTGTTCTGGGACAGTATCTAAATTCACAATTGCGTCTGCTTGTATTTGTCGTTCTTCGTGTTGGGTTTCATCATCATCAGCATTTCGGTTTCTTCCGTTTTGGTTTATTTTAACAGCCCCTTCAATCCAAACGATCCTTCCTTCAAAGAGATCACCTGCATTTTTATACGTTTCTGGAAAGACGACCACCTCTATGGAACCTTCGATGTCCTCAAAGCCGATAACTGCCATAGGGTCTCCTTTTTTCGTGGTAAGATTTTTTACTTCTGTTATCATGCCTGCCACAGAAACTGTGGTCTCAACAGGGTGTGCGCCGAGGGTTTGCGTAGTTGCCGATGTATAGTACTTGATAATATCCGTATATTCTTGAAGTGGATGTCCAGAGACATAAAATCCGAGTTGTTGTTTTTCGAGTTTGAGCCGTTCAAGGGGTTCATACTCATCCACATCTGTAAGCGTTACGGGTGTAATAGGTATTTCAGCGGCATCCCCAAACAAATTCATCTGTCCGCGTTCCCGTTCTGCTTGTGCACTCTGTGCGATTTTCAAAACATTTGGCAAGTTCGTCAAGAGTTGTGCTCGATTTCCTTCAAGCGAGTCGAAAGCCCCACAAAGGATAAGTCCTTCAATGGCGCGTTTATTAACTACCTTTGTATCCACGCGTTCACAGAAATCTTGCAACGAGGTGAATGTACCGTTTTGCGTTCGTGCGTCCACAATTGCGTCAATTGCGCTTTCCCCCACGCCTTTCACAGCTATGAGTCCGAAACAGATATTATTTTCATCGACTGTAAAAACTTTATTACTGCTGTTGACATCTGGTGGGAGTAGGTTGATTTCTACTTCAAGAAAGCTGGCAAGTTTGGGACATTCGGAGCGATAACGCGTAATTTTGTCGGATGCACTAGCCTCTCCAGTCATCATAGCCGCCATAAATTCGTGCGGGTAGTGTGTTTTTAGATATGCCATGCGATAAGCTAGCATAGCATAAGCGACAGAATGTGATTTGTTGAAGGCGTATCCACTGAAAGGTTCAAGTAGGTCGTATATTTCTTCAGCTTCTTTTTTATCAATTTTATTTTTGCGTGCGCCTTCAACGAATTTTTCCCGCTGTGCTTGTAGGAGTTCCGGATTTTTCTTACCCATTGCGGAGCGGAGTACATCTGCTTCTCCGAGGGTGAACCCTGCCATATCCCGTGCAATCTGCATCACCTGTTCTTGATAAACGCATACGCCGTAAGTATTTTTGAGTGCGTCTTCAAGCAATGGATGCATATATTCTACAGCTTCCAATCCATTTTTTCGGTCAATAAATTGCTGCATCATGCCGCTTTCTAATGGACCTGGGCGATAGAGTGCGGGTATTGCGCAGAAATCTTCAAAGTTATCCGCCTTCAGTTGGGTTACAACTCTATACATACCAGAGGAAGTTTCGAGTTGGAACAAACCGGCGATAAGCCCTCTACTGATGAGTGAAAAGGTTTTTTCATCGTCAAATGGGATATCTTCTAACGCGATATCCTTACCATGATTCTCCTTAATCATTTGAAGGCAGTCGTATATTTCAGTGAGACTCCGCACCCCGAGGATATCGAGTTTAACGATACCGACATTTTCAACAGTTTTATGTTCAAACTGCGTTGCGACCTGATCGTGTTTATCCTTGAACAGCGGTGCAAAGTTTGTCAACGGACCGTTTGAAACGACGATAGCGGAAGCATGGCTGGAGACATGTCGTTTCATACCTTCCACAGCTTTACTGAGGTCCATCAATTCTTTATTTTCTGGCTGCTCAGCAAGTATCTGGAAATCGGGTACCTGTTCCAAAACATCATCGAGTGTAATGCCCGGAATATTTGGAATCAACTGTGTTAATTTAATAACGTTTTCAAGGGGCACATCAAGTACACGTCCGACATCTTTGATAGCTGCTCTTGCCCCGAGGGTAGCAAATGTAGCAACTTTTCCAACAGAATCGTGTCCATATTTTTTAACGAGATACTCAATAACGAAGTCGCGGGCTCGGTCTGCAAAGTCAATATCGATGTCAGGCGGGCTCACCCGTTCGAGGTTCAAAAATCGTTCAAAGATACAGTCATAATCCATTGGATTGAAGGTAATTACATCAAGGGCATAGAGCACAAGGCTGCCGGCAGCGGAGCCGCGTGCTGTGAGTGGGTATCCCTGTTCATTTGCATATTTGACGTAATCCCATACGATCAAGAAGTATCCGGGGTAGCCAGTTTTCCCAATGATATCCAGTTCATGATTCAACCGTTGTTGCACTTCGGTGGAGAGTTCTCCTAATTTTTCTTGTAATCCTTGGTAACAGAGTTCTTTCAGGTAGCTTTCGTTTGTATGTCCCGCGGGTACTTCATATTTCGGCATAACGCTTTCGCCGAAATCCAATTCAAGGTTACATCGGTTAGCGATTTCAAGTGTGTTTGTTATGGCTTCCGGTGGAAAATCCTTTAGTACCTCGCGCATTTCGTCAATATCTTTAAAATAGAAATGGTTATCGAACCGCATCCGGTCTTGTTCGTTCACGGTTTTCTTTGTCTGAATACAGAGGAGTACATCGTGCATGTGATGGTCTGATTTCCGTAGGTAGTGGCAATCATTTGTGCCGATGAGTGGCAGTTCAAATTCTTTCGCCAATTCCACCATGATGGGATATGCTTGGCGTTCCTTGTCAATGTAGTGATTTTGCACTTCAACGTAGAGGTTGCGGGGTCCCATTGTATCCATCAACTTTTTGAAGTTTTCAATACCTTCTTCTCGCTTGTCTGAACAGAGGAGTTGGGGGACTTGTCCTTGGATACAGCCTGTTAGTGCGATAATCCCTTCGCGGTGTTCACGCAAGATTTCCATGTCTATACGCGGTTTACTATAGAACCCTTCGGTGTAACCGCGTGATACCAATTCAAGTAGGTTTCGGTAGCCGGTTGCGTTCTCTACGAGCAGCGTAAGATGGTATGGACTGCCTTGGTCTTTTCCGCGTATTTTTCGGTCACCTGGGGCAACGTATACTTCACACCCGACAATGGGATTGACACCTGCCTTTTTTGCTTTGGTGTAAAACTCCCATGCCCCAAACATATTGCCGTGGTCAGTGAGTGCAACAGCGGGGGCACTATTCTCAACTGCCCACTGTATCATATCTGAAATGCGGCATGCCCCGTCAAGTAGGCTATACTCGCTATGGTTGTGTAGATGGACAAATTCGGAAGACATGGTTTCTCCTATTGGAACGTTTTTTATGAATTTACGATGGAAATTCGGTATATATTTCAACAAATTTATATCTTCAATTATAGCAGAAAAACGGTAAAAATGCACCACGAAAATTTGAGGGGCAGGGCCTCATTTTTCGAATTTCCTTATAATAACGTTCACGAATATTACCCATGGTAGGTGTGGTTTCAAAACCCGACTGAACGGAAATGGTGCAGTTAGAAAACAATAACAATTGAGATAAAATGCATCAGAAATACCAAAAACTAAATAACCTGCTGTAAACAAGTTGACACTAAATTATAAATAAGATAGACTCATGAACAATGAACTTCCAAGCAGTTTCAACACACATTAAACAAAAAATAACTGAACAGGCATTCCCCGGTGCTGTTGTCGCCATCCTCAAAAAAGACAAGGTGCTGTATCATGCAGCATTTGGGGATCGTATGATAACACCGAAGCAAGCACCGATGCTGCCGGACACATTGTTTGACCTTGCATCCCTCACGAAACCTATTGTTATCGGAACGTTGACGATGCACTTAGTGGAATCTGGGAAGTTAGCACTAGCGGCTCCTGTGCGAACGTACCTATCCGCATTCAAACAACCGCACATTACGTGTCAACAACTTCTCGCCCATACCTCAGGCTTACCCGCGTGGAAACCGCTTTATATGGAAACAACATCGCCGGAGAATGTAGTAGAACACCTGGGCAGCATACCGCTTGAAGCTGTCCCCGGAGAAAAGGTTATATACAGTTGTTTAGGATATATACTGATGGGAAAACTTATCGCTGCGGTGACCGGTCAGGCTTTAGATACTTTAGCGGATGAAGTTATCTTCAAACCGCTTGACATGCACCGGACTTCATATAATCCGGTACCACAGACATGCGAGAACTGTGCAGCGACGGAAGACGCAAATAGCTATGAACGTAGGATGGTCCATTCTGGACAGCACGGTCACTATTATAGCGGACATGACTGGCGCGAAGGTGTTATTATCGGGGAAGTCCATGATGAAAACGCGAATTATCTGGGAGGCGTTTCCGGGAATGCGGGTCTCTTCTCCAATGCAAGAGATCTGACGACATTCTGTCAGAGTCTCCTGCAGGGTGGCGGGGATCTCATGTCTTCTGAAAGTGTAAAGGCGTTAGCAACACCACAAACACCGTCAGATGCTTCTGAACAGCGGAGCATCGGGTGGCATATCCTTGCGGATGGCTCGATGTATCATACAGGATTCACAGGCACTTCAATACGCATTGATCTTAAAAAAGGGGTAGCTGCGATGCTGTTGACAAATCGGGTACATCCGGATGCACAACGCACTGGCATCATTGCATGTCGCAACCAGTTCCATAGGATAGTTTTCAGATGATAAAACTCGGAATCACGCAGCTATTGACAGAAAAACAGGCATGGCTCCGTGGCAAATCTGTCGGTTTGATAACGAATCATACGGGCGTTGATGAAAATTTGACGCAAAATATTGCGTTGCTTTATGAAAACGTTAAGCTGGTAGCACTTTTTTCACCAGAACATGGGGTGTGGGGTGCAGCACAAGACGGTGTGAAGATTGCCCATTCAGCGTTTGAACACACATTACAAATCTATAGTCTATACAGCACTTCACCCTTGGACTGGACAGAACTTTTGAAAAATATAGATGTGCTTATCTACGATATCCAGGACGTAGGTGTGCGGTATTACACGTATCTTGGTACATTGCTGGCAACACTAGATGCTTTGGAATCGGACAAAACCGTTGTATGTATTGTTGCAGATCGTCCAAATCCAATCGGGGGCATCCGTATAGAAGGACCGATGCTAAACATGGATTATGTATCGCTGGTTGGACCTTATTCGATTCCCGTGCGATATGGTATGACCCTCGGTGAAGTTGCTAAACTTTATTATGGAGAACAAGGATTTAGTTTTCCATTCAAAATCGCTAAACTGGATGGGTGGCATCGCGAAATGTGGTATAACGATACGGGATTGCAGTGGGTACCGCCTTCACCGAATATGCC
This sequence comes from Candidatus Poribacteria bacterium, assembly GCA_965200395.1. GTDB lineage: Bacteria > Poribacteria > WGA-4E > WGA-4E > WGA-3G > MSPOR6. Next base: position 171,712 of record CBDAUH010000003.1, on the reverse strand, counting down.
AACATTGGAGACTGCCACGTTATATTCGGGCACATGTCTATTTGAAGGCACAAATGTGAGCGAAGGGCGAGGGACAACAAAACCTTTTGAATATATCGGTGCGCCGTGGATAGACAGCAATACGTGGGCAGATCGGCTGAACGGGTATGCGCTATCGGGTGTGCTTTTCCGTCCTATTGCGTTTACACCGCAATTTTCTAAATACAAAGGGGCAACATGTCACGGTGTTGCAATACATATTACGGACCGCAGAGAGGTAGCATCTGTTGAAATTGCAGTTTGGATGTTACGGGCAGTGCTTGACGCATATCCCAATGATTTTGAATTCAGAGAGACACATTTTGATAGATTAGCGGGCAGTGCATCACTCCGTCAAGCATTGTTAGATGGCACACCCTGTTACGACATCATCGACAGTTGGATAACCGTTACAGATCAATTTCGTGTGAGACGAGAACCCTATCTGTTGTATGAGAATTTTTAAAGGGTTGCAAGGGCTACACCTGCAATCATTTAAAAGACTTCAAAGCAAGAAAGCCCTTGCAAGCAGAAAAACGACAACTTAAGAAAAAATGGAGACAAGCACAAATGCCGTTTGCGGAACACCTGCAATCATTTAAAAATTTACTAGACAAACCAGAAAAGCGGATCGTGGGTTTGATGAGTGGTACTTCTGCGGATGGTGTGGATGTAGCGCTTGTGAGCGTGGTAGGATCCGGGCGGACTACAGAAATAGCGTTGAGTGCGTTTGACACAGTGCCATACCCTGTAGCACTGCGTGCAAGACTCTTTGATCTATTCAATGTGGAGACAGCGCGTATTGACGAAATATGCACAATGAATTTCGTTTTAGGGCAACACTTTGCGAAAAGCGTGTTGCGGTTATTAGCAAGGGTGGGTGTATCTCCGGCAGCGATAGACTTAATCGGATCGCATGGTCAAACGATTCACCACATGCCCAAAGCACCGGTGCCTGCAACATTACAGATAGGGGAACCTGCGGTGATTGCGCATGAGACCGGCATACCTGTAGTTGCGGATTTCCGTGTAGCGGATGTAGCTGCAGGCGGTGAAGGTGCGCCGTTAGTTGGGTATGTAGATTATCTACTATTTCAGCATGAGAGACAAACAGTGGGGCTCTTGAACATTGGGGGTATTGCGAACTTGACGGTACTGCCAGCGGGGTGTGTCTTAGCGGCGGTGCATGCATCTGATACAGGACCGGGCAACATGATTTTGGATGCGTGCGTCCAAAAGATAACATCGGGTACCCTGCAGTTCGATCACGATGCGGCATTAGCGATGCGAGGCACAGTCTGTGAACCGCTATTAGAGCGATGGCTTGCACATCCATTTTTTGAATTAAGCCCACCGAAAACGACGGGGCGTGAGATGTTCGGTACACGCTTTACGGATACGTACTTACAGCAAATGCATGATTACAATATATCAGAGCATGATGGGCTTGCAACGTTGACAGCATTGACAGTGCGGAGTATCTTCCGATATTATGTGGAGTATGTGATGGCACAAACGCCGTTGGACATCCTGTATGTCAGTGGGGGTGGTGCGCGAAATCCGCTGTTGATACGGGGTCTCGCCGATGCGTTCGATCCGATTCCTGTTGTGGATGTATCGGAAACAGGGGTGTCTGGCGATGCGAAAGAGGCGATTGCGTTTGCGATCCTTGCCAACGAAGCGGTGCATGGGCATTGTAGCAATGTACCGAATGCGACAGGTGCAGCGTGTAGAAAGATTCTGGGAAAGTTTGTGTGTCCCTGATTCAGACAACTGAAACGCCCATCCCCAGCAAAATTGTAGCAAACCCAACGGCTCTTCAAAGCAAGAACCTTGCAAACAGAAAACCCCCATCCACATTTTACATGAGCAAACCCAACGAGGTTTGCGGTAGCCCTGCAATCATTTAAAAATCTAACAGGACGGACGCAATTTTGTGTGTTCTTGTTTAAAATTTTGTTTTTTATGTATTTTATCCCATATTTCTTGCTATTTTCGGGACTTATCCCCCTTTATCCCCCCGCAAGCGGCTCACTTACCCCCATTTTTGTATGCGGTATGTGTAGGCGTGTGTGTGTATAGAAATAAGTTGGAAAGTCTGATGGGTTATGGTAGAATACCTCCATATAAACCAATGTCGGTGAAAAACCGGCAGGGAGGTATTCTTATGAAATATACCCTTAGTTGGGTACACCCCAGAAAGATTATAACAGGTTTTCGTAAAGTTTTCAACGGGGTTTGTATCAAAAAACCGACGCTCCGCAACTTTTATTTGATGCTACAGGCTGTGTGTGTAGCCCCAAGTTTTCGTATTCAATCGATTGCCTCACATCTACCTATCCGTGTGAAACACGACAAGTCTAAGCAAAAGCGTGTGTTGCGGTTTATTGACACCTATTTTCCGGTTGCAGCGGTGAAGGGTGCCTGGTTGTCACATATAGTTGTCAGTGTGTGTCGTTCTGTGGGGATGCAGCATCTGCTTGTGCTGATAGACGAGACAGATTTACCGGGCGGATGGAAGGCGATTGTTGCAGCCCTTCCGTTTCGCAATCGTGCGATCCCGCTCTATTGGGTTCTGTATAAAAATGAGATGCTCAAAGATGGCACCTATCAAGGACATAACGATTTAGTTCAGCAGTTCTGTTGTGATGTCCATAGTCGCGTTGTTAAAGTGTTAGGGGATAGTCGGGAGCCTGTGTTGGTTTTTGACAGAGGGTTCGCCCGAGCGAGAGCGATCCTCAAGTTTTTTGAGGGGCAAGGCATCTGCTACTTGATGCGTGTGCCACGCAATGTTGGTGTGCGTATAGCAGGCAACAAGCAGTGCCTTGAAGAAGTGGCAAATGGTTTTTACCCACAAGTGCTTTATCACTACACGGAGCAGGTGCCTGTGGCACTCTATGTTGGGGGACAGCACACCAAGAAAGACCCGTTATATCTTATCTCCAATCGGCTTCAGGGGAACCCCCTGCGAACTTGCTACAAGCGGCGGACACAGATTGAACACGGGTTCAGAGACTTGAAAACGAACTTCGGTTTCAAAGCACTCGTTTTGAGAAAGAACGAACAGCCCCGGATGGAAGTTCTGTTTTTGTTGGCAGTCGTGGCTTATGGTTTGGCGTTCCTGTGTTATGAAAAAGCTGCGGACAGATGGGCAAAAACTTTACACCCTACGCGGAAAGTTTACTCCGTGATCAGTGTCATCAACCGTATGATCCGCGAGGTGTGGACGCAGGAGGCGTTGCTCTTGTTCACCGAGAGGACTTGTTTGAGAGATATAAACTTTCTCACCGCAGAAGGACTGACATGACAACATTGGAGACCTATGAACACAACTACACACGCATTCAAAAAAAAATGGGGGTAAGTGCGCGCAAGCGGGGGGAATGCGTAAGTCCTGATCTAAAAGACGACACGTAGGGAGAGGCGGTTATGGACACCGAGGTCGGTATGCGGTTGATATGCGTAGTCTACGTAGCATGCGGTGCCCGTAACGAATCGGAGGCGTAGCCCAGCCCCTGCAGTAAAAGCGAGTGTACGGGAGGTACCGTTATGTTCAGCGAGTCCACATCGGAGAGCGAGGAGGTCAAACAGCACATATTCAGCCCCTGCATGCAGTTGGTAGGCGTTGCCGGCATCCATATCCGCTGCGAGCGTGAGCGCACTTTTAAGAAACGGGAGTTTTTGTTGAGAGGCGACACCGATTTTGAGATGAGGCATCCGTGTCTCTGTGTGCGGGGTGTCCCATGCGTATGTAGGCGGTGTATTCCAGTAGAGTTTTGTCGTAAAGAAATCGGTTGCGACGAGTCCGCAGGAAACCGTGTGTGTAGGGGTCATATCTGTTTTGACGAGTATACCGAGGTCGCTACCGATACCGATAGCGTTTGTATTGCGGTACGTATCGATGTAGAGGAGTTTGAGGCTGGCACCGAGGTGGAGCGTGCTATTGTAGGGCAGTGTGAGCAGGTGTCGTGCGCCGCTGAGGAAGAACGCATGCTGTGTTGTGCTGAAAGTATTTGCGATATAAGGGCGGTTATTGGGACCGATAGCTTTGGTGGTAACAGGGATAGCCGTAACAGGGATGTCATCAACGCCGATACGGAGCCAGCTGAGTGCGAAGGACATTTTTGTAGAGAGCGGGTAGGTATAACTTGCGACATCGTAAGCGGTAAGATTTGCGAGTGTTGCGTGCATGAAATTCACTTCGTGCTGTGTGAGTTGAGAAATCCCTGCGGGGTTATAGGAAGCGGTATGTGCTGCATCGGCGATAGCGATGAAAGCGTTTCCCATACCTAAGGGGCGTGCGTCTGTGCCGAGTGTTAGGAAATCTGCGGCATAACTTTGAGCGTCTGCAACAGGCACAGGCATGTATAGGATACAGAGCAGTATAATAATTTTTTTCATTTTAATTTCATCATTTTCAGGATATAGGTAGGGGCATCGGCATCGGTATCGAGACTTTTGACGATAAACTTTGCGAAGTATACGCCGTTAGCGACTGTCTTTCCGTCTGCATCTGTGCCGTCCCAGGGAATTTGAATAAATCCTGCGGGGGCATCTGTTTCAAGTTTTCGGACGAGGCGTCCGGTCAGTGTATATATTTTGACGGTCAGTGACTTTGCGGGGCGTGTCAATTCGCAGGTCAACGTTGTTTCTTTTGTGAAAGGGTTTGGATAATTGAGCGGTTCGATGAGTTGCAAGTGTTTATGTACTTGAAAGTTGATTTCGCGTTCCCCGATATTGCCATCGAGGTCGCTTGCGGAGAGGCGAAGTTGATATTCGCGGGGTGTCAGTTCAGGTGAATTGTAGGTCAATAGCAGTTGTGAGGAGCCGGGGTGGTGTGTGAGGGTGTATGCTGTTTTCGGGAGCGTTTCATACTTTCCGAACTGTCCGAATTCGAGGTGTATGGGGCGTGTAACGGTATCTATGCCCCGTGTATCTGTGAGTGTCGCTTGGATAAGCGGTGTTGTGCTCACAGGTGTGCCAGAAACGAAGTGTTTTTGGTTGCCGATAGTCAGTTGAATATCGGGCGGTGTGGTATCTGTGCTGTGGAAACATGTGAGAGTGCCGAGGTAATGTGTAGTTGCTTGGATTGTGCCGACTTTGCGTGTTGTGAACACGAAGCGATCGCCGGGTGCGAAGGGTTTTGTGCCGTGTGTGATCAGCAGGTGCATACCGTATTTTTCAGCGTGCAGCGGGGTGCCGACGGTGCCGTGGATAGGTGTGTCGTTATGCATCAAAGTGCCGTTCTCTTTGCCTATAATCTGAAACGTAGATGATGAGACGAACAGGACAAGCCATGTATCGTGGGGCATAGCGGTTTCTGGTGCCAGTGTAAGATATTGAATAGTGCCAGTGCCGATATTGCTATTTAGGAAAGCGGTGCTATAGAACGTATCTGTGTCTGTGCCGGGTGCGGTGATACGTGAGATAGTGAATCGTAGCATATCGCCATATCGGAAGGGCGTAGTGCCGGTGTCGATATCGAGTGTAAATCCGACAGGTGTAGTCTGTGCCCAGGGGAGCACAGAGAGATCGCTTTGCACGATGGTCAAGTGTGGCTGTTCAGCGGTATTCTCTGCAGATGCAGGGGTGTCAGGAAGATGGTAGAGCGTGTATGTCTGTGCATCTTGGAAGCGTGCGATATATTTTCCGGTCTGTGTGCCTGTGGGTGCGATATCAACGTCGGTCAAAGTGCCATCGCCGATATTTTCGGAGCGGATGTATGTAGCCCGTGTTGCTGTGTATATATCGCCGTTTGTCTGTTTTTTGAGTTGTGAGTCAAGGCGTACCCAGTTCGCAAGAGTCTCCACCCAGAGAAATGCCCCGATGTTCTCTGCGCGTGTATGGACAGCTGTTTTGACGTTTTCATCAAGCGTTTGTTCTGTGATCGGTGTCTCGGTGCCGTTTCCAAAAAGTTCGTGAATAACAGCTTGTTGCAGTTGATCGTAATCATAATCAATTTCGAGGGTCATGGGTGCTTGCAATTTGACTGTCTTTCCGTGTGTAGCGGTGTCGGTATTGTATTGCAGGGCGTATCCTTGCAGTGCGGGATGTGTCGGCAAGGCGACAGGTGTGAGCAGGGTGTCTCTTTCAGTCGCGGGTGTTCCGTTGTGAGTCTTTGGGAAGATCGGTGTATGTTGGATATGTTGTGTTGGGTTGCCAGTGCCGCCGATAGCGTATACTCGGCGTAGCTGGAGTGTATTGGGTAGGATAGGGTGGACAGCGAGTACGGTCGGTTTTTGTGTGTCTGTTAGGTTACCTGCGGGTGCAACAACTCGCAAGCCGCCGTCGAGGCTTGTGAGGTGTATGGGTGCGGTGTCGTTGATGACGGTTTCGGAGACATAGATTTGTGTATATCCGATATTATCATGTTCACTGTGTTCTTGTATTCTTCCGGGTTTATCACTTTCACTGAAAACTGGGTCGACATAGACGAACACATCGTGTATACCGTTGCGTAAGGGTGTGGGGATAGTAACAGTCGCGATGGGGTTTGTATTGAGTGGATCGGGTGTATAAGCGTGGGATCGTTGGGTTAGAGGGTTATATGTGATCCAATCTGTCGTTTTTATCTGTGTACGTCCGAGTATCTGTGCGTCTGCGTCGATGACGTAGTTTGCGTCAATATCAGGATTTCCGCTGAAGAACACGACATCTATAGTGGCATCGGTGAGTCCTAACGTATCGAGCAGTGCTTGTTTCGGTGTATCTATCCGTTGCGGTGAAGTTGCAGTGCCGGTAGCTTCGATATCGACGGTCAAAAAGCGGACATGTTCATCATTTTCATATTGAATCTGTTCTGTATTTCTATTTGTGACGATAGCGAGGTTTGGGTAGGTGTATGGATAGAATCTGAAATAATCGGAGGTGATCACAAATCCGTCGGCATCGGTGATCTGAATATCGTATCGGAAGGCGTTTCCGTTTGTGGGGGCGGGGATGGGTTCAGGGATTTTCCACCAGCGTGCTGTGGGTATCGTTGGGTAGGTTTCCGTGTTCGTAGTATCTATCACCGTCATTTCCACACGTTCTCGGGCTGCGGTTATAGGGTGTCGGTATGTGAGGACAACGGCTACGGTTGTTTTTGCGTCATCGGAGATATGTGCGACGATATCTATTTTATCTTCAACAAGTTTTGTTTGTATGTCCAGTATTTTCGGTATATCTACAGTAAATCCGTCACCGCCGACGGCGATGTGTGTATTATTTTGTGCGGCGTAGACGACGTGTGCATCGCCGGGTGCTATATTGTGTGGGACGGTGATATGAACGGCATTGAAGCGTCCATTTTTGACAGGTAGTTTTTGTGTGACGGTGACATCTCCTGTGTAGAAGGGTGTCGGTGTACCGTTTTTATCTATACCGACAGCCTGTTTTCCTGGGAAAGTTGCGTTGACTGTCAGTTCTCCGTGGAAGTTTGTATTTTGTGTGAACACTTTTGTGTGTGATGTTGTATCGTAGCGTACGTTTTGTATGTATCCGGGTGCGATCTGGAGTGTATCACCTGCTTTGACGGTTTTGGTTTCAATTTTGGGTAGGATTTCGTAATCAGCCATAGCGATGTGGAGAGCGGGGTCACCGAAGAGTGTATATTCCAGCATAATATCGAGTTGTGATGTGCCGGCGGTGAGCAGATATTCGAGTTTTGCATCGAAGCTGAGGGGGCCGAGTTGTCGAACATCTCTTTGGAAGAGCATATCGAAGATAATTCGGTTGAGTGCGTCGTTTCCTGTGCCGTAGGTGAGTCGTGTTGCGCTGAGCATACCGATGATGCCGCCGTTCTGTTTGCGTAGTAGTTTTTCAGCCATGCTGGGTTCACCCGGTGCATCGAAGTATCCGTTATAGCAGCTGAGCACGAGCATAAACGGGAGTTGTTGTGTCTCTTGGATTTTATCGATGGCGGCGTTATCGAAGATAGCCTCGTGTGCCCAGACGATGCGTCCGCCGTGTCCTGCGTATTGTGCGATGACGGCACCTTCACTGAGTGCGTCGATAATTTTTTGTTTTGCTACGTGGCGTGGGAGTGTGTTTGGGTATTGTTCTGGGTTTGCTTCGACGGCGTCTATCACATCTTCGAGATAGATTTCGGTAGTTTCATAACCGAGCCGTGTATGATTTTTAGCGATTTCGTTGAGGCTTCTTTTGAAGATATCATCGCCGGAGTTGCTGACTTCATCATCAGCGACGGAGACGATTCTGTGTCGCCATGTGCCGTTAGGGCGTTGTGTTTCGTAGTTAATGATTTTATTGACGACGGTATCTGCTTCAGTTTCAGTTTCAACGGCTAATCTGCCGAGGTAGAAGTCTACGAATTCGTCGTGTCCGGAGACGGTGCCGTACCAGTGATCAGCGGCGGTTCTGCCGAAACTGTCGGTAGGGATATAGTGTGTGGGGATATAGCCTGTCAGTTCAGGTGGGTCTGGGTGAATATCTGTATCGATCCCACGAAAATCGTAAGTGCCATCGCCGAGGATCACGAGGTATGCGAGTGCGGGGGGTGTCCAGTATTGATAGGCGTAGGTGAGGAAGTTTTTTATCCATTGCGGGTGTACTGTGCCATCGCCGAAGGTATTGTAAACGTCGGCAATATCCACGACTTTTGTGCGGTAGCCCCCGCCTTTTGTTGTGTTTCGGTATGTTGCTAATCTGTCAGCGGCTTTACGGAATCTGTTATGTGTAAGCACGAGGTAATCTACGCCGTTCAGTGGATTTTTGAGATCACTGGCGTGGACTGTTTCGATGTTGTGAGGGGTTTTGAGGGCGGTCTCTGAGACGGCTATAAATGTTGTTGTGCGTGTAGTGGGTATTTGAAAAGTGGCGGTGTATGTGCGGTCTGGCACCTTTCTGCGGTCGCCGTCGTGAAGTGCTGTGAGGCGTGCATGCATAGCAGCATCTGTGGGTGTATGTGTGATATGGACACCTTGCAGTTTGGCTGTCAGTGCTGTGCCATCTGTTTCGAAGACAGATATATGTGGATTGCGGAATGCGTCAATACGGAATTGGTGTAAACCCCCTTTTTTTTCGGGGTTAGCGGGTGTACGGAAGCGGAGTGTATCCTTAACGGCGAAAAAGTCGCGTGTATATTCTACCCAGAACCGGTTTAGGTAGATATGGTAGGGGTATCGTGTTGTATCTTCTGCTGCGTTGGTATCGATACGTGTGAGGGACAGGATATTTTTTTCGGTGTGTGTTGCGTCTTTTAGGTTATGCCACACGCGTAGATTTTTGGAGAGTGTAATCTGTGCCTGTTGATCCCATGTTGCCAGGTCAATCTGTACGCCATTGACAGCGGCGAGGATGTTGTGTGTCACGGGGGTGCCGCCTTGGAGTACGACGTGTATACTTGGCGGGTCAAAACTCTTTGCGACATCGTAGAGCGGAAATTCAAGACGCAGTTCACCGATATCGCTTGCATTTTTGATACCGTCCCAGAACCAGAAGTCTAAGGCATCGAACCAGGTGTGTTTATCGCCGGCTGATACGGCGGCAGGGTCAACGAATTCGAGGTTGTTGGTGAGATGGTCTTCTTCGAAGACGACACGGGATCGGAAGGTAGGCACTTGGATAGCTGTTGCATCGCTGGGGCTAGCTTCAATTTGCGGCACGCGTGCGGGGGTATGTCCGTCGGGCGTGATGCTGAGCCAGTATATGTTCCATCGTGTGTAGCTGTTTTTCAGGTATGGGCTTTCTGGATCGGTGCTGCTGTGTGCAAGGAATAGGATAGCGTCTTCAGGATCGAAGCTGCCATCGGCTGCCCCGCTGACATAGATGGGGATTTCTTGGTCAGCATGTGTCATCTGCAGTGTGCGTGGGTCTTGTCCGATAAGGTCAACGCCCCATGTCTGTTGCAAGGTTGCTGCAGTTAGCTGATAAACGCCTGTCTCTGCAATATAGAGTTTGTATCGTGTCCGCTGCGAAGGGGCTGTGTGTGCAGGTGCAGCTGGTGCTTGTAGCATGTTGTGACCCTGTGCGGTGCTATTGAATGTTTTGCGGTAGTCTGCATAGTTCAGGATATGCCGCATATAGACAGGTGTGTAAGGGTCTGTGTGTATAGATGTGTTGTGTGTGTTTGGCAGACTGAGGGCGGGAGGGGGACGTTCTTGTGTTTTGAATGGGATAAAAACGGTGAGGCTGCTATAGGCACGTAGCTGCTGGGTGGCTGGATGATACTGAACAGGATAGAGAGCTAAACTGATGACGCGCTGTGAACGGATATAGCCATCCATTTCAATACGCGCACACACGGTTGGATAGTGTGTCCGTGTGTCCGCTGAACGCTGCAACGGAACGTTATGATATGTGTGTGCAGTGCCTGTGTTAACAGCGAGCACAGTCTCTGTGGTGATGTCTGCATCTGCGGGGATAGCCAGTAGCATGCGTGTGGCGGGTAGCGGAGGCAGTCCAGGTGCATGCAGCCACGCACAGTCAGCATAGTGCACTGCAGGCGGCACTGTTGCGCCGCCCGGCTTTGCGGCGTCTGCCTCTGTATAGAACGGACTTTCTGTAATGTGCAGGTGTGGGCGTTCGAAATGGACGGTAATGCCCGCTGCTGTGGTCGTGTGCGTGATCTCCGCAACGGCAACTGCATGCACTCCAAATAAAACATATAGCAAAAGAAGGCACAGCACACATAGGTGCTGTACTGTGGGGGATAGGATGCCTTTCATAAGTTTGTTTGTGAGCATGGGGGTTTACCTATATACCTAAGAAATCATGACCGTGCTATGTTTACGCGTCTAGTGTTAGTTGAAAACAGAGTTGTTTTTCTTCAAAAAATGTGAGATTCCTTAAGAAACCTTTAGAATAATTTTACCGATATTTCGATTTGTTTCCATATACGCGTGAGCCTTATGTGCCTGCGATAGAGGGAAGATAGTATCAATCACAGGTTGAAGTTTTCCTATTTTCAATTCGGGCAACCAACGTTGCGCGAATCGGTGCGTAATGGCGATTTTCTCTGTGAGCGACTGTGGACGCATCACGGAGCCGATAAGCTGCAGACGTTTACGCATCACCAAACCTAAGTCTATTTCTGTAGACGCACCGCCCAGGAGTCCTACCTGTAAGAGTCGCCCTTGGGTTTTGAGTATCTGTAAGTTTCTTGCCAGATACGGTGCCCCGATAAAGTCTAGGACAACATCGACCCCTATGCCATCTGTCAACCTTTCAATTTCAGTTACAAAATCGGCTTTTTTATAATGGATACCAGCGATTGCCCCGAGTGCTACACATGTCTTAATTTTGTCCGATGTGCCTGCCGTGACGAACACATGTGCGCCTGCATGGTGTGCGATCTGGATGCCTGCGGTGCCGACACCGCTGCCGCCTGCGTGAATCAGGATAGTTTCACTGGCTGTCAATTGTCCCAATGTGAAGATGTTTTCATGTGCGGTGAAAAACACTTCTGGTACGGCAGCAGCTTGTTCAAAACACCATGTGTCGGGTATGTGCATCGCCATTCGGTGATCGATAACAGCCTTTTCAGCATAACCACCGCCGCTGACAAGTCCGAAGACACGATCTCCCTTTTTGAAACCGGTAACAGCGGTCCCGATACTGGCAACGGTGCCAGCGATTTCTAATCCGAGTATTTCCGATTCGCCGGGCGGAGGTGGATACCCGCCACGGCGTTGCATGAGGTCCACGCGATTGAGTGCAGTTGCGTGAACATCTACGAGTAGCTGTGTTGCTGTCGGTTGCGGTGTCGGCACTTCACTGAGTTGCAAAACTTCTGGGCCGCCGTCACCACTTCTGATAACTGCTTTCATAACGTCCTCTTCCACTGTCAACAGCTAAGCAGCATATTCGTTCTGCGCGTTAAGTTGTGAGTCTGGTCCCCCCTCAAATTATTTGAACATGCTTTGTGTCTTGCGGTGGCAGCATGCCTATCTGTAAGCGTTCGCTGTGCGCTGCAGTGCGCGATGTCGAACGTGTTTTTTGTTTCATCGGGCGGACAAGGTCCTCCGCCTACACACACGTTTTCGGACAAGTGCATGGCTGTGAGAAGCTATTGAGAAACTGCTTGCTGTTACAACTTTTTGTGTTAAATCACGTCTTACCACTAAAATCTATAAAATAAAAAATATTAGGAGCATAGAATGTCAAAAGCCACTCAAAAAACTCCATTACAACGTCAGTTTAATCCTGTAAAAGCAAAATTGGCGTATTTAGAAGAATGTTTCGTGCAACTACAGAACGGCCTTCCAGCAAACAAAAAAGAATACATTGCAGCTGATAGACTGACACATTCTTATATCAAAAGCTGTTTTCTGATGATTGTTCAACGCGCTGTAGACATAAACAATGCCATAATAGAATTTAGTGGTAAGACACCTCCATATCAGAAATTTCAAGGTTTCCGGGCAGTTCAAGAAAGCGGTGCGATTGATGAAAACACGTTAAATTTCTTTGAAAACGCTTTAAACTGCTATCAAAAAATAGCGAACCCTTATGAGGGTATTCCTCCTGCAGAACTTTATGATGTGTCTTCACAATTGCTACAACACGGTAAAACTTACACCCGACAGATAAAAGACTTTTTTCAAGATGCCGATTTAACGTTGCCCAACAAATAGCCAATTGTAGCATTATATGTAAGATAGTTTTGGTACACGATTTGCGTTACTACTGCTAATTCCAATGATATTTTCTTTTTTGAATAGAAATATAGAAGACGTAATGAATTGCGTGACTACGAACTGTATATTTCCTAAAGTGTCTATTATTTTTAGAATAGGATATACCATAAAACAAGGTGGGCAGAAGATAAACTTCCATCCACCTTATTACTTCAAATCGACAGGAAAGTTATTTTAATCGTATTTGAATACACCGCCAGTACCTTTTAGTACAATTTCAGGTGTCAACAATATTTTTTCTTCAGGTTCCTGCTTGAGTCCATTCGGGTACAGCTTATAAGAAATACGGAGTGGCAAATGCAAGCCCAAATCAGCGAGCATATCCTTTTTTTCTTTAAAAATAACCTGACCGCTCGATTGCGTTTGATAAGCGAACCAATATTTCAGGTATGATACGATAGGACTGTTATAGAGCACTTCGCCTGTTACGACATCAATGGCCTTGACGCGTACTTTGCTACTTACAGACTGGCGCGTAGTAATGTAGGTAGATGTTCCAGAAATACCTGTTTGTCTTCCTTGCCGCATGTAGTGTTCATTGTTATCAATACGATGAATTTTAGGTTTCTCGACCATTCCAGTTATAATAATATCTGCCTCAAGAGCTTGTCCTACTTTAGCCGCCAACGCAGGATCTGTATAGACATCATTGAGTGTTAATCCTAACTCCCCAACTTTATCGGCTATTGGTTGTACTTTTTCGGATACATCATAAACCCAATCATTGTCTTTTAAGACAAGTTCTAAACGTTCTGCTAAATTCTTGCTCACCCTTTTGCCAAGTTCCTGTGTTTCCATATCTTCAGCGATGAACTTGGTAACAACAATTCGTTTCGCGTCAACAAATGCTGGTGGTTTGTCAATTTTGACCTCACCACTTCCAAAACATCCAATGATTGAAATGAGAAGAATGGATATTATTAGAAAACTAAAAAAACGCATAATAGAGATATGCCTCCTTGTTTAAACTTTAGTCGTAAGGCGTGCTGCGTATTTTTGATGGAGTGCAAACCTCTTATGTCTGCCAACAAAGCACAACCCGCCTATTTCAAAAGTTTAGCACAATTTACAAAAAAAGTCAAGTAGCAAATTTACAAGTTAGGGTTATTTAGTTTTATGTATTTTAGTTGTTTTTTATCACAATCGTTAATATTTGGAATGTGCAGATATACCGTGATTTTTCACGCTATATCTGCTATACTTCACCTTAAAAACTTACGATCTTTTGAGGTGAAGAATGACAAGAAAAAAGTCCTGCCACTTAATGGATATGTTAGCAGAACTTACAGACCCACGCAAGGAAAAAGGGAAACGGCACCCCTTGAAAGCAATCCTCGCACTTTTAGTCGTTGGATTGATGTGCGGGCATAAAGGGTATACATCCATCGCTACCTGGGCACGCTCACAGCCCGCACTCACAAAAGCACTCAGGTTCACACATCACAAAACGCCTTGTGCCGCAACTATCCATAATCTGTTGAAAAAGTTGGATGTTGAGGCATTAGAAAACATCCTGTCAAAATGGGTAAACGCCGCATTAGCAGAGTGCCCTGATTTGCGGGGGTGTTCCGACGCAGTCGCTATAGATGGCAAAACCCTGCGTGCGTCTAAAAAAAGTGGTGCGATGATCAGCCATTTACTCTCCGTCGTCTCTCATGAGTTAGGGATCACCCTCACGCAGCGAGGTGTCAGCGACAAAACCAATGAAATACCGGTATCAACGGAAATCCTCAAAGCGTTTGATGTAGCAGGCAAAGTTATCACAACGGATGCCCTTTTGACACAACGCTCTTTCTGCCACGGAATCATAAACAGCGGGGGCGACTATATGCTGCCTGTTAAAGGCAATCAACCGGACCTGTTAGAAGCGATTGAAAAACTTTTTCAAGGCGTGCCTGACGCGGTTTCTGAAGACACAACACACCCTACTTTAGGGAAACCGATATACATGCATGAGACGATTGAAAAGTCGCATGGCAGACTTGAGACACGGTGTATCAAGGCAAGCACAAGTCTCAACGCATATCTGGATTGGCCGGGCATAGCACAAGTGATCCAATATCATTATACTTCCAAAAATATGAAGACAGGAGAAGAGACAACCCGCACTACCTATGGGATTACGAGCCTGAAACCGAGTGAGGCATCCGCAGAACGCTTACTTGCTTTACGGAGAGGCCATTGGGCAATAGAGAACAAGTCGCATTGGATGCGCGATGTGCTACTCGGCGAGGACGCATCACCTGTCAGATGCGGGGCTATTCCACAAGTCATGGCCGCTTTACGAAATACCGCATTATCCGTATTCCGTTTTCAAGGCATAACACGGATCGCTGATAAAATAAAGGAATATGCATCAAAACCTTTACTCACAGTTAACTTGATAAAATGAATATCTATAAAACTAAATAACCCTATTTACAAGTGCTGCCATCAGAAGAGAACAAGTCTTTCATTCTAATATCCCCATCTCTTTCAACGCATCTTCTATTTCGTCTATCTCTTCATAGCACCCTAGACCCATCCCGACTGCGATAACGAAAATAAAAAGGAGTCCCCAACCGATAAACGTCATAGCAGTTCCAAGAAAATTAATAAGGTACGACACACCTATACAGATACCCCCCCACAATCAAAACCGTTAAGGGCCACGTCAACCCGAATAGCAACGCAGCATAAATAGATGTATCCAGTTCCCAATTCGTAAAAAGTCTAAAGACACAAAAAAGAATCAACACGACACAAGCACTACTGCCGCTATAAAGCAAAATCATACGCATACGTGCCTCCTTACACCGAGCAGCACATGTGCAGCTACGATGCAACTGCTAAAGCACGCACTTCTCCAAATTCATGCGCCAATTTCCGCCAGGAATCGCCACTGTCTTCACTCAAGAAAAGTTGGCCACTCACACTACACGCTATCAGCACACCATCCACACGCGGATTAAAACCGAAACACCAAATAGTGCTGTTCGCAGTTATCCCAATATCCGCACGATCCCACCGAATTGCGTCCGCATCCGATACAGCAGACGCATCCTGCATGCAAAAAATACCACCCTGATCCCCAGGCGGCCCATTGCCCGCACCGATAAATACCTTCGCACGCTCACCGTCTAAATAGCACGCTGCACGGCAATACGGCCACGGAAAATGGTCGCGAACCGCTAAGGGCGTCCATACATGCATGTCCGTGGTAATACAGACATCGTTCTGTGTTGCAGCAACAAGGGTTTTGCACGCCCCCGGCACCACAGTCAATCCATGAATATCATGACTGCTGAGCCCCGCACTGCGAGGATGCCACGTGTCACCACCATCCACGCTCAACCATACACCATCAATTTCTACACCCGCATAGACAGTCTCATGGGCTTCCGGGTCAACAATAAGCGTTGTCACACGCGGAATAATAGGCACGCCTTCACATGTCTCCGCAAGTTCAGCATCAAGACACCGCCACGTTTTACCAGCATCCGTTGTCTTGAAAAAAGCAGCTGGACATGTACCCGCAAAGAGGACTGCAGGATCAGTAGGATGGATAGCGAGCGCCCACACTTCTCGAGTATCCATAGGACTCGGCAGCGGTGTCCAGCGGTTTCCACCGTCAGTTGTTTTGACGACACCTTTTTCAGTGCCAGCATAGAGAATATGTGGATCTGTCGGATGAACGACGATAGCACGTATGTCGGCTTCCGGAAACAGCCCACCGCTTGCACGGTGCCACGTTTCGCCAGTGTCAGTGCTTCGCCAAACACTCTGTCCAATAGTGCCCGCGTAAAGGGTATGTGTCATAAGGTTCTCCATTCGTGAACAGCATCGGCTTTCAGAAACCGATACCGATTGTCCGTGTTATTGTGCAAGGTACGTACCCGCGTCAATCAGTATATCGCCATGCATAACGCGCCAGGCAATAGGGGTTGTCCGCACGTCAGGCGGAAGATGAAAGGTGTAGCGGTAGTACGCACGCTGCGTGTTGTGTAGATATACCATAGGTTGCGCATCATGCAGTACGCGATTCTGAGCAGTAAGCGTAATCGTGAACGTTTGGGCTGTTGTGATAGTCCGCGGCACGACAAGAATATCCCAATACTGCACATGCACCGGATTCGGTAAGACATGGCACGTGTAAGTGTCACGGTTCCCATAAACCGCATCATAGCTATAGTCAGCAGTCCGTTGCGAAACACTCGTATTGCTAACCTGAAGACTCGGCAGCAGCATGACACGTTGGACAGCCGTGCTAAATTGCGGAATATCTATGGAAGCAGTACCGCTAGCAATGTCTATCGGAACCGTCTCAACACGGATGGCACCACTGTCTCTCAACGTTGCTATCTTGATGTCTATAGGCACACGCGGGGCTACAGCAAATCGGAGCGCAAGCCCCGCCCGCTGGGTGTCAGATTCGACCTGAAAGTCAATGCCGTGTGCAGCAAAATTAACAAGGGTTCCACCCTGCACAGTCACAGGATAACCCCGATGCCGCACTGTCGCAGGAATGGGCGGGACAGGTATGGAATAGGTGTATTTCTTCTCAAGGGCACCAAGCGATCGCCACGCAGTCAGGTAATTTGCAACTTTCCAATCCGCAAAGATATCAGAGAAATTTTTATGCGGCGCTCCCTGCACTGCCAAGGCATGCGTAATCCCCGCGATGCCGTCTAACCTGCCCTTAACGATAGCCGTAACCGTCTGCGTTCCACCATAGTGGTCGTGTAGATAATGCATGAAAAGGAAAGCGGCACCGTAATGTGCAAGCAGGTGTATGCGCGACACATCAGGCCACGCAGTCAGTGAGATATGCGGTGCACCCTGAAAAGCAGCAAGCTGCTGTATAGGCGTATAGCCACAGAGAAAAGCAGCATACTCGGCACAGCCTTCATCTACCCAAATAGTTTCGTTTGGAGAATATTGCCAATGAATGAGATGTAAGAGCTCATGTGCAAGGGTGGCATGCAAGGTATCTGGGGCATGCGCAGCATTGAGGTATAGCATATCCGCACCATTGCTATGTAAGGGACCCAGAGTAGGATGGTGGTGCGTTCCGCGAAGTTGATCAAGCGGCATGAAATACCCAGCAGTCGTGTACGCATGCGAAATGTCACGTATATTGAGCAACAATACAATAATTTTTTCAGTGTTATCCACATCCGGCGGCACACCGAAGGCAGCTGTCAAGATGTCATAAATACCACGGTGCACATCCGCAGGCGTCGATCCTTCGAGTGCCCGCTGGATACCGACAGGTGTGAGCGGATGGACATTCTCCTGCCACGCAGTGTCCTCCACATAGATATAACAGTGTGCACCCCGCGCACGCAAGGTCGCCTGAAGTGTATATTGCTGCTGCTTCGCAAAGTCTATAGCGAAGAACGTACGCTGAGAACCGATAGAGCGCTGAGGGGCACGCGGGAGCGCACCGGGTGCAACTGCCGTGTCATAAGGGGGTAGACGGGCTCCCTGTTTCAAAAACGGGGTACCACACCGAAACGGTTCGCTTACATGCGCAATGAGCATAAAAGTAAGACAGAGAGCAATCAGACGTATAACATGCATTTGTTTGTTCTCTTCCATCTACCGGCGAAGCCGTTCCAATATATCACTATTATCAGGGTCAAGTTTTTGTGCTGCTTTCCAAGTACGCTCCGCTTTTTGCGTTTCACCGATTTTATGATACGCATCGCCTAAGTGCATAAGGATATCAACGTGTTCTGGAAGCTGCTGACGTGCATGTTCCAGGGTTTCAACAGCTTCAGCGAATCTGCCCTGTCTAAAGAAAACCCATCCAAGGCTATCCAGATATGCACCGTTCTCAGGGGCTTGCTGGAGCGCACGCTTGATAAGCGTTTCCGCTTCGTCAAGCCGTGTGCTATGCTCGGCATAGAGGTACCCAAGCCCATTCAGGGCATGCGCATGGTTCGGTTGACGCTGAAGGGTTTTTCGCAGATAGGTCTCCGCCATCTCGAAATTGCCGAGCGTCTGATAGGCAGCGCCGAGCCCAAAGAGGGCATCGATATTATCAGGGGCATTTTCAAGCATCTCTTCGAAGACTGCCAAACTTTTTTCAGGTTTTTTGAAGACAAGATACGTATTTGCAAGCGCCGTATACGCGGTGTTGAGACGCGCTTGAGACTGCCCTTGCGCTTTGGCAGTAGCAAGTGCCTGCAACATATATTCTTCCGCATTCGCAACGCATACCGCTGTGTCCTCGGTATTATCTCGCACCTGCAGTGCACGCCGCTGAAAAACCAATCCCATACCCAACATAGCACCGAAGTCCTGCGGCACACGGTCCAAGATCTTTTGAAAAACGTCCTGCGCATTCGTCAAATCCTCTACCTGGAGATAAAGCTCGCCAAGCACACGCAGTGTCACCAAATCCTCAGGCCTAATTTTGATCACCCGTTGATACGCATCGATGGCTTGCTGTGTCTGCTCACGCTGCTTGTAAATATGACCAAGCCGCTGATGAAAAATAGGTTCAAACGGCAAAAGACGAGTCAGCACTTTTAAGGAGGTCTCAGCAGTCACAAAGTCGCCTAATTGGGATGCTACCTCCGCAAGTGTATGATGCGCATCCAAATGATCAGGGTCTAATGTGATAACGTTCTTAAGGGTTTCAAGTGCTTCCGGAATATATTTTCCACCACCATAGCTTGCACGTTTGAGAAGGATCTGTGCAAGTTGCCACGTTGCAGGAATATGTGACGGGCTAAGGCTGAGCGCACGACGCGTATCCTGCTCAGCACCGCGTACATCCTGCATGCTGTTCTTGAGCTGCCCACGCTTATACCAAACAAAGGCACTTTCAGGCATCAGTTTCACAAGGGCATTATATACCTTTTTTGCACCCTGCATATCTTTCTGAAATGTCTGCAGGTAAACAGCATGCATGAGATAGGCATAGCACTGTTTCGCCTGTTCGGCATCAGGGGTAAGTGGCACATGTTCAAGTACACTTCGGGTAGTGTCCGCTACAGGTTCAGCCGCGTGCACTATTATGTATCCGAACCCGCAGGCACAGCAGAGCCCGAAAAGCATCCATACGCTATTTTTCATAGTTTTCTCCTATTTTTGCAACATCCACAACCGTTTCGTTATTTTGTAACGTCATCATGCGAACACCCTGCGTGGTGCGCCCAATAACACGCACATCCTTGACAGCCATGCGTGTAACATAGCCGGTAGAGCTGATCAGCACAAGTTCATCTGTGTGTGTGACGAGCTTTGCAGAGACAACCGCACCATTGCGCGTGGATTTTTTTATGGCGGTCACACCGACACCCCCACGTTTCTGTGAACGATATTCGGTGAGATACGTGCGTTTGCCATACCCGTTTTCTGTAACGATCAACAGCGCGTCTTTTTCATTCGCGGTACAGACCATATCCACAACGAAGTCATCCGCTGCAAGCCGGATGCCACGGACACCACGTGTGCGACGCCCTGTACTGCGCACATCTGTTTCATCGAATCGAATAGCATACCCGTTATGGCTCACAAGGATAACATCATCGGTGCCATCTGTGAGATGCACACCGATCAACTGGTCATCTGTATCTAAATGAATAGCAATGATTCCACTGGCAAGCGCGTTTTGAAACTCACGGAGGGCCGTCTTTTTGACGATCCCGTTACGTGTCGCCATGAGGATATAGGTATCCTCAGTGAAGGTGCGTACCGGCAACAACGCGGTGATGGTCTCCGTTTCCTGCAAGGGCAACATATTGACGGCGGCTCTACCCGCAGCGTACCTGGAGCCTTCAGGGATTTCAAAGACTTTCAGCACATAACACTTCCCTAAGCTCGTAAAGAAAAGCAACGATTGGTGCGCTGTCGCAATGATCACTTGTTCCAGAAAATCGCCATCCTTCGGGGTGCCACCTTTGATACCGACACCACCACGCAGCTGGGTGCGATACGTATCCATCGGGATACGCTTGAGATACCCAGAGTGTGTCAGGGTCACAACCACCTCTGTGTCAGCGATCAGGTCCTCCATCTCAAAACTCTGGACCTCCTCGACGATCTCTGTCCTGCGCGCATCACCATGCTCCGTTTTCAGCTCGGTCAGCTCTGTCCGGATAATATCTGTGATCAAGTCTTCATCTTGGAGAATAGCACGCAGCTCCGCAATGCTTTGCAACAAGTCACTGTATTCCTCATGGATACGCTTGCGCTCTAAACCGGTAAGCTGTCTCAGGGTCAGCCCAAGGATTTCACGCGCCTGCACATCGGTCAGTGCATAGTGCGCATGTAACTGGTTCCGCGCCGTCTCAGGGTTTTCGGCGTTTTGGACGATATCGATCACGGCTTCCAAATGCTCAAGGGCTGTTCTGTACCCTGCCAATATATGCGCACGACGCTCACATCGCGCAAGATCATACTGTGTGCGACGCCGTATCACCGCACGTTGATGTGCCAGATAGTGCTTCAGAATCTCCGGAAGCGTCAGCACTTTTGGCAAACCGTCCACAAGACAGAGCAAAATGGGATGATAGTCGTCTTGCAAGGCAGTATGTTTATAGAGCTGATTCAGGATGACATGCGGAACCTCCCCACGTTTGAGCTCGATCACAATACGTATCGCCTCATCGGACTCATCCCGGATGTCCGATATGCCCGTAATCGTTTTGGCAACGACACGTTGATACATCTGTTCAAGCAACCGATTTTTCTTCACCTGATACGGAATTTCAGTAATGATGAGCTGCTCCCGATTCCCACGCGATGTCTCCTGCGGCATCGGTTCAATGGTCACTTTCGCACGAACAGTAATCCCGCCTTTCTGCGTTTTGCCCATACTATACATCTCACGTATACCACGCTTCCCAACGATACTCCCCCCCGTCGGAAAATCGGGACCCGGCATAAGCTCTAAGAGCTCCTCAAGGGATGCATCCGGCGTATCAAGAATATACAGAAGCGCATCCACAACTTCATTCAGATTGTGCGGCGGTATTCTGGAGAGATACCCAACACCAATACCGGTCGTGCCATTGACAAGCAGGTTCGGTAACCGCCCAGGCAGCACCGTCGGCTCTGTCAGAGATTCCTTGTAATTCGGTTGAAAGTCTACAGTGTCTTTGTCTATCTGATCTAACAACGTTCCAGCAATCTTGGCAAGCCGACACTCTGTGTACCGCATCGCACCCGCAGGATCATCGTCAATAGACCCAAAGTTGCCCTGCCCATCAATCAGCGGATACCGTGTGTTGAAATCCTGCGCAAGCCCAACAAGTGTCCCGTAAATAGGCCCCTCCCCATGGGGATGATAGTTTTTTATCACTTCACCCACAACCGCTGCGCATTTGTCATAAGGGCGATCACTCGTCATATTGATCTCCCCCATCGCATAGATAATACGGCGCGCACTCGGTTTCAATCCGTCCCGAACATCCGGAATGGCCCGGTTCGTATTGACGCTCATGGCATACGTCAAATAAGATGTCTGTAATTCGTTTTCTATAGGTCGCTGAATAATGTTTTCTGCTTGCATTTTTTATTTTTTAAAGGGTCACATAGTGTTACCGCAAACGCACAATGTGCTTTGCTCCATTTTTTATGAATTGTAAGTTTGTTAACACGCACATCTTCGCTCAAGTTATGCGCCATAAACGTCTAGTTCAACCTGTGTTCCATATTGTTCGATGAAAGCGCGTCGGGGTTCTGCAGCATCTCCCATCAGCAGTGTAAACATACGTTCCGCTTGCACCGCATCTGCCATTGTCACTTGTAGCAACACCCGGACATCCGAGCGCATGGTTGTTTCCTGCAACTGTTTTGCATTCATTTCCGCAAGCCCTTTGTAGCGTGTTAACGTTATACTGCGGGTTGCCTGTGCTGTAAGCACAGATAACAAGGCTTCGACGGTGTGTGCTGTCTGTTGTTCAGCTGTTGGGCTGTCGATGGTAAATCGGGGTGTCGTTGCTGTCGTATCCTCGACAAAATCCTGCTGTTGAATACCGAGTGCTTTCACACATGCGATGTGCGGTGCAAGTTCTGCATGTATTGTAGCATCCGTGTGTGCAGGCTGTTTTGACGAAACGGGCACATCCATCACAGTATTTTCATTCGGCGCATCTATTTCAACAGGTATTTCGGGGCTATCGGCATCTGCAGGTGCTGTCCCTTGCGGTGTCGTTAGCGGGTGCCATAGCATGTCTATCCATGTCGTGCGTGTCCGCTTTCCACGTCCACCGAGTTCTGTGAGTCGTTTTTCGATATGCGCTAGTGCGTTGACAGCATCGACAGCTTCATCTTCTGTCCACCCATCTTCGCGTCCGCTGAGTTTTAGGGTATATGTGCGTGCGGCGGTATTTAGTAGGTATGCTTGGAGTGCAGCTGCATCTTGCAGGTATTGTGAACGACGTCCTTTTCGAACCTGGTATAAAGGCGGTTGTGCGATATAAAGGTGTCCTTCATGGATGAGCTGTGGCATTTGTCGGAAGAAGAAGGTGAGGAGTAAGGTGCGGATGTGTGCGCCATCTACATCTGCGTCTGCCATAATAATCACTTTACCGTATCGCAATTTTTCGAGATCAAATTCTTCTGTGCCCATACCTGTACCGAGTGCGGTCATAATATCCACAACTTGTGCGTTTTTAAGTATTTTATCTAATCGTGCTTTATCGACGTTGATACCTTTTCCTTTGAGGGGGAGCACAGCTTGGCATTGTCGATCGCGTCCCTGTTTTGCTGTTCCACCTGCGGAGTCGCCTTCAACGAGGAAGATTTCTGTTTTTGTTTTATCCCGTTCTGAGCAATCTGCAAGTTTCCCGGGCATCGCTGCGGAATCGAGCACACCTTTTCGGCGGATGATGTCGCGTTGTTGTCGTGCGGCTTCGCGTGCGCGTGCGGCGAGCAGATTTTTTTGGACGATGCGTTTTGCGAGGGCAGGCTGTTCTTCCAGGTATGTTTTCAGCTGCTGGTTCACAAGACTCATAACGATACCTTCTATTTCGGTATTTCCGAGTTTTGACTTTGTTTGCCCTTCGAACTGGGGTTCAGGCACTTTGACGTTGAGCACGGCGGTGATTCCTTCACGTATATCTTCGCCTACCGGTGTAATTTTTTCACCTTTGAGCAAGCTGTGTTCTTTACTATATGCGTTGAATGTGCGTGTCAGAGCATTTTTGAAACCGCTTTCATGAAATCCGCCTTCCGTCGTTCGAATGTTATTTGCGTAAGAGAAGATATGTGCTGGGATGCCTGTATTAAATTGGATAGCGACTTCAACCTGAACGCCGTCTGTTGTGCCTGCGAAGTATATGGGTGTTGCGTGGTATACCTCTTTATTTTCGTTCTGATAGGTAACGAAGGAGGCAATGCCACCTTCGTAATGGTACACGACTTCTGCGGGTGTGTCTGGATCCTGCGCCTCTTTTCCGACTCGCAGGTCTTGAAAGTGGATACGGACACCGCCGTTGAGGAATGCAAGTTCACGGAGTCGTGCTTTCAGGGGTTCCGCCTGAAAGTCGAGCGTATCAAAAATATCGGGGTCTGGCAGGAACGTTGTTTCTGTGCCGGTGTGCTGTGCATCACCGACCACGGTAACTGGGTTTGTAGGGATACCGCGTTGATACTGTTGTTCATACTGTTTACCGTTTTGTGCGACGCGTACGCGTAGCCAGGCGGAGAGTGCGTTGACACAGGAGGCACCGACACCGTGTAAACCGCCGGCTGTCTGGTATCCGACATCGGCACGTCCATCAAACTTTCCGCCTGCATGTAGGGTCGTCATGACAACTTCCAGGGCAGAGACACCTGATGGATGTGCGTCTACAGGAATGCCCCGCCCCGCATCGGTGACAGTGACACTGCCATCTGCGTTGAGGGTGATGTGGATCGCGGTACCGTGTCCTGCCCCGAACTCATCTATAGAGTTATCTACAAGTTCCATGACAAGCTGCTGCAACCCAGCAGCACCCGTGCTCCCAATATACATACCGGGACGCTTCCGTACGGCTTCTAACCCTTCCAATATCTGAATATCAGATGCGGTATATGACATGATCACTCCTTCTTTGTCCCTTACCTGTTTTTGTCCATGAGACACACCGCATGCAATACACTTCGGCAGCAGTCCCTAGGGGGATGAAATGACTTTATCTCATCAATCGCAGTAAGAAAATCTGTTAGTTTTTATAATTCAAAATTTATGGTATACTAAATGTAGTATACCATAAATCACCTTATAATCGCAACCCATTTTTACCTATTTTCTGCTGTGTAATTTCTTGTCATTCTGTACATTCCATATCACTACACTGTGTTAAAAAAAGTGTCTTTAATGCCTCTCGCAAATCGTAATCATTTACTGCTGAAATTACAGCTTCAATTTGCTCCAGCAACTCAGAAGAAATAGATTCGGTATCCTTTTGAATGTTATCAATCTTTTGTTGCTGACTTAATTCAGTTTCATGCCCATTTTCACCGTTTTTAACCTTAGAAATAGGTAGGCTCAAGCGAAAACGGATATCAACCACCTTTTTTTGAGGAACAGCTCTTCCCATCCGTAAATTTAGTCCTTCAAGTCTCTTTTCAAGCTTAGATAAGATTTCAGTTTTCATCACGGACAACTCATTAGCATATACTTGATGTGCTACATCAACATGCAAAACTCCATCTAACAACGATACAGGTGCACTCTGTCCAGCAATGGCGTGTCCAACAACCGATTCCCATACATCAAATATACTCCTCTCATAAAGTTTATCGGACCATCCCCGTTCGCACACCACTGTTCCCACAACACTTTGCAGTCGTGTGCTTCGCTTCTCTACGCCTGATTTGCTAATATGTGTTTTTCCAAACTTCCGATGTCTCATTCTAATAATGTCAAGGTAAATCTCAAATTTGCTATAAACACAACATTTTAATTGTCTTTTACAATTACACCTTCCTCAACAACTAACAGATGAACATCGGTGAGATCATCTCCCATCACATCTTTATCAGTTGCTGTAATCACAGTCTGAGCAGAAACATCTTGGAGATACGTTAATAGATATTCTCGTCTTTTCATATCTAATTCAGATAGCACATCATCAAGTAGAAAAAGAGGGACAACGCCAGTATCCTCACGAATAAATTCTAATTCAGCAAGTTTTAGTGCAAGTGCTACAGTTCTACACTGCCCTTGGGATGCGTAGGTGCGTGCTGTTTCACGCAAACCATCCAAAGTTTCCAAAGTTAATATAAAATCATCCCGGTGAGGTCCAACGAGCGTGACTCCACGCCGCAGTTCATCCCGTCGCGCTTGTCCTAATGCATCACGAAAATAGTCGGAAAGATTTGTAATATCAGAAAGTTTTATCTCAGGAGAATTAAAACCTGGAACATAACTCAACAATAGCTGTTCGCGTCCCCCAGTCAAAGACAGATGTGTTGTTTGTAAAACAACACTTAACCGTGCTAACCCAGTATGTCTGGCACTAACCAATGCTACTCCAGCTTCAAGTAGAAGCTCATCCCAAACCGAAATCTCACCTACAGCCCCTTTTCCTATACTCAACCTTTTTAACAAAGCATTCCGATGCTGCAAAATATCACGATAACGTTGAAGTTCTTCTAGATATTCACGATTGAGTTGTGATAAAAGCAGATCAAGCCATCGCCTGCGGAACGTTGGGGAACCTTTGACAATATCCAGAGATTCTGGTGAAAAAACAACTACGTTGAATTTACCTATCCAATCAGATCGCTTCCGTTGTAACACACCATCAGTTTTTAGGCGAAATGCTCCTTGACGAGGTTTAACAGCATCAAGTCGTATAAATGTATTCGGTCTTTTATCACTACGGAAATAACCACTAATAGCAAATCCTTCAGATGTATGGCGAATCAATTCAACAGCAGAATTAGCACGATGTGATTCACCAGTGCAGAGAAAATATAGAGATTCAAGGAGACATGTCTTTCCCATTGCATTCTTTCCAACAATTAATGTTATTGGTGAATGAAATGTTATATCACACTCTTTGTAATTTCGAAAATTACGTAAACATAAACGTTCTAAATACATCTGAACATTACCATTTTTCTATCATTTCAAAGAATTTTCTTGTTTTCTGTTCTATTAATAAAATGTTTTACAAATGATCGTCAATGGATGCTAATTATATTATTAAGTACAATTTAAAAATTTAAGGTACCTTAGTAATAGTAGTAGTAATGATAATATGTTAATAACTGCTTTAAATCTTGTGTGGGACTGATTTTATAGCTGATAATAACTTGATAATAAATTTAAAGTTATTATCAAGTTATTATCACTACTTTATAAATGGAAAAGTTATTAGCAATTTATTAACATGAATTGGAAGTTATTATCAAGTTATTATCAAGTTATTATCATTTTTTGATAATAACTCATAGGAATCGTGTGTAGGTAAAGCTTTTCTAGCTGAATTTATGTCAATTCATCGGTTAATAACTGTATAACTTTTTGAGTTTCATCATCTACAAGTAATTCTTCAATTTGTTCACAAGCATAAGTGATAGTTCTATGGTTTTGTCTATTGAAAGCTTCAGCAATATCTGCTAGAGAAAGCTGTGTCAACTCTCTACAAAGATACATCGCAATTTGGCGAGGGTAAACAAGAACTTTTGTCCGTTTTGTCGACGTTAAATCGCCATTGTTTAATTGAAAATGTTCAGCGACAAGTTTTTGTATTGTTGCTGGCGTAACAGCTTGTCGGAGTGATCTGTCTCTGATAGGTGTGGATGTATCGTTTAACACGTTACGGGCAAGGTCAATAGTTAATTCTTGATCTAGGAGTGAAGCTCGTGCTTTCAGGCTTACCAATGTCCCTTCCAATTCTCGGATGTTTGCTGTCACTATTTCTGCTACGTAGTGCAGTACTTCGTCTGGAATATTATCAAAGCCTTGGTCTTGACATTTTCGCTGTAGAATCATAAGGCGGAGTTCATAATTCGGTTTATCTATTTTTGCAACCATTCCCCATTCAAAACGTGAACTAAGTCTTTCTTCAAGGTTTTCAAGCATACTAGGGGACCGATCGCTCGTCATCACAATCTGGTTTGAGTTCAGATATAAATCGTTGAAAGTATTAAAGAATTCCTCTTGTGTGCCTTCTTTACGTTGTAAAAATTGGATGTCATCAATTAGCAGAAGGTCTGTTGTCCGGTATTTTGAGCGAAATCCTTGAGAGGAGGTCCGGTTCATTATTGAATCGATATATTCATTCATAAACGTTTCAGATGTAACATAAAAAACTTTTCGTTTTGGGTTTTCCGTTTGAACCAAATTACCGATAGCATGAAGGAGATGTGTTTTTCCGAGTCCCACACCACCGTATATAAAAAGTGGATTGTACTCTCCGCCGAGGTCTTGAGACGCAGCGTAGGCAGTTGCATGGCATATCCGATTGCTCTGACCGACACAAAAATTGTCAAAGGCATAGTTCGGATTCAAACCTGTGAGCTCAGGGAGAGTGTCTTCGGAGGTAGATTCTGTTTTATCGACATCAGAAACTTTTGCAAGAGAAGCATCCACAGAGATCTCAAACGCACAGTCAGAACTTATACGATCCGCTAATACTTTATTAATGTCACTGATAAACCTATCTTCAATTTCATCTTGTGTGTAATCAGATGGAACAGCAACTTTAAAAGACACCTTATCAAGGTACCGAGGGGAAACTTGTCGTAGATAGATATCGTTGACAGCGGTTTTACCAAGTGTTTCCAATATTTCTGACCAGAGAGAATCAGGGGTATGTTGCATGGGATGTTCCTACATATTTAAGGTGTGTTAATTGCCCGAGTCATGTTATTAATATGTCTAAATTATGAGGGTTTTACATTGCTAATGATATGACGCAATTCTTCTTATCAAGGATCCACACCACGACTGATTGGCGTTTTAAAAACTTTGACGAAAATAAATATTAGTTACTATAGTTTGGACATTTTTGGTCTTGTTATAGATTATGAATAGTTGGCAGCACTTCCCCGTTAGCACTTCTGAACAGGTGTTAGAACTGCTGCTAACGCCCCTTTTCTGTCTAAATTCTGTTAGAAATCACTGTTTTTTAGCCATCATTTTTCCAATCATCGTGAAAATAGTTGCTGCTGAACCATTTTCACATAGTATCTTCGGGGATTTTCAGTTTTTTCTGTGCGTTTTTCCCCGGGTCGTAACTCGTATAAAAATAGTTTTGTTGTAAACGTCGCTGCAAGTAAGCGGTCATCAAGCCGCGTGTGAGATGTTTCGGTTTATACCAGTGTATATTGAGTGTGGATAGCACAGTTTCTAAATCAAGCGGTGCCTCGTCTGTGTCGGTTTCTGCGGATGTCTTCTCCATTGCCAACGGACTGAAAGCGAGTTGTGTGAGCGTTGCTGCGGTGAAACTGAGTTGAACGAACCGATCCAAACTTTTCCTGTCTCGGAGTTGATAGGTGTCAAATCCGAAGTTTTCTTTAGCGTCCCGAAAGGCAGTTTCAATCTGCCATCGGTTTCTATAGTGTCGGATAACTGTTTCTACGGGCAGTCGTAAATCTGAAGTAAATACACAAAAATACCGATAGGGTTTAGACTTTTTCAAGCGTTTGCGTATCACAACGATGCGGACATCTACAGGACACATCTTTGTCCGCACGACTTTATCAGCGACAGAAAGTGTCTGATCCTCAACAACGATATCTGTATACTTCAGGTGTGGAATAGACACACGGCTACCATACCGACGGGGTCTGCCTCTCTTGAGACGCTTAGGGCGTTTCGGTATATCAAAAAACGCCGCGTTTGACTTCGCACGACAAAGTAAATGATGTCCTTGTGAGAGTATCTCCGTGAACACTTTGCGTCTATTGAAGCCTCTATCGAAAACGATAAGACCCGGTGGCACAAGATTACATAAATGCTTCAGCACAGCGAGGCTATTCGCGTCCTCGCTTTTCGGTTCCATCATCCGTGTGGCTAATGGAAACAGGCGCGTGCCTTCGCGCGTTTCTGCCAGCCACCCAATCGCACCGAACTCGTGTCCGTGATGAAACTTGGATTGGTTCTTGTTACGTGCCTGATACGCAGGGTTCCTGCGGAAATGCAAACCCGCTTGTTTTGAACCGCTACTTAGGGCATGTGTTTCATCATAGACGTATACGCCCGTGGGGTAAGCGGATAGCACTTGATGGCTTAGCGTAGTGGCGACTTGATCCACACACCAGACACCACGTGAAAGAAACTTTGGCAGAGACCAATACCGACCTGCTTGGGCTGTCGCAAGATAGATTTGTGTCATTGTGCCTCGGTAGGGCGTATTTATCAGACCTTTCACGAAAGTTTGAAAGTGATTGAAGTTGTTGTGCTTGAATAACGATCTGAATTGTGATAACATGTTGTCCAGGTAGGAAAGTGGGGTCATTAGACATATCCTTTCAAAAAGGTTTATATTTTCTAAAAGGATACCCGCTTTCCTGCTTTATGTCTATAAAAAAAACAAAAAATGTCCAAACTATAGTATTAGTTAGGGAAACCCTCTAAATTATTGCTACAAAAATATTAATGATGTAGACGTGAATTATAGCACTTTTCAAATTAAAATAACAAGTTAAATTAAGGTGATTTTAATTAGAATTTTTAACTACTTTTATGGGAAGGTTTTGAATTATTTGGATATATTGATCATATTTCATTGCAAAGGGGAATAATCTGTCGGTTCAAGTATCTTATTACTTACCACATTGACCAACGGGCCACCGACTTCTGTCAATCGTTTTGCTGCCTGCCATTCAGGATCGGAAATGAACGCCTCCCATGCATGCTGATAATGTCCCAAATCTTCAAAAGCAAGCAAGTAAATCAACTCTGTTGTCGTTGCTTCACCGATAGCTGTTTCCCAGAAACCGATGACCTTCATATTATATTTCTCAAACAACGGTAATGTGATATTTGCAAATCGGTCATTCAGATTCTTCATTTTCCCCGGTACCACTTGATATGTTCGTAATTCGTAAATCATCTATTCTTCCTTAAACTTTAAAGTTGATTTTGGTATGCCGTTATAGGATCCTATATTTATCGTAGACTTCCTGAAGTGTTGCACCTTCTCGGAGGGCATCACGGGTTCGGTTTTCACCATGCACTTTTTCCAAAGCCGCCGCAATCACTGCCTTTTCGGCGTTCTGTGGAATGATGACAACTCCATCTGCATCTCCGAACACAATATCACCAGGATTTACTGTAACACCACCACATTTTATTGGAACATTGTATGCTACTACTTCTCCGCGTCCATTGGAGTCAACAGGAGATATCCCCGTCGTAAATATAGGAAACTGCATCTCCATAATCTTACGGGCATCGCGTATAAAACCTTCAATGACAGCACCTCGCGCTCCGCGGGCGCGTGCTGCTGTTGAAAGAAGTTCACCCCAAAAGCAGATGCGAGTACTGCCATTTGTTGAGCAGATGAGAACATCGTCCTGTTTCAGGTTGTCCACAGCTGCAATTTCCTGTTGGTACGGTTTTTCGGGAACCTCATAGACATCAAGGCATAGTGCTGGCATGGCACGGCCAACTACAACAGTTGATGGAAGCAATGGACGGATGGTGTGTTTCAGTGCCTGATCACGGAAACCTGCCGCATCAAGGGCATCCGAAATCACAGCAGTATACAACTGCTCTTCCATCATGTCAAAAAGTTCTGTATCGTTTTCCCACCCGTGATTTTCTTCATTTTCCATATAGGTTTCCTTGAATTTTGCATGTTAAGTTTGTGAGAATCGAAATTAACTCCTCTATGCTGATATGTGTACTTTCTCTCCAGTTTCAATACTTTGACTTATTGCTTCTAATACGCGCATGTTCTGATAAGCATCTTCGAGACTGGCATGTGGCTGCGTTCCATCTTTCAATGATTGTGCCCAATGTCGCATCTCCTCCAGATATCCAGGTCTTCCTATACCATGATACGCAGTATTCAGATTCCACTCTTCTGTTGGCGTATCGGTATAACCTCCTCCTGTTCCGAGCCAAGTTGGGACACGATAACGTTTTAACTTCATTGTTTCAAACACCTGAATTGCTTGATTGTTAGTTCCTTGGATAAAAACCATAGCTTCCAAGACGGGACCGGTCCCAAGTGTCATTGTTCCAATTCCACCATTTTCATATCGTAGGTTAACAGAAATTGATACATTACTGGTGGGTGCATCAATTGTACCAACTGCGTATACTTCGCTGACTTGTCCCATGAAGAATCGCATGCAATCAGTTGGATGTATGACTTGATCAAGCATGAAATTCCATGCAAAAGGTGAGCCCGCTTCGCTAAGTCGTGGCCCCGGTGCGAGATAGCGCGTATGATATTGGCATACATTTCCAAAATCATCTTCGTCAATCAGGCGTTTTGCGATCTGATGTGCGGGTGCATGTCGCCACATTGTACCTACCATGCCTGTTTTGTGAGTTTCCGCAGAGGTATCAACTAGCATTTTTGCACCTGCGGCGGTTGTTGCAGGGGGTTTCTCGGTATAGATATGGTATCCATTTTGCATACATTCTATACCGATGTCACGATGGAGTTTATCCTCCGGTCTACCGACAACGGCAACAGCATATAGG
Source organism: Candidatus Poribacteria bacterium (assembly GCA_965200395.1). Taxonomy (GTDB): domain Bacteria; phylum Poribacteria; class WGA-4E; order WGA-4E; family WGA-3G; genus MSPOR6. Next base: position 139,459 of record CBDAUH010000003.1, on the reverse strand, counting down.
TCTTCATTCTTGAACATTTCATTGTAATCAGTATAGTGACGTAATGCACCAAATCTTCGTGCGTTTGATTTTGCCTTGTCTTCAACAAGATCACATGTCGCAACGAATTCAAATTCAGGTATCATTGGTATGCACTGCTGCAACTGAGACGACATACCACCACAACCAATAAATGCTATTTTTATTTTATTCATAAATTACTCCAATTCATAGTTTTACTGTGGCACCTTCTGGACGCGGTGCTGTTGGTCGGATAAGTGTGTTTTGGTAGGATTGATATGTCAGTTCTGCCAAGTGCGGTGTTTCAAGTTTTTTATTCTCTTCTGCTCGAGAATGCATTATGGTATCAAGGATTCCGGTTGTTAGTAATGTGCGTTCTACTGGATATTGCGGTATTCCCGTTACGAACATCTCTTCTATATTTAGACTCAGATAGCTAAAATGAGCATAGGGTGTTCCGTTCTGTAGGTAAAATTCTGTAGCAAGAATTTCATCACCTTGTTGTGCTGCATAAGCAAAATCACTTACATATCCGTTTAGCATTAACACCGCAGAACGAAATCCATCACGATGTTCCATTAGGAATAATATAGGACTCGGACATTGTTTAGTCATAGATGTGTGGGGTTTATTCTTTATTTGTGCACAAGCTGCTTCAGCTAAATCAAGTGACCATTCTCCAGATTTAGCTGCATTCCACACATCTTGTCCCTCTAAACATTGAACAGATATAACTCCAGATTCACCACCATCCCTTCGTTCAATCATACAATGCAATGTTTCTAGTGCATGGAAGCCGTAGGACTCAACGCCGCCGTAACCGATAGCGATAGCGGCATCTAAGGGTGTATCGAGTGGATGTTCCAAGAAGGGTTGTCGCCAACATGTAGGTAGCGAAGAACCTGCCATGAATGGTACTTTGAGTTCATTTGCCCGTGCATACATCCAATTGGCATCGTCCCAATTGTAGGAAAGGTGTTTGTCACAAAAAACAGGTACAGACCGCCCACTTGAGGCAAATACGCCACATATCTGTTCAAACATATATCGTCGTGGATACATGTGCTGTTCAAATTCGTTATGCGGATAATCTCCGTGTTCACCGATAAGAAGTACGCCGTCAACAGCAAGTTCAGTATCACCGAGTGTCAATGCTTGTCGAATACTGGGATAGATCGGTATATTATGTTCTGCTGCTAAGTCAACGCCAATGTCACGCGAATCAATCTGATCCAGATAAATAGATACCAAATCCACACGTGGGGCAATATGTCCTTTATCAGTAGGATAACCCTTCATGTATTTCGTAGCAATCACGTCTGCGTGTGAGTTAGGGAAATAGGTAGTGATTATTGCTGCGATTTTCTTTCGTTGATCCATAGATATAACCTCCATTATCTGATTATTTCTGTGCCAATACCACCTTCCGTGAGTACCTCAAGCAGGAGCGAATGTGGTATTCTGCCATCTATTATATGTGTTTTTGCTACACCGCCGAGAAGTGCTCTCTCACATGCTTCTATTTTTGGAATCATACCTCCTGTGATGATACCGTTGTTTATGTACATTTCTATATCTTTCATTTGAATTGTTGATATGAGCGTTGTAATGTCTTCGACATCTTCACAAATTCCGATCATATCTGTCAATAGGATAAGTTTTTCAGCTTGAAGTGCAGAAGCGATTTCACCTGCCATTGTATCAGCATTGATATTGTAGGTTTGTCCATCAACACCTGTTCCATTTGGAGCAATAACCGGAATATATCCTGCCTCATCAAGTGTAATGATCGGTTGTGTATTGACACCAATAACATTACCGACATAACCTATGTCTATTGCAGTTTCCTTTCCATCTTCATCTACGAAGGTGGGCGTATGTTTCTCCGCCACAATCATATTTGCATCTTTCCCACAAATTCCTATTGCTTGACCGCCATGTTGATTAATTTTTGCAACGATCCCTTTATTAATTGAACCAGCGAGTACCATCTCTGCAATTTCAACAGTTTCGGCATCAGTAACGCGTAAACCTTGAATAAATTCAGTTTCTTTGCCAGCCTTATCCATCCAGATATTGATTTTTGGTCCACCACCATGCACAACAATCGGACGCATACCGACATATTTCATCAGGACGATATCTTCCATCACTGAATGGATTAGAGCATCCTCTTCCATGGCAGCTCCCCCATATTTAATTACAATTCTCCGATTGTGAAACCGGCGTATATAGGGCAATGCTTCGATAAGGACATCGGCAGCTTTATTCATATTCCTATGTATCCTTTTGGTGGTATTTCTTGAAACTATTATACGAAATAACGCTTGACGTGGCAAGAAAAATGTTGCATAATTTTTGGATATTACATTATCAATTTACTATAGTTTGGACAATTTTAGAAATTTTTAGTGCGAAAAAACAGAAAAGCAGGTATCCTTTCATAAACAAATATATTTTTTGAAAGGAGAATAAAAAATGAACCTCCTTTTCTGCTTAGACGACATTCTATCAGATTTTCAGTATCTGTTCAACACACAAAACTATGCTCTTTTCCAAGCGTTTATTTTCGGATTTATCGCAGATGGAAATAGTGGCACGCTAACGGAACTTTATCAATCAGGTTTTTCACAGACGCGATACTGGTCTTTTCCAAAGTTTCTATCGCGTGGTAAATGGGATGCGGATAAAGTCGCAGGACACCTGACAAAAAAGGTTCAGCAAGCATTTCCTAACTGGGTTTATGTGTATGATGAGACCAAAGCCATAAAAACAGGTGAACGCCAGTGGGGGTTGCATTTTTTCCGCAACTTCAGTTATCAAAAGGGTCGCGTGAACCGATCCAAGTTCCATTATGGACACGAGTTTGGTGCCTTAGGTTTACTTTGCCAAACATCTACAGGTTGGCAGCTATTCCCCGTATGGGCGAGACTGATGGTGCCGCAGACGTGCCGTGATAAAAGCGATGCGGTGTTGAAACGCATCTGTTCCCAGATCGCTCCGGGTCTTATTATTTTTGATCGTGGGTTCTCAAGGCGAAAAGTGTTTACGCTGGTTCAAAGTTATGGACATCATATCTTGTGTCGTGCGAAGTCTAATGCCGTCTTCTATCGTTTACCGGAACAGCCGAAACATCGCCAGCGTGGCCGTCCGCGAAAATATGGAGACCGCTTGGATATTCGCAGGATGCGGTATACGCTTATGGATATAGAAGGCCAAAAGTATTCAATCGCCTCCAAAGTCGTGAGAACGAAGATGTGCGATGCTGATATTCGCCTCGTTGTTATCCGAAGTCGCCCGAAAACCTCGAAACCTTATCGGTATTTCTGTGTATGGACAACAGATTTGACGATTGGGATACCACAGATCGCTATATATTATCGCAAGAGATGGCACATAGAGACGGCTTTTCGGGATGCGAAGCAACACTTCGGTTTTGATGACTATCGCCTGAAATCCCGCAAAAGCATCAATCGGTTTGTGCAATTGAGTTTCGTTGCAGCAAGTCTGACGAAGTTGCTATTCACCCCACGGGATGGGACGGCGGAGGAGATAAGTGCTCAGGTAGTTTGTGATCAGTTGGGCATCCATTGGTATCATCCGAAGCGTCTCACACAAGGGTTGCGTGTAGTTTATCTCCGCTGGCAGCTCTACAGAGCGGTATTTTCTGCGATTTACTCTGAAAAAACAAACTCACAGAAAATACACACCGATTTTCACAAAGAGACAGCATTGCCTGCGGACAACGCAGCCTGAATGTCCCAAAATGTCCAAACTTTAGTATCAATTTAGTATGGGTGGGTTTATGTCAGAAAATATTGATGGAATTGCACAAGTTGCACTATTCAAAGGTGTTGGTATACCTTTTGAGTTCTGCGAAGTACCGATTACTGATACTGCAAATACAGTATTGGTAGAAGTGTTATTAGCGACAATCTGCGGTTCTGATCTTCACACTGTATCTGGAAGACGGAGTGCTGAAGTGCCTTGTGTGCTTGGCCATGAAGCTATTGGGAGTGTTGCATCACATACGGATGTCTGCTCTACAGATGGAAAACCGCTGCGGATTGGAGATAGAATTGTTTGGAGTCTGACTACTTCATGTGGTGCCTGTTATTACTGTGTGGACAAGAGTCTTCCTCAGAAATGCAAAACAATGTTCAAATACGGACATGCTCAGGGAGTAGGTGAGAATGTTCTATCTGGAGGTTTTGCAACGCATATTAATCTAAGAAAAGGAACTGCTATCTATCATATTCCAGATTCAATAAACGATGCAGAAGCGGTACCGATAAATTGTGCTCTGTCAACAGTAATAAACGGTTTACATACAGTAGGTACTCGCTCTGGCGAAACAGCAGTTATTCACGGTGCAGGTATGTTAGGTCTCTATGCTTCATGTTTTCTACGAGAGGAAGGCTACAAAGTAGTCGCAGTTGTAGAGAAAAATGAATCGCGTTTAAAGGTTGCTAAACAGTTTGGAGCAACACACACTTTTAACGTTGATACAGTATCTACAGAGGAAATTGATGATATCTTAAAAGAAGTGACGCACGGTCATGGAATAGACCTTGGTGTTGAAGTGAGTGGTGCACCGTCTGCATTGCCAAATCTATTTGAGTGGTTAACGGTTGGTGGCAGATGTGTGACGTTGGGATATGTTTATCCATTGGATAGTGTTCCGATTAATTTGCACCAACTGGTTACAAAATGTATCAGTCTCAAAGGGGTTCATAATTATCACCCTGATGTCCTGAAGTCTGCTTTACGTTTTATCGCGGACAATCGAACGCGGTACCCGTTTGCCGAATTGATCGGTGCAACATATCCACTATCGAAAATTGATACATTATTTGAGGTAGCGTTTAGGCAAGATGCAATTCGAGTTGCGATTCAACCTTAGAGACTCTACTCGTATCTCTTTAAAAATAAATAGGACGGACGCAATTTCGGTTGAAGTCGGGGTTACAAACCACTCTAAAAAAGTATGTGCCACAATGCGTAAGTCCTGAAATAAAAATAGTAGATTAAACCAATATTTGCTATAATCTTCATCATATATTTGGATTGTTGAAAGTGTGAACAGTGAAAAGACGAAAAATCTTAATCCTCTGTATTGACGCTGGAAGTCATGATTACTTGACAGCAAGCGAAATCCCGAATATTCGAAAATTAGCAGATGAAGGATTTTATCAGGCTGCAAACGCTGTTATCCCATCAGTTACAAATGTCAATAATGTAAGTATTGCGACAGGCACATTTCCTGAGAGGCACGGCATTACTTCAAATTATTATGTTGATAGAAATACAAGAGAAGGTGAATTTATTGAGGATAACCGTTTCTTGCTGACACCAACACTATTTGAGATTTCAAAAAAAGCTAATTTTGCTGATAAAACAGCGTTATTCGTGACAAAGAAGAAGTTGCTGAGGATGTTAGAAGGTGGAGCTGATATTGCTGTTGCTGCTGAAGCACCGCCATCTGAATATATTGATGCGATAGGTCCTGTTGAACCGATTTATTCTATTGAAATCAACTGGTGGTTGTTGCGGGCAGTTCATTATACGTTACGCGAATATGATCCGCAGGTTGTGTATTGCTCAACAACGGATTGGGTACAGCACAAGTTTGCTCCTGAAGCAGAGATGTCTCAAAAACATATGGCTGAACTTGATCGTATTATCGGTGAGATAGTTGATGATGACCCGGAACGTGAGATATACATCACTGCAGATCATGGTATGTTGGATAAATCGGTTGCACTTGACCCTGGACGTATGTTAATACAACAAGGTGTTCCAGCAGACGCAATTCCGATTATTAAGGATAGATATGTTGCACATCATGGTAACTTAGGTGGCGCGGCGTACGTATTTCTTAAAGACGGTAAGGACATTGATTCCGCAGTTCAGATATTAATAGACGTACCTGGTATTGAGGAAGTGTATACTGCTGAGGATGCAGCGCGTATATTTCAACTTCATCCTGACAGGATTGGTGACGTTTTTGTATTGGCAGATAAAGCTACAGTTTTTGGTGAATTGGAAGTGGCATCAGAACCGATTTCAGTACGTTCACACGGGTCGCGTCATGAAAGTTATGTGCCGATAATTGGCTATAACAGTCCCTGGTCGGCATCAGATTTTGAATATAACCTTGATGTAGGTAAGCTTTTTTTGAGAAGCTTGCAATAATGGAAATGATTACATGTTAACAGAAAATCATGCAGATCTTACTATAGTTTGGACAGTTTTGGTCTTGTTATAGATTATGAATAGTTGGCAGCACTTCCCCGTTAGTACTTCTGAACAGGTGTTAGAACTGCTGCTAACGCCCCTTTTTTGTCTAAATTCTGTTAGAAATCACTGTTTTTTAGTCATCATTTTTCCAATAATCGTGAAAATAGTTGCTGCTGAACCATTTTCACATAGTATCTTCGGGATTTTCAGTTTTTTCTGTGCGTTTTTCCCCGGGTCGTAACTCGTATAAAAATAGTTTTGTTGTAAACGTCGCTGCAAGTAAGCGGTCATCAAGCCGCGTGTGAGATGTTTCGGTTTATACCAGTGTATATTGAGTGTGGATAGCACAGTTTCTAAATCAAGCGGTGCCTCGTCTGTGTCTGTGTCTGCGGATGTCTTCTCCATTAGCACCGGACTGAAAGCGAGTTGTGTGAGCGTTGCTGCGGTGAAACTGAGTTGAGCGAACCGATCCAAACTTTTCCTGTCTCGGAGTTGATAGTTGTCAAATCCGAAGTTTTCTTTAGCGTCCCGAAAGGCAGTTTCAATCTGCCACCGGTTTCTATAGTGTCGGATAACTGTTTCTACGGGCAGTCGTAAATCTGAAGTAAATACACAAAAATACCGATAGGGTTTAGACTTTTTCAAGCGTTTGCGTATCACAACGATGCGGACATCTACAGGACACATCTTTGTTCGCACGACTTTATCAGCGACAGAAAGTGTCTGATCCTCAACAACGATGTCTGTATACTTCAGGTGTGGAATAGACACACGGCTACCATACCGACGGGGTCTGCCTCTCTTGAGACGCTTAGGGCGTTTCGGTATATCAAAAAACGCTGCGTTTGACTTCGCACGACAAAGTAAATGATGTCCTTGTGAGAGTATCTCCGTGAACACTTTGCGTCTATTGAAACCTCTATCAAAAATGATAAGACCCGGTGGCACAAGATCGCATAAATGCTTCAGCACGGCGAGGCTATTTGCGTCCTCGCTTTTCGGTTCCATCATCCGTGTGGCTAATGGAAACAGGCGCGTGCCTTCAGGCGTTTCTGCCAGCCAGCCAATCGCACCGAACTCGTGTCCGTGATGAAACTTGGATTGGTTCTTGTTACGTGCTTGATACGCAGGGTTCCTGTGGAAATGCAAACCCGCTTGTTTTGAACCGCTACTTAGGGCATGTGTTTCATCATAGACGTATACGCCTGTGGGGTAAGCGGATAGCACTTGATGGCTTAGCGTAGTGGCGACTTGATCCACACACCAGACGCCACGCGAGAGAAACTTTGGCAGAGACCAATACCGACCTGCTTGGGCTGTCGCAAGATAGATTTGTGTCATTGTGCCTCGGTAGGGCGTATTTATCAGACCTTTTACGAAAGTCTGAAAGTGGTGAAAGTTATTATACTTGAACAAAGGTCAAAAATCTGATAACATGTTGTCCAAGTAGGAAAGTGGGGTCATTTGAAATATCCTTTCAAATTTGTGTTTCCTAAAAGGATACCCGCTTTCCTGCTTTATGTCCATAAAAAAAACAAAAACTGTCCAAACTATAGTAATCTATAACAAGACCAAAAATGTCCAAACTATAGTATCAGGTAAAGTAACAACAGAATAATATAATGTTTTGCTACTATCAACTGGGACAGGTGTTGATATTGTTGCAGATATATCAAGACCATCACCATCCTTTAATTCTACATCAGTATCATCATCAAAATCAGTCACATCTTGATCCCATTCAAAAAAAACTTCCTGTTTTATTTGATGAAACTCACCATCACTATCAGCTGGTATAGATATATCCACATCAGGATAATTACAATCCGTAAAATCATAATTAACTGACTGATATTTTTCAAAAGCGAGAATAAAATCGTTTATTTCGCAAAAAAGTGATATAATATCATCCATGGAGAATTCCTCCAAATTATAAGATAAAGGATAATTTACCTTATTATAACAAAGGTGTTCTCCTTATACCGCATTATTATGGAACTCACGTTATGTATAAATAATTCAAAACTCTACCATAAAAGAGCATGTGTAGCATGCAAAATGAATACAGCGGATAGAGTGAATTCAAGTATCCTAGAGTCAAGGTTTCGGATTATCGTTTGTTTTACGATGAACGATTATATAAAAAATCTGAATTGGAAACCTTTTTTACAAAAGGTATTAATGCTGATGGTCAAGACTGTATCATCATGGAAATTTTAGATAACTGATACACGTTTTTATGTTGTGTATGAGAGATAAAGTCGCATTAAGAATTGTGAATGTAAGAAGCGAAATGGTTTGCGTGACTACGAACGGTTTATTTTACTTAATGAGATACTGTTTTTCAGAAATAGTATTGAATAATTTTGAGAAAGGAATATAGATATGGCAGCAGAACAGATAAATGGTTGGATATCTCTCTTTGATGGTGAAACACTAAACGGATGGGGTGCCACTGGTAAAGCAGAAGGATGGGTTGTTGATGACGGCTCTATTCTCTGCACTGTTAAAGGTGGACAATACCTCTACACTGAAGAGCAATTTGGCGACTTCGTTTTGTCATTAGAGTATAAGAGTGAACCGAAAGTAAATAGTGGCGTTTTTATTCGTTGGGAAGATTTGCAGCGTCCGGTTCAAACAGGACTTGAGATCCAGATTTTAGACACGCACGGCAAAGAACCGGCTACGAAACACTGCTGTGGTTCACTCTATGATGCATTAGAACCGACTCGGAACGTATGTAAACCTGCGGGTGAGTGGAATGAGATGGTCATTACTTGTGATGGAAGCGTCGTCGCAGTTGAGATGAACGGTGAAGAAATTGTCCGCGCAGATTTAGATGAGTGGGATACACCTCATAAGAATCCTGATGGCAGCAGGAACAAATTCGGTGTTGCTCTCAAAAATTTTCCGCGTAAAGGGCATATCGGTCTTCAAGATCATGGTGGAAAACTTTGGTTTCGGAACATTAAGATAAAAGAGTTGTAGAAAACAGTAATAGGATATCAATTAGTAGAGATCCAATTATTTATCTGTCGTTTTCATTGAATTGGGTCTCTATATTTTTCTATTCAGTGGGAGTCTTGAAATCAGTTAAATCCCACAATAAGATTGTTCCGCTGTTGCTTCTGCTTGTCAGTGTATTGCCATTAATCGTGTTATTGTTTGGCAAAAGGGTTGAGAACCTTCTAACAAGAAAGATGTAGTATTTATGCGAAGCTTTACACGCCTCACAATTTGGAACGATTTTTTGTGGAAATAAGGCAGGAAATATAGTATACTATTTACATCATGTCAACAACACTTCACAATATTCGCAATTTCTGTATTTTGGGACACATAGACCACGGCAAAAGTACATTAAGTGATCGTCTCTTAGAGCATACAAACACACTTGCTGAAAGAGAGATGCGGGAACAAGTGCTGGATTTAATGGATTTGGAACGGGAACGCGGTATCACTATAAAAGCTACCGCGGTCAAACTCCATTATTGTGCTGAGAATGAAAATGTCTATGAACTCAATTTGATTGATACACCAGGACATGTAGATTTTACCTATGAGGTGTCCCGGAGTCTTGCGGCGTGTGAAGGGGCTATCCTTATTGTTGATGCAGCACAAGGCGTTGAAGCGCAAACCTTGGCAAATGCCTATCTTGCAATAGAAAATGAGCTGGAAATTATCCCTGTAATTAACAAAATTGACCTGCCAGCTGCTCAACCTGATGAAGTCAAAAGACAGATAGAAGAAGTGGTTGGTATATGCGCGGAAGATGCCCTCCTGGTCAGTGCAAAAGCTGGAACTGGTGTCCCCGCTATTTTAGAGGCAATTGTCAACCGAATTCCTGCACCTATAGGGGACGCTGCAGCCCCGTTAAGAGCACTTGTACTTGATTCCATCTACGATAACTACCGTGGTGTGATAATTTACACTCGTATTTTTGATGGTGGCATTGCACCGGGAGAAAAGATACAACTCATGCAGGCCAAACGGTCTTATGAAGTTGAGGAAGTTGGCATTTTCACGCCAAAAATGCAACCCGCTACTGAACTCAAAACAGGTGCAGTCGGATATCTTATCGCGGGTATTCGCGACATTGACAATGCGAAAATTGGCGATACAATCACGCATCATTTACATCCTACATCTGTCCCACTTCCAGGTTATCAAGAAATAAAGCCGCTTGTATTTAGTGGTTTGTATCCTGCAGATACAAACCAATTTCATGCGCTCAGAGAAGCACTGGAAAAACTACGTCTCAACGATTCTTCTTTTACCTTTGAACCGGAAACCTCTGTTGCACTTGGATTCGGGTTTAGGTGCGGCTTCTTGGGGCTGCTGCACATGGAAATTATACACGAACGTCTTGAACGAGAATTCGAACTCTCGCTTGTTCGGACTGCGCCCAGTGTGATGTATAAGGTTTTTCTAAAATCTGGTGATGATATGTTCGTGGACAATCCAGCACATCTGCCAGAAACACAAAACATAGAACGCATTGAGGAACCATACATCAATATTGATATAATCGTTCCAAGGAAATATATCGGCAATGCAATGGAACTTTGTCAGAAACGACGGGGTATATATAAACGGATGAATCAATTAGATGCAAGCAGGGTACAGCTTCTCTATGATTTACCGCTTAGTGAGATGCTTGTTGATTTTTACCCTAAATTAAAGTCACTCACTCGCGGATATGCCTCGCTTGAATACGATATCGGTGAATATAGGACCGAGAAGCTAGTCAAGTTGGATATTCTTTTGATGGGAAAGCCTGTTGATGCGCTCTCTACTATTTTACCACGCGAAATGGCGGAGGACCGTGGAAAAAGGTTAGTCTCTAAACTGAAAACGTTGATACCCAGGCAGCTATTTGAAATTCCAATTCAAGCAACAATTGGGAACAAAATAGTAGCACGCGAGTCGGTCAGACCCCTTCGTAAAAATGTAACTGCAAAATGTTACGGTGGCGATATAACACGGAAACGAAAATTGTTAGAAAGACAGAAGGCAGGTAAAAAACGTCTCAAACAGATTGGAAATGTTGACGTACCACAAGAAGCATTCACAGCAATGCTTGCAACGGATGAGTAACCTATACATATCACATATACAGATTAATCCATTTTATAGGAATACACATAAAAAAGAATAACGTGGCTATCCATCTCTGCTACATTGCACTGTTCTCTCTATGCAGTACACTTGCTTTTGCAGCTACCATTCATGTGCCTGCCGATCAACGGACAATTCAAGCGGGTATTGATATATCTCAAAACGGTGATGTTGTTTTGGTAGATGCGGGTATCTATAAAGGCGAAGGAAATGTGAACCTTGACTTTAAGGGGAAACAGATAACGGTTAAGTCTTGCAATGGTCCTGAGACAACGATTATTGACTGTGAGGAGAAGCTTGAGACCCGAGGATTTCATTTTCAAAATTCGGAAACAGCGGCTTCGGTGTTAGATGGGTTCACAGTAAAAGATGTGATACATAAAGGGGCAATTTTCTGCTTTTATAGTTCACCCACAATTAAAAACTGTGTGATTAGCAGGAACCACTCCGCTGGAATCTTATGTTTAAATTCGTCTCCAATCATAACAGACTGCACAATCTCACATAACTTGGGTGCCGGTATATCCATAACAACACCAGATAACCATGATGGTGTCCTTTGGGCAGAAACTAGATCTAAGCCTACTATAACAAATTGCACTGTTAAAAATAATATAGGTATCGGGATTTCCTGTTTGGATGCCAGTGCTATCATCAAGGATTGTGTTATTTCTAAAAACGGTAAACGCGGTGTTTTTTGTGATTTTTTCTCTGGAGCAGTATTAACAAATTGCCACATCACTGAGAATGCTGACGGCGGTCTAAAATGTTTAGAATATTCCAGAATAACGGTTGAAAATTCAATTATAGATAAAAATACAGCAGAAGATGGCGGTGGTATATTCTGCAGTGCAACTTCGTCATTATATGCTACGGATTGTGTGATCGCAAATAATACAGCTGTCAAAAATGGCGGCGGTGTATGGGATCTTACAAGATTTGGCGATGCTTATATCAGGCATTGTACAATTACACAAAACGCTGCAGGAAATAGGGGAGGGGGCATTTATGTCGATGACCGAGGAGATCTCAATATGACCCATTCAATCGTATGGAATAATACTTCTGATGGGACCCATGCTGAAGTATTTGCCTGGGGATTCGTAACTATTGAGTCATGTAATATTAAAAATGGTCTTATGGGAATTGATCCTGATGCTAAACAGAAATTTTTAGTATATGTAGACAACATAGATGAAGATCCGCTGTTCGTTAATGCAGATGCCGGTAATTTTACACTTCAACCAAATAGTCCGGCTGAAGGAATGGGAGTCCGTGGTGAAACAGCGGGCCAGGAAGAAGTTGAGCAAGAGGTGTCTGTATCCCATCGTGGAAAACAATTGGTAAGATGGGCAGATTTGAAACGAAGATAGGTGAGCAATAAAATAATGAAAATTTTGTCCGTAATGTCAATCACATTCCTAATTATACTCGCTGCTGGCTGTGATGAAGTGCAAAATCAGGTAATGAAACCTGTTACGATGCCTGGCGATGAAGTGCCGACAGCGGATTCCGTAGCTACATCTGTAGGTACGATGAAGGATCCTTCTGTGGAGACCGATGATTCAAAGGAGAATACGCCTGCTGAGACTGACACTGCGAAAGCGGATACCGATGACGCACCGCAAACTATGGAAGCGGATCTCCCTGATGCACCCCAAACACCTGTCGCCGTGTTTGTCGGTGCGACACCTGCAAGCGGAGATGATATATCAGAAAACGATAGTATTACTATTGAATTTGATAACGACCCTGGTGAAGTAACAGCAGCACCCTGGACAGTTACAGGGTCTGGCAACGCACGGATTATTAACGGGACTTTTCCTGTCGGTTCGCTTACCTTGACAATTTCATGGACAAACGGCAGCGGAAGCAAAACACTGCACTATTCCGTTATGGGAATCGAAAGCACTCCCTCGCCTCATGGCACGGTTTCCAATAGCCCATCAGACGGTGCTGTGGATGTTGACACCGAAACACAAATACCCACGGAAACCGTGCAGCAGCCCGCTGAGCCAGAACCTGAACCAGAGCCTGCACTGTTGGATCCAGGCGAGGGTTTAAGTATCGGTGCCGAAGCACCAGATTTTACCTTGCTTGACGGTCACGGAAATACATACGCCCTTTCAGACTTTAGCGGTAAGGTGGTCATCGTGTTTTACCGGGGTGGCTGGTGACCGTACTGTAAAGCGCAACTCGGTGAGTTGCAGGATAATCATGATGAAATTATAGCAGTAGGCGGATCGCTCATCGCTATTAGTGTCGATACGCCTACCGCTACGAAAACAACAGTAGACGCGCTGAGCCTCACGTTCACTGTGCTATCTGATAGTAGTAAAGCGGCAATCACCGCTTACAACGTTGTATCGCCAAATAATGCCAATCTTGCCCGGCCTTCAGTCTTTATCATTAAGACAGATGGAACAATAGGATGGAAATCTCTCGACGCTGATTATTCAAGGGCTTCTACTTCCGACATTCTCAGCGCATTGGAAAGTATAGACTGATATGCTAACAGTGCTTATGGCATTGATTAGGGCATGCTAATGTGCGTTACAATCATCAGAAAAAACGACATGCTGCAACCGTTTAAAAAACTGTATCCTGATCAAATTTACTATTGTAGCAAAGCACAACGTGGCTTTGCGGTAGCCCTTGCAATCATTTAAAAAATTAAGAAAGGACGACCGTCTTATAATAGCGGTTTTCAAACGACATGCACACGGATGTTCAATTAACAAAATGGCAAAAATTTCGTAAAGCAATCGTATGGGAGTATACCCAAGTCATTGCAGTCGCGCTCATACTCGTTTTTGGGTTCATACGTCCTTTTGTTGTGGAAGCATTTAAAATACCTTCCGGCTCTATGGAAGATACACTCCTCGTCGGCGATAGAATCCTTGTTTGTAAGTTTATCTACGGTTTCAAAATTCCCGGCACAGACATTAGCGTTTTTGACTTTCATAAACCTGCACGTGGCGATGTTTTTGTCTTCATTCCACCGCACGAAACAGACCGCAACTTCATCAAACGCATCGTGGCTGTAGAAGGTGATACCGTTAACACACAAGGGAGAAACCTTTATGTCAACGGTATAGCGGTTAACGATAGTCGCTACACGAAACATACAGGCCCCCATCGAGGCGATTTTCCACCGTTCCCAGGCATGCAGGCATATATGCGGAATAATCCGCTATACACAGATTATACCCTAACAGAAAGTCAGTTTAAACGTCAATTTCCTGATGGCAAGCCGTTTGTTGTGCCAAAAAACCACGTTTTTGCAATGGGAGATAATAGAAATCAAAGCAGTGATAGTCGGGCTTGGGGACCCGTACACGTCAATCGTATCAAAGGACAAGCATTCATGGTATATTGGTCATATCGACATACTACACACAAAGTATGGGAGGTGTGGAAAATTATAGAAAATATACGGTTTAACCGTATCGGTAAACGCATCCACACACACACTGGACTCAACTGATGCAACAAGACAGACGACACCTCATTATCGGCACTGCAGGGCATGTTGACCACGGAAAAACTGCCCTGATAAATGCCCTGACAGGTATTCAAACCGATAGACTTAAAGCGGAACAGGAACGCGGGTTATCCATTGAATTAGGGTTCGCATATTTTGACCTGCCAGATAAGTCGCGGGCAGGGATCGTTGATGTCCCCGGACACGAGAAATTTATACGCAATATGTTGTCCGGGGCTTATGGCATGGACATCGTCCTTTTTGTCGTTGATGCGAAAGCGGGGGTGCAAGAACAAACACTCGAACACTTAGCTATATTAGACCTGCTCAACATCTCAAAGGGTATACTCGTCATGACAAAGTCCGATGTGGCATCGCCTGATGAATTGGATGAAGCAACGGAAATGGCACAGGAACTGCTCGTCGGCACTTCGCTTGAAGGCATACCCGCAGTTCATGTATCATCTATCACTGGCGATGGCATTGCGTCCCTAAAACAGACGATTGTTCAACAGGTAGACCTTGCATACAAAACACAAGAACATCACGGAATTCCAAGATTATATGTTGACCGTGTATTTAAAGTCCAAGGATTTGGAGTCGTCGTCACAGGCACACTTATCGGCGGATCTATCCATAAAGATCAACAGATGATCATCCTACCGCAAGGAGATACTGTCCGAGTTCGAGGAATACACGTGCATAATGAACCCGCACATGTGGCACATGCAGGACAAAGAACCGCACTTAATCTGTCCGGCACAACAGATCAGGAAATACAACGGGGTGATGTTATCTGTCCTATAGAATTCTCAAACGAAACCGATAATATCGATATAGCACTACACGTTTTATCCTCATTTCCAAGGATGCTTGAACATTGGAGCCGTTTTCGCGCATACCTCGGAACACGCGAAATATTTTGTAGATTGATCCTGTTGGTCGACGAAGCAATTCTACCAGGTGATAAAGTGCAAGCCCAACTTCGCTTAGAACAACCTATATTGACTTTCAGAGGTGATAGAATAATATTACGCGATTTTTCTGCACAATATACCGTCGGCGGCGGAACAGTCATCAATCCATTCGCACCGAAACATAAACGGTTCACGCAAGAAACTATCAACACATTAACACGATGGGAAAAAGCTGACGATACACAGGTGGTTAACGCATTATTAGAAAATAGCCCAACGCTCTGTGTGGCAGAATCCTTCTTATATTACTATCTGCCCTATTCGCAATCTGAAGTCCAAAACATATTAAATACATTGGAAGCTGAAGGGAAAATCGTCCGTTGGGATACATCCGCAAAAACACCGCTTGTTGCTGATGCTACCCGCACAACAGACGCTACAGAAAAATTGTTATCTGCGTTGTCAGCGTACCATACATCACAACCACTCCTTATAGGTCAAAATAGCTCACAATTACGTCGTGAACTCGGACTTGATGAAATGGCTTTTGAAAAAATTACTGACCAACTCATAAAAACAAAACACCTTGTAAAAGATGGAAACCTGCTACGATTGGCATCGCACGAAATACAATTCTCTGAAGAAGAATCAACCGCAAAAGATGCACTGGAAGCTCTGTTTCTCAAGGCAGCACTCAATACCCCCAGCTTAAATGAACTGAATACATTACTGTCAACTTATACACCCCAAGTGATCGAGTCCACATTTTATGCACTGTTGAATCTGGGACAGTTTATCAAGGCAGCCGACAACTATTTTGTTCACAAAAAAGTCTATGAGGATATAACAAAGTTGCTAACCGATTATTTACAAAGGAATGAAACAATCACAGTTGCAGAATTTCGGGAATTGGCTCAGACATCACGGAAATATGCAGTCCCTTTCCTTGAATACTGTGACACACAAAATGTTACTGTCAGAGATGGAAACGTCCGTAGACTGTTTTCTAAATGATTGCAAGTTCGTCCGTCGGGTTTCGCAAGCTCTGCCCCATAGGTGTCAACTTAAGAACATTTTTATGTTATTTTAGTATAAAATATTGTTGCAAAATAGAGACACCTCTTACATAATAGTAGAAAAACAATATTACTCATTTCTACAAAAGAGGTGTTCCAATGTCTATTCTAACACAGGTTTGTGATAAAATGCAAGCTATACTGCGAACGATTGCTGACGCATCAGCTTCAAGGTGCGGGTTCGTCCGAAGGATCCGCAAGTTCTCCGGAGGTGCTTTCGTGCAGACCCTTGTATTCGGGTGGCTTGAAACGCCTGATGCAAGTTATACGGAGTTGGCACAAACAGCTTGTGCTTTAGGTGTGCATGTCACCCGCCAAGCGATTGAAAAACGGATGACACCTGAAGCAGCCGAAACCTTGAAATCGGTGCTTGAGATAGCCGCAACAACACAAGTTATTTCAGCACAATCGCCGACACTGCCTTTGCTAAATCAGTTCACAGGCGTCTATGTGCAGGACAGCACCACACTCACATTGCCGGATGAGCTGAGACCTGTATGGAAAGGGGGGCGTGCTAAAAACGATTGTGAGAAGTCTGCTATGAAACTTCACCTCTGTTTTGATGTCCTCACGGGTGCTTTCCAACACTTCCAACTCAGTGATGGTATTACTGCCGATAGCAAGGCAGCAGCGGCGTTTGGACCGCTTCCTGCGGGGAGTTTACACTTAGCAGACCTCGGCTATTTTTCGTTTGACGCATTTAGAAAAATGACACAAGCAGGCATCTTCTGGATAACAAGATTGAAAGTAAACTGTAAACTGTATGATGAACAGGGAGAACCCTTCTGCTTATATAAGCACCTCAAGGCAACAAACTCGGACACTATAGACCAGCGTTGCTATGTTGGAGCGAGGGATCGTCTGCCAGCACGCCTCGTTGCACGGCGATGTTCCGAACAAGTAGCGAGCAAGCGTCGCCGATACATCAGGCGTGATGCTAAACGGAGACAGACAACGCCCTCAAAACAACGGTTACGCCTTGCCGATTGGGATATTTACATTACAAATGTGGAGGTTGCACAACTTACCGTTGAACAAGTTATTATTATTGCTGGGCTCCGATGGCAAGTTGAGTTGCTATTCAAATCCTTCAAAAGCGTTGGCAAGGTGAATACATTCCGCAGTGCCAAACCTGATCGTATCTTATGTGAGGTGTATGCGAAACTCATCGCACAACTGATAAGACATTGGATTATGGTAGCAGCTGGCTGGCGGTGTATACTGCACGATCCCATCAGCACAGCGAAACTTATTGGGCGGCATGCACGCACACTCACAATGAGTTTTCACGAATCTAAAGCGGCGTTATTGAAGACACTGAGCAACATAAAAAAGGATTTACAATACAGCGACTGGGGACAACATAGAGCAGGAAAGCACACAACTTATAGGCAACTGAAAAAGGCTGAAAATCCCTAAGTTGACACCTATGGGTAGAGCTTGCGAAACCCGACTATCATTGAGATAAACCGCTCCATGTTGTGTCTTTGTAGCATAACCTTTCCAGGTTGTGCAGTGTTGTTCGTCCGTCGGATAGAGCAAAGCGAAACCCGGCTATCATTGCGTTAAGCGGAGAAACGTCTTTGTTCGCTTCAACTTCTGGGGGAGGATAGGGTCTGGTGGCTCTACCGGTCTTCAAAACCGGCTTGTCTATGCAAGTGGATAGGTGGGTTCGATTCCCACCCTCTCCCGCCATTTTCTAAGTGTTGCCTAAATGTTCGATGCTATCTAAAGTAATAATATTGGAAACAAAATGATGAAACCCCTCCCAATTGTACCCTCAGATTCTGCCAAGCGCAGACACCCGCCATGGATTAAGGCGCGTATCCCCAGCGGTGATAACTACACTGAGCTCAAAAAACTTATGCGTGATCTACAACTGCATACTGTTTGTGAAGAAGCACGTTGCCCAAATATCGGGGAATGCTGGAACGATCGCACTGCAACATTTATGATTTTAGGCGATGTTTGCACACGACGCTGCCCGTTCTGTGCAGTGCAGAAAGGTACCCCCACGCATGTAGATACTGATGAACCCCGACGCCTTGGTGAAGCAGTCGCACACTTGAAACTCAATCATGTCGTTATTACTTCCGTTAACCGTGATGATCTACCGGATGGTGGTGCATCCATCTTCGCAGACTGTATATATGCGTCACGTAAACAGCACCCCACTTGTACCGTTGAAGTGCTTATTCCTGATTTGCAAGGAAATTGGAAGGCACTCGAGCTCATCGTCAAAGCAGCACCCGAAGTTCTCAATCACAATACGGAAACAGTGGAACGCCTCTACAGACGCGCACGCCCCTACGCAAATTATCAACAAACACTCACACTCCTTAAAATGAGTAAAAAACTAAAATCTAATATGCTCACAAAATCTGGTCTCATGGTGGGCTTGGGGGAAACAGTGGCTGAACTCCTGAAAACTATGCAGGATATTCAGCATACCGGATGCGACGTTCTGACAATCGGACAATATCTCTCTCCATCCCCGCGCCATCTGCCAGTTCAACGTTACTACACCCCAGAAGAATTTGCCGAACTCAAAGATGCAGGTTTCGCAATGGGTTTTCGGCATGTTGAATCAGGTCCCTTAGTACGTAGTTCCTATCACGCAAAAGCACAAGCAACACTTTCAAGATATAAATAGTCAATATACCATAATCATAGAAGTTCACACCCACAGCATTTTTTTATACGAATTTATTTGCTAATGTGATATACTAAATTGTTGTAGAGTCAATATAAAACTAAAAAGGAAACAACCATGATTCATGTAGTCGTCAATGGGGCATGTGGACGCATGGGCAGATTGATTACACAAGCCGTTACACAACAAACAGATATGCAACTTGTCGGGGCAACCGAGTACGCTACACATCCAGAGATAGGTACAGATGTCGGTATCATCGCGGGTATCGGTGAACTCGGTATTCCTATCATGAGCCATCTTGCTGATGTAATTGCTAACGCCGATGTTGCCATTGAGTTCTCCACCCCCACTGCCTCCTTACAGCATCTCCGACACGTTGTCGCCGCAGATAAAGCTATGGTGCTTGCTACGACAGGATTCACATCCGATCAACTCACAGAAGTTCACCAACTTGCCTCAAAAATAAAATGTGTCATGGCACCCAATATGAGCCTTGGCGTCAACGTCATGATCCAAGCTTTAGCATTGGTTGCAAAAGCACTTGGCGATGATTATGATATTGAAGTCATCGAAGCACATCACAATCATAAAGCAGATGCACCCAGCGGCACAGCGCTCAAATTGGCAGAGACTGTCGCCGAAGCTGTTGGACATGATCTGGAGGAAGTCAGTACCTACGGTAGGCACGGTATTATCGGCCCACGCCCAAAAAAACAGATCGGTATACACGCCATTCGAGGAGGCGATATCGCAGGAGACCATACTGTCATGTTCGCAACAGCAGGTGAAACACTTAGTATCGCACACCGCGCACATAGCCCAGAAGCCTTCGCAAAAGGAGCAGTCCGCGCCGCAAGATGGGTCATCACCGCACCACGAGGATTACATGATGTTAGCGAAGTCCTTTTCGAGAAAAAAGTATAAGTCCACTCACAATATACACCGGGCCCGCTACCTATTCTGCTGTGTTGTGTTCTTGACGCTGTGTGGATGCCAAAATACGCCGACACACACGATAGGCACATGGAAAACAGTGTTATCAGGCGACTGGCATGCCCGATTGGACGATGTCCACTTTACCTCTGAAACGCATGGATGGGCAGTGGGGAGCGCGGATGGACAGCGCGCAGTGCCCGATACGCATGCATCCGATAGGTTAAACATGGACAGGCAGACCGAAAGTATTATCCTGCATACTGCGGACGGTGGCGAAAATTGGAACAAACAGCAGTGTGTTTTACGAAATCCACTGCGAGATGTGTTCTTTCGTGATACACAGGAAGGGTGGGCAGTTGGCGAGCGTGGCACGATTATACACACAACCGATGGCGGAAAAACGTGGATACATGTGGACTCCAAAACACAACATGATCTACATAGCATTACGGTCACAAAAGAGATCTGCTGGGTAGCTGGCGATTGGGGAACCCTTCTCAGATCTATGGATGGTGGAAAATCCTTCGAAATCCAGCCGGCATTTTTCGGAAATAGATCTATAAAAGCTGTCCACTTCATAGATACGGCGCATGGGTGGTGTATCACGAGTGCTATTCCGGATGCCCATCAGCCTGCGGGCTATATCTACCGGACACAAGACGGTGGGCGGACGTGGCGGGTGCAATTCGAAACGAAGATAGCCCTCTTTAGCCTCCATATTGTTGACAGGCTGACAGTGTGGGTTGTTGGCGATAGGCGGAGCATCTATCGGACAACTGACGGTGGGCGGACGTGGCACTTCCTCACAGAGGGTAGCAATGCGCGGCACACAGGAGAATATGGGCAGCCCGACTATCTTGGTAAGGAACCGTTACATACCTTTACGCTCTATGATGTTGACTTTGTAGACGGACAACATGGATGGATTGTAGGCGATTTAGGTGTAGTCCTTTATAGTGCATCTCCTGAAAAAAGTGGCGAGCGTCTTTGGAAACATCAACGCGGTGGCCCGCGGTTTCATAACAGTGCCGATGCCGTCTTATTAGCGGTTGACTTCGTTTCCGATAAGCTCGGCTGGGCAGTTGGCGAGAGTGGCACGATTATACACACGACCAACGGTGGACTCACGTGGCACACACAATCCACCCCATCCCATTTACTTTTTGACTTACATATCACTACGGATAACACAGCGTATGCAGTTGGCGATCGCGGTGCGATCTTAAAAACGACAGATAGCGGCGCGACATGGCGTGTGCAGGATAGTCGAATTACCGAATGTTTTGGTGGAACACATTTCATTACGCCCACAAGAGGGTGGGCGGTTGCAGAAGCGGGTATTATCTTACGGACGACCAACGGTGGTGTTATCTGGCAGCGGCAAAATTCCAATACAACGCAGGACCTGCTTTCTGCCTATTTTCTTGACGAAAACATGGGGTGGTGTGTAGGCAGTGCGGGTGAAATCATTCGGACGACCGACGGTGGCAAAACGTGGTCCCCCCAAAAGAGTGGTGTCATGGCCAACCTATTTGATGTGCATTTCATTTCTGAAATGCATGGATGGGTGGTGGGTTTGTTTGGAACGTTGCTATACACACAGGACGGTGGGCAACAGTGGCGGCGATCTACACTCACACAGCATCTTGCGAAAATGAATATTGTGCAACACACGTGGCTGAACGGTGTCCATTTTGTCTCACTGAAGGAAGGGTGGGTAGTCGGTGTAGACGGATTGATATTCCATACCGATGATGGTGGGAAAGGGTGGGTACGTCAAGATAGCAATACTCGACACTTCCTATATGATGTCCATTTTATCTCGAGAACTGAAGGGTGGATTGTGGGGAAGGCAGGGCTTGTTTTGCACACGACGGACGGCGGAACCCAGTGGAGACCCCAACGCACAGATACACGGATGGACCTCACAGCCGTACAGATGCGTAGTTCCACCGCAGGCTTAATTACGGGGCAAGGTGGCACTATTCTAAAATATGAGGTGCGGGAGATCGAATAACATGTTTTTTGGGGTGTACCCTTTTTTGTAGGGTGTGCATTATGAATGCGAACAGGAGTAGGCAGGACCTGAAAGTGTGTAGGACCGGAGTGAACAAAGATGTTTTTCCGCATTTTATGGGAACGCCTGCAACGGATAAAAAAATTATGACAGAAGAACAAAAATATCTATTTGATTTACAAGGTTACCTTGTCTTAAAAGCTGTTGTGCCGCAGCGTGTGATCACAGCGTGTAATGCGGTGCTGGATACATATCAGGACATGCCGCCATCAGCGTATCCTGATCCGTTATGTCTGGGTACAGAGCGTTCAGCGCAGGAGCTGTATATATCGAACATATTAGAAGCCGATAGTATTTTCAATGTGCTCATTGATATTCCTGAGGTTCTCGATGTGATTGCGGGTGTAACTGGGGGTCCCTATCGTCTCAACCACACGTATACGATATATCGGTGGGGTGGTGGCTATACGGGGTTGCACATGCATGGCACCCCGATTATCCCGAAGTGTCAGTATCACTGCAAGAATGGCGAGATAGTTTCTACTTTAACCAAGGTTGTATTTCCGATGCTTGCGTGTGATGTCCGGGATGGTTGTTTTGCGGTTATTCCGGGTGCGCATAAGAGTAATTTTCCCAAACCGTGGGGGAGTCATCCTGATGAGAATCCTGTGTTGGTGCCTGTGCCGGCGGAGGCGGGGGATGCGATTATTTTTACGGAGGCGTTGACGCATGGTTCTGTCGTCAATGTATCTGGGAACCCGCGCAGGACGCTGTATTACTGTTATAGCGTTGGCTATATGCCGGACTGGGGTGGGCAAGGTTTACATTTTAGTGCGAATGTTATGGATCGGCTTAGCGAAGCACAGCAAGCTATTTTACGGCTAAAATAATAAAAACGTAAACGGACATTAGATGCTACACAGATGCACAACCTGGAAAGGTTATGCTACACAGATGTACAACCTGGAAAGGTTATGCTACAAAGAGACACAACCTAACAGTTTGTGCTACACAGATGTACAACCTGGAAAGGTTATGCTACACAGATGTACAACCTGGAAAGGTTATGCTGCAGAGATCTCATATAATACAAACAAAAAAAGGAGACCTTATGATCACAACTGCAGAAAGGTTACAAAAACTTCCGCCGTATCTTTTTGTAGATTTACGGCAAAAGGTAGCAGATGCCCGAGCGCGCGGTGTGGATGTCATCAGTTTGGGTATTGGGGATCCGGATGTGCCGACCCCGGATCCCGTTGTTCAAACGTTATGTAACACACTCCGAAACCCAGAGGATCCGGATAGGCATCGGTATGGGTGCGATAATCTTGTAGCCGAATTTCCGGAGGCGGTGCGTATATTCTATCAAGATCGTTTTGGTGTTACCTTACAAGCGGATCAGGTTGTAGCGACGTTAGGGAGCAAAGATGCGATTGTTAAGTTAGCGTTAGGGTTATTGAATCCGGGCGATATCGGTATTGCTGCGAGTCCGGGGTATCCGACATATAACATTGGGCATGTATTTGCGAGTGCGACCACGTATTATGTGCCGTTGCTGCGGGAGAACGATTTCTATGTAGATTTTGAGGCGATTCCTACGGAGGTAAAGCGGTTAGCGAAGGTATTGTGGATAAACTATCCGAACAATCCGACGACGGCGGTAGCCGATTTAGATTTTTTTGAGCGGGCGGTAGCGTTTGGTAGGCAGAACGGCATTTTGATTGCGCATGACAATGCGTATAGCGAGAATTGCTATGAGGGGTATAGCGCGCCTAGCATACTGCAGGTGTCAGGTGCGGATGAGGTAGCGGTTGAATTTTTCTCCTTGAGCAAAGCGTTTAATATGACGGGGTGGCGTTTAGGGTGTGTTGTTGGCAATCAGGCGGCGGTTGCGGCGGTAAGGGCGGTCAAGGACAACATAGACAATGGTTCCTTGCGTGCGTTGCAGTATGCGGGTGCACAGGCGTTTGCTATTGCGGGTGAAGTTGTGCCGAAGATGAATGCTATCTACCAAAAGCGTCGGGACATGGTTGTGGATGCGTTGCGGGGTGGTGGCTGGTCTATAGAGAAACCGAAAGCGACCATTTATATTTGGGTGCCGGTGCCTGAGCGTTTCGGTGGGTCTAGTGGTGCTTTTGCGACGGCGTTGCTTGAGGAAGCGGGGGTTGTTGTGACACCTGGGCTGGGGTATGGGCAATGGAGTGAGGGATATTTCAGGATTTCGTTAACGTATCCGGATGATATAATTCGGGAGGCGTTAACACGGATTGAACATTTTGCCTCGCAGTAATATGGGAGGGGTTTCTGATGCGAGTGTTGAGCAAGTTAGCGTGTTTTGCATGTATGCTCTGTTTCTTGCAAAGTGCTGTAGCTTTTGAGCAGATGCAGAGTTATGCTGTAGCGGATGGGTTGGTAGGGCCTATTGTGCCGTTAGTCTATCAAGATAGTCGGGGTATACTCTGGTTTGGTTCAGATAGCGGGGGGATCAGCCGGTATGATGGCACGCATTTCACACCTTACACCCAAATTGTGCACGGGGCAAAGACTGAGCCGTTTCGGGGTAGGACTCGAACGATTGTTGAGGATAAGTGGGGACATATCTGGTGCCTGAGTCAACATCCCGCCGAAGGTAGCGGCATCATCAGTCGGTATAACGGCACAGATTTTGAGAAGATGACCGTCGGAACGTGCTTGACTGTTGATAACAATGGCGATGTTTGGGTTGGCAGTGACAATGCGTTTACACGCTATAAATCCCTCGATATTCAAGAGCCACCCCAAGCATTTCGACATGCGCTCAGTGGTACTTCTGTTGCTATCATTTCGGTTATCTTCCAAAGTAAAACAGGTACGTATTGGGTAGGTGGGCACGATGCAAAAGGGGTGTTTCTCATGAAATTCCGAGCGGACCCGGATATGTGGCAGATTGCGGATATGGCACGTGTGGAAGATATCCTAGATGCGCCGAAAGATCGGGCGGTTCAACGGATCATGCAGGACCGCGACGGTGTGCTGTGGTTCGGTGGGCATGCCCTACTTTTCAATTACGATGGGGTGCAATTCAGGGATGTCCTGCAGACAGCGGGAACACAGATCTCCGATACTAACGCACCTGTATCCATAAAAAGTGATCGTCATGGAAGAATTTGGTTCAGTGATAACAGCGATGTGCACTGGTGGGATGGCAACACACTCAGACGTTTCAAATATGACCAAGGCTCCTTTCAGATAGAAGATGCATGGGATACGCTCTGGTTCGCCAGTGAAACAGGTGTGCACGCGTATAAGAGTCAATACTTTGAAAAGGCATTGAATAGCCCGTTCCAGCTGGAAGAGACAGAACATCCCAAAGTCTACACGGTCGACGCTGGACTCGGCAGTGACAATATTATCACAATTTTTGAGGCATTGGACGGTAAAATCTGGTTCGGTCATGACAACGGCGTGACATCTTATGAACAACACCCTGTGATAGTGAACTGGACAACACGAACGGTACTGGGGAGTAATAGTGTGCGTGTGATGATGTCCGATAGTGCAGGTACCCTGTGGCTCAGCATTCCCGGCGGCATCGCACGTTTCCTTGGCGATCAAGATTCGCTTATACAGCACAATCTGACGAATCTCCCCTATACCCTTGAAACACATCCTGATAATGCCACCACCCTTAACAGACGCACAGAAATATCGGTTGTGTTCGAAGCAGATGGGTATATCTGGTTTGTAGATAAACCTATCTTATCCCAAGATCCATGGACCTTGTACAGAATTTTCCGATATGTTGTCAAAGATGAAAAATTTGAAAAATACGTTCTGCGTATACAAGCGAAGAGTGGCACGGATGGCGAGACAATTCACGTTGGTTCGGATCCCTTCGTCACTGCAGGTAGTACCCCCTGGCTGATAATAGGTGGATGGGTTTTCCTACCACAGCGGGACGGCATGCAACGCCTTTTACCCGATGGCACATTCCGAAAACACCTTTTCACCGCTACAGCAACACTGCCTGCCCCTGTTACCCCTGTCGTCACAGTGCATACAGACACACGGGATAGGCTCTGGTGTTATTATGATACTGGGGAAATCAAACGGTTCTCAAATATAATAGCGGGGCCTGTACAGCGTGAAGTCTTGCAGCACCGCGCTATCCTGCCCGTTATCCGTCCGACTGCAACGCATGATGTCCACTGGTTCTACAATACAGTCAGCAAGCATCTCATGTTTTGGCAAGACCTTGACGACCCGAACACATTGACAGCACTTCCCGACAGTGTATCTGGGCGGCCTTTGTTCGCTATTCAAAACGGTGCTGAATCTATTTTCGTTTTTCATGAGAGTCTCAAAACGTATCAAGGCACAACCTTAAAAAACGCTGCTCCCATCACCGTCGAAAGCGTTAACAGTGCACTCTTATCTTCGCAAGGAGATCTCTGGCTAGCGACGGCTCAAGGTGCTATCCAGTATGATGGCGAAACGGCACGGTCGTGGACGACTGCAGATGGGTTTCTTGTTGATGACTTACGCGATGTGCATGAGGATCCGTGGGGTAACGTGTGGTTCGCTACGTGGGGGGGCGGGGTTGTGCGATATGATGGCAACACTTTCCAATCTATCACGACGAAGGATGGACTTATCCACAACAATGTATCACATATCCACGCAGTAGATACGAAAACGTTGTGGTTCGGTACGGAAGGCGGTGCTACGCAATACCGCGCGCATCTGGGCGCGCTTCCGTTCTGTCGTATCGTCTCTGTGGACGCGGGCACATCGTTCACCGAACCCTTCCGCATTGCATCCAGCATGCTGCCTGTTACGGAGATTCCTGAACTGCTCCCCGCGCGCTTGAAAGCTATCACTGTGCATTTTCAAGGTGTTAACCCGCTGCGAGATGCTATGACATATCACATTAAACTGATTGGGTTAGGTACTCCCGCATGGACCCGCATTGCTGCAGGTATGACATCTACGGAGACACCTATCGCCAACGCTGTGCAGTCCATCGCGCTGCCACAGCAGGGGGACACCGGCAGTTTTCCGTATGTCCAATATACAGGCTTGACATCTGGAAAGTATACACTGTTGATAAAAGCGTTCCGAGAAGGGTCGCCGTATACGCAGCAACCTGCAGTTTTAGCGTTTACCATTGATCGCCCTGTCTGGTCCCGATGGCGTAATTATCTGCCGACACTTATCTTCATAGCAGCCGTAGGCTCCCTCCTTTTCCGGTTGATCGTCAATAGAAGACAGACTGCACAGCTTCGGCTTCAAATGGCGGAGAAAGAGGAGGCGGACATGCAGCGGATTCGGGCTGAACTGCGTGAAGCACAGAATATACAGATGGGGCTCTTGCCGACTGAGCCCCCCCAGACACACGACTTCGATATTGCGGGGAGGTCTGTGCCTGCTACACAAGTCGGCGGTGATTTCTTCGATTACCTCACTGTCCAAAACGGGCAAACTGCTATCGCTGTTGCGGATGCTGCAGGCAAAGGAATACGCGGTGCGATGAATGCGGTGCTTACAAACGGCATGTTACATGAAGTTGCACGCTATAAATCTGAAGCGGCTGTCATCCTCACGGACCTCAACACAGGACTTGCCCCCCGCATGTATGGCCCCAGTTTTATTGCACTCAACTTGGCTGTTCTCAATGCGTCCGATACATGTATCGAGTATGCGAACGGTGGACAACCGTACCCTGTTCTGAAACGTGGTGATCAGATCGTTGAAATTGAGACAAGCGATCTGCCGCTGGGCAGTAGAAAGAACGTCGACTATGAATCGGCGACCTTCGATCTCAACCCCGGCGAGTTTCTGATTTTCCATTCGGATGGTTTGATTGAAGCGTTGAACGCACAACAAGATATGTATGGTCCGGAACGTCTCAATACCCTGATCGCGCAGATCTCGGATGACAGCAGTGCTGAGGATATGATAGAGCGTATTTTTGAGGACATACAAGACTTCGTTCAAGATGCGGAGCAGTATGATGATATGACTGTGGTTGTCGTTAAGCGGATTGCTGCTGCTGAATAGATGGCGGTGGATAGTGGGTGTAATCGGGTGTTCGATGGTTACTGTGCATTTCTGAAGTCTATGACTGTTTGCCGGTATTCTTTGGGGAGGCCGATATCGAACCGTCGGCCTTGGACGACGTATCCAGAGAACCCGTCAGCCTTTCGCAGATCGTCTAAGCAAGAGGTAAGTTGAAATTCGCCGCGTTCACGGAAGTTGTGTTCGATGTTTTGTTCAAGGAACCCGAAGATTTGTGGTTCGATCACATAAATTCCGAAGACTGTGAGGAAGCTATCGGTGTCCATACCGTCTACATGTAGATGTTCTCGTGCGTATTCTGGGTCAGGTTTTTCATAAAATGCGGTTACAGATAGCATGGATGCTTCTTCGTGCCATACGCCTGTAACGCATCCGAAGTTTGCCAGTTCTGTGATGTGTGTCTCCTTTACGCCGACGACACTGTGTCCTACTTGTTCGTAAGCATTGAGGACCTGTTTTGTGCAGGAATGTGCTTCATCAGAACCGTAGAGATGATCCCCTAACATCAATAGGAACGGTTCGCCGTTGACCCACTCCTTGGCACAGTATACTGCATGCCCAAAACCTTCCTGAACATCCTGTGTGACAAACGATATACGGCTTCCCAATTCTATGAGATAGTCACAGTACGCCTTATTTTCCTTACTGAGTTTGTTATAGTGTTCAATACGCGGCGGTGCTTTGAAATAGGATTCGAAAAGGTCAATATCTCTGCTTTGAACAATTAAACAGACTTCCTCAATACCCGCATTGATTGCTTCTTCAACAATTGCCATAATCGCTGGCTTTGCACGGCCCGTATGGTCTATAACTGGAAATAGCTCTTTTTTCATCGCTTTTGAGGCAGGGAAAAGACGAGTGCCAAAGCCAGCTGCAGGGATAACCGCTTTGCGCACATGCTTACTCGCTTCAATGACCAATTTCAGACAGGACATCTGCAGATCACGCTCAATAATCTCAATTACTTTGTGTTGACTCTCTTCATTTTTGACGATGAATTGTGCAGTACCATCACCCTGAGAACCGACCCCTTTACCACCCCAGATATAAGGTTGTATCGGTTCATAATTTAGTACTTTATGAAGGACAGGCGCTGTTAACTGTGAAGGACAAGCAGGAGTCAAGTGCTCATCAAACTCATGTTGTGCACGTGTCATTAACCTACCTACAGCCTCTGCATTCCCAAGTCTCAATGCTTCATAAGCAGATTGTGTGATTTCTTTACTTAAGGAGCCGAGAAAATGTTGAACTTTATTCTGTAATTCATTTTCAGCGAAAGGGTAACAGTGATTCAACTGACTCAGTATCAGACGCGTATCTTTTCCAACCCCTAAGTCCACAATCACCATGTATAGGTTTGATGGCACACTGAATTCTCTGACATCAATATTATCCCCATCAAAAACCATTAGGATAGGATGTTGATATGCACATCCCTGGTCCATCCTGCCACAACGCGAGGGTGTTTTAATTTCACCTTGATACGCACATTCCATTTCACCGCGTGTTGTCATCTTTAGATCATATATTCTATTAAATGCTCGCGCAACTAGGACACAAATTGCTGCACTGGAAGATAATCCTTTTTTCACAGGTAAATCTGTCAGATAGTTATCTATTTCTAACCCTTGGACGCGATAATTTGTCAGAATTTGATATGCAACACCCGCTGCATAACTGAAAAATCCCCCTTTTTCAGCTTCTTCAAGTAACGCAGTAGGTTCCATGGGTAACGTAAAAGGACCGTGACGTGTCCCATCGCTCAGACTGGTTTTCAAAATAAGACTTGTTGGATGAGGTTGTACTTCAGCATAGACCCCTTGGTTCGTGCTTGTGATTAGAGTATAACCTTTTTCAAGTTCAGCATTCGTTCTTCTGTGGCCACCAGCCCAATCGCTGTGTTCTCCAAAGAGACATATACGTCCTGGAACAAAAAGTTTCATTGTAATCCTTATTGATTATGGTTAGTTATATGGAATTATCCTTATAGATAACTTAAATCCGATACATATATTATATTATGAATATGTGCTGTGGTCAAGATGGCTTTAAATCTAATTGCTACGGTTTTTTCTTTTTTGCCCATTGACATCGATCTACCCAAACTTGTGCTTCATGTACACCTCCTAATGAGAGTGACTTATCTGCAGAAATATCAGAGTATATCTTCTCCGCTATTGCATAGTCTTTCTTCCGATATGCATTCATACCTAGTAATCTAAGCACTTCAATACGAATTAAGTCAGGCATCTTTATTTTTCCCTTATTGCTACCTAAGTCTAATGCATGATGTAAATATTGTGTGCTGAATTCCCATTCCCTCTCCTGATGAAGAAGTTCTCCCGCTAAATAATAGGTTAACCAACTATTCGGTTCAGAACGTATAGTCCGCAACAGTAACGTCATTTTTGTTCCACTATAAGTACGACTGATACTATTGTTACGGATAAACACCCTACTCAACCGATTCCTGGATTCTGGAGAAAAACTATCTGAGAGTGCTGCGACACGTTTTAGTATGTTTTTTTCTATTGATTCACGAGTAGCGAGCGTAGAACCGTGATTATAAGTTACCAATGCCTCTTCAGTGTCCCCTTGAAGCCAATAGATATCTCCGAGCAGCTGTGCTGCTTCTCCCCTGAATTGTGAATTCTTATTAGAGATGATTCGCTTTGCTATTGAAATTGTAGATGGATAGTTACCTATGTGGTAGGTGCTATACATTAATCCACGCGTGTTTCTTGCATTCTCAGGTTCAAATGACAACAATTTTTGGAATAAGTCGATAGCGGTGGTATAATCTTGACGATAATATGCATCCCAACCGTCATTTCGCAATGATGCCATTTCATGCGCGCACACTTGTTCGAAGATGCCACCACGCCTGAGTCGTTGTGTAGCATAGGCTAATTCATCGTCTTTGAGTGATACTTCATCGATTAAGTATAAACGCCATTCTTCCTCTAAGTCATGCAGATCTTTTTCATAGATTTTTGACAAATTTCCAGTCGGAAACGCCTGCTTACACTTCTCAATTCCGTATCTGTCAATCAGGAAACGGGCAAATGAACCCGCCATCAAGTAACTACGTGATCCAGCATGTTTCCAAAAGCCAAGACTCATAACACTTGAGAGGGCAGGTGCGACATTTAATTTTTGCATAGCCTTTGCCCATTGGTGGACGGTTAATTTATCTTCCTCCCAATCCGCAGCGACAGCGACCCCTTCATGCATCCCAACATTCAGACTGACTTTCCAAGGTGACCAATCCGCAGTCAACACATGTGCAAGTTCATGTTTTAATACTGGATGTGGGAAACCGAGAAAATGAACGTGAAAACCGTAACCAAAAGGATCCTCAACAAATGTATCTCCCGCACCTATCAGTCGTTTTTTCTGATCAGGTGAAGCATATAAATAGGCACGAATCTTACGCGAATTTTCTGTCTGTAAATACGTTGACAGCTGAGCATAACGAAATTCACAATCATCTGCAAATAAATCAATCTCATTTTCAAGTCCTCTTGCATAGAATATTTCAAAGTGCTCTGTTTCTCTATAACCACCTAAAGTTGCAGCGATGTCTTGACGTGAGGGACGAATCCCTAACTTTCCAGAATAGAGTTCAATCCCTATTATTGCGAACACCATCAAAGATACAGTAGTGACGCGCAGAAAGGAAAAATTTGAAGATGACTTCAGGAGTCCCCGCCATCTCAGTTTGGGAATCAGTGCTGTTGTTCTATTGACTTCACACGTAAAAACTGAAGCAGTTAAAAAGAATAATCCCCATAATATAGTTTCTGTTCGTGAAATAAGGAGTGTAGACGTGATTGAGATTACAAAATCATAAATCGGACCCGGAAAATAACCGAGAATTGGGTGAAATGCAAATACTGGCGGATCAAAAATAAGGTTTGTAATTGTAGGAACACATGACACAATTAGCAGAGTCAGGTATGCTAAATAAGCAACCCACCGTCTTTGTATCCATACATTAAAAAATATGCCTGCAGCTGTTACTGTAAAGCAGCTGAATATTGGCAATATTAAGTAAAAAAGAAATCCTTCTATGATATTGCAATTTTTGATGCGTCCAGTATTTGCCAGGATAATAATTAGTGGAATTAATAGTAATACAGCATTTGCTTTAAGTGCCCGATAGAGACATCTCAGAATTATGCTGTGTGATGATCCAGCGAGTTTGTCAGGATCCTGTTTCATCACCTGTAATTCGGTCATTGCAACATGAGCACCAGCGACCGCGATGAAAAGTGTGATTACCGCGCAAAACTCAAAAGCAAGGAGATTAAACAGAGGTACTGTAGCAAGCACCAATGACAAAACACCGATAGATAGTATCCACAACCAATATGAAATTGTTCTATTTATCATAGGAATTTTAGGTTGTTATTGTTGTGTCGTTTTTAAGGACTGTGTATATTCTCATATTGATGATTATCGTTGATTAAATCAACATATATTGGAATTAACTATTCTATATGAATTGTTATAGTCTGTCAATTGAAATTCAAATCATTCATAGTTAGGGTTATTTAGTTTTATAGATATTCATTTTATCAAGTTAACTGTGAGTAAAGGTTTTGATGCATATTCCTTTATTTTATCAGCGATCCGTGTTATGCCTTGAAAACGGAATACGGATAATGCGGTATTTCGTAAAGCGGCCATGACTTGTGGAATAGCCCCGCATCTGACAGGTGATGCGTCCTCGCCGAGTAGCACATCGCGCATCCAATGCGACTTGTTCTCTATTGCCCAATGGCCTCTCCGTAAAGCAAGTAAGCGTTCTGCGGATGCCTCACTCGGTTTCAGGCTCGTA
This sequence comes from Candidatus Poribacteria bacterium, assembly GCA_965200395.1. Taxonomy (GTDB): domain Bacteria; phylum Poribacteria; class WGA-4E; order WGA-4E; family WGA-3G; genus MSPOR6. The sequence goes on along the minus strand of CBDAUH010000003.1, from coordinate 106,115 downwards.
ATCCCATAGGTAGTGCGGGTTGTCTCTTCTCCTGTCTTCATATTTTTGGAAGTATAATGATATTGGATCACTTGTGCTATGCCCGGCCAGTCCAGATATGCGTTCAGACTTGTGCTTGCCTTGATACACCGTGTCTCAAGTCTGCCATGCGACTTTTCAATCGTCTCATGCATGTATATCGGTTTCCCTAAAGTAGGGTGTGTTGTGTCTTCAGAAACCGCGTCAGGCACGTCTTGAAAAAGTTTTTCAATCGCTTCTAACAGGTCCGGTTGATTGCCTTTAACAGGCAGCATATAGTCGCCCCCGCTGTTTATGATTCCGTGGCAGAAAGAGCGTTGTGTCAAAAGGGCATCCGTTGTGATAACTTTGCCTGCTACATCAAACGCTTTGAGGATTTCCGTTGATACCGGTATTTCATTGGTTTTGTCGCTGACACCTCGCTGCGTGAGGGTGATCCCTAACTCATGAGAGACGACGGAGAGTAAATGGCTGATCATCGCACCACTTTTTTTAGACGCACGCAGGGTTTTGCCATCTATAGCGACTGCGTCGGAACACCCCCGCAAATCAGGGCACTCTGCTAATGCGGCGTTTACCCATTTTGACAGGATGTTTTCTAATGCCTCAACGTCCAACTTTTTCAACAGATTATGGATAGTTGCGGCACAAGGCGTTTTGTGATGTGTGAACCCGAGTGCTTTTGTGAGTGCGGGCTGTGAGCGTGCCCAGGTAGCGATGGATGTATACCCTTTATGCCCGCACATCAATCCAACGACTAAAAGTGCGAGGATTGCTTTCAAGGGGTGCCGTTTCCCTTTTTCCTTGCGTGGGTCTGTAAGTTCTGCTAACATATCCATTAAGTGGCAGGACTTTTTTCTTGTCATTCTTCACCTCAAAAGATCGTAAGTTTTTAAGGTGAAGTATAGCAGATATACCATGAAAAATCACGGTATATCTGCACATTCCAAATATTAACGATTGTGATAAAAAACAACTAAAATACATAAAACTAAATAACCCTAAATTCATAGTTCACACTCTTGACACAAACAATTATATCTGGTAAAATATAACCAAAACTATATTGTGAGGAAAAACCATGAACCGCAGAAAATTTTTGACGAATGGCAGTGTCCTATTAGCAGGAATATTTGTTGCCAAAAATCCATTACATGTCTACGCCGACCACCATGAAGGAGATCATAGGCATGGACATGAGCTCCCCAAATTGCGATACGGCTATGATGCACTTGAACCTTATATAGACAAACGCACAATGGAAATCCATCACGGGAAACACCATCAAGGTTATGTCAATAAGTTAAATGCAGCGATTAGGGATGATCATGGGTTAACCGATCAATCTATTGAGAATTTATTGCAAGGCATAGATAAAGTTCCCATGAAAATACGGCAAGCAGTAATCAACAGTGGTGGAGGACATGCTAACCACACCCTTTTCTGGAGCACAATGATCCCTGGTGGTAGAGAACTAAAAGGTAAAGTTGCCGAAGCATTACAATCCACCTTTGGTTCAATCGATGTTGCAAAAGAGAAATTTAACAACACAGCAAGAACGCATTTCGGTGCGGGATGGGCATGGCTTGTTGTTGATGAAAAAAAGAAGTTACAGATATATTCAACTAAGAACCAAGATAGCCCGCTCATGAAAGGACATACGCCTATTCTCGGGTTAGATGTTTGGGAGCATGCATACTATCTAAAATACCAGAACCGACGCGCAGATTATATTGATGCATGGGCTAATGTTGTTAATTGGACACAGGTTAACCTTAACTACACTACGGCGATGAAGGGTTAGAGGTGTACCTATGGATCGTAGAGATTTTTTAAGAAGCAGCGGCTTAACCCTAACTGCCTTTTTGCTCAGTCCTTGGGCAATTCATGCATTTCCTAAAATTGAAGGTGAACAACTAATTCCTTTTCTAGACCAATCCCCAAAATCTTCATCAAATCGTGTTTTGCTTGATTGGAATGAATTAGACTCTTTCATTACACCCAATGATGAATTCTTCAATGTATCACACTATGGGAAACCGGAAGTTGATCTTGAAAATTGGAAATTAGAAATTAGTGGGTTAGTTGAGAATCCGATGATGCTCACAATCGATGACATCAAAGCAAGACCGAAGCAGGATGTAACCTTTACGTTGGAATGCTCTGGTAACCACGGCTTCCCTACATTTACAGGGGCAATTGGGACTGCAAAATGGGGTGGCACACCACTCGCGCCTATTCTCAAAGAAGCAGGAATAAAAGCGGAAGGCATAGAAGTGATATTTTTCGGACATGATTCAGGCGAAGAAAAATTGAGAAAAGTTACTATGCATCAGAACTTTGCCAGAAGCATGTCTGTTGAGGATGCGTTAGAAGATACCAATATGTTATACCATTTCTAAGAGTTTATACTGCATTAGCAGCCTTTATGAAATGTGAGAACCCAGTGAGTTTAGCGATAGCAGCATCGGAATAACTTTGAAGTATCTCCGTCACTTTCGCTTGCATAGCCTCAAGTGTCTCATAGAACTCGGTAAACAACTTCGCTTTCAAGTCTTGCCAGAAACGCTCAATTGGGTTCAACTCCGGACTATACGGCGGTAAGAAAAGTAAAACAACATTAGCAGGAACCACTAACGATTTAGCATGATGAAAACGACCCTTATCAAGCACTAATAAGTTGAGGCTCTCCGCGTAGGCAACCGATACAGCATCAATGAAACACTGAAAACAATCTGAAGTCAAGTGGGAAAGTTCTAAGAAAAATCGCTCACCTGTCAAAGGTTCAACCGCACCATAGAGATAAACCGATGTATATTGGTAATCTATCTTCGCGACAGGTTTGACACCGCGTTGCGTGATACGCCGTTCTGTAGTAGGCAAAAGACCATATCGCGTCTCATCTTGACTGAAAACACGGACACTTTGAAAATCCGCACCTTTTTCAGCAACCGCATCAGCGACATGTTTGCTAAACTCGGAGCGGAATGTTTCAGTCGCTACTGCGTTTTTTTTTACATGGCTCTTACGAGGCACTTTGAGTTTGGCTCCCCATTTATCATGAACCATTGCGTAAACAGTTTTATAGTTCATTTTGATGCCAAACGTGTCAGCGATATACTTTTGGATTTCCACATAACTCGTAAAACCTTCAGGTTTCCGCAGTTCTTCAAGTAAGAGGGTTTGCTGTTCTTCAGTGAGGATGGGTTCGCGTCCGGGGGCGTATCCGCGTTGCAGCATTTTCTCAAGTCCGCCGGTTTCATAAGCATGTAGCCAGGTGCCGACACTTGTGCGATCAACGCCGAGGAGGCGGGCGACTTGGACACGATTTTTCGCCTCGCCACTTTTCAAGAGATAGAGCATATTCAGGCGCAGGATTTCATGCTTCTTTTTCGCTTTTCGTAAGAGGTCTTTCAAGACTTTACACTTTCTGTAATCTCTGGCACTTTTTTATTCATGGATGTTTCACTCCTTTAAAAGAATGGGGACCATAATAACACAGTTATGAAGAATAGTCAAATAGATTTGGTATTATGTTACGAAATGAACGGCGTTCCGTTACCTCATGACAACGGTGCCCCCCTACGGTTAATCGCTCCCGGTTGGTATGGGATTGCATGTGTCAAATGGCTCAAACGGATTGAAGTACGGAACACACGGTTTATGGGTAGATTCATGGCACGCGATTATGTGACCATGCGAAAAGAAACCCGTCCTGATGGTGAAACAGTATGGATGGAAACTTCTGTTGGTAGAACACAGCTAAAATCTTTAGCAGCCAAAGTAACACGGAACGGTGATCAATACCGTATCTACGGTGCAGCTTGGGGGGCACCTATTCAAACAGTGGAAGTTAGTATTGATGGCGGCCCTTGGCATGCAGCTATGATAGACCCAGAAGAAGATGGTGAATTTGCATGGAAAATCTGGCATCTTGATTGGGAAAATCCCGCAAAAGGTGAACATACCCTCGTCTCCCGTGCTATCGATACAAAGGGGAATATCCAACCTGCAGCAGATTCAGACTACATAGAAGGAAAGCATACCTATTGGGAAAGCAACGGTCAGGTTGTTCGCAAAATTAACATAGAATAGGAGAACCAAATTTGATTAACATTACTGATGAACAGAAACAGCAGTACCGAGAAGAAGGTTATTTCATTTTAGAAAGTGTAATTCCTGATAACCTTTTGGAACTGCTTCGCGGAGAATGTGGAACCTTTATCAGCCAAATGGATGAGCGGATGGAACGGGAAAACAAGGATGTGATGGGACTTAATCATCGAAATAAACGTTATTTTGTCTCTAATTGCTTTAGGCAACAACCGAAACTTCGCGAATTTCTGTTCAGTGACCTCATGGCAGAAGTGTGTCGTGCGACCTTGGGAGAAAATGCATATCTATTTTGGGAGCAATATGTTGTCAAAGCTGCTGAGGCAGGAATGAAGTTTAGTTGGCATCAAGACTCCGGTTATGTCGGATATCCTGATCACAAACCGTATTTGACATGTTGGTGCGCCCTTGATGATATGTCTGAAGAAAATGGAACAGTTTACGTCATGCCGTACTCACATGTCGGTATACGTTCCTGGGTGAAACATATCCGTGAAGAGGGTAGTAATGATCTGGTTGGTTATTTCGGACCGGAGAAGGGCGTAGCAGCAATCGTCCCTGCTGGAAGTATCGTTGTCTTTACAAGTGTCAATTTCCACAGTAGCGGAACAAATACGACAAATTCCATGCGCAGAGCTTATTTAGCACAGTATTCTGCTGAGCCGCTTCTGTCCCACGACGGAAGTCGTTTATGGGGAATGCTGAGCCGTTGTTGCGTGATGGAAAGCCTGCTATCGGTGAACCACCACCTGTAATTTCGTAATAGTAACGTGAGTTCTATAAACATTTATGAATTTTGTATCTTATGAAATCCGCCTTAGAATAGCGAAGCAAAGACATACAATTGCGTGAGTTCGGTGTCCTTGATACTAAGGATATTTGTAGCACAACCTTTCTAGGATGAAAATATCTGTTCTATGTGTTATTGTCAAGTTTTCTAAGTGATTATTTCACTCCGTTAACATGTCTACTAAACTGTGTTAGGTAATTTCCAATTTTATCCTGAATGCCGCGCGCTACCGTAGCAGAACCAACATAATGACTGATGAGGATACCAAACGCAAATACTTCACCATCTGCAGTGTTTGCATAACCTGCAAGTGCGGAGACGCCGCTTAATGTCCCAGTTTTCGCACGCAGCACCTTTTCAGCATACATGCCCTGCATTCGGTTCTTCAATGTGCCATCAACACCTGCAATCGGTAGTGATGCTGCAAATTCTGGCATCAACTCAAAATTGTGATATGTATGGACAAGTAGATTAGTAAGCAATTCCGCGTTGACAAGGTTGTACCGTGAAAGCCCGGAACCGTCAACAAACCGATGTGGTTGTGGTTCGTCAAAAATTTCACCTAAAAATTCGGAAATAGAATCTCTCCCTTTTCGCCACGTCCCTGGCTGCCCTTTAACCTCAGCACCGATAGATTTGAACAAAAACTCTGCAATCCAATTATCACTCGGTTTGTTCATTAATTTAATAATGTCTGCAAGTGGTGGTGAGAAATGATGCGCAATCAGCTGTGCATCAGATGGCACAGGACCCGCAATCACATCGCCTGACACTGCCACACCCTTTTGAATAAGATTATTATTTAGTAAATTGCCACATGCGATTGCTCTGCTACTAGTTTTTACATCAGGTTCAAGATCGCGTACACTTAACGCACTTACATGAAACGGTTTGTCATCCCACATCCAACCCGGACCTTCTCGGACAAAATCGAAATACGTTTCATCAACGACGATATTTCCCGAAATTGACTTTATACCTGATTCTACTAAACTATCACATAATGCTACAATATCAGCAGAATTAAGCAATGGGTCGCCGTTTCCTTTGAGATATATGTTTCTTACCACCTGTGCATCTGTTGAACCGTCTGTATATACAGTCGTTCTAAATTGAAAGTTTGATCCCAGCTTTGCTAATGCTGTTGCAGCTGTAAAAAGTTTCGTCGTAGAAGCGGGATGTTGTAATTTCTGTGTATTCTTGGCAAATATCACATCACCCGTTTCTACGGAAACCACTTTGATACCTATGTTTGCTGTCCTAAACAAGGTATCTTGTAATACTTCATCAATGTCTGCCTGTAATTGTCCAAGTGGATTAGCAACTTCTGTCGGAAGATGTTTTTCCACAGGTTCAGTAGAAAAGATGCCACAACCTGAAATTAAAATTATCCAATAGATAAGAATTACGCTATATACTTTCATAACATGTTAATGTTATCATACATTTTGAGAATATGAAAGGAAAACAACTCAAAATGCAGAAGATATTGGCTCATGTAAAAAGTCTGTGCTATTTTTTTTGAAGTTATGTTAGGATGTGATCTATGGACTTTCCAATAGAATCTCTTATGGATGAAGAAAAGGCTGAAGCGTGGGTGTTGGATCATTTCCACCCTCTGCGACGGTGTATACGGATGGCTGGCGTGGGTATAATCGTATTGAGCGTTGCCGTGAGATTGTTCTTCATAAAGATGGTGAGTGGGCGAGAGACGCAGATGGTGATGGTGTGAACGGGATGCATACGAATACGATTGAGGGTGTTTGGGCAACAGTGCACAACTTTTTGAGCTCTTTTCGCGGTGTTCACAAGAAGTTTCTTTCGGGTTACATCGCAATCTGTGAGTTTGTCATGAACCTAAATTCTGTTTCTGCCGCCTTTATATCAAAACTCGTCCCAAGCACAGACTCTTGACATGAGCGACTTTTTCTTAGTGGACTAATAATAGAAGGCTAAGGACAGATACCGAATTAGATTCCCGAAATAATGCATCGACGTTGTTTAAAGCAATTACTAAAACGCAGAACTATTTGGAGCAAATATGGAACGTTTATTACCCAGCAAAAACGATGTGGTATTAATAGGAATTTTTGTAGGGTGTGCCGTTATCGCCTCTTTCTAATTGTAAAAATGCACAGTCCAGGCCCCTGTCCAGCTGGCTGCGTGGGCATGGTATCTGATCTTAATGATCACCTAAATCGATGTAATCACTGTGGGCAACTAGTTTATACTTGCCTCGAACTTCACCCTGACCTGCAAGGAGGAACTCACAAAGGTTATTGTAAGGGATGTGGTGTGTTACATTATACGTGTGGTAAAGCAGACCTCTTAGAAGCAGAAGAACCTCGCTATAAACATAGGTTGATAGAAGGTACTAACGGCTTGCCTTCTCGCTATGCTTGCAAGCCGGAGGATACCCCTTCCGTTCCGATTCCTGTTAAATAACCATCTTTACTGCACTTAAACTGAGGAGTTTATAATGTCTATTATACTCAAAAAATCCTAATGTTTTGTGGATGCTTCGTTCTTGCTAGTAGCGTTCTATTTCTACCAGCAAAACAGACCTACACCAGAACCTGTCAATATTTACCATGTCCCGGAACTCACATTATTCCCCTGCGAAAGCAACTCCTATGCGTGCTGACCCTCTGAAGTAACGCCTGCTGAAACTGAGTGGTTCTGTCCCAAAATAGAATCAAAATAATTATTGCTTGATTTATTATTGCCATTACACATCTTAAAATTGTATAATTTTAAAGTTGTTGAATTGGTAGACGTTTTAATTAGTCATTTCTATACTTATTCTCATCGTTGTGAATATTTGTATACTGAATTAATGAAGGAGTAAACATGCGAAAAATAGTCTTACTTATAGGAATTATGTGTTTGTTCGGTTCGCTCTTCCCTTATATGCCTTCGGCTGAGATTGACCCTGAAAAAGCAGCGGGTGTTTGGTTGTTTGATGAGGGCGCAGGGAACGAGACTGAAGATTTATCAGGAAAAGAAAATACGGGCACCCTTACTGGAGCAAAGTGGGTCGATGGTAAATTTGGTGAGGGTCTTGAATTTAATGGTGCACAATCCGTGTCTATTGACTCAACACCCGATCTGCAACTGGGTGATGAGCATACAATGATGGCATGGTTCTATGCTACAGACATAGCAAGTTGGAGACAACTCATTGCCAAAAACAACGAATATCTTTTGAGAATAGATCCACCCGGGGAAGGAAACAAAATGTCGTCTTTTGTTCACATAGGTGGATGGGAACCAAGAGCCTCTGCTGTTGTCCCAGAAACAAAAACGTGGACCCATTTCGCTGCAACTTATGATAGCGGGGCAAATGCTGACCAACTGGTTGTCTATGTCAACGGTGAACGCAAGGGATCAAGCACACGCCCCGGTAAAGGCGCGCCGAACAATGACCCTGTAACCATCGGAAGATGGGGCGGCGGTTCATTTTTCATCGGTATCATTGACGAAGTCGCCATATTCAAATCTGTTCTCACAGAAGATGATTTGAAAACTATTATGGAACACGGTCTAGAGAAAACCATCAAAGGAATTGCTGCTGTTGAAGCAACTCATAAATTAGCAGTTACCTGGGGATCCCTCAAATCTGACCGATAAATCGATCCTATTTTAAATGAATGGGTGGATGCACACGCGTATCCACCCCATTCACTGAATAGCTAGATCACATAAATATAACGCCAAGGAGTCCTATTGCCCACATGTCCATTCCAAAAATATCCGTGAACAACCCAGTATTCGCCAATATGTTAATGATAATCATTATTATATTTGGGGGGTATGCATGGATAACACTGCCGAGAGAACTGAGCCCAGAGATCGCACTGCAGAGTGCAACGGTCACAGCCTTATATCCCGGTGCATCTCCAGAAGAAGTGGAGAAACTTATATCTGCTCCAATTGAGAACGCAATAGCGGAAAACGTCAACAAAATCAATCTGATGCTATCTACCTCTTATGAAGGTAGGTCCAGTATTATGATCGATTTTGATGAGATGCGTGACCGCGAATTTGATAAAGAGATGGAAAATCTACGCACCGCTGTTGAGGGAGTCAATGATCTACCAGAAGAAATGTTAGACAAGCCCAAAGTACTGGAATTGGATATTTCCGCTGGGTTTCCAATGTTGACCATTGTCGTCGGCGGTAGCATAACAGAAAACCAGATGCGAGAACTGGCAGAGAGCCTAAAAGATGAAATATTAGAAATAAAACATATTGCATCTGTGCAAATTGCTGGACTACGTGAGCGAGAAATATGGATTGAAGTCAACCCAGACCGACTGAAAGCATATAATCTTCCTATAGCCGCTATAAACATAGCATTGCAAACAGGGAATATCAACCTCCCAGCAGGTACCATGGAAATCGGCAGGACAGAATTCATGGTGCGAACCATGGGAGAATTCCCGAATCCAGACTATATCGCTGACACAATCATCAGTGTACAGCCTACCGGCACACCGATACGACTACGTGATGTTGCCACAGTATCCGATACTTACGAAGAACCACGAACGCTTTCTCGAATTAATGGTGAACCTTCTATCAGTCTCAGCGTCCAAAAGAAAAAAGACGGTAACACTATCGCTTTGGTCGCAAAACTACGCGCTTTGGTCGAAAAGCATAAAGACACCCTGCCAGAAGGGGCTATCCTCACACCTGTCAATGACTACTCAGTTATCCTAAAAGAACGATTGGGAATACTTGAGACAAACGCTATATTTGGACTCGGACTCGTTATATTGATGCTATTTCTTTTTATCGGATGGCGTAACGCACTGTTCGCTGCACTCGGTATTCCAGTCGCCTTCATGGCAACCTTCTGGTTCATGGCAATGGCAGGATATACACTGAGCGGCATTGCACTCTTCGGTCTTATTTTAGTAGTCGGTATAGTCGTTGATGATGCAATTGTCGTCATTGAAAATACATATCGGCATATTGAGAACGGAGAATCGCCAAAGGTTGCTGCAATTCGCGGCGCAGAGGAAGTCGGATGGCCCGTTTTGGCCGCAAGCTTGACAACTATCGGCGCATTCGGACCACTCATGTTTATGTCAGGGGTCTCCGGACAGTTTATGCGAATCGTTCCCGTTATGGCAATTATCGTTCTGATCGCATCCCTCTTTGAAGTTTTTGTAATTTTACCAGCACACGTCTCTGAATGGGGAAAAGCCAGAGAGCAAACACATCGAAATAGACATCAACCGCGACGCACAGATACACAGCATACCTTCAGACTTCGTCCACTCATCGCAGAATTTTTTACGCAGTTTGCTACGATTTTTGACATCATCCGAAGAAAATATGTCAGAATCCTAAAGCAGACAATACGCAGAAGGTATGTCTTCGTCGGAAGTGTTGTTTTGATCGGTATGATTACATGTGTAGGTGCATTTTTTGTTCTTGACAAAGAACTGTTTCCAGGTGAAGACTTTCCGCAATTCTATGTCAAAGCAGAGATGCCACCATCATACAGTATGCAGGAGACAACAGCAGTCATCGCACAACTTGAAGATGCAGCAAAAAAATTGCCTGAAAGTGAAATCGCTGCAATCGTAAGCAATATCGGCCTACATACACCCACTTCCGGATTGTTAGAAGGGGTCACTTATGGATCTAATTTTGGCGAACTTATTATTGAACTTGTTCCAAAACAACAACGCACCCGAAACACTGACCAAATTATCGCTTCGCTACGACAAGACACAGCCAATATCAGCGGTATTGAAAAACTCAATTTTGTCAAACTTCAAGGGGGACCCCCGCAAGGACAAGATGTTGAGGTGAAGGTTAAAGGAACACATTTTGCACAGCTCGTTGAAATCGCCGATCTATTGAAAGCAACGCTAAGTAACATCGATGGTGTGGAAGATATCAGAGATGATTTCCGAATCGGTAAATCTGAATTACGTATCTATCTAAAACCAGAAAAAGCAGCACTGTCCGGTATGTCTACTTACCAAGTAGCCCAGACAGTTCGCACAGCTATTGAAGGCGCGAAAGCAACTACATATCGCGAAGCAGATGAAGCTATTGATGTCATCGTCAAATATAATGCAGATCGCCTACAAACCCTCTCCGCACTGAACGATCTGTTGATCACAACGCCTATAGGCACAATTGTCCCCCTTAAAGATGTCGCCGTAATCGCTGAGGAAAAAGGATATGCAGATATACGTCGATTTGAAGGTGAACGCGCAATTACTGTTTACGCAGCGGTTGATAGAACCAAAACAACACCCTTCAAAGTCAACGAGATACTCAAGAACTCATTCGCAGATGTTGCGTCATTATATCCAGGATATAGACTCGATTTTCGCGGTGTCTTCGACGAAATCAGACAGTCTTTCTCAGAATTATGGAAACTTTTTGTTGTCGGCATCCTTGTCATCTATGTGATACTGGGGGCACAATTCAAATCATGGACGCAACCCATCATCATCCTTTTCGCCGTGCCATTCGGCATGATCGGTGCGATGGTCGGATTGCTCTTTTCCAATGCTACGCTCAGCCTAGTCGCAATGTTCGGTATCGTGGCACTTGCAGGAATTGTGGTTAACGACTCTATCGTACTCATCGATTTTATCAACAAATACCGTGAACGCGGTTTCAATAGATGGTACGCAATACTAAAAGGCGGAAGTATCCGCCTACGCCCCATTATACTGACTTCATTGACAACCATATTCGGACTTATTCCAATGTCACTTGGATTTGGTGGAAAATCTCCTATCTGGACACCTATGGCAAATACAATTATCTTCGGACTTGCATTTGCAACACTGATGACACTGTTTGTCATGCCTTCTTTGTATGCTATCACAACAGATATAGGAAATGTCCTTCGGAGAAAAACAAAGGAATAGGATAACACTTTTCCTTTGTAGCATAACCTTTCTAGGTTGTGCAGAAACATTATGCACACGAAAAACACACTTTTCCTTTGTAGCATAACCTTTCTAGGTTGTGTATCAGCAATATTGTAGCAAACACAACGTGTTTGCGATGACACTTTGCGATTTATGTAGCATAACCTTTCTAGGTTGTGTTTTTTGTAGCATAACCTTTCTGGGTTGTGTATCAGTAATATTGCAGCAAACACAACGTGTTTGTGATAACACTTTGCAACTGTTTAAAAAATTTGCAGTGACACACTGCAATCATTAAAAAAAGGAGTATATATGAAAATTGCTTTTATCGGTGTAGGCGGTATCGCCGGAAATTACCGCGGCAGTCTAAAACGTTTGCAACAACCCGTCGCAGCAATATGTGATATCAATGCAGATCGCGCTGAATCTGTTGCAAATGATGAAAACGCAACAGCATACACAGACCATCAAGATATGCTACAAAAAGAAAAACCAGATGTTGTCTTTACTTGTATACCACCCGGAGCACACACTACACAAGTCGCCGATGCTGCAAAATCTGGGGCTGCTGTCTTCGTCGCAAAACCGGTCGCACAAGATTTGAATACCGGTAAAAACACGCGCGATGCAATTATTGATTCAGGAGTCATCAATCAGGTCGGATATATGGCACGGTATAGCGACATCACTGACAAAGCGAAGACGTTAATAGGCGATCGAAAGCTTTCAATGGGGATCGGCAGATTTCTTGCACGCATGGGGGCAAACCATCCGTGGTGGGGAAAATTTGGAGTATCTATCGGACAAATGGTAGAACAGACAACACATGTCTTCGATCTCATCCGATACTTCTTGGGAGATGTTGACACCGTCCAAGCATTCGGTATCAAAAGTGTATCAGATGATATTGCTGACTTTGAAGAGTGTACTGTCTGCAATCTGAAGTTCAAAAGTGGTGCCGTTGCTAGTATAACAAGCACTTGTGTCGCTCGAGCACATGAGAATTTCGCCACTGAATTGATAGGAGATGATATCTACCTTAAACTTACACACGATTTAGGATTACGCGGACAAATAGCAGGTGAAGATATAGCATGGACAGGTTCTGAAGCAGGATATTTCCGCCAGGTTGAACAGTTCATCAAAGCTGTTGAAGCACATGATCAAGACTTGGTTCGCTCATCTTATGCTGATGCCTATAAAACGCTTGCTGTCACACTCGCAGCAAACCGTTCGTTAGAAACAGGACAGATTGAAAAGGTTATGGTGTAGATAACGTTCCTACAGTTTGTCCGTCTTTGTCCCCTAACCTTTCTGGGCTATGTCTTTCTTTGTAGCACAACCTTTCTAGGTTGTGCAGTGTAGCGGACCCCATTATCTGTAGCGATTTTGTAGCAAAGCACAACGGCCCTTTGCGGTGACATTTTGCAATCATTTAAAAAACGTCAAATACGGTTTTTCTTCAATCTCTCGCAAGAGTAATAGTGCAAGCTCACGCGCATGGTAATCCCCCCACATAGATGCCTCTCCGCACGGAATCTTCCTACCTTCAGGTACATAATCCCATCCATTCGGACGATGATACACCGAGTGCAGCAGTAAGCCTTGATGCGTCCCAGATGTTGAGAGATACGGCTCAGCAAATAACGTTTTCGCAACCGTCAAACCTGCTTGGTAGTATGTGTTACCTAACGTTAAATCGCCGTGCTTCTTATAATAATTGCCAAGTCGAATTAGCCCTTGCGCAGCAATCGCAGCAGCAGAACTATCCACAGGTTCATAATCGTTAAACGGATCCGCAGGGACTGCCAGATACTCACCAAGTTCTGCTAAACCGGGCGCACCTGTATCCCAATATGGAATACCATCTTGTGCCGTGTTTTCAATATAAAAGTCAGCAGTTGCCTCCGCCGCCTTACGCATGTGTGCTGTTACTTCAGTATACCCCCCATAAGGATCCATATCCGTTGCTGACAGTGTGTCGAAAAACTCAAGTTGTTCTGCATAACCCGCAATAATCCACGCTAATCCTCGCGTCCACGTCGTGAACGGGGAATAGCCTTGCTGTGTGCTTGGACACCGAAAGTTTCCATCATTCGTATTGAAGATCGACTCATGCACGACACGCCCCCGAACGTCATAAGCATCACGCCCTTCACCATAGTAGACATTATACTTTGCTGTTGTCTGTGAATGCTGAACTAGGCGTTCCAATAAATCGATAGCGATATCCCCTTCACCCATCAACACTGCCCCCAGTATATGTCCCAGTGCTAACACACGCAGCGAACGTATGGTATCCGAAAACAGTGAATGGGGTCCATTGAAAGAGGCTATATACCCCGCGCCCGCTTTTATTTCTGTCCAACGACTCGCTTGCACCGCTGCAGATGCTTTCAATGCAATTTCATAGAAATGCATCTCATTCGCATCCCACGGAATAACTTCCTCACGCATCAATCTCCGTAGGTTGCCGTAAGTAGAAACATTATTAAACCCATGGTCATGCACACCGATATGCGTGACATGGGGTGCCATCTTTTCAATTGTACTCTTCCTCCCTATTTCCAGAAATTGCTCATCCCCTGTTGCATCAAATTGCAGGATCGCCGAACCGAACTGGAAACCTTGTGTCCATTCTGTCCATCCCCGTGTTGTCCATTGTCCCGCAACAGTAAAGACAGGTGTGCCTTTTTCGGGTTGCCACGTGTCTTCAATACCTAATATTTTTTGACCTGATAATTCAAAAAACCGCTCTATGTCTGATTTTAAGTCCTGAATTTGTAATGAATGGTTTATCTGCATGTGTCCTCTATTTTATGGATATAAGCAATTATTGTGGTGCGAACTGTTAGAATGTGTTTCTACGCATGGGAGCAACTTGAGTTGCAATAATATGTTTGCTAAGCCCTCCCGTAACGTTCACATATAACTTCAATGAGATTCGTAGTGGATTTGCCTGACACGTTAAGTCCAACGATCACTTTGCCACCGTTTTTTTCAACGACGTCTTTTTCGATGAGTTGTTCTAATTTGTAGTCACCGCCTTTGACGTGGATGTTCGGTTTGAGTTCAGCGAGTAATTCAACAGGTGTTAATTCTGGAAAGATGACGACATAGTCGACACAGGCTAAGCCAGTGAGCATTTCAGCGCGTTCAACATCAGGAACCAGCGGACGATTTTCACCTTTTAGTTTCCGGACAGAACTATCACTGTTGACCGCAACTACAAGCACGTCACCTTGTTGCCGTGCGGCTTGCAAATACCGTAGATGTCCCAAATGCAGAACATCAAAACAACCATTTGTGGTAACGACAACTTTACCTTCAGTTTTTAGTTGTTTAAGAATGGCTGCAAGTTCGTTGCGATGATATATTTTGTTCTGTGTCATTGTCCTAAAAATTTATCACGGTTTGTATCGTTCGACAACTTGATTTTCCATACACACATTATTGCACAATCTCACTACATTTGCTATAATAATTAAGACTTCAAGAATCAATCCTATTGAGAAATGAGGAGAAATAAATGGACGACAAAAGAGGTAGTGCACACCTTCCTTTACCTATTTGTACAGTGGGCGCGTCTGGACATGGTAAAACAACGTTGACAGCAGCAATTGCAAAAGTCGTTGCAAGAATCGGTTCTGTCCCTTCTAAAGCTGACACGCCTTATGAACAACGGATACCTAATCACTATCCTATACGGGAAGGGGTGAGCGTAACCTACCGTTCCGTAGATTACGAAACTAGTGGAAAACACTATACACAGATTGATTGCGAAACACACCTAGATATAGTCAAGATGTTAGTGAGCCGGGCATTTGCAATTCAAGGTGCTATTTGGGTGGTTGATGCAGTCAATGGCGTTACACAAGAATCCGCAGAACATATACGCATAGCAAACAGATTAAATATACCTACAATTATCTCCTTTCTCAATACACGAAATTCTGCAATTGACGATGAACTCATAGATATCTGCAGACAAGAAATGCTTGAATTACTCACAGAAAATGGCTGGAATGAACAGAACAATCCTATCATCATCGGTGATGCAAATAAAGCGTTGAATTACAAAGGGGATCGGATAGACGCTGGGCAGTGGAAACCGATTGTCGACCTAGTATTTGCAATGAATCGATGCATGCCAAAACCTGTCAATATGGATAGCCTTCCCCCAATTATGCCGATCTATGAGATTGTTGAGGAACACAAAGAACGCGTAACCATAAAAGGGGAACTTGTGCAAGGACACCTTACTGTTGGACATGCTGTAGATATTGTCGGTAAAGGTGATAGAATCAAGACAAAATGTCTTAGCATAAAAGAGAATGAAGTCTGTGTTGAATCAGAACCGGATTGGTTGTCTGTTGGACAGGTGTTATGTCATCCGAAAACAATAAAGGCGCATTCTGACTATACTGCACTCGTGTATCTGCTCACGCAAGAAGAGAGCGGTACACATATCCCACTGATTGAAAATGACAAACCTGAGATACATTTATGGGGTGTTGATATCTCTGCGCGCCTACAGCTGCCTACAGATATATCAATCGTCTCTCCAGGTGAGCATGCTGATGTTTCATTTACCCTTGAACTGCCGCTTGCAATGGAAGTAGGCACGACTTTTGAAGTAAAGAAGATGGGATCGCGTATTGGACTCGGCGTTGTGACATCGGTAGATTAACGTGAGTTCCATAAACATTTATGAATTTTGTGTCTTATGAAATCTTCCTTAGAATAGCGAAGCAAAGACGGACAATTACGTGAGTTCGGTGTCCGAAATACAAAGGATATTTGTAGCACAACCTTTCAAGGTTGTACATCCTACAAAAAATGTCTTATTTCCAAACTCACGTTAGATTGGATCACTTATAGTAAATTTAGGTGGGACAGACGCATTGAGCATCGAACTTTCCAGGTTGTGCATCACAAAAAATATCTTATCCTGAACACGAAAGCATTAGATATTTATCGTGCAGCGACAATCGTGTCAGATAGAATTAGATCAGCTGTATACAATGCGCGTCCAATAATTGCCCCATAAGCACCAATGTCCTTTAGTGCTCCAACGTCTGATAGGGACGTGATACCACCTGATGCAATAACATCTGCAGAAGCAACATTGACAATATCCGCAGTTGCACTGACATTAGGCCCTTTGAGCATGCCATCGCTTTTGATGTCTGTATAAATGATGGTTTGGACTTCAGTCATCTCCATAGCAAATTCCACTGCGGATTTCTGAGAAACTTCTAACCATCCATGTGTGGCGACCATGCTGTCCTTTGCATCAATACCGACAGCAATTCTTTCCTCATGTTTAGCACAGGCCTGTTTCACGAAATTCGGTTGCTTGAGTGCAGCAGTGCCTAATATTGCCCGATGCACACCTAATGCTAACACAGCATCAACTTGTTCCATGCTACGGATGCCACCACCAAGTTGAACTGGAATATCAAGGACTTCGACGATTTCACGGACAATGTGAAGGTTTGCGGGTTCGCCTTGAAATGCACCATCTAAATCAACAAGATGTAGATATTCTGCCCCCGCTGCTTGCCACTGTTTTGCCATCTCAATAGGTGAATCGGAGAAGACAGTTTCCTGTTCTGCTATCCCTTGTATGAGATTTACGCATTTTCCACCACGTAGGTCAATTGCTGGTAATATCTGCAATGTTTTTCCTTTCTATTATTCTTCACGAAAAATTCCAAGTAATTTCAATTGTGCTATCGATATAATAGCGATGATTATAAACAACACCCATCCGATTGTGGCAGCATATCCGAGTCGCATGAATTGAAATCCGTTTTTATACAGATACATCACGATAGTTGTACCAGCATCAGCAGGTTCACCGCCATTTGTCAATATGTATGGCAGATCAAAGAGTTGAAGCGAACCGATCATAGATACGACGACAACGAAGGCGATTACGGGTCGTAGTGAAGGTAGGGTGATATGAATGAACGACTGCCACCAATTTGCCCCATCAACCGCTGCAGCTTCATACAACTCCTGTCGTATACCTTGTAATCCTGCCAAAAAGAAAATCATATTGAAACCAGCCCATTGCCACACACCTGTTAGAATAACAGCAAGCATCACATATCTTTCGTTGCTTAGCCAACCGATTTCTTTCCCAAGCAACAGAAATTCGTTGTTAATCAATCCAGCACGTTGGTCGTATATCAGATTGAATATGATTGCGACAAATACACCGGCAACGAGAACAGGAGTAAAAAATGCAAGTCGTAAGAAATTCTTTCCTTTCACGAACTTCGCGTTCAGAAGTATTGCAAGGAACAAAGCAATTGGTAATTGAAGTCCCAATGTTCCCAGTGCGAAGTAGGTTGTATTCAAAAGAGATTTCCAGAAAATGGGATCACGAAACAGGTCCGTAAAGTTTTCAAACCCGACAAATATCCTGCTTTTGAAGCCACGCATCTCATAGAATCCCATGACGAGGGATGAAATAAGCGGATACACCATAAAAATAGCAAACAAAATAAAAAACGGTGCTATAAGTAGGTACGGTGCGAATCTGTGTTGTTGATTCCAAAAAATATGCCTATTCCGTTTAGTTCTCATTTACTATCGTAGTCCCCATCGTTCTCGATCTTTTGATACAATTGATCGCACTTTTTCCGCAAGTTCGGTTAACGCTTGGCGAGGTGTCTGCTTTTGTGTGACTGCAGCAAAGATAGCATCGTTTAGCAAATCTGCTGCTTCAGACCAATATGGATTCTGATATCGTGGTGGCAATTCAGGGGCAAGCTCAATAAATAACTCCCCAAGCGGTTGTCCTCCTAAGTATTCAAGCGGTTGTTTTAGTGCTTCGGCATCCCAGGCAGCTTTAAGTGGCGGAATAATCAACGTTGTTTCGTACCGATTTATCAAACTCGCCCTATCAAAATAGGTGAATTTCAGTAGTTCCCATGCAAGTTCCGGATTTTCACACTGCTTTGTAATGCCGATCATTGTACCGCCGCGTGTCGTCGTACGCCTGCCATCGGTTTCCCATACCGGCATACTTATCGCTTTCCATTTTCCAGACATCTGCGGTACTTGACTTTGCAGAAGTCCTACATACCAATCAGGGGCAAGTATGGATAGGATTTTCCCATCCTGCATTGCTGCGTAGTTGCTGGGATCCCCGTGCCATGTGCCATAAACAGGGGTTGCAATTTTATGTTCGTTAAATAGAGAGGTGAAGAATTTCAGTGTTTGAATTGCTATTTCACTGTCAATGATAACGTTCCCATGTACGTCAAAAAAACCGCCGCCTCTTTGCAACAAAAGGTTCATATAATCGCTTTCAGTTTTGTTATCAAGAACGATACCGTATTGATCAATTTCTCCGTCTCCATCAAGATCGCGCGTTGCCTTTTTGGCTGCGATAATGAAGTCATCCCAAGTCTCAATATCAGTCATCTCAACATCCGCAGCTCTAAATAAGTCATCTCTGTATAGAAGCACAACCGGATGCAAGTCGTGCGGAATACCAAATATTTTGTCTCCATAAGACCAAGGTGTAAACCGACTGCTGACTAACTGGTCCAACCACCCTTCACTTTCTAATCGAGGGCGTAGATCAACAAAACCGACTTCATCAATGTCCCCTTTTAAGAAACGTCCGATTGCATTAATCTCAACTTCAACTATGTCCGGAGCGCCGAAGTCAGAGAGTAATGCGGTAAGGAGTTTATCATGCAGTGTCCCTCCGAAATTGGTAAGTTGTACATTTACATCAGGATGCAAAGTTTTGTAGATGGGTAACCGTGCTTGGTATTCTTCGTAGTGTGTGGGCGCGAAAACCCAAAATTCTAATTCCTTTTCTCTTTCAGCTGCGGGTCCAAATATAAAGAAGCAAGAGATAAGGAAAAGAATTAACATGACCATCGGACCTTTGCCGAGTGGAAAATTTTCTGGATCATAAGCGAAACGCATAGATCGCCCCTTATTTTAACATGACACGTTTATGGTACCGTTGTGTATAGTAAATTTGAGGGTTTTACATAACAGGACGGACGCAAGGATCACATACTTTTTTAGAGCGGTTTGTAACCCTGACTTCAACCGAAATTGCGTCCATCCTAACATAAATATAACGTGAGTTCCATAAACATTTATGAATTTTGTATCTTATGAAATTTCGCCTTAGAATAGCGAAGCAAAGACATACAATTTCGTGAGTTCAGTGTCCGAAATACGAAGGCTATTTGTAGCACAACCTTTCTAGGTTGTGTCTCCTACAAAAAATGTCTTATTTCCAAACTTACGTTAAATATACTATAGTTTGGACAGTTTTTGTTTTTTTTATGGACATAAAGCAGGAAAGCGGGTATCCTTTTAGGAAACACAAATTTGAAAGGATATTTCAAATGACCCCACTTTCCTACTTGGACAACATGTTATCAGATTTTTGACCTTTGTTCAAGTATAATAACTTTCACCACTTTCAGACTTTCGTAAAAGGTCTGATAAATACGCCCTACCGAGGCACAATGACACAAATCTATCTTGCGACAGCCCAAGCAGGTCGGTATTGGTCTCTGCCAAAGTTTCTCTCGCGTGGCATCTGGTGTGTGGATCAAGTCGCCACTACGCTAAGCCATCAAGTGCTATCCGCTTACCCCACGGGCATCTATGTCTATGATGAGACGCATGCCCTAAGTAGCGGTTCAAAACAAGCGGGTTTGCATTTCCGCAGGAACCCTGCGTATCAGCCACGTAACAAGAACCAGTCCAAGTTTCATCACGGACACGAGTTTGGTGCGATTGGCTGGCTGGCAGAAACGCCCGAAGGCACGCGCCTATTTCCATTAGCCACACGGATGATGGAACCGAAAAGCGAGGACGCGAATAGCCTCGCTGTGCTGAAGCATTTATGTAATCTTGTGCCACCGGGTCTTATCATTTTTGATAGAGGTTTCAATAGACGCAAAGTGTTCACGGAGATACTCTCACAAGGACATCATTTACTTTGTCGTGCGAAGTCAAACGCGGCGTTTTTTGATATACCGAAACGCCCTAAGCGTCTCAAGAGAGGCAGACCCCGTCGGTATGGTAGCCGTGTGTCTATTCCACACCTGAAGTATACAGACATCGTTGTTGAGGATCAGACACTTTCTGTCGCTGATAAAGTCGTGCGAACAAAGATGTGTCCTGTAGATGTCCGCATCGTTGTGATACGCAAACGCCCCAAAAAGTCTAAACCCTATCGGTATTTTTGTGTATTTACTTCAGATTTACGACTGCCCGTAGAAACAGTTATCCGACACTATAGAAACCGGTGGCAGATTGAAACTGCCTTTCGGGACGCTAAAGAAAACTTCGGATTTGACACCTATCAACTCCGAGACAGGAAAAGTTTGGATCGGTTCGTTCAACTCAGTTTCACCGCAGCAACGCTGACACAACTCGCTTTCAGTCCGTCGCCATTGCCTAAGACACCCGCAGACACAGACACAGACAAGGTTTCTCTTGATTTAGAAGACGTGCTATCCACGCTCAATATACACTGGTATAAACCGAAACATCTCACACGCGGCTTGATGACCGCTTACTTGCAGCGATGTTTACAACAAAACTATTTTTATACGGGTTACGACCCGAGGAAAAACGCACAGAAAAAACTGAAAATCCCCGAAGATACTACATGAACTAGTTCAACAGCAACTATTTTCACGATGATTGGAAAAATGATGGCTAAAAAACAGTGATTTCTAACAGAATTTAGACAGAAAAGGGGCGTTAGCAGCGGTTCTAACACCTGTTCAGAAGTGCTAACGGGGAAATGCTGCCAACTATTCATAATCTATAACAAGACCAAAAATGTCCAAACTATAGTAAATATAGTAAATTTTGGAATTAATTAGACATCAGGCAGTCCGTAGGTCGGGTAGAGTTTGCGAAACCGACTATTAGTGAGATAAATCGCAATGCCAAATTGCTCCTATGGATGCGGTGCCTATTTATTTTCATATTTAACCATAATGTTTTTGCTAAAGCTGTTGAAACAAGAATCTACCACTAGTGTGGCTTCATGATTCTAAATTAAGAGCGTTATATCATTAGCAAGGTAAAACTCTCATGTATGACGATATGGTTGTAAAAGGTGTCTTTGTTTTTGCAAGTTCTGATGTTTTGTTCATTTTTGACTTGACTTTTTGAAATTTTACAATTAAAATTTATCAAATCATAGTTATTTTATCAACAAAGAAATAGAGGAACATGCTATATGCCCACGTATGATTATAAATGTCTTGAATGTGAAAATCAGTTTGAGAAGTTTCAAGGTATTACAGCACCCCCACTTGAAGAATGCCCGGAGTGTAGCGGCAAGGTAAAACGACTCATCGGTGCAGGTGCAGGTTTGATATTCAAAGGTTCAGGGTTCTACATCACAGATTATCGCAGTGAAGGTTATAAAGAATCCGAAAAAAAAGATAAAAAAACTACGTCAAAGAAAAGCGATAAATCAGAAAAGAAATCTGATACCAAAGGCGAAGCAAAAAATAAGTCAGGTGACTCTGGCAAATCGTCAGAAAAAACTTAGTAGAACCAACCGACATCAATACAGGGGCCACTTTGCATACCCATAATCACTATCCAGACGAATCACATACACATCAGCACAAACTACAGAGCAAGTTCAAATTGGCACTGTTGGTTACTTTTTTTGTATTCCTTGTAGAGTTGATTGGAGGAATTTGGTCGGAAAGTCTTGCGTTGTTAAGTGATGCTGCACATGTGATGTCTGATGCGTTATCATTGCTCATCAGTTGGTTTGCAATATATCTCTCAACGCGCCCTGCCACTTCATCTCGAACTTTCGGTTATCATCGGGCGGAGGTGTTTGCCGCATTTATCAACGGCGTATCTCTTATAGGAATCTCTGGTTGGATTTTCTATGAGGCTTACCAGAGGTTCACTGCGCCAGAACCAATTAAAGTATCTGTTATGTTTGTTGTTGCGTGTTTTGGACTGGTTGCAAATTTGTTTATTTTATGGCAACTGCATGGTCATAGCCATGGCAACCTAAACGTACGTAGTGCAGTTTTGCATGTGGTCGGAGATATGCTTTCCTCAGTTGCTGTTGTCGTTGGGGGTCTGATTATATATAGCACAGGGTGGTATCCTATTGATGTCCTCCTCAGTTTTCTAATCGGTGGAATAATTATCTTCGGTGCATTTAATGTCACGAGAGAAGCAGTTCATATCCTGTTGGAAAACACGCCGCGAAATACGGATGCACACACCGTAGCAAAACACCTCTGCAATTTAGCACCTGTTAAAGAGGTGCATGACATGCATATTTGGTCCTTGTGTTCAAACTATCGAGCATTGAGTGCTCATATAGTACTTGATGAAAACACTACGGTTGCTCATGACCAAATCCTTGAACAGATTAATACAGAATTACAAAATCAGTTTAATATCAACCACACAACTCTCCAACTTGAGCGGATCGCATGTACTCAAGCAGGTAACTTACTGTGCAATGCACGGCATTCGTAATACAATTTCTAAAAAACAAGATAAGAATTTTACATCAATTCAATAATGTTTTCGTCGTAATTGTTAAAACGAGAATCCACTGTTGGACTGAGTTCTTGATCAGCAGAGATGCGTCACATCCTTAGTTGTGTAAAACCTCACCGCTTTAAATATGTTCTTCCTTTAAGCGATGCGCTTTCCTATTTAGCGAAGGATCCTTAGAAAACTTTAATGTGGCTTGCGCTAGTCCTTCTACATGTGATACCATGTCCTTCTCCACCTGGACTATACGACTCATAAGATATGGTTGATCACTTGCTTGTATCGCTTGCCTCATGATTGAGAGTAGATATAGGTAAATTGTGTCTGACTCACTGCCCTCAATTGCGATTGCAATTTCAAACGCCTCGTCTAAAGATATGCTTCCACTTTCAACTTTAGATTCGTATGAATCTAGTGCCTCTGTAATATTTTGTATGGAAATATTGGGGAATGGTGTTATTGGTGATATTGTTTCATCTGTATCCGCTTCTGAAATAGTAGTGTCTCTCCCAAAAGTTTCTATACAAACTGCGCGTCCAAAGTCCACAAGTATATAGTGTTGCCATTCTTCGGTGCTCATCCTTTCCCAAAAACGTGCAATTCGTTCATCATAATCTCCCAAGAGCAGCGCAAAGGAGGCGTATAGTTTTGCTTGGCGCAGTTCAAGATCCTGGCAAATATCAAAAAGTTTTTCTAATGTCAATTTTTCTCCTTGTGTTGTGGTGAGTGAAATTTTCACAAAAGTTTATCAAGGCATAAAAAACCCTATTGTTAGACGCACTTACCCCCATTTTTTTTTGAATGCGTGTGTAGTTGTGTTCATAGGTCTCCAATGTTGTCATGTCAGTTCTTCTGCGGTGAGAAAGTTTATATCTCTCAAACAAGTCCTCTCGGTGAACAAGAGCAACGCCTCCTGCGTCCACACCTCGCGGATCATACGGTTGATGACACTGATCACGGAGTAAACTTTCCGCGTAGGGTGTAAAGTTTTTGCCCATCTGTCCGCAGCTTTTTCATAACACAGGAACGCCAAACCATAAGCCACGACTGCCAACAAAAACAGAACTTCCATCCGGGGCTGTTCGTTCTTTCTCAAAACGAGTGCTTTGAAACCGAAGTTCGTTTTCAAGTCTCTGAACCCGTGTTCAATCTGTGTCCGCCGCTTGTAGCAAGTTCGCAGGGGGTTCCCCTGAAGCCGATTGGAGATAAGATATAACGGGTCTTTCTTGGTGTGCTGTCCCCCAACATAGAGTGCCACAGGCACCTGCTCCGTGTAGTGATAAAGCACTTGTGGGTAAAAACCATTTGCCACTTCTTCAAGGCACTGCTTGTTGCCTGCTATACGCACACCAACATTGCGTGGCACACGTATCAAGTAGCAGATGCCTTGCCCCTCAAAAAACTTGAGGATCGCTCTCGCTCGGGCGAACCCTCTGTCAAAAACCAACACAGGCTCCCGACTATCCCCTAACACTTCAGCAACGCGACTATGGACATCACAACAGAACTGCTGAACTAAATCGTTATGTCCTTGATAGGTGCCATCTTTGAGCATCTCATTTTTATACAGAACCCAATAGAGCGGGATCGCACGATTGCGAAACGGAAGGGCTGCAACAATCGCCTTCCATCCGCCCGGTAAATCTGTCTCGTCTATCAGCACAAGCAGATGCTGCATCCCCACAGAACGACACACACTGACAACTATATGTGACAACCAAGCACCCTTCACCGCTGCAACCGGAAAATAGGTATCAATAAACCGCAACACACGCTTTTGCTTAGACTTGTCGTGTTTCACACGGATAGGTAGATGTGAGGCAATCGATTGAATACGAAAACTCGGGGCTACACACACAGCCTGTAGCATCAAATAAAAGTTGCGGAGCGTCGGTTTTTTGATACAAATCCCGTTGAAAACTTTACGAAAACCTGTTATAATCTTTCTGGGATGTACCCAACTAAGGGTATATTTCATAAGAATACCTCCCTGCCGGTTTTTCACCGACATTGGTTTATATGGAGGTATTCTACCATAACCCATCAGACTTTCCAACTTATTTCTATACACACACACGCCTACACATACCGCATACAAAAATGGGGGTAAGTGAGATTGTTAGAAGGGTGGGTTCGTATTCGCAGTGTAAGAGGCACCCTGAATTGCGCAATTACAACTAAACTATTGGAAGAGCATGGTTTTTAATACGAAAAAATTTATCTCTTTTATTCTTTTCTCAATCAGGCTAATTTACACCTGCAGCAGCGGCAATGAAATTGTAGTCCCTGACGACATACTACGTGTAACTGCCTCTGTGAACTCCATATACTTAACACCGGTGTCAAAGTCAGTGTGAGTAATGGTTTCTTCACCTCTGATTGCGTTTACAAATTCTTCTTCTACACGCCAGCTCCCCTCTTCCTCTAAGGGTATATCTACTTCATTTAACGCTTCATCACCTTTTTGGCCACCGTAAAGTTTGTTTTCAGAAAATCGAAGCGTCCCAAGACTTCCAAAAATAAACACCTCTGGCACTCCAGCTAGCCCCGTTACAGCGGAAATTTGCATGTGGAGTTGCGCGCCACAAGCGAACTCACCGATAATATCAATATGCTCTGGTATTCGGACTGAACGCATTATTCCAGCATCGTCCAAACGCATTTTGACGAAGGTGTTACCCATAGCAGAAATTCGCGTTGCTTCACCCACCCAGCGCATTAACGCTTCATACCAAATACCCATGCTCATAATGTTTAACCCGCTGAGGTCAAAATCTTGTCTCCATTGAAGCGGAGTCTCAGTATCTAGAAACGCGCCTCCTGCACGCACTTCAACAGCGAGCACATCTCCGATATACCCTTCTGTGATCAAACGTTTTATTGTATTGTCTACCCGAAGTGTCATAGGAGAAGGCACGATTTGTGCAGTTAACTTCGATTTCCGACGTGCTATTAGACGCATTGCATGTGCCTCATGAGCATTCATTGCCATCCGCGCTTCACACATCACGTGTTTATTTGCCATTAGCGCAGATACAGTTGCACGGCAGTGCATATAGGGCCATGTTCCTATGACAATGGCATTTGTCTCTTTATCGTCAATTGCATCTTGCCAATGGTCGTAGATTTTTGAAATGCCAAACTCGTCTGCTACACGTTGTGATGATTCTTGGCTGCGATTGCACACACCAATTATCTCAACACCTTCAATTACTTGTAGTCCGGGAATATGTCGTGCTTTTGTGTTTCTTCCTGCGCCAATGATACCCACTCTGACTGTTTCTGATACCACTCTGTTGCTCCTTTATCTATCAAATGTAGTTATGATGTTAACAGATAATTGAAGTGATGTCAAGAAGAAATCAGCAGAAACATGCACAGGCAATGCGTAAAAGAATTGTGTTACTTTGGTTTATGAAGTATACTGTGTTCTATGAAATCAGCAACAAAAAGGGATCGCGGTATTATCGTCGGTATAACCGGTGGCATAGCGTGCGGCAAAACAACGGTATCAATATTACTCACAGAAAAAGGGGCAATACAGATTAACGCTGACGAAATTGGTCATCAACTCCTTAAGTCTGATAGTCCGGTTCTTGATGAACTTATCGGGACATTTGGACCTGAAATACTCGATGAATCCGGAGATGTCAGCAGAGAAAAATTGGGGTCTATTGTTTTTAAGGATAAGTCCGCGCGTGAACAACTCAATGCCATTCTACATCCACTGATAATTCAACGCTCCCGGATCCGCGCTAAACAACTTGTGTATGACACCCCATCTTGTATAGTACTGCTTGATGCCCCACTGCTCATAGAGGCAGGTGCTTATGATTCAGTTGATTTGATTGTCGTTGTGACTGCCTCAGTTGAAACACAATTGCGACGCATATTAAAACGTAGTCAAGAACAGGGCCGTCCACTCACCGAAGACGAGGCACAAGCCCGTATTGATTCGCAAATGCCTTTATCCGAAAAAGTGAAGTATGCAGATGTCGTTATTGAAAACGAAGAATCTCTTGAAGAACTACAGAAGCAGGTAGATACATTATGGAATAGACTTCATACGGACTTATGAGTCGTTCCAGAGCAGATTAATAGAATTTGCCTTAATTACGCAATATACCTCTTTTCCATTCCTCAGTTGAAGTTGCTCCCTCGCTTCGTGCGTAATTTTAACAGAAAGGCTATATCCCTCAACAAGAATTGATACAATTACTTGGTCATCAACTGCGACGATTGTCCCTCGTAGAATGTTCCTTGCACTGATCGGTAAATTAGGTTCAAGAGAAATGATAATGTCCTCTGCACGAATCGCTATAGGCACTGGATTTCCTATTTTAATATCAACGAAAGGAATTATGAGCATTTGATTCCCAATTTCTAATTCCGTTACACCTCGTTGTTTGTCCGAGTTTGCTACTAGAAGTGAAAATGTGTTTTCCACACCTGTCATACTTGCTATAGGTAAAGCTGAAGGTGCTGTTAACAACTGATGTGGTTCTCCATTGGCAATGGCCTTTCCTTGAGAGAGGAGAAATGCCTCATCAGCAAGTGCCACCGCTTCGGATATAGCGTGTGTGACATAGATGATCGGTATCTCATATTCGTTCTTGATGTGATGTAGATACGGAATAATCTTGCTTTTCAGTCCACCATCCAATGATGCAAGCGGTTCGTCCATTAGAAGTAGACGTGGTTCCATTGCCAGCGCACGTGCAATCGCAACACGTTGACGTTGCCCACCCGAAAGTTGATTCGGATATCGTTGAAGTAAATCTGAGATTTCAAGTGTGTCAAGCACCTGGGAAAGACTCTCAGGGTTCTTACGTTGCATTTTAGGTTGACCATACCGAATATTCTTTTTTACTGTGAGATGGGGAAATAGGTGTCCTTCTTGAAATATGTATCCGATTCGACGTTTATCGGGAGGCACATTGATTTTCAAGTCGGTGTCATATAGTTTATTGTTACCGAAAACAATTTGTCCGTTATCGGGTGAGAGTGTTCCTCCAATACAGTTGAGCAGTGTTGTTTTTCCGCTTCCGGATGCACCCAAGAAGGCAGTTACTTTTTGATGCAGTTCACAATCAACATCTAATGTAAATGTGCCCAGACATTTCTTTATATTGAGTAGAAGATTATATTTTTCAGACATATTGCCAAGCATTACAGTTGAAAAGGTAGGTTTTTCGGCAATCTATTCAAAACCACCGCCATCATCAAATCCTCCGCTGTCATCAAAACCACCCCCGTCACTTCCACCAGAATCCACATCTTCAGAACTATCATTGTCTAACATACTACCAAGAATCATGCCTGTGAAAAGTATATCTTCCGTATCATCATTTGAGTTAACGGTATCGGCACCATCATTATTCTTTTTCTTTCTATTTTCAGATTTACCTGTAATTGAACGTGCAATTGCAACTACTATAACGATAAATGCTATTGAAACAAGGATCAACACGAAAGTTGTCATCTTTTTTCTCCTTTTTTATCTAGTGTCCGTTGTTTGTTTGGGGTTCAGCAGTGCACAAACTAACAGATTTTGTTACAAAATATCCTTTATATTTCGAACATCGAACTCATGTTAACCTACAACCTACTTCATTTGATTTTTAGCGAAGTGTTGTACGTTCTGTTATCCATATAGCAACGAACGCGAGTATTGTTGAAATCAGTACTAATCGGTAAGCAATAATATCATTACCGAGCTGCACCGATTGAAAAATTGCTAACGCAATTGTTTGCGTCTTTCCAGGGATATGTCCTGCTACCATCATTGTTGCCCCAAACTCCCCGAGACTCTTCGAAAATCCAAGAATGCCTCCACTAATTATGCCACGATACGCTATCGGTACAGTTATCGTCCAAAAAACCTTGATGGGTGAAGCACCGAGTGTCCGTGCAGCATTTTCGAGTTCGGACGGCACAGATGCAATACCAGTCATGATACCCCGAACCAGCAGTGGAAATGATATTACCGATACAGCAGTTACAACCGCAAATTCTGTAAAAACAATCTCTATATTGAAAAAACTTGATAGTAACTTACCAATAGGTCCGTTTTTACCTAACAGTATTAAAAGTAAATACCCACTGACTACAGGTGGCAGCACTAAGGGCAACATCACTAACGTATTAAGGAATGTTTTCCCTGGAAATTCTCGTTTTGCAAGCAGCCAACCTACCAACAGTCCTGGTGGAAACATCACAACGAGACTTGACAAGGCAACTTTGATAGATAGGAAAAGAGCACTAACTTCAGCAGGTGTAATCCTCATTGTAATGAATCAGCTCTATACTATTTGACAGATGTAGGGGATAGACATGTAAATCCGTGTTTCTCAAATATATCTGTAGCAATGGGTTCTCTTAAAAATGTAAGAAACGTACCTGCCAAAGTTTTATTGTTACTGTTCTTTAAAATAACTGCTGGATAGACTATTCTTGAATGCGTTTCATCAGGAAATTTAAGTAGAACTTTCACTTTGTTGGTGACTTTTGTATCGGTTTCATACACAATTGCAATGTCTACATTTCCCGATGTAAGATATGCAAGTGTCGCACGCACATTTGTACCAAAGATTAGCTTCGACTTCACCTTCTCCCACAATCCAAGGTGTTCCAACGCCTCTTTTGCATAACTGCCAGCAGGTACTATTCCTGGATGTCCCATTGCAATCCGCTTTATAGATGTATTCTGTAATTTTTTTAGATTCTCCACAGTAATCCCAGCACCCTTTTGAGATACAACGACTAAACGGTTTGTCAACACATCCGTTCTGATTCCATTTTCAAGCAAACCGAGTGCATTCAATGCATCAACCTGAATAGGGCTTGCTGAAATGAATACATCTGCTGATGCCCCCTTTTCAATTTGCCGTTGAAGCGTCGAAGATGCTGCAGAATTATAATGCACACGAATATCCCGATCTTTGATAAACTGGCTTACAATCTCTTTCAGAGCATCCGATAAACTCATAGCAGCAAAAACATGTAACTCACCTTGTTTCTGTTTGACTGATCGACATCCCAATATACTGTTCAAGATAAGTAGAATTGTCAATAGAAAGCACAGAGAGATATTTTGCTGCATTGCCCCCACCCATTGGCATCTTATTTCAATATAGTTTAACAGATGATGTACCGCCTGTCAAGTATTATGCAGGAATAATCCAGAGCCATTCAATTGTCACGGATTTGGCATCCTCCGCGCTTCTGAAAACGCATTGTAGCATACCCTTTCTATGTTGTGCCTCGTGTACGCAATCTGGAAAGGTTGCGCTACATGGAGCACAAAAAATCGCTTATACCGAACTTACGTTATAGGAACAATCTCTGAATCGCAAGCATACCTATAATAGTGATAAATTCATAAGGTTGAGTATTAGCAAAATCTTATAAAATTACTGTTGATGAGAGGTAAATCAGGAGTTGACAGATATGTGCATGCCTGTTATATTATGATTATAGGTTTTCGTTACTTTAACAATTATGCCCGTATACATTTATTTTTCGAACTATGCTCCAATTTATAAAACACAGACCCATCATAACATTTGGACTTCTTTTTATTTCGTTGTTCTTTCTATGTGGTTGCGATTCGCAAGAGGACCCACAGAAACCCAAACCGTCATCCCCCAAATCAACTGTTCCTCAAGTTGTAGAACCGGTTGTCCCACCGCGCCCTGAAGATTGGCACATGTTCATGCACAACTTGCAGTTTTCCGGAAAAAGTCCAGACCAAAAACTTAAACCCCCGTTCCAGTTGGTATGGCAATTTAAGACAGGTGGTCCCCTGACTGCCTCACCAGTTATTGCAAACGGTATACTTTATATCGGTTCTGCGGATGGCAAACTCTACGCATTAAATGCCAAAGAATGGGGTATAAATTGGGTTTTTGATGCTGGCAGTCCAATCCGATTTTCTGCTGTAGTGTGGGGAAATCGCCTCTATTTCAACACACGCAATAACAAATTATATGCCCTTGATGCTAAAACAGGAAATATGTTATGGGAATTTGAGACAAAGGGATGGATGGATTCACCACCTGTTGTATTTGACAGAATCGTCTACACAGGAGCATATCCTACACGTATATATATGTTAGATGCATTCACAGGTAAACTCAAATCTGAACGGCAACGCACAGTCACAATTAACGGAGTAGAATACGGATGTGCAAATGCAGAGTTTCGTCCTATAAGGCCAAATCACAACGTTGAATTATGGCGTAGTTATACTGTGGCAAGTGAGAGTTATCCTGTCACCGCAAACGACTATGTCTATATCGGTTCGCGGGACGGGAAGATTCACGCGATCGATATTGCCAACAAGACAACAGTATGGACACATCAAGTTGCCGGGCCTGTTGATGCATCACCTGCAATTTCTGACGGCACCCTTTACATTGCCTCTATAGATGGTTCAGTCTATGCATTTACGAATACTACGGAAAGTTCACAAGTTATAGATGATACACGTAAACGTGGTATCGTTACACAAGATAATACTCCCGTATTTACTGAAAAACGGAGTACTTCGCCTTTATACCGACTCAATGATGGCACAAGTTTATCAATTGTTCAAATCGAACAGAATTGGTATCAGGTTGAACTTCCAAACACAGAATTAGTCTGGATAGATAGATATGCCTTTGGAGAATTTGAGGAAACCGATGGCGTCATGTTCAACACAAATTATTGTGATACACCGCGCATGCTACATTTGGTTGAAGGTGCAGAATATCCAAAATGGAGTCCAAACGGTGAACTCGTTGCTATGCTAAACAGAACTGACCTGAGTGGGAGTTACTGGAAGGCAAACGAATTGTGGATTATGGACAAAGAAGGGAAACAAACCAAAAAACTTTATACCGGTAATTTTTACAATCCACATGTTTCTTGGTCTTTGGATAGTCGTCTCCTAGCATTTGAGGTGGAAATTGAGGGAGATCGTTATATCTATACTGTTGATTGGGAATTCGGAAGCATCAAAAAATTGACAAGAGGCACTGCACCTGCATGGTCTCCATCTGCAAATCAATTAGCATTCAAGCGAAGAGAAAAAGGACGTGATATTGTTTATCGGATAAACAGCGACGGCAGTGGCGGTAGAGAAATAGCACGTGTTCTATATAAACAGTCTCGATACGCATATTCCTATATGCAAGCACCCACCTGGTCAATACATGGAGATATACTTGCTTTTGAAGAGACACTGGATCAAGAAGCAGAAAACGGGGCAGTTTCTTACGCGGCGATCCGCATACAAAATGTGGAAGGTGAACGTATACAACAGATCACAACCCAACATCAACGAGTCAGACAGTTGCAATGGTCTTATGATGCAAAATGGCTCGCTTATGTAGTTTCCGGCAGTATTCGGCAAGATCCTGTCTTAGATAAACGGATTCATCTCGTCGAAATTACAAACAAATCCATGAGACACCAAGTCCTAAAACACACAGCACCCGCATGGGCACCGAATGGAAATCAATTGGCATATTTAGAACGTGAAGATTGTGCTGGACTTCGATGGAAGGTTTGGGTGATCGACTTGGATAACGGTAAGAAATACCCGATTGCCCGAACATCTATGAAACTTACTTCTATTGTCTGGATGCCAGATGGTAAAAACCTTTGTTTGTGGCACACCTCGGATTATCTACGGAATGATACCTACAAACCTGCTAATACAAAGGGTTGGATTGTACCTATCGACCTCTCACCTTAGTAGCCTCGACTTCTTGTTGGAGGAGTTACTAAGCCCAACTTATCATAAATTAGAAGTTTTAACCTGACAAGTGAACAGTCTATCTATCTTCTTTAGTATGTGAAATCAGAACGCAGCCTCAAGCAAATGCAGCATATCTTGTTCTGTGCATTCGCGCGGATTGAATTTATGGCAGTGGTCAAGCATGGAATCTGCGGCAAGTTTCGATATTTTTTCTCTATCTAATCCGGCTGAACCTAAACCTGTGGGCATTTTGAGTTCGTCGTTCAATGAACGGATTTCGTCAATCGCAGCGCATGCAGCTTTACCTTTAGATATTCCCTCTATTTTAACACCCAATGCTTCAGCGATAGCAGCGTACTTATCAATGACATGCGGTAAATTAAATTCCATTACATGCGGTAAAAGAATTGCATTTGCAACACCGTGTGGAATCGGCGCGTCTGTTGATAACTGATGGGCGATGGAGTGGACTGCGCCAAGTCCTTTCTGAAAGGCAAATGCTCCCATACACGATGCTAACAGCATCTCACCCCGTGCCTTCAGGTCTTCTCCTTGATAGTATGCGGTTCGGATATTCGTTCCCAATATCTTCACTGCTTGTAATGCTACACCTTCTGAAATTGGGTGATATTTCGTTGCGACATACGCTTCAATCCCGTGTGTAATAGCATCCATACCTGTTGCTGCGGTCAACGCCTGCGGCATTCCCACAGTCAGTACTGGATCAAGTAGCGCGAGATTAGACATATTAAAACGAGTTATGATAGCACGTTTTCGCCACCTATTTGTTGTTTGTAATGAGGTGTCGGTTATGATAGCACCCTGAGAGACTTCGCTGCCTGTTCCTGCTGTTGTTGGCACACATATTAATGGTGGTAAGTCGTTGTGAATCTTGTTCACACCATCCGAATCAACATAATACGGTTCTAATGGTGGTGTGTGCGTGGTCAGGAGTCGAATTGCCTTCGCTGCATCCATCACACTGCCACCCCCTACAGCGATGACGACATCACATTTTTCGTTCTGATAAACCCTCATCCCTTGCATAATGCTAATATCTGTGGGGTTTGGTTCAATGTCAATGTAGGTAGCATGAGGTAAATTTGCCGCGTCTAACGGTGCGATTGCTTGGTTTAATATTCCTGATTTTTGGATACCTACATCGCTTACGATGAAAGGTTTTTTGCCACCGAAAGTCGTAACATGCTCAGCTAAGTTTTCGATAGCACCTTCCCCAAATTCAATTTGTGGGGGTAAAAAGTAGTTATGGATATCTTGGTTCAAATTAGGTTCTTATTATCATCAGTAGTTTTTGATAAACAGCTCATTTCCCTTTGCAGCGGTGCGTTTCTTGTAATTATTCATCCCGTATTGTAAGGTCCACTCTTGAATCTCAGCAAAATCAAAAAGATCCCGAATTATAGGTGAGTCATCGTAAGTAATCAACCATTTGTGTGAACAATTTTTCATGTTTTCAGCGAATTGGATATGGTCAAATGTTGTATGCAACGTGCCTCTTGTGCCATACAACTTTGATTCGGTAGCTTTCCAATAGGGCGGATCGAGGAAGATAAAGACATCATCACCGTCGTGAAAAAGAGAATTAGTGTAATCATCACATGTGATTTTGACACCAGACAGATAAGATGAAATCATCTTTACTCTCTCAATGGATGAATCTGTGAATCGTTTTTGATACGCAGCTTGTGAATAACCACCTGAATCTACTATACCTGAGAATGTAATTCGGTTAAGAACAAAGAACCGAGCAGCACGTTCAAATTCCGAAAGCAGTTCTCTGTTTTGGCTAAGCAAATCCTTAGCACGTGTTAATTCTTTAAATAGGACTTTGCCGTTTTTATTATTTGCTTTTGTATCTGTTAATGTCTTGACTAAATCAGTATTATTGTCTTGTGCTTGTTTCCAGAAACAGTATAGGTCGTAATTTAGGTCATTGATCCAGTATGAAATTGTCCTTTGAAAGATGCTGCGGACAGCAAAAAAGACGGAACCACCACCTACAAAGGGTTCTCTAAACTCTGATATACTCGATGGAATATGTGGAAGAATCTGATTTAACGCCCTGGATTTTCCCCCAGGGTACCTTAATGGACTTTTTGCTAACTTACGCATGGTAATTATTGTTGATAACGTGAGTTCCATAAACATTTATGAATTTTGTATCTTATGAAGTCCGCCTTAGAATAGCGAAGCAAAGACAGACGATTACGTGAGTTCGGCATCCGAAATACAAAGGATATTTGTAACACAACCTTTCTAGGTTGTGCATCCTACAGAAAATGTTTTATTTCCAAACTCACGTTGTTGATATTTATATCCGTGTAACCCAATCTGTAATTCTTCATTTCCAGACACTTCTCGGTTCAGCAAGTTAAACCATCATACTACGAAAACAACAAATGTTTGTATGCGTATGTTTACAATATAGCATGCCCAACCTTAATATTCAAGTTGAAATTACTCACCACACACAATATAATAGACATTATATTAATTTAATCTTGAGGTATAGGATACTTCCAAGGTCTGAAGTTTAATCTAAAGTTGTGTAAACCACAACAAGTTTCCATGACGAAATCAGCGAAACCATCCTTAGTGTTCCGAAGTTTATCTTTGACAATACGAAACCTCTTGATACCCGAAATCGCATGTTCAACGCGGATGCGAACAGATGAAATCTCGCGGTTTCTCGCTCTCTCTTCAATCGTCAAATCTTGACCTTTCGGCTTCTTTTTCGGTTGAATAATCTCTACATCCGGACACCTAAAACCTTGAAAACCGGTGTCCTGATACAAAACGCTACCACGCGGAGGCGAATAGCCTGATAAGTCCGCAATACGCTTGTCATGAATACGACCCGCATAGGACCCCGTGAGAAATACGACTTTACTCTCCGCATTGATCAGGATATTGTTTTTGACGCTATGATGCTTCTTTTTACCGCTGTAATATGCCTTTTGTGCTGCAGTGTCTTTGGGACGCTGGATCGGACGCTCTACGCCATCATGAAAAAAAAACGCCAGAAATCTCAGGGCAACCGTAGACGCTTCACAACTTTCATCAGAAACTGAAAGTTCTTTTTCCCGAACAGGCAGCTCCCCAAGATCTGACAACGCTGCATTGACGATAGGTAAAAGCAAATGAACCCACTTGTTAGCAACAGGTCGATCCATACCGAAAATCGCACCTAAGACATCTTGTGTCATCGCTTTTCGCAGGTATATCAAAATAAAAAGCAGCATGTCTGCGGTGCTTGAAAAGCAGCTATTTTTGTATAGCGTATACTGCCGTTTCTTTCGTTCTTTACCATCAAGTGTTTTTGTTTCAACGAACAATGAGAAATGCTTGGAAAACATCGGCAGAAGTGCTGTGAACTCTTCAGGGGTGAAACCTGTCAGAGCAAGAAGTTGCTTCGGTTTATCTTTGAGAGCTTCGTAGCGTATCATCAGTTAGTCTCCTAAGAGGTTGTTTTCTATTATGGTAGAGTTTTGAATTATTTATACATATTGATTATATCCTGAAGTGTTTTATCTTTATTATATTCTCGTAAGCGTTTGATGTTCGCAAAATCATGTTCAATTGGGTTATAGTCCGGTGAATAAGGCGGCAAATACAATAGGGAGGCACCCGATGCCCCTATAAGATCCCGGGTGCGGTGTGTTTTATGGATGCGTGCGTTATCCAAGATAACAAGATGGTTTTCATCTAAACGCGGGCATAACTCATGCTCAAGCCAAGTGTTGAAACGCTCCGCATTACAACTCCCCTCAAATAGTATAGGGGCTGTAAACGCCTCATCTATACGTGCAGCTAACAAAGTTGTGGTGCGGTTTCTTTGACTGGATATAAGGTCAAAAACAGGTTCACCTTTCGGAGCATACCCGAAACGCCTGAAACTTTCTGACCGAAAACCACTCTCATCAATAAAAACTAAGGATTTTCCGTTTTGCTCCGCAGCAGCGAGGTGTTCACGATAAGTTTCTCGCTTGTGATCACATCGTTCCTTATAGCCGAGTGTCTTTTTTTTCGCGAGATACCGAGTTTTCGCAGTCCATACCAAATACAATAGTAGGAAACGCCGAAATGATCTGCGCGCTCCTGTATAGTTTGATCGGGGGAATCTTTTACTTGTTGTGTGAGTGCTTCGTAGTCAATACATCTCGGTCCTTTAGGTCCTGATTTTTTCGGGGCGAGTGGGTCTGGTGCGTTGAGCCATTTGTAAATAACATCGCGTGAGATATTGAAAAGTTTCGCAGCTTTTACTTTGCTGCCGCCGTTATCAATGAAGTCAAGCACGCGTTTTCGCAGGTCTGTTGAATATGCCATAATACCGTGTATTATACCACAAATAGAAAAATATGTATAGAAAACTTTATATTTTACCATAGTTTATCATAGACCAACTAAATTGGAAACTAAATCATTATAATGTTAGGGTTATTTAGTTTTATGTATTTTAGTTGTTTTTTATCACAATCGTTAATATTTTAGGATGTGCAGATATACCGTGATTTTTCACGCTATATCTGCTATACTTCACCTTAAAAACTTACGATCTTTTGAGGTGAAGAATGACAAGAAAAAAGTCCTGCCACTTAGTCAATATGTTAGCAGAACTTACAGACCCACGCAAGGAAAAAGGGAAACGGCACCCCTTGAAAGCAATCCTCGCACTTTTAGTCGTTGGATTGATGTGCGGGCATAAAGGGTATACATCCATCGCTACCTGGGCACGCTCACAGCCCGCACTCACAAAAGCACTCGGGTTCACACATCACAAAACGCCTTGTGCCGCAACTATCCATAATCTGTTGAAAAAGTTGGACGTTGAGGCATTAGAAAACATCCTGTCAAAATGGGTAAACGCCGCATTAGCAGAGTGCCCTGATTTGCGGGGGTGTTCCGACGCAGTCGCTATAGATGGCAAAACCCTGCGTGCGTCTAAAAAAAGTGGTGCGATGATCAGCCATTTACTCTCCGTCGTCTCTCATGAGTTAGGGATCACCCTCACGCAGCGAGGTGTCAGCGACAAAACCAATGAAATACCGGTATCAACGGAAATCCTCAAAGCGTTTGATGTAGCAGGCAAAGTTATCACAACGGATGCCCTTTTGACACAACGCTCTTTCTGCCACGGAATCATAAACAGCGGGGGCGACTATATGCTGCCTGTTAAAGGCAATCAACCGGACCTGTTAGAAGCGATTGAAAAACTTTTTCAAGGCGTGCCTGACGCGGTTTCTGAAGACACAACACACCCTACTTTAGGGAAACCGATATACATGCATGAGACGATTGAAAAGTCGCATGGCAGACTTGAGACGCGATGTATCAAGGCAAGCACAAGTCTCAACGCATATCTGGATTGGCCGGGCGTAGCACAAGTGATCCAATATTGCTATACTTCCAAAAATATGAAGACAGGAGAAGAGACAACCCGCACTACCTATGGGATTACGAGCCTGAAACCGAGTGAGGCATCCGCAGAACGCTTACTTGCTTTACGGAGAGGCCATTGGGCAATAGAGAACAAGTCGCATTGGATGCGCGATGTGCTACTCGGCGAGGACGCATCACCTGTCAGATGCGGGGCTATTCCACAAGTCATGGCCGCTTTACGAAATACCGCATTATCCGTATTCCGTTTTCAAGGCATAACACGGATCGCTGATAAAATAAAGGAATATGCATCAAAACCTTTACTCACAGTTAACTTGATAAAATGAATATCTATAAAACTAAATAACCCTATTATAATGTCTAATAGACAGCAAATTCATCCAACACATTAGAAATAAAATGAAACTCAAACCACGTCCCGCACTCTATTTTCTCATACCGTTCCTACTCGGCATCATAGCAGGGAAATGGACATCAATTCCGATCTTATGGATATGGGGATTCGTGTTACTATGCTTTATCGGTAGTATCCTGACAAGATCTCGTTCTAAATACCTTTGTTATGTGTTGCTTCACGTCGCAATCTTTGCATGTGGGATGCTGCGATTGGAAATTGCTACCGTTCCGACAATCCCTCAACATTTTTATAACCAACCTGTTAGCTTCACAGGTAAAACAGTATACCAACCAAAACGCGGTGAGGCATGGGACGCATGTTATGCTGTGGGAGAAGTTCAGTTGCTATCTGATCCAACACAGAAAGTGTCGACAAAATTATTAATACGGTTTCAAGTTTTGCAGCCACTACTATACGGAAAACACCTCGCGCTGACAGGAGTGTTACGTCAACCGCAATCACAAAGGAATCCTGGTGGATTTGACTATCGGGTATATCTTGCACGGCAAAACGTGTCTGGTATCATAGATCATAAAGGGTTGCTACAGATAGGTAGTCAATCAGGATTTCTACCACTACGTTGGATCGAAGCTTTACGTCTAAAAACTGAACAGGTTATCGATAGTGCTTACTCTGCGTTAGAAACCCCACCAACAAGATTGAACGCACAATTGCTGAAAGGAATTCTATTGGGAAAACGGGAAGATGTACCAACCGAAACACTAGACATCTTCCGGAACAGTGGCACTTTTCACGTGCTAGCAGTGTCAGGTTTGCACGTGGGACTTGTGGCAATGTTTTGTAATTTCGGTTTATCGATTGTTCAGATTCCTATGACGACATTTCGAATTCCAAAAAAGATAATATCTCTCCTTACGATTATTGCAGTGCTTGTCTACGCTTGTTTAGTCGGTTTTCGTCCATCTGTTTTCCGTGCCACACTCATGGCTATCCTATACCTATTTGCAACTATTATTGATCGTGATGCCGATATTTATAATCTGCTTGCAGTGGCTGCTTTGGTATTATTGCTGATAAACCCCTCTCAAGTCTGGGATGTCGGCTTTCAGTTGTCGTTTGTTGCGGTGGCTGCCATCGTCTATTTTGTTCCAAAGATGGAACGACCCTTGCAAAAACTATGGGAACAACCTGAATCTGTTGATGTTTCCACTATCGTGAGATATAAAAACATAGCGGTGAAATGGTTAATACTGTCCTATCTTGTTACATTCGCCGCACAACTCGGCACGGGACCGCTTATCGCTTACCATTTTTACAGAGCATATCCACTCGGTGTAATCGTCGGTCCGTTCGCTGTAGGTCTTGTTGCGTTAATCGTTGGCGTTGGCATGGCATCGATTTGTGTCGGGTTTGTCTGGTTACCACTTGCAAAGCTTTTGGCAACGGTCAACCATGCAATTATCTTTATTTTTTTAGAACTCATCGGTATTTTTGGACAAAAATGGGGGATCATGAAGTTAGCACCAACGTTTGGCACCATCGTTGTCTACATAGCAATCTGTTTGGGTAGGGTTATTTAGTTTTATGTATTTTAGTTGTTTTTTATCACAATCGTTAATATTTGGAATGTGCAGATATACCGTGATTTTTCACGCTGTATCTGCTATACTTCACCATAAAAACTTACGATCTTTTGAGGTGAAGAATGACAAGAAAAAAGTCCTGCCACTTAATGGATATGTTAGCAGGACTTACAGACCCACGCAAGGAAAAAGGGAAACGACACCCGTTGAAAGCAATCCTCGCACTTTTAGTCGTTGGATTGATGTGCGGGCATAAAGGGTATACATCCATCGCTACCTGGGCACGCTCACAGCCCGCACTCACAAAAGCACTCGGGTTCACACATCACAAAACGCCTTGTGCCGCAACTATCCATAATCTGTTGAAAAAGTTGGACGTTGAGGCATTAGAAAACATCCTGTCAAAATGGGTAAACGCCGCATTAGCAGAGTGCCCTGATTTGCGGGGGTGTTCCGACGCAGTCGCTATAGATGGCAAAACCCTGCGTGCGTCTAAAAAAAGTGGTGCGATGATCAGCCATTTACTCTCCGTCGTCTCTCATGAGTTAGGGATCACCCTCACGCAGCGAGGTGTCAGCGACAAAACCAATGAAATACCGGTATCAACGGAAATCCTCAAAGCGTTTGATGTAGCAGGCAAAGTTATCACAACGGATGCCCTTTTGACACAACGCTCTTTCTGCCACGGAATCATAAACAGCGGGGGCGACTATATGCTGCCTGTTAAAGGCAATCAACCGGACCTGTTAGAAGCGATTGAAAAACTTTTTCAAGGCGTGCCTGACGCGGTTTCTGAAGACACAACACACCCTACTTTAGGGAAACCGATATACATGCATGAGACGATTGAAAAGTCGCATGGCAGACTTGAGACGCGATGTATCAAGGCAAGCACAAGTCTCAACGCATATCTGGATTGGCCGGGCGTAGCACAAGTGATCCAATATTGCTATACTTCCAAAAATATGAAGACAGGAGAAGAGACAACCCGCACTACCTATGGGATTACGAGCCTGAAACCGAGTGAGTAGGGTTATTTAGTTTTATGTATTTTAGTTGTTTTTTATCACAATCGTTAATATTTTAGGATGTGCAGATATACCGTGATTTTTCACGCTATATCTGCTATACTTCACCTTAAAAACTTACGATCTTTTGAGGTGAAGAATGACAAGAAAAAAGTCCTGCCACTTAGTCAATATGTTAGCAGAACTTACAGACCCACGCAAGGAAAAAGGGAAACGACACCCCTTGAAAGCAATCCTCGCACTTTTAGTCGTTGGATTGATGTGCGGGCATAAAGGGTATACATCCATCGCTACCTGGGCACGCTCACAGCCCGCACTCACAAAAGCACTCGGGTTCACACATCACAAAACGCCTTGTGCCGCAACTATCCATAATCTGTTGAAAAAGTTGGACGTTGAGGCATTAGAAAACATCCTGTCAAAATGGGTAAACGCCGCATTAGCAGAGTGCCCTGATTTGCGGGGGTGTTCCGACGCAGTCGCTATAGATGGCAAAACCCTGCGTGCGTCTAAAAAAAGTGGTGCGATGATCAGCCATTTACTCTCCGTCGTCTCTCATGAGTTAGGGATCACCCTCACGCAGCGAGGTGTCAGCGACAAAACCAATGAAATACCGGTATCAACGGAAATCCTCAAAGCGTTTGATGTAGCAGGCAAAGTTATCACAACGGATGCCCTTTTGACACAACGCTCTTTCTGCCACGGAATCATAAACAGCGGGGGCGACTATATGCTGCCTGTTAAAGGCAATCAACCGGACCTGTTAGAAGCGATTGAAAAACTTTTTCAAGGCGTGCCTGACGCGGTTTCTGAAGACACAACACACCCTACTTTAGGGAAACCGATATACATGCATGAGACGATTGAAAAGTCGCATGGCAGACTTGAGACGCGATGTATAAAGGCAAGCACAAGTCTCAACGCATATCTGGATTGGCCGGGCGTAGCACAAGTGATCCAATATTGCTATACTTCCAAAAATATGAAGACAGGAGAAGAGACAACCCGCACTACCTATGGGATTACGAGCCTGAAACCGAGTGAGGCATCCGCAGAACGCTTACTTGCTTTACGGAGAGGCCATTGGGCAATAGAGAACAAGTCGCATTGGATGCGCGATGTGCTACTCGGCGAGGACGCATCACCTGTCAGATGCGGGGCTATTCCACAAGTCATGGCCGCTTTACGAAATACCGCATTATCCGTATTCCGTTTTCAAGGCATAACACGGATCGCTGATAAAATAAAGGAATATGCATCAAAACCTTTACTCACAGTTAACTTGATAAAATGAATATCTATAAAACTAAATAACCCTACCGAGTGAGGCATCCGCAGAACGCTTACTTGCTTTACGGAGAGGCCATTGGGCAATAGAGAACAAGTCGCATTGGATGCGCGATGTGCTACTCGGCGAGGACGCATCACCTGTCAGATGCGGGGCTATTCCACAAGTCATGGCCGCTTTACGAAATACCGCATTATCCGTATTCCGTTTTCAAGGCATAACACGGATCGCTGATAAAATAAAGGAATATGCATCAAAACCTTTACTCACAGTTAACTTGATAAAATGAATATCTATAAAACTAAATAACCCTACTGTTTGGGGGTTACACATTGGCGACAAGTATACAAACATTGGAGAATGGCAAGCCTGATAGGCCTCTCGGTTGTGACAATCTGGGTTTGGGACAGTGCGCTCCACGAAAAAGGCCGTCTGTTAGAAGTAATTACGCTCGATGTCGGCCAAGGTGACGCTGCCATCGTTAGATTGCCAGACAGACGAACGATATTGATTGATGGCGGTATTCAACATGCCTATTTCGATGCCCAAAAACAAAGACAGGTTGATTACGATGTCGGAGAACGAATTATTCAACCTTATCTCGATGCAAACAGCATTCGCCAACTTGATTTAGTGATACTGACACACCCAGACCTCGACCACGGCGGCGGATTGGGGTATATCCTACAAAATTATAGCGTGAAACATATCCTCGGCATATCGGACATGGTACTTGATTCACAAACACATCAGCGACTACGCAGCATAGCAAAGGCACAAGATATTCCCTACTCTTTCCGATATAAAAGTGAAATTGAACTGGATGCGGATGTGAAATTAAATCTTCTGCACCCCATCGATGAAGCATCCACAAATCTACTAGATGCGGACAAGAACAATGACTCGCTTGTCTTGAAACTTCGCTACGGTGAAGTGGATATCCTATTCACCGGTGATATTGAATTAGAGGCGGAAACACGGTTGATTAAGTCTCACCAAGATTTAAGGGCAGAGGTGCTCAAGGTACCACATCATGGAAGCCGCAGCTCTAGTAGTGAGCGATTTTTGGATAGGGTACAACCGAGATACGCTATTTTCTCACTTGGTAAAAATAACCTTTATCAATTACCGCATGCTGAAGTATTAACACGATATCGAGAACGGAATTGTGTGCAGCTAAGAACAGATCAACTCGGAGCAATTATACTCAAAACTGATGGGAAACGGTGTTGGTTTCGATATACCGTTTTGCCCAGCGGCCGTATCAATAACTATGTTACACAGCATGCTCATAAAGATTAGTCGTAATATCAATGTTTACTTATGAGTACTCGGATGAGTTCTCCTGTTTTTACATCCCATACATGTGCTTCACGGAAACCTGAACACGCAATAGTATTGCCATCTGGACTGAACGACACGTCTGATATTGCATAATGTGGATACCTGCCACTCAGGAGACTTCTGTGGTGATGGTTCAGGTCTGCATCCGATAGTTGCCATAGATGGACATCAGAACCGGCACTTGCAATAGTATCTCCATCTGGGCTGAATACCACATCCCATGCCCTAAATAACCACTCTTCGTCATTGATGGAGAGTGTGTTGATTTGTTGCCCTGTATTCACATCCCACAAACGGACAAAATTATCACCTACACTTCCACTGACGACCGTCTTTCCATCCGGGCTGAATGACACACCCATGACCATAGCCCGATGTTTTGTGAGTATTCTGATCTGTTGTCCTGTGTTGACATCCCACAGACGGACAAATAGTCCATCACAACTTGCGAGGATTTTTCCATCCGGACTAAACGCCACATCGTGCACTACGGTGGTACGTCCAGGAGATAGAAATGTACGTAAGCGTTTACCTGTATCCGCATCCCATAGATGAGCGTCATCAGCCTCAGCATCCCGTCCCCCTCCACTTGCGATCATCTTTCCATCCGGACTAAGCGCAATGTTTGCTGCAGGGTGCAGATCTA
The DNA here is from genome assembly GCA_965200395.1 of Candidatus Poribacteria bacterium. Classification (GTDB taxonomy): domain Bacteria; phylum Poribacteria; class WGA-4E; order WGA-4E; family WGA-3G; genus MSPOR6. The sequence goes on along the minus strand of CBDAUH010000003.1, from coordinate 61,323 downwards.
TTCTAAAGGTTCTGATCTGTTGTCTACTGCTAACGTCCCACAAACGGACAGTCCCGTCTCCAGCACTTGCGAGGACTTTTCCATCCGAACGAAATGCTATGCTCCATATTCTACCGGTATGCCCTTCAAGTAGGTCCGGTTTGTCATAAGTTTGTGTATTGTAAAGTAAAACGTTGATGTTACTCGCTACTGCGAGGCATGTGCCATCGGGTGAGAATTTTATATCAAAGACCCTTTTCATGCTATCAGGCAAGTGCTTTTGTTGTGGATTGTTCAGTGGATCTTGCGTGAGATTGCAAGCCGTGAATGGCAGTGCTATAAATAATGCTATCAAGATTGAGGGTAGCCTGTTTTTCATCTGTGAGTTCTCCTTTATGTTGTTTTGAACATATAATTGGGTAGAAAGATGTCGGTTTATAGGCGTGTTTGTTCTATTATATTACTATGTTGAATTGTGGTCAGTTATTCTATAATTTTTTGCTTTACCTGTCAACTTCTCTACGTTCTACACTTCCGGGTAATGTTGCTGATAGTACATCGACGATGGACGCAAATATTAAGCCATGGCTACGGACAAGGAAAAGAAATAGTACGCCAAGCCCTAAAGTAAAACAGATAGTGGTGATGCTGAGCGTTATCTCTGCCAAGAGGAAGCCAGCGGTGCATATCGCGTGCTGGAAGGATGCCGTGTTCTGCAATCTCATCCGCCATCCACTGGTAAAGAAAGGCATCATTTTCTGTAAAGTGTCCAGCGGAGAGATATTCTACACCTTGGATACGTATGTCAAAAGTGAGAAACATGAGGTGTAAAGATAATAAACCCGTGAGGATTTTCTGTCCAATCGCGCAAAATATGCATAATGTTTACTGATGACTATTTTTCGACTTTAGCAGTTCCTCTCTCATTTGCATCATTTTCTTGTATGCTTCCTGATTTTCTGGTGTCGGCCACAGGGTAAGGACTGCTTTTGCAAACTCATCGTTTAGAAACTTGTCGTTTAGATCATGGTCATCCAGAATTATTATGTTCTGACTATTTTCCTGACTAGTATCTGGAAATAATGGAAGATGCTTAAGTAATATATCTACCGCGCGAGTATCTCCGAAACGTTGAATGAAATCTTTGCGTCTTGCTGCAATCATTTCTTCATAAGACATAGTTAAACGTTTTTCAGTATGGGTGTCAAAGGAATCGTATTCAGAAAAAGTCTTTTGTGAGTCATCTTCCTTGGATAAATCTTTCTCTATGTTTAATAGATTCGTTAGAGATGAAGTATCAACATCCTGTTTGTTCACGGAATCGACGTGTTCAGTATCAGTGACAGAAGGATATTTTTCAATCATTAAATCTTTTTCTTGAGAAAGTTTATTATTTGTGAACGATTGAGCTGAGTTTTTCATAACTTGATTGGCAGCTGGAGCCTGTTGATTAGTACTATTTATAAAACTTCTTTCACTATGCTTTAAGTACATAATCCATGTGATGGACAAGATAATAAAGACTACACTTATGAAAATGAGTTTTTTCATGAGGGTTCTCCTTTAATTGTAAAATTCACTATGTTTTTTATTTTATTTGTGCCGTTACAACAAATAGTCACCTCATATACACCGACGCTTTTTATCTTTTTAGGATGAGCTCTGGCTAATGAGGTAAACAAAACCAATGCTACAAGTCCGAATGCAACAATACAGACAAATGAAATTGTTTTTGAAGTTAACGCTTTAAAATTCATTAAATTCTCCTTTACTTACTTATTTCGTAAATCCTTCACGTTTATTATCTCGCGTTCAGTTGCAGTTAAGATTTTTTCTATTATTGAATTACGTTCAAGTAAATCTTTATTGACTTTTCTGACACGTTCCAACCTATCTGCACAACACTTGCAGTTTTTCTTCTTTCCAATGACTGTTGTAAAAGCAGATATGAAGTTTAATAATTTAATTTGGTAATTTTTTATTTTTGTGTTATGCTATGATTTTTAGGAGGTATTCTCTCATGGCAAAACGTCATAAACTTGATCTCTCTGAAGAAGAGAAACACGCCCTCATTGAACTCCGAGATAAAGGTGAACCTGCGTATCTCCGAGAACGTGCTGCTGCACTGCTAAAAATACACGCTGGTTGGTCTCCTCACAAAGTCGCACAGCAGGGGTTTTTGAAAAAACGAGCCCCTGACACCGTGTATGACTGGCTCAAACGCTACCGAGCAGAAGGCATTGATGGCTTGTTCTATAGACCTGGCAGAGGGCGAAAACCTGCTTTTGCTCCCAAGTCCCCTGAAGAAGCCGAGACGGAACTCTTAGGCACGCTCGGTAGTGGCCCCGGCTGCCTCAACAAGCATCAAACGCGGTGGACCCTGGAGACACTCGGCAAAGCTGTGTCTTGGCTTGAGCCACTCTCTGTGTCCGGCATCCATCAGGTTATCACGCGATTGGGCATAAGCTACAAGCGTGCCCGGGACTATATACGCAGCCCAGATGCCGATTACGTTGAAAAACTTGATCGTGTCCAAGAAGTCCTCGCTGAAGCCGAGGCAAGCCCAGAAACCCACATTGTGCTTTACCAAGATGAGTTCAGTTTTATGCGTCAACCTACACGTGCGAAAGACTGGGCGGTCACCGGCACGAAAACCCCACTCGCACGCCAAAGCTATAAGGCACCAGCAGTCTGCTACGGCATAGGGGCTCTAAATCCTTTGACGGGAGATGTGGTGTATCAGCAAGTCAAAAACTGCACAGTCGTTGCCTTGCACGCTTTCTATCAGCAAGTCTGTGAAACCTATAGTCAGGCAGAAAGGGTTTATATAATCCAAGATAATCGGGCTCTCCATTTTCATGCCAACCTGCTGGCCGCACTTTTGCCCCAGGCGGTATCGTTTCCGAAGCCGACCCCTCGTAGCTGGACAGGGAAGCTCTCCAAACAGATCGGAGACCTTGAGAAACTCCCAATAGAGTTGATACAACTTCCGACTTATGCCCCCTGGACGAACCCAATTGAGAAGTTATGGCGCTGGGTGCGGCAATCTGTGCTGCATTTACATCGGCTCAGTGACGACTGGCAAACACTTCAAGAACGCGTGCTTGCCTTCATGGAACAGTTCAAAGCTGCTTGCCACAGATTCGGCACGATATCTGATAGCCGAGCGTGCTTGCCTTCATGGAACAGTTCAAAGGCGGTTCAATACCTGTCCTACGCTATGTCGGATTATTACCAGATTAAATTATTAAACTTCATGTCTGCTTTTGTGTGTGCATAGGGAGTGTATTATTTGTTGGATATCCAATAAAAAAACATAATATAACACCAACAATTGCGATAATACCAACACTATATAGGAAAATGTTGTCTTTCATGGGCTTAACCCTCTTTTTCACTTAAAATTTCGGTTTAAATCCATGTGCACGAAGTTCTTCCAAATGTTCTCTTACCCCTTCCTCTGAAATACCTTCTCGAATTTTTTGTCTGAAATCCTCCAGGAAAACAAACGTTAGTAAATCTGGTATACCTGTCGATTGTGCAGTATTCTGTATGGAGTCAAAATAATCTGAAGGTATTTCTGCAAGTCCATTTCGCATGTTATCAAAATAGGCTTGTTGTTCTTTGGCCGAAAGAGAATTTAGTCTATTCGCTTTTTCCTTCAAACGTCTTTGACTTCTCTTTTCAATATTTCTTAAATCTGCTTGAATATAAGCTAATTTTTCATTGATGACTTCTTCCATATCCTCTAATTCTTTTATTTCTTTCGCCCATCTTGCTAAATCCTCTTTACTATGTTGATGTGTTTCCGATGAGTGTTTATTTTCATCTGATTTCTGTTTAGTCTCCATAGAGTCGTTTTTCTCTTTAACAACCTTGCTTTGGCTCTCACCGTTTTGAGGCTTATTTGTATCATCATCTGCTTGGATATTGTTCTTTTTCTCAGATGTCTTTACAACGAGTGTATCTGTGGTTTTTTTCGCTGCTTTTGGTTCCTTCACATTATATATTACAACTGGTTCACCTATGATCTTAGGTCGTACAATGGTAATGTACCATGTTGTCCACCCTATGATGACGATAAAAAACAGAATCCCTAAACTAAGAAAAAGATGTTTCCATTTTAACATTCTACTTCCTCCCTCATAGCAGATAGCATCATTACAAATTGTACCATTTCTCCTATAATTTATCAAATTAATCAATTAACTTCCCCGGCTAACTTTTGTAGTGGTTGATGCCGTAACTTTTTACGTTACAGTTTTCTTCCACTGCTTAATCACGCGTTTCACACACATTTCAACATCAGTCGGAGAAACACCTGATTTTTCGCTAATAGTTTCGAGAGGTTGATTGTCTAAATACCGTTCCATGATTTTCTGTTCTGGCTCTGAAAAGTTTTCAAGCAATTCGTCTAATTGCTGAGCAATAGGTTGTAACCACTTGAGTATCCGTTCCCGTCTTTTCTGAACTGCCTCGGCAGTGGAACCTACTTTTTCAGCGATCTGCTTCGGCTTTAGGCTGTCTAACATGTATTCAACTATCTCGCGATCCTTATCCGAGAGAAGTCGTAGCAGCCCTGTTAGCAGATATTGCCTGTTTTCAGTCTGCTGAGCTTGCCGTGCTGCAAGTATTGACATAAACTGTTGTATTTATATGGGATGTCTGCTAATGTATACATTGGTAACACTGTTCTCAGTAGAGAATTGTCAATATTTAGGATTCTGATAAATTAAAACTATAGTTTGGACAGTTTTTGTTTTTTTTATGGACATAAAGCAGGAAAGCGGGTATCCTTTTAGGAAACACAAATTTGAAAGGATATTTCAAATGACCCCACTTTCCTACTTGGACAACATGTTATCAGATTTTTGACCTTTGTTCAAGTATAATAACTTTCACCACTTTCAGACTTTCGTAAAAGGTCTGATAAATACGCCCTACCGAGGCACAATGACACAAATCTATCTTGCGACAGCCCAAGCAGGTCGGTATTGGTCTCTGCCAAAGTTTCTCTCGCGTGGCATCTGGTGTGTGGATCAAGTCGCCACTACGCTAAGCCATCAAGTGCTATCCGCTTACCCCACGGGCGTCTATGTCTATGATGAGACGCATGCCATAAGTAGCGGTTCAAAACAAGCGGGTTTGCATTTCCGCAGGAACCCTGCGTATCAGCCACGTAACAAGAACCAGTCCAAGTTTCATCACGGACACGAGTTCGGTGCGATTGGGTGGCTGGCAGAAACGCCTGAAGGCACGCGCCTATTTCCATTAGCCACACGGATGATGGAACCGAAAAGCGAGGACGCGAATAGCCTCGCTGTGCTGAAGCATTTATGCGATCTTGTGCCACCGGGTCTTATCATTTTTGATAGAGGTTTCAATAGACGCAAAGTGTTCACGGAGATACTCTCACAAGGACATCATTTACTTTGTCGTGCGAAGTCAAACGCAGCGTTTTTTGATATACCGAAACGCCCTAAGCGTCTCAAGAGAGGCAGACCCCGTCGGTATGGTAGCCGTGTGTCTATTCCACACCTGAAGTATACAGATATCGTTGTTGAGGATCAGACACTTTCTGTCGCTGATAAAGTCGTGCGAACAAAGATGTGTCCTGTAGATGTCCGCATCGTTGTGATACGCAAACGCCCCAAAAAGTCTAAACCCTATCGATATTTTTGTGTATTTACTTCAGATTTACGACTGCCCGTAGAAACAGTTATCCGACACTATAGAAACCGGTGGCAGATTGAAACTGCCTTTCGGGACGCTAAAGAGAACTTCGGATTTGACACCTATCAACTCCGAGACAGGAAAAGTTTGGATCGGTTCGTTCAACTCAGTTTCACCGCAGCAACGCTGACACAACTCGCTTTCAGTCCGTCGCCATTGCCTAAGACACCCGCAGACACAGACACAGACAAGGTTTCTCTTGATTTAGAAGACGTGCTATCCACGCTCAATATACACTGGTATAAACCGAAACATCTCACACGCGGCTTGATGACCGCTTACTTGCAGCGATGTTTACAACAAAACTATTTTTATACGGGTTACGATCCGAGGAAAAACGCACAGAAAAAACTAAAAATCCCCGAAGATACTATGTGAAAATGGTTCAACAGCAACTATTTTCACGATTATTGGAAAAATGATGGCTAAAAAACAGTGATTTCTAACAGAATTTAGACAGAAAAGGGGCGTTAGCAGCAGTTCTAACACCTGTTCAGAAGTGCTAACGGGGAAATGCTGCCAACTATTCATAATCTATAACAAGACCAAAAATGTCCAAACTATAGTAAATTAAAACTGTATAGACAAAAAATGCGGATTTTGATAGTATATTCTTGTGGTTTTATATTCCTGTTATCCCTTTTTTGCATCGGGATGATTGGTTCCGCTTTCGGCGAACCGCACCCACCGGTAACGATAGCATTTGCTTCAAACTTCGACGGAAACTGGGACATCTATCTGACAGATTCCATTGGAAAGATACCGGTTAATCTAACGTTCAATCCCGCAGCAGATTATTATCCATCGTGGTCACCGGATGGGAAGCAAATTGCGTTTTTCTCAAATCGTGATGGTAACCATGAGATATATGTAATGCATTCAGATGGTACGGATCAGAGAAGACTAACACATCATCCCGCCACAGATAAAGCCCCTTCCTGGGCACCGAACGGCAGACATTTGGCGTTCAGTTCAAATCGTGAAGGTCATTACAATATCTATATTTTAGAGATAAGGAGTGGGATGGTAAAAAATCTTACGAAAAACGAATTTGTAGATGGAATTCCGACCTGGTCACCAGATGGTAAAAAAGTGGCTTACCACTCACAACGTGAGTTTAATTGGGATATCTATACCATAGAGATTGGAACGCACAAGGAACAACGACTGACACATCAACCCCTAATGGATACTTATCCGACCTGGTCACCAGATGGCAGGCAGATTGTGTATAGTTCTATGCGTCAAGACGTTGATCAAGCGGATTTTGATCTTTACGTAATGAGCGCTGAGGGAGAAAACAAAAAAGCCCTTACGGATACACCGGTAGATGAAGCCGTTCCATCCTGGTCACCAGATGGTAATTTCATAGTTTTCCAATCAGAACAGGATGCGCGATGGGTGCTTCATTTGATGAATCGGGATGGAAACGATAGACGTGAACTTATCAACAATGGCGGATGGGCAACGCAGCCGAAATGGCAACATAGTTCCACCGATTTACCGATAAATCCGTTATTCTTACGATTTCAACAGTGGGGTGAACTTAAAACACCATAGAATTCATTAGAACCTAATATCTAACAAACGGTGCGTATTTAGTACCGAATCTATAAAATTAAGGAGATATTTCTATGTATAAAAAGATGTTTGTTTTAGGACTGCTATTTATAGCTGGATTATTGATTGCACAAAGTATGAGTTATAGTTATGATAGGGCGGTTGAGGCAGAAGATGCTGACACCATAGAAGAACCGATGATTATCGCTGATGACGACGCTGCATCAGGCGGTAAATTCATCTGGATGGAAGGAGAACCAGCGACCGGTGGTGGCGGTGAAGGATATGCAGAATACGTCTTTATTTTACCAGAAGCAGGCACTTATGCGCTGTGGGGTAAAGTTATCGCGTGGGATGGCAACAGTGACTCGTTCTGGGTGACATGGCAACCTGCCGATCCTGATGAAAACCCACAGGAAACCAATAATACAGAGTTCCGTTGGTCTCTTGCTGGTGGCAGTGAATGGCATTGGGATCGTATCAATCATTGGTTAGATGGTGGGACTTTTGAAAGAGAATGGGAACTTCCCGCAGGAGAAACAACCCTCCGGATTGGTGTCCGAGAAGACGCTGCAATGTTGGATGTTATTTTCATTACCGATAATCTCTCCGCAGATCAAGCAGAAGTTAACCCGCGAGACCCCGGTCCCGAAGATGTAACCCCTGTTGAACCGAAAGAAAAACTTACTACAACATGGGGGAGAATAAAGTCGCAAAGATAAGCACCCTCATATATCACGATTTTAAGTTTCTTTGCTTTGGTTGAGATGATCTATTGTATTGTCTCAACCATATTCCCCACATAAGGAGTTTTTTTATGAGATATAACGTTCTATTTTTAATGCTAATAATTACGCCATTATTATTAACTGTTATCCTTGATGCTGATGTGGAAATTGCCCTGGAAGCCGAATTAGCTGATGTTATACAAGAACCGATGGTAGTCGCGGACGATGAACCAAATACATCAGATGGGAAATACATCTGGGCACCAGGAGCACCCGCAACAGGCGGTGGCGGGAACGGTTGGGCAGAATTTATCATCAACCTTCCCGAAGATGGTGAATACGCATTATGGGGACATGTCATCGCTTGGGATGGCAACAGTGATTCATTTTGGGTAACATGGCAGCCCGCTGATCCAAACGAAGATCCTCAAGCAACAAACAATACAGAGTTTCGATGGTCTGTTGCCGGTGGTAATGCGTGGCATTGGGATCGTATCAATCATTGGTTAGATGGTGGAACATTTGAACGAGTATGGGAGTTTGATAATCCAGGAGAAACAGTCTTACGTATTGGGGTGCGTGAAGATGCAACGAAGTTAGACGCTATTTTTGTTACATCAAATGCTAACGCTGCAAACGCTGCTCAAGCCCAAGTTCGTCTCCCAACTGATGAAGATAGAGAGTTGCAGATTGATGGATTAGCAGTTGACGCAGAGGGAAAGGTGACAACCACCTGGGGTTCCCTGAAAAAGTCGTATCGGTAGGTGTTAAAGAGATAACTCTATTAGGATTTGATATATTATATGAGAACAGATCCTGGTGAAAATAATTACGAGATGTTCGATTAAGGAAAAAGGTGTTAACTGCCTTTTTCCTTATGAAACGGTTATTCAAAAAATGATATGTCTGTTCACGGTAGTGATGTATTTCCCATTTATCAAATCCATGTTCAATCTGTATAATATGTTCTGTTTGACCAAGTTGTGACTTTAATTTTTCCGATGCTTGTGTATCGCGCTTAACAAGTATGTGTGTCAAATATGCAACGCCTGAAAGAATTCCGGCCAATGCCAGTTTTCCTGTTAGTTTAACCGAGATTCCCTCTGCAGGAAGACTACAGTTCCAAATTAAGCAAACAATAATGGAAATATTAAGGACTTTTTTGAGATTCATACTACAATTATAGCAGAATTTTCGATTTTTTGTGTGATATACTTGACAAAAATGAAATTAGTGAGTATCCTAATAAGAATAAAGAAGCCCCGTTAATCAAATGGAATTTTCATGTTTTCCTAGACAAGGTATCTTTGAAATATGAGATTTCACCGTTTGTTTAGCTAAATAACTTGGAGCGTGATTAGCATGGATCCTATGGGAAATTCTCCCCAAGTGGAAAGTGCGCAAAATAATAGTCAGGAACTTACACTTGAAGACGTTAAGAATGAGTTATATAACCGGCATCATCCGAGTTTAACGTCTCTTGATATTGAAGTTCACGCAAAAACGATACATCAGATACGAACATTGAAACAGAAACATGACATTGTGATGTTAGGTCACAATTATATGGAACCTCTGGTTTTTGGGCTCTCCGAAAAAGAGGAACAAGGGGATTCGCTTGGATTGAGCATGTTCGCTGCGAAGACAGATGCTCCTTATCTCATCTTTAATGGTGTGCCGTTCATGGCAGAAACTGCAAAGATCCTGAGTCCAGATAAAACCGTGTTAGTAGCGGACAAAACAGCTGGCTGTTCTCTTGCTGATAACTTCGGTGCTGAAGATGTCCGAAGATTGAAAGAACTATATCCGGGTGCTCCAGTAATGATTTATGTGAACAGTTATGCGGATGCGAAAGCAGAATCCGACATCTGTTGTACGTCTGCTAATGCAGCACACATAGCTAAATCTATGCCAGGAGATACGTTGATTTTCGTACCGGACATCTTCTTTGCACAAAATTTGGAAGAAGAACTGAAAGGCGAAAAGACTGTTGTTTATCCCGGTAAAGACAACACCGCCCGTGGTGCGGTCTGTGAAGTCCATGAAAGATTCACGCTTTCTGATCTGCTTGCGGTGCGTGATTCCTTTGAAATTCCAGAAGGACATCCGAAACGATTACTGTATGCACATTGGGAATGTCGTCCTGATGTCCTAAAGGAAGCTGATTTCTACGGGAGTACCAGTCAGATAATGAAGGATATAGCAGTGCGTGTGGCAGATGATATGTTGGAACGTGCATTTGTCGCCTCAGAGTGTGAGTTAACCTCCAATTTAGCACAAGAGTTTCCCAAAGTAGAGTTTTGGACAGCATGTTCTGTGCGGTGTTCACACATGGCAAAGGTGCGATTGGACAAGATTGCGAACATCTTAGAAGCGATTGACAATGATGATGACCTCACCGAATACGAGGTTACGCTTGATCCAGAGGTCATTGACAAAGCTCGTTTACCGATTGAGCGAATGCTTGAAGCGAGTGTGTAATAGAACAAGTAGATCTTAGTTTTAAACATAGGGAGATATGATTTATCATATCTCCCTATGTGTTTTAATTCGAGTTGTATGGCAGCCCTTTAAGAAGATACTAAAACCGTGTGATGAGGGCGATGCGGTGTGAGTTGCTGTCGATGTCGGTTTGAGGGACAAAAGCGTAATCAAATTGGAATCCGATATTTGCAAGTGCGTCTAGTCCTTGTTTTTTGATACTGATACCGATAGATAGACCGTCATTGGGATTTTCGTTACGTCCGAGGCGGTATCCGATTCTGGCGGCGATACTATTATAGAACCACCGTTCGAGCCCGAAATGGAAGCTGGGATGTGCATCAAGGAGTGGCAGGTGTATATCTGCGGCAAATGCCCAGAACGGCTGTTGTTGCGTGTCGGCTGCGTCATCAAGTGTGATAGTTTTTGAGAGTTTGTATGCGAGTCCTGCGCGCAGGGCGAGGGGAGGATATTCTGTGGGAAGGTTCGCGTCGCGTGTAGCATCTTCGAAGAACATACCCGCATTGTGGAGTGTAAGTCCGATGCCGAGTCTATTTGCGAAGAGGTGTGTAATGAACCCGAAGTCAACGGCAGTGCCGAACACGTTTTGTATGTCCAATTGTTGTGAGAGGAATTTGGCTGTCCCGCCGATGGAGCTGGTAGTGCCGAGTGGATATGCGATGGAGAGTCCGGTAGCGAATCCGCCGACGGTTGTAGTGCTATCAGGGGTTTCGGAGGGGCCTGTTCTGCGTGAGATTTCGGTAAAGCTGCCGACGAGGCTAGCTCCCCATACGATGTTATGAGTGCGCTGTGCGTATCCGATAGACTGGCTGCTGATGTCTGCGATCCAGAAGTGTTGCATTGCGGTAAGTTCTCGTGTCTGGATGGCAGTGAGTCCTGCGGGGTTCCAGAAGATAGTATTGATATCGTTTGCGAGTCCGGTGAAAGCACCGCCCATCCCGACGGGTCTAGTGCCGGGTTCAATTTTGAGAAAAGCTGCGCCTGCGGTGCCGGCACCGTCAGCCGGGTCTTGAGCGGCACTGTGTGTGTTGATGAACACCGTGCCGATGAACAGCAAGGCGAGGGTGAGGACGACTACACCGATGCGTGTGTGCATGAGTTATCTCCTTTATGGTTAAGAATTCAATAATAGTCGGGTTTTGCTTTGCTCTACCCGACCTACGAACTTAGTCGACGACGAGTATTTTTCCGATGGCGTTTGCGGTATTTCCTGCTGCGTCGATGGCTTCTAAGCGGAACACGTAGATACCGCGTGCGACTCTGTTGCCGGCATTGTTTTTCAGTTGCCATCGAACTTCATTTCCGTTTCGATGTTCGGGTGTTATCTTGTTATATGTTTTGGTGTAGACCATATCGCCGCCCCAATCATAGATATAGAGCGTCATCTGGACGGTAGCGTCAGATGTGTTGAGATGGTATGAGAAGAATCCGACATCGTTGTTAGTGTGACGTAATGGATTTGGCCAGGCGAATGTGTCACCACGGAACGTGAAGGAAACCGACATAGTGACTGTGCCGTAATCGTAGACTGCGGTATTTCCTGCGTTATCTGTGACTTGTATATCCAGGTCGTATTGACCGGAACGTGTGGGCAGGAAATCAACTTTCCACTTGCTCCAGGGAGTCTGTTGTGCGTCGCTATCATCAGTTGCTGGGACAGGTGTGATGGGCTGTCCATCAGGGCCTGTGCCGACAATTTCTACGAGGCGGACACCGGATGCGGGGACAGGAATTTCATTTTCACCCTGTTGTCCGGTGCTGCGTGTGCCTTGTGGGTCTTGTGCGGTGCCTTGTAAGGGGAGTGGTTCATCTGTCAGTTCAGTTTTACCGCCGTCGTCTGTTACAGTGGCAGTAGGTTCCGTTGTTTCGTAGAGGAATGTAGTTGTGAGTGTGCCTTGCGGTGTAATACCGAGGCGTTCTGTATCATTGCCGGTAGCGGTGATTGTGGCATGGTATATACCTTCGACGTTCAATCCATCGGATGTGAAGATGAGGGTATCGATGCCGTTTTGTCGTGTAGTTCCGGGGAGTGTGTGTCCATTTGGATTTTGGACGGTGATACGGGAGTGTGATAGATTGATGCCTAGCCCGGTGTCAGTCATTTTTGCTTGGATGACAACGCCGCCAGTGGTAGAAACGGCACTGGGATAAGCGTCGCTGTCGATGTCTATAAGCAAGGGTGTGTCATTGATTGTAAGTGTATTTGGGTCGATGACAGGTGGACGTGTATCGTAGGTGAACATTTTTTCGTAAGTTTGATCGCCGTTGCCAGCCTTGTCAATGGGGGTAACGGTAATTTTGTAAGTTCCATCTGCAGATCCGTCATCAGCGAGTGGGACGTGAAGTGTGAAGATCAGTTGTTCGGGTGCCGCTTCTTCTGCTTCCGCTGCAAGATAAGACACGGTGCCATCGATGTTTTGTGGATTTGGTGCAATTCGTTCGAAGTTCACCCAATCTGTCTGCAGGTTTTCCCAATCCACGCCTGCGGGGGTATCTGTAATATCTGTGCGAATGCTGACGAGTGAGTTATCGACATTTTGTTCAGCGACGATGAGGTGTATATCTTTTGTTGTGTTGAGTTCAGGGGATTGTGTATCGTAAGTGAAGGTATAGTTTTGTGTGGTACCTGTGCGTCCGGAGGAGCTGATCGGTGTAAATTCGAGGGTATATGTACCGTCTTCGGATCCATCAGTAGCAAGTGGACGAACGAGTCTATAGATAAGTTTTGCGCTTTCTCGGCGTTGTTGTCCGGCGATGGTGTGTCCTTCAGCATTGACCAATCGGAGCGTTGAGAGGTGCCGTGTATCTATAGTTTCGAGGGTAGCTTCCACTTCTGTAATGGTTTCATTTGTATATGCTGCATCTTTGGGTGCTGTTTTGGGAAGTGTTGTGATGACAGCGGGCAATTGTCTTGAGAGCAGGAAGTCGCTTTCGTGGGTAACGTGTGTGCCGTTGCCCGCTCTATCTATAGCGTGGATGTGTATAGTATATCTCCCATCAGCGACGAGTTGATTTGTTTTGAGAGTGAGTTGAGATGTACCGTCGCTGGTAAGTTCTCCGGGGATAGTAAGGCCGTTTGGGTCTATGAGTGTCACTGTTGTTTGAGACCAGTCTATACCGCTTTCTCCTGGGTCGTTAAGGTGGACTTGTATCTGTGTGATGTCTTCTGTCAGCAGTGCGTTATCGGCGGGGAGTGTGCTGACGAGTGTAGGTGCTTGTGTATCGTAGATGATGAGATGTTGAATAGCGAGGACATTTCCAGATTTATCGGTGCATGTGATTTCCACGGTATAGTGTCCATCATGGCTTCCGTCGAGAGGCAGCGGTGTGTCGAGTGTAAGGAAGAGTTGGTTTTGTGTATCGTGTGTAAGTTTTGCAGGTACGACTGTGCCGTTTTGCTGGCGGAGCGTGATATTTTGGTCTGTGAGTATGAGGTCAGCGGGTCCAACATCTTGCAGCGTAAATTGGAATTGTGTGAGGCTGTCGCTGAGATAAGAGACAGGTTGGCTGAGGTCTATGGGTGTAGCCTGTGTGATTTCGGGAGCTTGTGTATCGTAGATAAACTCTCGGTATGCGGGGTTTGCTTCGCGTCCTTTTTTGTCGACGGCATAGACGTAGACGGCGTATCTACCGTCGGAGCTGCCGTCGTTAGAGACCGTAATAGGTTGCCACACGAGCAGGTCTGTTCCGTTGGTAGTGATGGTGCCTGGCACGATGATACCGTCAAGGGTTGTGACGACGATTTCGGAACCGGTAATGGGGTCGAAGGAGAGTCCGGTATTGGCGGGGTCCAGCAGATTTGCTGCGATAACGAGGTTATCAGCGTGGACGTAAGCAGTATCTGCGCTGCCGAGAGTTATTGTGTCTCCGATAAGGACAGATGCGACATCAGGGAGAATGAATTCGAGGTTGAATGTATAGTGTGTTGGACTGTGTGCGGCATTTCCAGCGATATCTTGGGGTGTGATAGCGAGTGTGTATTGTCCGCTGTGTGTCAGAGTGTTGAACTGCACTGTTGCCTGACCGATACCGTCATGACTGATAGTGAGGGGGATCGCTTGGTCGTCCGGGTTCAGCAGTTCGATATGTGTCCTTTCGAAGTCAACCCGTGTGGCTTCGTTGAACTGGATGGTAAGGGTATCGATAGATTCAGAGAGGGGTGTGACCTGATTTTGCGTAAGTGCTATGGGCGTTCCGGCAGTATTGGCGTGTACGGAAGCCACTTGCGGTATAATTGAGTCGTAGACGATATGAAATTGTGTATCTAAACGGTTGCCTGCTTTGTCTATGAGTAGTACGTGGAGTGTATAAGGGCCGTCGGTTGTACCGTCGCTGGCGAAGGGTGTATCGAGCGTGAGGTATAGTTGTTTTGTGAGTGCATCGTGTGTCATCTGTGCTGGGAGCGTTTTTCCTGTGGCGTCCATCAATGCGATGACTTGTGCTGTCAGCCTGATGTCGGCGGGTCCCACGTCTTCGACGGTAAGCACGAATTGATTTATACTACTGCTGATGTAAGAGATAGGTGCGTGGAGTGTTATGGGTGTTGCTGCGGTGATACGTGGTGTTTGTGTATCGTAGATAAAGTGTCTTTGAGTAGCGGTGCCTGTGCGTCCGGCTTTATCGACGGGTGTAATCACAGCGGTATAGTGTCCATCGGTGCTGCCATCTGTTGGCAGGGGTATTGGTGTCCATATCAGTTGGTTTGTTGCGTTGGTTGTTGTTGTACCCGCGACAGGTATCCCTTGTGCATTGGTAACGGTGATAGTAGAACCGCTATCGCTGATGGAGACCCCGCCGCCTAGGGCGTTCGTGATATGTGCGATGATTGTAGGAACGGCATTTTTTACGTGTACGGTGGCACCGACTTTTCCATCAATACGGACAGAGCTGACGGTGGGCAGTGTTGTATCGAGTCGGAACGGGTAGTAGCTAGCGGTTTGTGCGGTGTTTCCTGCGATGTCTTGAGGTGTGATAGCGAGTGTATAGTGTCCGCTGTGTGTGAGGGGAACGAACTGCACTGTAAGTTGCGTATTTTGTGTATTTTCAACGGTGATAGGGATTTCCTGACCGGTGGGGTTTGTCAATGTGATGTCGGTATTTTCGAAGTCTATCTGGTGTGCGTCTGTGAAATTTAGCGTGAAGCTTTCTATGACTTCAGAAATTTCGACGATATCATGTTGCGTGAGTGTGACGGTTGTGTGCTGTGTATTTGCTGTCACGTTTGTTAAGTGTGGCACTTCGATTTTGAGTTGGAATTGATAGGAAGATGGGTGTTGCGGTGTGTTACCGTAGATATCTTGGGATGTGATAGCGAGTGTATAGTGTCCGCTGTGTGTGAGGGGAACAAATTTGACGAGCAGTGTTGTGTCGTCCGTGTCTTCCAAGGTAATAGGGATCTGTTGTCCAGTGGGTCCGGTCAAAACCACCTGTGTTCTTTCGAAGTCTATTCGGGCCGGGTCTGTCCAGTCGACTGTGAATGCGTCTACTGGTTCAGCGAGTTCGAGTATCTCATAAGGTGTGAGGGTTATGGCAGTCTCTGCGGTGTGTGCTGTGATGGATGTGATCGTGGGTATGTCGAGCGTCAGTCGGAATTGGTATGAAGTGGTGTGTTGAGCGATGTTACCTGCGGTATCTTGTGGCGTAATCAGCAGTGTGTAGAGTCCGCTTTGTTCTAGGGGAACGAAACGGACGATCAGCTGTGAACTGTCGGTAGTTTCGAGGGTGACGGGGATCGCTTGTGCATCGGGGCCGCTAAGCTGGACGTTTGTGTTTTCGAAGTCGACCTGTGAAGGGTCTGTAAACGTGAGGGTAAGTCTGTTAATGAATTCGGTGGACGTAACGATTGCGTGTTGTGCAAGTGTTACGGGATCGTTTTCGGTATGTGCTATGACAGATGTGACCTGTGGCATTGTGAATTTGATGCGGAACGGATAGGACACAGCACCTTGTGCGGCATTTCCTGCGATGTCTTGGGGTGTAATAGCGAGTGTATAGTGCCCGCTGTGTGTTAAAGAGATAAAACTTGCGGTGAGTGTATCTGTGCCGTTATTTTCGAAGGTAAGTGGGATCGGTGCGTTGTCAGGGCCTGTTAAGGCTATTGTTGTCGCTGCGAAATCGACGTATGTTGTTTCACCGAAGGTTATTGTCAGTTTGTTGATGGTATCTGCGGCTATATCTGTAACGTGGTAGGGTGTGAGATGTGTCGGTGGCTCTGTATTCAGGGAGACAGATGTGAGCTGTGGCACTTGTGAGTCGTAATAGAGTGTGTATGTCGTTTGATCGGTGTTTCCAGCTTTATCGATGAGGTGGATTGTGAGTGTGTATGTGCCGTCGGCACTGCCGTCTGTTGGCAAGGGTGTTGCCAGTGTGAAGAAGAGTTGGTTGACGTTATCATGTGTTGTGAGGCCTGGGACTGTTTCACCTGTTGCGTTCTTCAGTTCGATAGTTTGATCTGCCAGGGCTAGGGATGCTGGGCCGATGTCTTCGAGGGTCCATTGAAACTGTGTGATATGTGCGTTGATATAAGAGATAGGTTGATAGCGCGTGAGGGGTGTGCTGTGTGTGATACGTGGTGTTTGTGTATCGTAAATAAAGTGTCTATGCACAACGGTGCCTGTGCGTCCGGCTATATCTATGGGTCTGATCGTCACAGTATAGCGTCCATCAGTACTGCCGTCTGTGGGCAGCACGGTGGGGGTCCATGTTAACTGGTCAGTTCCGTTTGTAGTGGTCGTTCCGGGTACGGTGAGTCCTTGTGCGTTTTGGACGGTGATCGTGGAGCCGTCATCGCCGAATGCAAGTCCGACGCTTGTTGTATCCGCGAACGTAGCTATGATTTCTGTGTTAGGATTATTCGTCAAGACATTTGTACTGGAGTGACCGTCTATCTGTACGGTACTGACAGCGGGGCGTGTAATGTCTAGTCTGAACGGGTATTGTATTGTGTCGTGTGCGGTATTTCCTGCGATG
The DNA here is from genome assembly GCA_965200395.1 of Candidatus Poribacteria bacterium. Taxonomy (GTDB): domain Bacteria; phylum Poribacteria; class WGA-4E; order WGA-4E; family WGA-3G; genus MSPOR6. The sequence goes on along the minus strand of CBDAUH010000003.1, from coordinate 43,852 downwards.
TCTTGAGGTGTAATAGCGAGTGTGTAGTGTCCGCTCTGTGTGAGGGGAACGAACTGCACTGTGAACTGTGGGGTCTGTCTGTTATCTATTTGGGTGAGTGGTACTTCTTGTCCGGTAGGTGCTGTGAGTGTTATCTGGGTATTTTGGAAGTCGATGTGGGCTGCGTCTGTGAATTCGATCGTGAGACTGTGAATAACATCGGTTATTTGTGTAATTTCGTAAGCGGTGAGTGGATATATGTATGTGATACCGTTTGCGAGCACGGATGTCAGTTTTGGCACTGCAAGTGTAAGTCGGAATGGATAGGGGACAGTGCCCTGTGTGGTATTTCCAGCGATATCTTGGGGTGTGACGGCGAGTGTGTAGAGTCCGCTTTGCGTTAAGGAGATAAAACTTGCGGTGAGTGTGTCTGTGCCATTATTTTCGAGTGTCAATGGAATTGTGGAGCCGTCGGGTCCCATGAGTGTGATCTGTGTGTTTTCAAAGTCGATCCGTGTCATCTCGTTGAAGGTGAGTGTGATGTTGCTCGGTGCTTCGGAGAGGTCTGTAACGTGATAAGGTGTGAGGGTTTGGGGTGCCGCTGTGTTCACTGTCGCGGAAGCGATCTGGGGTGTTTGTGTATCATAAACGAGGGTCCGTTGCGCGTGATATGGGTTTCCAGCTTTATCGATGAGGTGGATTGTGAGTATGTATGTGCCGTCGGCACTGCCGTCCGTTGGCAAGGGTGTTGCCAGTGTGAAGAAGAGTTGGTTGATGTCGTCATGTGTTATGAGGCCTGGGACAACTTCTCCGTTTTCTTTTCTGAGTTGAATCGTTTGATCGTCAAGGTTCAGGAGTGCGGGCCCGATGTCTGTGACGGTAAACTGGAACTGTGTCAAGCTGTCTCCGAGGTAAGATATAGGTTGATGTTCGGTGGTAGGTGCTGATGCGGTGATGTGGGGTGCTTGTGTATCATAGATGAATGTGCGATATGCGGTATCGCCGGTGCGTCCTGCTGTATCGACAGGTGTAATTGCCACGGTATAGCGTCCATCAGCACTGCCGTCTGTGGGGAGAACAGTGGGTGTCCATATCAGTTGATTTTCATCGGTGTGTGTTATGTCTCCGGGCACAGGTAGTCCGTTGTCATTAGTTACGACGATAGTGGATCCGTTGTGTCCGATGGCTATGCCGCTGTCCGTAGTATCTGCAAGTGTCGCGGTGATGGTAGCTGCGGTTCCGTTGACGTATACCTGTGCGCCGCTCTGTCCACCGATGTGGACGGTAGTAACGACGGGGACTGCGATATCTAGGGTAAAGTTGTAGTGGAACGGGGCTTCAGCGGTGTTCTGGAACGTATCGCTGGGTGTGAGGGTGAGTGTATATGTGCCGAGTTGTGCAAGGTTTTGGAAATGGAGTATCAGTGCGGCTGTTGTGTCTATACTTTTGCGTGTTGCGATCGCTGTGCCGTCGGGTGCTGTGAGGGTAGCGGTAGTGGTGTCGAGGTCAACATCAGGTGCGTCAAAGGCAATGCGGATATGTGAGAACGATTCAGTAACGGCGACTGTTGTGCTATCCAGGGGAAGGGGCGTTTCGGTAGCGGTGCCGAGGTGTACGTCGATAATTTCGGGGAACTGTGTATCTAAATGCAGTGGGAACGTTTGCGTGATGATGTTGCCTATGTAATCGTGGAAGGTCGCGGTGATGGTATAGGTGCCATCTGCTGTGCCTTTTGGCAGCGTCTTTTCCGTGTGCCATGTCAAACGGTGGGTTGCTGTATCTGCGACAACTTTTGTGTGTGGCACGGTCTGTCCGTGTGCGTCTTGGACGGTGATCGTTGAACCGTCGACATGGATGCCTGTCCCGATATAATCCACAAGTTCCACTGTGATAGTGTTGAGACTGTTGACTGTTGGGGTATCGGGTGTGATGAGTCGGATGTATGGGTGTGCCTGTCGGACGAGATAGAATTCACGACGGACGACTGCCCCGACATTACCGGCGTTGTCTGTGGGTGTCACTTCAATGCGGTATGTGCCATCATCGGAGCCGTCTAGGGCGATGGGGTGTCGTAGGGTTAGTGTCGCAGTATCTGTGCCGTTGCTTGCGATATCTACGGGCACTTGCACTTCATTTTCACTGAGAATATGTTTCAGAGTGAAGGTGCTCTGAACGAAATCGATACCGCTAGTAGTTTCATTTAGTTTAATGACCACGTGTGATAGATCGTTGACGGTTTCATTCGCTGCGGGAGTGGTCGTAACGACTGTAGGGACTTGTGTATCATAGATAAGCTGGAAGTTATAGGTTTGGGTGTTGCCGAGTGGGTCTGTGGCAACGATGTCCAGGCGATAGGTGCCATCTTGACTGCCGTCTCTCGTGAGGATCGGTGTGTCCATAATGTAAGTAAGTACGTTATTATTTTTGTCTGGGAAGGCGCGGCCTGTACTGCTGTTGAGAGTGCCATCTGTGTTGGGTGTGCCGAACGCAATATGGGTTGTGGGGGTTGTGTCGGCGAAGGCGACTCCTGTGCCGAATGTACCGTCATCGAAGGTTGCGACGAATTGATGGAGCGGGCGGTTGTAGTAAATTGTGTCGCCGAGGATGTTGAAAGGGTCCCCATCGCGTGTTGGTTGGATGGAGACGAGTTCGGGGGCAAGGTTATCGTAGCGGAAAGTCAGCTGTATGGGTGGCGTTGTGTTTCCTGCTTTATCTGCACCTGTGATATGGACGGTGTATTGTCCATCATGGCGTCCATTTTCTGCGACGAGTGGATATAAGAGCTGCCATCGGATTGTCCCATCTGCGGGGCGTGTCTGTTGTCCGAGGAGGTCACTACCGCTGGGGCCCTTGAGTCGTATTGTGGATGCAGCGAGGTGCAGTGCGGTGTTATCTGTAAATGTGGCTTCAACGTAGTGTGTGGTGCCGCGTATACCGCTGCCTGCAGTAATTTCGCCAGTATCGGCAGCGACACTTTTCAGGAGCGGTGCGGTGTTATCAAAGGTGAATCGGACACGATGTGAGGCGAGGTTGCCGACAGTATCGGCGATAAATGCGGTAACTTCGTAGGCACCGTTCTCTTCTAGGGCATCTAAAGCGTCACTGAGGGTAAAGGTAGCGGTGGTTCCGAAGGTCAACGTGCCTGGTAGATTTTGGGTGCTATCTATAGGGCGAATGCGGACTTCTGTATCGCGCCCTGTGAGATCAATGCCTGTGCCATCAGGGTCATCTGCAGTGAATTGGAGTGTTGTAATGGGCGCGTTCACATACGTGCCGTTGGTGAGGGGGATGGTATTGTTGAGGGTGATGTTTGTGATACGGGGTGCTTCTGTATCAATCGTAATATTGCCGGTTTTTCCTGTTTCTGCTGTGTTGCCACCTTTGTCTTGGACCTGAATTCGTAGGGTGTATTGTCCATCTAAAAAGGTTCTGCCGGTGGTATCGTCACCGTACCAATCGTAGCTGTGGCTGCCGGCTGTGGTGGCGAGTGGCACACGTCTGCCGATGTTTGCGTTGCCGGGGGCTCTTTGGAAGGCTAACCATGCTTCGTCGACATCTTCGTTTATGTCGTAATAGACAGGGAGTGCATAGAGATTCGGTGAGAACGCAGTGTCATCTATACTGATGGTCACTTCTGGGGCTTGTGTGTCTAGGGTGACGGTTGCGGTGCGTTCAGCGGTCTGTTCTAATGGCAGGGATGTGCCATCGGCGTTTTCCAACCTGACGGTGAGGGTATAGTCACCGTCTTGGAGTTTTTCGCGGGGACCTGTATCTCCTTGTTTAAAATATGTGCCATCCCATACGAAGCGGACGGTTTGATTTTTTGAGAGGACGTTCCCTGTTCCAGGACCAAGGGCAATCGTTTTTTCACCCAGGGAATCTACAAGAATTCTGTAGGTATATTGTGGATCGCCTGTCCCCAATGAGTCAAAATCACTGGTGGTAAAGGAGATAGTGAGTAGCTCGCCATCGGCTTCACCGTTGAACACGGCATCGCCGTTGGCATCTACGGTCAGGCTGGAAAGCCCCGCCCATGCAGGCAGGTGCGGACTGAACAATATAAAGCATAATTGGAAAATGAGAAACTGCGCCCAACGAGAACCGATGGATACTTTCGTCCTTTTTCTGTTGTGGCACACAGCAGTAAAACTATTTTTGATTTTTGACACGCGTTTTCCCCCACTACACCGAAGTTGGGATACAACTTCGCATGTATTCACAAGAATTAATGTCCTATTAGCACAGATTTGATTGAATTTATGTTTTAGACGCAGGATTTATAATTAGGTTGATAAAAACATAGCATAGTATCTATAGCCCATGTTTTTCATAGGCAGGTTAAATGAAGATTAGTTTACTTAATTCGGTAATTTTAATTTTCCAAGTACCCGTAAGTACACTGGATTTTGATGTCATATTACCTAATTTATTTCTATATCTTCATAAACCTGCCTGAATAAGTTGAAATCAACCGATATCTCCATTTTCTACCATAGTTAGGAACGCCGAATCATCTGCTGTGAGTGGTAAGGTGATTTTTGCACGCTCACGACTGGAGTGGTAGGTTGCAAATATAAGTTCAGTCGACTGAAGTGCTTTGCGACCGCTAAGTTCGGGTTCACGACCTGTTTTAACACGCACTTACCCCCATTTTTTTTTGAATGCGTGTGTAGTTGTGTTCATAGGTCTCCAATGTTGTCATGTCAGTTCTTCTGCGGTGAGAAAGTTTATATCTCTCAAACAAGTCCTCTCGGTGAACAAGAGCAACGCCTCCTGCGTCCACACCTCGCGGATCATACGGTTGATGACACTGATCACGGAGTAAACTTTCCGCGTAGGGTGTAAAGTTTTTGCCCATCTGTCCGCAGCTTTTTCATAACACAGGAACGCCAAACCATAAGCCACGACTGCCAACAAAAACAGAACTTCCATCCGGGGCTGTTCGTTCTTTCTCAAAACGAGTGCTTTGAAACCGAAGTTCGTTTTCAAGTCTCTGAACCCGTGTTCAATCTGTGTCCGCCGCTTGTAGCAAGTTCGCAGGGGGTTCCCCTGAAGCCGATTGGAGATAAGATATAACGGGTCTTTCTTGGTGTGCTGTCCCCCAACATAGAGTGCCACAGGCACCTGCTCCGTGTAGTGATAAAGCACTTGTGGGTAAAAACCATTTGCCACTTCTTCAAGGCACTGCTTGTTGCCTGCTATACGCACACCAACATTGCGTGGCACACGTATCAAGTAGCAGATGCCTTGCCCCTCAAAAAACTTGAGGATCGCTCTCGCTCGGGCGAACCCTCTGTCAAAAACCAACACAGGCTCCCGACTATCCCCTAACACTTCAGCAACGCGACTATGGACATCACAACAGAACTGCTGAACTAAATCGTTATGTCCTTGATAGGTGCCATCTTTGAGCATCTCATTTTTATACAGAACCCAATAGAGCGGGATCGCACGATTGCGAAACGGAAGGGCTGCAACAATCGCCTTCCATCCGCCCGGTAAATCTGTCTCGTCTATCAGCACAAGCAGATGCTGCATCCCCACAGAACGACACACACTGACAACTATATGTGACAACCAAGCACCCTTCACCGCTGCAACCGGAAAATAGGTATCAATAAACCGCAACACACGCTTTTGCTTAGACTTGTCGTGTTTCACACGGATAGGTAGATGTGAGGCAATCGATTGAATACGAAAACTCGGGGCTACACACACAGCCTGTAGCATCAAATAAAAGTTGCGGAGCGTCGGTTTTTTGATACAAATCCCGTTGAAAACTTTACGAAAACCTGTTATAATCTTTCTGGGATGTACCCAACTAAGGGTATATTTCATAAGAATACCTCCCTGCCGGTTTTTCACCGACATTGGTTTATATGGAGGTATTCTACCATAACCCATCAGACTTTCCAACTTATTTCTATACACACACACGCCTACACATACCGCATACAAAAATGGGGGTAAGTGAGGTTTTAACACTGTCAATCAGATTGAGCACGGAGAGTGTTGTGTCGTTTCCTTTTGGGGTTACATCACTGAGATCGGGTTGTTCCCATTCGTTTGAACCTTCTCTTAGCATTTTTACTGGGGCACCGCCGCCGATATCAATGATTCCTTTCGTGCCGATGAGGCGATTTGAGAATCCGCTTAAGGAGACGCCACCTGTCGTCAATAAACCTTCTACACCGTTTTTCCATCGGTACCACGTTAAACCACTGGTTTCTACTTGTGTTTAGGGTTATTTAGTTTTATAGATATTCATTTTATCAAGTTAACTGTGAGTAAAGGTTTTGATGCATATTCCTTTATTTTATCAGCGATCCGTGTTATGCCTTGAAAACGGAATACGGATAATGCGGTATTTCGTAAAGCGGCCATGACTTGTGGAATAGCCCCGCATCTGACAGGTGATGCGTCCTCGCCGAGTAGCACATCGCGCATCCAATGCGACTTGTTCTCTATTGCCCAATGGCCTCTCCGTAAAGCAAGTAAGCGTTCTGCGGATGCCTCACTCGGTTTCAGGCTCGTAATCCCATAGGTAGTGCGGGTTGTCTCTTCTCCTGTCTTCATATTTTTGGAAGTATAATGATATTGGATCACTTGTGCTATGCCCGGCCAATCCAGATATGCGTTGAGACTTGTGCTTGCCTTGATACACCGTGTCTCAAGTCTGCCATGCGACTTTTCAATCGTCTCATGCATGTATATCGGTTTCCCTAAAGTAGGGTGTGTTGTGTCTTCAGAAACCGCGTCAGGCACGCCTTGAAAAAGTTTTTCAATCGCTTCTAACAGGTCCGGTTGATTGCCTTTAACAGGCAGCATATAGTCGCCCCCGCTGTTTATGATTCCGTGGCAGAAAGAGCGTTGTGTCAAAAGGGCATCCGTTGTGATAACTTTGCCTGCTACATCAAACGCTTTGAGGATTTCCGTTGATACCGGTATTTCATTGGTTTTGTCGCTGACACCTCGCTGCGTGAGGGTGATCCCTAACTCATGAGAGACGACGGAGAGTAAATGGCTGATCATCGCACCACTTTTTTTAGACGCACGCAGGGTTTTGCCATCTATAGCGACTGCGTCGGAACACCCCCGCAAATCAGGGCACTCTGCTAATGCGGCGTTTACCCATTTTGACAGGATGTTTTCTAATGCCTCAACGTCCAACTTTTTCAACAGATTATGGATAGTTGCGGCACAAGGCGTTTTGTGATGTGTGAACCCGAGTGCTTTTGTGAGTGCGGGCTGTGAGCGTGCCCAGGTAGCGATGGATGTATACCCTTTATGCCCGCACATCAATCCAACGACTAAAAGTGCGAGGATTGCTTTCAAGGGGTGCCGTTTCCCTTTTTCCTTGCGTGGGTCTGTAAGTTCTGCTAACATATCCATTAAGTGGCAGGACTTTTTTCTTGTCATTCTTCACCTCAAAAGATCGTAAGTTTTTAAGGTGAAGTATAGCAGATATACCATGAAAAATCACGGTATATCTGCACATTCCAAATATTAACGATTGTGATAAAAAACAACTAAAATACATAAAACTAAATAACCCTAACTTGTGTTCCGAAGACGATTCTTTCCTCTGTTACATCTATTTGACCAATAACCCAGTCGATTGGTTCGTCATTATTATAAAATTGGAACATATCAAACCAATGTGTACCCCAGTCGAGGAGATTTGGGCATGAACCTTCACATCGGCGAAGTTCGCCAATTGCACCTTCGTTTACTAGTTGTCTTGCCTTGATGAATTGTGCACCAAAGCGGCGTTGATGGCAGAAAGTAATTACGACATCGTTATCCACGCAAGCCTGATAGAGTGCTTTTGCATCACCCCACGTGGGTGCCATCGGTTTTTCAGAGTGGATCGCTTTGATGCCACTATTGGCAGCAGCGATGACCATATCTTTATGAAGTGCAATCCACGTACATACGCTGACGAAATCCAGTGACTCCTTTTCAAGCATTTCATTATAGTCTTCATAAGTCCGTGGCACCTCAAATTGTTCAGAGAATTTGTCCCGTGCCCCTTCAACTGGATCTGAGCATGCAACTATCTCCATATCAGGAGATGCTTTGTATCCTTGGGCATGTGCGCGTCCGCGTCCACCGCAACCGATAATACCTGCTTTAAATTTTGCCATATTAATTTCCTTTCTTTTGTAATCCGTAGATCGAAAAAATGAATTATGCGACCAGATGATCGCCTCTACCAATATGTATCGAAATCTGCAAGATGGGGCTCCACAATTTTGGTCTTGGTCAAGTAAGATCTTGACCCTGCATTTTAACAATGCTATAATGTATCACATATTAAGTTGAAACTCAACACACTTTTTCAGGTGGATGAGGAGGATACGGATGGCTAACCGAAAACATGATCTAGTTGAATATCCTATTCAGGAGAATGTTTTATTGCAGCTCTATTGGCGAGATGATGCTGGTGGACGTGGTCCTGCAGCATCGTTATATGTTTATGATGATGAGATTATGCGGTTTGATTGTTTTGGTGGTGATAATGGACATTGCCACTTCAACTTGCGTCAGACGCGCGGCAGACGGTGGATGTATCCAGAAGGTTCTTTTCAAGATCATATACAACAGAGTATATTTGATCTTCGCACGAATTTGACGTTCTGTCTAAAAACGCATCAGGATGAGCGGATTCAGGAAATGCAGATTTCACAAGAGAGATTAGAACAAGGATCCCGTCAAATGGAAACCTATTTGTTAGAATTAGCAGAGAAACTGCAAGGCGAAACTGCATGAAAGTTGTGACAGCAGCTGAAATGCGCGAAATTGACCAAGATACAATTGATGGAATTGGAATCCCCGGCATTGTTCTTATGGAAACTGCGGGGAGTGAAATAGTCCGTGCCATAGAATGCCATTATCCGACTGCCCAACGCATCGGTATTTTTGTAGGAAAAGGGAATAATGGGGGTGATGGCCTGGTGATTGCACGGCAACTCGCGCATGCTGGACGTGATGTGTGTATTTTTCTTGTTTCACCCGCCGACAGTTTCACAAGAGAAGCGCGAACTAATTTGGACATTGCATATAATCTTGGATTGCAGATTGAAGAAGCTTTGACAGATGTTTCAACGTATATAAAGAATCAAAGATTTGAATTATTGGTAGATACGATTTTCGGCACGGGATTGCGAGGTACAGTACGAGAACCTATCTCAAAAATAATTAATGAAATCAACAAACTTTCCATACCGATTCTTGCTGTGGATTTACCATCCGGTTTGGACGCGGATACAGGGATCCCGTTAGGCACTTGTGTGCAAGCTGATAGGACGGTAACAATTGGTTTGCCTAAAAGAGGATTGCTATTACAACCCGGTGTTGAACTTGCAGGTCAATTAGACATTGTTGACATCGGATTTCCGCAACAGATCATTGACGCGCAAAGCATCAATGTTAATTGGACAACTAAAAAAGAGACTGCAAATTGGTTACCGCTGCGTGTTTCTGATTCACACAAAGGAAGTTATGGACGTGTGCTTATTATTGCTGGGTCAACAGGGATGACAGGTGCAGCTTCTCTGACAAGTGAGGCTGCTTTGCGCGCAGGTGCAGGACTCGTGACACTTGCTGTTCCGAAAAGTCTCAACGCTATTATGGAAGTTAAGTTATCCGAAGTTATGACACTACCTTTACCTGAAACGGAAAACGGAAGTTTAGCAAAAGCAGCAACCCAACCTATCTTGGAATTTGCGGCAAAAACTAAGTCTGTTCTTGCAATAGGACCTGGACTTTCCCAACATCCAGAGACGGCGGTGCTTGTTCATCAGTTGATAAAAGAAAATAGAGAACAAGAACTTGGATTACCGATGGTTGTTGATGCGGATGGTTTGAATGCATTGGCAAAGGCAAAAGAACTTATCCCATTGCTGGGTGAGAAGGCGGTCCTAACGCCACATCTCGGAGAGATGGCGCGACTCACAGAGATTCCTATCCCAACATTAGCAGCAGATAGGATTAGCACCGCTCGAGAATTCGCTCAGGAATATGGCTTAACACTTGTACTTAAAGGTGCACCTACTGTAACTTCAAATCTAAACGGTGAAATTTGGATCAACTCAACTGGTAATCCAGGGATGGCTACTGCGGGCATGGGAGATGTGTTGACAGGTGTTATCGCAGGATTGATGGCTCAAAAAGTGCCAAGTGCTAACGCTGCGACTCTTGGGGTTTATTTACATGGGTTAGCAGGGGACATCGCTGCTGAAACAGTAGGAATGCATGGTCTCATTGCTGGCGATGTATTAAGGACAATACCGCATGCAATATCTTCACTGGCACAGGATTAAACAGAATATGTGAGGTAAAATGGCTAATTATAAAATTTATTCAGTTGCAGCAGCAGATGCCTCAACTGCATTCCAAATAGAATTGGATCCGCGGGCAATTGCTGCTGCAGAAGAACTCGAAAAAAGTAGTGCTCAAGGTGCACAAAGAGAAGAGATATTACAAAAACATCTCTCTCCTGATTATGCGAAAGGTTATCGCGGCACTGCGTGGAACTTGCACGGTATCTCTGCAGGGTTGACTCCTGAACATCTGTCTCACCTCCTAGAAGCACATGGCGAATCATTTGACCCTTGTGCTGAGCGTGAAACTTTCGATCACAGTCTAATGGTTAATGTTGAGGAGGAATTAGCATCACAGTTAGATGATATTCATCAATCTGTTTTGAACGCAATCGTTGAGGAATATAAAGGTGAATTGTTGAGAAGATAGAATGATGTGTTATATAGTGAAACATTAATAAAAGGACTTTCCTACTAATCCAACGCACTATCTACAAAAACAAGGAACACCTAATGACAACCCAGCTAAATCAAAAAAACACGAAATCTCACGCAGCACAATAGGACAAGCCAAATAAAAACAAATCACAAACAGCAGTAAAATAGATGAAAACAAGTGGACTTTTTGTTACACTTGTATGTGATAAAGTATATCAGAAATTTTGAATACTGAATATCCACGAAGAAAATATGTTCTTGACACAAAAATGTATCTGTTTTATCATATTCATGAATAATGGTATCCTCGTAATTCTGAGGAAAAATAATAGAAGTAACATTATGAATTGGACTTTTTATTTATGTTGATGTTAGTAGGAGGAAAAACAAACGTAACATGAAAAAACTTGTAACGATATGCCTTGTATTACTAGGGGTTGTGTCGTTTGGCTGTAAGCATGATAAAATCATACCTGAAATATCACCGGGTAAAGCTAAATTATTGCAAGCTGGGTATGCAATTGAAGCAATTGAGCAACATCTAAAACTTGCCGAAATAGAAGAAGAGGATAAGGATGAAGCTCGGGCACTCTTGCTCATTGCATATAGTCACGCCCTTTCTGAGAATACTCCGTGGTTAAGAAGCAATAATAAAGAGAGTGAATATAAAAATGAACGTGCCCGACGGCTTGCTGAATTGAACTTATCTCAGATGCAGGAAATTTGCCGGGTTCTTGATGAGAGATCTCGTGTTCATAAGGATACTATACAAATCCTAATTGATAAAGGCACCCCAGTCATTCCCCTTATTATCAAGAGTTTCATCGAAAATAAATATACCAATGCACATGCAGATTTTGATTATATCCTAACACAAATTGGAAGCAAAAGTCTTGATGAACTCTTCACTGCAGTTGAAAAGACAGACACGCCTGTTTTAGTTCGAGATAGATTGATCCGTATAATTGGAGATATCGGAGATCCTTCTGCTAAAGTTAGGTTAGAATCTCTAAAAAATAAAGAGACAGATGCTGGTTTGAAGATGGAGATAATTACCGCTCTGTACAGACTCGGCGACAAAGCATATCAAAAAGATATTGAGACAGGTTTGAACGATACTAACGTCATGGCACGTCGCGCTGCTGCCAGATCAATGATATTGCTCAATCAACCGTCAACACCCAAAATGATCAACGCACTTAAGGACACAGATGATTTAGTACGGATCTCAATTACCAGAGCATTACAGAAGCATGTTGATGCCAATGCCGTAGATAATTTGTTTGACATGCTCACCAACGATTCAAGTATAAAAACGAAAAAGGTTGTTGTTGACACCTTAAGTCTTTATGCTGAGAAAGGACTTGCATCCGGATTAGCACCACGTTTAATTGATTTATTGATAAATACTATAATCCCTAATCACGAAGACAGAGTCCTTGTCGTCCAACTTATTGGAAAACCGGCATTGATCAAGCAGATTCAAGCAGCTGCTGCAACCGATAATTTACAGTATAAACTCTATAATTATTATGAAAATAAAGAGAACAATCCAACGGTAAAAAGCGAGCTTAATAGTCTACTGCTAACATTTGAAGAGCTTGAGAAATAACGAAAGAATATGTCACACCGGTAAAACAGAATGGATTATAAGCACCGGATAATCCGAATAATGGCGATTAGCACATCCCTTCCTTTGTGACAGGCTGTAGTGATTGCCAATGTGGAGAAATACCATGTCTAATTATCCAAATGACATCAAGATCATCAAGATTGAACAGGTTACAGTTGAAATTGATCAACCAGCGATTGGTTGTAATTCTGGGGCGAAAGAGATAAAACAACCTGATCCCAATGGTAAGTGGCGTGAAGGTGTTACCCGCATCTATACGAATGATGGCACACTCGGTTGGGGAGCAACAAGCTGGGGTTCATCAGCCGAAGAAGCAAAATCTGCCATTAGTAAGAATCCGTTTGATCTGTTGAATCCTGAAAATGGAGTACTAGAAGAATACCGTGGATTTGAAAACGCTCTGTGGGATACGATTGGGAAAATCCTTGAAAAACCCGCATATCAACTGATGGGAACTGAATTTTACGGTAACGGATTACCTGCGTATGATAGCACCATTTATTTCAACGATCTACTCTATGAAACGAAAACCGAAGGACTCAAACGGATAGAGGGTGATGTTAAGAAGAGTTTAGCAGATGGATTCACCGCATGCAAAATGAAAATGGGACGTGGGAATCATCTCATGGAACGTAAAGCTGGATTAGAACGTGATATAGAGGTAGTGCAACTTGCCCGGTGCACTGCAGGAGAGGGTTTCAATATCCTCGTCGATGCAAACAACGCATATACTTATGATGAAGTAGTCACTTTCCTCAACGAAACAAGTGAATGCGATGTTTTTTGGATTGAAGAGATGTTTGAAGAGGATGTTGAGTTGTATCGCGACCTGAAAGCATTTATCCAAGAAAAGGGGTTGAAGACATTAATCGCTGATGGTGAAACCCGCACACGCGCCCCACTTGAATTCTACGATCCGTTCTTCGAAGCAGGTGTCATTGACGTTATCCAACATGATATGAAGGGACTTGGTGTTACAGGTTGGCGCCGACTTTCTGATATGGCAGCTGCAGGCGATGTCCAATGTGCTCCACACAACTGGGGTTCTCTACTCGGCTTTTTCCTAAGTCTCCAATTCGCTAAAACGATCCCACATTTTCTCTACGGTGAGGTTGCAACTTTAACCAGTGATGTGATAGATGTTTCTGGTTATGAATTCTCAGATGGGACGTTCACTGTACCTGACACACCTGGCCTCGGTTTAGAACTCAATCAAGATGTTTACGATGCACGCTACGCTGGTAATGAACATTGGCAAGTCGAGTAGTAGTGAACATACCATATACTGTAAATACCCCAAGGTAATATTCCATGAGAAAAGTACTTGTCGCAATGAGCGGTGGCGTGGACAGTTCAGTCACCGCTGCCATGATGGTTGATGCTGGTTATGATGTCACTGGCATCACCATGCGACTCGGCGCACCTGACACTATTGAAGTTGAACCAGAACGTCCCAATTGCTGTTCACTTGAGGGTATTGAGGATGCACGGCGCGTTGCCACCCAACTTGGAATACCTTTTTATGGCGTGAACTACGAAAACATATTCCGAGAACAGATTATTGATTATTTTGTAGAAGAATATCTCGCTGGACGCACACCGAGCCCATGTATGGTCTGTAACCGAAAACTCAAATTCGGCAAACTCCTTGACCTAGCAAAATCATTGGAATGTGAGGTAATAGCCACAGGACATTATGCCCGAATTGAACAACACCCTGAAACAGGACGCTACCTTTTACGCAAAGCACTTGATGTCAGTAAAGATCAGTCCTATTTCCTTGCAGCACTTAAACAGGAACAATTACAATGTGCCATGATGCCCCTTGGTGAGTGGACAAAAGCAGAAGTGCGGGACCTTGCCCGAAAGTATCAACTGCGAACAGCCGAAAAGATAGAAAGTCAGGAACTCTGTTTTGTAGCAGATACCAATTATAGACGTTTTCTTCAGGATAGAATACCTGAAAAGATTGAAGGTGGCGATATAATTGATCAGGAAGGAAAAGTTCTTGGCAAACATCAGGGGGTGCCATTTTATACCGTTGGTCAACGTCGGGGCCTTGGCATTGCAGTCGGTAAACCGCTTTATGTGACGAAACTCGACGCAAAGGAGAACACCGTCGTTGTCGGAGAATCTGACGATCTCCTCGAAGATACCATGCATGTAGAAGGTATCAATCTTATCGCAATTGAGAAAATGACTGAACCGATCCGTGCACATGTCAAAATCCGCTCTCGTGACGAGGGAGGTTCCGCAACTATCTCACCCATCAACGAAACAGAAGCAGTTGTTAAGTTCGATGAACCGCGCCGTGCAATTACCCCAGGACAAGCTACCGTCTTTTATGATGGGGAATACGTCCTCGGTGGCGGTTGGATTGTAAATGCTGACAACACCGCAGCATAAGTAAGGAGACAACTTAGATGCAAGACACATCTCAAAATATACCAAATGTTGATAACTTTAAAAATGCGTTCAAACCTTATTTAATAAGGTGGAGTATCGTTTACACGGTACTAATAACCTTCATAATTTTCATTACTGTCTGTATTTCAATACGTAGTTGGGATTTTTCACAACTACTCATTTCCTGGTTTATGGATATAGGTGCTATATTTGATGGAAAGTACATCCATTATGGTATTATTACATTAGGAGAAGCTTTCGTCCTCGGTATAGTCTCAATAGGAGGAGCTTTCGTCCTCGGTATAGTCTCAATTGGTATTAGCGCAGTAGGAGTGTTGGCTTTCGGCACTAACGTGGCAGGCGTATTTGCTTTCGGTGTGAACGCTGCGGGGGTTATCGCCATAGGTACAAACGCAGTTGGTGTGATTGCCATCGGCGTGAATGCAGCTGGTATTGTCGCTATTGGATACCATGCAGCAGGTTTCTATGTTCTTTCCTATTCAGAACGATGCAGAGGTAGATATCTCTTCGCACCACATCGCCAAGATACTGAAGCGGTTAATTTCTTTTCACGATGGTTTCCGAAGTTGTCTGAGGTAGTGCCTACGTAATAGTATTTGATAGATGAAATCAAAACTTCTCTGCCTCCTGGGTCCCACAGCAGTTGGCAAAACAGAGATTGCAATTCAACTTGCCCAACGTCTCAATGCCGAAATTGTCTCCGTTGATTCCCGACAGATATATCGTCAGATGGACATTGGCACTGCCAAACCTACCCCAGAAGAGCAGCAAGCAGCACGACATCACCTCATAGACTGTGTAGACATCACACAACTTTTCTCTGTTGCCGACTATCAATCACTTGCAGATGCAGCAATTGCTGATGGGCAAAATAGAGGTAAACAGGTCCTACTCGTCGGTGGTGCTGGTCTCTACTTTCGCGCTATTGTGGACGGTCTATTTGAAGGTCCCTCCGCAGACCCTTCACTCCGAAAACATCTTAAGCAAGAGGCATCAGTCCAAGGTGTTGATGTGCTTCATAATCGTCTCCGTGCCTGTGATCCAGAATCAGCAGAACGTATTCATCCCAATAACGTAGTCCGTGTCATCCGTGCGCTTGAAGTCTATGAACTGACGGGTACTCCCATGTCTAAACACCAGCAACAATGGCATCCGGAAGAACAACGTTATCCCTTTGTTGCTTTTGGACTGACAATGCCGCGTGAGCTGCTTTATCGTCGCATTGAACAACGTGTAGATGTTATGCTTGCAAATGGATTAATTGCAGAGGTAGAATCGTTATTAGCAGCAGGATATCCTCGTGATAATTTCGCACTCCAAAGTTTTGGCTATAAGGAGTTGATAGCATATCTTGATGGGAAATGTACCTATATGGAAGCAGTTGAGCAACTAAAACAGAATACCCGTCGCTTTGCAAAGAGACAGATGACGTGGTTTCGCAAAGATACCCGTATTGAATGGATTGATCGTGAGGAAACGTCAGATATTGTTGGGTATATTTTAGGGAAGATTGGGGATATTTAACAACTTTTTAGAGCAGTAAGGCGGCGATTTGATAACAGCTCCGTAATTTGAAATTGACAAACGTTCTTAGTTTCTCTATAATCTTGTTAACTAAAAGATAGGTGTAACTGGAAATGAACCAAACCGATTTTCTCCAAATCGGAGAGCAAAAAGGATATATCCAAATCCTTAACGATGGAAAAAGGATCCATTACGTTGTCCCCGATAAAAAATATAGATTTACCGATCCTGAAGAAAAGGTTCGTGCAAGGTTTTATGTCGAGTTAATTGAACAGTTTCAATATGATCCAAACCTAATTGAATTAGAGGTAACTGTTCCACGGCGTACCCCTTCCGATCTTGCTGACATCGTTGTATTCCAAGACGATGACAAGAAAACTCCTTTTATTGTAGTTGAATGTAAAAAGGATGGTATTTCTGACGCAGAATTTAAGCAAGCAATTGAACAAGTTTTTGGTAACTGTAACTCTTTGGGCGGATATTACGCCGCAGTTGTCGCAGGAAATACACGTAGATCCTTTGATGTCAAAAACTTTAAACCGCGTGAACGATCACAAAACATCATTGCTGATCCCCCAGTCCGATATGGCAAAGTTCAAGAGTGGCGATATCTAAAGGGTATCCCACAGTCAGAGCTGTCTGTCATTGAAAGAGGAGAACTTATCAGGGTCCTTGGAAAGTGTCATGATACGTTGTGGCAAAGCGGAAAACTCGGTCCAGCAGAAGCGTATGATGAACTCGCTAAAATTTTATTTATCAAAATTAGGGATGAAAAAAAGCCGAAACGGAAAGGTGAACCTTATGAGTTCCAAATAAAAACACATGAAACCTCGGAATCGGTTGCCGGTCGAATTAAAGAATTATATAAGGATGCAAAAAGAATAGACCCAGAAGTCTTTTCTAAGGACATTGAGATTGATGATAATCTCCTTTTGTCTGTTGTTAATCACTTGCAAGGAATTAATCTAAACCAAACGGACTTGGACGTAAAAGGGGTGGCATTTGAGCGGTTCTTAGGAAGTTATTTCAAAGGTGATATGGGACAATATTTCACGCCTCGTGAATTGGTCGAGTTTATGATTAAGATGGTTGAACCAAACAATGAAGATCAGATTCTTGATCCTGCATGCGGTTCAGGCGGTTTTTTGCTACATGCAATGGATTACATTCGAAAACAGGCATCTGACTACTATGACGAAGATAGTCGCGAACACTATATTTACTGGCACGACTTTGCTGAAAAACGTCTCTTTGGAATTGAAGTTAACGACTCAATCGCTCGCGTTGCTAAAATGAACATGATTATCCATGATGATGGACATAGCAATGTAATTAGTAACGATGCACTTATTAGTTTTGATTCTCTCTATGGCCAGCACAGCGGATTTGGAAAAGAGAAGTTTGACATAATACTTACTAATCCGCCTTTCGGGGCAGTTATCAAACAGTCAGAACTTCCATATCTGCAGGATTATGAACTCGGTAAGGATAGTCTTTCCCAAAAAACAGAAATTCTGTTTCTGGAACGGTGTTTTGATTTCCTCAAATGGGAAACTGGTAAACTTGCCATAATCCTACCTGATGGAATTTTGACCAATTCCTCGCTGCAATATGTTCGTGATTATATTGAACGTCACTTTCAAATCCTCGCTGTTGTTTCTTTGCCACAAATAGCTTTCTCACATTACGGTGCCGGTGTGAAAACGTCTATCCTATTCCTGCGAAAGTTTTCAGAACAAGAATATGAGCATTATCAAGAGGCAATTTATCAAATTGAGACAAAAAATGAAGCAATCTATACACCAAAAATTGAGGAACTTGAGGACCAACGAAACGCCATTATCAAAAAAGGTTCTCCAGCACAAGTTGAGGTAATAGAAAACTATAGACAGCAATTCATCTCAATTTTAGATGATATTGAAGCCTTAAATCAAAAACTCAACAAAACACCGACTAAAAAGGTTCAAAACCTTAGCACCTTTTTCTTTCCTGAAATTGAGTCTATTCCAACCACTGAATTTGAATTGTTTGACCTGCAAGCCGCCCGTGTAGAACTTAAGACTCGAATGGGCGCGCTGAACAATCTGGAAAAGAGATATAAAGAAACATTTAAAGCATCAGCTGATTCGGAATGGGAAAGTCAAATCAAAGAAGAATACAAAGAAAAGATTGACAGGGTTAAAGAGGAATGGGTAGAAAAGGACACAGAGGAAATCCGCGAGTGGGTACGAGAAAACGCTAACTACCCAATCTTCATGGCAATCGCTGATCATATCGGTTACGATGCAACAGGACGCAAAGACCCAATTAACGACCTCAATACTATCTGTGAAGGATACCAGAAGTTCAGCGAGAACCCGGATTTTTTTTGGATAAGCCCTGATAGTGAAAACCAAATTTTTCTTACCTATCGGGGCGAAATTGTTAGGAAACGAGTTGACCCCCACTTTCATCTATCCAAGTATCAAGAGTTCCATAAGAGACTGTCAGAAAACAGTTACTCAGTTGTTCCGTTCTCTAGTTTGATAACTGACTTGAAAAACGGTGTGGAAATCCGAACATACTCAGAGAGTGGTTATAGATATTTGCGGGTTTCAGATTTAGGGCAGTATGGTATTGAAAATCATAACCCTAAATATGTTAACGTTGAAGAAATTCCTGACAAGATAAAGTTGGCAAGCAACTCTTTCCTAGTTTCCCGATCTGGTTCTTTAGGGTTGGTATCTGTCGTTGATGATGAAATCAAGGAGACTATCTTGAGTTCTCACATTTTCAAAATCAGCTTAGATACTGAAAAAATTCGACCAGAATATCTTGAAGCTTTCTTTAGAAGTCAAATCGGACAGATGCAATTTTTCCAAAATAATAATGGCGCGATTATTCCTGAAATCAGTCAAACTGCCTTAAAATCCATTCGTATTGTTTTACCACCCCTGAGTATACAAAACCATATCGTCAATTTTATGCGATCTGCCTACACTCAGAAAAAGCAGAAAGAAAAAGAAGCAGACGAGCTTTTGGCTTCAATTGATGATTATGTGTTATTAGAATTGGGAATTGAGATGCCAGCGGTTGAGGAAAAGAAGTGCTTTGTTATCAATGCAGGAGATATTGGCGGACGTTTTGACCCTTCATATATGCAAAATATTTCACATATTAAGAACCTTGAAACCTCATATTCTTTGATCCCATTACGAAAGCTTCTAATTGAAAAACCTCAGTATGGCGCAAACGAGCGGGCAGTTGATGGAAATCCTGAAACAGACATAAGGTACATTCGGATTACTGATATAGATGATTACGGGAATCTCCTCGATGATTGGAAAACTGCAGAAACAATACAATCTAAATACTTGCTTGAAGAAAACGATCTACTCTTTGCAAGAAGTGGATCAGTAGGACGCGCGTTTGTGTATAAAAGTGAATTAGGTAAGGCCATTTTTGCAGGCTACATGATTCGATTCAAGCTTGATCTCGAAAAAGTAAACCCATCGTTTGTGTTGTATTATAGTTTCACAAAGATTTATAAATTATGGCTACAATCAATTCAAAGGACTGCTGCTCAGCCTAATGTCAATTCAAAGGAATTTCAGTCGCTTGAGATTCCTTTACCATCGCTTGACGTTCAAAATCAGATTGTGGCAGAAGTTGGCAAACGTCTAGCACGCGTAGCGGAACTTAGACAGGAAGCGGATGCTGTTGTAGAACAGGCGAAAGAGAGAGTTGAGCAAATTCTGTTACAATAGTTTTGTTTCAAATAAGAAAATACCGTATCGCGTTGTCCAAAATAAATTTGACTTCTTCCATTTAAGGATGTAGCAGTTTACTCAATCCCATGTTCCTCACAATATGTGTGAATAATCGGTAAGAAAGAATCAGCATATTTTTCTGTTTTTGCAGGGCCAACACCGTACATCAACTTGAATGTGTCTTCCTTCGTTGGTAAATAGGTTGCTATTGCTTGTAGTGCCTTATCGTGAAAAACCACAAAATGTCTTACGCCCTCAGCAATAGCTACTCTGTTCCTTTCTGTCCTGAGTAATTCAAAAAGTTCTGTAGAATAATCAAGAGGAAATTCCGACATTTCGCTATCTGATGAGTCGACTGAATATCCCAAAAACTGTTCACCTTTCAGCACTTTCCACCCTCTTTGCGTCAAACGTAAACTACCGTGTTCCGCATCACGTGTTAAGAGGTCGTTTTGAATGAATTGGTAAGACAAGTATCGCCACTGAGATTTGCTATATTCCGAACCAATTCCGTATGTAGAGAGTTTGTCGTGTTTGTTTTCTAGTATCCTTCTGCTTTGTGAACCTCGCAAAACGCCAATAATATATGCTTCACCGAATATCTGTTCTGTGCGGATAACACAGGATAGATATTTTTGCGCTGCTATTGTCAAATCAAACCGTTCTTCATCAATCTTACAACAGTTATCACACATCCCACAATTATCAAGTTCGTATTGCTCTCCGAAATAATCTAATAATAATTTGCGACGACAATTTCTTGAAGTTGCCCAAGAGACAAGAGCGTGTAATCGCTCCTGCCGTCCTTGCCTTTGAGAAGATGCTCCATTATCAATGAAGTGGTTTATAGTATCTACGTCCTCACTTACCCCCATTTTTGTATGCGGTATGTGTAGGCGTGTGTGTGTATAGAAATAAGTTGGAAAGTCTGATGGGTTATGGTAGAATACCTCCATATAAAATAATGTCGGTGAAAAACCGGCAGGGAGGTATTCTTATGAAATATACCCTTAGCTGGGTACATCCCAGAAAGATTATAACAGGTTTTCGTAAAGTTTTCAACGGGGTTTGTATCAAAAAACCGACGCTCCGCAACTTTTATTTGATGCTACAGGCTGTGTGTGTAGCCCCAAGTTTTCGTATTCAATCGATTGCCTCACATCTACCTATCCGTGTGAAACACGACAAGTCTAAGCAAAAGCGTGTGTTGCGGTTTATTGACACCTATTTTCCGGTTGCAGCGGTGAAGGGTGCTTGGTTGTCACATATAGTTGTCAGTGTGTGTCGTTCTGTGGGGATGCAGCATCTGCTTGTGCTGATAGACGAGACAGATTTACCGGGCGGATGGAAGGCGATTGTTGCAGCCCTTCCGTTTCGCAATCGTGCGATCCCGCTCTATTGGGTTCTGTATAAAAATGAGATGCTCAAAGATGGCACCTATCAAGGACATAACGATTTAGTTCAGCAGTTCTGTTGTGATGTCCATAGTCGCGTTGTTAAAGTGTTAGGGGATAGTCGGGAGCCTGTGTTGGTTTTTGACAGAGGGTTCGCCCGAGCGAGAGCGATCCTCAAGTTTTTTGAGGGGCAAGGCATCTGCTACTTGATGCGTGTGCCACGCAATGTTGGTGTGCGTATAGCAGGCAACAAGCAGTGCCTTGAAGAAGTGGCAAATGGTTTTTACCCACAAGTGCTTTATCACTACACGGAGCAGGTGCCTGTGGCACTCTATGTTGGGGGACAGCACACCAAGAAAGACCCGTTATATCTTATCTCCAATCGGCTTCAGGGGAACCCCCTGCGAACTTGCTACAAGCGGCGGACACAGATTGAACACGGGTTCAGAGACTTGAAAACGAACTTCGGTTTCAAAGCACTCGTTTTGAGAAAGAACGAACAGCCCCGGATGGAAGTTCTGTTTTTGTTGGCAGTCGTGGCTTATGGTTTGGCGTTCCTGTGTTATGAAAAAGCTGCGGACAGATGGGCAAAAACTTTACACCCTACGCGGAAAGTTTACTCCGTGATCAGTGTCATCAACCGTATGATCCGCGAGGTGTGGACGCAGGAGGCGTTGCTCTTGTTCACCGAGAGGACTTGTTTGAGAGATATAAACTTTCTCACCGCAGAAGAACTGACATGACAACATTGGAGACCTATGAACACAACTACACACGCATTCAAAAAAAAATGGGGGTAAGTGCGATCTACGTCACCATAACTAAATAGTAGTAAGCAATCAGCAGGTTGTCCATCACGTCCACATCTGCCGATTTCCTGATAATATGATTCTGGTTCCTTCGGTAAACCTGCATGTAGCACAAATCTGACATCTGCCTTATTAATCCCCATTCCGAAGGCAATTGTGGCAACCATTACACGTACATTTCCATTGATAAAAGCCTCTTGATTCTGTTTTCTGGTTTTGGCATCAAGTTCTGTATGATATGGAAGTGCAGAAATACGTCTTGCTGTTAAATTGGAGCATAGAGATTCAACCTGTCTAATTGTCTGACAATAGATAATACCGGGGTCATCACGGTGTTTTCTGAGAAATGCAAGCGTTTGTCCTAACGATTCAACCTTTGGTTTAACAGAGATATAAAGATTTCTTCTGTCGAAACTTGCAATATGTTTATTTTCCTCACTTATTCCTAATAATTGCTGAATGTCATTCTGAACCCGCGGCGTAGCCGTGGCTGTTAATGCTACGCAAACAGCATTTTGGAAACGCTTACGAACGTCCACTAGTTCACGATATTCCGGACGAAAATCGTGTCCCCACTGCGAAATACAGTGTGCTTCATCAATCGCAAGACAAGCAACATTCGATTCATCAAGCAGTATCTGTATTTCAGGACGAACAAGTGTTTCAGGTGCAATATAAAGCAGCTTAATATTACCCTGTCTGACCGACTGCATTGTGGCTACGTATTCTGAATGACTTAGTGAGCTGTTGAGAAAAGTGGCAGAAATACCACGGCTTTGCAACTGCATCACTTGATCTTGCATTAACGATATAAGTGGAGAAATGACAACGGTGATACCATCAAACATTAAAGCTGGCAATTGATAGCAAAGTGATTTTCCACCTCCTGTTGGTAGGACAACTAAGGTATCTTGTCCTTTAAGAATATTGTCAATGATTGCCTGCTGATATGGCAGAAACTCTTCATGTCCAAACACGTTACTGAGTATCTCTAAAGGGCTTTGTATAGATGCCGTAAGTGGTGAAGTGTCTGTTTCTTCTGTACGTTCCAAGTGAGCGTGTTCTTCAGATTCAAAAAACCAGCCAGATATCTGTGCATAGTGTCGTTCTTCAAAGTCAGGTCTATTTTCGGGTCTCCATCGGAGAGCAAGTGATACACGTAAAAGAACATCAGCAGGGATAGTCTCAGGTGGTTCTTGAAAACCAACATAAGTTAGCGCGTAACCACCGTTTTCTGTTGGATATCGGTACCAAATCCGTCTGTCTTGTGTATCACGGGTCAAAGGAAGATCCGACCTCCAAAATGTGGTGCTGTATGATGGCCCATCATCTCCTACGGGAATATAGAGACGACCTCTGCTTGTAGTTTGCAATAAACCTTCGTAGAGTGCTATCGGATCTCCCACCTTGGGTGGCATCAAGAGTTCAATTGCACTGATCAATTCCCTTGTGTCTTCTGTTCTATAAAGTTGTGACTTACTATGGACGACAAAGTTTTCATTGTGCGGTGGAATCAGCAAAGTTTCCGGTTTACCGTTAATTTCCCAAATATCACCAATCTCGTATTCTCTGTTTGCACCATCATGTGGATCAGCATTCAACGGAATGAGTCTTACACTCTCTCCTGTCTCTGTAATCCCACCGATACATGCACCTTTACCCATACGTGTTTTCGCTACAATCAATACTCTCACGGTAAAATATCTTCTACCTCCCAATCAAATGTATTCGCCAGTTTTTCTGCTACCAATGAGCGGTGGCATGCCTCTGGTACAGTCTCCACACAGAAAAGTGCCACGACCCGGGTATCCAACTCTAATTCCTCCAGCAAGCTTTGCGGATCAAATACATCAAGGCATTCAGTGTGGTATCCTTCAATAAATGCATCTCCGAGTTCAGTCCGTTTGCGTTTAGCAGTTTTCGTTGCCTTATCGTCTACAGCTTGTTTTTCTCGTACAGTTTTCGTCGGTGCTAGATCTTTACGGTAGATATATTGGATACCGAGTTCCGAAAGTCGTCCTTGCAGTTGCTTGCTATTTGCAAATGCATAGGCAGCTCCACGCACACCGCGTCGACTACGAATATCACAGAACGTATCAACCTTTGCTTTGCACAAAGCGTCAAAAAAACTGGTCTCATCAAACCCATATACGCCAATAGTAATAATTTTAATCTTCATAAGTATATTAGGTGCGTTTCTTACGCGAGTAAAATATATCTTCACCAAACAGATTCATTTGCCCACCTGTAATCCGATCAATGATCTGTTCCTGAGTCATCTCCTCACTGTTTTCGTCAATATGGACAACAGGCAAATTTTCATCAGTGAGGGTAGCACTGATAAGTTTAGTGCGATGGCAATGCTCTGGTTTTTCCTCAGCACACATAAGTGCAACACGTTCTTGTTGTGAATAAGCTGTGTGGAGACGTTCAATACCGCGCTGATAGAATTCCATCTCCTTTACCTTTTCATAATCAACAATTCCGTTGACATAACACGATTCATCGTCAGGTTTCCCACCAAGTAGGTCTCCCATATACACGTAACGAATACCGTGCTGTTCAAGCTCGTTGGCAAGCGGCTTTTTTGAGAATTCTGGTTTATAACCCGAATGTGGTACAGAACGAACATCTATAAGAAATGCAATCTCATATTGTTGAAGAGTGTCAATAAACTCAGAGATAGGACGGCTTCCATAGCCTATCGTATAAATTGGGATGGTGTCTGTTGTCTTTTCCATAATTGATAAATAGTATCATATAGACTGCAAATAATCAACCAAAAATAAAAAACAGCATTTTTTGAGGTGAAACATAACAGGAAAAACTCTCGTCATTTCCTTGATATTTTAGCAAGAGTCTCGGATTTTCGCAACAATCGAGGCAAAAGACATCCGCTCTCCGCTATCTTTGCACTTGCCATCATTGCTACGATGTGCGGTTGCCGAGGGTATACCGCTATCGCTAAATAGGGGCGCACTTATCCCCTAAACTCACAAAGGCTCTTGGGTTCAAACATGCAAAAATACTTTGTGTCTCAACCCTTCGTTACATCTTCAGCTGAACAATTCTTGACATGCTATGATAAGTACGTACAATAGACTTACGATATTTTCAACAGTGGAGGAGAGAATATGGCAAAAATACGAATGGCACAATACGGTACTAAGCACGGACATGCACGTGGCAAACTTCAGGCGATGCTTGCAAATCCCGATGTGGAGGTGGTTGGCGTTTATGAGCCTGATGAAGAACGCCGTGCAAAGCATCAGGCAAATGGGAGCTGGTCTTACGATGTCCGTTGGTATAAAGATGCAGCGGAAATGTTAGATGACGATACAATTGTTGCAATTGCTTCTGAGGGAGACAACGCAGAGAGTTTAGATCAGACAGAGGAGATAGTGAACGCTGGTAAACATGTGTGGTATGATAAACCTGCTGGAGAAAACTGGGAACAGTGGCAACGCGTTATTGCTACAGCTCAGGAAAAGTCACTATTAGTGCAAATGGGATATATGTTACGGTACCATTCCAGTTTTAGACAGGTGACAGATTGGGCACGATCTGGATTCTTGGGAAATGTGTTTTCAGTTCGAGCACACATGTCAACCAATATATCAAAGGAAGCACGGACACGAATTAGTCAACATGTCGGTGGTATATTCTTCGACTTAGGTGGGCACGTACTGGATCAAATAGTCTGGATGCTAGGTAGACCAGAGAAAGTCACCAGTTTTTTACGTAACGATGGTGGTTCAGTAGAACCTTTTAAAGATAATACACTCACGGTCTATGAGTTTGAAAAGGGAATGGCATTTATCACAATTTCTGCATTAGAGCCGCGTCCGGTGGCACGGAGGTTTGAGGTTTATGGTACAGAAGGGAGTGCTATTATCGTTGAACCTTTTGAACCAGGACATACGATTCGACTCTGTCTACAAAACGCTAAAGATGGATATTCAC
This sequence comes from Candidatus Poribacteria bacterium, assembly GCA_965200395.1. Classification (GTDB taxonomy): domain Bacteria; phylum Poribacteria; class WGA-4E; order WGA-4E; family WGA-3G; genus MSPOR6. Next base: position 17,611 of record CBDAUH010000003.1, on the reverse strand, counting down.
AAGGTGAACAGATTGTAAAGATAGATGGTGAAAGTCGTCAGCGGACGTATGAGTTAGAACTAGTTGCGTTTTTGGCAACTATCAAAGGGGAACAACCTCCTGATAGACCTATGTCCCATGAGTTGTTAGTGCAAGAGACATTATTGCGTGCGACAGGGATGATACAACAGTAGTATGAGGTATCTGCTTTGGATCTTGTTGTCCAGTTTTTAATTATTTGAACCGCGATTTCACTAAGTTGACTCCCATTGCAGCGTACGCGTATAGTGTTCTGCATAAGTTAGGAAATCGCCCCTGATGGGCTTGCGATATTGAGAATTACTGAAAGGACAAATTAATCCTCCAATCCGCCTGCCCACTTCAGACATCCAGCAATGTGTTCATGGAACCAAGGTTGGCTCCAAAGAACATCTGGGTGTCCAAACGCAGTGTACATTACGCGCCCCTCACCGTAAGAATGACACCATCCAAGTGCATAATCGTTGTCATCTCGGTTACCGCGGGAGACATCAATGGAATCGTTATCCAAACGCATCAACACGTGCGTATTCTCGCGCGACCAATTTTTGAATGTGTAGATTTCATCTACAACTTTAAAACTCTCTCCGAGCATACGTGTCGCGGGATGGTCTGTGTCCTCAACGATGACGTTGACTTCTTGATGCCATGGATGTCCGTTGAAATAGCCGCCAATCATTTCTCCGAATTCTTCCCAATCGTAGCAGGTGTCAGTGGCATTGTGTATTCCAAAAAAGCCTTTACCGTTTCGGACAAAGCTCAGCAATGCTTCTTTTTGTACCTCGTTAAACGGTAAGTTACCTGTTGTTGCGAATGCAACGACATCGTATTTGGCTAAGTTGTCTTCTGAGATACGATCACAACGGTGCGTTGTTGTGACTCGCCATCCGTTTGCTGCACCGATCTCTTTGAGTGCAACTTCGGCATTTGGCAAATAATACCAAATCTATTTGACTATTCTTCATAACTGTGTTATTATGGTCCCCATTCTTTTAAAGGAGTGAAACATCCATGAATAAAAAAGTGCCAGAGATTACAGAAAGTGTAGAGGTCTTGAAAGACCTCTTACGAAAAGCGAGAAAGAAGCATGAAATCCTGCGCCTGAATATGCTCTATCTCTTGAAAAGTGGCGAGGCGAAAAATCGTGTCCAAGTCGCCCGCCTCCTCGGCGTTGATCGCACAAGTGTCGGCACCTGGCTACATGCTTATGAAACCGGCGGACTTGAGAAAATGCTGCAACGCGGATACGCCCCCGGACGCGAACCCATCCTCACTGAAGAACAGCAAACCCTCTTACTTGAAGAACTGCGGAAACCTGAAGGTTTTACGAGTTATGTGGAAATCCAAAAGTATATCGCTGACACGTTTGGCATCAAAATGAACTATAAAACTGTTTACGCAATGGTTCATGATAAATGGGGAGCCAAACTCAAAGTGCCTCGTAAGAGCCATGTAAAAAAAAACGCAGTAGCGACTGAAACATTCCGCTCCGAGTTTAGCAAACATGTCGCTGATGCGGTTGCTGAAAAAGGTGCGGATTTTCAAAGCGTTCGTGTTTTCAGTCAAGATGAGACGCGATATGGTCTTTTGCCTACTACAGAACGGCGTATCACGCAACGCGGTGTCAAACCTGTCGCGAAGATAGATTACCAATATACATCGGTTTATCTCTATGGTGCGGTTGAACCTTTGACAGGTGAGCGATTTTTCTTAGAACTTTCCCACTTGACTTCAGATTGTTTTCAGTGTTTCATAGATACTCTGTCGGTTGCCTACGCGGAGAGCCTCAACTTATTAGTGCTTGATAAGGGTCGTTTTCATCATGCTAAATCGTTAGTGGTTCCTGCTAATGTTGTTTTACTTTTCTTACCGCCGTATAGTCCGGAGTTGAACCCAATTGAGCGTTTCTGGCAAGACTTGAAAGCGAAGTTGTTTACCGAGTTCTATGAGACGCTTGAGGCTATGCAAGCGAAAGTGACGGAGATACTTCAAAGTTATTCCGATGCTGCTATCGCTAAACTCACTGGGTTCTCACATTTCATAAAGGCTGCTAATGCAGTATAAACTCTTAGAAATGGTATAACTATGTTCAAAACCAGCAGAATGACGTAACATCAGTATGTTCATAATTTATCCTTATCCTTTCGGTATGTACATTTTGGGGTATTATACATGATATTGCAAATTTGTGGTGAAAAAACCGTCCTAGGGTTGTTAAGTTAGTAACATTCTTGTTTGTCTGAACCAAGATTTGTAAGTAAACCTGGTTCAGACAACCGTATGGATTTTATATGTTTGAACGGGACTGGCACCCATCAACGTTGATACATGCTCCTGTAATAAGACTAGCGCGTTCTGAAGCAAGGAAAACAGCAACGTTGGCAATCTCTTCTGGTTTGCCAAAACGCCCCAACGGCATCTCACTTTCTACAAATGCTTGCATCTTTTCTGGATCGGCTTTGATACGACGATCCCAACCGCCACCAGGAAATAGGATAGATCCAGGGGCAATGCTATTGACACGGATGTTGTGTGGTGCAAGTTCCTTTGCCAATGATTTGGTCATACTGATTTCTGCTGCTTTTGCTGCGTTATAGGTGATATGTCCGCCACCCTCTCTGCCGTAAATTGAGGTAATCATGATAATCGCGCCCCCACCTTGCTTCTGCATTGCTGGGATAGCATGGCGGTTTACACGTGCTGTCGAAACTAAATTCAGATCGAGGATTTCGTGCCATTCATCATCAGAAATTTCGTCTAATGGTGTCCACCGACTCCCACCTACATTGTTAACGACAACATCGATTCTGGTGAAACGATTCAACGTTTCTGTCATAAACGCATTAACTTGATCAGAGTCAGTTACATCGGTAGGTTTTGAAAACACTTTGATACCATATGTGGTGAGTTCCTCAGTTACATCTTGTAAGGTATCCGGGTCTCTCCCACAGACACTGAGTCGGACACCTTCTTCTGCAAATCCGTTTGCGATGGCTCTACCGATTCCACGACTCGCACCTGTCACAACCACAACCTTGTCTCTTAGTCTTAAGTTCATTAAAATGGCTCCGTTTCTTTCATGCAAAGATAATCGTTTAAATACACATGAGTGATCATTTCTTTTTTTCTTTCGGTGCTTTTTCTTCCTTAAGCCGATACCCTACGCCGTACACTGTTTCAATATGTGCCCCTAAATCACCGAGTTTCCGTCTGAGACGACTGACATGTGTATCCACTGTCCTGTCAATGCCGTAATACTCCTGTCCCCAGATGACATCCATAAGAATATCACGCGAGAAGACTCGTCCTGGTGAACGCGCAAACAGTGTAATAAGTTTGAATTCTGTTGCGGTAAGATCAATCGCTCCATCTTCTGTCAACACTTGATGTCGATCCAAGTCAATTGTCGCACCGTGTGTTTGTATCTGATTATCCTCCGCCTCATTGCCTGCTTTGAGCCTTCGGAGAACAGCATTGATGCGTAAAACAACTTCTCGAGGACTAAAGGGTTTGGTGATATAATCATCAGCACCTAGTTCAAGTCCGGTTACGCGGTCGCTTTCTTCAGTTTTTGCGGTCAGCATGACGATGGGAATTTTTTTGGTGCGTGGGTCGTTCTTTAGGAGACGACAGACGATCAATCCGTCGACCTCTGGTAGCATGAGGTCTAATAAAATAAGGTCGGGTGGGTTATCCACTGCGCGTTGCAATGCATCGGCACCGTTCCGCACAGTATCTACTTTAAAATCTGCTTCGCGCAGATTATACCTTAGCAGCTCTACGATGTCACGTTCATCCTCTACAATTAGTATTTTTGCTTCCATCAGAATATCCTTGTTGTTAGCAGTTAATTAAAATAGGTTTCGTAAAGGCATGTGTTTAATATTTAAGTATTTTAACACATTTAGGAGCAAAAATGTAGTGAAAATAAAACAGGCAGACAACCTTGCGGTTACCTACCTGTTTTATGTCAATGATTGTAAAGTTACATCTTCTTACCACACCGTAACGGTATATGTTTCATCGTAATATGTGTAATCTGAAAAGCGATACACACGTGCTGTGATGACATAGTCGCCTGTGGTATATGGAAATGTATAACTGAACGATGCTTCTGATTCTCCACCAAAACCATCACCGTCGTATTCTATTTCTGTGCCGATACCTGTTTCGCTTGGACTTTTAACGTACCAATGGACGTAATAATAATTCTCTTCTGCAACGAGTTGCAACTCATAAGTTTCCCCACAACGGCAGGATTAGAACCGTTAGTTGGACTTAAGCCAGGTATTGGGGTATTGATGGCACCCCCATTGTTAGTGTCTTCGTCATCTGTGTCAGGGGTATCAGTATCAGGAGGTGGAATAGGTATTAAATTCTCAATAAGAATGCCGCCTTGTCTGTCTTCACCACCACACTTGGAACAAGGTGTGTCTAATTTATCATTTGGTGTGGTACAGTTGTAACACTCCCATTCATCTGCATCCGCATATGAGAAGTCGTCAGCATAAGCACTAGCAAGATCTGGTGTATAAGGTGGGAGTTGATGGAAATAATCCTCATTCCAATAATGATAGTTATCTCCACCGATAATAAAAGCTCGCGCTGTGCAACGGCTTAGATGGTCTGCTGGAGGGGTAAGGTGCTTTGGTTCACCTTTCCATTTCCATTTTTCATCATATTCCTTATCGACTGATCCAAACCATTCTTTAACACCGATTTTTGGAACCCGTTTATGATCATGCCATGCTGTCAGATCAACGTACCAATATCCTTCATAGTCATTGTTAGGTGCAATTCCTCGGATCTTGCCAAATGCCTTGAATTCAGTACCATCGAGTTGTAGGAATTCATTATCATCGATCTCTACCAAGATACGCGCTTTAGCGTATACTATGGTGTTACCTTCTACCGGCTCTTCACCGTTTTCTTCATTTTCACTGTCCACTGACCTTTTTCCTGCGAATTCTTCTCCAATGGTTGCCTTCCTAAAATCCGCTTGTAGTGGCATAATTGCTAGCATTACAAAAATAGATGTCCAAAGCATTCTAAAAATCATTTTCTTCCTCCTTGTCGGGTATGAGTCCTAAGAACTCGTAGGGATCAATGCCCCCTTCTTCGTAAGGTACTATTTTGATATCTGGTGGTATATCTGCTTCGGTTAGAGAGTCATCTTCACCTCTGTTGAATTTCGCTTCTCTGATAGCAGATAGACGATCACCATCTTCGGTTGTACTTAGTCTTTCACATATATATTTTTCACCGTCGTCATCTATATCCCATCTTACATAGAGAATTCCCTTGATGGTTGGGTAAATTTTACCGTATTCCATCGTAGCACCTCTAACATCTATACCTTGTGAGAAGAGTTTTATTCTGACACGCATCGCAAGTTCAGAATTTCGTGATCGGCGTGACCAGGTTACGTGTCCAAACCCTTCCGGGATTTCAGGATAGGGGCCAAACCCGTGCGGGGAAACTGGAACATCTGCTTCCGTTTTTTCAACAGATACTACATTTTGGGAATTGCTATCATTTATGTTTTCAGACACTATTTCGGTAGTATCAGTTATTTCATCGATAGGTTTGGTTATTATAGAATCAGTGTGTGATGTGTCCTTTGCTTTTTGGAATGCTTCCAGTTGCTGCTGTGCTTCATCTGCCTGTTGTCTGTAAGGGGCAAGCTCATGCTGATACCAGAAGTAGCAAGCAATTCCGAATGCAATCAGAAATCCACATCCACCAAGAAACCATCTGCTCGTTAAGATTTCATGATACATTTTCCACCTCCAAATTTGATTTAGCAATAGATTAAGTTCCCGTAGCAGTGAGTCATTGCACCTTTGCAAGAAGGTGGATCTCAATGACTAATATAAAGTATACAATAATTGCAAAAAAAAAAAGCAAGCAAATTATTATTTTTTTTCAAAATTTTTTCAAAAATTCATAAATAAATCTCATATCTTTCATAAACACCAAAATTAATCTGCATTCTGAATAACAACCGCTTCAATGGGTTTCAATGTAATCACATCCCCCACCTCAAAATGCTGCTGATAGTCGGTCTGAACGAAATACTGTTTGCTATCCACCTCAACGCGATAAGTAAAGTCATGGCCTTTGAATTCACGGGCAACGATATGTCCTTGTTTGCTATCCTGCGAATTGCGGGTGTGTTTTTCTATGTGGAGATGTTCTGGACGGATTGATATGAGTGCGTATGTTGTGTCTGGGGAATCTACTGCCATTGTTCCGAACGGTGTATCCGCGATGCCGTTTGTGATGTCTGTTTCAATGATGTTCGTTGTTCCTAAAAATCGGGCGACATATTCGGTATTTGGGTGTCGGTAGACCTCTGTGGGTGTTCCGATCTGTTCGATCTTTCCACTGTTCATGACTGCTACCCGTTCAGCGAAACTCAATGCTTCCTCTTGATCGTGGGTTACTAGTACCACACTGATACCCGCTGCTTTTAGCAATTCGCGCACTTCTTCCCTTGTTGCTTGTCGGAGACCTGCATCAAGACTTGAAAAAGGTTCGTCTAGGAGGAGGAGCTTCGGTTGTGTTGCAAGTGAACGTGCCAGAGCGACCCTTTGCTGTTCTCCACCAGAGAGATGATGCGGCATTCGTGTGCATAGGTGTGCAATGCCGACTTTCTCAAGGGTATCCACAGCATTTGCGTGCCGTTCCTTTTTCGGTATCTTCCGACTCAATCCAAAGGCGGCGTTTTCAAGGACATTTTTATCAGGGAAAAGGGCATAATCTTGAAAGACAAACCCGATACCACGAGATTCAGGTGGAACATATCTGTGTGGGTTATCAAGTACACGATCTTTCATTGTTATTGTGCCCGCGTCTACTTTTTCAAACCCGGCAATTAGGCGTAAGGTCGTTGTTTTGCCACAGCCGCTTGCGCCTAATAAAGCAAAGATTTCACCTGGGTATACCTTGAAGCTAACGTCTGTTACGATGGGTGTTGATGCGAAATGTTTTGTTATTGAATTGACTGTGAGTAGTGGTGTCATAAACTATTGATATGTAATGGTAAGTCCTGGTTAGGCAATGTGTTATTCTTCATTATACTACATTTATTGTGCTAAAGCGAATGACCTGCCCCCGAAGATGGCATATAGAGATTCATCACGAAACTGATTATACTTAATATGCTTCGTGGCACGAAATCTCCTAAAACCAAACCGAGGAAAAAAGGAATTGCCTTACGATAGGTTTGCCAACCCGAGAACTGTAAGATCATGAACTTAATAAACCAACTTACCATAACAGGAAACCAGAAGTAGATGAGTCCACCCCAAGAAGCACCGGATAGCACATATCCTGATGGATGCAGTGTCCACCATAGTAGTCGTGTTCGCAAGAAATTGAGGAGGAACACAAATGCGAAACCAGCCCCCATAAATCCTATCGAGCTGACATTTGCCTCCTTTGGATGTTGCAGCCAACTTTGGAGCGGATTGAAACTTTCCCAACCGAAATGTCCAACATGTCCCTGACACCTTGCGAGCACGCCGTATTGATACGCTACTTGTAGATATGTCCAAAATGTGGCAAGTGCGCCGATTCCGATAGCAAGTGCCATGCATAAGACTAATGTTTTTCCGGGTATCCGGGCTTGATCCCCGATTCGGAGCGATTCAATCTGGTTCGGCATCGGATGTGATCGGTTACATCTGTTAAAAGCGTACAGAAATGTCATCATAGTCAGGTTCGGTGCGCCTAAAGCGCGTGTACCGAAAGCATTGACCATGATTTGGCGCGGATTTATCCCAATAACTTCGTGGTAAGGGGGTCCCAATTCAGCACGGACACGTCCGATTGCCAGTGCAAATGCGATAAATAATAAATAAAAGACAGCGATCACCCATAGCGACATACCCGCCATATAACAGAAAGCAAATACTGCGCCAACGCTTAAAATCGCGAGAATTGCAGTTGTTCTATATGATAACGGTTCATTAGTATCGTCACCAGATTCAAGTCCCACAACATGTCTGAAAAACCGGACGATGTGTCTGCGTCCCAACCATAACGTTAGCACAGCAATACCTATCCAAGCCCCCGATGCGCGATCGTTGAGATGGAGTTTGCTGATGTTCGTTATACCGACTGCACTCGCGATGACACGTTCTGCACGTGTTAACCAGAAGAAAAACCATGTGGAAAACGCGAGGTCAAGGGGCATGAAATAGGTCAAACCGACTATGGCAAGATTGAACGACATAGAGACGTAACCGACAGCACTCCATGGTCTCTCCGTGATATGTCTATCCAACCGATAACTTGATGGGAAAGCAGGTATAATAGGAAATAGATCGTGTAGACCTGCCATGACACGTGGGAGTGCAGCTATACCAAACCCTATCCAAAGTGTACGTGATCTAAAGAAACTGCGGTTCGTTGTCATCTGTAATGGCAGCTGTGTCAATGGGAAGCTCAATTTTTCGCGTTCCATCCACTGTTTTCGGAGTAACAGTCCTAAACAGAGCAACGATCCATAGAGAATGAAAATAAAACCTGTCCAGATAAGTACTGGTTTTGCCCAGATACGGAGGTGTTCTGATAAGTATAGGCTTGATTCACCTTCATAATAACCTGTTAACCATTCAGGTTCGTGTGCTGTTAGCCATTGTGGGATGTGATGTAGAAAGAGTTGTGCCCACTCGTTTTCAGGTGTAGCGAACCAGAAAGGGTGTGCCAATGTGCCCATCAGGATTGCCATCATAGCATGCCCAGAGATGGTAGAGACCATCGTCACCATGATATAGATCAATAGCAATTCTGTGGGGGTGAATGCAATACGTGGTGTGAATTTGCGAAGGATAACGTTAAGAACAAGCAGCACTGCCAGTGTAAAGACAGCATTGGAAAACGGAGAGACGAGTGTGTAGACTGCATACCAGAGTTCACTGGCTATTCCAACCCAGTATGCGTTCACGATGACGAGGATTAAACCAACAATTATCGCTTTTTTGGAGATAACCTCGTTAGTTTGCGAGGTTTGGTGATTCATTAATATTGTAATTAGGGATTTACTGTGATCTATGTGAGCTGCGGTTATACTATAACTGTGCCATGGTTTGCATTTCTTTTCCCATAAATTTCAGTATTTGATCAAGCGTACGGTACAACTGTATAGTATTTTCGACTTCATCTGCCTTTATGAGCTGGATCGCTTCTTGTAGTTGTGTATCATGTCTTAAATTGACAATCCGTTCAATACCGACGTTAATGTTAAATAGTTGTTCAGCGCGTATTGTTAACCATCTAAGACTGACACGGTATCCATCCTCAGCAAGTTTTTGCCTAAAATGTGGAAGTTCGGCTTCAAGTTTTCCAAAATTAGTGGGGGTTTTCCTTGTCTGCTTGGATTCCTTCTCAATCCATTCAGTGACGAAATTCTCCAATATATTTTTTTCTGCGACGATCCGCTGCATTACTTGTTCAATTCTTTCAGGTTGCGGTTCAGTAATGTGGACGTGTGGCGTGATCCCAGTATTGTCTATTGATATGCCATTAGGTGTATAATAGGATGATATTGTGAGGGAAATTGCACCGATGCCAGTTAAAGGATATCGTTTCTGAACAACACCTTTGCCGTAAGTCTTTGTCCCGACAAGGATGCCACGTCCTGTATCTTTAATTGCACCTGCGACAATTTCAGAGGCACTGGCACTATATTCATCTACGAGAACAACAATCGGGATATCAGGGGCGCATCTGATTTTGGGGTGGGCAGGATATTTCTCATCAAACTTGCTTTTTCTTCCTTTTGTCGAGACGATTATCCCTTGACTGATAAAGGCATCAGCGATGTGGTATGCTGCATCAAGCAAACCCCCTTGATTGTTTCGTAAGTCTAGGATGAGTGCCTGCATACCTGCTTCTTTATGTGCTGCGAGTGCTTTGTTGAATTCTTCTTCTGTTCCACCAACACGGTTTGTTCCAATAAATTTGGTGATTCTTATATATGCAATGTTATCGTCCAACATAGTTTTTGTGACGCTCGGCACCAAGATTTTAGCGCGTTTGAGTCTTACATCAAAAGGTTCAAGGAATTTACGTTGCACGGTAATCGTGACATCCGTATCAACTGCTCCTCTGAGTAAATCGACGACATCATCAACGGTCATACCCGTTCTTTCACCTAAGAAAATCTGTTTACCATTGACTTTTGTAATATAATCGCCAGCTTGAAGGTGTGCGGAGTCTGCAGGGGTTCCGGGTATCGGTTTAGATATTTTGATAAATCCACGATGATCAGGGTATATACCTACACCAATTCCACCGAAATTTGCATTATATAGATTTTCAACAGAACGCTGATGATCTCGTTCCGATAGTAGATAAGTGTATGGGTCATTGATTGCACCGAGTGCACCTTTTATTGCACCACGATACATTGCATTTGTGTCTACCGGTTTATAATGATTTTCTTTTGCGGTATCGATAGCAGATTTGAGTGCTCTAATCAATTGGTTTATTTGCTCATTTTCACTGGTTGCATCTTTTTCACTAGAGTGAATGATGAGCAATGGTATTCCTATCGCGACCACTAATACGATGAAGGACAATGTGTATCTTTTCATGCGGGTACCCTACTGGGGTTATTATTTAATTTCCGTTTGATGTGTTTTGTGTATATTTTATATGTTAACATATTTTCTATGTTTAAGCAATGCAATAATCAATAAACTGTCTGCTGTTTCTAATAGGCAATGTTTATTTTTATAAATCAATTTTGTTTCGGTTGGGTTTTCCACCGATTATGAAGCCAAAGCCATTGCTCTGGATATTTTTGTATGTATTTCTCTAACTCTTTAACAAGAAACGTTGTGTATTCTTTAACATCAGTTTCTGTATCACCAGATGGATTCAAATGTATTGGTGGAGAAATGTAGACATGATGTTGGTCATTTGGTTGCCGTATATCTAATGTAAATAGGATCGGAGTGCCGGTTTTCAATGCTATTGTTACGGGGGCTCTGGAGGTGGAAGCAGGCTTGCCAAAAAATTCAATGAACACACCTTGATTTCCTGCGTTCTGATCGGCAAAGAACCCGACAGCCTCATTGTTTTTTAACGCGCGTAGTGTTGTTCGAATTGCATTTTTTCTCGGTATGAGTTTTAGATTTAGGAGCTCTCTATTACGACAAATATAAGCATTCAGTTTCTCATTTTTCAATGGAAAGGCAATGGCTGTCGCGCGGTTCGGAATGAGTACTCCCCAAACGAGTGAGAGGAGCTCCCAATTCCCAAAATGTGTTAAAACTACGATGGCTCCTTTACCCTTTTCAAACGCTGCATCAAGATGCTTTTTCCCTTCTACCGAAACTTCCTGCCAGATGTTGTCAGGATTCAATTTAGTGAAACGCATGAATTCAATTATTGTTTTACTCAGATTGATAAAACTCGCTTTACATATATCTCGTTGCTTTTCTTCATCCATGTCTTTTCCATAGGCAATCTGCAAGTTATTTAGTGCGATCTGTCTACGTTTCTTGACGGTGTGATAGAGAAGTTTGCCGATTCCTGTACCGAGTGACATTGCCCATTTTTTAGGGAGAAGACGGCAAATCCAACCAAAGATCATAACGAACCAATATACTGCACTGTCCTTCAATTTATTACGCGCCATTGTTTCTGTATTATTCCTGAATGTTTGATAGTATCTTGTTTGTAGATGATTACTATAGTTTGGACATTTTTTGTTTTTTTTATAGACATAAAGCAGGAAAGCGGGTATCCTTTTAGAAAATATAAACCTTTTTGAAAGGATATGTCTAATGACCCCACTTTCCTACCTGGACAACATGTTATCACAATTCAGATCGTTATTCAAGCACAACAACTTCAATCACTTTCAAACTTTCGTGAAAGGTCTGATAAATACGCCCTACCGAGGCACAATGACACAAATCTATCTTGCGACAGCCCAAGCAGGTCGGTATTGGTCTCTGCCAAAGTTTCTTTCACGTGGTGTCTGGTGTGTGGATCAAGTCGCCACTACGCTAAGCCATCAAGTGCTATCCGCTTACCCCACGGGCGTATACGTCTATGATGAAACACATGCCCTAAGTAGCGGTTCAAAACAAGCGGGTTTGCATTTCCGCAGGAACCCTGCGTATCAGGCACGTAACAAGAACCAATCCAAGTTTCATCACGGACACGAGTTCGGTGCGATTGGGTGGCTGGCAGAAACGCGCGAAGGCACGCGCCTGTTTCCATTAGCCACACGGATGATGGAACCGAAAAGCGAGGACGCGAATAGCCTCGCTGTGCTGAAGCATTTATGTAATCTTGTGCCACCGGGTCTTATCGTTTTCGATAGAGGCTTCAATAGACGCAAAGTGTTCACGGAGATACTCTCACAAGGACATCATTTACTTTGTCGTGCGAAGTCAAACGCGGCGTTTTTTGATATACCGAAACGCCCTAAGCGTCTCAAGAGAGGCAGACCCCGTCGGTATGGTAGCCGTGTGTCTATTCCACACCTGAAGTATACAGACATCGTTGTTGAGGATCAGACACTTTCTGTCGCTGATAAAGTCGTGCGGACAAAGATGTGTCCTGTAGATGTCCGCATCGTTGTGATACGCAAACGCCCCAAAAAGTCTAAACCCTATCGGTATTTCTGTGTATTTACTTCAGATTTACGACTGCCCGTAGAAACAGTTATCCGACACTATAGAAACCGGTGGCAGATTGAAACTGCCTTTCGGGACGCTAAAGAAAACTTCGGATTTGACACCTATCAACTCCGAGACAGGAAAAGTTTGGATCGGTTCGCTCAACTCAGTTTCACCGCAGCAACGCTGACACAACTCGCTTTCAGTCCGGTGGCAATGGAGAAGACATCCGAAGAAACCGACACAGACGAGGCACCGCTTGATTTAGAAACTGTGCTATCCACACTCAATATACACTGGTATAAACCGAAACATCTCACACGCGGCTTGATGACCGCTTACTTGCAGCGACGTTTACAACAAAACTATTTTTATACGAGTTACGACCCGGGGAAAAACGCACAGAAAAAACTAAAAATCCCCGAAGATACTACATGAACTAGTTCAACAGCAACTATTTTCACGATTATTGGAAAAATGATGGCTAAAAAACAGTGATTTCTAACAGAATTTAGACAGAAAAGGGGCGTTAGCAGCGGTTCTAACACCTGTTCAGAAGTGCTAACGGGGAAGTGCTGCCAACTATTCATAATCTATAACAAGACCAAAAATGTCCAAACTATAGTAGATGATTAGAGTATATCACACAAATTTGCTGAAGGCAACTTGTACGTCCATCCATTTTCAACTTGATAGGTTTCTATAGTCGTGGTAGAATTAACCAAAAGATAAGGAGGATTTGTAATGGCAGAAACAGTGAGAACGGACATCAAAGGTATTGATCGCTTTATTTTTGAAGAAGGGGCAGATCGAAATCAACTCAGTCTGCATATCTCGGAGGTTGGACCGGGACAATGTGCACATCCGCCGCATATACATGATGGGCAAGAGATTTTCTACGTTTTTTCTGGAGAAGGTGAAGTACTATTCGGAGAACAGACGCATCGTATCGGTGATAATGAAGCTGTGCAGGTTGATTGCCAAGTCTTACACGGTATCCGAAATATTGGTGAAGTACCGCTCCGTTATGCTGTGATTATTGCGCGCTAATCTGGTGAGGGTTCAGTGAAATCGGCATTTCGCAACTGAATAATTCCATAAATCCCACCAATGATTAGAAGTATACCAATAGTACTTATACCCCTGCGTATCCAAATAGGATCGATGAACTGTGAGAGGGGTAACATTGAAAGGGGGTGTAACAATTGGGATATGCCTATATTCACATAAAACGCACCATAGCCAATAAGACACATCTCACTGAGAAGTTGTTGTTTAAACGGATTTACGGGCATACCAAAGAGGTTGATCAGATAATCTCCAGAGAAAATTAGGGTCAATCCAACTATAAAAAAGGTGATGAGTGTTGTTATTGAATATGTGTATTGTCTCAATATAATCGTCAATAAAATACTGACACTACCCAAAATAACGCTAATTATTCCCTGAAAAATTTGTACTCCTCTGCTGTGTGCTATCATATTGCCTTCTATAGTCAGTTTAACATTTTAACATTGTATTTGTGCTTTGTGTGATTTTGATTATAATTTAGGTTGATCAGATTCATACTGTGTATCGCTGGAGAATCCTACTAACGATATTTAGAATGAATATAGTACTGTCAAAGAAACCAAAGGACCAAATTCAAATGCATCGCTTTCTTCATATTGGTCGTCAACTAAAGCATCACCGTCATCGTAAAGTGTCTTTTGGTGTAAAGGTAATAATAACGAGATCGATAATGGAACATTGAATGGTGTTGTGATAGATGTTCCAAGTGATGCCATACCGAATAGAAGTCCGGTATTTTTATCTATTTCTCCATCCCAATACGCATAAGATTGGTATACACCAAGATAGCCTGCTTGGAAAGAAACCCATTTATTCAAGCGAAAATTCAGTCCTGAAGAATAGGTAAGCTCTCTGGAACCGAGATATTCTTCGCTATTCTCGTAGAACGGTAGCTTTGTCCGTAAACTATTATGAGATGCTAAACCTTTATAGATAGGCAAACTATAGTGCAGGTCAACTATGGGGTTGAAAGTGCCGGTGCCAAATTGAATATGTAGGTGTTCCTTTCCTATCTCGCCGAGTTTCCATGGGTCCTCTTCAATTTTGCCAAGGGGGATGGTGGTCCCAAAACGTCCCATTAGAAAATCGTCTTCCGTAAGGATACCTAGTCTATAATGTCCCAGAAAGATCTCTGCATCTGTAGGACCGGTGTATGTTTCATTTCTGTGGTGGATTTTGCCATTTAGTTCTATTGCTTTCCACTCTTCTGGTGTATACTGGACACCGGCAATTTTCTCTATGGTTGCATCCTGTACTTTGGATTCAAACGGTATGTTTGTATCCAATGTCCAGTTTGTTCCAAGTATGTACTTTAATCCGACATCAACCCGGTATATGTTTAGGGTAACATGATGTCGGTGTTGTGGTACTGTGTCTACAATTGGGTTTCCGTTTATATCTAGGAAGACACCTTCATCTTCAAGATGTCCGCCTTGTGCATCGAACCAGCGCATGATACTGACAGATGCCTGAAATTTCTTTGTGTCTTCAGAAGTCAAACTGACTACGCCTACCCCGCCACGTGGGATTGCAGGATTGCTTCATGCGACTCAGCTTTCTTGAGCATAAGTAGTATATAAGCCGTTGAAAGAAAGAATAGTGAGTAAAAATATGAGTAATATACTAAAAAGTCTGTTTTTCATGTTTATATTAGTGCCACAAGGATTGTGTGTTATTTTATATTTCAAGGTTCAACCAACGCATTTCGTCGTCGGTAATTTCAAGTTCTAATGCCCTGAGTGAAGAGGCCATCTCTTCCAGGTTAGCTGGACCGACAATAGGAAAAATCGGGAAAGGAAGGTGGACACAATATGCAAGTGAGACTTGAATTGGGGAGAATCCGTATTTTGTACCTAATTCTTTTGCGCGTGCTAGTCTCTCAAAGTTTTCGTCGTTGTAGTAGACGCGCACCATGTCCTTGTTGTCTCGGTTATCTGGCGTGAATGCTCCGCTAAAAAATCCGCGTGCTTGTGATGACCACGGCATGAGTGGAAATTGACTTTCTATGTGCCAACGACGTGCATCATCGTCAACGTTTACGCAACCACTCCACATCGGTTCCATAGGTACGGCAAGACTTATGTTGTTGCTTGCGGCAACAAAGCTGTTCAGATTATGTTCAGTTGCATAATCATTTGCTTCAACAATGCGGTGGGGTTCCCAATTTGAAGCGGCGATGGTTCGAATACGTCCTGCGTTTATCTCTTCATTCAGATAATCCATAATCGTGCTAACAGGCATTTTCAGATCATCTCTGTGTAGCATATATAGGTCAATGTAATCGGTATCAAGGCGGATGAGGTTATCATCAAGGTCCTGCTTGACGAATTCTGGTGAAACACGGTTTGGGTTCCCGCCCTGTGGGTGTCCGCCCTTGTCTATGAGAAAGACATCTTCGCGGTTTCCACGTTCCTTCATCCAAAGTCCAATTAATTTTTCGCTATTGCCTCCTCCATAAATGTGCGCCGTATCCAGTGTATTTCCACCTGCTTCAAAGAATGTATCCAACATTTTTGTGCTATGTTCGTAGTCGCCAGGGGAATACATCATAGTTCCCAGAATGAGTTGTGAAATTTCTTGATCGACTCCGGGAATTTTTATCCGCTTCATAGAAATGTTTTCCTTCACTTATGCTTACTATAGTTTGGACAGTTTTGGTCTTGTTATAGATTATGAATAGTTGGCAGCACTTCCCCGTTAGCACTTCTGAACAGGTGTTAGAACTGCTGCTAACGCCCCTTTTTTGTCTAAATTCTGTTAGAAATCACTGTTTTTTAGCCATCATTTTTCCAATAATCGTGAAAATAGTTGCTGCTGAACCATTTTCACATAGTATCTTCGGGATTTTCAGTTTTTTCTGTGCGTTTTTCCCCGGGTCGTAACCCGTATAAAAATAGTTTTGTTGTAAACATCGCTGCAAGTAAGCGGTCATCAAGCCGCGTGTGAGATGTTTCGGTTTATACCAGTGTATATTGAGCGTGGATAGCACGTCTTCTAAATCAAGAGAAACCTTGTCTGTGTCTGTGTCTGCGGGTGTCTTAGGCAATGGCGACGGACTGAAAGCGAGTTGTGTGAGCGTTGCTGCGGTGAAACTGAGTTGAACGAACCGATCCAAACTTTTCCTGTCTCGGAGTTGATAGGTGTCAAATCCGAAGTTCTCTTTAGCGTCCCGAAAGGCAGTTTCAATCTGCCACCGGTTTCTATAGTGTCGGATAACTGTTTCTACGGGCAGTCGTAAATCTGAAGTAAATACACAGAAATATCGATAGGGTTTAGACTTTTTCAAGCGTTTGCGTATCACAACGATGCGGACATCTACAGGACACATCTTTGTTCGCACGACTTTATCAGCGACAGAAAGTGTCTGATCCTCAACAACGATATCTGTATACTTCAGGTGTGGAATAGACACACGGCTACCATACCGACGGGGTCTGCCTCTCTTGAGACGCTTAGGGCGTTTCGGTATATCAAAAAACGCCGCGTTTGACTTCGCACGACAAAGTAAATGATGTCCTTGTGAGAGTATCTCCGTGAACACTTTGCGTCTATTGAAACCTCTATCAAAAATGATAAGACCCGGTGGCACAAGATCGCATAAATGCTTCAGCACGGCGAGGCTATTCGCGTCCTCGCTTTTCGGTTCCATCATCCGTGTGGCTAATGGAAATAGGCGCGTGCCTTCGCGCGTTTCTGCCAGCCAGCCAATCGCACCGAACTCGTGTCCGTGATGAAACTTGGATTGGTTCTTGTTACGTGCTTGATACGCAGGGTTCCTGTGGAAATGCAAACCCGCTTGTTTTGAACCGCTACTTAGGGCATGTGTTTCATCATAGACGTATACGCCCGTGGGGTAAGCGGATAGCACTTGATGGCTT
>CBDAUH010000002.1:0-1457052 GCA_965200395.1 Candidatus Poribacteria bacterium | reverse complement strand
CGACAAGAACCTTTTCCTGATGCATATAACCCGAAAAAATCCGGCTTCCGTGGTCAATGAGGACAAAGTTACCCTCGTAGTAGAACTGATCAGCGATCAGTACTTTACCATTGGCGATCGCATAGATTGGCTTACCCACCGCACCCCTCAGGTCTAAACCGCGGTGTATGCTTACTCTGGGTTTGAGATAGGTTCTTTTTTTATTTTTAACCCGATAGCGGGAATAAACACGTTTTGTCCAAAATTTAGAAGTCACATAATGTTCGTCTCTTGGGTGGGCTATTCGATGGCTAATTTTTGTTTCGCTAAATACCTGAAACATTCTCTTCTTTTTTTGAAATGAACGCCTGATAAGATCACGGTTTAATTTTTTCTTTTCCTGATCCACATTTGAATATTTCTTAAAACTCAATCGCCGGGTTTTTCGGAAGGTAGGGAACTTTGTGGCATAGACCTGAATGGGATGGCTTAGATTGATCTTTTCGTCTTCGTATTCATAGTCAAGGTGAACCAGATACTTTCCTGGGGATAGATCAGGGTGAATTCCCCAGAAACCACGATACCCCCATCCCATATAATCCAGAATGATCTCTTGTTCCTTTTCTTTCTTTTGGTTTTTTCTTTTTATGCTCAAACGAATACGATCCAGCTCATGGAATTTTTTTTCCTCCTGGCCAGTTTGCGGTATTGGTAGAATTTCAATATAGACGGCGTTGCCCTGAGAAAAACTTTTGGAATACAAAAATAGGTTGAGATATTTACTGCGGAAAGGGAGTGTTTGATGGGCCGGTCTGTTCCAATTGGATTTGTTGAGAAAAACATTGTGCCGGGGTGTACGCAGACCACCGCATGTGACGATCAGAAAAGTAAAACATATAAAACAGGAAAAGCTCAGTAAAAGTCTGTATCTGAAGCCCACCCATCTTATCAGTGAATGTGTTTTAAGAAAGATCATATCCAAACCTCTCGCATTCAACCATATTCTCGGAGCTTATAATATCTTTGACGATCAAAATATAAAAATATTGTGATAAGTATATTTTTAATTATAAAAAAAATTAAAATTAAACCGAAAATCAAAAAAGAATGTTGAAGAAATCAATGCAAGCATTGATATGCTTTTCGTTATATTTTGGGTTTCATGTTCAAAAATTATCTGCGGCTGTACCCAATTTGGATTTGATCGATTCGGTTACAGCGGTGACCCTTCCGCGTGCGAGTTACGATATTGCGCTCACCGCATACGCCAACGGAAGTCTGCAAATGAAAGCCATTTTAGCGCTTCATGACAACATTTATTTGGGCGCTTCTTTTGATACAGAAAACATAATCGGAAATGGCGATGTTCAGGTGCACATACCCGGAGTGGTGGCAAAGTTCAAGCTCACCGATGGCTGGAAGAGGTTCCCTTTACTGGTCGCCTTTGGCTATGACTCCTTCTATTTGGGAGATCATGGAAAAGTAGAGAACAGCCCCAACCCTTTGGCCCGCATTATTTACGGCCCTTACATGGTATTCAGCAAGCCCATATTTTTGTTTGGAGGGGAACAACACATTCACCTCGGGGCAAGAATGCCTGTTCAGCCCGACTATTCTCCTCAGGACACAGCCCTCTACCTTGGCTTTGACTTCCCCATTGGTTTTTTTGTCCCTATGTTTGAGATCAACCGAGTTTACTTTGCCACTGGCCGCCTGGAAGAGGTTCTATTCAACCTGGGGTTTAAATTAAATATCGTTGAAAACTTTTCTCTCGAACTCAATTTTCTATTTGGTCTTCAGGAAAATATAGGCCGTGTCATTGTTCTTGAATACGTGAACTTTTTTTAAGACGATATTGCTTTCGGGCATAGGTAACTCCCCACCCTCACCAATCTTTTTCTGTTTGGTATCTTTTTTGACCCTGCATACGCCGCTTCAGATAGTTTTCTCTACCTTCTTTCACAGTGTCTAACCAACGGGCGGCTTCTTCTTTGCTCATTGCCTTTTTGTTTTCGTCTTGCCCATCCTGAGAGAGAGCTTCGCCTTCTTTCTTGTCTTGCTGATTACCCTGCCCTCCTGATGCTGCCTGCTGATTTTGATCTTCTTGTGGCTTTTTTTCCTGACCCGCCTGAGGGGAGTTCTGCCCCTGGTTTGCCTGATCGTTTTGGTTCTTTTGGTTCTCTTGTTCCTGGTCTCCTTGCGGGCGGTTCTTTTGGTCTTCCTGACGTTTCTTTTCTTCTTCTAATCTGCGTTTGATCTCTTTTCTCACAAATTCCAAATTAAATTGAGCGTCTTGATCCCTAGGGTTGAGCTCCAAAGCCTTTTCATAATGGGCGATGGATTCCTGAAGCTTTCCCATTCGGTAAGAAGTATTTCCCAGGTTATAAAAAGACTTCTGAGAAAGGTTTTTACGAGCGGAATGGGCCACGGTCTGAAATAATTTTTCTGCTTCCTGGTATTTCCCCAGCTTGTAGTAGGTATTGGCAAGATTATATTTCAGACCCATATTTTCAGGCTGGTTGATCTGAGCATCCAAAAGCTTTTTTAAGGCAGCGTCGTAATCTTTGTTTTTATAGAGCGCCTCCCCCTCATGGCTTTTGTTTCCCCAAAAAGCCTGTATGTTTTGAAAAGGCGCAAAAACGAACAGAAAAAAGAGAAATTGCAATGGCTTCACGGTTAGCCCAATGATACATTTTTGTTACGGCAGCAACAAAAATATCTGTAATCAGATGATCAGCAATTCTAATTTTGAAAAATATCCACCACAAAAAAAGTGCTTTACAAGATGAGCCGCATATACACAACTGGTCTACAAGTAGCCCTCCCCCGGGAAGGCAACAAAAACGATCTTAGAGGAGTTTATTATGATGTACAAAAATAAATTTATCAAGGGGGTTCTTTTTTCACTGGTTCTGTTTGCTTTCCAGTGTGGTCTTCTTGGTGGAGGCGACCAAACAAAGTTCGACCATATTTGCACGAACGGCACCCCCGTAGCGGACAAAGCAGACGCCGAAAACACTGAAAAATGTTCCTCCTGCGATAGCGGGTATCGGTTAGATGACAGCGACATGACCTGTAAAGAAAGTGATGGTGCATGGATAGCCCAAACATCAGGAACGACATGGGATTTCACTGGAATTGCGTACGGTGGAGGTAAGTTTGCTGCGGTGAACGTAGGCGGCGGCATATACACGAGTAGCGATGGTACTACATGGACAGAACGGACATCATCTACGGGCAATAGGCTTTTTGACAGAATTTTACCTCTTAATAATGGAAAGATGTGATATTTCAAGACAACTTTTTCTGTTGACAATATAGGTGGTAAGCCAGAATTTTTTTCATTGATAGATAGATTCTCAATTTCAACACCTGTCAGAACATTTCCACGTAATTTGTCAATATCTACTTCATAATTTCCATTAATTTGGCCTTGTAATGCTTGTCTAAGACGATCCTTAATGTAATTATCGAGAAAATATTCTGAACTTATAAATAGGTATCCAATTACGCCGAACATTAGAAAAAAGAGTGGAATTGCTATGAATAGTATTTTTTTTCTGCGTGTCATAGGAACAGTTAAGTGTTTTTTGTTTTGTGTGCATAAAAAGCACTATGTGCCGAGTTTACTACTTCATTAATATATTCTGAATCTATAGAAGATGTAGTACCTAAATCAGGGTTTGTGTTTTTTCGTAACCAGATTAGGTATTCTATGTTACCGATATCACGGTGTATAGGTGAAAACGTTAAACCCATTGGAATTGTTGACAAGTTATTTTGGAGCAAGCCAATTAAGTTATTCAGTATATTCTTATGTATATCTGGATTATCAACGATTCCACCTTTTTTGACGAAATTGCGACCTGCCTCAAACTGAGGTTTTACAAGCGCAATCACCTCAGGCACCCCTAACTTATCAAGGATTATAGGTAAAACAATCTGTAAGGAAATGAAAGAAACATCGATTACAGAAATGTCGAGTAGATGTGAAAAAATGAGATTGTCAATATAGCGGATGTTCGTTTTATCAACTACTTGAACACGCGGGTCTTTGCGAAGTTTCCATGCAAGTTGGCCGTATCCAACATCAACAGCATATACGAAATCAGCCCCATGTTGGAGCAAACAATCAGTAAACCCACCAGTTGATGCTCCGACATCTAATGCTATTCTATTTTGGATGGAAATATCAAAATGTAGCAATGCTTTTTCAAGTTTCAATCCACCTCTACTGACGTATTTTGGAGGTTGTTCTACAACGATTTCTGCATTAGAGGGAATACGTTGTCCAGGCTTGAGTTGGGAATTATTGTTTACTTTTACAGTGCCAGCCAATATCAAACGTTTTGCTTGTAGGCGAGTTTCAACGAAACCCCGCTTAACAAGTTCTATATCTAACCTTTCCATCATTTTTTAAAGGGTTGCAGAGTATCACCGCAAGACATGTTGTGCTTTGCTACGGTTTCGCTTGGGATAGTGTTCTCGGTTCGCTAACATAATGCGTTCGGTATAAGCATTTTTTGTAGAGCAAACTGTCAGTTTGCGTTCCATAGATGCACAAACTAATTGTTAATTTTTCAGTTTGTGGGACAAATATCCTTTATATTTTGGACATCGAACTCACGTTGTATTAGGATCCGACTGCTAAAGTGATTCCTGTTCGTATAATCGCTTGCGTATCATATCCATAACGGTCATACAGAGTAGACACGTCTCCATGTTCAACAAATCGATCAGTTACACCGAGCGTTGTGACACGAACATCTATTATTCCTGCATTTGCCAGAGTTTCAAGCACCGCACTTCCAAATCCACCCATTAAAACGCCATCTTCTACGGTTATGACTTTACCAATCTGCTTTGCTAATTCTACAATTAATTCTGTATCAAGCGGTTTTATAAACCGAGAATTCACAACAGTTGATTCAATTCCTGTTTCACTTAAGGTTTTTGCTGCCTCAAGTGCGGGATAAACTCTGTTACCAATTGCTAAAATTAAGAGGTCATCCCCTTCACGGCAGATTTCAGCTTTTCCAATAGGAAGTGGCTTAGGTTCAGCATCCAACTTAACGCCGATTCCAGTTCCTCGAGGATATCGCATTGCAATCGGGCCTATTTCGTGGGTCAATGCGGTTTTCAGCATCCTTTGTAATTCATTTTCATCTTTTGGTGCCATAGAAACTATGTTTGGTATAGAACGTAGAAAAGCAATATCAAAGACGCCGTGGTGTGTTGGACCATCTGCACCTACAAGTCCTGCACGGTCAAGTGCAAAGACAACTGGTAAATTCTGAATACAGACATCATGGAGTACCTGATCGTACCCTCGCTGTAAGAATGTTGAATAGATAGCGACTACCGGCTTCAGCCCTTCCGTAGCAAGTCCAGCAGCGAAGGTAACAGCACACTGTTCTGCCA
Source organism: Candidatus Poribacteria bacterium (assembly GCA_965200395.1). Taxonomy (GTDB): domain Bacteria; phylum Poribacteria; class WGA-4E; order WGA-4E; family WGA-3G; genus MSPOR6. Next base: position 1,451,652 of record CBDAUH010000002.1, on the reverse strand, counting down.
AACCGACATCAAAGCATCGTTCTGGAAACGCCTCAGCAAATTTATCCAAACCCGTACCACCTGGCATGGCAGCAGTTACACCAATTATTCGAGAATCTTGTTTTGCTTCTTCAATAAGGGTTCTACTAAAAATATCAGTGTATTTCGGAATTGCGGATGAGGGGCGCAGTGATTTGCCAGTTTTTAGGTCGAACTGTCCGCTTACACTATAAAACCCTACAGGATCTTCTTCAGCAGGTTGATACCCCAACCCTTTTTTGGTAACAACATGAACTAAAATCGGTCCTGATAACTCTCGGATACCCGTTAACACAGGAATAAGCGATTCCAAATCATTGCCATCAAGTGGACCGAAATATCTGAATCCGAATTCCTCAAAAAGTGTACCGGGTTTAAGGGATGCCTCAATTTTCTGTGCAAGTGCTTTTGCATCCGATGATATGAAATTCATCAGTTCTTTTGCTCCCGAACGGAGACGATTATATCCGCGTGAACTAATCAATTTGTGAAAATGCTTTGAGATTGCACCGATAGTTGGAGAAATTGACATTTGGTTATCATTTAGGATGACAAGCATATCCTTTTTGAAGTCACCAGCGGCGTTTAAGCCCTCAAGTGCCATGCCCCCAGTGAGTCCGCCATCCCCAATAATCGCTATAACTTTGAAATCATCGTTGTTGACATCTCGCGCGGTGGCTATACCTAAAGCTGCAGAAATAGATGTGCTGGAATGACCTGCCCCAAACACATCATATTTACTTTCTTCTCGACTTAGGAATCCACTGATTCCATCAGTTTGGCGTAAGGTTTCAAATGCATCTAATCGACCTGTCAGAAGTTTATGCGGATAGGCTTGGTGACCGATATCCCATATTACTTTATCTTGTGGTGTGTCAAAGACAGTATGAACAGCTATAGCTAGTTCAACAGTGCCAAAGTTTGGTGCGAAGTGTCCAGGATGCTTAGAAAGGACAGCTAACATGTGTGTCCGCATCTCATCGGCAAGTGTTTTGAGTTCATTGATATTCAGATTCTTCAGATCCGATGGGTCATTAATTTTCTTCAAAACCATCAAATACTCCGTTTTTATCATCGGATAAAGATTCCCCACCAGTTACTTCATTGTCATCTTGGGATACGATTTGAACTCGGACTTCCGCTTCTTCAAGGAGTTTCCGACATGAACGAACTAATCCAACTCCCTCCTCAAAAAGCGACAAAGATGTGTCTAATTCCAAAGTCTCTGGTTCCTCTAATTTTTCTACGATCTCATTTAATCTTTCAAGTTTCTCTTCAAAAGTCAAAAGGTTTCTCTCCTCCAAACATTATCAAAAAATGGTAAACTGAACAATAAAAACCGCAATCAATGTGAATTGGCTATGTACCTACCGAAGTCTGTGAACATCTAATTCACTTGTTCATCAACGGTACACACTAAACCTCCTTCAGAGAGTGTTACATCAAGCCTATCGCCTACATTTGTCTGTTGGTTAGATGTGATAATCTCACCAGTCGATGTTCTGGTAATACTATATCCACGTTTTAGTGTTGCTAAAGGGCTTAAACTATTTAACCGGGCAGCAAATGCTTGTAGCAGTTTATTCTTATTATCTATTTTTTTACTAATTGACTTACGGTATGACGTTTCAAGGTTGTCAATAGTTTGATACAATTGGTTAATTGCATCTCTTCTCTTTGAAGGGGATAGTTCTTCCGCTAACATAAGAAGTTCATCTCGGTGTATCTTAAGTCTACCTAATACGAGGTTTCTTAGTCGCACTTTCTGAGCATTTAAATGTTGTATAATTTCTTGTCTATCAGGGACAACATGCGCAATAGCTGCAGATGGCGTTGGCGATCGATGGTCTGCCACCATATCTGATATGGTGAAGTCTGTCTCATGTCCAACGGCAGAAATAACAGGGATAGTCGAGGCAAATATAGCTCGTGCTACAATTTCTGCATTAAATGCCAATAAATCTTCCGCTGAACCGCCACCTCTACCGACTATCAGTACGTCAATATCGGATCTATTATTCATTTTATGAATTGCATTTGCGATCTGGGCGGCAGCAAATTCCCCCTGAACGAGTGTAGGATAGAGGAGAAGCTCGGCAAGTGGAAAACGTTTTTGTAGCTGCTGTGAAATATCTCGTATCGCTGCACCAGTTTTAGAAGTAATCACACCTATTTTTTTAGGAAACATACTAAAGTTTGGACATTTTGGGACATTCAGGCTGCGTTGTCCGCAGGCAATGCTGTCTCTTTGTGAAAATCGGTGTGTATTTTCTGTGAGTTTGTTTTTTCAGAGTAAATCGCAGAAAATACCGCTCTGTAGAGCTGCCAGCGGAGATAAACTACACGCAACCCTTGTGTGAGACGCTTCGGATGATACCAATGGATGCCCAACTGATCACAAACTACCTGAGCACTTATCTCCTCCGCCGTCCCATCCCGTGGGGTGAATAGCAACTTCGTCAGACTTGCTGCAACGAAACTCAATTGCACAAACCGATTGATGCTTTTGCGGGATTTCAGGCGATAGTCATCAAAACCGAAGTGTTGCTTCGCATCCCGAAAAGCCGTCTCTATGTGCCATCTCTTGCGATAATATATAGCGATCTGTGGTATCCCAATCGTCAAATCTGTTGTCCATACACAGAAATACCGATAAGGTTTCGAGGTTTTCGGGCGACTTCGGATAACAACGAGGCGAATATCAGCATCGCACATCTTCGTTCTCACGACTTTGGAGGCGATTGAATACTTTTGGCCTTCTATATCCATAAGCGTATACCGCATCCTGCGAATATCCAAGCGGTCTCCATATTTTCGCGGACGGCCACGCTGGCGATGTTTCGGCTGTTCCGGTAAACGATAGAAGACGGCATTAGACTTCGCACGACACAAGATATGATGTCCATAACTTTGAACCAGCGTAAACACTTTTCGCCTTGAGAACCCACGATCAAAAATAATAAGACCCGGAGCGATCTGGGAACAGATGCGTTTCAACACCGCATCGCTTTTATCACGGCACGTCTGCGGCACCATCAGTCTCGCCCATACGGGGAATAGCTGCCAACCTGTAGATGTTTGGCAAAGTAAACCTAAGGCACCAAACTCGTGTCCATAATGGAACTTGGATCGGTTCACGCGACCCTTTTGATAACTGAAGTTGCGGAAAAAATGCAACCCCCACTGGCGTTCACCTGTTTTTATGGCTTTGGTCTCATCATACACATAAACCCAGTTAGGAAATGCTTGCTGAACCTTTTTTGTCAGGTGTCCTGCGACTTTATCCGCATCCCATTTACCACGCGATAGAAACTTTGGAAAAGACCAGTATCGCGTCTGTGAAAAACCTGATTGATAAAGTTCCGTTAGCGTGCCACTATTTCCATCTGCGATAAATCCGAAAATAAACGCTTGGAAAAGAGCATAGTAGGGTTATTTAGTTTTATAGATATTCATTTTATCAAGTTAACTGTGAGTAAAGGTTTTGATGCATATTCCTTTATTTTATCAGCGATCCGTGTTATGCCTTGAAAACGGAATACGGATAATGCGGTATTTCGTAAAGCGGCCATGACTTGTGGAATAGCCCCGCATCTGACAGGTGATGCGTCCTCGCCGAGTAGCACATCGCGCATCCAATGCGACTTGTTCTCTATTGCCCAATGGCCTCTCCGTAAAGCAAGTAAGCGTTCTGCGGATGCCTCACTCGGTTTCAGGCTCGTAATCCCATAGGTAGTGCGGGTTGTCTCTTCTCCTGTCTTCATATTTTTGGAAGTATAGCAATATTGGATCACTTGTGCTACGCCCGGCCAATCCAGATATGCGTTGAGACTTGTGCTTGCCTTGATACATCGCGTCTCAAGTCTGCCATGCGACTTTTCAATCGTCTCATGCATGTATATCGGTTTCCCTAAAGTAGGGTGTGTTGTGTCTTCAGAAACCGCGTCAGGCACGCCTTGAAAAAGTTTTTCAATCGCTTCTAACAGGTCCGGTTGATTGCCTTTAACAGGCAGCATATAGTCGCCCCCGCTGTTTATGATTCCGTGGCAGAAAGAGCGTTGTGTCAAAAGGGCATCCGTTGTGATAACTTTGCCTGCTACATCAAACGCTTTGAGGATTTCCGTTGATACCGGTATTTCATTGGTTTTGTCGCTGACACCTCGCTGCGTGAGGGTGATCCCTAACTCATGAGAGACGACGGAGAGTAAATGGCTGATCATCGCACCACTTTTTTTAGACGCACGCAGGGTTTTGCCATCTATAGCGACTGCGTCGGAACACCCCCGCAAATCAGGGCACTCTGCTAATGCGGCGTTTACCCATTTTGACAGGATGTTTTCTAATGCTTCAACGTCCAACTTTTTCAACAGATTATGGATAGTTGCGGCACAAGGCGTTTTGTGATGTGTGAACCCGAGTGCTTTTGTGAGTGCGGGCTGTGAGCGTGCCCAGGTAGCGATGGATGTATACCCTTTATGCCCGCACATCAATCCAACGACTAAAAGTGCGAGGATTGCTTTCAACGGGTGTCGTTTCCCTTTTTCCTTGCGTGGGTCTGTAAGTTCTGCTAACATATCCATTAAGTGGCAGGACTTTTTTCTTGTCATTCTTCACCTCAAAAGATCGTAAGTTTTTAAGGTGAAGTATAGCAGATATAGCGTGAAAAATCACGGTATATCTGCACATCCTAAAATATTAACGATTGTGATAAAAAACAACTAAAATACATAAAACTAAATAACCCTAAGAGCATAGTTTTGTGTGTTGAACAGATACTGAAAATCTGATAGAATGTCGTCTAAGCAGAAAAGGAGGTTCATTTTTTATTCTCCTTTCAAAAAATATATTTGTTTATGAAAGGATACCTGCTTTTCTGTTTTTTCGCACTAAAAATTTCTAAAATTGTCCAAACTATAGTAGGAAACATAGGTAAAGGTTTTTTATGTTGTTCATTAAATAAACCTTCATCAGATAATCTCTGTTTTAACTCTTCAAAAGCACGTTGCAGTGCACCAATTCCTAAAGGTTCTATTTTATTGACAACAATTTGATATTCACTACCTGCAGCATAGATATTGATTTTCCCTTGTACCAGAACTTCTTCTCCATCTCTGGGTTTAAACTGTAAACGAGATGCACTACTCCGAAAAACAACGCTCCTGATGGTACTTTTCTCATCTTTAAGTGTGAAATAGATATGCCCAGATGTTGGTGTGCTGAGATTAGAAATTTGACCGTTCACCCACACGCTTCGAAGTTGTGGGTGTTGTTCAATTATACCTGATATACTTCTTGTGATCTGTGTTACACTAAAAATAGTGCGAGGTATTGGAATATCTAATGGCATAATTACCCATCTGTATTACGTTTTAAATTATGTTTGATGCATGTATATTTACAGTTTGTATTGAATTCTTGTTATGTTTTTAGCTAAGCCTGTATTGTCATCCAATTCAATATGAACAGCATTCAGTCTAACGTTATCTTTGGCAACGCTATAGCGCGCAGGCATCAATGTTAGAAAACTTCCAACTACTTGCTCTATACGACTACCAATAACTGAGTCGTGTGGGCCGGTCATGCCAACATCACTGATATAAGCAGTTCCTTGAGGTAGTACCCGTTCATCAGCAGTTTGAACGTGGGTATGCGTTCCAATGACTGCACTAACCTTTCCATCTGCATGCCATCCCATAGCAATTTTTTCAGATGTTGCTTCAGCATGAAAATCCAAAAGCACATAAGGTGTTACTGCTTTTACCTTCGGTAGAATTGAATTGAGTGCATGGAATGGATTGGTATACCTGTTCATGAATATCTGACCAGCGAGATTGATCACACCCAATTTTGTATTTCCATCTACAGAATCAACTATTGCGAAACCACGTCCGGGGACATCTGTGGGATAATTTGCAGGACGAATCAACTGTGGTGTGGTGTCAATGAAGTCAAATATTTCCTTCTGTGCCCATACATGATTTCCAGTTGTTATTGCACTAATCCCAGCTGCTAACAATTGGTCAACGATATCAAAGGTTAAACCTTTGCCACCTGCAGCATTCTCTGCATTAGCTACGATGAAGTCATAAGTCTTTTCAGGTGTTTTATCTATTTGTTTCAAATATTCGGTTACTGCTTTTCTCCCCGGATTGCCTACAATATCTCCAATAAACAGTATATTCATTTTATATTTTCACATTTCTTGTAACATATTACGGTTACTTGTGTTTTTATGTAATATAACTCTATACGTTTTCTAATTCGGCGAGTGTAAATACGGATTCCAACGAACAACCGTATGCATTAATCTTCTCTGCTCCGCCTGCTTGCCGATCAATCACTGCAACTACATGTTCCACCGTGTGTCCCTCTTCACGGATCTGTTCTATTGATGTACATACTTGTCCTGCGGTGGTGATTACATCTTCAATAACAACAAGGGTACTTCTTTGTTTTACACCACCTTCAATCAAGTTGCGTGTACCATAGGTCTTCGCTTCCTTACGAACATAAAAACATGGTCTATCCGTTTGTAATGAAATTGCGGTAGCGAGTGGAATTCCGCCTAATTCCAACCCCGCCAAACCGTCAAATTCTGTTGGTAGCAATTTTTCCATCTCTATAGCTATTGCAGCCAATAGATTCGGGGTACTTTCAAAACGGTATTTGTCCCAATAAAAGTTGCTAACCTGTCCAGAACGCAATGTAAATTCCCCTGTGAGATATGAAACTGCACGTACCTGCTTTGCTAACTCAGCTTTTGTCATATAAGATTACCATTTGGGTAGAATACTAATGCACTTCTATGTGTGCTGCATCAGTACCAACCACCTCGCCGATTACAGATGCTTCTGGACAATCGTTAGTACGGAGTTCTTTAATGGCTGCATCTGCATTTTCAGCAGGCAGAGCGAACAACAATCCACCAGAAGTTTCGGCTTCCATCAAAATATGTTGCATTTCTGCTGATACTGATGATTTGAAGGTTACCTTGTCTGAAAGGAACTTTGTATTTGCAAGATATGCCTGTGTATAAGTTTTCTTTGCTACAAGAGAAGGTGCATCATCAAAGAAAGGAACTGCACTGCTGTCTATCTGCAGACGAACATTGTTTCCTTCAGCCATTTCTGATGCATGCCCCAATAAACCATAGCCAGTTACATCAGTGCAAGCGGTAACACCGTTCTTTAACATCACCTGAGAAGCAGAGGCATTGAGACGTGTCATGGACTCTACAACTTGTGGTAGAATTTCATCGCTGATCTTATTGAATTTCAGGCCGGTAGTGAGAATACCTATTCCTAGATTTTTTGTTAGAATAAGTACATCGCCTAGACGTGCTCCATAATTCTTTACAAATTTATTGGGATGCACAACACCTGTCACTGCAAGTCCATACATAAGTTCAGGGGAATCCACTGTATGGCCACCGACAAGTGCAGCACCAGATTCGATTGCTTTTTCTGCACCACCTCTGACAATATCCCCCAGAATTTCTAGATCTAGGTCGTCTTTGGGCCAGCATGTGATGTTCAATGCGGTTTTGGGAACCCCCCCCATACTATAAACATCACTGAGTGAGTTTGTAGCTGCAATCGCCCCAAATGTATAGGGGTCATCCACAATAGGCGTGAAGTAGTCCACAGTGTTCACAAGGGCAATGTCATCAGATATGCGATAGATGCCAGCATCATCAGAGGTTTCTGTACCTACAAGCAGATTCGGGTCTGTGGATTTGGGAAGACTCTCTAAGATGTGTGAAAGCTCACCCGGAGCAAGTTTAGATGCTCAGCCCGCGCATTTGACAGTTGCCGTGAGTCGTACCTTTTTCTTCGTCATTATTAATTTATCCAATAGTATGATTTCTATTATATCGTGTATTTTGTTCGAGCACAGTTGTTTGCGGTATAGTTTTACTCTTCATCAACAAAAAGATAAGCTACTGCTTGTTGTAGTTGCTGATAAATTAATTGAAATTGCTTCTGTGTATCTCTATTGTTGCAGTTATTGTCAATCAATTCTATCTGCGTGTGTAAACTGTTTAAAATGCTTTGATAATACCAAGATTGCGCTTCAACGCCGCCATGAAAACGTTCCCACACAATGTCACCGATTTCATCGTATTCAGAAATCACTGTCCGTAGATTATGAAGTTTATCCGCACAAGTTACAAGGCAAACTTCATGACTAGCAGTCTTCAATGCTTCAATGCGTTCGGTTTTTCTTTCACGCCATCGCAGCGATTTGTTCTCCGAACAACCATCAACAATGTCCGCAATTGGACTGCCAAAGCTTTTCCGAATACAGTCTAAAGTCAAATCTGTATCTTCAACTGTATCGTGTAGGATCCCCGCTATAACCACTGCTTCAGAACAACCTGCGTCCCTTAGTATCAACCCAACAGCATACGGATGTGTAATATAGGGAGTTTGCGTACCTTTCCGAAATTGTCCATCGTGAGCTTGTGCGGCGATCTCTATTGCTTCTTCAATGTTGTTTTTTCGACAACCATTATCTGTCATGCCTTCTACCACGACTCAATTCGTGCCTATCAGTGTTAGTATCCAAAACATATCGTTAGAAATTCAGAGATTAAAACTGTATTAAATGATACACTAATTTAGACACGCCGTCAAGATATTTTTAAATCATAACGAAATAGACAACAGATACATGTGTATAATGTCTTTGATTGGACTATTTCATGACAACTACAATAAGCAGGACTTACGCATTGTAGCATAAACTTTCCAGTTTGTGCATCGGGGACGCAACCTAGAAAGGTTACGCTACAAAGAGCATTTCTTTTTTAGAGCGGTTTATAACCCGACTTCAACCGAAATTGCGTAAGTCCTACAATAAGGATAAATTATGTATAAAATTGCTTTCGGTGGAATTATGCATGAATCGAATACGTTTAGCAGAACACTTACGGACTTAAAAGCATTTTCCCAGACGATTGGAACAGAAATCATATCTGCTTGGAAAGACTCCCACCATGAGATAGGTGGTTTCATACAATGCACGGAAAAACAGGATGTCATTGGTATTCCTACATTATTTGCTACTGCTACTCCATCTGGTCCAGTAACGGAGGATGCATTTGAAAAACTCACCGAAATGCTAATCAAAAAACTCAAATCAATACCAAACCTGGATGGGATACTAATTGCACTGCATGGTGCAATGGTAGTCGAAAGCTATCCTGATGGGGATGGTGAAGTGCTAAATAGGTTACGAGAGTCGTTTGGAGAGGCTTTACCAATCGTTGTCACACTTGACCACCATGCAAATGTATCACAACAGATGGTTGACAAATCAACCGCACTCGTAATATACAAAACTAATCCACATATTGACCAAAGGCAGCGCGGCATTCAAGCAGGGGAATTGTTGATGCGTATCCTGAAAGAAAATATCATTCCGATCCAAACGTTTGCAAAACCCGCAATGATCCTCAATATTCTATATCAAAATACGAGTGCAGAACCGATGGCTGCTATCATGAGAAATGCTGACGAATTAGAACAGCACCCTAACATCCTTGTTGCGAATGTTGCCGCAGGATACCCTTATGCAGATGTGTGGGAGATTGGACCATCGTTTGTAGTCGTAACAGACAATGATCCACAACTTGCTCATACGGAAGCAAATCGGTTATCCGATATGATGTGGAATATCCATGACCAATTGTCATTGAACCTGCCTGATGCATCAATCGCGGTTCAGCAAGCGATACATAGTGAAAAACATCCTGTTATACTTGTGGAAATGGGAGACAATATTGGTGGTGGTTCGCCAGGTGATAGCACAATCCTTCTTACAGAGTTGATACGACAAAAAGCATCTGGATACGTTGTTGTGTTGTGTGATCCTGAAAGTGTTGAAATTTGTGTACAGATAGGAGTAGGAAATGAGGTGTCCCTTATAGTCGGTGGAAAAACTGACAACCTGCATGGTGAACCAGTTTCAATTCAAGGAACAATTCGCTTAATACATGATGGACATTTTCGAGACAGAACCCCGACATGGCGGACAGAAATATAACAATCAGGGTATAACAGCGGTTGTTCAAATTGATGATTCATTGATTGTCCTGACAAGTAGACGACAAACTCCTTTTAGTCTACAGCAGTTGTTGAGTCTGGGTATTGATCCAGAGAGAATGCAGATAATTGTTGTGAAAGCTGCTATTGCATATCGCGCTGCTTATGAACCTATCGCTGGAAAGATTATTGAGGTGGATACCCCTGGATTGACTGCTGTGAATCCTCTGCATTTTTCGTATAGGGATGTTAGGAGACCGCTGTTTCCGCTGGATTGAGGGATTTAGAATTCTGTTGATTTCCTGTTCTTTTTATGCTATATTCAAAACTGATAAGACTCATGAGGAGGTTTTATGAAAAAATTTATCTTACAAAATTTAGGTCCTTTACGTATTGTTTTACATATTTTAGTTATTCTTGGTGTTTCTACTTCTTTTCTTTGGATCAATTCCCTGTTTTCAATTCCAGTAGATTCGTTCACATTCTATTATGTATATGGTCAAATAATTCTTTTGTTGATTGTGTTAGTATGGGGAATAAGAGGCTGGTATGCCCACACCAATACTGCAGCCTCAATTTTGACTATTGTAGGTGTACTAGGAACATTCATAGGAATATTCATGGGTCTCCAGGAATTCACAACTGACGAGATGCAGGAAAGTATTTCAAAATTATTGGAAGGGCTTAAGTTTGCTTTTAGTACTTCTATTGTTGGTATCGGATCCGCGCTTCTCTTAAAAGGAATAATATCACCTATTGAACAGTTGCAGAAGGAAAAAGATACAAGTGATGAAGCAATAGGTAAATTGGCAAATAGACTTGCTGACGAACTAAAAAATAGGTTTGAATCCTTAAAATTGGGAGACTTAACTAAAGTTTTTAAGGAAGAAAGTCGGGAAACTCGAAAAGTTTTCAGCAACATGCAAAATGCTCTCACCGGAGGACAAAACAAAACCTTCACACAACTGGAAGAATTGACAGCAACTATTTCTGAAAAACAAGATGCGTTGCGAAACGGAGTTACACCTTTATTAACAACTATCCAAGATTCTTTAACCAACGAGGAGATCAGTGTACTCGCTAAATTAGAGGTTTTAACAACTGTTTCTGAAAAGCAAAGTGAATTGCTAAATGGAGTGAAAGAAGCGCTAAAGCCTATCCAAGATTCTCTAACAAATAGTGAAGAGATCGGTGTACTCGCCAAGTTAGAGGCTTTAGCAGAAGCTGTTCCAAAACAAAGTGAACTGCTAAAAGAAGTGAAAGAAGCGCTAAAGCCTATCCAAGATTCTCTCACTGATACGGAAGCTGGCGTTCTCAAGAAATTAGGGGAACTGACAACAACTGTTTCTAGTGAACATGGTAAGCTGAGAAGTGAATTTGAGACTTTTTCAAACAACGTCGCTGAAAGCATCATCAAACTTGCTACTAATGAATTGATTGCAGCTCTTAGTAACGTTATTAAGGAGTTCAACGCAAAAATTAACGAACAGTTTGGCGATAATTTCAAACAGTTAAATGAGGCTGTAGGGAAAACTGTAGAATGGCAGGAACAGTACCGGCAGCAAATGGATGAACTTGCTAATGAATTTCGGGTTGCATCTGAAAGCATCGAACAATCTCGCGTATCTATGGAACAGATTGCTCGAGCATCAAGTGAAATTGCGGAGAAAAGCTCTAGTATTGTAGCTTGTGCTGAAAATATGGAACCGCTTCTACATACTCTGAATGATCAATTAGAAGCGTTTAGTGATTTACGTCAAAAAGCAGAAAATTCCCTTCCAATTCTTAATGAAAATATAAATGAACTGACCACCAAATTTTCGTCTACGGTTCAGAATGCCGTTAATGCTTCTGAAAAAAGCATGCAAACACAACGTGAAGCATTCAGTGAACAATCCGATCAGTTAAAAAGTGTTATTAATGGTCTTGATGATTTTACAACGCAAATTGGTGAAGTAACACAAAACGTTTTAAGTATTGTTAATGATTTGCAGAGAAGCATGGATTTGCAAAAGGATATGTCTTCAGATTTGATGGAACGTTTTGTTTCTATGCAAAGTGCCCTTGAACGGGAATTGGCGGGGTCCGTAAACATTTTAGCTGGAAAACTTGCAGGTCTCTCTGAAAAGTTTGTTGAGGACTACACGCCACTAACTGATAAACTTCGCGAAGTTATTATGATAGCAGAAGGAGTCCGGCCCAGAAATCAAGATTTTAATTTATGATAGAGAAATTGTTTAATGTCCGAGGACAAGAAACTGAAGAGCATTGGGTTTCTATTTCCGATGTGATGGCAGGATTAATGGTGATTTTTCTCTTTATTGCCATTAGTTATATGGTCAATGCTAACCGTGAAACAGAACGAATTACTAAACTTCGCGATAAGATCGAGAACATCCTTGACGCATACAAAAAACTGCAGGTAGACTTATCTGAAAATTTACGTGTTGAATTTGAGGAAGACTTGGCTAGAGAGGAATGGAGAGGTTATCTGGATACGAAAACCTTATCTATCCGTTTTAAGAAGCCTTTTACCCAAGGTGATGCCGCTGTTCCAAATGCCTTTAAGAGTGTTTTACGCGGTTTCTTTCCACGGTATATTGCAATCTTAACTAAGCCTGAATATAGAGACGAGATTGCCGAAATCCGCATTGAAGGTCATACCTCGAGTGAATGGCATCGTGAAGTTACGTCTGATCAAGCTTATTTTAATAACATGGAGTTATCACAGAATCGAGCGCGAGACGTGCTTCGATATGTACTTGGAATCAATCATTCCCAAGTAACTCTGAATAAAGAATGGATTAAGAAAAATTTGACTGCCAATGGACTGTCCTCTAGTAAACTTATTCGTGATTCGAATGGAAATGAAAACAAAGAAGAGTCTCGTCGAGTTGAGTTTCGAGTTGTCACGAAATCTGAAGAACTTATTAAAGAGTTGATGGAAGAATTTGATAAAGAGAGTGAAATGCAATGAACCTGCCAAAAGATTTTCCACAATTTGATAAATTACTAGAGAAAATGAATGCTCGTACCGAGCCTGAAATAGATATGCGGCTAAGAGTTAAAGGGGTAGATATAACCGCAGATAATTTTGAAATAGAGAATAAAATTCCTATAGTCCATAATAGAAAAGTTGTTCTCTATATCAGGGAACCAGGTAATGTTAGTAGGTACGGCAACCCTAAGTATTACATTCTACATTGTGAAAAGATTGCGGAAATGCAAAAAAAAGGACGGTATCATAGGTATATTGCATCAACACGAATAGATGGGAATTTCTACATAAAACTTCCCACAAGCGATGAATTAAGTCTCGTTAAATTGGTGCTCTGCAATTATTGCTTGAACGAATTAAAATTCCAATATGGAGCATCGATATTTCCTGAAAAGCCAGAGGATTTCCCATTGGAAGATTGGTTTGAACCTTTTTTTGATCATTCATCAGAAGCATGGAAAGCGCAATCGCGGAATTGTCGAGAAAGTGCCAATTGGACATGTCAGGAATGTAATATTAATCTTAAATCCCATCAGCATCTCCTCCACACCCACCATAAATGCGCACTTACCCCCATTTTTTTTTGAATGCGTGTGTAGTTGTGTTCATAGGTTTCCAATGTTGTCATGTCAGTTCTTCTGCGGTGAGAAAGTTTATATCTCTCAAACAAGTCCTCTCGGTGAACAAGAGCAACGCCTCCTGCGTCCACACCTCGCGGATCATACGGTTGATGACACTGATCACGGAGTAAACTTTCCGCGTAGGGTGTAAAGTTTTTGCCCATCTGTCCGCAGCTTTTTCATAACACAGGAACGCCAAACCATAAGCCACGACTGCCAACAAAAACAGAACTTCCATCCGGGGCTGTTCGTTCTTTCTCAAAACGAGTGCTTTGAAACCGAAGTTCGTTTTCAAGTCTCTGAACCCGTGTTCAATCTGTGTCCGCCGCTTGTAGCAAGTTCGCAGGGGGTTCCCCTGAAGCCGATTGGAGATAAGATATAACGGGTCTTTCTTGGTGTGCTGTCCCCCAACATAGAGTGCCACAGGCACCTGCTCCGTGTAGTGATAAAGCACTTGTGGGTAAAAACCATTTGCCACTTCTTCAAGGCACTGCTTGTTGCCTGCTATACGCACACCAACATTGCGTGGCACACGCATCAAGTAGCAGATGCCTTGCCCCTCAAAAAACTTGAGGATCGCTCTCGCTCGGGCGAACCCTCTGTCAAAAACCAACACAGGCTCCCGACTATCCCCTAACACTTTAACAACGCGACTATGGACATCACAACAGAACTGCTGAACTAAATCGTTATGTCCTTGATAGGTGCCATCTTTGAGCATCTCATTTTTATACAGAACCCAATAGAGCGGGATCGCACGATTGCGAAACGGAAGGGCTGCAACAATCGCCTTCCATCCGCCCGGTAAATCTGTCTCGTCTATCAGCACAAGCAGATGCTGCATCCCCACAGAACGACACACACTGACAACTATATGTGACAACCAAGCACCCTTCACCGCTGCAACCGGAAAATAGGTATCAATAAACCGCAACACACGCTTTTGCTTAGACTTGTCGTGTTTCACACGGATAGGTAGATGTGAGGCAATCGATTGAATACGAAAACTTGGGGCTACACACACAGCCTGTAGCATCAAATAAAAGTTGCGGAGCGTCGGTTTTTTGATACAAACCCCGTTGAAAACTTTACGAAAACCTGTTATAATCTTTCTGGGGTGTACCCAACTAAGGGTATATTTCATAAGAATACCTCCCTGCCGGTTTTTCACCGACATTATTTTATATGGAGGTATTCTACCATAACCCATCAGACTTTCCAACTTATTTCTATACACACACACGCCTACACATACCGCATATAAAAATGGGGGTAAGTGAGCCATAAATGGGGTACACGTTATAACGATCCTGAAGACTTAATAGCACTATGTATTGCTTGTCATGCCAAACAACCCGGAGGTGGGCATGAGAGGTTAAGATTTTATCCGGACTATAACGAATTCATGACAAAATACGGTGAGCAATGGAATGCTTGTTTGCAGAGTTAAATTTAAACACTCAACGATCTTACCAACTGCGCGATAAAGGTTTGTAACCGACTATTTCTAACATTGAATCAAATCACACCCTTGACAATCCACTATCCCTATGGTATCCTAATCCATGTATCATCCGCGTATTAGGTGAAAATAATGAGACGTTTCGGAACACAAGGTCCTGTTAATTCTGAAAAGAATTATATTGTCAGTCGCGCTGCGGAGATTGATGATTTCATTGCGCGTGTCAAAGATGGACAGTATATCGTTATTTTTGCGCCACGACAGACTGGAAAAACTACGTTTTTTCGAAACGCCCTATATCAAACAACAGACAGTGAAAAAAGTTACTTTCCTATATCACTGAATTTTGAAGAATACAAGGACTGCCCTCTGCCTGTTTTCTACGAAAGTCTTTATCATGATATTTGTGATGAAGTCGAATCGACCTTGGAAAAGAGAGGGGATCCGACTACAGATTCATTTCGGTTATTTTTGAGAAATACAGAGATAACTGACAACCTAACAATGCGTAGATTCCTTAGAAAGTTAGGAGAGCATCTAAATAATGAATATGCTGTAAAGCGGGTAATTTTGATTATTGACGAATTTGATGGGATTCCAAAAGATGCAGTAGAAGCATTTCTTCATTCTCTCCGTCGTATCTATGTTTCCAATCCAACAAATAGATGTCCCTACAGTGTAGGAATTGTCGGTGTAAAGAACATTGTGCAGCTCAACTATGATCGCTCTATCTCTCCATTCAATGTTCAAGACGAATTCTTTCTTCCTAATTTCACGTTTGAACAAGTGCATGAATTGCTTGAACAGTACACTGGAGAAGTTGGGCAAACATTTGAATCAGACGTGATAAAATCTATACATAAGCAGAGTGCGGGACAGCCTTTTCTTGTCAACCGGTTAGCACAAATATTGACTGATGAATTAGATATACCCAAAACCGAACCAATTGTAATGGATCACTTCGTACAAGCACAAAATAAACTGCTTCATGAACGGAACACGAACATTGACCACCTGACAGTAAACATCCGCAGAGATTATCGTTTTGAGAGGCTTTTAATGAGAATAACTGCTTCTGATGACGGTTTGGCATTTAACCTACGTGACGACCAAATCAGTGAACTTGCTACTTTTGGTGTAATAAAGCAGGGGGATGATGGCATGTGTGAAATTGCAAATCCTATCTATTTTTATTGTATTTTACAGACATTTAAACCTACGATAAATGGATTAGAACAAGCATATCTACCTGAAGATGCCAGAGATGGATTCTTGGACTACCTCTCTAAGTCTGGACATATTGAGATGGATGCCTTGCTTGATAATTTCAGAGATTTCATTGCACGTGTTGGTTTTAGGATACTTCAAGTGCCTGATACACCTCAAGAGTCCGTAGGTCGACATCTTCTACTTACTTATCTTGAGCAATTTGTTCTATTAGTGGGGGGATTTATGCACGTTGAGGTGCAGACCGGACGTGGTAGGATGGACTTATTAATCACTCACAATCGAAGAAAATACATTGTTGAAACGAAAGTATGGCGGGGCCAGGTGAGTTTTGAGAAAGGTAAACGTCAGCTGGCATCATATCTCAAATCTGAAGGTGCAACAGAAGGATATTATGTGGTTTTTGATCACCGCACTAATCCAGAACAAATTACTGAGAACGACACTGTAGAAGGATTTGAGATTAGAAGTTATCTAATACCTGTTATTCAAGAAAAGCATTCCTAAGATTGAAAATTGAACGAGGAAATTTTCTGTTACTATTTCTAAATCCAATTGACTGTTACCATAGTTTTGATTATAATCAATTCAAATTTAGTTAGGAAAAGAATATGCAAACACAAGAAGAACTGTATGATATAGCCTTGACACATTTCGCTGATAACGATCTTGACGCTGCAGTCAAGGCATTTGAGAAGCTCATTGAGACATATCCTGCTTATATCGAGGGTTATCTCGGTTTAGGACATGCGTATGAGCGACTCAGCAAATACGATGAAGCCATTGAAGCTGTGCAAAAAGCAATTGAAATTAACCCGAATGATCCGCTTGCATATACGAGTTTATCAATCTGTTTTCAACGTAAAGGTATGATTCAGGAAGCAGAAGATGCTATGGCAAAATCACAACAAGTTCAAATGCAAGCGAACGATAAATAATGTGGAGATGATTGGCTATGGCAAATTACACGTTGTTAAATCCTACTTCTCAAGGGGATGCTGCGGAGAAATACCTTGCACCTCGCCTTGATAGTCTTGACCGTAAAGTTATGGGATTACTGGATATTACAAAGAGAGGTAGTGATATTTTTCTTGATCGCGTTGAAGAATTATTGTGTGACCGTTTTGATATTGCTGAAGTCATTCGTGTCAAAAAGCCAACATTCGCACGTAATGCGCCACAGGATCTACTCGTGAACCTTGCAGAACGTGCGGATTTTGTTATAGAAGGACTCGCTGACTGAGGATCCTGTATATCGTGCAGTATGCACGATGGCAGTGTCTTGGAAGAACACGGTGTACCAAGTGTAGCAGTATGTACAGAGGTGTTTTTCTCGGCAGGTAAAGTTCAAGCGCGAGTATTGGGACATAAGGAGTTAGAACCGCTTACGGTAGCGCATCCTATACAAAGTCTTACACCAGAACAGATTCAACACCGCGCTGATGGGATTGTTGACAGAATTGTAGAACGGTTAACGAAATAGAAGGGACAATTAGCAGGTACGCTTATGTTCTCTGATATATTAATCAGGGTGGTGTACCGAATGTACCTGCTAATGTGAGAATATTACGGGTTCTGTTCGAATACGAACTCTGAGTCCTCAAAATCAACTTTAATATCATCACCATCTTTAAAGTTATTTTCGAGGATATCGATCGCCAGAGGATTTAGTATATCGCGCCGTAATGTGCGTCGTAGCGGTCGGGCACCATAGACTGGATCAAAACCACGGTTCACTAATTCTGTTTTTGCAGTATCTGTGAGCGTGAGTGTCATATCCTTTTCGGCAAATCGAACACTCAGGTTAGCAAGTTCGAGGGTTACAATCTTTTTCAATTCCTCGATTCCAAGGCGATCAAAGATAATCAAGTCGTCCACTCGGTTCAGAAATTCCGGTGGGAAATGAGATTGTAGACCATCCGTCACCTTCCTTCGTATTTCTTCTTTCGTCAGGTGTGTATCACTTATCCACTGACTGCCGATGTTCGATGTGATTATGACAACGGTGTTTTTGAAATCCACTGTACGTCCCTGTCCATCTGTCATTCTGCCATCATCGAGCATCTGGAGTAAAACATTGAATACTTCTGGATGTGCTTTTTCAACTTCATCAAGAAGAATGACACAATATGGATGTCGTCTAACAGATTCTGTGAGTTGTCCACCTTCGTTGTATCCTACATAACCTGGCGGCGCACCGATAAGTCTGGAAACTGTGTGTTTCTCCATGTATTCGCTCATATCAATTCGTGCCATTGCATTGACATCATCAAATAGGAATTCAGCAAGTGATTTTGCAAGATGCGTCTTACCGACACCGGTAGGCCCCATAAACAGGAATGAACCGAGCGGGCGATCCGGATCACCGAGACCGACACGTGATCGGCGAATGGCGTTTGATACTGCACATACTGCCTCATCTTGTCCAATCACATGTTCCCGTAACCTCTCTTCCATGTGAAGTAGTTTCTGCGTTTCCCCTTCCATAAGCCGAAAAACAGGAATACCGGTCCATTTTGCCACGATCTCAGCTATATCTTCGGTACTGACGCGTTCCTTCAACAGATGTCTGCCATTGCCGCTATTTTCCAAATCTTCACGCAAAGAATTGAGTTGCGCCTCAAGTTCAGGTATTTTGCCGTATTCAATTTCCGATGCTGTCGCAAGGTTTCCAGTACGTTTTGCTTGTTCAGATTCAATACGAAGCGATTCTATCTGTTCCATCAACTCACGTATCTGTATTAGATTCGCTTTTTCGTTTCGCCATCCTGTCTTAAGGGCATTTACCTTTTCTTTCAGCTCAGCGAGTTCAAGATTTAACTTCGCTAAACGTTGCTTTGAAACGTCATCGTCCTCTTTTTCCAATGCTTGTTGTTCAATTTGGAGTTGGATAATACGGCGTTCAACTTCATCGATTACCTCTGGTACACTGTCAATTTCAATTCTTAATCGGGATGCTGCTTCGTCAACCAAATCAACCGCTTTATCTGGTAGAAAACGGTCAGAAATGTAACGTTTTGACAAAGTTGCAGCAGCAACAATTGCGTTGTCCTGAATTTGAACACCATGGTGCGTTTCGTAACGTTCCTTCAAGCCACGTAGTATAGCAATAGTATCTTCCACAGACGGTTCGTGGACTTGAACAGGTTGGAATCTTCTTTCAAGTGCAGCATCTTTTTCTATATGTTTACGGTACTCATCAAGTGTCGTTGCCCCGATACACCGTAATTCACCACGGGCTAGGGCAGGCTTGAGCATATTGGATGCATCCACAGCACCTTCAGCAGCACCTGCTCCGACCATGGTATGTAACTCATCAATAAAAAGGACTACTTGTCCTTCAGCCTGTTCTACGTCGGCAAGAACTGCCTTGAGTCTATCTTCAAATTCTCCGCGATATTTGCTCCCGGCAATGAGTGCACCTATATCCAATGCTATGAGTTGTTTTTCACGTAGACTTTCTGGCACATCACCATCAGCAATGCGTTGTGCTAACCCTTCAACAATAGCAGTTTTCCCGACACCCGGTTCTCCAATAAGTACAGGGTTATTTTTCCGTCTTCGAGATAGCACTTGCATAACCCGACGTATTTCGTCATCTCGTCCAATGACAGGATCAAGTTTTCCTGACATCGCTTCTTGTGTCAGTTCTCTTCCAAACCGTTTGAGTGCTTGGTACTTATCCTCTGGATTCTGATCGGTTATTCGTTGTGTACCGCGTATATCAACAAGTGCCTTGAGTATTTTTTCTTTTGTTGCACCTGCTTCACGTAAGAGTTTTCCGGCATCACTCTGTTTTGTTTCAGCACAAGAAATCAGTAAATGCTCTGTACTAACATATTCATCTTTTAGCGATGTAGCTTGTTTTTGTGCCATCTCAAGAACGGATTGAAGTGCCACTGAGATGTGAAGTTCTGTATTTACGCCTTGAACTTTTGGCGATTTCTGGATGACTTCCTGAAGTGATGAAGTAACACCTTGAATATCTACGCCTAATTTCTGTAGAATCGGTGTGACAATTCCATCAGGCTGTTCGATCAAACAGAGTAATAAATGTTCAACATCGAGTTCAGGATTCTGTTCTTCAGTTGCCAAAGTTTGTGCAGATTGCAGTGCTTCTTGAGCTTTTATTGTAAATTTGTCTAATCTCATTTTTTCTCCTCCTTATCTTTTTTATCGCAATATCTGTGCCAATAATAACAGTGGATTTTTGAAGAAAAAACTTTGATATTAAGGATAGACAATGTATAAGATTGTTATGGATGTGACACTTATGGCAGATATTGTGCCATTTTGACAAAAAATAAAAGCACAATAGCAGATGCTTACCGTGCTCTTGAATTTTACTCTGTAAATAAAGTATTAAAATGTGTAATTGGCAATTACCGTGAAATCCGTTGCGACTTAAGTGCACCCCATGTCGTTGTAAATTTATCTTGTGGTTCAACACTTGTGGCAGCCTGAATTATATCTGCATATTCAGCAAAATCATCGGCATCAAATGCAGAGTTATAAACAATTACCTCGTCAATGATACCGCCAAAATAGTGTATATCTGTCCCACCGCCGTCATCATCATGAAATACAGTGTTTTGATTAGTATGTGCTATGCCTGTATTGTCACCGTGAGCATGGAGTTGGCCACCCGGTTCACTTGCTATCTTTTCACCGTCAAGCCACATTTCGAATTTATTATCTTCAACAGCACCAGTGCCATCTCTTAGGACGAGTGCGACGTGATACCATCTATCGGACTCTACCTCTGCAGATGGCCATGCGCCTGCCCATTGGTATTCTGCCCGGTTCCATGCGCCGACATAGACATTGCCATCAAAAACGTTGATGACAAAACCGCGGGTACGCCCGCCTTCATCAAAAATTGTCTGTTTATGCTCAGTAATACTTACGTCAGTACATTTGAAGAATGCAGCGATTGTACGATTCATAAATGGACCTCCTGTGTTTAGTCCATTAGAATCTGGGAGTTTTACACCATCGTCAACACCATCAAATTTAAGGGCTTTACCAACGATACCGTCAACAACTTCGGGCTCGCCTGCCAACGTTCCGTTGACACCATGTTCAGAGGAATCTGCTGCATCACCTTCATCGAAAGTCCAGATAGCTCTTGCGGTTGCCTCGTCCCTCGCGGCATACATAGGTACCGTAATCAACATAAGTAAAATTGTCAAAATTGAGACTAACTTTGCCATTAGAATATACTCCTTTTAATTTTAGTTTTATGGATAATACAGAGAAAAGAAAACTGAATTACTAATTTCCTATATTCAACAAATTAATTAATGCTTTATAATTGTGCATCAAATATTATCAGTATTTAATGTTTGCCCACGTGGTTGTAAGTTTTCCTTGTGGGGCAACATCTAACGCTTTAGCGAGCTCAGCGATGTCTGCTTTAGTAAAAGATGAACTGTAGATAACAACTTCATCAATTATGCCACCGAACCAATTAATGAGTGTACCTCCACCAGCGTCATCGTGGAAAACAGCATTTTGATGAACATAACCGATGCCGTTATTGTCTCCATGTGCATTAAGTTGCCCACCATCTGCTTTATCGATGAGTTTACCATCTACCCACAATTCTAATTTATCTCTTTCTACCTTACCAGCGGCATCTCGTATAACAACAGCAACATGATACCATGTTTTAGATTTTATGTCAGTAGACAACCATTCTCCTTGCCATTGATGTTCTGCGCGATTCCACGCACCACCGTATATTTTACCATCAAATACATAGACTGCTAATCCGCGTGTTCTCCCTCCCTCTTCGAATATTACCTGTTTTTCCCCTTTATTAACATCATCACAGTTGAAAAATGCAGCTACGGTTCGTTTTGGGAAAGGGCCACCGGTATTGATTCTAGGGGAATCTGGAATATTTATACCATCTCCTTGCCCATCAAATCTTAATGCATCATTTACAATACCTTTTACCGACTTAGGTTTACCAACTATTATGCCGTTATGATTTTGATTGGAATTATCTTTAGCAGTACCATCGTCAAAAGTCCAGATTCCTGCTACGGTTCCTTCATCCCGTTGTGCTTGCGTAGTAGGGCAAAATAGAAACAACATAAGCAACAGAGGAATACAGAAAAGTAAGTATTGAGACCTGAGAATGTTAAAGTTAATTTTTATTCGGTCCATTGAATTACCTCCTTCGATACATCTTTTACTATTTTTCTTTTTCCTATTATGTCAAATTAGATAAAATTTGTCAATAATTTAGATTATCATATCAGAGTCATTCGATTGTCGGATTTGGACGCGGATTTTTGTTTGTCAGAATCGCGGATTACACGGATTTTCGCGGATTTTAAGAGTTTGTGTCTTCAGACGTGAGTTTCGCTGAATAAAGACGCACAAACTAAAAAGAGGGCTACATGTAGCGTAACCTTTCCAGGTTGCGTCCGCTTTGTAGCATAACCTTTCCAGGTTGTGCCGTTGTCCCTCCTTGTAGCATAACCTTTCCAGGTTGTGCATCCGTGTAACGCAAACTGACAGCTTGCTCTACAAATCATTTATACCAAACTCACGTTATCATAAGAAAAGCACTTTGCAGGAACAAACCCGTAATCCGTGCCAATCCAAGATTCTGAGAAAATTAACTTGACTTTGCTAAACCCACCATGTTATAGTAATTCTGCAAACCGACGAGGTTTCATCTGATAAACCCAGTTCTAAAATAGGAGATCAAACAATGACTAATCCAGTAACTTATATCCCCTTTCACCGCGTGAAAGATTGGAAAGTCGGGATAGAATTACCGTTGATGGACTTCCAGGTAAGGTTTATGATATTCTCGAATTTGATGATCCCAATGGAAGTGACATGATAATCGCATCTATTGGAGTAATATTCGACAACGAACCCGGTGTGATTAGACTTGTCGAGTTCGATCAACATCAACTGAAGCTTGATCGTTAACGTTTGCTATTAAGCGTTCAGGGAAAACAGGCGAAAAGGTTATACTACAAAGAAACACCACCAGACAAAAAATTCGCATAATCCGCAAATAATCCGTGTTTCAGTCAGAGAAAATTCGGTAAAACTCCCCTTAACAAACTGAACGCCTTCAAGTATAATCAACAAAATATAAAATTTTCAGGCATAATCCATAAAATAACTTGGCGTGAAAGGCACAACGCTAACATGGCACAATACGATGAAATCGTCAAATATCTGATGCATCATTTCCCTGAAGAGTTCGCTAGAATATCCCTCGGCACAACCAACGTCACAGTCTTAGAAACGCTTGATACTGAACAGCAAACGGTCAAAGTGCACCGAAATGATATGACATATAAGGTGCAATGGCACGATGAAGAAGTACTACTTCACATAGAGGTGCAGACACAAGATAGTAGAGACAAGCCGATGCCGTTGCATATGCTCGCTTATGCAAGCGAACTCCTACTACGCCATGAACTCCCCGTTTATTCAGTCGTACTGTATCTCAGTCCAAATGCAGGAAAGACTGACCCAGGGGGTTATAGCTACGGCACTGATGCATTCGGTTTGCAACATAAGTATCAAGTAATTCGCTTAGCAGATTTAGAGGGTGAACCGTTTTTGGAAACAGCGTCAGTTGGGCTTTTACCCTTCACACCACTGATGAAGCCGCCTGCTGGCATGGATACGGAGACGTGGTTGCGAAAATGTGTTGAGAAAATAGAAACTGCTCCAGTTGACACACAAACGCGCGGCACCCTGTTATTTGGATTATCAACATTCGGCAGTATCGCTCATGACATTACATTCTTACAAAAACTTATATCGGAGGAAATCATGCAAGAGTCTCCCTTTTACGAACTGATCATACAAAGAGGCATAGAACAAGGCATAGAACAAGGTTCACGTCAAATGTCCATCAAAAATATTCTATCTGTGCTGATCGAACGGTTTCCAGAGGCTGATCTGCGATCCGCAGAACAGGCACTTGTATCTATTCAAGACATCGATCAGTTGACAGAACTGCATCGCACGGCAATCCAGATACCAAGCGTTGAGGCATTCTTACAAACATGCAACGCGCATGCAGGTAGTTGAAACATGGATTAGGCATATTACGCGGATTAGTTGGTATTGTTGTGCCGTTGTCCCTCTTCGTAGCATAACCTGTTAGGTTGTGTAATCTTTGTAGCACAACCTTTCCAGGTTGTGCATCCTCACAGCATAATCTTGCCAGATTGTGCTATTGCCCCGCTTTGTAGCATAACCTTTCCAGATTATGCTACAACACAAACAAAAAGCAAATCCCACAAAACTGAATAAACCTACAGCAAAAATAATCCGCGTCAATCCGTGTAATCCGCGATTCTGACAAAATTAACTTGACTTCTCAAATCTAGCATGTTATATTAATTCTGCAAACGAACATGGTTTAAATTTTCCATTGGAGGCTTGTCGCATGCGAATCTATAATCTCTTTATTAGTCATTCATGGACTCACAGTGATAGGTATAAAAATCTTGTCAAATTGCTTAAGGCAAGCCCTTATTTCCACTACAGCGACTATTCTGTCCCTAAAAATCATCCTATCCATACCAATGGCACTGATAAAGATCTCTATGCCGCTATAAAAAGAAAGATGGGGCCCTGTAGTGTTGTTCTAATATTAGCAGGTGTTTATGCAAGTTATAGCAAATGGATTGACAAAGAGATCCAAATTGCACAAACCGAATTCTCGATATCTAAACCGATTCTTGCCATAGAGCCATGGGGAAGTCAGAAAACCTCTCTGAAAGTAAAGAATGCCGCGAATAAAATCGTCAAATGGAATACAGAAAGCATCGTCTCTGCTATTCGGGGGTTAGCGTAAACATGGACGAAAAACAAGAATTGCTGGAAATCTATAAACTTCATAGCGAACTCGCCGATAGCGTCAGCAAGCAACGTGGAACTGCAAACCGCTTCTATATGCTGGTTTTGTCAGGGTTAGCCGTGCTTTTCTCCGCTCTCTTACAACGCAAAAACGGTGTCCCGCTCGAGTGGCTTATGGTGGGTTTCGGTACATTTGGTATACTTTTAGCAACAGCATGGTATATCGTCATCCGTTCTTATCGACAACTGAATTCCGGTAAATTTAAAGCGTTACATGAATTAGAAGAAAAACTCGCCTATCCATTCTTCAAACGTGAGTGGGATTTGCTATCCGAAGTCAAAGAATTAAAAACCTATTGGAGACTAACTATCGTTGAAACTTTCGTGCCAGGTATCTTTTGCGTATGCTTTGCGGCGTTATTGATAATTGGTATTTACCTATTGGTAACGTGAGTTCCATAAACATTTATGAATTTTGTATCTTATGAAATCCGCCTTAGAATAGCCAAGCAAAGACGGACAATTGCGTGAGTTCGGTGTCCGAAATACAAAGGATATTTGTAGCATAACCTTTCCAGGTTGTGCCTCATGGACACAAACAAAAAGCAGACGCTCACAAAATCTTGAATAAACACACAGAAACAGGAAATCTACGATTCAAAAAATTAAACTTGACAACCAAAACACCATATAGTATTATAATCCATATTTTTTCAAAAAACGGATCAACACATGAATGACAACAAACGTATCATTGAAGTCGCCTTCCCCGTCGAAGAAGTCAGCGAACAGGGCCGCCGCGACAAATACAAATCACAAATTACCGGACTGCACGTCTATTGGGCAAGCCTTCCCCTCGGTCCCTCACGCGCAACCGCCTACGCTGCCCTTGTAGATAATAAAACGTACCCCCCCCCATTTAACACAAAATACGGATTTTATAAAACAACAACAGAATTTCATCGCCGAACTCGCTAAATGGGAAAACGCACAGAGTAACCTCTGGATTGACCAAGCTCGACAGAATATCTTGGAAACCCACGACGGAAATCCACCTAAGGTGCTCGACCCCTTCGGCGGCCGCGGCTCTATCCACTTAGAAGCACAACGTCTCGGCTGTGAAACCTATTCATGCGATCTCAATCCCGTCGCAATCCTAATTCAGAAGTGCACCCTTGAATATCCTCAAAAGTACGGACAATGTCTCTATGATGATGTCAAAAAATGGGGCAATCAAATTCTTGCACAGATAACAGAAGAACTCGCGCCCTTCTACCCAAAAGAATCAGACGGATCCGATGTCTATGCCTATATCTGGGCACGCACACTCCCATGTCAAAACCTCAATTGTAATGCCGTTATTCCGCTTCTGAAACAATTTTGGTTGGCACAAAACGCTAAAAGGAAAATAGCACTCTTCCCTTACGATGTAGATGGACACATCGCCTTTCGTATTGTCGGTACAGAAGACGCAGCGATACCGGACGGTTTCAATCCCGCTAAAGGCACTATTACCCGTGCTGTCGTTACCTGTCCTCTCTGCAACAGCACAATCGCTGCCAATCAGACGCGCCAACTGTTCAAAGATGGACAAACGGGGGAACGGATGCTCGCCGTGGTAACGCAACACCCGAAACACAAAGGCAAAAAGTACCGACCTGCCACAGAAACAGATGACGCAATTTTCAACAAAGCACAGGAACACCTCTCTGAAAAACGTGAACGTCTCAGAGAAGCATGGGGCATCGACCCCATACCAGATGAACCAACACCAAACATAAAAGGACCAGGAGCAGAACGCGGAATCGCTATCCACAACTACAACCTAAACACCTATAGCGATCTCTTCAATGCCCGCCAAAAACTTACCCTCGTTACCTTAACAGAAAAGATTCGAGATGCACATACGGAAATGCTCACACAAGGTTTAGATGCCGAATACGCAAAAGCTATCTCAACCTACTTAGGATTTTGGTTAGATCAGATCGCTAGTAATGCCTCAAATCTGTGTAGATGGAATAACACCAGTGGATCAGCTATCGGCATGTTTAGTATGGCAACCCTGCCCATGATCTGGGACTATGGAGAAGTAAACCTGTTGCGTATGGGTGTCAACCGTTTGAACACCGTGCTAAAACCGATATTGCATCTTTGCCAGATGGATAAGGAATCACAGGCGACTGTGGAACAAGCATCCGCCCAAAATCTCCCTTATTCAGATAACACATTTGATGCTGTGCTCACCGATCCACCCTACTACGATAACGTGGCGTATGCATACCTCTCCGATTTCTTCTATGTCTGGCTCAAGAGAAGTATTGGCGAACACTATCCAGAACTCTTTAGAAAACTTTCGACGCCGAAAGATGGGGAGATCGTAGCTTACGGACATCGCGAAGGCGGGTTAAAAGCTGGAAAAAAAGCTTTTGAAGATGGACTTGCACAAGCATTCCGAGAGATGTATCGCGTGCTAAAACCGAACGGCATTGCTGTAATCGTCTACGCACACAAATCCACAGAAGGCTGGGAGACCCTGATTAACGCCCTACTGGACTCAGGACTCGTGGTGACAGGCGCGTGGCCGATTGATACACAGATGAAATCTCGTCAACGAGCATTGGATTCTGCAGCCCTCGCCTCCTGTATCTACATGGTAGCGCGCAAAAGAGAACGAGAAACGGTCGGAAACTATTGGAATATCAAAGAAGAACTTGAGACTTACCTTAAACAAACACTCCTCACACTATGGGAATGGGGTTTTTCTGATGCTGACTTGTTTATTGCTGCCGTTGGAATCGGGATTGAAGTGTTTGGCAAATATGAAAAGGTGATTGATGAGAAAGGTAACATCATTCGTGCCGATACAATAATATCAGACATTCGCGAGATTTTAGAACGTTTCGACAGCAAGCAAGGGGAAATAGTAGGAACACGACTCACGCGATTCTATCTCCGCTGGCGACGAAAATACGCGGAAAAACCTGTCATATTCAACGATGCAAATAAACTCGCCCTATCCCTCGGTATTGAATTAACAAAGGTGTGGGGTGACGGAGGTTTTATCCAGCAGGAGAAAACGGATGTGCGCGTATTAGGACCACAGGAACGCGAACAGACCAACCTCGCCAACAGTGAGGAGTTGATTGATATCCTGCATTATGCCCTACTGCTATGGCGTTCAGGGGACCGAGCTGCGATGATTCAGCACCTCTCGAAAGAGGGCATCGGTGCAAATGAACTGATATGGAGCGTCGCAGAACAGATTAGTAAAACCTTGCCCAAAAACAGCCAAGAACGTGAATGGCTTGAAGGATGGCTCGCCGATCGGGAGACCATCCAACGCGAAATAGGAGAAAATCAAGCAAAATAACCTAAGCTGTGTCTCTTTGTAGCATAACCTTTCCAGGTTGTGCAGCGGGAACACTCTTCGTAGCACAACCTTTCTAGGTTGTGTCTCTTTGAGCATCAAACTTTTACTTTGTGCATACGTAGACGTATCTTCGTAGCACAACCTTTCAAGGTTGTGTCTTTGAGCATCACGCATTATGTTAGCAAACCAGAATACACAGGCCAGAGAGAAAACGTAGCAAACACAACGTGTTTGCGATGACACTCTACAACCCTTTAAAAAATTCAGACAAGGAACCCTATGAACCTTCCAGCATTTGAGACTATTGCCAAACCACACAGAGACATCGCACGCGGACTCTTCACCGCAGACACCTACGCCGCAAAACTCGGCCAAGTAGTCAAAAAAGAAGGACCCATGGAATACAAAAACGCACAGCAGTTCTTCAATAAAACCTATGTGACTGAAGGCTTGAAGGGGCTACTTTCCGGCGTCCAAGGACGCTTGAAAGGACATGAACGAAAAAACCAAGACCCAATTATTCAGCTACAAACCCCTTTCGGCGGCGGTAAAACCCACACCCTCATCGCCCTTTATCACAAAGCAAAAGAAGAATGGGACGCTACACCAATCGTCATCGTCGGATCCGAAATAGATACAAACGAAACGTTCTGGGGACAGATAGAAACACAATTAACAGGGAGCGTCGCTAACCTCAACAGTGCCACCGCACCCGGAAGCAACAGCATCTCTGAATTGTTTAAGAATCACGGGAAACCGGTGATGATTTTAATGGACGAGGTGCTGCACTATCTATCGCGCGCTGCCGGTGTCTTCGTTCAAAGCAGTACCTTAGCAGATCAAACAATAGCCTTTATACTGTCCCTCACAGAAGCTGTCGCATCTTCTCAAAATGTTGCCTTCGTCGTAACATTGCAAGCAAGTGAAATCCAACCGATCGCAGCACAGTTCCCGCTATTTACAGACCTGCTAAACAGAATGAAGCGGACAGTAACCCCCGTTGAAGATAAAGAAATCTCCAGTATCATACGTAGTCGTCTCTTTTCCAAAGATGACTTCAATCAGAACGAAGCGAAAAAGGTTGCTCGCGAATTTGCCAAATATGCTAAGAACGAAAATATTTTACCCGAGGGCACCCAAGAATCTGAATATCGTGAACAGTTCATAGAAAGTTATCCGTTTCAACCTGAGGTAATCGATGTGCTTTATCAGCGATGGGGAAGTTTTCCTGACTTTCAAAGAACACGCGGTGTCCTAAGACTGCTTTCACGAGTTGTACATCGCACATGTGGAAAAAATCGTTCCTACATAACACTCGCCGATTTTGACTTAGCAGACAACGATGTTCGAGAGGCTCTTTTATAACACACAGGTTATGAATACAGAAGTATCATAGCAAGCGATATTACAGGACCGAATGCCGGCGCAAAAGCTGTTGATAAAAAATTAGGAAGCACGAATGAACATTTGGCTTTAGGCACTCGTACCGCAACGGCTACATTTCTCTATTCCTTCACCGGTGGTATGGAACGCGGGGCTACACTGGACGAAATCAAACGCAGTACCGCAGCAACAGATAAACCAGCCGCCATTGTAGATACCGCAAAAAACCAGTTAGGTGAAAACCTATTCTATCTCCGCACTGAAAACGGAAAGTTATACTTCGATACGCAGCCCAATTTGAAACGAATCGTACAAACACGTATGGAAAATATCGACGATCAAGTGGTTGAGACCCGCGTTCATGCCCAACTTCAAAAATGTTTCAAATCCGCATCAAGTGGACATCTCAAAACATACATTTCCCCTAACGATGGTTCCAACATTCAAGATAACGAAGACCTGAAGCTAATAGTCTTACCGAAACGAGACGACAACTTCTGCCAAAACCTGGTAGAGAACAGAGGCAAAACACCCCGCATCTATCGAAACACAGTCTTTTTTCTTACACCCCCTTCAGGTTCAGGCGAAGCTGAGCACTTAAAAGCGGAAATTAAAAAAGTTATCGCCTACGAAGAAATTAAGAAAGATACCTCCCTGAATTTATCAGCTACCCAGAAAAGAGAAATTGAAGCAGAAAGAAAACAATCTGAGACTGCATTGAATAACGCATTACGGAAAGATTTTCGAAATGTCCTAATACCTGCAAAAGATGGACTCAGCACGGAAGACCTCGGAATACCTGCCCAAGGCATGGACACCCCACTTGATGAGCTAGCTTATAAAATGCTTTGCGAAAAAGGTAAAATTTTTATAGGCATCGGGCCGCAATACCTCACAATTCAATATCTGAAGGAAAACGAATATCTGTCCACATCGCAGCTGTTACACTCGAGCCTGTGCACGCCTGGCGAAACAATTGTCCTGCGCGACGCATGGAAAAAAGGTATAGGTCAAGGTATTGAGGATGGACACTTCGGACTTGGTGAGAGAGCAAACGGTATGCTTATTCCACACCACTTCAAAAATATGCCATCAGAATCAGAAATTGTATTAGAAAACAACGAGGTTATTATTCATCCAAACCTAATACGGGACAATATCACACCTGATGACATCTTGAATGACTATCTGCAGGATAACGATACAATTTCAACAAGTGTAGCCTTCCAATATGATCCACAGACCGCTAACGAGCCGCGTCCGTGCCTCAATATGTGGGAAGCAGCGATCCGAGAAGGTGTCAAAAAAGGCACTTTTGGAATCGGCACTAAAGTGGGCGACAAACCCATACCTAGTGCTTTCAGACAAGAACCTTCGCCGATTACCTTAGATGATAGTGAGGTTTTAATCCGAGCAGCAATTTGCGAATTAATTTTTGAACCTTCGCCTCCGGACCCATTAGGTGAAGGTGAAGATAAGGACACGGACGATCCCTTGCCAGACCCATCAGATAGTGATAGCACTACGGATGATGAAGATAGCGCCCCTTCACCAAAAAAGACAATCGGCATCAAATTTACGCTACCGCGAGGAAAAGTAAGCAACATAGCACAGCATCTCAATAGGGTTATTTAGTTTTAGAATTGTTTATTTATCAAGTTAACTGTGAGTAAAGGTTTTGAGGCATATTCCTTTGATATCGGTATTTCATTAGTTTTATCGCTAACACCTCGCTGCGTGAGGGTGATCCCTAACTCATGAGAGACGACGGAGAGTAAATGGCTGATCATCGCACCACTTTTTTTAGACGCACGCAGGGTTTTGCCATCTATAGCGACTGCGTCAAAACAGCCCTGCAAATCGAGACGCTCTGCTAATGCGGCGTTTACCCATTTTGACAGGATGTCTTCTAATACCTCAGCGTCTAACTTTTTCAACAGATTATGTATGGTTGCAGCACAAGGCGTTTTTTGATGTGTGAACCCGAGTGCTTTTGCAAGTGCGGTCTGTGAGCGTGCCCAAGTAGCGATGGATGTATACCCTTTATGCCCGCACATCAATCCAACGACTAAAAGTGCGAGGAGTGCGTTCAAGGGGTGTCGTTTCCCTTTTTCCTTGCGCGGGTCTGTAAGTTTTGCTAACATGTCCATCAAGTGGCAGGATTTTCCTTTTGCCATTCTTCACCTCAAAAGATCGTAAATTTTTAAGGTGAAGTATAGCAGATATACCATGAAAAATCATGGTATATCCGCATATTCCAAAATATTAACGATTGTGATAAAAAACGACCAAAATCCATAAAACTATGGTAAAATATAAAGTTTTCTATACATATTTTTCTATTTGTGGTATAATACCCGGTATTATGGCATATTCAACAGACCTGCGAAAACGCGTGCTTGATTTCATTGATAACGGCGGCAGCAAAGTAAAAGCTGCGAAACTTTTCAATATCTCACGCGATGTTATTTACAAATGGCTCAACGCACCAGACCCACTCGCCCCGAAAAAATCAGGACCTAAAGGTCCCAGATGTATTGACTACAAGGCACTCACACAACAAGTAAAAGATTTCCCCGATCAAACTATACAGGAGCGCGCAGATCATTTCGGCGTTTCCTACTATTGTATTTGGTATGGACTGCGAAAACTCGGTATCTCGCGAAAAAAAAGACACTCGGCTATAAGGAACGATGTGATCACAAGCGAGAAACTTATCGTGAACAACTCGCTGCTGCAAAGGAAAACGGAAAATCCTTAGTTTTTATTGATGAGAGTGGTTTTCGGTCAGAAAGTTTCAGGCGTTTCGGGTATGCTCCGAAAGGTGAACCTGTTTTTGACCTTATATCCAGTCAAAGAAACCGCACCACAACTTTGTTAGCTGCACGTATAGATGAGGCGTTTACAGCCCCTATACTATTTGAGGGGAGTTGTAATGCGGAGCGTTTCAACACTTGGCTTGAGCATGAGTTATGCCCGCGTTTAGATGAAAACCATCTTGTTATCTTGGATAACGCACGCATCCATAAAACACACCGCACCCGGGATCTTATAGGGGCATCGGGTGCCTCCCTATTGTATTTGCCTCCTTATTCACCGGACTATAACCCAATTGAACATGATTTTGCGAACATCAAACGCTTACGAGAATATAATAAAGATAAAACACTTCAGGATATAATCAATATGTATAAATAATTCAAAACTCTACCATAAATAACCCTGGCATCTCAACCAGCTGCAATCTCAATTCCAAAACATGCAACTTGAGTTGAAAGCCTCCGATGGTGAAATCTCACAGGACGCTTATGAAGAACTCAAAGAAAATCTACGCGAACTAGGAACTGAAATTGAAGAAGTATAACGCGCCCCCTTGCCAACAGCTATACCGAACTCACGTATTTCATAATGTATTAATCAGTATTTGATTCGGCATTGTTTTTCTGCGTGTCTACAAAAGATTCGCATAATTCGCGTGCCTGAATAACTTCCTCTTGGTTGCCGTGTTTTATATCCATTACCTTTAAGACATCTGGTTTAATCTGCGGAATTATATCATCCCAATCTATATCACCTGATCCGGGCGGGTGATATGGTTCAAGGTCTTTTAAGTCGTGTACCGAAACTCCTATTAAATGATCGTCATAAGCCTCGATCCAAGCATCTGCCCAACAAAGTCCAAGTTTTTCCTGCAGGGCTGCATGTCCGACATTGTGCCAATAACCCATAGGACTACCGTAAAATTCACTGAATAACATATCAACTTCATCATGATTTGGTATTTGAATGTAGTGTGGTGGGTTTTCAATGGCAATACAGAGTTCCATTTTCAAGGCGCGTTCATTGAGTTCATCTAAACTTCGCATGACAGCATCATGATGTTTTGCTTCTTTCCGCTTACGCCATTCAGTTGCTTCAGTAACCTTTCTGCTGAACGCTTCAAATTCACGTTCACCATATTCATATAATTCCCGCATCAAATACGAACGGTCATAAGTATCCACTTTACCTAGTTGTAGAATCACAGTTGAGATTTCCATTTCAATTGCCAGTTCCATTGTTTGAACTGTTCTGCGAATTGCCTCTTTCCGTTCATCGTTATTAAGGCTGGAGAGATGGATAATATCGTTTTCAGCATCTCCCTGTGGAGTGTCGGGCAGGATAGGACAAAAATTCTGGATACAACAAGGTGGGGATTGTCCAATATCACCAAACGAAGGTTTGAGTTGTTCAAGTTGTTCAGATGTGAGATGTCTGCTTAATGCAATAGTATCAAAACCAAGGTCTCTTAATTCATCAATAAGTGCGGTGCCATCCGGTTGTTTCAAGGCATTCCACATAGTTGAAATTGCTAATATTCTATTCATTTGTTGGAAGGATTATCGTTGTGGGTAAGAGATATTAAGACATTTATGTGTCAGATGGTA
This sequence comes from Candidatus Poribacteria bacterium, assembly GCA_965200395.1. GTDB lineage: Bacteria > Poribacteria > WGA-4E > WGA-4E > WGA-3G > MSPOR6. The sequence continues at coordinate 1,417,251 of CBDAUH010000002.1, read as the reverse complement.
TTTTTATAACTTTCCGCCCTTCAACTTTAAGCGCATTTTGAGCATACCATTTTATAGCTTCTGGAAAAAGTTTGTGTTCTTCAATCTGAATTCGTTGGTGTAAACTTTCTTCGTTATCAGTATCATAGACCGGCACCGGCACCTGTGCAATAATCGGTCCCGTATCTATATCTTCATCAACGAAATGCACTGTAACACCGGTAACTTTAACCCCGTAAGCTAGTGTATCGGCAACTGCGTTTGCCCCTGGGAATGCTGGCAAAAGACTTGGATGAACGTTGATTATTCTATTACGATATTTTCGAACAAATGGTGGTTGGAACAATTTCATAAAACCTGCTAATACAATCAGCTCAATCGCATAGTCTTCTAAATGTCTTGAGATTTTGGCATCAAAATCTCTTCGACTCTCATAATCTTGTGATCTGACGATATGTGTTGGGATGCCAGCACGTTTTGCTCTGGTGAGTGCAAAGGCTTTGCTGCGATCGCTAATTACAAGGGCGATTTCAATACTGCTGGTTTTGTCTTGATGTAATTGATTGATTAAGGTTTGCAGATTTGTTCCACTGCCTGAAACGAGAACCGCAATTTTCACTTGCTTTGTAATCCCTCAAAAGCTATACGTACCGAAATATAGTCTACTGACTTTACTGATAGGGTTGATTAGCCAAATTGCCATTTGGTATTGCGACCCATACGCCACCAGTTTTTTCGGTAACCTGTTGTAGAAATCCATCAATAGTTCCGACAACACTTACAATCACATGTTTCTCAGCTAAATACTTAATCACACCTTCATAAGACAGATTCATGCCAAGTGGTTCATCTGTAACGATGATTAGATGTGTTTGTGCTTCTGGGCGTAGTTTAATTTTTCTCATTCCTTCATTAATTGCATGCAAAAGGTCTTCATTAAGTTTAGATGGCAATTCAATGATCTTTCGTGTTTGTTCAAGCGTTTGAGGTGGATTATATACATTTACCATATTAACAGAACCTCGTGTCCTAAACCTAACTACACCGACCTGATAGTCTATGAGGGAATTATCCCAGTCGCGAAACCAAAGCTCCATTTGAGTTAAAAATGCTGTAACTTTATCTTCCATGCTATTACTTCCGTCGATAAATAGTACTATATCCACAGGAGAATTTTCTGCTTTTTTCAGAACTAACTGTCCAATCTTTCGGAGTTCTGTCCATTTTACATTTCTGAGGTATTGTGTTTTCCTTTTATCTGTGGTGGGTATACCTTGCCCGCCTGCTTGCCTTGTCTTTGAATTTTCAGGAATTGCATGCCATTTTCCATCAGTTCTAATAGCAAGCAATTGATGTTTATCATCTGGGAGTCCGAGTATATTTACATAGATGCCATATTCACGGCATAAATCAACAGTGCCGCGGAATGTCTTGCCTTCAATACTAGTTAGGGGTTCATCCGTAACGAGTATAATATGTTTTTGAGAGGTAGGGCGAAACTTCAAGTCAAATACTGTTTTCTCAATGGCATCTAAAGCATTTTCATCATTCCCAACGAATATTGCATTTATATTTCGTTTATATTCATTTAAATTCTTAGTTAGCTGTAGAACTTCAATGTTATTTTTTTTATTTTTCGTGTTGAATTTTGTTAATCCCAATTCATAATCTATGTCAGATGATTTGTATACATCAATCATTTCTGAAAGATGACTTGCAACTGCATTTATATTATCCCCCATACTTCCGCTTGCATCGATGATAAAAACGACATCGATAGGGCCGCCATCACTTGTTTCAGCAATTTCCTCACCCAATGTTTTCATTACGCTACTGAATGTTACTTTTGGTAATTCTGGTTTAGTCTCATAAAGGTCGCCTAAATCTGTTGGTTCATCGCCCTCGCCTCCTATCTGACCAGCGATGTCAAGTGTTGAGCGGACAGGTGTACGCTGAACACCAAATTCACCAGTACGTTTTGAACCGAGAGAATTTCCATAGGTTGACTGTGCGGATTCCACTGAGGACAATCCTCCTTCAACTTGTCGAAGTTCACGGAGAGCTGTACTAACATTCACATCTACATCAGGGGCAGTATTTGTGTCCTCAAGTCGTAGTTGTTCACTGATGATAGGTGTTGTATGGTCGAGACGTTGTTTAATAGTAATTTGAGGTGTGATCGCTTCAATTCTTGACTGTGGTACTTGAGACACTTCAACTACAGTCGTTTTTCGTTGTTGCAGTTTTGGTGCTTTTATCTTAGATAAAGGTTGCTTCGGTACTGTCGAAATACTAACGTCAAGACTGTCTTTAAATGTTACTAATGCTTGTTCATTAACAGTGAAATAAAAGAATGCGATGATAAAAATTATGTGCAGTATCAATGAGACAAATAATGCTTTGTGTGTTATTGTTTTAATGTATCTTTTGGTAAAATATTTCATAATTCCACCTCATCAGCGTATTTTTAGTGTCCGTTTTGGTTCTGGCTGCAATATAACTTCAAATGCAACTAGTTTTTCTTGTTTGTTTGTTGACTTAGCATTGAATTGTGAAATCAGGTTAAGTTTTTCAATTTTAGGTGAGTAGAGTGTAGCCCCGATCATCATGAATACGCCCACAAAAAACCCTAGAATATAGTATGAATTGTATGTTCGGATATTCCCTCGCATCCATACTTGAACTTTTTCAACATATAGACTAAGACGGTTTATTAGTGATCGGCGTTCTTTTTCTCTTGTATTTATTGAAGCTGCACGGGACATGACATTTGTTAACAAACCTTCTGAAGCCTTCACCGGTTTTGCATTATGTAGAAATGCTTGTGCACGCTGAAGTTCAGTATATTTTGTGTTACATTTCGAGCATTGTTTTAAATGCCATCGAATTAAATGTTGTTTCCAAATTGGTAGTTCACTATCAAGATATGGTGAGAGTTGTGTTTGAATATTATTGCATTCGGTTGTTACAGCTTTTAGCATTAACACTATCCTCCTATACCAGCCTTTAATAGAAGTTTTTTCATATTTTGGCGTGCGCGGTGAATTAAGGATTTTACTGCCCCTACAGAACAATTTAAAATTTCTGATATTTCATCATAACTTAACTCTTGATACGTTACTAAAGTAAGTGCTAAACGTTGGTTCTCCGGAAGTTGGTTCAACGTTTTCTTTATCAATAGTTGTTGTTCTTTCTTTTCATAAAGTATATCCGGTTGAAATCTTGTGTCCACCATATATTCCGATTCGTAAACATCTTGACCATCTTCTACCATGTCTTCTAGATAATATGTTTTTCTGCGTCCGCGATTCCGTAATTCGTTACGAGATAAATTAGTCGCAATAGTATATAACCAACTCTTGAAGGTAGATTTTGGTTCATAACGACTTGCACTCTTGAAAACGCGTAGAAACGTTTCCTGTGCTATATCTTCAGCTCTATGATAGTCATGTATTATAAAGTTGATATAGTTGACAAGGGCATCCTGATGTCTTCTTACAAGCAGTTCAAATGCACTCATATCTCCTTTACGACATTCCAGCATCAAATCTTCATCTGTAACTATCATGATATATCCCTATTATGGTTAAATATGAAAATAAATAGACTCTAACCGGAAAATAATTTTTTCACAAACGAAGTGATTGTACTTTCTCTATCGTCAATAAGGTTTATTTCTCTATACACCATATTCCCATGTATGTCAATAATCTGAACTTTAATTTGATTCTGGGCATACTCTGGGAAATTAAATGTAATAGTAGCTTGTTTTTCTGCATTCATAGTCAGGTAATCATGTAAAACGAAGATTTTACCTTTGTGTCTTCTATCCCAATCTATTTTATTTCTTTTTCGGTCGATGTTCCACTGATATCCGGTTGGAGGGTATACGTCAGTCGGTTTCACTAATAGTCGGACCTGATGGATCCCGTTGGAATCCTGGACCTGTAATCTCAATTTTCCTGGTATCGGTGAGAGTTTCTCTATTGAAGCAGGTGTATCATAAAAAGTCTGATTGGAATTGAAATATCGAGATTTGTTCAACCATTCAGCACTACTTTTTGACAGTTGGGTCTTATTTCTACCGTATGACATAATGTAGGATGGGTTTCTTAGATCGTTGGTTAATCCAAATGTGTAACCTAAATTTCTTGATACTAGTACTGTAGAATAATCCTCATCTCCTGCCGTAATAATGATGTCTCCCCCTCTTATGCCTGCCATATCTTCCATGTAATTAATGGTAGAAGGATTTGCTCTTGCCCCGACAACTCTACCTTGTTTACTACTGAGAACGTTACTAATTTCCGCAACGATAAAGTTAATATTATTTGATGAATCGAAAACTTGTTCTACTTCATTTCTAACTTTTTTATCTGTGTTGATGAAATAATAGTCTTCAGTTGTTCTCCCTTCAATTAGATATATTTTGGCAGAATTGTGTTCATTTTTTTCCACAGACACCGTTTTTCTACCGAATCCGTGGCGTTCCATTTCGTTAGCGAAGAAATTCTGAACATCATTTATCAAGTGATTTAATCTCCGCGTGATATTTGGTCGTGGTGCACGGTCACTTGGTAAGAAATATATCAGTTTTACGACATCAGATAGTTTTGCATTTTGTTGTGAAGAAACATCTTTGTCGATTTCCCATACTCGTAAAATACCGTTATTTGCACCACCAGCAACATAGTTCCTGTCATGTGAGATGTCGACACAGTTTACCCATCGTGAATATCCGTTTATAGAGAGAATACGTTCACCGTTTTCAACCGTCCATAATTCGATCTCATTGTGTCCACCACTTACAAGAATTCTTGCGTCTGCTGAGAAAGCTAAATCGTTAACATATCCGGCAGCAATATCCGAATATACGTGCCAATTTTTTGGAGAAAGCAGATGTATGTTTTTATCATTTTCAGCGATAGCAAGTACTGGATTCTCAGCATCCGGTAAAAACTTCAGTTTTTCAACCCATTTCACCTCATCAGATTTTACGTTAAAATTTGATTTTCTTACTGTACTATTTTCAACTATTTCCCAGATGCCAACATCTCCACTCACTCTATCTGTTGCGGCTAAGAGTTTTCCATCTGCAGAAAATGACAAATGTTCAGCGAGTCCCTTAGAACGGAGTTTAGGTCCTTTTATAGCTTGTGTTGGTGTACGTATATCCCATAACTGTACACCCCCAATTGTGCCAATTGCTAACCATTTTCCATCTGGTGAAAAAATGGAATCTCTTCCAATAGATTTGAAACTGTTGATATGCTGTCTTGTTTCGATATTCCACAGTTTTGTGCCATCTTTCAAGCTACTTAGTGCAAGCAGCTTGCCGTCTGGAGAAAATGAAGCTGAATTTCCGCTGAGAACTGCTATCGGTTCTGATGGATAATTTAAACGCCATAATTTTACTTTACCATCACTGCTTCTACTCACAAGTAATGATAAATCAGTGGGCGAAAATGCAACAGATTCAATTCTTCCACCGTGTTCCAACGCGGCAATAAGTTCAGGCTTATCAGGAGCTTTTGCAAAATTTTGTCGTATTTCGTCTGGTATTTCTACGCTCCGAGGCATTATTGGTGGAAGTGCTTCACTTTTTGATGACAAATACTTGGGTGTGTCCCGCGTCTTTAATCTTAAAAAAAAGACAAAACCTATTGAAACAGTGATACCTAATACAAGTATAGCCAAGAACTTCTTGAAGGACATAAAGTATACCTCAGTTTTCTCAAGATATTGATTCTTAGGTTTTCAATAATATTTGTTCGATCAAACTATATTGATGTGAGTTCGGAATAAGAGATTTTTTGTGGAATGCACAACCTGGAAAGGTTATGCTACAAAGACACACAACCTACAAAGGGTATTCTACAAACAACTCGAATTCACGTTATATTATAACACATTAATTAGTGCCCTTTTCAAGGACATTTAACCTTGTGAAGGTACTTTTATCAGTGAATGTAAGTGGAGCGGTAAATTGCGCTACTGCAGATACATTGAGATTGTATTCTATTCTACAGCAACGACTGCAATTTTCCATTGGTCTGCCTGTTGACAAAAGTTTTCAATATCCATAACAAAGGTTCGCTTCGCTTCTACTGCCAAAACACTTGCTTTTGCGTTATGCAATGTTCGTAGTGTTTGCATACCCACCGTTGGCACATCGGTGCGAAAATCGTGGTTGTCGGCAGCAGCTTTTGCCACTACAACCCCTTTTCCACCTAATTCTCCTCCTCTCAGAATTGTATTGTCTGTACCTTCAATTGCTTCTATTGCAATAATAATCTGATTTTTAATGACAACTGTTTGCCCGATGTCCATATTTGCTGTTTGTCGTGCGGTCTGTATTCCGATATCTATATCTGTCCATTGTGCTGAATTAGGTTCACGTTTTGTGAGAACACCGGGGGCTGGTAATAGGTCAGATAAGAAATGATCCTGTGTGAGGATAGAAAGTCCTGCAGACTGGAAGTGGTCAAGTACTGATGAGACGATAGCAGTGGGTTTTTTGCTACGATTTTGTGCCATTATTTTGAGAGCAGTTGCATCAAATTTTAGTGGATATAGCAGGATACTTGGCTCAATTTTACCGATAATGACAAGTTCTTTGACATTTAAGTTAAGAAGTTTGCGTGTGATTTTCTGAATTTGACCGACACCGTAAGCATAGACATCACACGATAAATCTGCAAATCTATGTTCATCATCTTTGGTTATTTGTATGATTATCGGTTTTCTACCGTGTGTGACAGCATTCTGCGCGACAAGGGTCGGAAGCTGCCCTGCACCTGCGATAATGCCAAGTTTTTCCACGTCAGTGTCCGCTCATGAAACTGTGAGATAAAAATTATATTTCTTAGGAATTAAGTATGTCTAATTGCATCGATGGGGCTAAGTTTTGCAGCTTGACTGGCTGGGTAGTATCCGAAAAAGACTCCTACGGCGGTGCCTGCTGCGACAGATGTTAGGACTGATTTGAATGTGATAACTGAGGGCCATCCGGGCATTCCCTTCATGAAGACATCAACTGCCCACGCAAAACCTTGCCCAACTATAGCGCCTAATCCGATGCCGAGAATACTTCCAAATAGACACAAAAGGATCGATTCTGTTAGGAATTGGAACCGTATATGATAATTCTTCGCTCCGACAGCCTTCCGTAACCCAATCTCTGGAATGCGTTCTGTTACGGACACAAGCATAATGTTGAGGATACCGATTCCACCGACTATCAAAGCGACGGATGCGATAATGACCAATACTAGTTCAATAATAAATATGGTTTTTTTCGCGCTTTCAATTCCTTTTTGTGCCTGCCAAGTTCTAAAGAAAGTATCGTCACCGCCATGGTTGCGTCTAATAACTGTCTGTACCTCTTTCACTGCTTGGTCAACTACCAGTGGGCTCTTAGCGCGAACCATTATATGCCCGACGTTGTCGTGTCCCCAAAACCTTGTTTGGGCAGTTGTAATGGGGATAAATATCATGTTATCATCACTTTTACCTGCCTCTAAACCGGGGCCGCGACTCTCCATTATACCGATGACATTGAATCTTTTGTTATTGATAGATACTTCCTTACCAATTGGGTCCATACCCTTGAATTGCTCTTTCCAGACTTGCGAACCGATGACGCAGACTTTATTCCAAAGGTCCATATCTGTATCTGCAAGGAATCTTCCTATTTCAGCATGCCACTGACGGACCCCTTGATATTCGACGGTAGTTGCTCGCATATAGGTTGGTTGATGTTTACCCTCAACTTCGAAGTTGATGTAATAACTCCCTTCTACAGTGGCGATTTCAACGGAGGGACATTGATGTAGGACATCCCGTAAGTCAGTCATATTTAGATAATGAGGGCTTGTGTTCCGTTGCCACTTGTTATTACGTCTGATATGACCTGGCCGGTAGACTCCGAACATACTCGGTCCGCCAATCTTTTCAAATTCCAACATCACTAGTTTTTCAGCCCCTGCCCCTAATGACATCATGGCAATAACACCTGCAATACCGATAGTAATACCTAACAGAGTCAGGATAGTTCTCAGTTTGCTTGCACGGAGTGCTGAAAATGCTGTGATAAGGTTTTCGAGTATTCTCATGGGTACTATATGGAGTTATTGTCAATAATATTTATACACAGTATACAATTGAATCCGTTGAAAAGCAAATATTCTTGGATGTTTTTTCTATTCACCTGAATAGAGTCTGCCGAAATAAGGTGAATAACCTGCGGGCCCAGGGTATCCATCCCAAAAGACGACATCGGTAGGAAATTCACTCTCACCCTCACTCCGTAGCCAAGACATCAAGGCAGGATCGATACCTCTGCGTGAAATTTCATCGATAGCAGTTGCGTGAAGTTTTGCAACGATATCCTTATGTTGATCTTCAACATAATCCAATGAACCCAGCTTGATCAGTTTTGAGTTTTGGGGTTTTGTTGCTACTTCTATATTCCATTCTTGGTCAAATGCTGTAAAGAGGATAGCCTTTTCTCTATTGCTTGCTTGTTTCCATCTTTCAACACTTCCGCCTGACAGTGCGATTTCTCTATCTCCAGATTTTCCTTCACGTGCAGGTGTTAGAAAGTCGTGTCCTTCAAGTCCTTCTGGTCGATCTTGCCCGAGGATATTTAGAACAGTTGGGAAGAAATCCTGTGGTTGCACAATGACATTACTGCGTCCTGAGTCTCCTTCTGGTAGGTGGACGAACAGTGGGACGTGTCCTACTTGTTCACGAATGGGTTGTCCTTTACCAAACGGACCGCGTTCAGCGACATTTGTGCCATGGTCACCTGTTAAAATAACAGCAGTATTTTTATCGAGTCCAGTGGATTCGAGTGCATCTACGAATTGGCCGAAGCAATGGTCCATCCATGTCACCTTCGCTGCGTATTGGTGTTTGATATGTTGTTTTGCTTCGTCCGATAGGACATCCTTATTTCTACCACCGAGGCTTCGCGGGTCAATGTTCCCATCGTACCCTGTGCGTTTATCGTATTTTAGCATATATTCTGGTGGCGCATCCCAGGGTTCATGGGGATCGAAGCAATCGACCCAAAGGAAGAAGTTTTCGCGTTTTGCGTTATCTTTAAGAAATTGTGCTGCAGTATTGAACAGTTTAGCACAGTTCCAGTCGTCAAGTGTTTTGCGATTTCTGTTGGCGCGAGAATAACTTCGTAGCATATTTGACTGAAATGCTTGATCGTCTAAACAATCAAAGAGCGGTTCTTTCTTCCAATTTTCGGGCCACGGAACAGTGTCCATAATCCAATCACGGTCTACTTCAGCACCTCTTATAAATGTCCATGCGTGGAAGGGCCAATCGAAGTTATGGCCACCATTGACAAGGTGGGGTGTATCGTGAATGAGTTGTGTTGCGTATCCACGTTGTGCAAGTGTTCTGGGGAGTGTTTGCCGTTCATGACGTAGTGGTTTCCATGGATGGAATGGAGCTCCATATTGTCCCGTGATAACATCTGTTCTGTATGGAATTGTTGGGAAACTTGCTAAGAACGCGCGGTCAAATGCCCATGATTTCTCAGCAAATCGGTCAAAGTTAGGTGTTTCTATCCAGTCATTACCGTTTGCGCCGATGTAATCATAACGTAATGTATCAATAACAATATAAGCGATATTCATATAATTTCTCCGTAGTTTACAGCACAACGTTTTGTACCGATTACTTCATACTACCATTTAGGAATTGCTCCGAGTAGTAGCTTCTGCTTTGGTGAACCTTCTTCACGAAGTTTTGTGACGCGGGGTCCGTTAAAGGGTTCGCGAGATTTCATCCAAGCGTTTTGATAGCACATCAAACAGACACGTCTCTGTTTTGTTGAGGTATTCGCTGCTCCTCTGTGCCAGGTCCATCCATCGAACATCACTGCTTGACCGGGTGAAACTAACACGCGTTTTTCGTCGGGAAGTTGCACAGGACTTGGCGGGGGACGGAATGGTGCCCTGTGACTACCGGGTTGTACCACTGTGGGGCCTGCATCATCAGTTACTTCGTCAAGATAGTATCCGCAGTTAATTTGCGCTGGTAGACTTCCATAAGGTGTACCATACGGGTCTACGGGCCAGGGACCATCACGGTGCCAATTTTGGTCGGGTGTTCCTGGTTCTGTAATCCGTGCAGTAGCACTGTGAAGTTGGACACACGTGCCCAATATTGCCTCCATCCGTTTCATCACTGGTGGGTTGTCAAGTAGAAATGCAAATCTGTCATCCTCTTCAAGCAGCTCTCCAATGAATTGGCTTTTGTCGTGTCTTTCGTAACTTTCATCAAGTGCGTTACGTAGCAATTCAATTTGTTCTGGTGTAGCTGCATCGTTAACTATAAGATACCCCCATTTGAGAAAAAAGTTCACCTCTTGTTGCAGTTGATGATCAAGTTCAATGTTGAGATGTGGAGGTACTACGGGTCCTTCAGCCATTGACTATTCCTCCTTAATCGCTGCTCGGTCTGCGGTTGCCCATTGTTCCCATCGTTCCTGATCCGATTGTAGGAATCCTGAGTTGCATCGGGGTTGTAGTTGCTCGTCGACACCGAGTAGACGCATATATTGATGATTATTTGCTGCTTTTGCATCTGCAAGCAATTTTTGCGTATGGGGTCCAGTGTGATGGTCGGTATGTTTAAGCCATGTTAAGTTGTAATAGATGCTAAAGAAGTAGCGGAGCTCTCCAGAGGAATTCGGAGTTCCAGAATGAATGAGGCCGTTATGTGTAATCACAACGTCACCAGCTTTCATGTTTATAATGGTTTCGTCGGGATGTGGAATTCCACGGTTTGCCTCTTCGATGGTAATCGGTTTTCTATGTGAACCAACAATCACACGGAGGGGCCCGAATGCATCGGTAAGGTCTTGCAGGTATGATATTGCATTGATAGCGTTTGGACGATGGTATGCGTCTGTGAACGGGACGTGTGCCCACCTGTCGCGATGCCATCCTGAAACTTTACCCTCTGCTTCTTCTGGTTCAATGGATGCAAATGCTGCAAGCGTAAGGTTATCCAACTGAACAAAGGGTCCCATTACCTTCTCAACAAAATCTAATATAGTTGGATGTGAGACAGCCTGCCACATCAGTTCTGGTGCTAATTCAAGCGTGTTTCCGAACCATGTCTGTCCATTATTCGCAGCAGAGAGTTCTTGATGCTTCTCTTTCCAGAGTGCCATCTGTGCTTCGTCAAAAACTTTGTCAAAGACAGTGAAGCCGTCGGTTTTGTAGTCTTCAAGTCGTTGTTCTAATGTTGGCATTTTTATTTCCTAATGAAATGATAAAGATTTAAGATGGAAATCTACCTTGTTGATTTCAATATAGCGTCTGCAAGTTGCATGGTCTTTACTGCTTCATTTAAACTTGCAGCGGGTAGTGAAATTGGTGTATCGGATTTAACACAATCCAAGAAATACCGGTTTTGTTCAACTGAACCTGCACTGCCTGGTTCAGTGAGTTTATGTTGTGTACCATCACAAAAGACAGTTCCATGTGATACTCCTTCAAGATATGCGGAGATGTTCCTACCGTGTATTTCATATCGTTCAAGGCGTGCATCCGTGGTATAGTTCGCGATGAGTTGTGCGACACAACCGTTTTCAAAAAGAATCAATGCAGCGTGAACATCTTTGTATTCTGAGATCGTCCTTTGAACAATACTATGCACTTCTTTAACATCGGATTCAGCGATAGCGCGTATTGTGTCAAGAGCATGAATTGGTGTTTCAAGGAACATGTTATCCATCAGAATTTCAGGGAATCTACCTGATTGTGCTAGTCTGGTGATGCTCTTATGGAATTCACCAACCACTTGTGTGACGGGCCCGCGTTCGATCACCATTTGCTTAGCTTGAACAATAATGGGGTGAAAACGACGATTCCAACCGACCATGCTTTTTGCCCCCGTTTGCTCAGCAGTATCGCGCAGATTGATAGTTCCTTCAACACTCATTCCGGGTGGTTTCTCAAGTAAAGTGTGTATGCCGTATTCTAAGCATGGTAATGCGGCTTCACCGTTGAGATGGGCAGGTGTCGCTACGAAGACTGCATCAAGTATCTCACTGTCAAGCAGCATTTCGATAGAATCATATCGATTTTTGATGTTAAATGTATCACCTGCACTGTTTCTTGCATTTTCAACCGGATCACAGACTGCGACGAGGGTAACATCTTCAAATTTAGATAGTTCATTCAAATGTCCACGTCCACGTCCGCCACATCCGATGACAGCGACTCGTAGTTTATCCATATTTTCACCGTTAATGTCGTATGTGTGGTGCTTCCATTACTTCACGTTGTTCAGGGGTCATGTCTTCGATGTAATCTGGGTACTCAATACGGTGTGCCCCAGCACTATATGCCTGAAATCCTGGACTAAATTTATAGAGTAGTGCGCGCCGTTGATGTGCGGCTTTCCACGGGAGAGTGCCATGTGTTAAGGTTTCAGTGAAAATGACCGCATCACCTGCTTTGGCGTTGACTTCAGTTACCAAGTTCTGATATTTTTCATAGCTTTTCATACTACTTGGACATGGAAGATTGGCTTTATGACTGCCAGGAATTATCGCCAATCCACCGTCACCGGGACCTTCATCAGCGAGCATGTATTCTACAACGGTGAGTCCGGTATAGATTCGCCCGTATTTGAAAAAATATGCCTCAGAGAAATTTGGGCGTTCAATACCACCTCCATGAAGTGTACCACCTTCTGTGCCGTTATCCATAGCGATTAAACCTGGCCCATGGTCAAGTCTGTATTGTTTGCCTAATATTTCCACTAAGTGTGGTTTAATGTTAGGGTGTATCAAGAGTTCACGAAACGTTTCACACCAAGGTTTTTCCCATGCTAACATTCCACCCATATCCATGCGGTGTGCTGTTCCGGTGAGTGCCTTCGAACCTCCAGCTAGCGAATTCTCGCGTTCCTTGAGATGTTGTATGTGATGGTCAATAGCAACGTTGCATTGCGTTACTTCATCGTTTGAAAGTGCATTTTCCACAATTAGATAACCTGTCAAATCAAAAAGGTACTTCTGTTCTTCGTTCATTACTTTCCGCCTTTGACTTTGCTCAGCAGTTCACTGAGGTAATTTGAAGGGACAGCAAAGTTCAAGTTCTGCCCTGTCGTGAGCATAGACACCGTTACACCGATGACTTCTGCTCTGTCGTTTAGCACAGGCCCCCCGCTGCTACCTTCGGAAATGGGAGCCGTAATCTGGATACGTTTTCTATCCGCACGGAACTCGCGCACACCACTGACGATGCCATTAGAGAATGTGCCTTCTAAGAACCCTATCGGATTCCCCGCAACGTAGATAGGTTGACCGACTTTCACGTTATCACTGTTGCTGAGGGAGAGGACCGGGGCACCACTATCCGAAACCTTGATAAGTGCCAAGTCTTGTTCGGCATCCATAGCGGCGATGGTTTCTATGCGGAATGTTCTCTTCATACCGACACGTTTAACATAGCCCTTGAAAACACCATCAAGGACGTGTAGATTGGTGGCAATTAAACCGCGGTCGACAAAGAAACCGCTCCCTGTGCTGACTATTTCTCCGTTAGCATTTTCCATAACGATGAGGACTGTAGCGGCTAATGCGTTTTGTGCGATCTGCTGAGGTGTTTGTTGTTTCTGTACAGTGTTCGGCTGTGGGGTGTGCGATATTCTTCGAGGTACATACCAAAGCAGCACGGTGCCATCCACAATGCCCGTAGCGATAGTTTTGCCATCAGGAGAATAGCATACGCTCTCGACCCAGCTCGTATATCCTACGCTCCCGACATCCCATGTATGTCCTGTGAGTGTTTTCAGCTGCTGTCCTGTGTCTGCGTCCCACAAACGAACCGTCTTATCCCAACTGACAGTAGCGATAGTTTTGCCATCAGGAGAATAGCATACGCTATAGACAGAAAGCGTATGTCCTGTAAGGGTTCGTAGCTGCTGTCCTGTGTCAACATCCCACAAACGAATCGTGTCATCCACACTCCCAGTAGCGATAGTTTTTCCATCAGGAGAATAGCATACGCTACGGATAGAACCCGTATGTCCTTTTAGAGTTTTCAGATGCTGTCCTGTGTTTGCGTCCCACAAATCCACCGTGCCATTCGAATTTCCAATAGCGATAGTTTTTCCATCGGGAGAATAGCATACGCTCTCGACATCCCATGTATGTCTTTTGAGTGTTTTCAGATGCTGTCCTGTGTCTGCGTCCCACAACTGCATCTTATCCTTACTTCCTGTAGCGATAGTTTTTCCATCAGGAGAATAGCATACGCTATGGACCCAGCTCGTATGTCCTTTGAGTGTTTTCAGATGTCGTCCTGTGTTTGCGTCCCACAAACGAACTTTATCCTCACTTCCCGTAGCGATAGTTTTTCCATCAGGAGAATAGCATACGCTACGGACAAAAAGCGTATGTCCTTTGAGTGTTTTCAGATGCCGCCCGGTGTTAGCGTCCCACAACCGCACCGTCCTATCCGAACTCCCTGTAGCGATAGTTTTGCCATCAGGAGAATAGCATACGCTAAGGACCCAATGCGTATGTCCTTTGAGTGTTTTCAGATGCCGCCCGGTGTTAGCGTCCCACAACCGCACCGTCTTATCCTCGCTGCCCGTAGCGATAGTTTTTCCATCCGGTGAATAGCATACGCTACGGACAGTACCCGTATGTCCTTTGAGTGTTTTCAGATGCCGCCCCGTGCTTATATCCCACAACCGCACTGTTTTATCCGCACTTCCCGTAGCGATAGTTTTGCCATCCGGTGAATAGCATACGCTACGGACAGTACCCGTATGTCTTATAAGGGTTTTCAGGTGCTGTCCCGCGTCAGCATCCCACAGCCGCACTGTTTTATCCGCACTTCCCGTAGCGATAGTTTTACCGTCCGGTGAATAGCATACGCTACGGACCCAATACGTATGTCCCACCAACAGTTTTTGTTCTTGCATCGTCTGTGCATCATATATCCAGCAAACACCGATGGCACCCGCAACCGCAAGGTGTGTGCCATCCGGTGAAAACGCAATCTCATTTATGCTGCCTTTGCCGAGGCGTGCCTTGGCACCTTCAGGTAAATTCCATTGCAGAATATCCTGGGCAGACGTGTTTGGTAGCAATAGAACGAAAGTCAGAAAGAGTGTGATGAGAAGTCGGTATGTTGTTTTCATGGGTACCTCTTTAGAAGCAACAGCACAACCTGAAAAGGTTATGCTACAAAGGCACAACCTAAAAGGTTATGGGACAACTTAGGGACATAATTTTTTTGCTCCTGATAGTTTCTATAATCGTGTTGGATCCTATTTGTTTATTTTGAGCTATATTAGCAAGATACATAAAGTGAGTCAAGAAAAAAGGTGCACAAATTTGGTTAATAGTAACATTGGATTATGCATTCAATCCAGTTTCAGTTCTTGAAAAACAGGGAATTATTCTGTATAATTATAAAAACAATTCAGGAAATACTCATAGGAGAGACATTATATGATACGTGAAGCTATACAGAAGGTTATTGATGGAAATTCTCTATCTGAAGCAGAAATGATTGAGACGATGAATGAGATTATGGAGGGAGAAACAACAGATGCCCAAATTGCTTGTTTCTTGACAGCACTCCGGACTAAAGGGGAAACGATTGAAGAGATCACAGGTGCTGCCCGTGTGATGCGTGCTAAAGCCACGCAAGTTCCAACTAAACAACCTTTATTGGTTGATACTTGCAGTACAGGTGGCACAGGAATGCATTCATTCAACATTTCGACCACATCGGCGTTTGTTGTTGCGGGGGCGGGAGTACCTGTAGCAAAACATGGTAACAGAGGCGTGACTCGGCAAAGTGGAAGTGCCAATGTTTTGATGGCATTAGGTGTGAATATTGAGATTCCACCAGAACAGGTTGGACAGTGTATTGATGAGGTGGGCATCGGGTTTCTGTTCGCTCCGATGCTGCATGGTGCAATGAAACATGCGATAGGTCCGCGACGTGAAATTGGTATCCGCACAATATTTAATGCGCTTGGTCCCCTGACTAATCCAGCTGGAGCGCAAGCTCAAGTATTGGGAGTGTATGCCCGGGAACTTACACCGATGCATGCAAATGTCCTCAAAAATCTTGGAACGCAACAGGCTTATGTTGTGCATGGTAACGATGGATTAGATGAAATCACAATAACGACAACGACACGCATTTCCGAACTTGTCAATGGCGACGTGAACACATATACCTTTGACCCAACAAAGCATGGTATTCCAAAAGCGTCACCAGAATCATTGCTTGGTGGTACCCCTGAAGAGAATGCAGAAATAACGATGAATATTCTCAAAGGTGAGAAGGGGCCGAAACGCGATATTGTGTTATTGAACGCAGCTGCTGCGGTTGTTGTTGGTGGAAAAGCGGACAGCATTGAAAACGGGCTTGAACTTGCTGCTACATCTATTGACTCCGGGAATGCACTAGAGAAATTGGAAGGATTGAAATCTGTCTCAAATCAGTAAAAGGATACTATGATCTTAGACGCTATCATCGGACACAAACAGAAAGAACTTCAAATAGATCAAGAACAGGTACCGCTTGCTACACTAAAGTCGAAATTAGTAGACCTGCCCTCAACAAAGGATTTGAAGCGGGCGATTGCTCAACCTGATTCCATTAATCTCATAGCAGAAGTTAAGAAAAAATCCCCAAGCAAAGGTATTATACGAAAAGATTTTGACCCAATTAGTATAGCAAAATCTTATGCTGATAATGGGGCAGCAGCGATTTCTGTGTTGACAGACAAACGGTTTTTTGATGGGAGTCTGGACTACCTAACTGTAATCCGTGAGGAAGTTGATGTACCGTTGTTACGAAAAGATTTCACAATTGATCCGTATCATATCTATCAAGCAAGGGTTGCTGGTGCAGATGCCGTGCTTCTTATCGTTGCTGCTTTGAGTAGTGAACAATTGCGTGAGTTTGCTGCTATTGCTACTTCTCTATCGATGGCTTCTTTGGTAGAGGTGCATACGGATAATGAATTGGATATTGCGTTAGATGTTGGAGCGGAGATAATTGGGATAAACAATCGTGATTTGCACACCTTTAATACTGATTTAGCAACAACTTTCAATTTACGAGAGTCTATTCCATCGGAGAGGGTTGTCGTGAGTGAGAGTGGGATCTATACGCGTGCAGATGTGGAGTCTTTACGTGAGGTTGGTGTTAATGCTATTTTAGTTGGTGAATCCTTGATGCGTAGCCCTAATATTGGAGAACAGGTTCGTAATTTAATTGGTTAACGATTATAGTGAAATTACCTCTATACCGTGGCGTTTGAGCAATGCTGTTGTTACACCGTCACCTGAGAGAAGTGTGCTTGAAAATGTTCCATCGTAAATTTCCCCACAACCACAAGATGGACTTCTGGCTTTTAGGATGACAGCAGTTGCGCCTTGCGATTGTGCAAGTTCCAGTGCAAATTGTGCACCTTTCAGGAATTCTTCAGTTTTGTCCACACCATCAGCAGTTAGCACTTTTGCGGTGCCATCCAATACATCGTTTCCATCTCCACCGACAATTTCAACGGCGGGGCGTGGTGTAGGAAGTCCTCCTGCTTCTTCAGGGCATACCGGTATCAATTCGTCATTTTGATACTGTCTTATCGCTTTTTCGTTATGACTGTTTCCGCCATCATATCTGCAGTTAACGCCGAGTAGACAGGCACTGATGAGGATTTTCATTAATTTTCCTTCCATTCAGTCAATTTTGCATCAATAATAGATATATTGCCTGATTTCAGGTTGAGATAGTTTTCTTCAAGTTTTTGCAAAACAGCTTGCAGGACAGCAATTCTACATATCTCTTTGTTTGCAGTATCTGGAGAAGCGATTTGCAGTGATGTGGCAGTATTCCGAAGTTCTTGTGGAAATTCCTCTACAGTAATATTTACATTGATACCTAAACCCAACACGAAGAAAGGTTGGCGGTGCTTGTCGTATTCAATTTCTGTTAGAACGCCGGCGACCTTCTTTTTATCTATTCTGACATCATTTGGATACTTTATCCGTGCATCAAGTCCAGTGATAGTATGAATACCTTGAGCGATGGAGAGTGCACCGATTAGGTTCGGTAAATGGACTTGGTTCTGTTTTAGACGATGTCTGAAAATGATGGAAGCGAGAATACATTTACCGTATGGAGCACTCCATTTTCTGCCGTATCTACCGCGTCCTGCTGTTTGATGCTCTGTGATAATGAGCGTTCCTTCTCTTGCCCCATCAGTTTTCCCCCGGTTGATCGCTATATCATTCGTTGATGTTACTTGTGAGTGATATTCTATGTCGGGTTTGCCTATAATTTCAGTATTAAAAGTTTCTCGGAGGGATTCAATATCTATCACAATTAATGGAGACCTTTCAAGCAATATTGTAAGTATTACAGTTAGGTAGCTGTTCTATATCAATTGTTGACTTTAGCTATTTCCCACCAAGGTTGCTGAGATGGTTATTTGCTTCTATCCTCCACTGTTCAGGTGGATTTAATTCAAGAAATCGTTTCCATTGGGTTTTGGCAAGTTCTATGCGGTCAGTATATTCATACATCAAAGCGAGATTGTAGTTTGCGGTCAAATTTCGTTTATCAATCTGCAAGACACGTTCAAACTGTTCAGATGCAGCTCCAAGCTTATCCATACTATATAGTACGTTTGCGTACACGATGATTGTATCTACATGCTTATCGTTGAGGTTGAGGGCAATTTCTAACATTGCCTTTGCTTTGTTAAATTCCAACTCAGAATTGTAGTAGAGATCTCCGAGACGCTGATAGGCTTCAACAGCTTTATCATCAATTTCAATTTCTTTTTCATATAGTTTGATTGCCTCTTTCCATTTTTGCTGGCGTTCCGCAAGTTTGCCGAGTTGTGTATGAACGCCTTTATATTTCGGATTGAGTTGAAGGACTTTCTGAAAAGCTTCATTTGCCTGATTAAACTTTTCTATCCACACTTTGAGGACACCTATATGATAGTAGGCTTCCGTTCTTTTGGGATCTAATTCTACGACTTGCATAAAATCATTGATGATCTTTTCGCTGGAATACAATTTGTCTTTTATGCGTTTATATCTGTTTGCTATCATACCGCGATAGAAATAGGAGTCAACATGTCTGGGATTTAGCTTGATAGCATTTGAATACTCTGTTACAGCCATATCTCCATGTAGATGGTAGTCTTCAAGTGTCTCTGCGTGTGTATCCAACAAACGTGCGAATTGGTAATGCCATTCCCAATGTTCTGGATCGTGTTCATTGGCTAATCCATAGTGATGAATTGCGTGATTGATATTTTCTTCATAGTTTTCTTCTGGATTTGTCTTGCTTCGCTTATCAAAAACGGCAGCAAGCGTATGGTGGATTTTTGGATGGTTGGGTTCAAGTATCAACGCGGGTTGATAGACACGGATCATATTATCTTCGTCCTCGCGCGTTTCATATATTCCACCGAGTTTGAAAAAGGGTTCAGCGTTTTCAGGGTCTAATTCGATTGTTTTTTCATAATAGACGATTGCGTTGTCAATATCTCCCTTGTTTTCATATAACTTGCCTGCTTGATATTGTGCATCGACATTGTCTGGATTTAGATGGATAGTTTCTAAAAATGCAGCTAAAGCGGCATCGTTTTGTTCAAGTGCTAAGTATGACTGTGCGGAAAGATAATGCGCCTGTGCATCTGCTGGGTCAATAGCGATAATTTTTTTCAACGCATCTAAAGCGTCCTGATGGGATGCGGTCTGAATGTAAATATGCGCTATCTTGTATAGGACATCAGCCTGATTTGCATCTAATTGCAAAGTTTTTTCATAATAGATGAGCGCGTTTGCATTATCCTCATTCCCCTCGTAGGATTGACCTAATAGATATGTTGCTTCGATGTCCTCTGGAAATAGGATGACATGTACGTTTAGTGGTTCAATGGCTGCTTGATAGTTTTCCGCATGAAATGCAGTTTTACCTTGTTCAATAAACTTGTTTGCCAATGCAGGATTGAGTTCTAGGGCACGTCGGTAATGTGTTGCTGCTACATCCAAATCGCCTTTTTCACGATACAAATCACCTAAATGGATGTGTGAATCATGAAAATGTCCATGTGGTAGTTCCATTTCGAGATAGGCAGGATCTGTCTCAATAATTTGAAGTGTCTTTTTGTAGAGTTCTATTGCTTTATCGGTGTTGCCGGCATCTGCTTCCAATTTGCCCATATAGAAGTGTGAACGGGGGTCATCAGGTAAAATGAATACGGCTTTATCCATCAATTCGCGTGCTTGATTTGCCCCTAAAATTCCGCTAAAGTATGGTTCAATAGGTTTGTAGAAATTACTTTTGAGTGCTGGGTTGCTATCAATTGCCGTACGATAATGTGTTGCTGCGGTATCCTTATCGCCTTGATGATACAGTGTTTCTGCAATTACGTAATGTGCTTGAGCATGCGCTGGATCAATTTCAATTGTGCGGCGGTATAACTGGGTCGCCCCATCTATGTTTCCACCTTCAGCAAAGATAGCTGCAAGATCAAATACATCTTCAGCAGTATAGGGTTGATTTTCAGCAGATTTTTGATATTCTTTTAGTGCTTCTTCAAAAAAGCCTTCCTTTGCAAGCACTTGTCCGAGTTTTATGTAAGCGGGTGCGAATTTTCGGTTGTTCTGTATTGCGCTTTCAAATGCTGCTCGTGCCTGATTCAGATTGCCCTGGTCAAGATATACCAATCCTATTCCATAGACTGGATATTCCCATTTTGGGTTGAGAGATTGTGCTGCTTCAAAGGATTCGAACGCTCCTGTGTGATTACCTTGCTTGAGGTGTATCTCACCGATATAGTAGTGTGCAGGGTAGTAATTTGGGCTTAATGTAAGACTGGTTTTGAATTTGGCGAGTGCTTCATCATATTTTTTTTGTTTCTGGTAGATTGCACCGAGACTGTAATGTGCCCAAAACATAGATGAGTCAAGCTGTAGCGCGGTTTCAAAGTTAGTTATTGCTTTGGTTTCTGCTTCTGGATTGTCTTTTGTATCGGTGAGGGCATAGGCGTATCCTAATGCGTAAATGAATGCAGCATTATCTGAATAATTAACTTTTTGTGCTTCATATAATTGTGTTACAGCATCGAGGTGCCCATTCTTTCGCCATTTTACGATGTATTCGCGATGTTTTACAGGTAAATCTTCTTTTGTTTTTAGAACTTTGGCAAAGTCTTTTTGCATATCAACTTCCCATTTTTCTTGTGCCTGGTTTGATAGGGTTAATATGAAAAATGAGAGTGTAAGTATGATTGCTGTTGCAAATTTCTTCATTTCTTTTCTCCTTGGAATCTGCCTTTTTTGGATATAGTTACGGCACACGCAGCGTGCCTACTATTTTTAGTTTACATCTGAAAGAGTTTCTTCAATTTTTTGATGAGTTGGCATTGATGGGGTTGCACCGAGTACTGTTACAGCTGCTGCCCCTGCTGCTGTTGCATACTCAGCTGCTTCTATAAGTTCGTTTCCTCTTGCAAGTGCCGTTGCCAATGCTCCACTGAACGCATCTCCTGCACCGGTTGTATCTACTGCATCTACAGATATTGCCGGTATGTGTTTCGTATCGGTTGGTGTGTTAAGTAGGACTCCTTGTTGTCCCAATGTTAGCACGACTGCTGAAATCTCATCTTTTGCTATCTGTGTTTGTAATGCCCTTGCTGCAGTGATAGCCGATTCTGGTGTTGTTACGTTGTGTCCTGATAGGAGTGATGCCTCCGTTCTGTTCGGCTTGAGTATATTCACCTTTGATAATAGCGTTGACGGTAGTTGACGCGCAGGTGCTGGATCTAATATGACGATTGTGTTGTTTGCTTTTGCGATCTCTGCTGCGCGTTCGGACGCGTCAATCGGTGTTTCTAATTGTAGCAGCAAGACATCTGCATTTGCAATGCAATTTTCTGCTTCGTTTATGTCTGATGGTGCGATTTGCATGTTGGCGCGTGGAACAACGATGATGCTGTTGTCACCGTCTGGTTGGACAACTATCGTTGCGATACCTGTTCCACTGTCTGCATCGGTTTTGACGTGTTGGCTGTCTATCTGTTCAGATGTGATTGCGGATCGGAGTATGTTTGCGAAGGGGTCATTGCCTATTCTGCCGATTAGCGTTGTTTCTGCACCTAATCGGGCTGCGGCTGTTGCTTGGTTGAATCCTTTGCCACCTGTGAAGATGTCAAACGTTTCTCCGATGAGGGTTTCACCTTTGTTTGGTAGGCGTTGGGTGCGGATGACGAGGTCAATGTTCGCACTGCCGAGGACGGTGACTTTGGGTGGCATCTGTGGTTGTGATTTCCTTTCGCATAAGGTTTTGTCGTGTGCCTTTCTTTTAGGTTGTTTTATTGATTATACTTGATGGGAGGGTGTTTTGTCAAGGGAAGATTTTGAGTGGGGTGTTTGGGAATGTTTTGTTAAACAACAAATTATTAGGATTTAGAAATAACTTTTTCAACTGCATGATCAAAGGTTTTTCGGTAAACTGTGCTTTTCATTCTACTCTCAATGAAGGTTTCAAGTGAACTCTTGCCTTTTTTCATTTCTTGCCGTACCCGATTCGCTTCAAAATTGAATACAGACAAATTATGACATGCTCGTCGGTGAATGTGGTTTTTTCCATCACGATCTTCAAGATAATCTATATAAGAAAGAGCATCACATTTATTACGAATTGACCAGACTTCTCCATCTTTACTATCCCATTCTTTGACAGTGAATCCTTCGTTTTCAATCAGCTGTAGCAGATGTATTGCAAATGCTTGACGGTTCTGTTTATATTTTACGGTATCTTTTTCTTTTTCACGCTGAGAAAATCGGGTCCAATGAAACCCAGGCAATTGAACATTTTTGAAGGCAGCACTGAGCATCCAGCTTTGTGAATCAACTGTATCAGCACCACAGAAAAAGGCAAATAGCATTAATAGGGCAGATCCCATTGAAAAACAGTGGATATGAGAATTTGGCAGGAGTTCTCGGACTTTACAAATGATATCAATTGCTGTTCTCTTATTTCCATTAAGTGCAAGTGGGGCTAAACTCCCAATGCCAACAATAGGAGGGTCTGCACCACATATCTGTATAATACTATTAAGACGGCGTTTGAGAGTGCGTGGGTTGTGCCCGTGGATTACGGGCATCAATTGGAAACCGTTAGGAACACACCCATTTAATGAATTTAATTCTTCAAACATTATATGAGTGTTTTTGACTGTATTTTTCCATCGCTTGTTTTTTTCTTTCGCTTCAGATTTTGGTAAGAACGGATGATCAAGGATAACAGAAATATTGACTTTAAACTCAATCCCAATTGAAAGTACATCTACTGGGTCAATACTAATGTTAGTCTGTTTTTGGAAGTTAAAAGCCCCAGAATCAAGCATCAGAGGACCATTAAACTCAATATACTCATGGAGTTTACCTGGTTTTTCTTTAATTTTTGGTGTAAACATGCGTGTTCGGGTATTTGCTAATAGATCAAAGGCATTAACAAGAACAGCTTGGGTACTGGTGATTTCCCAAGGGTGGAAACGCAGGCGAGCCCGAGGGAAATCTCCTATACGATAACTAGCAAAAAGGTTTGGAGTTTCAAAAGAGAACTTTTGGAAAATGGAAGAGGAAGTTACATCATTATCCATCAGTTACCTATCTTCCACTTTTTGTCTCATTCGTTCATGCATTTTTGGTAAAAAATACCCTGGTAAGACATTGAGTTCTGCTTCTTTTACTGTTTCTTCTAACGAAAGGTACTCAGCCTCAACAATCTCTTTTGTTAATGGTTCTAAGGATTGAGGACGAGAAGGCTCCGTAACTGCTTTTTTTTCCTTGATATAGATTTCATACTTATTTCGTCCACTGTTCAAATAATCTGTGACATAGTCAATTGCAAGTTCTGTACTACCTATAGGTTGAAGTGTGACAGGTTCACCTAAGCGTCTATCAATTGCCGGATATTTAAGAAGATCTCTTGGTTCTGGAACGGTGGCAATGACAAAAAATGTGAACTCTTTTAGGGTATCAAATAGATGACGAAGATCCTGAGCATATTTTGACTGGTGCGAACGAGTTAATCCTTCAAATATCTCTTCAAATTCGTCAAATAGCAAGACAATTCCTTCACATAGATCAAGCTCTTTTAAAACACTGAGTAAACTATACAAGAACCTTATAGCAAGTGAAGAACTCGTAATGTCAACAGGCGGCACTCCATCGTCAGTTAAAAGTTTCTTCTCTGCCGCCGCGAGTTTTTGCTGTCCTTTCAACCACCGAATAAAGATGTCTTTCTCTCTTCTAAGTAAGAAAACGACATTTGATTTGGTAGAGCAATAGTTTTTATTATCTTCAACATCTCTTTTGCTGGTTCGACTTTCACTGATAGTGTTTTGATAAGATCCTGGTCAGACTGGAGTTTAACAACCAAATCACTCAAAAAGGATCTTGTGAGTTTATCAATA
Source organism: Candidatus Poribacteria bacterium (assembly GCA_965200395.1). Taxonomy (GTDB): domain Bacteria; phylum Poribacteria; class WGA-4E; order WGA-4E; family WGA-3G; genus MSPOR6. The sequence continues at coordinate 1,392,753 of CBDAUH010000002.1, read as the reverse complement.
ATTTGCTCGTGAATGTCAAAATAACTTTCTCCTGGGTTGAAGATATAAACTGGATGAAGGTTATTAATAAGTTTATTGCGTCTTGCGTGGTCAGTTAATAGTTCAAAGTACCGCAAGATATTAGTCTTACCCGCACCGTTTTCTCCGTTAATACGCAGACGCTTTGCCTCTGGTGAAAAATTCTGTAGTATATAAACTATAGTTTGGACATTTTTGGTCTTGTTATAGATTATGAATAGTTGGCAGCATTTCCCGTTAGCACTTCTGAACAGGTGTTAGAACCGCTGCTAACGCCCCTTTTCTGTCTAAATTCTGTTAGAAATCACTGTTTTTTAGCCATCATTTTTCCAATAATCGTGAAAATAGTTGCTGTTGAACTAGTTCATGTAGTATCTTCGGGGATTTTTAGTTTTTTCTGTGCGTTTTTCCTCGGGTCGTAACCCGTATAAAAATAGTTTTGTTGTAAACATCGCTGCAAGTAAGCGGTCATCAAGCCGCGTGTGAGATGTTTCGGTTTATACCAGTGTATATTGAGCGTGGATAGCACGTCTTCTAAATCAAGAGAAACCTTGTCTGTGTCTGTGTCTGCGGGTGTCTTAGGCAATGGCGACGGACTGAAAGCGAGTTGTGTCAGCGTTGCTGCGGTGAAACTGAGTTGAACGAACCGATCCAAACTTTTCCTGTCTCGGAGTTGATAGGTGTCAAATCCGAAGTTCTCTTTAGCGTCCCGAAAGGCAGTTTCAATCTGCCACCGGTTTCTATAGTGTCGGATAACTGTTTCTACGGGCAGTCGTAAATCTGAAGTAAATACACAAAAATACCGATAGGGTTTAGACTTTTTCAAGCGTTTGCGTATCACAACGATGCGGACATCTACAGGACACATCTTTGTTCGCACGACTTTATCAGCGACAGAAAGTGTCTGATCCTCAACAACGATGTCTGTATACTTCAGGTGTGGAATAGACACACGGCTACCATACCGACGGGGTCTGCCTCTCTTGAGACGCTTAGGGCGTTTCGGTATATCAAAAAACGCCGCGTTTGACTTCGCACGACAAAGTAAATGATGTCCTTGTGAGAGTATCTCCGTGAACACTTTGCGTCTATTGAAACCTCTATCAAAAATGATAAGACCCGGTGGCACAAGATTACATAAATGCTTCAGCACAGCGAGGCTATTCGCGTCCTCGCTTTTCGGTTCCATCATCCGTGTGGCTAATGGAAATAGGCGCGTGCCTTCGGGCGTTTCTGCCAGCCACCCAATCGCACCGAACTCGTGTCCGTGATGAAACTTGGACTGGTTCTTGTTACGTGCCTGATACGCAGGGTTCCTGCGGAAATGCAAACCCGCTTGTTTTGAACCGCTACTTATGGCATGCGTCTCATCATAGACATAGACGCCCGTGGGGTAAGCGGATAGCACTTGATGGCTTAGCGTAGTGGCGACTTGATCCACACACCAGATGCCACGCGAGAGAAACTTTGGCAGAGACCAATACCGACCTGCTTGGGCTGTCGCAAGATAGATTTGTGTCATTGTGCCTCGGTAGGGCGTATTTATCAGACCTTTTACGAAAGTCTGAAAGTGGTGAAAGTTATTATACTTGAACAAAGGTCAAAAATCTGATAACATGTTGTCCAAGTAGGAAAGTGGGGTCATTTGAAATATCCTTTCAAATTTGTGTTTCCTAAAAGGATACCCGCTTTCCTGCTTTATGTCCATAAAAAAAACAAAAAATGTCCAAACTATAGTATAGCTTTAGGTAGTTCATCGAAGGCTATGTCTTTAGAAAATCCATCAATGCTGATGAAAATCAAGCCTGCTATGATGCAGAGCAGTTGTGTCCAATACTGATGTTTTTTCAAAATGTTCACCTCCACTATTGCGAATTACCCTTTTTTAAGATAACAATACGGTTGCTATTTGTGCCTTTTCTATTGTTGGAAACACCCCAACAATTTGCTGTTTTTGTGAAATTTTGGGCATTGATCATTAACAATTCAGGTGTAAACCCAGCATCCACAGCTGCCTTGGCTACTGCATTTTCTAAGAAGATAGACCCACTGCGAACCTCGCCCACCTCAAATGCAATTCTACCGGTAGGTTTTAATATCCTATACAATTCAACAAACACTTTTTCCATCCGGTCAACCCAATCGTCAAGGGATTTTAATTGCCAGATTTTGCCTGCTTCAATTTCTATATTACAGAACCACATCCGTAACCAGTTGTCCTGTGCATAGTCTACAGTATCCAGAAACGGGGGTGAGGTGACAACCAAATCAACCGACTCGTCCTGGATTTGCAAGGTATTATCAGCAGATTCGGTGATAAGCACAGCATCATTCCGCCCAAAATGGTCAGGAAAATTATGGCGTAATAACTGCTTCGACTTTCTGAGTATCAAAGTCTTTGTATCTCGGTATTCCGGTGCCTGATTTCGTTTCTGATTGATTTTCCGTTGAGAAGTAACCGAAGCTGCAAGATTTGGTGGTAGGGTGAAAACGGAGAAAAAGCCGGAGGAATGTCCTGTAAGACGACTACACGCAACCATTTGTAACCATGCATCCACCGTGTCCAATTGTTTTTGTTGAAAATAGTTACGCCATCCGTAAATCTCTCTGAGCGTATCCTCATGGAAAAAGACTAAGAGGTTTGGATCAATTTCTGCATTGTTTGACAGATCAATTTCAAATAATCTCTTTTCAATATCCGTTAACGTGGGCGGTTGAAGGCGGGGGGATGTCAGGATTATAGACAACGGATTTATATCATTACCCATGGCTTTGTGTCCGTGAAGTTGCGCCTCTATTAGCGTTGTGCCACGCCCCATAAACGGATCGTAAACGACAGATTCAGATTTACAGAACTTCTTGATAAAATATGCTGGCAATTGTGGCTTGTAGCATGCGCGGTATGAAATCTCATGGATAGCATGTCCGGCGCGTTGTTTCGCTGTCCAGAATTCATCTACTTCGGTGGGAACATAAACCGAATAACTATCGGGCTGATTAAAATCAAAGGCTAATTGCACCGTAGTCATTACTCATGCCTCTATTGGACCAGATTCTCAGCGTGAATAATTTGATTATAGACTTGCCTGAAAAATGAGGAAATTTCCATTAAAATGGTGTTGGAGGTTAAAAACATCCATTAGTGAAAATAAATTGACACACCCCATTTCTTCAAAGGCAATTCTCATTTTATCGTGTTGCTGATTCTGCTCATTTTCACCGTGACACGGTACCGCAAAATTCAGTGTATTGTCAAGAATTTGAGAATACTGATTCGGTAACATACATACCGTTTTCACGCGCGTACTTATAACCTACGGGTAGCGGCGGATTAGCCTACGGGTAGCGGCGGATCAATACGTAGACGATTGAAAACGCGTGGTGTTTTGCCCTTAGTAGCAAACCCAATAATTTGATAATGCTTTCCGAAACGTTTCATTCCTGGAACTGCAGAAGTTTTCTTTTTCCAGACAACCAGATTTTGGAACGTCCATCCTGAGTCACGTAAACACTGCAAAACGAATTCAGTGTTTTTCTCGCGTTGCATAAAATAGATAGCACCACCATCCGAAGTCAATGCGTATATTTTCGTGCAGACTTCTTGCATCCATTCCCAATACTTTTCGGGTGGCAGGTTATCATCCCATTGATTATATGCCTTATCTTGATTAAACTATAGTTTGGACAATTTTAGAAATTTTTAGTGCGAAAAAACAGAAAAGCAGGTATCCTTTTAGAAAACACAAATTTGAAAGGAGAATAAAAAATGAACCTCCTTTTCTGCTTAGACGACATTCTATCAGATTTTCAGTATCTGTTCAACACACAAAACTATGCTCTTTTCCAAGCGTTTATTTTCGGATTTATCGCAGATGGAAATAGTGGCACGCTAACGGAACTTTATCAATCAGGTTTTTCACAGACGCGATACTGGTCTTTTCCAAAGTTTCTATCGCGTGGTAAATGGGATGCGGATAAAGTCGCAGGACACCTGACAAAAAAGGTTCAGCAAGCATTTCCTAACTGGGTTTATGTGTATGATGAGACCAAAGCCATAAAAACAGGTGAACGCCAGTGGGGGTTGCATTTTTTCCGCAACTTCAGTTATCAAAAGGGTCGCGTGAACCGATCCAAGTTCCATTATGGACACGAGTTTGGTGCCTTAGGTTTACTTTGCCAAACATCTATAGGTTGGCAGCTATTCCCCGTATGGGCGAGACTGATGGTGCCGCAGACGTGCCGTGATAAAAGCGATGCGGTGTTGAAACGCATCTGTTCCCAGATCGCTCCGGGTCTTATTATTTTTGATCGTGGGTTCTCAAGGCGAAAAGTGTTTACGCTGGTTCAAAGTTATGGACATCATATCTTGTGTCGTGCGAAGTCTAATGCCGTCTTCTATCGTTTACCGGAACAGCCGAAACATCGCCAGCGTGGCCGTCCGCGAAAATATGGAGACCGCTTGGATATTCGCAGGATGCGGTATACGCTTATGGATATAGAAGGCCAAAAGTATTCAATCGCCTCCAAAGTCGTGAGAACGAAGATGTGCGATGCTGATATTCGCCTCGTTGTTATCCGAAGTCGCCCGAAAACCTCGAAACCTTATCGGTATTTCTGTGTATGGACAACAGATTTGACGATTGGGATACCACAGATCGCTATATATTATCGCAAGAGATGGCACATAGAGACGGCTTTTCGGGATGCGAAGCAACACTTCGGTTTTGATGACTATCGCCTGAAATCCCGCAAAAGCATCAATCGGTTTGTGCAATTGAGTTTCGTTGCAGCAAGTCTGACGAAGTTGCTATTCACCCCACGGGATGGGACGGCGGAGGAGATAAGTGCTCAGGTAGTTTGTGATCAGTTGGGCATCCATTGGTATCATCCGAAGCGTCTCACACAAGGGTTGCGTGTAGTTTATCTCCGCTGGCAGCTCTACAGAGCGGTATTTTCTGCGATTTACTCTGAAAAAACAAACTCACAGAAAATACACACCGATTTTCACAAAGAGACAGCATTGCCTGCGGACAACGCAGCCTGAATGTCCCAAAATGTCCAAACTTTAGTTAACCATAAACAAAACAAAAAACTGGATTTTTATTTAATAATGTGGTATAATATAAATTACATATCCAATAATAGGCTTGATTCAAGAAAATAGAACGATTGATCTTGAAAACGTTACAACAAATGGCATCAGAGCCTGGAAACAGGAATCACACCACATATCCTCCTTATAGATAAACTTGGCTTTACTAAAAAAAGGGATTGATTTTTCAAATATTATAAGATAGAATAGATAAACCCGTAGGTCGGGTAGAAGCACAGCGAAACCCGACAATCTAAACTCTGGAGAAAAAATGAGTAAAAAAGAACGAAAAAACTACTTCCATCACCCCACCGAGAACAATACGATATGGCAGCAGAACACTGATAGAGGAACCATGAAAGACTTTACTCAGAAAAAAAGAGTCACAGAAAAGGAAGGACAACGCTACTTTGAACTCATCTGTGAAGAAGGCACACACAAAACAGCGATGATCAAAGTCAATCGTAGATTTCTTAAAGAATTCGGTTACGAAAATACACGAGAAGCACGGGATCGTCTCAACTCGCTTATGCGGCCCTACAAACCACATCATCCACAATGTCGACAAAAATATAAAGACGCTTATGTCGTATTTCAAACAGGCTTAGATTTAAAGTCTTATGACTATACTTTGCGAAAAAGACTCATATTGGGTGATGGCATACTGTCACTAAGTCCAAAGGTATTTAAAGCAACCAAAAACAAATTAGCTGCAACTAATGAATTCACACTTAGTGAACTCACAGAATTGCTACAAACTTTATTCGAAAATGGAGCTCCCCATGAACATAAATCCGTCGGAGATTCTAACAAAGAAACTGATACGGGAAGCAGAGGAAACTCTCAAACATCTGATGCCGACCGAGCGGCTGAAGTTTTATCAAGAAGACGTAGAGAAAGCGGAGACGCATGAGATAAAACGTTGCCTGTATCTCGCTTATTCCTTCGTTGACCCACTTATCTTTGCACATATCTTCTTTCCCGAACACATGGAACTGGACTCACCGCCACATCATGCGGAATTCCTGAATGCGTTTGACCCCTACAAAACAGGACAACGCATCAATATCCTTGCACCCCGTGGCTCAGCAAAATCCACATACATGGCAGTGATCTTACCGCTCTGGTATGTCTACTTCAAAGACGTATTAGACATGATGGATGCCCCCACAGGCAACTTTATCGTCATCGCCTCACGATCCGAAACAATGGCAATCGCACGCGTCTTTGACATCAAAACAAAAATAGAGACACACACCGACTTACAATGGCTTATCAACAAACACTCATGGGGTGTCAAAACACTCATCACCTCAAACAACATCAAGATATGGCCACGTGGCAGAGGTGCACAAGTCCGCGGTGCAGTCTACGGTAAAGGCAGACCCTATATCGTTATCTCTGACGACATAGACGACAGCGAAGCATGCATGAACCCTGATGTCCGAGAAAAAGACCAACTCTGGTTCGACTCCGATTACCTACGCTGTGGACGCATAGACGGTAAATCTAACTTTATCAATATAGACACCGTCAAACACGACAAAGCAACATCTAACCTACTACGGTTCCGTGCAGGTTGGGAAACCCTATTCTTTCGTGCGATAGAACACCCCGCAGACCTGTGGCATCCTGAACATGAACATCTGTGGCAACAATGGGAAAAGCTATACACCGATATGAACTACGAAGCACCAGAACGCAACGCAAAAGCAGACGCATTCTATAAAGAACACGAAACAGAAATGATGAAAGATGTCGTAGAACTCTGGCCCGAAGTGCTCTCATACCTCTATGTCAGAAAAGAGATATGCGATGTCGGATACTATCCTGTCCTCCGAGAACTACAGAATAGCACACACGATCCTGACCGCGCCCTCTTTGACATGAAAAGTGCCATCTACTTCACAAAACAACCCAACGGTTTCCTACGCACAGATAAAGTATTCGTAGAGTTTAAAGAGATGACCGGTGCAACCGTGTTCTTAGACTGGGCAGGCGGAAAAGACATCGTAGACAACTGTTATGCCTGTGCCGTCGCTGTGATATGGGTAAAACTGCCCGGCAATCGTAACGACACCCTCAACTCCATGATGGACGGCACACACGGCTACGTCTACGCAGTCAAAATGCAACGCACCAGCGTAGACAACCAAATCAAAATGTGTCTTGACCTCATGGAACAGATTACAAACGAAATCCCCAATCCTAACTTCACAATCAAGTTTGGTGTAGAGGGTTTCGTCCAAGATACCTGGAACGCACAAAAGCAGGTGATACAACATGCATACAGAACCCAACGTGAAGATCGCAAGCTCATCAAGTTTCCCACAATGGAGTTCCTACAACGTACCCGAAACAAACACGATCGGATAGACACCTTGCAACCCATCATTCGTAATGGGTGGTTGATGTTTGACAAAGGTTTAGACAAAGAATTCATGGAACAGATGGACTTATATCCTGCAGGCGATTTCCTTGACGGTCCCGATGCCTTAGAAGGTGCATGTCAAATCCGTGTCTCACGACATTCACATGAAGGTCAGCAACGCAAAGAAGCTGCCGCCCGCAGAAACAAAAACTTCAAAGTCAAAATGGGGAGGTGGCAATAGCAGCAGATAATCCACGAAAATCCGCAATTCGGAAAATAAAATTCGTATAATCCCATGAAAAGCACATGGAAACAGAAAGCACCTAATCCGCGTCAATCCGCGTAATCCGGGAAATGCCTCAATGGCATTCATACCGTTGATTTGGCATAATCCAAAATTCAGACAATTTGACACTTTTTTGTAAATATGGTAATATACTTACATTACCCGCGACTCAGGAAGGACACGCCCTATGTCAAAAGAAAATTTTGATAAAAAACTGATTACACTACTCGAATCCAATCCCGACTTTGTTGATGAAGCAGGAGAACTCCACCGCGCAAACGTCAGAGAACGCGCATGGAAACTTGATCCCGAACTTATCAAATTACTGCTAACGGATAAAGAGATTGAGGCAAAGTTCTTCAAAGAAATCGAGGGACGTTGGATCTTTGATAACAACGCCTTTGTCAACTATATCACCGACAAAAACTTCTTCACAGACTCCTATACCCAATTCCGAAACAAATCGGACTCAACATCGATGGAAAATTCCTCGCTGAACGTGGCGAAGTCGCACTCGTCTGGCCTTACAAAGACTGTGTCCTCGAAGGCGGACAAACCCGCGAACAAGAAAAACGACAAGAGATCTTTTTCAACGAACTCCTCGCGGAAGACGAAATCAACCGCATGTTTGACCCCAAAGTCCTCACTAATTGGAGGCGACACAGTAAAAACATGCAACAAAAGATAGGGGGGGGGTACGTTATTTAAATTTAACGAACTCGAACGCGACGAAAACGGCATCCTCCGTGAAAACCTTATCATCAAAGGTAACAACCTCATCGCACTCCACTCCCTAAAAGAACAATTCCGAGAACAGATCAAACTCATCTACATCGACCCACCATATAATACAGGTGGTTCAGCGGAAACTTTTACCTACAACAACGCCTTCAATCATTCAACGTGGTTGACTTTTATGCGGAATAGGTTAGAAGTATCGCGAGGTTTATTGAAGCCAAATGGAATGGTAGTGATTGCTATTGACGATGTTGAACTGTTTTACCTGGGCGCGCTTCTAGACGAAGTTTTTGGCAAACAAAACAAAATTGGTTTAGTCTGCATTAGGCATCATCCACGTGGTAGAACACAAAGCCGTTTTTTCTCTACGGTTCATGAATATGCGCTATTTTATTCCAAAGACATCGAGAAAGTAACAGAAAATTTTAGATTTGAAACAGATGATGTGGAAGAAGAGGAATCCTTCATCCGAGGAAGAGAAGATGCTACTCCTGAGACGCGGCCGAGCCTTTATTATCCGATTTTTTACAATCCGGGGACAAAAGAAATTACTTTGGATAATAAGGGAGATGATTTTATAGAACTTTTACCAGAAAATAAAAATGGTATGAGAACTTGGAAACTTGTTAAGGAATCTTTTTTAGCGGAATTAAAAGAAGAAAAAATCGAAGTGCGAAAAGTTAAAAATAAATATGAGATTTATAGGAAAATAGTTAGAGAAAAGAATAAAGCGAAAACAATGTGGACTGATGCTAGATATGATGCAAACCATCATGGGACAGGCCTACTTAAAAAATTGTTTGATGGGCAAAGTCTGTTTAGTTATCCGAAATCTTTATACACAGTCCTGGATGTCCTAAAACTGACAACGAGTGAAGATGATATTATCCTTGATTTCTTCGCTGGATCAGGTACAACAGGGCACGCGGTGTTAGAACTAAATAAACAGGATGCCGGGCAACGCCAATTTATCCTTGTGGAACAATTGGAAGAGCACATTGCAGTTTGCAAAGAACGGATTGAGAAAGTTATTGCACAGGAAGAAATTCAGAGCGAAAATTTTATCTCATGTGAACTCATGCCTTACAACCAAGTTTTCATGGAGCGAATTCAATCAGCAGAATCAACCCAGCAACTTTTAGAAATCTATCATGATATGGCAAAAGGATCCGCTCTCAAGTGGCATATCAAGCCACAAAAACCGGACGAAGCCGAAGAACATTTTATCGCTATCAACGACATTGAGAAACAGAAACAACTATTAGCGGGGTTGCTGGATAAGAACCAATTGTATGTGCATCTCTCTGAAATAGAAGACGAAACGTTTGGTGTTAGTGAGATAGATAAGGCGTTAAACAAGGCGTTTTATCAACGTGAGTTTGAGAAAAGTGAATTGTAACGCAGACTTTCAGTCAAAATATCTATTTTATACGAACTCAGACTCATAGCGGCACCGAAGGAGAATAATGAAATGACTGAAGATAGGAAGCAGCAATTAGCAAAACTCCTACAGGAGGCAGTAGGAAATTTAGAGATACGAAAACGTTCAAAAAGTCGACCAGAGTTACCACTCGTTAGCAATGTTCATGACTACATAATCCTTTTACGAGAAGGTTGGGCATCTCATTCGTTTGATTTATTGTCGTCCGTAATGCATCACAAAATTCATATCATAGATGAAACTACAAAGTCAAAACTTCTTGATTTCATTCGGGCAGAGCTTGCATCATTCATCCATGAAGATCGAATTCAATCAGGACTTTTTTTTCTAAGAGGTGGTCCCACCGCTGGATATTCTCTGGATAACCTATTAGAGCAATTGATTAGAATTGCTCTCGCCTCTGGCATAGAAAAGGCCGTATCAAGTTTTGATAAATGTACCGAGAACACGTCAGGTGCTTTTCAGTACATTATCCTACTTGATGGAATAAAGGTGGAAAAGGAAATACAGTTTTTTGAAACCATGCGACTTGTCCCACTTCCCAATTCAACATCAGGATTTTCACGTTATCTGTCTGATAATCCTTATATTCCGTGTTATCTGTCTGATAATCCTTATATTCCGTATAGACCAATAGATTTATTGGGGAAAACACTGCTTGTAATTAACGCTTCTGTATCACCTATATTTTTCAAACCAGGGGAACAGAATCTCCAGGTGGAGGTAACTGGTGGAGACTTTCCTAACTTCAATATTTTTGATTTTCGCGAGAAAATCCTCCATGCATTGTCCTTAGCTTGCAATTCCGCAGTTCAGTTTGATGCACAATGGCAAATGGTAGAAAAACACGAACTCTTTAATCTAGATCCTTTCTTGGACTTCAATAGTTGGAACACTAAGGGTGAACGAGGTGGAAATCGCACTGTGGCTGGAGAGACCGAGATCAATAAAGCCGAGGATATATATAGAAAACTGATCGACGAGTTGGATCCAATTACGAAAAGGTTGCAAATACCGATTGAGAGATGGATAAAATCAAAGGCAGAGCGGGCTCCTGTAGACAAAATGATTGACTTAGGAATAGCCTTAGAAGCCCTCTATTTATCAGGGACAGATTACAACCGAGAAATACGTTTTAGGTTTAGCCTTTACGCTGCTTGGTATTTAGGAAAAGATACGGAACATAAAAAGGCATTGTTCCAAGATTTTAAGACGATATACGATCTCCGTTCAAGAGCTGTTCATACCGGGGAATTGTCTGAGAAAGAAAAAAAGAAAATAGCGAAAGTATTAGAAGAAGAAATTGACGCGGACATCGCGAAAACCTTGGATTCAGCAACAGCAGATCTATCATCGGAGGAAAAGGCCTCTATCAAAAACAGGGAAGCCATAAGAAAGGAGCTAGAAGCAAATAAGTTTGAGGCATTCATGATAAACGCTCAGAATTTGTGCCGGGACTCAATAATAAAAATACTAGAAGATAGGAAATTTCCTGATTGGAACAGCTTAGTGCTCGGTGAAGATAACTTGTAATGCAAACTTTCAGTTCGTGGTATAAATGATACAGAGACTCTTCGGACGAGATACTTATTATCGACTCATGTAATTTATTCTCAAACTAGCATTATAAAGGAGCAAACAATGTCTGAACAATTTCTTTATCAACAACTTGACACACTCTCCCAGTTCAACGCACTCGACAAAACAATGCCAGAGAGCATCACAGATAACGTGAACCCTAAATTTGAACTTCGCCCCTATCAAGAAGAGGCGTTTGCAAGGTTTATTCACTGCTTAAACGGAAATTTTCCTGGCAAGAGCAATCCTTTACATCTGCTGTTTAATATGGCAACGGGTAGCGGCAAAACGCTTATCATGGCAGGACTCATCCTCTATCTCTACGAGCAGGGATACCGCAACTTCCTCTTTTTTGTCAACGCCGACAATATCATTGAGAAGACAAAAGACAACTTCCTCAATCAAACCTCGTCAAAGTACCTTTTCAACCGCAACATTTATCTCAACAGCGAACACACTAAAATAAGCGAAGTTCAAAACTTTGAAGGTGTCAGCGACAACCACATCAACATCCGCTTCACTACAATTCAGAAATTGCACAGTGATTTGAGAACAAAAAAGGAGAATGCCTTAACTTTTGAAGATTTTAAGAAAAAGAAAATTGTCCTCTTGGCTGATGAGGCACACCACATGAACGTCTCTACGAGGGCGCAGGTGCAATTGGACCTAATGGAAGAAAATCCAGAGAAAGAAAAACCGACATGGGAAAACACCGTTGAGAAGATATTCAACGCAAACGATGATAACCTGTTACTAGAATTCACCGCCACTTTTGATTACAAAACACCCGCAATCGCAAATAAATATCGAAATAAAATCATCTATCGCTACGATTTAGTCAAATTTCGGAACGACAAATATTCGAAAGACATCGAAATTGTGAGATCTGATTTCAGTTTAAACGACCGTATCCTCCAAGCAATTCTGCTCAACCATTACAAACAGGCAGTCGCAGCAAAATACAAAATCCAACTTAAGCCTGTAATCCTCTTCAAAGGAAAAACGATTCCGGAATCTGAAGAGAACAAAGCAGACTTCCATACGTGCATTGAAAGACTCAGTGCAAACGACATCGACAGAATTCGGGGTTCTGAAGTCCCTATCATAAAACAGGCGTTCCATTTCTTTGATAATCATGACATCAATTCCGAAGAACTCGTACACCGCCTAAAAACCGAATTTCAAGAGAAATACTGCCTCGCTGTCAACTCCAAAGTTGAAAAAGAGAAGTATCAAGTGGAAGTCAACAGGCTTGAAGAACGGAACAACCCTATCCGTGCAATCTTCGCCGTACAAATGCTCAGCGAAGGATGGGATGTGCTAAACCTGTTTGACATCGTTCGCTGTTATGATACCGGCAGTACAGGACATAACAGAATCGGCAACGCCACAATTGCGGAGGCACAACTTATTGGACGCGGAGCCCGTTATTATCCTTTTAGTCTGCCACCGGAACATGAAGATAAGGACAAACGCAAGTTTGATGAAAATATGACGCATGAACTTCGCGTATTGGAAGAATTTCATTATCACAGTATTAACGATCCGCCCTACATCTCTGAGATTAAAAAAGCATTGGTCCAGAGCGGTCTGATGGACGAACAGGTCATAACTCGCAAACTAAAACTGAAAAAGGAATTCAAGGAAACCGATTTATACAAATACGGTGTTATCTGGGTAAATAAACAGGTTTCGAGGGATTATCAACATGTCGAATCTTTTGATGACTTAACATCGCTAACTGTGAAAAATAAACCGCATGAACATAGCATCTCAGAAGGAACTGGGGGCATAACCAAGATGACAGAGGAAGAAGGCATATCCTACACCGCACGGGACGCAAACATTCCACAAAAAATGCCGGTAACCGGTATTGAACAAAACATTCTCCGAACCGCTATTGCACGCAACCCGTTTTTTCAGTTTGCATCTCTGAAACAGTATTTCCCACACCTGAAATCTATGGCTGAGTTCAGAACCTCACAGCACTTTTTGGGGAGCTTGTCGATCACGTTCAAAGGCAGCTATGCTCAATGGGAACACGAAGCTTCGGAAAAACTTATGGCATGCTGCAATCTTCTCAAGAAGATAGAAGCTGAACTTAAAGAGAAGATTACACAACAACAAGGCACAAAAGAATTCTATACAGAATATATCTGCAACCGCTTCACAGACAAAACCATCAAGCTCAAGGCGGACAGTCCGCGTGCAGATGAGAATCACGCAGCAGAACGTCTCGTCAAAGCAGCAAATTGGTACGCGTTTAACGGCCTGTATGGCACCAGCGAAGAAAAAGCATTCGTCCAATTTCTACATAACCATCTCCAAGAACTGAACGAAAATCACGGTGATATTTATCTCATCCGCAACGAAAGACATTTCTCTATCTATAACTTCTCTGATGGCAAAGCCTTCCAACCCGATTTTGTCCTCTTTTTGACCAAAGAAAATGGGGAGACATGCAGCTACCAGATGTTTATTGAACCGAAAGGTGAACACATTGAAGATTTTGACGAATGGAAGGAAGATTTTCTGAAAGAGATTGATACTGAACGTAGAACCAAACTCATCATTGAAGATAGGAATTATCGCATTATCGGCTTGCCATTCTATCGGGAGGAAAACCAAAATCAATTTCGCGAAGCACTTGACAAAGCACTACAATCTGAAAGTTAATTTATGAGGAAAACACAATAACCCCTTGTTTTTTTTAGGAATGCGATACCTCTTTCTCACAATTCTAGTATTTCTCCTTTGTCATTGGATCAGTGCTGTTGCTGGAGAAATTAGCCCACCCGCTGAGAAGGCACTCAGTACAATCGAATGGGTAACTATTCCTGCAGGGGAATTCCTTATGGGATCCACACCAGAGCAAGCTAAGGCCGCCTATGCTGATGCCAAATTAAGAAGTTCATTGCTGGAAAAATATACCTTCGACGCTGAAGTACCGCAGCACAGAGTCTATCTCTCCGAGTACCAAATTTCACGACACGAAATCACAAATGCACAATACCGTGCCTTTGTTGAAGCAGCGAACCGTCCCTTGCCTCGTGGGCAGCAAGGTGAAGAAATATGGAAAGATGATAACTTCAATGCGGATACACAACCTGTTGTCGGTGTCACCTGGTTTGATGCACAGGCATTTGCGGAATGGATTGGTGGTAGTTTGCCAACTGAGGCGCAATGGGAACGCGCGGCACGCGGTACAGCAGCGCGAACATATCCGTGGGGTAGCGATCCGCCTAAAGCACGACACCATGCAAATTTTGCACGTCGTTACAACTACCCTACACCTGTTGGACAATTTTCAAATGGCGCATCTCCCGACGGAATTGCGGATCTTGCTGGGAATGTCTGGGAATGGTGTCTTGATGAATATGATCCTTCATTTTATCAGCAGAACAAAAAGAAATTGCAACGTAATCCCCTAAATCTACGTTTCCGAGATATTCTACGTGCACGTGTAATTCGCGGCGGTGCATGGGATGTCGGTAGTACATTCCTTCGTTCAGCTTTACGTTCTCCATTCTATCCGTTGGATTCCACACGTACGATCGGTTTTCGAGTTGTGCGTCCACGCCCGGAAATAGAAAAATAAACCCGACAATCTCGTAATCTGACTAACCTCTGCAAAGTTGACTTCGACCACTGTTCATGCTAAAATACGACTATGAAAATCATTGAAGAGAAAGAAGCATGGATCCATACCCATTTCATAGTTGATAGTTATTACATTACGGAACAAGAGTGCAGACAGATTTCAATCAACATTGAACCGGAATTAATGCAGCTCGGTATCCAGTATGGATTGACATACAATATAGCACCGTCTAAACATCGCGCTATCATCATCTTAGAGTGCATCCCGTTTGATGATGTCAAGAAGATAATCGAAAATTTGATCAATCAAGTTATCAAAGATTTCCCTGTTCGGCACCCTGAGCAGCAGAATGTAGTCACAAATATCTCAGTCGCTGAACCAGAAACCGATGCACAAAGTAATTCAGAACATGCTTTATAAGTATGGAGAACGTTATCTTGTAGATGACGTGAGTTTCGCGCAAGAAAGACGCACAACCTAGAAAGGTTATGCTACAAAGACCGTGTCTGAATCTTGGATTACGCGGATTTTGTTTTCAGTGTTTCAAGGGAATAGGAATGTTAATACCCAAGTCCATGACCGGTAAGAGTTTGCGTGCCGACGGTGCCATCAACAATGTTGAAAATTTCTGGATATTCTTCTCGCCAACCGTCATTTGCCCTTGGACAAAATTGGCGTGCATTCCCTTCAATAGCGGTTACGCCGCGAATATGCGCAGCGAGTCCAGCAGAATGTAAGAACGATGCTCCAGGGCATGTTAAATCCTGTACAGCAAGGAACATGCCATATTCCTGCGCAGCTGCACCCATCAACAACGCTTGTGATTGGCCTTTACATGCCTTAAGTGCCACCCCAGAATACCCTTGTTCGCGCGCTAATAACAAGGTTTCAAAGTCTGTCAAGGATTCGTCAATTACTACCGGTTTTATCTCAGCAGCCTTGTGCATCTTGTTTTCCGGATGTGCTTCAAGATCACGGTCGGTCGGTTGTTCAATATAGGAAAGTCGTGCAAATGCTTGTCCATCCCCTTCCTGAATCCGATTGAGAAATTCTAAAAGGTAGTCTACATTTTGACATGTTTCATTAAAGTCTGCAGAGTAGTACCAAGAACTAACCCCTCGTTCTGCTTGTGTTTCAGCGGTTACTTGGTCAATCGCGAGGACACGCGCTACATCCCACTCTAAATCATCACCATTCAGTTTTATCTTCAGATGCGTCAATCCATCTGCAACTATCCATTCTGGTAATGTCTCAGGAAGTCCATCGTTAAGAGGTTCAATGATGTCTTGCTCAGTGAGTGGATCTAATGCTCCGATAAGGTGATAGAGCGGCATATTGGGTTTCGGATGTCGTGTCGTATATCGATCGAGGTACTTTCCAACAAACTCACCGTCCAGAAAATGGGCTAGGTCTACTTGTATGTAATCTTCGTCTAATCCGTTGTAGCTATTAATACCGTTTGCCTTTCCGAATGCATCATGAATTGCAGCGTCAATTGGACTTGTAGTTACCACAGTGCAGAGTTTCGGTATTGGCGTTTCTAATTCCATCGTCCGTGATAGTTCTGCCGCCATCTGTAAAAACTCAGGTTCAAGTACATCTGTGAGTTCGAGTGGATGTGCATAATGTGTACAATCTCGTGTCAAATCAATTGCTAATTCGGCAAGCTGCTTCATCGCAGCGAGACTGTGGTCAAAGGGGACATAGCGAGGTGGAAATGCCCATACATTTCCCAATGGCATAGACCCATTACCTAGTGCTTCTTTTCCAGTACGGGTCTGGGCAAGAATTTGTACGTTAAATAGGACGCAGTGGTCAGTTGGAACACCCCCAAATTTTAGTGGGGTTCGGTATTGGTGTTCTTCAAAGCTATAAGCAACGTCAAGAATACGAATATCTGTTGGTTTCGGCATTTTTCCTCATAATTGCTGATTATGCTGTATTAAATTTAGTTGATGTCATGGCACTTTATATTCTGGGTCAGTGAAATATCTCGATCCATCAATCTGATGAATACGCCATTCACCAGACTTTTTAGTGAAATAATATGTCCCGATTTCGTTGAAACAGATGGGCTGGCCAGGGTCGTAGTAAAACATAGGTCCCGTTGCGCTCATCTCTGCATAGCTATATTTCACATTTTTAGGGCGATAATAAAAATCTGTAAGCTCCCAACTTGGGTCACTGCTACAATCTATAACATTCTGACCTGCGGCCCATGCACCGCTCCAGTTAGCTCGAATATAACTTTGAATGTTGTTCCATCCATACACTATACCCGTAGTAGTACCATATTCTATACTCGCTGCTCTATCAAATGTATCTGATATTCTATCCATATCTTTTGCAACATAGGCATCTATGAAAGTTCTATAAACATCCTGAATCGCTGCTATTTCTGCTTCGTAGTCAATTTCCAAAGATGCCACTTCATCATCAGGCACTTCTTCTATGTATGATTTATCTATATAAGGGGCAGTAGGAAAGAAGAAAAATTCAGCGAAGCGGATTCGGTCTGTAGTTTCCTCTTCGCTCAAATCTCCACAACTCAGGATAAATGATAACATACCTATCAATAGCAAAAGAGTTGTTGTAAAACTTTTTACATTATTTTTTGACATTGCTTCCTCTGTATTATGCTAATAGAATAGTAGATGTGCAGTCACTAAAAAAGTAACAATCTCATCGGTGAGTGTTACTTCACTGACATCATCAATCTGTGTGGAATGTGCATTTCCATAGTTCACGGTAAAATCTATGTTTAAATGACGGATGAGTTCAAATCCGACTCCTCCGGAAACCGAGAGCCCAGTCTGTCTCGCGTGTTCTAATTTGAAAGGGGGTTCCCATGTAACAAGTGTTGAAAGCCCTGCAGAACCTACAAGGTAAAAATTTGTACTGCGCAGCGGATATAACATCAATCCAACCCCAGCTGTACCATTTGCAATCATCGTATCCCGGTAAAGATTCGATAGAGGCAGCCATGAGATACGACTAGTGTAGTAGAGAAGGAATTGGTTTGAAAACCCATGTCCTACTTTTATTTCCGTGACAAAAGCAGAGGTGGTTGCACGTGGATCTGGCCAATCCCCATCATAAGTGCCACCCCAATACTCTGCAAGTGGTTCTGTGAAATTTACATTCCCAACACCGGCACCAAGACCAAAAATGAAACCTTCGCGTTGACCAAGTTGATTTGCCGGCCGCCGAATAGAAGATTGCTGTTCGTAAATTAGATTCTTGTCTTCAAATCCAAATGCTGTTACGGTATCAGACGGTAACAACAATAATAAAGTTATGATGAATCCGAGATAATAGTATTGTTTCAAGAGATTTGTCACTCAATTTCCTCATTTATTGAAAATGCCAAATCAACCCTGAACAGGCATTCATAGTTGATTTGGCAATCCACTATATTTCCAATATTGAATAGCATAACACTCATGCCTTATGCGAAAAATAAAACAAGATATGAGCTGGACTATTCTATTCCCAGATGGTCGTTTATTTCCTTCTGATACCCTTCCAATTCACAGTTTTCGATTTCTGCAATTGTTACAGGTCGCCCCCAATATCCAGATTCATAGGCGGCCATGCAGATAGCCTGCGATCTCTGGCCTTCAACTGCATCGACTTCAGGTTTACCACCGTTGCGAATTGCATCAGCAAAATATTTCAACTCAATAGCAACCGTATCACCGATTCCTGATGGGAAATAGTATTCCTTCTGCTCGTCATTAAGGCTGTCAGTAAATTCCTTCATCAAATCGTCATTGGAGATGGGTTCACCGCCGCGCGGTACCAATCCTCTACCCCAATCAAGTGCGCCTTCGCTGCCGTAGATAGTGTGTTGACCGAAGCCGTGTGCTGGTGCAGAACCGACACATGTCCACTGCGCTGTTACGCCTTGTTCGAATTTGATAGTTGCGATCATCGCATCTTCCACATCAACAGAATAACCACCTTCCCGTGCGCCTGCATTATCGTAACGGAAAGGTTCGTAAGCTTTGTTGATAGCATAAACTTCCTCAGCTTCCAGACCGAGAATATATCGCATCAGATCGGTAAAATGCACACCACCATCTAATGCCCAACCACCGCCTGCATCCATTTTGAAGTTACGCCAACCCCATTTGCCCAATGCCTCGCCAACTTCTATCCAGAAGAACATGCGTGGTTCACCGATACGCCCTTGCGCAATTGCCCAACTTCGTGTGCGCTGGATACGGGCCAACCGATAGTTTTCTGCGACAGAAATGATTCTATCGTTTTTCTCTGCAGCTTCCATCATCAGTTTACAGGCACGCATTGTAACGCCAAAAGGTTTTTCTATGATAACATGTTTGCCTGCTTCCAATGCTGGCACAGCAAGCACATGATGTGCTCTGTGTAATGCACAGATGTCAACACATTCTAAGTCAGGATGTTTAGCAAGCATCTCATCCAGATCGGTATAAACAGCAGGTTTTGTCCCTCCTTGAAATTCGTGTGCCTGATTTGCCCGTTGTTCGGCCCTCCCCTTGTCTATATCACACGCAGCGACAATATCAAAAACCTGCACCTCTTTTGACCACAACTCTCGGTAAGCGTTCATGTGGGCACCGGACATACCTCCACATCCGACTAAACCCATTTTAATTCGTTCTGCCATATATACCCCCTTAGGTAATCCTTGCTTAAACTATGATAGAATTGAAGGTTCATAATAATATTCTAATAATATTTGGTATTCATGTTTTTTCGTATTTTGTTCTACAAAATACTTTATTTCTGAATAGAATTGTATAGAATATGTGATCAGATGTCAATATTTTTATGACTTGGAAGCGGAGAAATATATTTTCAATTGTTGTGATGCCTTATTGTTGTAGGGATTTCCAAACCTGATTTGATAGAAACCGTCCATAAAATCGGTGTTAGAGGCCACTCCAATCAAAGGACATTTTTTGACTTGACATTCGTATTAAAATTCTCTAAAATATGGTGAATACTTTATTATTGGAATTCGTCTGGATGTTTACTGATCAGAAACCTTCCGCTACTACACAACAAATCCAAGAATTAAGTCAGATTACTATATGGGGTGTTGGCTTGATAGGCGGTTCATTGGGGTTGGCACTAAAGAAAAACGGATTTAAGGGACGACGTGTCGGATTAGGAAGGAACATCGGTAGACTTGAGAATGCACGCAAACTCAGTGCCGTTGATGTTATCACCACAGACTTGTCTGAGGGGATACAAGAGAGTGAACTAGTAGTGTTATGTACACCTGTGGTACTTGTTCCAATATTCACAAAACATATTCTTGAAACTCTTGTTCCACAGCAGAAACGAATTGTGGTAACAGATGTAGGTAGTACGAAGTCTGTCATCGTCAGGACCGTTGAGGAACAGCTGAAAGCGGCGAAATCTGATTCGGTAGCTTATGTAGGGGGACATCCGATGGCGGGGTCACACGAAACTGGCGTGGATGCTGCCCGTTCTGATCTATTTGATAATGCAAAATGTCTGTTAACGCCTACTAAAAACACGGATGAGGAAGCATTACAATTAGTTGAGAACTTATGGAAATTTGTCGGGGCAGTCCCACATGTCTGTCCCCCTGAAGTTCACGATTTACTCGTTGGCACTGCAAGTCATCTACCACATTTAATGGCAAGTATACTTGCAAACACTGTGGCAGATGTTGAGGTACAAGAGGGTACTGCAATAGATTTCACAGCAACAGGATTTCGAGATTCAACCCGAATTGCAGCCGGTTCACCTGAATTGTGGACTGGCATTTTTTTGCAGAATAAAGATGTTATCCTGACGCTTATTGAGAGTATTGTTGAGAACTTGCATGAATTCAGAGATAAGCTCCAGATAAACGATGAGATACAGATTCAACAAATTTTGGCAGCAGCACAAAAAATAGTTATGAAACAGTGACAGATAGGATTCAGATGAGTAAGGTTGTACCTCGTATAACGATTGCAATAGATGGACCAGCGGGGTCTGGGAAAAGTACTGTAGCTCGATGCGTTGCTGAAGAACTGGGTTTACTATATCTTGATTCCGGTGCAATGTACAGGGCGGTTACATTGCTTGCGATAGAACACGGTATTGAAGAAAATGTTTCGGAATTGATCGAACTTGTGAAACGGTGCAATATAGAATTTACTGATAATGGAAAAAAGATTTTTCTAAATTCTGTAGATGTGTCAAAACAGATAAGGACCCCTGATGTCAACAAATTAGTCGCAGATGTTGCTAAAATACCTGATATTCGACGTGAGATTGTTAAGCATCAACAGAAAATTGGCGAGGCTGGAAATATCATTGCAGAGGGAAGGGATTTAACGACTATTGTTTTCCCAGATGCAGATTATAAGTTTTATCTTGATGCATCTATCCGAGAACGGGCACAGCGAAGATATGCTGACCTTCAGGCACAGAGTGTGAGCACTACAATAGAAACCGTTGAAGCGGAAATAGCTGCACGTGACGAAAAGGATACCTCACGCGAACATAGTCCTTTACAAGTTGCTGAAGATGCAATTCGCGTGGATACAACTGGAAAGACTGTTGAGGAAGTCATTGAGATTATAGTAGCACATATAAGACTTTAGATTAAATAACAACATGGATATACACAGAGGAGGAGTGATAAAAAACAAAAAACACTTATGTGGTATACTAACAACCAATTCTGGTCACCGAACCGATTATATCGATGGTCACAGAGACTAACATATTTATTTTGTAAGGTAATGGGGGATATTGAGGCGCGTGGTGTACACAATATTCCAAGGGAAGGAGGGGTATTGATCGTTGCTAATCATGTCAGTCTATTAGATCCTTTCTTTATAGGTTCTGTAGCGAATCGTGAGATACATTACATGGCACGAGGCGATGTTTTCGGTGTGCCGGGATTAGGTAAGTTAATCAGTGCTTATAATGCTTTTCCTGTAAATAGGGGTAAACCTGATTTAGGGGCATTGCGAAAAACGATTTCTCTTTTGAAGGCTGGTAATGCGGTTCTTATTTTTCCTGAGGGGACGCGAAGTTGGGATGGTGAGTTAGGTAAAGCTCACGATGGATCGTGTTTTATAGCACACCATGCAAATGTTCCGACTATACCTGCCTACCACCGTGGGGGTGAAAAATTATTGCCCCGTGGCAGTATACGTCCCAGACGGGCAAAACTGGATGTGGCATTTGGAGAACCTATAGATTTCTCAGGAATAGTTGAAACAGATGTTAAACGTGAGATGTATCAAGAGATGGGAGTACGTATGATTGATGCTTTAGTGGGGTTAAGAGAACAATTGAACAATCCGGCTGTTTAGTTTTGCTATTTTTCGTTAAGTTGATGGACTTGAATTGTCTAAATTATCATGTTGGATTTGCTAATATGTTGAGAACATCACCTTCCTTGACTTGATATGTTTTTCCTTCTACTTTCAACAACCCCTTGCTTCTAGCTTGTGTGTGGCTGCCGCAAGTGACTAAATCGTTCCAATTGATACATTCAGCGCGAACAAATCCGCGTTCGAAATCGGTATGAATCATCCCTGCTGCTTCAACTGCGGTTTGTCCTTGATGTAGTGTCCATGCGCGTACCTCTTTTGGACCACCGGTAAAGAAAGTGATCAATCCCATGAGATTATAGGATGTTTTAATAAATCTATTCAGTGCGGATTGCTTCAATCCCATTTCTACCCTAAATATTTCTGCATCTTCAGCCTCCAATTGTGCGATTTCCATTTCTAATTTTGCTGCGAGAACTATAACTGCGGTCTGTGCTTGTTCTTCGTATTCTGTGAAATGTTCGGCAAGTTGATTCGCCTCATGCAGCTGCGTTTCACTAATATTGCATATAATGAGTAAGGGTTTCAATGTTAAGAAACCGTATCCACGGATCAGTTTTTCATCGTTTTCTGCGATAGTTAATGATCGTAAAGGTATACCATCATCAAGTGTCTGTTTAAAGGTTTCCAATACTCTGAATTCATTTTGATATTCTGGTGTTTTCTGATTCTTTAGAAGTTTTTCAAGTCTTGAGAGGCGTCCCTCAATTATCTGTAAATCAGCAAAAACAAATTCTAGGTTTACTGCATCGATGTCTCTTTTTGCATCTACATTACCGTCAATGTGTGGTACTGTTTCATCTTCAAACAGTCTGACAACATGGGCAAGTGCATCTACAGTGCGAAGTTGTGCAAGAACACCAGTGTCTATCTCTGACTTGTCTGAAATATCAACATTCGGATTGATTGCTGATCGAGATGTTCCACCACCATCTATGTAGTCAATAGTTGCAGGGACAACAGTTTTTGCTTGATAGATCGGTAATAAGTTCTCCAGCCTGTCATCTGGCACAGTAATTGTGCTTAGATTTACTTGTTTTTTGTTGGTATAGTCTCCTATTTCAACATTGGATTGGGCCAATGCATTGAATACTGTGGTTTTTCCGACATGGGGTCGTCCTACGATGCCAATTTTCATAATGATATTCAGTTTCTTGTCCAGTGTGATTGATATTATAGTAAATTTCACATTTAAGTTGAAGTTAAGTTTTAGAATTCATTTTGTATGGAATAGCACTGTCAATTCCAATAAGAGGTGCAGTTTCTTATTACGTTTTCCTTAGAATCTGATACGGTTTAATATCGAACGAGTAAATTGTTGAACATTTGCTACTCCTAATTTTAACCAATTACGGGGATGATTTATTTTAGACAGAAGTTCACGAGCCTGAGGATGATCTGGTTGAATTGATAATGTTTGTTTGACCGCTAGTCGTGCTTCCTTTAGTTTGTCTATTTCGAAATAAGCCAATCCAAGATAATAGTGTGTTTTTTCACAATTTGTATTGATATCGTTTGCTTTTTGAAGCATGTTAATTCCTTCTTCATATTTACTATTTTTTATATGATCAAGTCCTTGTTCATAATACGCTATCCTTAAGAGTTCAGATGCAAGTTCATAGTTTGGATCAATTCTCAATACTTCTTCCGCGAATTTTTCTGCTGACTTCCATTCGTTCTGTCCAAGGGCTGTCAAACCACGCTTGTAATATTCTTTTTTTATATCTGTCAAAAGGTCAATAGCAGGTTGATAGCTTGAATCAAGTTTTAAAGCCTCTTTCGCGGACAATTCTGCTGCCTCGAGATTACTCCTTCTAAAGTAATCATGTCCTTGTTCTAAATGGGCATCTTGTATTTCCTTTAATAGATTAAGAGTGTCCTGGTCATTAGCATCAAGCCTTATTGCCTCAAGCACTGTTTTACTCGCGTCCGGCAGATTTTTCATTCTTAGGTAAGTACTACTATAGTTTGGACATTTTTTGTTTTTTTTATAGACATAAAGCAGGAAAGCGGGTATCCTTTTAGAAAATATAAACCTTTTTGAAAGGATATGTCTAATGACCCCACTTTCCTACCTGGACAACATGTTATCACAATTCAGATCGTTATTCAAGCACAACAACTTCAATCACTTTCAAACTTTCGTGAAAGGTCTGATAAATACGCCCTACCGAGGCACAATGACACAAATCTATCTTGCGACAGCCCAAGCAGGTCGGTATTGGTCTCTGCCAAAGTTTCTTTCACGTGGCATCTGGTGTGTGGATCAAGTCGCCACTACGCTAAGCCATCAAGTGCTATCCGCTTACCCCACGGGCGTATACGTCTATGATGAAACACATGCCATAAGTAGCGGTTCAAAACAAGCGGGTTTGCATTTCCGCAGGAACCCTGCGTATCAGCCACGTAACAAGAACCAATCCAAGTTTCATCACGGACACGAGTTCGGTGCGATTGGCTGGCTGGCAGAAACGCGCGAAGGCACGCGCCTGTTTCCATTAGCCACACGGATGATGGAACCGAAAAGCGAGGACGCGAATAGCCTCGCTGTGCTGAAGCATTTATGTAATCTTGTGCCACCGGGTCTTATCGTTTTCGATAGAGGCTTCAATAGACGCAAAGTGTTCACGGAGATACTCTCACAAGGACATCATTTACTTTGTCGTGCGAAGTCAAACGCGGCGTTTTTTGATATACCGAAACGCCCTAAGCGTCTCAAGAGAGGCAGACCCCGTCGGTATGGTAGCCGTGTGTCTATTCCACACCTGAAGTATACAGACATCGTTGTTGAGGATCAGACACTTTCTGTCGCTGATAAAGTCGTGCGAACAAAGATGTGTCCTGTAGATGTCCGCATCGTTGTGATACGCAAACGCTTGAAAAAGTCTAAACCCTATCGGTATTTTTGTGTATTTACTTCAGATTTACGACTGCCCGTAGAAACAGTTATCCGACACTATAGAAACCGGTGGCAGATTGAAACTGCCTTTCGGGACGCTAAAGAAAACTTCGGATTTGACACCTATCAACTCCGAGACAGGAAAAGTTTGGATCGGTTCGTTCAACTCAGTTTCACCGCAGCAACGCTGACACAACTCGCTTTCAGTCCGTCGCCATTGCCTAAGACACCCGCAGACACAGACACAGACAAGGTTTCTCTTGATTTAGAAGACGTGCTATCCACGCTCAATATACACTGGTATAAACCGAAACATCTCACACGCGGCTTGATGACCGCTTACTTGCAGCGATGTTTACAACAAAACTATTTTTATACGGGTTACGACCCGAGGAAAAACGCACAGAAAAAACTAAAAATCCCCGAAGATACTACATGAACTAGTTCAACAGCAACTATTTTCACGATTATTGGAAAAATGATGGCTAAAAAACAGTGATTTCTAACAGAATTTAGACAGAAAAGGGGCGTTAGCAGCAGTTCTAACACCTGTTCAGAAGTGCTAACGGGGAAATGCCGCCAACTATTCATAATCTATAACAAGACCAAAAATGTCCAAACTATAGTAAGTACTAGCGAGGTTGTAGTATGCAGCTTGATAATCAGGTTTAATCGCAATTGCACGTTTTAGCGAGGTTACTGCCTTATCGTACTCTCTAATTTTTAGATAAACGATGCTGAGATTATTATGAGAGGCTTCATAGTTTCCATCAATGTTGATTGCTTTCTGATAAGCACTTATTGGTTTGCTGTACTCCTTCATTTTCCAATAAGCTACACCAAGGCTATTATAGGCATTTTTATATTTATCATCAATACGTATTGCCTCCTGGTAGGATTTTAGTGCCTCGGTGTACGCTTTTTTATTCTGATAGTCATCACCTTGTTTTTTATGTTTTTGCTTTATTTGTCTTAACAGTTCACTAGCGCGTTCATAGGTAGAGTCAATTCGCAAAGCCTCTCTTGCAGCTTTTTCTGCGGCTTCAAGCTCTCTTACCTTAAAGTAAGTCTCGCCAAGGTAAACATGAGCCCCTTTAAAATCTCGATCAATTTCCACTGCCTTTTGAAATTCAAAAATTGCTTGAGCGTATTCCTCACGGTTAAAGTAAACCTCACCGTTGTAGTAGTATCTCTTCTTTATGTCTACCAAGAGTTGCTGGGCAGGTGGATAGTTATTTCTGAGTCTTAAGGCTTCTTCGGCTGCATTTTTAGCAGCTTCCAGATTATCCGCTTCAAAGTATGCCCTACTAAGTCCACAGTGTGCTTCAGTAAAAATGGGTTCTCGATTTATGGCTTCTTTGAATTTGTCAATTGCGATATTCCATTCATTATTGTTCAAGGAACTACAACCAAAGCGGTAATGCCCTATAGCTTCTAAAAGTTTCTGTGAATCAGGATGATTATTTTCTGTGAGTTTTAGAACTTTTTCAGCTGCATTTTCTGCTGCTTCTAATTCGCTTTGTGCAAGGTGTGCTCGCCCTAGTCCAACGTGTGCCTCTGCATAAATAGGATCTAAATGTATTGCTTCCTTGAATTCATCAATGGCTGCTTCAAAATGTCTGCTGTCTATGCAATTACAGCCCGTTCCATAGTGTTCCATTTTTAGTTTATTGCCTTCAAAGCGGGAAGAGTTCAGATAACTTCTGAGGTAACAGAGACTCGCTGCAATAGCGTCCGCGGAATGATCAGGTTCTGGAATTCTATCGAGGTTACATATTTGCATGACTCCCCTCTGGACTTCCAGTTTAGACGCGTTTCTATTATTTGTTGCAATATACTTGACTTGCTGGGGGGTATAAAGGTGGCATTCAATTCCGCGTTGATGAGCAATACTTCGTATGGCTGTAACACATCCCGCAACGTAACGGAACCATTCTTCTTTAGCCCCGTCAAGTTTCTCAATTGATATTACCTCTGGACAGTGCAAGTTTATCAGTTCATTTATAGTCTTTTTTATTTGATTAAGTGTTTGCTGCGGTCCAGTCGTGGTCTGGGTACCATAGTCAACCACGGAATAGCCAACAGATGTTTTTTGGGTAATTGACCAACCGACATTTTGGATGCCGGGGTCTATCCCTAGGACAGTCATACCATCCCCAAGCAGTCTCTCAGGAATAGGTTCAATATCTTCGGTATTTACATCAACAACCATTTTTTTCGGACTTGGTGGGATAGATAGATTTTCAAGTGTTTCTACAGATTCACGGAGATTGGGGGGAATATAGTTCAAGAATGGGGACTGTCCACGATCTTTGTCTCCATCTTTTTTATAAGAAGATAAACATAGCCAATTCTTTGCGCGGGTCATTGCCACGTAAAATAAGCGTAATTCTTCATCCCAGTCTTTTACTTCACGACTGTAATAATGTGGTAACAAGTTAACGCATATACCCGTAACAAACACATTCGAAAATTCCAATCCCTTGGATTTATGGATTGTCATCAGAGATACACCATTTTTCTCTATATCTGAAGAGTCTCGAACCATGCCATATTGAATTTTTAAATTGTGAAAAGCAGTGCGAAAAACATGCGCTTGCTTATTGGTACGATACAACACGGCAAAGTCACTTGGTTGTCTACCACCTTGATTTATGGCGCGATGGATAAAAGATGAGATAATCTGTGCTTCTATTTCATTATTTTCACAATGGAAGTATTTTACTTTCTCACCTTCAAAATTTCTCGTGAACAGTTCTTTCTGTCGCCTATCTGGATTAAAATCCGCTAAAGCACAAGAAACTGCAACTATGTTCTGTGTTGAACGATAGTTTTGTCCTAGTGTAATTACTATAGTTTGGACATTTTTTGTTTTTTTTATAGACATAAAGCAGGAAAGCGGGTATCCTTTTAGAAAATATAAACCTTTTTGAAAGGATATGTCTAATGACCCCACTTTCCTACCTGGACAACATGTTATCACAATTCAGATCGTTATTCAAGCACAACAACTTCAATCACTTTCAAACTTTCGTGAAAGGTCTGATAAATACGCCCTACCGAGGCACAATGACACAAATCTATCTTGCGACAGCCCAAGCAGGTCGGTATTGGTCTCTGCCAAAGTTTCTTTCACGTGGCATCTGGTGTGTGGATCAAGTCGCCACTACGCTAAGCCATCAAGTGCTATCCGCTTACCCCACGGGCGTATACGTCTATGATGAAACACATGCCATAAGTAGCGGTTCAAAACAAGCGGGTTTGCATTTCCGCAGGAACCCTGCGTATCAGCCACGTAACAAGAACCAATCCAAGTTTCATCACGGACACGAGTTCGGTGCGATTGGCTGGCTGGCAGAAACGCGCGAAGGCACGCGCCTGTTTCCATTAGCCACACGGATGATGGAACCGAAAAGCGAGGACGCGAATAGCCTCGCTGTGCTGAAGCATTTATGTAATCTTGTGCCACCGGGTCTTATCGTTTTCGATAGAGGCTTCAATAGACGCAAAGTGTTCACGGAGATACTCTCACAAGGACATCATTTACTTTGTCGTGCGAAGTCAAACGCGGCGTTTTTTGATATACCGAAACGCCCTAAGCGTCTCAAGAGAGGCAGACCCCGTCGGTATGGTAGCCGTGTGTCTATTCCACACCTGAAGTATACAGACATCGTTGTTGAGGATCAGACACTTTCTGTCGCTGATAAAGTCGTGCGGACAAAGATGTGTCCTGTGGATGTCCGCATCGTTGTGATACGCAAACGCTTGAAAAAGTCTAAACCCTATCGGTATTTTTGTGTATTTACTTCAGATTTACGACTGCCCGTAGAAACAGTTATCCGACACTATAGAAACCGATGGCAGATTGAAACTGCCTTTTGGGACGCTAAAGAAAACTTCGGATTTGACACCTATCAACTCCGAGACAGGAAAAGTTTGGATCGGTTCGTTCAACTCAGTTTCACCGCAGCAACGCTGACACAACTCGCTTTCAGTCCGGTGCTAATGGAGAAGACATCCGAAGAAACCGACACAGACGAGGCACCGCTTGATTTAGAAACTGTGCTATCCACACTCAATATACACTGGTATAAACCGAAACATCTCACACGCGGCTTGATGACCGCTTACTTGCAGCGACGTTTACAACAAAACTATTTTTATACGAGTTACGACCCGGGGAAAAACGCACAGAAAAAACTGAAAATCCCCGAAGATACTATGTGAAAATGGTTCAGCAGCAACTATTTTCACGATTATTGGAAAAATGATGGCTAAAAAACAGTGATTTCTAACAGAATTTAGACAAAAAAGGGGCGTTAGCAGCAGTTCTAACACCTGTTCAGAAGTGCTAATGGGGAAGTGCTGCCAACTATTCATAATCTATAACAAGACCAAAAATGTCCAAACTATAGTAGTGTAATTACCTTGATATTGGGATAATCTCTCTCAAGATTTAATATGTTCTGAATGTCAGCTCCTCGAAATCCGTAAATTCCCTGATCATCATCGCCGACAACACGCAAATTCTGATGGGATTCTACTAGGGCGTTTACAATTCGATATTGAATAGGGTCAGTGTCTTGGAATTCATCAACGAAAATCAGTTTAAACTTATCCTGCCATTTTTTCTTAACTTCGGGCACCTTGCTAAAAAGTTCATCAGTGAAAAGCTGCTGACTCTCGTAATCAATCCGTCCCTCAGACTGAAGATGCTGCTCATAACGTTTGTAAATCTCTACATAAACTTCCGAAGGAGCAGCATCCGACGGACTAATTTCTCTCAGTTTGCATTTTTTAATAAAATTGAGAATCTCGCCGGGGTTAGGAAATTCATAAGATTGTATATGTTCAATCTCAGCACGCACCCGTTGTTCATTATCAGTTAAATTCCTGATAACTTTTTCCTGGTCACTTTCGGATAATGATTTAAAATTCCGCGTGTAACCTTTTTGTAATTTATCAATATCTTCTCTCAAGACGCGTCGGCAGAAACTATGGAATGTGGATATACTAACGTGATGTCCTTTTTCTTCTCCGACAATTTCTTTTACCTGATTTTTCAATTCTCCACTAGCTTTCACAGTGAAACTAAATGCCAAAATCTGTTCAGGCATTACCCCATTTTCTATAGCATAAGCGATAGAATGAACAACTGTTCGCGTTTTACCTGAGCCGGGGCCTGCAATAATCAAAAGGGGACCTATTGTGTGCGTAACAGCTTCTCGTTGCGGACGGTTTAATTCTTTTAAAAGTAGGGACATTGTAACTCTTTTCTGATTTTTATGGTCTTGTTAAAGGAATTACTAAAGTTTGGACATTTTGGGACATTCAGGCTGCGTTGTCCGCAGGCAATGCTGTCTCTTTGTGAAAATCGGTGTGTATTTTCTGTGAGTTTGTTTTTTCAGAGTAAATCGCAGAAAATACCGCTCTGTAGAGCTGCCAGCGGAGATAAACTACACGCAACCCTTGTGTGAGACGCTTCGGATGATACCAATGGATGCCCAACTGATCACAAACTACCTGAGCACTTATCTCCTCCGCCGTCCCATCCCGTGGGGTGAATAGCAACTTCGTCAGACTTGCTGCAACGAAACTCAATTGCACAAACCGATTGATGCTTTTGCGGGATTTCAGGCGATAGTCATCAAAACCGAAGTGTTGCTTCGCATCCCGAAAAGCCGTCTCTATGTGCCATCTCTTGCGATAATATATAGCGATCTGTGGTATCCCAATCGTCAAATCTGTTGTCCATACACAGAAATACCGATAAGGTTTCGAGGTTTTCGGGCGACTTCGGATAACAACGAGGCGAATATCAGCATCGCACATCTTCGTTCTCACGACTTTGGAGGCGATTGAATACTTTTGGCCTTCTATATCCATAAGCGTATACCGCATCCTGCGAATATCCAAGCGGTCTCCATATTTTCGCGGACGGCCACGCTGGCGATGTTTCGGCTGTTCCGGTAAACGATAGAAGACGGCATTAGACTTCGCACGACACAAGATATGATGTCCATAACTTTGAACCAGCGTAAACACTTTTCGCCTTGAGAACCCACGATCAAAAATAATAAGACCCGGAGCGATCTGGGAACAGATGCGTTTCAACACCGCATCGCTTTTATCACGGCACGTCTGCGGCACCATCAGTCTCGCCCATACGGGGAATAGCTGCCAACCTGTAGATGTTTGGCAAAGTAAACCTAAGGCACCAAACTCGTGTCCATAATGGAACTTGGATCGGTTCACGCGACCCTTTTGATAACTGAAGTTGCGGAAAAAATGCAACCCCCACTGGCGTTCACCTGTTTTTATGGCTTTGGTCTCATCATACACATAAACCCAGTTAGGAAATGCTTGCTGAACCTTTTTTGTCAGGTGTCCTGCGACTTTATCCGCATCCCATTTACCACGCGATAGAAACTTTGGAAAAGACCAGTATCGCGTCTGTGAAAAACCTGATTGATAAAGTTCCGTTAGCGTGCCACTATTTCCATCTGCGATAAATCCGAAAATAAACGCTTGGAAAAGAGCATAGTTTTGTGTGTTGAACAGATACTGAAAATCTGATAGAATGTCGTCTAAGCAGAAAAGGAGGTTCATTTTTTATTCTCCTTTCAAAAAATATATTTGTTTATGAAAGGATACCTGCTTTTCTGTTTTTTCGCACTAAAAATTTCTAAAATTGTCCAAACTATAGAAAGGAATTATATAACCCTCAAGGTTTGAGTGTCAAGAGAAATGAATTCAACTGGCACCACCATCAAAGACATGGTAGTAACTTCCACATTCAAGCGTAGTTGCACCAATAGTTTGATGCAGACACGTATAATAATCTAACGAAAATGTGAAATTTGTGCTATATCAGTACTTATTCATCCTTTGTTATGAATGGGAGTTTCTGATATTGTTTGAATGTCGGTTAGTTTGGCGATTTCCTGCTTCGGTGGGTTTTTGCTTGTAGAAGGTGTCTGTTTCTAACGGAGCCATTCAATTGTCGCGGACTTAGCGTCCTCCGCAATGCTGACAAAGATAATCCGGGAAAGGCCTAAATGGCATTCATACCTTTGATGTGGTGCTAATCCGAGATGCTGACAACCGACAATCTGTGTTTATCCAAATCCTACGAAAAGCACCTTGAAGCACCAACCCCTAATCCGCGTCAATCCGCGTAATTCGCGATTCTGACAAACAAAACTCCGCGTCCAAAATCGACTTTTGAATGCCTCTGCTGTTTCTAATACCCGTACAAGTCTCTTGTGAAGGCGTTCTATCTGTTAAGTATACCGTGTATTTTGATATTCAGGTGCATAGAACGTTGGCAGCAAACTATCGACTTGTAGCAAACCGCGTTGTGTCAACTGAATTTCATCTGAATCGGCGTTTATGCGTAACATTCCATCGTTTTGCAGTTTTTCATAAGCATCGGAATATTGTGTTAGGATGTCGATGTCAAATTTAGCTTTGAAATAAGAGGGTCTGATTTTTCCAAGTTTAAGTTGTAGTATCATCTCTCGTGTTAATTTTTCTGCGTCTGTCGGTTTGAGTGCGCGGTAGATAGGTAGTTTATTCTCCTGAAGGTTGCTGAGATAGTCACCCCAAGACGGTGCGTTTTGGAAATGGATTCCACTGAGATGTGAAAAAGATGCAACGCCTGTGCCAATCATATCGCTTCCTTGCCATACGGCATCCCGGTAAACAAACTGACACGGTTTATTTTTTTTGAGTACTGTGTATGCACTTGATTGTGTGTAACCTGCTTGTTCAAATTGTTCAAAGGCGTACTGATGCCATTCCCGTTTCAGTTTCCAGTCTGCGACAGGTAATGCGTCCCCTCCCAAAATATCTTTTGAATATACGGTGTTAAACGGCAATTCAAGTTGATATACGGTTATGCTATCCGGATCGAGATCAATTGTTTTCTGCACGGTGTCACGCCAACTTTCCCATGTCTCACCAATCATACCTGAGATAAGGTCGATGTTAACTTGATCAAACGCCAACTCCTTTATCCATGGTACAATACGATATACCTCTTTGGAGAGGTGTGCTCTGCCGTTTTCTGCGAGGATTTCATCATTCAAATTCTCGACGCCCAGACTCAATCGGGTTACGCCAATTGCTTTGATCGCTTCCAATTTCTTTTGCGTCAGTGTGCCGGGTTCACACTCAAAAGCGACTTCTTCAGCGGCATCCCACGGCAGTACTTTCTTCACTCTGTCTACCAAAGTTGTCAGATGATTGACACTGATATAGGAGGGGGTGCCGCCACCGAAATACACAAAATGCAAAGGTCGCCCTGCAATTGCTGGTTGCTTGCTATATAGTTCAATCTCTTTTGCTAGGGCATTTAGGTAAGTATCAATTTCCGAGCTATTTTTGTCGGTATAGACGCGAAAATAGCAAAATTTACAACGTTTACGGCAGAAGGGGATGTGCAGATAGAGCCCTAATGTGGAATCTGAAAGTGGTTGTTTCTCCAACGCGCGGTGCACATCTAGCACCGCTGTATCATTCCATATAGAGTAAGGTGGATAGTTAGAGACAAAAACGCTTCCTACAGTTGTCTGTTTTGATTCTATTCCCGCAGTTGCCGGTTCTGGTCTGTTTTCAGACATTATTTCTTTTCTCCAAAGCAGTAGAGGATTCCATCCTCTGTTCCAATATATATTCTACCGTCAGCGACACTTGGTGAAGAGACAATGGATGATGCTGTATCGAATTCCCATATCGAATCTCCGGTTACAATATCTAAGGCCAGGAAAACTCCACGCGTTGTTCCAAAGAACGCGCGTTTTCCTACAACAACAGCTGAGGATTCGATCCCTGTTTGCGCAGTGTATGTCCATAACGGTTCACCTTTTTCAGGTGTAAGTGCATGCATCATTTTATCGCGTCCACCGATGAGAATAATGTTATCCGTTACGGCAGCTGAAGCAAAAAACGGGAGTTGTCGTGTAGGATGTTGATATCTCCAAACTATTTCACCTAAATTCAGATCAACGCCTAATACTTCGTTCCCGTAAGTTCCACAATAGACGATTGTTTTAGATTTGTTTTGTGTGTCCGATTCCGTACTTAAAACTGCGGGACTTGCCCCAACATAAGCCCCTAAGTTGACCTGTTGTTTCTGTGTGCCATCGGCAATATTGACAACTCGCAAATAACTATCGCACCCAGTGACGATCACAAAACCTTCGTATATCGCGGGGGTTCCGTGAACATATCCTTCTGTTTCAAATTTCCATACCAATTCACCATCTTTTATGTCAAGACAGTAGAGAAATCCATCATACGAACCAAATAATACTTTGTCACGGTCAAAATTTGCTGATGATATAATTTCTCCTTCTGTGGTATACTGCCATTTCTTTTTGCGTGTAGCAATATCCACAGCATGAAAAACTCCACCGCCATCCCCAAAGTAGATTACTCCGTCTTTAACAGATGGAGAAGATTTAATTGCATCTGTTGCTTCATACTTCCAAGTGCTTTTCCCAGTTTGTGTGCCAATTGCATAGAGTATTCCATTTAATGCCCCAATATAAACTGTGTCGTCCACAACTGCAGCAGTGGATTCAATCATATCTCCTGCTTGAAATGCCCACAGCAGTTCAAGTTTTGCAGGAAGTTGTGCATCCGCTACACCAGTAAGTTGCGGATCACCTCTAAAGCTCGTCCAATTGGCGATGACCGGATGAACGCCAAACGACAGTAGGATAAAAATAGATAAATAGGTTTTCAAAATCAGATAGTAATTTTGCTCTTTTCGATAACCCTTATTGACCGATTTTTTAATATACTTCCTCATAAAGCCTCATAAAATCATGTATGTGCATAGAACGTGGATTAAACTGGGAGGTCCACTGTGTTGCGGCATCTTTTGCTAATATAGCGATATCAGTTGAACTGACAGGCCGTTGAACTGAACAACTTTGTAGTGTATTCGGTAAATCCCCAGCTTCCATTAACACCTCTATTCTGTCTGCTAAATATCCATCTGGGTAGAGTTCGTTATAATATTCACCTGCAGTTGTATCATTGAATCGGATAACGTGTGGCAACATGAGTGCAACAGCAACGCCGTGGGTAATACCGTATCTAGCTGTCAATGGATTTGCACATGCATGTGCTGCACCCAACATGGAATTTTCTATGGCAAGCCCCGCGAGATATGCGCCAAATAACATCTTACCGCGTGCTTCAAGGTTATTTTCCTCAAGTGCCAATTCATAATTAGCGTTCAATAGTTTCCAAGCTTGTAGTGAGAACATCTGAGATAAAGGATTGCGTCTCGTTGATACATAACTTTCAATTGCGTGTGCAATTGCATCAATTCCTGTAATTGCCGCTTCTAACTTTGGCAAAGTATTTGTTAATGTTGGGTCTAAAATCACAGTTCTGAATTGTGCTTTTTTATCTCCACATGCCATTTTGATATGACTTTTTTCTTGTGCGATCAGTGCGAATGATTGCGCCTCACTCCCAGTGCCAATTGTCGTCGGAATACCGATAGAAGGTAACATCGATTTTGTTGCTTTGTTCGTTCCCCAGTAATCCTCCATTTTCCCACCGTTTGTTAAGAGGAAATTCACACCCTTTGCGCAGTCCATCGCGCTCCCACCACCGAGACCAATTATAATGTCAATTGGGGCGTTTGCTTCCGCAAATTTAACTGCTTCTTCAACATGTTTCGTTGTCGGATTCGGTTCAACATCAGAAAAGACATAACATGGTATTTTCTCATTATTTAGGGCGGAATATGCCCGGTTGAGAATACCTGCATCTTCAATACCAGGATCTGTAACAAGCAATACTCGACTACTACCAAGGGGCATCAGGGATTCTGCAAGTTTTTCAACACTATTTTCGCCAAAGATGACGCGTTGTGCCAGATCAGAATCAAACGGTTCCATAAAAGATTATTCCACGATTTATTAGCACAATAAATATAATCTATACAATTATATCAGTTTATTATAGGTTTTTCAAGAGAAACAAAAATTCGATAGGGTTATTTAGTTTTATGTATTTTAGTTGTTTTTTATCACAATCGTTAATATTTTAGGATGTGCAGATATACCGTGATTTTTCATGGTATATCTGCTATACTTCACCTTAAAAACTTACGATCTTTTGAGGTGAAGAATGACAAGAAAAAAGTCCTGCCACTTAGTCAATATGTTAGCAGAACTTACAGACCCACGCAAGGAAAAAGGGAAACGGCACCCGTTGAAAGCAATCCTCGCACTTTTAGTCGTTGGATTGATGTGCGGGCATAAAGGGTATACATCCATCGCTACCTGGGCACGCTCACAGCCCGCACTCACAAAAGCACTCGGGTTCACACATCACAAAACGCCTTGTGCCGCAACTATCCATAATCTGTTGAAAAAGTTGGACGTTGAAGCATTAGAAAACATCCTGTCAAAATGGGTAAACGCCGCATTAGCAGAGTGCCCTGATTTGCGGGGGTGTTCCGACGCAGTCGCTATAGATGGCAAAACCCTGCGTGCGTCTAAAAAAAGTGGTGCGATGATCAGCCATTTACTCTCCGTCGTCTCTCATGAGTTAGGGATCACCCTCACGCAGCGAGGTGTCAGCGACAAAACCAATGAAATACCGGTATCAACGGAAATCCTCAAAGCGTTTGATGTAGCAGGCAAAGTTATCACAACGGATGCCCTTTTGACACAACGCTCTTTCTGCCACGGAATCATAAACAGCGGGGGCGACTATATGCTGCCTGTTAAAGGCAATCAACCGGACCTGTTAGAAGCGATTGAAAAACTTTTTCAAGGCGTGCCTGACGCGGTTTCTGAAGACACAACACACCCTACTTTAGGGAAACCGATATACATGCATGAGACGATTGAAAAGTCGCATGGCAGACTTGAGACGCGATGTATCAAGGCAAGCACAAGTCTCAACGCATATCTGGATTGGCCGGGCGTAGCACAAGTGATCCAATATTGCTATACTTCCAAAAATATGAAGACAGGAGAAGAGACAACCCGCACTACCTATGGGATTACGAGCCTGAAACCGAGTGAGGCATCCGCAGAACGCTTACTTGCTTTACGGAGAGGCCATTGGGCAATAGAGAACAAGTCGCATTGGATGCGCGATGTGCTACTCGGCGAGGACGCATCACCTGTCAGATGCGGGGCTATTCCACAAGTCATGGCCGCTTTACGAAATACCGCATTATCCGTATTCCGTTTTCAAGGCATAACACGGATCGCTGATAAAATAAAGGAATATGCATCAAAACCTTTACTCACAGTTAACTTGATAAAATGAATATCTATAAAACTAAATAACCCTAAAAATTCGAGTCAGATGCATTCAAAAGTCGATTTTACCAAATCTCGAAGGACGCGGATTTTTGTTTTGTCAGAATTGCGGAGGACGCTAAGTCTGCGACAATTGAATGACTCTATGACTCTGAATTTATTTGAATAAATGTTGAAAATCTGATAGAATAGTGTTCAGCAGAAAAAGGGGGCATTTTTTATATCCTTTCAAAAATGTTTTATTTTTTATAAAAAAGATACTTCTTTTTCTGCTTTTTTGTACTATAAATTTTAAAAAATTGTCCAAGCTTTAGTATAATACCAAATCTATCTGTATTTATAAACTTTAAACTGTTAACCATAAAAGAAATTCAATTATTCTTGACAAACTGCAACGTTTGTGTTATACTTAATATTGTCCTTGAGATGAGATGATACCGTAATCTCATTTTGGGCGGGTAGCTCAGGTGGCTAGAGCGACAGCCTTACAAGCTGTAGGTCACAGGTTCAAGTCCTGTCCCGCCTACTTGTTAGAGGTATCTTATGGGCTCGTGGCGCAGTTGGTTTAGCGCGCCTGCCTGTCACGCAGGAGGTCGCGGGTTCAAGTCCCGTCGGGCCCGTTCACATTAGAAAAAATAGCCACAGGTTGTGCCAAACAATGCTGTGGTTTTTTCGTTACTGAGCACCACACGAATCTCACCTGGAAAATGTGTGTTTAAAATCCGGACAATAAAGGAGCAGGACCAAAGTGGTTGATCTCAAATTTATCAGAGAAAATGCCGATGCAGTTCGCAAGATGTTAGCAGATCGCCAGACAGATGCGGCGTTAGACAAACTTATAAAATTAGATACGGAGTGGCGAGAGAACTTGACGCATACGCAAACGCTGCAAGCGCACCAGAATCAAGTATCCCAACAAATTGCCCAATTGAAGAAGGAAAAGCAAGACGCATCAGAAACAATTGCTGAGATGCGGAAACTCTCACAGGACATAAAGGAACGGTCCGCAGAAGCAAACGTGTTAAAATCAGAAATCGATGCTATCCTCTTAACAATCCCAAATATGCCTGAGGAAAGCACACCTTTCGGTACAAGTGAAGATGATAACACTGAAGTCAAGACCTGGGGAGAAAAACCGAGTTACGATTTTGAGCTCAAACCACATTGGGAGATCGCTGAACAGTTGGACATTGTTGATTTTCAACGTGGAGCAAAGGTGGCAGGTAGTAACTTTGTGTTGTTCAAAGGATTGGGAGCAAAGTTGGAACGCGCTTTGATTCAGTTCATGCTTGATCTGCACACAACTGAACATGGATACACCGAGGTATCACCACCGTTTCTTGCTAATCGTCCTACTATGACAGGAACGGGTCAACTCCCAAAATTTGAGTCGGATATGTATCGGTGCGACAGAGACGAACAAAACCCAGATAGCGACCTATTTTTAATACCGACTGCTGAAGTGCCTGTTACGAACCTATTTGCAGGTGAAATTTTATCTGCTGACGAACTGCCTATCTACTATACTGCTTATACCCCATGTTTCCGGCGTGAAGCAGGAACGTATGGAAAAGACACACGCGGATTACAACGTATTCATCAATTCGACAAAGTGGAGATGGTGAAGTTTACAACACCAGAAACTTCATACATGGAACATGAGGCCCTGTTAGAAAATGCGGAGACTGTATTGCAGGCACTCGGTCTGATATACCGTGTTGTACAACACTGCACGATGGAACTGTCTTTCGCCGCTGCAAAGTGCTACGATATTGAAGTCTGGGCACCAGCGAGGGAAAGGTATTTAGAGGTATCTTCTTGTAGTAACTTTGAGGCATTCCAAGCACGTCGTGCTAATATACGGTACCGTCCTGAAGCAGGTGCAAAACCGGAGTTTATTCACACACTCAATGCGTCTGGTACTGCGTTGCCGAGGGTGGTCATAGCACTTCTTGAAACCTATCAGAATTCCGATGGAACAGTACGCATACCACCAGTGTTGCAGCCGTATATGGGAGGATTGAAACAGATTGGATAACGGTTAAGGACACCGAACTCAGGTAATTAATTATGTTCTTGATCTGTATGTAGACGAAGCATTTCTAATTCTTTAAGGGGTACATCTATCTGGCTGTTCTGTGAATGTTGTATATGTTCCGGTATGTTCCCGTTTGTTTCGATGATAAATCCAGCATCCTCTATCATCTGAAGTGTGTGAGATGCATTTTTCCCTTTAGCATTTAGGTAGCCATCTAAGAACATTGAATTGGCGGGATAAAGCGACATTACCTCCATTCCCCGCAGATGATGTTCTCGTCCTGCTGCTACTCGTACCTCTGCTGTCGGATTTAGGAAACGATAGAGGCATAACACTCGTAGGCAAAAACCTGGCGTTAGTGATTGGGCATTCTGAACCTGCGTGCCAGTAATAGGCAGGAAAAAGTTGACTGGAATTGAAGCAACTTCCAATCTTCTGAGTTCTTTAGCAACGGTAATCAGGTCCTTATTATCCTCACCCATACCGACAATAACACCAGAGCAGCAAGCAAGACCAACTGCTTGGGCAGCATGTAATGTACGCATTCTATCATGATAAGTATGTGTGCTACAGATATTTGGATAATGGGATTCAGATGTGTTGAGATTGTGGTTTAATCTGTCCAATCCTGCTTCTTTTAATGTTCGAGCAGCAGTTTCATTTATCAATCCGACAGATAGACATACCTCAAGAGGAAAACGGTCTTTGACTGTTTGGATTATTTGTGTCAGTTGTGAAACCTTTTTTGAATTAGGTCCTCTACCGCTCATCACGATACAGTAACGATACGCACCAGATTTATATGCCTGTTCCGCTTCAGCAAGGATTTCTGACATCGGTTTTAACGAATAGGTATCAATATCTGTGGTTGCAGTTTTTGCCTGCACACAATAGTGACAATCCTCTGGACAATTACCGTTCTGGGCATTATTTAGAATGTGTAACTGAACTGTATTTTGAAAATATGTCCTGCGAACTTGATAAGCAGCGTCTAATAAAGGAAGCAATTCCACTTCAGATGCTGATAATATCTTTTCACTACAAGCATCCGAAAGCAGTTCACCTTGCAAACTTGTTTCTGTTAATTTCTGATAGAATTCTGGCTTCATTTATCTACTCTTCTGTTTTCTAATACCAAATCTAATTGACTATTCTTCATAACTGTGTTATTATGGTCCCCATTCTTTTAAAGGAGTGAAACATCCATGAACAAAAAAGTGCCAGAGATTACAGAAAGTGTAAAGTCTTGAAAGACCTCTTACGAAAAGCGAGAAAGAAGCATGAAATCCTGCGCCTGAATATGCTCTATCTCTTGAAAAGTGGCGAGGCGAAAAATCGTGTCCAAGTCGCCCGCCTCCTCGGCGTTGATCGCACAAGTGTCGGCACCTGGCTACATGCTTATGAAACCGGCGGACTTGAGAAAATGCTGCAACGCGGATACGCCCCCGGACGCGAACCCATCCTCACTGAAGAACAGCAAACCCTCTTACTTGAAGAACTGCGGAAACCTGAAGGTTTTACGAGTTATGTGGAAATCCAAAAGTATATCGCTGACACGTTTGGCATCAAAATGAACTATAAAACTGTTTACGCAATGGTTCATGATAAATGGGGAGCCAAACTCAAAGTGCCTCGTAAGAGCCATGTAAAAAAAAACGCAGTAGCGACTGAAACATTCCGCTCCGAGTTTAGCAAACATGTCGCTGATGCGGTTGCTGAAAAAGGTGCGGATTTTCAAAGTGTCCGTGTTTTCAGTCAAGATGAGACGCGATATGGTCTTTTGCCTACTACAGAACGGCGTATCACGCAACGCGGTGTCAAACCTGTCGCGAAGATAGATTACCAATATACATCGGTTTATCTCTATGGTGCGGTTGAACCTTTGACAGGTGAGCGATTTTTCTTAGAACTTTCCCACTTGACTTCAGATTGTTTTCAGTGTTTCATTGATGCTGTATCGGTTGCCTACGCGGAGAGCCTCAACTTATTAGTGCTTGATAAGGGTCGTTTTCATCATGCTAAATCGTTAGTGGTTCCTGCTAATGTTGTTTTACTTTTCTTACCGCCGTATAGTCCGGAGTTGAACCCAATTGAGCGTTTCTGGCAAGACTTGAAAGCGAAGTTGTTTACCGAGTTCTATGAGACGCTTGAGGCTATGCAAGCGAAAGTGACGGAGATACTTCAAAGTTATTCCGATGCTGCTATCGCTAAACTCACTGGGTTCTCACATTTCATAAAGGCTGCTAATGCAGTATAAACTCTTAGAAATGGTATAACTATATTTCCCATGCGATTTCAGTAGCATTAAAGACAGGTCCTTCCGTACAGACACGTTGATATTCAATCTGATTTTCTCCAATACGGATAGGACAAACACAGCCGAGACATACCCCCATGGCACATCCCATCCTATTTTCCATAGCGACTTGTGTCGGCACCCCGAATTCTGATGTAATTTTATTGACAGCAGCAAG
This sequence comes from Candidatus Poribacteria bacterium, assembly GCA_965200395.1. GTDB lineage: Bacteria > Poribacteria > WGA-4E > WGA-4E > WGA-3G > MSPOR6. The sequence continues at coordinate 1,350,563 of CBDAUH010000002.1, read as the reverse complement.
CATTCCATGTGAACCGCAAGCGTAGATTGTTGGGTGATTCATATCGTTCTTTCGGAGAATATTAGTTAGAACATCAGTAATGAACCCGTGATGTCCAACACTCCCATCATCGGTGGCAATATGTACTGACACTCCGATCGATTTCAGATCATCGACACTTATCAACCTTTCTTGGTGTTGTGCCCCTATCAATCCCAATGTCTCTATACCATGCTTACGTAAAGAAACTGCAAGCAACATTAGGCATGCAATACCAGCACCTCCGCCAACTAAAATTGCAAGTTTAGGGTTGTCTACAATGTCAAACGTATTACCAAGCGGCCCCAATACTTGTATTGTTGAACCACTCGGTGCCTCTGAGAGGCGTTGTGTTCCCTCCCCAATGATCTGGTACAACATAGTTATATGCCTACCATCAACCGTATATATCGTAAATGGACGACGCAGTAAAAGTCCTGTTCCGTTCGATATGAGGACATGAACAAATTGTCCTGGTTCTGCATGCTGTGCTATATCGGAACACTCACAACGCAATAAGTAATGATCTTCCGCTACTTTCTCATTTGATAAAATAGTGGTGTGCGTATCAAAGGTGTGTATGAGGGTATTAGACTGCCTACATATCATTTTTGTATTATACCATGATTCATGTAAGAACACAAGAAAAATGACGTGTAGACGTGTAATTGCATGGGTAAATTGTGATGTATGTTTCAAGCAGTATGTGGCGTTTGTGTGACAGGAGCCTGTTTCCGCATACGGAAATGGAAGGTAAGACCACGCCACAATCCCCATAGAATTCCAACTACAGGAAACAGTAAGAAGCCGTATTCACCACCCGAAGTGATGAATAGGACAACTTTTTCCGGGAAAGATAGAACTACCCCTTTTTTCGCAAGTTGGTGTGTTTCGTTTACAATTCCATAGTATTCGATCAAATCGTCTTCCATTTGATGTTTCATTTCAGCATCCGCGAGTGTGTTATAAAAAAGAAACGGCATAATAGGATAATACCACAAGATTCCTATAAACACAAACACAATGAAGTATATGGAAATAATAAGGAATGTTTTTTGCATAATTCACCTCATAAAATAAGATGTCTGCATTATGATTTGGATGTTCTTTTATAGACTGGACTGTATGCATTTATTGCAGAATTTTGCACAACCTCTTGGATGCGTGTTGATTTGAAAATTTTAACGCCTAATTTTCTGTATTTGTTACTACAATTTTATGATATTATTTTGCATTCTCTGTTTTTTGCACAAGGCAGTTTGTAGGGCGGGGCCCCTTACCCGTTGGATAAAATGTGCAAGTATTTCCCGAATCTACTATAATCGCAATCCATCAAGTTACCTTTCTTTTCCATCGACAGTCTCCATATTGTGCTCCTAATTGAACGTGATGCAAGCCGATATAGATAACATTAAAAAGACACTGAAGAAACGATTTAACCCTGCACGTTCCGAAAAAAGTTTAACAGAAAAATATAAAAGGTGTATAATATAGATAAGGTGTTAGGAATGCGCGATTCACGTGCGTTGCACCGGGGCAAGCTACCCCCTTGTGGGGCTCACTTACCCCCATTTTTGTATGCGGTATGTGTAGGCGTGTGTGTGTATAGAAATAAGTTGGAAAGTCTGATGGGTTATGGTAGAATACCTCCATATAAACCAATGTCGGTGAAAAACCGGCAGGGAGGTATTCTTATGAAATATACCCTTAGTTGGGTACATCCCAGAAAGATTATAACAGGTTTTCGTAAAGTTTTCAACGGGATTTGTATCAAAAAACCGACGCTCCGCAACTTTTATTTGATGCTACAGGCTGTGTGTGTAGCCCCGAGTTTTCGTATTCAATCGATTGCCTCACATCTACCTATCCGTGTGAAACACGACAAGTCTAAGCAAAAGCGTGTGTTGCGGTTTATTGATACCTATTTTCCGGTTGCAGCGGTGAAGGGTGCTTGGTTGTCACATATAGTTGTCAGTGTGTGTCGTTCTGTGGGGATGCAGCATCTGCTTGTGCTGATAGACGAGACAGATTTACCGGGCGGATGGAAGGCGATTGTTGCAGCCCTTCCGTTTCGCAATCGTGCGATCCCGCTCTATTGGGTTCTGTATAAAAATGAGATGCTCAAAGATGGCACCTATCAAGGACATAACGATTTAGTTCAGCAGTTCTGTTGTGATGTCCATAGTCGCGTTGCTGAAGTGTTAGGGGATAGTCGGGAGCCTGTGTTGGTTTTTGACAGAGGGTTCGCCCGAGCGAGAGCGATCCTCAAGTTTTTTGAGGGGCAAGGCATCTGCTACTTGATGCGTGTGCCACGCAATGTTGGTGTGCGTATAGCAGGCAACAAGCAGTGCCTTGAAGAAGTGGCAAATGGTTTTTACCCACAAGTGCTTTATCACTACACGGAGCAGGTGCCTGTGGCACTCTATGTTGGGGGACAGCACACCAAGAAAGACCCGTTATATCTTATCTCCAATCGGCTTCAGGGGAACCCCCTGCGAACTTGCTACAAGCGGCGGACACAGATTGAACACGGGTTCAGAGACTTGAAAACGAACTTCGGTTTCAAAGCACTCGTTTTGAGAAAGAACGAACAGCCCCGGATGGAAGTTCTGTTTTTGTTGGCAGTCGTGGCTTATGGTTTGGCGTTCCTGTGTTATGAAAAAGCTGCGGACAGATGGGCAAAAACTTTACACCCTACGCGGAAAGTTTACTCCGTGATCAGTGTCATCAACCGTATGATCCGCGAGGTGTGGACGCAGGAGGCGTTGCTCTTGTTCACCGAGAGGACTTGTTTGAGAGATATAAACTTTCTCACCGCAGAAGAACTGACATGACAACATTGGAAACCTATGAACACAACTACACACGCATTCAAAAAAAAATGGGGGTAAGTGCGCTTGTGGGGGCGCGCCAACAGTGGAGTCAACACTCTCAGCGCGTAGCCATGCCATAGAATAGGTATGACAGGGCTGGTTTTCTCATTATAGCACAAGTATAACTTCGTGACTATAAAAACATGGAAACCAGCAAGCCCAAAGGTAAAAGTTGCCAGCAATTCCCGCAATACTTCCTGCCAACCGCCCCTTTGTGGACTGTCAAACACAAATGATCAAATAATCCTAAAAGGAGTAAGCAAATGAGTACATTCAAACCTATTGTTATTGCACTGATATTTATCGAAAGTTGTTGTAAGTCAATAGTTTTCAAGGTTCTTTTGGGTTTTGTTCATGAAAATGCTCCATGATGTCAAGTAGCATCTGCCTGTGTCCAGTGAGTTCAAGTTGTATTTGATGGAATGTGCGACGCTCCGAAATACTTACACGCAACAATATCAGGTAACCCAGCACTTTCACACAGAGCCCCGCATACGCACCTCCTGTGCTCCGTAAACTCATAGCAGATAGATGCAAACACGATTTAGATTGATGCCAAAAATGTTCAATGCCGTGATGTTGAGACCATATCTTCAGAGCTTCACAAGTGCGGAGCGGTTTACCAAAAACTAAAAGCGTTCGTATCTTGCCCATATCCATAAAGAATAGCACAATACATTCACCAAATGTTGGACTCGTAGCTCGCACACGATAGGCAGGTTTATCGCATCCCCATTGTTTTGAACGCAAGTGTATCCGCTTCTTGTGAACCGAAAGTTTAGCAGTTTTACCCTCTATCGTCATCACATAGTTGCTTTTCCCATGAACTTGTATAGACACAAACCCTAAATCTAATAAGATGTCTACCAGGTGCTTGCTACCATACCACGAGTCGAAAGTGATCGGATACTTTCTTATATCAATGCCTTCGGCATCAAAGCAATCCAAGACTGCTTGGATCATACTAAGAAACAGGCTCGGTTTATCTGTGTTGCCACGCCCTTGTTTACTGACAATCTGTGTATTGAGCGGAATAACGACATCGCCAATCTTGATCGTGATTGCTAACACATTTTGAGCCCAGACGCTCCTATTGTGTTTCTTAGACCACCAGTTTGAACTATAAGCAATCGTTTTGCCATACCGATCCAAATTGGTGTCATCTACACTGATAGTAATGCGTCGCCGGGATTGTGTTGCAGCACTCTTCGTTTCAGTGTCTTTGATCAACTCAAGTGCTGAAGCACATCCGAGACGCACATTCAAGTGTTTCCAATGATAAAGACTTATTGAATGAAGTTGCCGATACAGACCTACTTTTTGAACTGACAACGCATCTGCGACCTGGTTCGGATTGTAAAGACCGAAAAGATGGCAAACAGATAACAGCAGTAAAGTGTCTATGATTTTTGATTTTATACCCTGAAAGCGTGAATAAAGAAGTTGTTGAAAAAACTCCGTAGATTTGATAATTTGGTGTTGCATGAGATTGCCTCCTAAGTGTAATCTAATGTTATTATTTTTTATTCTTAGGATGGCATTTCATGCGTTTAGTGTCAAGTCAAATCTTCAAAATAAACGCATTTTCATGAGTTTAGACCTGCTTTGTATTGATGTTTAGTAAGTTAGAAGCAATCTTGAGAAATATCAGAACCTTTATTGTATCCACAAAAGGAGCGTCCCTATGAAACGCTATCGTCGTTACTTCCGAGCTTTTATTTTAGGTGTGATCGTTGCTGCACTGGCATTGGGAAATCTGGCAATCAAAGCAACGCACCCTGATGCACAGCGGTGTAAACCGTGGATCACGTATGAATGTCCAAACAAGACGAAACCGTATCCAGAGGACAAACCGGTATGTCCTCAAATTATCACCCCCTGCCCGTTAGAAAAATCGGAGCCAGGGACAACGCAATAAAAGGAGAACGTTCTCATGAGAAATAAACTTTACTGGGGACTCGGTGTCCTCATAGTCCTTATGTTAGGTGTCAATGCGTTTCTGTTACTGCGGAATACAGACACCGAACCTGAAAAAGAAGTCCACATAGATGTAGCACCTGACAATCGGCACAAAAGCCCCGACATGATTGCCATTGAGAATTATGAGAATAAACCCAACGATGGCAATGAATACGAATGGCATGGTGACCATTGGCATAGAGTGCCGAATCCAGACGCACCCAGAGTCGTGGATATGGAATTCAAAAGTGAGCCTATCGAATCCAATTTACCTGATGAACTGCCTGCCGAATTTCCGACTGATGCAGAAATACAGCAGATGTCATTCGCGGATGTTACACATCTTCAAAAGTTGTATCGACAGGAAGCCGATGAGATTCGTAAAACAGATTATGATGCAGGAACAAGATTTTATAATGCAATTATGCCGCAGTTAAACGCAAGGTCGAATGAATTACACGCTCAGTCAAACAAGAGAATGATGGAATCCAATAACAGGACAATAGCAGACCTGCCTATTATACGACCTCAAACGGAAGAATCTCCTGCGGTTGTTATTGAAGTAGTTCCTCGCTCTAATGCAGAAAGTGAAGGAGGTAAGCAATGAGAAATCATCCCATTTTTTCACCCGTTTTGGTGTTCGTTTTATGTTTAATTTTGGCACTCAATAGTAGTGTTATAGCTCAAGATTTAGTGGACATTAACATTCCTGCATGGGAATCAGTTCTGTCAGAATCTAAATATACGAACCCCACGAAAGACTTTGCAAATCAGATGACGCAGTGGTCTGAAACTGTTACTAACCAAGCTAGAAGCAAGAGTTTTGAGGGTGAAAATCTTGTAATGAAGCGTGAGGCAGCCAAAACAGCTGCTTACGGTGGTGATAATGAATGGAAAGGCAATATGATTGACTGGCTGAAAAATACTGTTACCAAAGATGTGGCTACGCCTGTGGCGGATTTTGCCAAATGGTTATTAGGTTTATCAAACAAGATTGATCGTGAACAGGCGTTTGCAGAGGCAGCCCAAGCCGTGAACGAACATCATCTAATGGCGGTTCTGCTATTACCGATTATCAGTATCAGTATCAATCAGCAGAAACAGCAGAAGGACTTGGAGTAGTTGGTCATCGTGGACATCCGCTGGGATGGGCAACTTAACTTGGATTAACAGTTTATCGAGTGGTGTTGATTATGGAATTCGTATGCGGGCTGTGAATGCCGTAGGGAACAGTTCGGTTACGGGTATCAAGATCGTTAAGACAAAAGAGTAAGCTATCACAACCTAACTTCACAGGCAGGCACCTTTTGGTATCTGCCTATTTCATTTTACTTGACAAAAAACATGAGAACAGATACCATGGAAGGAAAATAAGTTAAAAAAAAGAAGGATTGGGTAATTAAACCCAACCCAACAAGACAAAAATAGGATACCACATTTATGACATATTTGTCAAGAAAAAATCTAAAAAAAATGTTTTATTCTATTTTTGGCATCATAAGGAGAAGAAAAGATGCCACAGCATCCTACCTTCAAAGCGGGCGTAATTAACAGCCCCGCAACCCAGTGTCATCAGTTAGAAGCCCCCTTACCGGGAGCTCCGACAGGTAGAGAGTATGTAATCGGTGTGGAGGCACAAAAACAAAATGATGATTTGGGTTTGAGAGGGTTTGATACCGCTACCTACGATTTCACAGTCTATACCGTCCCCGTTACCGACACAAAGCGTGGACACTGGACTGCGGCGATAATGTCTGGATCCGTGCATGTCGGATGGAACGGCACCACAGCAGAAACCATAGTATCTGGTAACATCAGAGACGAAATGGGAATGACAATCTTGTATGGGATAAATATAGGATATAAGGTGATCCGCTTAACACCCCTCGGGTTTGAGGCAGCCGAACTTGACCGGATTCACCCGCCCCGCTTGAAAATTGGATTTATTCAGGTAAACAGTAAAAAACATCCTCCTTCTGCTAGCGATTCATACACCAAGAGCTATACACTTCCCAATGGTGGGTTTGAAGGTCAAAGGTATAGAGTTGAAGCGCGGGTGGAGATTACAGCAAGCCATGTAGGTGGAGGTCGAAACGAACAGGATGCGTTACCTGTGATAGATTCTGTTGACATAACTATTCCTGATATTGATTAATAACGTTTTGTTATGCTATTGTCTATGGGTTCTTATGAGAGCCCCACAGATACCACGTTATAAGGAGGCATACTATGAAAATCAAACGCTGCCTAACACTCTTGCCTATGTTCGTCAGTCTTACTATTTGCTTGCTTTGTCCGTTGAATAGCGATGCCAAAATAGTGTTCGCTGCGAAAATGAAACATCTGGGAGAAACGCGCTATCATATCTACGCTATGGAAGATGATGGCAGCAATTTACGCAGAATAACACCTCCAAATCGTTATGATCACTTCGCTCAATGGTTTCCTGATGGCAAACGGATTGTGTTTGAAAGGGATTGGGGGGAAGGCAGACGCAACACAGGAGACTCCATGCATAGAGAGTTCTTCATCATCGACGCTACAGGGATGAATGAACACAGTTTTATGGACAATCATCGGAGAGATACCAACCCCGTTGTGTCTCCTGATGGGCGATACATCGCCTTTAATAGCGTCCGCGAGGACGATTTAGACATTTACACTTACGACTTAGCACGGAACGAACTTAACCAGCTCACACATAACAAAATAGAACGTGGGTGGTCGCAAACGCCGGGTTGGGCCCCTGACAGCAAACAGCTCGTTTATTACAATGGTAACGCTATCTGGGTGATGAATGCGGATGGTGGCAGAAAAAAACGGATCACGCCCATTCATCAAGGTGTCAATATTCTGGAACGTGGTTACCCTTGTTGGTCCCCTTCCGGTAAATACATTATGTATTTTGAAGCAGAATATACGCGTGAGCACAAAAATGTGAGGCACCAGATTCTCATTCAGAATGTCTTTACGGATAACCGTGTTGCACATAATCTCCCCCATACCTCAATGTTTTTGGGTGGTTTAGCGTGGATGGGCGATGATCACACTGTGCTGATGGGATACAAGGAGCCAGAGGGCGTATATAATATCTATCGGTATGATCTGAATAGTCGCAAAAGGACAAAGCTCACCGATTTTCCGCTAGGGCACGGTTTATTTCCACATTGGATTGAAGGCTCGCTTGCCGTGTCTCCCTTGGATAAAATGACAACTCGGTGGGGATATCTAAAACAGAAGTTTGCGAAGTGAGTGGATTCTCACACAAAACGCACAGGCAGGTATCCGTTGTGGGTATCCATAGGTGTCAACTTAAGAACATTTTTATGTTATTTTAGTATAAAATATTGTTGCAAAATAGAGACACCTCTTACATAATAGTAGAAAAACAATATTACTCATTTCTACAAAAGAGGTGTTCCAATGTCTATTCTAACACAGGTTTGTGATAAAATGCAAGCTATACTGCGAACGATTGCTGACGCATCAGCTTCAAGGTGCGGGTTCGTCCGAAGGATCCGCAAGTTCTCCGGAGGTGCTTTCGTGCAGACCCTTGTATTCGGGTGGCTTGAAACGCCTGATGCAAGTTATACGGAGTTGGCACAAACAGCTTGTGCTTTAGGTGTGCATGTCACCCGCCAAGCGATTGAAAAACGGATGACACCTGAAGCAGCCGAAACCTTGAAATCGGTGCTTGAGATAGCCGCAACAACACAAGTTATTTCAGCACAATCGCCGACACTGCCTTTGCTAAATCAGTTCACAGGCGTCTATGTGCAGGACAGCACCACACTCACATTGCCGGATGAGCTGAGACCTGTATGGAAAGGGGGGCGTGCTAAAAACGATTGTGAGAAGTCTGCTATGAAACTTCACCTCTGTTTTGATGTCCTGACGGGTGCTTTCCAACACTTCCAACTCAGTGATGGTATTACTGCCGATAGCAAGGCAGCAGCGGCGTTTGGACCGCTTCCTGCGGGGAGTTTACACTTAGCAGACCTCGGCTATTTTTCGTTTGACGCATTTAGAAAAATGACACAAGCAGGCATCTTCTGGATAACAAGATTGAAAGTAAACTGTAAACTGTATGATGAACAGGGAGAACCCTTCTGCTTATATAAGCACCTCAAGGCAACAAACTCGGACACTATAGACCAGCGTTGCTATGTTGGAGCGAGGGATCGTCTGCCAGCACGCCTCGTTGCACGGCGATGTTCCGAACAAGTAGCGAGCAAGCGTCGCCGATACATCAGGCGTGATGCTAAACGGAGACAGACAACGCCCTCAAAACAACGGTTACGCCTTGCCGATTGGGATATTTACATTACAAATGTGGAGGTTGCACAACTTACCGTTGAACAAGTTATTATTATTGCTGGGCTCCGATGGCAAGTTGAGTTGCTATTCAAATCCTTCAAAAGCGTTGGCAAGGTGAATACATTCCGCAGTGCCAAACCTGATCGTATCTTATGTGAGGTGTATGCGAAACTCATCGCACAACTGATAAGACATTGGATTATGGTAGCAGCTGGCTGGCGGTGTATACTGCACGATCCCATCAGCACAGCGAAACTTATTGGGCGGCATGCACGCACACTCACAATGAGTTTTCACGAATCTAAAGCGGCGTTATTGAAGACACTGAGCAACATAAAAAAGGATTTACAATACAGCGACTGGGGACAACATAGAGCAGGAAAGCACACAACTTATAGGCAACTGAAAAAGGCTGAAAATCCCTAAGTTGACACCTATGCGACTTTACCTTGCGGACACGTCCCCTCGGTCATCACCGTCAGGTTACGAAGCGGCGTTAGCCCAATATGAATCTATCCTTGCGGATCATCCGTACTCTCCGCATGCGTTAATAGAAGCTGCGAATGTGCTTATGAATTTAGAAAGACCTTTCCAAGCGGTTGCGTATTTTCAAAAGGGTCATGCGTTGGGTGCGCGTCATGGTCATTTTAGCGCAGGGGTTGCATATCAGCAGCTGGGAGACTACAAGACCGCATGGGTCTATCTGAAGAAAGCACTGCAGGTCTCCGAAGGACACCGTCAGTTTGCCGTAGCAAAGCATCTAAATGCGATAGAAGCAGGTACCCCACTCATTGCCCCTTCACCCGTTGGGAAGTTAGATATTTCTGAAGAGGCATCCCATCAAACACCCTTCCTCTCTGACACCGATTTTGCTTGGGACATGCCTTCCTCTGAAAACAAGGTACCACTGTTGTTGGATACAGATTTGTCTGATGAAGAAGCCGCATATCAACGTGCCAAAGCACAAGCACGGGCCGAAGCAGAGGCAACCAGACGTGAAGAAATAGAAAGGATACGGCAGGTGGCGCAGCAGGAAATAGACGAGTTTATACAGTGGGCAAAACAACTAATACAAGAGAAGGAACCACAAGCACAGACCACAAGCTCCCTCGTCAGAACTATAAGCTTCCTCGAGCAAGAGATGGCAGCCCATCTCACCGGGAAACCCGCACGGTTTAGTCCACAACGCGTTGTCCGAGCAAATGAACTTATTAGACGCTACGGCCACGAAGAAGGACTGAGCCGTATCGTCAAAGATGATCCCGGAATCACTATACAGCCACCGATCATATACTAAAGGATAAAAATGCATCTGACTCTAAAACAAGCCAGTCAATGGGCATCAGACTTCCTAAATAAAAATGTGACAACTGCTAATATTTCTTATCTTATCCAATATGGACACATTGAATCTGTGTTGGAAAAAGGGATAAAAATGATCCCTTTGGAAAGTCTTGAGAAATATTACGGTCTTAGCAACCGGGAAAAACGGTGGAAAAATCAACTCGGTGACGACCTAAATTGGACACTGTCTTTTGAAAAAATTAAAGAAGCGGAGACAACAAAACATGTGCATCGCCTGCATCCATATAAAGGTAAATTTATCCCACAATTAGTTGAGTATTTTTTAGATACACATACTGATGATTTTAAAAAGCAAGTCTACTTTCAAGCAGGTGATATTGTCCTCGACCCATTCTGTGGAAGCGGTACTACATTGGTACAAGCAAACGAACTCGGTATGCATGCTGTAGGAATTGATATTTCCGCATTTAACGCATTTATCAGTAATACAAAACTCGGACATTACAATTTCATCCACCTATATGAACAGAGCAAAGAAATCACAGCAGCACTGAGAAACTACGTTTCTACATCAGGAACAATAGAGTTCGAAACAGAACTTGCAGAAGCTTTGTCAGTCTATAATAATCAGAACTTTCCCATATCCTTCAAACGTCAGGTTAGATCGGGTGAAATTGATCAGAAAAAGTATGGTGCTGACAAGGAAGCAGCTTTCTTAGATACATACCTTAAACTTGTGAACGATTACGAAATTGACCTCCAGATATCAAAAGATTCGACGAGATTTCTAAAACAGTGGTATCTTCCTGGGGTAAGAGCAGAAATTGAATTTGTCCACAGTAAATTAAAAAGAATAAAAGACAAAGCAACACAAAATGCGTTAATGCTAATTTTAAGCAGAACTATTCGTTCCTGCAGAGCAACAACACACGCAGATTTAGGTACATTACGGAAACCTATGACAACAACATACTATTGCAGAAAGCATGGAAAAGTCTGTAAACCACTTTTTTCAATTTTAGGGTGGTGGGAACGTTATTGTAAAGATAGTATAGAACGTTGGGTTGAGTTTAGTAAGCTAAAATCGGACACCTTTCAGCAGTGCATAACCGGTGATTCACGGACAATTGACATATCAACAATGTTAAAACGAGCAAATCCACAGTTGGAAGAATTAACACAAGCAAACGGAATAAAGGGTATCTTCACAAGTCCGCCGTATGTAGGACTCATCAATTACCACGAACAGCACGCGTACGCTTACGATCTCTTCGGTTTCAAAAGGTTAGATGAACTGGAAATTGGGCCCCTATTTAGAGGAAAAGGATTTGAAGCAAGAGAATCTTATATTCACAGTGTTGCAGCGGTATTTAAAAATTGTAAAAAGTATCTGGCGGATGATTACGATGTCTTTATCGTTGCTAATGATAAACATAACATGTATCCCACTATCGCTGAAATAGCAGGGATGGATATTATCAATCAACATAAACGACCTGTACTAAATCGAACTGAAAAGAACCGGGAATCAACATATTCGGAAACTGTATTCCATTTAAAAGAAAACCACAACGGCAAGTGTTGTGCATCTTTGTAGCATAACCTTTCCAGGTTGTGGTTCTTTGTAGCATAACCTTTCCAGGTTGTGCATATTCGTAGCATAACCTTTTAGTTTGTGCAGAAACATTATGCACGCAAAAATACACTATCCAAAGCGATATTGTAGTAAAGCGCAACGCGTCTTTGCGGTGACACTCTGCAATCATCTAAAAACTTTCCAGGTTGTGCATCCGAACTCACGTTAACATTATAGATAATCCAAATTGGAGGATATATGTCTCAAATCAAATCAGTGTTATTATGGGAAAACCAAAGACGGTATGTTCGTGAAGCGATAGATGCTGGCACGCTCACAGGTGCAATCATTCCTACAGGCAGCACAGAACAGCACAACGAACATTTAGCGATGTATCACGATACACAAAGCGCTGTGTATGTTTCTAAATTGGCAGCAGAGAAGTTGTTCCCGCAGGTAATAGTCACAACGCCATTAGCCATTGGTGTATCAGAACATTGGATGGACCATAAGGGAACACTCACACTGCGTGCAGAAGTCTTTGGCGAAGTGTTATATGATGTCGCCGATAGCATGCGACGGCACGGTATCGAAAACATCCTAATTGTCAATGGGCATGCAGGAAATGCTGGACCAGTACACCAAAGATTAGACGGGTACAGGGAGAAACTTGGCATTAACATCGCCTTTCACTCATACTGGGAAGCGTATAGTAGTGAATTGGTCAAAGAACAGATGGAATCAGGTGTCTGTCCAGGGCACGCAGCAGAATTCGAGACTGCATTTGCACTCGCTGCATTTGCAGAAAATGTAGATTGGAATGGGGTGAATTATGATAATGCCAAACTGACTATTTCTGACACTGGACAAGCTAAATCCGACAGAGAATATCATCATCAGGCAAAACTTGCCACTTCAGAAAAAGGACAGGTTATGATCGATGTTGCAGTGGATTGGGTTGCAGAGAAGATGCAGGAAATGTTGTCATAACCCTCACTTTAGGCGCGCTGCCAAGCGCGCCTACTTCACATCTAAAATCTTCCTAATGCCCCTCAAGAGCTTTCCGTAATCCATCGCCATGTTCACGCCACCAACCGTAGAGAATAGATATATCGGTCCCAATACAGAAATGTCGTACCCCCATATCAAGAAATCGTTTGGCACCGTCAGCACTACCAATCTCCGCTCGTGGAGGTACTCCCATCTCTAAAGCAGTCTCAAACACTCTTTTCTCAGTTTCCTGGATCTCAGGAGAACCACGTTGACCAACCTTTCCAATGCTCATAGAATAATCCGAGCCACCCCATTGTATCATGTCAACGCCATCAACAGATAACACCTCTTCAAGATTATCAACAGTTCCTTTCTTTTCAATCATAATAACAACGATGACATCTCGTAGAGCCTGAACATATTCTGGTCCACCACCATATCCCATATAGGAGAACCTGCGAGTTGCAACGCCATAACTCCCGCCATCTTGTGGTGTATCCGCCCGTGTAATTCTCACACACTGCTCCACATCTTCAACGTTTTGACAATCAGCATATAGCACACTCTGGAACCCAGATCCAATTGCACGCTGAGCAATGAATCCTCGCGGTTCTTGATCAACTTTTATCATCGTTGATATATTATGGAGTTCAGCAGCCCTACACATATTATCCAAGTCATGTAGATCAAACGGACCGTACTCTCCAACAAATTCAACATAGTCATATAATCCTGTATGTCCAATCGCCTCAACGATTGATGGCCAAGTTGTATGGATATGTGTGCCAACGGTCGGTTTGCCAGCATCGAGTAATTCACGAAAGGTATTTTTTTTCATTAATTCCCTCTATTAGAATAGTTACTATAGTTTGGACAATTTTTGTTTTTTTTATGGACATAAAGCAGGAAAGCGGGTATCCTTTTAGGAAACACAAATTTGAAAGGATATTTCAAATGACCCCACTTTCCTACTTGGACAACATGTTATCAGATTTTTGACCTTTGTTCAAGTATAATAACTTTCACCACTTTCAGACTTTCGTAAAAGGTCTGATAAATACGCCCTACCGAGGCACAATGACACAAATCTATCTTGCGACAGCCCAAGCAGGTCGGTATTGGTCTCTGCCAAAGTTTCTCTCGCGTGGCATCTGGTGTGTGGATCAAGTCGCCACTACGCTAAGCCATCAAGTGCTATCCGCTTACCCCACGGGCATCTATGTCTATGATGAGACGCATGCCATAAGTAGCGGTTCAAAACAAGCGGGTTTGCATTTCCGCAGGAACCCTGCGTATCAGGCACGTAACAAGAACCAGTCCAAGTTTCATCACGGACACGAGTTTGGTGCGATTGGCTGGCTGGCAGAAACGCCCGAAGGCACGCGCCTATTTCCATTAGCCACACGGATGATGGAACCGAAAAGCGAGGACGCAAATAGCCTCGCTGTGCTGAAGCATTTATGTAATCTTGTGCCACCGGGTCTTATCATTTTTGATAGAGGTTTCAATAGACGCAAAGTGTTCACGGAGATACTCTCACAAGGACATCATTTACTTTGTCGTGCGAAGTCAAACGCGGCGTTTTTTGATATACCGAAACGCCCTAAGCGTCTCAAGAGAGGCAGACCCCGTCGGTATGGTAGCCGTGTGTCTATTCCACACCTGAAGTATACAGATATCGTTGTTGAGGATCAGACACTTTCTGTCGCTGATAAAGTCGTGCGGACAAAGATGTGTCCTGTAGATGTCCGCATCGTTGTGATACGCAAACGCTTGAAAAAGTCTAAACCCTATCGGTATTTTTGTGTATTTACTTCAGATTTACGACTGCCCGTAGAAACAGTTATCCGACACTATAGAAACCGGTGGCAGATTGAAACTGCCTTTCGGGACGCTAAAGAAAACTTCGGATTTGACACCTATCAACTCCGAGACAGGAAAAGTTTGGATCGGTTCGCTCAACTCAGTTTCACCGCAGCAACGCTGACACAACTCGCTTTCAGTCCGTCGCCATTGCCTAAGACACCCGCAGACACAGACACAGACAAGGTTTCTCTTGATTTAGAAGACGTGCTATCCACGCTCAATATACACTGGTATAAACCGAAACATCTCACACGCGGCTTGATGACCGCTTACTTGCAGCGACGTTTACAACAAAACTATTTTTATACGGGTTACGACCCGAGGAAAAACGCACAGAAAAAACTAAAAATCCCCGAAGATACTACATGAACTAGTTCAACAGCAACTATTTTCACGATTATTGGAAAAATGATGGCTAAAAAACAGTGATTTCTAACAGAATTTAGACAGAAAAGGGGCGTTAGCAGCGGTTCTAACACCTGTTCAGAAGTGCTAACGGGGAAATGCTGCCAACTATTCATAATCTATAACAAGACCAAAAATGTCCAAACTATAGGAATAGTTAGAAACAACAGTTTTGATGCTTCTTTATTTACATGTCTCTATATTAACAGTTTCTCATACTTTTTTCAATGAAAATACGCAGAGCCATTCAATTGTCTCGGACTTAGCATCCTCGACAATTTCTGACAAAGATAACCCGCGTAACCTAGGGAATACCTAAATGGCATTCATGCCGTTGATGTGGTGCTAGTCTGAGGTGCTGGCAACCGACAATCTGTGTTTATCCAAATCCTACGAAAAGCATCTTGAAGCATCAACCACCTAATCCGCGCTAATCCGCGATCCAGAAAAAAAGCACGCAAGAAGACACAAACTCTTAAAATCCGCGTAAATCTGCGTAATCCGCGTAATCCGCGATTCTGACAAACAAAAATCCGCGTCCAAAAACGACTTTTGAATGCCTCTGTGAAAATACATTGCCAATAGTCATAATTTCTGCTAAACTGATATTGCATGGCATCTTGTTCTATCAAGGAGAAATCACATGGAAAGCTTGATTAAATTGCCTACAAATTTTGCAGATTACTTACAAATTGAAAACGCAGAACTCCGTTTTAACGAAGCCACCGAAGTTGCACAACACATTACAAGTGCAGGAATAGAAATCTATCCGAACATGGATCACGCTGCCATCTTCTGCGACCCCCCATACCTCGTCGCAGATGGTTTAAAACAACTCGGATATGTAAATGGATGGGATGCACGGTGTTATCCATCACCCGTTGATGGATGCGACTATATCAATGTATCCGCTCAATTACCCACAGATAATCCTGCACGGAATGACGGTTGGTTTGACTACGTCGCTGTTGTGCATCCTGTTGACAAAGCAGCACTGCAACACATGCTCGGACAGGGATATGGCAATCCATTTATCCATCACTTAACATGGGGACTTGTGCCACCAAAACGCACTACTACAAGCAATTTCGACTATGCAAGTATCATTGTGCCGTTTATGATGGAAAAACGAGAAGTTATCGGAAATGCAATTGGCGATGAACCCGGAACGCTAATCATCGCACTCCCAAAGAATGTGATCGCAGACCCGAAATTTGAAGAGGCTCTGCCAGAATGGATTGGTAATATTGATACTAATGAATATCAAGTTGAATCGATGCAGGGAGGTGGATTTCTGATCCAGTTTTTCGTCTTGACAGGAGGCAGGATTGAGGTGGCACTACGTGTTGATACCACGCAAACGTTTAATCCAAAGAGTGTTCACAAAATATCTGAAGATGAAATCAGTACTGTACAGGGAGAAGCGTGACATTTACACTTTTGCAGTTCGATGTGGCGGTACTGAATGCCATCATAAAAAGGAGACACTCTGTAATGGCTTATAGCAATTTTACATTAGAAACAGTTCGAAAAACATTTGAACTAGAGACAGACGAAGCTGCAGACATCTCTTCAGACATAGAACCAGTAACACCGAGCGAACATCTATCAACAACACTGTCGCGTAATGTGCCGTTAGCTATTGCTATAGGCACAGAAAAAGCAAAATCAGAAATGATAGTTAGCACTGTTCTTATTGAACTCAGGGAGCATTTCACGCGACGTATTAGTCTATTTTCAGGAATTGATTTCAACGTTGATATAGAAAACGGATTAACAGGTGTGTGCGATTTTTTAATCAGCCACTCACCTACACAATTTTATTTAGAGGCACCTATAATCGCCCTTGTTGAAGCCAAAAAGGATGAACCGACAACCGGTTTTGGGCAATGTGTTGCAGAAATGATCGCCGCACAACGTTTCAATGCCGAGAGAGAAAACGAAATCCATTGCATTTATGGAGCGGCTACCACAGGTACAGTGTGGCAATTTCTTAAATTGGAAGGACAGCAACTCTACATTGACAAAGCAGTTTACTCAATCCAGCAATGTGACAAAATCCTCGGAATCCTTGTAGGTATGGTTGAACAACAGGTATAAGGCATCTCATAACCTGAAAAACTAATTCGGGCATGTGTCGTTAAGCCTTTCGTTGTGTCTCACAGCATAACCTTTCCAGGTTGTGTAATCTTTGTAGCATAACCTTTCCAGGTTGTGCAGCGTAGCATAACCTTTCCAGGTTGTGCCATTGTGCATCTTTGTCCCATACCTTTTCTGAAAAAGAGCAGCCAACTCTATACAAAGAAAAGCACATCAAAACACACAGACTCTTAAAATCCGCGAAAATCCGCGTAATCCGTGTAATCCGCGATTCAGACAAACTCTTCGTAGCATAACCTTTCCAGGTTGTGTAATCTTTGTAGCATAACCTTTCCAGGTTGTGCAACCGTAGAACGTAAAAAATCTGGGTGCCAGGATTAGAATTGTGGTTATATGACCAAAGAACGCGTAAAAAACTCATGTTGGATGATAGCATACTGTCAAAAGGTCCAAAGGCATTTAAAGCACTCGAAAAAAATTGGATATAACCAAAGAAAACACACTTGGTGAACTCACAGAATTAATCAAAGTTTTACTAGAACACGGTGCCCCTCATGAACAAAAACTCAAGTAAGATTCTGGACAGTGATCTAACACCTTGACAATTTCCGCAATCAGTGTTATACTTCACAACAACGGCTCAGAGGATATCCGCTAATACACACAACCCTCACACACACAAAAGGAACAAAAATATGTCAGAAACAACACAAATGCCCTTATTCACAGAAAACGAAGAAGCAGAAAACGGATTTTACAACGCACTCAACTACATACGACAAAACGCAAACACACAATTCGGAAAAGGCAGACTCTTCGAACGATTGGTCCAAGCATATCTCCTCGAAGACCCTTTTTACAAAAAACGATTTACAGAAGTCTATCTATGGAAAGAATGGGCAGCACTCCGACCAGAGTTCGACGGCATAGATTTAGGAATAGACCTCGTCGCTATAGAACAGGATGGCGGATACTGCGCAATACAATGCAAATGCTATGCTGAAGATAAACGCGTTTCAAAATCCGATATTCAGAAGTTCATTACAGAATCTAATCGCGAACCCTACACCGCACGAATCTTCGTAGACACTGGCAAAAGCTGGACTGCCAACCTACTAAAAACCATCGATGGCTTACAACCCACATGCCAACGCATCAGTGCAGCAGACCTTGCAAGCCGCCCTGTCCAATGGCCTGACCTCAGCACCCAAGAACCGGATCGTCTAAACTATCAACTGGAAAAGTTCAGCCTACGCCAACATCAACAAAACGCCCTTGACGATGTTATCAACGGGTTCAAAGCACACAATCGCGGTAAAATGATTATGGCCTGTGGCACAGGCAAAACCTTCACCGCACTCCGACTCGCTGAAGAAATCGCTGGTATCGGCGGTAACGTGTTATATCTTGTCCCTTCCATCGGTCTCTTTGCTCAAGCGATGCGTGAATGGGCAGAACAACAAGGCATCCCACATCGCTATATCCGGCGTATGCTCCGATACAAAAGCAGGCAAAACAGACGAAGATGTTACCCTCAGAGAGTTGGAATTTCCTGTCACGACTGATGAAACTGTTATCGCTGAAGCATTACAAAAAACAGATGAGGATAACATGCGTGTCGTCTTCTGCACCTACCATTCACTCCCAAAACTTGCAGAGGCACAGAACATAGGGGCACCCGATTTTGATATTATCTTCTGTGATGAGGCACACAGAACAACCGGTATTGACAGACCTGACGATGACACATCCCCTTTTGTGCTTGTCCACAATAATGATCGTATCCGTGCTAATAAACGGCTCTACATGACCGCGACATCCCGTTTATATACCCAAAGTGCGAAAACGAAAGCAGCAAAACACAATATAGAAGTGTTCTCTATGGACGATCCAACGACTTATGGTCCCGAATTCCACCGCCTCCGCTTCTCCACAGCCGTAGCACACGACCTACTCTCCGACTATAAAGTTGTTGTGCTTGCGATGTCGGAGCAAGGCGTGCAGGATACTTTACACAACTATCTCAGTAATGGTGGTAGTGAAGTCAACATCAGTGATGCGGCGAAGATTGTAGGCTGTTAGCGTGCACTACAGAATCCCGAAAGGAAATCATCTGACGATACATCGATCAAACCGATCACCCGTGCCATTGCGTTTACAAACACCATCAAGTCCTCACAAAACCTTGTAGAACATTGGAACGACATCATAAAAACTGCTATTGAAAGTATGTCGGAAGACCAACAACACGATAATAGTTTCACATGTGAGACCGCACATGTTGATGGTAAAAATAACGCACTTGAACGGAAAAATAAGATTGAATGGTTAAAAGGCGATGCTCACTCACAAAACGTGTGCCGTATCCTTTCCAATGCACGCTGTCTCTCCGAAGGGATTGACGTGCCCGCACTGGATGCCGTGCTATTCATGGCACCCCGCAAATCACACGTTGATATTGTGCAGGCTGTCGGACGCGTCATGCGCAAAGCTCCCGGCAAACAATACGGCTACATCGTGCTACCCGTTGCAATTCCGCCAGGCGTTGATCCTGTTGAAGCACTCAACGATAACGACAGGTTCGCCACTGTGTGGAGCGTCCTTTGTGCACTCCGATCCCATGATGACAGACTCAATGCCGAAATCAATAAAATCGACCTCAACACCAAACCTACAGAAATCATTATCTTTGATAAAGGCGGAGATTATGCAGAGAACGGAGACGAAACTCTAACCCCTGAGCAGCTGCAGCTGCCGATCGGTATTCCTGCCGATGCCATTTACGCTAAGATCGTGGAGAAATGCGGTGATAGAGAATACTGGGAAAGCTGGGCAAAAGATGTCGCAGATATTTTCAAAAGGCTTGTCGGACGCATTGAGAACCTACTGGAAAATCCTGATAACAGTGCCCTGCAAGAATGGTTTGACGACTTCCACAACGAGTTGAAAGAGACGATCAACGCCTCGATCACCCGTGAGAGTGCGATTGACATGATGGCACAACACATCATCACCCGCCCTGTCTTTGAGGCACTTTTTGACAACTACGACTTCACCTCTGGCAATCCCGTAGCAAATGCGCTGAACAACCTCCAAAACGATTTTGGTGAATTTGGACTTGAAAACGAAACGCGCGATCTGGAAGGGTTCTATGAGAGCGTCCGAATGCGTGCACAAGGACTTGACAACAGCGAAGCACGGCAACGGGTGTTATTGGAACTCTACGAGAAGTTTTTTGTCACCGCCTTGAAAAAGGAGGTAGAGCGTCTCGGCATCGTCTACACACCGATTGAAGTTGTGGACTTCATACTGCACAGTGCCAATGAGGTATTGCAAGCTGAATTCGGGCGCAGTCTCAGCGATGAAGGTGTGCATGTGTTGGATCCGTTCACCGGCACCGGTGTTTTTCTTACACGGTTGCTACAGTCCGGTATTATCCAAGATGCAGACCTTGAACGCAAATATCGTGAAGAACTCCATGCAAACGAGATCGTCCTACTGGCATACTACATCGCCACCGTCAACATTGAGGAGACGTTCCGTGGACGACGTGGAGAAGATAGTGCTTACGAACCCTTCAACGGCATTGTCCTGACGGACACCTTCAATCTGAATAAAAAAGACGATCTCACCCTTTTCCCGAAAGAGTGGTTGCCAGAGAACAACGCACGTGCCGAACACCAACAGAAACTACCAATCCAAGTTATCGTCGGCAATCCGCCATGGTCAATAGGACAGCGGAGCTCCGCAGACAACAATCAAAACGTGCCATATCCTGAACTTGAAGAACGCGTTAGAGAAACTTATGTTGAGTATTCTACTGCGACGTTGAGAAACAGTCTCTATGATACATACAAAATGGCGATCCGTTGGGCATCCGATAGAATTGATGAACAAGGTGTCATCGCTTTTGTAACCAATGGGTCATGGATTGACAGGAACGCTGATTCGGGGGTCCGCGCATGTTTAGCAGAAGAATTCAGTTCAATTCACGTCCTGCATCTCCGCGGAGATGCAAGAACGTCTGGTGAGCGCAGACGTGCTGAAGCAGGAAATGTGTTTGGTGGAGGATCACGGACTCCAGTAGCGGTTACAATCCTTGTCAAAAACCCGGACGCTGCACATGAAGGTTGCAAAATTCAATACCGAGATATTGGAGATTATCTCACACGCGAGGAGAAGTTAGCAGAACTACGAAAGAAGGAGTCAATCTCTGGGTTTAGTGAGTGGGACACCGTCACACCAGATAAACACTACGATTGGATCGGACAACGTAACGAAGCATTTACCAGTTTTTACCCAATGGGCACAAAGAAAGCAAAGTCGGGCAGGGCAAATGATGCAATCTTCAAACTGTTTAGTAGTGGTTATAAGACGAGCAGAGACACTTATGTCTATAATTTCTCACACGACGCTTGCGCCGAGAACGCGCAGCGGATGACCCAAGATTATCGCTCTGCTATTTCGGAACTTCAGGAAAACCCGGAACTCACAGCAAATCAAGTCGCAAGCCGACACACCGCAAATGTTCAATGGGATAGAGAACTTGAAAACAATCTCAATAGAGGCAGAACAACTGATTTTGATGATAACTATATTCGGAAGACTATCTACCGTCCATTTGTAAAAGCGAACTGTTATGCCGATTACACATTTGCAAATTGCAAATACCAACAAGACTTAATTTTTCCAGAAAGTTCAAGCGATAACCTTGTGATATGCGTTCCCGGCATTGGTTCTAGAAAGCCCTTTTCTGTGCTTATGGTAGACACGATGCCAGATCTCGGCTTGAATAATGCGTCACAATGCTTTCCACGCTACCAATACCCGAAGCAAACCGACGATTCCCAAACACCCAGATTACTAAATGTAAACGCAGTGGGGGGGGTACGTTTTGTCGATAACATATTGGATACAGCACTCAGCACTTTTCAAGAACACTATAGCGATGACTCAGGGTTATTTAGTTTTATGGATTTTGGTCGTTTTTTATCACAATCGTTAATATTTTGGAATATGCGGATATACCATGATTTTTCATGGTATATCTGCTATACTTCACCTTAAAAATTTACGATCTTTTGAGGTGAAGAATGGCAAAAGGAAAATCCTGCCACTTGATGGACATGTTAGCAAAACTTACAGACCCGCGCAAGGAAAAAGGGAAACGACACCCCTTGAACGCACTCCTCGCACTTTTAGTCGTTGGATTGATGTGCGGGCATAAAGGGTATACATCCATCGCTACTTGGGCACGCTCACAGACCGCACTTGCAAAAGCACTCGGGTTCACACATCAAAAAACGCCTTGTGCTGCAACCATACATAATCTGTTGAAAAAGTTAGACGCTGAGGTATTAGAAGACATCCTGTCAAAATGGGTAAACGCTGCATTAGCAGAGCGTCTCGATTTGCAGGGCTGTTTTGACGCAGTCGCTATAGATGGCAAAACCCTGCGTGCGTCTAAAAAAAGTGGTGCGATGATCAGCCATTTACTCTCCGTCGTCTCTCATGAGTTAGGGATCACCCTCACGCAGCGAGGTGTTAGCGATAAAACTAATGAAATACCGATATCAAAGGAATATGCCTCAAAACCTTTACTCACAGTTAACTTGATAAATAAACAATTCTAAAACTAAATAACCCTAAGCGATGACTCCATCACAAAAGACGACATCTTTGACTATGTCTACGGTATCCTCCATGCACCCAGTTATAGAAAACAGTTCGCAAATGATCTGTCCAAAATGCTACCACGTATCCCGTTTGCACCAGGCTTTCGTGCCTTCGCAGACGCAGGTAAAACGTTGGCAGACCTCCACCTCAATTATGAGACATGTGAAAAATACCCACTCAAAATTGAGTATCCAAACATGTCCTCACCACCAACAGACCTTGAAGATGCAGACCCGAACCTTTTTCAACTCACAGAAAAAGCGATGAAGTTTACAGATACTGAAAAAAGAACCTTTGCCATCAATGATAACGTCCACATAACAAATATCCCAGAAGACTCTTGGGGATATGTTGTGAATGGCAGAACACCGCTGGAGTGGTTTATTGACCGCTACTACATAAAAACGGACAAGGACAGTGGCATCGTCAACGACCCAAACGGTTGGTTTGATGACCCACGCGATCTCGTCACCGCTATCCAACGTATTATCCATGTCAGCGTAGAATCTGCCCGCATCATCAATAACCTCCCGACTGAGATAACAAGCTAAAAGCTTATGCCACAACTACACAACGACGATCTCTTTGTAGCATAACCTTTCCAGGTTGTGCATCGGGGACGTAAACAAAAGAAAACGTCACAAAGTTGAATAAACAAACAGAAAAACAAAAAGTCACATAATCCGAGATTTAGATAACCGACAACCTGCGTTCATTCTAATCCTATGAAAAGCACCTTGAAGTAACAAACCACCTAATCCGCGTAAATCCGCGCAATCCGCGTAATCCGCGATTCTGACAACAACCAATCCGTGTAATCCGCGAAAATCCGCGATTCTGACGAACAATCAATCCGCGTAAGAAAACGTTACAAATCCATGAATCAAATTGTGTTGACATCAGCATCCGAATCTGGTATTATGTAACTGTTCATATTTTAAATCATCAACATAGATTCGGTGAATACTATGCCTGCAAATCTACCGCCAACCTACTATAAACTCAAACACCAACATGAAGCAGCAAAATCGGATGAAGAACGGTTGAGCCTGTTAGAAGAAATGCTCCGTATCGTTCCGAAACACAAAGGCACGGAAAAAGTCGTATCAGATTTGCGCAAACGCATCGCTATCCTGAAAAAAGGACCAATAGGCAAAGGCGGTAAAGGGGCAGGAAAAAAGGGGTACAGTGAACACATTCCAAAACAGGGAGCAGGACAACTTGTGATGTTAGGGCCACCCAACAGTGGTAAATCTCAAATACTCGCTAACTTTACAAAAGCAAAATCTGAAGTATCACCAACACCTTACACAACAACAATACCAATTGTAGGAATGCTTCCTTATGAAAATATACAATTCCAACTGATCGACACCCCTTCGATTATGCAGGATTTTATCTCCCCTTCAGTGTTAACTTTAGTCAGAAATGCTGACTTGTGTTTAGGCGTTGTAAGTCTTGCAAACGATAATCTGTTAGACGAACTAGATACCGTATGGTCAGTTTTTAACGAACAAAGAGCAGATACTAATGAAGATGAATTAGGATATATTGTTGTTGCGAATCAAATAGATACACCGGGTGCTAATGATAGATTGGAGATACTATCTGAGTTTTATGGCGATGATGTACCCATCTATCCAATTTCCGCTAAGACAGGTGAAGGCAAAGAACAACTATTACAAGGTTTATACCAGATATTGAACATCGTACGTGTTTATCCGAAAGCCCCTGGAAAAACTGTAGAACGGGACGATCCTATTGTTCTAGCTAACGGTGCCACTGTGCTCGATGCTGCACTCGGACTACACAAAGATTTTGCAGAATTCAAATTCGCACGAATATGGGGACCCGAATGGCACGATGGACAACCAGTCAGCCGAAACGATGTCCTAAATGATGGAGACGTGGTCGAATTTCATCTATGATTCGGTATTGAAAAATGAGAAACAGAAGGCAGAAACATCCATTTTTTATCTATTCCATCCTAATTCACACTGTCCTTTTGTTCTGTTTGTGGTGGTATTCCCCAACAGACGTAGCACCACCAGATTTTGAACCTGGAATAATTGGCAGATTTGTACTAATGCCACGCGTTAATGAACCTAAACCGCCAAAGATAGTTGAAATACCTGTTCCCGGTAAAACCGATAATTCTCTCAAAGAAGTAGTAGAGAAAGCCCCTACGCCACCAAAACCGAGCGTAAATATAAACACTGAATTGTTGAGTATTGATAGTTTTGAAGAAGTGCCCTCTTCATTAGCAAGACATACACAGGAAAACATCAACGCCTCTCATGAAGATGGAAATAATGATATAAGTGAAATTCATAAATTTCAACATGAAAATATAGCACAAAAACCACACACATATAACACCGCAGTCAAAATATCTCATGAACTTTTTACGTTGTCAGATACCTCAAACAACACTAACGAAACACCAAATGCAGAAACAGGTCCGATCCATTTAGAGTCAAATGGTACATTAAGTGGTGAATCGCCAAAGGCAGGCGCACCACAGATTCATTACGGTAGTAAACGCGGCGATGCCTTCAGAGGGGCCAGCATGGGGAATACTTGGGGAGGCAGTAGTACATCCGGTAGGAGTAAAGCCGGGGGGATTTATATTAAAATGATGAGAGACATCGCCAGTCAACTTACATCAGCAACAACTGCAAATGAGGTTGATATAGTCTTTCTACTTGATGAAACCGCAAGTATGATGGACAATATCCGCGGAATTCGAGCATATTTTGACTTCGTATTTGATGCCTTCAAACGAGAAAAACGAGATGCAGCCTACGGACTGGTTACATTCACAGATAAGGTCAAAACCTATGGGTTCACGACTGACTTCGGAAAATTCAAAAACTGGCTATTT
Source organism: Candidatus Poribacteria bacterium (assembly GCA_965200395.1). Classification (GTDB taxonomy): domain Bacteria; phylum Poribacteria; class WGA-4E; order WGA-4E; family WGA-3G; genus MSPOR6. The sequence goes on along the minus strand of CBDAUH010000002.1, from coordinate 1,324,591 downwards.
AAGATAGATGTTGATCGAGGTGGAGATATGTCGGAAGCAGGTTTAGATGCATTGATGGATGCTGTCAATAAGATGCAATTCAGACAAAACGCACAACGTTTCTTTATTCTCGCAAGTGATGCAGCCTTTCATGATGCCGATTTCGATGGTAAATCACAATTTAGCCTCGATGAAGTCATCTCAACGTTGAAAAAGGAGAGAATACGGGTTGAGGTAATGGGTCTCGATTATCTGCCCATCAAACAGATTGCAATGGCTACAGGTGGAACATGGCGCGCAATACCCGGAAATGGTTATCTAGAATATATCCCCCCAATTACGCTTACAGACAAAATGCTATCTAAATTGGGAACACTCAATATTAATAAAAACACTTTAGGTGATAAAATCACAGTATATGTCAGCAATCCACCACGCCCAAAGCATGTGACGCTGACCTTGAAGGTACTCAATCCATTAGGAGAGAAATGTTACGGGCCATTTAGTGAAAAAAGAACAGTACCAGTTGATACCTCAAAATACATAGAATTTACACCTATTCTTGAGAGTAATACATTTCAGAAAGTCCAAGGGATATATACCGTAATCTATCGTCTTGAAAACGATCAAGGTCACAGGAGCATCCTTCGTAGAACATATTCATACAAGTAAAAGACACAGCGAAGATTCAGCTATTAAATTGTAGCATAACCTTTCCAGGTTGTGCAGTCTTCGTAGCATAACCTTTCCAGGTTGTGCATCTTTAAGACGCTACAATATCGTAAACTAAATGAAAAATACAATTTTTGAACAGTGTCATCAGCATTTTGATGATATTGTCGCTATCCGACGCGATATACACCAACACCCTGAGCTGGGATTTGACGTTGAACGCACTGCCAGTATCGCAGCAGATGCACTTGATGCACTTGACATACCTGTCAGAACAGGAATAGGTAAGACAGGGGTTGTCGGTGATTTGGAAATAGACGGTGCGACGAGACGTATCGGATTACGCGCCGATATGGACGCACTTCCTATCCAAGAACAGACAGACGTTCCCTACAAATCCAAAATAGATGGCAAAGCACATCTGTGTGGACATGATGCACACACTGCTATGCTTATCGGCACAGCAAGAATACTTTCAAATCTGAAAAGCCAGCTCAAAGCAAATATACGGTTTATCTTTCAACCGTGTGAAGAAGCATACCCAGGTGGTGCCCAAGCGATGATCGCAGATGGCGTACTTGAGGACGTCGACGAAATCTATGGTATACATGTATTTCCATTGTACCCTGTCGGTAAGTATGCAACATGCCCTGGCCCCATGCTGGCACAATCGGATATTTTTCAGATAACCATAACCGGACGCGGAGGACATGCTGCATTTCCACACCTCACTGTAGATCCAATAGTTGTCGGCGCAGAATTTGTAAACGCCGCTCAATCAATAGTCTCAAGAAATGTTGATCCATTAGATTCCGCAGTAGTCAGTATCACGGAGTTTCACGGTGGGGATGCTAAGAACGTAATTTCACCTTCCGTAACACTCGGCGGCACAGTTCGCACACTGAAGCATGAAGTACAAAAGCGAATTAGTTCTCAGTTGGAAAACCTGCTCACAGGAATAGCAAAAGCACACGAGGCAACCTACACCTTCAACTACCAAAAGGGATGCCCAGTTACATACAACCATAATCCATGTGTTGACAAAGTCCTCTCATCAGCAAACACGTTAGTTGGAGATGAAAATGTAATTTATCCCATTCCTCCAATACTTGGCGGTGAAGATTTCGCTTGCTATTCTCAACAAATTCCCGCCTGTTTCGTAATAGTAGGTGCAGGAAATGAACAGAAAGGTATCGTTAACATGTGCCATCATCCACAGTTCGATATAGATGAATCCTGTATGCTCTACGGTATGGCTTTGACAACAAGTCTCGGCTTAACGCAATAAAAGACAAACAAGGAATATAAACATCCATGCAACATATTTTTACACTGATAAAGAAAATTCAAGTCGGACCGCCTATTTTGATGGTATTCCTCTCTGTTTCTTTATTTACTAACAGTAATATCTTAGCTCAAAGGCAATCTGTAAATAATCAAACAGAAACGCTAAAAACACTAAACGCCATCCAGGACGCAAACGATCATTATTACCAAAAACGTTATGCTGAAGCTATAAAAGCATATCAAGCACTGCTGAAGAAAACAACACTTTCACAAGCGCAAAAAGATTCTATGCGTCTCATGCTTGGACAAAGCTACGCAAAACTCGGCGAAGATGCAGAAGCACGCAAAATTCTGAAAGAAGTCATTGATGAAAATCCTGACGGTTCATACGCATCTCAGGCAGTACACCAACTTTCAAATCTGTATAGTCAACGTTATCAGTACAAAGAAGCAATAATCATGTGCAAGCAGATACTAAAACAACACCCTGATACAACTACCGCTGCTGTAGCCGCTTACCTAATCGCTTACTATGAATACTTTGAGGGTGATCATGAATCTGCAATAAAGAGTTACAAACAATTCCTTGAAAAATATCCGAATTCCATCTATCGCTCATCCGCTGTTAGTAGTCTAGTTCGTCTATATACACAAAGCAAACGTTTTTCAGACGCAGAAAAACTCATAAAAGACCGGTTACAGCTAAATTCCACAGATACTACCTTATTAGAAGAATTAGCCAATATCTACCAACAGCAAGGCAAAACCCAAAAGGCACTTGAACTATATCAAGGAGTGCTTGAAAATAACCCCACAAACGCATCAGTCCGACGAAAATTGGGATCTCTTTATGCCGACCTCGGCGATAAAGAAAAAGCAATAGCAGAATGGAAAAAATTGGTGGAAGGAGATTATAACCAACATCAGCAGCTAGGCATGATATATGTTTCACACAGAATGTATACCGATGCCATCGAAGCATTTCAGCAAGCAATACGAACCAACCCAAGTTATGGGTATCTTTATACACAACTTGCAGCAGTTTACAATATCCAAGGAAATATCGAAAAAGCTGCAGCAACCTATCTTGATGGATTACGAACCGTCGGTACAAGCACAAGTCAACGGGCAGCAATTTGGGAACCTATGCTCGAAATCTATCACGGAGAGAGACAAAAACCATTAAGAGAAAAATTAATCGCACAATACGAAAAAGTCCATCAAGCTGCACCGCGGAATCTTAACAATGCATTGACTTTAAGTGAGATGTACTTCTATGCTGGGCAACATACACACGCTCTAAAAATACTCACACAAATCCATAGAACCTATCCCGCTCCCATCGATTCAACATTGGAGAAGTTGGCGAATGACCTAGCACGAAATCAAAATCCAGATGCAATAGAATTTTATACATCTCTTCTGCAACTCTCAAATGATACAAGAATATTAACAAATACAAGATATAAACTGGCGACTTTGTACCAAAAAAATAAACAGTGGGATAAATCAATCGCTATTTTGAAGGAATTAGAGCAGAATAGCTTTTCGGTTGATAGAAAACTGTCACTTGCAAGAATACAATTACATGGACTACATGACCCCAAAGCTGCAGATATGACACTACAACCTCTGTTATCCAGAGATTTGGCTACACCACAATTATTTGAAGTGAACTTGATTCTTGGTGAATGTCATCTACTGCAAAAACGGTGGACCCTGGCAAGAGATATGTTAGAACCGATAGCCAACAGTGCCAGTCGCCTAAATGCTACTGCGCGGAAACTGCTGGGTGATTCTTACTTCCTTGCCACAGAATTTGATAACGCAGTTTCGGAATATCAAAAGGTTTTACAAGTTTCCAAATCAGATGAATTAACAAACGACGCACTTGAACGAATCGTATTAATTCAAGACAATTCCGACTACCTGGCTATCCCATTGACAGATTACGCAAATGCACTACAATACTTCCTGACTGGAGATACGAAATCTGCCATTACACAGTGTGAGGATACTATTTCAGCACATCCGCAGGCGTTAATTGTTGACGATATTTGGATGCTCCTCGGAACAATACATCGCTCACAGAATTCTGATGGAGATGCAATGCATTCATATCGTCAGGTTGTATCACTTGAAAGCTCATTAGCAGTGGAAGCATTAACACAAATCGCAGAAATATACCAGAGAAAGAAAGAATTTGCTAACGCCGCAGAAACTTATACAACATTGCTACAAACATACCCGGATATCAGTATCATCCCACATATCCGACAACAGTTGGATCAAGTAACAAAGATGATTAACAGTTCTGAAGGCCAAACCCCATAATTGTATTCAACCTACAATTTGTAATGAAGAATGCCACTTATCAATTTCTCATTTACCTGTTCCTGTACATATACATCTTCCCTATAAACGCAGATGAAACAGCAGTCCGTTTTGCAGATCAGACAAAAGCAGCAAATATTCTCTTTACACATAACAATGGTGTTTCTGTTCACAAATATTTGCCTGAAACAATGGGGGCTGGCTGTCTATTTTTCGATTATGATAATGACGGACACCTCGATATATTCCTTATCAACAGTGGTAAGACTTGTGCAAATCCATCCAAACACCGAACAAATCCTGACGAGATGAATGTTCTCTATCGTAACAACGGAGATGGCTCATTCACTGATGTTACGAAACAAGCCGGATTCGAGAAAAATAACGGATATGGAATGGGATGTGTTGCTGCCGACTATGACAACGACGGAGATGCTGACCTATATCTTACCAACTATGGAAGCAATCAACTCTATCGCAATAATGGTGATGGCACTTTTAGTGATGTGACAACTCAGGCAGGTGTCGGCGATAAACGTTGGAGCGTAAGTGCAGCCTTCGGCGACTATAACCTCGACGGTCACCTCGATCTTTATGTTGCTAACTACTTAGATTATCCAATTGAAACAGCACATCCATGTATACTCGAAGGAGTTCATATCTACTGTGGTCCACACGAATACCCCGGAGCGAAAGATACGTTTTACCGAAACAATGGGGATGGGACATTTACTGATGTAACAGATAGTGCTGGCGTTCAAAATGATGGAAAAGGATTAGGTGTCTTATTCACAGATTACAACAATGATGGCAAACCAGATATATTTGTAGCAAACGATGCAGTTGAAGATTTTCTATATGCTAACAACGGAGATGGCACTTTTACAGATATTGCTGTTTCCGCAGGTATCGCCTACAATTCAGAGGGACGTGCAACAGCAAGTATGGGTATCGCTAACGGTGATTACGACAATGATGGCTTGTTAGATCTGTTTATCACAAATTTCTCCTTGGAAGTGAACAGCCTCTTTCACAACGACGGTGACGGTTTCTATACAATGACTACCTTCGAAACAGGCCTTGCTGAGCCCAGTTTTTCACAACTCGGTTTTGGCACACAATTTCTTGACGCAGATAATAACGGAACATTAGACCTGTTTGTTGCCAATGGACATGTGTGGGACAACGTATCTAACATTACACCATCTCTGTCCTACAAACAGAAGTGTCAGCTCTTTATTAACACCGGAAAGGGCACATTCACAGATATATCTGAAAAAGTAGGGGCATTTTTCACACAGCCCGTTGTCGCACGCGGCACAGCAATCGGAGATTATGACAATGATGGAGATCCCGATATTCTAATATCCTGTTGCGGCGGAAATCCTGTCCTATTGCGAAATGATACACAAATGAAAAACAATTGGTTAAAAATAAAGCTAATCGGAACTACAAGCAACCGAGATGGAATCGGTTCAAAAGTAGTGGTAAAAACAGATGATATAACTCTGGTAAAAGAGGTTACGTGTGGTGGTAGTTACGCTTCTAGTAGTGAACTGATGCTTCATTTCGGACTTGGCACATATTTTAAAGTAGATTCAATCGAAGTGAAGTGGACAAGTGGACATATACAAAGACTCAATAACATTTCTGTGAATCAAGTAATCCGTATCGAAGAAAATAATTGATTTACCCAGAGGCATTCAAAAGCCGATTTTCGTTCATAGAGCAGTCCGTAGGTCGGGTAGAAGCGGAGCGAAACCCGACTATTATTGAGATAAACCGCAATGCGAAGATTGCTCCTATGGGTGCGGTGCCTATTTATTTTGATATGTAACCAAAGATTCATTTTTCAATTTTAAGCTTGCTTTTTTTTTCCATTTCTTGTATAATCATGGAAATAATAAACAAACCTAATACTACAAATGTGTTTTTACGGTTTGTCTAACTTGTGTGTTCTATCCATTCAACAGACATGTCATAAACATGTTGTCAAATTAGCGATATACTATGAAAAACTTTTTCAGGTGTTTCTATCTATGGATAGTTGTTCTGTTGCCACTCACAATAGATGCTGAGGTTACTGGTGAAATTATCTTCAGACATAAAGATAACCCCAACGAGCTATGGATTACCAATGTGGAGGACACAAGCAACGCACGTTTGTTTTTTAAGTTTAGACAAGAAAATATAATCCGTCGGCTATCTGTGCAAAAAGATGGTCCTTTTATAGTAGTAGCTGCTGATCGGGATGCTGAGACTATTGAAGATGACATTTTTTTTATTAATACAAATCGGCTTAATGTACTATAGTTTGGACAATTTTAGAAATTTTTAGTGCGAAAAAACAGAAAAGCAGGTATCCTTTCATAAACAAATATATTTTTTGAAAGGAGAATAAAAAATGAACCTCCTTTTCTGCTTAGACGACATTCTATCAGATTTTCAGTATCTGTTCAACACACAAAACTATGCTCTTTTCCAAGCGTTTATTTTCGGATTTATCGCAGATGGAAATAGTGGCACGCTAACGGAACTTTATCAATCAGGTTTTTCACAGACGCGATACTGGTCTTTTCCAAAGTTTCTATCGCGTGGTAAATGGGATGCGGATAAAGTCGCAGGACACCTGACAAAAAAGGTTCAGCAAGCATTTCCTAACTGGGTTTATGTGTATGATGAGACCAAAGCCATAAAAACAGGTGAACGCCAGTGGGGGTTGCATTTTTTCCGCAACTTCAGTTATCAAAAGGGTCGCGTGAACCGATCCAAGTTCCATTATGGACACGAGTTTGGTGCCTTAGGTTTACTTTGCCAAACATCTACAGGTTGGCAGCTATTCCCCGTATGGGCGAGACTGATGGTGCCGCAGACGTGCCGTGATAAAAGCGATGCGGTGTTGAAACGCATCTGTTCCCAGATCGCTCCGGGTCTTATTATTTTTGATCGTGGGTTCTCAAGGCGAAAAGTGTTTACGCTGGTTCAAAGTTATGGACATCATATCTTGTGTCGTGCGAAGTCTAATGCCGTCTTCTATCGTTTACCGGAACAGCCGAAACATCGCCAGCGTGGCCGTCCGCGAAAATATGGAGACCGCTTGGATATTCGCAGGATGCGGTATACGCTTATGGATATAGAAGGCCAAAAGTATTCAATCGCCTCCAAAGTCGTGAGAACGAAGATGTGCGATGCTGATATTCGCCTCGTTGTTATCCGAAGTCGCCCGAAAACCTCGAAACCTTATCGGTATTTCTGTGTATGGACAACAGATTTGACGATTGGGATACCACAGATCGCTATATATTATCGCAAGAGATGGCACATAGAGACGGCTTTTCGGGATGCGAAGCAACACTTCGGTTTTGATGACTATCGCCTGAAATCCCGCAAAAGCATCAATCGGTTTGTGCAATTGAGTTTCGTTGCAGCAAGTCTGACGAAGTTGCTATTCACCCCACGGGATGGGACGGCGGAGGAGATAAGTGCTCAGGTAGTTTGTGATCAGTTGGGCATCCATTGGTATCATCCGAAGCGTCTCACACAAGGGTTGCGTGTAGTTTATCTCCGCTGGCAGCTCTACAGAGCGGTATTTTCTGCGATTTACTCTGAAAAAACAAACTCACAGAAAATACACACCGATTTTCACAAAGAGACAGCATTGCCTGCGGACAACGCAGCCTGAATGTCCCAAAATGTCCAAACTTTAGTTAATGTAGGCGAACGCAATCTAACAAATAAACAATTCACTCACATTGTAGATGATCTCGCTACGTCATCAAACGGAAATATACTCTTCACAAATTCCTTCCGTGAGCAAGGCATCTATCTTATTCCGAAGCGTGAAATGGACAAACCGAATCCAAATATCAGCATGTTAAAAAAGATAGAAGCAGGCAGTGTTGCCTGGGCACCGAATGGAGATCAAATTGCTTACGATGTAACCTTCGGAGGTGTTTTTCTCTTTAACGTCGCAACCAAAAAAGTATTACGTATCAGCAAAGAAGGAAGGCATCCCGTTTTTTCACCGAATGGCGAAAAACTTGCCTTTATTAATGAGGCTTTTAGACAAACGTCTGAAATTGAGATTATCTCACTTGAAACGATGCGCACTTTGAAAATCATAGAAGATTTTATCCCATACGAGCGTTTATCAGACCTCAAATGGTCACCTGATGGACGGTATATTATTTACACAGCATTTGCTTTGTGTCTTTTCAAAAAATGTGCCACCTACCACAATATTGCAGTACCACTTGATGCGGGTCCTCCAATAAGAATTTTGGACGATATACAAGAAGGAGGCGTACCATATTTTGATTTCACAAGTACTATGTCTTATGCTGTTGAACCCACAAATCGCCTGACCACGCTTTGGGGAAAACTGAAGCAGTAGAATGCTGAGTTTCGCATGTGCTGCCTCCCTTCTATAGACTTACAATAGGAGTTAGTCATGAAATACTTTCTTAAATGCCTCAGTTTATGGTTGCTCGTCCTACTTTCACTTACAGCACATGCCCAACTTACAGGTGAAGTTTCCTTTAGACACCCAGATAATCCTAATGAGTTGTGGATTACTGATGTATCGGATACAAACAACGCACGTCTGCTTTTTAAACAGAAAAATGCAATTAGCAAACTATCTGTCCAAAAAAATGGCCACTATATTGTTTCTATTACCGGATTCGATGAAGATACCATCCCACTTGACATTTTTCTTATTGAAAAAAACAATATTGGTAAAGAAGAACGCAACCTAACACATCAGAAATATACTCAGATTCTTGATATTGATGTCACACAATATGGAGATGTGATCTTCACAAACCGTCGGGTTGATGGCATGCGTAGACCAGAAAATTCCAACATACCGCCTCCGTTTAGCGGTATCTATCTCATTCCAAATCGTGAAATAGAGAACCCTACTATACCTACGCCCCCTCTTATACCTCCACAAGTAGAAGGTAAAGTAGATATACCTATGCAACCACCTACCCCAAGAGCTATGGTGATAAAGTATATTGAAGCCAACCGTGTCGCCATCTCACCTGACAGAAAGCGGATCGCCTACGATACCAATGACGGTGTTTTTATGCTCTATCTTGCAACTGGAGAAGTTACACGCGTCCGTAAAGGTGCAAGTTTCCCCACCTTCTCACCAGACGGCAAAAAACTTGCTTTTGTTTATAGGTCTTTGGAAGTCGCTGTTGAATTGGAAGTCGTTTCAGTCGAGACCTTACGTTTCCTGGGGAACATTAAATACCAGACCCTACATTTTCAGGGGGACATTGAAAAAAGAATTATAGGCCACCAGCAATTCTTAGACTTTAAATTTTCACCTGATGGGAAATATTTAGTTTATACAACATACGGTGGAGGTTTTTTTAATCCGAATACTTCCTTTAACAATCACGCGATCTCACTTGATGGAAAAGAGCAGTTTAAAATTTTGGAAGGTATATTAGATAAAGGTGTGCCAATGTTTGATTGGGTAACGAGCGAAGCACCATATACGGTTGAACCAAAGAATAGGTTGACCACGCTTTGGGGGAAACTGAAGCAGTAAAACCTAACTCTTAAACATTCCAGTCTAAACAATACTTGTCTAAACATTAGTTAAAATTAACAAATAAAAATTAACAGATAGGAGGATATAGATTTATGAAAGATCGTAATTTTTGGAAAATTGTATGTTATAGTACAATCGTCTGTCTACTCACCTTGATGTCTGCATGGATAGGCATTGCAGATGCAGCAGATTCGTTTGGTGACCCATTTGAGGGCGGAGAACTGCAGAATCCAAGTTGGAAATGGCAAAATGAACCGCCGACTTGGGATCTCAGCGAAACACGCGATGGTTTCCTATATATAGACAGCGAACCTAACCGAAATGTGTGGGCTTCAGATGCATCACATTTTTTGTATCAAGAAACCAATGCTGACATGTTCGACATCTCAACCCATTTCTCCGCAAAATGGGATACGAATTCGGGTGTTAATGGACTCATGGTGAAGAGCCCCGCCGACAATAACTGGGTAACTGTGAAATTCTGGTCACGCGATGCCGGTTCCAGAGGACATATTCAGTATCAAACCAAACAAGCTGGTTTAGGTCCACCTGATGTCCAATGGAGATTTGGGGATTGGGGAGACATCCAACTGTCCTTCCGCCTCAAAAAAGAAGGCAATACTTACACAGCATGGTACAAAGCGGAAGGTGATGAGGACTGGATGGATATCGGACAAGGTAATTTTACCTTGACACCACCACTCTGGCTCGGTATCTATTCTGGCGTGGCAGCAGGTTCCGGTAAATTAGAAGTAGAATATGGATACTTTGAAGACCATGTGAACCCAACCGATGTTGAACCTGAAGGAAAAGTTGCAACAACGTGGGGCATGGTAAAGTCGCGTTATTAATATGATTGAAGGTGGGGTAGAATCAGGTTTGCTCCACCTATTTATAGTAAATTTTGGAATTAATTAGACATCAGATAGTCCGTAGGTCGGGTAGAGCTTGCGAAACTCATAGGTGTCAACTTAAGAACATTTTTATGTTATTTTAGTATAAAATATTGTTGCAAAATAGAGACACCTCTTACATAATAGTAGAAAAACAATATTACTCATTTCTACAAAAGAGGTGTTCCAATGTCTATTCTAACACAGGTTTGTGATAAAATGCAAGCTATACTGCGAACGATTGCTGACGCATCAGCTTCAAGGTGCGGGTTCGTCCGAAGGATCCGCAAGTTCTCCGGAGGTGCTTTCGTGCAGACCCTTGTATTCGGGTGGCTTGAAACGCCTGATGCAAGTTATACGGAGTTGGCACAAACAGCTTGTGCTTTAGGTGTGCATGTCACCCGCCAAGCGATTGAAAAACGGATGACACCTGAAGCAGCCGAAACCTTGAAATCGGTGCTTGAGATAGCCGCAACAACACAAGTTATTTCAGCACAATCGCCGACACTGCCTTTGCTAAATCAGTTCACAGGCGTCTATGTGCAGGACAGCACCACACTCACATTGCCGGATGAGCTGAGACCTGTATGGAAAGGGGGGCGTGCTAAAAACGATTGTGAGAAGTCTGCTATGAAACTTCACCTCTGTTTTGATGTCCTGACGGGTGCTTTCCAACACTTCCAACTCAGTGATGGTATTACTGCCGATAGCAAGGCAGCAGCGGCGTTTGGACCGCTTCCTGCGGGGAGTTTACACTTAGCAGACCTCGGCTATTTTTCGTTTGACGCATTTAGAAAAATGACACAAGCAGGCATCTTCTGGATAACAAGATTGAAAGTAAACTGTAAACTGTATGATGAACAGGGAGAACCCTTCTGCTTATATAAGCACCTCAAGGCAACAAACTCGGACACTATAGACCAGCGTTGCTATGTTGGAGCGAGGGATCGTCTGCCAGCACGCCTCGTTGCACGGCGATGTTCCGAACAAGTAGCGAGCAAGCGTCGCCGATACATCAGGCGTGATGCTAAACGGAGACAGACAACGCCCTCAAAACAACGGTTACGCCTTGCCGATTGGGATATTTACATTACAAATGTGGAGGTTGCACAACTTACCGTTGAACAAGTTATTATTATTGCTGGGCTCCGATGGCAAGTTGAGTTGCTATTCAAATCCTTCAAAAGCGTTGGCAAGGTGAATACATTCCGCAGTGCCAAACCTGATCGTATCTTATGTGAGGTGTATGCGAAACTCATCGCACAACTGATAAGACATTGGATTATGGTAGCAGCTGGCTGGCGGTGTATACTGCACGATCCCATCAGCACAGCGAAACTTATTGGGCGGCATGCACGCACACTCACAATGAGTTTTCACGAATCTAAAGCGGCGTTATTGAAGACACTGAGCAACATAAAAAAGGATTTACAATACAGCGACTGGGGACAACATAGAGCAGGAAAGCACACAACTTATAGGCAACTGAAAAAGGCTGAAAATCCCTAAGTTGACACCTATGGGTAGAGCTTGCGAAACCCGACTATTATTGAGCTAAATCGCAATGCGAAGATTACTCCTCTGGGTGCAGTGTCTATTTATTTTCATATCTAACCATAATATTGCGAAAGGCAAATGTCATTAGTGAAATTTAATGAGGAAATTGATATACGATCAAAAATATGAGGTAATGTAATGAAAAACCTAACATTTGGGAAGATTGTCTATATTTGTGTTGTTTTATGTCTACTTGCTCCGATGTACGGATTGAAATCCACTGCGGATGCAGCTTCATTTGGTGACCCGTTTGATGGAAACAAATTGCAGAACCAAAATTGGGAATGGCAAAACGAACCACCTAATTGGGATGTTGGGGAAACACGTGACGGTTTTCTATACATAGACTGTGAACCGAATCGAAATCTGTGGGCAGGCGATGAATCACATTTCCTATATCAGGAAACCGAAGCAGATATGTTTGATGTAGAAACGCATTTCCATGCTAAATGGGATACCAGCTCAGGTGTCAATGGGCTTCTTATAAAAAGTCCAGAGGATAACAATTGGGTAACCATCAAATTCTGGGGACGCGACGCTGGTGCCAGGGGACATATCCAATATCAAACCAGACAAGCTGGCTTAGGCCCACCTGATGTCCAATGGAGATTTGGAGATTGGGGAGACATAGAAATGTCAATGCGCCTGAAAAAAGAAGGGAATACTTATACCGCATGGTATAAGGCAGAAGGTGATGAGGATTGGATGGATATTGGACAAGGTAATTTTGCACTCACACCACCACTGTGGCTTGGAATATATGCAGGTGTAGCCGCAGGTGCCGGAAACCTTGAAGTAGAATACGAATACTTCAGAGACAATATGAACCCCTTCCCCGTTGAACCCGGCGGTAAAGCCACCACGACATGGGGTACTGTCAAAACCCGATACTAAGGAGGAAAATAGATATGCGATGCAGCTTATTCATTATCATGTGTTTCTGTGTCGTTTCTCCATTATTCGCAGATAACTTCGCAGATAGAAGTCAATTCGCTGGGATTCACCAACGTGAAATTCCAGTAGATGAAAATTCTGGGGCTTGGATGGGACCCGGCACTGCAGCAGCAGATTATGATAACGACGGTTGTTGGATGGACATTTTCGTTGTCGGAGATGGCGGCCTACCCAATGCACTTTACCACAATAATAGGAATGGCACATTCCAAGATATTGCTGAGAAAGCAGGGGTCGCAGAAACACCTAACGGACGCGGATGTGTCTGGTTAGACTACAATAACGATGGATGGCCCGACCTATATGTTTCCTGTGATGGACCGAACTACCTATTCAAGAACAACGGAGATTGCACATTCACCGATGTAAGTCATCACGCTGGAGTCGCAGATGCACAACACGGCACAAGTATCGCTGTCGCCGATTATGACCACGACGGTTGGCTCGATATCTATGTTGCAAACTGGGGCCGTCCAGCATCGCTTTTAGTCTTTAATCCTGCACCCAGAATCAATGTACTCTACCGGAACAAAGGAGACGGCACTTTCGAAGAAGTTACACAGGAAGCCGGCATCGATGATGGCGGAATTGCCTGGGGAGCCATCTTCTTTGACTACAATAATGATACATGGGCAGACCTGTTCGTAGCAAACGATCACGGCCCCGATAAACTCTATCGTAACAAAGGAGACAGCACTTTTGAAGATGTATCAGAACAATCCGGCATTGTAACACTTATTAGAGGAAAACCTACCGGTGCAATGGGACTGTGTGTCGGTGATTACGATAATGATACCGACCTTGACCTTTTCGTTACAAACTACGATGAAGATCTGCTTTGGCGAAATAACGGTGATGGCACATTTACTAACGTTGCAGAAGAAGTTGGCGTAGCAAACACAGGTGTCGGATGGTACGCCAGTTTCATCGACTTTGACAATGATGGATACCGCGACCTTTACGTCGTCAATGGTGATGTAGATAATTCACAAAAGACCAACCTAAATCGCCTCTACCATAACAACCGTGACGGTACTTATGTTGATCGTGCGGAGGCACTCGGTGTTACTGCCAATGCAGTCGCACGGGGCGCAACATCAGGAGACTTTGATAACGACCGTGATATCGATTTCTTCATCGTCAATAACACCGGTTATACATTACTCAAAAACGAACTTGAAGATGATACACGACGCATTCAAGCTGCACATAAACGTATCCTAATTCGATTGATAGGCACAGAAAGCAATCGAGATGGGATCGGAACACGTGTGACCGTTAAACATGGTAACCATGTTCAGACACAAGAGTTAATTTGTGGTACCGGTTTCTTGGGTAGCGATAGTTTAGAGCTCGAATTTGGCCTTGGTACAGGGCATCCAACAGGTGATATTACCTTAGAATGGCCTTCCGGTATTGTTGAGACATACTCATTTAGCTCTAGTCACGATTTATACATATTCACTGAAGCACATGATGTGGTTACATCTGTTGAACCGCATGGAAAACAGTTCACATCCTGGGGAAAGATAAAAACTGCAGAGGTATTTCAAAACTATCCCAACCCATTTAACCCCGAAACGTGGATTCCATATAAACTTAACGAATCCAGCGACGTGCAAATATCCATCTATTCTTCAATCGGAGAATTGGTGAGAACATTTAACCTTGGACACCAGACGCAAGGAGAACAAAAGTTACATTGGGATGGTAAAAATGCAAATGGCGAATCTGTCGCCAGTGGCATCTATTTCTATCAGTTTAAGGCAGGTAATACCAAAAGTGTTCAGAAAATGTGGTTAATGAAGTAGGCTATGGATAACATATTTCTGAGATGGTGGGGATGTGGTGCATTTGATGCACGTTTCGGTGACATCAATATAGCATTCGATCCCTACCTATTCAATCAGAATTTAGCAAATGCCCGACCAATATACGATTACATCTTTATCTCTCACGAACACTTTGACCATTGTCACCCCGCAACGCTACAGAAATTGTGTCAAGGCCGACGTTTCAAAAAGATATTTGTCAGTCCCGGTTGCATCACACCTGCCCAACCCATCAAAGAAAAATATGGTGACGCAGCTTTTGAACGCGATCTGCCGATAACCAAACACATTCCTGCTGATAAAGTTCAGATGCTCTATCCTAAACATCTTAACAACAAACAAGGGACAGCCCGGTCATTTCAAGGTTCAGACATAATGGATCTCAGTAATATTCGCGTTGAAACAATTGAGAGTGGTGAGAACCAAACACCCGATCTACCAACCAACGGCTATTTGATAACACACACGACAAAGAATGTCTCCATCCTACACACCGGAGACCTGCACGAACCCTATCCAGCACTAGCAAATCTCCGCGGAAAAGTAGATTATTTGATTCACATGAAACTTGGTATTGGCAAAGGCAAAGAACATCAGCTGATAGAACTGATTGAACGCATTCAACCCCGCTTCATGATACCTACACACTATCGCACCGACCGCAAATCTGATCCGATACCCAAAGGACATTGGCCACCAAACGTCTCAGATGAGATGGCTTTCATTGAGTCAATTCGTCAAGTTGTAGGGGATAAAACTGTTATTCTCCCTTTTACCGCTGGAATTGAATATGAAGTCAAAATGCCAATGAAACAAGTTATTTGGACTTGGGACTGGTTTAATACATGGAATGTTCCACCTTGGCGTGAATAGTAAGTTGGGAGAACTTTATTGTGTCAACTGCATCAAAAATCCGCGTTGCTTTTTATGGATGTGGAAACTTTGCAAAAAGTACACGAATTCCAAACCTTTTGGAATTGGATTCCGTCACTATAATTGCAGTATGTGATAGTAACATGCAAGCGGCAAAAGAAGCTGCGGAACGTTTCAACATCCCACATATATACAACAGGGGTCATGAAATGCTTGACGCAGCGGATTTTGAGGTATTGTACTCTATTGTTCCAGCCTATGTACGAACTGATGTTGAGGTAACCGCCGCAGAAAAAGGAATCCATATTTTTAGCGAAAAACCACAAGCAATCAAGATGCAAGTGGCTAACCGGATTGACAAAGCGATAAAGCGATCAGACGTAATTAGCACAGTAGGGTTTCGTGAACGTTATCGACCCATTTTTCAAAAAGCACGCGAATATTTGATGGATAAAACTATCGTTCACGTGCGTTTTGTAAGTTACGGCGGATTGCCAGCCAAAGCAGATAACATGGCAAAAACATGGTGGGCAGATATGGATAAATCAGGCGGACGCGCACTCGATTGGGGTGTCCACGCCACGGACTATAGCCGATTTATGACAGGCCTCAACGTTGCCAAAGCACAAGCGTTCTATTGTGAAAGACCTTCATATAACACACCGTTATCGTGTATATTCAATTACTACTTTGAGAACGGCGCAACCATGACACTCAACTTCATCTCCGCAGGCGCAAGTCCTCAAGATGAACCGTGGTTTACCGTTTTCTACGAAGGTGGATATCTAGCAATCTTCCGCTACGATAGAATAGAGGTAAACGGTGAATTATTCTATCAAGCAGAGGAATTCAATCCATGGCTAGAACAAGACAAAACCTTTATACATGCTGTTCAGACTGGAGACGCCAGCATATTACAAAGTGATTATCACGACGGTCTTTTCTCATTAGCACCTGTTCTAGCAGGTTGGGAATCTGCACGGCGTGAAGGCGAATGTATTGATATCACTACATTCATGGATTTGTAGCATAACCTTTCTAGAGTGTGCAGCTGTGGAACACTCTTTGTAGCATAACCTTTCCAGGTTGTGCACTCTTCGTAGCATAACCTTTCCAGGTTGTGCCGTATTGTGCGGTGTAGCGGACCACATTATCTGTAGCGATATTGTAGCAAAGCACACCGTGCCTTTGCGGTAAAACTGCAATTATTTAAAAAATTTGCGGTAACACTATGCAACCGTTTAAAAACACTATGCAATCATTTAAAAATGGAGGACATAATATGGATGCAAAACTGAAAAAGATACAAATTACACCCAGGAAGTTTGACAAAGATGGTGATCCTCAAACAAGGGAATTTGCAACACTCACAATTGAAGTGCCTATGGACAATGCAGCACAACGTGAGACAATCGTCTCAATACTACAACTTCTTGATAAAGAGTGGGTCGTCATGGAAATTGAGAGCAAATCACCCGGAGCCGTAGGCACAGCATAGGGCTATCATGAGAAAAGATTATCTCTTTACACCGGGGCCAACACCCATTCCACCGGAAGCATTGTTAGCGATGGCGCAACCGATCGACTACCATCGCAGTGAAGATGTAATCGCACGCATAAAAGATGTATTGGAAAAACTTAAACATGTTTTCCAAACGGAAAATGATGTCCTGTTCTTGACATCGTCTGGTACTGGGGCAATGGAGGGTGCAGTTGCAAACCTGCTCTGCCGAGGAGATAAAGTCATCGTCATTCGTAGTGGTAAATTCGGAGAACGATGGGCAGAAATCTGCAATGCTTACGACGTAAACGTAATTCCTATCGATGTGAGGTGGGGAGATTCCGTTGCACCCGAAGTCGTTGAATCCACATTGACATCACACCCTGACACAAAGGCAGTTTTCGCAACACTCTGTGAAACGTCTACAGGTGCACTACATGACATCGAAACACTCGCTGAAATAAAACAACACACGCAAACTTTGCTCGTCGTTGATGCTGTAAGCGCACTCGGTGCAGATGATCTGCAGATGGATAAATGGGACGTTGATGTCGTTGTCTCCTGTTCACAGAAGGGACTGATGACACCTCCCGGTCTTGCATTCGCCGCACTGAATCAACGTGCATGGGAGGCAACTGAAAGGTCAAATTTACCAAAATACTACTTAGACTATCGTAAAGCACATCAAAGTGGACTAAAGGGTTCAGTACCGTATACACCAGCAGTTACACCGCTGATTGCATTACAGTACGCATTGAACCGTATCTGCGATGAAGGTATCCAAAACACTATTGCACGTCATCACCGCATGGCATTCGCTACGCGAAGTGCAGCCAAATCTATCGGCCTTCCACTGTTTGCTACATCTCCTGCAAACACGTTAACATCGATACGATTGCCAGAGGAAATTGATGGTAATTCGTTTATCAAGATGATGCGGGAAAAATACGGAATCACCTATGCGGGAGGACAAGGTGAGTTGAGTGGTAAGATAGTTCGCATTGCACACCTCGGTTGGATGAACGAAAACGATGTCCTTATCGCCATATCTGCACTTGAGAGAGGATTGGTAGAGATAGGTTACGCTGTTGATCTGGGGGCAGGTGCAGCCGCTGCACAAGAGATATTCACAAAACTGTAGCAAACACATCGTGTCTCTTTGTAGCATAACCTTTCCAGGTTGTGCATATTCGTAGCATAACCTTTCCAGGTTGTGTATCGTGAACGAAAACAAAAAGTAGACAGTCCCAAAAAAGTAGCAAAGCACAACGTGCCTTTGCGGGCCGACTGCAACCATTTAAAAAATATGGAACCATTTAAAAAATCTGAAACGACAATATTTGATTTATCTTATGAACAGCGAAAAAAACCGTTATTGGAAAAAACATTAGAGCACCTGCGTCCAATCTATAGTCAGTCCGATCTCAACGCTTTGCGAATAGACAGCACAAGCAGAGAAGGATTAGCACAACGTTCCGGTCGTGGTTTTGTCAATCGAGATATCCTTGAAACAGTGCTAGGGAATCTATTGGAAAGTGTCGCTCCCGGTTCCCACAACGCACCACATCTACAGAACCAAAAACGTGAACTATCGGAAGCAATTGAAGAGGTAGCCGATCAGTTGTATGCAATGGTTGTGCAATCGTTTCTAGCTGTGCCAGATGAAACACACCTTGACGCCGCGCTTGAAACCGCTTTCTCGCTGCTCTGGGAACTTCCACGATTGAAAAATCGCGCACTCTGGAACCGGTTCGCTTCTCTCAAAGACCCAGCAGTGTGGGACGCTTATCTGCTACACAACAGCATCTCTCGAGAAAAACTTGCTGCACTTGATTTCCGTATGCATATTGATAACGCAATCTTAGAAAGGAGTTTTGAACCTTATGAAGACTTTCTCGGCACTTTAAACCTTTCATCTGTATTAGAATATCAACTTCAACTCGTTGTCAGTACCTATCCCGGTTGGCGTGTACTCTTCTACCACGATGTTGCACATGCATTGACACGCAGCGATCCCCCGAAAGATAACACGGATCTTCACAGAGTTCCTGTTCCACTCTTACCACGTGCTATTGCAGAACTCGGTGGACGTTATTATCAAGCAGATTTACATCCAGAGACGCAAATAGGTGACGCGAACCTATTAGAACATCCACATCGGGGTGTAACAATGGGACAGACAGGTATTATTGGATCGGGGTGTGTGATTTATCCATGCACTCTTGGCGGTTTGAGCGTCAAAGTAAAGCAACGGCACCCAGTTATCGGTGATTTTGTAGAGATTGGCACGGATACGAGTCTTCTCGGCCCGGTCAAGATCGCTGATCGCACGACTATCGGCACAAATACTGAAATATATGGGTTCGTAGAGATTGATCAAGGATGCCGTATCGGATCATCAGTTGTTATTGGAACCATTCGTGGTGCTGCAGCACACCCCGGTAAGATTATGATCGGAGATGAGGTGCGAATCGGTGACGGCACAGTGATAGAAAATACATCCGAAATGGATTTGATTATACCGACACGAGCACAAATTCCCGCCAGAAGCCACGTCGCTAATGACGGATTTGGATTTCCAAGATATGTAACATAACCTGAACTCGGTGTCCTTTAAAAAAACGTTAGCGAACCAGAATACACAGTCCAGAGAGAAAACGTAGCAAACACAACGTGTTTGCGGTAACACTTTGCAACCCTTTAAAAAATTTGCGGTAACACTTTGCAACCTTTTAAAAAATATGAAAAAAATAAAATGTGCACTCATTAGTACTTATGACAAAACAGGCTTAATCGATATTGCAAACGCACTTGTACAACATAAGGTCGAATTACTTTCTACCGGTGGCACTGCTAAACATCTTCGCGAAGCAGGCATAAACATTATCGATGTTTCTGAATACACAGGTTTTCCAGAGATGTTAGATGGGCGGGTGAAGACACTTCACCCTAAAATCCATGGTGGATTGCTTGCACACTGGGACAATACAGAACATGTTGCCCAAGCGAACAATCAGGGCATAAAACCAATTGATATGGTGATCTGTAACCTCTATCCATTTGAGGAAACTATTGCAAAACCGGATGTCACCCTTGAAGCAGCAATAGAAAACATAGATATCGGCGGCCCCACAATGATCCGCGCTGCAGCCAAAAATTATCGGCAAGTTGCAGTCCTAACAAGCCCTGACCAATACCCCCATATCATCTCTAATTTAAATGCCGACAACGGACATCTTTCAGAAGAGGTCCGATATGAATTAGCAAAAACAGCGTTCCGCCATACGGCACATTACGACAGGGCGATTGCTACCTATCTAACCAATTTAGAAAACAATGACATATTCGGGGATACACTTACACGCCAGTATCACAAAGCAGATTCGTTGAGATATGGTGAAAATCCACATCAACATGCTGCCTTCTATAGAACCGAAACCAAACCTGCGCCGTGTGCTGCTTGGGCAAAACAACGAAACGGACCACCATTGTCATTCAACAACATCCTTGATTTAGATGCTGCCTTAGAAATAGTAAAGGACTTCGAAACGCCTACATGTGCTATCATTAAACACAACAACCCGTGTGGACTTGCGACTGCTGGTAATTTGCAAGATGCCTTCACAAACGCACTTGAATGTGATAGAACTTCTGCATTCGGTTCAATTGTCGGGCTAAACCGTCCAGTTACCATTCAAACCGCGAATACTATCCGTGAAGCAGCAAAATCAGGTGTGAAAATAGAAGCGATCATCGCACCCAGTTATACTGAAAAAGCATTGCGTGCGTTATCCCGGGTAAAAGATAGAAGAATACTTGAAGTCGGTTCCCTCTCTTCATCAGAATCGGTTATGCAAATACGCAATATCACAGGCGGCGCACTGGTTCAGGAACAGGACAGACATCACACGGATAAAAGTGATTTGCAATGTGTCACAACGCGTAAACCTACAGATGCTCAGTTAGCATCCCTGTTATTCGCATGGAAAGCATGCAAGCATGTCAAATCCAACTGTATTCTCCTTGCCCAAAACACGCAAACTGTCGGAATCGGTTCGGGGCAGATGAGTCGCGTTGATGCCGCGATTATTGCGGTCCGTAAAGCTGGTGAAAAGGCAGAAAATGCCGTTTTAGCTTCCGATGCTTTCTTCCCATTTCCTGATGGTGTAGAAATTGCTGGTGATGCAGGCATCAGCGCAATTATCCAACCAGGCGGCTCTGTCAATGATGAATCTGTTATTGAAACTGCAGATCGATACGATATAGCGATGGTATTCACAGGCATCCGGCACTTCCGACATTAAAAAGGAATAATTCATGGCAGGTCCCCTGGATGGCATTAAAGTATTAGATTTAACGAGAGTTCTTGCAGGCCCCTTTGCTACTATGATTCTGAGCGATCTCGGAGCAGATGTCCTTAAAATTGAACAACCCGAGACAGGAGATGAAGCACGGAATTTTGGACCCTTTAAGAACGAATTTAGCCTCTATTTCATGAGCGTTAATCGCGGAAAACGCAGTATAACACTCAATCTGAAAACAGAACACGGAAAAACCATTTTCAAGCAACTCGTCAAACAAAATGATATAGTCATTGAAAACTTCCGTCCGGGCACTATGAAGAAACTAGGTTTGGATTACAGTACACTTGCTGTAGAGTATCCACAACTTATCTATGCGTCATGCTCAGGTTTCGGACACACTGGACCTTATGCCGAAAAAGGTGCTTACGATATGATCATTCAAGGTATGGGCGGAATTATTAGTATAACAGGTGAACCTGATGGAACGCCGGTCCGCGTTGGTACATCTATCAGTGATATTACAGCAGCTCTCTTCACTACTATCGGTATTTTATCAGCACTACATCATCGCAATCTAACAGGTAAAGGACAGTTCGTTGATGTGGCCATGTTAGATAGTCTTGTAGCAGTGTTGGAGAATGCAATTGTCCGTTATTGTGCATCTGGAGATATTCCACAACCACTCGGCAGCAGACACCCCGCAATAACACCATTTGAAGCATTCAAATCCGCGGATGGATATATTATTATTGCTATCGGAAATGATGTGCTGTGGTCAAAATTCTGTGAACATGTCCATCAGAAAGACCTAATCACGGACCCACGGTTCAGCACGAACAACAAACGCACTGACAACCATGACGAACTACATCCAATTCTCTCAGAAATTATGCGTAAAAGAACAACAGCTCAGTGGATTGCAGCACTCGAAAATATAGGTATACCCTGCGGGCCCATCAATACAATTGACGAGGTAGTCAAACACCCACAAGTGCAGGCAAGAGAAATGATCACAAAAGTAATACACCCACTCACAGGATCCGTAGCGGTACCAGGGGTACCGATCAAACTTTCTGACACACCTGGAAATGTTGATGTTCCCGCACCCAGCCTTGGAGAGCATACGGATGAAGTTTTAATAAAAGATTTGCATAAAACTATGGATGAAGTAGATATATTAAGACAAGAAGGGATTATTTAATCGGACAGACACTGCTGTTTTTAGCGTGTCTGCATGCAAGCGAGTGAGGATACCATGTCAAATAAAAACGATCAAATATTGCAAGGAACAACACCCCTCACTTTTGAAGGGGATCTTGCCGCCCAAATGGTAGAAGACCTCGATAACTATGTGACCCGTGCAATTGAAGCTGCTGCAGAAAACCGTGAATCTTTGTGGAATCGGGATTATAGTTCACACACTGCCTATACCGAGTCTATTGCGTTAAACAGACTTCGTTTCATGAAGCAGATCGGATGTCTTGATGAACGTCTACCCATAGATGAGCTTACGTTTATCGGAACGACAAAAGCAACAGCGCACATTGGTAAAGGTGAGAATTTTACCATATCACGGGTGCGTTGGCAAGTTTTTGATGAAGTTGAAGGTGAAGGACTCCTCTTAGAACCCATGAAAAATGTCCCTATCATCGCACAGATAGTCGCTTTGCCCGATGCTGATTGGACACCTGAGATGATTATAGGTATAACAGATGAATTGCCCCCATCCGCACAGTTCGCGAAACATTTAGCACATGCAGGATGCAGAGTTGTCATTCCGGTTCTCATTAATCGTGAGGATACATACTCAGGTAACCCCAAAATCGGTGCCAATACAAATCAACCGCATCGTGAATTTATCTACCGAATGGCATACCAATTGGGACGGCACATCATCGGATACGAAGTGCAAAAGGCCTTATCATTGGTTGACTGGATGTCATCTTTTAATGTCCCCATCGGCGTTATTGGATACGGAGAAGGCGGATTGATTGCATTCTATAGCGCAGCCGTGGATACACGAATTCAGTCAACCGTCGTCAGTGGATACTTTCAATCACGGCAGGATGTCTGGCGTGAACCCATCTACAGAAATGTATGGGGGCTACTCCACGAATTTGGTGATGCTGAGATTGCAAGTCTCATCGCTCCGCGACATCTAACCATCGAAACGAGTCGAGGACCTGAGGTAATGGGACCACCACCTGCACGCGATGGACGCAGGGGTGCTGCCCCAGGACAACTTGTCTCTCCACCAAAGAAATCTGCAGCCAGAGAGTATGATCGCGCTCAATCCGTTTATGCGGAACTGGGTTGCATTGAGAATTTAAATCTTATCACGCCCGACGATGGATTAGCGGGTTCCGATGCAGCATTAACAGCTTTTCTGGCAAGTCTGACGAAAGATAATTTTCGGATTGACAAACGTAGGAGTCTCTCCGCGATTGTCGAAGAATCGTTTGATTACCAAGCACGCCAACAACGGCAGTTTATCCAACTTGTCAATCTAACACAACATTTTTTACGAGAAGCAGCGACGCGCCGTGATACATTTTTCTGGCAAAAAACCGACACATCATCGTTAGACACGTGGGAAGAATCGTGTGTAGATGCAAAAACATATTTCTGGGATGATGTGATCGGTAGATGTCCAGCACCGGATGTGCCTATAAATCCAAGAACTCGCTTGATATACGATGAACCCAAATGGAAAGGTTACGAAGTTGTATTAGATGTTTATAAAGATGTCTTCGCTTACGGCATCCTACTGCTTCCAAACGACCTTGCGTCAGGTGAGAAACGCCCAGTCGTCGTTTGCCAACACGGATTAGAGGGAAGACCCCAGGATACTGCTGATCCGAAAATCCAATCGGTTTATCATGCCTACGCTGCACAGTTGGCAGATAGGGGGTTCATCACATACTCCCCGCAAAATCCGTATATTGGCAATGATGCTTTTCGTGTGATCCAACGCAAAGCAAATCCAATCAAGTGGTCACTCTTCTCGTTGATCATTCGTCAACATGAACGTACGCTTGACTGGTTAGCAGAACTCCCTTATGTTGATGAAAACCGAATCGGTTTTTACGGATTATCTTACGGTGGCAAAACTGCAATGCGCGTCCCTGCTGTCCTTGAAAAATATGCTTGCTCTATCTGCTCAGCCGATTTCAACGAGTGGATTGTCAAGAATGCTACTTACGATTCACGGTATAGCTACATGTTCACAGGTGAGTATGAGATGCCAGAGTTCGATTTAGGGAACACCTTCAACTACGCTGAAATGGCAGGACTTATCGCACCACGCCCATTTATGGTGGAACGTGGCCACGACGATGGCGTGGCACCAGACGAATGGGTTGCCCATGAATTCGCAAGAGTGCGCAGGCTATACGTGCGACTCGGTATTGCAGATAAGACTGAGATTGAATTTTTTGACGGTGGACATCAGATCAATTCTGACAAAACCTTCCAATTCTTACATAGACACCTCGATTTCCCATACCCATAGAAAGCGTCCGATGATATATTCAATTTCCGTTACTGCTGGATTGGAAAACCTTGCCCGTCAAGAGATAATCGCGCGTTACGGTGATACCAAACAATTCAAAATCATCATGCGGAAACCGCAACGCATTCTTTTTCAATACACGGGGGATCCGAAAGATTTGCTGTCACTCCGATCCGCGGAACGTCTGTTTCTCGTCATCAAACACATTCCAAACATGACCCGTTCGCGCCGTTCATTGACGACAATCCGTAATTTTCTCAATAGAAACAACTGGACGCAAGCAATAAATGTCTGTCGTCAAGTCGGAATTCGCGTACGGAAACGGATTCCATTTCGTGTCATCAGTCGTATGTCAGGGTTTCGCAATTTTCAAAAGAGGGACTTACAACAGGTTGTCCAAAGATCGTTGATTGACAGAGGGTGGGACCTGTCTCATTCAGGTACAGGATTAGATGTTTGGGTAGAGGTGCATGGAGAAGATGGCTATATCAGCATTCGTCTATCAAGGGCGGACATGTCTCAACGTTCCTACAAACAAGCACACGTTCCACAGACGTTAAAACCGACAATCGCTTATAGCATGGTAACGCTTTCAAATCCGAGTCCGGACGATATTTTTTTAGATCCGATGTGTGGCGCAGGTACCATTTTGTTGGAACGTGCTTTTTCAGGGCGTTATCGTTCTCTTATCGGTGGGGATATATCTGAAGAAGCAATATACGAAACGCAAAAGAGGTTTGGTAGACAGCACCAACCACGCCAATTCTACCAGTGGGATGCTCGATCTATACCACTACAACCAAACTCCGTTGATAAAATTGTCTGCAATCTTCCGATTGACAAAAACAATATCAGAAATGACAATATGTCCGACTTATACACACAAATTCTCACACAATTTGAAGAAGTAATAAAACCCGCGGGGAAAATGGTGTTGCTCTCTATGGATCCTGCTCTATTAAACAAGGTGCTCACGCAGCAGCATGCGTTGAAAACACGACAACAGGTTGGAATTAACTTTGGTGGGAAACGTGGCAGAATCTTCGTGATCCATTGCTGAAGATCGGCGAGGTACGAGTGCCCCGCCGATAGCAACAGCAATTCGTTTAGAATTCAGGAACCTTGACTGCCACCTCTTTGCCAGCCGCGTGTGATCGGAAGATACCGTCCATAATCACATTTGTGAGGAGCACGCCTTCTGGAGATATCGGAGAGGGGGCATCTGCTAGGATCGCTTCACGGAATGCGGTCATTTGTGCAGCCCAATTGTCTTCCGGTGGGAATCCTGAGAAGCTGATGGTCGTCATCCCTTCAGGTGGGTCCGGTTCAGCTGTGATCCCTTCTGCTTCGACAAACTTCTTGAGATCTCCTGTATACGCATCAGCAAATACAACGGGGCCATCCAATGAAATCCCTGCTTTTGTACCAAGGTGAAAGTTGCCGCCAAGGGAATTTGCGTGAACTGCCCACGATATTTTAAAGACCATGACACCCCCACCTTCAAATCGGATCCAGGCTGCGCCGAACTCCTCTACATCCATCTTACCCTTGAATCTATCATCTTGCATAGATATGTAATCTTCGGTAATCGCAGAGACACGCACCGGTTTCGGATACCCCATTGCGAACAGCGATCTGTGCATATTGTAGACACCGATGTCAACAATTGCCCCTGCACCTGCTGTCTTTTTATAGATGAAAGTATGTCCTGGGTTACCCCGTCTTCTACATCCTGCGGATTCGGAGTAATAGATATCACCGAGCAATCCTTCATCATACAATTTCCTGGAGAATTGGAGTCTCGGACTAAATGTGGGATTGAGACCGATTTGCAGGATTTTACCTGATTCTTTTGCTGCTCGAACCATCGCAGTTGCATCTGGAAGGGTAGCAGCCATCGGTTTCTCACAGAGGACATGTTTACCCGCGTTCAATGCTGCGACCGTCGGGCGGCGATGGCCTTGATTGTATGTCGTAACGCTTACAGCATCAAGTTCGTCCATCTCAAGCATTTTGTTATAGCTTGAAAATGCGTTCTTTTTCGGAACACCCCATTCTTCTGCAGCTTGGTTCGCCTTGCTTTTGATGATGTCACACACCGCGACAATCTCAAAACCCCCTACTTTTTGATATGTGCCACGGTGAGCACGTGAGATTCCACCTGTACCAATAATTCCAACTTTGACAGCCATAAAGTCATCTCCTTTGAGATAAGCAATTATTTTGATGTGTTAGTTTAGCCAGAGTTGCCACCTATAAATTTCTTTTGAATCCCTGGGATTTTCTCTATAATGTTTTTATTTACTACAAACAAATGAAGAAACCCATGGCATTAACTATTGTAGCAGTTCGGACGATTTGTGACGACTTTTAATTTCAATTTGTGCAATATGCTGGGATGTTTGCTGTTTGCATGCAGTGTTCAGCTGTGGAGTGTGTGATATTCTTCAAGGTATATCCCAAAGCAGAACCGTGCCATCCCCGCTTCCCGTAGCAATAGTTTTACCATCAGGAGAATAGCAGACACTATTGATAGAACCCACATGTCCTATAAGAGTTTTCAGATGTCGTCCGGTGTCAGCGTCCCACAAACGCAACGCGTTATCACTCTCAGCACCGAATCCGCCACTGCCCGTAGCGATAGTTTTGCTATCAGGAGAATAGCAGACGCTATAGACAGAACCCACATGTCCTATGAGTGTTTTCAGATGCTGTCCCGTGTCTGCGTCCCATAACCGAACCGTGTAATCTTCACTCCCCGTAGCAATAGTTTTGCCATCAACAGAATAGCACACGCTACGGACATCGTTCGTATGTCCTGTGAGTGCTTTCATATGCTGGCCCGTGTCTGCGTCCCACAAACGCACTGTCATATCCGAACTGCCCGTAGCGATGACTGTGCCATCTGGGGAATAGCACACGCTACGGATCCAGTCTGTATGTCCTTTGAAAGTTTTCAGGTGTTGCCCTGTATCTGCGTCCCACAAACGAACCGTGTAATCCCAATTGCCCGTAGCGATGGTTTTGCCATCAGGAGAATAGCATACGCTAAGGATCCAGCTTGTATGTCCTTTGAGAGTTTTCAGATGCCGTCCCGTGTCTGCGTCCCATAACCGAACCGTCTCATCATCACCGGCAGTAGCGATAGTTTTACCATCAGGAGAATAGCATACGCTAAGGACACCATCTGTATGTCCTTTGAGAGTTTTCAGATGCTGTCCGGTGTCTGTGTCCCACAAACGCACCGTGTAACCATTGGCAGTAGCGATGGTTTTGCCATCAGAGGAATAACATACGGTCTTGACAGAACTCGTATGTCCTTTGAGAGTTTTCAGGTGTTGTCCTGTGTCTGCGTCCCACAAACGAACTGTGCGATCCCAACTGCCCGTAGCGATGGTTTTGCCATCAGGAGAATAGCGGACGCTAACGACATCATTCGTATGCCCTTTGAGAGTTTTTAGATGTCGTCCTGTTTCTGCGTCCCACAAACGCACCGTGCGATCCCAACTGGCAGTGGCGATAGTTTTGCCATCTGGGGAATAGCATACGCTATAGACCATGCTTGTATGTCCTGTCAACAGTTTGTGTTCTTGCAGCGTCCACATATCATATATCCAGGTACCGATGGAACCTGCCACCGCAAGGTGCATGCCGTCCGGTGAAAACGCAATCTCATTTATGTCACCTTTGCCGAGGCGTGCCTTGGCACCTTCAGGTAGACTCCACTGCGTAATATCCTGAGCAAACGTGCTTGGCAACAATAGGATAGAAGTTAGAAAGAGTGTGACGAGAAATCGGTATGCTGTTTTCATGGGTACCTATCTTAGGAGCAACTTGAGGTTAGTTTAGATGGTTTCCAGTTGAAGTGCAAGGAAAATTGAAGTGTACGAAACATGGAAAGGATACGCTACATGTTTGCGCTTTATCTATCTTTCTTAATCAGCAGTAACAGTTTCCAATGGTGGTAACTCAGGATAGTTTCCACGTGCATTTCGCCATGCAATGATACCCTCAGCAATCATCCATACTTGTAATCCCTCAACAACAAGTCCGAAGGCAAAGAGCAGATAATTGCCACTAAATAACCACCCATTATCTGTATTGAACATCTGATGCAGCATTGCCCAAGCAGGCATGAGGAGCATGACAACCATAGGAAGAAAAGCAAACCATATCGGTTTATTGCGACGCACAAGGTAGAAGACGATAACCATAAATGCCAATCCTGCTAAGAGTTGATTTGTCGCACCGAAGAGCGGCCAGAGTGTCATGCCACCACTACCAGGTCCACGCGGTCCTTGTAGCAATGCTACTGCAGCTGCAAGTATCAAAGCAAATGCAGTAGCAATATAGCGATTTGTCAGAGGTTTGAATTTAGCAGTTTGCGCGAGTTCTTGAATTACATACCGTTGTAAGCGCGTTGCAGTATCAAGCGTTGTTGCCGCGAAACTTGCAACAAGCACCGCCATTATTGCAACACCCATTTTTAGTGGAATACCGAGAGATGCAAGAAAATTTCCGCCGCCATCAACAAAGGCACTCACCTTTTCTCTGAGTTTATGGCTCGCCCAACCGCCACCTACGACTGCAGTTGTGCCATCAGGATTAGTCACTTCTTCACCCGTTGCATAACGTGTTCGCCATGCATCCTGATTAACAACGGGTTGCGTGCTCCCATCTTTGAGGATAGGCTGGAATGTATATCCTCCCGCCGTTGTACTGTCAACAGAACGATCAAAGATTCCCATGCCGATACCCGCACAACAAGCAATTATAACCACGACAGCAAGCCCACCCTCAAGCAGCATCGCACCGTATCCAACATATTGTGCATCGCTTTCTGATTCTACCTGCTTGCTTGAAGTGCCAGAACTGACCATACAGTGGAATCCGCTAACAGCACCGCAGGCAATGGTAATAAAGAGGAAGGGCCAGATCGGTGGGGCATCAGGTGGAATGTCCGAAGCAACTGCAGGGGCAGACGCAAATAAGTCTGCTTGTCCTGTCAATCCAGCAACTGCAAGACCTAACACTAACAGAACAAGTGCTAATACTAATTCGTGACTGTTGATAAAATCTCGTGGTTGTAGGAGCGTCCAAACAGGTAAGACTGATGCAATGAAGCAGTAGACGAACAAGACTAGCGTCCATATAACGACTACGTTCAGATAAGTTTGTCCGAGCAGTGGGATACCCAACCACGTTCCTAAATCTATAGGTAGGACGTATGCACCGACAGCCATGCCGATGTACATTACACCGAGGGCGATGATAGATGGTATAAGTATATTTCCACCGCGGCGGTAAATCCAAACACCGATTGCCACAGCGAGCGGGATTTCAATCCAAACAGAAAGGACAGATTCGGGATAGTAGGAAAATATGAGGGCGATGACCAGTCCGAAGATAGCGAGGACGATAGTCAATCCCATGAAAAGGACAAATAGGAACAGGAATTTGGCACGCGGCCCGACCATTCTACCGGCGACTTCGCCCACACTTTGCCCACGATTACGGAGTGACACAACCAAAGCACCGAAGTCATGAACAGCACCGATGAAAACTGAACCGAGGACGACCCAAAGCAGAGCTGGCAACCACCCCCAAAACACTGCAATTGCAGGACCGACGATCGGTCCTGTACCTGCAATGCTTGTAAAGTGGTGTCCAAAAATAATCTCTTTTTTCGTAGGAACGTAATCTACGTCGTCTTTAAGCTCTTGGCTCGGAACTTTTGCTTGCGGGTCTAAACCGAATATCTTTCGCGCTAACCATTTGCCGTAAGTGTTGTATGCAACAATAAAGCCGACAAAGCTCAGGACAGCAATAATAAGTGTACTCATAAGCTAATTCCAGCTCCTTAAGAAAGTCAGACATACTCGATTAGGTTTATCTGACACCAGTAATTATCTCGAACGTTAGTTGATCTAATTTTTCATATCTGAGTCCTATTTGAGCGATTGCGTCAGGTTTAAAGTCAATCTTTCTCAATTCCTGTGCACTCTCTGCACTGTAATTTGCCATAATAGCTTCAAGTTCAGGGTCCTGTGTGCGTAAAGTAGAGAGGATTCCTTGAATTTCAGCATCCCTATTGAATTGGTCCGCTTTCTCTTTGAGTATTAAATAGCTCCGCATGCATCCTGCAGCGAAATCCCACACGCCTTGTTCATCTTCAGTTCGGTACGCGTGTGCGTCAAAGTGTCGGTTTCCATCCCACTCGACATCTTCAAGAAACTTAACAAGGAAGAACGCACTCTTAATGTTTTCCGATCCGAAACGTAGGTCCTGGTCAAAACGACTCATCTTCTGGTCATTTAGATCGATATGGAAAAGTTTTCCTGCTTCATAAGCTTGTGCGACACCGTGCAGAAAGCTCAAACCTGCCATCGTTTCGTGGGCAAATTCAGGATTAACACCGACCATCTCTGGGTGGTCAAGTGTCTCAATAAAATGGAGCATGTGTCCTGTAGTCGGCAGGTATATGTCTCCTCGGGGCTCGTTCGGTTTCGCTTCCAATGCAAATTTGAGATCATAACCTTGGTCGATGACGTAGTGTGTGAAGTAGTTCATGGCTTCACGGTTCCATTTTACTGTGTCTGGGCCATCCTTTGCTGCGTCAACTTCTGCACCTTCGCGTCCACCCCAAAATACGTAAACTTTCGCTCCGAGTTCTACACCAAGATCGATCGCGTTCAAAGTTTTTTGTATAGCGAATGCTCTAACCCTTGGGTCATTAGAGGTGAATGCACCATCTTTAAAAATCGGATGGTAAAACAAGTTGGTTGTTGCCATCGGTACTTTCATACCGTTATCATCAAGTGCCTGCTTGAATTCACGAACAATTTGATCACGTTCAGTGGCGGAAGCACCAAACGGAACCAGATCGTTGTCGTGTAAGTTGACTCCGTATGCTCCTAATTCACTTAATTTTTTGACACTATAGGTGGGTTTCAATGGTGCTCTAACGATGTCCCCGAATGGGTCTCGTCCGGGATTTCCGACGGTCCACAACCCGAATGTGAACTTATGTTCAGGTTTGGGTTGAAACTGATCTGACATTCAATAACTCCTATCTTTTTTCGGTTTATAGTAAACTTTTGAATTAATGAGACATTTTGACATGTAGGTGGGAACTCCGATTCCCGACTATAACTGAGTTAAGTCGCGATTCGGAGATCGCTCCTGCAGGGACTTTGCCCTATTATTTACCCCTACTTCAATAACCACATTTTGCGCACACGCTTTGTCCTGCCAGCCTCAAATTGATAAAAATAGATACCACTCACAACAGGTTCACCCGCAGCGTTTTTGCCATCCCAAAATATACGCTTTTCGCCACGGGATTGTTGCCCCAACTGAAATTCTCTTACCAATTCACCACTCGCCGCAAAGATTGAGAGTTTGACGTTACTGGTTTCAAAAAGCGTATACGGTATCCACGTCTCTGGATTGAACGGGTTCGGATAGTTTTGAAAAACTTCAGCAGTTTTTAGCCTGCCCCACTTCGTATAATGTTTACCGTTTGCCTCAACTGATCGAGGCTCCGTGGTTGCCGTAGATGTGATATGCCACAGCAGCACTGTGCCCTCCCAACTGCCACTTGCGAGGGTCTGACCATCAGGACTGAAGACGACACTCATGACCGAATCCGTATGCCCTATGAGTGTTTGCTTGTTTTCGCCTGTCTCCACATCCCATAAACTGAGGGTCTTGTCCCAACTGCCACTTGCGAGCGTCTGACCATCAGGACTGAAGACGACACTCTCGACCCAAGACGTATGCCCTATGAGTATGTCTAATTCTTGATAGGTCTGCGCGTCATAGAGCCAAATACCGATAGTAGTCGCAACTGCAATGGAGGCACCATCCGGAGAATATGCAATATCCAAAACAGCCCCTTTACCCAGGCGCGCTTTCGCCCCTTCAGGTAAATTCCACTTTGTGTAATCCTGTGCAAAACCGTTGCACAAAAGCAGTGTTGCAACCAAGAGTTGTGTGCAAAAAATAGATAATAACTTAGTTCTCATAAAAAATATCCTTTGATTCTAAACCGTTTGAATAGTGTATCAGATAAATTAGATATAGTCAATATATGGTAGAGTTTTGAATTATTTATACATATTGATTATATCTTGAAGTGTTTTATCTTTATTATACTCTCGTAAGCGTTTGATGTTCGCAAAATCATGTTCAATTGGGTTATAGTCCGGTGAATAAGGCGGCAAATACAATAGGGAGGCACCCGATGCCCCTATAAGATCCCGGGTGCGGTGTGTTTTATGGATGCGCGCATTATCCAAGATAACAAGATGGTTTTCATCTAAACGCGGGCATAACTCATGCTCAAGCCAAGTGTTGAAACGCTCCGCATTACAACTCCCCTCAAATAGTATAGGGGCTGTAAACGCCTCATCTATACGTGCAGCTAACAAAGTTGTGGTGCGGTTTCTTTGACTGGATATAAGGTCAAAAACAGGTTCACCTTTCGGAGCATACCCGAAACGCCTGAAACTTTCTGACCGAAAACCACTCTCATCAATAAAAACTAAGGATTTTCCGTTTTCCTTTGCAGCAGCGAGTTGCTCACGATAAGTTTCTCGCTTGTGATCACATCGTTCCTTATAGCCGAGTGTCTTTTTTTTCGCGAGATACCGAGTTTTCGCAGTCCATACCAAATACAATAGTAGGAAACGCCGAAATGATCTGCGCGCTCCTGTATAGTTTGATCGGGAAATCTTTTACTTGTTGTGTGAGTGCCTTGTAGTCAATACATCTGGGACCTTTAGGTCCTGATTTTTTCGGGGCGAGTGGGTCTGGTGCGTTGAGCCATTTATAGATAACATCGCGTGAGATATTGAAAAGTTTCGCAGCTTTTACTTTACTGCCGCCGTTATCAATGAAATCAAGCACGCGTTTTCGCAGGTCTGTTGAATATGCCATAATACCGTGTATTATACCACAAATAGAAAAATATGTATAGAAAACTTTATATTTTACCATAAATGTGCTAAAGATTACTTCACTTTAACACCATGTGTATAGAAAATCTATTGCACAAAAAACCAAGCACCAACGGTGGCAGCATGCGCGTGTGGCATGCTGCATGAGGTGTCCCTTGCGTCCAATATGTCAATTCTCTTACAAAGCGAGTCTATGATACATTGGGTAAATGAGAAATACCGAATTAATAAATTAATCTTCATTTATAGTAAACTTTTGAATTAATGAGACATTTTGACATGTAGATGGGAACTCCGATTCCCGACCATCACTAAGTTAAGTCGCGATTCGGAGATCGCTCCTACAAGGACTTTGCCCTATTATTCTCAATGCTCACTAATGTTCACTATAAACACACTTAGCAAAGTGTCCCAAAAATTTCAAAGTTAACTATAAATCGGATTATAGCATATATGCATTATTTTTTACAGATTTATGTGTTTATCAATCTGATTTAGAACGGTATCATACTCAGCTTCCAATTCCAAGGGTTTATTATGGTAACGTGGTGGTGGTTGATCAGGAGCTACATTATGATATTCCACTTTGAAATCAGGGAATTTTAGGCCGTTCGCCGTTGAAATCACGATCACTCTATCATCTTTTTGTATCTGTTCACGTTCTACCATTTTAATGAGGACAGCCAACGCAACACCAGTATGTGGACAGTTGAACAGTCCGGTTCTATCTGCTCTGGCAGCTGCATCTGCTAACTCCTCTTCGGAAGCTTGATCAACGATGCCATCAAACTGTTTTAGCACACGGATAGCCCTATGCACAGAAACAGGATTGCCGATTTGAATTGCTGTTGCTTGTGTTGCTTGTGCTGTGATCGCTTTAAACTCCTGGAATCCAGTTTGAAAACTCCGATATAGCGGATTTGCCCGTTGTGCTTGGGCACATGCAATACGCGGAAGTTTGTCTATAATACCAAGTTCTAACATCATTAGAAAACCTAAGCCGAGTGCAGAGACGTTACCAAGATTTCCACCCGGTATGATTATCCAGTCCGGTACTTCCCAATCGAACTGTTGCACGATTTCAACACTGATAGTTTTCTGTCCTTCGATTCGAAGTGAGTTAATTGAGTTTGCAAGATAGAAGTCTTTTCTCGCAGCGAGTTTTTGGACGATTGCCATGCAACCATCAAAATCTGTTTCAAGAGAAAGTGTCAATGCCCCATTTGCAATCGGTTGGATCAGTTGTTCTCTGGTAACTTTTTCTTTTGGTAATAATATGATCGCGGGGATACCAGCAGCGGATGCATAGGCTGCTAATGAGGCCGATGTATCCCCTGTTGAGGCACACATAACAGCACGGATGTTTCCAGACTCTGAGATAATCTGATTTACCATTGAGACCAGGACTGTCATACCGAGGTCCTTGAACGAACCGGTATGACTATTTCCACACTGTTTAATCCAGAGATCGGAGAGACCGAGTTGACCGCCAAACCGTTCTGCCCAAAATAGATTGGTTCCACCTTCATACATAGAGATAATATTGTCATTCTCTATATTCGGACAAACAAATTCTTTTTTTCCCCAGACTCCACTACCATAAGGATATTGTGTACGCATATAACGTTGTTCAAACAAGCATTTCCAATCGTCCGCACTTCGCTGTTTCAACACGTTCATGTCGTGTTTAACCTGTAATAATCCATTACAATTTTTGCAGCGGTATATGATTTCAGTGAGAGGATATTTACATCCTTTATCACATTCGAACCATGCATTGTAATTCATTACTCTGTTTCCTCTTCGACTGTATGTGTGTTTTCAATACTGTTGGAAGTGGGAAGCAGTTGTTCAATTTCTTCAAGAGATGGTAATTCAGATGGGTCTTTTAGTCCGAATTGTTGCAGGAAAGTATCGGTAGTGGAAAATAACAGCGAACGTCCCGCACCTTCTTTTCTCCCGGAAACACGGACGAGTCCTTTTTCTACAAGGGCACTGATAACGCTATCACTGTTTACGCCGCGTATCGTGGAAACATCATTTCGTGTGACGGGTTGCTTGTATGCTACTATTGCAAGCGTTTCTAATGCTGAGGGGGATAGTGTGACACGGACCTGTTGAATGTAGAACTTCCGTATCCATTCCGAATATTCTGGGCGGGTACATATTTGGTAACCATTGGCAATTTCAATCAGTCGGAAACTTCTATTCATCTGTCGATAATCTTCTTGCAATTCGGATAGTGCCTTTCTAATCTCGCGGACGGTCATTTTTGGAATTGCATGCTGAAACTGTTTAACCGTAATAGGTTCACTAGCAGCAAACAGAATTGCTTCCAATATCGATTTAGTTTTGTCTTCTGGGACTTCATCAAGATTCTCTACTTGATCCTCAGCGATCATCTCTGATTCCATGTCTGATATTTCCTTGCCTTTCCATATAGTGGCTACGTAGTGGAATTAATACTCGTTGCTTTGACTAGATATATGCTTTCAAATAGGTCTGTCTGAACAGAAACGATTTTACCTAATCTGATGAGTTCTAATACAGCGAGAAATGTGACAATAAGGTCTAATTTTCTTGATGTCAGCGGAAACAGATCATCAAAAAGCAATTGGTCAGAAATTTCCAACTGACTTTCAATAAATTCCATTTTCTCCTCAACAGTGGCTGTTTCTTCTTCAACCGTTTCGTATTCATCATCCGTATCAACTTGTGATATTCGGTCATTGATATTTTTGAAAGCAGATAGCAGGTCAAAGAGTGTGGCTTTAATTTCGTAAGAACGGGTGCCATCTAAATCTGCATGCAGTTTAGAACTTCTATTGTATATTGTCGTGCGGCGTTCGGCATATATATCTAATACTTGGGCTGCTTCTTTATACCGTTTATACTCTAATAGCTGTTGTACGAGCTGTTCTTGACTCCCTATGAAATGATCGGTTTTAGTTGCATTCACATTTTTGGGGAGAATGTTTTGTGATTTAATTTGTAATAACGTGGTTGCCATCACCAAAAATTCAGATACTAAATCTAAATCTAACTGCTCCATCAGATTAATATATTCAAGATAACGGTCGGTAATTTTTGCGATCTGAATGTCATAGATATCCATCTCCTCTTTCTGAATAAGATGGAGAAGCAGGTCAAGTGGCCCCTCAAAACCATCGAGTTTTACAGCATATATTGGATGTGAGGATGGATGCGTTAGAGATAATTCAGTTAACATAGTCGTCTAAAGTTAATTTATGGTGCCCCAAATTTATCATACGCCAAAAAGGCTTGCAATTATATCAACAATTCCGTAAATTTCATAATAAATGAATTGTGTAATATCACCAAGTATCAACAGAGGATTTGGTATCCCCCTAAGAAAATATGGTAAAAAAATGAGAGCCATTAGAATTGGCATACCGTAAGGTGCAAGTTTTGAAAATTCGCGTGATGCCTGCTCCGGTAGTAAACCGTTAACTACACTAAACCCATCTAATGGAAATAGGGGTAACATATTGAACACTGCCAGAAAAATACTGATGTGGGCTGATAGTTTCAAAAAACTATGAATGGTCATCATTGTTACTGATGAGGACGGTTTTAATCCGATAGCATACAATATTTTTATAATAACGAATATCACAACAGTTAGCAGGATATTCATAAAGGGCCCCGCGCCTGCAATCAGCATCAGGTCTCTTCTCGGATTTTTCAGATTATACGGATCAACTGGAACAGGTTTTGCCCATCCAAAGAATCCTCCGCCAAAAAGCGACCCTATCAAAGGTAAAATTAACGTTCCGATGGGATCAATGTGTACTGCTGGATTTAATGACATACGTCCTAAATCTTTTGCAGTTGGATCGCCTAACATATTGGCAGATTTTGCATGTGCCCATTCGTGAAAGGTTAAAAGGATAATAAACTGTGTGACTGTAAGTATCGCCCCGTATATATCCGGTGTGAACATAAATATAAGTAATCCAATTTATATCATTGATAAGAAAAATCTAATCTCTTTCTTGATTCTTTAGTTGTTGGTAACGTGTATATCCATCAGATTTTGTTTTGATTTTACCGTCCAATTGATCATCAAATATTACCTTGAGACATGTTTCAAAGTTTTTACTCGGTTTCTCACCCCATTCAATCAAGTCATCACCGTTAACAATTGGTTTTATTTTACGTATATTAAGCAGGTAATCACAAATCTTTGTGCGCTGCGTTTCAGATAAATTTGTATCACAATAAGCCAACACAGCGGCTTCGAGTGGAAAAGGTTTTAGGATTCGGTAAATATCACTTTTTTTCGTTGTTTCTGTAAGAGATTCGATGGCTGAACACAAGTTACGGAATGCGGTTATTGGTGTCAGCACTCGGTAAAACTGTGCCTCTCCATATACATAGGTTTCTTCATTTTCTTCGTCCACGATACACCATTTTCCATTACAGTAATCAAAAGCTGTCCTTTTAGAAAGCAGGATTCCGCATTCTTCAAAACCACCTCGTATCTCTGCTTCATCTGAGAGTTCTATTCGTAAGTTTGTGATCCTCCGTAATTGATGTTTTAAGACTAACTTAAAGCTGAGTGCTTCCATAATGTAAATTGGTATACTATGTTCATTATGCAAACCGAAAAATGCCAACCAGAGAATAAGCTTATTATCTAATTCTTTATCAGGAATATGTTTAGCAGCCCATGAAATAGCAGATTGTGCCGATTGAAAATCATCAGGTAAAGTAGGAGTTTTTCTCCATCCAAATGAAATTGCTTCAAATACACCGAATTCATCAAGGATGTCTACGATTATAGGTGCAGTATTTTCAGTCAATATGTTCTCAATTTCATTACGTATCCGTTCACCACTTAGATGTGAGACCCAAGGAATTGCTTCTTGTATTAGTAGTGTATCGGCATCGGCTATATTGAAATTGTATCGTCCTGCATACCTACAAGCCCGAAAGATACGGGTCGGATCGTCTATGTAGCTTTTATTATGTAGAACACGTATAGTGCCAGTGTTTATATCATCAATTCCACCAGTTTCATCAATAATGGTACCAAAAGCATCGTCATCTAAACACATGGCTAATGCATTAATAGTAAAATCTCTGCGAAGTAAATCCTCTGAAATGGTACCAGGTTCTACATTAGGTAACGTAGCAGGTTTTTGATACGTTTCATTACGAGCAGAGACGAAATCTATTTTTGGCTTCGTGGGATTTTTTGGTGTTACGGTGGCTGTTCCAAATTGTGGATGTGTCTGCAATTCCGAATTCCAACGTTCTTGCAACTGTTTTGCTACACGGATTGCATCCCCTTCCACGACGATATCTATATCAAAGTTTGGCCGTTTCAGAAATAAGTCTCTGACAGACCCACCCACAAGATAGGCATGTTTGCCGCCTATCTCACCAATTTCACGTAATGAATCAGAGAGTGAATCTGGGATGATCAGTTCCATTTACTATGGTGAACGTGAGTGATATTTCGATCTTCAATTAACCTCTCCACACGTATTCAGAAGCGTCATCAGTATTCTACATTATACAAATGCAAGAACACGGGTCGGTGCCCCAGAACTCTTAGCTAATTTTAGTGGTGCGATTACAACAAAAAAATGGGGCGGCAGTTGACTCAAGTTACACAAATCTTCTACATGCGGAATACCTTCACCCAGAAAAACAAGGTGCGCAGGCGGTAAACCATCATGTAACGGTGGATGGCCTGCTACAGCGTCTATGCTACAAGCATCTGTTCCAATAACTTTTATACCTATTTTGACGAGGAGTTCTGCTGCATCCTTGCTGAAGCCGATCCATTCTCGATTGAAGTTGTCTTGATAAACATATCTATCCATCCCTGTCCGCATGAATACGATGCAATCTTTCGGTATATCCCCATTTTCTGACATCCATGCTTTAACATCTACGGCAGTGACCGCGTCACCCGGTTTCTTGATGGCAGAGAAATCCATGAGTACGGCATTTCCAGTCAATTTCTCTTTAGGTATTTCTGCGACAGTATACCCATCAGGATACATCAAACAAGGTACATCGATATGTGTTGAGCAATGTCCGGACATATCGACGCGGCTTTCAAAGTATCCATCTTTTTCTAATGTAGCTTGATCATAAATATGTACTGGGTCTATCGGCAGTTCTCGTGGACTATTCTCGTCTACTACATAAGACAGATCTAGTACGTTTTGATAGTCTAGGTGCATATTTTATCTCTAATTCGTTTGTTTGTTATAGAACAAGTATAGCACATTTCACATGACAATTCAAGTAACAAAAACCATTCATCAGAGCTATTCAATTGTCGCGGACTTAGCGTCCTCCGCAATGCTGAAAAAGATAATACGGGGAATGTCTAAATCGCATTCATACTTCTGATGTGGCACTAATCCGAGACGCTGACAACCGACAATCTGCGTTTATCCAAATCCTACGAAAAGCACCTTGAAGCACCAACCCCCTAATCCGGGGAATGCCTAAATGGCGTTCATACCGTTGATTTGGCGTAAATCCGCGATTCAGAAAAAGAGCACGCGAGAAGATACAGACTCTTAAAATCCGCGTAAATCCGCGTAATCCGGGGAAT
Source organism: Candidatus Poribacteria bacterium (assembly GCA_965200395.1). Lineage (GTDB taxonomy): Bacteria > Poribacteria > WGA-4E > WGA-4E > WGA-3G > MSPOR6. Next base: position 1,283,767 of record CBDAUH010000002.1, on the reverse strand, counting down.
GCCTAAACGGCATTCATACCCGGGGAACGCCTTAATGGCGTTCATACCGTTGATTTCTTGATTTGGTGTAATCCGCGATTCTGACAAACAAAAATCCGCGTCCAAAATCGACTTTTGAATGCCCTGAACTACTCATAAAGTTTGTGTTGCAAAGACTGCTTACACTGAACTCACGCTGAAATAATTCAACACGTTATCATGAAGATGTCCATTCGTTGCTATTAGTGAATCAGTGTCTCTCGTAATATTTCGTCCCAATATATCTGTTACCGTTCCGCCTGCTTCCTGAACGATAACAGTAATTGCCGCGATGTCCCATATACTTATCGCAGCTTCGACGACAACGTCTGCTCTGCCAGAAGCCACAAGATGGTACATATAGAAATCACCGAACCCTCTGGAGCGAGCAGTGTCGTTGATTAGGTTGTAGATGCCGTGGAAAGTGTTCTTTTCTACGAACCATTTCAATCCACCATGGCAGATCATTGCATCTGATGGTTGTGTAACGTTGGAAACTTTTATCGGTTCACCATTTAGAAATGCGCCTTTGCCATTTTCAGCATACAGTAGTTCGTTTAGCAGCGGTGCGTTGGAAACACCAAGGATAAGTTCATCATGATGCATTAAAGCGATTTGTGTTCCAAAAATAGGAATTTTACGAATGTAATTTTTTGTAGCGTCAATTGGATCAATAATCCACGTATAAGGTGATGCTCCGACTTCTGTGCCAAATTCTTCTCCTAAAAAGCCGTGGTCTGGAAATGCGTTTTTGATAGTTTCTCTGATGGATTTTTCTGCTTCCGTATCTGCACGAGTGACGGGTGTCTCATCGCTTTTTAGTTCAACCTTGATAACGTTTTGATTATAGTAAGATGTAATTATATTTTCTGCACTTTTTGCTGCATCAATTGCAACGGTTAAAAAGTCTGTGGTCATCTGAATCTCCTATTAGATATCAATTCGAATATTTTTTCCACAGCCATCGAGTCATCTTAGAGAAGCGTTGACGGTGTTTTGCCACAAATTGATAAATTGCTTCTGAAATGTAAGAAAAACCGGGCAATTTGTTGTAGCACCAAAGCAATGTGCTGCTATCCAAAGCGTGTAGGATCGCCTCTGCCCCTGAATAGACCTGTCCGTTTTCTAAAATCAACTTGACTGCGGACTGAAATTCGGAAATTGGTATCTCTGGAAAGTTTGAATATACTTCTTGATACGGGGCATAATCTACACGGTCTTTAGTGATGTGACTCCACCGAAAAATCCAATATAAACAGAATTTACAATCACCATCATAGACAAGGACAGGTTTGCTAATCTGAGTTAGCATCAATATTTACCACTTTTACTAATCAAACGTCGTACAGGACTTACGCATTCCCCCCGCTTGCGGGGGAATAAAGGGGGGTCAGTCCTCGAAAATAGCAAAAAATATGGGATAAAATACATAAAAAACAAAATTCTAAACAAGAACACACATTTTATTAAACAAACGTCATACAGGACTTACGCATTCCCCCCGCTTGCGGGGAATAAAGGGGGGTCAGTCCTCGAAAATAGCAAAAAATATGGGATAAAATACATAAAAAACAAAATTCTAAACAAGAACACACAAATTTGCGTAAGTCCTGGTCGTATGTACATCAACCCCATGCATTACTTATTTTTTCTATTGACTCCACAATTTGATCCATATCTGATTTTGCACCGAGGAACATATTTTGGAAAAGCCACACACTTGTCTCACATACCAATTCTGTATTTGGACAAGGTAAAGTGCGTATCAAGTGTGGATATTTTTGGGCGACGTGTGCCATTCCCGGTTCTTCAGATAGCGGAGAACGGTAACCGATTGAACAAGGGATTCCCTCTGCTGATAAGGCATTCACAAATTCCTGCCGTGATTTACCGCCGAATCCCTCTGGATCATACTTCATGCAGTATAGGTGATACCCGTGTTTTGTAACCCATCTGGCAAGTTTAGGCGGGATAATACCTACAATATTTTCTAATGCTGAGGTAAGATACGATGCATTTTGATTGCGTTTGTCAGTCTGCGTTTCAAGACATTCTAGCCGGACAGATAAAATGGCAGCGAGATATTCTGAGGGGCGATAATTCCAACCAAGACGTGGATATTCCCATCGAGCACCACCAGGTGCACGTCCAACGTTCATAAAGGCGCATACCCTATCGTGAATGTCCTTGTCGTTTGTGGTAACCATACCGCCTTCACCAGAAGTCAGGTTTTTTGACGACTGAAAACTAAAAGCTCCGACATCGCTTAGGCTTCCTACCTTTTTTGTGAGATACTCGGCACCGTGTGCTTGTGCACAATCCTCAATTATTTTCAGTTGATGCCGCTGCGCGATCTCTTTTAGTGTGCCCATGTCTGCAGGATGTCCACCAAGATGAACAGGAAGAATCGCACAGGTTTTAGGGCTAATTGCTGCTTCCACTGCATCCGAATCAATTGTAAACGTTTCAGGACAGACATCTACAAAAGCTACAGTGCAGTTACGTTCTAAAACGGCACTTGCTGTTGCGACAAATGTGTAGTTTGGTACGATGACTTCCCCGCCCTCACTGAACCCATCAAGGTCAAGTGCCCCGGCTAAAGCAGCACTGATCGAGTCGGTTCCGTGTGGCATAAATATGGCGTATTTTGTGCCAGTATATTCTGCATACTGCCTACAAAATTGGGGTATCATTGAACCACCAGACCCCTCGTTTTTGCTCATATAGACGTTACGGAGCAAAGGTTCAATCTTTAATTCCCATTCTTCCGTTGTATTTATTGGCCATTGTTGCCACGGATGAGTTTGTGTGTTTCTAACAGGTGTCCCACCTAAAATTGCTAACTGTTTTGACATTAATGTCTCCGACTATGGTAATGTGTGTAGTGCAAACTGTTTGCCAAGGTTATACTACTGTTGTCGTTAAATATAACACTGAACTAGAGAAATTGTCAATGAAAATAACAGATTTGCAATTTAATCCATTGTAGAGTATAATTAAAAAGGATTTATACGGTTTTATATTAAATGTGTTACTTTTTTCTATTAGACAAAGTAACATCTAAGGACATATTGTATGAAGAGGAATTTATCTGTCTATGGCAACTAAAGTAGGTATTAATGGTTTTGGTCGGATTGGTCGGAATGCGTTTCGGGCTGCGTTGTTAAATCCGGCATTAGATATAGAAATCGTTGCAATTAACGATCTGACGAATCCCGAAACATTGGCGCATTTACTTCAATATGATTCAATTCATGGGATACTCACTGACGACATTGTTGCGAAAGAAGATGCCTTGATTGTGAACGGACATGAGATCCGTGCATTTGCTGAGCGTGATCCTGCTGATTTGCCTTGGGGTGATTTGGGTGTGGATGTCGTCATAGAATCCACCGGTTTTTTTACAGCACGTGAAGATGCAGAAAAACATATAACTTCCGGCGGTGCAAAGAAAGTAGTTATCTCTGCCCCTGCAAAAGAAGAGGACATTACAATAGTTATCGGCGTGAACGACGATAAATATGATAAGAACCAACATCATGTTATTTCTAACGCGTCGTGCACTACCAACTGTCTTGCCCCTGTTGCTAAGGTTCTCCATGAAAGTTTCGAAGTTGAAAGCGGCTTGATGACGACTGTACATGCGTATACTGGCGATCAACGTGTTCACGATTTTCCACATAAGGATATGCGAAGGGCACGTGCTGCAACGTTGTCAATGATTCCCACGACAACCGGCGCAGCTGTGGCTGTTGGTAAAGTTCTACCGGATTTGAATGGAAAATTAGATGGATTTGCTATTCGTGTACCAACACCGAATGTTTCAGTCGTGGATCTCACAGTTGAACTCAATGAAAAACCGAGTGCAGCAGAAGTAAATGCGGCTTTGAAAGATGCATCAGAAAGTAGTTTAAACGGCATATTAGGCTATTCTGAGCTTGATCTCGTCTCTGCTGACTTCAATGGGAACAAACTTTCATCTATTCTCGATGCGCCCTTTACGAAAGTTATAGAAAACGGACTGGTAAAAGTTCTTTCATGGTATGATAATGAGTGGGGTTACTCTAACCGTCTCGTAGAACTTACCTCACGTGTATTATAATGGAAGGGACTATGCGAACGCCAATTATTGCAGGAAATTGGAAGCTAAATAAGACAATTTCAGAAGCGGTTGAACTCACATCAGAACTAAAGGACTTAGTTGCAGATAGCACAAATATTGCGATAGTAGTCGCACCGCCTTTTACTGCGCTTTATGCAGTGAACCAAGTTATTAAGGACAGTAACATAGCACTCGCTGCACAAGATGTCTATTGGGAAGACAGTGGAGCATTCACCGGCGAAGTGTCAACCCCTATGTTGAAGGATGCTGGATGTGACTATGTTATCGTAGGACATTCTGAACGACGACAATTTTTCAATGAGACCAATACATGTGTCAACCAAAAAGTAAAGGCAGTCCTATCACATGGCTTAAAGCCGATTATATGTGTCGGCGAACAACTGGATGATCGTGAAGCAGGACAGATGGAAACTGTTATAGAAGACCACATATCAGGTAGCGTTGCAAACTTATCTGCCGATATGTTTTTGTCTTGTATTATTGCGTATGAACCGGTCTGGGCAATTGGTACTGGCAAGACCGCGACTCCTGAACAAGCGCAAGAAGTACATAATTACATACGGAGCTTATTGAAGGAAATTTATTCACATGAGGTTGCATCTCAAGTACGTATTCAATATGGGGGCAGTGTTAAGCCGGAGAATGCTGCGGAACTGATGGCGCAGCCTGATGTAGACGGTGCCCTGGTTGGCGGTGCAAGTCTCGAAGCAGAATCTTTCGCGCAGATCGTAAAAAGCGCAATATAGAAATTAAATAGCATTTCAGGAAATTAGAGAGGATTATCTAATGGGTGTTTTAGTTACAGTAGCAATTATTATTTTCGTTCCTATCTGTGTCGTTTTGACTTTAATAATTCTTTTACAAGATAGCAAAGGAGAAGGACTTTCGTCAAGTGCTTTCGGAGGTGCTGAGATGCAGTCTGTACTTGGAGGCCAGGGGGCAGCATCATTTTTGAGCAAGCTGACTACCTGGGTTGCTGTCGGTTTCATGGTTATTTCGCTATTTCTAATGCGATTTTACGGTGAAAATGTTACAGATACACTTACGCCACTTAACGGAGAATCTGAACAGCAACAAGAAGCTGCTGATACCGGTGATTCAGTAGATATCGAAACAGATGATGACAATCCTAAGGGATCAATTGAAACAAAACAGGATGACAGTGAGCAACCGGTAGAAGATACGCCTGCAGAAGATACAAAAGGCACTATTGAAGGGACAGATGAAAACGAGTAGCGAAGGTATGCAAGCGCATGGTTGTCGATGAAGCTGGTTCTTCCACACCTATGTCTGACCGTTCACATGTTGACGAAATCTCATGGCGTGTACACCCTTTCGTTGAAAACTGGAAACGGACAGTAATTTTATTGGCCTTTCTGTCCTCAATTCTTGTTATACTCTATACCGGGTTCCAGTCTATAGTAATTGTCTTTCTCTCTGCTCTACTTTTAATTGGGCCGCTTTACAAATATTTCCTACCATTCTATTACCATTGCAGCCGCGATGGTCTCGTTGTCAAGGCGTGTTGCTATAATATTGAACGTCCATGGACATCATTTAGAAGTAATTACGTTGACAAAAATGGCGTACTTCTCAGCCCTTTCCCAAAACCTACTCGTCTTGAAAACTTCCGTGGAATTTATGTCAGGTTCGGAAAACACCCGCCTGAAGAAATCGTAAGCTTTATCCAACATCAACTTAATTCGGAGTCCGATAATGAACGTCCTTAATCGTATAGAAACTTCAGATCAATTAAAAACCGTCATTTCAGATGTTGTTGCCAATCAAGATATTATTGATATTCACACACATCTATTCAGTCCCCCGTTTGGCGAACTTTTGCTATGGGGAATTGATGAGCTCCTCACCTACCATTATCTTATTGCGGAGATGTTTCGCAAGTCAGATGTCACGTATCCTGCTTTTTGGGCAATGTCGAAAACGGAACAGGCAGATTTAATTTGGCAAACACTCTTCATAGAAAATTCACCGATCAGCGAAGCATGCCGCGGGGTTGTTACAACATTGAGCGAATTAGGTTTAGATGTCAGTTCACGCAATCTAAAAGATTATCGTAGCTATTTTGCGGATACAACAGAAACAGAATTCATTGACACAGTATTTGAAAGTTCAAATGTAACCAAGGTAGTAATGACGAATGACCCATTTGATCCTTTAGAAGCCCCAGTATGGAAATCAGGTGATGTTGGTGATACCCGTTTTGAAGCAGCACTCCGTATGGATGTTTTAATTAACAGTTACCAAGAAACTGCTTACGAACATCTTCGCGGTCTCGGTTATGATGTAGATCCAAATCTGTCGACAGAGAAAGGTTATAAAGAAGTTCGTCGGTTTCTAGAAACATGGATCCAGCGGATGAATCCAAAATATATGGCAGTTTCACTCCCACCTGATTTTCAATATCCGGATACTGGTGTGCTGGGTCAGTTGTTTGATAATTGCATTTTACCTATATCACGTGAATTCAATGTTCCATTTGCGTTGATGATCGGTGTTAAACGAGCCGTGAACCCCGAACTCCGAATGGCGGGTGATGGCACGGGCAAAGCGGATTTGACGAGTTTGGAAACGTTACTCAGAGAAAATCAAGAGAACAAATTTCTCGTTACGCTTCTATCACGAGAAAATCAGCATGAATTATGTGTCATCGGACGAAAATTCAAAAACTTGATGATATTTGGCTGTTGGTGGTTTATGAACAATCCGAGTATTATTGAAGAGATAACACGTGAGAGAATAGAGTTACTCGGTTTAAGTGTGATTCCACAACATTCCGATGCAAGAATATTAGATCAACTTATCTATAAATGGAAACACTCACGTAAGATCATAACAGAAGTCTTGATAGAAAAATACCAATCTTTAATAGATGTAGGTTGGGCTCTTTCAACTGCAGAAATAGAACGTGATGTAGATAACCTATTCGGTGGGAATTTTGAACGGTTTCTGAACGGTGATTAATTCAGTTTGCGTGGCGAATATACACAACATGGAACTCACTTACCCCCATTTTTGTATGCGGTATGTGTAGGCGTGTGTGTGTATAGAAATAAGTTGGAAAGTCTGATGGGTTATGGTAGAATACCTCCATATAAAATAATGTCGGTGAAAAACCGGCAGGGAGGTATTCTTATGAAATATACCCTTAGCTGGGTACATCCCAGAAAGATTATAACAGGTTTTCGTAAAGTTTTCAACGGGATTTGTATCAAAAAACCGACGCTCCGCAACTTTTATTTGATGCTACAGGCTGTGTGTGTAGCCCCAAGTTTTCGTATTCAATCGATTGCCTCACATCTACCTATCCGTGTGAAACACGACAAGTCTAAGCAAAAGCGTGTGTTGCGGTTTATTGATACCTATTTTCCGGTTGCAGCGGTGAAGGGTGCTTGGTTGTCACATATAGTTGTCAGTGTGTGTCGTTCTGTGGGGATGCAGCATCTGCTTGTGCTGATAGACGAGACAGATTTACCGGGCGGATGGAAGGCGATTGTTGCAGCCCTTCCGTTTCGCAATCGTGCGATCCCGCTCTATTGGGTTCTGTATAAAAATGAGATGCTCAAAGATGGCACCTATCAAGGACATAACGATTTAGTTCAGCAGTTCTGTTGTGATGTCCATAGTCGCGTTGTTAAAGTGTTAGGGGATAGTCGGGAGCCTGTGTTGGTTTTTGACAGAGGGTTCGCCCGAGCGAGAGCGATCCTCAAGTTTTTTGAGGGGCAAGGCATCTGCTACTTGATGCGTGTGCCACGCAATGTTGGTGTGCGTATAGCAGGCAACAAGCAGTGCCTTGAAGAAGTGGCAAATGGTTTTTACCCACAAGTGCTTTATCACTACACGGAGCAGGTGCCTGTGGCACTCTATGTTGGGGGACAGCACACCAAGAAAGACCCGTTATATCTTATCTCCAATCGGCTTCAGGGGAACCCCCTGCGAACTTGCTACAAGCGGCGGACACAGATTGAACACGGGTTCAGAGACTTGAAAACGAACTTCGGTTTCAAAGCACTCGTTTTGAGAAAGAACGAACAGCCCCGGATGGAAGTTCTGTTTTTGTTGGCAGTCGTGGCTTATGGTTTGGCGTTCCTGTGTTATGAAAAAGCTGCGGACAGATGGGCAAAAACTTTACACCCTACGCGGAAAGTTTACTCCGTGATCAGTGTCATCAACCGTATGATCCGCGAGGTGTGGACGCAGGAGGCGTTGCTCTTGTTCACCGAGAGGACTTGTTTGAGAGATATAAACTTTCTCACCGAAGAAGGACTGACATGACAACATTGGAAACCTATGAACACAACTACACACGCATTCAAAAAAAAATGGGGGTAAGTGCGACATGGAAAGGGTATGCTACTTCTGTGGCAAATTGGGTTAATATTAACATCTACATGGTGTAGCGTTACATTTCGGACACCCTTCAGCATAGATATTTGCAGCATCTTCAAGCGAAATACCGAGCAGACTTGCCAAGGTAGATAACCAAGCGAGTACATCAGCAAATTCTTCGCGTAATCGATCCGTATTCTGTGGTTGTTTACGAATCTCCTTTGCTAACTCACCTACCTCTTCAACAAACCATGTGAATGTTAATGGAACACCTCGTTCTGCATCGCGTTTGTAATAGATCGCTTCAATCTGCTCCTGAAATTTTTGAATTGTCATAACACTCCTTTTCCAGTATAATAACCCAACCGATTTTTGTATGTCAATAAAAAAGTCTTTACCTAAACGTTCGGTTTATGAGGAACAATATGCAAACACATCTTTATCTCTCTATTGCAGGAGAAAACAGAATTGCAATTTATACTTTTGATGTAAATAATGGAGCAATTGAGTTACAAGAGAATGTGGTAGTTAGCGGTTCACCTGGACCATTGACGCTATCACCATGTGGAAACTACCTATATGCAGGACTTCGTTCTAGTCGCGAAATTGCAACCTTCGAAATAGATGAAAAAACTAAGCAGCTGACATTATTGCGCACTATACAGCTCGATGCTGATACATGTTACATCGCAACGGATAAAACGGGAAAATATCTTCTTTCCGCATATTATGGTGCTGGAAAAGTTACAGTTCATACGATAGGTGAGGATAAAACCGTTCAAGGCGAACCGATTCAAACTATTGAAACTGCACCGCATGCACACTATATTGAGACAGATATATCCAACCGCTTCGCTTTTGTCCCACACACCGTCCCCCGTAATGCTATCTATCAATTTCATTTTGACGAAACAACCGGTATGCTAACACAAAATTTCTTTGGGAATTATAATCCTGATGAACCTGTGGGGCCTCGCCACTACAGCGAACATCCTGACAAACCGATCTTTTATTTCTCAAATGAACAAGGTTCAAGCGTAACTGCATGTAACCTCCAGAAAGGTGACCCAGATGCCACCATTCCTAAGTCCGGTACACCTGATTATACGGTGAATGATGCCCCTGGTTTGTTATGGGAATTTCAAACACTCTCCACACTCCCAACAGACTTTTCAGAACATAATTCCTGTGCACAAATTCATATCGATCCACATGCAAAGTATCTTTATGTATCCAATCGTGGGCATGACAGCATCGCGATCTTTTCTATCGAGGAGACAAATGGGGAATTGACAGCTATAGGACATCAACCTACGGAGCCCACGCCACGTGTCTTTAATATTGACGAAACGGGAAACTATCTATTCTTTGGTGGACAAGGTTCCGGTAAATTGGCTACCTACCGTATCAATCGTGATAGTGGATTGCTAACTGAAATTGGGACGATTGCGGTAGGTGAAAACCCGATGTGGGTGCTATTCTTGTAATTACAGTTGAAATACTGTAGCACTAAGATAAAATGGGTACGGTTTTCTGGACCATACCCATTTTAGAACTTATAGTTTGTCGATTGCGGTGGTAATTTGATCTTCGGTTGGAAATTTGCGTTGCTCAAGTTTAGAGAAAAGCAATTCCTTGTTAACATATACTTCAAAGGCACCGCCGCTACTCTCCACAAGTTTTACTTTTTTAACCTGATCACTATATTTTTTTTCTAAGGCTTTTGCCAAACTGGCTGCCCGCGGTTGATAGTTTCAGGAAGTGCAATATTCTATTCTAATATCCATCCGGTTTTCTCCTCCTAATGTACTGGTACTTCAATTGTATCAGATTTTATCGAAATTTGCAACTATTTTGTATAAATAATCAGAGCTATTCAATTTGTCGCGGACTTAACGTCCTCCCCAATGCTAACAAAGATAATCCAGGGAATGCCTAAATGACATTCATACCGTTGACTTGGCGAAAATCCGCGATTCAGACAAAAATCCGCGTAATCCGAGATGCCGACAACCGACAATCCGCGTTCATTCTAATCATAAGAAAAGCACCTTGAAGTAACGAACCCCTAATCCGCGAAAATCCGTGTAATCCGGGGAATGCCTAAATGGCATTCATACCGTTGATTTGGTGAAAATCCGCGATTCAGAAAATATAATCCGCAATTCTGACAAAAAAAATCCGCGTACCGCGCCCAACCCGTGATACAGAAAATCCGCGCTAATCCGTGTAATCCGCGTAAATCCGCGATTCAGAAAATATAACCCGCGATTCAAACAAAAATTTCCCTTGACTTCAAACCAAAACCATGCTAAAATTAACAAAATCTAACTTCAATTATCAACAAGAGCCTCACCCAATGCAACAAAATCAGAACAACATATCAGAATCCTTAAAAAAACTACAAAACCTCCTACAAAAACTATTCCGCGCAGATGCCGCCGACCTCGACTTCGGCATATACAGAATCATAAACTACAGACGAGACCAACTCCAAAAATTCATTGACACAGAACTCCCCAACCAAATAAACAACGCACTTGACGCAAACACCGAAATAGAATCCGCACGCGAAACACTCGAAAACCTAAAAAATCAAATCAAGAATACCCTCGGCGATGATGTGTTAGATGCAGATGGAAACCTCATCAACGAAGCATACACACAAACACCGCTCGTCCAAAAATACCTCGAAGCAAAAGCACAACACGGCACCCCGCAAACACAAAACCAACGCGCCGATGCCATCTTCAACCACCTATACACCTTCTTCGCACGATACTACGACAATGGAGACTTTGTCCCACGCAGACGCTACTCACAAACCGAACGATACGCCGTACCCTACAACGGCGAAGAAGTCTACCTCCACTGGGCAAACAAAGACCAATACTATGTCAAAAGCGGAGAACACTTCTCCAACTACAGATTCAAAACCAAAGACACTACAGTTATCTTTGACCTACAAAATGTAGACATAGAAAAAGACAACGTCAAAGGCAACAAACGTTTCTTTGTCCCAATATCAGCAGAGACAGAATATAATTCAGGTACTGATGAGGTATGTATCCCTTTTGAATACCGACCCCTCACCGATGAAGAAAAGAAAGAATACGGAACACGAAATCAACAGGACAAAATTATTGATGCCGCCGAATCAGAAATCATAGAACAACTGGGCGATCACTACGACATCCAGAGCGAACTCGGACACAAAAAAGATGATACGACTCTGCTCAAAAAACACCTGCAAATCTACACACGCAGAAACACCGCAGACTTCTTCGTCCACAAAAACCTCAACGGTTTCCTCACACGCGAACTGGATACCTATATCAAAAACGAAGTCATCCCACTGTCCGATCTAATATTAACAAATGTTAACTCAGAATTAACAATATCTACCCCCCCCCTCTGACTTTGAACTAACAAATAGCAATAATTGGCTTGAAACCGCAACACTCGTCCACCACATCGCCACACAAATAATTGACTTCCTTTCACACATAGAAGATTTCCAAAAACGCCTCTGGCTCAAAAAGAAATTCGTCCTCTCTACTGATTACTGCCTCACGCTGAACCGCGTCCCCGAAGAACTCTACCCCGAAATCACACAAAACACCGCACAACTTGAGGAATGGAAAGACCTTTTCGCTATTCACGAAATAGACAAGAAACTCATAGATACCGATTATACCGAACCACTCTCCGTTGACTTCCTCAAAGAAAGTCCGAATCTTGTTCTGGATACCTGTCACTTTGACACTGACTTCAAGGATCGCCTCTTAGCCTGTTTTGACAATCTGGATAACGAAACAGACGGTTTACTAATCCACGGTGAGAACTTCCAAGGACTAAACCTGCTCAAAGAAAAATACCACGAATCCATAAAAGCAATCTACATTGACCCACCTTATAATACAGGAGATGATGATTTTCTTTACAAAAACACCTATCAACATTCAAGTTGGCTCTCCTTGATGTCAGACCGAATCATAGTTTTACAAGAATGGCTATCCCAAGAAGGGGCAATTTTTATATCAATTGATGATAATGAACAACATAATCTGCGTTCACTGATGGACGAGATTTTTGGAGGAAAGAATTTCGTTGAATGTTTTGTTTGGAAAAAGAAAGGCGGTGCTGGAAATACAGAAACACTTGTTGGTGACATAGTTGAATATGTACTAATGTATGCTCGCGACTGGACAAGATTGTCTACTAATCGCAGGATTATAGAAACCTCTACATATCCTCATAGGGATGAAGGGGGCGTTTACAAATTAGAGGGACTTTTGAAAACAGATAAAGGAATGTACAGAAGAGACACTATGAAATTTCCTGTTCCAATTCCTGATACGGATGAAGTAGCATACCCGCCTGAAGGGAAACGATGGACAGTCGGTGAAATTACTATGATGGATCTACTTCAAGCAAATCTTTTGCATTTTTCCGTTTCGGAATATGGATGGACTGTTAAGAAAAAGAAATATTTTGATGAGACTGATCCAGACACAGGAGTGTATCTAAATTTGTTAATGGAGCATGGAAGTTTAAAAGTGGCAAAAGATCAAATGGAAGATCTGGGATTTGCCCGTGAGGCTTTTGGTACGCCCAAACCATTAGTACTAGTCAAACAATTGCTGGATATAATTTGCAAACCAGATGATATAATTTTTGATTTCTTCGCTGGCTCTGGCACAACCGCCCACGCCACCATCAACCTCAACCGCCAAGACAACGGCAAACGCAAATATATCCTCATGGAAATGGGACACCACTTTGACACCGTCCTAAAACCCCGAATCAAAAAAGCCATCTACGCAGAAAAATGGAAAGACGCAAAACCTGTCTCCAGAGACAGCCAACTCCCACACATCATCAAATACCAACGCATCGAATCCTATGAAGACGCACTCAATAATATCGAATTTTCCAAAACCGAGCCCGAGAACCTCTTATTTGACGAACACCAACTAAGCTATATGTTGGAAAGCGATACAAAAGAGAGTCCAACCTTCCTAAACATCTCTGAACTCCGAAACCCGTTCAGTTACCAACTCAAAATCGTCAAAGACATGCAAACACAGAAACAAAATATAGATTTACCAGAAACCTTCAACTACCTACTCGGATTATCAGTCCAGACTCGCCAGTGTCTACAAGACGATGACAGGCGTTATCTCGTCTACAAAGGCACAATAGAACAAAAAACCGTCGTCATTATCTGGCGCGAAACTGAAGGATGGCAACAACCAGAAGATTGGGAACGAGATCACAACTTCATTCAAGAAAACATACTCACAGAAAGCGAAACAGAAGTATACGTTAACACAAACAGCATCATCCCAGGAGCAAAACCCACAGACCCACTTTTCAAACGCTTAATGTTTGAATAACGTAAGTTCTATAGCATAACCTTTCCAGGTTGTGCAGCGGTGACAACACTCTTTGTAGCACAACCTGTCTAGGTTGTGCATCATGGATACAAATAAGAAGTAGGCACTATCCAGAATCAAACAAACCACAGCAGCAAAAAATCCGCGTCCATCCGTGTAATCCGCGCTAATCCGCGATTCAGACAAACTCTTTGTAGCATAACCTTTCCAGGTTGTGCAACATGAACGCAAACAAAAACAAAACACTACAAAAATGGATAAACGCACAGCAAAAGAAAAATCCGCGAAATCCGCGAAAATCCGCGATTCAGAAAAACAAAATCCGCGAAAATCCGCGTAATCCAGGGAATGCCTAAACGGCATTCATACCCGGGGAACACCTTAATGGCGTTCATACCGTTGATTTCTTGATTTGGCGTAATCCGCGATTCAGACAAAAGAAAACCCGCGAAAATGTTACACTTTTCACAAATTTATTTTTTCACCCAAAGAAAACTACAACGAAAAACGCCAAAGAACCTTTACCACGACTGGATTCTCAACCTACAATCCACATCAAATTGCCAATTAAAAAATGTTACGGAATCGTAACGTTTTAAGGAGAAACAAAATGCCTAACACACGCCAACAAACCCCTAAACTCGAAAACCACCTCACCCTCCACACATGGCTCAACAGCCACTTCACATATAACACCACGCGCGACCTACTCAACCACATAAAAAACACCGAAGAAGGTTTCACCCCAGATGGACACTCCCCTATCTGTGAACACCTCATCACCCGTATAGAACCACACTCACCAATGGCAAAAGCACTCCCAATCTACGATGCCAACATAAAACGCCACCTAGCGGCAATAAACAACAAACGCACACAACCCATTGTCCTACGCTATTTTCAATACCTTTCACTGCTCTACACAGAAATTTTCTTAGACTGGAAATTCAACAAAAAAGCCACATTTTTAGCACAGCTAAACAATTTCGTCCAAACACAAAACATGGCAAAATCACCCGGTGACACAATGGATGCACAATTCACTGAATAGGACATAAATAAACTCGCCTTCTGGATGGCGACTGGAGCAGGCAAAACGCTCATCATGCACATCAACTACCACCAATTCCGATACTACTTCAAAAACCCGTTAGAACACATTGTACTTATCACACCAAATGAAGGGCTCAGCGAACAACACATGCGCGAACTTGCAGACTCCAATATCAGATGCAAACGCCTCAACTTTGAAGGCAACCGACTTACACACGCCCAAGACGCAATGCAAGTCATCGAAATAACAAAATTAGTAGAGGAAAAAACAAGCGGCGGAGCCAGCATCCCCGTGGAAGCATTCGATGGGAAAAAAGGGGACAACCTCATTTTCGTAGATGAAGGACATAAAGGCAGCGGCGGGAAAGTCTGGCGCGCCTACCGAGAAACCCTCGCCAAAACTGGATTCACCTTCGAATACAGCGCAACCTTCGGACAAGCACTCGCCGCAGCACAAAACGCAGACCTCGTTGACGAATACGGAAAAGCTATCGCCTTCGATTATTCCTACCGATATTTCTACGAAGATGGATACGGTAAAAACTTCCGCATCCTAAACATCAACTATAGTTTGGACATTTTTTGTTTTTTTTATGGACATAAAGCAGGAAAGCGGGTATCCTTTTAGGAAACACAAATTTGAAAGGATATTTCAAATGACCCCACTTTCCTACTTGGACAACATGTTATCAGATTTTTGACCTTTGTTCAAGTATAATAACTTTCACCACTTTCAGACTTTCGTAAAAGGTCTGATAAATACGCCCTACCGAGGCACAATGACACAAATCTATCTTGCGACAGCCCAAGCAGGTCGGTATTGGTCTCTGCCAAAGTTTCTCTCGCGTGGCATCTGGTGTGTGGATCAAGTCGCCACTACGCTAAGCCATCAAGTGCTATCCGCTTACCCCACGGGCGTCTATGTCTATGATGAGACGCATGCCATAAGTAGCGGTTCAAAACAAGCGGGTTTGCATTTCCGCAGGAACCCTGCGTATCAGCCACGTAACAAGAACCAGTCCAAGTTTCATCACGGACACGAGTTTGGTGCGATTGGCTGGCTGGCAGAAACGCGCGAAGGCACGCGCCTATTTCCATTAGCCACACGGATGATGGAACCGAAAAGCGAGGACGCAAATAGCCTCGCTGTGCTGAAGCATTTATGTAATCTTGTGCCACCGGGTCTTATCATTTTTGATAGAGGTTTCAATAGACGCAAAGTGTTCACGGAGATACTCTCACAAGGACATCATTTACTTTGTCGTGCGAAGTCAAACGCAGCGTTTTTTGATATACCGAAACGCCCTAAGCGTCTCAAGAGAGGCAGACCCCGTCGGTATGGTAGCCGTGTGTCTATTCCACACCTGAAGTATACAGACATCGTTGTTGAGGATCAGACACTTTCTGTCGCTGATAAAGTCGTGCGAACAAAGATGTGTCCTGTAGATGTCCGCATCGTTGTGATACGCAAACGCCCCAAAAAGTCTAAACCCTATCGGTATTTTTGTGTATTTACTTCAGATTTACGACTGCCCGTAGAAACAGTTATCCGACACTATAGAAACCGGTGGCAGATTGAAACTGCCTTTCGGGACGCTAAAGAAAACTTCGGATTTGA
Organism: Candidatus Poribacteria bacterium; assembly: GCA_965200395.1. Taxonomy (GTDB): domain Bacteria; phylum Poribacteria; class WGA-4E; order WGA-4E; family WGA-3G; genus MSPOR6. Next base: position 1,267,209 of record CBDAUH010000002.1, on the reverse strand, counting down.
CACCTATCAACTCCGAGACAGGAAAAGTTTGGATCGGTTCGCTCAACTCAGTTTCACCGCAGCAACGCTGACACAACTCGCTTTCAGTCCGTCGCCATTGCCTAAGACACCCGCAGACACAGACACAGACAAGGTTTCTCTTGATTTAGAAGACGTGCTATCCACGCTCAATATACACTGGTATAAACCGAAACATCTCACACGCGGCTTGATGACCGCTTACTTGCAGCGACGTTTACAACAAAACTATTTTTATACGGGTTACGACCCGAGGAAAAACGCACAGAAAAAACTGAAAATCCCGAAGATACTATGTGAAAATGGTTCAACAGCAACTATTTTCACGATTATTGGAAAAATGATGGCTAAAAAACAGTGATTTCTAACAGAATTTAGACAGAAAAGGGGCGTTAGCAGCGGTTCTAACACCTGTTCAGAAGTGCTAACGGGGAAATGCCGCCAACTATTCATAATCTATAACAAGACCAAAAATGTCCAAACTATAGTAAACATCAAGCATGACGAAGCAACCCAAACCGAAACACTCCTCCTCGGAAACCTACTCAGCTTTTATGAACAGAGACGCTATTTCAAGCAAAACACTGATGCAGTCCGCGCCTACGGCTTGGAATCCCCGTTGTGGGCATTCGTAGGAAGCAAGGTAAATGCCGTTTACAATGAGAAAAACAGAACACGTTCCGATGTCCTAAATGTCATCCGTTTTCTGCAGCGATTCCTAAAAAATGAAAAAGGATGGGCAATCGATACCATCCAGAAAATATGCAATGACAATTCCGGACTAAGAGATGACAACGGCACCGACGTATTTAGAAACCGACTCAACTATCTCAAAGGACGCAATGAAACATCAGCGCAAATATACACCGATATCCTCAAAGAAGTTTTCCATACCGATTCAAGCGGCACTTTACATCTCTGCGACATCCAAAACGCCCCCGGTGAAATCGCACTGAGAACCACCAACAGCCATCAATACTTCGGACTTATCTACATTGGAGACACCTCCAAATTCAAAAAACTCATCGAAAAAGATGATACCGACATCCACATCAACGCCGAAGATGTCCTCACCGAAAGCTTATTTAACAACATCAACACCTTTGACAGCCCAATCAATATCCTCATCGGTGCCAAGAAATTTATTGAAGGCTGGGACAGCTGGCGCGTCACCGCTATGGGACTGCTAAACATCGGCAGACAGGAAGGTTCGCAGATTATACAACTCTTCGGCAGAGGTGTCCGCCTGCGCGGCAAAAACATGAGCCTCAAACGCAGTACACCAGAAGATACACAACGCCCAAACAATATCGCCCTTTTGGAAACCCTTAACATCTTCGCTGTCCGCGCTAACTTCATGGCACAATTCCGAGATTACCTTGAACGTGAAGGAGTCCCAACTCAAGAACCGGTCCAAATAGAATTGCCAATTAAGCCCAACGTAGATCACTTAGCAAATCGCCTCTATATTCCACAAGTGCAATCTTATGAAGAAGCTGCTACCGGACAGTGTGTCATGCTTGCCGTAGATCCAGCTGCCATTATTACGCATGTCACTCAAACCGTAGAAATCCTCGGCAGCACTTCACAAAACAGTATTCAAAGAGACCGAGCCGAAGCAGCACTCAAAACACACATACCATCAGAAAGTCTAGAACGCATAAATTGGGAAAATATCTACCTACAACTACTTGACTACAAGCAGCAGAAGCAACTCCACAATCTTATCTTTGATATTGATATACTCGAGCAAATACTCAATCCAAACGAAGGTTTATATGAACTCAATGTCATGGATGAATCTGAAGTTAGACCAACATCATTGGCAGAACTTGAACGTTTAGAGGAACTAGTTTTAACGCTTCTCCGTAAATACGTCTCAAAATTCTACCGCATCGTTCAAAAACGTTGGAATGATGATAACGTGCGTTTAGAACAGTTAGAGAAAAACAACAACAACTTCACAGATTGGAACGTTTCTATTCCACATGAAGATGCCAGTACCCTTAGACCGCAAATCGAACATCTCATAGAGAGTGGTGCCATATACGGACCAGATATAACCGATCTCCCAAACATCCACAATGAACGCCACTTATACCAACCGCTCCTGACAATAGGGGCAGTAGGTGCAGCAGATACAGCACTCCGTATATCCCCACCAGCATTAGAAGAAAGCGAAAAACACTTTGTCAAAGACCTGCGCACTTATGTGCGACAGTACCGCGAGGAACTTTTCACTAAAAAGGAGATTTTCCTTTTACGCAACCAAAGCCGTGGGAAAGGAATCGGATTCTATCAAAATCAAGGATTCTATCCGGACTTCATACTCTGGATACTCGATGGCGTAAAACAACGTATTGTCTTTATTGAACCCCACGGCATGGTTCATGACCCGATCAACGAGCACAATGACAAAATAACGCTCTTCAAAAGATTGCGTGATCTCTCTCACGAACGTTTCCGTGGTGAACACGTACAAATGGATGCCTTTATGATTTCAAGAACCAGTCTATCTACCGTCCGGCAAAAAAACCCTAATGAAAACAAAGAAACATTAGCACAAAACTGGCACATCCTCTTCAGAGACCCACTAAACCTTGACTACCTCTCCCCAATCTTCCAAGACTCAGCCCCCAACCCCTCCCTTTGATTGTCCCATAACCTTCCCAGGTTGTGCTTCTTTGTAGCACACCCTTTCCAGGCGGTGTCTATCTATTTTCATATTTAACCATATTTTCATATTTAACCATAGTTGATAAAATCCGAAATATAGACAAACGTGAGGCCATCAGAAAATGTCTATCTGTTCATTAGATGGGGGAATACCAGACTCTTAAAATCCGCGTCAATCCGCGTCAATCCGCGTAATCCGCGTAATCCGCGTAATCCGCGATTCAGAAACAAAAAACCCGTGTAATCCGAGATTCTGACAACCCGCAATCCGCATTCATTCTAATCATAAGAAAAGCACCTTGAAGTAACGAACCCTAATCCGCGTAATCCGCGTAATCCGCGATTCAGACAAAAAATCCGCGTCCCCGCGAAAATCCGTGATTCAGACAAAAATGTCAACAAAAATCTTAATCCAACGTTCTATAACACATAACAACCAAAACAGGAATTAACCCGCTATATGAAAACATGTTTACCTCTAATTTTGTTTCTCTTGACTATCATTCCATTACCAATTTTCGCACAAACAGGTACAATCGAAGGTACAGTCTATAATCAAATAACCGGAAAACCATTAAAAAACGCAGAAGTCCACATCCTCGAAACCGATGAACGCCAAAAAAGTGATGCAGAAGGTAAAGTCTGGTTCACGGGAATCGCCCCCGGCACATATACCCTCACGATCACACACACCAATTTTACTACCCCTACACAAACAACCGTTCAAGTGGCAGCAGAACACACAACACAAGTAAAAATGTCACTAGGTGAAATATTTGAATTAGAAACAGTTGTAGTAAAAGGGCAACGTGTGCCACCAACCGTGAGTAGAAAAGACATCCGTGGGAGTGAACTGCTTCGAATTGCAGGAGCAGGCACCGATGCTCTAAAAGGCTTGACGACGTTACCAAGCATCGGTATCCCAAACGATTTTTTCGGGGTATTATACATCCGCGGCAGCGAACCAGGATCTAACCTCTACTACCTCGACCGAACACCCCTCGGATACCCGTTCCACTGGGGCGGACTGCTCTCAACAATTAGCTCAGAGACAATCGATACAATTGACATCTATGCAGGCGGATACGGCGCACAATTCGGATTAGATTCACAAGCAGTACTCGACATCCACGCACGCAATAGCATCGACAATCTATTTAATGGAAAATTTAACCTAAACATTTGGTATTCAGAAGGGCTACTTGAAGGGAGTATCGGCGACAAGGGGTACGTGTCAGTCTCCGGACGAAGAAGCTACCTCGATCTCATCGTTGGCCCGCTAATAGAAAACGAGACCGGATCAGAACAGCAATTCCCATATTTTTCAGACTATCAACTCAAATTCGCCTACGCCCTAACAGAAAAGCATCACCTAACAGTCAACGCATTCGCAGCAACCGACCACTTCCATTTTACATCCGAAGAGTCAACTGATAATAATAGACTCGATACAGAATTCGACGAAATTGAGACCTCCGATATAGAAGCCGAACCCCTTACAGCTTCTATCTTTTTCAAAAATGGTTTCAGTGGGCAGGGAATTCATCTCCGTTCAAACTTCAGTGAAAATCTCAAATCACATCTATCGCTTACCCGTTCACTAAACTATCTCGATATAAATTTAGACGCTACCATATCAGAAACTACGATTTATGATGCAAATGGCATGGTAGTTGATAGGTTCACAGAATCCGCTAAGTACGAATTATTGGTTGACGTTCCAGTCTATACCCTCCGTGCAGACCTGTCATATCAATTGACACCTACACTCCAACTCGAGCCAGGATTTCTATTTGCTTTCAGTCCCGCCAATAGCACCGAACATTCCAGCTATCCCGCTTTTGAAGAACTATTTGATGAAGATAGAATTGAACAAATACAACAGACAACACCATCCCAATTAGAATATGACGAATATGGAAACGTTCTCTTACAGACGACTAAAACAAGCGATTATGAATTCGGACATGACTTGCAGCGAACCGAAGGTTACCTACAAGCACGATACGAGCCTTCCGAGATACTATCATTCGCTCTCGGACTCAGACTAGATCACCTGAATTTGATTGAGCAGCTTTCAGTTCAACCCCGTGGCAGCATAAGCGTAAAACTGCCAATTGGTTCTAACTTACGTTTCGCTTATGGACATTATGAACAGAGTCCACTCCTGTCTCAGCTGCTATCAGAAAATGGAAACCCAGCACTAAAATCAAGCCTCAATCGACATTATATCATGGAAATCGAACATGAACTCTCACCTCGAACAGAAATCAAGTTTGCCACCTATTACAAAGATTCCCAAAAACTAATAACGGAGGATGCAAATGCCAACTATCTCAACCAAGGCTATGGATATGTTGGCGGTGTTGAGGGATTTCTACGCCACCGAGTACCAGATAAATTCTTCGGATGGATCTCCTATGCATACACACACGCAGAACATAAAGACAATCCTAACACCTCATATCAACCGCATCTCTTTGATAACACCCACATCGTTAGCATCGTCGCAAACTACAGTTTCAATCCTGATTTCGAGATCGGCGCGAAATGGCAATACCTCAGTGGAACATCCGAAGCACCGATCAGCACAATCGTCCTTATTCAGGATCCAGTGACCCGTGGGTTGAATCCCCTATTCGCAAGTCTTGACAAAGCACTCAACGCAAAACTCACACCCTACCATAGATTAGATTTTCGGGTTAGCAGAAAGTGGAACATATTTGGCACGAAGATCGGCGGTTTCCTCGAACTATTGAATGTATACAACCGAAAAAACACAATAGAATTTATCCTTGAAGAAGGAACATTCGAGATACAAGGAGAGGAAATCGAAATTGAAGAACAAGAAATCGGCGAAAGCGGGCAAATACCTCGTCTGATTTACTTCGGTTTGACGCTAGATTTTTGATAAACATATTTCATTTTTTTCTTGGCATTTATCGCAATGGAAATTGTATAATTCGAATATATGGTAGATTTTAGCATTATGGTAAAATATAAAGTTTTCTATACATATTTTTCTATTTGTGGTATAATACACGGTATTATGGCATATTCAACAGACCTGCGAAAACGCGTGCTTGATTTCATTGATAACGGCGGCAGCAAAGTAAAAGCTGCGAAACTTTTCAATATCTCACGCGATGTTATCTATAAATGGCTCAACGCACCAGACCCACTCGCCCCGAAAAAATCAGGACCTAAAGGTCCCAGATGTATTGACTACAAGGCACTCACACAACAAGTAAAAGATTTCCCCGATCAAACTATACAGGAGCGCGCAGATCATTTCGGCGTTTCCTACTATTGTATTTGGTATGGACTGCGAAAACTCGGTATCTCGCGAAAAAAAAGACACTCGGCTATAAGGAACGATGTGATCACAAGCGAGAAACTTATCGTGAACAACTCGCTGCTGCAAAGGAAAACGGAAAATCCTTAGTTTTTATTGATGAGAGTGGTTTTCGGTCAGAAAGTTTCAGGCGTTTCGGGTATGCTCCGAAAGGTGAACCTGTTTTTGACCTTATATCCAGTCAAAGAAACCGCACCACAACTTTGTTAGCTGCACGTATAGATGAGGCGTTTACAGCCCCTATACTATTTGAGGGGAGTTGTAATGCGGAGCGTTTCAACACTTGGCTTGAGCATGAGTTATGCCCGCGTTTAGATGAAAACCATCTTGTTATCTTGGATAACGCACGCATCCATAAAACACACCGCACCCGGGATCTTATAGGGGCATCGGGTGCCTCCCTATTGTATTTGCCTCCTTATTCACCGGACTATAACCCAATTGAACATGATTTTGCGAACATCAAACGCTTACGAGAATATAATAAAGATAAAACACTTCAGGATATAATCAATATGTATAAATAATTCAAAACTCTACCATAATTGGACATTCAGACAGTTCGTAGGTCGGGTAGAGCTTGCGAAACCCGATTATTATTGAGCTAAGGCACAATTCGGAGATCGCTCCTACGGATACGGTGTCTATTTATTTTCATATTTAACCATAACATGACGTGAGTTTAGTGTATTTGTTGTCCCATAACCTTTCCAGGTTGTGAACTCGTAGCATAACCTTTCCAGGTTGTGCATCTTTAACGCTTTATTCCGAACTCACGTTAATGACATAATTGAGAATAGGAGTTGCATATCATGAAAAAATTTCTCTATCTGCTAACTGTTCTACTAATTCCCGCAGTTGCCTTTTCAGATATAGGAGTCATTAATGGCACTGTCTATAGCCGAGAAACAGATGAACCGTTAGCAGGGGCAGAGGTACAAATCATCGAAATTGAGAAACGCAAAACCACCGACGAAACAGGTTCGTTTTCGTTCACAGATATACCCAAAGGTAAATATACCTTATCTGTAACCTTTCCTAGCACTGAAACAGAAGAAAAAATCACTATAGTCGTTCAGGAAGGAAAAAACCTTACACCTACAATCTATATTGACGCTGTTGCCTACGAGCTTGAAGGGGTAGAAATCAGAACAAAACGCGAACCAAAACCCGTCACCAAACGAAGCCTTCAATCTCAAGAAATTACACGCATCCCCGGCACAGCAGGAGACGCACTACGCGCACTACCCGCAATTCCAGGCATCGGTGTAGCAAACGACTTTAGCGGCGCACTTTATATCCGCGGCGGGTCAGATGAAGACAACTTATATTACTTTGATCGTGTACCCGTCGGGTACCCTTACCATTTCGGTGGACTTGTTTCGTCCCTGAGTTCCGAAATTATTGACAGAATTGATGTTTATGCAGGGGGATATGGGGCAGAATTTGGCGTAGATTCTCAAGCAGTGATAGACATCTATTCCCAAGACAGTAGCCCAGAAAAACTACGTGGAAAATTCAATCTCAATCTCTTATATTCAGAAGGATTACTTCAAGGAAAAATTGGGAAAAAAGGATACTGGTACGCTGCTGGACGTAGAAGCTACATAGACCTTTTCATCGGATCCCTATCTTTTGCAACCGGGGCATTCACCGCATTTCCAAGATTTTGGGATTACCAACTCAAAGCTGGATACGACTTGAGTGAAAAACATCAACTGTTCCTCAATATATTTGAATCAGGAGATAAGTTTGCTATCAAATTAGATGGAGAAAACGTCGATGAAGATTTTAGAGGGGATACCAGTTTTGAAAGCGGTTTTGCTGGGGCAGGAATACATCTACGTTCCTCACTAACAGACAGGCTTACCTCTTATTTGTCTTTTACGCGTTCAAATTTCCTATTCGATGTCAACTTCGGACCTCTGCTCTCTCTCGATATTAATGCCCCAAATTATACGCTCAGAGAAGATATAACTTATGAACTAAACGAGAAAAATCGCCTAGAAACAGGTTTAATCGTCGGTCTTGAACCAGGAGAAGTATCCGGCACTTTCACACGGATACCAGATGAAGGCGAAGTTGAGTATGACATCCGGTTTGAAGAAAGAAATACACTAGACGAAAGCGCGCGCGGACAACGCATAGAAAGCTACTTACAGAATATATATAATCTGTTGCCGTTTTTAACTATTGTATACGGATTAAGAGTAGATTATTTTAACCTTATTGATGAACTTACTATACAACCACGCAGTAGTTTACAGCTTAAACTACCCAACAGCTCGGAACTTCAATTTGCCTACGGAATATATAATCAAACACCTATACCAGCACAACTCTCCAGCAGCGTTGGAAATCCAAATTTAAAGTCCAGTCAAGCGAGTCATTATATCCTTGAACTCAAACGTGAGTTGTCTCCTGACACAGAAATCAAAATGGCTGCTTATTATAAAGATCTAATCAACCTAGTAACATCTGATGACATCGATGTTTTTCTCAATCAAGGTGAGGGGTACGCTCAAGGAACAGAGATATTCCTGAGACACCGAAGCGGCGATAAGTTTTTCGGCTGGATATCCTACGCTTATGCACTCTCAAAACGACGAGACCGTGATGGAGAACCCTATCGCTACTATTCCTTCGATCAAACACATGTCGCCACCATCGCCGCAAGTTATAATCTCACACCTACATGGGAATTCGGCGCAAAGTGGCAATATCGCACAGGTAACCCATACACACCCATTGAAGGCGCAGAACGAGTACCTGATCCAAGATTAAACGGTAAATACATTTATCTTCCAATGTACGGAGAAACAAACTCAGAAAGATTGCCACCATACCATCGATTAGATTTACGGGTAAGTAAAGTCTTCCAATTCAAAAGCTGGGGACTAGGTATCTTCTTAGAACTACTGAACACATATAACCGGAAAAATCTGTTGGATTACCAATATGAAGAAGATTACTCAGAAAAAAACGAAATTAATCAATTGCCTTTTATCCCCTATTTGGGTATTACAGCCGAATTCTAAATGTCTTTACTTGAGACTAATACGTTAATTTTATTCCTTTTCATAATTCCGATCACCGTTTTTGCACAAAATGATGCCTCTATCGAAAACGAAGCATCTGAAGATATTATCACGCTGCCCCCTGTCGTCAAGACAGAAGAACGAATCGAAATGAAACAACGGCATACACTTGGTGGTGCATCAATTACTAGTGCAGTGGGAAGCGGCGGCGATCCGCTAAGAGCCCTAAATCAACTACCCAGCGTCGGTGTACTCAACGATTTTGTCGGTATCCTATCCGTACGTGGTGGCGGTCCCGAAGATAACATATACTATTTCGATCGACTCCCCCTAGGTTATCCATATCATCTTTACGGCATCGTATCCACGGTGAATGCCGATGTGCTACGAAAAATAGATGTGTATCCCGGCGGATACGGTGCACAGTATGGTGCCGATTCACAAGCAGTCATCGACATACACTCACGCGGTAACACCGATAAACATGTAGCCGGAAAACTCAACCTGAATCCAGTATACGCTCAATCCTTTTTTGAAGGAAGTATAGGAAGCCGTGGATACTGGTACGTCTTTGGTCGCCGGAGTTATATGGGACCGCTCTTTGAGCTGTTACCGATATTGCTGGAAATTGAGAATAATCTGGTTACAGAAGTACCAAGATTTTGGAGCTATCAAGGTAAAGCAGTTTACCAATTAAGTAAGCATAATAGATTAGTTATCAATGCAATTGCTGCAGACGATTCTGCACAATTACGTTTCACCGCAGATGAGGTGGCTGATAGCGACCTACGCGGTCCGCTGAACTCAGAAAACCCCTTCGATTCACAAGGAATCCATTTCCACTCAGAGAAAGAAGAAACATTCAGATCCGTTGTCTCATTAACACGATCATTTTCACGCACCCAACTTGAATACGGTGATGGTTACTTCTATAAGGACTCGGATACCGTACATTCACTCCGTGGAGATCTTCAGTACTGGGTAGAATTTCCTAAAACACTCATAGAATCCGGTTTTGATATTGCAAGCGTACCATCAAATCTTACCAGCATTGGAGCACGACCGCTCGAAGAAGGTGATTGGGATTATGACTTTAGACTCAAACAGGATGGAGAAAAGGTACATACCACATCGGCTAAAGTCACACATCGACTCGAAGCATATTTACAAGGAACACAAGACTTGTTCTCATCCCGTTATGTAGACTTATTCGGCACCGTAGGGTTGCGAACAACTTTCTATAGTCTAATTGATAGTTTCTATATTCAACCACGCGGTCAATTAGGTCTAACCCTCGGTCCTGAAAATTCAAGTGCTTACGGTTTATCGCTTCTGCCTATAGACATCCGTTTTATGTCAGGAAAATACGTTCAGAACCCTCAACTTTACCAAGTTGTTCTCGGAAATCAAAATCCAGATATTGCACTGAGCCATGCCACACATTATGTTCTCACAATACAGAAAAAGTTAACTGCTGAAACTAGAATAGAAATTGCCGGATACTACAAAAACCTACAAGACATGATTACCTTCAACCTTGATGAAAAACGTTACGAAAACCAGCGGACAGGTTCTGTAAGAGGAATTGAAGTTTCCTTGGAACACGAAATCGGTAAGGCATTTCGAGGATGGTTGACGTATTCCTATACGCTGTCGAAACGGCGCGATTCCATCAAGGATAGGGAGAGAGATTTTATGTACAGCACACCCCATGTTATGTCTGTCGGTCTGAACTATACTTTTTCTACTTTGGAGTTCGGGGCTACTTGGCAATATAAAAGCGGTGTTCTATACTCACCACTGGCAGGCAGAGAACGTTATACGAACCCATTTACAAAAAACGAGACATGGATCCCCATTTATGACGATCCAGAACGAACATCACCCTACCACCGTTTAGATTTGCGTATCCATTGGTCTATACTGAGAATCGATAGATTTAAGTGCGGATTTACAGCAGAACTTTGGAATGCATACAATCGCACGAATATCCTACAAGTACGCTATAATGAAAAATATACGAAAGAGGTACCAATTGCACAATTACCTTTGATCCCCTTCCTTTCGTTTACAGTAGAATACTGATATTCTACCAATCAATTCTCTATAATCCTATTTCCCACCAATTGCGTCATATATTCAACAATGACTCTTTATATTCAAGGAGGCAGTGCCTTTGGTCAAATCTATATTTTTCTTCCAACGTTTCTTAATCAACAGAACTTCCCTTTCTATCTCCATTTTTCTCTTTCTTTCTCTATCTATTGTAAGCGCAGAAACATCAAACTATCAGATCAAAGCATACCGTACCTATGAGAGTGTCGAGATTGATGGTCAACTCAACGAAACAGACTGGCAGAAAGCAGATGCTATCAAACATTTCGTTCAAATTGAACCGAACGAAGGTAAAAGCAGCTCCGAACCGATGGAGGTGCGGATCCTTTACGATGATGAAAATATCTATTTCGGTTTTATCTGTTATGACTCAGAAATGTCAAAACTGATCGCCAACGAAATGCGGAGAGATGCACGCGACATACACGAAAACGACAATGTTTTCATTTTGATGGATACATACAACGATAAACGCAGCGGCTTCTTCTTCCGGGCAAACGCATTAGGGGCCATACAAGACAGGGCAATAACGAATAACGGAGATACCCTCAACGACGACTGGGACGCTGTTGTAGCATGTAAGTCAAAAATCCATGAAACATCATGGACTACTGAACTCAGCATTCCGTTTAGCCAACTCCGTTTCAAAAAAAGCGATCCAATGCATTGGGGACTAAATGTCGGACGCGAGTTAATGCGAAATCAAGAGGAATCCGTATGGGCCCCTGTACCAGCCTCCTATGGCGGATTAGCAAAATATCGCACTACAAACCTGGGGACGCTCGTCGGTTTGAAGGGTATTTCTCCGTCACGGAATTTGGAATTACTACCTTATGTCCTACCCGGCATCACACAGAATACCGATGATAATGCTACACCTGAAACAACTCGTCAATTTAAACTCGGTTTCGACGCGAAATATGCAATCACGTCTAACCTTATTAGCAATATTACCTATAACACAGATTTTGCACAGGTTGAAGCAGACCAGGAACAAGTTAACCTGACCCGTTTCAACCTCTTTTTCCCTGAAAAACGCCCTTTCTTTTTGGAGGGAGCAGGACTTTTTGATTTCGGTATACCAAGACAGAGTTTTCGCCGTCCACCCCCAATGCTACTATTCTATAGCAGACGCATCGGGTTAGCAGAGGATAATGCCATTCCAATTATCTTTGGTGGAAAAGCCAGTGGAAAAATAGGCTCTTACGGTATCGGATTTTTAAATGTACTTACCGATGAATTCTATAAGCAAGTGGAAGATGAAGATCCGATTGACATTCCCTATAACAATTTTTCTGTCCTTCGCATAACAAAGGATGCTGCTGCAGGGTCACGGTTCGGTATGATTGCCGTGAATAAAGATGAAATTGGCTACTACAACCGCGCAGGCGGATTCGATTTCGAGTTTCGTCCAAACGATAATGTTGATGTACGCGGTATGTGGGCACGAACATTTACACCCGATATGTCAGGACAAAATAACGCTTGGCACTTAGGTACAAGATGGCGTAACGATATCTTTCGGTTTAGTGCGTCATACACAGATATTGACGAAGATTTTGATCCAGCCGCCGGTTTTGTCAGAGAGCCAGGCGTACGGAACATGAGAACAGATTTCCGATGGGCACCACGACCAAATAAATATGGAATCCGTGAACTGTGGTCAGGGCCAGAAGTCAATTATATCCTCAATCAAGATAATGAATTGGAAAGATGGAACTTCTCCTACACACATTGGACATCATTCACAACTAACGACTCCATTATGATCAATGTAAGGAGTATGTTCGAAAGACTTGACGAAGATTTTGAAATTCGTGATAATGTGATCATCCCAACCGAAGATTATCAATTCAGCACAATCGGCGGACGCTTTTCTACAAGTGATAGTCGAATCATCAGCTCCACAGCAGGCTTCGAGTTAGGGAATTTTTATAATGGGAAAATTCGTAAATTTTATATCGATGCAAATTTGAAACCGAATAGACAAATCAGCGTAAATATAGACTACCAATTTAACCGTGTCATTCTACCTGACGATACTTTCAACGCAAACCTTTTTTCTGGAAGATTCAATTACTCTTTTTCAACCACACTATTTGCTAAGTTATTCGCACAGTGGAATTCAGAAGCAAACTTGATTACAACGAACCTTCTGATTAACTATATCTATCGCCCGGGTAGTGATTTCTATTTCGTTTTCAATCAATCTTATGACACTGACCCAACTACGAAGGTAATCCTGCAGAGTTCCACAGTCGTTGCAAAGATAACATATTGGTGGAATCCTTAACTTTTTAAATAATATTAAAATAGTTGACATACTTGTTTGTTAATGATATAATTGTTCGTTAAACAGAGAAAAGATAACATATTGATGGAATCCTGAGTTTAAACGTTAAAATGGTTGACATACCTATTTGTTAATGATATAATTGTATTTTAAACAGAATTCTGATATAATTTCATGTGGAATGTCTTATTTCCAATAAGATCGATTTTACGAACTATCTCATAAACTCCGGTAAGTGTGTTTGTTGTAAGCGCGCTATCGACATCATGAGATAACTGTTAGGAGGAAAGAGATGAGTAGAAGTTCCGACATAGTATCCCAAATCCATAAACGTAGAGCTGATCGGAAAAAACCGAAAATCAACGCAAAGTTGAAAAAGGTCAGCATCGCTGAGAACCAAGCAAGCGGACTCGCAACCGCAAGCGAGAATAAACCACCACCGATTACCGTCCAAAAAAATAGCGGACGTAACTCCATCGCATTAACATTCTCCGTCGGATTACATGTCCTAATCGCAGTTGTTCTAGGGATTATTGTTATCAAAGATCAAATTGCAACAGGGACAGATGAATTAGCAGCTGCTTTAATCCCTCAAGACCCACCTCAGAAAAAACGAGTTATTACCACGGAACGTACTAAAGTAACATTCAAAGCGAAAAATGATGTTGTTGAAACCCCAATTCAACGGGCTGTAGTAACAAACGCAAATATTCCAAATAGACTAGGGGGGCCCACGCTGCCCACCGCACCTGATACCGATTTAGGACCTATCGGCCCTTCATTGAATGAGGCACCCAAAATTTCAGGTATTTCAGGCAGACTGAGTCGACCCATTCAACCCGAACAAGTTAATGTAAAACCTACATTAAACAGACCAACCTCACAAGACGGCCCAATTATTGATCTTGATGTCCCAGAATCATCTGACGGCCCCGCTCTAACAGTCCCTGAAATTACCGTGACAGAACAGGGAATGGAACCGCCGAGACCAAAAAACCAAGTAAAACCGACCTATCCTAAAAATGCAAGACGCGCACAAAAGGAAGGTAAAGTAGTGTTACAAGCAACTATCGGACTAGATGGGATTCCGAAAGATATTGTTGCCCTAACTAAACTCGGATTCGGTTTTGAAGAAGCTGCGATCGAAGCATTGAAAAAGACAAGATATTCCCCAGCAAAGAAAAACGGTAAAGAAGTCGAAGGCACATTCAATATTCCATTCGAATTTAAGTTAGAAGACTAAGGTCTATCATAACCCGGTTTTTATTTCCAATACGATTGATTTACGGGCTATCTCATAAACTCTGGTAAGTGTGTTTGTTGTAAGCACGCTATCGATGTTGCAATATAACTGTTAGGAGGAAAGAGATGAGTAGGAGTTCCAGTATAGTATCCCAAATTCACAAACGTAGAGCTGATCGAAAAAAACCGAAAATCAACGCAAAGTTGAAAAAAGTCAGCATCGCTGAGAACCAAGTAAGCGGACTCGCAACCGCAAGCGAGAATAAACCACCACCGATTACCGTCCAAAAAAATAGCGGACGTAACTCCATCGCATTAACATTCTCCGTCGGATTACATGTCCTAATCGCAATTGTTCTCGGAATTATTGTTATCAAAGACCAAATTACGACAGGAAGAGACGGAATAGCAGCTGCTTTAATCCCTCAAGATCCACCTCGGAAAATACGTCCTCCCACGGACCGTCCTAAACCAACATTTGAAGCGAAAGATGATGTAATTGAGACCCGAATTCAACCGACTGTAGTGACAAATGCAAATATTCCGAATACATCTGGGGGCCCGACGCTTCCCACTCCATCTGATACCGATTTCGAACCTATCGACCCTTCATCGAATGAGGGACTTAACTTTCCAGGTATCCCAGATATCGGGGGCCCCATCCAACCCGAACGCAATGATCCAAAACCTGAAGTAGGTAGACCAGCTTCACAGGCAGGACCAATTATTATCCTTGAGCCCCCAGAATCATCTGGTGTACCCCCCTTACCAGAATCTGATATTTCCAAGCCGGAAGGGCAGCGGATGGAAGATCCAAGAGTAAAAAAATATGTGGAACCGGCCTATCCTATAAATGCAAAACGCGCACAAAAGGAAGGTAAAGTAGTGTTACAAGCAACTATCGGATTAGATGGGATTCCGAAAAATATTACTGCTCTAACTAAACTCGGATTCGGTCTTGAAGAAGCTGCGATCGAAGCATTGAAAAAGACAAGGTATTTCCCAGCAAAGAAAAACGGTAAAAAAGTCGAAAGCATATTCCATATTCCATTCGAATTTAAGCTAGAAGACTAAGGTCTGTATGCCCTGGCTTTTATTCAATCTTCAACATACCTTTTGCTGCAAAATTGCGCACTAAACTTACAACAGATTGCCGGGCAGTCTCACTTATTTGCCGCTGTTCAAAAGTGAGATGCTCGGTTGCTGTTTCTATCATTTCCACTTTTTCTGACGACATATTATCAAAAAACCTATCTTGTATTTCAGTAGATGCATTATACAAGGCAAGTGCTAAGGTGTTCGTCTCTAATACTTGCAGCAGCGTTACGATTGCATCATCTGGCAAATCCACAATGTCATCAAAGATAAACAAGCTGTCAGAGATTGTGCTAACTAAATGCGGTTGGTTTTTCTCCAAGGCATCCATAAGTTGATTCTGACGTTCCATATCAACTTTTGCAAGAAACTTTGCGACATTTTTTGCACTGTTTCCGAAGAACAGTGTAGTTTCCAGTGTCCCTCTCACTTTAGTGATAAAGTCGCTCCATATCTGTTCTGCTTGCTGTGTATCAACCATCTCTGTGACTGCTAACTCTTCAGCAATGCGGAGTTGTTTCTGAAAAGGGAATTGCGCGAAGATCTGTTGGGCATAAGCAGTAAGTGTGCCTTCCAGTTCCTCTTTAGAAGAATCACCTCTTACCAATGTCCTCCGTATTTCTTCAGAATCATTGCTCTGCTTTTTGTTCGTAGCAACATCAAGCAGCAATAAAAACACAGCAATATCTGCATCATCTACCTGTTCAAATGCTTTCATTACCACAGGCATCGGCGTTTTTTCAAATATGTCAGTCAGTTCTTGAAGGGCATCTTCATCTAAGAAGGAGGCAGTCATAACACAACTCCCTTATCACCTGATACGATATCTCCTAATTCAAATGCCCGCTCATTTGATGCTTTCAATGATTCCAAGGCAGTAGAGACTGAATCGGGGCTGACAACTATGACCATTCCAATCCCCATATTGAAAACCCTATACATCTCTTCTTCCTCAACACTACCTTCACGTTGGAGAAGATTGAATATTGCAGGAACCTCCCAACTTTGCTTATGAATACTAGCTTGACATCCATCGGGTAAAATCCGTACTATGTTGCCAGGTAATCCGCCGCCAGTGATATGTGCTATGCCTTTTACCTCACACACCTCACGAAGTTTTAATACAGACTGAACATAGCTCTTATGCGGCTTGAGTAGCTTTTCTCCGACTGTTGTTGAAATTTCAGGGAGATATGTATCAACATCATACTTGCATCGCTCAAACAGGATTTTGCGGGCGAGAGAATACCCATTTGTGTGCAAGCCAGTGGATTCCAATGCTATCATTTTGTCCCCAGGTGAAACATTCTTCCCTGTTATCAATACGTCTCTTTCAACAACACCTACGATTGTTCCAACCAAATCGTATTCTCCTGGTGCGTACAAACCGCTGAGTTCCGCTGTCTCTCCACTAACTAAAGCACAACCTATATCTTGACATCCTGATGTAAGACCGATCATCAACTGCTCAATTACCTCAGGTTCCATTTTGCCAATACCGATGTAGTCTAAAAAGAAAAGTGGTTCTGCACCTTGCACGACGATATCATTGCCGCAATGTGCAACAATATCATATCCGACGGTATCGTGTCTGTTCGCTTTAAATGCAACCATCAACTTTGTACCGACACTATCTGTGCTTGAGACAAGGATAGGATTCTGATATGAACCCAATGCAAACAAACCTCCGAAAGTTCCCACATCACTTAGAACTTCTGGTCTATAAGTGGATTTCACCAACCCTTTTATTCGTTGCATTGCCCTGGATTCTGCTTCAAATGAAACACCAGCATCTGCATAAGTTAAAGATGTTCTACTTCCCATCCAATAATCCTTTATTTTTCGTATCTTTCGATGCAAATTGTTGAACGCTAGAAGGTTGTGATTCTGTTTGCCCTTGCTGTGATATTCTGTTTCGTTGAATCAGCCCTTTAATTAAACTAATCAGCAAAAAGAAACCCGTTATACAAATAGCACCAAGTGTTCCATAGTACTCTGCATCGTCTTCCATCATTTCCGGGTTCATATATTGTAATATGCCCGGAAGAATCCAATTCAAAATCATGCCAAGCACAGAAAACATCAGGACAAGCTTTAACGTAGACATACCCTGTGTTGTGCTCAACTGATTTCGCATCATTTTGCTCAGCCTAGGTCTATCACGTAATCTTCCCTTTCGTAACTGCTGTTTTCTATTCACAGTTTCCTTAAACTTTTCCTCACTCGATTTTGGAGGTTGATATATCGGTGGAGGTATAAAAACCATAGTGTTTACCTCATTGGCAGTGGGAGGTTTTGTGGATTGAATAACGTTTCTCTCACCCGACGAACGCAATCACTTGAATAGTTAATCAGTAATTAATGGCAATTGTCGTGGTATACTATCGTTTGCAGTAATACGATATTTCCCATCAAAACAGGCAGTGCAAAAGTCGTTTGGTTTTTTCATAGCTTGTAGCATGCCCTCAATACTCACATAACCTAAACTATCCGCACGAATGTATTTTCGTATTTCATCAACAGTATGTTTACTTGCTATCAATTCCGCACGCGTAGGTGTATCTACACCGTAGAAACATGGAAATTTATTGGGGGGAGAGGCAATTCGGAGATGCACTGCAGTTGCACCACCTTGACGCACGATTTTAACAAGACTACGACTATTTGTTCCACGCATAATCGAATCGTCTACCATGACAACGCGTCGCCCTTTAAGGACTTCGCGAATCGGATTCAATTTGACTTTTACCATGAGTTCCCGCATGTCTTGTGTAGGATTCATGAACGAGCGACCCACAAAAGCGTTCCTTGACAAGCCAAGATCAAACGGAATACCTGATTCCTCCGCGTAACCAAGGGCAGCAATCGTTGCAGAATCAGGAACAGGAATTACCACATCCGCTTTTACAGGATGCTCACGGGCAAGTTGACGACCAAACTCACGACGTGTACCATGAACACCTTGTCCAAACATCATGCCATCCGGACGCGCAAGATAAATATATTCAAATATGCATTGGGATAGCCTGGAACGTTTTGGTGAAAAACGGAAAGATTCAACACCCAAATGTTTCGAACGTAATATTACCAGTTCACCCGGTTCGACTTCACGTATCGGTTCAGCCTTAACAACATCAAGTGCCCCCGTTTCTGAAGCTAAAACATAAGCATCACCGAGTTTGCCAATCCACAACGGACGGAACCCGTGTGGGTCGCGCGCCCCCATCAGTGTTGTCTTATCCAACACAACAAACGAATACGCACCCTCTACCGCCCGAAACGCATCAAACATTTTATCTTCTAAATTGCTTTGACGTGATAGTGCAATCAGATGGAAAACGACTTCGGTATCTAAACTGGTACTAAAAATTGACCCACTATTTTCGAGATGATTCCGTATGTGTTGGGCATTGATTAAGTTACCATTGTGTCCAAGGGCAAGGACCCCCTGTTTGTAATTCCTAACCAAAGGTTGTGCATTTTCGAGTGTGCTCTCACCAGCAGTTGAATACCGGTTGTGTCCGATAGCAATATGTCCGTCTAATTCACCTAAAATGTCAGCGTTAAATACAGAATCAACCAAACCCATCCCATGATGAGATGTAAATCTTTCACCGTCAGAAGCGACAATCCCACTGCTCTCTTGCCCGCGATGCTGCAAAGCGCGCAATCCAAGATAAGTTAACTCAACCGCTCTTGGATGTCCAAAAACACCAAAAACACCGCATTCATCCTTCGGTTTATCATACTGCATAGGTCAACAATACCTCCAGCGTATGAGTGAATCCCAATAACTCACAATGCAATATCTCAGTTAATGACAACCTTCGCAAAACTAACAAATAAAACGAGACTTTACGAAACATGAGGATCTTATGTTTCGTGTGCGTTGACTTCTTCTATGTTATCAATGCCAGATAACCTATATCCCAAAATAGCACCTATCGGAACAGCCAAAATATATAACATTAATACTGGAAGCCCGAGTAATAACCATACTCTAATAGGTAACGACAAAAGGAAAGCGATAGTCTTAAAAATCGGAAGAATTATGGTAAGAATTATATTTTGTGTGCCAAAAATATCCCAAGGCACATTTCGAAGAGCAAGTAGACCTACGATCGCAGGTGCACCCAAAAATGCTCCAGAGCAGACAGGTTTAAAAGGAATATTATAGCCGAAATGCCGCCCAACATGACGAGTCCCTTCAGTCACGCAAACTATGATCAGACCATAGGAAAGCACTATTGAAAGTAACAAGAACAACCCTACCCAAAACCCGTGTGTAACCCTGTCACTGATGAGTATGTGCCATATTAATTTGTTAAAAACAAAATAATATACGAGACAACCTATCAGTGTTATAACAACACCTACAGCAATTTGGATAAGTGTTAACAGGATACTGTTTCTCTGGGGCATTCCATCTCTTTACCTTAAAGTTTATATGAATTAAGTATATCATAATGTCACAAATATGTCAAGATTTTTAGAAGATGATCTCAGAAAAATTCAATAAACATTCCAATCACAAAAAAACTTGACAGAACCCAATAAACCTGATATAATTCTTTATTAATTCCCATTGATAAAGGATTTAAACGTATGTTTGAGAGTTTGAGTGAACGACTGCAAAGTACTTTGAAAAAAATAAAAGGGCAGGGAAAATTGACAGAGAAAAATATCTCTGATTCCTTGCGAGAAGTGCGCCGCGCCCTCTTAGAAGCAGATGTGAACTACAAAGTCACACGCGATTTTATCGAAAGTATCAAGGAACGAGCACTCGGGCAAGAGGTGATAGGAAGCCTCACACCCGAACTTCAAATTGCAAAAATTATCAAAGAAGAATTAACCACGTTGATGGGAACAGAATCTGCAAAGATTCAAATAGCCCCCAGCGGACCGACGGTTGTCATGTTAGCTGGATTGCAAGGTGCCGGTAAAACAACAGTCGCAGCGAAATTAGCACTCAAATTCCGTAAGGATGGACGCAATCCAATGCTGGCAGCAGCGGACGTTTACCGTCCCGCGGCAATCAAGCAACTACAAGTACTTGGTGAACAGATTGATTGCCCTGTCTTTGCACTCGGAACAGATGTCTCACCTGTCAAAATCGCAAAGGACTCAGTACAAGATGCACTCAAACGCGGTTACGACTGTGTGATTATTGATACAGCAGGTCGCTTACACATTGATGAAACCTTGATGGATGAATTAAGAGGGATCAAAGACGCTGTCCATCCATCAGAAATCCTACTCGTTGTCGATGCAATGACAGGTCAAGACGCAGTAAACGTCGCTGAAAACTTCAATAAAGACTTGGACATTAGTGGCGTAATCTTGACGAAAATGGATGGAGACGCACGCGGGGGGGCTGCACTGTCTATCCGCGCCGTCACAGACAAACCCATTAAATTCATTGGAGTCGGCGAAAAAATAGACCCAAATACGCTTGAGGAATTCCACCCTGAACGAATGGCTTCCCGTATCATCGGCCAAGGGGACTTCCAAACCCTGATGGAAAAGGCAGAAGCAGTCTTCAGCGAAGATCAAGCAAAAGAATTAGAACAAAAGCTACTACAAAAAAAAGGCATAGATTTCAACGATTTACTCACGCAGCTCGAACAAATCAAAAATATGGGCCCCCTTGACCAAATACTCGATCTCGTCCCATTCAAAAACCAATTGCCTACCAAAGACCTGCAACCAAATGAAGACCAAATTAAACATACGAAAGCGATCATTCAGTCTATGACACTCGCTGAACGAAGCAACACCGTTCAATTAGATCGTAGCCGAAAAATGCGTATAGCCAAGGGGAGCGGCACTTCGGTTAATCAAATTAATCAATTGGTTTCTCAACTGCGTCTGATGAACAACATGTTCAACCAGCAGGGAGCTATGCCGAAGATGGACGGAAAATTGGGGGCTTTCCCTCAAAAAACACAACGTAAATCAAGAAAACCACGAAAACGTAGAAGACGTAAATAACGTTGGACTTACTCACAAACGGTAGACGGTTAATCCTAAAAGGGACTCACCGTTGATTAACACTATCTTTAGGTAATCCTAAACAATTGACCTAGGAGGTAATTTTTGGCAGTTAGAATTAGATTACAACGACTCGGCAGAAAAAAACGCCCTTTTTTTCGGCTCGTTGCAGCTGACGCACGAGCCCAACGAGATGGAGTCTTCTTAGAACGACTCGGCCATTATAATCCTATCGCGGAACCTGCAGATGTCGTTATCGATGAAGAGAAAGCACTAAAATGGCTAAGACGGGGGGCACAACCCACTGACACAGCCAAGAGATTGCTTTCACAACAAGGTATCTGGAAGAAATTTACTTACGAAAAACTCGGAAAACCACTGCCTGACGCAGAAGAAAATACAACAGACGAACCTACTGAAGATACAGAAACAGCCCCTTCCGAAAATGAACAGGAAGCACTTCACACTGAAAATACTCCTGAATCAATTGAAGAAGATACACAAACGTCTGAAACACATTCAAACTCTTCTGAAGAAGAATAATCATTCCAGTTTAATTTCATTATTGTGGTAGATCTTAGAATTAATTAGACATTCGTGCAGTTCGTAGGTCGGGTAGAGCGTAGCGAAACCCGACTATCATTGAGCTAAGGCACAATGCAAAGATCGCCCCTACGGATGCAATGTCTATTTATTTCCATATTTAACCATACTCTACATATCCATAGTTCATTATAACCATTAAAAGTTAGTTATATGTTCAAAGAACTTATAGAATACATTGTAAAAGCCCTTGTTGACTATCCTGATGATGTAATAGTCCGTGAAGTGACTGGCGAAAAGGTAGTTATTATTGAACTGATTGTCGCAGAGGCGGATCTAGGTAAAATTATCGGCAGATACGGAAGGACGCTCAAAGCTATCAGAACCCTATTGTACACCGCTGGACTAAAAGCACAAAAAAAGGTGATTCTTGAACTTATTGAGGAGCAAACAACCGAAAAAGAATAGCGATAACAGGCATACATCAAAATGAAATTGGATGTGCTCGCGCTCTTCCCAGAGATAATCACGCCCGCACTGCAAACAGGAATTCTTAAGCGAATTCAGGACACCGGCGGACTCACCATCAATCTTTATAACCTGCGAAATTGGGCTACCGATAGACATAAATCAGTTGATGACTATCCTTACGGTGGCGGGGCGGGAATGATTCTCAAACCAGAACCACTCTTTGCTGCCGTTAAAACGTTGAATACAACATCCGACGCAAATGTCATATTTTTAACCCCACAAGGTTCGCCCTTAACACAATCACTGGTTGAAGCACTGTCTTTGGACACACACATCATCCTAATATGTGGTCGTTACAAAGGCATTGATGAGCGAGTACGCCAACAAATTATCACAACTGAAATCTCTATCGGTGATTATGTACTGAGCGGCGGTGAAATTGCAGCACTTGTGCTAATCGATGCAATCGGACGTGTGCTACCAGGAGCATTAGGAGACTTTGAATCTGCACATGAGGACTCTTTCAGTCAAGATTTACTTGACCACCCACACTACACCCGACCAGCGGTGTACGAAGGGATGAAAGTTCCTGAAGTGCTATTGAGTGGACATCATGAAAATATAAAAAAATGGCGACATGCAGAAGCACTAAAACGTACCGCACAATGCAGACCTGATTTACTCCAAAACCTTGAGTTGTCTGATGAGGAACTTAATATCCTCAAAACGCTGAAAAATGGCATTTAAGTCAGTAGAGCATCCATGTCGCTAAATTTTACAGATATAAAAATCTTATGAAGGAGGAAAAACAATGAATTTAATCGAATCCGTAGAAAATCAATATAAAAAAACTGATATTCCTGAGTTTGGACCTGGAGACATCGTAAGAGTCAATACCCGTATCCGAGAAGGGCAGAAGGAACGCATTCAGGCTTATGAGGGCACTGTGATTCGTCGTGCACATAGTGGCACCCGTGCCACATTTACCGTTCGACGTGTCGCATTTGGCACAGGCAGCGAACGGACATTTCCATTACACTCCCCCAATATCGAAAGCATTAAAGTAGTCAGATATGGGGCAGTTAGACGCGCAAAGTTATACTATCTGAGAGACCGAACTGGCAGAGCTGCACGTGTTAAGGAACGCAGAAGATAACAAAATGGATGCCTATGAGCGCGCTTGTAGAAAAAACGGTTACACACAAATCGCGGGAATTGACGAAGCAGGAAGAGGCGCATTGGCAGGACCTGTCGTGGCCGCCGCTGTCATCTTACCTATCGATTGTTGCATTGAGGGATTAACTGACTCAAAACTATTGACACCTCATCAGCGCGAGTTGTTAAAGGATAAAATCCATCGTACAGCCATTTCAGTCGGTATAGGCTCTGCAGATAACCGTACCATCGAATGCATAAACATCTTCCAAGCATCATTACTTGCAATGAAGAATGCAGTTGAACAACTGACCTCGAAACCTGATTATCTGTTAGTTGACGGTTCCAAACTACCTGAGATAGATATTCCAGGTGAAGCAATCCCAAAAGGGGATTACCTTAGTTCCTCAATTGCTGCTGCATCCATTATCGCTAAAACCACACGCGATAGACTTATGATCGAATTTGATAAGACCTATCCAAATTACGGTTTTAAGCAACACAAAGGGTATCCAACGGCACAACATCGTCAAGCAATAGAACAGTTCGGTGCTACCGCAATTCATCGAAATACTTTCAAATTGCTTCCAGACTAGTTCCATTTAACCCTACAACATAAGTTCAGTGTCCAAAGTATAAAGAATATTTTGTAGCATAACCTTTCTAGGTTGTGCATCCTAAAAAAAATGCCTTATACCGAACTCACGTTAACTACAGCCTATCCTCGTCGCATCAGGAATACATGGCATGTCAAAACGTCAACCACATCCAGACATTGCTAAAATCGGCGAATCTGCCGCTGCAGAATATCTTAAAGCACATGGTTATAAGATACTTGCACAAAATTACCGTTTCCGACGCGGCGAAATCGACCTCATTGCACGGCAAGGGAAAAGAATCATATTCGTCGAAGTTAAAACGCGACGCAGTTTAAAGTTCGGTTTACCACAACATGCAGTAACTCTAAAAAAACAACGGCAAATTTCTAAAATCGCATTGGCATATTTACAAACGCAGAACCTAATGAATGTCCCATGCCGTTTTGACGTAATTGCAATCCAGCTCTCACCTCAGCTTGAAGTGCTGCAACTTGAGCAAATTCAGAGTGCTTTTGATTTTCTACCCGAAACTAACTCCTATTAAGAACGCCTACAGTCTACTAACTATAGTTTGGACAGTTTTGGTCTTGTTATAGATTATGAATAGTTGGCAGCATTTCCCCGTTAGCACTTCTGAATAGGTGTTAGAACCGCTGCTAACGCCCCTTTTCTGTCTAAATTCTGTTAGAAATCACTGTTTTTTAGCCATCATTTTTCCAATAATCGTGAAAATAGTTGCTGTTGAACTAGTTCATGTAGTATCTTCGGGGATTTTTAGTTTTTTCTGTGCGTTTTTCCTCGGGTCGTAACCCGTATAAAAATAGTTTTGTTGTAAACATCGCTGCAAGTAAGCGGTCATCAAGCCGCGTGTGAGATGTTTCGGTTTATACCAGTGTATATTGAGCGTGGATAGCACGTCTTCTAAATCAAGAGAAACCTTGTCTGTGTCTGTGTCTGCGGGTGTCTTAGGCAATGGCGACGGACTGAAAGCGAGTTGTGTCAGCGTTGCTGCGGTGAAACTGAGTTGAACGAACCGATCCAAACTTTTCCTGTCTCGGAGTTGATAGGTGTCAAATCCGAAGTTCTCTTTAGCGTCCCGAAAGGCAGTTTCAATCTGCCATCGGTTTCTATAGTGTCGGATAACTGTTTCTACGGGCAGTCGTAAATCTGAAGTAAATACACAAAAATACCGATAGGGTTTAGACTTTTTCAAGCGTTTGCGTATCACAACGATGCGGACATCTACAGGACACATCTTTGTTCGCACGACTTTATCAGCGACAGAAAGTGTCTGATCCTCAACAACGATGTCTGTATACTTCAGGTGTGGAATAGACACACGGCTACCATACCGACGGGGTCTGCCTCTCTTGAGACGCTTAGGGCGTTTCGGTATATCAAAAAACGCCGCGTTTGACTTCGCACGACAAAGTAAATGATGTCCTTGTGAGAGTATCTCCGTGAACACTTTGCGTCTATTGAAACCTCTATCAAAAATGATAAGACCCGGTGGCACAAGATTACATAAATGCTTCAGCACAGCGAGGCTATTCGCGTCCTCGCTTTTCGGTTCCATCATCCGTGTGGCTAATGGAAATAGGCGCGTGCCTTCGCGCGTTTCTGCCAGCCACCCAATCGCACCGAACTCGTGTCCGTGATGAAACTTGGACTGGTTCTTGTTACGTGGCTGATACGCAGGGTTCCTGCGGAAATGCAAACCCGCTTGTTTTGAACCGCTACTTATGGCATGCGTCTCATCATAGACATAGACGCCCGTGGGGTAAGCGGATAGCACTTGATGGCTTAGCGTAGTGGCGACTTGATCCACACACCAGATGCCACGCGAGAGAAACTTTGGCAGAGACCAATACCGACCTGCTTGGGCTGTCGCAAGATAGATTTGTGTCATTGTGCCTCGGTAGGGCGTATTTATCAGACCTTTTACGAAAGTCTGAAAGTGGTGAAAGTTATTATACTTGAACACAGGTCAAAAATCTGATAACATGTTGTCCAAGTAGGAAAGTGGGGTCATTTGAAATATCCTTTCAAATTTGTGTTTCCTAAAAGGATACCCGCTTTCCTGCTTTATGTCCATAAAAAAAACAAAAAATGTCCAAACTATAGTCTACTAAGGAAATTAACTCATGCAAGCGATTATTCTCTGCGGCGGACTATCCACAAGACTTGCTAAAACAACACAAACACTTCCAAAAGTACTACTGAAAATCGGCAAGAGAACTGTCTTAGAATGGCAGCTTGACCTACTCTCCGCAGCAGGGGTTAATGAGGTAATCCTTGCTTCAGGACATTTGCATGACGTGTTATATGCACATGTAGGCGAAAAATTCACAGATATGACAATTCGATATGCCAAAGAGAATAAACGATTGGGAACAGGCGGTGCCATAAAAAACGCACTCCGTTTCGTTGAGAATTTTCCTGTCTTTGTTCTACACGGTGACATATTGTTGAAAAATATCGCACTGTCTGATATGCTGACTCAACTACGCCCTGAAATGGATGGATTATTACTTGGAATTTCAGTACCTGATCTAACATCTTATGGAGAAATTGTTTCTGACGCACAAGGACGCATCACTGAGTTTAGAGAAAAACAGCAAGCCGCGCGACCCGGGTGTGCAAACGCTGCAGTCTTTCTATTCAACCGCTCCATAACCCAAGCTTTTCCAAAAAAGGATGTCTTCTCTATTGAACACGATGTCTTCCCATTTCTATCACAACTTTATGTCCATATAGTCGATACCGAATGGATAGACATCGGCGTACCAGAACGACTTGAATATGCCAGAAAGCACTTTGTCACATAAACACTTTTCGTATCGTTATACTATAGAACATATCGGTAAGACTATTGAGTAAATCATAAGTGTCAATTTTTTACAGCATTTGTAGCATAAACTTTCAGTTTGTGCAAAAACAGACATTCAGACAGTTCGTAGGTCCGGTAGAGCTTGCGAAACCCGACTATTATTGAGATAAGTCGCAATTCAAAGATCGCCCCTACGGATGCAATGTCTATTTATTTTCATATTTAACTATATGCTTAACTATAAACAAAGAAATGACCATTACGGTCAACTTTATTGATCGGAGAAACTCATGCCTGTTTTTAGTAAAGAAGATTTAGAATTTTGGGATGAAAACGGTTATGTCGTCGTCCGTGAAGCAGTTCCACTTAAAAATTGTCGTGCAGCAGAACAAGCTGTGTGGGACTTCCTCGAAATGGATGGAGACAACCCTGACAGTTGGTATCCTACAGATCCACCCCATAGGTGTCAACTTAAGAACATTTTTATGTTATTTTAGTATAAAATATTGTTGCAAAATAGAGACACCTCTTACATAATAGTAGAAAAACAATATTACTCATTTCTACAAAAGAGGTGTTCCAATGTCTATTCTAACACAGGTTTGTGATAAAATGCAAGCTATACTGCGAACGATTGCTGACGCATCAGCTTCAAGGTGCGGGTTCGTCCGAAGGATCCGCAAGTTCTCCGGAGGTGCTTTCGTGCAGACCCTTGTATTCGGGTGGCTTGAAACGCCTGATGCAAGTTATACGGAGTTGGCACAAACAGCTTGTGCTTTAGGTGTGCATGTCACCCGCCAAGCGATTGAAAAACGGATGACACCTGAAGCAGCCGAAACCTTGAAATCGGTGCTTGAGATAGCCGCAACAACACAAGTTATTTCAGCACAATCGCCGACACTGCCTTTGCTAAATCAGTTCACAGGCGTCTATGTGCAGGACAGCACCACACTCACATTGCCGGATGAGCTGAGACCTGTATGGAAAGGTGGGCGTGCTAAAAACGATTGTGAGAAGTCTGCTATGAAACTTCACCTCTGTTTTGATGTCCTGACGGGTGCTTTCCAACACTTCCAACTCAGTGATGGTATTACTGCCGATAGCAAGGCAGCAGCGGCGTTTGGACCGCTTCCTGCGGGGAGTTTACACTTAGCAGACCTCGGCTATTTTTCGTTTGACGCATTTAGAAAAATGACACAAGCAGGCATCTTCTGGATAACAAGATTGAAAGTAAACTGTAAACTGTATGATGAACAGGGAGAACCCTTCTGCTTATATAAGCACCTCAAGGCAACAAACTCGGACACTATAGACCAGCGTTGCTATGTTGGAGCGAGGGATCGTCTGCCAGCACGCCTCGTTGCACGGCGATGTTCCGAACAAGTAGCGAGCAAGCGTCGCCGATACATCAGGCGTGATGCTAAACGGAGACAGACAACGCCCTCAAAACAACGGTTACGCCTTGCCGATTGGGATATTTACATTACAAATGTGGAGGTTGCACAACTTACCGTTGAACAAGTTATTATTATTGCTGGGCTCCGATGGCAAGTTGAGTTGCTATTCAAATCCTTCAAAAGCGTTGGCAAGGTGAATACATTCCGCAGTGCCAAACCTGATCGTATCTTATGTGAGGTGTATGCGAAACTCATCGCACAACTGATAAGACATTGGATTATGGTAGCAGCTGGCTGGCGGTGTATACTGCACGATCCCATCAGCACAGCGAAACTTATTGGGCGGCATGCACGCACACTCACAATGAGTTTTCACGAATCTAAAGCGGCGTTATTGAAGACACTGAGCAACATAAAAAAGGATTTACAATACAGCGACTGGGGACAACATAGAGCAGGAAAGCACACAACTTATAGGCAACTGAAAAAGGCTGAAAATCCCTAAGTTGACACCTATGGTATCCTACAGATCCACCCCGGCGTGGGATTATGGTAGAGATATATCAACATCAAGCATTGTGGAATAACAGACAATACCCACGGGTACACCAAGCGTTCACTGAAATCTGGAATAACGAAAAACTCTGGGTAAGCTTCGACCGCGCGAGCATGAACCCACCCGAACGTGATGATTGGAAGTTCCCCGGTCCCTATCTACATTGGGATATGTCGTTAGATGATATGCCTGTCCGACTGCGGGTGCAAGGTGTTCTCTATCTTGCAGATACCCCAAGTAATCAGGGGCATTTACATGCATTCCCGGCTTCCACCGAAAATTGGAAGCATGGTTAAACAGCCTACCTGATGATCAAGACCCACGACATGTTGTGCGCAGCTACCAAGATCAAGCCGTTCCAGTCGCAGGAAATGCAGGAGATCTCGTTATCTGGCACAGTGCATTACCCCACGGCAGTAGTCCAAATTCCACTGAACGACCACGCATGGCACAGTATATCACCATGTCACCCGCACCAAATGATGGTAGAGATACGAGCGAAGGACGAATTACAGGATGGAAAGAACGACTCACAGGACTCGGCAAAAACCAAAAAGAGAAGGAACATAACCAAGGTAAAACTGCAGAATTGACACCTTTAGGAAAAAAACTTCTCGGGCTCGATCCATGGGTAGCATAATCATTGCAATACTATCAGGCGGGTGATGTTCCATCGAGGTATAAATCAAATGGAAGACCTTTTAGCAGCACGCGCGCAGATGGCGATGTCCCTCGCCTTTCACATCATCTTTGCCTCTGTCGGCATAGCAATGCCACTGCTCATGGTGATCGCCGAAGGCATGTGGCTAAAAACAAATGACAACACCTATCTCACGCTTGCAAAAAAGTGGTCAAAAGGCACAGCAATTATGTTTGCTGTCGGCGCAGTCTCTGGCACTGTCTTATCCTTTGAACTCGGATTGTTGTGGCCAACTTTCATGGCTCATGCAGGACGTATCATCGGAATGCCGTTTTCTCTAGAAGGCTTGGCATTTTTTATCGAAGCAATCTTCCTCGGCATCTATCTATATGGATGGGAACGCGTGCCAAAGAAGGTTCACTGGTTAGCAGGCATGATGGTACTACTAGGGGGCACTATGTCCGGTATATTCGTTGTCACTGCAAACGCCTGGATGAACACCCCCACAGGCTTTACTTACATAGATGGCAAGTTCACCAATATCGACCCTATCGCAGCGATGTTAAACCCATCCGCATTCAGTCAAACCCTTCACATGACCATCGCCGCTTTCCTTGCAGTTGGATTCGCTGTTGCTGGCATACATGCCCATTTTCTCAGGCACAATCCAAATGATCCTTTTCATAGAAAAGCATTCGCAATCGCCTTGAGTGTAGGAGCCGTATTTTCAATCCTCCAACCGATCTCTGGAGACATCAGCGCAAAAAAGGTCGCAAAACATCAACCTGCTAAACTCGCGGCGATGGAGGCACAGTGGGAAACTGAACAGGGCGCCCCCTTACGAATAGGCGGAATTCCTGATGAAGATAACGAAGTAACACGTTATGCAATTGAAATTCCAAAAGCACTCAGTTTCCTTGCACATTTTGACTTCAATGCTGAAATAAAAGGACTCAAAGAATTTCCACCAGAAGATCGTCCACCCGTCGCAATTGTCCACTATGCTTTTCAAATTATGGTGGCATGCGGCATGGTAATGATTATCGCAGGTATACTTGGCGGATGGCTAGCATGGAGACGTAAAGGGATACCCACCGATAGTTGGTATCTCAGATTTGTTACATGTTGTGCACCGCTCGGGTTTATTGCTATAGAAGCAGGTTGGACAGTCACAGAAGTCGGACGGCAACCGTGGATTATCTACGGTTACATGCGTACGGCAGAAGCAGTAACACCCATGCCAAATCTCGTTGTGCCGTTCATCGGATTTACGTTACTTTACATCTTTCTCTCAATTATTGTTGTAATATTGTTGCGTCGTCAAATCTTTTTAAACTAACCAGAACCCCCACAATTTACTGAACTGAATTACTATCGGTTAAGTAAGAAAACAGATAGACACTTCACTTATAGAAGTGCTCTCCGAATCACGACATAACACAATAATAGTCGGGAATAGATATTCCCGCTTACACTACCCTAATGTCCAATTAATCCTAAAATCTACCATAATAGCAATACCACTGTGGAGAAAGCCTATGTTAGGTCTTGAAATTTGGATCGCTGGTGTAATGCTAATCTCACTGATAATCTATATGCTAACAGGTGGAGCAGATTTCGGCGGCGGTATTTGGGACCTATTTGCAATAGGAAAACGAGCAAAATCTCAACGTACCCTGATAACCCAGGCACTTGCACCAATCTGGGAAGCAAACCACGTCTGGTTGATCGTCATTATTGTACTGCTGTTCGCAGCGTTCCCACTTGCATTCGCCACAATAGGTACCGCCCTACACATCCCACTGACCCTCATGCTGTTCGGAATCGTCCTACGCGGAACAGCATTCGTATTTAGAACGTATGATGACCAATCCGAGTCTACACAGCTACGTTGGAGCCGTATATTTGCTATTGCCAGCATCATTACACCGATTATGTTAGGAGTCACCTTGGGGGCAGTCGCATCCGGAACAATACATGTGAATGTGGAAACTGGACAAGTCGACACCGATTTTGTCTCATCGTGGTTCGCACCGTTCCCATTTGCCATCGGCTTTTTTACTTTGACTCTGTGTGGGTTGATCGCTGCGGTTTATCTGACGCTTGAAACAGACGAACCACAATTGCAAGAAGACTTTCGAATACGCGCCCTCATTGCAGCGTTCAGTGTAGGTATAATGGCAGGGATTAGTTTTCTTCTGTCTGCGGAAGGAGCACCTTCAATACGACAAGGTTTAGGAAATAGTGTCTGGTCCATTCCGTTCCACATCTTAACCGGTGCAGTTGCAATATGGGCAATATGGGCAATTTGGAAACGAAATTTCCACCTTGCACGCATCCTCGTTCCGATACAAGTTACATTGATTATTTTCGGATGGGGACTTGCCCAATTTCCTTACCTTGTCACACCAAACCTAACCTTCTCAAACACCGCAGCACCCAATTCCGTGTTACGCCCCATATTAGTTATTGGCGTTATTGGTGTTATCATTCTTATACCCGCATTCTGGTATCTCTATACTGTGTTTAAGGGAAAATCCAAAACCAACTAGTATCACCTATCAAACCCGTAAAATACAACAAACATCTAATGATCAACGAATCAACCTATATCCACAGGATGATTTAGTATTCCAAAATTCTGGTCGTCAATGGATTTAGACTTTTCGCTCGAAAAAAATAATTTTATGTCGGAATTGTCTCTGTTTTCACGTCATTAACAGTAGAGACACAATCATTTTTTCTTGGAAGGGTTGGAATAAAATGGATGGCGTATTTCGTTGGTTTTTGACATCAGAAGGCGAAGAAGCACTTGAACTGCTCGTACGGAAACATTACAAGCAGATACACAATTATGCTTTTCTTCTTCTACAAAATTATCACGATGCCGACGAAATTACAAGTGAAACCTTTCTCAAAGTCTTCAACAAGCGAAAAACAATTAAAAATCCTGAAAAGCTTCTGGGGTGGTTGTATGCTACCGCGGGACGAGCATCGATTGACCTTATCAGATCGAGACAACAAGAAGTCAATTTGGGATCAGAACTTGTTTCTCTTGATAATTCTGATGTCGAAGAAGTGTCTCCTGCGTCAATCCTTGTAGCACAACAGGCACAGCAGATTGAAAACAGTCAATATCTACTAACGGGACTGCTGCGGCTCCTCTCAGAAAAGGATCGCGAGATAGTTGAATACATACTGGATGACCTAAAGCCGAAGCAGATCGCTGAAAAAGTAGGTTCCACTGCCGAGGCAGTTCAGAAAAGACGGGAACGGATACTCAAGTGGTTACAACCTATTGCTCAGCAATTGGACGAACTGCTTGAAAACCTTTCAGAACCAGAACAGAAAATCATGGAACGGTATTTAGACAATCAACCCCTCGAAATTATTAGTGAAAAATTACGTGTCTCTCCGACTGACGTTGAAATGTGTGTGAAACGCGTGATTAAGCAGTGGAAGAAGGATACTAAGTAAACAATGCAAAACGGAGGATTATATGCTTCGCGATATCTTCACAAACAGATGGTTTATTGGTAGTATCAGTTTTCTGATTGTTTTCGCGGTGCTCTGCTACATCTGGTACCAACACGATATAGCATCACACCAACAACAGTTATCGCCTACCAATGATATTGTCCTTCAAGGAGGTATATCAAAAAAGACACAAACAGATCAAAGAGATATACCACAAACAGAACCTTTTCAATCTGTAAGAAACAAGTCTGAATCTGTTAAGGACACGTCGGTTCCCACAGAGGTGACAACTAAATCAACCGACACAATTGATAAAAACGCAAATATAGATTTAGCAAACTCTCCCTTTGGCTTTGGTCCTTATCCTGAAGTTCCTGCTGATTACCCTTATCAGGAACGACTTTGGGATAATGCCACACCGGAGCATGAGTTGTTAGTCCGAGTGCGTGTTAAATTATGGAAACAAGGCGCACAAACAAATGGTGCCATGTTTGATACTGATAATGGGCTCATTTATCCATCTATACCTGGTGTTATTTACGTGCAATGGCGTTATGTTGAAGAAGGCAACTCAGAATTTTTAGGGCAACGGTATACCACGCTAATAATGGGAGACGAAAATACTGCTGAAAAATGGCAATCTTCTTATCTTATTGAAGGTAGGTATGAACCTATAGATGTAAATAACGACATTGAGGCATCAGGCATAAAGGTTTATGAATATCCAAATGGGGGTGTAGACCCCTATAATTTCCTCGATTTACCGAGGTAAGGAGAATAATAATGAAACTATACAGTGTTCTTTTCCTAATTTTCTTTTCCTGCACCATTCTCTTCGTCGGTTTAGTTTATGGTAATATAACAGAAGAAGATCATGATGCTGGTACAGACGGTCCCTATGCTGGTGAAGCACACGCCTATCGATATGATAGAATAGATGTCATACCAAATCTATTTGACTATTCTTCATAACTGTGTTATTATGGTCCCCATTCTTTTAAAGGAGTGAAACATCCATGAATAAAAAAGTGCCAGAGATTACAGAAAGTGTAGAGGTCTTGAAAGACCTCTTACGAAAAGCAAAAAGAAGCATGAAATCCTGCGCCTGAATATGCTCTATCTCTTGAAAAGTGGCGAGGCGAAAAATCGTGTCCAAGTCGCCCGCCTCCTCGGCGTTGATCGCACAAGTGTCGGCACCTGGCTACATGCTTATGAAACCGGCGGACTTGAGAAAATGCTGCAACGCGGATACGCCCCCGGACGCGAACCCATCCTCACTGAAGAACAGCAAACCCTCTTACTTGAAGAACTGCGGAAACCTGAAGGTTTTACGAGTTATGTGGAAATCCAAAAGTATATCGCTGACACGTTTGGCATCAAAATGAACTATAAAACTGTTTACGCAATGGTTCATGATAAATGGGGAGCCAAACTCAAAGTGCCTCGTAAGAGCCATGTAAAAAAAAACGCAGTAGCGACTGAAACATTCCGCTCCGAGTTTAGCAAACATGTCGCTGATGCGGTTGCTGAAAAAGGTGCGGATTTTCAAAGTGTCCGTGTTTTCAGTCAAGATGAGACGCGATATGGTCTTTTGCCTACTACAGAACGGCGTATCACGCAACGCGGTGTCAAACCTGTCGCGAAGATAGATTACCAATATACATCGGTTTATCTCTATGGTGCGGTTGAACCTTTGACAGGTGAGCGATTTTTCTTAGAACTTTCCCACTTGACTTCAGATTGTTTTCAGTGTTT
Organism: Candidatus Poribacteria bacterium; assembly: GCA_965200395.1. GTDB lineage: Bacteria > Poribacteria > WGA-4E > WGA-4E > WGA-3G > MSPOR6. The sequence goes on along the minus strand of CBDAUH010000002.1, from coordinate 1,231,963 downwards.
CATAGATACTCTGTCGGTTGCCTACGCGGAGAGCCTCAACTTATTAGTGCTTGATAAGGGTCGTTTTCATCACGCTAAATCGTTGGTAGTTCCTGCTAATGTTGTTTTACTTTTCTTACCGCCGTATAGTCCGGAGTTGAACCCAATTGAGCGTTTCTGGCAAGACTTGAAAGCGAAGTTGCTTACCGAGTTCTATGAGACGCTTGAGGCTATGCAAGCGCAAGTGACGGAGATACTTCAAAGTTATTCCGATGCTGCTATCGCTAAACTCACTGGGTTTTCACATTTCATAAACGCTGCTAATGCAGTATAAACTCTTAGAAATGGTATCAGTTTGTCTGCAAGGGCTTCTAGTACTGTGTGGGGAAAAAACGGGGAATATGCTTTAACTTTAGAAAGACTTAAACCCAACAACATAGAGACACTTGGTCGCCAGGACAACTGGACGACACACGGTGGTCTAATTGATGGTCACTTCTTCGCAACGCTTTCTATGAATCTTCCTCATGAAGACCACGGATGCCTTGCTGATTCGTGGGTTTCTGGACTCCAAACGGATGGAAAGCGTTGTACAGTGGATGTTACTGCTCGGGTAGGACCGATGCCTCCTCCTCCTCCAGATCCACCGACCAATACCGATCCTAAAACGGGTATATATCCCATAAATCCAGATGACATACCGTCCCCCGGAGAAACACACGGCTACAAGCTTATCACAGCTGCCCCCTATTATTGGGTGGATTGGTATGTGAAGGCACCTTGGGATACAAGTGAACGCGGGGAATACATAGAGAGTGACAGCGGTGACGGCACGGCAACTACGGCAACAATGTATTATACTTACCCAAGTGGAGCTATGCATACTGGAGATTTCCTGATAACAGCGGTCATTTACCGATGGTCAGATATGTCTCAGTATGAGGAAACTTATACTGCAACTGTGGTGTTGGAATAACAGTTATGCCACATTTTCTTTTTGAATGACAATAGACAGGTATCCTTGTGGTTACCTGTTTTCTCTTTTTATCAGAAAGAAGTTGACAGGTAAAACAAAAAGTTTAGGGTTATTTAGTTTTATGTATTTTAGTTGTTTTTTATCACAATCGTTAATATTTTAGGATGTGCAGATATACCGTGATTTTTCACGCTATATCTGCTATACTTCACCTTAAAAACTTACGATCTTTTGAGGTGAAGAATGACAAGAAAAAAGTCCTGCCACTTAATGGATATGTTAGCAGAACTTACAGACCCACGCAAGGAAAAAGGGAAACGACACCCGTTGAAAGCAATCCTCGCACTTTTAGTCGTTGGATTGATGTGCGGGCATAAAGGGTATACATCCATCGCTACCTGGGCACGCTCACAGCCCGCACTCACAAAAGCACTCGGGTTCACACATCACAAAACGCCTTGTGCCGCAACTATCCATAATCTGTTGAAAAAGTTGGACGTTGAAGCATTAGAAAACATCCTGTCAAAATGGGTAAACGCCGCATTAGCAGAGTGCCCTGATTTGCGGGGGTGTTCCGACGCAGTCGCTATAGATGGCAAAACCCTGCGTGCGTCTAAAAAAAGTGGTGCGATGATCAGCCATTTACTCTCCGTCGTCTCTCATGAGTTAGGGATCACCCTCACGCAGCGAGGTGTCAGCGACAAAACCAATGAAATACCGGTATCAACGGAAATCCTCAAAGCGTTTGATGTAGCAGGCAAAGTTATCACAACGGATGCCCTTTTGACACAACGCTCTTTCTGCCACGGAATCATAAACAGCGGGGGCGACTATATGCTGCCTGTTAAAGGCAATCAACCGGACCTGTTAGAAGCGATTGAAAAACTTTTTCAAGGCGTGCCTGACGCGGTTTCTGAAGACACAACACACCCTACTTTAGGGAAACCGATATACATGCATGAGACGATTGAAAAGTCGCATGGCAGACTTGAGACGCGATGTATCAAGGCAAGCACAAGTCTCAACGCATATCTGGATTGGCCGGGCGTAGCACAAGTGATCCAATATTGCTATACTTCCAAAAATATGAAGACAGGAGAAGAGACAACCCGCACTACCTATGGGATTACGAGCCTGAAACCGAGTGAGGCATCCGCAGAACGCTTACTTGCTTTACGGAGAGGCCATTGGGCAATAGAGAACAAGTCGCATTGGATGCGCGATGTGCTACTCGGCGAGGACGCATCACCTGTCAGATGCGGGGCTATTCCACAAGTCATGGCCGCTTTACGAAATACCGCATTATCCGTATTCCGTTTTCAAGGCATAACACGGATCGCTGATAAAATAAAGGAATATGCATCAAAACCTTTACTCACAGTTAACTTGATAAAATGAATATCTATAAAACTAAATAACCCTACAAAAAGTTATAGAATAACTGACCACAATTCAACATAGTAATATAATACTATAGTTTGGACAATTTTAGAAATTTTTAGTGCGAAAAAACAGAAAAGCAGGTATCCTTTCATAAACAAATATATTTTTTGAAAGGAGAATAAAAAATGAACCTCCTTTTCTGCTTAGACGACATTCTATCAGATTTTCAGTATCTGTTCAACACACAAAACTATGCTCTTTTCCAAGCGTTTATTTTCGGATTTATCGCAGATGGAAATAGTGGCACGCTAACGGAACTTTATCAATCAGGTTTTTCACAGACGCGATACTGGTCTTTTCCAAAGTTTCTATCGCGTGGTAAATGGGATGCGGATAAAGTCGCAGGACACCTGACAAAAAAGGTTCAGCAAGCATTTCCTAACTGGGTTTATGTGTATGATGAGACCAAAGCCATAAAAACAGGTGAACGCCAGTGGGGGTTGCATTTTTTCCGCAACTTCAGTTATCAAAAGGGTCGCGTGAACCGATCCAAGTTCCATTATGGACACGAGTTTGGTGCCTTAGGTTTACTTTGCCAAACATCTACAGGTTGGCAGCTATTCCCCGTATGGGCGAGACTGATGGTGCCGCAGACGTGCCGTGATAAAAGCGATGCGGTGTTGAAACGCATCTGTTCCCAGATCGCTCCGGGTCTTATTATTTTTGATCGTGGGTTCTCAAGGCGAAAAGTGTTTACGCTGGTTCAAAGTTATGGACATCATATCTTGTGTCGTGCGAAGTCTAATGCCGTCTTCTATCGTTTACCGGAACAGCCGAAACATCGCCAGCGTGGCCGTCCGCGAAAATATGGAGACCGCTTGGATATTCGCAGGATGCGGTATACGCTTATGGATATAGAAGGCCAAAAGTATTCAATCGCCTCCAAAGTCGTGAGAACGAAGATGTGCGATGCTGATATTCGCCTCGTTGTTATCCGAAGTCGCCCGAAAACCTCGAAACCTTATCGGTATTTCTGTGTATGGACAACAGATTTGACGATTGGGATACCACAGATCGCTATATATTATCGCAAGAGATGGCACATAGAGACGGCTTTTCGGGATGCGAAGCAACACTTCGGTTTTGATGACTATCGCCTGAAATCCCGCAAAAGCATCAATCGGTTTGTGCAATTGAGTTTCGTTGCAGCAAGTCTGACGAAGTTGCTATTCACCCCACGGGATGGGACGGCGGAGGAGATAAGTGCTCAGGTAGTTTGTGATCAGTTGGGCATCCATTGGTATCATCCGAAGCGTCTCACACAAGGGTTGCGTGTAGTTTATCTCCGCTGGCAGCTCTACAGAGCGGTATTTTCTGCGATTTACTCTGAAAAAACAAACTCACAGAAAATACACACCGATTTTCACAAAGAGACAGCATTGCCTGCGGACAACGCAGCCTGAATGTCCCAAAATGTCCAAACTTTAGTAATATAATAGAACAAACACGCCCATAAACCGACATCTTTTTATCCAATTATGTGTTCAAAACAACATAAAGGAGAACTCACAGATGAAAAACAGGTTACCCTCAATTTTGATAGCATTATTTATAGCACTGCCATTCACGGCTTGCAATCTCACGCAAGATCCACTGAACAATCCACAACAAAAGCACTTGCCTGATAGCATGAAAAGGGTCTTTGATATAAAATTCTCACCCGATGGCACATGCCTCGCAGTAGCGAGTAACATCAACGTTTTACTTTACAATACACAAACTTATGACAAACCGGACCTACTTGAAGGGCATACGGGTAGAATATGGAGCATAGCATTTCGTTCGGATGGAAAAGTCCTCGCAAGTGCCGGAGACGGGACTGTCCGTTTGTGGGACGTTAGCAGTAGACAACAGATCAGAACCTTTAGAATAGACCTGCACCCTGCAGCAAACATTGCGCTTAGTCCGGATGGAAAGATGATCGCAAGTGGAGGGGGACAGGATGCTGAGGCTGATGACGCTCATCTATGGGATGCGGATACAGGTAAACGCTTACATACATTTCCTGGACATCCCAACAACTTAGTGCACGATGTGGCGTTTAGTCCGGATGGAAAAATCCTCGCAAGTTGTGATGAAACAATTGTCCGTCTGTGGGATGTCAACACAGGACAACAGATCAGAATACTCACAAAACATCCGAATATGGTCCTGAGTGTGTCATTCAGCCCGGATGGAAAGACACTCGCAAGTGGAAGTGTAGCTGATAATTTTGTCCGTTTGTGGGATGTGAATACAGGGCAACAAATCAACACACTCTCCATCAATGACGAAGAGTGGTTATTTAGGGCATGGGATGTGGTATTCAGTCCAGATGGAGATACTGTTGCAAGTGCCGGTTCTGATGTCCATCTATGGCAACTATCGGATGCAGACCTGAACCATCACCACAGAAGGCTCCGGAATGGCAGGTATCCACATTATCCAATATCAGACGTGTCGTTCAGTCCAGATGGCAATACTATTGCGTGTTCAGGTTTCCGTGAAGCACATGTATGGGATGTAAAAACAGGAGAACTCATTCGAGTACTCATAAGTGAACATTGATATTACGACTAATCTTTATGAGCATGCTGTGTAACTAAGGCAATTTCTCAGTATCTTTGCCAATCTACGTCAGAATTTGTATTGATGTTTAGTAGGTTAGAAGCAATCTCGATAAATATCAAGTTATTAAGAGTCTAGAACAGACAGAGGAAAACTAAGCGATGAAATATAGATCGCCCACAATATTGATTACACCGTTTATAGTACTGATATTTTTATCAAGCAGCACTGCTCAAGACATGAGGAAAGATCCCCAATCAGGGAATCTACCTGAAAATGTGAAAGTGCACATTAATAAAGGAAAACTCAGCATCAGAGATATAGCATACTCACCAAATGGTGCACACATTGCGGTAGCAAGTAGTATCGGCATTTTACTTTACGATACACAAACTTATGACACCCCTGACCTACTTAAAGGACATATAGGTCAAATATGGAGCATAGCATTTAGTCCGGATGGCAAGACACTTGCAAGCGGTGGTCAGGACCACTCCATTCGTTTGTGGAATGTCAACACGGGACAACAAATCCGAAAAATCACAAGGCGACGAGTCAACGGCGTGGCGTTTAGCCCAGATGGCAAGACACTTGCCTGTGGGGATATGGACCGTACCATTTATCTCTTAGATGCCCAGACAGGTAAACACCTGCAAACACTAACTGGATACACAGATAGGGGTTCGCTTTGGAGTGGTTTAGCGTTTAGTCCTAACGGAAATATGCTTGCACTTTGTGGCAGTAGTGGGTATCGTCGTTCTGCCATTTATTTATGGGATGCAAAGACCGGACAACAACTTAGAACAATTGTAGATGATGCAAATGAACCTGGTCATCGTGCCGCAAACGTGGCGTTTAGTCCTGATAGCAGTACTATCGCGAGTGTCGGTCATTCTGCGATTCGTCTATGGGATGTCAACACGGGACAACAAATCCGAAAAATCACAGAGAATGGGACTAATTTCTGGAGTGTGGCGTTTAGTCCGGATGGCACGACCATCATAGGCTCAAATTCTGCTGGCATTGCTCTATGGTATACGAACACGGGAAAACGCATCCGAACAATCGGCAGAATGGGAGGGCATGTCGGACAATATGTGGCGTTCAGTCCTGATGGAAAAACTATCGCAAGTGGTGGGCATGAGGCAGCCTATTTATGGAATGTAAAAACAGGACAACTCATCAGAACGCTCATTAATCGTTTTTGATACTACGATGCCATATATTCAAGTGTCAATTTGCTTCGTTAGTCTCATGTCTTTTTGTACAAGATGTGATTTCGAACAATACATGCTAAACGGCAATTGAGGGATCTGTGTCAATACTTTTGCGTAAATCCTGTTAATGTAAAACTCTCGCTTCAAATAGGTTCGGTCACCTAATCGAAATTGGTGTTATAATAGAACAAACACACCTATAAACCTATACCTTTCTACCCAATTAAGTGTTCAGAACAACATAAAGGAGAACTCACAGATGAAAAACACTATGTTTTCAATTGTGATAACACTGCTTGCAGCATTATTAGTTATACTCAGCAGCGGCGCTGGAAACCTACAAGACGATCCACAGCAAGCGGATTTTCCTGATGATGAAAAAGTACAGCGAAAGATAAGTATAATCACAGATATCCGATTCTCACCGGATGGTACAAAACTTGCAATTGCTGGTTTACTTAGCATACGATTATACGATGCATATATAGGTAAAGAACTTGACTATCTCACCATAAATAAGTATTTATTTCTGCCCATCAGCGTGGCGTATAGTCCTGATGGCAAAACACTCGCAAGCGGATGTAGACTTGGGATCATTCACCTATGGGATACCAAAACAGGTATACCTCAACACACACTACCTGGGCATACAAAAGCAGTTCTGTGTGTAGCGTTTAGCCCAGATGGCAAAACACTTGCAAGTGTAGGTACAGACAAAACCCTTCGCCTGTGGAATGCAAACACTGGACAACTCCTCCGAACACTTAAAGGACACAAGAAACCCGTAGTAAGTGTTTCCTACAACCCTAATGGCACGATAATCGCTACTGGCAGTGAAGACCAAACTATCCGTCTATGGGATGCAAACACTGGACAACACATACAAACATTGAAATGGGATAAGAGATATATCCGGAGTGTAGTATTTAGTCCTGATGGCAATACCATCGCAACTGCCAGCCGGGACAATACAATCAGTCACATCTGTCTGTGGGATGTGAATACCGGACAACAAATTCGAACATCATCCGTTTACATGAGAAAACATGGTAAGAATTCAAAAATTCATGCACAAGGCTTTGAGTCTAATAGTATAGCATTCAGTCCGGACGGAAAGACAATTGCAAGTGCCTGTTTTGGTGATACAGATCAATGGGATGTGGATACAGGAAAACATCTACGAACACTTGAGGGACAACAGTGGTGGACATTTAATGTAACGTTCAGTCCTGATGGAAATACTATCGCAAGTGCAAGTGGACTTGAAGTCTATCTGTGGGATGCAAATACGGGAGAACAACTCCGAAAACTCATAAGCCGCCACTAAAGGAGAACTAACCAATGAATAACAGATTATTTCTAATTTTGACAGTCCTATTTATAGTAGTCACATTTGCTATCAGCAGCATCGCCCAAACGCCACAGCCAAGGGAAAGGGACCTGGAAGATAGAATACAAAGGCAATTAGATTGTTTAGATTTACTAGTACTATACTATAGTTTGGACATTTTTGGTCTTGTTATAGATTATGAATAGTTGGCAGCATTTCCCCGTTAGCACTTCTGAACAGGTGTTAGAACTGCTGCTAACGCCCCTTTTCTGTCTAAATTCTGTTAGAAATCACTGTTTTTTAGCCATCATTTTTCCAATAATCGTGAAAATAGTTGCTGTTGAACTAGTTCATGTAGTATCTTCAGGGATTTTTAGTTTTTTCTGTGCGTTTTTCCTCGGGTCGTAACCCGTATAAAAATAGTTTTGTTGTAAACATCGCTGCAAGTAAGCGGTCATCAAGCCGCGTGTGAGATGTTTCGGTTTATACCAGTGTATATTGAGTGTGGATAGCACAGTTTCTAAATCAAGCGGTGCCTCGTCTGTGTCGGTTTCTTCGGATGTCTTCTCCATTGCCAACGGACTGAAAGCGAGTTGTGTCAGCGTTGCTGCGGTGAAACTGAGTTGAGCGAACCGATCCAAACTTTTCCTGTCTCGGAGTTGATAGGTGTCAAATCCGAAGTTCTCTTTAGCGTCCCGAAAGGCAGTTTCAATCTGCCACCGGTTTCTATAGTGTCGGATAACTGTTTCTACGGGCAGTCGTAAATCTGAAGTAAATACACAAAAATACCGATAGGGTTTAGACTTTTTGGGGCGTTTGCGTATCACAACGATGCGGACATCTACAGGACACATCTTTGTTCGCACGACTTTATCAGCGACAGAAAGTGTCTGATCCTCAACAACGATATCTGTATACTTCAGGTGTGGAATAGACACACGGCTACCATACCGACGGGGTCTGCCTCTCTTGAGACGCTTAGGGCGTTTCGGTATATCAAAAAACGCTGCGTTTGACTTCGCACGACAAAGTAAATGATGTCCTTGTGAGAGTATCTCCGTGAACACTTTGCGTCTATTGAAACCTCTATCAAAAATGATAAGACCCGGTGGCACAAGATTACATAAATGCTTCAGCACGGCGAGGCTATTCGCGTCCTCGCTTTTCGGTTCCATCATCCGTGTGGCTAATGGAAATAGGCGCGTGCCTTCGCGCGTTTCTGCCAGCCACCCAATCGCACCAAACTCGTGTCCGTGATGAAACTTGGACTGGTTCTTGTTACGTGGCTGATACGCAGGGTTCCTGCGGAAATGCAAACCCGCTTGTTTTGAACCGCTACTTATGGCATGCGTCTCATCATAGACATAGACGCCCGTGGGGTAAGCGGATAGCACTTGATGGCTTAGCGTAGTGGCGACTTGATCCACACACCAGATGCCACGCGAGAGAAACTTTGGCAGAGACCAATACCGACCTGCTTGGGCTGTCGCAAGATAGATTTGTGTCATTGTGCCTCGGTAGGGCGTATTTATCAGACCTTTTACGAAAGTCTGAAAGTGGTGAAAGTTATTATACTTGAACACAGGTCAAAAATCTGATAACATGTTGTCCAAGTAGGAAAGTGGGGTCATTTGAAATATCCTTTCAAATTTGTGTTTCCTAAAAGGATACCCGCTTTCCTGCTTTATGTCCATAAAAAAAACAAAAACTGTCCAAACTATAGTACTTTTAGAAAAGTATCTGATAATGATAGGATATATTATATCGTATAGCGGTAAAATGTTGCAATGATGTTTGAAAATTAGGTTGGAAACCCATTCATCAAGAATATGTGTAATGTTTATGTTAATTGTTAATTCTTGACAACTGATGTTTTAATTGCTATTGTATACGCAAAAGAGAATTATAACACTAATTTCTTATGCAAATTCCAAACTATTATCAAATCTTAGAGATACGACGAGATGCATCTGAATCCCAAATTAAAAGTGCGTTCAGAGTTCTAGCCAAGAAATATCATCCTGACAAAATAGACATCAACGATAGTCCGGATCAGATCGAATTTGCAAAACAGATGTTCCGCGATGTTCTGAACGCTTACGATGTGCTTTCTGACGAAAAACGTAAAGCTGAATATGACAGAAGAATACAGAACATCGAATGCAAGCATCAGAAATATCAATCGTATTATGATAGACTGAATCAAATCAACACAGATTGGGCAAAATTGAAATTATTGCTTCACGCGCTGCTTCATCAAAACTACGAAACTGGTATCTCTGTGTATGAGCAGCTCTGCGAAAAATGTGAAAATAACGGCACGAAATGGTGTATAGACGATTTTTTCAACTACGAAGATAGTCGTGACTGCGAATTCCTCATCGCTGAAGCATATCAAAATCTTGGATTTTCAAAGGGTGATAGGTCCAAATCTGAACGGCATAGAAAAATTGAACAGGCGATGCAAATATACGAATCCTTGTTAGCGGCTGAGGGAAACCGTCCGTGTTTTAAGCATTTTATTAAAGAGGTAAAAGATCGCCTTAAGAGAATTTATCTTTACCATTATAGTGTTGAAGGTCACCATCAGATGTGTCCTGTTCCGCTATCAAAGATTCAAGAGCTAAATCTGCCGAAACGTGAAACTGCATGGATGTATAAGAAGATTGCTGAATTTTATGTTGAAATTAACATGTTCCCGGATGCACGTCAAGTTTTGCTCATGGCATTTGAACTGCAGCCCAATCTTACAGGGGCAAAGAAGATATGCAGAACTTTGAATATTACCAGACATTAATCTACACATTCCTGACAAATGACTATGAAGTGGACAAATTATAGATGATAGAACTCATTTCAATGGTTGTTGTTATTATACTTGTAGTAGTTGTGCCAATATATGCACGTCGAATTGGAGTTAGAGGGCTTTGCCCTAATTGTGGTCAACGGCAAACTGGATGGGCAACTCAGTGCCCAAGATGTGGTGTTGTTTTTAAAGAATGGAAAGAATGAAAGTGCTAAGACAGAGGGCCGTTGGAAAAATCTATACATGAGCTGTTGTATCATATAGATTCATGTGATATAATATCACCAGATTGATGAAGAGATGGCAAATTACCTTGCAGAACAAATTCCAAGTGAAAATCAACCAAATCTGTTTGACGCACCGTCTTAATTGAAATAAGAGAGAATCCATGCCACGACTCACCGACTCAGAACAACAAGAAATCATCCGATATATTGAAGCAGACAAACCGCTGCCCGAAAAATACCGATTCCTGCTGTTTGAAGACAAACGCGAAGTTGAACTCGTTTGGAACGGTAAAACTAACGAAGTTTGCAACATCGTTCTCCCATTTCAAACAATAGAACACGTAGACGAACCCCGCGCAGAAAAACCAGCTGAAGGCAATCAGCAGCTCAGTTTATTTGACGCACGCGGCCGCCAACGCAAAGGCTGGACAAACAAGCTAATCTGGGGTGATAACAAGTTAGTTTTATCATCACTCAAGAACGGACCGCTACGCAAGGAAATTGAAGCACAAGGCGGTCTCAAACTCATCTATATTGATCCACCTTTTGACGTAGGTGCGGATTTTTCTGTAGATATCGAAATCGGAGGGGGGGGGTAGAACATTTACCAAAAATCCGAATATTCTGGAAGAGATAGCCTATCGAGATACGTGGGGTAAAGGTGCAGATTCGTTTCTTGCTATGATTTATGAGCGGTTAGTACTAATGCGGAATTTGCTGGCGGAAGATGGCAGTATCTATGTGCATTGCGATTGGAGGGTGAGTGGTTATATCTACCTTGCGATGGATGAAGTATTTGGGAAAAGTAAGTTTAGGAATGAAATTATTTGGAAGAAATATTCAGGAGTAAAAAATCAATCCTCAAAGAAACTTACCACACAAACAGACACGATTTTTTGGTATGCAAAAAGCGAAAACACGGTTTTTAATCAGCAGTACAAATCTTTAAGTGAAGATTATATAAAACAAGAATATAAGTATGTAGATGAAGATGGTAGGAGATATGCCAAACTGAGAGGAAGAGGTTATCAAAACAAAAAAGGAGAAACAAAAGTAAAATATTTAGATGAAAATCCCGGAGCACCTGTTACAAGTCTATGGGATGAAGATGGACTACAGTTGAATACCTCTACTTCAGAAAGGACAGGCTATCCTACCCAAAAACCAGAAGCACTCCTTGAACGTATTATCAAGGCATCTTCTAATGAAGGCGACCTTGTCGCTGATTTCTTCTGTGGTTCAGGCACTACCGCCGCCGTTGCCGAAAAACTTGGACGAAAATGGATTGTCACAGACCTCGGTAAATTCGCAATTCATACGACGCGCAAACGGATGATCGGGGTACAGCGACAACTCAAAAAAGACGGTGAAGACTACCGCGCCTTTGAAATCCTCAACCTCGGTAAGTATGAACGACAGCACTATATCGGTATCAATCCAAATTTACGAGAGGTGGAACAGCAGAAACAGTTAGAAGAAAAAGAAAAGGCGTTTATCGATCTTATCCTCCGTGCTTATGCTGCTGAAAAAGCAGAGGGTTTCGCCAGTTTTCAAGGGAAGAAGGCAGGAAGGTTTATCGCAATCGGTCCCGTCAATCTACCTGTCACACGGCTATTCATAGAGGAAATTATCCTTGAGTGCCGTAGACACCAGATCACTCGTGTGGACGTGCTCGGATTTGAATTTGAGATGGGATTGTTTCCAAATCTGTTGCAAGAAGCGAAAAGCAGAGGTATTGACCTTGCATCGAAATACATCCCTGCTGAAGTGTTTGATAAGCGTGCCGTGGAACAGAATCAAGTTGTGTTTCATGATGTTGCATTTATTGAAGTGAAACCAACCGTCTCTTACCCTTCTGAAGGGAGTTCATCTCAATCCGCCTTATCAGCGGGCCTTCCGACGGTTGCGGTAGAACTCACCGATTTTTCTGTCTTCTATTCACAAGATTCCATCTCACGTGCTGAGCAGACACTAAAGAACAAAGGCAGTAAAATCGTTGTGGAACAAGGACAAGTTGTAAAGGTTAGCAAAGATGCTGATGGAGTTGTTACCAAAGAAGTTCTAACGAAGGAATGGACAGACTGGATAGACTATTGGTCAGTTGATTTTGACTTTGAGAGCAAACGCGAGATTATCCGTGTGCAGAATGAAGATACGGGGGCGTGGGAAGAACAGTGGACAGGTGACTATGTTTTTGAAAATGAGTGGCAGAGTTTTCGGACTAAGAAGGATCGTTCTTTGGAATTGAAGAGTGTGGCACACGAATGCGAACCCGGACCTCGTAAAATCGCTGTGAAAGTTGTGGACATTTTCGGTAATGATACGATGACGATTGTTGAAGTAACAGTGTAAAATAATGGGACTTACGCATTTCATTGTAAAGTCCCTCTGATAAGGGAATTGAGAGGTTAAATAAGTGCGGAACGAAGTACGCTGGGAACGGATGTTCCCTGATGAATTAGAAGCTGCATTTGAAAAGTGTCCAGGAGTTTATTTCACTTATGGTCTCTGTGAACCGCACGGACCTCAAAATACAGTGGGACTGGATTCACTCAAGGCACATGCAATTGCATGTCGTGCAGCGCAGAAACACGGTGGCATTGTCGCTCCACCGGACTATTGGCATATCCACGAATCTGGAACTTACGCCAACTGGGCACAACAGAACGTCGGTGAAGTGCGGAGTTGGATGACAGCAATGCCAGCCTGGCAACATTTCAAAAATGTATGTTACCATGTGCGGGCGGCGGATGCCCTCGGATTCCATGCAGCAATCTGCCTCACAGGACATTACGGACCGAATTGGGAAGACTTAAAAACACTACTTGAAATCCTTCAACCACACTTTTCAATGCGTCTGTATGGACTGCCGGATTTTGAAGCAAACACCAAAGGATTTAGCAATCAAGGGGACGGCGGGGACCATGCAGGTAGAGTTGAAACATCATTATTATGGGCATTAGAACCAGAATGTGTCGAAATGTCCAGGATGCCAGCAAAAGATGAACCAGGCCCCCACTTCGCTATGGGTGGAAATGCTTATGATGCCGACCGACGTATTGGAGAGCGGATGGTGAACGATGAGGCTACTTGGCTCGGTAACAAAATGAAGAATTTATTGGAAGATTATGCAAATCTAAATATAACGGATCATCAACCTGTGACTTTCGCAGAAGTAGAACAGATATGGGATCAACAAGTAAAACCCGTATTGAATACATTTAAGACAATGGAGAATTCAGATGAACCCCCACCGGTAGATTCTCAATGGTTTCGTCAATGGAAGATACCGGAACTTGAATAATTGAGGCTATCACATGAAATCAACAAATGGACAACGCTTAGCTGCCTACCAGCAGTATGGATATTTGACTGGAATACATATCGCTGATGTCCTTGAGGCGACGCAATATCGAGACGAATATGATGCATTAGAAGCAAAGGTTGGCAAAGAAAAATGCGAAATTGGACTTATTGATTGGCATTTTGATTATGAGTTTATATGGCAAATCTCCACTCACCCTAAAATTCTTGATGTTATCGAAGCATTGATCGGACCAGATATGATGTTGTTAGCAACACACTTTTTCTGTAAGTATGGTCCGCGAGAAAAATTCGTTGCTTGGCATCAAGATGTAACTTATTGGGGATTGGAACCACCGGATGCTGTTACTGCTTGGTATGCTATAGATGACAGCGATGTCGGTAACGGGTGTATGCAAGTGATACCGGGCAGTCATCACAAAGGTATCCAAGAACACGGCAAATCTGAACAAGAAGGAAACCTGTTGAGCATCAATCAGGAAGTTCCTGTAACAGAAAATGAAGCAGACACGGCAGTTAATCTTGTCTTAAAAGCAGGTGAGATGTCAATACATCATGGTCAGATTATTCATGGAAGTTTACCAAATCATTCATCTCGCAGACGTTGTGGTCTTACGATACGTTACATCGCTCCATCAGTGCGTCAGGCGGAAGATAATTCATTGAAACGCCCTTGGAAACCGATCCTGTTGCGCGGTGAAGATCGTTACCAAAATTTCACAACAGTTCCTAATCCTTTCCCGCTAATCCATTAGCAGAATTTCGCTTAAAAAAGAAAATGCAATCTAACATATATGATGCTATCATCATTGGTGCAGGTGGCATGGGAAGTGCATCTGCATATCATCTTGCTAAGTCTGGCGCGAATGTACTTGTATTAGAACAATTTCAGCGAGGACATACATTCGGAAGCTCACACGGTGAAACACGAATCATTCGATTTTTCTACGAAAAACCTTTCTACACCGAATTGATGAAAACAGCATACACCGAATGGCGATCCCTGGAGACAGAAGCTGATAAGCAATTGCTCTTTATTACGGGTAGTATTAGTATGGGAAAAAATGGAAATCAGTATACTGCTGCAGTAAGTGAGAGTTTAGATGAAGCAGGAGTTAACTATGAACAGTGGGATACAAAACAGCTGACCGAACGGTTTCCACAGTTCCGTGTACCTAACAACTATGATATTCTATGGCAGAAGGATACAGGTTTTCTTTATGCATCTGAATGTGTGTTAACGCATTTACAGCTAGCAGAACAACGCGGGGCAATTATTCGTGAAAACACACTAGTAAATAGGATTGATTGGCAGACAGACGTTCCAACCGTACATACTGAAAATGATAAAATCCTTGGTAGAAAGATTGTTGTGACAGCAGGCGCATGGACTTCTGCTTTATTATCAGAACTTCACCTTCCACTTAAGATAACGAAGCAGCAGGTGTGTTATTACAAACCGGCTCATACAGAGATGTTTCAACCTAGCAATTATCCTGTCTTCACAGAAATTAATCCAGATGGCGAGTTTATATATGGTATACCATTTTTCGGGAAAAACGGTGCAAAAGTTGCGCGTCATGGATCAGGAAAACCTTTTTTACCTGATACGGGTGAACGAGAACCTGATGCAGATTATGATGAACATATAAATGCTTATGTGCAAGAACGCATCCCCAATCTCTGCAAATCAACGCATTCTGAAGTATGCCTATATACCGAAACCCCAGATGAAGATTTCATCATTGACACACACCCAGATTGTCCATCACTATTCATCGCAGCTGGATTTTCTGGACACGGATTTAAGTTCTGTTCTCTTATTGGTAAGATCATGAATGATCTGACTTTGACTGATAGGACTGAGTTTGACATAAGTCCATTCCGTATTAATCGCTATAAATATCCCCAATAAGGCGCACTTACCCCCATTTTTTTTTTGAATGCGTGTGTAGTTGTGTTCATAGGTCTCCAATGTTGTCATGTCAGTTCTTCTGCGGTGAGAAAGTTTATATCTCTCAAACAAGTCCTCTCGGTGAACAAGAGCAACGCCTCCTGCGTCCACACCTCGCGGATCATACGGTTGATGACACTGATCACGGAGTAAACTTTCCGCGTAGGGTGTAAAGTTTTTGCCCATCTGTCCGCAGCTTTTTCATAACACAGGAACGCCAAACCATAAGCCACGACTGCCAACAAAAACAGAACTTCCATCCGGGGCTGTTCGTTCTTTCTCAAAACGAGTGCTTTGAAACCGAAGTTCGTTTTCAAGTCTCTGAACCCGTGTTCAATCTGTGTCCGCCGCTTGTAGCAAGTTCGCAGGGGGTTCCCCTGAAGCCGATTGGAGATAAGATATAACGGGTCTTTCTTGGTGTGCTGTCCCCCAACATAGAGTGCCACAGGCACCTGCTCCGTGTAGTGATAAAGCACTTGTGGGTAAAAACCATTTGCCACTTCTTCAAGGCACTGCTTGTTGCCTGCTATACGCACACCAACATTGCGTGGCACACGCATCAAGTAGCAGATGCCTTGCCCCTCAAAAAACTTGAGGATCGCTCTCGCTCGGGCGAACCCTCTGTCAAAAACCAACACAGGCTCCCGACTATCCCCTAACACTTTAACAACGCGACTATGGACATCACAACAGAACTGCTGAACTAAATCGTTATGTCCTTGATAGGTGCCATCTTTGAGCATCTCATTTTTATACAGAACCCAATAGAGCGGGATCGCACGATTGCGAAACGGAAGGGCTGCAACAATCGCCTTCCATCCGCCCGGTAAATCTGTCTCGTCTATCAGCACAAGCAGATGCTGCATCCCCACAGAACGACACACACTGACAACTATATGTGACAACCAAGCACCCTTCACCGCTGCAACCGGAAAATAGGTGTCAATAAACCGCAACACACGCTTTTGCTTAGACTTGTCGTGTTTCACACGGATAGGTAGATGTGAGGCAATCGATTGAATACGAAAACTTGGGGCTACACACACAGCCTGTAGCATCAAATAAAAGTTGCGGAGCGTCGGTTTTTTGATACAAACCCCGTTGAAAACTTTACGAAAACCTGTTATAATCTTTCTGGGATGTACCCAGCTAAGGGTATATTTCATAAGAATACCTCCCTGCCGGTTTTTCACCGACATTATTTTATATGGAGGTATTCTACCATAACCCATCAGACTTTCCAACTTATTTCTATACACACACACGCCTACACATACCGCATACAAAAATGGGGGTAAGTGAGCCAATAAGGACCTTGACATATTCCACTTTCATTGCTATCATAACGCGAGTTAGGAATAAGACATTTTTTATGATGCAAAGTATCCTTCATATCAAGGACACCGAACTCACGTTATCATAATAAGAAAGTGGAATATCAGCATGAGGAGTGATCTATGAAAGGCAAACAGATAATTATGCCTGATAAGCGAATTGCAACATTAGAAGATTTTGAACTAGATGAAACACTTGCGCCCAACCAAATATTAATCAAAACACATTACAGTCTCATCAGTCCCGGTACTGAAGGGGCAGGATTTACAGGTTTAGAAAGTGGTACCCGGTTTCCACACGGGTCAGGATATACGGCTATCGGTGAAGTACTAAAAGTAGGTGACCACGTAACAAAGTGCACAGTTGGCGATTTTGTCTTCTGTTACAGCTCACATGCTTCAATCGTTAAAACTTCATCTATCATGTTGTCATTCAAACCGCCGTTAGATATAGATACGAAACTGATTCCGTTTGTCCGTATGGCAACGGTCGCAATGACTTCGCTCCGTGTGTCCTCTGCAGAATTTGGTGATACGGTCGTAATTATCGGATTGGGGTTAGTTGGGAATTCAGCATCTCAATTATTCAACTTAGCGGGAATGAATGTTATTAGCGTAGAACGCGTCCCTGAACGTATTGAAATTGCCCGTAAATGCGGAATAAAGCACCTGATAAATCCTGATAAAGAAGATGTCCATGAACGGGTTAATGAAATTACTAGAGGGAACAAAGCTGAGGTTACTGTTGAGGCAATTGGGAACCCACGACTTGTAGAGTTAGCATATCAGTTGACAGGAAGCAAAGGAGAGGTGATCCTTCTCGGTTCACCGCGCGGCGAGTACATAACGGATGTTACGGATATATTCAACTATACACATCTCATAGGTAGAGGTGCAATATCACTAAAAAGCGCGCATGAATGGGTGTATCCGACAATGCATTCAGGTGAATCGAAGCACTCACTTGAACGGAATTCACAAATCGTTTATGCTTTCATCAAGGAAGGTAAATTTAAAGTTGAGGAACTGCTAACACATGTAATCCATCCAGAGGATGCGCAAACTGCTTACGATGGTTTGACAGATCATAAGGATAAATACTTAGGTGTCCTTATGGATTGGACGCAGATTTAAGATTTACTATTCAGTCCACAAACGAGAAACAAACATGAAAACACTTCTCATTCTACGACATGCCAAATCCAGTTGGGATAATCCTGTACTCTCCGATTACGATCGTCCACTAAACGAGCGCGGTAAACGGGATGCACCACGAATTGGAAAACATCTCAGCCACCAAGGTTTAGTTCCAGATTATATTCTCACTTCATCAGCGAAACGGGCAAGAAAAACTGCAGCTAAAGTGGCGAAAGCCTGCGGATATGCTGACGAAATAGTCCAAAAAGATAAACTTTATCTCGCTTCACCAGGTGTCTACTATGCATATATACAGGAAATATCCGACAAATACCAATGTGTGATGGCAGTAGGACACAACCCCACAATGGAACAACTTGTCTCATATCTGTCAGGAGAACTACATCGGATGCCTACCGCAGCAATTGCTCATTTTGAACTGCCTGTCGAACATTGGAAAATGCTGGATTTATCCACTGAAGGGAAATTAGTCAATTTATGGACGCCCAAAACGTTATTCAACGACTAAATATCCATTTAATTCCGCTAATCCTATCTATCACAGTAGGATTTTTCACCTATATGCAGTCTACAACCACATTTGCAAATACTATCGTATCTAATGCTGCTGATGGGCAACTCTTTCCGCAGGCTATTCCAGACGGTAAAGGTGGATTGTTGATAGTATGGGAAGATTACAGAACAGGTAAGGATTGGGATGTATACGGTCAATATATTGATAACATGAATGTTTCATTGTGGGAATCGAACGGGCTACCTATCTCTTTGGCAATGAATAATCAACGGCGTTTACGGATGGTTGGATATGATACACACGCGATTATAGTTTGGAACGATAGACGTGGAAAAAGTAGTTGGGATATCTATGCACAAGCCGTAAATTTTGAAGGGCAGGTGCTGTGGCAAAAAGATGGAATACCGATTTGTCGTAATGCTGCCGGCCAATCTACACACGCTATCGTCCGTGATGGTAAGGGGGGCGCAGTCGTTGTGTGGGAGGATGAACGAAAGAGCACGGAATTCCAAGACCTTTACATCCAACGCGTGAATGCCTTAGGGGAACCGATGTGGGAACAGGATGGCATTCCCGTATTTCCATCTGAATCTCTCCAAAGTGAACCCATCTTAATTTCAGATGATATGGGTGGTTTTTACGTGGTGTGGTGGGATGTGATTGGGACAGATCAATGGAATATCATGGCATTTCGGATGAGTTTAGATGCAAAACCATACTGGGATAAGCCGGTGTTTATTACACCCCAAGATGGAATTCAAGGTGTACATCGCGTAGTTCCTGACGGTGAAGGTGGAATCATTGTTGTATGGCAGGTGTACGAGAATTTTATAAACGACCAGCTTTATGGACAACGGATTTCACCTGAGGGTAGCAATCTGTGGCAGGACGAAGGCATCCCAATTTGCACCGCAGATGGAATACAGAAAAACCCAGCAATTGTGGATGATGGAGAAGGTGGGGCTATCGTCGTTTGGCGTGACGAACGAGACATATATTCGGATTTATATGCACAACGGATTCGTACTGATGGAACATGCGTTTGGCAAGAAAATGGTATACCTATGTGCACAGTGGGGGGTCATCAAGATAGACCATACATCGTACGTACCGCCGCCGGCCGCTTCTTCGTTGCATGGTTAGACTACCGGGGTGATTTTGGGGATAAGAGTGTTGATGCAATTTTCTGTCAAAAAATTGATTTGGATGGCAATTTGTTGTGGGATGAAGAAGGAATTCCTATTTCAACAAGTGGCGGAGAACATTTTCCTCCCTTTGCAGTCTCTGTTGCTGATGGAAAGGTAGCTGTTATATGGAGCAACAACCAACAAGATAGCGGCGATATATTTTTAAAGCAATTTTATAGGTAAAACATGAACGATTTTAAACAAATATTGACTACGATGGGTCGTCCATTTCAGCAAGAAATCCGAAAAGGTTGTCAAGACGATGTCGTCATCAATGGGATTGAGTCCTATGTTAAACTGTGGGTGGGAAATGCCAGAAAACTCAATCGGACATCTGATGAAACACAGCTTCTCAATCATATTGCGAGTCTATTTGAGAACTATTCTAGCATGAATCCTATTGAACGGAAGAGTGCAATAGAAAAAGCAACTGAACTGATTGAAGCATCACTTGCAGGAAATACGTTAAATAATGGACAAGCTTCAGAAGATAATACACATGTCACAACCGCTGCTGTTGAAACTGGCAAGAAGGTTGAAACAAATCAAATTGAAAACTTGCCAATGTTTCAAGATTTGGATGTTTCATCAGAGATAGACCAGACCCCAGATAACGCGTCTTCAGATGATGGTTCACCGAATACAAATGAAACCTTGTTCCCTTTTGATGTTCATACAACACAGACAGATGAGAATGATGAGAAAAACATTTCAATTCAGATTGAGGAAATCCCCGTCTCAACAGATGTTGAATTACTTGATATATTCAACAATTCACTTCAATATATCAAAGGCATCGGTCCCAAACGTGCTGAAATTTTAGCAGAAGAAATAGATATCCACACTGTCGGCGGCTTGTTAGAATACTATCCACGAGACTACATTGACAGATCAAAGACTGTAGAGATATATAGTGTAGGTCGAAGGGCAGATGGAGAACCTGAGACAATTCAGGGACGTGTTGTTAATCATGTTACGACACCACCGGTAGCGAAGGGACGAAAAAGCATTGGGAAGGTATCAATATATGATGGCACGGGTGTTGCAATATTAGTAAACTTCGGTAGGCGGATAGGTTATATCAAATCGATCCTACCGGTTGATACTGAGGTGGTGATCAGCGGTAAATTCTCTCGGCGTTATAATGAAATTCAAACAACAGACTACGAATTTGAGATATTTGAAGAAGACAACCTTATCCACACGAAGCGAATTGTACCAAAATATCCTTTAACTGCGAAACTCACTGCAAAAATGGTGCGAACTGCTGTCCGGAATGCATTAGACCAACATGGCGATGAAATTCCTGAAATCCTCCCACTCACATTACGAAAGAAACACATATTAATTGGCCGTCAACAAGCAATAAACGAAATCCATTTTCCTACTTCAGAAACGCATAGACAGGCTGCACAACGTAGACTCGCTTTTGATGAATTTTTTCTACTTAGCCTTGGAATGGAGATGCGTAAAGACAACAGAACAGCACAAAAAGGAATCAGGTTTGAAATAAACGATAATGAAAAAAATAAACAATCTCTTCTAAAGAAGTTTGTGGACGCTTTGCCATTTAGCTTGACAACCGCACAAAAACAGGTATTCAATGAAATTTCTGGGGATATGCAAAGCCACCGTGTGATGAACCGTTTAATTCAAGGTGATGTCGGTTCAGGGAAAACTGCCGTCGCCGCAATGGCGTTGATATGTGCAATTGAAAACGGCTATCAAGGTGCTATTATGGTCCCAACTGAGATTCTTGCTGAGCAACATCACCAGAATCTGTCATCCTTGCTAACACCTCTTGATGTGAAGGTTGTACTTCTCAAAAGCGATCTTTCTAAATCAGAACGTGAAGATGCATTGTCCGCAATTACCGATGGGACCGCAAACATAATTGTTGGGACACAAGCATTGATTCAGGAAGGCGTTGGATTCCACAAACTCGGACTTGTTATAATTGATGAACAACATAGATTTGGTGTAATGCAGCGGGCAACACTTATGGGAAAAGCAAAATCATCGACGGATGAACATAGCGCAGATAAGTCTGAGCCTGATGTGTTGGTTATGACTGCTACACCTATACCAAGGACGTTATCCTTAACCATATACGGTGACCTCAATATCTCTGTAATTGATGAGATGCCACCAGGTAGACAGAAGATTGAGACGAGATGGGTAAAAGAGAAAGACCGCGTGGCATTATACAACAAAATCCAACGTGAAATTGGAAGGGGTAAACAGGCTTATGTTGTCTATCCGCTTGTTGAAGAATCCGAAAAACTGGAGGAGTTGAAAGCTGCGACGAGTATGGCTGAGCACATACAGAAAGATGTCTTCCCGCAATTACGCGTTGGATTATTACACGGACAGATGAAATCCGTTGAAAAACAGGAGATAATGGCGCAGTTTAACGCACAAGAACTTGATATATTGGTATCAACAACCGTCATCGAAGTCGGGATTGATGTGCCAAATGCGACGCTCATGGTTATTGAAAACGCCGAACGGTTCGGCTTGGCACAACTTCATCAGTTGCGCGGTAGAGTTGGAAGAGGTAGTGATAAATCCTTTTGTTATCTTGTAGCGACACCCAAGACAGATGAATCTTACCGCAGGATTCAAGTGATGATTCGGTCTAATGATGGTTTTGTAATTGCTGAAGAGGATTTAAATATCCGGGGTCCTGGAGAATTCTTCGGCACGCGTCAGTCAGGCCTACCAAAATTCAAGATCGCTAATATTATTAGTGATGCTACGTTATTGGAAACAGCAAAAAAAGAGGCAATGGAACTGATTAAAGACGATCCACACCTGAAAAAAACTGAACATCAGCTGCTGAAAAAGATGCTAAATGTACACTGGAAAGGACATTTAGAAATAGCCTCAGTCGGATAGTTGTTTGATTTATCATTGAAATTTAAGAAGTAAAGGGTTATAATTTTCACAACTTGAGTCGTGTAATAACATAAGTTGCCACAGAATATCCCACAAACTCTTCAGTTTGTGCATATTCGCTACGCAAACTAAAATTGGACGCTACGCTATTTTACATACTCGGTAAGAGTGGCATCTACATGTCCAAAATCCTGTCCATAGCAACTTGAGTTATTTAATTGGTTCTATTCGGAGCGATCACATGGTTAGTTCAAAAGAAATTCAAGCGGCTTGTGATGACATCGTCCATGACTTTTCACCGTTACAAATTATACTTTTTGGTTCTTATGCTTACGGAACACCTACAGAAGAATCGGATGTAGATCTCTTAGTCGTCCTGCCTATTCCCAAGTCAGAATTCCGTAACAAAGCTGCTGAGATTCGTCAAAGTATTCCATATCGCTTTGGGATGGATCTTCTCGTTCGGTCACCAGAAGAGATCGCTTACCGAGTCTCGTGTAATGATTGGTTTCTGCGTGAGATTACAGAAAAAGGTAAAATATTACACGGTCCCTGTACTGACTATAACATAATCAAACTACACAATATACCGTGTTCTGTCGAAAAGGGAAAAGTCCCCATGAATCCGTTGACGTTGGAATGGATTGAGAAAGCGGAAGAAGATTGGATTTCAGCAAAATGGCTCCAGGAATCTCCAAATCCTGTCTATAATGCTATCTGTTTTCATGTTCAACAGTCGATTGAAAAGTATCTGAAAGCATGGCTGCAGGAGAAAAACATTCCCTTTTCAAAAACACATGACTTTGTAGACTTACTATATTTAATTTTACCATCACAACCTAATTGGAATATTTGGTTACTTGATTTAAAGATAATTACGACTTATGCTGTGGCATCCCGTTATCCTGGTGATCCTGCAACAGATGAAGATACAAAACATGCAATTCAAATCTGTAGTAAGATACGGCAAACAGTCCGTACACAATTGAATTTAGATACATAGGTGTGTGAAATTCTAAATGTTTAAAAAACTATATTTTATATTATCTTTAATCACACTATCTTTCTCGTCGCTACTTCATGCAGCCCCATTAAAGACGCTTTCTTTAGATTTCAAGCGGGAACTCATCCAAAACAATAGAACTGAACAAATTATAGGCACATTACATTATGATGTCCAAGCAGTCCGAGTTGTGATTGAAGTTACCAAACCTATAAAACAGATAATGATAGCAAAAGACAAAGTTCTGGAGATTTATTATCCCGTAGAAAAACAGGCATTCCGTTTTTTATCTGAGGGTCGAATCCCACTCCCATTTATTGAATCCATTATCCAGACTACACAAGCAGAGTATGGTTTAACAGCCCTCGGATATACATTAAACAAGCATGATGTTGTTGATAAAGTGCTATTTACCCATTGGGATCCGCCTGAAAAAGCTAAGGATAAGCTCGGTGCTATCATACTCGGAATGCAGGAGGACAAACTCACCTCTGCTGAAATAAAAAACCCTAAAGGGCAGATTATTGCAAGATCCACCTATAAGAACCACCACAAACTTGGGAACTACTATATCCCAATGAAAGTCACCTCCAATACGTATGGAGAAAAATCTAAAGTTACACAACAAGAAATAATTGTATATAGCAATCCGGAGGTGAATGTGGAACTCAAAAACGAAATACTGAATTTCACAATACCTGATTCTGTAAAAGTCAAGGTGGTCCGATGGTAAATTACGGTTGGTTTCGCATGATACTGTTGTGTATTTGCATTTTCTGTTTACTTATCGCTAACTTTAGTAATTTTTCATATCCAAATGAGGCTACTGACCTTGCCTTCATTCGTCAAGCAAACCCAATAATGCAGGTTAAACGACAGGAGCCACTTCGCGTCGAACCACAAGAAAGTTCTGAGTTGCAGTGGACTGTAACGGTACTCATTCGTCTATATCAGAAATTCGTCTCTAGCCAAGATGGTCCATCTTGTGGTTTCAGTCCCAGTTGTTCTCGATTTGGTATGGCTGCTATAAAAAAGTATGGCATACTGCAGGGTGTACTCCTTACCGCAGACAGATTACTCCGATGTAATGGTTCACAAGCACAACATTATTATAAAGATCCTAATAGTGAGAAGTATGTTGATCCAATTTCAGATTATACGCAATAAACAGATTATAGGATTGTTGATTCTAATACTTCTCAATGTTGCGTCCATACACTCCGCTTCTGCTGAGGAACAAATTGACTATAACAGTCCAGAAAATATCCTAAAATTTGCAGATTATCTTTTCGATCAAAGAGATTATCTACGGGCAATCAATGAATATCAACGCCACCTGTTTTATAAACCAATTGACCGTGAGGAAATACGTTATAAAATTGCCTTATGTTATCGTTTAGGTGATAAACCCGAAAAGTCCATTCAGGCATTTCGGGAGTTCCTGACTGATTCTCCTGATAGCGAATATGTCAGTAAGGCTTATTTTGAGATTGGCGTGTCCTACTTTCTCCTGGAACAGTATGGTAAATCAGTAGAACATCTCGAAACTTCGTTACCTAACATAACGGATGATCGGTATCGTGCAGAAGCAATGCAAGTTATCGGTCTTGCACATCTGATGAAAAGAGATTGGTTTGCAGCTGAAGAAACATTCAACGATCTACAACAATATGATGTGCTTGAAATCAGAGAAAAAGCGGCAATATATAGTCAATATGCCAAACAAGGTAGTCAACTTCAGAGGCGAAGTCCGTTATTTGCAGGTCTCATGTCTACGATTATTCCGGGTTCTGGCAGATTATATACGGGTCGTATCAACGATGCGTTGACTTCTTTTCTAACCGTGGGCATAACAGGTTGGCAAGCTTATGATGGTTTTCGTAGAGATGGACTCTCATCTGTAAAGGGGTGGGCACTCGGCACCCTTAGTGGTATTTTCTATCTAGGGAATATATATGGCTCAGTCATATCCGCGCGTGTCTATAATGATCATGCATCAGAAGAATTCTTATCAACGTTATATATAACGTTTCCTCTATATTGAGCAACAGCAACCTTACCACATAGACCGAGTCTTGATTTTTGCCCAGGTTGTAGCTAATTTATCCTTCGATGTAACAGATAACACACCCGCAATACCCATATTCATCAACGCTTGTATCTCTTTTTGCGTACGTGCAATGTTTGATATACGCACTTCGTCGATATACCCATCAAGAAAGGGCCCTGCCCCACGTCCGAGCCAGAGAACATCATTATTTGTAATTATCTTTCCACCAATGTCACCTTCATTATCGAGCTCACCGTCAATATAGACCTTGCCTTCACCAGAGGCAGCATTATAAGTGCTTGCGGTATGCACCCATGTCTTGAGCGGTAATTCTGTCCTTCCGATTACGGTAGCACTGCCCCATGCCTTTGTCGTCGTTGTCATACGGAGTAGAACTTTCCTGTCGCTCCGAGGTCCAACTTTATATGCCGTTTCTTTTGTTGCCCCTGTTCCGCCACGCACTTACCCCCATTTTTTTTTTGAATGCGTGTGTAGTTGTGTTCATAGGTCTCCAATGTTGTCATGTCAGTTCTTCTGCGGTGAGAAAGTTTATATCTCTCAAACAAGTCCTCTCGGTGAACAAGAGCAACGCCTCCTGCGTCCACACCTCGCGGATCATACGGTTGATGACACTGATCACGGAGTAAACTTTCCGCGTAGGGTGTAAAGTTTTTGCCCATCTGTCCGCAGCTTTTTCATAACACAGGAACGCCAAACCATAAGCCACGACTGCCAACAAAAACAGAACTTCCATCCGGGGCTGTTCGTTCTTTCTCAAAACGAGTGCTTTGAAACCGAAGTTCGTTTTCAAGTCTCTGAACCCGTGTTCAATCTGTGTCCGCCGCTTGTAGCAAGTTCGCAGGGGGTTCCCCTGAAGCCGATTGGAGATAAGATATAACGGGTCTTTCTTGGTGTGCTGTCCCCCAACATAGAGTGCCACAGGCACCTGCTCCGTGTAGTGATAAAGCACTTGTGGGTAAAAACCATTTGCCACTTCTTCAAGGCACTGCTTGTTGCCTGCTATACGCACACCAACATTGCGTGGCACACGCATCAAGTAGCAGATGCCTTGCCCCTCAAAAAACTTGAGGATCGCTCTCGCTCGGGCGAACCCTCTGTCAAAAACCAACACAGGCTCCCGACTATCCCCTAACACTTTAACAACGCGACTATGGACATCACAACAGAACTGCTGAACTAAATCGTTATGTCCTTGATAGGTGCCATCTTTGAGCATCTCATTTTTATACAGAACCCAATAGAGCGGGATCGCACGATTGCGAAACGGAAGGGCTGCAACAATCGCCTTCCATCCGCCCGGTAAATCTGTCTCGTCTATCAGCACAAGCAGATGCTGCATCCCCACAGAACGACACACACTGACAACTATATGTGACAACCAAGCACCCTTCACCGCTGCAACCGGAAAATAGGTATCAATAAACCGCAACACACGCTTTTGCTTAGACTTGTCGTGTTTCACACGGATAGGTAGATGTGAGGCAATCGATTGAATACGAAAACTTGGGGCTACACACACAGCCTGTAGCATCAAATAAAAGTTGCGGAGCGTCGGTTTTTTGATACAAACCCCGTTGAAAACTTTACGAAAACCTGTTATAATCTTTCTGGGATGTACCCAGCTAAGGGTATATTTCATAAGAATACCTCCCTGCCGGTTTTTCACCGACATTATTTTATATGGAGGTATTCTACCATAACCCATCAGACTTTCCAACTTATTTCTATACACACACACGCCTACACATACCGCATACAAAAATGGGGGTAAGTGAGGTTCCGCCAGCGGTTGATGCAGAGTTCAGAAAAATCCACATCTCAACTGTGAGCCCATCTTCAAGATCAAGGCTGTCACTATCAGGAATTTCTACAAAGTCTCTTGGACCATTTCCAGCAAATATGAGTCCTCCCTTAAATTTTCCATCATCCCACTTCGGTCCCATCAGTTTACCGTGGTTATTATTACCAGAAATGTCTTTGACGGTATCACCTTCACCTGTTTCAAATGTGTATAGGAGAACAGTGTTTTTATCTTGTGCATCAATTTGAGGACATAGCATGCATGTCAACAATAAAGTCATTGATATTGAGCATATATGATTAGTGATCTTGATCATTTGAAATCTCCTTTTTTAAATTAGAGTTATTGGGGATTCTTATCTATCATATCACAAATTCATTTTTAATCGAGAAAAAGTATTATGTATGTCATCAAAATGAAAGTGAAGTCTTTTACCGAAATTTGGCATCACACAGAATTTATTTGTCTTTTTATCGTCAATTATGATATACTATTGAGTAGATATTTCTTTGTTACATTTCATCAAAGGAGGAACCAAGAACATGGGATTAGGCGGAATGGAGATATTTGGAATTTTGTTGCTTGCACTAGTCATTTTCGGTCCTCAGAAGTTGCCGGAATTGGGGCGTTCATTAGGTAAAGCAATTCGAGAATTTAAAAGTGCTGGAAACCAGATCCAAGATGAAATTACAAAGGTGGCTGATGAGGTAGATCCAGAAAAACAGATCAACCGCCCTAAATCAACGTAACTGCGTGAGCATATAGGCTTATGGAATCTAACGATGTGGCAATGACCTTTTTGGAACATCTTGGGGAACTTCGCCGTCGTATTATTATTTCACTCATTGCATTTGGTGTATTTACATTACTCGGTTTGTCCTTCAATAAACCGCTTAGATATCTTCTTGAGTTACCAATGCGGAGCCCTATAACCAACATTGTCGCCGATGCAATTGAACCGGGCTCAGAATCTGAAGGTTCAACACTTGGGTTTTTGTCATTGACACTCCGTACAGAGTCATCAAGTGTTGAAGCCGAACTGATACTTACCGGTGCTTTGCAAGTTATAATGGCGTACCTCACAATAGGCATTACTGCAGGTATAATACTTTCACTCCCCGTGATACTTTATCAAATATGGATGTTCATATTTCCTGCATTAAATAGTAAAGAACGTAGATTAGCATTACCCCTATTCTTCACAGTAATATTTTTCTTTTTACTTGGAGCAGTATTTTCATACATAATTGTCGTGCCAGTAGTGCTGCAGTTTGCAGCAGGTCTCTTTCCCGAATATAAAAACCTTTGGGACTTAAAATCATATCTCAACTTTGTCACAGGGTTAATATTAGGGTTCGGTATTGCCTTTGAATTACCGGTTGTCATGGCGTTTCTTGCCCGGATTGGCATTATCGGTTCCCGTGGATTTCGTAGCAAGCAACGCATTGCTTTAATGGGTATTTGTGTCCTATCAGCCCTGTTAACTCCCGCAGATCCAGGTTCAATGCTTCTAATGGCAATTCCACTCTTCATATTGTACCAACTTGGAATATTTTTCGCATTCCTCGTTGAAAAGGAGGTTGAAATATAATGGCTAACGGATCTCTACGGCAGCAACTTGCAGTGCTCTACCAACTACAAGAGCATGATAGAGAGTTGTTGTCTGTGCACCAACAATTTCAAACGATCCCGCATCAATTAAAACACTTAGAAGATTCCGTAACAAAGTTCAAAACAGAGAAAAACGAAAAATCCGATGAGCTTGCAGAAGTGGATAAATCGTTACGATCTAAGCATGCTGAATTAGAGATGAACGATGTCCAACGTGAGAAGTATAAAACTGAGCAACGCACAGTTACCACAAATGAGCAATACACAGCACTTGAAAATCAGATTGAATTTCTTGATCAAAAGAATTCGGAAATGGAGGAAGAGATCTTAGAATTGATGGAAAAGTCTGATCAGTTGAAGGAAGAATTAACACATCTTGAAACTGAAGTTGCTCGTGAAGATGAGAAAACTGCTGAGAAAAAAATAGAATATCAGGAAAAACAGAAAAATCTAAAAAAACTTATTGATGAGAAAACCGAACAACGTTCACAATATTTACCAAAGATCGGTAAAGAACTCAGTACACTCTATCACAACTGGGTAAACCGCAGGAAATCTGATTTCGTGTCTTTAGGTAAAAACGGCACTTGTGGCAGTTGTCGACTCACTATCCAACCACAAAATCTAAAGGAAGCCCAAAAATATGAAGAATTAGTGTATTGTACAAGTTGTAAGCGGCTTCTTTATGTAGAACCCCTCTCATCGGATATTCCATATCCATAAGTGAGTTACATGTTTATTCTTTAATGGAGTCGTCTATATGCCATTTATAGATATCAATATCCAACCTGAACAGCAAGTTTTTGATGGTGTATCAATTCGGACAATCCATGGTGAAAATATAATGATGTCGTATGTGCATTTGCAACCCCACAGTACTGTTGCAGAACATAGTCATCATCATGAACAGATGGGAATGGTATTAGAAGGCACATTTGAATTAACCATTGATGGTGAATCACGCATACTCAAGAAAGGTGATACTTACCTAATACCTTCTCATGTGAAACACAGTGCAAAAGCTACTGACAAATCAGCAATAACACTTGACATTTTTAGTCCACCACGAGAAGATTATATATCTTGACAACAAATTTGACTTATTCAATCCAAGAGTTATCAGAAACATGTTTAGTCAAGGCAGGGATCAGTCTACGGTCTGGCGGTGTAAGTGATGCCCCATATACTTCTCTAAACTTGGCGATACATGTTGGAGATAATCCAGCAGCGGTTATCCAAAATCGACAACGTTTTTCCAAACAATCTGGTATCAAATCACTTAAATATTGCAGGCAAATTCATAGTGATACAGTTATTAATGCAGATATACTGTCTGCAACACTATTTGATAGTAGAGATCAGAAACATGCAACAATGTCTGGTGATGCATTGATTACCGCAAAGCAAGGTGATGCATTAGGTGTGTTCACAGCTGATTGTGTTCCTATTTTCATATTGGATGTTGCGACACCAGCAATCGCTATTGTGCATGCTGGTTGGCGTGGTACCATTGATAGTATCGCGACAAAAACCTTGTCACAAATGATGAAACGTTATAATACACAGGCAGAAAATTGCTTCATACACTTAGGCCCATCTATTCAACAATGCTGTTATGTGGTAAGTTCAGATTTGTTAGTCCGTTTTGAAGGACAATTTGGACGAAATGTACACAATGGGCATTCCTTGTGCTTACATACTGCAAATGTAACGCAATTGGTTGATGTTGGTGTGCCAGTGGAATTTATTTCCACCTCACCTTTTTGTACAGCATGTTGTACAGAAATGTTTTATTCATATCGTGCTGAGGGGGAACAAACAGGTCGAATGCTCTCATATATTCAATTGATATAGTCAGGGCGGATGCAAATTGCATCCGAAAGCAATAACTTTTACACAAAAAGTCATTATTTTACTGTTTTAACCTGGAAATCCCTTTATCAGCGGACTTTAAGAGAAAGTGCGTCTGTCCTGATAGTAATAACAAACGCTCTGAAACAAATTTGCAATAGCGTTCAAAAAATGGTATTATTAAGTTACAGATTCTGTCATCAGTCTGAGACCTAGGTGAGGATTGGCAATGCGTATAACTTTTATTTCGCTATCAATCTTAACATGTATTCTTGGTTTAATATTCATCGTGAAAGGTTGTAATCATCCTTCTAAATATGAAAAGGAATTGTCAAAAGAGACACCTACCGCGGTGAGAGTGACTCAAGTTTATTCCGAGGCTACACATACTGTAGTTGTGGGTATCGGTTTTGTGAGTTTAGGCATTTTGTTTGCATCTATTGGAAGGCTGATTGACAATAGAGAAGTGAAGCAAATTTTTTTAAGAATAATCGGTAGGAACGAAGATCATCCTGGAGATTCATAGGATGAGTAATTTTCAGTGTGCGGAGTTAGCGATTGAACAAAATTGCTGAAAACCTTGCGTTAGTAAAGGAACGTATAACCTTATCTGCAGAACGGAGTGGTCGAACAGCACAAGACATTAAACTTGTAGTTGTAACAAAAGGACGTACAGTAGAAGAAATAAAGTCGGTACTAGCAACTGGGCATAATGTTATCGGTGAAAACCGGGTGCAGGAAGCACAGCGGAAATACGAAAAGATTCATCAAATTTCAGCAAATTCAGACAACATTCTATCTGATCCTGCATGTGAGTGGCATCTTGTCGGTCACCTTCAGAGAAATAAAGTAAAACCCGCTTTAGACATGTTTGACATGATACATTCTGTTGATAGTTTGCGACTGCTAGCGGAGATATCCCGACGTGCAGGGATGAATGATCGACATGCAGATATTCTAGTACAGATAAATACTACCGAAGAAGAGAGCAAATTTGGTTTAGGTGCCGATGCTGTGCTCCCCTTTATGGAAAAGTCATCGACATTACCTGGAATACATATCAAAGGTCTAATGACAATGGGGAGGTTGAGCAATTCCCCTGAGGAAAACCGTTCTG
The DNA here is from genome assembly GCA_965200395.1 of Candidatus Poribacteria bacterium. Lineage (GTDB taxonomy): Bacteria > Poribacteria > WGA-4E > WGA-4E > WGA-3G > MSPOR6. Next base: position 1,199,615 of record CBDAUH010000002.1, on the reverse strand, counting down.
CTTTTGCCTTATTGCGAACCATAACCGAAAAGATAAAATCGGAAAAGTTTACAGGGATATCTATGGAATACTTGTCAATGGGAATGACAAACGATTTTGAGATAGCTATTGAAGAACAAGCAAATATTGTTAGAATTGGCCGAGCAATTTTTGAGGGAAATTATTAGCAATCCCACTGCTTTAGCCGTGGGAATTTGTCATTAATGGAATAGATAGGTCTTTTACATATTGCAGTTAGGAGTTAAAGGGTGGAAGAGAATAAAAAAATAGGTTTCATCGGTGTTGGTAAAATGGGTGGAATCATTGTCCGAAGTATTATTGACCGTCTATTACCTGCCCAGCAGCTATGGGTAACCGATCTGGACCAGAAGCTTGTAAAGCACCTATGCGATGAAACTGGTGTTAATGCTGCAACGAGTATTGCCGAACTTATTCCAAAGATAAATATAATTGTCTGTGCAGTGCCGCCAGTGGCTATACCACACATTCTTCCACAAGTTGCTTCAACTATTTCATCTCAGCAAATGATTATTAGCATTGCAGCCGGGGTCACAACAGAATCCCTTGAATCATACTTTGATACCCCTCCACCTATTGTACGTGTGATGCCAAATATAGCAGCGACAGTTCAAGCTGCTATTTCTGTGTTGACAGCTGGTAGCGCAGCAGACAATAACCATCTCACTATTACTGAAAAGATTTTTAACACATGTGGAACGACTTTAATAATGGATGAAAAACACCTGAATGCTGTAACAGGCGTTAGTGGGAGTGGTCCTGCTTACGTTGCGCTTTTCGTGGAAGCATTAGCAGATGCAGGCGTGCAGGAAGGTTTACCCCGTGAAGATGCACAGGTTCTTGCTACGCATACGGTCTTAGGAGCAGCAAAGATGTTGGCAGCAACACAAGAACATCCTGCTGTTCTAAAAAATCGGGTTACGACACCTGGCGGAACAACAGCAGCTGGATTACATGCACTTGAAAAAGGTGGGCTCCGTGCAACACTTGCAGAAGCAATCATAGCTGCTACTGATCGGGCAAAACAACTTGGTACGAATAATTAAAAAAAGGATTAATTGGTAATGGCAATGCTTGCCTTTATTCTCAATAGAGTACTTGGTGTTTACATATTTATTGTATTCGTGAATGTAATACTATCATGGATTGTATTTAGCGTACAAAACGATGCTATACGAAGTATCTATAGGTTCACGGGTCAACTCGTTGATCCAGTTTTGCAGCCGATACGAAGCCTGATGCAACCTATGAGTCGAAATATTGGTATTGATTTTTCTCCAATGGTACTATTATTCCTTTTATATATCCTGCAGCGTTTGTTATACGTATAAGTGCCACTACCAAAAACGCTATACAGATGCAACTTTTTACATAACCAAGAACCTATCCTACAGATCAAAAATATGAAAAAGACATAACGTACACGCGTTGCCTTACAATAAGCGAAGTAAGAAACATTGTCAACACCGCAGCTTGAGGATGGTCCCGTGCTGCATTACAATCAACCGCTAACTTCACATCAAGCGAAAAAAGAGTAAAATCTCATGAGAAAGAAAATGATATGGGGGATCGCGCCCCTCATCGTTTTACTGATCGGTGTCTCCGCTGTCTTACTCATGCGGACAACTGACACGCAAGAGAAAACTGTCTACATAGACGTAGAACCTTCAAAAGATAACCCACCACCAGATGAGCCCGGATATAAATGGGTGTGGCACCATACCCATTGGGACAAAGTGAAAATCTCTACCGCCAACGAAGTTGTTGAGCATAGCGATGCGCCAATTACTGAGAGGTCTGATGGAAGTCCACAGACGACTTCTGTTAGTCAACCGAATTTATTAGTTGATAGTGATTTTGACTTTGCGGCGAAATTACCAACAGAGGCTGAATTGCCAAGGTATAGTGAACGTGAACTTGCAATACTTGTGCATGCAGCTCTCCACGAATTGTCGGATGCTCAGGATAAATATGTGGCACTCACAACCTCATTAAGGGAAGCACACCATAAAAATCGTAATGATATGAAGACAGGTATCATAGATTCTAAATCCTTTTGGGAAAAGTATAGAGAACTGTCATATCAAGAGAGGAAAATAACCCGAGCTTATCTCCTCAGACGTTCTGAACGGAAAGAGCAATTAGATCGTATTCAACAATATAGAGACACTTTAAAATAGGAGGTCATGATGAAAGTAAAATTTGTTTATATCTTACTGTTACTTTTTTTGAGTCTCCGTTCGTTAACAGCAATAGCACAGTTAGCAGATAATGAAGTAGACGCAAGAAATGACAGGGACAAAGCACATAAGAAGTGGGCGGACGCAGCTAGTGTCGATGCTGCTGCCTACATAGATTATAACGAGTCTAACAAGGTTGGTAATTACCTTCAATCTGTAAAGGATAATATAGATAACGTGAGCTCCATAATAATGTGGTATAAGGAGAACTCCTTTGTTGTAATAAGGTAAATCATTCTTATCTTATAATTTGGGGGAATTCCCATGAATGACATTATACCACTTTTCTGCGAAATAGACGGTTTTATTCTTCCTTTTGGCTGCCAGCCTGTTGTGAAGTCGACACGCCATATAGATAATAGTGGTGTATTAATTCAAAGATAAGTTTACATTTGATAGAAGTGACAATACAGAAATAGAGTGAAATAATCTTCATGACAAAGAAAAATTCCACAACAAAGAAATCTGCAGCAAAACAAGCGAAAGGACAATCTAAGGCAAAAAACCTTGTTTCTATTCCCACAGATGACAGAGTCCAGCACAAATCACGTGAAACTGAAATACGCAATTTGTGGGAAAAACGAAAGGTCTATGAGCTTGATGAAAAAACGGATGAGTTGCCAGCTTATGTTATACGAGAAATGCCAACGCCAGTTCATAGGCTAAGTGTTGACACATTACGGAGAAAGATATATCAAGACATATTCCTAAAGTATGAAACGATGCATGGACATACCGTTGCTTATACGCCTCTTTGGGAAACCCTTCCTTTTAGTATTGAAGCAAGCGTGATAAAAGAAAATAATACAAAAACTTCAGGAAATGTCGTCAATTTCCGAAAACAGTGTCGTCAATTGTACAGCGAACATCTAAAGGCACAACAGCAAAAATTCAAAAGTCTTGGTACTTTCGCAGATTGGAGTTCTGCTGATAAAACATTAGAAGCACGACACGATACGAAACTTTTTAGTTTCTTTGATAAACTAAGGGACGCAAAATATCTTCGTGATGAACTTAAACTCAATCATTGGTGTCCTAATTGTGTCTCTCCATTAGAACCAGGCAAAACAGTTACACCGGTTTCAACAAATATATTACATACTTATGTAAAATTTCCATTCAACAGTGGTTTTGAAGAGTTTGGGAGAGATATATATTTTGCTGTACGATTCCCGCTTAGTCAGTTATGGCAGATTGCAGGTACTATAGGTATTGGAATATATGAAAGCACAACCTTTATTCTTACTGAATATAATAACCAATGTTTTATCTTTGCTGAGCCACAATTGAAACATTTTGCTAATCCAAGGACAAAGGATAAGAACGTTCCCAAACTTCTTGCAAAAATTAATACAAAAGAGTTAAACAGTTGCACTGTTTCACACCCATTATTTTCACTAACTGACCTCCCATTTTTTACGATACCAGAGAAGATATTAGATAAAGTAACTGTTTCATCAGAAAAAAGAGAATTGATGGATGGAATCATACCACTTAATCCTGCACATCATACACTTAGTTATAACATATTTAATGAGTTACCCGGTATTCGTAACGCCATTGACGCCAAGTATTTCTCATCCACGTCGACTACACCTATATTTGATGAAACAGGGAGGTTTACAGAGGATGCTGATACGTTATGCGGTTTTAATTTAAATAATGCAATCCAATTTATTACAGATGAGTTGGAAAGTCGTGAATGCTTGATAACTACACGAAAACGGAAGATTGAGCATGTTGTATGTCAACACTGCAACGGTGTCTCTGTTCTACGTCCCTTCCGCCATTGGACCTTTACCACATTATCAGAAAGCGGGTCGGAAGAAATTACTACATCTCCCGAATATTGGGAACATTATGATGAGGAAATTCGTGATGACATAAAAAATGCAATGATGAGTGTATCTGACATGCAAATATCATCGCAGAGACAGTGGGGCGTTCCTCTCCCTATATTGAGATGTGACAACTGCAATCATCTTATAACTGATAAGAAAATACTTCGTACAGTTCGCAGTTCAATTAGGCGTGGTTCAGAACATTGGTTCCGACTTAGTGTTGAAGAATTGTTACCTACAGACGCGGTCTGTGAGAATTGTCTTTCAAAGGATTTTCGAAAAGAGTCAACCTACATTAAGAGCTATTTCGCCAACTTGCTACAAACTCTCGACATATCAGACTTTAAAAAATCAACAACTGAAACAACTACCAATGTTACATTTGCACCAAGAGCTGAATTTATTAAATGGTTAGGCGAATTGAGTGTGTTGGCAGTATCGCTTCAACTCCGTAGACCTTCTAAAGAAAGTCACCCGTTTAAGCACTTAAAACTTAGCGACATTGGTGAAGTAGCATGGGAAACTGATATAAAAGACAATATCTTGGAAAAATATCCTGCGGACGTAATCAGATTATTCGCAATCACTCCTGAAATAAATCAAACTTCTCTTGAACACAACGGAACAGAACAACTTGAATCTTTATTAGAAAAACACTATCAAAATTATGAAAATCTTAAAGAAACATTGTATCAAGTAGTTGAGTTAGTATCTAGTTTCAAGAAAACTCATAAGGACAACCAGCAAAACATACTTAGTGAACATGATATGGAGATGTCCGACAAACTGCAAAGACAAGATACGGTTGCTATTTCGATTACCCAACAACTTCTTAGAAGTGTAGAAGAGGTATATGGGAAGAGAGATTATTACACAATGTGGGTTTTGCTGTACGATTTCTGCATAACAGAACTACCTTTTTACATCAGTTTATGTGAGACGAATAAATCAGATTCTGTACAAATTGCGCTGACTTCTATTTTCAAAGCAATAGTTCAGCGTTTTGCCCCCATTTTCCCATACTTAGCAGAAGAATTATATGCAGATACGTTCTACACTGCAGCTAGTATTTTTGAAGAAAAGTGGTACCACTTTCCACCTATTAATGGCGAGATTGATATGGATGATGAGTGGGAATCACTAAAACTGTCAGAAAATTAATAACCTAAATATTACTATAGTTTGGACAGTTTTTGTTTTTTTTATGGACATAAAGCAGGAAAGCGGGTATCCTTTTAGAAAACACAAATTTGAAAGGATATTTCAAATGACCCCACTTTCCTACTTGGACAACATGTTATCAGATTTTTGACCTTTGTTCAAGTATAATAACTTTCACCACTTTCAGACTTTCGTAAAAGGTCTGATAAATACGCCCTACCGAGGCACAATGACACAAATCTATCTTGCGACAGACCAAGCAGGTCGGTATTGGTCTCTGCCAAAGTTTCTCTCGCGTGGCATCTGGTGTGTGGATCAAGTCGCCACTACGCTAAGCCATCAAGTGCTATCCGCTTACCCCACGGGCGTATACGTCTATGATGAAACACATGCCCTAAGTAGCGGTTCAAAACAAGCGGGTTTGCATTTCCACAGGAACCCTGCGTATCAAGCACGTAACAAGAACCAATCCAAGTTTCATCACGGACACGAGTTCGGTGCGATTGGGTGGCTGGCAGAAACGCCCGAAGGCACGCGCCTGTTTCCATTAGCCACACGGATGATGGAACCGAAAAGCGAGGACGCGAATAGCCTCGCCGTGCTGAAGCATTTATGCGATCTTGTGCCACCGGGTCTTATCATTTTTGATAGAGGTTTCAATAGACGCAAAGTGTTCACGGAGATACTCTCACAAGGACATCATTTACTTTGTCGTGCGAAGTCAAACGCGGCGTTTTTTGATATACCGAAACGCCCTAAGCGTCTCAAGAGAGGCAGACCCCGTCGGTATGGTAGCCGTGTGTCTATTCCACACCTGAAGTATACAGATATCGTTGTTGAGGATCAGACACTTTCTGTCGCTGATAAAGTCGTGCGAACAAAGATGTGTCCTGTAGATGTCCGCATCGTTGTGATACGCAAACGCTTGAAAAAGTCTAAACCCTATCGGTATTTTTGTGTATTTACTTCAGATTTACGACTGCCCGTAGAAACAGTTATCCGACACTATAGAAACCGGTGGCAGATTGAAACTGCCTTTCGGGACGCTAAAGAGAACTTCGGATTTGACACCTATCAACTCCGAGACAGGAAAAGTTTGGATCGGTTCGTTCAACTCAGTTTCACCGCAGCAACGCTGACACAACTCGCTTTCAGTCCGGTGCTAATGGAGAAGACATCCGCAGAAACCGACACAGACGAGGCACCGCTTGATTTAGAAACTGTGCTATCCACACTCAATATACACTGGTATAAACCGAAACATCTCACACGCGGCTTGATGACCGCTTACTTGCAGCGATGTTTACAACAAAACTATTTTTATACGAGTTACGACCCGGGGAAAAACGCACAGAAAAAACTGAAAATCCCGAAGATACTATGTGAAAATGGTTCAGCAGCAACTATTTTCACGATTATTGGAAAAATGATGACTAAAAAACAGTGATTTCTAACAGAATTTAGACAAAAAAGGGGCGTTAGCAGCAGTTCTAACACCTGTTCAGAAGTGCTAACGGGGAAGTGCTGCCAACTATTCATAATCTATAACAAGACCAAAAATGTCCAAACTATAGTAAATATAATGAGATAATCAGTGAGTTATGACTCCCATTCAACACGTTAAAAATGTATTACCTTTAATCATTGTAGCTATTCCATCATTAGCACTTGACATCATCACGAAACGTATAATTCAGATGTACATTCCTGAAGGGGATGAGATTTCCATTATTGATGGTTTTTTTAATTTGCGTCACGATAGAAACACGGGAGCAGCTTTCGGAATCTTATCTGATCAACGTACCCTACTGATTTTAATTACAATTGCAGCTCTAGTTTTCATATTAGTCTATTGGTTTAGATTCAGCCACAGTCGATGGACGCAGATCTCATTAGGATTTCTTCTCGGTGGTGCTGTTGGTAATTTTATCGATCGATTATATTTAGGGGAAGTGGTTGATTTCCTTCAGTTTGGGATTGAAAGCAAAAAACTTTATTGGCCCACATTTAATGTCGCTGATATTTCTGTATGCATCGGAGCAGGTATGTTGATCGTTTATCTCTTTCGCATACAAAAAACGTCAAACTGAAACACATAAAACAAGAAAACGCCTTTCTATTTCCCATACACAATCACTAAAGAAAAAATTAGAGGAAAACAATGTTCAAATATTACATTAACATACTTATATTCTTACTAATCTGTTTTCTTTGTATAGTTCCACAGATACGAGCACAAGAACAAGAGGTACATCATGAAGAATATAGTGAAAGTGCACTCCGTCGTTTTGAAATAGTTACATTAAGTTCTCTGCCCTTCACTGCAATCCATAGTTATTTTGGGGTTCGTGGTATAAAGATGATCCAGACAAACAAGATTGCACCTATACTGACACCACAGAATTATCGTGTGATGGGTATTAGTGCAGTTTCATTATCCCTTTTCATAGGAGTATGGGATTGGTTACATACACGAAATGTTGATAGGTCTGCACCGAGTGTTCCTGGACGAAAACCGTTAACACCACCTACTGAGGAAGTTCCCCCTGATGGAACGTTGGCAAATATACCGAGTTTAGGCCCACATGTGAACTTAAACGGAATATCAGCCTATATTGGACATCCACATGAATCTATGGCACACATCCAACTGAATATGTGGGCAAACGATCCACCAATCGGTATAGCCATACCATTGTTTGAAATTCGGTTTTAATTTATTGAATAGGCCGTGAAATAGCGCAAGTCCCAAAAAATAAGGTAGTATTCATAGTATGCGTGTTCTGTTTATGGGCACCAGTGAATTTGCGATTCCTGCACTGGAAGCTTTAATTGCCCAAAACCATGAAATTATAGGTGTTATTACGCAACCTGATCGTCCAAGTGGTAGAGGGAAAAAATTAAAACCGACCCCTGTGAAGCAGATCGCAAGGGCCCATAACTTACAAGTGTATCAACCTGAAAAAGTGAGAGAGACAAAATTCGTTGAAACTTTGAAGCGATTAAGCCCTGATGTCATTATTGTGGCTGCGTTTGGTCAACTATTACCACAAAAAGTGTTGGACATTCCACCATGCGGTGTAATTAATTTGCATCCATCCCTATTGCCTAAATACAGAGGAGCTGCCCCGATTCAATGGGCGTTAATTAATGGAGAGGAAGAAACAGGTGTGACACTGATGCTGTTGGATGCTGGTGAAGATACGGGGGATATTATCTGCATGGAGAAAATATCGATTGGACTTGAGGATACTGCACTGACCTTACACCAGAAATTGGCAGACATCGGTGCGCTACTATTAATAGAAGTGTTAGTAAACTTACAATATGGAGGAAAACCGCCACCTGCAACTCCTCAGAATCATGCAGAGTCCACACATGCACCACGACTTACAAAAGATATTGGTTGCATCAATTGGACTAAATCCGCAACCCAAATCCATAATCTAATTAGGGGAACATCAGGATGGCCGGGAGCATACACATTTTTTCGTGACAACACGTTGCTCAAGATCATTCAATCTCTACCCAATAACACGAAAAAAAATAAAATGCCTGGGCAACCCGGCGCAATCAGGATAAATACTGAACAGCATTTATTTGTTAATACTGGCCAAGGGGAAATCCAGTTACTACAGGTTCAACCCGCAACAAAAAAGGTTATATCAACAAAAGATTTTGTCAATGGGTACCAAATGAAAACGGGTGAATATTTTACAAACCTGGAATCGATCACTGATGAATAGAAATAGGAACTTGCTATGGGATGAACAGACTTAATTCTATATTATGGGCAATGGTCAAAGTTGCTATCTATTGTATGATCTTAATGGGTATTGTCGGATTGCTAACTGTCTTCATAATTATACCACAGTGGGTCAAGTCAACTGAAGTCCTGGTACCTAACATTATCGGTAAACACTATTATCAAGCTGCACCAATACTTTCTGATGTGGGGTTAAAAATAGATAAACAGATTATACAAGCGAGTAGCAGCGAGCCAAAAGGGAATGTCATAGAACAAGACCCTCTTGCTCATGCCAGTATAAAACCTCACCATCCTGTAAAAATTACAGTGAGTATCGGTGCAATATTAACACCGATCCCCTCAGTGATTGGCAAATCGGAGGATGCAGCTTATGAAACATTACAGTCTTCAGGTTTTCGTCCCAATTCTATCGCGCGTGTTCATTCTACAACATATTTGCCAGATACAGTGATTGCCCAACATCCTACTGAAGGCACGGGAAAAGAAAGTGGACACCTTGTAGACTTATTGGTCAGTTTAGGTAGAAAGCCCGAAACCATTAAACTACCAAACCTGAAGAACGAGCTTGTCAATGATGTTTTACCCGTACTTGAAGCAATCGGGTTAAGTGTTGAAATAAAAAACGCACCGCACCCATTAATTGAAAAAGGTAAGATAATTAGACATAAGCAATTGGTTAAAATTGGTGACTTAATTACACTTGAGGTAAGCGGGAAACGCGATACTACTGAAAACAGTGGTAAATGGTTAACACATAAACACACCGTCAGTTTAGAAGGAAGCCAAGCACGTAAAGTAAAAATCATTGTCGCTGATGATTATCAGCAACGAACGGTATTAGAAGCATCTTATGCACCGGGAACAGTAATTGACTTGGAAAAAAGTAGGGTCAGAGTTTTTGGTTCTACACTGGTAATTGTGTTTGAGGATGGTAAAAAATTGTATGAACGTCAATATCAATAAATGCATTCCAACATCAAACCAAATTATCTAATGGAATTGGATGAAACATAATAACAAAGTCCCCCCTAAAATCGCACCATCATTATTAGCTGCAGACTTCAGTCGTTTTGGTGAAGAAGTAGAACGCGTAGCTGCTGCAGGAGCAGACCTTCTCCATTTCGATGTGATGGATGGAGAATTTGTTCCAAACTTCGGAATAAGTCCATCAATGATTGGTGCAGTTCGCTCAAAAACTGATGTGCCTTTTGATGTACATATTATGGTCGCAAACCCACTACGATATATTGATGCTTTGGTAGATGCGGGATCTGATATAATAACTTTTCATATTGAAAGTGCCGATGAACCTTATGCGATAATATCAGTTATCAAAGCACATGACTTAAAGGTGGGTATCGCCTTTTCACCGAATACAAGTTGTGATGAAGTTTTTCCTTTTCTATCAGATATTGACTTGGTGTTACCGATGAGTGTTGAACCCGGCTTCGGTGGACAATCATTCTTACCAACAACATTAGAGAAGATTGAAAAGATACATCAAAAGATTCAGGATATGGATGCCCGCCCTGACATATCGGTTGATGGGGGTGTTACACCAAAAGTTGGTCCTGTTGCTGCAAAGCATGGTGCGACTATTCTCGTTGCAGGAACTGCGATTTTTCGTAGTGAACATCCAGAGGTCGTAATCGAAAAATTGCGAACTGTAGAATAGGTATGAGTGCACACATGTCAAACATAATAACTGATGTATACATTCTATGTTCCAAACACCCAAATCAATGGAAATATCGCCACTGTTGCCGGATCAGAACACCATCATCTGCGGAATGTGCTACGTTTGGATATAGATGAAACTATCAGAATTATTGATGGAGAAGGAACCGTCATTACCGCAACAATAATCAAGATCGGGTCTAAATTAACGGATGCTAAAATAGAAAAACTCGAGTACGAGGAGAGAACTACACCTTCCATTACACTATTTCAAGCACTACCAAAACACGATAAAATGGAATTGATTTTACAAAAAACAACTGAGCTTGGTGTAACTCAGATTGTTCCAACAATAACAGAACGAGCTTTGCAAAAACCAAGTGAAAACAGGTTGGAACGTTGGCAACGTATTATCCTCTCCGCTACCAAACAGTGTGGTCGCGCATGGTTACCTGAAATAGATGAGATTCAGACAATACCAGACTGCATAGATATATTACAAACTTGTGACTTGTCTCTCATTTTCTGGGAGAAAGAAACAGAACAACACATTCAATCTGTGTTGAGAAGAAATTCTGAAGTCAAATCAATTGCACTAATTGTTGGTCCAGAAGGTGGATTTACTGACAATGAAGTGAATGATGTAATAGGAATGGGATGTATTCCAGTGAAAATCGGATCAACTATTCTGAGAACAGAAACCGCATCAATTGCCGGGGTTGCTATGGTAGCTTTTGAATACAAACTCTGACCCCTCAAATATTATGAAAACAGCTAAACTCATTACTATGGGTTGTAAGGTAAATCAATATGATTCGCAATCTATGCGGGAAGCACTTGTCCGCAATGGATACGCGATAGTTGATGAAACTCAAGCCGCGGACCTATATCTGATAAACACGTGCACAGTAACAAATACTGCAGACCAAAAAGCAAGGCAAGCTATTCGGAAAGCGATTCGACAGAATCCCAATGCAGATGTACTGGTTACGGGTTGCTATGCGGAAAGTGATAGAAAGGCTATAGAACAGATCCCAGGTGTGACCATAGTTTTCGGTAATCGTGAAAAAGCCGACTTCCATACCTATATTGATAAGTTGCATTCTAAAACACAGTTACAGATTCAACCTGTTCAACACGACGCTGTACGAGAACATGCACGTTTTAGTAACGGTGTTAGCAATGCTGGTAAACGAACGCGTGCACTCATCAAAGTTCAGGATGGTTGTAGTGCTTTCTGCACATACTGCATTATTCCATTTGTGCGGGGGAGAATGACAAGTCGTCCACTATCTGATATTGTAGATGAAGTGCAACGTATTGCAGACAGTGGTATTAAGGAAATTGTAATTACTGGTGTACATCTCGGTGCTTATGGTCAGGACACAGGAAGAGATAAGGATATAGCCGATATATTAGAAAACATACACGAAATTGATGGAATTGAAAGGATCCGTTTCAGTTCAATAGAACCGATGTATTTTCCCGAAATTCTGTCTGAAAGAATGTCTGTTCTGCCAAAGTGTATGCCACACTTTCACATCCCAATTCAATCTGGTTCAGACAAAGTTTTACGAGATATGCGGCGGCGTTATACGACGGCACAATTCGCGCACCTTGTTAAAAACCTACGTTCACGTTTTACTGATGACGTGGGCATTACAACGGACATTATGGTCGGATTTCCGGGTGAAACTGATGTTGACTTCAAGGAGTCACTGAAGTTCATTGAAAAAATAGGATTTAGTCAATTACATGTCTTTCGTTACTCCCCACGCAAAGGCACACCTGCCGCCACATATCCAAATCAAGTTCCGACTGAAGTCTCAACCAGTAGAAGTCGTGAAATGATAAATTTGGGAAAAGAAATGAGCGAATCATTCCGCAAACGTATGTTAGGTAAATATAAAGATGTATTAGTTGAAGAGAGCAGAGAAGGAAAAAATAAACAACTTGCCGGATTTACTGATAATTACCTAAGGGTACTAATAAATGTTCCTGAAACAGCAATAAACAAAGTTCTGAATGTTAAATTAACAAGTTCGGATAGCGAATTTATTTATGGTGTATGTTAATATAATTCACATGCATCTTGAGTTTTGTTGTAAAAAATATATCTTCTGCATCCAATAATGAACGCAGAAGATATAGTGTAACATCCTATAGGTCACAAACTTGTATACTAATCGCTTGTTCTATCGGATCGTAGCAAGTGTGCCCCTAATGCACCGTTCAAACATGGAAGGATCGCATCAAAGATAATCCATACCATCGCTCCTGTGTCAGATTGTGTAGGAGTATAGTCTTGACCTGCATTGATGAGGCCAAACCAATTCCAAAAGAAAAAATGGCAGCAATAATGTATCCGTAGAACAATGTGTTTGCGGCTATAAACTCTTGTACACTGGTGTTTTCATCGGTTTTGCTTTTGCGTATGTATCCGATTATTACTCCTAACACAATTGAAATAGCAGAAAGCACATTAATGTATGCCCATACTGATGCATTATATGGACTCTCGTCTGTAGAAGTATAATATAACGGTTCAATGACTGTGTGAATTGCGACTACTGCCGCAATAATGATGAGAACAACGCCTATAACTTTCTTAATACTATCCATGAGTTTTCTCCTTCCCTAATAGGAAAATAGAGTGGATCTCATATATATGAGTTTGTTATCTTACACCGTTTTCAATGAAACTGAGAATTGCTCGGTTAATGGTTTGCAAAGAATTGACAAGTAATATCTGAACTACCTGACAATTTAGTTTACACACATAATAAACGTAATTATAATGAATAGATTACATATTGTCAAGTGTAAGAAACATATCTGTATTCATTTTTATACGTTAATTTATATGTTATATGGGAGATTTATGGTGACAATCAGAAAACTTTCAGTGTTTATATTTACATTTGCTATCGTTGCATTTGTTGTTGGACTTATAGGTTGCGAAAAGGCAATGGAGATGGTGCCTGATGAACAAATGCCAGAAGGGATAACTATCGGGGTCGCAGTAGCACTAACAGGAAATAACGCGGAACCTTATGGTCTTCCAATGAAACGCGGCCTTGAATTAGCACAAGAAGAGTTGAATATGAACGGTGCAGACATCAGGTTAGATTTTGAGGATCCTCTGAGTACAGTGGATGGTGCGAAAGCAGCAGTACAAGCATTAGTGGATAAAGGTGTACCAGCAATTATTGGTATCGGAATCTCAACGCATCTCAAACAAGCGTTTCCGATTGCACAAGAAGCAGGTGTGGTAGCATTTAGCCCAATCTCATCTGCTGCTGGTTTAAGTGGTGAAATTGGGGATTATGTCTTCCGCGCTGGCATCGCCACAAATGTCCTAATTCCAGGGGGTGTGGAAAAGACACTCGCTACTTTGAATTATGTAAATGTAGCAGTGATATATGATGCTGCTGATACTTACTCTACAAGCATAAAGGATGAGTTGAGCAAGGCCCTTGCTGCAAAAAACGTCACGGTTCAGACTACGGAAAGTTTCCAAACAGGGGCTACCGATTTCAATATGCAATTAACCGCAATAATGAATATGAAGCCAGATGCACTATTTATCGCCGCACTGTCAAAAGAGATGATTCAAATTATTACGCAAGCAAATGAAATCGGTATCACGGCTCGGTTAATTATACCAGTTTTGACAGATAACGAAGTGAGTGCGGCGGGTGATGCGGCTGAAGGGGCAATTGGGTTTGCTCGTTGGTCAAGCCGGTCAGAGACACCTGGAAACCAAGCCTTTGTAGCAGCTTATATGGCAAAATACAGTAGAGCTCCTGAACCATTCGCGTCACAAGCATACGCAACACTCCATATTCTTGCAAATGCAATTAATACTGCACAATCTACTGATTCAACTGCTATTCGGGATGCCCTAGCACAGACCATGAGTTTCCCAACGATTTTAGGTCCTTTCTCTTTTGACCCCAATGGAGAGGCGATCTATGAAAATATTGATGTAATTATACAAGAAGTTGTAGGTGGTACACTTCAAGACCAATAATTTGATCGGTTTTATACCCTCATATCGTCCATTCTTGGTATTTAATTCCGTGCTTCAGGTGTAATCTTTAGTTTTACCTGTTTTCCGTCTCGCATCACTACGATTTGTATCGGTTCGCCAATTTTCACACCGTCCAGTGCGTATGTATAATCATAGATATTAGTTATCTTCTTTTCTCCCAATTGGACGATGATATCCCCGCTTTTTAAACCTGCTTTATCTGCAGGACCACCTGATCGAACACCAGAAAGTTTGACACCTTCGTCTTCAGTCGCATAATCTGGAATAGTGCCTAAATATACTCTCAGGTTATCACGACTTCCTTCCTCAGATTGATTCCGTTCTACCTCCAGATATTCAGGTCGTTCATCAGCACTGATTAAGTCTGAAATAATGCCATAAGCCAAATTTGAAATACGTTCTAAACCTGCATAGTTCAGCGTATCCGGATCATCTGTTGGACGGTTATAGTTATCATGTAAGCCGGTAAAGAAGCTAAGAACAGGAACTTTTTTCGGATAAAAGGCAGTTACATCGGTTGGCATGTACGGATCTTTTATCAAATTTAAGTTTAACCCGACTAACACATTCCGTTTTTCAATATACTTCGTCCAAATTGGTGAAGATCCGATGCCTTGAAGAATTAGTTTATTATCGCGGAGTCGGCCTACCATGTCAAAATTGATGTACCCTGCGATATTTTCTAATGGAATAGTAGGTTTATTGACATAATGTGTTGATCCGATAAGACCAAGTTCCTCACCTGACCAGAGTGCAAAAATGATTCCACGTTTGAACTTTTCAGGTTGATTTCGCCGATCAGCAGTGAGCATCTCCGCTAATTTAAGGATAACAGCGGTACCAGATGCGTTATCATCAGCTCCGTTATGGATTTTTGTTTTTTCGTCCCCCTTTGCTAGTGATCCAACTTCACCATAACCGATATGATCGTAGTGTGCTCCAACAATTATATATTCGTTTTCATCAGGGTGATGGGTGGGAGAAAGCATCGCAAGGACATTTTTATCTGATTTTTTTATTTTTTCTAAGGAAGCAACTATCTTGATTTTAACATTCGGTAATGGAAATTGCCCAACATAGTGCGGATTTTCTGTATCAAGTTCAGATTGCACCTCTTTCAAGTCTTTTCCAACAGTGGCTAAAAGTGTATTTGCGACTGTATCTGAAATGGAAGCAGCAACTATACCACAATCAGCACTTCTATTGTCAAAAGTGATAGGGATAACCTTACCAGCATTGGGCGAATTGGGACCAGCGACGGTAAAGAAAGCTTTCGCACCGTTTTCCCGTGCTTGAATAGCTTTATAACGTATACCTGCAAAGCGAATTAATTGTTGCCTTCGTTCATTTGAAACACCTTCCGGAACATAGCGAAGCGCGATAACGATCTTATCCTTCACATCTATCCCTGCATAAGAATTATAACCCTCATCTTCCTCACCAGAGACAGTTAATCCATAACCGACAAATGCAACTTCACCCTCAACAATACCATTATTTGAGAAAGAGAAAGGTAGGAAGTCCTCTTTCACCTTGAATTCCATCTGTTCCTCATTTTCCTCTATCGTACGTGTGAGATGGAACCTATTCTCTTCTAAAATAACTTTACTCCCAGCATTAAACTCAAAGGTCTGAAAAAATCCGTCTTCTTCACCAGCAGGCTGTAGATTGAGTTGTGAGAAATTCTCTACGATGTAATCGGCAGCGAGTTTTGAACCTTCAGAACCTGTCATTCTCCCTTCTAACGAATCGTCGGCAAGAAACTCAACATGTTGCTGAATTTTTGTCTTTATTTCAGTGTCAAATTCAGTAATAGCAGTATCTATATCTTGTTCATTCTCGGTTAGGTCAGGAATATTTCTAATTCTGCTTCTCGGTGCAAGAGAAATAGCATCCAAAGCCGCGTCGTGATCCCACATTGCGATGTAGAGTTGTGAGACATTTTGATTGTTGCGATTAGAAGTCCAGCATAATCTGTTTCCATCAGGTGAAAAAACGGGTAGCCCATCAAAACCATCGGTTGCGGTAATTTGAACAGGCTCATGTCTTCCATTTGCATCAACAAGGAATAATTCAAAATTAGAAAAGCCGAGTTTGTTAGATGCAAAAATGACATACTCACCACTTGGATGGAAATAGGGTGCCCATGACATACTTTTGAAATCTGTGAGACGTTGAACACCAGTGCCATCCAACCGCATCGTGTAAATATCCGCAGTAGCACCGTCCTTTGAAAAATGGCGCCATACTATACGTTGTCCATCTGGCGTAAAGAACGGACCTCCGTCATATCCATCCCAATCTGTCAATCGTCTTTGATTAGACCCATCGGCATCCATAATATAGATTTCGCCGAAATAGGAGGGATCCACTTCAAATTGTTTCAGGTCTTTAGGTGATAATTCACTTTTTGGGTATGCATCACGTAGAGAACAAAAGACGATATATTTACCATCAGGAGAATATGAACCTTCCGCGTCGTATCCGTGTGCATGTGTTAGTTGCTTAAGGTTACTTCCATCCCGATTTGCTGAGAAGATATCCATCGCCTCATCATAATCCCAACTATACCGACGCTCTTTACCTGACTCTCTGAAATTTATTTCTTCTTCTTGTTTTACCTTTGCATAGATATCGTGATGTGTAGATGCGTATAAGACTTCATCTGTTCCAGCACGAAAGAATGCACAAGTCGTTTTACCGATACCGGGAGAGACACGGTGCGTATCTCCAGTCAGTAAGTTAAGGAGATAGATTTGATAGAAAGGATTGTCTGGTTCACGTTCACTTTGAAATATTATGGCATTACCGTCTTCAGAGAAATATCCTTCACCTGCCCGTTTTCCATCATAAGTCAGTTGTCGGGTATTTGTGAGAAATCGTGCCTCATCAACAGTTCCCTTCTCTATAGCATCTTCTGAAGTATTTGGTTCTTCTGCGTAACTCGTTAGAATAACAGTAGAAAGGATCATGCATAACAGGCTGATCCATTTGACACGGTGCATAGAATTTCCCTCCATTTAGCGAATCGCTGTGTGGCATGTCATTTGAGTTTTATATTAGTGAGTTTACAGATATGCTGCTGCTTTCTGTTTAAGGAATGCAAGTCCATCTGTAGCAAGACTTTCTGCGCTTGGTGCAATATCACGCCAGATACATGTTGCAGCAGCAATCTCCTCAACTGCAGGTGTAAAGGATTCAATTACGAGCCATCTATCGTAACCGACCTTCGCCAATGCCCCAAAGACACCATCCCAATCAACAAGACCTGTACCGGGTGTTCCCCTATCATTTTCGCAACAGTGCATGTGGTGTAAATATTCCGCAGTGTTGATAATAGCATCAGCTTGGTTCTTTTCTTCAATGTTCATGTGGAAGGTATCCAGATGTACCTTGAAATATGGACTATCAACTGCTTTACAAAGTTTGACAGCATCTTCTGCGATGTTGACAAAATAAGTTTCAAATCGGTTGAGTGGTTCACTTGCAAGTGTGACCCCATGCCTTCCTCCGAATTCGGAAACTTCTTGTAGCCCTTCAACACACCATTCCCACTCTTGCTCGTTTCTACCACGGCCGACAAGTTTGCCAACGGCACTATACATAGGTCCCACAAGGGTGTCCGCACCTAATTCTGCGATTACCTCAATTGTACGTTTGAGATATTCTCTTCCGTTTTTTCGAATGGCAGGGTCTTCGTCAATTGGATTTCTATCCCCTGCCATGATATTACACCCGATTGTCTCTATTCCGGTATCTTTGAGTAATGCTTGTGTGTAAGGGATGTCCACTGTATCTGGGTCAAAGACAGGGATTTCAACGCCGTCAAAACCCATTTCAGCAACCTTGGGTATTAGGTCTGCGGTTTCCTTATCAAACTTATCTGCCCATAGTAATAAATTAACACCAAATTTTGGCATAATCTGTTTTTCTCCTTATGTTCTATTTGCCTTTTAGTTTAGCACAATTACATCCTGTTTTCAAGATGTTTATAGTGTGTAGGGGTGAACTATGGATATACTGAGTTGGTGTCAAAATCTCGGAAAACGTGGAAGGACACGGAATAGTATGAAAATGTCTATCTATTTCAATGTATCTATCAGAAAACGTATAATTGTTCTCATGTTTTCTACAATTTGTGTAATGTGTTTGTGATATATTACTCGTTTTTCAACGGGTGGATTTGGTAGGTGGATTGTGCATCCGAAGGCAGGAGTTTCTTTGATCTGCACTTCTTTTCCATTTAATACCGAGACTACTGCATCATTCAAGTAATTATGTTTCACACGTGTTACATAGCGATTATCGTCAATCGGGCCACGGTATCGTAAAACCCTTGCTGTATCAATGAGATGTGCTTGCGGTGTCATTGTGGCACCGAGATGACGCGCTAAACTACCATCTGCATCCTTTACAATCGGAAATTGATACTCTGCTCTTTTCAAATATTCCTGGACATCTTCTACAGAATCATTTTCGTTGGAATATACACCAACGATTGTTACATGTCTATCAGAAAATTCTTTGTGCATCCGCTTCAGTCGCATTGCATATCTTTGGGCTACAGGACATTCAGCAGAAAGAAACACAAAGATGACTGGTCCCTGTTGTGTCAGTGATAACATGGTATGTATGCGTTCATCCAATGATGTGAATTTAATATCTGAAAACTTGGTACCTATTGGTACATTTTGTGATTGTGTGGTTTTTTCTTGAATAACACGATGTTTTTTGGGAATCGTATACTCTGACTGAGTAAATGCTACTATTGGCAGGTTGAGTATGACGAAAATAGATAGAATTATATGTTTCATTTGCCAGATATTGTATGACAGTATTTTGAATTACTAACCTTTTTCTATTGAGTTCATAAACCTATGCTATCTATGCTCATGTTGTCTCACCGAAGTGACTTGCAACGAGAGTTAAATCCAATATATTTACTCTTCCATCCCCATTGACATCTGCCTCAGGCGGTGAATTCTCTCTGCCAAAGTGGGATGCCACAAAAGTTAGATCCAGTATATTAACCCTTCCATCGTTGTTTACATCCCATGGAGTCTTTGGAGGTTCCAATATTTCTGCATTTTCGATGATGACTTGTAACTCTGCTCCAGCTAAACCAGAAATAATAACCTCTGATAGGGTAATTTCTGAGGCAATAGCGTCAGAAACTTCGAAAGTAATCGTTACCAATTTTCCTTCTGTAGAACTTGCGGTAACACCTGGTGTAACAATAATTTGTGCGAAAGTAACTGAACCTTCCATAACGTCTGTTGGGACAGGAAAAGCATCATTAGAAAGATAGGTACCATGTTCTAATGAAATGAACCGTAATGCAGATGGATCAAAATTTAGTGTTCCTTGATAACCTGCCACTTCAATACCATTGGCGATATCAACAGTAATAGTGAGTTGTTCACCGACCTTCGGTGATACGACAGATGCTGGAGCAATCTTGATAGTTACTACAACAGGAATAGGAATATTCAATAACATCGCAAGTTCATCAATTGCATCTGGATCCTGAAGCAGCTGCTGCACATCTGGATCACTGATAAACGTGATAATTTCTGCGTCCTCTTTTAACAATCTTATGAATTCGTTATCAATAGTAGGTAGAAGGGTCTCAAGGATGTTTGGATTATTTATTACAAGCTTAATAGTTTCTGTGTTCAGTAGTTCCTGAATTTCCGGTTTTTTCAATTCAATAAGAAGATTTGGCAGTTGCCCTTGTACATCTTCCCTCATGAATAAAACTGAATACCTTTCATGAATCCTTTCTGCAAGAGATAACTGATTATCCAATAGTAATGCTGCAAGTTCATCTATTGCTGCAATATCCTTTAGCAAAGTTTGGACATCTGGGTCCCTAAGAAAGTCCTGTATCTCCTGATCTTCTTTCAGTAATCTTATGAATTCGTTATCGATAGTAGGAATGAAACCTTTTAGTAGATCTGGACTGTCAACAACAAGGTTAATTGTTGTTGGCGTTAAGATTCTTTGTGATTCAGGTTTCTTTATTACATCAAGGACTGTTGGCAGCAATTCTTGGATATCCTCACGTTGAAAAAGTGTGTGGTACTTTTCAAACACGTTTTCTACAAGAGAGGACTGCTGAGCGGAAGAGTCAACGACAAAAGGACAACTTATACTTATGATAAATAAAAGTGCAAGATGAAATGAGAATAGTAATAAATTTTCTATAGGGATGGTTTTGACATGTTTGATTCCAAACACTTTGATCTCCTTCTATAGCAGGACTTACGCATTCCCTCTGCTTCCGGGGATAAAGGGGGTAAGTCCTTAGGATTAATTGAACCTCAGGGTATTGTAGGAGGGAACTCCGATTCCCGATTATCATTGAGTTATGTCGCGCTTCGGAGGTCGCTCCTACAAAATTCAGCCGAAAAATAGCAATTCCTGATATGTATGCTATGCGAGAATTTCCCCTGCGGAAGGATTTACTCTGAAACCGCCTGCCATAATGTTATTGTATGGTTCATGCGGTTCACGTCCAACAGGACGCATCTCTGGCGTGTGGTAACCGAATCGCACTGCCTTCCGCCATTGATCTGTACGATTTACCTCGGACCAATGAATTAGACAATAACTAAAGAAGATCACATCCCCTGCTATAGCGGGAACAGGAATTGAATCGATGAAATCTGGATGAAATTTGTCAGTAGGAAGGTGTGGGGCGGTTCCTTCACCTGTAATATGCTCGCGTGGTCCTTCCTTGTGGCTACCGGGTACGACCCGTAATGCACCACTTTCATAAGGGGCATCGTCAAGATGAACAAGACAATCGACAAAATCCAGACCGTCGTGCGGATAAAACGGATAGTCTTGGTGCATTGGAAATGGAGTGCCTTTTTCTGGAGGCTTTGCATGGAGAACCGTATGATGCCATTGCACTGAGTCTCCAATTAGTGATCGGACAGCCCCTGTCAAACGTTCATGAAAAATCACTCTGCCCCATGTTGCAGAGTAGAAGTGAGGGTTGTGCATGAAAACTGCTTTTGTTGTTTTCTGGTCTTCTTCTTCCAAATACTTTGTTCGCCAAGGTCCGGGCCAACCTATAGTCTCTTGTCCCCAGTTGTTGATTATCTTCACCATTTCGGAGGCAAGTTCTTCAGTTTCTTCAGATGTGAAGAGTTGCTCCACCTTGAGATAACCGTTCTCATTATAAAAGTCCACTTGATCTTGGGTTAGCATAATAGACTCCTTATTATACATGTTCAGTGTTAATGGTTATACAAATTGTATGCATTAATTTCATACTTGTCAACAAGAAATATAGAAAATTAAATCACCCTATCCTGAATAAGAAAATGATTGACAATATTTGCAATAGTAGTTATCATTTGATACACAATCATCCAAATTACTGACATTAGGATATACTGATGAAAATGCGAATGATAGTATTAGTGATACTGTGTTTATGTATATCAAACGCTGATCTCCCAGCGGAAATAGGAAGACATGCTGAATATGTTGAATTCGTTGAAAAAGGGTTCCGTGCTCTTTTTCGAGGAGATAATCAGGCAACAATAGATGCATTCAATGCTGCTCTTGCAATCGAACCTGACCGCTATGAAATACTGCATTATTTAGGAATGATATATGCAGAAGACTCCTCATGGAACAAAGCAGTAGAGGTATATAGACGTTCTTTGGCACTTCAACCGGATAACATTGAAGTGCTTTACTCTTTAGGGGTCGTCTATTTCAAACTTAATCAGTGGGAAGATGCGTTAACACCGCTGCAAGAGGTAGTATCACTTTCCCCACAACATGCCCGTGGCTATGAGGTGCTCGGTAAAGTTCACAACAAACTTCGTCAGTATACTAAGGCGGTTGAAATATTAAACAAAGCTATTGCTTTGAAACCGGGTGCTGCGGGAAATTACAATGAACTTGGTAACGCGCATCTTAATTTAAAGGCTTATGATGTTGCTATAACGAATTTCAATAAAGCGATTGAATTCGGGCCACCGGATTTCGCTGAACCCCATTTCGGTCTCGGCACTGCATATCTTCGTACAGGCAATCCACGCAAAAGTAGAGAAGAGATGCAAATATACCAAACATTACAAAAAGTAGCAGCTGATCATGAACGTTACACTCGATTAACACGTGTGGATCCAGAGAATCTTGAAGGGTGGGTAGGATTAGCTAAAGTGTTAATGCAACAAAGGAGATACAAGCGAGTTATTCCGACACTTCAGAAATGTATTGAGCTTGCAAATGCTCAAAACGCGCCTGCAGCCACAATCGCAGGTTTTCATCATGGACTCAGCCAAACTTTCATTAACCTTAAATATCCGAAATTGGCAGTAGATTCTGCCAAAGCTGCCATACAACTTATGCCAAAGCATGACCTATTTTACAATACACTTGGGAGTGCTTATGCAATGTTAGGTGATGTACAAAATGCAATTGCAGTTTTTCGAAAGGCAGTCTCCTTAAATGAAGAACAACCTTATTACCATCTTAATCTCTCGAAACTCTATGGTAGTATAGGACAACAAAAACTTTCCGAACAACATTATCAAGCATATCAACATTTTTTATCTTTACAGAAAAAACAAGAAAAATAAACATAAACTTGGACATGGTCGTGCTTAAGAATATACCTTATTCTATAACTATTCTAATCATTATATTTTGTGCTAACTTAGTCTTCTATGTATATGCAGATGAAGAAACCGATCAGATGATATTGATTCCTGCGGGGACATTTTCAATGGGAAGTAATGCACGCGCTGCAGATGAAAAACCTGTACATACAGTTCACCTATCAGCGTACTATATTAGTAAGTATGAGGTTACAAATGCCCAATATTACGAATTTTGGCGTAGTCTTAAACGAGAAGTTGCGGATAATTCCGAAGCACAGATTCAACATACACCTGAGAGTTTTGCACATCTTCCACATATTGGTGCATGGCCAGCTCGTGCTACGCAGTTTCCTAATCATCCTGTAGTCGGTGTATCATGGCATGATGCAAAGGCTTATGCTGATTGGAAAGGTATGCGGTTGCCTACAGAAGCGGAGTGGGAGAAGGCTGCTCGCGGTTATACAGATAGAATATGGCCTTGGGGGAATTCAATGCTGCCTAATGCTAATACTTCTGAAAAAAATGATGGGTTTGAGAATCGCATCGCCCCTGTCGGAAGTTATCCTAAAGGTAAAAGTTTCTATGGCGTAATGGATATGGCGGGAAACGTTTGGGAATGGACCGCAGATTGGTACAGTGATATTTACTATTTACACAGCCCCAAACAGAATCCGAAGGGACCAGAAGTCGGCAGTTGGCGTGTCCTCAGAGGAGGTTCTTGGATAGACAAACTTACGCGATGTAGTACAACCTTCCGTTTTTATCTATATCCCACATTAAAAACATCCTTTGTTGGTTTCCGATTGGTAAAGACAGCAGAAACTGAGAAAAAATAAACACCTCCCGATAGAGTAACCCTCATGTCAAAAACCTACATATTACTCACAATTGTATTCTGTTGTGCCTCATTAGGCAATTCCGAAGAACTGCCTTTTTATATTGATGTTACTGAAGAAGCAGGAATAGATTTTGAACATAATAATGGGAAAACGGATCATAAACATATCATTGAAACTATGGGATCAGGAGTCGCCTTATTTGATTACAACTTAGATGGGATCATAGACATCTATTTTGTAAATAGCGGCCCTGTTCCAGTTGATGGAGTTTCTAAGGCTAAATTTGAAAATGAAGCCAAGAATATACTCTATAGAAATAATGGAAACGGGCGATTTACTGAAGTTACTGCCGATGCTGGTTGTGGCGATATAGGCTTCGGCATGGCTGCTTCTTCAGGAGATATTGATAATGACGGTGACCCTGATTTATATGTCGCTAACTTTGGGCAAGATTCCCTTTACCGAAATAATGGAGACGGCACTTTTACAAATATTACAAAAGAGGCCGGAATAGATAATACGTTGTGGAGTATAGCAGCAGTATTTTTGGATTATGATATTGACGGCGATTTGGATATATTCGTTGTGAACTATCTCATATATGATCTGTCAATGCCTGTGACTTTATATAAAGGAATTGTGGGTTATGGACACCCGAGAAGTTATGCAGGAACGCCAGATGTGCTTTATAGAAACAACGGGGATGGCACGTTCACCAATGTTGCAGAAACAGCAGGCGTAACAAATCCGAGTGAAGGCCGCGGAATGGCTGCCATCGCTTTTGATTACGACAATGACAGATATCCAGATATCTATGTGGCAAATGATACCAGCCGCAACTTTTTATATCGTAACAACGGAGATGGCACATTCACTGATGAAAGCCTGTTCCTCGGTGTAGGATATGATGAAAACGGTGTTGCAGAAGGTTCAATGGGGGTAGATAGCGGCGACTATAATCATGATGGTTTACTAGATATCATTGTTGCAAATTCGGAAAAAGCAACACTCTATAAATTACAAAGTCCTGGAAAGAATGGATTCTTCTTTACCGAGGCTACAGTTGAAAGTAAATTACAACAACCCACATTGCCAATGGTCGGATTTAGTCCACTTTTTTTAGATTATGATAACGACGGATATCTTGACATGTTTTGTGCAAACGGACATCCACAAGCGGTAATTGAGCAATTAACAGATTATGAGAAGTATGCACAACAGGATCAACTCTTTCATAACAACGGAGATGGCACATTCTCAGAAGTGTCTCACAAAGCTGGAGACTATTTTTCTAACGAGCTTGTTGGCAGGGCAGCTGCATCAGCAGACTACGATAACGATGGTGATGTTGATATAGTGATAATGAATTCAAACCAACGTGCAGTACTGCTAAAGAATGAAAAGGGAAATCAAAATAATTGGATTAGTATTAAACTTATTGGTCAACGTAATAATCGAGATGGAATCGGATCCAAAGTAATTGTGAATGCGGGAGGAATCACTCAGATCGCTGAAGTAAAGAGCGGATCAAGTTATGCATCAGGTAGTGATTTGCGTTTGCTGTTTGGTATCGGTGATGCGGAACAAATAGATAATATATTGGTAAAATGGCAAAATGGAATTGAACAAGAAATAGAGAGTGTCAATATCAATCAGTTTTTGACGATCACTGAATCAGATGAAGATTAAATGAATATTTGGTAATTATGGATTTGATTTGTAACAACAAAACCCGTATCCATTAGGGATACGGGTTTTATTATTGTAAATTGTCTAACGTTTATTTGCGCTTAATATCTGCCCAAGTTGTGGTGACTTTACCTTTCGGTTCCACTGGAGTTAAAACATCAAGGAATTGATCGTCCAAAGTTGGAGCAATTCTAAGATCTGCGTCATCTTCAGTAAAACGAAGGTTGACGTAATCGCCACCGCCGCCTTCACCACATTTTAAGTGCAAGAAGTTTTCACCCTCAACGAGATTTATTTCTGTAGGTTGGGTCGCTTGTTGAGCACCACCTGTCCAGCTGGGGTTGTTATAGACCTTGCTGCCGTTGAGCCATATTTCTGCATGGTCATCATGTGCAGGGTACATCGTCGTTGTCCTTTCATCTGGGGACAAGATCAGGATGATACCGTGCCAAGTTATATTGTCTTTCAAGTGACCAGGAGCATTATTCGGTATATCATGACTTTGATACATGTTGTTTGTGCTAGTGATATTAAGGTTCACAACAGACCATGTAAGGATACCACCGTTGTCTGCCGGTAGTCTTACTGGAGTTCTACCGGTTAGACCTGCTCCAAATCGAGTAGAAACGCTTTTATTTGTATAAACGGATTCGTTTCTACTTGCATCAAGTGTTCCTTCAGCGAGGTAATCTTTTGCTGCGGATGCACCGAATCCACCTGTTCTAATGACTAAGTCAAGTGCCCACCATTTTTCTATCCATTGATCACCGGCTGGCTGCCAGTTTTGTGCATAAGCCAGTGGTGAAATAGCAACAAGAGCGATTGTAAGAAAAATTGCCAATTTTTTCATAGCTATGAAATCTCCTTATTTAGTATGTCCGAATTTGATGGTCTTAGGTAAGAAGCGCGCTTCCTAAAAACATAAAATAGACAACATAAACTAATGTATATATTTCCGGTTTGCTAGCTATTCCGAAAATATTTGAATTGTCGTGATAGCAGTTATGATGCGTACCACAAGGTAAAATTCTGACAAGTGGAAGGATTCCAACATTGTCATCTTTCGTTTTTTGTATCACTACACAAAAGTAACGTAGTATTAGTGTCTACGTGTGGTCGTTGAAATATATTTCAAATTATATCATTTATCAATGTTAAATACAAGAAAAAATTGATCAGAATTTCGATGGATATTACTTTTTTAACACGTGAAACTTTCCGTTTTTATGCTGCTAATTCTTCATTTGCACGTTTTACAAGCGCGTTCATATAGGCAATCGTATAGGCAGTTCCAACGCGATGGTCGCCTGCCATACTTGGAATATGGTCGGGAATCAGCACACCGTTGAAGTCAACTTCGCGAAGTGCTTTCGCAACTTGATACATATCTTGATAACCGTTATCTACAAATGTTTCAACGAAATGCGGTAGGGGTTGGTCAACATTGCGGAAATGAACTTTAAATATCTTACCGCGTTCACCAAAATAACGGATAGACTCAATCACATCTTTCCCCATCAAATCCCCACCTTCAAGCCAGCAACCGACACAGAAACACATACCGACATTTGGACTGTCTGCAATTTCGAGTGCGCGTTTATATCCTTCGAAACTGCTAAAGATACATCTCGGAATTCCTGCAAGATTTATTGCGGGTGGGTCATCTGGATGGATACCATAGGTGTCAACTTAGGGATTTTCAGCCTTTTTCAGTTGCCTATAAGTTGTGTGCTTTCCTGCTCTATGTTGTCCCCAGTCGCTGTATTGTAAATCCTTTTTTATGTTGCTCAGTGTCTTCAATAACGCCGCTTTAGATTCGTGAAAACTCATTGTGAGTGTGCGTGCATGCCGCCCAATAAGTTTCGCTGTGCTGATGGGATCGTGCAGTATACACCGCCAGCCAGCTGCTACCATAATCCAATGTCTTATCAGTTGTGCGATGAGTTTCGCATACACCTCACATAAGATACGATCAGGTTTGGCACTGCGGAATGTATTCACCTTGCCAACGCTTTTGAAGGATTTGAATAGCAACTCAACTTGCCATCGGAGCCCAGCAATAATAATAACTTGTTCAACGGTAAGTTGTGCAACCTCCACATTTGTAATGTAAATATCCCAATCGGCAAGGCGTAACCGTTGTTTTGAGGGCGTTGTCTGTCTCCGTTTAGCATCACGCCTGATGTATCGGCGACGCTTGCTCGCTACTTGTTCGGAACATCGCCGTGCAACGAGGCGTGCTGGCAGACGATCCCTCGCTCCAACATAGCAACGCTGGTCTATAGTGTCCGAGTTTGTTGCCTTGAGGTGCTTATATAAGCAGAAGGGTTCTCCCTGTTCATCATACAGTTTACAGTTTACTTTCAATCTTGTTATCCAGAAGATGCCTGCTTGTGTCATTTTTCTAAATGCGTCAAACGAAAAATAGCCGAGGTCTGCTAAGTGTAAACTCCCCGCAGGAAGCGGTCCAAACGCCGCTGCTGCCTTGCTATCGGCAGTAATACCATCACTGAGTTGGAAGTGTTGGAAAGCACCCGTGAGGACATCAAAACAGAGGTGAAGTTTCATAGCAGACTTCTCACAATCGTTTTTAGCACGCCCCCCTTTCCATACAGGTCTCAGCTCATCCGGCAATGTGAGTGTGGTGCTGTCCTGCACATAGACGCCTGTGAACTGATTTAGCAAAGGCAGTGTCGGCGATTGTGCTGAAATAACTTGTGTTGTTGCGGCTATCTCAAGCACCGATTTCAAGGTTTCGGCTGCTTCAGGTGTCATCCGTTTTTCAATCGCTTGGCGGGTGACATGCACACCTAAAGCACAAGCTGTTTGTGCCAACTCCGTATAACTTGCATCAGGCGTTTCAAGCCACCCGAATACAAGGGTCTGCACGAAAGCACCTCCGGAGAACTTGCGGATCCTTCGGACGAACCCGCACCTTGAAGCTGATGCGTCAGCAATCGTTCGCAGTATAGCTTGCATTTTATCACAAACCTGTGTTAGAATAGACATTGGAACACCTCTTTTGTAGAAATGAGTAATATTGTTTTTCTACTATTATGTAAGAGGTGTCTCTATTTTGCAACAATATTTTATACTAAAATAACATAAAAATGTTCTTAAGTTGACACCTATGCTTGGAATTCAACTGACCCAACCCGTATCTACTTCCTTGTTGAGATCACAGATGATAAACTCCAAGACATCAACCCTGACAATAGTAAATGGTGGGAAGACGATAGCGTTGAATTCATGTTTGACTTTGAAAACGAAGTGATAAGAGACTCACTTGTTCAGTGGACACTCGGTGCCAATGGTAAAGACCTCTCCGCAGCAGCATCAAAAGAGAATACAGAATGGGAATTGATTAAGGATGGCAACAATTACATCTATGAAGTTGCACTCGATACCTCAGCACCACGGGGACCAAATCCAGGTAATGCTACGAAAGGAAATAACTTCAAAGCAAAAGATGGCGTAACAATCGGACTGAGTTTCCATTACAATGACTGTGAAAATGGCAGTCGAGAGCATCAGATCGGGTGGATGCCCGGGCAGGCATGGAATCCAGTGGCTTATGGTGATCTAATTTTTGACAAAGAGTTTTTGGATGTAGAACCTTCTGGTAAACTTGCATTGACATGGGGTGCGCTCAAGCAGTAATCTCCCAACAATTCTCATTTTAATGTAGACTATCTACCCTATCTCTATGCGCACTTACCCCCATTTTTTTTTTGAATGCGTGTGTAGTTGTGTTCATAGGTCTCCAATGTTGTCATGTCAGTTCTTCTGCGGTGAGAAAGTTTATATCTCTCAAACAAGTCCTCTCGGTGAACAAGAGCAACGCCTCCTGCGTCCACACCTCGCGGATCATACGGTTGATGACACTGATCACGGAGTAAACTTTCCGCGTAGGGTGTAAAGTTTTTGCCCATCTGTCCGCAGCTTTTTCATAACACAGGAACGCCAAACCATAAGCCACGACTGCCAACAAAAACAGAACTTCCATCCGGGGCTGTTCGTTCTTTCTCAAAACGAGTGCTTTGAAACCGAAGTTCGTTTTCAAGTCTCTGAACCCGTGTTCAATCTGTGTCCGCCGCTTGTAGCAAGTTCGCAGGGGGTTCCCCTGAAGCCGATTGGAGATAAGATATAACGGGTCTTTCTTGGTGTGCTGTCCCCCAACATAGAGTGCCACAGGCACCTGCTCCGTGTAGTGATAAAGCACTTGTGGGTAAAAACCATTTGCCACTTCTTCAAGGCACTGCTTGTTGCCTGCTATACGCACACCAACATTGCGTGGCACACGTATCAAGTAGCAGATGCCTTGCCCCTCAAAAAACTTGAGGATCGCTCTCGCTCGGGCGAACCCTCTGTCAAAAACCAACACAGGCTCCCGACTATCCCCTAACACTTTAACAACGCGACTATGGACATCACAACAGAACTGCTGAACTAAATCGTTATGTCCTTGATAGGTGCCATCTTTGAGCATCTCATTTTTATACAGAACCCAATAGAGCGGGATCGCACGATTGCGAAACGGAAGGGCTGCAACAATCGCCTTCCATCCGCCCGGTAAATCTGTCTCGTCTATCAGCACAAGCAGATGCTGCATCCCCACAGAACGACACACACTGACAACTATATGTGACAACCAAGCACCCTTCACCGCTGCAACCGGAAAATAGGTGTCAATAAACCGCAACACACGCTTTTGCTTAGACTTGTCGTGTTTCACACGGATAGGTAGATGTGAGGCAATCGATTGAATACGAAAACTTGGGGCTACACACACAGCCTGTAGCATCAAATAAAAGTTGCGGAGCGTCGGTTTTTTGATACAAACCCCGTTGAAAACTTTACGAAAACCTGTTATAATCTTTCTGGGATGTACCCAGCTAAGGGTATATTTCATAAGAATACCTCCCTGCCGGTTTTTCACCGACATTATTTTATATGGAGGTATTCTACCATAACCCATCAGACTTTCCAACTTATTTCTATACACACACACGCCTACACATACCGCATACAAAAATGGGGGTAAGTGAGATCTCTATGTGGTAAGGAAATACCCTTCCAATGTACAATCTCAAAGGTAAAGTAGCATTGGTTACGGGGGCAGGCGGTAGGAACGGTATCGGGCGCGCCATCGCCCTACGTTTAGCAGAAGAAGGCGCAGACGTTGCTGTCAACGATGTCACCGAACGCCCTTATGCTGATGATACGGGATGGGGTGGACTGCAGGATGTCGTTCACAAGATCGAAGCACTCGGAAAAACCGCAATTGCCGTAGTTGCTGATGTTTCCAATGCCGCACAGGTTGAGAAGATGGTTGAGAAAACCCTAGCGCATCTCGGTAAAATTGACATACTTGTCAACAATGCTGGCGCAAAGGCAGGGAAGGATCGTGTGCCTATAGTTGATCTCGCCGAGGAAGACTGGGATAGGGTGCAACGTGTTAACGTAAAAGGGGTGTTCCTCTGCTGCCGAGCAGTAGCACGGCAGCTTATCGCACAAGGAACTGGTGGAAAAATTATCAATCTCTCCTCTATTAGAGGCAAACAAGGTGCGGCAAATTATGCAGCATACAGCGCATCAAAATTCGCAGTCATAGGACTGACGCAATCCTTAGCACACGAACTTGCCCCTTATCAGATTAATGTCAATGCACTGTGCCCAAGTCTTGTAGATACAGAACGGGTCGCGCATTTGGCATCAGCACTTATGCCAAAAAACATTTCTGCTGAGGAACAACAAGCAGAGTTCGTTAGACAATCCGAGCAAGCTGTCCCCTTAGGACGACTTGCTACAGGTGCGGATGTCGCGAAGATGGCAACGTTTCTTGCATCGGAAGAAGCTGCATATTTAACAGGGTTGTCTATTCCCGTCGCAGGCGGTTCATTGATGGATTAATAAGGAGCAATCAGATGAGTATAAGCATCGGAATGGTAGGTTTAGGGATGTTCGGTCCCTCATTCATCCAATCCTACAAAGCACATCCAGACGTACATCGTCTTGCATTATGCGATTTACAACCTGACAGATTGTCAAACTGGGCAAAAGAGTTCGAAATCTCCGAAACCTATTCCAGCCTTGACGACATCTGCAAATCCGATCTGGATGCACTTGTCATCATAACACAACATTGGATGCACGCACCACAAGCTATACAAGCAATGGAAGCCGGAAAGCATGTCTACACCGCAGTTCCTGCAGCGGTATCACTAGACGAATGTGAACAGCTAATAAGAACAGTGGAAAAAACTGGAATGATCTATATGAACGGTGAGACAAGCTATTTTCGTCCCGAAGCTGCATTTTGCCGTCAAAAGGCAGCGGAGGGCGCATTCGGCGAATTTGTCCACTGCCGCGCCGAATATTTCCACGATATGGAGCACGGACTATACAATGTACTAAAAAATCGATGGGGTGAACAGTGGGGACGAGATAAAACCGGGTTTATCCCGATGTACTACCCAACACATTCAACCTGTTTCCCAATTTCTGTAATGAATGCCCATGCCACCTCGGTTTCCGCACAAGGTTATATCTATCCAAACGATGATTGGTTTCGATTAGACACAATCTACAAAAATCCGTTTTCCAATGAAGTAGGTCTTTTTACAATGAGCAACGGTGCCACAATGCAAATTTGTGAGTTCAGACGAATTGGACACCCAGGAAGTGAACGCGTAAGTGGAATCTATGGCACGGAAGGGAGTTATGAACAGAACCTTGCAGGAAAAATATGGGCAGATAAGCACGGATCACAAAATGTCCAACCGAACCAATTCCACGAATTTCTACCAGAGGAACTTAAGGACAACTTAGGCGGACATGGCGGTTCTCACGCATATCTAGTACACGAATTCGTAGACTCAGTCAATCAACAACGTTTGCCACGTATCAACGTCTGGGAGGCCGTCCGTTATTGCACCCCCGGACTTGTCGCACATGAATCTGCACTAAGAGACGGTGAATTACTACCAATTCCAGATTGGGGAGACGCTCCATCAGATTAAAATGTTAATTATACTTGACTAATGTTGCTTTTTAATGTACACTATACACTTAATAGAGACGTGAGTTTAGTGTCCGAAATATGAAGGATATTTTTGTCCCATAACCTTTCCAGGTTGTGCAAAGTGAACGCTATCTGTAGCATAACCTTTCCAGGTTGTGCATCGGACAAAAAACGTCTTATTCCGAACTCACGAAATGTATGCCACAAATATGAGGTTATAAGGAGAGTAGAATGGCTATTGAATACGCGGGAGCTTATGATGCATCTGCTATTCCCGATGATGTTGCCCGCGAAATCGAAATTTATGAAATACAACTCGGCCGAGTAAAAGATGGCCAAGTTGAAGAATCCCTCTTTACCGAATTTAGACTCCGCCACGGCGTATACGGACAGCGCGACGATAGATCACAGATGATACGTGTCAAAATCCCGTTCGGCGGACTCACAGCAGCACAACTTGAAATGTTAGCGGATGTTGCCGAAGAATTCTCGGATAATATCATCCACATCACGACAAGACAAGACGTACAATACCATTATGTGGATATCGATAACACCCCTGAATTGATGCGTCGCCTTGCAAGTGTTGACATCACAACAAAAGAAGCATGCGGCAATGTGGTTCGCAACGTCACAGCATGCCCCATCAGCGGTGTTTGCCAAGATGAAACATTTGATGTAACGCCTTATTCAAAAGCGTTGTCAGCATTTCTTTTGGGCCATCCCGACGCACAGGATTTCGGACGCAAATTCAAGATCGCATTTTCCGGATGTGAAGAACATGCATGCGGCTTAGCGAATATGCACGATATCGGCGCTGTCGCCGCTGTCAAAGAAGTTGATGGAGAAATAAAACGCGGTTTCAAACTCTACGTCGGCGGTGGACTCGGCGCAGTACCACATCAAGCAAAGGTACTCGATGAATTTCTATCCGCAGAAGAACTCCTGCCTATTTCACAGTCAATATGCAGAGTCTTCACACGCCTAGGAGAACGGAGAAATAGGAACAAAGCACGTCTGAAGTTCGTCATTGCAAAGTACGGTATCGAAGAATTCCGCAAACTAGTGTATGAAGATCGTGAAACCCTTCGACACGATCCAGAATGGACAGCATACCTTGGTGATTTGGGTGCCTATGATGAAAGCCCTCTCAAACCGCCAACACAGCTTAACGGCGCAACGCAACCTGATGGATTTGAAGAGTGGTATCGATCTAACATCCGATTACAAAGACAACCCGGTTACGCATTTGTGACCATCACGTTGCCACTCGGAGATATTACTGCTGACCAAACGCGTGCCTTGGCAGACATCTCCCGTAAATATGTGAAGGATACAATCCGCGCAACAGTGGAACAGAACATTGTACTACGTTGGGTAACAATGACAGATTTGCCTGCTCTCTATAAAGAACTAAAGGCGATCGGCCTGGGAGATCCAGGAGCTGAATCATTAGTAGATATTACCGCTTGCCCCGGCACTGATTCATGCAAACTCGGTGTCTCATCTTCACGGGGTCTCGCAGCACATCTACGAAACCACTTCATCGAAGCTGGCATGCATAACGAAATTAAGGATTTCCGAATCAAGATTAGCGGATGTCCAAACTCATGCGGACAGCACCATATCGCTAACATCGGATTCTTCGGTTCTACGAAACGGATAGAGGGACGTAACGCACCCATATACCAGGTACTACTCGGCGGACACATGGTGGAAAATGCTAACTCTTATGGACTTGCTACCGGAAAAATTCATGGCAACTTTATCCCAGCATTCATCGAGGAATTGACTGGAAAATATGTCAATGAAAAGCAAGATGAGGAATCCTTCACCGATTACGTTGGACGCCTCGGTAAGGCAGAAATCAAGACAATGTTGTCCAAATACGATAATATCCCTTCTTATGAAGAAGCACCAGAATATTACGTGGACACAGGCGACACGAAAGATTACCAGCTCAAGACTGGTGTCGGTGAGTGTGCTGGACAGCTAGTTGCACTTGTTTCCATGAAGCTGGAAGAAGCGGATAGACTTATCTATGAATCTGGGCTGAGTTTGGAAAAAGGCACTTATCAAGATTGCGCGGATAAAGCATTTGATGCTATGATCCGAGCTGCCGATGGCCTCCTAACAACAGTCGGCTTGCAATACATTGACAATGCAACAACTGTCAATGAATTCAAGACCCACTTCTTCGATCCCGGTAATTTCTTTGCAGGGTACGGCGCACATCTGTTCAAGGCAACCGAAGAAGATGCCTCTACTTTTGACCAAGAATTGGCACATCGCCGCGTAGAGGAGGCTACTCTTTTTGTTGAAGAATCGCATCACATCTACGGACGCATGCGTATCAAACAAGAGGAAGAGGAAGCCAGTAAACGCAAAACACGTAGATCACGCCCAGCTCCGAAACCCAAAGTTGTCAAGGAGAAAGAACCTGTCGAAGAAATCGTTGACAGTCTCGATCTGAAGGGAGTTGAATGTCCATTCAACTATGTCCAAGCGAAAGTCAGATTGGAAACGATGGA
This sequence comes from Candidatus Poribacteria bacterium, assembly GCA_965200395.1. Classification (GTDB taxonomy): domain Bacteria; phylum Poribacteria; class WGA-4E; order WGA-4E; family WGA-3G; genus MSPOR6. The sequence goes on along the minus strand of CBDAUH010000002.1, from coordinate 1,164,145 downwards.
TGCAGGCCAACTCCTGGAGATTACAATTGACGACGGTGAACCGATTGAGAACGTCCCCAAGAGCCTTACAAACGACGGCCACGACATCCTCGATACCAAGAAGGTCGGAAAACATTACCGGCTTACGATCCGAAAGGGATAATAACATAAGACTTACGCATTCCCCCCGCCTGCGGATCCACGCTCTCATTCCCCCCGCCTGCCTCACTTACCCCCATTTTTATATGCGGTATGTGTAGGCGTGTGTGTGTATAGAAATAAGTTGGAAAGTCTGATGGGTTATGGTAGAATACCTCCATATAAAATAATGTCGGTGAAAAACCGGCAGGGAGGTATTCTTATGAAATATACCCTTAGTTGGGTACATCCCAGAAAGATTATAACAGGTTTTCGTAAAGTTTTCAACGGGATTTGTATCAAAAAACCGACGCTCCGCAACTTTTATTTGATGCTACAGGCTGTGTGTGTAGCCCCAAGTTTTCGTATTCAATCGATTGCCTCACATCTACCTATCCGTGTGAAACACGACAAGTCTAAGCAAAAGCGTGTGTTGCGGTTTATTGATACCTATTTTCCGGTTGCAGCGGTGAAGGGTGCTTGGTTGTCACATATAGTTGTCAGTGTGTGTCGTTCTGTGGGGATGCAGCATCTGCTTGTGCTGATAGACGAGACAGATTTACCGGGCGGATGGAAGGCGATTGTTGCAGCCCTTCCGTTTCGCAATCGTGCGATCCCGCTCTATTGGGTTCTGTATAAAAATGAGATGCTCAAAGATGGCACCTATCAAGGACATAACGATTTAGTTCAGCAGTTCTGTTGTGATGTCCATAGTCGCGTTGTTAAAGTGTTAGGGGATAGTCGGGAGCCTGTGTTGGTCTTTGACAGAGGGTTCGCCCGAGCGAGAGCGATCCTCAAGTTTTTTGAGGGGCAAGGCATCTGCTACTTGATGCGTGTGCCACGCAATGTTGGTGTGCGTATAGCAGGCAACAAGCAGTGCCTTGAAGAAGTGGCAAATGGTTTTTACCCACAAGTGCTTTATCACTACACGGAGCAGGTGCCTGTGGCACTCTATGTTGGGGGACAGCACACCAAGAAAGACCCGTTATATCTTATCTCCAATCGGCTTCAGGGGAACCCCCTGCGAACTTGCTACAAGCGGCGGACACAGATTGAACACGGGTTCAGAGACTTGAAAACGAACTTCGGTTTCAAAGCACTCGTTTTGAGAAAGAACGAACAGCCCCGGATGGAAGTTCTGTTTTTGTTGGCAGTCGTGGCTTATGGTTTGGCGTTCCTGTGTTATGAAAAAGCTGCGGACAGATGGGCAAAAACTTTACACCCTACGCGGAAAGTTTACTCCGTGATCAGTGTCATCAACCGTATGATCCGCGAGGTGTGGACGCAGGAGGCGTTGCTCTTGTTCACCGAGAGGACTTGTTTGAGAGATATAAACTTTCTCACCGCAGAAGAACTGACATGACAACATTGGAAACCTATGAACACAACTACACACGCATTCAAAAAAAAATGGGGGTAAGTGCGGGATAAAGGGGGGTAAAGTCTCTTTGTAGCATAACCTTTCCAGGTCGTGTCTCTTTGTAGCATAACCTGTTAGGTTGTGCACTCTTTGTAGCATAACCTTTCCAGGTTGTGTGTCTTTGTAGCATAACCTTTCCAGGTCGTGTCTCTTTGTAGCAGTGTCCCCGTGAACAACCGTAGCAAAGCACAACGTGGCTTTGCGGTAACACTCTGCAACCCTTTAAAAAACTTTGTAGCACAAATAAAAAGTAGCCGTTTACAAAATAAAACAAACTACAGCACAAGAAAATCCGCGTAAATCCGCGTAATCCGCGTAAATCCGCGATTCAGACAGAAAACCTTTCCAGGTTGTGCCTCTTTGTAGCATAACCTGTTAGGTTGTGCAGTCTTTGTCCCATAACCTTTCCAGGTTGTGCATCCTTGGCGATTGCTTCTCGTATGCAAAAACGTGTAGGATAAGCAATCGCCTTTATCATTTCTTTCCACAAGGATTCCCAAAACGCGATGTCACAAAACTCCCGCATTCGAGACAACAAAATGTACGGCACCGTCGCAGATTTTCTGCGCGATAAGATCCAAGACGGGGCATCCCTCTCCTTTGTCTCCGCATATTTCACTATCCACGCATTTCACCAACTTAAAGACGAACTTACAAACATAAAAGACCTCCGTTTTCTGTTCGGTGAACCGAGCTTTATACAAGGTATCGATCCCTCGAAAACAGAAAGCAAAGCATTTCGGCTTACCGAAAAAGGATTAGAACTTGGTAACTACTTGCCTCAAAATGCAATTGCAGCAGCTTGTAAAGAGTGGATCGAAGAAAAGGTTGAAATCAAATCGGTAGCAGAGTCAAATTTCTTACACGGCAAAATGTATTATATCGAAAAAGATGGGAGTGAAGATGCCATCCTCGGCAGCTCCAACTTTACCGTGCGCGGTTTAGGCTTGAATGAAAAAGCAAGCAACATTGAACTCAACCTCGAAGTGGATAGCAAAAGTGACTGTGCAGACTTAAAAAAGTGGTTCGACAACCTCTGGGAATCGGATCAGGTGCAGGATGTAAAAGAAGCAGTTAAACAATACCTCGAAAACATATATACAGACAAAGCTCCAGAATTTATCTACTTTAAGACCTTATACCATATCTTTGAAGACTTTTTGAAAAATGCAACGGATGCAGATCTCGCACAAGAAAATCCGAAGTTTCAGCAATCAGAAATCTGGAAAAAGTTATACGAATTTCAGAAACACGGGGTTCAGGCATGCATCCAAAAACTTAAGGCATATAACGGTTGTATTATCGCCGATAGTGTCGGGTTAGGTAAGACCTTCGAAGCACTTGCCATCATAAAATACTTTGAAATACGGGGTGCAAATGTGTTGGTGTTGTGTCCAAAAAAATTAGAGGAGAACTGGACGCTCTATTCATTAACCTATCAAAGAAAAAATAATCCATTAAAAAAAGATAACTTTCGTTACAACGTCCGCACACACTCAGCCTTGACAGACAGAGGTCCATCAGATTATGATTGGGAAAATTTCGACCTCGTCGTTATCGATGAATCACACAACTTCCGAAACCGACCCTCCGATAAATATGAGAAAGGTCTGCTATTGCGCAGAAGCCGATATAACAAACTGTTGGAAGAGGTTATCAAGAATGGGTGTCAAACACAGGTACTTATGCTATCTGCAACACCAGTGAACAACAAACTGACCGACCTCGAAAACCAGATACGGCTCATCACTGAGAATAAGGACAATGCTTTCCAAAATACAGGAATAAATAGCATTGGAAAAACACTAAAAAACGCTCAAAAGCAGTTTGAAGAATGGACAGAACAAAACAGCAATCTTTCCAATCAAGCACAAAGGCAGAATAGTCTCGCTGAAAGCCTGAATGCTGATTTTTTCAATCTATTAGATAGACTCACCATCGCACGATCCAGAGAACATATCATCAAATTCTATCATGATACTGATGATGTAAAAATCAAGTTCCCAGATCGCGCAGATCCGCTACCTATCTATTCTGAGATTGATACGGAGGGCACATTCCCCAGCTTCCAAAACATTAGCTCACAGATCGATGGATATAAACTCTCCGTTTTCAATCCATCATTTTATATCAAAACGGATTGCTTACACCATTATGATGATAGAGTTTTGCAGCAGCGTGAGAGTAACCTTATCGGTATGATGAAGGTGAACTTCCTTAAACGACTTGAGAGCAGTGTGCACTCCTTCGAAGCTACATTGCAACGCACCATTGAAAAGATAAATAAACTCACAATTGATATACAAGACTTCTTACAAGATGCCGCTGATGGTGATAGCGATTACACCGCATTTGCAGAAGCTGAAGAAGAATATGGAGAAGATGAAGACCTACTAAACAGCCTAGAAGATGCAGAAGATGATACACACCAATATGAACACCTTGACCTCGAAAAATGGCTGGAAGACCTACAAAGCGATAAAGAACAGCTAAGCGGAATACAACGCGCTGCAGCGAACATTACCCCTGATAGAGATGCTAAACTAAAGCATCTCAAGACGCTTATAGACAAAAAGGCGCAGAAGCCGACAGAAAACAAGGCAGGGAAAAAGAACCGTAAAGTCCTTGTCTTTACCGCTTTTGCTGACACCGCCAATTATCTATATGAAAATATCTCTGAATGGGCACAAGAAACACTTCAGATAGAGTGTGCCGTCGTAACAGGTTCAGCAAATAGAACGACCTACGGTAACACAGATTTCAATGAGGTTTTGACCAATTTCTCCCCTATTTCTAAAGAACGTACAACGGATGACACAGAAGAAGATATCCCAGAAATTGACCTCCTCATCGGGACAGATTGTATCTCCGAAGGACAAAACCTACAAGACTGTGATTATATCGTCAACTATGATATACACTGGAATCCTGTGCGTATTATCCAACGATTCGGACGTATTGACCGAATCGGGAGTAAGAACGATTTAATCAGTATGGTTAATTTCTGGCCAACACCTGAACTTGACGAGTACATCAATTTGAAGGTTCGTGTGGAAGCGCGCATGGCTCTCGTCAATCTAACGGCTACCGGTCATGATAATCCGCTCACACCAGAAAACCGCGACGAGAATTTGGAGCGAATCTGGTCACATCGTGATGAACAGCTCAGACGCATGCAAACCGATATCCTTGATTTCGATAATTTGGATGAGCAACTCGACATCACGCAGTTCACACTTGACGATTTTCGCGCACAACTCTTGAATTATATCCAGAACAGAGAAGATGAGTTAAGGCAAGCCGAATTCGGTTTATATGCTGTCACTGAACCAATTGATCAGAACGGAAATCCTGTGGATATAAAACCGGGCGTTATCTTCTGTCTAAAACAGGTCTTTGAAGCGGAGGACAATAAGGAAGGAGAAAACCTCAACCCACTCCATCCATACTATCTCGTCTATGTTACTGATGATGAAGTCGCTTCTATTGGGTTTACCAATCCGAAGCGAATATTAGAACGGTTCAGTGCGCTCTGTGCTGGAAAATCAACACCCGATACCGCCCTGTGTGACAAATTCAACGAAGATACGAACAACGGCAGTGATATGGACATATATCAGATACTTTCCGATGCTGCGTTAGAGTCAATCCGGGAAGAGTATATTCGGAAGCTCAACGATCAATTTGATTCAAACCCTGATACACTCCTGCCCCCTATTGATAGTCAGATTACGAAAGATACTAAATTTGAACTCATCACATGGTTGGTGATTTATCATTAAGGCTATTTCGTAGCATACCCTTTCCATGGGGTGCATTACGATAGTGTAGCAAACACAACGTGTTTGCGGTGACACTATGCAACCCTTTAAAAGACCTTTCCAGGGTGTGCAGTCTTTGTAGCATACCCTTTCTAGGTTGTGCGGTCTTTGTAGCATATCCTTTCCAGGTTGTGCATCTGTGTCCCATAATCTTGCCAGGTTGTGCATCCTACAATTGGTAAAATTGGTAATTTTTTCAACGGAAGAACCCACACCCCCACTGGATTCAGGAATCCAAAAATTTACCAATTGAAATTTACATCAAACTGTGGTAAATTTAAATAGGACTTATGCATTCCCCACGTCTGCGGGGATAAGAGGGCAAATCCTAAACAGGAACACCCAAATTTGCGTCTGTCCTGTAATTGGTAACACAATGGAGGTAAAACAGTGCAACAAGACTCTGATGCGTTAATCAATGAAACCGGGAATGTGCTGAACGAGGTAATATTCGTTCTAACCAGAAACATTCAAATATTAAAAAATATTACCCCTGAAGATGATGCTCAGCAGATTCTATTACAACTGGAGATAAAAGATCAAGAAAATGTCCTACGGCGGACGAAGGAATTGCTGGAAACCGTTAATCGTCATTTGGAACCAGAGCCAATTAAGGATCCTCCTAAACCAGAGCCAACTAAGGATCCTCCTCCCAAATCAGCTATCGGTCCTAATTATCATATAACAGTAATTCTACCTGATGGGCGAGAGATCTGTCATCGACATGCATCCAAAACATTCGCGCAGGTAGTAGAAGAAATAGGTGTAGAAGAAGTGAAGGAACTTGATCTCACAATGAGTGGTATACCACTCATTGACACAATCAGAAACCCTATATATGGCCAGCAACCTTCCGGAAGTTATTACATTACGACATATTCCGATACAGATACGAAAATAGAACGCCTAAATGAAATTAAGCAGCGTTTATGGTAAAATATAAAATTTTCTATACATATTTTTCTATTTGTGGTATAATACCCGGTATTATGGCATATTCAACAGACCTGCGAAAACGCGTGCTTGATTTCATTGATAACGGCGGCAGTAAAGTAAAAGCTGCGAAACTTTTCAATATCTCACGCGATGTTATTTACAAATGGCTCAACGCACCAGACCCACTCGCCCCGAAAAAATCAGGACCTAAAGGTCCCAGATGTATTGACTACAAGGCACTCACACAACAAGTAAAAGATTTCCCGATCAAACTATACAGGAGCGCGCAGATCATTTCGGCGTTTCCTACTATTGTATTTGGTATGGACTGCGAAAACTCGGTATCTCGCGAAAAAAAAGACACTCGGCTATAAGGAACGATGTGATCACAAGCGAGAAACTTATCGTGAGCAACTCGCTGCTGCAAAGGAAAACGGAAAATCCTTAGTTTTTATTGATGAGAGTGGTTTTCGGTCAGAAAGTTTCAGGCGTTTCGGGTATGCTCCGAAAGGTGAACCTGTTTTTGACCTTATATCCAGTCAAAGAAACCGCACCACAACTTTGTTAGCTGCACGTATAGATGAGGCGTTTACAGCCCCTATATTATTTGAGGGGAGCTGCAATGCGGAGCGTTTCAATACTTGGCTTGAGTATGAGTTATGCCCGCATTTAGATGAGAACCATGTTGTTATTCTGGATAATGCGCGCATCCATAAAACACACCGCACCCGGGATCTTATAGGGGCATCGGGTGCCTCCCTATTGTATTTGCCTCCTTATTCACCGGACTATAACCCAATTGAACATGATTTTGCGAACATCAAACGCTTACGAGAGTATAATAAAGATAAAACACTTCAAGATATAATCAATATGTATAAATAATTCAAAACTCTACCATAAATCTCGATATAGAAGTGATTGATAACAGAACGTGAGTTCGGTGTCCAAAATATGAAGGCTATTTTGTAGCATAACCTTTCCAGGTTGTGTATCTTTGTAGCATAACCTTTCCAGGTTGTGCACCCTATACAATGCCCAATTGGATAACAATGCGATTTTAAAAATTGGTAAAATTGGTAATTTTTTCAATAGAAGAACCCACACCCCTACTGGATTCAGGAATCCAAAAATTTACCAATTGAAGTTTACGTCGGACTGTGGTAAATTTAAATAGGACTTATGTATTCCCTTCGCCTACGGGAGATAAAGAGGGATAGAAACACCCCAATTTGCATCCATCCCATAATTGGTAACAGAAAAGGTAGTTTATGAACCCAGAGATAACAATTAAGCACAATATTGAGGAAGCCCTGAATAATTTTCTTGATAATCAACGGTCCCTCAGAGATGCCGCAAAAACATTCCTGAACACACTCGGCTACGACAGTAGGCGAATCGGTACGGATGACATAGACGCTGACAGGTTCAATCGTTTCCTTGAATCCGCCCTTGAAACCGCTAACCGATCTCAAAGACTCTGTATTGACGACTGGCGAACCTTTAACATTATCTTCCAAGTATCTGATGGGGAGATCACACTATCCTCACCAGAAAACAATGAGATAGACGATGCTTTATTGACCTCTTACATGTTCGTCGCTGTTCAACTTAAAAAGAACACCTACACACGTACGCAACTTGCTAATATTACCCGTTTTATCAATAAAGAGTTAAACAAAGCAGTTATGGTGATATTTCGGTATGGTGATGTTCTGTCCCTCGCTATTATCAATCGCAGACGTAACCTTCGTGACCCTACAAAACGAGTCTTGGAAAAGGTGACACTTATCAAGGATATTAGCTTGGCATCTCCCAAACGTGCACATATTGATATTGTATCAGAATTTTATCTCAAGCGACTCATTGAAGATCAAAATGTGCATAACTTTGATGCACTCCAAAAGGCATGGGAAAAGATTCTCAATACGGAACCGCTCAACAAAAAGTTCTACAAAGAGATTTATGAGTGGTATCAATGGGCAGTTGCAGAATGTGAATTTCCCGGTGAAAATGATGATATGCAGGTCATTCGGATGATAACGCGTCTCCTTTTTATTTGGTTCCTCAAAGAAAAAGAGCTGGTGCCCGAAGATATATTTGAATTGGACACTGCACAAGACACACTAAACAATTTTTCATTGGATACATCCGATTATTACCAAGCCGTGCTGCAGAATCTCTTTTTTGCAACGTTAAACACGTCAATAAATGATCGGGCATTTAGTAGCAGTGACCGAAGCACCCACCGAGACGCGAGCAAATATAGATACGCCGACCTACTCCAAAATCCGAATGCGTTTCTGGAACACCTCAAAGAGACCCCATTTGTTAACGGCGGTCTGTTCGACTGCCTTGATACATTCGAAGCGACCCGCGATGGCGGCTCACGCATCGATTGCTTTACAGATAACGAAAACGATAGGCAAAGATTACATGTTCCAGCAAAACTCTTTTATGACGATGACAAAGGTATTTTCGAAATTTTCTCACACTATAAGTTCACTATTGAAGAAAACACACCCGTTGAACAAGAGGTTGCACTTGACCCAGAGCTACTCGGACAAGTGTTTGAAAATCTGCTCGGTGCGTATAACCCCGAAACCCGAACCACCGCACGTAAAGCTACAGGCTCTTACTACACCCCTCGCCAGGTTGTAGACTATATGGTAGACGAAGCACTCATCGCATATTTTTTACAGAAGGTTGAACCGTATGACAACGACAAGAAGGACTTAGAAGACCGTCTGCGCGATGATCTTCTCGTTTACAGCCAGCAAGGGGAAGTTGAAAGACCTGATAATCATCTTATCCATCAAGATGAAATTCAACCGATGATTGAAGCGATAAACGACCTCAAAATCATCGATCCTGCCGTCGGAACAGGCGCGTTTCCTATAGGAATTCTCAATAAACTTGTGCTAATTCTCCGAAAATTGGATCCGCAAAATGAACACTGGAAACATCGACAACTCGCGCACGCGGAAAAGATCGACGACCCCGAAAGCAGAGATAGTGCTAAAGAGGCAATTGAGCACGTATTCTCCGAAGCGAATCGATATAATGATTACGGTAGAAAACTTTATCTCATACAAAACTGTATCTATGGTGTAGACATCCAACCGATTGCTACTACAATCGCTAAACTACGGTTTTTTATCTCATTGATTATTGAACAAGGAACAAGCGACAATCAGGATGCAAACTACGGCATCCGTCCACTTCCTAATTTAGAGACAAAGTTTGTGGCTGCTGATACACTTATCGGTTTGAAAGAGCTCATGGAACCTGAATGTCAACCGTTTCTTGAAAACGAAGATATCCTACAGCTTCGGCAGAAAATTGCGGAACTTCGGCGTAAACACTTTGGCGCAAATACCCGCCAAACCAAGTTAAGTTATATGAAGCAGGAGAAAGAATGCCGAGGGCAGTTAGCAGAAACACTGGCAGCAAAGCACGCGGAGTGGCGCGAACAGATGCAAAATAGGATAGAAGATCAGATAACCCAAGCTCAATTACCACAAGAACGTGCACAGCAACTGCGGGAAGAGTTACAGGAAGAATATGCCGCTCATGAGGCAGTACTCTCAGCAGGGCTTGCGGAGGCGAATCGGATTGCCAACTGGGACGCGTATGACCAGAACGCTGTCGCTGATTTCTTTGATCCAGAATGGATGTATGGGGTTAAAGATGGATTTGACATCGCTATCAGTAATCCACCCTATATTGAGCGTAAAAAGATTAGTTCAACTGACAAACAAGGATTGTATATGTATTATGGAGACTTCTTCACTAGAACAGCCGATATTAGTGTTTACTTTTACAAACGCGCGGCAGAACTGCTGAGGGATAATGGAATATTAACATATATCTGCACAAATAAATTCATGAGGAGTGGCTATGGTAAAAAACTTCGGGATTTTCTAATCTCTGAAATGACGATGAAAACCATTTTGGATTTCGGAAGTATTTCTGTCTTTGAAGCAGCAGTGAACACTTGTGTTGTTCTCATTAGAAAGAGTTTTGCCTCCGCAGAAGATACTATTCGAACAGCGGTTCTCAGAGCAAATTTGGAAAATATTAACTTCAAAAAAGTTTTTGAGAAACAGAAATTCTATATGAATATTTCACAATTAACATCTGAAGAATGGACATTAGAACGCCCAGAAACTCTTGACTTACTAAAAAAATTACAAAAAAGAGGAACACCACTTGGTAAATCACGTCTTCATCTTGGTATCAATACTGGATGCGTTGACGCGTATATTATAAACTCTGACACACGCGAACAATTAATTAGGGCAGATGCCAAAAGTGCAGATATTATAAAGCCAATGCTAAAAGGGCGGAACCTTCGCAAATGGAAAGGGGAATGGGCAAATCTTTATTTAATCCTTATAGAAAGTAGCACTGATAAAACATGGTCTTGGTCAGATTCAGGTAATGACAACAAAGCAGAAAATATTTTTGCTCAAACCTATCCTGCTATTTATCAATATATGAAACATTATAAGGAAAGATTGAGTAAACGCACAAGCCCCGGAAAATATTATTGGGAACTTCGCTCATGTGCATATTATGAAGCATTTACGGGACCAAAGATTATCTATGCGGACATCAGTACTTCTATGCATGCTTATTACGATACAAGCGGTTTTTTTGGAGACAGCACAGTATACTGTTTGCCAACGACGGATCTTTCGTTACTAGCAATTTTGAATAGCAAACTGTTTGATTATTATGCTCGATATAAGTTCTCAACCTTGAATGATACCTGGGCAGGAGGCAGTTTTCGTTGCAATAAAGCAAATATGAAAAACGTCCCAATAGCAGATAGAACTTCAGAACAGAAAGCAGAACTCTCTCAATTAGTAGAACAAGTTTTGGAAGATCCGAAGGGCGAAAATGTACCCGAACTTGAGAAGGAAATAGACGAAATTGTATATCGTTTATATGGATTAACAAGGGAAGAAATAACGTTAATTAAGAAAACCTATCAGGATGCGGGAATGGAGGTGTAGCACCTATCAATTTAAATATTGATAAACGCGTCTACGTCCTATACAACCTAACTGACGAGATTACGATTGCAGGGGGACATGTCTGAATCGCAGATTTACGCAGATTGTTTGATGCTATACGGGTATCCAAATCCTGTGAAAGGCGCATGAAAACACAAAACAAAAATCCGCGAAAATCCGCGTAATCCGCGTAATCCGCGATTCAGAATGAAGAGATTGCAATTGCGCAGAATATCAGAATTTCGGATTGTTTTCTGCTGCACGGATACTCAAATCCTATGAAAAGCACCTGAAAACACAAACAAAAATCCGCGAAAATCCGGGGAATGCCTAAACGGCATTCATACCTTTGATTTGGCGAAAAGCCGGGATTCAAAAAAAAACACGTCTGAAGACACAAACTCTTAAAATCCGCGAAAATCCGTGTAATCCGCGTAATCCGAGATTCAGAACAATAATCCGCGTAATCCGGGGAATGCCTAAATAGCATTCATACCGTTGATTTGGCGAAAATCCAAAATTCAGACAAAGCTAATCCGCGTAATCTGCGATTCAGAATGAAGCGATTGCAATTGTATCACCACTTGCAGCGGAGCGGTACCCAGCACATATTATTTGGACAGCGTGTGCAGCAGATTCTGCATTCATCTCGCTCTCAACATCGTTTTCTATACAATCAATAAACGCGCTAAATTCTCGCTGCCCATCATTTTCACTGACAACATCAATCCACTGCTGTTTTGGACGCATTCCGATTTCTGATTGCGTACTGCTCCACATTCCCATCGGATCAAGTGGATGCGGTGCTGGTGGTTCAAACGTCGGTTCTTCAGCAAACACCTCCAATCTGTTTGCTGAAGCATCAAATGTCAATGCAGCATCACTCCCCACCAGATGAACCTTCCGTACACCCCCTTGTGCATGACTTTGCCAACCGTATCGTCCCGCTGCGATAGTGCCTGTAACACCATCTTCTATCGATAATACCAATGCGCCGAAATCTTCAAGATCGCAACCGTGATGTTCTTTGAAAAAGTAATTACCTGTACCGCCATAGACCTGTTGCACACGTTTTCTTGTCAACCAATTCACCATTGACACGGCATAAACGCCGATGTCAAACATCTCAGGTTTTGCTTCCACGAAACTGTACTTTTCTAATGTTGGTTTCTGCATACGTTTTTGTCCGACAGGTGCACTGCCAGGATGTCCCTTTGAGAACATAACGTCACAATGAATTGCCTGAAGTTCACCGATGTGTCCGCTGTCCAGTGCATGTTTCACCGTCCGTGCCCATGAACTGTGGATGTTGCTGAACATCTGTGTCTTTACACCGTTTCTTGCAACAGCATCAACGATCTGTTGGGCATCTTTGTCATTCAGTGCCATCGGTTTGTCAAGATAGACATGTTTACCTGCTTCTGCACATTTTGCCCCTACGCGCCCACGTCGTTCAACCTCAGTGCATAGACTCACAATATGTACATCTTCACGCGCTAATGCTTCATCAAGATTGGGAATGAATGGTAACTTTTGTTCTTCTGCAAGTGATTGTGCTAATTCAATCCGTTCCGCTGGTGCGTCTTGTTCGTCAGCAAACGCGATGAGTTGACATCTGGAATCATTGGCAAATAATCCAGCATAATTTTCTTGGTGCGTACGATGTCCACCGAGTAATAGGACTCCGTATTTTCCGTTTCCTGCCATGATTATCCCTCCACCATAATAGGTTGACCGGTTGCAAGTGACTGTGTGATTGCCTCCGATAGTGCTTGCATATTTCCAAGCTGCGGTGGTGTCCCACTGAGGTAATGTCTCCCTATCGGTGTTTCATGGTAGATCACACCTTTATTACCAACCAACATAATATCAATTGCTGTTTCAGTCTCAACACGATTGACACATAACACCGCCATTTGTCCATCAAGATATTTTAGCATAACAGTTACTTGCGAACCGTTTACATCCCCTTGAGCATATAAGGTCTGTGGAGTTGACGGTATCCATCCATTTGACAGTGCCACAATTGCTGCAGCGGGTTTAAGTAGAGAGGTGATCTCACAAACCACATTGAGAACACCTCTTAGAAATACAAGACTACCGATCCGATCTTTTTCAATTACAGAATCAACCGACTTCTTTAACAATTCCATATTACTCCTTCCGACTCTAACATAAGTTTGGTGTATCTGATATGACAGATATTTTGTCCCATAACCTTTCCAGGTTGTAGTCTCTTTGTCCCATAACCTTTCCAGGTTGTGCAGTCTTTGTAGCATAACCTTTCCAGGTTGTGCATCGGACAAAAAATGCCGTACCCCGAACTCCCATAATTCTAAAATACTTACACATCCCTACGCCTTAAAATATGATTGACTGTTCTGATTCATTATGTTATATTTTTACATAATATGTGGCAATAATCCACATCAAACTTACTTCACGCGCTATACACAATTTTCGGAGGGCAACTATGCCATTAAGAACACTAAAAGAACTTGTTGCAGAAGCAAAGGCGAATGTTGGACACATTTCACCTGATGAACTCACAGATGCAGGCGATTCTGTCATCCTAATAGATGTCCGTGATGAACCAGACTACGAAGAAGAACACATACCGAATGCAGTTTCACTCCCCCGCGGTTACCTTGAACTTGACATTGATGAGGTGGCTCCTGATGAAGATACACACATAGTTACATATTGTGGTGGTGGCACTCGAGCAACACTTTCCGCGCACACCTTAAAGAATATGGGGTATGAGAACGTCTCAGTATTAACTGGCGGTTTTCGGGGTTGGAAAGCATCTGAACTACCAACGGAAAAAGCTGGAACATAATAATCGATGTGTGTAGATTAGCATAAATTGGTTACGATGTCAATTCCTGAATTCCTTGGATCTGAATGGTTCGTCCTTATACTATCCCGAATATTTTGGAGGCTTTTATGTTGCATAAATCGCACTCACGTTTATGTTTTCGCTATTGGGTCAATTCTCTGCTCCTTATCTGGACGATTTTATCTGTATCCATGATGAGCAGCTGTAATGACCCGAAACAGCAGTTAAATGTTTTTACATGGTCAGGTTATGTCAATGATGAAATACGCACCGGATTTGAGGAAGAATTTGATGTTAACGTTGTGGTTGATACGTATGCTACAAACGAAGATCTTCTCGCCAAATTGTCGATCGGTGGTGCTGGGTACGATATTATAATGCCATCAGATTATATGGTATCCATCATGATAAAGTCAAATCTTCTAACCGAGTTGAATCGAAATAACATCCCTAATTTTAAGAATATCAGTCAGAATTATCTTAACAAGTACTTCGATCCTGATAATCGTTATTCAGTTCCCTACACATTTGGTACTGCAGGGATCGCGTATGATTCATCAGTGATTTCACCGGAACCTGATAGTTGGACAATACTGTGGGATGAGAAATATAAGAATCAATTCAGTATACTTGATGATCCTCGTGAAACGCCTGGGTTAGCATTAAAATTGCTCGGATACAGTTTAAATACAACTGATCCGGAAGAGCTTAATCAAGCAAAAGAGAAACTAATTGAGCAGAAGCCTCTCGTAAAACAGTACAAAAATGAGGCGGAGGAGCTTCTTATAGCAGGGGATATAGTAATGGCACACTGTTGGAGCGGAGATGCGTTTCGTGCTGCAGAAAAACGCCCCTCCATCAAGTATGTAATACCCAAAGAGGGGTCAAGTCAGTTTATAGATAACGTCTGTATTCCGCAATCAGCACCACATAAGGACCTTGCGGAAAAATTTATCGATTATCTTCTCCGTCCAGAAATCAATGCAAAAATTTCTGCCTTTACGAAATATGGAACTTGTGTTCCAGCCGCTAAAGAACACTTACCTGAGGAAATACTCAAACATGAATATATCTATCCAACTGCGGATGTGTTGCAATCCCTTGAATGGATAAAGGATCAAGGTGATTTCACACCACAATACAGCCGGGCGTGGGACGAGATAAAAGCAAAATAAACACAAATAACGGCTGAGCATAGAGACCGCACCGAGCAATGTTTAAGAGATGTAGAGAAAAAAGATTGACTCCTAAATTGATTACTATAGTTTGGACAGTTTTTGTTTTTTTTATGGACATAAAGCAGGAAAGCGGGTATCCTTTTAGAAAACACAAATTTGAAAGGATATTTCAAATGACCCCACTTTCCTACTTGGACAACATGTTATCAGATTTTTGACCTTTGTTCAAGTATAATAACTTTCACCATAGGGTTATTTAGTTTTATAGATATTCATTTTATCAAGTTAACTGTGAGTAAAGGTTTTGATGCATATTCCTTTATTTTATCAGCGATCCGTGTTATGCCTTGAAAACGGAATACGGATAATGCGGTATTTCGTAAAGCGGCCATGACTTGTGGAATAGCCCCGCATCTGACAGGTGATGCGTCCTCGCCGAGTAGCACATCGCGCATCCAATGCGACTTGTTCTCTATTGCCCAATGGCCTCTCCGTAAAGCAAGTAAGCGTTCTGCGGATGCCTCACTCGGTTTCAGGCTCGTAATCCCATAGGTAGTGCGGGTTGTCTCTTCTCCTGTCTTCATATTTTTGGAAGTATAGCAATATTGGATCACTTGTGCTACGCCCGGCCAATCCAGATATGCGTTGAGACTTGTGCTTGCCTTGATACATCGCGTCTCAAGTCTGCCATGCGACTTTTCAATCGTCTCATGCATGTATATCGGTTTCCCTAAAGTAGGGTGTGTTGTGTCTTCAGAAACCGCGTCAGGCACGCCTTGAAAAAGTTTTTCAATCGCTTCTAACAGGTCCGGTTGATTGCCTTTAACAGGCAGCATATAGTCGCCCCCGCTGTTTATGATTCCGTGGCAGAAAGAGCGTTGTGTCAAAAGGGCATCCGTTGTGATAACTTTGCCTGCTACATCAAACGCTTTGAGGATTTCCGTTGATACCGGTATTTCATTGGTTTTGTCGCTGACACCTCGCTGCGTGAGGGTGATCCCTAACTCATGAGAGACGACGGAGAGTAAATGGCTGATCATCGCACCACTTTTTTTAGACGCACGCAGGGTTTTGCCATCTATAGCGACTGCGTCGGAACACCCCCGCAAATCAGGGCACTCTGCTAATGCGGCGTTTACCCATTTTGACAGGATGTTTTCTAATGCTTCAACGTCCAACTTTTTCAACAGATTATGGATAGTTGCGGCACAAGGCGTTTTGTGATGTGTGAACCCGAGTGCTTTTGTGAGTGCGGGCTGTGAGCGTGCCCAGGTAGCGATGGATGTATACCCTTTATGCCCGCACATCAATCCAACGACTAAAAGTGCGAGGATTGCTTTCAACGGGTGCCGTTTCCCTTTTTCCTTGCGTGGGTCTGTAAGTTCTGCTAACATATTGACTAAGTGGCAGGACTTTTTTCTTGTCATTCTTCACCTCAAAAGATCGTAAGTTTTTAAGGTGAAGTATAGCAGATATACCATGAAAAATCACGGTATATCTGCACATCCTAAAATATTAACGATTGTGATAAAAAACAACTAAAATACATAAAACTAAATAACCCTACTTTCACCACTTTCAGACTTTCGTAAAAGGTCTGATAAATACGCCCTACCGAGGCACAATGACACAAATCTATCTTGCGACAGACCAAGCAGGTCGGTATTGGTCTCTGCCAAAGTTTCTCTCGCGTGGCATCTGGTGTGTGGATCAAGTCGCCACTACGCTAAGCCATCAAGTGCTATCCGCTTACCCCACGGGCGTCTATGTCTATGATGAGACGCATGCCATAAGTAGCGGTTCAAAACAAGCGGGTTTGCATTTCCGCAGGAACCCTGCGTATCAGCCACGTAACAAGAACCAGTCCAAGTTTCATCACGGACACGAGTTCGGTGCGATTGGGTGGCTGGCAGAAACGCGCGAAGGCACGCGCCTATTTCCATTAGCCACACGGATGATGGAACCGAAAAGCGAGGACGCAAATAGCCTCGCTGTGCTGAAGCATTTATGTAATCTTGTGCCACCGGGTCTTATCATTTTTGATAGAGGTTTCAATAGACGCAAAGTGTTCACGGAGATACTCTCACAAGGACATCATTTACTTTGTCGTGCGAAGTCAAACGCAGCGTTTTTTCATATACCGAAACGCCCTAAGCGTCTCAAGAGAGGCAGACCCCGTCGGTATGGTAGCCGTGTGTCTATTCCACACCTGAAGTATACAGACATCGTTGTTGAGGATCAGACACTTTCTGTCGCTGATAAAGTCGTGCGGACAAAGATGTGTCCTGTAGATGTCCGCATCGTTGTGATACGCAAACGCTTGAAAAAGTCTAAACCCTATCGGTATTTTTGTGTATTTACTTCAGATTTACGACTGCCCGTAGAAACAGTTATCCGACACTATAGAAACCGGTGGCAGATTGAAACTGCCTTTCGGGACGCTAAAGAAAACTTCGGATTTGACACCTATCAACTCCGAGACAGGAAAAGTTTGGATCGGTTCGTTCAACTCAGTTTCACCGCAGCAACGCTGACACAACTCGCTTTCAGTCCGTCGCCATTGCCTAAGACACCCGCAGACACAGACACAGACAAGGTTTCTCTTGATTTAGAAGACGTGCTATCCACACTCAATATACACTGGTATAAACCGAAACATCTCACACGCGGCTTGATGACCGCTTACTTGCAGCGATGTTTACAACAAAACTATTTTTATACGGGTTACGACCCGGGGAAAAACGCACAGAAAAAACTGAAAATCCCGAAGATACTATGTGAAAATGGTTCAGCAGCAACTATTTTCACGATTATTGGAAAAATGATGGCTAAAAAACAGTGATTTCTAACAGAATTTAGACAGAAAAGGGGCGTTAGCAGCGGTTCTAACACCTGTTCAGAAGTGCTAACGGGGAAATGCTGCCAACTATTCATAATCTATAACAAGACCAAAAATGTCCAAACTACAGTAAATTGATTACAGATATGATATGGTCAATCAATGCTGAAACCTATGTAGCATAACCTTTCCAGGTTGTGCATCGGACAAAAAATATCTTATTCCTAACTCACGTAATTACTCTTGTCAGATATCAATGACGAAATAGGAGGAACAATTGAGCAGACCGAATATATTATTCATTATGTCAGACGACCATGCATCTCACGCAATGAGTTGCTATGGCAGTCGAATCAATGAAACACCCAATCTTGACCGTATTGCAGACGACGGAATGATTTTCCAGAACTGCTTCTGTGTAAATTCAATCTGCACGCCGAGTCGTGCAAATATATTGACAGGACTACATAGCCATCTAAACGGTGTAAAGACGTTAGGCGACAAACTTGATGGAAAAAAACCGAATGTTGCCAAAATGCTACAAGCAGATGGGTATCAAACTGCTATGATAGGTAAATGGCACCTCGGGCACGGCGGTGATGCTGACCCTACAGGTTTCGATTATTGGAATGTCCTCCCTGGACAGGGCGATTATTACAATCCTGTTATGATTGAGGAGAGCGGCAGGACAAAACATGAAGGTTACGCTACCGACGTTATCACAGATTTTTCGTTGGATTGGTTGAAAAACCGGGATAAAGATAACCCGTTCTTCCTGATGTGCCATCACAAAGCACCACATCGTCCTTGGGACTCAGACGAGAAACATGTCCACATGTATGCAGATGCAGATGTCCCAATGCCTGACAACTTCTTTGACGATTATTCTAACCGTTCAAATGCTGCCAAGGAAGCAAAAATGCGGGTATTTGGACACATGAATGAAAGAGACTTAAAAATCGAAAGATTTGGCCCTCCTCCCAAAGGTTTATCTGATGAAGAGTTGGCAAACTGGCAATATCAACGTTACATCAAGGAATATTTGCGATGTGTCGCTTCCATAGACGACAACGTCGGCAGATTGCTCGATTATCTCGACGATGACGGTGTCGCCGATGATACAATGGTTATCTACACATCTGACCAAGGCTTCTTTTTAGGCGACCATGGGTGGTACGACAAGCGGTTTATGTATGAAGAATCGCTACGTATGCCCTTCATTGTGCGTTACCCGCGTGCTATCGGTGCCGGAAGTTCTACACACGCAATGGCATTAAACATCGATTTTGCCGAGACATGGCTGGATTATGCAGGTCTACCAATTCCTGATAATATGCAGGGAACAAGTCTACGACCAATCCTTGAAGGGGAAACACCTGATGAATGGCGAACACAGATGTATTATCGCTACTGGATGCACCTTTCACATCACCACGTCCCAGCACACTACGGTATTCGTACGCACAAACACAAACTCATATATTACTATGGTGATCCCATGGGAACCACAGGTTCAGTGAATCAACCGACAGAACCTGAATGGGAACTCTTTGATCTTGAAAAAGATCCGAATGAGATGTGCAGTATCTATGACGATCCTGAATATGCAGATGTTGTCAAAGAATTAACTAGTGAGTTATACCGTTTAAAGGAAGAGGCACTGGACGACGAATAGACCTAACCACACATTTATCCGTCATTGAAAAACGGAGGTAAAAATGGATAATAACAATCCACTTAGAAAAATTGCACCTGGTATGAAAGTAACAGCACAGATGTCACCTGAACCGAGTGAAGCGGACCTGGAGTTCGCTAAACAGATGGATGTTGACTACGTTGTTCTCTGGACAAACGGTGCAAACGCAAATTATGACTATTTTATGAGT
Organism: Candidatus Poribacteria bacterium; assembly: GCA_965200395.1. Classification (GTDB taxonomy): domain Bacteria; phylum Poribacteria; class WGA-4E; order WGA-4E; family WGA-3G; genus MSPOR6. The sequence goes on along the minus strand of CBDAUH010000002.1, from coordinate 1,144,088 downwards.
CGTCGCGACATATTTGAGAAGGCAGGTTTGAAAATCTATGGGTTTGGCAACAGTGATGTCCATAACCAAGATGGTATCGTGCTAAATTTAGAAAATCGTGATGCAAAGATTGAACAATACAAACGCTATATTCGCGATTTAGGTAAAGCTGGTATTCCGTATACGACTTATGCGCACATGGGAAACGGAATTTGGAGTACCGAACGTGAAACGACCCGTGGCGGTGCAAGTGCCCGTGCATTTAATCTCAAAACTGCTCAGGAAGGACATTGGGGTGGTAAGAAATATCCGATGCCACTTTCACACGGACGAGAATACAGTGAAGAAGAGATATGGGACAACTATACCTACTTCATCAAGCAGGCAGCACCAGTTGCTGAAGAAGCAGGCGTGATGATCGGTATCCATCCAGATGACCCATAGGTGTCAACTTAAGAACATTTTTATGTTATTTTAGTATAAAATATTGTTGCAAAATAGAGACACCTCTTACATAATAGTAGAAAAACAATATTACTCATTTCTACAAAAGAGGTGTTCCAATGTCTATTCTAACACAGGTTTGTGATAAAATGCAAGCTATACTGCGAACGATTGCTGACGCATCAGCTTCAAGGTGCGGGTTCGTCCGAAGGATCCGCAAGTTCTCCGGAGGTGCTTTCGTGCAGACCCTTGTATTCGGGTGGCTTGAAACGCCTGATGCAAGTTATACGGAGTTGGCACAAACAGCTTGTGCTTTAGGTGTGCATGTCACCCGCCAAGCGATTGAAAAACGGATGACACCTGAAGCAGCCGAAACCTTGAAATCGGTGCTTGAGATAGCCGCAACAACACAAGTTATTTCAGCACAATCGCCGACACTGCCTTTGCTAAATCAGTTCACAGGCATCTATGTGCAGGACAGCACCACACTCACATTGCCGGATGAGCTGAGACCTGTATGGAAAGGTGGGCGTGCTAAAAACGATTGTGAGAAGTCTGCTATGAAACTTCACCTCTGTTTTGATGTCCTGACGGGTGCTTTCCAACACTTCCAACTCAGTGATGGTATTACTGCCGATAGCAAGGCAGCAGCGGCGTTTGGACCGCTTCCTGCGGGGAGTTTACACTTAGCAGACCTCGGCTATTTTTCGTTTGACGCATTTAGAAAAATGACACAAGCAGGCATCTTCTGGATAACAAGATTGAAAGTAAACTGTAAACTGTATGATGAACAGGGAGAACCGCTCTGCTTATATAAGCACCTCAAGGCAACAAACTCGGACACTATAGACCAGCGTTGCTATGTTGGAGCGAGGGATCGTCTGCCAGCACGCCTCGTTGCACGGCGATGTTCCGAACAAGTAGCGAGCAAGCGTCGCCGATACATCAGGCGTGATGCTAAACGGAGACAGACAACGCCCTCAAAACAACGGTTACGCCTTGCCGATTGGGATATTTACATTACAAATGTGGAGGTTGCACAACTTACCGTTGAACAAGTTATTATTATTGCTGGGCTCCGATGGCAAGTTGAGTTGCTATTCAAATCCTTCAAAAGCGTTGGCAAGGTGAATACATTCCGCAGTGCCAAACCTGATCGTATCTTATGTGAGGTGTATGCGAAACTCATCGCACAACTGATAAGACATTGGATTATGGTAGCAGCTGGCTGGCGGTGTATACTGCACGATCCCATCAGCACAGCGAAACTTATTGGGCGGCATGCACGCACACTCACAATGAGTTTTCACGAATCTAAAGCGGCGTTATTGAAGACACTGAGCAACATAAAAAAGGATTTACAATACAGCGACTGGGGACAACATAGAGCAGGAAAGCACACAACTTATAGGCAACTGAAAAAGGCTGAAAATCCCTAAGTTGACACCTATGGGTCAGTTGAATTCCAAGCGACGCGTCCTTGTCCTTTAAAATCATTAGCGTTAGGCAATGCTACTCCGACATCTTTTAACTCGTCAAATGCGACAATCTCTGCGCGCTCCCATTCCTTGATGTTACCATCTATCTTAAGGTTACTATAGTTTGGACAGTTTTTGTTTTTTTTATGGACATAAAGCAGGAAAGCGGGTATCCTTTTAGAAAACACAAATTTGAAAGGATATTTCAAATGACCCCACTTTCCTACTTGGACAACATGTTATCAGATTTTTGACCTTTGTTCAAGTATAATAACTTTCACCACTTTCAGACTTTCGTGAAAGGTCTGATAAATACGCCCTACCGAGGCACAATGACACAAATCTATCTTGCGACAGCCCAAGCAGGTCGGTATTGGTCTCTGCCAAAGTTTCTCTCGCGTGGCATCTGGTGTGTGGATCAAGTCGCCACTACGCTAAGCCATCAAGTGCTATCCGCTTACCCCACGGGCATCTATGTCTATGATGAGACGCATGCCATAAGTAGCGGTTCAAAACAAGCGGGTTTGCATTTCCGCAGGAACCCTGCGTATCAGCCACGTAACAAGAACCAGTCCAAGTTTCATCACGGACACGAGTTCGGTGCGATTGGGTGGCTGGCAGAAACGCGCGAAGGCACGCGCCTGTTTCCATTAGCCACACGGATGATGGAACCGAAAAGCGAGGACGCAAATAGCCTCGCTGTGCTGAAGCATTTATGTAATCTTGTGCCACCGGGTCTTATCATTTTTGATAGAGGTTTCAATAGACGCAAAGTGTTCACGGAGATACTCTCACAAGGACATCATTTACTTTGTCGTGCGAAGTCAAACGCAGCGTTTTTTCATATACCGAAACGCCCTAAGCGTCTCAAGAGAGGCAGACCCCGTCGGTATGGTAGCCGTGTGTCTATTCCACACCTGCAGTATACAGATATCGTTGTTGAGGATCAGACACTTTCTGTCGCTGATAAAGTCGTGCGAACAAAGATGTGTCCTGTAGATGTCCGCATCGTTGTGATACGCAAACGCTTGAAAAAGTCTAAACCCTATCGGTATTTTTGTGTATTTACTTCAGATTTACGACTGCCCGTAGAAACAGTTATCCGACACTATAGAAACCGGTGGCAGATTGAAACTGCCTTTCGGGACGCTAAAGAAAACTTCGGATTTGACACCTATCAACTCCGAGACAGGAAAAGTTTGGATCGGTTCGTTCAACTCAGTTTCACCGCAGCAACGCTGACACAACTCGCTTTCAGTCCGGTGCTAATGGAGAAGACATCCGAAGACACAGACACAGACGAGGCACCGCTTGATTTAGAAACTGTGCTATCCACACTCAATATACACTGGTATAAACCGAAACATCTCACACGCGGCTTGATGACCGCTTACTTGCAGCGACGTTTACAACAAAACTATTTTTATACGAGTTACGACCCGGGGAAAAACGCACAGAAAAAACTGAAAATCCCGAAGATACTATGTGAAAATGGTTCAGCAGCAACTATTTTCACGATTATTGGAAAAATGATGACTAAAAAACAGTGATTTCTAACAGAATTTAGACAAAAAAGGGGCGTTAGCAGCAGTTCTAACACCTGTTCAGAAGTGCTAACGGGGAAGTGCTGCCAACTATTCATAATCTATAACAAGACCAAAAATGTCCAAACTATAGTACTAATTATATGTCTCAGAATTAAAGGTAATTTCCAATATAGGAGGATATGATGCAGAGAAAATTATTATTCTGTCTATGTGCGTTACTTATTGCAGTGCTAATTCACGATGCTATGCCTGCTGAAGAGATACGTGTGATTGGCGGTGTAAATAATGATTATAAAGATGCCCAAGGACGTACATGGTATGCTGGACAGAAATCTAACGAAGACTGGGGTGGTTGGATTGAGAAGCTGCCTCGGACAGCGGTCGTTGCAAACCTCACTGCCGCTGCCAAACAGTTAGCGAAACAGGAAGGCTATGACGAAGTCATCTTCCATGCTGTCAGTTGGGCTCAATTTCCAGATGTCGTTAAAGTAGATTTGAATACCGGTAGAGGTGTTTTTGATGTAACCTATCTTGTTGGTGAGCACTGGTCGCCGAACAACCGTGGTTATGATATCATCATTGAAGACGAAGTGGTAGAACCGCTCTATGTCACACCAGGAAGAGATGAGATTGACATCAAACGGTATGAAGGCATAAAAGTTGAGGACAAAGTGATGAACCTCGTATTCGCTGGCAATGCAAAAACTGGAAAAGGGGACCTTAACGCTATGTTCAGCGGAATAGAAGTTGTTCCATCCAAATTTGACGTTGATCCGAAACAGAAACTAACCACAACGTGGGGTGCTCTTAAAGGGCAACACAATCAATAACCTAATGGAGGTAAATATGAAGCTATTAAGTATATTGGCATTAATTATTTTTCTTGCCGTCACAATAACACCGTGTCTGCTATATGCGGATGATTACCGCGTTCGAGGCGGGAAATCGGATGACTATACGGATTCACAAGGGCGTGTGTGGTATGGTGCCCAAAAAGCTGACCAGGACTGGGGTGGTTGGATTGAAGCGGCACCGCGGGTTGCTGAAGTCGCTAATTTAACTGCAGATGCAAAAGCGCAAGCAGCAGAGGCGGGTTACGATGAAGTTCTCTTCCACGCTGTCAGTTGGGCTCAGTTCCCCGCTACCGTTAAATATCAGTTCAAAACTGGGAATGGTCTTTTCGATGTGACCTATCTCGTCGGTGAACATTGGTCGCCGAATAATCGCGGATTTGATATAATTATTGAAGATGAAGTAGTAGAACCGCTCTATGTCACCCCTGGTAGGGATGAGATTGACATCAAAACCTACATAGGTATTGAAGTGACTGATGGAACGCTTGATTTTAACTTTGCTGGCAATGCAGAAACAGGTAAAGGTGATCTGAATGCCATGTTTAGTGCTCTTGAAGCTGTTGCAAGTACTTCCACGTCTGTGGACCCCAAAGCGAAGTTAACGACTACATGGGGAGCGTTGAAAGGTAGTCGCGAATAAACAAGGATAGAATTTTAAAGAAAATACCCGCGGTTCTTATGTGCCGTGGGTATTTTGCGTACGGACTATGCTGCTGTATCAGACACAGGGATGCCACTTTATTCCGGCTCAGGTGTGGTCAAATCGCTGCTCAATATGGTAGGACACCAGAACTTCTCAATGTATTCTATAATTAATCGTGTCCCCTCTTCGTGGCTAACATAAGGTGGTTTGAAGGGATTGTACATTGCATCTGTTAGATCACGGGCCAACACGGCATTGAAACCCCACTTTACCATCTGTTTAATTGCAAAGGAACGCCCTAGTACACACATATTCGTATGGACCCCCATAAATATTAGGTTCTGAATGCCTTTGTGTGCAAGTAAGTTATACACCTCCTGTCCGTTATCACTGATAGCATCTGCGTCATCGATTTCAATGTCTGGATGTTGTCGGTGCCATGCTCCGTACATGTTTGTTTCACCTGTATCTGATCCGCCATCGGAGGCATCAACGGGTTGTGGTGGGTCGGGCATTTCTCGTTCTTCTGGTGGGTCTGCATGTGGATATTCCTGCATGACGATTCGTGCTGGGTGCTTCTCGTAGAAATTCATCGTATCGGACGGCGCATGGATGATCTGTACACCGTGCTGTCTTGCACGCTGTAGTACAATGTTCATTCGCGGAGCCATGATGTTCACCCGTTCGGTAGCTCCCCACGACCAATGTTTGTTCCACATGTCTACCACAATAATTGCGGTTTCATCTGCTTGCCAGTTCACTTCTTCTTCAATAATACGCCATCCGTGCCTACCAACAGTCCGTGCCTCCTGCCTTCGTATAGCAAGTGAAAGCGTTTCTGCGTTAGGTGTAGCATTAATAGCATTTCGTGCTATATCAAATATCATAAATCAATACCTCTTATATCTGGGTTTTGTAATAGCGATTCTTTGCAAAAGGAAATCTATCGATTAGTGTTGCAAGTGCTTTTGCATAACGTAAGCGTCTCTACCGTTGTGATAATATCTTTTTCGTTTACCGTAAACTTCAAAACCGAATTGACGATAAAGTTGTAGGGCGGCGTTATTATTTTCAGCGACTTCAAGGAATATCATGTCTGCAGCGTTTGTCTTGATTATCTCTAGGGCAGATGCAAGCAGATATTTTGCCACCCCTTGCCGTCTATAATTTGTAGCCACCGCAATATTCATTATGTGTGCTTCACCGGAGTTAATGTAAAATACAATATATCCAATAATTTTTTCAGGTAGACGCGCAACATATAAATGCATGTGTTTTTTTCTTTTAGGATGAAGTTGTCTTTTGAAAAAGGACACGTGCCATGGATCAGGGAAAGCATCTTTTTCTATGTCAATCACCTGTTTTAAATCTTCATATTGCATCCGTTCAATGAGTATATCTGGTAACGGTTTGTCTATTATCATTGTAGCATTTTAGCATGGGGGTAATACAGTGTCAAGTTCGGTTTACACTGCAGTTGCTAAAAAAAGTTGACATCCGCCCTCTGACATGCTATAATATTATAACAATTTTACTTTAGGAGGATGTGAACATGGTTCAAGTTGAAGTTACTGTTTCTTCAGATGAAACATTTGATAGAGCTCTTGCACGGTTTAAGAAGATGTGTGGTAAAGCAGGGGTTGTTACAGAAATAAAGAAACGAAGTTTTTATGAAAAACCGAGCGAGAAGAGGCGTAGAATTGAGCTCAAACGTCAACGGAAAGTCAAACCTCGAACTACTGAATACCGTCCCCGCTACGATAACAGCAGATAGCGGGTTCCAGGAGGATGCCTATGACCGTTCAGGAAGTTGTGGAATCTGATGGTAATTATAAAGGACTTTTAATACAATACTGCCAAGAACGCGGATTGAGTCAACCGCGATTTACTGAAACACAACATGGCACGCCAGACGCACCCAGTTGGAAAGTGACTATACATTATGGAGACAGGGTCCACGAAACGACTGACCCGATTCCTGGTGCGAAGAAAGGGGCTCATCAGTTCGCTGCAAAACAAGTGCTCGATTCAATTAATGAAAGTCGTCAACGTTTATTGACAGGTGATGTAGTCACAGAAGACGATAATATCGAAGGTGTCATTGAAATACAGGCACGTACTGAACAGATTAATGTCTCATTAGAACTTGTTACAAGTGCATTGGCGATAGCGAATGAACGCCTGGGTTCTGTGCAACCTGGACGCTATCGCAATATTTCTGATGCGGAGTTCTCTCGTAAGGTAGCACAACTCACAATGCAGATTGTGAAAGATTTGGTGAAAGCAGCGGATGAAGCGAATGTAATGTATCCGAAAACATAAGTAGTGATGACAGGGTTAACATATTGACCCTGTCTTTGTTGCAGTTAGAATTTACCCATGATTGATCGGATAAAACGCCGGTTCCGACAACATCGATTTTTATCTCCCCTAATGGGATGCCCGTATCCCGCTCCTCGTTGGAATAAATCTGTTAAACGTATTATACGAGCATTGGGTCCAGAAGCGAAGGTTTTGGATCTCGGTTCTGGAACGCACCGTCGTGCGCCGAATGTCATTAACCTTGAAATTGAAGCGACTCCGACAGTAGACATCATTGCTGATGGGCACTTTCTGCCTTTTGCTGATAACTCTTTTGATGCTGTCATCTCTGAAGCAGTACTGGAGCATGTCAGCAATCCACAGCAAGTTGTCGATGAGATATACCGTGTGCTGAAATCGGACAGATATGTGTGTGCAGCTGTTCCATTCCTTCAAGGTTACCACGGTTCTCCACATGATTATCAACGTTGGACGACAACGGGTTTTGTTGCTTTGTTCTCTCAGTTCGATGAAATTGAAAGTGGGGCATGTGCAGGTCCCACCGCAGCACTCCATTGGATTTTCCGTGAGTATGTCGGTCTTGTCTGTTCTTTTGGGAGTATACTGATTGCGAAGGCTATTTCTCTCCTCATTGGGTGGTTGACGTTTCCATTGGTGTGGTTGGATTGGTTGCTGTTATTGCACCCGCATTCTCACATATTAGCTTCTGCAGTTTATTTTGTTGGTAGGAAGGTGGAAAGATAGTATCACAAAAAATATAAAATTTCTCCACAATGTTCTGGAATGTAGAAAAACTTTAATGAAAAAATGTAAATATATTTCTGAATTTAACTATAAATGTTGATTTAACTCGTGTTTAAGACGTTCCACGGCTTTGAGAGCACCGTCAACTTCTTGTCGATGTACGTTTGCGATAGTAGCATGACTAAGCGGGTTTAGAATAATACTTCGATACATTTCAATGTCATCAACGAGAGTCTGATTTAGTTTGAGGATTTTATGGTCATGGTAAGTTTCATCTTGTTTAGTTTCAGCGATGATCCTTGTCCAGAAATCTTCAGTATTCAATTTTTTTGGATCTTCTCGGTAGCGAACACAGACACCTTTTTTATCACAGTAATTCCTGAGTATTGTTTCAAAGGTGGTGCGTAGGTAAATTGCACAGGCCTTATAATCTCCAGCATTGAAATGTTCTTTTGCTTTATCCAAATCTGCTTTATTTTCCATATAGATCGGCATTTCGTATTCTTCAATTGGCGAAAGACCTAATTCTCCATATTTCCACTCACCTTCTTTGGTATGCTGCTTGACAATTTCATACCATGCCTTATCATAAGTCATTAGGACAATTTGATAATCTGAGAAGTAATCTTTCATTATCCTAAACATTGGTAAACGATTTGACATGTCCAAGCCAATTAGAGCATCATCTATAACAAGAATCTTCAGTTCACTGGATGGTTGAAGTTTGAAACCTGAAAAGAAGATTGAAAGAGCAATTGCGGACAGTTTTGCTTCATTTAAAAATTTATGATGTTCAAGTAGATTATCTTCAAAGAAATTTACTTCTAAGAGTATTCGGGGAGGATCATACCTATTATTGCTATTAATTTTGGGCTCATGATAAACAAAGTCAAGTTCAACAACAGTGTTTTCATATCCAAAGTTGCTAAGTATTTCGTTTGCATTCGCTTTTAGTGTGTCTAATATATTACTGATACCTATTTTGAAGTCTTCATGTTGTTGTGGAATTTCTACTACCTGTTCCGTTGCTTGTTCTGAAAAAATTATCTCCGAAATATCTTTCCATTCTTCTGCAAAACTACGCGGTGGGTTGCTAGGGTTATTTAGTTTTAGAATTGTTTATTTATCAAGTTAACTGTGAGTAAAGGTTTTGAGGCATATTCCTTTGATATCGGTATTTCATTAGTTTTATCGCTAACACCTCGCTGCGTGAGGGTGATCCCTAACTCATGAGAGACGACGGAGAGTAAATGGCTGATCATCGCACCACTTTTTTTAGACGCACGCAGGGTTTTGCCATCTATAGCGACTGCGTCAAAACAGCCCTGCAAATCGAGACGCTCTGCTAATGCGGCGTTTACCCATTTTGACAGGATGTCTTCTAATACCTCAGCGTCTAATTTTTCAACAGATTATGTATGGTTGCAGCACAAGGCGTTTTTTGATGTGTGAACCCGAGTGCTTTTGCAAGTGCGGTCTGTGAGCGTGCCCAAGTAGCGATGGATGTATACCCTTTATGCCCGCACATCAATCCAACGACTAAAAGTGCGAGGAGTGCGTTCAAGGGGTGTCGTTTCCCTTTTTCCTTGCGTGGGTCTGTAAGTTTTGCTAACATGTCCATCAAGTGGCAGGATTTTCCTTTTGCCATTCTTCACCTCAAGAGAGAATCATTTTTTAAGGTGAAGTATAGCAGATATATCATGAAAAATCATGGTATATCCGCATATTCCAAAATATTAACGATTGTGATAAAAAACGACCAAAATCCATAAAACTAAATAACCCTGGTGGGTTGCTTTGCTCATTGATAATATTCTTCAAAAGTGTATTAACCAATAAATCGAATACATTTACACTCCCTTCTGAGTCGTGGAGATAATTTGTCTTCAGGAGATCTTTATAATCAAGGAATCCTTTTGTCCTTGACGCCTCAATAATCGGTTGAACTTTCGTATCATTTTGAGGATTTTCTGACCACTCATAGTATTCTTCTGGTAAATTTGTGTCAGGTGTGAAGTGAAGTCTTACATAACCATTGTCTTTATCAAATTTGTTTTGATAATCTAAAAAGCTTATAACGTTATCCTCGCTGGATTCAAAAAAGTATTTTAACGCTTTATAAAGAGAGGTCTTACCGCTTCCATTTTCACCGTAAAGTAAAAGGTTAAGTCCCTTCTGGCTAAGATCAATTACATATGGTTTTCCTCGGAAAGCTTTGAAGTTTTTTATTTCGATCTTAGTAATTCTCACCACTTACCCTCAATAATTCGTATCTGTCTTAAACTATCCTGAAACAACAGGTTTACTCGAACCGGATGATTTCTATCGTGTAAATGCTCGTAAAGAGAACGGAACACGGACATTTTATCTCCGGGTATCTCATCTATCTCTGGGAACTGTTCTACAATCAAATGCTTAAAAATATCTCTGTCCGCATTCTTTAACACATCAGGCATATAAAACTCATAAACCAATCCGTTGATGATCCACTCAAAATATCTAAACACCGCGAAGTCGCGGGAGTCTGCTAAATCTTTGTTATTTATCGTTGGTTGTTTCTGGAAATAGATAAGGTAATCAACAAGCTTGCGAACCAGATCTTTCTGCCTTGTGTTTACATTTGGGATAGGAATCTGCTTTATATAGTCGCTATGTGCCTCAAGTTCACTAGAGTGTAACTGTTTAGATACTTGAGAGTAGAACCACTCCACTGCAAGTGTATTGAGTAAACCACATAGCCATTTTTCTTCAGTAGGGATAATGTAGCAAGTGTGTCCACAGTACAGTCCCTGAGTTTCAACAGCGAAAGTTTGCCTATTATAGAGACTTGGACAAACCAGCTTTGGTTGATCGAAACGTTCTACTTCATCAAGGGAAATTGGAAGTTCGTACCATTCCTGTTCGTTACTTTTTATGTCCAGAGCATCTCTGTATTTTTTCAAGTATTGCAGGATAGCTAGATAATTATTAATCTCTATACCGCGGTATGTCAATATTAACCACTGATTTTGCGTTTCTACATGCCAGCGCCTAATGTCTTGTCCCTGCAAAAAAGGCTTCAAAATATCAATTGATAAGGGGTGCTCCGCAATGAGTTCATCTCGTGTTTTTCTATCTACTACAAACACTTCAGTGGGTACTGTTCCTATGCCAAAGCAGGGTTCTATCTTAACGTACTCACCTAGTGTAATGTTCGTTTTGCGGAACTCCTTCAGTAGATTTAAAACCTCTGGAGATTCAAGGGGTTTTCCTTCAGAGTTTAAGAATTTTTCCTCCATGGGGTACCGGTATCTAAAGCCTTGTCTGACCAAAACTGCAATGTCTTTGGGTAACGCAATCTTGTGTTTTTGCTCAAACGCCTCAACGTTTTTATAACCGTTTCGAAATACTGCAGCAATATCTAGTCCTAAGTCCTTGGCTTTAATTAGATCAGTTTTGGCTTTCCTCCATTCTTGCTGGTTTAGCCGAGCCTCGCCACGATTGTAATAAGCAACGGCAAGTTCTGGACTCAATTCTATTGCTTTATTATAATCTTTAATGGCATTTTCAGAATCGCCTTTAAGAAGATAAGTATTACCACGATTATTATAAGGGTGAGCGTGTTTGGGCATTAGTTCTATTGCCTTGTTATAATCTTCAATGGCAAGATCGTAATCATGTTTTTCTTGGTAAGCGATTCCGCGGTTGTAGTAGGCTACAAAAAAATCAGGGTTCAGTTTAATTGCTTTGTCATAGTCTTCAATAGCAAGGTTAACTTCACCTTTATTACGATAGGCAGCACCTCTGTTGCTGTAAGGATCAGCATAATACGGATCCAATTGTATCGCTTCGCTACAATCTTCAACGGCTCTGTCATTCTCACCTTTGGCGCGATAAACAGCACCGCGATTATTGTAGGCTTTTGCGTAATGTTTTTTGAGTTCAATTGCTTTGTTAAAGTCTTTTATGGCAAGATCAAACTCACCTTTTTCGCCATAAACAATACCACGATTGTTATAAGCCTCAACACAGTTAGGATCGTGTTGTATCACCTCAGTGTAGATTTCAATGGCCCGGTAATACTCACCTTTACATTCGTAGACAATTCCGATATTGCAATGAGCCTCAGCATAATCTGGATTTATTTTAATAGCTTTTCTAAAGGCTGCGATGGCAAGATCAAACTCACCGTTTTTGGTATGAGAAATACCTCGTGCGTTGTATTCCTCGGCAGTATCTTGTTGAGGCAGAGTCGTTTGTTTACCGTAAGCAAACCTATGTTTATAAGGTGCATCATCAAATCCGTGATTCAGTTCTTGCATGGCATTCTCCTGTGCAATGAGGTGGGACGGTTTACTTTGATAATGTTTAACTTTTTCTCCAGGCTGTGTTGTTTCATCACCTTTATCTTGAGATTTTTCGCCCTTATCAAGTTCAGAGTAGGCACTCCAACGGTTTACTTGACTGCTTATAAAACCAGGAATGTCATGATAGATGTATTGTGCGGAGGTTTGAAAATTTTCTTCTATGTACTGCAATATATGGTGCTTAAGGTCTTTTGGAATAACAATCTTCTCATCCGGTTTGATAAAATCATTAGGTATAAAACCATCAGGCGGTTCAATAAAGATACTTTTCTGCGCCCCAGGACGACTCTCTGGCTCTCTACCAGGAATTTCTCTAATCCAGTGTTTTACATCCCTATTTATGTCTTGTAAGATTACTCTACCATCTTTGTCGGGTGAACCATTTGCAGCGAAGAAAAGAGCAATAATATAATCTTCTGTAAAGTCAATTAGGTTGGTTTTACCTCCAAAATGCTGGATTTCCATTTTAATTTTAAATTCATCCGTTTCATTAGTGTACTGTTTAGCCTTCTCAACTTCGTCTTGTTGAACTTCTTCTATGTCAAGATGTGTCAAATTAAGATCAGTCAGTTGGCGATAGAGGGTTGATGTGACTTTTTCATGACATTCCGGTTCACCACGGTAAATATAATCGCCATCAGCAGATATTTTTACTATCTTGCCGATGATTTCCAAAATTTTATTTAGTGTGGTTGTTTGGAAGGTCATTTTTCTTCTTTACAATACGGATTTCTTGGCGTGTAGGTATTATATTAAAAATTTAGGTGAATATAAAAACCCTAAATGCTATACACACATTCAACGTTATTCTAAAAAGCCACCGCAGGAGCGACTTCCAGAATCATGATGTCCAGAATCATGATGTCGAAAATTGGAGTTCCGAACTATTCTCCCTCAAATCCCTGTGTAATAAACTTCAAGTTTCGCTCCTGTGAGGCTGGTAAGGTGTTGCACACCACTTCATCTATAACCTGTTGTGCATCTCTGGCTGCTCGTGTTGGATCAAGGGTAGCGGTACTACAAAAACGTTTTGGTAGATTCCGAAAATACTTACATTTACCTAAATGGGTGAGGTTCTTCCGCCCATACGAACTGCTTTATGCAAAGGACAGGTGTATCGGTAATTATGGATTTTACTATAAAGCGCGCCTAGAAATTGGAATACCCTACCAATTTCTTTCTTACTCTGCAGGTTGGTACTCGCCTGCATCAACAAGATACAAAAACCCGATGCACATCTCATCAGTTGTTTTGTCACCCCATCCCACAGGAATAGGGGGGTTATGCGGATTTGCGGGGTTGCTCGCTGAGTTGTCAAAATGTGCAATAAGCGAAACCTGTGTGCCTGCCGGTAAGAAAATCGGCTTGCGGAAGTAATAGATGTCCTGCCAATTGAAATCCCAATCCTGAATCCAGATAAGGTCAATCGCGTCCCCTGCAGGTGGATGTGCAATAATCCGCATATCACGTCCTAACAGATGCATGTGCGGCATCGTTGCTAACAAATAAGCATCCTTTTTCAGATGTCTGGACGCTTGCACGGCGAAGTTTTTCTCACCAGCGGGGATAACAAACTCGCTATTGATTGCGGAATTTATCTGTAACGGTGTGGTCTTCTCTGTCTTATTGAAGTATAACGCGACACGCGATTGGTCGTATTCAGTGTGTCCTGTGCGGTAATAGTGCACTTGCATCACAATATCAGCCCCCTTCGGCAACAAGTAGCCGACACCTTTCGGTAGAACATGAGGTTGAAGTCCGGGTGCCCATCCGCCTAAACTACCTGCTATATCAATTCCTGGACCTGTTCCTTGGGTCACATATCCTGGTTTCGGGTCTTTTGCAGCGAGTTGGCGTGCCTGTCCTTCCATGTCCAAATAGAGAATGACATGGTGCACCGTCTTACGATTGCCTGGCTGTACATCTACTGCCTGTACAAACATGTCTGTGTCGAAGTTTGTAGGTATGATAAAGTGTCGATATTCGTCTTCTCCTTCAGGTTCAATCTCATATTCCACTGGCATTTCAACGATATGATCGGGTTGGCCGAGCATCCAACCTTCATGAAACTTGGGGTTTGGTGGTGTTTTTGTCAGGTCCCCTGGGGGTGCACCTGCTTCTGCCCAATCGGTAAGTATCTGTATCTCTTTTTCTGTCAATCGTCGTTCATTTTTGAAGTGCCCGTATCCCTCTGCTGGCTTCCAAGGTGGCATTAGACGTGCTTTGGTGTATTCTGCTATCTCTGTTGCCCATGCTTTTGCATCTTGGTAGTCTGTGAGTGCAAATGGTGCTACTTCACCTTGTCTGTGGCACGATTGGCACTCTCGCTGGATTATCGGCGCGATGTCTTTGCTATAGGTGATTTCGGCTTGTACACATGGCACAATCAATGCTAATGCTAAGACTATGAATAAGAACTTTTTCATGTGTTTTGTCCTCCAAAGTTGTTGATTAATATTATTGGATCGGGAAATCTATAAACTCATTCAGATGGTGTATCCATTCCAGTCGGTGGGGGTTCAGTGAATTCCTCACCCTTTGCTTCTGCTTCTAATCTAAGGTTGTTCCATTCTACCCACAACTCGCGTTCTTCCGCAATACCTTCAGCTTTTCCTTCAGCTTTTCCTTTAGCTTCAGCTTCTTTTATTTTGCGATTAACTCGTTCTTTGTATATTTGCGTTAGAAACATGGTAAAATCTACTCCTTGTAATATTATAAATAAGGTTATGCTACAAAGTATCCTTCATATCAAATATACCGAGCTTATGTTAATTATAACACCTCTATTGAAAAAATACAATCTATTTGTGCAAAAGTGTGTTGGAAGATTCCTGATTTACCCATGTATTTGCAGCGTTGAATGTGCGTTTGGACATTCGGTGGGTTGAAAACTTCTCTACTAAGAAAGATGACGAAATATAAAAAATATGCTATACTCAATAACATAAAATCTAAGAATTTGGAGATGACATATAATGAACAATCAATGGGTAGTATACGAAGGAAACGAAGGTGCTGGAACAGGCAAGCACATCGTGCTCGTGAGTGGAGACGAAGAATATCGTTCTGAAGAAGCATTGCCGATGCTCGGAAAAATCCTTTCTACACATCACGGCTTCAAATGCACCGTCCTATTCGCAATTGACCTGGATACGGGAGAGATTGACCCAAATAATCAGAACAATATACCGGGGTTACATCTTCTTGAAGATGCGGATATGCTTGTGTTATTCACACGTTTCCGGGAACTCCCTGATGAACAGATGAAACACATCATAGACTATACAAACGCAGGCGGACCGGTGATGGGGTTACGCACCGCAACACACGCCTTCAACTATACGGAAAATAAAGAGAGTCCTTATGCGAAATATAGTTTTAACAGCCAAGAATTTGATGGTGGTTATGGTCGTCAAGTACTCGGAGAGACGTGGATAAACCATCATGGACACCATGGCAAAGAGAGTGCGCGCGGTGTTATTGACGAGGATAACAGGAATCACCCTGTACTTAAAGGCGTAACAGATGTTTGGGGTCCTTCAGATGTCTATGGTATCAAGTCGTTGACAGGGGATGCGCAGGTATTGGTTCACGGCCAGGTGCTTGTCGGCATGGAGCCTACGGACGCTCCCAAACCTGATACGACCACAATGCCGATGGCGTGGATAAAGACATATACGGGAGAAACTGGCAATGCCTGTCGGGTTTTCAATACGACGATGGGGGCTTCGGTAGATTTGGAAAGTGAAGGGTTGCGTAGGCTGCTTGTCAACGGATGTTATTGGTGTATGGGCATGGAGGATGTTATCCCTGATGAAAGTAATGTTGATTATGTAGGCGATTATGAACCGACGTTCTTCGGTTTCGGCACCTTTATAAAAGGTCTCACTCCTGCAGACCATGCGTTGTAGGATTGTTGGTGTGGTGGTTTAGGATCGCGATTGTCTGAACCAGGGTTCGGCGAATTCTGGTTCAGACAAGATCACAACGAAAGGATACCACCTTCAACAAGCATCGGAGCCCCTGTCATATAACGTGACTCATCCGATGCCAAATAAACCGCAGCCCAGGCGATATCAACAGGTTCACCGATGCCCAACGGATGCATTTTATCAATTTCGCTGTTCACTGCATCCGGATCGTCCTGTTGAGATAAGAATTCTTGATAGAGTTCAGTATTAATTGTTCCTGGGCACAGGCTATTCACACGGATGTTATCCTCGGCATAGCGAACTGCCATGCTTCGCGACAGATGTACGACCGCGGCTTTAGAGGAGGTATAAGCGGGATGCATTGGAAACCCAACAAAAGCCGATTCACTTGCCATATTGATGATAGAACCGCCCCCCGCTATCCGCATCATTGGGATAATTGCACGGGAGACGAGATATATGCTTTTGACATTCACTGCGTACTGCCGATCCCAATCTGCTTCGGTTATTTCCTCTAATTCGCCAACAACCGCGATACCGGCATTATTGAATAGCACATTTGGTGTGCCAAGTTCAGTTATAACGCGTTGGGTTGCGGCTTCAATCTGTGATGCATCGGTAACATCACATTCACAGAAAAGGGCTCTACCGCCGTGTGCTTTTATCAGTTGAGTTGTCTGTTCCCCGCGTTCTGTGTTTAGGTCCCAGACAGCGACAGCTGCGCCTTCTGCAGCGAAGAGTTCAGCACTTTTCGCGCCGATACCTCGCGCGCCACCGGTAATAATTGCAATTTTGTTTGTCAGTCGATGTGCCATAAGTAATCAAAACGGAATTGAGATGTTAATTTCTAAAATTTGAGACGACAAAATCGAATACTTGCCTACATCCCCAAGCGAAAACATGGGTTTGATTGGAAGAGTGATAAACTATAATTCTCCTAAAATCTTAATCCAACGTTCCCATGCAGATTTCACAGCGGCTTTCTGTGTATCACTAGCATTCTCCATCATACCGCGTCTTAAGAAACCGTGTCCGACATCTTCATATATTATAGGTTCGTACTTAACTTTAGCAGCGTCTGCAGCTGCTTTTGTAGCCTCAATTGTAGCATTGATACGGTTGTCATTTTCACCATAGAATCCGTAGACTGGTACAGAGATCTTAGCCACTTGTTCAACTGGTGGTGCGGAACCATAAAACACGAATGCACCGGCGATCTCATCTGATTGTACTGCGTAACTGAAAGTCTTTCCACCACCCCAACAGAAACCGGAAACAGCTACTTTATCGTTGGTGGAAGGCAAGTCACAGACATATTCACGGACAGCATCGAGGTCTGTCTTCACACGTTCTGGTGTAAGATTACGGATAGTTCTTCGGACTTCATCACCGGACTCGAAGCTTTCAGTGCCACCGCCATTGGGTCCCATACCAGAGAGTAGATCTGGGCATATTGCGACGAAGCCGTCGGCAGCAAGTCTATCTGCTACAAGTCGAATCCAATCGGTTAGTCCAAATATTTCGTGGATCACGATGATAGAAGTTGCGGGTTCTTTCACTTCGGGAAAAACGATGAAAGCGTTGATTTCGTGGTCATCTGCTGCGGTGATTTTAACCCACTCGCCGTGACGTGGTGAGTTCTCAAGTTCATCCTTTATGCTATCTGCATCAGCATTAACAAGAAAGAATAGACCGGTAGAGAAGATAGTTAGCATTAGAACAAAAGTATATTTCATTTTTTCTCCTTTGATACGTACAAACTATGCAGTTTGTGAGACATTATGTGGTAACTTAGATTATAGTAGTGTTTGTGTCTGTTGTGGTGATCCCATTGCTTCTGATATGTATTGCCACTCGGTTACGAGGGTGTTATAGCTTGATGCGGTTTCTGCCTCGCCGCGTGCTTCATAAAACAGAATTGACTTTCGGGATCGAGCTCATCTGTCTCTTTTTCAAAGACATTAAGGATCGGAGTTCCCTCCTACATATCATAGATGTATAATTACAAACTAATTTGGGTCTTTTTTGAGGATGATAGACTCTACGACCTTTTGCAATTCGTTGGTCGGTAGTGGACCGATAAGATAGAAATGAATACCTGAACTCGACCATCGGAACACATAGTCTTGCCCGCGTGGATAATTATGTACCGAAGTATCACCGATTTTCATCGTTGGTCTGTCTACGTTTCTATCGCCACGATTCGGTGATCTATTGGTTGTTTCAGATTTTATTTTATCTATCGATTCAAATATACTGAAATCCAGCAAACCGTCTGTATATTTGAAGCGAATTGGATGATATCCTCTAATTTGGAGTTTAGATATGTCCTGAAGTTGGAAACCTACGGGTAGGTATGTAGGTTGGATAGGTTGTTTTTTTAGAATTTTTTCAGCTTCACCGAGCGTAATAGTAGGACGATTATGTCCAGGTTCTGGATTAATTTCCTTTTTAAGGGTTTCCCATTTGGATTTTACTGTTTTTGCTTCAAAACTAATGCGGTTATAGACGAACATATTCCGTAGAATACCGGCAGCATCTAAGTCCTCAACCCGTAGGATAACACCATTTTTGCGTGCAAAATAGATATGTTTTGTAGGTCTGCCATCATATTTTGGCTTGATGATCAGAAGATCGGTCTTGTGGCCGGCGATTTTTTCTCCCCAGCGTCTTAGTTCTAACCCATAGTTTTGTGAGATCAATTTTATTTCTTGTGGAGAAAATTGGCTTCGGTGGCGTACCCATTTAAATTCTCTGTTTCTTCTACGTTCATCTCTATTTCTGTTATTGTTACCCCGTTGCCTTTCACGTGCATTTTCCTCCGATAACGATTTGTGACCGCCAACGATAGAGACGATCTTACGATAAGAGTTCTCTGCTGTTTGATGAATGACTAACTCCTCCATCGTTCGAGAACTATTTGACATGCTGAATGTCTTCAGACGTAGGCCGATGTAAAGGACATCTCGTTCCGCTTCCGCAATACGTTTGAGTGTATCAATATCCGCAAAAAGGCAGCTGGATGTCAGGATAAGGGCGATTAATATAAAGCAGCAATACACAAATATCGGTTTCAATTGCATAGAATCACCATTGGTCAATCGAATGAGACTTTAATCATCAAGATATAGATCAAGCAGTGTCTCTGTCCCTTCACCGAGATCCGCAGTGTCCGTTACCGGTGTAGTAAGGGGGGTTGCAACATTTGACTTCAACGGATTATTGGCTACCTCTTCAGTATGAACTTCAAAATAAAAATCAAGGATCTCATCATATTGCGGTGCTGGTGTAGCTGAAAAGTAGAAAAATGCAAGTATGAAGCAGAGCGTAGAAAAGGCTGTGGCACCGACAGTAAAAGGACGGAACACCCATTGTTTAAAGATACGGAGGAATGTGCTGCGCGAAGATGCTTCTGCTTCCCGTATCTTTGCCAAGACTGCATGCTTCATAGAGGGTGCTGGATGCACAAGTCCGGCGATCTGCTGCTGATTTTCTTTGAAATCTGCCAACATATCGGTACATTCTTCACAGGAGTGAAGATGGTCTTCTACCTTCTTACGCAATATTGGCGTTAACTCACCGTCTAAATATGCTGATAAATGTTTCTGTATACGTCGGTGTTTCATCACTTTCCGGGCAAGAGACTCCCTCTTTTAGGTTGGGGAGGCATGCCTGCTCCTTTCGTTGAATTTATAGGTGTAAATTGTTTTTTTGCCCTCTGCTTATAGGCGGTTTTTTTCATGGGGCTGCTGCGTTTAGTCTCTTGCAGGTTTCTCGATGCTGTCGCTTGGATTATTGATTTTTTCTCCGGTGACAATACTGACAATATAGCGCAATCTAAAACATACAGAATGTCTCCGTGTTTCGTTGTAGGTGCATCGTTGAAACGCGCGATAGTAAGACTTCTCGATTTTTTGAAACGTGGGTACTGTTTAGGTAAAACTTCTATAATTTTATCAATTACCGAATACATCTCTTCACGTGTCAAACTTGCATGTTGTATAGCTCCCATTAAACAGAAACTGGCAGGGGGTTCACTTTGACGACACCGGTCTCCTTTAGCATTACGTCTGAGTGTACCTTTTGTCCAGTTTTCTTTTTTTAAAAGTAACGCACGCGCGCCCTTTAGGATGTCAATTAAAATCTGATGTCGCATTGCCTTTTCCTCCCTCATGAAACAATTTACCATTCTATACGCTCGAGTTCTTCCCTCAAAGCTTTTCGTGCTTCGTGCAGTCGGGATTTGACACGTCCGAGTGTGCAGTTCAGTACTTCTGCTATTTCTTCGTAAGAAAGTTCACGTAATTCACGTAGGATTAGGATCGTCCGGTAACTCTCTTTTAACCTATCCAGTGCAGTATGCAGGATTTCACTTTGTTCGGTACGAAGTGCTTCCTGTTCGGGGGTTACTGTGTCAAGTGGTACCCAGGGTTGTGAGTCATCAATATCCATTGGGTCTGTTTTTCTGCGTTTTCGTTGATCGATAACATTTAGACATTTGTTTTTGACTATTCGGTATAACCATGTAGAGAATCGTGCTCGGAATTTGAAGCTATCTATATTTTGCCATACGGATAGGAATGCGTCTTGTGCTGCGTCCTCTGCATCTTCATGGTGTCCGAGGATGCCGTAAGCGATATTGTAGACCCAGTGCTTGTATTGCACTATGAGGGTTGCCATTGCGGCGGTATCTCTCTGTTGGCATCGCAAGATAAGTTCGCGTTCCTGTTCGGTATCAAAATCTTCCACTTGTGCAATTTCCGAATAGGTTTTCATATCAGCGGTAAGTGTCGTAAAGGGCATTTATCTCCTCCAGAAGCTATGTAAGTCTCATGCACGTAGTTATCCCATTATTCCTATCAAATTTTGCTTTTAGCTCGTTAGACATCACAAGTTACAAAAAGGTTCGTAATTCTTTTGGAGATTTCTTTTTAATGATTGAGGTTACCTGTTTTGTTTTCCTGGTGTCATCGGTAAGACTTGAAATTTGCCGTTTGCATTCGGTGACCTGCCAATAGCAGTATCAGTTTCCTGCTGTTCATAAGTAATGACATCAATTATTTGATTGTTGTGTGCATCTGTATCCACGAGCATCACAGTTTCACCATTGCGTGATAATTTAAAGTTAGCATGTAGTCCTTCTGTTGCTTTACCGTCTTCATCTAACCAAACGATTAGGTATCCACGTGCGGGGATAGTGGTTTCTTCAGGGAATACCCATTTCTTTAAATTGTCAACTTTATCAGTGAGATACATTCCGGTAAGTATCACCGGTTTATCTGTGGTGTTGTGCAATTCGAGCCAATCTTCGTAATCGCCTTGTGGATCAGTAATGCTTTGTGTATTTGCTGCCATCAGTTCATTGATGACAACGGTTACCTGATTTGCTTGTGGTGCTGTGACTCGGTAATGTGCGGCCCCGTATTCTGCGCGTGCCGGTGAAAATGTTGTGGTACCGTGTGTTTTCACGGCACTTGCTTCAACATAGAAGTATACAGTTGTCTCTGTAGGAAAACCAGGGATACTCCCAACATATCCATCACCGTTTTTTGACATTATCGTATTTTTAAAAGGTGCGTGTCTGTCAGTACTATAATACAATAGAACCGTGTCCGCTGCAACAGTATTATCCAATTTTGCCATTATTTGAACAGGTTGATTTGCAATAGGATTTTCTGGTGTGGCGACGGAGATAATCTTCGGTGTCGGGTTGTTCAATTCAGGATGATTTAGTAGATTGTCGCGCCGTTGTGTAACGAATCGTTTGAAGCTTGGTGTGCGTCCGCCACGTTCACCGTCAACACTTTCCATAAAGCTGCTATAGTCGTATAGTTTCTTATCATCTTTCTCAACTTCTGGAGCAATGAGGGTGTGGTATTCTTTTATGATAGGTTCCATCATCTCCCAATTAAGCCATTCATTCACGACAGTTTTCATGTGTGCGATGTACCTTGCTTTCCATTCTGGAATGCCGAGTAGCCGGCTAATAACTGGGCGCATAGTATTTTCTGCATGGGTTACGGGTGATACCATTCCTGTTGACAGTTCTCCCCACGACCAACCGCCGGGCCCTCTGCCCCCAGGCCCACCACCACGACGCTCAGCACCAAATCGAAAAGTTTCATTGTTGTCATGAGATATGAGGTGGAATCTTTGGTTGACATCTTGATAGATAGAAAAATCGCCACCTTTGTGAATGTAGCTATCATCATCCATAAATACGTTTGAGACAGCAAGTTGCCACAGGGTGCGGTCAATATTTAATATGGATGGTAGATCGGTTTTCAGCTTATCATCGGGTGTTTTAGCGTCAAGCATTTCAGTGAGTTCAATTAATTTGTCATAAGGGTCTTCGACATTTGCAGTTTTCAGCTGGTATGTCTGTTGATATGCTGAGACATCGTTTCCTGCATAAGTCAATCCACCGCCGCCAGGTCCAACTTTATAACGTATTCCCTCTCTTGTGCCAAACCATTCATCCAAAAAATCTTTGTTATATTGTTGCAGGTTGATATAGACCCCCCAACTTTCTCCGTTGATGACCAATTTAACGAGGTTCGTTTTCATAGCGGGAAAATAGTCTCGTGCAATTTGGTTGTACAGTACTTCTCGGAGAAATGATGCATCAACGTGACCGTTGAGCAGGTTGAGGGTTTTGTATCCGTAAAGTCTTTGGGAATCGTCACCGTAGTCAATTGCGATGTTGAAGGATTTCTTAGGGGATTCTACAGTAAAGTAGGATGAGGTTCCGCGTGCTCGGACCCCTATTTCCTTATAGACTTTTCCATCAACGACTAGATCTGCGGGAACTTCAATGTCTGTGCGATAAAATGCGTTGAGCTGTGCGTACCAATCTTCATCGTGGAAGCGGAGATATAAGGTTCGGAGTGTTCCTGCGTCGTAGAATGCCGTAGGATCCTTTGGTGTTGCAGCGAGACTGTTTTTGATATCGTCTTGAATATCGCCGACGGGTATGCCGGCACGTTGCCCAGGTATGTATGCTTCACCTCGTGCCTCAATAGCAGCCTTTCGCTCCTCTCCAGTTAATTTGCCATCTTTATTGGTATCAAACTGTTCAACCAAATTTTCTGGAGGACGCGGGCCGCGTCTACCCCTACGAGAACCTTGGGGTGGACCTCCGTTAAAACCTGGCGGGGGCCCGTCATTAAAACCTTGTGGGGGACCGCCACGCATTTTTTCTATCTCTTCGCTGCTGAGTTTACTACCTGTGATGGCTTCTAAATTTGTTACTCTAAATAACACTAAGTCTTCATCGGGACTAAGTGTTCCATTTCCATCAAAATCAAATCGTTTCTGTTCGTCTGTAAGTTTCTGTGAGGTTGCAGTATCTTGTGCATAAGTATATGTAGCAAAGCATAATATGATGCCAAGTAGTATTAATTTTATTTGTTTTTTCATATTTGTAGTCTCCTTTTCCTGTTTCGAGTTATGACAGCTTATGGGCGGAAGTGTTCGTGTTTTACTCTTTATCCAATTTTACTTCTACAATGTTCTCATTGACCGCGAGTTCATTATAAAATGTGAGCCAGTCGTATGGTTTTGCCAATTTGATGCGGAAATTCAATTCAACAATCTGTGTTTTTTTGATCCGTTTTTCAATCAGACGTTCCTGAGTTACGTGTTTATTAAATATAGGTCGGTACACTGTTTCGGCGATTTTGTTAGATGGCAAGCAAATTTCGAGGGTAAAATCGTCCCCTTTATCAAAAAATTGATGCCAATGATACATACAAAGTATTATGATACCGATGACAAAGGTTGCAAGTATTGCTACGGCAGGATTTCCAGCACCGACTGCCATGCCAACAGCCAGTGCATAAAACACGAAACCGATGTCGCGGGGGTCTTGGATGGCAGTGCGAAAGCGGATAATAGACAGTGCGCCAACGAGACTAAATGCACGAGCGATACTTTCCCCAATAACCACCATCACGACTGAAATTAGCATACACAAGATGATGAGTGTATTCGTAAAAGCTCTTTGTGGTACCTTGTTATGAGTCCACTGATAGATAAGTACAATAAATACACTCAGTGCAAAAGAGAGGAGTATTCTGAGTGTATTCAAACCAATCGTATTATACGAGGGCAGTGTTAAGAATTCTGACAAAATATGTAGTACCTATTAATATTCATAGCAAGCTTCACTACGGTGAATAGGTTGGGTAGGAATGTTCTGCGTAAATCCTAACTGTTCCTAAAGTCAATTCACAAAAAGATAATATTTGTGCATTATATCAAAATTAGACAAATATGTCCAAGAATTGTTGGAAGATTGTGTCACGTGTTTTCTTTGCGGATAAGGAATTGGACAAAAATTGCGGAGGAAAGTAGTATGAGAAAGGCATTGAGTGCAGCTTCTGGGAACATTGCTTCGGATGTGTAATCCCACACATTTGCGGCTAATGTCTCGTATCCAGGAGGGCGTAGGAGGAGTGTCAGGGGCAATTCTTTCATTGTAGCAAGGAATACAAGGGCAATGGAGACCAACATTCCGCGTGAGAGAAGGGGTAATAATGTTCGACAAAATGCTTGTAAAGATGTGCAGCCAAGTGTACGCGCTGCTTCCTCCAAATGGGGTGAGGCTTGATAGATAGAACTGCGAACAGGCCCTGTTGCTTCTGCAAGGAAATGGAGGATGCATACACAGACCAATACTATTATGGTATTAGGACTTCCAATACAAAAGATAATAGACAGACCGAGAGCGAGTGGCGGGATGGCGTAAATAAAATATGGGATACGTGCCAATATGCTTGAGGAACGTCCGGAATAACGCACACCAGTATACGCGAATGGGACTGCTAAGACAGCACTACAAACTGCTGTCGGAGTGGCCACGCCTAAGGAACCGATCAATGATTCCAACAGGTCGCCTAATGCTGATGTGTCAAATCCCTTAAACAGCCATAGACATACGGTAGTCGTTGGTATACCGACAGTTGCGATGAACAGTAACACTAAATATGCGTATCCGGGACCTGACCATTTTCGCAATGGAACATAAGAACGGTGGCGAGAGGTGCCATGTCCAGCGCGGTATAGTGTTACAGCACTTAATAGACGGGTTTCAAGGAATAGGAGGCCTCCGGTAAAACTGAGAAGAATCAGACCGAGCCATGCTGCATAGTTATATTCAAGTAGAGTATTATACTCAACGTAAAGTGCATAACTGAAGGTCTCAAATCGCATCAGGGAGACAACACCGAAATCTCCTACCACATGAAGGACAATAAGCATCCCTGCTGCATAAAATGCAGGGCGAAGTTGTGGTAGGATGACACGAAAAAACACATGCCACCGTCGATAACCGAGACTCCTTGCGGATTCTTCAAGATTGGGATCGAGACCTTGAAGTGCTGTTCGTAGGTTGAGGAAGAGATATGGACTTGTATAGAAAGAGAGTGCGATTAAGGCACCCCAGTAACCACTAAGGCGTGGGATGCTTTTACCGAAAAGTGCTGCAAAAATACCTGTATTTCCACCGAGTCCCAAGAGTGCTAATGCCATCACATAGCCGGGGATTGCCAACGGTAAAGTGCAAAGGACACTAAAAATCCGTTTTCCACGTAGGTCTGCATGTGTGGTTAACCATGCTGCGGGAGTTACTATAAGAATATCGAGGACAAGGACCCCGAGTGTCAGCAACAGTGTGTTAAAAAAAAGTTTCGCATTGCGCATGCGAAACAGATTTTCTACGAGAACATTGCCTTCAACATTAAACGCTTCAACTATCAGATATAATAACGGAATCACACCACATATACCGACAAGAATTGCCGGTAAGATGAAGGGCAATCTTTGACTAACTTGAGAAAGGGTCTGTTGTCTTATGGTGGCTCACCTCACTCATGTTACTTACTACATAATGTCCACGCGCCGCAGCAGGTTGAGTGTCCCGTCAAGGTCGTCCATCTCATTTAAGTTGAACTTTGGTACGATTTTTAGCAATTCATCTAATGGCAATAAGTTAGCATTAGGTATCACACCTTCAGTAACAGGATACTCAAACACTTCACTGACGAAGTATTGTTGTGCTTTGGCAGAAAGAAGATACTCAATGAACTTCAAAGCGGTTTCTTGATTTTCACTACTTTTTAATAAACCAATTCCTGCAACATTTACGAGATTACCGGGATCGTTTGCTTTGAAGAAGGTTTGGTCAACGGGATATTTTGAATCTCTTTTTTTGAAACGGAAGAGATAGTAATGGTTTGGTAGGCCGAGGTCAATTTCGCCTGCGGCAAGTGCTTCGATAATGGGTGTATTTTTTTGATATGCTTTTGCTCCATTGGCTTTCATATCGCGTAGCCATTTTTCAGTACGTTTTTCACCTACTTGTGCTCGCATTGCTGTTACGAACGCTTGAAACGAGGCGTTGAGCGGTGCCCACCCCACTTTTCCTTTCCATTTAGGTTGTGTCAAGTCGAAGATACTGTCTGGGAGTACATCTGTGCTCACGCGTTCTGGAGAATATGCAAGGACGCGTGCTCTGCCACTTGTTGCCACCCACAATCCATCTGCATGACGGAAGGTTTCTGGTACTTTGGTAAGAACAGATGCTGGTAGTTTAGCAAACAGATATTTTTTACTGACTGCCCCCAGTGCTCCTGCATCTTGTGCCCAAAATAGAGAGGCCGGACTTTTGGCTCCTTCGGCTCGAAGTTTCGCAGCCAGCTGTGTTGTATTGGCATAACTCACCTTTACCTCAATACCCGTTTCTTTCTCAAACTGCTGAATAATGGGATCAACCAGACTTTTGCTGCGTCCGGAATATAGGGTTAATGTTTCTGCGTATGTTGCGCTAATTAAGGCAAATGCTAACACGGTTATTAAAATGTATCTGAAAAAATTGGAATGGTTTTTGGACATAGTCGTCTCCTCCTATTTATCTGGTGAAGTTGCTGATGAAAATAAGGAAATAGTCTTGTGTTAGTTGTGAAGTCCACTTAAGAGTTGGCATAAAAGTCTGAGTCATGATATAATTCATCTAAATTATAACACGATTACTAAAGGAATGCAACGATGAATGATACCTCAATAGAACTCCTGGAATCACTTACACAAGCAGATGGAATCCCCGGCTATGAAGCGGAAGTGAGAGATGTATTTCGTGACGCTGTCTCAGATGTTGGGCCAATTGAAACCGACAAACTGGGGAGTATTTTTTGTACCCGTGCTGGAAATGCCGAGACCCCACGGATTGTGCTCGATTCACATTTAGACGAAATCGGTTTTGTTGTGACAAATGTCACGGATAATGGTTTTGTCAAATTCCTTCCGCTTGGTGGATGGTGGGGTCACACACTTTTGGCGCAACGGGTCAATATTACAACGAAGATGGGAAAGATTCCGGGGGTAATCGGTTCAACTCCACCACACTTGTTGTCAGGATCCCGGGATAAAGTCTTAGAAATAAAAGACTTATTTATTGACGTAGGTGCAGAGAGCGAAGAACAGGCTGTGGAGGAATATGGTGTTTTACCCGGATGCCCAATTGCTCCTTATGGACCTTTTATGCAGTTGAGGAATGAGAAGTTGCTCACTGCGAAAGCATTTGACAATCGCGTGGGTGTTGCGCTTGTTATAGAAGCATTATTGAAGCTTGACGAACATCCGAATACCGTTATTGGGGCAGGGAGTGTGCAGGAAGAAATAGGGTTACGCGGTGCCAAGACTATGGCGGCAAGTGTGGAGCCTGATCTTGCTATAGTGCTTGAAGGCCCCCCTGGTGATGATACGCCGGGATTAAGTGTTGGAAATACACAAGGAAAACTCGGTGGTGGTGTCCAGATCAGGATCATAGACTCATCGATGGTTGTCAATCCGAAGTTGGCAGAATATGTGGTTGAAACGGCGAAGCAGCATGAGATCCCATATCAATTGGGTGTGCGCCAATCGGGTGGTACAGATGGTGGGGCAATTCATCAATTCGGTAGAGGTGTGCCTTCGGTTGTGCTGGGTGTGCCTTCACGATATATCCATAGCCACGTCTCTATGATTAACATTGATGATTACAACGCAGCATTGGATTTGACAATGAAACTTGTGCAAGCAATTGACTCGTCCGTTATGGAAGGATTTCTATTCGATTAGACACTCTTAACTTGTATCTCTTATTCGGAGGATAACGATGGAAATTACTTTACCGAAGGTTTCATTTTGTAATCACCAGATCAGTAAGTTGTTGATTGGCGATAATCCGATTTACGGTTATTCTCATTTTAATAAACTTCTTTCGCAACATCAACAGGAGTTTCATACACCAGAGCAGGTTGTTGCTACGCTTAAACGTGCGGAGGAGGTTGGGATCAATGGGTGGCAGAATAGCGTAACAGAACGTTCAATGTCTGATCTGCAACGGTATCGTGATGCAGGTCGCACTTACCCCCATTTTTTTTTTGAATGCGTGTGTAGTTGTGTTCATAGGTCTCCAATGTTGTCATGTCAGTTCTTCTGCGGTGAGAAAGTTTATATCTCTCAAACAAGTCCTCTCGGTGAACAAGAGCAACGCCTCCTGCGTCCACACCTCGCGGATCATACGGTTGATGACACTGATCACGGAGTAAACTTTCCGCGTAGGGTGTAAAGTTTTTGCCCATCTGTCCGCAGCTTTTTCATAACACAGGAACGCCAAACCATAAGCCACGACTGCCAACAAAAACAGAACTTCCATCCGGGGCTGTTCGTTCTTTCTCAAAACGAGTGCTTTGAAACCGAAGTTCGTTTTCAAGTCTCTGAACCCGTGTTCAATCTGTGTCCGCCGCTTGTAGCAAGTTCGCAGGGGGTTCCCCTGAAGCCGATTGGAGATAAGATATAACGGGTCTTTCTTGGTGTGCTGTCCCCCAACATAGAGTGCCACAGGCACCTGCTCCGTGTAGTGATAAAGCACTTGTGGGTAAAAACCATTTGCCACTTCTTCAAGGCACTGCTTGTTGCCTGCTATACGCACACCAACATTGCGTGGCACACGTATCAAGTAGCAGATGCCTTGCCCCTCAAAAAACTTGAGGATCGCTCTCGCTCGGGCGAACCCTCTGTCAAAAACCAACACAGGCTCCCGACTATCCCCTAACACTTTAACAACGCGACTATGGACATCACAACAGAACTGCTGAACTAAATCGTTATGTCCTTGATAGGTGCCATCTTTGAGCATCTCATTTTTATACAGAACCCAATAGAGCGGGATCGCACGATTGCGAAACGGAAGGGCTGCAACAATCGCCTTCCATCCGCCCGGTAAATCTGTCTCGTCTATCAGCACAAGCAGATGCTGCATCCCCACAGAACGACACACACTGACAACTATATGTGACAACCAAGCACCCTTCACCGCTGCAACCGGAAAATAGGTGTCAATAAACCGCAACACACGCTTTTGCTTAGACTTGTCGTGTTTCACACGGATAGGTAGATGTGAGGCAATCGATTGAATACGAAAACTTGGGGCTACACACAGCCTGTAGCATCAAATAAAAGTTGCGGAGCGTCGGTTTTTTGATACAAACCCCGTTGAAAACTTTACGAAAACCTGTTATAATCTTTCTGGGATGTACCCAGCTAAGGGTATATTTCATAAGAATACCTCCCTGCCGGTTTTTCACCGACATTATTTTATATGGAGGTATTCTACCATAACCCATCAGACTTTCCAACTTATTTCTATACACACACACGCCTACACATACCGCATACAAAAATGGGGGTAAGTGAGGATGCAGGTGGCACGATGCATTGGTTCTGTCTTAGTTGGAGTTCTGCGTGGTATGAGCAACCTGATCAGGTTTTTGAGGATGCGAAACACAATCCGTTTGGTATGGCACCGCACGGCGGTGGTGTTGGACAACGGTGTCTACGGGAAAACAAACTCGATCACTTACAGGATATTCTCAAAAGGGTTCGTGACACTGGTAATCTTGTCGGCTTATCGGTGCACGATCCGAAGCTGGTGCACATCGCTGAAGATGAAGACTGGGATGTTGACTATTATATGACAGCCTTGTATAATCTACTATAGTTTGGACATTTTTGGTCTTGTTATAGATTATGAATAGTTGGCAGCATTTCCCCGTTAGCACTTCTGAACAGGTGTTAGAACCGCTGCTAACGCCCCTTTTCTGTCTAAATTCTGTTAGAAATCACTGTTTTTTAGCCATCATTTTTCCAATAATCGTGAAAATAGTTGCTGTTGAACTAGTTCATGTAGTATCTTCGGGGATTTTTAGTTTTTTCTGTGCGTTTTTCCTCGGATCGTAACCCGTATAAAAATAGTTTTGTTGTAAACATCGCTGCAAGTAAGCGGTCATCAAGCCGCGTGTGAGATGTTTCGGTTTATACCAGTGTATATTGAGCGTGGATAGCACGTCTTCTAAATCAAGAGAAACCTTGTCTGTGTCTGTGTCTGCGGGTGTCTTAGGCAATGGCGACGGACTGAAAGCGAGTTGTGTCAGCGTTGCTGCGGTGAAACTGAGTTGAACGAACCGATCCAAACTTTTCCTGTCTCGGAGTTGATAGGTGTCAAATCCGAAGTTTTCTTTAGCGTCCCGAAAGGCAGTTTCAATCTGCCACCGGTTTCTATAGTGTCGGATAACTGTTTCTACGGGCAGTCGTAAATCTGAAGTAAATACACAAAAATACCGATAGGGTTTAGACTTTTTGGGGCGTTTGCGTATCACAACGATGCGGACATCTACAGGACACATCTTTGTTCGCACGACTTTATCAGCGACAGAAAGTGTCTGATCCTCAACAACGATATCTGTATACTTCAGGTGTGGAATAGACACACGGCTACCATACCGACGGGGTCTGCCTCTCTTGAGACGCTTAGGGCGTTTCGGTATATCAAAAAACGCCGCGTTTGACTTCGCACGACAAAGTAAATGATGTCCTTGTGAGAGTATCTCCGTGAACACTTTGCGTCTATTGAAACCTCTATCAAAAATGATAAGACCCGGTGGCACAAGATTACATAAATGCTTCAGCACAGCGAGGCTATTCGCGTCCTCGCTTTTCGGTTCCATCATCCGTGTGGCTAATGGAAATAGGCGCGTGCCTTCGGGCGTTTCTGCCAGCCAGCCAATCGCACCGAACTCGTGTCCGTGATGAAACTTGGACTGGTTCTTGTTACGTGGCTGACACGCAGGGTTCCTGCGGAAATGCAAACCCGCTTGTTTTGAACCGCTACTTATGGCATGCGTCTCATCATAGACATAGACGCCCGTGGGGTAAGCGGATAGCACTTGATGGCTTAGCGTAGTGGCGACTTGATCCACACACCAGATGCCACGCGAGAGAAACTTTGGCAGAGACCAATACCGACCTGCTTGGGCTGTCGCAAGATAGATTTGTGTCATTGTGCCTCGGTAGGGCGTATTTATCAGACCTTTTACGAAAGTCTGAAAGTGGTGAAAGTTATTATACTTGAACAAAGGTCAAAAATCTGATAACATGTTGTCCAAGTAGGAAAGTGGGGTCATTTGAAATATCCTTTCAAATTTGTGTTTCCTAAAAGGATACCCGCTTTCCTGCTTTATGTCCATAAAAAAAACAAAAACTGTCCAAACTATAGTATAATCTACATGGTGGTGCACAGAAGTTCACGGAAAAGTTTGGCTATGCTCCTTTAGGTGAAGTCTATGCACGCGAAGACCGTGATGAGATGAGTAAAGCGATTCGGCGTACAGAAAAACCTTGTATCATCTTCAAAGTGCTTGCGGCGGGTCGGGCAATTGGAAGTCCACAACAGATTCGGGAGGAAGTCAAATTTGCCATAGAGAATTCTAAACCGAATGATGTACTATTGCTTGGTATGTATCAACAATTCGGTGATCAGATTGGTGAAAATGCTTCGATGGTTTCGGAGCTTTGTAATGCAATGTAAAGTAAAAGTATTCAAAAAATGTTGTGAGATAGTTAATGAAAGAGGAATGGATTATGGCTGAGCAGATAGGAATTAGGTTTAACAAAGATTTTGGCAACCCGTTATCAACGGCTGCATCTGACCTTACTTCTACAAATGCTGATGGTAAACCTGTTGTGCCTTTAACTCAGGAACAGAAATATCTATTTGATAAGAATGGATGGCTCTTAGTTCCGGGGGTGCTGACGCGATCGGAGATTGAGGAGATGCGAGATTTCTGCTATCGGTTAAAAAGTTCTCCGGATACGATTGATCCGCCAATCCACCGCAACACGTACGGTGGCCCTTTGGAAACTTTGACAGATCATCCTGTGGTTGTTGCATTTGCAAATGAATTTTTAGCGTCCCCGTATTTAGCTTCGGAAACATGTTACGGATTTCGGATGGAAATGAGTTTTATGGCGTTGCGTTCTGTATCGGACAATCCGCCTTATGCTTTCGGCCCCCACAACGGTAACGGCATGTTACGGATGCCGGGGGATTGCCATCAGTATCAATGTTTACCCGGACAAGCATATAGTGGTCTCACACGCGTTGTGTGGGAACTTAATCCAGTTGGAAAAGAGGACGGTGGCACAATGTTCATCACAGGTAGCCATAAAGCTGCGTATACTGCACCGGAGGTGGCACAGACACACGAGTGGGAATTTTGGGATACCTATTCCTGTCCTGCAGGTTCTGTTATTATCTTTACAGAGGCGATTACACATAGTGGTCAACCGTGGAGAAATCCGGATACAGACAGGGTTGCGATTTTCAACGCATATAACTCCGTTGACAAACGGTGGACTCTTTCACAACCACCGCAAACGTTGCTTGAAACGATGCCACCGAAACGTCAAACACTTTTCCGTGACGCTTTTGTAAAAGGCAATGTAACAGGGACAGATTTTAATATGGCGTTGTAGGTGTTTTTCTCAGCTTCTATGAAGCTATATCCTGATCGCAACGAGGAAAAACGTAATTATGACACCGAAACAAAGGTATTTATTTGATGTAACAGGCTACCTTCATTTGAAAAACGTTATCACTGGTGATGCATTAGCGGAGGCAGCGGAAGCAGTTGATAGATATATCACTACACCGGCTGATGAATTACCACCTGGATTTGAACAGCGCGGACTGCATCAACACGGGTTTGCGTTTGATAAATCGCTTGAATGTTTGACGATGCATCCGGTACTGTGGTCTATCATCAAAGAATTGACTGACAATCAACCGCGATTTGGCAGAGGTTCACTGAAGCACGACAAACATGATTTGTGGAAAGCAGGGGAAAACGCACATGTGAATCCGGGCGGACTACACTGTGCTCGTGACGATTACGGTTGGTATAGTACACGGTATGAAGTCAGTAATGGTTGCATTTATTGCGATAACTTCGTCTGCTTTCCCTATTTCACCGATGTTTATCCGGGCGATGGGGGTCTCATCGTGATTCCTGGTTCCCATAAGAGCGAGTTTGAACGTCCGAGGCAGCTGTTAACGCTTGATGAATCGGATGGGATTGATCCGGTTGACGATCCTGTTTTCGTGAATATTACGCCAAAGGCAGGTGATATTGTGATTATTTCGGAGTTGCTAACGCATGGAGTGCTGCGATGGAAACCGAAGGATCGGGATCGTCGGTTTCTGGTTCTGCGGTATTTCCCACAATTTGCTGGTAAGCATGGTTTTCCGCAGTCTATTTTGGATCGGTTGTCGCCTGAGACGTTGGAATTGGTGGAATCTGCGCCTTATGGGCATATCAAGGAAATTGTGAAGCAGGATACGGTTACGTTGACAGTCTAGCCTGGAAAGTTTTTTAAATGATTGTAGAGTGTCACTGCCAACTTCGCTGAGTTTGCTGCAACATCGCTGGTGCACAACCTTGAAAGGTTATGGGACAAAGATGCACAATGCCCTATGATGCGGGTGTGATTTCATGAGCTAGGTGTGTCTACAAATTTCTGAATCTAACTGACAAAAACAAATACACCCTTGATGTTTTCAGTCTGTGCCATCAAAAGGAAATGTTATGAAACATAAAGATGCCGAAGCATACCACAATCGGGGACTTATGAAGATTGATTTAGGGCAATACGGTGCTGCGATTTCGGATTTTGATACCGCTATCAGGCTACAACCTGATTTTGCCGAAGCATACCACAATCGGGGACTTGCGAAGTATAACTTGGGGAAGTACAGTGCTGCGATTTCAGATTTTGATGCCGCCTTGGGACAATACAGTGCTGCGATTTCGGATTTTGACATCGCCATAAGACTACGATTTGATGGTGCCGGGGTATACTATAATCGCGGACTTTCGAAACGTAAGTTAGGACAACACAGTGCTGCGATTTCGGATTTTGATACCGTCATAAGACTCAGACCCAATGATGCCAAAGCATACTATAACCGGGGACTCTCGAAGTATCAGTCGGGACAATATAGTGCTGCGATTACTGATTTTGATACTGCTATCAGACTAAAACCCGATCATGCTACAACATACAGCAATCGGGGAAATGCGAAGTGTAAGTTAGGACAATACGATGCTGCGGTTGCGGATTATGACATCGCCATAAGGTTACAACCTGATAATGCCGATATATACTTCAATCGGGGAAGTGCAAAAACTGACTTGAGACAATACAGTGCTGCGATTTTGGATTTTGACACTGCTATAAGACTACGACCCGATTTTGCCAAAGCATACATCGGTCGGGGAGTTGTGATGGTTGACTTGGGGCGATATGCTGCTGCGATTTCGGATTATGACATCGCCATAAGGTTACAACCTGATGATGCCAGTACATACTACAATCGGGGAAATGTGAAGATTGAGTTGGAACAATATGCTGCTGCGATTTCGGATTATGACATCGCCATAAGGCTAAAACCCGATTATGCTGCAGCATACAACAATCGGGGAGTTGTAAAGGATGCCTTAGGTCGGACACCGGAAGCGAGGCGAGACCTCCGTATTGCCCTGAGGCTTGCGACAGAAACAGGCGATACAACTCTTAAAGCAGAAGCCGAGAAAACACTACGTATTTTTAATGAGTGAGTAGAATGTGTTATCGTTTTGTTAATAATGTGTTCAATCTGCAGGACAAACTATGCCATCAAAAGGAGATGTTATGAAACATAGAGATGCCGAAGCATACTTCAATCGGGGATATGTGAAGGCTAACTTAGGACAATACGGTGCTGCGATTTCGGATTATGACATCGCTATAAAACTAAAGCCTGACTATGCTGAAGCATACTTCAATCGGGGAAATGCAAAGACTGACTTGGAACAATACAGTGCTGCGATTTCGGATTATGATGCTGCTATAAAACTACAACCTGACTATGCTGAAGCATACTTCAATCGGGGAAATGCAAAGTTTGACTCAGGGCAATACGATGCTGCGATTTCGGATTATGACGTTGTTATCAGACTCCAACCTGATGATGTCGAAACATACTTCAATCGAGGAACTGCTAGGGCTAACTTAGGGCAATACGATGCTGCGATTTCGGATTATGACGTTGCTATCAGACTCCAACCTGATGATGTCAACGCATACTACAACCGTGGACTTGCTAAGGTTAACTTAGGGCAATACGATGCTGCGATTTCGGATTATGACGTTGCTATCAGACTCCAACCCAATTATGTTCCAGCATACATCAATCGGGGAAATGCAAAACATAATCTGGGGCAATACGATGCTGCGGTTGACGATTATAACGCTGCTATTAGACTTCAACCTGGTGATGTCAACGCATATTACAACCGGGGACTTGCTAAGGTTAACTTAGGGCAATACGATGCTGCGATTTCGGATTATGACGTTGCTATCAGATTACAACCCAATTATGTTCCAGCATACATCAATCGGGGAAATGCAAAACATAATCTGGGGCAACACACTGCTGCGATTGACGATTATAACATCGTCATAAGACTCCAACCTGATAATGCCGATGCATACTACAACCGAGGAAGTGCGAAGGCTGGCTTGAAACAATACAGTGATGCGATTTTAGATTTTGACATCGCTATAAGACTCCAACCTGATGATGCCAAATTATACATCAATCAGGGAAGTGCGAAGTGTAACTTGGAACAATACAGTGATGCGATTCCCGATGACACCGCCTTGGAACAGTACAATGCTGCGATTTTGGATTTTGACACCGCTATAAGACTCCAACCTGATAATGCTATAACATACTACATTCGGGGAGGTGTAAAGGATATGTTAGGTCGGACACCGGAAGCGAGGCAAGACCTCCGTACTGCACTGCAGCTCGCGACACAAGCAGGCGATGCGGCTCTTAAAGCAGAAATAGAGGATGGATTACGTACTCTTGATGCGTGAGGATGTGCATACAATTTATTCATAGTTATCATTGATAGGAGAAGAAACAATGGATGCCCACATTAACGTAAAAAACTTTGGACCGATAGAAGAGGCAGAGATAGATCTGCGTCCACTGACTGTATTCGTTGGTGAGAGCAACACCGGCAAAACTTATCTCGCAGCACTTATTTATGCATTACACCAATATTTTGATGGCATCCCACAGTTTCCTTGGGCAAGTGTGGTTGTTTTTTATTTCGATCTTATCTACCGTTCACTAGGCCACTATTCACAAAGTCGGCGGGAGACTTTAGAGCAAGAAATAGCAGAGATATTTGAAAAGTTAAACACTCCTGAGCGTCCGTTCAAACTTTCCGATTTACCTCAGCGGCTGCATACCGTATTGGAGTCCAGATTCGCAGATCAGGAGAAATTCCCAAATGAGCTGGTCCGGTGTTTCGACCTTGAATCTGCTTCCAAGTTAATACGGTTCATTGGAGACCAGGCTAACGAAATGAAGGTTACACTGTCGGTTCGAGAGAAGGATCAAACGTGTTGGGATTTGAGGCGCGGGACACAGGATCCGGTCCTACTATAACCGGGCACATCAATCCAGACCTGATTATCTTCGACGTGGAGCGTAAAACTGAGTTCCATGAGATATCCGATGTTGTACGTCTATTTCGGTCCTTACATATCCGTCGGGGGCAAGGAGCATACTATTTGCCTGCTGTTCGGAGTGGCATCATGCAAAGCCAGAGTGTGATCGGAAGTATCCTTATCAAGCGGGCGACTCATATAGGTTTAGATCGCTTTGAAGCATCTACATTTTCAGGAATGATAGCGGATTTTTTGGAGCAGGTGGTTAACTACAAGGAACGCAAGGGAGTGCCAGACAGTATACACCAAGTCGCTGGACAGCTGGAGGCGGAGCTGCTGGAAGGGAAGATAGAGGTTGAACGCGCTACGCCAGAAGCGTCTCCGACGTTTCTGTACCGGCCGGAGCAAGCGGAGGAAACACTGCGGATGAACCACTCCTCGGCGATGGTATCCGAGCTTGCACCTTTAGTTCTCTTGCTCCGAGGGACTATTAAACAAGGTGACTTACTTATTACTAAAGTTTGGACATTTTGGGACATTCAGGCTGCGTTGTCCGCAGGCAATGCTGTCTCTTTGTGAAAATCGGTGTGTATTTTCTGTGAGTTTGTTTTTTCAGAGTAAATCGCAGAAAATACCGCTCTGTAGAGCTGCCAGCGGAGATAAACTACACGCAACCCTTGTGTGAGACGCTTCGGATGATACCAATGGATGCCCAACTGATCACAAACTACCTGAGCACTTATCTCCTCCGCCGTCCCATCCCGTGGGGTGAATAGCAACTTCGTCAGACTTGCTGCAACGAAACTCAATTGCACAAACCGATTGATGCTTTTGCGGGATTTCAGGCGATAGTCATCAAAACCGAAGTGTTGCTTCGCATCCCGAAAAGCCGTCTCTATGTGCCATCTCTTGCGATAATATATAGCGATCTGTGGTATCCCAATCGTCAAATCTGTTGTCCATACACAGAAATACCGATAAGGTTTCGAGGTTTTCGGGCGACTTCGGATAACAACGAGGCGAATATCAGCATCGCACATCTTCGTTCTCACGACTTTGGAGGCGATTGAATACTTTTGGCCTTCTATATCCATAAGCGTATACCGCATCCTGCGAATATCCAAGCGGTCTCCATATTTTCGCGGACGGCCACGCTGGCGATGTTTCGGCTGTTCCGGTAAACGATAGAAGACGGCATTAGACTTCGCACGACACAAGATATGATGTCCATAACTTTGAACCAGCGTAAACACTTTTCGCCTTGAGAACCCACGATCAAAAATAATAAGACCCGGAGCGATCTGGGAACAGATGCGTTTCAACACCGCATCGCTTTTATCACGGCACGTCTGCGGCACCATCAGTCTCGCCCATACGGGGAATAGCTGCCAACCTGTAGATGTTTGGCAAAGTAAACCTAAGGCACCAAACTCGTGTCCATAATGGAACTTGGATCGGTTCACGCGACCCTTTTGATAACTGAAGTTGCGGAAAAAATGCAACCCCCACTGGCGTTCACCTGTTTTTATGGCTTTGGTCTCATCATACACATAAACCCAGTTAGGAAATGCTTGCTGAACCTTTTTTGTCAGGTGTCCTGCGACTTTATCCGCATCCCATTTACCACGCGATAGAAACTTTGGAAAAGACCAGTATCGCGTCTGTGAAAAACCTGATTGATAAAGTTCCGTTAGCGTGCCACTATTTCCATCTGCGATAAATCCGAAAATAAACGCTTGGAAAAGAGCATAGTTTTGTGTGTTGAACAGATACTGAAAATCTGATAGAATGTCGTCTAAGCAGAAAAGGAGGTTCATTTTTTATTCTCCTTTCAAAAAATATATTTGTTTATGAAAGGATACCTGCTTTTCTGTTTTTTCGCACTAAAAATTTCTAAAATTGTCCAAACTATAGTACTTATTATTGAAGAACCGGAATCCCACCTGCATCCAGGGGCACAAACTAAGATTGCCCAGACTCTTGCTCGTTTAGTTCGAGCCGGTGTTCGTGTCGTGATTACAACACATAGCAACTGGATTCTCCAACAAATCGGCAACTTAATTCGCGAAGGTGAATTGCGTAGACAGGGAGAACCCACGAGTGAATCCGCAGACTACCTGAAAGCGGAAGAAGTCGGTACATGGTGGTTCCGTAAGAACAAGCCGGTTACAGAACTCCCGTTTGATCTTGTTGAAGGCATAGAACCGGAAGATTACTTAGATATAGCGGAGGATCTCTATAACCATTCAGCAGGCCTCCAAAATAAAATTGAAGAAGAGAGGGATGCGGTTGAACCTGCGTAAAGAGCTTAACCACATACAAGGGCAGGTGTCCCTAAACAGTATTACCTCGTCGTGCAGCGGAGGAGGATGTCAAGTATACCTTACCGATATGCCCAAGAAAAAGGTCGTGATAAATGTAGAGAAAGAATTCAAATTGCGTAAAGAGCTCAGAAAACGGTGTGACCGGCTGCTATTTTACGGGAATAAAAATATCCTCTTTGCTGTTCCGATTGAACTCAAAGGTCGTGGAAAAGGCGACGAACCACAAGTGATTAAGCAATTGGAAAGCGGATTAGAATTCGCAGCGACCCTCGTGCAGGATTTGCAGGAAACTGTCAAATACGTTCCAATTGTGTTTACCAAGAGAGGCATTAGATGGACGAATCCAAAACGTCAAGACCAAGAGCTAACAGTGAAATTCAAAGGCAGATCTTTGAAGGTTCTAATAGGGCGTTGTGGTAGAAAAAGGAACCTTGTGGAGTCACTTTCCAAGGCAGGCTATTTTTAGTCTAAGTCTTTATAGGGTGAGGTCACTTCGATCCCGTGATGCGGGTGTGATTTCATGAGCTAGGTGTGTCTACAAACTTCTAAATCCAATTGATAAAAAAGAATGTACTTTTGACGTTTTCAGCGAAATGTGTTATCATTTGCTAATAATGTGTTCAATCTGTAGGACAAACTATGCCATCAAAAGGAAATGTTATGAAACATAGAGATGAATTATTGTGGGCGCTTTCCCAATGTGCAGTCGCTTTTTTCCTCTTTTGCACAATAAGCACAGCACCTGCACAAACCATCCTTCCCGCCGAAGATATTGCAGAAAAAGCATTGGCAGCGACAGTATACTTGGAAATGAAGGATAGAAACGGTAAAGCCCTCGGCATTGGCAGCGGATTCTTTGTGAAGTCTAACCTCATTGCTACGAACTACCACGTAATTGAAGGCGCAGCTAAAGGCACTGCAAAGTTAGTCGGTAAATATACCCAATACAACATTGAAGGCGTTACAGCAACTGACAAGGCAAATGATCTTGCACTCCTAAAGGTGACTGTGTACGGTATCAAACCGCTTTCGCTTGGTGATAGTGATACCGTTCGAATTGGTGAGACAGTCTATGTTGCGGGTAATCCGAAAGGGTTAGAAGGCACCTTCT
Source organism: Candidatus Poribacteria bacterium (assembly GCA_965200395.1). Classification (GTDB taxonomy): domain Bacteria; phylum Poribacteria; class WGA-4E; order WGA-4E; family WGA-3G; genus MSPOR6. Next base: position 1,103,481 of record CBDAUH010000002.1, on the reverse strand, counting down.
CGGATGGTCTTATCAGTAGTCGTCGAGATAGGTATACAAAAGAACGTTTGCAGATGACTGCGCCGATTTCCCCGGGTAGCAGTGGTGGTCCTGTGCTAAACCGTAAAGTTGAAGTTATAGGTTTATCAGTTTCTGTCCACCAAGATCTAGACGCTCAAAATCTTAATTTCGCCATCCCTGCTAACTATCTCGAACAACTTATTGAGATGTCAGGAGTTGCCAAACCTTTAGCGCAGGACAATTATACTATATCTGCAGAGACTTACTTCCTTTGGGGTTTTGTTAGACATGAAATGGGCGACTATAATGGTGCTATTTCCAACTATACCCAAGCTATCTACCTTAAGATGAATTCTGCAGGTGTTTATGCTCTTCGTGGACTTGCAAAGCAAGAACTTGAGCAATTCTCTGCTGCTATTTCAGATTACGACAAGGCAATACAACTGAACCCAGATTATGCTGAAGCATATTGTAACCGAGGGCTCACAAAATACCGCTTAGGCCAATTCTCCGCTGCCATTACAGACTATGATAAAGCGATAAGATTAAAACCAAACTATGCTGAAGCTTATAGCAACCGTGGAATTGCACTAGGTAACCTGGGGCAGAATCTTGCTGCCGTTGTAGATTTTGACAAAGCAATAACACAAAAACCAGAACATGCTGAAGCATACCTCGGACGAGGTTTTGCGAAAACTATGCTCGGACAACTCTCCGATGCAATAACCGACTTTAACAAAGCACTTCAATTGAAACCCGATTATGCTGAAGTATACAATGCTCGCGCATTTGCAAAGATAAACCAAAAACAACAAGTTGGGGCCATCACCGACTGTAACAAGGCAATACAACTAAAACCAAATTTTGCTGAAGCATACATCACACGCGGACTTGCAAAGGGACAGATAGGACGTACTTTCGAGAGTATGCAAGATCTTAAGACAGCATTAAAGTTAGCAGAAAATGCGGGTAATGTAAACCTAAAATCCAAAATTGAGAAAATAATTCAGTTATTGAAATAAGAAAAAATGAAAAAGATTTGGATACCTCAAGCAATTGCCACCGTGATGTTACTATTAGCACTAAATCCTGATAATCCCTATGGCTATTACATACTGCTCAGATGGGTATGTTGTGCAGTATTCGCGTTTCTTGCCTTACACGCTTTTACTTTAGAAAAAATTGGATGGGTTTGGGTATTTGGGGTGACTGCAGCTATATACAATCCAATTCTCAGAGTTACAGGATCACGTGAGATGTGGTCGATTATCAACATAGTTACAATTGGATTAGCAATAGTTTCAATTATTGTATTGAAAAAAATCAGGAACAATAATACAACTGCAAATGAATATACAAATTCGGTTAGCCAACGAAGATATTACTTATGTAAATAAAATACAAACTCGATCATTATTTTATAGAGGACAATATGAGATTTTCTAAGAAAGTTTACTTGTGTTCCATTGGAGTGTTAATCCAAACACTTTGCACAACAGGCATTGCATTTACCCAAACCGCTCTCCCCACGGAAGATATTGCGGAAAAAGTATTAGCAGCGACAGTATACCTGGAAATGAAAGATACAAACGGTAAAACCCTTGGCATCGGCAGCGGATTCTTTGTGAAGTCTAACCTCATTGCTACCAACTACCACGTAATTGAAGGCGCAGCTAAAGGCACTGCAAAGTTAATCGGTAAATATACCCAATACAACATCGAAGGCGTTACAGCAACTGACAAGGCAAATGATCTTGCACTCCTAAAGGTGACTGTGTACGGTATCAAACCGCTTTTGCTGGGTGATAGTGATACCGTTCGAATTGGTGAGACAGTCTATGTTGCGGGTAATCCGAAAGGATTAGAAGGCACCTTCTCGGATGGTATTATCAGTAGCCGTCGAGATAGGTATACAAAAGAACGTTTGCAGATGACTGCGCCGATTTCTCCTGGGAGTAGTGGCGGCCCTGTGCTAAACCGTAGAGGTGAAGTGATTGGTGTGTCCTTTTCTTTTTATAAAGATTTGGATGCGCAGAACCTTAACTTTGCTATTCCATCCAGATATCTTAAGAAGCTAATAGAGGGGGCAGGGTTGGCAAAACCTTTATCACAAGGACAATCTTCTATCTCTGCGGAGACCTACTTCCAATGGGGAAATGTGAAGTACGATTTAGGCAATTATGCAGGTGCTATCGCAGACTACACCAAGGTTATAAGACTACAACCCGATTTTACCAAAGCATATATCAATCGTGGAGTTGTGAAGGATAACTTAGGACAACATTTCGATGCGATTGCGGATTATGACACCGCCATAAGACTACAACCTGATGATGCCAATGCATACATCAATCGGGGGCTTGCGAAGCATAAGTTAGGACAACACTTCGCTGCGATTGCCGATTATAACAAAGCGATACAGCTGAAACCTGATTGTGCCGATGCCTACAATAATCGAGGACTTACGAAGATAGTTCTAGGAGAATACATTGATGCAATTGCGGATTGTAACAAAGCAATAGAGATGAAACCTGAGCTTGTTGAGGCTTACTTCACCCGAGGCCTTGTGAGGGTTTTCTTGGGTCAATTCGCTGAAATTATTGTTGATTGTAACAAAGCGATCCAACTGAAACCTGATTATGCCGATGCTTATTACCTTCGAGGACTTGCCAAGTTAGCTATGGGTCAACATACTGCATCCATTACCGACTGTAACAAAGCAATAAAGATAGACCCAGATCATGCTAAGGCATATTTCACCCGAGGATTTGCGAAATACCGCCTAGGCCGCACCTTGGAAGCCAAACCAGATCTTAGAACTGCCTTGAGGCTTGCCAAAGAGTCTAGCGATGAGAATCTCATAATTCAAATTGAGGCATTACTCCAAAAACTAAATTAAAAAATATGTACTAAGAAATCTCAACTACACTATCTGCAACTTTAATTCGATTTTGTGCGCGGGCAAGGGCGGCTTTGGCATGTGGACAATTCAGAACAGCGAAACGCATGATTTACCGCAGTCTATTCTGGATTGATTGTCCTTGCATAGGCGTTAGAATTAGTAGCATTTGAACCGTATGGGCACACCAAGAATTTTGAGCGCGGCCCTTTTAAGGGTTCTTGCTGAAAATCTTACGGGAATTCCAAGTTTTGCTTGATCGTAACCTTTGCATAACGATTCAATTTGTAGTTTTGCCAGGTCATTAAATTCTGGATTTTCTGGAATAAAAGGTTTAGGTCTTAGCGAGGGCAATTTGTGTTTTTGCTCAAGCAGTCTATTTCCTTTGCCGTATCGTTCGAATCTACTTGTAAAATCTTGGATATCTTCACTGAATTCGTGATAAACGGCGGCGCGTGGTTCATAAACCAACTTACCGCGTGCTCTGAGTCTTATACCTAAATCTAAATCCTCACCGCCTGCCTGATAAAAGTCTCTTGAGAACCCACCCAACTGATGGAAGGCAGGTGCGTAAACTAGAGCGTTTGCAGTGATAATTGCTTGCGGAATTTTTTCTCCTCGAGGTCCGAAATCCTTCTCAAAGGGAGGATTAAGTATATCCATTTCAGTCATGTAGCGATTTATTTTTCCCTGACCTTTACCGGCAACAGTGCCGCAGATTGCGATTATTGAATCGCCGCCATTTCGTCTGGCGTTTACGAAATGTGTGATGAGGTTCTTCACGTGCTCACACCCGCAGTCGGTAAAATAGTACCAATCAAATTTTGGATTCGGTTGTCCACATGCCATATTACGTGCATGCGCGGGTTTCTGATTGCCATGGTAATTGACGATCTTTACAGGATATGTCTTTAACCACTTCGGTGTGTGGTTATCAGGATTGTCATTCGCGACCGTAATTGCACCTAGCTGTGGATTCAAAGCCTGCAAACTGTCCAGTGTAGTCTTTAGGCCTTGCCAATCTTTATAGATAGGAATTATAGCGCGAATTTTCTTAGGATCGATCTTAGGGGACTTGAAGGAGACCGTGTTAGGTTTAGCGGGTAAGGGTAGAGAGTGATGTGTTGCACCCATAATATAAGCCCTTCATACAAAGTTTAAGTTTTTTAAAGCAGAGACCTGGCATAGACGTGTCTATTAATACCTTGGTTAGTTTGGTGGTCCGAAGCGGTTATGTCCTTGTGTGCCTGCGATAAACCCCAATTCAATAACTGCCCAAATTTGACCGATAAGCGGGATAAAGGAAAACAGGATCCAGAGTGCGGATTTGTTTCGGTCATGCCAACGTTTTGCATGAACTGCTAGCTTCACCCAAGCTATGACTAATAAGGTGATGTTATACGGTGAGATTTTAAGAGAGTCGGGGTCGAAGACATCAGGCTCAACAACATAGAGAATAATAAGGAGCACGGCGATTATGAACTGCATCATCCACCATGTTCCTCTGCCAATTCGTCCTTTAGGTGAGAAGCAAATTTGTGCGAAATTCAATTATGAGTTTTCCTTCCTGAACAGAATATTCTCTATCTTCTAATTTGCCCCGCACGTTTCGATAGAGTTCCTCATTATCTTGCACGGGCTCTCTACTATTCATTAATCAACCATTTCCAGAGAGGTAAATAATTTTCAGGTTCTAGAAAATCTACGTCCATCTCTGTATCAATGTTTGTGCCCCAAACCTTGAAGTACTCCGCCTCATGTTCTCCAATTTGAAGGTGTAATTGCCGTTTGTTTTTGTACCATACTGCGGTTACATAGCCGTTTCCATCGCTGGAGATAGATGGCGTATTGCACTGATGTCCGGCGGAAGTGACAGAATCTAACAATGCGTTTATAACTACTTTCGCGTGCGCTAAGGTTAATTCGATTGGTTTTTGTGAACCGCGTCCATCCCAGTTATCTTTCCGTTGTGACAGGATATCAAATTGCTCTGATATTTTGCTCTTTTGTTTTTCGATTTGGGATGGACTGTGTTTATATTCGATAGGTTCATAATTCTCAAAGTGCATATTGCATACAAACCTTTCGTAGACTTGGAAACTGTTTTAACATACCAGAGAAAAAATATCAATAATTTTCGGACAAAAACGTATATGATGACATAGCGGAGCGATGTTTATAAATTGCTTGCAACTTTAATTCGATTTTGTGCGCGGGCGAGGGCGGCTTCTGCTTGTGGACGGTTCAGATCCGGGGCATCTGCAGCAAGTTGCTCTCTAGCACGTTCGAGTGCATTTTCTGCACGGTCCATGTCAATATCCGGTGCCCATTCTGCTGTTTCAACTAGGACAGTGACACCGGTTCGCAATACTTCAAAAACTCCGCCACTTGTTGCCATGGATCGTGGTGTATCCGATTCAAGGATACGAATTTCGCCAACATCTAATGCTGTCAGGAATGGGATGTGTCCATAAAGGATCTGAAAGTTGCCTTCCACGCCGGGTGCGTGTACACTGGTTACATCACCTTCGTAAATTATTTGTTCTGGTGAGCGTATTTCAAGGTGAAAGCTTCTGTTTAACATTTTTTGATTTTACCTGAGCGTTTGTTAGAATGGAAGTGGCTGAAATACAACATAATCTATTAGTCAGCTGCTTCTTGTAATTCTGCTTCTTTTGCTTGTTCAAATGCTTCGTCGATTGTTCCGATATAACGTAGTGCTTGTTCAGGCAAGTCATCGCAATCGCCGTTAAGGATTGCTTGACAGCCTTGGACGGTATCCTCAATTTTGACATATTTTCCTGCGCGTCCGGTGAAACGTTCAGCTACGAACATCGGTTGCGTGAGGAACATCTCTATTTTGCGTGCTCTATTGACTACTAGCTTTTGATCGTCCGAGAGCTCATCTACACCGAGGATAGCGATAATATCTTGCAGGTCACCATATTCTTGTAGTACCTGTTTGACTCTGAACGCGGCCTGATAATGTTCTTCGCCGATGATCTCTGGTGTTAGGATACGGGAGCTTGAGGTGAGTGGGTCCACTGCGGGAAATCTTCCTTTCTGTACGATGCTGCGTTCTAATCGTGTTACTGCGTCGAGATGGGCGAAAACGGAAACGACGGCTGGATCGGTATAATCGTCGGCTGGTACGTAGACTGCTTGGAACGAGGTGATTGAGCCGTGTTGTGTAGAGGTGATACGTTCCTGCAGTTCTCCCATTTCGGTTGCGAGTGTGGGCTGGTATCCGACGGCGGAGGGCATTCGGCCAAGCAGTGCTGACACCTCACCGCCTGCTAATGTGAATCGGAAGACGTTGTCAATAAAGATGAGAACGTCCTGTCCCTGCTGATCTCGGAAGTATTCTGCCATAGACAGGCCGGCGAGTCCGACTCGGAGGCGTGCGCCTGGCGGTTCGTTCATCTGTCCAAAGACCATCGCTGTTTTGTCTATAACGCCGTACTCATCGAGTTCAAGCCAGAATTGGTTTCCTTCGCGTGTACGTTCACCGACACCACAGAAGACAGAATAACCGCCGTGTTGTGTAGCGATGTTGTAGATCAGTTCGGCGACCAAAACGGTTTTGCCGACACCTGCACCGCCGAAAAAGCCGACTTTTCCCCCGCGAACAACGGGTTGGATTAAGTCAATAACTTTGATACCTGTTTCTAACATTTCAGTAACTGTAGTAAGTTCAGCCTGTGGCGGTGGTGGTCTGTGAATGGAGTATCGTTCAGATTCACCGACGTCGCCTCTTTCATCGATGGGTTGTCCTGTAACATCGAAAACGCGCCCGAGGACTGCATCGCCGACTGGGACTGTGATAGGGCCGCCTGTATCGGTTGCGGTTGTGCCGCGGACTAATCCATCGGTTGTGTCCATAGCGACTGCACGTACACGATTTTCACCTAAGTGTTGTTGAACTTCAAGTACCAGCTCACTTCCATCATATCGTTCAACTTTAACAGCATTTAGAATATTGGGCAATGTGCTTTCTGAGAAATCTATGTCTACTCGTGCACCGACAACTTCTAATACTTTTCCTTGGTTCATGAGAGATTCCTTATTACTTTCTAATATAATTTTTAACGTGGGTTCGGCATGAAAATTCACAACTTGGAAAGAGTTATGCTACGAAGACACAACTTGGAAAGGTTGTGAGACAATTCAAATACACCGAACTCATTTTAGTTGTTAACCTTCTAGTGCGGCTGCGCCACTGACAATTTCCGATATTTCTGTTGTAATCTGTGTTTGACGTGCTCTGTTGCGTTGTAGGACTAATTCGTCAATGAGTTCTTTTGCCTTCTGTGTGGCGTTTTCCATAGCTGCCATGCGTGCTGCTTGTTCTGCTGCATTTGAATCTAAAAGCACTTTCCACATCTGCATATTTAGATGTTTACCCAACAGCATTTCAAAAAGTTCTACCTGTCCCGGTTCATAGATATAGTCTAAAAATAACGTATCACCTTCCGGTTCTATGGGTTCCAATGGCAGAAGTTGTTCAACAAGCACGGTCTGGAGAATAGCGGACTTGAAGTTATTGTAGATGACTTCAACCTTGTCAATTGTTTTGTCAATATAGAGATGTTCAAATTCGTGGACGATGTCAACAGCCGTTTGGAATTCGAGTTGGCGGAAGATATTGATATACGAATCGGTGATGTCGTATCCGCGTCTGCCAAAATGCTCTTGCGTGCGTTTGCCGATACAGATGAGGGTTACATCTGCGCCATTGTCTTGATAGTGTTGTATACGTTCAGTTGTGGTTCGGATGACGTTACTGTTGAAACTGCCGCATAACCCGCGATCACCAGAGACAGAGATGATACAGACATGTTTTACTTCACGTTCTTCAAGCAAGGGATGTGTCAATGCTTCTTGTTCAACGTCCATCTGTGAGATAAGATGGCCGAGAATGGTGTTGAGTTTATCTGCGTAAGGACGCGTTGCAGTGATATTTTCTTGGGCGCGACGAAGTCGTGCTGCGGCTACAACGCGCATTGCATCTGTAACCTGTTCAATGTTTTTAATGCTGGCGATACGGCGCCGAATTTCCCGTAATGTAGCCATATTTATTCACCTTCAGTGGGTGTGTCCTCAGTTTCGTCCGTTGATACTTCCTCGGTTTGCGGTTGGTCTGGCGGTGTGTCAGTCCAATTTTCTTTAAATGCTTTGACAGCACCGTGCAAGGTTTCAAGCAATTCATCACTTAGCAGACCGGTTTCTGCGATTTCTGAGAGGAGTTCTGTATGGTTCCTATCAAGGTATTGGAGGAATTCCGACTCAAATCGCGCTACTTCTGATTCAGGAACGTCGTCTAAATAGCCGTTGGTGCCGCAGAAGATAGATGCAACTTCTCTTTCAACACTCATTGGTTCATATTGTGGTTGTTTTAGCAATTCTACGAGTCGCGTGCCGCGTCGGAGCAACGATTGTGTTAATGCATCTAAATCCGATCCGAATTGTGCGAAGGCAGCAACTTCCCGGAAACTTGCGAGATCTAGTTTCAACGTGCCAGCCACTTCATCTGATTTCATTGCCTTAACCTGTGCATCACCACCGACACGGGATACTGATGTACCGACATCAATTGCGGGTCTCACGCCTTGGTTAAATAGATCGGTTGTGAGATATATCTGTCCATCAGTAATTGAGATAACATTTGTAGGGATATAGGTTGTCAAATCACCTTCAAAGATTTCAATAATTGGCAGTGCAGTGAGGGAGCCGCCTCCTAATTCATCGCTAAGTTTTGCAGCGCGTTCTAAGAGGCGGGAATGTAGATAGAACACATCGCCGGGATATGCTTCACGTCCTGGTGGTCTGCGTGATAGCAGCGACATTTGGCGATATGCCCAGGCGTGTTTTGTAAGATCGTCGTAGATAATAAGTGCATGTTTGCCGTTATCTCGGTAATATTCTGCCATTGATGTGCCTGAGTAGGGGGCGAGATATTGTAGCGGAGATGGTGCACTTGCCGGGGCAGAGACGATTGTAGTATATTCCATTGCGTTGTGTTCGCGCAAGGTGTTTGCTACTTGTGCCAGTGTTGAACCTTTCTGACCGATAGCGACATAGATACAGTAGACATCTGTGTTCTTTTGGCTCAAGATTGCGTCTATAGCGATTGCGGTTTTGCCTGTTCGTCTGTCGCCGATAATCAGTTCTCGTTGCCCTCTGCCGATTGGTGTCAAACTGTCAATAGCTTTCAAACCTGTGTAAAGCGGTTCACTGACAGGTTGCCGTTGGACGATGCCTAATCCTTTTTGTTCCACTGGGAGTTTATGTTCTGTGTGGATATCTCCTAAGCCATCAATAGGTTGTCCGAGTGCATCAACGATTCGTCCGAGGAGAGCTTCGCCGACGGGGACTTCTGGTAGCCTTTTTGTGCGTTTGACGGTATCACCTTCATGTATGAGTTGGTCTTCACCGAACAATACACAACCGACGTTGTCTTCTTCGAGGTTAAAAGCGATGCCGTAAATATTGTTTGGGAATTCGATCATTTCGCTTGCCATTGCGTTGGCAAGTCCATGCACCCGCGCGATTCCGTCTCCTACCTCCAGTACAGTACCGGATTCGTAGACATCTACGTCTTGTTCAAACTGTACTAGCTGCTGCTTTAATATATTTGATATTTCGTCTGGTCGGACTTCTCTTGCCATATTTTCAATCCTCTATAGTGCCGTAATTATCTTTCATTCATAAGGGAAACCTGCGAATTTTGTGGTAGTTACTCCTATTCGTTATTTCACTGTGCACCCGTTTACCCTTTTGCGAGTTGTTGTTTCAAACGTTGGAGTTGTGTTGTTATGCTTGCATCGAAAACGGTGTCTCCTAACTGCACAATAAACCCGCCCTGGATCTGTTCGTTAGTTTTGGTTTCCAAGCGCACCTGTTTTCCAGAGAATGTGCTTAGTTGCTGAATAAGATGTTGTTCTTGGTTTTCTGTTATGGGAACTGCTGTTGTTACTTGTGCGACAATTCTACCTACAGCCTCATCAGCGATATCTGAAAAGGCATCCATTATGGCAGCGAGGTAACGTTCGCGCTGCTTTAATGCAAGCAGTTTAAAGAAATTAATCGTCAGCGGAGACAGGCTATCGGCAAACAGTTCTTGAAACGTGTCACTCTTAATTTGTGGTGAGAGTAGCGGTGTATCGATAAATTGGGTGAATTCCTCAGACTGTTCAATTAGTTCTTGCAGCGTCTCTATATCGGCGGCAGTGGACGGTAGGGTATTTTGTTCTATAGCCGCTTCATAAAGTGCGCGCGCGTAAGGTTTTGCTACCCGGATGTCTTTCATTGTTCTTTTTTACCTACAATAACCTAAGTTGCTACGGACAAGATTTTAGACAAGTAGATGCCATTTCTGACTGAATATGTACAAACCTAGAAAGTTTATGCTACATAGGATGCGATAAGATACGGTCTACGAATGCTAATTCGCTGACAATCTACTAATGGAATTATCAATGATATTTTGATGTCTCTCTGGTGTAAGTTCTGCGCTGATGATTTTTCCTGCTGCGTCGATAGCGAGTTCAGCAACGACGGTGCGCAGTTCAGAGATAGCTTCATCTTTTTCACGTTGAATTTCTGCGCGTGCTCGTGTTATTTCATCTGCAGCCTCTTGCCGCGCCTGATCAACGATTTGCTGTCGTTCAGCATTTCCCTGATCAATGGCGGCTTGGATTTTGGCTTGTGCCTCATTTTCGATATCACCTAAACGTTGTCGTGTTTCAGCGGTGAGTTGATCTAATTCTTCACGGTCAGTTTTCAATTGTTCCAACTGAGTCGTGATTTCAGTTCGCCTTTCTTCTAATAGTCCACCGACCTTACCAAAAACGAATTTCCAGAGTACCGCGAGGACTACTAGAAATCCGACTGCTTGCACCAAGATTGTTTTCGGATCAATCCCCAAGTCAGATAATAGTCCACCCCCTGAGGGGGCTTCGGCTGCAAAAACGCTGCTTATGCAGATTCCTATTAGAATGAGACAACTTGCGTATATTTTTTTCATAAACGGTCTTCTACTTTGTAAAATTGCTACGCTTAATCGGATATAGTGAAATATGTAGTTAGTTGAGCGTTTCTGTAGTTCTGCCTGAACTAACAGTTTTTGCTACTTTTGTTGATAATTAGCGTGCAATTTACTTAGATACCCAACGTGTTGGGGCGGTTACAGATTTGGTGCCCCAACGTGTTAGAGATTATGTGTTATTATTGGTCACCCATATTGACACTGACATTGTTGTTATTCTCAGGTGCTGCACGGGAAGCTTCAATTGCATCTTTTACTGTGATTGTGTTTTCTTTTATATCAACACCGGGGAGTTTTGGTAGTAAAAGGAAAAACATAAGCAATGCGTAGATAACGAGTGATTCAATGAGAGCTAAACCGATAATCATGGCAGTTTGAATTTTTGCGGCTGATTCTGGTTGGCGTGCAATACCTTCAAGGGCAGTACTTGTGGCGGAGCCTTGTGCTCTTGAGGCAAAAATAACTGCGATGGGTAACCCTAAAGTTACGCCGAATGCTAATACTGCTAAGTAAATCATGAAATGTCCTCCTTGGACAGAATAGGCAAGTTAGCTCTTGCCATCTAGAAATTTAATGATGCGCTTCATGCGCTTCGTCATGGTGCTCTATAAATAGCATGATATATATTGTTGTTAGAAGGGTGAAAACGAACGCTTGTAGAAAACCGCCGAACATAGCGAAAAACACCATCGGTACTTGAACAGGTATTGGCAAGAAGAAAGCACCAATTGGGATAATACCGAGTGCTGTCAGCTGAATAACAACCGATTTTTCACCGAAAATATTGCCGAATAGACGGATGGCGAGCGATCCTGCTCGTGATAGCTGTGCTACTACCTCAATTGGGAACATCAAAAATCCTAACCATGTAGGATTCCCGATCAGATGTTTGAGATAACCGCCAACCCCATTTTCTTTAATAGCGATAATTTGAACGCCGATTACGGCGGTTATACCGAGAGCGAGCGTTGTATTTAAATCTGCTGTCGGGGCTTGAAAACCTGGAATGAGTCCGATATAGTTGAGTGAAAGGATGAAAATGAAAAATGAACCGACAAAAGGGAGATATTTTTTACCGTCTTCACCCAAGATGCCGCCAAAGAAGTCCATTATACCTCCGACGAACACTTCTAGTAGCGTCTGTGCTTTTCCTTCGGGAATTCGCTTCAATTTGCGGGTGACGAAAAAGAAAAATATTGATAGAAAGAGAACGACAAACAGTGTGTTTGGGATTAGGTCTGGTTGATGCCATTTTCCTGGTTCATGAATTATTGCATTCGGTAATAATTGTGATATAGGGGAGAACCAAGAACGGTAGCCGTAGTGTTGGATGGGAGCTTTGACATGTTCATCAGCGTCGGTTCCATCTGTTGACATATCCTCTGCTGCGAATGTCCCGATCGTTGCTAAGAGACAGATAACAATGACCAAGCAAATAAACGATATTTTTTTCATGTTTGTAGTTTATATTTCTTAAATTTGGGATTACTTTATTTGTATAGAATTTATTATGGTGAATTATTGAAATAATTGGACACCCCACCTGTAGAAGTGCTCTCCGAATCGCGACCAAAACCACTTGTAGTCGGGAATCGGAGTTCCCTCCTACAGCTCAGAATGTAGAATTAATTGTATAATCTACCATAGTTGCAATTTAGTTTATTCATAAATTATTTATTATAGGTTACTTGAAATATTTTTAAGAACAATACAGATGATCACATATCTTTCTATAATGTTCAGTCTGTTTTTAATGTCACCAATAGTATAGTTATTAACATCAAAATCAGATGCTGAAGCTGAAAATGTAACTTTTGGGTCACTATTTGAAGAAACTTTGAGTGATTTAAACATTTCTTTATAGAGAATTACTCGATGAAAGGTTTCAGCGATAACAAAACTGCGGAGATTTATTGGATTAATAAATTTTAATGCTGGCATAATTATTTTTACTCCAACCACAAGTGAGGTCAAAAAATCATACTCAAGAGGTGCACTTAAGGCATTATACATTACTTTCTTCTGTTCAGACATTATCATGTTCCATGCTGGATCTTCTGATACCTCAAAAAATATATTGCTGATTTTATTCTTAAAAGTTTTTTCTAACAAAAGCGGAAGAGAAAATAGAAATGTATATATTGTGTGTCTTCTCAAATCACCTTGAGATGGTGTACCAGGTTCGTTATCATTAGTAAGATCGTTATAATGACTTAATCTTTCTTGGATAATTTCTCTCGTCAAAACTATTATATTCATTAATGTAACTTTATATTGTTTCATCGGACTATCTCCTTTGTAAAACATTACAAAACGAAATGCTACCGTCGACTAGTTATTTTGCTTTACAATACATACAGAAAATATCCCTTATGGTTGATCAGGATCTTTTTTTCTAAGAATAGTTATCATAAGTCCGATTGCTTTGAGGATAATTGCGCCTTGTACTAAAATGATGCCCCCTGCAAATGCATAGATATTCAGCCACTTCGTATTGAACAAGAAATAGAGGAGAACCCCAAGAACGGTATATTTACCAAGTGCTATGAATCCGAGCAGATATTTTGTTTTTTGCGTTTTTCCAGGACGCAGCAACCTACGTATCACAAATTCAATTGACCAGAATAGGCTGATACCTATAACACTACCGATAAGAAAACTGGGGAGTGCGGCAAGTTTGAAGCTTAACAAAACTGCTCCAATGAGGACGGTCAGTATGATTGTTAAGATATAAACTTGGCGGATAAACCGATCACCAAATTCTATAATAGCCTCCATTGTTAGCGATATATAACATACATAATTTATAATGTCGAATGTGATCAGCTGAATCTTAGCATTCTGCAGGATAAAGTTAACATCCGACAAAAATAAAAGATAATCCTGATTTTTTATCTTGTATTAAGTCTGTATAATGTTTACGGGCTCTCTTTTTTAAGTTTGGATGATATTTATTAGCCATGAACTTTGCATAATACTTCAGTGCTTTCGCTTTGTATTCTTCGGCATATGCTAGGTCTTCGTCACTCGGTTCCATTGGTCCAAAAAACTCCTCAGGATATGTGAGTAATGCCCAAATACCGTGATTAATATGAGCAATATCGAGATAAGCCTTATAAACTTCAGTAAAACCGTTTTTCGCGTACTTGTTGACATAGGTATGAAGTGCTTCAAGTGCTTTGAATGCTCCATCTTCGCCGCCGCTTACTATATTTCCACCCCATTCGAAATATTTAGATCGCATAAGATAGTATTCTGCAATGGGAACTCGAGGGCTGTTTGGATAATTTTCAATGAATCGTTTCAAGTAACCGTAGCTATATAGATAACTGTCAGAAGAGAGCTCCCCGCCGTCGTAGTAAATATCTGCTCCTAATCGATTTAAGTTTTCTACTTTTTCAAGTTTTATAGGATCACTGTCAGAGGGAATATCGCTTCGTGTCTTCCGATAATCTTTTGTAAGGATTGTAGCTAACTTCTCACACAGCATATTAGCATACCAGAGTGCTTCTTCTTGCTCTTCGCTTTTCTGATCAGTTATCAACAAAGGTTCTAGGGCCATCATAGCTTCATAAAACTTTGATTCAGCGATTAAAACTTCAGTCTTTTCGAGGGTATTCTGTACTTCTGCAAAAGAAAACATTAAAGTAAGAAAATATAAAGATAGCACAAGGAAAATTGTATATTTCATTTTATGTCTCCGAATGTGAAATGGGTATTGTCCTCAGCTTGACATACGTTCCCTGCTAAAGTATGGCTTACAGAATCACACTTTAGGCGTTATTGTTCTTCATCCTTTTGTAATTTTTGTGCGGCATCACGGCGTTGTTTTTCTTCCATGCGTTCCATCTGTCGGTTCCAGCGTGCGACTGATCGGAACATCTCCAAGAATCCGGCAGCGACTCCGATGGCAAATCCTATGTATGATCCGATGTCTTCGCTGCCTAATTTTCCGCCGATCCACTTGCCACCAAAATAACCGATAACGATAGCAAGAACAAGTGTTATACCGATTGAAGCGAGGTCGAACATTCCTACATTTTCATGTTTGAATTGGTCTAACCGTCGTTTAAACATGACGAGGGCTCCCATAATATGAAAATGGTGTTAGAATTGAGTTCCTCTTTAATTAACGTTTTATAAATTATACTACAAGATATGCGTTAATGCAAAATTTTGACGCAATTTCTTTACTTGAATTTCACTTGACTTGGATCAAAACGGCCCAATGTGTTTGAGTGGATGGTGATAATGTTATGCTATCAATTAGTGGTATTTCCTGTTCTTTTTTCCATTCGCTTTTTTGTATGTTTAACCATTTTATTTTTACCATTTCGGCATCTGTGTTATTACGAACATCGAGTTTGAGATCAACCGAGCCCCCATTTGGGAAGTAGATGGCGTATTCTTTTCCTGGATTGGCGAAGGTATATGCTTCATTTTCTTCTCTATTAGCGAGGAGGTCGTTGTGTGGTTCACAAGTAAAAACGTCCATTTCGTGGGTGATCATACGCATAATTTTGAGATGTGCTTGTGCAATTTTACTCAGACCGACTCCACTATCTGGACGGTGAAACCGTGCAGATGCGAATCCTCCGAAGATGTTTCGCCAGAACCTTTCTAGTCCATCTCGCGTGCTGCCGAAGCGTCCGCCGTCAGCACCGTAAATTTTAATATTATTGATGGGGCGGATCGGCGTTAGTTTTGTGCGTATTTTCTGTGCGTTATCCCAATGCCGTTGCCGTTTCTGGTGGTTATTTTGTGATATATCACAGAATGAATAGGTTTCGGGATGGTTAAAAGTTGCTTTATGTTTTTCGTCAGATAAGTCCCATGGATCCCACATTTCAGTGGTTTCAACGGTACGTCCTGCATCGGTTGCTTTCTTCTTGATATAAGTTGACCAATATTCACCCCAAGCCGCTGTGACTGCAGTCTCGTTATCCATGCAGTAGAGTATATGCCCATAGGGAAGTGTCTCGTCAAGGAGTTTATCCACAAATTTTTCTTGATATTTCAAGACAATTTCCTGATTGCGTTCTTTGGGTACAGACCAGAAAAAGTTGTTACCCGTTGCAACAGGATGGTCTTTGACGACTGTGGGTAATCCGGTTTCTCCTGCGGTGTAATTGCTATTATTTTTGGGATTGAAAGGATTCGCAGCCCACGGTTCTCTGTAATAGTTGAAAGTTGCCCACACCTCTATCTGGACGATAATATCCATTTCGTGTGTCCACTTGATGAAATTACGAAAACGCGTCCAAAATTCGTTATTCCACTGATTTAGGTCGTATTTATCTCCGACTTTTTTGTGAGGGGGCACATCCCCTTCATCAATCCAGCTCATCGTGGACCGTACATAATTGCCACCGACAGACTTCAGCAGTTCGAGGTGTTCTTTTAGGTTCGGAATTTGGAATAGATTATCTTCGACTGAACCACCAATGAGTAGGATGGGTTCGCCTTTATATTGCCAATAACGGGGGTTTTCTTTGTAAATTTGGATTCTGCTTTTTTGCATTTCTATATCCTTTTTGGCTTGGGTATCCGATGCTACTGCTGAGCAAACGGACGTGAATATCAACAGAACCGACACAAGCTTGTCGATTGGTATGTGTAGTTTTTTCATTACATTGACTTTTGAACAAAAAGGTTATAGTTACGAGAAGGACACTCAACGGCATATATTATAACATGCGATTCAGCGCGAATTACCACTCCCTTTAATTGCGGCACACGGATATCCGTGGAAATTCTAAAAGGCGCGTATAACCTTTGCTATTAAGCGTTGTTTGAATTCTGGGGCGTTGGGGTCGCCGAGGATGATGAAAAAGTCTGTGCCGGCATAACCGGAGCGGCGCAATGCGAAGTAGATATTGATGCCTTCTGCTTGCCAGATTAAACGGCTACCGAGGCTTAAGGCGGGACTGAAGTCATAGCTGAGGGTGAGGATCTGCTGGTAGCGTCTTTCGAAATGCCATTGGATATTGGAGGAGAGTCCTGCGGTGAAGTCGTAGACTCGGAGATTTAGGTTTCCGCTGACGCGATGAAGTCGCTTATCCGCTTGTTCGCCCCAGTTATAGCTAACGCTGACATTGTTGAACTGATCTGAGGTACGTGCTCTTAATCTGATGCTAAGGACGCTATCAGTGAATTCTTGGAATTGTCCGCTGAACCAGTTAATAGAAAGTCCGTAATCGCTATGTGTTGAGAAATTTGAGAAAACGGCGAAGTCTCGCTGAAATAATTCACCTTCATAAGTGTTAGCGGCTATTACATTTGCCCCAATGAAAATGCTACGGATTAATCCATGTCGCCATTCGTTTGAGATAATTCCTTCTAAACCAGCACCGCGGAGGCCGGTGAACGGTCGATATCCGAGGTTATTTACGAAATCTGGATCTACAAAATACCCGAATAACGCTGATTGAAAAAGCGGGCCGTTGTATCTTAGATTGATCTCTCCTGTTTTTCCATTTGACTTCCCCTCCCAACTTTGAGTGAGGCTTGATTCTGCGGAAAATTTACCGTGTCTAGCACTACCTGAAAGATGTGCTACACTGTTTGAACCTGTGTTCGGACGATGGTGTGATAGGAATGCTGCTATGATGTGTGAGGTTGCTGTTAGGGATTGTTTTGCGCGTAGAATAAAATTCTGGTTGTTACGATGATAGGTGCCTAAGGTGCCGACTGATGTATTTTTTTGCTACTTTTCCAAAGAGTTTAAGTCCCATGTCCATGTCCATTATCCGCCGCGAATAGAGAAGGTTGCCGAGGTTATAGACGTTACCACCTTCGGAGAAGAACGGACGTCGGTCTTCTACGTAGCGTTCACTGTACTATAGTTTGGACAGTTTTTGTTTTTTTTATGGACATAAAGCAGGAAAGCGGGTATCCTTTTAGGAAACACAAATTTGAAAGGATATTTCAAATGACCCCACTTTCCTACTTGGACAACATGTTATCAGATTTTTGACCTGTGTTCAAGTATAATAACTTTCACCACTTTCAGACTTTCGTAAAAGGTCTGATAAATACGCCCTACCGAGGCACAATGACACAAATCTATCTTGCGACAGCCCAAGCAGGTCGGTATTGGTCTCTGCCAAAGTTTCTCTCGCGTGGCATCTGGTGTGTGGATCAAGTCGCCACTACGCTAAGCCATCAAGTGCTATCCGCTTACCCCACGGGCATCTATGTCTATGATGAGACGCATGCCATAAGTAGCGGTTCAAAACAAGCGGGTTTGCATTTCCGCAGGAACCCTGCGTATCAGGCACGTAACAAGAACCAGTCCAAGTTTCATCACGGACACGAGTTCGGTGCGATTGGGTGGCTGGCAGAAACGCCTGAAGGCACGCGCCTATTTCCATTAGCCACACGGATGATGGAACCGAAAAGCGAGGACGCAAATAGCCTCGCTGTGCTGAAGCATTTATGTAATCTTGTGCCACCGGGTCTTATCATTTTTGATAGAGGTTTCAATAGACGCAAAGTGTTCACGGAGATACTCTCACAAGGACATCATTTACTTTGTCGTGCGAAGTCAAACGCGGCGTTTTTTGATATACCGAAACGCCCTAAGCGTCTCAAGAGAGGCAGACCCCGTCGGTATGGTAGCCGTGTGTCTATTCCACACCTGAAGTATACAGATATCGTTGTTGAGGATCAGACACTTTCTGTCGCTGATAAAGTCGTGCGAACAAAGATGTGTCCTGTAGATGTCCGCATCGTTGTGATACGCAAACGCTTGAAAAAGTCTAAACCCTATCGGTATTTTTGTGTATTTACTTCAGATTTACGACTGCCCGTAGAAACAGTTATCCGACACTATAGAAACCGGTGGCAGATTGAAACTGCCTTTCGGGACGCTAAAGAAAACTTCGGATTTGACACCTATCAACTCCGAGACAGGAAAAGTTTGGATCGGTTCGCTCAACTCAGTTTCACCGCAGCAACGCTGACACAACTCGCTTTCAGTCCGTCGCCATTGCCTAAGACACCCGCAGACACAGACACAGACAAGGTTTCTCTTGATTTAGAAGACGTGCTATCCACGCTCAATATACACTGGTATAAACCGAAACATCTCACACGCGGCTTGATGACCGCTTACTTGCAGCGATGTTTACAACAAAACTATTTTTATACGGGTTACGACCCGAGGAAAAACGCACAGAAAAAACTAAAAATCCCTGAAGATACTACATGAACTAGTTCAACAGCAACTATTTTCACGATTATTGGAAAAATGATGACTAAAAAACAGTGATTTCTAACAGAATTTAGACAGAAAAGGGGCGTTAGCAGCGGTTCTAACACCTGTTCAGAAGTGCTAACGGGGAAATGCTGCCAACTATTCATAATCTATAACAAGACCAAAAATGTCCAAACTATAGTTCACTGTAAGAGAAATCGATGCCTTCTACAGATTGTTCAATGTTATCAAAGTCGGGATTGACTGTACTGATGAGTCGTAGTTGTGGCGTAACTTCATAGCGTAGGTCTGCTCCTGCGCGAGCGGTATATTTCCTTTGTGTCTGGAAGATTTCTTCTACATCGGTTTCGCTGATGCCGCCGATCAGATAGGGTAATAGTTTTAGGTCACGTTTTCTGGGTGGGGGTAGCACATCAATCCAATGCCCATCATTTTCTCGGAATTCTTGAACCCCTAAGTTGCACCACCATGAACGTTCTCCGGTAAGTTGTTGAAACCGGTCAAGATTGATGCCCATTCGAATAGGGTTATTTAGTTTTATGTATTTTAGTTGTTTTTTATCACAATCGTTAATATTTTAGGATGTGCAGATATACCGTGATTTTTCACGCTATATCTGCTATACTTCACCTTAAAAACTTACGATCTTTTGAGGTGAAGAATGACAAGAAAAAAGTCCTGCCACTTAATGGATATGTTAGCAGAACTTACAGACCCACGCAAGGAAAAAGGGAAACGACACCCGTTGAAAGCAATCCTCGCACTTTTAGTCGTTGGATTGATGTGCGGGCATAAAGGGTATACATCCATCGCTACCTGGGCACGCTCACAGCCCGCACTCACAAAAGCACTCGGGTTCACACATCACAAAACGCCTTGTGCCGCAACTATCCATAATCTGTTGAAAAAGTTGGACGTTGAAGCATTAGAAAACATCCTGTCAAAATGGGTAAACGCCGCATTAGCAGAGTGCCCTGATTTGCGGGGGTGTTCCGACGCAGTCGCTATAGATGGCAAAACACTGCGTGCGTCTAAAAAAAGTGGTGCGATGATCAGCCATTTACTCTCCGTCGTCTCTCATGAGTTAGGGATCACCCTCACGCAGCGAGGTGTCAGCGACAAAACCAATGAAATACCGGTATCAACGGAAATCCTCAAAGCGTTTGATGTAGCAGGCAAAGTTATCACAACGGATGCCCTTTTGACACAACGCTCTTTCTGCCACGGAATCATAAACAGCGGGGGCGACTATATGCTGCCTGTTAAAGGCAATCAACCGGACCTGTTAGAAGCGATTGAAAAACTTTTTCAAGGCGTGCCTGACGCGGTTTCTGAAGACACAACACACCCTACTTTAGGGAAACCGATATACATGCATGAGACGATTGAAAAGTCGCATGGCAGACTTGAGACGCGATGTATCAAGGCAAGCACAAGTCTCAACGCATATCTGGATTGGCCGGGCGTAGCACAAGTGATCCAATATTGCTATACTTCCAAAAATATGAAGACAGGAGAAGAGACAACCCGCACTACCTATGGGATTACGAGCCTGAAACCGAGTGAGGCATCCGCAGAACGCTTACTTGCTTTACGGAGAGGCCATTGGGCAATAGAGAACAAGTCGCATTGGATGCGCGATGTGCTACTCGGCGAGGACGCATCACCTGTCAGATGCGGGGCTATTCCACAAGTCATGGCCGCTTTACGAAATACCGCATTATCCGTATTCCGTTTTCAAGGCATAACACGGATCGCTGATAAAATAAAGGAATATGCATCAAAACCTTTACTCACAGTTAACTTGATAAAATGAATATCTATAAAACTAAATAACCCTAATTACCAAATATATTGACTTTTGGGTTTGTAAATGGTAAACTACATACAAGTTTTCTAATCGTGTACGTAATGGATATGATATGTTATCAAAGGATCCTAAAGCAATCAAGTTCCAGTTAAGAAAAGCAATTCAACTATACGGTGACAGAGCAGGTGGGCAAGGTAATTTCGCCTTTGCTGGTTTGGCAGAGATTCAAACAATTAAGCTTGTCTTGTTTTTAGGAAATCCACAGAGTCTTGAACAACCGGCAGATTGGAGACGATTCCAACGATTGCTTCATCTTGCCCAACGTTTACATAAGCCAGTATTATTGTGGAACCTTCCACTCACCCAGAATGTATCAATGGATAATCCTATTTCATTGGAACTAGGAACTGCAATTAAAAATACAAAAATGCAATTGCTCAGACTACCACAACCTATCATATCTGTCTATGATGAAACATTCAGGGTGAACAATAAGATTCATAACTTAAGGTGGGGGGATGAAACGATCATAGTAATATCTGATGAGGAAGGAGATAGAGAAGAACTGATAATTAAACAGAACAATTTATATTATGTAAACAATCAATCAGATATCCCAGAAAAGATATCCGAATTATTAGATGGATATTCAGGAAAAATAGTCAGCGAATTAGTTGCTAAACGCTTAGAAAGAGTTTGTGACACGGAGAACAGTTAGCAACATTCCATACATATTAGTAAGAACAGTCGCCAGACAAAATAACCTTACACAACCAATACATCCTTGAATGTATCCCATAGAAGTTTCATTACGGAAGCGATCACAGCTACTACTAAGACCACTTTGATCCATTTATCACCCATTTTTACGGCTAAATGGCTACCGATCCATGCACCTGTTGCGTTCCCCATTGCCAATGAAATACCTAAAACCCAATTGACTTGACCCTTGCTAACAAAGATCCCGAGTGCAATGATTGTGTAGAAAAATATAATGAATACCTTGTGTGCATTGGTAATGACTAAGTCTCCTCCATCAAGAATCCGTAAGGTGGCAATAATCAATAATCCGACACCAGCTTGGATAAATCCTCCATAAATCCCTACAAAAAATAGTGCAATAGCAGTGATGATTTTATGTTGTGTTCCACTTGGATTAAATTTGTCTTGTAACCGTTCAGTAGGATTAAATAAGGTTAAGAAGAGCATTGCAACCATAACAATGGCAAGTATTGGCTTGAATGCTTTATCAGGTGTTTCTGTTCCTATAAACGCCCCAATTGTTGCCCCTATCACTGCCGGTATAGTTAGGGTAATTGCGTGACGGAAATTTGAAACCCCTTTACGTCGAAATCCCAAAATGGCACTAAAGTTTTGAAAGAAAATTGCAATTCTATTGGTCCCATTTGCAATGCTTGTAACATTCGTCCCAGCAGGAATGTGTGGAACACCGATTGCTTCCATAACAAAAACTAATGCTGGTAATGTTAATAGCGAACCGCCAAAAGCAACGGTGTTGACAAAACCAGCGAACATGCCAACTGTCATAAGTAAAATAATATACAAAATATCAAGACCGAATAATTCAATTCCCATTAGGATCTCCTTCTTTTTGTGAAGTCTTTCTTGTGATTTGTCGATATTTGACGATTTTTATCAGAAGCAGTGCAACAAGGTTACCTAAAACGAGAGCACATATAATTCCCGTAAGCACCGAAAATGCTAATGTATAAAATAACCCACTTCCAAATGGACAGTGCCATCCGAGTGTCAAAATTCCAATTCCTGAGATAACTGTTCCCAACAGAAAACCGATTACCCCAGCAATTCCGGACATGTTTTGGTATTTTTTGAGTTGTGGCAGGTGTATTTCAAACACACATCACCTAACATTAAATTAACTTTATGGAATAACAGTATACTAATTGATTCCCAGATACTTATCTCTACCTTTGACGAGTGCTTCAATTTTCCGGTCAACGACTGATCTTTGTAGCATCCAGAATCCGCAGTCTGGATGTACCCAACCGATTCGTCCTTTACCTATAACTTGTTCTGCTTTTTCTATGTTGGCTGCGACTTCATCGGGGGTTTCAACTGGATTCACTTTCACATCAATGACACCAATGCCGAGTTGTATTTGCGATGAAACATCCTTGAGCGCGGTAAGATCGCCATCTGGGCGATGTTTTAACTCTAGCACAAGATGATCGCATCTGAGCATATTCAGGAATTCTATCAGTGTCTGCCAATTTCCTTGCTGGATTACTTGACCGCCGTAATTGCCAAAGCAAAAATGAACTGCCTTCTCTCCATTGAATGCATCAAGGACAATATTTATCGCCTTGGCAGCGCGAGGACCATCTTGTGGGTTGCCCGGTATATTCGCTTCATCTATTTGAAGACATCTACAGTTTAATTCTTGCACCTGAGCAGACAATGTCTCTGCCAGAGCGGTAAGCAGAGCGTCAAAGTCACCATAATGTTTATCCAGTAATGTCCGGGCAAGCATGTACGGACTGGTAACAGTAAATTTTAAGTTCTTACCTGCAACATCCACTGCACGTTCACAATCGGATACAAGGTTTAAGGATCCCTCGCCCAACGTGTTCTCAACAACTCCTGCAGGTTTAGCACGGAATGCCATCGTCTGCATCTGTCTAAACTCAGTCCATTCTTGTCGACCGACATCTGATCTGATACCGGAAAGGGGTCTAATGAAATAGTCAATCATTCCGTTGGTTTCAGGATGATTGACATCAAATCTGTATAATTCACCGTCGGTAGGGAGGTCAATGCCGTGTTGTCGTTGTATATCGACTACAACACGTGTTGCATCAATCAATGCTTGTTCTGTCGGCATAGCGTGAAGCCAAGATGGGACAGGATATGAACCGACGGTTGTTGTCAAAATCTGTGGCGTATGGGTTATATTGCTCAATATAGGGTTCCTATGCTATGGCATTAGTTATTAACAAGTTCATAAGATACAAGTTCAAATTCTGCTTCTATTGGTACACCACCTCTGGTTTGTGTTTGCGTAAATTTTATGATGCCTACATCTGGAGCCAACCATTTATTGGCAATTGTAATATCGAGGTCGAAATCTGGTCCTTGAAGTTCATATATCCAATGAAATGTTTCTTGGACCTGGAACACGTTTTCAAAAGTTCCTGCGGGGACAGTCAAAGTTTCCTCAGAGAGCACTTCAAATTCATCTATACCACGGTCTAAGGGGAAAAGTTCAGGTACTAATTTCGCCTGAAAATTGACGCTCCATTTCCAGCCTGGGATAAGTGGGAATTTATACAAAGGTAGAAATGGTACAAACATAATCGTATCTTCAGTGCCGGGGGTTATATTCTGTGCATGTTGAAGAATGCCTGTTATGTTTCCCTCGTCGTCTAATTCATGACCAAGATAAGAATAGTCCGCAATATTTTCCAGATTTTCTGCAGTATTCGTTTTTTCGAGAACAAAACTCTCTACGGTTTTTTCCTCGGGAAGCTGAATCTGAATAGTATCTATAATTTCAAAGATTATCTCTGTGCCTTCAGCGTCGCGGTATGTCCATTTATTTCCTACTGCTAAAGGGTAATAGTTGCCTTCTCGTCCGCGCCATACTTGTATATCAAGGGTGCTTGTTGTGGCGTTTTCACCGTCGCTTACAGTTACATGAATCGAAAATTTCTGTTCATTATCTGGTGCGATCCAGATTGCCCCAGAAGCATCTCCAGAAATCTCACCATCTGCAGCATACCAAGTATATGTTAAGATGTCGTTGTCAAGATCATCTGCTTGCAGACGAATTGATACTTCTGTTCCCGGTAGAACTATTTCTGTATCTGTTTCAAAGACAGAGATTATCGGGGCAAAATTCTTATTGCTCGATACACCCTCGTCACTTCCACAACCAACTATAGCTATGAAAAAGAGGATACTGAGAAAAGCCCAAACAGAGCTGTACTTTTTCAAGAGTTCATTTCCTTACCACGCAGGACTTCACGCGATTGCGTTGTTCCGTTACCAGTAACATTATATGCGAATGTATTCATTAACCTATCATTTTTCGAATTATTCGGTGCAGAACCGTGTATAATAAGTGCATTGAAAAACACACCATCGCCTGGCTCCATTTCTACTGCAACAGCGTCTTCTCGTTCTTGATAGTGTCCTGGTAGAAATACGCCAAACGTTTGATGTTTACGTTCATGTTCTTGCAAGCCCCAGTTATGACTTCCAGGAACAAACTGTATACATCCATTTTCAAGGTTTGCTTCACTGATAGCTAGTTGGCAATTAATCATGACAGGTTTGTTGTTATCATTTTTCCAATAAGCATAATCTTGATGCCAAGGGATTGCTGTGCCATCCCCACCTGCTTTCGGTAGAAGTTTGCTATGGAACAGCGAAATGTCAGGCCCCATCATGCCTTCCAGAACGTCAAGAACTAAGTCGGATCGGAGAAGTCGGTTTAGTGTTGGGCTTACCACTTCACTGTGCATAAGCTGTTTTATTAGAGGTGGGTGGTCTGGATCGTCTTCGTAGACTTCCCACGAAATACCTATGCCTTGCGTTGGATTCTGTGCCATTCGGTTGTGAATATCGTCAATTTCTTCTAAAATACTTGTGATGTCTTCTGATGAGACGAGCCCTTTTTTTAGAAGGTAACCGTTGGTTTCATAGAATTGTTTTTCTGTATCTGTGATTCCCATGTGAAATTCCTTCTGATATAATTGTTTGTAGAGAATTATAATGCAAATTTATAGAAAAATCAAGGTTTTCGTAATAGATGGTAGGGTTATTTAGTTTTATAGATATTCATTTTATCAAGTTAACTGTGAGTAAAGGTTTTGATGCATATTCCTTTATTTTATCAGCGATCCGTGTTATGCCTTGAAAACGGAATACGGATAATGCGGTATTTCGTAAAGCGGCCATGACTTGTGGAATAGCCCCGCATCTGACAGGTGATGCGTCCTCGCCGAGTAGCACATCGCGCATCCAATGCGACTTGTTCTCTATTGCCCAATGGCCTCTCCGTAAAGCAAGTAAGCGTTCTGCGGATGCCTCACTCGGTTTCAGGCTCGTAATCCCATAGGTAGTGCGGGTTGTCTCTTCTCCTGTCTTCATATTTTTGGAAGTATAGCAATATTGGATCACTTGTGCTACGCCCGGCCAATCCAGATATGCGTTGAGACTTGTGCTTGCCTTGATACATCGCGTCTCAAGTCTGCCATGCGACTTTTCAATCGTCTCATGCATGTATATCGGTTTCCCTAAAGTAGGGTGTGTTGTGTCTTCAGAAACCGCGTCAGGCACGCCTTGAAAAAGTTTTTCAATCGCTTCTAACAGGTCCGGTTGATTGCCTTTAACAGGCAGCATATAGTCGCCCCCGCTGTTTATGATTCCGTGGCAGAAAGAGCGTTGTGTCAAAAGGGCATCCGTTGTGATAACTTTGCCTGCTACATCAAACGCTTTGAGGATTTCCGTTGATACCGGTATTTCATTGGTTTTGTCGCTGACACCTCGCTGCGTGAGGGTGATCCCTAACTCATGAGAGACGACGGAGAGTAAATGGCTGATCATCGCACCACTTTTTTTAGACGCACGCAGGGTTTTGCCATCTATAGCGACTGCGTCGGAACACCCCCGCAAATCAGGGCACTCTGCTAATGCGGCGTTTACCCATTTTGACAGGATGTTTTCTAATGCTTCAACGTCCAACTTTTTCAACAGATTATGGATAGTTGCGGCACAAGGCGTTTTGTGATGTGTGAACCCGAGTGCTTTTGTGAGTGCGGGCTGTGAGCGTGCCCAGGTAGCGATGGATGTATACCCTTTATGCCCGCACATCAATCCAACGACTAAAAGTGCGAGGATTGCTTTCAACGGGTGCCGTTTCCCTTTTTCCTTGCGTGGGTCTGTAAGTTCTGCTAACATATTGACTAAGTGGCAGGACTTTTTTCTTGTCATTCTTCACCTCAAAAGATCGTAAGTTTTTAAGGTGAAGTATAGCAGATATACCATGAAAAATCACGGTATATCTGCACATCCTAAAATATTAACGATTGTGATAAAAAACAACTAAAATACATAAAACTAAATAACCCTAAATAGATGGTCAGGTAATGATTTGGTTGAGTATGAAAATAGGTAGGCCCCTCACTTGTAGGAGCGATCTCTGCCTCGCGACTTAACTCAGGAATAATTGGGAATCAGAGTTCCCACCTACGATATTTAAATTAACGTTCTGCATGGGAAAAGTGTTTACATCTATTGTGATTGCTGCTACAATACGGCAAACATTAAGGATAAAATGGATGGTCCGATGGATTACACGCTTGAAAACTGTCAAAAGATAGTCGACGAATGGATTAATTCTTTTGGTGTCCGTTATTTTTCAGAGCTTACGAATACTGCCATTCTGATGGAGGAGGTTGGTGAGTTAGCAAGAATAATGGCGCGCAGATTCGGTGATCAAAGCTTTAAGGAAAATGAAGAAGATTTAGATCTCGCTGAAGAGATGGCAGACATCCTTTTTGTTTTGATATGTCTGGCGAATCAAACAGGTGTTCAACTTGAAGATGCTTTCAGACAGTCTATGTTAAAGAAAACTGATCGTGATAGAGATCGGCATGCCAATAATCCGAAACTTTTTGCGGATAGTGGAGAAAAAGAGTGATGTTGCATAGATGTTTTCCGTTTTTTATGGTTCTCCTACTGTTGATGATTTCTGGTTGTGTTTTTTATAAGAGTACACAATCAAGTTCACAAGAGATTGTTGATCCGGTGATAGAACAAAATCAGCAATGGCGTGAGAACATTGATGCGGGTAATTCAGCGATAGAAGAAGGTCATCTACGGGATGCTCTTGCGGCATTCAACGCAGCCATAAAAGTCCATCCGAATTCAAGCCTACCGTATTATAAAATTGCAGAAATCCACTTACAACTCGATGAGTATGAGAAAGCACGGGACGCATTTGTTGCATTCTTAGAATTTGAACCGAATCATATCGTTGCTCTTAATTACGTTGGGTTTATTTTTGAAAGATTGAATGATTATAAAAATGCGGCGGAATATTATGAACGAGTACTGAGCATTTCTGATGACGATCTCTATGCCTTAAACCATCTCGGTTTAGCTTATAAGCGGTTAAACCGGCTTAATGAAGCAGAAGCGGTACTTCGTAGAGTATTGACGCTTGATCCGGAATGTGAGAATTCAGCATCAGAAAATTTACATAATTATTTAGGATTAATATATCTGATGCGGGGTGAAGTGGGTGAAGCGATTGCGGAGCTACGAGAATCAATTCGCATGTTCCCAAATGATATCTGGGCAAGGCAACGTTTGGCATCGATATATGAAGACAACCACCGTTACTTTGAAGCGCAACTTCAATATCAGCAGCTGCTTGAGGTTGACCCCAATAATCTATATGCAAAGACAAGGTTACAGGCACTTGCTCAGATGAGCCCCGCACCGATTACCACAATAAATGTTCCTCCCGTCTCTATTATTAAAACAGATGTGGATCAAATCATAGCGAATGCTCCTACATCAGCGGATTATCCAGATGCTGATGTTCTGATCCTGTTCAATCATTTTAGTCATGATGTTTTACCTACTGGTCGGTCGCGTTATACTACACATCAAGTTGTTAAAATACTCAACGAGAGAGGAATACAAAAATACGGTGATATTGCTATTCCATACCAACCGAATACACAAAATATTAGGGTGAACATTGCCCGGACAATTGCACCAGACGGTACAGAATATATACCGCCTGATGAGGCGTTCAATGATGTCACACCGCCCGGGTTGCTATCGTACAATCTATATTCTGATATGATGTGGCGTGTTATTTCTATGGTCGGATTATCCCCGGGTGTATGTATTGAATACCAAGTGACGCTTGAAGATAAGTTAGAGCAGGTAACAGGAAACAAAACATGGATCACAGGGGGTTACAATTTTCAATCTTCAGAAGTGAATCTTGAAACGGTATTTGCATTGCGGTTACCACAAGATTATCCCATTCAGTGGAAAACAGATAATTTTGAAATTGAGCCGGAGATATCTTACGATGACAATGGAATTGTATTGTATGTATGGCGGAATGGTGAAGTGCCAGAGCTAAAAGTAGAGGAGAGAATGCCGCATATTAACAACATAGCAATGCGTTTGCGTTATTCTTCGATCGAATCTTGGCAGGACGTTTACAAGTGGTATAAGGACCTCGCTAAAGGTCGATATGTCTCTGATGAACATATACAGTATACTGTAGAGAAACTCATAGAAAACCTAAAAACTGACAAAGATATAATTCGGGCGATCTATCATTTTGTTTCGAAACAGATCCGTTATGTAGGCATTGAGCTTGGGCAGAGTGCATACCAACCTTCTGCTGCGACGGAGGTATTACAAAAACAGTATGGCGATTGTAAGGATAAAACGACTTTGTTAATTTCAATGCTCGATCTTGTCGGTATCAAGGCATATCCGGTAATGGTTAGCACAGCACCTTATGAGAGGATCGACACTACTTGGCCATCACTTAATCAGTTTAACCACATGATCGCAGCAATTCCAATTGATGAACAAGAATATATATGGATGGATCCTACATCTAATACTTGTAGTTATGGAGATTTACCTTATAGGAACCAAGGTAGAGTAGGTTTTCTCATTGGAGATAGAGATGGTGCTTTTGTCGATATTCCTATATTTCCAGCAGAATCTAATAAATTGGTTTCTAAAACGGAGTTATGGTTAAATAAGGATGGTAAGACTCGCGGTGAGATACATATTGATTTGACTGGACAATATAATTTAAATTCTCGTTGGACATATAAACAGATTCAACCATCTGAATGGAAGGACACACTTGCTGCTGAGCTCAATCCTTTGTTTCCAAATATCATTATAGACGATGCCACAATTTCTGATTTATATGATTCCGATTCACCGCTCAAAATATCAATATACTTTCAGATAGAAAAGTATCTAATGGATTTTAATAATCAAGCATTGTTGCGAATGCCAATAGATGAATTTTCTGAATACGCAGAGATTGTTGCTGCTGTAAAACGTCTTTATCCACTTGACCTAAATTATCCTATGCAGATAGAGAAGACAATTCAGATACACTTACCGGACGGTTGGTCAACTGTTTTACCTGATGAGATCAAACGAGAGACAAGTTTTGCTTCATTAAATAGGCAGTATGGACAACATGATAATACGGTGTTTTATCGTTTGATTTTTGAATTAAAGCAAAGTGTAATTTCTGTTATGGAATATACAGAAGCAAGACAGTTTTTCAATCTACTTGCGAATGAGGATGGTAGTAGTCTTCTATTGAATACTGAGGGTCAATAATTATTACGAGAGGAGATCAAATTATATGAGTGAAAACAGAAAACCGAATATTGTTCTCATCCTAAACGATGATATGGGATTTTCGGATTTAGGGTGTTATGGTGGAGAGGTCAATACACCGAACTTGGATCGGCTTGCGGCTGGGGGTCTTCGGTTTACACAGTTTTATAATACTGCACGATGCTGCCCATCTCGAGCATCCATGCTTACTGGTCTTCATCCACATCAAACCGGTGTAGGACACATGATGGGGGATGATGGATTAGAAGGATATCGGGGAGACCTGAACAACAGTTGTATTACCATTGCAGATGCTGTTCGTTCTGAGGGCTACGGCACATATATGAGCGGTAAATGGCATATCTCCAGACATACCGGTCCGGATGGTCCAAAACATAGTTGGCCTTGTCAGCGAGGTTTTGATGAATATTACGGTATAATCACGGGGGCAGCTAACTTTTGGAAACCGAACACATTGACTCGGAATAATACGCGACTTGATAGTGATGATCTGCCAGAAGGATATTTCTTTACGGATGCTGTCAGTGATGAAGCGGTGAATTTCATCCAGAACCACCATGATAAGAAAGGTGATAGTCCATTTTTCACTTATGTGGCGTATACTGCCCCCCATTGGCCTCTGCATGCACATGAGGAAGATATTGCAAATTATAACGGGCGGTTTGCAGTAGGTTGGGACGAACTACGAGAAGAACGGTTGACACGTATGCGTGAGATGGGGTTGTTGGATGAATTGTGGCAGCTTACTGCGCGCGATCCATCTCAACCTCCGTGGAGTGAAGCACAGCATAAGGAGTGGAACCAACGTCGGATGGAGGTATATGCTGCACAGATAACACGCATGGATGCTGGTATAGGACGAATTATTGATAAACTTGAGGAAACGGGACAATTAGATAATACCCTTATATTGTTTTTAGCAGATAACGGGGGATGTGCAGAAGAGCTCGGGGGGCCACCTGCAGTCCGTGACAGAGATACACAGATTAGCACACAGACCACCTCAGATGGAAAACCTGTTTATCGAGGTAACGATCCGAGCATAATGCCCGGGCCTGAAACAACTTATCAGAGTTATGGGGTTCCGTGGGCAAATCTGTCTAATACCCCATTCCGTTTATATAAACATTGGGTGCATGAAGGTGGAATTGCGACACCGCTAATTGCACATTGGCCTGATGCAATACAATCGACAGGTGAATTACGACACCAACCTGGACAGCTCCCAGATATAATGGCTACCTGTCTTGAAGTGTCTGGTGCAACATATCTTGAAGAACATGATGGCAACCCAATTTTACCGTTAGAAGGGACAAGTTTAGTACCAATTTTCGATGATAAAGATAACGGTAAGGAAATTCTGTTTTGGGAACACGAAGGTAACTGTGCTGTCCGTCAAGGGGATATGAAACTTGTCTGTAGATTCCCAGGAGATTGGGAACTCTACGATCTTCAAGCAGAAAGAACAGAAATCGACAATATTGCTGACAAGCATTCGCAGAAGGTGAAGGAGTTAGATGGTCTATATCAGGATTGGGCAAATCGCTGTTTCATCTATCCTTGGGATAAACTTCAAGAACACCGCAGGCAACGTCGGCAGCAGAAATAACTATCGTGAGTTCGGTCTAAACAAACTAAAAGTTTAGGCTACGAAGATGCACAATATAGAAGGGTTATGCTACAAAGAGACACAACTTAGTCTGTTACGCACTGCATGCAAGCATTTTCAAACATACTGGGTTGGGTACTTCAGCGATCGTTCCTGTTTCGGTTAGTTCACCTGAGTCGGAATTTACAGCAAATGTAACCACTGTACTTGTCTGTTGATTGGCAGCTAAAAGGAAAGTTCCTTCGGGATTCAGCCCGAAGTTTCGGGGGGTTTGCCCGCGCGTTGATTCACAACCGAGATAATTTAACATGCCAGTTTCTTGATCAATTGCACAGATAACGATACTATCATGTCCGCGATTTGAGCCGTAAAGAAATTTGCCAGATGGATGAACATGGACATCTGCGCAGTGACTTGTTCCATCAAAGTCTTCGGGTAGCGTAGAAATAGATTGGATTTCACTGAGTGAACCTGTGTTTGCGTCATAGCGAAATGCGGTAAAAGTAGAATCCAATTCGTTAATTACATACGCATATTTGCCGTTTGGGTGAAAATCGAGGTGGCGTGGACCTGCTCCTGGATGTACTCGTGCCCACGGTTGTGTGTTAGCATTGAGTTTTCCGTTATCTAAATCCAATTGATAGATAAGTATTTTATCCAATCCTAGGTCGGGTGCAAGCGCGTAACGGTTATCTGGATCAATCATAATAGCATGTGCGTGTGGTTCGGATTGTCGACCAGGATTGACACTTGAACCTTGATGCTGCACGAAATCAGATGCTTCACCAAGTCTACCGTCTTTTCCAATGGGTAATGCGGCGACACTTCCACCACCGTAATTTGCTACGAGTAGATATTTACCTGTCGCATCAACGCTCACATGACATGGAGCACCACCACCTGTAGCCCGTTGGTTCAAGAAACTTATTTCTCCTGTGTTTCCGTGAATATAAAATGCTGTGACTGCGCCGCTTGCTTTTCCTTCAAATTCACCGATTTCATTGACTGCGTAAAGATAGCGTCCGCTGGGATGAATGTCTAAAAACGATGGATTTACTACACCTGTTATCTTACTGGAATATTTTAATGCCCCAGTTTCACCGTCCATGCGATAGACATATATACCTTCGCTATCTCCGTGTGTATAAGTGCCAACGTAAACAAAATAGTTTTTATTGTTTTCTTGTTCCATTAAGTGTTTCTCCTTGTTGAATTAATTTTATAATTCGTTGTGGTTCTTAATTAAGAATGCTGTGAGTTATGAAATAGGGTCTGTAGTGTGAAATTGAATACTGTCACCACTGTTTCGGATGAAAAAAAACTCCCGCTACTTCCTTATATTTTAATATTTTAGCAGAAGTCCCCGATTTTCGCAACAATCCGGGCAAAAGATACAAATATGTTTTTATTGAAATAATAATGTCATTTATGTTAAACTATTATATCTTATAACGGCATAGTTTGACCTATTCCGTGTGGTTATAAAAGGAGAACTTACTACAAGATGAGACAGTACAGGACAGAAGAGATTCGGAATATCGGAATTATTGCTCATTCAGGGGCGGGTAAAACCTCCCTAATTGAAGCGATGCTCTACAACGGTGGTGCAATTGAACGAATGGGAGCTGTGGATGACGGAAACACGGTTGCTGACTATGCCCCTGATGAGATAGAACGCAAGACTTCACTCAATTGTTCCGTATGTATTGCGGAATGGGCTGAACATAAACTAAATATTATTGATACACCGGGAGCAGAAGATTTTTACGGGGATCTTCACGGTGTACTTCGTGTCGTAGATGCAGTTATCGTAGTCGTTGATGCCACGACAGGGGTTGAAGGGGGAACAGAAAAAGTTTGGGAGGTAGCCGATAAATATAATCTTCCACGCATTCTCTTTGTAAACAAAATGGATAAAGAGAACGCAAGCTTTGATAATGCACTTGCAAGTATATCTGAAATTTTAGAGACACGTGCAGTGCCAGTTCAAATCCCAATTGGTAAGGAAGATCAGTTCACAGGGGTTGTAGATGTAATTCAAGGGGGTGCCTTTCTTGAACCGAATGGGAACACACCCATAGCGAAGTCTGATGTCCCTGATGATTTAGCTGGAACAGCCGAAGAATATCGAGAATCTCTTGTTGAAGTCGCCGCTGAAAGTGATGATGAACTTATTGAAAAGTTTTTTGAAGGTGAACTCTCTGAAGAAGAAATACAGGACGGTTTACAAACGGGGATTATAGAAAATCAGTTTGTACCAGTGCTATGCGGTTCGGCTCTGAAAAATATAGGCGTGCAGCAATTGATGGACATGATAATCAGTTGTTGTCCATCCCCTATTCAAGCAGGTGAAGTCCATGATGCAGATGACGAATCTAAAACACGCGAACCGTCAACTGATGCTCCTTTATCTGCTGTTGTTTTCAAAACAATCGCCGATCCGTTTTCAGGACAACTCAGTCTTTTCCGTGTCTATTCCGGCACATTAGAAGGTGATAGCCAAGTCAATAACTCGAACCGTGGAGAGGTGGAAAGGCTCGGTAAACCAACTTTTATGAACGGCAAGCAAACCATCAACACGCCCAATGTACCTGCGGGTGACATAGGGGCATTGACCAAACTCGCTGCGACACATACTGGTGACACATTGTGTGACAGAGATACAAATATTAAACTACCTGGAATTGAGTTTCCAAATACAGTTATCTCCTATGCTATTTCACCAGCGCGAGAAGGTGATGACGAGAAACTTATGACCGCACTCACGCGAATCAGTGAAGAAGACCCATCCTTCCAAATAGAAAGGAACGACATTACAAAGCAGCTGTTGGTTTCAGGGCTCGGGGATCTACATATTACAGTGAATAGGAATCGGATTGTAGAGAAATTTGGTGTTGAGACACAAGTAACCACTCCCAAAGTGCCTTATCGCGAAACTGTTAGAAGAAGTGTGCAAAATATCCAGGAAAGACACAAAAAACAGTCAGGGGGTAAAGGACAATTCGGAGATGTCACCATTAATCTCGCCCCTCTTGAACGGGGAGAAGGTTTTGACTTTATTAATAATATCAAAGGTGGTGTGATACCGAGTAATTATATTCCAGCTGTAGAAAAAGGAATAAAACAAAGGATGGAACTTGGGGTCCTCGCAGGTTACCCATTAGTTGATATACAGATTGACTTGCATGATGGCAAATATCATGATGTTGATTCATCGGATATGGCGTTCCAAATTGCAGGTTCCATGGCATTTGCATCTGCTGTCCAGCAAGCCAATCCCTGCTTACTTGAACCCATCATGAACGTTACTATCTCTGTCCCTGATCAGTATATGGGAAGTATTATTGGTGATTTAAATGGACGACGTGGCCAAGTAATGGGTGTTGAACAGGTAGGGAAACGGCAGATAATTCAGGCGATTGTCCCACAATCAGAAATGCTCCGCTATTCCATAGACTTGAAATCCATGACAAGTGCACGTGGTAATTTCACCATGGAATTCGCTCATTATGAGATTGTCCCTGATGATGTGGCACAGAAGGTTATTGCAGCATCAAAAACGGAAGACGATGAAGCATAGACTTATGCAATTCGTTGGTCAATTGCACAAGTAATGTTTAGATTTAGGCGCACTCCTTCTACATAGGACGCGCCTATTTTTTACTTATCGCAGAGAATCGGAGCCATAATGAAACGTATCAAAATAACAACTACTATAATCATTTTTATATTTTTAGCTTCAAACTTCCTGACTGCTGACGAATATCCCTCTGCCTCCTCAGGAATTACACTGCCTCGCTTTAAGGTTCCACATAAACCGATTTATCCAATGGAAGCGAGAAGGGCACAACAGGAGGGAACAGTTATTCTGCTAGCGGCTATTGATGTAAACGGTAAAGCACAAGACATAAAAGCACTTACAAAATTCGGTTATGGGTTTGAAAAAGCTTCAATTGAAGCATTAAAGAAATCAACCTTTCATCCCGCAACTCGTGCAGGAAAAAAAGTGGGGTATTTAGTACGAGTTCCTTATGAATTTAAGCTTGTTGATCCTCCTAACATGGTATTTATTCCAGCAGGTGAATTTCAGATGGGGAGTAATAGTGGAGAATCTGATGAAAAACCGTCGCATTCTGTCTATCTCAATGCCTTTTATATCGACAAATATGAGGTGACAAATATACAATTCAAGGCGTTTGTTAATGCCAACCCGCAGTGGCAGAAAGACAACATTCCACGTAAATTCCATAATGGTTATTACTTAGCAGACTGGATTGGGAACGATTATCCATCTGGTAAAGACAACCGCCCAGTTGTGTATGTGAGTTGGTATGCTGCGATGGCGTATGCCAAATGGGCAAACAAACGGTTACCTACAGAGGCAGAATGGGAGAAAGCCGCTCGCGGTGGACTAGTAGGAAAGAAGTATCCATGGGGAAATACAATTAACGTAACCCATGCTAACTATTTTGATGGAACTGATAGAGAAATAACTCCCGTTGGATCTTTTCCAGCGAATGGATATGGATTATACGACATGGCAGGTAATGTGCGTGAGTGGTGTCTGGATATATACGATGAGAACTCCTATAAAAGTAGTCCGCGTAAAAATCCAATTGCTGGTGTGAATAATCTTGATGATATAAATGATGATTTCATCAACATGAGAGGTGACCGTGTCTTGCGTGGTGGTTCATGGCTGAATAGTGCCCGATTATTGAGCATTTCAAATCGGAACTGGAGATCGCCTACTGCAACAAGTCCTAACGAAGGTTTCCGTTGTGTGAAGTAGGTTAGATAGAGGGACGAAATCCAGCATACAGTCGATTATCAATTAACGTGAGCTCGATATAAGCAATTTTTGTAGTGTCCGTTGTTTGTTTGCGTTTCACGGATGCACAAACTAAATGAAGTTTAAGAAAATATTTGGGTAATTCTATATTCCCCAAGCCTTGTAGGTACGGTTCCCTAACCGCACCAGCATCTCCAAAGAGTTACCGGATTAAATTATTAATCTTCATACAGTTTGTGCTACAAAATATTTTTCATATTTCGGACACCGAACTCACGTTACTGCTAATCAACTCACACAGTTTATAGTAAAATCTGGGAATACTTTCAAATGACGCTTATGGTGCTGTTGGGATCGCGCCAGATATGGGGTATCCATAGTTAACTATCCAGGTGGAAGATAGCCATCTTAGTTTCAGTCATCTCTTCAATGGCATATTTCGGCCCCTCTTTGCCCATTCCGCTTTCTTTCACGCCGCCATACGGCATCAAATCTGCACGCCACTGTGTACCCCAATTCACCATTAGGTTACCTGATTCTACTTCACGCACAAATCGCATTGCCCAATCGACATTTTGTGTGAAGATGGCAGCACTTAATCCGTAGTTTGTATCGTTAGCAAGGGCGATAGCCTCGTCAATGTCGTTGACACGGGTGACACCGACTGCTGGTCCGAATACCTCATCACAAGAGATTTTCATCTCCGGTTTGACATTAGCAAGGATAGCAGGTGTTACAAACTGATCTTGCTTATCGCCACCTGTGAGGAGTTCTGCACCGTCTGAGACTGCTTCTTCTATCCATTCAGTGACACGCGTGGCATCTGCTTCACGAATCATCGGACCCATACGTACGCCAGATTCTAACGGGTTGCCGATCCCAATTTGGGATACCTCTGCTTGGAAAGCATCTAAAAAATCACCATAGATTTTATCATGTGCAATTACCCGTTGTGTTGAGATACATACCTGTCCAGCATTGGAATAGCCGGAAGCTGCAGCTGCTTTCGCGACCTTCTCCGGATCGGCATCAGGCATAACGATGAGGGGCGAATTTGAACCGAGCTCCATCGTCACACGTTTTAATCCTGCCACCTTACAGATATGTTCACCTACGTCACGACTACCGGTGAAGGTAATCTTTCTGACACGACGATCAGCACACAAAGTATCTCCGATTTCACCACCGGGCCCTGTAATACACTGGATCGCTTCAGGTGGCGTGCCTGCTTCTAAGAATAGTTCGACCAATTTCAGGGCGGATAGTGGTGTATCCGTTGCCGGTTTAATAATGATAGCATTTCCACCAGCAATTGCAGGCCCGGCTTTATGACAGACAAGATGGAGTGGAAAGTTAAACGGGCTAATACCAGCAACAATACCACACGGCACACGTACAGTAAAACCAAGTTTGTTTCTTACACCCGGGGCCCCTTCAAGCGGAATTGTTTCACCTGTCATTCGCTTTGCTTCCTCTGCAGAGAGTGCGATGATTTCAGATGCGCGAGTGGATTCAACTGTTGCTTCCGCTAATATTTTTCCTTCCTCACGCGTGATAATTTCAGCGAGCTCTTCAGCCCGTTCTATCATCAAGTCGGCAACTTTCCTTAATATTTCATATCGTTCGTAACCTGTCAAACCTGCCATGATTTTTGCACCGCGTTCTGCTGTTTGTATAGCAGTTTCAACATCAGCAGCATCTCCTTTCGGTACAGTATCAACTACTGACCCATCAAAAGGGCTCAGAACGTCTATTTTATTTGATTTATCAACCCATTCACCACCAACGTGCATTTGCATAATGTGAATTCTCCATTTCTTTACTGGCACATCTGTGCCTGCTACTTGTTATACCAATTCTATAAAT
This sequence comes from Candidatus Poribacteria bacterium, assembly GCA_965200395.1. Classification (GTDB taxonomy): domain Bacteria; phylum Poribacteria; class WGA-4E; order WGA-4E; family WGA-3G; genus MSPOR6. Next base: position 1,064,829 of record CBDAUH010000002.1, on the reverse strand, counting down.
GACATTCCGTTTTAACTGGATGTGAGGGGCGCAATGAATTGCATGCCCACGAACCCACTATTTCCTTAATAGTGATATGTTGATTTTAGATATGGTATTATTTTGTTTTCAATAATCCCCATGTTGTGGTTGCTTTACCGGCTGCTTCAACAGCGGCAAAATCTGCTAATCCATTATCCATTACATCGTTAAGTTGTGCTTCGGATAGTGCTTTTGTAAAGAACCCTACTTCATCAATAAGCCCTGATGCAGTAACAGGTCCAGGGCGCGCACCAATCCAGATAGGTGATTTATTCTGCACAAGTGCGCCGCCACTTGCTTTTTCACCGTCTAATTTACCATCAATGAACATTTGAACCTTTTTTCCATCATAGATTTTAGCGATGTGGTGCCATGTACCATCTGCAACAATCGTTTTTCCATCAATACGGCCTTGTCCTTGTTCTGCATTCCACATGAAAACTGGAAAATCCGCATCGTGAATCCATATATCAAGATGTCGAACTTCTTTGGGTTCTGGCCAGACATCTCCATTTCGCCAAACGACATATTGCCATGAGGCGGCATTCAATTTAGTCCAGGCAACAAAAGAATATGGGTCTGCGTTGAAGACATCATCATGGTCAATGCGGACATAATTTTCACCATTACCAGGAAATTGCAATGCACCTCCGAATTTACCGTCACCTACCCATTTAAGCGAACCTTTGATATCGCCATCATGTCCACCTACCACATCTTTAACGATATTTCCTCCGCCTTCTTCAAATAACCATGCACTTACTAAGCCTAGTTTTGCTGCATGAACAGAGTAGACTATGCCAATGAGAAGCAATGTGATGGATAATATAGTTGTTTTCATCATCTTTTCCTCCTTATCCAAACTACAGCATATTTTAGAATCATATTGTAAACGAAATTAAACACGACAATTCTCTAGTGCGTTTTCGTCCAATTCCACTCCTAATCCCGGTTTGTCAGGTATAGTTGCATATCCGTTATCAAGCGGGATTGTTGAAGGTGTTACGATGTCAAAAGCTCGTAAAGCATTCAATGTGATTGCAGGCATCGTGGCGTTCTGCATAACTGCTGCAAGATGCATCACATAAGTAGTCGTTATACCGAGCCCGACAATCTGAATCCATACAGGAAGATGCGCCGCATCTGATATGATTGCTTCACGTTTAGCGTTTGCTGCTTGTGAATCGGGATATGCAATAATAAATGAATCGTTCATTTTTGCTCGTATAGCTTCTACAGGATCGGGGTTACCGAAATGAATCGTAATCGGCATGTCCGTGTGTCGTTTTATTTCTTGGTATCCTTCTATGTTCGATTGGGGTATCGGAGTTTCAAATGACTCGATGTTGTAATCCTGAAGTTGGTGTGCAACCTCAAGCGTGTGTTGTGGTGTTTCAAATGAGTCATTTGCATCTACTCGAAGCTGAAAATCGTCTGGTACTACCTCAGCTATTGCTGCCACCTGTGCACGTACTTCGAACCATGGGCGTGCCTTGATTTTATGCAGTCGATAACCAAGTGCATACGCATGTTTCGCCTCTGCTGCCCATTCTTCAGGTGTCATATCAATTGACCAATACCCGAATGATGTTTTGTCGTGTACTTTCTCACCTAGCAGTTGGTGAACAGGTACATCCAGTGCTTTTCCCATGATGTCATAAAAAGCTTGTTGTAAAGGTGTCGGTGCCCAACCACTCATAAACTCAAAAGGGTTTCTACCAATATAGCTTTGAACAGATTCTTCCGATTGAAACGAACCATCTCCTATACCTATAATCCCTTCATCTGTATGTACTTTGTAAACATAGTCAATCTGATAAAGATTGCGACTTGTCATCAACTCGTAAATACCTTCATGATAAGGCACTCTAACCTTGATAACTTCAATATTTGTAATTTTCATTATATTGACCCCTCAGTTTCAGAAAATGCCATTCTCCATAGGATTGCTTAATAAACAGATATTGTGGCTAATATTTTATTCGTCACGTCGTATCCAGCTGACAACATCTTCTGCTTCACCAGTACCACCTTCAACACCATCACTACCAAATGAGATAAGGTCGTATCCATATTGGTCATGTACGCCGGGGCGTATGTAAATATAAGGATTTCCCCACGGATCTTCGGTAATCGGTATCTGAATATAGGGACCTAACCAATAAATTGGAATTGGCGGTTCTTCCGGGTGTTCCCAAAGTGCCTTTAACCCTTGTTCAGTAGATGGGTAGTCTCCATTGTCTTTGGCGTATCTATCGAGAGCGATACCAAGTGTTTCAATGTCTTCAGCAGCCTGTGTTTGTAATGCTCTTCCTGCTTGACCGAGTAATCGTGGTGCTAACAGCACGGCTGCAATCACTGCCAGGATGACTAAGACAATTAATAGTTGGATAAGTGTTATGCCGGATTGTTTTGTGTCAAGTGATTTCACTCATGCATCTCCACATTTTTCTATATTGAATGTGTTTGCAAAGTTTATCATATAATGTTGATTGAGTCAACTATATCATTTCAATCAATACGATATTATTTTCTTTCATAGGTCACCTTCCAAAGTGCACGTGAAAAGTATGTATCCAAATTATTTGTTTGTAATGACGTGACTCGCGGGCATAATGCCGAAGAAATTGTTAACAGGATGATCCGATAGAATGGATTACTATTTTATCAGATTGGAATGGAATGTCAATGGGTAGGATTACTTAGTGTGTATAGGAGGTATGAGTTAGAGGTGGGCGGTAAGGTCTATAGACGGTGTTCATGTTAGTGAGGGATGTTCCAAATGAATATGGCATCATTCCTATCGCCGCTCGCGAGAATTTTACCGTCAGACGAAAATACTAAATTGGTAATCCGTGAGGTATGTCCTCTTAGGGATGCCAATAATTTACCGGTAGAAATATCCCACAGTTGAATCATCCCGTCACGACTACCACTGGTAAGAATTTTGTTATCAGGGGAGAATTCCAAATCGGTCACAGACTTGTTTTGTCCCTCGAGAGATGTAAGTTGTTTTCCAGAAGTAATGTTCCATAACTGTATTTGACCAGCACTGTTGCTTGCAAGAATTTTACCGTCTATAGAAAGTGCTAAGGAACTGACCTCGCGCGAACGGAAACTTGACACCTGTGTTCCAGTGCTTGTATCCCATATTCGAATTGTACCATCATCACTACTGCTGGCAAGAGTATTACTGTTGGCGGCGAATGCCAATGCGTTAATTCTGTTCGTATGTCCTTTGAGAATGAGGTGTTTTTGACGACGCGGATCCTCCCATACTTCCCATAAGAGTATTGTAAATCGGTAATCCTTGGTAGCCTCTTTTGAATTTTGAACTGCGGCAAGAATATGACCATCTTGAGAAAAGATAATTGGTCCAGACGTTCCATTAGATGACATCCCTGATCTCCTCCACTTCGCTGGTACGTCTCCTTTGTGTGATTCAACGGTAAACTCAGACAGTTTATCTGCCGAACGTACATCCCATACATTCAATGTGCCGGTTACACTTTCCTCAACATGTGCATCTCGCCATTTTTTCGTATAATCAAATCTCGATGTACTGGTTACTGTGTTCCCATCAAGTGAAAACACGAAATCAACGTAACCATTAGTATCTATATGGTTAGAGAGGCGGGTGAAAGTAGACGTATCCCACAGTTGAATTGTGGCACCTTGTCCGACACCTAAGATACTGTTATCTGGTGAAAACGCCAATTTGCCAAGTCCCGGTGTATGTTCAGCTGGGAACGAAAATAATACCTCACCGCTGTTAACATCCCAGACTTGTATTTTACCATTTTGATCTGCCCCTGCCACTCTTTTGGAGTCTGGTGAAAATGCCAATGGACAAAGTCGGATTTTTGATATATCTCTAAGTGTAGTGTGGAGGGTTTTGGAAGCAACATCCCATAGCTCTATTTCACCTTCATCTGTATGGCAAGCCAAGGTCTTACCGTCTTCAGAAAACGAAAGGATACCACGGTATCTTGGATTTTGAGTTAAGGTTGTTAGGAGTTTTCCTGTGGTTACATCCCATAAATGGAGTGGATCATTAAAAAGACTAACAGAAGCAAGGAGGGTGCCGTCTGGTGAAAACATCAACTGGTCTATATAACCTTTATGACTTTGAAGTGTGTTCAGATGTTGTCCGGTAGTAGCATCCTCCAACCGAATTTTACCGTTCTCGTACCCAACAGCAAAAATGCCGTTACTGTCAACATTATTAAGGTATAAATCTGTGGTTGAAACCCCACGACCAAAAAGGGAAGTCAAAAGTCCGATCAATCCACCTGAAGATTTTGAGTGGAAGTCTTTTTTTGCACCGGTAGCTATATCCCATAAACTGAATGATCCGCCATAATTGGCATTAGCACTGAGAAGGGTTTTGCCATCGTTAAATATCTTTAGTGTATAGATCGACGAATCTTCTTTTCTTGTAAAGGATTTCAAATGTTTGCCAGTGCTTGTGTTCCACAAAGAAATGTTCCCATACATACCACTCGCCAATGTTTTACCGTCAGGAGAATAGGCCACGATACCTGTGCGCGTTGTATGGTCGGTAAGCATCGAAAGTTCAGCATCGGTGTTAGCATCATAGATCCAAACACCTATAGCGCTGCCAACTGCAATTTGAGTGCCATCAGGTGAAAAACTTATACTGTTTATACTGCCTTTGCTTAGACAGGTTTTAGCACCTTCTGGTAGATTCCGCTGAGTGTAATCTCCTTCATTCACTACAACCTGATTTGGTTCCTGTCCATTCCCCGCGCCTTTACTATCTGTAACGGAACGTCCTCCCGGTTGATTCCGAACATCTGGTTTTGATACTACATTTTGAACAATAGGCGCGTCGACAATATCCACTGTCCTTTCAGCTTGTGTATCCAAACTATAAGGTCGTTGAGAACGCATTAAGTGTTGACTGCCTAAACCAAGCATTAGCAAGATAAGGACCGCACTTGCAACACCTATGCCCCACGGTACCAAAGGTTTACTAGCAGAAGGTGCATCGAGTTTAGTTCGTACGACTTCTTGCATGATGTTGTCGGTTAGATTTGGTGAAATTTGGAAGTTGTTGATTGCTTCTCGGATCATCGGTTCCTCCTGTTTTAATTTATTCCGTGCGCGGCGGAGTCTACTTTTTATTGTGTTAGTGGATACTCCCAAAAACTTGCTCATCTGTTCACACGTCATCTCAGCGAAGTAGTGCAGTGTTATCACTGTGCGGTCACTTTCCTTCAACGTCTCAAGCAATTTCTTAACAATATCTTGCTGTTCCTGTTCAGCAACTTTTGTATGTTCCTCCATGATATGTTTTGAGTATGCATCACTATTTGCATCGGGTGTGTCTATGTTTTCTAATGTTTGCTTGTGCAAACGTTTTTGCCGGTACCATGCCAGGCATTGCCGATTTGCTATGACATAAAGCCATCCTGCAAACCTGTGAGGTTGCTTGAGTGTGTGGAGTCTCTGATATGCCTTGAGAAAGGTGTCTTGTGTAATATCCTCGGCAATGTGAAAATCCCCTATTTTCCGCCACGCAAGTGCATGGATCTGTCTCTGATATTTTTTCACTAATCCAGAGAAGGCATTATCATCACCATCAAGTGTACGTTGAATCAGTTCTGTATCTTCGTTTTTCAATGGATTCCTCCATAAGAGAATCACTTGGATTTTTCATCTCGACCATTAGTGACGCGCGGCATGGCAAAACGGGTGCATAATTTTAGAAAAAATACCCAATTCGGTGTAAATATAAGGCGTACTGCTATTATAGCATGCGTTAAGTGCGATTTGCACCATGTTGACATCTGCTATGTTTCATGTTATACTTGCCAATAAAGGAGGAACGGTCATGGTCACACAAGAAGACATCCAAGCCACCTGTGACGATATTGTTCATAAATTCTCACCGCTTCAGGTTATTTTATTTGGTTCTCATGCCTATGGCATGCCAACAGAAGACTCGGATGTTGATATGCTGGTTGTGATGGATATACCGGAGTCGGAGATACGACATCAAGCAGCAAAAATTAGAGAATGTATTCCCCAACGTTTCAGTATGGATCTGCTTGTGCGTACACCGGCTGAGATCGCTTATAGAATTTCACACAACGATTGGTTCCTTCGCGAGATCACTGAAAGAGGTAAAGTGCTCTATGGAAATATTAGCTTTGTCAAGAAACCCAGCATAAAGAAAGAGGACGGTATGAATCCATTAACACTTGAGTGGATAGAAAAAGCTGAAGGGGATTACACCACAGTTCAGTTGTTGCAACCGAGTCCGATTTCAAGTAAGGATGTTATCTGTTTCCATGCACAACAATGCATAGAGAAGTATCTAAAGGCCTGGTTGCAAGAGGAAAATATACCTGTACCAAGAACACACAATTTAGAGGAATTATTGAAGCTAATTGTTACCACGTGTCCTACCTGGGGTTTTTGGCAATCAGACTTTTCAACACTTACTGAACATGCTGTGCACTTCCGTTACCCTGGAAAATTTGCCACTGAAGATGATGCTGCACATGCAATAGAAGTCTGTAATAAGGTTCGTCAAACAGTTAGAGAAGCATTGAAACTACCGCAAAATCATACAGAGAAGCAGGATTGACTTGTGAATTCAGGAATAACAATCGACATACCTAAGTTAAAATCTAGTACAGGAATGTACAGATAACGTGACCTCGGTATAAGCAATTTTTGTAGTGTCTACTGTTTGCGTTCCACGGATGCACAAATTAACAGTTAACAGTTCGATGCTCAAATATCCTTCATATTTCGGACAGAGATATGGACAGACTTATCCGAAGATGCACAGGAAGGTATACCGTTTTCACACACATGATTGGGAGAAATATATGAAACGAACACTATTGATTCATCCAGATATGTCCGACGTTGAAAGAGAACACGGTTTCTCGAATATCAACGGGCCATCGTTAATATGTGTACCGGACTGGATAGAAAATCCTTTGGGTAAATACTATCTCTACTTCGCACATCACCGCGGGTCTTATATCCGTTTAGCCTATGCTGATGAGATAGAAGGTCCTTATACCGTCTATCGTCCTGGCACATTGCATCGTGATAATACTGTATTTAAAGGGTGTGATCACATTGCTTCGCCTGATGTCCATATTGATGAAGAAGACCAACGTATTATTATGTATTTTCACGGCAATTATCGTGGTGGACAGGCAACATGTTGGGCAACTTCTACTAACGGTATTGATTTCACAGCTACCGAGACCTTAGAAAAACAACAAGGCCCCTATTTTAAAGTGTTTTGGTGGAACGGTCTCCCTTATGCGACGAATCATAACATGCTGAACCGTGGTAAAATAGCGGTATGGACGACTGTGTTTGAAAGACGAGACGTGCCTCTCTTTCCCGGTGAACCGGGTGAAGGTAGAGATGGCACACCACGCCACACTGCAAACCACCTTGTTGAAAATACGTTGACGGTCTATTATTCACTCTATGGGGATACACCGGAAAGGATATTGAAAAGTACAGTGGAACTTACGGAAGATTGGAACGATTGGTATGCGTCTCCACAAATGGAGGTTATCGCGCCGAAATACGATTATGAAGGTGTGAATATACCGATTGTTCCCTCAACAAACGGGCTTGATCGGGAAATGGTGCATCAATTACGCGACCCAGACATCTATTGTGAAGGTGAAGATACGTGGTTACTCTATTCTGTGGCAGGCGAACAAGGAATTGCGATTACAAAACTTCCTCCTGAGTAAAATCTCTATTCTATTTCAACAAACCTATAGATTAATTTCAGAGAAAGTTCCGCATCAACTGATACAAGATGGAGTACATCCTCACGGGTTGTCAATTCATTAGATTGCCACATGTTACTTTGACGCAAATAGTGTTCAACCCGCACCTGATCTTGTGAAATAAGAATGTATTCTTGTAAGGATTTCAGTTGTTGATAGCGGGTAAATTTTACACCTCTGTCATACTTTTCAGTTGATGGTGAAAGCACTTCTACTATGACTATAGGATTGAGTAGTGTATCGAACTCGCTATCTTCAAAACGGGGTTTTTCACAGACAACAGACACATCTGGATAGAAATAGGAGTCTCCTACATTAATTCCTACACGCATACAGGGTTATTTAGTTTTATGGATTTTGGTCGTTTTTTATCACAATCGTTAATATTTTGGAATATGCGGATATACCATGATTTTTCATGGTATATCTGCTATACTTCACCTTAAAAATTTACGATCTTTTGAGGTGAAGAATGGCAAAAGGAAAATCCTGCCACTTGATGGACATGTTAGCAAAACTTACAGACCCGCGCAAGGAAAAAGGGAAACGACACCCCTTGAACGCACTCCTCGCACTTTTAGTCGTTGGATTGATGTGCGGGCATAAAGGGTATACATCCATCGCTACTTGGGCACGCTCACAGACCGCACTTGCAAAAGCACTCGGGTTCACACATCAAAAAACGCCTTGTGCTGCAACCATACATAATCTGTTGAAAAAGTTAGACGCTGAGGTATTAGAAGACATCCTGTCAAAATGGGTAAACGCTGCATTAGCAGAGCGTCTCGATTTGCAGGGCTGTTTTGACGCAGTCGCTATAGATGGCAAAACCCTGCGTGCGTCTAAAAAAAGTGGTGCGATGATCAGCCATTTACTCTCCGTCGTCTCTCATGAGTTAGGGATCACCCTCACGCAGCGAGGTGTTAGCGATAAAACTAATGAAATACCGATATCAAAGGAATATGCCTCAAAACCTTTACTCACAGTTAACTTGATAAATAAACAATTCTAAAACTAAATAACCCTAACACGCATATCACTACCGTAGACTCTACAACCTCGATCGGCTAATTGGTTATAAAGACCGTTTACAGTATTTACTGTAATAAGATTATGTTCATTACTTGCTCCGGACATTGCAACAATTTCACCGCTCAAGTATTCGATTTTTAGAGTTGCTTTCCGTTCAGCAACAATATATTGTTTGGGGGTTAGTAGGGTTTGCGCAGCAAGTGATGACATGAGTATTTCCTATGTTATGTGAATTTATATAGCCTGTGTGTTTGTTATGTTTGCCAAAATCCAATTCTGTAATTTGTTAGTTTGAAAGAGTAACATAATTCTTAATGGATTTCAACACAGTGTTTTATGATATTATTTGCTTGACAAGGCACGTAACCGATTTACCGTCTTAACAACTTCATCTACGACAGTATCAACTTCATTCATTGTATTGTAACGTCCTAAGCCGAAACGGACAGCAGTAACTGCCAATTCATTCGGAACACCCATTGCGATTAACACATGCGATGCGGTTACAGAATCGGAATCGCATGCTGAACCTGTGGATACAGCAACACGTTTGAGTCCTGCCAAGAGCGAATGACTTTGTACACCTGCAAAACAGAGATTCAGATTGCCTAGCAAACGATTTTCAGGATGACCGTTGAGATGGATGTCTGTCAACTGTGATGCTAATCTTTGGTGGAGTGTATCACGCAAAGGTCCAACCGATTTTTCTTCAGTTTTGAGATCCATCGCAGCTTGGCAAGCATCACAAGCTGCCCCCAAACCAGCTATCCCTGCAACGTTCAGCGTTCCCGGACGAATACCAGCTTCCTGTCCGCCACCATAGAAAAGTGGATCCACGCGTCTGCCTTCACGAACATAAAGTGCACCGATGCCTTTAGGTCCATAAATCTTATGTGCAGTGATAGATGCCATATCAAGACCTAACACATCCATATTCGATTCAAGTTTACCGATACCTTGTACTGCATCTGAGTGAAACGCCACACCGTACTTTTTAGCAATATCGGCTATGTCACATATTGGGTTGATTGTACCTACTTCATTGTTAGCATACATGAAACTCATCAGAATGGTTTTCTGTGTGACAGCAGCTGCCACGTCGTCAGGGTTGACCATGCCGTATCTGTCAACAGGTAGATACGTAATCTCAAAACCTTCCTTATCCAAGGCATGGCTTGTATCAAGTATGGCGTGATGCTCCGCCGTGCTTGTAATGATATGGTTTCCCTTATCTTTATAAGCGTAGGCAGCACCTTTTATAGCGAGATTGTTTGATTCAGTAGCACCGCTTGTAAAAACTATTTCTTCTGGTGAACACCCAAGTAGCTTTGCAACCTGATGGCGTGCCTTATCCACTGCGTCTTTAGCAGCATTTCCGAACGGATGTGTACTGGCAGCATTCCCGAAGCGTGTTGTTAGATATGGCAGCATTGCATCAAATGCTTCAGGAGCAGTCGGTGTTGAGGCATGGTTGTCCATGTAGATAATATCATTCATTTTATTTATAAGTGAACATCATAGGAATTAATTGAGTCTTGACCAGACAGAGCGCATATCAGAGAAAATTGGTTATTCTTCTGTGGTATTTCCGAATGCTTGTGCCACCAGTACAAGGTCTTGGATATTTATGACTCCATCGTCGTTGATATCTGCTTCATTCGGACATGCATGTCCAAACTGAGATGCCACAAAGACTAAATCCAATATGTTGACGATTCCATCCTTGTTAACATCTTCACGCAGTGTCGGAGTATCAAAGTCGACGCGGGCTCCGTTAGTCTCAATTGCTGGTATATGTATCTCAATAGATTCCTGAATATCGTTTCGGTCAAGCACTAAGACCGTCAGTCCTGTTAAACTTGCTAACTTCGATAAATCTGAAACATTGTTCAGACGTAAATTCAGTTCTGTCAGGTTTGTTGCATATTGAATACCGGATAGGTCGGATATGTCTCCAGGTTTTGCTTTAAGCTCGGTCAAAGTTAACATGTCCGTATCAGTAATCGGTTCGTCGGTTGATTTTCCAAGGGCATCCTCAATAAGTTTACGAAGACTTTCATCAGGGATGTTTACAGATTCAGCCATAACGTCGAGACTAAACCCAATAATACACATTATAATAATAACGGACAATGTTTTCAGCATACTCATTCTTTCATATAACAAAAATTATGGTATGTTGATATTACTTTAGTCGTTCTTTGAACATATCCATCAATCCATCCGGTGGGTCAAATGGCAGCTCAATAATTGTGTTGCTTAGACCGCTGTAGTAGATGCCAAGAAGTAAATTGAATTCTGCAAGGGATTGAGATAGGTGTGTCGGATGCACCTTGCTTTCATCGTCTAGCCAGTCAAACACTGCTTCAGTCAAATTTGTTTGAGCAACTGCATTTTGGTCGCCGTAGCTGAGGTTACCACCTTCATAACCACCCTCTGGTGTATAACGTTCCCAGCTCTCAAACCGCCAGTGGACAAAACCTGTTTCACCAAAAACACAGACTCGCTTGTGTCGATTATTGCCTGTTCCAGGATTCACACGGGGTGCCATTTCTGGACCGAAGGCGACTGATGCTTGCACACCGTTTTCATAAGTAACTAAGCCAGTAGCATTTGCGGGTGAGGGTTGTGCTCCATCTAGATTACCTGCTCCAACTATTTGTCCCATTACCTTCACCGGTTGGGAATTGTCAATGTAAGAGGAAACTAATTGAAGGACGTGTGGTGCTTGGTCTACGGGAGGGTTGCGTGCGCTTGCCTCAATGAACTTAATCGCACCGATTTTGCCCTCTGCGACATCACGTTTCAATTCAAGATTTTTCGGATGAAAATTGAGTTGTGTATTGATACAAATCTTTGTCTTAGTTCGCTTAGAGAGTTCATAGATTTGTCGCCAGTCTTCGCTTTCAACAGCAATTGGTTTTTCTATAACCACCGCGGGAACGCCGTGTTCTGAAGCTTGATTCAGCAACGGGTATCGAATCCGTTCATTGGTGCCGCGCATTACAGGTGCAGTCACAATGTGCAAAAGGTCAGGTTTCTCTTTGGACAACATTTCATCAAGATCAGTGTAGCGGGAATCGATATTGAATTCCTCACCGAAACCTTCCAGCAAATCTTCTTTCATATCGCAGATGGCGGCGAGTTTACCACCTTTGACATTGTCATAAGCACGGGCATGTGCACGTGCACGCCCGCGACATCCAAGGATCGCGCATTTATACATCTCATTCTCCTTCAATAGTATTGGACTATTTATCTGTATGCATGATGGATTTACCAGTGACATACATCCGATATTATATGTGGGTTGCACATTAAAATCAAATTATATCAAGATCACATAAAGAGGCACGTTGTGTATGTGTACTTCTTTATGTGGTTACTGTCCCTAAATAACTCGTTTCACATAGACATAGTACGCGCCAAGCGATAGTTCACCTGTTTCGTCAGAGAATTCTGTATGCATCCGTGTCCGTCCCGCTTTGAGGTTGAATGTAAAGGTAACGCCAACTGCATCAGGTGCAATAGACTGTGTTGCTGAGTGATCCCCAATACGGATTTGTGCTGATTTCAAATCTAATGCGCGTCCACCGTTGTAAAGGTCAATTTTCTCACCAGGGATACCCTCTGTGATCGCTCTATTTTCCTCGCGGGGCCAGCGACGTAATTCAAAACTGTACTCTCCATCTTCAGGAATCTCTATTGCCCAATATCCGTTGCATTGCATTCCGTTTCGGATAGACCCTTGATTCCAAGCATTTCCACTGCCGTGCCAATCATGTGTCGTTATACATGCAAGTTGTTCATTTTGAGTGCCGATGACAATTGGACAATCTTCATCAAATCTTTCTGATACTAACGTCCACCATGCTTCATAGTGTTCACGGAGTTCGGCAACGACATCAGGATGTTCATCTGCAATATTCTCTCGTTGCTCAGGGTCTGCTTGGATATCGTATAGTTCGGTGCCGTTGATGAGTCGCCACCTTTGTGACATCGTAGCACTTTGTCTCCACTTTATAGGATTTTCGACCCGCTGCGAATCAGTAACTACCACGCGATCTTCCCATTCTGCCAACTTATCTTGTAACAGTGGCGTGATGCTTTTTCCATGGAAACGTGAAGTATCAGACACCTCTAAACCGCAGAGATCGATAAGCGTTGGCAGTAGGTCAATGTTGGCAGTGAGTTCGTCAACTTCTTTCTTTTGTGAGAAACCACCGTTGGGCCAATGCATAAAGAGCGGTACACGATGCCCCCCTTCATAAGGTGATCCTTTTTTGCCACGCATCCCAGCATTGTATCCTGAATTGACGAACTGCTGTCCATCCAAGTCGCAACCGTTAGCAGTTCCGTTATCTGTCATAAAGATAAGGATGGTGTTTTCTTCAAGTCCGAGGACTTTGAGATGGTGTCGGAGTCGCGCCATATTATCGTCAATGTTGGTAATCATTCCATAAAAGCAGGCGCGTGACTCCGGTTCGCCTTTCCTTCGGTAGACTTCACTATATGCGTCGGGAACTCGGAAGGGCCCGTGGGGGGCATTGGTTGGGATATAGCAGAAAAATGGACGGTTTTTATTGCGTTCAATAAACTTCATGCCCTCTTGAAACCAGACATCTGTGCAGTAACCCTCAAAAGGTTGTTCAGAACCGTTGCTGAAATAGGTGTCGTCAAAGTAGTCGTTTCCCCAATAATCTGGTGTTTGACTGATTCCACCTCCTCCGTGGTAGAGTGCCTCTTCAAAGCCTCGGTCATGTGGGCGGAACGGGTAATTATCACCGAGATGCCATTTACCGAACATACCTGTTTTATAGCCGTTGCGTCTGAAGATATCTGCCATCGTGACTTCGTCGCTGCGGAGCAGTGATCTGCCGCCGATGGTATGCCATACACCAGTTGAGTTGCAGTATCTTCCGGTCATGATGCCTGCGCGCGTCGGTGAACAGGTGGGACCGACGTGGAGGTTTCGCAGTTGCACACTCTCTCCGGCAAGTGCGTCTAAATTGGGGGTGTTGATGACTGGGTTTCCGGTGCATCCTAAATCACCGTAACCTTGATCATCGGTGATGACGAAGACAAGATTAGGTTGTGTCTGTTGTGTCACGATAGTATCTCCTTTATTTTTGTAACTCGTTTTGATGAAGTTTAAGATAGCTTCTGATGAATGTGTAGTAACAAAAGTTTTTAAGGCTAACGTTAATTCTAGACAACTCCTAAGTGCTTATGCTGCATGATACGACACAGTCCATCAAAATCAATACCTCCTTTCAGATTATCCTTCTCATTGAGACTTTGTCTTAAAAGATCTTCTCCAGTGAGAATCAATATCGGATTACCAGAACGGAGTGCTAACTCAGAAAGGGATTGTCTCTCGTCTTTTGTCAAATCTGCTAACTTTGCAAAAGCAAGAATTGCATCAGGGAATTTTCTACCGAGTATTTCCATTTTCTCAATATCTTTCTCTGAGAAATCTCCAAACGTTTTACATTCGGCAAATATGGTCTCAATGTTATCTCTACTAGACATTTGACAAAACAATGCAAGATCAAATTCCTTTCCAACTATCTTTTTTTCATCTTGATCAGCGATACTCTGCTTTTTTAGGTTGAAACTCACAAGTGGCGTTATTGCCGCACTCAACATTTGATAGTCAGAAAAAAAACGGAGTAGTAAAAGCACGGTGTAAGTACCATCAGATCTGTTAGGCGAATCAAACGCCCCTATTGCTCTATAAGCCCACTTAATGTCTTTGCCGGGATTGAACGGGAATTCAAACGGCCCAAAACACCGCGGACATTTCAACGTGTAACCTGCATCGTCTATAGAGAACCATGACTTTTGTCTACAATTTAGGCAAGACATTCTCATACCGGATTGTAAAACATTCGCGTCGACGAGTCTCTTGACAATATTCTCCACATCATACGGATCTTCGTCATCATGCCTTTTTTGTAAGATTATGTTAATTTCCTTCCAAAGATCTTCCTGCAATAAGTTTTTTCCATTACTCATTTTACCTAGCAAATTTATGATGCCTTTGATAGCGAAAACCTGAGAAAACTGAATTCCGATTCTCTTTATGATTTGCGTAAGGATATGACCTGCGTTTGAGATTTCAATTTCCCATCCGCGAGATTTCATCCAACTTTCAAAAATCACTTCAGGTGCAGGCGACCATATCTGATAATCGCGTTCTGGTTCATACGCTAAACGGACCAAACTATTTTTTGAAGCACGAAAATTAGTGTCGGATTGAAAAAATAGAGATAAGTCTTTGAACCCTTCAGGTAATACAGATGTGGTTATTAGTTTATCATTGTAGAAACTAAAGTAAATTTCATTAGCAAAACGGGGCGTATGTGTAGGCGATGGTTGGGTTTTTACGTATGGCGCAAGGGTTTTTACAATCACCCCATCATTGGCGGGCTGATCAAATATATCATGGTACGCCGTTCCAGCACTAAAGCTACACATAGCGCGTGTGTCGTCAATTGGTAATTTTCCCCACATCGGGGGATAATCCCCCTGAAATTGCCTGTATTCATTTGGGTTGAAAAATTCATTGAAAAACTCAAGGAATTCTTCATCAGATACAGAACTGCTTTTGATAAAACCTCATAGAAAGGGATAAGCTCTTGCCCATGCCATAGAATTAGACTCAGTATCATCTGGATTTGTGGTGTTTTTACCAATGAGATCCAAAACAAAATGTCTTATACTTTCCTTCTGTGCAAATTGCTTTGGTATGGCATATACAATTCTGCAGGTAGCCCGTAGATTCCAGTAATCGATGATATCAATAGGTTTGTCAGCATCAAAAAAGAAAATAACACTCTGACCGGAAGAAATTCTAGAGAAACCTAAGGTGTTTATACCCATCAAATATTCGCGCCTACTACGGACTTGATCTGTGAACAAGTAATTGGAATTATGATTAGTTTGGTCTCTGATGTATTCCACATAATCTGATGCCGATATATCAACCGATTCAACACTCAAATGATTCTGAAACTTTTGTTTAAGTATCTCAATAATTTCTTCAGGGAGCGAGCCAAAAAAACACGATAGCAGAGGATATGAATTATCGCCAAAACGAGGCATGCATATTTCAAGTGGTGTACCTATTATTTCAAACTCAAACTCATTATTTTTCATATAGTGGGATAATGTTTCAAAAATACTAATTCCATAACCTGCTGTGCCATTTATCTGTGCTGCCATAAAGAAAAGTGAGAGATGATCGATTATGTTTCGATCGCCGAAATTTAAATCAGCATTAGAGCATTCTCCCATTGGTACTATACAGTCTGGATCGAAATTATCCAAATATCCTGAGACAATATCTTGAGGATTAATGTTACCGCAATCATACCAGTTTTCAAGCTCTTCCTCCTTCCACACTGGGATGATCGCATTAAATTTACCTCCCCATAAAAACGTATTAATTTCTATAACACGTTGTAGTGAATCTGCATCTGTTGGATCCACAAGAAAGGCGTGTCTAATTGGTCTTGCGTTGATATGAACAATACCATCTCTCATAAGAAATACCGATTTTTAGATTGTGAAATTCCCTGATCTAATACTCTTAAAATCCGTGTAAGCCGTGGTAATCCGAGATTCAGATAGTAGACGATTATTTTAAAACGTCTTGTGCTTTTAATCGTGACATCAATTCGGCTTGGGTGCCTTGTCCCTTCGTAGAGTTGCAGGCACCGCAGAGGAGCTGCAGGTTATCCTCATGGTCGGTGCCACCTTGAGATTGTGGCACGATGTGGTCAACCGTCATGTTCCGAAACGGGAATTGCGTCCGGCATCCGTTACATAACCCTTCCTGCTTACCGTACAACGTATGCTTGTGTGTACGATAATTGGGGAGCTTCTCACTTCGTCTGGGGATATCTGTTCGATGGATAACATTTCCAAACATGCCGACCTCTTTCTGTAAGCGGACACGCACGAGGTCAACTGCTTTAGGTGATATGTCTATGCCGATCCAGTGGCGTTGTAGCCGTTCTGCTGCGACACAGGTTGTAGCACATCCACAAAACGGGTCTAATACGATATCCTCTTGGTTGCTGCTTGCTTTGATAATGCGTTCTAATAGCGCGATGGGTTTTTGGGTGGGGTAGCCAGTACGTTCCTTTTTTGCAGGCGGGAGCACATCATCCCAAATGTTCCCATAGGATGGCCCTTTGTAGTCTTTAAGATACTTCCGTCGCTCCAGTTTCCCATCCGCGCGAATAATGAAGTTTCCCTCCTGATATTCCTCTTCCAAACGTTCTTTGCTTAATCGCCATCCGGAGGGGTGTGGGTTTACGAATCCACGCCACTCATAGCACAGATTGGGACGCTCACCCATATTGGCGTTCTCCAAATATGGGCGGAGTCGTTGTAATACCGTTGTCCGTTCTCGTCGATGTGCTTAAATTTCTTCAAGATTTCAGCTTCTGTGAGCTCCCTTTCAGGGTGCAATGCTGTGGTTGAGGATGCCGCGTAATATAGGATGACATCGGCGTTGTTTCCCCATTGTTTGCTGGCGTGTTGCGAACCTTTTTGTGTAGACGTTGCTCGTTTCCAGGTGATTGCGGACCTAAAATTGTTTTTTCCAAAGATGCTATCCATCATCACTTTCAGATAGTGGCTTGCAGTCGGATCGCAGTGCAAGTATATGCTCCCCGTGTTTTTGAGGACACGTTTCATCTCTAACAATCGCACTGCCATCATAATGAGATAGGATTTCATGCCCTTACCGTGTGTGAGTTCCGCTGCGTATATTGCCTGATATAAAGCGGGTTCACGATCTGCTATCTCTCCGTGCCAGGCGTTATCTACATCGGAGAGTGTCCATGTGTCTTTGAAGGCTGCGCCTGCTGCATCGCTGCCGATGGGAGCTGCATAGTTACGATTGGAATTGAAGGGCGGGTCAAGATAGATCAGATCAACGGATTCGGTATCTATACCCCGCAGAATAGGGAGGTTATCGTTTGAGAAAATGGTTCGGTTTTGGACGTTCATCAGTTACTGCAACGCCTTCTTAATGCGATCCAACCCGCGATTAATCTCTGTCAAGGATGTAGCGAAGGAAAGACGCAGGTTGTTATCCGCACCGAACCCATTGCCCGGCACGACACCAACACCGGCTGAACTGAGCAGATAATCAGTTATGTCCATTGAACCCTCAATCTTTTTGCCATCCAATGTTCTACCGTAATGTGCAGAGAAATCTGGGAAGATGTAGAATGCCCCTTGCGGTTTGACATAACTCACACCGTCGATCTCATCAAAACGTTGGCAGATGACATCACGTCTTTCTTCAAAAGCCTTACGCATTTCCTCGACAGCATCCTGCGGTTCATTGAGTGCAGCAACTGCGCCTTTCTGTGCAATTGAGGTGGGATTTGAAGTGCTGTGAGATTGAATTCGGGACATCGCTGAAATCGCATCTTCGGGCCCTGCAGTATACCCGATACGCCATCCTGTCATAGAATAGGCTTTCGATACACCATTCACGACAAAGGTGATTTCCTTTGTTTCCTCGTTGAAGGAAGCAGGACTTTGATGTGTTGCCCCGTCGTATAGGAGTGCTTCGTAGATTTCATCAGAGATGAGATACACCTGATTTTCAACTGCAAGTGCGGCTATCTGTTTAAGCGTTTCAATGTCGTAGGTTGTACCGGTGGGATTACTCGGACTGTTGATGAGAATTGCTTTTGTTTTTGGTGTTATCGCTGCTTCCACCTGATCAGGTTGCATGCAGAAGTTTTGTTCGGCAGTTGTTTCGATGATATTTGGTATAGCCCCTGCTAATTTGATCTGCTGTGGATAACTCACCCAATACGGTGCTGCAAAGATCACTTCGTCTCCCGGATCACATATTGCTTGCATGATATTGTAGAGGGTGTGCTTTGCACCGCATGAAACTATGACTTGAGATGTTGTATAACTTAATCCGTTGTCGTTTTTGAATTTCTCAACGATTGCTTCTCGTAGTTCGGGAATGCCAGGGACAGGTGTGTATTTGGTAAAACCTGCATCAAGTGCCTCTATTGCGGCGGCTTTGATATAGTCAGGTGTATCAAAATCGGGTTCGCCTGCCCCGAATTTGACGACATCTATGCCATCGGCAATCATCGCGTTGATTTTTGCTGTGATGGCTAAGGTTGACGATGGCGTTACGTTTTGACTCCGTTGTGATAGTGAAATCATTAATTCTCCTTCTCTTTATATATGTTTTCATTTTCTGGCAAAACATGTTTAAATTCATCGAGACTTGATACTTGAAGGGCGTGGTGTCGTAGCTGCTTGAGTTGCTGCAGTTCTTCAATGTTCTCAAGAATAGGTTTTAGGGATTGCACTTCATCAGATGGGAAATGGAACTCTAATATATCTATCAGAGATTCAAGTGCTCCTTTTCTTTCTCCCTGCTCGATACCTTGTTCAATTCCCTGCTCGATGCCTTGTTCAATCCCTTGTTTTGTCCAGTGTTGAATGACAGATGATTCGTACATAGTTTCCTCCGATATGATTTTACGGATAGTTTCATAGTCCAATATTAGACCACCCAAGATTGCAATGTTTGAAAGAAAATCAGGTTTATCTGGTTCATCCATCGGTATTGTCCCAGCAACCCTGATACATTCCCGCAACCACTGTGCTGAATCCATAGACCCTGGCGGCTTCATCAATGGTGCAAATGGAATGAGTCCTTTTAGTCTTGCATCTAAAATACCTTGTCCTTCTATCTCACAAAGTCTGATGACCTTATATTTAATTGTAATTTCGTAACCTGCCATATTCTGGACGTATTCCCCTGGGTCATTCAGTCCAGCGTTTGGATGTAAGTAAATCACGTGCGAATAGATCGGTAGCTGATACGTGCGTATTCCTAAACCTGCATAGCCCGCCACCCGGTATGGCATCGGTATCTCTCTGCTATCGTGTGTCTGAAACTCCAAATGCACAATAGCTTCTTTACCATGAACATTTGCATGTATAAAGCTATCTGCACGATACCATTTGACAATAGGTTGTTCGGTTTCTATTACTTTAATCGCTTGAGCGTCCGGTGTTCCGAGGCAAAAATGGATACAGTCATCTGGATTATTATGAACAATCTGTTTAGAAACGATGTCAAATTGTCCACTCAACTGAGGTGGATCGTCAAGTTCTGAAAAATCTTTAGTCATAGTGTTTTTGCGAATTGTTTTAGCAAATCCCTCTGTTTTCGTGTCAACGATTTGGGTATTTCTACAGCGATACGAACTAGCAAATCCCCGTTTCGTCCAGATGGGTCTACTATCCCTTGCCCACGGATGCGTAGCTGCTGCCCTGGTTGTGCTCCTGCGGGTATTTTGAGATCTACGTTTCCTGAAAGTGTTTGTACCCGGGCAGTGCCACCTAAAGCTGCTGTTGTCATCGGAACCTTCACATCAGTTACCAGATCAAGGCCATCTCGTGATATGGTTGGATGGGGTTGAACGGATATTTTGACCATCAGGTCCCCTGATGGTCCCGCACCGATATGTTCTCCTTGTCCGCGTACCCGTAGTGTTTGGCCGTCTTTAATGCCTGGGGGAATCTTAATAGTAATGTTTCTTCCTTGTAAGGTAACCTCTTTCTTTGTTCCAAGTATAGAATCCTCAAAAGGAATAGTTAGGTTTATGTGATGGTCACGTCCGCGGTATGTACGGGTGGTTCTTCGTTGCGGGCCAAATACGTCCCCGAAAGCATCATTAAATCCCCCGTAACTCGAGCGTCCAAGAATATCGTTTAAGTTGATATGAGAAAAGATGTCATTCACATTGGTAAACCCCTCAAATCCCATGCCGTGTACGCCAGCATGACCGCGTGTATCATAGGCGCGTCGCTTTTCTGGATCAGATAACACCGAGTAGGCGTTAGATGCTTCTTTGAATCTTTCCTCAGCAGCTTTGTCCCCGGAGTTTTTGTCAGGATGGTATTTTACTGCCAATTTACGATATGCCTTTTTGATTTCTTCTGAAGTAGCGTCACGATTAACGCCGAGAATTTCATAGTAGTCTCTCATAGTTCCCTGATGTATCAAGATTTATTTGGATGTTTGTGGTATATTAACGTGAGTTCGGAATAAGACATTTTTTGTCCGATGCACAACCTGGAAAGGTTATGCTACAATTCAAGGACACCGAACTTGCGTTATCATGGAAATTAACCCTACAGTAAATCAATCAACTGGTCTATAGTGCCGATTTTTTTGTGCTGTTTGACAAGCGTTCCACCAAATTCAATTATATCAGTTTCTATCCTCAATTTTCGTTGCAAATTTGAAATACGTTCTATGTCTTTAACATGTGCTGCACCGATAATGCGTCTTAACATCTCCATCCCCGCGAATCCTATTGACTCTTGGATGATTTGTTGCAAAATGTGTGTTTTATGAGATGTATCAACCATTTGAAATTCAGTTGTATAGGTTTCCCATGTTTCCCTAATGGCATTTTTTAGTTGTGATTGCGCATTGGAATTGTCTGTATGTGAAAAGTAAGATAAAAAATAGTTTGCCCAAAACAAGCCTATATCAAATCCTACAGGTCCGTAAAAAGCGAATTCAGAATCGATGACTTTGGCAGAATCACCTCTTGCCATAATGCTGCCAGTATGCAGGTCTCCGTGTGTTAAGCCGCTCTGTTTTGTGAGAAAAACCGCTTTTAGGTTTCTTGCTTGTTCTAAAAATACGTTATCTGTCTTTAACCTTTCAACATCAAGTTCTAATCCATGCGTCCAGAAATTAGTTTCGTGTTGCGTAAAAGGAAAAGTGAAAACATAGTCGGCAGTTATAGACTGCATCACGGTGTTTGCAAAGTTTCTTTGGTACTTATCAATAAGAGACCTATCGAGGTTGTCGGAGCATGTCTGACTATGCACGATTCCCATAAACCTTCCGATCAATACCGGGATTGTCTGATTGATATTTCCTGCGATGAGTTCGTCTCGCAGCAAGTTGTAATCTTTGAGATCCTCCATAGCAATTACGGCAGAGTCACTATCAAAATAATACAGAGTTGGTACCGTTTCACTAGCAAATTGGTTGTAGACTTGAAGTGATCGCGACTCATAAGTTAAACGTTCGATAGGTAATGGGTAGTCAGGTCCCAGTATTTTAATATATGGTGGTGCCTGCTTCAATACTAGTGAACGTTCCGATTGTGTTTTATCGGAAACTCGAAAGACAAAGTTGAGATTTCCGTCTCCGATCTCCTCAGAATGCAGGTCCACATCTGAATCAAAGAAACCTATATCGACTTGTCGTTCACGAAGATATTGAGGGATGGTTTCTCTATTAAGTTCCATTTTTTGGTAAGAACACCCACAAGAAATCTTTATCTACAACAAAAGTTTTTCTGCAATTTGGATTGCATTCAATGCGGCACCTTTACGAAGATTATCGGCAACAACCCACATATTTAATCCGTTTGAAATGGATATATCTTCACGGATACGTCCGACATATACATCATCTTTTCCAGCTACGTCTATAGCCATGGGATACTTATAATTGTCTGGGTCGTCTATCAACTGCACACCGGGAGCATCCTCAAGACACTTACGTGCTTCAGCAGGGGTAAGTTTTTTATGGGTCTCGAGGTTAATTGATTCAGAATGTGCAAAGAAAACTGGGACACGAACAGTCGTTGCTGAAACACCGATGGTATCATCAGAAAGAATTTTATGCGTTTCATTGACCATCTTCAGTTCTTCTTCATTATCACCAGTATCCGTAAAGGGCCAATCGAAAGCAACATTAAATGCCATCTGATGCGGAAAGCGATCGAGGGTAATAGGTTTGCCTTCCAACGCTTCAGTTGTTTGTAGAATCAATTCGTCTACTGCTCGCCCACTTTTTCCGGAAACACTTTGATAAGTAGAAACTACGATTCGTTTGATTCCGGCTGCATCGTATATCGGTTTTAGTGCGACCATCATCTGTATTGTTGAACAGTTTGGGTTTGCAATGAGTCTGTCGTGTTTTTGTACAGCATCCATATTGACTTCAGGAACAACTAACGGCGTGTCAGCATCCATACGGAAAGCACTTGTGTTGTCAATAACCAATGCTCCTTTTTCAACTGCTGTTGGGATAAATTCTCGACTTACTGATGCGCCCGCAGATGAAAAGACGAGGTCAACATCATCAAACGAGTCGTGGGTCAATTCTTCAATGACGATGTGTGTACCTTTGAAAGTTAAGATTTCTCCTGCGGATCTGTGAGATGCAAGCAGTTTCAAACTGCGAATAGGAAAAGAACGTTCTTTTAAAAGCTCCAACATAGTGTTGCCAACTGCCCCTGTTGCACCGACAATCGCAACACGATAACTCTCATTCATCTTATTTTACCTCAAAATCTACCTTTTCTAACTATATAATAATGTTACCACAAAGTTGAGACTTAAGCAAACCTGTTTTGTCGTCACAATATGGATTTGTGTGATATTGATAAATTTTGTTAACGCTGCTGTCAAATCCCAATGCTTTAGCTTGCGTGATATAGATGGCTAATCGGTTTGTGTATTAAAAAAACTTGACTTTTAGATAGAAATGTGGTATCCTATATGTAACTTATTGGATAGAAGTTCAACTCTGTCAACCTGATAGGGTTCTATCCTTACCATCGGTACGCTCTCTTGAGAAAACTGTAGTTGCTAATGAAACCGAGGTTTCCTCTGTCTTCAGGTAGTGGGTGGCATCGTTGGTAACCATTTTTACAAAAACAACGTTATTAGTAGTAGACAAGTAGAATTCTGGCGTTTTTCAACGTGGAAACTGTGATGTTAAACGGTTTCGAAACATCTAGTTGTACTTTGGAACGGTTGATATATGTAGTCTTCTAATAAGAAGAAACTACACAATGTTAATGGTTAAAAATAACCCTAAGTCTTTAAACTTGTGTCAGAAAACACAGTATTTAATTTGACTTATGTTTATAAGATATGTTATTCTAAAATATCTCGCCGTTGGGCAGATGGAGAGTTAAAACGCTTGTGGAGTCTGTGTCAGACATCGATTAGGTGCGGTAGACGTTGAAGCAAGAATCCCGCTGCTTCAGCTGTGGGAGCTGTCAGTGTATATACTTTACTAAAAGGAAGTTAAATCATGGCAAAAAAATTGATGAAAGACGACATCATCAACAGTGTCGCTGACAAATCGGGTCTTAGTAAAAAAGATGCTGCTGCTGCTGTTGGGGCGTTTACGTCGACTGTTCAAGATGCTTTGGAAGAAGGCAATTCAATTGGACTCATAGGTTTTGGTACGTTTGAGGTCAGGACCCGTGCGGCACGAGATGGACGCAATCCGCAAACCGGCGCACCACTTAAGATTCCGGAAAAAAAGGTTCCAGCATTCAAAGCCGGTAAGAAGCTTAAAGACGCTGTCTCCTAAAACAAAGTCATTTGACTTATGTATGAAAAGTCGTGGGATATAGTTCATTTCCACGGCTTTTTCTATTTTAGATATTTCTTCCTAGCAAAGTAAATTGTAATCAGGACTTACACACAACGGTAGGTATACCTACCGTTTGTGTGTAAACCTCGATTGATGTTCCATTAATTCTCCAGAAAAATGATTGAAAGTACTCATATACTATGCTATCATAGTAAATAATATGCGACTCCAAGATTAATATCTGTTTATTCAAGAAATTTTGGAGTTGATAGAGCAACGGTAAAGAGTATATTTCAGGAGATCTGTGATGTTAATTAGAGCAAGGGCCCCTGTTCGTATTGATTTTGCAGGGGGGTGGAGTGATGTCGCCCTTTTCACAGAGGAAACTAAAGGACTTGTTGTCAACGGAGCAATCAATAGGTACACCTATGCAACACTTGTTCGTGATAGCCAGACAACTTTCCCGGACTCCGCTGAACTCCAACGTATTTTGGATAAAAAGATTCGTATCTATTCCGCAGATTTTGATACATTCGTTGGAGCTGAAGATGTCCGCCAACTGGAATATGATGGTAATATTGATCTTGTAAAAGCAGCTGTGCGTCAAATGTCAATCCAAATCGGGAGTTTTGATTTGATTACGCAGTCAAACGCTCCACCGGGAAGTGGACTTGGAACGTCTGCGGCAATGGGGGTAGCACTAATTGGCGTACTCGGTGTGATTAAAGATGTAACTTATCTTCCATATCAGTATGCAGAACTTGCGAGCAGCATTGAACGACATGAGCTTGGTATCCTTGGCGGCAAACAGGATCATTATGCAAGTGCTATCGGTGGGATAAATTTTATGGAATTTCGGGGTGAAGAAGTAAAGACATCTCCATTAAAACTGCCTCCACGTAGTCGCTATGAATTAGAAAAAAACCTTGTAGTATGCTACACGGGACAATCCCGTCTTTCAGGGAATATACATCAGAACGTCACACAAGCTTATGAGAACGGTGAAGCGGGTGTTAGGAAAGCGTTAGAAAACCTTAAGTCAATTGCAGAATCCACAAAAACTGCTTTAATAAAAGGCCGTTTTACAGATTTTGGTGAACTTTTAACAGAAAATTGGGAGAATCAGAAAAAACTGCATTCCTCTGTAACAAACGAAAATATTGATGAGCTCTTTAGAATCGCCTTAGACCATGGTGCAATTGGTGGAAAAGCGTGTGGTGCTGGCGGTGGGGGTTGTCTGCTGTTTTACTGCCAACCGACACGTGAGCATAACGTACGACGGAAACTTGAAGAGGCAGGCACACGAATCATTGATTTTAACTTTGATGCTGACGGTCTCCAAATGTGGAGAACCGAATAATTCATTAGACGACACTGTTCTCGGCTGAATAATCGGTACATACCTTTTGTGCCGTTCTATTACTATCATTCTCAGAATCTCGATAAATTCCCATTTCCCATTATATTTGGAAGGAATAAAATGCAAAATAACCACATTGAAACCGATTTAGAGGCCGCAGAGTTCTTGAAAACTGCTCGTGAAAACATATTGACTGAACTGAAAAAACGGATCATCGGGCAAAGTGATGTGATTGACCAACTCCTTATCGCTCTATTTTCACAAGGGCACTGTCTCCTCGTAGGTGTACCGGGCTTGGCGAAAACATTGCTTATTAGCACATTCGCTAAAATATTAAAACTCCCTTTTAACCGCGTCCAATTTACGCCAGATCTGATGCCGTCAGATATTATTGGTACAGATATAATCGAAGAAGAGATTAACACTGGGAAACGTGCTTTCCGTTTTATCAAGGGCCCTGTTTTTGCAAACGTTGTGCTTGCAGATGAAATAAACCGAACCCCTCCCAAAACGCAGGCGGCTCTCTTACAAGCGATGCAAGAATATAAAGTAACTGCTGGTGGAAATACTTATACATTGGAACTTCCTTTCTTCGTTTTAGCCACACAAAATCCGATTGAACAAGAGGGCACATATCCACTGCCTGAAGCGCAACTTGACCGGTTTATGTTTAATATTTATATTGATTATCCTGAGAAATCTGAGGAGAAAGAGATTGTATTGACGACTACCTCGGCTTATGAGCCGGACATAGAACCTGTTATTTCAGGTGAGGAAGTGTTAAAGTTGCAACAGATTGTACGGAAGGTTCCTATTGCTGAGGCGATGGTAGATTATGCTGTTGAGCTCAGCCTGAATACGCGTCCATCACATCCAGACGCTCCTGACTTTATCAAGGATTGGGTCAATTGGGGTGCGGGACCACGTGCATCGCAATATCTCGTATTAGGTGCGAAAGCACGTGCAATTATGCACGGACGCTATCATGTCAGTTATGAGGATATCAAAGCAGTCGCAAAACCTGTACTGAGACATAGAATCTTGACTAATTTCAATGCGGAAGCAGACGGTATTACCAGTCTTGATATTATTTCACAACTATTAGATAAAGTTGAACCACCAGAAGTAGATTAAGTCTTTACGGATTGTTTTTAGGGTGGATACATTTCAGAAATTACAGCATTATTCTTGGTTTACCGTATCATGCGCTTTGTCAATTTCCTGTTCGTATTCATCCAATCTACGGTATAACGTGCGTACGCCGATACCTAGGATTTCCGCTGCTTTTGATTTATTTTCTCCTGTTTCTTTGAGCGTTTTATAAATCGCAGCCTTTTCAATATCTGCCATCTTCATGCCAACTCTACCAATGATTTTGTCCTCTTCAAGCACAGGTAAATACCCTACCGGTTCAGATCGACTTTCCTGCTGTTCTACCGATGTAACTATTGATGTAACCTCGTCCTGTGTCAGGTTTTCCAAACCTGATGTAACCTCGTCCTGTGTCAGGTTTTCCAAACCTGATGTAACCTCGTCCTGTGTCAGATTTTCCAAACCCTCTTGATTCGCTAAAAGAATATCACGCGCCTTCCTGAATGCATCTGCTTCATCGTCAGATTCTGTAATGTGTATCCACTCGTTATGATCATCGGATATCGGTATTCGCACTTGATCATCTATTGGGATAGCGTTTGATTTAAGCAGACGCGATACCAAATCAATCAATACTAAAATTGTTTTGTAAATGGCTACATTTTCTGCTGAAATAGCGTCAGTATTTTGGTTTGCAAGTTGTATAGATGTACCCGGTTCGCTAGTGATTTGAACGGGTAATTTGGCTTCTCCAATTCCTAAATCCGAAGGAAAATCTATTAGTTCGAGTTCGTCGGAAGTGGCTACGATGATAGCGGCTTCAACTGCATTTCGGAGTTGACGTATATTTCCTTGCCAGACTGCATTTTGGAGACGGTCGAGCGCGTCTGGCTTTATTCCTTTTACTCTTTTACTGTGTTTTTCCCTTAATTCAGAGATGAAAGCGTCTACAAAAAGCGGGATGTCTTCGCGCCTGTCGCGGAGTGGCGGAATCTGAATATGGAAAAGGTTGAGTCTGTAGTAGAGGTCCTGTCTAAACTCTTTATCCTTTACCGATTGTTCAAGATTGATATTTGTGGCAGCAATAATTCTGACATTAACATGGACGTTTCTCTCGCCACCGAGTCGTGTGAATTCCTGTGTTTCTAAAACACGCAGGAATTTTACCTGTACTTCAGGTGACATTTCACCGATCTCGTCGAGGAACAGAGTGCTACCATCTGCTAATTCAAATAAACCACGACGTTGGCTCGTTGCACCTGTAAACGCCCCTTTTTCATGTCCGAAGAGTTCACTTTGAAGTAGGTCTTGGTAAAACACTCCGCAATTAACGGCTTTGAAGAGTTTATCTTTACGGGGACTTCTCTTGTGGATTTCCTGTGCAATCACCTCTTTTCCTACGCCTGTTTCGCCAGTGATAAGTACAGTCGAATTCGTTGGCGCGACTTGTTCTACTTGATGCCAAACTTTCTGCATCGGTTCAGATTTACCGATGACAAGTTGTGAATTCGGAGAGGAGAGGGTGGTTGGCAGGTTCATATTTGACTCGCGTGAATTCTTATACCGGATTAAATTAATTTTCTTGTTGGACAATTTCAAGAATCAGTTGAGGGTTTTGCTTTACATCTTCGAACACTTGAAAACCGTCACGACATGCAGCTTCACATAATCTTTTGAACACAAACCCTTTAAGCGCAACACCCATGACTCTAAGTTTGCGCGCTAAGTCGCTTCCTGCAGCAACGAAATGAGAATTTTGTGTATCAGGGATCATCTTTCTGTGGGTATTCCCTAATAGAAAAATTTGTGTAACCGAATCTGCATTCTGAAAAGGCAGTTTTAGTGCTTGAATGTATTCTTTACCTAGTAAAAAGATTACCAATTCATAATTTGCTATTAATGTATCTACATGTTCATGGATCTGAAGTTTATCACTACGCTCCAAAATTTCTTTTTTCTTAAGTTTTTGAAATGTAACGTTGTAAGGAACAATAACATCTTGCTCACTCAACAGTCCGTACCCTGCGGAAATAATATTTAAGTCGGCAACTAGCTGACCATGGGTTTCACGAAGTTGCTTCAATCCATCCATTAGGTACAGGTGTTGTTGTCCTGTGTATATCTCTGCTGCAGATGCTTTAAAATCTTTCAATTCTGCTGTTCGTTCCCTAAGACGCTCCGGTGAACTAAAATCTTCATGCTGAAGTTGGTTTGAAGGTTTATATTTTTTTCGACCTGTGCATGAGGTGATAACTAATAGTCGCATAATACTCTCCTACTGATTCTGTACAATCTCAATCAACTGATGCGGATCCTGCTTTACATCTTCGAACACTTGAAAACCATCACGACACGCAGCTTCACATAATCTTCTCATTATAACTCCCTTGAGTGCCCAATTTGTGGTGCGGAGGCTCTTTAGTAGCGCGCCTCCCGTTTCAACAACATGGACGTTCGATAAATCTTCATTCACTGCCTTTCTCTGACTTTTAGGCAACAGGAAGATCGTTGTTACTGCCCGTTCTACTTCAAAGACGCGTTGCAATGATTCAATATCGTCAGGTCTCAACAGCGAAAAGACAAGATCGTAACTTTCAAGCAATTCTACCGTCCGTTCAGGAACACGATTACCATCAAACTCCAATATATCAAGTTCATGAAGTGGTGAAGTGTCAAAAGGGATAATAATGTCTTTCTCGTTGACCGGACTCTGTTTTCCATCCACTCGGCAATAATACCAGGGAAAATATAGGTCGATGGTTGTTTTACCGTATTCTTCGTGTTCCCGAATCTGCTTCAAACCTTCCCTTAATTGAAGGTACAATGGACCGGTAAACATTTCACCTGCAGGTAAACGGTAGTCTTTACTTTTATTATACCATCCCTCGGCATTGAAACCGCACAGCTCTTTTATACGTGCCTTTAGTCTGTCAGATGAACTGCAATCTTCAGCACTAAGCGGATTGTCAGGTTTATGTTTCTGGCCCGTCGTGTAAGAATTAAAGACCATTATTTTCATAAAGTTACGTTTTCACACTTTGTTCTCTTTGTTGCCAAATATAAAGTATGGGACTGGCAACAAAAACGGATGAATATGTTCCTATCAAGACGCCTACGATTAAGGCTAATGCAAATGTGTTGATCTCCTCTCCTGGACTGGAGAGTGCAAAAATGACAACGACGACAAACAGGGTTGTTATTGAAGTGATAACTGTTCGACTTAGGGATTGATTAATGCTTTTATTAAGCACATCAATGTATTCTGTGCCGCGTAAAGACAAGCCGTTTTCCCGAATTCGGTCAAACACGACGATTGTGTCGTTGAGCGAATATCCGATGATTGTAAGAAATGCGGCAACGGTAGGCAGATTTATCTCTTTTGAAAAGATAGCAAAGATGCCTAATGTAATAAGCACATCGTGCACAAGTGCTGCAATTGCACCGATGGCAAAACGGAATTCAAACCGCCATGATATGTAAAGCAGTAAAATGGCAATGGATGCCAAAACGGACCAAAGTGCTGACCATTTCAGATCACGTCCAACACTCGGACCTACTTCAGTGACATTCACACCCTTGGGTACAGCTTTCCAAGTCTCTCCGCCTTCAAGTAATGCTTCTGTCAGGATACTTCCAACACTTGCTTGTATTTCAATGGTGGCATTTTCTGACAAGTCAATACCGATTTCTTCTACGAGCGTCAGTTGTTTTACTGTGCCATCCGCAACAAGTTCTACAGAACTGATCTCATTGCGGCGGCGTTCACCACCGTCAACTAATTCAACTGTATCACCTTCTTCTAACAGATGCACCTTATCACCAGAACTACTGACTTGCAGGCTTGTTGCAGTTGCATCCCCGGGGTCGGACAGGATAGGTATATTGATAGACTGCTGCTGGAATTCGGGGCGATGTCCCATTGAAATGAACGCTTCATTTTCGATGGGATATTTTCCGGGTTCAATTTGAATCTTCGCATCATAACCTAAGCTGCTTAACTTCGCTTCTAATTCAGTTTCAGTGATAACATCCTTACCCGGTGGAAGTTGGAGTTTTTTGTTGAACCCTTTTTTATCTAATTCTTCTTGCAGTTCTGTTTCAGTTATAACTGTTTCTCCTGCGGCAATTTTGATTGCGTTGGTATCAAGACCTAATTCGCCCAGCTTTGCTTGTAACTCGGTTTCTGTTAGGGGTTTACTGATTTTTGCATGAACTTTGACCCCGCCACGGAAGTCAATACCGAAATTCGGGCCACCTTGAATAACAAGAAAAACGATACCGATACAGATTAATACTGCGGAAAACAAAAATCCGTTACGATGCTTGTTAATAAAATCAAAATTTGTATCTCTTAGGAATTGCAATTTCTAAATCCTTCCATTTCAGTTTTTAGATGCTTAATTTCTTCACGTCTCTATTACCAATTATCAATCCGTATATTTCTCGTGTTACAATAATCGCTGTGAACATACTTGCGAGGATTCCGATACCGAGTGTTATTGCGAATCCTTTTATCGGACCTGTCCCAAATTGATATAGGACAAGGGCAGTGAAGAACGTTGTGAGGTTCGCATCCAAAATAGTTACAAATGCGCGTTGATAACCGCTCGTGATCGCATCCCAGACCGATTTTCCTGTACGTAATTCCTCGCGTATTCGTTCGAATATGAGCACATTTGCATCGACTGACATCCCAATCGTAAGTACTAATCCGGCAATACCGGGAAGTGTCAACGCCGCACCGAGGAAAGCTAATGCCCCCAGAATAATTATCATATTAAAAACGAGTGCAAGAATAGCGATCAAGCCAGATAAACGGTAATAGATAATCATAAATACGAGAACACCGAGCAGTCCAATGATTGCAGCTTTAATGCCATTATCAATAGATTCTTGACCGAGACTGGGACCGACAGCTCGTTCTTCGCCGACTTGAACACCGACAGGAAATGCGCCTGCGTTGAGGATATTTGCGAGATAGTTTGCCTCTTCAAAATTAAAGTTGCCTTCAATCATGGCACTACCTCTTATCTGGGAGTTGATTCGAGGGGCAGATTGCACCTTATCATCAAGAATAATTGCCAAATGTTCACCGATATGATCTCCAGTGATTTTAGCAAATTTGCTAGATCCTTCAGAGTCAAAGTCCATAAGGACAACGATTTCAAAACTTGTACTGCCGGCACTGGCTCTGGAGTCCTTTATGTTGTGTCCTGATAGGAGAACTGGACTTTCTAAAACATACCAATCACCGGTTTCATAATGATGCCGAATTTCTGTGTCTTCAGGAAGATTGTCTGGCGGTGGTGTGTTCGCTGAACCTGACCAAAAATTACCGCCAGAAGGATTTTTTGATACCATCTTGAATTCTAACCGCCCCATTGTTTGTACGATACGTAGCGGTCCCGATGAGTCCTTTGCACCCGGTAATTCTATGATAATTCTCGGACGATTTGCTTCCTGACGGATAGATGGTTCGGCAACCCCAAAAGCGTCAACTCTATTTCTTAAGACAATCAGTACTCGTTCAATTGCTTGATCGCTGTATTTCTGCATGCCTTGTTCAGTTAAGCGAAGTCGGTAAGTAGATTGTGTGTTCTTTTCAGAAGCGGCTTCTGCGTCTTCAAAATATTCTACCTCATTTAAAAAATCTACAGCTTTTTGTAGGTACTCATCTTTCTGTGCTTCATCATTTCTAAGGCGAGAAGGAATTTCAACAAGTACATTCAAGGCATCTTCCCCTTCAACTTGTTCAACTTGTCGGCACAAAATTTTTTCGGCTCTGAGCATCTCTGGAATAGTGTATGTATGTGCTTTCAACAGTTCTCTTTTAGATTTCTCCAGGTCAACTTCTAGGACAAGGTGAACACCGCCCTTCAAATCTAACCCTAACTTCAGACGACTGGCAGGCAGAACCAGTCTCAAAGACAACGGAATACTACCGTATAGATGTAAATTTTCCAAAGTTGCTGCAGGGTTTTCTTTCGCTTTGTCAGAGATTAATTTGACCAGAAATTCTTTGGCTTCAGTAGTATCAAACTGATAGTCAACCGTTTCTTCAAATCCGAGGTTATTTA
The DNA here is from genome assembly GCA_965200395.1 of Candidatus Poribacteria bacterium. GTDB lineage: Bacteria > Poribacteria > WGA-4E > WGA-4E > WGA-3G > MSPOR6. The sequence goes on along the minus strand of CBDAUH010000002.1, from coordinate 1,032,021 downwards.
AGTGGACTGTGAAGACATCTTGAAGTTCATCAATTGCCTCTTGGAAGTTTTTACCCTCCGGATATTCTATGTCAGTTAAATTGACCTTAAGCGCATCATCTTCGGTGACTTCAAAAGGTGGAAACGTTTTCTGTATCCAAAACGGAAGATTCCCGTACAACGGCAAGTAAAGACTTTCCAGTGTAGGAACAAGGTATAAAACTGATAACAGTAAAACGTTAATGATTAAAACAATTTTCCAGATGTTAAATCTGTACATCAAATGCTCCTATTTTCTAAAACTATTTTACGGATGTAATAATTAACGTGAGTTCGAGTAAGTTTATTTTTTGTCCGATGCCCAACCTGGAAAGGTTATGCTACACAGACACACAACCTGGAAAGGTTATGCTACAAAATATTCTTCATATCAAATACACCGGACTCACGTTATATTAGGTGCGCCTGGGAGGAATCGAACCCCCGACACGAGGCTTAGGAAGCCCCTGCTCTGTCCCCTGAGCTACAGGCGCGTTTTCTAAAGATGTCAATTCAAGATACGGTTCTGCTTTTTTATACGGTCCCATAATGTTTCTGCCACCATGTCTGAAATTTTAGGGTGTTGCGGGTTTCACACAACGAAATCCGAGAATATTGCTAATACTGCGTGGATTAACTCCAAAGCGTCTTGTCCTATATCTTGAAGAATAATTACTCCCTCGCACAACGCGATCCTTTGTTTGTGTTCTAAATCCATTGAGTATTGTATGAATATTGTCACCGCCTGCTACCGGGTTGTTCTGTGGTGAGTTGGTGTAAAAGTTACGATCATATTCATCAAGACACTGCTCCAATACTCCGTCTCCCATGCCGTGCAACCCGTATTTGTTGTTAACGCTTGAAGTTCCTTCAGCTGCTTTTTCCCATTCAGCCTCTGTTGGTAATCTTTTACCAGCCCATTGTGCATAAGCCATCGCTGCATACCAACTGACATCCGTTACTGGATCGTTACCTTTTCCACTCGGAAAATTGCTTCCATTCCAGTTTTGTAGGTAATTACCAATGTGATATTTGCTTGGAATTCGATGTTTCTGCCATTGTGGATTAGCATCAATAAAGGTTTTGAATTGTGCATTCGTCACCTTATATTTATCTATGTAGAATGCACTTACATAGACAGTATGAACCGGTTTTTCGTCAGACTCACCGTTTATGCTGCCCGTTTGAAATGTGCCTGCTGGAATCAGCACCATGTTCGTATAGGTATTTCTCGATGTCGTTGCTGTCTGTGCGTTGATATTTGTTGTTGTCTCTGATTCAGTGGCGGAAGTTTCGCCATTCAACGTAGAGACAACTGTACTGAATTGTAATGTCCATGCGTCGCGCTTAACAACGTTTCCTGTTGGCAGTAACACTGACAAACCAGCATTTTGGAGCGTCGGATTTTCACGAATGAATTCCAGGAAATCAGTTTTTTCTAAGCCGACTTCGGCTGCAGCATGTGATGCGTCAAGGGTCCCCGTGTATTGTTTGACAAGTTCTTGGATAGGTTCACTTCCACCAAAGACACCCCCTGCAGCTTCAAGGGCATCCTTATAGCGATCAGTATCTTCTTGGATTAAGGTATCCATTTCCCTTTTTTCAGCATATAGGCGTAACGCTTGATCTTTGTCGTAAGGAGGTGCTCTATTTTCATCAATGACAAGACGTACTTGATCTTCAAATTTCTTTATCCCTTCCGTATGACAGCTCATGCATGATAGCCCGTTACGGACGACAGGATCGCGTTCTCCAGTTGACACGATATCTATTGGGGCAGCGTCAAGTCGGCCCCCTGCTGCGGTAGTCAGATAATAGGCTTGCAGTCCATTCGGAAGATTAAAAATAATTTCACCACCGTCGTGATTAAAATCGAGCGGATGGATGAATATATTCTGTTTACCTGCATTACCTTTGAAGTCGTAACTTTTCCAGTAAGCACCGTGTTGGGATTCATGCCGCTCCACGACACGGTTATTTCGTGATACGCCTGATTGATTAAAGCCTGCTCGCCAGACGCGTCTGCCGGGGGCAATTTTAATGTTCTGTGCAACGTTAACACCAAGTTGTGTTTCCAAATCAACGTCTGTTTTGGGAAGTCCAAGGATATCGTAGTAAAGCGGTGGAAGAGAAGCGGTCGCAATGAACCAGTCCGCTTTCACAAACGGCAAATCGCAATCTGTCAGTCTACACAAAGATTTATAGGTTGACGATGTAAAATTTATATTGTAGGGATATGCCAGTTGAATTTTATACCAAGGATCGCCTTTGCTTTCCAATTCGTAATCCCAGTGGTAATCCCGCAGGTCAATGTGAAAAATGGTCTCTTCTTGATCAATAGGCACTGGTTTCTTAACACGTTTTCCCCATGAGAGACTATTGACAAGTTTTGAGAGTGCGATGCGATATGCGCGCAGATTGTCATCTCGTGCCCCTGCATTATAGAGATGTGTAAGGGTGAAGTAGCGTGCAAACTGTCTATCAAAATCTACGAGCAAATTTGTATGTTTATGGATAGTTTGAAGCATCGCATCAGTTGTGATAAACTGCCGTTTCGGTTTTGAAATCGATTCCCAGTCAGGGGCACCTGCAGCAATCCAGTGTCGAATGGTTGCGATCGATTCAGGGTCCAAAGGTTCTTTTCCCATAGGCATCTGTGAACCGGTAGCCGTATCGCCAATCAGGCGGATATAGAGTTCAGAAGCTTCTGGATTGCCTGGAATGACGGCGCGTGTTTCAATTAACGCCTTGTATTTAATCACAAGTGTATCTGCATAAGAACCAAACTCACCGTGGCAATCAATACAGTGTTTTTCGAGAATGGCATGTGCCTGTTGTGCTACGGTCAGTTGTGCATCGGTACTTTGAGAATTTGACAGGAGAAAAATACATATAAATACGAATATGATATGGTATTGTTTCCAATTCATAAATGTTCCTCCAATCGCAGGTGGTTTCTATATGATCATGAATGTGTCTCAGTTCTCATAACTGAAGCTGATTTCACGGTAAAATTATTGGATTACTCTTGACTTGACCGAAAAGCCTACAGTGTCTCTAATATTCAACTAGTGAAAAGATCGGTAGTCCTGTGACTCTTTTTCTTCCCTCAAATTCTGTTAATTCTAATAAAAGTGCAACGCCGATTACCTCCGCCTCCAGCTGTTTGACCAGTTCTATTGAAGCTGAAAGCGTCCCCCCAGTCGCCAGGACATCGTCACATATAAGTACACGACTTCCACGCGGAAAAGCATCCTGATGAATAGCGAGGGTATCTGTGCCATATTCCAGATTATAGGTCACTTCATGACAATCAAAAGGCAATTTGCCACTTTTACGGATAGGAACGAAACCTATATTTAATCGATGTGCAAGTGCCGCACCTAATATGAAGCCACGGGCATCAATGCCTACAATTACATCGATCGACTCGGATTTAAAACGGTTTGCGAACACATGAATTGCCGCATTAAATGCTGATCCGTTTCCTAAGAGGGGTGAAATATCTTTAAAACTAACACCTTGTGTGGGGAAATTGGGTACTTCTCGGATATATTTTGAAAAATCACTCATACTTAAACTTAATATAATACCTCCTTATAATTTCTTAGGCGGATTCAGTGTGTGGATGAATCATTATTTTCATTCCTTGTCGAGATTCCATAGTTTCAAAGGCTTTATCGATTTCTGTAAGTGGAAAATGGTGAGTAATGAGCGGTTGTACCCGAACTAATCCTTTTTCAAGGAGTCTAACCGCTAACTCATGGTGGCGAGGAACACAACCGTGGGAGCCTGTTACGAAACACTCTTTATAATGGATTGTGTTAGAAAGTACGCTCATTGGCCGCGTGGTTTTTGGGAGACCGCCGAACAGGTTAACATAGCCGCGGTGTGCGACCATTTCGACTCCCTGTTCATGTGCTTCAACAGAACCGCACGTTGTAACAACGATACCTGGTCCTTCACCGTCCGTTTCTTCACGGCAACGTTCAACCACATCCTCTTCTTCGGATGCGATATAAACATCTGCTTCGTAGAACTTTGCTATTTCCATTCGAAGTTTGCTGCGTTGGACACCGATTACTTTCGTTGCACCCATCACACGTGCAAGGTCAATCATCATGCAACCGATCGGTCCCAACCCAATAATCACGACACTCTTTCCAAGAGACATATTTACTAATTCAAGTCCATTGATTGCACAAGCGAGGGGTTCTGCAAGGGCAGCTTCGTCAAAGGTGAGCCCCGTACCAAATGTTGTAACGGGCCCTTCTTCTAAGACCAAGCGGGGTAGTTTCATATATTGTGCGAATGCTCCGGGAATTTGGTAGCCGATGGCGTAGTTGATTGCACAATTATTGCCGAGTCCGTTTCTGCACCAATGACACTGTCCACACGGCACATCCGCACCGATGGATACCCGATCACCCTCCTTAACACGGGACACATCTTTACCGACTTTGACAACGACTCCTGAATTTTCGTGTCCGATAATTGTTGGTGGTTCAACTCGTGGGTTACCATGGTGGAAGATTCTAACGTCGGATCCACATATACTGACCGATTCAATGCGCATCAGTGCAGATTCACTATCTATTTCTGGTTCTGGTACATCTGTCACATTGAAGTTTTCAAGACTCTCGAGAATAGCCGCTTTCATATTTCCCCTTGTTATAAAAAGTTTACGATGGGTGAATGAGCACTTTAGCGTAAAATTCGGTTTTGTCTTTCATCTTGTATAAGATTTCAGTGCTATCTTTCAAGGCAACTTTGTGTGTGATAAGTGGAGCGAGATCCAACTTTCCAGATGCCATCGCTAGTAACACTGTTCGCCAATCGTCATCGTTCCCTGATACACTGTAATCTGAATTCCATGTTCCTAAGAGGCGGACTTCGCGGCGCATCAGTTGTGAGATAAGCGATGCAGGAAGTGTTACGTCTCCAATCGGATTTCCAAGCAACACCACACTCCCACCGCGTCGAGCACTCCCTAAGGCGTGTAAATAAGTTTGTGGTACACCTGCTGCTTCAATACAAACGTGCGCGCCGTCTCCTCCCGTGTGAATGTCTACCACTTTGACTGGGTCCGTCTCTGTGCTGTTATAGACGTTGTTAAAACCAAACCGTTGTGCCAATTCAAGTTTATCAGGTATAATATCAAACAGAAGCACTTGTGCGGAACCCATAATCCTCGCCCACTGTGCTACTATTAACCCAATTGGACCAACACCAAAGATTGACACCGTTTTTCCTACAAGTGACTCCTGGACCTGTCGAATTGCATGGAGTGCTACAGCGGCAGGTTCTGTCTGTGCTGCCTCTGCTAACGTCACACCTTCTGGCACTCGTATTATATTTTCTGTTGGAGCAACAACAAATTCAGCAAATGCGCCATTACTTCGTGAGCCGAGGTAGTCGTAGTCGTTGCATTGAACATATTTTCCGTTCTCACAAGCATCACATTTTCTACACCAGATAAGCGGAAAAACGACAACGTTGTCTCCCTGTTTGAATTCTTCGACACCGGCTCCACATAAGTCCACTGTGCCAGCAAATTCGTGTCCACAAACTGTAGGGAAACTGTAAGTACCTTTAGAGAAAATCCTCGGAATATCGGAACCGCACACACCACAATAGCCGATACGGACTCGGACTTGCCCTTCAGAGACGGTTGGGATAGGTATCTGTTCTAACTGCAAATCCCCAACACCGTGCAGGACAAGTGCCTCCATCAGTCCGTTTTTCATTACATGCCTCTTTCTGTGAGTCCAAGTGAAATCGACTGATGAATCCGTTGTATATTCTCGGCGCGTGAACCTGATTTGTTAAAAACGCTGCTGCTTCCTCCGACCAAAATATCTGCCCCTGCTGCTACCATTTTGGGTATATTTTCAAAACTGACATTTCCATCCACTTCAATTGGCAGGTTTGCGCCTTGTTTGTCCAAATAGACTCGGCAATCTGATATTTTTCGCAATGTCGCAGGTACTAACTTCTGGCCGGCAAATCCCGGATTCACTGTCATAATTAGTACAAAGTCAAGCCTATCAACAACATAAGTAATCGCGGAAAGTGGGGTCGCTGGATTCAAAGCAACACCCGCTTTAGTGCCATGTCCTTGAATTACTGATAAGGTCCTGTCCAGATGGATAGCAGATTCAACGTGTACAGCGATTTGCTGTACACCGATGTTTGCCACTGCTTCTATAAAAAAATCGTTATTATTCACCATCAAGTGAATATCGAAGTCACAATCGGTCTTAGCTCGTAGCTGTTCTATGAGTGCCAAACCGATTGGCATGTTAGGGACGAAGTGTGCGTCCATCAAGTCAAAATGAAGTAGGTCTATCCCCGATTTTTCTAATAGATGTATATCTTCTTCTAAATTACAGAGATTAGCACACATAACTGAGGGTGCTATGCGGATGTTATTATTTTTGATATTTGGGGATTGACTCTCAGGAGTCGGCAAGGTTTTTCTCCAAAAATTTTGTGTATTTCACCTCTGTTATTATAACACAAAATGGACAAATTGTCAAATTTTGAATAGGTGGTTATTGAAAACGGTTTGACTTGCTTTTCGTTACTATGGAATAATATAATAAGTCAATTGGAGATGAACTCACTAAAAGATTACAGAGAGTAGGATCTATGAGATACATCGGGTGTAAGAATAATCTCTTATCGTATATAGAGTCTGTAACACTTAGTAACTGCGGTCGGGAGGGTATATTTTGTGATCTCTTTGCGGGAACACATACGGTTGCGGCGCATTTTAAAAAACTTGGATTTCAGATCATTTCCAACGATCTGCTTTATGTCGCTTATGTTTTTGGGCGCGCTCTAATTCAAAATAACGACAAACCCACCTTTTCTCAATTGACTAATCTTCCTGAGACTTATTCTTCTAATCTCTTTGATGGAGCGAGTAATTACTTCAAGACCTTAAATCATTTGAACTATCTTGAAGGCACATCCGATGGTTTTATCTTTAATCACTACTGTCCGGGTGGAGATAACGAATATAAACGGCAGTACCTTTCTGACAGAAATGGGAAAAAGATTGACGCAATTAGACAGCAGATTGAAACATGGATGCGTGATAAACTTATCACTGAAGCAGAATACTATATACTTCTACTCTCTCTTCTTGAGGCGGTGTCCAAAGTGACCAATATTTCAGGAACTTATGCCGCGTATCTGAAAGATTGGGACGCAAGAACATATAAATCTCTGAAACTAAAGCCTTTTTTTCCAATTTCATCAGACAAAGAACACGTTGTCTATCAAAAAGATGCAAATAGTCTTATAGAACACATCGAATGTGATATTCTTTATCTGGATCCACCTTACAATAATCGACAATATATTACGAATTACCATCTTCTTGAGACCATTGCACGCTACGATAATCCTCACGTTTATGGCAAAACAGGGTTGCGTAGATATTCGGAGTCAGAGAAATCAGCTTACTGTTCGAAGTCTGAATGTTTGAAGGCGTTTGCAGTGTTGATATCAAAAGCAAAAGCAAAACATATTATTGTCAGTTATAATAGTGAAGGCATCATGAGTAAAGATGAAATATGTTATGTTCTCGGTAGAAAAGGTGAAAAACCAGAAGTAATTCCGATAGATTATCGCCGCTTTAAAAGTAATTCAAGCGGTAGATTAACAAACAAAAAGACTGTTCAAGAGTATCTATTTTATGTCAAAACAAAGTGAAGATAAAACACAAAATGGCAAATATGATGCGCGTAATAAGCTCAATGATTTTACAGGTAGTGAATGGGTCTATTTTTTAAATTCAATTGAATTGATTGAAGGGGAACCTACCCTTATGACTGGTGAGCAGCTCAATGATTTGTCAGAACAACAATGGACAGCGCATCAAGAACCGATTATTGATACATACTTTCCTACATCTGGTGAAGCAAGCGATGCTCACCACATCCGCAGAAAACATCCCTCTCCAAAGCCACCTCAGCTGATGAAAAAACTTATAGAATTCTTTACTAAAATGGATGGATGGGTGCTAGATCCATTTGTTGGTGTAGGGGGGACACTTTTAGCTTGTTCAATGGCAAGTCGTCACGGTGTAGGCATAGATTTATCCCAAGAGTATCTTGACCTGTACCAAGAAGCCTCTGAGGATTTAAATTTAAAACCTCAGATAGTTTACAAAGGAAACGCCTTACAACTTGAAAATATTATTAACGATAAAGATTACCAGTTTGACTTAATACTGACCGATCCCCCTTATGGAAATATGCTCTCAAAAAAACGGACTGGCGAATACAAAAAGAAAACAGGAGATGACTCTCCAACTCCATTTACGAATGAACGTCATGATCTTGGAAACATGCTACCTGAGCAGTTTTACAATGCTCTAAAGTCCGTTATTGCTCAATCTATAAAGTTCCTAAAAGTTAAAGGGTATGTGATAGTTTTTTGCAAAGACCTACAGCCTATTGCAGAATGTCCTAACCTAATTCATGCTGATGTTGTCAACACGTTGATTCAGATTCCTAATCTTCGGTTTAGAGGGTATAAAATCTGGTACGACAAGTCTCAAAAACTTTACCCTTTTGGTTATCCATACGCGTATGTATCCAATCAACTGCATCAGTTCATCTTAATCTTTCGCAAGGAAAAATAGGTATGGCAGCTCGAACATTTGGTTGGATACAAGACCCCGGAAAAATACAAAATCTTCGAAGGACTGTTGAGGTTTTTGACAATCAATCACCAACGTATTGCGAATTAATTGACGGACTTATTCCAACGCTTGTTGAGAAACGAGATGGACGCGATCACTTCATATCAGAGTTAAAGCATGTTCCACTAAGGCTGAAATATAAGGATCTGAAAGGTTCTGCTTTTACGCCGCGTGAGGATTCACGCTGCAATGGCATAATACAAGCCGCTATCAAAGGACAGAAACGTGAATTTATTTCAGATTGGGCCGCGGATAATTTTCTAAGATGGGCACATGCCATTGGGTTTATTCAATATGATGGCGATACAGATAGTTTCTCAATCACTAAATTCGGTTTGCGATACACAAAAACAGAGTCCGGTACATCTGATGAAAAAGAGGTTCTTTCTCAAGCATTTCTCTCTTATCCACCTGTTATGCAAGTGTTGAATCTACTTGCTAATGGAGATCATCTGACCAAATTTGAAATTGGTAAACAGCTCGGTTTTGTGGGTGAAGATGGATTTACAAATTTACCACAGAACATTTTAGTTCGTTCACTTGCACAGATAGAGGATCCAAAGGAAAGAAATAGGATGCTTACAAATTGGGAGGGAACATCGGACAAGTACGCTCGAATGATCGCACGTTGGCTTGAATATATGGGGTGGGTAACACAAGAAGAAAAGCAGGTAATAGCTACTTTTGGAGATAAAGAGTATAGGAGTTCTATACCTCAATCCTATTTGATTACTCCAAGCGGATTGAAGGCTCGAAGAAGAGGACAAGGAACCAGTATACAAAAGCGGATCCCGAAAAACGTATTTTGGGAAATGTTAGCGACTAAAGGGAAAGATCGTGCTTATATTCGTACACGACGCGCGCTAATTCTTCAAGGCATTGCTAAAAAAAGCCTATCAATGGAAACCCTGCAACAGCTTTTAGCTGAAAAAGGATTCAGCGAATCCAAGACAACTATCACCAATGATCTGAAAGGGTTAAAACAAATAGGTCTCAACATTCGGCATGAACAAAAAGGGTACTTTCTGCAAGACACTATTCAAAATTTGATAGTTCCCAGTTTTGCTACTAAAGAAACAATCAAGAGCGATATTCAGGAGTCCATTGATCGGTGCCGAGAGCTTTTAGAACATGTTCCCCATGATTATCTTGTTCTCATACCATTGAGTTTTTCAGGCCGCGAAGGCAGCCGATTGTTTGAAATGAAAACGGTTGAACTACTTGTAGATCAGTGTGGGTTTGATGGACTTCGCTTGGGTGAAGCTGACCGCCCAGACGGTTTAATTTTTACACAACAACTGACCGAAGATTACGGTGTAATTATTGATACTAAGGCATATAGTAAAAATTTTAACATTCCTCGTCAGGAAGCGGATAAAATGACGCGTTACGTTAACGAAAACATACAACGAGACTCAAGACATTCTCCGAAGTGGTGGGAACATTTCCCTTCGAATGTCAATTTGTTTAAATTCCTATTTGTGTCTGGCAAATTTGGTGGACAGTATGAAAATCAATTGCGCCGAATATCAAGATCAACTCAGGACACTACTGGTGCTGCAATTACATCTTATAATTTGTTACTGCTTGCAGAGGAAATTACCAGAGAAAAAGCCAGTCTACAAGATGTACAGGAGAAGTTTGGATGTCTATCCGAGGTAGAAATAAGTGAAAATGAAGCATAGCATTAGGAAAATGGGTATCCAACCTACTACTTAAACTACCTTTAAGCTCATAAATCGTTTTACCAAGTGTGCATGCATGCCATGGTGGTTTTTATTGTTTTTCATTGATATCTATGATATAATTCTTGCAAATTCTAAAAGGAGACAGAAGAAATGCAACAAGCCTACACAGCTGTAATCCGGCAAAGCGACGGTTGGTGGATACAGGAGATTCCAGGTGTTAATTCTCAAGAACGAACCAAAGACGAGTTGCTAACTTCTTTGGAAATCACGCTTCGAGAAACGATAGAGTACAATCGGGAAGAGGCACTCCGAGTAGTAGATGGTCAATATCAGGAAGTTTCCATCCAGATTGAGGCTGCATGCAGCTAAATTTATCTTTGCTCTACATATATGAGGTGAAAGGCATTACTTAAACGTCTCAGGAAACATGGATGTTATTTCATACGGGAAGGTGGTCGGCACACACGGTGGGGAAATTCTCAACATGATATTAAAACATCAACTTCAATCCCAAGGCATACCGAGATTTCAAAGGCACTTGTCTTAAAAATCTGTAAAGATTTGAATATCCCACGTCCATAATAGCCATCAAAAATTTAAAACAAAAATCGATACATGGGCGTATTCGTTGTAATCCCAATAAGACTCCACACACCCCCGACAATAAATTCCCCTAGAATCAAGCCGAGAAAAAACGGGATAAGTTTGCGATGCAGATTTATTCCGCCTTGCTTTAGAATAATCCACTTGATAACGGAACTAACAAAGATAGAGAACCAGAACACATTCATTGACCAACTGCTTGAAATTGCAAACCCTGCTGGATGGAAGGGCCACCAAAACAACTTTATCCGCATAAGCATCAAGAATCCAGTTATCAGAAAACCGACACACATTGCGACAATTGCAGGGACATCCGGCACTTTAGGTGAAGTTAACCACCCCTGAAGTCGGTTAAACGGTCTGCCAGCGAACCAATCTCGTGCACCTTCAATGTATGAGATATGGTAGAATGCCCAAAATGATCCGAATGTGCCGACAACAATTGCTACACACATAGCGATGAGCAGTCCACGATTAGATATTCGAGTTCGTTCAGCAAGTTTAAAACCTTCTAGGATATGGGGCATCGGGTGTCCCCGATAAGCACGATTGAAAGAGAACAGGTACGCCAGCATCGTTAGGTTTTGTGGACCGAGCAAACGTGTACCAAAGATACGAGGCATCATCTCATCCGGTCCGATGAAATGTAGATCGTGCACGGGTGAACCGAGTTCAGCACGCATGCGGGTTACTGCAGTAGAAATCGCATAATATATACCGAAGAAAACTATAATTGCCCAGATTGACATCCCCGCGACGTTGCAAAAAATTGCAATGAACAAAAGGCTACCGATAAGACAAAGAACCATGCCACGATAAGACATCGGTTCATCAGGATCGACACTTCCCCCGGGGCTAAAAATCTTGCGTGCCACTTGTGCAAGATGTTTCCGCGTAGCGATAACAGCTATCACAAACAAACCGATATAGGCACCAAACGATTGTTCATCTGTGAATGGGAAATTCGGCATCCCTCTAATACCCAATGCATCACCGAAGATCCGTTCTACCTTCCAAAATAGGTAAAAGAACCAACAGGAAAACGACAGATCCAACGGAATAAAGAACGCCATCCCAACAGCAAATGGAAACACCGCAACCGGTGTCCATCCCACAGCACTCCAAGGTTTCTGTGTAAAGAATGGGCGTAAATCGTATAAACGACCCCCCAAACTTGGCACATTCGGAAAAAGAAAGTGCAGCCCGTTTAGAATATCAATCGCACCTGCAATTCCAAAGCCAAGCCACATCATCTTATTTGTCAGCAATTTCGACCTACCAACATTTGTAAGTTCAAGAGGGAGTTGTATAATCGGATAACTCAGTTTTTCATGTTCTGTCCATTGCTTACGAACGAGTGTATTGATGAAAACCATGACGAACACAAGCGCGCACAAAAAACCACCCCAACTTAAGGTGGTAGTCATCCATCCTTCAATGATTTCCCAACGGTATAAGCTAGTTTCACCTCGATAATACTCTGTTAGAAATGTCTTATCTTTAACTGCTATCCAGTCAGGGATATAACGATGAAAAAGATGTGCCCAATCGTTCTCTGGTGTAGCATACCAGAATGCATACGGAATCATTGGGATTAGGACGCGGAGGACATCGTGCCCTGCTAACGAGGAGGCTATTGCAAGCATGACATAGATAGTCAACAACTCGCTCTGTTCAAATGCTATTTTGGGTAGAGCCTGTTTTAATACTAAATTTGCACTTGTAAGAACAAAGATACAGAAAATGACATTAAAATAGAGCGAAATCGTGGTAGGATACCCTTGTCCCGCTGAATCCAAAATCCAGTAGACATTGGGTATAGTGAGTGCTGTGCCGATTAGGATGGCGCGCCATGTAGCACCGAAGCGACGGGGATTCTGTTCTATTAAATCATGATGCCTTGTTTCATGACTGCTTCCTGGTTGATGTGAGGTAGTAGGTCTCAAAATTGGTTCTGAATAGCAAAGACGTGTAGCGGGTTTGGAAGAAATAATCTAAACTGTGTTCTAAATCTCTATTACGTTCAAAATCAGATATCTGTTTCAAAACGGAAAGCACATTATCAAACTGAGTGTGATTATTTGTCTTACGTCTAAAATTACCTTGAGATTTTCAATAAATCTATGTATACTTTAAAAAAATTAATTGTAGGATTTTAGTAAATCATTCCTAAGAAATGTGTAAGAAAGGTGGAAAATGGAAACGAACAACGATATGACTGAAGCAGCGGTACTTACGTCTGAACAAAAACGGTTTGTTGATGATAACGGGTATCTCTTAATAAAAAATGCTTTACCTTCAGATATTGTGGCAGAAATTGATGCTGCCGTTGATGAAGTATATGACAAACAGAAGGAAGCAGGCAATCTGGAAGCAAACGGAAAGCTAAATCTTCGGAACTGCATTACACATCATGAGGCGTTTCTCCAACTTCTCGACTGGCACAAGACTTTCCCTTATGCTTGTGGTGTTTTGAATTGGAATATACAAATGATTACGTCACATCTGATCGTTCTGCCTTCGAAAGAGGAACCACCCGACGATGTTAAGACTAAAATTGGACTTCACCGTGATGGTGGAACATCGTATCATGAGATGCAAGAACCGCATCCGCGAATTCTTCTTAAAATTGCTTATGCTATTAGCGATCAGAGTGATCCCGCTTCTGGTGCAACGGTGTTAGTGCCAGGAAGCAACCGCTTAACAGGTATGCCCGCTAAAGACCCGGAGACAGGTTGGGCACGCGGCGCAATTTCTATGAACGTCAATGCTGGCGATGCATTCCTCTTCGAACAACGGACGTACCACGGCATCGGCCACAACTGGTCTGGACTTCCGCGCAAAACTATCTTTATGGGATACGCCTATCGATGGGTCAAACCGATGGATTATATCATGATGCCAGATGAATTGGTTGCTAAATGCAATCCGATTCAGAAGCAACTCATCGGCGTTGTGAGTGACGCTATGAGTTTTTATATTCCACAAGATAAGGATGTTCCGTTGAAGTCTATCATGAATGGTGGTAGCTAAAATTCAGTGCTTGTGCAATGTTTCTTACATCGCTGAAAGTGCATGCTACTTTACTGCGAGTTTGTGTATTGCTATGAGGGCTATAACGTCAAGCATCCTTATGACATCACCGCGTATTGTAGCACAAACTTTCCATGTTGTGCATCGTGTACGCAACCTGGAAAGGTTACGCTACATGGAACATAGCTCACGTTACTTTATCTCTGATTTAAGAGAAAGGCTGTGTTCCAGTAAAGCGCGGGCATAAGGGACGTTGTGCAGCCCGTAACCACTGTCTCCTTTTACCATGTCATAGTTCAATTTGGCGTCGATGTATGCCTGAGAAGATTTATCCTCAGCACTGTCAAGTATTGCTTTGACCTCCTTCATTTTTGCCGTAATCTCTGCGCGATATATAGGAAGTTTCTTTGTCATATCGTTGTCAGCGGTGTCATGACATCCTGCACTGCTACAAGTAGAGAAGTCCGCTTTGAAGGTATGGCCTCCATGTTTTTCGTCTATGTTCTCGCTATCTGTTGAAGGTTCAACTTTTGCCATGTGGCAGTGTACACAACGTTTTTTCATAGCACGCACATGCGGTGATGGCATCCGTTTAACGCCAGCACCTTCGCGCCCCAAAAACATCTCTGCTTGGGATTGATGGACGATCCCTGCACCGGCACAACCACAGTCCATTTTGTGGCAGGTAACACACAATTTTTTTGCTGGCATCACTAATAAATGTTCCTCTTTGCTGGTGTGTGAATGACAGGATGAGCAAGCGACAGCATTAACCGCTGTTTTTTCGTTATACGGGTGTCCTGGTATACCATATTCTGAAAAAGTTTCATAACCCGAGGAGTGGCAACTCAAACAAGACGTACGCACCTCATACGGTCCCTCAAGCAGATTGACAAGCGCGTGAGAGTGTCCAGCTTGTGTCCATTCTTTGTAGGGGGCTTCTTCGCCGTGACACTTGTTGCACCCTTCTGCAAAAGGTGTTTTTGTGAGTTCTGTTGTGTTCTGTTGTGTTTCCTCGGCCTCAGCTTGTATAGTCGCAATTATTATCGCAACGCATGAACCCATTAATAGAAATAATACAAAAAATAATAATGCTTGTTTCATAAACCTTACAATGTCCTTGAATTATTTTTTACATACTGATATTTTTTTAATAGTTTATGTTCGTTTTCATTTAAGATATGTTATTTTTCAAAATTTGTCAATCAAAAGTTTGCATAATTGATTGTACTAACCGACATGTATGCAAAGGAAGGAATTAATCTATGTCTCAAATTGCTTTATTTAATGGTAAGAACTTGGATGATTGGCACGCCAGAGGTGGTGCATCTGAACATGCCTGGTCTGCTATCGGCGGTGTTTCCCTTAATCCAGACGGTGGCAAATTGGTATCTGCAACTCCCGGTGAAGGCATATTCTACAACGGGCCCACTGGAAGAACCGCGGATCTTTATACAGAATATGAGCACGGTGATTGTGAATTACATGTGGAATTTATGGTGCCGCAAGGTTCAAACTCCGGTGTTTATGTGATGGGACGGTATGAAATTCAAATATTGGATAGCTGGGGTGCAACAGAACTCAACTACGGCTCCTGCGGGGGTATCTATTGCCGTTGGATTGACAACCAACCTGTTGATGGTGTGCCACCGCGTGTCAATGCAAGCAAACCACCCGGTGAATGGCAAACGTACGATATTACCTTCCGCGCACCGAAGTTCGATGCCAACAACAATAAAATTACCAATGCAACCTTCATAAAAGTCGTTTGGAATGGACAGATAGTTCACGAAGACGTGGAAGTAGTCGGAGTAACACGCGGGGCGATGTTAGTAGATGAAGCGGTTACAGGTCCCTTATTGCTGCAAGGAGATCACGGGCCTGTTGCATATCGCAATGTCGTTTTAACGCCGATTGACAACTAAATTGATGTGGAAGTTCAAATATCATTGGTTAGTGGAAACCTTCCTTGAGATTATGTCCTTTATATTCGGACACTGAACTCACATTAATTGTATAATTCACTATATTTCATTTATGAGGAATAAAAAGATCTATGGAAAAATTTAAACTTGGCGTTATTGGTGCTGGCGGGATCGTCTGTCGGATGCATCTACCTGATTTAACAAATGGAGATGACTTTGATGTCGTGGTTATTGGCGGTAGACGCGAACACAGACTACAACATCAGTGCAAAGAATTTGATATTCCACGTTGGACACAGGATTACGAGGCGATTATTGCAGATGACTCGCTTGATGCTATCCTTGTTGGCACACCGCATCCGTTGCATGTCTCATGGGGTGTGAAAGCACTAGAAGCAGGCAAACATGTATTGATGCAAAAACCTCTCTGTGGTGAGATGGATGAGGCGAATCAATTTGTAGATGCTGCTGAAGCGAGTGGCAAAACTGTCATGTGTTTGCCGCATTTTGGCGCGGGTATCTATAAAGTTCGTCAACTCATCGCTGAAGATGCTATCGGACGCGTCTCCGGTGCAAGAATGCGAAGTAGCCACGGTGGGCCCGAAATATACTATGCTGAAATCAGAGACATCTTCGGCGAAAGCGGGGATGACTTGTGGTTCTTTGACGCAAAACAAGCGAGTGTTGGGGCACTTTTTGATATGGGAGTTTACGCTGTATCAGGGCTCGTTGCTATGCTCGGAACTTTCAAACGTGTAACCGGATTCGTTTCAACTTTCGACAAACCGACAGAGTTAGAAGATGTTGCGACGCTCGTACTTGAAATGCAGTCAGGTGGAATTGTTACTGCTGAAACAAGTTGGTGTGACCCTGCGCGTACAGGCGAATCAAGTATACACGGAACTGCTGGTAAATTCACAATGCCCGGTAAAGACGGTGCTGCACTCACGCAATACACACCTACCTCATATACACGTGAACATGCACCTGTTGATACCAAAGCAATAGACTGTAGCGATGTCGCACCGAGTGGGATGCATGCCCATTTCGCGGAACATATTCGTGCGGGCACACAACCGCCCCTCTCCAATGTCTACACGGCAAGACATGTAACCGAAATTTTGCTTGCTGGATTGAAATCGTCTGAAACCGGTAGTGCAGTTGATCTTATGACAGAAGCGGACAAGTAGGTTGTAAACAAAAAGACATCTCCATGCGGTTGAATTTCTTCATTACTACAAGGAGATGTCGACACAATTAGTCTAAACTTGCATGAAATTCATACCAATCGTCAAGGTTGTTAAGGTTGATGGCATCTAAAATAGAGCCATCATCTTCAATACCACTTGCCCCCAAAATACCTTTACGGGTATCGTCATCGTGATGGTACCCCTCTATTGCAGCATTCAACTCAGCAACTGCATCAGCATCAAGGCTACCACCTTTCTGTTCTAATACCCATGCCTCAAATTGGGGATAAGTCGGTGAGTTATCTCGAATATAGGCAAGCGTTGTATCCTTATCAAGTCCAAGACCGTCTAATACCATCTGATCATAACCTGCTCCACATGCGGGATAATCTTCGTGAAGGACACCTTTCGCGTCCATCAATACTTTAGACCAAAATCTTGGAAGATGTAAAACACCGAGAGGACCTGCGACCCCGGAACTAATTGTTGGGATCAGAGCTGATTTCTTCTTTCTTCCAAACAACATAACAAGCCTCCTTGCTGCTATGGATAAATTTTATCTTAACTTGCAAGTACATCTTGCAATTGCCTGCATTATACCAAAAATGTAAAAAAATCGGAATTGAATTTTCACATGTCATTTTTATAGTAGGGTGTGTAAAGGTTTTGTCACAAAACACAGTGATTCCGCAACGGAAGAATTTAGGTTGAAAACACATCTAAGAATAGACAATATTGGTAATGGAATGCCTATGCAACGAAAGATTGCTGATTAGTATACAAAAATGTTGAATTTTTTAGTTGTTTTCTATAAAATATATTCAATTTCATATTGAGGAGTATATTGAATGACACCCGAAGTCGCCATAGGAAAACGTAATCAGATGCTGCACGATGGTTTCTGTGTTATAGACGATATTTTGACTGAAGAATTCCTGCAGGAACTACACGATGAGTCAGAACGACTCATTTCAGGGCACATAGAACCGGATGAAATGGTCTATCAAGGACAGCATGTGAACGTTCATGGAGCAGATAATCCGCACATTCAGAAACTGCTGGAGTGGCAGCCATCACGGGACGCACTAGAACAACTCGGTTTCGGTGATTTCGCAGCATCAGGCGGAATTATTATCTTAACTAAAGAACCTGGAGGCCCGCCACTGTATTGGCATCAGGACTGGATGCGTTGGAATGACCCTTTGAGCTGTACACCGTGGCCTCAAACCATCTTCCTTAATTATTATCTGTCGGATACTACGCCTGAAAATGGGTGTTTAAGGATTATTCCTGGCACACATTTAAAGCGTATTGAACTGCACGACCAACTGGTACCAGCCCATGAACAGGGTGCAAGATTTATTGAGGAAGATCACCCTTACATGTTTGACGATCATCCAGACCAGATAAACGTATGTGCCAAAGCTGGTTCATTAGTTATGGCAGATGCGCGGGTACTACATTCTGCACATAATAATCGAACGGAGGTCAGACGTACACTGATTCTTGCATGGCACAGCCGCCCGAACACCGTTCCTAAATATTGGGACGACGAAATCCCTGAGCTCATTGCTAATCGGGATGAGAATGGGAACTATCCAGGCTCCCGTATTCCTGGCGGATATTTGAAGCCATAGAACAATAAACGTGCATCTCAAGGCACGTACTATAAAAGGAGAGGATCACAATGAAAATCACTTTAATCTTTAAATTATTGATACTAACACTCGTACTAACAGTTCCAATGTTGACTGCTCATGCGCAAGGTGTCAGCACAGATGAACTGATTATCCATTATATAGTAGATTTTAGAATTAATCGGACATTCAGACAGTGCGTAGGTCGGGTAGAGCTTGCGAAACCCCATAGGTGTCAACTTAGGGATTTTCAGCCTTTTTCAGTTGCCTATAAGTTGTGTGCTTTCCTGCTCTATGTTGTCCCCAGTCGCTGTATTGTAAATCCTTTTTTATGTTGCTCAGTGTCTTCAATAACGCCGCTTTAGATTCGTGAAAACTCATTGTGAGTGTGCGTGCATGCCGCCCAATAAGTTTCGCTGTGCTGATGGGATCGTGCAGTATACACCGCCAGCCAGCTGCTACCATAATCCAATGTCTTATCAGTTGTGCGATGAGTTTCGCATACACCTCACATAAGATACGATCAGGTTTGGCACTGCGGAATGTATTCACCTTGCCAACGCTTTTGAAGGATTTGAATAGCAACTCAACTTGCCATCGGAGCCCAGCAATAATAATAACTTGTTCAACGGTAAGTTGTGCAACCTCCACATTTGTAATGTAAATATCCCAATCGGCAAGGCGTAACCGTTGTTTTGAGGGCGTTGTCTGTCTCCGTTTAGCATCACGCCTGATGTATCGGCGACGCTTGCTCGCTACTTGTTCGGAACATCGCCGTGCAACGAGGCGTGCTGGCAGACGATCCCTCGCTCCAACATAGCAACGCTGGTCTATAGTGTCCGAGTTTGTTGCCTTGAGGTGCTTATATAAGCAGAAGGGTTCTCCCTGTTCATCATACAGTTTACAGTTTACTTTCAATCTTGTTATCCAGAAGATGCCTGCTTGTGTCATTTTTCTAAATGCGTCAAACGAAAAATAGCCGAGGTCTGCTAAGTGTAAACTCCCCGCAGGAAGCGGTCCAAACGCCGCTGCTGCCTTGCTATCGGCAGTAATACCATCACTGAGTTGGAAGTGTTGGAAAGCACCCGTCAGGACATCAAAACAGAGGTGAAGTTTCATAGCAGACTTCTCACAATCGTTTTTAGCACGCCCACCTTTCCATACAGGTCTCAGCTCATCCGGCAATGTGAGTGTGGTGCTGTCCTGCACATAGACGCCTGTGAACTGATTTAGCAAAGGCAGTGTCGGCGATTGTGCTGAAATAACTTGTGTTGTTGCGGCTATCTCAAGCACCGATTTCAAGGTTTCGGCTGCTTCAGGTGTCATCCGTTTTTCAATCGCTTGGCGGGTGACATGCACACCTAAAGCACGAGCTGTTTGTGCCAACTCCGTATAACTTGCATCAGGCGTTTCAAGCCACCCGAATACAAGGGTCTGCACGAAAGCACCTCCGGAGAACTTGCGGATCCTTCGGACGAACCCGCACCTTGAAGCTGATGCGTCAGCAATCGTTCGCAGTATAGCTTGCATTTTATCACAAACCTGTGTTAGAATAGACATTGGAACACCTCTTTTGTAGAAATGAGTAATATTGTTTTTCTACTATTATGTAAGAGGTGTCTCTATTTTGCAACAATATTTTATACTAAAATAACATAAAAATGTTCTTAAGTTGACACCTATGGGGTAGAGCTTGCAAAACCCGACTATTATTGAGTTAAGTCGTAATCCAGAGATCGCTCCTACGGATGCGGTGTCTATTTATTTTTATACTTAACCATAGTTTTGACGAGGTTACCCATGATGGAATAGGTATTTTGGATTTATCTGGCAATGATAACCATGGTTTGCAACATGGTAATCTCAAGGTTGTGGATGGAAAAGTTAACGGTGCTATGGAGTTTCCGGGTGGTGCTGCTAACTATATTGCAGTGCGGGAACATTTCTATGATAATTTGTTCCCAGAAATTACCCTTGCGGCCTGGGTAAAAACTTCAATAAGAGGCATGATCGCCTCATGGGATCGGAGTGAATTTTTCCGCTTTGCTGTTGGCGATGACGTGGGCGGTAACGCTGCCACAACCTTTGTCGGATTTGATGTCTGTTGTCCAATAAGGGATTGGTTCGGTAGGACTGATGTTGCTGATGACAAATGGCATCATGTTGTTGCGACCTTCGATGCTGAAGCGAAGAGGATATACGTTGATGGGGAATTGGACGCAGAAGCAGCTACAGACACAAACACCAAGATGATTGGTAAGGTGTTAACACGTTATGGGTTTATTGGGATCGGTTCAGAAGCTGCTGTATTCAATGCTGGAACAGGCCCTAACTGGGCTTTCACTGGGTTGATGGATGAGTTCTTCCTGTTCCACAGAGCAATTTCGGCAGAGGAGGTTGAAATCTTGGCAAAAGGAACTGCTAATCCTTTTGCAGTTGAACCTGCAGATAAATTGAGCGTTACATGGGGGAAAATTAAGAGTACGAAATGACTTTAATGAACGCCGAATTGGGAATCCATGATCACCCAGAAATTGACGTATTTTGTTCGTAGGTAACGCAATATGTGATAAGAAATACGGGTGATTTGTTCAAATCACCCGTACATTGTAATACGGACAGTTATTTGTTTCCGTTCTCCACTACCTCTTGTATTCCAGGCCATTCACGCCAGATGTCGGTATAACCATCATAGCCGTTTTTCTCACAATCTACATGTCGGATACGGAAAATCACTGCATATCGAATATCTGCTGAGGAGTTCGGTGCTGCGGAGTGCACTACCTGATGATGAGTTAGAACAACATCTCCTGCATTTCCAACTATCTGTGTTGGTCCTTCAGGAAATTCTGGGCGCGGCATTCCATCCGCTAAAATCTCATGCCCTTCCTTTTTGAAGTAGTCTGCAAAGAAACTGTGTGTCTTAGGCCACACCGTAAAGTTACCGCTATAAGGTTCTGGTACATCTGCTAAATAGACTACAGCTAATGCAGTGAACCCGCGCCGGTAGACCCCCTTTGCCATGCCGTTCGTTCCATTTCCCAATCCGTCGATGTGTCCACCAGGTTCACGCGCATCACGTCCCAACGGCATGGGAAAACGTAGTGCTACTTGTGCTGAGCCTGGAATCTGAACATTTCCTTCTCCTAACATCGATTCTGCAATGTTATGAATAGGTGTTTTGCTGAAAATCTCTAGGATTTGGGGCGCATTCCTAATTTCGTTACAATAAGATTGGGCGCGAAACTTTTCCAAGTCACCCTCATGCAAACCTACCGCACCAATAGAGTGGTTTATCATTTTACGGGCAGTATCCACCATCAACTTCGGCACAACACCAGGAACTTTGATATAACCATTTTCATAGAATTCTAACTTCTGTTTTTGTGTGAGCATACTAAATTTCCTCTAGACCTTGCTTCAAGTATTTACCATATTTGAAATTTAGACTATACGATAAACGATAAGTTTAAAGAAAGTTTGTTATCATCTTTTTTTCAACCAATGATAGAACACCACCTCTGTGTCAGCAGGTTCAACTACACGTAAAAGGATTTCTCCATTAGTAAAAAAATCTAATGCCATAAACCCTGTGTGCTGATGTGCAAATAAGGTATTGTCTCCATGGCTTACCTCAGTCGCCTTTTCACTCGAACCGAGTCCACTAACAAGCAGATAATCTGTTACATTTCCTTCCAATACTTGCAGAGAATGTTCATGTCCAGATGCATAGATTAAGAGCGGAGACTTTTTCCTAACAGATAAGGCGGTATTGAGTTGTGATACCATATACTTATATCGTGTTCCGTTCAAATCCTGATCCGATTTCACCACATTCCACCGAATCAGCGGATACAAAGAACCAACGATGGGAACAGGCACCCATAACCATTTGTGTGCAAGTCTACCGGGAAATAGGTGTGCCTTCCAGTCATAGAAACCGCCATGTGTCCCATAACTTTGTAAAGGGTGGTGCCCAACAACGATAACAGGTAATTCAGTATCCAGATATTCTTTAAGTTTATCTACAACTGCCCTTGTAGATGCTGCCGGTTTTTCATGTTGATGTAACCACCATTGCGTATCTAAAACGATTATGCGGACGATGGGGTTATCCTCTGGCAGCTCCAACATAGCTGGTCCTGGCAAACCGCCTTGTGGCAAGAATTTTGGCACAAGGGTCAGTGCATCGTTAACATATTTTTCTTGTGCAAGCAGCGCATGATATCCAACCTTTTTTCCATTTGTCCAATCATGATTACCGGGAATAAACAATCCGTGAGCCCTTGTAGACTTGATGACGTCGAGTTGCGGTCCAAGCCGAGACGGTGCCTCGTGCTGTTTTTGTTCTGTCATCCCATCAGGATACATATTATCCCCTAAGAAGATAACACTGGTTTTCTCAGGTGCTTTTTTTGTCCATGAATGTAATGTCTTTAGGACAGGTTCATCTGGTTTCGGTTGTCCTGCATCGCCAATTAGCAAGATGCGATAGTGGGGTGTGTTTTCCGTTACTATGTTCTCTATTTCGATTGCAGGAATATCTGGATGATAGTAAGGTGATGTGTGGCTGCACCCTGCAATTGTCAGTTGTGCTGCCTGCACAATCAAACATAATAGGAAAATGCTCCAAAAGAAACGTGATCGGTTATAAAATTTCATATCTTCTTTTCTGAATCGCGGATTTTGGCGGATTACGCGGATTATCTTCTGCTGTGCGTCTGTCCTAATCTTATGAAGAACTTTCTTTCTGAATCGCAGATTATAGGGATTTTCGTGGATTTATCTTCTGCTGCGCGTTTGTTCAATTTTATAGGGTGTACTTTTAGTTTGCGTTCCACGAACGAACTTTTGGGCTGCGTTCCACGAATGCACACCCTGGAAAGTTTTTAAATGGTTGCATAGTGTTATCACAAGCACTTTGTGCTTGCTACAATGTCGCTTTGATAGTATGGTTTGCATGCATAATGTTTCTGCACAACCTGGAAAGGTTACGCTACATTATTACTATAGTTTGGACATTTTTGGTCTTGTTATAGATTATGAATAGTTGGCAGCATTTCCCCGTTAGCACTTCTGAACAGGTGTTAGAACCGCTGCTAACGCCCCTTTTCTGTCTAAATTCTGTTAGAAATCACTGTTTTTTAGCCATCATTTTTCCAATAATCGTGAAAATAGTTGCTGTTGAACTAGTTCATGTAGTATCTTCAGGGATTTTTAGTTTTTTCTGTGCGTTTTTCCTCGGGTCGTAACCCGTATAAAAATAGTTTTGTTGTAAACATCGCTGCAAGTAAGCGGTCATCAAGCCGCGTGTGAGATGTTTCGGTTTATACCAGTGTATATTGAGCGTGGATAGCACGTCTTCTAAATCAAGAGAAACCTTGTCTGTGTCTGTGTCTGCGGGTGTCTTAGGCAATGGCGACGGACTGAAAGCGAGTTGTGTCAGCGTTGCTGCGGTGAAACTGAGTTGAACGAACCGATCCAAACTTTTCCTGTCTCGGAGTTGATAGGTGTCAAATCCGAAGTTTTCTTTAGCGTCCCGAAAGGCAGTTTCAATCTGCCACCGGTTTCTATAGTGTCGGATAACTGTTTCTACGGGCAGTCGTAAATCTGAAGTAAATACACAAAAATACCGATAGGGTTTAGACTTTTTGGGGCGTTTGCGTATCACAACGATGCGGACATCTACAGGACACATCTTTGTTCGCACGACTTTATCAGCGACAGAAAGTGTCTGATCCTCAACAACGATATCTGTATACTTCAGGTGTGGAATAGACACACGGCTACCATACCGACGGGGTCTGCCTCTCTTGAGACGCTTAGGGCGTTTCGGTATATCAAAAAACGCCGCGTTTGACTTCGCACGACAAAGTAAATGATGTCCTTGTGAGAGTATCTCCGTGAACACTTTGCGTCTATTGAAACCTCTATCAAAAATGATAAGACCCGGTGGCACAAGATTACATAAATGCTTCAGCACAGCGAGGCTATTTGCGTCCTCGCTTTTCGGTTCCATCATCCGTGTGGCTAATGGAAATAGGCGCGTGCCTTCAGGCGTTTCTGCCAGCCACCCAATCGCACCGAACTCGTGTCCGTGATGAAACTTGGATTGGTTCTTGTTACGTGGCTGATACGCAGGGTTCCTGCGGAAATGCAAACCCGCTTGTTTTGAACCGCTACTTAGGGCATGCGTCTCATCATAGACATAGACGCCCGTGGGGTAAGCGGATAGCACTTGATGGCTTAGCGTAGTGGCGACTTGATCCACACACCAGATGCCACGCGAGAGAAACTTTGGCAGAGACCAATACCGACCTGCTTGGGCTGTCGCAAGATAGATTTGTGTCATTGTGCCTCGGTAGGGCGTATTTATCAGACCTTTTACGAAAGTCTGAAAGTGGTGAAAGTTATTATACTTGAACACAGGTCAAAAATCTGATAACATGTTGTCCAAGTAGGAAAGTGGGGTCATTTGAAATATCCTTTCAAATTTGTGTTTCCTAAAAGGATACCCGCTTTCCTGCTTTATGTCCATAAAAAAAACAAAAACTGTCCAAACTATAGTACATTATTACGACACAACCTGGAAAGGTTATGGGACAAGACGCGCGATAAAGATGCCTCCACATTTACAATCGGATTAGAATCGGGCAATTTGCATCACAAGTTTCTTGCGTCGAGTTTAGCACAAAGTTTGTTAATAAGCAAGATTTACTCACCTTCGAACTTCACATAATCTGCTATTTTGAGTTTTTCCTTCCGTGTCCACCGCTTCAGTATACTTCTTTCTTTTGGAGTTGGCAAGCGGTTCCTTTTACCACGAGCTTGTCGGATAAGTTGTTCAGACATTAACACCTCAATTGTCAACACTTTGTTCCTGCCGTATTCATCTTCCGTTTCCATTGACCATATTGAAGTTTTTCCGGTGACACATGATTCTGCGTAGGAACTCACACAGTGTTTCATTGCTCTCCCTTCTTCAATGAGTTCATCTGTACTTAACAGTTCTTGGATACGCCAATATTTGGGTGTGTAGTTGTCCATTCGTTGTTCTTTTATAACCAAATCGCCGATTTCTGAATGTTCCCACTCATAGCTTCCCTGTTTTGACTCTTTGCCGAGTTGACGGTGCCAATCATTAACTTGGCGAAGTAATGATCTGGGTGTCCTTCCCCTCATACTGAAGTTTGGTTGTGGAGGTCCGATTTCTTCCATGACTCCTCTTTCAACAAATATGCGTTGATTTGCGAACTTATGATTCCAGATAAAATCTACTATTGGGTTGACATGTCTAACGTCCAACATTGGATTTTCAATAAAGAACCGTATGACATTCAACCAGAAATCATCGTTGCTAAAATTTTCAATCAGCCGTGTTCCACGGAGGGCATCTACCAGTCGTTTGTCTCCACCGAGTGCATGAACTTGTCCCCAACGTAGTGCTTCATCGACTTTATAATTCTTTGGTGCATTCAGAAAGTTATGTGCCATCTTTTTCGTAAGTGTAATAGGTAGCTCAGGGGCGGTTCGAATATTTTGTCCAGCCCCGATATGTTTATACCAATTCTGATATGTCTCGTTTTCAGTGAACCACACGTTGTCCATGAATTGTGGAACATCATACTTTACAAAGAGATGGCGCAGCAGTTGAGAAAACTGCCAATCCCTGTTATGTCTTTTCACATGCCATGCTTCAAGTGGACGTATCCAACTATCGGCATGATTGGCGATCATCTCGATACCTTTAATGTAAGATGCATCCTCTAACAGGTCAGAATTTTCGCCAATATACAACATGAGATGGAGTAAGTTTTCACGTGATGAGCTTCTTTTAAAGGCGAATGCGATTTCTTTGGCTGTTGGATTTCTCAGATTTTCACCATCCAGTTCTTCATGATATATTTTCGGGATTGCCTCCTTTAAATTCCGCCCTTTTTTCTCATTCGCCATAATCTGAGAAACACTTATTGATGATAACGCCCATAACTCCTCTGTACGTTGGCGATAATTTTTGTTCAATCCACGACAGAAATTATGTTGACGGCACCAAAGCTTATACTCTTCAACCGTTGAAAGCCCAAGTTTACGTATATGTTCACGCATATACCAAGGCAAACGTTCAATTTCATTTATAAGGGTTTGTTTTTTCTTCTTTTTAGCCATGTAACACCTCCGATTTAACACATTTATTGACAGTTACGGATTATTTTTTAACCGCGCCGAATGTAACACCGCGTAAGAGATGGTTTCGCATCAAGAAAGTAAAAATAGCGACAGGCAATAGAAAAACAAAAGTGGATGCAGCGATTTTACCCCAGTCCATGCCAGCGGAACCGGTGGCACTTGTGATTGAAGGTGGAGATGTGACAGCTACACCGCCAACATTTGTAAGGACAAGTGCAAAAGCAAATTCGTTCCATGCTGTAATTAAACAGAATACTGCGGTAGCAGCAATTCCTGTTACAGACTGTGGTAAAACAACCTTCAAAAAAGTTTGAAAACGGGTGTAACCATCGACGAGTGCTGCATCTTCATATTCCTTTGGTATCTCATCAATGAACCCCTTCATTAGCCAAACGGCAAATGAAACATTGAAAGTAGTGTAAAGCAAGATCAAACCGAAATGGGTATCCAAGAGATTTAGTGTAATATACATTAAATAGACTGGAATAACAACTACGACAGGCGGTAGCATACGCGTGCTAAGGATAAAGAATAGGAGGTCGTCTTTACCAGCGACCTTAAAACGTGAGAAGGCATAGGCGGAAATAGTTCCTAAACCGACAGCAAGAATTGTGCTACCCCCACCGATAATTATACTGTTGAGTAACTGATAAAAATATTTTGAGCCGTCATTTGCAAGAGTGATACAGATGCCAATGGCTGCAAAGATCACGGGAATGACAAATGCTAATTTTTCTTTTCTATTGGGGAGCGGTGTACCGTCAGCATGTGGCATAACAGCGTAGATTTTTTTCTTCCATGGAATAACTATGAGGCAAGCTAACACACAACAGACTATTAAGGAAAAGAAATGAAACCGCACATCAACTTTTAATCGGGGATGCGGAACTGTACTGAAGAAGCCATATATACAAGTTAGGACAAATAACATGTTCCAGAATAAACCGATAATCCGAAGCGATATACGGCGCAGTCGTTGTGGATTAGCAAGCGAAAAGAACGCAAATAGAATCAAACCAGAAAGTATTTGCCCAATAAATAGATATGTTACGGTAGAAACTTGCCCCTCAGGCATCAGCTTGTTATAACTTTGCAGGGATATGTCAAAGATGAACTTCGGTAGTTTTGTGTTGATATCCGAAGGGGCTTTCAATGATGTAACCAAAATCCAATAAATCGGAACAATGTATACAATAACAGCAAAGAGGATAATTGCCATTATGATGGTAAATACAATCAATTTCCATATTGAATAAGTTCTCATACGGATTATGTTTCTCCCTTAACACGATTGAGATATTTGACATAGATGTTACTTAGGGCGACGATGATGATGAGTAGGATGTACGCCATGGCACATGCCTTACCTGTGTCAAAGTTTCGGAAGGCGAGTCGATAAAGATTCATAGAAACAGTTTCAGTTACAGTCCCGGGCCCTCCCTCGCGGGTAAGTACATAAACAATATCAAACATTTTAAATGCGTCCATAGTGCGGAACAACAAGGCTATCAGTAGTAGTGGTGAGACCAAAGGTAACGTTATCCAACGAAATTTGAACCAGGGTGAAGCTCGGTCTACATCTGCTGCCTCATAAAGATATTTCGGTATAGCACTCAGGCCTGCCAATGCGATCAACATCATAAATGGTGACCACATCCATGTATCAACGATAACGACGGCTAACATTGCGATCTTAGGATCGGTTGTCCACTCAATAGGTGGATCAAAGATAGTGTTTAGTATCGGCAAGTTTAGAAGCGGACTTAATAGATAGTTTAGCAAACCAGCGTTATCAGAAGCGAGGATAAAACGCCAAAATAGTGCGACAACGACAGGGGACAACATCATCGGCAGCAAGAGTAACGTTGTCACCAAACCTTTTGCAGGAAAACTACGGTTGAGTAGTAGTGCTAAACCAAATCCGATTAGGAATTGTGCGGATACAGCCAAAATTACGAAATATGCTGTAGTGCGGAAATATCTCCATATATCAGGGTCCGTAAGGACTTCTATGTAGTTCTGTGCGCCAATGTATTTTGGAGCATTTGGCATGTTGGCTTTGTAGTCATGGAAGCTTAAATACAATGACCATAAAAGGGGAAAGATGTTCATTAAGATGAGCAAAATCATCGTTGGCATGATGAATGCCATTTTAATTTGGTAATCGCTCATTCCACGTGAGAAACGGTTGTACTGCATATTTTATAGGACACAGTTAAATAGTAACAAAGAAGTAGAAGGTGGGTGGTAAACGGTAAATTATTTTTTGATTTCGTGATCTCCAAATGTGTATACTGCTATGGCATCAATTCAGTGTAATCCTAGTTCAGACGAACAAGGATTACACTGAATTGCCGATTATGGTACGACTTTCTATCCGCACCGGATATTTCGATAGCGAATTGATGAAGTCCTATAGATCTTACTCTTGTGTGGTATTCTTCATGGCTTCCGTAAAGATTTCCTCGTGTTTCTGTGCAATAGCATCAAGTGCTTCCTTTGATGTCTTGATACCGGTAATAGCTTCACTCCAATAGGTTTGACATTCTGCTAAGAGTTGTGCATATTCGGGAACTGCCCAGAAGTCACGAAGATATGGAAAACTTGCAGCAAACGCTTCATTATATGGGGTCGCAGTCTTGAATGTGTCCGATTCCAGTACCTCTTTCATGGGTGTGAAGCCCCCCAGTTTCGCCCATTTTTCCTGCACCGGTTTCTGCATGAACCACTTCAGATATTGCTTTGCAATATCCTGATTTTTGGAATAGGTAGAAATTGACATACCTTGTCCACCGATACTAATATAATGTCCTTTTGGTCCCTTAGGTGCAATAAAGAAACCACTTTTGTCATGTGAAATTGCGTTTGTTTCTGGCTTAACAACTCCTGGGAAAAATGCAAAGTAATTCATCGCCATTGCGACTTTCCCCTTAATATAAGCATCGAGCGTTTCTGCCCAATAGTAGTTGGCTGCATCACTGGGAGCATATTTCAACAAGTCTTTGTAATAATCAAGTGCCTTGACTGCGTCATCTGAATTTAGATAGCCATCTACTTTCTTCGTCTCTGGGTCCCCGTAAGAGGCACCAAAGCTCCACATGACCTGCTGGAATCCCATCGTTATTCCATCATATTCTTTACTGTACCATGTTGCGATTCCATAGAGATCATCCTCTGGGCGTGTGAAGAATTCGGCAATATCGCGAAGTTGTGAATAAGTTGTTGGCGGTGCAAGTGCGTACCCATATTTGTCTTGGAATGCTTCCATTTCTTTTGGATCTTCAAAAAGGTCTTTCCTATATACATATCCTGCTGCATCTACTTCAGCAGGTAATGCCCAGTACTTACCACTCCCTTTCGGATACTCTGCAAAAGCAGTCATTGCGGGTCCATATATTGCAGACACATCTATATTCTCATTTATCCAGTCTGTCAAGTCGACGTAGTGTCCTCCGACAGAGTTTCTCCCTAGCCATTGACTGTCTCCGATGACAATATCATATAGATCGCTTTTTCCGACGAAGGAGTTGTCAATCTTTTCTTGAAAAGTAGGCCATGCAACTTGGACAACATCCACTGCAATTCCTGTTTCAGTAGTAAAGTCTTTAGAAAGTTCTTGTAAGTAATTAGCTGGGTCCCATTCTGCCCAGACGATTGTTAAGGTTTTTTGTGGGGCTTCTGGAGCCTCTTCTTCAGCATCCTTTTGGTTGTTACACCCAACAACAATTACTAGTAATAAAAGAATAAAACATATAGACAAACGTTTCATTTCTGTAACTCCTTTATAATTCTACAAGACTTACGTATTTCCCTCGCCGGCGGGGCATGAAGGGGGGTAAGTCCTGATTCTATATCACTTTTGATCGATACTAAACGTTTCTTCTGGTTCGTTCAGGCAAACCGACGATCCCATTTTAACCCATAATTATATCAAAATGATAATAAATAAGCAAACAAATTTGAAATTTGGCGTATTGTAACGCGTGTGATCGTTGGGCTGTCCGATTTTTAAACTGTTGATTCTTCCACGTTAGTACTTTTCAAATTTATATCTCCGCCGATGCAGCGGAGTTTTAGTAAGGGACCATCACTATTGATAACACCATACAGTTGTCCAGACATATTTTCATCGTCAGTGACCGTAACAACCGGAAGCTCGGATATAACCTCGCCACCACTACATTTTGCATCGACTTTGAATGATGCATTCGAGGGCAGTGAAACTGTGATGTCTCCACCTGATACTTCTATGGTTGAATCATGTTTGGGCTGTTCTGATATACCTGCGTTGACAGAACCGCCAAAGGTTTTAACGTTGATCGGTCCGTCGTTGTTCAGATCGATGCTTCCGCCAGAAGTTTCGACCTTTGCTCCACCTTTACAACGGATCAACTTGATATTGCCGCCAGATGTTTCCGCTATGATTTCACCATGAACATCTGTACATCGGACATTTCCGCCAGATGTCATTGCATCTATACTTCCGATGTTATTATTTATCTCAATGTCCCCACGTAATGTTTCAACGCGAACATCGCCTTTGCATTGTGCTAATTTAACATCACCGTTGACGGTATTGCCAAAAATAGGACCTGTGATATTCTCAAAGTGTAGATGGCCACTGTTTGTTTGTGATTGGACTGCCCCGCTAAAATCATGAACGGTAATATTCCCTGCTGCTGTTTTTAGGTATACACCGTGAAAAGTTTGTGGAACTGTAATATCAAAATGGATATTCAATCGGTCCGTGTTTTTTTTCCAATACCGTTTGCCATCTTTAAATTTCGCATTAATTTGGAGTTCACTATCTTTCGGATTGAAGTTGACTTGGAAATCTTTAAGTATTGCTGTAGCATGCCTATCTGTTTTGAACTTTGCTGCCCGGTGTACGTCGACATTCACTTCCTCGCTTTCTGCTGCTTGAATGTCAATTGTTCCAAAGTCAACGTCAAGCATCAACCTTCCATCTGGACTTACATTGAACGATTCATTGATGTCATCTAGCGTAGTCTCAGTCATAAATTCAGGAATAGCGTTGCGTATCAAATCTCCTATTTTACCATCTTTCAACTCTCCCTCAATGTTCTCCATGAATTTTTTTCCAAAAATGTTGGTAATCATCCGTTTTAGATCTGGTAATGATCCCAATCCTTCGCTTAGATAGGCTGCAAGTTGATTACAAGCGATACTAATTTCACTATAATTAGCATTTTCTTGTAAAGGCTCAAAGAGTGCTTCAGGGACAGCATTTAACGTATTCAGTCGTTTCAAGACTTGGTTGAATTGAGAGATGCATCGCCTTTCTCCATCCTTATAGTTCTCTGTCAATGCTGAGTTTTCTGCGATTTCTGCTGTCTGCTCTAGTATTTGAAAAAGTCCGCGTATTTCTTGTTGTTGTTCCTGTTCCATGTGATGTTCCTTAAAATGAATTCTGAATACATCAGAAGGGTGTTACTTCCTGAGTACCCAACCTATAAAATGTCGCCGTATCCCTGTTTTTCTAATACGGTTTTCAGTAAATCTTTTCCTTTATGAAGTCTCCATTTCACTGTTGTTAAGGGTAGCGAGAGGGTTTCTGCAATTCGTTTCTGTGGCATATCTGCCCAATAATAGAGGGTAATTACCTCCTTAAAATTAGAGGGTAATGAATTAATTGCCTGCCTGACATCTTCATGTGTAGATTCTTGTTCTACAATTTGTGCTGGGTCTGTGGAAGCTGGATCTGCTTTTATTTCCAATTCTGAATTTGCATCCTCATGAAGTTGAATTTTACTTGATCGTTTCATGAATCGCAGTGCCCGGTTTCGTGTGATTGAATAGAGCCAAGCCCCGAATCTATTCAAGTTATCAAGTTGTGGTAATGCCTCAAATGCAAGTAAAAATGCATCTTGTACAATGTCTTCTGCTTCAATTGGGTTTCGGACAACCTGTTGTGCTACTGAGAGCATGCCGCGTTGATAACGATATACTAATTCATCAAACGCTTTGTGATTGCCAGCTAATACCGCCACGATGAGTTCTGCATCCTCAGCGTCTTTCAATTCGTCTGGATTCATGAAACGTATCTCCTTATCCTAATGAATTAGAGACAGTATTGTTCAAAAGGATAGCATAATTATTTTAGCAAGAAAGATACGTAAGATAGGGAAACAGGATTTTCAGGTATTCACATAAAGGTTAAATTAACGTGAGTTCGGTGTATTTGATATGAAGGCTATAATGTCAAGAATACTTAGGACATCAATGTCTTATCCCAAACTCACGTTAAATTGGCACTTATGGCTAAGAACTGGGTTTGAAAAAGGTGACAAGGCATCCGCCGACTGCTGCGAGTACAATACCGAGAACAAATTCCCAACGGACAGTGCTCCATCCTCCTTTAGGCGGGTGCGATAATGTTGCAACGATAGCATTCACTATAGGTGCTCCTGCAAAAACTATAGACATGACAACGGCAGGCCTACCTCCAGCTCCGAATGCAAGCAGTACACCAAACGCGCCGATAGCACCGACAACGCCTGCAAGGAAGGACCAGTTTATACCTTTTCCATTAAACGACCATTCTGCTCCGGTTAAGTAGAGCATAATTGCAGACCCGATGACTGCTACTAAAAGATATGCTAGTCCGACAAATAGAAACGCCTTATAACGTCTTGGTGCCGCATCTTCTGAAGATGCCACAGTAGGATCCGTCATAGCCTCTTGACCTTTATGTAAAAAAACACCGTAGAGTCCCCAGGAGGAGACGGTCAGAATCACGAAAATCAACCACATTTTCCCCATAATATTTACCTCCGTTATGAAATAGATAATTTTGTTCTATAGATATTTTTGAAATACTTGCATGAGTTGTTGTGCGATAATTTCGTCACTAAAATTTTGATGAACGTTCTTTTTTCCTATTTTTCCCAGATGTTTTCGTTTTTCAGGCTCTCGGTATAGTTGTAGTATTCCTTCAGCTACAGCATCTGAGGATTCAGGTGGGACTAAAATACCGCCTCTGGTTGCCTCAATCATTTCAGGAAATGATCCGTGTTCGGGTTGAACAACTGGTACTCCGTTTGCAAGTGCTTCCAAAATAGATAACCCTTTAGACTCACGGTAAACTGTTGGAACAGAGAAGACATGAAGTTGGTTGAGAAAGTCGATTTTTTGTGAACGCGTGACCTCTCCATAATGTACGAAATTTTCTTGTAAATCCCATGCATGTATCTGATTGACCAATTCCTCGAAATAGGGATTATCCTTTTTTCCGAGATACCCTGCGACGTGAAGTTCTACATTATCTGTGCCCAATTCCTTTGTCAGTGTGTAGAAGGCACTAACCAATAGGTGTAATCCTTTTTCAGGACAGATGCGAGCTAAATAACCGATTTTGAGTGGCGGCGGTTCTGTTTTGTGGTGTAACTCTCCGTGCCCATCTAAATTTAGTCCTAAGGGAACTATATGGATTTTGTCCACAGATACTTGCAGATATTCCTCTGCCATAAATTGTGCATAGTAGTTGCAAGGTGCAACATATCCATCAGCATCTGCAGCACGTTCTGCCAATAATGATAATGCCTGTGTTTTATATGGCTCAATCAGCTCTTGTAGGAAGATGTCTTCACCTTGTAAAGCGCAGATTACTGGTACGTCTAGTGCTTTCTTTATTTCTCTTGCCATTCCGATGAGCATAGAGTTTGTCAAGTATATGATATCCGGCTGGTTGTCTTCACGCAGCCATTTGACCAATTTCGTTAATTCTTTTTTCTGATAACCTTGTTCGGCTTTCAGCATTGAGACCGTCAGTTCTCCCAAATCTCGTGCGTCCGTAGATGCACTAAGACTTGCTAAACTGTTTAGCAGCTTGGGACTATCCAACATTCTATCAAACATCCATGGCGTATGCCGAAAGAGCGGAAGTTTCTGTTGTAAATATACATTAATTCCGCCATAAAAAACGCGATCTAAGCTGACGTTTTCTTCGTCTGTTCGGGTAGGGGTATATGTCGGAATCAGGGATACGTTATGTCCCTGCTTATTTAGCACTGTTGCGATGGTATTGTCATGGATACAAGTTCCACAATACATTCCTGCGGCACCCGCTGTGATATAAGCAACTTTCATGTTTTAACTTTGCAACAAGAACAATAGCGTATAACTTGGCAAAAATCCTTTCATATATCATGTATTGAAATATCTATCAATTGTTTCTGGAGAAGGTGGTTTAGTGAGAAGTGATACGATTATCAAAGTTAATGTAGATACAAATATGATGACTGCCACTGGCATAATTCCTGTTCCGCCGACAGTATATCCAGAGGTTTGCCAGTATCGTAGGAAGAAATAGAGCCATAACAGAATCACACTGAATATTGAAGCGAATATACCGGACTTTGTACTTCCCTTCCAGAACAGTGCTGCGACTACAATTGGGAAAAGACCTGAGAAGCCTGTGAACGACCATACTGCTAGCCTGAAAATACTCGGTTTTGCAATTAGAGAGATAATATAGGTTATACTGATGATAGCAACTACAAATAACCGTCCGACCCATACTTGTTGTTTTTCTGTCATCTGTTCTTTTCCACTTTTTCTGAGGTAAGGCTGCACGATGTCATTAGTGAACATACTTCCGAGAGATAGTGTTTGCGAATCAAGCGATGACATGATTGCAGCGAAGACACCTGCTCCCAAAAATCCTGCTAAGACTCCTGGCGCGTGTTGACGTATCATCTGGATCAGTACGGTGTTTACTTCTGGTCCTTTTAATGCGGGAAAATCCACATTTCCCAATATGCCGAGTAGCACACTCGGTATCCACACGATTGCAATACAGACAGGATATAAGATAATCGGATAACGGAAGGTGTCTTCATCTTTTGCTGTAAGACAGTGTGAAAAAATGTGAGGGAACATTCCTACTGATAATGGAATACAGGTATAGGTCAATAGTTCTAGGGGTTTTATGTGGTCCGCTTGCTTTAATAAGCTTGTGTCAACTTTGGATAGTGCGGTGGAAAATCCTCCCATTCGATATATGATAACGACAAAGGTAACACCACCGAGGATCATGAAAACGAGGGTTTGAAATGTGTTGACCCACGCGGTTCCACGCATACCACTGTATGTCACATAGCACAGCACAACGGTAGAAATTAATAACCCACCTATCCACTGCGGGATTTTATTCTCTGTAATTTTAGATATTGTATCTCCACCACCCATAACACCGATCAGTAGATAAGGTATGAGTAACAGGACTAACACGGTAAAGAGGAGTAGTCCCAATCCATTGGATTCCCATCGATCGCGAAAGTATTGGACTTGTGTGACATATCCAAATTTTTTTCCGATTTTCCACAAGCGTGTCCCGATAAAAAGGAACACGCATGGTACAATTATTGCGGATGAGGATGCCATCAAGGCAAATACACCGATACCTTTACGGTATGCTTCACCTGAAGCACCGAGGATTGAGAATGCTGTCATGTGTGTTCCGAAGAGAGACATCAACAGCATGAACCAACTTATGTTACGGCTTGCAACGAAGTAATCTTCGCCTGTGTTTCGGAAGAATTTGTGGCTTAAGATACCAAGACTCAGCACTAATAGGAGGTAGATGATTATCACTGTTAGGATCATTTCTCTCTCCATACATATTTGACTAAAGTGTACATAAGTGCAGAAGCAGCGAAACAGAAGAGTATGTGATAGAGTAATCCTATAGGTAATCCCAAGACAATTTGAGATGTTTCCCATAACCAGAAATCGTTATGAAGAATGAACAGTACCCCCAGTAATAGATATAGGATCCATCTATATGTAGTTTTCATGTGTTCCCTTCCCTTTACGCTAATTTTTTCATGTGTTCCCTTCCCTTCACGCCAATTATAGTAAAAGATAAAAACACATGCAAGCAGTGTTATCACATGTATCCACATAAGATAAAATTCTGTAGGTGTAAAAAAGAGAATTGCTGTAGCGATAAACATGATACAACGTTCCCAGACCGATATATCTTTAAAAATGTATCCTGCAATGCTCGCGGCAAAAATTACAGTGCCGGCTAATGTCCAGAAGAGATTGATGAGGACGATCCATATTTGTGGATTACCCCCATCCGCGCTGAGCCATAGCAGTTCTGGACGTAGTACAAATGCATAGGGCAGTGCAAAACCGACAAGTGCGAAGCGAAATGCGGTGACTGCTGTCTGCATTATACCGGAGCCCGCAATGGCAGCAGCGGTATAAGCTGCAAGTGCTACGGGTGGTGTGACCATTGACATCATTCCGAAATAGAAGATGAAGAAGTGTGCGGCAAGTGGAACTACTCCTAAGTCAAGAAGTACTGGACCGACCAAAATTGCCATCAATAGATAACACACTGAGGATGGCAGTC
The DNA here is from genome assembly GCA_965200395.1 of Candidatus Poribacteria bacterium. Lineage (GTDB taxonomy): Bacteria > Poribacteria > WGA-4E > WGA-4E > WGA-3G > MSPOR6. The sequence goes on along the minus strand of CBDAUH010000002.1, from coordinate 994,640 downwards.
CCATGCCTAATATGATAGTAGAGATCATCAGGAGAAAGAGTGCAAGTATCAAATTTGTTTCAGCAAGCGGTAGGAGAACTCTGGGCAATTTTGAGCCGATGCCTGTGAGTGTGACAACCCCGAGGATAATGCCGACAGCAGCAGCAGCAGCTATCAAGGACACGCCGCTATGCCCTGCGTTTTCCATCGCCTTAAAAACACCAGATGTTCCAACTCGTGTTTTTGCATGAAATAGACTTACGACTAAAACAACCAATAAACTCCAACTGACCGCGCGGAATGGTGTTGCTTTCATTAGAAGAAACAGAATCAGTGTAAGAAATGCAGCAAAAAACACTACTCCTTGCATGATGGGCAGTTTTTCTGTAGATATATCGTTTACTACATCATGTTCTAAATCACCATTGTCAGCAGTCGTTTCTATTGATCGATTGGGCTTTGTTGTTACGTTAATAGTTCGTTTCGCGTAAAAATGTACGATGAGTAGAAGTGCGGTGTAGTATAGAATAGCCGGTAAGAGTGCTGCTCTGATGGTTTCTAAGTAAGTGACAGTTGGCTGGACGATTTCTAACATCATGTAGGCAGCGGCACCCATTATGGGTGGTACTAACGCACCGCCTGAACTTGCTGCTGCCTCGATACCGCCCGCAATAGCTGGTTTGAACCCCATGCTCCGCATCAAGGGAATTGTGAATGTACCGGTTGTTGCTGTGTTTGCAACAGCAGAACCGGACAGGGACCCCATCATTCCACTACCAATTACTGCCACCTTTGCTGGACTTCCTGTACTCGTCCCGAATATCCGTTTTGCTAAATTCAGGATATAACCTGTTGCCCCTGTGCGTTCCAGGAATGTCCCAAACAAAACAAACAGAAACACATAGGTGAACATTACACGGAGCGCGACCCCAAACACGCCGCCATGCAGGAAAGTTTGGCTGATAATGCGTTTGATGGAATACCCACGATGTGGAAATAACCAACCCGGTAGATACTGACCGAAGCTTGCGTAGAGTAAGAATACGATGGCGAGTAATGGTAGGGTAATCCCAATAGAGCGTCGGGTTGCTTCTAAGATTAGAACAAGTCCGAATCCGCCTACATAGAAATCTAAAATGTGTTCTGCTGATGCGCGGTCCCCGAGAAATTTATCGTTCAACCAGAATCTTTCAAATATGGGTTCCGTTTGAATAACTACATAACCGAAGCAGAAAATCACACTACCTATCAATGCAAAATCAAGAATATTGCAGATAAGGTTATCGGCAAGACGCGGATGGATCGGATATTTCAAGAAGACAACGATTAACCCAAACATTGCAAAGAGTGCTAACGCAGATTGCGGTTTTAACAGTGGATAGTTGACTTCGGATAGGATAAAAAGACATAGTATTACCGCAATAGGTAGAATGAGGGTGGGCTTTATCTGTTTCAAGAGTGGTAGCGAACCTATCCTTTCGTTGTGGAAGCACATCGGTTTGCAGTATGGATTTACGACACAACGTATAGGACTGATCCTATAGTGTTGTTACATCTTATGCCTCCACGGAGCTTGTTTATAGTTTAGCAAAAAATAGTGCGTGTGTCAAATGAAAAGGGATAGGATTCAAAGTAAGGTAAGATAGGACTTACGCATTTATCGCGATTTTAGCAGAATTCCGTATTATCGGCGCGTTTACAAAACGCCAAATCAAGAAATCAACGGTATGAATGCCATTATGAAGTTTAATTATTTACTATAGTTTGGACAGTTTTTGTTTTTTTTATGGACATAAAGCAGGAAAGCGGGTATCCTTTTAGGAAACACAAATTTGAAAGGATATTTCAAATGACCCCACTTTCCTACTTGGACAACATGTTATCAGATTTTTGACCTGTGTTCAAGTATAATAACTTTCACCACTTTCAGACTTTCGTAAAAGGTCTGATAAATACGCCCTACCGAGGCACAATGACACAAATCTATCTTGCGACAGCCCAAGCAGGTCGGTATTGGTCTCTGCCAAAGTTTCTCTCGCGTGGCATCTGGTGTGTGGATCAAGTCGCCACTACGCTAAGCCATCAAGTGCTATCCGCTTACCCCACGGGCATCTATGTCTATGATGAGACGCATGCCCTAAGTAGCGGTTCAAAACAAGCGGGTTTGCATTTCCGCAGGAACCCTGCGTATCAGCCACGTAACAAGAACCAATCCAAGTTTCATCACGGACACGAGTTCGGTGCGATTGGCTGGCTGGCAGAAACGCGCGAAGGCACGCGCCTATTTCCATTAGCCACACGGATGATGGAACCGAAAAGCGAGGACGCAAATAGCCTCGCTGTGCTGAAGCATTTATGTAATCTTGTGCCACCGGGTCTTATCATTTTTGATAGAGGTTTCAATAGACGCAAAGTGTTCACGGAGATACTCTCACAAGGACATCATTTACTTTGTCGTGCGAAGTCAAACGCGGCGTTTTTTGATATACCGAAACGCCCTAAGCGTCTCAAGAGAGGCAGACCCCGTCGGTATGGTAGCCGTGTGTCTATTCCACACCTGAAGTATACAGATATCGTTGTTGAGGATCAGACACTTTCTGTCGCTGATAAAGTCGTGCGAACAAAGATGTGTCCTGTAGATGTCCGCATCGTTGTGATACGCAAACGCTTGAAAAAGTCTAAACCCTATCGGTATTTTTGTGTATTTACTTCAGATTTACGACTGCCCGTAGAAACAGTTATCCGACACTATAGAAACCTCACTTACCCCCATTTTTGTATGCGGTATGTGTAGGCGTGTGTGTGTATAGAAATAAGTTGGAAAGTCTGATGGGTTATGGTAGAATACCTCCATATAAACCAATGTCGGTGAAAAACCGGCAGGGAGGTATTCTTATGAAATATACCCTTAGCTGGGTACATCCCAGAAAGATTATAACAGGTTTTCGTAAAGTTTTCAACGGGATTTGTATCAAAAAACCGACGCTCCGCAACTTTTATTTGATGCTACAGGCTGTGTGTGTAGCCCCGAGTTTTCGTATTCAATCGATTGCCTCACATCTACCTATCCGTGTGAAACACGACAAGTCTAAGCAAAAGCGTGTGTTGCGGTTTATTGATACCTATTTTCCGGTTGCAGCGGTGAAGGGTGCTTGGTTGTCACATATAGTTGTCAGTGTGTGTCGTTCTGTGGGGATGCAGCATCTGCTTGTGCTGATAGACGAGACAGATTTACCGGGCGGATGGAAGGCGATTGTTGCAGCCCTTCCGTTTCGCAATCGTGCGATCCCGCTCTATTGGGTTCTGTATAAAAATGAGATGCTCAAAGATGGCACCTATCAAGGACATAACGATTTAGTTCAGCAGTTCTGTTGTGATGTCCATAGTCGCGTTGTTAAAGTGTTAGGGGATAGTCGGGAGCCTGTGTTGGTCTTTGACAGAGGGTTCGCCCGAGCGAGAGCGATCCTCAAGTTTTTTGAGGGGCAAGGCATCTGCTACTTGATGCGTGTGCCACGCAATGTTGGTGTGCGTATAGCAGGCAACAAGCAGTGCCTTGAAGAAGTGGCAAATGGTTTTTACCCACAAGTGCTTTATCACTACACGGAGCAGGTGCCTGTGGCACTCTATGTTGGGGGACAGCACACCAAGAAAGACCCGTTATATCTTATCTCCAATCGGCTTCAGGGGAACCCCCTGCGAACTTGCTACAAGCGGCGGACACAGATTGAACACGGGTTCAGAGACTTGAAAACGAACTTCGGTTTCAAAGCACTCGTTTTGAGAAAGAACGAACAGCCCCGGATGGAAGTTCTGTTTTTGTTGGCAGTCGTGGCTTATGGTTTGGCGTTCCTGTGTTATGAAAAAGCTGCGGACAGATGGGCAAAAACTTTACACCCTACGCGGAAAGTTTACTCCGTGATCAGTGTCATCAACCGTATGATCCGCGAGGTGTGGACGCAGGAGGCGTTGCTCTTGTTCACCGAGAGGACTTGTTTGAGAGATATAAACTTTCTCACCGCAGAAGAACTGACATGACAACATTGGAAACCTATGAACACAACTACACACGCATTCAAAAAAAAATGGGGGTAAGTGCGTATAGAAACCGGTGGCAGATTGAAACTGCCTTTCGGGACGCTAAAGAAAACTTCGGATTTGACACCTATCAACTCCGAGACAGGAAAAGTTTGGATCGGTTCGCTCAACTCAGTTTCACCGCAGCAACGCTGACACAACTCGCTTTCAGTCCGTCGCCATCGCCTAAGACACCCGCAGACACAGACACAGACAAGGTTTCTCTTGATTTAGAAGACGTGCTATCCACGCTCAATATACACTGGTATAAACCGAAACATCTCACACGCGGCTTGATGACCGCTTACTTGCAGCGACGTTTACAACAAAACTATTTTTATACGGGTTACGACCCGAGGAAAAACGCACAGAAAAAACTAAAAATCCCCGAAGATACTATATGAAATAGTTCAGCAGCAACTATTTTCACGATTATTGGAAAAATGATGGCTAAAAAACAGTGATTTCTAACAGAATTTAGACAGAAAAGGGGCGTTAGCAGCGGTTCTAACACCTGTTCAGAAGTGCTAACGGGGAAATGCTGCCAACTATTCATAATCTATAACAAGACCAAAAATGTCCAAACTATAGTAATAATTTAATCTGGTAATAATCCGACATAGCGTAGGACAGATATTGAACCGCCTTTGAACTGTTCCATGAACGCAAGCACGCGTTCTTGAAGTGTTGGCCAGTCGTCACTGAGCCGATGTATATGCAGCACAGATTGCCGCACCCAGCGCCATAACTTCTCAATTGGGTTCGTCCAGGGGGCATAAGTCGGAAGTTGTATCAACTCTATCGGGAGTTTCTCAAGGTCTCCGATCTGTTTGGAGAGTTTCCCCGTCCAGCTACGAGGAGTCGGCTTCGGAAACGATACCGCCTGGGGCAAAAGTGCGGCCAGCAGGTTGGCATGAAAATGGAGAGCCCGATTATCTTGGATTATATAAACCCTTTCTGCCTGACTATAGGTTTCACAGACTTGCTGATAGAAAGCGTGCAGGGCAACGACTGTGCAGTTTTTGACTTGCTGATACACCACATCTCCTGTCAAAGGATTTAGAGCCCCTATGCCGTAGCAGACTGCTGGTGCCTTATAGCTTTGGCGTGCAAGTGGGGTTTTCGTGCCGGTGACCGCCCAGTCTTTCGCACGTGTAGGTTGACGCATAAAACTGAACTCATCTTGGTAAAGCACAATGTGGGTTTCTGGGCTTGCCTCGGCTTCAGCGAGGACTTCTTGGACACGATCAAGTTTTTCAACGTAATCGGCATCTGGGCTGCGTATATAGTCCCGGGCACGCTTGTAGCTTATGCCCAATCGCGTGATAACCTGATGGATGCCGGACACAGAGAGTGACTCAAGCCAAGACACAGCTTTGCCGAGTGTCTCCAGGGTCCACCGCGTTTGATGCTTGTTGAGGCAGCCGGGGCCACTACCGAGCGTGCCTAAGAGTTCCGTCTCGGCTTCTTCAGGGGACTTGGGAGCAAAAGCAGGTTTTCGCCCTCTGCCAGGTCTATAGAACAAGCCATTAATGCCGTCTGCTCGGTAGCGTTGGAGCCAGTCATACACGGTGTCAGGGCTCGTTTTTTCAAAAGCCCCTGCTGTGCGACTTTGTGAGGAGACCAACCAGCGTGTATTTTTAGCAGTGCAGCAGCACGTTCTCGGAGATACGCAGGTTCACCTTTATCTCGGAGTTCAATGAGGGCGTGTTTCTCTTCTTCAGAGAGATCAAGTTTATGACGTTTTGCCATGAGAGAATACCTCCTAAAAATCATAGCATAACACAAAAATAAAAAATTACCAAATTAAATTATTAAACTTCATTTAGGCATTCCCAGTATGGCATTGGCACCTATCACGTGAGCGTAAATCCTGCTTTATTATAGGCTGAAAAGTAAATTGTTGTCAACTAAAATTTTATCCCGGTGTGTAAGGTATCAATCAGCCAAAGCTAAAAATCCTATAAATCCTGGTTAGACAAAATTTTTCATTTTTCCTTGCTTTTTTTGGGGAAATAGGGTATTATTGTCTCATATTGCAAGCAAATCTATATTTTGCTTGACTTTGTTGTTCTATTCTTTTTATAATATATGGTGGATTTTAGAATTAATCGGACATTCAGACAGTTCATAGGTCGGGTAGAGCTTGCGAAATCCGACTATCATTGAGCTAAGACACAATTCGGAGATCGCTCCTACGGATGCGGTGTCTATTTATTTTCATATTTAACCATAAATGGAAGGAGATATCCAATGTATCGTTATATTTTCACCAACAAATGGTTTCTCGGTGGTATTGGCTTCCTAATAATTTTTGCTGTTGCGTGTGTGTTGTGGTATCAGCACGATATAGCGGATGAGAGAAAAGCTGCAGCTGAGGCGGAAGAAATGCTGCGCCAATCAGAGGCAGTCAAGGAAAACGCTGTTTCGGACAGTGAGGTGGAACAGACAGTCAATGTAGACCCTTTGGAAAACAGCATGCAAAACGCAGAGAAACCTATAACCGATCCTCTACAAACCACAGAGAAATCTATAACCGATCCTCTACAAGTCGAAAAGGAAACACCTGCACAAATCGTAGCGACTACAGATGTGCCGGTGTCACCAAACGGCTTTGGACCTTATCCTGATATTCCTGCAGAGATGGGTATTCCAAAGCATGGGGTGAAGTATTACTGGGAGAAGCTCTCAAAGAATCCTAAACAAGAGTTACTCGCTCATGTTCGAATTAAGTTATATCAACAAGGTATTCAAGCTACAGGAGCAACTTATAAACAAAATGGACTCATTTATCCTATCATAAAAGGTGTCCGTTACGTTGAATGGGATACACTGGAATATCCGGATGGTAGTGTTGAAAGATATGTTACTCGTTCTACAGGACATCCAGACGATAATTTTATGCGCGAAGCAGAGGGTCGCGTTTTAGAAGCTGATATACCAGGTCACCTCAAAATTTACACATACCCTGATGGGGGTATTGATCCCTATGATTTTTTAGATTTATCAAAGGAGTAATTTGATATGAAAAATTATTTTTGCGTTTCGCTTATTATTACTATAGTTTGGACATTTTTGGTCTTGTTATAGATTATGAATAGTTGGCAGCACTTCCCCGTTAGCACTTCTGAACAGGTGTTAGAACCGCTGCTAACGCCCCTTTTCTGTCTAAATTCTGTTAGAAATCACTGTTTTTTAGTCATCATTTTTCCAATAATCGTGAAAATAGTTGCTGCTGAACCATTTTCACATAGTATCTTCGGGATTTTCAGTTTTTTCTGTGCGTTTTTCCCCGGGTCGTAACTCGTATAAAAATAGTTTTGTTGTAAACGTCGCTGCAAGTAAGCGGTCATCAAGCCGCGTGTGAGATGTTTCGGTTTATACCAGTGTATATTGAGTGTGGATAGCACAGTTTCTAAATCAAGAGAAACCTTGTCTGTGTCTGTGTCTGCGGGTGTCTTAGGCAATGGCGACGGACTGAAAGCGAGTTGTGTCAGCGTTGCTGCGGTGAAACTGAGTTGAACGAACCGATCCAAACTTTTCCTGTCTCGGAGTTGATAGGTGTCAAATCCGAAGTTTTCTTTAGCGTCCCGAAAGGCAGTTTCAATCTGCCACCGGTTTCTATAGTGTCGGATAACTGTTTCTACGGGCAGTCGTAAATCTGAAGTAAATACACAGAAATACCGATAGGGTTTAGACTTTTTGGGGCGTTTGCGTATCACAACGATGCGGACATCTACAGGACACATCTTTGTCCGCACGACTTTATCAGCGACAGAAAGTGTCTGATCCTCAACAACGATGTCTGTATACTTCAGGTGTGGAATAGACACACGGCTACCATACCGACGGGGTCTGCCTCTCTTGAGACGCTTAGGGCGTTTCGGTATATCAAAAAACGCTGCGTTTGACTTCGCACGACAAAGTAAATGATGTCCTTGTGAGAGTATCTCCGTGAACACTTTGCGTCTATTGAAGCCTCTATCGAAAACGATAAGACCCGGTGGCACAAGATTACATAAATGCTTCAGCACAGCGAGGCTATTCGCGTCCTCGCTTTTCGGTTCCATCATCCGTGTGGCTAATGGAAACAGGCGCGTGCCTTCGGGCGTTTCTGCCAGCCAGCCAATCGCACCGAACTCGTGTCCGTGATGAAACTTGGATTGGTTCTTGTTACGTGGCTGATACGCAGGGTTCCTGCGGAAATGCAAACCCGCTTGTTTTGAACCGCTACTTAGGGCATGTGTTTCATCATAGACGTATACGCCCGTGGGGTAAGCGGATAGCACTTGATGGCTTAGCGTAGTGGCGACTTGATCCACACACCAGACACCACGTGAAAGAAACTTTGGCAGAGACCAATACCGACCTGCTTGGGCTGTCGCAAGATAGATTTGTGTCATTGTGCCTCGGTAGGGCGTATTTATCAGACCTTTCACGAAAGTTTGAAAGTGGTGAAAGTTATTATACCAGGGTTATTTAGTTTTATGGATTTTGGTCGTTTTTTATCACAATCGTTAATATTTTGGAATATGCGGATATACCATGATTTTTCATGGTATATCTGCTATACTTCACCTTAAAAATTTACGATCTTTTGAGGTGAAGAATGGCAAAAGGAAAATCCTGCCACTTGATGGACATGTTAGCAAAACTTACAGACCCGCGCAAGGAAAAAGGGAAACGACACCCCTTGAACGCACTCCTCGCACTTTTAGTCGTTGGATTGATGTGCGGGCATAAAGGGTATACATCCATCGCTACTTGGGCACGCTCACAGACCGCACTTGCAAAAGCACTCGGGTTCACACATCAAAAAACGCCTTGTGCTGCAACCATACATAATCTGTTGAAAAAGTTAGACGCTGAGGTATTAGAAGACATCCTGTCAAAATGGGTAAACGCTGCATTAGCAGAGCGTCTCGATTTGCAGGGCTGTTTTGACGCAGTCGCTATAGATGGCAAAACCCTGCGTGCGTCTAAAAAAAGTGGTGCGATGATCAGCCATTTACTCTCCGTCGTCTCTCATGAGTTAGGGATCACCCTCACGCAGCGAGGTGTTAGCGATAAAACTAATGAAATACCGATATCAAAGGAATATGCCTCAAAACCTTTACTCACAGTTAACTTGATAAATAAACAATTCTAAAACTAAATAACCCTATTATTATACTTGAACAAAGGTCAAAAATCTGATAACATGTTGTCCAGGTAGGAAAGTGGGGTCATTAGACATATCCTTTCAAAAAGGTTTATATTTTCTAAAAGGATACCCGCTTTCCTGCTTTATGTCTATAAAAAAAACAAAAAATGTCCAAACTATAGTAAAAGTACAACTTCCAATCAATAACATGAGATAAATATCACATATCAAAGGGCATCCGAATGAACAATCAATCCAGTTATGATGATTTACAAACACATATCCGCGATCTAAAAACACCATCAATCGAAATATGGGAAAATCAATACAGCGACAGAGATTATACCATAGAAATTACAAACTTAGAATTTACGACTGTCTGTCCCAAAACAGGATTACCAGATTTTGCAACAATCACTATTACTTATGTTCCATACAAGCATTGCATTGAACTCAAATCATTAAAGGAATATTTTGTTTTTTTCAGAGATATAGGTATTTTCCATGAACATATTGTAAACAAGGTGCTTGAGGATTTTGTGAATGCATGTGAACCGAGAAGGGCAGAGGTTGTGGGTGATTTTAACATACGGGGTGGCATGAAAACGGTGGTACGGGCAAGTTATAGGAGACCATGATGTGTTTTCGCCTGACATTTTCTAAATTGTAACAGTCTGAGGAGCCTGTGCAAGTGTAAGATTATGTTCAGTTGCCCAGTGTGCCGCTGCCCCGCCACCGCCACCGAGAAACTGTTTACCGAGGTCATCAACGAAATTCAAAACATCTGCGTCAGGTTGTTGCCTGTCATTGTAATACAATAGGTACCCTTCAGGTTTAAGCCAAGCATAGTGGTAACCGTATATTATAATTTTAGCTGTTCGATCTGTCCAGTTAGGTGCTGTAGTGTGGTAAATACGATTTTCAAAAAAATACGCATCACCTGCGCGGAGCAGAGGTTCTGCATAAGGTTCAACAGGGTCAAGCTTGCCCTCTGGAATACCCAATGGTTCACCGGATATGTGGCTCTTTGGGATAAATAAGGTTGCACCAGAGTTAGGGACATGACAATCGGTGAGACAGTAGGCTACCTTTAATCCGACCCGTGGACAGTTTTTGTGTCCCAGATCCAAATGCAGACCGACATCTCGGTGCCATCCGCGATTTTCTGGCATCTCGCGCGGTTGTGGACGCTTGTAAAGAAGTGCCGTACTTGTAATGTGTATATTAGTTCCCAAAAGTTGAATGACCAACGGAATTGCATTCGTCTGTGATGTCAATTCTGCAAACGCAGGTTCTTGTACCAAACCATCACGGATATGCACATATTGTGCATCTGTCTCCCGTTCCTCCACAATACGATCCGCAGCTTCAGTGAGCCGTGTGATCCTATCTTCGTCAAGTACGGAACGGACTATAAAAAATCCGTTTTCTTCAAATTCGTTTCGTTGCGCATCTGTCAATTGAACAAAATCCATGACATATCCTCCTCATATTACCTAATTTCTACGTGAGTTCGGTATAAGACATTTTTTGTGCTACAAAACTTACGTTATTTTAAGGTTTTTACGATTTCTCCTATACAGACAAATTTACGTTTTTTTTCCAACATGAATAGCAACAATACCCAAAGTTTTCCGAAAATACTGTACATCTGTCAGTCCGCACCGTCCCATAATCTGTTTCAATGCTTCACAATTTGGAAACTGCAACACAGAACGAGGAAGATAGCCGTAGGCATCATCCTTGTTGCGTGAGATGCAATTGCCAAGGAACGGCAAAATCTTCGTGAAATAAAAGTAGTAAAGTCCACGAAATACTGGATTGACAGGCTGCGTGAACTCCAGAATTGCTATTCTACCCCCGGGAACAGCAACGCGGGTCATCTCACGAATTCCCAATTCAAGGTCAGAGACATTTCTAATACCGAAACCTACGGATACTATGTCAAAAGTATTATCTGAGAAAGGGAGCGTGAGCGTATCAGCTTCAATAGGAATGAAGGCACAGTGTCTATCCTGCCGTCTCACCTTCTGTTTCCCGACGACTAACATTTCATAGCAAAAATCCGAACCGATAACGGCATTACCTGCCGCAAGCATATCAGCGTAGGCGAGTGCAAGTTCACCTGTTCCTGTGCAAACGTCAAGCACCTGACTTGTCGGCGTTACACTACTCGCTTTCACAGTCTCTCTGCGCCAACTCCGGTCAAATCGTAGACTTAATAGTGAGTTAAGAAAATCGTAGTGTTGCGCAATAGCAGAAAATAACTTCTTGATACGGTGTGCCTGCATTATCCTTCCCTAATTTAATATAGGCTCTATGTTCAATGTCTTAGACTACAACCGCAGCTCCGCACCGAGTTCTTGATTCAGTCGTTTAACAACTTTGTCATGAAGGTCATTTACTTCTTTATCCGTTAAAGTTTCGGTAGCAGAATGATATGTTATTGTATAAGCAAGACTTTTCTTGCCTTCCTGTACCTGATCACCCACATATACATCGAACAACCGCACTGATTTCATCAAATCTCCACCAGTAGAATAGATAATACCTATCGGCAAATCTGATGGCATATCCTGATCCACGACAATCGCAAGATCACGTAAAACACTCGGATAGATAGGAATCGGTTCAAATCGCTTGGAGAAATTAGCTGCGTCCGTTACTTTCTCAAGGTCAAATTCAAAGAGATATGCTTTGTAAGGAAGTTCGTAATTCTCAAGGACTTCTGGATGTGCTTCACCCAGAAGTCCTACACGTTGATCTCCCAATACCACCTCGGCATTACGTCCCGGGTGAAATGTCGGTTCATCAGTGACTGCAAATGTCCAATCGTTAATGCCACATACCTCAAGTACTCCCTCAACAATACCTTTAATGTCAAAGAAATCTGGTGGTTTGGATGGATTTCCGTAGACACCTCCTCCTATTTCACCTGCAAGGATGCCAGCGACACGGCTGGGTTCTTTGGTATTCAGAAACACATTAGATATTTCAAAGAGTGTGATAGTATCTATCTGATGATTGTGGTTATGCTGAGCGTTTTCAAGTAAACTTGGCAGTAATGTCGTTCGAAGAATTGACATCTCTGGACTCAACGGATTTTGTAGTTCCAGGGCATCACGGAGTGGATTGTCTTCCGCTAATCGTAATTTGTCAAAGCAATTCGGATGACAGAAACTATAATTTATCGCTTCCATCATGCCTGACCCAAGTAGATAGTGTTTTATACGTCTACGGACTTCAATTAAAGTGTTGGTTGCAGGAATAGGGATGTCACCTTTAGGTAACGTTATAGGAATGTTGTCATATCCGTGTACGCGTGCAATCTCCTCTATCAGATCAATCTCACGTGTAATATCTATGCGGAATGACGGTACTGTGATCTGATAGATGTTGTCTTGTTGTTGCAAAGTGCCTACACTAAAACCTAAACGACTTAGAATCTGTTTAATCTCATCCGTTTCAAGTTCTGTTCCTAATATGAAGTTGACACGTTCAGGTCGTAGTTGAATCTGTAAAGGTTCACATTTTCCAGGATAGACATCAATAACACCTTTACAGACCGTGCCACCTGCCAACTCCACAATAAGTTGTGTTGCACGGTCAATAGCAGGGATAACTGTCTCTGGATCCGCACCACGTTCAAATCTATATGATGCCTCGGTGCTCATGCCTAATGCTTTTGCGGTAGCTCGGACACTTGAAGGATCAAAATTAGCACTTTCCAGCAGGACATCACACGTTGTGTCAGTGATTTCGGTTTCATATCCTCCCATAATACCAGCAAGTGCCACAGGCTTTGTTGCATCAGCGATCACCAACATCTCAGGAGTGAGTTTGCGTTGCTCTTCATCAAGAGTTATGATCTGTTCATCTTCAACTGCCCGACGCACAACAATTCGGTTGTCTCCAAGCTTGTTATAATCAAATGCATGCAACGGTTGTCCATACGCCATCAACACAAAGTTTGTGATATCTACAATATTGTTAATGACACCGATGCCGACAGACTCAAGTCGTTGTTTTAACCATGTTGGAGATTCACCAATCTTTACACCACGGATCACACGTGCTGCATATCGAGGACAGAGATCTGGGGCATCAATAGTAACTGAAGTGATTTCGCCAATGTTAGTGTCGCCTTCTTGTATATCCACCTCAGACAATTTTATATCATTGCCTGTTTCCGCGCGAATCTCCCGAGCGACCCCGATGACACTCAGGCAATCTGGGCGGTTAGGAGTTATTTCCAATTCGAAGACTGTATCATCTAACCCCAATGCATCGGTGAGTCCAGTGCCGATGGGAAGATCTGCGGACAATTCCATAAGGCCTGCAGCATCTTCGGAGATACCCAGCTCTTTTTCCGAGCAGAGCATACCGTGAGATTCTTCACCGCGTAGTTTAGCACGTTTGATTGAGATGCCAGTTGGTAAATCTGTACCTACTGCTGCGACAGGTGCAAACATGCCTTCACGGACATTCGGCGCGCCACAAACTATCTGGCATGTGTCTTTCTCACCAATGTCCACCTGACAAAGCACCAATTTATCGGCATTCGGATGTGGGCTAATGGATGTCACTTTGCCGACAACTACACCTTTTAATGCTGTGCCGAGTTTTTTGATGGATTCTACTTCAATACCCAACATAGTTAACCTTTCCGCGAGTTCTTCTGCAGAAAAATCAAAATCTATGTATGTTTTCAGCCAATTTAATGTTACGTTCATAAAAAGATCCTTCGCTATGGCACCAGAATTGGGGTTACAAACCCTACTTACAAAGGTCTATTGTCCTTTAAAACTGTTTTAAGAATCTGAGATCGTTTTCATAAAATGTGCGAATGTCTGGGATGCGAAACTGAAGGTTGGCGATACGTTCTACCCCCATACCGAATGCAAAGCCGGTAACTTCTTCCGGATCATAGTTGACAGCACGGAACACCTCTGGATCCACTGCACCTGCCCCTAAGATCTCAATCCATCCCGTGTGCCCACAGCTGCGACAACCTTTACCGCGACAGACTGTGCATGTAATATCCGCTTCTGCGCTCGGTTCTGTAAACGGGAAAAAATGTGGACGGAAACGCAGCTGCGTCTGATCACCAAACATCTGTCGAGCAAAAGACACTAAAATCCCCTTCAATTCACTGAAAGTGACGTGCCTATCCACAAGCAGCCCCTCAACTTGGTGAAACATCGGTGTATGCGATACATCGTAATCCACACGATACGCTTTACCAGGAACGATAATGCGAACGGGTGGTTTCTGATTTTCCATTGCACGGATTTGAACGGGAGATGTGTGAGTCCTTAAAAGATGTCCATCAGTCAGATAAAAAGTGTCGTGCAGATCGCGTGCAGGATGGTCAGGCGGCGTATTGAGTGCATCAAAATTGTAATGCTCTGTTTCAACTTCCGGGCCCGATGCCACGTGGAACCCCATTTGTGCGAAAATTGCTTCAATCCGTTCCAATGTTTGCATCACAGGATGCGCTTTCCCGTGAGCAGGTCTTCGTCCGGGAAGTGTTATGTCAATAGATTCTGCAATGAGTTGCTGTTTTTGATGTTCGCTCTCCAATGCATTTTTCGTTGCCTCGAACGCCTCCGTTAAGGATGCCCGCACTTCATTCGCGAGCTTTCCAATAACAGGTCGTTCCGCTTTAGAAAGTTGCCCCATGCCTTTCATAACATCTGTCAACTTTCCTCTACGTCCAAAGTACTCGATCCTAAGCGATTCGAGTGTTTCTGCAGTTTTCACATCTTCTAACGCTTTCAGTGCTGCCGCTTGGATCGCTTCTAATTCTGCTTTCATAGATGCCTTATAAAAAATTATGCCTGTCACGCTGTCCCTCTATCTCAAGTTCTGCTTGAGATATTAATGGGGACGAAAGCGACAAGCATCTACTTCCGCGGTACCACCCCGCTTGACAGATCGTCAAATCTGCCCGCTTCATTTCTATGTCAATCGGCTCCAGCTCCAGGATGAAATTCAGCAGTTGCTCCCAAAACCGCGCTTGCAGCCGGTGGCACGGTATCTCTGTTTGAAATGTCTCAACAACTTACTTTGTCCCTTCATCGCTGTCTAATATTGTTATTGTTAATGTATTTGACTTTAGCTTATCCTTTTGCCAGGGTGACAAGTTGTTCAAATCCTGCTGCATCATTTACTGCAATATCAGCAAGGACTTTTCTATCAAGTTCAACCCCTGCGTTTTTTAGGCCGTGTATGAATTTGCTGTATGTCAGTCCGTGTAGTCTAGCAGCGGCGTTAATACGCATAATCCAGAGTCGTCTAAAGTCGCGTTTGCGTGCGCGTCTATGTGCATAAGCGTGGTTCCACGCTTTTTCCACTGCCTCCATTGCGGTGCGTCTGAGGTTATTGCGTCCGCCACGAAACCCGTTGGAATGCTTGAGCATCCGTTTCCGCCGCTTCCGACGGACATTTCCTGTTTTGACTCGTGCCATTTTGAACTCCTAATAAATTAAACGTTTCAAACGTTTCTCATTGCTCGGGTCAACCAACGTAGATTGTCGTAAACGTCGTTTCCGTTTTGCAGATTTTGAGATAAATAAATGTCCCGCATACGCGCGATTACGGCGAATCTTCCCTTTTGCAGTAAATTTGAAACGTTTTGCTGCGCCTTTATGCGTTTTCTTTTTCGGCATTATAAAATCCTTTGCAACGACTTATACAAACTGATTTATTGAAGGGCCCCTAAAATTAAATATAGTGTAGACATAAACTCACGAATGAACGAGGAGAAACGTTGTCTCTTCGCAAAAAGTCTATCTCTTTCGAAAACTATCAAATCAAAGAGATACAAGATTCTATGAATATAAATATATGCTGTTATGCCGTTTCATAGAATGTAGGAAACACTAAATTATGAAGATTTCGGTGTGAGGAGCATAGACATGACACGAGTTTCCATTTTAGCGGGTTGTTCTACCTCTGCCAGTTCAGCCACGTCTTGTTCCAATCGGGAAAGCATATTTTTGCCCAGCTCTGTGTGCAGCATTTCCCTACCGCGAAACCGCACAGTTGCGCGTACCTTCCAGCCGTTTTTCAAAAAATCTTCAACGTGCCGTTTTTTGAATTGGTAGTCATGCTCGGCTGTATCGGGCCGAAACTGTATCTCTTTAAGTACAATCTTTGACTGTTTCTTTCGAGCTTCTCTTGCACGCTTGTTTTTTTCGTATTGATACTTCCCGTAATCCATTATCTTACAAACAGGCGGGTTCGCATTCGGTGAAACTTCAACCAGATCCAGACCGACTTCTTCAGCACGATCCATCGCCTCGCGTGGCGTCATCACACCGACTTGTTTGTTTTCTTCATCAATAAGCAAAATTTCTTTCGCGCGTATTTGATAATTAGAACGAGTCTGTCTTTCCTTCGGTTTTTGAGTACGTCTGCCTCTATAGTGTATTTTTCACACCCCCATGTATAGTTATGCATGTGCAACAAATACAGATTATTGTGTAAAACGAACAACCCATATACGCCTACACACGGCTGATCTTGTATTTACCTTTCTGTAAACTAGACGACAATAAACCAATTTTTACAAAATGTTGATACACACTAAACACTTTTTAAATGTTTAGTCAAATTATTAATTACGGTATTATATCACATATCCGACACAATTGCAAACTTAAAAATATCCGATGGTCCATAAAGTCCGTAAGACAATGATCCCGCCCGCCGAACCACCAATCATAATGATTAACGTTATACTGATAATTTTGGCAAAACGAAATATGTTCTCAGCGAATTCAGGTTGTTCTTTCACCCACGCACGCGCCAGACTGAATATCAAAACAACGTTAATCAGATTCAGCACGGCCGCACCCATGAATGCTAAGAAAATGCCATTGAAGTCTACCATCTCCATCGTTTCTATGATTGAACCACGCGCTGAATAACGCAGGATGAGAACGATTAGGATAGCAGCTAAAATCAGTATAAATCCTATGAATACAATTAATATTTTTTTGAATTCACTGCCCATCTAATGTTAACTCTTACAGACAAAAGGTATTATATGACAATTGTAACATATTTGTAGTGGATTGGCAAATTGGGTCAGGTTATTACGGTAGATTTTAGAATTAAAACACTTGATATATTCACGTAAAGATGTTAAACTTTATCATAACCTACCGATCTGAAGAAAAAGGAGTAATTATATGGACGTAACCTTCACATCAGCAATCACTAATGTCATCCAAAAATTAGAAGCAGGCAACCCACTTCCGCTGCTTGTTCCAAAATCTGCATGGAGTAATGAATTAACAGACGAACTTTTAGCACTATCACTCGAAGATCTTTTCGATGGAGAATCACTGAAAGACAACATTTTCGGTGGTGCAATCAAAAGTGGTCTACTCCTCTGGAACGACGCATTAGACGATTCACACGACATTTCACAAGAGTTGAGTAACAATACTGGCAGCTACTGGCACGGCATTATGCACCGACGGGAACCGGATTATAGCAACGCTAAATATTGGTTCGGTAGAGTCAGCACACATCCGATTTTTCCTAAACTCAGAGAACGTGCTATTGCAATATCGAAAGAGGTGCAAAATCCTTCAGATACGCTCGCGCAAATCACACAAAAAATAGAAAACGAACCGCATTGGGATGCTTATCAGTTTATTGATTGGTGTCAAGCTGCGGAAAACGACCCATCTTCAGATACAACCCAATTTTTGCAACAAATACAGGCAGAAGAAATTAAGTTGCTGCTTGCATATTCGTATCAGAACGCTATCTAATATTGACATGAGTTCGGTGTCCGAAATATGATGGATATTTGTAGCACAAAAAATGTCTTATTTCGAACTCACATTAATATTGATGATATATTCTTTTCATTTAACCAGGACTTACGCAACAATAGTAAGTGCGCTGCATTTTGAGAAAAATTCTGGAAACTCACCGTTTTATCGAAATTATTGAAAATCGTGAAAATTGTGTAAACCTTAATTCAAAATTCTAAGGAGGTAAAGAATGAATTCAAGTGATAAAACTTTTACTCTGAATATTTGGTGTTTTCTTTTTACTGTCATCGCAAGTATACTCGTGTTAGGTTCATGTGTACCAACAACGCTTAACACCACTGGCACGCCATCCGTTCGACCGGGTGAGGCATATAACGAGATTAAACAACTCACAACAAAGGTAGAAACCAGCAGCGATCCAACCGATGCTGAAATGTTAATCGAGAAATCAAAAACTTTTATTAAAGCACATGGAAAATACAAGCATGCAGACGAGGTCTACTATATTCTCGGTTCCACTTTAGTACAATTTGATCGTCCAATAGAAAGCATCGCGGTGTTAGAAGAACTCATAAAGTATTATCCGCTTGCATCCTATGTTGAGCCGAGTTTGCTAACATTAGGATTAGCTTATGACAAAGTTGACAGGCATGATGAGGCTGATGTAGTTTACGGAAAATTGATAAATAACTCAAAGTATAGCAACGGTAGACACGCTCAAATTGCACAGAAATTGCTGCAAACAGACAAAGCAGATCGTAAAGGCGCAACTGAAGATCTGTTTACTACAACCAATAGATCATCTAATTTTGTTGGACAAATTGCTATGGATTTTGATGTAACTGATTTAAACGGTCAACCGTTATCGTTAGCACAATTGCAAGGGAAAGTTGTACTTCTTGATTTCTGGGCAACGTGGTGTCCACCTTGTATTGCAGAGATGCCTAACCTGAAACGAACCTATGCAAAATACAAAAATCAGGACTTCGAGATTGTTGGTATCAGTTTAGATAGAGCGAAATCCAGCCTTGAATCTTATATTGAAAAAGAAGGAATCGCGTGGCCACAATATTATGACAATAGTGGAAAAATTGCAAATATGTATCAGGTACGATCCATTCCATCCACATTTCTGATTGATGCTAAGGGCATTATTCGTAGGACGAATCTCCGTGGCGGTGCACTTGAGTCCGCAGTTGCACAACTTGTTCAGGAAAACAAATAAGGGATTTCATAAATCATAAGCCCTTTTATGTTAGCGTCCTGACAGGGATAAGATATTTAGACAAAAATGATCAAACATTGGTTGTTATCACAATTTTGTAATATGGTAACCCAGACTGCTCCTAAAGAGGTCCTAAAGTTTGGACATTTTGGGACATTCAGGCTGCGTTGTCCGCAGGCAATGCTGTCTCTTTGTGAAAATCGGTGTGTATTTTCTGTGAGTTTGTTTTTTCAGAGTAAATCGCAGAAAATACCGCTCTGTAGAGCTGCCAGCGGAGATAAACTACACGCAACCCTTGTGTGAGACGCTTCGGATGATACCAATGGATGCCCAACTGATCACAAACTACCTGAGCACTTATCTCCTCCGCCGTCCCATCCCGTGGGGTGAATAGCAACTTCGTCAGACTTGCTGCAACGAAACTCAATTGCACAAACCGATTGATGCTTTTGCGGGATTTCAGGCGATAGTCATCAAAACCGAAGTGTTGCTTCGCATCCCGAAAAGCCGTCTCTATGTGCCATCTCTTGCGATAATATATAGCGATCTGTGGTATCCCAATCGTCAAATCTGTTGTCCATACACAGAAATACCGATAAGGTTTCGAGGTTTTCGGGCGACTTCGGATAACAACGAGGCGAATATCAGCATCGCACATCTTCGTTCTCACGACTTTGGAGGCGATTGAATACTTTTGGCCTTCTATATCCATAAGCGTATACCGCATCCTGCGAATATCCAAGCGGTCTCCATATTTTCGCGGACGGCCACGCTGGCGATGTTTCGGCTGTTCCGGTAAACGATAGAAGACGGCATTAGACTTCGCACGACACAAGATATGATGTCCATAACTTTGAACCAGCGTAAACACTTTTCGCCTTGAGAACCCACGATCAAAAATAATAAGACCCGGAGCGATCTGGGAACAGATGCGTTTCAACACCGCATCGCTTTTATCACGGCACGTCTGCGGCACCATCAGTCTCGCCCATACGGGGAATAGCTGCCAACCTATAGATGTTTGGCAAAGTAAACCTAAGGCACCAAACTCGTGTCCATAATGGAACTTGGATCGGTTCACGCGACCCTTTTGATAACTGAAGTTGCGGAAAAAATGCAACCCCCACTGGCGTTCACCTGTTTTTATGGCTTTGGTCTCATCATACACATAAACCCAGTTAGGAAATGCTTGCTGAACCTTTTTTGTCAGGTGTCCTGCGACTTTATCCGCATCCCATTTACCACGCGATAGAAACTTTGGAAAAGACCAGTATCGCGTCTGTGAAAAACCTGATTGATAAAGTTCCGTTAGCGTGCCACTATTTCCATCTGCGATAAATCCGAAAATAAACGCTTGGAAAAGAGCATAGTTTTGTGTGTTGAACAGATACTGAAAATCTGATAGAATGTCGTCTAAGCAGAAAAGGAGGTTCATTTTTTATTCTCCTTTCAAAAAATATATTTGTTTATGAAAGGATACCTGCTTTTCTGTTTTTTCGCACTAAAAATTTCTAAAATTGTCCAAACTATAGTAAAGAGGTCCCATGAAAACGACATGCCGGTTTCTTATCACATTCTTTCTAACTTCCGTTGTATTGCTGCCAAACACGTCTGCCCAGGATATTACACAATGGAATTTACCTGAAGGTGCCAAGGCACGCTTCGGCAAAGGCAGCATAAGAGAGATCGTGTTTTCACCGGACGGTATGCACCTTGCGGTCGCGAGTTCCATCGGCATCTGGATATATGATGCACAGACGCTGCAAGAACGAAAACTGCTGACAGGACATACAGGTTCTGTCGAGAGTGTGTGCTATTCGCCTGATGGAAAAACTATCGCTACAGGCAGTATGGATCAGACAGTGCGTTTGTGGGGCGCAGACACGGGACAGCATCTGAAAACTCTCAAAGGACATACACAGAGTGTCAGTAGCGTATTATGCTATTCGCCTGATGGCAAAACTATCGCTACGGGCGGAAAAACTTTCTTTATCGGCAGTTTGGATAGCACGGTTCGGCTGTGGGATGCTGACACGGGACAGCATTTGAAAACCCTAAAAGGACATACAGATATTGTCAATAGCGTATGCTATTCGCCTGATGGCAAAACTATCGCTACAAGCAGTATGGATCAGACGGTTCGTTTGTGGGACGCTGACACAGGACAGCATTTGAAAACTCTCAAAGGACATACGGGTATTGTCAATAGCGTATGCTATTCACCTGATGGTAAAACTATCGCTACAAGCAGTTGGGATAAGGTGCGTTTATGGGACGCTGAGACAGGACAGCACCTGGAAACACTCACAGGACATACGAGTTCTGTCGAGAGTGTATGCTATTCGCCTGATGGCAAAACTATCGCTACGGGTGGTTTGGATAAGACGGTGCGTTTGTGGGACGCTGACACAGGGCAGCAGCTGAAAACTCTCAAAAGACATACGAGTTCTGTCGAGAGTGTATGCTATTCTCTTGATGGTAAAACTATCGCTACAAGCAGTTGGGATAAGGTGCGTTTGTGGGACGCTGACACAGGACAGCATCTGAAAACCCTCACAGGGCATACGGATATTGTCAATAGCGTGTGCTATTCTCTTGATGGTAAAACTATCGCTACGGGCAGTGGGGATAAGGTGCGTTTGTGGGATGCTGACACAGGGCAGCATCTGAAAACCCTCACAGGGCATACGGGTATTGTCTATAGCGTATGCTATTCGCCTGATGGCAAAACTATCACTACGGGCAGTCGAGGTAAGGTGCGTTTGTGGGATGCTGACACAGGACAACATCTGAAAACTTTTATGGGGCATGCAGATTCTGTCCGTGGCGTATGCTGTTCGCCAGATGGCAAAACTATCGCTACAGGCAGTTCGGATGGCACCGTGCTGCTCTGGGATATATCTCGAAGAATATTGGACCCCCCACAGCCGAATACTGCACAGAAACAGCAAACATCCCAGCAGATCGCACAAAACGCACTAGCCGCCACAGTCCTCATCGTCATGGAAGATGCCAATGGAGAAATAGTCAGCACAGGGAGTGGTTTCTTCGTCGCCCGCGGTCTAATTGCCACCAATCTACACGTCCTTGATGGCATTGTCAAAGGATACGTTAAACGTGTCGGTATGGACGGGACGTCTCGTATAGAAACCATCGTCGCTATGGATGCTGAACAAGATTTGGCACTTATCAAGGTTTCGGATAGCAGCGCTCCTGTCCTTCCTCTTGGTAGCAGCGATAACGTGAAAGTCGGTGAACCTATCTACGTTGCAGGTAATCCAATAGGGTTCTTAGAAGGCACATTCTCTAATGGCATCGTTAGTGGTGTACGCGAGTTTCGAGCAGGTAGAAAACGTATTCAGATTACGGCTCCCGTTTCTCAAGGTAGCAGCGGTGGTCCTGTGCTAAACGGCAGAGCGGAAGTCATCGGTGTAACGGTATCCATGCTCACGGCAGGGCAGAACCTGAATTTTGCTGTCCCTTCAAATTACCTCAGCGAACTGCTCAGCAAAGTCAAAGTCGGAAAGTAGAGAAGATAGTCATCATAACAATTTATTTCGTAGGGACAGGTTTCCTATTCATTTGTAGCATAACCTTTCTAGGTTGTGCATCGTGTACGCAACCTGAAAGGTTATGCTACATGTAGTGCAAAAAATGTCTTACTATCTCGAAAACTTGGCAGAGACGATTTTTGACATACCAGCTTGTTCCATTGTAACACCATACATCACATCAGCAATTTCCATAGTGCGTTTGTTGTGTGTGATAATGACGAACTGCGTATTGTCTGAATATGTGTGAATAAGATTTGTAAAGCGGAGTACGTTTGCTTCGTCAAGTGCTGCATCTACTTCATCAAGGACACAGAACGGACTCGGTTTTATTTTAAACACAGCGAACAACAACCCAATCGCTACAAGTGAACGTTCACCACCAGACAGTTGCGTTATACTCTGTGGACGTTTGCCTGGAGGACGCGCGATAATATCGATGCCCGATTCTAATATATTCGATTCATCAGTCAATCTCAATTCCGTTTCACCACCACCAAAGAGTTGGACAAAAATTGCTTGGAAATTCGCTTTTACCTGTTCAAATGTCTTTATGAACACTTCACATGATGTTTCATTAATTTTTTGTATTGCCTGATATGAGGATTGTATAGATCGATGTACGTCTTCACGTTGTGAAACGAGGAAATCCAGACGCTGCTTGTGTTCCTCATGCGCTTCGATTGCCTTGAGATTGATATCTCCCATCGCAGCCAATTCAGCTTTCAACTTTTCAATTTCATCCATCATGTCAATCTCATCGATTTCTGACTGATGAGTTTCGTTGTTACCAGTTGCATTCTCAGCATCTGAAATATTGAACATAGGTTTCGGCAGTTCTTCTATAGATACTTGGTATTTTTCAAGGATACGGGTAGAATTGGATTTGATTCGCATTTCAAGCTGCGTAGTTTTAATCTCAAGTTGCGTCCGTGCCCGATTCTGCTTTTCATACAACCTGCGTGTTCCACGCATTTCTTTCTGTAGATTTTCGATCTCTAAGACTAGTTCATCTCGTTCTTCAGTCAGTTCGTCACATTCCGCTTCAGCTTCCGCAAAATCACCTTGAATTTGGAGGAATTGTCGCTCTGCTTCTTTAATTTGATCAGATAGGTCTTGCTTAGTTTGTTCATCATTATTAATTACGTCCTGCTGCTTTTTCATTTCCTCTTCAATTTGAACCTCCCTCTCTTCAAAACCCTCAAGTTCTTTTAGCATGCCGTTAATATTCCCTTGCTGTCCAGCTAAAAAGATCTCTTTTTCCTGAACTTCGGAAGCAACTTCATCATGTTTACGTTTATCACTATCTATGTTCTCAGATACGCGTTTTATCCTATTTTCAGTCTGTGTTCTTTTTTTCGTAAGTTCTTCTATTTTTTCATTAAGTTGCTGTTGTTCATCTCTTGAAAAATCAGCAGTTTCTTTGTGTTGTTTATTTTTAGATTCATTTTCTGCTATCTGCTTTTCAATACGCGCAATGTTTTGGGCAATCTGTTCAATATCCTTGGTTATAGCTGCCTTCTCAATTCTTTTATTTTGCCACTGTGTTGAAAGTTTCTGTTTTAACTGCTGTGCTTGTGCAATAGTTGCTGCGTATGACTTACGTTTTTGTTCGGTCTGATCAACTAATTTTGTTAATTCACTTATCTTGGACTGTAAAACATCAAGTTCGTTTGTTCTACTGAGAAGTCCCATCTTCCTTTGTTCAGTCCGTCCACCTGTGATTGCCCCAGATGTATTAATCAATTCACCTTCTAAAGTAACCAATCGAGCATTTGGATTGGAACGTCTCTTGAGTGAGATAGCATTGTCCAACTTGTCTATGACAAGTGTGTTACCTAATAAATGTTGTACTGCAGGTTGATAGATGTAGTCGAAATCCACTAAATCTTCAGCAACACCGATCACACCGGGTTCATCAAGCAGTGCATCTTCAGAGAAAGTCCTCCGCCTGATAATATCGAGAGGTATAAATGTCACCCTACCAGCATTATGCTTCTTGAGAAATTTTATTCCTGCATCAGCATCATCGGCTGTTTCCGCGATGACATTTTGTATTGCACTACCGAGTGCCATCTCGATTGCAATTTCATAGTCGTTCTGTGTCTGTATCAGTTCTGCCACAACACCGCAAATCCCGCTAAACTGTTCTGGATAATGTTCTTTTGCTTGCATAATCGCACTGACACCTGCATAGTATCCTCTATAGGAAGATTGCATTTGCGTTAAGGTTCTATGTTGCGTTTCATTTATACCTAATGTATCTTGTAAACCGCGTATTTTTGTATCGATTTGACGAAGAGCATCTTGGGTTTCGTTGAATGTTGTTTCAGCCTTACTTTTCTCGGTTTCAATATGTAATATGTCAACGTCTAATTTTGTAGCAGTTTGTTGGATTTCCTCGCGATCGTCAATGGCAGTTTTCAGTTCAACGTTTAGAGCATCAGAATTTTCTTTCAACTGGTTAAGACTGTTCTGTGTATTTGTAACCTTATCTTCAATGGAAGTTCTCTTATTTTCAAGATGTGATATTTCAGAGATAGTCTCCTGCAGATCGTTCTGTGCATCTCGTATAGTTTCATTGGTATTATCAATTCGTGTGTTGAGTTCCTGTAAAAGCTGTTTACGTCCTGATAAACGACTCTTTTCTATTTTTAATGCTGCTTCTGTTCTTTTCCTTTCTTGTATCCGCATCTTTTTCTGCGATTGTAGATGAATATGTTGTGTTTTCAAAGATTCAAGCGTCTGCAGTGCCCTCTGCCGCTGTTGTGATATATTTATTTGGTTTTCTTTGTAGACTACAAGTTGACGTTCAATTTTATCTATCTGACCTTCTATTTGATTTTTCTTCTCTTGTGCAGTAGCAATATCAGCCTCCAGCTCCGATCTTCTGATGGAAACGTTTTCAACTCTATCTTCAGCCTCTTGAATACCTTGATTTGCTTCAGTGACTTGACTTAAGATTTCATCCAATTTATTTTGTGCTTCAAGATGTTCCACTGCAAGTTTTTCGTATTCACGACATGCAAGGCTTAATTCTAATTTTTGCTGTTGTTCTTTGAGTGATTTATAGTGCTCAGCTTGCTCAGCTTGTGATTTTAGAGATTCAGTTTCACGTTCTAATTCTTGTATAACATCATTAATACGGACTAAATTCTGTTTTGTCTCTTCCAGCTTTCGTATAGCAGTTTTTTTGTTATGCTTAGATTTTGTAATCCCTGCAACTTCATCGAATAGGAATCGCCGTTCTTCTGGACGTACGTTAAGTATCATATCAATTTTACTCTGTTCCATAACAGAGTATGCGTCCACGCCAACGCCTGTATCCATAAATAGTTCGCTGATATCGCGCAGTCTACACGCTGTCTGGTTGATAAGATAACTACTCTCTCCATCGCGTGTGAGTTGCCTGCATACTTCCACATCCGGCGTTTCAATTGATAGATTTTCAGAAATATCGGTTAATGATAGAGTTACACTTGCTCTTTGTGATGGACTAAAGTTTGAACCACCATTGAAAAGTAGGTCTCGCATACTTGTACAGCGAAGTGCACGTGCACTCTGCTCGCCTAATACCCACCGTATTGCATCGGACACATTACTTTTGCCACAACCGTTCGGGCCAACTATAGTGGTGATTCCGGGTTCGAGTAATAGATCCACTTCTTCGGCGAAACTCTTGAAACCACTAATTTTAATACTTTTTAAGTACAAAATGCTCCTCCTACCAATAATTTATTATATAGCTAACCTGCTTGTACATACGATAAACATTAGTGATTAGTTTCAATAGGGATTCACAGTTCTTGCTAAAGTTAACACATCAATTTCGAGTGGATCGGCATCCCATAATACATTGACGACTTCGCGTATCGTTGCTCCCGTGGTAAAAACATCATCAAACACAAGAATATGCTTATTACGTATTATATCGGCATTCTGTAGTTCGAATGCTCCCTGAATGTTAGTTTGACGTGCTTCTCTGTCTAAACTACTTTGCGGTGAAGTATTCTTTTGTCTAATAAGCACACCTTCTAATACGCTAAGACCAGCCACCTTTCCAATTCCTTCTGCCAGCAGTGTAGATTGGTTAAACCCACGCTCACGAAAACGTATTTTGTGAATAGGTACAGGAAGCACATAGTCATAGTCAGTGAGGTTTAAGTCGCTTGGTATGTTATCTAAAATGAGTTGTTTCAGGGTATGACTAAGCACGGATCGTTTGTTGAACTTAAAGAGATGTATCGCTTGTTGGAGAGCAGCATCATAAACAGCAATCGTTCGCAGTTTGCCAAAACGTGGCTCACTTACCCCCATTTTTATATGCGGTATGTGTAGGCGTGTGTGTGTATAGAAATAAGTTGGAAAGTCTGATGGGTTATGGTAGAATACCTCCATATAAAATAATGTCGGTGAAAAACCGGCAGGGAGGTATTCTTATGAAATATACCCTTAGTTGGGTACATCCCAGAAAGATTATAACAGGTTTTCGTAAAGTTTTCAACGGGATTTGTATCAAAAAACCGACGCTCCGCAACTTTTATTTGATGCTACAGGCTGTGTGTGTAGCCCCGAGTTTTCGTATTCAATCGATTGCCTCACATCTACCTATCCGTGTGAAACACGACAAGTCTAAGCAAAAGCGTGTGTTGCGGTTTATTGATACCTATTTTCCGGTTGCAGCGGTGAAGGGTGCTTGGTTGTCACATATAGTTGTCAGTGTGTGTCGTTCTGTGGGGATGCAGCATCTGCTTGTGCTGATAGACGAGACAGATTTACCGGGCGGATGGAAGGCGATTGTTGCAGCCCTTCCGTTTCGCAATCGTGCGATCCCGCTCTATTGGGTTCTGTATAAAAATGAGATGCTCAAAGATGGCACCTATCAAGGACATAACGATTTAGTTCAGCAGTTCTGTTGTGATGTCCATAGTCGCGTTGTTAAAGTGTTAGGGGATAGTCGGGAGCCTGTGTTGGTTTTTGACAGAGGGTTCGCCCGAGCGAGAGCGATCCTCAAGTTTTTTGAGGGGCAAGGCATCTGCTACTTGATGCGTGTGCCACGCAATGTTGGTGTGCGTATAGCAGGCAACAAGCAGTGCCTTGAAGAAGTGGCAAATGGTTTTTACCCACAAGTGCTTTATCACTACACGGAGCAGGTGCCTGTGGCACTCTATGTTGGGGGACAGCACACCAAGAAAGACCCGTTATATCTTATCTCCAATCGGCTTCAGGGGAACCCCCTGCGAACTTGCTACAAGCGGCGGACACAGATTGAACACGGGTTCAGAGACTTGAAAACGAACTTCGGTTTCAAAGCACTCGTTTTGAGAAAGAACGAACAGCCCCGGATGGAAGTTCTGTTTTTGTTGGCAGTCGTGGCTTATGGTTTGGCGTTCCTGTGTTATGAAAAAGCTGCGGACAGATGGGCAAAAACTTTACACCCTACGCGGAAAGTTTACTCCGTGATCAGTGTCATCAACCGTATGATCCGCGAGGTGTGGACGCAGGAGGCGTTGCTCTTGTTCACCAAGAGGACTTGTTTGAGAGATATAAACTTTCTCACCGCAGAAGAACTGACATGACAACATTGGAAACCTATGAACACAACTACACACGCATTCAAAAAAAAATGGGGGTAAGTGCGAAAACGTGGTGGTTTTGTTGCACAGAAATTACACAGGTTTTCAGTATTTGGGATACCGCAGATTTCACACCAAGGTGGTTGAATATATTCAATATCTTTCCAGCAGGAATTGCAGATATAGGGTGCAGATTCAAGACCAAGTTGTTCCTCACAGACTTTACATTGTGCTGGATATAAAAATGTTATTACAGATTCAATGGATCGTTGTAGAAAGTTTGGTCGTATCTGCATATTTTGCTACCGTTTATGAATGTCGTGATAGTATAACACAAATAGCACATTATAGCAAATACGTTTGTTGAATAATTGGGTGTGTAAAGCTTTTGTTCCTATGAGCATCAACTTATGGAACAAACCCGCTCTACAATGTGAGATGGGTCTATTTCATAAGAATACCGTTATTGACGAATAATTGCAGCAGATACACAGTTATCAATTGCTGTCTGTACAGTATCCGGAATCTCTTCCTGTCCGAACATTATGCCAAATATATTTTGTCTGGACGATCGTATAGAATCTGGATCGGTTGCAGACGATGTTTCGTGGTCTCCTTTGAGAGTTTTACCCTTACCTTGTGTAGGAAATGACGGTGTTGATAATCCTCGTTTATCAGCACTTGATATAATCGTAACAATTACTTCACCGTTCTTTTCTAATTCATCCTTATAGTTTACTCCAAAGACAGGTTCTGAATCCTGATATTTTTCTACTATAGTACACATTGCATCATCAAGTTCCTGCATTGTAAAATCTGGTGGAGAATATATACTAATTAACACAGCAGAATCAGATTCAGTAGTATTCTCTTGAATGAGAAGTGAACTTACCGCGTTTTTGGCAGCAATTGTTGCGCGATTTTTGCCTTTTGCCTTCCCAATTCCAATCAACATAACACCTTGGTCACGAAAAATACTCTCTAAGTCACCAAAGTGGATATTAATTTCTCCGCCTGCTCCTAGTATGTCTAAAATGCTGCCAACCGCGTGGACGAGGATCTCTCCGCTACACTGGAAAAATTCTCCAATTTGCAAATTCAGTTGATGTGAATCTAAGATATTGTGGTTCGGAATCACGATAATTGCATCTGCACACGAATTAGGATCGTCTTGGAGTTCACTCAATCCCTGATCAGCGTTTTCTTCGCGCTGTTTTTCTTCCGCGTCAAGTGGTCGGGTTGTAATGCAGACAGTTAATATTCTCTGTGCGCGAGCTAAAGATGCGATTATAGGGGCAACCGCAGTCCCCGTTCCACCACCCATACCAGCTATAATAAAAAGCATATCAGCATCGGAAACAACGGAGTAAAGTTCATCCATGTTTTCTGCTGCTGCCCTCCTACCAAGTTCAAGACTCCCACGCGTACCTTGTCCTTGTGTAACGTTTGCACCAATCGGTATATGAGTTAACTCACTGCAGGAATTTAGTGTATTATAATCCGTATCAATGGCACAAAACTCTATATCTGTGACATCAAATACTGTGTCTGTGGAAGCTTCTCTGGACAATTGCTCGACTGCATTACATCCTGCTCCACCTATACCAACTATTTTACATTTAGTTTTAATATCCCCAGAATCAACGTGTTTAGTTGACATTGTGTCCTCCTCTGTATGCCCAATTCCAAATTCTTTTCGTAGCAATTGCCTCACTTTGCGCAGCTTTGACTTTACCGTTCCTATTGGTAGATTATATTCTTTAGCAATATCATTGATACTGAATAAATCCAGATAGTACATTTCCGCAATAGAACGGACTTTATTGGGTAGTTGATGTACAGCTTCTCTTGCATCTGCGCGTAGCTTTGCATCATGAAACCGCTGTTCTGCTTCTCTATCAATCTGTATGGCTAAATCTTCGTAACTCATTACAATTTCGGAGTACTGGCTCTTTTTCGAAGCATAATATCTATTGCATGCACTATTTGCAATTTTGCGTAACCATGCACTAAAACTTCCTACTTTACGGAGTCCAATTATATTCTGCCAAACAACCAACCAAATATCCATGAGAATTTCTTCAGCATCTCGTACTTGTCTTGAATTGTCTAATACGATGTTCCAGATGCGTGGACTATATCGAGATATCAATTCAGTGAATGCAGCTTCATCACGACATTGGACAAGACGAATTAATTCTGCATCAGTTAAGTTGTTTGGATTATCAAAATAGTTATTCATAGACAGATCCCCATTGAGAAATTTGACTAGAAGAGGCAGCAAATTTGTGAATCGGTTTAAAATTACCAAAAATTAGTTGGATATTCGGGTGTTGTAGGCAGGAACGCCGATTTTTCACTATTTTTGTTATTAAGTCCTGTTGATGTGTTTATTTTTTTGATACCATGTCAAAGCCTACAGCTGCTACCAGAACAACACCTTTTACAATGTCTTGCCATGCCGGTCCCATATTTGCTAAACTCATCCCGTTAGTGAGGCTTGCCATCACGAATGCCCCTAAAATTGCACCAAATATGGTGCCGCGTCCCCCCATCAAACTTGCACCGCCTATAACACAGGCAGCAATTGCATCTAATTCAAGTAACCGTCCCGCCCCAGAACTTGCACTGCCCAGACGCGCTGTCATGACGACCCCAGCAACTGCCATCAACACACCCATTATTACAAAGACTCGCAAAGTAACACCACGAACATTAACACCTGATAAATACGCTGCATCCGCATTACCACCGACAGCATATACATATCTTCCGAAGCGCGTGTGATTCGACATGAAGTGTAGCAGGAATGCCAATCCGAATAAAATACAGCCTTGAATAGGGACTCCTCTATAAGAATTCATTACAACAACGAATGCAATAATACATCCACATGTAGCAATAAGTTTAATGACAGAAGGCAAGTAATCTTTGAGAGTTGGAGGGAGTTGTAAGTGGGAGCGTTGATAGAAAAATATATAACAGCTAACGATTAGACCGATACACATGAGTATCCAACCAATAGATTGAGGAAGGTGCCCTGTACCAATCGATTTCAACCAGTTGTCAGGAAGGGCAATCGTTTCGCCTTTCGTGAAGGCCAACATGAGACCTTGATAAACTAAAAAACCACCCAGTGTAACGATAAATGCCGGAATGCGCTGATATGCTATAAGAAACCCATGCATCAATCCAATTAGAATACCAATGCAAACTACAACAAGTAGGGTTAACACAATGGGTAGATTCTCCCGAACATGTAGAATTGCAGTTATTGCGCCTAGCAGGCCTGCACCAAATCCTACTGACAAATCAATGTTAGCAGAAATTATAACGTATACCATACCCATAGCAAGGATGGCAATTACTGTCGCTTGGCGAGAAAGGTTGAATAAATTTCTATTTGTGAGGAAGGTGCCATTGGTGAGTACTGTAAAGATAATCCATATACATACAAGGGCAAACACCATCGCATACATACGAAAATTTAGATGCTTCATACTTGATAGTATGTCCTTATACTAATCAGTACCGAACAACGATTTAAAGTTATTTGTGGTAATATCTCCAATATCCTTTAAGGAAGTGTCACGAAGTGCTGCAATTTTCTCTGCTACTGCCAGAACATACGCAGGTTCGTTGCGTTTTCCACGACGGAATTGCGGGGTCAACCACGGGCAATCGGTTTCTATCAATAGACTGTCCAATGGAATTTGTTGAGCAACATCTTGGACATCTTTCGCATTGGGATACGTAACAATTCCCCCGATGCCGATATGTAATCCAATTTCAATACTTCTGTGCATTAACTCAACATCACCTGTGAAGCAGTGTAAAACCCCATTGATTTTACCGTGCCGTGCTTCCAATATAGGCAAGATATCCACATAAGCATCACGGTTATGCACTATAATCGGCATATCCATCTCTTCTGCAAGGTCCAACTGTTTTTCAAAAGCGTCCTTTTGTACTTGATGCGGAGATAGGTTACGATAGTAATCTAAGCCAATTTCACCGAGGGCGATTACTTTCGGATGGTCCAATAAGTCTCTGAACGTCAATAGAACTTCAGGTGTTAAATCCTTTGCACTGTGTGGATGCATACCTACAGTCGCATATAGGTTTTCATGTTTCTCAGCGAGTTCAACTGCTCTTTGACTTGTTTCTAAGTCAAATCCGATAATTAAGATATTAGAAATTCCGACATCTAATGCCCGTTGCAGTACGGCATCGCGATCGGAATCGAATTGTGATACTTGAATATGTGCATGTGAATCTATGAACATAATTACATTAAAGGGGTTCTAATGACTGCTTCAACCGTATGTGCTTGCGGTGATTGTGAAACAAGAAATAAGATGAGATCCGCAACATCTTCTGGTTGGGTAAGGTTCTCAATTATATCATCTGGATGATTATCACGACGCATCTTCGTATCAACAGGACCGGGACATACAACAGATGCCTTCACACCGCGCGGTCTACCTTCATTGTTGGTCGTTTCAGTGAAACCGATGACAGCGAATTTTGAGGCACAATATGCCCCACCATTGACATGTCCAAACTTGCCAGATACTGATGAAACGTTGACAATATGACCGTATTTCTGTTCACACATGTGTTTGAAAACTGCTTGTGTGCATAAGAACACCCCTTTCAAGTTTACTGCCATTGTCAAATCCCAATCCTCTTCACTTATCTTCTGTATAGGATTGTGTATAGCAACACCTGCATTGTTCACAAGGATGTCCACCTTGCCATATTCTTCAAGAGTTTGCACCACCATAGCATTAACATCAGATTTCACTTGTACATCTGTTTTGATAGGGAGAGCACGTCTACCAAGTCGTTCTATCTCTTTTGCAACGGAAAGGATTTCGGATTCTGTCCGCGCTGCGAGAACGATATCAGCACCCGCTCCAGCAAATGTTATCGCCGTTGCACGACCTATGCCACGGCCTGCACCTGTAATAATAGCAGTTTGGTTTTTGAGTTTCACAGTTTTCCGCTCCTTACATTATTTGGAATTGCTTCAATTTCTCTCTATCAAATAGGATACCGTGACCTGGACGATCCGGCGGCGAAAAATGGCCTGCTTCAAGAGATAAAGTATCACTGAGTACCGGATCAAGTGAAGGGATATATTCAACAAAGAGAGAATGTGGAACTGCTGCTGAGAGATGTACATGCAAATCCATTAAAAAATGGGGTGAAACAGATAATCCAAAGCATTCAGCAGTATGTGCCACCTTCATCCATTCAGAAATACCACCTACTCGAACTGCATCAGGTTGCAAGATATCTGCAGCACCTTGTGCAATGTACTCCTTGAACACATATTTATTGTATATTGTTTCACCGATTGCAACAGGAATTGTGGTTTTTTCTCGCAAAGCAACGTGACTAGCTACATCGTCTGCTTCAATCGGTTCCTCAAACCAGAAAATGTCTGCTTCTTCAACACGACATGCCAATTGTATTGCCTCGCGTGCATTCCATTTCATATTTGCATCAATCATAAGGTAAGGTTCTTGTCCAATCGCTTTTCTCACTGCAAATATTCGTTTTACATCTTCATGTAGACTGTCACGTCCTACCTTGATCTTTATACCTTTGAATCCTTGTTTCACATATTCAACGGATTGCCTTACGAGTTCATCTTCTGTAAGATGTAACCATCCACCATCTGTGTTATATACAGGTACAGATGAACGTGCACCACCGAGTAGTTGGTATAGCGGTAAATCTGCACGTTTCGCCATGAGATCCCATAAAGCAATATCCACTGCCGCCATACCTAATCCGACAATGCCACCTCTGCCTACCCAATGTGTTTCCATCCACATCCGATTCCAAATCCTATCTATATTCGCAGCATCCTCATCATCAAGGAGAATGGGGGCAAGATAGGCATCCATAATTTGTTTGATAGCTTCTCCTCCCTTACCAATGGTATAAGAGAAACCAATTCCTACCACACCATCAACATCTTCTATTTCAATGAAGGGAAACTCCATAGAGACAAAGGCTTGAATGGCATCAGTACGTTCAACCAATGGTGGAATATCATATAGAGATGTGCGAACTTCCTTAATTTTCATTAAATCGCCTATAACGTTATTTTATCGATCATTTTCTGCAAATTTTCAATGCAAATACGTGAAGCCTCCTCTCCTGCTTCAGAGAAGACTTTTCCACCGGGTCTGTTCAGCAGGGCATCGTCAATTTTTAGTGTAGGTCGCCAATGTGTTTCAAGGCAAAGATGCCCCTCATACCCATCGTCAACAAACGCTTGGAGCTGTCCCTGCCAATCTATAATTCCATCTCCGACAGGAACTGATTCCATTTCTCCAGAATCAGGATGTGGCGCAGCATCTTTAAGATGCGCATGTATCATAGTCGGCCTCATCTGGTTATATCCATCTGGAAACGGTGTTACACCCTCTCTTGCATGTGCCTCATTTGCAGGGTCCCAGATCCCGCGTATGTTTGGCGAATCGATTTCTTCAATAAATTGTGCAGTCAGTTTGGCAGTACTGAGAGAGGTAGTGGATTCGTTTTCCATACCCAATATAACACCTTCACCATCAATTATTTTACGTGGTTCATCATAAGCATCAATAATTTCACCCCAACGTTCCTCAGTCTTACCGGTATCCCAAAAAACGAAAGTGCGAATAAGATTTGTGTCAAATGCTTTTGCTGTGCGTATACAACCCTTTAATATATCAAGATGTTCCGCACGTTCTTCTACGTTGTCCATATCACATTTGAAGAATGGAGATGCGACACCAATTATCTCTATATCTGTGCCATCAAGTTGACGTTTCATTTCGCCTATGTCTTCGTCAGTAAGTTGATGCGGCAATTTATCCCATACCGATCGAATTTCAATTGAATCTAAATTATACTCTTGGACAAAGCTAACTACGGTAGAGAAGTCTTGAGATACCTCATCACCTATAACTCCAATTTTAAACATATATCTGCCTCCTTTGATACTTTTATGGTATATTAGCATGGGAGAATATAATTACTATAGTTTGGACATTTTTTGTTTTTTTTATGGACATAAAGCAGGAAAGCGGGTATCCTTTTAGGAAACACAAATTTGAAAGGATATTTCAAATGACCCCACTTTCCTACTTGGACAACATGTTATCAGATTTTTGACCTTTGTTCAAGTATAATAACTTTCACCACTTTCAGACTTTCGTAAAAGGTCTGATAAATACGCCCTACCGAGGCACAATGACACAAATCTATCTTGCGACAGCCCAAGCAGGTCGGTATTGGTCTCTGCCAAAGTTTCTCTCGCGTGGCATCTGGTGTGTGGATCAAGTCGCCACTACGCTAAGCCATCAAGTGCTATCCGCTTACCCCACAGGCGTATACGTCTATGATGAAACACATGCCCTAAGTAGCGGTTCAAAACAAGCGGGTTTGCATTTCCACAGGAACCCTGCGTATCAAGCACGTAACAAGAACCAATCCAAGTTTCATCACGGACACGAGTTCGGTGCGATTGGCTGGCTGGCAGAAACGCGCGAAGGCACGCGCCTATTTCCATTAGCCACACGGATGATGGAACCGAAAAGCGAGGACGCGAATAGCCTCGCTGTGCTGAAGCATTTATGCGATCTTGTGCCACCGGGTCTTATCATTTTTGATAGAGGTTTCAATAGACGCAAAGTGTTCACGGAGATACTCTCACAAGGACATCATTTACTTTGTCGTGCGAAGTCAAACGCGGCGTTTTTTGATATACCGAAACGCCCTAAGCGTCTCAAGAGAGGCAGACCCCGTCGGTATGGTAGCCGTGTGTCTATTCCACACCTGAAGTATACAGATATCGTTGTTGAGGATCAGACACTTTCTGTCGCTGATAAAGTCGTGCGGACAAAGATGTGTCCTGTAGATGTCCGCATCGTTGTGATACGCAAACGCTTGAAAAAGTCTAAACCCTATCGGTATTTTTGTGTATTTACTTCAGATTTACGACTGCCCGTAGAAACAGTTATCCGACACTATAGAAACCGGTGGCAGATTGAAACTGCCTTTCGGGACGCTAAAGAGAACTTCGGATTTGACACCTATCAACTCCGAGACAGGAAAAGTTTGGATCGGTTCGCTCAACTCAGTTTCACCGCAGCAACGCTGACACAACTCGCTTTCAGTCCGGTGCTAATGGAGAAGACATCCGCAGACACAGACACAGACGAGGCACCGCTTGATTTAGAAACTGTGCTATCCACACTCAATATACACTGGTATAAACCGAAACATCTCACACGCGGCTTGATGACCGCTTACTTGCAGCGATGTTTACAACAAAACTATTTTTATACGA
Organism: Candidatus Poribacteria bacterium; assembly: GCA_965200395.1. GTDB lineage: Bacteria > Poribacteria > WGA-4E > WGA-4E > WGA-3G > MSPOR6. The sequence continues at coordinate 957,947 of CBDAUH010000002.1, read as the reverse complement.
GTTACGACCCGGGGAAAAACGCACAGAAAAAACTGAAAATCCCGAAGATACTATGTGAAAATGGTTCAGCAGCAACTATTTTCACGATTATTGGAAAAATGATGGCTAAAAAACAGTGATTTCTAACAGAATTTAGACAAAAAAGGGGCGTTAGCAGCAGTTCTAACACCTGTTCAGAAGTGCTAACGGGGAAGTGCTGCCAACTATTCATAATCTATAACAAGACCAAAACTGTCCAAACTATAGTATAATTAGCAAGGATGTTTTTATATACAAGGTGAAATGAGTAAAAACATTATTTACAATATGCATTAACGTTGTGTGAAGAACGTATGTTTAATAGAAGAAGATATTGAATGAAAATACAATTCTAAATTTTGGAGAAGTAATTCACTCTGAGAGAATTATAATTTTTTACTTGATTATGAAAGATTATTATGTTACTATAGTAACCCATGTCTAACCAAAAGAATTGTCAAGTCTTTAAAAAGTAATTTAAGGAGATGCATACGTAGGTGATTTCTTGCCTATGAGATGCTATAAAAAGTAATGAGAACAGGAATATGGGTACCTGAATACGATACACCTGAAATATGGCATAATGAAATTTCCCGTCGCAGTTTCTTCAAATATGGCGTCAGTAGTTTTCTGGGTCTTGTTGCGATGCAGCACTTTGGGACAACGGGAAATGCACAGTTAGAACATGTGATACCGCGTGCCAAACAATGTATCGTGATGTTTATGAGTGGTGGGCCGAGTCAGTTAGATACATTTGATCCAAAAGACCCATCTGAAAAAAATAGCGGGCCATTCACGCCAATTCCCACGAGTGTGAAAGGTATAGAAATATCAGAACATTTGCCGAATGTTGCAGAACAGGCACATCACCTTTCCATTATTCGGTCAATGGTATCCCGCGAAGGTAATCATGAACGAGCGCGATATCTATTACATACCGGTTATGCACCGGGCGGTGCGGTGCGTCATCCGACTTTAGGGTCATTGACTTCATATTATCTTGATGACGATACGTCTAAACTCCCTGCTTGTGTAAATATCAGCTCGCCGACGTATTCTGGCGGATTTCTCGGTGCGAATCACGACCCTTTTGTTGTAAGTAATCCATTAGAAGAGGTAGACGATATTAAGTATCCGAAACAGATGGATACACACCGTTTCCGTGAGCGTCTCAAAATGCTAAAGAACATGGAGAAAGATTTCATCTCCAAACGTGCTGGCATTGGGACAGAGACGCATGAAGCAATTTACAAGAAAGCAGATGAGCTAATAAATTCACCGAAAATCAAGGCATTTGAACTTGATGAGGAACCGGAAGAGGTGCGTCAGGCTTATGGAATGACTCGGTTTGGACAAGGATGTTTGATGGCACGGAGACTGATCGAAGCGGGTGTGAAGTTTGTTGAAATCACGTTGGATGGGTGGGATACTCATCAAAATAACTTTGAAAGAACAAAAGAACTTCTTGAAGTTGTTGATCCTGCTTATGCAATGCTCATCAAAGATTTAAGTGAACGCGATCTTCTTGACGATACCATCGTTTTATGGCTTGGTGAATTCGGGCGCACCCCCAAAATAAACATGGACGATGGACGCGATCATCATCCAAATGGCTGGTCCGCTGTGATAGCAGGTGGCGGTATTCGTGGGGGGCAAGTTGTTGGAAGTACAAATGGAGATGGGACCAAAGTTGTATCAGCCCCCGTCGGTGTACCTGACCTGTTCGCTTCGTTATGCTTTGCACTTGGAATTGATCATCAGGAAGAAAATATGTCTCGTTCTGGACGACCTATTCGGGTTGTCAATGATGGCACTGTGGTTGAGGAATTGTTTGTATAGTTGCCATATTTGTAGAATAGATGCGTGTGATTGCAGGAAAATATAAAGGGAGACGTTTGACTTCCCCGAAAGTCACTGTTGTACGACCGACGAGTGATAGAGTCAAAGAGTCTGTTTTTAGTATAGTACAAGATCGTGTAGTTGATTCATTTTTTTTAGACCTGTGTGCGGGAACGGGCAACATTGGGATAGAGGCACTGAGCCGTGGGGCGAAGCAGGTTACTTTTTTGGATAAAAACCTGAACTGCCTTCGACAGATTGAACATAACATAAGACAGATAGGATTAGATATCAACCAACCCGAAGTGCAATTGATAAGAGCCGATGTAATACAAGGCATAAATCAACTTGATAAACAATCCAAAACTTATGAAATTATATACTTAGATCCTCCTTATGACTCAGATCTATACATCCAGTGTCTCGCCTACATTTCTGACACTTCTATTCTTGACACTTCAGGAATACTGCTTGTCGAACATCGTCAATTTATGAAACTACCAGCGATTGCGGGCAGACTCCGCTGTTATAGAAGCAAGCAGTACGGTAATACATGTTTAAGTTTTTACCGAATTGAAAAGAAATGATGTCCGCCATGCAGTGTCATATCGAAGCCGTGTTTAATTGTTTGACAAAGGAAAACGTGCATGAAACTTGAGGACCTGTCCATTTCTCGGCGAGGAAAGCTCGTCGTAATTAACCATCAAAAATACCAAATTGAATATAATCTAGCAAAAGGAACATGGAATTATAGCGATAACAGTGGAAAGTCAATAATCAAAAATGGATTCACACATATTAGCTTTGCGGATGGAACCGTGTTGAAAACGTTGAATCCGGGTTTTCGCGAATTCCGCACAGAACCCGTGAATACGGATTCGTCCGGCAATTACCAAACACTCCATTTTATTTATGATACTGCGGTACGTCCTGAACAACCGAAAAATTCTGGACAAAATTCCGCCAAGGGGACATCAGACAATTTAGAAAATCCTCCCAAACATGAGTCCACTGAGGACACAACATCAGGGACAGCTGAAAAGTCGAACACATCGAATATCCGTGTTCACACCTACCTTACCTGTTACGCTGAACATCCTTATGTTTTATTAAAAGTTGAAGTAGAAAACCTAAGCGAAACACCAATATGTTTATCAAATATCACACTGATTGATATTACAACGCAGCCTGGGGTGCTCCAATTAGATAGTCATCCATCGCAATATCATCTATTCTTAAAGATACCACCAATTGCTCCCAGTGCAAATGCTCATCACAAAATCTACGATGGATTTCACTTTAACAGAGATAACACTGTACATCCTTGCCAGGATGGTTTACTTCACGACACAGTGAGTAAAAAGGCATTCTTATTTGGGTTCATCACGACCCATAAATGGTGGCCTCGTCTACAGATAGGGTATGAAGCTGCAAAACGCAAAACACCGCAAGGGTTGACATCATGGTCACTCTACAACGATTGTGAAAACACTACGTGCCCATCAGGAGAAGTCATTTCGTCAGAAATCGGATATTTAGATTTTTCTGAGGATGCCAAATCAACCTACACGCGTTGGACGCACCGTCTTGCTGCTGAACGGAATGCGCTAACAGGACAAAACACGAACAGAACCGACAAGACACAAGCCAACTCAAATCACAAAGCTGACGTTGGCTGGAGTTTTAATGTCGACAACATGATGGGGAAGGTGAGTGCGAAATCAATCAAAAAAGAGATAGATGCCATTATGCAGAGTTCTTTATTTAATCCGACGCTTGTGGGTGGCATAGCGGACATACATTTGGAATCAGGCTGGCAACCCCATCCAGGCAGCTTATCTCTGGACCAGGACAGTTTTCCTGAAAGCATGGCACCTGTGGTGGATATTATTCATAAGAACGGATGTCACGCAGGAATATGTATTGATCCTTATGCCATTGAACGTAATTCTGAATACATAAAAAGAAATCCTGAAACATGTTTGCGGTATACAGCTGACGATGACCGTTATGACAATATTGTTGCGAATGAACCTATAGAAGTCCATTTACCTGGCAGAGACCGTGCTCTCGCCATCTTAGATGTTTCACATCCGAAAACGCAAAGACATGTACGAAATATTATAAAGAAGATAGTAGATGAATGGGGTTATGATAAGATAAAGGTAGATTTATCAAGTTATTCAAGTGGCATGATGTCAGTCGCTGCAAGGACGACGTGGTATGAAAAATCGCTTTCCTCTGCAGAATTATATAGGCGTGCGTTAGAAATTCTGAAAGATTCAGTAGACTCAACAAAAAGAGAGGTTACACTTGCAGGGTATAATGTCTTGGATAGTGTAAGTATTGGAAGTTTTCCGCTAAATTATCCGCAACTCCGACTGAAAAACATAGACCAGACAGAGAATTGGCATCAACAAAAGGGGACGAAACATAGACTCTGCCGTTATGCGGGGTATCTAAACGAACATGGCGTTCTATGGAATCATATCTATGGAGACTTCGTTGTAGACGAACCCCGTCCAGTCAATGAAGCAATTGTTGAATTGACAGCTGCTGCGTTAAGTGGGGCATCTGTTCAATGTGCCAATACACCTAATCAACTTACAACATATCGAGCAGAATTAGTTTCAAAAATTTTTCCACTTACAGGTCAAGCAGCGAAATCGGTTGACCTATTTGATGAAATCCTGCCACGGTTATGGCACTTACCCATTGAAACAGAGAGGGAATCTTGGGATCTTATAGGGGTCTTTAATTGGAAAGATCAGCAGGATGACGCACAATTACATTTAGATGAAATAGGACTTAATCCTGATAAAGACTACCTAGTACACGATTTTTGGATGCGGCATTATTTAGGGATTGTCTCTAAAAATGTTACACTGTTGAATATTGCTCCCCGTTCCGTAAAATTATTGTGCTTCAGAGAACAACAACAGACACCCCAATTACTATCAACAGATATGCATTTTACACAAGGCAGTGTTGAGATTATGTCTGCGGGTTGGGATGAACATAGCCATAGTTTCCTGATTATCTGCCAACCGCCACGACTGACTGAAAGTTCAGTATTTATACATGTTCCAGAAAACTATATCCCAACAGGTGTCTCAGCGTATGGAAGTGATTACAAATATAGTTGGGATAAACCTATATATCAGTTGACGTTTGGTGCTACCGACTCATTGATCCATGCAAGTATTCAATTTATAAAGACAACAGGGAGTTCCAAATAATAATTTACAAACACATGCTTAACCACAGAACTGAAATTGCAATGGATGCAGTTAAAATAGCAAGTGAACTCTGTGTACAGGTTCAATCGGAAATGGTATCCTCGGATGCTATTGAAAAACGTGATCGAAGTCCGGTTACCGTAGCTGATTTCGGTTCACAAGCTCTAATATGCAAAGCAATTGCAGAATCTTTTCCAGATGACATCATTATAGCGGAAGAAGACGCACAATCGCTAAAACAGAATCCTGAACTTCTTAAACGCGTTACGGAATATGTTAACTGTTTTGTTTCAGAAGGGACACTGAAAAACCGACCTATCTCTTCAAATCAAATTTGCAATTTGATTAATATGGGCAGCGGTGATATTTGTGATAGTTTCTGGACACTAGATCCGATAGATGGTACGAAAGGTTTTCTTCGGCAAGATCAGTATGCGATTGCGTTAGCATGGATAGTTAAGGGTGAAGTGCAACTGGGTGTACTGGGGTGTCCCAATCTTCCAATTATGTTGGATGTTCCTGATCCTGAGCGCGGTTGTCTCTTTGTCGCTGTTAAAGATGAAGGAACAACAATGTACACATCCCATGGAGAATTCATAGGAGCAGCAAAAGTATCAGAACATGCCGATAGGTTAGCAGAAAGTTATGAATCTACCCACGGCGACAGCGATACGCATAAGAACATTGCAAACCGACTTGGTTTCAAAAAACCACCGTTACAAATTGATAGTCAAGCAAAATATGGTATTGTTGCACGTGGTGAAGCATCGCTTTATCTACGTCTTCCGAACCCTGCATATCCTCACTACAGAGAATGTATTTGGGATCATGCTGCAGGACAGATAATCGTTGAGGAAGCAGGTGGAACAGTTACAGATGCACATGGAAAACCACTTAGTTTTCTAAGTGGAAAACGGATGATAAACAATCGCGGTGTCGTCGCTACAAACGGGAAATTACACGCGAAAACGTTGTCTACCATTACTGTGTTATAAGTATAAAATTAAGCACAATAAGTAGTTCCAAATTGAAAACTGAGAAATCAAGATGAAAAACCATATTTTGGACGCACCACGGGAGATCACAGTTTCAAATGTATTTGATACCTGTGCAGAAGTAATACTCTTTGAGGGAAAATGTCAGGAGCTACTAAAAAATATACCATCAAATACTGTAGACTTAGTAATAACATCACCACCATATAACATCGGTAAGCAATACGAAAAGAAAACATCGTTAGAATCGTATCTTCAAGACCAAGAAGCCGTAATTGCTGATTTAGTCAGAGTACTTTCACCCACGGGAAGTATCTGTTGGCAGGTTGGAAATTACGTCAAAAAAGGTGAAATCTATCCGCTTGATATTTACTTCTATCAAATATTCAAAAAGTATGCTTTACAATTACGTAATCGTATCATTTGGCGTTTCAATCACGGTTTACACTGCAAAAAACGATTTTCAGGACGTTACGAGACAATTTTATGGTTTACTAAAAATGAAAATTATACTTTCAATCTCGACCCTGTGCGGGTCCCTGCTAAGTATCCAGGTAAACGATATTACAAAGGCCCCAAAAAAGGACAGATTTCGGGAAACCCTTTAGGTAAAAACCCATCCGATATTTGGGATATTGTAACACAAGATTGGGAAGAAGAAGTGTGGGATATACCAAACGTCAAAGCCAACCACCCAGAAAAAACAGAACACCCTTGCCAATTTCCTATAGAATTAGTCCAGCGATGTGTTTTAGCTCTAACCCATCCAGACGACGTTGTTTTTGATCCGTATTGTGGGACAGGTTCATCAATCATTGCTGCGCTGCTACACAATAGGAAGGCGATTGGGGCGGAATTGGACCCAACCTATGTGGCTATTACCCGCGAACGCATACAGAAATTTTCAAAAGGGGATTTGCCTGTCCGTCTGCTTGGAAAACCTATTCACAAACCTACTGGAAACGAAAAGATTGTACAACTGCCTTTTGAATGGAAATGACTAACTAAAATCTATTTCACTACGGACGAAAAGTCGATTTTGTAGTTCCAAAACCACTTGTTGCGAAATTAAGTACAGTTTTAGAGGACGAACAAAGGAGTTTTTATGAAAGCAGGACAGATCGTTGCCCCGTTTCAAATAGAAATAATAGAGATAGATAAACCGAATCTTGCAGAGTATCCCGATGGTACAGTGATGATTCAAACGAAACATAGCGCAATCTGTGGGAGTGATATGCCACATTTCGTCCTTGAACAACCATCGGACCATTATCCGCTTGGAAAGGGGCTTTCCATACACGAAGCTATTGGAGTCATCGTTGGTAGTAAATCCAAGAAATTTAAGGAAGGAGATGAAGTCCTTGCCCTGCCAAGACATATTGGCGGATGTTCAGAATTCTTTCTGTCTGACGAGAATGTGACTATCCCGTTGGTAGATTTTCACAGAAAAGACTGTATGCTGATGGCCCAACCCTTAGGAACTGTGATATGGGCGTGTCGGAAATTAGACAATTTACTCAATCAAGATGTTGTCATTATTGGACAAGGACCGATGGGACTGCTGATTACACACATGATAAGTAATCTTGGTGCAAAAACTATTATCACAACCGATCTGATTGACTTTCGTCTTGATGTATCACAGCAGATGCGTGCTACACATACGGTAAATGCTGCGAATGAAGATATTGTTACAGCTGTCAAAGAGATTACTGATGGAAAGATGGCTGATCTTGTAATCGAAGTGGTAGGACATCAAACTGAGACAATAAACACCTGTCTTCAGCTATTAAAACGAGGAGGTACGCTTTTGGCATTCGGTGTGCCAGACGATGAGGTATACAATTTTCACTTTTCTGAATTTTTCAGAAAGAACATTCAATTTATCGGATCTGTTGGACCAGATGTCCTGAATGATTTCCCATTAGCGATGGACATGATCGCTCAGAGAAGGATAGATGTGTCACCGATAATCACACATCATATACCCTTCACCGAAGCACAAAAAGGTTTTGAGATGGCACTCCATAAGAAAAACGAAGCTGTAAAGATTGTGTTTAACTATCCGTAAGGTCAGACACAGCTCAGCAGAGTGCTCCTACAACTATTAAACTGGAAGCGGCAAGGCAACGGGACATCCTTCACGACTTGACTGATAGATCGCAAGTATTATTTCTACTGCTTTTCGTCCTTCACGACCGTCAACTAAATGGGACGCATCGGTTTCCAAACCATAAATAAAGTTTTCTATCTGTCTTCTGTGATTGGCATTATTGATTGCGCGTGGGTCGGAAGCACCGCCACCGGTATCTGTCTGTTGCGCAAATTTCTCTCTTATCTGTGTATCTTCAGGAAGTTCAGGATCAAATTCCCATTTAACAATGTCCTCTTCTTCCAATATAGCAATGCCTTTCGTACCGCAGATTTCGGTCTTTTTGAACATACCTGGATATGCAGCTGTTGTGCCTTCAATAACACCTAACGCACCGTTGTCAAAGCGAAGTGCTGCAACCGCTACATCTTCTACTTCAATGCGTTCGTGTGCTAACGTATCTGTAAATGCTTGCACAGATTTGACAGGCCCCATATAATATTGCAGCAGGTCAATGGCGTGAATAGACTGATTCATCAATGCACCGCCACCATCAAGGTTCCACGTGCCACGCCAGCCACCGCTGTCATAGTATTCTTGGGAACGATACCATTTGACATAAGCACTGCCTAACGTTAACTTACCGAACCGGCCGCTATCAATGGTAGATTTGATAAGTTGCGCACCTTCGGTAAATCGTGAATTGAATATGGCACAAAGGCGCACATCTGCCGCATCACAAGCTCGTATTATTTCATCGCACCGTGCTAATGTTATTTCAAGGGGTTTTTCAACAATCACATGTTTACCAGCATTTGCAGCGGCAACAGCAGGTTCAAGATGCGCACCACTGGGTGTACAGACACAGACTATGTCAAGGTCGCCGCGTTTGAGCATCTCGTTGTAATCCGTATAACCTGCAACATCGTATTTATCAGTGAGCCGTTTTGCATTATCAGCATTACGAGAACTCACCGCAACTAACTGACCATGTTCTAAATCCGTAATTGCAGCGGAATGAAAATCAGAAATCATCCCGCAACCAATAATACCAAAACCGTAAGTTTTCATGACACGTAATATTCCTCATTAAATATAATCAAAATCTCAATTAGTTATTATTGTATTGTAGCAAATTATGAATACTAACGACACTTCTATCCAAGATCAAGAAGCTATGGAAAATATTGAAAAAGAGACTAACCTCAATCAAGAGACATCTTTAGAAGATAAGTCCGATGTCGAACAAGCACCCACAAATAAAGGATTCAGAGTCGGTTGCATGACATTTTGTATTGCAGTGACTGTGTTATTTTTATGGGTGTGGCAGCATCAATCTCAGTTCAACGACAACTATAGAGAAGCACTCTTCTTTATGCGCAAAGGGGAACCCGAAAAGGCAATAGAATCGTATCAGAAAGCGATCAAAAACAAAAGCCGAACCATATTCTTCAGAAACGAACCATCCGCATATAACAACCTTGGACAAGCATATATGTTTGCTGGGCAATTTACAGAAGCGATCGACACCTTCAAAATGGTAATTCAGAAGTATCCGGAAATCCCCGAAGGTTATGTTAATTTCGCGACTGTATATTTACGGATGAACGAACCAACAAACGCACGGCAGATATGCCTCCACGCGCTACAATCTTTTCCTGATGCACCACTCCTACACTATAATCTTGCCATCGCTTATGCACTTACTGACGAAGCAGTGGAATCTTTAAACTCCTTGAAAAAAGCAATCACCCTTAATCCAGAACTAAAAGATTTTGCTAAACAGGAAGAGGCTTTACAACACATTCTACCTATACTAAACAATTAGCTGTCCGCTATACATCATCAAGGAATCATAGCGACATAAACCTGTGAATGGCCAGAAACATCTGATGTATACACAACAGCCTTCTCATCAGGACTAAAGCTGGGATGCGGATGTGTCCATTGAGGACCATAGACCGTATCCACCTTCATCTCCATCCAACTCAACGATCTTTCTCGATCTCCTGCTTGTTGTGATGCAGCCCAATCTTCAGCAACCGCATATCTATCCTTTTTCCATTGGCTACCGTTTGATGAACTCCGCGGATAACAGATAGGCACATGTTCACCCGTTTCCACGTCAACCAACCGTAACCCTATATCAGGATGGACTGTATCACATAACACCTTTGTTCCTGCGCGATTACTTGCTATGTGCCAAGCATTAAATTCAGAGATAGTTTGAAGCTCAAGAGTAGCCAACGAAATACAGCGTAGAGAGTAGGGCCAATGTGTTACAATCAACGCATCCTGTGATCCAAGAAAAGTTTCATGCACAAGAAACTCAGCGTTATCATGTTGATAGAGATTACGGTTATCCGACCCATCACGTTTAATCGTCCACATACGAGGAGCAGGATCTCCTGAATAAGCAATAAGATCCGCACGCCTCGGATGAAACTGTGGATGAATAATCGTCTGGTTAGGTGAAGTATAGATAATCTCACCACCGCTGCCATCAGTAGCAGTTACGGTAATGTGTGACTTATCATGCCGTTTCATGGCTGTAACAATGTACTTCTCATCAGCACTTACACTACATTCACCAAGACTTCCCCCCGGAAATTGCGCTAACACCCTTTCTTCAAGTGTGTCAAATTGAATAGCCTTTATATTTTCACCTTCTGTATAAAAAAGTTCCATCCCATCTTTTGATATTACCCCAGAGTATCCGTGGATTGCATCACCATCCGTCAATTGGATTATATCTCCACCAGGAAACTCAAGCCTGAAAAAGTTAACCTTTCCAGACCGATATGAAGTGAAAACCAAATGTTCCTGATCCGGTGTAAAGGAGGAGGTAAGAAAATACAGATTGTGATTGATCGTGTTGTCGTTGGTGAGTTGATAAATAAGGGCACCAGTTTTATCGTCTTCTAATTCTTGTAGTTCTGAAGGATGAACTGAACCTTTTTCATATTTAACCATTCTAACTCCCTAAAGGCAGTATTCCATTTATTAATCGAAATAACGTCATTCAAACAAATGACCAAATTAACACCTACGTCTTTTGAACGAAGGAACACTGCAATATAGACTGAATTCGCTTGTTCACTTTATTCATAATAGCAAATTTACACCGTTTTGACAAGGTTAATTCGTCATTGCAATTACAACTAACAACTTAAATACATGTTGACTCCTAATTAATACAGTGGTATACTTTAAACGGATTTATGGTAATTATATCAGAATTTTGGCTTACCTAAAGTACACAAAACTGAATTTATGCAATATCTGAAAGATAAATAGAAGGAGAAAAACTAATGAAGCGGAGAATCATATTTTCGATCGTCATAACTTTACTGCTATGCACAACTCCGTTTGTATATGCACAAAAAGAGTGGAAAATTGTTAGCGAAGCAAAATGGCAAGCAAGTTTTAATGATGTCTTTTTTGTAAACGATATGAATGGATGGATCGTCGGGAGCAATTCTACTATCCTCAATACTGCTGATGGCGGTAAGACATGGAAACAACAACCAAATCAATCCTTACCTTTTGTAAATGAATTCAAGAAAGTCAGGTTTATCACACCAAAAACCGGGTGGATTGTAGGTGAGAATGGGATGGTGCTAAGAACGGTTGATGGTGGACAAGAGTGGAGGAAATTAAATACAAATACCCGCGTAGCACTTTTAGGTGTTTCATTCGTAGATGACCAACACGGATGGGCATGTGGTGACGGCGGATTTCTGATGCATACAAGCAACGGCGGCGTTTCGTGGCAACAGCAGCACATAGAAACAAATAACACTATTGAAGGTGTACACTTCGTCAATCCACAAGTAGGGTGGGCTGCAGGTGGCGGTGGCACATTGCTCCATACGACCGACGGTGGCACAACTTGGCAGTTTCAGACAAGCGCAACCGTCAATACGCTTGATGCAATCTCTATGCTTGACGATACGACCGGATGGGCAGTCGGTGCTGGTGGTGCTGTCGTCTCCACAGTAGATGGTATCAATTGGGAAGTACAACAGAGCAATGTACCAAATTCAAATGGCATGCCCGAACCGATATGGGATGTTCATTTTGCAAACAAACAGATAGGCATTGCAGCAGCCGAATTCGGTGTTATTCTGAGAACAGTAGATGGTGGCAGCACCTGGCAACCGTTGGCCTCCCGTCCTGTTGCTGCACGGTTACAAGGTGTACACATGAAGAGTGCTACCGAGGCGTGGGTAGTCGGAGACAAGTCCACAATTCTCCACACCTTGGATGGTGGGGAAACATGGGATGTTGTCTCAAACGCGAAGGAATTACGTGCCGTTCATTTTCACAACGACAGGCTCGGATGGGCAGTCGGATTATCTGGAAGTGTTATACATACGAACGACGGCGGAGAAAATTGGTCCCCACAAAATAGTGGAGATGTATTTGAACTTTTCGGTGTCGGATTTGTAAATGAAAAGAAGGGATATATCGTTGGGAGTAATGCCGCTTTATTGGAAACACTTGACGGCGGAAATACGTGGAAAAGTGTGAGTGATCCTGGGGATGAAGGACACGGTAGAGCCACACGGATCCAATTTGGCGGAACGATGGGGTGGAAAGGAGCTTTAGGTTCTTATGCTATGAGTTTCGGTTCCGCTACGCATGGATGGGCAGTTGGAGAGACAGGAAAAGTCATGAAAACTTCAGATGCCGGGGACACTTGGGTAGGTGTTGACATCGATCCTATGTTTGTTGGTGCCGGATTTAACAATCTATTCGGTGTCCATTTTATTGATAATCTCACTGGATGGATTGTCGGGTTCGCGGGTACTATTGCAAGCACAACGGATGGTGGATTAACTTGGAAAATATCATTTGGATCCGCAGAGTTACAAGATGTGTTTGCTATTAACCCACAAACTGCATGGGCAGTCGGTAACCAAGGCACAATCAGGATAACAACCGATGGCGGTGAAACATGGATCGATCAAACTGTCCCCACACAAGAAAATATAAACGCTGTTCTCTTTATTGACGAAAAAGAAGGGTGGGCAGCCGGTGATAAAGGCATTATATTATATACCCAAGATGGGGGTGTAACATGGTTAAAACAGCGTTCACCCACCGGAAACAATCTAAGGGATATTGTTAGAACAGAGAACGGAACTTTGTGGATCATCGGCGATTCAACGACAATTCTGCGCTACTAAACAGGACAGACGCATTCCCGTTGTGTCTCTTTGTAGCATAACCTTTCCAGGTTGTGCGGCCTTGCCTGCGGGGGATAAAGGGGTAAATCCTAAATATGAAGAGACTTCTCTAACAATCCCAAGTCTTATGAAGTTTAAGAAAATATTTGGATAATTCTATATTCCCTAAGCTCTGTAGGTGCGATTTCCTAGCCGCACCAGCACCTCCAAGAAATTACCGAATTAAATTGTTAATCTTCATTAGACTTGGGTCGAATCCTGTTATCTTATGCTGTTATCAAAAAAGATTTGCTTTTATCTAAGAAATATATTATACTTTATTTACCGTTTCAGTGGTGGGTGTCATTAGCACCTGCCACGCCACTAGTGATGGGAAACGGGGTCTTCACGGAACGGATTATCGTATGCCTTACAAAACCCATAAGATAGCGTTAGACCCCACATATAAACAGCGTCGTTGGTTTGCCCAGCAATGCGGTTATGCGCGTTTTGCATATAATAGTGCACTATCAGATTTCAAAGCAGGCTTGAGTAACGATACCTTCCACTCTTGGCAGACGCTGAATGTCAACTTCAATAAGCGTAAGAGGTCTTATGAGTGGGTGTCAGCCCAGGATCAACGTCCTGCGTTGTATGCTATTAGGAACTTGGGTCAAGGTATTGCGAATTGGGTGTCTAAGCGTGCGAAGTTTCCGAAGTTCAAAGGTCGTGGTCATAAGCAAAGTTTCACGACGGATGAGCAATCTGTCCGTGTTGAAGGCAAGAAGATAAAGTTGCCCAAGATTGGGTGGATAAAGACGCGTCAAGCGTTACGTTTTAGTGGTCCGATTATCAAGGTAACTATTTCAAGGACGGCCCATCGTTGGTTTGTATCTATTACAGTGGCGGTAACAGAGGACACCGAAGCAGTTGATCCCTCAACGCACCCTGTTATCGGCATTGATGTAGGTATAAACACACTTGCCACCTTGCGATCAATCTAAAATCCCTCGCGGTTGGATAGACCGAGAGTCTAAACGCCTGTGGAGTCCAATTAGGCCCTCACGCAGTTCAGGAAGGAGGCACGAGAGATGGAAGCAGGAATCACATAGGAGGTCGTGTGATCTAAGAAGCACACGGATTTATCTGTAGTGAGTATCACTAGACAACAATGCTATCACCGCTATGGGATAGCAACCTTTTTACTATTAATCCTGACCGCGTTTTCTGTTCCAGCAGATGAGCATAAAGTGTTAAGTCTTGAAGAGAGTCTGCAAATAGCCAAACAGAACAACCTGCTTCTCAAGGCTGCAACACAAGAATTAGAATCTGCAAAAGCACAACTAAAAATTGCGCGTGCATCGTTGCTACCACGTATCTCTGCTAATGGCAATTACACCTATTTCAAAGATGTCCAGAAGTCAGTGATTTCTGCAGAGGGCGGGTTCGGTTTTCCCACACCGGGTGGAGACATGAATGAGATGTCTCCACCCACTGCTGAGAATGAAGCCGAATTAATAGAATTAGAGTTCGGCGCGCACCATAATTTGCAGGGCAACGTTAGTTTGACACAACCGGTCTTCGCTTGGGGACGTTATTACTACGGTTATCAGGCTGCAAAACGCCAATATGAAGCAGTTGAAAAAGAATTCATGGTAACAGACAATAAACTCAGATTGGAAGTTTATCAAGCTTTCTACCGAGTGCTTATAGCACAAGAATTTGTAAAGGTTGCAGAACAACGTGTAGATCTTGTCCGAAAACAACTCAAAATTGCAGAAACATCGTTTGAAGCAGGGGTGACCACGAATTTTGATGTACTTCGTGCAAAAGTTCAACGTGCCAATGCAGACACACAGCTGATTCGTGCCAAAAATGGTGTCCACACTGCAAAAAACAGATACAAAACATTGTTGAATCTACCACTCTCTGAGCAAGTATCTGTTGCGGGAGCATTTGAGATGCCAGAGGTATCAATTCAACTTGAACAATTAATCAAATTGGCACTCGAAAAACGACCTGAAGTCTCTCAGTCAAAACTCAACGAACAAGCTGCAGCGAAACAACTGAGCGTTAGCAAAACGCGTCAACTTCCAGACCTATCTTTCTTCTCCAACTATCAAATTTCCCATAATGAAAGACTCACAGCGATGAATAGTATCTGGAGTTTAGGGCTGCAAATCAACATCCCAATTTTTGATGGGTTTGCTACACGTGCTGCGATCCAACAGACTGAATCTGTGTTAACACAACTTCAGTTAGGTACAAAGCAAATTATATCTACAGTTGAATTTGAAGTGCGTAATGCCTACCTTGCTTTACTTGAAGCAAAGACGCTCATAGATGTCCAACGCGAAACAGTTGCCCAAGCAGAAGAGAGTGTCCGAATTGCGAACATACAATTTGAGAATGGCATGATGACAACTGTGGAACTTGTAGATACCCAGCTTGCGCTGATGCAAGCAAAAGTCAATAGACTGCAGGCACAACACGATTATGTTATAGGCTTAGCACAGCTTGAAAAAGCGATAGGACAAAAAATAGAATAGACCTTGACAGACACTATAGACAGAACTTTAGAAAAGTATTATTCCACATTGAAGGGAGTATTTCACAATTGAAAAAGATTTGGATGCTGATTCTCATTATTTTCGTAGTAGCTGTTATCGCGATGTTTCGATTCTTGAAACCGGAGCAACCTGTCATCGGAGATGAAGCAGAGCCAGACACGTATAAACCGGTAGAGGTTGCAATAGCAAAACGTGGTGAAATCCGCACGGAGTTACAGCTTTCTGGAACGATAGAAGCGAAATCGCGTGTGAACGTTATTCCAAAAATATCGGGACGTATTATGACACTCCCTGTTGCTGAAGGAGACAACGTTGCAAAAGGGGATACACTGGCTATCATTGAACATGAAGAATTGCAACTATCCGTTCAACAAGCGGAAGCGACACTGATATCCGCTGAATCTGCGTATTCTCAAGCACAACAGCTTGCTCAGGTAAAGGTAGCGACTCAAGTAATGCAAGCAACGGCACAACTGAAAGCTGCCCAAGTTTCACTTCAACAGGTAAAAGACCTATCCGAAATCCGAACCGTAACACAGATAGAACAAGCAGCAGCGGGGTTGGAATCGTTGGTAGCGAATTTAGAAAAAATAAAAACCGGCGCACGCGATGAGGATCGTCAGCAAGCACAAGCAGGCTTAAACCAAGCAAAAGCGAATTTGGACAATGTCCAAAACGATCATCGTCGAATGGAGACTTTATTCAAGCATGGTGCGATCAGTCAACGATCCTTAGAAAATAGTCAGACACAATTAGATGTCGTCCAAGCACAGTACAACATCGCCTCTGAACAACTGCAACTGATTGAAAATGGTGCGCGCGCAGAAGATATCAAAGCTATAGAAGCCCAGGTAACGCAAGCAAAGGCAGCTCTTAAATTGGCACAGGCACATGCATCAACAAAAACATGGGAAACCGATATTGCACTGGCACAATCACAAGTTGACACAGCACAAGCAGGTGTGCTATCAGCGCAAGCATTAGAATCCGCAAAAAGTTGGGAAGCCGAAATAACTGCCGCAAAAACCGCGCACACACAAGCCACCATTGCACTGGAACTTGCACAAAAACGTCTTCGGGATGCAACCATAGAAGCACCGATCGCAGGTATTGTTTCACAAAGGTTCTTAGACGTAGGTGGCATGGCAGTGCCAACCGCCCCTATCTTTGAGATTGTGAATATTGACACTGTCAAAGCAACAGCAGATGTCATCGAATCACACTTGAGCGAATTGCGTCTGAATCAGGAAGCGTCCATCCGCATTGATGGAGTCAAAACGACTTTGACAGGCACGGTTATCTATATAAGCCCTACACTGCACGCTATGCAAAGAACAGCAAAAATAGAGCTGCGTATTGATAATCCGGCGGGTATACTAAAACCGGGCATGTTTGCCAAAATAACTATGCCAGTAGATGTGCGTGAAAATACTATCCTTATCCCACGCATATCCCTTATTGAAGATGTTGAATCAAGAACACAGAACGTATTTGTCGTTGAAGCAGGTAAAAGCAAACTACGCCCTGTTGAGATAGGACTTGCACGGGGTGCTGAAGTTGAAATCCTCAAAGGACTTCAGGAAGGTGAATCGGTTATTATTGCTGGACAACACGCACTCAAAACCGATGAAATTGTTAATGTTGTCAAATGATTGCAGCATGTTAAAAAATATTAGCAAACCGAAGGACACAATCCATAGAAAGAGCGTAGCAAAGCACAACGTGCTTTGCGGAACACCTGCAATCATTTAAAAAATTTGCGGAACACCTGCAACCCTTTAAAAAAACACTATGCAATCATTCAAAAAAATTGAACAGTTACAGGGTCCGCAAGTAAAACCTGCTCAAGTTGTTGAGCTTGAACACATTTTACAAAGTGACTCCCCGATTATCTTCTCTTCTTCCGGTATACAGCGAGAAGGCACAATCGTCGTCACACGGGCACCTGCAAGACTGGACATCATGGGGGGTATCGCGGATTACTGTGGATCCCATGTCTTTGAATTGCCCTTAAACCGGGCAGTCGTTACTGCGTGTCAGGCAAGAGATGATAATATCCTATCGGCAATTACACTTCAGATAGACAGCCAGCTGCAGCACAACGTAAAAATCGCGCTTGATGATTTTTACAAGGGTGGCACCCTAAAATCTTATTCACAGATCAACGCACACTTCAACGCGTATTCAAAAACATCCTGGGCAGGCTATGTACTCGGTTGTTGCTTTACACTGCTAAAAGAGAAAAAGGCGGATAAATTACCGCATGGGGCTGCGATCATCATCAAAAGTAATATTCCCATGGGGGCAGGTATCGCGTCCTCTGCAGCCGTTGAAGTTGCAACGCTGGCAGCACTGAATCAGCTCTATAATTTACAATTAGATGCAAAAGAGATCGCACGACTTGCCCAAATTACTGAAAACAGAATCGTAGGTGCCCCGTGCGGCATCATGGATCAAGTAACCGCTGCTTCTGGGATAAAGAACAAAATTTTAGCGATGCAGTGTCAACCGGATCGAATACGTGAACAGGTTGCATGTCCAGACGATGTCCGTTTTATCGGAATCTATGCAAAAGTGCCTCGCAGTACAAAAAGCGGTGCGTATATTGACACACGCACCGCTGCGTTTATGGGGTTATCTATATTGCAAAAGGAACTCGGTTGGAAAAAACTTGCAAGTAACTATCTATGTAATATATCTGTCCAAGAATACCGGGAACATTGTGAACACTTACTTCCGCAACAGATGAAAGGCAGCGATTTCCTTAATCAATACGGAGAAACGGTAGATACTGCCACGACAGTGGATCCGGATAAAGCATACAGGATCAGAAATTGCGTCCAACATCCCATTTTTGAAAACGAACGCGTGTTACAATTTATTGCTGCTTTGAAGGATATTGTGAAATCCCCTAAGAACGTTCACAATGCTCTCAAAAAGGCTGGACGTTTGATGTCCGAATCTCATGCCAGCTATCGTGATCTGGTAGGACTCAGTTCTCCTGAAATAGAGGGTATTGTGAACATTGCAAAAAAAATCGGTGAACACGGTGGAATCTACGGTGCAAAAATCACAGGCGGGGGCGGGGGCGGTACTGTCGCTATACTCGGCTATGGAGATATATCCACAGCTTTAGCACAAATCCTATCCGCGTATAAACTGGCATGGGGGCTCGAGGCGGAAACCTTTACAGACTCCTCACACGGTGCATGTGAATTGGGGCATATCACATATCAATTGAAAGAACGTGAACCTTTAACCCATTTTTAATAAGCATAATACATAGATACAATTCAATACTGAATTAGATAGAACATGACAGGATTTACGCAAAGCGGCACAACCTAGAAAGTTTTTAAATGATTGCAGAGTGTTACCGCAAAGTCACGTTGTGCTTTGCTACAATATGGCTACAGATAATGTGGTTCGTTACACTGCACAACCTGAAAAGGGTAGGCTACAAAGACACACAACCTAGAAAGGGTAGGCTATAAAGACACACAACCTAGAAAGGTAAAGATCGGATGTCAGCTGTGCAAAAACTGAGTGAACCTCACAATCCACGCAATTTGGGTGTAACATGGCGTGCCATCGTTATTGCCATTCTCTTAATTCCGCCCAATGTATTTTGGGTTATTGAAGTTGAATGCGTATGGCATTCAGGGCATCCAACGACAATCTCGCTCTTTTGGAATGTCGTTCTCAATATCTTTTTCCTGATTTTGCTGAACCTATTCATAAAACGGGTAGCACCGAAAGCCGCACTGACGCAAGGGGAGATGATAACCATATATGCGATGCTCTCCATCGCATCAGGACTGGCTGGACACGATATGTTAGCATTAACAATTCCTGCACTGCCCCATGCATTTTGGTTCGCTACACTGGAGAATGATTGGGCGGATACCTTCCATAGCTACATACCACAACACCTTGTGGTCTCTGATAAAGAGATAATACGTGGGTTTTATGAAGGGGATACCTCTTTCTACAATGTCCAAATTGGCGGTGCCTGGATAATGCCAACCTTGTGGTGGACCTCCTTCATCTTAGCACTCGGTGCCATCATGATATGTCTGAATGTCTTAATCCGTAAACAGTGGACTGAACATGAAAAACTAGCATATCCCATCATACAACTCCCTATGGCAATTACGGAGGGTGGCGGCAGAGCCCAGCTCTTTCGCAATCGTATCCTATGGTATGGGTTCATCCTTGCAGCAGCTGCGAATGTGTGGCATGGGTTAGCCCACTTTTTTCCGATCTTACCCGATTTTAGTGTCCGACACAATGCACGTAACTGGGGAACATTCTTCACAGAAAAACCGTGGAACGCAGTCGGCAATATTCCTGTGCCCGTGTATCCATTTGTCATCGGATTAGGGTTTCTACTGCCCCTTGACTTATCCTTCTCCTTGTGGTTCTTCTATCTATTTGAGAAAGGACAACGGGTGATCGGGAGTGCACTCGGCATACCAGCACCGTTCCCCTATGGGAGTGAACAATCTATCGGTGGATGGATGGCAATTTTTGTGATTGCCCTACTTGTTACACGGAGACACATCGCAAAGGTCGGAAGAACTATCTTAGGCATGTCAAAAGGCATTGATGATTCGGCAGAACCGATTCGGTACCGCACAGCATTTTCCATCATACTCCTCGCAAGCCTCTATATTATCTGGTTCTGTCTAAAGGCGGGAATGACACTGCCAATTATCTTACCGTTCTTCGGTTTCTTTTATGCAATTTCAATCGGGATCACACGTGTCCGTGCAGAAATCGGTCCCCCTGCCCATGAAATGGCGGGAATGTGTAATGCACAACAATTTTTAGTCAATATACTGGGGACAAGGCGCATCGGCCCGAACAATCTGACAGTCTTCCCATATTTCTGGTTTTTCAGTGGGCGTGGGTATCGTGAACACATCATGCCGCATCAACTTGAAGCGTTTAAGATGGCGGAACGCGCAAATATGAATACAAAACGGTTGGTACTCGCAATGGTGATCGCTGTCGTTCTCGGTTCACTTGCATCGTTCTGGGCAACGTTGAGTGAACTTTACCGTCTCGGCGGGGCAGTCACCGGTGCTGGCGGGGGCATCGGGCCGTCTGTCGGACATATCGGACAATTCGGATGGCTCGCCGGCTTATTTGCATTTCCGCGCGATCCCAACGTACCTGCAATGAGTTTCATGGCGGGCGGTATGGGGTTCACCTTCCTACTCATGTTTATGCGCATGCGGTTTATCTGGTGGCCCCTCCATCCTGCAGGGTACCCAATTGCCATGACATTCGGTGTCGGGTATTTTTGGAGTTGTTTGGTCATCAGCACCTGTCTCAAGTGGATGGCTCTCCGATTCGGAGGCCCCAGCATGTATCATAAAATAATCTTCTTCTTTTTTGGAGTGATCCTCGGTGAATATTGTGTAGGGGCGTTCTGGAGTGTCCTCAGTGTCATCATCCGTGAACCTATCTACGATTTTGCACCGGGCTAAAATATATCATGAACATATCAAATATACTATGGCGTTGTTTTATATTCTGTTTGATCGCTACTTGTCAGTCTTTTGCAGTGGATGAGGGAGCACATGTTGCCGAATTTCTGAGTCACGGCGTCGGCGCACGGGCAATCGGCATGGGCAGCGCATTCGTCGCAATCGCTGACGATGCCACAGCAACATACTGGAACCCAGCAGGACTAACACATGTAAAGAAAAGTAGTTTCTCTGCTATGTATGCAGATACATTCCGATCCGGTGATGGCAGTTTTTTGAGTAAAGGGTTAGTGAATTACAACTTCGTCAACTATGTACATCCGTTAGGCGTAAATATCGGCAGCATCGGTCTGAGTTGGATTCGACTCGGGATTGACAACATCCCCAGAACAACCTTTATTGACATTGATAACAATGGGCACCTCGGCGATTTTCAGGATAGAAATGGCAACGGCGTTAAAGATGAAGGGGAACCCTATATCGACAGACCGACGATCGCCGATTATTTTAGTAACACGGACAATGCACTGTTCGTCTCATATTCCCGACAAATATATCCATTCATCGCTGTCGGGGGAAATGTAAAGCTGCTGAGCCAATCCATATTTAACAATACAGGTAGAGGGTTCGGTATCGACATCGGACTGATGCTCAGCCCTTTCGCTGGACTCCGAGTCGGCACACTGCTGCTCGATGCCACAGGGACACACATTCAGTGGGATACAGCGGATAAACCGGTATTTACGCGCGGACGCAGGTTACGCTGCGGCACAGCATATCAATTCACATTTCCAAGTTTCGGCGACGGCACTATCGGTATAGACATCGAAACCGATCAAGCGGACTATCCAGAAGGAACAGCATCAGGAAATGCCCCTGTTTTACGCATCGGTGCTGAATATTTACTTTTCAATACACTCGCTTTACGGTGCGGTTGGAACGGACACGGGTTCTCTGCAGGATCCGGTCTCCAATTGCATGTAAGTACTATGACATTCTTTGTTGATTACGCATTCAATAGCCACACACTCGGTGGGACACAACGCATCTCTGTCTCCGGACAGTTTTAAAGGGTTGCATAGTGTCACCGCAAGCCTCGTTGGGAAACCTGCTACAGTAAAATGAGGATAAAGGTTCTCTGCTTGCTACAATATATTGATGCACAACCTAGAAAGGTTATGCTACAAAGTCTTTTAAAGGGTTGCATAGTGTCACCGCAAATTTTTTAAATGATTGCAAGGGAAACCACCGCAAACGGCATTTGTGCTTTGCTACTGTCCAATGAGGATAAAGGTTCTCTGCTTGCTACGGTTTTTCACGGATGCACAACCTGGAGCGGATTTCATAAGACACAAAATTCATACATATATGCTTTACTATAAAATCTACTACAGCAGTTCAAAGGAGTTTCATTTATGAAAAAAACATTTTTACACATTTTGTCCGTAATATTCATAGTTACGCTAACGTCTCAACCTTCTATTTTTGCGCAAGATTCACCGCAATGGCATTTACCTGTCGGAGCAACAACGCGTCTCGGTAAAGGGTGGCTCTATGAAATCCAGTACTCGCCTGATAATAAACAACTCGCTGCAGCAGGGTCCCTTGGCGTATGGATATACGATACTGCCACTGATACAGAAATTGCACTCCTCGATGGATTGGGATGGGGCGTCTCCGCCATTACGTATTCGCCGGATAGCCGCTTACTCGTTGCTGGCAGTGCAAATGGCACAATCCGTATATACGACACAAAAACATATCAAATCCTTCAGACGCTTGAAACGCATTGGCGAAGTGTGCGCAGCCTCGTATTCAGTCCTGATGGATCGACATTCGCAAGTGGCAGTAGAGATAGAACCGCGCGTATCTGGGACCCTGTTATCGGCGAACTGCTCCAAACACTGAGAGGACATACAGAAGGTATCAATACTGTCGCTTATAGTGGTGATGGACAGATGCTCATTAGCGGCGGGCGGGACGATACCCTTAGAATCTGGGATGTTAACACAGGTGCCATAGGTGTCAACTTAGGGATTTTCAGCCTTTTTCAGTTGCCTATAAGTTGTGTGCTTTCCTGCTCTATGTTGTCCCCAGTCGCTGTATTGTAAATCCTTTTTTATGTTGCTCAGTGTCTTCAATAACGCCGCTTTAGATTCGTGAAAACTCATTGTGAGTGTGCGTGCATGCCGCCCAATAAGTTTCGCTGTGCTGATGGGATCGTGCAGTATACACCGCCAGCCAGCTGCTACCATAATCCAATGTCTTATCAGTTGTGCGATGAGTTTCGCATACACCTCACATAAGATACGATCAGGTTTGGCACTGCGGAATGTATTCACCTTGCCAACGCTTTTGAAGGATTTGAATAGCAACTCAACTTGCCATCGGAGCCCAGCAATAATAATAACTTGTTCAACGGTAAGTTGTGCAACCTCCACATTTGTAATGTAAATATCCCAATCGGCAAGGCGTAACCGTTGTTTTGAGGGCGTTGTCTGTCTCCGTTTAGCATCACGCCTGATGTATCGGCGACGCTTGCTCGCTACTTGTTCGGAACATCGCCGTGCAACGAGGCGTGCTGGCAGACGATCCCTCGCTCCAACATAGCAACGCTGGTCTATAGTGTCCGAGTTTGTTGCCTTGAGGTGCTTATATAAGCAGAAGGGTTCTCCCTGTTCATCATACAGTTTACAGTTTACTTTCAATCTTGTTATCCAGAAGATGCCTGCTTGTGTCATTTTTCTAAATGCGTCAAACGAAAAATAGCCGAGGTCTGCTAAGTGTAAACTCCCCGCAGGAAGCGGTCCAAACGCCGCTGCTGCCTTGCTATCGGCAGTAATACCATCACTGAGTTGGAAGTGTTGGAAAGCACCCGTCAGGACATCAAAACAGAGGTGAAGTTTCATAGCAGACTTCTCACAATCGTTTTTAGCACGCCCACCTTTCCATACAGGTCTCAGCTCATCCGGCAATGTGAGTGTGGTGCTGTCCTGCACATAGACGCCTGTGAACTGATTTAGCAAAGGCAGTGTCGGCGATTGTGCTGAAATAACTTGTGTTGTTGCGGCTATCTCAAGCACCGATTTCAAGGTTTCGGCTGCTTCAGGTGTCATCCGTTTTTCAATCGCTTGGCGGGTGACATGCACACCTAAAGCACAAGCTGTTTGTGCCAACTCCGTATAACTTGCATCAGGCGTTTCAAGCCACCCGAATACAAGGGTCTGCACGAAAGCACCTCCGGAGAACTTGCGGATCCTTCGGACGAACCCGCACCTTGAAGCTGATGCGTCAGCAATCGTTCGCAGTATAGCTTGCATTTTATCACAAACCTGTGTTAGAATAGACATTGGAACACCTCTTTTGTAGAAATGAGTAATATTGTTTTTCTACTATTATGTAAGAGGTGTCTCTATTTTGCAACAATATTTTATACTAAAATAACATAAAAATGTTCTTAAGTTGACACCTATGGGGATGTTAACACAGGTGCCCACCTTCGAACCCTTGCAGCACATCGTGATAATATAGCGAGTGTTGTCGTCAGTCCAGATGGAAAAACTATGGCAAGTGGCGATCTCAATGCAACTATTCTTATGTGGGATACGGCTACATGGACAATCAAGCAGACGCTCCTCGGACATACATCACATATCTATGATATGCGATTTAGTCCTGACGGCAGTATCCTCGCAAGTGCAGGGGAAGATGATACCATTCGTCTATGGGATGTCGCCACAGGGGACTCCTCACACACACTCACCGGGCATACCGCAGATGTATTCGGTCTTACTTTTACACATGACGCATCAGTGCTTACAAGCGGTGCATGGGATGCTACGATACGTTCATGGGATCCTGTTACAGGGGAACATATCAAACTATCACCGGACATACGGATGTGGTTATCAGTGTCACCTATAGTGCTGATGGCAGTGTTCTTGCCACACGCAGTTGGGACAAAACAATCCGCTTATGGGATGCAGATACCGGAAGACTTCGACATACGCTCAGTGGACACCAAGATGATGTAGACATCGTGGTATTTAGTCCTGATGGCACAACGGTTGCAAGTGGCAGCCAAGACAATACTGTCCGCCTATGGAACGCGATTACAGGTGAACATATCAAGACGCTCAGAGGACATTGGTCCTATCTGATAAGCCTTGCATTCAGCCCTGATGGCACTATCCTTGCCAGTGGGAGTGAAGACGATAGTATTCGTTTATGGGATGTCGCCACAGGCAGATATATGGGCGGATTATGGGAACATGAGGCAGGCGTTGAAACCCTTGCTTTCAGCCCAGACGGTAACATCCTCGCAAGTGGGAGTCGCGATGATACGATTATTCTATGGGACCTCACAACCCGCGACGCAATACACACTATCCGTGAGCATGAAGACGATGTATGGACAGTCGCTTTTAGTCCAGATGGAACGAAACTTGCAAGCGGCGGCGGTGATACGGTGTCCCTCTGGGATGTCGCAACAGCGGAACGACTTCGAACATTTAGAACGCCAATTGACCGTCCAATACCGGCTAACGCGCCAGAAGAATTGACCGGAGATGTCCCCACAGATATGCCAGCGACTGCAACCAGTATCGTCTTTAGCCCTGATGGACAAGTCCTTGTCAGCGGCAGTTATGATGCAACCATACGGTTGTGGGATGTCGCTACAGGTGAACAACGCTATACGTTTGAAGGACATACATATTCTATTGCAAGTGTTGCTGTCAGTCCTGATGGCACTCGGATCGCAAGTGGAAGTTATGATGGCACAGTCCTACTGTGGGCATACCCACTGCCAATCAATACAACACAAGTACTGGCAATATTCGCTGATGTGAACGGTGATGGAACCTTGAACATACTGGATCTCGTCCTGGTTGCAGCAAGTTTCGGACAGACTGGCGAAAGTGCCGCAGACCTCAATGATGATGGCACTGTAGATTTAGTGGATCTTTATCTCATCGGGAATGTCCTGAATAATATCAACTCGGCACCGCCAAACCAATTACTTCCAGAGAACACGGTCACAGCTGCGCAAGTGCAGGAATGGATTTCAGATGCTAAGCAACACCCATCCCAATTCATGAATAACCCAAAAGTAGACTTTTCTACATATCAACACGGTATCGTTATATTACAACAAATCTTGCAGACATTCACACCCAATGAGACTGCACTTCTTCCCAACTATCCAAACCCGTTCAACCCCGAAACATGGATTCCGTTTCAGTTATCAACACCCGCTGATGTAACTATCTCGATCCATGCGGTAGACGGAACACTCGTTCGTAAATTTGACCTCGGCACGCTACCCGCAGGCACTTATCAAAACAAAAACCGTGCAGCGTATTGGGATGGCACAAACACATTCGGCGAACCCGTTGCCAGTGGTCTATACTTCTACACACTTACCGTTGCTGATTTTTCTGCAACACGAAAGATGTTGATAGTACAGTAAACTCTACGAAAATGAGGCACTTCAACTCTGCGAACATCTCCAAAAAACAGAACAGAAGAACCCATTTATTAAGAGTCTCAATAGGAAAATCGCAGTTATCCACGAAGAACTGGGAAATAGTGAACTTGCAGAAACGTATTATCATAAATATGATTCAAAACGGGGGATGATAGGAAAACACGCCCTAAACTTCTCTACAACTGATATGGAGGGGAAGCCGATTTCACTTAAAGACTTTCGGGGCAAAGTCGTTATACTGGATTTTTGGGCAACTTGGTGCGGCCCTTGTATCGGTGAAATGCCGAACGTAATAAAAATCTACAATGCATACAAAGAAATAGGGTTAGATGTTATCGGAATAAATCTGGATAAAGATGAAGTGGAACCACGAGATTTTCTCCAGAAGTATCAGTTACCATGGCAGCACATATTCGATGGAGCGGATGGCCCCTTGAAAAAACTATATCACATCGGGGGCATTCCATCATTATGGCTTATTGATCGCGAAGGAAAAGTAATTTCCAATCAAATCAGAGGAACCGCATTAAAAAAATTGACTGGGGAAATAGTTGCATGAATGCTCAAGTATTGAATATCGAACTCATATTGAGTAAAACATAAGGACGTTATCCAATAGGTAAACGCAAGAGTTTATTTATGTCCTAAAAACTAATGATTATTCCCACAAACCAAACTGTATATGCTATAATAATGTGAGTTCGGTGTTCCTGAATTGTAGCATAACCTTTCCCAGGTTGTGCATCGGACAAAAAATGTCTTATTCTGTCTGTTAAATGTGTGGATATAGGACCTTTAAAATCCGCGTAATCCGAGGTTCAAACAAAGAGGCATTGAAATTATGAAACGTTATCCAGAATACAAAGACAGCGGCGTGGAATGGATTGGAGAGATACCAAAGCATTGGGAAATGAAAAAAATAAAAAATATCCAATCCGACTTAGTAGGTGGCGTTTGGGGTAGCGAACCAGCAGAAAACGGAAATGATATTTATTGTATACGAGTGGCAGATTTCAACTATGAACAGTTAGTAATTTCGACACATAACCTTACATTGAGGAATATACCCCTTAATGATAAGGATAAAAGGCTGCTAAAAAATTATGATTTATTAGTAGAAAAATCAGGAGGCGGAGAAAAATCACCTGTTGGAAAGACGATAATATTCAATGCTGAATTATCAAAACAGAGCGTTACTTCAAATTTTATCTCCAAGTTTACTGCTAAATCGGATTCGTGTCTTCCTAAATACTTATTATATTGCTTATGTTTCTTCTATCATATCGGTTTAACCAAAAAACATATTAAACAGACCACAGGGATTCAAAATCTTGATATTAACTCTTATTTCCAGGAAAGAATACCGTTGCCCAGCTTAGCAGAACAAACCCAAATCGTCAACTTCCTGGACCGCAAAACCGAACAGATTGACAAACTCACTCACATCAAAGAAAGACAGATAGAACTCCTACGGGAACAACGCACTACACTCATAAATCACGCAGTGACAAAAGGACTTGACCCGAATGCAGAGATGAAACCATTGGGCGTGGAATGGATTGGAAAGATACCAACGTACTGGGACGTAAAGCGATTGAAATATATTGCCGATATAAACATGGGGCAATCACCACCTTCGAAAGAATACAACAGTGATAAGTTAGGGACACCTTTTCTTCAAGGCAACGCAGAATTTGGGATGCATCATCCGACACCAAAGATTTATTGCCCAACAGCAAAAAAATACGCGAACCCAGGAGATATTTTACTGTCAGTTCGCGCACCTGTAGGAGCCATCAACACCGCAAACCAAGAATACGGGATTGGTCGCGGTCTCTGTGCAATACGCCCTCAAGCGAATCAATTCGAACACCGCTATGCTAAGTATTTACTTGAGGTTGTCCGTACTGAACTACATACTATTGCAACCGGAAGCACGTATGACGCGGTTACAGTAGATGAGGTTTCTAACATTACTTGTGTGGTTCCGCCATTTTCTGAACAAACCCAAATCGCCAATTTCCTTGACCGCAAAACCCAACAAATTGACAAACTCATAGCCATAGAGCAGCGAAAAGTTGAACTTCTCAAAGAATACAGACAATCCCTCATCTCCGAAGCAGTGACTGGCAAGATAGATGTGACATAGTGGGACATTAACACCTTCAAAACGATATCCAACTTTCAATTACCATCAGTTAGGTAAGACCCGCCACAATATTATCACTGACAAATATTTGTCCATTCCTATTTAAAACGGTAAGCTGCAGTTTATTCGTTTCAGGACTATGCCAGAATGCTAATTTCCACACAAAACCATCAGGAACATCAATTGTTGACATGAGTCCCTTTTCACTAACATTCCACAACCTTATTAACGGATCTCTACCGCCACTTGCAAGAATATTACCGTCATCAGAGAAAGCTAAAGCATTCACAGAATCTGCATGTGCACCAAATGTAGAAAGAAGACGTTCATCATCAATCTCCCATAACCGCACGGTAGAATCCGATCCACCACTTGCCAGGAGACTCCCATCAGGTGACAATGAAACTGATAGGACTAAACCGTCATGCGCAGAAATAGCGGACAATTGTCGTCCAGATTCCAATTCCCAGATACGAATCTTACCATCGGCACCACCGCTCACAAGCGTTTTGCTATCAGATGAAAAAGTTAATGATCTTATACGGGATGGATCTGCTGTTGAACTGCTCAACATACGGACAGTTTCTTCATTCCAAGCAGTCAGCGGCACGCCATCCGGAGATGATGCTAATGCCTTGACTAAACTAGACGTTTCACCTGCAAGTGTCGCAATTTCATTGGAGCTGTACGTATCCCATAGCCGTAGAGTGCTATCCTCACTTGCACTGGCAAGCGTGCCGCGATCTGAAGCAAACGCCACCGCACGGATACGATCCGTATGTCCTGATAGAACTGCAGTTTGCTCACCGTTTTCTAAATTATACACCCAGATACGTTCGTTTCCACTTGCAGCAACATAGCATCCATCAGACGAAAACGATACATCGGTTATCTGTTTATTGCTAAGCCGTTCTTTTAATCTCGGCGGCAGTGCTATCTGGTTATCTTTGTTGAACACAGCAGTTCCTCCAATTGGCTACCGCAATTTCGGACAAAGTCCTGTTATCTATTCACGTGGTAAAGTCACTGTATTAGGTACGATGATTTCTCCATTGATGATCTTCTCTTCTAACGAATTAACCTTAGCAATTATTTCATCTGAGAGTAGCGGTATGTTATGTTCATCAAGTGCATAATAAACCCCACCGTCTTCCAATCCAAGGTAACGCACTCCTGACATATAATTCCCGTCGAGGGTCTCTTGAATGATACGTTGAACAGATGCAGGAATTTCTTTCACCATACTTGTCAAAACAAGTCCTGGGGCAAGGTTATTTCCGTTCGAATCCACCCAAATAATGTAGTTTTGAGTTTCCTTAGCCGCTTCAAGCACCCCTTGTCCTGAACCACCTGCAGCAGTGTATATGACATCAACACCACTTGCATACTGTGCCAATGCAATCTCTTTCGCTTTTTCAGGTTGAGTAAATCCTGTCGAATCTAAACTGATGTATTCAACAATTATTTCTGCCATAGGATTTATTTCGCGAATTCCCGCAATATAACCTGCTTCAAATTCCTGAAGCAACGGAACATCAGCACCACCGACATAACCGATTTTACCA
Source organism: Candidatus Poribacteria bacterium (assembly GCA_965200395.1). Lineage (GTDB taxonomy): Bacteria > Poribacteria > WGA-4E > WGA-4E > WGA-3G > MSPOR6. Next base: position 927,326 of record CBDAUH010000002.1, on the reverse strand, counting down.
CTCTCAGATTTTAAGGCTGCGATCGCACCTACAAGAAAGGATCCTTCATTCGATTTATAGTTCACCGCAGCTACGTTTGGTATATCAAAAACAACATCAAAAATAGTGAATTTAACATCTGGAAATTCCGGAGCAACGCGTCTGAGAATATCTCCCATTTGATAACCTGCCGTTATAACAAGATCGGAGTTTTGTGCCGCTTCTCTCATCAGCATCTCTGTTGCGACAGGATCATTTCTAATTCCGTTGACTTCTGTTAGTGTTATCCCAAGTTCCGCAACAGCAGCCATAACGCCTATATGGAAACTAGTACAGTAAGCCGCAGAACCAACACAATCATTTGGATAGAGCATAGTAACTTTTAATTGTGCTGTATCTATTTCACTGGCATCATCGGTATGTATTATATTCTGTCCATATTGGCATCCGCACACAATTAGACACACAGATATAACTATTAACAAATAATGAATACATATAATTCGGTTTTTTTTCATATTCACTCCTATGAATTAAAATTTCGCTAATCCACAACATTCAGGTTTTATAGATAAAGTTGTTGACAAATCTCGTATGGGTTTGTACCATAAACACGGTATATAATCTGTCCATTAAAATTAAGCATATCTTTGATGCGATCACGAATAGTCGGATTCGTAACTTTATTGAGAATTGAATCTCGTTCCACCCATTTTGTCTCTACACTTTCATCACTTGTAGTAAGTTCACCGCTGACATACTCCCCTAAGAAACCGAATATTAATTTAGAAGGAGACCGAATGTTTGAATAAACACCTACAAGAGAACCGATTGATGCATTGACTCCTGATTCTTCTTTTATTTCACGTTGCAATGCTTCGATTAAGTTCTCTCCTTCTTCTACCTGTCCACCTGGAAACTCCCACCCGCGATGCGGACTTCGGATAAGTAAAACTTGACCTTTCGGATGGCTTATCAATCCTGAGACTGCAACAATGTGTTTGGGATGATTCATATAATCCTCCCTCACTTATTACTAAAATGATTTCGTAAACGGTACCATTTTAACTGCCATATCAGCTTACTTGACTTTATACGGTGCATACAAAGTTGCTTCCCATCCATTTCAAGTACTGGAATTAGCTGCTTATATTTAGAAAACAGCCCAAGATTTTTCGTAATATCAATTTCCTCAATTGCAATAAACGGTAACTTCGCTTCTATTTTACCCAATTCTATTTTTGCCTCGTCGCAAAGTTGACAATCCGACTTCGTATAGAATTTTAGTTGAAGCGGTGGGTTCTTCATATTGGTAATATGATATTTATAGAAATGAGAATTATACTATGCTAAAATGTCTCGGACAACATGTCCGTGCACATCCGTCAATCGAAAATCCCTACCTTGGAACCGATAAGTCAGTTTTTCATGGTCTATGCCTAAGAGATGTAACATCGTTGCATGGAAGTCATGAACATGCACGATATTTTCAACAGCATTGTAGCCAAGTTCGTCGGTATTACCGTAACTTATTCCACCTTTGACACCACCGCCAGCCATCCACATAGAAAAGCCTTTAATGTGGTGGTCGCGACCACTACCTTGTGCCATCGGGGTTCGACCAAACTCTCCTCCCCAAATAACCAAAGTCTCATCCAACATACCGCGTTGTTTAAGGTCATTGATAAGAGCTGCAGTTGCTTTATCAACATATCCTGCAGTCGTCTTTATTGCATTCTGAATGCCACCGTGATGATCCCATCCTCTATGATAAAGCTGAATAAATCGTACACCGCGTTCCGCTAATCTTCGTGCAAGCAAACAGTTGGATGCATACGAACCGTCACCAGGTTTCGCTCCATACATATCAAGGATTTCTTGCGGTTCTTTAGATATATCAGTCAATTCAGGAACACTTGTTTGCATGCGGAAGGCCATCTCATACTGATTGATACGTGTAGCAATCGTCGGGTCGTCTACTGTTTCATCAAGTATACTGTTCAAACTTTGAACTGCACCGACAACATCCTGCTGCTGATCTTTCGTTACACCATCAGGACTTGAGACATAGTGTACTGGATCGCCAGTTGAATTGAACTGCACTCCTTGGAATTGTCCGGGTAGAAATCCACTGTGCCACTGACGTGTTGCAATCGGTTGGTCTTGTCCACCACCAGAGGAGATAAGAACAACAAAACCAGGAAGGTTTTCGTTTTCACTACCAAGTCCATATAACAACCATGATCCCATGCTAGGTCTTCCTGAAATTGCAGTTCCTGTGTTCATGAAGGTGTGTGCAGGATCATGGTTTATCTGTTCGGTACGCAAAGAGCGCACAATACAGATATCGTCTGCAAGGCTGCCGATGTGAGGAAACGCAGAACTCATTTCCTGCCCAGAATCCCCACACTTTTGAAATTCGTGTGTCGGTCCTAAACACTTGAGCGAATTTGCTTGACCTTGAAGCTGCGCAATGGGTTGCCCCTTTGTGTACGATTGCGGCATAGGTTTACCGTGCATTTCTGCCAGCTTCGGTTTATAATCTAAAGTTTCTAAATGTGACGGTCCACCTGCCATGCAAAGGTGTATTACACGTTTTGCTTTTGGGGGGACATGCGGCTCCGTGATGATGCCTTGCCACCGCTCAATCTGTGGAGCAGCATCCAGCAACGAAGGTGTGAGCAGGGAAGCAAGCGCAACTGACCCTATGCCACGTACAGTTTTACCCAAAAACGTCCGTCTTGTAAGACGCAGTTTCGTGTCTTCATTTATACCATTTAACATACAATTGATTCCTCCAATTTCTAATCAATATTCAATGTCATTTTATTTAATACTATAGTTTGGACAGTTTTGCTCTTGTTATAGATTATGAATAGTTGGCAGCATTTCCCCGTTAGCACTTCTGAACAGGTGTTAGAACCGCTGCTAACGCCCCTTTTCTGTCTAAATTCTGTTAGAAATCACTGTTTTTTAGTCATCATTTTTCCAATAATCGTGAAAATAGTTGCTGCTGAACTATTTCATGTAGTATCTTCGGGGATCTTTAGTTTTTTCACTGCGTTTTTCCCCGGGGCGTAACTTGCAGAAAAATAGTTTTGTTGTAAACGTCGCTGCAAGTAAGCGGTCATCAAGCCGCGTGTGAGATGTTTCGGTTTATACCAGTGTATATTGAGTGTGGATAGCACAGTTTCTAAATCAAGCGGTGCCTCGTCTGTGTCGGTTTCTTCGGATGTCTTCTCCATTGCCAACGGACTGAAAGCGAGTTGTGTCAGCGTTGCTGCGGTGAAACTGAGTTGAGCGAACCGATCCAAACTTTTCCTGTCTCGGAGTTGATAGGTGTCAAATCCGAAGTTCTCTTTAGCGTCCCGAAAGGCAGTTTCAATCTGCCATCGGTTTCTATAGTGTCGGATAACTGTTTCTACGGGCAGTCGTAAATCTGAAGTAAATACACAGAAATACCGATAGGGTTTAGACTTTTTCAAGCGTTTGCGTATCACAACGATGCGGACATCTACAGGACACATCTTTGTCCGCACGACTTTATCAGCGACAGAAAGTGTCTGATCCTCAACAACGATATCTGTATACTTCAGGTGTGGAATAGACACACGGCTACCATACCGACGGGGTCTGCCTCTCTTGAGACGCTTAGGGCGTTTCGGTATATCAAAAAACGCCGCGTTTGACTTCGCACGACAAAGTAAATGATGTCCTTGTGAGAGTATCTCCGTGAACACTTTGCGTCTATTGAAACCTCTATCAAAAATGATAAGACCCGGTGGCACAAGATCGCATAAATGCTTCAGCACAGCGAGGCTATTCGCGTCCTCGCTTTTCGGTTCCATCATCCGTGTGGCTAATGGAAATAGGCGCGTGCCTTCGGGCGTTTCTGCCAGCCAGCCAATCGCACCAAACTCGTGTCCGTGATGAAACTTGGACTGGTTCTTGTTACGTGCTTGATACGCAGGGTTCCTGCGGAAATGCAAACCCGTTTGTTTTGAACCGCTACTTATAGCATGCGTCTCATCATAGACATAGACGCCCGTGGGGTAAGCGGATAGCACTTGATGGCTTAGCGTAGTGGCGACTTGATCCACACACCAGACACCACGTGAAAGAAACTTTGGCAGAGACCAATACCGACCTGCTTGGGCTGTCGCAAGATAGATTTGTGTCATTGTGCCTCGGTAGGGCGTATTTATCAGACCTTTCACGAAAGTTTGAAAGTGGTGAAAGTTATTATACTTGAACACAGGTCTAAAATCTGATAACATGTTGTCTAAGTAGGAAAGCGGGGTCATTTGACATATCCTTTCAAAAAGGTTTATATTTTCTAAAAGGATACCCGCTTTCCTGCTTTATGTCCATAAAAAAACAAAAACTGTCCAAACTATAGTATTTAATATCGTGTAATCGTTTCATGCAAGTTTAAAATCACACGCGCAACAGATGTCCACGATGCCAATTGAATCGGTTCAATACCTTGTGTTGTAGATGCTTCTCCAACCATTGCTAATGTATTTGCTGCTTCTGGACTTTCAGTAAATTCACTCTTATGTTTCTCAAATAACTGAGTCATTATTTCAAGCTCTTTCGGTTGCGGCAGACGAGAGAGTGCTTGCCGATATGCCCAATTGATTCGTTCAGTCGGAGTACCACCACCTTCACGGACAATACGTGCAGCAAAAACACGTGCCGCTTCAACATAAGTCGGATCATTCAATAAGGTAAGTGCCTGCATCGGCGTATTAGATGTCGACCTCTCAGCTGTGCACTCCTGCCTGCTTGGAGCATCAAATGCCATCATACTCGGATGTAAGAAGGTCCGCTGCCAGTGTGTATAAAGTCCACGCCGATACTGACTCTCCCCTCTGTCATGCACATATCTTCGTTTTGGGAAGTTGAGGTTAGAATAGTAGCCTATTGGCTGATACGGTCTTACACTCGGACCACCGATCTTGGAAACAAGAAGTCCACTTAACAACAATGCGTTGTCACGAACAATTTCTGCATCAAGTCTCCACCTCGATTGACGTGCAATAAACCGGTTGTATGGGTCTTTTTCGCGTAATACCTCATTCGGTTTTGAAGATTGACGATATGCATTTGAAGAAACAATCAGTTTAACCATCTGCTTGACATTCCACCCACTTTCCATAAACTCAACTGCCAACCAATCAAGCAGTTCAGCATGGACTGGCGGTTCACCTTGCGCACCAAGGTCATCAAGAACACGTGATATGCCTGTTCCAAAGTAAAGAGCCCAAAGCCGATTTACAAAAGTACGTGCAGTCAATGGGTTATTTCTTGACACAACCCAATTTGCAAGATCAAGTCGTGTCGGACGGCGATTCTTTATATTAAAATCTCCCATAAATTCTGGAACCATCGGATCAACAATTTCACCAGAATCGTCTAACCAATTACCCCTCGGCAATATTCGAGTAGTTCGAGGCTGAACCGAAACTGTCGTAAGTGAGTAAGGACTCTTCGCCTTGATTTCATTTTGACGTTTTTCTAAATCCGCAATCTGTGTACGGATACCATCAAGTGCAGGAGCTATTTGACGGTAGTAATCTTCAATCCGTTTACGTTGATCAGTTGTTCGAACAAACGGATCAACTTGAATTGCGTTAATAACAGCACCGTCATGAGAATTCCTAGTCACAACACCCACTGTGGTCACAACACCCGCGACATCCCAATAGGCAGTCCCGCCAAATTGCGTAAATGCCATTCCGTTCAGGACACTTCCCGCTTTCAAACCAACTAATTCCGGTTCAACTTCAAGTCGTACCCATTTACCCAATTCAGGTAGACCCCCCATCGGTTTATGAGCAGGTGTATCATTGCCAATCTCCCCATACTGTATTTTGTCTTCACCCCAGAATACGCGGTGCTCCCAGCTTCCATCGTTCCATTGGAGCATGATCGTCTGTGGCGGGTTTTCAGGATCTAACCAGACATAAGCGTACAGAATATCACCCTCCGCCAGAGTGACCTTCCGATTCGCATTGTGGAATGAATGTTGTACAAGCTGATCTGAAGCTGCAGTCTGAATTCGTGAACGATCTTTGCTGAAAACTGGTGCCTCATTTTTATTAACAAATTTCCATGTGCCTTCAGTTTTGCCACCGTTAGACTGTGCATCATCTACCCAAGCAAAATCTGCAGGTTCAGTTGAAGTGAGCAGTGAACGTACCTCTTCCTCCCACTTCGTCTGTTCCGCTTTCAATCCTGGAGAAGATAAGCGAAATACTTTTCGCAATCTTATTAATTCATCGTCAATCTGTGCTAATTCATCTTGTTGTTCTTGAGATGGTAACATCACAACAGGATCCCATTTGCTGCCCCCTCTATACACACCGGGTCCTTCAACATCCGCGAAGAATGCGGCAAAGCTATAGAAATCCTTTGCAGTAAAAGGATCAAATTTGTGGTCATGACATTGCGCACATCCCAGTGTCGCCCCTAACCAGACAGACGCTGTCGTGCGTACTCTGTCAGCAGCATAAATTGTGAGGTATTCCTTCGCTTGCGCGCCCCCCTCAGCCGTCGTTTGAATTAACCTATTATATCCAGATGCTACTTTCTGATCAGGAGTCGCACCGGAAAGCAGGTCACCCGCAAGATTTTCTATTGTAAATTGGTTAAATGGCATATTGTCGTTGAATGCTTCTATTACATAATCACGGTAGGGCCATACGCTTACATTTTCATCGGAATGATACCCGCTCGTGTCGGCATATCGGACTAAATCGAGCCAGTAGATAGCCATCCGCTCACCAAATTGCGGTTTTGATAGCAAACGGTTAACAAGGTTTTCATAAGCTGCTGGACTTTCATCTCTTATGAATTGATCCACTTCACCGGGAGTTGGTAATAACCCCGTTAAGTCAAAATGTAAACGACGCATAAGTGTACGCTTATCTGCCTCAGCAGATGGTTCAAGGCCTTCTGCATCCAATTTGGATAAAATAAAGCGATCAATCGGATTTTTAACCCAATCAGGATCTTTTATCTCTGGAAGTTCAACCCGTTTAGGCGGAATATACGCCCAATGTTCTTCCCATTCCGCACCTTCCGCAATCCACCGTATTAATGTGTCTATCTGCTGTTGTGTCGGTTGACGATGTGAAGCTTGCGGAGGCATCCGCCTATCAACGTCCTCGTGAGTTATTCTCAGAACCAATTCACTCTCCTCAGGTTTACCCGGCACAATTATCGGGTAACCACTCGGTTCAGAAAAAGCACCCTCCTTAATATCAAACCGTAGGTTCGCTTTCCGGACTGCAGGATCAGGCCCGTGACAAGCATAACATTTATCAGACAAAATAGGACGAATATCACGATCAAATTGGAGCTTCTCAGCTTCAGCGAACTCGGAAAACTGTGTTAGCAACATCAAGATAACAAACGATCCAACCAGACATTTAAATAATTGCATTGACGAAAATATCTCTGTTTTTTGGCATTCCCAAAACATTATGGAACATCTCCTCCTCAAAATTTAGCACAAATAATGACCATTAAACCGATTATTTTATATGACAAGTAATTTACCATAAAATATTAATATGTGCAAATCATAAAATTCGTTACAGTAGATTCCGAAAATACTTGCACATTTTACATCATATATCTGAAAAGTGCGTCGTGCCTTGGATCTTCTTTTGATGTTCAGATGCATCCACTCTGCGAAGTGAAAAGGGAGGCAATTGCAAACAAAAGAGGCAAATACCCGTACGGATACCTGCCTGTGTTTTGTGTGAGAATCCACTCACTTCACAAACCTTTGCTTTAGATATCCCCACCGAGTTGTCATTTTATCCAAGGGAGACACGGCAAGCGAACCTTCAACCCAATGTGGAAAGTAAGCATGCCCTAACGGAAAATCGGTGATCTTTGTCCTTTTGCGACTATTCAGATCATACCGATAGATATTATACACATCCTCTGGTTCCTTATATCCAATTAGCACGGTGCGATCATCGCCCATCCATGCTAGACCACCCAAAAACACCGAGGTATGCGGAAGATTATGTGCGACACGGTTCCCCGTAAAGACATTCTGAATGAGAATCTGGTGCCTCACAGTTTTGTGATCACGCGTATATTCTGCTTCAAAATACATAATGTATTTACCGGAAGGGGACCAACAGGGATTACCACGTTCAAGAATAGTGACACCTTGATGAATGGGTGTGATCCGTTTTTTCTACCACCATCCGCATCCATCACCCAGATATTGTTACCATTGTAATAAACGAGCTGTTTGCTGTCAGGGGCCCAGCCCGGTGTTTGCGACCACCCACGTTCAATTTTGTTATGTGTGAGCTGATTGAGTTCGTCACGTGCTAAGTCATAGGTATAAATATCTAAATCGTCCTCGCGGACGCTATTAAAGGCGATGTATCGCCCATCAGGAGACACAACGGGGTTGGTATCTCTCCGATGATTGTCCATAAAACTGTGTTCATTCATCCCTGTAGCGTCGATGATGAAGAACTCTCTATGCATGCTGTCCCCCGTGTTGCGTCTGCCTTCCCCCCAGTCCCTTTCAAACACAATCCGTTTGCCATCAGGAAACCACTGCGGCGCACGGTCATAACGATTTGGAGGTGTTATTCTGCGTAAATTGCTGCCGTCATCTTCCATAGCGTAGATATGATAGCGCGTTTCCCCTAGATGTTTCATTTTCGCTTGGAACACTATTTTGGCATCGCTATTCAACGGACAAAGCAAGCAAATAGTAAGACTGACGAACATAGACAAGAGTGTTAGGCAGCGTTTGATTTTCATAGTATGCCTCCTTTAGCGTAGTATCTGTGAGGCTACCATAAGAGCCCCACAGACAATAGAAAATAAAACGTTATTAATCAATATCAGGAATGTGTATGTCAGCAGAATCTATCACAGGTAACGGATCCTGCTCGTTTGGATCTCCATCTGCTCTGTTACCGCTACATGAAAAACTAGGTAAATCATCTTTACACGTATACTCTTCCCAAGGGGGTACCCAATGATTTATATTAGAGGGCGAATTTGGATCATGAAAATTTTGGTGATGTAGAGAGACAAGATCTAGAGTATCCCTATGTATCTCATTATATAGGGATACTGCCGATTTGAATAGCCCAATCTGATACTTCAGATGATTAATCTCATCACTATAGAGATCCATGAGGCTTAAGTTCCTATAGAGCACTTTAAACTCTGATTCTGTTCTGCCTTCTATTCCGCCTGATGTTGCCCAAAAACCGCTCCCCATCATCTCTATCACATAGTTTTTTACATTTTTGCGGCGTAATTCTCCCTGTGTTGTATCCCATTTAGCAGCGCACAAACTTACAGAGCTCCACGCCTTGTTAACCTGAATTTGACGATGCAAGACGCTTCTTTCTGAGGCTTCCAACATATTTATAGCATTGTTGACACCTACATCATTTGGCGTTGCAAAAGAAGGCACGGTGCAGAAACTGAGAATAGAAAAACAAAGAATGTAAAATACAGTAAAAATATTTTTTCGCATGATATCCTCCTATTTAGAAAGAAGCGTGTATGAGGCCATTCGTTCCGGATCTTTTACAGACGCTGCTGGGAAACGGGTCCACTTCAATCTACCTAAATCCTGACTTCGAGCCCGTAGCCACATCATTTGTTGGTATTCTTCGGACTTTGTCCGATCCCCAAACGGCAGAGCCGCAACTCTATCCATCATATCATACCACTTACGATGTAGCTTCTTACTTTCCATTGCATGTACCTCACTACGTCGGAGTGCTTTTTGGCAGAGCGGGTGGGTTGTGTCGTCAATACTTTCATAGTATGTTATCAGATAAGTATCATGTGCGATTGCGGCAGCTTCCACATCGTCTGGTGGGAAGGGGGGTATCCATTTCGCACTCCAGTGTCCGCGTTCTTCTGCCTGCAGTCGGAGTGCTTTTACCGGATTTGTTTCCAGGAGTTCCGCGTGATAAGTCAAGGGACCGTCATAAACCGTGGGTGCGTCCTGCGCTATAGGTGTCGGCTTTTCTTGCCACACATCAGGGGCATCTATTGGCACTTCGTGGTAATGGTCACCATGCTGCACTATTTTGTATCCCGGTTTCGCTGTTGGTGGCTTCTTCTTTGAAATATCATGCCGCATCGGGTCTATAACCTCTTTTGCTGGGTCTACATCTATGTAGACATTTTGGGGGTCGGTATCTGTCGGGCGTATCAGTAATCCTAAGGTCATACCGATAAGCAAGACTGCAAGGGTGCCGAGTCCCCAGTATAGTTTGCGTTTCATTAATCTATCTCCTGTAGTATTGTTTGATTTGACAGTCCACAAAGGGGCGGTTGGCAGGAAGTATTGCGGGAAATGCTGGCAACTTTTACCTTTGGGCTTGCTAGTTTCTATGTTTTTATAGTCACAGGCTTATGCTTGTGGTAGAATGAAAACTAGCTCTGTCATAACTATCCTATGGCAGTGCGTCGCGCTGAGAGTGTTGGTTCCACAATCGGCGCGCCCCCACAAGGGGGGAGCTTGCCCCGGTGTAATACACATGAAACATGCATTTTTAACACCTTATCAGTATTTTACATTTTTTATTATATTTTTGTCAAGTCGTTAGGGTTATTTAGTTTTATGTATTTTAGTTGTTTTTTATCACAATCGTTAATATTTTAGGATGTGCAGATATACCGTGATTTTTCACGCTATATCTGCTATACTTCACCTTAAAAACTTACGATCTTTTGAGGTGAAGAATGACAAGAAAAAAGTCCTGCCACTTAATGGATATGTTAGCAGAACTTACAGACCCACGCAAGGAAAAAGGGAAACGACACCCGTTGAAAGCAATCCTCGCACTTTTAGTCGTTGGATTGATGTGCGGGCATAAAGGGTATACATCCATCGCTACCTGGGCACGCTCACAGCCCGCACTCACAAAAGCACTCGGGTTCACACATCACAAAACGCCTTGTGCCGCAACTATCCATAATCTGTTGAAAAAGTTGGACGTTGAAGCATTAGAAAACATCCTGTCAAAATGGGTAAACGCCGCATTAGCAGAGTGCCCTGATTTGCGGGGGTGTTCCGACGCAGTCGCTATAGATGGCAAAACCCTGCGTGCGTCTAAAAAAAGTGGTGCGATGATCAGCCATTTACTCTCCGTCGTCTCTCATGAGTTAGGGATCACCCTCACGCAGCGAGGTGTCAGCGACAAAACCAATGAAATACCGGTATCAACGGAAATCCTCAAAGCGTTTGATGTAGCAGGCAAAGTTATCACAACGGATGCCCTTTTGACACAACGCTCTTTCTGCCACGGAATCATAAACAGCGGGGGCGACTATATGCTGCCTGTTAAAGGCAATCAACCGGACCTGTTAGAAGCGATTGAAAAACTTTTTCAAGGCGTGCCTGACGCGGTTTCTGAAGACACAACACACCCTACTTTAGGGAAACCGATATACATGCATGAGACGATTGAAAAGTCGCATGGCAGACTTGAGACGCGATGTATCAAGGCAAGCACAAGTCTCAACGCATATCTGGATTGGCCGGGCGTAGCACAAGTGATCCAATATTGCTATACTTCCAAAAATATGAAGACAGGAGAAGAGACAACCCGCACTACCTATGGGATTACGAGCCTGAAACCGAGTGAGGCATCCGCAGAACGCTTACTTGCTTTACGGAGAGGCCATTGGGCAATAGAGAACAAGTCGCATTGGATGCGCGATGTGCTACTCGGCGAGGACGCATCACCTGTCAGATGCGGGGCTATTCCACAAGTCATGGCCGCTTTACGAAATACCGCATTATCCGTATTCCGTTTTCAAGGCATAACACGGATCGCTGATAAAATAAAGGAATATGCATCAAAACCTTTACTCACAGTTAACTTGATAAAATGAATATCTATAAAACTAAATAACCCTATCCGCGCTAATCCGCGATTCAGACAAACTCTTTGTAGCATAACCTTTCCAGGTTGTGCATCCGTAGAACGTAAAAAATCTGGGTGCTGGATTAGAATTGTGGTTATATGACCAAAGAACGCGCAAAAAACTCATGTTGGATGATAGCATACTGTCAAAAGGTCGAAAGGCATTTAAAGCACTCGAAAAAAAATTGGATATAACCAAAGAAAACACACTCGGTGAACTCACAGAATTAATCAAAGTTTTATTGGAACACGGAGGCCCTCATGAACAAAAACTCAAGTAAGATTCTGGACAGTGATCTAACACCTTGACAATTTTCGCAACCAGTGTTATACTTCACAACAACGGCTCAGAGGATATCCGATAATACACACAACCCTCACACACAAAAGGAACAAATATGTTAGAAACAACACAAATGCCCTTATTCACAGAAAACAGAGAAACAGAAAACGGATTTTACAACGCACTCAACTACATACGACAAAACGCAAACACACAATTCGGAAAAGGCAGACTCTTCGAACGATTGGTCCAAGCATATCTCCTCGAAGACCCTTTTTACAAAAAACGATTTACAGAAGTCTATCTATGGAAGGAATGGGCAGCACTCCGACCAGAGTTCGACGGCATAGATTTAGGAATAGACCTCGTCGCTATAGAACAGGATGGCGGATACTGCGCAATACAATGCAAATGCTATGCTGAAGACAAACAGGTTTCAAAATCCGATATTCAGAAGTTTATCATGGAATCTAATAAAGAACCCTACACAGCAAGAATCTTTGTGGATACCGGCAAAAAATGGAGTAAAAACCTACTAAAAGCCATCGATGGCTTACAACCCGCATGCCAACGCATCAGTGCAGCAGACCTCGCAAGCCGCCCTGTCCAATGGCCTGACCTCAGCACCCAGGAACCGGATCGCCTAAACTATCAACTGGAAAAGTTCAGCCTACGCCAACATCAACAAAACGCCCTTGACGATGTTATCAACGGGTTCAAAGCACACAATCGCGGTAAAATGATTATGGCCTGTGGCACAGGCAAAACCTTCACCGCACTCCGACTCGCTGAAGAGATTGCTGGTATCGGCGGTAACGTGTTATATCTCGTCCCTTCCATCGGTCTCTTTGCACAAGCGATGCGTGAATGGGCAGAACAACAAGGCATCCCACATCGCTATATCCGGCGTATGCTCCGATACAAAAGCAGGCAAAACAGACGAAGATGTTACCCTCAGAGAGTTAGAATTTCCTGTTACGACTGATGAAACCGTTATCTCCGAAGCCTTGCAAAGAACAGATGAGGATAACATGCGCGTTGTTTTCTGCACCTACCATTCACTCCCAAAACTTGCAGACGCACAGAACATAGGGGCACCCGATTTTGATATTATCTTCTGTGATGAGGCACACAGAACAACCGGTATTGACAGACCTGACGATGACACCTCACCTTTTGTGCTTGTCCACGATAATGATCGTATCCGTGCTAATAAACGGCTCTACATGACCGCGACATCCCGTTTATATACCCAAAGTGCGAAAACGAAAGCAGCAAAACACAATATAGAAGTGTTCTCTATGGACGATCCAACGACTTATGGTCCCGAATTCCACCGCCTCCGCTTCTCCACAGCCGTAGCACACGACCTACTCTCCGACTATAAAGTTGTTGTGCTTGCGATGTCGGAGCAAGGCGTGCAGGATACTTTACACAACTATCTCAGTAATGGTGGTAGTGAAGTCAACATCAGTGATGCGGCGAAGATTGTAGGCTGTTGGCGTGCACTACAGAATCCCGAAAGGAAATCATCTGACGATACATCGATCAAACCGATCACCCGTGCCATTGCGTTTACAAACACCATCAAGTCCTCACAAAACCTTGTAGAACATTGGAACGACATCATAAAAACTGCTATTGAAAGTATGTCGGAAGACCAACAACACGATAATAGTTTCACATGTGAGACCGCACATGTTGATGGTAAAAATAACGCACTTGAACGGAAAAATAAGATTGAATGGTTAAAAGGCGATGCTCACTCACAAAACGTGTGCCGTATCCTTTCCAATGCACGCTGTCTCTCCGAAGGGATTGACGTGCCCGCACTGGATGCCGTGCTATTCATGGCACCCCGCAAATCACACGTTGATATTGTGCAGGCTGTCGGACGCGTCATGCGCAAAGCTCCCGGCAAACAATACGGCTACATCGTGCTACCCGTTGCAATTCCGCCAGGCGTTGATCCTGTTGAAGCACTCAACGATAACGACAGGTTCGCCACTGTGTGGAGCGTCCTTTGTGCACTCCGATCCCATGATGACAGACTCAATGCCGAAATCAATAAAATCGACCTCAACACCAAACCTACAGAAATCATTATCTTTGATAAAGGCGGAGATTATGCAGAGAACGGAGACGAAACTCTAACCCCTGAGCAGCTGCAGCTGCCGATCGGTATTCCTGCCGATGCCATTTACGCTAAGATCGTGGAGAAATGCGGTGATAGAGAATACTGGGAAAGCTGGGCAAAAGATGTCGCAGATATTTTCAAAAGGCTTGTCGGACGCATTGAGAACCTACTGGAAAATCCTGATAACAGTGCCCTGCAAGAATGGTTTGACGACTTCCACAACGAGTTGAAAGAGACGATCAACGCCTCGATCACCCGTGAGAGTGCGATTGACATGATGGCACAACACATCATCACCCGCCCTGTCTTTGAGGCACTTTTTGACAACTACGACTTCACCTCTGGCAATCCCGTAGCAAATGCGCTGAACAACCTCCAAAACGATTTTGGTGAATTTGGACTTGAAAACGAAACGCGCGATCTGGAAGGGTTCTACGAAAGTGTCCGAATGCGTGCACAAGGACTCGACAATAGCGCAGCACGGCAACGGGTGTTATTGGAACTCTATGAGAAGTTTTTTGTCACCGCCTTGAAAAAGGAGGTAGAGCGTCTCGGCATTGTCTACACACCGATAGGGTTATTTAGTTTTATGTATTTTAGTTGTTTTTTATCACAATCGTTAATATTTTAGGATGTGCAGATATACCGTGATTTTTCACGCTATATCTGCTATACTTCACCTTAAAAACTTACGATCTTTTGAGGTGAAGAATGACAAGAAAAAAGTCCTGCCACTTAATGGATATGTTAGCAGAACTTACAGACCCACGCAAGGAAAAAGGGAAACGACACCCGTTGAAAGCAATCCTCGCACTTTTAGTCGTTGGATTGATGTGCGGGCATAAAGGGTATACATCCATCGCTACCTGGGCACGCTCACAGCCCGCACTCACAAAAGCACTCGGGTTCACACATCACAAAACGCCTTGTGCCGCAACTATCCATAATCTGTTGAAAAAGTTGGACGTTGAAGCATTAGAAAACATCCTGTCAAAATGGGTAAACGCCGCATTAGCAGAGTGCCCTGATTTGCGGGGGTGTTCCGACGCAGTCGCTATAGATGGCAAAACCCTGCGTGCGTCTAAAAAAAGTGGTGCGATGATCAGCCATTTACTCTCCGTCGTCTCTCATGAGTTAGGGATCACCCTCACGCAGCGAGGTGTCAGCGACAAAACCAATGAAATACCGGTATCAACGGAAATCCTCAAAGCGTTTGATGTAGCAGGCAAAGTTATCACAACGGATGCCCTTTTGACACAACGCTCTTTCTGCCACGGAATCATAAACAGCGGGGGCGACTATATGCTGCCTGTTAAAGGCAATCAACCGGACCTGTTAGAAGCGATTGAAAAACTTTTTCAAGGCGTGCCTGACGCGGTTTCTGAAGACACAACACACCCTACTTTAGGGAAACCGATATACATGCATGAGACGATTGAAAAGTCGCATGGCAGACTTGAGACGCGATGTATCAAGGCAAGCACAAGTCTCAACGCATATCTGGATTGGCCGGGCGTAGCACAAGTGATCCAATATTGCTATACTTCCAAAAATATGAAGACAGGAGAAGAGACAACCCGCACTACCTATGGGATTACGAGCCTGAAACCGAGTGAGGCATCCGCAGAACGCTTACTTGCTTTACGGAGAGGCCATTGGGCAATAGAGAACAAGTCGCATTGGATGCGCGATGTGCTACTCGGCGAGGACGCATCACCTGTCAGATGCGGGGCTATTCCACAAGTCATGGCCGCTTTACGAAATACCGCATTATCCGTATTCCGTTTTCAAGGCATAACACGGATCGCTGATAAAATAAAGGAATATGCATCAAAACCTTTACTCACAGTTAACTTGATAAAATGAATATCTATAAAACTAAATAACCCTAACACACCGATTGAAGTTGTGGACTTCATACTGCACAGTGCCAATGAGGTGTTGCAAGACGAGTTCGGGCGCAGTCTCAGCGATGAGGGTGTGCATGTGCTGGATCCGTTCACCGGTACAGGCGTTTTTCTTACGCGTCTCCTACAGTCCGGTATTATCCAAGATGCTGATCTTGAACGCAAATATCATGAGGAACTACATGCAAACGAGATCGTCCTGCTTGCATACTACATCGCCACCGTTAACATTGAGGAGACGTTCCGTGGACGACGCGGAGAAGATAGCAGCTACGAACCCTTCAACGGCATTGTCCTGACCGACACCTTCAATCTGAATAAAAAAGACGATCTCACCCTCTTCCCGAAAGAGTGGTTGCCAGAGAACAACGCACGTGCCGAACATCAACAGAAACTGCCAATTCAAGTCATTGTTGGCAATCCGCCATGGTCCGCAAAACAGCAAAAGGCATCAGATGACAACCCAAATGTGTCGTATCCTGCACTTGAAGAACGTATTAAAGACACTTATGCAGATCGATCTAAAGCAAAAGCAAAAAATAGTCTCTATGATACATACAAGAAGGCAATTCGTTGGGCATCCGATAGAATTGAAAAACAGGGTATCATCGCTTTCGTTACCAACGGATCATGGATTGATGGAAACGCTGATTCGGGGGTCCGCGCATGTTTAGCAGAAGAATTCAGTTCAATTCACGTACTGCATCTTAGAGGAAATCAACGCACGCAAGGAGAACGTTCACGCCGAGAAGGTGGTAAAGTATTTGGTCAAGGTTCACGAGCCCCTGTTGCTATTACAATCCTTGTTAAAAATCCGGATGCCACACACGAAGGTTGTAAAATTCAATACCGAGATATTGGAGACTATCTCACACGCGAGGAAAAGTTAGAGGAATTGCAAGAGAAAAAGTCAATATCAGGATTTGATAATTGGGAAACTATTATACCCAATAAACATGATGATTGGATTCAGCAACGCAGCGAGGAATTTGAAAAACTTTATCAGTTAGGATCCGAGGAGGCAAGAAAAGGTAAGATTGACAATACAATATTTAAGCTGTATTCACAAGGTTTAGCGACAGGTAGGGACGCATATTCTTATAATTTTTCTAGTCATGTCTGTGCCCAACATGCAGAAAAAATGACGCAAACGTATCTCGAGGCTCTTTCTGAATTTGAAGCACTTTTTGAAACAAACCCTGAAATAGCATCAGATAAAGAAAGATTAAAAGCAGCAGTGGATACGGTTGCATCCTGTCATAGTTCAAATATTAAATGGGATAGGGAACTCAAGAACAACTTAAGACGTAGGAAGAAAACAAACTTTTCGGAGGAATATATCCGAAAAGTCGTGTATAGACCTTTTGTAGTCGCGAACTGTTACGCTGATAAGACATTCATATATATGAAGTTTCAAATGGATAAAATTTTCCCTGATGATTCAAGTGAAAATCGTGCAATATGTGTCCCTGGCACCGGATCAACGAGTTCGTTTTCCGCGCTTATGACAAATACATTGCCGGATATGGGCATTAATGCTGCAGCACAATGTTTCCCCCGCTACCAATACCTGAAGCAAACCGACAGTTCTCAAACCCTCGGACTGCTGAACGAAAGTACAGAGGGGGGGGGGTACCTTCTGTTAATAATATTTTAAGCGAAGCGGAAGAGGGACATCGTATTGATAATATTTCAGATACCGCACTCAGTGTTTTTCAAGAACACTACACCGACGATACCATCACAAAAGACGACATATTCGACTATGTTTACGGTATCCTGCATGCACCCAGTTATAGGGAACAGTTCACAAATGATCTGTCCAAAATGCTACCACGTATCCCGTTTGCACCAGGCTTCCGCGCCTTCGCAGATGCAGGCAAAAAGTTGGCAGACCTCCACCTCAATTATGAGACATGCGAAAAATACCCACTCAGAATTGAGTATCCAAATATGTCCTCACCACCAACAGACCTTGAAGATGCAAACCCAAACCTTTTCCTACTCACAGAAAAAGCGATGAAGTTTATAGATACTGAAAAAAGAACCTTTGCCATCAATGATAACGTCCACATAACAAATATCCCAGAAGACTCTTGGGGATATGTTGTGAATGGCAGAACACCGCTGGAGTGGTTTATTGACCGCTACTACATAAAAACGGAGAAGGACAGTGGCATCGTCAACGACCCAAACGGTTGGTTTGATGACCCACGCGATCTCGTCACTGCTATCCAACGTATTGTCTATGTCAGCGTAGAATCTGCCCGCATCATCAATAATCTCCCTAATGAGATAACAAACTAAAAGGTTGTGCATCACGGGCGTAAACAAAAGAAGATGTTACAAAGGCGATCTCTTTGTAGCATAACCTTTCCAGGTTGTGTGATCTTTGTAGCATAACCTTTCCAGGTTGTGCCTTACAAACGTAATGTTATCAGAAGATCTCCATCTGTCCATTAGATGTGTAGATACGAGACTCTTAAAATCCGTGTCAATCCGTGTAATCCGTGTAATCCGCGATTCAGAAAAAGAGCACGCAAGAAGACACAGACTCTTAAAATCCGCGAAAATCCGCGTAATCCGGGGAATGCCTCAATGGCATTCATACCGTTGATTTGGCGTAATCCGCGATTCTGACAAAAAATCCGCGAAAATCCGCGATCCAGACGATCTCTTTGTAGCATAACCTTTCCAGGTTGTGCATCGGAGGCGTAAACAAAAGAAGACGTTACAAACTTGAATAAACACACAGAAAAAGAAAAAGCCGCAAAATCCGCGATCCAGAAAACCGTAGCAAGCACAACTAGCTTGCGATAACACCATGCAACCATTTATGGTAGAGTTTTGAATTATTTATACATATTGATTATATCCTGAAGTGTTTTATCTTTATTATATTCTCGTAAGCGTTTGATGTTCGCAAAATCATGTTCAATTGGGTTATAGTCCGGTGAATAAGGCGGCAAATACAATAGGGAGGCACCCGATGCCCCTATAAGATCCCGGGTGCGGTGTGTTTTATGGATGCGTGCGTTATCCAAGATAACAAGATGGTTTTCATCTAAACGCGGGCATAACTCATGCTCAAGCCAAGTGTTGAAACGCTCCGCATTACAACTCCCCTCAAATAGTATAGGGGCTGTAAACGCCTCATCTATACGTGCAGCTAACAAAGTTGTGGTGCGGTTTCTTTGACTGGATATAAGGTCAAAAACAGGTTCACCTTTCGGAGCATACCCGAAACGCCTGAAACTTTCTGACCGAAAACCACTCTCATCAATAAAAACTAAGGATTTTCCGTTTTCCTTTGCAGCAGCGAGTTGTTCACGATAAGTTTCTCGCTTGTGATCACATCGTTCCTTATAGCCGAGTGTCTTTTTTTTCGCGAGATACCGAGTTTTCGCAGTCCATACCAAATACAATAGTAGGAAACGCCGAAATGATCTGCGCGCTCCTGTATAGTTTGATCGGGTAAATCTTTTACTTGTTGTGTGAGTGCCTTGTAGTCAATACATCTGGGACCTTTAGGTCCTGATTTTTTCGGGGCGAGTGGGTCTGGTGCGTTGAGCCATTTGTAAATAACATCGCGTGAGATATTGAAAAGTTTCGCAGCTTTTACTTTGCTGCCGCCGTTATCAATGAAATCAAGCACGCGTTTTCGCAGGTCTGTTGAATATGCCATAATACCGGGTATTATACCACAAATAGAAAAATATGTATAGAAAACTTTATATTTTACCATAAATAACCCTAGTCATCTGTATAATAAATAGACATATCTACTCTCAATGTAGTATAATATTTAAGCAAATTACCAACAAATTGGGGAAAACATGATGGATACTGAACGGATACAACTCTTAAACAAATTACTAAAAGAACGTATATTAGTACTCGATGGTGCAATGGGGTCCCTTATACAAACGTATAGACTCACAGAAGAGGACTTCCGTGGAGAAAAATTTGCCGACCATCCGAGTGAACTCAAAGGATACAACGATCTATTGTCCATCACGCAACCCCATATCATACGTGAAATTCATTCGAATTACTGTCAAGCAGGATCAGACATCATAGAAACCAACACCTTCACCAGCACATCCGTTTCTATGGCAGATTACCAACTCCAGGATCAAGCATATCAAATAAACTACGCTGCAGCACAAATTGCACGTGAAGTTGCTGATAAATACACTACGCGCCACAAACCGCGTTTCGTTGCTGGAAGTATTGGACCAACAAACCGCAGCTGCTCTATCTCACCCGATGTCAATGACCCAGGATATAGAAATATTACATTTGCCCAACTCCTTGCTTCCTATACAACACAAGTAGAAGGATTAATTGACGGTGGTGTCGATATTCTCCTTGTTGAAACCGTAATGGATACGCTTAATTGCAAGGCAGCACTCTATGCTATTCAGACACTTTTCGAACAACGAAAGATTAGCATACCGATTATCGTTTCATCAGACAGAAGCGGCGGTGGTGGCCGTAATCTATCTGGACAGACAGTCGAAGCATTTTGGAACTCAATCAGACATGTTAATTTGCTTGCAGTCGGTTTGAATTGTGGATTTGGCGCGCAACAGATACGACCCTATTTAGCAGAAATTTCCAAACTCGCTGATATACCTATCATCTGCTACCCAAACGCTGGACTTCCAAATGAATTGGGACATTACACACAGACACCAGAAGAAATGGGCAATTGGATGCACGAATTTGCACAAAACGGATTCGTCAACATTGTCGGTGGGTGTTGTGGAAGTCAACCAGAACACATCGAAGCCATTGTTAATGTTGCTGCAGAATATCCCCCTCGTCAACCAGAACCGCAAGAACCCGCCTGCAGATTGAGCGGCTTAGAAGCATTTAACATCACGCCTGAATCGCTCTTCGTAAACGTAGGTGAACGCACAAATATCGCAGGTTCAAGACGCTTCGCATCCCTTATCAAAAATGAAGATTATGAGACAGCATTAGAAGTGGCACGCGGTCAGGTAGAAAACGGAGCACAACTTATTGACATCAATATGGATGAAGGATTGTTAGATGCCAAAGCTGCAATGGTGAAGTTCGTAAATCTCATCGCAGCTGAACCAGATATCAGTCGTGTACCAATTATGATAGATTCCAGCAAATGGGAAGTCATTGAGGCAGGCTTACAATGCGTTCAAGGAAAAGGCGTTGTCAACTCAATTAGTCTAAAAGAGGGAGAGGAAGATTTTCTAAATAAAGCACGTCTGATTAGAAAATACGGCGTAGCAGTTATAGTGATGGCTTTCGATGAACATGGACAAGCAGACACTTTTGAACGAAAAGTAGAAATTTGCACAAGAGCATATAAACTATTGACTGAAAAAGTCGGATTTCCACCAGAAGATATTATATTTGATCCAAATATCTTAACAGTTGGCACAGGCATCGCGGAACACAACGAATTTGCAGTGGCATTTATTGAAGCATGTAAAGCAATCAAAAAGACATGTCCACACGCTTTGGTAAGTGGTGGCGTTAGTAATATATCATTCGCATTCCGTGGAAACGACACCGTTCGGGAAGCAATGCATGCATCCTTTCTCTATCATGCAATTAACGCAGGTATGGATATGGGCATCGTCAACGCAGGACAACTCGCTGTTTATGATGATCTGCCAAAGCAACTATTAAACGCAGTTGAGGATGTACTATTCAATCGCCGAGAAGATGCAACTGACCAGCTACTTGAACTTGCTAAATCGCATAAAGGTAAAAGCAAGAGAACACACGTTAACAAAGCATGGCGAAAATTACCAATTGAACAACGTATTAGCTACGCACTTGTAGAAGGTATAATCGAGCACATAGAAGCAGATACCGAAGAAGCACGACTCAATTATGAACGCCCAATACAGGTCATTGAAGGCCCATTAATGGATGGGATGGATCGTGTTGGGGAACTCTTCGGCGATGGCAAGATGTTCCTACCACAAGTCATCAAAAGTGCACAGGTTATGAAAAGGGCTGTCGCACATCTCATCCCTTATATCGAAAAAGAACAGATGGAAGGTGAAATCAAATCCAGAGGAAAAATTGTCATGGCAACAGTCAAAGGGGACGTGCATGACATAGGGAAAAATATAGTCGGTGTAGTACTCGGCTGTAACAATTACGATGTTATAGACTTAGGTATAATGGTACCCGCGGAAGATATTTTAGATACTGCACGCAAAGAAAATGCTGACATCATCGGATTGAGTGGACTTATCACACCATCCTTAGATGAAATGGTGCATGTTGCAAAGGAGATGGAACGAGCAGGTCTTCGCATACCACTTCTTATCGGTGGTGCCACTACTTCAAAGGTCCATACCGCAATTCAGATTGAACCTGCCTACGACGGACCCACTATTCACGTCAAAGATGCTTCACGCAGCGTAGGGGTTGTTAGCAACCTCATGAACAGTGAAAATCATCAGAAATTTGTGGATCAGACGCGAGAAGAATATATTGACATACGTCAAAACCGTTCAAAGAGCCGTCAGAAAACAAAAATATTGCCGTTTCATGTCGCGCAACAACGCAAATTAACACTTGACTGGCATAACTATCTACCACCCAAACCCAATATGGTAGGAATAAAGGTGTTTGACGACTATCCATTAGATGAACTCATTGACTATATCGACTGGACACCTTTCTTTATTACATGGGAAATGGCAGGCAAATATCCAAATATATTTGAAGATCCAGAGATAGGAACGAAGGCAAGAGAACTTTTTGAGGATGGAAATAAACTCCTGCATAAAATCATTAGCCGGAAAAAGTTACACGCCAAGGCAGTGGTCGGAATCTTTCCAGCGAATAGTGTAGGCGAAAATGTGGAAATATATGCAGATGAAAGTAGAACAGAGATAATTGCCACAATACATCATCTACGCCAGCAAACAGAACAACCATTTACCCGACCCAATCTATGCCTGAGCGACTTTTTGGCCCCAAAGAATACATCTATACCAGATTATATCGGCACTTTCGCTGTAACTGCAGGTATAGGTGTCCCAGAACTCTGTGCTGAGTTTGAACAACAACACGATGACTATAACAGCATTATGGCCAAAGCATTGGCGGACAGGTTAGCTGAGGCGTTTGCAGAACATTTGCATCAGCTAACCAGAACTTCTCTATGGGGTTATGCCACTGATGAACAGCTAGACAACAATGCATTAATTGCAGAAAAATATCATGGAATTCGCCCTGCCCCCGGATATCCTGCATGTCCCGACCATAATCAAAAACGTGCGTTATTTGATATAATGGATGTTAGCAAAAATACCGGAATATCTTTGACCGAAAGCTTGGCGATGTTTCCCGCAGCCTCTGTAAGCGGATGGTATTTCTCACATCCCAATTCTCGATATTTCAGCATCGCACGAATTGGAGATGACCAGGTCGAAAACTATGCCGAACGTACTGGTATGGACATGGGTACCGCAAAACGTTGGCTAAGACCATTACTCACATATAGTAGACTCTAGAATTATGGTTAATGTGAGTTCGGAATAAGACATTTTTGTGCTACAAAATAGCCTTCATATTTCGGACACCGAACTCACGTTAATCTAATTTAAAATGAATACAATGCCCTAACAGACACTAACGATCCCAACTTAAAAGCATCGTTGCCCTGCGCTGAGTCATCGTAAAGAGTTTCCTGTTGAATAGGTAACATAAATGTAATTGACAATGGAACATTGTAGGGTGTTGCAATGGATGTGCCCAACGATACCATACTAAACCGTAATCCGGTATTGATATCCTGTTCACCTGCCCAATACGCGTAGGACTGATAAAGACCAAGATAACTTGTCTGAAACGACAGCCAATCGGTTGCTCGATAATTCAACCCCGCAGTATAGGTAATATCCTTTGAACCGAGATATTCTTTGCTGTTTTCATATAAAGGATACTTACTTCGGACACTTGCATTCGCTCTCAATCCCTCAAATATAGGGAAGCTGTAACGTAAATCTGCAACAGGATTAAACGTCCCAGTACCGAATTGAATATGTAGATGTTCCATCCCCATATCGCCAAGTGTCCACGGGTTATCTTCAGTTTTTCCCAACGGAATCGTTGTGCCAATTTTTGCAATAAGCATGTCATTATTCAAGAGGATTCCATGCCTATGATAACCTAATAAAAGATCCATATCCGAAAAACCGCGATATGTTTCGTCGCGATGATGAATTTCTTGATAGAGTAAAATCTTTCTTCGCATCTCTTCATCATCTATGTTATCAAGTCCTCCAATATTAGCATCTTGGTCTTTTATTTCATAAGGCAACATTGCATCCAACTGAAACTGTTTATTGATTTGGAATTTAAACCCAATATCAAACCGAACAACGTTCAACTTAACCTCATGTCTATGTTCAGCAACTCGTTCAGGAGGACTGCCCACCTGAGTCAATCCATTGTATTCAATGTGGCCACCTTCAGCCCTGAATGTACGTGTACCAAGGCTAACTTGAAATTTTTTATTCTCTGAAGTTAAACTAACTTCACTTCCACCTCCCTGTGGGATAGTGGGATTGCTTCACGCGCCTCAGCTCTCTTGCGCAAAACCAAGCGGTATAAAAATGAATTGAATTGCAAGAATCATCAAAAGTAGGTGTTTCATTTTAGTTTCCTTGTATTATGTATTTTTTAATTTAAATGTTATTTTCAATTTATGGGACGACTACACAACTGTGTACTTTGCTTAATTTAAATGTTATTTTCAATTTATGGGACGACTACACAACTGTGTACTTTGCCGTTCTAAAATTGCCAGAGTCTTAGTGCAGTTTTACCTAAAACCCATTCCAAATCATCCGGTGTGAAAAAATCCATTTCATCACGAACAACAGACAAAGTTTCTGAATAAGTCGCTCGACTCAGGCACACGGGCCAATCTGTTCCCCACATAATGCGATCAGCACCAAATGCCTGATACACTTCCTTCACCTGATCATGTGTATCTGCCCATGGAAAACTTGTTTTTGATATAGACCAAGTATGACTAATTTTCACATAAACACAAGGATATCTTGCTAAGTTCAGCAATAATCGCAGTTTCTCTGGTTCGTCGGGGGAACAGTCTGCCATGTGGTCAATTACCACGTCAAGGTTCGGATGCTGTTCTAACAGCGGAACCAAATCAACCAATCTCTCCGCTCTTGTTAGTATTAGCATCGGTACACCAAGTGACTCTGCACGACTGAAAATAGGGGGCATAAGTGTTCCCGCAAACCAATCACCATCGGCACCAATAGATGGACTCAAACGAACACCGTGAAATCCATATTCCTCTGTCCAGCGACTCAGATGATCAGGTGCATCTTTATCTTCAGGATTTATTCTGCACACACCCATAAATTTATCGGGATATCTATTCATCGCGTCTGCAGCATAACTATTATCCCAAAGATAATGGATAACCTGAACAAGTACAGTTTTTTCCACACCGTTTGCTTCCATTAGTTCCAACAACATTTCTGGTGTGGCATCTGCTGATGGATGATTTCTTTCACGTGCCCACGGAAACTTCGGATTATTTTCCCAAACGTGGACATGCGGGTCAATTATTCTCATGCTCATTCTCCTGCGGTTTACATAAATAGCCGTAAACGCCTAACGGTAGACAATATAGTAGAATTAGGATATGCAAACTAAATCCCGTAATAGTTGCCAATTTCATTGGTGTTCCAAAATGGTTTAAGAACCAAGCAAATGGGAATTCTGTTGTTCCGAAGTTGCCCACTGTCTGTATTGGTAATAGATTAAACCCGCTAGTAAATGCCAGGGCAAACAGCACTTCTATCAATGGGATACCCACACCCATCTCTGAAACAAGATAACACTGAAATCCGAAACGGATAGTAAGACATAAGAGTGAATATCCCCATACCTTCAAAAATTGTAGATTCAGTCGGAACGCAGTTATCTGATTAAGTATACTAAGTAATTTGTTGACGATCCATGCTACTGCCGACTTGTCCGATGTCAGCAGTGGACTTGCACATCTCATTGGAATCGATGTGATGAAGTCTGGTGCTACACATGCCAAAACTATTACGGACAACAAACCTATGCCAATAAGTAGTGGTGTTAGATAAAGCACAACCCAGGAAAAGTGACTACTCAATTTTGGCAATAGCAGTGTTGCGGAGAATACCATCAAGGCAATTAACAACACTAAGTCAATAAGACTCGCCATCATCAGTGACGCAATTCCCTGTGTCGCATCTACTTTTTGTCGCTGCTGCATTAAATAAACATAGGAAATATCTCCTGTTCGCATTGGGAGAATATTACCCCAAAACGTGTGCATTGCCAAAATAGGAACAATTTGATGCACACTGGACTTCAAGCCCAATAAGGTTCTGAATCGCAATGTCTTTGCTATTACAAGTAGACAATAACACACAAATCCTATTATTAATGCATGGAATGGAATACGGCCGAGTGTTTCAGGTATTTCTCTTAAATCAATCTCTTTCAGTAGGAAATATGAGATAACTACTGCTAATACAGTCGGAATAACAAATCTGGCAATCTTCTGAAGTAACGTTTTGTTCAAATTCACCCTACTGTTGCGATCCAAAATCATCATTTTCTGAATATGCTTTCACAAGATCACCTTTACGAAAACCTGGGACAGCAAGCCACAATGTTTAGCTAAACTTTCATATATCAACAGGTATATGTATCAGATCTTTGTAACCCTACGCTAATCCATCCCAATATTTCCACATATCTTCAGGAGTATCAAACTTAATCTCATCAAGGTCTTTTCTACGGTACCTTCCGATAAGAGCAATTCTGACATTGTGTCCACAATTTGGGCCTGCAGTATGACTCATCTGATGATGCCAAAAACAGACATCCCCGCCTTCACCTGTGAATTCAAAACTCGGTCCCAAATCAAATGGAGCAACGCCACCAGGTAGACTATCTAAATCATGATGTCTGAAATATTCTGCCCAGATACGATGACTTCCAGGCCAAATCGTGAACCCACCACCGTGTTCTTCAACAGTATCCAAATATACAGTTGCACCGAGTGTAAACGATCCAACCACACCTTTAGGTACACCGTTAGAAGGGGTATGGTATCCATCAAGATGTCCAAGCGGTTCGCGAAACTCTCTATCAGGATCAGGAAAATTGATATGTGGCCCAGCACCACCGCCCGTATTAAGTTTATCTTTCCCAACCATCTCTTCAGCCATATCAAAAACTTTATTTCCGTAGATAGTTCCACGGATTACATCCTCACCGCCGATAGGAGCAGTACGATATCCCTTCCGAATCCAGGATTCAGGATCGTTTCTATCCTCTTCTAAGGACTCCCATACTTTATCCAATGCGGCATTAACTTCATGCTGATCAAGCGCACCACGCACAACCAGATATCCGTTCTCTTTGAAAAATTCTTTATCTGCGTCTGTTAAGTAAGCCATAGATATGTTTCCCTCTGTTATTATGAAGTAACTACAAACCCGTTCTCTTTCACTGCTTTTTGATACGGTTCTTCTTCAATTTTCAACCCAAAGCCGGGAAGATTCGGTATATTTACATAGCCGTCTGAAATTGAATAATTCGAATCGTCTATTCCAGGAGTGTCAGCATGATCCCATTCAACAAATTCAAACTTTTCTATTTTCGCGGCGAGATGACCTGTGACAAAGTTTCCGTAATATCCACCATAGTGATGCGGTGCTGTGCCGACGTTAACAGCATCTAATTCAGGTCCCAATTCCAGCCATCTTGTGAAACCGGGGTGGAATATATCGTATTGCACAATGTCAATAAGTCCATTTTTTGCCCAATTTATAAGATGCGGTGAAGCACTACCTTCACCATCAGCAATTTTGGTCTTTATACCTTCAGCATTTAACCATTCTTTCAATAAACCGTAGACACGAGCATCCTCATGGAATGCTTCTTCCATCCAATAGACATTTGCATCCGCTGCACCACCTAATACCTGCTTTGTTATGTTGAGATTATACCCATTGTTTGCATCAATAAGGATAGCAGCATCAGGTCCTACAGCATCACGCACAGCTTTGATAACATCAATGTCGCGTTGTGTTCCCTTTTCAAGTGGCATGTGCATTGCACCACGTCCAACCTTAATCTTATACGCGTTATGTCCGCGCCCCTTACCTTCAAGTGCTTCAGATGCAATGAAGGCAGCTGCTTCAGCATTATCGTCAATGTGTAAATCATCAATATACAGAGATGTATCATAGCAAGGTGCTTTGAAGTCACTATTCTCGCCAGACAACATTGCATAAACAGGTTTTTGTTCTAACTGCCCGACTAAATCCCATAACGGATACTCCATGAATTGATAATCTGCTTTTACACCGTTTTCGCTGTCAAACGCATCGGACAGTTTGAAACCAATGATAGACTCAGCTTTTTCACGAGATATCGATGAAACACCTATACCACAGACACCGTGAGATGTGGTGAGTCTTCCAAATGCTGGACGCACATGTAAACCGTGCTCTCCAAGCCGTGAATTGCATCCAGCCTTGCGCGGCCTTTCTCCTGTCAAACGCCCCCATTCTATCATATCTATTGTTACATTTTCCAAATTCTGATCTCCTTATTCCATTATTATGGTCAGGTATGAAAATAAATAGTCACCTCATCCATAGGAGCAATCCCCGAATTGCAACTTAACTCAATAATAGTCGGAAATCGCCTTGCACCACCTGACCTACGAACCACCCGAAGGTTCAATTATGGTAGAGTTTTGAATTATTTATACATATTGATTATATCCTGAAGTGTTTTATCTTTATTATATTCTCGTAAGCGTTTGATGTTCGCAAAATCATGTTCAATTGGGTTATAGTCCGGTGAATAAGGCGGCAAATACAATAGGGAGGCACCCGATGCCCCTATAAGATCCCGGGTGCGGTGTGTTTTATGGATGCGTGCGTTATCCAAGATAACAAGATGGTTTTCATCTAAACGCGGGCATAACTCATGCTCAAGCCAAGTGTTGAAACGCTCCGCATTACAACTCCCCTCAAATAGTATAGGGGCTGTAAACGCCTCATCTATACGTGCAGCTAACAAAGTTGTGGTGCGGTTTCTTTGACTGGATATAAGGTCAAAAACAGGTTCACCTTTCGGAGCATACCCGAAACGCCTGAAACTTTCTGACCGAAAACCACTCTCATCAATAAAAACTAAGGATTTTCCGTTTTCCTTTGCAGCAGCGAGTTGTTCACGATAAGTTTCTCGCTTGTGATCACATCGTTCCTTATAGCCGAGTGTCTTTTTTTTCGCGAGATACCGAGTTTTCGCAGTCCATACCAAATACAATAGTAGGAAACGCCGAAATGATCTGCGCGCTCCTGTATAGTTTGATCGGGGAAATCTTTTACTTGTTGTGTGAGTGCCTTGTAGTCAATACATCTGGGACCTTTAGGTCCTGATTTTTTCGGGGCGAGTGGGTCTGGTGCGTTGAGCCATTTATAGATAACATCGCGTGAGATATTGAAAAGTTTCGCAGCTTTTACTTTGCTGCCGCCGTTATCAATGAAATCAAGCACGCGTTTTCGCAGGTCTGTTGAATATGCCATAATACCGTGTATTATACCACAAATAGAAAAATATGTATAGAAAACTTTATATTTTACCATAGTTTTAGAATTGTTTATTTATCAAGTTAACTGTGAGTAAAGGTTTTGAGGCATATTCCTTTGATATCGGTATTTCATTAGTTTTATCGCTAACACCTCGCTGCGTGAGGGTGATCCCTAACTCATGAGAGACGACGGAGAGTAAATGGCTGATCATCGCACCACTTTTTTTAGACGCACGCAGGGTTTTGCCATCTATAGCGACTGCGTCAAAACAGCCCTGCAAATCGAGACGCTCTGCTAATGCAGCGTTTACCCATTTTGACAGGATGTCTTCTAATACCTCAGCGTCTAACTTTTTCAACAGATTATGTATGGTTGCAGCACAAGGCGTTTTTTGATGTGTGAACCCGAGTGCTTTTGCAAGTGCGGTCTGTGAGCGTGCCCAAGTAGCGATGGATGTATACCCTTTATGCCCGCACATCAATCCAACGACTAAAAGTGCGAGGAGTGCGTTCAAGGGGTGTCGTTTCCCTTTTTCCTTGCGCGGGTCTGTAAGTTTTGCTAACATGTCCATCAAGTGGCAGGATTTTCCTTTTGCCATTCTTCACCTCAAAAGATCGTAAATTTTTAAGGTGAAGTATAGCAGATATACCATGAAAAATCATGGTATATCCGCATATTCCAAAATATTAACGATTGTGATAAAAAACGACCAAAATCCATAAAACTAAATAACCCTGTAGCGCGGATTACACGGATTGACACGGATTTTAAGAGTTTGTGTCTTCAGACGTGTTTTTTTTTCAGCATCTCGGCTTTTCGCCAAATCTAACGATTTTACTTTGCACTTGTGCGATGTCGTTTTCTCTTTCTATGGCCAATCTTGCAATTTGGTGTTGGAAACCTACACCATTTTTTGCGAGTCCTTCTTCTTCGAAAGGGATGTATTTTTGTCTGTAGTGATGAGCTTGCGGGTTTGTGCTAATATAAGCGTCATAGACTTCTTTCCTTGTGTAATTTGGGTGTATTTTTCGCAGTTCTGTGACCCAGTGTTTAACGTTTTGGCGGCACCACCTTAATGCTGGTTCTCCTGCCAATTCTGCGGCAATTTCTCTTTGCTTAGGTGCAGGTTTAAGTCTTGGTTTCTTTTTTTGCCACATTCGGTTACTCCATGCGTGGTTGTATTCTACCGCCATATCGTATTGTTCTTGGTACGGTGATGGAGGTTGTTTCTTTTCGTTCTTTTTCTTTCTCTGTAACCTGTGAGGTGCCTTTCGTAGGATACTATAGTTTGTCTGAATTTTGGATTACGCCAAATTAACGGTATGAATGCTATTTATGCATTCCCCGGATTATGCGGATTTTTTTCCTGTGTGTTTATGCGTTTTTGTAGGGTTTACTTTTTGTTTGCGTTCCCGTTGCACAACCTGGAAAGGTTATGCTACAAAGAGGCACAACCTAACAAGGTTATGATGCTATAACTGAATCGTTGTCAATTACCCCATGTGATACAACATCAGATAGATGAGAACTCCTGTAACAGAAACATATAGCCAGATTGGAAGAGTAAATTTTGCAATGCGTCGATGATTATCGAACTTTTCTCGCCATGCCAAATAGAGCGTGACTAACGCTAAAGGGACTATGATAAACGCTAATATTATATGCGAAATCAGAATTGTGAAGTAGACTGGACGTATCCATCCTTGCTGCATAAATTGGGTCGACCCTACATTTGCATGGTAAATACAATAACTGATAAGGAAAAGTACAGAGACTCCGAATGCAGCAAGCATACAATTCTTGTGATGTTCAATCTTACGATTGCGAATAAAGATATATCCGACAATTAAAAGAATAGCACTTGTTGTATTTAGGGTTGCATTAACAGTGGGTAGATTTGAAATTCCAAGCATTTTATCCTCATTCTTATCGAAGCCATCGGTATGCCTGCACACCTTTGGAATTTTGCAGTGCAAACTCCCATCTTTTACACCATGTTTCATAATCTGTTTGGCAAGCCTCTGGACGCACACGACTCCGCACCAGAAATGAAGGGTAGTAAGGCCTACCTGTCGGTTGATATACATCGTGATAACGTAGATCAAAGCTCCACCGGACTGTATTGGATTTATTTGGTTTAGCGCTGTGGAGTGTGTAATTGTGGAATAAAATTACACCGCCTGCCCGTATCGGTAATGTCTTTGGTTTCAGGTTCGGTGGTTGATGCTCAGTTGGTACTGCTAATCCTGCTTCATTCCATACATGCGTTAGCAAACCGAATTTATGACTCCCCGGTAGCACTTGTAGGCATCCGTTTTGTTCGGTCACATCTACAATCGGAATCCAGATCGTTAGCATGAAATATGGGTCAGTGTCGGGCCAACATACACCTGCGTCTTGATGCCATGGCGTTGGAAGTCGTTGAGTTTCTTTTATTGGTAGAATAGAACGGATATGTTGTATTGGATTACAGATAATTTCAGAACCGACAAATGATTCTGCTATATCTAGTATTTTTGGGTTTTTGAGGAAGTTGAACGTAGCTTCTCCGCGCGCTCGCATGATGTCTAAATCTGCTGTTACCTCTTGTGCTTCGGCAGCGAGATAATGCAAACGTTCTGTGAATGGTTTTTCAGTATAGGTAGAAGTTATCTTCTTGCTATTGTGTAATTTTTCTGCACGTTCATCAATAATGTCAGAATACTCATCAATCACAGGAGATAGGTCGTTTTCATCTAATACATTTTCAAGTAGAAGATAACCGTTCTCATGGAAAAACGATACTTCTGATTTAGTTAAACGCATAAACATCCTCCATGTGTTTTATTTATTGCCATCTCTGTTCAACAGTTATGCTACACAGCTGCACAACCTGGAAAGGTTATGCTACCCAGAGCAGACATGAGGCACAACCTGGAAAGGTTATGCTACAAAGACACAGCCTAACAGGTTATGCTATGAATACACAACCTGGAAAGGTTGTGCTACAAAGAGCAGACACGGGGCACAACCTACAAAGGTTAGGCTACGATGCGTCTGTCTTGTTCTTTAGTATAGCTCAAATAGTGCGGCTGCGTTTTCTCCAAAGATACGTGTTTTAGCTTTGCAGGGGATTTCCATCGAATTGATTAAATCTACAAACCGCGGCATGTCAACCCACGGATGGTCTGTCCCGAATAGTAGATGGTTCTCTCCAGAAAACTGATATGCATAATGTAGTGCCTGAAGTGAAGGTGAAACGGTGTCTAGATAGATTTTACGCAGATATGCACTAGGTGGTTTTGTAATATTCTCTTTTGCTCTTCCTAATTCTTCAGTTTGATGGTCTATACGGCCATACATATAGGGAAGTATCCCACCCACATGTGGCATCACAATTTGTAATTTTGGATGTCGTTCTAAGATACCACTCAAAATCAATCGTAATAATGCGAAACTGTTATCTACTTGTAATCCCATCATTCCGATCATCCAGTGATCTTTTATTGCATCTCCCCAGGTTGGTACCGTAGGATGCATGACGATTGGCATCTGTAATGAAACAGCATGGGCAAAAACAGGTTCGAATTGGGGTGCGTCAACAGGTTGACCGCCGATATGTGAATAGAGCATTATCCCACGAAACCCCATTTCCTTCACCCTGTTCATCTCTGCAAGTGCTTCATCAGGATTTTGCCAAGGTAGGCATGCGAATCCAGCAAATCTGTGTGGATACCTTACGACAAGTTCAGCGATTGCATTATTAATTGCTTGTGCTCCTTTATTTCCAAGTTCAGCAGATAGCATACACGGTGGCGGTATATTGGTGCTAAGTAGTGCAATATCTACTCCTGCTGCATCCATATCCTTTAGTTTACGTTTCGGGTCGTATACTTCGTCCTGCAGTCGAAATGTTTGGACATCACCATAAGTAATAATTGATTCGCTTCCTTGACGAATTACCTGTGGTGGATGTGGGTTTTTCGCCAGAATTTCAATATATTCGCTTGGGAAAATGTGGCTTTGACAATCAATTCGCATATAATGTGGTCCGCTACACTGCACAACTTGGAAAGGTTAGGCTACAAAGAGCGTTCACGCTGCACAACTTGGAAAGGTATGCTACAAAGCTTATGTTATAATCCAGGAGATGGACTCCACTTCACCATATAATCATTGGGCATTTCACGAATGAACATAGATGTTGAACGTTCTCTATCACCGGAGCGGTAGATTGTGGATGAGAGATAGAGCTGATCCTGGGCTCGCGTCATACCGACATAAAAAAGTCGACGTTCTTCTTCAAGTTCTGCCTCAGTGATGTCCTGCCTCCACATTGGAAAACTCCCTTCCTCCATACCGATGATTATGACGACAGGAAATTCTGTACCCTTTGCAGCGTGCAGTGTCATTAGTGTAATCTGTTCAGCGTCATTATCAATCTCATCGTAATTTGTCAATAATTTTTGGAAATCCAGGAAATCTGATAAATTGCTCCCCTGACCTGCCTTTAGATATTGCAGAAGTAGCGTCCGACACTTTGATTTGGTTTCTGTCCATGCGGTGTCCTCTTGCATAACTGGAACATCAGACTGTTTTAGCCGATCAAAGTAAATTTCGACTTGTTGTTTTTCTGTAGAATCGAATGGGATATCTTCATGTATTGGGTGAGACTCTGCTTTGACCACACGTATGGCGGCGTTGAAGAATGCCTGTTCTTCTGTGATGTTGTCGTTTTGGGCAGAAGTATCTGTTTTATCAAGGATACCGAGCCCGACAAACGGCAATAAATCTGTGAGGGAGTGCACTTCGCGTTGCTTTAAGTCGATCTGTATGAGTTCTTTTAAAATTTGTCTGTTTACCTCAACATCTTTTATCGCGCGATGTAAATTTTCACGTTCAATTCCAAATTTCTCAGCAAGTGCTCCTAGTCCCCGTCGCTGCCCGCACTTACCCCCATTTTTTTTTGAATGCGTGTGTAGTTGTGTTCATAGGTCTCCAATGTTGTCATGTCAGTTCTTCTGCGGTGAGAAAGTTTATATCTCTCAAACAAGTCCTCTCGGTGAACAAGAGCAACGCCTCCTGCGTCCACACCTCGCGGATCATACGGTTGATGACACTGATCACGGAGTAAACTTTCCGCGTAGGGTGTAAAGTTTTTGCCCATCTGTCCGCAGCTTTTTCATAACACAGGAACGCCAAACCATAAGCCACGACTGCCAACAAAAACAGAACTTCCATCCGGGGCTGTTCGTTCTTTCTCAAAACGAGTGCTTTGAAACCGAAGTTCGTTTTCAAGTCTCTGAACCCGTGTTCAATCTGTGTCCGCCGCTTGTAGCAAGTTCGCAGGGGGTTCCCCTGAAGCCGATTGGAGATAAGATATAACGGGTCTTTCTTGGTGTGCTGTCCCCCAACATAGAGTGCCACAGGCACCTGCTCCGTGTAGTGATAAAGCACTTGTGGGTAAAAACCATTTGCCACTTCTTCAAGGCACTGCTTGTTGCCTGCTATACGCACACCAACATTGCGTGGCACACGCATCAAGTAGCAGATGCCTTGCCCCTCAAAAAACTTGAGGATCGCTCTCGCTCGGGCGAACCCTCTGTCAAAAACCAACACAGGCTCCCGACTATCCCCTAACACTTTAACAACGCGACTATGGACATCACAACAGAACTGCTGAACTAAATCGTTATGTCCTTGATAGGTGCCATCTTTGAGCATCTCATTTTTATACAGAACCCAATAGAGCGGGATCGCACGATTGCGAAACGGAAGGGCTGCAACAATCGCCTTCCATCCGCCCGGTAAATCTGTCTCGTCTATCAGCACAAGCAGATGCTGCATCCCCACAGAACGACACACACTGACAACTATATGTGACAACCAAGCACCCTTCACCGCTGCAACCGGAAAATAGGTGTCAATAAACCGCAACACACGCTTTTGCTTAGACTTGTCGTGTTTCACACGGATAGGTAGATGTGAGGCAATCGATTGAATACGAAAACTTGGGGCTACACACACAGCCTGTAGCATCAAATAAAAGTTGCGGAGCGTCGGTTTTTTGATACAAATCCCGTTGAAAACTTTACGAAAACCTGTTATAATCTTTCTGGGATGTACCCAACTAAGGGTATATTTCATAAGAATACCTCCCTGCCGGTTTTTCACCGACATTGGTTTATATGGAGGTATTCTACCATAACCCATCAGACTTTCCAACTTATTTCTATACACACACACGCCTACACATACCGCATACAAAAATGGGGGTAAGTGAGGTCGCTGCCGGGGTAAGAGTTTTCGTGCGGTGACAAGTGTATCGTAGTATAGGTTTGTTAGATCCTGCTTTAGATAGTCTTGTATATTGCGTTTGAGGATGGGGTTGTCATACTCCGCGGCGTTGTGTCCAACGAGGATACTGTCTTGTATGAAATTATAGAATTCTGGGAGAACCGTCTCAATGCTCGGTGCATCTTCGACATCTTCACTACGTATTCCGTGGACCTTCGTTGCAGCGCGGGGTATGTTTCCACCGGGAGGTTTCACTAGTCGATCGAACTTTTTCACTTCATTTCCGAGGGCATTAAGCCGTTTCGCTGCAATTTCGACAATGTTTGCCTGCTTGATATTGATGCCTGTTGTTTCCAAATCGTAGATCACCATGTCAGCCATATTCGGTGTTTCAAATCTACTCAATAGCCTTTGACAAAGTTTTAGTGCAATGATACTCCGCACCTCTCCTGAACCGAGTTGTATCACATCTGTCTGTTTAGAGAGAGTCGTACCGATAAGGATTGATCTGGTTTCTGTATCCTTTCCGCCAAGTTCTCCAAAGTCTCCAATAAGTATATTGACCACATTTTTGTTGCGTAACTGTGTACTGTTAACATCTGAACTATCCTTTGGTAAATATTGGACGTGCACATTCCGATTTAGATATTCTTTGAGTGTCTGACTTATAATATATGCTGAGCAATATTCATCTATACCATAATTTGCGGTGACTTGAATTTGTTCTCCACGATCAAGGGCACTATACAGAACATCTTGTGCTAAACCTAAATTGGGTATATCAGGCTGATTTTCAATGGCAGCTAATTCTTTGTTGCGATATGGGCTTCGCATCCTATCTAATTTTTCGAAGAGTCCATTGACAATTTTATCTATTTTTTCATCTGCAATATCCGCTTTCAAAGTTGCAAGTTGTTCTAAAAACTGATGGATGTTTTTACGTGTCAACGGGCCGACATCTTCCGGATATTGTTTAATATTTTGCAAGAGTTCCTTCAACGGTATATCTTCGCGTTGTGCTAACCACTTGAGTCGCACCCAAGTTAAGTCATCAATTCGCTTTTCGGGGAAGTTAATTGCGATTTCTAAGTCGCGCGGGAGTTGCCATTGAACATAACAGAGATATGAGAGCATACCTTTCAGTCTAAAATCATCGAAGGAGTTATACCAAATCTAATTGACTATTCTTCATAACTGTGTTATTATGGTCCCCATTCTTTTAAAGGAGTGAAACATCCATGAACAAAAAAGTGCCAGAGATTACAGAAAGTGTAAAGTCTTGAAAGACCTCTTACGAAAAGCGAGAAAGAAGCATGAAATCCTGCGCCTGAATATGCTCTATCTCTTGAAAAGTGGCGAGGCGAAAAATCGTGTCCAAGTCGCCCGCCTCCTCGGCGTTGATCGCACAAGTGTCGGCACCTGGCTACATGCTTATGAAACCGGCGGACTTGAGAAAATGCTGCAACGCGGATACGCCCCCGGACGCGAACCCATCCTCACTGAAGAACAGCAAACCCTCTTACTTGAAGAACTTCGGAAACCTGAGGGTTTTACGAGTTATGTGGAAATCCAAAAGTATATCGCTGACACGTTTGGCGTCAAAATGAACTATAAAACTGTTTACGCAATGGTTCATGATAAATGGGGAGCCAAACTCAAAGTGCCTCGTAAGAGCCATGTAAAAAAAAACGCAGTAGCGACTGAAACATTCCGCTCCGAGTTTAGCAAACATGTCGCTGATGCGGTTGCTGAAAAAGGTGCGGATTTTCAAAGCGTTCGTGTTTTCAGTCAAGATGAGACGCGATATGGTCTTTTGCCTACTACAGAACGGCGTATCACGCAACGCGGTGTCAAACCTGTCGCGAAGATAGATTACCAATATACATCGGTTTATCTCTATGGTGCGGTTGAACCTTTGACAGGTGAGCGATTTTTCTTAGAACTTTCCCACTTGACTTCAGATTGTTTTCAGTGTTTCATTGATGCTGTATCGGTTGCCTACGCGGAGAGCCTCAACTTATTAGTGCTTGATAAGGGTCGTTTTCATCATGCTAAATCGTTAGTGGTTCCTGCTAATGTTGTTTTACTTTTCTTACCGCCGTATAGTCCGGAGTTGAACCCAATTGAGCGTTTCTGGCAAGACTTGAAAGCGAAGTTGTTTACCGAGTTCTATGAGACGCTTGAGGCTATGCAAGCGAAAGTGACGGAGATACTTCAAAGTTATTCCGATGCTGCTATCGCTAAACTCACTGGGTTCTCACATTTCATAAAGGCTGCTAATGCAGTATAAACTCTTAGAAATGGTATTAGTAGGGCGTATCCGTTGAAATTTGATTCCAGATTTTATCAATTCCTCTGTCAAGACATCGGCGAGTTTGTGTGTTCTGTAAAACACGGCAATATCACGATATGAATAATTGCGTTGTCTAATCAGTTTTCTGATAATCTTGACGATAGCACGTGCTTCGTCAATAGGTGTGGTAAATGTATAGTGAAATATCTCACGCCCTGCATCTTTGTGTGTTACCAGGCTGTGTTGCGTTTGTCGTGTTGGATTGTTTGCTATGACTTCCTCAGCAGTGCGTAGAATTCTCTGACTACATCTATAATGATCGTCCAACTCGACTGTATATGGTGCGTAATTGATTTTGAAATGTTCTATGAACAACGGATTTGACCCGCGCCAGCTGTAGATAGACTGGTCAGCATCAGCGACAACCATGAGATTGTTGTCCGGGGGTGCGGTCAGCAGGCGTAGGAGTTGATATTGAACTTTGTTGACATCGTGGTATTCGTCAACGAGTATGTGTGAGATTTTATGATGGTATTCCTGCTGCACTTCAGCAGCTTGTTCTAACAGCGTTACAGTTTTTATCAGGAGGTCATCAAAATCAAATGCGGTGTATTCGGTGAGTTTGCGTTGATAGGTATTATAAGCATTGACTAAATTGGCTTCAGCATTCGGATCGTTTATTTTATAGATATAATTGCGATCAATTTGCGGGTTATTCTGGGCATAATCAAGTCTACATTTTGCATCGCTAATAGCATTCCGCAATAACCAGATGGGATAATCGGAAGGGAGAAGATTGAGTTCTTTAGTGACTTCATTGAGGAGTTCGCCTTGGATTTCTTGGTCAAATATAGCAAAATTTTCACTCAATCCGATATGATGTGCATGTTTTCTGAGTGCTTTAGCACAAAATGCATGAAAGGTTGATACGTTAATGTTGGATCCGTGGGGTTCTCCGACTTCTGTGTTGACACGATCTCGCATCTCTTGTGCGGCTTTATTCGTGAATGTGATGGCAAGAATGTTTTCAGGTTTGATACGATGATGGCGTATCAGGTATGCGATGCGATGGGTTATCACCTTGGTTTTGCCAGTGCCTGGACCGGCGATCACAAGTATGGGCCCTTTGTTGTGTTTTACTGCCTCTATCTGTTTTGTATTTAAGTCGTGAAGGATGTTCATTTCTACTGCTTGTCCGAATTTTGGATTTTTTTAAAGGGTTGCATAGTGTCATCGCAAACACGAAAGGTTTGCTACTTTCTTTTTTTATAGTCCAGCAGAATGCTTTTGCACAACCTAGAAAGGTTAGGCTACAAAGAGCAGACATGAGGCACAACCTGGAAAGGTTATGCTACAAAGAGACATACCCTGGAAAGGTTTTGAATGGTTGCAGCGTGTTACCACGAGCCTCGTTGGGCTTGCTACTTGCTCTGTTTTTTGCTGCTGTTTACAGTTGAGTCTGAAGCAGAGCATAACTCTTCGGATCTAATTTGTTATAGTTTTCAATTTCGTATCGGTTTCCATCAGCATCTTTTATGAGTACTCGCCCATTCTCAAGGGTAACAATATCGTATCGTGTACGGATTCCAAATTCTACATCACCTTGTGTAGTCTCAACATCCCAAGTTGTAACACCAAATTGCCCATTCAGCGAATTGATCTTTGTAATTTTTGGCATAAAATACCTTTTTTGTAACTCATCCATCAATATATCACGGGATTTAGGAGTGAGTTTTTTCACATCCTCAACAATACCGAGTTCATTACCCTCAGCGTCTAAAAGTGCAATATATCGAGTAGTTTCGCTCACAGGAAAACTCCTAATAGGTTCAACTTTGGTGTGTGTAGTTCCATCAGGCAGTTGCACGACAAGTTCTTCAAATGCATTTCGATCAATGCTAGTTTTGCTTGCGTCGAGGAATTCTAATTCATCTGCAACTTTGATTGGTTCGTTCATCTGTCTCTTACCGTAATTTAAAACGTAATACTACCATGCCCGGATTTTAGATAATTCGGTCTGCTTCTGACATAGACTTGCATAAGTACCGGCTTGTTCGATGAGTTCCTCATGCGTTCCTATTTCATCAATCTTGCCTTCTTTTAGGACGATCAGGCGGTTGGCATATTTTAAAGTTGATAGTCT
This sequence comes from Candidatus Poribacteria bacterium, assembly GCA_965200395.1. Taxonomy (GTDB): domain Bacteria; phylum Poribacteria; class WGA-4E; order WGA-4E; family WGA-3G; genus MSPOR6. The sequence continues at coordinate 886,720 of CBDAUH010000002.1, read as the reverse complement.
ATGCGCAATTGCAAACACCGTTCTTCCCTGTACCAGTCGTTCCAAAGCTTCTTGGATTTTCGATTCGGTTTCAGTGTCAACTGATGAAGTGGCTTCGTCTAAAATAAGGATACGCGGATTTTTTAAGATTGCACGGGCAATGGATATCCTTTGTCGTTCACCACCTGAGACACGTGCGCCGCGTTCACCGACCATCGTATCATAGCCATCAGGAAATTTTATGATAAAATCGTGAGCATTCGCAGCTTTTGCAGCGGCGATAACTTCATGTCGAGATGCACCGGGTTTAGAGTAACCGATATTTTCAGCGATCGTTCCAGCAAATAAGAATGGATCTTGCAGCACAACACCGACCTGTTGCCGTAGTGCTTTTATCCGAATATCTCTACTGTCATGCCCATCAATTTCTATCGTGCCTTCATTGGGATCATAAAAACGGGTAATGAGATTGATGAGCGTGCTTTTCCCAGCACCACTATGTCCCACTAGTCCAATCATCTCACCGGGTTGGACTTGAAAGCTCACGCCGTTTAGCGCGTCCTTTTGACTATCGTAAGAGAAATATACATCCTTAAATTCGATGGCTCCTCTGATATTTGCGAGTGCAACAGCGTCCTTTTTGTCTGCTATACTTGGCGGTGTATCTAAAATCTCAAATACTCGTTCTGCGGAAGTACCTGCTCTAATAAACCTTTCGTTCATTTGGCAGAGGGTGTATACGGGTCCAAAGAATTGCATGATGTATGACTGAAACATTACCAGCACGCCTAGTGTTAGATCACCTTGGAAGACTTGCCATCCGCCGACTAACCAGATTATGATAGACCCAGAATAGGTAAAAAAGTGCATCATAGGTCGGTAGAGTGATCCGAGTTTTGCTGCGTTCATTTCACCAGAGAACACCTGATAAGTGAGTTCGCTAAATCGGCTAATTTCATACCGTTCCCGTGCAAATGCTTTAACAACACGCACACCAGGGATGGTGCTGGATAGAATGGTGCTAATGTTTGCATAGCGTTTCCATAGGACAGAATATACTTTTCCCATCTTTTTACCGAAAAAGATAGTAAAGAAGATGAGACACGGAATCGGAATGAGCGTCCATAGAGCAAGTTTCCAACTGAAAAGGAACATGATAATACACATATTGATGAGGGTTAGAGAATCGCCGACAATATCCTGTACGCCATTTGCAATAAAATCACGGAGCCTTGATACGTCATGTGTGATCCTGGACATTAAATTACCGGTGTCGCGTTCATGGAAAAAATCGATGGAGAGCGCATTCAGATGTTCATAAGTCTCGTTTTGGAGTCGTCGCGTGATATTTTGACCTACCCATGCCATCATATATCCACGAATTGAGGAAACAACCATCGTAAAGACTCTAATTCCGGCCATAAATGCAATAAGCCAAATTAGATGTCCAAAACTTCCGCCCAGTGGCATACTACCGAACCAACCACTTAAGGTGTTTTTGATTCCTTCTAGTTGTCCCCAACTGGTTTCTGGTAGTTGTTCGGGAACCGGTTGTCCACTATCAACAGTGGTGGAGATATAAGTTCCAGCGGGGTCAAGGATATTGTCAACTAACTCCTTACTTAAAATTGGCGGAAGAACGCCAACGAAACGGATTATCAACATCAATATAAAAGCGGGAATCATTATATGTAAAAATGGGACAGCATACTTGAAAAGACGAAAGATAAGTTTGCTATTCTGAACACAGTTTACACAAACTCCGGACCAACTGGGTATAGGTTCACCGCATTTCTCACATCTACTTTTGTCACCACCTGGCTGCGTCCCTGGTGCACCGCCGCGATGTCTACCGCCAGGACCGCGCCTACTGTTGTTACTACCAGAATCGTGAGCTTTGCGGGAAGGCAGTTGATTTAATTCTGAAACAGCAAGGTTGAATTTTGGGGTTAACCTTTTAGAATAGCGTGCCAATTCCAAGGCATTTTCAGAGGTAGTGACCTTGAGTATACTATTCCCGTACATCTCAAGAATTTCAATGTCTTCGACAGTGGCAAGGTCCACCGCTCGCATGTCATGTCCAATAACCCCGGTCTGATTAAAAGCGATCAGTCGCTTGTCTGTTACTAACAACCAATCTTTTCCATAGGTGCCGTCGAACTGTAGATCGGTTGAAACGGCGATCTTTATTTCTTCACCGTTGTCAAGCAGTTCTTGTGCCCGTTTTTCAAGGAGTTCTGGGACTTCTTCCTTGGTAGTTAACCCGTTTTCATCTTTCTTACGAGAACGAGGTTTACCGCCGAAAGATCCCATACCCATCCTGTGTGAGCCGCCGCGCCTTGAACCTGACGACATTGGACCTTGCATATATCACACCTCATATAGTATGAAACTGAATGTATACAATTAAGTTTTCTTTGTTTAACGTGTTTTTTGAAGAAAGGTTGAAGAAAATTTGAGTGCAATTTGCCTTGAGTGATGAGCTAAAATATGTTATTATTGCATCAAGTCTCTGATTTCAATATACAATAATTGGGCAGGACATCAATAATGCAACCTATATGTGAGGTAAAAAATGCGCAGCCATGAAGTAGATTACGAAATTTTTGGAAACGATATGCAAGTCGTTGAGGTAGAACTTGATTTAGGTGAAACAATCGTCGCTGAAGCCGGAGCTATGAACTGGATGGAAGATGACATCGAATTTGAGGCAAAAATGGGGGACGGATCCAGTGGTGATGACAGTTTGGTAGGAAAACTCTTTAGTGCAGGGAAACGTGCACTCACTGGGGAATCGCTATTTATGACTCACTTCACCAACACAGGAAATAACAAAAGGCGAGTTGCATTTGCTGCACCATATCCTGGGCATATTATCCCCGTAGATTTGGGTGAAATAGGTGGAGAACTGACCTGTCAGAAGGATGCGTTCCTATGTGCTGCTCTCGGTACAGAACTCAGTATTGCTTTCTCAAAGAAGTTGGGAGCTGGCTTCTTCGGTGGCGAAGGATTTATCCTCCAACTGTTACGTGGTGATGGAATGGCATTTATCCATGCTGGCGGGAGTGTTATAAAAAAAGAGCTGAATAATGAGATGATACGTATTGATACAGGTTGTCTCGTCGCTATGACTTCAGGGATAGAATATAGCATTGAACGGATTAAAGGATTAAAATCTATGTTCTTCGGGGGTGAAGGGCTTTTTCTTGCCACCTTACAAGGCACTGGTATAGTATACCTGCAAAGTTTACCATTTTCCAAGCTGGCTGACCGGATTATTGCGCAGGTGCCGAGAAGTGGCGGTTGATACAGAGGCATTCAAAAGTCGATTTTGGACGCGGATTTTTGTTTGTCAGAATCGCGGATTACACGGATTACGCGGATTTTCGCGGATTTTAAGATTTTTTTGTTTTGAGATGCTTTTCATGGGATAGTGATGATAATTTTTTTCAGGATTGGAAAGGCACAACATGGAAAGGTTAGGCTACAAAGAGCCACAACATGGAAAGGTTATGCTACATTATGTGGCAACTTTGGGGTAATATGATTGAAGATACAATCTATTAAAGCATATCAAGTTGACCTTCCGCTACACGAAGGCAGCTACAACTGGTCGGGTGGAAAATCTGTTTCTGTTTTTGACAGCACTGTCGTTGCTGTTGAAACGGATGCGGGGATTATTGGATATGGCGAGGTATGCCCTTTAGGACCGTTCTACTTGCCCGCATATTCAGAGGGCACACGCACAGGTATTGCTAAACTTGCACCGCATCTCATCGGCGAAGACCCAACACAACTGCTACCGTTGAATCAACGGATGGATATTGCACTTAAGGGACACCCTTATGTGAAATCTGGTATTGACATCGCCTGTTGGGATATTTTAGGTAAAATCTCAAATCAACCGCTCTGTACACTACTTGGTGGTCGATATGGGGAAGATTTCATGCTCTACCGTGCGATTTCACAACAATCTCCTGATGGGATGGCAGAGAAGGTAGCAACCTATCGCGCGGAAGGTTATCGCAAATTCCAGTTGAAAGTAGGCGGTGATCCGAACACCGATATTGAACGCATCCACGCAGTCTCACAACAGATGCAACCGGGAGATGTACTTATTGCCGATGCAAATACAGGATGGTTAATGCATCAAGCTGCACGCGTCGTCCGAGGTGTGAGTAATATAGATGTCTATATCGAACAACCGTGTTTATCCTATGCAGAATGTTTGGCAATACGAGAACGCACAGATCATCCTTTTGTCCTAGACGAAACAATTGATAGCATCCATACTTTGTTACGTGGATATGCAGATAGGGCAATGGATGTCATTAACATTAAGATTAGTAAGTTCGGTGGTCTTACCAAGGCAAAATTGGCAAGGGACCTATCTGTTGAACTGGGTATAGCGATGACGATTGAAGATAGCTGGGGCGGAGATATTACAACCGCAGCAATCGCTCACCTTGCACACAGTACTCCTACCGAATTTTTATTTACTTCAACAGATTTCAATAGTTATGTTACTGTCAGCACAGCAGAGGGTGCGCCCCAAAGATCTAACGGTAGAATGGCTGCCTCCACTGAACCGGGGTTGGGAATTATACCGCGGATGGACGTTTTAGGGGATGTCGTTGTGAATGTGGAATAATGCTATGACTCTAAGAATTCTCACCGCTGCAGATGTCTATGCGGCACTCCCGATGCCGAAAGCAATTGATGCCATGCGGTCCGCATACAACCAACTTTCAGCAGGAAAAGTCATCATGCCCCCCCGCCAACATATAGCCACTGACAAAGGTGTGACGTTAATAATGCCTGCATTTCTACCGGAAGGATGTGAATTTGGTATTAAAATTGTATCTATATATGATGAAAACCCAGAACATAACCTGCCACGTATTACAGCAACGGTGTTCGTTCTTGATCCAACGACAGGTGAAACAAAAGCAATTATGGACGGTGCTAGTCTCACTGCTATTCGGACAGGAGCGGGCGGCGGGGTTGCAGCAGATTTGCTTTCACGTTCTAATGCATCTACTGTCGGAATGTTCGGTGCTGGTGTGCAGGCAAGATCGCAACTGCAAGCGGTGATGTGTGTTAGAGACATCAACCGCATCTACCTTATCAGTCGGACGCAGGTTTCTGCAGAACGATTTGCAGCTGAAATTTCGGGGTGGGCAGATGCTCCAGATGTCCTTATCGTTCCTACACCGAAACAGGTCGTTGCGGATGCTGATATTGTTATTTGCGCAACAACCTCCGGCACACCACTGTTTGATGGGAATGACCTGAAATCCGGAACACACATCACAGCAGTGGGAACGTTCGTACCAGAAAAACGTGAGGTTGACACAACTACGATTCGCCGCGCAAACCGTATCGTAGTGGATTCACGAGAGGATTGCTTAGCGGAGGCAGGAGACCTTATCATACCAAAGGCAGAAATCCACGCTGAAATTGGCGAAATTGCCAACGGTAACAAGCATGGACGCCAATCAGATGACGAAATCACATTCTTCAAATCTGTAGGGGTTGCTGTACAAGATGCAGTCGCTGCATCACTTGTACTGGCAGAGGCGGAAACAAAAGATATAGGCACTATCGTAGATATGACGGTATGAACGTTGGTTTGCTACAAAATTCGGAAATTCTAATAAAATATGTGATTTTTTCGTTCGGGGGCTTTGGCAAGGAAAAGAGGCAGAAGCATGGTTTGCACATGCTCCAAATTTTCGGGCGGTTAAAACCTATCTTGATGGATGCGATGACTGTGGGTCATCCTCATAATTACAAAAGTATTTCGGGGCAAGCTTTAGTCTTGCCCCCAAACTATGGGAGAGGAAATATGTCGAAAAAAAAGTTGATCGTGATAACGCTTGCAATCGTAGGTATCTTTGTATTCTCTGCAATAATAATGTCCAAGTTTATATTTAGAGATGATTGGGATGTTTGGGTAGACAAGCAGGTTGATTTCTCTATAAAACAGAAGTTGGCTGAAGCAAAGCAAGCCAACATAGTAATACTTGATAAAGATATCGATAAGATTCGAGAAAAGATGCGTACCGAGTTAAAAGAGAATGCTGTAGGTCTTAAGAAAATTCTTGCTGAACCACCGGTGATAAACAAAGCCTTTAAATTTAAAAATAAGCAAAACCAACCAAAAAGATATGAAGGTCCATGGCCACAGACGGCTCAATCAGTGATAGAAGCATTCTACGAATATGAAAATTATAGACATGGCTATGATGATGAACTGGATGCAAAGTATCCACTTGCTGAATGGATAACGATGATTTTGGCCAAAGGTGCTACCTTTGAACATTATGGAGACTATTCAAGGTACATAGATGCTCGAAGGAGATTCGCGGGGTATGAAAACAATCCAGAGGCTTGGCAATCAGGGAATTTTGGTGTTGCACCTGCCAATGATTTGGAAACCTTTAAACACAACTATATTGAGAGAGAAATATGGGAGGTACAACAATATAAAGAAGCGAAAAATGCTGATCCTAACGTGCGTGGTGGGACTTTTATGGGACCTAACGATTCAGTTTTTATACCCTTTAATGGAAACAATATTTACATAGATCAAATTGATGGTGGATTTAAAAGTTTTGGAGTTTCACTTACTGAACGTGAATTTCACGACTTAATGTTTAAGGGTATCCCCCCTGAAGGGTTAGAAGTTATCTATATCGACAGTGAAAACGGAACTTTTCTTGATGAAAAACCATCTTCACTTAATTGGAAAACTATTATTGAAAAGGCAGGTCCGCCTCCACCTGGCTGGGAGAAAAATCTTCCAGAAGGATGGTCACCACCCCCTGGACTGATAGAAGCCATCAACAATAAATTCAAGAATACTGATACAGCAACACAAACCTTGGATAACGGGCCCACTATATCTCCTGAACAAACTTTGGATAACGAGCCCACCGTTCCTCCTGAGGCTGCTGTGGTTCAAGATGCGCACCCAAATGACATTACGCAAGCAGAGCAGGACTTTCTTGAGATGCTTACAAAATCCGAGGCTAAGTGGGAAGCTGAATTTGATGTAGAACTTAAAAGATTTCTTACACAAGAGGGTCTAATTGTGCCTTCCGATGCGGACTTTGAAAAAGAGGTGCGCAATAAGTTTGCGGAAGAAGTTATTACGCCGATAATTCTTGAAAAAGCGATGGAAACTCTGGAACGTGATGGAATGACAGAAGGTTTTCGCAAACTTCAAAAAGAGGATCCGGAGGTGGCAAAGGTGATAGCGGAGTTAATCGGTGCCCGCCAGCAACAACGAAAATCTCAAAGGTATACCCCGCAACCAAAACCACATAAACCGCCAACACCACCTGAACTAGAGGAGGATTAATTGTGTTTAGCCGTTTACTACGACAAGGTTTATTGACAACAGTAATGATAAGCATTTGTTTATTATTTAGTGTTGTGTTCGTTTTGATAACATATCCAACGTATCTCTTAGCAGAATATCCACAGACATCTGTAACCTCTGCTGTCCGAACTGGAAAGAAAATTTGTCCATGTTGTTCTGATAAAAAAGGACACACTCACAAAGAGTTTAACAGACAATCTGCTACAAAAGTGTCAATAGCAGATATACCGTGATTTTTCATGGTATGTCCGCATATTCCAGATATTAACGATTGTGATAAAAAACAACTAAAAGGCGTAAAACTAAATAACCCTGTTTGTCTTATAGACATTACTTCATGTAAAGGAGTGTTAATGCGATGAAAGTAAAGACATCATTTCTTATATTATTCAATGTCTTGTTGTTCAATATCATCTATACTTTATATCCACCGAACAGTTTTGCCGAAAACTATGCACAGATGGGATTACCCAATGGTGCTAAAACACGCATCGGCAAAGGAGAGATTAGTGACTTGCTATACTCTCCTAACGGCGATATATTAGCTGTTGTAAGTTCCATTGGTATATGGCTTTATGACACAAAATATTATCAAGAAATTTCCTTACTTCCAATTCCTAAGAATAGGAATAGAGCACTTGCACATAGAATCCAGAACACAAGGTTCACCGTTGATGGACAGACGCTGATAAGTGATACTGAAGAAAAACTAGCTATCCTTTGGGATATCACCACGAGGGAAAGCAAAGTAATAAGTCTGGTTAATCAGGCATCCTTTAGTTCTGATAGACAGACACTTACAATTGAGACAGAGAATAAAACTATAGACTTATGGAAAGGAAACAAAGAGATTATAGAAAAATCGGAGAAAGAGTATGGTGAAATTGACATTATAATTGTGTATAGTCATGATGGGAAGACTTCCGCAACCGCAGTTGACGAATATAATATCAGGATAAAAGATACACAAGCACAGAAATTGACAAAATTTCATATAAAATTTCCAAAGTTTAATTATGGACAAGAAATTTATCTAAGTCCCAATGGGAAAACACTAGCTACGCTAAACTTGGATGCACCTATTCGTCTCTGGGATGTAAATATAGGTAGACTCAAGAAAACGTTCGTTGGACATCTTGTAAAAAAAAGTCATAGACCCATCAACACCCGTTATCTACTTCCTGCACAAGTGGATAGTGTTACATTCAGTCCGGATGGAAATAAACTTGCAAATGGAAGTTCGGAAGGGACAATTCTTATATGGAATACGAACAGTGGAAAATTCATAAGAAAATTAACAGGCCAATTTGGTTTTATTAAGAGCCTATCTTTTAGTTCAGATGGGAAGTTGCTTGCAAGTGGAAGTGATGATGGAAGCATACTCATTTGGGATACTGAAACTGAAAAACATGAATTCTTCCTTGCCGAACGTATGAACTCTATATCATGTGTATCCTTCAGTCGTGATGATAGAATGCTTATAGGCGGTAGTGTAAATGGTGACATTTTTCTGTTTGATGTAGAAGAAGGAAAACATATAAAGACTTTCATAGGTCATATTGCAGAGATTAGTCATTTAATGTTCAGCCCAGACGACAATCAGCTCGCAAGTGCAGGATGGGATGGAAGTGTTCGTTTATGGGATATAGAGACAGGGAAACTTGTTAAAACCCTTTCAGTACCAATCTCCATACATTTCAGAGGATACTGGGAGGAAATCTTGTTTACACAAGATGGAAATCTTATTGCAATAAATAGTGAGTTCGACTTTATGCATTTATGGAATGTTAACACTGGGGAATATGAACGGATGTTGATGGGACATGCGTCTCATTTACGTAGTTTTTCGATGAGTTCTGATGAACAGGCACTTGCAAGTTTTAGTGCTGATGGTACAGTGCTTGTCTGGGACCTGTCTTCAATAACCAACTTTATTGATTAGGACAAGAGCCGTTAAAACATAAAAATGTGTGTTAGGTATGACATCAATGAGAGCTAAACTCCTTATAATTTTTCTGGCAATCGGCATTGTCTCCATTCTAATTGTGTTCGGAATTGTTTCTACGAATAATCTATCAGATATTTATATCCCTGACACATCACAGTTGAATCTTCCGAAAGGTGTTAAAGCACGTATTGGAAAAGGGAGGATTTTAGATGTTGCGTATGTACCTGAAAGCACACAATTTGCTGTTGCCAGTCCTACCGGTATATGGTTCTATGATGTAAATACCTTAGAAGAAAGAGGTGTTATTTCAGAAAATGCGGGTAATAAATTCAGTATGTCGTTCAGTCCGGATGGAAAAACACTTGCGACAGTAGATGGCGGTAAAACTATCCATATATGGAACATGGAGACATTACAACATAGAACTACTTTTATTCGTGACGCTTTTCTCATGCCGCGATTTGTATTTGATTATGTGTCATTTGTTGGTGAAGGACATACATTAGCAAGTAGATACATCGGTGGCGTTGATTTATGGGATATGACAACATATACACATCACTCTGAGCTTACTGGCCCACAGACACGTGGGAACATGGCTTTTAGTCCATCCGGCAGAATAATGGCATATAGTGGTAGTAAACATATTTCTTTATGGGATGTTATCACAGATAAACCAAAAGGAGGTCTTGTCGGACACACAAAATCTATTAAGAGTTTAACGTTCAGTCCAGATGGGGAAACACTTGCAAGTGGCAGTAATGACAATACCATCATCTTGTGGGATGTTGAATCACATGAACTCAAGAAAACAATTAATGCCCATAAGCAGAGTGTTGTATCTATTGCATTTAGTCCAGATGGGGAAACACTTGCAAGCGGCAGTATTGACCGCACTGTTAAATTGTGGGATGTTGCTAAAGGAAAACGTAAGAAAACATTCAAAAAGCATTCCAGTGCAATACATAAAGTGTTGTTCAGTCCGGATGGAAAAACACTTTTAAGTTATTGTGAGGATAGCATTATTCATCAATGGGATGTTGATACAAGCAAATATAAGAATACGTTCAATGATCATAATTATTACGCCACCAGTATATCATTTAGTCCGGATGGGTTAACAATAGCGAGTGGAAGTTGGGACAAAACTATTCGTTTGTGGGATGCAAACACAGGCAAACACAAAATGGCATTAGAAGGACATAAGTCAGCTGTTTCTTCCGTATCATTTAGTCCGGATGGGTTAACAATAGCGAGTGGAAGTTGGGACAAAACTATTCGTTTGTGGGATGTACCAACGGGACAACACAGAAAAACACTACAAGGACATACAAATGAAATACAATCTGTCCGATTGAGTCCAGACGGTCGTTTCGTTGCGAGTCGGAGTCGTAGAAGTGTCAGGTTATGGGATGTTTCCGCAGGTAGACAAAAATACAAATTTGATGTAGAACAGTCGTCTGGTTTCTTGAACACAGGTCTAGCGTTCACCCCTGATGGGAAATATCTTGTAAGTACTGGTAAGGCTGCGTTAATATATATGTGGGATGTTTCCATAGGAAAACTCACAAGAACATTCAAATGGAATAAAGGGACATTAGAAGATTTAGCGTTCAGTCCAGATGGAAAAACACTTGTATCTGGCGGTACTTAAACAGGTATTTACCTATGGAATGTAGATACTGGGAAGCAGAAAAAATCCTTTCAAGAAAATATAGGATTTATAAAAGCATTAACATTTACTAAAGTTTGGACATTTTGGGACATTCAGGCTGCGTTGTCCGCAGGCAATGCTGTCTCTTTGTGAAAATCGGTGTGTATTTTCTGTGAGTTTGTTTTTTCAGAGTAAATCGCAGAAAATACCGCTCTGTAGAGCTGCCAGCGGAGATAAACTACACGCAACCCTTGTGTGAGACGCTTCGGATGATACCAATGGATGCCCAACTGATCACAAACTACCTGAGCACTTATCTCCTCCGCCGTCCCATCCCGTGGGGTGAATAGCAACTTCGTCAGACTTGCTGCAACGAAACTCAATTGCACAAACCGATTGATGCTTTTGCGGGATTTCAGGCGATAGTCATCAAAACCGAAGTGTTGCTTCGCATCCCGAAAAGCCGTCTCTATGTGCCATCTCTTGCGATAATATATAGCGATCTGTGGTATCCCAATCGTCAAATCTGTTGTCCATACACAGAAATACCGATAAGGTTTCGAGGTTTTCGGGCGACTTCGGATAACAACGAGGCGAATATCAGCATCGCACATCTTCGTTCTCACGACTTTGGAGGCGATTGAATACTTTTGGCCTTCTATATCCATAAGCGTATACCGCATCCTGCGAATATCCAAGCGGTCTCCATATTTTCGCGGACGGCCACGCTGGCGATGTTTCGGCTGTTCCGGTAAACGATAGAAGACGGCATTAGACTTCGCACGACACAAGATATGATGTCCATAACTTTGAACCAGCGTAAACACTTTTCGCCTTGAGAACCCACGATCAAAAATAATAAGACCCGGAGCGATCTGGGAACAGATGCGTTTCAACACCGCATCGCTTTTATCACGGCACGTCTGCGGCACCATCAGTCTCGCCCATACGGGGAATAGCTGCCAACCTGTAGATGTTTGGCAAAGTAAACCTAAGGCACCAAACTCGTGTCCATAATGGAACTTGGATCGGTTCACGCGACCCTTTTGATAACTGAAGTTGCGGAAAAAATGCAACCCCCACTGGCGTTCACCTGTTTTTATGGCTTTGGTCTCATCATACACATAAACCCAGTTAGGAAATGCTTGCTGAACCTTTTTTGTCAGGTGTCCTGCGACTTTATCCGCATCCCATTTACCACGCGATAGAAACTTTGGAAAAGACCAGTATCGCGTCTGTGAAAAACCTGATTGATAAAGTTCCGTTAGCGTGCCACTATTTCCATCTGCGATAAATCCGAAAATAAACGCTTGGAAAAGAGCATAGTTTTGTGTGTTGAACAGATACTGAAAATCTGATAGAATGTCGTCTAAGCAGAAAAGGAGGTTCATTTTTTATTCTCCTTTCAAAAAATATATTTGTTTATGAAAGGATACCTGCTTTTCTGTTTTTTCGCACTAAAAATTTCTAAAATTGTCCAAACTATAGTAACATTTAGTCCAGATGGAAAATTCCTTGTATGTGGAAGTCTCGACGCTTCTATATTTCTGTTGGATGCTACCACCGGTGAGAAAAAGAAAGAACTTGAAGAACAAGGGCTTGCAACAACTAATATTTCATTTAGTCCGGATGGATCAACACTTGTGAGTCGGAGTGCAAATGAAACCGTGCTTGTATGGGATTTTGCTTCTATATTGGAAACAATCAATACGAAAAATTAGTTATATAGCACAACCCGTTGTAAAATGAAATTTACACATCTTTTCGTAATGGAGATATAATACCAAATCTATTTGACTATTCTTCATAACTGTGTTATTATGGTCCCCATTCTTTGCGAAGGAGTGAAACATCTATGAATAAAAAAGTGCCAGAAATTACAGAAAGTGTAGAGGTCTTGAAAGACCTCTTACGAAAAGCGAAAAAGAAGCATGAAATCCTGCGCCTGAATATGCTCTATCTCTTGAAAAGTGGCGAGGCGAAAAATCGTGTCCAAGTCCTCACTTACCCCCATTTTTGTATGCGGTATGTGTAGGCGTGTGTGTGTATAGAAATAAGTTGGAAAGTCTGATGGGTTATGGTAGAATACCTCCATATAAAATAATGTCGGTGAAAAACCGGCAGGGAGGTATTCTTATGAAATATACCCTTAGCTGGGTACATCCCAGAAAGATTATAACAGGTTTTCGTAAAGTTTTCAACGGGGTTTGTATCAAAAAACCGACGCTCCGCAACTTTTATTTGATGCTACAGGCTGTGTGTGTAGCCCCGAGTTTTCGTATTCAATCGATTGCCTCACATCTACCTATCCGTGTGAAACACGACAAGTCTAAGCAAAAGCGTGTGTTGCGGTTTATTGATACCTATTTTCCGGTTGCAGCGGTGAAGGGTGCTTGGTTGTCACATATAGTTGTCAGTGTGTGTCGTTCTGTGGGGATGCAGCATCTGCTTGTGCTGATAGACGAGACAGATTTACCGGGCGGATGGAAGGCGATTGTTGCAGCCCTTCCGTTTCGCAATCGTGCGATCCCGCTCTATTGGGTTCTGTATAAAAATGAGATGCTCAAAGATGGCACCTATCAAGGACATAACGATTTAGTTCAGCAGTTCTGTTGTGATGTCCATAGTCGCGTTGTTAAAGTGTTAGGGGATAGTCGGGAGCCTGTGTTGGTTTTTGACAGAGGGTTCGCCCGAGCGAGAGCGATCCTCAAGTTTTTTGAGGGGCAAGGCATCTGCTACTTGATGCGTGTGCCACGCAATGTTGGTGTGCGTATAGCAGGCAACAAGCAGTGCCTTGAAGAAGTGGCAAATGGTTTTTACCCACAAGTGCTTTATCACTACACGGAGCAGGTGCCTGTGGCACTCTATGTTGGGGGACAGCACACCAAGAAAGACCCGTTATATCTTATCTCCAATCGGCTTCAGGGGAACCCCCTGCGAACTTGCTACAAGCGGCGGACACAGATTGAACACGGGTTCAGAGACTTGAAAACGAACTTCGGTTTCAAAGCACTCGTTTTGAGAAAGAACGAACAGCCCCGGATGGAAGTTCTGTTTTTGTTGGCAGTCGTGGCTTATGGTTTGGCGTTCCTGTGTTATGAAAAAGCTGCGGACAGATGGGCAAAAACTTTACACCCTACGCGGAAAGTTTACTCCGTGATCAGTGTCATCAACCGTATGATCCGCGAGGTGTGGACGCAGGAGGCGTTGCTCTTGTTCACCGAGAGGACTTGTTTGAGAGATATAAACTTTCTCACCGCAGAAGGACTGACATGACAACATTGGAGACCTATGAACACAACTACACACGCATTCAAAAAAAAATGGGGGTAAGTGCGGTCCAAGTCGCCCGCCTCCTCGGCGTTGATCGCACAAGTGTCGGCACCTGGCTGCAGGCTTATGAAACCGGCGGACTTGAGAAAATGCTGCAACGCGGATACGCCCCCGGACGCGAACCCATCCTCACTGAAGAACAGCAAACCCTCTTACTTGAAGAACTTCGGAAACCTGAGGGTTTTACGAGTTATGTGGAAATCCAAAAGTATATCGCTGACACCTTTGGCATCAAAATGAACTATAAAACTGTTTACGCAATGGTTCATGATAAATGGGGAGCCAAACTCAAAGTGCCTCGTAAGAGCCATGTAAAAAAAAACGCAGTAGCGACTGAAACATTCCGCTCCGAGTTTAGCAAACATGTCGCTGATGCGGTTGCTGAAAAAGGTGCGGATTTTCAAAGCGTTCGTGTTTTCAGTCAAGATGAGACGCGATATGGTCTTTTGCCTACTACAGAACGGCGTATCACGCAACGCGGTGTCAAACCTGTCGCGAAGATAGATTACCAATATACATCGGTTTATCTCTATGGTGCGGTTGAACCTTTGACAGGTGAGCGATTTTTCTTAGAACTTTCCCACTTGACTTCAGATTGTTTTCAGTGTTTCATTGATGCTGTATCGGTTGCCTACGCGGAGAGCCTCAACTTATTAGTGCTTGATAAGGGTCGTTTTCATCATGCTAAATCGTTAGTGGTTCCTGCTAATGTTGTTTTACTTTTCTTACCGCCGTATAGTCCGGAGTTGAACCCAATTGAGCGTTTCTGGCAAGACTTGAAAGCGAAGTTGTTTACCGAGTTCTATGAGACGCTTGAGGCTATGCAAGCGAAAGTGACGGAGATACTTCAAAGTTATTCCGATGCTACTATCGCTAAACTCACTGGGTTCTCACATTTCATAAAGGCTGCTAATGCAGTATAAACTCTTAGAAATGGTATAACCTCTGACCATGAAAAACCTACAATTTACTTTTCTAACAGTTTTATTTTTGTGCCTATTGCCGTTTCATAATATTGGCGATGCGCAAAATGAGATAGGACAGAATTATTGGAATCAGTTTCGTGGTCCTAAGGGAGATGGAACAACGTCTACTAAGGATCTTCCAATCGAGTTTAACGAGAATAAGAATCTCCGTTGGAAAACGCCAATTCACGATAAAGGTTATTCTTCACCGGTTATCTGGGACAATCAGATATGGCTTACAACTGCTCGGGTAGATGGTACTGAACTTTTTGCTATCTGCGTGGATCTTGAGAGCGGTGACATCTTGCATGACATCAAGGTGTTCGACGTAGAAAATCCGCAGATTGAACATGCGGACCTTAACAGTCATGCATCACCTACACCTATTGTAGAAGAGGGGCGTGTTTATGTTCACTATGGCACTTATGGCACAGCATGTTTGGATACAGAAACAGGAGATATACTTTGGGAACGTAGAAACCTCAATTGCGATCATAGGGTGCGTCCGGGTTCCTCACCCATAATTGATGAGGAGACAATATTTCTCACCTATGATGGTGTTGATGTGCAATTCATTGCCGCACTAGACAAAAGGACAGGGGATACCCTCTGGTTAAAACATCGGAACATCAATTCCGATTTTGAGGAAGTCCTCAAAGAAAGGGGCGTTACAGATGTAGAAAAAACGAAAAAAGAGAAACCGAACGATAATAGAAAGTCTTACGCTACACCCACAGTCATAACCTATCAAGGAAAGAAGCAATTGATAAGTCCTGCTGCAGAAGTTACGTTCTCCTATGACCCAAAGACAGGTGATGAACTATGGCGTGTTCGTCATGAAGGCTGGGGATGGAACGTTGCATGTCGACCTATTTTTGCAAACGATATCGTCTATTTCACAACAGGCATTGAAAAACGTCTGTTAGCAGTTGATCCTTCAGGATCAGGGGATGTCACCGAAACACAAATCGTTTGGAGCCACCGTAAAGGTTCGCCTGAGATACCTTCTCCGCTAATTATAGATAATCTGTTGTATATGATCAATGAAGGCGGCGTGGTTACTTGTTTAGATGCAAAAAATGGTGAAACGGTATGGAAAGGCCGTGTAAGTGGCAATTATTGGGCATCGCCTTTATATGCAGATGGGAAAATCTACTTTTTTAATATAGACGGGAGTGTGCCAGTTATTTCTGTGGGAAGGACGTTTAATTTATTGGAAAACAATAGGTTCGATACTGAATTTGTAGCCTCTGGAGCTATCGCTGGAAACAAGTTAATTCTTCGTTCACTGACACATCTTTATTGTTTTGAGAAAGGACATGACGCCGATACCCATTGACATTATAAAATAAACCTTTCTTGATTAGTAAACGTATTCATGTCATAATTGGTGTCAATTGTAAAACCAAAATTCAATTGCCGACACATATTGACTGAAGGAAAAATATGAATTTCAATAAAAATTCAGATGAAACTGTCCCTCCCGCTACATCCCGCAAATACAATAGGTTATCCCACCCTACGATAATATCTATCTTGTTATTTATGACTCTATTTCAGATTTACGGATGTGGTCCATTAGGTATCACAGACCCGGAATCCGATTCTCCGTTCGGTCGTAATGAATCCCAACCTAAAAAGAATTGGGAAATAAAACGCACACTGATTAGTAATGAAGTAAACTGTATTGCTGCTGATCCAGAAAATGTATGGATTGCCACAGCGAAAGGTGTCTCTCGTTGGCACCGCAGTGAGAACCAGTGGTTCCATTACACGATGGAAAATGGATTAGCAAATGATATGGTAAACGCTGTTGCAATTGATGGAAAATGGGTGTGGTTCGCTACCGATGAGGGCGTGAGCCGTTACGATTCCGACACAAATACCTGGACAACCTATCGTAGTATTGACGGACTAGCAAGTGATGAAGTGTCCTCTGTCGCAGTAGATGGAAACTATGTCTGGTTCGGCACTTCAAACGGGCTAAATAGGTATGACAAAACGATTGACAGTTGGGCAGTGCGCACTCGTAAAGATGGGCTAGTGAGCAGAATCGTAACTACAATTGCTGTAGAACCTGAATATGTATGGGTTGGAACGGATAGAGAGATTAATCCCGATCCGCATGGATGGGATGAAGATCCGAGATTTAGTAAAGGCGGGGTGAGCCGCTATCATAGAGACACAGATTCCTGGAATAACTATACAAAATCAGACGGTTTGATAGACAACGAAATTGCCACAATAGCAGTAGATGACGACAGTGTATGGTTTGGCACACAGCATAAAGGCGTAAGTCAATACAATCAGGTTGATCAAACATTCGTAAAAACATATACAAAAACCGATTTATTAAAAAGCAATATCATCAGTTGTATCCGATCCGACGGGTTTCAGGTGTGGTTTGGTACCGCAAATGCTGGCGTTCACCGTTATATCAAACCTGTCAATACATGGGTACATTACACTAAGGTAGACGGGTTAGCAAGTAATCACGTCAGCTGGATTATGACACAAGGAACTGATGTCTGGTTCGCAAGTAAAGAAGACGGTATCAGCCGGTTTGATAAAGTTACCGGCGAATGGACACGCTATACACAAGCAGATTTCCTCGCCGATAACGACATCCGAGACATTACACAGGACAGTTCAGGAAAACTTTGGATCGCAACCGTATCTGGACTTTCAATCTTTTCTCCACAAGAACAGACTTGGGAGGTCATCTCTAAAGAAGATGGACTCCCAACTAACTATGTGATGTCCGTAAATGTTACCGTACTCCCTTCAACACAGAGCGAAAAAGATTTTGTTGATGGACACAATAGAAACTCGAATAACCCAGCGATATGGATCGGAACAGCACAAGGACTCGGCGCATGTTCACACCCCGGCGGAAAATGGCATATCTATCGACCCACGGAAGGAGAAGCATTTGTCACTGCAGTCGCTGCTGCAGAAATAGGTCAAGATGCTCCAGCGAACACAAGACACTTATGGCTCGGAACGAATCTGGGACCAGCAATGTACGACTTAGACGCAAAAAAATGGAATCAACTTAAACTGCCAGACGATCCAAAAAATCCACGCATAACATCTGTCCTTGTTCAGAATGGACATGTCTGGTTCGCTGGGGTGGACGGTATTTGGCAATATACAGTGACCGATAAACACATGCAGAACATGTCAAAAGGACTCATAAACAGATCTATCAATACAATCCTTGCTATCGACAATACGTTGTGGGTTGGCACACAAGCAGGGTTGGCAAAATTTGATAGCTCTAAACAACAGTGGATTCCCATATCATTCGGGGATAACGCTAAAGCCGAAGGACGATCCTCGAGCATCACAGCACTCTCATCTCATGAGGGGGTGCTATGGGTGGGAACACCGCGAGGATTAGGAAAATGGACGGTAGCAACAGAGAAATGGGAACCATGTAAAATAACATATAATATTCGCGATATTGTATGTGATAAGGGGAAGAAACTTTGGTTAGCCACACCCATCGGTCTTGTTGAATACAATATTTCAGATGGTAAAGAGGTCCTTCATCAATCCTGTCCAGTGCGACACCCCTTGGTTGAAACGCAAGTATCACATATAATGTTTGATGAAGATTATATTTGGTTTTCTAACTGGAAGTTTTCACGAAATGGGGGCATTTTACGTTACCACCGCCCAACGCAAACTTGGCAACGTTTCACACGTTTTGATATATTTACTATAGTTTGGACAGTTTTTGTTTTTTTTATGGACATAAAGCAGGAAAGCGGGTATCCTTTTAGGAAACACAAATTTGAAAGGATATTTCAAATGACCCCACTTTCCTACTTGGACAACATGTTATCAGATTTTTGACCTTTGTTCAAGTATAATAACTTTCACCACTTTCAGACTTTCGTAAAAGGTCTGATAAATACGCCCTACCGAGGCACAATGACACAAATCTATCTTGCGACAGCCCAAGCAGGTCGGTATTGGTCTCTGCCAAAGTTTCTCTCGCGTGGCATCTGGTGTGTGGATCAAGTCGCCACTACGCTAAGCCATCAAGTGCTATCCGCTTACCCCACGGGCGTCTATGTCTATGATGAGACGCATGCCATAAGTAGCGGTTCAAAACAAGCGGGTTTGCATTTCCGCAGGAACCCTGCGTATCAGGCACGTAACAAGAACCAGTCCAAGTTTCATCACGGACACAAGTTCGGTGCGATTGGGTGGCTGGCAGAAACGCGCGAAGGCACGCGCCTATTTCCATTAGCCACACGGATGATGGAACCGAAAAGCGAGGACGCGAATAGCCTCGCTGTGCTGAAGCATTTATGTAATCTTGTGCCACCGGGTCTTATCATTTTTGATAGAGGTTTCAATAGACGCAAAGTGTTCACGGAGATACTCTCACAAGGACATCATTTACTTTGTCGTGCGAAGTCAAACGCGGCGTTTTTTGATATACCGAAACGCCCTAAGCGTCTCAAGAGAGGCAGACCCCGTCGGTATGGTAGCCGTGTGTCTATTCCACACCTGAAGTATACAGATATCGTTGTTGAGGATCAGACACTTTCTGTCGCTGATAAAGTCGTGCGAACAAAGATGTGTCCTGTAGATGTCCGCATCGTTGTGATACGCAAACTCTTGAAAAAGTCTAAACCCTATCGGTATTTTTGTGTATTTACTTCAGATTTACGACTGCCCGTAGAAACAGTTATCCGACACTATAGAAACCGGTGGCAGATTGAAACTGCCTTTCGGGACGCTAAAGAAAACTTCGGATTTGACACCTATCAACTCCGAGACAGGAAAAGTTTGGATCGGTTCGTTCAACTCAGTTTCACCGCAGCAACGCTGACACAACTCGCTTTCAGTCCGTCGCCATTGCCTAAGACACCCGCAGACACAGACACAGACAAGGTTTCTCTTGATTTAGAAGACGTGCTATCCACGCTCAATATACACTGGTATAAACCGAAACATCTCACACGCGGCTTGATGACCGCTTACTTGCAGCGATGTTTACAACAAAACTATTTTTATACGGGTTACGATCCGAGGAAAAACGCACAGAAAAAACTAAAAATCCCTGAAGATACTACATGAACTAGTTCAACAGCAACTATTTTCACGATTATTGGAAAAATGATGGCTAAAAAACAGTGATTTCTAACAGAATTTAGACAGAAAAGGGGCGTTAGCAGCGGTTCTAACACCTGTTCAGAAGTGCTAACGGGGAAATGTTGCCAACTATTCATAATCTATAACAAGACCAAAAATGTCCAAACTATAGTATATTTAACTATAGTTTGGACAGTTTTTGTTTTTTTTATGGACATAAAGCAGGAAAGCGGGTATCCTTTTAGAAAACACAAATTTGAAAGGATATTTCAAATGACCCCACTTTCCTACTTGGACAACATGTTATCAGATTTTTGACCTTTGTTCAAGTATAATAACTTTCACCACTTTCAGACTTTCGTAAAAGGTCTGATAAATACGCCCTACCGAGGCACAATGACACAAATCTATCTTGCGACAGCCCAAGCAGGTCGGTATTGGTCTCTGCCAAAGTTTCTCTCGCGTGGCATCTGGTGTGTGGATCAAGTCGCCACTACGCTAAGCCATCAAGTGCTATCCGCTTACCCCACAGGCGTATACGTCTATGATGAAACACATGCCCTAAGTAGCGGTTCAAAACAAGCGGGTTTGCATTTCCGCAGGAACCCTGCGTATCAAGCACGTAACAAGAACCAATCCAAGTTTCATCACGGACACGAGTTTGGTGCGATTGGGTGGCTGGCAGAAACGCCCGAAGGCACGCGCCTGTTTCCATTAGCCACACGGATGATGGAACCGAAAAGCGAGGACGCGAATAGCCTCGCCGTGCTGAAGCATTTATGCGATCTTGTGCCACCGGGTCTTATCATTTTTGATAGAGGTTTCAATAGACGCAAAGTGTTCACGGAGATACTCTCACAAGGACATCATTTACTTTGTCGTGCGAAGTCAAACGCAGCGTTTTTTCATATACCGAAACGCCCTAAGCGTCTCAAGAGAGGCAGACCCCGTCGGTATGGTAGCCGTGTGTCTATTCCACACCTGAAGTATACAGACATCGTTGTTGAGGATCAGACACTTTCTGTCGCTGATAAAGTCGTGCGAACAAAGATGTGTCCTGTAGATGTCCGCATCGTTGTGATACGCAAACGCCCCAAAAAGTCTAAACCCTATCGGTATTTTTGTGTATTTACTTCAGATTTACGACTGCCCGTAGAAACAGTTATCCGACACTATAGAAACCGATGGCAGATTGAAACTGCCTTTCGGGACGCTAAAGAAAACTTCGGATTTGACACCTATCAACTCCGAGACAGGAAAAGTTTGGATCGGTTCGTTCAACTCAGTTTCACCGCAGCAACGCTGACACAACTCGCTTTCAGTCCGGTGCTAATGGAGAAGACATCCGCAGACACAGACACAGACGAGGCACCGCTTGATTTAGAAACTGTGCTATCCACACTCAATATACACTGGTATAAACCGAAACATCTCACACGCGGCTTGATGACCGCTTACTTGCAGCGACGTTTACAACAAAACTATTTTTATACGAGTTACGACCCGGGGAAAAACGCACAGAAAAAACTGAAAATCCCGAAGATACTATGTGAAAATGGTTCAGCAGCAACTATTTTCACGATTATTGGAAAAATGATGGCTAAAAAACAGTGATTTCTAACAGAATTTAGACAGAAAAGGGGCGTTAGCAGCGGTTCTAACACCTGTTCAGAAGTGCTAACGGGGAAGTGCTGCCAACTATTCATAATCTATAACAAGACCAAAACTGTCCAAACTATAGTATATTTAAGTCTACGTTGAAAAAACCATGACTGTGTTGCGATGGACTTATGTAGATAAGGATGCAGTTTGGTTCACTACGGACTACGGGGCTCTGAGATATGATAAGGCAAAAGACAGTTGGCAACATTTTACGATGCAAGATGGGCTATCCGTAAATGATATAGATAAGATCGCAGTCAGTGAAAAAAGTGTCTGGATTTTACCTATGGTAGGTATGGCGTTGAACCGTTATGATAAAACGACTGGAACATGGGAAATCATCAAACAACCCGATAGACACGAGGAACATGAGAAGCTCCGAGCTATTGCAGTAGATGGACCTGAGGTATGGTTCGGATCAGGACATTCCGTTACACGATATAATGAAGATACTAAAGAATGGAAGGAATTCAGGCCAGCAGATGGTTTAGCTGGTAGGGGAACTGAATGGATTACGATTGACAAGGAATTCATCTGGATTGCACGATCTGAACATGATAGAGATAGCAATCGTCCCTTATCACGATATGATAAAAAGACAAAAAAATGGACAACCTTTTCCACGAATGACGTTCTTGCAGCAAAAACTATCAGACGTATTATCGCTACAGAAACAGATGTTTGGATACTCTACAGGCCTTGGGACAATGTTGTTACACGATATGACAGACTGAACAAAGAGTGGACGACAATATCGTCAGGGAGAGGCACACTCGAACTTGCTGCGGATGATGACTATCTTTGGTTAGCAGCACCGAATGAAGGACTACGTAGGTTCCATTTCGCCTCTGGTACCTGGACTACTTTTAAAAATATTAAAGGGTTATTACACAACCATGTTGGAGAATATGGATTAGCTGTTGATGAACAATATGTTTGGGTTGGCACTATACAAGGTCTTTCTCGCTATGACAAACACCGTGAATCTTGGACACCTTTGCCACAATTGCCAACACTTGCTGGAAGAACCGTCCGCACAGTGGATACAGATGAAAGGTTTGTGTGGGTAGGAACTGATAGCGGTTTATCACGGTATGATAAGGAATTCGGCACATGGAAAAATTATAGACAGACCGGGGGATCTGAGGAAATAGCCACACATAACGGACACTGGCACAGACATAGACCCAAATCACGCGGTATGCTGTCTGATAATGCTGTAAGTTCAATAGTCGTCGACCAACAATATGTATGGGTAGGTACTCGAGATGGAGCGAATAGATTTGATAAGATCGCACTGCGCTGGGACCAATACAAAACTGAACATGGGTTACCTGCTAATAATGTAACGTCCGTAAGCACAGATGGGAACAATATATGGGTTGGTACGAATTCGGGAATCGGAAAATATCCGAGAACTGCTGATGACCTAAACGCATGGATCGCATATACTTCAGGGACTGAGATCCAACCCTCTACCGTGTCTAAAGAGTTCGCTGAGTCATTGGTCACCGATGAAATTTGGTGCATCACTGCAACCCGAAAACATGTATGGGTAGGTACACGCCGAGGTATAAGTAAGTATGATATTGGTCGGGATATTTGGAAGACGATTACGGAAGCAGATGGACTTGCAAGTAACGAGATCAGTTGTATTGCAATAGATGGATATCGTGTATGGTTTGGTAGCGATCAAGGGGTGACACTTTACAACGAGCGAACAGAAGACTGGAAAGTCTATACCACTGAAGATGGTCTTGCAAGCGATAAAATTACCACTATAGGCGTTGATGGGACTGATGTGTGGGTCGGTACTTACAATGCTGGAATCAGCCGATTTGGCCAGCTGGATGACACCTGGACAACTTACACACGAACAGATGGTTTAGCACACAACGGAATCTTATCAATGGCAATTGGTAATAAATACGTATGGTTTGGTACTTATCGAGGATTGAGCCGTTATGATAAAAGCACAGGCATTTGGACAACTTTCACTGAGGCTTATGGTCCAGAAGATATTATTCGCTAACATAAATGTAGCATAATCTTTCCATGTTGTGCATCAGCAATATTGTAGCAAGCACAACGGCCTTGCGGTGACACTTTGCAACCCTTTAAAAACTATGCAACCCTTTAAATTCTTCTCAATAATCCTGCTTTGCTGTTGTCTTACGCCACAAATTTATGCGGAGGACGTATATAGCCTATTCGGTAAGTTGTTCCTATCCGGTCGCGTAGAATATGACTTTACAAACAGGCGGAATTTCCTTGCGGACACAGAGGATGAACGGGTTAGACAAGACAATTTTGATTTTGACAGGCTCTTTCGCCGCGGATTCCATAGTGTGTTAGTGATTGAGGAGACAGCTGGAAGTGTCAAAAACATTCTCAGCCTCGGTGAAGTTCCTACCACTTTTACAAAGTTCACCTTTGATCAGATTGATCTCAACGGCGTCCGATGGGAAGTCCGATCTGCCCATACCGATTGGACAATCTTAATGGTTCCAGGAACACTCAACCGACTTAACAGGCAAGAGGGAAAAATAGATGGATCAGGTATAGGATTGCGCGAAGTAACAAAATTCGGTAGATCACAAATTGGTATTTCTTGGTATTTCAGGAAATCACCTGTCTGGTCAGTCGATATGGAGACCAATTTTACAAATTATGGACTGAAGGCGGAGGTGGCGATAACCCCTAAAAACGCTTTGCGGAAAGGCCTGCGTTCCCGTTATGAAGCGACAACTACCGTATTTAAAGCATTCCGCACCGTCGGAGATACCCTCTTTCAAGCAGAAGCATTTCGGGTAGGACCACGTTTCGACGCATCGCATTCTGTAGGTGACAACGATGACCAAGATAGATACTCAGATAATACGTTTCCTGACCCACCATCACTCATAATTCCCGGTGATCTGGATAAGAATAACAACGGTTCCTTTGACTATGAAGACGATATTTTACTCTTCGATGTTGATGAAGATTTTCTTGATGAAACCGATAGGAATAATAACGGTATACGTGACGAGGAGGAAAATGATAAGGACCCAAATTACGAATTTGATATCGGGCTGCAGGGGATACGGCTGTTCATGAACCAACAAATCACGCGCCAGAAGAGCATCATTGATCTGGATCTTGGAGTGCAATATGAGAAGAATCTTAGATACCGCAATCAACCCACTTCAAGAAAAGCGTACGCTAACATAATATACCAAAAAGAACTCCTACACGCCTCTTCATTGATAATTGAAAATGAAATAAAATTGGTAGAAGACAATATCCCCAATGAAACTTGGTACTATGCTGGCTTTTTAACTTGGCAAGATGAAAACCTCTATCGTAGACAACCTGAAGTCCAGAAGATGTTGTCTGACGAGGATATACAGTTTTTCTACATAGATGGCGGCTCAGAACTTGAAAAACGAAGAGAAGACCCATTATTGATGCAGAATGACCTGATTAACACTGCAAAAATTACATGGGAATATAAAGGGATCGATCGCATGATCACCACTGCACGTGGAAAACTGCAATATGATATTGATTTTGACGGTGATAATGAACATTATGAAGTAGGCATTTTCAAATCTCTATATCGATTTCGTCCATCGAAATCTCTTGAAATCAGTCCGATGTTTAAATATACTATCCGTAACGGTTTCCGTATGGCAGAAGACCGCCTTGAATATATCAGTCTTCAAGGAAAAATTGATGACAGAGATGTAACACGAGATATTAGATTGCGTCAATTTGAACAGACGCATGTGCGTGATATGACACCTGCACTTATTCTCAAAGTCGTCTATCAGTTCACAAAAACGATCAAATTAACAGGTGGTGGACAGATCTTACTCTACAACGATATGCTGGAAGACGACAACGATTATGTGCGTCAGGCACTCTTAGCTGAATTGGAGAAAAGTTTCTTCGCATATAGAAAACAACTTTTTCTTCATATTGGGGCACGTTACATAGACCAACGCGCGATAGGGGATGTTAACGATCAGAACTTCATGGAAATATTTGTACGGGTTTTCGGTAAATTTTAATGTAGCATACCCTTTCCAGATTGTGCATCACTCACATTAATTTAGAACATTCGGGTGGATGTTCTGTCATGTTTGTAACAATTATCTGTAAAATAAAGGAATTACAAATGAAAGAAAAACATTTCGTCAAGTCTGGATTTACAACGATGAATATAGAATCAAAAACCGACGGTACCAAAACATGTTATCGAGAGAATGTCAGATATTCAAGTCGACGCTTGTTTGTTCTTGTCCTATCTTTTCTATTACTATGTCTTCCTTTGTCCGCAAGAGCGCAATTGGCACCATTACTAAGGTCCCAAGATTCTCTTTTCGGGCAAACACCTGAAGAAGTGGAAAATGCTGTAGAAAAAGTTGAAAAGAAACCTGCTATACAGAAGAAAACTGCTGAAATGAAGGATAAAAATACATATCGAGAAGAAAAATCCATCAAAGTTTTGGATCCAGAAAATTTTTATACGCATCAGAAAAACCGTCTATTTTCTGGACCGCAATCTGGTGAAAAACTTCCACCGTTCCATGTTAAAGGAATTGATGGTAAGCAATTTGATATAACTGTTCCAGCAGATGGGAAACCTATCGTTTTATTTTTGCAAGATTCCAATGGAGTCGGTATAAAAGGTCTCGTAAACGCCACTAATATGTTACTGAATATTGACAGAATTCATAAACACCGGCCGACAACGGATACAGAAAAATCTAATCAGGGATTACATATAGGTGTTGTTATCCTTGCAGATGATTTAGAAGTGTTACCTGAATGGGCACAACACATGTTTAAGAATGAAATAGCAGATGTAGTCTCAAAAGGTATATCTCAAGATGGACGTGAAGGTCCGGGGAGTTATGGATTGAACCGTAATGTATCACAGACCGTCATTGTTGCTAAAGATGGAAGAGTTCAGCACAATTTTGCTTTTGTTCAGCCCATGCTCTATGCTGACTCACATCTCCTTGGGGCAGTCGCACAAGCTATTGAAGTAGAAGCTGCAAAACTAGAAAAATGGTTGAATGAAGATTCTCAGAAAACATCTAATAAACAGATGAAATCCAACGAGGATTTATATGCTCAAATACAAAATGCTGTCAAGGAAGGGCGCCTTTCAAAATCTGATGCTTTAGAAAAATTGAAAATACTGGGTTTCGCAGTGGAAGAGGGTGATGAACTTCTCGAGAAACCGAAAGAAAACGCGGGAACAGTGGAGAAGAAACGACCATCAATTAATTTAGAAAAAATGGATGCCAAAGAACATAAAGAACGTGAAGGGAAGCCTGAACGAGAAGGGAATCCATCTAGAGCTGAACTCGTTAAAATGTTCGATAAAGATGGCGACGGTATATTGAATTTAGAAGAAGGTAGGACAGCACGCCGTGCTTTAGCCAACCGTGTGGAACAGAACCGATACCGTCGTTCTCATGTTGAAGTAAAAGAACCGGCTGACTTCAAGAAAACTCAGGAAAATGAAGTTTACTCGGGGCCACAACCCGGAGAAAATCTTCTCCCCTTGAAAGTAAAGGGTATCAAAGGTGAAGCTAAGAACATAATTCTTGATTTCAACACCATGTCGACTGAGCAACCGCTCATACTTTTCCTACAAGATGAAACACCTTCCGGTTTACGAGGGTTGGTCGGTATTTGTCGTTTACTGACACAAATTTCTGAGAAATCCAATCAGAAAATGCATAAAATAGTAGTGTTTTTGGGGGATTCACCTGATACTCTGACAAATCAAGCAAGAAAAATACTACCACACATACCCTTAGATGTTTTCATTGGTATCTCCCCAGACGGTCGTGAAGGGCCGGGTAATTACGGATTGAATCGTAATGTGGCACAGACGGTGATAATTGCTAAAGATGGCAAAGTCCTACATAACTTTGCATTCACACAGCCAGTACTATATCCTGATCCCTACGTACTTGGTGCTTTAGCAGAAGCCATTGGTGTAAAACCGACCCAATTAGAAAAATGGTTAAACGAAAAACCGGTTGATAGACAGAAGATGGAGAAGTGAAGGAGGAACACAATGCATGCATATAAGAATTGTGATGGAATTAGCCGACGCGATTTTCTTCGAATCGGCGGATTGACAGCACTTGGCTTAGGACTCGGTGACTTTTTCTTCCTACAACATGCTTATGCAGACAAAAGGACATTGACTGCTAAAGCAAAATCTTGTATCCTAATATGGTTGGATGGCGGTCCCAGCCATCTGGAAACCTTCGATCCAAAACCTGACGCACCACAAGAGGTTAGAGGACCGTTAAAAACTATTCCAACAAATGTAACAGGAATACACATCAGTGAATGTCTGGAACGCACAGCAAGGGTCATAGATAAATTTGCTATCATTCGCTCCATGACATCACCCCTTGGTGAACACAACCTCGGAACACAATACCTGATGACAGGTTACAAACCTACGCCTGCGTTGGCGTATCCGACTTTTGGATCAACGGTCGCCTATATTAGATCACAAAATAGTTCAAAGTCTCATGGAGATGCACTCTCTGCTTTACCCCCTAATATCGCTGTTCCGAACTTCACTAGTGAATTGTCAGGTAACGGATATCTACCGAGTGGAACCCGTCCGTTCTCTGTCAGTAGTGATTCCAAAAACAGTGATTTTAAGGTGCGTGACCTTGATTTTTATGAAGGAGTTGATCTTACCCGTCTATCGCGTCGGAAACAGTTCGTTAACGCACTCAATGAATTTAGCAATGCTAAAGATGCAGATTCAACCTCAACAACGGATCCAGAGCTAGAACGTGCCTACAACTTAATTACATCTCCTGAAGCAAAAACTGCATTTTCACTCTCCGAAGAACCGGACGCGGTGCGTCAACGATACGGTCAAGGAGGTGTAAACGGTATTGGACAAGCTTGTTTATTGGCACGAAGGTTAGTAGAACGTGGCGTACCCTTTGTAACAGTCAATCATGCTGGATGGGACACACATCAAAATATATTCACACTCAAGGAGCGTTACCCAACGGATAGAAATGCACATCTACCCTCCCTGGATCGGGCACTCAGTTCGCTGATTCAGGACCTATCGGACAGACGTCTGTTAGACGAAACCCTCGTCGTTGTTATGGGTGAATTCGGTCGTACTCCTAAAATTAACCCGCAGGGTGGCAGGGATCACTGGCCTAATGTCTTCACCGTGATGTTAGCAGGTGGCGGTGTGCAAGGTGGACAAATTATCGGAAGCAGCGATGCACTGGGTGAATTTCCAAAAGAACGCCCGGTAACACCTGCCGATTTAGCTGCATCAATATACACGCTGCTTGGTATTGATCCAGCTATGGAACTTCACACAACCGACGGTAGACCTGTCCGCGTCGCACCTGATGATGCAACAGCAGTTTCAGAATTATTTGCGTAAGCAAAGGATGAAAAATGAAGGTAATCCCAATAATACGGATCATCGTAGTACTATTGTTATGTGTCTATTTTGCCCAGAATGTTTCCTTTGCCAATGACGACAAGACATCTCGGGCAGCATCGGATTTTGTTGACTTTGAAAATGATTTGATACCGATCTTTACAAAGTTCAGATGTAATTCAGGAGCATGCCATGGTTCTGCTGCGGGTAGAGGTGAATTTAAACTGTCACTCTTTGGTGGTAATCCGAAAGCAGACTATAAAGCCATTGTCAGACAACTTGCCAGTAGACGCGTCAACTTAATCCGTCCAGAGCAAAGCCTCATTATCCTAAAACCGACTGCACAAACAGACCATGGTGGGGGGCACGTCCTTTCTGAAGATGGAGAAGCAACGCAGATACTCCATAAATGGATACAACAGGGTGCACAATACCACACCGGACGGCAGTTAGAACGTATTGAAGTATCTCCCCAAAAACAGATAATCACTCATCTTGAGCAACCGATTCAAATGCAGGCAACAGCAGTATACTCAGATAACACATCAAAGGATGTAACACGATGGACTGTTTGGACACCAGAGGATTCATCAGCGATTGAGATGGATACATCGACTGCTGTAGCAAAATTGAATCGTCCGGGGCGACATATCATGCTAGCTCGTTATTTAACAGAAGTCGTCCCAATAGAGCTGGTTGCCCCTCTAAATGACGTTAACATATACAATAATCAAAAAACAGTAGAAAAATCGTATAGGACATCATCAACTGACACATTCATTGACAACGAAATTCATAAATCACTTTCTATTTTGAGATTACCTATTTCTGGCACTATAGATGATGCTACCTTTTTGCGTAGGGTGACACTTGATCTCACAGGACGTATTCCTACCATAGACACGGCGAAAGCATTTATTGCAGATGCTAATACAGATAAACGAGAAAATTTAGTCGATCAATTGCTTGTGTCAGACGAATTTAACCAGTATTGGACGCTGCAATTTGCCAAACTGCTACGGATCGGGGCCAAGGAAAGAAACACACAAGGGACGTTTGTCTACCACCAATGGCTTTCTAATCAGATTCGCGATGGCGTTGGTTTTGACAAGATTGCACGCTCTGTTATTTTGGCTAGTGGTGATTCACATGAGATAGGTCCTACGAATTTTTACCGAACTGTTGATGGACCTCGTGAACAAGCGGAATTTATGAGTGAACTCTTCATGGGGGTTCGTTTGCGATGTGCCAATTGCCACAATCACCCATTAGACAAATGGACACAAGACGATTACCACGGATTAGCTGCAATCTTTGCAAAAATAGAGGATGAACAAGTTGTCAAATTAAAACCAACTGCTGAAGTCATTCATCCAGCAACACGAGAAAAAGCAGTCCCACGTATTCCGGGAGAAAAGTATTTACCGATACATGTAAATGATGGACGGGTTGATTTGGTTGAATGGCTAACAGAGACAGATAATCCATATTTTGCAAAAGCAATCGTCAATCGGTTATGGAAAACAATGATGGGACGTGGGTTAGTCGAACCTGTCGATGATTTTCGGTCAACCAACCCAGCCACTCATCCTGAACTTCTGACTGCTTTAGCAGATGATTTTGTTGCACATGGTTACAATTTGAGATGGACGCTCAGGCAAATTGCACTCAGCGATGTTTATGCACGGAGTTCCCATGCACTGTCGCAAAACAAATCAGATGATCGCTTCTATTCTCATGCGTTAAAAAGACCGCTATCACCAGAAGTGTTAGCTGATGCAATTTCTGATGTGCTCGGTATTCCAGATTCATACGGGAACGAACCATTGGGCACACGTGCTGTCTCGCTGTTCAACCCTAATACAGAATCTGAAGCACTTGATATTCTTGGAAGATGTTCGCGGGAAACATCCTGCGAAAATTCGGATAGTGCCATCGACGATCTTCAACGTAAACTACATCTATTCAACGGAAATCTTCTCAATGCTCGAATCGGCGTTCAAGACAGTAGATTGGATAAACTGATTTCACAGAATAAGTCACCTAAAGAGATTGTGACTGAATTCTATATTGCTGCGCTAAGTCGGTATCCAACAGATAAAGATTCAGCATTTTGGGAACAACACATCGATTTCAACGAGGCTGCAAATTCCCAACGCACTCTCCTTGAGGATATGGTGTGGAGCCTCCTTACTTGTAATGAATTCGTTACGAATCATTAGCGATATTATAGCAAAGCACAACGCGTCTTTGCGGTCACACTATGCAACCCTTTAGAAAATTCATTCTAACGTTTACCACTGTTTTTTTATCCTTAATTCACGTTGCTTCAGTCCCAATGGCTAATCCCCATACGCTAGTAGATTTTGAAACCCAAATCTTACCTATAGTTAAGAATCGTTGTTTCAAATGCCATAGCACTCCTACAATAGATATAAATGGAAGTGTTCTCAAACCTAAGGGGGGTGTACAACTGGATAGTGTAAAAGGTATCAATCAAAGTAGACATGGTGAGGTGATTATCGCAGGTGAACCCCAGGATAGTCTGCTTTTTCAACGTATTACATTACCAGAAGGTGAGACAGGGATTATGCCACCGGCAGAAGATAATACGCCATTGACAAAGCAGGAAACTGATCTTTTTAAACAGTGGATTAAACAAGGGGCGGACTATGGAGAGTGGATAGGGAATCAATCACAACGCGTTCAATCCAATTCAAATGCACATCAACCCACCGTCCTGCCACCCATTACCTCGCTTGTGTTTTCTCCTGATGGTAAATCTGTTATGGCAAGTTCACAAGCGGGATTGCAGATTTATGAGTATCCTTCACTTCGTCAAACGAAATTAATTAAAGTGAACGCGTCCAATATCCATGATGTCGCATTTTCACCGAATGGCGATCAGTTCGCAGTGGGGGGTGGTAACCCAGCAAGTGAGGGAATTATAGAGATATTCTCATCGCAAAAGCTTAAATCTGTCAAAACACTTAGGAAACATACAGATTCAGTCATGGATGTTGCTTGGCGGGATAATCATACAGTTGCCTCCGCAGGATTGGACAGAAATATTATCTTGTGGGATATACGGATAGGTGAACCTATTCAGCATTTAGAAGGACATTCACGAGGAGTTTCATCTCTCTGTTTTCTCAACAATAATCAAATTCTTGTAAGTACTGGCATAGACCAAATAATATGTGTTTGGAACCTGAATTCTGGTGAGTTAATCCGAAGTTTGAACAATCATACACTTCCAGTACATGACCTTGCCCTACGACCCAATGATTCAGGACTCCCTATGCTTGCTTCTGCAGGTGATGACAAAACCATCCGATTCTGGCAGCCAACAATCGGTAGAATGGTAAAGTTTGCTCGTTTGAAGGGAACACCGTTGGACGTTTCGTGGATGAATAACGGCACTCAGGTAATCGTGGCTTGTGATGATGGTAGTATACGTATTGTAGATCTTGATTCAGTGGAGGTAACTGCTGAGATTCAGGTGCTGTCGGGATGGGTTTATGCACTTGCAATACACCCCACAGATGGGCATATTGTCATAGGCGGCGTAAACGGTCAAGTGAAACGGATTATACCCTAGTAACCTTTGTGATACGATTAATATCCCCAAGAATTTCCATTTTGTTGAATCTACTTTATACTTGAGAAAAACATAAAGGCAGAAATACCGATGTTTGGTCGTTTTATTCCTATGAAAATTGGTTTTACAAATTGCATGTTCATGTTGACAATAACCTGAACAAAAGGTATAATTCAACGAAAAGTTCCGATAATATTGCATCGTTTCACACCTAAAATTGATTAGATAATCTACTCTTATGTAATGCTGTTAACAATCACTACAACCTATTCTCCTGCAACCGATCTTGGATATCTGCTACATAAACATCCCGATCGTTTACAAACCTTTGATCTCGCTTTCGGGCGAGCACATGTTTTTTATCCTGAAGCGGAAACGAATAGATGTACAGCTGCATTGCTGCTTGATGTAGATTCGGTAGGACTTGTGAGAAGAAGTTATGGACAACATCGTGAGAATTTCGCGCTTGCTGAATATGTCAATGATCGTCCTTATGTTGCTTCTTCATTTATGAGTGTTGCTATTGCTAAGGTCTATAGCAGTGCATTATCTGCAAAATGTAAAGACCGTCCTGAACTTGTTGAGACTCCTATTCCTTTATCTGCAAAGTTATCCATACTACCTTGTCGAGGAGGAGATAAGTTCTTGAGACGATTATTCGAACCACTCGGATATTCTGTCATATCAGATCAACATAAATTGGATCCAAGTTCTCAGGAGTGGGGAGACAGTTGTTATTATACTGTCACTCTTGAAAAACAGTGTTCGTTGAGTGAGATGTTAAGACACCTCTATGTATTAATACCGGTCCTTGATGATGAAAAACATTATTGGGTGGCCGAAGCAGAGATAGAGAAACTCTTAAGACACGGAGAAGATTGGCTGTCTGAACACCCAGAACAGGAAGTTATTGTCAGTCGTTATCTGAAGCATCAACGTAAACTTACGCGTCAAGCACTACAACAATTAGGTAGGGTTATTTAGTTTTATAGATATTCATTTTATCAAGTTAACTGTGAGTAAAGGTTTTGATGCATATTCCTTTATTTTATCAGCGATCCGTGTTATGCCTTGAAAACGGAATACGGATAATGCGGTATTTCGTAAAGCGGCCATGACTTGTGGAATAGCCCCGCATCTGACAGGTGATGCGTCCTCGCCGAGTAGCACATCGCGCATCCAATGCGACTTGTTCTCTATTGCCCAATGGCCTCTCCGTAAAGCAAGTAAGCGTTCTGCGGATGCCTCACTCGGTTTCAGGCTCGTAATCCCATAGGTAGTGCGGGTTGTCTCTTCTCCTGTCTTCATATTTTTGGAAGTATAATGATATTGGATCACTTGTGCTATGCCCGGCCAATCCAGATATGCGTTCAGACTTGTGCTTGCCTTGATACACCGTGTCTCAAGTCTGCCATGCGACTTTTCAATCGTCTCATGCATGTATATCGGTTTCCCTAAAGTAGGGTGTGTTGTGTCTTCAGAAACCGCGTCAGGCACGCCTTGAAAAAGTTTTTCAATCGCTTCTAACAGGTCCGGTTGATTGCCTTTAACAGGCAGCATATAGTCGCCCCCGCTGTTTATGATTCCGTGGCAGAAAGAGCGTTGTGTCAAAAGGGCATCCGTTGTGATAACTTTGCCTGCTACATCAAACGCTTTGAGGATTTCCGTTGATACCGGTATTTCATTGGTTTTGTCGCTGACACCTCGCTGCGTGAGGGTGATCCCTAACTCATGAGAGACGACGGAGAGTAAATGGCTGATCATCGCACCACTTTTTTTAGACGCACGCAGGGTTTTGCCATCTATAGCGACTGCGTCGGAACACCCCCGCAAATCAGGGCACTCTGCTAATGCGGCGTTTACCCATTTTGACAGGATGTTTTCTAATGCCTCAACGTCCAACTTTTTCAACAGATTATGGATAGTTGCGGCACAAGGCGTTTTGTGATGTGTGAACCTGAGTGCTTTTGTGAGTGCGGGCTGTGAGCGTGCCCAGGTAGCGATGGATGTATACCCTTTATGCCCGCACATCAATCCAACGACTAAAAGTGCGAGGATTGCTTTCAAGGGGTGCCGTTTCCCTTTTTCCTTGCGTGGGTCTGTAAGTTCTGCTAACATATCCATTAAGTGGCAGGACTTTTTTCTTGTCATTCTTCACCTCAAAAGATCGTAAGTTTTTAAGGTGAAGTATAGCAGATATACCATGAAAAATCACGGTATATCTGCACATTCCAAATATTAACGATTGTGATAAAAAACAACTAAAATACATAAAACTAAATAACCCTAACAATTAGGTGATATTGGTGAGGATGAGGAGATAGATGCACGGGGTGAAACAGAGATAGAAAAACATATTGGTCTGAACGAATTAAGGCTAACAAAGACTACAGAAATCATCAAGATGTCTGGAGCAAAACGTGTATTGGATTTGGGATGTGGGGAAGGAAAGCTGCTACGAAAATTGATGCAAGAAAAGCAATTTGAAGATGTAGTTGGGATGGATGTCTCTCATCAATCATTGAAAATCGCACAACAACGGTTGCATTATGACCGTTTACCAGAAAAGGAACAGGAACGTCTGACATTGATACAAGGATCGTTATGTTATCGGGATACACGTTTAGCAGGATATGACGCGGCTGCTGTGATTGAGGTGATTGAACACTTAGATAAACCGCGCCTTGCTGCCTTTGAACGTGTACTATTTGAAAATGCTTGTCCTACGATGGTAGTATTGACAACACCTAATATAGAATATAATATAAAATTTGAGAATCTCCCAGCAGGTAAATTTCGTCACAGAGATCACCGTTTCGAGTGGACACGGAGTGAATTTGAATCTTGGTCATCGGTTGTTGCCGAACGGTTTGATTACTCTGTAAAATTTTATCCTATTGGGGAGGAAGATTCTGATGTCGGTCCACCAACACAGATGGCGGTGTTCATAAAAGAAACATGAGAATTATGTTACAAAAATATAGTGTGGACAATGTTTTATAGATTGTCACACTGTTCGTTAAGAAAAAATGCTAATCAAGATTCCAGATCAATCAATTGTGTTGTTAATAGGAGCATCAGGTTCAGGCAAGTCTACTTTTGCTAAGAAACATTTTAAACCTAGGGAAATACTTTCATCTGATTTCTGTAGGGGACTTGTTTCTGACGATGAGAATGATCAATCTGCAACGAAGGAGGCGTTTGAAATTCTACATTTCATCGCTGCCAAGCGTCTCGCTGCAGGTAAGTTAACGGTGATAGATGCAACTAATGTTCAACATGAGGCAAGAAAACCACTGCTTGAGATGGCACGGAAATACCACTATTTACCTGTAGCAATTGTCCTAAATATCCCCGCTAAATTCTGTCAGGAAAGGAACGAGACTCGTCCAGATCGAAATTTCAAACCGCATGTTATTCGCAATCAGACCAGCCAGCTCCGTAGATCATTACGTTCATTAAAGCGCGAGGGTTTTCGGAACTTTTTATATGTTTTGTCTTCGCCAGAGGAAGTAGAAGCAGCAAAGATAGAACGGCAACCAATGTGGACAAATCGGATGGAGGAAACTGGACCGTTTGATATAATCGGTGATATACACGGTTGTTATGATGAACTTGTTGATTTGCTGACGAAGCTTGGTTATGAAATTTCTATAAAAGATGGTGGTGTTCCTATTATCGTATCTCCGCAGAATAGAAAAGTCCTATTTGTTGGTGATTATGTTGACCGTGGACCTAAAGTAGTTGATGTGCTGCGATTAGTTATGGAGATGCACAAAACTGGAATTGCATTATGTGTTCCGGGAAATCATGATGTAAAACTTGCCCGTGCACTCAGAGGAAAAAACGTGGCACAGACTCATGGTTTGGCAGAATCACTTACGCAATTAGAAAATGAAACACAAGAATTTAGGGAACAAGTTGTTGATTTCATAGAGGGATTGGTAAGTCACTATGTCTTGGACACAGGTAAATTGGTCGTTGCACATGCTGGCATGAAACAAGAATATCAAGGACGTGCATCGGGGCGTGTTCGCCAATTCGCTTTATATGGTGAAACCACGGGAGAAACAGATGAATTCGGTTTACCGATCCGATTAAATTGGGCAGAAGAATATCGTGGACAAGCAACTGTTGTGTATGGGCATACATCAGTTACGGAACCAGAATGGATGAATCGCACTATAAACATTGATACTGGTTGCGTTTATGGAGGAAAGTTAACTGCGTTACGATATCCTGAAAAGGAATTTGTTTCTGTTCCTGCAAAAAATATTTATTACGAACCTGCTAAACCCTTGCGTGACAGAGCAGATGTGAATATCTCGACAGATATTCAGAAAGATGAAGGTATCTTGGATATCAACGATGTGATAGGTAAAAGAATAATCAGCACACGCCTAAATCACAATGTTACAATCCGTGAAGAGAATACTATCAATGCCTTGGAGGTAATGAGTCGTTTTACAATTGACCCGAAATGGTTAATCTATCTTCCGCCGACTATGTCTCCAACTGAAACGTCAACAAAAGCGGATCTGCTTGAACATCCTGCTGAGGGATTTACTTACTATCGCAATCAAGGGGTTTCCAAAGTCGTATGGCAAGAGAAACACATGGGATCGCGTGCAATTGTTGTCGTATGTAAAGATCCAGAAGCTGCTCGTGAGCGGTTTGATGTATCTGGAGAGACTATTGGGGTATGTTATACCCGTACTGGTAGACCTTTTTTCAATGATGTTACAATGGAAAATGCATTGCTAAGTCAAGTAAAACAGGCAGTTGGTAATGCTGGACTGTGGGAGACTTTGAACACAGATTGGCTCTGTCTTGATTGTGAGTTAATGCCGTGGTCAGTAAAAGCACAAGAGTTATTACGGCAACAATACGCCCCTGTTGGTACATCTGCACGTGTTGCTTTTGCAGATGCTATTGCTTTATTAGAAACTACAAGCAATCGGGGTGTTGAAGTCAAGGAATTATTGGAGAATTATCAGGAGCGTTCTGATACTATTAGCGGGTATGTTGACGCATATCAGAGATACTGTTGGACAGTGGAATCTATATCTGATTTAAAGCTTGCTCCATTTCATCTATTGGCATCGGAAGGGACAGTCTATTTTGATAAGGACCACTTGTGGCATATAGAAATGCTTTCAAAATTGTGTAATAGTTCTGAGAACAGTATCATGCTCACAACTTCTTATGGTACGGTAGATTTACAAGATGAGATTAGCGTGAATGCAGCAATTCAACATTGGGAAGAACTCACCGAGCAGGGCGGAGAAGGTATTGTTATCAAACCGATGAATTTTGTTGTCAGAGGTAAACGGGGACTTGTCCAACCTGCTGTTAAATGCCGTGGTCGAGAGTATCTGCGTATAATCTATGGACCTGAATATACGATACCTCAGAATTTAGAACGACTACGCGCAAGAGGGTTATCGCACAAACGTTCACTGGCAATAAGGGAATTTGCGTTAGGTGTGGAGGCACTTGAGCGATATGTCAATCGTGAACCGTTGTCTAAAGTTCATGAATGTGTTTTTGGGATATTGGCACTTGAAAGTGAATCTGTGGACCCAAGGCTTTGACATGTCTTCGTATATTTATACCCTTTTATATATGATTTTCTCTTTTTAAGAGGCGCAATGAATTGCGCGACTACAAACAGTCTCGGTATTAAAGTGTATGTTGTTTTCAGAATGGTATTATTTGAATTATTTAGGATATAGACACAACAAACCAAATATGAAGAATAAACGTTTACCAATAATGTTATGTATGATTATTAATAGTCTAAGCGTATTTCTTTGTGGATGTCAGAATTCTTCTCCAATAACTAATGGAGTTACCAAGGGGAACGAAGTAGTTCTTAATGACTATCAATTGACTGAGAATGAAACCTGGGTCTCTGAAAAAACCTATATTATACATGGCACATTAACAGTGCCTGCTGATATAACACTTGAGATTATGCCGGGAACGGTTGTTAAATTTGGTCATGATGCCCAAATTAAAGTTACCGGTTTGAAGGCTTTACTGAAAATTGGAACACCTTTAGTAGAGGAACAATTAGATGAACTTGTGATTTTTACATCAAAAAATACAAACCCGCAACCGGGAGATTGGCAAGGAATCTTTTTTGACATTACACGAGATGCAGACAGTTATCTGAGAGGAGTGATCATAGAATACGCAGAAGTAGCCCTAGACATCAGATCGACTTCTCCTTCCATAGTAGATTGCCAACTGTCGAATAACGAAACTGCAATTGCATTGAATGGAAGTGATTCTATAATCAGATATAATGAAATATCCAATAATCAGATAGGTATTAGCACAATTGAACGGCAAAATAGACCACAAATTGAATATAATACTATAAAGAAGAATGAGACCGGTGTTTTCTGTGAGAACGTACAATCAATTATCCAGTTCAACAACTTAGAAGACAATGACTTGGCATTACGGCTAAATGTAAAATTTAATCTTCTAATTTCGAATAATTGGTGGGGAACAATTAATAGTGAAGAAATTGATAGGATAATTTTGGATTCTGCAGATGTTGAACTGGTAACAAAACAATTAGGTAGAGTGGACTATATTCCGATATCCGAAACAAGATTTACGGATGCTGGACCTAGGAAGTGATGTGAAATGTTGACTATTCTAAATGTCTCTCAGAATCATTTTGTTCGTGGTGGATCAGACCGATATTTTTTTACTATGGCTGAGATATTACAGAAACATGGTCACAAGGTGATTCCGTTTACAGCTGCAAATCCCAAAAATGTGC
Organism: Candidatus Poribacteria bacterium; assembly: GCA_965200395.1. Lineage (GTDB taxonomy): Bacteria > Poribacteria > WGA-4E > WGA-4E > WGA-3G > MSPOR6. The sequence goes on along the minus strand of CBDAUH010000002.1, from coordinate 846,836 downwards.
CAACCGAATGGGATAAGTATTTTCCACAAGCAGCGGACTTTGAAAATCCTAGGCCAATTGATCTCCTGCGTTTTATTTATTCGTATGATGCCGCCAAATCCATTCAAAGTTTATTGAAAAATACAGATGTAGATATTGCACATTTTCATATATACTATGGGAAATTGACTGCATCAATCTTAGGGCATCTCAAGGATGCGGGTATTCCATTGATTCAAACATTGCATGAATACAAGCTTACTTGTCCAGTATATAGTCATCTATCAAACAACGAGATATGTGAGGATTGCGAAGGAAAACACTTTTGGCGTGCGTTGCCGAAAAGGTGTAATAGAGGATCCTTTGCGCGCACCGCATTAAGTGTAGTAGAATCTTATGTATCTCGCTTACTCGGTTCTGTTGATAAGTTTGACCATTTTATCTCCGTATCTCACTTTTTACGGAAAAAAATGATCCAGTATGGTGTGCCAGAAGATAAGATTTCAACGGTACATAACTTTACTGATGTCACGAACTTTGCACCGAATTTTGATGAAGGAGATTATATACTCTATTTCGGGAGAGTGCATCGAAGTAAAGGAATTTTGACCCTTATAGAGGCAGCTGCGCCACTAAAACATATTCCGCTTTATATTGTTGGGGATGGAGAATCGATGCCTGAAGTTAAGCAGATTATAGAAAAAAATGGATGTGATCATATTCACCTATTGGGGTTTAAGCAGGGAGATGAACTCAAAGAACTGATTCAAGGAAGTATCTGTACCGTATTACCATCGGAATGGTATGAAAATTGTCCTATGTCTATCTTGGAATCTTATGCTTATGGAAAACCTGTGATTGGTGCTGACATCGGCGGAATACCTGAGTTAATATCTGATGGAGAAGATGGATTCCTCGTTCCATCTGCAGGAATTGAGCCACTTCGTGATAAATTGCAATGGATGGGTGAAAATAGGGATGAGGCAGTAGAAATGGGGAAAATTGGGAGAATGAAAATGGAAACAGAATTTAACGCGGATATACACTATCAAAAAATATGTCACATTTATGAAAAGGTTCTGTAATAAAAATATAGTAGATTTTAATTTTATCAATTCCCGTTTATTGCTAAAATGGAATTGTATTTTGTGATTAAATAATAAATAAAATTACTAATACCATTTATATGGAGGTAAATATGGAAAAATTATATGTACCAATGGTTCTAATCTTAGTTTGTGTATCGATGATTGTGTCTTGTGAGTATGCATCAGATGTAATACAACCTGATGTACCTGGAACGGACACCATGGATCCACCAGAAATGACAGACCCTGGTGACATGATGGATATGGTTGACATGTTAGCAGGATCTCCGGTCGTAATTAATGAACTAATGGCGGATAATGACAATATAATTGCTGATCCACAAGGGGATAACGACGATTGGATAGAATTATTTAACCGAACTGACAGTGATGTTGATCTTACGGGAATGTATCTCAGTGACAAAGTAGATAATCCAACTAAATGGCAATTTCCAGATGGTATAGAGATTGCTGCTAATGGGTATCTTATTGTATGGTGCGATGAAGACCACGATGACGAAGCAGCTACTGAAGGTTTGCATTCTAACTTCAAACTTTCTAAAAGTGGTGAAACGGTCTTGCTAGTAGATACTGATGCAAATGGGAATACGGTGTTGGACAGTGTTGTGTTTGGCGAACAGGGAACGGATGTTGCCTACGGTAGATTTCCAAATGGAACTGGTGATTTCCAAATTGTACGTCCCACACCCGAAGGAGAAAATACAGTAAATTAGGATTTATACTGTCAAATCGCACTTATGTCAAATTCATCTTTGTTTTCTATTAGCGAAAAGTGAAAAATAGAAAGTGGAGACTGAATGAAATTGTAAGATTACTTTTGTTTATTTCTTGCTCATTCAGTCTTCCTCAACTTGTTCAGGTTTCTCAATTTTAATTATGGATCATAAATGCCAATGAAACTTCTTATATCAACCCTATCATCATGCCGTTCTTATGCAAGACAAACCCATTCATTTTTTATCATCATTCGTCTAACACTCTTAGTCTGTATACAGTTTATTTGTTCTATTCAAATTGCATCTGCACAGATAGTTAACATACCCGATCCAGCTCTTCGTTCCGCTCTTGAATTGGCATTAGGCAAACAAGCTGATGAAGCCATTACTCAAGATGATATGGCAAGTTTATTAGTGTTTGATGCATTTGAGTCTGGTATTCGTAATATAGGTGGACTTGAGTTTGCTGTCAATCTGACAGTATTACGTCTTGGACTTAACCAAATATCTGATATAACACCATTGAGAAATTTGAAAAAACTTACTGTCCTAGATCTTCATCGGAACAGGAATATTTCAAATGTTTCTCCACTCAAAGATCTAACAAATCTGACTTGGCTCTCCCTTCGAGGCAATATAATATTAGATATGTCCCCGCTAAAAGATTTGACAAATCTGACATACTTACATGTTGCTTACAACCGAATAACAGATGTATCGCCTTTTAAATCCTTAACTAACTTAACGTTCTTGGACATTGAAGTTAATATGGTTTCAGATTTGATGCCACTCAGTGGGTTAACGAATTTAACATATCTTGATTTTGACAGTACACGAGTCTCAGATTTATCACCGCTCATCTCTATGACAAAACTAAATGAATTAGATGCATCTGATAATCTAATTACCGATATAACTCCCTTAAAATATTTGACGAAATTGACATACTTAGATCTTGACGATAACCAGATATCAGATATATCAGTACTAAGTAAATTGACAAAATTGAGGACACTGGACCTTGATGATAACCAGATATACGATATTTCTCCACTTGAAAATTTGACAGGATTAACCTGGCTGGATATTGACCACAGCCGGATAACAGATGTTTCGCCACTCAAAAATATGGTGTTCCTAGAATACCTAGATCTTAACGACAACATCGTTTCGGATTTGATGCCACTCAAAAATTTAATAAACCTAACAGAATTGGATCTTGATGGCAATAATATATCAGATATTTCACCACTTAGTGGTATGACAAAACTGAAAATACTAGATCTGCATGGTAATAAGATAACAGACATATCACCACTCAAAAATCTGGTAGACTTGACAGAGTTAGATCTAGACGATAACGAAATAATAAGTATTTCACCACTCAAAGAGATGACAAAACTCACAGTGCTGGACCTTGATGGTAACAAAATAACAGATGTGACACCACTCAAAAATTTGATAAACCTAACGGTATTGGATCTGCACGACAACCATATAACGGATTTCTCTCCGATCGCAGGATTGATAGGAAATCTGACAGACTACGATGCAAGCGGCCAAACGGAACCTCCCCAAGACATACAGGTAGAACCCCCTGTTAACTTAGCAGACGTAAACCGAGATGGCATTGTGAATCTTACAGACCTTGCTTTGATAGCATCTAACTTCCATGATCCCGACTTAGAGACTCTCACAGAGTCCAACATATTTCCAGATGTTAACAATGATGGTACTGTTGATCTGGTAGACCTACTAATTGTTGCATCGGAAATAAATGCCTATTCTCTTGCCCCAGGATTCAGCAGAGATTCGGTTGAAACTTCTTATATTACAACAAAAAATATATCACAGTGGATTTGGCATGCTAGACAGCTTGATATGGACGATCCGCAAATGCAAACAGGGATTGCTTTTTTAGAACAACTCTTAGAGGTGCTCGTTCATGGAGAAGTTCTGCCGAAAAAGACAGCACTATTAACGAACTATCCAAATCCGTTCAATCCTGAAACATGGATACCGTACCAGTTAGCAAAACCTGCAGAGGTTAGTATTTCTATATATACTTTTGATGGAAAGCTAGTACGTACGTTGCAGCTCGGAAATAAGTCTATTGGAATATATCACAGTAAATCGCGTGCGGCTCATTGGGATGGACGGAATAACTTTGGTGAGTTAGTTGCAAGTGGAATCTATTTATATATCTTTACTGCCGATAATTTCGCTGCAACTGGCAAAATGCTTCTTCGTAAGTAAAGTCAAATTATTTTCTATCACATTTATTATGATGAGGACTACCTTGTACCGGTTAAGATGCAAATCGGAAAGTCTATTTCTTTGAATCATTGGATTGAGAATGTTTATTTACAAAAATAAAGGAGTAAAGTCTCTTGAAACTTTTCACTTCTGTTGACTCAAGGGGTGCACGTTATGTCTACCAAAATCTAATATTTAAATATGTCCTCATCCTGCTTTTCACTGTTAATATGCTATTTGCTGCATGGTGCCAGATAGCAAACGCGCAGACGATCCATATTCCCGATCCAAAACTACGTATAGTTCTCGAGTTAGCTCTCAACAAAGAAGCCGGTGAGGACATCACACAAGCTGATATGGCAAAGTTAGAATCTCTTGAGGCATTTGAGGATGGCATCAGTGGTTTAACTGGAATTGAGTTTGCTACTAATCTAAAAGTAATGAGTTTTGGCCTAAACCATATATCGGATGTATCAGCACTCAAAGGTTTGAAAAAACTTACGCTGTTAGATCTTCACCGGAATAGGAATATATCGGATATATCCGCGCTAAAAGATTTGACAAATCTGACATGGCTTTCACTTAGAGGTAATAAGATCATAGATATGACTCCTCTTAAAGATTTGACAAATCTAACATACTTGCATATTGGATACAACAGGATATCAGATGTATCACCGCTAAAAAGATTACACAAATTGACATTTCTAAATCTTGACGAAAACCGAATTTCGGATGTGTCATCTCTAAGCGTTTTGTCAAATCTGGTAAATCTAGCACTCGATGATAACAATATTACAGATTTGTCTCCACTGAGTGAACTGATAACACTAAAATACTTAAATTTAAATGATAATAAGAAAATCAAAGATATTTCACCGCTGAGTAGTTTAACACATCTGATATTCCTGGATCTTCATGGAAATCAGGTATCAGATTTGTCGCCATTGAAAAATCTGACAAATATGACAAACTTAAGACTACAAGAAAACCATATTTCAGATGTTTCACCTCTCAAAGACATGACTAAACTTACAAAGTTGGTTCTTAATGACAACCATATTAAAGATTTCTCACCGATTGCTGTATTGATAGATAACCTTATAGAATATGATAACAGCAATCAAACCGAACCTCCTCCCGATCTGAAACCAGGACAATCATTTAACATAGCAGATGTGAACCGGGACGGTGTAGTAACTATTACAGATATGGCCATAGTTGCTTCAAACTTTCGAGATTTTGACTTAGATGAACTCGAAAAGGCAAACACATTTCCAGATGTAAATAGCGATGGAGATGTTGACATTATTGATTTACTCATTGTTGCTACTGAAATAGAGTCTATCAGAGATAAGACACCATAGTTGCTATCAAATGCCCTGGTTATCTTGTTTCAACGATATTTATCTTCACTATATACTAGTTGACTAGGAGCTTGAAAGATAAAAACAACAAATACGCAAAAGTGTTAATGTCTTACTTTAATTATTGAACCCAGAGAATTGTAGAATTTTTCCAAAACAACACACTACTACCGAACCGTAGAAATCTACTCAGTCCTGAGAAGGATTACTTATTCAACTTCCATAACCTGCAAAAGATTTCATTATCATTAACACAAAGATCAGTATATGGAGGATATATGCCTAAAAACTTGAGTTTTATCTTTATTATTCTGTATGGTATAATTTGGAACTTATTACCAGCTTTGAGTGAGATCCATTTTGAAGATGTCTCCCATCAAGCAGGAATAACACGGGTTGGTGAAAGTTGGGGAAATGCATGGGGTGATTTTGATGGAGATGGCTATCTTGATCTCTGGACGACCAATCATAAACACAAGCCAAGTCTCTATCGTAACAATGGAGATGGAACATTTACAGATATAATTGATCAAGTTTGGGATGCATATCCATTCGCGGATACACATGGTGTTGCCTGGGCAGATTTTGATAATGATGGAGATCAAGATCTGATAACCTTATGTGGTGGGGGCGGGGGAATTAATCGTACAAATCAAACACATTATAATCACTTCTATGTAAATGAAAATGGGAAGTTAATTGAAAGTGCGGCTCAATACGGTATAGATATGCCATTGTTGCGCGGTAGAGCACCATTGTGGTTTGATTGGAATAAAGATGGGCGACTTGACCTGCTTTTTACAGGTAAGACGCAAACAGACCGATCAGGGACACTTGTAGCATCAACCTTATTTGAACAAACTACTAGAGGATTTGAAAATGCAAATTCTGAGGCTGGATGCCACATTGAGAAAGATTCAGCATTAGCTCAACTTGCTGATGCTACCGGTGACGGGACAATGGAAATATTTGTAGATGGCAGTCCATATCCTGCACACATATATGATATATCAACCACTCCCTTTAATGATTTAGTTGGTACCATTAATTTTCCAAAAATTTATAACGTCCAGGACTCAATTTTTGCAGATTTCAACGGAGATTTGATTCCAGATGCATTCTTAACATGTGGCTATTACCGTTCATTTATTGACACCTCCTACACAAAATCAGAACGTTTCTCAAGTAATGGTGAACAATTAAAGGTGGATGAATATCCTTTTAGTGTAAAAGCCTACGTTATCATTAATAAAGGTGAAAAAGGATTTAGTTTCAAAACTGATGGATTAGTCAAGTTTGAGGTCCACTCAAATTGGGCATCTGCCCTCAACCATCTTGTGATTGGAGAAAAAGGTTTAGATATCATTAACTTTGATGGAGAATATATACCTACAAATCGAGAACGTAATGTTTCCTCATTTACATTTGTACTTGATCCTTCTGACTCAAGAGTTTTTGGGTTGAAGGAACGTCAAAAAAATGAAAAATGGAGAACATATATTGGGTATGATCCAGATTCAGCGGAATGGACAATCTTATATCACACAATGCCGTCGATTGACACCAATTGGTCAGGATTTGAAGCATTGATCTCTTCAAATGAACAGATTTTAGATATAAACCCTATCAACTTTACATACACAGATCTTCATTATAATCCAAAATCTCAGCTATGTCTAAGCTTATCACAACTCCATTTTCGTAAAATCGCGTTTTCTGAAACAACTGATGGACGTTCTGTTACAGCAGGTGATTTTGACAATGATATGGATTTAGATCTTTATATTGTTCGTTCAAATAGTGCTGCTAACCTACCAAACCAACTGTATGAAAACCAAGGTGATGGTTCTTTTATCCAAGTACCTGGTGCAGGTGGAGCAGAAGCAAACACCTTAGGAAAAGGAATGAGTGTGACAATGGCTGACTATGACTTAGATGGGTTCTTAGACCTGTTTGTTACAAATGGTAGAGGGGTTTATCCATTCAATAACGGGCCGGATCAACTGTACCGTAATATTGGAAGTGGCAACAATTGGTTACAAATCGATTTAGAGGGTAAAGTATCAAATAAGGATGGTATAGGGGCACGTTTGTTTGCTACAACACCGGACGGTAAAACGCAACTTCGTGAACGTAACGGTGGAATCCATTGGGCGCAACAAGATCAGAAACGTATCCATTTTGGATTAGCTCAAAACGAGAAAGTTAGCGAATTAGAAATACATTGGCCAAGTGGAATTGTGCAAAAATTGATAGATGTTGAAGTAAACCAAGTGTTGAAAGTTGTTGAAAAAGGGGAGCAACCACCCCGTGGTGACATAAATCTGGATGGTAAAATAGATATACTTGACCTTCTCATCATCGTTGCTCATTTTGGAGAAAGTTCAACATCAAACACACGATATGATATAAATAGAGATGGCAAAATAGATCTTGAAGATGTCGTCTTTGTTGTCAAAAGTATTGAAGAAAATCAAGATGCTGCAGCACCAACTCTTACTAAACATGCTTTACCGGCATCTGTAATAAAACTAACTAACATTTCTTCATTATCAGAAATAGAAATTGCATTGCTTTTATCTTTTTATGAAAAAATTGAAGAATTGTCAGATGACACTACACAAATTACATTGGTAAAAAGATTTTTTGAGAAACTCTTGATGCCGGTTAAAGTTCCAATGAAAACTAAACTACATGCAAATTATCCGAACCCATTTAATCCTGAAACATGGATCCCTTACCAACTAGCAGAAGATTCCAAAGTCACAATTCGCATCTATGATACATCTGGTAAGATTGTTAAGACTCTTCATGCAGGACTTCAGAAGTCAGGTTATTATATCAGTCGTAATAAAGCAGCTTATTGGAATGGACTAACCGAATCAGGAGAAAAAGCTGCAAGTGGTGTCTACTTTTACGAATTAACAACACCAAAATTTAAACAAACAAGAAAGTTTGTAATCATAAAATAAAACATATTTAGAACACTAAGTATGACTGCATGTAATATTCTAAAGAATAGTTGGTAATCATCAAGAGTTAAAAGGGTTCTTCGTATTGCAAAGAGGATGTGCTATGCAAATCTTAGTCCTTGACATAGGTTGTTCATTTACAAAAGGTTATTTGTTCAATAATTCTATCGAGATCGTAGCGGAATATAAAATACCGACTGACATGTCAACACCCGATTCGTTTGAGAAGGGTGTTAGAGAAGTCGTATCAAAGTTTGATAACTACACGTACCAAGCGATCTTTCCGCTAAGTTTTGGAGAAGGTGTAATATATAACAATACTGCTTATCAGCCAACGCACAATAGGTTGTTTAAAACTGAAGATAATTACAATCAGGTAGGTACACCGACAGATGTTGAACGAGATATTGGTTCGGCTTTTCAAACATTATTAACATTTAAGACTTATACAGAAGGTCCTGCATTGCCTGTATCAATATATATCGCCTCTCGTCTTGTTAACAAAGAAATATATACTTGGGAATTGACTCATGCAGGTAATAGTGGTATGCTCAACATTGCTCAACGTCGATGGGCAGTAGAATTGCTAAAAAAATATCAATGTGAACCATTACCCTTCTCTACAGAATTTATGAGTTCTGCTACTATTGTAGGTAAAACAGAAAAAGGTGTTATTGTCTTTGGTGGTGGACACGATCACAGTTGTATATCGGTTTTTAATCCCAAACCAATTGTTATAGCAGGTACTTGGGTTGTGATTAGTCATCCTGAAATTGCCTTTCTTCCAAGACGAGATGAAAAAGCTATGGGAATACGTTGGACTATTACCGCAAACGGTAGTTTTCACAAGCAAGTTGTAAAAAGGGTTTCAAATCCGATAACATCTAAGGACATGAAATATATCATTTCAATGTTTGAGTTGATGCAAGTTCCAGCTCAATCTGAGATCTTCGTCATAGGTGGGTATGGCGAGAAACTTGCGCCAGAGCTGGATAAACTGGAAAGTCCATTTCATTTCAAGGCTCCACCTGATGCGGAAGTATACCAGCATAAACAAACTGCAAAGTATGCATTTAGAGCATTGGAGCTGCAAACATGAAAACCGTCTTAGTTACCGGTTGTTTCGACCTTTTTCATTATGGACATCTTAAATTCGTTGAAGCAGCTGCTGCTTGCGGTGATCGGTTGATAGTTGGTGTTGCAGAGGATGATACAGTTCGTCGTGTAAAAGGCGAAAATAGGCCTATTTATCCGCTTGAACACCGAATTGCATTGTTAGAAGCATGTCGCTATGTAGATGCGGTGGAAGTGTTTTCTTTGGAATCCCAATTAGATTTAGTCGCTGAAGTTGCCCCAGATATATGTGTTGAAGGGGCTGATGGTAATGCAAGATTAAGAGAAATACTTCATGAACTGGGACTTGATACATCTATTCAGACTGTGTATACAGATTATATCCATACGACTGATATTGTTGAGAAAATACTAAAAGGTTGAATTGATCTGGACTCGTGAGTAAAACTTGATCAATAATACTTCTAAATTACTAGAAAAGTTGAGACCAACTCCTTCCCATTGGGTAATGTTCATTACTGCTGTAGGTATGGGAATAGGTCTTATTTTTCATGTTTTTATTCCCAGATATCTTGGAATAAATGCAACTGCAGATGCCCTAATTGCTTCACTTAAAGTTGTTCTGATAGTTGATACTATAATCCGGGAAGGTGCAAAATTTAGTCTTGTTCCGCCATTTATCGACGCAGGAAATACGAAAAACAAAACGGACTTTCGAGATTTTACAAATGGAATCTTAAATTTTACACTTTGTGTCAGCTTTGTTTTCATGCTGTTGATTGAAGTATTCGCAACACAAATTGCAAGATTTACATTATCAAGTAGTTCAACTGATGCACATGCATTAATGGCAGTTTTATTGCGAATATTTGCACCAATTGTAATCTTTGGGACAGGTAGTACAATTCTCGGTGCATTATTAAACAGTCAGAGCCGGTTCAAAAGTGTTGCCGTTCGAAACGCCCTTCCGCCTGCCATCGCAACGGCCTGCATTATATTCCTATCAGGAGAGAAAAACCTTGTTCACTATATTGCAATAGCATATACTTGTGGTTTTGTAGTATACTATGGTTGGTTGTGTACGAGAGTATACCAAATAGGATATGGCTATCGTTTTTCTTGGATAACTTATGATGAATTGCGTTCATTGAAAAATACAATTTCATTTCCAACTCTCGGTTTTGCAATCCGTCAGATCACTGCACGTATAGTAGTTGAGGTTATTTTGGTTGGGAAAATCGCAAATGGAGCGATAACACTATACAATAGCGCATTCAAGATATTCTCTGCTATTCAGACATTAATCGGAATTAGTATTGCTACGACTGGCCTGCCAGAAATGACAGCAAATAGTATTAAAGAAAACAAACAGAAACTGAAACAAACACTATTACGTAACGTTCGCTCTGTGATATTTATTGCAATACCAATAACATTTTTACTTATTCTGAGTGCTACACATATTACACAACTTCTATTTAGTAATGGTAAGTTCGATCAACAATCACTTCAAACAATTACGAGAATTCTTATTTGGCTTAGCATAGGCACAGTATTTTCATGTCTCATTCCCGTGCTGAACGCCGGACTATATGCACAAAAAGAGTACAAGTTGATATTTAGAAACATGCTGACGATGGCAGTTATAAACTTCATCGTTGCATACATACTTGTAACAGCTTGGGAACTAAATGGAATCGCTATAACAGTCTCTGTTACTGCAGTACTTGCTGTTGGAAATTTGTTATTTCTGCTTAGAAAAACTGGAGTCTCTTTATATCCAAAATATTGAGTAATTCAAGTGAAATCTTCAAATAAATCGGTTAGTGAGTATCAATATCTGATTATCGGAGGGACAACAAAAGCAGCCACAACATCCCTATTTTCTTATCTCGCTGACCACCCAGACATCTGCGCTGCCTCATATAAAGAAACCCGATTCTTTCTTAGTAAAGACTATCCATTGCCATCAAAATACCGTTTCAACGGTAACGTTGAGGAATACAATTCATTATTCTCTGACTGCCAAGATAGCCAAATAAGACTTGAATCCACGCCTGACTATCTCTATTGTTCTTCAGCACGTGATAGGATAGCAGAATTTTTGCCAGATGCTAAACTGATATTTAGTCTGCGGGAACCTATCTCAAGGTTAATCTCGTGGTATCGTTTTGCAATACAAATTGGAAGATTACAAAAAAGTCTGAGTATAGATGAATATGTAGAGTCCCTATTTAAAATTGCTGATGGAAAACAGAAATATGACAGCACACAAGAACCTGATACTGATACTGATGGAATTTTAGACCATGCACAGTTTATGCAAGTGCTACCACAAGGACGATACGCTGCATATTTAAAGTGTTATCTTGATCATATCGGAAAAGATCGTATACACACAATTTATTATGAAGATTTGTCAGAAAATCCATCAGATGTTATGAGGAATTTATGCCAGTTTGCTGAATTAGATTCTATGTTCTTTGACGATTACACATTTCAGGTTACTAATCGAACTGAAACAATGAAAAATCCGGGTTTTCACCAGAAATATAGATCATTTAGATTTCAAGTGCGTCGCTGGACTCATAACAAACCTATAATCCATAAAACATTACGTGCAATGAGAAGAGGATTTGAACCGTTATATCTACGAATAAATACACGACCTACTGAGAGTGTTACTATTTCTAAAAATCTACAGACACGTTTAGTGGAGTATTATAGACAGGATGTGGATGAGTTAACAGAACTATTAGAAAAACAACCACCATGGAAACCTTTTATATAGAGTAATTTAATCAGATGACCAAAGTTGAAGAGAAAAAAATTCAATTGATGATAGTAGGTTCGCAGAAGTCGGGTACCTCATCCCTACTGCGTTATTTAGCTCAGCACCCAGATATCTATACACATCCTCAACCTGAAATGACCTACTTTCTTCAAGATCACGAATATGATCGCGGATACGATTCGGCTTATGCAAAGTATTTTTCTAAATGTCCAGAGGACCAATACATCATAGCGAAAAATGTAATGGTCATGTGTTCTTTAGAAAAAATGCAAAGAATCTATGAACACAATCCTAAAATAAATCTTGTAGTGTTGTTGCGAGAACCAGCTTCACGCGCATATTCTGCGTATTGGTGGGCACGTCGTAGAGGTTGGGAGAATATAAAAACTTTTGAAAACGCACTTGATGCTGAAGAAACACGACATGACGAAGACTGGTTTAAATGGCGGCAGTGTCTATACAAATTTAACAGCACCTATCATCCTCATATTAACAACCTCTTCTCAATGTTTGGAAAAGAACAAGTACACTGTTTTTTAACAGATAAGTTAACAACTGATGCAAAGTCCATTTGTCAACAAATATTCGATTTAATGGGAGTTAGTTCAGAATTTGAGCCGACAGTTGGTAAAAAGTTCAATCAAGCAGCGATGCCACGTTCAGATAAATTTAGTTTTCTGTTTACGCGGTTCCTTGCTTCTCGGAATCCTTTAAGACGTGCGATTCGGAAACTTGTTCCAGATGCAGCAGCATTTAAACTGAGAAAAGTAGTTTTGGACTTAAACGAAAAACCGTTTACACCTCCACAAATAAGTAATAAGACATGTATGGAATTAATCAAATATTTTACACCATACAATGAAAAATTATCAGAATTAATTGGTCAAGATCTTACTCATTGGCAAGAACACAATTAATTTTTCACTACTATAAAAATGTATATCATTTACTTTCTCACTGGATACTTTGCATTTGAAGAGTTTGTGCTGAAGTTCCTACCTGTAAGTGATTCCATTTATTCATATCTACGATTTTTAGGAGAAATCCTAATCTATGCAGCCTTTGGTAAACTTGTATTACATAAGCTTTATAGAGGCATACCTTTTGTCAAAACTCCTATTGATTTACCTATCATAGGCTTCTATTTAGTTGTATTTCTGTCAATGGCTATCAATAGATCACCCCTTATTGGAAGTCTTTACAATATTCGCCCGCTCGCGCGCTATATTGTTCTGTTTTATCTTGTAGTAAATTCACCGATATCAAAGCGACGTATTGATACTCTATTGCGAATAATATTATGTATTGGCACTGTTCAGATAGGGATTGGATTGGTCCAATGGCTCGGAGGGCCTACACTTTACGATCTGTTCTTACCCCGCGCATCAACGCTTGAGGTAGCAGGATTTACGAAAGAATATAGATTGCTTGAACTTGGCAGAGAGATAGGTAGCATTTATGGGACATTGGGTGATACGGTAATATACGGTGTCTTCATGATTGTTATCCTTGCAATCTTTCTATCTCGTATAAAACGACTTGAATATCTCAATCTCCTTGGTGTCGGTATTCTGCTGTTGTTTATTGCGCGTTCGTATTCTCGTGCGGCAACCTTTTCTGCTATGTTGGTATGCGTTGTTTGGTATTTCTTTCAATATGGATGGAAAAAAACACTGCGGTTGTCGATTATAGTCTTATTAATATTCAGCGTGATTTTAGCAATTGTAAATCCATTTGGTTTGGAATATGTTAACCCAAGAAAAGCAAAAGTTGGACTTACAGGCAATATAACCGGTGTATTTTCTGGTTCTTATGTAAAGGTTGCACAGAAACAACGTCTTGGTGCACTTCTTGGGAATGTTCCGACAGTAATAGCAAACAAACCATTTCTGGGATACGGTGCAGATCAAAACACAACTATCGAAAGACTTAACAAGAGCAAACGGTCATTCCTATTAAAAATACTTAGTAAGAAAGGATTTAAGGATGTGTATTGGGTTGCTATCCTATGTTTTTATGGGCTGTTAGGATTAGGATTATTTATGTTGATCTTTTATAAGCTTTTTACTGCATCCTTAAGACTCTATAAAAATACGGTTAGTAAATTTACAAAGGAAATGGCTTTGGTTACGCTTTGTCTCGTAGTCGTTACAGTTTTCCTTTTATTTTTTAATAGAACTCTTGAATTTCGAGGCTATGGTTTCTACTTTTGGATGTGTGCTGCATTAATGTTTGTAAGTGATACGGCAATTCAGACATATAAACCGCTGAGGATTACACTATGAACTCTCTTGTAAATCTGATACAAAGGATATGGAATTCAAAATTTGCAAGATTAATTTTCATTGTTGCTATTTTGATTTTATGTTTGCTACTTTATACAATGGTTCTTGATCGTGATATGTCAAAATTACCTATTGAAACACTTCAGATAAGAATAGACACACAATCAAGCACTCCTTTGAGAAAAGAACTCTACGGTTTTAATTCAAACATGATGAGTGGAGATTACGGTTATCTTGATGAGGACTTTGTTGCATTGACGAAGGCTCTACAACCAAAGACATTAAGGTTTCCAGGTGGTACAGTCGGCAACTTCTATCATTGGAAAATATCAGGTTTCTTGGAAGATGAAATGGATTCAACGCTTAGCACACGGCTGAATAAACGGAATAAAGGGAATTATGTAAAACTACAAAAACGTCGCGATGGTATCATCTCTTTTGACGATTTTATGAGACTCTGTCAAGATTTGGATATTACACCAATCGTTGTTGTTAATCTATGGACAAGTAATCCAGACGAGAGTGCAGCATGGGTTCGTTATTCAATGGAGAAAGGGTATAAAGTCAACCATTGGGAACTTGGTAATGAATACTATTTGCCACATTATGTAAAGAAATTTCGTACTGCAGAAATTTATATGAATGAAGCCAAAAAACATGCATCAGCAATGAAAAAAGTCAATTCTGACATAAAAGTGTCTATATGTGCCACACCTGTAGCATTTCATAAGGAAGGATTTTTGATCAAGAGTGTCCAACGTAAATGGGATGAAAAACTTGCTAATTATTCTGCTCCATCGTCAACAGATTGGTTTGATGCCTACTCCGTTCATGTGTATGCATACAAAGCTGTAAAAAACGTTGAAATTGATATAATGCGTCGCTACCTATTCGGTTGGATACAGTATGGATGTGAAGAAGCAATGAGTTATTATCAAGACTTATTTCCAGGTAAAGAGATGTGGGTTACAGAATGGAATATAGCCAACCCAGCAAATCGTGTTGCAAATACACAACTCCATGCAATGTACGCAGGCGACTTTTTTCTAAAATTGTTGAGTTATCCAAATATCACTCATGCAAACTATCATGTGATAACAGGACCTGGGAAAGGATTTCCAGTATTTTCACGTATCACACCGGTTTCTACAGAAACTTTTTGGAAATATGGCGGAGAACCTGAATCAGATTATGGCGATACTATTCGTCGCACTGTATATTCTTCATTACAGCTAATTGGGGAAGTATTTGCAGAATCAGATGCTCAATATTCTATTACAACAGATAACATGCCACTACTTGAAGGGAAATTAGATTATAGGAACAAGCAAATACCTGGTGTTCAAGTTCAAGCAGTCGGAAACAGTCAAACAATTTACATAATGGTTAGTAATCGCACCACATCTGAGTATATTCCTGAATTTATGATAGACGGTAAAAAGGTCAAAAAAGATATTGTGTATCGTTATGTTGCAAATGATAGATTGTCCGCAACGAATGGTGGGAATGCTGAGATGGAAGGCTCTGGGAAAATTGAGGTGGAAATCCAGGAGTGGCGCGGGCATTTAAAAGAACTTGCAATTCCAAAAAATAGTTTTGGCGTTCTTGAGGTTAGTAAGTGAAAAGCGAAAAAAAGCTCTTTGTTGTCGGTAACAGTCGTAGTGGAACAACAATGATGGGACGTATATTGGGAAATCACAGTGATGTGTTTACCTTCGGTGAACTCCATTTTTTTGGTCAGTTATGGTCACCAACACACACATCAGGACTGAATGAAGCGGATGCAATAGAATTGGCTTCAAAACTACTCTGTATTCAACGAATAGGTTATCGTAAACATGGTGATCCGCAGCAATTCCAAGAGGATGCACGTAAACTTTGTGATGGAATTGATGGACATTCAATTACACCTGCCGATCTTTTTTCGTCATTTCTTCGCTATGAGACAACCTTGAATGGTAAATCAATTCCTTGCGACCAGACACCACGTAATGTATTTTACATTGATGAAATACTAAAAGTTTATCCACAAGCAAAAATAATCAATATGGTTCGCGATCCGCGCGATGTGTTGTTGTCACAAAAACGGAAATGGAAACGCAGATTTCTGGGAGGTTCAGATTTACCGTTAAAAGAATCGTTGCGCGACTGGGTCAACTACCACCCCATTACAATTAGCAGAATATGGCACACTGCAGTTAAAACAGCAGATCAATTTACAAAGCATGATAGCGTTCATACAGTTTATTTTGAACAACTACTTGATTCACCAGAAAAGACAGTTGCAGATTTATGTAACTTTGTAAACATCGAATATACACCATCTATGCTACAAGTTCCCCAAGTAGGTTCTTCTGTAGATGCAGATAAACCGACGACAACTGGTATCAATCCCAATAGAGCAGGCAATTGGAGTTCAAATAACCTTCAAGGAAAAAAGTTGAATTCATCAGAAATATATATAAATCAGAGGCTGAATAGGGAATTGATGAAAAAACACAACTACAAATCTATTAAGATTATACCTAATTTGTTTCGTCTGCTGATAGATATAATTACATTTCCGATTAAAGTTGTGTTGGCATTTCTATGCAATCTTGACAGAATAAAAAATATCAGAGAAACTATACGAAGGCGATTGTAGATAGAATTACATCTAATAAAATTAGAACTTACGCGATTTTCTCGATTTCCCTAATTTTGCTGAGAATGTCGTTATACCAAATCTATTTGACTATTCTTCATAACTGTGTTATTATGGTCCCCATTCTTTTAAAGGAGTGAAACATCCATGAATAAAAAAGTGCCAGAGATTACAGAAAGTGTAGAGGTCTTGAAAGACCTCTTACGAAAAGCGAAAAAGAAGCATGAAATCCTGCGCCTGAATATGCTCTATCTCTTGAAAAGTGGCGAGGCGAAAAATCGTGTCCAAGTCGCCCGCCTCCTCGGCGTTGATCGCACAAGTGTCGGCACCTGGCTACATGCTTATGAAACCGGCGGACTTGAGAAAATGCTGCAACGCGGATACGCCCCCGGACGCGAACCCATCCTCACTGAAGAACAGCAAACCCTCTTACTTGAAGAACTTCGGAAACCTGAGGGTTTTACGAGTTATGTGGAAATCCAAAAGTATATCGCTGACACCTTTGGCATCAAATGAACTATAAAACTGTTTACGCAATGGTTCATGATAAATGGGGAGCCAAACTCAAAGTGCCTCGTAAGAGCCATGTAAAAAAAAACGCAGTAGCGACTGAAACATTCCGCTCCGAGTTTAGCAAACATGTCGCTGATGCGGTTGCTGAAAAAGGTGCGGATTTTCAAAGTGTCCGTGTTTTCAGTCAAGATGAGACGCGATATGGTCTTTTGCCTACTACAGAACGGCGTATCACGCAACGCGGTGTCAAACCTGTCGCGAAGATAGATTACCAATATACATCGGTTTATCTCTATGGTGCGGTTGAACCTTTGACAGGTGAGCGATTTTTCTTAGAACTTTCCCACTTGACTTCAGATTGTTTTCAGTGTTTCATTGATGCTGTATCGGTTGCCTACGCGGAGAGCCTCAACTTATTAGTGCTTGATAAGGGTCGTTTTCATCATGCTAAATCGTTAGTGGTTCCTGCTAATGTTGTTTTACTTTTCTTACCGCCGTATAGTCCGGAGTTGAACCCAATTGAGCGTTTCTGGCAAGACTTGAAAGCGAAGTTGTTTACCGAGTTCTATGAGACGCTTGAGGCTATGCAAGCGCAAGTGACGGAGATACTTCAAAGTTATTCCGATGCTACTATCGCTAAACTCACTGGGTTCTCACATTTCATAAAGGCTGCTAATGCAGTATAAACTCTTAGAAATGGTATTATTATGAAAAGTATACTGAAATTCCAGAGTGCTTACAAAGTGTCTACTGTGTGAAAGTCCTATTAGTCTTAGTTTTGCCGCACTAAATAAATGATTGCTCAACTTAATTCAAATTATATCAAAACGCGTCCATTGAAGGCATTAACTCGTTTAATTAGTTATGCTTTTTTTGAAGGGCGTCCGGCAACTACAAAAGGTCGTTGGATAAATCCATTTGTGTTGTCTCTTTTAAAAGGAATATCCCATAGTAAAAGACAATTCAAACCGGTAAAACAACCAACCTTTATCTTAGGTATAGGACGAAGTGGAACAACTATCCTGGGAATTGTTCTTTCAATGCATCAGGATGTCGGTTATCTGAATGAACCGAAGGCAATATGGCATCTCATATATCCTAAGGAGGATGTCATCGGTAGTTATAGTCAAGGTGAAGGTTTTTATAGACTTACTTCTGAAGATGCAAATAGTGATATGCGCCAACAAGCGAATCAAATATTTGGTGCCTACTTGTCGTGTACCTTTTCACGACGGCTCGTTGATAAGTATCCGGAATTAATATTTAGAGTTGATTTTGTTAAGTCTCTTTTTCCTGATGCGCGATTTATCTTTCTCATCAGAAACGGTTGGGATACTTGCCATTCTATTGCTGCATGGTCGGAAAGGCATGGCATCTATAACAATGATGAAACACATGACTGGTGGGGTGTCAACAATAGAAAATGGGATCTATTAGTAGAACAATTAGTTTATACCAATGCTGATTTTCAAGAAGTTGCTGAGGAAGTTAGCAAATTAAATCAGCATTTGGATAAAGCAGTTGTTGAGTGGATAGTAACTATGCAAGAAGGAATACGGCTATTGGAATCAGATTCTGAATGTATATATACGGTGCGATTTGAAGAACTTACTACAAATCCTGATGAGGTGCTGCCAAAATTATGCGAATTTTGTGACTTACATCTGGATACGACTTTTCTGGAATATGCGCGAAATACTTTACACCCTATACCTCCGAGAGAACAATTTGATATACATCCTATGATTGCTCCACTTTTCAATGACACAATGGCGAGATTAGGGTATAATACATAGATATTTCTGAAATTGCCTAATTGGATTAACTTAAGGAAAATGTATAACAATTCCACTAAACATACAAGTGATAACCGTTCAATCTCCAGGCGTGATTTCATTTCAACAAGTTTGAAGGCAGGCGCAGCTGCTTTTACAACGAGTCTTATACCTAATCTCAATGTTACTGCAGAAGGGCGATATAATGTCCTTTTCATCATGGTTGATGATTTGCGACCTTTGCTTGGGTGTTATGGTCATCCTGAAATGCATACGCCAAATATTGATAGACTTGCAGAGAGAGGTACTGTCTTCAATCGTGCTTATTGTCAATATCCTTTATGTAGTCCTTCTCGTACGTCGTATTTAACAGGACTTAGACCAGATACGACAGGGGTAACAAACAATAGAGATTTTTTTCGTGAAACTGTTCCAAATGTGGTTACACTCCCACAACATTTTAAAAACCATAGGTACCATACCCAATCTGTGGGCCGCGTATTCCATCTTCCTGCTTTTCAGGATGATGAATACTCATGGAGTGTTCCCTCCTGGCGCCCAAGATGGCGACGGTATGATAGCACTACTACACCATCTTGGCAAGCACTTGATGTGGAAGATGACGATCTCAGAGACGGTGAAACAGCAAAACGAACAGTTCAAGTATTGGAACAGATTCGAAACCAAAAGTTCTTCCTAGCAGTTGGATTTTACAAACCCCATTTACCCTATCATGCACCGAAGAAGTATTTCGAGCTATATGAAAACGAGAACTTTAACATACCATCCATATCTCAAGAAATTAATCCTGTAATAGTACCACCAATATGGAACGCTCTTAGAGCGTTTGAAGATGTACCTGCAGGAACAGCTCCTATTACCTATGAGAAAATGCTAGAACTTGTCCGTGCTTACGCTGCAGTAATAAGTTATACAGATGCACAAATTGGTCGAGTTTTAGATCAATTGGAGAAACACGGACTTACTGAAAACACAGTAATTGTTTTATGTGGAGACCATGGGTACAATCTCGCTGAAAACGGAACATGGGGAAAGAATATAATCTATGAAGCAACACTCCATTCACCGTTAATTGTAAGTATGCCCGGACAAAACTCGGTTGGAAAAAGCACGGATGCTCTTGTGGAATTTGTTGATATATTTCCAACTTTATGCGACTCCTGTTGTATACCTACCCTACCAGAGCTAGAAGGTATAAGTATGCTACCAGTTATAGATCAACCAACACTATCGTGGAAGACTGCTGTCTTTAGTCAGTATAAAATGTTCTATTCTATACGAACTGATCAATATAGGTTTACAAAATCACCAGTAAGTATAGAACTCTATGATTATACGACTGATCCATATTCGGAAATAAATGTTGCAGAAAACCCAGAATATGCTGAACTTTCTAATAATCTTAGTGAAAAACTTGATGTTGGTTGGGAGCATGCGCTTCCTGAAATAGATAATATATCATCTATCACATGTATTTTGCCGTGGGATATTAACAACGACGGTATTATTAATATCCATGATCTTTTGATTATCTCAGATAGTTTTGGTAAAACAACAATTGACAATCCAAAAATTGACGTTAACAATGATGGAGTTGTTAATATCATCGACTTACTTATTGTCGCTGCGCACATTGGTGATTCTACTATTTCTTCAGTACCCTCAATTCTATCTGAGATTACCCCGGAACATATCGGAATCATAGACAGATGGCTTACTGAAGCCCGTCAACTGGATCAGGTAAACAATACGCTACGTAAAGGCATTGAAGTTCTAGAGACCTTTGCTAACACCATGATTCCGATTAAGACAGTCCTGCTGCCAAATTATCCAAATCCTTTCAACCCGGAAACATGGATACCCTATGACTTAGCACAAGATACAAATGTGGATATAACAATCTATAATTCGAACGGTAAAATAATAAGAAAACTCAATTTAGGTTTTCAGTCCGCAGGGACATATAGAACTAAAACAAGTGCAGCACACTGGGATGGTCGAAATTCTAAAGGTGATTTTGTTTCAAGTGGTGTATATTTTTATTCCCTGCATACACAACAGGAGAATGTTACACGAAAAATGGTGATTATGAAATGAGGAAACACGACATGGAAGAGGGCAAACTGCATAAAGTATCTCCAAAACAAGTTTCACGAAGAAATTTCCTATCAACTAGTTTAAGAGTCGGAACCGCTGCTTTTACAACGGGCTTATTTCCGGATCTAAGGACAAGTGCTAAATGTAATTTCAATGTTTTATTCTTTATTGTTGATGATTTCTATCCTCTACTTGGCTGTTATGGATATCCAGAAATACATACCCCTAACATTGATAGACTTGCACAAAGAGGTACACTTTTCAAACGTGCATATTGCCAATATCCCTTGTGTAATCCATCCAGGACATCGATACTCACTGGTTTAAGACCTGAAACATCAGGGGTAACATCTAACTCTGTAGCATTTCGGGAAAGGTTACCTAATGTTGTGACACTTCCACAACACTTTAAATCACACGGTTATCATACCCGGTCAGTTGGTAAAGTAACACATACATTAAAAATGCAAGATGATGATTTTTCATGGAGTATGCCTTCCTTGAGATGGCCTATATCCCTGGATAAAACAACAATTCCTTCTTGGCAGGCTCTAAATGTTGAAGATGACGAACTTAGAGACGGCAAAGCAGCACTTAACACAGTAAAGATTTTGAAGGAGATTCAGGATACTCCCTTTTTTCTTGCCGTAGGATTGCGAAAACCACACTTACCGCTACATGTACCAAAGAAGTATTATGATTTGTACGATAACGTAGAGATTGATTTACCAAGTACAAATAGATTCCCAATTAATGCACCATTTACTGTTGGTGGATACTTGCCGAGTGATCTAAAAATATATCAAGATATACCAGATACAGACACTCTTTCTGAAGTAAAGATGTTAGAATTAATTAGAGGATATAAAGCATCAACAAGTTTCATGGATGCACAAGTCGGACGAGTTCTAAATCAACTGGACTCATTGAAACTAACGGAAAAAACGGTTATTGTCTTTTGCAGTGACCATGGCTTTCATGTTGGAGTACATGGGACGTTCCGAAAAAATACACTTTTTGAGGTTGGACTGCAATCAGGTCTAATAATAAGTGTGCCAGGACAGTCGAATCCCGGTTCAACAACAGATGCATTAGTCGAATTAGTTGATATCTATCCAACACTCTGTGATGCATGCCATTTGCCAATTAGATCTGAACTTGAAGGATTGAGTATGATGCCTGTCATTGAACAACCAGCGATTTCATGGAAAAAAGCGTCCTTCAGCCAGAAAATATGGGCCGGTATTGGGGGATATACCATTCGAGAAAAACGATATAGATATACCGAATGGGGGAAGAACGGAGAGAATGGAATAGAACTATACGATTATGATGAAGATCCATCTGAAACTATTAACAAAGCAATGCTTTCGGAATACAAAGAACATGTTACGGATCTCAGTGAACAACTTCATGCAGGATGGAAAGCGGCACTTCCAGGTACTCGAACAGAAACTTTTATACCAAAGACACTAATATGGGACATAAATAACGATGGAATTGTTGATATACAAGATTTATTAATTGTTTCAAATAGTTTCGGAAAAGATAACAATGAATATCCTAAGGTAGATGTGAACAAAGATGGAACTGTTGATATTATTGACTTACTATTAGTCGCATCTCATCTTGGAGAAACTTGTTATGTGTCTGCACCAAAGCCTAACTCTTCTATTTCATATCACCATATTGACAACATTTCAGAATGGCTTATTGAAGCATACCAGCGAGATGATGGTTCAGATATTTTTCGTAATGGAATTGCAAACTTAGAATTATTAATTACTAACATCACACCTAATAAGACTATAGTTTGGACATTTTTGGTCTTGTTATAGATTATGAATAGTTGGCAGCACTTCCCCGTTAGCACTTCTGAACAGGTGTTAGAACTGCTGCTAACGCCCCTTTTTTGTCTAAATTCTGTTAGAAATCACTGTTTTTTAGCCATCATTTTTCCAATAATCGTGAAAATAGTTGCTGTTGAACTAGTTCATGTAGTATCTTCGGGGATTTTTAGTTTTTTCTGTGCGTTTTTCCCCGGGTCGTAACTCGTATAAAAATAGTTTTGTTGTAAACGTCGCTGCAAGTAAGCGGTCATCAAGCCGCGTGTGAGATGTTTCGGTTTATACCAGTGTATATTGAGTGTGGATAGCACAGTTTCTAAATCAAGCGGTGCCTCGTCTGTGTCGGTTTCTTCGGATGTCTTCTCCATTAGCACCGGACTGAAAGCGAGTTGTGTCAGCGTTGCTGCGGTGAAACTGAGTTGAACGAACCGATCCAAACTTTTCCTGTCTCGGAGTTGATAGGTGTCAAATCCGAAGTTTTCTTTAGCGTCCCGAAAGGCAGTTTCAATCTGCCACCGGTTTCTATAGTGTCGGATAACTGTTTCTACGGGCAGTCGTAAATCTGAAGTAAATACACAAAAATACCGATAGGGTTTAGACTTTTTGGGGCGTTTGCGTATCACAACGATGCGGACATCTACAGGACACATCTTTGTTCGCACGACTTTATCAGCGACAGAAAGTGTCTGATCCTCAACAACGATGTCTGTATACTTCAGGTGTGGAATAGACACACGGCTACCATACCGACGGGGTCTGCCTCTCTTGAGACGCTTAGGGCGTTTCGGTATATCAAAAAACGCTGCGTTTGACTTCGCACGACAAAGTAAATGATGTCCTTGTGAGAGTATCTCCGTGAACACTTTGCGTCTATTGAAGCCTCTATCGAAATAGGGTTATTTAGTTTTATAGATATTCATTTTATCAAGTTAACTGTGAGTAAAGGTTTTGATGCATATTCCTTTATTTTATCAGCGATCCGTGTTATGCCTTGAAAACGGAATACGGATAATGCGGTATTTCGTAAAGCGGCCATGACTTGTGGAATAGCCCCGCATCTGACAGGTGATGCGTCCTCGCCGAGTAGCACATCGCGCATCCAATGCGACTTGTTCTCTATTGCCCAATGGCCTCTCCGTAAAGCAAGTAAGCGTTCTGCGGATGCCTCACTCGGTTTCAGGCTCGTAATCCCATAGGTAGTGCGGGTTGTCTCTTCTCCTGTCTTCATATTTTTGGAAGTATAATGATATTGGATCACTTGTGCTACGCCCGGCCAATCCAGATATGCGTTGAGACTTGTGCTTGCCTTGATACATCGCGTCTCAAGTCTGCCATGCGACTTTTCAATCGTCTCATGCATGTATATCGGTTTCCCTAAAGTAGGGTGTGTTGTGTCTTCAGAAACCGCGTCAGGCACGCCTTGAAAAAGTTTTTCAATCGCTTCTAACAGGTCCGGTTGATTGCCTTTAACAGGCAGCATATAGTCGCCCCCGCTGTTTATGATTCCGTGGCAGAAAGAGCGTTGTGTCAAAAGGGCATCCGTTGTGATAACTTTGCCTGCTACATCAAACGCTTTGAGGATTTCCGTTGATACCGGTATTTCATTGGTTTTGTCGCTGACACCTCGCTGCGTGAGGGTGATCCCTAACTCATGAGAGACGACGGAGAGTAAATGGCTGATCATCGCACCACTTTTTTTAGACGCACGCAGTGTTTTGCCATCTATAGCGACTGCGTCGGAACACCCCCGCAAATCAGGGCACTCTGCTAATGCGGCGTTTACCCATTTTGACAGGATGTTTTCTAATGCCTCAACGTCCAACTTTTTCAACAGATTATGGATAGTTGCGGCACAAGGCGTTTTGTGATGTGTGAACCCGAGTGCTTTTGTGAGTGCGGGCTGTGAGCGTGCCCAGGTAGCGATGGATGTATACCCTTTATGCCCGCACATCAATCCAACGACTAAAAGTGCGAGGATTGCTTTCAACGGGTGTCGTTTCCCTTTTTCCTTGCGTGGGTCTGTAAGTTCTGCTAACATATTGACTAAGTGGCAGGACTTTTTTCTTGTCATTCTTCACCTCAAAAGATCGTAAGTTTTTAAGGTGAAGTATAGCAGATATACCATGAAAAATCACGGTATATCTGCACATCCTAAAATATTAACGATTGTGATAAAAAACAACTAAAATACATAAAACTAAATAACCCTACTATCGAAAACGATAAGACCCGGTGGCACAAGATTACATAAATGCTTCAGCACAGCGAGGCTATTTGCGTCCTCGCTTTTCGGTTCCATCATCCGTGTGGCTAATGGAAATAGGCGCGTGCCTTCGGGCGTTTCTGCCAGCCAGCCAATCGCACCGAACTCGTGTCCGTGATGAAACTTGGACTGGTTCTTGTTACGTGGCTGATACGCAGGGTTCCTGCGGAAATGCAAACCCGCTTGTTTTGAACCGCTACTTATGGCATGCGTCTCATCATAGACGTATACGCCCGTGGGGTAAGCGGATAGCACTTGATGGCTTAGCGTAGTGGCGACTTGATCCACACACCAGACACCACGTGAAAGAAACTTTGGCAGAGACCAATACCGACCTGCTTGGGCTGTCGCAAGATAGATTTGTGTCATTGTGCCTCGGTAGGGCGTATTTATCAGACCTTTCACGAAAGTTTGAAAGTGATTGAAGTTGTTGTGCTTGAATAACGATCTGAATTGTGATAACATGTTGTCCAGGTAGGAAAGTGGGGTCATTAGACATATCCTTTCAAAAAGGTTTATATTTTCTAAAAGGATACCCGCTTTCCTGCTTTATGTCTATAAAAAAAACAAAAAATGTCCAAACTATAGTAATAAGACCAAACTGCTGCCTAACTATCCAAATCCATTTAATCCTGAAACGTGGATCCCTTATGATTTGGCTGAAGATGCAAATGTCCAAATTGAAATCTATAATCTAAAGGGAGAATTAATTCATAAATTAAACTATAGTTTGGACATTTTTGGTCTTGTTATAGATTATGAATAGTTGGCGGCATTTCCCCGTTAGCACTTCTGAACAGGTGTTAGAACCGCTGCTAACGCCCCTTTTCTGTCTAAATTCTGTTAGAAATCACTGTTTTTTAGTCATCATTTTTCCAATAATCGTGAAAATAGTTGCTGTTGAACTAGTTCATGTAGTATCTTCGGGGATTTTCAGTTTTTTCTGTGCGTTTTTCCTCGGGTCGTAACCCGTATAAAAATAGTTTTGTTGTAAACATCGCTGCAAGTAAGCGGTCATCAAGCCGCGTGTGAGATGTTTCGGTTTATACCAGTGTATATTGAGCGTGGATAGCGCGTCTTCTAAATCAAGAGAAACCTTGTCTGTGTCTGTGTCTGCGGGTGTCTTAGGCAATGGCGACGGACTGAAAGCGAGTTGTGTCAGCGTTGCTGCGGTGAAACTGAGTTGAACGAACCGATCCAAACTTTTCCTGTCTCGGAGTTGATAGGTGTCAAATCCGAAGTTTTCTTTAGCGTCCCGAAAGGCAGTTTCAATCTGCCACCGGTTTCTATAGTGTCGGATAACTGTTTCTACGGGCAGTCGTAAATCTGAAGTAAATACACAAAAATACCGATAGGGTTTAGACTTTTTCAAGCGTTTGCGTATCACAACGATACGGACATCTACAGGACACATCTTTGTCCGCACGACTTTATCAGCGACAGAAAGTGTCTGATCCTCAACAACGATGTCTGTATACTTCAGGTGTGGAATAGACACACGGCTACCATACCGACGGGGTCTGCCTCTCTTGAGACGCTTAGGGCGTTTCGGTATATCAAAAAACGCTGCGTTTGACTTCGCACGACAAAGTAAATGATGTCCTTGTGAGAGTATCTCCGTGAACACTTTGCGTCTATTGAAACCTCTATCAAAAATGATAAGACCCGGTGGCACAAGATTACATAAATGCTTCAGCACAGCGAGGCTATTCGCGTCCTCGCTTTTCGGTTCCATCATCCGTGTGGCTAATGGAAACAGGCGCGTGCCTTCGCGCGTTTCTGCCAGCCAGCCAATCGCACCGAACTCGTGTCCGTGATGAAACTTGGACTGGTTCTTGTTACGTGGCTGATACGCAGGGTTCCTGCGGAAATGCAAACCCGCTTGTTTTGAACCGCTACTTATGGCATGCGTCTCATCATAGACATAGATGCCCGTGGGGTAAGCGGATAGCACTTGATGGCTTAGCGTAGTGGCGACTTGATCCACACACCAGATGCCACGCGAGAGAAACTTTGGCAGAGACCAATACCGACCTGCTTGGGCTGTCGCAAGATAGATTTGTGTCATTGTGCCTCGGTAGGGCGTATTTATCAGACCTTTTACGAAAGTCTGAAAGTGGTGAAAGTTATTATACTTGAACACAGGTCAAAAATCTGATAACATGTTGTCCAAGTAGGAAAGTGGGGTCATTTGAAATATCCTTTCAAATTTGTGTTTCCTAAAAGGATACCCGCTTTCCTGCTTTATGTCCATAAAAAAAACAAAAACTGTCCAAACTATAGTAAATTAAATGTTGGACATCAAAAAGTAGGTAACTATCGAAGTAGACAACAAGCGGCGTATTGGGATGGTCGGAATTCTGCAGGTGAATTGGTCGGAAGTGGGATATACTACTATAGTTTAATCACAAACCACTCAAAATCAATACGAAAAATGGTCATTCGAAAATAAATTATCAACAAATAAGACTTACGCATTTTCACAATTTTCCAATAATTTTAGAAAGAGAGTGTAATTGTCAGATGAATTCTGATTCAAGCGCGCCTACCGTTTATGCGGAAGTCCGGATAAGTAAGAATTATAGGAAGGATATCTGATAATGTTTCTACGCACTCTACTGATAATATGCACTCTATATCAATTATGTTTTTTACCTTATGGCGAAGCTGCATCTCTAATCAATGTCCCACTCAATCCCAATTTATCTGATTTTAACACTGAAACCTACCGATTTATTCATCGTTTACTTAATAAACGTGCATTATCAGGTGTTCCAAGGGGGTCTCTTCCGTTTACACGAAAACAGGTTGCAGCGTTCCTACTAGAAGCATCACAAAAACTTGAAAACGGTGAGATCGAACTCAGCAATAGTGACCAGAAACGTTTAAAGGAATTATTAGCGTTTTATTCTGAAGCTGGTACGGGGGTTCCTCCCGATCGACGACTACATATTATGTCCCTTTCTGACAATACTAACTACCGTTTTTCATTTGATCTTCGTGCTAGTCAACGAGAAATAACACGTTTAATAGATAATACATCTGAAATACCTGCTGATGAAGGGAATATGCACCTTACAACATTGTTCCCTCAACTCTATGGACAAGTTGAGGAAAGTTTTGCTTTCACTTCAGATATGGCATATCGTTTCCTATATGGTGATATCTTTGATGATGTTTATCCTGATGAATCTAAATATAGACAATTGGAAGGTCAACTAAAAAATAGAACTGCAATAAATAGCTATATCAAGTTTAAAATGCCTTGGTTGGAATTACAGTTTGGACAAGACAATCTTCAATGGGGACCTGGTTACCATGGAAACCTGATGGTTTCGCCCAACCCAATTGCAATTGATATGCTTAAGTTTCGAACTAATTTCAAAACAGTATCATTTACTGCATTCACTGGAATCTTAGAAGATAGAGCAGCAGAGATAAACGATAAATATATTTCAGGGCATAGAATTGAAGGTTTCTTTTGGAATTGGTTCGGGATCGGTGTATCTGAAGTTGTTGTATACGGTAACCGCTTTGAACCGGGTTATTTAAATCCTGTCAATATCTATCTAATAAACGAACAGACAATTTCACGAGCAGACAGCCGGGCACCTGGTAGCGGAGATAATGTGCTAGCAAGTGTTGACTTGCGATTTCGACCTAAAGACAATTTCGAGATATATGGAGAAGTATTGGTTGACGATGGAAATCCTGCAGCTTCATTCTATCATTGGGATACAAAATTTGGTATTCTCGGAGGAATATATCTTACAGACCCATTTGGTTTGGTAGATACCGACCTCCATGCAGAATACACATTTATAAATCAGTATACATATACACATGTAAATCCGGTAAACGTATACAAACATTTTTCGTCTGTAATAGGACATCACATCGGAACAGATGCGGATAATTTATGGATAGAAATCCGTAGACGGTTTACAGATAAGCTTGAAACCGTTTTCGGATATGAATTGGAACGTCACGGACAAGGTCACATAGATAAAAATCATCCTGCAGATGCCCCAAAAGATGACGTATGGACTCCCCTTTCAGGTGTAACAGAAAGCGAACACCGCTTGAAAATCGGTTTTAACTGGGTAAACATTGGGGATTACTCATTTTATGGTGAATGGAATCGTATCTGGAGAAGAAACAAAGGTAATCTCGAGGGGATACACGAAACTGGCAATGAAATTCAGGCTAAGGTACTATTTAGAATTTAGTAAACTACAAAAATGTAAATTGTACAAATTATGAAGATTTCTTCAAGTTTAAGCATCGTATATTCTGTCAGTTTAGTAATTCAGTCCTATAAGAGTAAAATAAGTGTATGAGTGGAATCATACGTAAGGATTAAGATGAAAATTCGGGTGTTAGGTATTAGGGGACTTCCAGCGACATATAGTGGATCCGAGACTGTTATGAGTGAACTTGCGCCGCGTTGGGTTGAAGCAGGACATGAAGTTATCGTTTACTGTAGAAGTGGGTTTTTTAAGGAGAAACCTGACGAGTGGCAGGGAGTAAAATTAGTATACTTGCCGAGTATAGAACATAAAGTGTTCAGCACCCTAAGTCACAGTTTTTTTGCCTCAATACACGCCTCATTTACCCCATCTGATGTAGTATTTGTCTGGAATGCAGGGAATGGCCCGTTTGGATGGTTTTTCCGTATGACCGGTAAAACCGCCGTTATCAATGTTGATGGGATGGAATGGTTACGCCCAAAATGGAAAGGAATTGGCGCAGTTTACTTCAAATGGGCAGCAAAGATGGCAACTTCTGCATTTCCGCTCGTTATCACTGATGCAGAAGAAATGAAACGGTTGTACCTCGAAGAATTAGGTGCTGAGACAACATATATCGCTTATGGTGCCAACATTGAACCTTCAGAACATCCTGAAGTACTCGAGGACTATGGTTTACAATCAAGAGATTACTATTTAATTGCTAGTAGACTCGTACCTGACAACAATGCCGACATAATTGTAGAAGCTTTTGTAAAATCAAATAGTGGTAAAAAACTTGCTATAGCAGGTGGGGCAGACTATAGAGGTAATAAACTTGAAAACGAATTCTTGGATAAATTAAAAAATATGGCAAATGAAAATGTACTTTTTCTTGGGCATATAGACAGTTCTGAGCATATCAAAGAACTCCACCACCACTGTTTTGCATACATCCACGGACATCAGTTCGGCGGAATCAATCCATCCATATTGAAGGCACTGGGATTCTCCAACTGTATCCTTGCACTGAATACCCCCTTTAATTATGAAGTATTAGAAGGAGGTAAATATGGTGTCCTATTTGACAAAGATCCCAATTCCCTAAAAGAAAAGATGGAAACATTAGAACAAAATGTGGAGATAGTTGAGGATTTTCGCCTCCGTGCACCAGAACAGATTCAGAAACGTTTCAATTGGGATCATATCGCTGAACAATATATAGACGTGTTTGAAAAATTACAGAAAAACAAGTGAATCTTTGATCGTATGAACATGGCGAAGTATTATGTTACAGTTCCTGACAAATTTGCGTTCCATACGCACTTCTATTTTATCCTCTATGAACGATAATCCCTCGCAAATTACACATAAGAGACTTTCCACTTTCTATGCAAGACACGGTAAATATCTCTTAGATTTTGTGGCTGCATTCTTGTTGATTCTTATTTTCTCACCATTGATGATACTCATATCAATATTAATAAAACTATCCTCACGCGGTCCTATCTTTTTCTCACACAAACGAGTCGGTTTCAAAAACAAGTTATTTGTCATCCTTAAGTTTAGAAGTCTTCATATTGACACGCCATCTTACTCAGAAAAACCCGATTCAACAGAAGATATACGTATTACCTCTATAGGAAAATGGATTCGGAAAACTAGTTTAGACGAACTCCCTCAATTATTCAATGTCCTTAAAGGTGATATGAGTCTTGTCGGGCCTCGTCCTGAAATGCCTTTTCTCGCTGAAAATTACGAAGATTGGGAAAACCAGCGACATCTTGTGCGTCCAGGGATGACCGGTTTGTGGCAGTTGAGTCCACGTCGACGCGGATCAATCCGTGACGGTATTCCAGTGGATTTAGAATACATTGAGAATTTATCTCTTTGGAATGATTTCAAAATTTTGTTGCGGACTTTCAAAGTATTTTGGGATAACAATACTTATTAACCCTAAAAGTTGATAATTACTACCATTAGATTATATGAAACTATAGTTTGGACAATTTTAGAAATTTTTAGTGCGAAAAAACAGAAAAGCAGGTATCCTTTCATAAACAAATATATTTTTTGAAAGGAGAATAAAAAATGAACCTCCTTTTCTGCTTAGACGACATTCTATCAGATTTTCAGTATCTGTTCAACACACAAAACTATGCTCTTTTCCAAGCGTTTATTTTCGGATTTATCGCAGATGGAAATAGTGGCACGCTAACGGAACTTTATCAATCAGGTTTTTCACAGACGCGATACTGGTCTTTTCCAAAGTTTCTATCGCGTGGTAAATGGGATGCGGATAAAGTCGCAGGACACCTGACAAAAAAGGTTCAGCAAGCATTTCCTAACTGGGTTTATGTGTATGATGAGACCAAAGCCATAAAAACAGGTGAACGCCAGTGGGGGTTGCATTTTTTCCGCAACTTCAGTTATCAAAAGGGTCGCGTGAACCGATCCAAGTTCCATTATGGACACGAGTTTGGTGCCTTAGGTTTACTTTGCCAAACATCTACAGGTTGGCAGCTATTCCCCGTATGGGCGAGACTGATGGTGCCGCAGACGTGCCGTGATAAAAGCGATGCGGTGTTGAAACGCATCTGTTCCCAGATCGCTCCGGGTCTTATTATTTTTGATCGTGGGTTCTCAAGGCGAAAAGTGTTTACGCTGGTTCAAAGTTATGGACATCATATCTTGTGTCGTGCGAAGTCTAATGCCGTCTTCTATCGTTTACCGGAACAGCCGAAACATCGCCAGCGTGGCCGTCCGCGAAAATATGGAGACCGCTTGGATATTCGCAGGATGCGGTATACGCTTATGGATATAGAAGGCCAAAAGTATTCAATCGCCTCCAAAGTCGTGAGAACGAAGATGTGCGATGCTGATATTCGCCTCGTTGTTATCCGAAGTCGCCCGAAAACCTCGAAACCTTATCGGTATTTCTGTGTATGGACAACAGATTTGACGATTGGGATACCACAGATCGCTATATATTATCGCAAGAGATGGCACATAGAGACGGCTTTTCGGGATGCGAAGCAACACTTCGGTTTTGATGACTATCGCCTGAAATCCCGCAAAAGCATCAATCGGTTTGTGCAATTGAGTTTCGTTGCAGCAAGTCTGACGAAGTTGCTATTCACCCCACGGGATGGGACGGCGGAGGAGATAAGTGCTCAGGTAGTTTGTGATCAGTTGGGCATCCATTGGTATCATCCGAAGCGTCTCACACAAGGGTTGCGTGTAGTTTATCTCCGCTGGCAGCTCTACAGAGCGGTATTTTCTGCGATTTACTCTGAAAAAACAAACTCACAGAAAATACACACCGATTTTCACAAAGAGACAGCATTGCCTGCGGACAACGCAGCCTGAATGTCCCAAAATGTCCAAACTTTAGTATATGAAAGATATACTCAGGCACCTGAAAAAAATACTATGGTGTGGATTCAGACTCAAATGTCCAAGATGCTGTAAGGGTTCACTCTTCCGAAAACGTTTTACAATGTATCCCAATTGTACAGAGTGTGAGCTGAAGTTTGAACGTGAACAAGGTTATTTTATTGGTGCAATGTATATCAATTATGGCGCAACAGTCTTCCTTGTCTTTCTTGGATATTTTACCTTTGACTTATTCGACGCTATCCCTTTCTTGGTCAATTTTACTATATGGGGTGTTGTTTCTGCTGTATTCCCAGTCTTCTTTTATAGATATTCAAAAAGTTTGTGGTTAAACATGGACTACATAATTAACCCAATAGCTTAATTCAGTCTAAAAAGTCTGAAATTGGCATCACATCTCTTATTCTATCTTGTCGATATTAGACCGCGAATATATGAAGCTTCATCAGATGCAAGAAATGTCAACACTTTCGCAACTCCTACTGGATCAGCCAATGATTTCAAGGCATTCTCAACCGCTTTATCTGGGTCTTGTCCATCACGTCTAGCAGACTGTGCTATCTGACCAAGTTTTAGCGGTGTAGCAAGTCCACCAGGACATATAGTATGCATTCGTATGTTTAGACCGCCTACTTGATTTGCTACTGTCATGAGCAAACCATTAACACCACCCTTACTTGAAGCGTAAGCAACTGAGGAGCTGCCACCGTGAATTCCAGCTCCAGACGCAATACATAGAATTACCCCACCGCCAGTGTTTCCCATTATGGGAACAGCATGCTTGAGAGCAAAAAATGTACCTTTTAGATTAACATCAATGACTGAATCAAATGTAGATGCATCAAAATCTTCAATACGAACACTTGCACCCTCTAATATTCCAGCACAAGTTACCAAAGTATCAATACGACCGTAAGCATCTTCAGCATTTTTCATGAGATTTACAACTTCGTCTTCTATGGTAACATCAGTTTTGCAAAATACTGCATCTCCCTTATTCTTCTGAATTAACTTTAATGTTTCATGTCCATCAAGTTCATTGATGTCACCCATTACAACTTTAGCACCAGCATTTGCATATTCTATAGCGGTTGCTGCCCCTATACCCGTTGATGCACCCGTAATCACCGCGACCTTTCCGTTCAGTTGAATGTTCATGTTATTATCACCATTATGTTTAGATATGGCAAAAGTATAAACTCAATTCCATTACAAGACAAGTGTTTTTTTACATAGGAATTAACCTGGAAGTATCAATCTAATCCCCATTCCTGCCGGAGTTTTGTCATCGATTTGTAACTTACACCCTTGTTGTAAAAGTTACCGAGCCAACTTCCATCTTCACGAAAAAAGAAGCGGTCATCCTTCTCATCGGATGCAAGTTGGTATCTCGTATCAATGCTGATACGGTAACGATCAGAACGATTCGGTGCGCTGCTATGCATCATATACAATCCAAAAATAATTACATCACCCGGTTGGAAATGTGCCGTTGCCAATGTAAATCCAAATTTATCAACCATTTCGCGTGGATCCGTGCTAAACACCGCTTCTGTCAAATCTCTATCCATATCAGTTGCTCCATAGGTGGACTTTAACCGATTGTGTAGATGGGAACCGAGACAGATGACGAGCGGTCCATTTTCCAAACCTATATCAGTCAATGCACTCCACATCGTGTATCGATTCTGTGTACCGCGTCCAACATAAACGCTATCGTAGTGAAAATGATTATGCCCACCCTTAGCCATGCAGCGGAGCCATCGTTTGTCAAATGTTATGACGGGACCACCGAGGAATGCTTCGTAAAACTGCATCGTCCGTCGGCTATCCACAACATCGAGAATTGGTTTTGAATGCGCCACCTCAGTTTGACGAAAGAAACTAAATGTCTGATTCGTTTCGCCAATGATTCCATCTTTAATAGGTGTATTCTGCTTAATTCCACCTCTTTCCTTAATAGCTTTCAATGTCCAATGTGCAGCTGCCTCAGCATCTTTTCTCGGGTGGAAACCTCGAATAAAGAGATAACCATCTTCTCTCATCTTTTTCTGTAATGCCCCGAAATCATTGAGCAGTGGAGTAGAATCAGACAATTCAACGATCTCTTTTCCAAAATGGAAACGTTGTTCGCCGAAGTCAAAAGGGGTGTTTATTGGTATCTTTTTCTGAGTATTAAATGTCATTATATTATGCTGAGTTGAGATAATTTCAATCGTAATTACTTGGTCGATGATCGCCAAGAAGGCATCTTTGTCGCGGATTGGCTTGAGCGAGAATCGATTCATCAAACTGAAATTTGTTCAGATAGGGTGGATATTCCATAGTTGCATGCAACTCAGCGATTTCCTTGGTATTAAGTACACCGGGAAAATAGACGTAACCGTCCCTCTCCAGTGCTTCAACTTGGCTATCTAAGTCGTCGTAGGCGACGAGTGTGGCAGGTCTCGCCATCTTCGGCACTCCTTTCAGGTAACAGCAGCGAGTCAACGCTCATCGCTATGATATATTACTTCAACAAAGTTGTCAATACTTTAATATTGTGATGAATTTTGGGGTCAGACATCGCCAAAGGATCACATGCAGTTTGCCTACGATAATTTGACTCAATATCTGTTTTGTGTTAAAGTTATAGGTAGATTATACAATTAATTCTACATTCTGAGGTGTAGGAGGGAACTCCGATCCCCATAGGTGTCAACTTAAGAACATTTTTATGTTATTTTAGTATAAAATATTGTTGCAAAATAGAGACACCTCTTACATAATAGTAGAAAAACAATATTACTCATTTCTACAAAAGAGGTGTTCCAATGTCTATTCTAACACAGGTTTGTGATAAAATGCAAGCTATACTGCGAACGATTGCTGACGCATCAGCTTCAAGGTGCGGGTTCGTCCGAAGGATCCGCAAGTTCTCCGGAGGTGCTTTCGTGCAGACCCTTGTATTCGGGTGGCTTGAAACGCCTGATGCAAGTTATACGGAGTTGGCACAAACAGCTTGTGCTTTAGGTGTGCATGTCACCCGCCAAGCGATTGAAAAACGGATGACACCTGAAGCAGCCGAAACCTTGAAATCGGTGCTTGAGATAGCCGCAACAACACAAGTTATTTCAGCACAATCGCCGACACTGCCTTTGCTAAATCAGTTCACAGGCGTCTATGTGCAGGACAGCACCACACTCACATTGCCGGATGAGCTGAGACCTGTATGGAAAGGGGGGCGTGCTAAAAACGATTGTGAGAAGTCTGCTATGAAACTTCACCTCTGTTTTGATGTCCTGACGGGTGCTTTCCAACACTTCCAACTCAGTGATGGTATTACTGCCGATAGCAAGGCAGCAGCGGCGTTTGGACCGCTTCCTGCGGGGAGTTTACACTTAGCAGACCTCGGCTATTTTTCGTTTGACGCATTTAGAAAAATGACACAAGCAGGCATCTTCTGGATAACAAGATTGAAAGTAAACTGTAAACTGTATGATGAACAGGGAGAACCCTTCTGCTTATATAACTATAGTTTGGACATTTTTGGTCTTGTTATAGATTATGAATAGTTGGCAGCATTTCCCCGTTAGCACTTCTGAACAGGTGTTAGAACCGCTGCTAACGCCCCTTTTTTGTCTAAATTCTGTTAGAAATCACTGTTTTTTAGCCATCATTTTTCCAATAATCGTGAAAATAGTTGCTGTTGAACTATTTCATGTAGTATCTTCGGGGATCTTTAGTTTTTTCACTGCGTTTTTCCTCGGGTCGTAACTCGTATAAAAATAGTTTTGTTGTAAACATCGCTGCAAGTAAGCGGTCATCAAGCCGCGTGTGAGATGTTTCGGTTTATACCAGTGTATATTGAGTGTGGATAGCACAGTTTCTAAATCAAGCGGTGCCTCGTCTGTGTCTGTGTCTGCGGATGTCTTCTCCATTGCCAACGGACTGAAAGCGAGTTGTGTGAGCGTTGCTGCGGTGAAACTGAGTTGAACGAACCGATCCAAACTTTTCCTGTCTCGGAGTTGATAGGTGTCAAATCCGAAGTTTTCTTTAGCGTCCCGAAAGGCAGTTTCAATCTGCCATCGGTTTCTATAGTGTCGGATAACTGTTTCTACGGGCAGTCGTAAATCTGAAGTAAATACACAAAAATACCGATAGGGTTTAGACTTTTTCAAGAGTTTGCGTATCACAACGATGCGGACATCTACAGGACACATCTTTGTTCGCACGACTTTATCAGCGACAGAAAGTGTCTGATCCTCAACAACGATATCTGTATACTTCAGGTGTGGAATAGACACACGGCTACCATACCGACGGGGTCTGCCTCTCTTGAGACGCTTAGGGCGTTTCGGTATATCAAAAAACGCCGCGTTTGACTTCGCACGACAAAGTAAATGATGTCCTTGTGAGAGTATCTCCGTGAACACTTTGCGTCTATTGAAACCTCTATCAAAAATGATAAGACCCGGTGGCACAAGATTACATAAATGCTTCAGCACAGCGAGGCTATTTGCGTCCTCGCTTTTCGGTTCCATCATCCGTGTGGCTAATGGAAATAGGCGCGTGCCTTCGGGCGTTTCTGCCAGCCAGCCAATCGCACCGAACTCGTGTCCGTGATGAAACTTGGACTGGTTCTTGTTACGTGCCTGATACGCAGGGTTCCTGCGGAAATGCAAACCCGCTTGTTTTGAACCGCTACTTAGGGCATGCGTCTCATCATAGACATAGATGCCCGTGGGGTAAGCGGATAGCACTTGATGGCTTAGCGTAGTGGCGACTTGATCCACACACCAGATGCCACGCGAGAGAAACTTTGGCAGAGACCAATACCGACCTGCTTGGTCTGTCGCAAGATAGATTTGTGTCATTGTGCCTCGGTAGGGCGTATTTATCAGACCTTTTACGAAAGTCTGAAAGTGGTGAAAGTTATTATACTTGAACACAGGTCAAAAATCTGATAACATGTTGTCCAAGTAGGAAAGTGGGGTCATTTGAAATATCCTTTCAAATTTGTGTTTCCTAAAAGGATACCCGCTTTCCTGCTTTATGTCCATAAAAAAAACAAAAACTGTCCAAACTATAGTATTATTACGACACTGATACTATTAGGATTAAACCTAGAAAACTTCCAATAATCAAAGGTAAAGAAGTCATCTCTGCTACGGGAGTCAGTGGGAAGAAATATAGAAGGCAGATTCTTGAGTCTAAGGAATTAAATGAACAAGAACGCGCAGAGGCGATAAAAGCACTTGACGAAACTTTAGAAAAAATAAGAGAAGGTGAGTTAGTTGATTTTAGAATGACAATTAGAGGTGAACAACGGACCTTTCATAGTGACAATTTGGAGATCAGTGGACGTGCCAAAGAATTAAAAACAAAAGGCTTCTATATTACGACGAGCAATGCTAAAGGGCCTTTACCCTCTGATATTTGGAATATCGTTCCAGAGGATGAGTGGAGGAAAGACGTACATTATGCTGTGTTTCCTACTAAGCTATTAGAGTTACCGATTAAAGCGACTAGTCAGGTCGGCAGCGTTATCCTCGATCCCTTTATGGGGACAGGAAGTACGTTAGTGGCTGCTAATCAACTTAACAGACAAGGACTCGGAATTGAGTTAAGCGAAGAATATGTAGAGATAGCCAGAAATCGGTTAAATACCTTTCAATTGTTTTGAAAAATTTAATCGCTTGTTAATATTATTTTCAAATTCATTGATGGTGGGAAATTTATCTTCATGAGCTCCACCTAATATTTTTCTAATGCCTTCTATATTTGTGCTCATTCGCTTGTCAAATTCCAGCTGCCAAGCCTTTG
Organism: Candidatus Poribacteria bacterium; assembly: GCA_965200395.1. GTDB lineage: Bacteria > Poribacteria > WGA-4E > WGA-4E > WGA-3G > MSPOR6. The sequence goes on along the minus strand of CBDAUH010000002.1, from coordinate 807,694 downwards.
AATTTTTATTCCATATTGTCCGAAATGTACAAAAATGGATAGCATCATTATCTCTTACCCATGTAGGTCCCGGGCATCAGTAATATCCCAGGTACAATTAATATTGCTGTCCTTGTAAAATTGCTTGAGTGCTGGTTTATCAAACCATAGCTGCATCTCTTTACTTACGATATGACCGACACTACTCACCTTAAGATATAAACCGCCAGCAGTCCATCCAGGAATTATATTATATTGTCCTGTCTGTGCAGCGTAAATGCTGAGTAATGCTAAGGGTTCCATCGCATCAAGATTTGCAGTTTTATGGTTGTCCTGAAGGAGTTCATATACAGTTTTACCCTCATGTCCCTCCTGCAACTCAGGTTTATCCATCACACGACTATGAAAAACAAAATCATCTTCAAGTGTAAAAAGTCCACTTTTATTGTGCTGTCTTTGTTCAAGTAGATTATCTCCTATATGTTCCGCCATCTTCAAGAAATCCGCTTTTTGTTCTACACGGTATAGATCTACCAGTGCAAAGATATATGCCGGTTCAAGAGCGTTTGTGTCAAAATTCAAATTCGGTTCACAGTTCTTATCAACACCAATGTCGCCAATACCGTAGTTCTTGAACATAGTTCGCAGGTAGTCTCTGAATTCAGTTCTTCCGCCAGAAACTCGATATCCTCGCGCACAAACTGAAGTAAATAGGGGCGTTATATTTTGCGGTAGAAATGCCCCACCCTCTTTCGCGCCAAAGTACAACTTCGTGTCTCTGAACGGTCCCATTATGCGATAATCCGTTAAGTCCGTTCCATCAATAATGATGCTTTTTAGTTTGTTATTCTGTGGATCATAGGAGGCATTTAGGAATCCAATGATATGTTGTTCAACAGAATCCTTAATGTACATCATCTCACTAACACGACCATACCTATATGCATTTTCCACGATTGTCAACATACCCATCATCTGTGTAATGGTGTGGTTTAATTGATTACCGACATAGACCCTCGGTTCAGTTGCCTGTGGATATTTTCTGCCGAATACATTAAGACCGCGTTTCGCACTTTGTGGATGAACCAGGTTTGGCCAGATGCCAGTTTCAGGATCCCGTTGGCTTATAATCAGATTCAACATACGTTCCGCCCAAATTCGTGGTGCTTCCTCATGTTTTTGATAGCCCAAACTATACCCTGCATAAGCTAAATCCAGAGCAACACTGATAAACGATAGATCTCCACTGATTTTAGGTTCTTTATACCCATCCCATGTTCTGTTCCAGGTATTTTCATGATCAACTTGCTTTCTGAAATCTCCATGTCGGTTGTAGTGTAGGGCATCCCAGTCTTTCATATTAACTTCCCAGATACCTTTCATTAACTTTTCGGACTTATCTTCATTCACTGCTCTCAGCAATTCCCAATACGGATAGACATCCTCAATTTCGTGTACTACTCCCTTCATTCCGTAAGTATTCCCGGTTACTAAGTCTACATAACCATGACCACCCCAATGCAAGACTCCGCTTTCTGGATACCAATAGTTGCTGAACATGTATTCGACGGCATCTCCTGCAGCCTGGACATACTTACTATCTCCAGTGAATTGACTTAAAGCAGCTAATAATCGCATCAAGTTTTGCTGGTTGTGAAAGAAACACCATACCGTCGGTTTAGGTTCAGTACCTGATCGGTAAGAAGTTTTAGAACGTGGTGCAATTAAATGGTCTATATTAAGGCAGTCAGCAAAGAGTGGCATATTTTTGCCGCTATATCTGTCTCTTCCATATTCTATTGCAGTATCTGCAAACAGACTAGCAGCTTTTAAGAAGCGGTTTCCTTCTATATCGTCAGGACTTAATTGGTCTCTGCCTATCCATCGGTTCAGTCTATTTTGAATCATAATCTCTCCTTACAATTCCCAACCTGATTTCTTTACCAAGAATATTGAACTATATTACCACGACTAGTGCCATTTTACAATCATTTTAGTGTATTTGGCATGATTATATTTAGATTAAATTGGATCTTTTATTACATCTTTCATAGCACACCAAATCCACGGTATAAATGCCTACTATCATGCTTATTCGAACCAATTTTAATTTGGTTTTAGACCTAATATATGGTATTATTTTATAAGAAAATATGAACATTTTTCAATACAACATAGGAGGGATTTATGGCAGAATTAGGAAGTGCTGCTCCAGACTTTAGTTTGACAGGAGCCACAGATCAAGAAGATACGGAAGTTACTTTAGAGGATTTTAGAGGAAAAAAGCTTGTAATTCTTTTTTATCCACTCGATTTTTCGCCCGTGTGTTCAGAACAAGTTCCCGATTTTAATGATAACTTAGACGCTATTCGGGCAAAAGGTGCAGATGTAGTGGCAATCAATCGCGACTCCACATTTGCTCACAAGGCATGGAGTGAATCATTAGGCGGCATCGGTTTCCCGCTCCTTTCAGACATGAATCTTGAGATATCGAGAAAATACGGGATGGCACTTGATGAGGTCGGTATAACAACACGTGGTGTGTTTATTGTAGACGGCTCAGGTAAAATTGCCTTCAAACACGTTGAAAATGCACCACCAGACAATACACTAACAGCAGAACAAGTGCTAAACGAACTTGATAATCTGTAGGTTTTGAGAGCTTTACATAACTAGTGATACGGCATATCCCTGCTAATCAAGAACTCACATCAGTTATGCAAAAATATTAGTTATGTAAAGCCTTCTAGATTACAAGGTCTTATTGCAGGAATTCTATGCTGCAATGTTTTTGTGCCCGCACGCCATCCTGCGTCGCGGGTTTTGTTGTTGCATTGAATGGTATTTCAATGTATGCTATTCATACCGCTTGTAAAAACAATGAATAGTGCTACACAACATATAAGTGTAGCAGAACAAATGAGGAGGTATAAGATGCTTCGCGACATCTTAATAGTCATTGGCGCGGCATTCTTTCTGCTGATATTTGCTGGTATGTGTTATTGGTATTACCAACATACCACCGCACACGATAGGACAGAAGCCGAGAAAGTAGATAAACTGCTGGAAGAATGGGAAGCTAATAAAAAAGCAAAACCACCAGCAGACAAACAGGTAACCAACACACCTTCCCCTGGTGAAATACTCACTTACCCCCATTTTTGTATGCGGTATGTGTAGGCGTGTGTGTGTATAGAAATAAGTTGGAAAGTCTGATGGGTTATGGTAGAATACCTCCATATAAACCAATGTCGGTGAAAAACCGGCAGGGAGGTATTCTTATGAAATATACCCTTAGTTGGGTACATCCCAGAAAGATTATAACAGGTTTTCGTAAAGTTTTCAACGGGATTTGTATCAAAAAACCGACGCTCCGCAACTTTTATTTGATGCTACAGGCTGTGTGTGTAGCCCCAAGTTTTCGTATTCAATCGATTGCCTCACATCTACCTATCCGTGTGAAACACGACAAGTCTAAGCAAAAGCGTGTGTTGCGGTTTATTGATACCTATTTTCCGGTTGCAGCGGTGAAGGGTGCTTGGTTGTCACATATAGTTGTCAGTGTGTGTCGTTCTGTGGGGATGCAGCATCTGCTTGTGCTGATAGACGAGACAGATTTACCGGGCGGATGGAAGGCGATTGTTGCAGCCCTTCCGTTTCGCAATCGTGCGATCCCGCTCTATTGGGTTCTGTATAAAAATGAGATGCTCAAAGATGGCACCTATCAAGGACATAACGATTTAGTTCAGCAGTTCTGTTGTGATGTCCATAGTCGCGTTGCTGAAGTGTTAGGGGATAGTCGGGAGCCTGTGTTGGTTTTTGACAGAGGGTTCGCCCGAGCGAGAGCGATCCTCAAGTTTTTTGAGGGGCAAGGCATCTGCTACTTGATGCGTGTGCCACGCAATGTTGGTGTGCGTATAGCAGGCAACAAGCAGTGCCTTGAAGAAGTGGCAAATGGTTTTTACCCACAAGTGCTTTATCACTACACGGAGCAGGTGCCTGTGGCACTCTATGTTGGGGGACAGCACACCAAGAAAGACCCGTTATATCTTATCTCCAATCGGCTTCAGGGGAACCCCCTGCGAACTTGCTACAAGCGGCGGACACAGATTGAACACGGGTTCAGAGACTTGAAAACGAACTTCGGTTTCAAAGCACTCGTTTTGAGAAAGAACGAACAGCCCCGGATGGAAGTTCTGTTTTTGTTGGCAGTCGTGGCTTATGGTTTGGCGTTCCTGTGTTATGAAAAAGCTGCGGACAGATGGGCAAAAACTTTACACCCTACGCGGAAAGTTTACTCCGTGATCAGTGTCATCAACCGTATGATCCGCGAGGTGTGGACGCAGGAGGCGTTGCTCTTGTTCACCGAGAGGACTTGTTTGAGAGATATAAACTTTCTCACCGCAGAAGAACTGACATGACAACATTGGAGACCTATGAACACAACTACACACGCATTCAAAAAAAAATGGGGGTAAGTGCGGGTGAAATAGGGGAGAAGCCCGGAGAGGGAAAAAATGGAGTCGCACTCCATCCCGACGAACTCACCCAGCAAAATGGGAAAAATCCGCAAACAAGCGTAGCCGAAACTACAAAGCAAGAAGAAACTACGCAACCAGATACAGGGGTTTCACCTTACGGTTTCGGCCCCTATCCTGAAGTACCTGCAGACTTTCCCTTTCCTGTTGAGTGGGAATTTTCCGGCAGCAACGCAAACCATGAACTCATGGCCCGCGTTGTCTTCAAACTTTGGAACCAAGGTATAAAAAGCATGGGGGTCACGATGAAAAACGGCCTGGTATACCCCAATTACATAGACACCGTCTATATCCGTTGGGGTGAAACAACAGATGACGATGGCAACCCGCTCCAGTATATAACCAATCTTGGCGGTTATCCCCCCGCATGTCTACGTATAGAAGAAAACAACATTGCAAGACTCGGTGAAATAGGTACGATGACCGCTGCAGATATCCCACCAGATGTCAAAGTGATACCTTATGACGAAGCTGGGATTAATCCTTATACTTTTCTAAATTTACCAAAACCCAAATAGGAAGATCATACAATGAAAGTCGTATTTCGTTCCCTGTCATACCGATTGTAAAAACAATGAATAGTGCTACACAACTATATGTGTAGTATAGCAGTAGGAGGTATAAGATGATTCGAGATGTCTTTACCAATAAAATAATCATCGGCGCGGCGTTCCTCCTGCTAATATTTGCTGCGGGGTGTTATTGGTATTACCAATATACCACCGCACACGATAGAGCAGAAGCCAAGAAAACCGATAAACTGCTGAAACAGTGGGAAGCTGATAAAAAAGCAAAACCCACCACACCAGCAGAAACAGCGTCACCTCAAACACTTGTGGAAAGCACAACGCCAACTACAAAAGAAACCCCAACCGATACAACACGAGATATAAACGAAAACATAGGAAAGAAGAAAAACGATAACGGTGTTATAGCACATACACCAACAGAAACCGTCCGCATGTCCCCACATGGCTTTGGTCCATTCCCATCTGTGCCTGATGAATATAGGAAAGAGGTAGGGATACCTACGTGGATCCCATAGGTGTCAACTTAAGAACATTTTTATGTTATTTTAGTATAAAATATTGTTGCAAAATAGAGACACCTCTTACATAATAGTAGAAAAACAATATTACTCATTTCTACAAAAGAGGTGTTCCAATGTCTATTCTAACACAGGTTTGTGATAAAATGCAAGCTATACTGCGAACGATTGCTGACGCATCAGCTTCAAGGTGCGGGTTCGTCCGAAGGATCCGCAAGTTCTCCGGAGGTGCTTTCGTGCAGACCCTTGTATTCGGGTGGCTTGAAACGCCTGATGCAAGTTATACGGAGTTGGCACAAACAGCTTGTGCTTTAGGTGTGCATGTCACCCGCCAAGCGATTGAAAAACGGATGACACCTGAAGCAGCCGAAACCTTGAAATCGGTGCTTGAGATAGCCGCAACAACACAAGTTATTTCAGCACAATCGCCGACACTGCCTTTGCTAAATCAGTTCACAGGCGTCTATGTGCAGGACAGCACCACACTCACATTGCCGGATGAGCTGAGACCTGTATGGAAAGGTGGGCGTGCTAAAAACGATTGTGAGAAGTCTGCTATGAAACTTCACCTCTGTTTTGATGTCCTGACGGGTGCTTTCCAACACTTCCAACTCAGTGATGGTATTACTGCCGATAGCAAGGCAGCAGCGGCGTTTGGACCGCTTCCTGCGGGGAGTTTACACTTAGCAGACCTCGGCTATTTTTCGTTTGACGCATTTAGAAAAATGACACAAGCAGGCATCTTCTGGATAACAAGATTGAAAGTAAACTGTAAACTGTATGATGAACAGGGAGAACCCTTCTGCTTATATAAGCACCTCAAGGCAACAAACTCGGACACTATAGACCAGCGTTGCTATGTTGGAGCGAGGGATCGTCTGCCAGCACGCCTCGTTGCACGGCGATGTTCCGAACAAGTAGCGAGCAAGCGTCGCCGATACATCAGGCGTGATGCTAAACGGAGACAGACAACGCCCTCAAAACAACGGTTACGCCTTGCCGATTGGGATATTTACATTACAAATGTGGAGGTTGCACAACTTACCGTTGAACAAGTTATTATTATTGCTGGGCTCCGATGGCAAGTTGAGTTGCTATTCAAATCCTTCAAAAGCGTTGGCAAGGTGAATACATTCCGCAGTGCCAAACCTGATCGTATCTTATGTGAGGTGTATGCGAAACTCATCGCACAACTGATAAGACATTGGATTATGGTAGCAGCTGGCTGGCGGTGTATACTGCACGATCCCATCAGCACAGCGAAACTTATTGGGCGGCATGCACGCACACTCACAATGAGTTTTCACGAATCTAAAGCGGCGTTATTGAAGACACTGAGCAACATAAAAAAGGATTTACAATACAGCGACTGGGGACAACATAGAGCAGGAAAGCACACAACTTATAGGCAACTGAAAAAGGCTGAAAATCCCTAAGTTGACACCTATGGGATACCTACGTGGATCCAGACTGAACTCTACGGATCACCCCCAGCAGGGCATCAACATGAGTTAATGGAAAGAGTAAAACTCAAACTTTGGAAGCAGGGACACAAAACGGTTCAAGGATCTATTTGGAAAAACGGCAAAGTCATCCCCTCATATTCCGACAGGGTATATGCCAAATACGGCACACGGATAACGCCAGATGGAAAAGAGGTTAGAACTCTTTTATTTTGGTCTTCGGCAAGTGTGCCACCACCAAGACGGAACTACTCTGACCCCTATGACACAAGCGATTTAGCAGTCCCAGCGGGGATAACGATCATTGAAGGGGACGAACAAGACCATGCCATTGATCCCTATGAATTTTTAGGTATCAAAAAATAACACAAAAGGAGAATTATTATGCGTCTCTGTTTTTTGCTTTAGTAGCATTCTTAACACTTCTCACTATAAATGACAGCATGACACACCCAGCAGTAACCATCAACGGCGGTGGTAAACATGTAGGTTGGGAATTTTCAAGTGACTATTCAGGGAGCAGGGAACATCACACCGATCATCCCTCCGTCTATACAGACGCGACAGTACAATTTCTCTTTCCAGTGTGTCGCGCCCCCAGCATGTTTTATTTCTGTTCCGTTGCTCTATAGTCCTTTGTTTGGTATATGTATTAATTTGCAATGCAAACCATATTTTGGTAATATAATACCAATCGTCATGTTTATATCAGGAGAGAGATGATGAATTACGAAGAACTGCCCCTACCACAAAGTCAGAGAGAAGAAATTCGCCAATTATTAACCAGTGCAACTAAAGATCACGGAAATATTGACAGTGAATCCATATTGCGAAGTCTACAAGAACTTGCCACTGACAATATAGAAATTCAGTCCTGTTTCGAAGAAATCGTTATCTCTATATTGACATCCTGTCTAAACACACCGAATCCAGAAGCAGCATTGAATAACTTTTCTCGTTTCGCATTTGTAACATTCAACCGCAAACGTGTTTATCAACTCTTACGAGATACCCCATTTCTGATACCATCAGTGATGTTCAGTTTCGGTGCATCCTCATACCTATCTGACATTCTAATTCGAAATCCTATCTATTTCTACGACATTATTGATTCAAATGTAATGAGAACACCAAAGACCCGCGATACAATGTATAGCGAGCTATCAATATCAATCAATAGATATAGGGATGTTGATCAGAAGCTTCGAATCATACGACGTTATAAAAGACGAGAAAGCCTAAGAATAGCACTGAAAGATCTACTTCAGGACGTAAGTGTTGAGACAACAATATTGGAGTTAACAAATTTAGCAGAGGCAGCATTACAACACTGCTATGAAATCGGGACTAACCTATTGATGAGACCGAAATACGGCACACCACTTAATGAAGATAACACATCCCCTTGCAGTTTCGCAGTAATAGGTATGGGAAAGCTCGGTGGTTATGAACTCAACTTTAGCTCTGACATAGACCTAATCTTTGCGTATTCAGATGAAGGAAAAACCGATAAAGGCATAGATAATAGCGAATATTACTCCCGTCTATGCGAATTCATCATAAAAGCAATGAGCGAAGTAACAGCAGAAGGTTATGTCTTCCGTGTTGATATCCGTCTACGACCAGAAAGCAGCGCAGGAGTCATCATCCGCTCTATGGAAAGTTACGAAAGTTACTATGAAGGTTGGGGAGATTTATGGGAGCGGCAAGCATTGATAAAGGCACGACCCGTCGCGGGTGATATTGAATTTGGTGAAGAATTCATCCGAATGATCCAACCATTTGTATATCAACGTTATTTAGATGGCGTTACACTCAATGAAATAAAGACCGACATTCGTAACACAAAGACTCGCATTGAAGAGCGACTTCTGGGAGAACGTATTGACATAGAAAAACATGTTAAACTTGGTCCAGGAGGCATTCGTGATATTGAGTTCACTGTCCAATGTCTGCAAATGATCCATGGGGGAAAAAATAGGTCTTTATGTTCTCAAAACACTTTGAAAACACTTGCTGCATTGAAGACAAACAAATTGCTTGAATCTGAGGACGCAGATGCATTATCCGATGCCTATCGTTACTTACGAAGGGTAGAAAACGCCATCCAAATTGAGGCGGATCAACAACGGTACTCAGTCCCAGCGAAACCGAATGAAGCCACACAACTTGCCCGTAGACTAGGATATCGCGATGATGCACTTGAATCGTTTCAACAAGATTATGAGGAATATACTGCACAAGTCCGGGCAATCTTCGAGAAAGTGATGAATGTAACAGATCCGGATCAATTAGATATAGCCGTGCTGCTGAGCCAAGATAATGTTGATCAGATAGAACAAGAGTTAGGAAAATTCGGTTTTGAAAATGTGCGTGAAGCCCACCGCTTATTGCGTCAACTTGCAAACGGGGGAGAAGGACAACAGTTCTCTCCATCAGTCAGACGGACTTTCTTCAAACTAGCCCCATCCCTTTTGAAATGTATAAGTGAAGCCCCCGACCCAGATATGGCACTACGGTATTTTGAAGCATTCGCCGCAAAGGTCGGTGCAAGAAGTAGTTACTACACCATGTTTATGGAGAGACAAGGAGCACTTGAAGCTATAATATCGGTCTGTGGTTCGAGTCTATACTTAGCAGATCTGTTGATTACAAGTCCGGAACTGTTCGATCTCTTGACAGTGTCAACTTTCACAGAATATCCAAAGACACTTGTTCAAAAACATGAAGAAGTGAACCAGATACTAAAGAACACAGCCGAATCACAAGCACTGAGTGCATTGAGACGCTACAAGAATGATGAGATATGGCGTATCGCCTTGCGAAATATTCTCGGTAAAGCCGATTTACCTACAACAGCAGAGGAACTCTCTGATTTAGCTGAAGCTATTCTACAGGGGATATACCGGCAAATTGACACGCAGCTACGTCAAGAACACGGAACACCGAGCAATGATGATGGAACACCCGCAACATTCGCCATCATCGCCATGGGAAAATTCGGGGGGCGTGAACTCAATTTTAGCTCCGATTTAGATGTTATGTACGTCTACACCGCAGAGGGTAAGACAACACAAGAAATGCCAAATTCTGAATATTACTCCATCCTTGGGTTGGAGTTGGTTAATCAGCTTGGTGGGAATCATGGTATGAGCATTTATGAACTGGACCTACGGCTGCGTCCCTATGGTACAGGCGGTGCAATTGCATTGCCGTTAGATGGTTATCAGAATTACTACGATAACTCAGCAGAAATCTGGGAACGACAAGCACTCACACGTGCACGAGTTATCGCAGGGGATATTGATGACTTAGGAAACCAATATATGAAAATGGCACATTCCTTCTGCTACTCACATCCGCTTGCATCTGAAGATATCGCCGAGATAGTGCATACACGTCAACGTAAGGAGACACAAGTTGTTCGTAAAACAAAGTCTCGACGCAGACGAAGTGGAAAGGTTCAAAGGTCTACTGCAAATGTGAAATCTGGATATGGAGGATTGATTGACATTGAATTTGCAGTTCAAACTCTTCAGTTAATACATGGCACTGAGAACAAATCAATACGAGCCCAAAACACACTTACAGCAATAGACAGACTATTTGAAATCGGAATTCTAACAGAAACTCAAAGTGAAGGATTATCGGAGTCATATAAATACCTAAGAAGTGTTGAAAATGCTTTACGGATAGTTCATGATCGTGCCTTAGATGCTTTACCTACCAATCGATCGGAATTGGCACAATTAGCACGTAGACTTGGATACGAGGCAAACGAAGAAACCTCTATTGTTGAAGCATTTTTACAGGATTATGGAAAGTGGACAGAAAAAACTCGTACACTATTCAATGAGCTTCTTGTCAATAAAATTAGTAGTGGAGGCAATAATGAAGACTAAACTTTGTACAGTATTGTTGGCATTACTTCTTTCAATGCATTGGTCACCGATATCTATTGCTCAAGACGATACGCAATGGAGTCTACCTGAAGGTGCAAAGGCACGTCTCGGTAAAGGTAAGATAACTGATATGAAACTATCGCAAGATGGAAGTCAGTTAGCAATAGCAAGTACAATTGGTGTCAATCTTTACGATATCAGCACAGGTGCAGAAACCGTTCTTCTAACAAAAGATACAGATTTAGTAGGACCTCTAGCATTCTCACCGGATGGAACTAAACTTGCCCATACCGATGGAGAGAAAAAATGTTATATATGGCATGTTGAAAACAGCAAACTCCTCTCAATATTTTATACCAACGAAACTTCATACAAATCTATATTCTTTCTACCAGATGAAAAAACCTTGGTGAGTCGAAATTGGGAAGACAAATTCTCATTCTGGGACATCACAACCGGTAAACTATTAGAAACATTTAGTCCGAAGGCATCAGAAATTAAAATTAAAGGTAATATATGGAACCGTGCTATGGATGGAGTTGTAACCAACAACAATTCCTTAATTTATGCAATTGGGAATCATGACGGTACGATTAGCCTACAAGATGGAAAGACAAACCAACACATCCAGACGCTTGTTTCCAAAACTAATAATGACCTTTTTTATACTGTTCGTAAGGAAAAACATGAAGAAAAAATATTAAAAGTTGTACCGTTTCCTCAGGAACCAGAACAGGCAAAAGATGAAAAACCACGTTCTCTTAACCTTAGAGATGATGGGAAACGTTTTCCTATCCAATATCAAATGGACCAAGGAATGTCTTCCCTACAGCTTTTAGATGAAGAACCTATGAAATGGGTGACAGATCTGAAATTTTCACCAGATGGTAAATTATTGATAAGTCGATGTAGGTACAAGACTCTAAAATTGGATGGGACATCGAGTGGTAATGCTGGTCCTACTGAGCTATGGAATGTAGAAACAGGTGAACAACTTGCAGCACTTCCTTGGTGGGTAGATGTTAAGTTTTCTCGGGATAGCGAAACCCTCGCTATTTTATCAGAAAGAGGTCTCGACACCGGGCGGTGTGATATATGGGATTTAGTTGACATGCATCGAATCGCTAGATTTCAATCTATATCGCATGCTAAGTTCTCTGGAGATGGTGGAAAACTGTTGTTAAGAAAAGGTGGTAGTTATCATCACAGCGGGAAGGTAATAGAAAAGGGTAGTTTCACGATATGGGATATTGCCACACAAAGTGAAGTTTCCACACATGTTCTGAATGAAGGCCCGTTGTGGATTACGGAAAAGAATCAATTGCTTTCTCGTGATGGGAAGATACTTGTTACTGCTACTGCAAAGGACAATGTTATTGTGGAGGTGTGGGAAACAGAAAAAGAAACACCACCTCGTAAACTTACCACCGGATATATAGATGCTGTATATGCAGATGAGTCCACAGCACTAGCATTTACACCTGACGGTACAATGTTGGCAGGTGGAAGTTCAGGTATTATCCGTTTCTGGAAAACAGCCAATGGATCCGAACAGAACTCGGTTAAAATAGAGAAAGACAGAATTCAAGGACTAATATTTGACAAAGAAAACAATATCATAAATGTCGTAAATTTCCGGTCAACAGATCAGTACGATATCAACACCGGTCAGCTAATTGCAGCAAACACAAACCCGATTCACTTCGGCTCATCAGGGGGACCATCTGTTGAATACGACGATGGAACGACAATCTTTTTTTCTCTATATACATATTCACCAGAATTTAAGGCATTTGTTACAATTGATAGAAGAGGAAAGAGGGCTGAGATATGGAATACAGAAACCAGAAAGAAAATTGGGATGCTAACAGATAAAGCATCTCATTTGGCAAGAGGATCTATGGCACTCACACCTAAAGGCGATATACTTGCAACTCACAATCTACTCGGTCGAGAGTATGAAGTGCTATTATGGAACACCGATACAGACAAACGAATCGCCGCACTTGATATGTCTAGGAATTTTGTGGATAAGTTAATAAGTCGATTCACACATCCAAATATTACTGCTATGGAATTCGATTATGATGGTAAATTGTTAGTGGTTGGAACTACAGACAAACAATTGCAATTATGGGACATCACAACATTAAAAAGGACGAAACACGTCAAAACACCACATGACTATACAATCTGCAAATTTGCTTTTTCACCAGATGGATCCCTACTCGCAAGTGGAGATACAACTGGTAACATCAACTTGTGGGAAACTAACACATGTCAACATATCGCAACTTACAAAGGACATAAAAGGAATATTAACGTATTGGTATTCGCTCAGAACAATAAATTCCTTGCCAGTACGGGATTGTATGATGGAACTATCATGCTATGGGATGTCCCTACAAAATAGAGAACGGTTGAATAAGATGCTGTGATATACCGCATCAATCAACGTGAGGCGTGTAATGATTCCTATACAAGGCATTTAGGTACTCTTTCGATTTATGATCTGCACCTGTCGGCCCCATAATTCCAGACATCACTGCAATTCCAGACGCACCCGCATTTACACATTCGTATACTCGGTTAGGAGTTACGCCACCCAGTGCAAACAGTGGTAACTGAACTTCATTTGCTAACTTCTCGAGCTTTTCTATGCCAACCACTTGGTCATAATCAGGTTTACTTATTGTCGAATATATTGGACTATAGGTTATAAAATCTGCTCCCTCTCGTTCCCGTTTTTTTGCAATTTCAATATTGTGAATAGAACATCCAATCAATATATCATTATTTGCCTGTTCTCTGACTTGATTTACAGCTGTTTCATTATCAGGCAGATGAACACCAGCACCCCCTACATCAATCGCAACTTGTACATTGCTATTGATAAATAGGTGTGCACCATAGTCATTACATATCGCTGAAATTGGTTGCGCTAATTGAAAGAGGGATTTATCATCCAAATCCTTTTCTCGTAATTGGATTGCTTTGACACCTGCATCCAATATTTCTGAGACAACTGTCAATAAAGGTTTAGGAGAACACCTTTTTCTGTCGGTAATGACATATAGTTTAAAATCAATCATATATTACTATGATACGCGCCGAAGTCTTGCTGCGAAAGTACCATCGATGCCATGTTCGTGTGGAACTGTCTGTAAAAATCCATCCTGTGTTATTGCACTTTCCGGTATCTTAGGTAAGAATTCACCTACATGTTCTACAGAAAACATTGGATATTTCTTTATGGAGCGATTGACGATTTCCTCGTTTTCTGTCGGTTCTATTGTGCAAGTACTATATACCAATATACCTCCAGTTTTGATGTATTGTGCGGCGTTTTCTAATAGTCGGTACTGTAGATCGCTGAGAGCAAGTACTATATCCTCAGTTTTGTTCCAGCGGATATCTGGGTGGCGACGCAGTGTACCAAATCCAGAACACGGAGCGTCTATAAGAACAGCATCTGCAGGACTAATGAAGCTGAGATCGGCATTAGATGAATCCAAAACTCTTGTCTCAACGTTTTCGACACCCAACCGATTACAGTTTTGACGTAACACTTCAATTTTCTTTTTAGAAATATCTACAGCGATGATTTTCCCCTTATTCTGCATCAGGCAACCGATGTGTGTTGTTTTTCCACCTGGTGCTGCACATAGATCAATAACTAATTGGGTATTTTCCGTTATGAGAAGATAAGGCACTAACATTGCACTTTCATCTTGAGCATAGACATCTCCACGGTTTAGCAGAACTTTCAGACTTATTTCTCTGTTAGGAATTGATAATGAATCTTTTGTAAATGTTGCTCTGTTGGCGATCACTATGCTATCAGGAGAAATGTCTGATATTTCCGTGTCTATACCTTCTGCTTTCAAGGAATCGTATAACTTATCACGATCCGTAACAAGTGAATTTGATCGGATCGTTAACGGTGCTATCTGGTTGCTTGCTTCACAAAATGCCAATGTCCATGATAGTCCGCGCGTTTGAATCCACCTTTTAACTAACCACTTGGGATATGATAGACGATTTGATATATAATCTATAGGATGTGTTTTAAGTGAAGGATAGGATAATTCTGTCTTCTTACGTTGAATTTCCCGTAATACTGCGTTTATAAATCCCGCAGTTTTTCTATTCTTTTTTGCAAGCTGTACCGTTTCATAAATAGCCGCATGTGGAGGAATACCGTCAAGGTGTAGCAATTGGAATGTGCCAAGTCTTAGGATAGAACGATGTCTAACATCAAGTTGGAAACAAGGATTAACAAAGTGCTTTAGCACCCAATCTAGTTGCTTTTTCCAACGAATAACCCCATAGACGAGTGCATTTGCCAAGGGACGTTCTCGGTTTTCTAAGTTGTTTTGGTCAAAAGCAATGTCAATGATAGATGAGATGGACGTATTGGCTTGAGATAGGTCTATCAGGCATGCTAATGCGACTTCGCGAGCATTCATTTTAGGCGGTGAGTGCGTTTAGCTTGCGGTTGATACGAGATTTTTGCCTGTTCGCTGTACCTTTTTTGATGACACCTTTCCCTGCTGCTCTATCCAGCAAACTTGATGTGACTTTGCACAATTGTCGTGCTGTTTCTACATCGCCTGCCTGCAATGCTAATTCTGTATTTTTAAGCGAAGTTCTGAGGGTTGCTTTGCGGTGTCTGTTCCGATCGCGTTTTTTCAGATCCGCCCGTGCATGTTTTTTTGCAGATTGTCTATGCAAAACGTGATTTCTCCTTTTATTGTTGTAATACCAAAGTTAATGATACCATAAAAATATGCGTTTGTCCACTTTTTCTTAGATGCAAACCAGAGACATTCGAAGGATATTTTGTAGCATAACCTTTCCAGGTTGTGCATCTTTAGGACACAGATTGTAGGCATAACCTTTCCAGGTTGTGCATCCTACAAAAATGGAATTACTCCGAACTCACGTTATAAATGACTTTCTCCTTTGGAAAAATGTACAATGAATTAGGACACATACCTTTCTAAGCATAGTTTACCGAATAATTGCTAATTTTCTTACGATGGAAAAAGGTTCACCCTTTGATTCTACTGAAATATGGCAGATATAAATTCCTGGTGATACCGCTAAACCATAGACAGTTTGCTGATTCCACCATGTTCTCCATATCCGTTTATTGAGTCTATCGTCTACTCCTTCAATCCTCTGCATTATATTTCCGCGAACATCATAAACGACTATCTTCATGTTAGTTATCTCCAAACTTCCTTCCACACGAAATTCAGTTCGCTCGTTGAAACGAACAGGATTTGGTGATACGCTGACCTCCTTCCAGACAAACGCTTCATCTAAGATAACTAATCGTTTCACAGATGCCGCACCGAGTGGATATTGAGCAACGACAGTGAGTGTGTTTTTACCCGGTGTCAACGGAATGGTTGCCTGATATGTCTGAGTATCTCTATCCAAATCTGCCATCACTTTACTCGGATGAATAACAATGTTAATTGGATAATCTGCCTCGTATGTGCCAGTGATATGTAATGGATTCTGTTTCACCGTGTCTGGCAATTCCAGAGATACTTGCGGTAATTCTCTATCCGACTTGAACATATCGGTAAGTAGACTATCCACAGTGATAAGGACAAGTTTTGTAACCTTTGTCACTAAAGGAAAGTTGATTTTGTCAGCAGTGTCAGCATAGGTATGATAATATGGATTTGCATTATAGTTCTGTGAATCTCGCCATGGCGTAGAACTTTCGATCAATGTTACTGCATGATATCCTGCATCCCAAAACGGTTTGTGTGAGGAGATATCGACAAATTCATCCTGTGTTTGACGAATTGTCAATCCGATGTTGTGCCATGTGTTTATTATTGCAAATGCCCGACTGATCCATATAGAATCTCTATTTGCGATCACTTCCACTAGATCGCTTTTCCAATTGTAACCGAGCATATCCAAATTGAATACAGCAGTTATTTTTTCAGATATGGGAGTACGTGATTTATCCAGAGATTCGCTGTGTGTTTTTCCATGCCTAATTGCCTCATGTATATAGTTTCGACTGCCTAAAAACCCGAGTTCCTCTCCACCGAATGCAATAAATTTGATTTGATGGTTATATTCATATTGGCTAAGGACTTCAGCAATTGCAAACATGGCTGCCATACCAGTTCCATTTTTGTTTGCTCCCGGTGCATTTGATGATAATGGATTCCAGTTGGGTTCTCTATCAGCTTTTGTGTCATAATGAGCACATATAATAAAAACATGTTTGCTTGTCGTATTCTTCTTTGGAGGAAGTTCTGCGATGACATTCCGAATTCCTCCAATATTCTGTTCTGTAACCTGTAATCGTCTGTAGCTACGAAAGGTTGACTTTATGTATTGGACTGTGTTTTCTGTCGCTTCTTGATGATGTGCATTTCGAGTTCGGAATGTCTGCTTAACCGGAAAATGAGAAACATTTTCTTGCAGTTCCGTGACATGTTTTTCCAATGTATCAACCTGAATTTTTGATAGGAGTTCATCACCTCTGTCTGCAAATGCTGTATAGATAGAGGAAATTAGGTATATTAGAAAGATACACAACATGATTTTAAATGCTTGAGTAAGTTTCATCTGCTTCTAAGATCTTATCCTTTCCCATTTCCGCACGTATTGCCATCATTATACGCCAACATGTTTTCTATTTCAATCCCAAATCGCATGCAAGTCAGAGCCATTCAATTGTCGCGGACTTAGCGTCCTCCGCGATTCTGACAAACGAAAATCCGCGTCCAAAATCGACTTTTGAATGCCTCTACCCCTATGAAAATTATTGATACAATTTTGCATGTATGGTAATATAACTATAGTTTGGACATTTTTTGTTTTTTTTATAGACATAAAGCAGGAAAGCGGGTATCCTTTTAGAAAATATAAACCTTTTTGAAAGGATATGTCTAATGACCCCACTTTCCTACCTGGACAACATGTTATCACAATTCAGATCGTTATTCAAGCACAACAACTTCAATCACTTTCAAACTTTCGTGAAAGGTCTGATAAATACGCCCTACCGAGGCACAATGACACAAATCTATCTTGCGACAGCCCAAGCAGGTCGGTATTGGTCTCTGCCAAAGTTTCTTTCACGTGGTGTCTGGTGTGTGGATCAAGTCGCCACTACGCTAAGCCATCAAGTGCTATCCGCTTACCCCACGGGCGTATACGTCTATGATGAAACACATGCCCTAAGTAGCGGTTCAAAACAAGCGGGTTTGCATTTCCGCAGGAACCCTGCGTATCAGGCACGTAACAAGAACCAATCCAAGTTTCATCACGGACACGAGTTCGGTGCGATTGGCTGGCTGGCAGAAACGCGCGAAGGCACGCGCCTGTTTCCATAGAGGTTTCAATAGACGCAAAGTGTTCACGGAGATACTCTCACAAGGACATCATTTACTTTGTCGTGCGAAGTCAAACGCAGCGTTTTTTGATATACCGAAACGCCCTAAGCGTCTCAAGAGAGGCAGACCCCGTCGGTATGGTAGCCGTGTGTCTATTCCACACCTGAAGTATACAGACATCGTTGTTGAGGATCAGACACTTTCTGTCGCTGATAAAGTCGTGCGGACAAAGATGTGTCCTGTAGATGTCCGCATCGTTGTGATACGCAAACGCTTGAAAAAGTCTAAACCCTATCGGTATTTTTGTGTATTTACTTCAGATTTACGACTGCCCGTAGAAACAGTTATCCGACACTATAGAAACCGATGGCAGATTGAAACTGCCTTTCGGGACGCTAAAGAAAACTTCGGATTTGACACCTATCAACTCCGAGACAGGAAAAGTTTGGATCGGTTCGTTCAACTCAGTTTCACCGCAGCAACGCTCACACAACTCGCTTTCAGTCCGTTGGCAATGGAGAAGACATCCGCAGACACAGACACAGACGAGGCACCGCTTGATTTAGAAACTGTGCTATCCACACTCAATATACACTGGTATAAACCGAAACATCTCACACGCGGCTTGATGACCGCTTACTTGCAGCGACGTTTACAACAAAACTATTTTTATACGAGTTACGACCCGAGGAAAAACGCACAGAAAAAACTAAAAATCCCCGAAGATACTACATGAACTAGTTCAACAGCAACTATTTTCACGATTATTGGAAAAATGATGGCTAAAAAACAGTGATTTCTAACAGAATTTAGACAAAAAAGGGGCGTTAGCAGCAGTTCTAACACCTGTTCAGAAGTGCTAACGGGGAAGTGCTGCCAACTATTCATAATCTATAACAAGACCAAAAATGTCCAAACTATAGTAATATAATCAAAAGTTATTATAACGTACCTCTTATTTGCCAAAATATTGCATTTTGTTAAAAGATTTTACCATTATTCTGTAACGTAACATAAATTGGTTTCGTTATTAATGCAAGTGAAACTAGTTTTATATTATCTTTGGCTAAAGGAGGAACAAGGAGGGTTTAATCTATGGCGCGCCAAGCAAGGAATGACCTTAATGCAACCGAAGATACCTATTTAGCCACACAAGCCAAACAGGGGAATGAAGCAGCATTTAGTCAGCTATTCGATAAACATTACAATTGGGTATATAGTAAAGCCTATCGCATACTAAAAGATCATCAGGATACTGAAGAAGTTAGCTTGGATGTTTTTACGAAAGTCTGGCAGAAATTGCACAATGACAAATGGGACCCTAAAAAAGGTAGTTTTCAGGCATGGTTAAATATAGTTGCACGTAACACTATTATTGATGCAATACGTAAAAGGGACCGAATTCGCGAATCACTTCTAACACTGGAAGAACAAGATGATTTACCGCTAAACGAATACGAAGATGGCAAACCGGGCCCGGATAAACATATTATTGCTCAAGAAGCACAAGAGATATTAGAGAAAGCTCTTGAACAGGTAACAAAACCGAATCACCGCATTGCATGGATCTTACGACACTTAGAAGGATGTAGTGTTGCAGATATATCCCGAATACTAAACCGCAAAGATGGTACAGTAAAAATCTGGATATTCCGATGCACACAAGAACTTAGACAAATACTAATCAATAAAGGAATTCAATGGATTCAATAGTTCTAATTAACCTAAGTTGTCACATAATGTAGCACAAACTTTTTAGATTTGTGCCTATGACGAACTTATAGGTAGCACTTGGGTTAATTAATAGATTTCCATATATGGAGGATAACTAATGCGTTTTTTTAGAAAAACACCAATGTCCGGACGGTATAGCGATACCGATATTTATGAAGCAGAGATTCAGGAAGCTTATACTTGTTGGTTAAAAAATGAAAAACTCAGTCGCAAACAGAAAAATCTTCTGAAAAATATACAGGAATCCGGTCATTTCCATAAAGTCAAGGATTTGATTGATTTCGCCCATTATCGTTTCCAAGAAACAGAAAGCATTACCCCAAGAGAAGGTTCAAAAGAACGTGTTGCTGAAAAACTAATGGATGCGATCAAAGATCAATCTAAACAGAAAACTACTAGTGAAGGTTCTGCACTCAATCCGCAACCTGCATATAGTCCTGAAGCGATGGGGAATGTCGATACAGATGTTATGCCGAATGCTCTTAAACCACCGACAGAAGAAGATTTGAAGCAATGGCAGAATCCTGAAGAAGCAAAAGATACTGAATCGCGAACATTGGCTCATTTACATCTCTCCATTGAGAAGCGAGATGATGAAGTCACTATCACAGATTTGGGAAGCCCTACTCCGACGTATGTTGATGGCGTACGCGTAAACGACTCAGCACCTATACAGGAAGGTAATGAGTTTAAGTGTGGTGAGATTACTTTCCAAATTGTTGATATAGACACAAAGTAAATATAGGGAGAACAGGTGCATAATACAGCTGCACTCGCTATGTCCCATTTTCAACAGGCGGCAGCTTGCTATCAGCAAGCCCGTTATGTTGAGGCTATTCAGAACTACTTGTCAGGTTTAAAATTTGATAAGAGTCACTTCCATATCTATGCTGACCTTGCGAAAGCGTACGAAATGGTAGGTAAATGGGATCAAGCGTTGTCATACTTAGACATTGCACTGCAGTTATGCCCTGATTCACCTACAGTCCAGCGCCGTCAGGCTCGTATCAGCGAAGAAAAAACCTATTATCAACAATTAATTGTTGACGCGAAGTTGAAAGCTGACCCCCCTTCTGAGTTTATCCACATTCTTAAAGACAGAAATTTAGAAAATCCGAAAAACATAGTTGAAGATAAGTTTTTGAAGTTATCAGTCGAACCTGCACTTATGCCAAAAACCCTTTGGTATATCTACCAACTCATTATAAAAACATATAGGGAAGTCGGTTCTAAACTTGATTGTTTTCCTGACAATCAGATATCTATATCAATCATTAACACGAACAATGCCGCAGTACAGATAGACATACCATTGTGGGCAAGTGGGTGTTATAACGGTCATATAATGCTGAAATATTGTGCTGATGGTGAACCGGAACTAGGTGTGTTATGGACGCTTATTCGACATGAGTGGACACATCTGTTAGTAGATATATTAACTGATGGAAATTGTCCAATTTGGTTAAATGAAGGACTCGCGCAAACCATCGCCCGTCCATTATTATCCTTTGAGAAACTTGCATTAGAGCAGGCTAATAAAAACGACATATTACCAACGTTTTTAGAACTCAATCAACCGTTCACACATAAGTCTACTTCAGATCGTAAGATCGCTTATCTACAATCTGCTGCAACAGTGTCGTCCTTGATTGATGAAGCTGGATTCCATTCTATCAGAAACCTCCTGCAACTTATACGAAATGACACTCCGATCGATATTGCTTTGCAACTCACCTATGATAAATATGTCATACCAAATTAACAAGTCCTTTTCAATCTCAAAATAACTTTTCTCAACTCTTTACATCCATTTTAGAAAACCCACGTCAGATACTTTTAAAATAATATCGTTAACTTTCCAGATACTTTCTTACCATGTCAATATATGATATTATAATCCTCATCATCGTTAGTTTAGCTGGATTTAGCTGCTTCAAGATAGGATTTACACGAAGTATATGGGGTGTCTTTGCTTTAGGTGCAGGTCTAGTCGTTGCAAGTCAAGTATGGCAGGAACTCGCTTACTTCGTAGAAAAAGTAATACCTCAACAGGATATCGCCAAATGGATAAGTATCGTCGCGGTGATATTGATCATCTCTATAATAGCGGACCTGATTTTTGGCCGTATTCACAAATTGTTTGCAGAAGGTATTTTGGGGTGGTTGAATAGCCTACTCGGCTTATGTATTGGTGTTGCCTCCAGTGTGATCATAATTGCCCTTTTGTTGCATCTCCTCAATCCACAAATCAGCGAATACATGAGTGGACAATTAGAAAATTCACTTTTTGCTTCTCATTTACAAGAATTCGGCGAAGAAGTGTGGGCATTTGGTAAGGAGAATGTAAAGAGACATCTCAATGCTGAATAACACCTAAATTGACAAAAACCTTCCACAGCCTTTACCAATCTGCCAGTTTCAAGAATTCTAATGCCATCAAGGTATGGCCCTCTGCATTCGGATGAACGCCATCTTGTGTAGTCCATAACGTACCCGGTCGCGATGCAACTGCATGATCAAATGCATCATTTATCCGAATTAGGCGCGCATCAAATTCTTCAGCAAGTTTGTGGATACATCTATTGTATGCATCTACAGCTAACGGACGCGGATTTTCAACATCCTCCTCAATATAGAAGATTTCAAATAGAAATAACGGAGCACCCAACTCATTTTTTACACGTGTAAGAATTCGCCTATAGCATTCTTCCCATTCCGGTAGATAATCTTCATTTGAAATGCCTTGCCCGAGTTGACGACTTGCATTATTGATACCGATCTTCACTGATACCCAATCAGGCTCTTCATCAATTACATCTGTATCCCACCGATTTTCCAAACCTTCAACAATATCCCCACCAATTCCTTTGTTCACATAAATAATATTGCGCTCAGGATACTTTGCAGTAATCAATTCGGTTATTTTACGCACATACCCGTGTCCGTAAGGTGCATGATCACCACGTCTACCACAATCCGTAATACTATCACCAATAAATAACACCTTATCCCCAGATTCGAACAACAAATTACTCACAAACAAACTCCTTTATGTGTTATACTAATTAGAATTAAATTAATCGTACTTCTGAGAAAGACTTTGTACTAAATAGATACACCCTAACATAACATATTTTCACCAGAATGTCAACATGAAAAACATCGGTATTCTACACGTCATCACTGATACATCATTACAAACACGTTTCACCCATCCGCAACTTGCTGAACTTGCAATTCAAGGAGGTGCAGATACGATCCAATTTCGGCAGAAATGTGGTACTACACGAGCTCTAATAGAGACCGCACAGCAGATACAGAAAATATGCACACAACACAAGGTTCCGCTGATTGTCAACGATAGAGCAGACATTGCACTTGCAGTCAGTGCAGATGGAACACACTTTGGACAAGATGACATGCCTGTTGCTATCGGTAGGCGAATTTTATCCGCAGAGACCGTTATCGGTGCATCCGCACGAACTGAGGAGAAGATACTTGAGGCAATTTCTCAAGGGGCAGATTATATCGGATATGGCCCAATTTATCAGACACCCTCAAAATCGAATGCAGAAGATCCTAAAGGATTAGAACGATTACATCAGATGTGTGAAATTGCAGCATGTCCAGTGATAGCTATTGGGGGGATAACGGTAGATACCGCTGCAGATGTAATTCAGGCAGGAGCACACGGTATTGCAGTCATTTCTGCAGTCTGTGGAAAGAAAGACCCGCTTACGGCGACACAAAATCTTAGGCAAGAGATACAACGAATAAAAAAGGCATAAAATAGTTTACGGAGCGTAAAACAGACATGAAAGGAAGTAATCCTGATTACAAAACAGGGACATTTTCAATAGGAATATTTAGAGAAGTAGACCAGGTTTCTGAACCAGATTTTGACAAGATAGAAGAAGAATTCGTGCAGAAATTGTGGCACGGGCAACGTTTTTTCAATGCAAATCTCCTATCAATAGATGGTAAAGAAATTCGTGTACTAAAACCCGGTGTTTGGAATAAAGAAGAAGGCCCCGATTTTATGCACGCAGAAATAGAAATTAATGGTAAACTGCTCGTCGGTGATATTGAGATACATGTCAAATCATCAGAATGGTATGCCCATAAACATCACCTAAATTCAAGATATAACCGAGTTGTTCTGCATGTTGTACTATATGGTGATGATTTCAATCTTCGCACACGTCTTCAGAATGGGAAACGGATCCCAACGTTGGAACTCCTTAAATGGATAGATGCTCCGATAGGAGACCTATATGACGAAACAGCCCAAGCACAGGAAGATGAAAATAATTTCTGCAGAGTTACCGGAAAACGATTGGTTTTAGACAATCTGAAAGATGTGTTTGATACGTTGGGTACAGAACGATTTTTAGAGAAAGCGGATGCTATCCGCCTCCTGCGAACGCGTCTTAATTTTGAGCAAATCCTTTATGAAGGGATAATGGAGGCATTGGGATATTCGCAAAATAGCAAAGCGTTACGTGAGTTAGCACAGCGAGTGCCGTTTTCCGAATTTGATCACAAATCGGAACATGAGATACAAGCCATACTTTTTGGGGTTGCGGGTTTGTTACCATCGCAATTAGAAAAACCATTACCAGCGAGTGAAGCAGAAAATCCGTATATCATAGCCTTAGAAAAACTGTGGGAAGTTTCAGATCACGCTAAACATGCGGAACGTATGGTAGCATCAAGATGGAAACTGGGTAGAATTCGACCAAATAATAATCCTGCACGCCGTATCGTAGCGATGAGCCAGCTGATTTTTCAATGCAACGGGAGTTTGATGATGTATTTCCTTCCAACATGTGAAATGGCGGGGAATACTGATGCTTCTG
This sequence comes from Candidatus Poribacteria bacterium, assembly GCA_965200395.1. GTDB lineage: Bacteria > Poribacteria > WGA-4E > WGA-4E > WGA-3G > MSPOR6. Next base: position 782,795 of record CBDAUH010000002.1, on the reverse strand, counting down.
GCACGTTGCGCAACATCCGAAACAAACTTCTCGATTTGCTAATGCTTGAACCCATAGATTACTGGGAAACACATTCCACCTTTGGCAAAGGGGGCACCAAGAATGCAAAACTCATAGGCTCAAGTAGGGCATTGGACATCTTAGTCAATAAAATTCTGCCAGTTGCGTATATCTGGGCAGTCGAATCGGAAAGTAAACAATTACAAGACGCTATTTTGACACTTTACAGTGACTTTACAAAATTGCAGGAAAATAATATCATTCGTAAAGTTGAAGAACGGGTCTTCAACGAAGCACAACCGATGCGTACAATTAAACCTACTGCCAAAACCCAACAAGGTATAATTCGCCTTCATAAAAACTACTGTGCTGATCGACTCTGTGATTTATGCCCTATTATTGAACATAACTGTGTGCTATCATCTGAGTAAATTGATGTAAACTAAAGGACAAATTGTTTTTGATAAGTGTATGTTTTACGACAGTATATGACCACAATAAGGGTTCATATTGATATTCAAACAATAATAAAATAAGGAGAAAATCATGAAAATTTTGTATATGATAACTATAATCTTGCTATGTTGTTCTTTTGCCGCCGCTGAAGAAACCTTCTTTTCTGCGCTTGAAAGTAAAGCAGAAGTCGAAAAAGAGGGTGGTACCGTAGATGGCGGCAGTTTTGTTCCCGGTAAATTTGGCAACGGTTTTGTCAGTGAAAAGGAAGGAGATGTTATCCACTTTCCAGTGAAAGATCGTTTTGTAAATCTAGAAGAAGGTACCGTTGAATTGTGGGTAACGATGGGTATGGATGCTGCTACAATTACTGGAGAACTCTTTATGTTCATGACATACAAACGTGGAACTGATGCAATCTTCCTACAGTTCAACAACGGTGGAATCGCGCAGATGCGTGTAAAAAGTGCAAATAGCTGGATTAACGCAAACAGCGCAGCACTCAATTGGAAAAAGGGAGAACATCACCACATGGCAGGCACATGGGGATCAGATGGACTCAAACTCTACCTTGATGGTGAATTAGCAGGAGAAGACGCATCTAACAAAGGTCCTACTGTATTTGCAGAAACATTTGAAATTAATAATGCATCACCACCGGATCCCAAATTCCCAACGAATTGTGTCGTCGATGGACTCAGGATCTCAGACCATCAAAAGGATGTTGATGAATTGGTCCTGGATGATCCTGCACCTGTGCAGCCGAAAGGGAAACTGGCAGTTACTTGGGGACAATTGAAAGCCGTAAATTAGGCAACTGTAAGGGTGGAACGAAGGTTCCACCCCATTATTTATTGAATTAAATAAAATGAGGGTTATAGATGTATAAGACAGAGAGTCCACTATTTACATCAGGGGCAGAAGGATATAACACATTTCGTATTCCAGCACTTGCCGCATCTAACGATGGAACATTATTAGCGTTCTGTGAAGGCAGGCGAAAGGGGGGAGGCGACTCTGGCGACATTGATATCGTTCTAAAGCGAAGTTTTGACAACGGAGAGACATGGCAACCGCTGCAGGTCGCTGTATCCACAGGACCGGATACAGATGGAAATCCAGCACCTGTTGTTGACCGAGATACCGGTACAATTTGGCTGCTTTTCTGTAAAAACTTCGCTGATGGCGGTGAAGGAAAGATCATTGCTGGAGAAGCACCCCGTACTGTCTGGGTAACGTCAAGCATCGACGACGGTGAAACTTGGGCAGAACCCGAAGAAATCACATCAGACACGAAATTGGACACATGGACATGGTATGCCACAGGTCCCTGTCACGGCATTCAATTAGCAAACGGCAGATTAGTGATCCCGTGTGATCATGTGCTTGGGCAAAGTCGGAATTATGCTGAGATGGGTTATTCACATCTAATTGTCAGTGATGACCATGGAAAAACATGGCGTATTGCAGGTGAAGCACAACCCGGTACAAACGAATCGACAGTAGTTGAAACTGTTGATGGGAGCCTATATTTTAACTGCCGAAACTATGTAGCACCGAGACGACGCGCTTATGCATGGAGTTCTGACAGCGGCGATACGTTTACCGAATTCGGTTACGACGACGACTTGATTGAACCTATTTGTCAAGCTAGTCTGGTCCGTTATACAGATGTGAATTCGCACGACAAAAACCGGGTATTGTTTTCTAATCCTGCAAGCACAGGCAGAGAGAAAATGACAATTCGTATCAGTTATGATGAATGCCGCAGCTGGAACGATGGCAAAGTTCTACATGAAGGGCCCGCTGCATATTCCGACCTCTGTATCGATTCAGACATGAATATATGTTGTCTTTATGAACGGGGTGAACGTGGTGCTTATGAAACGTTGTCGTTTGCAAAGTTCGATTTGGCATGGTTAACGGATGGCGAAGATACGTTAGGTTAAGTGCGTCCGCTATTTCACATATTCCTCACCGCGATGCTTGGCAATCCATGTTTTCAACGGTACATCCGCATCTGTAGGTTGCCACCACCCTTTAATATTGACACCGTCCCCTAACAACTGCCGGCGAATAGGGTCACATTTGTCGAGGAGTTCAGAGGGCATGAGGTTGTAATCTAAACCACGTAACCACCGATAACTATATCCCATAAACAGGACTTTTCGTGTTACATTGGAGAAATTCCAGCCACGTGAATGCCACATCCGCCTATCAAAAAGCACAGCAGTACCACGTTTGACAAGCAGATCTATTGCACCTTCTGGATCGCCATCAGGATCGTTTTCACTATTAGGCGGACGAGTGTCCAGTTTATGACTATAAGGGACAAGACGCATCGCACCGTTATCTCGGTAGGTAACGTTACTTAACCAATAACTTACCTTCAATGAGAGCCTTGGGTGCGGACGTTCCATTTCAGGAATTGGTCTGCCCCCATCCTGATGCCAATGTGCTGCCTTGTTGACGCGCGGTGTCCCCGCAGGTTCAGGAGGATACATAATGAGGTGTGATATGTAAAGTTGTATGTTCCAACCTAATATGTCCCACAGTAACGGAAACACCTTTTTATTATCAAGCAATTCCAATAAGATATCATCCTCAATGACAGTTCGGAACTTTGACAGCAGTTTGTGTGGTGCTAATCCAGTTTTGGCGCGCTCCTCAGCATCTATTCGATCCGCTACCTTTTCTAATGCATCTGTCATTTCAGGACTTATGGCATCCTCAACAATAAGATAGCCAGTGTCGTTAAAGGTTTTGAGTTGCTCTTCGGTAGCACAATTATCAAGCCAACTTTCGTCCATAATTACATACCAAATTCTTTAACTTTTTTCTTCAACGCGCTCGATGATTTCACCTGTATCGCGATCTCTGAAGATACGTTTCATCCTACCATCCGGCATCAGCTCGTCTTTTAGGTGCGCATACCTATCATCCGATTGATCCGCTTGCGTGTCAACAGCTTCTGCTTCACCGCGCCAATCCTCAAGTACAACCGCTTCCCACTGCTTCGACTTTGCAGATTTATAACAAGCATCAATAATCGCATTGACGACGTATCCATCATAGAATGTTTCTAAAGGTTCTCTGCCTTCATCAATAGCATTGAACATATCTAAGAACATATCGCGATAACCGAGTTCTGCAACTTCATCACCGACTGGGAAAAGCCACCCTGTATCGCCTTCCGCTTTTTCAGCAACATACCCACCTTGACCGACAGCAGAAAACATCTCAAAACCAGTCCTAAGCCAGTGATTAAGCCAGATTGTTCCTTCACTTCCAGATACTTCATCTCGCAAATCCATACCACCTCGGAATGCCCAACTCACTTCAAACTGCCCCATCGCACCACTTTCAAAACGGATAAGTGCAATACCGTGGTCCTCTGCATCAATCGGGTGTACAAGTGTGTCTGCCCAGCACATCACCTCAAGCGGTTTATTGTTCTTACCAACGAAATTTCTGATAATCTCAATACAGTGGCATCCCATATCGACAATAGCACCACCACCAGCTTGTTCCAGGTCCCAAAACCAATCACTATGTGGACCGGGATGTGTTTCACGTGAGCGAACCCACAAAATTTTACCGAGCGCACCATTTTGAACCGATTCTAACGCCTTTAACGTCTTGGGAGGATATACCAAATCTTCAAGATACCCCCCAAAAACACCCGCCTTTTCAACTGCATCTAACATAGCTTTCCCCTCAGCCGCTGTGCGTCCGAGTGGTTTCGTACAGAGAATAGCTTTTCCTGCTGCGGCAGCGAGTTCTACGGCATTCAAATGTAGATTGTTCGGCAAACCAACAACAACAACATCTGTTTCAGGATGGTTTATTGCTTCTTTTAAATCGGTAGTGGCATTTGGTATATTCCATTCTTCTGCAAATTCGTTAACGCGTTCCTCGCGGCGCGAATAGACAACATGAACACGATCTCCACCCCGTTGATTGTGAAGTGTCATCGTGTAGAACATGCCAATGAGTCCTGTACCGAGCATTGTGACCTTATGATTTTTCTGTTCTGACATTTATCTCCTTTAACGTGAATTCAGTATATTGATGTGGAGGATATTTTGTCCCACAACCTCTCCAGGCTGTGTCTCTTTGCAGCATACCCTTTCTAGGGTGTGCATCAGCGATAGTGTAGCAAACACAACGTGTTTGCGGTGACACTTTGCAACCCTTTAAAAAACCTTTCCAGGTTGTGCTTCTTTGTAGCATAACCTTTCTAGGGTGTGCATCGGAAAAAAATGCCTTAATCCAAACTCACGTTTATTTTCCTATGTATGCTGAGATTACGCCCCAGTCGTCAACTGTCCAGCAATGGTCCTTATCTGTTGCGAATATGCCTTTGATAGTACCACTTCCGCCAGCTTTCGTAGATTTCCAAGTTTTGCCGCCATCGTTAGTGTGCAAAACTGAGCCATAATCTCCTGCTGCCCATCCAACTGCTTCATCAACAAACATTATATCATGAAGATTATCAAAAGATTCTGTTTTTTGCTGTTTCCATGTTTTGCCGCCATCGTTGGTGTGTAGTATCAAGCCTTCCTGGCCACTAATCCATCCAATCTGTTCATTGACAAAATGGATACCGAATAAGTTGTTATCAACCCCCGTATTTTGTTTTTTCCAAGTATCGCCACCATCAGTTGTCCGTAATAACGTTCCATACGAACCTATCACCCAACCAGTTGTAGCAGAAACAAACCAAATGTTTTCTAAATTATTACGAGTTTCACCGACACGCGCGCGTTCTGAACTACCCAACCATGTCTCTCCGCCATCGGTCGTCTTGAGGATAGTGTTTTCCGAACCCGCGATAAAACCCACAGTATCACTAATCATCTGAATTCCCATCAGATTTGCACGTATACCGCCGCCACCACGTCGGTTAGGATTCGGTCTTGCATTCTCATTCCTTGCGACTTTTCGGCTCCATGTTTTGCCACCATCTTCAGTCTTAAGTATAGTTCCTCTTGCTCCAGTAATATAACCTATATTTTCATCGATAAAATAGATGTTATAGAGAGTCGGTCCGCCTCCCCCACCAAATCCTGCCGGTGGCCCGCCGCCAGTACCCCCAGGACGACCTGGCCCTTGTCCAGGGGTGGTTCCCTGTGTACCCGTGCTGGTTCCTTTTTTCTTCCATGTTTTCCCACCATCCTCGGTGGTTAGCATTAATCCATTATCCCCTACGACTAAACCGTTCTTTTGATCAAAAAAATGCACATCGTGTAACATCCCTTGAACACCATCACCACGAATAATATCATCTTCTCTCAAAACAGACCATTTTCCCTCAACAACTGTTTGTGAAAATAGGACTGTGATACTGACTAATATGAAGGACAAAATGTGATTAACTCTGGGCATAATTCCTCCTTTTGGGTAACTTTTATATCATCCATTAATATATCCTGTTTATGTGAAAAATTCCTCGTTATGCGGTCGAACATCTACCTCAAAGCTCCAGGCACTTTTTTCCTGTTGAATAAGTGCCCAATATGTGTCTGCAATAGCATCCGGTTCAAGTAATGGATCTCCCTCCTGTACTCTATACCGTTCTCGGAGATTTGGCGTGTTGATGACACCGTCAATGATTATATGTGCGACGTGTATGCCCTGTGGTCCAATTTCCCGAGCGAGTGAAGAAGCCAGCCCTCGCATAGCATACTTTGCGCTGCTAAATGCTATTGCCCCTGCCCTGCCGCGCACAGCGGATGTCGCGCCTGAAAATAGAATTGTTCCATTTCCCTTTTCAATCATACCTGGGACAACCTGTTTAACACAGAGAAACGCTCCGAGGGTGCAAACACGCCACGCATTTTCAAACGCTTCAGGTGTGAGCTCTGACAGGTTTCCCCACGCAGCATTTCCAGCATGACTTACCAAGATATCTGGAGCCCCTAATTCCTCACGTATTTGACCAAAACTTGCTTCAACCTGCATGGAATCTGTTATATCAGTAGGGATTGGAAGCACAGATATACCCCTTTCTTCCAATCTGTTTGATAAATTGATGATGTACGGAGATGACCGCGAAAGTAGTGCAAGGTTACACCCTTCATTAGCAAATTTCCGAGCAACAGCTGCACCTAAACCCGGTCCCACTCCCGCGATCACTGCAGTTCGTGACATGTGTCAATCCCTCCTCTTTTGCCCCACATGTAGCGTAACCTTTCCAGGTTGCATCCACAATACACAACATCAAAAGACTATACTACAAAATATCCTTCATATTAGATACACCGAACTTACGTACATTTTAAGCACTTTATTTCTGAAAGTTCGTTAGATTACATCATAGAAAAACCTTTAACATTCTACAACAGATTATGTTTACATGTCAAACAAAATAGTTGCGTCTGCATTATTTTCTTGACGATAATTTCATACTGAGTATAATAAAATTCAACATCATTCACAAAGGAGTGGGAATGCAGAATCAACCAAATCTACTATATATCCATTCTGATCAACATAATCCATTCGTGACCGGTTGTTACGGAGATTCATTAGTACAAACCCCAAATCTTGACAAGCTTGCAGCAGAGGGGATTGTGTTTGAAAATGTCTACTGTCCATCACCGATCTGTGTGCCCTCGCGCATGTCAATGTTGAGTGGACGATACCCATCCGAAAATAAAGTGTGGACAAACAGTCATATCCTTGATTCTGGCATTCCGACCTTTGCCCATGCTATGGGGGCAGCAGGCTATAAGCCAATCCTTATAGGACGTATGCATGCTTTAGGACCCGATCAATTGCACGGATATGCTGAACGTCTCATCGGTGACCACGGCCCAAATCATCCGGGGGGTAGTGGAGTCGACCACGGTGAGCTATCCGGCACTGCTGGGCCTGCCCGCGTAAGTCTACAAATGTCAGGTGCAGGACAGAGTACTTATCAAGTTCACGACGAGGACGTAACAGCAGCGACCGTCGATTATCTCAATCGACTCGGAGTTCAGAAAAGGGCAGGATTACTTAATACACCTTTTTCCCTATCTGTTGGGTTTATGCTACCACATCAACCATTCGTCGCTCGTCATGTGGATTATCAACTGTATGATGGTCGTATGACGATGCCGAAATTTCCAGAATCGTTTTCTGATAAGTTGCATCCATACCTTCGTTGGTGGCGTGAAAAATGCGGTATTACGGATGTCCCAAAAGATGAAGTGCTACGTGCACGAACAGCATATTGGGCACTGGTAACCCGCATGGATATAATGATTGGAGAGATTATGACCGCACTCCGAGACAACGAATTGGATCAGAACACATTGGTCATTTATAGCTCCGATCATGGTGAACAAGTCGGTGAACATGGTCTGTGGTGGAAGCAAACGTTTTATGAGCATTCAGTAAAAGTCCCTGCAATTATGTCGTGGCAGGGAACTTTACCGGAAGGAGAGAGGTGTCATCGTGTTATCAGTTCACTTGATTTGAATGCTACAATGCTCGATGCACTCGGCGCACCACCATTGCCAAATTCGCGTGGAAGGAGCATCCTGCCTCTAATACAGAAGGAAGATGTAGAATGGGATGATACTGCATTTTCTGAATATTGCACGGATGATGGATGCTATCACCGCATGGTCCGACATGGAGATTGGAAGCTGAATTATTATCACAGACAACCGTCACAACTATTTAACTTAAAAGATGACCCGAATGAACAACAAGATTTATCCGAGACCTCAAAATATAGTGAGATAAAATTGACATTAACTGAGATGGTTTTAAAAGAATGGGATCCAGATGAAATTGCTGTCCAGATGAAAGCTAAGCGCGCTGATACACAAATTATAGGAAAGTGGACACGTAACACACAACCTCCTGACAAATACAGATGGAATCTATTGCCAGAAATGGATTATTTAGATTGAATCCCATAGAAATTTAGTAGTCCATAGGTCGGGCAGAGCTTGCGAAACCCGACTATTATTGAGCTAAAATGTCTATTTATTTTCATATTTAACCATATATAGGAGTTTAAAAATGGTAAACAGTCCAATATTAAGTGGTGAATCATTTAGTGAGGAGAAAACAACACAAATTGCCGAACAATTCTTCCGTGATGGATTTGTTCATATTCCGGACGTGTTGACTGATGAGGAAGTAACTGCACTAAGAGATAAAACAGATGCACTTTTTGATGACCCAGAACTTGCCGATAAGACGAATCCCGATCTGGCAGATGTACGTTATATTCAGATGGGTACACACAGTGACTCTGGGGAACATCTACCTTTTATATTACGAAATACCATTGAACTAGATCCGATTTTTCGGGACATGCTGCTTCGCGAACCCATTTTGAGTTTAGCAGAAGCTATCGTTGGCAAGAATTGTAAGTTTTGTGGACAAAATGTACTACGGAATCTTCCCGGACTATCTATTAGCAGCTGGCATGTAGATGGATCAGTACACTTCCCAGTATCCGATGAGATGCCACGCCACGACCCACGCCTGAGAATGCCTGTGATGTGGTTCACAGTCCAGATGGCACTCAGTGATATCGATACACTTGAGGAAGGACCAACACAATATGTGCGTGGCAGCCATTTCTCAGGAAGAGGTCCAAATGAACAAGAAAATCCTGACTTTGAAGGAAACAAACCCATCTCCGTTTTCTGCAAAGCAGGAGATATCTACCTACAAGATCCACAATGTTGGCATCGCGGGGCACCAAACTCATCAAACAAAACTCGCTATATCTTACAATCACAGTATGCAGCGTATTGGGCATACTGGCGGTTCAGCTTGTGTAACGGTGTTCCTGTTCCAGATGAAGCACTCCAAACTGCTGATGACCGACTACTTAATCTGCTGGGGCGCAGTCGTCCAATACATGATTGAGAACCGAGGTGAAATCACATGTCAGAAACACCACTGTACTACAAGACAATAATAGAAATCGCAGAATTACTCTCAGCAAAGGAATTATCACCCGTTGATTTGACAACGATAATGCTTAATCGCATCGAACAACTCGATAGTCGCTTAAAGAGTTATGCAACTGTTACTGCAGAAGATGCTATGAGAGCAGCACAGGAAGCTGAACAGGAAATTAATGCCGGTAACTATCTCGGTCCACTTCACGGTATACCTATCGGTGTAAAAGACCTATGCTTCACAAAGGGCATCCGCACAATGGGGGGAGCTTACGTCACGTCAAGTCACATCCCTGAATACGACAGCACAGTTGTCAAAAAACTCAAGGAATCTGGCGCAGTAATACTAGGCAAATTGAATCTGACAGAAGGGGCAATGGGTGGATATCATCCAGAATTTGATATACCGATAAACCCCTGGAATCCGGATAGATGGACAGGCTCATCATCAAGTGGTTCGGGGGTTGCAACGGCTGCAGGATTGTGCTCCGGGTCTATTGGAAGCGATACCGGCGGTTCAATCCGATTTCCATCAGCTGCTTGTGGTATCGTCGGACTAAAACCAACTTTTGGCAGAGTGAGCAAATACGGCGTATTGGAGCTTGCACGCTCTATGGATCACGTCGGGCCGATGACACGATGCGTAGCAGATGCAGCAATAATGCTTGAGATAATCGCTGGCCCTGATACAAATGACGAACGGTCGCTAAAAGATCCCGTACCGAAAATGCTTGAAGAGATCGATCGAGGAATCAAAGATGTTCGCATCGGTTATGACGAAAATTACGCGACAAAGGACGTAGACACAGAACTTGCGGAAGCAGTATCGAACGGCGTGAAACTACTACAAGAATTGGGAGCTGAGATAATTGATGTAGAATTACCAGATATGGATGAATATGTATTAGTATGGCCAACAATCTGTTCTCACGAAGCTGTAAAAGCACATGCCCAGTACTATCCTTCACACCGCGAACATTACGGTCCCTGGTTCCAAGGGTGGCTTGACACTCACTTACCCCCATTTTTGTATGCGGTATGTGTAGGCGTGTGTGTGTATAGAAATAAGTTGGAAAGTCTGATGGGTTATGGTAGAATACCTCCATATAAACCAATGTCGGTGAAAAACCGGCAGGGAGGTATTCTTATGAAATATACCCTTAGTTGGGTACATCCCAGAAAGATTATAACAGGTTTTCGTAAAGTTTTCAACGGGATTTGTATCAAAAAACCGACGCTCCGCAACTTTTATTTGATGCTACAGGCTGTGTGTGTAGCCCCGAGTTTTCGTATTCAATCGATTGCCTCACATCTACCTATCCGTGTGAAACACGACAAGTCTAAGCAAAAGCGTGTGTTGCGGTTTATTGATACCTATTTTCCGGTTGCAGCGGTGAAGGGTGCCTGGTTGTCACATATAGTTGTCAGTGTGTGTCGTTCTGTGGGGATGCAGCATCTGCTTGTGCTGATAGACGAGACAGATTTACCGGGCGGATGGAAGGCGATTGTTGCAGCCCTTCCGTTTCGCAATCGTGCGATCCCGCTCTATTGGGTTCTGTATAAAAATGAGATGCTCAAAGATGGCACCTATCAAGGACATAACGATTTATGGTAGAGTTTTGAATTATTTATACATATTGATTATATCCTGAAGTGTTTTATCTTTATTATATTCTCGTAAGCGTTTGATGTTCGCAAAATCATGTTCAATTGGGTTATAGTCCGGTGAATAAGGAGGCAAATACAATAGGGAGGCACCCGATGCCCCTATAAGATCCCGGGTGCGGTGTGTTTTATGGATGCGTGCGTTATCCAAGATAACAAGATGGTTTTCATCTAAACGCGGGCATAACTCATGCTCAAGCCAAGTGTTGAAACGCTCCGCATTACAACTCCCCTCAAATAGTATAGGGGCTGTAAACGCCTCATCTATACGTGCAGCTAACAAAGTTGTGGTGCGGTTTCTTTGACTGGATATAAGGTCAAAAACAGGTTCACCTTTCGGAGCATACCCGAAACGCCTGAAACTTTCTGACCGAAAACCACTCTCATCAATAAAAACTAAGGATTTTCCGTTTTGCTCCGCAGCAGCGAGGTGTTCACGATAAGTTTCTCGCTTGTGATCACATCGTTCCTTATAGCCGAGTGTCTTTTTTTTCGCGAGATACCGAGTTTTCGCAGTCCATACCAAATACAATAGTAGGAAACGCCGAAATGATCTGCGCGCTCCTGTATAGTTTGATCGGGGAATCTTTTACTTGTTGTGTGAGTGCTTCGTAGTCAATACATCTCGGTCCTGTAGGTCCTGATTTTTTCGGGGCGAGTGGGTCTGGTGCGTTGAGCCATTTGTAAATAACATCGCGTGAGATATTGAAAAGTTTCGCAGCTTTTACTTTGCTGCCGCCGTTATCAATGAAATCAAGCACGCGTTTTCGCAGGTCTGTTGAATATGCCATAATACCGGGTATTATACCACAAATAGAAAAATATGTATAGAAAACTTTATATTTTACCATAGTTCAGCAGTTCTGTTGTGATGTCCATAGTCGCGTTGTTAAAGTGTTAGGGGATAGTCGGGAGCCTGTGTTGGTTTTTGACAGAGGGTTCGCCCGAGCGAGAGCGATCCTCAAGTTTTTTGAGGGGCAAGGCATCTGCTACTTGATGCGTGTGCCACGCAATGTTGGTGTGCGTATAGCAGGCAACAAGCAGTGCCTTGAAGAAGTGGCAAATGGTTTTTACCCACAAGTGCTTTATCACTACACGGAGCAGGTGCCTGTGGCACTCTATGTTGGGGGACAGCACACCAAGAAAGACCCGTTATATCTTATCTCCAATCGGCTTCAGGGGAACCCCCTGCGAACTTGCTACAAGCGGCGGACACAGATTGAACACGGGTTCAGAGACTTGAAAACGAACTTCGGTTTCAAAGCACTCGTTTTGAGAAAGAACGAACAGCCCCGGATGGAAGTTCTGTTTTTGTTGGCAGTCGTGGCTTATGGTTTGGCGTTCCTGTGTTATGAAAAAGCTGCGGACAGATGGGCAAAAACTTTACACCCTACGCGGAAAGTTTACTCCGTGATCAGTGTCATCAACCGTATGATCCGCGAGGTGTGGACGCAGGAGGCGTTGCTCTTGTTCACCGAGAGGACTTGTTTGAGAGATATAAACTTTCTCACCGCAGAAGAACTGACATGACAACATTGGAAACCTATGAACACAACTACACACGCATTCAAAAAAAAATGGGGGTAAGTGCGGGCTTGACATGGGAGCAAAAGTCACCCCCGCAGAATATCAAAACGCACATAAATTACGAACAGCATGCACCGATCATATAAAACGTGTGTTTCAAGATATTGATGTGTTGATATGCCCATCAATGTCAGCACCACCACACCCAGTTACACCAGAGATGTTATATGGACCTATGGAGACCAGACCAGCACGGTTTCAAAAATTTACTGTACCATTCAACTACAACGGTGCCCCAACACTATCCTTACCATGCGGTTTTAACAGCGAAGAACTACCGTTAAGCATCCAATTTATTGGAAAGAATTTATCTGAACAGTTATTGTTACAAGTCGGATACGCTTATGAAAGCGCAACCTCATGGCACACACTTCATCCAAACGTATGAAGGATATTTTGTCCCGCAACCTTTCCAGGCTGCGTAGTGTAACGGACCACATTATCTGTAGCCATATTATAGCAAAGCACAACGTGCCTTTGCGGTAACACTATGCAATCATTTAAACCTTTTTAGGTTGTGCCTCTTTGTAGCATAACCTTTCTAGGTTGTGCATATTCGCTACGAAGGATGTAATTAACACATTGTTCTACGTTTGGGGTTTAGCAATGAAGAGTCTACAGCTCAAATCGCAAAACAGAAACGAACCGGTCAGATGCCTATTATCTGGGCAATGTTTTTGCATGTGCAATGCTTTTCAGTTATATTTTAACTGATATTTCTCAAAAGCACTCAGAACCTACTAAACATCAATGTGAAGCAGGTCTAAGCCCCTGAAAATGCGTTTATGTTGAAGATTTGACTTGACCCTAAACGCATGAAATGCCATCCTAAGAAGAATCAAACAACGTTATTTTTCTCAGGAGGACATTTCATGCATCATCAGATTATCAAATCTGCTGAGTTTTTTCAAGAACTTCTTTATTCAAGGTTTCAAGGTATACAATCAAAAATCATAGACACTTTACTTCTGTTGTCCGTTTGCCATCTTTTCGGTCTTTACAATCCGAACCAGGTCGCAGATGCGTTGTCAGTTCAAAAAGCGTGTCTGTATCGGCAACTTCATTCAATAAGTCTTTATCATTGGAAGCACTTGAATATGCGTCTTGGATGTGCTTCAGCACTTGAGTTGATCAAAGACACTGAAACGAAGAGTGCTGCAACACAATCCCGGCGACGCATTACCATCAGTGTAGATGATACCAATGTGGATCGGTATGGCAAAACGATTGCTTATAGTTCAAACTGGTGGTCTAAGAAGGATAATAGGAGCGTCTGGGCTCAAAATGTGTTAGCGATCACGATCAAGATTGGCGATGTGGTTATTCCCCTCAATACACAGATTGTGAGTAAACAGGGGCGTGGCAACACAGATAAACCGAGCCTTTTTCTTAGTATGATCCAAGCAGTCTTGGATTGCTTTGATGCTGCAGGCATTGATATAAGGAAGTATCCGATTACTTTCGACTCGTGGTATGGTAGCATAGGGTTATTTAGTTTTATGTATTTTAGTTGTTTTTTATCACAATCGTTAATATTTTAGGATGTGCAGATATACCGTGATTTTTCATGGTATATCTGCTATACTTCACCTTAAAAACTTACGATCTTTTGAGGTGAAGAATGACAAGAAAAAAGTCCTGCCACTTAATGGATATGTTAGCAGAACTTACAGACCCACGCAAGGAAAAAGGGAAACGACACCCGTTGAAAGCAATCCTCGCACTTTTAGTCGTTGGATTGATGTGCGGGCATAAAGGGTATACATCCATCGCTACCTGGGCACGCTCACAGCCCGCACTCACAAAAGCACTCGGGTTCACACATCACAAAACGCCTTGTGCCGCAACTATCCATAATCTGTTGAAAAAGTTGGACGTTGAGGCATTAGAAAACATCCTGTCAAAATGGGTAAACGCCGCATTAGCAGAGTGCCCTGATTTGCGGGGGTGTTCCGACGCAGTCGCTATAGATGGCAAAACCCTGCGTGCGTCTAAAAAAAGTGGTGCGATGATCAGCCATTTACTCTCCGTCGTCTCTCATGAGTTAGGGATCACCCTCACGCAGCGAGGTGTCAGCGACAAAACCAATGAAATACCGGTATCAACGGAAATCCTCAAAGCGTTTGATGTAGCAGGCAAAGTTATCACAACGGATGCCCTTTTGACACAACGCTCTTTCTGCCACGGAATCATAAACAGCGGGGGCGACTATATGCTGCCTGTTAAAGGCAATCAACCGGACCTGTTAGAAGCGATTGAAAAACTTTTTCAAGGCGTGCCTGACGCGGTTTCTGAAGACACAACACACCCTACTTTAGGGAAACCGATATACATGCATGAGACGATTGAAAAGTCGCATGGCAGACTTGAGACACGGTGTATCAAGGCAAGCACAAGTCTGAACGCATATCTGGACTGGCCGGGCATAGCACAAGTGATCCAATATCATTATACTTCCAAAAATATGAAGACAGGAGAAGAGACAACCCGCACTACCTATGGGATTACGAGCCTGAAACCGAGTGAGGCATCCGCAGAACGCTTACTTGCTTTACGGAGAGGCCATTGGGCAATAGAGAACAAGTCGCATTGGATGCGCGATGTGCTACTCGGCGAGGACGCATCACCTGTCAGATGCGGGGCTATTCCACAAGTCATGGCCGCTTTACGAAATACCGCATTATCCGTATTCCGTTTTCAAGGCATAACACGGATCGCTGATAAAATAAAGGAATATGCATCAAAACCTTTACTCACAGTTAACTTGATAAAATGAATATCTATAAAACTAAATAACCCTAATGGTAGCAAGCATCTGGTTGACATCTTATTAGATTTAGGGTTTGTGTCTATACAAGTGCATGGTAAAAGCAACTATGTGATGACGATAGAGGGTAAAACTGCTAAACTTTCAGTTCACAAAAAGCGGATCCAACTGCGGTCGGAGCAATGGGGATGCGATAAACCTGTCTGTCGTGTGCGAGCAGTAAGCCCAACATTTGGTGAGTGCATTGTGCTGTTTTTTATGGATATGGGCAAGATACGAACGCTTTTAGTTTTTGGTAAACCGCTCCGCACTTGTGAGGCTCTCAGAATATGGTCTCAACATCACGGCATTGAACACTTTTGGCGTCAATCTAAATCGTGTTTGCATCTATCTGGTATGAGTTTACGTAGCACGGTAGGTGCGTATGCGGGTCTCGGTATCAAAGTGATGGGTTATCTGATGTTGTTGCGTGTAAGTATCTCAGAGTGTCGCACATTTCATCAAATACAACTTGAACTCACTGGACAAAGGCAGATGCTACTTGACATCATAGAGCATTTTCATGAACAAAACCCAAAAGAACCTTGAAAACCATTGAGTTGGGAAAACTTTTGAAAAATATCAGTTTAACTACGAGTTAAGTACCCCCCCCCGCGGAACATTCGTTAATTTACTTACGTTACAAGGTCTTATCACAGGAAACACAAACTGTGATATTTTTGTGCCCGCACACTATATCGCGTCGCGGGCTTTTGTCGTTGCATCACACAATTTCTGGACAAGTGATGCAACTTTTTTGTTTGAAAGTAACAGGAGAACATGGTATTGTTACGTCATGCCTTCTGAGGCACTATCAGCCAGCGCGTAGCACTACCATAGTCAGAGTATGACAGAGCTGGTTTTCATTATAGCACAGGCATAAGTCTATTGCTACAAAAACATGGAAACCAGCGAGCCCGAAGGTTAGAGTTGCCAGCAACCTTTCTTTTTCCTGCCCAACCGCTCCTTTCGGGACTGTTAGATTTTGAAAATAACCCTATACGAAAATAGTGTATAGATTGTCACAGAAATCTCATAATAGAGTTTATTTTTAGAAATAGTATTATCATTGTTACAGTCGAAAAAAGGAGACAGAATGTTTAGACATAAACTAATTCTAACTACAGCAATACTTGCTGTACTCGTTTTCGTTAGTTCAACTCCAACACCTCTCAACGCACAAGTACACAAAGATTTTGATGAGGAGTCGAGATACGGTTGGCTCCTTGGTTTTGTATATGGTACCGCTGCAGCAACAGCACATTACGAATGGCCCATGGCAACGGGGATGCATAGTGCATATATCAACAATTATTCAGGCGGACTACCGGACTGGCCGGATAAGCTTAAAGGCCTCCGCTTCTACGTTGACTTTGAAAGCCGGATTTATGGCAAGAATTATAACAAATCTGATGATTGGCACCACCGAGGGTGGTTAGATTCGTATTGGTCAAAAGATCCCAATGACCGACCGGGGTATTGGTGGAAAGACAAAAACTTCGACTTTGATCTCACAAACGAACGGAAGGGCAGATTCACTCTTGAATCGTATTCCATTTTAACAGCAAAATATGATATCGATGGGGATGGCTTACGTGAAATAGAAGTGTGGGGGGCGAACGCTAAATTTGAGAATTTTATGCATGAGAGACCCAATCTCGGTGTAGAATAATCTTTTTCATATTGCATGCGGGTGTCTGCACCAGATACCCGCATTTTCTAAGATCTCAGGAGCGAAACATGAAACGGATAAACATTTTCCATCTTCTGTGTATGGTAGTATGTCTGACCTGCTGTTATCTTCTCCGCAGTGTTAATGCCAAAATAGTCTATATCTATAACGGCAGTATCTATGTCATGAACGACAACAGCAGAAACATACGTAGATTGACAGGTAATCAGTTTTACGAGGGATACCCCCGTTGGTCACCAGATGGCACCCAAATCGCTTTTCACAGATTTCTTGATAAAAAAAATACACAAATTTATCAACTGTTTATTATGGACGCAGACGGTACAAACCAACAACAGCTGACCCATAGTAATAACGCCAAGGAGCGAATCGGTTTCCCTGAATGGTCCCCAGATGGAAAACAGATTGTATTTGATAGTAACCGCAGCGGGAGGGATGAGATTTATGTGATGAATTTGCAAAGTCGGAAGACGACACAGTTGACAGGTATTGAAAAAGGAACCGGTTCATACACACCGGACTGGTCACCCGACGGAAAACAGATCGTTTTTGTCAGGTCTATCAGCCGGGGCGGCGGACTCTCGGACAAAAATATCTGGGTGATGGAAGCTGATGGACAAAACCAAAAACCCTTCCTACCAGACCCGAAAGAGGCACATAATGTTTTTAGGGCGGGTCCCCGTTGGTTTCCTGATTCACAGCGGATCCTATATCATGAATCAACAAGAGGGTTGCTGAACAACCGTGTCAACCATTTTGTCGTTCACCATAAAAATGGTGTAAGAAAAGAGATTGACGTTGATGAGAAAATCGGTGGAGAATGGGTCAGCTGGGGAGAGTGCCTTATGGATAACGGGCGTTCCATCCTTCTTTCAGCGGCACGCTTAGATGTCCCAGAAAAAGATTCTTTTCATGACATCTACCGATATGAAATTGAGACCGGCAAATTGCGGCGATTAACAGATCCGACAAAGTATCCATATGATGATCGTCACCCCGATTGGATAGTGGGGCCTTTGTCTGTTGCACCACAAGGCAAAAAAAAAGTAACGTGGGGAACACTCAAGCGGTAAATTAGACAAATCCAAAGCACATTAAACACAGGTAGATATCCATCCAGGTATCTGCCTATGTTCTTTCCATATCGTCGCGCTCCAGCATGTTAAAATTGGTACTATTTCTGAGGAAGATGATAACCCTCTATCGACACACGAATTCTAAAGAGACTTCCACCCGCTGTAACATAGAGCATCTTACTTGCATCACCGCGACCAAAGGCTACGTTAGTCGGCAACTCAGGTGTCTTAATATACGCAAGCTCCGTTCCATCAGGCGAATAAACACAAATACCAAACCGCGTTGCATCGCGAACCGCAACATAAACATTACCCTCAACATCAACTTCAAAACCATCCGGACCATGCTCTGGATAATAGTCAACGAGTGTTTCTCGAAATGTAGCAGTCCCATCCAATGATAAATCATAGGCAAGAAGTGCCATGCGACCCGTACACGTTGGCATTTCATCAGGTAACTCACGAAACGCTCCACTGTCATTACTACCGACATAGAGTGTCCTTTGGTCAGGCGACACAGCAATACCATTGGGTTTACCTGAATTAGCAATAATAAGATGCACCGACCCATCAAGATCAATACGATAAACACCCATCACAGGTTGTTCTATAGATTCGTGTCCGACATAACGAGGATCAGTGAAATAGATTCGTCCCTGTTCATCAATAGTAAGGTCGTTTGGGGAATTGAATGGTTTTCCATCATACAACCCGGCAATGATGTCGCTTTTGCCCGTTTTCATATCGGTTCGGGTGATCCGTCTACCACCGAAATCTGCCCCTTCCGCCACAACCAAACGCCCATCCGCATCGAACTTCATCCCGTTTGACATGCCACTCGGTGAACGGAAAACAGTCGTCTCATCGGTAGCAGGATCATACTTCATAATGTGTCCAGCTTGCATATCGGCTTGATGTGTAAAGGTGATGTCGCTGAAAAAAACTATGCCATCTGGAGAGACGGTAGGTCCCTCAGTGAAATGCGCATCGCCAAACACCTCTTCTAACTCAGATTCTGGCGGTATTACATCTATATTTTTCAAATTTGTCATTTTGAATCCTCTATATCTTTGTTTGAATTAGATTATCCCATAGGATATGGACCGTGAGTCGTCGCACCTTGCCTGGCGTAAGTATAAACTGCATCTTGAATTTCAAGGATCCGCACAGCATCAACAACCGACGGCTCAAAGGTTTTACCATCCCGGATTGCGTCAAATGCATCGCCCATGACACCCTTGATTCTCGCTCCGTGGGATATATCCTCACTAAACTGAACGCCCCCGGATGTATGGACTTCAATCAACGGTTCACCGTTCTTCCCATATTGTTCAAATACAGATGCCTTTGTACCGACAAACCGAAAGAAATGATCACCACCACGTTTACCTGATGGATAAGTATAACCTGATTCTATAATTCCTGTGATGCCGTCTTCTGTTCTCAGCACACCATAGGTGTCAACTTAGGGATTTTCAGCCTTTTTCAGTTGCCTATAAGTTGTGTGCTTTCCTGCTCTATGTTGTCCCCAGTCGCTGTATTGTAAATCCTTTTTTATGTTGCTCAGTGTCTTCAATAACGCCGCTTTAGATTCGTGAAAACTCATTGTGAGTGTGCGTGCATGCCGCCCAATAAGTTTCGCTGTGCTGATGGGATCGTGCAGTATACACCGCCAGCCAGCTGCTACCATAATCCAATGTCTTATCAGTTGTGCGATGAGTTTCGCATACACCTCACATAAGATACGATCAGGTTTGGCACTGCGGAATGTATTCACCTTGCCAACGCTTTTGAAGGATTTGAATAGCAACTCAACTTGCCATCGGAGCCCAGCAATAATAATAACTTGTTCAACGGTAAGTTGTGCAACCTCCACATTTGTAATGTAAATATCCCAATCGGCAAGGCGTAACCGTTGTTTTGAGGGCGTTGTCTGTCTCCGTTTAGCATCACGCCTGATGTATCGGCGACGCTTGCTCGCTACTTGTTCGGAACATCGCCGTGCAACGAGGCGTGCTGGCAGACGATCCCTCGCTCCAACATAGCAACGCTGGTCTATAGTGTCCGAGTTTGTTGCCTTGAGGTGCTTATATAAGCAGAAGGGTTCTCCCTGTTCATCATACAGTTTACAGTTTACTTTCAATCTTGTTATCCAGAAGATGCCTGCTTGTGTCATTTTTCTAAATGCGTCAAACGAAAAATAGCCGAGGTCTGCTAAGTGTAAACTCCCCGCAGGAAGCGGTCCAAACGCCGCTGCTGCCTTGCTATCGGCAGTAATACCATCACTGAGTTGGAAGTGTTGGAAAGCACCCGTGAGGACATCAAAACAGAGGTGAAGTTTCATAGCAGACTTCTCACAATCGTTTTTAGCACGCCCCCCTTTCCATACAGGTCTCAGCTCATCCGGCAATGTGAGTGTGGTGCTGTCCTGCACATAGACGCCTGTGAACTGATTTAGCAAAGGCAGTGTCGGCGATTGTGCTGAAATAACTTGTGTTGTTGCGGCTATCTCAAGCACCGATTTCAAGGTTTCGGCTGCTTCAGGTGTCATCCGTTTTTCAATCGCTTGGCGGGTGACATGCACACCTAAAGCACGAGCTGTTTGTGCCAACTCCGTATAACTTGCATCAGGCGTTTCAAGCCACCCGAATACAAGGGTCTGCACGAAAGCACCTCCGGAGAACTTGCGGATCCTTCGGACGAACCCGCACCTTGAAGCTGATGCGTCAGCAATCGTTCGCAGTATAGCTTGCATTTTATCACAAACCTGTGTTAGAATAGACATTGGAACACCTCTTTTGTAGAAATGAGTAATATTGTTTTTCTACTATTATGTAAGAGGTGTCTCTATTTTGCAACAATATTTTATACTAAAATAACATAAAAATGTTCTTAAGTTGACACCTATGTCTTCTGTTCTCAGCACACCGATGCCGTTATCTTCTACAACGCGACCATACATCGCATTGGACATGACCGCTCCGACAACAGTAATCTCTTGGTCACCAACAAATTGGAGAAACGTATCGATACCGTGCGCAGCTTCAACCGCCCAACACCCACCACCCGATACACTCGGATGGTTATGCCAATAAGACGGTGTCGGATCATAATGGGAAGGAGGCCCGTTGTTTAGTCTACTATTGTATAACATAAGATCACCCAAGCTACCATCTTCAAGCATCTCTTTGACGATACTAACAATTTTGCTCGCCCGATTTGGCAGCACAAGCGCACTGAATACATCATGCTTCTCAGACGCTTCCGCCGCAGGACGTAACCTGTCCGCACTATCCGCAAACGGCTTATCCAACAGATATGGAATACGTCTATCAACACAAGCCTGCACATGAGAAGGCATCTCGGTATGCTTCCCCGCAACAAGTGCAGCGTCAGGCTTAGTAGCATCAAGGCAGTTTCCCGCTAAATCATAAGCTGGAGCCTGAAAGTGATGTGCCAACTGTTCACGCGGTGAGTGCTCAGCATCCATGACACCAACAATCTCATGTCCAAGCGATTGTGCCGTACTTGCCATACTCCGCCCGTGATGGCTATAGGAAAGAACCGCTATTTTCATGTTTTATGAGTTTCCTTAACTTCCAAGGGTAATTGTCCCATCTAAAATAGCATCAAGATGGGTTCGCAGCAATTGCGGATCTAAGCACTCATGGAATGCCCAGGGGCCACGCTGTTCCGGTTCCCCGAGTTTTTCTCTATTCCAGTTGTTTACCGCAGAAACCCATCGCTTAGCACCCGCATGTTTCGCGCGAGTCTGTTCCGGAGTGTAACCTTTGGTTTCCAAGAGTAAATTGACTCCGTTTTGAAGCCGTACAATAAAATCAGGTTCATAACCGTGTGTAACCCGTAAGTATTCATACGGAATAGATAACCCAAGGTGGTCATTCCGCACATAATATTTTACAGCTTGGGATTGCTCCAACCAAAAGCACGCTGAACGCTCCCATCTCCCAGTATCTAATACAACCTGATTAACTTGACTACGTTGCGTCCCATGACACGCGCGAGTAGTGAAGAAATCCACAGCCGCAGATGTTCCAACCTGTTTATAACGATTCAAAATCGGTAGAAGCGGCATCTCACCCTCTGCTTCATCTGGCTGGATTGCTGCTACCAACCTTTCAACAATCATGGTTACATATTTTTCAAGCCCAATTTCACACTTATTACAACCGCGAAAATCTACCTTCGTCTCAATGTAGTCATCAACTAACTTGAATACTTGCGGAAATAACTTGTGCCGTGCCCTATGTCTGAGTCCAGGGTTGCTCTGTAGATCTGGTACAGTGTTACTATCACCAACCAATTTCCAGACAATTTGTCCCGCAATCTCAAATTTAATCGTCTGAATGTGTGTTGTCCTATAGTATTCTTGACGATTCTGTGAGGTAAATTCGCCAGGACCTAAAATGCTCGTCTGTCCAAGCCGATACCCAACCGCAGCCTTCACAAAGACATCTGTAGGCGTGTGTTCTAAATCAAGTCGAAGGGGATCCATTGATTTGATGTCCGCCTTAATTTCGTTTTTCCGGAGTGCAAAGGCATACCCTTCAACAACTGGAAACCGAATCTCATAATCTTTCCTCGCTGGCAACGCTCGAACATGATTTTTAGGTCTGTCCCCCTCTTCACGCGCTTTGGTTTCCCTACCTTTGAACGGAATAACCGAAAACGGAATCCCGTAGACATCAACATACTCCTCAGTTAGCAAACCCGTTTCCGGATCCGGTGTATAATTCATTCTACGTAATCCACGCCCGACAACCTGTTCACAGAGCAGCTGACTAGTAAAAGCACGTAACCCAAAAATATGTGTCACGTTGTTTGCATCCCATCCCTCGTTCAACATAGCAACTGAAACAACGCATCGTATCTGCGCCCCGGGCTCCCCAGGTTTCCCTATTGTTGCTACAATTTCTCTAAGTGCCTCCGCAGCTTGTGATGCGTTCTGGTTCGAATCAGCACTCTCCGCTTGCGCAAGCATCTTACTGTCAATACGCAGTGTGCGTTTTACGTTTTCGGTGTTCGAAAATAGATCCGGAAAAATAGATCCCTGTCCATAGACTACTTTCGTTCTCTTTTTTCCCTTTGTCTTTCTGTTGGCATCGCTCTCATCAACAATCTCCTCTACCCGTTCACCAGAAATCCGCTGATAGAAATACTCAGCAATATCGGTATTATCGCAAACAATAATCAGCACGGGAGGTGTCTTATCCTGTGCATCCGATGCCTCCTCAATATATTCAAAACGCTCTTTCCACTGACTAGCAAGCGTTCTCAATGCGTCTTCTGCTTCCCGGTAAACTACCTCCGGTTTAGGCTTGCGCGCTCTACCGGGCAACCTTTCCGCTGGTAAAATGGCATCATTAATAGTTCTCCATAACCGAAAGAATTTCGGCTCAGGCCTACCAGTATTGTCACTCACTCGCAGCCGAGGAATCTTCGTAATACCGCTCTCAATCGCATCAACTAAACCAAAATCACTCACAAGCCACGGAAAAGGCGACCCTTCACGGTAACCGCTCCCTTTGATGTAAAACGGCGTCGCTGAAAGGTCAACACAAAACTTGATACCACCCCCAACGTTAATCTTATCCAAGCCTTCTACCCATACAGTTGCATCTTGACGCTCCTTTTTTTCCTCCGCAGAGAGTTCCTCATCAGTCGACGCAGGACGATAGGCATGATGCCCTTCATCGTTTAGTACCATAATCGGCGCACTGTCATAAAGCTCCCCTAACACACGTTTAGCAAATACATCCGCTGTCTCCTCGCCTTTATTGACAACCGCATAGGTCTGCCCGCCTTCTTTATGTGCCGATCCTGGGGCAAATCGATGCCAATTCGTAATTAACACCTTCCCGCCATTCAACAACGGACGCAGTTTAGTAGGAATTAACTCAAATCTATCATAGTAATTATTACTTGCATCAGGACGCAAAACCTGTAACCGTTGTTTAATTGTAAGGTTCGGACAGACAATAAGTGCTGCTGCAGGAAAACGTTCATCAGAAGGCACTTTGCCACGATTGCAAAATGCCCACGCGATGAGCATCGCCATCACAACAGTTTTACCGCTACCAGTCGCCATCTTGCACCCATAACGTATCAAATCAGGAATACTCGGATCGTTAGGGGAATCAACTAATTTGGAAAGATCATCTTTGGAAAATTCAGGCTTAAACCGTGGGCCCCGCTCCCGCTGAAGCACTTCAACAAGGTAAATGATCGTTTCAGCCGCTTCGCGTTGACAGAAAAAGAGCCGCCTTAACAAGTCTTCGCGCGCCCAATGTCTTAACAATTCTTTCGTTACATTCGTAGCACTTTCGTACTTTGCATTACGCCACCGTTGGACATCGGCACGCAACGCGTTTACCAACGGCAAATCGTCTCGCTCTTCCTCTTGAAAAAGGCTAAGCTGATCACTGCCAGTGCGTTCCGTTTTATACCAGTACCCCGCCTCGCGACGCCCCGAATTCTTGAAGGCCTCACCTGTTTGTGTATCATAAATCCAATGTGCAGTGGGCTCTTCATAAGGACTGCACAATATCGGTTGTTCTACAGGTTGTATTGGGAGCTGAAGTTGGTTTTGATCCTGATTCATAAAAATTCCTCACTTGCTATGTTATAGTCGCTTTCTCCATACCACGTATTGTAGGCACGAACTTTCCGTTTGTAGCACAAATTGTTAGTTTGTGTCTCTCTCTTGCAACGTATTGTAGCATAACCTTTCAAGGTTGTGCATCGTGTTTATCGTTAATACACTAGACTCCTTAAGTTATGCACACGCATCACCTCATTACCGCGCGGATCAATAACCTTAACCGCAACACACCCATACTCACCCGCAGGAAACGGCAAAGACTCTGTGCCACTAAACTTCTCAAAACACGCCGAATCAATTACACCCTTGAGATCACGAGCAATTTTGTCCCACGCACTTTTATCAGGAAAAAAAGCCTGTGTAATACAAAAATCTCGACCATTATAATCCGAATCAATGAACCACGCCGCAACCTTATCCGCACCCGCAGAATTCACCGTGTTGTCCACAGGATTATAGATATCCACACCCTCCATCGTAACAATAAACTCTCCATTCTCTGTTGTTCTGAGTTCCGTACGCGGCAATCCAAACACAGTAAACAGCTGACTGGTCGATGTCTCCTTCAATAGATCGTCCATCGCCACGTCAGGGTTGATATGTGCCATGTGGATACGGACATTCGGATTCGGATCGTCTTGAATAGCAGCTTGTGCTGCACCGTCAAAACTGAAACCGGCAAAGACAAGATCGTCATATCCATACCGATATGCTGAACGTAAACACTGCTCAACTTGCATCGCTGTCACGGGACCGTGTTCTGGCCCAAAAGCCACTGCAACGCGGCGTTCCGTGCTATCATCTTCCCAGCTCCCTTCAACATGAAGGACATCCCCTTCAAGCGGATCAAGCGTGGCGAACTTCATTATCTTGTTATCTGGAAACTTCACACCATCGTTCTTAAGCAAGCGGATTATCTTATCAAGGTATGCCTCCGCATTTACTGCATCGTGTCCTTCTTCATCCTCAAATGTGTCTGGCAGATCTTCAGGTTCACCTCCAACAATAGGTACCCCCCCCTCTGTACCCTTGGCAATAGGAAATTCGGTATCAAGCGACTCTTCAGCAGGTTGCACCGCCTCCACTGTGAAAGGACCACTTACCCGTATCCGCTTCTTATCCACTTCTGGTTGATCTACCAACTCCTCGCCCTCGGAGGATGCGGCGATGCATGCATTCACCTCGCCCATCTTTGCACGCCATGCTTTACGGTAATCTGTCAATGCCGCTTGCAATACATCGGGCCAATCGGGATCGGTATCAAAAGGAACCTCCCACTCCTGCCATGCTGTTTCAGGGAGCTGCCATCGCCGTCTATCCGCATCTGTGATAGACCTTTTCCCTTCGCGCCTCTCCTTCTCTGTGAGTTTCGCGTGCAGCTTAGTCCGAATTTCTTCGGTAACTCCTGCTAAAGTGTTGTTTAGTATTTCCAGCTTGTCTTCTAAAATCGGTTCATGCTTTTCAAAAATAGGGTCAAGTGCAGTGTTATTGGCAATACTTCCGAGAGTGATATGTGGCACCGTTTTATTAACAAACCCAGCTACGACACCATCCGCTTCGTCCTTGAGTTTGTGATACTCAAAACTACTTGTCAAGAGACGTTGCCGAGCTAACGCTACTGCTACACGACTCGTATCAATCGTAATCCACCGCCTACCCCATTTTTCAGCAACGTAGGCAGTTGTACCGCTGCCACAATTATGCACTGCGCATACCTCGGTAAGGTAAGAATGATCCGTTTCAACTTCAAGGTCATAGACTTCTTCATCGGTGTCTACATACTGGATATTGGCGATTTCTACCGGCTTGCAGTTGATACCGAAGTAGATGATATCGCCGCCCCGCAAGGTCTCGGACTTCCGCCATTGTTGAAGCGGCGTTTTAGAAGGACGAACAACACAAATTGCCTGACGAATCTGTTCCATTACGCCATCAAGTTGATGAAAGATTTCAAGGTTCGTGAAACGGAGGACAGTTAATCCTAACTGATGCAGATAATCGGTGCGTACAGCGTCACAAACTTCAGCATCAGAGGAGAAGTGTGTGTCTCCATCAACTTCAATAATCAACCCGACATCACGCGTATAGAAGTCAGTAATATAAGGCCCAATCGGGTGTTGTTTTCTGAATTTAACACCGAGTTGATTATTACGGAGTTGTTGCCATAAGATTTTTTCAGCCGAAGTCATCTCTTTGCGGAGTTTACGTGCACGCTCAAAGTGCTTTTGGGGAACTTTGCTCCATGCGCAATCTGCGCCATAAGAAATAGTACGCTGTTTACATAGGACATAATGATCCGCTGTTACCCAAAGTATTGTCGAGGATTGGTTGTGCTGAATGCCGATGAGCTGTCCTCGATATTGTTTGCGAATCGTTCGGGTAATGCGACGGGGTTTGCCGGTGTGTGAAAGGACATAGTCTCCGGGGCGGAGGTTTTCTATGGCGGTTTTACCCCCCTAACCCCTCACTTACCCCCATTTTTGTATGCGGTATGTGTAGGCGTGTGTGTGTATAGAAATAAGTTGGAAAGTCTGATGGGTTATGGTAGAATACCTCCATATAAACCAATGTCGGTGAAAAACCGGCAGGGAGGTATTCTTATGAAATATACCCTTAGTTGGGTACATCCCAGAAAGATTATAACAGGTTTTCGTAAAGTTTTCAACGGGGTTTGTATCAAAAAACCGACGCTCCGCAACTTTTATTTGATGCTACAGGCTGTGTGTGTAGCCCCGAGTTTTCGTATTCAATCGATTGCCTCACATCTACCTATCCGTGTGAAACACGACAAGTCTAAGCAAAAGCGTGTGTTGCGGTTTATTGATACCTATTTTCCGGTTGCAGCGGTGAAGGGTGCTTGGTTGTCACATATAGTTGTCAGTGTGTGTCGTTCTGTGGGGATGCAGCATCTGCTTGTGCTGATAGACGAGACAGATTTACCGGGCGGATGGAAGGCGATTGTTGCAGCCCTTCCGTTTCGCAATCGTGCGATCCCGCTCTATTGGGTTCTGTATAAAAATGAGATGCTCAAAGATGGCACCTATCAAGGACATAACGATTTAGTTCAGCAGTTCTGTTGTGATGTCCATAGTCGCGTTGCTGAAGTGTTAGGGGATAGTCGGGAGCCTGTGTTGGTTTTTGACAGAGGGTTCGCCCGAGCGAGAGCGATCCTCAAGTTTTTTGAGGGGCAAGGCATCTGCTACTTGATGCGTGTGCCACGCAATGTTGGTGTGCGTATAGCAGGCAACAAGCAGTGCCTTGAAGAAGTGGCAAATGGTTTTTACCCACAAGTGCTTTATCACTACACGGAGCAGGTGCCTGTGGCACTCTATGTTGGGGGACAGCACACCAAGAAAGACCCGTTATATCTTATCTCCAATCGGCTTCAGGGGAACCCCCTGCGAACTTGCTACAAGCGGCGGACACAGATTGAACACGGGTTCAGAGACTTGAAAACGAACTTCGGTTTCAAAGCACTCGTTTTGAGAAAGAACGAACAGCCCCGGATGGAAGTTCTGTTTTTGTTGGCAGTCGTGGCTTATGGTTTGGCGTTCCTGTGTTATGAAAAAGCTGCGGACAGATGGGCAAAAACTTTACACCCTACGCGGAAAGTTTACTCCGTGATCAGTGTCATCAACCGTATGATCCGCGAGGTGTGGACGCAGGAGGCGTTGCTCTTGTTCACCGAGAGGACTTGTTTGAGAGATATAAACTTTCTCACCGCAGAAGAACTGACATGACAACATTGGAGACCTATGAACACAACTACACACGCATTCAAAAAAAAATGGGGGTAAGTGCGGGATAAAGGGGGGTCTTAAAATCATCGTTCCTTTGCGCACACACGTCGGATCAAGAACAAGATCACCAGGATCTGTTGTCATGAGAAGGCAACGTTGGATAGTTCTTGGATTGGTTTGAATAGCATAAGTTTTATTCATTTCAGGTCCTGTATCATCCCAACTTGTCGTAATTTCTGATACTTGGGAGTCAGAAAAGTAATAGACAGTCCCTAGTGCTGTTATATTGGCTACAACACGATTTGCACTTACAAGGCGGTTGAATCCCTTTAGAGTATGTCTCCAGTGCGCGTTTTGAGGGATACCATATTGATTACCTTGGAAAGAACGTAGATTTCTATCCCCGGCACCTTGGCTATGTATTGGAAGAAGCATAAAAACTTTTGCATCCGTAGGTAATAAATTGGGATTTTCTCTCTCGGATTTCGTCAGCGATCTACGTGTTCCATCTGCTAATTCAATACTTTTGAAAATATTATTTGAGTCTATCTTCTTCTCATGGAAAATGCGATGAAATTTCATTACCGCTTTATCCTTTGCATACCAAATGAGAAAATCGGCGATTTGACGTGGTGCACTTTTTTGTCGAGTTCCGCTAGATACCCTATAAGTAATCAAAGACACAAAGTTCTCACTCCCAAACACCTCATCCATGATAGTCCTTACCCTATGCACATTTTCATCACTAATCTGCACAAAAATACTCCCGCTATCTGTCAACAAGTCTTTAGCAACAATCAATCGATCGCGTAGGTAGGCAAGGTAAGAATGAATGCCGAGTGTCCACGTGTCGCGATATGCTTTAATCTGCTCTTGTTCTCGCGTTAAATCTTGGTCCCTATCTTTTACATCACGTTGAAAGACGGTGGGTTGAAAGTTGGAGGCAAATTTGATGCCGTAGGGCGGATCAATGTAAATCATCTGCACCTTACCTGCAAGGTCTTCCCGATGTGCAAGGGAACTCATAACAGTAAGACTATCACCCAAGATAAGGCGGTTTGCCCAATCCACATCGTGCTGGTAAAAATCAACCGCCTCAGCATAATCCTGCTGCGGATCAGCAAAGAGACTACGTTGAACGTTTTCGCGTGCTGCCACTTTCAAAATAGCTTTAGCACTCACACGTTCATGAATATGGAGCGCAACCGGATCCACTGCAAAGGATTTTTTCTCCTGTTTGCCCGCCCATTCCAGCCATGGTTCATGGTGTTTCAGGGCATCTGCGATGGTTTTTGCTTCTTCGGCAGAGAGGACTTCGCGCTGTGCTTTTTGGAGCAGTTCGGGGAGTTTGTCAGCATCCCCGCTTGGGTCAGATCGTAGACTCGGCGGGAGATGTGGATTATACGCATATTCCTGCCTCGGTGAATCATGTAACTTCCCTTGTGCAGCAATGCCTGCAGATGGGTTGTTCTTTCGTCTCGCGTTATCGTGTCTATAATCTTGAACCTCTTTCTCTGATGTAGTACGTTTCTTTCTTGCCATAAGTTTTGTCCTTTTTTGTTATCGTAGATAATATCTTAAAATTCGTAGGTCGGACAGAGCATCGCGAAGTCCGACTATTATTGAGCTAAGTCGCAATACGTAAATTGCTCCTGTGGGTGCGGTGCCTATCTATTTATACTTAACCATAATCCGCGTCCTCTGTACAATCCGCAGTTCAGACATTGTGATGCCCAGAAGGTGCTCATCTGCCCATTAGACTGTGAATACCACGCTCTTAAAATCCGCGTCAATCAGCGTAATCCGCGAAAATCCGCGATTCAGACGAACCACCCAATCCGCGAAAATCCGAGATTCTGACAAAAAAATACACACTATCCCACCGCATAATCATCTGGATTGTTCTTACGCCAATTCGGTAGATATCCTTTCGAATGTCCAAATCCATAAGAAGGTCCAATCTGATTCGGACTCGACCAGGGCCACGCTTGCCCGCCGATGAGGCGAAATTCGTCACTCTTGCCACACAACCAATAGAACATGTGTGCAACGTAACGTGCAACACCATGCCCGCCATAAGATGCTGTCTGAAAATCAAAATCCGGTTCTTGGATCCAATCTCGAGTAGGTGCCACTGTGCGCCAATAACTATATTTCAACATGTGACGAAGACCAGTTGCCGTAGACTCACCACGCCGATGAAGAATACTCTGCGAATGGATTACAAATGAACCTGCAGGACCATCACTTGCGAACCCCTTTTCCGTTATATCTCGTTGTTTCGGTTCGATATGTGAACACGGAAGAAGCTCCGTCGGTCCCATTTCCAAAGATGTGTCTTGTGGAAAATAGAACACCTCGACAAAGTTAGTCTCCGGACCGAAAACGTGATCAGCATCGTGGTGCCAAGGTTGTGCCTCCATCGGACATTCAACACGATGATTGCTCACCAACACAGGCAGACCAACATTCTTTCCTAACAGTGAACGTAATGCACCGGCAAGTTCTCGATTGAGAAGCACATGCTCAATATACCAATCCTCAAGCATAATGGCACTCGGTTCATGCGTATCGCGTATCCGTTCTAAATCTGCATGTGTCATCCCCTCTGGAATATAAACTGGGTTAATTGGTATGTCCCCGTTTAGATAATCACATGCGCGTTGGTTAATCTTATCTGGAACAACACCTTTTAACTGTAGATACCCATCATGACAATACTGCAATACCTGTGAATCGGTGAGTGTAGGTTCACAGTCAAAGGTTCGGTTAGTCTTATCGTATATCATTGTCTCATTCCATTGGTTTTTCTGTAAAATTTAAAAACTCCAACCTTCTCTTTCCATGAATCCTTGTAAGTTTGTGCATTCAATGTTAAACAGGAACCTTCCGCAACAAACGACTTTCAAGATTTTCCAAATTTTTAGCTTTGACATACGGAATTAAACTTGATTGGTAAAACTATAAACAATCAGCTATCAATTAATTTATCTAAAAATTTATGTGTGGCACGAGGTAACGGATAATCCTTCAATTCAGATAAGTTCACCCACTTTGCATCAATCGGTCCATTGAGAACGACTTCACCCGACTGATAGTCGCATTCAAATACATCCACAATTATCTTAAAATGTGTGAATGCATGCCTAACTTCAGTGAGGTAATTTAGATTACAAACAGATAGATTGACTGCATCTGCAATATGACGAACACAGGCATCCTCTGTGGTTTCATTCTCTGCAATCTGT
Source organism: Candidatus Poribacteria bacterium (assembly GCA_965200395.1). Lineage (GTDB taxonomy): Bacteria > Poribacteria > WGA-4E > WGA-4E > WGA-3G > MSPOR6. Next base: position 750,990 of record CBDAUH010000002.1, on the reverse strand, counting down.
CCATTAGGAAACTCCCAAAGCCCTCCAAGTAAACCGTCAAGCGGTCGTTGGACTATGAGGACTTCGGTTTCTTTGTAGATAACTCCTGTAGCGATGTGATGTTCTGGTATTCTCTCAGTTTTGTGACGAATCGGAAATTCATCTTGACGTCCTGTTTGGAACGCACCACAATATATGTTCACAGGACAGACAAGGCAAGTGGGAGATTGGGGACGACAGATAGTTGCCCCTAATTCCATCATCGCTTGATTGAATAGTCCAGGCTTTTCTTTATCTAATAGTTCATCCGCCTTCTTCTGAAAACGTTTCGCTGCTGTTGAGTCGTTGATAGGTGTATCTATTAGGAAAAGACGTGCCAATACGCGTTTTATATTTCCATCGACCGCAGCATAAGGTTCGTTATACGCAATACTTTGTACCGCTGCGGCACTATAATCTCCAATTCCCGGTAATTTACGAAAGGAAGTATAGTCATTCGGTATTTCTCCCTCATATTCCTTAACGATGATTTGTGCCGCTTTATGTAAATTCCGTGCCCTTGCATAATAACCCAAACCTTCCCACACTTTCAACACATCTCGTAAAGGTGACGCAGCAAGTTGGTTAATGTCAGGAAATACCTGGATGAATCTCTCATAATATGCAACGACTTTTTTAACTTGCGTTTGCTGCAGCATGACCTCAGATACCCAAATCTTGTAAGGATCATCTATGCCGCGCCAAGGCATATCACGGTGATGTCTCTCGAACCATTTCAGCAAAGTATCACGGAATTTTTGATAAGATTCTGATGTCCGAAGTTTTCTCATTTTAAACATCTATTGCAATGCGGAAGCTCACATTATGACTTGCATCTGCTGGTTCCTTGGCAGCACGGTTCGCACATCGTGCTGCGTACTCACCGCGAGGTTGCCACGAACCACCACGAATCACCTTCCGTTTTCCATCAACTGCCCCCATCGGATTCTCTGCAGGAGCATATTTATACGTTTCAATGTGAAACCAATCGCTGCACCAATCATAAGCGTTTCCCGCCATATCGTAACATCCAAAAGGACTGGTCCCATTAGGATAGCTGCCAACTGGCATTAACTTCCTTATACCGGTTTCTGCTGTGTTCGTTCTATCTGCATCCCACATATTCCCCCAAGGATATTCTCTGCCATCAGTTCCACGTGCTGCCTTCTCCCATTCTGCTTCAGTCGGCAAACGATATTTTGCACCTGTCAAATTGTTGAGCCACGCTATAAAACTGTTTGCATCATACCAACTTACACCGACCACTGGATGATCCCTTTCATTGAAACGATCATCCGCCCAATACATAGGTTGTTGGTACCCCGAATCTTTAACAAAATTTGCATATTGAAAATTTGTCACCTGATAGATACCAATTGCATAGGCATCCAATGTGACACTCCGTTGCGGTTCTTCTGGATCGGTTTTCCGCAATCCTGTAGGATATGTCCCCATCGTGAAAGGTCCCGCAGGTATTTCTACCAAAGGATAATTGAGTAAATCTATAAACATTTGATTACCAGTTTGAATATATCATCAGGAATTACCGTTCTTCAGTATACCACATCTGATCGATAGAAGCAATCTTGTAATCAATATTTCACTTTGACATATCCTAGAAATTGCTGCTATAATCTCTTTCATATTAACGTGAGTTCGATGTCCGAAATATAAAGGATATTTTGTCTTATAACCTTTCTGGTTTTGCATCCGTGTAGCATAACCTTTCCAGGTCGTGCCTCTTTGCAGCATAACCTTTCCATGTTGTGCATCTTTGCAGCATAACCTTTCCAGGTTGTGCATTAAAAAATATCTCATTCCAAACTCACGTTACGCTAAGGAGTTTTCATAGATGACTGGCGAAGAAAAATTTCAAGTAGACCTTGATGGCTACCTCGTAATTAAGAATGTATTAACTCATGATGAAGTAGATGAGATGAATAGCTTTATTGATAAGGGTGAAATGAAAGCTCGTCCCAGCCTTTGGAGTGAATCTTTCAAAAATTTAATTGACCATCCGAAAATATTACCTTATCTTATAGAACTACTTGGTCCCTATGTCCGTTTAGATCACGATTATGCGATCATTATGAACAAGGGTGAAAAAAGAGATGGATTGCATGGTGGTGAAGATGGCGGGCATGCACGTGGCAATGTCGGAGACCATTGGTATAAATACCGCGACGGTGTTATACGCAATGGATTGTGTGTGATGACCTATAATCTTGCCGATGCCCCCAAAGGAGCCGGAGGATTCGCTTGTATACCAACAAGTCACAAAAGCAACTTCGCCCCAGAAATACCAAAGGATGTCCGAAGTTTTGAACGTTCTGCACATTATGTCGTCCAACCAGCACTTGAAGCAGGTGATGTTCTGTTTTTCACCGAAGCACTTATACACGGAACAATGCCATGGAATGCAGAGCATCAACGCCGCGCTTTGCTATACAAATATACTATAGTTTGGACAATTTTAGAAATTTTTAGTGCGAAAAAACAGAAAAGCAGGTATCCTTTCATAAACAAATATATTTTTTGAAAGGAGAATAAAAAATGAACCTCCTTTTCTGCTTAGACGACATTCTATCAGATTTTCAGTATCTGTTCAACACACAAAACTATGCTCTTAGGGTTATTTAGTTTTATGTATTTTAGTTGTTTTTTATCACAATCGTTAATATTTTAGGATGTGCAGATATACCGTGATTTTTCATGGTATATCTGCTATACTTCACCTTAAAAACTTACGATCTTTTGAGGTGAAGAATGACAAGAAAAAAGTCCTGCCACTTAATGGATATGTTAGCAGAACTTACAGACCCACGCAAGGAAAAAGGGAAACGACACCCGTTGAAAGCAATCCTCGCACTTTTAGTCGTTGGATTGATGTGCGGGCATAAAGGGTATACATCCATCGCTACCTGGGCACGCTCACAGCCCGCACTCACAAAAGCACTCGGGTTCACACATCACAAAACGCCTTGTGCCGCAACTATCCATAATCTGTTGAAAAAGTTGGACGTTGAGGCATTAGAAAACATCCTGTCAAAATGGGTAAACGCCGCATTAGCAGAGTGCCCTGATTTGCGGGGGTGTTCCGACGCAGTCGCTATAGATGGCAAAACCCTGCGTGCGTCTAAAAAAAGTGGTGCGATGATCAGCCATTTACTCTCCGTCGTCTCTCATGAGTTAGGGATCACCCTCACGCAGCGAGGTGTCAGCGACAAAACCAATGAAATACCGGTATCAACGGAAATCCTCAAAGCGTTTGATGTAGCAGGCAAAGTTATCACAACGGATGCCCTTTTGACACAACGCTCTTTCTGCCACGGAATCATAAACAGCGGGGGCGACTATATGCTGCCTGTTAAAGGCAATCAACCGGACCTGTTAGAAGCGATTGAAAAACTTTTTCAAGGCGTGCCTGACGCGGTTTCTGAAGACACAACACACCCTACTTTAGGGAAACCGATATACATGCATGAGACGATTGAAAAGTCGCATGGCAGACTTGAGACACGGTGTATCAAGGCAAGCACAAGTCTGAACGCATATCTGGACTGGCCGGGCATAGCACAAGTGATCCAATATCATTATACTTCCAAAAATATGAAGACAGGAGAAGAGACAACCCGCACTACCTATGGGATTACGAGCCTGAAACCGAGTGAGGCATCCGCAGAACGCTTACTTGCTTTACGGAGAGGCCATTGGGCAATAGAGAACAAGTCGCATTGGATGCGCGATGTGCTACTCGGCGAGGACGCATCACCTGTCAGATGCGGGGCTATTCCACAAGTCATGGCCGCTTTACGAAATACCGCATTATCCGTATTCCGTTTTCAAGGCATAACACGGATCGCTGATAAAATAAAGGAATATGCATCAAAACCTTTACTCACAGTTAACTTGATAAAATGAATATCTATAAAACTAAATAACCCTACTATGCTCTTTTCCAAGCGTTTATTTTCGGATTTATCGCAGATGGAAATAGTGGCACGCTAACGGAACTTTATCAATCAGGTTTTTCACAGACGCGATACTGGTCTTTTCCAAAGTTTCTATCGCGTGGTAAATGGGATGCGGATAAAGTCGCAGGACACCTGACAAAAAAGGTTCAGCAAGCATTTCCTAACTGGGTTTATGTGTATGATGAGACCAAAGCCATAAAAACAGGTGAACGCCAGTGGGGGTTGCATTTTTTCCGCAACTTCAGTTATCAAAAGGGTCGCGTGAACCGATCCAAGTTCCATTATGGACACGAGTTTGGTGCCTTAGGTTTACTTTGCCAAACATCTATAGGTTGGCAGCTATTCCCCGTATGGGCGAGACTGATGGTGCCGCAGACGTGCCGTGATAAAAGCGATGCGGTGTTGAAACGCATCTGTTCCCAGATCGCTCCGGGTCTTATTATTTTTGATCGTGGGTTCTCAAGGCGAAAAGTGTTTACGCTGGTTCAAAGTTATGGACATCATATCTTGTGTCGTGCGAAGTCTAATGCCGTCTTCTATCGTTTACCGGAACAGCCGAAACATCGCCAGCGTGGCCGTCCGCGAAAATATGGAGACCGCTTGGATATTCGCAGGATGCGGTATACGCTTATGGATATAGAAGGCCAAAAGTATTCAATCGCCTCCAAAGTCGTGAGAACGAAGATGTGCGATGCTGATATTCGCCTCGTTGTTATCCGAAGTCGCCCGAAAACCTCGAAACCTTATCGGTATTTCTGTGTATGGACAACAGATTTGACGATTGGGATACCACAGATCGCTATATATTATCGCAAGAGATGGCACATAGAGACGGCTTTTCGGGATGCGAAGCAACACTTCGGTTTTGATGACTATCGCCTGAAATCCCGCAAAAGCATCAATCGGTTTGTGCAATTGAGTTTCGTTGCAGCAAGTCTGACGAAGTTGCTATTCACCCCACGGGATGGGACGGCGGAGGAGATAAGTGCTCAGGTAGTTTGTGATCAGTTGGGCATCCATTGGTATCATCCGAAGCGTCTCACACAAGGGTTGCGTGTAGTTTATCTCCGCTGGCAGCTCTACAGAGCGGTATTTTCTGCGATTTACTCTGAAAAAACAAACTCACAGAAAATACACACCGATTTTCACAAAGAGACAGCATTGCCTGCGGACAACGCAGCCTGAATGTCCCAAAATGTCCAAACTTTAGTATACAAATATAGTCCAGGACATTCCGCTTGGTCAAGCAATTACTACGATATCAGCAAATATGATGAGTTGACTGAGCAACAAAAACGTTTGCTCTTGCCTCCTTCCATCGGTAGAAGACCACGCGTTGTTGACTCAAATTGAAATAGACACTGTTCTAAACAGATATCTGATGAAGACTTATGATTTCTATAGAAACTTAAAATGAAAGGTAGATATATCTCATGACAGGTGAAGAAAAATTTATGGTAGACCTTGAAGGTTACCTGATTATCAAAAATGTATTGACTGACAGTGAAGTCGCAGAAATGAACAACTTTATTGACAAAGGTGAACTACAAGGGCCACCAAGTGTTTGGGGTGAACCCTTTAAGCGACTCATTGACCATCCTATAATACTACCCTATTTAACTGAATTGTTAGGCCCAAATGTACGTCTCGACCACGATTATCCTATTTTTATGAGCGGTGGTGAGAATCGCGGGGGGTTACACGGCGGAGAAGATGGCGGTCGTCCTGGTGGCCCAGAAGGTGACCATTGGTATAAATATAGAGACGGTATTATGCGTAATGGGTTGTGTGTGATGACATACAATTTAGCGGATGCCCCCGAAGGCGCAGGAGGATTCGCATGTATTCCAGGAAGTCACAAGAGTAACTTTCTAAGAGAGATCCCACCTGAAGTCCGCAACTTTACACGCCCAACAAACTACGTCGTTCAGCCAGCACTTGAAGCAGGCGACGTTCTATTTTTTACTGAAGCACTAGTTCACGGAACGATGCCATGGAAAGCAGGACATCAACGTCGCGCGCTCCTCTATAAATATAGTCCAGGTCATTCGGCTTGGTCAGGCAATTATTATGACATAGACAAATACGGTGAATTGACTGAACAACAAAAACGTATGCTTTTGCCGCCATCTATCGGGGGGAGGCCGCGCGTTGTTGAAGCGAATTAAATTAAGGACTTGTCAATGCCCAAAACACAACTAACAGGAAATCAAAGCGACTTTCTAAAAATAGTTGTTGCAGCTGCAGGTCGCGGAGATCTTGATGCAGTTAAACAGTTCTTGGTAGATAAACCTGAATGGCTACACACCATTGGTTCACACGGTAGAACTATGTTGTGGGAGGCGGCATATCGTGGTAAGTTGCATGTTGTCCGATTTCTGGTGGAACAAGGCGCAAATATCAACTTACCAGGCTGCCATCTGAGTCAACATGAACTTGAGATTACACCATACTGTGTTGCACGGCACGAAGGACGGGATGATGTCGCAGATTATCTCCAACAAGAAGGCGCAATTATTGATATTCATTCCGCTGCATATCTCGGTGATTATGATACTGTACAAGCACTTCTTGATAGCGATCAGAATCTTGTGGAAAGCGGATATCTTCAATCTGTCATGTTACCATCTGGTGAGCCACATACAGTTGAACACAGATATTCAGAATCAGCAACGCCTCTCTCTTACGCCATCGTAGGTGGAAACTTATGCATTGTTGAACTTCTAATATCAAGGGGAACTGAAGTTAAACAGTATAGCAAAGAATTGCTTGATCATGCCGTTTCAGCAGACAGAGTGGATATTGTGAAATTGTTGTTTGAAAACGGCGCAGATCCCAGCGAAGCACCACGCGTATATGATGACAATTCGGAAATGAGCGTCCTGCTCAAGTCTCACGGTGTCCAACCTAAAGACATAAACGGTTTAGATCACATGGGATGGCCACCTCTTCCTTATATTTGTCGCGGTGACAAAGGTGAACATCCTGAAAACGTTTTGAGGCTGCTCGAACTCGGCGCGGATGTTGATGTCAGAAGTAGCAAAGGAAAAAGGGCATTACATTGCGCAGCGAAGGCAGGTTTCATTAAGGTTATCAATCTACTAATTGAAAACGGCGCAGCAATCGATGCCGTGGATAATAACGGCGAAATCCCATTGATTGAAGCAATTCGTTCAACAATCAAAAATAAAGAAAAACAACAGGGAGCCATTGAGAAGTTGCTTCTCAACGGAGCAAATCCTAATTTCAAAAATAAAAAAGGGGCAACACCCCTACAAATAGCAAAACAAAAACGGAGAACAGGCACGGAAGAAATAGCCAGGTTGCTAATAAAACACGGAGCAGCTTAACATGCATTTATCTTCCAAATTATTGTGATTCCAACATTCCCGAAAAATGAAATTGCCATACACACGTGAAAAACTCATCACTGACTTCATCAATCTCGGCGTAGAAATAGCAGACACTCTATTTATTCATTCATCATTTAAAAGTTTAGGAGATGTTGAAGGAGGTGCTGGTGCAGTCATCTCTGCCCTCGAGAACGTCATCGGACAGGATGGATTAATACTGATGCCTTCATTCAATCTGTTACCCAGCAGAGAAGAACGTGTGGCATCTTGGGATATTGATATAACACCGTCTACAGTCGGGTGGTTGACCGAATTTTTTCGGCAGATGAAAGGAGCATACCGATCTGACCACTACTCTCATTCCGTTGCTGCTCGCGGTAAAGATGCAGAAGCATTTGTTGCAGACCATCTAAGTTGTGATGGTTACCAGTCACCTTGGGATTACCCGCCTTGGGGCAAAACCTACGGAACGCATTCGCCAATGTTCCGAGCATACAAGAGGAATGGAAAAATCCTTATGCTCGGTGTCGATTACAACACATCAACCTATATCCATCTTGTTGAGGTAATCTATTGGAACAAACGTCTTGCTAAAAATGCAGATGCTAACTTTATCGGATTAAATCGTCCAAAACTAGGAGCATATTGGGACTCACTTGGAATTTCGAAACAAGGTAAAATAGGGGACTCTCCCTCTCGACTATTTCATATAAAAACGTATGTAGATACCCTTTTCGCTGAGGTAGAGCAGAACCCTAATCCTTACATTTCATAAACGAATCCAACCCACATAAGGTTGTCATGACAGATAAAGAGATACTCGTACATTCATGTTCGCTTCGCGAGGAAGCAAGCAATCTACTAAACAATGAAGGTTTGCTGGCACTGCTTAATAGTTATGGCATTACACGTGTTATTGGAAGTTACACCTTGAACACAATGACATGGCGAGATATTGACATTAGTATGATATTACCAAATCAACATAGTGTTGACTTATTCTTTCATATCGGCACAAAAATCGCCAAAAAGTATCAAATTACAAAGATGTCATTTTCTAACCATTATATTCGTAATTTTCCAGGGTTTGACCATGGGCTTTATTGGGGCATTTTGCTTCTCTTCAATGAACAAGAGTGGAAAATAGACCTCTGGGGATATGCAGAAACAGATTTTCACACACACATGGAAGAATTTGATACTTTACACAAAAACATTCAAAATGCAGACCGAACATCAATACTACGCATAAAGCACACAATATCTCAACGTCCTGATTATAGAGGAGATGTCTACAATAGTATGGCTGTCTACCGGGCAGTTACTTCTGATAAAGTTACAACATTAGAAGAATTCAACCGATGGATAGAAAGGAATGCAAATGCTAACACTTGAAGAAAAATGGTTCTTTGACCACCACGGATTCATTATTTTACGCAGTGTTGTCCCACCTGATGATATTCAGTTGATGATTGAATTGGGAAATCGCTGGCACGATATGACATTAGAAGAGTTACCCTCTCCATTAACTTCTACTTCCCGCGCAAACAATTATTCTTCAACAATTGCACACTGGATTAACAATGTGCAATACGGTGATACCGTTTTCCAGCGGCTTGTGCTCAACATTGAGATCATGCGCGTCGTCATTGCGCTCACACGTGGGGCACCTTGTCTCGTAGATTGCGCGTTGACCAAAAACTATAAAACTTCAGACGATATTCATTTTCATGCATCCGGAAAAGATTACGGCATAGAGAACGGCGAACCCCATGCAGGATTTATCAATGCAGGAATCTCGTTAGTTGATGTACCCGAAGGAACAGGTTTTGTTTGTCTACCCGGCAGCCACAAACGCAACATTGACCCACCTGAGCATCTCTCAATTTACGATGGTTCCCAACTGTGATTAATGTTCCTGTCAACGCCGGTGATTGTGTAATCTTCACCGAAGCACTTTATCATGGAGCAAGAAAATGGACAGAGGATTATCCTCGGTTTACTGTCTTCAACAGATACATAGATAACGGTTCACATGGTGGTTTGCCTAAAGAAGATCACAAATTCCTGATATCTGACGAAGTCTATGAATTGGAGCAACCCGCTGTCCAAGGACAACAAAAACAAGTTGTGCAACGTATCCTCAATGACTTACAATCAGGAAACACTACCGAATAAATGGACTATGTCAATATGCTTTACATACGTCATTTACTATTTGATTCTATATCGCTCTACTGCATCCATATCCAAATGTAGACCTAAACCAGGTTCATCTGACAAGTGAATAGCACCGTTCTTAAGATTCATACTACCACCTGACAGATCATCAACACGAATATGTGGTAGTTCGTCAATTGGCATTGAGCAGTTTGGGATGGTAGAGACTACATGTGCAGCAAAGGTCGATGCAACACAACAACCGAATGCAAAACACTGTACTCAAATCGGTATTTCCGCAGCTTCAGCAATAGCTGCACTTTTGCGAAGTCCAGATAAATTACCTTGTGTGTTTATTGCATCCACGGCATCAGCCTGTATGTTTCGTAATATCTCTTGTAGACCGCCAATGTGTCTCGCAACTGGTACATCTGTGTGTTTCCTAAGTTCACGATACCACGACAGATCTTCAAATTGAATAGGGTCTTCATAAACTTCAATATTATAAGGCACTAATTCTTCTGCTAATCGAATACCGGTCTCCAAATCACCGAATTCTGTGTTTGGATCAACACGAATCTGAAAGTCGGGCCCACATGCTTCTTTTATCAACCTTGCAGTCTCAACAATAGTTGCTTTACGTGCTTTAAGTTTATGGACGCGGAAACCTAAGTTTGCAGCACGTTCAGCTTCCGCTGCAGTATCTTCAGGCGGCATCGGAGGTGACCAATATGCAAGCTCAACACTGTCTCTATATTGACGCCCCATCAATTTGTGCGCGGGCACTCCTAATGCCTGTCCTGCAATATCATAAAACGCTGATTGGAACGTGAAGCCCTCATCAGCAATATCAAAATCCCAAAAATCCTTACCAACATATCTTTCAGCAATCTGCTCCGCTTGTTCCGATATGTCACTATGAACAGCATTACTTTCGCCTAAACCCGTAATTCCCTCATCAGTGTGCACCCAAACCAATGTGGTTGGATACACCATACCTGAATGTTCCTCAATCGCAGGTATAAAAGGGATCGAAACCGTACGATATTCAATATCTTTAATTTTCATAAAGTCGATGCTCCTTGATATACTTTGTAACATGAGTCAACAAGATTTAAGACCTTATCTCGCTTGTCGTAGTTTTTGGAATAGATCCCTGAAAATTGCATCACGATTAACACTCGTTGCTACACGCATAAGGTGTCGACTATTGTCAAAACTCCACGTCACTGCATCCGTAAGAATAGGGCTATGCACTATGTCCGTTGGCACCCAGCTGTTATTGACAAGATAGGCTGTCGCAGATATATCCCATATAACTTTAGACCAACCGAAATGGTCCTTATGATATTCTTTGAATATTTTTACCAGATAATCGCCTATTTTCCCTTGACCTTGGACATAACGTTCCATCTCAGACACAGTTGTTAACAGGTGTGAAACCACCCCGCGGGCTGGTAGGTGAACAAATGGCACCCCACTATCAAGGACGACTCGTGCACCGTGTATGTCCTGGGCGAGGTTAAATTCTCGTGTATGAGACCAATAATGTGGATTTCCTCCAAGCCATACTACGACAACATTTTTGATGATCTCAGGCTCAAGCAATATCGCCGATGCCACGTTTGTAATTGCACCAACTGCTACGACATATAGCGGTTCATCTGAACCATCCATAGCACGTTTAACCATATCACTCGCCGCTTCACTGTGCAACGGGGTTTCACCATCAGTGAGAAAACCTCGTGAACCCTTGTATACAAAGTTATCTGATTTGACTTGAAGGAAATCTAACAGTCTTAAAATCTCGTCATAACTTTTTTCCATACCATCTTCAGGTCCAGTCGAACGGTTATTGTGAAAAGGAGCAGCATAGACTGCTTCAAGGTTTAGCTTCTCCGGTGATAGAATAGCATGAACAACAGCAAATTGATCGTCAATTTCATTATACGTATCTGTGTCGAGAACCATTCTAACACAACCTTCCGGTGGTCGTAGCAACTCTATACGTCTTGATTCAGATAGGATCGGATAATTCATCAGTTCTATTGCCCTTGTATTATGTATTTAACGTGAGTTCAGTATCCTTGCTTTATAGCATACCCTTTCTATGTTGTGCATCAGCGATATTGTAGCAAGGCACAACGGTCTTTGCGGTAACACTATGCAATCATTTAAAAACTTTCCAGGTTGTGCATCTTACAACTATGACGAAAGAAACTCCCACCACTTCCTTCACATTTTAGCAGAAGTCCCGGATTTTCACAACACCCAGAACCATTCAATTTAGGGTTATTTAGTTTTATGTATTTTAGTTGTTTTTTATCACAATCGTTAATATTTGGAATGTGCAGATATACCGTGATTTTTCATGGTATATCTGCTATACTTCACCATAAAAATTTATTCTCTTTCGAGGTGAAGTATGGCAAGAAAAAAGTCCTGCCACTTAGTCAATATGTTAGCAGAACTTACAGACCCACGCAAGGAAAAAGGGAAACGGCACCCCTTGAAAGCAATCCTCGCACTTTTAGTCGTTGGATTGATGTGCGGGCATAAAGGGTATACATCCATCGCTACCTGGGCACGCTCACAGCCCGCACTCACAAAAGCACTCGGGTTCACACATCACAAAACGCCTTGTGCCGCAACTATCCATAATCTGTTGAAAAAGTTGGACGTTGAAGCATTAGAAAACATCCTGTCAAAATGGGTAAACGCCGCATTAGCAGAGTGCCCTGATTTGCGGGGGTGTTCCGACGCAGTCGCTATAGATGGCAAAACCCTGCGTGCGTCTAAAAAAAGTGGTGCGATGATCAGCCATTTACTCTCCGTCGTCTCTCATGAGTTAGGGATCACCCTCACACAGCGAGGTGTCAGCGATAAAACCAATGAAATACCGATATCAACGGAAATCCTCAAAGCTTTTGATGTGGCAGGTAAAGTTATCACAACGGATGCCCTTTTGACACAACGCTCTTTCTGCCATGGAATCATAAACAGCGGGGGCGACTATATGCTGCCTGTTAAGAACAATCAACCGGACCTGTTAGAAGCGATTGAGAAACTTTTTCAAGACGTGCCTGACGCGGTTTCTGAAGACACAACACACCCTACTTTAGGGAAACCGATATACATGCATGAGACGATTGAAAAGTCGCATGGCAGACTTGAGACGCGGTGTATCAAGGCAAGCACAAGCCTGAACGCATATCTGGACTGGCCGGGCATAGCACAAGTGATCCAATATCATTATACTTCCAAAAATATGAAGACAGGAGAAGAGACAACCCGCACTACCTATGGGATTACGAGCCTGAAACCTCACTTACCCCCATTTTTGTATGCGGTATGTGTAGGCGTGTGTGTGTATAGAAATAAGTTGGAAAGTCTGATGGGTTATGGTAGAATACCTCCATATAAAATAATGTCGGTGAAAAACCGGCAGGGAGGTATTCTTATGAAATATACCCTTAGCTGGGTACATCCCAGAAAGATTATAACAGGTTTTCGTAAAGTTTTCAACGGGGTTTGTATCAAAAAACCGACGCTCCGCAACTTTTATTTGATGCTACAGGCTGTGTGTGTAGCCCCAAGTTTTCGTATTCAATCGATTGCCTCACATCTACCTATCCGTGTGAAACACGACAAGTCTAAGCAAAAGCGTGTGTTGCGGTTTATTGACACCTATTTTCCGGTTGCAGCGGTGAAGGGTGCTTGGTTGTCACATATAGTTGTCAGTGTGTGTCGTTCTGTGGGGATGCAGCATCTGCTTGTGCTGATAGACGAGACAGATTTACCGGGCGGATGGAAGGCGATTGTTGCAGCCCTTCCGTTTCGCAATCGTGCGATCCCGCTCTATTGGGTTCTGTATAAAAATGAGATGCTCAAAGATGGCACCTATCAAGGACATAACGATTTAGTTCAGCAGTTCTGTTGTGATGTCCATAGTCGCGTTGTTAAAGTGTTAGGGGATAGTCGGGAGCCTGTGTTGGTTTTTGACAGAGGGTTCGCCCGAGCGAGAGCGATCCTCAAGTTTTTTGAGGGGCAAGGCATCTGCTACTTGATACGTGTGCCACGCAATGTTGGTGTGCGTATAGCAGGCAACAAGCAGTGCCTTGAAGAAGTGGCAAATGGTTTTTACCCACAAGTGCTTTATCACTACACGGAGCAGGTGCCTGTGGCACTCTATGTTGGGGGACAGCACACCAAGAAAGACCCGTTATATCTTATCTCCAATCGGCTTCAGGGGAACCCCCTGCGAACTTGCTACAAGCGGCGGACACAGATTGAACACGGGTTCAGAGACTTGAAAACGAACTTCGGTTTCAAAGCACTCGTTTTGAGAAAGAACGAACAGCCCCGGATGGAAGTTCTGTTTTTGTTGGCAGTCGTGGCTTATGGTTTGGCGTTCCTGTGTTATGAAAAAGCTGCGGACAGATGGGCAAAAACTTTACACCCTACGCGGAAAGTTTACTCCGTGATCAGTGTCATCAACCGTATGATCCGCGAGGTGTGGACGCAGGAGGCGTTGCTCTTGTTCACCGAGAGGACTTGTTTGAGAGATATAAACTTTCTCACCGCAGAAGAACTGACATGACAACATTGGAGACCTATGAACACAACTACACACGCATTCAAAAAAAAAATGGGGGTAAGTGCGGCCTGAAACCGAGTGAGGCATCCGCAGAACGCTTACTCGCTTTACGGAGAGGCCATTGGGCAATAGAGAACAAGTCGCATTGGATGCGCGATGTGCTACTCGGCGAGGATGCGTCATCTGTCCGGTGCGGGGCTATTCCACAAGTCATGGCCGCTTTACGAAATACCGCATTATCCGTATTCCGTTTTCAAGGCATAACACGGATCGCTGATAAAATAAAGGAATATGCATCAAAACCTTTACTCACAGTTAACTTGATAAAATGAATATCTATAAAACTAAACAAACCTACCATTCAATTGTCGCGGACTTAGCGTCCCCCGCAATCCTGACAACTAAAATCTGCGATTCAGAAGATATAATCCGCGATCCTGGTAAACAAATAATCCGTGTCCTTCGTCTAGCCTGTAATGCAGAAAAATCCGCGTCAATCTGCGTAATCTGCGTAAATCCGCGATTCTGACAAACGCTTCGTAGCATAACCTTTCCAAGTTGTGCATCCTATGACGAAAAGAAAACTCTCGCCACTTCTTGCACATTTTAGCAGAAGTCCCGGATTTTCACAACAACCGAGGCAAAAAATCGGAACCATGCAAAGATGTTGCATTTTTCTAAAATATTTTGTATAATACCTAAAGACTTGACTCAGAAAATACAACGCCTGATTGAGAAGGACAGCCCTACAAAAATACGAGATAAGATATGCGTCATACTTTTATCTCCTGCTTAGTTTTAATCGTTATCGGATGCGGACCGAAAAGCATACCGTATTCACAAAATGTTGATACTCCCGCTCCCAATGAAGCAGCATATAAACATGACAATTGGGGCCTTGAATATGCCAAAGCAGGCAATCTATCCCAAGCAGTAATTGAATTCAAACTTGCAATTCAGTTCGAACCACGATGGGCAATTCCTCACTACAATCTCGGTTCAGTATATGCAAATATGGGGAAGCTTGACAAAGCAATCGCTGCATGGGAACGCGCAACCCAATTGGATACCGATTTCGCAAAAGCATACTATAACCTCGCCGTAGTTTATGCAGTAAAGGCACAGAAGGCATTAGAATCAGATGGAAAACGTGTTTTTATCGAGAAATCTATTCTTTCACTGCGTCAATCAATTCGGGTAGACAAATCTGCACTGACCGCCGCTAAAATGGAGAAAACGTTTAACAGTTTTCGCAACTTGCCCGAATTTAAAGCGTTGATTGAAGCTACTGAACCGAAAAAGTGATTCTTCACATTTTATCACATATTACACCTTTGCCTCACATTAAAGTGAAATTGGAGTTTGTAGAATGTCTTATCCCATCGAAAACTTACCTCTTGACCAGATACTGTGCGGAGATAATCAAGAATTAATCCGAAAGTTACCTGATCGTTGTATTCAATTAATAATTACCTCCCCGCCATATTTTCAGCAACGTGATTACGGCGGCGGAATGGGAAATGAAAATCATGTTGATGAATACATTGATAAGTTAATTTGTCTTTTCTACGAATGCATCCGTGTACTGAGAAATGATGGTAATATAGTGTTCAATATAGGTGACAAATATCAGGATAGTAGTTTACTTCTCGTTCCATATCGTTTTGCACTTGCCGCAACAAGTACTGAATTAGTCAAATTAGTCAATGAAATTACGTGGGTAAAAAAGAATCCTACTCCACGCCAGTTTAAACGGCGTCTTGTAAGTAGTACTATAGTTTGGACATTTTTTGTTTTTTTTATGGACATAAAGCAGGAAAGCGGGTATCCTTTTAGGAAACACAAATTTGAAAGGATATTTCAAATGACCCCACTTTCCTACTTGGACAACATGTTATCAGATTTTTGACCTGTGTTCAAGTATAATAACTTTCACCACTTTCAGACTTTCGTAAAAGGTCTGATAAATACGCCCTACCGAGGCACAATGACACAAATCTATCTTGCGACAGCCCAAGCAGGTCGGTATTGGTCTCTGCCAAAGTTTCTCTCGCGTGGCATCTGGTGTGTGGATCAAGTCGCCACTACGCTAAGCCATCAAGTGCTATCCGCTTACCCCACGGGCGTATACGTCTATGATGAAACACATGCCCTAAGTAGCGGTTCAAAACAAGCGGGTTTGCATTTCCACAGGAACCCTGCGTATCAAGCACGTAACAAGAACCAATCCAAGTTTCATCACGGACACGAGTTTGGTGCGATTGGGTGGCTGGCAGAAACGCCCGAAGGCACGCGCCTATTTCCATTAGCCACACGGATGATGGAACCGAAAAGCGAGGACGCGAATAGCCTCGCCGTGCTGAAGCATTTATGTAATCTTGTGCCACCGGGTCTTATCATTTTTGATAGAGGTTTCAATAGACGCAAAGTGTTCACGGAGATACTCTCACAAGGACATCATTTACTTTGTCGTGCGAAGTCAAACGCGGCGTTTTTTGATATACCGAAACGCCCTAAGCGTCTCAAGAGAGGCAGACCCCGTCGGTATGGTAGCCGTGTGTCTATTCCACACCTGAAGTATACAGACATCGTTGTTGAGGATCAGACACTTTCTGTCGCTGATAAAGTCGTGCGAACAAAGATGTGTCCTGTAGATGTCCGCATCGTTGTGATACGCAAACTCTTGAAAAAGTCTAAACCCTATCGGTATTTTTGTGTATTTACTTCAGATTTACGACTGCCCGTAGAAACAGTTATCCGACACTATAGAAACCGATGGCAGATTGAAACTGCCTTTCGGGACGCTAAAGAAAACTTCGGATTTGACACCTATCAACTCCGAGACAGGAAAAGTTTGGATCGGTTCGTTCAACTCAGTTTCACCGCAGCAACGCTGACACAACTCGCTTTCAGTCCGTCGCCATTGCCTAAGACACCCGCAGACACAGACACAGACAAGGTTTCTCTTGATTTAGAAACTGTGCTATCCACACTCAATATACACTGGTATAAACCGAAACATCTCACACGCGGCTTGATGACCGCTTACTTGCAGCGACGTTTACAACAAAACTATTTTTATACGAGTTACGACCCGGGGAAAAACGCACAGAAAAAACTGAAAATCCCGAAGATACTATGTGAAAATGGTTCAGCAGCAACTATTTTCACGATTATTGGAAAAATGATGGCTAAAAAACAGTGATTTCTAACAGAATTTAGACAGAAAAGGGGCGTTAGCAGCGGTTCTAACACCTGTTCAGAAGTGCTAACGGGGAAGTGCTGCCAACTATTCATAATCTATAACAAGACCAAAAATGTCCAAACTATAGTAAGTAGTACTGAACCGTTCTTCCATTTCGTTAAATCCGATGACTACTTTTACGATCCAAAAGCCTTCCTGGCAGATTCGCACACTATTCGGAAGTCAGAAAAGAAAGAAAACACCAAAGTTGGACAACGATATTTTGAACTCATAGAAGAATCTGAGTTATCTGAAGCAGAGAAAGCAGCTGCCCGAATAGAATTAGCAGAGGTAATTCAAGAGGTGAAACGGGGTAAAACACAAAGTTTTCGGATGAAAATTCGCGGAATTCATGCCGCACCATTTGGAGGTCAAATGGGAGGACGAACACTACAACTCAAAAATAAGGGATTTACAATTATACGGATACATGGCAATAGACTCAAAAGAGATGTGATTGAGACACCCGTTGCAGCAGAAAAAGGAAATATACATCCAGCTATCTATCCAGCTGATCTCATAGAGGAATTTTTACATCTTCTCACCCCGCCTAGTGCTGTTGTACTAGATCCATATATGGGCTCCGGATCAACTGCAGTAGCCTGTAAAAAACTCGGTAGACATTACATTGGATATGACATAAATGCTGATTATTGTGAATTTGCAAAGAAACGTGTAGATAAAACACAAACAAATATGTAATACCTATTTCAACACATGCCACAGTATACAACCCTTTCCACAGAAGAACTTGCAGACATTTTGAAGCACTATGCTATTGGCGAACCGCTAAAGATAAAAGATATACATGAAGGATACGGCAACAGCAACTTCAAGTTAACAACGACAAAAGGCGTATATCTCCTTAAAATATGTGATGAAAAAAATACAGATCAACTTCATAATCAGGTAACTTTATTGGAGCATCTGCATAAACATGCATATCCCACTGTATACCCAATTTTGCAAAAAAACAACGAAGCAATTTATATTTCCAACGACTACTATGTGATGATTTATCCATTCTTGAACGGCAGAACTCCCGATCCATCCGAACAGGTTTCAAAACAAATTGGAGAGGCATTAGCAACACTGCATTCTATCCTTCCGATTCCAGAACTCCCATCTTTTCCAATGGGAATAACTGAAATTTCTCCATTTCTGGAACAAGTGAAAGAGACACAGTTTGTTAGACACCCTTTCGTAACATGGCTAAAGTCAGAACTTGAATGGATAAGACCTGAATTGGACAAACCACTGCCCACAGGACTCCTACACGGAGACATGTTTCTGGACAACACGCTTTTTGATGGAGAAAGAATGGTTGCAATTCTTGACTTTGAAGAAGTGTGTCATGATAAAATGCTTATTGATGTTGCCATGACGATCATCGGATGTTGTTATAATTCACAACATCAATTGGACATCACATCAGTGCACGGTTTTTTGGAAGCTTACAACAGAAACCGTCCGCTGAGCGATGAAGAATGGAACTGTTTAGATTGTTATGTTCACTATGCCGCACTATGCATTGCATTCTGGAGATTTAGACAATTCAATATCCATCATCCTGATGAAAGCAGGACTGATAAATATTTTGAAATGATCAAACGTAGTACAAATTGGCAGTCAACACGACTATAACAGACATAAGTGAATAAAAAAAGGAAAATTTCGTATAAAATATGTCATTGATTACAATTAATAATGTCACAAAACGTTATGACCCAGACATAATATTGGATGATATTTCTGTTGCAATCGCACCAGGAGACAGAATCGGACTAATCGGCCGGAACGGATGTGGCAAAACAACGCTGCTTAAAATTATAGCAGGCTTACTCACTGATATTAAAGGTAATGTCGTCGTAGCAAAGGGTGCCCGCATAGGATATCTGAGTCAAGAACCTGAATTGGAACATGAAAACACTTTAAAACAAGAGATGCTCAAGGTTTTTGAAGAACAACTCGCCTTGGAAGACAAAATGCTCATACTTGCAGAACAGATGGAGTCTCAGGAAACGCCTCATCTCCTGCAGGAATATTCCAACCTTCAAGAAAAACATGAACAACTTGGAGGATATGATTACGAACACAGAATTAATCGCGTACTCGGGGGATTAGGTTTTCACGAACAAGATTTCAATTTACCTGTTAACGTCCTAAGCGGCGGACAAAAGAGTAGAGCAACCTTAGCAAAACTCCTCCTCGAAGAACCCGACCTATTGCTCTTTGATGAACCAACGAATCATTTGGACATTAACGGAATTCAGTGGTTAGAGAATTACCTCAATACAGAATATAAAGGCGGTGTTCTAGTCGTTTCTCACGACAGGTATTTCTTAGACAAGGTTGTCAGAAAAATATGGGAACTTGCAGACTCAGAAATAGATATCTACCGTGGAAACTATTCCAAATACCTTGAGATCAGAAGTGGTAAACGACTTGCTAACTCACGGGCATTCAAAATACAACAAGCATTTATAGCACAAGAAAAGGAATTCATCGATCGAAATATAGCAGGACAACGAACCCGTGAGGCACAAGGTAGACGGAAAAGATTGGAACGTCTAGAACAAATAGACAAACCCACATCTGATGCCCCAACGGTGAAACTCAACTTTACACAAGACACACGCGGCGGAAACGATATACTAAGATGCCATAATGTCGGAAAACAGTTTGGAGACAAAGTACTATTCACAGACCTAAACTTCGAAGTAGAACGTGGTGATGTCGTTGGAATTATTGGACCGAACGGTACGGGAAAAACAACCTTGTTCCGTATGATTCTGGGGCAGGAAAAACCTACACAAGGTGGAATGTGGATCGGCCCTACCCTCAAATTTGGATATTACACACAAGAGTTAGAAGGTCTCAACACAGACAACGAAATCTTAGAAGAAGTCTCGGAACTTTGCCCAGAAAAAACACCCTTTGAGATACGAAGCTATTTAGCAAAGTTTCTGTTTTCTGGTGATGATGTATTTAAACAAATTGGAAATCTGAGTGGCGGTGAACAGAGTCGCGTCCAATTAGCAAAGTTGTTACTAGAAAACGCTAATGTCCTGCTGCTTGATGAACCTACAAACCATCTTGATATTCCTGCTCGCGAAGCACTTGAAGAAGCACTTGCACAGTTTCCTGCAACACTGTTCGTTATCTCTCATGACCGTTATCTACTGAATAACTTGGCAACCAAAACGTTGGTTTTTGAAGTAACAAAAGAGGGAACTAAAACACACTTTTTTAACGGAAATTATGCAGAATACGAAGCAGAACAACACCGAAAAATTAATGAACAAAAAGAGAAAGAACTGCAACTGTCAGACAAAACAGAGAAAACACCAACAAAACCTACAAAAAATAAATCCAAACGAAAACGCAAAATGAAAGCACAACGTCTGGTCGGAAGCAATTAATTTGCTATAATATCGTGTTTCTCCGCATTTTAATTTGACACCTGCTAAAATTTAACATATAATTTATGTCGTATACGACGGAAAATATATCATATTTAGGACGTATTTGATAGATGTCTAAAAACCGGGAGTTCAACAAAGAAATTGATTTTGTAATGCGCGTGATGCATCACGCGCAAGCAGCAGTCAAATCCAGGTTTATCCAGGATATAGTACCCAATCGACTCACAGTCGTACAATTCAACGCCTTACAACACTTACATTGGTATGGTCGTGAATCTGGTATGTATGTTAGTGAGTTAGGTGAGCACTTAGGTCTCGCACACAATACAGTTTCTGGCTTAATCAGCAGACTTGAGAAGCACGGTTGGGTTGTCCGTTGTAAATGTGATGAAGACCGCAGACGCGCTCGTATTCAACTGACACCCCAATCTAACCAACTCTTCCAAGAACGAGTCCAATACGCTGCAGAATTTTGGGAACAAACATTCGGGCAGCTCTCACAGGAAGAAAGAGATAATCTGATCGAAAGTCTAAAGAAATTGAAGCAGGTAATGGCGAAACCAGTGTGGCCAAGTTTTGCACAACTGCATCCACGGGATGCAGACCATTTGCAACAAAAATTTGAAACTGAACTCGACGAACTTGCACAAGCAAAACTTAAACTCGTCGGTATCAGATTAATCCTCGCAAAAATTGCAGAAAACCAAAATGAACACGAACTCGCCGCATACCTTAACCAAGCAGCTTCTGAAGAAATTCATCATATCACTCAATTATTTTCATTACTCGGTCACGGTGAAGATTTTCACACTCTCCTTGCATCACTTGTCGATGAAGATAAAGTGGTATATGAGGAATTGTTAGCATTAACCGAAAATGCACCTTGTAATGAAGAGGATGAAGAATCAATCCTTCTCCAACAAATGCTACGAGATAGTCATAGATATAAACGATGGTTTAGTAAAGTCCAAAAACAAAAAAATCAGTGATTTCTATTATATCACCGACCCGCTGATTTTCAGTTGACGGTCAATGAAACGAAAGAGGAGAACATGCAGTCCCACAGCCACGAAAGTATTCCTCCTGCCTGTAGTGATGACGATGCTTATCTGATTGAACAATTTCAGAAAGGTAACACGGCAGTGTTTGATACGTTATTTACCCGCTATCAAAAACGCACTTATCGGTTAGTCCAACGTTTTGTCCCAAACCACGAAGATGCACTCGATATTACACAAGATGCGTTTATACGCGCTTACCAAGGATTGTCTGACTTCAAAGGGCAATGTCAGTTTTATAGCTGGTTATACAGAATTACTTTCAACCTATGTATCGATTTCTTAAGAAAAAAGGCTCGTTCGGAAGTGATGGTATACGAATCTGAGGAATCTCAGGAATTGCCAATGGCCAATTTCCCCGACTTACGATCAGATTCACCTGCTAAAGCCGCTGAGAATAAGGAACTCAGAAACCAAATTCAAAAAGCGATTCGCCAACTACCACCCAAGCAACGACAAATCTTTATCCTACGCCACTGGGATGGATTGTCCCTAAAGGATATTGCTGTTAAGGTCGGCAGGTCAGATGGAACAGTAAAAGCACACTTGTTCCATGCACATCGCAACCTACGTAAACAGCTACGCCCTTACTTAAAGGAATCTGATATCTAACAAGCTGAGCTAAAACACACAATATTCATTATCCAACCTACCATTTTGCCTGGTAGGTTGGATAGGCTAATGCGGTAGAAAACAACTTAGAAATCATAGAATCGGAATAGTCCTAATTGTAACTACTGCCTTATTGCCACATTATCCTCAGTGGTAAATAGTGCCTCGACAAAATCTTCCCCTGCAAAATCACGCAAATCGTCAAGTTTTTCACCGATACCGATAAGTTTCACTGGAGCACCGAGTTCAGATTTCACCGCTATCACAATCCCACCTTTTGCTGTTCCATCCAATTTTGTCACAACTACACCCGTAATCGGCACAGCTTCATTAAAGACTTTCGCCTGCATCAACGCATTTTGTCCTACTGTCCCATCAATTACAAGTAATACCTCATGCGGTGCACCCGTATGCGCTTGACCCATTACACGCCCAATTTTAGATAACTCGTCCATCAACGGTTTCTTTGTTTGGAGCCTGCCTGCGGTGTCAACGATCAATACATCCACATCCCTGGTTTTCGCAGCTTGTACAGCATCGAAAACGACTGACGCAGGATCTGCCCTCTCTCCACCCCGAATCAGCTCTGCACCCGCACGTTCACACCAAATCGCCAATTGATCCTCAGCAGCAGCGCGAAACGTATCTCCCGCAGCAACAAGCACTCGATTGTCATTTGCACGGAAACGACTGGCAAGTTTACCAATAGTTGTTGTTTTCCCAGCACCATTAACGCCAAGAACTAATATCGTATACGGTCGCTCACCATCAAGGTTTAACAGCACATCTTCACCAAGCAGTTTCATAACCTCATCTTTTATGACTGCCTCCAATTCAGATGAATCTCCTAAGCCTCTCTCCTTCACAGTCTCTCTAACGTTATCCATCAATGTCAGAGTCGTATCAACCCCTACATCAGCCCGAATTAATATTTCTTCAATTTCTTCCATTAATTCCTCATCAATTTTTCTACCTACGCTAAGTAGACCTGACAATTGAGAGATAAAACTGTTCCGTGTTTTCGCTAAACCGGACTTTAGACGATTGAACCAATTTTCTTTATTATCTTCGTTTTCTGGTCCAACTTGATTTTTATCACTACCTTTAAACAAGTTCCTGAGCATCCATTTCTCCTTTTATAGTAGCGTAACCTTTCCGGGTTCCGTGTCTTTGTAGCATAACCTTGCCAGGTTGTGCATCTGTGTAGCATAACCTTGCCAGGTTGTGCATCTGTGTAGCATAACCTTGCCAGGTTGTGCATCTGTGTAGCATAACCTTGCCAGGTTGTGCATCCTATGACGAAAAGAAAACTCCCACCACTTCCTTCACATTTTAGCAGAAGTCCCGGATTTTCACAACAACCCAGAACCATTCAATTGTAGCGGACTTAGCGTCCCCCGTAATGCTGACAAAAAATCCGCGTAAATCCGTGTAATCCGGGGAATGCCTAAACGGCATTCATACCGTTGATTTGGCGTAAATCCGCGATTCAGACAACTAAAATCCGCGATCCTGGCAAATAAAAAATCCGCGTCCTTCGCCTAACCCGTGATGCAGAAAAATCCGCGTAAATCCGTGTAATCCGTGTAAATCCGCGATCCTGACAACTAAAATCCGCGATCCTGACAAAAATCTATACCTTTTACACCGAACTCACGTTATAACAATACAATAACAATGTTTGAAAGACAACAAAAAAGGAATTTTAGTAGCAGATCTGATAAATAAATTGCTAACTTTGTCATAATAGTTTATACTTTAAAGACAGATTAGAATAAGGAGATTAATAATGAATAGCAAAAAATTAGACCGAATCAAGCTAAATTATCTTATCGCAGCTGCAGTCGTGTTGATTCCATGTTTTGTAATCACTTCTTGTGTAGAAGAAAAGCAGTTAGACGAAATCGTTCAACAAACAGAGCAGGAAGATAATTCTGAACAGGAAACAGATGAACCCGCAGTTGCACTTCCCGGACTGCCTGATGATACCGCAGGATACGAAAATTGGCTAAAAATAAACGCAGAACCCATTCCACCTGTCGCTGGCGGCGACCCGCATAACGGAACAAAAAACGTATACGTCAACCTAGAACGAGATACTATTGCACCAGATGGTGAACAACAATTCCCATATCCTGATGGAAGCATCGTCGTAAAAGAAGCAACGCGTCCTAATAAGGATTATATCGGACTCATAGCAATCATGCGAAAAAAAGCAGGAAGTGACCCAGACCACAATGATTGGGAATTCGTTGAATATACACGTAATGCTCCCGATGATGATTTTACCATCCTCGCATCAGGTAGAATATGCTGGGGATGCCACGCAAGAGTTGAAGATAAAGACTATGTCTTCACTGAACTTGATTGAGCTATAGGAAATTCCAATTCCCAACATTCACAAAAGATCACAGTTCAGAGAATCGCCCTACAAAAAATGTTAGCAAACTAAACCACACAATCCAGAGAAAAGCCGTAGCAAACACACCGTGTTTGCGATGACACTGTGCAATCATTTAAAAAAGGAGTTCGCTTATGAAAATATTCTACATACATGTAAAGCACTTTTCATATAACAATATAATCCCTAAATCTATACAAACATTAATTATATTAACTCTAATCACTAATACTTCGCTATTTCTTTTCTGGTCTGTTCCTGTGGATGCCCGACCAGAATTTGCCACTGAACTTAATAAAGACTGCAACTTCTGTCATATAGACCCTGCTGGCGGCGGCCCACGGAATCGCATAGGAGAAATTTTTGAAGAAAACTACTTCGAATTTCCCGAAGATTTCGATATGGATGCTGTCACTGAAGAATCAAAAGAGGTTGTAAAGCAGCTGACCACATCATTGGATCTCCAAACCGCATATATTAATAATATACATGCAGATGAAGAAAATGGTGCAGTTGCCGGATGTAATTCCTGTCATTCATCGGTCGATAGATTCCTGCTAATGCAAGCCGAAGTAACCTTTAATGCCCAAGCTTCAGAACTTCTGCGGTTAACCCTATCAAATAACTTTGTTAGTGGCGGGAAGTCAAATATCTTCGCCACAGTAGACGCAATTCCCAAACATCTATACGTAAAAGTAGGACAATTCCCTTTACCGTTCGGAATCAAACAAAAGGACCATAATATACTTGTCCGTGAAGGTTATGAACTCGGATCCAATAAACGGGATGTTGGCGTTGAACTCGGGGGTAGCCTCGGCAAAACATTCTATAATGCATCCTATTTTAATGCAGAAAACGCGACCGCTAAAGGTATACTCGGAACTATTGGAGCACAATTCGGCCCCATTCGCACCGGTGTCTCATGCAAATTTGAAAATCCGAATGAAGAATGGGAACGACTCATCGGAGCATTTGCAACCGCTTCTTATGCTGGAGTGAGCATAGAAGGTGAATTCAACTTCGGTAATAGTGGCGAAGTCGGCTCATTCTCATCAGAAAATGTTGACTCAAAAGGATACTATGTAGGAGCAAAGTATCGTGTTATACCACAATTATCAGTAGCAGGAAGATACGGTTTGTTTGATCCTGATAGGACAGTTTTAGGTGACGCAGCAAGAAGAATCACATTTATTGCACAATATAACTTCATAGAAAACGGGGCAATATCGCTTTTCTATTGGGCAAACCTACCTAACAATGACAGACTGCCTGATGATAAAATCAGTAATAAAAGCACATTAAGACAATTACAAGGATCAAACCAGATTATCCTGATGTCACGATTCTGGTTCTAGCCTCTTTGAAATCGGACATTCAGACAGTTCGTAGGTCGGGCAGAGCTTGCGAAACCCGACTATTATTGAGCTGAGCCGTAATTCGAAGATCGTTCATACAGATGCAGTGTCTATTTATTTTCATATTTAACCATAGTAGTGTGGTATTTTTTACACATGGCAAACATGGCCTGCATTATGGTAGTCCAAATTATTTTTTGATATACAATAGTTTGTACATCCGTGAGACGCAAACTAAAGGTAGACCATGCTAATCCGGGGAATACCCACAAGCATTCATACCGTTGATTTGGTGTAACCCTAGATTCTGACTGTGGAACTCACGTTAATATATGGTAGAGTTTTGAATTATTTATACATATTGATTATATCCTGAAGTGTTTTATCTTTATTATATTCTCGTAAGCGTTTGATGTTCGCAAAATCATGTTCAATTGGGTTATAGTCCGGTGAATAAGGAGGCAAATACAATAGGGAGGCACCCGATGCCCCTATAAGATCCCGGGTGCGGTGTGTTTTATGGATGCGTGCGTTATCCAAGATAACAAGATGGTTTTCATCTAAACGCGGGCATAACTCATGCTCAAGCCAAGTGTTGAAACGCTCCGCATTACAACTCCCCTCAAATAGTATAGGGGCTGTAAACGCCTCATCTATACGTGCAGCTAACAAAGTTGTGGTGCGGTTTCTTTGACTGGATATAAGGTCAAAAACAGGTTCACCTTTCGGAGCATACCCGAAACGCCTGAAACTTTCTGACCGAAAACCACTCTCATCAATAAAAACTAAGGATTTTCCGTTTTCCTTTGCAGCAGCGAGTTGTTCACGATAAGTTTCTCGCTTGTGATCACATCGTTCCTTATAGCCGAGTGTCTTTTTTTTCGCGAGATACCGAGTTTTCGCAGTCCATACCAAATACAATAGTAGGAAACGCCGAAATGATCTGCGCGCTCCTGTATAGTTTGATCGGGGAAATCTTTTACTTGTTGTGTGAGTGCCTTGTAGTCAATACATCTGGGACCTTTAGGTCCTGATTTTTTCGGGGCGAGTGGGTCTGGTGCGTTGAGCCATTTGTAAATAACATCGCGTGAGATATTGAAAAGTTTCGCAGCTTTTACTTTGCTGCCGCCGTTATCAATGAAATCAAGCACGCGTTTTCGCAGGTCTGTTGAATATGCCATAATACCGGGTATTATACCACAAATAGAAAAATATGTATAGAAAACTTTATATTTTACCATAAACACAAATTAATAATTGGCATAAATATTGCTTGGTTACCAAACCAAAGAAATAACTTGAGGGAGAAAAGCAATGATTAACAAAAAGCTTATAGTAGTCGGGACAATTCTTTTTCTTTCTTTGTTCATAGTCGTTATAGGTTCCCTCTACATACATAGTTTGACATCGGATGCAAAAACACGTGTCACTGTAAAATCAGTAACACCTGACGGAGAAAAAGTACCCCAATGGGTCGATTTCACATTTACCTTCTCTGAACCCGTCGTGGATAACTCATTCATTAACGCTGAGCTGCCCAGCCGGGCAATTCAGTTCACACCTACAGCACAAGGAACAGCACGTTGGATCGCACGGGACACCCTACGCTTCTTCCTTGAAAGTGCCTTAGCACCATCCGCAAGGTATACAGTAGAACTTGCACCCAGATTACGCCAAAACTCGCTCGGTTTCGTCATTACCGGAGATCGTAAATTCACTTTTGCAACTGAACAATTTCGCATACAATCAGATCATCTTGAATTCAAATACACAAAAACACACGCGAAAGTTAATGGGAAAATCGCCTTCAATTATCCTGTTAACATCGCCGATTTGCGCGCAAACATCTCTATTAAACTCCAAGAAGATGTCGAAATTCCATACACATTACAACCCCAAAATGGTATTGCCAGAGAAGTAAACATTTCAACCGAAGAAATACCACGGCTATTGGGAGACCAAAAACTGCAAGTGCAAATTGAAAAAGGATTTAAATGCACCGGCGGAAAAATCGGCCTAAAGGACGCTTATGTCAAATCAATGTCATTGACAGGGCACGGCACTTTAGGCGTAACTTACGCAAATGTAGACGAATATTCCGGTAAACCGCACATCGCTCTACGGTTCAGCTCGCGTATTCCTGTCGACACAGTGCAGCCCTACATTCATATAAAACCAAAAATAGATACCCAAATTATCACAAGATATGGGGAAATTGAAATCCACGCAGATTTCAAGAGACGCGAACGCTATGAAATTACCGTAGACCCAGGATTAACCGCACCAGACGGTTCCGTGTTGAAAAAAACTTACTCCGTAAAACTGAGAATACCCGACGTACCCTCCCAATTACGTTTTATTGGAAATGGATCTTTTCTCACACGAAACCAGAAAATGAACATCGGTTTGGCGACAACAAATATAAATAAAATTGAACTGCAAATTGAGAAAGTTTTCGGCAATAACCTGCTTTATATCGCCCGTGTCGGTAATTGGAGATATTGGGCTGAAGATTTAGCAAAACCTTTACATTATGAATCCCTTAATATACCCGCTAAATTGAATGAGGAAGTTAAAACCACGCTCAACTTAGGGCAATACCTTAACGACAAAAATGCCGGTATCTTTAAAATTACTATACGGGACTACGACAAAAGTTGGATCCGTGCAACACAATGGGTACTATTGACAGACCTCGGTATCATCGCCAAAAAAGCTGGAGATGAATTATGGGTCTGGGTGCATTCTCTTGCAAATTTACAGCCTATTCCACATGTAACAGTCAAACTGATCAGTGATAATAACCAAACCTTATTGACAGGTAGAACCAATTGGGAAGGATTCGTCAAATGGACAGATGTCGATGAGAAAGTTCAGGACGCTGCCCCCTTCATGTTAACCGCAGAAAAAAAGAATGACTTAGCATTTATCGAGTTGAATCGGCATCAACTTTCTACCGGCGATTTTGACGTCGGAGGTTCAGCATATCTTGATACAGGTTACGAGGCTTTCATTTACACAAGCCGCGGTGTCTATCGCCCCGGAGAAAATGTCGACTTTGCCGCAATTGTACGCGGAAAGCAAAATACAACCCCACCTCCACTGCCTACACATATCCAAATAATCGCCCCAGATGGACGCATCGTGCATGAACTACGTAAAAATACCGACAGACGCGGCGGATGTGACGCAACAATCACCATGGCACCACATGCACAAACCGGCAGCTACATTGCCAAAATAAACGTAGCCGGAAATGAAATCGGACGAACACAATTCCAAGTCGAAGAATTTATGCCTGATAGAATGAAAGTCACTGTCAATACAGACAAATCCACTTATGACCTGGGAACTGAAGTCGCTATGGATATCACCGCTGCCAGTCTATTCGGACCCCCCGCTGCTCAGCGTAAAGTAACTGCTGCTTATACAATTGAAGCAGTCACCTTCATCCCCAATGAAAAGTGGCGTTCATTCCACTTCGCAAGCACGCAATCTTTTGAGAGACAACGTACCACATTGCAAGAAAGCGAAACCGATACAGATGGAAAAGCACAGTACAAAATTAAACTGCCTGAAAAACTTAAAGCACCCTCCCAGCTGAACGCTGTACTCACTGCGACTGTCAGTGAACCCGGGGGCAGAGCCGTTACAGATATACACCGTGTTATAATACATCCATACTCACATTATGTTGGAATCAAAAGAGCAAGTACCGGAGAACTGAAACCTAATCAAGATGTTTCCATAAACTATATTGCTGTAGACAAAAACGGTAACGCAGCCGCTGATAGAGAATTGTTGATTACAGTTAAAAAAGTACATTGGAATAGCATACTCCGTCAAAACAGGCAAGGCCGCTACGAGTATGTCTCTGATGACCAAATAACATCTTTAGAATCCCATAAATTGATCTCTACAACAGAGATAGGAACATTCACTTTCACCCCCACGGAATACGGCGAATACCGTATACAACTTGACGATATAGCCACAGGCGCAACAACTGAATTAAAAATCGAAACTTCCGGCTGGGGATCAGCAGCCGTATCTATGAAAAATCCAGGACTACTCGAGATGACCTTGGATAAACAGACATATCAACCCGGAGAGACCGCTAAACTTCAAATCAAAGCACCCTTCCCAGGAAAATTACTGTTGACAACTGAACGAGAAAAAATACTGAGCTACAGAACAGTGAATCTAAAGGGAAATACTGCAAGTTTGAATATTCCAATCAGATATAGCTACAAACCCAACATTTACCTCTCCGGAACATTGATTCGGTCAACAAATTCTCTGAAAGAACACGCCACTACCCGAGCCTTCGGAATCGTCCCACTAAAAATAGACGCAAAACAAAACCAACTCGCCATCGAACTAGAAGCACCTGAAGAAATCCGACCAAATACTGATGTAGACATCAAGTTTCATGTAAAAGGAAAACACAGTGCGTATTCACACGTCACCATCGCCGCTATTGATGAAGGTATACTCCAATTAACCAACTTTCAATCGCCCGATCCGCACAACTATTTTTACCGGCAACGCGGCCTGAAAACAGAAGTGTATGATCTATACTCAGCTATCCTCCCAGAAATTGAGTCTATACTGAGAACTTCCATTACAGGCGGTGATGGCATGTTTACACAAGGACGAGCTAAACGATTAAACACCGCAAGTGTGATGCGTGTAAAACCCGTTTCACTCTGGTCAGGTATACTCAAAACAGATCAATACGGAAAAGGCGTGGCAACGTTCCATGTACCACAATTCAATGGTTCGTTACGACTGATGGCAGTCGCTTTTTCCGGAGCATACTTCGGTTCCGCCCAAAAGTTTATGACTGTACGCGAACCTGTGGTCATAACACCAACTTTCCCACGATTTCTTTCAGGAGGAGATCACATTCAATTCCCAATAAGTGTTCATAACGGCACTGGAAAGGATGGCATATTCCGTGTAGAAGTGCAGGCACAAGGTAAAGTTCAATTCATACCCGCAGATACAGAATCCGAAAGACAGGAACATAATAACCTTGTTCAAAAGGAAGCACAAATACCCACTGGTGGAGAAGAACAATTTATCTTTCAACTGCTCGCCCACGACTCTATAGATAAAGCAGCTTTCACAGTGTCTGCATCAGGTAATGATGAAAAATCACAAATGTCTGTAGAACTTCCTTTACGTTCTGCTGCACCGCCAATAACAGAAACAGGAAATGGCGTTGTGAGTGCAGAGAAACCCGGAGAGATAATCTTTCCTTCCAACTTTATCGCAGATTCCTCCGAATTTTCACTTACCATTTCTCCATTTCCCGCAATCGAGTTTGCCAGTGGAATAAGCTACTTATTGAAGTATCCTTACGGATGTGTAGAACAAACTACAAGTCGGATTTTTCCATTACTCTCATTCCGAGACATTGCAAGCGCAGTTGAACCCGAATTCGCCGCAGACGAACGCGCAGATTACTTTATCAATGCAGGAATTAGTAGACTCGAAAGTATGTTCACACCACAAAACCGTTTTGCCTATTGGCCCGGTGGAAGCTACATAAACGACTGGAGTAGTATCTATGCGTCTCATTTTATGGTCGAGGCACGCAAAGCAGGTTACGAAGTCTCTGATCGCGTTTATACTAGCATGCTTGATGGATTAAGGGAGCAGGCAAAACAGATCTCAAGCATTCAAGATAATGTCCAGTCCATAAGCCACAAGGTTCAACGTGCAGTCTATGCCAGTTACGTGTTAGCTGCAGCAGGAGAACCCGAAAAAGGGGTCATGAACTATTTCAAAAATAATCTCCTCAGTGGTCTTAATCTCTATAGCCAATTCCAATTAGCGGGCGCGTTTGCTCTCAGTGGAGACTTAGAAACCGCACTCTCTATGTTACCCGTTTCAGTCGGTCAATTCAACAACGGAAATAGAGAATCTGGGAATAATTTCAACTCACCCATTCGCGCACAAGCCATCATCCTAGATGTTCTAGCAGAAGTCAACGAAAATCATCCATCAATTCCAATGTTAGTTACGAACCTGAGTCAAGCTGCATCAAAAAGAAAACGGTGGGGAACAACTCAAGAAAATGCATTCGCGTTCCTTGCCATCGGTAAAATTATGAAGAAGAAAATGGATGGAAAATATAACGGTAAAATATCTATCAATGATACACACCTTGCCGATTTCGATGAAACAACACCCTCTCTCCGATTCTCTCATAAAGACTGGGATGGAGCACACATGAAAATTACAATTGAAGGACAAGGCAACTGTTATTATTATTGGTCCGCATTCGGCATCCGACGCGATTCATTTATTGAGGAATATGACCGGGATATTCAGGTACGCCGTCGTTATCTCAACAAAGAGGGCCAACCGTCAGAAAGTGAATTTAATCACGGAGACCTAGTCATAGCAGAAATTACAGTAAAGGCTCTAAATTCTAACCTCGAAAATGTCGTCGTAGTAGACATGTTACCCGCTGGATTTGAAATAGAAAACGTAAGGTTAGCATCGCGCGCAGGTATCCCATGGTTAAAAACACAAGATTTCAAACCAGATTACATCGATATTCGAGACGACCGCCTAATTTTCTTCGGAGCATTTCCACGGCAACGTGAACGCAAATTCTATTACGCACTACGCGCTGTGACCCGCGGTGAGTTCAATTTACCACCCGTTTCCGCAGAAGCTATGTATGCCCCCGCAAATTCTTCTGTCGCTGGAACCGGAAGTGGTAAAATAAAAATCGTCGAGTAACATAACCTTTCCAAGTTGTGTAATCTTCGTAGCATAACCTTTCCAGGTTGTGTCTCTGTGTAGCATAACCTTTCCAAGTTGTGTCTCTGTGTAGCATAACCTTTCCAGGTTGGGCATCCTAAAAAAATGTTTCATTTCCAAATTCACGTTACACTATCCAAAGCAATATTGTAGCAAGCACAACGTGCTTGCGGTAACACTATGCAACCATTTAAAAATATAAAACCCCTCCGCCATCCATCATGGTTGACAAAATTTGTAAAAAATGGAAAGAAAAGATGGTATCTTCTCACTTTCCTACTTACACCCTTATGCCTTTTTGCAATAGCACATTTATGTTTTCCCCTGCCAAAGGAAAAACTCCAACCTTTACCATCAACAATTGTGTTGGATAGATCAGGTGAATGGCTACGCGCCTTCACCGCTGAGGATGACATGTGGCGTTTCCCCGAAACTTCGCTCGATGCCATCTCGCCACTATTCCAAACCGCAATGTTAACCTATGAAGACAAATGGTTCTATCATCACTGGGGAATTAATCCCGTTTCAATCGCATGCGCTGCTATTGACAACTTCAAAGCAGGCAGGATCGTCCGGGGTGGGTCTACAATCACAATGCAACTAGCAAGATTGATGGAACCCAAGGAACGCACATTACCTAATAAATTTATAGAGATGTTCCGGGCACTTCAATTGGAACTGACATACTCAAAATCTGAAATTCTGACTTTTTACTTCAATATGCTGCCTTATGGCGGAAACATCGTCGGTTCCGGCGCAGCCACACGCTTATATTTCAATAAACCGCAGAGCACGCTGAGCCTCGGAGAAGCCGCACTCTTGGCTGCCATTCCAAACTCACCTGAATCTCTACGGCCCGACAGATTCCCTGAACGCGCACATGAGGCAAGAAAAAAGGTCCTACACCGAATGAGAGCAGCAGGAAAAATATCTGAAGAACGGTTACATGAAGCATTACAAGAACCTATACCCTCAAAACGATATACGCTCCCTTTCAAAGCACCACATTTGGCACGCCTCCTTGCAAACAAAAAAATGTCACCGCGTACCCCACAAAATAGCAGCAATAACCGTATACATACCACAATAAACCACCGACATCAAGACATAGCTGAACAGATTCTACGCGAACGTTTGACCCCATTGCAAGCACAAGGAGTTTCGACTGGAGCCGTCGTCGTACTCGATACAAAAAGCCGTGAAGTCCTCGCACTGGTCGGTTCACATGATTTTTTCGATAAAAAATCCGATGGGCAAGTCAATGGCGCACTTGCACTCAGATCACCAGGATCAACGTTGAAACCATTCATCTATGCACTCGCCATAGATAAAGGACATATCACACCCAAAACATTATTATATGATGTCCCCGTAGATTATGGCGGTTACACACCGGTAAATTATGATGGAAAATTCGCAGGATATGTAACCGCACGT
The DNA here is from genome assembly GCA_965200395.1 of Candidatus Poribacteria bacterium. GTDB lineage: Bacteria > Poribacteria > WGA-4E > WGA-4E > WGA-3G > MSPOR6. The sequence continues at coordinate 716,576 of CBDAUH010000002.1, read as the reverse complement.
GATGCCCTAGCACGTTCACTTAATGTCCCCGCAGTTAATCTCTATGCAAATATGGAAAAGAACCAACTCTATGGATTCCTAAAACATGCAGGTATTTCTACACTGAATAATGCCGAGGATTATGGACTTTCGCTTGTACTCGGCGGGTGTGGAATCAATCTGATTGAGTTGACCAATCTTTATGCGGGCCTGGCAAATATGGGGGAGTTTGCACCCTATAAATATACATATCACACAGAAAAGGGCAAAACACACACGAAAACGAAACATAATACACCCAACGCATCCCCAATTCCCGCTGAACAACGACTATTAAAACCAGAGACATGTTGGATTGTTACAGATATGCTAACAACATTAAAACGACCCGATTTCCCAAGATCCTTTAATATGACCAGTACCATGCCAAAGGTGGCATGGAAAACAGGCACATCCTATGGACATAGAGATGCATGGAGTATCGGGTATTCACCAGAACTGACTATTGGTGTATGGATCGGGAATTTCAATGGAACAGGAGCACCTATTCTGAGCGGAGCAGAGGCTGCAGCCCCCATCCTTTTCGCACTCTTCACCGCACTTTCCGGAGAAAAGAAATACCAATGGTTCAACAAACCAACAACACTTAAGACGCGCCGCGTTTGCGCACTAACTGGACAAACCCTCTCTTCCCACTGCCCAACTTCCATTACAGACATCCACATCCCCGGCATATCTGCTATGCGTGAATGCCAAATACACAAAACCATTCAAATTGATGTAGACACAGGAGAACGTCTCTGCTCAACATGCTGCCCTGGAAAAAAATATCGACAGGAAAAAATTGCTGTGTTCCCCGCAGCAGTGGCAACATGGCTACACGCAAACGGATACGCATTCCAAAAACTGCCAGATCATCATGAAAAATGCACACGCCTCCTTGCAGGCACAAAACCTATTATCCTCTCACCATCACAAGATACAGTATACCATATCCGTCCAAACATTCCCCTGGAATACCAAAAAATACGTTTGTCCGCTTCCGTTTCGGGAGATACGCAAAACATCTTCTGGTTTCTCAATGGTGAACTCATCTTCCATGGACAAGCATCTGAAACCACCTTCCTTACCCCTGTCATCGGAAGGCACGAACTGACATGTATTGACGGTGTAGGCAGATCCACAACCCTCCCACTTAACATCGCTACTTATGAATAACATAAGTGTAGCATAACCTTTCTATGTTGTGCAGTTATATCCTAACACGGATTTTTCAACTGTTGACATCTATTGTCTTGTAGTATAGTCTTTTTGTCTGTGTTGTACTTGTGCAATGTCTGCCTCGTAGCTTATATGGATTACACGAATTTGTCTTATGTTGTGCGGCCACGCAATCCTATGAAACTCCCTTTGAAACACAGAAGACAAAATCCGCGCCAATCCGCGATTCAGATAAAACTTTACATATCCCAATGAAGAATTTTCTTGAAAAATACCCCTACATAGTGTATACTATTTATCCGCTATTGCCACATAATGCGCGTAGTAATTCACAATGGAATGTTTCGGAGGTAAGCTACATTAACATCCTTAACCACATTTCTTGGTTGAGTGGACTGAAAATGTAGTATGCTGTTTATTAGAGCATATAAGAATCAATAACCTATGTTAAAAAAAGTAATTACAAATAATGTTACCCGTTGGGATACAGTGTTATTCAACCGTATCTTTGGTTGGGGAGACAAAAGACTACTTAATCGTTCACTACGGATAATATCTTGGAGCGCAAATGGATACCTATATCCATTCATTGTTTTCTATCTCTATTTGACTTTTAAAAACACACCATTTTTGCTATCCGCTCTTATAGCATTTCCTATTGAAAGATGTCTCTATCATCTCCTTAAACAATCCTTGAAACGCGACAGACCCTATAACAAAATTGACGATGTTCACTTCCGGGTAAGACCACCAGATGAATTTAGTTTTCCATCAGGCCACACCGCCTCAGCGTTTCTTATCATGACGTTACTTTCAAATTTCTTTCAAGTACCTATCATACAAATTGGTACATTTGTGTGGGCATCTATGGTAGGCGTAGCACGCGTATATCTCGGAGTACATTATCCTACAGATGTGCTTGCAGGCGCACTACTCGGCATCCTAACCGCCGAAATCGGTGTATGGACCATGTGGCACATAATTTAATAAACTTCCAAGAAACACAACAGCAGATAAAGCCACTTATATTGACCTTATCGGAGACTACGGTTGAGGCAAAAGAGCAAAGGAAGATATCAACTGACTCTTCCTTGAACATAAAAACGTTAAAAATACACGCAAAAACCGAAAAAAAACTCTCCAGACGCATGCGGAACATCTATCCCGATCATCCCGATTGTCCACCTGACATCAAAAAACACATCGAGGAAAAATATGGAAACCGTGACCGCATTCGGCAAAGTGACCAAGATGCCATCAATCGCAGTAACCGTCAACGCGTAGACGCATTTTTAGAAGGTACCGATTTGCGGTCACTCGTAGAAATGGTGACCGCAAAAGATTACATAGAATTTTTGAGAATTCATATAGATATTATCGACCACGAAGCAAAACTATAACGAGAGTTGTATGAACCCCGATGTCCGAGCAAAAAACCAACTCTGGTTCGACTCTGACCTTATTGGAACGCACAAAAGCAAGTGATACAACACAGCAGAACACATTTTTAGGCAAACATCTGAAATCAACCAGTTTTTTCGTTGACTTTTATCTGTTTCCGTGATATACTTCTTTCAGAACATGCAGTACTTGTGAAAACAAGCAAGATGATTTAACACTAGCAGTTGAGCATTGAACTGTTAGTTTGTGCAGAAACAGGCGCAAACTCACAGTTTGCACTACAGCAGTGTTCAAGGAACTATATGCTCTACCGTAAGATGCGAAAATAAATGTGAAATCCGAAGCCATTGGAGTAAATTTATGGCACTTGTCAAATTAAATGACCTTGAAATAGAAGTCGAAGATGGAACAAATGTAGTCGAAGCAGCACGTGAACACGATATTGAAGTACCCCACTACTGCTATCACCCCGGTTTAAGCCGACCAGCAAACTGTAGAATGTGCCTCGTCGAACCTTACGGACCCATACCAGGCGCACCACCAGGCACGATCGGCCCAGCACGCCAACTAGCAACAGGATGCACAACTACCATCCGATCCGCACCACCGGAAAGAAAACTAGAAGAAAAATATGACGCTATCATCCGAACAGATAGCCCACGCGTCATAAAAGCACGAGAAGATATCCTCGAATTCCTACTCGTACATCACCCGCTCGATTGCCCAGTATGCGACCAAGCAGGCGAATGCGACCTACAAGACTTCAGCTACCGACACGGACGCGACAAAAGCCGCTACCTAGAAGTCAAAAACGTTCCACCGAAAAAAGATTTAGGACCAGACGTTCTGCTCTACGCAACACGCTGCATCGTCTGCACACGCTGCATCCGATTCTGTGACGAAGTTTCAGGAACCGGTGAACTCGGGTTAATCAACCGCGGTTCACATGATGAAATCGACATTCCACGAAGCCACGAAGGAACCCCTATTCAGCTACTTGATAACAAACTTGCAGGCAACGTCGTTGATATTTGCCCAGTCGGCGCACTAATCAGCAAAGATTTCCTTTTCAAATCACGCCCATGGTTCATGGAAAAAGAAAACAGTATCTGCACGGGATGTAGTGTCGGTTGTAACGTCACTGCTGAGTATAAAGCAGATGGCGTATACCGAATCAAACCCCGCTTCCACCAAGATATCAACCAACACTGGATGTGTGACGATGGGCGACTCGGTTACCACTACGTCAACAGCGATGACCGCCTACAACTACCCCAAAAAAGAGTCGAGGGGGAACTTGTAACAACCCAGTGGGCAGACGCACTCACGCTAATTGCCGAAAATTTATCGGAAGTTGACGCTGAAGAAATTGTGGTTATCGGCTCAGCACAAGCCACAAACGAAGATAATTTCGTCCTACAACAATTCGCACACGACGTACTGAAAACAACACAATTGGGACTCTTCGGGCAGCTACCGGGCGAAGAACACAAATTCCCCCAGTTTACCATCGAAGCGGACAAGAATCCGAACACAGCCGGTGCCCGAACAATACTCGGCTCTGCAAACGGAAATGTCGTTTTAGAAGGCAACGCACTCTGGGAAAAAGTCGCAAGCGCAAAGGTCGTTTATCTCGTAAGCGGTTGCCCTGAACGACCTCTCCAAGATACCGAAAAAGACGCATTAGAAAAGGTTGAATTCCTCATCGTACAAGATGTCCTACCATCAGTGGTTACAGAATTAGCCGACGTTGTACTACCAGGAACAACCTTCGCTGAAAAAGATGGCACATTCACCAATTCAACGGGATGGGTGCAACGAATCCGCAAGACAATCGATCCACCAGGGGAAGCACAAGTTGATTGGGAAATTATACAACAGATCGCCAAACAACTCGGCGGTGAAATTAATTACCACTTCGCCGGCGAAATTGCCATTGCCATCGCAGAAAATGTTGATGGATACAGCGACGCAACACATCAAAACATCGGAGATGCCGGTGTTAATTTATAGTAACGTGAGTTCGGTGTAAGAGATATAGGTTTCTTAATGCTCGAATTTGTGCTACACACATGACTTACGCCTTCCCCGCTTATGAGGGATAAAAGAGGGGTAAATCCTAAAGCTGTCGGATTGATGACGTATACAGGTTCATTTGTGACCGAGGCAGCAAAGTCATAGGAAGAGGTACAGCATGAAGAAAGAACGGAAAGTGCAGAACCGAAAAGAAAAAGAAGCAGCACGCGGGAAATACTTCTACGCAAAAACTAACGAGTTCAGCACAGCAAACAACCCTTTGCCGGTCAAATTCACCGACAAAATTATCTGTGGCGACTCCCTTACTGTGCTTAAAGAATTACCTGACAATTGCATAGATCTCATTTTTACCTCACCACCATACAACTTCGGATTAGATTATGAAGACAGCGAGGATGCATTCCCATGGAAATCTTATTTCAAATGTTTATTTGACATCTTTGAAGAGTGTATAAGGGTAGTAAAACATAGCGGACGAATTATTGTCAATATCCAGCCGCTTTATTCAGATTATATCCCCACGCATCATATTATCTCCCAGTATTTTATGCGAAAAAACTTATATGGAAAGCTGAAATCCTGTGGGAAAAAAACCACTATAACTGTAAATATACCGCATGGGGCAGCTGGAAAAGCCCATCAAGCCCTTATATCAAATACAGCTGGGAATTTCTAGAAGTTTTTTGTAAAGGAACCCTGAAAAAAGCAGGAGATTCTAAAAACGCGGATATCGACACAGACTCTTTCAAAGACTGGGTTTATGGGAAGTGGACAATAGCACCAGAACGAAACATGAAAAAATATAATCATCCAGCAATGTTTCCTATAGAATTAGCAGATCGTGTACTGAAATTATTCAGTTTCAAAGGGGATGTTATCTTAGATCCTTTTGCGGGTGTAGGCACAACATGTCTATCCGCAAAAATAAACCAGTGCCATTACTTAGGCATCGAAATATCACCCCATAGGTGTCAACTTAAGAACATTTTTATGTTATTTTAGTATAAAATATTGTTGCAAAATAGAGACACCTCTTACATAATAGTAGAAAAACAATATTACTCATTTCTACAAAAGAGGTGTTCCAATGTCTATTCTAACACAGGTTTGTGATAAAATGCAAGCTATACTGCGAACGATTGCTGACGCATCAGCTTCAAGGTGCGGGTTCGTCCGAAGGATCCGCAAGTTCTCCGGAGGTGCTTTCGTGCAGACCCTTGTATTCGGGTGGCTTGAAACGCCTGATGCAAGTTATACGGAGTTGGCACAAACAGCTTGTGCTTTAGGTGTGCATGTCACCCGCCAAGCGATTGAAAAACGGATGACACCTGAAGCAGCCGAAACCTTGAAATCGGTGCTTGAGATAGCCGCAACAACACAAGTTATTTCAGCACAATCGCCGACACTGCCTTTGCTAAATCAGTTCACAGGCGTCTATGTGCAGGACAGCACCACACTCACATTGCCGGATGAGCTGAGACCTGTATGGAAAGGTGGGCGTGCTAAAAACGATTGTGAGAAGTCTGCTATGAAACTTCACCTCTGTTTTGATGTCCTGACGGGTGCTTTCCAACACTTCCAACTCAGTGATGGTATTACTGCCGATAGCAAGGCAGCAGCGGCGTTTGGACCGCTTCCTGCGGGGAGTTTACACTTAGCAGACCTCGGCTATTTTTCGTTTGACGCATTTAGAAAAATGACACAAGCAGGCATCTTCTGGATAACAAGATTGAAAGTAAACTGTAAACTGTATGATGAACAGGGAGAACCCTTCTGCTTATATAAGCACCTCAAGGCAACAAACTCGGACACTATAGACCAGCGTTGCTATGTTGGAGCGAGGGATCGTCTGCCAGCACGCCTCGTTGCACGGCGATGTTCCGAACAAGTAGCGAGCAAGCGTCGCCGATACATCAGGCGTGATGCTAAACGGAGACAGACAACGCCCTCAAAACAACGGTTACGCCTTGCCGATTGGGATATTTACATTACAAATGTGGAGGTTGCACAACTTACCGTTGAACAAGTTATTATTATTGCTGGGCTCCGATGGCAAGTTGAGTTGCTATTCAAATCCTTCAAAAGCGTTGGCAAGGTGAATACATTCCGCAGTGCCAAACCTGATCGTATCTTATGTGAGGTGTATGCGAAACTCATCGCACAACTGATAAGACATTGGATTATGGTAGCAGCTGGCTGGCGGTGTATACTGCACGATCCCATCAGCACAGCGAAACTTATTGGGCGGCATGCACGCACACTCACAATGAGTTTTCACGAATCTAAAGCGGCGTTATTGAAGACACTGAGCAACATAAAAAAGGATTTACAATACAGCGACTGGGGACAACATAGAGCAGGAAAGCACACAACTTATAGGCAACTGAAAAAGGCTGAAAATCCCTAAGTTGACACCTATGAGGCATCGAAATATCACCCCAATATTGTCAAACAGCAGAAGACAGATTATTGATTTTATTAACGTGAACATGACTTACGCTTTCCCCGCCTGCAAGGGATAAAGAGGGGTTTCTCCCCGCCTGCTGGGGATAAAGAGCGGTAAATCCTAAACAGGAACACCCAAACTTACGTAAGTCCTAGTGAGTGAGGAGAAACACATAAACGTCAAAAACCGAACGCTCTTCATCGCAGATAACCTCGATATTCTGCGCGGCATGGATTCCGAATGCATCGACCTCATTTATCTGGATCCACCGTTCAACTCTAAAAAACAATACAAAGCACCCATCGGCTCGCCCGCAGAAGGAGCCGAATTCAAAGACATCTGGACAGATGAAGACATCAAAAACGAGTGGCACGGACAAATCGCAGAACAACACGAACAACTTTACCAAATTATCCAAGCCGCCGAAGCAGTCTATGATAAATCTATGAAAATCTACTTGATGGCAATGGCAGTCCGCCTCTTCGAAATGAAACGCATCCTCAAACCGACAGGCAGCATCTATCTACACTGCGATTCGACCGCAAGTCATTACTTGAAAATGGTGATGGATAGTTTATTCGATAAGAACAACTTTCAAAGCGAAGTCATTTGGGGGTATAGAACGCAAGGAGTTAGTAAATCGAGTTGGCCGAAAAAGCATGACACGCTTCTGCATTATGGTGGTGGACACAAACCAACATTTCACCCGCAAATGCAGAGGATTATCTATGCGAAACCATTTCGTCATACGAAAATAAATGAAAAAGGTCAACACTACGCAGATGTGTATGTGCGTGATGTTTGGGATGACGACCCTGAAACGAAGGCTTTAATTAGTCAAGCTAAAGAACGCACCGGCTGGCCGACCCAAAAACCGCTCGCTTTGTTAGAACGCATCATCAAAGCATCATCTAATGAAGGCGATATGGTGTTAGACCCATTCTGCGGATGCGCAACAGCATGCGTCGCCGCAGAACAACTCCAACGCCAATGGATCGGCATAGACATATCGCCATCAGCAGAAGTCATCACAAAAATACGCCTCGACGAAGCAAGCCAACAAGGTAAACTACTAAGCCCACTGCCAATAACCGCTGTAAGTGTGCTTACCGAACCGCCAGTACGTACGGATAAAACCGATACAACTACACAGATGCAACTGCCAAAAGCACACGCCTACAAACACGAACTTTACGGACAACAAGAAGGCAAATGCGCAGGATGCCACTACTTCTTACCGTTCCGTAATCTGACAATCGACCATATCATACCAAAATCAAAAGGCGGCACTGACCATAAAAACAATATACAACTGCTTTGTAACGCATGCAACTCAACAAAAAGCACACGCTCACAAGAGGAATTTATCACAATCCTCAAAGAACAAGGCATTAGAACTGATACCAAATCCCTTTGACAAGGGACAGGAGAGGTAAGAAACTATTCAACAATGTTCCAGTCATTCTGAAAATTATCCGTGAGTTCGGTGTCGAAATATAAAGGCTATTTCGTAGAATAACCTTTATAGGTTGTGCATCAGCGATATTGTAGCAAACATAACGTGCTTGTGGGGACACTCTGCAACCATTTAAAAACTTTCCAGGATGTGTATCTTACAAAAAATCGCTTATATCGAACTCACGTTATACTATCCAAAATTGAGTTATACGGAGAAACTATGGAGTTACTACCAGATATTATTATTCCAATCATAAAAATTCTTTTCATTGCACATCTGCTTATCATCGGTGTCATGGCAATGATTTGGTCAGAACGCCGCGTAAGTGGATGGATACAAGATCGCCTCGGACCGAACCGCGTCGGGCCACAAGGACTACTGCAACCTATCGCAGATGGGATCAAGTTCCTCTTCAAAGAAGACCTCATCCCAAATCACGTAGATAAACCGCTTTACGTACTTGCCCCTGCAATGCTCTTGATACCTGCAATGATTGCCATCGCGGTTGTACCATTCGGAAGCTCTATCACGATAGCAGGAATTGATGAACCAATTCCTCTTCAGATTGCTGATATCAACATCGGTATTCTGTATATCTTAGCAATAACCTCCCTCGGTGTCTACGGCGTTGTTATCGGGGCATGGGCATCAAATAATAAATACTCACTCCTAGGCGGTTTACGTTCATCCGCACAGATGATAAGCTACGAATTGACACTCGGATTGGCAATTATCGGCGTACTGATGCTTTCCTCGTCCCTTAGTCTGCGGACAATTGCAATAGAACAGGGATCGTATCCATGGAAATGGAACTTTCTCATACACTTCCCCGCATTCCTTGCATTCACAACAGCAATGTTCGCGGAAACAAACCGATTGCCGTTTGACCTCGCCGAAGCAGAACAAGAACTCGTCGCCGGATACCACACAGAATACAGCAGCATGAAATTCGCCATATTCTTCATGGCGGAATACATGAACATGATCGTCGGCTCTGCTGTCGTCGTAACACTGTTCCTAGGCGGATGGCACTTTTTCGGACTCGAAAACATCGGCGGAGAAGGATCCATACTTGCAGGACTTATCTCTTTCGCCATCTTCTTCATCAAAACAGGTATCTTCCTGTTCGTGTTTATATGGGTTCGATGGACACTCCCACGATTCCGATATGACCAACTGATGAATTTCGGATGGAAATTCCTGTTACCCGTCGCACTAACATCTATTGTCGTTACCGCCACGCTGTACATAACAACCAACGGTAATCCTCTTTGGATAGGTATTGGCAACGTAGTTGCAGCATTTATTGTCGTAGCAATCGTAGCAGGAATACTTGCTATGGACAATAACAGCAAATCCGCAGCACAAACCACCCCTGCCGCAGCACCACTGCGCGGCTTGGACGCAGTAGAATAGGAGGTATACGCATGACCGCAGAAATGATTCTATTTTTTATGTTCGGAGCAATTTCATTAATCGGCGCAATCGCTGTTATCTCGTTTCGACACCCAATCTATAGCGCACTTTCCCTTATCGTAACATTTTTCGCACAAGCTGGATTGTTTGTACTTTTAGGAGCGCACTTCGTCGCTGCTGTTCAGGTAATAGTCTACGCCGGAGCAATCATGGTACTGTTCCTCTTTGTGATTATGCTACTCAACCTCGGCACAGACTCCGTAAAAGGTGCTTTCACAGGAAAACTCAAAGGTGTCGCAATAATTTTAGGCATCCTCTTGGCTGCCCAAGGCATTTATATTGCCATTAATGCACTGAATAACACTGAAGTCGGATCTGCAGAAGCAATCGAAAAGGCAACTGGACTCGCGGATAACCCAATTACTACCACTTATATTGGCGAACTTTTATTCAGCAAATATCTGTTACCCTTTGAAGTCACTTCACTTATTTTGTTGGCAGCATTGATCGGTGTCATTGTCTTGGTAAAACGGGAGAATCAAACTGAAAACTAGAAGTAGATATAGCACGTAAAATATATTTAGAATAAGGACCTTATATGTCATTAGAATATTATCTCATCTTGAGCGCACTCTTATTTACAATAGGCGTAATCGGCGTACTCATCCGCAGAAACGCAATTATCATCTTTATGTGTATTGAACTAATGCTAAACGCAGCGAACCTAGCCTTTGTAGCAATTAGCCGGAACCTCGGAACTGCAGAAGGGCAATTGTTCGTCTTCTTCGTCATGGCCGTCGCCGCAGCAGAAGTCGCAATCGGATTAGCAATTATTGTCAGTGTTTTCAAACATCGCGAAACAATTAATGTGGACGAAGTCCATTCGCTGAAAGGATAGAACATGTCAAAAGAACTAATTATTGTCCTGTTAATTTCACCACTTGTCGGATTTCTAATTAACGGATTGTTTAGCAAATGGTTAAAAGGTAACGAAAAACTGAGTGGAGGCATTGGCACCCTAGCAGTACTTGTCTCCCTAATTTGTTCCATTGTAGCATTCGCCTCAGTAAACGGAGGGAATACGCTTAAGGGTGATGACGGTATCTTGTATGAGTGGATTTCAGATTATATCAATATCGGTTTCCATGTTGACGCTTTGACAACCGTAATGCTCCTAGTTATCACGGGTGTCGGATTTCTCATCCACGTATACTCCATCGGATACATGCACGGAGACGAAGGGTATACCCGCTACTTTGCATACCTCAATCTGTTCGTCTTCGCAATGCTTATCCTCGTGCTCGGCAACAACTACCTGATGATGTTTGTAGGATGGGAAGGCGTTGGACTCTGTTCCTATCTACTAATAGGATTCTGGTACGAGAAACAATCCGCTACAGATGCAGGAAAAAAGGCGTTTATTGTCAACAGAATCGGCGATTTCGGTTTCCTGTTAGGCATGTTCACTTTGTTCGCAGCATTCGGCACCCTTGATTTTGGTGGCATCTTTGAAACCGCTAAAGAATTGCAACCTGCAGCGGAAGGAATGGGATTTGTTGAGACAGATAATTTTAAACAAATTTTCGGTGCAAGCACGCTTGTAATTCCAACACTTTTACTATTCGTAGGTGCAATTGGAAAATCTGCACAGCTCCCACTCTACGTCTGGTTACCAGACGCTATGGAAGGTCCTACACCTGTCAGTGCCCTAATACACGCCGCTACGATGGTTACCGCAGGTGTCTATATGATCGCGCGATCTGCCGTGTTATACAATCTTGCACATACAGGAGTAGTGGTCGCATGGATTGGCGTATTAACCGCCTTGTTCGCCGCAATTATCGCCCTCAAACAGAACGATATCAAACGTATCCTTGCATATTCTACTGTAAGCCAACTCGGATATATGTTCGTCGGTGTCGGCGTCGGTGCGTATGCATCCGGTATTTTTCATTTGGTAACGCATGCCTTCTTCAAAGGACTGATGTTCCTCACGGCCGGTAGTGTAATGCATGCCATGGCAAACGAACTAGACATACGCAAAATGGGAGGGTTACGAAAGAAACTGCCCATTACACACGCCACATTTCTGGTCGGCGCATTGGCAATTGCAGGCGCACCATTCCTAAGTGGATTTTGGAGTAAAGACGAAATCTTACACAGCGCATGGGGAAGCTCAAAAATAATCTATATCATTGGATTGGCTACTGCATTCCTAACAGCCTTTTATATGTTCCGCTTGATTTTCGTGACTTTTTATGGAAAATCTCGCATTGAACCTGAAGTTGAATCACATCTCCATGAATCTCCAGCAGTCATGTGGGTACCCTTAGCTATTCTTGCAGTCCCATCGGCAATTATCGGTTTACTGTTAGGTATAGGTGGACATAGTAGTTGGTTCCACCACTTCACTGAAAAAGTAGCAGGCTTTAAAGTTGAACACGGTGAAGCATTAGGCAGTGCGATTCCGTTCATGATAATTTCGTCAATTGTTGGTATACTTGGAATCGCATTTGCATGGACGCGCTATAAAAATCGTGTGCCTTCTGCAGAACCAACCAACGCATTACAGAAACTAGTTGCTAACAAATTCTACATAGATGAGGTATACAACACTTTCATCGTACAACCAATCAAAAACGCATCACACTTCCTATTATGGAAACTTTTTGACAGCGGGGTTATTGATGGAATTGTCAACGGCATCGCCGCACTCATTCGAGTAATCGGAGGTATGTTACGTCGACTGCAAACCGGAATCGTACAAGCATACATCGTGTCAATGGTTATAGGAATCGTGATATTCCTTGCATATTATCTGTTTTTCACTTAGTATGTAGTAAAAATGAGTCAAACACATCTAAAGTATAAAGACAGAGTCAACTTAGGCAGTTACTATACACCACCTAAATTTGTGAAACTAGCATGGGAATTGATTGAAAACCATGTAGATGCACAGACAACCGTAATAGACACTGCTTGCGGATACGGAGACTTTTTAAAAAACTATGGGCAGTCTCACACAATCGGATGTGACATAGACAAAAATGCAATAGCTATAGCAACACAAAACATAAATAAGGCCCTATTCTTTCGAACAAACGCTTTACACAACGTTTCAAGGGAAAAATTCGGAATTCCTCAGCAGTCCACAAAATTAATTGTCGTAGGAAATCCACCCTATAACGATAGAACTTCACTAATACGCCACAAAATTAAGAATGTAGATTTTAAGGTTGATGACGATATAAAAAGTAGAGATTTAGGAATATCATTTCTCCGCTCCTATAATAAACTTGAAGCAGATTTTATCTGTGTGCTGCATCCATTGTCCTACTTAATAAAACAAGCAAATTTCAGACACTTAAAGGAGTTCACCACAAATTATAAACTGATAGACGGCATGCTAATTAGTAGCAGCGAATTCCCCGAATCCGCAAAACACACATCTTTTCCAATCATCATCGCCTTTTATCAGCAGGATACAACAGGAATGGATTACAATTATATCCGTTCATTCCAATTTAGAACATCGAACAAAAAACATTTCTGTCTGAGTGACTTTGATTATATCACAAGTTATATCAACAAATATCCCAATAAGCAGCATCAACCGATATCTGAGGAGTCGCTGTTTTTCTGGACAATGCGGGATATTAACGCATTAAAAAGAAATCGCACTTTTGTCCAAAAGCATAGCATGAACACAATTGTACTTGACAAAACTAAACTAGACTATTATGCTTATGTAGATGTATTTAAAAGAAACATCCATAGACTTCCCTTTTATTTCGGAAACTGTGATGTTCCTATAGATGATAAACTCTTCAAGCAGTTCAAACATTGTTTCATCAGCGATTCCATTAGACATCATCCTTATTTAAAAAAGCATTTTGAAATAAATCCAATAGAGAAAGAACAGACTGATACTGAACTTGATAAGTATTTCAGATTACTATTAGGAAAATATCATATATGTAACACAGACTACTAATAATTCGAAATCATTTCCTATACTATCAGGTAAACGACTTTGATCTTACACAGCACATGAAGCTAAAATCAAATATTGCATAGTGAATTTTACATGACTTGAACCCTCATGGCCAACAGTCTTTGTAGCATAACCTTTCCAGATTGTGTCCCTTTGTAGCATAACCTTTCCAGGTTGTGCCCAAAACAGAAGTGTTCAAGTAACTATATGCTTTACTATAAATTACTCTATTAGAAGGAGAATTTTTTGCTACTTTCAATAGTTATTTTTTTACCACTGCTTGGTGTCATAGCAATCGCATTGCTCAGAGGACTGAATGCGAATGTTGTCAAATGGATCGCGTTCGGCATCGCACTACTCACCTTTGTTGTCTCAATAAGACTTTACACAGAATTTGATACAACAATCAGTGGATTCCAAACGGACTCTAATCTTTTCCAGAAAGAGGCTTGGATATCCAGTATCGGTGCAAGCTATCACATTGGCATTGACGGTATTTCCCTGTGGTTAGTCTTACTTACCACTTTCCTCACGCCCATCTGTATCCTCGCCGCATGGAATTCAGTAGAAAAAGGTCTTGGCGGATTTATGATGTCACTCCTTGCCCTGGAAACAGGTATGTTAGGGGTATTCTGCGCATTAGACCTGCTCCTGTTCTTCGTATTTTGGGAGGCAATGCTAATCCCAATGTACTTCCTCATCGGAATATGGGGCGGTGAACGCAGAATTTATGCTACCATAAAATTTGTCCTATATACTATGGCTGGCAGTGCACTCATGCTAGTCGGCATTCTGGCACTATACGTCCAAAACGGCGATAGTTTCAATCTAGTCCAACTCCTAGCAGCAGAAGGACAATTTGATCACGCTAAGCTGTTGTTCCTTGCATTTTTCATCGCATTCGCAATTAAAGTACCACTCTTCCCGTTCCACACATGGCTACCAGACGCACACGTCGAAGCCCCCACGGTAGGAAGCGTCATCCTGGCAGGTGTCCTGCTCAAAATGGGAACATACGGAATAGTCCGATTCTCCCTACCCCTCTTCCCACAAGCAGCAGCAGAAGCTACAACATGGGTAGTACCGCTCGCTGTCATCGGAATAATCTACGGGGCATTGGTAGCAATGGTGCAACCAGACCTGAAAAAACTAGTCGCATATTCCAGTGTGAGCCACCTCGGCTTTGTTGTCCTCGGCCTCTTTTCAAAAAGCGAAATCGGTATACAAGGCAGTGTTTTACAAATGATTAACCACGGACTAAGCACAGGCGCACTGTTCCTCTTAGTCGGTATGATCTATGAACGCAGACATAGCCGTATGATCGTTGACTTCGGAGGACTCGCAAAAAAAATGCCTATCTTCGCCACTATATTTCTCATTGTAACGCTGTCCTCTATTGGCTTGCCCGGACTCAACGGATTTGTCGGAGAATTCAAAATCCTCCTCGGTAGTTTTGTTGCAAACGCATTTTCAAAATGGTATGTAGTCTTCGCAACATCAGGAGTAATTTTGGCAGCGGTTTATATGCTGTGGATGTATCAACGCGTTATGTTCGGCACACCAAACAGTACAAACGAATCTTTGCCCGACCTAAATCCGCGCGAACTCGCCGTACTCCTACCCATACTGCTGTTTATTGTATGGATCGGCGTATATCCAAATACATTCCTCAAACCAATGGAACCCGCTGTGAACGCGGTCGCCGCAGAAGTTAAAGCAGAAGATAATACACCAGCAAATATAGGACAATTAATAAACCACAAAGATCCCCAAGACACTGTTGTCCTGCAGATAGAAACTGCAAAGATAGAGATAATTGACGAGGAGGCACTGGCAAAGTAGTGAAATCAAAAATCGCGTTTACTATAATTCTTTCTCTCATTCTAACACTTACGTTATCCGTTTCAATGGATACCTTCGGTGCTGATGAGACAAGCAACGGTGAAGCTGCACATCACGGACATGGCGTAGATGGAAAAGATCTGCCGCTCTGGAGCATTATTCCATTCGTCGGTATTCTGCTATCAATCGCAATCTTTCCACTTGTTTTCGATTCCCATTTTCTTGTCCACCACGGCGGGAAAATGTCGTTAGCATGGGCACTAATCTTCGCAGTGCCATATCTCATCGCCTTCAAAGGAAAGGCTTTCTATGATATCCTTCACATTTACCTGGCAGACTATATCCCCTTCATCATTCTATTGTGGGGATTGTTCACAGTTGCAGGCGGCATCCTTGTACGTGGAACGCTACGCGGCACGCCGATGGTCAATACTGTCTTATTGCTCATCGGTACCGTCATCGCATCCTGGGTCGGAACAACGGGCGCATCCATGCTACTTATCCGCCCCTTAATCAGAGCAAACGCATACCGAAAAAATAAAGTACATCTCATCGTCTTTTTCATCTTTCTTGTCAGTAACATAGGCGGTTCGCTAACACCATTGGGAGACCCACCGTTATTCCTCGGATTTCTACGCGGCGTACCATTCTTCTGGACAACAACAGCACTATTACCGCACATGATATTCATTAGCGTCATATTGATAATCCTATTCTTTATATTTGACACCTTCATGTTTAAACGGGAAGGCGGCGTTGTTCCAGACGATGGAACCAACGAACCCATTCGCATAGATGGACTTTTCAACCTCGTTTTCCTACTCGGAATCGTCGGTGCTGTTCTCATGAGCGGTACTTATAAATGGGGAGAAGTCAGCATCCTAGGTGTCCATGTGAAATGGCAAAATATCACCCGTGAACTATTAATCGTTGCTATGGGTGTGTTGTCACTCTTATTTACACCTTTTAGTGGGACATTACGCAAAACTAACGAATTTTCATGGGAACCAATTGAAGAAGTCGCTAAAGTTTTCGCTGGAATCTTTATGACAATTATCCCCGCACTTGCTATACTAAAAGCAGGAGAAGAGGGAGCACTAAAAGGTCTGATCGCTGCTATACAAGAACCATCACATTACTTCTGGATTACCGGTATCTTGTCCAGCTTCTTAGACAATGCCCCAACTTATTTGACGTTCTTCAATACCGCACTTGGAAAATTACACCTTACTGAGGCAGTTGTCCCACAAATCTTGTCCGGTCAATTGACTGAGCCGCAACACCTGGAGTTTATCCGATTGCTAACCGGTATCTCCGTTGGAGCGGTTTTCATGGGGGCAAATACCTATATCGGCAATGCACCAAATTTCATGGTAAAATCTATCGCTGAACAGAGCGGTATCCGTATGCCGAGTTTCTTCGGATACATGATATGGTCCGTCGCAATTTTATTCCCCCTCTTCGTAGTCGTTACATTCGTGTTCTTACGATAAGGGATATAATCTACATTTAAATATATTGAGACTTCAAAGCTATTATAACGGAGGTTTGAATGCCATCTGAGATTCAGATACCTAATATTGATTGGTTAGTGTTAATGCCACAACTTGTTATCCTTGCAACGTTGTTAATCGTCCTCGTCTTTGATATGATTGATGCAATCTCAAAAAAGACTCTGGGATGGATGACAATCGTAGGAACAGGAATCGCCTTGTGGTCATCTATTAATTTGCTGCAAGCAGGAACAGATAAAACGCAATTCGACGACATGTTTAGAATAGATAATTATTCTCTCTTTTTCAATATCATATTCCTCGTTTCAACGATTCTAGTAGCATTGATCTCAATTAGTTATTTAGGAAAAGATGACAAAAAACAGGGACCATACTACCTGCTCATCTTACTTGCAACACTCGGCATGATGTTAATGGCTGCAGGGAATGAACTGATTATCGTTTTCCTCGGCTTAGAACTGATGTCGCTATCATTATATGTGTTAGCAGGGTATTTCCGAGAAAGTCCCGCATCAAGCGAAGCAGGCATGAAATATCTATTGCTCAGCGCATTCGCAAGTGCTTTTTTCCTATACGGAATCGCATTAATATACGGTGCTACTGGAACAACAAGTATTCCAATAATTGCAGCAGAACTCACTACCGACAGTCTATCTCCCTTACTCTTGGCAGGCACATTCTTACTCATCGTCGGATTCGGATTCAAAGTAGCCATCGTCCCCTTCCATCAATGGGCACCTGATGTTTATGAAGGAGCTCCAACTACCATCGCCGCCTTCATATCAGCCGGTCCAAAAGCTGCAGGATTTGCTGCATTCCTAAGTATATTTATTGACGCATTGCCAACATTGCAATCTCAATGGATCGGTATCGTTACACTATTAGCAATGCTGACAATGACGGTCGGTAATGTCATCGCTATTGCACAAACAAACATAAAACGCATGCTTGCCTATTCAAGTATTGCCCATGCAGGGTACGTGATGATCGGTTTGGCAGCAGCAAACACAGCCGGTAAATCAAGCGCAATGCTCTACCTCTTTATTTACTGTCTTATGAATATCGGGGCATTCGGCGCAGTCATCTTAGCAAAAACTGCTGATGGAGAAAACATAATGATCTCCGACTACGCAGGACTCGGATTCCGAAAACCACTCCTCGCTATATTCATGACCACAATGCTCGTGTCACTTGCAGGTTTCCCACCCACTGCAGGATTTGTCGGAAAATTATACCTCTTCAAATCTGCTATCAGTGCAGAACTATATCTACTTGTCATTGTCGGGGCTCTCAACACAGCAATTTCCGCATTCTACTACCTACGCGTTGTCGTAACCATGTATATGCGCGAACCAGAAGAAGAATTAGAATTCACGCCATACCCATCAACCTTAATCATAGGATTAACAATCGCGACAGTAGGTATTATTCTCATCGGTATTCTGCCGTCACTCCTGCCCACTCCCGGGTAAACCGTAATAACACTGTACAATTACCTCAATGCCAGATTGTATGGGATATATTCCCTTTAATCGAAATTGAGGTATTTCTTTTTTGTCCTATTCTAAAAAAAAACAAAAAAGATGCAACTAATTTGCAACTCGTTTGTAGTAGCAGTAACCTGAGCGAGCGGAGTTGTAATATGACTGAAGACGAATTCCTTGAACTAGTCCGCAAGCATCAAGATAGAATCTATCGACATGCACTATATTTACTTAAAAACAGTGAAGACGCAAAAGACATGACACAAGAAACCTTTATCAAAGCATGGCAACATCGGAAAAAATTAAGAAAGAAAACTGCCCACTCATGGTTGCTGAAATGTGCACAGAATCTCTGTTTTAACCAACTCAAACGCAGAAAGTTTCAGGTCCATTTATCCTCACTTACCCCCATTTTTGTATGCGGTATGTGTAGGCGTGTGTGTGTATAGAAATAAGTTGGAAAGTCTGATGGGTTATGGTAGAATACCTCCATATAAAATAATGTCGGTGAAAAACCGGCAGGGAGGTATTCTTATGAAATATACCCTTAGCTGGGTACATCCCAGAAAGATTATAACAGGTTTTCGTAAAGTTTTCAACGGGGTTTGTATCAAAAAACCGACGCTCCGCAACTTTTATTTGATGCTACAGGCTGTGTGTGTAGCCCCAAGTTTTCGTATTCAATCGATTGCCTCACATCTACCTATCCGTGTGAAACACGACAAGTCTAAGCAAAAGCGTGTGTTGCGGTTTATTGACACCTATTTTCCGGTTGCAGCGGTGAAGGGTGCTTGGTTGTCACATATAGTTGTCAGTGTGTGTCGTTCTGTGGGGATGCAGCATCTGCTTGTGCTGATAGACGAGACAGATTTACCGGGCGGATGGAAGGCGATTGTTGCAGCCCTTCCGTTTCGCAATCGTGCGATCCCGCTCTATTGGGTTCTGTATAAAAATGAGATGCTCAAAGATGGCACCTATCAAGGACATAACGATTTAGTTCAGCAGTTCTGTTGTGATGTCCATAGTCGCGTTGTTAAAGTGTTAGGGGATAGTCGGGAGCCTGTGTTGGTTTTTGACAGAGGGTTCGCCCGAGCGAGAGCGATCCTCAAGTTTTTTGAGGGGCAAGGCATCTGCTACTTGATGCGTGTGCCACGCAATGTTGGTGTGCGTATAGCAGGCAACAAGCAGTGCCTTGAAGAAGTGGCAAATGGTTTTTACCCACAAGTGCTTTATCACTACACGGAGCAGGTGCCTGTGGCACTCTATGTTGGGGGACAGCACACCAAGAAAGACCCGTTATATCTTATCTCCAATCGGCTTCAGGGGAACCCCCTGCGAACTTGCTACAAGCGGCGGACACAGATTGAACACGGGTTCAGAGACTTGAAAACGAACTTCGGTTTCAAAGCACTCGTTTTGAGAAAGAACGAACAGCCCCGGATGGAAGTTCTGTTTTTGTTGGCAGTCGTGGCTTATGGTTTGGCGTTCCTGTGTTATGAAAAAGCTGCGGACAGATGGGCAAAAACTTTACACCCTACGCGGAAAGTTTACTCCGTGATCAGTGTCATCAACCGTATGATCCGCGAGGTGTGGACGCAGGAGGCGTTGCTCTTGTTCACCGAGAGGACTTGTTTGAGAGATATAAACTTTCTCACCGCAGAAGAACTGACATGACAACATTGGAGACCTATGAACACAACTACACACGCATTCAAAAAAAAATGGGGGTAAGTGCGATGCACCAACCCCTACAGTCGAGGTTAACTTAGACCAATCCTTTTTCAATCTCTTCATCAAATTCACGGTAGACCTACCAGAATATGCGGAGTATGCAGAGATGGTAAAAGGTGTTTTCATTCGCAGTTATGATAAAGAGGCCGGAGACATAACCAGAATGAAAAATCATTACTATGAAACTCTCAAAACGGAGAATTGGGAGCACATTGTTAAAGTTAAGAAGAAACTCCGTGTCAGCCTACTCTTTTCTAAGACACCAGGTGTTGTCAACGGCATTTTCATATCTTTCACTGACGAACATAACACTACTTTCGTCAATATTTATGGTAAGATTGATTTTCAAAAACTTGGAATCCTATTCGGAAAAATTTTGGAATCAGCACCAGAAATCATGAAAGATCTTAAATTTGATGGAAAGTTTGGAAGTAAAAATAAATCCGTTTTACCAGTGACTCCAGAGACAACACAAAACAAAATCTACTGGATAGAACAAAGCTCAGCGAGCATCCGTTCTGCAAACCTTGACGGATCTAATGTCCAAAACATTATGTCTAACAGTGAGAACGGTAAGAATACACTATTCGATATCGCGTTGGATGTTTCCGGTGGTAAGATATATTGGACAGACTACCAGAAACACAGAATCCAATCCGCAAACCTCGACGGAACAAACGTCAAAACCCTCATCAACGACAAGTCATTCGATCCACGTGGCATTGCGTTGGATGTTTCCGGTGGCAAGATGTATTGGACTGACTACCAAAGACGCAGAATCCAATCCGCAAACCTTGATGGCACAAACGTCAAAACCCTCGTTCCAGAGTTGAATGGTCCAGTAGGTATTGCGTTAGATGTAACCAATGAGGTAACCTCTCAACGTGTGAACCGCTGACACAAGCACTGTTTAATGGATGCTATAGATCACGTGAGTTCGGAATAAGACATTTTTTATGCTATAAAATATCCTGCATATCAAGGACACCGAACTCACGTTAAAATGCATCCCGCACACATTAATAGTCTTTGTCAAATGAGGTAATATAGAAAGGAGAATAACACCATGAAACTGCAAAAAACACTATCACTCTCGTTTACGGTGTTCTGTTTAGCAATATGGATTGTGCCAATCCATCAGACATTCGCACAAGAAAAACAACAGACAAAAAAAGGACTCATCCCGTTTGACTATATGGATGAAATGGAAGCACAAATTGAAGTTAATCTAACAGACAAACTCATTAATTTGGTGGCTAAATCTGTCAGTTCAGAACCAAAGGTCGCAGAACTAATTCAGATGATTGATGGCATCTATCTCCGCACCTACAATGAATATGGTGAAGCTGAATCCGGAATGATAAAGTATTACCAGAACATACTAAAAGAAAATAACTGGGAAGTCCTTGTCAAAGTCAAGGAAAAAAATGAAATAGTTGAAATCAACTTGCTGTTCGATGAAGATGTGGCTTACGGAGTCTTTGTAATCTTTGCATCTCATGATCCTGATGAAGTCACACTTATGAACGTTGTCGGTGAAATTGCACCAGATAGAATTACAGAATTGCTCAAAAACCTAAGCAATTTCGGGATGACAGATATCGATCTTGAAGGGACGCTGAAAACAGATGCTAAACCTAATGCTAACAAAGATACCTTTCAAAAAGAAATTCTCGCCGTCAAAGCCGAAAAACCACCGACTCTTGATGGAGAACTTAACGATACATGCTGGAAAATTACACCACAGGCTGATGGATTCACGCACGAAAGTACTGAGAAACCGGTCAAAGACCAAACGACCGTTAAAATCGTCTACACCGACAAAGCCATTTATGTCGCATGGCACGTCTACGATGCCGATACGAAAACAATCGCAACGACTAAAAAACCGGACCATCCCCAGTTCTTTGATGCAGATTCAATCTGCTTTAGTATAGACCCATCTCATACACATCAACCTATACATCGCATACTGTTTATGGCAAACCCATTCGGGCAACAAAAATCTGTCCGTAAATATATTTCATCAGAGAATACAAAGAAACCTGAAGTAACTGACCAATGGAAAGCTGTAGTGAA
The DNA here is from genome assembly GCA_965200395.1 of Candidatus Poribacteria bacterium. Taxonomy (GTDB): domain Bacteria; phylum Poribacteria; class WGA-4E; order WGA-4E; family WGA-3G; genus MSPOR6. The sequence continues at coordinate 693,973 of CBDAUH010000002.1, read as the reverse complement.
AAACGTCGATGATGGATGGATCGCAGAGATGGAAATCCCTTGGCAATCTCTGGATTACCCAGAAACTACTAAACCAATTCAGATGGGAATCAACTTCAGTAGACAACACCCCACAGGTGAACGTTCCTGGTGGTCAAATATAGGTGTTGAGAAACATTATAAAAACGATGGCAATTGGATGCAAGTTTTACCACCACGAGAATCTTCCACCATACAAGGGAGATAGGCATATTTTGGATATCCCTCGGATAAGCATTCTATACTTACAGTAACTCTTACATGCAGTCCGCGCGGTACAGTACCGTGCGGACACAACCTCTATAGAGAAAAACTTATCCTTTTACACGGCGGCGACTTACCAAAAGACCTCAAGGCATTGCAAAAAATAACCCAAGAACTAAAAGCGATCCCAAGAGAAGGCGAGAAGAAAATACCCTCGAAACCGACACGCCCCACGTCTCCTAAAACATCATCAGAACAGTGAGATATTATTCTTCCATTTTATGCAACCCTACCGCTCCTATTACCTGTCTTAACATTATGAAAGACAAATGTTTTTGGAGCTGAAGCATGAAAAACGATGACGCACAATTGATTCAACGCACGTTAGCAGGTGACCAATCCGCTTTCAACGCACTTGTGCAGAAGTATCAAAAGCCAGTCCACGCCTTCGTATGGCGGAAAATCGGTGACTACCACATCGCTGAAGAGATCACGCAAGATATATTCCTCAGAGCTTATCAGAAACTCAACACCTTGAAAAGTCAGGATAGCTTTGCCGGATGGCTTTATGTGATTGCAGCACGCCACTGTTACGCTTGGTTCAAAAAAAAGCGTACTCCCATGAAATCATTAGATGCGATGCCAACAGAAGAATTGGAAGACCTGGCTTATACAGAATATCACACCCATCAACGCGAAAAGTCAGTAAGTGAACGACAACGCGAAGTTGTTGATAACCTCCTTCAAAAATTGCCAGTGAGCGAACGTACTACCGTTACGCTTTACTATTTTGATAACAAGTCATGTGAAGACATTGGAGAATACTTAGGCGTTTCAGCTAACACGGTCAAGAGCCGGCTCCACCGTGCACGTAAACGCCTCCAGAAGGAGAAACACACGATTTGCGAAATATGGAGTGGTCATAAAGGAGATAAAATGTCTACTAAAATAGAAGGAATTCGAGAGAAGTTTAATGCATTCATGGAAAAAGTAGAATCTTTTCCACTCGTCGAAGAGGATATTCTTGCTGGAGAGGAACACCTCAAAGAAGCCTACGACGAACTAGAGGAAGCACTCGACGGTGAAATCACATCGGAGTTGGTACATTTCGCTGTAGATAATGTATATGCACATTATGGCAAAATCGGGATGGAAAAACGAATTGCTTTACTGCGAAAGTACCAAAACATAGCACCAAGTGATGAAGAACGTTTCTGGGCACATGAGAACGTGGTATATAGCCTAACCTCGCTAGAGAGAAACGCGGAAGCTATTGATGAACAGAAAAAACTATACCGATGGGCATGTAAACACTTGTCAGATAAACATGTCTTGCAAGTTCCCTCTAATCTGAGCAGCGCAGGATGTTGGAAAGATGAGGGACGCCTTGATGAATGGATGCAAATGTATGAAGAAGCATCTGAACGGCTTGATAAATCTGAAGTAAGTGACTACTCACGTTGCGATCTCCTTCAAGTAGGCGCAGAAGTACTACGGCACAATGACCGATTTGATGAAGCACTCCTCGAAATTGAAAAGTTGGAACGTGCTAACAAAAATCAGGATTGGGAACATTACTTTAGATTCTGGTTAGCCGTAAGAACTAATAGACTTTGCATATACGGTAAACAGGAAGACTCAGATCGTTTCGATCAAGTGTATGCAGACCTCCAAAGGTTCATTGAACTTGAACTAGAAAAGCAGCAGGCAGGTTATCCGGTAAATATTCAGGATCTTATATGGGCCGCTCACGATACAGGTTGTTGTTTAGTCTGGACAAAAAAGTATGAAGAAGCAAAACGTATGCTACAAATCTCTCTTGACTTACAGAATAAAAATGATTGGGCATACTTCATGCTTGCCGTGGCAATCTGGGTGACTGAGAAGGATCGCGAGAAAACACTACATAATCTGAAACTCGCGTCAGATTATATCCTAAATTATTGGAATGAAAATAGATACTATCCTGCCTTCATTGAGACACCAGAATTTGCTGATGTTAAGGATGATCCAGAATTTCTGAAAGTTTTGGGACAGAAGTAGAAAAACACTTAGTTACAATGCCGAATGCTGAAATGTGCATTCGGCATTTTTTAAAAACGCATCATGGAGAACACAATTGATAAAATTACAAAAAACACACATTCATATATTACTCATCACGCTATTGCTAATATTGCACATGAACTTGCTAACTGCAGCACAAGACACACGGACTGTGCAAAAAGAACTCCCCGCAGTCAAAACTGAACAACCACCCACCATCGATGGAGTACTCAACGATGTATGCTGGCAAACCGCACCAAAAGCTGAAGGATTCACCGACCAACGCACAGAAAAACCCGCAATAAATCCTACTATCGGCCGCATTGCTTATAATGACGAAGCTATCTACGTCGCAATTTACCTTTACGACGATAAACCTGATACAATTGTAGCACGCCAAGAAAAAGACCAAGTCCGATTCAGTGGAGAGGATTGGGTATCTTTCAGCCTTGACCCGTTCCACACACACCAGTTTTCTGACAGGAATTTCTTTATGTCAAATCCACTCGGTACAAAATACGCACATCTTGCCACTGGGCGTGCCGAAAAAAGCGAATGGATCGGTCTATGGAAAGCTGCAGCACAGATCGTAGAAGATGGATGGATTGTGGAAATGGCTATTCCATGGCAGATGTTAGATTACCCAGATACAAAAGAACCCATTCGAATGGTAGGGTTATTTAGTTTTATAGATATTCATTTTATCAAGTTAACTGTGAGTAAAGGTTTTGATGCATATTCCTTTATTTTATCAGCGATCCGTGTTATGCCTTGAAAACGGAATACGGATAATGCGGTATTTCGTAAAGCGGCCATGACTTGTGGAATAGCCCCGCATCTGACAGGTGATGCGTCCTCGCCGAGTAGCACATCGCGCATCCAATGCGACTTGTTCTCTATTGCCCAATGGCCTCTCCGTAAAGCAAGTAAGCGTTCTGCGGATGCCTCACTCGGTTTCAGGCTCGTAATCCCATAGGTAGTGCGGGTTGTCTCTTCTCCTGTCTTCATATTTTTGGAAGTATAGCAATATTGGATCACTTGTGCTACGCCCGGCCAATCCAGATATGCGTTGAGACTTGTGCTTGCCTTGATACATCGCGTCTCAAGTCTGCCATGCGACTTTTCAATCGTCTCATGCATGTATATCGGTTTCCCTAAAGTAGGGTGTGTTGTGTCTTCAGAAACCGCGTCAGGCACGCCTTGAAAAAGTTTTTCAATCGCTTCTAACAGGTCCGGTTGATTGCCTTTAACAGGCAGCATATAGTCGCCCCCGCTGTTTATGATTCCGTGGCAGAAAGAGCGTTGTGTCAAAAGGGCATCCGTTGTGATAACTTTGCCTGCTACATCAAACGCTTTGAGGATTTCCGTTGATACCGGTATTTCATTGGTTTTGTCGCTGACACCTCGCTGCGTGAGGGTGATCCCTAACTCATGAGAGACGACGGAGAGTAAATGGCTGATCATCGCACCACTTTTTTTAGACGCACGCAGGGTTTTGCCATCTATAGCGACTGCGTCGGAACACCCCCGCAAATCAGGGCACTCTGCTAATGCGGCGTTTACCCATTTTGACAGGATGTTTTCTAATGCTTCAACGTCCAACTTTTTCAACAGATTATGGATAGTTGCGGCACAAGGCGTTTTGTGATGTGTGAACCCGAGTGCTTTTGTGAGTGCGGGCTGTGAGCGTGCCCAGGTAGCGATGGATGTATACCCTTTATGCCCGCACATCAATCCAACGACTAAAAGTGCGAGGATTGCTTTCAACGGGTGTCGTTTCCCTTTTTCCTTGCGTGGGTCTGTAAGTTCTGCTAACATATCCATTAAGTGGCAGGACTTTTTTCTTGTCATTCTTCACCTCAAAAGATCGTAAGTTTTTAAGGTGAAGTATAGCAGATATACCATGAAAAATCACGGTATATCTGCACATCCTAAAATATTAACGATTGTGATAAAAAACAACTAAAATACATAAAACTAAATAACCCTAAAAATAGATTGTGTTACCTTGTCTCGAACCGCTCCTACTGCGTTCTCACGTTCAATTGCGAGTCGTCCGATTACCTGGCAAAAATTGGCAGTGTTTTTCGCCTGTCCGCGTTCGTAGAGAGGTTCTCGTGATTTTGAAAATCTTGCACAGCGTGGATTTGCTCCTCTATATGCCATATAAACTTCATCATAAGTATAACCGGGATGTTTTTCTTGAAGTTCAGCCATCCATACCTTGTGGTTTTTCTCCATCTCTCGGGTGCACAATTCTCCTGCGCGTTCAGCGGCTGTGTCCAAATCTTTTTTTGTAGGTCTGAGCGATTTCTTTTGTTCTGTCACATTCGGTTCCTCTATTGTTATATTAATTTTGGGACCATAGTTGATATTGTCGGGTTTCGCAAGCTCTACCCGACCTACGGACTGTCCGCTTGTGTGATCTTGGAAGTTTATCAAGTTTTTTCATTTTTATTGATCCATTGATATTTTGTCGCCCATCGTCGGATTCGGTGTGCTGGGAGGCCGGTCGCTTCTGCGGTGATGGTTGCGAGTTTGTGTTTTGGTTCGCCGGCAGCGTGTGCGTTGCAGTATGTATTTTTGGCAACTATTTTTATGTCTATTTGTGTGAGCCGGTATCCTGTTCCGCGATAGTTCTGTATATGCCATTTGGTATCTGCGATTTTACTTCGGATGCTTCGGATCATCTTTATGAGACTGTCGGGGGAACGGCGATAGAATCTTAGCATGTTCTCAAGGTCTTTGTGTAGCACCCATTCGGACTTATTCTCTTGATAGCTGATCATCAGGCATGTCCATACGATTGCTTCAGTTCTTGTAAGTCCCTTCCATCCGACGGTGGTAACCCATTTGGGTTGTGGTGGTACATAGAGATGCTGGGTGCCGCCTGCGTCTGAGGAGTCGAGTATGTGAATAACGACGACGTTTTCGCGTTGGATCATTTCGTTTATGGATTCGGGTTTGTATTCTTCGTTTTGATTTTCTGCGTCTTGAATTTCTTCGGTTTGGTCTGGGTTTTCAAGATCATATTTTAGAAAGGTGCCTTCGTCGGAGAAATATCCCTTTGCGGTTACACTGCCATCCCGGGCGACGGCTACGAAGTATGTTTTTTTCATTTGCATAAGTCCTTGTAAAACGTGAGCTCGGTATAAACAATCTTTGTGGAGCAGTTTGTGGTCTACGGATGCTCAACCTAACAGATGGTTAAATGGGACATCTATCTCATGTTGATATTATAGCATAATTCTAAATAAAAAGTCAAATTTTCATTTTTTGTTTGTATACAATTTAACGATTTCTACAAAATATGTCAAATTTAAAGTTTATACTACAGGGCATTACCTGTATATTGTATTATAATATACTTCTAAATAAAAGTATAATTTTCTATTTTTATTTAATTATACTGCATCTCTAAATGAAAGTCAAATTTTTTTTGTCAGGATTGCCTGCGAGGCACAAACTAACAGTTTATGCTACGAAGAGGGATAACGGCACAACCTGGAAAGGTTATGCTACAAAGAACTCGTCTGAATCGCGGATTTTGTTTGTCTGAATCGCGGATTACGCAGATTACACGGATTGACGCGGATTTTAAGAGTTTGTGTGTTTTGAGGTGTTTTTTCGTAGGATAAGGTTGGCTGGTTTTTTGTTTCTGCACAACCTGGAAAGGGTATGCTACAAAGAGGCATAACGGCACAACCTGGAAAGGGTATGCTACAAAACAAAAGCAAAAAGCACGGACATATTAGTATATATCCGTGCCTTTTTTGTAGTGTAAAGTATATCAGTTATGAAAAGTGGTGTTTCTACTCACTACTTCTTCCACCAATAGCATTGATGGCAAACCACCCTATTCCTGCAGCAACTGTAGTGATAAACACAAGTGCGCGTTTGGATACAGAGGGGTTTTCATGCAAACCTTTCGCATCATTGATGACTTTTTTTATTTCTTGTAGAGTTTGTTGATTCATCTCAACCTTTTTCAACAGTGACTCAATGTTTTGATTAACTGTCATCAATTGTTTTCCAGTTGCTTCCATTGCAGTATTCTGCTCTGAAATCATCTTTTCTAAAGCATTGATACGTTGGTTATTCTGCGTAATTTTCTTCTGGATTGCTTCTTTTGCGGCTGCCAATTCTTGTTTCACAACAGAAGTCACACTATCTGCAGATTTATTGACTGCATCTTTGATCAACTTGTCTTGTGCCTTCATCTCTTTTTCAAGCGTGTCAATTTGCTCGGAAGCATTTTCCAATTCATCTTTTAACTTCTTAACCTGTTCTTCCGCTTCATCAAGATTCTTTTGAAGTGCGTCACTTTCAGCGTTTGCGGCATTAAGTTTGTCTAGGACAATCTTCATCTCCTCATCTACTTCTTTATCCATTTCCTCCAGCATAGACAAAGGTATACGTAACTTTTCACCTGGATAGATAAGATTAGGATTTGTGAAATCATTATACTTACTTAACTCGCGCCACCGCAAAGGATCTTTCAAATGTTCCTGGCACAGATCCCAAAGGGTATCACCTTTTTCAATCGTGATAAGTTTAGTGCCCTCATCCCCTTCTTTTGGCGTGATTCGCGCAGAAGCAGATAAGATATACACCCCGCTGAGGGCTGCACAGAGATAGAGAATCAAGGTTAATTTTAGCGTGGATTTTATCATATTCATAAGTAATCTCCTCATAGTTGCTAATAAGCGTAGGAAACGGAAACGTAATGTGTGTTTCCATCACCATTAATTCCGCTTGACATACTATCTTGGATAGCATAGTCAACCTGAAGTCCAGCAACATTCACACCGAATCCACCATAAAGGCTTTGAACATCTCGTGATGCTCTCATACCAGCGCGTAGTGAGAATTCTGTAGATTTGATATTCATCAATCGATATTCTACACCACCACGCATACTAAATGCGCTGTCATCAAGATTAACGAATTCTTGTTCAATATCTGCTGAGAAAGTGACAACATTGCCCATATACAGGTCATAAGCAACCCCGACATTAAGCACTATCGGAACAGTGCCTTCACCAACAGAAGCGCCGAGATATTTAGCAACAATTCCATAATGGAAAGTAGGAGCTTGCATATCATCTTCAACATCTATATGTAATGCATGCCCCATCAAACCGATATCAACACCACCGAAACCGCTCTGGTTTTCAACTGAGTCTACACCGAAATTATCTGAAAGCATTCTTCCAGTTAGACCGACATTGAAGTTTCCAAATGCAATTCCGTAAGAGAGTGAATAAGCATTTGTGCTGTAATCGAATGTACTCTCGTATAAATTACTGTCAACACCGGAAAACCCAATATTAGACACCCCCAAATTTGTAGCTGATAAACCGACGGAGCCGTAGGTGCCGAGTGTTTTTGTAATTGCGATGAAATTATGGCTTCTATCAAGTGATAGCCTCTGCGTAGAGAAATTGAGGCTAAGATCCGCCGCTGAACCGAGTCCGGCAGGGTTCCAGACTGTTGCGGTGGCATCTTCTGCAATTGCTGTGAATGCGCCGCCTAAGCCGATAGAACGCGCGCCTGCGCCTAAATGTAAATGAGGCATAGCATTTACCTCACCCTCTGCAAAACAGACAGGCGACACAGCAAGGATAAGAAACATAACGGATATTACACCGTATAGCAATTTTTGCTTTGTGATTGACATTATATCCTCCTTCGTAGTCTCACTATCGGAATTGGGGCGATTCCCAATTCCGATATGTGGACTATTCTGTTTACTTAGCGCGTCAGAGCGAGCTTAAGGATGGCGTATTCAGGTTCAATACCATCTGTTACCATGATTTGGCAGAAATATATGCCTCGAGCTAAGTCTTCACCATTGCTGGATTTTCCGTTCCAACCAATAGCATTTGAACCACTACCGTCGGCTGCACGAGTATAGTAACCAGCCTCCATTACTTCGTTATCCACAAGTACACGCACTGGTCGCAATGTTACGTCATATATTGTGATACTAACATTTGATCTTCGTGCAAGTACGAATGAAATTCGAGTGTTTTTCTCAAATGGGTTAGGATAGTTGAATGGTGCTGCCTTCAATATAGGCACTTCGCCATGCTCAACAAAGAAGCTAAACTGATAGACGGCGGTGTTTGCTTCACGCGCACCTTCTGCTTCATCAGAAACGTTTCCTTGTATCTGTGCGTTGTCAGACACCTCTATCTTAACCGTATATTGTCCAGGCTCAAGGTCAGCGGGCGGCATATAAATTACCTGCGTTGCTGACTTTTGATCATCTGTAAGGTTAATCAACTTGTTATTGAAGACAAACCGTATGGAATCGACATTGACACCGGTTTCTGCGTCACCATAAGTGATAGAAATAGTCGGTATCTTCTCTTCATCGTGTGCATACATCAAGCGTGCGCCGTCCTGTGGCGATGAGGAAGTGATAAGCGGTGCAGCGGTATCAAAGTCAACCGTGAATCCGCCTTTTGCTGAAGATGTATTTCCGTAAGTATCGGTAGCTCGCACTTCAATAGCGTATGTGCCTTCATCGAGCGGCATCTCAGGCATGAAGTCAGCGCGCGTGATTCCCACAGAGCCATCCTCATCATCATTCTGCATATCACCTTCAACAGCTTCTCCGTTGCTATCCATCACGGTAATAACAATATCAGCTACACCTGATTCATCATGTGCGCTTGCCGATATAGTCGGTAGTCCTGCATGAATTGTACCAGATGGTGTGATTGATGTTATCGTTGGTTTAATGTTATCTGTAACGACCGTGAATGACCATGTATGAGACGATGATCCCCCTTCGCTTGTAGCAACTACTTGTAGTGTATGCGTTCCAGGAGCAAAACTTCCTTGCGTCAGGATATTACCGTCAGCAATTTGTTGTGCGGTGGCACTACTTGCAGCTCCAGAGATGACGGTTCCTAAAGGAAGGAATCCTTTATGAGTATCACCCTCATTGCGAATGTAGAAGTCAACACCTGTTATATTAGACTGTTCATCACTAACAACGACAGAGATATTCACCCAGGTATCCTTGAGGGTTCCTGATGGTGCAACTTCAGAAATGGCAGGTGGTGTTGAATCCAATTTGACATTGAATACGACAGTATCCTGTGCTTTCTTATTATTTGCAGCATCTGTAACCTCAACAGCCACGACATACTCGCCAGTTGTTAATCCTTCTGGTGTATGCATGAACATGTTGTCTTCTGGTTCTACAGCGACATCTTCACCGTTGATAGTAAATGATGATACGCTTGCATCCATACCAGTGAATTCAACTCTGATAACAATTGCTTCACCGTTACCATAAGTTTGAGCTGGGGCAGGTGAAAGGATTGCAACAGTTGGGGCTGGTAGATCAACCATGAATTCAGCGGAAGTCATTGCTGATTCTCCATTAGCATCCGTAATTTCAACTGCGACGGTATGCATGCCATGCCCTAACGCATCAGCGAGTTCACCAGTGAATTGGTTGCCTTCTACTGTTACTTTGGTATCTTTACCGTCAACAGTCAGTTTTACTGTAACTTCACCAACACCTGTAAATTCACCGCTAATAACCGGTGTACCATTGGTATAGGTATGTCCGGCAGTCGGTGATAGAAGTGTTACTGATGCCACTGGAAATTCTACTGTAAAGACAGCAGTTGCTTGTGCAGATTTACCGTTAGCATCTGTCACCGTTACGACGACAGTATGTTCACCTTCGCCTAATCCTTCACTAGGTGTATAACTAACTGCACCATCAGCTAATTCTACTTCCTCACCATTAATTGTAAGGGATGTAGAAATAGGTTCCGCTACGCCAGATGATTCCCAGGTTATTGCTGGCATATCATGACTATACATCTGACCTGCAGCCGGTGAATGTATTGCTACGGATGGTCCAGGTATCTCTACTGAGAAGATAACTGTAGCTTCAGCAGTCTTACCATTAGCGTCTGTTGCGGTAGCAACGACTGTATGATCGCCATCACCTAACGCAGTAGCAGGTGAATAAGTGCCATCATCATTCATAGTCGCAGCCTCGCCATTCACCATAACGGACACTGCTACAGGTTCCGCTACGCCAGATGACTCAACTGTGATTGCTGGCATACCATGATCATACATCTGACCCGAAGCAGGCGAATGTATCGCTATAGAGGGACCAGGTATCTCTACTGAGAAGATAACTGTAGCTTCAGCAGTCTTACCGCTTGCGTCTGTTGCGGTAGCAACGACTGTATGATCGCCATCACCTAACGCAGTAGCAGGTGAATAAGTGCCATCACTATTCATAGTCGCAGCCTCACCATTCACCATAACGGACACTGCTACAGGTTCCGCTACGCCAGATGACTCAACTGTGATTGCTGGCATACCATGATCATACATCTGACCCGAAGCAGGCGAATGTATCGCTATAGAGGGACCAGGTATCTCTACTGAGAAGATAACTGTAGCTTCAGCAGTCTTACCGCTTGCGTCTGTTGCGGTAGCAACGACTGTATGTTCACCATCACCTAACGCAGTAGCAGGTGAATAAGTGCCATCATCATTCATAGTCGCAGCCTCACCATTCACCATAACGGACTCTGTTATCGGTTCCGCTACGCCAGATGATTCAACTGTGATTGCTGGCATACCATGATCATACATCTGCCCTGAAGCCGGTGCATGTATCGCTATGGATGGTCCAGGTATCTCTATAGTAAAGGTTAATGATGTTTGAGCGGTTAATCCGCTGCCATCAGTCACCTCAACAGCGACTGTATGTGCATCTTCACTGAAGCCTTCAGCAGGCATATATGTAAAGTTATTTCCATCTACTGTTACTGATTCTGAAACGTCTACATCATTTACGGTAAATTTAGATATGCTTACTTCACCACCACCAGCAAAGAAACCGGTGACACTTTCTGGAGTTGCGTCAAATTCTTGTCCAGAGGCGGGTGCGGTAATCATAACAGTTGGGTTAACACCTTCAACAGCAAACGCTATTGATGCTTCACCGACGTTATTGAGACTATCAGAAACTTGTACTGTAAACTTATAGGCTCCGCCTGCAAGTTTGTCAATACGAGTGTAGACAACTGAGTCGATGTCTTGCTCAACCATACTCTGATCTACACTAATAGCGATTTCTTCTTGACCATCGCTATCAGGTCGTATACGAGCTAAGCTTACAACAACTGTTTCAGCATCACTAATACCTACACCTAATTCACCGTCGTTGAACGCTGCGTGGAGCGTTGGTAAGTCATTGATTGCTTCCCCTTCAACAGGTGATGTGAAACTAATCATTGGTGCGGTATTATCCAAGTTGATCATCGCTAATGGGAAGGTTACAGAACCGTTACGTTTGGTTACTTCTGCTCGCACAGTATAGTGACCACTTGCAATGTTTGATAGTTCTGATGCCATCAGCGAGAATGCGTTTTCAGCATCACTACCAGCAGTAAATACAGCTTGTTCACCATTTACATGGATGGCAGTAAGGTCGTTAACCATCAAGGTGCCGTTAGGAACATTGAAACTGACCCCGATTGATTCGCGGAGAGGAATTCTTTCAGGAAGTTCTCCATCAACCATTACGCTATCCACCGAAGTTACAGTAAGATCTGCAACATCACTTACACGGAAGTTGTTGACATGAACGGTTACAATAGGTGAGGGCATATCTGCTTCACCCTGTACTTGGACATTTCCAAATTCATCAGCAACGAGGGCATAATACATGTAAGTACCATTTTCAAGTAGGCCTACATCTATTTCAATATACCCATCGTCAAGGCTTCCGTCGGCTTCAGTTACTGATCCATCAGGAGCAGTCTGAACAAGCTTAAGGCTACCATTGGCATAAGTGATCGGTTCAGCAGTGGGTTCAACACTGAATATAGCAGCAGGTGAATTTACACCTGGATCAACAATACCACCGACAGTGTAGCTGCCATCTTCATTAGCATCAATCGGTTGCATATCACCATAGGCATCTCTATCGGAAATACCGGTGATGTTTGTCGGCCCGAGTGGTGGAACATCATCAAGATTATCCAATGAGAAGGATGCTTCAACGCCATCCCGTTGTGGATATTCAGGTTGATTTAAATTCTTAGGTGTAAGTGAAATCGCCCGAACTTCATATTGGTTATCGTCTACAGATACATCCCGTTCAGATGCATCGCCACGGCTAATAGTATCATCTAATTTGATGGTATCTTCTGCTGTGACGGTATCTTCAAGTGCTAACTCGCGAGTATCCACGATAAACTGCCATTTCATGTAACGTCCGGGAATTGCAACTACAGATTCACCAGCAGATTCAGTTCCTGCTTCTGTAATTCCGACAAGTCCGCCAGTAATGTCATCTAAATCAGCAACACCTGGCACATCGGATACATCCACTTCAACTGGCTCAACGGCAGTACCTGTAATGCGTTCCCATGTTTCATCAACTGGTCGTTTCACTTCAACACGAATACCTTCTGTTGGCGGTGATGTAATATAATATGTATATACACTGAAAGTTAGTTCACCTTGTGGTGCACCACTATCAGGGTTTACCATACCATCTGAATTTTCAACGGTAATTGCGATCACACCTGGGTCATATCGGTATGAGTTCTGCACACTGACCGTAATTTCATCATCATCATAATTATCTGCTTGAATATTTCCATACTCAAGGAACATTGCATCAGCATTAGTGACATCATCATAAGGCGTTGCTTTGTCATAGGCTAATGCATGAAGTTGGAACGTAAAGACTTCACCTTTCGGATTATGGATAAATTCGTTTGGATTACCTACATATACATCCTCAAGGTATCTGTTAGTATGAACAAGTCCGTCAGCATCCATAAGTGTGCCAACATCAATTGTTACTGTAAATACACCGCCACCTTCTTGGGTTTCAGTGATTTCACTGATAATAGCACCTTCAGGCAATGTTGTTAGCAACTTGACTGAATGGTAAGTTTTACGAACCGCAGTGGGTGTAATGATGAATGTAACGGTCGGAGAGTTGACTTCTGGATCATACTTATCAACGAGACCGCCGACGGTGTATGTTCCATCGCCATTGTCTGTAAAGATTGCATCCGTTGCTTCAATACTTGTTGCAACAACATTTGTCGGACCGAGAGGTGCGACATCATCATCGTTGTCAACTGAGAACATTTCAGTATAATTCTCACCTTCAGCAATTGGATTTTCATTAGGATTATTAGGTAAACTACCATCAACAACAGGTGTAGCACGAACCATATATCGGTTGTTATCCAATGATACATCACGTGCACCTGGATTATTTACTGTAATACTATCTTCCAAGAGCGTTGTATCTACAGTAACAGTCCACATAAGGTAGCTGCTGGTTGCATCGATGTGGATCATTGAGGTATCTGAGGGATAGATTTCGCCTAATGTTTTATCTTTAAACGTAATTGCGGCTGTATCTTCGCCTGCTATACCGTTTGGATCACCCATTTCCACTGTGTCAACCGTTGCCCATTCTGTATCACTTGCCCGTTTGGCTTCAACAAGGATGGATGTTGTTTCAGGTACAGTACGCCGTGGTGTATATCCAATTAGTTGGATTGTACCTTGTGGTGCTTCACTATCAGGATTTGTCATCACGATAGATGATGCATCGACATCAAGTGTCAATACCTTCGGATCAACTGGATGTACATCTGCGTCAAGATTAATGCTAAACGCCTCTGATTCATCAGTGAGTTGCAGGCCGTTAGTCGTAACTGTCCGCAGCTGAACGGTATTACCTGCCGCTACTAAGTCATCAAAATCAGTAACGCTCCATGGAAGTGTGAGTGCTGTTCCGGCTGGGACATCGGCTTCGGCTAAATCAAGTTCGCCGATGGTCTGCCAAGCACCATTTGCATCTGTATATTGAACCACTATTGTTCCCGGATGCACCGTGCGCTCATCAACCATGATGGTCAGTGTAACATCTGTAGCATTGCTGTAGATAGTCCCACTTTCATACGATTCATCTGCATCACCATCACCGTTGAGATCTCCCAAACTTGCCATAGCGACGCTTGTTCTATCCCATTCAGGTACAACGACTCTCAATCGTGTTGGAGCGACATGAGAACCGACATTAAAGAGTGTATCAATACCCATTGCGCGAATGCCGTAATCACCAAGCATAAGCGGCAAGTTTTGACCTTGAATAGGAATTGTCATAACTTGCGATGGATCAGAGGTGACTGGTAGTAGGCTGATATCGTCAATAACTGCCCCTAATAGATCGGTAAGCAGTGCGTATTGAGCGTCAGTTATCCTTATTCCAACTGTATTTTCTATAGCATCAATAATAATTGTATCTATATCAGCCCCTGGAATAGGTACATCACCTTGTAGTGCGCTTATTATGAAATCTAATGGAAATTGATTGATATTAAGTATGGTATTAGTTCCTGGTATAGGAAATTCTTTCAGGTTATCCGGTAAATTTTCGACCACAAGTTCCCAAAGATCGGAGGCTATCATAGAATTCTGAACTGTCAATGGCAGCCAAGTGCCTAAAGGTCTACCATGCTCATCTAATTTGATGATCTGGTAAATAAGATAACCTTGACCGTTTCCTACAGTACCTTTTGTAACAGTGCTTGTTATATTAACCAAAGCAGGTGTGTCTGCAGGATTTGCGGTAGAAACAAAAACACCGTCTCGGTTCCAGTAACCTGTTGCATGTTCCGCAGCCTCGATATTAATATCTGTTTCTGGTGCAGAGTCATCAACCTTAATATCTGCAACAATATGATCTACAACTTCGCCATCAACATTAATAACACGCGCTTCAAAGCTCACATCACCGTCAGCAACCGAATCTATGTTAGCATACCAAAGAGATTCTTTAGTTATGTCAACATAAGGCAAACTGAAGACGGACACCAACATCGGATCGAATGTCGTCTCAAAATGTGTGAACAGGTCATAGGCATTATTTAATAATAGATGCTGTAGTTGTCGGATCTGTTTTCCGGGAACTTTAAAATCTAGTGTTCCGCCTGCAATTGCACTTGAAATAATGGGTGTAGCGATTTCTACGATTTTAGCACTTACAGCAGGTGTGAACACTGCATTAAATATACCACGATCATCTAATTGAATGTTCCGCGGGTCAGGCATTGCCCAACTATTGATCGTATGCGTCTTGGTCGCTTCAAGCGCATGCGTCCCATCTACTGAATTGATGGCAGCACCGAGTGCTTCTGGATTGATTATTTCAAGCGTCACTGGCTCAGCCAGTGTGACTTCAAAGTAGTAGTAGATATTCGATGCAGGGGATCCTGCTGCTTTCGGCGGTTGAATACCTATTTCACTTTCCCAAACCACCCCTTTCTCGGTTTGCACTGGATCCATATCTTCAGAAAAATATTCACCGTCTATTCCAGTCTGTGAATACCGTAGGACTACACCAGAGAAAATTTGGCTATCAAAGTTTGCATCTGGCCATGCTGGGAGATTAGTCGCAGCAAGCGTTTCTTCCAAGCGGAATGTATATGGAATCGTATCCTGTTGGAATATTAACGGGGTGATACGTGTTGCATCTGCTTCTTTATAACCATTAATTCCAACTTGGACGTTACCACCTAGAAGTGTAGATGGAACTCGGACATATACATTCAGATTATCATTTGCAAGGTATTTCGTAACATTGTCTACATCGGTATAGATTATTTCAGCAAGGTCTGGTACAATTGCATTCCCAAAGTTCTCAAAATCTAACTGTGATCCCTCTTCCTCAGTAAAAATAGAGGAGGGTTGCGTAGCAGTTAACATCTGCTTAATCTGTTTCTTTGGGAGAAACCCTTGTGGTACCTGTGCTAGAATAAAATCAACAACAGGTTCAACTAAACTATCAGAGATGTTAGCACTGAGCCCTGAGTCGGTTAATGCTGTGGCTATAAGTTTTCGGATAAACGCTCTGCCATGTATCCTGTTCAGAGAAAAACCACCAACCCGTGACTGACCGTTCAAGTTTGAAGTTGTAAGATCAACCGTAGGCAATTCTTCCTTTGTTGGAGGTGTTGGATTTGTCGGTGGCGTTGTCCCGTCATCCGGTGGCGTTGTCCCATCATCCGGTGGCGTTGTCCCGTCATCCGGTGGCGTTGTCCCATCATCCGGTGGCGTTGTCCCGTCATCCGGTGGCGTTGTCCCATCATCCGGTGGCGTTGTCCCGTCATCCGGTGGCGTTGTCCCATCATCCGGTGGCGTTGTCCCGTCATCCGGTGGCGTTGTCCCATCATCCGATGGTTTGATCTTATCCAAAAGCAACACTACTGCGTCTGAGTTTTGAATCAAAGTCCGAACAGTAGAATCCTTAAGCATTGTTTGGATTGCTTCCATACTCAGAAGACTTATGTAATTAGCTTCATCTGCGTCAGATAAGTTCGGCACAGCCGTTCCTATGAATCCTGGATTTCCAAGAATAAAATCTAAAGCCCCATTAAAACCTCCAGGAAAACCCACAACAATCGGATTCTCCAATACCGCAGGATCACTCAGCAATGTGAGGACTTGTATAATCATTCCTCGAACTGTAACATCACCCTGGATAACTGTATCATCCGTAAGCGTTGCGCTGTACTTATCATACACCTGTTGGGCGAGTTCTTCGGGTGTCGGATCCGCGTCCTGCCCTAACACAGTGTCTGGTATTGAACTGTGAAAAACACACAATAAAAAAATCAAAAAACAAACAAGTGTTCGTTTTTTCATTAACTCTTCCTCCTCGTTAAGTCTACGCGAAAACGAGACTAAATACTGAAGTTTTAGATGGGCAAGCGGGAAACACGACAAAAACGACCGGAGGTAGGTGTCTGCCCATCCAAAATAAACATCCTACTACCAAGCATTTAAACTCTTTCCTTTTAGTACGTAGTACGTAATTCAATCCGCGGATAGCGTCAGTGTATCCGTATTTTAAGGTCAAAAGCGAGCAAAATTGGGCACTGAAGTTTTGTATTTGACCAGCGGGAATCTTTATGGAAGGTTCACATAATAGATTCAAGTGATTACGTAACATAATATATTTAACTTAAAATTTGATCATAATATAAGAACGTCTGCTATTTTAACAAAAGTGACAAAATAAAGCAAGCATTTTAATCGGCATGTGGCGTTTTAAATGTTAGAAATTCGGTAAATTTCCCCGCCTATCTGTATTTTACGATTAAATTGCAATCAGTGTTTAATATAATACTATAATTAATGAATTATGTCAAATGAAAATTTTGAATTTTTATCAAATATTTTCATTACATACTAAAGTTTGGACATTTTGGGACATTCAGGCTGCGTTGTCCGCAGGCAATGCTGTCTCTTTGTGAAAATCGGTGTGTATTTTCTGTGAGTTTGTTTTTTCAGAGTAAATCGCAGAAAATACCGCTCTGTAGAGCTGCCAGCGGAGATAAACTACACGCAACCCTTGTGTGAGACGCTTCGGATGATACCAATGGATGCCCAACTGATCACAAACTACCTGAGCACTTATCTCCTCCGCCGTCCCATCCCGTGGGGTGAATAGCAACTTCGTCAGACTTGCTGCAACGAAACTCAATTGCACAAACCGATTGATGCTTTTGCGGGATTTCAGGCGATAGTCATCAAAACCGAAGTGTTGCTTCGCATCCCGAAAAGCCGTCTCTATGTGCCATCTCTTGCGATAATATATAGCGATCTGTGGTATCCCAATCGTCAAATCTGTTGTCCATACACAGAAATACCGATAAGGTTTCGAGGTTTTCGGGCGACTTCGGATAACAACGAGGCGAATATCAGCATCGCACATCTTCGTTCTCACGACTTTGGAGGCGATTGAATACTTTTGGCCTTCTATATCCATAAGCGTATACCGCATCCTGCGAATATCCAAGCGGTCTCCATATTTTCGCGGACGGCCACGCTGGCGATGTTTCGGCTGTTCCGGTAAACGATAGAAGACGGCATTAGACTTCGCACGACACAAGATATGATGTCCATAACTTTGAACCAGCGTAAACACTTTTCGCCTTGAGAACCCACGATCAAAAATAATAAGACCCGGAGCGATCTGGGAACAGATGCGTTTCAACACCGCATCGCTTTTATCACGGCACGTCTGCGGCACCATCAGTCTCGCCCATACGGGGAATAGCTGCCAACCTATAGATGTTTGGCAAAGTAAACCTAAGGCACCAAACTCGTGTCCATAATGGAACTTGGATCGGTTCACGCGACCCTTTTGATAACTGAAGTTGCGGAAAAAATGCAACCCCCACTGGCGTTCACCTGTTTTTATGGCTTTGGTCTCATCATACACATAAACCCAGTTAGGAAATGCTTGCTGAACCTTTTTTGTCAGGTGTCCTGCGACTTTATCCGCATCCCATTTACCACGCGATAGAAACTTTGGAAAAGACCAGTATCGCGTCTGTGAAAAACCTGATTGATAAAGTTCCGTTAGCGTGCCACTATTTCCATCTGCGATAAATCCGAAAATAAACGCTTGGAAAAGAGCATAGTTTTGTGTGTTGAACAGATACTGAAAATCTGATAGAATGTCGTCTAAGCAGAAAAGGAGGTTCATTTTTTATTCTCCTTTCAAAAAATATATTTGTTTATGAAAGGATACCTGCTTTTCTGTTTTTTCGCACTAAAAATTTCTAAAATTGTCCAAACTATAGTCATTACATAGACAAATAAAAATTAATCTGCTTGACATAGTAGCAAAATTCGCATAAATTGTCAAACAAAATTGTACTGGTATAAATGATTATGCTGACAACATCCCAAAAATCACAACTCGATCAGAGTGGTATCCTATTGCTGAAGGATGTGATCAACTCAGATATAACTCTCCAACTACGAGAACGCATATTAGAACTTGCAACTGCGGATCAAAAAGCAGGTAAAGGGCATACATATTTGCCAGATGAGCGTGCACAGCGAGTTTGGAATTTGATTGACAAAGGTGAAATATTTGAAGAAACTATCCAAAATCCCACAATGCTTGCAGCGATGGAATATCTGCTTGGTGCAGACTGCACACTAAGTTCTTTCACAGCAAATATCCTCTACCCTGGTGCGATTGATGCTGGTCTCCATATTGACTTCCCATTATCTTCCTTACCCACCCCGCGCCCTAGTTTTCCTATGGTAGCAAACAGTGTCTGGTTATTAGATGACTTTACTGCCGAAAACGGAGCGACTAGTTGTGTTCCAGGTAGTCATAAAAGATTAGAGACATTACCTGAAACTGGTGTGGAATACAGAGACAAGCAGCAAATATGTGGATCGCGTGGTTCAGTGCTCATTGTCAACGGTGCTATATGGCACGGATCCTCAGAAAACAGAAGCGGTGCGCCGAGAGTCGCGTTGCTCGGATTCTTTTGTCGGTCTATCCTAAAACCGCAGCAAGATCATATCAACCTTGTATCAGATGAAGTCATTGAACGTGCAACACCAACACTAAAACGATTGCTTGGATTCAATTCACTACCAGGTCGGAATACGTAAAAAATCACTCAGTGACTCTGCTCACTTCTGCCATAAGGATCCACTTATTTTCAGGTGTTTCTGGAGTTAGTTGATACTTTAAACGGGCAGTAATTCTATCACCTCTGTTAATATCAAAAACATAAGTGCGCTTCTCATCTGGTTTTAGACGATTTTCCGTTTTTTCTGAAATAATAACCTGTTTTTTCTGTTGCTGAGTGCCATCAGGTGTAAGGTGCATCACATCAAGAATGACGTTACGTAATGTCCCACCAGGCATAAGATGCCCTGCTTTGTTTTGAAGAATCACTGTTGCCTTGTCACCTTCAAACTCAACCTCGAGCGTCGCAGCACTTTTGAGTTGAGCAACACTGCGACTCCCGCGCCATGTATGCTTCCTTCCCTTGATACTTTCGTAACTTGCTGTGCTCTGTATCCGATTCACAATAGGCATGTGGCATGTGGCACAACTCTTCTTTTCTTCTGCATACTTACTTTCAAGAAAGCTTGATACCTGATCGTGTTCAGGAACACTCGGTTGGCCATGGCACGTAGCACATAGTTTTGTTGGTGACGTGTAGATAGGATCGGTTACATTTGCATGAAAATTTGTTTCAGCACTTGCTGGCGGTCCGTGCATTGCACCGTCCTTATCAAGGTGACATATAAGACATGAAACGCCTGAGTCACGTTGAGCGTTACGCAATTTTGGCATTTTACCGATACCGGTCACAAGTATCGGTTCTGGTGCGTGACACGGGTCACAACTTTTTTGTCTGTCTTTAACAGTTTTTGCGGCTGCTTGATAGATTTCATCTACCCATGCTTGTGCATGCATAGATTTCTCCCATTCCCGCCAAATGGCTGGATGACAACTCTTACATTTACCCTCTTCAAATGCACCGAACATTTTGCGATACTTATCGTCATTGCTACGTACATCAGATACAAAATTCATAAGTAGTGCGAAAATACACATTCCCGAAAGAGATAAAAATATACCAAAAATACTAGTGCGTGAAATAATTGTAAAACGCATCATCGTTCTTTTATAATGCAGTGAGTAACTTCAATGCTGCTTGTTGTCCACTATTTATACAATCAGGAACACCGATGCCGTGGTAAGCGTTCCCTGCTAAAGCGAGTCTGGGAAAGTTCTCTACTAATTCATCTATTTCACTAATTACTGTTTTATGTCCGACTATGTATTGTGCCATGGCGTATGAATGTTCACCAACGACCGAGAAAATGGGTTCTTTTCTAATTCCGAGTAGATCTGACACCTCTTTGAGTACAGTATTAACCAATTTAGTGTTGTTCATCTCTTCGTTAACTGTGTTCGCGTTTTCGCCAACAAATGCGCGCAATAACACATGATCAGTAGGCGCACGGTTTTCAAATTTCACACTACTAAACGAACATCCGACTATATTCATTCCTTCTGTTATCGGAACAACGAACCCCATTCCGTTTAGCGGATGCATCACATCTTCACGACGAAAGGCCATATTAATTGTTACTGATGATTTGTATGGTATAGCAGAAAGTTTGTCCGCAAGCGAAGGTGAAACTACAGATATTAGTTTTGCAGTTTGGTGTGCAGGAAGTGCAATACATACAAGGTCTGTTTCCAACACCTCGCCACCATCTAGGTACACTTCCCAACTCTTGCCAGATTTCTTTTTTTCAATCTTGACTACACAGTTTTGGAAGCGAATATAGTCGGATAGTTGTTCAGTAAGTGTATCTATTAATGTCTGCATCCCTGCTATAAAAGATTGAAACAAACTATAGCGCGGTCCACTTGTGTCACGGCTTGTTTCTGCAGCTTTCCGTTTTTGTGTTAAAAGTGCTTTGATGATACTTCCATGTTCCCGTTCCATTTCAAGAAATCTTGGGAACGTAGCATTTAGACTTAAGTTTTCTGCATCCGAGGTATAGATGCCGCCTATCATCGGTTGTGCTATCCGTTCAAACGCCTGTTTTCCGAGTCTACGTCTAACGAAATCTGCAACTGATTCATCACCTGTTTCACTACGACGTGGGATAAATAGGTCAAGTGCAATACGAAATTTACCAGGCAAACTGAAGATGGGACTCTTAATAAATGGACCAAACGAGCCTGGAGCCATCATGTAAAAACCTTCAGGTACTGGTAGCAGTTTACCATTTCTGACCACAAAACTTCGTCTGATCTTTGGGTTTGTGCCGATCAGTTTATCAGTGATAAAAAGTTCTTCACATAACGTTTTCGCCCACGGCTTTGTCGTAATGAAGGCATCAGGACCGTGTTCAATAATAAATCCGTCTCTATGTTCGGTTTGAATTACACCACCAACTTTATTGGATGCTTCAAGCAAAGTGATTTCAAGTGGGATACATCTTTTTTTAGCTTCTCGTCTTAAGCAATAGGCTGCAGCCAAACCAGTGATGCCACCACCGATAACGATTGCACTTTTTTGTTTCTGTGACATCGGAATACCCTTAGAATCGACAACGAGTTAGCAGCTAACATATAATCCTACATATCAACGTGAGTTTGGAAATAAGACATTTTTCGTAGGAGGCACAACCTAGAAAGGTTATGCTACAAAGAGGCACAACCTACAAAGGTTATGCTACAATGTTTATGGAACTCACGTTATCAGCTTTTTCGCACACAAATTCTGCAAGCATATTAATAAAATTTGGATGGTCACCTACTGTTCCTGCCCGAATGAAATTCATTCCACACGCCGCTGCCGTCTCCTTCGCTTCAATATCAAGGTCATATAACACTTCGACGTGGTCGCACAAGAATCCTATCGGAGATGCAACGACTGTCTCAACACCTTCTTTCTTCTTTGTTCTGAGCCAATCGTTTATATCAGGTTGCGTCCATGGTACCGTGCTGGTTTCCACTTCACTTTGGTATGCAAAATCGAACCGTGTTTTTCCAAGCTCATGGGCGACAGCTTCGCCTGTTTTCTCGAACTGTTTGGAGTATGGTGAACTATCTGCTGCTGCTTGTGGGATTGCGTGTGCAGTGAAAACCAGTTCTGCCTGATCTAATTCGTCACCACATGCAGATTTGATATTCTCAGCGATTGCACTGATATAACCTTTGTGAGTATACCATGGTTCAAGATAATCAATTGTAGGTTTTTCACCTTCAACAGCGTCGATTCCCTTTTGGACTGTCATCTGATACCATTCCCAACTCACTTTTGACTGGTGAGGTGCCATGATGATACCGAGGATTTTTCGGTGTCCCTTATTAGCCATTTCAGCGATGACTTCTTTTAAATAGGGTGTCCAATGCCTAAATCCAGCAAAAACCGGCAACGGTAAGTTCCGTTCTCGTAACGTGTTTTGTAATGCATTGACTTGTTTGTATGTTAATTTGTTGAACGGAGAGAAGCCCCCTAATTTAACGTAATGGGAGGAGATGTCTTTCACACGTTCTTTTTGAGATTCGCTATCACCAGCAATTCCTTCAACAAAACAGTATGCTTCACCGGGGCATTTGTCTGAATCATATTTTTTACAACATCCGGGGGTAGGCCCGCCAAATGCGACGAGCAAGACGCTATCGTATCTCATATTTTCTCCTATGCCATATTTGCGAATTGTGCCGGCATAAAACTTGGGTCAACAGCAATTGCTTGGGCGAATGCTTCCCGTGCAAGTTTCTCATCTCCGTTTGTGCGATGTGCAAGTCCAATAGAGAAGTATGCTTGCGCAAGTTGTGTGCCTTTAATGCCGCTAACTAAGGCTTTATAGATTGAATCTGTACCGGTTGTGGGATCATCACCGTTTCTAAATGCAGAGAGAATGTAGTTTGAACCGAGTAATAGGTGTGCTGGTGCATAATCTGGATCTATTTCAAGAGCCGTGTTAAGGGCGTTTTTCGCCTCAAAGAAGTAATCACCTTTCTCAAGTACACTTGACACTGCACGAGATGCTTGTGTTAGAAGATTAGCATATTCAGTCCATGCCTCCGGTAGATTTGCAAATCTTTCTGCAGCTGTTTTCAAAATAGCGATTGCTAATCCGAAATCATCTCCTTCTGCCACCTCTGCTGCTGTCTCTTTATACGCCTCGAATTCATTCAGTTCTTGTGTTCGTTGGCATAAAATATCTGCATCTGCTGATGGGATAGCAGACGGCTTGAAGTGCTGCCATCCTGGTTCTGAGTCGTCGATCAGTCCACGATATACACGAAGAATAGCATAACGCGGTGTTCCCCATACTTCAGCGATGTCGCGAATCCAATTCGGCAGGCGAGACTCCATATTCGAAAGTAATTCTAATAAAGACATACCTTGTTCAACACACTTACGAACTTCAGTTAGAAAATAAGACTCTATTTTAATCAACAAGTCAATCTCTGCATCATGTGCTAAAGGGCCGTGTCCTGGAAGAACATGTTTGGGCTCATAAGTACGCAGTTCCTGAATGGTGTTGATCCAATCATGGTTCGCCATAAGTCCTTCATTCATCACGGGTTGCCCAAAAATAGGAAAACTACCGGTCATGACTGTATCACCAGACACGATACATCCCTCTGCCGGCACTCTAATGGCGGTTGCATCATCCGTTTCTGCTTTCCCCAAATGAACGAGATGTAATGGTTGATTACCTAAATCAAGTTCCGTTTCGTGAGCAAATGTCTGTTGTGGTAGAAAGGGCGGATCGCCCAGAGTGAAACCGCGTGAACGTAAAAATTCCTCTTGTCGTGGTGCGCGATTGACCATAAAATCTTTCGTCATCTCGCGTGCAACGACTGTTGCACCTTCTTCTCGAAAAATAATGTTTCCATTGGTATGATCCCAATGATAATGTGTATTAATTGCATATAGAATCGGTTTATCTGTTATGGAACGAATAGCCTTTAGCAGCCGTCTCCCCATGATCTGGTTTACCTGCGTATCAATGACAGCGACACCATTATCCCCCAAAATTATTGAAGAGTTGACGATATTGCGAAATAGATAAACACGATCTGTTACCTTAATAAGTTCTCCATATTGCCGTGGAGCGAAAGGGTTTTCTTGAACGGTCCTCATCAATAATCCTAAAATTCCTTTGCTATATTTACGAAATGCTTCACATTCTCAAAAGGTGTGTCTCTGTGGAGCCCGTGGCTTAGGTTGAGAATATGTCCCTTCCTACCACCTTTTTCAATACATTTGCTGACAGCATCCGTAATTTGAGAAAATGTTCCATCTCGAAGTATATCATTATCTACGTTTCCCTGAAACGCAACCGAACCGTTGGTTTCAGATTTTGCTTTTTCAAGGTCAACACATTTCCCTATGCTCAATACGTCTGCCCCACTTTGGTATATTAAATTAACATATCTACACTCTTTAGCAAACAGTATTCCGGGCACGTCCGGATTAATTTCTGTAAAAATTCGTTGGTGATACGGAAATGCATAACGTTCATACAATTCCTGTGATAACACATCTGCAATGGATTCGAAAAGCTGTACAATTTGAACACCTTGATTGATTTGATAATTCAGATAATTTATGGTCATATCAGTTAATTTATCTAATAGTTTGTGCATGATTTGGGGGGTATTTTCCATCATCTGAAAGACTGGAATCGCTGCTTCTGATATACCTTCGCCTTTTTTCATAGGACTTTGTCCGGCAATGAGGAAAAAGGCAAGTGTCAACGGTGCTCCTGCAAAACCGATAAGTGGTAATTCACCGTTCAATGTTTCTCGGAGTGCGCGTATCACCTGCCCAGTGAACGCTAATTGTACGTATGGATCGTCCAATGGACAGAGTGCATCTACTTGTGATTGCGTAAGTACTGGTCGGTCCAGAACAGGCCCAGGGTTAAATCTGAAATGTGCCCCCATTGGGGCAAGCGGTGTAAGTATATCCTTATAGACAATAATAGCATCTACACCGATCCGTTTTGGAAGCAATGATATTTTTACAGCAGATTCAACATCGGTATCTGAAAGTGGGAAGGGACAAGTACGGAATAGACGTTCCAAAGGAAGGTTAAGTTTTTCTCGGATTTCACGATAGAGCGGGTCTGATCTTCCCGCTTGACGCATCATCCACACAGGTACACGTTCCACTGGTAGGCATTTTGCCGCGCGAAGAAGTAAGTCATTTTTTAATTGTTGTTTCACTTTAGTTAATATGCTTATGGTTTCAAGCGTGCAATTTCCTCTTGAAGTCGTTTTACTTCCGCTTCGGCTTTCTCCCTCGCCTCAATCTCTTTTTGTGCTCGGTCTTCAGCTTTCTCCCTCGCCTCAATTTCTTTTTGTGCTCGGTCTTCAGCTTGTTCTGCTCGGTCTGTCGCTGCCTCAGCAGATGTTTGCAGCCATTGTCTTGTATCTGGATCGTAAAGACCAAACCCATCATCCAATAAATGAAAACTCAGGTTCAAAACTTCTGAATGCAATACATCATCTGCTGCCACAGCAACATCGATATAAGTGCCTTCAACAAGACGATATCCCATTAAAGGGGTTGGTAAATAACGCCTATCAACATCATATAGGAAATACTCAGGAATACCCATGGAAGCATAGTGTTCAACTTTCCACTCTAAGTCATTTCGATATGTGCGTTTGCTTGAGAATTCCATGACGAAATCGGGGGCCTTACCCTCTTCCCATACCTTATAGGTCCGACGCTCCTTCTTCCCAACACCGAATGAGACGAGAATGTCGGGAGACACAGCGGTGCGGAGGGGCCCTTCAATGTCGTACATCATGATGTTCCCTGAGATATAAACATTAGGATTCTGAGCAAAACGCCACTCAAGCACTTGACGCGTCCAAAGTATCCACTTGATATGGTGATCCGTATCTGCCATAGGTTTGCCATCCGATTCAGGATAGAGGTCTGCAGTTTCTGTCGGTGCATAAGGTATTTTGTGCACGTTTGGATAGGTTTCCATCGGCGTCCCCCCTTTCCGCAAAATTTGAGTTTATGTTTAGAATCGATTTAGATTACACTTTTACGATAGGCTTCAAGCGTGCAATTTCCTCTTGAAGTCGTTTTACTTCCGCTTCGGCTTTCTCCCTCGCCTCAATCTCTTTTTCCGCTCGGTCTTCAGCTTTCTCCCTCGCCTCAATCTCTTTTTCCGCTCGGTCTTCAGCTTTCTCCCTCGCCTCAATCTCTTTTTGTGCTCGGTCTTCAGCTTGTTCTGCTCGGTCTGTCGCTGCCTCAGCAGATGTTTGCAGCCATTGTCTTGTATCTGGATCGTAAAGACCAAACCCATCATCCAATAAATGAAAACTCAGGTTCAAAACTTCTGAATGCAATACATCATCTGCTGCCACAGCAACATCGATATAAGTGCCTTCAACAAGACGATATCCCATTAAAGGGGTTGGTAAATAACGCCTATCAACATCATATAGGAAATACTCAGGGATACCCATAGAAGCATAGTGTTCAACTTTCCACTCTAAGTCTTTTTGATATGTGCGTTTGCTTGAAAACTCCATGACAAAATCGGGTGCCTTACCTTCTTCCCATACCTTATAGGTCCGACGCTCCTTCTTTCCAATACCGAATGAGACAAGAATGTCAGGAGACACAGCGGTCCTGAAAGGCCCCTCAATGTCGTACATCATGATGTTTCCTGAGATATAAACATTAGGATTTCGAGCAAAACGCCACTCAAGTACTTGACGCGTCCAAAGTATCCACTTGATATAGTGATCCGTATCTGCCATAGGTTTGCCATCCGATTCAGGATAGAGGTCTGCAGTTTCTGTCGGTGCATAAGGCATTTTGTGCACGTTTGGATAGGTTTCCATCGGCGTCCCCCCTTTCCGCAAAATTTGAGTTAACGTTGGTTTATCATAAATCTCGAACTTAGATGCAGAATCAATTTAGATTACACTTTCACGATAGATAGGGTTATTTAGTTTTATGTATTTTAGTTGTTTTTTATCACAATCGTTAATATTTTAGGATGTGCAGATATACCGTGATTTTTCATGGTATATCTGCTATACTTCACCTTAAAAACTTACGATCTTTTGAGGTGAAGAATGACAAGAAAAAAGTCCTGCCACTTAATGGATATGTTAGCAGAACTTACAGACCCACGCAAGGAAAAAGGGAAACGACACCCGTTGAAAGCAATCCTCGCACTTTTAGTCGTTGGATTGATGTGCGGGCATAAAGGGTATACATCCATCGCTACCTGGGCACGCTCACAGCCCGCACTCACAAAAGCACTCGGGTTCACACATCACAAAACGCCTTGTGCCGCAACTATCCATAATCTGTTGAAAAAGTTGGACGTTGAAGCATTAGAAAACATCCTGTCAAAATGGGTAAACGCCGCATTAGCAGAGTGCCCTGATTTGCGGGGGTGTTCCGACGCAGTCGCTATAGATGGCAAAACCCTGCGTGCGTCTAAAAAAAGTGGTGCGATGATCAGCCATTTACTCTCCGTCGTCTCTCATGAGTTAGGGATCACCCTCACGCAGCGAGGTGTCAGCGACAAAACCAATGAAATACCGGTATCAACGGAAATCCTCAAAGCGTTTGATGTAGCAGGCAAAGTTATCACAACGGATGCCCTTTTGACACAACGCTCTTTCTGCCACGGAATCATAAACAGCGGGGGCGACTATATGCTGCCTGTTAAAGGCAATCAACCGGACCTGTTAGAAGCGATTGAAAAACTTTTTCAAGGCGTGCCTGACGCGGTTTCTGAAGACACAACACACCCTACTTTAGGGAAACCGATATACATGCATGAGACGATTGAAAAGTCGCATGGCAGACTTGAGACGCGATGTATCAAGGCAAGCACAAGTCTCAACGCATATCTGGATTGGCCGGGCGTAGCACAAGTGATCCAATATTGCTATACTTCCAAAAATATGAAGACAGGAGAAGAGACAACCCGCACTACCTATGGGATTACGAGCCTGAAACCGAGTGAGGCATCCGCAGAACGCTTACTTGCTTTACGGAGAGGCCATTGGGCAATAGAGAACAAGTCGCATTGGATGCGCGATGTGCTACTCGGCGAGGACGCATCACCTGTCAGATGCGGGGCTATTCCACAAGTCATGGCCGCTTTACGAAATACCGCATTATCCGTATTCCGTTTTCAAGGCATAACACGGATCGCTGATAAAATAAAGGAATATGCATCAAAACCTTTACTCACAGTTAACTTGATAAAATGAATATCTATAAAACTAAATAACCCTACACGATAGACTTCAATTGTTGTGTCACTTTAGTTAATATGCTTATGTTTTCAAGCGTGCAAGTTCTTCTTGAAGTCGTTTTACTTCCGCTTCGGCTTTCTCCCTCGCCTCAATTTCTTTTTGTGCTCGGTCTTCAGCTTTCTCCCTCGCTGCAGCTTCCCGTTCTGCTCGGTCTGTTGCCGCCTCAGCAGATGTTTGCAGC
This sequence comes from Candidatus Poribacteria bacterium, assembly GCA_965200395.1. Classification (GTDB taxonomy): domain Bacteria; phylum Poribacteria; class WGA-4E; order WGA-4E; family WGA-3G; genus MSPOR6. The sequence continues at coordinate 664,817 of CBDAUH010000002.1, read as the reverse complement.
CATTGTCTTGTATCTGGATCGTAAAGACCAAACCCATCATCCAATAAATGAAAACTCAGGTTCAAAACTTCTGAATGCAATACATCATCTGCTGCCACAGCAACATCGATATAAGTGCCTTCAACAAGACGATATCCCATCAAAGGGGTTGGTAAATAACGCCTATCAACATCATATAGGAAATACTCAGGAATATCCATGGAAGCATAGTGTTCAACTTTCCACTCTAAGTCATTTCGATATGTGCGTTTGCTTGAAAACTCCATGACGAAATCGGGTGCCTTACCTTCTTCCCATACCTTATAGGTTCGCCGATCCTTCTTTCCAACACCGAATGAGACCAGAATGTCGGGAGACACAGCGGTGCGGAGGGGCCCTTCAATGTCGTACATCATGATGTTCCCTGAGATATAAACATTAGGATCTTGAGCAAAACGCCACTCAAGCACTTGACGCGTCCAAAGTATCCACCTGATATGGTGATCCGTATCTGCCATAGGTTTGCCATCCGATTCAGGATAGAGGTCTGCAGTTTCTGTCGGTGCATAAGGTATTTTGTGCACGTTTGGATAGGTTTCCATCGGCGTCCCCCCTTTCCGCAAAATTTGAGTTAACGTTGGTTTATCATAAATCTCGAACTTATATGCAGAATCAATTTAGATTACGTTTTTACGATAGACTTCATTGTGAAAGGTCCCTTTTCTGACGACGTTCCAAGAATTGTCTTAACTTGGCAAAACTCTTGACGTTCTTCATTATCCTGCCACTTTCCCGTTCTTCAAGGTATAATAAGAATCCCATGACATAGAGACTTAGGAAAAACAGTAAAAATCCAGATATGCATTGGGCAATTGCTCGGTAATTTCCTTTGATACTCAGGTATGGGGTGACTTTCACCTTTTCAACTGCTACATCAGGTGCACTCTGTTCTGGCCACTCTATAGAAATAAAGTCACCCCATCCTGTTATGCCGAGGGACAAAAAGACGATTGATAATGCAAAAACGATGAAAAATGGAATACCCATGTGCCAATAGAACTTAGGAAGAAACTTTTATTAACCCTTTTGTGCATTTATCTTCGCGATTGCGGACTTTCGTAATCCCTTCAACAAGTGAATCGAGCGAAAATTCATGACTGATGATTTTGTCCATATTGACATCACCACTGGAAATGAGTTGAACGGCTTCTTCCCATGTATCAGGTGCTAACCATGAGAACCTGATGGTTTTATCCATAAGAATAGTATCAAGTATTGGAACTTGCATGACATCTTTATCACCGGGAAGCCCAAAGATAACGACGGTTGCATGCCTCCCTGTAACTTCAAGTGCAGTATGAATAGCATCAAGTGAACTTGTTGCAGTAATGGCACGGTCTGCTAATTCTCCATTATTGAGATCCTGAATTGTAGCACCGAGGTCTTCGACGTAATGCGGAGAATCTTTGTCGCTAACATTTACAACAACATCCGCACCGAGCTCCTTACCGCAATCCAAACGATAGTCGCGTGTCCCAACAAGTAGTACGTTCTTCAAACCGCGACTTTTCAGCACCTGCACCATCATTAAACCGATAGGACCAGGTCCGAAAACAACAGCAGTTTGTCCAGCTTCAGCATTGAGATTGTTTACTGCATACAAACCACATGCAAGTGGTTCTGTTAGTGCACCTTGGTCATAAGTAACGTTGTCAGGTAGTTTCACGGTCCAGCGGTAGTCAGAGACAGCGTATTCAGCGAAACCACCGTTCACGCCAACACCTAATACACGTTTTTCTGGACACAAGTTAGACAGCCCTTTTTGGCTCCAAAAAGAATTAGGATTGGATTGAACAGGATTAACAACAACTCGATCCCCGACTTTAAATCCACCAGTTTTCCCTGCTTCACTCCCGACTTCAACGACTTCACCAGTAAATTCGTGTCCAAGGATGAGCGGCCCTTTACCATCATCTGTTTCGAGTGAACTGTAACCGAAATAGTATGCGACATCGGATCCACAGATTCCGACAGAACGGACTTGGACTAACAGATCATTGTCACCAGCTTCAGGTACTGGACGATCTTCAAGTTTCATAGATTCTGGTTCATAGAATATTTGCGATTGCATTATGTGCCTCCTAAACTATGGTTAAATATGAAAATAGATAGACACCGCCCCCACAGGAACGCTCTTCGCATTGCGGCTTAGGTCAATAATAGTCGGGTTTCGCAAGCTCTACCCGACCTACGAACTGTCTGAATGTCCGATTAATTCCAAATTCCACCATAAAATGTTTGATTTTAGTTTAACATACCTACAAAAATTATACAATAAAATTTATGAATTTCAAAACAAAAACTGCATAGACAAAAACAGATAACGACTACAGAACTCTCCTAAAAAGACAGTTATAATTGCGATGAAAAGGAATCCGGTCGCGGCCCGCGTCGCACCAAGTTCATCCTTAGCAACAGATTTAGGTCGTAAACAATCCCAAGTTATAAAATACAAGATAAGAGTACCCACAAATCCAATACCTACTCGCATCCAAAAGATAAGTTGGAAATGAAAGTTAAATCCCTCGACATCTTGCGCTTGCGATCTGAGAAACATATTCACACAAAATAATGCAACAGACACGACAAGCGTCAACAGCAACACTGTGTTAAACCTTCTCAGATACGATACAGGCAAATCAGGTGTCACAAGATACCAATGTCCAAACCACATACCTGTATGGACTATCCCAAGTAGTAATGCTGATATCAAAAATTGAAATGTTAGAATATATCTTCCACCGGAAAACTGAACTACATCAATGTATTGGTTAGCAGATAGAATTATCCAGATACAACCGCAGAGAATTCCTAGGTAAAATAGAACATCAGTTAAAATGGCCGATTTCAACCACCAGCTCCATGTATAGCATAAAACTATAAAAGCAAAACAGAAAACAAAAATAGATTCATAGCTTGGTAACACACTTAAAAAATTTAACAAAGTAATAGGTATTTCATTTAGGTAAAGATTAGCACACCGCGCTAGAACACCTACAAGCAGATAGATTCCTCCCATCAACCGATAAAAGTTAGCATTCACGATTCCTTTCGGTATGAGTAGCATTACTACAAATCCGCCAACTGCAAGTTGACTAAAGACGATATAAAAAATCTCTGCCATACTGAACATCTATATGTATAAAAAACCCCATTATAGTAGGCAACCATAATGGGGTTTGGTTAATCATTTTAATGAATATATCAACATAGATTATTGAATTTCGACGACTGCACCGATAGCTTCAAGCTTCTCTTTGGTCTGTTCTGCGTCTTCTTTGCTGACACCTTCTTGGATGACAACAGGTGCAGATTCAACCTTGTCTTTTGCTTCCTTCAAACCGAGCCCAGTAACGGAGCGTACCTCTTTTATAACAGGTATTTTCTGTCCACCGATTTCCTTGAGCTGGACATCAAATTCAGTTTTTTCAGCAGCTTCTTCTTCAGCTTCTGCTGCGCCGTCAGTCGGTGGTACTACCCCTACAGCTGCCATCGCAGGCATTGCAGAAGCACTAACCCCAAATCTATCTTCAAGTGCAGTTACCAATTCGGAGAGTTCTAAGACAGTCATCTCGCTGATTTCATTAATCAATTTTTCTATATCTGCCATTGTTATTATCCTTTCTCAATCTAAATAGTTGTGCCTATTCGGCTGCTTTTTTCTGTTCTACAATCTGTGTTAACACAGATGTCACTTGACCAATCGTATTGTTAAGTACATTAACAAACCGCTGCATAGGCGATCCGTTATTCAACACATTTACAAGTCCATATAGGGGGGCACCAATTCCACCGATAGCCTTAGCGATTAATTCCTCTTTAGAAGGCATATCTTGGAGAGCTTTAACGCCACTTGCGTCAATGACCTGTTTCCCAAGGATACCCCCTTTAATTTTAAGACTTTCATGTTCTTCACTAAAGTTGAAGAGGATTTTGCTTGTAGCCGCGGGGTCATCACAGGCTGCAAGTGCGGTGTTACCGATTAAATAATCCTCGAGTCCTTCAATTTCTCTCTCTTGCGCGACAACATTAATTAACGTATTCTTGCAGACTTTATATTGGACATTCGCTTCACGTAACTGTTGCCGCAGATTATTTACCTCTGCAACGGTCAGTCCTTTAAAATCTGTCAATAGAATCACGTCTGAGTTTTCAAATAGCTCACGTATCTGCCCAACCTGCTGAACATTAGCTTCATTCGGCATAGGTTAGCTCCTTTCATATTATAACTACTCCGTTAAGAAAATAAAAAACCTCCAGAGACTTGGAGGCTTAACCTAACTTCGGTAGCCAAAACATGTTTCGTAACTATCTACACAAAACATCCTTCAACCATATCCGAGTCTCGGTAGGAAATTAAGCCAGAGCCCCTACTTTCTTCAACTCTATTCTATTTTTACGGAGTTGTCTTCTGTCCTTTACTCTCTTTCACTAAAAATATGTAGTATTCCGTATATTACAAATTTAGAATCACACAAATTCTTGGGGATCTATTCGAATACCAGTACCCATCGTCGCTGAAATTGCAACACTCTTAATATATCTTCCTGATGTTCCAGATGGTCGTGCCTTCACAAGCGCGTCCATTACTGTGGTAAGGTTATCCTTTATCTGATTTTCTTCAAACGACACTTTACCAATTGGCACATGAACAATACCGGATGTCCGTTCAACACGATATTCGATTTGTCCCGCCTTGATGTTCTGAAGTGTTTCCGCGACATCCATTGTAACAGTTCCTGCTTTAGGATTAGGCATTAACCCACGCGGTCCGAGGACTCTACCTAGCTTCGGCATGATGCTCCGCATTAAGTCAGGTGTAGCGATAGTCGCGTCAAATTCAAGCCAACCATCAACAATTTTATCAACTAAGTCATCAGTTCCGACAAAATCTGCTCCTGCTTCCTCAGCTTCGCGTGCCTTGTCTCCCTCAGCGAACACAACAACACGAACAGATTTTCCTGTGCCATGGGGAAGTGAGACTGTTCCGCGAATATTCTGCTCAGCGACCGCAGGATTTACACCAAGCCGGGAAGCCAAATCAATTGTTTCATCAAACTTCGCTGAACCTGTCTGCTTCACGAGAGATACTGCTTGGTCTACTGTGTATAAGTTTTCTCTTTCAACCTGCTGTTGAAAATCACGATAACGTTTTCCTCTTTTGGCCATATTTTTCTCCAAAATTACTTACTCAATGTTAGGTTATGTTCAATCCCATACTTCGAGCAGTCCCTTCAACCATTCGTATTGCAGCTTCTATATCTGTGGTATTTAGATCAGGTAATTTCGTTTGTGCGATCTCGCGAATCTGGTCCATAGTAACATTCGCGACCTTATTCCGATTGGGTTCTCCAGACCCTTTAACGATTTTAGCAGCAGATTTTAAGAGAATTGCAGCGGGTGGAGATTTTACTGCGAATGTAAAAGAGCGATCACTATAACATGTTATAATTGTAGTAACAACCATACCACTTTGCTGTTGCGTCTGAGCATTGAAGGACTTGATAAATTCCGGCACGCTAATCGCATAAGGTGCTAGACTCGGCCCGACCGGTGGTTGCGGTGTTGCTTGCCCGGAAACTAATTGAAGTTTGACTTCACCTGCCACTTTTTTTGCCATTTTATATACTTCTCCATACCTTCCTAAAATTATAACCTTTCAACACCCATGAATCCTAAATCGAGAGGAGTTGAACGTCCAAAGATTGTAATTGAAAGATTTAATCGTTGCCGTTGCATGTCAATTCCAAGTATCTCAGCAGTAAAAGAACTGAAAGGCCCTTCAATCACGCGAACTTTATCACCAACATTATATACCATCTCTGGAATAGGAGCGTCTTCTTCAACAGTTGAACTTTCAAGCATACGTTCGACATCTTCCGTACTTAGTGGTATTGGGTTTGCGTTACCAAGAAAATTCATCACACCCGGTGTTTCTTGCACAAATGACCATGCTTTCTGTGCAAGCGAATTTTCAGCATGAGGGCCAATTTCATGCATGGTATTGATTAAAACGTAACCTGGATATGTAGGTCCACTCCTTACCTTCCGATTTCCATCAACATTCTTCACAGTTGTAGACATAGGAACATTTATCTGTAAAATTTCATCACGAAGTTCCTTGTCGGTATCGGTATCAGACAAGAGACGTCTCTCAAGGATAGCCTGTATTTTCTTTTCATGTCCAGTATAAACTTGTACGATGTACCAATTGCCATTCATAATCAATTCCCACTTAGAAATAACTCTCGTAAAAAGGACATTCCAAATCCTCTCAGTGGATCTAACTGCAGCACATAAGTACTCATGAGAACCACGATTAGAGGAATACAAGCGATGATTGTTATGTATATCCGACGGTTTTCTAAACCTTTACCGAGAACAAATACCGATATAGGAATTATTATTAGGATCAAATTTACAGGCCAGGTCCATTGAGGTGTTCCCGCACTGCCATCAACTAACCACAAGAAAAGTCCTAACATTCCTGAGGCTATTAATACTACAATCGTACTACCTCGAACTTGTTCTGCGTCGGGTTTAGAAACCTTTTGCCATTCCAATATTATATTCTGAATGTAATCTTTAATTTTCGCTATCATAGTATAAGGCAGGCCAGGAGGGATTCGAACCCCCAACATCCGGTTTTGGAGACCGGCACTCTACCAGTTGGAGCTACTGGCCTGTACGATAAATGTTACCGTGTCTCCTTATGGAGTGTATGTTTTCGGCAGAAACGACAATATTTTTTACGTTCATACCGATCTTGCTGAGTCCGTCTATTCCGTGTTGTTATATAATTTCGCCGCTTGCACACATCACATGCTAAAGTTACAATATCTCTTGGCATAATTTACCTGCCTTCGTATTTTATAGGTGGAGCCGACGACCGGGATTGAACCGGTGACCTCGTCCTTACCAAGGACGCGCTCTACCGACTGAGCTACGCCGGCGATCAATAGGTATCACAAGCGGGAGACGGGATTCGAACCCGCGACACATGGCTTGGAAGGCCAATGCTCTACCAGCTGAGCTACTCCCGCACAAAACAGAATGGGGGCGGACGGATTCGAACCGCCGTAGGCATAGCCAACAGATTTACAGTCTGCCCTTTTTGACCGCTCAAGCACACCCCCAAAAAGAAGCTGACGAGAGGAATCGAACCTCCAACCTAGTGATTACAAATCACTTGCTCTACCATTGAGCCACGTCAGCACACAATTATTCCGATCTTCACTATCCGTACAATGTGTGCATATCAGACATTTGCTGAATATTCTGGTCTTTTCCCTTTAAGTATACAAATTTTAAACAGGTTTGTCAAAAAAATCTTAGTCTTACTGCGGATTACTCAGGACTATCGTCAGACTCATCTTCGGTCTTAGTCCGGGATAGTTCTAACTCCTCATCACCTTCTTCTACTGATTCTCCATCTTCTTCGGCAGCATCTTCTCCATAGAGTTCGGCTAAAGTATTCTCTTCATCAGATTCTTCAGATTCAGATTCTTCAGATTCGGAGGAAAAAAGAGGTTGGTTATCAGATTCTGTCGTATCAGGATCAAGCTTCTGGTATGACAATTTACCCGAAGCCAATTCATCAGTAGCAACAGAAACCGGTTTCTGTTTTTGAGACAAACCTGCTCCTAAAAGCTCATCATTTAATGAACGCGCCCGTTTTGCAATCACGTTCACTGCAAGGTATTTATTTTCCACCTGTTCAATTAACTCTTCGAGATAAACTATCGTCATTTCAGTATCTCCGTTTTATCAAGACTCAACATATAATTATACCTATTTTCTCTCGTGAAGTCAAATTAATTTTGACATATATGTAGAAATAGTGGTAAAATACTATCATAACGTGAGCCTAGTATAAGCAATTTTTGTAGAGCAAACTGTGAGTTTGCATTCCACAGACGCGCAAACTGACAGGTTGTGCTACATTTTGCGGTGATTTCATAAGGATGCTTGACATTATATCCATCATATCAAATACACCGAACTCACATTATCATAACATAGGTTTCACAAGGAAACAAATACAAATGGATTCAACAGTACATCGTATTTTGGAAAAGGCACTCACGGGAGAACGTTTAGACTTTGATGACGCATTAACACTCTTTAAGTGCCAGGAACTTCTACCACTTGGACACGCTGCAGATACTATCCGACAACGAAAACACCCTGAGGGTTACATCACCTACATTGTTGACAGGAACATAAATTATACCAACTGGTGTTATGTTGATTGCGATTTCTGTGCATTCTATCGACACAGAAAAGATCCCGATGCTTATGTGATGGAACGGGAAGAACTCGGACAAAAGATACAAGAAACTCTCGATTTGGGCGGCGAACTTATTCTGATGCAGGGTGGCCTCCATCCAAAACTCAAATTAGAATGGTATGAAGATTTGCTCCGTTGGATCAAGGCAAACTACAAAATTCATATACACGGATTTTCACCCCCAGAACTTGATTGGTTTGCCAAGATAAACCGTATGTCGCTACAAGAAATGCTCATCCGTCTACGAGATGCAGGACTTGACTCTATCCCCGGTGGCGGTGCCGAAATATTAACTGACCATGCACGAAACATCATCAGTCCGAAAAAATGTACTGCAGATGAATGGCTTGAAGTAATGCGGCAGGGGCACATGGTAGGCCTCAAATCTAGTGCTACTATGATGTATGGTCACGTTGAAAGCTACGCCGAACGCGTAGAACATCTCATGCGGTTGCGCGCACTACAAGATGAAACTGGCGGATTTACTGCATTTATCTGTTGGTCATTCCAACCAAGTAACACAGAACTTGCACACCTACCGCCCGCAGGCAGTTTCGAATATCTCAAAACCCTAGCTATTTCACGCTTAGTTTTGGACAATATAGATAACTTCCAATCTTCCTGGGTAACGCAGGGTCCCAAAATCGGGCAACTTTCATTGAAGTTTGGAGCAAACGATATGGGAGGGACAATGATAGAAGAGAACGTCGTCAGCAAAGCGGGAACGGTCTATTGCATGCCTATAGAGGAAATTGAACGTACAATTTCTGAATTAGGGTTTGTTCCAAAACGTAGAAATTTTTTCTACGAGCTCCTCAATTAGCGATAATCCTCGTGTATCCAAATATTTGCTGCCTTTTTCCTTGCGGCAAACCAATTATCGTAAACATCGGTTTTCTTTTGTTGAAGGAGTGTTTGATAACGTTTGGTTTTTTGACTTGGATCAGTTTGGTACAATTCTAAATCTGGTTCAACTCGTTCAACTAGCTCGATAATATAAGCTGCTGAATCTCCTCGAAATGGCCCACTTACCTCACCCATAGACATATTAAACGCAGCGAACATTGCATCCTTAGAATTTCCCATTCCAGCTATATAAGAACTGCCTTTATTCAGATTAAAGAGACTGCTCTCTTTAACAGATTTTTCTGTTGTATTTGCCCCCTCTGGTGCTTTATACTTCTTGATTAAATCATCTAAGGATTCAGTGCCAGTGTACATACTAAACAGATCTTGCGCAGCTGCTAATGCACTTGCAGTTGCTTTTTTATTCTGCAAACCGTCAGATCCAGTGATTACTTCTTCTTTTACTTCATCAAATTGTGGAATCGTAGGTGGTTTCTTACCAAGAACCGTCGCAACAAAAAAGGCTGTAACATCACCACTATAATTTTTAGTCTCAATCGTATTTGTTACACCGACTTCCATGTCAAAAAGTTCTTTGACCAATCCGCCGTAACTAAACACAGAACCAATGACAGGAATACTCAATGCATCTTTAGCGAAGAAGTCAGTTTCACCAACAGAAAGAGATAGATCTTTATACCGATCATCCAAAATTGCCGACTCATAATCCCCTATTTCAATATCAAAGATCAGACTTTCAGCAACCTCTTTTGCATTATCCACGCCATTGATTTGAACCAATTTGTCACGAATTTCACCTTCTACTTCAGTGAAAGGTTTGAGAGTCGCAGTAAATTTTTCTTCTAAATTAATTATATGATACCCGAATCGGGTTTCAATCAATTCACTCACTTCACCAGGTTTTAAAGTATCAAAACACGCCTCTTCAAATGGTTTTACCATTTGTCCACGTCCAAAATATTTACCAGGGGGTAAGTCTGGATTGCTAGTACCTAAAGCACCACCATCTGCCCCTGAGGGGCCTTCTGAATGTTCCTTTGCTAAGTCCGCAAAAGAGGTTCCCGCTGCTAATCCTGCATTAACTGTTTCAAGGAGTTTTTCTGCAGCCACCTTTGTTTCTGTCTTCTGTTCATCTGTTGCATCGTCAGGAAACTCTTTCAAGATATGGCGTGCTCTGACTAAATCCTCTGTCATGAATTCACGCTGATTTTCCGTGTAGTATGTGACAACATCGTGTTGTGTGACGAAATCAACAGGTTTAATTTCAATAAATTTTACATTTACTTGTTCTTCGGTTCTATAGTCGTCAATATTCTCTTCATAAAAGGTTTTTGCTTCTGCATCGTCTACACTTACAGTTGAAATATAATCACTGTGACGAAACTCAATGTACTTTAATTTAGCCTTATCTGCCTCAAGGCGAAAAGATTGTTCGGCTTCTGTATCAGTTACTAACTCAAGGTTTTGAACACTTTCCCGTTGTTTTGCTTCACTCAGTTGGTACTTATAAAAATCTATTACTACGCCTCCCCCAAGTTGATTATATTGCTGTACCCTATTTTCATCGCTACGGATATAATATTCAACCTCAGCTTCACTTATATTGGCACTACCTTCAATTGCGCGTCTAATCAAACCATCAATTGCTCCCTTCTCGACCTCTTTTCGATCAGTAATGCCACCAAACCTACTGTTTTGCTGTGACCGCATTTGCTGTGATACTAAATCCTCAAAGTCACCTCTTGACACCTCTAATCCATCGATTCTGAGTACCACCTCTTCTTGAGTTCCTGACCCTCCTGGACCACTTGATCCACTGAACAACTGCGGTCCAACCATAACTGAGACAATGACAAACACAACAGCAATCACCCACATAAAAATTTGGGCAATAAATTTTTCGCGCAAAAAGATCATCATAACGTTCTGTTTCCTCCTAATTCTCTTATTGGACTTCTGTTAATAATACCAGATTATGATGAATATTTCAATTATTTTTTCCTTTAACACTTGCATTTTGCTGCGATTTATCATATAATTTGATAAAAGTGCAAATGCAAATAAATAATATCACAGATTTTAACTTGAAATATACATTAGAATCTGGACAATCATTTAGATGGAACAGAATAGATAACATCTATTACGGTGTTGTTGAAGGACGTATTCTCAAAATCTGTCAAGAAAATGATACCTTAATTATCGACAGTTCATGTGATGAAGATGAAACCACTTTCACATCACACATGTCTCATTACCTTGATTTAAACAGGGATTTGGCTTATATACTGGATGCTGTTAATGTAGATGCATATATCAATCGCGCTATAGATAGTTTTAGAGGTATGCGTCTTCTGAACCAAGAAATATGGGAAACAATAGCATCATTTATATTATCACAAAATAACAACATAGCACGCATCCGAAAAATCATCCGCACGCTTTCTGAGCGGTTTGGACAACAAGTAGAATTTGATGGGTATGTGGATTATACTTTTCCAAAACCACACACAATTGCTTACGCAGGTATAGACTCGATTTTTGAATGTGGTACAGGTTACCGTGCAAGCTATCTCTGGAATGCTGCCAATAATGTTGTCAACGGTGTTTTACAACTTGACACGCTGACACAATTGGATTATGTTGATGCAAAGCATGAATTGATGAAATTGGAAGGAGTGGGTGAAAAGGTCGCTGATTGTATATGTCTCTTTTCTCTTGGACACCTCGAAGCATTGCCTATTGATGTGTGGATAAAGCGGATTTTCGAACGCATTTATCTTCGGAAAACTGCAAAAACAAGAGAAATACAAGATTTTGCCAAACAATATTTTGGAGAATACGTCGGATACGCACAACAATACCTATTTCATTATGCACAAAACCAACCTAACTGGGATGATGCAGAACATCTTGCATTGCACAACAAAAAAGATAACTGAAATATAATTCTTTATCTGATTGCTATAACAACATTATTGTATCTCGAAATACGTTGTATTGATCATAGACTTACGCGGTTTCGGTTGAAGTCGGGGTTACAAACCGCTCTAAAAAAGGTTGTGCTACAATGCGTAAGTCCTGTCATAAATTAAATTTTGTATTTTAGATTAGGAGGATTCAATGTCTGAAACAATAAGTAAAAATGTAGTATCTCTTTTGGAAGAACATGTAGACCTTGCTATCTCAACGGTAAAAAAATTAAGGGATGAAAAACTTGCGCTTGAAGCTGAAATCTCTCGACTCAACAGCGATGTGATGCAAAGAGATGCAAGGATTCAAGAGTTGGAAAACCTCAACAGCGACATGCGTGAATCATCAGAACGCGCACGGTTAGCTACTGAGGAGGAACGTGCAGGTATACGCAAGCAGCTTGAAGGTCTCATGGCAGGTCTTAGTGAACCGGATGAAACATCAGAAAATACTGAGGATTCTGAAGACAATTCTGAAAATGAGTTAACGTTTAAAGCAACAAAGTAGAATAACACACTTTACTAAAAAGAGACTTTGTGCGTGTTTTAGTCCTTTCACACTCCTATATATTGAAACCGTATCGGAAGAAGTTTAATCTTATCGCAGCGAAACCGGATGTCATAATGCGTGTTGTCACACCTGACCGCTGGTACGAAAGTTTTCAGAAGATCAATTTCGTACCTGAATCCAGTATCTACTGTGAAGAGATACCTTGCCCTATACGGTTTTCTGGTTATGGTAGCAGATTTTTTTATCGAAGAGGTATATCCCAACATTTCAAGGACTTCCAACCCCATATAATTCATCTAGAGGAAGAGGCTTGGAGTCTCAATGCTTTGCAGACGGTGCGGTTAAAACGCAAGTTTTGTCCAGATAGCAGATTCATCTTCCGTACCTCACTCAGCATTCCATCGAAACAACGTTTTGGCCCTTTACCTGTTTGGATCGAAAAACGTGTTTTCCGCGAAACAGACATCGCTTTTCCACTCAGCGAAAACGCGGGAAAAATACTCAAACAAAGAGGGTATGCTGGCACACAAATTCCGTTTCCAAACGGTGTAGATATTTCACTTTTTAAGAAACAGGATATGTCTCAACTAAAAGAATCTCTTGGTCTTTCAGATTGTTTCGTAATTGGTTATGTCGGACGACTTCTTCAGATGAAAGGGGTTGATACACTCATTGAAGCAGCAGTAAATCTTGAATTCCCATTCAAACTTTTAATCGTCGGTAGCGGAGAGGGCAAATCAAAATTCCAAGAATTAGCGACAAAGCACCAAATCAATGAGAATATTGTTTGGATAGATGCTGTTCCTCCGGAAGAAGTTCCTAACTATATCAACTGTATGGATACATTGGTTCTACCATCCCGCACAACTCCTGATTGGGTAGAATTCTTCGGGAGAGTATTGATTGAAGGAATGGCTAGTGAAGTACCCGTCATCGGATCAGATTCAGGCGAAATCCCACAAGTAATCGGTGATGCTGGTTTGATTTTTCCAGAGGGAAATGCAGAAGTTCTAACGCAAAAGATAAAGCAGGTTGCCTCCAACACAACGCTTCGAGAATCTCTATTAGAAAACGGGTTAGTGAGGGTACAAAATTTCACTTGGGAGACTATTGCAGAACGTACTTATGAGGTGTATCAACAGCTTTTAGCAGAATAACTCATCACCCCAAAAATGGCACCGGTTAGAGGATACAATTCTGAGTGGGATTGTAAAACTTATGGTTCAAATAAGCTTACAAAGATGATATGTTTATAAAGAATGCCCCCGACTGGACTCGAACCAGCACGCCAATTAAGGCACAGGCCCTCAACCTGCCGTGTATACCAATTCCACCACAGGGGCATTTGTGTTAATTTATTATACTTTCTGAATAGGTATATTGTCAAATATTTTGTTAATATCTTACGAAAAAACTTGAATTTCCACTCCATTTCTGACATACTTGTCGTATAATATCAATTACTAAAAATCATTCAAATAGGAACCGGATACGAATGCAGAATTCTGACCCATCACTACAACAACTACTTACAAAAGAACTTGATGGAGAAGTGCGTTTTGACACATACTCAAAAGCACTTTATAGCACAGATGCAAGTCTTTACCAAATTGAACCGATAGGTGTTGTAATCCCGAAACATAAACAAGATGTTGTTAAAACAATAAAGTTAGCAGCTGAAAGAAAAACACCTATTCTCCCCCGTGGTGGTGGAACAAGTCTTGCCGGACAAAGTGTTGGTGAAGCAATCGTCCTTGACATGTCTAAATATATGAATCAACTGATTGAAATTAATGTTGATGAACATTGGGCGCGTGTCCAACCTGGCATTGTTCTTGATGAGTTAAATCACTTCCTTAAACCGCACGGACTCATGTATGCCCCCGATGTTGCAACAAGTAGTCGTGCCAATGTCGGTGGCACCATCGGCAACAATTCCGCAGGATCACACTCACTCATCTACGGAAAAACGATTGATCATGTAATGTCCTTAGACCTTGTCCTTGCGAACGGTGATGAGATAACTACCGAACCGCTATCGTTCACAGAAGTCGCTTCTAAAAAGGATGAGGACTCCTTAGAAGCAAACATCTATCGCGAACTATGCAGAATCTGTGCTGAAAATACAGATGAAATACGTAAACGATACCCACGCATATTACGAAGAGTCGCTGGATATAACCTTGATGAATATATTTCAGATGCTGGTTCAAAAGAGTTAACCCCTTACCGTCGTGATGGATGCGATGCACACCGACCATTTAGTCTCGCCAAAATCGTTGTCGGTTCCGAGGGCACACTTGCAACAATCGTTGAAGCAAAAGTCAATCTCGTTCCTATTCCAAAAATGACATCGCTGTGCGTCGTACATTTTAAGTCTATCATCGCTGCTATGGAGGCGATGCAACCTATTTTAGCATGCAATCCCACAGCAGTAGAACTGATTGACAAAACAATACTCAGCATGGCACAAGGTTCCTTAGAATTTTCACGACTTACCAGCTTCATTCAAGGTGAACCCGAAGCACTCCTTGCTGTGGAATTTTACGGTGAAACAGAAACTGAACTACATCAACAAATTGACCACCTTGAGAATACGCTAAAAAATATAGGATTCGGATATGCTTTTGTCCGATGTTTTACTGCAGAAGAAAAAGCACAAGTTTGGGAAACAAGAAAAGCAGGCCTCGGTTTACTTATGGGTATGAAAGGCGATGCAAAACCGATCGGATTTGTTGAAGATGCAGCTGTTCCCATTGAAAATCTACCCGAATATGTCCGCAGATTTGACGAAATCGTCACAAAACACGATACCACAGCATCTTATTACGCACACGCCAGTGTTGGCTTACTCCATAACCGACCAATAATCAATCTAAAATCTGAGTCAGACATACAAAAAATGCACAGCATTGCCAGAGAGGTACGCGATCTACTTCTGGAACTTGATGGGGCAATGAGTGGGGAACATGGGGATGGACTCGTCCGCAGTGAATGGATTGAAAGCATGTTCGGACCACAAATATATCAAGCACTTCGCGAGGTAAAGAACGCTTTCGACCCAGACGGCATTATGAACCCCGGAAAAATCATTGATCCTCCACCGATGACCGAAAATCTCAGATTCGGTCCAAAATACAACACAATCAAAATTGATACATATTTCGATTTTTCTTCACAAGATGGGTTCGGTAGAGCTATAGAAATGTGCAACGGGGTTGGTGCTTGTCGTAAAACCTTAACTGGAACGATGTGTCCCTCATTCATCGCAACACGAGAAGAGGAACACTCTACGCGAGGTCGTGCAAATGCACTCCGATCAGTTATCTCTGGAGCTTTGCCACACACTGATTTCACGAGTGAAAGACTTTACAATGTCCTTGATCTATGTCTCGGATGCAAAGCATGCAAGGCGGAATGTCCATCCAATGTAGATATGGCGAAAATAAAGTATGAGATGCTCGCGCATTACCGCAAAGCAAACGGACTCCCGCTGCGCAATCGAATTTTCGGTGAAATTGGATCCCTCGCCGTTCTCGGATCAGCATTCGCCCCTATGTCAAATTGGGCGACAAATAACCCATTATCCAAATTCATCGCTGAAAAACTAATTGGCGTTGACCGGCGCAGAGATATGCCCACCTTTGTTCATAATACTTTTGAAAAATGGTTCAGAAAACGGTATACACCTAATACCTCACATAAAAAGGTCGTGCTGTTTCATGATACATTCATGAATTACAGCGAACCACATATCGGCAAGGCAGCGGTTCACGTATTAGAATCCGCTGGATACGAAATTATCTTGCCAAAGAAACAGTGCTGTGGTAGACCCTTAATCTCTGAAGGTATGCTCGAAAAAGCCATCGAAAACGCAAACTACAATATTGAACAACTCTATACTTACGTTGAAAAAGGAATTCCAATTATAGGATGTGAACCGAGTTGCACTTCTGCCCTGACCGATGATTATGTTGAACTAATAAACACACCTAAAGCAAAACAGGTAGCAGAGAACACCTATTCACTTGAAGAATTTCTGATACAAATTCATGATAACAACGATCTCACACTCACATTTAATTCTAAACAACGCGATATCTTGCTACACGGACATTGCCATCAGAGAGCACTCGCCGGAATTCAACCAGTGCAGCAGATGCTTGAATTACCGAACACACATAACGTCACTGTCATTGATTCCAGCTGCTGTGGTATGGCAGGTTCGTTCGGATATGAAAAATCACATTACGAACTCTCTATAAAAATAGGAGAACTCCGACTTTTTCCATATATCCGTGAAAAATCTGGTGAGTTCACATTGACAGCATCAGGCTTTTCCTGCCGACACCAACTTGAACACGGCACTGGCATCGTACCAAAGCATCCAATTGAAGTACTAAGTGAATCAATTCTGCCAAATACAAATATATGAAAAAACGAATAACGACTAAATTTTTTAAACCACTTGAAGATTTTAACACTATTGATTTACCTGAAAAGCAATTACCATTATAATGGAGGAGTTAATGTAAGTGGTCCCGGTTTCTTATTCAGTGCAGCATAGCATATACAGATGAATTTACAATATCACTTGTTTACATCGGCTTTGCTATTCAAGTATAATCTGGAAAGTTAATCGACTTATCGGAGGATAAAAATGGACAAAAACGATCAAAAAACCTTTTTTGAGAAGGAAGGCTACCTTATTGTTGAAAATCTATTATCTCCTGGAGAGGTAGAAGAATGTCAAACAGAGATACAATTGTTACATCAGTTTGCGGCAGGCCAGGAATCTGAGGAACAAAAGGATCGCGCAGATATTGCACGCAGACACGTACAACGTGAACCTTTCGCTCAAGATAAAACGCAAGGAGATAAATTGCCTGTCCTGAGAAAAGCAGAAAACACCCGTCAGTATTCTGATGTATTTAAGAATTTAGCACAACATCCAAATCTTGTAGCAGTCCTTCAAAACCTTCTTGGAGAAGACCTACTGCTCTTTAGAAGTACTTTAATGTTTAAACCCGCTTTACACGGATCATCACATGGACTGCATCAGGATTCAGCATATTGGCCAATGGAGCCACCAAAATTAGTGACAGTGAGCATTTCTCTGAACGATGCAACACCAGAAAACGGATGTTTCAAAGTCGTTCCGCGTAGCCATTTATGGGGTGTACAAGAATGGGGTGGAATCGCACGGCAACAAAGTGCTGAACTCACAGATCGCAAAGAGGTAGCTGAACAACAGATGGACGTACCGCTTTCCGCTGGTAGCGCACTGTTTTTCCACAGTCTGATGGTACACGGCTCCGGTCCGAACACTACACCGAATCCGAGAAACACTGCTCTTTACGCATATTTCTCACCGGAAGTCAGGTATGTTACCAAAGATGGAAAAGGTGAACGCACCTTCCCTGTAGTAGCAGGACTGAACGGTAAAACTGAGATGAAGTTCACCGCTCAGAAAGCTTCTTAGACAGGAGTTATACGCAATTGGTAAGCGCGCTAAGAAATCAGAACACTGCTGAAAATTACACCATTTTTACCATATAGCTGTCGAATATGCCCTTAATTTTGCTTAAGTCTTATTGGATACAAAAATGAAGGATTACTATGAAGGTCGCACTTGAAGGACACGGAGCGATTGTCACAGGTGGTGCAAACGGAATCGGCAAGGCAATTGTGCACGCACTCATAGAAAATGGCTCACATGTCGCAATTGTGGATATTGACGTACAAGCAGGTACTCAAACCGCACAAGAAATCCGGAAAGATAAAGGCACCTGTATATTCGTCGAAGCAGATGTTACAAATCCAAAACAGATGGAAAAAGCTGCAGAAAATATCGCCACTCAACTCGGCGGTATTCAGATACTCATAAACAATGCAGGTATCAACACAAAAAGTGAACGTGTGCCAATCCATCAATACACTTTAGATGATTGGCATCGCATCCTTCAAGTCGACCTAACAGGTGTATTTGTCGTAAGTCGTTCCGTTATCCCCCACATGCTTGAAAATACTCCCGGACGCATTGTCAATATCAGTTCTATTGCGGGATTGGTACCGCTACGCCTACAAAGTGCTTTCGTCGCTGCAAAGGCAGGCGTAGCAAACCTAACACGGTCAATGGCATTAGAACTCGGACCGCAAGGAATACTCGTCAACGCGGTCGCACCAGGTTCAACACTAACTCGGGGTACAAAGGCACTCTTCTACGGACCGGATGGGGCATACACAGAAAACGCTGAAAGTCTCCTATCACATATCCCACTCGGCCGACCTGGAAATGTTGAAGAGATCGCTGCAGCTGTGCTATTTTTAGTCGCACCAGAAGCAAGCTATATTAACGGCACTATACTCACAGTTGATGGCGGTTGGACTGCAGGATACACACGTGATTGGTAGATTTAACTAATATTTGTGTATCATACTCAAGTCACCGTACATCACGGATTTGGCGGTGAAGTACAAATAAGAACTTCCAAGGTCTCATCCCCAGTATTCTCAATACCATGTTCACACCACGGCGGAAGGTGGATAAACGTTCCTGCCTTGACTGGCAGTTTTTCATCGGCAATCGTCATAGTTCCTTCGCCGCGCATGATGACATAACACTCCTCTGTGTGATGGCTCCCTGGTTCCAACACAACGTGTGGCGGGACAAAAAACATCACCATCCCTAAATTTTCAGCAGGTGCTTTCGGGTTAGCAGGATGTACAACACGCACCCCAATTCCTTCACAACCGGGATATTTAACTGGCACACCATCCTGGACAGTAACAACATTGGCTTGGACTTGTCCTTTCGGTTTTGGAATCGGCGGTTCTCCTTCGTAACCTTTAAACACGGTTATTTTTGCCATCTTTTACTCCTGACCTTAATCCACAACAGGATTAGATAAAATCCCGATGCCTTCAATCTCAATTTCGACCACATCTCCTGCTTTCAATGCAGTTGTGGTTCCAGGTGTTCCAGTATAAACTGCATCGCCTGGATTTAAAGTTATCGCTTGAGAAATAAAACTGACAATCACTGGCACAGGAAAAATAAGATCTCCAGTAGTTTGAGACTGAACAATGTTCCCATTAATCCGCGTTTCTAATTGTAAGTTCCCATAATCAACATCAGTTGCTATGAAAGGTCCCATCGGTCCAAATGTATCTGATGCTTTTGCACGCCACCATTGCATATCATTTGATTGCCATGTGCGAGCGCTGACATCATTTCCACAAGTTACGCCTAAGATATTCGCTGCCGCTTCATCGGGAGTCGCTTTACTCGTCTGTTCCTTAATTATAACAACCAGTTCACCTTCAGCGTGCACATCATCATCACCTGATGGCAGCACGATATCTCCACCCGGATCATTAATACATGAGGGTGTTTTGATAAAGATTTCAGGATTTTGTGGCTCAGGTGCCTCTCCCAAATGACTTCTATAATTCAATCCCACTGCTAACACTTTTGATGGTTTTGTCGGTGCAAGTATATTCACATCCTCCAAAGCAACAGTTTCACCTGTCTCATTAAAATCAGTAAAAGGACAGGCATCTAATATTCGTATTTTATTCCCATCAACAATACCGTATTCAATTTTTTCATTCAATTCGTATCGAGCAAGTTTCATAATAATTCCTCCACCATCATTTTCACATGAATCACCCATTTTGTCAACCGATTAAGATTGTACTCTACGGATATTATGTTTCAAGAATTTCCCATAATTGAGATTTGCTGTAAGTCTACACGCAAGACGGTAGGTTGTGGTTTCCTAATCGCACCGTAGGTGTCAATTTAGAAATTCTGCCAATCGTTGGGATTCAAAACTCCAGTCATTAAAATATTGACATCCATCTCTTTTCATGCTAAACTATGTCAACTATAATCAAACCAAAGGTAAGAACGATGACAAAAATTGGAATCGTCGGTGCATCTGGTTATAGTGGCAGCGAATTGCTCAGATTTCTCGTCAACCATCAAGGTGGACTAAAAATTGAACTTGTAACCTCCGAAACCTATGCAGGTCAACGCGTTGATCATGTTCTACCACATCTGCGAGGATTCGTAGATATTGCGTTCGAACCACTAGATATAGATTCACTAAAAAACAGAGTGGATGCTGTTGTCCTTGCTGTGCCCCACAAAGTTGCAATGACGTATGCGCCACAGATTCTTGAACAAGGATTACGTGTGGTTGATTTCAGCGCAGATTACCGCTTGAATAACGAAGATACATACAGTGCCTGGTACCACGTTGAACATACTAGCTCTGAACTCATCCAACGTGCTGTCTACGGATTACCGGAGCGTTACCGTGAAAAAATCAGAGATGCGCAACTCGTCGCAAATCCCGGATGTTACCCAACCAGTTCAATCCTTGCCACGATACCCCTGCTTAACAATAGACTCATTGAATTAGATTCCATCATCATAGATTCAAAATCGGGTATTTCTGGCGCGGGACCTAAACCGAAAGACACTACGCACTATCCAAATCGTGAGTCAAATCTTGTTGCCTATAACATAGGGAAACATCGACACACACCAGAGATTGAACAAGAGTTAACCGCAGTTGCAGCAGAAAATATTACCGTTACTTTTACGCCACATTTGGTGCCTATGACACGTGGCATCCTTAGCACCGTCTATGCACGATTGAAACAACCACTTGATATAGATTCTCTACTGGAAACATACTCTACATTTTACGATAACGAACCATTCATCAGAGTCCTTGATAGAGATGTATATCCAGAAACAAAAGCTGTTCTCGGCAGCAACTATTGTGATATCGGAATAGATGTAGACGTAAGAACACAACGTATCGTTGCTATGGCAGCACTTGACAATCTTGGGAAAGGTGCCGCAGGTGCCGCATTACAAAACCTGAATCTCATGTTCGGCTATAATGAAACAGATGGACTTAAATCACCAGGATTAATGCCATAACTATGGGAGTTTGCACACCGCTGTACCGTACAATCTCAAGCTAAATGGAACTTATGATCGTTGCAGGAGAACCTTCTGGTGATCTGCAAGCCTCACATGTCGCACAAGCACTCAGAGCACGTTGCCCCGATATTAGTATAAACGGAATGGGTGGTGATATGATGAAAGATGCGGGGGTGTCACTTGTAATTCACATACAAGATTCAGCAGTCATGGGGTTTGCCGAAGCATTCGCTGTCCTACCGAAGTTTATAAAAAAACAAGCACTCTTAAAACGACATCTCCGAGAAAAACAACCAGATGCTTTACTTCTCATGGACTTCGCGGAGTTCAACACGCCTCTGGCAAAATACGCCAAATCCCAAGGAATACCTGTCATTTACTACATTCCACCAAAAGCATGGGCATGGCGACCAGGTAGAGCAAAAAAACTTGCAAAACGAACAAATGTCATCGCTTCCATCTTTCCCTTCGAAACAGAATTCTATCAAAAAGCAGGGGCAAACGCAGTGTTCGTCGGACACCCATTGGTAGACTTTGCGAAGACTCACCTATCAATGACAAAAGCACGAAATAAACTTAATCTTAAAGAACATACCACAGTTATCGGCTTAATGCCGGGCAGCAGACGTTCAGAAGTCCAACGTACTCTACCTATCATGCTAAAAGCAGCTGCAAACATATCCCAGCTTATCCCCGACACAGAATGGATCCTACCTATTGCCCCAGGTATTTCTGAGGAGTTAATATCAAACTGTAAGGAGGGCGTAGATGGTATTCCAGCAATCAAAATAGTGCATGATGAAACTTATACAGTCATGCGTGCAGCAAACTTGATGCTCGTTACCTCTGGCACCGCAACACTCGAAGCCACATGCATCGGCACGCCCATGCTTATCCTATATCGCACATCATGGCTCAATTGGAGGATAATTAACGCGTTAACACCATTAGAACATAGCGGATGGCCAAATCTCATCGCAGGAAAACGTATTGTTCCAGAACTCCTTCAAACAGACCTCTCATCCGAATCACTAACAGAGCACACATTAGAGCTGCTAATTAATCCAGCAAAATGGACTGCACAACGAGAAGCACTCGGCGCAGTATATAAACAATTAGGCGAGCCCGGCGCAGCAGAAAAAACAGCACAATTAGTACTAGAGCAGATTGAATCTACGCACCGCTCCACCCTATGAAAAAAACAATCTACGCTTTCATCACGACAGAACGGCTCGGTTTCTTTCCTAAACTGTTCCGCATATTACTAATACCGTTATGCGGTCTCTACGGTGTCATTGTCCACATACGAAATTACTGTTATAATGTAGGTATCTATAAACAAAAAAGACTGCCTTGTACTGTCATTAGTATCGGTAATATTGTCGTGGGGGGAACAGGTAAAACTCCAACTGCCGCTACAATAGCTAAGTTGCTGCATAGTGTAGAAATTAAGGTTGCAGTGCTTTTACGGGGTTATAAACGGCATAAAGGAGAAAAAATACTGATCGTCTCGGATGATAAGAACTTACTCTCTTCAAGAGAAGAAAGCGGTGACGAAGCATACATGCTTGCACATCAACTCTCAGCTATTCCAATCATTGTTGGAAAACGACGTTTTCTTGCAGGTGAAGCAGCCATAAGCAAATTTAAAAGTGAAGCCCTAATTCTTGACGACGGGTTTCAACACCGACAATTAGCACGCGACCTTGATATCCTCACAATCGATGCTACACAACCTTATGGCACTAATTCCATGCTACCTATAGGAACATTAAGGGAACCGAAATCTTCCATAAAACGAGCAGACATCATCATTTTGACACGGACAGACGCAACGGGTACAAACATTGAACAACTAAAAACAGAACTCAACCAATTAGCACCGAACACGCCTATATTGGAAAGTATCCATAAACCAATATCGCTATATCGACTCAATCAAACAGACCAAAATTCTGCGGTACCACTCAACAATCTATCAGGAAAGCGACTTCTTGCCGTATGTGGAATCGGTAACCCTAATGCATTCGCTAAAACACTCGAAAAGCATAATCCTGACAAAGTTGAATTGTTAGCCTTTCCAGACCACCATCTCTACACTAAATCCGATTTACAGCAAATTCAACACAAGTTGAAACAGGTTAATGCAGAATGGATCGTAACAACGCAAAAAGATGAACATAAATTAGCACATATCAATTCAGAGCTACAGATATTCGTATTAGCAATTGAATTAATCATCACGGAAGGTGAGAAGGTTCTCTTAGATAAACTGCAAATATACAAATGAACAGACTAGCTATTCAGGTATCGGCACACCCTCACTTGCTGTCATTTCGGCATACAATTCTTGCAAACGCTTTGTCATCAGACCGGGATTTCCCGTTCCTATCTGCCGCCCATCTACTTCTAACACTGGACTTAACTCGCCTACAGTCCCTGTCGTGAACATCTCATCAGCAGTGTATACCTCTGTCAGTGAGACGTTTCTTTCAATCATCGGAATTTGTGCCTTGCGTGCAAGATGAATCACATTACCCCGTGTAATCCCCGGTAGACAACTATCCGCGTGTGAAGTAATCACTTCTCCACGTTTCACAATGAAGATATTGGTTGCATTTGTTTCAGAGACAAAACCGAATATATCGAGCATAATCGCATCGTCTACCCCTGCAACATTCGCCTCTATTTTCGCAAGAATGTTATTAATCAGATTGTTATGATGAATCTTAGAATCAATACACTGTGCTGGATTTCTCCGGATCGCTGATGTAACTAAACGGACTCCTGTGCTTGCATATATCGGTGCCTTCCATTCTGCCAACACAATTAGACATGTACCATACTGATTAACATGCGGGTTCATGCTGGAAGTCACCTTTTTGCCTCGGCTTAACGTCAGGCGAATATGTACTTCATCGCGCATGCCATTTGCTTTGAGTGTTTCAAATATAGCAGCTTTAATCTCATCGCGAGAAGGTATTCCTTCAAACGCCATCGCATGCGCAGAATCAATCAATCTGTCCAAGTGCGCATCCAGCGCAAATACCTTACCATCATAGATACGTAAACCTTCCCAAACCCCATCCCCACCTTGAACAAGACTATCAAACACAGATATCTTTGCATCTTCACGAGGCAGCAATTCTCCTCCTACATGGATAAATATATTTTCATTACGCGCATCAGGCAATTGTGGTTGCATTCATTCTCCTTATTTTAAACTGTCGTTACGGTATTTAATCCTGTCTCAATACTAATATAATACCAAAATACATACAAAATATCAATAAGTCACAGAGGTATTCAAAAGTCGATTTTGGACGCGGATTTTTGTTTTGTCAGAATCGCGGATTACGCCAAATCAACGGTATGAACGCCATTTAGGCATTCCTCGGATTACGCGGATTTCAAGAGTCTGTGTCTTCTTGCGTGCTCTTTTTCTGAATCGCGGATTTACGCGGATTACGCGGATTGACGCGGATTTATCTTTTGCTGTGCGTTTATCCATTTTTGTAGGGTTTACCTTCAGTTTGCGTTTCACGGAGGCGCAAACTGTATGAAGATTAATAATTTAATTCGGTAATTTCTTGGAGATGCTGGTGCGGTTAGGAAACCGTACTTATAGGGCCTGGGAATATAGAATTACCCAAATATTTTCTTAAACTTCATTTAGGCATTCCTCGGATTATCTTTGTCGGAATTGGGGAGGACGCTAAGTCCGTGACAATTGAATGACTCTGCCATGATTTTTCATGGTATCTGCATATTCCAAAATATTAACGATTGTGATAAAAAACAACTAAAAGGCATAAAACTAAATAACTCTGCGAACTTTTTGGGAATACACATGTCTATCTTGATGGCGGGTTTTCGTTTGCACAACGCGTATATTTTAGGGTATTCTATTACAATAACCTAAGTTGCTATGGACAAGGTTTTAGACAGGTATATGCTACAAAGCTTGCACAACCTAGAAAGGTTATGCTACATTATGTAGCAGCTTAGGTTACAATAGTAAACGTTACAGAACAAACTTGAAAGCATATTAAATGAATGCATACTCTTTTTCAAATACAGATTCTTTTGTGAATAAACGCGTAAAATATCTTTTGGCTCATGTTAAGACTGTGTGCTAATGGAGATGTCAAAAAAACCGTGTGGCCATCGCTTTTACTGAAAATAATCGCACATACTATTTACATGAGCGCGTC
Source organism: Candidatus Poribacteria bacterium (assembly GCA_965200395.1). Taxonomy (GTDB): domain Bacteria; phylum Poribacteria; class WGA-4E; order WGA-4E; family WGA-3G; genus MSPOR6. The sequence goes on along the minus strand of CBDAUH010000002.1, from coordinate 638,962 downwards.
CACGGCAATTAGGTTATACTACAGAAAACAGATGATGCTCACACAGAACCAACAGACCGTCTATAATTGGATAAATGATGACCTTGAACTGCCAGTGTATGCCGAAGCCTACAAAGGTGCATTAGAACAATTAAGCAATAAACCGTCAGGTTATGTTACTTTTGTATCACATGCAGGCAGAGATTTGATGAATGGAATTGTTTCAGATTCAGAAGGTATCACTCGGCAGCGGGTTCAATATGTTCAACGCGTAGATGATTTCCAAGGCGAATGGAGGGATGAATGGGGAGGAGAAGGACTCAATATTACAGAAGCTAACGATGAAATCACACATCCGATCCCGCATAAAATTTGCGAAAAAATAAAAAAACTGGTTGATGAACACAGAGAAGGACGGCTCAGATCTAAAGATAGTTCTTTCTTTATCACTTTTCTGAATTATTCCGACATGAAAAACATACCGGACATGAAAAACATACCGGACATAAAAAATATACCGGACATAAAAAATATACCGGAGAACCTATCACAAGAATGGAAAGACGCGATAGAGTGGTTTCGCAAACATGCACATTTACGTAAGGATGATTTTTCTATAGAGACTTATAGCGAAGTGGAAAGGCATTTTCAAAACCTTGATAACCTTTTATACGCTGCTGCTGCAAGCGAGCTTGAGCAGCTAAGGAGTATCCATGAAATCTTGGACGAAGCCAACCGATGAAATGGTAGATAATGCCCTTGACTCAATAAAAAAGACGACAACTCGCAAGTATTTTTTCTCGCGTTTGGAAAATCCACTGTGGCTTAAACCTCTCGCTGAACGTGGCTGTTTTAAATACCCTCCGAAAAGTCTGCGGTTTGACGATGGCACGGTTCAATTCCCTTACTGGCCGGAGATTGAATACCTCAAGAACGTGTGTAAGGATGTCCCTGATGCAGTTATTAAGCTGCTGCTAGATCTTCCTGATACTGATAACCCTGTTGTCTATGACAGTATATTAGATATTGCTTTACAGATTCCTGGAGAACATTCTGCAAAACTAAAAGACAAAATACTTGAGTACACAGATATGGAACACCAATGGGGAACGCATAGATATGCAGAACTGTTAGTGTATTGGACAGCGGAGAAGCAGGAACTGGCGGCATTAGAACTTTCAAAGATTCTCGTTGCGTTTTTGCCCGATTCCCGATCAGAGGAAAAACAGAAGAAACGAACGGATAATCCGGGCGATTGGCGCGCGTTAACAGGAACATCACTTTATCTTGTTCCCAAATGTAGTCCCTGGGAATACGCAAATATAATGTCCAAAGGAATTCGTCCGCTTGCTGAAAAGGCACCTTGTGAAGTTGCCTACCTTCTTATTGATACCACCGTGAATATAATTCATTTGCGGACACATCGGGATGAACTTGATAAAGAGGAAGACTATTTCAATGTGTGGTGTAACCGCGTTCATGAGCAAGATAACGACCATGAAAGTCCTGAGAAAGCACTCGTTCATACGTTAACCTTTGCGTGCAAAGAGGTTTTTGAAAAATTTCCTGACGAAATCGTTGCCTTAGATAAGGCTCTACGGAAACCACATTGGAAAATTTTCAAGCGCCTGCGCCATCACCTTTATGCCGAATATCCAAACGAGAAAACCGAACCGTGGATACGAGAACTAATCTTGACGCACGAAGATTATGGGTTGCGGAAATATAGTTATGAATTCCAGCAGATGATACGATGCGCCTGTGAACACTTCGGTGAGACGTTAATCACAAAGATGGAACGCACTCATATTTTTGATACTATTCTTGATGGACCATCAAAAGAAAATTATCGTCACTGGATAGAAGATTGGTTGGGCGAGAAATTTACTGAGGAACGTTTCCAAGAACGACAGCAGCGTTTCCATTGGATGCAGCTAAGACCTTTTGAATCTGTCCTGTTTGGAAAATATAAGACTCGTTTCAAAGAGTTACAAGATAAAATCGATAAACCAATTTCGGATGAGGATTACCCGCCCTATAAAATTGAAGTTAAAAGCGTTGGTGTTTCTGAGCGCAGCCCACACACACCTGAATTTCTGTCCAATCTCACAAACGAGGAACTACTTATCCTTATAAACGACTGGGAAAAGATCGACGAATATTTTGAAGGGGACTCTCTTGTAAGAATTGATATTGAAACACTTGCCAATGCTTTTCAGACCGTTTTCAAGGAATCGATCATTCCTGATCCTGTCAAATTAAAATTTTGGATGGCAAACCGTGATCAGATTGAGAGACCTATTTATGTACGTATGATGATTTATGCAATGCAAGCGCATGTAAAGGAAAAGAACTTTGACCGACTCAGTGAGTGGTTAGCATTCAGCGAATGGGTGCTTTCGCATCCAGACCGAGAACACAAACGGGATTATAAACAGGGCGATGAATCCCGACATAATGAGAACTGGACTAACGCTAGAAGAGCTGTTGGTGACTTTATCGGTGTATGTCTTGAAAAGGACACAGATGTTCCTATTACTTTTCGCGGACAACTTGCAAAGATTCTGGAAACACTTTGCACACAATATGATTGGAACTTGGATGCAAACAATCTAAACGGATTATATTGTCAGGATCCACCCACCGAAGGCCTCAATAACACGCGAAGCCGAGCACTGAATGACCTTGTCAGGTTCGGTTTTTGGCTACGGAGACATGAACCTCAATGTGAGGTCTCTGAAATAACAACACTTCTTGAAAAAAGGTTCTCTTTAGAAACAGATTATCCTTTGGCACTGTCTGAATATGCCATTTTGGGCATGTGCTATCCTTCGGTTTGCAGCTTCAACGAAAGATGGGCAATTGAGCATAAATCGGATTTTTTCCCACAAAGTAAACGTAAACGCGAAGAATGGTACGCAGCATTTAGTAGTTTTGTGCTCTGTAATGGTGCAGCTATGCAAATGTTTGAGATTCTCAAAGACGATTTTATTTTTGCATTACAACATTTATCCGATTTCAAAAAGCACGATCTCATCGCACGACAACCAATTGATGTCTTTGGTGAACGTCTTTTTAACTATTATCTCTGGGAAATGTTCCCCCTTAACGGTTCAGATAGCCTACTTGAAAAATTTTATCAGCAAACTGAGGAAAAACGGGAAATTTGGGCAGATTTGTTCAACAATATAGGACATCGCTTATCGAGCACCGGAAAAGACTTAGCCCCGGGTATGAAAGACAGGGTAAAGAAATTTTTTAATTGGCGACTTGAACAGAAAGAGCCGACAGAACTTCGATATTTTACCTTTTGGTTGCAAGCCGAGTGTTTGGAGGCAAAATGGCGATTGGAAGCATATTCAAAGGTCATAGATATATGTAAAGGTGAAGTAGAAAATTGGGAAATCTATCTAAGGGAGTTATGCCAAATGCTTCCGAGACATACCGCCGAGGTGATTGCGTGCTTCGCAAAGTTAACCGATAATATTCGTGATAACATCTACATTCAGACAGAGGAAGCAGAAACTATTCTAACAGCAGGGCGTAATAGCAGAGATCCTATTGTGCAAAAAAATGCAGAACGTGCTCTTGACAACCTACGCTGTGCTGGTAGATTAGGATTTTTGAACAAAAAACCTCAGTAAACAGACAACGCCTATCTTAAGCGAAAACATAGCAAGCACAACGTGGCTTGCGGTAAAACTTGCAACCGTCCGCAATTATTTAAAAAATTTGGAAGGCGCGTTGGCGATAGAGATGTTCGAAGAGATTGCCTTCATGGGGACTATCCCAAGAGATCTGATTTGTAGGAATTGCACCTATATTGAGGCGGTCAATTTGAGGTGTAGCCATGAGTTTGCCAATGAGATCGGCATCCTCTGAAATGACAGATGCCACGAGCGTTGACCCAATAGATTCAACCAGTTGAGATGGGGGTACTTCCACGACACTTACGAATGGGAATGGAAATTCTGTGTTTGCCAACGGATGATCAGGGGTTTCACACCAGATAACTGTTGGGCAGAGAAAGGTACAACCGTCTAATTCAACGACGCGATCACCGTGTGTTAGTGCTGTTGCTCCGGGTTCCTTGAGGTGTCGGTCTATCAATGCTGAGATATTGTGTGCGGCCTTAGGATTTGCCCACGCTGCAATACCTGCATTTGGAGCATCGAGCGGTTTGGGTTCAATCTGAGACAGCCGTGCTGCTAATGTTTCAGCAATATCCTTACTGTTTTCTGTTACCCACACGCCAGAAGCATTGATGCATGACCTACCCCCATTCTTTGAGACAGATTGGACGATGAGTTCAAGGTGTTCTTCCCAATGCCCATTGTGTCCTTCATGTATAATTATTTTGCTGCGTCCTGGGCCGTGTATTTCAATGCGTGGATCGTTTACCCACGCAGCGACAGTGGTGCCACTACCGAATAGCATAGACCTTCCACAACGGAATAGGACTTCATTTGCACCGGAATAATCGGTTGGATAGAAACTGAATGCTTCTGGTGGCATGTCTGCTTCCATAAACGCTTGAGCGATCCGATAAGGTGTCCACGGTTCCTCACGACCCGGTTTTAGGACTAATGGAACTTTTAGCGGGACAGCTGGAATCCACAATGAATGGACACCGGGTGAATTACTTGGCAGCACTGCCCCTAGTCCATCTGTCTCACAGACATAACTCAGTGTTCGTTCATTTTGGGTACCCCAGCCTTTGTCAAGAATTCGTAGATCGAGTCCGCGCGTCAATCCATCTAAAACCGTTTCGATGTTTTCTAACATCCCTTGTATTTTCGCCATGTTCTGTCTGCAGAGAGCTTCAGGTAAACCAGTTGTGCCAGATACTTGCTTGATATAATCTTCGGGAGACTGTGCGCCATCATCAAGGGGAAGGTCTGCAGTCGTGAATAGCCGTGCTGCATCCAAACACATAGTGACCAAGTCAGCGACAGAATATTCAGAAAGTGTCCGCTTGTGGTGCGGCAATTCGAGAAGGTCTTTTGCTATCAATCCCCTATTGGCTTGACTGACTTCAACGAATGTCTCACCTGTTTTGATATGTGGGACTTTGACGGTCTTCAAACTTCGGTATGAGCGTCCAGCACGCAAAATTGGGATGTGTATCATGTCTTTGTTTTACCTTGTAATCTTCGCAACCCATCCCGAGGATGCATCACAATAGAGGAAATCATCACCATAGATAGACAAGCCGTGTGGTTCAGGATACTCTGTTGGCACTTCAATCTTATCGAGGATTGTGCCGTCATCAAGATTCAGTTTGACGATCAGTCTATCAGAGGTATGGGTTACCCATAGGCCATCCTTAACGCGTACGGTGCCGTGTGCTCTGCCGTAAGACAGGGGTAATGTGTGTTGTATTGACCAGTCAGATGTGCGTACCAAATGTATTTCCTGATTTTTGAGCGTTTGTACCCAGAGGTGTCCTGCGTCAAAATTGTCGTACTCAACACCGTGTGTGCCACCGCCTTCAGGTACAGGGTATCTTCCGAGGGTTTCTCCAGTGTTGGGATCAACTTTGAATATCTCGCCGATACCGGGTTTTGCATCTGTTTCTCTGACTGTTCGCCAACGATCTCCGGGACCATTTGCGGCTAACCATAATGCTCCATCGCCGAATGTCATCCCACTTGTGTTGGATGAGTTGCTTGGAATATCACGGATGAGCTTTGGAACGGTGTAGTCAGGATCACATGTGATTTCTACTAATGCGACTCTGTCGGTGATTTGGTCGACGATCCATAATCCGTCGTCAGTAACTTGTAAACCGTTTGGCACTGCATAAGGTGCCCGAAAGACATTTTCAATTTTTTTATATGATTGCATAGTGTTACCGCAAGCACGTTGTGCTTGCTCCTTTCTTTTGTAGAGTAACCTTTTCGTTTGTGTTCGATGGATGCACAAACAGTTTATGCTACGTAAGATTGCATAACCTTGAAAGGTTGATTTGTCAGAATCGCGGATTTACGCCAAATCAACGGTATGAATGCCATTGAGGCATTCCCCGGATTACGCGGATTGACGCGGATTTTTCTTTTTCTGTGCGTTTATGCATTTTTGTAGTGCTTAGTTTTTGTTTACGTTTCAGGAATGCACAACCTAAATGAAGATTAATACCGTATCTACAGTGCCTGGGGAATACAGAATTACCCAAATATTTTCTTAAACTTCATACAGTCTGTGCTACATAAGATTGCACAACCTACAAAGGTTATGCTACAAAATATCCTTCATATCAAATACCTCGAACTCACGTTAGGTTACACTGATACTATTTGCGTATCAACATTTTTCGCGTAGCGTTGAAGTTGCCTGCAATGAGTGTATAAAAATAGATACCACTTGCGATGTGTTCGCCTTGTGCGTTCTTTCCATCCCAATAGGCAGCACGATGCCGAGCTTCATAAACCCCCGCAGGTTGCTGTCCTAATGCTAAAGTTCGAACCAATCTGCCATCCACCGCATAGATGTGTATCGTTACTTCTGTGGACTTCGCTAAGCGATAGGGTATCCATGTCTCAGGATTAGATGGGTTCGGATAGTTTGCCAAAAGTGTCGTTTTTTGGGCAGCAGGGTAGCCAGGAGTTGTTCAAGTCGGGCAATGCCTCGCTGGAAGATTGTGGTATTGTTTTCCAGCTGCTTTGCCTCGTCAATCCATCGTTGCAGATTTGCTGCTGTCCATACAGCTGCGGGTGCTGTGGGTGTGGTTTCTAATGCTGCCATGACCAATGCTAAGTCATCAGCATTGACGACCCCATCGCCGTTTACATCTGTATTCGGTATTGTGGTGTCTGGCGGGGTTGTGCCTATAGTTGCAGCCACTAAGATAAGGTCTTCGACATCGACAACACCGTCTCTGTTCACGTCTTCTGCTATTTGTGTTTCTGGCTCTATACCGGTAGCGGAAAAAATCGCCCATGATTTAATACCTTCTGCGGTAGCACGGACGGTATTCCTTCCGGGTGTCCATCCGAGCATGAGTTGAGTTTGTGCTCTGCCCTGGTCATCGGTTGTGGTAGTAGGGGAAGTGAGTTGTCCGCTACCTGTCTCTACAGTAAATGTGATGGGTATGTCTTTCATAGGTTCACCATTGGCATCTTGTGCTTCTACGACAAATGGGGTTGAAAGGATTGATCCTGCAAAGTCTTCCTGATTATTTCCAGAGATTGTAGAGAGTGCTGGATGGGCTACGTTGTCATACTCTATTTCTATTCCTTTCGCCTGCATAGCAGGGATATGCGTATTAATAGAAACGTAGCTCAGCGGATTGTTCCGAAGTCTCAGATCAGCCAAGTTTGTCAATTCTGACAACGCAGATATATCTGATATGTTATTGCTAGCCAGGCCTAGGAAAGTCAGGTTTTTCAACTCTGATAGCACAGATATATCTGATATGTTATTGTCGACAAGAGATAGAACTTCCAGTTGTTTCAGCTCTGATAACGTAGACATATCTGATATGTTGTTGCTGCTAAGATACAGTGCTGTCAAGTTTTTCAACTCTAATAACGCGGATACATCTGATATACTGTTGTTGGAAAGATATAGGATTTCCAGTTGTGTCAACGTTGATAGTGCAGACACATTTGATATACTGTTGTTACTTATATCCAAACTAGTCAATTGTGTTAGGCCCGCAAGCACAGATAAGTCGGATAGAGCACTGTGATGTAAAACCAATGTATCTAATAGCGGCAGTTGTTCAAGTGGTGAAAAATCTGTGATTTTATTGCTATTTACTGTGCCTTTTCCATCGATGTATTGGGCACCAAGGTTGAGTTCTTTGAGATTATGTGCGTGTTCAAGTCCGGTAAGGTCTTGGACATTAGCGTTTGGTGCGTTAAGTCGTGTTATTTTGGACATATCTGTGGTATTTATTTTTGCGTCGTTTGGTTTGCTAAGGGTTTCTGCTATTTTTGCGTGGAGGTTCACATCCGGAATATGCACGAGCGTGCTCGGATCAAGGGCTGTGATTGTAAAGTTTAGCGGTTGTGGTATCTCTGTGACTTTAGCAGTGATGGTGTTCTCACCCGGTTTAGTTCCTAAGGTAAGCGTTGCGGTAGCTTTGCCGTTGAGGTTGCTAATCGTTTGTGCCGTAGAAATATGTCCGTCGGCAGCGGTAAGTGTAAAGTTGACAGGTACTCCTGCAAAAGCGATGCCGTTCTGATCTTGGACTTGGACGGTGACTTGTAGTGTTTCCCCTGCGACTCCTCGTAGTCCTGGTATATTGGTAAGTGTTGTAGGTGTGCGGGGGTCAATCTCTATGTCTATGCCGCGGTTTTGCAGCGTCGGCGTAGTGGTATAGAGTGCTGAATAACTTAGCAGATTTCCGCGTAGCCGCAATGTTTTCAATTGGGTGAGTTGTAAAATAGGTGCAATCTCTGATATTTTATTGTTTTCAAGAGACAGTGTCTCCAATTGTGTGAATTGCAGCAGAGCGTCTACACTGTAGAGGTTATTGTTGTCAAGTCTTATTGTTGTCAGATTAGCTGCATGTTGCAATCCTGTGAGGTTGCTAATGTTTGCGTTGTTGGCAGTGAGGGATGTCAATGTCAACATTTCTGCTATCGTAATAGGTGCGTCTTTCAGTTTACCGAGTGTTTCTGTTATTTTTGTTCTAAGATTTGGATCGGGAAGTGTCACGGTTGTGTCGAGCGAGATATTTGTTGCTGTGAACTGGACAGCTTGAGAAACATTTGGTGCGGATGCTTGTATGGTGACTGTTCCTGCGTTTTCTCCGAGTGTCAATTGTGTTTTTGCGTTTCCTGTGTTATCAGTTTTTGTGGTTGTATTGGTAAGTTTTCCGTTGCCGTTGGTAATTGAGAATGTTACAGGCACCTCTGCGAATGGGCGGCTCCATTGATCTTTGACTTGGACGACAAGTGGCAGTGGTAGTTCTGAGTTGATTATGGCTTGTTGGGCGTCTCCAGATATTTTCAGGAGTTTCGTTGGTGTGCGCGGGGTATATTGGACTTCAATTCCGTTTACCTGCATAGCTGGGATATGGGTATTGATAGAAACGTAGCTTAGCGAGCTACCTATGAGAAACAAGAATTTCAATTGTGTCAACTCTGACAGAGGCGATACATCTGATATAGCGTTGTTGTGAAGATACACGTATTCCAATTGTGTTAGCTTCGACAACGCGGAAATATCTGAGATATTGTTGCTACCGAGATGCAATTGCTTCAATTGTGTCAACCTTGACAGAGGTGATACATCTGAAACAGCGTTGCTACCAAGGTGTAATTGTTTCAATTGTGTCAACTTTGTCAGAGGCGATACATCTGATATAGCGTTGCCACTAAGACTCAAGTATTCCAATTGTGCCAATCTTGTCAGAGGCGATACATCTGATATAGCGTTGCTGTGAAGACGCAGCCAAGTGATTTGTGTCAACTCTGACAGAGGCGATATATCTGATATAGCGTTGTTTTCAAGAAACAAACCTGTTAGCTGTGGTAACCCTGACAGTACAGAAATATCAGTGAGTGTCGTGTAAGAAAGGTTCAGTCTTGTCAATTGGGTTAGTCCTATAAGTGGTGACAGATCCGATATTGTATTGCTGTTAACAAGTCCTTTTCCGTCGACATACTCAGCGCCAAGGTTCAATATTCTGATTTTGTGTGCATGTTCGAGTCCAGTGAGGTCTTGTATATTGGCGTTTGGTACGTCAAGTTGTGTTATTTTGGACATATCTGCAGCGTTTATTTTTGCGCTGTTTGGTTTGTTAAGGGTTTCTACGATTTTTGCGTGGAGGTTCACGTCCGGAATATGTACGACCGTGTTCGGATCAGTCGTTATGATTGCAAAGTTTAGCGGTTGTGGTATTTCTGTGACTGTAGCAGTGATAGTGTTCTCACCGGGTTTAGTTCCCAGGGTAAGTATTGCGGTGGCTTTGCCGTTGAGATTACTAATTGCTTTTGCCGTAGAGAGATGTCCATCGGCAGCGGTGAGTGTGAAGTTGACAAGCACTCCTGCAAAAGGGACGCTGTTCTGATCTTGGACTTGGACGGTGACTTGTACTCTGTCCCCTGCGACTCCTTGTGGTTCTGGTATATTGGTAAGTGTTGTAGATGTGCGGGGGTCAACCGCTATGTCTATGCCGCGGTTTCGGAGAGTCGGAATAGTAGTATAGAGCGAAGGATAGCTTAGGGGGTTTCCGCGTAGTCGCAACGTTTTCAATTTGGTGAGTTGTAAAATAGGTGCGATCTCTGATATTTTATTGTTTTCGAGAGACAGTGTCTCTAATTGTATGAATTGCATAAGAGCGTCGAGACTGGATAGGTTGTTATTGTCAAGTCTTAGTGTTTTTAGATTAGCTGCGTGTTGCAATCCTGTGAGGTCGCTAATGTTTGCGTTGTTGGCGGTGAGGGATGTCAATGTCAACATTTCTGCTGCAGTGATAGGTGCGTTGTTTAGTTTACCGAGTGTTTCTGTTATCTTTGTTCTGAGATTTGCATCGGGAAGTGTCACGGTTGCGTCGGGTAAGATACTTGTTGCTGTGAATTGGACAGCTTGAGAAACGTTTGGTGCGGAAGCTTGTATGATGGTTGTTCCTGCGTTTTCTCCGAGTGTCAATTGTGTTTTTGCGTTTCCTTCCTTATCAGTTTTTGTGGTCGTGTTACTAAGTTTTCCGTTGCCGCTGGTAATTGTAAATGTTACAGGCACCTGTGCGAATGGGCGGTTCTGCTGATCTTTGACTTGGACGACAAATGGGCGTGGTGGCTCTGAGTTGATTATGACTTGCTGAGCATCTCCAGATATTTTCAGGAGTTTCGTTGGTGTGCGTGGGGTATATTCGACTTCAATTCCGTTTGCCTGCATAGCAGGAATATGGGTGTTAATAGAAACGTAGCTTAGGGGATTGTCCCAAAGCCACAGCGTAGTCAGGTTTGTCAATCCTGACAAAGGCGATATATCTGAAATAGCGTTGCTACCAAGAGACAAGTGTTTCAATTGTGTCAACTTTGACAGGGGCGATATATCTGATATATTGTTGCTACCAAGCCCCAGCCAAGTGAGTTTTGTCATGTCTGTGAGGGGCGATATATCTGAAATAGCGTTGTTGTAAAGATATAGGTAAGTGAGTTTTGTCAACTCTGATAACATAGATGTATCTGATACGTTGTTGCTGCTAAGCCCCAGCCGAGTGAGGTTCTTCAACTTTGATAGCACAGAAATATCTGATATGTTATTGTTTTCCAGAGCCAGCCAAGTCAGATTTTTCAACTCTGATAGCACAGATATGTCTGATATGTTATTGTTGTTAAGCCACAGGATAGTAAGGTATGTCAATTCTGATAGCACAGAAATATCTGATATGTTATTGTTTTCCAGAGCCAGCAAAGTCAGGTTTTTCAACTCTGACAGCACAGAAATATCTGAAATGTTGTTGTCGCGAAGAAGTAGGACATTCAGTTGTTGTTTCAACGCCGACAACACGGAGATATCTGATATGTTGTTGCTGTCCAAAGTTAGCTCAATCAGTCTGGAGGCGTGTTCAAGTCCGGTGAGGTCTGTTATCCGGTTGTTACGTGCATCAAGTTCCTGCAAGTTTAGCATAGTGTGCGTTGTGATACTTCCAATCTGTTCTTGTACTGCTGCTGCTAAATTTATATCTGGCATTGAGATAGCCTCGGCAGGTGGCAGTAGGTTGGTGACATCAATAGGAAATCTCTGTCCTTCCTTCTGTCTATGCACGTCATTAACAACGATAAGGTCTACAGACTTAGTTTTTGTTGTTAAGGCATTTGTGACAAATTCGACGGTGGCACTTGTCTGTCCGTTTAATGCTTTACAACCAGCTAAAGTGCCTCTACGGAATTCATTAATCTCCAAAGTGTATGTATGGAGCTGTGCCTGATGGAATCCATCTGGATTCGTTACCTTAACTATAGTTTGGACATTTTTTGTTTTTTTTATAGACATAAAGCAGGAAAGCGGGTATCCTTTTAGAAAATATAAACCTTTTTGAAAGGATATGTCTAATGACCCCACTTTCCTACCTGGACAACATGTTATCACAATTCAGATCGTTATTCAAGCACAACAACTTCAATCACTTTCAAACTTTCGTGAAAGGTCTGATAAATACGCCCTACCGAGGCACAATGACACAAATCTATCTTGCGACAGCCCAAGCAGGTCGGTATTGGTCTCTGCCAAAGTTTCTTTCACGTGGTGTCTGGTGTGTGGATCAAGTCGCCACTACGCTAAGCCATCAAGTGCTATCCGCTTACCCCACGGGCGTATACGTCTATGATGAAACACATGCCCTAAGTAGCGGTTCAAAACAAGCGGGTTTGCATTTCCGCAGGAACCCTGCGTATCAGCCACGTAACAAGAACCAATCCAAGTTTCATCACGGACACGAGTTCGGTGCGATTGGGTGGCTGGCAGAAACGCCCGAAGGCACGCGCCTATTTCCATTAGCCACACGGATGATGGAACCGAAAAGCGAGGACGCAAATAGCCTCGCTGTGCTGAAGCATTTATGTAATCTTGTGCCACCGGGTCTTATCATTTTTGATAGAGGCTTCAATAGACGCAAAGTGTTCACGGAGATACTCTCACAAGGACATCATTTACTTTGTCGTGCGAAGTCAAACGCGGCGTTTTTTGATATACCGAAACGCCCTAAGCGTCTCAAGAGAGGCAGACCCCGTCGGTATGGTAGCCGTGTGTCTATTCCACACCTGAAGTATACAGATATCGTTGTTGAGGATCAGACACTTTCTGTCGCTGATAAAGTCGTGCGGACAAAGATGTGTCCTGTAGATGTCCGCATCGTTGTGATACGCAAACGCCCCAAAAAGTCTAAACCCTATCGGTATTTCTGTGTATTTACTTCAGATTTACGACTGCCCGTAGAAACAGTTATCCGACACTATAGAAACCGGTGGCAGATTGAAACTGCCTTTTGGGACGCTAAAGAAAACTTCGGATTTGACACCTATCAACTCCGAGACAGGAAAAGTTTGGATCGGTTCGTTCAACTCAGTTTCACCGCAGCAACGCTGACACAACTCGCTTTCAGTCCGTTGGCAATGGAGAAGACATCCGAAGAAACCGACACAGACGAGGCACCGCTTGATTTAGAAACTGTGCTATCCACACTCAATATACACTGGTATAAACCGAAACATCTCACACGCGGCTTGATGACCGCTTACTTGCAGCGACGTTTACAACAAAACTATTTTTATACGAGTTACGACCCGGGGAAAAACGCACAGAAAAAACTGAAAATCCCCGAAGATACTACATGAACTAGTTCAACAGCAACTATTTTCACGATGATTGGAAAAATGATGGCTAAAAAACAGTGATTTCTAACAGAATTTAGACAAAAAAGGGGCGTTAGCAGCGGTTCTAACACCTGTTCAGAAGTGCTAACGGGGAAGTGCTGCCAACTATTCATAATCTATAACAAGACCAAAAATGTCCAAACTATAGTTACCTTAAAGCGAAGGCGGATAATGTTTGGTGGAGAGACAAGACTTGGCGGCAGCATCTCGATAGTTGACCGTCCTGACCACTCGACGTAGTTTTCATTGGAATTGAAGTAGTGATGAACATCTAAGAATTCAGCGGCACATACAGACAGCTGTGATTCGCCAGGTCCGTAAGACATGATATAGCGACCCTGTCGGAAATCGTGCCACAATCCGAAGGCATGTCCGAGTTCATGGGCAATGGTCTGCCATGACCATGAGAAAATACTTGCGTGACCATCGAATCTACTTCCACCACCGAAACCGCCCACATCAAATGGAAATTTCTCCGCTCCATGGGTATCTATCATATAGACAATGATACGTCGTTCGGGGAAGCTAATCTGTTCAGGAGTCTCTTCATACCAGTCAGCATTTTTCAGGTAATGTGCATAACGGGATTTTCCAACGACATGGTGGACGATGGTGTTTCCGTGTGCGTCGCTTTCAATCTGGAAGGTTTTTCTGCCGTATCCGTGTCGTTCCATTTCATCGGCGAAGAAAAGTTGTGCTTTTTTGACGAGTGCTTCGATCTCTGCGTCTACGCCAGGCCGGGGTGCCGTATCATTTGCGCGAAAGTAGACAAGATGGACCATCGGGCGATCATCTTGTGCCTGTGCGACAGGTGTTATTAAAAGAAGTGCGATGAAACATACAGGTCCGATTGAAAATAGTTTTTTATTCATAAATACTTCTCCACATTTCTAGGTTGCGTTTCTAGGTTGCGTCCACGATGCACACCCTGGAAAGGTTGGTTTGTCAGAATCGCGGATTTACGCTGATTACGCGGATTTTTTTCTGTGCGTTTATTCATTTTTGTAGTGTTTCGTTTTGTTTTCGTTTCAGGGATGCACAACCTATGATTAAGTATGAAAATAAATAGACACCACATCCGTAGGGGCGATCTTCAGAAGTGCGCCTTATCTCAATAATAGTCGGGTTTCGCTTTGCTCTACCCATAGGTGTCAACTTAGGGATTTTCAGCCTTTTTCAGTTGCCTATAAGTTGTGTGCTTTCCTGCTCTATGTTGTCCCCAGTCGCTGTATTGTAAATCCTTTTTTATGTTGCTCAGTGTCTTCAATAACGCCGCTTTAGATTCGTGAAAACTCATTGTGAGTGTGCGTGCATGCCGCCCAATAAGTTTCGCTGTGCTGATGGGATCGTGCAGTATACACCGCCAGCCAGCTGCTACCATAATCCAATGTCTTATCAGTTGTGCGATGAGTTTCGCATACACCTCACATAAGATACGATCAGGTTTGGCACTGCGGAATGTATTCACCTTGCCAACGCTTTTGAAGGATTTGAATAGCAACTCAACTTGCCATCGGAGCCCAGCAATAATAATAACTTGTTCAACGGTAAGTTGTGCAACCTCCACATTTGTAATGTAAATATCCCAATCGGCAAGGCGTAACCGTTGTTTTGAGGGCGTTGTCTGTCTCCGTTTAGCATCACGCCTGATGTATCGGCGACGCTTGCTCGCTACTTGTTCGGAACATCGCCGTGCAACGAGGCGTGCTGGCAGACGATCCCTCGCTCCAACATAGCAACGCTGGTCTATAGTGTCCGAGTTTGTTGCCTTGAGGTGCTTATATAAGCAGAAGGGTTCTCCCTGTTCATCATACAGTTTACAGTTTACTTTCAATCTTGTTATCCAGAAGATGCCTGCTTGTGTCATTTTTCTAAATGCGTCAAACGAAAAATAGCCGAGGTCTGCTAAGTGTAAACTCCCCGCAGGAAGCGGTCCAAACGCCGCTGCTGCCTTGCTATCGGCAGTAATACCATCACTGAGTTGGAAGTGTTGGAAAGCACCCGTCAGGACATCAAAACAGAGGTGAAGTTTCATAGCAGACTTCTCACAATCGTTTTTAGCACGCCCACCTTTCCATACAGGTCTCAGCTCATCCGGCAATGTGAGTGTGGTGCTGTCCTGCACATAGACGCCTGTGAACTGATTTAGCAAAGGCAGTGTCGGCGATTGTGCTGAAATAACTTGTGTTGTTGCGGCTATCTCAAGCACCGATTTCAAGGTTTCGGCTGCTTCAGGTGTCATCCGTTTTTCAATCGCTTGGCGGGTGACATGCACACCTAAAGCACAAGCTGTTTGTGCCAACTCCGTATAACTTGCATCAGGCGTTTCAAGCCACCCGAATACAAGGGTCTGCACGAAAGCACCTCCGGAGAACTTGCGGATCCTTCGGACGAACCCGCACCTTGAAGCTGATGCGTCAGCAATCGTTCGCAGTATAGCTTGCATTTTATCACAAACCTGTGTTAGAATAGACATTGGAACACCTCTTTTGTAGAAATGAGTAATATTGTTTTTCTACTATTACTATAGTTTGGACATTTTTGGTCTTGTTATAGATTATGAATAGTTGGCAGCATTTCCCCGTTAGCACTTCTGAACAGGTGTTAGAACCGCTGCTAACGCCCCTTTTCTGTCTAAATTCTGTTAGAAATCACTGTTTTTTAGCCATCATTTTTCCAATCATCGTGAAAATAGTTGCTGTTGAACTAGTTCATGTAGTATCTTCAGGGATTTTTAGTTTTTTCTGTGCGTTTTTCCTCGGATCGTAACCCGTATAAAAATAGTTTTGTTGTAAACATCGCTGCAAGTAAGCGGTCATCAAGCCGCGTGTGAGATGTTTCGGTTTATACCAGTGTATATTGAGCGTGGATAGCACGTCTTCTAAATCAAGAGAAACCTTGTCTGTGTCTGTGTCTGCGGGTGTCTTAGGCAATGGCGACGGACTGAAAGCGAGTTGTGTCAGCGTTGCTGCGGTGAAACTGAGTTGAACGAACCGATCCAAACTTTTCCTGTCTCGGAGTTGATAGGTGTCAAATCCGAAGTTCTCTTTAGCGTCCCGAAAGGCAGTTTCAATCTGCCACCGGTTTCTATAGTGTCGGATAACTGTTTCTACGGGCAGTCGTAAATCTGAAGTAAATACACAAAAATACCGATAGGGTTTAGACTTTTTCAAGCGTTTGCGTATCACAACGATGCGGACATCTACAGGACACATCTTTGTTCGCACGACTTTATCAGCGACAGAAAGTGTCTGATCCTCAACAACGATATCTGTATACTTCAGGTGTGGAATAGACACACGGCTACCATACCGACGGGGTCTGCCTCTCTTGAGACGCTTAGGGCGTTTCGGTATATCAAAAAACGCCGCGTTTGACTTCGCACGACAAAGTAAATGATGTCCTTGTGAGAGTATCTCCGTGAACACTTTGCGTCTATTGAAACCTCTATCAAAAATGATAAGACCCGGTGGCACAAGATTACATAAATGCTTCAGCACAGCGAGGCTATTCGCGTCCTCGCTTTTCGGTTCCATCATCCGTGTGGCTAATGGAAACAGGCGCGTGCCTTCGCGCGTTTCTGCCAGCCAGCCAATCGCACCGAACTCGTGTCCGTGATGAAACTTGGACTGGTTCTTGTTACGTGGCTGATACGCAGGGTTCCTGCGGAAATGCAAACCCGCTTGTTTTGAACCGCTACTTATGGCATGCGTCTCATCATAGACATAGATGCCCGTGGGGTAAGCGGATAGCACTTGATGGCTTAGCGTAGTGGCGACTTGATCCACACACCAGATGCCACGCGAGAGAAACTTTGGCAGAGACCAATACCGACCTGCTTGGGCTGTCGCAAGATAGATTTGTGTCATTGTGCCTCGGTAGGGCGTATTTATCAGACCTTTTACGAAAGTCTGAAAGTGGTGAAAGTTATTATACTTTACTATAGTTTGGACAATTTTAGAAATTTTTAGTGCGAAAAAACAGAAAAGCAGGTATCCTTTCATAAACAAATATATTTTTTGAAAGGAGAATAAAAAATGAACCTCCTTTTCTGCTTAGACGACATTCTATCAGATTTTCAGTATCTGTTCAACACACAAAACTATGCTCTTAGGGTTATTTAGTTTTATGTATTTTAGTTGTTTTTTATCACAATCGTTAATATTTTAGGATGTGCAGATATACCGTGATTTTTCACGCTATATCTGCTATACTTCACCTTAAAAACTTACGATCTTTTGAGGTGAAGAATGACAAGAAAAAAGTCCTGCCACTTAGTCAATATGTTAGCAGAACTTACAGACCCACGCAAGGAAAAAGGGAAACGGCACCCCTTGAAAGCAATCCTCGCACTTTTAGTCGTTGGATTGATGTGCGGGCATAAAGGGTATACATCCATCGCTACCTGGGCACGCTCACAGCCCGCACTCACAAAAGCACTCGGGTTCACACATCACAAAACGCCTTGTGCCGCAACTATCCATAATCTGTTGAAAAAGTTGGACGTTGAGGCATTAGAAAACATCCTGTCAAAATGGGTAAACGCCGCATTAGCAGAGTGCCCTGATTTGCGGGGGTGTTCCGACGCAGTCGCTATAGATGGCAAAACCCTGCGTGCGTCTAAAAAAAGTGGTGCGATGATCAGCCATTTACTCTCCGTCGTCTCTCATGAGTTAGGGATCACCCTCACGCAGCGAGGTGTCAGCGACAAAACCAATGAAATACCGGTATCAACGGAAATCCTCAAAGCGTTTGATGTAGCAGGCAAAGTTATCACAACGGATGCCCTTTTGACACAACGCTCTTTCTGCCACGGAATCATAAACAGCGGGGGCGACTATATGCTGCCTGTTAAAGGCAATCAACCGGACCTGTTAGAAGCGATTGAAAAACTTTTTCAAGGCGTGCCTGACGCGGTTTCTGAAGACACAACACACCCTACTTTAGGGAAACCGATATACATGCATGAGACGATTGAAAAGTCGCATGGCAGACTTGAGACGCGATGTATCAAGGCAAGCACAAGTCTCAACGCATATCTGGATTGGCCGGGCGTAGCACAAGTGATCCAATATTGCTATACTTCCAAAAATATGAAGACAGGAGAAGAGACAACCCGCACTACCTATGGGATTACGAGCCTGAAACCGAGTGAGGCATCCGCAGAACGCTTACTTGCTTTACGGAGAGGCCATTGGGCAATAGAGAACAAGTCGCATTGGATGCGCGATGTGCTACTCGGCGAGGACGCATCACCTGTCAGATGCGGGGCTATTCCACAAGTCATGGCCGCTTTACGAAATACCGCATTATCCGTATTCCGTTTTCAAGGCATAACACGGATCGCTGATAAAATAAAGGAATATGCATCAAAACCTTTACTCACAGTTAACTTGATAAAATGAATATCTATAAAACTAAATAACCCTACTATGCTCTTTTCCAAGCGTTTATTTTCGGATTTATCGCAGATGGAAATAGTGGCACGCTAACGGAACTTTATCAATCAGGTTTTTCACAGACGCGATACTGGTCTTTTCCAAAGTTTCTATCGCGTGGTAAATGGGATGCGGATAAAGTCGCAGGACACCTGACAAAAAAGGTTCAGCAAGCATTTCCTAACTGGGTTTATGTGTATGATGAGACCAAAGCCATAAAAACAGGTGAACGCCAGTGGGGGTTGCATTTTTTCCGCAACTTCAGTTATCAAAAGGGTCGCGTGAACCGATCCAAGTTCCATTATGGACACGAGTTTGGTGCCTTAGGTTTACTTTGCCAAACATCTACAGGTTGGCAGCTATTCCCCGTATGGGCGAGACTGATGGTGCCGCAGACGTGCCGTGATAAAAGCGATGCGGTGTTGAAACGCATCTGTTCCCAGATCGCTCCGGGTCTTATTATTTTTGATCGTGGGTTCTCAAGGCGAAAAGTGTTTACGCTGGTTCAAAGTTATGGACATCATATCTTGTGTCGTGCGAAGTCTAATGCCGTCTTCTATCGTTTACCGGAACAGCCGAAACATCGCCAGCGTGGCCGTCCGCGAAAATATGGAGACCGCTTGGATATTCGCAGGATGCGGTATACGCTTATGGATATAGAAGGCCAAAAGTATTCAATCGCCTCCAAAGTCGTGAGAACGAAGATGTGCGATGCTGATATTCGCCTCGTTGTTATCCGAAGTCGCCCGAAAACCTCGAAACCTTATCGGTATTTCTGTGTATGGACAACAGATTTGACGATTGGGATACCACAGATCGCTATATATTATCGCAAGAGATGGCACATAGAGACGGCTTTTCGGGATGCGAAGCAACACTTCGGTTTTGATGACTATCGCCTGAAATCCCGCAAAAGCATCAATCGGTTTGTGCAATTGAGTTTCGTTGCAGCAAGTCTGACGAAGTTGCTATTCACCCCACGGGATGGGACGGCGGAGGAGATAAGTGCTCAGGTAGTTTGTGATCAGTTGGGCATCCATTGGTATCATCCGAAGCGTCTCACACAAGGGTTGCGTGTAGTTTATCTCCGCTGGCAGCTCTACAGAGCGGTATTTTCTGCGATTTACTCTGAAAAAACAAACTCACAGAAAATACACACCGATTTTCACAAAGAGACAGCATTGCCTGCGGACAACGCAGCCTGAATGTCCCAAAATGTCCAAACTTTAGTATACTTGAACACAGGTCAAAAATCTGATAACATGTTGTCCAAGTAGGAAAGTGGGGTCATTTGAAATATCCTTTCAAATTTGTGTTTTCTAAAAGGATACCCGCTTTCCTGCTTTATGTCCATAAAAAAAACAAAAACTGTCCAAACTATAGTACTATTATGTAAGAGGTGTCTCTATTTTGCAACAATATTTTATACTAAAATAACATAAAAATGTTCTTAAGTTGACACCTATGAGTTTCGCAAGCTCTACCCGACCTACGGCCTCCTACAAGATGCACAACCTGGAAAGGTTTGCTACAATCGGACACCGAACTCAGTTAATAGACACCTACGACAACGGTTTCTTGAAGTTCGGTAAGTAATCGTAAATTTTCAACGCCATCCCAAGGATACTCAGGTATCGGTTTTGCGCGTTCTGCTTCATCACGTTCAAGGAAACGTGGCACGAAAAATTCTTTTGTCAATGTTGTGAGCATCACACGCCCTGTTTCGCCGTAGTCCACAGGTTCATCCGGATTTTGGGGATTGACCAATTCTATGACTGCGCGGGGTTGTGGTGGATAATAGATAATTGCATAATTATCCGCAGGATTAAAGGGTTTGCATGTGGCTAATCCCATTAACGTATTCCCATAAGTCGGGACGAAATCTATACCTGGCACAAGTTCTTCGCGTGCGAATCGGTGGAATTGTGCGTCCATCTCAGTGCCCCCGCAAAAGATGCCTTGGATACCGACTTTTTGTAAGGATATTTTTTCACAGAGTGCCTCAAGTAATTTGGGTGTTGTAAAGAGACATTTGACGTTTTCATGTGCTTTCAGGACATTGAGTGCTTGTGAAATCACATGGTTCTTGTATGCATCCAACTCCTCATTTTTGCCATACCGAACAAGTTGATTTACCCAACGCGGGTCGAGATCAACGAGGAAACAGATGCCACCTCGATGTTGGGCAAGGTGTTCAACTGCAAGTCGTAATCGACGTGGGCCTGTTGGTCCTAACATCAACCAGTCGCTGCCTGGTGGAAACCCATCATCGGATAATGTTTTGCTGAAGATTTCGTAATCAATTTGGAAATCACGGACGCTGATTCGAGATTTTGGTATACCTGTAGATCCGCCAGTTTCAAAAACATAGATGGGTTGATCGGAATACGCCTTTGGCACCCAACGTCGTACCGGACCGCCTCTTAACCATTCATCTTGAAAATGCCCAAGACATTTGAGATCGGTATAACCGGTGATCTCTTTTCGTGGATCGAAGTCCAAATGCTCTGCATATTCTAACCAGAATGGACATCCGGTTTCTGGGCTAAAGTGCCAGTTGACTATTTCTCGAACATGTGTATCAAGTGCACTGCGCGCAGTTTCTATTTTTTTAGTAAGACTCATATCTTCCATTCTTAGGCAATAAATAAGTAACAGAATGTCCGTTTATGCTGTTTGTTCAACCATACTTGACAGGATTCCGAGGACTTTGTCACATCTTTCAATCGGATAAGGTAGCATATCGATGTTAAGTTTTTTACCTTCCAATCTTAGGAATCGCCATGCTGTACCGGATGTTGTTGCTCCGTAGATTCGTGGGATGTCATTTTCTTGATTGGCATTAAAGTGTTGCGCTGCGACCATCTCTGCAACACACTGTCCAAGGCCGATTTCAAGGTTATCGTTTTTTGCTTCAACGAGGACAATTATTGGTGCCTGTAGGTCGAATTGTATTGGTGAAAGACTCACCAAAAAATCACACACACCTGTCAATCCAAGTTCCACATCAACATTGAAGTCAATTCCTGAAAAAAGGCTTATCGTGTGGTTTAGCTGTTCACGCAGTTCAACTAGTACATTTGCAATAATCAGTTCAGATTTTGCTTTCTCAGTAGCGATAGCAGTTGCTAATGGTACGTTCCGTGCTAACACATCTGTGAGTAATGTACTAGGCGTAACGGGTTCTATTTCGGAAAATAGACCGGCAGTATCTACCTCTTCCAATTGGAATGCTGTCCGTGCTGCTGGTAAAGTGAAGTTGCTATACGCCATAGGATTGTTCTCTCGATGCATTAGGATGTACAACCTGGAAAGGTTATGCTACAAAGAGACACAACCTGGAAAGGTTATGCTACACAGATGCACAACCTGGAAAGGTTATGCTACGAAGTTTTTTAAATGGTTGCAGCGTGTTACCGCAAAGTCACGTTGTGCTTTGCTACGGTCTTTCACGGAAACACAAACTGAATGAAGATTAACTTATTCTTTGGGTAATTCTCATTTTTTTTGTCAGAATCGCGGATTTTCACGGATTACGCGGATTTTCGCGGATTTTTCTTTTGCTGTGCGTTCATCCATTTCTGTAGGGTTTAGTTTTAGTTCACGTTTCACGGATGCCCAAACTGTATGAAGATTAATAATTTAATTCGGTAATCTCTCCTGGAGATGCCGATGCGGTTAGGAAGCTGTATCTACAGTGCCTGGGGAATATAGAATTACCCAAATATTTTCTTAAACTTCATACAGTTTGTGCTACATAAGATTGCACAACCTGGAGAGGTGTGCTACGAAGAACACAACCTGGAAAGGTTATGCTACGAAGGACACCGAACTCGCGTTAGATTGTGATGTTGCAACCGGCAATTTGACTCCTATTCGGAAATTGCAATCAGCTGATTTCGGGTAACGATGTATAGTACTCCGTCTTTTGCTACGGGTGTTGTGTAGACAGCACTTCCCATATTGGTTTCAAATAGCAGCTCTTTTTCTTTTCCTGTCTTTAGGATTATAACGTCGCCATCTTCATCACCGAGATAGACTTTACCGTCAACGACGTAGGGGGATCCCCAGATAGCAGCATAAGTGTCATGTCTCCAATAAAGATCACCTATAGCTGCATCCAAGCAGTAGAGAAAACCGCTTAGATCTGTGATATAGAGCAGTCCCTCATGTATAGCGGCAGTGGACATTGTGCGATTGAACTGTTCATCTCCGAAATGCCAAATTGCAGCGGTTTCAGTCGTATCCCCTGTTTGTGAGGCATCAATGCAGTATAGGTGTCCTACCCCTTCGCCGTGTTCGGGGTCTTGCCCGACTGCGATATAGACTTTGTCATCATGAATGACAGGTGTAGAGATGATGTTGTTTCGTGTCCCGCGACCGCCGAGTTCCCATTCAGAGTTTTTTGGATTGCAGTCAAACTGCCAGATAATCTTACCGGTTTCTGGTTCGAAAGCGTAAACCCAACCGTCCCCTCCAGGGATGATAACCTGCGGAACACCTTTGATTACACCGTAAGCTGGATTTGACCATTGCCCGTGTAATATTTCTTCTCCGGGGGATGCATCTTCCCAGACAAGTTCGCCAGTGTTTTTGTTTAGCGCGATGAAACTCGGAGCATCTGGCGATGGAATGTGTATATGTCCTTCATCAACGCCGTTACTTGTTTCTAAGAAGAGCAAATCACCGACAGCAAGCGGGGAACATGTAGCGAGGTTATGTGGGAAAACATCCAATTCATCTATCATATCATAAATCCAGATGATGTCTCCATCGATTTGGGTTGTTTCGGTTTCTGCCTTGTATGGACCATCATTTTCACCGTCCATAAATCCTTCTGTATCAATACAGACAACTTCACAACGGTTGGAGATGTAGTAGAGTCTGTTTCCTTCAATATAGGGTGTGGAACAGATTCCTTGGAGGGGCCAATCATTTACGCGGCCGGATGGCAGTTTCGTATGTGTGATTTGCCACAGAAATGTCCCATCTGTTTCGCTAAACGCTATAATGTTTCCACGGTCTCCGGTCAATTGCGGGTTGTACATCGCCTCGTTGTTCGTTCCGACAAACACCTTGCCGCCGATAATCAGGGGACCTGCGTAGCTTTGTGAACCGAGTTCTGCTGTCCATTTTATATTTTCACCTGTTTCCAAATCCCATTTGTCGGGGATGTTTATTTCATCAGAGATCATGTTGCGGCTTAAGGTACCGCCCCATAGTGCGATCTCTTTTTCATCGGTAGCATCGGTAACAGTAACAACGGAAAGCAATCCGATGGCAAAGACGAAAAGAAGCGTCGCATGCATGAATAAACGTTTATGATATTTTGTCAGGAAGTCATGAAGACTCTTATGTTTATGAAACCACTTTATCGGAGCAGTGGTGTCTTTTGCACCACTGTTATTTTTTACAATCATATTATCACCATACCTTTAAATTATCGTAGTAGATTACAGTTGCGGAATACCCGTAGATGCCCGGGCTCCCTTGTCTGTTCGGGAGTGGGTCTTCTGCTGTGATTGTCCAATTTTCTGGTTCGGGATCATCTGTGCGCCATACCTTACCGTATATTATCGCTTTATCGTCAAGGACTTCAACTTTCATTCTCATGGTATACCAAATATCGGTTTCCCATGGGAAGTCGATTGTTTTTGCCATGCGTAAGTCTGAAGCCCAGGAGCGAATTTGTAATCTTTGATGTCTACCCTGCATATCTAATGTATATCGATTTGCGATCAATCCCATATCAGGTAGGCGACGTTTGTCTTTTGTTCCCATGAGGTCTATTTGAATCTCGTAGTCTTTCATTGTCGGTGGTCCGATGTAGACGTTGGAACGATTCAATCCGCGTTGTACAGGTGTTTTAACTAAGACTTTTTTGTCATTCATTTCTCGGACGAAAAATTTACCGGTTGCGCCGATCCAATGTGTTGGAATCTTTTCAAGTGCTATAGACTCGAAGTCTTCTGTCCACGGAAGTGGTGGCAGGACACGGATTCGGGCAGTTGCTTTCATCTCACCTGATTGTGCTGTAACTGTTCCTGCGTGTGCCCCTGCATTTACATCAGGCGTGAATCTATTGTCGTCAAGTGTGCCAGTCAAGCCGGTTTTCGTCCACGCTAATGTACCGACTGCATTTGTCTGGTTTCCATGGACATCAAAACCTGTGATGTTCAATTCTACAAGGTCACCTGATGTAACAGTCTCGGCAGGTGTTATTAGCAGGGCAACTGCGGGTTCAGTGCTCATTATCGGCTCAGTCATCTTTTTACCGGCGCAACCGATAGCGATGACGCATATAAGCAAACATGTCCAGACGCCGTAAAGTTTGCGTGAGATTTTATGCTGTTTTGTGGTCCAACTATATTTCTTCATCAAAATATTCGGTGTGGAGCCCCCCTTGCTTTAGCAGGGGGAGGAAACACCGCTCCTATAGTTAAAGTTCAATCGTTTTAGTATTTTGAAGTCTTGTCGTTTTGCACTAGTTGTCAAGCGTTTTCCCCCTAAGCTATAGATTGAAAACAGCCCTTTCGCATTGACACCGGCGAGGCGTGTAATGCCGTGATGGCTATGTTTGACGACTGTGTTTTTGACCAATCCCCCTTTTAGTATTGTGCCACCATATCTTGATCGAATACCGCCTTTGCTTGGCTGTTCTCTATGCAAGTTGCGTCTTGCTATGGGTATCGGTGAGATACAGAATATACTTGTATTATCGGGGGAACTCTCACCGCCTACGGTGTAGTAAGCGAGACACCAACTGTCAACGCAATGTGCTTCAAAAGTCTCTGCTAACTTACGAGATGACTTCTTCAAGCCGAGCCTATCTCGGATTCCCTTTGTTTCCCAACCTTGTAAGGGTAGCAAGTTCCATCGTTCTTGCACTTTATCATAGAACCATCGCTTACCTACTTCAAGCGGACTAAAGTATTGATTCCATTTATTAGAACCTTCGCGGGTCTTTGCTTTGATGTCCTCTACACACACGTGAGTAATCGGATAAAGTTTAGATAACCAATCAAGGATACGCAGTTTCCACCCCCATCTCACACGCGTGCCGGCAGGAATACGCTCTTTGTTCGCAAGTCTGTTTGTTCTATTCTTGCGATTAGGACATTTGCGTGAACGGCGACTGCGCCGTCGTTCTCTGCGTTTCTCAATCTTCTTACCTACTTTGTTGTGGGCATCCGCTTGAATATTCAAATAAGTGTGCTTTTCACACTTCACAGTAAAGCCCTCTTTCTTAGAACCAGGATCCACACCGACAGCGATGTCTTGTGTTTTTCTATCAGAGGGTTCTTTATTGAGACGCACGCAATAAATGCCGTTGTCCCAATAAGGCGTTGCATCGCCACGCTTGATGAGTTTCCTCGCACGTGCCGCATGCATCGGCATCAACTGCTTGCCATCTTTACGCTTTACAGGAACAAACATAAGTTTGTCGTCTCCTTCTAAAAGGGTATATGTTGCCCCATCCAGATCGTAGTATTCAAGAGGGATCGGACTTGGGGAGCATCCGAAACATTGTGCTGCCTGCCACGACAAAATACTACGATATATTACTGTAGTAAAAATCTTAATCTCCGACAGGGAACGTGCGGCTACGCTATGTCAAAGCACCCATGCTTTAGCAGGGTGATCTTTACCATTTCCTCCCAATACAATAGAGTCGTTCTTCTGTCGAGAAATAGATACGTCCATCAGCAATTGCGGGTGAACCGAAGATTTCAACATAGTGGTCATCGGCATCTCGGCTGATCTCTTGAACACTCAGCGATTCACACTGGTCTGTACCGGGTTGCAGGATATGGAATTTACCGTTTACTTCAGTTACGTACAATTTGCCATCTGCCCATACGGGGGATCCTTTTCCTACGGTACCTATGCTATGTTCCCACAACACATCACCTGTATCTGCGTTTAAACATTTCATATTTGCAGAATTATCGACGATATAGAGTCGTCCATCTTGGAGTGTGGGGGATGCGTACCCGCCACCGATGCCATCAGAGCGCCACACTTCATGGGTTTTTGTGACGTCACCTGTTCCTGTGGCATCAATGCAGACGACGCGCCCCATCTGCGTAGTGTCCAAATTCTCTTCACTATGTGTAGCATAGACCTTCGTTCCGGAGACGACGACGGAGGTATTGATACCGCGTTTACTGAGCTTGAACCCCCAAACCATTTCGCCTGTTGTCTGTTTCATTGCATAGATACCACCGTCTGCATTGCCACCAATAATGAGTGATTGTCCATTGATATTCGTTGCGACAGGTGTAGAGTAGGTAGTATCCAGAGGTCTGCCCCCAGGGGTTGAGACCCAAACTAGGTCTCCGTTATGTTTATTAAAGGCATAGTAGCGGTGCCGTGGGACAGATTGTGCTCCCCAACTCGTATTTAGGAAGCTGACGATGACAAGGTTACCAGCAATAATGGGTGTGTGTACACGACCACCATATCCAGAAATACGTCCATATTCTTCAGTGAGAGAACGGGACCATACAATATTTCCATCTTTATCATAACAGATAAAGAGTCCTTGAACACCGTGTATGTAAATGTTACCTGTTTCTGTATCACCTGCTGGGTTTGTCCAACCGACACGGTTGAAGGTAATCGTGGTGTGAAAGACGTTAAATTTATCGTCCCACAACATATCACCTGTTTCTGCGTCGAAGCAAGCGATACGTTCCTGCTGTGTAATATCCTGACCGATACGTCCGAGTACATAGACTCTGCCGTTGAGTACGATGGGTGTGGATCGTCCTATAAAATCTGTTTTCCATAGCAGGTTTTCACCTTCTAGGGACCATTTAGAAATTAGGTCGGTTTCGGTAGATGTGCCGTTCTGATCGGGTCCGCGCCAACTCGGCCAATCGTTGGCATAGACAGAGATTGGAACAGCAAATAAAAGTATGAAAATAAAAAGCCGACATAAGGTCGGTTTACAATGTCGCAAATTTATTCCTCCTATTATCCATCATGTATTTGTGAAGTTTTAAAATGATATATGTTTCTTTAGGGCTGCCCAGACCGTGGGCAATTTATCAACAGGTTCAACGCCAAGTCCTACTTTAGATTCGAAGTTTCGGATCGCTTCTTCTTCTGAGAGGGGACGACTATACATCCGGACTTCATCTATTGCTCCGGGGAAGTGTCTCTCTACTTTTCCGCGATTATTCGCTGCACCAATATAGACAGGTTCCACAAATGGGATAAAGTTGTTTAATTTACTTCCTTTTCCAACGATTACTTCCTGTGGTTTTCCATCCATATAGATATTGACTTTTGGTTCTCCCGCATCTTCAACTGCAAATACAATATGGTGCCATTTCCCATCGGAGAGTTCGAAGTCCATTTCAACTGCAATATCCACACATCCTGCGGCGGCGTGGTGTCGAACATAGAAATGAACAATATCTGGTGCGAGTGGAAATCCGGCTTTTGCACTTCGGTTAACATCGATTGCCCAGGCCATACTGCATCCTTGGTCTAACACTTTAAATAACGTTGTCCAATCCTGCTTAAAATCGGTTTTGACCCATGCTTCGAAGGTTGACATTCCGATTTTGCCGCCAAAGTCGCCGAGGTTTGTCAGGTTCACATAATCATCAGTGCCATCGAATTCTAATGCGTCGCCTACTTTACCGTTGGTAGCTTTTGGATTTCCGACGATTGTGCCGCTGTTGTCACCCCAGACATCCTTGACGTTGTTATCCGCAATATCTTTTTGGTCAAAGGTCCAGTAACTCACTAAACCGTCTGTCACTATAGTGTCAGCGGTAATATGTGGTGAACAGACTAAAACTATAAACGTTGAAAATGTCAACAAA
This sequence comes from Candidatus Poribacteria bacterium, assembly GCA_965200395.1. GTDB lineage: Bacteria > Poribacteria > WGA-4E > WGA-4E > WGA-3G > MSPOR6. Next base: position 610,375 of record CBDAUH010000002.1, on the reverse strand, counting down.
AGGTTTGTTGTTTTCATGATAATGTTCCTCTCAATTCAGGAAGGGTAGTTTGTGATTGCAAAGATGTATGATACGTATATCATATCATGCATTAAACAAGTGACGCAACAAAATTTGAATTGATATAGGGGCATTCAATGTTTTCTGTCTGAATCGCGGATTTTCGCTGATTATCTTCTGCTGTGTGTTTATGAATTTTTGTAGGGTTATTTTTAGTTTGTGTTTCACGTATGCACAACTTGTATGAAGATTAATAATTTATGGTTAGATATGAAAATAAATAGGCGCCGCACCCATAGGGGCAATCTTGGCATTGCGGTTTATCTCAATAATAGTCGGGTTTCGCAAGCTCTACCGGACCTACGGGCTACCCGATGTCTAATTAATTCCAAAATTTACTATAAATAACCCTGAATTTTTTTATGGGACGTGCAGGTTAAGCTGAACATATCTGAAATGACTAACTGAAAAATTTCTATTGACAAATTGCTTAGGTTATTGTAAATTTCGTTACGTTATTGTAAATTTCGTTACGTTAATGTGGATTCGGTTTAAGCAAGTTTTGTAGGATGCACAACCTGGAAAGGTTATGCTACAAAATATTCTTCATATTTTGGACACTGAACTTACGTTAAATCGACCAGTTTGTTTATCCACACAAAATATTACAATAAAGAAGAAAAAATGCTAAAAGGTATATACTACAGCTTTCAATTATGTATCGCTGTTTTAGTTATAATTGGATTTTGTATTCTTTCAGTTGAAGCGGATTTGTCAGACCCTACAATCTCTGTCTACTATAGTTTTGATGGAAAAGGTGAGACTGTAACGGACGGTTCAGCTAATGGCATGATGGAAAAATTGTGGGTAGTGAAAGTAGAGAAAAGGGTGTCTTTGGCATGGCAATTGCCTTGGAAACTAACACATGGATAGATATGAACGGGCCGGAATTTCAAAACGGTCCTGTTGATGGTTTCACACTTTCTGCTTGGATTAACCATACCGGTTCAGGTGATCCACAGACACTATTGGATGCAATTGGAACAGACCATGAAAGTGGACTTTTCCACGTAGAAATCCGCCCTGGTGGCGTCAGATGGTTCCATAGAGATGGTACAAATACCACTGTTTTCAATATCAACCCTGGTCCAGTAATAGAAGCGAACAAATGGGTGCATTTTGCTGGCACTTACGATAGCGATAGCGGTGCTACAATTACTTATGTTGATGGAGAGGAGACTCATACTGCGACAGGTGCTGGTAAACTTTCTAACAACTGGGGTGTATCTGCAGGGATCGGTCATCATAAAAATGGGCGTTGGTTTGAAGGATTATTGGACGAATATTATATCTTTAGTCGTGCATTGTCACGGGCTGAAATTGTAGAGGTGATGAACGGTTCCTTTACATCAGTAGAACCTGCGGATAAACTCACAACAACGTGGGGTACAATTAAATCTCAGAAGTGACCTAACGAAACTTATGAAAAAGATGCGCGATGATTTTAGCGGTAACAATCCGTTATCATCGCGCATTGTTTTTGTATATCATTAGGACTTACGCAATTTCGGTTAAAGTTGGGGTTATGAACCGCTGTAAGAGAGTTTGTGCTCCATGTAGCGTAAGTCCTGTATCATTAGAAAGTTTGTGTCAACCGCGCTATGGCTAGTCGCCCAATTTCTGGGGTTCCTACAAATTGCTGATGTTTGTAATTCATCAGATTTTGGACTGTTACTGAAAGCCGCGGCTTTGGCCCGAGAGGAATATCATATCCGGCATTTAGGTCAACTGTATAATATGATTCGACTTCACCTACATAAACGCCGGATCGGACAGGAAATCCTTGAACGAAACGTGCACGGATTCCGACCCCTAAACCGAGATTATTGTTGGTGTATTGAATAGTCGCGCCGAATTTGTTCCTTGGGGCATTTAGAGCAATATCGCCAATTCCATCAACATTTTCAAAGAGATCTTTACTAACAAATGAGTAATTCCCTCCAATACTCAAACTTGGTGTGAGGAACCAGGTAAAATTCAGGTCTAATCCATTAAGAGAAATATTTCCGTAATTCCGGTAGGTTAGCATCACGGCGTTTGGATCGATTGCTTGTTCTGGTGTCGCAGTACCGAACGGAATAGAGGCAAAGATTGTTATTATTTCATCTACAGGTGAACCGTTTGCATTTCCGCCATTTTCTGTTTTATCAAACTCAAGCAATGCGGTGTTGAGAGAAACGTTTTTTGGATCGGACAGTGCTTCTGCAAGTTGCGCGCCGAAAGATTCCTGAAAAGATGCTGCATCAAGAAAAACGCTCGGCGTTTCTACGAACAAGGGTCCAATGAAATTGTTTATTCTTGAGTGATAGACATCAGCGGAAAAAGCCAATCTATTGTGTAGAATCCCTTTATAGCCGATCTCATAAGTTTGGGTAATCGTTGGTTTAAGTGGGTCAACATTATTGACATCTTCAACATCAACAAATGTTCTGGTTTCTGGATCAAATGAGCGTAACGTATTTTTTAGACCAACTGCCTGTTCGGGTATGACAATGGCTAGACTTGTTGTTAGATTATTCACCATAGTTTCTGCAAGTGCTGTCACAGCTATAGGTGGAAGTGTTTCGAATAGCTGTGCGACTAATTGTGGCAGCTGCTCTGCTGGAATTGCTGCAATTGCACCGGGTTGTTGGAATGCAGGAGGTAGCAATTGCAATGTTTCTGGTGGTAGGTTTGACACGAGTGCCGCTATTTCTTCTGGTGACTGTGCACTAATAATGGCTGGTAGTGCTTCAGCAGTGAATTTTGCTTTCAGACCACTTTCAAAGTTGCTAAGAACCGCTCCTCGCCCTACATTCCACATAACGTTGGTAAAGACTGGGTCGTCCATAGGGATGTATGTGCTATTTTCAAGCTTTCCTAACGGAGAGAATGGAGAACGGAATAGAGGTTGCCCCTTTTCATCTCTCCTGAAAGTAAACCCGGTATCCGATGGGACGCCTTGTGCTTTTATATCAATGTTTGGACTGAAGCCTAAAGCTGGCTCAAAATTTGCACCTAACATATGGTTAAATATGAAAATAAATAGACACTGCATCTGTATGAACGATCCTCGAATTACGACTCAGCTCAATAATAGTTGGTTTCGCAAGCTCTACCCGACCTATGAACTGTCTGAATGGCCGATTAATTCCAAATTCTACCATAAATGCATCAGGTGCGGACAGGATGTCGAGGAACAGGTTTGAAGTGCCTGGCGTACTGAAAGCACGGTTATAAGTTAACCGAATGTTATGGTCATCAGTAGGCCGATATGAGAGTGCTGCTCTGGGTGAAAGAACGACATCATTAAGATGGTTATGGGTATCTATGCGACCTGCTGCGAGCAACTTGAGTTGCGGAAGGATATTGGTTTCGGACTGTAGGTAGCTACCTATTTCATTGATGTTGTCACTGTCTTCGTTAGCACCGTTAATTGTGCCATCGGTATCTGGCCGAGTCAGCAATACGTCCATTCCATAAGTAAAACGTTGCGCATCACCAATTCTATAACTGTGCTGAATCTGACCGACATATTGATTAGAATAATCGATGGTTGGTAGACCGGTACGTAGGACATAAGTGTCACCTGCGTTACTCATATTCACGAAGAATTGAGCGAAAAGGTCTTTGTAGATGAAACGAGTTTGGCCGTAAGTATAAAGCCATTCTTTTGCTTGACCGGCACCGATGCCTGTTAGCTCAATGCCTGATGCTTGTGTACCGCCGATTGCAAGAATTGCTGTCGTATCATCGTTAGGGCTGTAATCTACACGAAATTCGCCGCGGGCGTGAGCGGTATCATAAATTGGATCTATTTTGACATTTTCAACATCCTCTTTCGCTCGCCCCTCTTCCCAATCATCTCCTCGAGTATAATTAGCAGTCAACTTATATCCGATCATGTCATTGATAACACCAGCATGTCTGAGTGAACCTGTGAAGATTCGACGTTCACCGCCACCAATGCTAATAGTTGTTCCCCGGGACGTGAAAGGGGATCGAGTAAGTATATGCATTACACCGTTGGCACTGTTCGGTCCGTATAACGCTGCACCGGGTCCAGAAACAACTTCGATCTGTTCGATATCCTCACTGATTGTAGGTATTAATGTATACGCATTGACACGTAGTGATGGAACACTGGCGATACGATTGTCTACAAGGGATAGTAGGTTTCCTGAAAAAACATTGTTGAAACCACGGACAACAACGTACGATGTTCCGATTCCTGAAGTGACAACATCTACAGCGCGAAGTGATTTTAAGTGTTCGGTAACACTCATTGCAACTCTGTCTTGTATCTGCGAATCATCAAGAAGTGCAACTGATGCAGGTGCTTCAAGCACTTTCTCCTTACGACGAGATGCGGTAATAGCTACCTTATCAAGTTCTATGATATCTGATAAGAGTGTAATGTCCACAGATTTTGTTTCATCTGCGGTAATCTCAATATCTGTTAATACATTATCGGTATAACCGTTTGCTGTAGCAGTAATGGTGTAGACACCTGCTGAGATATTTGACAATGCAAGTGTGCCATTTACATCGGTCATACCTTTTGTTGAGTCACCTGATTGCGGTTTGACGGTAATAGATACATTGTTTAGTTGATTGCCGGTTTGTGCATCAGTCACTGTGATATTCAAAGTGGCGGCATGTGTGGTTATTGTTGCAACACCGAAAATAACACAGAAGACGCAAATCGTTATACTAATTTTTCTCAATCGTTCCATAAGATTAACTCCTTCGTTGAGTAATATTGTTAGTAGAAAGTATGCACAATCTAACAGATTATGCTACATTATGTGGCAACTTAGGTTATCGTAAAAAATGAGTAATATCAGTATGTGTCGGTAATGCTGGAATTACACCTACTTTCTGCGTTGCAAGTGCCCCTGCAGCATTTGCATATCGCATGATGTCATCAAGTTCATTATTTGTCAATGTAGATAATTCGCTTTGCTGCATCAGTTGCGCAAGCATGGCGGCGACGAAAGCATCTCCTGCCCCAAGTGTATCCACGACTTCAACAGCGTACCCATCAACATATCCATCCACTTTTCCATTTGTATAATAACACCCTTGTTCTCCTAAAGTAACAACAAGTAACTTCACGCCGAGTCCAAGGATCTGTTTAACACCATCCGCTAATTCGTGGTGGCCTGTGATAAATTCCCATTCTTCCTCAGATATTTTCACAACATCTGCATAAGGCATTACTTCCCAAATCCAATGTTTTGCATCGTCTGGATTGTCCCAAAGCATCAATCTTAAATTGGGGTCATAGGAGATAAATGTTCCGGTATCCTTTGCTATCTGAATTGCTTTGCGTGTTGCGTCGCGCGTCGGAGAGTGGCTAAGACTGACAGATCCATAATGAAACAGTTCAGCTGATTCGATGTAATCGGCATCTATCTCATCAGGAGAGAGCTGAATATCTGCACCTGGATGACGATAGAAAGTAATATCCTTCATACCATCTGAACGTGTTGCAACGAAGGCTAATGTGGTTCGAGACGATTCACCTGCAATTAGATATGAGGTGTCAACGTTATTCTGTTGGAGCGTTTCTGTCAGGAAGTCACCAAATGGATCTGCGCCGACTTTCCCTATAAAACCGGCATCTATGCCGAGTTTGGCTAAACCGACTGCGACATTTGCTGGCGCGCCACCTGGTGCTTTGACAAATCCTTGTGCATCAGCAAGGGTTACATCGGGCGTTGTGGATACGAAATCAATGAGAAGTTCACCAATACATAATGCTTGTGGCATGAGAATTGATTCCTCTAAAATGTGGTGCGTAAAGTTTGTGCTTGTCCTGTTTGCGCGGATCGGTATCCTGCATCAAATATTTCAATGACATGGCGTGCATGTTCAGCAGTAACAATAGTCGGTTTGTCCTCTCGGATCCAATCTACAAGTTGCATGATGTCTTCATAAACATGTGCTTCTTGTATGTTCCTATGTGGTCCTACGACGTGGGGTAATTCTCTTTTGGGTGCATCGATCGGATTACCGTTAATAGTACTTCCTTCAATGGAACCGGCAGTACCATTTATGGCTAACCCGCCTCTAATGGCATGTCCTGCTGCGGCACCATAGATGAATCCGAAGAACGCTTCACCGAAGTCAAGCAGTATAAAGGTGTTATCGTCCATATCGCACGGTAGCATTTCACCTCGAAATTCACGTTCCTTAAGACGAACACCAGAAAAAGCGGTAACTCGCTTGACAGGGCCAAGGATACCTGTCATCGTATGCAATCCGTAAACGGTCATGTCGTAGAGGGGCCCGCCGCCCGGTTTGCGAAAATACCATGCAGGATTGATATTAGAAAGGACATCATCACCTTGTCGAACAGATTCACTCTCGTGGTATCTACCGAAAGAGGAACCTGTTGCAGCCCATGTCAACGTTCCGATTGCACCGTCATCGATAAGTCTCTTTATTTCTCGATGAATTGGTCGTAGCATTTGCCCTGGTGATGCGACTAATTTCACGCCCTTACGTGCGGCTGATTCAATCAAGTCATCTGCTTCATCGACAGTAGTTGTCATCGTTTTGTTGAAATGTGCATGTAATCCGTGTTCTATGGCGAGTTTACCTTGTTCATAATGCAGTCCAATAGGGGATGCAATTGAGACTGCGTCTACGTGTCCATCAGCTAATAATTCTTCAAAAGTTTCGTAGGCATAAGGAACGTTGAATTTATCGGCTGCCGCCTGTGCTCTGCCGGGAACGGGGTCGCAGACGGCGGTGACTTTCAGTCTATCTTGTACATCGTCCTGTGTGAGATGAGGTAGGATGCCTCTCACGGATATACTACCGACACCGATAACCCCGAAACGCACTATGTTGTTAGTTGCCAAGGTATTTCCTCCACGATGTTTCATGCTGCCACCCAACAGCGTTTTTAAGTTTATCACAATTGAAAAACGATTGATGCCCTTCTAAAGTTCTAACTTTTGGGAGAAATTCAGGTTTAAATTGTTTTACAAGCTCAAGGGATGGCTCCAAAGCAACTGTATCATCTGCATTGAGGAAATAGACATCATGAGGTGGTAGGGTATCCGCTTTTTCCATAATCATGCGGTGTGCACTTGCGACATCTTCACTGCCCACCCAACACCAGAGCCATGAGGTCCATGCGTTTGTAGGTTTTGCATTTGCTGCTATTTCCTTTCTACGTTCTTCTGGTGTGATACCAGCGGGGCGTGTCATATAGGTTCGGATGCCATAAGCGCGTGTATAACTTGCAAGCAAATCCTCACCACAACGTTTGGAGAAACTATAAGAATCTTCTGGGTAGCAGGGGTGTTCTTCATCAAAAGGTAGATAATCTATTGGAATGTGGGTTTTGCTGATACGGAAACCGTGCCCCAATGCACAATTGCTGCCGGACATTACGACAGTTTTCACATTTGCCGCAATTGCAGCTTGTAGGAGGTAGTATGTTCCGAGCATATTTGTTCTGAATGTAGCATCAAATGGAACGTCCTGTTCTTGTGCGCGTGCACGTAAATCGGGGTGGTCAACAGGATTGGGCTGTGCGCCGAGGTGTTGAATTGCATCTACACCTTCAACTGCACGTTGACAGTCTTCAAAGTTGTTAAGATCCCCTTGAATAAAGGGGATGTTTGCAAATTCATCGGGAGGTTGCCTGCGTGACATGAGAACAAGTGTATGACGTTCTGCCAATTCTCGGATGACATACGGCCCGAGTCTACCGCTTGCGCCAGTTATTAGGACTTTCATGGAATACCTTTCTTGTCTTCGGAATTCGTGATTAAATTTGTGTGATATTATAGCACGGATGCAATTTTTGTCAAGTTTCTGCGCGCTAAGTAATATCACATGCCATTAGAGGGAGCGTTCAATAGACCAATGCCTATCGGTGCTTTGGACTACTGTTGCACCTGGCATGTCCATGTTTGATAGCATCTGATTGACTTCTGAGATGGTGAATGCAGCGAGGAAGGAATCGTAATAGAGTTTCTGTTGGTAGGGCGTATCGTCAGCGGCATAACGATCGACGAAGGCTTGTGCAGCGGCTGGCGTTTCAGGTCGGATAAGATCACGAATTAGGACGACACCGCTCTGTTTTGCAACCCTACACATCTCTTGAAGTGCCTTCTCTGCATCGTGAACATGATGTACAATGCTGTTGGAGATGATGCCATCAAAGGTATTATCTGGATAAGGTAAGATTTTTGCACCAACAAGTTGAAGTGAAATCCGATCCGTTAGATTGGCATCTTCAACATGCCGTTTTGCAATTTTTAACATCTCTTTCGATAGATCAATTGCGGTGATGTGGATATTATGGCATTTTTGAGCGAGCAGGATGGGGATCTGCGCCGGACCTGTGCCGACATCTAGGTATTGTCCTGTGTCTGCACCGAGTTCAATAACCCGACAGACGAACGCTTCATCTATCTCACCGTGACCCATTGCATCGTAAGCCTCAGCGGATTCGGCCGTATCCATCACTTCTTGTTCGAGAATTCGTTTCATCTTCTATTTTTTTAATGAGTTTTGCTACAGTGTGCGCATTTTGCTGAATTTGGTCTGGTTGAAATTGCGTATACATCCCGACTGCCATTGCGTCAATCGGTTTGATATTCTCAAGTGCAAATTGGAATGCGTTATTCGGTTCGTTTCTACCTGCGGCCAATACCTTTATAGCAATTATCGGAATCGGGATCGCTTGTATTGCTGAGACTGCAATATCACGGTCTGCAGATAGATACATTTCTCTATGTTTTGTATGATTATATAATGCACAGACAAAAAAGTCAACATCAAATCCTTCTGTGTAGCAGTACTTTAATATATGTGGGTCATGCGTTCCGATTCCAGCCGCACAACCGAGGTCACGAATCTGTTTTAGGTTATCTTGAATTGAATCGAGTTTGCCTTCAGCGTACAGCATATCGGTCGTGCCACCGTGGTGATAGATAGCAATAGGATTATACCGTGCAACGATTTGCAGATATTTGTTGAGATTGCTGTATTCAGTTTGTTTTGGGGTCTGTGCGATCCACTGTATTGTGCCCCCTGCGTTCCAATAATCGTTGAGTACCCGCATAATATGTCTATCAGCTCTTGCAAGCACGGTGTTGATACCGTTTTGCTCTGCTTGGGCAAGGTCATCCATAATTTGGCGTGTCGTATAGTAATCCACCATTGCATTTGATGCTTCAGGAGATTGGTGTGAGATTCCACTATATGGATTACCACCGATAATTAAACGTGTGATATGATGGGATGCAATGGAGATCGTGGGTATATTCACAGTGCAATGCCTTTATAATGTCTGTTTTCTAATTTTGGAGTGAGTAGTCCGTGTATATCTCATAAGTGGAAAGAGTGTTATAAGGTTTACTGTGTTTTGATGGTTGCCCAAGTGGTTGTAATTTTATTTATGCCAGGATTAACACTGTAAACACCTTCTGTATCCAAAGCGAGACCTCTGATATAATTCAATCCTGTCAAAATATCCGTGGCATTCGCACCGTCAAGGTTGGCGCGACGAATCGTACTCTTCGGTGAATTGCCAACTTTTTCAACCCAATATACATGTTGAGCACGAACATCTAAAGCTATATAGGTTGGAACGTTAATATCTGAAAGAAACGTCTTGACATTCTTTCCATCAAGTGTTACTGTGCGAATTCTCCCAGAGTGATGCTCTGTCCAATACATTATCTGGTTAATCAAATCAAGTGCTATTTTGTCATGATGTGGTGTGTCCTGAGGAAGTTTCTCATAATTTGATCCATCCATGTTAACACGTGCTATATTATCATTTAAAGAATCTTGAAAATATATTTTACCTGTTTTCACGTCAAGCTCTATGTCCTCAGCATCAACTGTTACATCGAAAGGCCAACCATCTACAGGTAATATTCTTATATCCTCAATATTAGCCCCATCTAAATCTGCTCGCGTCATTCCCCATGATCCTTCCATATTACCCCAATATATTTTTTTTGCACTTGTATCTATGGTGATCGTGACTGGAGAATGTATCTGCTCAACTTTCTCCGGGTTTAATGCTCTTGAATTGTAGATTATTTCAATTTCCGTTCCATCAAGGTTTGCCCGTTTGATGCTAAACCATGGTCCAATCCAGTATATCTTTTGGTTCTGCATATCCAAAGCGATATCCCCTATATGATCATCAACTGATATGACATCTTCAACTGCTGAACCGTCAAGATTTGCGCGTCGAATTTTGTCAGCCGCAGACCAATATATCTTTTTTGCACCTTGTCCATAACTTGCAATTTGGACAACAGTAGTCAGCGAAATAATCACTGAAACTATCACGATCCATTTGTAAGTTAAAGTATGGATATTCATGTTATACCCCTTTCTTGTTTTTATTCTTCTGTTGATAACACATAGACGTGGTTTTCATCAACTACTATGCTTGTGGGATAAAAAGCCTGCAGTGATGTACCAGATAAAAAACGTTCCGCTGTAGGTGCATCGAGATTAATAATAGAAAGGAAACTTTTTGAATTTGCAACGAATAATAAGTTCTTTGATATCTGAAAATCTGTGACTGTTCCTAACAATTGATATTCTTCATACGCAATTGTCTCAGTCCACTGGTCTTGTGAAATGAACTGTATTTTGTTCATGTTTCCAAAATATACACTTGTTGGCTTGCCATAGGGAAGTGTCTTTTTCCCAGTAAAATATAGATGAGCAATATAGTTAGCCTCTATGTTATAGTTCTCAATCCATTTCCACATAGATGGACGATTTTGGGCTTCTCCCATTACAATCATAATATCACGATATGGATACCGCCTACTTGCAAATACCAGATGATCCTCAGTACTTCTCATCCTTTTATGTACTAAAGTTTGGACATTTTGGGACATTCAGGCTGCGTTGTCCGCAGGCAATGCTGTCTCTTTGTGAAAATCGGTGTGTATTTTCTGTGAGTTTGTTTTTTCAGAGTAAATCGCAGAAAATACCGCTCTGTAGAGCTGCCAGCGGAGATAAACTACACGCAACCCTTGTGTGAGACGCTTCGGATGATACCAATGGATGCCCAACTGATCACAAACTACCTGAGCACTTATCTCCTCCGCCGTCCCATCCCGTGGGGTGAATAGCAACTTCGTCAGACTTGCTGCAACGAAACTCAATTGCACAAACCGATTGATGCTTTTGCGGGATTTCAGGCGATAGTCATCAAAACCGAAGTGTTGCTTCGCATCCCGAAAAGCCGTCTCTATGTGCCATCTCTTGCGATAATATATAGCGATCTGTGGTATCCCAATCGTCAAATCTGTTGTCCATACACAGAAATACCGATAAGGTTTCGAGGTTTTCGGGCGACTTCGGATAACAACGAGGCGAATATCAGCATCGCACATCTTCGTTCTCACGACTTTGGAGGCGATTGAATACTTTTGGCCTTCTATATCCATAAGCGTATACCGCATCCTGCGAATATCCAAGCGGTCTCCATATTTTCGCGGACGGCCACGCTGGCGATGTTTCGGCTGTTCCGGTAAACGATAGAAGACGGCATTAGACTTCGCACGACACAAGATATGATGTCCATAACTTTGAACCAGCGTAAACACTTTTCGCCTTGAGAACCCACGATCAAAAATAATAAGACCCGGAGCGATCTGGGAACAGATGCGTTTCAACACCGCATCGCTTTTATCACGGCACGTCTGCGGCACCATCAGTCTCGCCCATACGGGGAATAGCTGCCAACCTGTAGATGTTTGGCAAAGTAAACCTAAGGCACCAAACTCGTGTCCATAATGGAACTTGGATCGGTTCACGCGACCCTTTTGATAACTGAAGTTGCGGAAAAAATGCAACCCCCACTGGCGTTCACCTGTTTTTATGGCTTTGGTCTCATCATACACATAAACCCAGTTAGGAAATGCTTGCTGAACCTTTTTTGTCAGGTGTCCTGCGACTTTATCCGCATCCCATTTACCACGCGATAGAAACTTTGGAAAAGACCAGTATCGCGTCTGTGAAAAACCTGATTGATAAAGTTCCGTTAGCGTGCCACTATTTCCATCTGCGATAAATCCGAAAATAAACGCTTGGAAAAGAGCATAGTTTTGTGTGTTGAACAGATACTGAAAATCTGATAGAATGTCGTCTAAGCAGAAAAGGAGGTTCATTTTTTATTCTCCTTTCAAAAAATATATTTGTTTATGAAAGGATACCTGCTTTTCTGTTTTTTCGCACTAAAAATTTCTAAAATTGTCCAAACTATAGTTTTATGTACACAATTGAATTCTAATAAGTTAGTTCGGTCTGATAATTTTAGCCAACCATGGTCAATTGCGGTTCTATGTTCTAACGTAACCTGTTCTACTTCAGCATCTTTAGCTATAATTCCGACTAAGTCTGAGGGATATTGCACTGTTACAGTCTGAACAAATGTGATAGTGCTATCGGTCAAGTGATATATATGTAAATAATTATTCACATCCATGACATATAGGTAAGATCCGTTGATATCGAATTCGCGTACTGCGTTTGGATGGTGCAAACTCACTTTAGATAGAAGTGCGGGTTGATGTGGGATTGAAATATCTACAAGATAAATCGTTTCATTACCGGATACAACAATTTTATCCTCTGTTATATGTGCTTTGTCAATTTCGTTGGGGAATGGAATTGCTGTCAGATAGGAAGGCTTATTCGGGTCAGAAATATCAATGACAAGCAGATGTTTATCAGTAGTTACATATCCGTACTTTCCTAAGAGAACGACATTATTGTTCAGGTCCGATTGAGACGGCAGGTTGATGGATCCTACAACTGTTGGCGTTTTCACATCTGTAGTGTCTACCACTGTAATAACGGTTTCTTTTGGTTTTTCAATAGTTTCCGTTTCTTGGTTCTGTTCAAGGACGCTGATAACACATCCGATGTTAAACGTTAGGGTTAACATTACTATGAAGAAGGTAATTTTTGCAATTTGCACTGTTGTTCTCCTTTTATTAACCTAAAATCAAGCAATTTCTATGCCAATATAAAGTTGGCTTATAGAGGGCAATATTGGGTATATCGAGGAAGGAATTGCACATATAGGGGCAGTTATAATATTACTATAGTTTGGACATTTTTGGTCTTGTTATAGATTATGAATAGTTGGCAGCACTTCCCCGTTAGCACTTCTGAACAGGTGTTAGAACCGCTGCTAACGCCCCTTTTTTGTCTAAATTCTGTTAGAAATCACTGTTTTTTAGCCATCATTTTTCCAATAATCGTGAAAATAGTTGCTGTTGAACTAGTTCATGTAGTATCTTCGGGATTTTCAGTTTTTTCTGTGCGTTTTTCCCCGGGTCGTAACTCGTATAAAAATAGTTTTGTTGTAAACGTCGCTGCAAGTAAGCGGTCATCAAGCCGCGTGTGAGATGTTTCGGTTTATACCAGTGTATATTGAGTGTGGATAGCACAGTTTCTAAATCAAGCGGTGCCTCGTCTGTGTCGGTTTCTGCGGATGTCTTCTCCATTGCCAACGGACTGAAAGCGAGTTGTGTCAGCGTTGCTGCGGTGAAACTGAGTTGAACGAACCGATCCAAACTTTTCCTGTCTCGGAGTTGATAGGTGTCAAATCCGAAGTTCTCTTTAGCGTCCCGAAAGGCAGTTTCAATCTGCCACCGGTTTCTATAGTGTCGGATAACTGTTTCTACGGGCAGTCGTAAATCTGAAGTAAATACACAGAAATACCGATAGGGTTTAGACTTTTTGGGGCGTTTGCGTATCACAACGATGCGGACATCTACAGGACACATCTTTGTTCGCACGACTTTATCAGCGACAGAAAGTGTCTGATCCTCAACAACGATATCTGTATACTTCAGGTGTGGAATAGACACACGGCTACCATACCGACGGGGTCTGCCTCTCTTGAGACGCTTAGGGCGTTTCGGTATATCAAAAAACGCCGCGTTTGACTTCGCACGACAAAGTAAATGATGTCCTTGTGAGAGTATCTCCGTGAACACTTTGCGTCTATTGAAGCCTCTATCAAAAATGATAAGACCCGGTGGCACAAGATTACATAAATGCTTCAGCACGGCGAGGCTATTCGCGTCCTCGCTTTTCGGTTCCATCATCCGTGTGGCTAATGGAAATAGGCGCGTGCCTTCGCGCGTTTCTGCCAGCCACCCAATCGCACCGAACTCGTGTCCGTGATGAAACTTGGACTGGTTCTTGTTACGTGGCTGATACGCAGGGTTCCTGCGGAAATGCAAACCCGCTTGTTTTGAACCGCTACTTAGGGCATGTGTTTCATCATAGACGTATACGCCCGTGGGGTAAGCGGATAGCACTTGATGGCTTAGCGTAGTGGCGACTTGATCCACACACCAGACACCACGTGAAAGAAACTTTGGCAGAGACCAATACCGACCTGCTTGGGCTGTCGCAAGATAGATTTGTGTCATTGTGCCTCGGTAGGGCGTATTTATCAGACCTTTCACGAAAGTTTGAAAGTGATTGAAGTTGTTGTGCTTGAATAACGATCTGAATTGTGATAACATGTTGTCCAGGTAGGAAAGTGGGGTCATTAGACATATCCTTTCAAAAAGGTTTATATTTTCTAAAAGGATACCCGCTTTCCTGCTTTATGTCTATAAAAAAAACAAAAAATGTCCAAACTATAGTAATATTATGTGCACATATTTGTGCAGAATTTGATATTTTTTTCTGAATTTTGGATTTTATTTTGTCAGAATCGCGGATTTACGCGGATTAAACGGATTTTCGCGGATTATTGTTTCGTCAGAATCGCGGATTACACGGATTTACGCGGATTAGGGGGTTGGTGTTTTGAGGTGCTTTTCACCTTTCTGAATCTCGGATTTTAAGAGTTTGATATCTATACGTCTAATGGATGGTTACTTTCTGGTGGCATCACATTTGTCAGCATTGCGGAGGATGCTGAGTCTGCAACAATTGAATGGCTCTGCTCCATAGGCATTCAATGTTTTCTGTCAGAATCGCGGATTTACGCGGATTACACGGATTTACGCGGATTTTAAGAGTCTGGTATCCCTACGTGTAATGGACAGATGGTCACCTTCTGGTGCATCACATTTATCAGCATTGCGGAGGATGCTAAGTCCGCGACAATTGAATGACTCTGCTCAAATGGGAGAGGATCAAAACCGTTGATAGAGAAACGCAAATAATGTAAAATATCAGACAAAGGAGATAAAGACAAATGAATTTGATACCACTTGAAAATACAAACACTTTCCTAAACTTAGAAAGTGTGAAAACGTTCATTATCAAAGGAACGGATCAGCACGCAGAACTTCGTGCAGAACTGAATAGGAACACCGTTATTGTTTAAAAGGCACAAAGAAAGAATGCGAAGAGGCTCTTGAGCTAATTAAGAAATTTGCTGAGTCTTATTCCTCATCGCTAAATGATGGTATTCGCCAGATAAATAAAAACCTTGAGAATATCAATGAACGGCTTGGTAGAATTGAGGAAGCAGTAAAGCTTTTGGATCGCACGAGTTTACCACTTGACAAAGTAATATCAGAAAACAAGTCACGCTAAATGATCATAGGATGCAAACGAAAACAAAATGGAAACAGACACCCGATACTATTTTATCGATGAGGCAGGCGACGGTGTCCTCTTCTCTCGATCAGGGAAAGTCTTAGTAGACACAAACGGGTGTTCTCGTTTCTTCATACTCGGTTTACTAGAGGTACCTGACCGAGTGACACTCAAGGAACGCTTTGAGACACTCCGCACCCAACTGATAAGTGACCCCTATTTCAAAAATGTTCCTTCTATGCAACCCGAGTCTCGAAAAACCACCCTCGCCTTTCACGCAAAAGATGACCTCCCAGAAATACGTAGGGAAGTGTTCCAAATTTTATATCACACGCAAGGGCTACGTTTCTATGCAGTTGTTACAGATAAACGGTGTGTGCTTCAGTACGTCCGACTATGTAACCAACGAGAACCGAAGTATCGGTATCACCCAAACGAACTTTACAACTATCTGACCCAACATCTGTTCAGCCAAAGAATCCATCCGCAAAGCCACTATGAGATTATCTTCTCCAAACGTGGCAAGTCCGGGAAGACAGATGCTTTACGGCGAGCAATTGAGTACGCACCAGATGGCTTACAAAATCGGGGCGAGGGTGCCCGGAGAGTCCCCAAAGAGGTGTCCTTGAACGTCTCTGCAGCAACACCTAAGGAATCTGCAGGCTTGCAAGCAGTGGACTATTTCCTTTGGGCATTGCAGCGGTTTTATGAGCGAGGCGAAGACAGATATATGAACTATCTGTGGGAACCCGCTTTTCGTTTCGTCCATGACCTTGACGACACACGAATGATAGATTCCGGGATGTATTGGACACAAAATAATCCATTGACTCTTGATGCATTACAAGAGAGAAAATAAAAAAGCCAGGGATATAGAATTGTGCAGTGCCGTAGCCTGCCAATCACACGGATGAACCCGAATTTTGTCCGCTGGCATTCTAAATAATAGGATACCACAAAAAAAACGCAATGTCAACGTTTTTTCATTATTACACCAGAGGCATTCAAAAGTCGTTTTTGGACGCGGATTTTTGTTTGTCAGAATCGCGGATTACGCCGATTACGCGGATTGACGCGGATTAGGTGGTTAGTGTTTTGAGGTGCTTTTCGTAGGATTTGGATAAACGCGGATTTCGGATTGTCAGAATCGCGGATTACGCCGATTACACGGATTGACGCGGATTAGGTGGTTGGTGTTTTGAGGTGCTTTTCGTAGGATTTGGATAAACGCGGATTTCGGATTGTCAGAATCGCGGATTTTAAGAGTCTGATATTCTTACGTCTGATAGATGGATGGTCACTTTCTGGTGGCATCACATTTGTTAGAATTGCGGAGGATGCTAAGTCCGCGACAATTGAATGGCTCTGCTCAAATAGCTGTTGACTTGCATTAAAATCATCGCTATAATATAAAATCATAATAACAATTGCGGAGGAAAGATGTTGATAACTGAAGACACCCAACGTATCTATTCTAAGTTACAGAATTTTAGTGGAGTTGAATCACTCAAAAATCTGTTCCTTGTAGAACTTAACTATGAACGGGATGATACACCTATCTCATATCTCTCTGAAGGCGCAGCTAATCTTATTGATGATATGCCACGCAGCATCGCCACTGCTGGTAGGAACAACAAATTCCATGTAATCTACACAAAACTCAAAACTGAGAAACTGAGAAAAACTGACGAACGCCAAATTATCTCCCGCCTCCAAACCCATTATCCCGATGCACTCTTTGTCTTTAGTAACTCTCAACAGGACAACTGGCATTTTATTAACATTAAATCTATACGCGAAAAAGAGGAAGACAGTGATGAACCCCTCCAAGGCAGAACCAAACAACGCAACATTTTCAGACGAATATCTATAGCACCAAATGAGAGACTCCGTACCGCTGCAGAACGGATCGCAATGCTTGATATTGAAGAGATAGGTGAACCTGACGGGATCCTTGACCCTCAAGATATACTGACACCAATAGATATTAGAAAAGCACATGAGGAAGCATTCAACGTTGAAGCTGTTACCGAGGCATTTTTTGAAAGCTACAAACTTGTATTCGAACTACTCCAAACTGAACTCGAGTTGCAAAACGGCGACGAGAAATGGGCACACGATTTTTCACAGCAATTCCTCACCCGATGCATATTCCTCTATTTTATCCAGCGAAAACAATGGCTCGGAGAAAATCCTGACTTCTTACGGACACTCTGGGAAACATATCAAGCCACATCACAACCTGAAGACACCTTCGTTGAGAAATGGTTAAACATTCTATTTTTTAATTCATTCAACAACAGATCTGTTGGCGGATGCTCCTACTTCACATCTGAGATCAAGGAGATTCTGCAACTTGCCCCTTACCTCAACGGGGGATTGTTCCGAGAAAACGATTTAGATACCGAATATTCGTTCACAATTTCAGATAACTTGTGGGAAAAAATATTCGATTTTTTAGAACAGTACAACTTTACCATCGCTGAAGATACGCCACTGGATCAGGAGGTAGGCGTTGACCCAGAGATGATTGGGAAAGTCTACGAAAGTCTTGTCTCTGTTGAGGATGAGGAGAGAGGCGATGCGGGTATCTTTTATACACCGCGCGTTGAAATCGACCTGATGTGCAGACTTGCATTGGTCGATAACCTTGCAAATCATATCGGTACGGAAGCGGATAAATCTCTATTCTATGAAGCACTTTTCGCTTTTGATCCCAATGAAAAAGAGGAAGCTGATAGAAAACTTACACACTTATGGAAAGACATACATAATCATCTCACTGAGATTACTGTGGTTGACCCTGCGTGCGGTAGCGGTTCATTCCTTGTTGGCATGATGCACGTTCTTGAAGACTTGCATGAGCGTGCAGAAAAATGGACAGCAACTAAATACGCGTCCAGCTATGAACGTAGAAAAGCGATTATCGGTAAAAACCTATACGGTGTCGATGTGAAGCAATGGGCATGCAAAGTTGCTGAACTTCGACTCTGGCTGGCACTAATTATTGATGCAGATTTTACCTCTGCAGAATTAAATGTAAGAGATGAACCTTTGTTACCGGATTTCTCCTTCAATATTCGACAGGGTGATAGCATTGTGCAGGATATAGGGGATATGAATCTTGCAAAAACCCGTGCAATTGGAAGCGGCGTAACGAGCGACCTAAAAAGGAAAATCACAGAACTTCAAAGCGAAAAACTCAAGTTTTATAATAACGATGAAGATAAGAAGTATTCAAAAATAGAAGAGGTACATACTGCTGAAAATCACCTCTTTCGAGAACTCCTTAAGAATTATGAAACGAAGATTTCAGAAACTATCCGGACAACAGAGATGATAATTGAAAATCCTGCCAAACAGATTCCGTTATTAGATGTAGGCCCACCTGAACCGCTGCAATTGACTTTTGAGATAGTTAGATTGCAAGGTGAACTCGAACAGTACAAAGAGAACCTTAGTCAAGTTCAAAACGCTATTGAAGCAATATCAAGAGAAAAAACGCCGCCTTTCGTCTGGGACATCGCATTCGTTGAAATTTTCCATCAACGCGGTGGATTTGATATTGTGATTGAGAACCCGCCATACATCCGCCAGGAACGGATAGCCCCTCCTACGATACCCAGAGAACAAGTAACATTGGAGAACAAAAAAGAGTATAAAGCAAAGTTGATGCGGACCGTCTATCAGACATATCCAGACCATTTCGGTTATCAAGAAAACCGAGACACCGTCCGACATAAAATTGACGCGAAGAGCGATCTCTATATCTACTTCTATTTCCACGGACTCTCTCTGCTTAATTCGAAAGGCACCTTCTGCACTATCACCTCTAATTCATGGTTAGATGTCGGTTACGGCAAAAACCTACAAGAATTCTTACTGAAACGTTGCCACTTCAAAATGGTTTTGAATAACTCAGCGAAACGTTCCTTCGCCTCTGCCGATGTCAACACCGTGATATGTCTCATCTCCGCCCCCGATAAAACATCTGAAGACTCAGGTTTGCAACACGGCACCTGTTTTGTCAACTTCACAGTCCCTTTTGAAGCAGTTCTGGACCCTATCATTTTCTACGAGATAGAAACAGCGGAAGGTCGTGAGCAAACCCCTGAACATCGCATTTATCAAATATCACAGCGAGAGCTTTTACAACGGGCTATGAGAGAACAAAGGTATGTAGGTGACAAGTGGGGTGGAAAATACCTCCGCGCCCCTGATATCTATTGGCATATTATAGAACACTACCAGGACAAACTTGTCCGCGTTGAAGAGGTGGCAGAAGTCCGTATGGGATTAAAAACGGGGGCGAATAAGTTTTTTCTACTCAACGTGGAAGAAATCTCAACATGGCAGATTGAAGATGAATTTTTACGTCCGATTATCAGCAGTCCAAGAGACACGAGGCATCTTCTCGTCGAGTCAGAACGATTGCCATATCAACTCTTTATGTGTCATGAATCGAAAAACACACTTCAAGGAACTTCAGCACTGGCGTACATTGAATACGGAGAATCCCAAGATATTCACCAACGCCCCAGTTGTCGAACGCGACCGCGCTGGTATGACGTAGGGAAACGCCCAATTCCATATCTCAATTTTCAGTGTGTAATCGGTTCAACAGCGAAGGTATTTTGTACTTATAATAAAGATTGTTATGCACTAGACAAATTTGGGGAAATCCATGTGTGCACAGATTTAAGGATCCCATTATGTTTTATCTTAAATTCAACTGTTTTTCAATTAATGGTGAATGTAAATGGTCGTTCCAATCTTGGTGGTGGGGCTTTAGTGGTTAAAATCTACGAGTTGGAAGATTTACTATGTGTTAATCCAAATTTACTTGAAATAGATACAATAAGTGGGGGGGGGGTACGTATTGTAATATTCTCACGTCAGAAGACTGGGACGTGTTAGACCCCTCACCAGCACGACGGCACATTGACGACATCATCTTCGATGTATTAGAACTAACACAAAGTGAACGCGATGGGGTCTATGAAGCTGTCATAAAACTTGTAGAAACCCGACTCGAAAGAGCCAGAACTTGAAATTTTAGAAACTTCGTGCCTTTGTCAGAATCGCGGATTTACACGGATTACGCGGATTTACGCGGATTTTAAGAGTCTGGTATCCTTACATGTAAAGGTTATGCTACAAAGACTGCACAACCTAGAAAGGTTATGCTATCTGAATCGCGGATTTACGCGGATTACGCGGATTTACGCGGATTTTAAGAGTCTGGTATCCCTACGTGTAATGGATGGATGGCCACTTTCTGGTGGTATCACATTTGTCAGCATTGCGGAGGGTGTCACATCTGTGGCAAAGGTTATGCTACAAGTTGCGTTCTCGGTACACAACCTAGAAAGGTTATGCTATCTGAATCGCGGTTTTACGCGGATTACGCGGATTACGCGGATTTTAAGAGTCTGGTATCCCCACGTGTAATGGATGGATGGCCACTTTCTGGTGGTATCACATTTGTCAGCATTGCGGAGGGTGTCACATCTGTGGCAAAGGTTATGCTACAAAGAGGCACAACATACAAAGGGTATGCTACAAGGATGCACAACCTGGAAAGGGTATGCTACAAAGACTGCACAACCTGGAAAGGGTATGCTACGAAGACTGCACACCCTGGAAAGGTTATGCTACAAAAACGCTTATGCCACACGACATCATCGATAACCGAAACGAAAAATTAATAGACCATATCAACCTTATCTTAGATTCCACCGAAAGCGCACGTTTTGCCGTCGGTTACTTTTTCCTTACAGGTTTCACCGGTATTGCAAAAGAGTTACAGAATTTGACAGAACTTCGGATTCTCATTGGCAATACAAGTACCCGTGAAACGATTGAACAACTTGCAGAGGCTTATGGAGAACTGTCTGCTATTGAGAATGCTACGGAGGAGCTCGCCTACTCGAACCGTATGACACGTAGGAAAAGGGCAGGTGAAACCGCAGAAAACATAAGAACATGTATCGATCTCATGCCACAAACCGACGAATCTGAGCAGTTAATCAAAACATTCGTGGACATGATTGTCGAAAAGAGACTTAAAGTTAAGGTTTATACGAAGGATAGACTTCACGCTAAAGCGTACATCTTTGATTACAAACAGGGCTATGAAACTGGAACATCTATAGTCGGCTCATCAAATCTTACTTTGGCAGGTTTGACAAGTAACACAGAATTAAATGTTGTCGTTTCCGGTAATGCTAACCAAGAGCAATTGCGAAAGTGGTTTGATGAATTGTGGGATGAAGCAGAAGATTTTGATAAATCACTCATGACAGAGATGCAAACTTCATGGGCACTTGCTACCGTTCGTCCTTATGACATCTATATGAAAACACTTTATGAGCTTGTCAAAGATAGGCTTGAAAGGGATGAGGACAGTATCACGCCGATAGAGAGTTTGATGAATCAGCTGGCGGATTTCCAACAGGTTGCTGTGTGGCAAGCCATTAAAATCATCAATAGATACGGCGGTGCGTTTATCTCTGATGTTGTAGGATTGGGAAAAAGTTTTATCGGATCAGCGATTGTGAAGTATTATGAACAGGTAGAGAACGCGCGCCCGCTCATCTTTTGCCCGCCAGCACTTATCCGAATGTGGGAGAGATATAACGAAGTGCATCACCTTAACGCACAAGTGGTGTCAAGTGGTCTACTCAGTGGCAATAAGGATAATGTCCGAAAGTTGCTTTTTGAAGATTACGGACATAGAAATTTTGTGCTTGTTGACGAAAGCCATAATTTCCGTAATCCTAGTGCCCAACGGTATCATATTCTTC
The DNA here is from genome assembly GCA_965200395.1 of Candidatus Poribacteria bacterium. Classification (GTDB taxonomy): domain Bacteria; phylum Poribacteria; class WGA-4E; order WGA-4E; family WGA-3G; genus MSPOR6. Next base: position 587,948 of record CBDAUH010000002.1, on the reverse strand, counting down.
AGGAGTATTTAGTTGCTGGTGATAAGAAAGTGTGTTTTCTTACGGCAACGCCGCGTAACAAAAGCGCGTGGGACATTTTTCACCAACTAAAACTTTTTCATCCGGACGATGACACAGCATTGCCCATCGAACCGGAAAATATACGAGAGTATTTTCGCGCTATAGAGAAAGGGACACAGGACCTTCGCGGTCTGTTACAACATGTTCTCATTCGTCGTACGCGAAATCATATTTTACGTTGGTATGGTTATGATGCGGAAACACATCAACCGGTTGATCCAACGCAGTTCGAAGATTATCTGAACCAGGAACGCCGCGCTTATGTTCGGATCGGTGAAAAACAGCAATACTTTCCGCACCGTATCCTTAATACAGTGGACTAAAGTATTGAGGACACATACCAAGGACTGTATCAAAAAATTCGGGAACATATCGGGTCGAAAAAAGAGAACGAGACACTACGGTTGACGTACGCACGTTATGGTCTATGGAATTATGTAAAAAAGGAGAAGCAAGATGTCGAACCGTACAGAGACTTGCAAAGTGCCGGGATAAACCTGCGTGGGCTAATCCGTGTCCTTCTCTTCAAACGGTTTGAATCCAGTGTTTACGCATTCAAACAAACGATCTCCCGCCTGTTGACAGTGCACCAGCTATTTCTTGAAGCACTTGATAATAAGATTGTCGCTGCTGGTGAGGCAGCGCAACATATCTTATATGATGCCAGTAGTACGAATGCATCTGAAATTGATATCGAAGAGCTGGATCTGCTTGACCAACTCGGGAAACTGACAGCAAACTATGACATCAACGATTTCAATACGGCAGCACTTCGTAAAGATATTGAACACGATATTGAGGTGCTGAAACAGATATTAGAGCCCGTGGAAAAAATTACCGCAGCAGAAGATGCAAAACTACAAACGTTAATAGTATTGCTCAATGCACCTCCCTTAAATGAAGGGAAACGAATAATTTTCACAAGTTATATTGATACTGCTGTATATCTTTACGAGAATTTACAGACAGATGATACAGATGTTATCTATAGTAGCAGCAGAGATAAACAGAAAATGGTTGCCCGATTTGCACCGAATGCAAATCCGGAGCTTAGACGAGACACGGGGGACAGTGAACTAAACACCCTTATCGCTACAGATGTTCTTGCAGAAGGGCTCAACTTACAAGATTGTGGCATGTTGATTAACTACGATCTGCACTGGAATCCTGTGCGACTTATCCAACGTTTCGGACGCATTGATCGGATAGGGAGCGAATTTGAGGAGATATACGGTTTTAACTTCCTTCCTGAAATTGGCATTGAACGGCACCTCGGTTTACGTGATAGGCTTCAAAACCGTATTCAAGAAATTCACGATACAATCGGTGAAGATTCTCGTATCCTTGACACTACAGAACAACTTAACGAAGATGCGATGTATGCAATTTACGAACAGGACAGCGCGCAGCTAAATTTATTTGAAGATAACGCGGAAACAGGCATGAGCCTTATTGAAGCTGAGGAAATTCTACGAAAAATAATGCGGGAAGCCCCCAACGAATTTGAACGCATTACCAAGCTGAGAGACGGCATACGTACAGGTATTCCTGCGGATGAGAAAGGTACGTATATCTTCTGTCGCTTGGCAACATATCAACAACCGTGCATATTTGATGAAAATGGAGCGTTGATTACAAAGGATCCGGGTGAAGTTCTTCAAAAATTGCGATGTGATCCTGAATTAGCGGGGCATCCTGTCCCGCCCGGTCATAATTCACGTGTCGCACAGCTGCAAACAGATTTCGCAGCGGAACTCCGAAATAGAACCGCTATTTCTGGACAAAGTCTAACGAATGCGCAAAAATATATTAGAAAAGAATTGAGACTAATTAGCGGATCATTAGAAGATACTGCTAACATTAGCAAACTTGACCAAGCTTTCTGTTTACCACTTACAGAAGCGATTAAACGGGAAATCAATCGTCTGCATCGAGATAGAGTCACGGAAGATCAATTACTTACTGAACTTGCGATCATCTACCAACGGTATAACATGGCAGATTTGGAAAGACATCAGCAGTCTGAAAAAATCAAAGCACTAAACGCTAAAGTTATTTGTAGTGCATCGTTTGTTTGATAACAACTGGCGTGAGTTCGGTTTCTAGGCTTGTCAGAATCGCGGATTTGCACCAAATCAACGGTATGAATGCCCTTTGGCATTCCCCGGATTGACGTGGATTTTTTGGTTGATATTTCAAGGGAGTTTCGCATAATAAAACTGCACAACCTGGAAAGGTTATGCTACAAAGAAAGGACAGAAACACGTATGAACATTCTCGTTCTACACGGACCTAACTTACATCTATTAGGTAGACGTCAACCGGAGGTTTATGGACACCAGACGCTAAATGACATCAACAAAGCACTTGACCAGTTTGTCGCGGCATCACCGCACAACGTTGTGTTGAAAATTGTGCAGTCTAACCACGAAGGTGAGATCGTATCTACTATTGGAGACCATATAGATTGGGCAGACGGTATTCTCATTAATCCCGCGGCATATACGCATACAAGTATTGCTATACGTGATGCACTTTCAACTGTCGGTGTACCGGTTGTAGAAGTTCATCTATCTAACATATATGCTCGTGAAGAATTTCGGCATCATTCCTACATTTCAGGTGTTGCGGAGGGGGTCGTTGGCGGTTTTGGAGCATATAGCTATATCCTTGCGCTTCAAGCGATGATTCATACTCTTGGACCGACTGCAGAGAACAATTAAAAGGGAATTGCTTATGAAAGAAAAACCGTTTATACCATTTAGTCGACCGTGGATAGATGAAACTGAGATTCAAGCTGTTAGCCAAGTGCTTGAATCGAAATGGATTAGCAGTGGGGCAAGAGTACGTGAGTTTGAACGTGCTTTTGCTGAATATCTCGATGTCAAGCATGCAATTGCTGTGAGTTCATGCACAGCAGCATTACATCTCAGTCTCGTTGTTGCAGGTATCGGTATTGGAGATGAAGTTATCACAACGCCGTACACCTTCACTGCCACTGCCGAAGCGATCCGATATGTCGGGGCAAAACCTGTTTTCGTGGATATCAATCCAGAAACTTTGAACATCGATACTGAGAAAATTGAGGCAGCGGTAACTACCCGGACCAAAGCGATTATACCTGTGCATATCGCAGGACTTCCTTGTGATATGGATACACTGCAAAAGATATGTCACACTCATAATCTGGTGTTGATAGACGACGCTGCACACGCTATTCCAACAAAATATAACGGTAAATATATCGGAAATATAGGCGGCCTTTCAGCATTCAGTTTCTATGCAAATAAAAATATGACAACGGGTGAAGGTGGGATGATCACTACAAACGATGATGCACACGCCGAAACCCTCCGAACGATGCGATTACACGGTATTGACAAAGACGCATGGGCACGTCAATCGAAACGAAGTATTTGGCGATACGACATCACCTCAGAAGGTTACAAATATAATATGACCGATATTCAGGCTGCGATGGGGTTGTGTCAATTAATGAAACTCAACAAACAGCATGAACGGCGTCAAAAATATGCAGAAATCTATACTGCAGAATTACAGAAATACTCTCAAATTAAGACACCTTACCATCCAGAGAATACATACGAACATGCCTGGCATCTGTATATAATTCAACTACAAACAGGGAATCGTGATGATTTTGTTGAGTCTTTACGTGAAGAAAACATAGAATGTAGTGTCCATTATATCCCTTTACATCTTTTTGCGTTTTATCAGAAACAATACGGGTATGATGTCGGTGATTTTCCGAATGCCGAGGCAGTTTTTGAGCGTGTTGTGAGTCTTCCGCTCCATCCCGGTCTATCTGAGGCCGATGTGGCTCTTGTGATTGACACTATAGGTGAGGTTTTGGATTCATAGTTTGATGAGATGCACAACCTGGAAAGGTTATGCTACAAAGTCTTTTAAATGGTTGCAAAGTGTTACCGCAAGCACGTTGTGCTTGCTACGGTCTTTCTAATGATCGCAGGTTATGCTTGCTACAATACGCTGATACACAACATAGAAAGGGTATGCTACGAAGAGGCACAACACGGAAAGGTTATGCTACGACTCGTCTGAATCGCGGATTACGCGGATTACGCGGATTTACGCGGATTTTCTTTTGTTGTGCGTTTATTCATTTTTGTGGGGTTTACTCTTAGTTTGCGTTTCACGGATGCATAAACTGTATGAAAATAAACAGATACTGCACCCACAGGAGCGATCTATGCATTGCGATTTATCTCAATAATAGTCGGGTTTCGCAAGCTCTACTCGACCTACGGGCTACCTGATGTCTAATTAATTCCAAAATTTGCTATAGTCTTCATACAGTTTGATGCTCAAAGGCACACAACTTATACTGAACTCACGTTAGTCAATATATGTCATGTCAAATGCAAAGCTCTACCAAATCATTCCAAGTGAAATATGTTTTTCTTGTGATGTGTGTTGTCGGTTTTTGGATTCGGACAGTCCACTTGCACCTATCTTCACAAAAGATGAGAAACAACATCTATTATCACAAGGGACAGATGCATCGTTATTCCGATATAGAGAAGATGGCATAAGCTCACAAATTAAGCTGAAACCTTACGAAGACTATTATATCTGTCCATTCTTTGAAACAGAAACAAATAAGTGTTCTATCTATGCCTATCGTCCTCTTGATTGCCAACTTTATCCGTTTGCCTTGATGTATAATGAAGATCGAAGTAGTGTTGTGCTGGGTGTTGATATGCTTTGCCCATATTCGGAAAAGTATTTTGAAACAGATGCTTTTCAACAACATCTCCAATCCGTTATTGACTTCATTGAGACAGATGAGGTGAAGCAGATAATTGGGACACATTGGAGTCTCATCGGAACGTATCAAGACACAGTGAAGGTATTTTATACGCTCAGTCAAGATTTGTCACATGCAACTTCACCCTTTAGCTCTTGAAGATAAGTCTGTTTTCGATTCGTTTGCTTCCAAAATAGATATGAAGCTTTCCAGTTATGCTTTTGCTCCACTATATGTATGGTGTCATCATTTTACGTATTATTGGTCATATTTAGAGGATCACTTGTGTGTTTTTGCAAAGTATGGAGAAGACTATTTTCTACCGATTCTACCGATCGGACACCCTTTCTCTTTTGAAGTAGCAAATTGTGCGTTCCAATATTGCTTAAATTCAAATAAGAATCCCCAAATTGCTCGTATTGAGAATGTACCGGAGTCGTCGCTTTTGGATTTTAAAGATGCGGGGTATCATATTGTTCAAAAAGAGACTGAATATATCTATAGATCAGAAGAACTTGTAAATTTGAGTGGGAATAGATATAAGAGCAAAAGAAATGCATATAATGCTTTTGTTGCGCGCTATCCTTCTGCTAAACTTACCCCCTTTCATGAGGATGATATGGAAGGGTGCTTTGCACTGTATGATTGCTGGCACAGATCACGCGCCGAATTATGTGATGACGAGATTTACCTTGCAATGCTTGCTGACTCTGCAAGTGTCCATAGAATAGGGATAACATATGCCAAGGAACTTGGACTGACGGGGAGGGTCGTCCGAAGTGAGAATGGTGAAATCAAATCCTACACCTTCGGTTATCCGTTAAACTCGGATATGTTTTGTGTCTTATATGAAATATCTGACCTAAATATTACTGGACTCGCGCAGTTTATCTATCGTGAATTTTGTAGAGAGATAATGCAAAACTACAAGTGGATAAACGCGATGGACGATTCAGGATTAGAAAACTTGATTCGCGTCAAACTCTCCTATCACCCAACAAGCTTGATACCATCCTATACCGTATATGAGAACCGCAACGATATTCCTTAATGGATATTATGATAGCAGGAATTTGAACTTTTATCGGCAGGAAATCGATTTTGCTGTCAATAACAGTTATCCGCTTATTTGTGCTGATGGTGGTATTCACCTGTTTACTCTTTTAAATAGTGCTGAGAGAAAATCTATTATCCCTGATGTCTTAATAGGTGATATGGATTCAGTTCAAGAAAATCGAGCTGAAGCGAAGCAGATTGTTGAAGAATGGGTCGGACAAACAGATAAGGATATGACAGATGGACAGTTAGCGATGAAATATGCTTTGGATAGATACGATTGCAGGCATATCGTGCTATATGGTGGATTACCTAAACAGGCTGGATATGAGACAGATCATTTTCTTGGGAATCTGAAGTTGATGCGATTTGGACATTATCATACCAAAGGAAAACACTATGACTACAAAGCCGAAATGCGTGATCCACATCAGACGATCCATTTTGTGTTATCAGAATTAAATTTGACTCGCAAAACGGAAGGGTTGCAACGTGTATCCCTCATTGCAGAGGATCCGAATGTCGTTGTGAAAAGAAGTAAAAATCTACGTTGGGATTTGACGTCATTACATATACATCCTGACTTGTCCAACGCTCTCCGTAATGAGTTTGTTGCGGGTGCGGAAGATGCCAAAATTCAATTATCCGAAGATTCCGCACCGGTGTATGTGATTCATAATTGGTAGGATTAGGAGTTGATTAGCACTCTCTTTAGTGTTTGGATGTCAATATTCCCGCCGCTCATAATTATGACTACATTTTGTCCCTTTAGTTTGTCTGCAAGTTTTATTGCTGCTGCCAGGGCTGCGGCACCTGCCCCCTCTGCTAAGTTGTGCGTATATCGTAGGGCCAATAGTATAGCTTCTTGTAGCTCTTCTTCACCGACTAATATAATGTCGTGAACCCCATTTTTGATGATAGAGAATGGCATTGGGAAAGGTACGCGAGTTGCAAGACCGTCTGCGATTGTATTGCATGTATCTGTCTCGACAGACTTACCTGTTTTCCAACTGCGGTAAATTGCGGGAGCATTTTCTGCTTGAACACCGATAATATTGACAGCTGGATTTATCGCCTGTGCAACAGTGATTGCCCCACAAATACCGCTCCCGCCACCGATTGGCACAATTATCGTATTGACATTCGGTAAGTCTTCAAAGATTTCGAGTGAATATGTTCCTACACCGTGTATAAGTTCAGGTTCCATGCATGGGTGGATGTAGTATAGTCCGCGTTCATTTTTGAGTTTTTCGCACAGTTCGCGTGCCTCATCAAAGTCATCTCCATATTCGATTAATTCTGCGCCAACAGCCTGCATTGCGGTGTTTTTTTCAGGATTATTGCCTCGCGGAACAACGATAGTTGCTTTTACACCGAACTGTGCTGCAGCATAAGCGACGGATTGTCCGTGATTGCCGCGTGTTGCTGTGATTACGCCTTGTTGCTTGTGTGCAGCAGTTAATTTAGAGATAAAATTGATTCCGCCACGCACTTTGAAACTTCGCGTCGGGAGATGGTTCTCATGTTTGACGTATGCTGCAAATCCTAGCTTATCAGATAATTCATGATAGTATCGTAATGGTGTCGGTTTTAGGTAATTGTATACGATTTGTTTTGCTGTGATAATGCCGTGTAGTGAAATAGTTTTCATTTTTTCCTATTTATGTTGTTTATTGAATTTGAGTTTAATAGTGTATGTTTGTTAAATTCGTATTATATTGGAACACATTCAAGTATATCATGACTTCTACCCAATTGGTAATCTTTTTATGTGTTGAGCACATTGCCATTGAAATATCGGTAGAATAAAATCTGTTGACAGTAACCACTTTGTCAGGATATAATGTCTATACATTATATTGAGAAAGCGTGTACATAATGCGTTTCACCTATTTTTTTCCAATATGGGCAGTAGTTCTTAGCATACTGATTGCGGTCGGTATCACCCTATACGGTTATTTCAGGGTTGAGCAACCATTACGCACCAGGCTACGGTATTCACTCATCGCTGGACGATCCGTAGCTATTACTATCCTGCTTTGTTGTCTATTAGCACCTGTGATAATAGAGAAGAAAGATGTCACACCGCCAACACATCTTTCCATTCTGGTTGATACCTCTCGGAGTATGCAGCTGGAAGATGACTATCTTGGTACATCAAATATTTCGCGTTTAGCACAGGTGAACACGAATCTTTTCGATGAATCAAGTCAGTTTATTCAGCAGTTGACAAATAGATACAAGGTGCACACTTACAGTTTTGATTCAGCACTTAGGGATAAGATAATAGGCGTAGAAAAGATGACACCCGATGGATCCCTCACAGATATTGCTTATGCAATCCATGAAACGGTGCGAAGGTGGCGAGGGCAACCGACTGCAGGCATAATCTTGATTACGGATGGTGCACATAACGGTTCACCACTATCTGTTGAAGACATCGCAGCATTGAAAACACCTATTTATACAGTAGGAGTCGGATCGCCGCAACCGCCAAAAGATATACTGATCCAAAATGTTGATGTGCTACCTGTTGCATATACCGGACACGAAACAGTCATCCGCATAAATGTTGTGCAGACAGGATATAGCAAAGAGTCCATCCGTGTATCGCTTCGTGAATTTGGATCAAATCGCCTTGTTAATGCCGCAATCCTGAATTTTCCTGAGGCAGCTGCAGAACAGACAGTTTCGTTGGATGGACAACGGACAACAAAAGGTACACAACATCTCGTTGAGCTCAAACTTACGCCGCAGACAGAAGGTAACTTCCAATATAAAGTTGGGCTACCGACATTAGATGGTGAACTTACAGATAATAACAATGAAAAAACATTTTCATTGAAGGTAGTGAAGGCGAAACTGAATGTTCTCTATTTTGAAGGTAGACCGAGATGGGAATACACATTTCTTAAACGAACCCTGGAACGTGATCCGGATATTGAGCCGATATTTACTATACTGACTAAGGAAGCTCATCCAGAGTCGTTACTTGCACGTAACGATGGGTATTATCCACAGGAAAGTAATGGACACCTGTCTCGCTTCCCAGAATCTCGCGATGAACTCTTAAATTATGATGTGTTGATCTTAGGAGATTTAACAGCAGAGCATCTTAACGCATCACAACAACAAGCAATCGTTGACTTTGTGGAACAATTTGGAAAAGCTGTTATTTTTCTGCCATCACATAATGCATTAGGTGTAAATGGATTTAGAAACACAAGACTTGCACAGATACTTCCTATACAAATTCCGCTTGATGGTTGTTTAGAACAGGATGGGGAATTCTCGCTTGAGCTGACACAGACTGGCATGTTTCATCCAATTATGCAACTGGCGGACACAAAAGAAAGCAACAAAAAGATATGGCGAGATCTACCGTCACTTACCCGTGCCTATCGCAGATTCGAACTTAGAGCGGGGGCAACAACTTTGCTCACAAAACAGAGTGGAGAATCGCTGCTGATTTTTCAACGCGTAGGTCTTGGAAAAAGTCTATTATTTGCAGCTGAAGGTATATGGCATTGGCACTTTGGTGTGAATGCCTTTAGCGGCTCTACATATCAATCAGTATATCCGCGTTTTTGGGCGCAAACGCTTCGCTGGATGGCACAACAAACAGACGGAAACCGCATCTATCTTACTACTTCTTCACCGACTTATGCACAAGGTGATGAGGTAACAATTAACATAAGAGCATATTCGCTTGCTATGCAGCCGGAGGAGAATGCAGAAATTCAATTGTCGGTTACCGCACCCAATGGATCTACTTTTCCATTGAAAACACATACTGAGTCATCGGACGTTCAAACGGGTACTGTTGGGAATTATACCGCACAATTAACAGCTGAAGAAATAGGTGCGTACAAGATACGTGCTGTTGGACAATCAGGTAATATTTCGTTGGGAGAAGATGAGATAACGTTTTTCGTGCATCCACAACTGATTGAATTAGAAGCACCGCAGCTGAACGTTGCGTTACTTACGGAACTATCCGAAAAGACAGGGGGCGCATACTTCAACATAGACGAAGCACATACTTTAGCAGACAAAATCAGTGATGTACAAAATCCTGTCTTTGTTGATACAGAACGCGACTTGTGGGCACATCCCTTCGTCTTAATAACTGTCGTCGGGTTGTTGGGAGCGGAATGGTTCATACGAAAACGTATTGGACTGATATAACATGCGTGTAGCATAACCTTTCCAGGTTGTGCAGCGTTGTGTCTCTTTGTAGCATAACCTTTCCAGGTTGTGCATCTAAAAACTATGCAATCATCTAAAAAAATATTAACTGCCCTCTGCATTTTCATAACCTTTTCTATAATTATTGGTGCGAAAACCGCAGTAGAACAGTTCACAATTGCACAGGTACAGTATGGCGGAGGTGGCGATTGGTATGGGGATCCGTCTAGCATCGGAAACTGGCTTCGACTGCTACGCGAGCGGACAGATATTGAGACAGGAGACGACCGGGTCATACTTAAACTCACAGATCATGTGCTTTATCAATATCCCATGCTATATCTTGTTGGACATGGAAATATACGCCTGACAGAAAACGAGGTGACAGCATTACGACAATACCTGACAAACGGCGGTTTCCTTTTTGTAAATGATGATTACGGATTAGACAAAAGTTTTCGAAGGGAAATAAGTAGAGTATTTCCAGATCAGGAATTGCAACCAATTCCGAATAATCATCACATCTATCACTGTTTTTACGATTTACCGGGACTCCCGAAAATCCATGAACACGATTCAGAACCTGCACAAGGTTTTGGTTTATTTCATGATGGCAGAATGGTGGTCTTCTATGCATACAGTGCAGATATTGGTGATGGCTTGGAAGATGCAAGAGTACATCCTGATGACACCCCAGAAGTCCGTGAACTTGCAGCTAAAATGGCTGTAAATATTGCTGTATATGTGCTGACACAATAATCTATAGTAGAATCCACAATTAAGTGAAGGTAATACAATGTCAAATCAAAACATCAACCAGATTTACCAATCAATTATCGCCAAACTCAGTGTTATGCGTCGTACGTGGCGATGGCTGATCTTTTCAGATAGCCTGCTAAGATGGGTCAGCATTCTTGCCATTCTCATGACAGCGGTGCTGCTTATTCTATATCTCCCACTCCCACGCCTTTTCCGAAGCGGCATAGCGGTTATCTCATTAGGTATTGCATGCTATATGACATACCGCCTGCCTGTCCTGTCACAATTACGTAAATTTTCGCATACAAAAGTTGCTGCATATCTTGAAAAATCATATCCGAACATAGAGAATAGGATACTCAGTGCGGTTCAACTCAAACTCACACTTGAGAACAACAGATTAGGATATGCTCAGGAATTTGTTGAACAGTTGATTCAGCAAACACATACGGATATCGCGAAAATTGAACGGAAAAAGATATTTCAAAGCGAATTTAGAAAAATCAAACGTAGTGCTGTGATTGCTGTGATTGCTGTAGGAATTTTAGCACTAACGAATTTCCTTTTACCAACTGCCTTAAAAGGATTCTCACAAACATACCAAGCTTTGCCGAAAACGCCTCTGGAAGGATTCACGGTACAGATAGAGGAAGTGCGCCCTGGGAATATCAAGATTAAACGTGGTGAGGATGTTACTATTAGCACAAAAGTCAGCGGACACCTTGATGCACCCGTTTATGTGTATTACCGATTGGTTCACATCGATGAAGCAAAAGCAGATCAAAATTCTGATACTGAACAAAATGTTGAGACAACAGCGAATCAATTGCCACATCTTGTTGAAAAAGAGAAATGGCGCTCGATACTGATGAAACGCGAAGCTACAGAGATCTCCTATTCAGCCAAGGTGGAGAACATCGATCGGTCACTGCAATACTATGTATCAACAAAAGACAAATCATCTGAACGTTTTCAAATTGCTGTCAGTCATGAACCGATTGTCAAAACTTTTCAACTACAACTCAATTTTCCAACCTACACACAACTTCCGTCACAAACGCTTGAAACAAATACGGGGGATGCGGAAGTGCTCTATGGCACTGAAATTGTATTGATAGGGGAAAGCAATAAACCCCTTTCCGAAGCACATCTCATCTTTGAAGATTCCGATCTCATAAAATTGAAAGTTAATGCCGAAACAGGGATTGAAGGAAGTTTCATTGCGGAGCGAGCAGGGACATATCACATTCAGATACAGGATAGCGAAGGTTTAGTGAACATGGATCCTCTCGTTTACACACTGAATGTCTACAAAGATTCACCACCACACGTTGAAATTGTTGAACCTGGTAAAGACCTCGTTTTAGATAATGCTATGCTTGTTAAACTCAAAGTTGAAGCAACGGACGACTACGGTATACAGGCACTACAATTGGTGCATCGACTACAAAAGGAGAATTCCGATGATAGGATAATAACGCTAAAGCAAATTCCACCAAGGACATCCCCGCCGCATACCTCACAGTTCATCGCGTATACTTGGGATATTAACCCAATTGGACTATTTCCAGGGGATATACTTTCTTATTATGTGCAAGTACTTGACATTGATGATGTTTCTGGACCCAATATTGGTAAATCACCTACATACACATTACGTTTTCCGACTTTGGACGAATTATATGAAGAGCTTGCATCGGAACAGGAAGCAGAACAATACGGATTAGACGAGTTATTTGACGAGCAGTCAGAAGCGACAGGTATTGTAGATCAACTCCTTGACAAGATTCGTAAGTTCAAAGAATTTTCGCATTCAGATAAGAAACTGCTGCAGCAGGTTGTTGAATCCCAAAAAGAGATAGAGCAGAAAGCGAATGAACTTATCGCTGGGATGGAACAAACAACTTCGGATATTGAGAAAAACCAACTATTTGAACCGGAAACTATTCAGAAATATCAAGAACTTCAAGAGTTGATGAAAGAAGCACTCTCGGAAGAACATCAAGCACTTTTGAAAAAATTGAACGATACGTTAGCACAACAGGAGTTATCTGAGCAAGAAAGGTCGATGACTGAAGCGAATTTCGATCAAGAACAGTTCCAGCAACAACTTGAACGGATGAAATCGTTGTATCAACAATTGATACTGCAGCAACGACTCGAAGCAGCAGCCAAACAGGCGCAAGACCTCGCTGACCAGCAAAAGGCATTGATGGATTCATTGGATACATCAGAATCTGCGGAAACTGAAACAACGGATACACAACAGAATCAAGCCGTTGATCAATCTCAACGCAATGACGTTGCCCAAAAGGAGGATAGAATTACGCAGGAATCTGATAAACTCAGCGAAAAGTTGGATGCACTCGGTAACGAAATGTCTGAGATGGCACAATCTCAAGAGAATCCTGCCCCACAAATCCAGGAAATCGCGGACGAAGTTAAGCGACTCAACCAATACGCAAAAGATGAGAATCTCTCGGAAAACCTACAAAGGACGAGTCAGAATCTACGGAACTCACAGACACAGCAGGCACTACAATCCGGTAGAGCAGCTGAACAAACAATGACAGAATTAGCGCAAGGATTGGATAATGCTCTCGCGTTTATGGAAGGTTCAAATGCGGATCAGACATTAACTGCAATGCGAGAAGCGGTAAAGAGTAGTTTGTACCTTTCGCATCTGCATGAGAACGTCATAAATCAAACAACGGAACTTGTTACTATAAATATGCAGGAGTACATTCCGAGCGAAATTCTACGAATGCAGCAGCTTGCTGGTAAAGAACTCAGTGCTGCAAACAGTATTGAACAGATTGCAAGTAAATTGTGGGAACTTGGTAAACAACAGATGCAAGTGGATCCAAAGATAGTTTGGCGATTGAATGGGGCAAGTGATGCGTTGGAACGTTCTGCGCGTGCATTGGAAGATCGCCAGACACATCTTGCACTGCCTATACAGCGACAAGCACTTGCTGATCTCAATCAAGCGATTTTTGATCTACTCAATGCGATGGCACAGATGAACCAGCAGATGGGAGCGGGTGGATTACAAAATATGTTGGAGCAGCTGCAACAACTTGCCCAAAGTCAAGAGCAGCTGAATCAGATGGCACAAAACCTGAGCCAACAGATGCGTGAACAAGGGAGAACTCCGGGAATTCAACAGCGACTTGAACGGCTTGCAGGACAACAACAATTAATTCGCGAAGCAACTGAACGGCTTGCAGAGTTAGTTGAAGAGGCGGCAGAAATGCTCGGAAGCTTGAAGGATGTCGCTGAGGAAATGGGAGACGTTGAGAGAAAGCTTGAACAAGGCACTCTCAATGACGATGTGATTGAACAGCAGGAAAGAATAGTAACACGGATGTTGGATAGTTTAAAATCATTACAAAAACGTGATGTCGGTAGAAAACGGAAAGCTGAGGTTGCCAAAAGACCAACGACACCTGCACAAGATGTACCGCCATTACATCCGGAACTATTGGAAATGGTGCAAAAGCTCGAAACCAATCCAAATGCTAAGGAATTAGAGAATATTCCGTTTCAATATCGTGAACAGCTCAGGCAGTATTTTAAAGTACTCTCACGGAAGATACAGTAATTTCTATTACAGTGATAGCATCCACACAACATATTCGTTGGACTTCGGTTCCATAGCGACTACGGTTTTCTGAAAAAGATTACCGGCTCCGTGTTGTTTTACACACAGGCATTTTGCTTGTAAGAAACAAAATTTTGGAGAGAAAAAACATGCGAATTATATATACCTTGCTTTTATGTACTATAGTTTGGACATTTTGGGACATTCAGGCTGCGTTGTCCGCAGGCAATGCTGTCTCTTTGTGAAAATCGGTGTGTATTTTCTGTGAGTTTGTTTTTTCAGAGTAAATCGCAGAAAATACCGCTCTGTAGAGCTGCCAGCGGAGATAAACTACACGCAACCCTTGTGTGAGACGCTTCGGATGATACCAATGGATGCCCAACTGATCACAAACTACCTGAGCACTTATCTCCTCCGCCGTCCCATCCCGTGGGGTGAATAGCAACTTCGTCAGACTTGCTGCAACGAAACTCAATTGCACAAACCGATTGATGCTTTTGCGGGATTTCAGGCGATAGTCATCAAAACCGAAGTGTTGCTTCGCATCCCGAAAAGCCGTCTCTATGTGCCATCTCTTGCGATAATATATAGCGATCTGTGGTATCCCAATCGTCAAATCTGTTGTCCATACACAGAAATACCGATAAGGTTTCGAGGTTTTCGGGCGACTTCGGATAACAACGAGGCGAATATCAGCATCGCACATCTTCGTTCTCACGACTTTGGAGGCGATTGAATACTTTTGGCCTTCTATATCCATAAGCGTATACCGCATCCTGCGAATATCCAAGCGGTCTCCATATTTTCGCGGACGGCCACGCTGGCGATGTTTCGGCTGTTCCGGTAAACGATAGAAGACGGCATTAGACTTCGCACGACACAAGATATGATGTCCATAACTTTGAACCAGCGTAAACACTTTTCGCCTTGAGAACCCACGATCAAAAATAATAAGACCCGGAGCGATCTGGGAACAGATGCGTTTCAACACCGCATCGCTTTTATCACGGCACGTCTGCGGCACCATCAGTCTCGCCCATACGGGGAATAGCTGCCAACCTGTAGATGTTTGGCAAAGTAAACCTAAGGCACCAAACTCGTGTCCATAATGGAACTTGGATCGGTTCACGCGACCCTTTTGATAACTGAAGTTGCGGAAAAAATGCAACCCCCACTGGCGTTCACCTGTTTTTATGGCTTTGGTCTCATCATACACATAAACCCAGTTAGGAAATGCTTGCTGAACCTTTTTTGTCAGGTGTCCTGCGACTTTATCCGCATCCCATTTACCACGCGATAGAAACTTTGGAAAAGACCAGTATCGCGTCTGTGAAAAACCTGATTGATAAAGTTCCGTTAGCGTGCCACTATTTCCATCTGCGATAAATCCGAAAATAAACGCTTGGAAAAGAGCATAGTTT
The DNA here is from genome assembly GCA_965200395.1 of Candidatus Poribacteria bacterium. Taxonomy (GTDB): domain Bacteria; phylum Poribacteria; class WGA-4E; order WGA-4E; family WGA-3G; genus MSPOR6. The sequence goes on along the minus strand of CBDAUH010000002.1, from coordinate 572,071 downwards.
TGTGTGTTGAACAGATACTGAAAATCTGATAGAATGTCGTCTAAGCAGAAAAGGAGGTTCATTTTTTATTCTCCTTTCAAAAAATATATTTGTTTATGAAAGGATACCTGCTTTTCTGTTTTTTCGCACTAAAAATTTCTAAAATTGTCCAAACTATAGTTTTATGTACCTTTATAGTGATATTTCAGATAGCTCATGCGATGGCTCTATCTGATTTAGAAATTGATGGATTAATTGGTAGGATGACATTAGAAGAAAAGGTTGGGCAGCTTTTCATCTGTGGCATCGGCGGGAGAGAAGTAGGGGCTGTTCCAAAAGCACATATAACCAAACGTTTTATCGGCGGATTAATTTTATATGATAAGAATATACGAACACCTGAACAAGTCGCCGCACTCACAACAGAACTTCAAAAACTTGCTCAAACCACCCCTAAAGGCATTCCGCTATTCATTGCTATTGATCAGGAGGGCGGTAAAGTTGCTCGGTTGCGTAAAGGTGCAACAATTTTTCCTGGAAATATGGCATTGGGGGCAACCCGTTCACAAAAATTAGCAGAAAAAGTAGGAGATATTACCGGTATTGAACTGACAGTGTTAGGTATAAATCTCAATCTTGCACCGGTCTTGGACGTTAACACACATCCAGAAAATCCTGCGATCGGTGTCCGTTCTTTTGGTGATTCCGCACAAATTGTCTCACAACTCGGTTCAGCTTATATCCGTGGGCTACAGAGACAGGGTGTACTTGCAACTGCCAAGCATTTTCCTGGACATGGGGATACCACCGCAGACTCGTACAAAGAATTACCGTTAGTTGCCAATAACAGAAAACGTATAGACGATGTTGAATTGGCTCCGTTCCGTGCAGCGATTGATGCGGGTGTCGGTGCAATCATGACAGCACATGTCCATTATCCTGAACTCGATATAAAGTTTCCAGCGACACTCTCACACACAATCCTGAACAATCTATTACGACGGGAGCTCGGTTTTGAGGGGCTAATTATCACAGATGATCTTGAAATGAAAGCAATTGCAGAACAACATGATATTAAACAAGCAGCAGTTGCAGCATTTCAAGCAGGGGCGGACATATTGCTCGTGCCATGGACACTCAAAAAACAACAATCTGCATATAATGCCATACTTCGAGCAGTAAAGACTCGTCATATAACGAAATCTCGCCTTGACGATTCAGTGCGCCGTATTTTAAAGAGTAAAAATGCTTACGGTTTGTTTGATAAGAATTATGAACATATCACGAACCCGCAGGCGATCAATTCTCCACTTTCGGCAGTAGGCAGTAAGCAACACAGAGATATTGCGCAAACAATTGCAACACAAGCGGTAACTATCGTTAAGAACTCGCCTGGAATACTCCCTTTGGATGAAGCTCCGAAACAACCTGTGCTTATTGTCAGTCCTTCACGCGACTTTTCAAACACTTTCATGAAAGCACATACAGAACTTGCACATGTTAAAACTGTATATATTCCTCCTAAAGTGATTATGCGGCAATACATACCGCAATTGTTGTCATCAAAACCTTCTATCATCATTGTAGGTATAGCTAACTTGCAGCACGCAAAAATGGTGCATGCGTTGAGCCGGCAAACTTCGGTTCCGGTAGTTGCTGTTTCCATAGATTCTCCCTACCATCTCCGCGAGTGTCCTAATGTTGAATGTGCTATCGCAGCTTACGATGATAACTATTTTTCTCTTTTGGCAGCAATAGAAGTATTGCTTGGAAGGAGGCAAGCAACGGGTGAGTTGCCTGTTATCATTTTTAGGTGATTGTAATACCAGAGTCATTCAAAAGTCGATTTTGGACGCGGATTTTTGTTTGTCTGAATTTTGGATTGACGCCAAATCAACGGTATGAATGCTATTGAGGCATTCACCGGATTTACGCGGATTTTAAGAGTTTATGTCTTCTTGCGTGCTTTTTTCTGAATCGCAGATTACGCCAAATCAACGGTATGAATGCCATTGAGGCATCCTCCGGATTACACGGATTTTTGTTCTGAATCGCAGATTACGCGGATTACGCGGATTGACGCGGATTTTAAGAGTTTGTGTCTTCAGACGTGTTTTTTCAGCATCTCGGCTTTTCGCTAAATCTGCGGTATGAATGCTATTGAGGCATTCACCGGATTACACGGATTTTCTTTCTGAATCGCAGATTACGCGGATTACGCGGATTGACGCGGATTTTAAGAGTTTGTGTCTTCTTGCGTGATCTTTTTCTGAATCGCGGATTACGCGGATTACGCGGATTACACGGATTGACGCGGATTTTAAGAGTTTGTGTCTTCTTGCGTGCTTTTTTCTGAATCGCAGATTACACCAAATCAACGGTATGAATGCCATTGAGGCATTCACCGGATTATCTTTTTCAGAATTGCGGAGGACGCTAAGTCCGCGACAATTGAATGGCTCTGACTGTAATACCAAAACTGATTGACTATTTTCATAAACGTGTTATTCTGTGCTCCATCCTTTGCGAAGGAGTAATCCGAACTCACGTCAATTTGCTCATAGGACACAACATAATATACTCAAAAATCGCAAAATTTATCAAAAAAATAGGAAATTCTAATCTGTTACAAAAGGTTGCAATAAGCATCTTACTTTTTGGACTCGGCACATGGTTAGTGCTGATTATTCTATAACAAGGAGATTAACAGTAAAAAAACTTATCCTTTTTCTGGTGATAATGCTAATACCTGTCCTCGCTATGAGCGAACCGCCTGAAGGGATGGTGCTGGTCCCCGCAGGGGAGTTCACGATGGGCACCGATGATACAAACGCACCTGAGGATCAACGCCCCGCACGTAAGGTGAACGTGGATGTCTTTTACATTGACAAACATGAAGTTACAAACGCTCAATTCAATGAATTCATTTTGGCGGATGGATACAAAACTCGAAAGTATTGGACAAAGGAAGGGTGGAACTTCATCCGAAAAAAAAGAGTTTACTATACTTATCCTGAGAAAGCAACGTATCGTATAGATTCTCCATTAGGCTTTGGTGACAATGATGTCTCTACAGAGCCAGACCATCCGGTTATCGGGGTAAGTTGGTACGAGGCTGCCGCTTATGCTAAGTGGGCAGGAAAGCGCCTACCTACAGAAGCAGAGTGGGAGAAAGCGGCCAGAGGTACAGATGCACGGATATATCCATGGGGGAACGAATTCGACTTCTCCAAACTCAATTATTTTCCGCATCACGAAAAGCTATCTCCCGTAGGCAGTTTTCCAGAAGGGGTAAGTCCCTACGGGGTGTTGGATATGGCAGGGAGTGTTGCTGAATGGTGTGCGGACAATAAAAAAGAAAAGAAAATCGTGCGTGGGGGTGGTTGGAACGCAATTCGCTTACAACTCCGATGCACCTACAGAGAAACACACCTACCTACATATAGATATTACAACCTCGGTTTCCGATGTGTGAAGGATGCCGACTAAAAGGAGTATAAAAATGCGAAAACTTATTGTTGCAGGTATCATAACGATCTTCTCAGTGATAACATGGACATGTTATATGCATTATGACACAAAAAAATTCATTGAAGAGTTGTCTCAGGAACCACCACCTAAACAACAAGTCAATGATACTAAGAAGGATTCCAAGCAGACCTTAGTAGATGACAAAGGTAAAACTACACAAGCAAGACAGCAAAACACACCAGCATTAATATCAGAGGAAACACCGCAAGATGGTGCACAACCTAATGAAACCGATGCTGGAACGAGAAAGGGAGGGGACGATCAGGATCACGTTCAAACACCTTCGGACAACGGAATCTCCCCGAAACTTATAAAAGTCTTTGCACAAATACAACCAATCTATGAGGGTATGGAAGAGATAGTCAGCGAGCTTGCACCACTTAATAGGCAAATATATAAGACAATGGAGCGTAAAGAAGCTATCTCATCTGAAATAAAAATGATTACTGATCCTGACGTAGGGCGAAAAATGAGTGAAGAATTTGAATCATTAAGTAAGTTAGAACAAGAAATAGGAACGGAGATGTTGAAACTTCAAGACAAATTAGTACCTCTTCAAATTGAATTGAAACGTATTCTAAGTGAACACGGGTTCCGATCCCAACGTGAATTTGAAATAACGCATATAAAACCTGGGTATCCGAACAATAACATCTTAACGTGAAAACACCGAAGCACGGTGAATTCGCGATAAGTAATTCACATAACAAGGAGAATTATTATGTATCGTTTTATCTTATCGTTCCTCTTAATCGTATTGTTTTTCACGCCGTTTTGTTACGCAGATGCACTTCCCGCTGACACACTCATTCGCGGTGTTAATCAAGCTCGATTAACGATACAGAGTGGTGAAGTTCATACCCAAACAACAAAAGAATATACCGCCCGTAAAACCGACACGGAGATTGCTGCATGGATAGAGATGGAGAGGAAGCGGGAATTGAAAAACATCGGTCAGGGTGTGAGACTAAACCAGAATAAAAGCGATTACCTCAACAAAGAAATACAGTCCAGTGCCAAAATATTTGGCAAACACACGAAGCACAGACATACGACTACGCTCTTCAATGTTCTGGAACAGAATAGCACATCTCGTCCAAGATTATATCAATACAAGTTAACAAATGTGGATACACCAGGATATCCTCTTGATAAAATGTCTGATCGGTTTTTACCATCAGATATACTTAATCTCGTTGTTTATGATATGGAAACCCAGGTGAGAGAGAGTATAGGAGACATTATATTCTATAGTTCCCATGCATATTTTAATAATTCTGATACATATATTGGCCACTTGCACTATTCGGTGTGGGGTAGATCACATTTCCACGTACCATCAGATGCTAAACTTCTTGGAAAAGAGACAATTGACAATGTGGAGTGTTATGGACTTGCATTTATAGCTCCAGATACGCGAAAAGTTCATATATGGATAGATCCTACCAAAGATTTCAGTGTCAAGAGAATTGACTATTATCGTCCAATAGGTGAGACAAAAATCCCTTATACTCGTATAGTATACAAAAATTTTAAAAAGTACGGGGATATTTGGTTTCCAATAATTGCAGAAGACTCTGTCTATCGGAAAGATGGTAAAATGGCAAGTCGTGCCACAACTAAGGTCATTTCTGTAGAATTGAATGTAGATTTCCCAAAGGATTTCTTTAACATCAATAAAGAATATTACAGGCCTATGGAGATTGAATAATTTCTAAATCAAGGAATAACTCCGACATCTCCTGAGACAGGTTTTGACGTGAACCTTCTACTTTGTGGACCGAAAAGTCTTTTCCATATTTGTGGATTGCTATAGGTATTACAACCTCGGATTCCAATGCGTGAAGAATGCCGACTGAAAGGAGTACAAAAATGCGAAAACTTATAATAATAGGTATCGTGTCCGTTGTAGTCATGATCGCATGGATCAGTTATTTGAAGTATGACGAAAATCGGTTTAAGAAAGAGATAGGTTCATCACCCATCTCAGAACAGCAAATTAACGGCACTGCACCGGATACCGTAGAGACTCGTGCAACAGAGGATCCCAAAAACGATCCATTGGAACAGGGAAACATGCAGAACGCTCAGTCTTTTTCGCAGGAGAAAGCATCCGAAAATATCATGCCCCCTCTAAAAAACAATGCCGATGCAGAGAACAGTATGGGCACTGGTTCTCCTGAGCAAACAGCTGAGAACACAGGCATCTCTCCAATGTTACAAAAAATGTTCACAGAAATACACCCATACTATCAACAAATAGAAGAAATAAACAGAGAGCTGATACCCCTTCACAATCTATTAACGGACAACAGCGATCGACAACAAGAAATCCTTTTCGAACAAGCTAAAACGACAGATGCCGAGAAAAAAAGGGAATTGCATGCGGAATTTGCAGCAAATACTGAATTCTCTCAAAAAATTGGACCGACAGTCTTGAAACTTCAGGATGAAGTAAATCTGCTTGGCAGTGAAGTGGACCGTATCCTCAATGAATATGGGTTCGAATCCGAGATTGATTTTTATGATAAACATTGGAATACTTACGAAAGCTGGAAATCTGAACAATAATATCTTAACGTTAAAACACCGAGAACACGGTGAATTAGCGAGCCTGTCGGCGAAATACGTTGGCAGCACAGTCCTATCGGCAAAATATACCAATGAAGGATAACTTTAACCTAACTATGGTTAAATGCTTACAAATTTGCATTTAGCACAATCATATCCAACTATATACAGCAGATCGCAAAACCAGACTCAATAGCGGCCAAAAACATCCCATCAATGCCTCTCCCAGAACCAATCCGATGAAAAACGGAATAGCGCGTCTATACGCTTTTATACCACCATTCCGTAGGATAATCCATTTCGCAACCATTGCAATTAGCAGTGGAAACCAGATTATATCTGTAGTTCCAGGGGCAACACCGATAACATATCCCGCAGGATGCAACGGACACCAAACAAAACGAGAACGGAGGAACATGATACCTAAATTGGCAAAAAATGTGAACCCAAGCACTGTTGTTGCTAACCAGTCCATCGGTTTCGGATTAACTAACCATGAGGAGAGGAAATTATAGGTATCCGCACCCCCAGCATGAATCTGCTCAGACCCTGCGGCAACGCCCTCTCTGTATATCGTATACGGATAGAGTATTAGACTTGATAAGATACCGACAAGACTTGCTATGACTAACACCGTGAACATGGTTCGGTTACGTACACCGCTCCGTTCCGCAAGTTTGAACGATTCCAACTGATCGGGCATTGGATGTGTGCGGAAGGAAGCATAACTTGCCCCGCTAAGCCAATTTAATAAGGATAGCATCGTCAGATTACCTGCACGTAACCGACGCGTTCCAAGCAGTGAAATCATCATGTATTGCGGTGTTAAGTAACCTATGGCATGTATCGGTGGACCGAGTTCGGCACGCATTCGGGTCAGACCGACAACAATCAATAGATAGATGCCGATGAAAACTGAAAATGCCCATAACGACATGCCACCTCGAACACATAGGACAGCAAGCAAAAGAAGGGATAAACCGAGTGTAATAACAGTACTACGGGGTGATATTGCTTCATTTTTTGAAGAAGTACGATCTTTACGAATTACCTGTGAAAATACAGTTGCAAAATGCTTTCTGCCATGCCAACACGCAATAGCAAGCAGTGCCAATAATGCACCTGCTCCTTGTTCACCCAAAAATGGGTACCCGGGAACTTTTGACACACCTGTCGAACTGCCAAATATGAGCTGTACTTTCTTCATGAAATAAAAAAATGTGCATGAAAATGCTAAATCCAATGGCAGGATAAACGAAAACCCTATCAGATACGGATGAAACCGAAGCGGTGTGTTACCAATCGCATCCCACGGTTTCTGCGTAAAATAGATATTCAGGTTATACTTTTTCACAGGTATCTCAGGCAGGACAGGGTAAAAGTATTGGAGTCCATTTAGTAGATTTATTCCAAACGCTATGCCGAAACCGATCCAGAGCAGACGATTCCTAAAAATACGACGGTTTGTCGTTATTTCAAGCGGTATCTGAATGATCGGATACGCGAGTTTTTCGTTCTCTATCCACTGTTTCCGTATTAATGATGTCAAGCAGAGGAATATTAACATTAATAGAAATATAACTGCTGACCAAGAAAGTATCGGCACAATCCAATGTTGCACGTAACCTTCAGTAAAAAAGTTGACATTACCTTCATAAAAATCGTTCACCGTTTTCGGATCTTTGACCACAAACCATTCCGGTAAATGGTGAAACAGTAGTGCTTCCCAATCGTTTTCAGCAGTAGCAAAACGAAATGCATAAGGGATCAGTCCCATAAGTCGCGGCATACAATCATGACCAGAAAAAGCACTCCCGACCGCAAGCATGCTGTAGACAACGATCAAGTCCCGTTGTGATAATGCAGCATTCGGTGCGAAACTCCGTATCCACATATTCAGCATCGTTATTACAAATATGCCGAACATGACATTCACTGACATCGCAACGGTTGTCAGATGAGCGGTATGCCAAATCATCTCAACATAAGCGATCCAGTAACTATTACCGATAATCAGAACAGTACCAATCAAAACTGCCCGTTTAGTGATCGGAGAGGTAGGTTGTTGTAAGTTAGTTTGACGCATTCTGTTAGCAAGGTGAGAAGTTAGTCGATGTGTCGTAAAAATTGAAGGTAATATATCAAATATTCAGGGTTATTTAGTTTTATGGATTTTGGTCGTTTTTTATCACAATCGTTAATATTTTGGAATATGCGGATATACCATGATTTTTCATGGTATATCTGCTATACTTCACCTTAAAAATTTACGATCTTTTGAGGTGAAGAATGGCAAAAGGAAAATCCTGCCACTTGATGGACATGTTAGCAAAACTTACAGACCCGCGCAAGGAAAAAGGGAAACGACACCCCTTGAACGCACTCCTCGCACTTTTAGTCGTTGGATTGATGTGCGGGCATAAAGGGTATACATCCATCGCTACTTGGGCACGCTCACAGACCGCACTTGCAAAAGCACTCGGGTTCACACATCAAAAAACGCCTTGTGCTGCAACCATACATAATCTGTTGAAAAAGTTAGACGCTGAGGTATTAGAAGACATCCTGTCAAAATGGGTAAACGCCGCATTAGCAGAGCGTCTCGATTTGCAGGGCTGTTTTGACGCAGTCGCTATAGATGGCAAAACCCTGCGTGCGTCTAAAAAAAGTGGTGCGATGATCAGCCATTTACTCTCCGTCGTCTCTCATGAGTTAGGGATCACCCTCACGCAGCGAGGTGTTAGCGATAAAACTAATGAAATACCGATATCAAAGGAATATGCCTCAAAACCTTTACTCACAGTTAACTTGATAAATAAACAATTCTAAAACTAAATAACCCTATCAAATATTGTGGATATATTTTCTATTCTATGTTATACTAAATAATCAGAAGTCTGTCAAGGTGAAAATCAGAAGTAGTCGGGTTTCGCTACGCTCTACCCGACCTACGAACCACCTGATGTCTAATTAATTCCAAAATTTACTATAAATATTATCATGATTAGGGGCAATCAATATGCAATTGACTTTTCAAAAAGATGAACTCTCAGATACACTTCAAATGGTACAGGGTATAGCAGGTGGTCGAAATACCTTGCCGATTTTATCAAATGTACTTATACGTGCACAAGAGGGGAACATAGAATGTGCTGCGACTGATTTAGAAGTCGGAATTAGAATTAAAGTGATGGGTAACATCAAAGAAGAAGGCGCAATTACCGTTTCTGCAAAAAAATTAGCGGACATCGTCCGAGAATTACCGGATGAACCCATTGAATTGGTTACGACTGCAAATGACAGGGTCGAAATTACATGTGGTGAAGGTGTCTACAAAATAATTGGACTTTCTGATGAAGAATTTCCTGAACTCCCTTCCGCAAATGGGACAGGAATTTCCATTGATGGTGAAACTTTATGTGCTGTTATTCACAAAACGCAGTTTGCTGCATCTGAGGATGAAGGACGCTACACATTGAACGGTCTGTATTTCAATCTTATAGATGACAAAACGGAAGTAGTAGCAACGGATGGTACACGACAACTCGCTTTAACATATTGTCCTTCACTTAAAAGTTCAGAGGATGTGGCAGGATTTATCGTTCCATTGAAAACGATTAAAGGGGTAGCGAGAATTTTCGCGAAATCCCCCGAAGTAAAAATTTCCCACCAAAAAAACCAACTGCTCTTCGCTGATGAAAATACAACGTTAACAACCCGTCTAGTTGAAGGTGAATACCCGCCATATCAGAAACTATTTCGGGATGCTTCTGATGGACGAATTGTTATCGCTAAAGAGGCGATCTTACATGCTGTGCGACGGGTATCTTTGCTCTCAGACCCGAAGAATTACTTGCTTTGCTTAGAAATTGATACGGAAACAGTACACATTTCCGCGAAGACACCAGAACTTGGCGAGGCGCATGAGACAGTTTCAGTAGAATCGGGTACCGGAAATGTACGAATCGGTTTAAATGCGCGTGTACTTTTAGATGTATTGGCACATATTGAAACAGATTCGCTCATTTTTGAATTCACTGGAGAGTTTATACCGCTAATCGTGAAACCGATCGGTGATAATGAACATACCTGTTTTATCATGCCCATGCGTTTAGAACCGCCCTCACCATTGGAATCTTAGTTTCTACATACGTTAAACAATTGAACTGCATATTTCATCAATAATATTTGATAATAGATAGGAGATTTCTTAATGGAACTTTCCTTTGAAAAAGATGAACTTTTAGAGAATCTACAAACAGTCCAAGGCGTAGCAGGTGGACGCAACACGTTGCCGATACTTGCAAACGTTCTCATTCGTGCACAAGATGGGAGAATTGAATGTGCTGCGACTGATTTGGAAGTGGGTATCAAAGTTAAAATAGATGGCACTATAACGGAAACAGGTGAAATCACTGTCTCTGCTAAAAAATTTGTAGATCTCGTCCGAGAATTACCAGATAAACCGATTAAACTCGTTACAACTGCAGGGGATAGCATTGAACTGACATGCGGAGAGGGTACTTACAAGATAGTTGGGCTTTCAAGTGAAGAATTTCCACAAATCCCAGCGGCTAGCGGAGAAGGGATAACAATTGACGGTGAAATGCTGAACGCGGTTATCCGAAAAACCGTATTTGCCGCATCAACAGAAGAGGTGCAATTTCTGCTGAACAGCCTTTATTTCAACCTACTTGATGATAAAACGGAAGTAGTTGCAACCGACAGAAACTATTTGGCATTGGCACACTGTGCATCCCTTCAAATCCCTGAAGATGTCGCTGGGTTTATACTGCCTTTGAAAGCAGTAAAAACGATTCAACGCGCGTTTGCAAATTCAGAAAAAGTGGGGATCTTTCTCCAAAATAACCAACTGCTGCTTTCTGATGAAAACGTTACATTGATGGCAAGATTAATTGAAGGAAGCTATCCTGAATACCAGACGATTATTCCGGACGCTACAGAAAGTCGGACCGTTGTCTCAAAGGCCGCTATCTTGCAAGCAGCGCGCCGCGTGGCACTACTCTCTAATCCAAAGAATTATGCTATATGTTTAGAGATAGATACTGAACGCATTCATTTATCTGCAAGTACACCAGAACTTGGTGAAGCACGCGAGACGATTGCAGTAGAATCTAGTACAGGAAGTGTCCGGATCGGTTTGGATACGCGGATGTTAATAGATGTGATATCGCATATCGAAACCTCAACTCTCGTTTTAGAGTTCTCAAATGAAGCCTCACCCATCATTGTGAAGCCCGAAGGTGATGACGGACATCTATGTATTATTTCTCCGATGCGATTAGATGCAATTCACCAGTAAAAACCATAACGGTGGGTGCCTTTCCAAACCGCACAGATAAGTACGGTTATGACCCTATCTCAGTGCCAGACATCTGCTCTAAAGCCAGCAACAACGCTTGCGTTCCTAAACGTCCATGTCCTTGTGCTTGCACAGCAGTGTACAGTTGATGTACCAGAGCAAGTCCTGGCAAACTTAGGTTCATCTTTCTTGCTTCATCCAAAGCGATACGCATATCTTTGATGAAGTGTTCGACAAAGAAACCGGGGTCAAAATCGCGTTTGAGGACGCGTGGTGCTAAATTATCCAACGACCAACACGCGGCTGCGCCCCCACTGATTGAAGATAGCATCGTCTCCAAGTCCAATCCTGCCTTGTGACCATACAGCAATCCTTCACACACCCCGATCATCGTTCCAGAAATTGTGATTTGATTGCACATTTTAGTATGTTGCCCAGCACCAGCACCCCCTTGGTGTACTATGTTCTTACCCATTGCAGAGAATAGCGGCATAATTGCTGTTACTGCCGAGTCATCACCACCTACCATGATTGAGAGCCGTGCCTCTCGTGCGCCTACATCACCGCCTGAAACAGGGGCATCCACAGAAGACACATCCTGTGCGCTTGCAGCAACGTATATCTCCTGTGCAAGAGAAGGTTCAGTCGTCGTCATATCAACAAGAATACTGCCAGGCTTTGCGCCGTCTAATATACCGTTTTCACCAAGGTAGACCTCTCTCACATCAGGTGGAAACCCAACAATGGTAAAGAGGACATCGGAAGCTGCAGCAACTTCACTCGGTGACTCTGCCCAGGCCGCACCATCATCGATAAGGGGTTGTGCCTTCGATTTTGTACGATTATGGACCGTCATACTATATCCAAGGTTCATCAGATGTTGACACATCCAACGCCCCATCACACCTGTTCCAATCCAACCTAACTTCGTTTTTGTAGGCTCTACATTCTTTATGTTGTCTGTCATGATTCTCCCTCCTATAATTACCTAAATTTTATCTATTACACAATATTGGACAAATAATAAACTTTTCTCAATAATTCAAACCTGTGACATAGCGTCTTTCGCTAAGTTACTCTTTCTATTTCTATAATCCTTTGCCAATTGCAAACCAATCACAATTCCACCAATAACGACAGTAATGTATACGGTAAAAAATCGTGTCAATAACACAAAAGGAATAATATATATACCACTGACTAGATTTTTCATTAGTAGGCTAGTCATAGTTTCTGCGACACCACTTGCCCCTGGTGTTGGTGCGAACAAAACTACGAAGTTTAGCAACATCGCAACTACGCCGAGATCCCAGAGGGATACATGCTGATTGAACGATTTAACAATGAAATAACTGCCAACGATCCTTGCAGAGAAGAATCCGCAAGTGAGAAGCAAACTCATAAAACAAGTCAATTTGTGGTCACGAAGGAGTGTCCTTGCAAATGTTTTATGTTCAGTGATAAGCTGTTCTATTTTCAATGTTGCCCGTTCTATGTAAGGTGCAATCGGCGGAAATCTACGTTGTGTGACAAGACTTAACCAATAGAATAGACGAAGCACGATATCCGGTTTGAATAGCAACAGCAAAAATGCAGTAAAAACCAAACCGAAGATAAAAAAACTAAACACACTTATAAATTTAGTTTCTTCTGGCAATGAGTCAGGATTTAAGAGCAGTATACCCCCTGCAGATAGAATAAGGATGGTTAAAGTTGATAGAAAGGAAACAATACCTGCAGTCAGAGCACCTGAGAGTGGAACCCCGGATCGAGTATAGATATAGAGATGCCCAACGCCTCCCGTTTGAAACGGTGTAATTGCAGAAACACATAATGTTGCTAATACTGCCCGGAAACTATCTCGCAATCTAATTGTCGGTGTCACCACACGAACAAATACGTGGAATCGCAACCCAGCACATATCCAGTCCACGAACATACATACAGATACGATAAGCAGATATCCATATTTCATGTCTAGAAATACCTGCTTCAAACTTTCTGCGCCACTTTTTAAATCTTGTGTGTCACTCCAAAAGAAACTGAGCAATAAACCGACTAATGTAAAAAAGGTAAAAAGAATAACGCCGCGAATCATATTTTCACGGCTTAAATGTGATTGCATTGCTCTATATTTCCTTTGTCATCACAAGACATAGCACAGTATCCACCCACTTTATTATTAATCTTTGTTTAGCGTTAACGTCAAACTTATATCCATCGGTATTGCAGAATGCGTCAATGCTCCCACTGAGATAAAGTCAACGCCTGTTGCAGCAACAGCCTTGACTCGATCCAATGTGATCCCACCCGAAGCTTCTGTGACCGCAAGGTCACCAACCTGTTGGACAACGTGTGTCATCATCTCAAGCGGCATGTTGTCAAGGAGTAATATGTCTGCTTTTGCTTTAAGTGCCTCAGTGGCCTGTTCTATAGTTTCTACTTCTATCTCAATCTTCACTGTATGCGGGGTTGCCCTTCTTGCACGTTGAACTGCCTGCGTAATCCCACCCGCAGCGACTATGTGGTTATCCTTAATGAGAACGCCATCATAAAGTCCGAATCGGTGGTTATGTCCACCTCCCACACACACTGCATATTTTTGAATCGCACGCCATCCAGGCGTTGTCTTCCGAGTATCCACTATCTTCACATCATAGTCTACAACTGCATTGACAAACTGTGAGGTTAAGGTGGCAACACCGGAAAGGCGTTGTAAAAAGTTAAGTGCAGTTCGCTCACCAATGAGTATTGCTTTAGCATTTCCTTGCACTTCAGCAATAGAATCACCTGCTTGAACAGCATCACCATCGTTGGCAAAGGGTGTGAAGGTAAGTCCAGAATTCAGCTTCTCAAAAGTCCGTTCTACTACGGGTAGACCTGCAATAACACCATCGCTTTTTGCAAAGAGCGTACCAATTCCTTTCTGAGAGGGTGGTACTGTTGCCTCCGTAGTAATATCACCTATACCGATATCTTCTTCAAAAGCAAGGTCAATAAGTTTATCAACTGCCTGCAGATTTAGCATATATTTGCAGATTAATTTTTAGTTTCACCATAATAGGATGGCCGCAATCTCGGTTGAAGTCGAGGTTACAAACCGCTCTAAAAAAGTTTGTGCTCCATGTAGCGTAACCTTTCCAGGTTGCGTCCTCAGATGCACAAACTAGAAAGTTTATGCTACAATACGTAAGTCCTGTTACGGTAAGGGATTGAATGATTGTTAGCTACCTTCCCTACAGATATCTGACTTTCTAATACCTTTCCAAATAGGGTGTCAAGAATTTCTTTGCATCTTCCGTCACGTCCCATGCGTTTGCCCAGAAACAGAGATCTATGGAGAACCACTCTCCATCGTAACCTGTTTCATCCATGATGACAGGAATGATAGCGTCAAAGTCTAGTACACCCTCACCGAAAGGTGCATGCGTACTTGTATGGTCATCATGAAGTGTGTTGTCGGAGTCTATAAGATGGAAATGTCCTATCTCTCCCTTCAACTGGCGGGCAAGTTCAATTACACCGTTATCTCCGAGTGTCTCCTTCTCACCGACCTGTCTAGAACCGACGGTAGCGCACATTTGCGCGTGGCATGTATCGAACATCACCTTGAAATTCGGGTGATCCACAGCCTTCGGTAAATTAATTATATCACTGGGTTTATTGAACATAAATCCAGGTTCAAATTCCCACAGCATCAACACCCCGTGATCTTCAGCAACTTGTGCACAACGCCTCCAAAGGGATACGATACGATCCCAGGCTTTTTCGCGCTCAACGCCCTCTATTTCTTCTTCAGCATCAGATACAGTATCAACACGAATTGAAGGTGAACCCAGATCAAGTGCAAGTTGCAAATTCTCTTTGAATAATTTGAAATACTTATCATCCTCTTGTGCCTCGTCTGTTCCAGGTCCGGGGTGAGACCAGAAATCTGCTGCCAATCCAGATACTTCCAAACCGTAGTAACTTATCAATCCTTTGACAGCATCTCGGTCACTTTTCATCGGATAATCGTTGATGTCAATGTGCGGTTTAAATGCCCCAATTTCAACGCCATCAAATTCAAGTTCACCCAACCGTTTCACGACATCGTCGAAGGGTACAGGATTATCTTCATAAGGTCCAAATGCATAAGCCCAACTGCCAATTGACAATTTTTTTGCCATGTTTTCCTCCTATAGGATTTAAATTGCAATTTACTATATTGATATGCTCAAGTCTAAAAAAGGTTCTAATTTATCATTAACTTCGATCCATCACGATGTTGTCTTCAATTACATACCAGCAACCAAATTCCGTACCGCTGTCTCAAGTTCAATCGTGATTTCTTCCACTGTCTCTTTCTTTTGTGTCTTGTAAGTATCGTAGTATTCCAATAAATTTATCGGTTCACCCGCGCGTATTGACGCAACACGAGGTCCCCACATACGACCCTTACCAAAAACTTCTTTTTCCAACCTAAATATTACCTCAAGATAACGTTCCGCAGAAGGCTCCGCTGCAACATATCCATCGGTAATAGCAATGAAATTTATCAAACGATCCAGATCAGGATAAAACTGTTGGAATTTTTGAAGTTGTTCCTCATGTATTTTACGTTCATACGTTGTCATCTGATCAATATCCCTATATACCTCCGCATCAACGATGTTTTTCAACGCACGAACACGGGTAAGGACATCGTTATCAGATTGGATACCTAAGATTTTTTCAACGTGTGATAATATCTGTTCTTTGAGTCCTTGAATATGTTCGTTCAATGAAGTGGTAGGTTCTACTTTATATTGATATTCGTCTGCCAATGTAGAAAGCATAGCGATGCCAATACGTCTCAATCGTTGATAACGTTCAGCGGACGTGCGCGCGTCAGATGGAAGTATACTTCGCTCTAAATTGGTGAGGGCAGTATCAATAACGTTCCACATATCTTGTGTATAACGATATTTGATACCAAGGGGAAGAATATACAAGGGTTTGTCAATTTCACCCTTTTTCATACCGTCTATTGCCCAGAAACAGAGTTGAGCGACACCTCTCTCAAAACGCATCAC
Organism: Candidatus Poribacteria bacterium; assembly: GCA_965200395.1. GTDB lineage: Bacteria > Poribacteria > WGA-4E > WGA-4E > WGA-3G > MSPOR6. The sequence goes on along the minus strand of CBDAUH010000002.1, from coordinate 555,613 downwards.
CGTGTCATTCTGATGTGATATTTCACCTTCTCCAAAAATAACGAGCGGCCATTTCCCCTCAACTAAGATGTCGTGTGTAGTTCTAAAGGCGTTTCTATCAGCAGTTCCACGCACGACTGAATAAACACCACATCGCTGCATCACGGCACTCCGAATCCCCAAGAAATTTCCTCTGTCAAATACCTCCCTGGCTGACATATAGTAAAACGGTTGAGACAATTGCTTTGACAACAGAAACATGACGTACGGATCATCTGATGCCGCGTGATTTGGAGATATCAATGTTGGATTGTCACGCGTTGATTCTAACCTTTCTATTGTTTCCGGATCTATGTCTAACGTCATCCCCTTCAAATACAACCGGTTAACAAGCGGTATAATTGCATTGACAGCCTTTATCACGAATAGGTTGGGTTTCGGAGGTTTAAAGTCTAACATTGCGTGCTACCGTTGGGTTATTCGGCGTGCACCTACCGTTGCTTATCAAGGCACACGGTGTGCCGGACTATGCTTATAGGTCAGGCGGATAACAACAAATCACTTCCAGCGGTTCATCACTAGTACTGACGATGACATAACTAGATAAACATCTCGGTATGAAGAATGACTTCCCACGTTTGATGGGAATATCTTCAAAATCGCCGCGCAGCACACCTTCACCGCCTAATGTAACAAGAGCATAGAACCCCTTACCTGCGGGCATGCTGAGTGTTGAGGTGACGGTCAAACGAGAACATCCAAAGTATTGTAACGCTTCTTCAGGCACAATTCGGTCTTCTCGGTTATCACCTTCTGCCCTCACGAGTTCTGGTGTACGTCTAATGTAGTTGTTAAGGTAATCTAACTCAAGCTTATCAAATTCAGCAGCGTCCACCGCCAGGTCCCATCCGAGGCCGAGATGCCCATCCTCTTTATCATAAGGAAAGCCTTCCCATTCAGCCAGGATGTTCCAATCAGTCGGTTCTTGTGGTTCAAGCACGCAAAGTCCCGTTCCGAGTGAATGTACTATCGGTGTCCGTAAGAAATAGACTTCTCCGACCTTCGGTTCAACGACATGCATGAGACTGCGTAACGTTTCAATGTCTTGTGCTTCCATCAAGCTGCGGAATTCGGATTTTTCTATCGCTTCTTTCCATCCGATCCATGCCTTTGCACCGGGACGCGTACCGATCAATATCCATGCTTCGTTCTTGCCAAAAGGTGAGTTCAAGTGTTCTTGTGCAAAATCTGGGTTCGGATGCCAGTGGATCGGGATGTGTGCACCTTCACCTACATCAAAGATCTTGAGTAACACACCTAAATCCGTTCCAAATTTGTCAACGTGCGCGCTACCCAATGTGTCTTCAGGAAACGCATCCAAGAGTTCTTTTAATAGGACTACCTCTCCACTTGGAAGTTGAATCAGACTGAACCCTTTTTCGGGTGGGTTATCTCTGCCGGGGGTTATTGCTCTATTTGTGGAAAAGATCCATTCTTCTGAGTAATAATCGTCCTTCGGATCGGGTTCACCCATAAATTCTGCCCGAAGTTTTCCACCGTTATAGAAGTGCAGGTATGTGTTGGGTGCTAAAGCAATGGGGGCGTTTAACATTGACTGTAATTCTGTTTGTGTTGCCATATTACTGTCCTCTCTTTATCTATATGATGTAATTCTATCATTTTTTGTGGGGTTTTGTCAAGTAGTTTTAGATATTGCGACGGATATCCAATTGCAAGTTGAAACTTCAACCGTTTTGTGGTATTATAAAGTCAAATCAAATATAGTATAGTATTAATAGCTATGGCAAACAGTGAAAACACCATTACCAGTGCCTTTGTGAATGTGCTACGCCCTATGAGAAATGCATGGCGTGTTGATGAACAAATTACGAAACCGTTTCTCAATGCTACACAGAAACCGGATGTCATTGTCACCGAAACAGGTAGGAACCCGGTCGTCATTGAAGTAAAAATTGACGGTAAGACACCAAATCTTACCGGTTTGATACAAGCAGAGGCACATTTTGGAATGCTGCTGGATCCCAACGTTTTTTCAGGTCTCACTTACGATACCGTTGAAAATGTCCTACGAGTACGGATGCCTGCTCGATTCAAAACAATGCCACAAGGAAATATAGAACCTAAAATGCACAAGGCAGAAGATATTGCCTATATGCTGATAAATAGGTTACAAACAGAAAACGATCCAGAATCTGAGTCAGACTTATACACCTCTGTAACTGAAGAACAAGGAAAAGATAACCAAGCAGAACATGAACGTTTCCCTAGAAAAGGTTGGTTAAAAGGCAGTGTTTCTGACATCGCAACTGCCATTCACGTTGGTGCAACGCCTATCTCAAAAATAAATGCTGCCGCTGACTTGTTAGCAGCGCGGATAGAGATAGCAGCGAAGCAACTTGAAGAAGCTATTTCAGAACGCCCAAATATCGGGGAAGAAATCGAGGAGATTCTCTTTCAAAAGTCAGGTAAACAAACCTCACGCATGGCTATGCTTATTATTACCAACGCATTTGTGTTCCAAAGTGCACTTGCTGGTAAACCTGAAATGAAGAGTGTTCTATCTCTCAAAAGGATACTATTAGACAATGCGAAACGACTTCGATTCGAACATGTAATTGCTGGATGGGACATAATTCTCAAGGTAAACTATCGTCCAATATTCTATGTCGCGAAACGTCTCATAGAGGCAATCGCTACCGACGATGAACTGATTGATAGAGTATTAGCAACACTTTGTCATGCTGCAAAAGAATTGGTTGATCAAAGACTCACACAGGTACACGAACTTGCTGGTATTGTTTTTCAACGTCTCATTGTTGATAGGAAGTACATCGCTGCAAACTATACACGTCCTGAATCTGTTTCTTTATTGTCTGCCCTGGTTCTGCCGAAAACTGAAGAAAATGTAAGTAAATTGAAGGTGGCAGACTTTGCCTGTGGGACAGGTTCACTTCTCAACGGAGCATATCAGCGAATTCTTGAGCTTCATGAACAGGCGGGTGGTAAGGGTAGCCAAATTCATACACAGATGGTTGAACAACACCTTGTTGGATGTGACATTATGCCAAATGCAAGCCACTTGACTGCCTCACTCCTTATAAGTACCTATCCTGACTTGAAAATCGGGCGCACTCGAATCTATACAATGCCTTACGGTAAGCAAATAGATGGGACTTATGCCCTCGGCGCACTTGACCTATTCCACGGTCCTGAAGGAACGTTTCCGCTTCCAATGATGGGACCAGAGGTGAAACAAGTCGGCGGAGAAGACGATACAACAGTAATTCCACAGAAGGAATTTCGCCACAAAGAATTTGATATTGTTGTCCTAAATCCACCGTTTACTCGACCTGATTCTGATCCAAAAAGCAGTGTGCCAAAAGCGGTGTTCAAAGGAAGCGATCGAGACAAAGAAGAAGAAAAAGCGATGCGGCAAGCACGTAAAACGAAAGAGTGGCGAGTCGGTGATGGTAATGCTGGTCTTGGGTCCGATTTTGTTGACCTTGCAGACAAAATGCTGAAGGAAAATAGGAAAAGCAGAATGGGGTTTATCTTACCTGTCACTTGTCTTATGTCACCACATTGGCGAAGGGTGCGGAATATGTGGGCCACCGAACACCACGACGTTTTTGTAACTACTATCGCGGATGCCGAAGGCGAAGACTGTGCATTTTCCGCAGATACAACCATGGCAGAGTGTATGGTAGTCGCAACCAAAGGAAAGAAAACTGATAACACCGGTAGAGGAAGATTTATATCTCTAACCCACCGTCCCCGAAGTGTGCTGGAAGCACTTGAAATAGTCAATACGACCTATAGACTTGATAGCATCCGTCGGTTAGAAGATGAACCGAGCGGCGGCGATCCGCTTAAAGTCGGGGACGATTCATTCGGACATGCCCTCAACTGTCCATTATGGATAGACAAAGCATGGGAAGCTGTCCGTATCAAAGAGATGGCGTTAATCCAATCCGCGTATCGTTTAGCAAACGGTGAAATATGGCTGCCAACGCAGGCTACTCCTCTCAAAATCCCTACCTGCTTCGTTAATGATATTGCGCAAGTAAGTGCTAGCCATCGGGACATTCATGAAAAAGGGGAGCGAGGCGCGTTTGACGTGGAAAAAGGTTACACAGACACTGATCTCTATCTAGGCTTGTGGCATGTAAATGCCCCTACGCAACGGGCAATGGTGGTTCAACCTGATTGTCATCTCGTCACCCGGCCTAACCGCCACAAAAAGGCACAGATGATACTCTCACGTAACGGACGCGTGCATTTTAATGTAGATATGGGGTTCAGTGCCAACTCCCTTGGAGTTCTTTTTACAGAAAAACCGGCTCTGGGGATAAGTTCATTGCCCAACGTTGTGTTAAAAAAGCAGATTTATGATTATGTCTGGACTCTCTGGGGCAACTCAACATTGGGACTTCTACTTCATTGGGCACATAGTAGCAAACAACAACCCGGTAGAGGCCGCACTTACCCCCATTTTTTTTTTGAATGCGTGTGTAGTTGTGTTCATAGGTCTCCAATGTTGTCATGTCAGTTCTTCTGCGGTGAGAAAGTTTATATCTCTCAAACAAGTCCTCTCGGTGAACAAGAGCAACGCCTCCTGCGTCCACACCTCGCGGATCATACGGTTGATGACACTGATCACGGAGTAAACTTTCCGCGTAGGGTGTAAAGTTTTTGCCCATCTGTCCGCAGCTTTTTCATAACACAGGAACGCCAAACCATAAGCCACGACTGCCAACAAAAACAGAACTTCCATCCGGGGCTGTTCGTTCTTTCTCAAAACGAGTGCTTTGAAACCGAAGTTCGTTTTCAAGTCTCTGAACCCGTGTTCAATCTGTGTCCGCCGCTTGTAGCAAGTTCGCAGGGGGTTCCCCTGAAGCCGATTGGAGATAAGATATAACGGGTCTTTCTTGGTGTGCTGTCCCCCAACATAGAGTGCCACAGGCACCTGCTCCGTGTAGTGATAAAGCACTTGTGGGTAAAAACCATTTGCCACTTCTTCAAGGCACTGCTTGTTGCCTGCTATACGCACACCAACATTGCGTGGCACACGTATCAAGTAGCAGATGCCTTGCCCCTCAAAAAACTTGAGGATCGCTCTCGCTCGGGCGAACCCTCTGTCAAAAACCAACACAGGCTCCCGACTATCCCCTAACACTTTAACAACGCGACTATGGACATCACAACAGAACTGCTGAACTAAATCGTTATGTCCTTGATAGGTGCCATCTTTGAGCATCTCATTTTTATACAGAACCCAATAGAGCGGGATCGCACGATTGCGAAACGGAAGGGCTGCAACAATCGCCTTCCATCCGCCCGGTAAATCTGTCTCGTCTATCAGCACAAGCAGATGCTGCATCCCCACAGAACGACACACACTGACAACTATATGTGACAACCAAGCACCCTTCACCGCTGCAACCGGAAAATAGGTGTCAATAAACCGCAACACACGCTTTTGCTTAGACTTGTCGTGTTTCACACGGATAGGTAGATGTGAGGCAATCGATTGAATACGAAAACTTGGGGCTACACACACAGCCTGTAGCATCAAATAAAAGTTGCGGAGCGTCGGTTTTTTGATACAAACCCCGTTGAAAACTTTACGAAAACCTGTTATAATCTTTCTGGGATGTACCCAGCTAAGGGTATATTTCATAAGAATACCTCCCTGCCGGTTTTTCACCGACATTATTTTATATGGAGGTATTCTACCATAACCCATCAGACTTTCCAACTTATTTCTATACACACACACGCCTACACATACCGCATACAAAAATGGGGGTAAGTGAGGGTAGAGGCAGAGGTTCAAGAACCGCTTTACTCCAAATGCCTACGCTGGATGTCCGCTGCCTGTCGGCTGAAGCACTGGCAAACGCTGAACGCATTTTTCACGCCTTAAAACACCAACGGATGTTACCATTCAATGAGGGAGATCGTGATCCAGTCCGTCACGAACTTGATCGCCTTTTGTTGACTGAGGTCTTAGACATTGCAACTGAAGATGCCCATAATGCAGTACACCGTCTCCGCGAATTGCTGTGTGCCGAACCAAGCATCCACGGTGGAAAGAAGTCCAAGTGTGATCTTGAAAAAGAATGGACAAAACTAAAGAATCAGAGTACGTAAAGTATGAGTTTGTGAAAAGAGGTGGGAATGGACTATCTGCCTGAGGAAAGTTTTGTATTGTTATTTAGTTTTCGGTAATGCAGAAAATTTCGACAAATTTTCAATCTGCCACGCCAATGGAGCCTGGTGGAGTCTATGCTAATTACGGCTCTTCAGCTATCAATTATGGGGTCGGCGGAGATATAGGAGACGAACAAGTGATTATATTAAATGCCCATATCCACCTGGATGTGTCTGGAGTTGTGTGGCACGAAAACAATCACGCATGGACGCATACGTTTACGAAAGATGACAATATGCCAATCAAGGACTGATAATGCCGGCAGGGGACATGAGCCCCTGCCATTCTTTTTGAAGGAGCACAGCCATGAACACACGAAAAGTCAGCTTGCTATGTCTGCTACTGCTGCTACTCTCAACCACAGCACACGCCAAAATCGTTTTTAGCTCAGAACGCAATGGTGTGCAGGGGCTCTACGTGATGGACGATGATGGCAGCAACCAGACACTCCTCACCGACAAGTTCGATCCCTCCATACCGAGTTGGTCTCCCGACGGCACACAGGTTTTATTTAATAGATCTGTGGCTAATAGCTCTGTTCTTTGCCTGATGGATCCAGACAGCACAAACATTCAGGAACTGACAGAAAGAGATAGGAGTTATATCAATAGAGCTTCATTTTCACCGGATGGCAAATTTATCGTTTATAGTAGAATTGCGGAGATAGATAACCGTGAGAAATATAGCATAGAAGTGCTGAATATGAAGACGGGGAAGCGGGAAATCATATCGGATATGCTTGTGACTTCCTGTGATTGGTCGCCGGATGGTAAGCATATTATCTTCACAGAGCCGCTCAGTCCTAACAGTAGCAGCACTATCTGGATTATGGGTGCGGATGGGCATAAGCCCCGTCCGCTTATTCCTAATCCGGGGCGGCAACCTCACTTACCCCCATTTTTATATGCGGTATGTGTAGGCGTGTGTGTGTATAGAAATAAGTTGGAAAGTCTGATGGGTTATGGTAGAATACCTCCATATAAAATAATGTCGGTGAAAAACCGGCAGGGAGGTATTCTTATGAAATATACCCTTAGTTGGGTACACCCCAGAAAGATTATAACAGGTTTTCGTAAAGTTTTCAACGGGGTTTGTATCAAAAAACCGACGCTCCGCAACTTTTATTTGATGCTACAGGCTGTGTGTGTAGCCCCAAGTTTTCGTATTCAATCGATTGCCTCACATCTACCTATCCGTGTGAAACACGACAAGTCTAAGCAAAAGCGTGTGTTGCGGTTTATTGATACCTATTTTCCGGTTGCAGCGGTGAAGGGTGCTTGGTTGTCACATATAGTTGTCAGTGTGTGTCGTTCTGTGGGGATGCAGCATCTGCTTGTGCTGATAGACGAGACAGATTTACCGGGCGGATGGAAGGCGATTGTTGCAGCCCTTCCGTTTCGCAATCGTGCGATCCCGCTCTATTGGGTTCTGTATAAAAATGAGATGCTCAAAGATGGCACCTATCAAGGACATAACGATTTAGTTCAGCAGTTCTGTTGTGATGTCCATAGTCGCGTTGTTAAAGTGTTAGGGGATAGTCGGGAGCCTGTGTTGGTTTTTGACAGAGGGTTCGCCCGAGCGAGAGCGATCCTCAAGTTTTTTGAGGGGCAAGGCATCTGCTACTTGATGCGTGTGCCACGCAATGTTGGTGTGCGTATAGCAGGCAACAAGCAGTGCCTTGAAGAAGTGGCAAATGGTTTTTACCCACAAGTGCTTTATCACTACACGGAGCAGGTGCCTGTGGCACTCTATGTTGGGGGACAGCACACCAAGAAAGACCCGTTATATCTTATCTCCAATCGGCTTCAGGGGAACCCCCTGCGAACTTGCTACAAGCGGCGGACACAGATTGAACACGGGTTCAGAGACTTGAAAACGAACTTCGGTTTCAAAGCACTCGTTTTGAGAAAGAACGAACAGCCCCGGATGGAAGTTCTGTTTTTGTTGGCAGTCGTGGCTTATGGTTTGGCGTTCCTGTGTTATGAAAAAGCTGCGGACAGATGGGCAAAAACTTTACACCCTACGCGGAAAGTTTACTCCGTGATCAGTGTCATCAACCGTATGATCCGCGAGGTGTGGACGCAGGAGGCGTTGCTCTTGTTCACCGAGAGGACTTGTTTGAGAGATATAAACTTTCTCACCGCAGAAGAACTGACATGACAACATTGGAAACCTATGAACACAACTACACACGCATTCAAAAAAAAATGGGGGTAAGTGCGGGCGGCAACCGGGTAACTTTAGTATTCACCGAGAAAGATCGCGTTGGTCGCCGAACGGTCAGCAAGTTGTGTTCACAGAAATCGAACAGAAATGGGAGCTTGTGCCCAATTTCGGTAACAGGCTTATCTATAAAGCGTTTCGGTATATGATTTACGATCAGGCCGATGATAATATCCAGAAACTATCTATACCGAGAGATTGGATATGCTATGGCATTGACTGGATGGATGACGGCAAATCTGTTGTTTTCACTGCACGGGCTGACATGCCTATGGACAAACCACGGCCGCCTGATTTTGTGTTTCCCCCATGTTATGTCTATAAGTATAATATTGAAACGCGTGAAATCACGCAGCTCACAGACGATCCGGGCTGGGATCAAACAATAGATTGGATCAGTGATGATGTGCTACCTGTATCCTCCAAAGATAAAAAAAAAGTGACGTGGGGGAAACTGAAGCGGTAGAGTAGATAAAATTAGAAGCAGATTAAGCGTAGGCAGGTAGCATTTATCGTTATCTGCCTTTTTATTCTTAGTGAAATATGAAAACAGATAGACAAATCTTCTGTCCAAGCGATCTCCGAATCGCGACAAACTCACTGATAGTCGGGAATCCAAATCAACGCCAAATGCACATTTAGCGTTGATTTGGCACTACAAAGGTATAAAGATATTAGTGCAGAGCTTTACACATCCATCAGCAATTGAAAATTTGACAAAATTAACCCTTTAATGCAATAATTGCGTCACCTTAAGTGAAATAGAGTGATTTGATCTAACATATTTTCATTTTAACAGTGACTTCGGTGCAACAACATTTTCAAAACACCGAAAGGAGGAAATGTAAATGGAGGCTAATGATTCACCAACTACGGAAATCTACCGTGCAAACGCTTATGCAGATTTCAATCCAGAACATTCGGCACCGGGTGCAACACCCGAACGGTTAGAACACTTGAAAGAACATGGGTTTGTCATTATCAATGACTTTGTAGGGAATCCCTGGATCCCAAAATTACGTGAGGCAGGACGCCGTGTAACAGTGGCATGTGCACCTGAAAACAAATATGATGTAATTGACTGTTCAAAGGGATATGTCCATCGAACCGGACAAGAACAACCGTGGGCAATTCGCGGTATTATACATCCCGCTTTTGGAGAGCCTAGTTTTAATGAATTTCATGGCTCAACAGAGTTCTTAGATTTCGTCGCGTCTTGGTGTCATGGACTTCAACCTGAAGACTTAACGTTTAGAGGTACGTTACTATGGGCAAATCCGCGTACCCACGAGAATAAACTCGGTTGGCACAGAGATGTAACCTGGTGGGGTACAGGAAAAGCATACTTCACACAACGTGAAGTGCGAGGTGATGGCCCCGAAGCATACTCTGAAGAAGTAGAAAGAATTCGTTGGAAAGAAATTCAGGAAAATAACGCCAAGAACCTCTTAGAACGCAATGGCGTGAGCATGTTTTTGGCTTTGGCTGATGACGAATGTCATGAACTTGTTCCGGGCAGCCATGACCGATGGCGAACGCCGTTTGAACATGATGTTTTATTACCAAAATCCATGAAAGATGCAGGCATACCGTATACACCCAGTTGGAACGGCAGTGACCCATTACCCGGACAAGTAGCAATTCGGTTAAAGGCAGGGGAAGCACTGATACGAAACGGAGCAACGATACATACGGGACATACGGTTCCTGAACGTGAACGCAATACCTTGTCTATAGGTTGGTCAAAGTGGTCAGGAGAGTCTGAAGACGAACCTTCAGTAGCAGATGTGCGGCATGCATGGCAACTCGATCCTGCAGTTAGAGAGGCACTTCCGCACAAATGGATGCAAACTGCATGGGATCGCTGGGCAGCAACCCAAAAACTCGGTGATACCCTCGAAGACCGCTACACGGGGTTTGACATCAATCATATTAAATCTGGCCTGGTACTTGGATGGCGCGGAGAACTGGAACAGCAAACCGCTGCAGCTTCGACTGATAACGTTGAATAAACTGCTACACTTTGATACGACTTTTCAACGGGTCTGCGTCCAATTATATTCATTTCGTGAGTTTGGTGTCCTTGATATGAAGGCTATTTTGTCCCATAACCTTTTATCACGGGCACCTTGCGCCACCCCTGTCCTTGTGTGAACTCACGAACACTTAAGCACCAGATCACGACGCGTTTTCCTTTCAAATTATCGCGCCTACGGAACAGATTCAATCGTGAGGGTGTAGCACCGGAGCCTCGAACGGCTACCACATCAACTGAAAATCCGAGTTGGTGTGCCAGATGGTCTGCCAACCCCGCACCTTGTGCATGCATATCACGCCCCCCATGAAATACAAGATTGTGGCTGTCGCCTAATAGGACAACAGGACTATCGCGCCACGACAAACCGAATGGGTGCGTGCCTGCATCTGACGCAGCAGCGGTTATGACAGAATGAAGTAGGATGTGTTCCTTCTGTAAATCATCATTTCCAAGTTCTCTCCAGAGGTCACCTGTTATCTGGACTGTCCGTTTTTCTATCTTAGATTTCCGTTTTGGAATTTCCGCCATCCACGTCTGCGTTCCAATAGCCTTTGTAATCGCTTCCGCTGCCAAAACACACGCTTGTCCAGACCAATGTGTATCCTGTTTGCAATACAGTAGACCAGAATCGGTGTAACGCTTCTCGAGAAAAAGTTCGGTGAGATCCAATACATTTACACCATACTCTCGTAAGATGTCATAGAAATGAATATGATGTTTGTCAGTGCGTACGGTAGGACTATATTCTGAAATCATCTCTGGGTAAATGGTGGCTTTTGCAGGTATCGGAACAAAAATCAAATCTATATCAACAGTATCCAATTGCGCTTTAAAATCGAGAATGGCTGGGAGCGGATCTGCATACTCAGAATTTGATACTTGGCTAACATCCTTCGCTGCATCTCCCCAAAATTGTCCAACAAGCAAATGTCGTAACTCAGGAATAAAAAACAACCAGTCCTGTTTACCTGTAACCACCGAAGTGTTTTGATCTTGTGCTTTACTCACTTTTTCAGTTAGCGATTGTCGGAATATATCATGTCCACCTATTTCAGTCTCACATTGGACAAACTCACAGGTAAACAGAAAGACTGAAAGAAAAAACATCAATAATTTTATTGCATTTGAAATTGTCATGGTAATTCTCCCCAATAGACATCCAATACCCATGTCTCTTCATTTTCCAATTCTATGCGATTGTAGCTTTCATATTTAGCTTGTACGGATTCCCAAGATCGGAGTTGTAACTTCACTTGTTGTCCGATTTTAAGGGATGTGGCTGCTGTCCATCTATTCTCATGCATGCCCCACATGAATACGACATATTCTTCTGGTTGTTCTGAGGTATCCGAAGTCTCAAGGTGAAATGCAATAAGGCATTCAGTATAAGGCACACTGCCTGGGGAGGGTGGATCTGTTTTGTCTTTAATTGTAGCAATAACGGATATCTCTGTCCCTATTGGGTGAGGATGTGCCGTATCTACGATAGATGCGGCGTTAACATTTGGAATCTGCAATTTTTTCCAATCACCAAAAAATAGATCCCGCGCCGCAAATTGGTACACCACCACACGTTTACCCACGAGTCGTTCAGGTTCATACATAAGCGTTTGCCGAGTTGTGAGTGCGCCCCCGTCGTTAATGACGATCTTATCAATCGGATGGGAAAGTTGTGTACTCAAATGTTCAACGAAACCAGCGGATTCTCCCCATGCCATACCAGCAAGCGAGTAGATATTACTGAAACTATCACCTAGAAAAAGTATCTCTGCAGTGCGTTCAGGTTTCCACGTTTTACCTGATGGAGTCTGGATCACATGTGTTGTGACATGCTCCTTTGGAAACAGCGTTTGATTTGGATGGAGATTCAGCATTTTTGCAATGTCGCCTATGTTTGTGACTTGAGTTGCCGTTCTGACGTAGATAGAATTAGGCTTACTGGCAAATTCCACAATTTCAGATATGTAAGCTGCAAGTTGTTTTGCAACACGTTCCATGGCTTCTGGCTTCCAATGCGTATCAGTTTTAAGATACTGGGCGTTCTGTTGCGCAGCATCAAAAAGGTCTGATGTTGGGTCATATACCAGAATATCGTGAGCGGCAAGATTTGCAACTATTCTTGCATAAGCGGGATGCTGGGCAGGTAAAAACAAATTTTGGAATCGAGAAGAAAACTTGTCTGGGTGAATAGCAGGTTTAACAGGTATTGGCATCACAATCAGTTTGATGTTATGTTTCGCTAACTGGCTATTGAAGTCAACAATCGCTTCAACAGCATCACTGTCCGAAGTTGTTTTGTGTGGCATAGTGACATGCGTATCCATATCAGCAATGAGCGAGTCTATATCAGCACGGTAGAACAACCAACCCTCACGACCTAAATATGCTTGTTCATTTCCTATTCGAAATAAGGTCGTCAAGACTGTCTGGACATTGGGTAACAGCCAATGCGTCAGTATAGATTCATCTTCTAATGTCTGCTCATATTTCTCATAAACTTCGCGTTTTGGATTTGAAAAGAGTTCGACTGCGCGCAAGACGTGTGGTAGCTTCCCACGACGAATCTCGGATAAAACCTGACAGAAAGGCACTGAAAGCAGCACCACACCAAAGACGATGAGTCCGATTATACACACATGTCTATTTATGTATGTGCTGCCAAGGTCTTTTATGGCTGTTTCCCTGCGGTGTTCGGCTAAGTTTTGCATATCAAAATATAAAATAGATGAACGGATTATACGCTTGTGTTGACATAACTACAAGAGAGATTAACAAGAGTAGGAGGCACACACCCATTCGGATAGGGCTCAATCGTTGCGTCCACTCCCATGTCTGTGGAAAACACCAAACGACAATTCCTGCGATGCACATCGTCATAATGTAATAAGGTTGATATAATATTCCAGCAATTAGATTGGTAGATGTCCGTATATTAGCACCGCTAAACATACATTTCAAGAAGTTAAGTACATGTGTAATATTACTACACCTGAAAAAAACCCAAGTGATAAGCACAAGCATGAACGTCAGTCCAACTTGCAATTGTCTGGGCAAAGATTCATAATAGCTTGTTTTTCCACGATTTCTTTCTATTGCGAGTATCCCGCCATGAATTCCGCCCCAAATAACGAAATTCCACGATGCACCGTGCCATAACCCACCCAGTAACATCACAAGTGTTAAATTGATATAGGTGCGCGATCTTCCCTGACGATTCCCACCCAGTGGAATATAGAGATAGTCGCGCAGCCAACTAGAAAGCGAGATGTGCCATGTCCGCCAAAATGCTGTAATTGTTTCTGAACGGTATGGAGCATCAAAGTTTTTAGGAAACGTGAATCCCAACATCAATCCTAATCCTATCGCCATATCAGAGTACCCACTGAAGTCAAAATAGATTTGAAAAGCATACGCGATAGTGCCGTACCATGCGTCAATTGTGCTGACCACACCCGCTTCAAACACTGTGTCTGCACATTTACCACAAGGGTTCGCTATCAATATCTTTTTCGCCATACCCAAAGAGAAAAATGCAATTCCCCGCGCAAACTTCTCTAATGTGTGAGTGCGTTGTTTTAGTTGATCTGCAATTTCTGAAAAGCGGATGATTGGCCCCGCAACGAGTTGTGGAAACATTGACACGTAGCAAGCAAAGTCAACAAAATTGCGAATCGGTTTTGCATCACTACGATATATATCTATCGTGTAACTCATCGACTGAAAGGTGTAGAAACTGATACCTAGCGGAAGTGTGATGTGAAGTACGGTTTCCCACATCGGCATGCCTAACCAGTGCAGAAGCGAGTTAACATTGGATATACCAAAGTTGAAATATTTGAAAAAACCTAACAGCGATAGGTTTGAACAGATAGAAATAATTAGAGCACGTTTTCGATGACGGTGATTTTCACTGCCTGCGATGACACGCCCACATGTATAATCAACCACCGTTGAGGCAAACATCAACAGAACAAAGGGTGGGTTCGCCCAACCGTAAAATAGATAGCTGAGAAGTGTAAGTCCAAAATGCTTCGCTTTCTGGGGAAGTAAGTAATAACTGAGTAATGCAATTGGGAGAAAGTAGTAGACGAAGATATGAGAACTAAAAACCATAGCAAATTCTTGTAAAGGATTATCTTCATTCACGGCGTTTTATAGAGTTACGTCGTCTAATTTTCTCAAGTTCTTGCGTCAACTTTGTTGCGCCGTGTGCGTTCAGATGATCAAGGTCTTTGAACATGTCAGCTGTGAAATCGTGATTACCGCCCTGCATCATATCTACGAAAACAAGGTTGGAAAATCGTTTCTCTAACTTTCGTAATGCATTAACCAATTCACGATATCCCTCCTGCGTTGTACCGTCGTCATCTACCACTGCTTCTCCTTGCATGATCGGATGGAAAGGGGACAGATATAGCAGCATCTGAATGTCACGTTTCTTTAATGAAGTGATCATTGCTTCGAGGCGATTCCATCTTTTTTTCGATATGTCCCATTCATCATCAAAATCGTCTTTTTCAGGGTCTTGCCAGATTTTGTTTTTATATTCCCACCCCCATGGGCGTTCAGACCAATACGCTCCTACATAAGGGATAGCGGAGATTTCATCTGTTGTCTTTTTCTTATCATCATCGGACGGTTTCCAGAGCGTTTCAGCATGTTTCTGATCGAATTTAAACCCGTTACTTCTCCGCAGGACGTTTTCATCCGACCTTTCAAAATGGCGATTAACCACACGCGGTGACATCTGATAAACCACCCATTCTAAGTTGGGAAGTTTCAATAGATATTCCTCAACAACAATTTTCTGTACCTCTAATGAACCTCCTGAAATTGCGAGGTTGTATGCTATAGGTGTTTTTTGATTTTCCCCGCCGTAAAACAGGCCGGTTCTAACGCCACACTCACAACGCGAGTCTCCCAAAGCAACAAGTTTAAGTTGATCCTTCAATTGCCAAAAGACTGGCATTTTTTCAGAGAGAATGGAATCGTAGTCGAACCTATCATCTATAGAATGGTTTTCAAGTATGCTTTGTCCAATATTGTGATAGAGCGGAATGTCTGGGTCTAATGTGAGTGTATCGCTTGTCCAAATACTTTCAAGTTCTTTGAATTGTTGATATGGATAAAGTTCTAATGTCCGTGAAGTTCCAATTTTGTCTTGTCCGATTGACTGCGGTTGGTTGTCATAAATTGCCCAATGTGCCACACGAAGTTTCTTTCCTTTGAACTCACCATCAAGCCGTTTTTTGAGTTTATATTCATAAAAGACGAGTGCTTCTCGATATGGGGATATATCTTCAAGGGTTGGTAATTTAGATTTTGCAACTAACTCTACTCTAAGTTCAATAGGATCACTCATGTCTATATCTATCAAAGTGCCGTCTTGTGCGATCTCGAGATCAATCTCTACGCCCATACTGTCAACTTCAACATCGTAAAATTCGCTTTTCCCAAGTTCTGATTTGCGTTGTATATCGTCAATTTCCAAGGATCCAACGTGACGACGAACTGTATCTTGGACCGGTATTGGGAGTTCAGCGAAAGCAATTTCTTCGTTAATATCTCTTTCCTTGATTGTACCATCTTCTGTAATTTCAAGCTCAATCCGAATGCCATCTCCCTCTGCTTCTATGTCATAGATAATTTGTCCATCATCTTTTTCTCTGTCAACATCGTCAATGGTTAAGTCTCCAATTTCCCGTAAAGCAATTTTCTGTATAGCTTTACTATAGTTTGGACATTTTTGGTCTTGTTATAGATTATGAATAGTTGGCAGCATTTCCCCGTTAGCACTTCTGAACAGGTGTTAGAACCGCTGCTAACGCCCCTTTTTTGTCTAAATTCTGTTAGAAATCACTGTTTTTTAGCCATCATTTTTCCAATAATCGTGAAAATAGTTGCTGTTGAACTAGTTCATGTAGTATCTTCGGGGATTTTTAGTTTTTTCTGTGCGTTTTTCCTCGGGTCGTAACCCGTATAAAAATAGTTTTGTTGTAAACATCGCTGCAAGTAAGCGGTCATCAAGCCGCGTGTGAGATGTTTCGGTTTATACCAGTGTATATTGAGCGTGGATAGCACGTCTTCTAAATCAAGAGAAACCTTGTCTGTGTCTGTGTCTGCGGGTGTCTTAGGCAATGGCGACGGACTGAAAGCGAGTTGTGTCAGCGTTGCTGCGGTGAAACTGAGTTGAACGAACCGATCCAAACTTTTCCTGTCTCGGAGTTGATAGGTGTCAAATCCGAAGTTTTCTTTAGCGTCCCGAAAGGCAGTTTCAATCTGCCACCGGTTTCTATAGTGTCGGATAACTGTTTCTACGGGCAGTCGTAAATCTGAAGTAAATACACAAAAATACCGATAGGGTTTAGACTTTTTCAAGCGTTTGCGTATCACAACGATGCGGACATCTACAGGACACATCTTTGTCCGCACGACTTTATCAGCGACAGAAAGTGTCTGATCCTCAACAACGATATCTGTATACTTCAGGTGTGGAATAGACACACGGCTACCATACCGACGGGGTCTGCCTCTCTTGAGACGCTTAGGGCGTTTCGGTATATCAAAAAACGCCGCGTTTGACTTCGCACGACAAAGTAAATGATGTCCTTGTGAGAGTATCTCCGTGAACACTTTGCGTCTATTGAAACCTCTATCAAAAATGATAAGACCCGGTGGCACAAGATTACATAAATGCTTCAGCACAGCGAGGCTATTCGCGTCCTCGCTTTTCGGTTCCATCATCCGTGTGGCTAATGGAAACAGGCGCGTGCCTTCGCGCGTTTCTGCCAGCCACCCAATCGCACCGAACTCGTGTCCGTGATGAAACTTGGACTGGTTCTTGTTACGTGGCTGATACGCAGGGTTCCTGCGGAAATGCAAACCCGCTTGTTTTGAACCGCTACTTATGGCATGCGTCTCATCATAGACATAGATGCCCGTGGGGTAAGCGGATAGCACTTGATGGCTTAGCGTAGTGGCGACTTGATCCACACACCAGATGCCACGCGAGAGAAACTTTGGCAGAGACCAATACCGACCTGCTTGGGCTGTCGCAAGATAGATTTGTGTCATTGTGCCTCGGTAGGGCGTATTTATCAGACCTTTTACGAAAGTCTGAAAGTGGTGAAAGTTATTATACTTGAACACAGGTCAAAAATCTGATAACATGTTGTCCAAGTAGGAAAGTGGGGTCATTTGAAATATCCTTTCAAATTTGTGTTTTCTAAAAGGATACCCGCTTTCCTGCTTTATGTCCATAAAAAAAACAAAAAATGTCCAAACTATAGTATATAAACATATCGCTTTTTAATTTCTTCCTGGTCGGTACAAACATCAAATCCAGTTTCACCTGAACCTGGAAACGGATTTTCAAGCAGATAATATTGTTCGTAAGGGTTTAGTTCTTCATTTTTTGTATCAAATAAAACATGGTCTCTTGTTAGTGTCACTTGAATATCTCCCATCGTATTAACTTGACCAATTTGCCTTTGACACGCATACCATCTTCCAGATATCGATATTCAAGCCATTCTGATTCCGGTCGCTTGTTATACCTATACTGCTTATTAGGCCAAAGTTTTGTGGAAAGTCTTTTGCTAAGAACCTCTTTTCTTGGTCGTATTGAAGTGATTTGGTGATGTCCTGAAATTTCACGACGGATTGTTGCGGGGGCAAGTGTAACTCTACCGGGAAAAATTTCTACTAACTGATTCATTTTCATTTCAAAAGCCTGGAAGGAGATATTCAGTTCCTGACAAACAAGGTGTGCTAAAAGTCCGAGATTTGCGTAACCAGACACTTTGTTAGTCAGATTGTAACTTTCTCTACAGATAACTTCAAAGTCTTCTAAAGACGGTTGATCCGCATCCCATTCTCCACCCCAATAGAGGGTCTCTTCAAAAGGAGAACGGTAGGCATGTCCAACGGATACAGCCCAGGTCTGAAATGTATCGAAGGCAACAAATGTAATATTATAGTTCTCCATTAAGGTTAGTCCCAATTTACTTCGAGCATCTGTATCTTGACGAAGAGGGATTTCAATTTTTTGTTCATTTTTCAAGCAATTTAGGAAACGTGCATAAGGTGGATAGTTAGCCAATTCTTGGTTAATCGGTAGCAAATTATCTCCAAAATTCCAAGCATCAATAAACTTATGATAATCTTCGGTCAAATGCAAAACATTCTGATCTTTATCACAACGGTTAATCCAGTGGGCTGCTTTAAAGATTCGCAGGATATCCTTCACCCGCCGATCAGGATATTTTATTTTTCCTTCACTCTCTACAATTTTACGAAATATATCCAGAGAGAGCTGGTTCTCAATACGATGTGTTTCAATACCATCTGCAACGGACAGTAATTTATTTATTGTAATTGGGTCCATTTTTACCCCTGAATTTCCAAGACATCTCGAGCGAAGAATCCACCACGTGATTGAGAATAGTAAACAAGTTTGTATGTGCGAGAACATTTTTCGTTTACAAGACGAATAGTACTGAAAACCTGTGCTAAATCCCAAAGTAAATAATGGACAGGTGTTAGCAACCACTTTTTGTTGTAGGAATCATATCGTACCGAACTCATCTTCTTACGCATAGGGGGAACATTGATGTGGAGGCTTCCTTGATTTTCCAAAGTTGCAAGCGAAGCCATATCTTTATCTCCTGTAAGCAAGTAGACTCCCTTTTGTATTCCCCGACTCTGTTTGAAATTTTTCATGCTTTCAATAATCAGACGGTCATTCTTTGAATTAATATTGAACTGCTCCAATTGTTCAGGAATACTCTCTAAGATTTCTACAGGTCTCCACAGACGAATGTGATTCAACTCCCTACTAACACATGAAACTTGGGGACGCTTTTCCAAAACACGGTATTTATCGATGTCTGGATTCGTTCCTCTGCCACTACCTTCCCAGATTTTATTCATCTCATATACTTGTTGTTGTACTTCAGTCATCACGAAAACCGGAACAACCGTCCAAATTGGTACCGTACACAGTGTCTTATGTAAAAAAGAAGTAACTGCTCTCCGCAAGGCACCAGTATCTACGACGAATGTTAAATATCCATGTTTTGAAAGTTGTCTCATTACTTCAAGGAATTTTAATTCAATTTTTGTTCTTCCATTAAACAAAACTGCGGACATAGAAGTCCTGTTCGCAACATACTGTCAGCGAGTTGATCCCAAATGAGTCTTTTTGCTTGATCTGCTTTATTTTTTCCTTGGGCTTGATCTGCTTTATTTTTTCTTTCGAATAATTCAGAAAAGCGAGATTTTATTTCTTGATCAGGCACAGGTTCAAAAGTAAAAGGTAGAATTGGATATTCTTGTGCCGTTTTCTCAAATTCATCAATTATGATGTCACCAAGTTTAACAAATTCGCTTTCTTCAAGATGAGTTCCATCTGTATAGGAAACTTCCCATTTACCCCAAAAAGGATACCCAGCTATAAACTCATCAAGTTTTAGTAGTCGTTTACCCATCAGAAATTCTTACTTTGTAGTCGGTACGCTGGTGGTGGTTCTGTAAGATTTCCAATATAACAGAGGTTAAAATTGTGCTTGATTTCAACGCTGGCTTAGAAATTTTGTCTTCAAATTGCTCACGAGATACTTCCATATCTGTTTGCAAAGCTTCGTATTCAGAAAATACCTGCTTTTTTATCGGATCAGGTAAATAGAAATCTACTTCTTCAGGATTTGAAATTGTAGGCATTTGGGTTTCAGGATCTTTTGAATCCAAATTTTCAACCTTATCTAAGAGACAATTCAAATGAATGATAATTTCACTTTTATTTTTCCATTGCTGAAAGTCAAAAATAGAAAGATCTGGTACAGAATAGGTCTCAATTACCTCCTGTGTTGAAGGATTAATAATTTCTATTTTCATAAAAGTTCCTTTCAGCGAAAATGTGTAAATGTTACTCCCACAACCATCTTTTGAGTTGAGTCTGTTTTTTGCCTATCGGTCCGTATGCTGCAATGGATTGAGAAAAAGTTGGAATCAACTCTTGTAAACCTTCAAACGCCTTCAGGTACATCTTTCCAAGTACAAAACAGATTGAAGTATAGTCGTTTCGCAGGATTTCTGAAAACGTTGTTTTGATTTGAGGCTGCAACTCAACTACCCTTGACAAGTTCATCTTTTGGTTATAGAATTCGGTTTGAAAATCTGCCGGGATAAGTCCGTAGGATGCAGATAAAATGTAAACATCCAATTGGTCTGCCTCACACGGACTTTCACGGAGAAAACGACGTAAGACGAAAAACAGTGGACCATTGTATCTCTCGATTGCTGGCAACTGTCCTTGTGCAGTGTTTTTTCGTTCTGAACAAGATAAAATAAGTAAACGTGGATTACAGTGCATAACTTCTCTATTACATATTAAGAATCACATTCGTTAGTTTCTATTGAATGCTGATATTTATATATTGTACTATAGTTTGGACAATTTTAGAAATTTTTAGTGCGAAAAAACAGAAAAGCAGGTATCCTTTCATAAACAAATATATTTTTTGAAAGGAGAATAAAAAATGAACCTCCTTTTCTGCTTAGACGACATTCTATCAGATTTTCAGTATCTGTTCAACACACAAAACTATGCTCTTTTCCAAGCGTTTATTTTCGGATTTATCGCAGATGGAAATAGTGGCACGCTAACGGAACTTTATCAATCAGGTTTTTCACAGACGCGATACTGGTCTTTTCCAAAGTTTCTATCGCGTGGTAAATGGGATGCGGATAAAGTCGCAGGACACCTGACAAAAAAGGTTCAGCAAGCATTTCCTAACTGGGTTTATGTGTATGATGAGACCAAAGCCATAAAAACAGGTGAACGCCAGTGGGGGTTGCATTTTTTCCGCAACTTCAGTTATCAAAAGGGTCGCGTGAACCGATCCAAGTTCCATTATGGACACGAGTTTGGTGCCTTAGGTTTACTTTGCCAAACATCTACAGGTTGGCAGCTATTCCCCGTATGGGCGAGACTGATGGTGCCGCAGACGTGCCGTGATAAAAGCGATGCGGTGTTGAAACGCATCTGTTCCCAGATCGCTCCGGGTCTTATTATTTTTGATCGTGGGTTCTCAAGGCGAAAAGTGTTTACGCTGGTTCAAAGTTATGGACATCATATCTTGTGTCGTGCGAAGTCTAATGCCGTCTTCTATCGTTTACCGGAACAGCCGAAACATCGCCAGCGTGGCCGTCCGCGAAAATATGGAGACCGCTTGGATATTCGCAGGATGCGGTATACGCTTATGGATATAGAAGGCCAAAAGTATTCAATCGCCTCCAAAGTCGTGAGAACGAAGATGTGCGATGCTGATATTCGCCTCGTTGTTATCCGAAGTCGCCCGAAAACCTCGAAACCTTATCGGTATTTCTGTGTATGGACAACAGATTTGACGATTGGGATACCACAGATCGCTATATATTATCGCAAGAGATGGCACATAGAGACGGCTTTTCGGGATGCGAAGCAACACTTCGGTTTTGATGACTATCGCCTGAAATCCCGCAAAAGCATCAATCGGTTTGTGCAATTGAGTTTCGTTGCAGCAAGTCTGACGAAGTTGCTATTCACCCCACGGGATGGGACGGCGGAGGAGATAAGTGCTCAGGTAGTTTGTGATCAGTTGGGCATCCATTGGTATCATCCGAAGCGTCTCACACAAGGGTTGCGTGTAGTTTATCTCCGCTGGCAGCTCTACAGAGCGGTATTTTCTGCGATTTACTCTGAAAAAACAAACTCACAGAAAATACACACCGATTTTCACAAAGAGACAGCATTGCCTGCGGACAACGCAGCCTGAATGTCCCAAAATGTCCAAACTTTAGTATATATTGTAAACCAGATAAATCACTTTTTCAAGAGAAAATATCTGAAAATTAAAACGGAAGTAGGTTATATTGTTTTGTTGATCACAATTCCCGATAATCCCCTTTAAACACCTCGCGAACATGCCAACCGATGAACTCTAATTCTGGATAATATAATTGCCTTTGCGGTGGTGTAATTTTTTTACGATGAAAACCCAGAAGCCACTCCTGAAAACCTGTTGTCCCACGTACTTGATCCGAAACGAGAATATGCAATTCTTTGGACAATGTGAACGCACCAAGGTCAAATAATTATGATGCATAACACAGAGACATAATCCATTTACTTCTTCACTAGGTCCGTTGTAAGATTTCCACTTGATATGAGAAGCTTCCATGGCAATAGGGGTAGCACCTAATCTCACATCAAAACCACAAACAGCACACCTATATCCGTAGGCTATTAATATACCTGACATTTTTCAAAAGTTTTCGCAACTCAATAGTTCTCAAGGTTCTTCTGGGTTTTGTTCATGAAAATGCTCTATGATTTCAAGTAGCATCTGCCTTTGCCCAGTGAGTTCAAGTTGGATTTGGTGAAATGTGCGACACTCTGAGATACTTACACGCAACAACATCAGATAACTCATCACTTTGATACTGAGACCCGCATACGCACCCACCGTGCTACGTAAACTCATAGATGATAGATGCAAACACGATTTAGATTGATGCCAAAAATGCTCAATGCCGTGATGTTGAGACCATATTCTGAGAGCCTCACAGGTGCGGAGCGGTTTACCAAAAACCAAAAGCGTTCGTATCTTGCCCATATCCATAAAAAATAGCACAATACACTCACCAAATGTTGGACTCGTAGCTTGCACACGACAGACAGGTTTATCGCATCCCCATTGCTCCGACCGCAGTTGTATCCGCCATGACGTTTCTATTATTAGGTGTTTTCATATAAATTGCGTTTCCGTGTTGGACATCCCAAACGACGATTTGAAGGTTAGAATTCACAATGATTTTTCCTTTAAAAAGACGTATTTTACCAATAGAAATTGTCCTATAAGAACGATTAAACCGGAAATTATAGGTACGAAAAAATAAATCCATAAACTGGGCTTTGCTGCCATAACAAAAAACAATATACCAAAACCAAATGTAATGCTGTTAACAATCTCTAACAAAAAAAGCGTGACTAAATGTGTACTTTTAGGGTTAAACAATTTAGGTTCGTCTGGATTCGTAGGAAAAACACTTTCAATAGTCGAAGCAAGGCTGCCTCGTTTAAACAAAGTACGCCTGATAGTGTTAGCTTGTCTGACAGCAATTACAAAATAACTTCTATTTTGAGCAAGCATTGCAACGCTGGCAATTCCAACTAGAAAAGATATTATGAGAAAGCTACCAAGGAAAATTGGCACTTCAAGTGTTATGGTGTTAGCCAGTTGATCATCAAGGTATAGATATCGATAAATAGCGAATACTAAAGTGCCAATCACAGAGTGGTAGGAAGTAGCAAATCTCATGTGTGAGACTCTAATATTGTCGTAGTGTTGTATTAAATCAAGTGTTTTTCCATGTTCTACTAATAGGAAATCAACACCGTCTTGTTCATTCATTGATGCTTCTCCTTGGATACGTGTATTTTTAGGGCGAGTACTACTAATGTTTACCATCCCACTGACGCAAGGTGTTAAATTTCTCAAGAATTTGTTTCCTCAACCCATTATTCACACTAACTATTATACCATAATCCGATCAAGTTATCAAGACTGTATTTTCTTTATTTCACTTAAATCACTTGTTTAAATTAAACTATTCGTGTATAATAGAGAAAAGATACTTGTGATTTTTTACGACAATCAGGGATTAATTCTCAATCGAAAACAATCTTGAATCCATGTCAATACAGATAGAAAACCGACTTACACAATATATTCCGAACCTCAACATTTCCCAAGAAGTGTTGCAGGAGCAGTTGGGAGCATTCATCAAATCGGAGCGTGAACTTCTCAAGTCTGCCATATTATCTGGAGAGAGCGGTTTTTCTGCGTGTACGACACATACCCACATGTGGGATGCGATTATCCAAAAGGTTTATGAAGTTGCCACCTATCAAGTCCGCACAGAATACACCAAACAGATAGAAGAACTCCTCAAAATTCCAGGCGTTGACTACAGTGATTTTATGGACGATATGCCAGCAGAATGGACTCCCGATGTTGCACTGTATGCAGTCGGCAGTTATGGCAGGCATGAGCTGTGCTATTTTTCAGATGTGGATGTCGTCTATACATCTTCCGTAGACCTTGAAGATGTCTACGATGAAGGCACACTTGAACTTATCCGATGGTTCTATGACTTTTTTGATAGTCTGCATGCCATAATACCCGGCTTCGAATTTAGCTTTATCTATCGTCCCATGGCAGACATCGCCACATGGAATTTCATGGATATGACCGCTCTGATTGATATGCGTTTCATTGCAGGGGATCCTACCTTGACAGACAAATTCCGTAAGGCAGTGCATTCCGATAAATCAGACATCTCCCTTGTCCTGGACTTACTGCAGTCCAGAGCAGATTCGTTCAATACCTCCGAAGACACAATCTATCTCAATCAACCCAATATAAAAACAGGAAAAGGGGGATTGCGCGCACTGCAGTATGCGTTGTGGATATGCGGTCTCCCCAATTTTACACCTGTCCTTGAACTCTACGAGCGATTCGATGACGCACAATTGAAACCTGCTTTGGATTTTATGTTCAAAGTGCGTAACTTACTGCACGTCTTGGCAGATGCCCCGCACGACTTACTCTCTTTTCACCCAGAACAAGAAGACACCCTCCAAAACCAAATTGCGTCCGCCCTGGGATACGCCGATGCATCGGACACAGGGCGTTATGACTTCATGGCAGATTACTACGCAAAAGCAAAATATTTGAACTTTAAAGCAGGATTATTAATCCGTAAGTTCCTCGCAAATGGCATACCGGTCTCCGATGTGCTGGGTGTCAGAACAGATGTGTTATATTGTATAGATAATAACTTCGGTGAATTGGATACAGCAGAACTCTTCAAACTCTTCACCTATTTCCAACAGTATGATTTTGAGATCGATCCATCGCTTGCAACCTTCATTTTCGCATACATTGATGCGTTTGATTGGGATCACTTCAAACCGAGAATGGCAGAACTCATCAATACCCCCGGCAACGTTGAAAAGAGTCTAACACGGCTACATAGAATTGGGATATTGTCGCACCTCGGTGAGGGCGGTGAACGTTTTGAAAAAGCGATGATGACACGGAGTGAACGGAGCCTTGACCCTTACACTGTCGGAAAACATACACTGACCGCGATCGGACATCTCGATGAGATACGTCGCACAGAATCCAGTAGTCCCTTCGCCGGCCCGCGTACTGGACACCCGACAGCGCCCTCTGCAAATTCTGAATTAGCGGAATTGAACACAGCCTTTCGTTCACTGTCTGACACTGCACCCCTCTACATGGCACTCTTTCTACACGATATTGATAAGCCAGATCCGGATCATCCGCAAACAGGTGCAGAAAAAGCGAAACGTATTGCCCCAGCGTTCGGATTTAATCCGCAGCAGACAGAGGAGATCTGTTTTCTCATCCGAGAACATCTCAGTATGATAACATTGGCACGATATCACCAATGGGATGAACCTACAATCGCAGAATTTTGTGAAAAGGTTAACTCTTTAGAACGATTAACAGGGCTGTATCTGCTAACATATTGCGACTCGAAAGCAAACGGCTCTCAAAACTTTAGCAACCTTGTGAAGCACAACCTCAAACGATTATATGAAGTTGTACGTGTGCGATTCGTTGGACAAGCAGAGACCCACTGGGGCGTTTCTGCCCCGCCAGAGGAATTTCAGCAGTTCCTACATCAAATGCCTGTTACCTATCGTATCGGTGTGGCACCTGAAGAAATATCTATGCACATGAAGATGATGTCACAAGCAGAAACGGAAACCACAGAAAACAACGACGCTTCCACAGGTGCCGTGATTTTACAATTTGTTGATAAATCAGGGTTTACAGAATTGCATCTATGTAGTCAACGACGTATCGGCAAGCTACATACAGTGAGCGGTTTGTTCTTCGCAAATAACATAGATGTGCGGGATGCCCGTGTCTATACCAAACAGGATACACAGGTAGAGTTGGAAATCTATCGACTTGTGCACCCATCAGCCCATCAGGCTTCAGAACCGCTCCCCCTTGACGAAGAACTGAAACGCGATTTAGACTTTGATATACGCAGTTTAATGACAGGTGAAGTAACGCTTGAAGAGCTGTTTGAAAAAAGATACGTCGATCTCAGTGAGACCTGGAAAGTCTACGATGTCACAGTAGAATCCGCAAGAAATTTTACAGAAATCGTAGTAACAGGTGAGGAGAAAGTCGGGTTTCTTCACTATTTTAGCGGAATTTTGGCAAAATTGGAATTGAACGTTGAGATGTGTAAATGCTCCGGATTGGGCGGACAAGCGACGGATCGCTTTTATGTGCAACCTGTCGCAGACCCTCAAAAGGTACGCGATCAAATCCTAGCAGCACTGTCAACAGATTAATTGTCCCATAACTTTTCCAAGGTGTGTCTCTTTATAGGACAAACTGTCAGTTTGTGCAGTGCAGCGGACCACATTATCCGTAGCCATAGTGTAGCAAGCACAAGGGCCTTTGCGGTGACACTGTGCGGCCTTAAAAAAACTTGCGAGGGGATAAAGCTCACTTACCCCCATTTTTGTATGCGGTATGTGTAGGCGTGTGTGTGTATAGAAATAAGTTGGAAAGTCTGATGGGTTATGGTAGAATACCTCCATATAAACCAATGTCGGTGAAAAACCGGCAGGGAGGTATTCTTATGAAATATACCCTTAGTTGGGTACACCCCAGAAAGATTATAACAGGTTTTCGTAAAGTTTTCAACGGGGTTTGTATCAAAAAACCGACGCTCCGCAACTTTTATTTGATGCTACAGGCTGTGTGTGTAGCCCCGAGTTTTCGTATTCAATCGATTGCCTCACATCTACCTATCCGTGTGAAACACGACAAGTCTAAGCAAAAGCGTGTGTTGCGGTTTATTGACACCTATTTTCCGGTTGCAGCGGTGAAGGGTGCCTGGTTGTCACATATAGTTGTCAGTGTGTGTCGTTCTGTGGGGATGCAGCATCTGCTTGTGCTGATAGACGAGACAGATTTACCGGGCGGATGGAAGGCGATTGTTGCAGCCCTTCCGTTTCGCAATCGTGCGATCCCGCTCTATTGGGTTCTGTATAAAAATGAGATGCTCAAAGATGGCACCTATCAAGGACATAACGATTTAGTTCAGCAGTTCTGTTGTGATGTCCATAGTCGCGTTGTTAAAGTGTTAGGGGATAGTCGGGAGCCTGTGTTGGTTTTTGACAGAGGGTTCGCCCGAGCGAGAGCGATCCTCAAGTTTTTTGAGGGGCAAGGCATCTGCTACTTGATGCGTGTGCCACGCAATGTTGGTGTGCGTATAGCAGGCAACAAGCAGTGCCTTGAAGAAGTGGCAAATGGTTTTTACCCACAAGTGCTTTATCACTACACGGAGCAGGTGCCTGTGGCACTCTATGTTGGGGGACAGCACACCAAGAAAGACCCGTTATATCTTATCTCCAATCGGCTTCAGGGGAACCCCCTGCGAACTTGCTACAAGCGGCGGACACAGATTGAACACGGGTTCAGAGACTTGAAAACGAACTTCGGTTTCAAAGCACTCGTTTTGAGAAAGAACGAACAGCCCCGGATGGAAGTTCTGTTTTTGTTGGCAGTCGTGGCTTATGGTTTGGCGTTCCTGTGTTATGAAAAAGCTGCGGACAGATGGGCAAAAACTTTACACCCTACGCGGAAAGTTTACTCCGTGATCAGTGTCATCAACCGTATGATCCGCGAGGTGTGGACGCAGGAGGCGTTGCTCTTGTTCACCGAGAGGACTTGTTTGAGAGATATAAACTTTCTCACCGCAGAAGAACTGACATGACAACATTGGAAACCTATGAACACAACTACACACGCATTCAAAAAAAAATGGGGGTAAGTGCGGGGATAAAGGGGGTGTCTTTCATGTATCCACTTAATTGTGAATTCTACTACAGTTTGTGCATCTGTGAAACGCAGATTAAAAGTAAACCCTACAAAAATGGATAAACGCACAGCAAAAGAAAAATCCGCGCTAATCCGCGTAATCCGTGAAAATCCGCGATTCAGACAAAAGACCTTTCCAATTAGAAAAAACGGAGCAAAGCACAACGTGCTTTGCGGTAGCCCTTGCAATCATTAAAAAAACTATGCAATCATTAAAAAATAAAAAACGCGTACTGATCACAGGTGCAGCAGGAACAGTCGGTTCAACCCTCTGGCACGCCTGGGAAAAACAGCATACCTATACATTAACCTTGTTGGATATGAGACCCATTGCAGGCGCAACGTCTCGCGTAGAACAAGCAGATATTCGAGATTACACAGCTATGCATGCGTTGTGTCAAGAACACGATGTGTTGGTGCATCTCGCATACATCCGTCAAGACACGCTCGGTAAAGTTCCGGGAGAAGTCAACGATATAGGTGCATCCATCAATCTGTTTGAGGCTGCCCGAGAAGGGAGCATACGCAAAATCGTATACGCAAGCACAAATCATGTGTCCGGCTGGCACGAACGCATGGCCACCCCACCCAAATTCTCTACCGGCGAGCACTTCAGACCTGACAGCTGGTACGGTGCAATGAAAGGTATGGCAGAGATCGCAGGACGGTATCTTGTCGATGCACACGGAATGCAGTTCATCAGTATCCGTATCGGCAGCTTCAATGGCACTGCTGAACCCAACGGAATTCGGCACTGCAGCACACTGCTAACACCACGCGATTGTGTCCAACTGTTCAGCTTAGCCGTAGATTACGATGGACCCGTTAAATATCTGATAACTTATGGACGCTCAGCGAATTCAGATGGATATCAACAGAGCTACCTTGACATAAGCGGTGCCGTCGACATCCTGGGTTACAAACCGCAGGATAATCTCATAAAGACACATCTACACCAGTTTTTATAGGACAAAACATGCATGCAGAACCGCGCTACAATGACATATACTATAAACGCACAACAGCACATTCACAGATACTGGACATTGTGCAGGGAAAGATATGCACGCTCAAGGATATGCCCACGCCGATGGACTTGCAAAGCCTCTTTGAAAACACAAATCCTATAGAAATTGAGATCGGTTTCGGTAAAGGCAGGTTCCTTTTAGAAGCATCAAAACAATATCCCCATACCAATTTTATCGGTATAGAACGCGCGCAAAAATACGTTGAACTGACCCGGCAACGGTTCCAAAAATATATCAGACATCACGCAATAGATAACAAAGTAGGAGCAAATTTCGAGAATGTTCGCCTTGCATGGACAGATGCAAACTACCTGCTGTCTCGGTATGTCCCCGACAAGTCAATCAATGCTTATCATATCTATTTTCCTGATCCGTGGCCAAAGGCTCGACAACAGAAAAGACGAATCTTCCGGAATAATGCGTTCCTTGACGCGATTGCCAGAACAATTTCAACGGATGGACAGGTGTCCATCGCAACAGATCACGCACCATACTACCACGAAATCCTGTGTCGTGTTGCAAAGCGGACAGACTTCGTCCCTATCTCACAAAATTCTAACGCATATCAACACATCGCTACGAACTTCGAAATAAAATACCGTTTAGCAGGTAGAAAAATTTATCGTGTTGTCTACGCACAGAAGAAAGAACAATGGATATAAGAAAAAAGATGTGGCAATCGCTACCAAACGCACCAGGTGTCTATCTTATGAAAGCCTCCGACGGTTCACCGATCTACATCGGTAAAGCTGTCAATCTACGCAACCGTGTACGCTCCTACTTCCAACAAAACAGATCGACAGACACCCCGCTGACCGCACAGATAATCCGTTATGTCATAACAGTAGACACGATCGTCACAAACAACGAAATAGAAGCGCTTGTCCTAGAAAATAACCTGATTAAATTACATCAACCCCGATATAATGTGAAGCTCAAAGATGATAAACGATACCCATTTCTCCGTGTCACGACACATGAGCCATTTCCGCGCCTGATGATAACGCGAAAAACAGATACAGACGGAACACAATACTACGGCCCCTTTGTGCATGTCCGTTCTACACGCCACATGCTAAAACAGTTAACAAAATTGTTTCCTATCCGCACATGCAGCCTGCCACTTCAAGAAACACAGAACACCTATCGGGCATGCCTTGACTACCACATAGGGAAGTGCCCCGCACCATGTGCTAATCTGATAAACGTTCAGGAATATAAAGAGATCGTTCACAAAGTTTGTCAATTCTTAGGAGGCAACACACATGCTGTAGTGAAAGAATTGAAGCAACACATGGCAGACACCGCGAAATCACTCGATTTCGAAGCCGCAGCAAAATATAGAGATATGCTGCACGATCTCCAACAAGCCCTCCCTACACAACAAAGCCTTGATAATATTGCTACAGAGAGAGTAGATGAAGACGTTATCGGCATCGCAACCGCTTTTCAACATGACAGACAAAGCCAACTCGGAAGTGTGGCATGTGTGCAAGTCTTACACGTTCGAGATGGGAAACTGCTTGAACGTGAAGACTACACCCTAAATGATGTACATCCAGAACAGATGCCAAACGCTGTCAGCGCATTCGTCTCACAATATTATCAGAATGCAGTACTCGTTCCGAAAACAATTGTCCTTCCCATGCAAATTGAATCTGCTGAACTGATCGAAAAATGGCTCAGTGAGAAACGCGGAAATAACGTCTCCCTACACGTAGCAAAAGCAGGTAGACGCAAAAAACTCCAAAACCTCGCTACAAAAAATGCCGAAGTGCTACTGGCACAACATGAACACCATGTCGTGCTCAGTCGTAATGTTGACCCTGCATTGGCGGAATTACAAGAACTTCTTAAGATTAAACACCCTTTGAGACGCATTGAAGCGTATGATATTTCTAATCTCGGCGATAGCTACGCAGTCGGTTCCATGGTCGTTTTAGCAGACGGAAAGCCCGCGAATAGTGAATATCGTCAGTTTCGAATTAAAAATGTTGCAGGACAGAACGACTATGCAATGATGCAAGAAGTTATCACACGGCGTTTTCGACGTGCAGCAGTAGGTGACGCAAAATTTTATCCGTTGCCAGATTTGATCTTGATTGATGGCGGAAAAGGACAATTAAATGCAGTTCACACCGCACTCCAATCGTTCTTGGAAACGAAAATAGACCCAATTCCAACGCAAATTCCCCTGATCGCCTTAGCAAAACGAACTGAAGCGATATATATACCAGATACGCCATATCCAATAGTGCTACGCGAAGACAATCCAACCAGACACCTCATTCAACGGCTCAGGGATGAGGCACATCGATTCGCAATTACATATCACAGAAAACTTAGACAGAAAGCCTTGCGCGAATCTGTCCTCGATGAAATACCAAATATCGGTCCGAAACGGAAACACGCATTACTCCAACACTTCGGTTCACTAGATGCAATACAGCAGGCGACTTTGGATGAACTCCTCGCTGTCCACGGAATACCCCGCAACGTCGCTGAGAACATACAAAAAGTTTTTAGAGAAAAAAAATGAGAGAAATATACATAAAAATCATCGGTATAGCACTCATCTTGTTTAGCGTTGTGTTCCTACATGTCAAACTCTACAACTTTGCAGCAACAACAGAACAGGGTGCCTTGCAGATTTTAGCATGCTTAGGGCGTGTAACCGCTATCGATACGCAGGGTGAGATTGACCAAATTCTTACGTTTCGTATCCTCTCCGGACCCTTTCGAGGTGAAACTGTTCAGGTAAATAATATCTGGTATGGTCGCCAATACAGTGATCGTGTGTTCAGCAGAGGCGATGTTGTCTACCTCGATATCCAAATTCGTGATCCAAACAATCCTACTATCTATGCTGTCTCCATCGGTGATTACTTTCGAACGCCGTTTTTATTATACCTTGCTGGGACACTGTGTATCTTGATGATACTCGTTGCAGGTATGAAAGGCGTGCGAGCAATACTTACACTTTTTGTTACTGCGTTATCTGTCATCTATATGCTCGTACCCTTGATAATGCAGGGATACAACCCAATTCTGGTGGCACTCCTCATCGCATCCTTCCTCACACTCATAACTTTCCTCTTTATCGCTGGAATTAGTCATAAAGTCATCTCCGGTGTCCTCGGCACTTTGGGCGGACTCACTGCGGTAGGAGTCCTCTCTATACTGAGCCAACATCTGATGGCACTCACAGGATTAGCACAAGAGTTCGGTTACCTGGAACTAGGACTCGCCTTATGGCGAACACCAGGTTCACACCATTGGAATTTTGCGGGGATTCTCTCTGCAGGTATCATTCTGGGGGCAGTCGGCGCAATGATGGATGTCAGTATGTCTATCTCCTCCAGTGTGCATGAGGTCAAACAGGTGAATCCAAACATCACAGTACGTCAGGCGATACGGGCAGGATTGAATGTCGGACGGGATATTATGGGCACCATGGCAGATACGCTCATCTTCGCATACCTGGGGGCACACATGATTACGATGCTACTGCCACGCATAAACTTTCCAGATGCGGGGACGCTATACCCGTTTCTACGTCTCATCAACGAAGAGGCAACAACCGTGGCAATTGTCCAAGCAGTCGTTGGCACTATCGGATTAGTGCTGACTGTACCCATCGCCGCAACTGTCGCAGGATTCCTTACCCAATGGACGAAAGTCCGTAGAACAGCAATACATGAGAATATACCGACCGAAGCAGAATTGGAAACGTTGTTTGGCAGTGAAAACACAGGGACAGGGCGATCTGTCTTTGTTAAACGGGCTGCCGTGCCGTGTGCTATGCTACTGCTATTGATCGCTACAATCTTTGTCCATTTTCACGCTCAAGGTATGTCCGCTACAATTTTAGAGGGACACGATGCACAAGGACAACTTGTCTCTAAACAGGAATACGTCAAAGGAAAAGTGATCCGCTTGGTTGAATCTTCAGGCATCTATCTGTTCTCAATAGGCGCAACATATACAGATATTTTGGACAGGAAAATTATACCAGCCGACTTAAGAAAAACGTTCGAAGATAACCGATTGACCCTGTCAGAAAAATCTACAGTGTCAATCACACCCTGGAAAGATAGCCGATGGTTGATCTCCGACCCAGAATTTGAACAGACCTTCAGCATTCGCACCGCACACGATGACACAAATATGCTCAATGTATACGATGCAGAATCTGAAAATCATGTGATCGAAGTAGAAATACTGGGAGGCATGTATAAAGGGAAACACCTGATTTTACGGAACATCGTCAATCACGGCATGCCTCTGCTCAGTATTCCCGCAGAACCCGGAGATGTTATACTCTGTAAAGTCGGTGGTACCCCAGATCAGATTAGCCTGGGAAATATCGTGCAGGAATACGGACGCGATACATACCTCATCTGGTTCGTGGGCGGTATGTTTCTCCTTATTATCCTTGTCGGCAGAATGGAAGGGATCCGTACCGTTTGCGCAATGATACTCTCAGGAGCCGTCATCTATTACTTTATGCTCCCGCTGATTGCACAAGGAACCAACGCAGTGCTTGTTGTAACATTGACATCAGGAGTCGTTGCCTTCGTCTCCTTAGTGTTCGTTATCGGGCCAAGTCGTAAGACGTTCTCCGCTGTCCTCGGCACCATGGGGGGCATCCTTGTCGCAGGCGGTATCCTGCTCTTCGCTCAAAAACAACTACATTTTACTGGACTCGAAAGCGCAATCGCCGCAGATATCGTCGAAGCTACACGGAACCCACCCTTCGTTTTTGTACAACTCCTCATAGCTGGTATGCTCATGGGTGTCTTAGGTGTCGCCGTAGACGGTGCCATCGAGGTTGCATCCAGCATGGAAGAGATACGACGCGCAAATCCAAATATGCCGACCTGGCGGTTGATTAAATCCGGACTCAATGTCGGCACAGATATCCTCGGAACTATGATCAATACGCTCGTGTTCGCTTACCTCGGCGTAGAATTGCTACTCATCCTTACAATTACAACGGAAAGTCACGAACTCCTTTTAGCACCTACTATACAGATGCTCAGCTTAAGTGTTGTTTCTGCTGAGATTGTGAGACTCCTTGCCGGCACACTCGGATTGGTATGCGCTATCCCAATCACAGCACTCATCTGCGCCTTCTGGAATCCCCGTAAAGTTTTTAAATGATTGCAAGGGCTACCGCAAATCCCGTTGGGTTTGCTACAGTAAAATGAGGATAAAGGTTCTCTGTTTGCTTCGGTTTTGCTTAAATGCGTTCGATATAAGCACCTTTTCTGTGGCAACTTTGGGTATTGTCCATCGGACTAACCTCGATACAAGGCTCGCATCTGGTCTATAACCCTCGGCAACTTGGCAATCACCGTGTCAATTTCCGCCGTCGTCGTGTTTCTACCCAGAGAAAAACGCACTGTGCCCTGCGCCAATCTGGGCGGCACCCCTAACGCCGCAAGCACATGAGACGGCTCCATAGACCCTGAAGTACAGGCAGAACCTGTTGATACACAAATCCCTTCCATATCTAAACGCAAAATAAGACTTTCCCCTTCAACCGATTCAAAAGAGACGTTGAGTGTCCCAGGCACACAGAATTCAGGATGCCCGTTATAATGTAATCTGTCAATACACGCATCAAGTCCATTTCGAAGTCTGTTCGTCATTGTATCCAAATGCTGCACATACCCCTCGCGTTCCTGTTTTGCCAATTGCGCAGAAACCCCCAGCCCCACAATCGCCGGTACGTTCTCAGATCCCGCACGCCTGTTTCTTTCATGCGATCCGCCATGCACCAGATTCGCTAACCTCGTGCCACGCCGGATATAGAGCACTCCAATGCCCTTGGGCCCATATATCTTGTGACCTGAAAGGGACAATAGATTAACACCCAATTCCTGCACATCTACATCTAACTTCCCAATGGATTGCACCGCATCCGTATGCATCGGAATCTCCTGCTCTCGCGCAATTTGGGTTATGTCCGACAACGGTTGTATCGTTCCGTTCTCGTTGTTCACATGCATGATCGATATCAAAATGGTTGTCTCCCGCACAGCCGCCCTTAACGAATCTACATGCATGCGACCATGCCGATCTACAGGCAGATACGTAACTTCATACCCCCGCTGTTCCAAATATTGACATGTATGTAAAACTGCATGATGTTCAACGGATGATGTGATGATGTGATTGCCTTCTCCACGACTTTTTTGCAGTTCCGCAAGCCCTTTGATCGCATGGTTATCCGCCTCCGTGCCACTCCCCGTAAATACGATTTCACTTGCACTTTTTGCTCCGATGAGTTCAGCAACTTGTTCCCTTGCAGTGTCAATCGCATTACGTGCTTCCCGTCCATACGCATGGATGCTTGAACCATTGCCATAAGCTTCAGTGAGATATGGCAACATTGCCTCGCGCACTTCTGTTCGAAGAGGCGTTGTTGCATTGTAGTCCAGGTAAATACGTTTTTTAAATGGTTGCATAGTGTTACCGCAAAAACGTTGTGTTTGCTATTTTCTTTAGGACCGTCTACTTTTTGTTTTCGCTCACGATGCACAACCTAGAAAGGTTATGCTACAAAGATTTTATCTGAACCGCGGATTACGCGGATTCTTTTAAATGATTGCATAGTGTTACCGCAAAAACGTGTTGGGTTTGCTACAGTATCACTTCAGATAGTGTAGTTCTGCATGTATAAACTTACTATAGTTAAGGGATCAGTCATAAGTTCGATAATTTAGAAAGGAAATCTGATTTGCGTTTATCTGCACTTCCATAAAAGCATTATTATTGCCCGCAGTGCCATTTGCATTCAAAAACGAGAGTTTTAACCGATGGGTACCAGCGGGAAGTGGCATGCGTACCAAGTATATCTGATTAGGTAGGGTTTGCCAAGATCGCGTATCCGCACTTTCAGTGAGTACCCCTGCAAGGTTTGCGACAAGTCCTAAGGCTGTGCTTTTCTTTTTTGCTTCACGAAATATCAGGTATTTCCCCAAGGCGCGTGCTAATGTACGAATAAGTATTATTGGGCGCTGAGCGTTGACCGTTTTTATCGCCATATTTTCAACATCTTCTATCAACACACCCTGTGTAGTTTGATCTTCAACGGACACTTTAATTCCAGCAAAATGCGGTCGATGCGATCGAATTGTTGGAATTGCAACGCGTAGCAAATATTCTAATTTTATCTCGTCCACCACCATGCCTTCGCGTGCTCTCAGCGTGCGTGCAAACGTTACACTGTCCTTGTTATCTTTTTCACCAAATTTATCTGTTGTTAAAATAGGAAAAGTCAAGGATTCTTCTGTCTTGTGAGGGACATACCCTGTTTCATAAAAGAGTATCAACTCACCATAGTTTTCGGGGTGTTGAGCTGAATCTCCGTATTGTTGATGGAAACGCGTATATTCATCTGTAAAGCCAAGTTTGCGAGATATACGCACCAAGGCATGACCGACATCATCTGGCGTTGAAACACTTGTGTGGCTGGCGGCATGTTTATAGTAATCGGCAGCTTGTTTATAGGATATAAGTGCATCATTTAATTCGCCTGCTGCCTCAAAGACCATGCCACAGAAGTGTGCAAGAAACCCTGCTGCAAAATAGTTGTAGTCTTTTTCCTCATCTTTGAAGTATTGGATTAAATTTGTCGCTTGTTTGCATTCAACGAGTGCCCCCTCAAGACTGCCATCATAGATATAATTGAGGATACTGTAATAGTGACTCAAGAGCCTCTCATATTTTGTCCCAGGATAGGGGCGTAGTTGATCAGAAGTAACAAGGGATAAAGCCTCTACGGAAACACTTTTTGTCCATCGGTCTTCTGCGATATCTTCTGCTAAATCAAATGCAGCACTGCTTTCTTCGAATTGATTAGCATAATGTCCAGTCAAACCTAATTCGAAATGATGGGGTATATCTGGTTTTTTCGGAGAATTTTTCTTTAGATAATCATAAGCCTCGGTGGGTTTGCCAGATTCTAAACCCATTTCAACTTTTTCAAAATTGTAACCTGCACATCCTACTGTCAATAAAACAATGAGGAGTAGTGGAAATTTTTTAAAAGGTTGCAAGCGCGACCGCAAAGCCACGTTGTGTTTTGCTACTGTATAATTAGGATAGGGTTCTTGGTTTACTAACATTTTTTAAAGGGTTGCAAGCGCGACCGTAAAGTCACGTTGTGTTTTGCTAAGTCTTTGCTTGGGACTGTGTTTTTTATGTGTCTAATGTTTCTGCACAACCTGGAAAGGTTATGCTACAAAGAACACATAACCTGGAAAAGTTATGCTACGAAGATGTACAAACTGACAGTTCGTGCTACATAAGATTGCATAATGCGTGTCTATTATCTTACATCTTAAACTTTTTGCGACCGATAAATTTCTTAATCTTTTTCTCACCGATCCAGACTTTTTCATCGCTTTCGATGTGTGTCAATGTGAGATTGGTCTGATAAAACACAATTTGTTTTCCACCTTCTCGGTCTTCAATTGTGTTAATTTCCCCTGTCATCATGTAATCTGCTCCGAGTTCCCGTCCCATGCGCTTGATTGTTTCAATAGCTGCGTTTTCACTTTGGTCTGCCCGTTCTGCCCGTATTTCATCACGTTCATCTCCACTGGAGACTGTCCGGACTTTTCCAGAGTTAATGAATGCGCGTTCAATATCGAGAATAAATGTTTGTGTAGCAATATGTTCATGACTCTTATTACGAATGGTACCGACAATGACAACAGGTTTACTGCTGGTCTGAATACCGTGATCGTTAATCCATGTGTGGTTTAAGCAATCATCAATAATTTGGTCAGCTACCAAGCGGGAATCCGTATCGTTCCATCGACCGGATAAGTCAACGGTGGTGTCGCTCTCAATACGAGTGACCTGTTTCGTTGGACCACATCCAACAAAAGCTATTAAGCATATTAGGAATATGCAAGAGGATAATTTATACATTCGATTTGCTCCTTCTGATTCTATTCTTTTTCCAATGTTTAGGTTGTGAGTGAATTTAGAAATCCAAATCCGTTTCTTTGATAATTTTGTCAATGAAACTATCAAGGTTCATCGCGCCGATATCACCTTCATCACGACTTCGGACACTGACAGTACGGTTTTGCTGTTCACGTTCTCCAATAATTAACATATAGGGAATGCGTTGTAAGCGCGCTTGACGAATTTTCGCTCCAATTTTGTCGTCGCTATTATCCATGACAGCACGACAGTTTTTTTGTAAAAGCAGCTTTTGCACTTCTGTTGCATAATCAACAAATTTCTGACTGATTGTCATCACAACACATTGAACAGGAGAGAGCCACGTTGGGAAAGCTCCTGCATAGTGTTCGATGAGCATAGCGATGAATCTTTCAAAACTCCCACAGATGGCACGGTGTATGACGACGGGTCGCTTTTCAGAACCATCAGGTGCAATATATATCAAATCGAATCGTTCAGGGAGTTGAAAGTCGAGTTGGACGGTCGCACATTGGACATCTCTATTTAATGAATCACGAACTTGGAAATCAAGTTTAGGTCCATAAAATGCTGCTTCGCCTGGGTCAACAGAATATTCGATCTGGTTGTTTTTCAAGACAGCGTCGAGGATATCCTCAGCACGATTCCAAACATCTATATCTCCCATAAACTTTTCTGGATTCCGTGTGCTGAAATTGCATCGGAATGGCAGGTCAAAACTGCCATAAATCCGTTGGAAAAGTTCAAGAATGCGTTCATATTCATCAGCGATCTGGTCTTCAGTAACGAAGTTATGTGCATCATCTTGACACAGTTGTCGGACGCGAGATAATCCGCTTAACGTGCCAGTTGCTTCATTCCGATGGAGGACCCCTTGATCATGCAGTCGGTATGGTAAATCACGGTAACTGTGCCGTAAGCTCTTGTAAATCAGCATGTGTGCGGGACAGTTCATCGG
Organism: Candidatus Poribacteria bacterium; assembly: GCA_965200395.1. Lineage (GTDB taxonomy): Bacteria > Poribacteria > WGA-4E > WGA-4E > WGA-3G > MSPOR6. Next base: position 516,207 of record CBDAUH010000002.1, on the reverse strand, counting down.
TTTGAGTGCACTTGTTGGTTCACCTTCCGCATTGTCGATGAGAAACATGTCATCCTTAAAATGTTCCCAATGTCCTGAAGTTTGCCATAGGCTACTGTCATAAATAAGGGGTGTTCGTACCTCTTGGTAACCTTCACTGAGATAAAGTTTTCTGACCTTTTCTGATAGGAGGTTATAGATGAATGCCCCTTTGGGAAGCCAAAAAACACTGCCTGGTGATTCGGGATGCATCTGAAAGAGTTCCAGTTCGCGCCCTAATTTACGATGGTCTCGTTTTGCGGCTTCTTCGCGTTGTTTTAGATATAGTTGTAGATCGTTTTTTGTTTTCCACGCTGTGCCGTATATGCGTTGGAGTTGCTCCTGATGACTATCACCGCGCCAATAGGCTCCTGAAACCCGGAGGAGTTTGAAATATCTGCATTCACCCGTTTTTTCTATATGAGGACCTTTACATAAATCTGTAAAGTCACCGTTGTGATAGATGGATACACCTGCGTCCGTAACACCTTCTTCTGAAGCATTGATTGCTTGATCGGAGATACCTGCTATTAACTCAAGCTTGAATTTTTGGTTACGTTCACCAAACCATTCACGAGCTGTGTCATAAGACCATGTTTCCTGTACAAAAGGCACATTTGATTTAATCATTGCCTTCATGTGCTTTTCAATTTCAGGAAAATCGTCGGGAGTAATCGGACGTGGCACTTCCATATCGTAATAAAATTCATTTTCTATAGGAGGTCCGATTGCAAGTTTGACTGTATGTTCACCGTCTGGAAACAACTGTTGAACAGCGTATGCCATAATATGTGCGGTTGAGTGACGAAGTCTCTCTAAATAATCTGTTTGTTGGTTAGATTCGTGCATTTACGTGTGCTCTCAAATACCCTTACAAATGGGTTCGATCTATAAATTAGTGTAATGTTTGACATAACGCAGTTGTCTACCACAGTGTCAACTACAATCCTATAAAGTATATAGCGATTGTGTGAAAATGTCAAACATTTTTTGACAAATTAATTGTAGGAGGCGGTTAGCAATAATAAATAAACGAAAATTCATATTACTTGGTTGACGCGTGCAATGGAATTTCTACTTTTCGTCTTAAAATGACACCCCATTGGCCAACAACCCAAAGTGAATTACCTTCTTTTGCCCTGGTGATTACATAGAGATCGTTATCTATATCGGTGTGTTCTTGTTCCCAAGTTTCTCCACCATCGTTTGATCGTATAATCGTTCCTTCATCACCGACAGCATATATTAATTTTTCTGACAAAGCGATAATACTATTCAACGTATTTGTGTTGCCTGACATTTTGGGTTGCCATGTGAATCCACCATCTACAGTTCTGAGAACAATGCCGCCCTGTCCAACTGCCCATCCTTTCCGTTTTGCAATAAATGAAACGGAAGTTAGGTCATAAACTGTGTTGGATTCGTGCATTCGCCAATATTCTCCGCCGTTGATAGTCCTTTGGATTACGCCGCTTTGTCCGACTGCCCAACCGAGCGGTGCAAATTTCATGTCAACACTTGTGAGAGTATCGTTTGCCGTTGTGCGTTGCAGTGTCCAGATGGGACCGCCATCTTTGTTATGTATGATGTCTCCAAATCTGCCAACACCCCATCCTTCGGAGAATTTACCGAAATCTACATCATTTATTGAATATCTGCCAGGTGGGTCACCTTCAATAAATGAGGGCCTTTCCGGTGTGTCTCCCGCTGTCCACGTATTTCCATCAGTGGTGTAAAGTACTGTTCCATCACTTCGCATCGTCCAACCCCATTTTGGTTCAAGGCTTGTGAAGTGTATTCCAATAAGACTTTGGTTTGTTCTGATAGCAAGTTTTTCCCATGTTTTTCCACCATCTTGTGTTTCAATTAGAGTGCCATCACTACTCGCTATCCAACCGGTTGTGTCATTGTAAAAGAGAACTTCTCTGAAGTTATTACGTTGTTGTTCTCCGAGTTGACGTTCCCAAGTTTGTCCCCTATCTGTTGTGTTATAAATGCTTCCAGCACTTCCTACTGCCCATGCATTTTGATCATCAAGGAAATAAACATAAGCAATACCGCTTCCACCGCGTCTGAACCTTCTTCTCTGTTCAGGTTGCGGCGTAGGCTGCTGTTCTTGTGTAGTATTCGCTTGTTCAGGATTGGAAGGTACTGTGCCCTCAGGTGCAAGGTTACCCGGACGTTGTCTTTGCTGACTTAATTGTCTTTGTAGGGTATCAAAGGGGTTGAATTCTTCTGCAGATTCTTCTTTCTCTTCTTCACCTGTTTCTGATTGAATGGGAATTTGAGGTGTTTGACGTTGCATTGCTAACATCTGATTCCCTATTGAGACAGGAATTTGTTGCCAATTCAACCCCTGATCTTCAGTGACATACGCGCTGCCGCCACCTATTCCCCAAGCCTGTGTATGGGAACGGAACGTGATTCTCCGTAATCCTCCCGGACTCTGTTTTGTAATTTGCATTTTCCACGTCTCACCGCCATCATTTGAGAGCAACGAGTTACCATTCCCCAGAACAACCCATCCATTTTTTGCATCTGCGAAATGCACTGCAATTCCAGCCTGATTGGTTTTTGCTTGTATTTTCCAATATTTTCCACCATCTACTGTCTGAAGTATAAATCCACCATCACGTCTTTGTGGTGCGATTGCCCATCCTTCCATATCATTTATGAAGTGTATGTCTGTGATGTTTGCATTTGTTGTGCCAGTTTTCTGCACTTTCCATGTTTTTCCACCGTCTGTTGTGTGTAGGATTTGTCCTATTGAAGCCCCGAGCCATCCAACATCTTTACTGATGAATTTCATCATACTGATACGTGGTAAGTTTTGCTGCGTGGTCTTAACAATAGGCTTCCAAGTTTCTCCACCGTTTTCTGTTTGAAGTATCATATCTGATGCAAGGATTCGTCCGTTTTGATGGTCAGTGAATTCTACATCACGTAAATTTACACTAACACCGCTATGTTGTGGTAACCAAGTTTTACCACCATCTTTCGTGTGTGCGATGGATCCTGCAGAACCTACTGCCCAACCGGTGTTAGTATCTACAAAATGTATATCCGAAAAATCTGTCCGCCAAGTTGCTTGACGAATTATATCCCAGTGATATACTACTGGTTCAATAGGTTTCTCCTCTTCTGCTACGATTACTTCTGGTTCGGTTACAGTAGGTGGTAATTTTGCAGGTATTTTCATATTGTCAACGGAATAACGCATTGCAATTCCACCTTTGCCAACAGCAACTACACCATCTGGCGAAAGAGCTAATCCATAGAGGTCATTTTCTGTTCCACTATCTTGAAGTTCCCATTTTTTTCCACCATTTACGGTAGTGAGCATGACCCCGTTGTCGCCGACGATTAATCCATGTTGTGCATCAGCAAAATAGAGTTTGTTCAAATTTTCTTGTGTGCCGCTATGTTGAATATTCCAATCTTTACCCCCATTTTTTGTATGTAAAATCTCACCAAATTGCCCTACAATCCAACCCGTATTTTCATCGATGAAATAGACGCCGTAGAGTTCATTGAATGTGTCAGTAGTTTGTTGTTGCCATGACAAACCACCATCTTGTGTTGCGATGCATACACCGGGCCAACCGATTGCCCATCCAGTTTTCTCATCAAGGAAGAACACTCCCTTTAACATGACAGAGAGAAAATCCCCAACTGGTACTTGTGGTAACCAGGTGTTTCCACCGTCAATCGTATGTATAATAGTTCCCATATCTCCGACTATCCAGCCTATATTCTGGCTGATAAAATGTACAGCGCGCAAAGCAAAGGGGGCTGGTGCGCGTTGGGGTTCCCAGTTAGTCCCCGCGTCATCGGTATGAATAATGAGTCCTCGTTCTCCTACCGCCCAACCGTGTTTGTCAGTCGCAAAATAGATATTCCATATTCCATCCCATATTTCATTGTCCAATTCATTCCATGTTTGACCGCCATCATTTGTGATCGCCATTGTGCCCCGTTCGCCGATAGCGATTGCCCGATTGGCATCCGTAAACTGAACGTTTTGCAGGTCATTTGCTGTCGTTCCGCTGACCATTTCCCAAGTTTTCCCTGCATCTTTTGAGTGCATAATAGTCCCTGACCATCCGATAGCCCATGCTTGATTTCTTGAAGTAAACTGTACTCCGGTAAGATTATTTTCAATTCCGCTTTCCATTAATTGCCAGTTATCGCCGCCATCCTCTGTGCGTGTGATGAAACCTATATCTGCAACCGCGATACCGTAGTTTTTGTCAGCGAAATGAATGCTGTTAATAGTCTCTCTTACGTGTCCATTAATTAGTGGTATGCGGCTGTCTTGTTTTTCCCAATTTACCCCGCCAGATGTTGTATGAAAAATAGAACCATCACTCCCTGCAATCCAACCTTCGTTGTTACTAATGAAGAATACCTGTTTGTTATCATTAATTAGTCTGTCGCGTTCTCCTTCAAAGCGATTACTCTGTTCATTCCAAGATTCTCCGCCAGTTTTCGTATGGAAAATTCTATCATACGTTCCGACAACCCATCCTTTATCATTATCAACAAACCAGACACCGTTTAGCGGAAATTCACTGACATGTTCAAATCTGTTCCAGGATTTTCCAGCGTTTTTGGTGTATAGCACATCAGAATCTTCCCCAACGATCCAACCTTCCTTACCGTTTGCAAAGAATACATCGCGTAGCATAGCAGAAGTACCACTCTTTTGTAGGCTCCAGAATCTTCCTCCATCATCAGTGGTGGCAATCAATCCATCGGTTCCTACAGCCCATCCATCTTTTTCGTTAGGAAAATAGACAGCTTTAAAATCTCCAGTTGTATTAACTTCCTGTTTTTGCCAAGTTTTTCCACCATCAGCTGTGTGTACGATTGTTCCTCCAAGACCAACGATCCATCCTTTATTAACATTCACAAAGTGAAGATCGGTGAAGTTTGTCTCCCAATCTGCTTTACGAGTTGCTTCCATCTTAACACAACCATTAATGAGTACCATCAAACTAAGAATAAATACAAATGGACATAAAGCAATTAGTTTCTGCCAGTTTCTATATTTAGTCTTGTTATACCTGAATTGCATTTTTTTACTCCTCCAATTGTTAATACTATAGTTTGGACAATTTTAGAAATTTTTAGTGCGAAAAAACAGAAAAGCAGGTATCCTTTCATAAACAAATATATTTTTTGAAAGGAGAATAAAAAATGAACCTCCTTTTCTGCTTAGACGACATTCTATCAGATTTTCAGTATCTGTTCAACACACAAAACTATGCTCTTTTCCAAGCGTTTATTTTCGGATTTATCGCAGATGGAAATAGTGGCACGCTAACGGAACTTTATCAATCAGGTTTTTCACAGACGCGATACTGGTCTTTTCCAAAGTTTCTATCGCGTGGTAAATGGGATGCGGATAAAGTCGCAGGACACCTGACAAAAAAGGTTCAGCAAGCATTTCCTAACTGGGTTTATGTGTATGATGAGACCAAAGCCATAAAAACAGGTGAACGCCAGTGGGGGTTGCATTTTTTCCGCAACTTCAGTTATCAAAAGGGTCGCGTGAACCGATCCAAGTTCCATTATGGACACGAGTTTGGTGCCTTAGGTTTACTTTGCCAAACATCTACAGGTTGGCAGCTATTCCCCGTATGGGCGAGACTGATGGTGCCGCAGACGTGCCGTGATAAAAGCGATGCGGTGTTGAAACGCATCTGTTCCCAGATCGCTCCGGGTCTTATTATTTTTGATCGTGGGTTCTCAAGGCGAAAAGTGTTTACGCTGGTTCAAAGTTATGGACATCATATCTTGTGTCGTGCGAAGTCTAATGCCGTCTTCTATCGTTTACCGGAACAGCCGAAACATCGCCAGCGTGGCCGTCCGCGAAAATATGGAGACCGCTTGGATATTCGCAGGATGCGGTATACGCTTATGGATATAGAAGGCCAAAAGTATTCAATCGCCTCCAAAGTCGTGAGAACGAAGATGTGCGATGCTGATATTCGCCTCGTTGTTATCCGAAGTCGCCCGAAAACCTCGAAACCTTATCGGTATTTCTGTGTATGGACAACAGATTTGACGATTGGGATACCACAGATCGCTATATATTATCGCAAGAGATGGCACATAGAGACGGCTTTTCGGGATGCGAAGCAACACTTCGGTTTTGATGACTATCGCCTGAAATCCCGCAAAAGCATCAATCGGTTTGTGCAATTGAGTTTCGTTGCAGCAAGTCTGACGAAGTTGCTATTCACCCCACGGGATGGGACGGCGGAGGAGATAAGTGCTCAGGTAGTTTGTGATCAGTTGGGCATCCATTGGTATCATCCGAAGCGTCTCACACAAGGGTTGCGTGTAGTTTATCTCCGCTGGCAGCTCTACAGAGCGGTATTTTCTGCGATTTACTCTGAAAAAACAAACTCACAGAAAATACACACCGATTTTCACAAAGAGACAGCATTGCCTGCGGACAACGCAGCCTGAATGTCCCAAAATGTCCAAACTTTAGAATTGTTAATAATAACGTGAGTTCGGTATTTTTTGTAGGTTGGATTGAGACACGAAACCTAACTCCATTAATAATATGCCTCTTGACCGAATAGGCCAGATCTGACAAACGCTATAACTACCGCAATACATACGCACAGTAATACGAGTCCTACTTGAACGAGGTATGTCTTATCTCCTAATAAACTATGTATTGTTTGTAAATTTCCTACTTGTGCTAATAAGGGGGAAATCGCTAAAAAGAGGATACTGATTGGTGGCGCATCAGCATAGAAATAACCGATTATCCAAATTCCAACTATGGTAAAATATAAAGTTTTCTATACATATTTTTCTATTTGTGGTATAATACCCGGTATTATGGCATATTCAACAGACCTGCGAAAACGCGTGCTTGATTTCATTGATAACGGCGGCAGCAAAGTAAAAGCTGCGAAACTTTTCAATATCTCACGCGATGTTATTTACAAATGGCTCAACGCACCAGACCCACTCGCCCCGAAAAAATCAGGACCTAAAGGTCCCAGATGTATTGACTACAAGGCACTCACACAACAAGTAAAAGATTTACCCGATCAAACTATACAGGAGCGCGCAGATCATTTCGGCGTTTCCTACTATTGTATTTGGTATGGACTGCGAAAACTCGGTATCTCGCGAAAAAAAAGACACTCGGCTATAAGGAACGATGTGATCACAAGCGAGAAACTTATCGTGAACAACTCGCTGCTGCAAAGGAAAACGGAAAATCCTTAGTTTTTATTGATGAGAGTGGTTTTCGGTCAGAAAGTTTCAGGCGTTTCGGGTATGCTCCGAAAGGTAAACCTGTTTTTGACCTTATATCCAGTCAAAGAAACCGCACCACAACTTTGTTAGCTGCACGTATAGATGAGGCGTTTACAGCCCCTATACTATTTGAGGGGAGTTGTAATGCGGAGCGTTTCAACACTTGGCTTGAGCATGAGTTATGCCCGCGTTTAGATGAAAACCATCTTGTTATCTTGGATAACGCACGCATCCATAAAACACACCGCACCCGGGATCTTATAGGGGCATCGGGTGCCTCCCTATTGTATTTGCCGCCTTATTCACCGGACTATAACCCAATTGAACATGATTTTGCGAACATCAAACGCTTACGAGAATATAATAAAGATAAAACACTTCAGGATATAATCAATATGTATAAATAATTCAAAACTCTACCATAATAAGAATGTTAGCAATGGTGATACGCTCTGCGGTAAAACAAACAAATGGATTTCACCGTCTGTCTTTATTCTATGTTTCAATATTAGCGTTATAATCCATATTGCCGCGAAAAGTGCCACCAATATTCCTGCATGCTGTGCTAACCTTAAACTTCCTGAAAAAGCTAATACCAACGTCGTTCCGCCAGATAGAACAAAATATATAAACGGAATAGAGGAATTTGATGAGCTTGATGTAAAACTCTGTTTCACTATATTCCAAAAAGCGAAAATTCCTACAGACAAGCATATCCACCATGCTATTTCCTGAAATGTTCCCCATTCATGTTTGAAAAGTGCGTCTAATAAAATTCGTGGTATTATAATGGAATAGATAACCTGGGAAATTGTTCGTCGTAAACCAGCAGAATCCCAATATGTACTACTAAAAGTAGCAAATACTGCAAAGTAAAATAGCCAGTGAATACCCTCTCTCGGAAGTATAGTTATTTTCCTTTCTATACCGATGTAACCGATGAGATATCCGATTGCCAGTACAACAGCAGTCATCCATAACAATTGATCGTTATTTGCTTTGTGCCTCCTGATGATCAGGACAACGATGTATAATCCACCACATACAATTGCTGGTAGTAGCATGCTTAATAATAACTGACTTATTGATGGCATGATAGGATTACCTTAGTGCAAAACCCTAAGTAGGTATGTAGTCTGTCTATTTATGCGCAGCTTCTACACTGACGGTGATTCTGACTTCATCATTGATGCCTTCCATACCGTAAGTAAGTCCATAATTGCTTCGTTTGATGTCAAGGGTTGTATGGAATCCAATGATTTCACCGGTTTGTGGTATTGTCTTTTTACCGGTGATTTCAACATCTATGGTTATAGATTTTTTCACACCGTGCATATTAAAGTCGCCAGTAACTTCAAGCATATTTTCTTTACCTGCTTTTTCACTGACTTTTGTGCTTTCGAAGGTAATCAAAGGAAACTGTCTGGCATTAAAAAAATCTGGACTTCTGAGATGTTGGTCACGTTTTTCGTTTGCTGTATCAATACTTGATGCCTTCACTTCAAATTCAACTTTACTTTTGGATATATCAACTTCATCTATTGCGATGTTGCCAGAGAATTCGTTGAATCGTCCATAAAAATATGTAACTCCAAGATGTTTTGCACGGAATAGTACAGACGAATGTACTGTATCTATTTTATATTCTTTCTCAGCATTCTGTGATTCTGTCTGTTCGGTAAGGGATGCGATTAATAGTCCTAATGCCAAAAGTCCAATAAATGAAACCTGCCAGTGACGTTTAAACCAGATAATCATAAGTGTATTCCTCCATATTTGAGTTATCACCTTGCTTCCAAACGAAGATGTTGATAACTTCAGTATAATCGATATTTTAATAGAAGTCAATGAAAAAGATAGTACAAGCAGGGGCATTCAAAAGTCGTTTTTGGACGCGGATTTTTGTTTGTCAGAATCGTGGATTTTCGCCAAATCAACGGTATGAACGCCATTTAGGCATTCCCCGGATTACACGGATTTACGCGGATTTTTCTTTTTCTGTGCGTTTATCCATTTTTGTAGGGTCTGCCTTTGTTTGCGTCCACGCTGCCCAACCTGGAAAGGTGTTGATGGGCCCCAGACAGTATCACGTTAAACTGGGTGAGTTTTGATTCCAAAATGGTTTTTGTCTGAATCGCGGATTTACGCCAAATCAACGGTATGAACGCCATTTAGGCATTCCCCGGATTACACGGATTTTCACGGATTTTAAGAGTCTGGTATGTTGACCTCTAATGGATAGGTGGGCACTTTCTGGTGGCATCACATTTATCTGGCCTGGGATTGTGTATAAATCTTGTGAAAAGCACCTTGAAACGCCAGATAACTAATCCGCGTCAATCCGCGTAATCCGCGATTCTGAAACAGATTCCAAACTGGTGCGATTAGAAGTTGATCAGCGCAGCTATTCTTTCAGGTTGTGATAGTCCGTTTTGATTTCAAATTGGTTTTTGTCTGAATCGCGGATTTACGCCAAATCAAGAAATCAACGGTATGAACGCCATCAAGGCGTTCCCCGGGTATGAATGCCTTTTGGCATTCCCCGGATTACGCGGATTTACGCGGATTTTTCTTTTTCTGTGCGTTTATCCATTTTTGTAGGGTCTGCTTTTGTTTGCGTCCACGCTGCCCAACCTGGAAAGGTGTTGATGGGCCCCAGACAGTATCACGTTAAACTGGTTGCGTTTCTATTCCAAATTGGTGCGATTAGAAGATTGGACGATACGGAAAAGGTTTTTGCAATAAATATAATGAGTTTCTATTCCAAATTGGTGCGATTAGAAGCTAAGCATAATAGCAAACCTAAGATTATCAAGCTACGTTTCTATTCCAAATTGGTGCGATTAGAAGGAAAAGAGCAAATGACACAACATCCCAATGGTTCGTTTCTATTCCAAATTGGTGCGATTAGAAGGTGGGTATTGCAAAGTTAATAAAACAACCTATTACAACGTTTCTATTCCAAATTGGTGCGATTAGAAGATTTTTTGTAAAAAAAGACTTGACTTTTACCATGATAGTTTCTATTCCAAATTGGTTCGATTAGAAGTGTATAATTCAGAAGGTAAAATGTGCGGGGAATTCAGTTTCTATTCCAAATTGGTTCGATTAGAAGTTACACACCTATAAAAATGCGTTTGATAAAGATGTTTCTATTCCAAATTGGTTCGATTAGAAGATTGAAATTTGCTAAACATGTTATCCTCCGTGATGAAATGTTTCTATTCCAAATTGGTTCGATTAGAAGTCACCGATTATATCAAACGGTCCAGTTTCCTCCATCCGATTGTTTCTATTCCAAATTGGTTCGATTAGAAGCATACTAAAGTTTGGACATTTTGGGACATTCAGGCTGCGTTGTCCGCAGGCAATGCTGTCTCTTTGTGAAAATCGGTGTGTATTTTCTGTGAGTTTGTTTTTTCAGAGTAAATCGCAGAAAATACCGCTCTGTAGAGCTGCCAGCGGAGATAAACTACACGCAACCCTTGTGTGAGACGCTTCGGATGATACCAATGGATGCCCAACTGATCACAAACTACCTGAGCACTTATCTCCTCCGCCGTCCCATCCCGTGGGGTGAATAGCAACTTCGTCAGACTTGCTGCAACGAAACTCAATTGCACAAACCGATTGATGCTTTTGCGGGATTTCAGGCGATAGTCATCAAAACCGAAGTGTTGCTTCGCATCCCGAAAAGCCGTCTCTATGTGCCATCTCTTGCGATAATATATAGCGATCTGTGGTATCCCAATCGTCAAATCTGTTGTCCATACACAGAAATACCGATAAGGTTTCGAGGTTTTCGGGCGACTTCGGATAACAACGAGGCGAATATCAGCATCGCACATCTTCGTTCTCACGACTTTGGAGGCGATTGAATACTTTTGGCCTTCTATATCCATAAGCGTATACCGCATCCTGCGAATATCCAAGCGGTCTCCATATTTTCGCGGACGGCCACGCTGGCGATGTTTCGGCTGTTCCGGTAAACGATAGAAGACGGCATTAGACTTCGCACGACACAAGATATGATGTCCATAACTTTGAACCAGCGTAAACACTTTTCGCCTTGAGAACCCACGATCAAAAATAATAAGACCCGGAGCGATCTGGGAACAGATGCGTTTCAACACCGCATCGCTTTTATCACGGCACGTCTGCGGCACCATCAGTCTCGCCCATACGGGGAATAGCTGCCAACCTATAGATGTTTGGCAAAGTAAACCTAAGGCACCAAACTCGTGTCCATAATGGAACTTGGATCGGTTCACGCGACCCTTTTGATAACTGAAGTTGCGGAAAAAATGCAACCCCCACTGGCGTTCACCTGTTTTTATGGCTTTGGTCTCATCATACACATAAACCCAGTTAGGAAATGCTTGCTGAACCTTTTTTGTCAGGTGTCCTGCGACTTTATCCGCATCCCATTTACCACGCGATAGAAACTTTGGAAAAGACCAGTATCGCGTCTGTGAAAAACCTGATTGATAAAGTTCCGTTAGCGTGCCACTATTTCCATCTGCGATAAATCCGAAAATAAACGCTTGGAAAAGAGCATAGTTTTGTGTGTTGAACAGATACTGAAAATCTGATAGAATGTCGTCTAAGCAGAAAAGGAGGTTCATTTTTTATTCTCCTTTCAAAAAATATATTTGTTTATGAAAGGATACCTGCTTTTCTGTTTTTTCGCACTAAAAATTTCTAAAATTGTCCAAACTATAGTAGAAGCATACCGTTGATTTCTTGATTTGGTGTAATCCAAAATTCTGACAAACAAAAATCCGCGTCCAAAATCGACTTTTGAATGCCCTGAACTACTCATAAAGTTTGTGTTGCAAAGACTGCGTTTCTATTCCAAATTGGTTCGATTAGAAGTTTGCTTTTGTTCCCCTTCAAAGTAGGTTTGTAGCGGGGTTTTTGTCTATGCCTAGTATTTCTTTGGTCATCCATTTTGTATTTTGCAATTGATATATGATAACGGAGTCTTTTTCTGGGTTGGTGATTTCTGCTAATCCAGATTTGACGCGGGCGAGTTGTGCTTTGGTTAGCGGAATGCACAACGATGCACAACCTGGAAAGGTTATGCTACAAAGAGACACAAAGAGGCACAACCTAACAGGTTATGCTACATTAATCGGAGTCCCTTCTACAATTTGCTATCATAATTACCAATTTTTCTTGAATTATAAGTTAAAATTGTTGTATAATTGCTGCGAAGTTGTGTTAATAGGGCCGACTGTTGCAGATTGCATGGGAATACATTGGGTAATCTTAGGGAGTGTTATAATTAAAAATGCGTATATCAAGTATTAAGTTTATATTTTATTTAGGTTTGATTCTATTCAGTATTTTACTGTGGGATCCTTCTATAATAGCAGATGGTCACAACAAAGAAAAACCTGTCAGTTACTATACACAGATTGTTCCGATTCTTAAACGTAGTTGTCAAGGTTGTCATCATCCAGGTGATCCGAACGGAGATTTGGTAGTAACGACTTATGCTGAACTCAAGCAGGGGGGCATGGCAGGAGAAGCTATCATTTCAGGCAAACCGGATGATAGTCTACTTATTGAACTTATTTCTGGGGATCCCCCTGCTATGCCACAGAATCAAGAACCACTTACTAAAGAGGAGATAGACCTGTTCAAACGATGGATTCTTGAAGGGGCAAAGGATGATACCCCTGCAAATGAAGATGCAATGGATGATGAATTACCAATATATACAGTACCTCCTGTAGTATCAGCACTTGCTTATTCACCAGATGGGACCTCACTCGCTGTGTCAGGTGTTCATGAAGTTTTGTTGTATGATGCTAAGTCTTTTGAGATTAAAGCACGATATGTAGGAAAAGCGCGTCGCATCACATCAATTGTCTATGCGGATGGTGGTAATATTCTTGGGGTTGCTGGCGGTTCTCCAGCACAGTTTGGTGAAATTCAACTGTGGGACACTGCAACAAACAAACTCACCAAAGCAATCCGTACTACTTACGACACAATTTATGGACTCTCTTTCTCACCAGATGTGGCGCGTGTTGCTATAGGCTCGTCTGATAAAACTGTGCGGGTAATCTCTATAGCGGACGAGAGGGAACTTGTTAAATTTGACAATCATGGTGACTGGGTTTTCGGTACAGTTTTTTCTACTGATGGATCTCATTTCGTAAGTTGTAGTCGTGATACTGCCTTGAAATTAGTTGAAGTTGATACAGGTTCTTTTGTGGACGATGTCAATTCAAGCAACAAGGGGTACGGAGAAATCAATGCTATTGCAAGGCATCCGAATGCAGATCAAGTGTTGAGTGTGGGAGAAGATCGAATTCCAAGGCTTTATAGAATGTTCCGTGAAACCCGCAGAGATGTAGGTAATACGGACTTCAACCTCATTAGAGCTTATGAAGCACAGTCAGGGGCAATTAAATCCGTTGCTTTTTCTGCGGATGGAAGCAAATTTGCTACGGGTAGTTCTTCTGGAGAAGCACGTATATATAATGTAGCAGATGGGAAAAGGTTAGCATCTATGCAAGGTGATACTGTCTCGGTTTTCGCGCTTGCATTTCATCCTGATGGTACGCAACTTGCCGCGGGTGGTTTTGATGGTAAAATTCGCATATTTGATGCAAACTCCGGTAGTCAGCTAAAAATTTTCATGTCTGTGCCTATCGAAACAACGGCAAGTGAAGAGGTAACATTGACAGTTTCGGGTATGACCTGAGGTGCGTGTGTTTCAAAAGTGCAGGATGCACTTACAAAACATCAAGACGTAATCAGTGCTGAAGTTTCTTTACCTGACCAAGCAGTTATCAAGGTTCGTAAGAACACAGTAAAAGTTGATGAACTCACGAATGTCGTTAAAACGGCTGGATTTACTGCTGAAGTAAATCAGAATTGATGCATGAAATTTGTTGCACAATTTTAAAATAGTGTTATAATGGGTCGTATACATAATTCTTCTCAAATTAGGAGGAAAAATGTTAAAAAAAGGTATCATTTGCTTGACATTAATCCTGTGTTGTGGTTTAAATTTAGGGAATGCAGAGATTACGTTAGGATATCTATTTCTGGGTGACAATGGACCTTTCACCAAACCCGCGCTTGAATTTGCCGAAGACACTTTTAGCACAAGAGTATTGGGAAAAGGTGATATAAGAAGCGATAAGTTAAAAAATTTCGCAGTTGTTTGGTGGAATGAAGGAGATACTGATCCAGGTGATTTGTCTAATGCAGAAATTGACGCGTTCATGGATTATGCCGAAAGTGGTGGTGCAATTTTATTGACAGGTGGCGCCGTCCGTTATGTTACAACAATGGGTTTAGAAAATGCTCAACCACGGCAGTTTCCACCTAAATTAGACGACGGAAGCAACGTCGGTATTGTTGTCCTCCAAAAGACACTTGATCTGGGTTTGGTTGAAGGACTCGAGAATGTTGATGGAGAGGCACCACAAGTGGATGATTGGGTTCAGGTCAATTCAACTGGGTATCCAAGAATTGCTGACTATTTTGACAAATTGGCTAAGAATATAATTACCCTTGCCCATGCATGGGAGCGTGAAATCAACTATGCGGACAGGATTGGTGCATTCGGTTATTGGGAAGTAGGAGACGGCAAAGTGTTCAATATGAATTGGCGACTTCCAAATTATCACAAGAATAATCAAAGTATTGACCAGATACAACAACTTACTGAGAACGTTATAAATTGGTTAGCAAGTGAATCAGCATATTTAGATGTTTCCCCACAAGGGAAGTTACCCGTAGTGTGGGGAGATTTGAAAAATCAGAGGTAAATAAGTCAAATTATTGGTATAATAGTAAAAAAGGCGGTTCTACCGTTATGATCAGTTTCATATCACACTTGGAGGTTAATGTGAAACTCAAGTTAAACTTGGTTGTTGTGCTCCTCATCGTCTTCAGCTGTTGTTTGGTATTAGGGCATTCAGGTTGGGGAGAGATGGAGGAGAGTGCGCCGAGTATTGAAGTTCCTGATATAAAAGCATTGAAGACTCACCCAGAGTCACTGATGCTTGAGCATGCGCGAGATGGTCGTCGTGTGCTTGTTTCGGGGCAAACGAAAGATGGAAAATGGGTTGATGTAACATCATGGGCAGTGCTAAAACCTGCCTCAGATGATGTAAAACTGCATGAAGATGGATATATTTTCCCTACAGCAGTTGGCAATACAAAGATAGTGGTATCAGTTAAAGGTATCACAACAGAATTACCGGTGACCGTGAAAAGTGTAGATGCACCACCCGTTAGTTTTGTGCGCGATGTAATGCCGATTTTGAGCCATGCGGGTTGTAACAACGGCACGTGCCATGGTGCTGCAAAGGGAAAAAATGGTTTCAAGCTCTCTCTACGTGGCTACGATCCTGATTTCGACTATGAATTGTTGATTGAAGATATTTCTGGACGTCGCTTCAATCGCGCGTTTCCAGAGCAGAGTCTGATGTTGCTGAAACCGACTTCTGAAGTGCCACACAAGGGCGGACAAGTAATCGTACCGGATTCACGCGATTATAATCTGATTCATCAATGGATTAGTGAAGGCGTAGTTTCTGATGTGGAAACAACCCAACGTGTTGAAAGGTTGGAGGTTTTTCCAGATTCTGCTGAATTATCTATGCCGGGTACAAAGCAGCAACTGATAGTTATTGCACACTATCCAGATGGCACAACACGTGATGTCACTCGTGAAGCTAAATTTACGAGCAGCATGAATGAAGTTGCTAAGGTAACTGACGACGGTGCGGTTACAGCAGAACGCCGCGGAGAAACTGCAATCCTTACCCGATATGAAGGTGCATATAGTACAAATGGTATCATCGTGATGGGGGATCGTAGTGGATACGAATGGGTTGACACACCTGTTCACAACTATATTGATACGCATGTCCATAACAAACTGAAAAAGTTGAAAATCCTACCGTCAGAACTATGCACTGATGAAGAGTTTATTCGTCGGATACACTTTGACATGACTGGACTTCCACCTGCACCTAATAAGGTGCGAAGTTTCCTAACAGATAAAACACCATCCAAGGAGAAGCGAGAAAAACTGATTGATGAGTTGGTAGATACCTCAGAATATGTTGACCATTGGACACATAAATGGGGTGATTTGCTACAATCAAACCGTAAATTCCTTGGTGAACGTGGGATGTGGCTTTTTCAGCAGTGGATACAGGAATCAATTGCAGAAAATCGTCCTTACGATAAATTTGTGCACGACTTAATTACAGCTACGGGCAGTGCGTATCAAAACCCTGCAGCGAATTATTTCCGTGTTTCACGTGAATATACTGCAGCTGTCGAAAACACGACGCAGCTCTTCCTTGGTGTTCGGTTTTCTTGTAATAAATGTCATGACCATCCATTTGAGGTATGGACACAAAATCAATATTATGAACTAGGGGCATTTTTCTCCGATGTTAAGGTGAAAAACGGACGATTACCAGGCGAAGAGGTTATCTACGCGAGTTTCAATCCTACACCAGTTCAACATCCGAGAACCTTAGCAGTTGTACCGCCATCTGTTCCGTTCGGTGAAACGAAGGAAGATATCACCGATAAACGTGAATCCCTTGCAGAATGGTTAACCTCTGCCGAAAACCCGATGTTTGCTAAGGCTGGAGTAAACCGTATATGGAGTTACTTTATGGGACGCGGTATCATAGAACCTGTTGATGATATACGCACAAGCAACCCACCCAGCAATCCTGAACTTCTTGATGCACTTACGAAAGATTTTGTAGAAAGCGGATTTGATATTAAACATATCATGAAAACGATTGCTCGTTCGCGAACCTATCAACAGAGCATCAAGACGAACAAATGGAACAAAGAAGACACGATTAATTTCTCACACGGAATTGCAAGACGTTTGACTGCAGAACAGCTATTAGATGCAATCGGCGTTGCTACAGGGAGCCAACCGAAGTTTCAAGGTGTTCCAAAAGAGTTCCGTGCTGTTCAATTACCCGATAGTAAAGTTAAGGACGATGGATTTTTGAAATTGTTCGGTCGTCCTGAACGTGAAAGTTCATGTGAATGTGAAAGAACAACAGAAGTAAGCCTCGCTCATGCGATGAACCTAATCAACGGACCGACAGTTGCAGATGCAATTATTGATCCAAATGGACGAATTGCAAAACTCATCAAAGAAAACAAAGATGACCGTGTCATCATTGAAGAGATGTATCTTGCGACATTTGCTCGGTTACCGATGGAAAACGAATATACGATTGCGGTTGAACATCTTGCAAGTGCTGAATCTAAGGAGGAGGGCGTGCAAGACTTGATGTGGGCATTAATTAATAGTCCTGCGTTTTTATTCAATCGCTAAGCCCTGAACCGATTTGTGTGTTATAATAAAGGTAGTTTTCACACGACACAATGGAGGAAATAATTGATGATATCGTTACCACAAGCTCCCGGAAGATTATGTGATGGGTTCTCACGTAGGGAATTTCTCCGCGTGGGTGGTGCGGCGATGCTGGGCATTAGCCTACCACAAGTATTGTCACTTCAAGCCAAGGCAAGCACGACAGTTGACCCCGCGAAGCCTCTCAACGGTTGGGGCAAAGCAAATTCTGTCATTCTGCTTTTCTTGCAAGGTGGACCGAGTCACATTGATATTTGGGATCCAAAACCTGATGCTCCGTCTAACATACGGGGTGAATTTAATCCGATTCCGACAAACGTACCTGGCATCCAGTTGTCAGAAACAATGCCGCGATTAGCACAGCAGATGGATAAAGCATGTCTGATCCGTTCAGTAAGTTACACACCAGCAGGACTTTTCAATCACACTGCTGCGATGTATCAGATGGTTACAGGAGAAACACCGGACAAAGTCGCACCTTCTGGGCAGCTTGATCCGCCCTCTCCTATTGATCATCCAAATGCTGCGGCACATATTGCGAAGTTCAGACCACCAGATGAACCGATGTTGGCAGCTGTCCAACTCCCACGTCCGATGCAGGAGAGTAATATCGTTGGTAAGGGGGGAAATGCTGGGTTCCTCGGCAGAGCGTATGACCCGTATTTTCTCTTCCAAGATCCTAATAAAGAGATCAAATTGGATGATCTGACACTTCGACCTGAAATACCGCCTGCGCGTTTGCAGCGTCGTAAAACGTTACTTGAAACGATCAACGCCAATATGCCTGAGATTGACAAGGTTGCCGATTCTTACGCACTGAACGAATATTATGAAAAGGCGTATGATCTCATCCTATCTCAGAAGGCGCGTAATGCGTTTGATCTGTCTCAAGAAACGGATGAAATGCGTGACAAGTATGGTCGTCATACATTCGGCCAGAGTGTGCTTCTTGCGCGTCGTTTAGTAGAAGCAGGTACGCGATTCGTTCAGGTGAACTGGCCCTCAGTAGCAAACGGCAACCCGAATGACACTGCATGGGATACACATGCTGCCAACTTCGGTCCATTGAAAAACCTACACTGTCCTAAGTTAGATAGTGCAGTTTCTTCACTGCTCGAAGATTTAGATCAGAAGGGCATGTTAGATGAAACGCTTGTACTTGCAATTGGTGAATTTGGTCGTTCGCCGCGGATGGGTGTTAGTACATCTGGTAATGGCAATGCTCCTGATGGTCGTGACCACTGGCCCTATTGCTATACCGGTCTAATCGCTGGTGCTGGTGTTCAAGGTGGACAAGTTTACGGTAAGTCTGATGAAACAGGTTCGTCCGCCCTTGAAAAAGCTGTGCATCCACGAGACATCCTCGCCACGATTTACCACACACTCGGCATTGATCCGCACACGATTGTGATGAATCACTTAGACCAACCACGCGAATTGGTCAAAGGCGAAGTGATTACCGGAATTTTTTAAATCTGATTTGGACTTACGCATCTCTTGAAACAACACGTTAACGTGGAAAGAAACTGCGTAAGTCCTTTTTATCTTAGGTACATATTACCCTCATCGACATTGCCTTCGTGAAATCAAACGCACACACATTTTACACAAGTGAAAGTTTTCTAATTCCTCTAAACCTAATAACATCAATACCAAATGCCCATGAAAAACCGATATATTATGGACAACAGACCCTTTACCACAAATACGAATAGTGCCTTGGTTATAATGAGTTTGGCTTCGATCCTTGCAATAATAACATCTACAGTTAATATAATTGAAGTTGATAGTTCACAGATCGTTACTGCTTTACTTATTTGTATTCGAGGATTTGCAGCTCTTGCAATGTTGTGGGCATCATTTTCGATGTGGATTATGCTTCGAATTAACAAAGAGAAGGATGTTTTAGTTTTCACTCGTTGGGCTCGCGCTATTCTATTTGCAGTAGCAATTCTAATTTTTCTATTGATTGGGGTATATATGTTCGTATCCATGTTATGGTAGATTTTAGAATTAATTGGACATTCGAATCATGTGCATTGTGTCTAAGTTCCGAGCAATATAGTATTGCCATTAGATTCATGATTTTATCTAATCTACTTACGGTATTAATATCACGATTTTATGTCACACAGTAAACGATTGCACAAGTTAAGAGGTAATTAAAAATGCCTGATATGTTATTTTGTAAGCAAACAAAAACAAGCTTCAAACACAAGCAGTTCCTATTCCAGATAGTACTGATTCTCATTTTGGCATCTGGCATAGTTCATGCCCAAGTTGCACCGCAATTGACGAGTCTATCTCCGCGTGCAGCACAACGCGGGCAAACCATAGAAGTTACATTAGTCGGAAAAAACATAGACGAAAGCGCGAAGATATGGCTTAGCAAAGAAGGTATCAAAGCAGAAATCAAGCAAAAAACGCCTATTGCAACCGTTCGTTTTACTGGTTCAGGTATAGCAGCAAACATTCCAAACGACCCACGATTGGTTCTTTCCTTTGAAATTGCCCCGGACGCACCATTGGGAAACCATCAGATTCGGCTAATCACTCCAAACGGTGTTTCCAACCCGCAAAACTTCATGGTCGGCGACCTTCCTGAGATGAAGGAAAAGGAGCCAAATTCTACTAATGAAGAAGCAAATATGCTTGAATTGCCTGTTACTGTTAATGGGACTGTTGCATCTATTGAAGATGTGGATATATTTCATTTTAATCTGAGAAAAGGTGCGCGTCTCATATCTGATATATTTGCACAACGTATTGGCTCTCCGTTAGATTCGTATATGGTTTTATATGACCCAAATGGTGTTGAAGTTGCAAAAAGTCTTGATGGGAACGGGTTAGATTCATTCATTGATTATACAACCCAACAGGAAGGGAAATACACACTCCACGTCCGTGATGTTCGATATCAAGGTGGTGGTAATTATCTATACCGGTTGAATATCGGCGAGCTACCTTATCTTCAAAGCGTTTTTCCATTGGGTGGGAAACGTGGTGCTGCAAATACTGTAAATGTTTCTGGTGCAAATTTGGGATCCGTAAACGCAATACAACTTGATATTTCACCGGATGCGTCACTTGGAATTCAGGAACTCAGAGTTAGTAATCCGAACGGTTTGGAAACAAATCCATATCCGTTTGCTATAGGTGGATTTAATGAGACTAACGAGACCGAACCGAATGACGCATTGGCACAAGAAAACAAAATCGGAACTCCCATCACAGTGAATGGTAGAATAGAGAAAGCTGGTGATGTAGACAGATACTCCATAAAAGTTGAGAAAGGAACAAGCTTAGTCTTTGACGTTAAAGCGCGTGAGTTTCGTTCACATCTTGATCCTGTGCTAACTATCTATTCACATAAAAAAGGCGAAGCAGAAGGAAACTTAGAAGAACAAGTATTACGGGTGAATGATGATGCAAGCGGAACAGATGCAAGGATTGCCTTTACATTCGCAGAAGCCGGAGATTACGGAATTTCAATACGCGACTTAAATAATGCTGGTGGTGGAAATTTTCCGTATAGACTTACCATTCGTCCTCTAAAACAGGGATTTAGCCTGAGTGTGAGTGCTGACAATCCTCGAATTAGTCGTGGTGGCACATTAATGTTGACAGCATCAGTTGCGCGTATAGATGGATTCAATGGCGCACTTCGTTTTTATTCTCCTGATCTGCCCAAAGGATTTGTCTTCAGTCCTAGTATTCTTTTTCCCGGTCAAAATCAAGCATTATTAACTATAACTGCACCTGCAGACGCGGAACTTGGATTACATCCATTTTCTATTGTAGGCGTTAGTGCTGTTGGAGGTCAACGCATAGAAGAGACTGCTACACCGAAAGGCATACTATTGACGGTATTGGATACGCCACCTTTTACTCTATCATTTGCTGATGTTGATGTAAACGTAGTCCATAATAAAGCCACCAATTTTCACGTGATTGCTGACCGAAGAGAGGACTTCAATGGAGCGATTGCTTTAAATGTTCAAGGTGTTCCAGCACGTATCTCAGGCGGAAAGGCGACAATTCCCGCTGGTAAAAATAGTGCATTGATTTCATTAAGAGCAGGAACAGTGGAACGACGCGAGCAATTTTCTGTTGTTCCTACACCAGGTACAAGTTATATTTCTGTGAGTGGTACCGCGAATGTCAACAGAGAAAATTATACCGAGTCATCTCCTGCTATACCTTTGACAGTCATTGAAGCCCCTTTTATCGTAACGATCGAACCATTACGGTTTAGTATTGTTTTCCCAAAACCAACAAATGAACCTGAACCTGTTGCAGCATCAACTGAAGGCGAAACTGTTGCTGTTTCAAATCTATCTCCAACCGAAAGTCCCCAACCTGAATCAGCGGAGAAGGTTGAACCGTTCACAAAATCAGCTAAACTCACAATGAGTATAGTTCGTAGGGGAAGTTTTACAGATATAGTAACGATTAAGCCAATTACAGTTCCAGAAGGCATCACAGTTCCAGATGCTATAATACCGATGAATGAGAGCGAGGTTGAAGTAGATCTTCAAGCATTAAGTTCTCTTGAACCCAAAACATATCAAGTAAAATTCCGAGCAACAGCTGTAATCAATGGTAAACCGTTTCAACAGGATAGTCCAATAATAAATGTAAAGATAATCCGTTAGACATGTTTTATAGTCCACTTTAGAGCAACATTAGACGAAGCAGGAAACGCCACATCCAAAATTCACGGATATCCGTGATAAAGCAATTTTAAAGCAGTCAAAATTCATGCAAAGATTCCTATATTGTGATATACTTTTACAAAATCAACTACGTGATTCGTAAATGGGGGAATTAGCATTGTCTCGACGTACATTTTTCACAGCTCTCGGTTGGGGAAGTTTCACTGCCGCACTCGGTTTATGTTTTGGCCCAGGATTAGTACGGTACCTATATCCGCGTGTTCTGTATGAACCATCATCGATCTTTAAAGCTGGATTTCCTGCAGAATATCCTGCAGGTAGTGTCAGTGAAAAATACAAAAAAGAGCCTTTTGGTGTTTGGATTGTACGACGGGAGGATGGGGAATTTTACGCTTTACTTACTACTTGTACACATTTAGGTTGTACTCCACGTTGGCTCTCATCTGAGAATAAATTTAAGTGTCCTTGTCATGGTAGCGGTTTTGATAGAGATGGTATTAACTATGAAGGTCCAGCGCCACGCCCGCTTGAACGTGTAAAGATTACCCTTGCTGAGGATGGACAACTTCAGATAGATAAATCTGTAAAATTTTTGGGTGAAAAAGGTCAATGGGGTGACCCTGGCGCATCTTTGAAAGTTTAACATAAGAGGGAACATTGCGTCTGAGAAATTGTTATATCTCGTCAGATGGATAAGGAAAATAATGAACGAAGAACGTAAAGGACTAAAAGAAAAGATTACAAATTCCGATATTTGGAAATCTATTTTTCGACACGGATATGAAAAAACCGGCCGCCGTTATACATTACAAGTTCTACAAAACGTATGGCTGCATTTACATCCTCCTCGTATTTCACGTCACGCTTTGAACTTCAGATTTACATGGTGTATGGGTGGTATCACCTTCCTAATGTTCCTTGTGACAGCCGTCACAGGTGTCCTGCTGATGTTCTACTATCGGCCAGTAGCCGAATACGCTTTCCGTGATGTGCAAGCCCTTGAGTTTGATATCCCTTTTGGTATGCTCTTACGCAATATGCACCGTTGGGCCGCACACGGTATGGTTATTTCTGTAATGCTCCATATGTTTAGAGTTTTTTTGACGGGCTCATATAAGAAACCGCGTGAGTTTAACTGGGCAGTCGGTGTAATTTTATTACTCATTACATTCTTTCTGAGTTTTACTGGTTATTTGCTTCCTTGGGACCAACTTGCATATTGGGCAGTTACAGTCGGAACGAACATGGCTCGTGCTACGCCAGTATTAGGTCATGAAGGTCCTTTTGTCCCTACTGATATTATCACACAGTCAAATGATGTGAGATTTGCATTGCTTGGCGGAACAATCGTTGGTCCATCAACGTTGTTAAGATTCTATATCTTGCACTGTATAGCTGTTCCTCTTGTAGCGAGTCTACTGATGGCATTGCATTTTTGGCGTGTCCGTAAAGACGGTGGAATATCTGGACCGTTATAATACACTTGTGTAAAGTATATGGCAGTATATAATTATTAATAATCGCGATTTTGCATTTTATGGAGACAGAATTTAGATATGGAGAATTTTCTATTACTAATAGAGAAACCTGATAATGTACCGATTTTGGCAATGCTTTTCTTAATTCCCTTCTTTATGTGGTTAGCATATAAACAAGCACGCCAAACGGATAGAATAGGTGTTCCTTCAGATGCCGCACTAAACGATAAGGTGTACGTTTGGCCTTATCTCTGTCGTAATGAATTTGTCTGTGCAATTATCGTCATGCTCATCCTTGCAGTTTGGTCAATTATGATTGATGCTCCGCTTGAAGAGATGAGTGATCCTGCCAAAACCCCTAACCCATCCAAAGCCCCATGGTATTTCCTTGCACTTCAAGAAATGTTGGTCTATTTTGATCCCTGGATTGCTGGCGTTGTCTTACCGGGATTAATCATCGTAGGTTTAATTGCAATCCCTTATATTGATATCAACCCAAAAGGAAAAGGATATTACACGATCAAGGAACGTCCCTTCGCGCTTGCTGTGTTCTGTTTCGGTTTTATTGTTCTATGGATTGTCCTGATGATTGTTGGCACATTCCTAAGAGGGCCAGGTTGGAATATATTTATGCCTTGGGAATACTGGGATCCACATAAAATTGTGCCATTAACAAATGTAGACCTATCCTATCTCTTTGGCATACGTGATAAGATGACAGCGAATTTCTTCGGCTTTGCTGTGGTTGCTGGCTATTTCGCTCTCGGACCAGTTTTCTATTTTTGGAAAAGCAAAAGTAGCAAATTTTTACAAGAACTTGGGCTTATCCGATATGTTATCGTTTCATTTCTGTTTCTATCAATGCTGGCACTACCAATAAAAATGATTCTGCGTTTAGCATTAAATGTTAAGTATGTTTGGGCTTCACCTTGGTTCAACATCTAAACTTACAAAGAAGATTAGACATTTACGTTCTATTCTCAAAACGTTTTTAACAATTGATTGACTTTGGAGGATATACATTTCGTGAGGAGCAAAAAAGGGATTCCAGCAGAAAAGAAATCGTATTCTGTCTTGTTCTTTATTCTATCAGCACTGTTAGGACTTGTTACGATATGGGGTTTCTGGGATGAAATGATCACCCGACGACCTTGGAAGGAAATCCAACAACAGTTTTACCAATATGAATATGAAAAAACAAAGACAGAATTGGAACATGCAAAAAATAGTTTACCTGAAAAACCCTCCGATCCTGATATTGATACGAAAGAATTAAGTAAGCAGGAAAAAGTCGTTGATACGAAAAAGGTGGCGTTGGACGAAGCACTGCAAGAACGCAAGTTTGAGCAGAGTAAATCTGATGCAATTAATTACAAGTACCAGCACAGTCTGCATGTAGCACATGGAAAAGAATCGGAAGAAGTCCAAAAATGGAAAGAGAAATTAGACGAATTTGAAAAACGGATTGAAGGGGAACTCACTTTTGCTGTGCTCCAAGCACAAAAAGAGTACGCTGATGCTAATAAATCACTTGCAGAATTCTACCTAACTAGTAATGACCTCGCCAAAGCACTTTCGACATACCTAATTGCACAAAAAAACAATCCGGCAGATACGGATATTGCTGATGGCATAACGTCATCACAACAAGCACTTACATCCCTTGAGGCGATTAAGTCACAGTTTGATGCAGTCAAACGACTTGAAGAGAAGTTGGCTGATGTTGGTGGGATCAAACGCAACTTCCTTGGTAGTCTCTTAGAAAACCCATTTAGAGAGACTCGTACTATCGTTCAATATTATCTCGAAGAATTCGATTATACAGCAGATAGATGCGCAACTTGTCATTTCTCAGTGGATAGAAGTGGCTATGATACTGAGGCACAAGAGACATTTGAGATAGAAGGTGATGGAGAGAATTTATTCAAACATCAACTCATACATCCGAAAGTTGAACTTGGAAGTGAGACCGTCGTTATTGACGGTTTCGATGCAGAGGCAGAAGAATATGAATTGTCTGAAGACGGTGTCCTAACCTTTACTGATCCTGATGTCTTTGGTGAAGTAGAAATATCTTATGAAACAGATTACCGCGGTGTCCTCCAAACTCACCCGGAACGCGATGTGCTTCTTGCAAAGCATCCGGTAGAGAGATTTGGTTGTACTCCTTGTCATGGTGGACAAGGACACGGATTAACTGCAAAATCTGCACATGCACTAACACATGCAGAATTCTGGCTTACACCTGTGCTTGGGATGGATAAAGACACTGGAATGACATCTACTGAGAAAAAAGGATATATGGAATCTAATTGCCGAAGGTGTCATGATGGCGTAATGAAATTGGACTATGGTGTCGATCCAGAAACAAACATTCCAGAGGACTACGCACCTAATCTTACCAAAGGTATGGATCTATTTGAAAGTCTCGGATGTCATGGATGCCATGCGGTTGAAGGTTACAGTTCCCTTGAGAAAATTGATAAAGTTGGCCCTTCACTGAGCAAAGTTGGCAGTAAGGTTAACGATGTAAAATGGCTTGAAGAATGGATTAAACAACCAGAAGCTTACCTTCCAGAAACTACAATGCCGAACTTTTTCCCAGTAGAAGGTATGACACAACTTGTCTACTTCAAAAATGGTGGACAACGTACCGGTGTTGTTACAGAGACAGAAACAAGTTATACCTTAACGGCTGACGATGGGACGACTTATACTTACGCTAAAGATGATGTTTTGCGTATTGTTGATGAGGTGAAATCTATTGCCGCCTATCTAGCAGATATGAAAGATCAGTCTATTGATGGCTCACGAGTGACATATTCGAAATCTGAAAGAGACATAATAGCGGGTGAAGAGACTGTAAAAACGGTAGGGTGTCTATCCTGTCATACTGTTGATGGATTAGGAAGCGATTTTGCTCCTGCCCTTGACAGCGTAGGGAACAAAGTTAAACCGGGTTATCTTCGCAAATGGATTGAGAACCCAAGAGAATATGACCCTGATACATCAATGCCAAGTTTGCGTTTAAGCAACCGTGAACTTGACAATGTAGTTGCATATCTAATGAGTCTACAAAAAACGACACCATCTCCATTGTCAGACTCAATCGGGGAAGTTGATCCACACGAAGGTGAAAAGCTTGTCCGAACTTATGGATGTTTCGGTTGCCATGAGATCCCAGGATTCGAGAACGAATCGAAGGTTGGTGCTGATCTTGGGGAATTCGGAGCGAAGCTATATGATGAACTTGACTTTGGTGACACTTTAGAGGAAGATGTGGATCATAGCTGGCACGGTTGGACAATCGGAAAACTGACTGACCCAAGAAGATACCAAACGCGCCGTATCGTTTCACGTATGCCAGTGTTCCAAAATTTGAAAAAGAATGTTGAGGACGCAAAAGCTATTGCAGTTTTATTGAAAAGTTTCCAACCGCAACCATATCCGCTGAATTATATCTTTGAACATGCAGTTGAAACGCATCGTGTGGAAAAGCGGAGACAAATTGATGATGGTAGGAGAGTTGTTAAAAAATACAACTGCACAGGATGTCACGAAATAGAGAGTGAAGGTGGCGATTATCGTGATGTTGTCGTTGCACATGAGGGTTTGGATATAATAACTGCGAAGCAGTTTTCACCTCCTACATTGCAAGCAGAAGGAGCAAAAGTATATCCAAATTGGTTATTTGATTTCCTGAAAACGCCGTCCGATATACGTTACGGTCTTAAGGTTCGTATGCCAACATTTGACATGTCAGATGAAGATGCAACAATCCTTGTGAAATACTTCTCTGCTTTAGATGATGAACCATTCCCCTATGAGACTATTGAACTACCGATGCCAACACGTGCTG
This sequence comes from Candidatus Poribacteria bacterium, assembly GCA_965200395.1. Taxonomy (GTDB): domain Bacteria; phylum Poribacteria; class WGA-4E; order WGA-4E; family WGA-3G; genus MSPOR6. Next base: position 488,499 of record CBDAUH010000002.1, on the reverse strand, counting down.
AACTACAGGTCGGTAAACAGGTTTTTGATGTTCTGAAATGCGATTCATGTCATCCATCACAAGGTGAGGTAATTCCCGAAGGTAGTGACAAATCAGGAAGACCCGACCTCTCTCTGGCAAAAGAACGTCTTAAAGCAGATTGGCTTATAGACTGGATGAAAGACCCGCAGAGTTTCCAAAGGGGCACTGCAATGCCACAAGCTTGGCCTATCGTAAGTGGACAACACATGGCTGTACTCGGTTATGCGGGCGATGATGCTGAAAAACAGATTCGGTTAGTACGGGATTATCTCATATCGTTAGGACGTTAGCGTAGGTGCGGATTTCTTTTAAGGGAGTATCCTACCTATGAAACATCTACTGATTATAATTGTCATGATCCTTGTGTGGTTAAACGGGTTCATCTGGTTAGGAAGACAGGTTGACCCAAGCACAAAATATCCGACTGAAGTTGAATATCATTATGCAAGATATTGTGCTGGATGCCATGGTAACAGTGGTGAAGGCAACGGGAGAATAGGGCGTTTCAAAAAATTAGACCCTGCAGATTTAACTGACAACAACTTATGGTCAATGCACGAAGATGAACAATTGCTGAATAGTATACGAGATGGGAAAAACGATATGCCAGCGTTTCACTACTATCTCAATGTTGACGAACAAGAGGAACTGCTCGAATATATCAAGAGAACCTTCACACCTTAACTATCACGGATATCCGTGATAGTTGTTTTTTACGGTTTGCCAATTCAAATCTTAAAGTGTTAATATACTAAAAAGTTTAAATTAAGGAGAAGAACAATGAAAAATCTAAAAATTATATTCATTTTACTTATTGCCGGGACGATGACCGGTCTTGCATTTGCAGGCAATATCACTGGCACAGTAATCTATGAAGGAGATGCCCCTGCGCGTACTGCCCTGACAATTAATACAACAGAACAACATTGTATTGATACAACAAAGGGAGCAAAATCAGAGAATCTTGTAGTATCTAAAAGCAAAGGTATCCAAAATGTTGTAGTTTACGCACGTGGAAGAGGTTATACAGTTACGCCGCTCAAAGAGAATGTTACAGTTGACCAGAAGAACTGCCGCTATTTACCGCATGTAATCGTTGTTCCTACAGGATCTACTGTAGAACTTACATCTAGTGATCCAGTAGCGCACAATGTTCATTCACATGCTGAAAAGAATGAGGCACCGAACGTCCAGATTGCACAAAAAGGCACAAAAATACCTTATACAATCACCAAAGCTGAAGCCATTAAGTTGACATGTGATATCCATGCTTGGATGTCAGGTTACATAGTTGCCGTTGATAGTAACTATTATGCTGTAACAGGACAGAAAGACGATAAAGATAAATTCATTGATCCTGACACCTATGAGAAATCTACTGATACAGGTAAATTTACATTGAAAGATGTACCAGCAGGTAGGGCGAGAGTTGTTGCATGGCATGAAGATCTCGGATCTGCTAACAAAACCGTAGAAGTACCTGAAGAAGGTGATGTTACAGTTGAGTTCAAAAGTACAGATTTCAAAAAGCCTAAGAAAAAATAGCGTATATGACACTGTTTGCGTCACATAGGGTGTGATTTTACACTTATATCTGAGAAACGAAAAATGCGTTGCTGCTCTACAAAAACTCTAAAGAGAATATATTTCATATTTGCCGTGATGCTCCTCGGTTTTGTGTTGTTTGCTGTTATACCAGCATTTGCACAGGACGTGACTGAAGCAGAATACCGGCCGTTCCCAATGATCGGTAGCCGAAACGCAGCTTGGATCGCCGCTCAGCTGCATCTGTTATTCGGTTCCTTTATCCTTGGTGTCCCAATGTTCGCCGTTATTATTGAATTCGTCGGTTGGAAAACTAAGGACGAACGGTACGATAGAATGGCACATGAGTTCATCAAACTCTGTATGGGAGCATTTTCTACAACAGCACTGCTGGGTGGCGTTCTTGTCTTTATCCTAATATGGTGTTATCCAAAGGTAATGAGTAAGTTAAGTGGAATCTTTGGACCAACAATGATATTTTACGTTGTTCTGTTCTTTGGAGAAACATTTACGTTATATCTCTATTACTACGGCTGGGATAAGATGCAGGGACGGTTTAAATGGATACACCTTGTGCTCGGGGTCCTGCTAAACCTATGGGGGACAGCCATAATGTTTGTTTCAAATACATGGCTCACCTATCAGACAAGTCCTGCAACGCAATTTAAAAAGCTGTCCGATGAAACAAAGGAAGCATGGATCGAAAGTGTATTAACTCAAAATCCTGAGATGACACGCGCTGAAGTTCTTGAAGGGATAACAGCAAATTCTGTTATTCCACTCCACAATGAGTCAGGTGACTTCTTAGCAAATGTATGGGAAGCAGTTAACAATTTCACATGGATGCCAGTTAACATCCACAGACTTATAGGTAACATTGCATTTGGCGGATCAATTGTAGCCGCTTATGCTGCATTTCGATTCCTCGTTGCCAAAACAGAAGAGGATAAATCCCATTATGATTGGATGGGATATAATGGCAATTTTATCGCGTTGTGTGGTCTAATTCCACTCCCCTTCGCTGGTTATTGGTTGGGTAGAGAAATCTATATGTTCAATAACACGATGGGCATCAATATGATGGGTAGTTTATTCTCTTGGCTATTTATCATACAAGCGGTGATGATCGGTGTTCTATTTATCGGCGCAAATTACTACCTATGGTCTGGAATGGGGAGAATTGAGGGGGCGGAGATATATGCGCGCTATCGTCCATATATGATTGCAATCATCGTCATCTGTGTTGCTATATGGATGACTCCGAGGACGCTCTCTAAGATTTCAACCGCATCTGAACTGAGTGCGATGGGAGGATCAAACCATCCACACCTCGGATTATTCGGTTTGATGACAGCAAAGAATACTGCCGTAAACATCATTATCCTTACAACCTTCTTAAGTTTTCTCTTTTACAGACGTTCTGGTAAAACACCGACTGCAAGTTGGAAAGGCTTCGGTAATGTAGCCATTTCTGCAATTTTCTTTTTCGGTGTTGTTTCAATTGTTGTTATTGGCATTGTAGGTTTTGCAGTGCCAACAGATACACGTGTAAATGTTCTTACACCTTGGCAAGTGCTGGTTGCACTCGGGGTCATGGTCGTTGTGACAATCTTAGATGTATTTATGTATCGAAAGGCGACTACTTCTGGCACTATCAAATGGGGACAGATGACAGAGCGTTCACAGTATGTATTGATACTCCTTGCGATTACTTTTACGTCGCTGATGGGCTTGATGGGATATGCTCGTTCAGGACTACGGGAAGGATGGCATATATTCGGTGTTCAGAGAGATACCTCGGTTGATGCCTTTACACCTTCTCTAAGCAATGCAGTGAACATGGTAGCAATTATAATGGTTATTTTCTTTGCACTTGTCGGATTTATCTTCTGGCTTAGTCTTTGGGGCGAAAAGAAAAAACAACCTGAAGTACCAATAGAGGCGGCTATTGAGGGTAACGATTAACAGGAGATTAGAACTATGAAGAATACCCTTATGCGAGTTGCATGTCTAATCTTAATGGTAGTAAGTTTTATTGCATTTATTGCGAAGGCTCCTGCTTTTCCGATTGCTTCTGAAAATCTGATACCTTGGTCAGTCTGGTTCACAATATCAGTACTCGTGAACATGGTGTTGTGGTATCCTGTCATGAAATTGGTGACATTTTCTCTCGGTGTGATCTGGTTCTATGCCTTTATCGCTGCACTTGTTCCAGATACATCAACAGCAACAGGTCCGGTAACAGAACTTGACTGGTCCGATCCTGATGCGGTCGTAGAAATTGGGGCATCAATATTCAATACAAAAGGACAGTGTGCAGCGTGCCATACATTGGATACCTCTGCACCGAAAGGTAGATGTCCAGATTTGACAGATATCGGAGTTAATGCCGCTAACCGTGTAGCGGGGATGGATGCAAAAGCTTATCTAATAGAATCTCTATATGATCCGGGTAAATATTTGGTGCCTGGTTATGGCAAGATTATGCCAGAGGTATGGAAAAAACCAATTGAACTCACAAAATTGGAGATTGCAGCTGTCATCGCATTTCTACAGAGTCAAGGTGGAGAAATTGACCCGGAACCGTTCGATGAACCGATTGATAGGGCAAATATTGAAACGACTGCTGCAGCACTACCACCACTCCTTACTGGCAATCCTGATGCCGGAAGAAAAGTCTTTATAGATCAAGCATGTGTATCCTGTCATGTTGTCGAAGGTGTCGAAAATCCAAAAGCCGGCGAAGCAAATGAAGACTTTGAAGTTGTCACCGCACCAGAGCTCACCGAAATTGCTGCATTTAATGAAGTCCGTTACCTTGAAGAATCAATTCTAAAACCTCATGCACAAATCGTTAGCGGATATGGCACAGCAAAAATCAAGGCAAATGGAACTACCTATGAAGGCACTATAGTTTCACAAGACGACGAGAAAGTTGTCATAAAAACCAAAGCAGCAGATGGAACTGAACAGGAACATACCATCTTATTTAGTGAATTTGATGAGGAACCGGTTGATGAAGAAACAATAATAAATCTAAAGGCTGAGGGGTTTTTCACCTTAACCGTTACTCCTAAAGATTCTGATACACCGATAAGTGGCGAAATCGTAGAAGAAACCGTTGATGCTGTCACCCTGAAAGTGGGTAATGAGACAAAGAGTGTTTCAAAAACTGATTTGAAGATAATGATGACCCTTACAATCTTTGATGCTGGGCAGACTGTCGGAGAATATGTCTCTGGTACAATGGAAGATGATGAAATTGTCTTAATCGTCGATGGAATTGAAGAAATTATTGATACATTTGATGTAGAAGAAGCAGTCAAAGCAGTAGGTTCAGGAAGAAGGTTACTTATAAAATCGCCGATGCCCGACAACTTTCCCGATACCTTAACGGTGACACAGTTAGCGGATTTAATTGCATTCTTGAGTACTTTGACTGGCACAACTACAGATGAAACAGCTTCTGACGATGTTGAACAGTCAGAAACCACTGATTCATCAGAACAAGCACCAGAATAGATTAGGAAATACGAATCAGGAGAAATACGATGAAAAGGCTTTCACTATTCACTATATGTTTTTTGATATTCATTGCATGTTGGGTATTCCTGCGATTCGTAATAGGCGGCCTTATCTCAGTACCAATTCCCAGCAGTGTAATTGCAATGTACATGGCGTTAATCTTCATCGCTATTCTGGTACATGTCTCCGTAGAAGATACGAGATTTAAAGAATTCATCAGACCCATACACGAAACGTTTGTTGATGAAAAACGCAGTACACGGCGGCTCGTTCTAGCAGTTCTAATACCAATTCTAATGTTAGGGTATACATATACAATTATTGCCCAAAAGGCTAATCCACCGGGCGACCCACGGGATGCCCACCCTTCGCCCCCCCTTGAACTGACATATAAGAATAAGGTTATTGGTACAATGCAGGAAGTAGAAAATCCATATCGTCATTATGAAAAGGATGATCCTGAAGAATTTAAGTCACATGTAGAAAATGGACGACGTGTCTATTATGATAACTGCTTCTATTGTCATGGGGATCATCTTGATGGACAAGGACATTTTGCACATGCTTTGCAGCCATTGCCAGCAAATTTCCAGGATCCAGGTATCATTCCTAATTTCCAAGAATCTTTCTTCTTTTGGCGGATCAGTAAGGGTGGACCTGGTTTACCTAATGCAGGTACACCTTGGAACTCTGCAATGCCTGTGTGGGAAGAAGTGTTAACTGAAGAAGAAATTTGGGATGTAATCCTCTTTTTATCTCATTACACAGGTTATTCATACCGTACATTCGGGGAGGGACATTAACAATGAGAACATCATTTTTTGTCCTATTTCTCCTTGTCTCCAGTTTGTTTATAGTTACGCTTATCTCTTATACTCAAGAAGTTCCTGAAGTTTCTGAACGTGGGAAGGAGGTATATGAAGAAAGCTGCGCACACTGCCACGGTATTGAAGGTCGTGGAGATGGCAGTGCAGCTGAAAATCTGCTACCGAGACCGAGAGACTTTACACGAGGATTGTATAAAATCCGCTCCACAGAAAGCGGTCAACTCCCAACTGATCAGGATCTATTTGACATAATTACCAAGGGCATGCCCGGTTCTTCAATGCCTGGGTGGGAAACATCGCTTAATACAGCTGACCGTTGGGAACTCGTTGCATATATCAAGACCTTCTATGAAGGCTTCGCGGAGAACGAAACACCCCCAATAGAAATCAGTTTGCAAGGTAAAATTCCCTATTCTGAAGAGAGTATTGAAATAGGAAAATTCTTTTATACACAATTTGCGTGTTATGAATGCCATGGAGCTGTGGGACGCGGTGATGGAACTTCAGCACCAACCCTACAAGATGAATGGGGTTTTAAAAGTTGGCCTGCAAATCTAACTCAAAATTGGAATTACAGAGGCGGTAGCAGTACAGAGGATATTTACAAACGGTTCATTGGGGGCATTGCCGGATCTGCCATGCCAATGTTCGAAGATGCCTCTTTTGGATTAACTGTAGAGGAAGCACAAAGTTATGCACAATTGGAGAATAAGACCGAAATGACTGATGCTGAGGATGAAGAATTTAACCGGCTTGATGAAAAAATGGGAAATGCATACGACGTTTTAGATCTTATGACAGAAGACTCAGCTAACGATGAACAGAAGGCTAAACATGCTGCAGCAATGAAAATATTTAAAGAAAAAAGTTGGCACATCGCTAATTATGTCAAATCTCTTGCACCAGAAAAGAGACCGGAACCGGCAATCGGTAAAAATGTTCTTCGGTCACAATATGTAGCAGGCACGTTGCCGGCAACAGATGATGCTGCTTGGGAAACACTCGAAGCAAGCTACTTCCCTCTTGTTGGACAAATTGTAGTTGCACCTCGTCAGTTTAATCCAACGATAGACTCAGTAAATGTAAAATCATTTTATAATGATACTGAGGTAGCCTTCCTTTTCACTTGGGATGACAGGACCAATAACACTGAGGAAATAGAGGACGAAGATATTGGCAAAACGTTTGAGGACACAATTACTATCCAATTCCCAGTGAAGGTTCCAAAAGATCCAACTTCACCCAAACCTTATTTTCTTTGGGGTGGTAAAAAAGCTGTCTACCTTTGGCAGTGGAGAGCTTCCGCTGTTGACACAGTGACAGAACTTACAGCAAAAGGTATCACCAAAGCTGAAGTTCAAGAAGTTCAAGGCGACATTCAAGCAGAAGGTAAATATAGAGATGGACAATATAGGTTGTGGATTAAACGCGCATTAAAAACCGAAGATAAAAAAGATCTACAAATAGAACCGGGAGTATTTGTACCTATTGCATTCTCAGTTTGGGATGGCGCAAACGGTGATGTTGACACAAAACGAGTAATTTCAAGTTGGTACTCCTTCGTTCTGGAACCTGTTCCTTCATCAAGAAGGTTTATCTATCCCCCGTTAGTTGCTTTACTTTCGTTAGGTATATTGGTCGGTCTACGAAGGTTTGTGCAACGGAGAAATGCTTAAAGTTACAGATACAAATAACTGTGACAGAAATGTCCTTTTATTTTATATTTACACATAAAGGCGTAACATTAGATACAGTTTGTTTATCCAATAAAAAGTTGTAATAAACTGCCTCTAACTGTGTGCCTATAAAGGAGAAAAAAGATGAAAACTAAAATGCTGGTATGTTCTACACTGCTCCTCGTTTGTGCTTTCACTCTGTTCGTGTTTTCAGATAACCATGAAGAAGAGGATATGAATAAACTTGTTTTTCCCAAATCATATAAAGCCAGCTCGGTTAAAGACGGTGGAAAAATTAGTGGTGTTGTAAAATTTGAGGGTGAAGTGCCTGAAAAGAAAAAGCTGGAAATCACTAAAGACCAATCGGTTTGCGGTGTAACAGATAAGTATGACGAATCCCTTGTCGTAAGTGAAGGTATGGAATTGAAAAACACAATTGTCTACCTGATGGATATTTCACAAGGTAAAGATTTCGACAAGGATACGAAAGTGGAACTTGACCAGAAGAATTGTCGATTCAATCCACATGTTCAGATCATTCCTGTTGGTAAAGGTCTGACGGTATTGAACAACGACAAGGCAACACATAATGTGCATATCTTTGGCACTTCAAAAAATGGCACCTCAATCAACAAACAGCAGACAAGAAACCGAAAAAGAATGAAACTCAGTGCTGCAAAATCAGCTGAAGGTCCTATTGAAGTGAAATGCGATATCCACGGATGGATGAAAGCATGGGTTGCTTACGTTCCACATCCATATTTCGCTGTTACAAATGAAAAGGGTGAATTCACGCTTGAAGATGTTCCCCCTGGTGAATATAAGTTGGGATATTGGCACGAAACCATTGGTACTAATAACAAAGAACCTGTAGTTGTTACTGTCGATGCTGGTGGTGAAGTAACGAAGAATTTCACGCTGAAACTCAAAAAGTAGTAAGATGTGAACAATCAAATTACGATCGAAAACCTAACGCACACCTATGGTACAAGGTGTGCGTTAGATAACGTTAGTTTCACCGTATCATGTGGGGAGATTTTCTGCTTACTTGGCCCGAACGGTAGTGGAAAAACAACGCTCTTCAAGATTTTATCAACACTCATGCCGCCTATATCTGGGAAGGTTGACATTCTCGGTTTTGACTTGAACACTAAGACAAAAGCGATAAGAGAATTACTAGGTGTTGTTTTTCAACATCCCGGACTCGATGTCAAACTCACAGTTACGGAAAATTTGCGACATCACGGTCATCTCTACGGACTCAAAGGTAAGGCACTTAAACTTAGAATATTTGAACTATTGGATCGATTTGGAATCAGTGATAGATCGCGTGACTTAGTAGAAGAATTATCTGGAGGATTAAGAAAACGGGCGGAAATCGCTAAGTCAATGCTGCATTCACCAAGTGTTTTACTGCTTGATGAGCCAAGTAGCGGATTGGATGTTGGTTCTCGCAAACAACTCAGTAATCATCTGAATTTACTTGCAACAACAGAAAACATTCTTATTCTGCTTACAACGCATCTTCTAGATGAGGCAGAATTATGCACTCGTGTAGGAATTCTGGATGCAGGAAGGTTAGTAGCAATCGGGTCACCTGACGAACTCAGAGGTAGAATTAGCGGTGATATTGTGATGATTGAGACTACCAACGGTGAAATACTCAAGCGGAATATGGCTGATAGGTTCGAGGTGTCTCCAATATTAACTGATAATTATATATATATCGAATGTGAAATGGGTCATGAGTTTGCGAGGAAAGTAGTTAAAGCATATCCTGATGAGATTCAGACTGTACGGATTGGGAAACCTACATTAGAGGACGTTTTCATTAAGTTAACAGGAAACCCGTTTGTATAGGGAAGAGCGAAAAGATGAACGTTCTGTTACCTGTTACAACAATTTGGTGGCGTGAAATCATCCGTTTTTATAGACAACGGAGCCGCCTACTAAGTGCTATAGCACAACCATTAATATTTTGGATTCTAATCGGTAGCGGCTTGAGCGCATCATTTCAACCGTCCGGAATATCGGAGAAACCTGTTTATATTGAATACTTTTATCCGGGTATTGTCGTTTTAGTCTTGCTTTTCACTGCTATTTTCGCTACAATCTCTGTGGTGAATGAGCGACGTGAAGGTTTTTTGCAAGGTGTACTTATAGCACCTGTTGCAAGATGGGGTATTGTTCTCGGACAAGCATTAGGTGGAACAACTTTAGCACTTCTACAAGGGACGCTACTGCTCTTTCTTGCACCACTAGTCGGTATTCGATTCGGATTGACATCGATATTCTTTACCTTATGTGTAATGTCAATTCTGGCATTTGGATTAACGAACCTTGGTCTCATTATCGCTTGGAGAATGGACTCAACACAAGGTTTTCACGCGATTATGAACCTAGTACTCATTCCAATCTGGTTATTATCTGGTGCGTTTTTCCCAAGTACTGGAACACCTAGTTGGTTGGCTTGGGTAATGAAACTTAATCCTTTAACTTACGGGATTGCTGCTTTTAGACAAAGTCTCTATTTTGATACTACAAAAACTATTGGTAACATGCCGACGTGGGAGTTTTCTCTAATAATTATATCTCTGTTTTGTATTTTGACCTACTTAGGCGCAACGCTTACTGCTTCTGCACAAACAACTTAAAATATGCACGTTAATGAATACTTATGTCTATGTTTTTGGATAAGGAGGAATGAATGCTAAGATGGCTTCCAGAGAATATATCAAAGTTCGCACAAGGTGTTGATACACTTTTTGCATTAATTTATTGGATTACTGTGGTAGCTTTTGTGCTAGTAATTGGTGCACTTATAGCATTCCTAATAATGTACCGGCACCGAGAAGGACACCGGGCTGAATACATTGAAGGAAGCACGAAACTTGAAATCATCTGGACAACAGTAACTACCGTAATTGTATTTGGGTTAGCAATGCTCAGTTTCCCGCAGTGGAATAATTTGAAAACAGCACCTGAAAATCCCGATTATGTCGTTCAGGTCCGAGGAGAACAATTTAATTGGTATATGGTTTACCCCGGTCCAGACAATGAATTAGGAACAGAAGACGATCTGGAATTAGAAAACGAACTACATGTACCTGAAAATAAACTCATACAGATCGTGTTAACATCTAAAGATGTGATTCACAGTTTCTTTATCCCTAATTTGCGGCTGAAACAAGACGCTTTACCAAACCGATTTCTTGACAACATCAAGTTTGAAGCGACAAAGACAGGGCGTTATGAAATTCCTTGTGCCGAACTTTGTGGATTTGGACACACAACTATGGTCGGATTTCTCATTGTACATACACAAGAAAAATATAATGAATGGGTCAAGGAACAGTGGCCTGAATAGGCACATTAGAGCAGCATAAAGAAAACAATTTCTAATTTGCTGGTCGCGAAAGGAGTAAGAATAAAGATGCAAGAAAATGAAAATATTTCACATGAGCATGACAATGATGAACACCACGAACATGCACATGAAGATAATGATGACACACAACACATGCCTGAGCATGACAATGATGAACATCACGAACATGCACACCATCCTGAAGAGAGCTTTATTCGCAAATATATTTTTTCACTTGACCATAAGATGATCGGCAAGCAGTTCCTGATCTACGGATTGATCATGTTATTCGTCGGGGGTGGACTTGCACTGTTATTTAGGTGGCAGCTTGCATATCCAGGAAGACCGCTGCCTATCATTGGTGCTTCTCAAAAGTATATTGATGAAGGAGAAATCGTCACAGGTGCAGATAAAAGGTGGGACAAGATTTTTGAATCGGAAAAAGAGGAATTGATTGAAACCCACTTTCCAAACGGAGTGATTGAAGACAAAACATATAATATGCTATTTACGATGCATGCTACTATAATGGTGTTTTTTGTCGTTGTTCCTATACTAGTAGGTGCGTTTGGAAATTTCCTGATTCCGCTAATGATCGGTACACGGGATATGGCATTTCCAATTCTTAATATGCTCTCATTTTGGCTTGCTGTACTTGCGGCGATTGTAATGGCAGCAGGATTTTTTGTTCCAGGAGGGCATGCTGGCGCAGGATGGACAGGTTACGCCCCTTTATCTGTTGACCCACAATGGACAGATGTCGGCTGGGGGCAAAACCTGTGGGCAATCAGCTTGCTAATCCAAGGATTCTCTTCCTTGGTAGGATCAATTAATTATATAACAACGATCATCAACATGCGTGCTCCAGGAATGACGTTATTCAGACTACCCTTGGTCATCTGGTCTCTGTTCATCGTAGCAATCCTTCTGCTTCTCGCTTTTCCCGTGTTATCCTCCGCTTTAGCACTTCTGATCTTTGATAGACTCGCCGGAACCACATTCTTCACCGCAACACCTGAGGGTGGTGGTGACCCACTATTATGGCAGCACCTATTCTGGTTCTTCGGACACCCGGAGGTATATATTCTAATTTTACCGGGTATGGGTATTGCCTCCGAATTAATCGCAGTTAATTCACGGAAACCCATTTTTGGATATCGTTCTATGGTATACGCTATGATTGCAATTGCGTTCTTGGGGTGGATTGTCTGGGGGCATCACATGTTCCAGAGTGGAATGCGTCCAGGCATGGGAGCATTCTTCATGACAACAACTATGCTAATTGCTGTGCCATCTGCAATTAAGACATTTAATTGGCTTGGAACAATGTTCCGTGGTTCTATCCGCTTTACAACACCGATGCTTCACGGCATCGCTTTCGTGTCTATGTTCGTAGTAGGTGGACTCAGCGGCATCTACATGGCAAATACCCCAGTTGACATATACATACATGACACTTACTATATCGTAGCACACATTCATTATGTTGTTTTTGGTGGAAGTCTGTTCGCTATGTTTGGTGGTATTATTTTTTGGTTCCCCAAAATGTATGGTCGGTATATGAACGATACATTGTCTAAAATCCATTTTTGGTTAACATTTATTGCTTTTAACTGCACATTTTTCCCAATGCATATCCTCGGTGTAGGTGGACATATGCGTCGCATTTCCAACCCGCAGAATTATGAGTTCTTGCAGGGATTTGAAGGAATGAATATTTTTATTACAATGAGTGCATTTACACTCGGTTTTGCACAATTAATACTCGTATTCAACTTTGCCTGGAGCATATATAAAGGTAAAGTTGCTGAAAAGAATCCGTGGCATGTCACCACGTTGGAGTGGGAGGCACCGACCCCCGTACCACACGGAAACTTTGCTCAAATTCCTACAGTTTATCGTGGTCCTTATGAATACAGTGTACCTGGCGAAGAATCTGATTGGATCCCACAAGCACAACCAGAACATGCACCCGCGAGTACAGGGGACTAGCTAGTATACACACAGCAACAACCATCAAAGGTATGTAGATAGTTGATCTGAAATGAAAATGAAGCAAAACATATATAGTCCCGGGTTATATAGAATTGCAATTATCACCGCAGGTGCAACTTTCTTACTTATTGTTATTGGAGGGATAGTAACAAGTACTGAATCAGGATTAGCAGTACCAGATTGGCCAACAACATTTGGATACAACATGTTTCTGTATCCAATATCTGATATGGTAGGTGGTATCCTATATGAACACAGTCATCGTTTGATGGGATCCCTTGTAGGTTTATTGACGATTATACTGTTCATTATGTTATTGATAGCAGACTCCCGAAAATGGCTTAAATGGCTTGGACTTGTTGCTCTAATTGGTGTCAGCGTACAGGGCGTTCTCGGAGGGCTTAGAGTAACAGAAGAAAATCTCAACTTCGCGATAGTACATGCATGTCTAGCACAAGCATTTTTCTCATTGTTATGTGGAATATGTTTATTTACCTCGCGGGGATGGCAAAACAATCAATCTGAAGTACATATTGATGAGTTACTTGCAAAGAAATTACGAAGGTTAAGTCTAATTACCACATGTCTGATATATGTTCAACTTATCTTCGGAGCAGTATTGCGACATACAGGAAATAGACTCGACGCACACCTTCTATTTGCAGTCTTAGTAACGCTCCACATCTTTTTATTAGTCAAACGCGTATTTAGCATAGCCGAGCAGACACAAGGAATTGGACAATCATTGCCATTGATATTGCTTGGATTACTCGCGGTGCAACTAATATTGGGGACCGGTGCATATATTACAAGACTAACTACCTTAGGAGAATCAGTGTCAGCATTTACAACGGACGTTATAACAACTGCCCATGTAGCAATCGGTGCCCTGATGTTAGTAAGTAGTTTTGTGATTACATTGAAAATATTCCGATTGACAGAAACTGCAATAAATATAGAAATTCCTGCTGCCAATTCATTGGTAACAGAATGAGATTAACATAATGCGCTTAACTACAGTAACTATACCAAACAACAGTAATACAGTTAATCAACAAACAACAGGCTCTGTGTTCGTAAGACGTATAGCAGACTATATTGAGCTTACCAAACCCCGTATGGTAGCGATGATTCTAATAACTACTGCTGCTGGTTTCTACCTCGGTACACAAGGTGCTATGAATTGGTTGTTGTTTGGACACACTCTAATTGGTGCTGGACTAACTGCAGCAGGTGTCTTAGGACTAAACCAATATCTTGAACGTGATATTGATGCTAAGATGACACGAACACAGCAAAGACCACTTCCTGCTGGAAGAATACGCGAATTAGAAGCATTAATTTTTTGCGTTATTCTCACCGCAGGAGGTATGTTATACCTGACAACTTTTGTAAATCCGTTGAGCGGATTCATTATATCTTTAATTGTTGTAAGTTACCTGTTTATCTATACACCACTAAAACGGAGCACCTCTCTGTGTACACTTATCGGCGCGTTTCCAGGTGCATTACCGCCAGTGGTAGGTTGGGTAGCAGCACAAGGTAAAATATCAGGTTCTGCATGTGTACTATTTGCAATTCTGTTTCTTTGGCAACTTCCACATTCACTCGCTATAGCATATATCTATTGTGAGGATTATGCAAATGCAGGATTAAAATTATTGCCCGTAATACACCCAGATGGAATAAGCACACGCCGTCAGATTGTAATTAACTGTGTAGCACTTTTTGGCATTGGACTTCTGCCAACTCTGTTCAATATATCTGGTGGAATCTACTTTCTTATCGCACTATTTGTAGGGGGTATGTTTTTGATCAGTGGAATCTATTTTGAGAAAAAACCCACAATCAAAACCGCACGATATGTGCTTTATGCATCTTTGTTATATCTCCCATTGGTATTCATTACGATGGCAATAGATAAAATAAGTCTATAAATTGGAGTGAATATGAAGAATCAAGAACGCAAAAGACGAAATCTGAAAGTTGGTCTTATTTTAGGAATAACCTTCTTTGGCTTATTTACAATTACAACAGTCGGATTTGTCATAGGTTTCGAAGCACCACTTTCTGTAAAAAGACTTGTTTCAGTAATCACAACAATTATCGCAGCCGTTATCGGTATTTCTCTAATAGGTGCAGCTATTATTGAGGTAATCATTAAGACAGGACTTGTTGCTTCTATAGTTAATTTAGTAAAAAGAGAGTATCGTAGAGTTCGTGGATGATGGTACAACGTAGTATGGAAATTGCTGAAAATCGCCCATTTAGTAACGCCAAACTAGGCGTATTGATACTCCTCGGTGCTGAGACGATGTTGTTTGCAGGACTTATTGGTGCTTTTTTGGTATATCGGATGGGGAATGTTACATGGCCTCCGTTGTCCCACGCTGACATTCAACTCCCACGCTTAGTAACAGGTATCAATACTGGACTTCTAATTATAAGCGGAATCACAATGTTTCTGTCGCTGCGTATGATTCAGAATGATGTGTCTAAACTATTCAGTAATTTGTTGTTGATTCTCACGGGAACATTAGGATTAGCGTTTCTAATAATTCAAGGGAGTGAATGGATACAACTCATTGGTAAAGGATTGACACTTCAATCTGGTGTATATGGTGCCACCTTTTATGTAGTTATCGGTTGCCATGCTGTTCATGTATTAGGAGCAGTTATTTGGTTAGCGGTTGTTATTGGTATGTCATTGATAGGAAAGTTTTCTTCTGTAAATTACACAGGAGTTGAAACTTGCACTATCTATTGGATTTATGTAGCTGCACTTTGGCCTGTCCTTTATTTTTTGGTATATTTTGCCTGAGGGAGATTCTTATGCGCTGGAAAATTGTCTTATGCATTATTTTTATAACATTTTATGTTACAATTATTCCACTTTCAATAGAGGCATGTCCCGCATGTAAAAATTTAGATGAACCGATCGCGCGCGGATTTAATTGGAGTGTGATGTTTATGATGGCGATGCCGTTCATTGTTTTTGGTGCCATTGGGGGAAGTGTTTTCTATTCTTATCGGCGTGCAAATAGAGACTTGAAAACATAGCATGTATAATCATCAATTGAAATGTAAGTTATATGATTGAAAAATTGGTAAACAATAAAAGGAGTTTAGTATAGTGGAACAAGCTACCACTTTAGAACATACTGAAGACGTATACGAACCATCGCTTACGCCAGATAGTCTCGGAAAACTCGGCATGTGGATATTCCTCATTGGGGATACGATGTCCTTTGGGGCATTGCTTGCAGCTTATGCAGCACTCCGAGCTGGCGCAGGTGTAATTGGTTGGGTACCACCTAGCGAGATACTTGGAATCGAGTTAACAGCCTTTATGACGTTCCTTTTGATCTGTAGTAGCGTTACAATGGTTAAAGCATTAGAGTCCATTCAAAAAGGAAATGTATCTCGGATGTGTACATTTCTCGGTTTAACGATTTTAGGTGGTGTCATCTTTCTTGGATTGCAAGTGTATGAATGGACACAGCTAATTAAACACGGATTAACATTGACAGGTATTCCAGATCATGGTCTATCAGGTGCTGCAATTAGCGGATCTACCCTGTTTGGTCCCACTTTCTATGCTATCACAGGGTTCCACGGGTTGCATGTAACAGGTGGTGTAATATATCTGATAGTTATACTGATACATGGTCTGCGTGGAAGATATACTGCTGAATTTAACCATGAAGTAGAAATTGTTGGACTCTATTGGCACTTCGTAGACCTAATTTGGATTATGGTTTTCACCTTTATCTATTTATTGTAGGAGGAGATTAAATGGCTCAGAACGGAGAACATAAACATCCAAGGTATTGGTTTATTTTTTTATGGCTTACTGTGTTAACTGCAATTGAGATTGGTGTTGCGATCCCAGAGTATTCCACTGTCATCAAAGCTATTCTACTTATCGGATTGGCATGTGGTAAGGCGTTTTTAGTTGCAGCCTATTTCATGCATCTGAAACTTGAGAAACGCACTTTATCAGTGATTGTAATTATACCTTTTCTTATCTGTGTTTTTCTTGTCATTATGCTGTTACCCGATCTCGCAACAGAGGCACGACATAATGCAATAGAAAAACCAGCAGAAAAAGTACAAGAGACCACCCCCCACTAAGGTTCGAATAATAAGTACTTCTGTTCTTTATAGGTTCAACAAATAGTAAATATGGATGATTAGATGAAAAACCCTGAATCCGAAGAACGTAAACTTGGCAAAACCACACTCCCTTGGATTGTGTTAGGAGTAATTATAATCAGTATTGCCATACTCAATTTGTGGTTAATGTTCAAAAATAAAAATGCCTCTGACCATGAAGAAGTATTCGCGAGTGTTCCTGAATTTACTTTGATCAACCAGCAGAGAGAAGAAATAAGTTTGTCTGATTTATCTGGCAAAGTCTGGGTTGCAGATTTCATTTTTACAAATTGCCCCACGATATGTCCAAAAATGACAAAGGAGATGGCAACGTTACAGTCAGAATTTAGTTCACACGATGTCAACTTCATTTCCTTTACCGTTGACCCAGAACGTGATACCTCAGAAGTTCTTGCGAATTACGCAAAAAGATATGGAGCAGATGAAAAAACTTGGCATTTTCTAACCGGTGAGAAGGAGCAAATATATCAATTGGCAAATGCTGGATTTAAATTAGCAGCCGCACATCACGAAGGAGTGTTTCCACACAGTAGAAAGTTCGTTCTCGTTGCGCCAAATGGAAACATACACGGTTATTACGACAGTCACAGTAAAGCTGCGATGGTTCAGTTACGTAAAGATATCAAAGCACTTTATGAATAGTAAGCGACATGAACTTTTACGTTTCAATCATTGCATTTATAGTTCATTTTCCATTTGGGTTTTTTCGTGTACGCTACAAAAAATTCAGTCGTCCTTGGAGTAGATGTCTATATATTCCGATTGTGCTAAACTTACTTGTACGCCGTTATATCCTTCATTGGGATTGGCAAACTGCAATGTTATACCTGTGGCCGGTTGTATTAATTGCACACATCCTCGGAGGATTTATCGGTTCCCGGTTCAAGCCGAGTGAAAACGTTGAACCCAACAAGTGAATTATAAATGTCCAAGAAGTGAGATAAGAAGATGAAAAAAATATATGTACCAGTTGATAATTCAGACCATTCTGATGCAAGTATTAACTTAGCTGTTGAATTTGCAAAGAAATTTGAATCCAAATTGGTCGGTTCACACGTTTACGCAGCAAAAATGCATGATGTTCGCTTCAAACAGATGGAATATACGTTGCCAGAGGAATATCAGGACGAGGTAGAACTCGAAAAGCAGAGACGCATTCACGACACCCTCATTACAATGGGACTCCAACTTATCTCAGATTCCTATCTTAAGGTAATGAAACAGAAATGCGAAAAACTTAATATTCCATTTGAACCGAAAATGCCAGAAGGTAAGCACTATATTAAACTGGTTGAGGATATTCAAAAAAGCGATTACGATCTGGTAATCATGGGAGCACTTGGGATGGGTGCGGTCAAAGACAGCCTAATCGGCGGAGTCTGTGAACGGGTTGTTCGACGCATTACTACAGATACACTCATCGTTAGAAATCTTGAACCAGTTGATAAACAGAATGGAAATATACTCGTTGGCATAGACGGAAGTCCAGAGTCTTTCTCTGGCTTGAAAACTGCTATACAACTCGGTCAAAAATTCAATAAACAGGTGGAAGCAGTCGGGGTTTACGATCCTTATCTCCATTACATCGTCTTCAATTCTGTTGTGAATGTACTTACTGAACGCGCCGCCAGAACTTTCAGATTCAAAGAACAGGAACAATTACATGAAGAAGTAATAGATACCGGGCTTGCAAAAATATATCAATCACACCTTGAAGTAGCACGATCCATAGCAAAGGAAGAACACGACTATCAACTAAAAATCACACTCCTTGACGGAAAAGCCTACGAAAAAATATTACAATACACTCGCAAAACTGACCCTTGGCTCCTCGTTATAGGTAGAATTGGTGTCCATAATGAACAAGATTCTGACATCGGCAGCACGGCAGAGAATCTCTTGCGTCTTGCTCCTTGTAATGTCCTGCTTTCAAGTCAACGTTATTTCCCTCAAATTGATGTGAAGGCTGAAGAGACACTTGTTTGGACACAGGAAGCGATGGACCGCATGGAGAAGGCACCGCCATTAGTACGCGGAATAGCCAAAACTGCTGTACACCGTTTTGCCATTGAACGCGGACATTCTGTTATTACTGAAAGTGTCATTGACAAAGCAATGGAAACGATTATGCCACAGCGCGCTACAGAAAAACTAACACGCGCTGCAAAAGAGATCGCAGAGCAGAAAGTTTTGGCAGCAGATTCAGTACAAACTTATATCTGTGGTGAATGTGGCTACGCTGCACATGACCAACAACCGAAAAAATGTCCTGTCTGTAGTTCTCCGCCTGAACGATTCCAAATGGTTGACAAAAATTCTCTTGAGCACATTGCAATTGACGAAGGTGGCACTGCAGAAGAGGAGACATTTGATGGAATTCGCCTACAATGGTCTGAGCAGGCGAAGAAAGCACTTAGAACCGTCCCACGTGGTTATATGCGACGTAATGTAAAAGCACGGATCGAAAAGTCAGCACGTTCCCAAAAAATAGTTACTATAACAAATGCATTTGCAACCGAGATTATTGACGACAGTATGGGGGAAGCAGCTGCTGTACGTGAAGATGTTCCCGAACTCAAAGCTATGCAAGCACAGAACGAACCGCAAAATGTTATAGATAATGTTGAATTTGTAAGTACCCTGCAATGGACTGATGAAGCTGTAGAACGACTAAATTTAGTGCCAGCCGGTTTTATGAGAAACATTACACAAACCCGTATCGAACAACGTGCACAAGAGGGAAATATCACACAGGTTACACTCGATTTCGCTGCCCGGGTTATAGAAGACGGTCGAAGTTTAGCTAACGAAGTGTTAGGTGAGTACTATCAACAATCGACTGACACAGTCAGCCAGGACAAGTAAATCGGAGGTATGAAATGGATACAATTCCGACAATATCATTCCACATCCTCGGACCAAATGAAGGCGCAGCCGAAGGTTCCGCCCGCGGTTTGTGGTTTAAGTTACGCTCTGATCCACCACCAGCTGACGATCTTCTGATCAAATTGAAAGTCCGCTCATCCAACGGAGAGGTGAAACAATCTGCCACGATCATGATCCTAAAACACGAAAGCCATTCCGCTGACTTTTTTTATAAAACAGTTCTCGGCGAACTTAAAGAGGTGTGGATTGAAATTGAACCAATTACTTCTCTCACTAAACTTGACTATCCCATTTTTACAAACGAAGGTTATGTTATAGAGAAAGGATATAAGTTCCCTGAATATAATGTAGGAACTTTGTCAAAAATCGTTCCATGGCTGTGGAATGGTCCTGATAGAGGTATCTGGACAGACGAGAAACGTTAATCTAAACAATGGAGGCATATCATGCGCAAACTATTTGTCATAAATATAGTTATTCTCCTTATTTTACTACTCACATTAATAAATAACAGTATTGCCGAAAACTGGCATCAGTGGCGAGGGGCAAACAACGATGGAATCAGCAACGAAACCGATGTTCCCATTCAATGGAGTCAAACAGAGAATGTACGTTGGAAACTTACATTACCAGGTGAAGGTGCATCTACTCCCGTTGTTTGGAAAGACAAAATCTTTCTTACATCTGCAGATGGAAACGACTTAGTTCTATTGTGTATTACAACAGATGGAGAGGAAATATGGAAACGCACATTAGCACAAGGCAATCGTACCAAACGCGGCGATGAAGTTAACTGCGCTGCTCCTTCTCCGACTACCGATGGCAAATATGTTTGGGCATTTTTCGGAACAGGAGATCTGGCATGTTACGATTTTGAAGGAAACCCAGTTTGGCAGACGAATCTTGAAGAACGATATGGCAACTTTAGACTCGGTTTCCTAATGTCAATGACCCCTTTGCTATACGAAGATAAATTATACTTACAGCTCATCCATAGCAACGCATGGTTAGTCCTTGCACTTGATAAAATGACCGGTGAAGAGATATGGAAACACGACCGAGAAAGTGACGCAAGGGCAGAATGTGAGCATGCTTACACCTCTCCTATTCTTTACCGTGATTCAGAGAGGGAACTACTCATTGTTCATGGGGCAGATTATGTTACTGCACACAATCTTGAAGATGGCAGTGAGATTTGGCGATGTGGCGGACTGAATTCCATAGAAAGGTATAATCCATCTTTCAGACTTGTCGCTTCCCCTGTGGTAACCGAAGGCCTTATCGTTGTTCCTTCAGCAAAAAACGGTCCTGTACTGGGTTTAAACCCATCAGGGAACGGTGATATAACAGACTCCGATTTTCAAATATGGAAACTACAACAAGGTACACCAGATGTCCCATCCCCGCTTATCCACGATGGCTTAGTCTACTTGTGCAGAGAAAATGGCAACCTAACCTGCTTGGATGCAGAAACAGGCGAGCAGTTTTATCAACAGCGAACACATCGCCACCGCCATCGCTCCTCACCGGTCTATGCAAATGGATATATCTATCTTACATCTCATGATGGGGTTGTAAATGTTGTGAAGGCAGGGCGTGAATTTGAAATAGTCTCCACCAACATTATCGAAGACACTATCGCCGCATCCCCAGTGATAGCAGATGGCACACTATACTTGCGTGGTTACGAAGCTTTATATGCCATATCAAATATGAACGAAAATGAAGAGTGAAAAGCTATAAAGAATTACCGGTTGATGCCGGTTCAAACATCGTTGGACAAGTTGCCGAACAGGCGAACCGTATCAGCAAACGTCTCGCCTCCGTTCAAAACACAGTCGCCATAATGAGTGGAAAAGGCGGCGTTGGGAAAAGTGCTATTACTGCTAACATTGCTACAGTATTGACACAAATGGGTTGTACTGTTGGTGTTGTAGATGCAGATATCAACGGACCATCTATTGCAAAAATGATGGGGGTTCGTCATGCAATGCTTGAATATACGTCAACAGGTGTCAAACCTGCGGTAACTTCTCACGGAACAAAAATTATCTCAATGGACCTCCTTTTGTCAGAAGATGACGCACCCGTATTGTGGAACGCACATACACAAAAGGATGCTTTTACCTGGCGTAGTACTATGGAAGTAGGCGCATTACGAGAGTTTATCGGCGACACAGATTGGGGAGAATTAGATTTCCTAATGCTTGACCTGCCACCAGGTTCCGACCGTTTACCAAATGTAGTTGAACTGATCCCTAATCTCGGAGGTGTGGTCGTCGTTACCATACCATCTGATATTTCACACTTGGTCGTCAAAAAATCAGTTACAATGGCAAGAGACATACTCAAAGTGCCGATCATTGGCGTTGTTGAAAATATGGCCTTTTATATCTGTCAACACTGCGGAGAACATGAATCCCTCTTTTCTACTGAGGATACATCTTTTCAACAAAATACACTTGCTAAAATCCCTTTCGATCCGAAGTTATCATTGTGTAGTGACAATGGCACACCTTATGTCCGCGAGCACCCAAAATCTTTAGCGAGTAAAGCCATTATAGAGGTTGCACAAAAGATACAAGATTTCTTCAAAACATAATGTCTGTAGCATAACCTTTCCAGGTTGTGCCTCATCGATATTGTAGTAAACACAACAAAATCAACGGTATGAATGCCATTTAGGCATTCCCTGTGTTTGCGATGACACTATGCAACCATTTAAAAAACTTTGTAGCATAACCTTTCCAGGTTGTGCATATAGCACAAAAAACGTCTTATACCGAACTCACGTTAATGAAACATGTTCTGTTAAAAAATAATGGAGTGAGTAGATGAAATTTCTATGTATAGACTGTGACACGGCAATGAAATTTAAAGATGTAACCCGACCTGAACAGGGATCCGTAACCGCTGTTTTCGAATGTCCTGAGTGTTTCACAGAGATAGCAATGTTTCTGAATCCTTCAGAAACACAAATGTTAAAATCCTTAGACCTGAAACTTGGTGGTAGTAACACTGATGCACAACCGATGCAGTTGATACGTTCACAATTAGAAACATCTAAATCAGATATGATGCCTGACGTAACCGTTGATACAGACACAAGTGAATCAGCAGAAGGAGGAAAATGTCCCTTTACCTCCGTGATATCGGATGCATTTGAGGAACAAACTGAACCTGAAGACGATGGCATTAAATGGACATCAGAGGCACTGGAACGGTTAGAACGCATACCAAGCTTTGTACGCCCAATGGCTAAGATGGGAATTGAAGGTTTTGCTAAAGATAACGGACATACCGAAATAACCGGCGAAGTGATGGATGCAGCACGCGGAAACTTCCCTATGTAGTTCTAAAACTTATCTGAAAAATTTCTATGAAATACGGATTATCAGACCGAACCATTCAAAAAATACATAACGTCTTCGTCAAGTATCCACAGATTGAGAAAGCAATTTTGTACGGATCACGGGCTACAGGTGCATATCGGAATGGATCGGATATTGACCTAACCCTCTGCGGCGAGGGGTTAACACACAGCGTACTCACTAAAATTGACAACGATCTTGATGATCTGCTTCTACCCTATACGATTGACATATCCGATTTCAGTAAAATAAGAAATCCTGATATGGTTGCAGAAATTGAGAAGGATGGCGTAGGCTTCTATGAGAAATATGAGAGGGTATAAGTCTACGCAATAAGTAGTTTCAGACTTGACAAATATGAGGCTTTTTCATGGCACAAGACATAGCCAATACACTCTACGAAATGGACAATTTAGAGGTCCTCCGTGGAATTAATAGCAATAGCATAGACCTCATAGCCACAGACCCACCTTTCAATACCAAGCGAAACCGAAGCGGTACCGCTGGACAATACGTGGATAAGTGGAAATACGGCGACACAGGTAAACTCCCGGATCAATGGAAGTGGAATGAAGTGCACCCCAAATGGCTTGAAACTATCCAAGATGGACATCCCGAACTCTACCAAGCTGTTGAAGCCACAAAAGTTGTTCGAGACGAAGATACAGCTGCATTTCTCTGTTTTCTCAGCGTCCGACTCCTTGAAATGCACCGTGTCCTAAAAGATACAGGTTCAATTTATTTGCATTGCGACCACACCGCAAATAGCTACATCCGAATGGCATTGGACGCTATTTTCGGAAAAAACAACTTTGTCAACGAAATTGCATGGCTTAGAAAAGACGGTGAAAAGCACAATCTCGCTGCAAGGAAATTCCCGCAAGCACACGACACCATTTATTATTACGCTAAATCAAAAGAATACACACACAATCCTGTTTTTTTGCCATATAGTGCGGAATATATTGATAAAAACTATCATAAAACAGACAGCAATGGACAATACGCTACATTCCCGTGCACAAACGAATCAGGAGGGAATACAGTTTATGAGTTCCAGGGCATAAAAAGGGCTTGGAAGTTTAAAAAATCTGAAATGGAAGAAATGTATCAAAAGGGACTACTCACCCAAGCAACACCCACCTCGCCTTTTCGCTATAAGAAATATCTATCGGACGCTGAAGGGGTGAAAATTCCTGATATATGGACAGATACTGCACGCTTTGAGAAAAATGAAAAAACAGGTTCACCTGATCAAAAACCGCTCGCGCTATACGAACGTATCATTGAAGCAAGTAGTAACGAAGGAGATATTGTGTTGGACCCGTTCTGCGGGTGCGCAACAACGATCATTGCAGCCAATAACCTTAACCGACGTTGGATAAGTATTGACAGACGTAAGGACGCACGTTACCACATTATCACACGGCTCATGGGAATTGACCGAAAAGAACGAGAACGACTTGAGAAATACGCAATAGATAAAACATGGCTTGATAGACAAATGGAACCCTACGAAATGCACTACCGAACAGAACCACCTATACGCACCGATAATCAAGAAACCGCAGCAACCGAATTACCATCTGTCATACCAATTACCGAAGAATTTCAAATGACTCGTGCAGAAATACACAAAACGCTTATAGAGCACTTTGGACCCTACTGTTGGGGCTGTAATTTTGAAGCACCTGATCCACGTTATCTTGAACTTGACCATATCAACCCAAAAAGTGGAAGGGATGACTATGGTCAGCATCATATAAATAATCGTGCGCTTTTGTGTAAACCTTGTAACCTCGAAAAAAGCAACCGTATGACGCTTCCGCAACTACGCAAAATCAATAAACAAAAAGAATACATGAAAGAAGGCACACTTGTAAACCTAAGGGAAGCAAGTGAATGGACGTGGCAATACCTCGTCCAACGCATTCAAGAAACGCCAGTACAACTTAATCAGTAGTTAGAAAGGAGTATGAGATGACATTCACATGGCACGCGAGAAAAGTGAAAGTTTATGAGGGATCTATTGATGAAATACGGCAGCACATTCCTTGTTTTATCCAAGAACCATTTCGCACAGAAGATGGAGGAACGAATCAACACCTAGACATTATAGTGCGGAAACCTCTTAGGAAAAGTCAAGGTCTTCTGTTGCCAAATGACGATGAAGCACATATTCCTATTGCGACTGTGTCAAAACAATATAGTCTGATTCAACATCATGATTGTCTTAAAGCATTAGAAGCTGCGTTAAGTCAAAACAGCATTGATCCCGAAAGTCTTGAGGTAAAGATGATGCTCACAGAATACGGTGAACGGATGTGGTTCAGTTTCACTTTACCCACTTATGGGTTTGATCCTGAAGTCAATACTTATGGGTTTACGCCGGAGGATGGGTATCCCATTGTACTCAGAGTAAATATACTAAATTCGGTGGATAAAACTACAGCACTAGAAATTATCCTTACTTGGGATCGTCTTGTTTGTGCTAATGGCATGATCTACGGAGAAGATGTTGACTTCAGAAAAATTCATTTGACAAGGTTGCTTAACTATAGTGTCATCGAAAAATTCTTAAAAATGCAACTTGAGCGAGAACGATTTTCAAAACAAAAAGAGCGGATCGAGAAATGGTACGCGGCAAAAGTAACTATTAGGAAATTAGCCGAAATAAAACCTAGTCCGGGACAAGTCGAACATTGGCTTGATATGGTAGTATCGAAAAGGTGGAATACTAATGCAGCCGCGAGAGTTTATCATATTGCTAAAACAGGGTACGATGGTAAGTTTATCAACTGTCCAAAACAATCAAATAAGAAAAAAGTTAGCTTTAATGATCTTATACTTAAGTCACAGTCAAAAGATCGAATACCTGGTTCCTTTGCACCTGTCCGAAATGCCTACGATATCAGCCAAGTGCTAAGTTGGATTGCTGGTCAACGTGGAACAATACAACAACAACTTGAGTGGATAATGGATATTCCCGGACTGGTGGAGGCATTGTTAAAGACAGAAAAACCGCTTACATTGGGAATTAATGAATAATTTTGCAAATTAGAAACAATGCGGACGCTTGTAGAACTTCTCATCCGATGTATCCATCTCATCGCAGCAATCATCTGGTTCGGAGGAGTCGTTTTTTCAACATTGATTGCAATGCCAATAGTCAGGAAAAAGCTATTAGCACAAGATTTGTTAAACATTCACAATCGCTTCCGACATACAATGCGATTGACAATAAACATACTTCTATTAACAGGGGGAGTTGTAATCTTCATAGTCGCATGGAATAACGATATGAAATTTGAAGCAGCGTATATGCTATATTCTGCAGCAAAGCTGGCAGCATTTGGTATTATGGCACTTTGTTGGGGATTATACAGTTCACTCTATCGGCGGCACCTTGAAGCAGCAGATCCAGACAATTCAATCACAGTACCTACTCACGTAAACGTTCTCGGACATCTAACGTTGTTCTCAGGATTAATTGTTTTTGCACTTTCACTGCTACTGAGAAATTAAATGGAAAAAACAAAAGTTCAAGCAGTCTCTTGGAATATTACCAGATTATGTAATCTGAAATGTACACACTGCTATCTGCCAGCAGGATTCGTGGACACAGACGAGTTTCCACACGGTTATCATAGAGAGTCTGAGTTGACGCAATCAGAATGTTTTCGCGTCATTGATGAGATAGCGGAAATCAATTCACATATCCTGTTGATACTCACAGGTGGCGAACCGTTGCTGCGTCCAGATATTCTTGAGATTTCAAAATATGCATCGGATATCGGATTTCTTGTTGTGATGGGAACAAACGGTGTCCTACTCAATGACGAAGTGGTCGAAAAGATGCAGAAACATGGGGTTACCGGTGCAGGGTTAAGTATTGATTCCATCAAACCAGAAAATCATGACAAGTTTCGCGGCATGCCGGGAGCATGGAAGGCAACAATGAATGGGGTTGATTCTCTGAAACGCGCACATCTTGATTTCCTCATTCAGACATCAGTTACGCAGTGGAATTACGACGAAATCCCTGAAATTGTAGAGTTTGCATATCAGTTAGGGGCGAAGGTACTAAACCTATATTTTCTTGTGCGAACAGGCAGGGGAAAAACGGTAATGGACATCTCGTCAGCACAATATGAGAATATGCTTGAAACGATGTTCAAACTTCAGAAAGATTATACTGGGAGGATGCTCATTGCAGCGAAATGTGCTCCTCATTACAAACGTGTAATCTATGAACAACAGAATGACTCAGCATTCCTACAAGGCTATCCAAGCGGAACATGTCCATGTGGTATCTACTATTGTCGTATCAGTCCTGAAGGTGAACTGACACCGTGCCCATATCTTCCTGTCAGTGTAGGAAATTTGAAGGAAGAAAGTTTTGTCAAGCTGTGGAATGAATCGAAAACCTTCCAAGAGTTACGAAATCGCGATTTACTTGAGGGAAAGTGCGGAGCATGTGAATTCAAAGAAGTATGCGGTGGTTGTAGGGCACGTGCCTATGCCGCAAATGGCAACTATCTCGCCGCAGATGAATCTTGCGAATACCAACCTGGACAAATAGACAGCAGTAGACCTATACAACTTGAGAAACGAACAGCCTTTGGCACAGAACCTGATTACGATTTACTTTGGAATGCTGCTGCAGAAGAAAGATTGAAACGCGTTCCATCGTTCGCCCGCGGAATGGTTGTCAAAAGTGTTGAAAAATATGCACGTGAACACGGACATCAGGAAATAACACCTGAACTCATGAAAGCAGTCAAATCCAGATTTGATAAAACTGGCATCCCCTCTTTCAGACCGCGTCGTTAGACTTGTAAGTTCTTCTGTTAGAGGGTTTGTAACTCCGATTTTACACTATACAGTAGAGGAAAACTTGTATGTTATCAACAAAACAGGTGGATTTTTTTCAAGAGAACGGATACCTTATACTTGAAAACCTAATTGATACGAATGTAATCAAGGGTTGGCGTGAACAGATTTGGAAGCATTTTGATTCCAGTTTGGAAACACCAGAGACATGGCCGGACAATTATGTGGTAGACAACTTCGGTTTTTCTCCAAACTTTGGACACTTGCCGGAGATGCAGGCGATAATTGAACAATTCAGTGGCGGAGAGTTCACAGGCGGCGGTGGTTCCCCGCTTGTAAAATGGCCGAGCCCTGACAGTGAATGGCGGATGCCCAGTAGTGGACACATCGACGCTTACGGTCCCGGTGGATGGAGCCCATTTATGATGGGGGCAACAACATATCTATATGACGTAGAACCTGGTGGTGGAGCTTTCGTGTTTTGGCCGAAAAGCCATGGAACAACACACAAATATTTCCTAAAATATCCTGAGCAAGTTGATGGAAGTTTCAGGGATATTGAGGGATGGGGTTGGAATATATTTTCAGATCTATCACCAGAAGGACCACGTGAGTTTATCGGGGCAGCAGGCGATGTCGTGCTTTGGCATGCATATTTGTGTCATACAGGTTCAGGGAACATACAGAACATACCACGAATCGGTTTATTTGCACGCTACCACCACAAACGCCGTGAAGAGATAAGATACGAAATACCAGAAGACCTATGGAAATATTGGACAATATAAGGAGGAAATATGAGCGACCAAACTCATGTTCAAGAAAGACTCACAAACGTAGAAGACCGTTTGGGACGTTTAGAAAACCTACTTGTTAGCATTAATGAGAAGTTAGAACATGCACAACAACCAAATGTCACAGAAACTGAAAATACTGAAAAGTTCCAACAATGGGTCACAGATTATGTCTCAATGCGGCTACAACAACTTGTACCAGAGACATGCGATCATCCCGCTGAAGCACCAATCCATGACGGCCCTTACCTTGATAACACGAATGTTCCATGCACTGAAGAAGTAGTTCATCGTGTCAAACGGATTCCAATTCCATTTGTAAGAGAGATGGTTGTCCAACGCGTTGCTGAAAACGCACGATCCGCTGAGATTGAACGTGTAGATATAGAATTTTTTGAAAAAGCCGCTACCTTTTGACAATGTAAAGCCACAGAGGAGTTCCCTCTGCCCGATTTCGATTGGAAGGACTTCTTAAAGGCTCCCGGAATTTAAGATCTTCTCATCTGATGTTGAAACGGTGAAACTATGGACTGGGTTTTTAACACATTCTCAGAATATCTTGAGAACGACTTTAAAAAGCGAATTGGTAACCCGAATCCCACTGTCGCTGACCTGTGGGATGCTTTTCAAGTACTATTTCCTGCTACCTCCGCCCAACTATTAGTACAGGAACCCGTAGGCAACACAGTACGATTCAAACCACTTGCATTTTATTATGCCGACGAAATGGGACCTTTGATCGATGCTCCTTTAGATTATCTAAAACAACATTATGGGGGCGGTAAATTCAAAATCAATTTCTATCACGGCATGCAGTTCATCGCAACTATCAATTTCAAACCAGAAGGTCCAGAAATATGGAGAGATTTACCTGAAATGGAGGCAATCGGCCCATCATGAGTCAGCTAAATGAGTACCTAGCATGTCCACAATGTGGCCAGGCTAATGTACAAAAGTTAGATAAATATTCACGGTTCTGCTTAGATTGTGATTGGGATAACCTCTCCGCAATCAAAAACGGAAATGATGAAGTGCTATCGTCTCTGAAACACGGCGACATTCATACCAGACGTATCGCAGCACAATCGTTGATAAATATCGGGGACATAGAACGACATATTGCAACACCCTCAGATATTGTCGCACTACTCGATGCACTTGACGACGAAGACGCAGATGTACGCTATTTCGTTGCAGTCGCACTCGGTAAATTAGAAGCACAACATTGCTTGAAAAAACTTAAACTGCTTGCAGAAAACGACGCATCCGCCCTTGTCCGCCAAGGCGCACAAACTGCAATTGAACAAATAGAATCAAATATGCAATAAGGAGTCTGCCATAATGGAAAAAGTAAAAATCGGTTATATCGGATGCGGGTTCATGGCACAAAAGGTACATATCCCTAATTTTGCGAGTCTACCAAATTGCGAAATCGTCGGACTAGCAGAGGTACGAGCTGATCTTGGCAAAAAAGTCCAAAGCAGATTTGGAATTCCACATCTATATAAAGACCATCATGAACTTGCACAAAACGCCGATATTGAAGCTGTTGCAGTTTCCGCTGACTTTGCTCTGCAGGGTGAAATCGCTAAAGATCTATTACTAGCTGGCAAACACGTTTTTATGGAAAAACCGATGGCTGTTTCTGTAGAACAAGCACAGAAAATGGTAGAGGCATCAAAAGAATCGGGTAAAAAGCTGATGGTTGGTTATATGAAACGTTACGATGCTGGCAATGAAATTGTCAAGCAGAAGATAACACAATTCCGTGAAACAGAGGAACTAGGTCGCCTGACCTATGCAAGAAATCACGCTTTTGGTGGAGATTGGGTGTGCAATTTGGATACACACATGGACAACACAGATGAACCCAAGCCAAGTGCACCACAAAAATTCCCTAACTGGCTCCCTGAAAAATGGTGGGGTGCATATATCGGATACTTGCAACAATATACGCACAATATAAATCTAATGCGATGGTTTCTTGACGCAGGGGATAACGTTACAGTCAAAGCAGTTGATCTAAATGACAATGGATATACCGGTGTTGTCATTCTTGATATGAACGGTACCCGTGTGACGTTGGAAACAGGTCATATTTCACACTACCGTTGGGATGAGCATTCACAGATTTATTTTCAACACGGATGGATACACACATGGGCACCACCGTTGTTGCTAAAGAACACACCCGCAGAAGTCGAAATCTATCGGGCAGGAGAAGAACAGGAGATTACACGACCAATACCAAGACCGTCTTGGACATGGGCATACCACAGAGAAGCAGAATACTTCGTTAATAACATACACAATTCAGAACCGTTCCGTTCTTCAGCACAAGACACACTCACAGACGTAAGGTTGTTTGAGGATATTTACAAAATCTTTGTCGCACAACAAGATGCAAGGTAAATAGACTTGTTATTCCTTTTTATACACGGATTATATGTAGGAGGATAGATTTATGAAATGCAAACTATACTGGGGACTCGGTATCCTTGCAATCCTACTAATCGGTATGTCTTTAGGAACCCTACTGATACGCCCGACAGATACCGAACCCAAAAATGTCTACATAGATAGAGACCCATCACAAGAGGTTGTAGACCAGATGCGGCAGCAGGCTTCAAAGAAGAATCCACCAACCGCTAGACCGGGATACCAAATGGTGCAGCATGGCGACCATTACTACGAAGTGCCAATCTCCGCACAACGTCCTAGCGATACTTCTCTCAATACGTTAGATACGAATTCGAAACAACAAACGCAAGCAGCAGAGACAACCGAAGTCGCTGTTTCACGTTTTGGTTTTGGTCCCTATCCTAAGACACCAGAAGGATGGGCTCCTATCCCGTGGCACCTTTTCAAAGACCCTAATTTTGAACTCATGACACGCGTCAGAATAAAATATCTTGAACAAGGTGAACCCATCGTCGGGGTCACAATGGATAAAGGCAAAGTCTACCCGATCATAAACGGTATCTGCTATGTGAAATGGAAAACGGTAAACACACCTTTTGGGACTGTCAAACAGATCACTCGCCGATTGGGTAATATTGTGGATGGTGACCGCTTAGATGCCATCCAAGAAGCAAACGGGGGTATACTCACTGTGGCGGATGTGCCTGCCGACATCAAACTTATCCCTTACGATGAGGGTGGCGTTGATCCTTATACTTTTCTGAGCTTACGATAACGTTATGATGGATATCAACAATGATAAGGCGGCATTCGGGGCAACGGATTGCAAAAGATAAAGCAGATTATGTTGTGCGACCGAACTTGCGTTATCACAAGAACAGCACGCTGAAGTAGCGAACTCATAATCCGCGTAATCCGCGATTCAGACAAAAAATCCACACTATCCTACTTCCGTATTAGAATCTCTGTCCCATTTATATCAATAGCGAGTTCATAGTTTTCCGCTAAATATGCTGCAATAAGCGGGTGACGTTCCTCTACAGGAATGCCGTCAACCCTATCGAACCAACCCCCTGTTTTAAAAATAACCAATCGCGTTTGATCCTCTTCAAGTGCAGAGATTACCTCGCGCTGCATGCCCGGTGTTGATGCATACGACACCATGTAAAATCGTGTTACACTCGGTCTATTTGCAAAGAAGAAATACGCTCCCTGACTCGTAAAATCAAATATCTTTTCATCAGGCGCAGTGTTTTCCTGAATGTAAGCAACCACTTCCTGAATTTGTGTTACCTGATCGTCTGATATATCAACATTTCCTGCACGTTCCAATTCCACAGGGGCCGTTCTCATTTGAAACTGGTTATCAAACATGCGTTCCCATTTACCACTTAGTCCTTTCAACGGGTGATGTACTTCCCCAACATACCATATACACATTACCGCAGGTACGAGTACCCATGACACCTTCAGCACTCGATGCCAACGCGTTTTATCTCTCAGCAGAGACAATCTTTCACGTACACCTTTTACTGCTTCCCCTTCAAATAGTATATCAATCATTCTAGCCATACCTCTGTCCAGTGGTAAAAGACAGAGCAGCCACAAGAAAGTTGAACCGAAATGTAAATGTCCACCATCAGATCTACCAAGTGCCGTTCTAAAAAATGCAATGCCACCAAGCAACAGTAACAAAAGTTTCATAGAATCTTCTGGAGTGACATCCGTTCTACACAAACGCAGATATGTAAGATATCCCGCAGCAATCATAAAGACAAAGATCGGAAGATACCATCTAAATCCGTTACTTAGAATAAATTCTTTCCATCCACTATCTGATAGAATTGATAGTGTATTCATCAGTGAAGGAAATTTGAGTCCCCATGTCGCAAGTTGATACTTGCACTGAATATAAGAATTCCAGAATAAATCACCTAATGCACCGTGTGATAAAAAATAGAATGCAACAGGGAGAAAGCCTAACAGCAGACCGAAACAGTAACTGACCAACGGGAATGGTCGCATCTCTATCTGAATTCGACGTTGTAGGCTGTAAATCAACAGAAACAGACCTATTGCACCAAGTGTATACAATCCCACTTCTGTACTGTACCAAAATGCTAAACTTGTAAATAATCCTGCAAGAATTAGTTTCCATCCGAATTTGAAAAGATGTCTAACCCATACACGTTCATCATACCCTGTGCGCTGCCAACTTACAAATAGTCCTTTCTCTCTATTGTATGTTAAATAATTAGCAATACAAATGAAACTGAGCAAACCGAAGCAATGCCTCGGTGATACAGAGAAGTTGTCACCGGAAGCTATCAAGAAACATAAGAATGCAGCGAAAAAACGTCCACGAAAAACCTGCAGACCGAGTAAATAGAACGCGATATAACCGAGTGGTGCCAACACATTCCCCATAGAACGCACACCCATTAACGTCGGTTCAAATATTTTGCTGCCAAACCAAGCTAAATATGCATTTTGGAAGAGTCCATGCTGCACATAGATATCTTTGAATACCACACCTCCATGTAGCATCTCATTCAACGGCGCAAGTCTTTCACCCTCATGAAACATATCAATCCCACCATTGATATTGCCACTATATATTAGTAGGTAAAGGAATATTGGAACAATGATGTATTCACATGTGCGGCGTATTATTCGAATACTAAAAGGACTTGTGGATGTTTCGTTATAATTATGGGAAAGAGGTTCAGATGATATTTTATCAAGTTGATTCTTGAAAAATTGATATTTAGTTAGGAACAGTATTGTAATTAATGATAGCGTTAAGCCAATTGGTAGGAACAATCCGATAAATTTTGCTTGCTCATAAATTGCAAGTTGAAACCAACACAAACATAGCGGAATTGATGCAAGTGCGTTTAGTTTTAGCACTCGATGGATCGGTTGATTTGTGGCTTGGGCTGCCCATTGAGAAAAAGTGTGCCACACAAACCAATAAGCACATATAGTAGCTGGAATACCTATCAGTGCAAGTAAATAATAAAAATATTCTTGTTGTTTCGGATACTCGTGGACACTAATCCAACCGACTACTCCCGAACTGTCATGAAACTCAAAGTTGAGATGATTGCGTAGTACAATTCCTATTCCAATTGCAAGTGAAAATGCCGAAATTGCTATTATGCGCACATAAGCGCGTAGGTGAACACTGTAACTAATGTTTAAGTCTGGAAGTAATCTTTGGAGGGACACAAATACGTCCTATTTGCAAGAAATGCATCAATTTTGACTAAAGGGCAGTTGGTGACCTGATCAGGGCACCATTTTTCTATTTTAATTATAGTATATCGGTACGAAAGCAATTCTTTACGGTTAGCTGTCTAAAACAAAGGCAAAGCTAATGCGAAAAGATAAAAGCACATCAACTTTGCCTAATTTTTGGAAATCTGTTATAGGTTATTTCTCAACGGTCACCGTTCGAGAATATACTGTAACAGCACTGGTAAGAACATTGATTACAAAATCAACTGGTGTGATTGAAGTCGTGATCTCATAATCGGTTGTTTGTCCTGCCATCATATTTGCGTCGACATCGTTAAGCGGGACTAAACCCCACAAGGCATACCATTGACGTGCTGCCATAGTTTCATTCCCTTGAGCACCTTGCCCAACCTGGTGAACATGCGCAGCACAACCGATGACAAACAGGATTCCTACGATAAGTAGAACTGCAGAAATTTTCGTGAACATAAATTCTCCTTTCGGTGACAGACTTTTAAAGTCCACTACCGGCTATTATTAATTGAGGGTTTTCGGTAAATTGATTGATATAGAGGTCCCTCATACCCTCTTGTCTCATCTTTTTTGATTATTGTTATACCAAATCTATTTGACTATTCTTCATAACTGTGTTATTATGGTCCCCATTCTTTTAAAGGAGTGAAACATCCATGAATAAAAAAGTGCCAGAGATTACAGAAAGTGTAAAGTCTTGAAAGACCTCTTACGAAAAGCGAAAAAGAAGCATGAAATCCTGCGCCTGAATATGCTCTATCTCTTGAAAAGTGGCGAGGCGAAAAATCGTGTCCAAGTCGCCCGCCTCCTCGGCGTTGATCGCACAAGTGTCGGCACCTGGCTACATGCTTATGAAACCGGCGGACTTGAGAAAATGCTGCAACGCGGATACGCCCCCGGACGCGAACCCATCCTCACTGAAGAACAGCAAACCCTCTTACTTGAAGAACTTCGGAAACCTGAAGGTTTTACGAGTTATGTGGAAATCCAAAAGTATATCGCTGACACGTTTGGCGTCAAAATGAACTATAAAACTGTTTACGCAATGGTTCATGATAAATGGGGAGCCAAACTCAAAGTGCCTCGTAAGAGCCATGTAAAAAAAAACGCAGTAGCGACTGAAACATTCCGCTCCGAGTTTAGCAAACATGTCGCTGATGCGGTTGCTGAAAAAGGTGCGGATTTTCAAAGTGTTCGTGTTTTCAGTCAAGATGAGACGCGATATGGTCTTTTGCCTACTACAGAACGGCGTATCACGCAACGCGGTGTCAAACCTGTCGCGAAGATAGATTACCAATATACATCGGTTTATCTCTATGGTGCGGTTGAACCTTTGACAGGTGAGCGATTTTTCTTAGAACTTTCCCACTTGACTTCAGATTGTTTTCAGTGTTTCATTGATGCTGTATCGGTTGCCTACGCGGAGAGCCTCAACTTATTAGTGCTTGATAAGGGTCGTTTTCATCATGCTAAATCGTTAGTGGTTCCTGCTAATGTTGTTTTACTTTTCTTACCGCCGTATAGTCCGGAGTTGAACCCAATTGAGCGTTTCTGGCAAGACTTGAAAGCGAAGTTGTTTACCGAGTTCTATGAGACGCTTGAGGCTATGCAAGCGAAAGTGACGGAGATACTTCAAAGTTATTCCGATGCTGCTATCGCTAAACTCACTGGGTTCTCACATTTCATAAAGGCTGCTAATGCAGTATAAACTCTTAGAAATGGTATTAGATCATAACAACTTTGTGGAAAAATGTAAAGAAAAAAGCGTTTTGATTAGGGTTATTTAGTTTTATGTATTTTAGTTGTTTTTTATCACAATCGTTAATATTTGGAATGTGCAGATATACCGTGATTTTTCATGGTATATCTGCTATACTTCACCTTAAAAACTTACGATCTTTTGAGGTGAAGAATGACAAGAAAAAAGTCCTGCCACTTAATGGATATGTTAGCAGAACTTACAGACCCACGCAAGGAAAAAGGGAAACGGCACCCCTTGAAAGCAATCCTCGCACTTTTAGTCGTTGGATTGATGTGCGGGCATAAAGGGTATACATCCATCGCTACCTGGGCACGCTCACAGCCCGCACTCACAAAAGCACTCGGGTTCACACATCACAAAACGCCTTGTGCCGCAACTATCCATAATCTGTTGAAAAAGTTGGACGTTGAGGCATTAGAAAACATCCTGTCAAAATGGGTAAACGCCGCATTAGCAGAGTGCCCTGATTTGCGGGGGTGTTCCGACGCAGTCGCTATAGATGGCAAAACCCTGCGTGCGTCTAAAAAAAGTGGTGCGATGATCAGCCATTTACTCTCCGTCGTCTCTCATGAGTTAGGGATCACCCTCACGCAGCGAGGTGTCAGCGACAAAACCAATGAAATACCGGTATCAACGGAAATCCTCAAAGCGTTTGATGTAGCAGGCAAAGTTATCACAACGGATGCCCTTTTGACACAACGCTCTTTCTGCCACGGAATCATAAACAGCGGGGGCGACTATATGCTGCCTGTTAAAGGCAATCAACCGGACCTGTTAGAAGCGATTGAAAAACTTTTTCAAGACGTGCCTGACGCGGTTTCTGAAGACACAACACACCCTACTTTAGGGAAACCGATATACATGCATGAGACGATTGAAAAGTCGCATGGCAGACTTGAGACACGGTGTATCAAGGCAAGCACAAGTCTCAACGCATATCTGGATTGGCCGGGCATAGCACAAGTGATCCAATATCATTATACTTCCAAAAATATGAAGACAGGAGAAGAGACAACCCGCACTACCTATGGGATTACGAGCCTGAAACCGAGTGAGGCATCCGCAGAACGCTTACTTGCTTTACGGAGAGGCCATTGGGCAATAGAGAACAAGTCGCATTGGATGCGCGATGTGCTACTCGGCGAGGACGCATCACCTGTCAGATGCGGGGCTATTCCACAAGTCATGGCCGCTTTACGAAATACCGCATTATCCGTATTCCGTTTTCAAGGCATAACACGGATCGCTGATAAAATAAAGGAATATGCATCAAAACCTTTACTCACAGTTAACTTGATAAAATGAATATCTATAAAACTAAATAACCCTACGTTTTGATTTTTTTTCTTGACGCACACAGACAGATACGCTATCCTTAGCGTAAATCCATAACTCCCCTATTGATTAGATCGATAGACCCAATAGATGATTCAACTGCTTTCAGTTCAAGCTCGTATACATCTTTTGGAATGTGATAATCTACCTCAAAAACAAGGGTTTCAGGTGCATCACATATTAGTTTGATGAGCACAAAATCTGCTGTTGTAACCATTAATTGATGAACGCGAAAACCGTCTTTCAGGAAGACTGCCTTCCTAACCTTTGCTTTTGAAAACTTGTTTTGGTATACAGTTACAAGGTCCTGGAATACATTTTCGTCTAATACGATATCAACGCCATTTAACTTAGAAACGATACACGTCGCATGTGAGTCTTCATTAAAAAATATCCATCTTGGAACAATCTGTAGTCCTTGTATGTATTGGATATCCAACTTTTTAACGATCTGATCAAGTGTTGACTTGTCCATCATTTTCCAATTTCTTGGTGCAGCCATTGTAATCTTGAGTTCTGTATCTACGAATACAGGTTCAAGTAGAATATGATCAACATTAAAGGCAAGGGTTTCATACTGTAGTTTTTGCTTATTTGGAGAATCGCACCCGACGAAGCTGCATATTATAATTGTATACAACACAATCTGGATTTTTCTTGACACTTTATTCAATCTTCACATCCTAATTTGAACACTTTCCAAAAATTACAATGCCCAATTTCCCTCTAAGCAGGATAGAGGAAATTACGGACATTCAGGGTGCCCAGGTAATTGCAAATTTCACCACATAAATATGGTACAACGTTCTTGTGGCATTGTCAAACAAAAATTGTATCGCTGTCCACATTTCTCAAGTAAGGCGGCGTGAAATGCAATAACGAAAACCCGCGACGAAATACGTCGACAAGACTGTGTCCAGCGGCATTAACAAACAGACATTTTACTGGACGACATCACCTTCAACAGGTTCAACCTGAATATTAATGTTTTTTAAGTAGTCAATAGCAAGTTCAAGTTGTTCGGATGTACCTTGCATCTCTAATATTACCCAACCAGATTCTTCGGTAACGTTTGCACGGCGGATATTTGTTACCACATTATATTTTTGTCCAATGTTGTAAATTATAGGCTCTGTGATTTTGTCGGTAGGAAAAGTAAGACGGACTTTTAACGCTTTCATATTCTTGCTCCTGATGGTACTGCCTGAACAGATACCTCAATAAAATCTGATGTGTCTTCATCCCATGCAAACGCTTTAACAACACGGATTGTCCCTTCATATATCGATATTACAATGTAGGCTACTCCTGGATATGCTGGTTCATCCCATACTAAAGCATCTGATTTATCCTTTTCTGAGAAGTATGCCTCATGGTTCGGATGTGAGTGGTAAAATGCCTTAATTGGTCGGTTTTGTGTTTCAGCTTCTTTATGAATTGCGATTAAATCATCTGGGTGCATTAGGTATGCTGTCCGAGCATCGCGTGTGTAGGTATCCGGGTCATCCCTATGCATCTGATTTTGTATATTACGGCAAGGTCTGACAAATTCTTGTGTATCCGTATGCAAAATCACGCCGCAACATTCTTCAGGAAAATCTGATTTTGCATGTTCACAGATTTCATCCATTGACTTTGTAAATAGTGTCACCATATTAATTATGCATATCTTTTTGTTCTTCTCGTAAGAATCATCAGTATTAGAACGATACTGATAATGACAACCCACCAATTTGAGCTAAAAAATGTCCAAAAAATGTTGAACCCAATCCATGTCAACACTTCTATAGCAACGACACCCCATGCTTTACTTCTATGAGAACTCAATCTTCGTCTGCTTACATGTTGTTTTTTCAAACTCCGAGAAATTCGGCTAGAAATAAATAAGGTAAAAAGGACAACTGCTAAAAAAATGTAGTTGACAGTCTCCTTTTTATCTTTTGATGCTATAAGTGGGGTAGGAAAAGAGTATGCCTTTGGAGTTTGGCTAGTTATCCCTTTTCTTCTCATATCATTAAGTTGAGCAGTCGTGAAGGTTGCCTGACTAAAGGCTTTCTCTGTATTCTGCTTTGCTGTTTCAAAGACCTTTTTCCAGGATAGAAAATTGTTTTTATTATCATCCGGGTTACTATCTAATGCTTTGATTAAGTTACTGGTGAACCAACCCCCTGTAATAGCGTTACTCCACCCATATTGTTTCTCCGTGGCTGCTGTAATATGTAGAAACCCTTTATGTTCAAGAAACAGATTATGCAAAATTTTTTCGGTTAGACGAGTCATACCTCGACTACTTTGTAGATTAGGATCTATTTTTTGTGAAACAAGACTACTGCAACAATCTGTTATAAGTAATGTCAGCCGAGGGGATTTTACTTGTTCAATGGCATTGACAAGTTCCGAACGAAATAGCCATTTTCCTTCAGTAGCGAGGAAAGTTTGATTTTTGTCGTTCATACCACCATGTCCAGCATAATAGATAAAGAGGATGTCGTTTTTCTCAGTATGTAAATTTTGGACCCATTGTAAAACATGATCGCGTGTTGCTTGATCCTTGGAACTCAACAACGTTGTTGATCTTACTTGACACAATTCGTTCTCAATAGAACCTAAGAGCTGAACGATGTTTTTCCGGTCAACTTTCACATTAGTACCTATTTTTGGATCGTCATCCATAATTATCAGGAGTGCGTGTACAGTTTGGGCATCTGCGGGGATGACACATACAACAATACTCATCAAAATGACTAAGAGGGTTATGAAAGAAACAGATTTCAATTTTTTCATAAACTATAGTGTCCTTTCTAACATTTAATTACATAAAACATAAGTGGTTATTGGTTATTACGCTGAACAGGAATTGGGAAACGTATGTGTTTTAGTTCAATTTTTCTATCTTTTCCCTCTTCAATTGAGATGAGATAGTAGTCTTCAAATTCAACTACATCTTCAGAATAAACCCATTCTTCATTCCAATAATATTGTAATGCAAGTTGACGAGTTCCCCAACCCTTTTCTGGCTCAGTCCGTTTTGAAGTCAACTTACTACTTGGAATCAAATCACCTATTTTTTCTCGTATTTTATCATTGAATATGTAAACTTGTATTTGTGTGTCTGATTCAGAATATTCATTTAAAACCTTCGCCGGATACATAAAATCGCCATCCTCAATCAATATTATTTCTTGTTTCATCGGTTTCTCACTACATGAAAATATAAAGATAGTTAGTGTCAACACCAATAGTGTCAGATTACACAAACTAGCTTGTAAATTATACTTTGAACTAAAACGGCTCATGAAGGAATAACTCCTCAGACAATTCTAAAAGTAATTCTGATACATATAATTTGGTATGTCAATTGAATAACACAGTTAGTAGTGCAAAATTAGCCAATTCCGATACGTATCACTCAAAAAGAGTAGGTTGTGTTACTTCACTTTCATCATCGATGCTTCGATATTTACCTACATTTTTACCTTTTGATTTACGGTTTTTAAAGGTGTCCTGTACCTGATGCAATGCAAGTTCTTCTCGAATTTTTGACATTTCACTGGGAGCATTTTCTAATCTGTCTCCTGCCATTTTCATATATGCTTCGCTTCTGTCAATTCCGATATATCTATGTCCTGATAGTTTTGCTGCAACAGCAGTCGTTCCGCTGCCAATGTAGGGGTCAAGCACAATGCCTTGTATCTCAGTTCCTAAGATTGAGATAATCACACGGGCAGGCAACCATAGAGGAAATGGTGCAGGATGGGGATTCTTTCTGCCATTTTCAGGTACACCCCGCCATATAGATGTCAATTTCGCATCGCAAGATTTCAATTCTTTGCCAATTAATTTGTTATCTATAGGTTTATAC
The DNA here is from genome assembly GCA_965200395.1 of Candidatus Poribacteria bacterium. Classification (GTDB taxonomy): domain Bacteria; phylum Poribacteria; class WGA-4E; order WGA-4E; family WGA-3G; genus MSPOR6. The sequence continues at coordinate 446,830 of CBDAUH010000002.1, read as the reverse complement.
AACCAATAGATACGTTCTTCTACTTGCCAGAACCGCCACCCCCGTATATTAGCTGCTATCATTCTATCCCAGATGATCTCCTGCTTTACCGTCCAGTTTGTTTTTCGCAGCCAGTCCATAGGATGATACATGTTACCTCTATCCCATCGTATTTTGTGATTATAGAAAAAAGAACCTCCTGGCACGGTTATACGGTAAATCTCATTAAGCACGTCTACTTGGTCCTGCTGATACTGAGGTTCGGGCAAAGCATCCTTGTAGGTATCATAAACAACATTTTTTACAAGCCATCCTTTGTGCTTTTCTTGCTTGTTGTATGGTGGTGAAGTAACGCCGACATTGACGATATTATTATCAATTTTCTTTAATGTGCTAAGCGTGTTGCCTTCAATGAGTTTGCCTTCTCCAACCGTGTCTGCGGTAATTTGTTTATTCTTCAGTGAACTGTCATTGATAAGACGTTGATCAGCAATATTCATTTTGCGTTCTTCTTAGACAATTTTACTATTTATTTTAGTGTGTCAAGTAATTGCACATAATAACACATCGTATTGTTGTTTTGATGAATTTAGGTAATACCTTAGTTGCATCTGCAACGAAATTGTGTTGGTATAGGATCTGTTTTCGTTGTGATACCTATTCTTGCTTTCCCTTACTACTTGCCCGACCAATGGGAAGGATAGCAAATATGTTCTCTGACAAACATGATTATGTTACGCCAAGTAGGATTATATAAGTATATCAGATTTGCATCAAAATAACAAATTTCATTCCGCCCTGCATGTTTCATGTTATCGAGAATAGACCAGAAATAGCTTGACAAAAACCCGACATTCTTTTAGAATGCATAAAAAATTCGAACGGAGATAAGAATGAAACTTGCGATATGCAACGAAATGTTTGAAAATTGGAAGATAGAAGATGTGTTCACCTACGCTGCAGAATTGGGTTATGATGCGGTTGAAATAGCACCGTTCACACTAGCAGATTCTGTGTTGGATATCAGTGAAGCAGAACGAACACGGATACGAAAAGCTGCTCAAAACGCAAATATAGAGATCGCAGGATTGCATTGGCTGCTTGTTTCGCCACCAGGACTCTACATCAACCATCCAGAAGAGGAGATTCGAAACGAAACAAGGGACTACTTACTTGCACTTATTAATCTCTGTGCAGATTTAGATGGGAAGATATTGGTTTTTGGATCTCCGCAACAACGGAACGTTATGGAACCTCTCAGCTTCGAACAAGCATGGGATTATGCACAGGACACCTTCACTGCAGGCGCAGAACTTGCCGGTGAAAGAGGAGTCGTCCTGTGTATGGAACCGTTATCCAGTGATCAAACTAATTTTATCTCACATCCTGACACAGCTGTCGAAATGGTGGAGGCTGTGAATCATCCTAACTTTCAGATGATTTTGGACGTATGCAGTACTGCAAAAGAGGGCTTGGACATGCCGACACAAATTCGCAACTGTGCCAAACATGTCGCTCATTTCCATTCCAATGACGATAATGGTTACCTGCCCGGTTCTGGCAATGTTGATTATCCACCGATAATAGAGGCGTTGAAAGAGATTAATTATAGCGGTTATGTTTCAACAGAGGTTTTCGATTTCAAACCTGATCCGAAGACAATCGCAAAAAAGAGTATTGACTTTTTAAACTCCCTGATATGAAATCTGAAATTCACGAATGTTACAATGTTTTCAATTCCCTGAGGTCTGAGATGGGGCGTTGGCATAAACAGAGTGTACTTCTTGATCCACCTGGACCTAACAAGGGGTAGGGTTATTTAGTTTTATGTATTTTAGTTGTTTTTTATCACAATCGTTAATATTTTAGGATGTGCAGATATACCGTGATTTTTCACGCTATATCTGCTATACTTCACCTTAAAAACTTACGATCTTTTGAGGTGAAGAATGACAAGAAAAAAGTCCTGCCACTTAGTCAATATGTTAGCAGAACTTACAGACCCACGCAAGGAAAAAGGGAAACGGCACCCCTTGAAAGCAATCCTCGCACTTTTAGTCGTTGGATTGATGTGCGGGCATAAAGGGTATACATCCATCGCTACCTGGGCACGCTCACAGCCCGCACTCACAAAAGCACTCGGGTTCACACATCACAAAACGCCTTGTGCCGCAACTATCCATAATCTGTTGAAAAAGTTGGACGTTGAAGCATTAGAAAACATCCTGTCAAAATGGGTAAACGCCGCATTAGCAGAGTGCCCTGATTTGCGGGGGTGTTCCGACGCAGTCGCTATAGATGGCAAAACCCTGCGTGCGTCTAAAAAAAGTGGTGCGATGATCAGCCATTTACTCTCCGTCGTCTCTCATGAGTTAGGGATCACCCTCACGCAGCGAGGTGTCAGCGACAAAACCAATGAAATACCGGTATCAACGGAAATCCTCAAAGCGTTTGATGTAGCAGGCAAAGTTATCACAACGGATGCCCTTTTGACACAACGCTCTTTCTGCCACGGAATCATAAACAGCGGGGGCGACTATATGCTGCCTGTTAAAGGCAATCAACCGGACCTGTTAGAAGCGATTGAAAAACTTTTTCAAGGCGTGCCTGACGCGGTTTCTGAAGACACAACACACCCTACTTTAGGGAAACCGATATACATGCATGAGACGATTGAAAAGTCGCATGGCAGACTTGAGACGCGATGTATCAAGGCAAGCACAAGTCTCAACGCATATCTGGATTGGCCGGGCGTAGCACAAGTGATCCAATATTGCTATACTTCCAAAAATATGAAGACAGGAGAAGAGACAACCCGCACTACCTATGGGATTACGAGCCTGAAACCGAGTGAGGCATCCGCAGAACGCTTACTTGCTTTACGGAGAGGCCATTGGGCAATAGAGAACAAGTCGCATTGGATGCGCGATGTGCTACTCGGCGAGGACGCATCACCTGTCAGATGCGGGGCTATTCCACAAGTCATGGCCGCTTTACGAAATACCGCATTATCCGTATTCCGTTTTCAAGGCATAACACGGATCGCTGATAAAATAAAGGAATATGCATCAAAACCTTTACTCACAGTTAACTTGATAAAATGAATATCTATAAAACTAAATAACCCTAAACAAGGGGGGTGAAGATGAAGCGAATTATGCACTCTCATGGTTTCCGCACTATTTGATTACAAGTGATTCATCCGTTCTGCAACACTTTGATGTGCTCAAATCGGAACTCATCGAGTGGGTAGAACGTGATTGTGTGCATGGGTATGAACCGAAAGCAGAAGCACACCACGGAACTGAACCGTTCCTCCTTTTCCTGCCTCGCTATATCGGTCTCAAACCTGATGATGCTGAAGCGGTTGCCCTCCTAACAGATGCTGCTGAACATATCGGCAATTGGGTTGCGGACGTGCCACCATGGTACGATTACACACGAGATGTCTTTATCGGGTACAATATAGGAACGGAATATGTGGAGAACGATGAAAGGAACGCGTATGAACTTGCAGAACATTTCCGTTTTATTCACATTGCCCTTGCAGCATATCGTTGTACAGGAGAGAAGCGATACGTAGAATGGGCGATGCGCTATGGACGAAAACGTGCTGAACGTATCGCTGAAGCACCGAATCCGATGCCGTTGCTCTGGGATTTGAATGGAAACGGACTCAACGAAGAAGATGTTAAGGCAAAGAATCTACATAGGTTAGTCGCGAGTTCACATCATATACCAGGTGATCCTTTGGCGGGTATTGAAGTTCTACTTGCCTCTGGGGCAATCTATGCTTTAGGTGATCTTTATTTCTTATCAGGAGATGAAATTTTTCAAACTGCAGCGAAACGTATTGTTGAACCACTCATCTCATCACTTGCTGATCCGTATAACGACCCTGCACCTGCTGCCCTGAGTTATTATCGTTGGACGTTTAGGGATACATGCTTTGATTATGCAATAGTAGAAGGTTTGCAGCAACTTCCATCTACACCCCCTGAACGGCTTGCACTTGTATTCCCTCAAGAATATCGCCGCAGAGAACCGGGTGTTGGTAAACGCGCGGATATGGCATATTGGGGCGAATGGTCCGATGATGGGTCTGTGAAACCAATTCAGGAACCGACAACTGCCACGTTAACACTTGCTTATCAGATTACAGGTGAGATCGGATATGCGCTACGTGCTTTGCAAAGTGCAGCGACACGCCTGAATATGGCACGACGTGTCTTACGGGGTGGCAGAGAACATGCGGATATGGGCGGCGCGGTTTGTTCGGTTGCAGCAGGACATGGACGTAATTGGGGACAAGGCGCAGTAACTGCTTGCTACGGCCCACTAATTCTTGGGACACGCGAGATTTTAGGTAAAGTATCACCACTCATTACAATTAGAAAGGCAGATGGAACGAATCAGATTCCACCTGCTCTGCTATCTCTAGTGAGGCCCATAGTTGATGCAAAAGAAAAAGTTGAAGTAACCTTCTATAATAGCAGTGATTCACCGCTGAAATACGCATGGAAACCATCTAAACAGTCAGTAGTATTTGACAAGGATATCGGTGAAAATGAATGGATTGAAGAGATGCTTGGCGCGAACGAAGTACAACAACGGACATTATAGAATATTAGTCTGATTCTGATTTAGTTTTTTTCCCAAAGTGCTTTGCAACAAGTGTTAAATCCAGAATATTCACTTTTCCATCGTTGTTAACATCACCTTCTCCACTTTCTTGCCCGAAGCGAGAAGCTATGTAAACAAGGTCTAAGATATCTATAACACCATCTCCTGTAACGTCATAAGCAGAGATGTCTGACAGTAGGTTGGAACTGACCAATGTATAAACGATATCTTGACTGTTCTCAAATTTAACGGGACCAAAATCTGGGGCAAGCCATTGGTAAGAAGTCGAACGTGTTATTGACAGCGCAGAATCACTTCTCGTGCGTATCTTTATTTTTAGACAATCCTCAAATGTCCCCGCAGGTGTTTCAACATCTTCTATGTCAATAACTTTACTAGTGCTTGTGAATGTAACGGGTCCAATTAAGATAACTTCTAGTTCAGTTGAAAATTCCCATGTGTCATCAAGTTCCAGAGTCGATGGGTAAAAGAGGATCGGTGGATATATCAAACCGGCCGCTACACCGAAAGGATCACCGAGTTCAACCTCAAATTTATACAGTTTAATGCCTTCCTCATCAAAATCCACAAAATAATTGCCAGTTGTGATTGAATCTGTACCAATGATTTCGTTTTCAATTTTCAGTAGTGCAAGATTTATACCGTTGATGGATTCCTCAGATGCACCAATTGTGTAAGTAACTCGTTCCGTTTTATCCTCGCTTTCTAATATCCACTCGTTGCCAAGATTTGTGGGATAATAAATTTGTGCATTTGCTGTAGCAGCGCAACTCAAGATGAGTATAGTTGCTAAAAGATATATAGATGCGTTGTTTCTTTTCATTCTTTTTCCTCAATAGAAAAACGCCTTGATTTAATTTATGGTAAAATATAAAGTTTTCTATACATATTTTTCTATTTGTGGTATAATACCCGGTATTATGGCATATTCAACAGACCTGCGAAAACGCGTGCTTGATTTCATTGATAACGGCGGCAGCAAAGTAAAAGCTGCGAAACTTTTCAATATCTCACGCGATGTTATTTACAAATGGCTCAACGCACCAGACCCACTCGCCCCGAAAAAATCAGGACCTAAAGTGACTACAAGGCACTCACACAACAAGTAAAAGATTTCCCCGATCAAACTATACAGGAGCGCGCAGATCATTTCGGCGTTTCCTACTATTGTATTTGGTATGGACTGCGAAAACTCGGTATCTCGCGAAAAAAAGACACTCGGCTATAAGGAACGATGTGATCACAAGCGAGAAACTTATCGTGAACAACTCGCTGCTGCAAAGGAAAACGGAAAATCCTTAGTTTTTATTGATGAGAGTGGTTTTCGGTCAGAAAGTTTCAGGCGTTTCGGGTATGCTCCGAAAGGTGAACCTGTTTTTGACCTTATATCCAGTCAAAGAAACCGCACCACAACTTTGTTAGCTGCACGTATAGATGAGGCGTTTACAGCCCCTATACTATTTGAGGGGAGTTGTAATGCGGAGCGTTTCAACACTTGGCTTGAGCATGAGTTATGCCCGCGTTTAGATGAAAACCATCTTGTTATCTTGGATAACGCACGCATCCATAAAACACACCGCACCCGGGATCTTATAGGGGCATCGGGTGCCTCCCTATTGTATTTGCCTCCTTATTCACCGGACTATAACCCAATTGAACATGATTTTGCGAACATCAAACGCTTACGAGAATATAATAAAGATAAAACACTTCAGGATATAATCAATATGTATAAATAATTCAAAACTCTACCATATTCAAGCAATCTGTCCAGCTGGTTGTTAGATTGCCCGTGGTATCAAGGCGTTTAATCACAGGATTTACGGTCATATTATTTCAGTATAACCATTCTACGGGTTGCCGAGAAATCCTTTGTTTGGAGTGAATAGAAATATATACCACTCGAAACAGATTCACCCGTATTATTTTTGCCATCCCAATAAGCTGCGGTTGAAGTTGTCATGTATGAACCTATTGACTTATGTCCAAGGTTCAACGTCCGCACCGTATGCCCTGAAACATCATAAATCTTTATCGTAACTATTGCGGCACGACTCAGTTGAAAAGGTATCCATGTTTCTGGGTTGAACGGATTCGGGAAGTTCTGTGCAAGAATCGTTTCCTTAAGACGGACATCACCCACATGCATCTCTACACTTAGATAGGCATTGTGTATATCTGCGGAAGTTATGGTGCGTTGGAACGGACCGGAGACGATAGTGCCTTTTTCATCAACAAGTGTAAATTCGATCTCGTCATTCACTCGGATAACACTCTTGCGATTTAGGTCTGCCCACACTGCCGAAACATATCCCTTGTCAGTAGCAACTTTCTGACTTGTGATAATACATGTGCGTAGGTTTTTGGCAAGCATTGTATAGGACGCATCTGCCACTTTGCCTTGCAAATTGCTCGTGATGACAAACGCCCAGGTGCTATTGGTGGTGGAGACTTTGGGTGCGGCAGCTGCTTTCTCAGATTGCATTGTCCATGCTGTACCTGTAAAAGTCGCCATGCCCCTCTCTGGCGTATTCACGATATAACCGTTACTCCCGTTAATATCAAAACCATCTCCCTCTTCCGCTGAAGAATAGCCTACGAATGCTTGCTTTTCTGCGTCTAATTTGATGACAATCGTAGCACTCAATTTCTCAGCAAGTGATTTTGCTGTGTATGGCTCTTCTGGCATCAGTGGAATAGAAATCAGGTTTAAACCGGAAACAAGAGAAACATTAAAAGTGGATTTAGGCTCTTCTGGGGTTTCCGATGGTGTCTCTGGCACTACAGGAGTTTCAGGCTCTTCTGGGGTTTCCGTTGGTTCTGTTGGCGGTTCAGGAACTGTAACTTCTCCAGAGGTGTCCGATTCTGTCGGGACTGAGGTGTCCGGCTCTGTGGGAACTGAAGTGTCCGGCTCTGTCGGGACTGTAACTTCTTCAGAGGTGTCCGATTCTGTCGGGACTGAGGTGTCCGGCTCTGTAGGAGCTGAAGTGTCCGGCTCTGTTGGGACTGTAACTTCTTCAGAGGTGTCCGATTCTGCAGGGGTTTCTGGCGTTTCGGGTTGCTCTGCAGTTGCTTGAACCAAGTCATAACTATGCAATTCGTAGACAATATCTTGATCGTCTTGAAATTTGACAGGACCTATATCTGCCCCTAGCCATTGGAAGGAAGTTGTACGTAGGACCGCAAGCGCAGTAACGACTCTTCTACTTATTTCAAGTTTGACACAGTTTTCAATAGTTCCGATTGGCGTTTCAACATCTTCTATAGCTACAACTTCGATTGTACTTGTTGTAGTTGCTGTGCCAACTAAATCTAATTCAGTTACGGTAACGATATCCCATTTTTTGCCGAGCGGAAGATCTGCGGGGAAGAATAGTGCAGGTGGATCAAGCATTGCTGCTGCGATACCGAACGCCCCTTCTTCTAATCTTGTTCGATGAAGCTTCAGATCACCGGCATCATCCGATATATAATATACATCGTTATCAACAGTGTCTGTTCCGATAGTTTCGGTAAAGATTCTTAGTATGATAATTCCTTCACCTTCATCAGCTTCAGGTGCTTCAATAGAATATGTTCGTTTTTCAGTACCGTCGGCACTTAGGAAAACCCAAGTATTACCGATATCCGTCGGATAATAATCTTGTGCTGTTGCAGTTAGTGCAAAACCACATATAAGGCTTAACACTACAATCGCTTTGAATGATGATATGTATTTAATCATCTTCATATATTGTCTCCTTTTGAAAATTAACTTTAGTGATATGACATTACACCGACTAAGGACTATTATTGATGTGGGTGTGAATGTTAAATATAGATTCTCCGAGAGTGTTTATAATGCGTACTTCGTAGTGGATATCATCTTGTTCTGATATGTAACGATATCCTAACCACAATCCGATTGCCATTAGCAGAATGGCGATGACTAAAACAATTAATACCACTTTCCAGTTTACCATTTTGGCCTATCCACATTAAACTTGATTGTGGTTTGATTTGTATTCGTACTGAATTATACAATATTATACAATTCAAGTATACATGTTCTCTGTAGGATCGATCTCCGAATTTCGAGCATATCCACTGTTAGCTGGGAATCGGAGTTCCCTCCCACCAAGTGCCTAACACGTGCTTGGTGTTGATTCACAATTCAATAATGTAAAATCTACTATATTACGGACTCACGTCTATTGTGACAGTAATAATTTCTTCTGTTCTACCTTTGTTATTTTCTGCAAATAGTATTATTGTACCAGTAATAGGTGCATTTTCAAAGCGTCCAGCAACCCATAGGTCCTGTTTTCGTTCTGAGTTTGTTGTGAAACCAGTTCCATCTCCCGGTGCAACAATATTTCCAGACACGGATGCTATGCCTAAATTTTCTACTTCCGATACATAATTTTCAACATTTTCAAGTATTTTTGCGTTGAGTATTCCACCGAGGCGCGTTCCAATGACTGTAATATTTTTATTTGGTAAACTCCATACGGGAGGGTTCTGTGCGATTATAACAGCTGGTGGACTCCTTTTGAAGCTTGTGATTAAATAATCAATACCATCGCTATTCTGAAATTTTACTGGACCGACCCCAGGTGCTAACCATTGATAAGATGTTGATTGCAGGTTAAGTGCCCCAGTAATTGATAAATTTAACTGGATTTTTGCACAATTCCGAAATGTACCGACCGACGTTTCAACAGGTTCAAATCCAACTATCTCTAAATTGGTTGTGCTTTTGACATCTAATTCAGCACCATGAAAACCTACTTTAGCATCTGTAACTATATCCCATTTTTGTCCTTCTTGTTCTAATACTTTAGGAAAGAAAACAGCGGGTGATGTCAAATTCGCTGTTGCGGTAAAGACAATATTATTAAGTTTTGTTTGCAAATTTGTTTTATGGAGTTTAATTCCTTCTGTGGTATCTGATAAATAATATTTATCAGTATCAACGAGATTGCCTGTGTCGATATTCTTAGTTTCAATTTTCAATAGAATTAATTCTTCATCGGCAATATCTTCTGGTACTTCCAGCGTGTACGTTTGGCGTTCTCCTTTATCAGTACTTTCTAATATCCACTCATTACCAATTTCTGCTGGATAATAATTTTGTGCAGTTGCTGTCAAAGCAGAGGTAGATAAGAGAACTGACACAAAAAATGTTGTTATGGATTGAATCGATGCAGATATCTTCAAATCTAATCTCCTCTGAATGTCTCTGTCTTACATATCCAACGTTGACTGTTAAAAGAATACGTGTGATAATGTTTATATGTTACTATTAAATACAAAAAGAATTCAAGTTTAAATTATGTATTGTGTAAAAAAGAACGTGATGAATCTACAATAACATGAGTTCGGTATTTGATATGAAGGATATTTTGTCCTATAACCTTTTTAGGTTAGTCAGAAACATTATGCACACAGAACAATTAAATATGGGAGAACAGAGATGCGTTTGAAGGGACGCGTTGCAATAGTGACAGGCGGAGGCGGCGGTATCGGAAAAGCAACATGTATTGCTTTCGCTCAAGAAGGAGCAGATATTGTTATCCCCGAAGTTAATATGACGAATGCAACCGCAGTATCAGAAGAAATTACAGATCTCGGTAGACGTTGCATGGTAGTTGAAACAGATGTTGCGGATGGTGAATCTGTGCATGCAATGGTTAACATGACTCTTGAAGAACTCGGTCGAATTGATATTTTAGTCAACAATGCTGGTATTTTCAGTTATACTCGTATTGATGCATGTACTGAAGCGGAGTGGGATAGGATGATGGCTGTTAACCTGAAAGGTCCTTTTCTCTGTTCACAGGCAGTTATGGAAACGATGAAGGAACAGAGGTTTGGGCGGATAATTAATCTCGGTTCATTAGCTGGACAGGTGGGGGGGCTGGTCGCTTCTGCTCCCTATTCTGCTTCTAAAGCTGGCGTTATGTGTTTGACGAAATCGTTTGCGCGCGTCTTAGGTGAGTATGGGATTACGGTGAACTCTATTGCGCCGGGGATTGCTGCGACAGAGATGGCAAAAAATCATCCTGATATGACAGATCAGATTCCGTTAGGGCGCGTCGCAGATGCATCAGAGATTGCAAGTGCAATAGTTTTTCTTGCATCAGACGAGGGGCAGTATATCACTGGTGCAACTCTCGATGTTAATGGTGGCATCCGGATGGGTTAGTATAATGGGATATTTTGTAGCATAACCTTTCCAGGTTGTGCATTGGGCAAAAAATGTCTTATTCCGAACTTATGTTTATAATTCGGGGTTCAAATTCCTCTAATAAGTAACAGGTGTGGCAACAAGGAGAACTGAAGATGAAAAAACTAATTTTCTTTACTCTTGTTATTGTAATTCTGGGAGCTTTGTACCTATACACAGAGATCTACACCCGCGGCGTAACAAATAAGTATAGACAGCCGCAAGGTTCTATAGAAAAGGTTGAATCTAACATTGTGTCAATGGATCAAGAAGGACGAGATGTATTAAAAAAACGAACTTCAACAGAAGAGACAAATACATCAGACTCGCCAGGACAAGAAGTTGTAGACATTGTGCAAGAAAATGATACTGTTACAGAAAAAAAATTTACTACTTTCGACTGGCAAAACGATGAGAGCCCAGATAAACGTCCATCACAAAAGGATCCGTTCGGAGATCTCATAGCTGAGCAACAGGCGAAAGAGCGCGGTACGTGGATAGGCGATCCAGAAACGATGGATCTAGACGAGTTACATAGTGCAACATATAACCAGCTCCTTGAAAGGTTTGGAGATATTCCACAGGTTCATACCTACATGGAGTATAGTCGAGATGCTTCAAACAGTGTTCCTTTGACAATAGACGAGGAAATCGCTGGATTGGAAGCAATGAATTACTTGTTTCCATCCGGATCAACCCGTCGCACACTTGCGTTTTTTAAGTGGATGAAAACAAACGGTGGTTACAATGCTTCTGATCAAGGTGTAGCTGTAAAAGAGCTTCGAGATTTAGGTATCACAGTTGAGATAATCGAGGAAAATGGGGGTACTGGATATGTTATCTCAACGGAATAGTTTTATTATAAGGATAGTTTTCGGCTCACGTAAAAAGTATGTGCTATTTTTTTGAAGTTATGTTAGGATATGAGTTATGGACTTTCCAATAGAATCTCTTATGGATGAAGAAAAGGCTGAGGCGTGGGTGTTGGATCATTTCCACCCTCAAGGTTTATCTTGCCCTAACTGCCAAGCGAGTGTATCGGAGGCACGCATTTTCCGTCAGACTGCAATAAGTGGTCTGCAAGTCTATCGATGCAAACAGTGTGGGAGTGCCTATAACCTTTATACGGGGACAGTCTTTGCTGGCACACAGTTTCGCCCTTCACAGGTTGTGCTGTTGCTGCGTGGTATCTGTCAAGGCGTTTCAAGTGCACAACTGGGTCGGGAGTTGGGTCTCACCCGTCAAACAGTGCTTTCTATCCGTCGTAAACTTCAGGCTTCAGCGGAACAAGGGTAACCTGAAGACACTTCACCGGATGCCGAAGTGGAAGCAGATGAGATGTTTCAAAACGCTGGTGAGAAAGGCGAACAATTAGAACAGCTGATGCGACGTAAGCAGCCTGCACGACGAAGCAGCAGCAAAAATTAGACTTTTGGAGGAACAAGTGAAAGTTATATCTACAGTTGTGCTAATTTTTAGTTTATGCACAATTGTATCCTGTGTTCAAACAATAGAGGACCCTGTTGTCAAGTATGAGGGACCGAGACCGCAAACACCTGAGACTATTCTTGAAGCATTTAAAGACATCTCTACTAAATGGCTGCAGGAAATTGATAAGAAATATCCTACCACTGAATGGCTTCAAATGCTTATCGATAAAGGAGTTATGATTGAAGATTCTGATGATTTTGATCAGTATATGTCCCTGCGGAGGCGTTTAATTCGTGAGAATCGTGAGTATTTAGCTGATCCAGAGAAGTGGTTGGCTGAAATGTCCAAAATGAATTATAAATTTACATATAATGACTGGGAAACCTTTGAAGATCCTTTCATTGACGGTGAAATTTGGAGGTACCAGCAAATTAAAGCAGCAAAACAGGCAGACCCTTCTGTATACGAAGTTGAATTCCTGGGTCCCGATGGTAAAACTGTTCTTCCGCTTCCCGAAAAAAGTGTTATTATTTCAAGGTCTCGAGGTGGGTACGGGTATTCTACCAGCAATCCTAAACTTACTCACCAACATGTATTCGACATTGTATACAAGGGGAAACACCCTTGGAGTTGGAAGGTCGTTTATGTTGATAATATGAATAACATTCTTCCTGAGAAACCGGCACCGATCAGTCGGGAGGAATTTGGACTTCCTGCTAATGTGCCGTGGCCCCCTAAAGATGAAGCACACTTAGAGCGTATTTTTGAGGAAGTAAGACAAGGCCGCTATGACGACTATGGGGACAAATGATGAGACTTTTATTGATTTTAGGGGTTATTCTTTTCTGTTTGGTTGATCTCAAAGCCTTTGATTTTATATAACTGGAAAATGTGATATTTCCATCAACCCCACAGCTCAAGGCCTAACAATTTCTTTCCAAGGTCGGTTAATTCTGCTGTTTCTCCTGTTTCATGTTCTTTTTCTGCACGTTCTCCACCGAAACCAGCCATTCGATTTTTCCATGCGTTGATGCGGCGTTCTCGCGCTTCTTGATTTACTTCGCCAGTTGGTGTCATCGTGATGTATTGTGCAACGCGTGGTGTATCAGCCGTATTGATACCAGCGCTATGTGGTAATGCACTGTGCCATATAATTAGATCCCCTGCGTTGGCAGGTACTGGAATCATGCCTAATGCTTCTAAATTCTGTTGACGCGGGTCGGCATCTTGAGGTAACCCTTTTATCCACTCCTCAATTTTGTTGTGGAAGCCGGGAACGCAAACGAATGCTCCTTGGTTTTCTGCGGTATCTGTCAAGTAAAGAACACCTTGCACGTGGAAACGGATCGGTAGGTCTATGGACATATCCCAGTGAAGTCCGACACTTGTCCGTTCATATTTATCAGGGACGTTAGGTGGGCTCATGCTTGCTCTGTCAAAACTGACCCATAGTTTCTCGTTTCCCCAGATTTCTGCGAAAGCTTGGTGGACGCGTGGATACTGGCGAGTTGCCCATAATGCGGAATGCTGATAGATCTCTACCATGATGCCACGGGGAGGATCTGTGTACCAACTTTCTGGTGAGTCTGCATCCATCTCGAGGAAATCCCAAACTGCGTTTGCTGCATTCTCAATTAATTCTGGCGGTGCCGCATTTTTGATGACGACATAGCCTTCCTTTTCCCAAAATTCCCGATCTTCTCTGGTTAATACTACAGACATCTGACTTGCTCCTTTCGATGTATTTTAACGTGAGTTCTGTCTAAGCGATTAACAAACTTTTCGTTTGCGTTCCGCGGATACACAACCTGGAAAGGTTATGCTACAAAGACACACAACCTACAAAGGTTATGCTACAAAGAGAACACAACCCAGAAAGGTTATGCTACAAAGACACACAACCCGGAAAGATTATGCTACAAAGAGACACAACCTACAAAGGTTATGCTACAAAGAGAACACAACCCAGAAAGGTTATGCTACAATTCAAATACGCCGAACTAAAACGATAAGCGGCGTAGGAACGTTGATAAGAATATGATTATCAGTCCTAAAGCAATTGTAATGTTCAGCCACGGTGTCGGTTTCTTCTGAAATTCTTCAAATACCGGATATGGAAACGTTAGCAAAACTGCAAGTGTATAGATCAGAAATACGACAAAGAATTTTATACCTAAAATAAGTATGTAAAGTGAGTAATCTATCTCAGTATCTTGAGCGGTGATACGTGCGGTTCTGAGGAAAGATATAAAATTATATACTCCAGAAACAAGCACAGTCAATAGTGTCGTCCAGACGACTCCGCTGAATCGTCTCAAAGCTGATGAAATCATGTTTTTTGGATCGGGGGAACGGTTTGCAATTGGGATGAGAACGACGCGGAAGAAGAAGAAACCTCCTATCATCAGGACAACAGAACCGACGTGCAACCATTGGATGAAAGATTTTAGGAGCATATTTCATTAGAAGATTTGTCGGTATTGTCGTAAAAAAAGAGAACCAAGAAAGTTATCGGTTATCAGAATGAAAAAGCTGACAACCGATAACTACATTTAAGTGATTAGACTATCGGTTTTGCACCAACAGGATTGAAACAGGGACGTGATTGTTTGCATGCGTTTGGTGAGACGAACTGATCGTCTGGGCCAACGACCTGCATAGTGCAGTTGCACCAATAATGTGTTCCAGGGTTTTCTTCAACAAGGTTTTGCAGGTTGCCACCTGGAATATAAAGTGCCTTTGTCCGCAGGTCTTGACATATTGTGCGATTGTAAATTGGAAGTGTTTTTCCCTCTAACATGTTGTTTCCTCCTTAACTCACTGCCATCATCGCGGTACGGCTGATGAGATTTTGGGTGAGTGTTACCTTGTATGCGTTATCGTTCAAAGGTTGTGCGTCTTTAACTGCTTCTGCACCTGCCATTGTGCTGACATCTTTGTTTATCCTCTTACCTGTGAGAGCGGTTTCTGCTTCCGTTGACCGCCACGGTGCAGGTGCGACACCTCCAAGGATGATATTTGTGGATTGACATGTGCCTCCTGCCATCTCAAAAACACCAGCTACACTTGCTAAAGCGAAGTCGGGTGCCCCTTTCTCACGCGCCTTCAGATAGAAACTCTTTGTATTCGGTTTCGGTTTCGGTATCTGAATCCCGACAACGATTTCATTCGGTTGTAACACATTTTCCCGGAACGGATTATCTGCAGGTAAGGTAAAGAACTCCTCAACTTTCATTGTTTTCTCACCTTCTGGACCTGTAATCTTCATTGATGCGTTGAGTGCGATCAATGCTGGTGCAATATCTGAGGGATGCACGATATAGACCGGATCTCCACCGAAAATAGCATGATATTTGCTAAGTCCTTCAACTGCATAGCATAGGTCTCCACCTTTTTTAATGCAATTGACGGTTTCATCACGGTAGTACCAACAGCGAGGGCGTTGGCAGAGATTTCCACCTATTGTACCAACGTTCCGAATCTGTGGTGTAGCAACAGACGCTGCAGCTTGTGCAAGTACAGTGTAGTGTTGTTGGATAGTCGGGTGCATTGCAATGTCGGCAACAGTGGTTAATGCACCAATTTTTATGCCGGAAGCATTCGATGATATACCTTCCATTTCAGGTAACGTCTTGAGATTAATCAACGTTTTTGGCGTTTCAATGTATTCCTTCAGTTCGCTGAGCAGGTCAGTTCCACCTGCTATTACCATGACTTCACCCCATCCGCTGTCACTCAATAACGAGGTAACCTGTTTCAGACTTGTTGCATTGACATAACTAAATTTGTTCATTGCTTACCTCCTTATGCCTTTTTCTCAGCGAGTGCGGTGAGAACTTTGTCGGGTGTGATTGGTAATTCTCGGATACGGACCCCGATTGCGTTGTATACAGCATTTGCGATTGCACCGAGTGTAGGTATACACGGCGGCTCACCGACACCCGTGACTTTACGGTGTGTATCAAAAACGATTGATTTGATTTCGGGTATCTCAAGTGTACCGGGTACTTTGTAATCCTCAAGGTTAGCGTTGAGCATTCGTCCGGTTTGTGGGTCCATAATCCGTTCTTCAAGTAGCGTTTGTCCTAATCCCATGATAACACCGCCATTGATTTGGCTTTCGGTTGTTAATCTATTGATAGCCAATCCGCAATCTTGGACGGCGACTATCCTTAGGACTTTGACATTTCCTGTTTCGGTATCGACTTCTACTTCGGCGAATTGTGTTCCTGCGACACCGCCTTCTCGGAGTTGCTCATCCCAATTTCCCCCTTCACTGATGCTTTCCATACCGAGCAATCCCGTTGCCTGATGCCAAGTGACCGTCTTTGTTCGATCAGATGCGACGAAGATAATGCCGTTCCCAACCCGCAGGTCGTCAACAGGTGCTTGAAGTAGCGGTGCTACGTGTGCAAACAGTTTCTGTTTTGCTGCTTCGGCAGCTGTTTTGATAACAGGTGCAACGGATGCTGTTGTTTGACTTCCACCACTACCACCGGATGGAAGTCCCGGAGCACTGTCTCCAATCTTTACGGCAATATCGGTGGGTTGGAGTCCAAATTCTTCTGCGACAATGATAGCGATTGCAGTTCGAATGCCTGTTCCGATGTCTTGCGTACCGGTGACTGCTTCAACGGTGCCATCGGCATTGATGGTGACACGTGCTTGCGTGCCTCTACCGCCACCGCCGCCCCATTGACCGCTGCCGACCCCTATACCGCGTTTTTTAACACCAGTTCCGGAACCTGGGACGGTATTGCGCCTGTGCCATCCTATTTCTTGTGCGCCGAGGGTGTATTGTGCTTGTCGAACTTCGCTTGGATCGTTAATACGTCTAAATTCAAGTGGGTTCATTCCCAGTTTTTCAGCAAGTTCATCCATCAATGAGTCCATAGCGAAAGCACCTTGTGGGTGCCCTGGTGCACGCATGGCGCGTTGGTTGCCAGCATTGGTAACTACATTGAAACGTTCAGTCTGTCTGTTTTCAACATGATAGACATAAGGACCGGTGAAACCTGCTCCACTGGATATTCCACCTGTGCCGTATCCACGCATGTCATAAGCGATGAGACGGCCGTCGCTGGATGAGCCTGCCTTTACTTGCTGCGTCATAGAGGGTCTATTTCCTGCGACGAGGTGTTCAGCCTTTCTCGTCAACATTAATTTTACTGGTCGCCCTGTGATTTTGGACAATTGTGCTGCGGTATGTCCTTCAACACCGGGACCGAATTTACTTCCGAAACCGCCGCCCATGTGTTCTGTGATAACCCGGACCTGATTTGCTGGCAGCTCAAAACGCCGTGCGAAATCATTTCTCACTCCGAAAACCGCTTGTGTAGATGCCCAGACAGTGAGGTTCTGATCGTCTGTCCATTCAGCGACATGCCCGTGTGTTTCTAAACAGACGTGGGTTTGCACAGGAGTATGGTATGTGGCTTCTACTGTAACAGCTGCTTCATTGAAAGCTGCTTCTACGTCACCTTGTTCATTTTTGCTGGGATTGCTCTTATTTCCTACCCAATCATCTCGGATCTGTGGTGCACCTTCAGCCAATGCATCTTCTTCTGTGACGACGAAGGGCAGCTCTTCTAAGTCAACATAAATCAATCTGAGTGCGTCTTTAGCGATGTCGTCGGTTTCTGCGGCGACTGCGGCGATCTCCTGTCCTTGATAACGTAGTTTATTACCGACCCCGATTATTGGTAGGACAGCTTTTACACCGGGCAGTTCTTCGGCACGAGACATATCTATATCTAACACGTTTGCATGTGCTACCTCAGACCGCAAAATTCTTGCATACAGCATACCCGGTCGATTGATATCATAAGTATACTTTGCTTTTCCCGTAACTTTGTCCTTTCCGGACAAACGGGCAATCCGCTTGCCAACAAGTCTTGATTGGCTAGCTTCTCCCCATGATGCCATATTCTTTCTCCTTTTGAATAGATAACGCGTTTATTATATTTTCTGTGATGCGGTTTCAACAGCGTCAAATATAAACGGGTAAGTGCCGCAACGACAAGTGTTGCCCGATAAACCTTCTTTTATCTCTGCGATCGTGGGTTTGTTGTTTT
The DNA here is from genome assembly GCA_965200395.1 of Candidatus Poribacteria bacterium. Lineage (GTDB taxonomy): Bacteria > Poribacteria > WGA-4E > WGA-4E > WGA-3G > MSPOR6. The sequence goes on along the minus strand of CBDAUH010000002.1, from coordinate 428,494 downwards.
CGTTCAAGAGTGCTACAGATGATACGATGAAACCGGGTGTGCAGAATCCACACATCAATGCATCGTGTTGAATGAACGCTTCTTGCACTGGATGTAGGTCATCACCGTTGGCGATGCCCTCTACTGTGGTAACCTGTTTTCCTTGTGCGTCCATTGCAAGCATCATACAAGCGTATACCGGTTTTCCATCAACGAGGACGGTGCATCCGCCGCATTCGCCTCTGTCGCAGATAAGTTTAGCACCTGTGAGATCGACGTTGTTTCCAGTCGTATCAATTCCGTCACGTAGAACGGATAATAAGGTTGTGCGTGCTTCGACTTCAATTTCAGTGACCTTCTCATTGATATTCAACTGGATTTTAGCTGAGGCGACTGCTTCGTCGGTTTGTGCTTCTGCTGCTTTCTCATCACTGACTAATATGGCGGGTGCAACGGTTGCTGCGACGGTGCCTGTGCCTACACCTTTTATAAAACTCCGTCGAGAAATATTTTTGCCCTGTTTCTTCTCTTTGTCTTTCTCTGACATACTTTTCCTCCTTTGCTTGTGATAACCAAATAGCGATATGATGTCTATAGTTCCAGAGTCAATGCAAATGGAAATATTTATGTTCCCTTAAGTGTTGAGATAAATATATCACATTCTGATTTTTTTATCAAGGAAAATTTATTAAATTGGGCAGAGGCATTCAAAAGTAGATTTTACCAATCTATAAATATATAAGCGATGGCATCAGTTCCACCTCTCCATTTCAACTGTGAAGTTTTTATTTTTGCTGTCAGTATCTCCACTGGGTTTTTGTTCATTGTATAGTCCAAAGAGTTTTGCTTCTTGGTCGTTAATTTCTATGTGTAATCTTATGAATTCTATGTAGTCTTTTGCGGACATGGACTCTGCCAATGTCCGCAAATCGGCGAGTTCCAGAAATGTGTCTACGCGTTGACGGTTACTATGATTGATGGCATTTTGGTCACTTTCCAGAATGCGGACACGGTTGCCCCATTTTCTCTCGATCTGTTCTTTGATGTCAGGTGGACAATCGGGATGATCTGGGTAAAGTTTTGCATAGCGTATGGAGAGTGCTTTTCGGTTTTTACGTGTATCTTTGACATTCTTATATTCAAGGAAAAGTCGATTGACTTCTGCGATAGCGAGTGGATGCAAACCATGATTTGCGATAAGGTTTTCATACATCCACCTATCATCTTTTGTAAGCCGTGGAAGTTTATCAAGTAGTTCTGCCACATTCGGTTACTCCACTGGTATATTAATTTTGCCACCGTGTTGTATAGTTTTCGGTGCGGTTTTGGATGTGAGATATATTACGTTTTTTATTCGTTTAATTGTAATATATTTCTGAATATAAATCAAATTTTTACTTATGTGAATCTTGGATTATTGTTTTGTCAGGATCGCGGATTTTAGTTGTCTGAATCGCGGATTACACGGATTTTCGCGGGTTGACGCGATTTTTTTTGCTGTGTGCTTATCTATTTTTATAGGGTCTATTTTTGTTTGCGTTCACGATGCACAACCTAGAAAGGTTATGCTACAAAGCGTTTGCAGGATCGCGGATTTTAGTTGTCTGAATCGCGGATTGACGCGGATTACGCAGATTGACGCGGATTTTTCTGCATCACGGGCTGGACGAAGGATACTGATTTTTTGTTTGCCAGGACCTCGGATTACATTTTCTGAATCGCCAAATCGACGGTATGGATGCCTATGCCGAATCTGCGATTCAGATACTTCTCTCCACAATCGCAATCTTTTCATTCTGAATCGCAGATTACACCAAATCAACGGTATGAATGCCGTTTAGGCATTCCCCGGATTACACGGATTTTCGCGGATTTTTGTTTTTTGTTTTCAGGTGCTTTTCATAGGATTGGGATATCCGCACAGCAGGCTCATCCGATCAAACCTGCGGTAGGGTTATTTAGTTTTATAGATATTCATTTTATCAAGTTAACTGTGAGTAAAGGTTTTGATGCATATTCCTTTATTTTATCAGCGATCCGTGTTATGCCTTGAAAACGGAATACGGATAATGCGGTATTTCGTAAAGCGGCCATGACTTGTGGAATAGCCCCGCATCTGACAGGTGATGCGTCCTCGCCGAGTAGCACATCGCGCATCCAATGCGACTTGTTCTCTATTGCCCAATGGCCTCTCCGTAAAGCAAGTAAGCGTTCTGCGGATGCCTCACTCGGTTTCAGGCTCGTAATCCCATAGGTAGTGCGGGTTGTCTCTTCTCCTGTCTTCATATTTTTGGAAGTATAATGATATTGGATCACTTGTGCTATGCCCGGCCAATCCAGATATGCGTTCAGACTTGTGCTTGCCTTGATACACCGTGTCTCAAGTCTGCCATGCGACTTTTCAATCGTCTCATGCATGTATATCGGTTTCCCTAAAGTAGGGTGTGTTGTGTCTTCAGAAACCGCGTCAGGCACGCCTTGAAAAAGTTTTTCAATCGCTTCTAACAGGTCCGGTTGATTGCCTTTAACAGGCAGCATATAGTCGCCCCCGCTGTTTATGATTCCGTGGCAGAAAGAGCGTTGTGTCAAAAGGGCATCCGTTGTGATAACTTTGCCTGCTACATCAAACGCTTTGAGGATTTCCGTTGATACCGGTATTTCATTGGTTTTGTCGCTGACACCTCGCTGCGTGAGGGTGATCCCTAACTCATGAGAGACGACGGAGAGTAAATGGCTGATCATCGCACCACTTTTTTTAGACGCACGCAGGGTTTTGCCATCTATAGCGACTGCGTCGGAACACCCCCGCAAATCAGGGCACTCTGCTAATGCGGCGTTTACCCATTTTGACAGGATGTTTTCTAATGCCTCAACGTCCAACTTTTTCAACAGATTATGGATAGTTGCGGCACAAGGCGTTTTGTGATGTGTGAACCCGAGTGCTTTTGTGAGTGCGGGCTGTGAGCGTGCCCAGGTAGCGATGGATGTATACCCTTTATGCCCGCACATCAATCCAACGACTAAAAGTGCGAGGATTGCTTTCAACGGGTGTCGTTTCCCTTTTTCCTTGCGTGGGTCTGTAAGTTCTGCTAACATATCCATTAAGTGGCAGGACTTTTTTCTTGTCATTCTTCACCTCAAAAGATCGTAAGTTTTTAAGGTGAAGTATAGCAGATATAGCGTGAAAAATCACGGTATATCTGCACATTCCAAATATTAACGATTGTGATAAAAAACAACTAAAATACATAAAACTAAATAACCCTAAACCTGCGGTTCAGGCACTTCCCTCTACAATTGCAATCTTTTCATTCTGAATCGCGGATTACGCCAAATCAACGGTATGAATGCCGTTTAGGCATTCCCCGGATTACGCGGATTGACGCGGATTTTAAGAGCTTTTTGTTTTGAGGTGCTTTTCATAGGATTGGGATATCCGTGCAGCAGACTCATCCGTGTACTCTGGGATTCAGATACTTCTCTCTACAATCGCAATCTCATCGTCGGTTAATCCGTATAAGGCGTATACCAGTTTGTCAATCTCATATTCATCGTTAGAAATATCATTAGCAATATCATCGGATTTAGTGATGATAATTCGATCCACGATCTCCACAATCTTGTCGCACTTATCTTTGCTTTTTTGGATATCTGGAATTGGTATCTCTGACACATTTGCTGGGGAAAAATTAATTCCGCCATCCATTGCAAGACTCCTATAACATTCTTTTAGGAAAAAAGATACCAAATGTGAATTCAGTATGCCAATCATCAGTTTAAGAGGGATACTTCTGAAATTTCTCAGTATTACGGTTGATTTTCCAGCGATCCATTCCCCATTTATATCGAGAAAGGCTTCAAAATGTCGCATACCAGATATGATAATCTTAGGACTGATTGTCTGAATATATCTTTTTTCAAAATGTCTTCTAAAAAGATCTCTGTCAACTATAGGCTTATCATATTTATGTTTCAAATATGTAGTTTTCTTTGTACCCCACAGTGAAATAAAAGGGTCAATTGTTCCTGTATTAACGAACTTAAAGATATTATGTCCTGGGTCACTAAATTCGCCCAAATATTCTGATAGTTTATATGCTTCCGAAACCGTAAAAGCTGCTTCTACATCACAATACTCTGATAACTTTCTACTCTTTTCCATTATGGTTACTACCAAATCTAAGTTTTCAGATAAGAAAACTCCCCAATTTTCAAACTTTTTAGTGACTTCTGAAGATAGAATTTGATTTGAGATTAAATTATGATTGTCATAATAACGTTCTACGTATATAGAATTAGTTGGACATTTACTCATAAACACAACTATAGGAAAGACGCCAGTTGCCTCGAAGACTCGAAAACTAGAGTAGTCAACAAATTTGTACACTAAAGACTTTGTAAATTGTCTCAAGGCTTTTCCGTACCCAATTGACAACCATTTGTTTGGGGTAATGAGAGCCGTAATTCCTTTTTGATTAATCAACTTAAGAGATAATTCCCAAAAAGGAATATATAAGTCCCAATTTCCTTTGGCAGTTACATACATTTTAGCAAGAAACTTTCTCTCTTCTGGATTTGCTTTTGTCATGTTTTCTGAATCAACATAAGGTGGATTCCCAATTACAACATCAAATCCATCCGTAACGCCAAACATCCATTCTGGATCAAACCAATCTGCCTTTTCATTCTGGTCATACGGATCCCACTGTGTGATGTTGTCTGCATCATCTGCAAACGCGCCGAGTTCCCTCAATTCCGTTGCCAATTTGGCACGCAATTCTTCATCTCTATCTTTGCATGCGCGCTTCTGTTGGCGTGCGGTTGCATGGAAATGCTTTTCACGATTGTTGCGGAGTGCCTGTTCCAAACGACTCGCCTCTTGACTTCTCAAAGACATTTGTTGTTTGAGTCCTATCAGTGTATTTGCAGCGACAAAACGCGTCTCTAAATTCGGCAGAGGTTTGATGCCGAAGTTCTGTGCGTCTTTGTCGGGTTCTTGCTCAATTGCCAACGAGATAAAAAAGCGGAGTTTGGCGATCTGGCATGCGATGGGTTGAATATCCACACCGAAGATGCTGTTTTGTATTAGGTATAACTTTCGTCCGAAATCAGAATCTCGGTATCGTTTGAAGGTGTCGTCAATTTCGTACAGTTCTTCACGTCGTGTGTCGTCATCCTGTGTGTCAAATGCAGCTGCGGCACGTTTTGCTGCCAGTTCCTTCTGTAATGTTTCCCATCGGGTGTTATCAGGGTCAAGTCGGCGTAGGGCAAGTGTCAATTTATGGAGTGTTCCCATTGGAAACGCCCCGGAGCCGACAGCTGGATCCAATATCTTGAGTTCAGAAATTGTTTTGACAAGTGCGTTTGTTTCGTTGTCGTCGAACCATTCGCTTTCATCATCGTATATTTTTGCATAGTTAAAAAGATAATGTAATCGCTTGTTCCAAAGTTCCGTATCGGCATCAGTGGGGTGGCATTTTTGAGATAACGTTGCGACTAACGTCTCTTCTACCATATAGTCTACGATGGGGCGTGGTGTGTAGTAGGAGCCTGTCATCTTGCGCGCAGTTTCACCTGTTTCGGGGTTGACAGCGGCGAGTAGGTTTTCAAACACCCTACCGAGCAGTTCCTCACTTACCCCCATTTTTGTATGCGGTATGTGTAGGCGTGTGTGTGTATAGAAATAAGTTGGAAAGTCTGATGGGTTATGGTAGAATACCTCCATATAAACCAATGTCGGTGAAAAACCGGCAGGGAGGTATTCTTATGAAATATACCCTTAGTTGGGTACATCCCAGAAAGATTATAACAGGTTTTCGTAAAGTTTTCAACGGGGTTTGTATCAAAAAACCGACGCTCCGCAACTTTTATTTGATGCTACAGGCTGTGTGTGTAGCCCCGAGTTTTCGTATTCAATCGATTGCCTCACATCTACCTATCCGTGTGAAACACGACAAGTCTAAGCAAAAGCGTGTGTTGCGGTTTATTGATACCTATTTTCCGGTTGCAGCGGTGAAGGGTGCTTGGTTGTCACATATAGTTGTCAGTGTGTGTCGTTCTGTGGGGATGCAGCATCTGCTTGTGCTGATAGACGAGACAGATTTACCGGGCGGATGGAAGGCGATTGTTGCAGCCCTTCCGTTTCGCAATCGTGCGATCCCGCTCTATTGGGTTCTGTATAAAAATGAGATGCTCAAAGATGGCACCTATCAAGGACATAACGATTTAGTTCAGCAGTTCTGTTGTGATGTCCATAGTCGCGTTGCTGAAGTGTTAGGGGATAGTCGGGAGCCTGTGTTGGTCTTTGACAGAGGGTTCGCCCGAGCGAGAGCGATCCTCAAGTTTTTTGAGGGGCAAGGCATCTGCTACTTGATACGTGTGCCACGCAATGTTGGTGTGCGTATAGCAGGCAACAAGCAGTGCCTTGAAGAAGTGGCAAATGGTTTTTACCCACAAGTGCTTTATCACTACACGGAGCAGGTGCCTGTGGCACTCTATGTTGGGGGACAGCACACCAAGAAAGACCCGTTATATCTTATCTCCAATCGGCTTCAGGGGAACCCCCTGCGAACTTGCTACAAGCGGCGGACACAGATTGAACACGGGTTCAGAGACTTGAAAACGAACTTCGGTTTCAAAGCACTCGTTTTGAGAAAGAACGAACAGCCCCGGATGGAAGTTCTGTTTTTGTTGGCAGTCGTGGCTTATGGTTTGGCGTTCCTGTGTTATGAAAAAGCTGCGGACAGATGGGCAAAAACTTTACACCCTACGCGGAAAGTTTACTCCGTGATCAGTGTCATCAACCGTATGATCCGCGAGGTGTGGACGCAGGAGGCGTTGCTCTTGTTCACCGAGAGGACTTGTTTGAGAGATATAAACTTTCTCACCGCAGAAGAACTGACATGACAACATTGGAAACCTATGAACACAACTACACACGCATTCAAAAAAAAATGGGGGTAAGTGCGACCGAGCAGTTCGGGGTCGAGTGCGACTTCCTGATCTATCGGTGTGTTCTCCTCAACGGTGAATTTGTAATGTTCAAGTAGGGGGAGGAGTCCTCGGTTTTCGTCAAAAAAGAGGCGGTTCGGTATGGATAGTTTATGATACTGCTCATCAGAGAAACAGTCTATTCTATAACCACCGTCCCTTGTTGCTTTGAAACTATCAAGACAATCGAACAAGCCACCGTTGATGAACGGGGTTTGCGCAAAGAGGGATAAGAGTTTATCAGGATCGAGCATCTGCTCTTTGTAGCGATACCGTGAGAAATTGCGGTGATTAGCATTGCCTCCTCTGCTAAATGTTCGCTTGTCTATTTCGGTGTTGAGTGTGGCGAAAAAGAGGTTTTGTAGCACGGCACGATAGTAAGAATCGCCAGTATCAAAATCATCCTCTGTCAGTAAGTCTTGGATTTGTGCTTTGCTAAAGAGTTCATCTGCTACCAATCCTTTTTCTTTGATAAACCAGATAAAAAGCAGCCGTGTGATGAGGCGGATAACATGCTCCTCCGGTTTTATGACGCGGTTCTCGTCTGTTGGGAAAGTTGCCTCTTTAACTGCCCATTCATACCAGGTGAATAGTTTTTTGTAGAACTGTTTATTGAGTTCTTCGGTGTCGAGTTTAGCGAGCCATGCTGATAGTAGTCCATCGAAGTTTTTCTGTTCTTGTTTCTCCTCTATCCACTCGGTGCATGTTGCAAGTGAGAGTTCTGAGAGGATGTCCAGATGTGCACGATGTGGATTATTGAGGCGAATATCTTTGATGAGGGTAACTTGTTCTAGCACATCAAGTGTTTCGTCGATTAGCTGTGGACGGCGATCGGCGAAGGCAACGGTGAGATGGTTTGCAGCTCGAAATAAGATCACAGTCGGTGTGAACAACCGTTTATTGATTTCTCGTGTGAATTCGGCATATTTTGTGCGTGAATAGGTGTTATCTTTCAGCGTAACAGCACAGAACAGGAAGCTGCTATAATTGCCTTTATCGAACGAATTGGACTCAAGCAACGTTATCTGCTGTGGATCCTCTTCAATTTCGTCGCTTGTGAACTGAAAAATGAATTGGATAGATTCAACGTTCTTACGGAATTCCTGTTCGGTTTTTGTGTTTGGTGTCGGTGTATCATATTCCTCAATGAATTCGTCCACTGTTCCAAAGAGTTCTGCTGTTCTGTTGCTTTGGTAACCTAAAGTGGATAACAATTCTTTTGTTCCATCTAAAAAATCGCCGGTGGGTATTGCTGCTAACGCAGATTTGATTGCTGTTTTGTTCATGGTTTCATTACTCACCTCATGAATTATTTTATGCTAGCGACAGAGGATCGGGTGGCGAAATGATTCCAACCGCGGAGGACCAGTTGTACGTTAGTATGTCTGTTTTCGGCTTGAATTTGGTCGTTTCCAGCGTGCATTTGAACGAGGACGCTCTTTCTCATCTTTTTTGACCTATTCGGCATTGAACCGTGCAGGGTGAAGTAGCTAAAGAACAGTACATCGCCTGCTTCCGCCTCTAATACCGTAGCATTTTCGATCGGGTATCGTTCTGTAATTTCCTCGTTTTGTCCACGTCCCATCATGCCGTCAGTCCGTGCAAGTTCTTTGTGAGAACCGGGGTATACGCGAACACATCCCATTTCATCCGTAGCATCTGATACATATATGATAGCGGCGATCATCGTATCTTTGATAGATGGGAAATACTGCCAATCCTGATGCATCGGGAATGGGGAACCTTCCTCGGGCGGTTTGCAAAAAAGTTTTGAATGATGCAGCATAATATCCGGCCCGAGGATGGCTTCAGTAATATCAAGAAAGTTGTCTTGTAGAAATGCTTGCATCCACACAGCGGAAAAACTCTGTATATTATGCGTATGAATAATAATAGATTCACCACCATCGAGTGCATCCATCAACCTACCGCCCCAACGCGCATTGATGTTCTCATCGCTTTTGATCAACTGGTCAACCACGCGATCGAAGTCGTTTTCCATCGATTTTAATTCGTCGGGTGAGTAGACACCTTTTGCGAAATAGTATCCGTTTTCGTGAAAGAATTGTCCGATATCTGCCATTACGATTTTGTTACCTCCAGGTATAATTCAGTGAGCCAATTCGGGTTAAGATTTCCAACGTCTTTTTGTGCTATTCGTTCTTGTTGCAGCTGGCGGAATGTATTCAATACTGCAAATTTTCCATCTTTGAGAACACCAAGAAGGTCTGTCTTTGGTAAAACTTCGGAACTTGGACTACAAAGTTTTTGCACATCCTCCAAGCGATTGGTTGCGACTATGAGTGTTTTGCCCATTGCTTGAAGTTCCCTGAGCAATTCTACCATTTGAATTTGTCCGCGCGGGTCTAAAGGTGTTAGCGGTTCATCGAGTAACCATAACATCGGTTCATGGAGAAAAGTTTTTGCAAACAGCAGCCGTTGCCGCTCTCCCACTGACAAAGCACCAATTCTGATACTACGTAGATGCTGCATGTCCATCAATTCAAGCACGGCATCAATTGCAGCGGCGCGCGGTTTTTCTAATTTGTAAGCAGCAGCGAAAAAATTGAGGTAGTTAACAACGGATAAATCTGGGTATCCATCAAACGCCCCTGGTATATACCCGATGTGTGGACGTACCTGACTCAGGTTTGAGAATGCATTTATCCCAGAAATAGAGACAGTGCCTGATGTTGGTTCAATAAGAGTTGCTAAAATGTTTAGTAATAGTGTCTTTCCTGAACCGTTGTCACCGAGTATAAAAAGCAATTCGCCCGATGCTACCTGGAATGTTAGTTCCGTGAAAAAAGGTTTTTTGTTAATGGTTCTGCTCAGGTTTTGGACATCAAGCAATTAGTTTCTCCGTGTTAGTGCCATTCAGGTGTCAAGACTTTTAGGAGCACCTCATCCGAGATCTACTTTAACAGGTCTTCCAAGATCGGCAGATTGCCAAGCAGCTTCGGTCAATTGAATGACACGCAAACCATTTTCAACCCCGATTGGATTCTCTATGCGTTCTCCACGGATGAGCTCAATGAAAGCGACATCTTTGTTTCCACCTTTTGGTAAATCAGATTCGTCAACAGGAACCGGTTTACCGCCTTGTCCTTGACGATAGAGTTGACCAGCGCGTAGAAAGAGGCCGCCCTCCTCTAACCAGATAGAAAAGTCTTCTTGAACACCGCCGTAGGCATGTCCGACAATGCTAATATTACATAACGCGCCAGTATCAAACTTGATTGACATTGCGGTAAGGACATCTACCTCAATATCCAAGTTATCTATCATTGCGAACACAGTATCTGGGCTTGCTTCCAACACCCAGAGAAGAATGTCAATAAGATGGCTACCAGAGTTAGGGTTATTTAGTTTTATAGATATTCATTTTATCAAGTTAACTGTGAGTAAAGGTTTTGATGCATATTCCTTTATTTTATCAGCGATCCGTGTTATGCCTTGAAAACGGAATACGGATAATGCGGTATTTCGTAAAGCGGCCATGACTTGTGGAATAGCCCCGCATCTGACAGGTGATGCGTCCTCGCCGAGTAGCACATCGCGCATCCAATGCGACTTGTTCTCTATTGCCCAATGGCCTCTCCGTAAAGCAAGTAAGCGTTCTGCGGATGCCTCACTCGGTTTCAGGCTCGTAATCCCATAGGTAGTGCGGGTTGTCTCTTCTCCTGTCTTCATATTTTTGGAAGTATAGCAATATTGGATCACTTGTGCTACGCCCGGCCAATCCAGATATGCGTTGAGACTTGTGCTTGCCTTGATACATCGCGTCTCAAGTCTGCCATGCGACTTTTCAATCGTCTCATGCATGTATATCGGTTTCCCTAAAGTAGGGTGTGTTGTGTCTTCAGAAACCGCGTCAGGCACGCCTTGAAAAAGTTTTTCAATCGCTTCTAACAGGTCCGGTTGATTGCCTTTAACAGGCAGCATATAGTCGCCCCCGCTGTTTATGATTCCGTGGCAGAAAGAGCGTTGTGTCAAAAGGGCATCCGTTGTGATAACTTTGCCTGCTACATCAAACGCTTTGAGGATTTCCGTTGATACCGGTATTTCATTGGTTTTGTCGCTGACACCTCGCTGCGTGAGGGTGATCCCTAACTCATGAGAGACGACGGAGAGTAAATGGCTGATCATCGCACCACTTTTTTTAGACGCACGCAGGGTTTTGCCATCTATAGCGACTGCGTCGGAACACCCCCGCAAATCAGGGCACTCTGCTAATGCGGCGTTTACCCATTTTGACAGGATGTTTTCTAATGCTTCAACGTCCAACTTTTTCAACAGATTATGGATAGTTGCGGCACAAGGCGTTTTGTGATGTGTGAACCCGAGTGCTTTTGTGAGTGCGGGCTGTGAGCGTGCCCAGGTAGCGATGGATGTATACCCTTTATGCCCGCACATCAATCCAACGACTAAAAGTGCGAGGATTGCTTTCAACGGGTGTCGTTTCCCTTTTTCCTTGCGTGGGTCTGTAAGTTCTGCTAACATATCCATTAAGTGGCAGGACTTTTTTCTTGTCATTCTTCACCTCAAAAGATCGTAAGTTTTTAAGGTGAAGTATAGCAGATATAGCGTGAAAAATCACGGTATATCTGCACATCCTAAAATATTAACGATTGTGATAAAAAACAACTAAAATACATAAAACTAAATAACCCTATACCAGAGTCGTTCAGTTGTCCGCCACCACCGAGAAAAGGGTCCTGTCGCCACTTCCCTTGTTGGTTTCGATACCAATTTTGTGATTGATGTGCAGCGACAAAGTTAACATGCCCAAGCTCACCACTCTGAACAATGTTACGGCAATATTGATAGGTAGGGCTCAAATGTCGTTGATAGCCGATCATTAGGTGCAAATTGGTCTCTTCAACTTTCGCCATCACTTGTTTAGCGTGGTCAACTGTGCAGACCATAGGTTTTTCTGTATGTACGTGGCATCCCGCATCGAGCGCAGCCATGATATGATCAAAGTGTAATCCGTGTGGTGAACTGATAACAACTGCATCTGGCTTCGCAGCAGTTAACATTTCAACGTGGTCAGAGTATGTAGGTACCGATTCGTCTAGCCCGACGGTTTCCTTGAAGGCTTTGAGTGCATCTTCGCTCGGATCTGCAAGTCCAACGATTTCTACATTCTCCACACCTGAGACACTCCGTCCGTGTCCGCGTGAGTTGCCACCACATCCTATAAAACCAAATTTTAATTTCTGTTTTGCCATATATGTTCCTCAATTGTTTTTCGATATAAATTACCACGACTGTATTCAAAATGCAAGAATTAAATGAGAATAGTTGTTAATGAGGGTCATAATTGCAAAAAGGATGATCAGTGAACTCTCAGGATGCAGGATCGTGCATCCTTTAGACCGGGTTTGACGGTATTCGTAGACTTCTGAAAATCTCTATACAGTTGGAAGAAAATGTGATATAATACCTTTGGTCAGGATAACACATGGCAGGATTTACGCATTGTGTGTCGTGTACGCAACCTGGAAAGGTTACGCTACATGGGCACAACTTTTTTTAGAGGGGTTTGTAGCCCCGACTTCAACCGAAATTGCGTAAGTCTTAACGTCTTAACATGGTTAATACCCATCTTTGAGGTTTATTATAACAAGAGTATAACTGTTATCCTGCCTAATGTCAATTATGCGCACCTCTCATATAAAATATAGGCACACCATATTAGGAGAATTTATGTTCAATCCAAAAAGGTATATATTTAGTTCTGTATTCCTATTCTCGTTGATATTTGTTGGAATATCGTCTGCCAATTTCATTGTTCAAACAATATACTTCCAACCGACAGATGCTCCGAATATAAACGATGTTCGAGGCAATATCCGAAAGTTGATGGTTGAAACACAAGGATTATATGCGAATGAATTAGATAGACATGGGTTTGGAAAAAAGACATTTAACCTTGAAAAGGATAACAACGGCTTAGTCATTGTCCATCATGTCCTCGCGAAAAACAATGGCAACCATTATGTCAATAATACATGGAACAATGTCCTTTCAGAATTGCCAGACCGGTTTAATCCAAACACGGCCCCGTGGAATAAACAGGATGCAATTAGAGTCATCGTTATTGGCTCACTTACCCCCATTTTTGTATGCGGTATGTGTAGGCGTGTGTGTGTATAGAAATAAGTTGGAAAGTCTGATGGGTTATGGTAGAATACCTCCATATAAAATAATGTCGGTGAAAAACCGGCAGGGAGGTATTCTTATGAAATATACCCTTAGCTGGGTACATCCCAGAAAGATTATAACAGGTTTTCGTAAAGTTTTCAACGGGGTTTGTATCAAAAAACCGACGCTCCGCAACTTTTATTTGATGCTACAGGCTGTGTGTGTAGCCCCGAGTTTTCGTATTCAATCGATTGCCTCACATCTACCTATCCGTGTGAAACACGACAAGTCTAAGCAAAAGCGTGTGTTGCGGTTTATTGACACCTATTTTCCGGTTGCAGCGGTGAAGGGTGCTTGGTTGTCACATATAGTTGTCAGTGTGTGTCGTTCTGTGGGGATGCAGCATCTGCTTGTGCTGATAGACGAGACAGATTTACCGGGCGGATGGAAGGCGATTGTTGCAGCCCTTCCGTTTCGCAATCGTGCGATCCCGCTCTATTGGGTTCTGTATAAAAATGAGATGCTCAAAGATGGCACCTATCAAGGACATAACGATTTAGTTCAGCAGTTCTGTTGTGATGTCCATAGTCGCGTTGTTAAAGTGTTAGGGGATAGTCGGGAGCCTGTGTTGGTTTTGACAGAGGGTTCGCCCGAGCGAGAGCGATCCTCAAGTTTTTTGAGGGGCAAGGCATCTGCTACTTGATGCGTGTGCCACGCAATGTTGGTGTGCGTATAGCAGGCAACAAGCAGTGCCTTGAAGAAGTGGCAAATGGTTTTTACCCACAAGTGCTTTATCACTACACGGAGCAGGTGCCTGTGGCACTCTATGTTGGGGGACAGCACACCAAGAAAGACCCGTTATATCTTATCTCCAATCGGCTTCAGGGGAACCCCCTGCGAACTTGCTACAAGCGGCGGACACAGATTGAACACGGGTTCAGAGACTTGAAAACGAACTTCGGTTTCAAAGCACTCGTTTTGAGAAAGAACGAACAGCCCCGGATGGAAGTTCTGTTTTTGTTGGCAGTCGTGGCTTATGGTTTGGCGTTCCTGTGTTATGAAAAAGCTGCGGACAGATGGGCAAAAACTTTACACCCTACGCGGAAAGTTTACTCCGTGATCAGTGTCATCAACCGTATGATCCGCGAGGTGTGGACGCAGGAGGCGTTGCTCTTGTTCACCGAGAGGACTTGTTTGAGAGATATAAACTTTCTCACCGCAGAAGAACTGACATGACAACATTGGAGACCTATGAACACAACTACACACGCATTCAAAAAAAAAATGGGGGTAAGTGCGCGTTATTAGTGGGATTCAACTTATTGATGGAAGATGGTGGGGAGTAGGGTGGCCGCGGCATAGCAACAGGTATGGTGGTACAACTTATATGGCAGGCGGAAGTCCACATTTTAATGAAAACCTTATATTTCATGAAATTGGACACTGCTTTGGGTTATATCATAAAGAAAACGGTGTTGCGGGTCAATTAGATCATTATGAGGCGCGCTGGTTATCTGAACACTACCATTTCAATGATGACCAAAACAACTTTACATTTCCGACACCGATTAACAAAAACCCATTATTAACCAACCAAGATGATGATATGGTACGGTTTGAGTTAGAAGTCACAAGCAACATCGGATTACACCAAGCACAGATATTTCGTTCATCTGATATTATAGTGTTGGATTGGGATTACTTGAACGGTGAGAGAAAGGATACTGCTACATTTGAGGTCCATCGCAATAAATGGAGTAACAAGGTATTTTTCCAGGTAATGGACACACGAGGTAACTATCACATGACAGATATTACAATTGTGCTGCCAGAAATAAAAGACCCTGATACTGTGAATGTGTATACTGCTAACGCAGACTGCACGAACCTTGATGGCGATGGTGCAAAACCCATTGCAGAGGTAGCTGAAGAAGATCTCAACACTGTAAATGATTACGATGAAGTTGTTGAAGAAGATGATCGTGAGGGTGTTATCTACCTCGCTGTGATTGGTGGTAGTCAACCGCAGCCAAATGGATGCGGTCTTATTCCAAAGAACGCTGCAGGCCAATGGACAGGCTGGGGAGGACCCCTAAACTTTGATAACGTCACTATCGGCGAAGGTGGTGGAACACGAAACCGTATTGTCATTGGCGGCACTTACTTTGAACGGGGTATTGGTGCACATGCTGTTAGCACTTTAATTTATGATTTAACGGGTGGTAAGTACCTCAAATTTGAGGCGTATGTCGGCATGTCCGATGAAAAAGATCCGGCCGATTGTGGCCATGGTGGTAGTAGCGATTTCAGATTTACTGTTGATGGAAAACAGATGTTCAAATCCGGAACGCTAAGAGGCTCGGATGGCGGTAAAAATGTAGCAGCGCTCAAGGTTGAATTTGACATTCCGTCAAATGCCAAAGAACTTACGATTGTGATGGGCGATGGTGGTGATGGAATAGACTGTGATCATTCAACAATTGGGGATGCCAAACTCCTCACTGCACAAGCACTGGCGGTTGAACCTGCTAACAAACTCACCACAATTTGGGGACATTTGAAAGCACGTCATTAAGATCCGCTTGTAAGGTAAACCGTTAGATTTTTCAAAGCAGGACTTACGTATTGTGGCATAAACTTTCTAGTTTGTGCGTTGTGTACGCAGCCTGGAAAATTTTTAGATGGTTGCATAGTGTCACCGTAAACACGTTGTGTTTGCTGCGTTTTCGCTCCAGATAATGGGGTCTGCTACGCTTCACAATATTGAATGGTTCTGATGGCTATGTCTTTTATAGTTGCTATACTTTAGTCTTATGTAGTAGAATAACGTGAGTTCGGTGTCCTTGATATGAAAGTTATAATGTCAAGAATCCTTATAACATCACCGCAAAATGAGCATCGGACTGTTCGTTTGTGTATCCGTGGATCGCGAACTGACAGTTTGCTCTACAAAGATTACTTATACCGAGCTTGTGTTAGAATATGATTATATTCAGGAATGTTGTGACTGATCAAAATTCAATATCAATGGGATGTAATAACTAATTCTGAAATATCTATTGCGAAGTTGATTCTTGTGAAGACCAAAGGTATATTCATTACTGGAACTGGAACAGAAATTGGTAAAACGGTGATTGCAGGGTGTTTGGCAGCTACATTGCGTCATGCTGGGATAAATGTTGGTGTGATGAAACCCATTTGCTCAGGCGACAATTTAGATGCGCAATTTCTGAAACATACTGCACAGGTAGATGATCCGCTTACGTTGATCAATCCGATTTACCTAAAACATCCGTTAGCCCCATCAGTATCAGCAAGAATAGAAGGGAAAGAAATCGTAATCAATGAGATTGACAAAGCACTAATCACCTTATCGGAAAAATATGAATACTTAATTTTAGAAGGTGTTGGTGGAATTGCTGTCCCTATAAAGGACGATTTTCTTGTTGCACATCTAATACAACGTTTACAATTGCCTATACTGATCGTAGCTCACATAGGTTTAGGAACGATAAATCACACCATGCTGACCGTTTCCTTTGCACAAGAGTTTAAACTAAAGATAGTAGGTATTATCTTGAATCAACTTCAACCTGAAGAAGTAGGACTTGCTGAACAAACTAATCCACAAGAAATTGAGAAATTAACGAAAGTTCCTGTTATTGGGGTAGTTCCTTATGAAAAACAATTGGCCTGTGCAAAACCGGACAGGGGATTTATGGTGGACTTTTTCAATCAGCATGTAGACATGAACAAAATTAATATGAAGGATATTTTGTAGCACAAAAGCGGTATAATATATTATGGATAATGCTATAGTTTTAGCAGCAGGATTAGGGCGAAAAGTTTGGCCCTATGGTGAATTTAGACAGAAATGTACGATACCTATAGCAAATAAACCGATTATACGACGAATTGTTGAAAATCTTCTTGAAGTTGGTGTCAGCAGAATTATCGTAGTAGTCGGACATTATGCTCAACAGGTGCGTGGTGCAGTTGCCGATATTTCGAACGTCGAATTTATCACACAAAATCCACTAAATGGTACTGCAGATGCAGTTTTGTCTGCACTCAATATCCTACGTGATGAAAATTTTTTAGTAATTTACGGAGATATTGTAACCACTTCAGATAATTTGCGTTGTCTTGTACAAGGTTTTAATCAGCAGAATGCAGAAATTGCTGCATTAATTCATCCGCTAAACGATGAGGATGCAAGTAATTGTCTTTGTGCTAGGTTTTCTGATGGGCGTTTAACTGGTATTGAGGGGCATCCGCGGGGCGGTTCACATCGCCTATGTGGGATCTATGCATTTAAATCTAATGCAAAATCGTATCTGTTAAGAAACCCTGGTATCGTCACACAAGTTCCTGTCGGTGGCATGCCCCCACCAGAATCCGAGATTGCACAATCTATACAACTTATGATTGATGAGGGTATAGATGTATTAGCTGTTGAGACAACGGATTTTTATGTTGACGTTGACAAACCTTGGCATATATTGGAAGCAAATCGTAGGTTAGTTGATTACCTTTCCAATCAAGTTGAAGCGAATCATATTGCTGACGGGGCCAAAATAGATAATGCCGCCGAAATCAACGGGAAAGTCGTTTTAGGCAAAAACACAGTTATTGGTCCGCGAGTCGTTGTTAATGGAACACTCATTGCAGGATCCAATAACAATATCACGAATGGGGCAATTTTACACGGTAATTCACATATAGGTAATCACTGTCGTATTAGCGATTATTGTGATATTGGTAGCAGTAGTATTGGGAATCGGTGTATCGTTGGCCATGGTGCGGAAATGTCGGGGGTGATGTTTGACAAAGTCTATCTATACCACTATTGTGAAATGTACGGTGTTTTTGGAAATGCAACGGATATAGGTGCTGCTACAGTGTGTGGAACGTTGCGATTTGATGACCGTGACACAGCAATACAGATTGAAGGTCGTTATGAAGTGCCATCTTACGGAGCAAATGCTACTTACATCGGTGATTATTGCAGAACCGGTGTTAATGCAATGATTATGCCTGGGAGACGGATTGGCTCTTATAGTGTAGTTGGTCCTGGGGTGATTCTATATGATGATGTCCCCAGTAAAACTATGGTGTTAGCGAAGCAAGAATTGATCACAAAACCGTGGGGACCAGACATGTATGGATGGTGAAAAAAGGATAGTCAGACAGCAAAACCTGTGTTAATCTGACAGAAGTTCCTTAAGCAGAGATAAAAGTTCTTCATTATCGGCTGCTAGTTCATAAGCACGTTTCTTTTTATTTTCCATATTTTCAATGGTATGCGACGAATTACCCGGTTCCCATAAAACTTCAAGATCTTTTGGATTTAATCTATCGTACGTGATCTTGACAAGTGTATCTGAATAGTTTTCAGGAATAAGCACGATCCAATCAATCGTTTCACCACGGTCTGAATATTGACGGTCTACGGTAAGCTTGGAGTCTTGGTAGGGTACATTTTTTTTGATCCACTGTTTTCGTCCGAGTGAGTCTATTTCAAATGAACCTACTTCTAACCAATTGCGACCTGCTCCATTTGGTTTTGTAGTAACTTCTATGCGATGCATAACGTATATTCTCCGTATATGAAAGATAGCTTTTAATCAATTTTAGCATGCGGTAGAATTATATTCAAGTCAATTATAGCCAGGACTTACGCAATTTTGTGTGTTCTTGTTTAAAATTTTGTTTTTTATGTATTTTATCCCATATTTTTTGCTATTTTCGAGGACTTACCCCCCTTTATCCCTCACTTACCCCCATTTTTGTATGCGGTATGTGTAGGCGTGTGTGTGTATAGAAATAAGTTGGAAAGTCTGATGGGTTATGGTAGAATACCTCCATATAAAATAATGTCGGTGAAAAACCGGCAGGGAGGTATTCTTATGAAATATACCCTTAGTTGGGTACATCCCAGAAAGATTATAACAGGTTTTCGTAAAGTTTTCAACGGGGTTTGTATCAAAAAACCGACGCTCCGCAACTTTTATTTGATGCTACAGGCTGTGTGTGTAGCCCCAAGTTTTCGTATTCAATCGATTGCCTCACATCTACCTATCCGTGTGAAACACGACAAGTCTAAGCAAAAGCGTGTGTTGCGGTTTATTGACACCTATTTTCCGGTTGCAGCGGTGAAGGGTGCTTGGTTGTCACATATAGTTGTCAGTGTGTGTCGTTCTGTGGGGATGCAGCATCTGCTTGTGCTGATAGACGAGACAGATTTACCGGGCGGATGGAAGGCGATTGTTGCAGCCCTTCCGTTTCGCAATCGTGCGATCCCGCTCTATTGGGTTCTGTATAAAAATGAGATGCTCAAAGATGGCACCTATCAAGGACATAACGATTTAGTTCAGCAGTTCTGTTGTGATGTCCATAGTCGCGTTGTTAAAGTGTTAGGGGATAGTCGGGAGCCTGTGTTGGTTTTTGACAGAGGGTTCGCCCGAGCGAGAGCGATCCTCAAGTTTTTTGAGGGGCAAGGCATCTGCTACTTGATGCGTGTGCCACGCAATGTTGGTGTGCGTATAGCAGGCAACAAGCAGTGCCTTGAAGAAGTGGCAAATGGTTTTTACCCACAAGTGCTTTATCACTACACGGAGCAGGTGCCTGTGGCACTCTATGTTGGGGGACAGCACACCAAGAAAGACCCGTTATATCTTATCTCCAATCGGCTTCAGGGGAACCCCCTGCGAACTTGCTACAAGCGGCGGACACAGATTGAACACGGGTTCAGAGACTTGAAAACGAACTTCGGTTTCAAAGCACTCGTTTTGAGAAAGAACGAACAGCCCCGGATGGAAGTTCTGTTTTTGTTGGCAGTCGTGGCTTATGGTTTGGCGTTCCTGTGTTATGAAAAAGCTGCGGACAGATGGGCAAAAACTTTACACCCTACGCGGAAAGTTTACTCCGTGATCAGTGTCATCAACCGTATGATCCGCGAGGTGTGGACGCAGGAGGCGTTGCTCTTGTTCACCGAGAGGACTTGTTTGAGAGATATAAACTTTCTCACCGCAGAAGAACTGACATGACAACATTGGAAACCTATGAACACAACTACACACGCATTCAAAAAAAAATGGGGGTAAGTGCGCCTTTATCCCCCCGAAAGCGGGGGGAATGCGTAAGTCCTGTTATAGCTTATTTTCCTGTTTCAACAATTAAACATTCTGATAATTAGGATTATTAAGTAAGAAAATTTGACATTAACTTTGTAGTGTGCTACACTCTGTTTTACAACATGTTAGTCATACATATTGATATATTAGTTTTAGGATTGAAATAGATGCAAGTAGAGATGAGATATGGTCAGGGCACAGTATCTGTGGAGATACCTGCTAACAATTTAGTCAGCGTCTTAGAAACTGCACCTTCTATTCCGTTAGCTGATGCTAATGGTGCGATTCGAGATGCTATTTTTGAACCAATATCTTCCCCGCCTTTAGCAAAGTTGGCTGAAGGTCGAGACTCTGCTTGTATTGTAATTTCAGATATTACCCGTCCTGTTCCAAATAAGATAATATTGCCGCCTATTCTGGAAACACTTGAACAGGCAGGTATTCCTCAGGACAAAATTACGATCCTTATAGCAACTGGTATTCACCGTCCTAATGAAGGCAAAGAGCTCGAGGAGATGGTTGGAAGTTCAATTATGAACTCCTACCGTATCGTCAACCATTATTCACAAAAACCGGAAACACATACATTTCTTGGTACAACAAAGAACGGTACTCCGGTCTATATTGATAGTTCTTATCTTGTATCAGATTTGAAGATTGTTACGGGATTAATTGAACCGCACTTGATGGCTGGTTACTCTGGCGGTAGAAAAGCGATCTGTCCTGGACTTGCATCAGTTGAGACAATGAAAGTGATGCATGGTCCTGAGTTGATGGAGCATCCGAAATCTGCGGTTGGTATTTTGGAAGGAAATCCATTTCATCTGGAAGCAACTGAAATTGCATTAATGGCTGGCGTTGATTTTAGTCTTAATGTTGCAATTGACAAACAACGTCGGATAACAGGTGTTTTTGCAGGAGAGCTGGTAAAATCACATTTAAAAGGTGCGCAATTCGTAGAAAGTCAAGCGAAAGTTTCAGTCCCCTCACCCGTAGATGCAGTTGTTGTTTCAAGTGCCGGATATCCTTTGGATACTACCTTCTATCAGGCAATTAAGGGCTTACTTACAGCAGTTGAAATTGTCGAGCGGGGAGGAAGTATTCTACTTGTTGCTGAGTGTAGTGAGGGGATCGGTAGTAAACCGTTTACTGACTTACTCTTCAAAACAGATGATTTAACTGCTTTTGTTGAAGGCCTATATAATCCAGCAAATTTCGTTATTGACCAATGGCAATTGGAGGAATTGGCTAAGGTTGCTCGTAAAGCTGACATATATCTTTATACGGACGGTATTCCGTATCAACAACAGGCAAAACTATTTGTTTATCCATTAAAAAATCCACAAGATGGAATTGAAGACATTTTAAAGCGGTACGGTAACAATGCTCGTATTGCTGCAATTCCTGAAGGCCCGTATGTGTTAGCTAAGATTGAAGATGAAACCCTATAAACACTTGAACTATCACGCAACATCACGTTCCAATCAATATATCATTAACTTAGACAATACTGTTCATGAGAGAGACAAATGGAAAATGCAATTGTAAAACTCAGGGGTTATAAAGATGGCTTGCATCTAATTATTAAACCGAAAGTCTCTCTTAAAGAGGTAGAGACGGCCATACATGGATTAATCGATGGGATGAATCAGCCCTTAACGGGTAGTACTATCCACATTGATATGTCAACATCCCCCTTAACTCCTGCTGATCTGAAAGAATTAGAAAGGTATCTAACAGAGAAATATGAGCTTGTAGTTAGTGGTGTTAACGTATTTGATAATAATGATGAGTCTCCAATTATAGCAGCTCCTGCGGTACATAGTATTCCACACGGTTTACCTGCAGGCACTCAGCAAGGTTTTGGACATGCAGAAATTGTACGACAGACAATTCGTTCTGGTCAGACAACATCTTGTTTGACTGGTAGTATAATGATATATGGCGATGTAAATCCTGGTGGGGAGGTTGTTGCTTCTGGTGATATCATAGTTCTTGGTGCTTTGCGTGGCAATGCGCATGCAGGTGCACATGGTCAGTTATCATCTGTGATTATTGCTATGGAGTTGGTTCCGTTACAACTACAAATTGGTTCGTATGTGAATCGCCCGCCATTAGGTCAAAAACCGAGAGGTTATCCAGAAATTGCGCGAGTGGGGGCAGAAGATATTATCATCGTAGAAGAATTCGTAAAATTCTAAATGAAGGAGGGTTGACTATGGGTAAAGTAATCGTGATTACTTCTGGCAAAGGAGGAGTCGGCAAAACAACATCAACAGCAAACCTGGGTACTGCATTAGCGATGCTTGGCAAAACGGTGGTAATTATCGATGCTGATGTCGGGTTGCGAAATCTTGATGTTGTAATGGGGTTAGAGAGTCGTGTTGTCTATACATCTATGGATGTTATTGAAAAGAGATGTGATCTTGAAAAAGCGCTGGTAAAAGATAGACGCGTTAAAGATTTGATGTTGCTTGCAGCATCACAACGCCACAGAAAAGACGATATTAAACCTGAACAGATGCAAGACATCTGTGAAAGACTAAAAGAGGTGTATGATTTTGTCCTTGTAGATTCGCCAGCAGGTATCGAACAAGGGTTTCATAATGCTGTTATTGGGGCAGAGGAAGCTATCATAGTCACTACACCTGATGTGCCAGCAATTCGGGATGCAGATCGTATTATTGGATTACTACAAAACCAGAATATAGACCCTATTAGTCTAATCCTGAATAGACTATCGCCAACACTTGTCAAAAAGGATAATATGATTAGTAAGACTGAAGTTGTTGATATTCTGAACATCGATCTTCTCGGAGTTGTGCCTGAGGATACAGGTGTTATTGCATCAACAAATCGGGGAGTGCCACTTGTTCATAACGAAAGTTCTCCTGGAGCTGAAGCATACATGCGAATTGCACGACGTATAACTGGACAACGTGTGCCAATTCCCGATATGAGAGAAGAGAACTTTTTCTCTAAATTATTGAACCGGTTCTCAAGAATTTAAATGAGAGGATACCATGGATTTTAAAGGTTTATTTACACGAAAGTCAAAGTCAAGTAGTATTGCAACACAGCGACTCAAACTTATTCTCACCCAAGATAGGTTTGAGGTTAATGAAGATTCAATGAGAAAGTTACAGTTTGAATTAACTGAAGTGTTAGCGAAATACTTTGAATTTACAATGAATTCTGTCAGTATGTCAATAAAACGTGAAGGCAATTCCTACGTACTCATGGCAGATTTTCCGTATCGAGATATCGCCAGACATCAGTCAACTACCCAAGCCTAAGACTTCGGAAACCCGTGAATATCGGTAGCGACACGGGCCCATAGGTTAAACGGTTGACTGCGGTCCTATATCATAGTTGCTGGGCATGGCGGAAACCCAAAGTCCGGTTAGAAAACGGTATAGCGAACTGGCAGGAGGGTATACCAAGGGTTCTCCATGTTTCCTTAGCCCTTCTATGCGCTGCGATCTGGATGGGGAAACCATATATACCTATGAAAGTAATGTATGCTGCTACGAAGACGCGTTAAGGAAATTTATAGGAAATTACACAAGATTGTAAGCGCGCTGAATTATAAAATATATCTATTTAACCGAATCTATATTCTTACTATAGTTTGGACATTTTTTGTTTTTTTTATGGACATAAAGCAGGAAAGCGGGTATCCTTTTAGGAAACACAAATTTGAAAGGATATTTCAAATGACCCCACTTTCCTACTTGGACAACATGTTATCAGATTTTTGACCTGTGTTCAAGTATAATAACTTTCACCACTTTCAGACTTTCGTAAAAGGTCTGATAAATACGCCCTACCGAGGCACAATGACACAAATCTATCTTGCGACAGCCCAAGCAGGTCGGTATTGGTCTCTGCCAAAGTTTCTCTCGCGTGGCATCTGGTGTGTGGATCAAGTCGCCACTACGCTAAGCCATCAAGTGCTATCCGCTTACCCCACGGGCATCTATGTCTATGATGAGACGCATGCCCTAAGTAGCGGTTCAAAACAAGCGGGTTTGCATTTCCGCAGGAACCCTGCGTATCAGCCACGTAACAAGAACCAGTCCAAGTTTCATCACGGACACGAGTTTGGTGCGATTGGCTGGCTGGCAGAAACGCCCGAAGGCACGCGCCTATTTCCATTAGCCACACGGATGATGGAACCGAAAAGCGAGGACGCAAATAGCCTCGCCGTGCTGAAGCATTTATGTAATCTTGTGCCACCGGGTCTTATCATTTTTGATAGAGGTTTCAATAGACGCAAAGTGTTCACGGAGATACTCTCACAAGGACATCATTTACTTTGTCGTGCGAAGTCAAACGCAGCGTTTTTTGATATACCGAAACGCCCTAAGCGTCTCAAGAGAGGCAGACCCCGTCGGTATGGTAGCCGTGTGTCTATTCCACACCTGAAGTATACAGATATCATTGTTGAGGATCAGACACTTTCTGTCGCTGATAAAGTCGTGCGAACAAAGATGTGTCCTGTAGATGTCCGCATCGTTGTGATACGCAAACGCTTGAAAAAGTCTAAACCCTATCGGTATTTTTGTGTATTTACTTCAGATTTACGACTGCCCGTAGAAACAGTTATCCGACACTATAGAAACCGGTGGCAGATTGAAACTGCCTTTCGGGACGCTAAAGAAAACTTCGGATTTGACACCTATCAACTCCGAGACAGGAAAAGTTTGGATCGGTTCGCTCAACTCAGTTTCACCGCAGCAACGCTGACACAACTCGCTTTCAGTCCGTCGCCATTGCCTAAGACACCCGCAGACACAGACACAGACAAGGTTTCTCTTGATTTAGAAGACGTGCTATCCACGCTCAATATACACTGGTATAAACCGAAACATCTCACACGCGGCTTGATGACCGCTTACTTGCAGCGATGTTTACAACAAAACTATTTTTATACGGGTTACGACCCGAGGAAAAACGCACAGAAAAAACTGAAAATCCCCGAAGATACTACATGAACTAGTTCAACAGCAACTATTTTCACGATTATTGGAAAAATGATGGCTAAAAAACAGTGATTTCTAACAGAATTTAGACAGAAAAGGGGCGTTAGCAGCGGTTCTAACACCTGTTCAGAAGTGCTAACGGGGAAATGCTGCCAACTATTCATAATCTATAACAAGACCAAAAATGTCCAAACTATAGTATATTCTTACTAAAGTTTGGACATTTTGGGACATTCAGGCTGCGTTGTCCGCAGGCAATGCTGTCTCTTTGTGAAAATCGGTGTGTATTTTCTGTGAGTTTGTTTTTTCAGAGTAAATCGCAGAAAATACCGCTCTGTAGAGCTGCCAGCGGAGATAAACTACACGCAACCCTTGTGTGAGACGCTTCGGATGATACCAATGGATGCCCAACTGATCACAAACTACCTGAGCACTTATCTCCTCCGCCGTCCCATCCCGTGGGGTGAATAGCAACTTCGTCAGACTTGCTGCAACGAAACTCAATTGCACAAACCGATTGATGCTTTTGCGGGATTTCAGGCGATAGTCATCAAAACCGAAGTGTTGCTTCGCATCCCGAAAAGCCGTCTCTATGTGCCATCTCTTGCGATAATATATAGCGATCTGTGGTATCCCAATCGTCAAATCTGTTGTCCATACACAGAAATACCGATAAGGTTTCGAGGTTTTCGGGCGACTTCGGATAACAACGAGGCGAATATCAGCATCGCACATCTTCGTTCTCACGACTTTGGAGGCGATTGAATACTTTTGGCCTTCTATATCCATAAGCGTATACCGCATCCTGCGAATATCCAAGCGGTCTCCATATTTTCGCGGACGGCCACGCTGGCGATGTTTCGGCTGTTCCGGTAAACGATAGAAGACGGCATTAGACTTCGCACGACACAAGATATGATGTCCATAACTTTGAACCAGCGTAAACACTTTTCGCCTTGAGAACCCACGATCAAAAATAATAAGACCCGGAGCGATCTGGGAACAGATGCGTTTCAACACCGCATCGCTTTTATCACGGCACGTCTGCGGCACCATCAGTCTCGCCCATACGGGGAATAGCTGCCAACCTGTAGATGTTTGGCAAAGTAAACCTAAGGCACCAAACTCGTGTCCATAATGGAACTTGGATCGGTTCACGCGACCCTTTTGACAACTGAAGTTGCGGAAAAAATGCAACCCCCACTGGCGTTCACCTGTTTTTATGGCTTTGGTCTCATCATACACATAAACCCAGTTAGGAAATGCTTGCTGAACCTTTTTTGTCAGGTGTCCTGCGACTTTATCCGCATCCCATTTACCACGCGATAGAAACTTTGGAAAAGACCAGTATCGCGTCTGTGAAAAACCTGATTGATAAAGTTCCGTTAGCGTGCCACTATTTCCATCTGCGATAAATCCGAAAATAAACGCTTGGAAAAGAGCATAGTTTTGTGTGTTGAACAGATACTGAAAATCTGATAGAATGTCGTCTAAGCAGAAAAGGAGGTTCATTTTTTATTCTCCTTTCAAAAAATATATTTGTTTATGAAAGGATACCTGCTTTTCTGTTTTTTCGCACTAAAAATTTCTAAAATTGTCCAAACTATAGTATACTAAAATAACATAAAAATGTTCTTAAGTTGACACCTATGGGTAGAGCTTGCGAAACCCGACTATTATTGAGCTAAGGCACAATTCGGAGATCGCTCCTACGGATGCGGTGTCTATCTATTTTGATATGTAACCATAATAAAAATGGTGAATAGGAAAATGACAATTATTCCTATTCACCAAATAAAAGCAATGCAAACACTACAATAGATTGTAGATTAATTCCGTTTAATATCTGCCCAAATGGTTGTCAACTTACCAACCGGTTCTACAGATAAGACTCCATCAATTTCTTCGAAGAATTCCGCTTTGTTCGTAGCAGTATCTGGATAGATATCGACGGTATCATGTGTTTCATCATCGAAATGTAGATTCATATAAGCACTTCCACCGCCCTCAGTTACTCTGTATAGAAGAACATTTGCTCCCTTTTGTAAGGATATCTCAACATTAAAATGTACTTTTTGTGCCCCGCCTGTCCAAGTTGGGTGGTTGTACCATTTATCACCGTTAATCCAGATCTGTGCATAGTTGTCGTGCGCTGGGGACATAATTGATTCCATTGCTTTAGGAGCGTCAATTACGATAATACCGTAGGTGTCAATGCTATCTGCGGGACCTCCTCTGTTCATATTGTTTCCGTCAGCGGGATTCAGTTCAAAGACAGTCCATTGTCGCGTGCCACCGTGTGCATTTTCCCATTCAATTTCTGTTATTTGATTTTTTGTCTTCAGTAATCCAGCAATTGTAGAGAGTTCCTCTTGTGTCAGCTTGTCGCCAGTTCCAAGTTTAATGAGTTCATTACTATGATTTGCTTCGTTACCGTTGTTTGTGTAGTTACCATCCGGTCCATACCATTTGCGTATCCAGGTATCATATCCTGAATGGTCTTCGTTTACTGCATTGGGTTGAGTTGCGAAGAGCCATAGGTGTCAACTTAAGAACATTTTTATGTTATTTTAGTATAAAATATTGTTGCAAAATAGAGACACCTCTTACATAATACTAAAGTTTGGACATTTTGGGACATTCAGGCTGCGTTGTCCGCAGGCAATGCTGTCTCTTTGTGAAAATCGGTGTGTATTTTCTGTGAGTTTGTTTTTTCAGAGTAAATCGCAGAAAATACCGCTCTGTAGAGCTGCCAGCGGAGATAAACTACACGCAACCCTTGTGTGAGACGCTTCGGATGATACCAATGGATGCCCAACTGATCACAAACTACCTGAGCACTTATCTCCTCCGCCGTCCCATCCCGTGGGGTGAATAGCAACTTCGTCAGACTTGCTGCAACGAAACTCAATTGCACAAACCGATTGATGCTTTTGCGGGATTTCAGGCGATAGTCATCAAAACCGAAGTGTTGCTTCGCATCCCGAAAAGCCGTCTCTATGTGCCATCTCTTGCGATAATATATAGCGATCTGTGGTATCCCAATCGTCAAATCTGTTGTCCATACACAGAAATACCGATAAGGTTTCGAGGTTTTCGGGCGACTTCGGATAACAACGAGGCGAATATCAGCATCGCACATCTTCGTTCTCACGACTTTGGAGGCGATTGAATACTTTTGGCCTTCTATATCCATAAGCGTATACCGCATCCTGCGAATATCCAAGCGGTCTCCATATTTTCGCGGACGGCCACGCTGGCGATGTTTCGGCTGTTCCGGTAAACGATAGAAGACGGCATTAGACTTCGCACGACACAAGATATGATGTCCATAACTTTGAACCAGCGTAAACACTTTTCGCCTTGAGAACCCACGATCAAAAATAATAAGACCCGGAGCGATCTGGGAACAGATGCGTTTCAACACCGCATCGCTTTTATCACGGCACGTCTGCGGCACCATCAGTCTCGCCCATACGGGGAATAGCTGCCAACCTATAGATGTTTGGCAAAGTAAACCTAAGGCACCAAACTCGTGTCCATAATGGAACTTGGATCGGTTCACGCGACCCTTTTGATAACTGAAGTTGCGGAAAAAATGCAACCCCCACTGGCGTTCACCTGTTTTTATGGCTTTGGTCTCATCATACACATAAACCCAGTTAGGAAATGCTTGCTGAACCTTTTTTGTCAGGTGTCCTGCGACTTTATCCGCATCCCATTTACCACGCGATAGAAACTTTGGAAAAGACCAGTATCGCGTCTGTGAAAAACCTGATTGATAAAGTTCCGTTAGCGTGCCACTATTTCCATCTGCGATAAATCCGAAAATAAACGCTTGGAAAAGAGCATAGTTTTGTGTGTTGAACAGATACTGAAAATCTGATAGAATGTCGTCTAAGCAGAAAAGGAGGTTCATTTTTTATTCTCCTTTCAAAAAATATATTTGTTTATGAAAGGATACCTGCTTTTCTGTTTTTTCGCACTAAAAATTTCTAAAAATGTCCAAACTATAGTACATAATAGTAGAAAAACAATATTACTCATTTCTACAAAAGAGGTGTTCCAATGTCTATTCTAACACAGGTTTGTGATAAAATGCAAGCTATACTGCGAACGATTGCTGACGCATCAGCTTCAAGGTGCGGGTTCGTCCGAAGGATCCGCAAGTTCTCCGGAGGTGCTTTCGTGCAGACCCTTGTATTCGGGTGGCTTGAAACGCCTGATGCAAGTTATACGGAGTTGGCACAAACAGCTTGTGCTTTAGGTGTGCATGTCACCCGCCAAGCGATTGAAAAACGGATGACACCTGAAGCAGCCGAAACCTTGAAATCGGTGCTTGAGATAGCCGCAACAACACAAGTTATTTCAGCACAATCGCCGACACTGCCTTTGCTAAATCAGTTCACAGGCGTCTATGTGCAGGACAGCACCACACTCACATTGCCGGATGAGCTGAGACCTGTATGGAAAGGGGGGCGTGCTAAAAACGATTGTGAGAAGTCTGCTATGAAACTTCACCTCTGTTTTGATGTCCTGACGGGTGCTTTCCAACACTTCCAACTCAGTGATGGTATTACTGCCGATAGCAAGGCAGCAGCGGCGTTTGGACCGCTTCCTGCGGGGAGTTTACACTTAGCAGACCTCGGCTATTTTTCGTTTGACGCATTTAGAAAAATGACACAAGCAGGCATCTTCTGGATAACAAGATTGAAAGTAAACTGTAAACTGTATGATGAACAGGGAGAACCCTTCTGCTTATATAAGCACCTCAAGGCAACAAACTCGGACACTATAGACCAGCGTTGCTATGTTGGAGCGAGGGATCGTCTGCCAGCACGCCTCGTTGCACGGCGATGTTCCGAACAAGTAGCGAGCAAGCGTCGCCGATACATCAGGCGTGATGCTAAACGGAGACAGACAACGCCCTCAAAACAACGGTTACGCCTTGCCGATTGGGATATTTACATTACAAATGTGGAGGTTGCACAACTTACCGTTGAACAAGTTATTATTATTGCTGGGCTCCGATGGCAAGTTGAGTTGCTATTCAAATCCTTCAAAAGCGTTGGCAAGGTGAATACATTCCGCAGTGCCAAACCTGATCGTATCTTATGTGAGGTGTATGCGAAACTCATCGCACAACTGATAAGACATTGGATTATGGTAGCAGCTGGCTGGCGGTGTATACTGCACGATCCCATCAGCACAGCGAAACTTATTGGGCGGCATGCACGCACACTCACAATGAGTTTTCACGAATCTAAAGCGGCGTTATTGAAGACACTGAGCAACATAAAAAAGGATTTACAATACAGCGACTGGGGACAACATAGAGCAGGAAAGCACACAACTTATAGGCAACTGAAAAAGGCTGAAAATCCCTAAGTTGACACCTATGTGAACGAAAGTACGATCCCACGGCTGCAAATACAGACTGCATGCGTCGCAGTCCTTGCTAATCCTCATAAATACCGAGCATCTCTGAATTATGGCGGAGCACAAGGTTCTCCAAACTTGATACGATCTATCAAAAGATACCATATTGATAACAGAATAGGTGGTATAACAGAGGACACATTTTCCGCAAGAGATGTTATTATCGGTGCAAATGGGGCAACCAGTCTGCTGGAAAGTATCACACATGTGCTCCCAGCCGGTATCGTGATAACCGCAGATCCAATGTATTATATCTATTGCAACGACCTTGAAAGGAAGGGCTTCAACGTCATAGCAATACCAGAGGACAAGGATGGGCTGCAAACTGACATCTTGAAGTCAAAATTGGAAAAATTGGGCAGTGCAAAATCTGCACTCCGATTTTTCTATGTTGTGACAGTCAACAACCCGACTTGCACCCTTCTGTCAAATAATCGTAAGCGAGAATTAGTTGAGATCGTCACCCAACTGTCTCGCGAGGTTGGACGCAAACTCCCGCTCATTTTCGACAATGCTTATAGTGAACTTGTCCATGATAACACCGTCGAACCTTTGGAGTCCGCATCCTGTTACGATGAACTCGGTATCGTTTATGAAATTGGAACACTGTCAAAGATACTTGCTCCCGGATTACGTATCGGTTACCTCATTGGGCAAAAAGGAACGTTCCTCAACAGTATCATTCAACGCACCAGCGACATCGGTTTCAGCGCACCGCTCATCAATCAAGAAATTGCAAGTTATCTGCTGGATAACCGCATTGAAAGTCAAATTGAAAAGGTTAACATGGGATATCGTCAGAAGGCTGAACAAGTGAAACTCTGGATTGACGAATTGCTCGGCGATAACGTTCAAGCTTGCAGTGGTGGGCGGGCAGGTTTCTATTATTATCTAACACTCGCTAACACCAGAACCGATTCAAACTCTCATTTTTTCAAATTTTTGACACGAACAACCGGACAGGAAGATATAGACGGACCAAATAACGATCCAAATCCTAAGGTCATCTATATTCCCGGTGAATATTGCGTACATCCAGATGGTGAGATGGTTAATGTTGGTAAACGTCAGATGCGCATCTCTTACGGTTTTGAGGAGCTCCCGCAAATACATCACGCGTTGAAACACATGAGATCAGCTCTTCGGATGT
The DNA here is from genome assembly GCA_965200395.1 of Candidatus Poribacteria bacterium. GTDB lineage: Bacteria > Poribacteria > WGA-4E > WGA-4E > WGA-3G > MSPOR6. The sequence goes on along the minus strand of CBDAUH010000002.1, from coordinate 396,665 downwards.
CGTCCCGACTGTCTTTATCTCTGCCAGCACTATAAATTGAATAAACGCACAGCAGAAGAAAATCCTCGATTCTAACAAGCCGAGAAATCGAACTCACGTTATTGTATATTTACCTGTGATATGATATATTGAAATAAACCTTATAAAAAGTGAGCCGTACATGCAGATTCCAACAATAATTGATAATGTAGACGATAATACCCTTCTTGAAGCACTTAAAACCCTCCTCATAAACAGCATCAAATTAGATATAGCAGCGGGAACTTTCGAAATCGGCGCGTTTTTATCCCTCGGAGAAACATGGCAACACCTTGATAGAATTCGTATTCTCATGGGAGACGAAACGTCGAAACGGACAAAGAAACATCTTATTGAAGCACTACAATCGGTTACCGATGAGAATTTAGAATCCGTAAAAGAAAAAGATGATACTTTGCAAGGTCTTGTGGATGTGTGCAACGCAATCCGACACGGAAAGATCGTAGTCCGCGTTTATAATCGCGCTAAATTTCATGCAAAACTCAATCTGATGCAAGCGGAAGACTCAAGCCCTGTCAACTTTTCTACAGTCGGCAGCTCCAACTTTACCACACCCGGTCTCACCCAAAACATAGAACTGAATACATTTATTACGGATCCTACACATATTGCCGAACTTCACAATTGGTATGATGAAAGATGGAAGGAAGGATCCGAAGTTAAAGCGGAACTGCTGCGTACTATTGAACGACACCTCAGAATACATCCGCCATTTACTATCTATGCAAAGGCTCTTCATGCTTACTTCGAAGGACGCGAAAAACCTGTTGATGACTGGGAAGAAAATGAATCTGTTATCTACCGAATACTTTCGCAATATCAAAAAGATGGTTACCATGCAGCACGCCAAATTGCGTATACATGGAACGGCGCGCTTATCTGTGATGGTGTTGGCAGCGGTAAAACGTTCATCGGTTTGATGATACTTGAACGCGCCTTGAGAGAAAATAAACGCGTACTGCTCATCACGCCCAAATCCGTTGCCGAAAGTGTTTGGAACAGTCAAATCAAACTTCGACTCCAAGAAAAGTACGGTCGTTTTCTGAGAGAGAACTATGATCTCAAACTGCATACGGACCTCGGACGCAAAGATGGCATCAGTGAAGATGATCTTGCGTATTTCCGTGAACACAAAGACGTGATTATCATAGACGAAGCGCACCACTTTCGGAATGCCAGCTCCAACCGTGGTAAACTTTTGATGGATATTGCCAAAGAAAAAGAACTCTATCTACTGACCGCCACACCGATCAACAACAGTTTAGATGACATTTATCATTTGATAAACTATTTCGGACAGAATCGCATGAGTTATTTCTCACGTATAGGCGTGCATGATTACCGTAAACATTTTCGTGACATAGAAAAACAACTTGAGAATGAAGATACGGAAATAGCAGAACAGGCGGAAGAAGAGGATTTTTTGCGGCAAGACCCTATCCTAAAACAGGTGCTTATCCAACGTAGTCGAAAGTACATAAAGGAGTCCGAACGAGAGTCTGGCATTGACATTCTTTTTCCCAGACGCGTTATTGAACCTACTGTAAACTATTCGCTCAAAAAAGTCTACGGTTCGCTTTATGATGAACTCAGGACTGCTTTCGATAGAGATCATCCGTTTATCAATCTGGCAATCTACAACACGGTCAGGTATCACAGAAATCCGGAAAGACAGTTGGAGAATCGCCAAAAACAGATTGTCGGTCTCATTCGAACACTTGTGCTAAAACGTTTGGAAAGCTCATGGCACTCCTTTGAAGTTACCGTTGAGAACTTGCTACTAAAGATGGCGAAATGGCTTGAAAGGCATGACCCTGAACGTTTTGATGCGTGGGAAGGAACAAATCGAAGATGGTGGGGCGTTACACAGAACCATATCACAAGACGGCTTGAGGAAGATGGCATCCGACAAGAAGAACCCCGTGAAGAAGAAGATAACATTGACTCCATCGAAACTGAAGACGACTTTATTCCTGAAGACCATGATTTAGAAAGCTTGTTTGGTGATGTTGTGGACGATATGAACTTCCTAACGGGACTCCTGAGTAGAATCTATAGATCCTTCTATGCTGACGAGTTAGGTGGTGAACCGGATACAGAAAGAGACGATAAACTGCAACAACTCATAAGACTCTTAGAATCCGCACCTTACAAAAAGAGACTTATCTTTACTGAATTCTGTGATACCGCCCGGTATCTTAACACACAACTGCGGAACGCGGGTGTTGCGGATATCACACAAATTGACAGTCGACGCAGAGTAAATCGTGAAGAGATAATACAGCGATTCTCCCCTTTCTATAACGGAAAAACACCTCACCAAAGTGGAGAACCTGTTAATACACTGATCACGACAGATGTTCTCGCTGAAGGTCTTAACTTACAAGATGCATCCGTTATTATCAACTATGATATGCATTGGAATCCTGTACGTCTAATGCAACGTATCGGTAGGTTAGACAGGCGACTTGACGCAAACATTGAAGCACAACTCAACCGTACGGATCCAACCGTTCATGTCTGGAATTTCCTCCCGCCTGAAGAACTTGAGGACATTCTCAGACTTCGGCAGCGGGTTGATGGCAAAATTCTACGCATTAGCCGAACCCTCGGTATTGAAGGGAAATTCGTTTCACCAGATGACGATAATGAAACGCTCAGGCTTTTCAATGAACGGTATGATGGCACTGCAAGCATTGAGGAATTGATGAACCTTGAACGTCAACGCATTTCCGATGACCATCCTGAGGTATGGCAGAAACTGCCTAACTTGCCCAAACGGCTCTTTTCTGGCAAAGGTTTTAGTATTGAACCACTACCGATGTACAATCGTGATGGAGAATTGATACCGCTTGAACATATCGGGAATCTTGGTGTGTTCTGTTGTTATCGCATGCCAAACAATGAAATTAAATGGTATTTCTATGACGATGAGCATGACCAAGTTATTGAAGACGTTAGAGATATTTGGCCCGAAATCCGTTGTGAAAAAAGAACAAAACGTTACACTGAAAAGGGACCAGACAGACTTAGAGATGAGCTGAAAAAAGTTGAAAAGCATATTCGCAAGTACCTTAGGCAGATACAGGCACCGATGGATGAAAAACCGAAACTAATCGCATGGATGGAAGTTTGTTAACAATGAGGGATTCGATATAGGGTTACAGGCCCTGCGCTTGATGGAAGGAAAATCAATGTAATTTGTCGCATTTTGGGCTCAGGAGAATTACGTATTATCACAGTTTATGCAACAGAGGAGAAACAACAATGAACGCTCATGAATGCGAATATTGTAGTGGTGACATCCGACCCCAAAAGGTCACTGTCAACTATTCATACAAAGATAAATTAGTTATTATTAAGGATGTACCAGCCGGTGTTTGCCAAGAGTGTGGACAACGATATTATGCTGCTTCTACATTGGAGAAACTTGATGCTATGGCACAAAATAGTGAAACAGCACCAGAAAGGATATCTGTACCCGTTATGGTCATGGGGGCCTTAACTTATCAGAGAAAACAGTCCAACTTTACCATGTCTTAGGGACATCTTTATGCCGCATATTACACCAAACGACATTCAAAATATCCATAACTTTGACTCACTCTTAGACTTCTTCCGTGATAAACTTGATTGGCCCATCCCCGAAGACGTTGAACTGGAAGATGTCGCCTTCCCGTGGTCCGCCGAAGACCTGAATCTTGACGAACCCACCGAAGGTCAATTCATTGACTGTTGGCAACTACCACCATTCCCACCGATTCAACCGACATTTGAGTTAATGGAAAGGACACAACCGTGGGGTATCTTTTTCCTCCAATTTAATAGCGAGTCTGTCTATCGCACCGCGCTGCGGCGTGTGCTACGCGGACTCGTAGAACGACGCGATCGCGATCCAAACTTACCCGCCTGGGAACACGACCAACTCCTCTTTAAATGATAAGACCCGGTGGCACAAGATTACATAAATGCTTCAGCACAGCGAGGCTATTTGCGTCCTCGCTTTTCGGTTCCATCATCCGTGTGGCTAATGGAAATAGGCGCGTGCCTTCGCGCGTTTCTGCCAGCCACCCAATCGCACCGAACTCGTGTCCGTGATGAAACTTGGACTGGTTCTTGTTACGTGGCTGATACGCAGGGTTCCTGCGGAAATGCAAACCCGCTTGTTTTGAACCGCTACTTATGGCATGCGTCTCATCATAGACATAGATGCCCGTGGGGTAAGCGGATAGCACTTGATGGCTTAGCGTAGTGGCGACTTGATCCACACACCAGATGCCACGCGAGAGAAACTTTGGCAGAGACCAATACCGACCTGCTTGGGCTGTCGCAAGATAGATTTGTGTCATTGTGCCTCGGTAGGGCGTATTTATCAGACCTTTTACGAAAGTCTGAAAGTGGTGAAAGTTATTATACTTGAACAAAGGTCAAAAATCTGATAACATGTTGTCCAAGTAGGAAAGTGGGGTCATTTGAAATATCCTTTCAAATTTGTGTTTCCTAAAAGGATACCCGCTTTCCTGCTTTATGTCCATAAAAAAAACAAAAACTGTCCAAACTATAGTAAAAAACAACTAAAATACATAAAACTAAATAACCCTACTTGTATTATTCTTGTTGAAAATGTTTCACCGAGTAATGAGCTATTTTTCGCTGTGACTTTCCGCAATGATGCGGACATTCCTCGCCTCTCTAATGCTTTTCAGGAACAGGCGTTTCCTATGTATCCCTCTGACCTGTCACTCGAAGGATGGGCGTTGGCATCAGCAGATGTTATAGCACTATTGACAAAACTCCAAAACATAGGAACACAATTATATGAACATGTACAAGGTAGATTATATTTTGGTATTAAAACAGGTTGTAACGAGGCATTCATAATAGACGAGGGAAAACGTGAAGAATTAATAGCGCAAGACCCAACGTCTGCCGAAATTATCAAACCGTTGCTGCGAGGGCGTGATATTAAACGTTACCATGCAGAATGGGCAAGATTATACCTGTTATTTATCCCATGGCACTTTCCATTACATGAAGATTCTACCATTACAGGTGCATCCCAAAACGCAGAGGATCAATTCAGAGAAAATTATCCAGCCATTTACAATCATTTATTGCAATATAGAGATAGACTTTCTGAAAGAAACAGATCAGAAACAGGAATTCGTTACGAATGGTACGCACTGCAACGGTGGGCAAGCACTTATTATGCTGAGTTTCAAGAACCAAAGATTATTTATCCAGATATTAGTCCTATAATGCGCGCATGTTATGATACAACAAATGCGTATTGTCTACAAACCACCTACATTTTACCCACTGAGGATCTTTCCCTAATTGCTATTTTGAATAGTAAACTATTTGATTGGTATGCCCGACATAGGTTTCAGAGTCTCAATGATCCGTGGACAGGCGGCGGTTTACGTTTTATTGCGCAGTATATGCAGCCTGTCCCAATAGCAGATCGGACTGATGCACAAAAAGCAGCCTTATCAGAACTTGTTGAACAGATATTAGCAGACCCAGAGAGCAATTGCGTGCGTGAAATTGAGCAGCAGATAGATACCATGGTATATCAGTTATATAGGGTAACAGACCAAGAGATTGCATTGATTCAGCAAACGTATCAGGATGCAGGGATGGCGATATAGGGAGAAATAGACACTACGACTTACCGATGTGTCGCCCAGGGAGTAATGAATTTCCGAGATTCAGACAAAATATAATATCCTTTGAAGAGCACGCTGAAACACCAAAGAAAAAAATCTGCGTCAATCCGCGTAATCTGCGATTCGGACGAGTTGTAGCATAACCTTTCCAGGTTGTGTCTTTCCAATCCTGACAAAAATCAGCCACCCCTATACCAGGAAAAGCACATCAAAACAAAAAACTCTTAAAATCCGTGTCAATCCGCGTAATCCGCGTAAATCCGCGATTCAGACAAAGAGCACGCAAGAAGACACAGCCTCTTAAAATCCGTGTCAATCCGCGTAATCCGGGGAATGCCTCAATGGCATTCATACCGTTGATTTGGTGTAATCCGCGAAAATCCGCGATTCAGACAAGCAAGGTGCTTTTCACAAGATTGAGATGTCCGCTAGCGAGGCTAACCGAATAGCATCTAACTCCTGTGCACTGAATACACCTGCATTGTAAAGATTTAAATATTCTTCAGATACACTTTGCCCGAATATAATGAGATCGTCTGTGTTTATAGTCACAGACACGCCGTTATCGAACAATATCCGAATAGGGTGGACAGAAAGGTCGGGGACAGCACTTAACATCACGTTACTTGTAGGACACACATTTAATTTGATATGATTTTGAGAAAGCCATTGCATCACCTCAACTGATTCTACAGCAGCAATTCCGTGTTGTACCTCGTCTAGGTCAAGGATTTCAACAGTGCGTCGTATTTCTTCTGCGCCCCCAAATTCTCCTACATGTGCTTTAAGTTTCATGCCTGCAGCCCGTGCCGCAACATATAACGGCTTTACTTCTGCTGGTGTGCATGCATCTTCAAAACTGTAAAGATCGATTGACTTAAATATATCTAATTCTATTGCCTGATGAGTCAACTTCATCAGTTCTATGTCATAAGCATGTGTGCGGGGGAAACCGAGTTCAGGTCGAAGATTTATTTGTGGTTTATATGTATCAACTAACCCGTTAATAAACGTTTTTACGCCTGCTAATCCATCAGGATAAAATTTTGCCATATTAATGTCAAAACTCATTTCGAGGTAGACCACACCGTCCTCAATAGCATCGTCTACTCCTGATGATGAAACAAATTCAAATCCTTCACGAGATTTTTGTAGAGGGGCTAAGACATTGACAATGTACTCCATCATCTCCTCAAGTCCTTTCATCCTATGAGGAGGTTTTGTCACAGCGCGTCCCAGCCAATTTTCCAAGTTTTCTATGCGTGTGCTAAGGAACGCATGAGAATGGACATCTGTTTTAGGAACAGCTCTTATCGCATCCAGATTGCTTATAGAAAGTGCTTCGATGAAACTCACGTCATTCTTGCTTTTCTATCAGTCTACCAATAAAAAATATAACAACACCAAGTGCTAAAAAACCCATCTCAACGCCCATGGCTTTAGCTTCACTATAACCGAGCGGGTTGAAAATGCCTAAAAACAGCGCAGCAGCAAGGCAGGTTATACCCATAAGTTCTAATGTTTTGCCGATATAATACACTAGTTCCTCAGAATTGTAAAAAGGGCAATTCCAACAATTTCACAAATGTGTTGTTAGTAGGAATTGCCCAAAGTGTTATTGGTAGAGGCTTTTAATTTGTCCCCATCTGATCAATTTTTGTTGTGCATTCGGATTAATGCTCGCCGTGAAAACGATATCAGGAAGCATGTTGTCTTGTTCTGTATAACCATCTGGTGCCCAGGCAATTGTATTTTGTAACTGCCCATTATCAACATCTTCATAAGCGATACTAAAACCGGCAGTATTGTCTTTACTTGCAATGTTACCAAGTCGGAAGCTGAGTTCACATGTTTGCCCATCATTTCCCCAAGCAACTGATGTTAGCGGAGCTTTCAGGACACCTGCCTCTGTTCCAATTGGAATTTTATAACGGTGTAGTTCGTCTTTAGACTGATCGTGATATTGGTCAATATAAAGGATAAGTTGATCTTCCCTAAAGAGTTTAGATTGATATTTTTCAAACTTATCATCTTGTATTTTAATTGCGACATAAAGGAATCCGCTACGCCATACTGCTTTGAAGGATCCGGTAAAATCGTAGGATTCGTGCCATTCATTTCCGGTAATAATGTCCTGTTTGAGTTTTGCTGGCAACACATCATCCCACACTGGGTCATCAAGATAACCATCTACGATAGGGGCAACAGAAACCAGCTCTGCATTATATTGAAAATTCTGAAGGTTTTCATCTCTGAGATGCCCTGAAGCATAAGAGAATATTGTCAGCAGCAGTATACCAGTCAAAAGAATTTTTTTACGCACTGAAGATTCCTCCTTGAGAACATGATTAATATTTAGTATATCATAGGCATTTTATAGTTGTCAAGTGAAATTTATTTTTTGGAATGACTTGCACACTTTTGATTGATCTCAAATGCGGCACAGAAACAAACATGCTGGGGCACAACAATATGCAAAGAAAATAGGTAGATACCTGTACGGATGTCTGCCTATGCTTAATGTGGTTTGGATTTGCCTAATCTACCGCTTGAGTGTTCCCCACACCACTTTTTTTTGCCTTGCGGGGATACAGATAACACATCATCACTGATCCAGTCTATTATCGTATCCCACCCTGGATCGTCTGTGAGTTGTGTAATTTTTCTTGTCCATAAGTGATATTTATAGACATAACTCGGAGGCGACACAAAATCTCTCGGTATCGGTTCATCCAATGGCATGCCAGCACGCCCAGTGAAAACGATAGATTCTCCATCGTCCATCCAGTCCAAACTTGCCGCGTCGTAGTCTTCGGGTATTTTGAGTTGTTTGATGTTCTCACCATTGCGATCACAAATCATATACCGATGCGCAAGATAAATCAGCGCGTTCCCAAGACCGGGCCACCGCTTGTAGATATACTCTCTTTGCAGAAATGCAATCTGTTGTCCATCAGGGGACCAACGTGGTTTTAATCGGTTTGTAAAAAATTGTTGCTGCGGGAGAGGCGGAAGAAGTGGGCGTGGATTGTGCCCATCTGCATCCATAATCCATATTGTGTTTCCTCCGCCACCGATTGCCGAAGGTTTATCAAACACAATCTGTCTGCCATCTGGCGACCAATCGCAGTTGGTCGCATCTACCTCCGCGATAACTTCCATTTCTTTCGTTGCAATATCCATCACAGTGATGGTGTTTCGCTCCTTGTTGTTCACAATAAAGTCTCTACCAAAAACGATAGATTTACCGTCCGGTGAAAATGAAGCACTAAGAATTCGGGTGTCCTTATCGTTTTCTATGAGTCGCTGAATATTCGTGCCATCCGCATTCATCAAGTAGAGCGGGCTACTACCCCTCTCAAACAATATCTGTTTACCGTCGGGTGACCAACAATACGGATAGGGTTTAAACCTTTCGTCTTCTATAAGGAGTGTCAGGTTACTACCGTCATCGTCCATTACGTAGATGCCCGGTACACCGCCGCTATGTTTGCCAACCTCCCCATCGCGTTCTGAACCAAAAACGATTTTAGCGTGTGCTGCTACAGTCCCAAGCAGTAGTAGCAACAGACAAAGTAGACCGACGCTACGTTTATTCATAGTAAGCATCTTCATCAGAGGATTCCTCAAATGAAACACTCCTTAAAAGGATTGTTCGTTTATATTTTTGACAGTCCCTCAAGGAGCGGTGTCCCTTCGGGCTTGCTGGTTTCCATGTTTTTGTAGCAACAGACTTATGTCTGTGCTAAATGAAAACCAACCCTGTCATTCTATACCAATGGCAGTACTACGCGCTGAGAGTGCCTCTAACACTTTTAGCGCGCGCCCACAAGGGGGTAGCTTGCCCCGGTGTAACACACATGAATCGTGCATTCCTAACACCTTATCTATGTTATACACCTTCTATATTTTTTCGTCAAACTTTTTTATGGAATGTGCAGGTTAAATCGTTTCTTCAATGCTTTTTTCTAATTAACGTGGATTTTTTGTCAGAATTTTGGATTACGCGGATTGAACAAAATATCATAAGTTTAGGTCTAAACATAGACTCAAAAAGGATTCTTCCAAATTCAGTTGCTATTATACTAAAAGTGTGTTATAATTTGTTGATAAAATATCATGTGCATATTACTATAATAGATACAGAATAAGCAGGTTAATATTAAATTGCTTGAACGTACTCAATTTGAGTACTTATCCTTGATGTATGCTATAATGATGTATGCTATAATCTGCAGCAGCGTAAAAGTCCAATAAATTTTGATATAGAAAATGAGGCGAATGGTTGTGAATAAGAACACAAAAAACATGTTCGTGTGGTTTATTTTGGGATTAGTTGTTGTTGTCACTATCTACCAAATTGTTAATCGCGGTGACCAAGTATACGAATTGCCAACATCCGAATTTCATAACTACATATCTCAGATGGAAAATGACTCTGAGAAAAATAACCCTTTTGAAGGCTATCTTATTCTCGATGACGAGTGGGTGGAAGGTAAGTTTCATAAGGAGGAGGTGAAAAGATTACTTGAGGCGCAACCCCTTGATAACCCAATACACCCCAATAAATGGAGTGGACATTTTAAAACAAGTCGAGACACGGGCGAGGATTATAAACTTCAGGAGAAACTAGATATTGCGGGGATCGGTTATGATATAAAACCCGGGTCAAATTTTCCTGACTGGTTGCTTGTGATTGGAACAACAGTTGTCCCAATATTGATTTTTTTAGGTTTGATGATATTCCTATCCCGTCAGATGCAAGGGAGTGGCAATCGTGCGCTCTCTTTTGGTAAAAGCCGGGCAAGACTTCATACTGATACTGATAAGCCAGTCACCTTTGACGATGTCGCTGGCGTGGACGAGGCAAAAGATGCCCTTGAAGAAGTAATCCAATTTCTCAAGGCTCCTAGTAAATTTGAACGACTCGGCGGAACAATTCCTAAAGGGGTGTTGCTGGTCGGTCCTCCCGGTACTGGAAAGACAATGTTGGCAAGAGCTGTTGCAGGCGAAGCAGAAGTGCCATTTTTCAGTATAAGCGGTTCCGACTTCGTTGAAATGTTCGTCGGTGTTGGCGCATCAAGAGTCCGAGATCTCTTTGAAACAGGAAAGAAAAATGCACCTTGTATTATCTTTATTGATGAACTTGATGCAGTCGGACGCCATAGAGGCGCAGGAATCGGCGGCGGACATGACGAACGCGAACAAACATTAAACGCACTACTCGTCCAAATGCAAGGATTTGAAGAGGCAGATACCGTTATTCTGATCGCAGCAACAAACCGACCTGATGTCCTTGACCCCGCATTATTACGACCAGGGAGATTTGATCGACAAATTATCGTGGATTTACCTGATGTTCGCGGTAGACAAGCTATACTTGGTGTTCACACAAAGGAACCCTTTAGAATTGCGGAAGATGTCAACTTAGAGATATTGGCGAAAGCCACACCCGGATTTTCTGGGGCAGACCTAAAAAATATGGCAAACGAAGCCGCACTTCTAGCCGCTAAACAAGACAAAGAACACATCGACATGGCATGTTTTGATGAGGCTAAAGACCGTGTGCTGATGGGGCCCGAACGCCGAAGTTTAGTCATTAGTGACAAAGAAAGACGAAACACTGCTTACCATGAAGCTGGACATGCTATTTTATCACACTTTGTCCCCGAAAGCGATCCTAACTATAAGTGCACGATAGTACCACGCGGTAGAGCACTCGGTGTCACCGCACTCCTTCCACTTGAAGAACGCCATAATCCGGATAAAAAGAAACTCATCGCAGACATCATTGTGTTTATGGGAGGACGTGTAGCGGAGGAGATAATCTTCGGTGAACAGACAACCGGTGCACAAAACGATTTTGAACGAGCAACACAGCTTGCACGACATATGGTTACCCGATGGGGAATGAGTCCCTTAGGACCTTTAACCTATGGCAGAAGAGACGAACAGGTTTTTCTCGGAAAAGAACTGGCAGTTCATCAAGATTACAGCGAACAGACTGCTATTGCAATTGACAAAGCGGTACATGACATCGTTATGGAATGTTACGAAAAGGCGAAAGATATTATCGAGACGAACCTCGATGGTTTGAAGCACCTCGCTGATGCACTGTTAGAACGTGAAACACTTATTACCGAAGAGATCGAAGAAATCCTTGGTCCCCGGCCACAGTTGCCAACGAAACCCCTCACATGAGATGCAGAGGTAAACAACTTGATTTTGGCGACGGCACCCATATCATGGGTGTCCTAAATATCACTCCAGACTCATTTTCAGATGGTGGTGTATATCTAAACCTTGACAACGCGATTACACACGCAAAAACTATTGTGGCTGATGGTGCTACAATCATTGATATAGGCGGTGAATCTTCACGACCAGGCGCAGAACCGGTCCCCGAAGCCATAGAATTAGATAGAGTGTTGCCTGTTATCAAAGCAATTGCGTCAGAGCAATTAGATGTCTTAATCTCAATTGATACTACGAAGGCAGTTGTCGCAAAACAGGCTATTGAATCTGGAGCACACATCATCAACGATATTACAGCGCTACGCGGTGATGATGATATGGCACGCGTTGCAGCCGATACGGAAGCAGGGGTCATTCTAATGCACATGCAGGGAACACCGCGCACTATGCAACACGCCCCTAAATATGTGGATGTTGTACAGGATGTCAACGACGCATTAAAATATTGGATAAACAACGCAACGCAAAACGGAATTGACCCGGATAGGATAATTATTGATCCTGGCATCGGATTTGGAAAAACTACCGAGCAGAATCTACAAATATTAAAAAAACTTAAAGAATTCAGACAACTCAATAAACCTATTTTAGTTGGTACTTCACGGAAATCCTTTATTGGGAATCTATTAAACCTTCCCGTAACCGATAGAGTTGAGGGCACTCTTGCAACTGTGTGCTGGGCAATTGCACACGGTGCTGATATTGTACGTGTTCATGATGTAAAAGAAACCATCCGTGCAGCACGTATGACCGATGTCCTTCATAGATAAAGTATAATCAACTCACCTAAATTGATGTTTCAACAAAAGATTCAAGGAATCGGCATAGATATTATTGAAGTAGAACGGATCAAACGACTCTCTCTTAGATGGGGAAGCAGGTTTGAGCATCGTGTCTATACACGGCAAGAGCTTGAATATTGTGGTAAAACACCGGCGCGTTATGGAAGACTCGCCGCACGGTTCGCTGCGAAGGAGGCAACTCTGAAGGCTCTCGGAACAGGACTAACAGTTGGGATGTACTGGCAGGACGTAGAAATTTGTGCCGATTCTGTTGGGAAACCATCACTCATTTTGCACGGAAAAGTTAAACAGTGCGCATCAGAAATTGGAATTGTCGACACCTATGTAAGTCTGTCACATACCGCTGATTACGCTGTGGCACAAGTTACGCTATGTTCTGCTGAATAATATCTATAAAACTAACACTACCATAACATTTCCATCAATAATCTTATTCTCATGTTATTACCAATTTCCTACTCTGGAGAAAGCATTAAAGTGAAAAAAAGATTGAATTCTATAAATAATTATCTTATTTTTGTACAGAATTACATGGTATTATTGATAGTATGGACAATCCTTCTAATTTTCAGTTTTATCATTGTGTCAGAAGCCTTACCGGAAACAAACACACCAGCAGAAGCCGATAGATTTCTCAAGCAGTTGCTTGGTGCTGAGTATCGCGGAATGGGTGGTAGTTTTGTCGGTGCATCGTCAGGTGCAAACGGTCTTGGAAATAATCCTGCAGGTATAACCAATGCAACAGGAAACAGGTTCGTCCTGCACATGACACGTTTTCCACGCACTATTGCACTACTATCTAAACCTAACTTCGATACAGATTTCGAGGACTATAGTAAATTTGATCAACGCGCCTCTGGGATTGAGACATTGAATTGGGCATTTCCGATGGGAAAATTCGGAACATTAGGCGTCGCATTCTCAATAGCACATGCAGGGACATTTCGGCGCGTTAATCATGAAGGAAAAGCCTTAAATAACTTTCCAGAAAATAACCTTGCAATTGGGGTTGGTTACGGTATAAATTGTTTTGGCGGAACCGTGATCGGTTTTGATGCTCGATGGTTACGTTCAAAAATTACAGATACATCTGGTGCAGAGCATCTCGGTCGGGGTTATGCATATAATATCGGTCTCATTCAACATATAGGTAACACATTGCAATTGGGTATTGTAGTACGTAATTTAAGTAATGGTTTATCGTTCGTTGATCCAGTTATTCCAGATAAAATTCACCATGATGTCGTTGTAGGTGTGAACTATCAACGGGATATTTCTAACATTACATTACGGCTCGGTTTAGATATTCATCCACCTTTCCATGATGGCGCACGCGCTAACATCGGCGCGGAGCTATGGTATCGTGATCAAATTGGCGGAAGAATAGGTTTTCTAAGAGATACACAAAAACGTTATGCATCGGTCTATCTTTTAGATGATCTGACTTTTGAAATGGAGGAACGCACTTGGAAAGCAGAAGGACTCTGTTTAGGATTGGGTGTACGAGTCGGAAATTTCATAATTAATGCTGCGTACACGCCACAGTTCGAACCTACAGTGGCCGCAGATGAACGTATTCATATTGTTCAAGGAACTTCTATCTATTCTTTTTCAGTCGGACAAGTTTTCTAAATGTTGTAAACCACAAATTCATAAATTGTGTGTTGTATTGATAACCTATAACGTGAGTTCGGTGTCCGAAATATGCAGGATATGTTGTGTCTTTGTAGCATAACCTTTCTGGGTTGTGTCTTTGTAGCATAACCTTTCTGGGTTGTGTGTCTTTGTAGCATAACCTTTCTAGGTTGTGCATCTTTAGGGCGCAGCTTGTAGCATAACCTTTCTAGGTTGTGCAAAAACATTATGCTGAATTATAGGAAAGTAGCAAAGCACAACGGCCTTGCGGTGACACTATATAACCATTTAATATATATATTGGCGGAGGAATGCACTTTGAGCACAGTGAAATACACAACAACACATGAATGGATCGAAGTTGTTGGCTCAGAAGGAACAATTGGAATCACAGAACGCGCTAAGCTTATATACGGTGAGATTGTTTATATTGATGTTTCCGCTGAGCAAGAATGCGAACAAGGTGAAATTATCGGTAGAATTGAAACCGAAACTGGCGGTAACTTTTATCTATACGCACCCGTTGCCGGAGAAATATATGAAGTCAATCCAGTAATTGAAGATGATGTTGATCTTGTCAACAGTGTACCAGAAGCTGACGGTTGGATATGTAAAATAAATATTGACAATCCAAATGAACTTGATTCATTGCTGGAATTAGAAGACTATGAAAACTATGAAGAAGAAGAAATTAACGAAGAGGAATATTTGCCTGAAACCGATTTCTTTGAAGATATAGACGACTATTGATTGTCATTGGAGGTGATAAAGATACGCCGAATCAAACGCAACTTCGGGACAGGGATTATCGTTTCAACTGTATATCCTAAATCCTTCAGTTGTTGTGATAGGTCGCGAGTATCAATAAAGGCCGCTTTCGGTGAGCAATTTCGTAGGTTAGAAAGTATTTCTGCAGTTGCAACGGTGTCCTTAACAAGGCTTATACCGTAAGGTAAATCTGTGGCGATTGCATCGAATTTACCTTCTATAGTTCGCGCGTCTTCTAATCGGACGGTAGCCTTGAGAACATAGTGCTGTAGGTTTTTTATAGTAGCACCGACCATGCGCGGATTGATATCTGTGCCAGAGGCACGAATGCCATAATGTGCAGCAGACATAACAATCGTCCCGGTGCCACAACAAGGATCCAGAAGGTGCTCTCCAGGAGAAGCGACCAAATTGACAAGGGCAAGAGCTAACCTTGCAGGCAGTGAACTGGAAGTGACGTAAGGGCGTTGATTGAATTCTTGCCAGATTCCATCAGATTCTGACAGAACACGCCCGAACCATACCCTTTCTGAAGTGACAACCGTAAGGAAGACAACTTGCGGAGATGATAAATTCGGTTTACCGCCGATGAAACTGCCTATATCTCGTGCTAACGCCATCGAGTCAACATCAAGATTACGTGGTTTTTTCACTACAGAGACCCGAAAATCATCCGCATATAAATCTGCAGAGCGGAGATTTGCACAAAGTTCGCTAATGCTTGTAGTTTCAAAGAGAATTTCTGTGCAATTTTTGAGGTAAGCACCACGGCGCGCATTCACACGTAAATCCGATACTGTTATGCCGTGCACGTCAGGCACAGCACCAGTTAACGCAACTGACTCTGCGGATACAAGCTCGGTTAAATCAAACGGAATCGCCATGAAGTAAAGATATTTCTTGCTCAACATGAGTTAATAATACCATATCCAAATTAAAACAACAATAACTGACAGGAGAACAGAATGACAGAAACAGAGATAATTAGAATTGGGCATAGTCCAGACTCTGATGATGCTTTCATGTTTTATGCCCTTGCAAAAGGACACATTGAGACCGCACCTTATGAGATTGTCCATGTGATTGAAGACATAGAAACATTAAATAAACGCGCATTGGCTGCGGAACTTGAAGTAACTGCTATTTCCGTTCATGCGTACGCCTACGTTTCAAATGATTATGCCCTTATGCCTTGTGGAGCAAGCATCGGCGATAAATATGGGCCCTTGATCGTTTCTAAATCACCCATAAAGAATCTTGCAGGTAAAAAAATCGCGATCCCTGGTGAAATGACTACCGCTTATCTGACAATGAAACTTTACCAATCAGATGTTAAAACGGAAACATACCGATTTGATCGGATTATTGCGGCAGTACAGGATGAAAAAGTCGATGCTGGCCTCATCATACATGAAGGACAACTCACTTATGCACGCGAAGGACTCCACAAAATGGTAGATTTAGGTGAATGGTGGTACGAGGAAACTGGATTACCACTTCCTCTCGGAGCAAATGTAATTCGTAGAAACCTCGGCGACGAAAAAATTCATGATATTACATCCCTCCTAAAACAGAGCATTCAATATTCACTTGACCATCGTGAACGCGGACTTGAATATGCAATGACTTATGCAAGGGATATGGAAACTGACCTCGCCGATAAATTCGTTGGGATGTACGTAAATGATTATACTTTGGATTATGGTGACAGTGGAAGAAAAGCCGTGCAAGAATTGCTCAACCGTGGCCACGATGCTGATGTGATAAAACATAAAGTAGATGCTGACTTTGTAACACTTTGAGATTAAGGTCAAAAAGGACCCGGTGATAATGTCAGAAGAAAATCGAGATGTTCAAAATAAAAAGCGCCGCAGAAGTTTTCAGTTAGAAGATAACAACCACCATAAACTTGCCACTGGCGTAATCTATGATGAGGGGAATGTCCAAGTACTGTGGCGAGCAGATTGTGGGTACACAGCTGAACAGTATGCATCTTTCAACCCGATCTTAGATTTGATGCCCGGTGTAGCCGTGATACGTCTCATTGATTCAGAATAAGTTAACGCAACCGACTATCTGCCAATTTGATAATCTGTCCGCTTTCTTGTGATATATACATATAACCGAGTCCATCTAACGTAACACCCTCTTGGTCTCTTCCCGGTAATAGATAGCGATGTAGCATACTACCATCGCGTTTAAGTTCAACTAATAGGTTTGTTGTATCACTAATTAACACGAGAGAATCTGCTTGTTTATCATAAGCAAGTCCAGAAATATCAACAAAATCCATCTCAAAGAAACGTACGATAGTACATTCAGACATTTTTTCAGCAGAGGAGTTCAGGGGCACTTCGACTTCACATACAACTGAACGTTCACCACTCGGTTTAAGATTAAAGGTTTGATTACCGATCCAAAAAGTACCACCCTCTGGATGGGAGTTATTAGGGACAAAAGCAATCGCTTCTACACCCATCCCGCCCTTCTTCAGGATCGGTTTTCCATCAAAAATACGGTTGATTTTAAATTCTCTTTGAATGGCAAGTGTTTCAGGATCTATTTCTAATATCACTTCCTCATCTTCAACTGCGACATACAGATGTCCGGATGTTGGATGCGTTGTAATCCCTTCAAAGTCACGTTCTTGAAAATTTGTCATCTTAATAGCTGTTCCATCTGGATGGACTTCGTGAATAAATCCGCCATCGTCCGCGACGAACAACGTTTTGCGCAGTGGATGGTAGGTAATTCCCGAAGGTTCAGCGATAGGTGTTTTGCTAATATTACCTAGCCAAGTATACGGAAGTTCAATTGGAACAACAGCTGCTCTTTTCTTTCTTTCAGAATCTTCCAGTCGCATCAGAAAATGGAACATAATAGATACACTGACACCTAAGAAACACAGTAGAGCAATTATTTTGTAATAGCGCATCGTTTCCACCTCAAATCTTACGTAATGAAGCGTCACTTTACCTTAAACACTATCACATTGCCTTTACCGTGTCAAGTGCAATTATATTTTTAAAATTTTGGTTCTCCTTTTTCCTTGACAATCCTATAAATCAATGATATAATAAATTAGTAATGACCCAATACATATAGATATGATAACCTTCAGCGAAGGGCAAAACTATGTCGAGCAGACCAAGGTTAGTTGTTGAAGTCTTTGAACACGTCAACTATGGTGGACGCAAGATAACACTTATTGATTCCGTACCAAATACCATTGAAATTGGTGCCCAAGACGTGGTATCTTCAATCAAGATATATAAGGGACCGAGCTTCAATGCGTCTCCTAACTACAAAGCGATATTCCATGAACACGTAAGTTATGCTGGGAGACGATTGGTTTTAGCACCAGGATTCTATCCAAACATTCATGAGATTCCGTACAATTTCGGGGATGCAATTTCGTCAATAAGTTTTAGTCCTGCTGCACACCCGACCCCCCCTGAATATGGGGCTGTTCCTATAATCATAGAGGTGTTTCGCGACATAGATTTTAGCGGTAACAGAAGTGTTATCCTCCGTGATGTCAGTTCAATGTTTGAAATTGGCATGAATGATGTCATATCCTCTATACGTATTCAACGCGGACCCAATTTTCCATTTAATGGATGTCATGTCATATTATATGAACATGTCAACTTTGAAGGACGCCGGTTTGATATTGTTCTCGATTCACGGCAATTTCAACATAACATCAGAAATCTGCGTTCACTACCAAACTCACAATCTTTTTCTGATATTATATCTTCTATTAAGATAGTACCATTAGGTGTCTTCCGTGTATTAGTTGTTGTGAGTGATAACCTGACCGGTGAGCCTGCCGTTTTGGAGTCACTGACGACACTTGAAGGGTTAAGATTTCAATTTACAACAGTCAAGATAAACGACAATCCCGACAACCGAGGCGACCCCAAAAATGCTATAAAACTATCTAACATTGTGTTGTCGAATTACGACATTATATGGTTCACATGGAATGGACCGGGACATGATGGAGAATATTATGTTGAAGATGCTGATGATGCCATCAAAGAGTTCGTCCGCCAAGGAGGCATTGTGTGGGCATCCGCAATGGACAACAACATCGTACCAGCAGACGGCGTCCATCATCCTGAACCTGTCTGGAGAGGAGACTGGCTACCTGTAGACCGCCACCCAATTACTGTAACCAACTCCAGCGATTCAAACGTAAACATCACTGAAGACGGTAATAGAACCGGTATGTTCACATGGCCACATAAAGTTGACGTTGACAATTTAGTTACTGATGACCATTGGGTTACGAATGACCCAGGTTATCGGAAGTTAGCTGTCAGAGAAGATAATGGAGATGCTGTCAGTATTGTGTTGCCCTGGGGCGAAGGCTACTACGTTGGATTTGCAGTTGATACACGGGATGCACACCGCACAGCAGTCGCCAAACCTCTCATTGAAAATAGTCTCTGTTATTTAGCAAACCTTGCGTGGCAAACCTCTCCACGCCAACCTCTGAAGGGACGTCATAGGACAAACGAAAATATCGAACTTATGTTCCAATCATAACTATACTTGAAAGTGTGTTTACCATAGGAGAAATTCATGCGTCTCATTATTGCTGTTATTGTCTTTATTATTGTTGCAAGTGTCATCGGTTATTACGCGTATGATCTTTTGATTGACGGTGAAGACGGTAACGAATCTAACGTCCTACGGTGGATGGGCGTTATTGCGATTATTTTTGTTGCTGGCTTAGCAGCTTTTATCGGCTCTGTTATACGTTATCGGAAACCAAAATCTGATATTGCATTGGTCAGAACTGGGGGTGCGAAGGAAAAGATCGTTGTGACAAGTGGTCTCTGGGTCAACACCATCATCCATGAAGTCAAAGAAATTTCACTCAATACCATGCGGCTTGAAGTGCTTCGCGAACAATCTGATTCCTTGATTACAGTGGACTTCAACCGCGCGGATGTGGAAGTCGTATTTTATGTAAAGGTTACACCCGATATGGATGTGGATAACGCTGATATATTGAAAGCAGCGCAAGCACTCGGTGACAAATCAATGACACCGGAAACAGTCCGGGAGTTGATTGAACCGATGTTAGATGGTGCTCTAAGAAGCGTCGCGGCCGAAAGTGAAATTCAAGATTTACTACAAAAACGACAAGAATTCGCTGAAAATGTGAAAAACGCTTGTGGCAGCGACCTAAAACTCCATAACGGTTTAACACTTGACACCGTGTCCATCGTCCGTGTTGATCAAACACCGATAAGCACATTAGACCCTACTAACCGATTTGATGCTGTTGGTATACGGGCAATCACCGAAATTACAGCAGATGCAGAACGAGAAAAAGAACGTATCGAGCAAGAAAAAGAAGTCGCTGTCGTAAAGATACATGTTGAAGCAGACCTACAAAAATTTGAACAAGAACAAGATAGGGCCTGGGGTGAATCTGACCAACAGAAAAATATTGCGATATATGCTGCTGATCGTGAAGCTGAAACCATAAAGTTCCAATATGAGATGGATCAGAGCATTCAAGAGCGCGAATATGAGATGAAGCTTGAAGTAGAACGCGCCCGTATTGCTCAGGAAGAAGGGATACAGCTCAGGGAAGTTCAGCAAGAATTAGCCGTGCAAACCGAAAAATTCGCCGCAGAGCAACAGGTTGAACAACGGGAAATTGAGAAAAACGTCGTCGTTGAAACCGCACAAATTGAACAAACCAAGGTCGTCCAACTTGCAGAAATACAACAACATCTCACTGTCCAATTGGAGAAAATTAGTCAGGAACAAGAAATCGCTGTTCGTGAAATAGAAAAAGAACTCTTCGTTGAAAAAGCCAAGATCGCACAAGAAGAGGGTGTACAATTGCGAGATGTTGAACGAGAATTGACTGTCCAAGTTGCCAAGTTAGCACAAGAACAACAGGTACAACAACGTGAAATTGAAAAGAACCTTGTCGTTGAAACCGCACAGATTGACCAGAACAAATATGTTGAACTCACCGAAATTGCTAAAATGTTAAATGTTGAACAATCCCGTATCGGTCAAGAACTCCGTGTCGCCCTCACCGATGAAGATAGGAAAATAGATGTCGCCAACAAACAGCAGCTTACAGCTCTTGCAGAGAAAGAGAAACTTGTTGCTGAGGCAGAACGTGTCGGGGCTGAAGTCGATGTTACTGCAACTGAAAAGATGAAAGAGGCAGAATGGCAACGTGATGTCGCAATCATCGGTGCTGAAGCACAAGCACAACCGATTGAACGACTCGCCGATGCAGTGTTGTCCGAAGCACGAGCAAAAGCACAAGGCGAAATGGCTGAATACGAAGCACGAAATGTCGCTGAACAACGTGTCCTCGTCCAAGAAGCTATCCTTGAATTAATTGATGAAGCACCAGATATCGTCGAACAACTCATGCGTCCCGTAGAGAAAATTGATAATATCAAGATTCTTGATATGGGGAATAATGATGGACAAGGTGGTATCAACCGAAGTAGCATGGGACGACTCGCAAATGCATTGCTTGACACAGGCGTAATTTCTCCGATGCTAAAGGAACTCTTCAATTTTGCTGATGTAGATGCAGAACAGATAACTGACAAAATTGCTGAATACCTTGCTGACCTCGTGAACCGCCCGAACAATCCAAATGCCTAATCCAGAAACAAACCTGTTTTAGGTTCATTAAATCATGCGACATCAGAGACATCCTACAAGACAAAGACGTATCAAAACACAAAGGTGCCGTACTTGCAGTTCCAATAATGGCAAGCGTGCATGTCCAGCACTCGGCAATCTGATAATTTGTCCTGAGTGTTGTAGCGCAAAACGTGCTAAAATCCCCGGATGCGACCACCATTGTAGATACTACAGCCCACTAATTATCAGTAGTAGGAGAGGGGCGCGCCCCGAATATCCGCTTCATATATGCCTCGTTAGCCGTTCTAAAGACACAGGCATGTTCATCGTCGTTGGTACACGAAAACGACCTGATGGCAATATAAAGGCAATGTTTCTTTTGCTTGATCTTTGGAAGAAAGGCATCAGAGACTGTTTCTACGACGCTAACTTGACAGAAAAACAATTCCAACGGGCATGTCAACGTTTCGGAGATAGTTTCACTGAACCAGAGCATGCTATTCCCGAAGAAGATGATCAGAAAGAAGAGGAAGCAGAACGCGAACGAGAGCAAGACGAGAAAGAAAAGAAACCTGAATTTATACGTCTCCCTAGAAACACACTAATCGTTGAAGCTGAAACTGCCTTACATTTCGATAATGGTGTCAATATCGTTGAAGACGAAGGAGCTTCCAACAGAAAAGCGATTGACAGCACAAGAAATGCACGGGCTATTTATGATGTTTATATTCCGAAAACAGGGAAATGGTATGTATGGATACGCACATTTTATAAATCAGGGAGTCAGGATTCATATTGGGTTGGCATAGATGACGCTGAGCCGAAGCCATGGGATGAAGAAGGCGGACCGAATGCAATCAAAATCTGGGCTGTACCTGGAGACGACTCGAAATGGAATCGTTGGATATGGGACACCTCTACAGACCCAAACGGAAAATCTATTCCTGGTTACTTCCGAATCAAACGTAAAGGTTACTATCGACTCTGGTCTAAGGGGAGAGAACCGGGAACTCGGTTAGATCAAATCCTATTGACCAGGTCACGTCGGTTTAATCCCCAAAATGCCTCTGAAGGCGATATGATACCTGTCTTTACTGTACCGCACCCATATCAACCTGCAACCTTTGATGAATGCAGAAAATTAATTCAGCATGCAGTAGAAATTTCAAAAGCCGTTGAGACAGAATTTCCCTGGGAATTCAGATATTGGCTTGATGACATCTGGGAAGACATCAGACAGTTCCCTAAACATGAAGGTTCACTATACAAGTGCCATAAATGTGAAGAAGACTTGCCAGACCAAGCCGTCGATCTTATCAAACAGCACGCACATTCCGATGACATCCAATTTTACATCTTGTGTAGGAAATGTGGTGGTGAATTTGATTAACAAATATACCGTCTTTTTGATGTTCTGTTCGGGTTGCCTTCTCACATTTACACCGCTATCATTCGCAGCTCCCCCTAGTCCATATTTGTATTTTGACATTGATCCTGTCACAGGTGAAATTAACCCGAAGTCTGATACTGAACAAAGTTCTGGTTCAGGTTTTTCAAAATATCAACAAGCACTTGATGAATGTTGCTATGCAAAACTACAGAGCATTGTACAACCTGATGGGATTGAATATGTCCTTGCCATTAAAATTGACTTCAGCGATCAACCAGGACAACGTACAAGCACTGAATTTAACGAATACCTATTTGCTGAGAAAGGTGTCTCCCTAAAGACATATTTCCGCGAAAATTCTTACGGACAGATGGATGTCCAACCGGGGCCTGCAGGAGGCGTGTTACCTTCAGATAACACATGGGTCCGTGCTAAGAAACCGATGACGTATTACGGTGAAGATCAAAGAATCGTTTCGCGATATCGGGAACTAATCGCAGAAGCATGCCATGGCGTAGATGTTACCGTTGATTTTTCAAAGTATGACCGTGATAAAGATGGAATTGTTGATCATCTATTCCTAATTCATGCAGGAAACGATGAAGCAACTTCAGGTGAAAGCAACGATATTTGGTCAATTCTAACACCCAGTGTTAATGTTATCGTTGACGGCGTTAGAGTTGATACTGCGGTCGTTGTCGCTGAAGAACCAGATTTTGATAAACCACACTTAGGTATCTACTTCCACGAATTCTTCCACGACTTCGGGGCTCCTGATGTTTATGGACTGAACATAATAGACGCTCGTGATCACAAGTGGGGACTGATGGGGCAATTTGGGCCCTTTCAAGGACCGATAGTCGACCATATTGGCAGCGGACTGGCTCCAAGTCACATCATGGGATACCTGAAATGGGATTTTGATGCGCGCCCTGAAAATGGCAGACTCGGATGGATTGAACCTGTTAACATCACACGTTCCGGACACGTATCCGTTCCAAGTTTTGAACTACCTCCCGAAACAAACAAACTCTTCAAAATTGACATTCCACTTACACGGGAAGCACATACAACCTTTAGTAGCGATTTCCAACTACCGAGTACGGTTCTTAACAGAGAATTTTTCCTGATTGAAAACCGAAACAAAACCTCTGGTGCTACTTTTGATACCTATCTACCCGAATCAGGTATTCTCATCTGGCACATTGATGAGACACAGGTACGGCAGGTCGGAAGTTATGATGCCGGACAACAGATTTGGTTGGAAGACCCTAATGACCCTGAACACTTCGATATCAGTCCTGATGACCCAGGTTTAATTAATATTGATACTATTACTGAAGGTGCAGCCTATTCTGCTGATGACGAACAAACCGCATTTACACCCAGCACTTTACCTAACAGCAGTGACAACAATGGTAAATCTTCAGGTATTTCTATCACAAATATCGGTCCAGAAGGGATAATCATGGAGATGTTAGTATCATTTGGTGATACTTATGAACCGAACAATACTATAGACACTGCTTTTCCAATCTACTACAGCGAAGACTACTATTCCTTCCTATACGATGCTTCAGATAAACAAGATTATTACCAGGTGGAAGCTGCAGGTGGCAAAACAATTCGGATAACGTTGACAGAGATTCCCGAAGATAAAAACTATCGCTTATCGCTCCTGACTGCCTCTGGTGAATTGTTAGCAATAGGAGAAAAGGCCCCCGAAGAACTCGGATACCACATTCTTTACCAACCTCCAACGCAACAAACGTTGTTTCTCTTAGTATCATCAGATGACGGATTTAGCAGTGTTGCATCGTACAAGTTATCCGTAGAACAACTTGAACCTGAACCCTTTGCAGTTGTAGAGACACAAGCTTTCCCCAACCCGTTCCGCCCCTCCGCAAAAACAATGACGTTATCCTATCAACTGTCTATATCACAGTCAGCAGAAACCGTATCACTCGATCTTTTTACTTCTAATGGAAAAAGGGTCTATAGTGAGAAACATCATGCGGTAGTTGGTGCAGGACATTTTATTTGGAATGGCACAAATCAAATTGGTAACCCGCTTGCTCCCGGTATCTATGTCTATCAAATTACAGCAACGCAGAAAGATTTGGTTTCCACAAATATCGGGAAAATCATTATAATCAGGTAGTTTCTCTTAAGTGTCATTTCTGAAGCTGATACTGTGAAGTAGATCATGATGATAGATAATCAAGTTGAATTTAATTGTAAAAACTACAGTATAAGTGAATTTTGTTATCAGAATAACAGCATAATGAAAATTAATCCAAGACAGATAGATGGGAATTGGCGTGCTGGAAGGATATTAGATATCCATTCGACCTCGAGTCGTCCCTCACCGGTCGGAGGGTATGACACAAATAGAACTGAAATTGGGGAATTGGTGTATCAAGTAAAATATCAAAATGATAGAAGCAAAATTGAACCAATCGCAAGAGTTGCGGCAAAATTCATTCAAGAGCAATTTTCAGTTGATGGATACCTTATACTGCCGTATCTAAAGGTAATAGTTCCGATTCCACCATCGGACACAGATAGAGTTTTTCAACCTGTTACCGAAATTGCACAAGAAATTGGGAAACTCCTGAATTTACCAGTTAGAACGGATTACTTGATAAAAATAAAACAGACAATACCTCAAAAAGATCTTCAAGATGAAAAAAGTAAACGCGATAACCTTCAGGGGGCTTTCGTTGTCCACACTCAAGAATACAGAGATTGTCGTGTAATGTTGTTTGACGATCTTTATGACTCCGGTTCAACTTTGACTGAGGCTACCAAAGTACTATATAACGAAGGCGGTGTTAAATCTGTCTTTGTCCTAACGCCCACAAAAACGCGGTCTGGGAAAATTTGAAATTACATATTGTTGTAAAACTAACGAAAACTTAAATATAAGGACGAAAAATGTCTAATAACAACGATTACTTCTGGTTCCGTCTCTTTAAAACACCTGGGATAGGGCTAAAACTTCTCGTATCAATTGCCAATAAATTAGAAACACAAAAACTTGAACCTGAAATGTTACCGTGTAACAATAGTGAAATCTCAGCACAAGTACCTGAGTTGGCAAAAATTCTAAATGGCAAAAATTGGGAAGAGGAAGAAGCGAAGATTTTGAAAGAGTATAAACAACTCAAGAAATTAGAAGTTGAAATTATCTATCCAAAGCATTCTGATTACCCACCCCATCTACTTGAAACTTCACCAATATTATTCGTTAAAGGACAAAAAAATTTTCTAAAGTCAAACAACAGCATTGCTATTGTAGGATCAAGGAATGTATCAAACAAAGGAACACATATTGCAGGAAAATTAGCTAGTAAACTTGCAGGAGAGGAATTCAACATTGTTTCAGGATATGCTAAAGGAGTGGATTCTATAGCTCATTTAGGGGCGTTGGAAGCGGAAGGAACAACAACGATGGTACTTCCTTATGGAATTAAAGAATTGCATCAAAAAAAAGCCTTCAAGGAATACAATTGGAAACGAGATATACTGGTTGTATCGCAATTTGACCCATCTGTCAAATGGTTTGCACGCAACGCAATGATTCGGAATAAACTTGTGTGTGCACTTTCAAAAGCGGTTATTGTGATCGAATCAGGACCGGAACGAGACGCTCAAGGTAAAATGAGTGGAACATTCAACACCGCAAAAACCGCACTTAACATGAATATACCGCTATTTGTTCTTGATCCCAATTACCTTGACAGCCAAATTGCTGGTAACGAATCCTTGATAAAATTGGGTGGAACACCCCTTGACGGTGAAAATAGTATAAAACAAATTGTTAAATGTATATCCAATGAAACAGCGGAATCTATCCATAATGAAAAGCAAAATGACGATCTACAAATTCCAATGTTTGGAAACCTGAATTAGCTCATACAAATCCGAGATGACTACAATCATTGGTTATCTGACCCAAGTTGCTACCTATAAATTTCTTTTATATCCATGGAATTTCCTCAGTGTTCATGGATAATCCAGGGTAATACAGAAAAACTGCTAACGCACGTAACCAAAGGAAACCGAAAACAGCAAGATGGACACTTATAACGTTGCAAAACTAATAGAACCTAAAATTGATACAAAATATAAAAATAAGTGATTACACTGTCTAGTCCCAGCAGGTTTTTACTATAAAATTGTTAGCACAAAACCGAAACAACTTAGTCTGTTTCAGATACGTCTCTCTCAAATGGTTCATATACACCTTTACCGGGTAATGTTAATTCCCCTTGTGGATCAAAGTAACGTTCAAATGCACTGATGGGAACGGTTCGACCTTCGTGATAAATCCGGTAAATCATTGAAATCAGGTAACGAAAGTTTTCATGCTCTCTATTCACATGATAAATACCAGAGCTGTCTTGAAGTGATACAGGTAATTCACTTTCACCATCCGTTTTGTCAGACGGCGTATAAGGACATAAAACACCCTTGTCTAATAACACTACTATAGTTTGGACATTTTTTGTTTTTTTTATAGACATAAAGCAGGAAAGCGGGTATCCTTTTAGAAAATATAAACCTTTTTGAAAGGATATGTCTAATGACCCCACTTTCCTACCTGGACAACATGTTATCACAATTCAGATCGTTATTCAAGCACAACAACTTCAATCACTTTCAAACTTTCGTGAAAGGTCTGATAAATACGCCCTACCGAGGCACAATGACACAAATCTATCTTGCGACAGCCCAAGCAGGTCGGTATTGGTCTCTGCCAAAGTTTCTTTCACGTGGTGTCTGGTGTGTGGATCAAGTCGCCACTACGCTAAGCCATCAAGTGCTATCCGCTTACCCCACGGGCGTCTATGTCTATGATGAAACACATGCCCTAAGTAGCGGTTCAAAACAAGCGGGTTTGCATTTCCGCAGGAACCCTGCGTATCAGCCACGTAACAAGAACCAGTCCAAGTTTCATCACGGACACGAGTTTGGTGCGATTGGCTGGCTGGCAGAAACGCCCGAAGGCACGCGCCTATTTCCATTAGCCACACGGATGATGGAACCGAAAAGCGAGGACGCAAATAGCCTCGCTGTGCTGAAGCATTTATGTAATCTTGTGCCACCGGGTCTTATCATTTTTGATAGAGGCTTCAATAGACGCAAAGTGTTCACGGAGATACTCTCACAAGGACATCATTTACTTTGTCGTGCGAAGTCAAACGCAGCGTTTTTTGATATACCGAAACGCCCTAAGCGTCTCAAGAGAGGCAGACCCCGTCGGTATGGTAGCCGTGTGTCTATTCCACACCTGAAGTATACAGACATCGTTGTTGAGGATCAGACACTTTCTGTCGCTGATAAAGTCGTGCGGACAAAGATGTGTCCTGTAGATGTCCGTATCGTTGTGATACGCAAACGCCCCAAAAAGTCTAAACCCTATCGGTATTTCTGTGTATTTACTTCAGATTTACGACTGCCCGTAGAAACAGTTATCCGACACTATAGAAACCGGTGGCAGATTGAAACTGCCTTTCGGGACGCTAAAGAAAACTTCGGATTTGACACCTATCAACTCCGAGACAGGAAAAGTTTGGATCGGTTCGTTCAACTCAGTTTCACCGCAGCAACGCTGACACAACTCGCTTTCAGTCCGTTGGCAATGGAGAAGACATCCGAAGAAACCGACACAGACGAGGCACCGCTTGATTTAGAAACTGTGCTATCCACACTCAATATACACTGGTATAAACCGAAACATCTCACACGCGGCTTGATGACCGCTTACTTGCAGCGACGTTTACAACAAAACTATTTTTATACGAGTTACGACCCGGGGAAAAACGCACAGAAAAAACTAAAAATCCCAAAGATACTATGTGAAAATGGTTCAACAGCAACTATTTTCACGATTATTGGAAAAATGATGACTAAAAAACAGTGATTTCTAACAGAATTTAGACAA
Source organism: Candidatus Poribacteria bacterium (assembly GCA_965200395.1). Classification (GTDB taxonomy): domain Bacteria; phylum Poribacteria; class WGA-4E; order WGA-4E; family WGA-3G; genus MSPOR6. Next base: position 367,514 of record CBDAUH010000002.1, on the reverse strand, counting down.
AAAAGGGGCGTTAGCAGCGGTTCTAACACCTGTTCAGAAGTGCTAACGGGGAAGTGCTGCCAACTATTCATAATCTATAACAAGACCAAAAATGTCCAAACTATAGTAATAACACTATTATATTGGGGCTTGAGGAAGCACCTACCTCTGTCGCATGTTCAATAAATTTACTACATAATGTTTCAGGTTTTAGCTTCAGTACTCCGGCAAGCGCGAAGCCATATATTTGATCAAACGAAATGTCTTCCTGATTATAATCAGAGACCCCTGGAAGCCGTTGCATCACAGGGGTTGTCGTTCCATATTTACGATACGGAACATCCAACTCATACATTGGTCTCCTCTCTGCTTTCTGTTTCGAATAGCGTTTAAGTGTCTTTACAGATGCTATTTTTTCGAAAATATCTGCTAATTCATCGGAAGCTAGCGAACTTTTAATCTCACCAACAGCGATAACACCTTCACAGGGATAATACGTTGTTTCAGGTGTATCGTTAATACAGTAGACTGGACAGATACTTTTTTCATAAATCACAACATCCATCTGCCGACTTGTTTTTTGATGACTATCAATAACATGCCCCGAACCAACCCCAATTCCTGGAGGAAGAAGATGCTCTAATCTATCTCTTGCTGGCTTTTCCTTTGCCGCTCCAACTGATCCAGGTGTTGTTGCATATCCCGCTCCATCAAACGCGGTTACTAAACCTTTACCTACAAAATCTGCATAACCAATAGGATCGAATGTTGGTTGCATAGGTTGTATTTTCCTTAATCGTGTTATCTGATATGTATAAAGGTTTACATGAATAGTTCATATCATCTTACTCCTGTGTTTGTCCAGCAATAGCAGCAGCACGTGCACCAACACCTATCACAGCTAAAAATCCCTCCGAATCCGCGTGATCAAAATCTCCAATATCTTCCATTGATGCAGTTTCCTCAGAATATAGTGAATGTGGAACACCACCAGCAGCATGAAATGCAACATTTCCTTTATAGAGTGCTACCGTAATCGTCCCACTCGCTAAGTTCGTGAACTGTTCAACAGAAGCTAACATCGATTGCGTCGCGGCATCGAACCAGTAGCCTTGATAAATTTGTTCAGCAATATCGTCAGAAACACCTTCAAAAAGCTTTCGAGCACGCCTGTCTATAATCAATTGTAATAGATACTCATAACACCTACCAAGTAGCTCCATTCCAGGTGATTCATACACGCCACGACTCTTAATACCAACAAATCGGTTTTCAACGGTGTGAATACCGATTCCGATTCCATTACGACCACCAATCCGATTCGCTTCTAACATACTCATTAGCGGGGTACAAGGGCTCCCATTGATTTCAATAGGTGTTCCACGTGCAAATGTGACGCTAAAGTGTTCTATATCATCTGGGGCATCTTTCGGGTGTACACCCATCCCTGGTGTGATGAATGCTGCTGGTGTTTTCAACGACTCTAACCTGCCAGCCTCGTGTGTTAACCCTAACAAATTAGCGTCAGTAGAATAAGGCTTTTCGTGGGTTGCGGTAATGGGTAGTCCGTGTTCTTCACAGAAATCTATCATCTCTTTTCGACCACCGAACTGCTTAAGGAACTCAGCATCACGCCACGGTGCATAAACATCAAAATTAGGATTAAGCATATTAGTTGCAAGTTGAAATCGAACTTGATCGTTTCCACGTCCGGTTGCACCATGCGTTAAAATAGAGATCCCACGACTTTCCATTTCTGGTAACAATGCTTTGACTGTAACGTGCCGTGCAATGCCAGTTGTGTTCCAATATCCGCCTTCATACATCGCCTGGCACTGAATGAGTCGTATGCCATCTTCAGCGAGTGCATCCTTTGCGTCAACGATTACCGCTTCTTTAGCACCACATGCCAACATACGATCTCGAATCTCATCAACGTCGCGTTCATCAGGCTGCCCAAGGTCCGCAGTAAAGCAGACAACGTTAACACCGTTATCAACCAACCACTTTGTTATTGTGCAACTATCAAGTCCACCTGAGACTGCTGCTCCGACGGTTTTACCTTGTAAATCTTGTATATTCATAATCGGAATTATATCACGACTATAGATTATATGCAATAGTCATATCTATTTTTTGTCTATAACCCATCTCCACAACCTTTATCTCTGTAGAAAAAATGTTTGACATCATTAAATTCATGTGTTATACTTAACTATAGTTTGGACATTTTTTGTTTTTTTTATAGACATAAAGCAGGAAAGCGGGTATCCTTTTAGAAAATATAAACCTTTTTGAAAGGATATGTCTAATGACCCCACTTTCCTACCTGGACAACATGTTATCACAATTCAGATCGTTATTCAAGCACAACAACTTCAATCACTTTCAAACTTTCGTGAAAGGTCTGATAAATACGCCCTACCGAGGCACAATGACACAAATCTATCTTGCGACAGCCCAAGCAGGTCGGTATTGGTCTCTGCCAAAGTTTCTTTCACGTGGCATCTGGTGTGTGGATCAAGTCGCCACTACGCTAAGCCATCAAGTGCTATCCGCTTACCCCACGGGCGTCTATGTCTATGATGAAACACATGCCCTAAGTAGCGGTTCAAAACAAGCGGGTTTGCATTTCCGCAGGAACCCTGCGTATCAGCCACGTAACAAGAACCAATCCAAGTTTCATCACGGACACGAGTTTGGTGCGATTGGCTGGCTGGCAGAAACGCCCGAAGGCACGCGCCTGTTTCCATTAGCCACACGGATGATGGAACCGAAAAGCGAGGACGCGAATAGCCTCGCTGTGCTGAAGCATTTATGTAATCTTGTGCCACCGGGTCTTATCGTTTTCGATAGAGGCTTCAATAGACGCAAAGTGTTCACGGAGATACTCTCACAAGGACATCATTTACTTTGTCGTGCGAAGTCAAACGCAGCGTTTTTTGATATACCGAAACGCCCTAAGCGTCTCAAGAGAGGCAGACCCCGTCGGTATGGTAGCCGTGTGTCTATTCCACACCTGAAGTATACAGATATCGTTGTTGAGGATCAGACACTTTCTGTCGCTGATAAAGTCGTGCGGACAAAGATGTGTCCTGTAGATGTCCGCATCGTTGTGATACGCAAACGCTTGAAAAAGTCTAAACCCTATCGGTATTTTTGTGTATTTACTTCAGATTTACGACTGCCCGTAGAAACAGTTATCCGACACTATAGAAACCGATGGCAGATTGAAACTGCCTTTCGGGACGCTAAAGAAAACTTCGGATTTGACACCTATCAACTCCGAGACAGGAAAAGTTTGGATCGGTTCGTTCAACTCAGTTTCACCGCAGCAACGCTGACACAACTCGCTTTCAGTCCGTTGGCAATGGAGAAGACATCCGCAGAAACCGACACAGACGAGGCACCGCTTGATTTAGAAACTGTGCTATCCACACTCAATATACACTGGTATAAACCGAAACATCTCACACGCGGCTTGATGACCGCTTACTTGCAGCGATGTTTACAACAAAACTATTTTTATACGAGTTACGACCCGGGGAAAAACGCACAGAAAAAACTAAAAATCCCCGAAGATACTACATGAACTAGTTCAACAGCAACTATTTTCACGATGATTGGAAAAATGATGACTAAAAAACAGTGATTTCTAACAGAATTTAGACAAAAAAGGGGCGTTAGCAGCAGTTCTAACACCTGTTCAGAAGTGCTAACGGGGAAGTGCTGCCAACTATTCATAATCTATAACAAGACCAAAAATGTCCAAACTATAGTTTATAATAAAAAACAACAAAACAATCAATAACTTATGGAGGTTTATTTAATGTTTAGAAAATTATTCGTCATAGGATTGGTTTGTATCATGAGCCTTTCTATTATGACACTGACTGCTAATGCTCAAGAACAAATTTTAGGTCCATGGCTCTGGATGATCGCTAAAACCGAAGCGGGACAGGGCGGTGCTAATTCTACTAATATCGATTCCCTAGCAGTTGCAAGCGATGACAAAGTTACCGAAGAAATGGTGGCTAAAAATGGCGCAAAAGAAGGAGACCAGGTCGGAGATTATAAGTGGACACTCGCCGAATTGCCCGCAAACGGTGACATCAATGTTGTTGTCAATGAAACGGGAATGGAAGAAGGCGCGTTGGATGACATTACATCTTATGCACTCTATACATACGAATCGGACAAGGCACAAGAGGTGACAATGAAAACCGGCAGTGATGATTCTATCAAAGTCTGGTTGAATGGTGAAGTCGTTTTTACCAATGCCGTTAACCGTGGACGTGGCATGTGGCAAGATGAGTTCGGAATTGATCTCAAACAAGGTGACAACTTGATAATGGTCAAAGTCAGTGAACGTGGCGGGGGCTGGGGCATGCACGTAGGTATCTCCGAAGGAGTCTTCTTTCCTATAGAAGATATTCTCACAGATTGGCTTTGGATGGTCGCCAAGGAACCTGACGGTCAAGGAGGCCAAGCTGCTACTAACGTTGATTCTCTTGCTGCAGTAAGCAAAAATAAAGTTAAAGAAGAAAGGGTGGCTAAAAATGGCGCAACCGAAGGAGACGAGGTCGGAGATTATGAATGGACACTCGCTGATTTGCCACAAGATGGAAACCTAGATGTTATTGCAGGTGAAGTAGGAGTAGTTGGAGGTTTGGACGACATCACAGCTTATGGACTCGTAGTACTTGTCTCTGACGAAGCTAAGGAAGTCCAATTGCTAGCTGGAAGCGATGATTCTATCAAAGTCTGGCTGAATGGTGAAGTCGTTCACACAAACGCGGTTAACCGTGGAAGATCCAGATGGCAAGATGAATTTACAGTTAACCTGAAAAAAGGAGACAACTTGTTGATGGTCAAAGTCAGTGATCGTGGCGGCGGTTGGGGTATGCACTTTGGAATTCGAGGTACCGTAGAAACTGCATACATTCCATCCGATGAATACCAAAGTGTTGAAGCAGCAGGTAAGCTTATCACCGTCTGGGGTAAATTAAAAGGTGCCAAATAATTGGCTTTATACAACCCAGAATATAACACGTAACGTGAGTTTGGTGTCCTTGCTATGAAGGCTATTTTGTGGCATAACCTTTCTGGATTATGCCTCTTGTACGCAACCTGGAAAGGTTACGGCTACATGGAGCACAAAAAATGTCTTATACCGAACTCACGTTATTATTACTATAGTTTGGACAATTTTTGTTTTTTTTATGGACATAAAGCAGGAAAGCGGGTATCCTTTTAGGAAACACAAATTTGAAAGGATATTTCAAATGACCCCACTTTCCTACTTGGACAACATGTTATCAGATTTTTGACCTGTGTTCAAGTATAATAACTTTCACCACTTTCAGACTTTCGTAAAAGGTCTGATAAATACGCCCTACCGAGGCACAATGACACAAATCTATCTTGCGACAGCCCAAGCAGGTCGGTATTGGTCTCTGCCAAAGTTTCTCTCGCGTGGCATCTGGTGTGTGGATCAAGTCGCCACTACGCTAAGCCATCAAGTGCTATCCGCTTACCCCACGGGCATCTATGTCTATGATGAGACGCATGCCATAAGTAGCGGTTCAAAACAAGCGGGTTTGCATTTCCGCAGGAACCCTGCGTATCAGGCACGTAACAAGAACCAGTCCAAGTTTCATCACGGACACGAGTTTGGTGCGATTGGGTGGCTGGCAGAAACGCCCGAAGGCACGCGCCTATTTCCATTAGCCACACGGATGATGGAACCGAAAAGCGAGGACGCGAATAGCCTCGCTGTGCTGAAGCATTTATGCGATCTTGTGCCACCGGGTCTTATCATTTTTGATAGAGGTTTCAATAGACGCAAAGTGTTCACGGAGATACTCTCACAAGGACATCATTTACTTTGTCGTGCGAAGTCAAACGCAGCGTTTTTTGATATACCGAAACGCCCTAAGCGTCTCAAGAGAGGCAGACCCCGTCGGTATGGTAGCCGTGTGTCTATTCCACACCTGAAGTATACAGATATCGTTGTTGAGGATCAGACACTTTCTGTCGCTGATAAAGTCGTGCGAACAAAGATGTGTCCTGTAGATGTCCGCATCGTTGTGATACGCAAACGCTTGAAAAAGTCTAAACCCTATCGGTATTTTTGTGTATTTACTTCAGATTTACGACTGCCCGTAGAAACAGTTATCCGACACTATAGAAACCGATGGCAGATTGAAACTGCCTTTCGGGACGCTAAAGAAAACTTCGGATTTGACAACTATCAACTCCGAGACAGGAAAAGTTTGGATCGGTTCGTTCAACTCAGTTTCACCGCAGCAACGCTGACACAACTCGCTTTCAGTCCGTTGGCAATGGAGAAGACATCCGAAGAAACCGACACAGACGAGGCACCGCTTGATTTAGAAACTGTGCTATCCACACTCAATATACACTGGTATAAACCGAAACATCTCACACGCGGCTTGATGACCGCTTACTTGCAGCGACGTTTACAACAAAACTATTTTTATACGAGTTACGACCCGGGGAAAAACGCACAGAAAAAACTAAAAATCCCCGAAGATACTACATGAACTAGTTCAACAGCAACTATTTTCACGATTATTGGAAAAATGATGGCTAAAAAACAGTGATTTCTAACAGAATTTAGACAAAAAAGGGGCGTTAGCAGCGGTTCTAACACCTGTTCAGAAGTGCTAACGGGGAAATGCTGCCAACTATTCATAATCTATAACAAGACCAAAACTGTCCAAACTATAGTATACTTAATTAACTGGCATTTATCATAATTATTCTAAACCTAATAACCGTCAATACAAAACACTTATAAGGCGATTTTTTACACAATAGTGATTACCCATCAGCATTTTCATGACCTGATATGGAACTTGGCATGAAAATTGCCCTATTTGATGTATGTTATGTATCTGTCTCCTCATTACGCAAGGAAAGTAACACATGAAAAAGTTGATACTCTTAGGGATGTTTATCATCGTATTTGCTATCGGAGTAACGATTTATTCAATTTATGACACAAAGACCTTTATTGAGGATGTCGTAGAGAATCCCATACTTAACTCTACAGAGCGTACCGAACAAATGGATCATAACGACACACCGACAGTTGACAATACCATTGACCCCGCTGACAACATTTCCGAAATAACTAAAGATACCGCTGAGAAATCATCAAACACTAATGATATGCAAGACAACAACCAAATAGTGATCTCTGAAGAGGATGATGTCGTAACAGTTACGATAGATGGTAGAACAATCGTTGTTCCAGATGTCCCTAAAGAATCACCGCACGGATTTGGACCATTTCCAGAAGTTCCTGATGATTATATCCTCTCCAATGCAGGGGGTGCCGTCTGGTTGGCAACAAACTATAATCAGATGTCTCCTATAGATACACGTGCAGACGAACTCCGTGATAGGGTATTACTGAAACTGTGGTCTGAGGGAAAAAGAGACTTCAAAGGTGGTTCTATAGATGCTAATGGTAAAGTGTATCCCAATTATTTCAATACGGTATACATTGTAGTAGAAGAACGGGAACTATCTGATGGCACTAAGATTCCAATAATAACGCACCAAATCGGCAGAGTGCCTGAAGGCGTAGATTTATTAGATCCACCTGAGTCTCTAAATGTTTTAGATTATAATGAAGTAGGTATTGATCCATATCAATATTTGAATATAAATAAATGATTATAATGTGCCGGTGTAGCTCAGTGGTAGAGCACACGACTCATAATCGTGCTGTCCGGAGTTCGACTCTCCGCACCGGCATTGTTCTTTGAAGGCTCACCTCATGGAAACCCATTTTGTGCAAGAGATGCATCGTTTCATTTCGCAGCACACGATGATTGAGGATCAAGAGACCGTGCTCGTTGCAGTCTCTGGCGGTGCAGATTCTCTTGCATTGCTTTACGGGTTGCATGCCCTACATACACATCTAAACTGCCATCTACACGTCGTTCACCTAAATCATGGTCTACGGAAAGATGCCTCAGCTGACGCTGAATTTGTCCACGAACACACGAAACAGTTAGGTTTGCCTTTCACAGAAAACACTGTAGCGTTACATAGTTTGAACAAGCAGTGGAAACTATCTGTTGAAGCGGCGGGCCGCAAAGCGCGTTACGAATTTTACGAATCTGTATGTGCACAAACAGGTGCAACCAAAGTGGCACTGGGACACCATCAAGATGATTCTGCTGAAACAATTTTAATGAACTTAATCCGAGGTGGCGGGTCTACTGGTTTAAAAGGCATTGAACCCATGAGAGACAGAAAGTTTATCCGTCCACTATTAAGGTTCAACCGGACAGAAATTGAAACCTATCTTACGTCAATAGGCATTGTACCGAGACAAGATTCAACGAACAAAGATACACTATTTCTGCGCAACAGAATCCGCCATGAGTTGATTCCCCTTCTTGAACAGAAATATAACCCAAATATAAAAACGGGATTATGCCGAACAGCAGAAATATTTGGTGCTGAATCGGCGTATCTTGATGAAATGACAAGCGAAGCTTATGATGCTTGTAAGCTTGAGGTGTCTCCATATAAGAACATAACGTTAGATAGGACACAATTTCTACACAATCACATTGTGCTCCAAAGACGGATAATAAGACATAGCATCTCCGAAAGGATCGGGCATGTCAGTGATTTTACATTTGATCATTGCAACGCCATCCTAAATATCATCAATGGGGAAAAACCGAATGCAGAAATCACATTCCCAAACGGTCTGCATTTTAGCCGTGCTTATCAGCAACTCATTTTTGATATTACATCTGCTGTTACAGATGATTTTACTTGTCTACTTAATGTACCAGGTAAAACATATATCAACGAAATAGATATGGAAATTGGAGCAGACTTATACGACATGCCACCAGGAGGGGTTTCCACGCTGCCTGATGGAACTCATGAAGCAATATTTGATTATGATGCAATCCAATTGCCTCTAATCGTCCGAAATCGACAGGATGGAGATAGATTTCAACCTTATGGAATGGATGGAACTAAAAAGATTAAAGATTATTTGATGAATGCAAAGGTACCACTTAGTGAACGAGACCGCATTCCGATGATTATAAGTGGGAATGATATTATTTGGCTCATCGGTTTTACAACCCATGAGCAGTATAAAGTCCATCATCAAACCCAGACGGTTCTTCATTTATATTATGGAAATAGAAAAATCAATTCCTAATTCTATCCTAATTTCTGAATCACAGATTCGAAACAGGATTCGGGAACTTGGTGAGCAAATAACCCAAGATTATGAAAACCAAGAACTTATCCTTGTCTGCATACTTAGAGGGGCAACACTCTTTTTCGCAGATCTCGTCCGGGAAATCTCTCTGCCAATAAGGTTCGAATTCCTACAGACCTCAAGTTACAACGATAGTACTGAACCATCTAAGAACATCGAGTTTATTCGTAGCGGAAATAATTACGTTAAACAGAAGCACGTCCTTATTGTAGAAGACATCATTGACACTGGACAGACACTGGCATTTATTATCAAACATCTACAAGCATTAAAACCAAAAACTATCAAGATATGTACACTGCTCGATAAACCTTCTCGTCGTCAATTTTCTGTTTCTGTTGATTATATCGGTTTTGAGATTCCAAACGTATTTGTAATAGGTTACGGTCTTGATTATAGTCAGATGTATAGAAATTTACCATACATTGCAGTCTTAGATTCTATTTCGGATCCACATCACAATCTATAACGTCAGTTCGGTGTATTTGGTGTGATTGTAGCATAACCTTTCCAAGTTATGCATCCTATAAAAAGTGTCTTATTCCGAACTCACGTTATGTATTATATTTTTTATGCAATATTAACTTGACAGATTTTATGTTTTTTGCTACACTTTCAAAAGTATATGATTTTAATCACATGTAAGGAGAATTTTGATGCGTAAGTTTGTTTCGTTTTCAGTTGCCATTGTGCTGGTTGCAGTAATAGTGTTCTTTACACAAGCACAACAAATGTCAGACAAAGCGCAACTTGGACGCGAACTATTTCACGATCCAACCTTTAAAGGAACCCTCAGCCCGGATGGAAAAAAGGCGGCTACTGGTCTATCTTGTGCCAATTGCCATGCAGATTTTGATGAAACTGAGAAACCAGACGGATTAATCCGTGCGGGACATAGTGTCATCGGTGTGCCGAAGCGTGGTTCTGCAAAAGGCGGAATGATTTCAGGTGCGAACTTTGCCCGAGCTGCTGGGGGCGGTGGATTCTGTTATGAGCATTTTTTACAAAAAGTTGCCCCCGCAGATGTTAATCCAACAGCAATCCCAGAAGAACATGCTGAAGCACTTATGGCTTACTTCGAGGCTATAACTGGAGACAAAGAGGGGCCTCAATTTAAAATTGAGATGTTAGATGATGATGCAAAAGCTGCAGCAGGTGAGAAAATTGCTGCTATGAAAGGTGATTCAAAAAATGGATGGCAGCTTTTCGGACGCGCCTGCGCCGTTTGTCACCCTACACCCAAAAAAGCTGGTATCGGTTCCCAACTTGTTAGAAGTAGAGCACCACGTAATATAGATACAACTATGACTCGATGGGCAACAAAAATACGAGGTGGGGGATCACTCATGCCGTTCTATGCTACAGACATCCTTAGCGATCAAGATATAGCTGACATTCTTGCATTTCTGCGCGAGCAAATGGAAGCTACAGGAAGATAACGATCTGATACGGCAGGGATACTACTGCTATTCCTGCCTAAAATCATCTACGCATCGTAACCGTCTTCCACTTTATCCGTTTTGTTTTAATGCACTATCGTATCAAGATAAGTCTTCCAAATAAGCGAAGCCGCATTCGCATTAATGATTAAAACTGGAAGCATTTGTCTAAGAAGGTAATACTCTCTTGAAATGGAATGATCGCGTTTCATTTCCAAGATAAAACAAAGTGGAGGAAGTCATGGGGACATCTCAATTTCTTAAATTATTCTGTTATCTTTTTATAGTCTGCTCGGTCCTCTGTTACTTAGGATGTGGTGGAAGTAATCTCAATAATCCTGTCTCTGACACCGATCAAACGGATGAAACTGATAATGATATCATTGAATTAGGAGATACTAGCAATCGGGACGCGGAACAATCAGATGAACTCAATGTGTCGGTTACTGTAACGAACAGAAGTGTGGGACCAGGGGAACCCGTTGGATTAACTGCTACGGTGGGAGGAGTTCGAGGAACCGATGTCGTTATAAATTGGCTGAACATCACAGGTTACGGTACACTTTCCGCAACTAACGAAACCCATATTACTTGGACAGCACCTGATTCATTAGGTGATGTAAATATCCAAGTGGAAGTTTTACAACTTGTTGTGACTGTGATTAGTGAAGTCGTTTCGGTCGGTGCTTCCGGTATAAAAACCGATACACAAATTCTATCGGATACGAAAGAGATTCTTTTACAAGTGAAGCTATAGTTACTTGAATACTTGAACACTTTTGTAATGCAAACTTTTCGTCTACGCCTATTTCTGTACGAACTATTGGTATGAAATTTTCTGTTGCGCAAGGTTGTGAACTACAGAAGTTTCTAACACCGATCGCTCATGAATGGACACGCGTTTTGCGCCGGCGGTTTTTGTCTTGTTTTTAGCCAGAACCGCTTGGTGCATAGAACCGCAATTGTGTTAGAAGATGCTGGATTTGAAATACGAGACGTGTTGCTCTGGCGGTTACGAAGGATAGGCGAAAGTTTTACACAAGAGCATTTTGTTCGAAAGCGGAGGATACCAGAAGAAGGAAAAGAAAGGCTTATCCGTAAGTTAGACGGTCGGAAGACACCGCAACTAAAGCCTCAATGTGAGATGATCGTCTTTGCACAGGCTCCAAACCTCATTCGTATTTTCTCTGCACCGGCTGCTCTTGTCTTTAATCCGTTTGCAGGTTCTGGTCAATAGGTGTCGCAGCGAAACGGGAAGGTAGAACCTTTATTGGATATGAAATAGAGTGTGAAATGGCAGTTTGTGCACAACAGAGAGATTGAAGGACCTGAACTATAAGAAAGACCTTAGCAAGCACAACGTGCTTGCGGTGACACTATGCAACCATTTAAAAGAATCCAAACGATAGTGATTTTTTATTTCCTGTATAACGACTACGCAGGAATTATTTTTAAACAAAGGTAAGAGGTTTTGGACTATTATTCCTATTATTCTTAAGGTCTCTTGCCATAGCATATATTAGGAGCGAAATGAAGAGAATAAATTTACATTTAGTTTTATCTGTTTTGTTGATGCTTTTTATTTCTGCATCATGGACTTCTTCATGTATTGGCATGCTGCATAAGGTAAAAAAAGGGGAGACGTTATCAGGAATTGCCAGAGAATATGATGTTTCGATGAAACGAATTGCCCAAGCCAATAGTATCGCCTCTTATAATCGCTTACAAATTGGACAAAAATTATTGATCCCAATATCTGCAAAACCTGGAAATGCAACGGAGGATCCTGATGGAACGTGGTATAAAGTAAAAGATGGTGACTCACTGTACAGTATCGCCCGGAAGCATAAAGTTGATGATTGGAAAAAATTACAACAGATTAACGGTATCTCTCATCCAAAACGGTTAAAACGGGGTCAAAGGTTATTTATACCGGGTGAAGGAGATGTTGGTTTCATAAGGCCACTGCGAAATAAGATGTATATAACTTCGCGATTCGGTTACCGCAATCATCCAATAACAGGAAGGTACCGTCTACACGAAGGTATAGATTTTCGTGCAGCAACGGGTACACGCATTTATGCAACAAAAACGGGAACAGTTACCTTTGCAGCGAGAAAAGGTGGGTATGGGAAGACAGTCAGCATCCAACACGGGGGCGATTTTAGCACAACGTATGGGCATTTGTCCAGGATTTATGTTTCCGTCGGAGATTTCGTCAGGCAAGGTCAAGTTATTGGATTAACAGGAAATTCCGGACATTCAACAGGACCTCATCTCCATTTTGAAATCAGATACAAAGGCAAAAGTGAAAACCCAGCGCGCCACCTCGATCTCCGCTAAATCGAAAAAGTTGTACAAGAACATCATGTTCATCTTATTGACATGTGTGCTTTGTAGTCAGATTACATCTTCAGATCCATCCAACACGCAGCAAAAGCCTGAAACGGATCAACATAGACCTGTGATGGGTACGCGTGGTATTGGATTAAGCCGAGCGTTTGTGAGTAGTGTTGATGATGCAACAAGTCCGCTATGGAATCCAGCAGGACTTGCATCGCTTGAGAACGGAAATCTGATTTATGACTTTTCACAGGGAGCATTCTCCGCTGCGTATCCTATAAAACATATCGGCACGTTTGGTATGAGCATACTTGATTTAAATGCATCGGATCGCTTCCTTGTGCACAACGGTTCCAATCCTATCGGCACATTTGAATATGGTTTTAATCAAACATTGCTGTCCTATGCGCGAGATTTCGGATCGTTTCAACTCGGTGCAAGTACGGGCTATAGTCGTGCACCTTATGTAAATAGTCTATGGGCACGCAACTATGATGTGGGTGCAATAGTATCCCTACCGTATAATGTTGTGATAGGGATGCAGTTCCGCGATATTACCGGTGTTTCGATTCAGAGCGATGACGGTATTATCTTACAATCCTACGATCCACAATTTATTGTAGGAACAACGCTTACACCCCATCCGCTTATCAGATGGCATTCATGTTTGAACGTTACCCCGTTGAGTTTCGGTACGAGTGTTGAATTCATAACCGGTCCGCTTTCTGCAAATGTGGGTTCTTTCTTCTCCGCTGCCCCTGGCACACTGACGCGAACGTGGAGTTTAGGACTCTCTCTAAATAAATGGGGAAAACAGACCTATTATACTTTTTTGAATGAAGCCAACAACCAATATAAGCACTTTATCGCGTTCGGCATTACTTTTGGCGAAGCACAAAAGGTGATTGAGCCAGCTGAACGCCATGAAGTTAAAACGAAATCTAATGACACAACTTCAACAGTTACACCACGTCCCTCAGACAGTGCCAATGATTCTGAATCTGTTATCACGGATAACACCAAACATACTACACCTCCTACGCCAAAACAAACTCAAAAGAAAAGTCTTCAAATTGCCAAAAGGCACAAAGTCTCATTAGAACTCATGCTTGCAATCATCTATGTTGAATCTAAATTTAATCCAGTTGCAGTATCACGGAGTGGTGCAGGGGGTTTGATGCAGATGATACCCGCAACTGCAAGGGGGCTCGGTCTGAAGGTGCCAAAGTACGCAAATAAACTTAAACCGAACCTTGATAGTCAGGTTGATGAACGGTTCAACGCAGAAAAAAATCTTGAAGCAGGGTTAATCTATTTCAACCAACTTCTGAGGAAATATGAAAATAACCTAACATTAGCACTTGGGGCGTATAATGTCGGTCCTGGTAACGTAAACGTTGGAGGCCCCCTTATAAGCAGAGGCAAAACGTATGTCCGTTCAGTGATAGCCCGTCGTAACCTGTATCGTCAGGATGTTAACTTGTTGGAAACTGACTTGAAAAGATTAGAGATAGTACTCAATCAGTAGGAAGAAAAGACATGGAAACAATTCGTCTTGCCATTGTTGGATGTGGTGGTATGGGCCATCGTCACATGTATGGGTTAGCAGCGCTGCGTCGTGCAGGGTGGAAGCAGTTTGACCTTGTTGGCGCGTGTGACCCTATCATTGCGAACGCAGAATCTCTTGCAGAAAAAGCAGCAGAACGTTTGGGAAAAAAACCTACCGTTGTTACCAACCTTGAAGAGCTGGAAAAGATCGGCGTTGATGCTGTTGATGTCACGACGACGCCGCCCTATCACCATACTGTTGCTGTTGAAACCCTTGCACGTGGATGGCATACGATGGTTGAAAAACCGATGGGGTTAACTGTCCGAGCCTGCAACCTTATCCGAACCGCAACAGAAAGGACAGATGCTGTGCTCAGTGTTGCTGAAAACTATCGACGTGATCCTATAAACCGGCTGGCGAAGGCACTTATTGAGGCTGAGGTTATCGGAAAACCACGATTCCTCATTCATCATACAATAGGTGGATCCAACCGAATGCTTATCTCCGTGTGGCGGCATCAAAAAGATCAAAGCGGCGTTTTGCTTGATGTTGGCGTTCATTATGCAGATATGATTGAGTACCTACTCGGTGAAGTAGAGACTGTCTATGCACAGACACGACTTCATGAACCGATACGACACAATCCTGCAGCAGTAACAGGTGAATCCGGATCAAATCCAGCGGGGGTCTATACGGAATGGCAACGAAAAATGCCTGCTGAATTTGAAGCGACTGCTGAAGATGCAGCTTATGCAACGTTGACTTTCAAAAATGGAGTCGTCGGGCAGTATATTGAAGATCACGGGGCATGGGGACAGGGAAGTTGGCTCCGCAAAATTCATGGGTCTCATGGGTCTATGACACTTCCTGGGGATCGAAGCGGGGGCCGTATCTCTCTACAAATTAATGAACACGGAACGATTGATGATGAAAAATTGTTAGACCTTGTACCAGATTTCCACCTTGATGCTGTTACCACCGACTTATTCGGAGGAAATCGCCTCTGGCAGTACGATTCCCAGTTCGTTGATACAGATGCAAAGATCATTGCTATTGAATACGGTGATTTTGCTGGGGCGATCACAGGCAACCATCGCATTGAGGTTGATGCATATCAAGGTACACGTTCCGTTGCGATCTCTTACGCCATGCTCGAATCGGGGGCAACCGGCCACATCGTTCATATCGACAAAATGTTGGACGAATCCATCGATACCTATCAACAAGAGATAAACAATGGATTAGGCATTTAAACTACAATATCACAGGGTGGGAGTGAGTCTAAAAAAAGTTTGCCATACCTACGTGTTATGATGCGTGGATCCAAGATTACAACTATACCGTGATCCGCTTGTGTGCGGATAAGTCTGCCGAATCCCTGTTTGAGGCGTAGTATAGCTTCAGGTAAACTGAACTCATAGAATTCATTTCCACCTTGTTCTTTGATCTGTTTAACCCGTGCTTCCATTATCGGGTGTGTAGGTACTTCAAAGGGTAATTTTGTGATAATGACGTTACACAATGCTTCGCCACGAACATCAACACCTTCCCAGAAACTGGAAGTGCCGAATAAAACTGAGTCGGTATCCTCACGGAATGCTTGTAGCATATCTGTCCGTGAAAGTTCACCCCCCTGTTTGTATGCATCAATACCCATTTCTGCCAGGAAAGGCTCAACTTCCTCGTAAACTTCATCCATCATTTTATAGCTGGTGAACAGGACAAAAGCTTTACCGTGGGTCACTTTGAGATAGTGCTTGATTTCACGGATAGCTGCAGTGACAAATGCATCACTTCTTGGATCTGGCATAGCCTGTGGAATATGAATTTTTACTTGTTCCTTGAAGTTAAATGGCGATTGGACCAACAGTTCTCGGCACGTATCTATACCGATCCGTTTTTTGAAATAATCAAAATTATTGGATGTAGAAAGTGTGGCACTTGTCATAACGACACTATTTTTCGCGTCAAATAGATTATCTTTCAACATCTGACTAACATTCACAGGCGTAGCATTCAAAAGGATTCGTGGTGTTCGTCCGCTTGACGAAGTTTCTCCCCAGTAGATATATTCAGGGTCAGGTTGGTGTACCATCAAGTCCAACACTTCTCTGAGTCGTTTACACTGGGTGTAATATGAGGATAATTCCACTTCATCGTCATCTGTTTCGGCATTCTCCCGTAGTTGCTTAAGTGTGTTCTCAATTTTCAATAGGGGTGCTTCTAATATATTCCCTGTTTCAAATACTTTAGAGATATTATCTTCATCAATTCGCTGCGTCGTCGTCCATTCCGCTGCATTTGCGAAGTAGTCTCCAACAGTGCGAAAAAATAGGTTCGCTTGTTCACGTGCTGCATCGACACCGTTCATCAGTGCTAGCGAGGCGAACCGGGTGGCAGCACTGCTCTCTTTTCCCTCAGTGTGAAGAGCATCCAAGAGCCATTTGACTTGTGAGTTGCTGATTTTAAGGCTTGTATGATGGGTAGCAGTAGATTCCAAATGGTGTGCCTCATCAATAATGAGATGGTCATAGTCGGGTAAAATGCCAGCAGAAGAGTCAAGTTGACGTAACGCCAAGTCGCTGAACAGCAGGTGATGATTGACGATAAGTAGGTCCGCATCATACATCTCGTTGCGGGCATTGAAGTAGAAACAGACATCGTAGGTAGGGCATTTGCGTCCGAGACAGTTATCTCGATCAGATACGACCTTATCCCATACGAGCGATGTAGGTTGTATAGACAGGTCTGCGCGACTGCCATCTTCTGTTGTTTCCACCCACGCAACTATCTGCTTGACCTGATCCACTTCTTCTAAGGTGTCAAACAGTCCACGTTCGTAGGTTAGCAAATTATTCAACCTACGACGGGATAGATAGTTACGTCGTCCTTTCGCGAGGACTGCATTGAAATCACGAGGTAACACTTTATGCAAAAACGGTATATCCTTTGTTACCAACTGCTCCTGTAAACTGATAGTGTTTGTTGAAATGACAACGGGCTGATTTGTTTTGACAGAGAGGGAGATGGCGGGTATAAGATATGCAAAGCTTTTACCGACTCCTGTGCCAGCTTCAACAATCAGATGTTCAGCGGCAGCGAATGCGCGGGCAACAGCGTTTGCCATACGGAGTTGTTCTTCGCGATACTCATAGCCTGTAAGCTGTTGAGAGATGATGCCTCCCGGACTAAAAATATCTTTCAGGGTGACCGTTTTCGATTTTTTTAAGGATTGCATAGTTTTTTTTATGGTTGCAGCGTGTCATCGCCAGCACGGGGGATGCCTAAAAACATTCATACCGTTGATTTGTTGTGCTTGTTACTCTCTCGCTTGTAAATGCACTGTTAGCTTTTCTGTCCCGTGGCTGCTCTTTACGTCAAGGATCAGTTCTTTTAGTGCTTTATGCCTTTGTAGCAGTGCTTCAAGCGTTTGTACATCAAATACGTGTTCACCGTTGATTGCAGTGATAAGTGCGCCGCGCGGGATTTTCGCTTTGAATCCGGGAGCGTCTATCTTAACCCTTACGACAATTACGCCACGATCTGCGGCGGTGAGATATGTGTATCTCTCGGAATCACCTTTTTCTAACTTCCGAACGGCTAACCCGAGTGTTTTCCATGATACAGAATTGTCTTCAAAAGGCAATCCGGCTCTTTCTGGTGGCATCTCATCAATTATTACGCTGAAGGTTTTTTCCTGTCCGCGTCGGAGGGCCTTGATAATTGATTCTTCGCCTACGGTGGATTCGGCTATAAGCATTTGGAATTGAAGAGAATTTTTCACCTTTTTTCCGTTGTATTCGTATATGATGTCACGCCACTGTAGACCTGCTTTGTCGGCAGGTGTTCCCAATAATACTCTTTCAACGCGCATACCTTGTGCTACCTCCTGCATACTGATACCGAGGTAACCGCGTATAATTTTACCGTCTGCAATCAGTTTATCCCCGATGATATTCGCTAAATTGCTGGGTATTGCAAAACCTGCACCTGCCCTCACGGGTCCAGGTGTATTCTCTATTTTCCGAATTAGCGCGTTAATACCGATGACTTCCCCATAGATATTTAAGAGAGGTCCGCCGCTGCTACCGGTATTAATCCAAGCATCTGTTTGGATGAAGTTTTGGTACCGGATGACAGGCATGCCCCCCAAAATATCACGACTTTTCCCGCTAACAATACCTGTTGTTACTGTATAGTCAAGTTGAAAAGGGTTACCGATGGCGATGGCAAATTGTCCGACTCTCACTTTCTCGGAATCAGCCAATGGCAGAATCGGAAATTTTTTCTGACTATCAACCTTCAGGACAGCGACATCCGTGATTATATCTGTTCCAACTAATTCTGCATCCATGATGCTACCGTCTAACAATTTGACTTCAAAACGTTGTCCGCCGTGAACAATGTGGTCATTTGTTAGAATATAACCGTCTTCACGAAAGAAGAATCCGGATCCCCATCTATTTGATTCTCTATTTGAATGTCTAACAAAAATGCCAACAATTGCAGGTTTGCTTTGGGCAGCAATATCAACAAATGCCTCCTCAATGGTGCTGAGTAGTTCTGTACGGGTGGGGTGTTTGGCTTGGAACGCACATGATGAGAGCAGGATGACGATAACGCATAGGGCATATATCAAATAATTTTGTTTTTGCATAGATAATCCTCTTTTGATGATTTCAGGTGATTGGGTTGTAGGTTATATTGTTCTAACGTAATTATATTGCCTCGTTCAAGACCTTGTGCAATGAGTTCGTCGCGTAGAAGTTGATAGTATTTATATCCTTGCATAAGTTCCCACCAATGTATTCTGGTAGCATAAAGTTATTATATATATTAGTATTGTAAATGTCAAGGTTAAACGGAGTTTATTGGGTTATTTAGTTTTAAGAATTGTGAATTTTTATGTGTTACTCTGAGTTTTGATTTGAATGATAGGTTCAGTTTTCTTGCCGCACCATAGATGTCAAATTTAAAAAATTACAATAAAATTTGAAACTAAATATTTTTAGAGTTATAATGCTTGACATTAATTTCATAATTCTATATAATTTAGTTATGCCTAAATTATGGTAGAGTTTTGAATTATTTATACATATTGATTATATCCTGAAGTGTTTTATCTTTATTATATTCTCGTAAGCGTTTGATGTTCGCAAAATCATGTTCAATTGGGTTATAGTCCGGTGAATAAGGAGGCAAATACAATAGGGAGGCACCCGATGCCCCTATAAGATCCCGGGTGCGGTGTGTTTTATGGATGCGTGCGTTATCCAAGATAACAAGATGGTTTTCATCTAAACGCGGGCATAACTCATGCTCAAGCCAAGTGTTGAAACGCTCCGCATTACAACTCCCCTCAAATAGTATAGGGGCTGTAAACGCCTCATCTATACGTGCAGCTAACAAAGTTGTGGTGCGGTTTCTTTGACTGGATATAAGGTCAAAAACAGGTTCACCTTTCGGAGCATACCCGAAACGCCTGAAACTTTCTGACCGAAAACCACTCTCATCAATAAAAACTAAGGATTTTCCGTTTTCCTTTGCAGCAGCGAGTTGTTCACGATAAGTTTCTCGCTTGTGATCACATCGTTCCTTATAGCCGAGTGTCTTTTTTTTCGCGAGATACCGAGTTTTCGCAGTCCATACCAAATACAATAGTAGGAAACGCCGAAATGATCTGCGCGCTCCTGTATAGTTTGATCGGGGAAATCTTTTACTTGTTGTGTGAGTGCCTTGTAGTCAATACATCTGGGACCTTTAGGTCCTGATTTTTTCGGGGCGAGTGGGTCTGGTGCGTTGAGCCATTTGTAAATAACATCGCGTGAGATATTGAAAAGTTTCGCAGCTTTTACTTTGCTGCCGCCGTTATCAATGAAATCAAGCACGCGTTTTCGCAGGTCTGTTGAATATGCCATAATACCGGGTATTATACCACAAATAGAAAAATATGTATAGAAAACTTTATATTTTACCATAATTTGTTGATAGATTTAAATTTTGTTGCATATATTAACTAAACTTTGGGGAGCAGCCCCACTATTCACCGCACGATAAGGGGACACGTTTTATGTGTTTCTTGCGGATAGGAAAAACAAATGCTTACACAAGCGGCTGAGGACTATCTAAAGTCAATCTATAAGTTACAAGAAAAGGGGGGTAAGGTATCAACAGGTATTTTGGCAGAATATCTTGATGTTAAACCTGCATCTGTAACGGGAATGATTAAAAAGCTCAAGACAATGAATTTAGTGAGTCACCAACGTTATCACGGAGTAACGCTCACTGATGCTGGTAAAGCGATTGCTCTTGAAATCATTCGGCATCATAGATTGCTAGAACTTTATCTGTTTAAGGCACTTGGTGTACCGTGGGATGGTGTTCATGAAGAGGCGGAGAAATTGGAGCATGTTATTTCAGAAGACGTAGAAGCTCGAATGGACGAGTTTCTTGGTTACCCCACAGCTGATCCACATGGTTCCCCTATACCTGATAAAAACGGTGTTGTACCAAAAACTCAGTCTATTCCGATGACTGATTTGCAGAACGGACAAACATGTGTTGTTGCGGAGGTAAGTGATAGTGACTCAGCTTTACTTCGACATCTCGGCAGTTTTAATCTTTATCCTGGAACACCGTTCCGCGTCATCGAAGTAGCTCCATTTGAGGGTCCCTTCACTATTGATATTGCCGGTCAGCATGCAGTCATCGGACGCGAGGTAGCTAAACATATATTCGTGAATAAAGTAGAACAAACGGATGATGAGGAAAGACAAAATGGAACAGCAGAAAAAGAATAAACCAGACAACAGAACTATTAAAACATGGAAACACCATCTTCAAGATGAAGTGGATGCAAGTTTCCTCTACAAGACCTTCGCAGACCTTGAATCGGATCCTGATCGGAAAGAAATATTACTTGAGCTTGCAGATGTTGAAAGTAGACATGTTGAGCGTTGGATGGAAATACTTACATCTTATGAAGTAAAGATCAAGGAACAACGTTCGACATTAAAAGCGAGGTTCTGGTCATGGTATGCTCGTAGGTTTGGCAGTACTTTTCCACTTGCCCGAATGCTTGATGAGGAGGCGAGTGAGGTAAAAGATTACCTTATATTGCATAAAAACAGTACTTTAGCAGATGCTAAAGAAACAGCACTTATTCTCGCCAAAGAATCTGCAATGCATACTGAAAGTCTACAGAAACTCACTGGTACAAGTGATGAACCTTGGCATAAAACTGAATCTGGTGGGATGCTGGGTAATATTGTTTACGGTTTTAATGATGGATTAACAGCAAATTTCGGATTAGTGGCGGGTGTTATCGCTGCGACAGATGACATCTCTACAATTCTTGTGACTGGTATCGTTGGAACTGTAGCGGATTCTCTCTCCATGGGTGCTTCGGGTTATCTCGCAGCAAAAAGTGAACAAGAGGTGTATGAACACGAAATTGAGGTAGAAAAAGATGAAATCCGTCTCATGCCGGATATTGAGGAAGATGAACTGGCACTCATTTATGCCTCTCGTGGAGTTCCGAAAGAGCATGCACGTCTCCTCGCAAAGGAAGTGATGAGTGATCCAGAGAGAGCTTTAGAGGAGAAAATCCAAGCAGAACTTAAGATTGGTGAAAAACATACCACCCCATTCAAGGAAGGATGGATAACCGGCCTTGCAACTGCAGTCGGTGCGTTTATTCCAGTTGCACCTTTCCTGTTTATTTCAGGACTAACTGCGATTTGGATTTCTTTTACACTTGCAATGTTTTCACACTTTGTAGTTGGCGCAGCGCGAAGTCTTTTCACAGGACGTGGTTTATTTCGAAGTGGTATTGATATGTTTGTTGTTGGTCTCGGTGTGGCTGGTGTTGGCTATTTAGTAGGCAAAGTTTTAGAACAATTTATCTTTTGAAATTTAAAATTATGCAGAGATTATTTATTATATTATTTACAATTATTGTTTTTACGATTCCCGGTTGTAATAAAAAAGTGCCGGATACAGTTGTTACTACGATTGGAATGATTACGGATGTCGTCAAAAATGTTGGTGGTGAACATGTAGAGGTAGTCGGAATGATGGGCCCCGGGGTGGATCCGCACCTTTATAAACCGACCGCTAAGGATATTCAACGTTTGAATTCCGCAGTTGTCATCTTTTATAACGGATTGCATCTTGAGGCAAAATTAGGAGACGTTCTAGCTAAGATGTCAGGCGATACCAAGTCCGTTGCTGTAACAGATGTAATAGATAAAACACTTCTTTTATCGCCGCTAGGATTTGATGGACAATATGATCCACATCTATGGCTTGATGTAACTCTATGGATGAAAGTGGTCGAAAAGGTTCGGGATACGCTAATTGAATTAGATACAGATAACAAGTCTTCATATCAAGGCAATGCGGAACGTTATCTCATACAACTCACTGAACTGCATCAATATGTTAAGACACAAGCAAAACGTGTTCCACCTGAACAACGCGTGCTCGTTACAGCACACGATGCTTTCAGCTACTTTGGAAAGGCGTATGGATTTGAAGTACGCGGGTTACAAGGAATTAGCACTGTTTCGGAAGCGGCGATCTCTGATGTTCAGGAATTAGCTGCCTTCATTGCAGAACGACGTATACCTGCGATTTTTGTGGAATCATCTGTTCCATCGCGTAGTCTTGAAGCAGTGAAAGCCGCGGTGAAATCAAAGGGGTTCGATGTCCAGATAGGTGGTAAACTCTTTTCTGACGCAATGGGAGATGCGGGAACACCTGAAGGCACTTATATCGGTATGGTTAAGCATAATATTGACACTATAGTAAAGGCATTGATCAAAGAAACTACACCAACAAAGGATGAATAAATTGCAAGCACTTGATGCAAAAGCCATAGAAGTGACTGACTTGACTGTCGCATATCAGGAGACACCTGTTTTGTGGGACATAGACCTTGATGTGCCACCGGGAGTGCTATTGGCGATCGTCGGGCCGAATGGCGCAGGAAAAACAACTTTGGTTAAGGCAATATTAGGTTTAGTGCGTCCTGCTGCTGGCAATGTTCTAATTTATAATAAGCCTTACGAGATACAACGGCGAATTGTCGGTTATATGCCACAACGGGGAAGTGTTGACTGGGATTTTCCAACAAATGTTCTTGATGTTGTAATGATGGGTAGATATGGATCACTCGGTTGGATAAGGCGGCCTGGAAGGCGCGACCGTGAGCTTGCAATGCAAGCCCTCGAAAAAGTCGGGATGGAGAACTATATGACCCGGCAGATAAGTGAACTTTCTGGCGGACAACAGCAGCGCGTTTTCCTTGCGCGTGCCCTGGTTCAAGATGCAACAATATATCTGATGGACGAACCTTTTCAGGGGGTGGATGCCACGACTGAACGTGCGATCATCACTTTACTTCAGGAACTTCGAGAAAACGGAAAAACAGTGGTTGTAGTACATCATGACTTGCAGACTGTTACAGATTACTTTGATTGGGTGACACTACTGAATATCCGTCGAATCGCAAGTGGACCTGTTGAGGATACTTTCACATCAGATAATTTACGTGAGACATACGGTGGACGGATAGCATTTATCAAGAATCGATAAAAAGATGTAGACACGCTTCATACCGTTTACCATCCTAAATGTCATGCAATTTATATCCACTTTAATACACAATTATTATACGCTTATCACAGTTGCAACTGGTGCTGCGTTGCTCGGGGCAGTCAGTGGTGCTCTGGGAACTTATGCCGTTTTGAGACGACAAAGTCTACTCGGTGATGCTATATCACATGCTGCGCTGCCAGGCATTGCGCTTGCATTTATACTGACAGGAAGTAAGACTTCGTTAATCCTGATACTTGGTGCTGCCATCGCTGGATGGGTAGGCACATTAATAATTTTAAGTATAGTCCGACTGACACGGATTAAATATGATAGTGCCCTGGCCCTTATTCTATCTACCTTCTTTGGCTTCGGTTTGGTTTTGCTTACATTTGTCCAACGTTCTGGTAATGCTAATCAAGCAGGATTAGATAAGTTTATCTTCGGACAAGCAGCAACTATTTTGAAGCAGGATGTCCTGACAATAGGTATCCTTGGTGGTGTAGCCCTTGTTATCGTGTTTGTCTTGTGGAAAGAGTTGAAACTGCTAATTTTTGATGAAGGCTTTGCTGCGTCCATCGGATTTCCGATTCGAACCATCGATATATTGCTAACAAGTCTGTTTGTTATTGCGATCGTTCTTGGTTTACAAGCAGTTGGTGCAGTACTTATGAGTGCAATGATAGTGGCACCAGCTGTCGCTGCAAGGCAGTGGACAAATAAACTTAACTTAATGGTGATACTTGCAGCAGGATTTGGAGCATCTGCCGGTGTGAGCGGCACCATAATAAGTAGTAGCGTGACAGTACCTACGGGACCAATGATTATACTCTGTGCGGCATTTTTTGTGGGTATCTCAATTGCTTTTGCACCGAAACGTGGATTAATCTGGAACAGAATTAGGCAACGAAAAAATAGACAGAGTCTGAAGGTAGCAGCGAGTCGGCTACTAGAGCATCCGCATCAGGAGATTAATTCGGAACAATGAATCTTGACATCCTATTGATTGCAATTGTCACTGCTTCGGCATGTGCATTACCCGGCGTATTCTTAGTGTTACGGAAAATGACGTTGATGAGCGATGCGATCAGTCACGCTATTCTTCCGGGTATCGTACTTGCTTTTTTTCTCACACATAATGTTTCATCCCCTTTGTTGATTTTTGCTGCAGCAGCCACCGGTGTACTTACAGTTGTCTTCGTTGAATTATTACAGAAAACAAAACTTGTGAAAGAAGATGCAGCAATTGGGTTAACTTTTCCTGTCCTTTTCAGCATCGGTGTAATACTCATCTCAAGGTACACAAGTAGTGTGCATTTGGATACAGATGCTGTCCTTCTCGGTGAACTCACGCATGCCCCGCTTAATCGTTTAGAGATTTCCAATTACGAACTAGGACCCGTATCTCTATATGTTATGGGTTGTATGTTAATCTTGAATCTTGCGTTTATCCTAACATTCTATAAGGAATTGAAGTTAGCAACGTTTGATGTAAGCTTAGCATCTACATTAGGTTTTGCACCTTCACTTATCCATTATGGATTGATGACTTTAGTGTCCATGACGACTGTGGGGGCTTTTGATGCAGTCGGCTCTATTTTAGTTGTCGCATTAATTGCCGGCCCACCTATTACTGCTTATTTGATGACAGATAGTCTCACACGTATGCTCATTTATAGTGTTGTAATAGGGTGTGTGAACGCAGTGGTCGGTTATTGGCTTGCCTACATAACCGATGTTTCAATTGCGGGGGTGATCGCCTCAGTTACATTACTTGTTTTTATGATTGTTTTTATGATTGTTCCGAATCGCGGACTCATCGCAATTGCACGTAGACACATCCGCCAAAAGTGGGAGTTTGCACAAACAATGCTAGTCATACATCTCTTTAATCATGAGGGGCTTCCAGAAGCACAGGACGAATCTAAGATAGCACATCTTCACGAACATCTACAGTGGGAACCGACATTTGCCTCGCGCGTCGTCAAATATGCGTTAAACAATCGATATGTTTCTCGAGAGTCAGCACAGCTGACGTTGACAGATCGGGGGCGCGCAATAGCACAGAAAGCACTTGTACAATAACCTTGCTGCAGATACTTTGTCCAATAATCTTGACATTACTACTTGCCTTTGTTATAATAAAAATATCAATACATAAGTGGAGAAAACATGGCAATCAGCGCAGTCCAAACATACCTAAGCCCAGAAGAATATATTACTTTAGAACGCAAAATAATCCCTAGTACTGACATAGTCAGAAGTGAATACGTCCACGGGAAAATTGTCGCTATGTCCGGTGCAAGCCGCGCGCATAATCTCATTTCAATCAACATCTCCGGTGAACTCCGCAATTGCTTAAAAGACAGTGGATGCGAAACTTATGCCAACGAAATGCGTGTTAGCACCCCCAGTACTTCATCCTATTTCTATCCAGATGTTGTTGTCGTTTGTGATGAACCACGTTTTGAAGACGATGTTTTCGATACACTCCTGAACCCTATTGTTATTGTAGAAGTGCTCTCTCCAAGTACCGAGGCTTATGATAGAGGCGAAAAACTCTCACACTATCAACAACTTGAATCCTTAAAAGAATACATACTCGTATCACAAAATAAGGTATATGTGGAGCGGTATCTCCGAAAACAGGATGAGTGGGGTTATACTTCCTTTCATAAACTTGATGATGTCCTTTCGCTTAGTTCTATTCAATGTGAATTACCGCTGCGGGAAATATATGAACGCATAACGTTTCCTGAAAAGTGAAGGTACTAACTATGAGAAATACAATACGCAACATAATCTTATGCCTTATTCTGCTAAGTCTCACCTGGATAGGAAGTGCAAATGAAAGTGCACTCAAAAATCCAGATGGGACCTGGAAGTGGACAAATCGTCTTATTAATGAAACGAGTCCCTATCTGCTTCTTCACGCTCACAACCCAGTGGAATGGTATCCGTGGGGAGATGAAGCGTTGGAATTGGCTAAAAAGGAAAACAAACTGATATTTCTGTCTGTTGGTTATTCCACCTGCTACTGGTGCCATGTGATGGAACGCGAGGTATTTTCTAACCCAGAAATCGCTAAACAGATGAACAAGGACTTTATCAATATCAAAATAGATAGGGAAGAACGCCCAGACCTTGACACAATCTATATGACAGCAACACAGATATTGGTGCAACGCGGCGGATGGCCTAACTCTGTCTTCCTGACACCTGATCTGAAACCTTTCTTTGCTGGCACATATTTCCCACCTACAGATATGCCGAATAGACCTGGATTTCCTACTATATTGGAAGCAGCGCAGGATGCCTGGATAACACGAGCGGACGAGGTAATTGGTAACGCAAATGAAATTACAAAGATCATTGAAGCAGTAACAAACAAAGCATTCACTGCTGTTAACACAAGCGAACTCGAACGTTCTGCTATCACTACTGCTGTGGAACACTTGAAGAAAACTTATGATCACGTTAACGGTGGATTTGATGCCGCACCGAAGTTTCCAAGTCCGGCAAATTTGGAGTTTTTGCTGAGAGAGTACAAATTGAAGTCGCGGTCAGAAAACCCTCCCACAGATAATGAATTGCTATTGAAGATGGTGACGCACACTTTGGATATGATGGCTTACGGTGGAATGTATGACCAGATAGGGGGTGGATTTCACAGATATTCTGTTGATGAGAAGTGGCTTGTTCCGCATTTTGAAAAGATGCTTTATGACAACGCACAATTGGCGAAAATATATCTGCAAGCATATCAATTGACAGAAAAACCGCAGTATCGACGTGTGGCTGAGGAGATATTCAGTTTTGCTGAGCGTGAAATGACATCTCCCGCAGGTGGATTTTATGCGGCACTGGACGCAGAAACAGATGCGGAGGAAGGAAAATACTATGTCTGGACAGCAGATGAAATAAAGAATGTTGTACCTAAAAAAGATCTTAAACAATTCACCTCTGTATACGGTATAGAACAGGGACCTAATTTTGAGGGGAAAAATGTGTTATACGTTCCTAAAGGAGAAGAATCGGAAGCATCGTTAAAATCCTTAAAATCTGCGCGAGAGATACTGTTAGAAGTCCGAACCGAACGTGAATACCCACTGCTTGACACAAAGGTTATTGTAAGTTGGAACGGTTTGATGATAGATGCCCTTGCCTATGGATATGAAGTGTTAGGTGACCAAAAGTATCTCACTGCTGCAACCAATGCAGCACAGTTTATTCTTAGCAAGATGACAAAACCGAACGGTGAATTATGGCATACATATTCTGCTGATGTTGCCAGTTATGATGCCTATCTTGATGATTACGCCTTTTTGGTACGAGGTTTGATAGGTTTGGCAAATGCAACTGGAGATGACCATTGGCTACAGACTGCGAAAACACTTATCGAGAAGATGATTGAACTTTTTTGGGACGACAAAAATGGTGGTTTCTTTTATACAAAGGCGGATGCAAAGCAACTAATTGTTCGCACCAAAAAACCGCACGATTCAGCAATTCCATCAGGCAATGCCGTTGCAGTAAACAATCTCTTAATGCTTGATGCAAGATATAGCGATTATATTGAAAAGACGCTACGCAGCTTCGCAAGATCTATGGAAGAATCTCCATCGTCTTTCATGCACATGTTCTATGCACTCAATGGATATTTTAACTTAGATGACCCACTACTTCCGAAAGAAAAACCACCCGCTAAAGTATCAGTCCTGTCGCAAACACCCCTTGAAGATTTTGGACTTGGCGATTCAACACAATCTCTTGTAACCGCAACTGCAAGGATAAAAACGCCTGTTAAGGGCAAACAGATCGATGTAGAAATTCAGGTCGAAATAGCAGAAGGTTGGCACATCAATGCTAATCCTGCAGGTCAAGATAACTTAATTCCTACAACAATTACTGTTGCTGAAAATGCCGCTGTTGAAATAACACAAGTGAAATATCCGAAAGGTAAATCGGTGATATTCGAGTTCAGCCCTGAAGCCATTAACGTATATGAAGGGACGTTCACGATTCCTTTGAAGATAAAACAGAAACCGAATAATGTTATTCAGAAAGATGCCCCGATTATACTAAAACTTGACTATCAACCTTGTAATGAGACAGAGTGTTCGTTTCCTCAGACATTGGACATTCCATTAAATTTACAGTAAGTGATGACATCTGTTAGGTCCGGACAGCTACAACTCATCCACATGCTTTCGAATCTTTTGGAATGCGTCTAAAATCAGTTGCATGTCGTCTGTGTCGCCTAAGAACATAGCATGCCCAAAACTGCAGACTTCATCATGATACACTCGTTCTGCTTCCGGGCAGTGAACTGTACTGTAGTCAATTGCTCGATCACCAAGGTATTCGCGAGGTAATCCGAGTCTATCATATAAATCAGCATCAGCAAAAGGACCTTCGTTATATATCGGTTGCCCATGAGCACCGACACCGCACGGTACACCTTCTGCACCGAGTGCTTCCAAAAAACGTCCACGTGGAATGCCGCCAAATTCATCGGATACGAAACGAAAATCCCAATAGTAGAAACACCACCGTGTGACGCGTTCGTCACGCGGTATCGGATGGATTCCCTCTATTTGCTCCATACCCTTCACAAGATACGCCATATTACGTTCGCGCGTCTCTACCTGTGCATCCAACCGTTCCAGTTGTGATAGTAGGAGTGCAGCTTGTAGGTTTGTCATGCGCATGTTTAGATTTGCAACTTGACCTGCCCTATTTGCGAGATCTTCGTCATTCGTCAGCACCATCCCACCTTCTCCGCACGTTAACGTTTTACCAATCTGGAAACTGAATGTGCCGAGATGTCCAATTGAACCGACACCTTTGCCACGCCATTGTGAACCGTGTGCATGTGCGCAATCCTCAATCACTTTAAGATTGTGTTTTTCAGCAATCTCCATGATAGCGTCCATATCTGCGGGATAGCCACCGTTATGTACTGGGATAACTGCACCTGTGCGCGGCGTAATTGCTGCTTCAATTGCATCGGGAGCGATGTTGTAGGTCAGTGGGTCTATGTCCACAATAACTGGCACTGCATTAACACATACAGCTGATGTTCCTGTCGCTACGAATGTGAGTGCAGGAACGATAACTTCATCACCAGCAGTGATTCCAGCAGCCTTCAGTGCACACTGCAACGCCACAGTGCCATTTGCAAGCGGAATGCCGTATTTGGCATCGTGATATGCAGCAAATTTTTCAGCGACTTCATCAACTTTTTCGCGCCTGTTCCAAGCACCACTGCGTAGTACTTCTAACAGGGCATTCTCTTCTGTTTCGTCATGAATAGGCCAATTTTTACCTAACCCGTGCTTGACAACGGGTTCACCACCGTTTATTGCTAATTTTGCCATGTTTTTGTCCTCCATTCGTTTTGCCACCGTGATTAGCGATTGACTTCTAAGATTTGCAAATATAGAATCTGTTTGTGGAGTCTGCGAATTGCTGTATTATCCTGAATCGAGTTCTTTAAGAAAAATGGTAAGAAGTGCAAAAAGTAGACAAATATGTCTCACCATGCATTTTTCCTTATGGATACGTACCCTCAATATCTACCACTAAATTTGGATTACGTTTACGTAACTGTTGTATTAGGGAAGTGTCACGGATTGGATTACCCTTAAGGTGTAAATGCTCTAAATTCTTCAAGGTTTCTATAACACTAATATCCTGTATCTGATTGTTCTCGAGTCTTAAGTGTGTCAGTTGCGTTATTTCTTTCAATGGTGTGATATCTGTAATTTGATTGTCTCCAAGTGATACATCATATAGTTGAGACATTTTTGAAAGAGAAGTAATATCACGGATTTGATTATTTGTAAGTCTTAATACTTCTAAATTGGTGAGATCAATAAGAGGTGTAATATCACGGATACGATTATTATGGAGTCGTAAGTCGGTCAAATGTATTAACTTTGCAAGTGAGATAATGTCCTCAATTTCAGTATCATAAAGCGATAGAGACTCAAGATTTGGCATTTTTGTAAATACTGGCATGAAATTTGAAATGTCTCTAATATTGTTTCCTGCAATCGATAGGCGCGTTAGTTGTGTTAATTCTATCAGTGGTGTAATGTCGGTAATTGTATTGAAACCAAGTGATAATGCCCTTAAATTTTTTAATTCTTTTATTGGGGTTATATCACTGATTTGATTATGAGAAAGAATTAATGTCTCAAGATGCCCTATACTTGTCAGTGGCGTTATATCGTTAATTTCATTTCTTGCAAGGTTTAACCATTTTAAGTAATCTAATTCTGCCAGTGGTGAAATATCCACAATTTCATTACCAACAAGGGATAAAGTGCCTAGGGAGGTCTTGCCGATAAGTGATGTTAAGTCAGTGATTTGATTGTAATTAAGATGTAAATATGTAAGTTGTGATAATTCCGTGACAGGTTCAATGTCATTAATTGAGTTATTATTTAGTTCTAAGTGGGTAAGTTGTGTTAGCCCTGCAAGTGGTGTAATGTCAATGATTTGATTGTTTGTAAGAATTAATGAACTGAGTTGTGTTAATCCCGCAAGCGGTGTAATATCGGTAATTTGATTTTTATTTAGCACTAAACCCCAAAGTTCTTTCATTTCAGTAAGAGATACTAAGTCAGTAATTTGATTATAACCGAGGTTTAGGCTATTTAGTTTTATTAATTCAGCAAGAGGTGTAATATCACTAATTTGGTTTCCTGATAGGAATAAATATCTAAGACTTTTTAATTCAGCCAGCGGCTCAATATTAGTAATCTTATTTCCAGTAAGATTCAACTCCGTGAGTTGTTGCATTTTAGTTAGAGGTGTAATATCACTGACCTCACTATTCATAAGTGATAATTTTTTCAGTTGTGTTATCCCTACAAGTGGCGTAATATCACTAATGTGATTTTTACCAAGATCCAAATTAGTAAGTTGTGTAAATTTCTCAAGCATCGTAAAAAGAACTGAAAGATCGTGGATTTGATTATTTTCCAGCCTCAAGTCTTTTAAGTTCGTCATTCCCATGATCGGTGCAATATCACTGATTTGATTATCTCCAAGATCTAACCAAGTAAGTTGTTTTAATTCTGTCAGTGGTTTTATATCGGTGATTTGATTATTGCTTAGAAGTAGTGTTGTAAGCATCCTCATTTCGGATAGTGGTGTGATGTCATTAATCTTACGATTGTAGCTAAGCCATAGGTCCGTAAGTTGTGTTAATTTCGTAAGCGGAGTTAGATCCGTTATCTCATTGAGACTGAGTCCAAGATAAGAAAGCTGCACCAGATCTTTTAGAGGTGTAAGATCACTGATTTTATTCCTACCTAGTTTTAAACGTTTTAGATTCTTTAATTCAACCAGTGGTGTGAGATCTTCGATTTGATTATATTCTAATTCCAATTCGTTAAGTTGAGTAAATTCTTTGATGAACGTAATGTCGGTAATTTGATTTCTATTTAGCGATAGATCTGTAAGTTGTTTCATGTTAACAAGGGGTGCAAGGTCATCAAATTTATTCTGGTTAAGACGTAATGTCTTGAGTTGTGATAGTCTTGTAAGTGGTGTAATATCACTGATAACATTAGAATAGAGATATAAATCTGTCAACTGTGTTAATTCTGTTAGGGGGCTGATATCTTCTATTCGGTTACCGCCAAGTGAAAGGTAGGTCAGCTTGGTTAATCCGGCCAGTGGAGAAATATCGTTAATTCGGTTTTTATTTAGTTCTAAACGTGTCAACTGTGTCAGACCTGCAAGCGAGGAAATATCGTTAATTCGGTTTTCATTCAGTTCTAAACGTGTCAACTGTGTCAGACCTGCAAGCGGTGTTATATCTACAATTTGGTTATAGCTAAGATCTAACTCAGTTAAACCTGTCATTTTTTCTAAACCTGTTAAGTTACTTATTTGATTGTGGATAGCATGAATTTTTTTATCTTTTTTAGATCTTTTTCGTAAAAAGGTTGGTTTCCATCCAATCCTAAATATATTCGCACTCTCGCGGCTAAGTTTGGATCAGGAATTTCAACCGGTTCCGGTGGTGAACAACTGGCAAATACAATGAGAAGCAGAAGAATCGGGAATATATGTTTCATGGGAATTATTGCCTCCATCGGATTGAACTGTTTGTATTATAGCAGCATATTGATTTGTAATCTATACAAAATGAATACTGGATAGAATTATTTAGTTTTCGGAATTTCTGATGCATTTTTATGACAACCGTTATTGTTTCCAGAATTGTGACAATTGAATGGCTCTAACCCTAATTCAATATCTCTTGCAGATAATATTTGAATCCGTTATAGTGATCACATGGAATCAGGAAATAAGACACTTACTGCAATTGATGGAATACTTGTTGGGCATGCTACCGATACAGATGCTCGGACAGGGTGTACCGTTATCCTCTGTCCGGAAGGTGCGACAGCAGGTGTCGATGTACGCGGTGCTGCCCCTGGCTCGCGGGAAACAGAAGCGATTCGTCCCGGACGCTTAATTCAAAAAGCACATGCAATACTTTTAACAGGTGGGAGTGCTTTCGGGTTAGATGCTGCGGGTGGTGTTGTTCAATACCTTGAAGAGAATGGGGTTGGATTTCCCGTTGGTTCTGTTCGTGTACCGATCGTTCCTGCTGCGGTGATTTTTGACTTACATATTGGGGATGCACATGTGCGTCCTGACATACAAATGGGTTATCAGGCATGCCTTGATGCAAGTGACGCTCCTACAGTAATGGGTACTGTCGGAGCAGGAACGGGTGCGACTGTTGGAAAAGCTCCTGGTGTTATACCATCAATTGGTGGTGTAGGTTCATCGCGCATATAACTTGAAAACGGCTTAATTGTCGGTGCGCTTATGGTTGTGAATGCACTCGGAAATGTAGTTAATCCTGCTACCGGTGAAATCGTCGCTGGTGGAACAATAGATGGCAGTTTTGTTGACATAACAGAACGTCTGTTAGACGCGAGTATTGTACCTGGTACAAATACAACCATCGGTGTTGTTGCAACAAATGCAGTGCTAACTGTTACAGAAGCAACACGAGTTGCTGAGATGGCACATGATGGCATGGCGCGTGCGATTCGCCCATCACATACAATGTTTGATGGGGATACGGTCTTTACGCTTGCTACGGGTGAACATACCGGAAGCAGTGTAAATACTATAGGTATGATCGCTGCGGAGGTAGTCGCTCAGTCTATTGTTATTGCTGTAACAAACCGTTATGAAAAAGATCAATAATTGCAAAATTCCTTTATTTCATTCGTGAAGGTGCTTCTTGAGTAACAGGAATAACGTAACTGCGAATTGTATAACCGTCTTGTATGTCGGTTTCAGCTAAAGCAACAGGGTGTTTACGGTGATCGAACACGATATAGTACCCTTCTACAGCCTCCTCCATTTTTATATACTTCGCAAGCTGCTTCTTTCCTGCTTGATAGAGTCTCTCTCCTTCCCATATTTTGGTCTCAACAATATACTTCTGCTGATTGTGGAGAATGAGTAGGTCTATTCTGCCCCGTCCAGTTTGCACTTCAAGATACATTGTCCCACACACTAAACGTACGAACTGATCAAGATAGGTGAAAAGTAAATATTGACCGACAAACTCTTTGGGAGTCTGTGGTACTTGTAGTATGCGATGTCCAGCGCGAGCAATAAAATCCATAAAATTATCAAGCAGTGGCTGCATCTGAAGCTGTCCATCAGGTGTAATATAATCTAAAAAATTAGAGGTAGAGTCATAAGAGAAGTATTCATTCTCTAATCCATTAATTAAGGGTTGAAACGCCTGTATGACCTCACTTACCCCCATTTTTGTATGCGGTATGTGTAGGCGTGTGTGTGTATAGAAATAAGTTGGAAAGTCTGATGGGTTATGGTAGAATACCTCCATATAAAATAATGTCGGTGAAAAACCGGCAGGGAGGTATTCTTATGAAATATACCCTTAGCTGGGTACATCCCAGAAAGATTATAACAGGTTTTCGTAAAGTTTTCAACGGGGTTTGTATCAAAAAACCGACGCTCCGCAACTTTTATTTGATGCTACAGGCTGTGTGTGTAGCCCCAAGTTTTCGTATTCAATCGATTGCCTCACATCTACCTATCCGTGTGAAACACGACAAGTCTAAGCAAAAGCGTGTGTTGCGGTTTATTGACACCTATTTTCCGGTTGCAGCGGTGAAGGGTGCTTGGTTGTCACATATAGTTGTCAGTGTGTGTCGTTCTGTGGGGATGCAGCATCTGCTTGTGCTGATAGACGAGACAGATTTACCGGGCGGATGGAAGGCGATTGTTGCAGCCCTTCCGTTTCGCAATCGTGCGATCCCGCTCTATTGGGTTCTGTATAAAAATGAGATGCTCAAAGATGGCACCTATCAAGGACATAACGATTTAGTTCAGCAGTTCTGTTGTGATGTCCATAGTCGCGTTGTTAAAGTGTTAGGGGATAGTCGGGAGCCTGTGTTGGTTTTGACAGAGGGTTCGCCCGAGCGAGAGCGATCCTCAAGTTTTTTGAGGGGCAAGGCATCTGCTACTTGATGCGTGTGCCACGCAATGTTGGTGTGCGTATAGCAGGCAACAAGCAGTGCCTTGAAGAAGTGGCAAATGGTTTTTACCCACAAGTGCTTTATCACTACACGGAGCAGGTGCCTGTGGCACTCTATGTTGGGGGACAGCACACCAAGAAAGACCCGTTATATCTTATCTCCAATCGGCTTCAGGGGAACCCCCTGCGAACTTGCTACAAGCGGCGGACACAGATTGAACACGGGTTCAGAGACTTGAAAACGAACTTCGGTTTCAAAGCACTCGTTTTGAGAAAGAACGAACAGCCCCGGATGGAAGTTCTGTTTTTGTTGGCAGTCGTGGCTTATGGTTTGGCGTTCCTGTGTTATGAAAAAGCTGCGGACAGATGGGCAAAAACTTTACACCCTACGCGGAAAGTTTACTCCGTGATCAGTGTCATCAACCGTATGATCCGCGAGGTGTGGACGCAGGAGGCGTTGCTCTTGTTCACCGAGAGGACTTGTTTGAGAGATATAAACTTTCTCACCGCAGAAGAACTGACATGACAACATTGGAGACCTATGAACACAACTACACACGCGTTCAAAAAAAAAATGGGGGTAAGTGCGCCCGCAAGCGGGGGGAATGGGTTTGCCTTGTGCTTTCTGGGTGTGCGGTGAAGGATCGGCCTGCCTTTGCGGTCGGACCTCTAAAGAATTCCTCGACAATTGAGTGCCTCTGGTTTGGGAAATTGTGTAAAATTAAGGTGTGGGTTCTGCTATATTTACCTCTACGAGTTATCGAATTCAAAGATAGAATAGATAGGTATATTTCCGACTTTTTCTCGTCCGTTCAGTTCTGGGAGTTCTATTAAGAGGGCAATACCTACAATGTCTCCACCGACTTTTTCAACGAGCTCGATTGTTGCAGCAAGAGTTCCACCAGTAGCCAAAAGATCGTCACATATAAGTATGCGGCTGCCTTTCGGAAAAGCATCTTTATGAATAGTCAATATATCATTACCGTATTCAAGATTGTAGGCCACCTGGTATGTGTCGTAAGGTAGTTTTCCCTTTTTACGGATGGGGACAAAACCTGTCCCCATTCGATAGGCAAGTGCAGAAGCGAAAATAAATCCTCTTGCTTCAGGACCTACAATAACGTCAACTTCATCATTCTTGTAATGGTTTGCATATACCTCAATTATAGCGTTGAAAACAGGCGCGTTCCCTAAAAGTGGTGTAATGTCTTTAAACATAATACCGGGCTTAGGATAATCAGGTACAATCCGGATAAATTTGGATAGATCATCCATATTGTGTAAGGTTACTCCTATAGATAGTCGCTTATATTCCCGAAGGGATGGGCCAGCCGGGTGTTGGCTCAGTCCGGAGTGCTTCTATTTCATAAAGCTCCGCCACGCTAATTTCACGTTTCAGCTTTGCCGACAGGAGCGCGCCACTCATAATCTCCGTTGTTTTCAGGCCGACATCACCATTACTAACGGGTTGTGCATCGCTGTTGCAGGCATCGAGAAAGTCACGAAACTTATCAGGAAAGCTTCTATCAGGAAGTTCTAACGGTGTTTCGACAAGGTTACCTTGATAACGTCTACGATTGCCTTTATCATCAGTTTCCCATTCGCCTTTTTCGAGGAAGAGTTTATCACGACTGAATGATCCTTTAGAACCAAAAATAAAGATACCTTGCGGTTGTTCCGCCATATTGCATGACCAACCGTGTTCATAGGTAAACGACATGCCGTTTGTAAATCGGACGAACACAGATATAAATTCCTCAACATCGTTAATCTCTTCACCGGTATATTCTGGAGGCATCCCACGGTATGCAATACCGCTGATTGTGGCAGGTTGCGGTGAACCGAGTAGATAGATAGAACGGTTGATGTCATAGACACCTGTGTCGTAAGCTGTGCCGCCACCGCTGTATGCTGAGTTTAGAAACCATTTACCGAAGCCGAACATGTCAACATTCGGTCTACCGCGAAGACGGTAGCTGGTGAGTCTGCCGTAGTGGACATCGCCGATTTTTCCGGAAGTGACAGCTTCTCGGATAGCATAGCTTGTTTTGTTGAGACATGTGCCGCCGCTCTGGTATGCGAGCTTTACCCCTGCTTTGTCAGTTGCATCGCGCATGTTTCGCGCTTCAGTTGCTGTCCGTGCCATCGGTTTTTCACAGAAGACATGGAGCCCTGCGTTGGCTGCTGCCACTGTAGGTTCTTCATGTGCAAAGGGGGGTGTAGCAAGACTCACCGCGTCTAACTCACATTCTGCTATCATCTCGTTAAAGTCGTTGTAGATTTTGACACCGTTGTCTTTATATTCTGACCAACGTGCGGCGTTTTCTTTCAAATGTTCTTTCGCTTCAGCGGAATCTGCTTTTTTTGCTTCATCGGCCGCGGTTGTAGCGCGTGCCTCTGCACCTGAAAGTACCTCTGCAGCTCTGCGTTGTGCATTTGCATCAACCGTATCGCATACGGCAACGATTTCTGCATGTTGAGGATGTGCCAAATATCCGTTGACGTGTGAACCGGAAATCATACCGCATCCGATCAATCCTATTCTTATTCTTTTTGCCATTCTAATACTCCTTCGTAAATTCTAATGTTTTGTAGCATAACCTTTCCATGTTGTGCATCGGACAAAAAACGTCTTATTCCGAACTCACGTTAATGTATACTTTTAATTATAACGTGAATTTGGACAATTTTAAACACTTTTTTAAAGACATCAAAACAGCTCCGCTTTCCCACTTAGGTTCTATGTTATCAGACTATCAACATCTTTTCAAGCATAATAACTTTGACCTCAGAGGCATTCAAAAGTTGTTTTTGGACGCGGATTTTTGTTTGTCAGAATCGCGGATTACGCGGATTACGCGGATTGACGCGGATTTTAAGAGTCTGTGTCTTCTTGCGTGCTTTTTTCTGAATCGCGGATTGACGCCAAATCAACGGTATGAATGCCATTTAGGTATCCTCTGGACTATCTTTGTCAGGACTGCGGAGGACGCTAAGTCCGAGACAATTGAATGGCTCTGGCGTAAGGCATGATCGATAGTGAATCAGCGACATGTAAACACTACATTTCAAGTTCAGAAAACGGGCGCACCGCGTGTTCATAGCATGATTGTGCTCAAGTTGTCCCCCCTCCTTCTCTTTCGATCTTCACATTCGCTAATTTATTTACGTCACTACTGTTACAAGGTCTTATCGCAGGAAATACAAACTGCGATATTTTTGTGCCCGCACGCTGTCCTGCGTCGCGGGCTTTTGTTGTTGCATTACACACTTTTTGGACAAGTGATGCAACTTTTTTATTTGAAAATAACAGGAGAACATGGTATTGTTACTCATGTCTCCTATTGTTGTTATAATCAAAATAGACTGGAAGTATGCTTCACAGTCTAACAATATGAGGAGATTTCTATTATGAGGTTTAAGAATCTAACGATCACTTTAACACTTACTTGTTTGTCTATCATAGCAATTGCCGGATTGGCACTTCTACCAATCACTGATGGGATATGTGATTGGGAAGAGGACGAGAGTAGTAAAACTTACTACACAAATTCATTTGACAGTGAAGGTAAGGGTTGGCATCTGAACGCTAATTTATCCGCGACTTATAATTCCGCTTATGCTTCTGCTAACACCTCTATTTATGGAGAAAAGGCGTTTGGTGCGGAGAAAATCTACAGTGGGACTGCGAATGTGAACGCGCGGCGCGGTGGCGCACCAGCACCCACTGTAGGTTATTGCCCGCCGGAAAAGTCAGGTTGTCATTGGCAAGATGCGGCTGGTAGATGTGGGGGACATTTGATTCGTAGCAGGGTTGACGCGGATGAAAACAGAATACAGATCCGGGTGAAGAGCAAACAATTGTCGCTAAGGTAACAGCAAAAGAATACTGGGCGTGCTGAAGGGACAGCAACAACTGAGAAAGACGGTGAATCTACTACTATAAGTGGTAGTATCGAAATTAAGGCGAAAGAATGGTTAGATTTGAGTATAGGAGCTGGTCACACGTGGACAGGCGAAGATAGCTTGACGTATACTCGACTGATTACAGAAAAGGTTACGAGGTATAGGGAAGACGTTGCGGAAAGCCAATCTCAATCAGAAAGTATACACAGTGTCTTTTGGGTCTGGTGTGATGCGTCGGTGTGTATCAATTTTTATCACATTAGAGGTGAGACAAATTACGTCAAGTATACACCTATTTCTACCGAAGATTGAGAACAACTTTTGTTGTGTATGTAGTATTGACATTGCTGGAATACGTAAAAATTAGGAGTATGAAAAGACATGTCCCGTAGATATGTTATGTTTGCTATATTTTCATTATTGATAGGTTTTATAGGTTTCTACTATTTTCATGGTAATACTACTGTGAGTCAGCTGGATGTATCCGAAGTTATTAAAAAATCACTGAAGTTGCCTGTCCATAAAACAAAAGAGAGCACCTTACCTGCTGTTTACCGTACTGATTTGCACCCGTTGGCAAACCCTGAGATGCGGGAGGCTTATCTGAAGCGTGTGCCTGCAAGTTGGGATGACTGGGCGAAATCCCTTACGGAGTCCATTGTGGGCCACAGTGTACAAACAGGGCACATATCGACCTCTGAGGAAGTTGAGTCCCGATATCAGAAAACATATAACTATTTGAAGGATCAAGCGGCACGTTATGAGAAGAAAAATCATCCTTTACCAGAAACCATTATTCCCATGCCAGATCTTAGTGGTCCCAAATACTATCAAGGCACGCAGACCCCAAAGGCACTGATCGCGGAATTTGACCACAAGCACTCAAGCGGCTATGACGAAAACTTCAATGTTGCTATGGAAGAGCATTATCCTCGGGAGACATTTCTACAGCGCGTCCTTGATAAGGGAGCAGTGGTAAAAGATACAACAGATTACGATTTCTATTTAGATTTGCGGGGACATTTACTCCAGAAAAAAGAGGCACCTGAAGAATGGATATCCGGAAAATACGGACTCCCGATCACTACAGACTTCACGGAATACGAAGAAGGGGTTCTTGAACGGAAGGTATGGGAAAATCGTATTATTCAAGAGATATCTGCGGCATATCCGTACGAGTCTCCAACGATTTACTTTCCCTCAAATCATCCCGATAAATATTTGCCGGTTGTGGGAAAAATGACATATGTTCAGATAGATGAGAAAAATGGTAAGATGAGGACTTCAGGTATGGCACTAACAAAGGAACAACGGGATAACCTACTGTATAAAGGCATTGAACCGGAAAATATAGAGGTAGTTTTCATTGATGATGATTACAATATTCTCTCTGAAAAGCCTAAACCATTTGACCCCGAAAAGTGGCTAGAGGAAAACTCCTATGACATTGTGCCTGAAGGGCTCCGCGCGCCTGATGGTGCCATCGTGTCTCCAGAACGTTATCAGGAGATAACAAGTCAAGAGATGCCTTATGAGACCAGACAAAAGTATGATGAATATATCGGTGCCTCGCCTCTTGCTGTGGATCCTGCTGCCGAGTTTGCTCGTGCTGAGGCGGAACGCGAAGCCGCAAGAACACGCGAGGTAGCCCGCGCGGAGTTTGAACATTTTCAAAACGAAATGCGACAGACAGAAAAGTTTCAGTCCATCGCAGCAGGCGAGATGTCCCGTGCGCTTGCTACGCAGTTTCTGTCTAAATACGCTCCCAAGTCCGGCGCCTCTAAACGTATGGAAACCGCACTCCAAACCATGTTTCAACATGGATTTGAGGAAGGGCTCCGCAGAATTCGAAAGGATGACTCCGCACTGGCAGCAGAGTTAGAACGGCAGCTTGCAGAAGCACACAGACCGCCTGACCCAAAGCTGCGACGGCAAAATACTATTCCATTCAAGCCACCAGAGGCACCCCCGCACCGGATACAGAATAAATGAGGCAGTGGATATTTTGGAGCAGCCTTGTACTGCTCTTTGCCGGGGGCACGGGATACTTCTATAGCCGAACACCTACTGGCGCCCAAAACATGTGGACACGGCATTGGAATGAAATAGACCTTGCTACCATCAAAAGAGACTGTCAACTTTCAATCAACAAAATAGACAACTCCTCCATTGGACATTTCCGAAGTTTTTTCTTTGAGGGTAAAGTAGCATAGATATTGACACAACAGCATAAAATTGCCCAAACTATGGTATATTATTACGGGGCATCAGAATATAATTGATTTTTTTAAATAGGAGTAGAAAATGACTCTAAGAAAGCTGCTTGTAGCTATACCAGTACTCGTAATCTTAGGTATCGTTGTGCTATTTTTTTCCAAGCTTCCCCAAAACAAAAGTCTATATATTCATTCACAGGATGATTCTAGTGATATTACTTCTGGATCAGAAAAAAGTGTTACTGGTGTTAGCAATATGGAAAACAAATACGATGACCCCTGGGATGAATGGATTGATAAACGCACGGAATTAATTGTGCACATGTTTATGACAGAGATGCCGGGATTATTCACAGATAGAGATTCTCTGTGGGAGCAAACCTATCCGGAAAGCGTGGAAAAGGCTAAAAAACTTAGAAAAAATACGATACCCCACCGCAGGTGCTAAGTCCTGAAGATTACAATAATGAAAGGGAAGTAATTTTTGAAGATCCTGAGGTCTTAGAGAATGCACTGAAGCCAAATTATATTAACCATGATGGGCCACAGACTCCTGAAGCGATCATGGAAACGTATGATACATGGTACAATAAGGTTTATTCTGCAGTAGGCAATATTGATGAAACATATCCGCGTGCCGAGTGGATTCAGGAACTCTTAGATATGGGAGTCACCTTCAAAACCCAACACGATTATTCTCTAATGATGTATGCCCGTTATCGGATAGCTGAGGTTGAAGATAAAACCGAAGAATGGGTTTCCGGTAAACATGGTGTCGCACCAACAGATAACTTTGAAGACTATAAAGAAGCCTATATTCAACGTGAATTATGGGAGCTGCAACAATTAAATCTTGCCCAGGAAACCGATCCGGAAGTTAACGGTGGATTTTTTTTGATGACGCTCCTGATGTTTTTCTTCCAACAAAAAAGAATCGCCTCTATGTATATAGAGATCCCAATGCGCCTGATGTGATGAAGAGATGGGGTGAATCGTTGACGACAAAACAACATTTTGATCTTATGTACCGAGGGGAACACCCTGCAGGTTGGGAAGTTATTTATCTTGATGAGAATTACAACGTGCTTTCAGAAAAACCACCCCATGTCACCCGTGAAATGGTACGGGAATGGGATCTTCCACCTGAAAATTGGGCGTTACCAGAAGGTGTGGAACTTCCAGAGGGTTTTGAGGAAACACTTCGTGAGAGCGGTTGGAAAGGCACATGGACACAACACCCTGATACTTCTGAAGAACCCTTGCCGCTAGACCGAGCGACATTGACACGTGAGGCAGCAGAATCGGGAAGAGCATCCGAGGTAGAATGGAAAGATTTTGATCGCGCACTCCAGGAATATGAAAGATTAGCAAACATAGATGATACTGAATTGGTGGCAGAATTC
The DNA here is from genome assembly GCA_965200395.1 of Candidatus Poribacteria bacterium. Classification (GTDB taxonomy): domain Bacteria; phylum Poribacteria; class WGA-4E; order WGA-4E; family WGA-3G; genus MSPOR6. Next base: position 324,239 of record CBDAUH010000002.1, on the reverse strand, counting down.
CAAAAAATGTTAATAACTTCATTGCCTGCGCTTTTATCCGATGAAAGCATTACAAAAACACTCCAAAAACAGTTTGGCCTAACACGATTCAAGAATGCAGAGAAAATCTTACAAGAATATGGAGCAGCGGAGGGGTTCCGTAGGCTTACTGAAAAGGATGCCGAACTTGCGAAGCGGATGGAAAACATCTTCGGTAAACGTGCTGTTCCTTCACAAAAAGATGGGCGTTTCGTTTCGAAAGATGGTCCACCTCCAACCAATATACTACCACCATCGGAAGATGGCGACACTAAGTAGCATTTGTTCCGTAACCACTTAGAATATTAGCGTGCAAGTATGATTGATATGCCTTGCACGCTGCTTCAATTTTACACGTTCAGATTGTTCCTACCAATTTATGAATCTTTCCAACACTCTATGGAGCACAACCTAGAAAGGTTATGCTACAAATATCCTTCATATTTCGGACACCGAACTCACATAAAAATAACGTTGGCATCTCTTGCAAATTTTGATAATCTATTATTCAACAGAACAAGGAACAATGGAGAACGTTAATGTTTACTATTCAGTCCACTTTAACCGAGGAGGAAAAGTGGTATTTCGACTTACACGGTTTCCTTGTCTTGCGGAATGTTATTCCAAAGGATGAGATAGCGGAGATGTTGCAGGTGCTTCAGCATTGGCTTACGATTGATGCATCTGACATTCCGCCACCGTTGCACCGTGGGAGACAAGAACCGTGTAAAACCCATATCGGACATATCCAATATGGGCATCGTCTGTTTGAAGACCTTGCAATGAACCCTGATATTATTCGAGTTGTAGCAGGGTTAATGATGAACGCACCACGTCTCTTTCACAACAATTTCACGATGATGACGAAGCACGACTATCCGCAACGTTTTCATCGTGATGACAGCGGATTTAAGTTTCCTCCGGAATTTAGCAATCCACATAACGATTATCAAGCAGGTGGCGGGCATATCTATTGTAACCATATTGCAACATGGGTAGCATTGGTAGATGTGCCTCCAGGAACAGGATTTTGCCTTGTGCCCGGTAGCCATAAATCCCAATTTCAAACACCAGAACATCTACCTGTCAAACATGATCCGCCTACCTCAATTACGTTACCCATGCATGCAGGTGATGTTGCGATCTTTTCAACGAATCTGCTGCATGATGCAAGTCCGTGGACAGAGGATTATCCGCGTATGAACATATTTCAACGGTATCAATTGAGTGTCTACTTCAATGAGGGAGGGAAAGGTGGGTATCCTTATGAAGAACATCGTGATAAAATTTCGAAGGAACAGTATGAACTGGAATCGTTTTCCAAAGAGTTGAAGGCGGTTGTTAAACGTATTTTACCAAATGGAGGTGATGAATGAAACTAAAGGATCAGGTATGTATTATCACGGGTGGTGGGAGCGGCATTGGTCGTGATGCAGCACTCAAAATGGTTCAAGAAGGCGCGAACGTCGTGATTGTGGGAAGGACACAATCAAAGTTAGATGCTGTCAAAGCAGAAGTAGATGCGGTGGGTGGAACGGTAGTGAGTTGGATGCTTGATGTATCGGACTACGATGCAGTGCAACGGATGGCAAACGGTGTGCTTGATAACTTCGGAAAGATTGATGTGTTAGTGAACAACGCAGGGCACAGTTCACACAATCGTAGGCTTCTGAATACGACACCTGAGGAGGCGCGTTCTGTTGTTGATTCCAACTTAATCGGCACGTTTTTCTGTACACAAGCGGTTGTGCCTGCTATGCTGGAAGCAAAATCGGGAACAATTATCAATATATCCTCGCTTGCGGCGGTTACACCGGGACCTTTTAGCGGATTTGCTTACGGTGCGGCAAAAGCGGGCGTAATCAATTTTACTGAATTTTTGAACAATGACTTAAGAAATACTGGCATTAGGGCAAGCGTGATAATTCCTGGAGAGGTAGCAACGCCTATTTTAGATAATCGCCCGATTCCGCCTGATGACAACGCACGTACAATGATGGTAGATGTTGCAGAAACTTCTGAGGCGATTTTGCTAATTGCAACTTTACCGCCACGCAGTAACATACCAGAATTGGTCATTCGTCCGACAATGCACCGTGATATGGCGGGCGAAGTGGTGGAATTGGACGATTGATAGATTATGGTTTGTAAATGGTTGTTTGAGGATAGAATCGTGCCCAAGCAAACCAGTAAATATTGACAGCCGGAAGTCGTTCTAAACGCAAATCTATGTGCGCACTTGTCGATGCCTTTCCTGTAATAAGATTCCATTGTCTGTTTGAACTGTCCTCAGCAATATTATCCTCGTGATATACAAAGTTTTCCACATTACCGTCTATAGTGCGATTATAGACCGCAGTTGCAAAAGAGTCCTTGTCGTGAAAGATTAACAGTGGCACTCCGTTGAGCATATCGCTAATTACTGCTGTCTCAGAAAATCGTGTGAGCGGATAGGCACGATAATGCTTGTTTCCATCGCTATCCTCTACTTGAACACCGATCACCAAAGATTTATTCGGCAGTCTTTTATCCGTGTATTTCATTCCGCTTACACCAGTTTCTTGACTGGCGTGATACCTATAATATGCATCATGACTCAAACTCTCGACCATACGTTCTTTAAACGGAACTGAGAGAACCTTTGTATTTGGGTAATTTGCCATCCATGTTTTCCACTCTATTTGAGGAATTGAGGTGAGTGGTTCTAATTGCTTACCTTTTAGTGGTCCCTGAATTGCTTTTCCAGTGATGTGTGACCAGAGAGAACGCGTCTGATGGTCGTACATTAACAGTGCATCACGCCACAATTTCCCGCTAACACCAAACGTATAGGTTTTTCCATCCAGCTCCCGACTATACACGATAGCCGTATTACAGAGAGGTCACCAGGTGGTCGCAATCTTCTTTCCACCGACAACGTCATTGACAATCTCGTGTCCGTTTAGTAGATAGATCGAATAGGCATGACTCTCGTTGTTAAATGTTACTCCAATTACTGGTGCATCTGCGTCTAATTTTGCTTTGGCAGCTGGCACGAATTGGGGTTTTGTGATTGCGGGGATTCCGTCAAAGGGTAGTAAGGTTAGGATTGGGTCGTTGTCATAATCTGCTGCAGTTGCAAGGAGGGTAAATGAGAGTAGGAACATGAGAATGAGGGTGTAATATTTCATTTTGTTTAACTCTATTTCCAGTTTAGATGTGGTATAACGTTCATGTCTAATTGTACAGAATTATACAGCAATGACTGTAGGAAATACAACGTAAAATTATCATACCTCCTCTGCTGAAGTAACGACCTTGTAATTAACATCAAGCGCATCGCAAAAATGTCGCTTACCACACTTTATTTTTCGTTCTTCATCAGGTCGAAGTTGTTCCAAATCAGTTGTACTCTTTGTCTCTCTGACAAGATAAAGTTTTTCTTCGCCTATAGATTCACCGTGTGCATCACGTTCTTCTTTGACTATTGCCCAATCTGGATTATAGTTACCAACAGGAGTTGGGACAGCGAAGAAAGCAGGAAGTTTCAGGTAAAGTATAATGTCAGCTCGCTGTTCTAATCCTTCAACGAACTTCTTTTCAACCTCCGAATCCCAGATCACGTGATCGTAAATGGAACGGGATGCGGGTTCCATGCAGTCCTTCCAACTTTCCAATTCACAGTCAAATTGGCTCATTTCGTATACTTCACCGATTTTTTCGTATTTTATGCCATCAATAAGTTGCGTTACGATTTTCTGTCTGATTTTCTCAACCACAACCTTAGCAAATTCGGGTGGATTGTCTAAAGCGGCTTGCTGGTTTTCAGTACGCTTGAGAATTTCCAAGAGGGTTCGTCGTGTTAGTTTCATTGCTGGTGTTGTCTGAGCTAAGCGATGCTCAATTGACTTTAAAACGTTTGCACGTCCCGACAAACGGTATGCAAAGCTGCTATCCGCAATGAGTTCACCTTCAAATGTGTTATCTTTATTAACTTTCAATTCCCCCTTCTTTATTAATATTTGGGGAGGTTGGATCTTGGTATCATTCAATATTTCCACAACATCTCCAATCAATTTTTCTGTGTCAATTTGCACCTTGTATCGCGTTTTGTGTTTTATACGATTCCAAAGTGCCTCAAATTCCGGTTTTAGCGTCATTGCTTTGTTAAGTTTCACTGCACAACGTTCTCTTGCATCTTTCGGTGTAGGCACGCTGTCAGCAGTGCCAAACTCATCCTTAACTTCGGTTTGAAGTTGACGAACATAATCGGTATAGCTCTCATTAGCAACGACAGTAAGCACGTTAAGCTTTTCATCATGCACCCGCTTTCCGGCTTGATTGACAGCAAGGCGAACACCACGTCCAATTTCCTGTCGTTTTTTCACTTCGGAAACAGTCTGGTTTAGAGTGCAAATCTGGAAGACGTTTGGACTATCCCATCCTTCACGGAGGGCAGAATGTGAAAAAATAAAGCACGTTGGCTCATCAAAAGACAGTAGACGTTCCTTATCTTTCATAATCAGTTGGTACACTTCGCGATCCTTTTCTGCATCTCCCTTGGTATCTTCGTAAACAGGTTTTTCGTTTTCCGTTTGCTTTTTGACTTTTGCGAAATAGGCAGCTTGAACATCTTCGGTCTTCTTTTCTCGCCATTCTGAGTACCTCGCTTCTTGCTTTAGCTCATCAAAACATTCGTCAAAAAGTTTGCGGATGATTGGGTCCTCTCCTGCATAGTTATCAACCTTATCAATAAAGAAAAGAGAAAGTACTTTAAGATCGGCATCTTTAAGTCTTTTCTGCTTCCGAAAGTGCTCCTCAATTGTATAGCGAATTTGTGCCTTGAAAATTGCCACTTTATCAGCGCCATGCGTTTCGCCAGTTCTTAAAAACACGTTATTGTCAAAATGCACTTCACCCCATCTAACGTCAATTTCACTAATCCGATAACCTTGATACTCAGGAAGGTTTGCCTTCTCTTCTAAATCATCGCCTTTTTCAAACTTAAGTGTTGTTTGTTTGACTGTGTTATTTTTCATGAGTTTATGCACTACAAGGTTTGTAGTCACTCGACCTTTTTGGCTTTGAACACTCTTGACATGAACAAATGCTCGATTTGTATTCGCACTCTCTTCAATGCCTGCAACTTCTATCCTTTTTACTAAACCTTCTCGGTAAGCATCACAAGGTGTTAAGCGATAGACTCGGTTGTAATGAGTCTTATGTGTTGCACTGTACCTCAAGGCGAACAACGGGGAGAGATTTGAGATTGCCTTAACGCTTAGGTCACTTTCCATGCGCTGGGGTTCGTCTAATATCAGAATAGGGCGGGTCGCTTGGATAAAATTGATTGGGATGTCACCCTGCAATTTATCGGTGCTTTTGTAAATCACATTTTTTGAAGGTTGATTGAAAGATGCTATCGTCATAACCATGATTTCAATGCAATCTGAAAGGGCGAAGTGTCGAACTTGCGATAACTTATCAGAATCATAGACATAATAACGATATGGCAGATTGTCGTATAACTCTCTAAAATGCGCTTCTGTTATTTGCAGCGTTTTTAGCACGCCCTCTCGAATTGCAACGGAGGGCACCACAATAATAAACTTACGCATACCGTAGTTTTGAAAAAGCTCCAGCACAGTACGTAGGTAGATATAAGTTTTACCCGTACCTGTTTCCATCTCTACAGAGAAGTTCGGAAATCCGTTTGTGGAAAACTCATTTGCGTCTATTCCGTTTACCTCCTGAATTTCTTTTAGACGATCACTTATTTGTTCAAAATCTAAATCAAGATGGTTGCGTATAGTTGTATAGTTAGATTCCCCAAAAAATTGTAGGGTTGTTCGAACAGGGGTTTGTCCTTCAAACAATCGGACAACGGCATCAATGGCATCACGTTGATAGTCTTGGTTAGCATCAAATTCGAATTTCATTTGGTAAGAAAACCTCCTTCATCCCTCTTAACGGAGAAGATTTTAAAATCAGATTGTTTTGAGACGGCATTGTAAGGCAAGGTTTGCAGCAACCGTATCGTCTAACGCAACATCACGACAGATAAACACAGAATCTTTTGATAAATCTAAACGTTCTATATCTGTCTCTGTTAGTTCTTCATCTAAACAAACATGTAATATTTGTGTTTTATTGGGCGCAGTAATACAAAAAACGGTGTTTGTTGTAAGCTCTTCAACCTGTTGAATTGTGCTGTCCAGTGGATATCCTTCCTTAAGAGCAATTTCATAGAGAACGTCCTCTACAAGCCAGCCTTCTCGGAGTGGGTCTAGGGTCTTCTCTAATTCACTGAAAAGCGTTGACAAGTCATCTGTTTCAGAATTATTTTCTATCTCCTCATAGTTTGATGACGAGAGCTTAAAGACGCGAAAACCGGACGATTCGGCACTTTTTTGGCAGACTCGCCGAATCCGTTCCTTACCGATTTCGGCAATAGTCTCAAATCCTTCCTTATGTGCTACAGATTTTTCAGGTGTGGGTTCAGGGAATTGGATCATGATAAATTGTCGGTTTCCACCATCTTCTTGATTGAGTTCTATAACTGCTTGTGCAGTTGTGCAGGAACCGGCGAAAAAATCTAAAATTAAATCATTAACGTCTGTTGCTATTTGCAGAAAGAGTTTAATAAGTTTCACAGGCTTTGGATAATCAAAGACTGAAATATCTAATTTTTTCAAGTCTTCTCCACCGTCCGAGGTTAGAGCGATGTCTACCCATGAACGAGGTGTTAACCCTTTCTTTTCTTTCAAAAAACGTTTTCTTTTCGGTTTCGAATTTCCGTTTTTACCCCACCAAATCCGATTGTCATCAATTAATAATTTTTGAAAGTTTGATTTAGTATATGTCCAGCAACGTGTAAATTTTTTACCTGTGGGTGAGACAACTTCGTAAATCCGCGCTGGATCGTTATCTCCTGTTCTTGTCAAATCTGTTGAGGCCCATGGACCACGAGGGTCATTATCTGGATTCTTGTATTCATTACGCTGTTCCTCAGTGAGTGGTTGAAAAAGTTCCGTAATTTCCTCTATGTTCCGTGAATACATCAAAATATGTTCGTGCTGTCGAAAAAATAATTTTGAGTCAGCACCGGCCCCTGCCTTCTTCCTCCACACAAAACCACCGATGAAATTTTCTTCACCAAAAATCTCGTTCATTACAAGGCGAAGGTTGTATACCTCACGATCATCGATACTGACAAAGATAATACCATCGTCGGTAAGCAGTTGACGCGCCAAAAAAAGGCGTGGATACATCATAGATAACCACTCGGAATGGTAGCGTCCGCTTGTCTCTAGATTGGTTGTTTGCAAGTTGCCTTCTGAATCAACTTGTCCAGTCAATTGCAGGTAGGCGTCTAACGGTTTTGTATAATTGTCGGGATAGACAAAGTCCTTGCCAGTGTTGTACGGTGGGTCAATATAAATGGCTTTGATGCGGCCGAAGTAGGGCTTATAAAGGATCTTGAGGACCTCAAGGTTGTCGCCTTCAATAAATAGGTTTTGGGATGTATCAAAATTTAGAGAGGCATTGTGGTCAGGTTTTAATGTTGCCTCGGTGGGGATGTTGAGTAGATGGGTAGCGTCACGTTTGCCTGCCCATGTGAAGCGGTAAGTTTCGTTATTTTTTATTTCATTGGTACCCCCCCCCACTGACAATCTCGCGCAATAGTAAATTATTAAGTTTTTCAGGATCAATTTCGCCTTCAGTGAGGCATTCGGGGAAGAGTTGTTTAAGTTGTTTAAGTCTTTCCTCGTTGGGAGTTGTTGCAGTTTTTTGGACTTTATCGATAGTTTTTGTCATCAGCACTTTTCCTTTATAAATGAATCCAGTTATCTCTGGAATTTTGGGATATGAACTTGGACCTTGTGCTATTTACGTGAGTTTGGAAATAAAACATTTTTTGTAGGAGGCACAACCTAGAAAGGTTATGCTACAATGTTTATGGAACTCACGTTATTTGGAGACTAGCATCGTCTAAGTAGTATAGCATATTGATTAGCTGAGCGTCAAATTAAAGAATAGGACAGCAGAGGCATTCAAAAGTCGGTTTTTGCTTTCTGAATGATTTGCGTGCTTCAGGATGGGCACTATTTTGGGTGTTGCTATTTAGGATTTACCCCCCTTTATCCCTCACTTACCCCCATTTTTATATGCGGTATGTGTAGGCGTGTGTGTGTATAGAAATAAGTTGGAAAGTCTGATGGGTTATGGTAGAATACCTCCATATAAAATAATGTCGGTGAAAAACCGGCAGGGAGGTATTCTTATGAAATATACCCTTAGTTGGGTACACCCCAGAAAGATTATAACAGGTTTTCGTAAAGTTTTCAACGGGGTTTGTATCAAAAAACCGACGCTCCGCAACTTTTATTTGATGCTACAGGCTGTGTGTGTAGCCCCAAGTTTTCGTATTCAATCGATTGCCTCACATCTACCTATCCGTGTGAAACACGACAAGTCTAAGCAAAAGCGTGTGTTGCGGTTTATTGATACCTATTTTCCGGTTGCAGCGGTGAAGGGTGCTTGGTTGTCACATATAGTTGTCAGTGTGTGTCGTTCTGTGGGGATGCAGCATCTGCTTGTGCTGATAGACGAGACAGATTTACCGGGCGGATGGAAGGCGATTGTTGCAGCCCTTCCGTTTCGCAATCGTGCGATCCCGCTCTATTGGGTTCTGTATAAAAATGAGATGCTCAAAGATGGCACCTATCAAGGACATAACGATTTAGTTCAGCAGTTCTGTTGTGATGTCCATAGTCGCGTTGTTAAAGTGTTAGGGGATAGTCGGGAGCCTGTGTTGGTCTTTGACAGAGGGTTCGCCCGAGCGAGAGCGATCCTCAAGTTTTTTGAGGGGCAAGGCATCTGCTACTTGATGCGTGTGCCACGCAATGTTGGTGTGCGTATAGCAGGCAACAAGCAGTGCCTTGAAGAAGTGGCAAATGGTTTTTACCCACAAGTGCTTTATCACTACACGGAGCAGGTGCCTGTGGCACTCTATGTTGGGGGACAGCACACCAAGAAAGACCCGTTATATCTTATCTCCAATCGGCTTCAGGGGAACCCCCTGCGAACTTGCTACAAGCGGCGGACACAGATTGAACACGGGTTCAGAGACTTGAAAACGAACTTCGGTTTCAAAGCACTCGTTTTGAGAAAGAACGAACAGCCCCGGATGGAAGTTCTGTTTTTGTTGGCAGTCGTGGCTTATGGTTTGGCGTTCCTGTGTTATGAAAAAGCTGCGGACAGATGGGCAAAAACTTTACACCCTACGCGGAAAGTTTACTCCGTGATCAGTGTCATCAACCGTATGATCCGCGAGGTGTGGACGCAGGAGGCGTTGCTCTTGTTCACCGAGAGGACTTGTTTGAGAGATATAAACTTTCTCACCGCAGAAGAACTGACATGACAACATTGGAAACCTATGAACACAACTACACACGCATTCAAAAAAAAATGGGGGTAAGTGCGCCTTTATCCCCCCGCAAGCGGGGGGAATGCGTTTGTCTTGTGTTTCTGGGTGTGCGGTGAAGGAGGGACATGCCTTTGCGATCGGACCTCTAAAGAATTCCTCGACAATTGAATGACTCTGAAAAAACTTGCAACTTTTTGCATTTATGATATAATCTACATTAAAATACTAGCTTAACGTGAGTTTGGAAATAAGCCATTTTCTGTAGGATGCACAACCTAGAAAGGTTGTGCTACAAATATCCTTCGTATTTCGGACACCGAACTCACGGAATTGTCCGTCTTTGCTTCGCTATGCTAAGGCGAATTTCATAAGATACAAAATTCATAAATGTTTATGGAACTCACGTTAGCTTATCCAACATCATATTAAAAGGAGATTGTTGCCTATGCAGGCATTTGAATATATCGATGCTAAAACAGTATCAGAAGCCGTAGCATTGCTTGATGAGAAAGGAGAACAAGCCCGAATCCTTGCAGGCGGCACTGACCTTATCGTTCAAGCGCGAGAAGGTAGAAGAACACTCGAGTGGATGATAGATATTAAATCTATTCCTGAAGTAAACGAATTATTCTATGACTCGGAAACTGGGCTTATGCTTGGCGCAGCGGTTCCGTGTTATCAGATTTATGCTGTCGATGCTATCTGTGAAGCCTATCCTGGTTTAGTAGATGCAACCAAAATCATCGGCGGCACTGCTATACAAGGACGCGCAGGGGTAGGTGGTAACCTGTGCAATGCCTCACCCGCAGCAGATTGTATCCCACCATTAATTGTACTAAACGCTACTTGTGTTATTGCTGGAACAAACGGTGAACGTGAAATATCAGTTGAAGATTTCTGCACAGGGCCCGGCCAGACAACACTTGCAAAAGGTGAAATGCTTGTCTCTCTAAAGATACCAGCACCACAGCAAAATTCGAGTTCTTATTATCTTAGATTCATACCACGGAATGAAATGGACATTGCAGTTGTTGGGGCAGGTGCGTCTGTAGTTTTAGATGATGCGAAAGACCGTATCGTCTCTGCTCGAATCGCTCTCGGTGCTGTTGCTCCCACACCACTATATGCTGAGGAAGCAAGCGCGCTTCTCATCGATAAAGAGATTTCTGATGATGTTATTGACGAGGCAGCGCAAGCAGCACAATCTATTGCACGTCCGATAAGCGATATGCGCGGTACAGCAGAACAACGAACACACCTTGTCGGCGTATTGACACGACGTGCACTCAACGGAGCGATACAGAGAGTCAGAGACGCAACATAGTTTTGGTAAGATTAAAACGTAATATATCTATTGTATATTTAACTGTAACTGTAAAAGGAAACCGATATTATGGCGAGAAAATCACACGTTCAAACCACAATCAACGGTGAAACGGTGGAATTTCTCTGCGAACCGCGACAGAGTTTATTGGAAGTTCTCAGAGATGAGCTCCATCTCACAGGGGCAAAAGAGGGATGTAACAACGGAAATTGTGGTGCATGCAGTGTCATACTTGACGGCAGACTCGTCAATTCATGCCTGGTTTTAGGTGTAGAGACTGATGGTAAATCTGTTGAGACCATAGAAGGGCTTGCCGATCCAGACAAATTGCATCCAATCCAAGATGCTTTTCTTGAAAATGCTGCGCTTCAATGTGGTATATGCACTCCTGGCTTTATCATGAGTGCAAAAGCATTATTAGACAATAACCCGAACCCAACGGAACACGAAGTTCGATACTGGTTAGCAGGAAATTTGTGCCGCTGCACAGGTTACGATAAAATTGTTCGTGCGGTACTCGATGCCGCCGCATCTACATAAAAGGAGGGTCTTATGTCTGAAAAGAAAGAATATAAAGTTGTCGGAACGCGCCCTATTCGACATGATGGCGTTGACAAAGTTACCGGTAGGGCAATTTACGGTGCTGATTTTCAGATCACTGGATTACTGCATGGCAGAGTCCTGCGAAGTCCACATGCCCATGCACGAATCGTATCCATTGACACGAGTCGTGCTGAAGCACATCCTGGTGTTAAAGGTGTCGTTACTGCGCAAGACCTGCCCGCTGCAGAAGACAAAATGGCGGACCTTGGTGAGGGTGCGGTTAATCTCAAATATCTCTGCGACAATATCTTAGCGAGTGATAAAGTGCTATATAAAGGACACGCGATCGCAGCAGTTGCTGCCACAAACCCGCACATCGCAGAGGAAGCATGTGAACTGATTGATATTGAATATGAGTTACTCCCACCTGTGTTAGAAGTCCGTCGGGCAATGGAATCGGATGCCCCGATATTACACGAAAACTTGACAACATCCTCACTGGGTGATTCAGACGACAAACCCACCAATATCGCTAGCCATCTCCAACACAAAAAAGGTGACATAGAAAAAGGATTTGCTGAAGCAGACGTTGTGATTGAAAGAGACTTTGTCACGGGCACTGTCCATCAAGGGTATATTGAACCACACAACGCCACTGCACATTACAATCAAGATGGACAGTTAACGGTGTGGTGTAGTACACAAGGGGCCTTTACCGTTCGTGAACAACTTGCTGAAATACTGCAATATCCGGTTTCTAAAATCAAAGTTGTTCCATTAGAAATCGGTGGTGGATTTGGGGGTAAGATTAATGTCTACATAAAACCTGTTGCTGCCCTGCTTGCGAAGAAAACAGGGAAACCTGTGAAGGTTTTGATGAATCGAGCTGATGTATTTGAAGGCACAGGGCCGACCCCGGCGTCCTATATTACGATAAAAATGGGTGCTACGAACGGTGGTAAAATTACTGCAGCACAAACATCTCTTGCCTTTGAGGCAGGGGCATATCCTGGTTCACCGGTGGGTGCGGGTGCTATGTGTGTTTTTGCCCCCTACAACATCGAAAATGTTCTCATTGATGGTTATGATGTTGTTGTTAACAAACCGAAGACTGCTCCTTATCGTGCACCGGGTGCAACTAACGCAGCATTCGGAACAGAGACTGTCGTAGATGAGCTCGCGGAGACATTGAAGATAGACCCGCTTGAGATCCGTCTTTTGAACGGTGCTAAGGAGGGGGATCGTCGTCCTGATGGCCCCATTTATCCGCGCATCGGTTTTATTGAAACGCTTGAAGCGGCAAAGGAGCATGCGCATTACACTTCCTCAAATGGAAAGAAATATCATGGACGTGGAATTGCTTCCGGTTTCTGGTTTAACATCGGTCTGGAATCTAGTGTTACAATTAATGTTAATCCTGATGGCACGGTTAACCTTGTGGAAGGTTCTACGGATATAGGTGGTACGCGCGCGTCAATTGCAATGCAAGCTGCCGAAGTCCTTGGTATTCCTGCTGAATCGGTCAATCCAATTGTTGTTGATACCAATTCTATTGGCTATACTGCAGTTACGGGTGGAAGTCGAACAACTTATGCGACTGGTTATGCTGCCTATGAAGCAGCGCAAGATGTTGTTCAACAGATGAAAGAGCGTGCTGCAAAACTTTGGGATGTTGATGAAGACAATGTGCAGTTCGCTGATGGTGAGTTTTCAAGTATCAACGGCAAAGAGGAGCAGATTAGTTTCCGTGATCTATCTGCAAGACTCGGAGAAACTGGCGGTCCTGTTATCGGTAGAGCAACGATGAATCCTGCAGGTGCAGGGGGTGCATTTGCAACGCATGTTGTTGATGTGGAAGTTGACGTAGAAACCGGCAAGGTTGAAATTCTACGGTATACTGCAACCCAAGATGCAGGAAAAGCTATCCATCCAAGTTATGTTGAGGGACAGATTCAAGGTGGTGTCGTGCAAGGCATCGGTTGGGCATTGAACGAAGAATATATCTACAACGCTGAAGGTGCAATGACAAACGCTAGTTTCTTGGATTATCGGATGCCAACCTGCTTAGACCTGCCAATGATTGATGCGGTTATTGTAGAGGTGCCAAATCCAGGACACCCGTACGGTGTACGTGGTGTCGGTGAAGTGCCGATTGTTCCACCGCCAGCCGCGATTGCAAACGCAATTTACGATGCAATCGGTATCCGTATGACCGAGCTGCCAATGTCACCAGATCGTCTATTAAAAGCGATGGGCAAAATATAAGAACGGAAAATTCACGATTTCTGCACGTCTATAGGTGCGGTTATATACCGCGCCTATCCATTATAGGAATTACTTGTATGCCAGTTGTCGCCATTCCCGCACTCATACGTAACCTTACTGATGGAAAAGATAGTGTGACAGTTGAAGGTGCCACTATCCGTGAGGTAATAAACAACCTTGAGGCATGTTACCCAGGCACAAAAGCAAAGCTCTGCGATGGTGACCGAATACATCCTAGTATTGGTGTCTATATCAACGGTGTGCTCACTAGAGTCGCCATGCATGATCGCGTTGATGCGGATGCGGAACTTCATTTCCTACCTGCCATTAGCGGTGGATACTGGATGCATCTGGATTCGGAAGATTGACATTTATGGCAAATATACTATTCTTTTGAAACAATTGACGATTAAATACCTTAAAATATTATTTAATTTGCTAAAAAAGCGTAATTTTTTACAAAATTATGCTTTTTTTTTACAATTTTATTTGACAAACCAATTTTAAGGGTGTATAATTATATTTACCTTTCAAAATAGGAAGGTGAAGTTGTTCTTTGAAAGTTAAATAGTGAACGTGACGTGCCTATTATATAGCTTGTGAGTACGCTTCAATTATTTGATGTTGTACTTCGAAACTTTTGTGGAGAGTATGATACCGGCTCAGGACGAACGCTGGCGGCGTGGATTAGGCATGCAAGCCGAACGAGAAATCGGGCTTCGGTTCGATGGAAAGTGGCGAAAGGGTGAGTAACGCGTGGGTAATTTGCCTCTGAGATGGGGACAACAACTCGAAAGGGTTGCTAATACCAAATACGATTCGTTTGACTTCGGTTGATCGAATGAAAGGTGGCTTCGGCTGCCGCTCGGAGATAAGCCCGCGTCCTATTAGCTTGTTGGTGAGGTAACGGCTCACCAAGGCTACGATGGGTAGCTGGTCTGAGAGGATGGTCAGCCACATTGGGACTGAGACACTGCCCAAACTCCTACGGGAGGCTGCAGTCGAGAATATTTCGCAATGGGGGAAACCCTGACGATGCGACGCCGCGTGGGGGATGAAGGCTTTCGAGTCGTAAACCCCTGTGTTACGGGATGAATTGCTTGTTGCTGATAACGCAACGGGTTTGACGTTACCGTAGTAGAAAGCCCCAGCTAACTACGTGCCAGCAGCTGCGGTAAGACGTAGGGGGCAAGCGTTGTCCGGAATCACTGGGCGTAAAGCGCGCGCAGGCGGTGGAGTCAGTCAGACGTGAAAGGGTTCGGCTCAACCGGACCACTGCGTTTGATACTGCTTTACTTGAGTCTGGAAGAGGAAAGTGGAATGTACGGTGTAGCGGTGAAATGCTCAGATATCGTATAGAACACCCGTGGCGAAGGCGGCTTTCTGGTCTAAGACTGACGCTCATGCGCGAAAGTTTGGGGAGCAACCGGGATTAGATACCCCGCTAGTCCTTACTGTAAACGATGGGTACTAAGTGTAGGGGGTATTGATTCCCTCTGTGCTGTAGCTAACGCATTAAGTACCCCGCCTGGGGAGTACGGCCGCAAGGTTAAAACTCAAGGTAATTGACGGGGGGCCGCACAAGCGGTGGAGCATGTCGCTTAATTCGACGCAACGCGAAGAACCTTAACCAGGGCTTGACATCTTAGTGACCGCTATAGAAATATGGTTTTCCCTTGGGACGCTATGACAGGTACTGCATGGCTGTCGTCAGCTCGTGTCGTGAGATGTTGGGTTAAGTCCCGCAACGAGCGCAACCCCTGTCTTTAGTTGCCATCAGGTAATGCTGGGGACTCTAAAGAGACCGCTGGTGACGAGCCAGAGGAAGGTAGGGATGACGTCAAGTCCGCATGGTCCTTATGCCCTGGGCTGCACACGTGCTACAATGGCCGGTACAGAGGGCTGCCAAACCGTGAGGTGGAGCAAATCCCAAAAAGCCGGCCCCAGTTCGGATTGCAGTCTGCAACTCGACTGCATGAATGTTGGAATCGCTAGTAATCGCGGATCAGCATGCCGCGGTGAATCCGTTCCCGGCCCTTGTACACACCGCCCGTCACGCCATGGGAGTTGGTAGCATTCAAAGACGGTGACCCAACCTTTGGGAGGGAGCTGTTTAAAATGAGACCGATGACCGGGGCGAAGTCGTAACAAGGTAGCCGTAGGGGAACCTGCGGCTGGATCACCTCCTTTCTAAGGAGCAATAACAAGGACGTTCTCACACAATTTCCTTGTTCACACGCTCTGAACCTTACAAGGCATATTACGACTTCCTATTTAACTTTCAAAAGACACACTTTCTGCCTACTCTCAGGGGCTTATAGCTCAGAAGGTTAGAGCGCGCGCCTGATAAGCGCGAGGTCCCTGGTTCGATTCCAGGTAAGCCCATCTTCTGTAAACTACCTAACCATACATTACAATAAACCATACATCCGCATGCAGGTGCGAAAATGATTCGTGATTTTTTTACCAATAAATGGATTATCGGTGGCATCGCTGTCTTATGTATCGTTACTGCCTCCTGCTATTTTTGGTACCAGCATGAGATAACACCGTATAAACGAGAGGATGCCAAAACCGATGAACTGTTTCGACAATCACAAACCCAGAAGGTACCCGAAACAGATAGTCAAATTAGATCAACTCCAGATGCACTTGTAGAAAAAAATACACAAACGACAAATGATGTACCAAATAAGGCTGAAGACTACGATTCTGCTTCAACAGAAGAACCTACAGAGGGCGTGCCTGCCTCACCCTTCGGTTTCGGCCCTTTTCCAGAAGTGCCAGAAGATTATTTCGGGGATCCTATATGGGCACGGAATCCTGACCTTTTCTCAGAATTTCCAGATGAGGCATCAAGAAATATTGAACTCATAGATAGAGTTCTTATTAAATTATGGCAACAAGGTGATCGAGAAATTGTTGGAGGAAGTACGTATAACGGAAAAGTTTATCCCCACTATGACAATGTTTTCTATGTACGATGGACAGAAATTCCACTCCCAGATGGAAATGTACATCGTTACATCTCAAGGTTAAAAGGGGGTGACCATGAAATTACCGATGAGGATATTGAGTCTGGAAATATTCCTGCAGGTTCTAAAGTCGTTGACTTGGATAATGCTGGCTTTGACCCGTATAAGTTTCTAAACCTTAAACAGTCAGAGGATTAAAGGAGAATACATTAACGTGAGTTTGGAAATAAGACATTTTTTGTAGGAGGCACAACCTAGAAAGGTTATGCTACGAAGAGGCACAACCTAGAAAGGTTATGCTACAATGTTTATGGAACTCACGTTACATTAGATTTTCACATGTTATGTTCATAATATGTACTATAGTTTGGACAGTTTTTGTTTTTTTTATGGACATAAAGCAGGAAAGCGGGTATCCTTTTAGGAAACACAAATTTGAAAGGATATTTCAAATGACCCCACTTTCCTACTTGGACAACATGTTATCAGATTTTTGACCTGTGTTCAAGTATAATAACTTTCACCACTTTCAGACTTTCGTAAAAGGTCTGATAAATACGCCCTACCGAGGCACAATGACACAAATCTATCTTGCGACAGCCCAAGCAGGTCGGTATTGGTCTCTGCCAAAGTTTCTCTCGCGTGGCATCTGGTGTGTGGATCAAGTCGCCACTACGCTAAGCCATCAAGTGCTATCTGCTTACCCCACAGGCGTATACGTCTATGATGAAACACATGCCATAAGTAGCGGTTCAAAACAAGCGGGTTTGCATTTCCACAGGAACCCTGCGTATCAAGCACGTAACAAGAACCAATCCAAGTTTCATCACGGACACGAGTTCGGTGCGATTGGGTGGCTGGCAGAAACGCCTGAAGGCACGCGCCTATTTCCATTAGCCACACGGATGATGGAACCGAAAAGCGAGGACGCGAATAGCCTCGCCGTGCTGAAGCATTTATGCGATCTTGTGCCACCGGGTCTTATCATTTTTGATAGAGGTTTCAATAGACGCAAAGTGTTCACGGAGATACTCTCACAAGGACATCATTTACTTTGTCGTGCGAAGTCAAACGCAGCGTTTTTTCATATACCGAAACGCCCTAAGCGTCTCAAGAGAGGCAGACCCCGTCGGTATGGTAGCCGTGTGTCTATTCCACACCTGAAGTATACAGACATCGTTGTTGAGGATCAGACACTTTCTGTCGCTGATAAAGTCGTGCGAACAAAGATGTGTCCTGTAGATGTCCGCATCGTTGTGATACGCAAACGCTTGAAAAAGTCTAAACCCTATCGGTATTTTTGTGTATTTACTTCAGATTTACGACTGCCCGTAGAAACAGTTATCCGACACTATAGAAACCGGTGGCAGATTGAAACTGCCTTTCGGGACGCTAAAGAAAACTTCGGATTTGACACCTATCAACTCCGAGACAGGAAAAGTTTGGATCGGTTCGTTCAACTCAGTTTCACCGCAGCAACGCTGACACAACTCGCTTTCAGTCCGTCGCCATTGCCTAAGACACCCGCAGACACAGACACAGACAAGGTTTCTCTTGATTTAGAAGACGTGCTATCCACGCTCAATATACACTGGTATAAACCGAAACATCTCACACGCGGCTTGATGACCGCTTACTTGCAGCGATGTTTACAACAAAACTATTTTTATACGGGTTACGACCCGAGGAAAAACGCACAGAAAAAACTAAAAATCCCCGAAGATACTACATGAACTAGTTCAACAGCAACTATTTTCACGATTATTGGAAAAATGATGGCTAAAAAACAGTGATTTCTAACAGAATTTAGACAGAAAAGGGGCGTTAGCAGCGGTTCTAACACCTGTTCAGAAGTGCTAACGGGGAAATGCTGCCAACTATTCATAATCTATAACAAGACCAAAACTGTCCAAACTATAGTAATATGTATGTTAATGACTGTTGCAATTTCAATGTATAGTTTGGGTGGGCACTATGTTGGTGAGAATCAGAGTATATTTGCTAGTGCTTACTGCAATGAAAGGATTTAAATCTTATGAATGTGAATGAAATTTACCCTGAGATCAGAGGCATTCAAAAGTCGTTTTTGGACGCGGATTTTTGTTTGTCAGAATTTTGGAGTGCCCTGAATGCTTTAAAGGGATATCCGATAATATTGGAAACGCTACACGACGTATACGTGTAACATAATCATAGGAGGTATAAGATGATTCGCGACATCTTAATCACCATCGGTGCAGCGTTCTTCTTGTTGATATTTGCTGCTATGTGTTATTGGTATTACCAACACACGACGGCGGAATATAAACAAGAAGCCGAGAAAGCTGATCAGTTGCTGGAACAGTGGGAAGCTGATAAAAAGGCAAAACCACAGCCACCAGCAGAAATATCGTCTATAGAACACACAACTCCAACCGCAGAGAAATCAATAGCCGGAGCAACTGAAGGTGTGGTGGAAGACACTGTACCCAGTGAGCCCAATCCAAACCCGATAGAACAGATAGAGGAAACAGGCGAAACCGTGGTCCGCGTTTCACCTCATGGATTTGGTCCCTATCCTGTTGTTCCACCTGATTATCCGAGACAAGATGTTTGGGATTATACTGGTCCTATCACTGCGGAATCGGAACTATTGCTCCGCGTGCAAATCAAACTTTGGAAACAAGGAAAACGTACTCTTGGTGGGATTATGAGTGATGGATTGGTTTATCCTACATTACCTGGAGTGGTGTATATTGAATGGGAACACCTTACACTGTCAGATGGGACTGTGAAAAAGACAATGTCCGGTATGCGCGGGGATCCGCACAAGGGAAGAATTCTCATAGACATCGAACGACGTAAAGGTAAAGGTGAACTTACTGAAAGTGATATCCCATCGGATATTACGGTTGTTAACATGGCAGAGGCAGGAATTGACCCTTATCAATTCTTGGACCTGAAATGAAGGATAAATTTTAGAAATGGAGGTAATGAACATGTCAAAAATTTTAGACGAAAAATTGATAAGAGCAGCAATTGAAGGCGATACTGAAGGGATAGAAATATTAAAAGATCGGATAAAAGCGATAGCTTTGTCTGAATTTGAAAAAAGTGGAATTCAGAGATCTGATGAAAATGTAGAAATGTTGACGAGTCAAATAAAAGAGCAAGTGCTTAACGCATTACACCAATTCCGCTTTCGAGTGTCTTTTGAAACGTGGGTGTACCGCATTACTGTCAATATGATTCTTAAATACCAGAGAAGAGTAATTAGCCACTAACCTTATCACAAAATCTAAATGGAAACATATCAACAACATAACTCCATTGAAATAAATTGCTAATTACATGCGTTTTTATGAAATTTTACACAAAATTTGAAATTTTACACAAAATTTGACAAATTTATGGTATTTTTTGCAAAATTTATTTGACATACACTATATTATGTGGTATACTTAAAATCTGATTGAGGTTGGAAGTTAAATTTCAGCCGGTTCTTTGAAAATAAATTTGACTTATGTGTAGACTTTAGAGTATACTAATATAGCTTACGAAAAGAGTTTGACTTGCGTCAGATTTAGTGGTTGACTTAATACCACATTGCGCGAGGGGGTGTAGCTCAGCTGGGAGAGCAACTGCTTTGCACGCAGTAGGTCAGCGGTTCAACTCCGCTCATCTCCATCGCCTAAATGAAATGCTTGCATTTCTGGGAATATAGGCGGCGTTCTTTGACAACTGAATAGTAGAGGGTAAATCGGTAGAATAAAAATATCACCTTATCAAGCTACTAAGGGCTTACGGCGGATGCCTTGGTGCCAGGAGACGATGAAGGGCGTGACCGGCTGCGATAAGCTTCGGGGAGTTGCATAGTAAACTTTGATCCGGAGATTCCCGAATCGGGCAACCGAACAGGTTAATACCTGTTACTTGTGTTTGACACAAGAGATAACCAGGAGAAGTGAAACATCTCAGTACCCTGAGGAACAGAAAGAAAACCTCGATTCCCCCAGTAGCGGCGAGCGAAAAGGGAACAGCCTAAACCTGATATATGTTCAAGCCTGAACGCGTTGTATATTGGGGGTTGCGGGGTCCATTGGGTGTGGGTTCAGACACGCCGGAGGTTAACGTATCGCTAGCTTAATGTTTCTGGAAAGAGCAACCGTAGCGGGTAAAAGTCCCGTGAGCGAAAGCGATGGCGAACTTCCTGATGGATACCCCAAGTACCACGGGATAGGTCAAACCTGTGGGAATCTAGGAGGACCACCTCCTAAGGCTAAATACTCCCTGGCAACCGATAGTGAACAAAGTACTGTGAAGGAAGTGGTGAAAAGTTCCCCTGTTAGGGAAGTGAAAAGTCCCTGAAACCGTAAAGCCTACAATCTGTGGTAGTGCTAAGTCACGCAAGTGACATGCATGACCGCGTGCCTTTTGCATAATGAGCCGGTGACTTACTCTGTGTAGCCAGATTAAACATTTTCGATGTGAAGTCGTAGCGAAAGCGAGTCTGAATAGGGCGTACAGTTGCATGGAGTAGACCCGAAACCAGGTGATCTACCCATAGGCAAGGTGAAGCATATGTAAAAATATGTGGAGGCCTGAACCCACCAAGGCTGAAAACTTGGGGGATGACCCGTGGGTCGGAGTGAAAGGCTAATCAAACCTGGTGATAGCTGGTTCTCCCCGAAATAGCTTTAGGGCTAGCCTTATGTGTTCGGCAGTGGTGGTAGAGCTCTAATTGGGCTCGCGGCCCCACCAGGTTAGCAACTCCAGTTAAACTGCAAATGCCATTGTCTAAAAGCATGGGAGTCAGTCAGTGGGGGATAAGCTCCATTGACAAGAGGGAAACAGCCCAGACCACCAGCTAAGGTCCCTAAATATACACTAAGTGGTAAAGGATGTTTTGTTGCTGAGACAGCCAGGATGTTGGCGTAGAAGTGGCAACCATTTAAAGAGTGTGTAATAACTCACTGGTTGAGCGACTTTGCACCGAAAATTTCCGGGGCTAAGTGTATTACCGAAGCTGTGGATATCCTTATAGGGTTCAATATGAATGGCTCGTCAGGGTCAGTCAGGAGCCTCAAGGGGGTATGGTAGGGGAGCGTTCTATAGTAGGATTGAAGGAAAACTGTGAAGCGTTCTGGACGAATTAGAAGTGATTATGCCGGCATGAGTAGCGATAAAACAAGTTAGAAGCTTGTTCGCCGAAAGCCTAAGGGTTCCTGGGCAAGGCAATTCCACCCAGGGTTAGTCGGATCCTAAGCCGAGGCCGAAAGGCGTAGGCGATGGGAAGCAGGCGTAATATTCCTGCACCACCGTGGCTAGTATGAAACTAGGGGAGACGCAAGTATTAGGAACTACCAGCTGATGGATATGCTGGGTTAAGCCCGACAGAGCGCACCAGGCAAATCCGGTGCAATATGTTCTGAGAGGTGAACAGGATTCCGCAAGGATGCAAACTGTTCCGGTTGCTTGCCAAGAAAAGAACCTCGAGTGGACGAACCATGGTGACCGTACCGCAAACCGACACAGGTAGGCGAGGAGAGAATCCTAAGGCGCCCGAGAGAACTCTCGCTAAGGAACTCGGCAAAATGACCCCGTAACTTCGGGAGAAGGGGTGCTTTGAGTAGATGCCGCGTTTCGCACGCGAAACCGAAAAGAGCCGCAGTGAAATGGCCCATGCGACTGTTTACTAAAAACACAGGTCTCTGCTAAATCGCAAGATGATGTATAGGGACTGACGCCTGCCCGGTGCCAAAAGGTTAAGGTAAGGAGTGAAGCGTAAGTGGAAGCTCTGAACTGAAGCCCTGGTAAACGGCGGCCGTAACTATAACGGTCCTAAGGTAGCGAAATTCCTCGTCGGGTAAATTCCGACCTGCACGAATGGCGTAACGATATGGGCACTGTCTCGGCGAGAGACTCGGCGAAATTGTAATACCGGTGAAGATGCCGGTTACCCGTACCAAGACGGAAAGACCCCGTGAACCTTTACTATAGCTTGATATTGGGTTTTAGTGCTGCCTGTGTAGGATAGGTGGGAGACTGTGAAGCTGGGATGTCAGTTTCAGTGGAGTCGTCCTTGAAATACCACTCTTGTTGTACTGGAATTCTAACTTTGGTTCGTGAATCCGGACTGAGGACAGTGTCAGGTGGGTAGTTTGGCTGGGAAGGTCGGCTCCTAAAATGTAACGGAGCCACCCTAAGGTTCCCTCAGTGCGATTGGAAACCGCGCGTAGAGTGTAAAGGCAAAAGGGAGCTTAACTGTGAGACGGACACGTCAAGCAGATGCGAAAGCAGGGCTTAGTGATCTGACGGTGCTGTGTGGAAAGGCCGTCACTCATTGGATAAAAGGTACTCCGGGGATAACAGGCTAGTCGCCCCCGATAGCTCAAATATACGGGGCGGTTCGGCACCTCGATGTCGGCTCGTCACATCCTGGGGCTGCAGCAGGTCCCAAGGGTTTGGCTGTCCTCCGATTAAAGTGGCACGCGAGCTGGGTTTAGAACGACGTGAGTCAGTTCGGTCCCTATCTGGTACGGGCGTAGGATATTTGCGTGGAGCTGCCCCTAGTATGAGAAGACCGGGGTGGATGTACCTCTAGTGCACCAGTTGTCACGCCAGTGGCACCGCTGGGTAGCTATGTGCAGAAAGAAGAAACGCTGAAAGCATATAAGCGTGAAACCTACCTCAAGATAAGATATCCCACAACGTTAAGTTGGTAAGACTCCTTCGAGATCAGGAGGTTGATAGGCCAGATGTGTACACCGTGTGAGCGGTTCAGCTAACTGGTACTAATAAGTCGAGGGCTTGATAACTTATTTTTCTCTACCGATTCCTCACACGCTATTCAGTTGTCAAATAATTATGTATATCTTTCCGGTGGTTACAGCGAAGGGGACACACCCGTTCCCATTCCGAACACGGTAGTTAAGCCCTTCAGCGCTGATGATACTTCGGGGGTGACCCCGTGGGAAAGTAGGTCGCTGCCGGGATCCTTTCTAAAGGGTAGGCATTATGCCTACCCTTCGTCATATCTAATGACTGTAGTATTACATTTTTGTGCTACAAGCTGCGTATACGAGGCACAACCTGGAAAGGTTATGCTACAAATTAAGAGATATCTTCGTTTTCTCTTTTGCCGATTGATATGTGGCTAAGACAACTGCAACGGCATCTTTGCCTCCTCTACCGTCAATCATTGGTGTTTTATTATCTCGTATACATTCAACAAAATGTGTGAGTTCACCGACGACGTGACTCGGTCCGGAACGATCAGGTATCACTTCTTCCCAGTCCCCTCCTGTACGCTTTTTGATATAAGCAACATCCGCTCCCATGTCAAGGCGAAGTGATCCTTCTGAACCATCGATAATAGTTTCATTTGTGCCACGGGCACCAAGGAAACCACCCCACCTGAGAATACCGACGACATCCGTATCGTAACGGATGAGAGAGACAGTATAGTCCTCCCAATCATCATGTCCAGAGAAGCTACCAACCTCTGCAGCGACGGTCAGCGGTACTCCGCCAAACCAGTTGATTAAATCAGATTTATGGATACCATTTTCTAACAATCCGCCGACAGTACCATACCAACTTTCGGGCCGGCTGCGCGGTGCATTGTAAGGTCCTGTATAATCTGTATCAATATAGACAATATCTCCAATCTCACCATCATCCACCATCTTTCTACCGAGTTCATGGACAGGATAGAAACGCAGAACTTGCCCAACCATCAGATGTGTACTTGCTTTATCATGTGCAGCGATCATTTCGTCCGCTTCATCAAGTGTTAGAGATAGGGGTTTTTCGCAGAAGGCATGTACGCCTGCTTCAGCAGCATCAACCACGACTTTAGTATGTGCAATAGGCGGTGTAGCAATAACAACGCCATCAACAAGTGGAAAGAGTTCTTGATAGTTTTGAAATGCCTTGATGTTGTGTCGTTCTGCAACTGCTTGAGCTGCATCAAGTCGCAAGTCAGCGACACCTACAAATTCACAATTTTCTACATTTGGGAGTGAGTTGCAATGGCCATTACCCATGCCACCTACTCCGATAACACCTATTCGAATCATGAGTTTATTCCTTTTATTATAGTTATGAGGTTGTTTCGAAAAGAATTTACCTTAAAGCATATATAGTGTCAATTGGTTTGGTTGTTTATATACCAATTTATTGCAAGAACTGATAAGCAGAATTTAATCTCATGATTGATGCTACACAATCATTCTTCCTGCTTCATAGCATGAATCAATGCCTGACTCATTTTGTCATGGAGAGTTTGTTGACGTTCTTGAGTCCATTGATAAAATCCTATTCCAGACTTCACGCCGAGTTTTCCCGATTTCACCATATCTTGTAGAAGCGGGTTGATGTGGGCGGAACTGTTTAGGTCTTTATATAGTTCTTCAAATGCGGCAAGTACTAAATCCCATCCAGCGAGTTCAAAGACTTCAAATGGGCCCGCAACGCTGAGTCTCCTCCCGAAACTGTTGCGCACGACGAGATCCACAGTCTCAGCACTGGCAATCCCTTGCTCAACAATAGCAAACGCTTCTCTGATGAGTGCTGCTTGCAGCCTCGGCCCTACAAATCCGAGTGCTTCTTTCTCAATAATAGCAGGCACTTTTCCAATATTAGTTAATAGGTCATAAGTGATTGATACCGTCTCATCAGAAGTATTGGGACTACGAATTAACTCCACAAGTGGAATCAAGTATGGCGGATTAAAGTAGTGCGTGTTAAGTATCTTATCCGTGCGTTTAGTGTTAATACCTATCTGACTCGGCATCAGTGCTGTTGTGTTGCTCGCTAAAATAGTATGTGGTTGGCACACGTTGTCTAATTGTTGAAAAATGTGCTGTTTTAACGGAAGATTCTCAGTAACTGCTTCTACAACAAAATCTGCTGTTTCAACGGCAGCAGAAATTTCAGTTGTGGTTTGAATACGTTGCTGTGTCTCAGGTATACTCATTTGTTCAATGATACTGTGCTCTGCAAGCAGTTTTAGGTTTTTACCAATCTGTTCGCGGGCATTGTAAAGATGTTCTTCGTTAATGTCGTGGAGGTAGACATAATAGCCAGCACAAGCGAACTCTTGTGCGATACCGTGTCCCATCAACCCTGCACCGATGACTGCAATGTTGTTAATATCATTTTTTATTTTATCAGACAATTTCATGCTCCAATTACAATAGTAAATTCCCCGCGGGGTTCAGTGTCTCGGAATTTTTCAAGAGCTTCGCTAATATTACCTCTGAATATTTCTTCAAATCGTTTCGTAAGTTCACGCGCAATTACTATGTCACGTGTTCCCATCACATCAATTGCATCCTCAAGGAAACGGCACAGTCTATGTGGTGACTCAAACAGGATAAGTGTGCGTTCTTCATTTGCAAGCAGTGCTAATTGACGTTTTCGTTTGCCGGATTTCGGTGAGAGAAAGCCATGAAAAGTGAAGTTGTGAAGCGGTAAGCCGGAGGCAGCGGCCGCTGCAAGAATTGCTGAAGCACCAGGTATCGGTACGATTGGGATTGATTCAGCGATACATTCCTGCAGAAGCGGGTAGCCAGGATCTGAAATAATAGGTGTACCCGCGTCTGATACGAGTGCGATGGATTCTCCTGACTTTAACCGTTCGACGAGTTTTTCCGCTTTTGCATGCTGGTTGCCTTCAAAATAACTTGTCATAGGTGTATTAATTTCGTAGTGTGATAGGAGGCCGCGTGTTTTTCGGGTGTCCTCTGCAGCGATGAGATCTACCTCTTTGAGGATACGAAGGGCACGTAGGGTAATATCCTCCAAATTACCTATTGGCGTGCTAACGAGGTAAAGGGTGCCAGATTCAAATTTGTTCATTTTACTGTGGTAGATTGGATGTCCTATTAATTGATGCAATAATATCAATTGCGGTTTTTGTTTCTATGAATGTGTTATTTTAACAAATGATGCATATTTATGCAAGTGGTGTAGATTCAGAGATTCAGATCATCTTGACATCAACACCTGACTATAATATACTTTAGAAAGTCCTGATTTATACAATCAGCAAAAGATATTATGCAAAATACTAACGAAAATCTATGGGGAAATAATGATTGGAACGGGATTTTCAGGGCGTTTTTTTAAGATACTGCATGTATGTGTAGCTGTAACCTGTTTTATTTTGGTGGCAGCATCTTCTTTTGGGCGAACAGAATATCCGTTTGAAATTGCACGACCACTTTATGTTGGAGCGCGCGCATTATCAATGGGGAATGCCTTTACTGCAGTTGCTGACGATGCTACCGCAGGTTTTTGGAATCCAGCAGGATTAATTCAGTGGCAAGGCGTTAAACTATTCGGTCTAACTAAGTTCCATGATCAACACTATTACCGGTTCGATCCTAAAGGTGTTGGATTCAGTTGGCGTGGCAACAGTTTGTATTGGGGAAACAAAATTGCCCTTGATGTATCAAGTGGGGTTCCAGATTTTAATTATTACAGCTTTGCTCGGCAACTCGGTCCGTATTTTGCTACGGGACTTAGCCTAAAATTCAAACGCCGGCATCCTTCCGATTATTATCAATTCTTTGGTTATCACACATCTTATGACGTGGGTTTGCTGTTTAAACCGCGTCCAGAACTCAAATTCGGAATCTTGTTACAAAATCTTAATAGACATAGGATTCAGTGGATCACACTCGGTTCCGCCTACCGACATGATAGATACCTGTTTTCTGTAGACATCACAATCTCAACTGAGGGGGCAAAACATGAATTATACTTTGGTATTGAATGGATGCCATCATCATTATTTTCCATGCGCGTTGGAAGTTCTGATGGAAATATAACAGCCGGTGTTGGTCTGCGAATCATTGATGTAATTGTAAATTATGGACGTATATACGAAGGATCCACAGTGTCTGATTTTATTTCAGCAGAAATACAGTTCTGAAGATTTTCGCTAGACATAGAATCTGTGCTTCGGTAAAGCTGCCATCGTTCGGTTGTCAGCATCTTGGATTAGCACCACATCAAAGGTATGAATGCGATTTAGGCATTCCCTGGATTATCTTTTTCAGCATTGCGGAGGACACTAAGTTCGCGACAATTGAACGGCTCTGTAACGAATGTATATATTTCTTGACGTATAATGTAAAATATGTTATCCTATACTATACTATAGTTTGGACAATTTTAGAAATTTTTAGTGCGAAAAAACAGAAAAGCAGGTATCCTTTCATAAACAAATATATTTTTTGAAAGGAGAATAAAAAATGAACCTCCTTTTCTGCTTAGACGACATTCTATCAGATTTTCAGTATCTGTTCAACACACAAAACTATGCTCTTTTCCAAGCGTTTATTTTCGGATTTATCGCAGATGGAAATAGTGGCACGCTAACGGAACTTTATCAATCAGGTTTTTCACAGACGCGATACTGGTCTTTTCCAAAGTTTCTATCGCGTGGTAAATGGGATGCGGATAAAGTCGCAGGACACCTGACAAAAAAGGTTCAGCAAGCATTTCCTAACTGGGTTTATGTGTATGATGAGACCAAAGCCATAAAAACAGGTGAACGCCAGTGGGGGTTGCATTTTTTCCGCAACTTCAGTTATCAAAAGGGTCGCGTGAACCGATCCAAGTTCCATTATGGACACGAGTTTGGTGCCTTAGGTTTACTTTGCCAAACATCTACAGGTTGGCAGCTATTCCCCGTATGGGCGAGACTGATGGTGCCGCAGACGTGCCGTGATAAAAGCGATGCGGTGTTGAAACGCATCTGTTCCCAGATCGCTCCGGGTCTTATTATTTTTGATCGTGGGTTCTCAAGGCGAAAAGTGTTTACGCTGGTTCAAAGTTATGGACATCATATCTTGTGTCGTGCGAAGTCTAATGCCGTCTTCTATCGTTTACCGGAACAGCCGAAACATCGCCAGCGTGGCCGTCCGCGAAAATATGGAGACCGCTTGGATATTCGCAGGATGCGGTATACGCTTATGGATATAGAAGGCCAAAAGTATTCAATCGCCTCCAAAGTCGTGAGAACGAAGATGTGCGATGCTGATATTCGCCTCGTTGTTATCCGAAGTCGCCCGAAAACCTCGAAACCTTATCGGTATTTCTGTGTATGGACAACAGATTTGACGATTGGGATACCACAGATCGCTATATATTATCGCAAGAGATGGCACATAGAGACGGCTTTTCGGGATGCGAAGCAACACTTCGGTTTTGATGACTATCGCCTGAAATCCCGCAAAAGCATCAATCGGTTTGTGCAATTGAGTTTCGTTGCAGCAAGTCTGACGAAGTTGCTATTCACCCCACGGGATGGGACGGCGGAGGAGATAAGTGCTCAGGTAGTTTGTGATCAGTTGGGCATCCATTGGTATCATCCGAAGCGTCTCACACAAGGGTTGCGTGTAGTTTATCTCCGCTGGCAGCTCTACAGAGCGGTATTTTCTGCGATTTACTCTGAAAAAACAAACTCACAGAAAATACACACCGATTTTCACAAAGAGACAGCATTGCCTGCGGACAACGCAGCCTGAATGTCCCAAAATGTCCAAACTATAGTAGACTATAGTTTGGACATTTTTTGTTTTTTTTATAGACATAAAGCAGGAAAGCGGGTATCCTTTTAGAAAATATAAACCTTTTTGAAAGGGTATGTCTAATGACCCCACTTTCCTACCTGGACAACATGTTATCACAATTCAGATCGTTATTCAAGCACAACAACTTCAATCACTTTCAAACTTTCGTGAAAGGTCTGATAAATACGCCCTACCGAGGCACAATGACACAAATCTATCTTGCGACAGCCCAAGCAGGTCGGTATTGGTCTCTGCCAAAGTTTCTTTCACGTGGTGTCTGGTGTGTGGATCAAGTCGCCACTACGCTAAGCCATCAAGTGCTATCCGCTTACCCCACGGGCGTATACGTCTATGATGAAACACATGCCCTAAGTAGCGGTTCAAAACAAGCGGGTTTGCATTTCCGCAGGAACCCTGCGTATCAGCCACGTAACAAGAACCAATCCAAGTTTCATCACGGACACGAGTTCGGTGCGATTGGGTGGCTGGCAGAAACGCCCGAAGGCACGCGCCTGTTTCCATTAGCCACACGGATGATGGAACCGAAAAGCGAGGACGCAAATAGCCTCGCTGTGCTGAAGCATTTATGTAATCTTGTGCCACCGGGTCTTATCGTTTTTGATAGAGGCTTCAATAGACGCAAAGTGTTCACGGAGATACTCTCACAAGGACATCATTTACTTTGTCGTGCGAAGTCAAACGCAGCGTTTTTTGATATACCGAAACGCCCTAAGCGTCTCAAGAGAGGCAGACCCCGTCGGTATGGTAGCCGTGTGTCTATTCCACACCTGAAGTATACAGACATCGTTGTTGAGGATCAGACACTTTCTGTCGCTGATAAAGTCGTGCGAACAAAGATGTGTCCTGTGGATGTCCGCATCGTTGTGATACGCAAACGCTTGAAAAAGTCTAAACCCTATCGGTATTTTTGTGTATTTACTTCAGATTTACGACTGCCCGTAGAAACAGTTATCCGACACTATAGAAACCGGTGGCAGATTGAAACTGCCTTTCGGGACGCTAAAGAAAACTTCGGATTTGACACCTATCAACTCCGAGACAGGAAAAGTTTGGATCGGTTCGCTCAACTCAGTTTCACCGCAGCAACGCTGACACAACTCGCTTTCAGTCCGTCGCCATTGCCTAAGACACCCGCAGACACAGACACAGACAAGGTTTCTCTTGATTTAGAAGACGTGCTATCCACACTCAATATACACTGGTATAAACCGAAACATCTCACACGCGGCTTGATGACCGCTTACTTGCAGCGACGTTTACAACAAAACTATTTTTATACGAGTTACGACCCGGGGAAAAACGCACAGAAAAAACTGAAAATCCCGAAGATACTATGTGAAAATGGTTCAGCAGCAACTATTTTCACGATTATTGGAAAAATGATGGCTAAAAAACAGTGATTTCTAACAGAATTTAGACAAAAAAGGGGCGTTAGCAGCAGTTCTAACACCTGTTCAGAAGTGCTAACGGGGAAATGCTGCCAACTATTCATAATCTATAACAAGACCAAAAATGTCCAAACTATAGTATCCTATAGTATCAAATATATATATACGGAGAGAACAATGTCTGAAGAAAAAAACAGTGAAATAGTACCTGTAGCCGCTGAATATGAAGTCGTTGATCAAGTTGACGATCAAGCAATAGTTGAACTGATGACTGGACAGACAATACAGGATTACGTATACTCTTTCAAAGTCGGAGGCCGAGTTATCGAAGGATTGACGTTGGCGGGTATCAACGAAGCTGCGAACCGAAGAGGCGGTATTCAAGTAGAAGAGATGGAATATGAAGAACGTGAGAATTCTTGGATCGCCACTGTCAAAGCAGTAGATACAATTACAGGCAATTCACGATGGGGGGCATACGAGCAGCCGAAGATGAACGGAAATCGCCCTGATCCCTATGCATTCACAAAAGCAATACATAAAGCACAACGAAACGCAATTAAACAGTTACTTCCTGTCCCGGTTATTCGTGATGTGTTAAATTTCTATCTGAAACGTAAAGTAGATGGCAACAACCCTAAACAACAGCAGATACCGCAGTCCACCGGTGACAATATCTCAAATGCACAGAAGGCAGCATTCGCTATTGCAAACCAATTATCTGAACCACTCCAAGAAAAGGACATAAGTAAAGGAGATCTCTGGAATTACATCAAACGAAAATACAGCGTAGAATCCCGAAACGACATGTCTGAACAACAGTGGACACAACTTTCCGCTGAACTCAAAGCCGCTGAAACAACACCCAAAATGTTTGAAGAACTTTGCAACCGCATTAAGCAATTAACCACTGCGAATCAGGAAAGTGAAGTACCTACGGTCGAAGAATCAGAAGATCCGGAAACCGAGTATACCACAGATGCAGAACCTAAAGATTCTAAACCACCACCATTTTAATCCACAAACGGCAAGCGGGAAGTGTTATACAGCATCGTCCCGCTAATTCGGTGCTTTGCAAGCGCGCTGAATCATGTGCATAGACGACTGCGGTTGTGCTAAATTGATATCTTGGTATGCTCTGCAAAACACGCCTATCATTGCCGTGCCATCATAAACATCCGAGAAGATATTCCCGACTATTTAAGGCATCAGCTAACGCTTGTGTAGTCGGTGCATTTTCAAGCAAAAGATCACCTACATAGTTTTTCGATTGTAGATGTTGGGCAATAGCCTTAAAATCTACGAATCCGTTTCCTACTTCGGATAATACGCCAGCCTCTGTCTTCTGTTTGAAATGCACTGATGTCAGGTCGTTCACTTTTACTTCTCCCCAGAATTCCGCTGGCGAATTGATGGTTGTTCCATCGGCAAGATATGTGTTTGTTTCGTCATAAGTGAGTTTAGCACCACCCGCAACAGCCAATTTCAATGTCAATGTTGCCGATTGCCGTGCGTTCTCCACAGCGAAAATCATGGGATATTCCGGAAGCAGTGTGTTGTAACGATTGAGATTGTCAATCGCAATGTTGTCGTCAATTTCGCTATCGGTTTCCAAATCGACGAGGCGTAACCTTGCCCGCGCTGGACATAATAGATATGCCAATTTCTTCGCGGTGACAATCTTTTGATTATCTGTCTCTATATCTTGCGGTGCTGAAAGCCAAGGGTAGGACATAGCATAGCTGAATGTCAATCCTGATGCTTTCTGCACAAAATCCGCAATCTTCTTAAAAAGTTTCGGGTATTTCATATCGTTCGGATTAAAACCATCTGTAGTAGCACCGTCCCAAACCGTTTCACAGATAGATTTAAATTCATTATCGGAGTATTTAGGCATTGTTTCTTCAAGCTCAGTGATAAGAGCTCCGAATTCGGAGTTGCGCAGATAATCCCCTTCACGCACCTCCATATCTTGAAATCCGTTTTCTCCGAACGCAACCATCAAATCATCAAAACGTGCACCACTTTCTATCTCTTTTGCCCAGATATTGGTAACTATTCCAAGTCTTTCAAACATTTTGACATCCTCACAATATTAAGGTATGATATAGAAGAAATCCGTTATAGTAACTAAGGAGACCGTATGACAAATAATTCCAAATTCACCGATGAACTACGTCAATACGCTGCCCCGATTTGGGAAGCCGACCTTAAGCACCCCTTCGTCCGTGGTATTGCAGATGGAAGCCTACCAACTGAAAAATTCAAGTTCTACCTTATCCAAGATTACTTATTCCTATTGGACTACAGCCGCGTATTTGCACATGGCGTTATCAAAGCACCCGATGAAAAGACAATGGCACTCTTTGCTCAATTGTTAAACGAAACCTTGAACACTGAAATGGATTTGCATCGCGGATATTGCAAGAAATTCGGAATTACACCTGCTGAGATGGAAGCAGCACCGATGGCACCCACAACTCACGCCTATACGCGGCACATACTAAACGTCGCACAAATCGGTACATTAGCAGATGTGATCGCAGGTGTACTTCCATGTCAATGGGGATACGCAGAAATCGGCACAAACCTCGCTGAACAAGGAGGTTCTCCCGAACCGCTATACCAAGAATGGATTGATATGTACGCTTCCCCTGAATTCCTTGCATTAGGTGAATGGCTGCGAAACCTATTGAACGAAATTACATCTGAAAGTAGCACACTTGAAAAACAGAGATTACAACACCATTTTTTACTCAGTAGTCGTTATGAATATCTATTTTGGGAGATGGCATGGACAGAACAAGAGTGGCAGATTTAATCTGCAGGACTTACGCAATTTTGTGCGTTCTTGTTTAAAATTTTGTTTTTTTATGTATTTTATCCCATATTTTTTGCTATTTTCGAGGACTTACCCCCCTTTATCCCGCACTTACCCCCATTTTTTTTTGAATGCGTGTGTAGTTGTGTTCATAGGTTTCCAATGTTGTCATGTCAGTTCTTCTGCGGTGAGAAAGTTTATATCTCTCAAACAAGTCCTCTCGGTGAACAAGAGCAACGCCTCCTGCGTCCACACCTCGCGGATCATACGGTTGATGACACTGATCACGGAGTAAACTTTCCGCGTAGGGTGTAAAGTTTTTGCCCATCTGTCCGCAGCTTTTTCATAACACAGGAACGCCAAACCATAAGCCACGACTGCCAACAAAAACAGAACTTCCATCCGGGGCTGTTCGTTCTTTCTCAAAACGAGTGCTTTGAAACCGAAGTTCGTTTTCAAGTCTCTGAACCCGTGTTCAATCTGTGTCCGCCGCTTGTAGCAAGTTCGCAGGGGGTTCCCCTGAAGCCGATTGGAGATAAGATATAACGGGTCTTTCTTGGTGTGCTGTCCCCCAACATAGAGTGCCACAGGCACCTGCTCCGTGTAGTGATAAAGCACTTGTGGGTAAAAACCATTTGCCACTTCTTCAAGGCACTGCTTGTTGCCTGCTATACGCACACCAACATTGCGTGGCACACGCATCAAGTAGCAGATGCCTTGCCCCTCAAAAAACTTGAGGATCGCTCTCGCTCGGGCGAACCCTCTGTCAAAAACCAACACAGGCTCCCGACTATCCCCTAACACTTTAACAACGCGACTATGGACATCACAACAGAACTGCTGAACTAAATCGTTATGTCCTTGATAGGTGCCATCTTTGAGCATCTCATTTTTATACAGAACCCAATAGAGCGGGATCGCACGATTGCGAAACGGAAGGGCTGCAACAATCGCCTTCCATCCGCCCGGTAAATCTGTCTCGTCTATCAGCACAAGCAGATGCTGCATCCCCACAGAACGACACACACTGACAACTATATGTGACAACCAAGCACCCTTCACCGCTGCAACCGGAAAATAGGTATCAATAAACCGCAACACACGCTTTTGCTTAGACTTGTCGTGTTTCACACGGATAGGTAGATGTGAGGCAATCGATTGAATACGAAAACTCGGGGCTACACACACAGCCTGTAGCATCAAATAAAAGTTGCGGAGCGTCGGTTTTTTGATACAAATCCCGTTGAAAACTTTACGAAAACCTGTTATAATCTTTCTGGGATGTACCCAGCTAAGGGTATATTTCATAAGAATACCTCCCTGCCGGTTTTTCACCGACATTGGTTTATATGGAGGTATTCTACCATAACCCATCAGACTTTCCAACTTATTTCTATACACACACACGCCTACACATACCGCATACAAAAATGGGGGTAAGTGAGCGCAAGCGGGGGGAATGCGTAAGTCCTGATCTGTTTACGTGAGAGGCAATGCAAAATGGAACACAGTGCCTTGCCCTAACTCGCTTTCCAACCATATCTGTCCGTTGTGGCATAGAAGAATATGTTTGGTAATTGCCAAACCTAATCCTGTGCCACCCATCTTTCGTGCGCGTCCTTTATCAACGCGATAAAAACGTTCAAAAACACGAGATTGCGATTCTAATGGAATACCGATACCTGGGTCTTTTATATGGACGACTAATTCATCTGCAGTCTCAGTGTTTGTCGTGTTAATTTCCGCTGAAATTTCAATCTCACCACCATCCGGTGTATATTTGATGGCATTGTCTATCAGATTAACAAACACCTGCATGAACAACTGATGGTCCACATTTACCTGGGGCAGCTTATCCGGAATATTCCATTTCAAAACCAATTCTGATTCTTCTAATACAGGTTCAAAGATATCCATAATCTGTTCGTAGAAAGTGCTCAGCTGACATGGTGTCATGGTAAGTTCTGCATCGCCCGATTCAAGCCGTGCCAACTCCAGCAGATCGGAAACCAAACGCGATAACCGAGCGGAGTGATTTAGTATTTTAACTATAAATTCAGTGCGTTTTTTGTTTTTGGTCGGTTTATTGTTGAGTAAAGTTTCAGCATATCCGTGTATTGTTGTCAGCGGGGTTCGCAATTCATGTGATACATTTGCTACGAAATCAGCACGGATACGTTCCAATTGACGAACATGACTAACATCATGGATAACGATCACATACTCACCTTTTGCAGCGACAGGGACAATAGTAACCTCTGCTTCTGACTCCTGCAGATTAGCGAGTCGTATTTCTGCAAAGGCAATAGAGCTCGTTTGTTCAGCCTCCGAAAGTAATGCTTGCAGTTCAGGAATACGATTGATTTCAATTAACGCTCTGCCAACATACATCGCAGGTAGGTTTAGCATCACTATAGATGCTGGATTGGCATAAGTAATTTCAGATGCGCCGTCGACGAGTAACACACCTTCACGCATATTGTTCAAGATAGTTTCCAAACGTTGATTTTCAACTGAAATCTGTTCAATCTGTTGCTGCACTTTATCAGTCATCAAGTTGAAGTTCTGTAGCAGTTGTCCTAATTCATTGTTTGATTTAACCTCAACGCGCGAAGTAGTATCTCCGGCGGCAATAGATTGTGTGATCTGTGTCAGCCTTTTGATCGGTTTGACAATAGCACCAGAACTCAAAATCCCAAACAAAATTGCAAGAACAGATCCTGCGATAGTAGCAAACAACAACATCCGCTGTAGGTCCCCGAGTGCGGTGTTAATGGTTTCCATCGGCATAGCAACACGACAAAAACCTATCAAGCCTTCATTTTGTTTAATCGGTATTGCAAAGTATCGGAATTTAGTCTTAGTTGTATCACTGAAGCGGTTTCGGATGCCACTTCCGTTCTTAATCGCATCCTGCACTTCTGGTCGAGACAGGTGATTGTCCATATCAATTAGAGATTGTCCATCTCGCTCAGTATCCCCCCAAACAGTGCCATCTGCACCGATGAATGTTAATCGCATCTTCCTTGTCTCCCCAAGTCTATCAACAAGGCCGTCAATTTCCGTATGAGAAAAACTATTTATTTCAGGAAGTTCTTCAATAAGAAATTCTCTCGTCAAAGCCGCCTGAACTTCCAATTCATTTGTAATGCGATCGCTCAATACACCTTGAAGTGCATTACCGAGGTAAAAATACATTGCGAAAAGCACAAGCAGTACGATACCAATGTAACTAAGTATGAGTTGTGTTCGGATATTCATAGTCCGTTCCGTAGTTCTATCTGAAGTCCAATATAATGATAGCATATTTATAGAAGTTATTGACATTTATTTTCGGCTTTGTTAAACTGCAATCAAGTATAATCCAGCAATACATAAGAGAGGGTCTATGAATATACGATATGAAGGTATTTTCACACCTACGGTAACACCACTTGATGAAAAAGAGCGGATTGATGAACTCGGATTCGTCAAGCAACTTAACCGCCTTATTGACAACGAGGTTCACGGAATTTATCTATTGGGTTCCTCAGGAGAGTTCACGACATTGACAAATTCGGAGCGCGAACGTGCATTGGACATTGCGACCAAAACTATTGCAGGCCGCGTGCCTATTATCTGTTGCGTTATGGATACAAGCACACAACGGGTAATCCAAAACATTGAAATTGCACAGCAATATAAAGTAGATGCTGTTGCAGCCACACCCGGTTATTATTATCCATCTACTGATGACGCAGACATCATAAAATTCTATCGGGCTATTGCTGCAAGTACTGACCTCCCAGTGTTAATTTATAACATTCCATCTACCACTAAAACTGCCATCAAACCACAGATTATTGTGCAACTTGCAGATGATTGTGAAAATATTGTTGGAATGAAGGATAGCTCAGGTGATTGGATAAACTGTCTCAACCTGCTCTCCCTACTTGGTGAACGGGACGATTTTGCAATTTTTATTGGATCGCATTATATCATCGGGGCAGCGATGCTATTCGGTGCAGACGGCGGTGTCATCTCCATTTCAAACGTCGCGCCGAAAGAATCGGTCGCACTCTATAATGCCGCAAAAACACGCAATATTGATGAAGTTGACCGACTACAACAATGGATGATCAAACTTAGCAAACTATATTCCTACGGACAAGGTGTAAGTGGAATGAAAGCCTGTTTGGAGATTTTAGGTGTTTGCAACGCATATACCACGAGTCCTTTGCTGCCTCTTACTGATACTGAGAAAGCCGAACTGCGGGAATTGCTTACTGAATTAAGGTTATTGTCATAGACATAGACCAAAATGATAGAAATACAACCACTTCATACCCCACCCAACGTTACAATAGAGGTTCCCGGATCCAAAAGCTATACCAACCGTGCGTTGTTAGTTGCTGCACTTGCAGACGGAGACTCCACGTTGACAGGTGCACTTTTCAGTGATGATACACACTATATGTGCAACGCACTTCGTAAACTCGGTATTCAAATATCGGAGAATAGGGAACAATCTACCTTTTCTGTCACAGGAAACGGTGGTAATATACCTATCCACGGAGCAGAGCTCTATGTAGGCAACTCAGGTACAACGACACGATCACTTGTGAGCTATGTCTCTCTCGGACGCGGAAAATTTGTGCTTGATGGGGATGAACCGATGCGGCGCAGCCGGCCTATGTCGGATTTACTTGATGCCTTGACGCAGCTCGGTGTTTCCGCGCGTTCGCAATATGAGAACGGTCATCTGCCAATCATCGTTCAAGCAGCGGGACTAAAAGGCGGAAAAACTACAATTGATGCAAGCAAAAGTAGCCAGTTTCTAACATCGTTGCTGCTCATTGCACCCTACACTAAAGTGGGAATGGAGATAGAGGTAATTGGTGATCTCAAGACCCCTTATATCGACATCACGTTGGCAGTAATGGAGACGTTCGGTGCACATGTCAGTCACAAAGATTATAGACAGTTCCACATTGTAGGTAGGCAGCAGTATCAACCGCGTGCATACCACATTGAACCGGATGCCTCTAGTGCGTCCTACTTTTTCGCCGCTGCAGCACTCACGGGAGGATGTGTCACTGTCCAGCATTTGTCCACAAATTCTTCACAAGGTGATATCCAATTTGTGCACGTCTTAGAACAGATGGGATGTCAAGTTTCTGTATCGGATGTAGGTATAACTGTCCAAGGGCCCCACCAGTTAAAGGGGATTGATGTGGATATGAAGGATATTTCTGATACCGCACTAACCCTTGCTGCGATAGCCCCGTTTGCCGATAGCAAAGTCTCTATTCGAAACATTGAACATACGCGTTGGCAGGAGACTGACAGAATTCACGCGATGGTGATGGAGCTGCGAAAATTAGGGGTGGATGTGGTTGAACATCAAGATGGTCTTGAAATCTCTCCTTCCCCAATTACACCTGCTGCAGTTGATACCTATAGTGACCATCGAGTAGCGATGGCATTCTCTCTGATTGGGTTGAAAGTGTCTGGAATACAGATTAACGATCCAGAGTGTGTTAGCAAAACGTTTCCAAATTATTTTGAGGTGTTGCAAGAACTTTATGCATGATCGCTTTCTCTCTATGTAGGTACAAGTTCACGTCTATATTTTTGAGTTAAATTAACAATAGTTGACATTTCTGTGTTTTGATGGTATTTTTAATTTACTAGGATTTCTTCAAAGTACTCAGAAACCGCTATCTATCAACACTCTCTCAACATCAGAGGCATTTAAAAGTCGATTTTGGACGCGGATTTTTGTTTGTCAGAATTTTGGATTACACCAAATCAACGGTATGAATGTCGTTTAGGCATTCACCGGATAGGGTTATTTAGTTTTATGTATTTTAGTTGTTTTTTATCACAATCGTTAATATTTTAGGATGTGCAGATATACCGTGATTTTTCATGGTATATCTGCTATACTTCACCTTAAAAACTTACGATCTTTTGAGGTGAAGAATGACAAGAAAAAAGTCCTGCCACTTAATGGATATGTTAGCAGAACTTACAGACCCACGCAAGGAAAAAGGGAAACGACACCCGTTGAAAGCAATCCTCGCACTTTTAGTCGTTGGATTGATGTGCGGGCATAAAGGGTATACATCCATCGCTACCTGGGCACGCTCACAGCCCGCACTCACAAAAGCACTCGGGTTCACACATCACAAAACGCCTTGTGCCGCAACTATCCATAATCTGTTGAAAAAGTTGGACGTTGAGGCATTAGAAAACATCCTGTCAAAATGGGTAAACGCCGCATTAGCAGAGTGCCCTGATTTGCGGGGGTGTTCCGACGCAGTCGCTATAGATGGCAAAACCCTGCGTGCGTCTAAAAAAAGTGGTGCGATGATCAGCCATTTACTCTCCGTCGTCTCTCATGAGTTAGGGATCACCCTCACGCAGCGAGGTGTCAGCGACAAAACCAATGAAATACCGGTATCAACGGAAATCCTCAAAGCGTTTGATGTAGCAGGCAAAGTTATCACAACGGATGCCCTTTTGACACAACGCTCTTTCTGCCACGGAATCATAAACAGCGGGGGCGACTATATGCTGCCTGTTAAAGGCAATCAACCGGACCTGTTAGAAGCGATTGAAAAACTTTTTCAAGGCGTGCCTGACGCGGTTTCTGAAGACACAACACACCCTACTTTAGGGAAACCGATATACATGCATGAGACGATTGAAAAGTCGCATGGCAGACTTGAGACGCGATGTATCAAGGCAAGCACAAGTCTCAACGCATATCTGGATTGGCCGGGCGTAGCACAAGTGATCCAATATTGCTATACTTCCAAAAATATGAAGACAGGAGAAGAGACAACCCGCACTACCTATGGGATTACGAGCCTGAAACCGAGTGAGGCATCCGCAGAACGCTTACTTGCTTTACGGAGAGGCCATTGGGCAATAGAGAACAAGTCGCATTGGATGCGCGATGTGCTACTCGGCGAGGACGCATCACCTGTCAGATGCGGGGCTATTCCACAAGTCATGGCCGCTTTACGAAATACCGCATTATCCGTATTCCGTTTTCAAGGCATAACACGGATCGCTGATAAAATAAAGGAATATGCATCAAAACCTTTACTCACAGTTAACTTGATAAAATGAATATCTATAAAACTAAATAACCCTATTCACCGGATTACGCAGATTGACGCGGATTTTGTTTGTCAGAATCGCGGATTACGCGGATTACGCAGATTGACGCGGATTTTAAGAGTCTGTGTCCTCTTGCGTGCTTTTTTCTGAATCGCGGATTGACGCCAAATCAACGGTATGAACGCCATTGAGGCATTCACCGGATTACGCAGATTGACGCGGATTTTGTTTGTCAGAATCGCGGATTACGCGGATTACGCAGATTGACGCGGATTTTAAGAGTCTGTGTCTTCTTGCATGCTCTTTTTCTGAATAGCGGATTACGCAGATTGACGCGGATTTTGTTTGTCAGAATCACGGATTACGCGGATTACACAGATTGACGCGGATTTTAAGAGTCTGTGTTTTGAGGTGTTTTTCATGGAATAGGGTTGGCTGGTTTTTTGTCAGGATTAGAAAGGCACAACCCAGAAAGGGTATGCTACAAAGAACTCGTCTGAATCGCAGATTACGCTAAATCAAAGGTATGAACGCCCTTTAGGCATTCTCCGGATCATCTTTTTCAGAATTGCGGAGGACGCTAAGTCCGCAACAATTGAATGACTCTGGGTGAATTCTATAATAATGTAGCATAAAGAGAACTTTTTTGTTATAATGAAATAGTCTATTCTCATAAGCATAAAGGAGTTCTCTATAGATATGAAGAAATTCATAGCGGCTTCCAGAGGATACAAAACTGATAAAAATATTTACGGAACTCACGTTAGTACCGGATAGAAGCATCTGGAGCGACCGACCTACATCGGTGTGGGTTGCTCCCCTACATATAAATATAGAAGGAGTGACAAAATGGATCCCAAAGACATCCTTATTACCCCTGAAGAAACTGCAGATGCATCAGAGAGACGAGCTGAAGCTGAGGCACAAGCCGAAGCTGAGGCACAAGCCATGCAAAAGCACTACGAAGACATTAACCAGTTCATCAACGCAGCCGAGGAAGACCCAGAAAGAGTGAAAGCAGTTGGAAAAGAAATAGAGGTAGACTTTAGCCTCGTAGCGGACAACCCGGGGTTACTGAAAACAAGCCTAAAAGTCATGAAAGAGGAGCACGTTTCGGAGGAAGAAATATCAGACTTCCGTGAACAGGTACTACCCCTAAGTGAAGCTATCAGAAAATGGATGACAAAGCGAATGTCCCGAAAAACACCAGAAGAGCGAGCCAAGATAGCTAATAATATGAGAAAGAGGGTAGGGGATAATCCAATCCTCAGGAATGGTGTAGAGACAGCCTTACGGGAGCTCAATGTCGTTGACACCGAAGAACCGTCTGAACCTGATAAGGAAGCGTAACGCCTGCTGCGCTCTTGTTTATGAAACCGTTCCTGCTTTTAACAGAGAAGTAATATCATGGCATTCAGCGATTTTCAAAAAATCTCAGAAGTACAAGAAAGGTTCAGAGTCACATACACTGAAGAGGACTTCGTTGAAGTTGAACCGTTATCCCCTTCCTCAGAATTCTTGCGGGACTTTGAATTTACTCGTGAGTACCTCAATGTATTTTCATCTGAAGCATCACGATGTGAGACGATAATATTTCCTGTTCTGAAGGAGAACTATAAAGCGTACGCCGATCAGTACGCGCTCTGGATAAAACAATCCATCACCTATGACGATGTTTTGAACGGAACACCAGATTATTTTGTTTCTACCAGGTCCGAATTAGGCAAAACCGTTGTGGGAACCCCGCTGATTCTACTCGTTGAGGCGAAGAAAAACGACTTTGAGCAGGGATGGGGACAATGTCTGGCAGAATTAGTCGCTGCCCAAAAAATAAATGCAAAAAATCTAAATGGCAGCACGGTCTTACCTGTTTACGGCATTGTCACCGATGGAACATTATGGCAGTTCGGACGACTTATCGGAAATACCTTTACGCAAAACAGAACAGACTTTACATTAGCGAATTTATCAACGCTTTTCGGAGCAGTTGATTCTGTGTTCAAATCTGTAGCTGATATGAACTGGAAAGGCACATGAAAACGTATAATGTTTGTATGTACCAATGATTTCCATTTGCTAATCTACTACAGCACCCAATCAATCTCCGCCATCACTCGCAGCGTCTCTGCAACAGCAACCAAAATAGAACGATACTGTCTGAGATCATCACGACTTAGTTCTTTGCCCTTCCTATCCTTCAACCATTTCTCACACACCTGATATGCTCCGATCTCATATTCCCACACTTCTGGGGTACATTCGTAAAATGCTGTGTGCTGTTGATCCAGACATTGCCATCTTCATAACGAAGTTTTGAGACGATACCATCTCCTTCACCCTCAAATAAATGACGATGCGGTATGTTCCTGTCCTTCAAGAGATGTAAATCAATTAATTCTTGTCCATACTCTGCAAGTACGCAGAATTCGTCAATATCCTGCAGTAAAGGGATACGCGGGAAATCGTATTTCAGAAATTCATAGTATCGTTCACGATATTTGGCACTATTCAACACCGCATAAATATAAGCGAGAATCTGCTCTGGTGTGATGCCTTCGGGAAGGCCAAACGGGGGAGTCTGTGGTAATTCCAATGACTCAGCGAGTGCGGTGAGAAAAGCATGTTTGAAATTCAGTTCGCGTTCTGTTGCACCTAATAATCCCTCTGAATCAGTATATAGGTAAAGTGGGAATACGTGGGTGGATTCACTTCCTCTGTTTGAAATATAACTCTTTTCAGTTACTTTGTCAGTTATCAAAACATGATTCCAAACAGAACTTGTCACAATACGACAGACACAGAGAGCAATATTTTCAACACCGTGTAAATGTCGTATAATATCATAGTTTGGGCGTGAGTGGAAACCTGTCTGTCCTGTGTAATAGGTCCAGCGTGTGTCAAACGGACGGTAGCGAATTGTCGTTACGTGTTGTTCAACATTTGGGTTATTACGAAGATCTGCCTGAGCGCGGGGAATCTGCCAATGATGAGTATCCCTTCCCAAATTATACTGTTCCCGTGCTTCGTCTGGAGAAAGTGAAATAAAGTCGTTCACAGTT
This sequence comes from Candidatus Poribacteria bacterium, assembly GCA_965200395.1. Classification (GTDB taxonomy): domain Bacteria; phylum Poribacteria; class WGA-4E; order WGA-4E; family WGA-3G; genus MSPOR6. The sequence goes on along the minus strand of CBDAUH010000002.1, from coordinate 280,740 downwards.
TCACGGATACCTCCAGCAGTCCAATGAATCGTCAATCTATCCCGACCAGTAGCCATTCCAACCGAACCTGTATGAAAGATGTCGTTAATACTCCAACCTGCTTCGTATTCAGTGCTATATTCTGCAGTTTGCGGCACAAAAAGACAAAGTGGTAATGCCGGTTGTAGTTCACACCATTGTGTGGTTTGAACATCGGTCTGCAAAAGCAAATTATATCTTTCCTGCCGCGATCCCCATATATCCGCATGATACACCTTTGACAAGGCACGATTGTCGCGTTTTTTGACACACAACAAGATGCAAACCCCTTGTGAAATGTCAAAAACATTTTCATCTCTCTGACCTTCTGGTACTGCTTCGTGTCTTCTGATGCTACCGTGTAAATTGAGTATGTAAACAGTGTTGAAACTTTTCATTAGACTCTGCCGCATCCCGCGAAAGGCTCGACCGTCAAGAAAACTATTGTTAACAATATAGCCAATAACACCTTCACCGTTTCTATCAATACGCCACTGTGCCCACCGAGTGAATTTTACATAATCTGACTGAAGCATTTTTAAATTCCTATCATCAAGCGATTCTCCATCTAACTGTTTGTAATCTTCAATAAGTTTTCCAATGAAAGTTAACTCTCTATTACTATCACGACTTGGGTTGGCAGAATCCTCTGGATAGGGTGGATTGCCGAGGATGACGAGGATAGGGTCGTCCCGTTTCACAGAGAGTGCTTCGTTTGCTTCGTCAGAGAGAAACGGTGCAAAGGGTTGTGTCTCCACTGTCTCTGCGGGTTGTTCTAATGTATTAGTGAGATAGATACGGAGACGTTCATTGTCGTGCCATCCATGCTCTTGTAAGAATTGACTCAACTTGAGATGTACAATTGTATAGGGAGCGACAAGTAGTTCAAATCCGAAAATGCGTTTGACTAATTGCTCGTTGACATATTGCTGCCACTCTCCTGTTCCATAATTGTCGGTAACGTATTCTCGGATGTGGTCAAGCACGGACAGCAGGAATCCACCTGTGCCTGTTGCGGGGTCAAGGATGAGGGTGTTGTCATCTGCGAGTCCGTCGGGTCTGTTGAGTTCCGATTTGAGCAGTGCGTCCACAGAACGTACGATGTAAGAGATTACCTGGCGCGGTGTGTAGAATACGCCGCGATCGATCTTGAGTTTTGAATTATATTCTTTTAGGAATGGTTCATAGAAATGGATAACATGGTCTTCAAAGTCATCTGTAGGTGCTAATGACGTTTGGAGCATTTCTGTTGGAACGTTACGTAATAGTCTTGCGATGTCATCCAGAATAAATTTAATGTTTTTCGTGAGTTTTGGAGATGCAATCTGATAAAAAAGGTCTTTTAGGAATGGATTGGATTCTGGTAGTGTCTCAGCAGCGGTTTGTCGTAGGAAATAGGTTTCATTCGGTAAGGTGCAGCGTGCGGCGAATAGTCCGTAAGAGAGCGTTTGTGCGTACATGTCAGCAAAATCTCTGGGTGTTAGTGTAAAGAGATGTGTTTCTCTGAATGCCTTATACAACTGATAGGTTTCGCTGTTTTGGTCGTTAAGCGTTGCGGTAATCTGTGTTTGGAGTTCTCGTGTCCGTCTTGCAAGGTATTTTGCGAGTGCTTCCGGTGTGCCGATTTGGATAGATGCGTTCAGGAATCGTTCTAATAATATCGCTAAATCATCGGTGTTGTCTGTAATTCGCGCTGTTGTGTTACATTTCCCATCTACCCACAGCTGAAAATCAATAAAATTGGTAAGGATAAAGTTATCAAGGTTTTCCTTAAAACGTTTGTTCTGTTGTGCGGCGTGTCCTGTTAGGTTGTTTAGGTCTGTGCCGTATTCCTCCGCTTCAATATAGCCGATAGGTAACAATCCATCTGTTGCGATGATGTCCGGTCGTCCGATCTGGTTGATTGTTCTGGGTTCCAGTGTGAATCTTATTTTGGGGCTGTTGTTGGGACAGGCAAAATGTTCAACGGGAACCTTTTGCAGGAATGCTTGTAAATGTGGCAGCAAAGAGAGTTCAGGGGTTGCATTCGGGTCGGATCGTGTTTCGTTTATTGTCTGTAGATATTGGTCACAGTGTCTTTGAAAATTCATACTGCTATTGTATATGTTTTGAAACTTGAGCGCAAGACTCCTCTTGAGTTTTAATCAAACTCAAACCTAATCCGAAATTCACCCCATAACGCAATCCCAATAAAATAAGCAACTATCGCCAATGGAATCAGAATCCAAATAGATAGTATTCCCTTTAACAACACCAAACCTATTCCCATCACAGCAGAAATGAGGATAACCTTAAAAATAAATCTAATTTCAGTTAGATTTACAATCCGTTTGGTAATATAGCTAAACCCAATGGTTAGTAGATATGCCTCACTAATTACCATTGCAATTGCTGCGCCCACGTGGTTGAGTCGTGGTATCAATATAAAGTTCAATATGATGTTCAATAGTGCTGTTGTCCCCATAAGTATTGAAAACACAAGGCGTTTATCTGCAGCGCGAAGCACAGTAATGACCACGGTTGACAAGAAAACTGTGCCACATGTTGCACTTAGCCACTGCATGGCCGTCGAAATTTTTTCTATGGTCCCTGGTGTGTACCGATAAAATAACAGATTCGAAATTTCGTGTGAGAGCACTGCAAGTCCAACTGCTATCGGTATGCCACATATTACCATCCACCGTACACCGAATGTATATGCCTGCGATAATCTATCGCGATCATTTTCATATAGGCGGGAAAGCAGAGGAAACATTGCACCCATCAGAAATGCCCCAGGTAAGATTGTAATAGCATTGACTAACGTATACGCCAATCCGTACCACGTGTTAGCATCCATACGATCAGGGCTAAGTTTTGACAGCATAATTGCGTCAATACGAAAATAGATTAAGTTGAACAGATTACCAACTGCAAAAGGGAGTGCTTGTCGCATTAGTACAACTATTACCTGCCAGCTCAGTTCAAAACTGAGCGGTGTGAAGCGAAATCGCACAAATCCGATACTCAGAACAAGATTAAAACATCCTGCTAACAACCAAACTTGACATACATTTACAATATTGTATCCGAGTAGGATTGCCGCACCACCTATAATAAAAAGTGTTCCACGTTCTGCCAGCACTGTCAACGCTTCAAATTTCATCTCCTCATGTGCTCGGAAGACGCATCTATAAAGCTGTGCAATGGAATTGACAATCTCTGCCAACCCTAAATAAACTATCATTGTCAAAATTGTTGAGGTAGACCACAAAATTATACCACTGACAATCATGACCGTGTATGCTATAACAGACAAGATTAGACGAACAAGAAGTGCATTGCCGAGATAATGACGTGTTTCGGATAGACTTAACGTCATTTCCCGAATCAATGGACTTTGTATACCGAGTTCTGTTAGACTTGCAATCAGATTGGTTAGGGCGATTGCAACGAAATAGCCGCCTAAATCGCTCTCCGTAAAAAACCGAGGCATCAGCCAGAGTGTTAATATGAGCGATCCAAGGCGACCGAAAATGTGTGCACCGAATAGGGCAGATGTATTTTTTACAATATGGTTCATTTGATAGAGGGAAAATGAGCTAATAGATGTGTAATGTAAGGTCTTATTGAGGATAAGCTTAGGTTTCAGATTTCAATACAATCCAATCCTAACATAGTTTGGCACTAAAGTCCAATAACTATCACTATCACCTTGTTTTAGTCGTTGCGCGCCAAGTTTTGCAATAGTTGACCCACGTGGCACATTAAATATCTGATCTGCAAACGGTACCGTCCTACCAAGCCTCTCTTGAATTACATCACCATAAGTAGCAAGTCCATCTCCAACAAAAATAGGAATTGCATCTGATGAGATATGACTGTCAAGTTCATCTAAAAACGCATCAATAGATAAGCAGAGATCGTCAGCGAGACGTTGCCATTTTTCGCCACCTTGAAAAATACTTCCATAAATTTCACTACGTCGTGCATCAAGAATCGGACAAATAACGCCATTTGTCCATCGGAGATTATATGCAATCGTCTCTAATGTTGAGACACCGACGATCGGTTTGTCAACTGCATAACAGAGCGATTTCGCTGTTGCAACACCGATACGGACACCAGTAAACGATCCAGGTCCGATACCTATAGCACATCCATCTAAGGCACCTGGCATGATTTCACCCCATTTCAGAACAGTATCAATTGCTGGCATCAGTCTTGAGGAGTGTGCTTGGACGATATTAAGGGTATGTTCGGCAACTATGTTTTCCTCATTTATAAGGGCAACACTGCCGATAGGGGTTGAGGTGTCAAGACCTAAAATTTTCATTCAAATTCAATCAATAATTCTGAGTCTTTAAGTAAGGTCTCTTGTAAAACTATCTCAGGAGTTACAGAATTCTGTACATCATCAGAAAGAATAATGGATAAAATTTTGTCTAACGCAGTTTCGAGATCACCGGCAAAAGGTTTACAAGGGATTGACAATGCCTTTAGCACATGTTCAAATCTCTTATAACCGTCTACAGTTTGAAGTTCAACCCAAAGGATACCATCTTTGTCCATCTGTTGTTTATTAGTCTCAGAAAGTTTGTTAGCAACAAGGACGCGACCCCCGCGAGCGAATACTGCGTCAGCACTTTCGGGATTCCCTTTTCCCATTAATTTTACTTCACAAGGATAATCTTTCCCTGTTTCGTCAAAAAGATAAAAATCGGATTCGCGTTCAGATTCTGGTAGGTTCCTCTGATCAAAATATTTTATTGGGACTTGAAAAAGGGCACAAAGTGTTATCATCAAAGGTTTTTCTACCTGTTTTCCTGATGTACTCCATAATGCTCCACGGAGTGCAGAGCGTTTGACGGCGAGAGTATTGATGACAATCAAACTTTCATTAATATTTAAATCAACACTAACATCTCTAAATTTTAATGTTAGGGCAATATCAAGCTCATCTTGTTCGGTCAAACTGTTAATAGCGTTATAAAGTGAATTATAATGTTCAAGGGATACTTCCAACACTATTTGTTTCCGGGCAGAACTATATGCATTTGTAATTGTTTTCTTGTTCAGTCCTGAGTGAATAGCAATTTCTTCGGGTCGATATGAATCTGAATTGAGGAATTCCTTTTTGTACCAGTCAACTGTTACAGATTGATTATCCAGCTTTGCACAAGCTACACGTTTGAAAAAATCGACAGCATATTGCAAGAATTCAGCGTTAATCAATGCCAGCACTTCGGAACGATAATCCGCTCCAGCAAAAAGTTTTCGGATAATGTTCTTAATTACTCCGCCAGTAACAGTCATGGTTTTTGTGACTCCTCTGCTATGCGTGAACTTAATTCAGTAAGTGAAAATATACGAGGGTTTATACCAGAAAATAGTGCTGTATCAAGTGCTTGTTTGGCACGCTCAACGTATTCTTCCATCTTTTCACAGAGAAAAAAATATCTTTCATGTAGCAGAGCGACATGTCCGACAGTACCGCTTCCACCAAATGGGTCAAAGACGAGATCACCTTTAAATGAGTAATACTGAATGATACGGGAAGCTAATTCATGTGGAAAAATTGCGGGATGAACTTTATCTGTTGCCGGATTTATTTGCCAAACATTAGTTTTTTCATATTCACCCATCACTTTGCTCGTGTTAATAATATCCTCTTCATACTGACGGAGATTCCAATCAATGAGTTTGTCTGTTTTCTTACGATACACCATCACACTTTCAGTGATAGAGTTTGCTTTGTATCCAAGCGGTTTACGATGTTGGAAAAAACCACCGTTTCGATTCTTTGCAGCGTATTCAGGTTTCATCCATATAATGTCATCAATAAATTCCCAACCAATTTCTGTTAGCCGTGGATGAATATCGTATGGAATTGCATATCGTTTGCTGGAATGGGCGCGACTAATACGTGGCACAATAACAGGTGACGTGTTTAGTACAAAGAATCTACCCTCTTTTGTAATACGATGCGTCTCTTTGAAAACTGATGTTAGAAAATCAAGATACGCCTCATAACTCGGGAAAATGGTATAATCACGGGCATTGTAATAAGGTGGTGAAGTAAAAGTCAAATGAATAGATTCATCCGGAATAACTTTTAACACATCTTGAACATCGGCATATACCATTACATTTTTAAGCGTGTCTGGACTAGCTGGATGGTTTAGTGTTTTAGAAGAATCTGTGTAGTCATGTTGTTGTAGTTCTCTTGCTATCTGTTCCTGTATCAATTCATTCGGATGTTCAGCAAGCGATGTTAATACTATTTGCGTTTCTCGATGTCTTTTAAAATAAAGCAAACCCCGTACCGCCTGCAATACAACCTTCGGATCAGTATCGGTAGTAAACCGTGTTAAAATCGGAATAGCGTTTTCGGTTTTGAGTCTACCGATTGCCGAAACAGCTTCGCGCCGTGCAAGTGTATTTTTCTCTGTTTCCGCAAATTTAATGAGGTTCGTTAAAAAACGTTCGTCTTTTAACTTTCCAACATTTTTTATGGCAAGACATCGAATCTTTGCATTGGCGTGATTAAGTAATGGGATAAACAAATCGCCATCAAAATCATCCGGTAACTTGCCGATGTTTTTTAGCGTAAAAAGCAGTTGTCGCTCCTCATTTGTCGGTGCAAGGATTGCCCTGAAGAACGATGTATTGTGTCTTAATTTTTCACGTTCAATATCGGCTTTGGTTAACATCTTTTAAATGCCTATGTGATGAATTCGTTGTGTACAGGCGAGTCTTTCTTGATATTCCTAGTAAATTGACTATACTGATATTCTTGTGTCATAGTGGAATTATATATTTGCAGATTGAAAAAGTCAAGATGAAATAGAAGCGCGAACTAAAAAAATACTTGCTTTTAAAGTGGTTATGTGTTATCATTTATAGATAAGTCAGGTGGGGGATTAGCTCAGCTGGGAGAGCGCTTGCATGGCATGCAAGAGGTCACCAGTTCAAGTCTGGTATCCTCCACCATTTTTATTGCTGTTCGGAGTAGGAACATCACCCTCTTTTCTGGTGCTGTTCTGTCAGCTTGTGTTTTCACAATTCTGCAACTGTTATCCAAAACACCTAAATGTCATTTGAGGATTAATATGCAAAACGCTCTTGAGAAACGGGAATCGTCACTAGATAAACTTCGCCCGAAAATCAAAAACCTAATTCATTCCAGCATATCAGAGAATACGAAGAAGGCATACCAACATGCGCTGCAAAGGTTTGAAGATTGGAAACCTCCAGGTGAGACGTTGTCGGATGGCATGCTCGCTACGTACTTGACAGAGCTCCATGAAAATGGGAAATCACCATCAACGATTTCACAGGTGGTCGCTGCTGTGAAATGGCAGTTGAAACATCAGGACGGTGCGGATTTTGCCATGCCGATTACGCACGCAACGTTGGCAGGAATCCGTAGAAATGGAAAACAGAGAGGGCGTGGACAGGTGGATGGACTGATTTGGCAAGATGTGGAACGTGTCTGCATTCAGGCTGAAACCGATGGTACCCTCGCGGGTTTACGTGATGCTGCAATGATTCGACTAATGAGTGATTGTCTGTTGCGTATCAGTGAAGTGGTGGCTGCGAATGTGGAAGACTTTAAAGGGACGACGTTTACGGTGCAAGGTTCCAAATCTGACCAAGAGGGACGCGGCGATAGTCTTTACGTATGTGATAGGACACGCAGCATCATGTCAAAATATCTTGAGGGGAGTGGTATTGATGACGGCGCGTTGTTTCGACAGATACCTCGCGGTGGACATATTCAGTTAAATAGGCTGCACGATCATTCTGCGCGACGTATTATTCAAAAACGTGCATCAGATGCGGGAGTGGATGGTTTTATTTCTGGGCATTCGCTGCGTGTGGGCTCAGCGATGTCGCTTGCTGCTGCGGGGGCGACTGTTGTTGATATGCAGGTGGCGGGGCGGTGGAAATCTTCTCAAATGCCTGCACATTATGCGAAGGCAGAGCTTGCTGAACGTGGTGCTATTGCAAGATTCAAGGACGGTAAGATGCGGTGATGACCGGATGCTAAATCGCTGATTTATATGACCGCACCGCTTGAGAAAAAATGACTCAACTTGACATTGAACAAAAAGCATGTTAGAATTACATCAGTAGAATACATAAAATATTGAACCTTTTTTAACTTAATCAGTCAAATAGTTATATATAATAGTCTTAACTTGAAAAATAGTGTATCTCTTGCGCGATGGAACAAGGAGAAGAAAGTGAAGTTTTCAAAAATCCTCATTATTATAGGAATAGGTTGTGCTGCTGGTTTGCTGCTTGCATTTGGGATGAAGCTGCAAGCACAGAATCGCCCTAACAGAGATGCTATCATGGCAAATATGGGTGAGATGAAAGCAGACAGATCATCTCGAAGGGCACAATTCGGTAATAGACAACAAGGCTCTAATTGGGGTCCTCAAAACCGTTCAAATAAGGAAGAATCTAAAGAGAACCCAGATTTCTATCGAACAATTATTGACAACAATATCTTCCGACCGTTGGGTTGGAGACCGCCTAACAAAGAACCTGAATATGCTTTCGTTGGAACCTCTGTTGAGAAAAATGGTAGAAAGTCAGAAGCGTACGTGCAGGAACGCCGTTCAAATAAATTTTATATCGCTACGATCGGAGATAAAGTCGGTGATGCGGTCGTGAAGGAAATCAAGGAGAAAGAAATTATTCTGGACAAAGATGGTGAAACCATCACACTTCGACGTGGAAATATGCAGTTTCTCAGAGCAGGTGGATCAAGTCGTAGCGCGTCAAGATCGTCTGATGACCGGAACGAGAATAATAATAATAATTCATCGCGTGATAGAGAAGCTGAAGCGAGAGCAAAAGCTGAGGCAAAAATGAAAGCGGAGAGGGAAAAAATGGCAATGGAAATGCGTAGGAAATTTGAAAGTGCTTCACGCGAGCAAAGAGAGCGGATGATGCGGGCATTCCGTGAACGCGGCGGTTTCAGAGGACGTCGTGGCGGAGATCGTTAGTCCAATTTTGATAAATCTTATTATTAGCGATTACACAAAACCCCTAATGATCGAAGAGTCATTAGGGGTTTTGTGTTTAAGAGTTTAGAAACTACGCTACGTTCGGCACATTCTCTGGCATATTTTCAAGACGAGATAGCCAATAACCGACATCGTAGGATTCATTTCCAGTCAGGAAACGCCAAAACTTAATTCGATTGACAATTTCAAGACGTACATCATTGCCATACCATCTATGGTTCCGGCCCAGAATACCACGAATTCCTGCCGTATCGATGTCATCTGTATTCCATAATTTGAGTTGACGTACAGTCGGATTGAGGCGTAACTTGAACATATACCGTGTTTCGTCAGTCAAGTTGGGTTGTGCACAGTGCCAAATACCATGATGTACGACGACAAGTGTACCTGCGTTACAAACTATCGGGTGTTGTCCAAGGAAGTTTTGATAACGCGCTACATCGGTTTCACAGACACGTCTGAAATGGCTTCCAGGTAGGATCATTGTGCCCCCCATTTCTCGGCTCACTTACCCCCATTTTTGTATGCGGTATGTGTAGGCGTGTGTGTGTATAGAAATAAGTTGGAAAGTCTGATGGGTTATGGTAGAATACCTCCATATAAAATAATGTCGGTGAAAAACCGGCAGGGAGGTATTCTTATGAAATATACCCTTAGTTGGGTACACCCCAGAAAGATTATAACAGGTTTTCGTAAAGTTTTCAACGGGGTTTGTATCAAAAAACCGACGCTCCGCAACTTTTATTTGATGCTACAGGCTGTGTGTGTAGCCCCAAGTTTTCGTATTCAATCGATTGCCTCACATCTACCTATCCGTGTGAAACACGACAAGTCTAAGCAAAAGCGTGTGTTGCGGTTTATTGACACCTATTTTCCGGTTGCAGCGGTGAAGGGTGCTTGGTTGTCACATATAGTTGTCAGTGTGTGTCGTTCTGTGGGGATGCAGCATCTGCTTGTGCTGATAGACGAGACAGATTTACCGGGCGGATGGAAGGCGATTGTTGCAGCCCTTCCGTTTCGCAATCGTGCGATCCCGCTCTATTGGGTTCTGTATAAAAATGAGATGCTCAAAGATGGCACCTATCAAGGACATAACGATTTAGTTCAGCAGTTCTGTTGTGATGTCCATAGTCGCGTTGTTAAAGTGTTAGGGGATAGTCGGGAGCCTGTGTTGGTCTTTGACAGAGGGTTCGCCCGAGCGAGAGCGATCCTCAAGTTTTTTGAGGGGCAAGGCATCTGCTACTTGATGCGTGTGCCACGCAATGTTGGTGTGCGTATAGCAGGCAACAAGCAGTGCCTTGAAGAAGTGGCAAATGGTTTTTACCCACAAGTGCTTTATCACTACACGGAGCAGGTGCCTGTGGCACTCTATGTTGGGGGACAGCACACCAAGAAAGACCCGTTATATCTTATCTCCAATCGGCTTCAGGGGAACCCCCTGCGAACTTGCTACAAGCGGCGGACACAGATTGAACACGGGTTCAGAGACTTGAAAACGAACTTCGGTTTCAAAGCACTCGTTTTGAGAAAGAACGAACAGCCCCGGATGGAAGTTCTGTTTTTGCTGGCAGTCGTGGCTTATGGTTTGGCGTTCCTGTGTTATGAAAAAGCTGCGGACAGATGGGCAAAAACTTTACACCCTACGCGGAAAGTTTACTCCGTGATCAGTGTCATCAACCGTATGATCCGCGAGGTGTGGACGCAGGAGGCGTTGCTCTTGTTCACCGAGAGGACTTGTTTGAGAGATATAAACTTTCTCACCGCAGAAGGACTGACATGACAACATTGGAAACCTATGAACACAACTACACACGCATTCAAAAAAAAATGGGGGTAAGTGCGATTTCTCGGGGGGTGTCGTGTGAAAAATAGAAGAACTGGATGTCAAAATGCATCCGTATGTCAATGATCGCATCTGCATGCCAAATTTGCCCATGTTGACTTTGTGGACGCACAATATGCACTGCATGATGATCATACAACGGACTTTCACCGACAAGACTTTGGATTATACCTTGCACTTTGGGCAAACGGAAGACTTTGCCAACAGCAGAATCATCATGCCAGACATTATCTAGGACGGTGCCGCCGCCCCCTCGAACTGCCATACCTGATGCCATCTCTTCATGGGCAGCTTTATTTAATTCATCCGGAATAAAATCATCAAAGCGAAGGTAACCATCAGCTACGAAATTCGCCATCTGTTCTGTGGTTAGGAGATGCTGTTTATCAACCATTAAATTTCCTCCAACTTCTCTAAAATATATTCAAATCTTAGATACGAAGTGTTATACTCCATCCCAGGATATGCGGGAAATTGTTGTGGAAACTGAATAACCCGCCAACCGTCCTGCATTGCTTCAACAACTGAGTTGTAGGGGGGAGTCTCACTATCACCAGTGGTGTAACGTTTTTGACCTGTGCCATCATACATTGCCCAGGCAACGACGTGGCTGTTTAGGTCGGGTGTGTGTAAATGTAAGACAAGAAGCTGCTGTCTTATTTCAGCCATATCTTATGCACGCTTTCCTTTAATACTAACAAAAATTTTATGTTAGCTTATGCTGTACGAGAATTATCGAAGTATCATGTAGAATAGTGAATACGCAAACTGTTTATATGTATCACGAGTGAATATCGTAGATAAAACAGTAGAGTTTACTTTGTTACCCTGTTTTTAATCTTGCTCCATGTTGTAACTAATTTGCCACCCGGTTGAACGTCAAGAGCGTCGACGAAACTGCTATTCATGAGTGCCTTTATATCAGCTGCATCAAGGGCTTTGTTATATAGGACCACCTCGTCAATAGAACCTGTCATCCAATAGTTGCCTATGTCGCATCCGCCAATAAAGAGAAAGTTATCATGGTTATCGGGATCAGTATTCGGGGCAACTTGTGCGTCTACCTCTCCATCAATATAGAGTTTGAAATCTGGTTTTTCGTAAGTTGCAGCAACATGATGCCACTTGCCATCAGTTACAACAGTTTTACCATCAAAAGACTTCCAACCACCAGTTGTAAAGGAGTAGTGAACTACCCCTGTGTTAATATGGCCGAATAAACCATAGTTGCGTCCTGTCGGGTTCCGGTGTTCTTTGGATGCTATAATTTGCCAGGCTCCAGAGACTTTCGGTATATTAATCCAGGCGGAGAGTGTAAAGGATTTGAGGTCAAGTGCAGCATTGTCACCAACTGTAACCATGTCTGCCCCGCCAAATTCCATTGCCCCCCCAAATTTACCAGCGACCCATTTTGGGTTTCCTCTTGCTATATTTCCATCCAAACCATTTTCAGAAGAATCAGAAACTGTGTCTCCTTTATCGTCCATCAACCATGCCCCAACTAAGCCATCTGTATCAAGTGCCATCAGTTGTGGAGAAATAATTAATAAACCGAAAATTAAGAAAAATAAAAGTTTATTCATCTGTATTGTTCCTTTGTCCAAAGACGTAATTGCAGATGAGAAATATCTCTACCTGCTCGAAAAGCAAGCTTTATATTACTGTATCAGGTAGAATCGTAGCATCTTTAGGTACAATTACTATCCCGTCGCGTATATAATAGTTATCTGCATCAAAATTGTCAACATTTTTTGTATTTGCGATTACTGCATTATCGCCAATTCGTGCATTTTTGTCAATAATTGCATTTTGTATTAGACATTTTTTGCCAATCCCAACATGTGGGATCCCTGCCTGTTCATTTTCTGACCGAAGTGCATTCGACTCATAGAAATCAGCCCCCATCAGGACCGACTGATATACCCGGCTGCCACTTGAGATGATACTTCGTATTCCAACGATTGTTCTGTCCAATTCTGAATCATCAATGATAGAACCCTCTGCAAGAACAGATGAGCGAATACTACTACTGTTTACTTTTGTGCTTGGTAGATGCCTTCTGTTAGTATAGATAGGTGCTTGTTCATCGTAAAAATTGAATTCAGGGAAGCATCCGTTAGTGCGATATTTGCGGCATAAAAGGCTCGGATAGTCCCGATATCCTCCCAATACCCATCAAAAAAATAAGCAGAAACTGTATGTGTCTTTATGCTTTTTGGTATTATGTCCCTACCAAAATCCACATTTGAATCATCCTGTAATACCTCTTGTAGTACATTTCGATTAAAGATGTAAATACCCATTGAGGCAATATACTCTCTACCTTTCGGTTCAATACCACGTGAAGTAAAGACATTCGGTTCAACCCGCAATTGCTGCAGTTCTTCATGTGTTTGGGGTTTTTCAACAAAATCAGTAATACGTCCACTTGCATCAGCTTGGAGGATACCGAGCGCGCTTGTAACCTCTTTGTTCACAGGAATGACAGAAACTGTGATGTCTGCGTTTGTTTCATTGTGAACTGCCAACATCTTCCGATAATCCATTCGATAGAGATGATCACCTGCAAGGATCAGCACATGTTCGTTTGCAAAACGTGGATTGAGAATGTAAGGTTGGTTATGCTTAATTGCATCCGCTGTTCCCTGATACCATTCATCTCCCATTAGGGTCTGTTGTGCAGCTAAAATTTGTACGAACCCGCGCCGATAACTATCAAACCGGTATGCCTGTGCAATGTGCCTATTTAGAGATACAGAATTAAACTGTGTCAAGACATATATCCGTTCTAAGCCCGAATAGAGGCAGTTACTAATCGGAATATCGACCAGTCTAAATTTGCCTGCAATTGGGACACTCGGTTTTGCGCGGTCGCGTGTCAGTGGAAATAAACGTGTGCCGCGACCGCCGCCAAGTATTACAGCAATAACATTCCCATTTCTCATAAGATTTCCTATGTTTCCTACAAACTTCCCTTAGTAGAATGTACGCCTCTGATACGATTATCTATCTGAGTTGCGATATCTAATGCTTTTGCCACTGCCTTAAAAATCGCTTCAATAATATGATGTTGATTTGTACCATACGGAACATTGATATGTAGCGTTGTACCACTGTTGTTGACAAATCCATGGAAAAATTCTTCCGCTAACTCTATATCAAACTCTCCGATTTTACCGAAATCAAGTGGGGTTTCATAATGGAGATAAGGTCGTCCACAGATATCCATATCAACTTTTGCGAGGGATTCATACATTGGAACAGTGAAACTGCCGAAACGCCGCATGCCAGCTTTATCTCCAACGGCTTCCTTTATCGCTTGTCCCAAACAGATACCGACATCTTCCGTGGTGTGATGTGCGTCAACATGCAAATCACCCTTCGCTTCAATCTCCAGATCGAAGAACCCATGTTTTGCAAAGAGTTCTAACATGTGATCCAAAAATCCAACGCCAGTGTTTATATTATGTGTACCATCTCCATCAAGGTTGAGACAAAGGCGGATTTGGGTTTCATTGGTTTCGCGTGTAATTTCTGTTTTTCTTTCCATTATGTTGTGCTTTATATATGATTGAATCAGTCTTACGTTGTGCTTATTCAATTATACGTTTAAAACTTGGTATAAGCAACGGAAAATCGAATTATGGTTAAACAGGACTTACGCAATTTTGTGTGTTCTTGTTTAAAATTTTGTTTTTTATGTATTTTATCCCGTATTTTTTGCTATTTTCGAGGACTTACCCCCCTTTATCCCCCGCAAGCGGGGGGAATGCATAAGTCCTGGGTTAAATATGAAAATAAATAGACACTGCATCCATAGGAGCGATCTTCGAATTGCGACTTAACTCAATGATAGTCGGGTTTCGCAAACTCTACCCGACCTAAGAACTGTCTGAATGTCCGATTAATTCTAAAATCTACCATTATTCGGATATGCCAAAACAACTTGACACTTTCCTATTTTGCATGGTATTTTAAAACATCCTAATTTCTGTAGGACGGACGCAAATTTGTGTGTTCTTGTTTAGAATTTTGTTTTTTAACGTGAGTTTGGAAATAAACCATTTTTTGTAGGATGCACAACCTAGACAGGTTGTGCTACAAATATCCTTCGTATTTCGGACACCGAACTCACGGAATTGTCCGTCTTTGCTTCGCTATGCTAAGGCGAATTTCATAAGATACAAAATTCATAAATGTTTATGGAACTCACGTTTTTTATGTATTTTATCCTGTATTTTTCGTTACTTTCGAGGTCTTACCCCCCTTTATCCCGCACTTACCCCCATTTTTTTTTGAATGCGTGTGTAGTTGTGTTCATAGGTCTCCAATGTTGTCATGTCAGTTCTTCTGCGGTGAGAAAGTTTATATCTCTCAAACAAGTCCTCTCGGTGAACAAGAGCAACGCCTCCTGCGTCCACACCTCGCGGATCATACGGTTGATGACACTGATCACGGAGTAAACTTTCCGCGTAGGGTGTAAAGTTTTTGCCCATCTGTCCGCAGCTTTTTCATAACACAGGAACGCCAAACCATAAGCCACGACTGCCAACAAAAACAGAACTTCCATCCGGGGCTGTTCGTTCTTTCTCAAAACGAGTGCTTTGAAACCGAAGTTCGTTTTCAAGTCTCTGAACCCGTGTTCAATCTGTGTCCGCCGCTTGTAGCAAGTTCGCAGGGGGTTCCCCTGAAGCCGATTGGAGATAAGATATAACGGGTCTTTCTTGGTGTGCTGTCCCCCAACATAGAGTGCCACAGGCACCTGCTCCGTGTAGTGATAAAGCACTTGTGGGTAAAAACCATTTGCCACTTCTTCAAGGCACTGCTTGTTGCCTGCTATACGCACACCAACATTGCGTGGCACACGCATCAAGTAGCAGATGCCTTGCCCCTCAAAAAACTTGAGGATCGCTCTCGCTCGGGCGAACCCTCTGTCAAAAACCAACACAGGCTCCCGACTATCCCCTAACACTTTAACAACGCGACTATGGACATCACAACAGAACTGCTGAACTAAATCGTTATGTCCTTGATAGGTGCCATCTTTGAGCATCTCATTTTTATACAGAACCCAATAGAGCGGGATCGCACGATTGCGAAACGGAAGGGCTGCAACAATCGCCTTCCATCCGCCCGGTAAATCTGTCTCGTCTATCAGCACAAGCAGATGCTGCATCCCCACAGAACGACACACACTGACAACTATATGTGACAACCAAGCACCCTTCACCGCTGCAACCGGAAAATAGGTGTCAATAAACCGCAACACACGCTTTTGCTTAGACTTGTCGTGTTTCACACGGATAGGTAGATGTGAGGCAATCGATTGAATACGAAAACTTGGGGCTACACACACAGCCTGTAGCATCAAATAAAAGTTGCGGAGCGTCGGTTTTTTGATACAAACCCCGTTGAAAACTTTACGAAAACCTGTTATAATCTTTCTGGGATGTACCCAGCTAAGGGTATATTTCATAAGAATACCTCCCTGCCGGTTTTTCACCGACATTATTTTATATGGAGGTATTCTACCATAACCCATCAGACTTTCCAACTTATTTCTATACACACACACGCCTACACATACCGCATACAAAAATGGGGGTAAGTGAGCCTTTATCCCCCCGCAAGCCGCACTTACCCCCATTTTTTTTTGAATGCGTGTGTAGTTGTGTTCATAGGTTTCCAATGTTGTCATGTCAGTTCTTCTGCGGTGAGAAAGTTTATATCTCTCAAACAAGTCCTCTCGGTGAACAAGAGCAACGCCTCCTGCGTCCACACCTCGCGGATCATACGGTTGATGACACTGATCACGGAGTAAACTTTCCGCGTAGGGTGTAAAGTTTTTGCCCATCTGTCCGCAGCTTTTTCATAACACAGGAACGCCAAACCATAAGCCACGACTGCCAGCAAAAACAGAACTTCCATCCGGGGCTGTTCGTTCTTTCTCAAAACGAGTGCTTTGAAACCGAAGTTCGTTTTCAAGTCTCTGAACCCGTGTTCAATCTGTGTCCGCCGCTTGTAGCAAGTTCGCAGGGGGTTCCCCTGAAGCCGATTGGAGATAAGATATAACGGGTCTTTCTTGGTGTGCTGTCCCCCAACATAGAGTGCCACAGGCACCTGCTCCGTGTAGTGATAAAGCACTTGTGGGTAAAAACCATTTGCCACTTCTTCAAGGCACTGCTTGTTGCCTGCTATACGCACACCAACATTGCGTGGCACACGCATCAAGTAGCAGATGCCTTGCCCCTCAAAAAACTTGAGGATCGCTCTCGCTCGGGCGAACCCTCTGTCAAAGACCAACACAGGCTCCCGACTATCCCCTAACACTTTAACAACGCGACTATGGACATCACAACAGAACTGCTGAACTAAATCGTTATGTCCTTGATAGGTGCCATCTTTGAGCATCTCATTTTTATACAGAACCCAATAGAGCGGGATCGCACGATTGCGAAACGGAAGGGCTGCAACAATCGCCTTCCATCCGCCCGGTAAATCTGTCTCGTCTATCAGCACAAGCAGATGCTGCATCCCCACAGAACGACACACACTGACAACTATATGTGACAACCAAGCACCCTTCACCGCTGCAACCGGAAAATAGGTGTCAATAAACCGCAACACACGCTTTTGCTTAGACTTGTCGTGTTTCACACGGATAGGTAGATGTGAGGCAATCGATTGAATACGAAAACTTGGGGCTACACACACAGCCTGTAGCATCAAATAAAAGTTGCGGAGCGTCGGTTTTTTGATACAAACCCCGTTGAAAACTTTACGAAAACCTGTTATAATCTTTCTGGGGTGTACCCAACTAAGGGTATATTTCATAAGAATACCTCCCTGCCGGTTTTTCACCGACATTGGTTTATATGGAGGTATTCTACCATAACCCATCAGACTTTCCAACTTATTTCTATACACACACACGCCTACACATACCGCATACAAAAATGGGGGTAAGTGAGCCCGCAAGCGGGGGAATGCGCAAGTCCTGTTTCTATATTTTGTGAGGTGAAATCTTGAGTATTGTTGTCCACGTCACGCACGAAGCGATCCAAAAGATGGGGGGAATCGGTGCAGTTCTGGATGGATTGCTGACAACCCGCGGCTACAATGAATCAATTGAACGCACCTTTCTTGTCGGTCCACTTTTTACTAATACAGATTTAGGGGCATTCGAAGCGGTGATGTATCACGCAGCCGAAGGTATAAAATCAACACCACACGCTGCAGCACTTAGTGATATTGAAAAAACTTACCACGTCGAACTTATCTATGGTCAGCGACGATTTGAGAATAAAGACCAAAACGTTACTACGTTGACAGATGTGGTTTTGATCAATGTTTCTGACAGCAATGAAGACCTGACTGGACAGTTCAAGTGGCAGCTCTATGAACACTTCGGTATAGACTCAACGCGTTATGAAAGTGAATGGGAGTATGAGGAATATGTGCGTCTTGCCGAACCTGCCTATCAAGTACTGCAAGTGCTTATCGGTGAAAAAACAGATACTCCTGTTTATATCATCTCACATGAATTTATGGGTATGCCGCTTGCACTCAAAACGCAGATTGAACGGAAAAATGGGAACGGTTCAGCGAATATGCGTACCATTTTCTACGCACACGAAGTGGCAACGATACGACCTATAGTTGAAGGACATCCCGGACACGATGTCCGTTTCTATAACGCATTACAGCAATCAAAAGAACAGGGCATGCTAGTCCGTGATACATTCGGCGATCCGTTCTGGTATTTCAAACACGCATTGATTGACAAAGCACATCTCTGTGATACTATCTTCGCTGTCGGTGACCTTGTCGTTGATGAACTCCGCTTTTTAGCACGGCCATTTGAATCCTTCCCAATTAACCTCGTGTATAACGGAATACCTGCTTTTGAAATGAGTTTAGAAGATAAATTAGAATCAAAAGCGCGTCTCCAAAAGTACGCAAGGACACTGCTCGATTACCGTCCAGATTATGTCTTTACGCATGTAACTCGTCTTGTCAAAAGCAAAGGACTGTGGCGGGATTTGCAGGTTCTCACCCATTTAGATCCGTTACTTGCTTCTAATGATAAAACTGCTGTCCTATTTATTCTCTCAACTGAAATTGCCACCGGACGACCACACGAAGATATACACGAGATGGAGCGCGAATACGGTTGGCCTGTCCACCACAAAATCGGTTATCCCGATTTGGTCGGTGCGGAGATTGAATTGAACAACGGTGTTTCTGCCTTCAATCTTCAATCAAAAGCAATAAAGGTTGTTTTCGTTAATCAGTTTGGGTGGAGTCAGACTGCTTGTGGAACTCGTATGCCGATAGATATGGAATTTATGGACATTCGCAAAGGGAGTGATGCTGAATTTGGGCAGTCAATCTATGAACCTTTTGGTATTGCACAAGTGGAGCCGTTGAGTTTCGGTGCTATCTGTGTTGTAAGTAATGTGTGTGGTTGTTGCGGTTTCATTCAACGTGCTACAGAAAATCGCGAAGTGCAGAACGTAGTTATTGCGGATTATACACATCTTAACGCTACTCCTAGGTCATTAGAAGATGTGATGAACATTGGATTAACTGAAAGAACACAGATTGAAGTTGAGAACAGTCGAGACATTGCAGCGAAACTGCTGGGTCGACTACCACGAAAACCGCGCGATGTTGAGGATATGATAAAGGAAGGTTATGAAATTGCATCGCGTATGAGTTGGGAAGTTGTTGTTAAAGATTATTTCTTGCCTGGATTGAAACAGGCAATGTGATTTTTGGTTACGTTGACTATTGAGGATTTAAAAGTATGCGAGAAGTACGTGATTCTAACGATCCAATGCCATTGGCTCCAGGCGAGAAGTTGATGACTCCTGAACAAAAGTTCTTCTTCGATCTTCGCGGTTGGATCTTATTACCATCGGTACTATCGGACTCAGAAATTGAAGAGATGAAAGCGGAAGTGTATGCAGGTGCAAAACATAGTTATCAAGGAACACTTCAGAATTTACTTGATCATCCTGCAGTTGTTGGAATTCTAAACGAAATTGTTGCGGATGAACGTTTTATTTTTGATGATTGCTACGGCTTTCGATGTGAGAACTCGTTTACTACGGTTAGGCAGCCCGGCTGGCGCACTTATTCTGACAGGGGCACTGCTGTTCCACATGTCGTGCGTCCCCCGCAACAAGCAAATGCAGTGCGGTATCAGGTTGCTGGCGGAAAAATTTTTGCTGGGCTTACCCGCGTCGTTTGGGAACTCGAAGAGGTGAAAAAAGGACAAGGAGGCACCACTTTTCTCACCGGTTCACATAAGGCACATTTCAACTATGGTGGACCGGATCCAAACCGTCCAAATATTCATGAATCACCTTGGGAGGATAAGATAAAGGATACGATGGAGGACTATAGTTGTCCGCCTGGGTCAGCATTAATTTTCACTGAGAGTCTAATTCATGCTACCAATAATTGGACAAATCCTGACAATCCGCGTTGTGCTGTGTTTAATTGTTACAACTCAATATGGGCTCAATGGTATCGGTTGAATCTAAGTCATGAAATAATAGAAAAGATGCCTCCAAAACGCCAATCCTTATTCCGAGGAACTTGGGCAATAGGTGGTGGTCCCGGAGGAAACCGTCAGTATTCATTGGATAATAACACCAGATAATTAAGGAGATATAAATGTCAAAAGAAACGTTAAATGATGAACCAGTCCTGATGACATCAGAACAAAAGTTTTTCTTTGATCTTCGTGGTTGGATTTTATTGCCATCAATATTATCGGATACGGAAATTGAAGAGATGAAAGCAGAAGTGTATGCAGGGGCAAGGCAAAGTTATCACGGAGCACTTCAGAACCTGCTTGACCATCCTGCAATTGTGGGGATTCTCAACGAAATCCTGTCCGAAAATCCTTTTGTCCATGATGATTGTTACGGATTTCGGTGTGAAGGGTCCTTTACGACTGTCCGAGAACCTGGCTGGAGCAAGGCATCACGAGGTGATAATGGTTTGCCTCACGTAGTGCGACCTCCGCAACAGGCAAACGCAATGCGGTACCAGGTTGCTGGCGAAAAGATTTTTGCTGGGTTAACACGCGTTGTGTGGGAATTGGAGGAAGTGAAAAAAGGACAAGGCGGCACCTCTTTTCTCAGCGGATCACATAAGGCACATTTCAACTACGGTGGCCCTGACCCATATCGTCCGAATATCAGCGAATCCCCTTGGGAGGACAGCATGCGTGAGATGATGGATGAATATAGCTGCCCACCCGGATCTGTGGTTATCTTCACAGAGAGTCTTGTGCATGCTGCGAATGATTGGACGAATCCTGACAATCCGCGATGTGCCGTTTTCAATTGCTATAACTCAATTTGGGCACAGTGGCATCGGTTGAACTTGAGCCATGAGGTTATTGAGACGATGCCCCCCAAACGCCAATCCCTATTCCGTGGGACATGGGCGATTGGCGGTGGTCCTGGTGGAAATCGTGCGTATTCATTGGAGAATAATACTACGTAACAGCATATATCCATTCAATCATACTCGGTGCGGTTTCCTGACCGCACCAAACATCTTCACCAATCACTCACACCATCTCTACCAATCATTCACACCTATATCCTCCCAGAGGCATTCAAAAGTCGTTTTTGGACGCGGATTTTTGTTTGTCAGAATCGCGGATTACACGGATTACGCGGATTTACGCGGATTAGGGGGTTGGTGCTTCAAGGTGCTTTTCGTAGGATTGGGATGACCGGGTGGTTTCTGAATCTCGGATTACGCTAAATCAAAGGTATGAATGCCACTTAGGCATTCCCCGGATTATCTTTGTCAGAATTGCGGAGGGCGCTAAGTCCGCGACAATTGAATGGCTCTGTATTGCACTTGCATTTTTTGCCTCGTCATGGTAGACTCTGTAAAATACAAATCAAAACCTCCTGAACAAGAAAATATCATTGTAGACTCTAACATAGATGAAATTCTTAGCATTCTGAAAATCTACAAATAATAAAGAAAAAACAGAAAGTCAGTGAAAATTGAGTCGCACATTAAAGATCGATTTTATAGTGAAGTCTAAAATTGCCTTTTTCTCCCGATCCAGCGGATAGCGAAGCGGTATTTATAATAACTGTGAACAGTGGTTTTTTGAAAGTTCTGAGTAGATGATATATGAAGGAGATACTTATGAAACTGTGGCAAAATGAGGAAGTTGTAGAAGCACTTAAGGATATTCTAAAAGAGGACTATCCCTATTTGAAATATGATGAGGAAGAATCTAAACGATTATCTACACCACCTGCTGAAGTACTATCTGAACAATGTCATGATGTACTGCACGTAAAAGTAGTAGATGTAAATGCAAACCGAGACTTTGCAGACATTGGTAATATTTGCACAAAATTAAAAGAATCTACTGGGATCCATTTTTTTCTGGCGTCTGTTGTAAATACTCCAAATTGGGAAAATGAATGGACAAAGTTCAATATACGAAAATGGTAGTCATCTTTAAAGTTGAAACCTAACTGCAAAGCTTTCTTCCCTGTCAACCTAAGTGAGGTAAGCAATAGAGGCATTCGAAAGTCTATTTTGGACGCGGATTTTTGTTTGTCAGAATCGCGGATTACGCGGATTACGCGGATTACGCGGATTTTAAGAGTTTTTTGTTTTGAGGTGTTTTTTCGTAGGATAGGGGTGGCTGATTTTTTTCAGGATTGGAAAAGCACAACATAGAAAGGTTATGCTACAAAGAGGCACAACATAGAAAGGTTATGCTACAAAGAACTCGTCTGAATCGCGGATTACGCGGATTTTAAGAGTTCTGTGTCTTCTTGCGTGATCTTTTCTGAATCGCGGATTACGCTAAATCAAAGGTATGAATGCCACTTAGGCATTCCCCGGATTATCTTTGTCAGAATTGTGGAGGACGCTAAGTCCGCGACAATTGAATAGCTCTGTATTGCACTTGCATTTTTTGCCTCGTCATGGCAGACTCTGTAAAATATAAATCAAAACCTCCTGAACAAGAAAATATCATTGTAGACTCTAACATATATGAAAAACTTGAACGAAGTATTTTGTCACCAACATGCACATTCTCAGCCACGTGAACCTGACTTTAAATTGTGTCCTGAATGCCATCAAGATGCTCCACATGAAGCAAAAGTAGTAGAAAATGTCATCAATTACTTCTCACCGATATTACGCAACTTTTTTATAGAAACAGAATATGAAATTCAGATGGGATCAGACAAACGCAGATCTGATATTGTTCTCGGCGTAGATTCACTGGATTTCATTGTCGAATGCAAACGCGAAGGTTTAGAATATGTTGAGGACGGTATCAACCAGTTAAAGTCATATCTTTGTGCAACTGATACGCCTTTAGGAATTTATGCTGATAGCACAAACGTTGATAATTGGGCATTTTATGAGAATTTGGGAAAAAACAAGTTTAACAAAATTACATGGGATCAATTTTGGAATTGTCTACAAAATATATCTGGAGAAAATATTGCGGAAGCCCTCTTTGAAGCAGGACAGAATCATAGTAGGAAGTCGCAATATGAGGATGCAATTACCCACTACACTTATGCAATTAGCATAAACGTGGAGTATACATCTGCTTACATCTCACGAGCAGATGCAAAACGAGGATTGTCTCAATATGAGGCAGCAGTTGCCGACTATGATAAAGCAATAGAATTCAGCCCTTCTGCAGACCTTTACGACGATCGTGGGTTTGCAAAATATAGCCTCGGTCAATACGAGGCAGCAATTGCCGACTATGATAAAGCAATAGAATTCAACCCTTCTGCAAACCTTTACAACAATCGTGGGTTTGCAAAATATAGCCTCGGTCAATACGAGGCAGCAGTTGCCGACTATGATAAAGCAATAGAATTCAGCCCTTCTGCACGCCTTTACCGCAGTCGTGGGGCTATAAAATATAGCCTCGGTCAATACGAGGCAGCAGTTGCCGACTTTGATAAAGCAATAGAGATTTCTCTTGATGCTCTTACCTACTACTATCGTGGAAAAACGAAGGTCGAATGGGGAAAATATGGTGATGCGGTTACTGACTTTGACAAAGCGATAGAACTTGAGATTAACTCTTATTTACCTGATACTTATTACTATCGTGGAAGGGCTAAAATCCGCTGCCGGGAAATATATGATTTTCATGATGGAATTGCTGACTTCGATAAAGCGATAGAACTCAATCCGGATCATACTTTTGCTTACATCTATCGTGGAATTGCACAGGTCGCTATAAAAAAATACAGTAGTGCTACTAATGACTTTGACAAAGCGATGGAACTAGAACCGGATAACGAGATTGCTCCTATATTGCGCGAATTATGTTCGTTATTATTGCCATTATTGCCGTTTTAAAAGAATCGCTTCCCAATGAAAAGGATGAATTATACCATAATGTGAGTTCCATAAACATCTATGAATTTTGTATCTTATGAAATCCGCCTTAGAATAACGAAGCAAAGACGTACAATTACGTGAGTCCGGCATCCGAAATACAAAGGATATTCGTAGCACAACCTTTATGAAGTTTAAGAAAATATTTGGGCAATTCGATATTCTCCAGGCCCTGTAGGTACAGCTTCCTAACCGTACCGGCTTCTCCAAGAAATTACCCAATTAGTAAGTTAATCTTCATCCAGGTTGGGCATCAAGGGACACAAACAAGAAGTAAACGTCTACAAATGTCAGAATCACGGATTTTCGCGGATTACACGGATTGACGCGGATTGTTTTGTGCTATAGTTTTTTTGATTTTGTAAGCGTCTCCTTTTTATTTTTGCTTCTTTGTAGCATAACCTTTCCAGGTTTTGCAGCGGGGACAACGTTCTTTGTAGCACAACCTTTCTAGGTTGTGCATCATGGGACACGAATAATAAGTAAACGGTATACAAAATAAAACAGACTACGGCAGAGGAAATCCGCGAAAATCCGCGTAATCCGAGAAAATCCGCGATTCTGACAACCAACCTTTCTAGGTTGTGCATCGGGGACGCAACCTGGAAATGTGGAGAAGTATTTATGAATAGAAAACTATTTTCAATTGGACTTGCATGTTTCATTCCACTGCTTTTCATAACACATGTCGCACAGGCACAAGATGCGCGACCGATGGTTCATCTCGTCTACTTTCGCGCAAGTGATACGGAACCCCGCGCCGGCGTAGACGCAGAAATCGAGGCACTCGTCAAAAAAGCACAACTCTTCTTCGCCGATGAAATGGAACGACAAGGATACGGCAGAAAAACCTTCCAAATTGAAACCGACGCACACGGAAACACCATCGTCCATCATGTCGTTGGAAAATCCCCATACACACGTTACCTAGACAACTTTGACTGGGAGGAAGAGACTGCTGAACAGATTGACTTTCCCAAACGACGTATCATTGTCTATATGATAGATACCCATGGACAGGAGAAACTTCCATTCGATGCGGGTGGGCAAGGTACAGGAAATAGATTCAGTGGTCGCGCATATATTTACCAATGGTACTGGCAGCTCATTGCCCATGAACTCGGACATACCTTCGGATTGAGGCACGATTTCCGACATGGTCGCTATATCATGTCTTACGGACCTGGTCAATCACAGCTGTCTGCATGTGCCGCTGAATTTTTAGATGTTCATCGCTACTTCAATGCTAACGTAAACCACGTCAACGAACGATCAGAACCGTCAACTATCGAGATGCTGCCGCCAAGCCTCGTCTCCCCACCAAACACTATCCGTCTTCGCTTTAGAATAACCGATCCAGACGGATTCCATCAGGTACAGCTTTTCATACCCACTTCGAATATTAATAGATTCCGTAGAGGAGCTTTGACCGGTTGTAAAGCATTAAACGGGCGTACAAGTGCCACCGTCGAATTTGTCACAAATGCCTTAACAACAAAAACTGAGACTGTATATCTTGTCGTTTTTGACGTGCATGGACAGGGGACAGTACAGAGCTTTCCTATTGATGTCACTGATCTACTACCGCCTGCCGAGGCTATTTCAATTCCAGATATAAATTTAGCAGCAGCAGTGCAAGAACAGATTGGAAGTATCACAACGCACACTATGCTGAACTTGTATGTCCTAAATGCTTCCAAGAGCAGAATAACGAACCTCACCGGTCTTGAACATGCTCCCAACCTAGCTTGGTTAACTCTGGACAGCAACAACATTTCAGATGTGTCCGCATTGTCCACGTTGAAACAACTGGAAATCCTATCTCTTTCCGACAACAACATTTCAGATGTGTCCGCGCTATCAGAGTTGACACAATTGATTCGGCTGCAGCTTTATGGCAATGACATATCAAATATATCCGTGCTATCAGGATTGACAAACCTGACTTACCTATATCTTGGCGGTAATAACATATCAGATATATCCGTGCTATCAGGATTGACAAACCTGACTTACCTATATCTTGAGGGTGATAACATATCAGATATATCCGTGCTATCGGGATTGACAAACCTGACTCAGCTGTATCTCAGCAGCAATAACATATCAGACATATCTATGCTGTCAGGATTAACAAACCTAATCTCGCTAGGGCTTGGCGACAATAACATATCAGATATATCTATGCTACCAGAGTTGAAAAACCTGACTTGGTTGGATCTTGATGACAATAACATATCAGATATATCTGTGCTATCAGCATTGACGAACCTAACTCAGCTGGAGCTTAACAGCAACAACATTTCAGATGTATCGCCTCTGTTAGCGTTAAACCTTATAGGAACAATGTGGCGTAGCGGGCTGAGGCTTTGGAATAATCCGCTGAGCTACGTTTCTATTAACACCCATATCCCTGCTATGCTGGCGAAAGGAATTAAAATAGAGTATAATGATGCAGCCCATCCAGCACTCTACACAGTCTCTGGAAATAACCAGGAAGACTTTGTAGGATCAGTCCTTCCAGCTCCCTTCGTTGTGACGGCACAAGATGCCAGTGGTGAGCCCATGAAAAACGTACTGATCACCTTTACTGTGGAAACCGGTAGCGGACAACTCACCTCTTCAACCGCCACAACTAACGCTCAGGGTAGAGCACAAGCTCACTTAATACTAGGATGGACACCCGGAAGGAATACCGTCCGTGCTACCGGAAAAGGCATCGAATCCTGGGCGGTTTTTTCTGCTATCGGTATAGAGCATGGAACACAAATAGCGGAAGATGTGAACAGAGATGGTGTTGTCGATGTCGAAGACCTTGTCTTAGTCGCTGCGACTATCGGCACAACCCCACCAGATGACGCAATACCAAATACAGATATAAACGGTGATGGCATCGTCAATGCTGAGGATTTAGCATTGGTCATGGCAGCCTTAGCAACGGAACCCACAGCTCCCACAGTTATTTTGACAGCAGCAAATCTACAACGCTGGATTGACGAAGCAAAGCAATTGGAAAACAAAACCGCAATCTTCCAGCGAGGTATTGCGATGCTTGAACAACTGCTTGCTACTCTGTTGCCCAAAAAGACGGCACTTCTGGCAAACTATCCGAACCCATCTAATCCTGAGACATGGATACCCTATCGCTTAGCGCAGTCTACAGAAGTAACGATACACATCTATGCGGTGGATGGCAGGTTGGTCCGAACTTTAGCGTTAGGAGAGCAACCTGCGGGGATTTATGAAGCTCGGCATCGTGCTGCCTATTGGGATGGCAAAAACGCGCAGGGTGAACACATCGCAACTGGCATCTATTTTTATGCACTCACCGCAGGCGATTTCAATGCTACACGTAAAATGTTGATACGAAAGTAACGTGAGTTCTATGAAGTATATTTTGTAGCACAACCTTTCTAGGTTGTGTCTCTTTGTAGCATAACCTTTCCAGGTTGTGCATCGAACAGATCTGCCCTCGGTTGTGGCAATTGCGTTAACAATTTCTACGGAGTTTCTCAGTCACTTGTTGATGATTTCGAGAAAGCAGGATTCTGATTAGATGGTTCAGGATCAACGAACTTGTACTTACCGGTTTTCCGCAATCTTTCGCCTATTTCTTGGTAATGAGCAAGTAATTTATAAAGATCATGATCATATTTTTCTGATATTCTATACCTTATTTCGCGAACTTCCTTGATAACTTCACTAGTTTCTGGATTGAGCAGATCAACTTCCTTCTTCATTTATTTATTTCCTTCTAAGCAATCAAGAGGTGTTGTTAATCAGGTAAAGTAGGTTGTTATTATATCATACAAATATCAGATTGTCAAAACAAGATATTATCACAATTAGGGTTTTATTCTGATACTAACACCTGCGCGCTTCGGGCAGGGAGATAAAGTTGAATAGATTGCCTATATCCTTCCATTTCGACATCTTGCCAGGGATAATGGATGCTTTCAACTGCACCGTAACCACCGAAATCAGTATCATCAGAGTTGAGGATAATGCAATAATCTGTCTTTTCAGGGACAGGAATACGCAAATCCGTGGCAGACACAGTCGGATGCAAGTTGAACACAAACACAAGTCCACCGCGCGTATATACAATCTGTTTCGCGTCCTCATGAATGGATAACACCTGAATTTCCTCAGATGAGAATAGGTGATAATTCACATCAAGCTGCTGCATTGCAATATAAAAACCGTTGAGATGCTTGTAATATAGGGTATCATCGTCAACAAGATGCCACTGCCTGCGTGCATACCAATAGGAATTGTTGTTTCCTGCTCGCGGGAAATCAATCCATTCTGGATGTCCAAACTCATTTCCCATAAAGTTGAGATATCCTTCACCACCTAAACTAAATGTGAGAAGGCGGATCAATTTGTGCAATGCAACACCACGTGCAATCCGAAGACTCGGCGTGAAAATACTCATCTTTGTATAGAGTTCACCGTCCATCAACTGCATTGCAAGCGTCTTGTCTCCAACAATACTTTGGTCATGGCTTTCTACGTAAGCGATATGCTTTTCACCTGTGCGGCGGTTGCGTAACATACCGTAAATCTCACCGATATGCCAAGCCTCGTCTTCTTTCTCCTTCAATAACCGAATCCAATAATCAGGAATTCCCATCGCTAAGCGATAATCGAAATCGAGCCCACCTTCGTCAATAGGGCGTGCAAGGCCTGGCATTCCGCTCATATCTTCAGCGATGGAAATTGCGTTAGGATTGACAACATGGACTACCTCGTTTGCCAACATCAGATAGGCGATTGCGTCTAACGCAACGTTAGTATTGAAGTAATCAGAATAACCTGTGAATTCCTGTCCAAGTCCGTGATCATTGTAAAGCATGCTTGTGACACCATCAAATCTGAAACCGTCAAAGCGAAAAGTTTCCAACCAATAGCGGATGTTGCTCAACAGAAATCGTTGTACTTCGTATTTGCTATAATCGAAACAGAGCGAGTCCCAAGCGATATGTTCACCTCTTGTTCCTGCATGAAAATAGTGATGATCCGTGCCATCAAAACGGTTCAAACCCTCGTTGATATTCTTTACAGCATGACTATGCACCAAATCCATGATGACCAACAAACCCATTCCGTGTGCAGTATCAATGAGTGCTTTCAAATCTTCAGGTGTTCCGAAGCGACTTGAGACAGCGAAGAAATTGCTAACGTGATATCCAAAACTTGCATAATACGGATGTTCCATGATCGCCATGAGTTGGATTGTGTTGTATCCTAAATTGGCAATTCTCGGCAGTACGTTCTGCGTGAACTCAGTAAAAGTGCCGACCTTTTCTTCCTCTTGTGCCATGCCAACGTGTGCTTCGTGAATCCTCAAACCTTCTGTCGTAGTATCAAGTTGTGGAGATTCATGTTGCCATTGATATGCCTTCGGTGGAAACCAATATTGTCCTGTGAACGCTGTTTTACTTTCTTGAATAACACGTTGGATATAGGCGGGAATTCTATCATGTTCACCAAGCGCAGATTTGACATGCACTTTGATTCGGCTACCGTGTGTCAATCGGTCAGAATAATCTTCATCAGGCAAGAAAAGATGCCATATTCCCCAGTCATCAATGGACATAGGGTTTGCATCACGATTCCAATCGTTGAAATCACCTATGAGGGAGAGGGAATGTGCGGCAGGTGCCCATTCTCGGTACCAAACACCAGACTCACCCCTATTGAAACCGAAATAAAGGTGTCCTCGACTCATCTCACCTAAGATGCCACCGGTTTTCTCAATAACTGATTTAAAATGTTGATAGTGTTCGAACCGTTGACGCAATTGGGGGGCGTAAGGTTTTAGAAACGGATCAAGTTTTATGAGATGTGTACCGTCTGGTTGGTGTATTCCCATAATGAGGGTGAAGTACAGATACGATTTTCTAATTGAACAAAGAAAGAACAATCATGAACATAACATCTATAGAGATGAAAACAACGTCTCTATAGCTTCGGTTCTCTCAGTTTTACTGAGCGTTGAAAGCCTCTGGAATTCCTGATCGGTGAGTTCTTCAAAGAGACGATCAATTTTAGCGTACAATTCGCTTGTATCTTCTGTCACAGCAGTAGCTGCGAGGGAATCAAGGTCGACCGTATACTCTTTTCCATAAATATCAGTAATGTGAGCAACACCACGTTTTCGTTCTTCTGGCATTTTCATAGAACCGTCTTCTTGAAAGATCGGTTGTGTCTCGCCCCTTCTTGAATAGGCAACGACTCCAAAGGTAATATTAGGACGTGGTTTAGATGAATTGGAAGAAGTTTCTCTGATTTTATCAATATATGCACCAACGCTGTTTTTAACCAGTCTTATATTGAGTGATTCAAGCTGCATGACCATCACTTTCCTACTATCTGCTGGTAAATCTGCCAACTTAGTTTTCGCAATCAGGGCAAGGATACCGAAGTGTCGCTGATAGGGTCCGATATCTGTATCAGCAGGAAATGCCCTATGCCCCATTAGTAACAGTTCAGGATTGTCACGATATAAAGTCATTGTGTGTGCTTCTAACATTAGGTGTTCACGTTGCGGTAGTCTGTATTTTTGCGCGGCATCAGGTGAGACGTTCATAAGTGAATTAGTAAGTTCTGAATATTTTTTCTGTTGTTCTGGTGTGAGTTTTCCTGAATAGGCATATATGGGGGCAAATACTTCACGCGTTTTTGCAAAGTTCTTTTGACGTTGGGTATGAACATAAAAAACGCCAATACCAATTATAATTACAGCCGCAAGGGTCGTATAGAATAACCTTTTTTTATTCATGTGCTTCCTCTGGCAGAGATTGTGGGTTCCTTATTATCCATTGTATTTTCCATCTTTTCTCCTATTTATTTGCTATGTTAATCAACATTTGTTCAAACGCTTTACGGGAGTCCTTATCTGCTTGAATTTCATTCTTTTTCTCCTTGTGCCACGCAATCGTGGCGTTCAGATGCACAAGTTTCCATGCACATCCTATCGTAAATTGTATTCCTAATCATCAAAATTGTCAAAAGAAATTAACATTACGCACTGCTATTTACAATCGATCCGAATCATGTCCATTGAAATGCAGTTTACTTCGAATTTCACTTGCCTTTATTGCTAAAATTGACTATACTTTAACCCAACGTACAACACTATTTTTTACTAAAGGGAACGAGATGTACGATGTTGATAAATTAAGAATAAAAGATTTACCTAAAGATGAACGTCCCAGAGAACGACTTTATAAACACGGTCCCTCACATCTAAAGACTTCAGAACTGATCGCACTCCTTCTCAAAAGTGGCTACAAAGGCACTACTGCTGTTGAACTCGGTGAACTGATACTTAAGGAGTATGATAGCGATCTAAAAAGGATGGCAGAAAATCGTCCTAAACAATTTGAATCTATAAAAGGGGTTGGGGCTGCTAAAGCAGCACAACTTGTTGCTGCTTTTGAATTGGGAAGACGGTTAGCACGTTATCATGCTGAACGGGTAAAGATTTCCTCTCCAAGCGATGTTGCCGACCTATTGATGCCACTGATGCGCGATCTCCGTCAGGAAGTCGTCTGTGTGATGTGCCTCGACACCAAAGGCGGTGTCACCACACAGGGTATTGCAGGTGACGCAGATAACGAAATTCAGTGGGGCAAAAAACTGGTCTCTGAGGAAAATGTATTTGAGGGAACTTTAAACTCAAGTGTATTTCATCCCAGAGAGATTTTCCGATTTGCAATTGAGGAATCTGCAAACTCCATAGTTTTGGCACATAACCACCCCTCTGGCGACCCGCAACCGAGTCAAGAGGACATCCGTGCTACGAAACAGCTGATCGAAGCTGGTAACTATGTTGGCATCAAAGTGTTAGATCACATTATTATCGGTGATGGTATATTTTACAGTTTGAAAGAGGAGGGTGTTATTTAGCAGAACGTTGCCTGAGAACTTCATATAACAGAACTCCCGTTGCAACAGACACGTTCAATGATTGTATTTTGCCCAAAATCGGGAGATGTACGAGGTAGTCACATTTTTGTTTTACAAGTCGTCGTATCCCCTCACCTTCATTGCCTAAAACGATACATAACGGCACTGTGAAGTCGGCATCAGTATAGGACATCTCGGCGTTCTCATCTGCACCAACAACCCATATATCGAATGACTTTAGTTTCTCAATGGTTTGTGCAAGATTTGTCACTTTTGAAATTGGGGTATATTCGGTGCTACCTACTGCTGCTTTGTGAACTGCTGCAGTAACATCAACGGCGTTGTTTTTAGGGATCAGCACGCCATCTGCATCGGTTGCATTAGCAGTTCGAATAATTGCGCCTAAATTCCTCGGATCATGTATCTGGTCTAACATGATTAAGACTGCAGGCATATTTTCTTTGTTCTGGACTCTCTTAAGTAAAACTGAAAAATCTGCGTATCGAAACTCACTGATATAAGCGATAACGCCTTGGTGGTTTGGGTGAAGTTTATCAAGATGATGCCTTGGGCATCGTTGATACGGGATACCGCTCCGGTCAGCAGCATCAATTATCTGGCGAAGACGCGGATGTGTATTGTCTTTAACAATTAGTATTGTTTCTATCTGCCTTGCACCGCTTCGGAGTGCCTCTATAACCGGATTTCTACCGACAATCATATCCGACATAATGATTTCCATATCTGGAAAACTAATCTCCACGGACGAATTTGACATCGGGCCCGCGCGGTGTAATTTTTATATCAGGATCGTCTATTTGACACTGAACACAGGTAATATTTCCGACATTTGTATTTTCCATGCGCGGGGCAAGTTTTCCTAATTTAAAAGCGAAATTCATCATCTCATCTGCTAGAATTCCGCCTTCACAGTTACTGCACGGAATAGCTTCACCTGCTTTTAGTTTTTCTAATAGTTCTGATGTTTTCATAATTTTAGTTTCTCCTTGCAAAGTCGAGTTCATTAGATAAATAAGTTTTATCTTAAAAACTGTACACCACCTTACCCAAGGAAATATCGCTCTTTCTGTTTCGCTGTTTGATACTCTCGAAATGCCTGTTTAGCACTGTCTATTTCTGAAACCTCAGCGACAGGAACATCCCACCATGATTCATACTGCGGCACCCTTGTATCATAATCAACATCTATTTTGACAACGGTTGTCCGATCAGCATCACGAGCGTCTTGCAAAGCGATCTTTAACGCTTGCGGGGATGTCACCTCAATGACATGAGCACCGAGGCTTTCTGCATTCGCAGCGAGGTCAACAGGTAATATATCTCCCCTGAGTTCTCCAGTGTTCTCATCACGAAATCGAAATCGAGTGGCAAACCCTTGTGCTCCTGTAGCCTCCGACAAACCTCCGATACTGCTGTGGCCATCGTTATTTATCAACACGATAATTAATTTATAGTTTTCCTGAATTGAGGTGATAATCTCTTGTGCCAACATCAGATACGAACCATCCCCGACAAGGACATAGACATCACGCGTAGGATCAGCCATTTTGATACCTAAACCACCAGCAATTTCGTACCCCATGCAAGAGTAACCGTACTCCAGATGGAACTGCTTTGGATTGCGCGCCCGCCATAGTTTGTGGAGATCTCCGGGTAGACTTCCAGCTGCACAGACAACAACATCTTCTGGTCGCGAAAATTCGTTAACAACGCCGATAACTTCACTCTGGCTTGGTAAGGGAAGGTTATCCAGATGGAACAATCTTTCTACTTCTTCATGCCAAGAATCTCGGTAATTTTCTATCTGTGTCGCATAGTCACTATTTATACGATAAGCACTAACGGCATTTGATAATTCAGTGAGCGTAATACGAGCGTCTGCGACTAAAGGGAGTGACGCATGTTTTGCAGCATCAAATTCTGCAATGTTAATATTGATAAATCGAACATTCGGATTTTGAAAGGCAGTTTTAGATGCGGTAGTGAAATCACTGAGCCGTGTTCCAATAGCGATGACTAAATCTGCATCACGCGCAGCGATATTTGCACCAGGCGTGCCAGTTGCACCAATTGCACCCAAATTTTGTGGATGGTCATACCGAAGCGAACCTTTTCCAGCAAATGTTTCCCCGACTGGCATGCCGGTTTGTTCCACAAATTTCGCCAATTGCTCAGTTGCCTCACTATAAATGACACCACCACCAGCAATAATCAAAGGTTTTTCACTATTTGAAATCCATGTAACTGCTTGTTTGAGTAGCCCCTCATCTGCACGCGGTCTCGGAATAGCATAAACCCGTTTTTCAAATAATTGTTCAGGGTAGTCGAACGCTTCCGCTTGAACATCTTGCGGTAGGGCTAAAGTGACAGTGCCTGTTTCCGCTTGTGATGTGAGAACACGCATTGCTTCCGGTAGCGCAGTGATAATCTGTTCAGGCCGATTGATGCGATCCCAATAGCGAGAAACGGGTTTGAAACAATCGTTCACAGAGAAGTCTTGTGAATTCGGAGATTCTAACTGCTGCAAAACAGGAGCAACTAAACGCGTTGAGAAAATATCACCCGGTAATAATAAAACAGGCAGTCGGTTTATTGTTGCGCCCGCAGCCCCGGTAAGCATATTCGTTGCCCCCGGACCGATAGATGATGTGCATGCAAATGTACTGAGACGATTACTCATTTTGGCATAAGCAGCGGCAGTATGCACCATAGACTGTTCGTTACGGGTTTGATAAAAACGAAACATATCCGAATATTGATGTAATGCTTGACCGATCCCCGCTACGTTTCCGTGTCCGAATATACCAAACATGCCTGCGAAAAACGCCCTCTCAATTCCATCTCGTTCAACATATTGCTTCGTAAGAAATTGGACTACCGCTTGTCCCATTGTTAGTTTGCGGGTGTTCATTTTAATATCTCCTATCTTGTATATATTGAAATCCAACTTTACATTTTGCCTATATGACTATGTAACCTAAAGTTTTTTCTACCAAAGATGGCATCCATGCACATTTTTAGGTTATTCTAAAATAAAATTTCCTTTTTCATCAAATGCAGGAATCGCTCGAGGATCTATTATGCCAAATTTGGCATATACGTCTCTGACTAAACCGTAAGCAATATAGTCAGGGTTAAAATTGTGGCCAGTCCGTTGTTCAGAATGAATGGGGGACACCTCTTCGTACACACCTCTTTCATCCAAAAAAGCACCAAACGTAGGATAGGTAGGTGGTCCTTCTGGTAACGCATACCCAGTGATATTATGGTAGTTCTGTTGAATAAATACGTCAGAATCAATGCCAGATGCATCATAAATATCCTTGACTAACCGTAGGAATGAGACAGGGAACTCAATTACTACATACGGATACAACCATTTTACAGATTTTGGAATTGCAAATTGTGGGGATCCCCATCCTCTTTGAAACTGGATATTAATAGGACAATTGACTTCAAAATATCCATCGTTTAGCAAGGTAATTTCACCACCAGCTATATTACTACCCTTTATACCATCTTCCAATTGATACATCTTCTCTTTCCATAGTCCTGTAACACCAAAACCAGCAAAACGCTTATTCGGAGGATTATACAAAATATCGCGTAGGCGTTGATTTTCGGTAGATACAATGTTCCGATCAGATTCTTTCGGTAACGCGAAGATGCGGTAATAAGGATGGCCGGATATAGTCTTGACAAAAGAATCATATCTTGACTTATTTGAATTCATTCGTTATCTTCGATTTCCTCTAAAAAAAATCCCGATCTACTTATACATATTAAGCATTATAAACCACCTCTTTGTTCTACAAAAGCGTCTACTTCTGGCATTGTAGGCATAAAGTTTGCACAACCATGTCGTGTGACAACGATGGCACCGGTTGCATTACCGAGCCGTGCCGATTTTTGCCAATCCCACCCGTTTAAGAGACCATAGATAAACCCACTTGCAAACGCATCTCCTGCCCCAAGCGTGTTATAGATTTCAACAGGAAAAGGTGGCGCGTGTAAAACTTTTCCATCCTTCAAATAAATGTCTGCACCATCGCTGCCACGTTTCACTGCTAATGCGTTTGGACTAGCATTCAAAACGTTTGCTATTGCAGCGTTCAAATCTCCTTCAATATTCGGATTTGAGATTTGAGAATCTTCAACTGACACCTGTGAAACATCAGTAAGTGATGCAGCCATAATCTCCTCCTCTGTTCCGATTGCGATATCAACGTTATGTAATGCGGCCCTAATGTTGATGCCATAGGCGCGTGGGTCATGCCATTGGTCAGCCCGAAAATCCAAATCCAGGAACACGTTTCGCTCCATAGATTTCGCTTGTTCTATTGCATACAATGTTGCACTCCGACTCGGTTCTTTGCTGAGACCTGTGCCCGAAATCAACACAGCACGACTTTCTACTATTGGCGATGCAATCACATCATCAATTGTTAGTTCAATATCTGCACAATTATCACGATAATAGATGAGCGGAAATTTATCGGGCGGTTCAATTCCGAGAACAACCGCACTTGTACGATACCCAGGTTTCTTAACAATAAACTGTGTTTCAACCCGCTCGTCATTCAAAAACTTTAGCAGAAATTCACCTACTGGATCATCTCCTATTGCAGTCAGCAGGGATGACCGTAGCCCAAGACGGCGTGTCCCCACACTGATATTGGTAGGGCACCCTCCGACGAATGCTCCAAAACTCTTAATTTCAGGGAACGGACTTCCGACATCGTTAGAATATAGGTCTATTGAACTTCTGCCGATGGCAAGAATATCGTACTTGTGTTCCATACACTACCTTAACGTGAGTTTGGAAATAAGCCATTTTTTGTAGGATGCACAACCTAGACAGGTTGTGCTACAAATATCCTTCGTATTTCGGACACCGAACTCACGGAATTGTCCGTCTTTGCTTCGCTATGCTAAGGCGAATTTCATAAGATACAAAATTCATAAATGTTTATGGAATTCACGTTACCTTATAATGCTGAACCCTCGGTAAGTCAGGTATCCATGCCCAAGTATTTCATACCAGCACTCATTCTACATCACCTTTTTGAATTTCATTGACCAATTTTTGTGCTTCTATAACTGCCCTTGGAGGATTTTGCAATCTTTTACCGATAGAAATAGTTCGAAGATAATAATCATAAGCGGTTTGGAGATCACCTCTGAGATGTGCGCTTTCTGCTGTATTGAAATAGCAGACGGTAGCCGAAGCTTCACATTTTTCGACATCAAGACTCAGTTGAGCGTACCTATAATTATCAGCGGCGAGGATGTAAGATTTACCTGCTTCTGTCCAAGCCCGTTGCATTTCTAACTGCCGCGCAAGCTGAACATAATACACTGCCCCGTACCGCGCATATTTTCTTGCAGTTCGTGGGGTATCTGCTGCAGCATAGGAAAATCTTGCCCGGGTATAGCAATTGGCTACCAGCTCTGCTTCGTTCATTTTAACGAACTTTCTGGCATGTCTATTGTAAAAAGCCCCAAGTTTCCTATATTGTCTATGACATTGATGTTTCTTATCTTGCTGCGTATAAATTTGCGCTTGCTGATAGATATAAGCTGCCTCTTCCTCATGGGGATATTGAATATCTTCGTGAACTTTATCCAATAAGAATTCAGGCGGGGCTTCTTCAATTAAGACACGGTAATCACCTGTTGATCGGGTTTGGTTTAGCGAAGGGCGAGGTTTAATTGTTTCTTCTCGATGAACAGCTTGGTCATACTGTTCATCTGATACAAACGGGTCGCTTGGAATAATCAACTCATCAATAAGTTGAGATTTTTCTTCCTCTGACAACGTTTCAATCATATCAATAATTTCATTCACACTTGAATGATTGAAAGCCGGTACAACGGCACTCATTTCCCTGAACAGAACATCCGCTTCCTCAACGAATTCCTCATCTTGAAAATAGAATTTGTGTGCTTTATGGAGTTCCTGGAGAGCGCTATCTATATCTTGGTTACGTGCATGTTGTAGGGCATCTGTGTAGTGTTGTCTAAACCGAATCTTAAGTCTTTCACGATTCTCTTTTTCAACCTTGTTCCGCAATTCAAAGAACAGAGTTTGATTGATACGTTCAGCAACATCAATTTGTAATCTAAAAGTTTTTCTGCATCGTTCCAATGCATCTGCTAACTCGGTGCCAGGTGAATCGGCACTCTCAGCAATCAGAGCTTCTGCTTGCTGTTCGTATTGCCAACTTCGAATTCGATCAAGCTCCTCATACATCTCATCTGCATTTTGGTATCGTCTATCTACTTCTCTATGCAGTGCTTTTATAAAAAAGTTCCGGAATATTTCTGGGCATCTGTCAAGGTTTTCTATCTCCCCGGACGCTTTTTTTCTATCAATTTCATCCGCTTCACCGGAAAAAGGGAAATGTCTCGTTGCTGCTTCATAAAGTACTAATCCCGTGGCATAGAGATCAGCGCGATAATCATAGGCCCCGTAATGCTGCTCTGGTGCCATATAACGTTTGGTGCCGGTCATAGTGGCTGCAAATTCCGTGGATTCACTCAAAATACGTGCTATGCTGAAATCTGCAATCTTCGCAACTTTCTGAGATGTAAGCAATATGTTTTGGGGTTTAATATCACGGTGCAAAATACTTTGGGCATGGGCTGCTTTTAGACCGTTACAGATATCTATACCAATATTAAGTACATCATTTAAGGTCAAATCCCCTTGTTGAACGAGTGTATGTAAGTTTTTTCCTTCAATAAATTCCATAACTATGAAGGCGAGATAGTCATCTTTGCCAGGCTCAACAGTATATATTGAAACAATGTTTGGGTGTCCGGAGATATTCGACATCGCTCGGAGTTCAGTTAAAAGATAGCGCATTCTGTTTGCAGGATAAGCATCTTTGGAAAGTGCTTTGAGAGCCACAATCCGATTCGTCATCTCCTCACGGGCGCGAAAAACAGACGAAAAACTGCCTGTATTCAGAAATTCAAGCAATCTATATTTGCCTAGTATCTTCTCGTTAATTTTCATAGCAGAGCACGCTAAATAATTGAAAAAGTGTTTAAAACTGTCAGAGGAGTGTATTATTCTTTAATGAAATTAGCAGAAAATGCCTAAACTGTCAACAAAAATTTGATTATAAAACAAATTATTGGTGTATCATACATCAATTTATACACTTTCAGGATTAAATAAGAGAGAATCTATCCAGGACTTACGCAATTTTGTGTGTTCTTGTTTAAAATTTTGTTTTTTATGTATTTTATCCCATATTTTTTGCTATTTTCGAGGACTTACCCCCCTTATCCCCGCACTTACCCCCATTTTTTTTTGAATGCGTGTGTAGTTGTGTTCATAGGTTTCCAATGTTGTCATGTCAGTCCTTCTGCGGTGAGAAAGTTTATATCTCTCAAACAAGTCCTCTCGGTGAACAAGAGCAACGCCTCCTGCGTCCACACCTCGCGGATCATACGGTTGATGACACTGATCACGGAGTAAACTTTCCGCGTAGGGTGTAAAGTTTTTGCCCATCTGTCCGCAGCTTTTTCATAACACAGGAACGCCAAACCATAAGCCACGACTGCCAACAAAAACAGAACTTCCATCCGGGGCTGTTCGTTCTTTCTCAAAACGAGTGCTTTGAAACCGAAGTTCGTTTTCAAGTCTCTGAACCCGTGTTCAATCTGTGTCCGCCGCTTGTAGCAAGTTCGCAGGGGGTTCCCCTGAAGCCGATTGGAGATAAGATATAACGGGTCTTTCTTGGTGTGCTGTCCCCCAACATAGAGTGCCACAGGCACCTGCTCCGTGTAGTGATAAAGCACTTGTGGGTAAAAACCATTTGCCACTTCTTCAAGGCACTGCTTGTTGCCTGCTATACGCACACCAACATTGCGTGGCACACGCATCAAGTAGCAGATGCCTTGCCCCTCAAAAAACTTGAGGATCGCTCTCGCTCGGGCGAACCCTCTGTCAAAAACCAACACAGGCTCCCGACTATCCCCTAACACTTTAACAACGCGACTATGGACATCACAACAGAACTGCTGAACTAAATCGTTATGTCCTTGATAGGTGCCATCTTTGAGCATCTCATTTTTATACAGAACCCAATAGAGCGGGATCGCACGATTGCGAAACGGAAGGGCTGCAACAATCGCCTTCCATCCGCCCGGTAAATCTGTCTCGTCTATCAGCACAAGCAGATGCTGCATCCCCACAGAACGACACACACTGACAACTATATGTGACAACCAGGCACCCTTCACCGCTGCAACCGGAAAATAGGTGTCAATAAACCGCAACACACGCTTTTGCTTAGACTTGTCGTGTTTCACACGGATAGGTAGATGTGAGGCAATCGATTGAATACGAAAACTCGGGGCTACACACACAGCCTGTAGCATCAAATAAAAGTTGCGGAGCGTCGGTTTTTTGATACAAACCCCGTTGAAAACTTTACGAAAACCTGTTATAATCTTTCTGGGGTGTACCCAACTAAGGGTATATTTCATAAGAATACCTCCCTGCCGGTTTTTCACCGACATTGGTTTATATGGAGGTATTCTACCATAACCCATCAGACTTTCCAACTTATTTCTATACACACACACGCCTACACATACCGCATACAAAAATGGGGGTAAGTGAGGCAAGCGGGGGGGAATGCGTAAGTCCTATCTATCATGAAAGACGTATGTAGGTATGAGAGGTTTATTACAACACTTTTGTTTACAGATTACCTTGCGGATTTAACTGCGGTAACCAAGACTTTTGCTCTTTCTGTAAGTGCATCTAAGTCTCCAGAATTTATAATAGCTTGGCTTACAAGAGCACTTCCCACGCCGAGTGCAGCTGCACCAGCCTTTATGAATTCCGCTGCATTTTCAGCAGTTACACCGCCTGTCGGAATAAGTGGTATCTGTGGTAAAGGGGCTTTTATATCCTTGATATAGGACGGGCCAACTCCGCTTGAGGGAAACACTTTTACATAATCGGCACCTGCTTCCCATGCCCTCAAAATCTCTGTCGGTGTAAATGCCCCCGGTATAACAACCTTGCCATATCGATTACAGATTTCAATTATGCCTGGTTTTGTAACTGGACTGACGACAAACTCTGCCCCAGCAAGCATAGCTGCCCGTGCAGTCTCTGTATCCAAAACTGACCCGACACCGATTAACACAGAATCCCCTAAACTGTCTGACACACTACCAATAACGTGTAACGCATTGGGAGTCGTCATCGTTATTTCAATAACATCAACACCTCCAGCTTCTATCGCCACCGCTGCTTCAAAAAGTTCATTTGAACTATTTGCTCTAATAATAGCAACTATGCCACATTCCTCAATACGTTGCATCTGTTCTAATTTCGTCATAGGCTTCCCTCATCAATCAGATAATTGTCGATTAAAAGTCTCTGATGGTAGTAGTAT
This sequence comes from Candidatus Poribacteria bacterium, assembly GCA_965200395.1. GTDB lineage: Bacteria > Poribacteria > WGA-4E > WGA-4E > WGA-3G > MSPOR6. The sequence goes on along the minus strand of CBDAUH010000002.1, from coordinate 239,059 downwards.
TTTGACTACGTCCTTATAAATATTTTTGTTGTTAATTTTTATTGCCTTTAATATCTTAACATGTTATGATTAAAAATCAAAATGTTCATAATGTGTTCGAACACACTATACATTAACATCAGAAACTGATGTTTAGCACACTGGACGGACATATCATCAATCATCGTCCCCTTAAAAAAGAATGGAAGTTCCACTACTATATTATTTGATCGGATTGGTAGGTTTACTCATCCTCTCCGGTTTTTTCTCCGGTTCTGAGACAGCTTTATGTGCACTCACACGTATACAAATTGAAAAGATTCGTCTCAAACGGGGAAACGCATCGGCAATTATCAATTTTGTTGACAACCCACGCCGATTGTTTATTACCGTTCTACTTGGAAATAATCTAGTAAATGTCACTTTCGCGATACTGATGGCAAGCATTGTGGCAGACCGGTTCAATCAATTCCCCAATACTATTGAATTTGTAATCGCAACAGCATTAAGCGTAATACCTATGCTGATATTCGGTGAGATGACACCGAAAACTATTGCAATTAAACATGCAGAGACTTTTTCCAAAATTACCGCACCACCCTTATGGATGTTTTCAGTTGTAATTACGCCTTTACGGAACCTCCTACGTAAAATCATTGACATCCTTGTACCATTATTTGGTGGGCAACCTCCTCCATCAGAAACCTTTACAACAACTGAATTGCAAGAATTTTTCAAGACATATCATGAGGAAGCACTTCCTGAAAATGAACGTGAAATTGTCAGTAATATCCTCCAATTGCGAGACATCGAAGCAAGAGAAATTATGGTTCCCAGAACCGAAGTAATTGCAGTACCTACCTCGAACACAATTCAAGATACACTCTTGTTGGCAAAAGAGCATGGATTTTCGAGAATTCCTGTCTACCGAGAACAGATTGATAAAATCTGCGGTATCTTTTATGTCAAAGATTTTGTGCAATGGCGGCAGTCAGGGATCGGCTCTCTTACGATTGATGAATTCGTTGAAAAACGGAAACAAATTATAGGAAATTCGGACAGTGCACTTTTAATACGCGATCCAATTTTAGTACTTGAAACTCGTAAAATTGGGGTGCTATTGCTGCAACTCAAACGCGAAAAAACAAAAATTGCGATCCTCCATGATGAATATGGCGGCACATCCGGCATTGTCACCACAGAAGACATAATAGAACAAGTCGTTGGAGACATCGCTGATGAACATGACAAGGACAATTCACCCCTCGAATTTATCAAACATTCAGATGACCCTCTGGTTATTGAAACCACTGGACGTATGAGTATTCGTGAACTCAATCAACAATTTGATCTCAAAATATCAGATGACGCAGTAGATACGATCGGCGGTTACGCCATTAGTATTTTTGGCCACATCCCATCTGTCGGCGAATCTCATGTTGACGAAAATGGTATATTATTTGAAATAACCGCGACGGAAGGAAACCAAATTACAAGTTTGTTGATACGAGTCCCTTCACCTGAAACGCCCGAAACGGATAACTAACTGGGTAGATAAATTGAATCCACTTATATTCTTAGTCATTATAATAGGTGCTGGTAGTTCTATACACGGTGCGTTACTGATTAGTTTATTTATTTTTGCTGTGCTGGTTTGCCTTGTGTTGTCCGCCTTTTATTCCGGTTCGGAAACCGCCCTCGTCTCTGTCAACAAAATCCGGATAAACCAACTTGTTGAGGAACAAAATTCAAAAGCAAAAATAATCCATCGGTTAGTAGAATCTCCCGCTAGAATGCTTGCCCTTACACTTGTCGGAACAAATCTTGCCAATGTGTTGATTTCATTATTTGGAAAGGGTTTGACAGAAAAGGTCCTTTCAAGCCTTGGTGATAATTTATCAAACGCGATTACGATTGTGAGAACAAAACTTGCCAATGTGTTGACTCCATTATTTGGTGAGCGTTTGACAGAAAAGGTCCTTTCAAGCCTTGTTGAGAATTTACCAGAGACGATTACGGTTATCTATATAACTCTATTACTTCTGATTTTTGGAGAAATTTTACCGAAAACGATTTTTCGTGTCAAGGCAGATATACTTGCCCTACGCTTCGCTTTCGTTTTGCGATTATCTGAATATGTATTAGCACCTCTTATTTATTTTGTGCAAACCGTAACAAAATTTCTTGCCACAGTTATTGATAGGGGACCAAGTTCTACTAATCCAGAGGCACAACGCGAAGAATTACGGTTAATCGCAACTATGGGTGAAGAATCTGGTAACCTGCTGGCAGAACAACGACGTATGATTCACAGCCTGCTCAACTTCCAAAACCGTACAGTTGCACAAGTAATGGTGCCGCTTGTTGATATCGTGGCTATAGAAAGAACAACAACATGTGATGATTTCTTGCAGATCACCGCTGACTCCGGTTATTCCCGAATTCCTGTCTACGATGGACGGGTTTACAACATCATCGGTATCGTCAATCTGTTGGATGTTATATATTCGGAAAACCTACCTGAAACGATTGAACCGTTTATCCGTACAGATATACAAGTTGTCCCTGAATCAAAAAATATAAATGCTCTCCTAAAGGAAATTCAAGATACAAAACATACAATGGTGTTTGCTGTCAATGAATATGGGGGTACCGTAGGACTTGTCACTGTGGAGGATCTCGTTGAAGAAATTGTTGGTGAATTCGCCGATGAACGCGACGAAACCGATATGATTTGGATCATTGCACCTGATATTATGGAATGTGATGGAAAAACTGGCGTCGATACTTTGGAAGAACATTATGGATTTTCTATTCCCCAAGGAGATTATAACACAATAGCAGGATATATACTTGATCATACCGGAGAAATACCAGAAACAGGGGAAGAACTTGATCTCAACGATTCAGTTATTACTATTTTAGACGCTGATACTCGTGCCATCAAAAAAGTACGTATTCGTCGCTGCCTCGGACGTTTTACTTCCTAATTGTTTTTGTTTATCTCAAATCAGAATGATAATGCTTATCTAATGCATTAGTATCATGAAAAATACTTACAATATACCAAGTGGTGGCATTACTACAATCTCTTCTGTAACCATCGTATCGGGTTGTTGACAAACAGAAAGAACCGTGTGAGCTACGTGTTCAGGTTTCAGCATTTTATCAAAGTCAGGATGTTGTGGTATATCCTCCCAAAACGGTGTTTCAACGGAACCTGGTAAAACGGCTGTCACCCGTATGTTTTGGTCTCGTACTTCTGCAGCTAATACCTTCGTCAATGCAAGCGCACCTGCCTTTGCCGCGCAATATGCACTTGATGCAGGAAAAGCAACCTTCGCCGCAATAGAAAGCACATTAATAATCTGCCCACCACCTCCTACCAACAGATGCGGAAGCGCGTACTTTGCACACAAGTAAACCCCTTTTAAGTTCGAATTGATAACACTATCCCAATCGTTCGGATCAAAATCCACAACAGGACCAAAAATGCCGTTCCCCGCATTGTTAATCAATATATCCAGCTTCTGATAGGTATCCAGTGTGCATTGAATTAGGTTTTGCACAGCGTTAACATCCGTGACATCAGTCGGAACAGCAGTAACCTCTGCCCCTGACTTTCTTAAGTCAGCGGCGACTTGTTCTACTGTGTTTTGTGTTCGTGCAGCAAGTACAACCTTAACCCCTGCATCTGCGAGGGAGGTCGTAATTGCCTTGCCAATGCCTTTCGATGCACCTGTGACAATCGCAACTTTTCCTTCAAGGTTATTTGTCTTTATATTGTTAGTAGTATGTTGCATAAGGAAACATGTGAATGCTAAAAGCGGTATTTTTACCACCTATTACAGACTTAGATACACCTAAGAAATTCTGCGCGTGTTGAACTGTCTTCACGGAACGTACCCAGCATAGCGTTTGTTGTCATCTTTGAGGTTTGCTTTTCAACCCCACGTGCCATCATGCACATGTGTTGTGCTTCCATAACAACACCGATACCTGTGGGGTTCAAAGCTTTTTCTAATGCTTCTGCAATCTCCCGTGTTAACCTTTCCTGAACCTGTAAACGTCGAGCAAACATATCCACAATTCTCGGTATCTTACTGAGACCAATTATCCGTTTTCGTGGCAGATACCCTACATGACACTTACCCCAAAACGGTAGAATGTGGTGTTCACATAAACTATAAAATTCAATATCCTTGACGATAACCATGTCGTCATTATCTTCGTCAAAAATAGCCTTGTTCAATATCGTATTGAGGTCGTTTTCGTAGCCACTTGTCAAAAACTCCATCGCCTTCGCAGCACGGAGTGGTGTTTTTATCAATCCTTGACGGTTTTTATCTTCCCCTATATTATCAATAATCTGTGAATAAAGCGTTTCTAACTTTTCAGGGTTGCGATCTATTCCACTAACCTGCTTAGTGTCCATAAATTAAGAAGATTCTCCATAGTAATCAAAATGATTTTTGGGGGTTTCTCGCAAGCGGAGACGGTATAAAACTACCGGTTGCAAATTCGGTTCCAATACATCCCAAAGTACTTTCACAAAGTTTTCTGAAGTCGGATTAAGGGTTTCGAATTCTGGCGTGTCAAGATTAAGATGTTTGTAATCAAAACGCGTATAAACCTGCTTTTCAACAACATCGTCAAGCAGATTCAATCCAGCAACCAAACCGGTCTTAGCATCTACATCACCTTTTACAGTGACTTCAAGCACATAGTTATGCCCATGTCCAGCAGGATTGTTGCACTTTCCAAAGATGTCTCGGTTCTCATCATCACTGAGCGAATGGCTATGTAAACGGTGTGCAGCACTAAACTCGTAAACTTTCGTGAGATAAACCATCAAACCTTCTCCGTAGTAGTCAGTAAAACGTTTTGAATTTTCATAGAGTCGAACCCGATGGAGTAGGTCATCAGGCAGGGATGACTCAAGCCGTTGCCATATCTCAATCGTAATGTTTTCACATGTAGGTTGAAGGTGCGGGTTATTAGAAAAGACAGGATGTTGTCTATTTAGATGTTTGTGGTCATAATTCGCATGCACTTCTGTTTTCAACAGCGCGTCTAATGTTGTCAAATTAATGACCATACCATCATCTACACTCACATCACCTTTTACCATTACCTCAAGGACGTAGTTATGACCGTGACTATTCGGATTCGCTGCAGGCCCGAACAGTTCAACGTTCTCAGCATCACTCAATTCGGGAATACGATTGTAATGTGATGCCTCAAAGGCAGTTTGCCGTGTTAAATAAAACATCGGTTATGAAATAAAGTGTTTTATCTATAGACACTTAATTCCTGTGTGTAACTACTTTAAGTTCATCGTCGACAGATTCGTATTGAACGGACATGACCCATTCACCCGTACCGCGCAATTGCACGTTACACTTCTTCAACCATTCAATTAATGTCAGCTTGTCAGATGCCTCCCACTCACAGACCATTCTCCCTGATAAAGTATCACATAATACACGGATGTTTTTAACATCATCGTTTGCTTCTTCTTGAAAACGTTTTAACAGTCGTGCCACATCTTGCCGTGTCATACATGCGATCGCGTGAGCAGAAACAAATCTCATAGTCCAATCTTTCACATCCATAAAGAATTGGGACGATATGTAAGTCGTCCCATATTACATTAATCACGAGCAATAGGAGCTCCGACAAGATTACCCCATTCTGTCCAGCTGCCATCATAGTTCCGAACCTTCTCATATCCCAATAGATATTTCAACACAAACCATGTATGCGATGAGCGTTCACCAATACGACAATAAGCGATCGTTTCTTTGCTATCGTCAACGCCTTCACCACCGTAAATCGATTGGAGTTCGTCGTGAGACTTAAACGTTCCATCCTCTGCAACAGCAGTTGCCCAGGGGATATTCGCTGCACCTGGAATATGTCCACCCCGTTGGGCGGTTTCACTCATGCCCGGGGGTGCAATTACTTCACCTGTAAATTCAGCAGGCGAACGCACGTCAACAAGATTTATGACACCTTGCTCAAGTGTCGGTAGAATGTTGTCCTTATTTGCACGGACGTTATCATCTGGAAATTTCGCCTGATACCCAGTGCTCGGATAGGCTGGAACGTCTTTTACAAGGTCTCTGCCTTCATCAATCCATTTTTGACGACCACCGTTCATCACCTTCAACAGGCTTTCATCGTGGCCATAGTAGCGAAATTGCCAAAGCGCATAGGTTGCGAACCAATTGTTGTTATCACCATAGAATATCACTGTCGTATCGTTAGCAATACCGCAATCATTGCAGAGTGTTTCAAACTGGTCTTTTGTAAGAATATCGCGTCGAACTTGGTCGCATAGCTGCGTTTGCCAATTCAAACCGACCGCCCCCGTGATGTGCCCTTCGCCATAAGCAGAGGTATCTACATCAACTTCAAGCAGACGAATACCGGCATCACCACCATGTTCTGCAACCCACTCTGTACTTACCAATACATCAGGATTAGCATAATCAGCCATATCTAACTTCCCTCCTGTTTTCCGGTCTGTTACCGAAAAGAATATGTAATTACAACCTAAACAGATAAATATCAAACTTCATATTAACACTTGAATATATTTATATTATACAGGTTTTGTGTTATATTTGTCAAATCTATATGAAATTCCTTATTTACTCAAGGTTACTCAACAACGAACGGTTTTTCGTTTAAATGAAAAATGGCGAGGTGTGGATACCTCACCATATAAGCAATTTTTTAGAATTAGTTTGTATTTCACAATATGTATGTGTTAATCAAGTTTTTCACCGCACCTTGGGCAATTATCTTTCCAAGTAGAACGTATACCTTCTCCGCACCCGGGACATTCACCGAATGGGTGTTCGTCAGGTTTAGCACGGGCACCACCTTTCTTATATGTGATGATACGCCAGACAGTTTCGCCATCTTCTTCCCAACAGTGCCAAACGCCTTCTTTTCTCCCATCAGAAGAAGTGCCATCATGTATCTTGTAGGGACCACCCCACTTGCGATTTCCGTTTTCATAATAACAGATATACTCGCCCTCGTACTTATCTTCACGGAAATACGCTATGCTAGATATATTCCCATTTTTGTGGTATAGAATCCATTTTCCATCCTTTTTACCGTGAATAAAATTGCCTTCGCTTCGTTTTCCACCATTGGCATAATAGGTAATCCAATACCCATGCTTTTTGCCATCAACTATCTCACCCGTATCTCGTGAACTTGCCATAATTACACCTTTGCCTATAAATTTTCTTTAAGGTATTCCTCAAATTTCTGTATCGTTTTCTTACCAATGCCTTTGATACCTGTTAACCTTCCCTCCTCAAGTGCTACTCGGAGTGATTGTAGGCTCTCCACGCCTACCTCCTGATACAGAAGTTTAATTGTTTTTGGACCGAGTCCGGGAATAGGAATAAGTTCCGTAATTGTATATGGTATTTCACTTGCGTATTCCTGTAATTTTGAACATGTTCCAGTTTCAATATATTCAGTGATGATGTTTGATACTATATCTCCGACACCAGGAATCTCGTCTTGCAGCCGCCCTTCCGCAACCAAATCCGCCACTGATTCCTCCATTCGAGAAATAGTGTACGCTAGACAAGGGTAACGTGCCGCATGGTCCTCTGGATAGTCTGCGACAATCAGAACCGTATATAATTCCATCAATTTTTGCGCGATTTCAACGTTGGTCATGAGTAGGCATATTCTCCATCGTAGAATCCTATATTAGGTCTAATTCTGCTCCACATTTTGGACAATTATCTGCCCAATCGAGACGTTTCCCTTCACCACAAACGTGACATGTTCCCAGAGGATATTCATCTGGTTTTGCACGGGATCCACCCCTTTTGTAGGTTACAATTAACCATACCGTTTGACCATCTTCTTCGTAACCATAAAATGGACCTTCCTTTTTACCATCATAAGATTTTCCCTCATGTTTGGGATACGTACCTTTGGATCTTAGGTTGCCGTTTTCATGATACGTTATACAAGTACCCTCATATTTCCCATCTCGGAAAGATGCTTCACCAGACCTATTTCCATTTCTGTGATAATTAATCCAAAGACCGTCTTTTTTGCCGTGAGTATAATTGCCTTCGCTGCGTTTTCCACCATTGGCATAATAAGTAATCCAACTGATATTTTTCAAAAGTTTTCCCAACTCAATGGTTTTCAAGGTTCTTTTGGGTTTTGTTCATGAAAATGCTCTATGATGTCAAGTAGCATCTGCCTTTGTCCAGTGAGTTCAAGTTGTATTTGATGAAATGTGCGACACTCTGAGATACTTACACGCAACAACATCAGATAACCCATCACTTTGATACCGAGACCCGCATACGCACCTACCGTGCTACGTAAACTCATACCAGATAGATGCAAACACGATTTAGATTGACGCCAAAAGTGTTCAATGCCGTGATGTTGAGACCATATTCTGAGAGCCTCACAAGTGCGGAGCGGTTTACCAAAAACTAAAAGCGTTCGTATCTTGCCCATATCCATAAAAAACAGCACAATGCACTCACCAAATGTTGGGCTTACTGCTCGCACACGACAGACAGGTTTATCGCATCCCCATTGCTCCGACCGCAGTTGGATCCGCTTTTTGTGAACTGAAAGTTTAGCAGTTTTACCCTCTATCGTCATCACATAGTTGCTTTTACCATGCACTTGTATAGACACAAACCCTAAATCTAATAAGATGTCAACCAGATGCTTGCTACCATACCACGAGTCGAAAGTAATCGGATACTTCCTTATATCAATGCCTGCAGCATCAAAGCAATCCAAGACTGCTTGGATCATACTAAGAAAAAGGCTCGGTTTATCTGTGTTGCCACGCCCCTGTTTACTCACAATCTGTGTATTGAGGGGAATAACCACATCGCCAATCTTGATCGTGATCGCTAACACATTTTGAGCCCAGACGCTCCTATTATCCTTCTTAGACCACCAGTTTGAACTATAAGCAATCGTTTTGCCATACCGATCCACATTGGTATCATCTACACTGATGGTAATGCGTCGCCGGGATTGTGTTGCAGCACTCTTCGTTTCAGTGTCTTTGATCAACTCAAGTGCTGAAGCACATCCAAGACGCATATTCAAGTGCTTCCAATGATAAAGACTTATTGAATGAAGTTGCCGATACAGACACGCTTTTTGAACTGACAACGCATCTGCGACCTGGTTCGGATTGTAAAGACCGAAAAGATGGCAAACGGACAACAGAAGTAAAGTGTCTATGATTTTTGATTGTATACCTTGAAACCTTGAATAAAGAAGTTCTTGAAAAAACTCAGCAGATTTGATAATCTGATGATGCATGAAATGTCCTCCTGAGAAAAATAACGTTGTTTGATTCTTCTTAGGATGGCATTTCATGCGTTTAGGGTCAAGTCAAATCTTCAACATAAACGCATTTTCAGGGGCTTAGACCTGCTTCACATTGATGTTTAGTAGGTTCTGAGTGCTTTTGAGAAATATCAGTCCAATACCCGTGCTTTTTGCCATCAACCATTTCACCCGTATCTCGCGAACTTGCCATAATTACACCTGTTACAAATTTTCATCAAGATATTCTTCAATTTTTTCCAACGTTTTCTTTCCAATACCTTTAAAACCTTTGAGTTTGCCTTCGTCAATCGCGGTGCGGAGGGATGAGAGACTATCAATCTCAATATCCTCATATAGACGTTTAATTGTTTTAGCCCCCAAACCAGGAACAGGTACAAGTTCCGTTATTGACTGAGGAATATCACCAGCATACTCATTTATTTTTGAACACGTTCCAGTTTCAAGATATTCAGCAATAATAGCTGCGACAATATCCCCGACTCCGCCGATTTCCTCAATCAACCGGTCCTGTTCAACAAGGTCTGCAACTGATTCTGGAAAACGTGAGATGGCATGCGCTAAACGAGGATATCGCGAGGCATGGTCTTCTGGATAATCTGCTATAATCAAGAAGGCATGGAGTTCCATGAATCTCAATGCTATTTCATCATTAATGTGCCATCGTGTACGCCCTTTTTCATCGGTGTAAGACCCTTTATTGTGCATCAATTTTCCACCTTAATATTTGAATTGTAGTATCCCACAGCGCGACTGCCAAATACTCCGCATCAGGTGAGAAAGCTAACGTTTGGATACCAATTGGATAGCTCTCCCAAATTACTGAGTCACCTCCAGGAATTTTCCATATCCGTAGATTACCCTTTTCATCTCCAGAAGCGAGGTACTCTGTAGATTTAGATATATCATTCGGGGCAAATGCAAGAGCACGTGTCCAATACGCATCAAATCCAGATTTATTGAGGAGTTGTGCCCCGGTTTTGATATCCCATACACGAATACCAGATTTTGCATTGCGTTGTGTGTCTACCGCAAGCATCTCTCCGTTATGAGAAAATATGAGATTCCATACACCAAGGATTTCTCCAGTGTTAATAACACGCATAGGTTGTCTGGAATCGTTTGTCTCCCAAATCTCAATAATTGCCGTATGTCCCTCGCCGTCGCGGTAAGTGCCTTCCGCAGCTGCTACAAACTTACCATCACTAGAAACCGTAAGACCGTTCCTCACAGGTAAGATCGTCTGAAAGGTCTTCACCTGTCTAAAGTTATCCTTATCAAGCTGCCATAACTTGATTTCTTTCCCACCAGTTGACAATACACCCATTATACCATCTGCAGATAGACTTCCACTTTCATACCGCCCTTTGGTAACAGGTGTTACATCACTGCTTTCAAGAGTAAATAGTATAACTTCATTCTCATTTTGGATTAGGAGTTGATCTGTTTGGGGGACATATACGAATAACCGTTTTGCCTGAATGTTCCGTATTTCTTGTTTTTGACGAGATCGGATGTCCCAAACTACCAAATTTCCTTCCACCGCTTTCGCAATTAACTTTGTACCGTCATTGCTAAATGCCATATATCGTGCTACATCAGGGAGTAATCTATCAACTCGTGGATGCTGCTTTTCACCGAGTTGAAAGGCGGATTCTAATGATGCACCGTGAACTAACACGGATAATGAAGTAAAAAGAAAAAGTAGGACGATTTTTTTCATTTCGTAAATTACTCTATCTCTTCAATCGGCTGCAAATCCAACATGATAATATCCAAACACTTATAAAACTGACATTTTTCACAATTGTTCAGCTCATGTAAAAAATAAGTGCAAATGCAACTTTTTACCCGCATGAACATTGACTTCGTGAAAGCAAACGCACACATATTTTACACAAGTGAAAGTTTTCTAATTCCTATAAACCTGATAATATCAATACCAAATACCTGTGAAAAACCGACCTAACGGGCGATTTTATTCTATTTTGTAATAAAAACAAAGTATATTTTTCACATAATGGGACATATCCATTAGCATTTTTTAGCATTTTCATGACTGCGTATTGAAAGACCCTTGATAGATACTGACTTCCAGGTGCTTTTGAGAAATATCAGTAAAACCAATAATACCACCAATCCACACAAATTCATCATTATGTCACTCATACAGTTCCGTAGCAGTTTCACCTTTAGCGAAGCGGTGTGCAGTTTGAACTGCCGAATCGTTCCCTGCATTTCGACGAACATCCGTTGCCCATCGTGCCAAACCGACAATCAGTTGATTTCTTGCCGGATGATTCTCACAGTAATGCCACTCTCTATCTACAATGTGAATTGTGCTGAGAAGATCCTCACCGTTATCATCCTTGAGGATGCATTGCCCTATTTCAGCCATCAATTTTTCTGTGGAGCATCCCGAATTTAGATATTCACGGGTCCGTCGTCCGATCTCTTGGATACGAACAGATTCAATCCCATCAATAATTGTATCCAGTGCCATATCTTCATCAAGAACTTTAGTCGTTGAAGCCGTTCTTGCCTCTGAAATCGGTTGAGGCCGTATATTGAGCCATCGGTTCGAGTAGAACCGCCATCCACAGTGGTAGAGTGCCTTCGCAGCAATTTTAGTGCCACCAAAACGGAGTACCTTTCTGATATTCGCTGCTAATTCCATCTCTTCTTGTAAATCCCACCACCCCGGACTCATGTTAACCGGTGTTCTTGCCATCCTATCAGCAGAAGTCATGACCATGGTTGTAGCAATTGCGTCAATGGAAGCCCCGGCTGTAAGCACTTTTGTTAAAGCATCGAAAATAGTGTCTATATCCCCGCTGACCAGATCAGCAGATAATGCATCTTCGTCAAAGTCAACGAATGCATCTGGTGATTTTTCCTGCGGAAGCTCATCAAAGATAGGATCAATTTCTTCCAGTTTTTGAAGTGCCTCACGGAGACGTTCACCGGGTCTGCCGCGACCTTGTCCAAGTATCTTTGCACCGAGATTGCACACTAATTCACCTGTCAATTCCCACCCCCATTTTTCAAGTACTTCAGCCAGATGACACAGATCAATTAGGTTTCTGGAATGGCTGAGAAAAAACCATTGGGACGCGCAATCAAGGAACAGTGGAATGAATTTGTCTTCATGCCCTCCTAATTTTCTTGCTGTGATAAGACATTTGTCAATACCTTCCCACTCTTTATCAACGGTGAAAACTCTAATCCAGTTTTCGAGCTTTTCCCAGTCAATAGGCGGTGGCAGCGGTTGACGGTCAGGACGATCATTATGTTCACCGGCAGCATGTGTCGCTGCCATCATAAGTGGAATCAGCCTATCTTCCGCTTCATACATGTGGGCAACCTTAATACCATGCATCAGGGTTGCAATACGGCCCCCGCCGCTTCGTGCCCCTTCTGCTGTTGTAATATGCCGCACCATATGCTTCACCATTATTTCCAACGTCTCATCTTCCGAAACGCCCTTCGCTAACATAATGGCAATCGCTTTAGAAAGTGTCCAACTATCGTGAGAGAATAACCCCTCTTTCAACAAAAGATAATGTGCATCATCCCGTTTTTTCCCGCCTTTCTCAACATCTACATAGATATCACCATTTCGGACTTCAACGGGGAACGTAGCGAGGTCATCACACCCGCCGGTAAAGCAGCCACCGCCTTCCATATCGTAACTCCAGCCGTGCCAGTCACACGCCAGAACACCTCTTTTGACATGCCCCCTTATGAGTGGATAACCCATGTGCGGACATTGGTTATCTGTAGCATACACATTTCCTTCATGCTCAAAGAGGGCAATACTATGACCTTCAACTCTGACTGCTCTCGGTTTCCCCTCTGCAATATCACTTCGAGCAGCGACTTTCACATAATTTCCATTTTCTGATAACATCGTGTTTAGCTCCTATATCGGTATGAGACATTTGCTCTTACCGAGAATAATATTTGATCTTTTCAGTTCACTCGGTTCAACCCAACTTATACATCTATTAGGCACACCAATATAAGTTGGTACCAGTTATTACTGCTTTGTCCCTAATTTGTCAAGAAAATCTGCAACCGATTTTCGATTCGCCTTCTTTGCATAATCCAGCGGTGTCTGTCCAGCATCATCACGAACGTTGACATCTGCGCCGTGCTCAATTAACAACGCAGCTTGGTTTTTGCCAATCCCTTTCTGTGCAATAAAGTGCAACGGTGTTTGTCCTTTATCATCTGTTACATTTGGATTAGCACCATTTTCCAATAAACATGCAACGCCAACGGTCAAACCGCGTTGTGCAACCCAATGTAACGGTGTCCACATACCACGTCTGTGCTTTTGAAGCGCGTTGATATTTTGCCCTTTGGCAATGAAACTCTTCAACAACTCATCAAAACGCTTAGGGCCCTGTCCAACCAGCATATACCAATCTCGCAAGTTGATCTCATAACCTGAGTCGATGAGTAGATCAATTATTTCAGGCTGCTTAGACTGAAGTGCTATCTCAAGCAGTGGCATGGTCGGTCCGACCTGATATGCATAAACGTGTCCTCCTGGAACTTCATGTTCCAGCTCACTATTGGCCTTGGGTAAGTTATCCGAGGGTATAATATAACCTGCTGACACTTTCACATTAATCCGAAGTCTGAGAAGATCAGGATTCTTTTGAAATTCCGCTTTTGCTCGCTCAACGTCACCTATTGCACAATAGAGAATAACATCGGCATCTGCCCCTTTTTCAATCAGATATTTGCATACCTCTGGACGTCTACGTATTGTCCATTGCGCCGCAGTTCCATTGTGATCCCGATCACGTAAATTAATATCAGCACCGTGTTCGAGAAGCAGCTCTGCAATTCGGGGAGTAGCCGAGAAATGCAGTGGGGACATGCCATCACTTCCCAAAGTGTGAACCACTTCCGGATTTTCATGAATCAACGTTTCAAGCGTATCCAGCATGTCCAATCCAGCAGCAGCATGTGCGTCAATTGTTGCCCCGCGTTCAATTAAATGTTCAGCTAATTCTCTGTCATAGCTGAGCATAGAACCGGTTACATGGTGAAGTGCAGATGTGCCACCTGCCCACCAAGCACTTTTGACATCAATGTCTGCACCTGCATCTAGCAGCACATCAATTAGTGGACGATCTCTTTTGCTAGCTGCATGCACAATCGCTGGCGCATCAAAAGAAAACCAAGGTTCATCAATGTAGGCTTTTAGTTCACTGTTATTGGCAAACAAAGATTTGACCCGATCTGCATCACCCTGATTCACCGCATCAATAAATGCTGTTCGCTGCAAATGCCAACCTTGACTCATCAGAAATCACTCCGCAAATACCTCAATCGTTGTCCTACCTTCTGCAAAATTCATCGCTGTGGTAGCCGCAGATTTATTATCCGTATTGGAACGGATATCTGTTACATATCGTGCCAATCCAACTAATAACTGAGGTTGTGCAGGATGTCCATCCGCATGCTTCCATTCTTCGAACACAGTGCGTAAAGTTGGCAGCACTTCACTGCCCGTATCATCCCATAGCACAGAATGCCCAATCTCTTTAATCAACCGTTCACCTGAATAACCAGCATTGAGGTAACCAAGCACTTGTGGTCCTACATCTTGTACATTGAGCGACTCAATTGTGTTAATAATGTGCTTGATGCCTTCATCTTCATCCCCAACATTAAGTTTCTCATCACTTAACGGTTCACTGAGCGGACGCGAGGTAATATTGATCCAGCGGTCAGCAAAAATTTGCCATGCAACATGAAATATACCTTTCGCAGCGACAAGGTTACCACCAACCTTTTGTGCACTCCGTAGAGCAGATGCAAGATTAAGTTCCATTGTTAAGTTCCACCAACCTGCATCTACATTAACAGGTGTGTTCGCCATCCTATCCGCAGCGAGCAGGACAAGTGCGGTGATGATTCTATCTAAATTGACACCGTCAACTAAAACAGCCTGAACTTCTTCAAAGGAACGTTGGAGATTGACACTGGTAAGTGCTTCCACAAATGCATCTTCATTGAATTTATTTGTCCGTTCTAAGGTGGCATTCTCAATTGTAGGCAACATCTCTCTCATAAGATGAATTGCATCTCTACGATACCGTTCTGGATCAGCAGGATGATGTCCTACAAGGTCTGCACCAAGATAGAAAAACAGATCCGCAGTGCGATTCCATCCAAACTCATCAACCACTTCAGAAAGGCAACTCACATAGAGCGGAATTTGTGGATTATCAATAAAATTGGGCTCCACAGCACATTCAAACAGTAACGGACGCAATTTGTCTGCATCCCCTTTGTGATATGCAGTGAACAAACATCGTTCAATACGTCCAGCTTGTCCTTCATAGGAGAAGATACGCACCCACCGCTCTATCTTTTCCCAACTGACAGGCTCCGGCAGTGGAACAACTTCAAGCCGTTGACGCGCTTCACCCGCAGCAGAACATGCAGCGGTAGTAACAGCGATGAGTCTATCTTCGTCTTCATATCGACTGCCAACCCTGAGCCCATTTATAAGTCTTGAGACATCCTCCCCGCCTTCTGACCCATGAGCACTCGGAATATGTCGGGCAACGTGTTCAAGAATTGCTCCCATTACTTCTTCTTCAGGCACACCACCTTTAAGTAACAGTGCGATCGCTTTTGACATTGTCCATCGGTCTTCACTTAAGAGCCCTTCCCTAAGCAGCTGCTTATGTTCTTCTGCACGGCGATATGTCATATCTCCAGGTTCAATCCAAATCTCCTCGCCTCGAATATCCACTGGAAAAACCTTCAAATCATCACATTCAACGTGAAAGCAACCACCACCTTCTAAATCGAAACTGCGGCGGTGCCAATCACACGTCAAAATACCGTTTCGTATTGTACCGCGGGTCAATGGGTACCCCATGTGCGGACACTGGTTATCTGTAGCATATATCTTCCCCTCTACGTTAAAGAGGGCTATGCTACGCCCTTCTCCCATCTTAATTGCCTTCGGTTTCCCCTCAGGCACTTCGCTTAATGTTGCCACCTTCACCCAATCGGGTGTTTGATTTTGCATAGTTTAATTCCTTTTTGTTCACAATAAATATTTTGGAATTTGGCATTTTTCAAAAAAATTGCATAATTTTTTCTTCAATTTTGCAAAATAATAGTATAACTATATTTGAGTAGTATAACTATATCCGAGTAAAATATTAAACAGAGTTACTTTTTCTGTATTCTCTAACATATTAATGTAAGTCCGGCATAAGAGATATGGATTTCTTAATGCACGAATTATACTCTTATAACCACAGTAGAGGCGGTTTCTCACTACACTTTGAGCATTGAACTTTTAGTTTGTGCTTATGTGGAACGCAAACGAAAAATTTGCACTACAGAAGTGTTCAAGTAACTATATGCTTTACTATAGAATACGCAATAAGTAGTTTTGGGATTTTGTATTTTCAAAAAATTTTGCAATTTAATTCAATTTTTTGTTTAATTTTTGCAAAATAATAGTATAATACCAAATCTAATTGACTATTCTTCATAACTGTGTTATTATGGTCCCCATTCTTTTAAAGGAGTGAAACATCCATGAACAAAAAAGTGCCAGAGATTACAGAAAGTGTAAAGTCTTGAAAGACCTCTTACGAAAAGCGAGAAAGAAGCATGAAATCCTGCGCCTGAATATGCTCTATCTCTTGAAAAGTGGCGAGGCGAAAAATCGTGTCCAAGTCGCCCGCCTCCTCGGCGTTGATCGCACAAGTGTCGGCACCTGGCTACATGCTTATGAAACCGGCGGACTTGAGAAAATGCTGCAACGCGGATACGCCCCCGGACGCGAACCCATCCTCACTGAAGAACAGCAAACCCTCTTACTTGAAGAACTTCGGAAACCTGAGGGTTTTACGAGTTATGTGGAAATCCAAAAGTATATCGCTGACACCTTTGGCATCAAAATGAACTATAAAACTGTTTACGCAATGGTTCATGATAAATGGGGAGCCAAACTCAAAGTGCCTCGTAAGAGCCATGTAAAAAAAAACGCAGTAGCGACTGAAACATTCCGCTCCGAGTTTAGCAAACATGTCGCTGATGCGGTTGCTGAAAAAGGTGCGGATTTTCAAAGTGTCCGTGTTTTCAGTCAAGATGAGACGCGATATGGTCTTTTGCCTACTACAGAACGGCGTATCACGCAACGCGGTGTCAAACCTGTCGCGAAGATAGATTACCAATATACATCGGTTTATCTCTATGGTGCGGTTGAACCTTTGACAGGTGAGCGATTTTTCTTAGAACTTTCCCACTTGACTTCAGATTGTTTTCAGTGTTTCATTGATGCTGTATCGGTTGCCTACGCGGAGAGCCTCAACTTATTAGTGCTTGATAAGGGTCGTTTTCATCATGCTAAATCGTTAGTGGTTCCTGCTAATGTTGTTTTACTTTTCTTACCGCCGTATAGTCCGGAGTTGAACCCAATTGAGCGTTTCTGGCAAGACTTGAAAGCGAAGTTGTTTACCGAGTTCTATGAGACGCTTGAGGCTATGCAAGCGAAAGTGACGGAGATACTTCAAAGTTATTCCGATGCTACTATCGCTAAACTCACTGGGTTCTCACATTTCATAAAGGCTGCTAATGCAGTATAAACTCTTAGAAATGGTATAACTACATTTGAGTAAGATATTCACCTATAGTGTCTTTTTTACTCATTTCTAAATTGTATTGACAATCCAAATGCATTATAGTAAAATAATAGTGTATGGATGACTCATTGCGAGTCATCTGGCGATTTATCACAATGAGTCACTTTTTGCTTAGACAAGGCAAACACTGACACTGCTGACCTTGTTAAACCGAAGAATAGTTTGCTATCCCTCGTCATTTTAAGAATATCATGTTTTTTAACGATTGTCAACACTATTAATATTGACGATTGACGCACAAATAAATATGGTATATTTTTTTGTTCAAGGGATGGCAGCTATTCCTCATATCTATAAAACAGATATAATATCTGTCTTTTAATGGAGGAATATAAAATGCAAAGGATTAAACCTATAGTTTTTCGAACTATAAATAGTGTTTTAATCTTCATATCGTTTTTAATGGTTGTATCCTGTAATCGAGATAATTCAGATAGTGTAGTTGGTAATCCTGAATTGGATTTACAAAGTAAAGGTATAGAATTAGAAGCTATACCATACTCCGATATAGAATTACCAGAAATAACAATAGATGGAAAGTCAATCGATGGGGAATATTATCCGAGTGGAAAATTAATTGATGAAAAATATCGTGGGAAATATGATCCAAGAGCACAGTTAATTGACGAAAAATATTATCCGATTGGAAAATTAATTGATTTTGGAAAATACAAGTTGAGTTCTGGTAAATATAAGATGAGAGTAAGTGGAGCGTTTATATGTCATGCTGGTGGTAAATATATCTATTTTGACGGTAGGATACGCGCCGATGAGTGGAGGAATGAGTTTTGGATAGTAGACGAAAATGCTTGTCGGACAAACGAAAAAGGCGAAGAAGTTTGTTGGATAGACGAAGAAGATCGTTGGATAAACGAAGAAGCTTTTAAAGGCAAATCTTATTATGAAGATCCTTTTAAAGTTCGTATTTATTTAGATCCACCGATTGATAGTAGTGTAGTAAAGTATACCACCTTTGGAACACTTCTAACAGAGTATAATTTTGAAGTGATTATAGAAATAATCGGAGAGGGTGAGTTAGACAATTCTTGTATGACCATTGATAATCCAAATACAGATAGATCGGATACAATAGCTGGTTTATGGTAGAGTTTTGAATTATTTATACATATTGATTATATCCTGAAGTGTTTTATCTTTATTATATTCTCGTAAGCGTTTGATGTTCGCAAAATCATGTTCAATTGGGTTATAGTCCGGTGAATAAGGCGGCAAATACAATAGGGAGGCACCCGATGCCCCTCGCACTTACCCCCATTTTTTTTTGAATGCGTGTGTAGTTGTGTTCATAGGTCTCCAATGTTGTCATGTCAGTTCTTCTGCGGTGAGAAAGTTTATATCTCTCAAACAAGTCCTCTCGGTGAACAAGAGCAACGCCTCCTGCGTCCACACCTCGCGGATCATACGGTTGATGACACTGATCACGGAGTAAACTTTCCGCGTAGGGTGTAAAGTTTTTGCCCATCTGTCCGCAGCTTTTTCATAACACAGGAACGCCAAACCATAAGCCACGACTGCCAGCAAAAACAGAACTTCCATCCGGGGCTGTTCGTTCTTTCTCAAAACGAGTGCTTTGAAACCGAAGTTCGTTTTCAAGTCTCTGAACCCGTGTTCAATCTGTGTCCGCCGCTTGTAGCAAGTTCGCAGGGGGTTCCCCTGAAGCCGATTGGAGATAAGATATAACGGGTCTTTCTTGGTGTGCTGTCCCCCAACATAGAGTGCCACAGGCACCTGCTCCGTGTAGTGATAAAGCACTTGTGGGTAAAAACCATTTGCCACTTCTTCAAGGCACTGCTTGTTGCCTGCTATACGCACACCAACATTGCGTGGCACACGTATCAAGTAGCAGATGCCTTGCCCCTCAAAAAACTTGAGGATCGCTCTCGCTCGGGCGAACCCTCTGTCAAAGACCAACACAGGCTCCCGACTATCCCCTAACACTTCAGCAACGCGACTATGGACATCACAACAGAACTGCTGAACTGAATCGTTATGTCCTTGATAGGTGCCATCTTTGAGCATCTCATTTTTATACAGAACCCAATAGAGCGGGATCGCACGATTGCGAAACGGAAGGGCTGCAACAATCGCCTTCCATCCGCCCGGTAAATCTGTCTCGTCTATCAGCACAAGCAGATGCTGCATCCCCACAGAACGACACACACTGACAACTATATGTGACAACCAAGCACCCTTCACCGCTGCAACCGGAAAATAGGTGTCAATAAACCGCAACACACGCTTTTGCTTAGACTTGTCGTGTTTCACACGGATAGGTAGATGTGAGGCAATCGATTGAATACGAAAACTTGGGGCTACACACACAGCCTGTAGCATCAAATAAAAGTTGCGGAGCGTCGGTTTTTTGATACAAACCCCGTTGAAAACTTTACGAAAACCTGTTATAATCTTTTTGGGATGTACCCAACTAAGGGTATATTTCATAAGAATACCTCCCTGCCGGTTTTTCACCGACATTATTTTATATGGAGGTATTCTACCATAACCCATCAGACTTTCCAACTTATTTCTATACACACACACGCCTACACATACCGCATATAAAAATGGGGGTAAGTGAGCTTTTTTGGTAGGGCATTTTGTATTCTTTTTTGATTCTCTGCGGAGACGCTCTCCTAATTCTCCTAATGAGCCTTCTCTATTGTATTAATTGGTCGTTGAGAGGCGGTTTAAAATGTTGAACTAAAAGCTTCTCGATATTAGAGCGTGACTCGCCTGGGTAAGGTACATAGACAGAAATATAGTTCATTCCATGGCTGAGTGCTTCATCCCATTTATGATGACCTGGACCCGCTCTACGTTTAATACCGTCTGTTTCACCAATGTATAAAAGTTGGTGATTGTTTCCACCTTGTGCATTAGGGATGCCTTTTGAAAATATGTAGACTCCTGGCTCGTTGTATTCTGGTCCGTCTAAATCGTAAACAACAAATTGGTATGTCTTGTTACCGGCGGTGACATTCATCGGTCCTATCCATGCCATTTTTAGTCTCCTTTTACTTTGTCCGTTAATTTAGATTTTTCTTGGTCTATACAAGGGTGTTTTAGGTTTTTGTTCTTGGGAATTGGTATCAATCAGATAAATCATAATTTTGGATGGTTTTCGTATATCCCTTCGCGGCTCACTGCGTAATCGGATAACGGTTGGGTATCGGGCTTCGTAAATTTCATGCTTATGACCGCTACCGCATCTAATAGTGCTTTAAATTCTTCATGTGACAATTGTTGATTGTCATCTACAAATGGATCCTCCATAGGATCAGGGATTTCAAAAGACATAGGAACATTAGAAAAGATATGAACTTCAATTCTCAGACCACAGGGGTTTGACATCTCTATTAGCACACAGTATTAACATGAGCCTCAAACTCTTGTTATTATACGGTATAATTCGAACTTTTGTCAAACAGAATTTTGTCAACAAAGCTAGGACTGTTTTATAACGCTAATACTTCGTTTAGCGAACCTTCACTTCTCCGTTTCAGTGCTACGGTGCAGTCGTTGAATATCATTCTCACAAATAAACGTCACTGTCACCCCGTTTCGACGGAATGCCTCACGGAAGTCCAACCATTGGCTATCTACTGCTTGCAGGATAGGTGGTTTCTCTGGGTGTGCGCATGCATTTGTGTCTATAATCACAACCATTATTTCATCACTTTCCGCCGCTGCATTTCAGCTCTGGTTTTTTTAATTAGTTCGCCTGTACTATCACCAAAGAAATCTTGGGGCCAATTTAGGATGTTACCGTATGCGTCCATGTCGAGACGTTCAATTTCGGAGGTGCCGTCATTGATTTGACAGAAATAGAGTGCCGTGTCGTCTGCTGCAATCTGTTCTTCGGCGATGCGTCGTTGCAAGCGGTGCAGCAGTAGTGCACTGTGGCTCTCAAGGATAATCTGGACGTTCCGGTTTTTCACAACGTCAATGAGAACATCTGCCAAATCTGATTGTACTTTCGGATGCAGGTGGATTTCCGGTTGTTCGAGGATAATGGTTGAATTTTCTGGGGCATAGTAACAGAGTACGAGTACAGGCAAAAGTTGTGAAACGCCGAAACCGACATCGGTAATTAGGACTTCGGAACTATTTGGGCTCTTTTTGACACGGAATTCATAATCCTTCCGGTGTTCAGCGATGGGTTCGAGAGAAAACGAGTCAATCAATTCCATTTTTTGTAGCCATTCCAAGATCCGTTCCTCGATGGGTCTATGTGAACGTCTCACCTTGACGAGTCGGGGCGAGGTTAACCCTTCTGCCCGCGCTGCTAGCAGTGCAGGGATGGCTTCTTCTCCACTTATACCAACATCTTGTGGTGGTTCACCGGACCAGAGATAACTGCGTTTTGGATACTCGCGCAGTGGACCGAGATAGGTTATCCGAGAAAATAGATTTTCAAAGGCGAGTACGAAATCTGAAAGGAAACCGAGGTTTTGATAGTATCCACTCGCTTCATCAGGAAAGCCGTAGCATTTCATTGGGGGTGGTAAATGCCACGCTCGTCCCGGATTTCGTGCCGCCGGATAATTTTTATGGATGAGTTCATACTGATTTTTTCTGCTATTCTTCCTATTTTTGTGGATGCGTTTCATGCCAAATTTGTTGTTGTCTGTCGCGTAATGGAAACGTTCGACGAAAATTCGGTCATTTTCCTCTCGGATTTCCGTGTGGAACGTAAGGTTGTTGTTAATGGGGAAGAAAAGAGAAGTTCTACTAAAAAGCGAAGGTTTAGATAGCTTCCATGATACGTCTAATTGGAGTGTTAGGTCGGTTTTATGTGTATGAAGTATATCATGAAAAGTGCCGAAGTCAACAAGAGATCTGTCATCGCCGAAGTGAAGTACACGATTTCGGTCTGGTGATTCTGCAGTCTGTATGAGCATCAATAGGACTTGTAAGATACTGGTTTTGCCGGAGCTATTCGCGCCGAAAAGTCCGGTGAGTGGTGCAAGCTGTAGTGCCCCGGTATCTTGCCATGATTTGAAGTTCTTTGCTCTGAGCTCGGTGATCATAGTTCCAACACCTCAGTCAGCAAGCCGTCACTTTTTCGTTCTAGTGCCAGTATTTCATCCGCGATTTCCCGTAATGAACGTAGCGGTGCGTACTGATAGAAATATCGGTTAAAGTTGATTTCGTAACCTATCTTATCCTTCTTTCTGTCTAACTAACTGTCAGGCGCATGCGGTTTTACTTCGTATTGGTAGTAATCCTCGACGTTCTGTGTGAGGGGGACGCGTTCATAGTCTCGTAGCTTGGTGTCGGGTTTCGGCTTGCCTTGTTTGTCTGTGATGATTTCCTCTGTTTCCTCGTCAATGAGCGGTCTTTCAACTGTTACTTTTGTATAACCGAAAAAGTCGTTTGGATAGATTTTGCAGTGTTCGGTTTCTTGAAAGTTGGTATAGAGTTCTGCTATTTGGTGGATATGGTTATCGGAAATGAGGGTGTTCTTGTCTCCAAGGTTTCTTTTCATATCGTCCTGGAAGTCGACGGCGTTTATCAGTTGGATTTTGCCTTGGCGTGCCTCCGATTTTTTGTTTGTTAGGATCCAGATGTAGGTGGCGATGCTGGTGTTGAAGAATAGCTTTTCGGGCAGTGCGATGATACACTCTAGCCAGTCCTTTTCGATGATCCAGCGTCGGATTTCGCTCTCACCGCTGCCAGCATCTCCTGTAAAGAGGGGTGACCCGTTGAAGACGATTCCGATGCGACTTCCTCTGTTCTCCATCTTGGAGAGCATGTGTTGGAGGAACAGTAACGAACCATCAGAAGTGCGAGGTGTCCCTGCTGAGAATCTACCGTTGGCGGTCTGTGCATCTGCTTTCACAGCGTCTTCATCAGACTTCCAACTGACACCGAAGGGTGGATTTGTTATCATATAATCGAATGGTTCTCCTTGAAATTGGTCTCTTGAGAGGCTGGAACCGTGTCGAATATTATCGGGGTCTTCTCCGGTGATGAGCATATCTGACTTGCAGATTGCATAGGTTTGCGCGTTCAGTTCCTGTCCTAAGAGTCGGATAGTTGCATTCGGATTAATTTTTTCGTGGAAGTATTTTTTTCCGATGGTCAACATGCCGCCTGTTCCGCAGCACGGGTCGAAGATGCTTCGGATGACTCCTTGTCCGCGTAAATCTTCCTGATGTTCTGCAAATAGCAAGGAGACTAGTAGCTGTACGACATCCCGTGGTGTGTAGTGTTCTCCGCTGGTTTCGTTGGACATTTCCGAGAATTGGCGGAGGAGTTCTTCAAAGACCAGTCCCATTGTGCGGTTGTCTACTTTGTCGGGATGCAAGTCAACTTCGGTGAATTTATCACAGAATCTGAACAGTCGACCGTTCTTATCCAAACGGTCAATAAATCCATCGAGATTGAAGTTTTCAATGATGTCGTATACGTTCTGACTGAACCCGCCGATGTAGTCTTTGAAGTTTTGATGTATGTTGATTGGGTCGTCTTTCAATTGGGATAGGTCGTATTTAGAGGTGTTGTAGAAGTTGGTTTTTATTGCATTCGTAATGATCGGTGGTAGGGATTCCTCGGATACTTGATCCTTAAACTGATTATAGGTTTTGATGGCTTTCTCTTTTCGTCCATCTTCGTCTAAGATACAGTCCAGTCGGCGTAGTACTAGGAATGGTAGGGTGGTGTCGCCGTATTCGTGTCATAGGTGTCAACTTAAGAACATTTTTATGTTATTTTAGTATAAAATATTGTTGCAAAATAGAGACACCTCTTACATAATAGTAGAAAAACAATATTACTCATTTCTACAAAAGAGGTGTTCCAATGTCTATTCTAACACAGGTTTGTGATAAAATGCAAGCTATACTGCGAACGATTGCTGACGCATCAGCTTCAAGGTGCGGGTTCGTCCGAAGGATCCGCAAGTTCTCCGGAGGTGCTTTCGTGCAGACCCTTGTATTCGGGTGGCTTGAAACGCCTGATGCAAGTTATACGGAGTTGGCACAAACAGCTCGTGCTTTAGGTGTGCATGTCACCCGCCAAGCGATTGAAAAACGGATGACACCTGAAGCAGCCGAAACCTTGAAATCGGTGCTTGAGATAGCCGCAACAACACAAGTTATTTCAGCACAATCGCCGACACTGCCTTTGCTAAATCAGTTCACAGGCGTCTATGTGCAGGACAGCACCACACTCACATTGCCGGATGAGCTGAGACCTGTATGGAAAGGGGGGCGTGCTAAAAACGATTGTGAGAAGTCTGCTATGAAACTTCACCTCTGTTTTGATGTCCTCACGGGTGCTTTCCAACACTTCCAACTCAGTGATGGTATTACTGCCGATAGCAAGGCAGCAGCGGCGTTTGGACCGCTTCCTGCGGGGAGTTTACACTTAGCAGACCTCGGCTATTTTTCGTTTGACGCATTTAGAAAAATGACACAAGCAGGCATCTTCTGGATAACAAGATTGAAAGTAAACTGTAAACTGTATGATGAACAGGGAGAACCCTTCTGCTTATATAAGCACCTCAAGGCAACAAACTCGGACACTATAGACCAGCGTTGCTATGTTGGAGCGAGGGATCGTCTGCCAGCACGCCTCGTTGCACGGCGATGTTCCGAACAAGTAGCGAGCAAGCGTCGCCGATACATCAGGCGTGATGCTAAACGGAGACAGACAACGCCCTCAAAACAACGGTTACGCCTTGCCGATTGGGATATTTACATTACAAATGTGGAGGTTGCACAACTTACCGTTGAACAAGTTATTATTATTGCTGGGCTCCGATGGCAAGTTGAGTTGCTATTCAAATCCTTCAAAAGCGTTGGCAAGGTGAATACATTCCGCAGTGCCAAACCTGATCGTATCTTATGTGAGGTGTATGCGAAACTCATCGCACAACTGATAAGACATTGGATTATGGTAGCAGCTGGCTGGCGGTGTATACTGCACGATCCCATCAGCACAGCGAAACTTATTGGGCGGCATGCACGCACACTCACAATGAGTTTTCACGAATCTAAAGCGGCGTTATTGAAGACACTGAGCAACATAAAAAAGGATTTACAATACAGCGACTGGGGACAACATAGAGCAGGAAAGCACACAACTTATAGGCAACTGAAAAAGGCTGAAAATCCCTAAGTTGACACCTATGGGTGTCGCCGTATTCGTGTTGTTTGAACAAGTTCCGTAGCACGTCGTCTGCTACGTTCCAAACGAGTTGTGCTAGTTCTTGATAATTTGCCATCATGTTTTCCTTTCTATAATAATGTCGCTCTATTGGGGGTTTAATGTACTTTATATTAACGTGAGCTTGGAAATAAGGCATTTTTTGTAGGATGCACAACCTGGAAAGGTTATGCTACAAAGAGCCACAACCTGGAAAGGTTATGCTACAAATATCCTTCGTATTAAGGACACCGAACTCACGTAATTGCGTCTTTGCTTCGCTATTCTAAGGCGGATTTCATAAGATACAAAATTCATAAATGTTTATGGAACTCACGTTATATTGGGTTTACAAGGTTTTCATAGCTGCTGAGCAGATGGCATTGATAAACGTAATGAAACAACATTAAACCCTACAAGTTTTACCTATAGCGTTTAATGTTCAAAATAAGAAATAACATGTTCACGGTTGTATACAAGTGTTTATCAACCTGCTTATGAAAATCATGGTGTAACAAACGCAAATTGGATTTCTATAGTAGATATAATCTTCCTTTAGGGATTTCGCCAGTATATCGTATCGCAGCTTTGCCAGTATATTGGCTTGATATTTTGTCTATATCTCGACGATGTTCTTTGTTTGCCAAAACTACACCTGATATAAGTTCTGTAGTTTTTGGATTGATTTCACAATCAACGATGAACAACCATTTATTGGGAAATTTGTGGATCATTTCTTCATAAGTGAAACGCTGCTTAGACATTCTAACCTCCAATAATGTGATAGTACCCACAGTGTAAACGTTGGGGAAACCTCGGTTTCGTAGCAACTGCGCTGTTTTCCGCAGAACCCAACGTCTGAGTGTCACTCTACCATTAGGTAGCTATCCTTACTTACAAAAATGATGAAAGGGAACGATACGCGGAGACTCGATGATTGATAAAGGTCGTGTTCCTATCCAGCAAGCTGCATAGATAATACCATACTTTTAGGGAAATGTCAACTTTTTTGAGATGGCAAAACCCAAGACTCACTCGCATCCCTAAGTGAAAGCATGGGTCTTGATGGGAGGTGTGATAAGTTACAATTTACTTTCTTATGAGCATTTTCCGTGTTGCTGTGTATTTTCCTGCTGTTAATGTATAGAAATATGTCCCGCTTGCAACGGATTCACCAATTTCATTTTTACCATCCCAATACGCTGCATGTTCCTTTTGTTGATAAAGTCCGGGTGGTTTGTGTCCTATATCGACTATAGTTTGGACATTTTTTGTTTTTTTTATAGACATAAAGCAGGAAAGCGGGTATCCTTTTAGAAAATATAAACCTTTTTGAAAGGATATGTCTAATGACCCCACTTTCCTACCTGGACAACATGTTATCACAATTCAGATCGTTATTCAAGCACAACAACTTCAATCACTTTCAAACTTTCGTGAAAGGTCTGATAAATACGCCCTACCGAGGCACAATGACACAAATCTATCTTGCGACAGCCCAAGCAGGTCGGTATTGGTCTCTGCCAAAGTTTCTTTCACGTGGTGTCTGGTGTGTGGATCAAGTCGCCACTACGCTAAGCCATCAAGTGCTATCCGCTTACCCCACGGGCGTATACGTCTATGATGAAACACATGCCCTAAGTAGCGGTTCAAAACAAGCGGGTTTGCATTTCCGCAGGAACCCTGCGTATCAGGCACGTAACAAGAACCAATCCAAGTTTCATCACGGACACGAGTTCGGTGCGATTGGGTGGCTGGCAGAAACGCCCGAAGGCACGCGCCTGTTTCCATTAGCCACACGGATGATGGAACCGAAAAGCGAGGACGCGAATAGCCTCGCTGTGCTGAAGCATTTATGTAATCTTGTGCCACCGGGTCTTATCATTTTTGATAGAGGTTTCAATAGACGCAAAGTGTTCACGGAGATACTCTCACAAGGACATCATTTACTTTGTCGTGCGAAGTCAAACGCAGCGTTTTTTGATATACCGAAACGCCCTAAGCGTCTCAAGAGAGGCAGACCCCGTCGGTATGGTAGCCGTGTGTCTATTCCACACCTGAAGTATACAGACATCGTTGTTGAGGATCAGACACTTTCTGTCGCTGATAAAGTCGTGCGAACAAAGATGTGTCCTGTAGATGTCCGCATCGTTGTGATACGCAAACGCTTGAAAAAGTCTAAACCCTATCGGTATTTTTGTGTATTTACTTCAGATTTACGACTGCCCGTAGAAACAGTTATCCGACACTATAGAAACCGGTGGCAGATTGAAACTGCCTTTCGGGACGCTAAAGAAAACTTCGGATTTGACACCTATCAACTCCGAGACAGGAAAAGTTTGGATCGGTTCGTTCAACTCAGTTTCACCGCAGCAACGCTGACACAACTCGCTTTCAGTCCGTTGGCAATGGAGAAGACATCCGAAGAAACCGACACAGACGAGGCACCGCTTGATTTAGAAACTGTGCTATCCACACTCAATATACACTGGTATAAACCGAAACATCTCACACGCGGCTTGATGACCGCTTACTTGCAGCGACGTTTACAACAAAACTATTTTTATACGAGTTACGACCCGGGGAAAAACGCACAGAAAAAACTGAAAATCCCGAAGATACTACATGAACTAGTTCAACAGCAACTATTTTCACGATTATTGGAAAAATGATGGCTAAAAAACAGTGATTTCTAACAGAATTTAGACAAAAAAGGGGCGTTAGCAGCGGTTCTAACACCTGTTCAGAAGTGCTAACGGGGAAGTGCTGCCAACTATTCATAATCTATAACAAGACCAAAAATGTCCAAACTATAGTATATCGAAGGAACGAATCAGTTGCCCATCAGCAGAATAAATTTGGATTGACACATCTGCTGGTTCAGATAACTGGTACGGTATCCAAGTTTCTGGGTTAAAGGGATTGGGATAGTTCGGGAGAAGTGTGGTCTTTTGTGGTGTTAGTAGTGTTAGCAGTTGTTCGAGGAAACGGATGCCTTTTTGTGAGGTTATATCTGTGATGTTTAGCTGCTGTGCTTGGGCGAGCCATTTTTGTATTTCAGTTTTTGTTGGAAGGGGCTGCTGTTTTCCACTTGTTGCTAAGGGGGCGGCGGCTGCATCTTCTATTGCTCCTGCGACTTTGATAAGGTCAGCTATATTGACTATTCCATCATCATTTACGTCGGCAGCATTGGGTCCTGCTTTTCCGAAGTTAGCAGCGACGATAACTAAGTCGTGTATATCAACAAATCCATCGCGATTGACATCTGCCTCATGTAGGGGTGGATTGGATAATGTTGTATTCCACAAATATATTGCTCCTCCGCTGCCTAATAGTGCGAGTGTTTTACCGTCTGGGCTGAAGGTAAAGTCCTCAATGCCGTTTGGTGTATCTTTTAGTATCCGTTTGAGCATGCCGTTTTCTGGTTCCCAAAAGCGCAATGTGCCGTCACCCTGATATCCTAATCCTACAGTTGCAAGTGTGCTCCCATCAGGACTGTATGCGACTCTCATGTACGTCCCAGTATGTCCAGTGTGGAATATTTTTTCCATACGAGCGTCAATATTCCATAATAGTATTACGTTACCTTTCCCTCCTGTAGCGAGTGTTTTACCGTCTGGGCTAAACACGATATTTGTGTTCGTTAGCAAATTAGTTGAGAATGTTGTTATGAGCTGTCTGCTTGCGATGTCCCACAGTTGTATTTTCGATTTATCACGACTTGCGAGTTTCTGTCCATCTGGACTGAATGTGGCATTAATATAATTGCCTCGTTGATTAGTCTTATTTGTATTGATTGTAAATAGCGGATTGCCTGTTGCAGTATCCCACAGGATTATTTTTTCATCACTGCTGCAACTTACAAGCAAACTGCCATCAGAGCTGAAAGTAAGACTATAGACACTGCTGGTATGTCCAAGGAAAGTGTCCTTATGAGTGCCATAGTCAGCGTTCCACAATCTTATTGTATCTTCTGGATAGCTCCATCCAAAATCATGATGCCATCCGCCACTACTGGCTATTGTCTGGCCGTCTGGACTGAAAGCGACAGCATAAATTTTCGATCTGTGTCCTCTGAGGGTGTGTATATTTTTTCCGGTGGAAGTATTCCACTGTCGAATTGTTGCATCCCAAGTGCCGGTTACAATCTGTTGTCCATCTGGACTAAAATCGATTCCATCTCCCCATGCGATATGTTCAGTGATTATGGTTTTCTGTTGAAGTCTTTCTGCGTCCCACAAAATTACTGTTCCATCGAGGCTTCCTGTTGCGAGTGTGTGCCCATCTGGGCTGAAAGCAACGTTTCTTACTATATTTCTATGTGCTAACAGTGCGGTCTGATATGTGCCATTGATAGCGTCCCAAATACAGACAGTGGTATCATTTCCTGCACTTGCGAGTGTTTTGCCATCTGGGCTGAAGGCGACACTTTGGACAGCTGTTGAATGTGCACTGAGTGTAGTTATCAATTTTCCCGTTGCGATGTCCCATAGGTACACGTTCGGGTTTCCAAAGAAGTACCAACCAGAAATACTTGCGAGTGTGGTGCCATCTCGATTGAATGTGATATTTCTAACATCGTCCTTGTGTCCGTATATGTTTTTTATGAGTTTTCCTGTTGCAACATCCCATATAGTGATGATGTTATCATACTCGCTGCCGCTGGCGAGGAGGGTTCCATCTGGACTGAAGGCGATTGTGCTAACAGCTTCCACAGTATCTGTAGCTAAGGTTGTCATAAGTGTGCCTGTTGCAGCGTCCCAAAACTTAATTATTCCATCGTTCCATTCACCGCCTGTCGCGATTGTTTTACCGTTTGGGTGGTATGCGACACATGTTATATTTTCTTCGTGTTCTGCTTGTATACTATAGATAAGGTTACCGGAGGGAACATCCCATAAAAGGATATCAGTATAATTGCTGCTTACAAGTTTTTTACCATCAGGACTAAATGCTATGCTTGCTGTATACCCTGTATTATTTGTGAGTAATTTTAGTTCTTTTCCAGTAGATCCATCATAAATCCATATTCCGATTGTGCTTGCGACTGCAAGTAGTGAGCTATCAGGTGAAAAGGTTATGTTACCGGATATCATTCCTTTCCCTAAACGCATTTTGGCTTGGTTAGGTAATTTCCATGTAGTGTAATCTTGTGCAAAACCGCTCTGTAACAAGCAGGTTGAAATCAGAAGTAGTATGAGAATAGTAAAATGTATCTTTTTCATCAGCTTGGTTTCCTATTTTTTTATCACCATTCGGCGTGTAGCGTTAAACTTACCGGCAGTAAGTGTGTAGAAGTAGATACCACTTGCAACTGGTTCACCATATTCATTCTTTCCATCCCAATATGCTGCGCTGCTTTGGCTTTGATAGATTCCAGCAGGTTGATTACCTAACACTAAAGTTCGGACTAACTGTTGGTCGGAGGAATAGATACGGATAGTTACTTCGGCTGCTTCTTCCAACTGATAGGGGATCCAGGTTTCAGGATTGAACGGGTTTGGATAGTTAGGTAATAAAGCTGTCTTTTTTAGGGACAAGTGAGCCAAGAGTTGTTTAAGTATAGCGATGCCTCTTTGGAGAGTAGGTGTATTGAGGTTAAGTTGTTGTGCCTGATTTAGCCACTGTGTCACTTCAGTTGCTGATATAGATGTTATAGATTGTGAATAGGTTGATGGTGCCCCATTACTGTTTTCGAGTGCTGCGGCGATTAATAATATGTCAGTGATGCTGACAATGTTGTCTCCATTGACATCGGCGGTGTTTTCGGCTTCTGATTTTCCGAATTGGGACGCTGCGAATATGAGATCTTGGAGGTCTACAACGCCGTCATGATTAACATCCTCAGCACGATAGACTGTCTCGCTTTCGGCATCTCTAAGATAGGCATAATCCCACAGCAGTACTGTGCCGTCTCCACTTACACTTGCCAGTGTTTTACCATCTGGGCTAAATTTGACCTTGTAGATATTATCTGTGTGCCCTGTTAGGGTAGTGATCTCATTTCCAGTTGTAACATCCCATAGCCGGACTGTTGGGTCTTCCCATCCGCTGCTACTCACGACTGTGTTGTTGTCTTTGCTAAATGCGACACTGAAGACCTCGTCGGTATGCCCAATAAGTCTATATTTTACTGTTCCTGTGAGAGCGTCCCATATAATGACTGTATTATCCTTGCTTCCACTTGCAATATGTAGTGCATCTGGGCTGAATGCGACGCTATTTACTGCATCTGTATGTCCGGTATAAGTTGCGATCTGGTTGCCTCCAATGATGTCCCACAAGCGTACTGTTTTATCGGTGCTGCCGCTTACGAGGATGCGCCCGTTGAAATTGAAGTCTATGGAATTTACACTGTCGGTATGTCCTAAAAGTGCTCCTTTTCGTGTTCGTCCCTGATGCCATAATTGAATTGTTGTGTTTCCATTGGCCCCGGCGAGTAGGCTGCCATCTGGGCTGTATGCGATTGAATTATATGCATAGCCTTTGTCTCTATTACCTTCACTGGAACCGCGTAATAGCGTTATAGGTGCGCTAGTTTCCATATCCCAGAGACTGACAACTGCGCCCATTGATGCGGCGAGTGTTGTGCCATCTGGATTGAAATCCATACTGTCGCCTATCGATCTGCCTGTATAAAAAGTTGTTTTGAGCTTACCTATAGATGTATCCCAGAATTTCATATTATCATCGGTGTCGGTTACAAGTGTCTGATTATCAGGACTGAACGCGATTTCCCACAGATATTTTGTGTGGCCGGGAATTGACATTATGCGTGCCCCGTTTGTTGTTTCCCATATAAACAATTCATTGGTCTTACCGCTGGCAATTTTAGTGCCATCTGGGCTGAATGCGATAGTGCGAATCCCCCATACATGTCCGGCGAGTTCTGCTTTATGTGTGCCGGTTTCGGCATCCCATAGATGGAGACCTTTGAATCCACCACTTGCAATTGTTTTTCCATCTGGGCTTAGGGCAATACAAGAGAGCGAGTCTGTATAGATGGTGTAATTTGCATGTTCGTCGGCAATATTCCATGCTTGGATTTTACTTCCATAGCTTGTAGTATAGAGCGTTTTACTATCCGGACTAAAGATAAGATAACCAGTACTGCCAGCCTGCTCGGATAAGGTTTTTATGGGTTTTGCTGTGGCAACATGCCACAAAATAGGTCCTTCGTCATAACCGGTACTTGCAAGCATTGTTCCATCTGGGCTGAAAGTTATTCGAGAAACCGTATCTGAATGTCCGCGTAAAGGCATTCTTTGTGTACCTGTGGTTATGTCCCACATATAGATAATTTCTTTGATTGCAGCTGCCAACGTGTTTCCGTCTGGGCTGAAAGCAACACATCTAATATCCTCTACATTAACGGTTAAGGATAGTATGACACTGCGATCTATGAAGTTTCGCACGGATATAGTGTCCTCTGAATCCAGGGTCACGTATATTTGGGTATCGGAGCTTAACCCCAATTCTGGTCCTAGCCTAAAATTGTAAAGACGATTCTCAGCAATGAAATCTAGTTCTGCTCCTGTATGTGTATCATAGCTCCAGAATCCGACACTACTGTCAACAATCAAGCGTTTACTATCAGGTGAGAAACGCAATCCGTCTACGTGTCCCTTGCCGATACGTAGTTTTGCTCCTTCGGGCAAGTCCCACCGTGTATAGTTTTGCGAATATGTATTCTGTATTACTATGGTTGAGATGAACAATAATATCAATATTGCGGTGTTTCTTTTTATCATCGCTCTTCGGGCAGGAGATCCCAGGCTTTGGCTTAGGGAGGAATGCCCGCTCCTATAGTTGAGATGTGTTAACCTTTGCAAGGGTTAAGCAATTTATATGCCAATAACAATATGTTCTAAATGCTATATTCTCAGTAGAATAATGCACAAAATGGTACAATTTGAGTTTAAAGCTGCACAAAATGGGGCAGCTTTTTCAACTATGATATGGAAAGTGTATATTGTTGATTTAGTGTATCAGATTCAGTTAAATTTAAATTGTAGACAATTTTTGTGAATGAAGTCATGCCGTATTGAACGTGAGTTCGGAATAAGACATTTTTGTCCGATACACAACATGGAGAGTTTTTAAATAATAGGACTTACGCAATTTCGGTTGAAGTCAGGGTTACAAACCGCTCTGAAAAAGTTTGTGCTCCCTGTAGCGTAACCTTTCCAGGTTGCGTACACGAGGCACAACCTAGAAAGGTTATGCTACAATGCGTAAGTCTTGTAATTGTAAAGTGTTATTGCAAAGATGCGTTGTGCTTTGCTACACTGTCGCTATGGATTTTTTGGAGGATTGCGTAGTGTCCCCGCAAGCAGGTTGTATTTGCTACACTATCGCTATAGAATGGGGACGAAACCCAACTATAGTTTAGATTGGGTTTCGCCTTGTATTTCTTCAAGGTGTACACATAACCTAACGGAACGGCATGGCATAAAGCAAACCGCCTTGTGTCCACGGTTTATTTACGCCGCGAGGCAAGCCGATAGGTGTGAGATTACGTTCAAAGATTTCGCCATAGTTACCGACGGCGATAATGATCTGTTTTGCCCAATCTTTTGGAAGTCCGAGTTTTTTTCCCATTTCACCGGTGTCACCTAGGAATCGTTTGATTTCTGGATTGTCGGTTTTCATGGACTCGATATTTTTCTGCGTAATGTTGTGTTCTTCAGCGAAGAATGTTGCGTAGACGACCCAACTTACGGCATCATTCCATTTGTTGTCACCGTGGATAGTGAGGGGTCCCAGCGGTTCTTTTGAAATGGTTGCCTCCAGAATGACGTGATCATCTGGTTTTTTGAGATCTTTACGCCGCGCAACAAGTTGTGACTTGTCACTTGTGACGACATCCACACGTCCGGCATCATAACTGCTGTATAACGTATCAATATCCTCATAGACGACTGGGTTAAATTCGAGTCCTAATGAGCGCATGGTATCGGCGAGGTTTAGCTCGGTTGTGCTGCCGGCTGTGACTCCGATACTTGCTCCTGCTAGTTGTTCGATTGATGTAATGTTCAGAGATTTAGATAACATGAATCCTTGTCCATCGTAAAATGTCGGTGGAGCGAAGTCAGTGCTTAGTTCAGCGTCACGGCTGAGCGTCCAGGTTGTGTTTCGGATGAGGACATCTATTTCGCCTGTTTGGAGTGCGGTGAAACGTTCTGCGGCATTTAGTGGAACAAATTCGACTTTGCTTGGGTCTCCGAGTACGGCGGCGGCGATTGCTCGGCCGAAGTCAGCGTCGAATCCGCTCCATTTGCCATCTTCACCGAGGAACCCGAATCCTGGTAACCCACCGTGTACGCCGCAGACTAGTTTGTCCCTCTTTTTCACTTTGTCAAGGATGCTCTCATGGTTGTCTGCAAGCAGCGGTGTCACCAATAGCACTGTTAGAACTAGTGCGATTATACGAAACAATTTTTTGTTCATAAGATTTTCTCCTATAAAATATTTAGTAATCAATTGTTATGTTAAATAATTAGATATTGCTATATGTTACACAAGCATAGCATATCATTTGTTAATAAATGCACGGCCGGTCTTTTCTTCAGCTTGAAACACGACGAGGTTTTGCCCATCAGGATTTTTAACAAGCCAGATGTGACCGGCATGCGTATGATGGATGCTGTAGGCGTTCGCGGCAGCGCGCCCGCGATAAGATTCGTTGCCATCTGCATCTATCCAATAATAAGTAATGTCTGCTTCGGTTTTGTTCACGAAAAGAACTGCGGTGTTATCACCGTCTTGAGATTTCAAGGTTGAAATTTGGTTCGGTTCGTAACGTTTCAAATCTGTCCATTTGTCTCCGTCTTCGCAGTTCTCGTCAAAGAGTTGGTCATAGCATTCGGCGAGGTCAGCAGGCCACTCAAACTTTGGTGCGTCCTTAGGATCATATTCTTGCAAATGTGGTAGATTGAGCCGTTTGACTGCATCGGTATACCGCCAGTCAGTATCTCCATAGATATCGGTGAGCAGTTCCGCCAAGTCGGGGTCATATTCTTTCAATATTCTGCGTTTGCTGACATGGTTATGCTGTGCGTCGTTTTCGCGGTTTGTATTGAACCAAGATTGTGTGCCTTCAGCCCAATATTCTTCTTTATTTGTGGAGGCATAAGTACCTTTCCACAACCCTTTTTCCATTGCTGCTTCATATAAAGCTTTAAGTCGTTTATCGAAATCTGGGTCGACGGTGCTGAGTCCCATTTGGTGTATTGCGTGAGCGAACTCGTGAACGAGGATATTTTCAGTTCCGTAAGGGTCTCCTGGATAGTTGAGCAGGTTTTCTTCGCCGCAGCTGACTGATGGGCGTGCGGATGTTGCTCCCAATCCACGAGCGCGGCGATCCCAATAAAAGTCAGGTTTTAGATCGCTGTGTTCAGGTATTTTTGTCGTCATTTCATTGTAAGCCATGATTGAGAATCGGACGTTATTTTCTGCTAATGCTTTTAGTAGGTCTGGACGGTGTCCGATGACTTTATGTATGAGCCATGCTGCCTCTTGCATAGCATGTGGATTCACCTTCTCCGATGCGACGACAGGGAATCCACCTACATCAATCCACTGTTGATAAAAAGGTGACATATCAAATTTTTCACGGATAGTCGGTGGCGGTTCGGTCGGTTTTTCGATGGTATCAGTAGGTGACATGCTTGCTGTAGCAAATGTTATAAACGCAGTGCCCGTATAAAGCAAAAGTGATGAGGGATTCATATTTTCGTGTATATCCTATCGGTAGGCAGATTGATACGTAAGTATTTACAATTTCTATAGTAACAAGTATAACACTTCTTGATTAAGTTTGTCATGTAAAATTTCAGGTTTGGGACAGCTCGAATTTTGCTTGTTATGGTTAAAGTATGCCCTATATTGTGCAAATGCAGAGAATGGGTGCACATTTCTGTGCAGCGGATTAGTGTAAGGCGATTAATTCGGCATGTTGAGCGTTTTGGATTTGGCACATAAATTGCACTTACCGCGGGGAAAAGACGACGTAAAAACACTCTTGACATGATTTCGGAGTCTTGCTAAAATTCATGCTATTACACCGTATTTGTATAGCGTAAAAAAGGAGAAATGGATGAAAAAGTTCATAATCATTGAAATATGTATTGTTGTTGCTCTCGTTGTTGGCTTTTGGATCGGCAGAATTACGAGTCCTTTTAATGATTTTGCACATTATTATGAAAATGCCGATAAAGCCTGGATAAAAGCGCAACAGTTGGATAGTCCACCAATATCTTTTGATGAACCTGACAAAGATCGTCTGCGCGAAGTACGGGCAGCTTATCGAGAGATTTTTGATAACTATCCCGATTGCCGTTGGGCAGATGATGCGATTTATCAGTTAGCATCACGTTTACCCCGCACTGATGAGGAGGGGTTTGCTCTGTTTAGACGATTAATACGTGACTATCCTGATAGTGAATACGCAGATGATTCTATGTATGCTATAGCGATAACTACCTATCGCATTGCAAAGGAATTAGAGAAAACGGGCACACTTGAATCTCGTACGGCATACTATGACAGGGCACTCGCTCTCTTCAACCAGCTGATTGCAACCTATCCGGGTAGTATTCTTCAGGAAGAGGCGCAATTATCCGCTGCGATGTGCTACTATGGACGAGGAGATGTTAGTGTCGCTCTGAACCAACTTGTAAATCTCAGAATGGAGCTTCGCAGCCATCCGATTATATACCGGATTATGTATACACTGGGCAATGTTTACCTTGAGCAAAGGGACTATGAGAATGCTCAAATTGAGTTAAAAAATGTTGTAGATTCTGGTGATACGGAACATGCGCCGATTGCAAATTTCCGTCTGGCTCAAGCATATTTTGCTGAAGGGCAAACGATTGAGACAGAAGCGCAGCTGAAAGAGGTAGAGGGCAAAACCGAGGTGGCAAAAACAAAGTATGAGGATGCGGCAGCAAAATATAAACAAGCAATTGCTGGATACCAAAACGTTATTGACTTATTTCCTAATATACAGGAGGGGAAAGATGCGCATTTTTATATCGCCTGGGCTTATGAGAAAACGAAAGAGTATGATGAAGCGATCTCACGGCTTGAGTTCGCTATAGAAAATTACCCAGACAACGAAAACACGATTAATGCAAAATACTACATCGGTCAACTAGCCTATGCTAACGATGATGTTGACCGTGCGGTTGAAGTTTTTCAGATGTTTGCAGACGATCCAAACCATACGTATGACCATCGCCTTTCCGCACAATACCAAATTGGTGAGATATATGAAACTATGGGAGATATGGAAAAAGCGGCGGAGGCTTATGAAAAGCTGTATACAGATTTTCCGGAGCCGCATCAAAATGTGGCGCATCCCTCACGTAGAATCACGGAGAGTTTTATTAATAAACTCAAAGCGGGAGATTTAGACGAAAATTAATGTGACTTAGAAGGGTTATGGAACAAGCTGTGTTCTAAAGATGCGGAACCTGGAAAGGTTATGCTACAAAACTTACGTTATCTCTAATGCTTGTTCAAGGTCCGCAATAATATCCTCAGCATCCTCTAAACCTATTGAGAACCTAACCAGTCCGTCTGTGATGCCGGTTTGTTGGCGAATTTCGATTGGCACATGGGAATGTGTTGTTGATGCAGGGTGACAGACTAAGGTACGTACATCGCCTAAACTCACTGCCAGCGAACAGATTTGTAGTCTATTCACCAATTGTTCACCTGCTGCGCGTCCGCCTTTGAGTTCCATCGTAATCATACCGCCGAAGCCATTCATTTGACTTTTTGCAAGGGCATGCTGTGGGTGGCTGGGCAAACCTGGGTAGCGAACCCAGGCGACTGCGGGATGTTCCTCAAGAAATGTTGCTATACGTAGGGCATTCTCACAATGCCTTTCAAACCGTAGCGGCAAGGTTGGTATGCCGAGTATGGTTAACCATGCGTTGAAAGGGCTGATAGCCGCGCCGAAGTTGCGTAATGCTCCTTTTTGTGCGCGGTCAATAAACGTCTTCTCTCCGACAATTGCACCAGCAATTACTGCCCCATTTCCACTCAAATATTTCGTCATACTGTGGAGCACTATATCAATACCGAGTGCGATGGGTTGTTGTCCGCAAGGTGTTGCGAAGGTGTTATCTATGATTGAGGTAATATTGTGTGCCTTAGCGATTTCGGCACAGGCAGCGAGGTCAACAAGCTTTAGCAGTGGATTTGTCGGACTTTCAAGATAGATGACCTTTGTATCATGCCGTATTGCGCTTTCAATCTTATTCGGGTCTGTAGCGTCTACAAAAGTCGTGTTAACACCCATTTGCGTTAGGTCTTCGTTGAGCAGCTGGAACGTAGCAGAATATAGGGTTTCCATTGCAACGACATGTCCGCCTTCTGCTAATGCGGTGAGTAGTGCGGTGCTAATTGCCCCCATTCCTGATGCGGTAGCTAAGGCGGCTTCTGCTCCCTCAAGTGCAGCGATTTTCTGTTCTAATACTTTCTGTGTCGGATTGCCCCATCGGGTATAGACATAACCGCTCTCCTCATCAATGAACGCGGCTGCACATTCGGATGCTGATTGGAATTGGAATGTGCTATTTTGATAAATTGGTGGTAGCAACGGAATGCCGGTTTTTTCGCTCTGATAATCATCAGTGCTTGTTGGGAGCGTTGACAACGTCTCTCCTGCGTGAATTGCCTGCGTGGATTTGCCCTTATACTTTTTGTTTTCCACTTGACACCTCAATTTAGATATCCCTCAAGTTTTAGCAAGTGCTGTTTACGATCAGGTCCACCACCGTAACCGCCTAATTGACCGTTGCTTGTGATTACACGATGGCAAGGAACTATAATTGTAATTGGATTGCTGCCGGTGGCATTTCCAACAGCGCGTGAAGCCTTCGGCCTGCCGATTTGCTCGGCTATCCATTTGTAGCTCCGCACCTCGCCGTACGGAATCTGATGGATAGCCTCCCAAACTGAATTCTGAAAGTCTGTTCCATCTTCTACTTCAACTGGGATTTCTCTGAAATCAACCGTCTCACCCGCAAGATACCGATCTAATATATCACTTACCTGTTTCAGCAGCTCGGTTTGTGGGGTGAATGGGGGTTCAAAAAATGTGGAATTGTCATTAAAAAATATGTTTGAAATATGAGAACCTGTTTGGATTATATCTATATGTCCAATAGGCAATTTGTATCGGAGATTATCTGGGCCGTAGTAATCTCTAAATACTTTCACGATTCCTTGCCTATTATCGGGACTAACATTTTTCTCTAAACCGTCACGAAAAAATTGAAATGGGTTTTTCTTCATTTTGTTTGACCTTTAATGTGTTATAAGTTATGCTATATGGCAAACTATGGCTATATTTGAAACATCAGACCAACTTTATAGTTATATCAGTGAACTTTTTGAGGAAATTGCTGCGTTACCGGATGCACAAGAGGCACTCAAAACGCTCACTTTATGTGTTAGATTTCATTATACGATGCCTGACTGTGTGATGACGTTAACTGCAGCAAACGGTGAATACACTATTTCTCAAGATGTTTGCGGTGATGTTACTCCTGATGTAGAGCTGTCTATGACAGGCGATGTTGCACACAAATTTTGGACAGGTGAGCTCAATGTTATGGGGGCGATCACGACCCGAGAAATCGGTATTGCTGGTTCGCTCGGTAAAATTATGCGTCTTACACCGCTCATAAAGGTCGCAATCCGCCATAACAGGGACCGTAACTGATTGTATATGTCTTATTACTATTAGAAAAAATAACATTCCCTTTTTATAGAATTGGTATTATACTCTATTATTCATCTAATTCCAATATCAAAAGGAGAAGTAGAATGTCTACAGAAAACCTATCGGAAACTGTCAATCCTTATGTTACGCAGTTGCGTGAAGAAGGATGGTGTGTTTTAGAAGATATTATTCCCGGTGACGTTGTTGATTCTGTCCGCCAGGAGGTAGAAACCTCAGAGGCGGACTATGGTCAATTTAGTAAAGATAACGGCGGATGGGCACGGAATGTCATAAGTTTTATGCCACGTTTTGCCGAGCATCTTGCCAATGAGCGTCTCCTTGCTGTTCTGCGTGAATTATTAGGGCCGCAGGTACGTATTTCTCAAACGGAGTATAAGATACGTCCGCCCCATTACAATTTGGTGCGTGCATATCACTCCGATTTTCCGTATGATTTGAACCAGAAATGGCACATTACGCAACCGTTCCCCTCTGCTGTTATCGGTATCACGACGCTGTGGATGCTCACAGATTTTACGACGGAGAACGGTGGCACATGGATCGTTCCAAAATCACATGTTGATCTCCGGAATCCGCGCGGTAAGGCGGATGGCATCGGTGATCGTAACCCGATTGAGGGTGAGATGCAAGCTGTTGGCAGTGCGGGTAGTGTGCTGATCATGGACAGTCGCATTTGGCATTCCAATGCCGAAAATCCGAGTGCCGGTCGACGCACAGCGGTAGTTGTTCGATATGCCCCATGGTGGTTGAACCTTGAGCTCTTTGGTGTCAATACTGCAACAATACCGGGGGAAACGTTTGATAAGTTTCCGGATGATGTCAAACGACTTTATGAGCACCGTGCTGAAGAACGAGAACCAGAGGTATGGATATAAAGTAACGAGGCACGTTTTGTGCCATCACACAAAGGAGTATATTTCATGGCGACAACACTTGTACACATTGGTGTTCGCACGACAGATTTGGAAAAAAGTATTCGCTTTTGGCGCGATGCACTCGGTTTGACCGTTGCTTCAACGCATAACGGATGTTACGATTTAACTGACGGTTATCACAATTTTCGTGTGTTTCAGCACAATGGTCCTGATCGTCCGAAACATATCGGTGGCATGTTAGACTATTTGCACATCGGTGTTCGTGTTCCGGATCTGCGTGAGGCGGCGGAACGGTGCGAAAGTCTGGGCTTTGAAATCACATGGGAAGGTTTGGACGGTACCAAACCTTACGACTCGGATTCCGATGCGTTGCCATCTATTGCTTTCAAAGTTGAGGACCCTGATGGAATTGTCGTTGATATTACCGAGCGTAACGATCAATGGCCTGGGGTTGATATAGAAAGCAGAGATTGATTATTAATCTACAAGTGGCGTGGTCTTCTCCCGCGCCACACATATTTAATTTTATTCATCTCCACCCAATAGACCAAAACGCATCAGATAGTAAAGCAGTGTCAGTATACTTGTCACCGCTGCGGCTAGATATGTTAGAAATGCGGCGTTTAGTACTTTACTTGCGTGGCGGCTTTCATCGGGTGAAAGCATTCCGATTTCGTCCATTGCGACTCTTGCGCGTCGACTTGCATCCCATTCTACAGGCAGTGTCACCAACGAAAACAGGACTCCGACTGAGAACAAGCAGATCCCCACTAACAACAACGATCTTTGTTGTAAAAGCATTCCACCTATCATTACAAAATATGATAGGTACGAACTGATATTCGTTGCAGGCACAAGGGTGCTACGTAGGTTTAGCATTGCGTACCCGTGTGCGTCTTGCATTGCGTGTCCTGCTTCGTGGCATGCAACCCCGATTGCAGACAACGAATGGCTTGAATAGACATCGTTGGACAATCGGAGTGCTTTATGTCTGGGGTCATAATGGTCGCTCAGCCATCCGCTTGTTTGTTCTATTTTAACACCGCTAATTCCGTTTCTTTGCAGCATCTGTGCGGCTGCTTGTGCGCCGGTCATACGATTCCGTGAACCGACTTTTGAATATTTAGAAAATGTTGATTTCGTCTTCCATGTCGCATACAGTGAGAGTATAAGTCCAGGACCGATATAGACGAAATATATTGGGTCAAACAAACCAAAAAATGGCATGATGAACACCTCCAAGTTCTGTGTTTATGTATAAAGTGTGTATTAATTCTATGAAATTATACAAGAATTTAGCACAGATTTCAAGTGATTTTTGTATGGGTCAGAAGTATTCAATTGTCACTTGAAACACTGTTGGAGGGTTTCTAACCTCGAGTTGTTGGGAACTAAAGATAATATGTCCGAAAAGTGTACAGATATGATATAATTGACATATAATCTTGCACATTTACGGTTAAATATGAAGATAACAATCATCGGAACAGGATACGTGGGGCTAACGACTGCAGTAGTACTTGCATATCTAAATCACAGTGTTTCTGCTGTGGATAAAGACGATACGAAGTTAAGTCTTTTACAAGAAGGCAAAAGTCCTATTCATGAACCTGGGATACAATCTCTTCTTGACGAAGTTGGTCATACTATCCGTTTCACGTCGGCGGTTGCTGAAGTTGTTCCGGAGGCGGAACTGATCATGATCGCTGTCGGTACGCCGTCTAAAATAGATGGTGGAGCAGATACACAGCACGTTGAGGAAGCTGCAAGAGAGGTGGCGCAAGTTTGTCTTCCGAATAGACACTATACACTTGTCATCAAATCCACCGTGCCAATTGGTACGAACAGCCGTGTCGCTGCAGTTGTTGAAGATGTGTTTGCAGAACGCAAGATTCAAGGGAATGTATCTGTCGCTTCTAATCCGGAGTTTTTGCAGGAAGGGTTAGCACTTCAAGGGGCATTCTACCCTGATAGGATAGTTGTGGGTGCTAACAACGATAATGCGTTAGATGCATTGCGTAGACTCTACCAACCGATACTTGAACAGACGTTTGATTCTCCCACTTCGTTACCGCGCCCATCCTCTTATCATCTTCCACCGATGATGACAACGGATCCGAACAGTGCTGAGATGATAAAATACGCTGCCAACACGTTCCTTGCTCTTAAAATTAGTTTCATTAATGAAATTGCTGGGTTGTGTGAGGATGTTGGTGCGGATGTGACGGAGGTGGCGCGTGGCATCGGTCTTGACGCACGTATTGGGCAAAGATTTCTCCGTGCAGGACTCGGCTGGGGTGGTAGCTGCTATCCGAAGGATACGGCGGCTCTATTACGTGTGGCGGCGCAAGCGGGGTACCACATGCCGATCACTGAAGCTGCACGGACAGTCAATTTTGAACAGCGAAAACGCATTGTGGAGAAACTACGGACTGTACTAAAGACGTTTAGTGGAAAAACTCTCGGACTTCTCGGACTTGCATTTAAGCCAAATACAGATGACATTCGGGAAGCACCGGCACTTGATATAATACGTCAACTCGTTGCAGAAGGTGCAAACGTCC
Source organism: Candidatus Poribacteria bacterium (assembly GCA_965200395.1). Taxonomy (GTDB): domain Bacteria; phylum Poribacteria; class WGA-4E; order WGA-4E; family WGA-3G; genus MSPOR6. The sequence continues at coordinate 194,640 of CBDAUH010000002.1, read as the reverse complement.
GTGCCCATGACCCAATTGCAATATCAAACGCAAAGCAAGCCTTAAGTGACATCAACGTTGACTTCGTTGCGGATGTATATCAACTTTCATATAATGCGGACGCGCTTCTCCTTGTCACAGAATGGGAGCAGTACCAGAAGTTGGAGCTACGTAAACTTGCTAAAAACATGAGAACACCGATTCTTATTGATGGTCGCAATATTCTCTCACCGTATGACGCGAGAGCTGCAGGTTTCCATTACATAGGGGTCGGCAGATAACAAGACATTGATAGAATATGGATATTCACAAGCAACCTGAACCTTTCAATATCAATTGGGATAGATATTGTCCTCAAGTGTCGTTTCCACCGTACCGGCACCTTCCAGGTGTTACACCGCATCCACTTCGGGATCCACGTGGACATAGTTACGGTATGGAAGATGAGAAAGAGGATAATCCACTTCCTCCTGAAATGTGGCAACGCAACGAAGCCTATTTGTACGGCGTTGATCTCTACAATTTCTCCTATTGGTGGGAGGCACACGAAGCATGGGAGGGTTTGTGGCATCAGGCAGAAGGGACATATCGTCTTTTTCTACAAGGGTTAATACAGGTGTCTGCGTCACTCATCAAGTATCACATGCGGATGTTGCGTCCATTGCGGACACTCTCTATTGCAGGCCGCGATAAGTTGCGTGAGGTTGTTGTTACGTGTGGTGACAGGAAAGAGAGCTACATGGGAATAAATCTTCCAGTATTTTTAGATATCGCGGATGCGTTTTACGCTCCATTCTTTTCAGAAGTTGTAACAGAGGAAACCTATCTAAACACAACAGTTCAACCATTAATTTCTCTTCAGTATTAGACAATAGGAGTGGATTTTGTCTGAATTGTGGATTACACGGATTATCTTTGTCAGCATTGCAGGGGACGCTAAATCCGTGACAATTGAATGGCTCTGGGGTGTATATTGTTTAACTTGAAATCAATAAGTCCATAGTGTAGAACAGCAAATAGTAGCGTGAGCTCGATATAAGCGATTTTTTGTGCTCCATGTAGCGTAATGTTTACAGATTGCGTTCACGATGCACAACCTGGAAAGGTTATGCTACAAAATATCCTTTGCATCAAATGCACCGAGCTCACGTTAAGTATATCATTGGGAAACATCTGTTTTGCAAAGGTGTGGACCGAATTGAGGAGAACATGTTTGTATTGGTGTTTGTCAAGAGCAGCAACGATGTGATGAAACAGTATCCGAGTTGATTCTACAAAATGAATATTGTCTTTCTTTTTTCTGATGAACACACCGGCACTGTGATGGGAAATAGTGGACATTCAGTTGTCCGCACCCCAAATTTTGATCGTCTTGCAGAACAGTGCTACACTTATGATAACGCATATTGTAACTATCCGATATGCACACCGTCGCGTCTATCTATGCTTACGGGGCGGTATGCACATCAGATTGAAGCATGGGATTTAGGTGCAATACTTGATCGGAATCATAGGACGTGGGGAGACTATTTGACAGAGGCGGGTTATAAAACTGTCTTATGTGGACGCACACATTTCAACGGAACAGACCGGCTGCTCGGTTTTTCTGAGCGGCTGTTAGATGATCTGCCTCGGTGGTGTAACACAAAAGGGAGTCCACCGCGCCGGACTGCGGATGCGCGGCGCGGTTCTAATTCGCATGTTGCAGAATGCGGTCCGGGAGATCACGAACATACGAGGTATGACAAAAAGGTTTCGGACTTAGCAATAGAGTATCTTCATGGGAAAGTTGCTTTGCAAGATGAGGCACCTTTCCTGCTTTATTGTGGTTTCATGCATCCGCACTTTCCGCTGATCGCACCTCATGAGTTTCTCTCTTGGTACGATCCGGATACGTTGGAGCTACCAGACACTTGGAATGAACCGTTGGCATCTCAGCATCCTGTTATCCAACACCATCGTTGGTCTTGGCGAAATGACGTCCCGCCACCGGTGGAAACTGTCCGTTGTGCTTTGGCGTGTTACTATGCACTTATCTCAGCGCTCGATGCATAGATTGGACGCATATTAGAAGTAATTGATACGTCGCCATTATGTGAAAACACGGTGGTTATTTATACAAGCGATCACGGTGAAATGGCGGGGAGTCATGGGATTTGGCAAAAGCAGTGTTTCTATGAATCTGCGGTGAAAGTGCCTTTGATGTTGCGTTTGCCTTCGGGTGAGAGCGGACGCGTCGAACAAAATGTCTCTTTGGTTGATATCTTGCCAACGTTATTAGAAATTGCAGGTTTGGAAAGTCCTTCAGATTTACCGGGGGAGAGTCTATTGGAAATTGCGCGACATCAATCGGACGAAACGACCCGTGCAGTTTTCTCTGAATATCACGACAGAGGCATGCTGAACGCGGGTTTTATGCTCAAAGAAGGGGATTACAAGCTGTGTCATTACGTTGGGAGTCATCCGCAACTGTTCAATGTAGATGTTGACTCTTTGGAGAATGATGATTTAGCGTTAAATCCTGAATATGCTGCGATCCGTAGCACATTAGAAGATAGATTACACACTATTGTTGATCCTGAACTTGTGGATGCGCGTGCAAAAGCAAATCAACGGATGCGTAGGGGGCAAGGGTGAAAATACGTAACGATTATACTTCACCATCAAAGTATTCAAGACTTGGGGTTTTTCGGTAGATTTTTTGTAGCACATAGGGTAGCACTTTGTTGGAATCTGGATATTCACTTACGTCATGTGGCGTGGTAGTACCGAGTATAAGTAAGGTTGCAGGTGTATCACCTTCATTGACAAATTTATGTGTGCCAACTGGCCCGGGTGGGAATGCAATGAAGTCTCCTGATCTCACCGTTATGTCGCCTCGCGGTGTTTTGAGAGTGCAGGTGCCCTCCATAACATAGCACATCTCCTCACCGAAATGGTGCAGGTGCATTGGGAAAGTTGCGTTGCCGGAGGTTAGCCGGTAAACACAATAGCCGATGTTTTTGGCTCCGATCAGTCGGTCAATATCTTTATAGTCGAAACAGTAGGTGCCTACTGGTTTTCTGTGTGCCCAATCTATTTCATCAATGTTGATGCGATTGATATAGATGTCGTCGCGTGCTTGGAGGCAATCCACCAATTCCTGTCGGCCTTCTCGAAAAAGCGAGTGTCCATCTCCCACGAGCACTGTATTGAACTGTAACGCTAGGACCTTACGAAGTTGCATCGCTGCTTCCGGTGCGTTCTCCAATTTTTCATCTGGAAGCAGTGACAAACGTCCCATCGGTTCACCTGCGACTATATCACCGAAAAGGACAGTCTCTTTCTCATTGAAATAGAGTGCTATTTCTCCAGGGCTTTTTCCGTACTGGAGATGTATAGCTCGTAATCCGGGTACAATGGTTTCCCCGTCGCTAATCGTTCGTGCAGGTTTGATGTTCATCTCGTTAGCATCCGCTTGCGGTGCAATCACTTCTGCCCCTGTCCATTTCTGAAATGTGGCTGCTTCACGTTCATGGTCGCGATTTGTAATAACAATCCATTTTGCACCGCCAAGTTGTTCTAATCGTACTCGGTCAGCATCGCACATTGCAACGGGATCAATCGCAATATTTCCTTCCTCGCGAACCCAGAGATGTCCGTTGAAATCTATTTGACGTACTTCACTAAATACGGACCAACTATATATATCTTCAATCATCGATCGTTTCATTTTTTTCCTTTGGTATGTATCCGTATATTTCAACTTCATGAGCAAAAGGTTTACCCAATTCCTTTTGGGGCACGGTAATACCGTATCGAGGAGAATATTCAGCGGTTTTACGTTTATCCGATGATGTGCCACCGACGTAAATGTGTAATGTATTTGTCACAACAGTTGTGCGTATTTCTATCACTGAACTTTGACTATTTTGCACTTGGGCAACTGCTTGTGATCGTTCGGTGTCTTCTAATCTTTGAAAGATTATTGCATCTGTTATATTCGTACCACGGATGATTATTTGGTGTATTGCTTTCTTTTTAGGTAATCTCAGATGGATCCATCTACCATCTGCATAGCCAAGTGTTTTAGAGTTGCCATCTATCATTTCAGGGGCGGAGCAGGTAACCCCTTTCTCAAGTGCAAGATTTATGGCTTCTTGCGGTTCAATCAGCATCTGAATTGCTTTTGATTGACATCCGAACATGATAGCACATGACAGCAGTGAAAATAGAAGATAAAATGTCCATGATAGCCAGACCCCCAAAGGAGAACCGCATGAAAGAACATACAGATATGTATGATTACCCTTGACAACTTCAAGAGGACTTGATAAATTAATTGACATGATTTTATCGAACAACTTATAGTAGAATTTACGATTGAATTTACACACAAAGAGTCCCCCTCTTTATTCTCTTGTGAGCGAGGGGAATCAGAAATGATGGTTTTTTCTGCTCAATTTGCGTTCGCCCTATTATACAAGGTTTGCATCTTTTGCGCAACATTTTTGTTAGAATCGCGGATTACGCCAAATCAACGGTATGAATGCCATTGAGGCATTCCCCGGATTACGCGGATTTACGCGGATTTTAAGAGTCTGTGTCTTCTTGCGTGCTTTTTTCTGAATCGCGGATTTACGCCAAATCAACGGTATGAACGCTATTTAGGCATTCCCCGGATTAGGGGGTTGGTGCTTAAAATGCCTTTCGTAGGATTTTGATAAACACAGATTGTCGGTTTTCAGCATCTCGGATTACGCTAAATCAAAGGTATGAATGCGATTTAGGCATTCCCTGGATTATCTTTTTCAGCATTGCGGAGGACGCTAAGTCCGCGACAATTGAATGGCTCTGTATATTTTCTAAAACTTCTTGCATAATGTCGATAACCTGTGTTAATATATTCAGAGGTCACTTCACCTCCAAAAGAAAGAGACATCTCATCCAAGGAGATCTGTATGAATAGGAATAGATATTTAGAACAGTATTTACGACGAAGGCGTAAAAAACAATCGCTGGTTATATCAGCGATTATTCATGTGATAGGCATTGGGTTGGTGTTCTATCTTGCTAGACCGCCCACCCTCGAATCGATTCCCGACAGCGTGCATGTTGACATTTTGCCTCCGCCGCAACGTCAAATACAACCGAAAAAGCCGAAGATAGAAAGAGTCACCAACACCAGGGCGGACAACGCCAGGGCTGTCTCTGCGATGGCGGTAAAGCAGCCGGACCAGCTGCCCGCCGCGCGTGGTGCATTACCCATCGTCACTGACACACCACGTTTGGAACCCCCGCCTTTACCCACGGTCACACAACTTGCACCAGCACCGGACTCGCTGTTAGCAGAAGCGTCCGTGGACACGCCCAATCCACAGCTCGGCAGTGGGGTAGGGCCCGAAGGCGCAGGTTTATCAAAGCAGGGAACAGGTACAGGCGTTGCACCGGCAGGGCGCGGTAAAGGACAAGGAGGACTCGGTACCTCCACAGGACTTGGCGATGGCGTATCAGACGAACCCGCATTAACAACGGATAGCTTGATACCATCACAGAGAGAAGAAATCGGGGACAAGCTCGGCAGCACGATAGACGAAGAGGGCGGTATAGTGCGCGGACATATCAGATTGATACGGTTGAAACATCAACTATCAGATTGGTGGCAAGACCCGACAGCGATTCCCTCACTGATAAAATGGTTGTTAGCAAATCAACCGACTATCAGTGCGGATATGGATTATATGGGGGCGCGCTTGAATTGACAGACAAAGCACTCATGGATGCACCGTTATTGATTATGACAGGACACGATCAAGCGATGGGTGTATCCTATCAACAGCTCAAGAATCAAAACGCACAGGCAGCACGTTTCACTGATGACGAACTCGCGGCGTTGCGTAAATATATCCTTGATCACAAAGGCATGCTCTTTTTTGATTATTGTGGGGATGGTGGTAACGAAAAATCATTCGCTCACCTCGTTGAAAATGAACTCCGACAGATATTCCCCGAACACCCCTTGACGACCCTTGATAATATGCGTCACGATATATTTCAGTGCTATTTCAAACTTAAAAAAACGCCTGTTGGCGGCTCGTTCTTTTGGGAGACTGGATATGAAGGGGGAAACTTAAATTGGAGATACCTCAAAGGTATATTTGTTCCCGGTAAGTTTGGCAAGCCGAGATTAGGTGTTATATTCTGTCCGTTGGATTATTTATGTTCGATGGAAACTGCAGAGGTAGACAGTCGCGCACCGCTTGCCTCGCGCAGATCGCAAGATGTATACCGATTTATGACAAACATGTTCGTTTATCAGATGAGACAGCGGAAAGAATGAAAGTACAGGGCAATGATCTTTTTTCGAGTTTCCAACGTTATAGGTTTGCTTAATCAATCCGATCTATATCAGGACTGTCTACGTTCTGCATCGGATCTTCTTTTGTGAGTTCACCATTCGGTAGTTCATAGTAGAGGTGCCCGTTAATATCGTACACATTGGGAATTCCTTTTTTACGGTTTTCTTCTTGTGCCCTTTTCGCTGCCCGATTGCCAATCCTTAAAAGTTCCCGTGCCCATTTATAGGTTTCAAGGCTTAATTTATCCTGACGCATTATATTCCTCCAGGGCTAATGTTTCGCATAAACAGTTCAAAGACGGTTTCGTTTGTTATCGTGAATTGGTTGTCTTTACCAGAGGCAACTTCCTGAAAATGTTCTCCAGAATTATAGAACAAATGCCATTGGTCTACCTGATTTTTGTATATGTGCCAAAAGTTGTGTTGACTTCGATAGAAACGTCTTGTAATGTCTTCCGTTGGCACATGGTGCCCGCCTGCTCTTACACGATTTCGGACGCGAATTTTTGTTTGTCAGAATCGCGGATTACGCGGATTTTCGCGGATTAGGGGGTTGGTGCTTCAAGGTGCTTTTCGTAGGATTTGGATAAACACAGATTGTCGGTTGTCAGCATCTCGGATTAGCACTACATCGGAGGTATGAATGCCATTTAGGTATTCCCCGGATTTATTTTTATTCCGTGACAATCGTTTCCTCGCCAAGCATATCAATAATTTTCACGGCGACACGGGCCTCAGGGCGCGGCAGTGAGACTGTGTATTCTCCCTTAACATAACCTTCCTTTTTCTCTGGAACATCGCTCTCTACTATCTTGAAATGCTCTGTCGCATAGTCAGTATCTATTAGCACACAATCAATCTGTGCGCGGAAGTCGTCAATCTGCTCGTCAAAGATGGTGCGGTCAATATCCAGACGCGCTAAAATGGTCGGACTGATGTATTCTGCGATGGTGATTTTGACACTGTCTCCTTCCCTCTCGAAATTAACCTCTGCGGATGCTGGCTCAAAAGTCGTAATTCCTTCGCTACCGATGTCACGCACAAAGATTTTGTTCACGGCGCGCCGCTTATTTTCCTCTTTGAGTTCCGCCTGAATGTTCCTATTGGTCCCGTAACAAAATACCGTGATGTTTCGTGATTCGTCCGGACGATTCTCAAGTTCGTCTTTAATTGTCTGTATATCCAATGGCGTAAGCGGTTTTGTAAGGTCAATGATTTTGACGAGTGTGCCGTCCAACGTGCCATCAAAAAATGCCTCTTGCCTATCAGTTTGCACACCATATTTCTTAATCACAATATCCCTCCGTTCCAAATCGGTACTTGCGTCGTAATTATTAACGCGATAGTGTGCAATGCCGCGCTGCATATCTGGTAGTTTTTGCAGTCTTTTTATTGTCGTTTGGATTGCGCCTCTGTTAATATCTGCAGCGATCCAACGTCTGCCGAGTTTCTCTGCAACGGCAGCAGTGGTGCCGCTGCCTACAAAGCAATCAAGGACGATGGAATCTTCGTTGCTTGACGCTTTGATGATACGTTCTACGAGTATCTCAGGTTTTTGGGTCGGAAAACCAACACGTTCGTTTGACTGAGGATTAATAATCGAAATGTCGTTCCAGACTTGCCCCATAGCAGATTCTCGTGCTTCTGTTTCAACTACTTTATCATATTGACTCAAATCTATATCCGCCTGTTCGACTTTTTCCATATCATAGACCAGCAATTTTGTTACACCGCCATCAGTAACAGTGTGCCAGCCTTTCTCATACCTTCTTGAATTTCTACTTTCGGTATGTTGAACATGGAAGATATTTTGATCCGATTTTGAGTAAAAGAAGATGATGTCGTTCATGCGTGCAAATTGCTTGCCTGATTTTCGGGAAAAACGATTATAAGTCCAAACTATCTCGTTCCGAAATGAATCCTTGCCTAACACCTCATCCATGATCAACTTCAAATAATGACTCATGGTTGGATCGCAGTGCAGATAAATAGAACCAGCATTAGACAGCAGTTCGCGCATCAAGATGAGTCGCTCATACATAAACTGGAGGTAGTTGTCATTTGCCCAGATGTCCGTATATTGTGCCTGTTCAATAATAGAATGGCCTTCAGCTTCTAAATATTTGGTACCCCCCTCCGTTTAACTTCACTTTTCTCACATAGTCTGCGCCGCTGGCAAAGGGTGGGTCTATATAGATCAAGTCTACCTTTCCGCGAAAACCTTGCACCAGCAGTGTGGAGAGAATCTCTTTGTTATCCCCATGAAAAAGGAGGTTAGGTCCTTCCTTAAATTTGTCGTAGGTCGTTTCTTTCTCTGGGTTCTCAACGTTATAGGTATCTATCAATTGGGCTGGATAGTTGCTTATTGTGTCAATTGGGTGTTTTCCTACCCAATGGAGCATGGGTCTGCCTTTAGTGGGTTTGATTTTCATTGTGTTTCCTTTCTTAATCTGCGTGTCTCAGTTCATCATGTACGTCGTAGATCTAATAATCTATAAAGTATCAGGTATCTTCAGGGGTTAATATTGAAGCGATATCTGGAGGCAACTGAATACTTGTTTTTTGTTCGAAGTCTGCAATGTTATCGTAGTCGTTATGAAATGTATTGACGATATCTATACCAAGGTTCTTCGCAGTAATTAAATCAGTTCTGGCTTTTTTCCATTCTTTTAAGTGTAACAAAGCTGCACCTCTATTGAAGTAAAGATTAGCATCATCTGACCTACGTTTTAACACCTTGCTAAAATCTAAAACAGCCTTTTGATAATCGCCATTATTGACGTAAACAAGGGCTCGGTAAAAATAAGAATCGATATTGTCTGGATCCAACTCAATTGCTTTGCTCAAATCTTGGACTGCTTTGTCAATCCTATTACCTACCCAATAGGCGACACCGCGCCTATTATAGGCTTTTGAATGATCGGATTTTAGATCAAGGACTGTGTTAAAGTCCTTGATTGCAAGTTCAAGATCGTTATTAAGATGCACGACCCCTCGCTTGTAATAGGCCTCAACATAACCCGGTTTGAGTTTTATTGCTTTGCTATAATCTCTAAGGGCATGATCATACTCACTTTTTTTGAGGTAAGTTGTCCCGCGATTATAATATGCTTCTGCTAAATTTGGATCTAACCTTATCGCTTTATTGTGGTCTTTAATCGCCTTGTCAACTTCATCTTTTGCCCAATAAGCAACCGCACGTTTGTTGTGGGCTTCCGCATAATTAGGTTTCAGTTCAAGTGCTTTATTCAGGTTTACAATAGCTAGATAAAAATCCCTTTTGTTGCAATAGGCAACACCAATATTATAATAAGTTTGAGCTAAGCTTGGATCTAATGCTATTGCAGTATTATAGTCTTCAATCGACCTATCAACCTCCCCTTTCATTCCGTAAGCGGTACCACGATTATGATAGGCAGCAGCGTGATAAGGATCAAGTTCTATTGCCCTATTACAGTCAGAGATCGCTTGTTGAAAATCGAATTTGATTCTGTAAGCATTTCCACGATTGCAATATGCGTCGGCAAAATCAGGATTTAGTTTTATAGCCTGATTATAGTCGATTATAGCTTTATCGACATCACCGATATCTGTATAAGCATTGCCACGATTACTATAGGCACTTGTTGCATGTGGATTTAATTCAATCGCTTTAGTACAGTCTTTAATGGCTTTGTTAAAATTGCCTGTACCTGTATAAGAAGCTCCACGATTACTATAGGCACTTGCGGTGTTATAATCTTCATGTGGATTCAACTCAATTGCTTTAGTACAGTCTTTAATACTTAGATTGTATTTTCCTTTTTTACCGTAAGCAATTCCGCGATTGTGATAAGCATCGATATAACGCGAATTCAAAGAGATAGCATCCGAATACACTCGAATTGCAATTTCTAATTGACCGAGCATCATTAGAAAGTTCCCAAATTGGAACTTTAATTCAGCACGAAGTTCTCTTTCAGAAGATCCTTGCAAAAGGTTTTCCTGAGTCTTCATTTTCTCAATAGCTTTCCAGATACCATCTACCACATTTTGCCAACCTTCGCTCTTATCATCCCATTTGGTCAGAGGTCTACCTTTGTGAGGAAGCACTTCAAAACGACTAATTTGATGACGCTGCCAATCGCAATGTTCAAGGATGATCGGAATCACTCTTATATTTTGATTTAAAGCCTTAGCTAATTCCCTACTATAGTTTGGACATTTTTGGTCTTGTTATAGATTATGAATAGTTGGCAGCATTTCCCCGTTAGCACTTCTGAACAGGTGTTAGAACCGCTGCTAACGCCCCTTTTTTGTCTAAATTCTGTTAGAAATCACTGTTTTTTAGCCATCATTTTTCCAATAATCGTGAAAATAGTCGCTGTTGAACTAGTTCATGTAGTATCTTCGGGGATTTTTAGTTTTTTCTGTGCGTTTTTCCTCGGATCGTAACCCGTATAAAAATAGTTTTGTTGTAAACGTCGCTGCAAGTAAGCGGTCATCAAGCCGCGTGTGAGATGTTTCGGTTTATACCAGTGTATATTGAGCGTGGATAGCACGTCTTCTAAATCAAGAGAAACCTTGTCTGTGTCTGTGTCTGCGGGTGTCTTAGGCAATGGCGACGGACTGAAAGCGAGTTGTGTCAGCGTTGCTGCGGTGAAACTGAGTTGAGCGAACCGATCCAAACTTTTCCTGTCTCGGAGTTGATAGGTGTCAAATCCGAAGTTCTCTTTAGCGTCCCGAAAGGCAGTTTCAATCTGCCACCGGTTTCTATAGTGTCGGATAACTGTTTCTACGGGCAGTCGTAAATCTGAAGTAAATACACAAAAATACCGATAGGGTTTAGACTTTTTCAAGAGTTTGCGTATCACAACGATGCGGACATCTACAGGACACATCTTTGTTCGCACGACTTTATCAGCGACAGAAAGTGTCTGATCCTCAACAACGATGTCTGTATACTTCAGGTGTGGAATAGACACACGGCTACCATACCGACGGGGTCTGCCTCTCTTGAGACGCTTAGGGCGTTTCGGTATATCAAAAAACGCCGCGTTTGACTTCGCACGACAAAGTAAATGATGTCCTTGTGAGAGTATCTCCGTGAACACTTTGCGTCTATTGAAACCTCTATCAAAAATGATAAGACCCGGTGGCACAAGATTACATAAATGCTTCAGCACAGCGAGGCTATTCGCGTCCTCGCTTTTCGGTTCCATCATCCGTGTGGCTAATGGAAATAGGCGCGTGCCTTCAGGCGTTTCTGCCAGCCAGCCAATCGCACCGAACTCGTGTCCGTGATGAAACTTGGACTGGTTCTTGTTACGTGGCTGATACGCAGGGTTCCTGTGGAAATGCAAACCCGCTTGTTTTGAACCGCTACTTAGGGCATGCGTCTCATCATAGACATAGACGCCCGTGGGGTAAGCGGATAGCACTTGATGGCTTAGCGTAGTGGCGACTTGATCCACACACCAGATGCCACGCGAGAGAAACTTTGGCAGAGACCAATACCGACCTGCTTGGGCTGTCGCAAGATAGATTTGTGTCATTGTGCCTCGGTAGGGCGTATTTATCAGACCTTTTACGAAAGTCTGAAAGTGGTGAAAGTTATTATACTTGAACACAGGTCAAAAATCTGATAACATGTTGTCCAAGTAGGAAAGTGGGGTCATTTGAAATATCCTTTCAAATTTGTGTTTCCTAAAAGGATACCCGCTTTCCTGCTTTATGTCCATAAAAAAACAAAAACTGTCCAAACTATAGTAATTCCCTATTGCAGTTTTTAGAGGCTAAACTCGCAGCGGAAACGAGATAGAGGAGTATGTCGGAATCAACGACCTTTTTAAGAATGTCCTCTTGACGTGCTTTGTCCCCTGGAATGAGTTGGCAATCATCCCAAGTTACTAACTCGTTTTGCTGTTCCATTACGGTAAGCCGTTTCCGTAATTCGTTTTTCTGCGTTTTATCTTCATGTGAATAGGTAATAAAGCCTTTCAAGGGTTTGTTCATGATTTTTTCTCTCAACAATTTAGATTATATTACATGTCTGAAGTCAGGAAAATGTTCACGACCAAACGCCTCAAGGTCAGGGCAAGACGAAACGACTGTAAGCGCAGACCCCTGAGGGTGTTTATTCAGACGGCTGAGTGCCGTGTAAAAGGTACGCCTGACCTTGTCACGCGCAATGCTATCAACATGCACAACCAAATGAGGCGTTTCCCAGCCCTTAAAACTATGCACCGTTGTCGCACAGATCGGGGCACACCCTGGATAAAAATTCACCTTTTTGCTGTGGGACTCACGCCAATCCTTACCGTGTGTATCAAGGACTTCCAATCCCCTTGCTTTAACCCACTGACGACATGCATCCCAATTTTCCTTCCTGAAAGGAAATAGACTGTCGGAATATCAGGGGTATTGTAGAAACGTTCTATTTCTCCAATACACGTATCCACGACTGATGGTCCCCAAGACACCTGAACCCACCGGAATTTGTCGAACAGGTTAGTTTGTCCAGATACCTCCGGAAGGTCGTCCTCCCCATCGCAAGGAAATCGTGTCAAGAAATCGTACAAAATCGGAATGATACTATTCGGTAAGCGGTAACTCTTTTTTAATTTCCCCCAATCCCCACTGAACCCACAATCCAACATCGCTTTATCGGTCCACGCTTGCGCTGTGCCGTGGACATTTTGAGTCATATCCGCAACAAGCAGCATTTCCCCGCCTTCAACGATTGCCTGCCGCAGGGTTTGCCACCAATTGATATGGAAGTCCTGCCCTTCATCAACGAGAATGGCATCATAATAGGGTAAACTTTGGCTGTCTGTTTGATAGATATCCGAAACAAGTTGGGGTATAAGGAAACCAAAGACTGCGTCTTCAGTAGAACCAAAGACTGCGTCTTCAGTATAAATCCCCTGATCCTTGCTGTCCCATAACTGGTCGTAACGGCGCCGGTTCCCGGTTTGCCGACAAACATCCCTGCACCAAGCGTGGAAGTTAATGAAGGTGATACGCTGAGCAACTTCAGGAGGTATAAACTTTTCAACGAAAGTGCTGAGTTGCCCAAGGAGTGTTATGTTGTATGAGCAGACGAGGACTTTCTTACCAGAGAAGGCAAGCACAGCCGCGCGTGCTGCAAGGGTTAAACTTTTGCCAGAGCCAGCAGGCCCTTTGACCCGCCGATACCCCGTATCTGTCCGAGTTGTCGCAATTCGGCGTTGATCTGCATCGAGTTGTTTCTGCAAATTTTCTTTTAAAGCATCAATATTAAACATGTTATGTCTCCTTTTTTTATTTTGGATTTACCAGTGTTCTGTATGGATGTTAGCATTTTTTTTCACATTTACTCGGTTTTACTCGGTTGATAAAATTTAGGCTCCAATGCTCCTACGTGATTTCCTTGGGCATTGGGCAAAGCCTGTGACTTGCGTGATGATACGCTGCTTCAAGAACCTCCTTTCCGGACTGTAATGCTGTTTCACTTCGAACTCGACACTCCAAGTGATAGTCCCAAGCCGTTTTGTACGTACCGACAATCTCGCGTTGCACGGATAACGGAGGCACCGGAATCCGTAAGCCCAGCACAGCCGTTGAGTTGACCCCCGGAAGGACAGTCCCTGTGGTTTGGTAGACAAGTTGCCCAAAGACAATATCACTCCGAAGGATGAATGTGAGATACTCCCTGTCGACTTGATACAGCTGGTGTCGTTTTCTATCCGCGGCGATGTCTCTGAGGAAGGGATCCTCGAGAGCGTCTTCTACCGTCCGGAGCACAAGACACTCGGATGAAACATAACCCTCATCTTCGCCCTCCCGGACCAAAACGCATTTGCGGAGCTCGGGCTGTAGCTTTGAAAAAAGGATGTCCTTTGGATGAAACCGGCGAACGTTCCGCTTGAGTTCGCTGCCAAGGACATGAGAGACCGCGTATTCGTTTGTGCCTGCGGCGATGTCCTTGAATCTGACATAGTGCCACCTCACATCAGGGTCATGTTTTGAGGGGATGACCTTCTCATTGCGCACAACAATCAGTTCAGCAAGTTTAGGCGTTGGGTAGACTGAACGATTTAAAGCATTCTCGGTGGTCGTCCGAGAAGGGTGATGAAATTGAACGTCAAATCGGACACCACTGCCCGTTGTAAACCGCTCAGAAGGGCAGACAAATATTTTCGGGGAGAGGTGTGTTATCGCCTCAGCCCCACTCATTGTGTAAATTTGCCAAGCCTTGACAACCTCCGCGAAATCGCTCAAGAGATCAGCGTCCCTGTCTTTACCCTCGTGTCTAATAGAGAAGGGGGCTCGGTTGTGTTTCTGTCCGATGTGTTCCATGTCTACCATAAAGACATCAGATTGCACCGCCTTGTTATCGCGCTTTTTTCGTAAGAAAAGTATGGATGTTTTCACGCCTGAATACTGCATAAATGCCCCATTCGGCAAACTCATGACTGCCTCTACAACGCAATGTTGGAGAACCAGGTCCCGGACGTCCGCATTTGCAGCAACATTTAACACGCTGTCAACAATGATAATCCCTAAACGTCCCCCCGGTTTTAGCCAGCTGATACACCGCTCAATAAAGAGAACTTCGCTTCGGCGCGAAGATTTCCCTTCACCCAATTGGTAGCTGGAGAGATCTGCCTCATCCGAGAGATGACTCCCGAAAGGTGGATGAGTCAAAATAATATCAAATCCATCAGGTTTGACGAGACGATCCAAATCCTCTGAAAAACCGAGGGAACCGTTTCCATCCAAAGGATAGATGTTCCCATGACCATAACCGTGCAGCATAAGGTTCATTGCTGCCACCCATGCAGCTCCCGTATTCAGTTCCAAACCGATGATATGATCCGAGAGATATTCGGCAACGCGGTTTGTAGGAGTCTCCCCTTCACCTTGTGAGCGTAAAACACGTTCAATGTGTTTCGAGACTTCGAGAAGAACCCCGCCACTTCCACAAGCAGGATCGCAGAAAGTTTGCCCGGATTGTGGTTGAATGAAACGCACCATAAATTCCGCGATCGGTCGCGGTGTTAAAAACTGGGGGGTATCAGACCTCTCAAATGTATTCTGAATGAGCTCTTCATAGACCCGCCCTCTGATATCCGCAGGGATATCGCTCAAACTGACCGGATGCAAAAGTTCAGCAATTCGGACAACTGCTCTTTTATCGGTGCTGAGTTTCCGACGAGAGTCTGTAAAGACCTCGGGTAAAAGACTGATAGCCTCTTCGTAGAGAGACTCGAGCCTTTGGTATGTTTCATCTACAGAAGCGTCAGCCGAAAAAGAGAACTGGGGTCTGTAGTTCTCCTGCGTTCGGGCGTGTTGTTCGTCATAGAGCTTGCAAAAGAGCAGCTTCGATATTTCCTCAAAACGTTCGATCGCCCCCCCTTCTATTGAATTGCGAAACGTTTCGCTCATTTGCCGAACCAACGACCGCAGGGGACGAATGTCCTGTTTTGATTCTGATTCGGAGAACAAATCTGAAGATAGAGACGTTTGAACATTAGGCGGATCGCTTTCCCCTCTATCGCGCAAAATCTTCGTGACATCTTCGAGAGCGTAGAGCCGGTAGCCATTTACAGGGTCGCGGTGAGCGACTAGTTTTTTCGATTTATCCCAGTTGCGGAGGGTTGCTGGGGTTACACCCAACAATTCAGCTGCCTCCCGAATGGTGAGATACTCAGTTTTTGTGTTCACTGCGGAACCTCATATAATCTTTTGTAAGGTTTTTAAATTAATAAACATTGTTAATTGTAGCGTACAATACCGCCGATGTCAAATTTATTTTCTGCGTTTGTAGCACTGATGGATTGCAGCCCCTTGATACACATTGGAGATAAGATACATAGGGTCTTTGAAATCCGGGTCTCTGTGGATATACAGGTTGATGGGTATGCGGTGTTTTTGATGATAAAGCACATCTGCGTATCCGCCCGTGTCCATGCTGATACAAGTCGTATTTTGAATAAAATTCTAAACGGTATATGCATTCAGCAACTTTTCATCAATGTCCACCCCAAAACCTGGTGCATCGTTGACTGTGAAAAATCCATCCTGAGGTGTAGGACGCAAGCGGCGGTATAGCTCGTTTTCAACACCGTTGCGTGATGGTCCGAAGGTCTCTGCCATGCACGGTAACGGTAAGCAAGCGGTGAGATGTAACCCCCACGGTGTGCCTGCTTGATGTAGCCATGTTGGGATATTTTGTTCGGCAGCTTCGCGTGCGATGCGCAAGCACTCTGTAAATCCGCCTGCCCAACTTACATCGGGTTGGATCATATCCGCTGCTTTCCACCGTAGCAGTTCACGGAAACCGTATCGTGTGAATTCATGTTCACCTGATACGATCCATGTAGGTTGAATCTCTTTCACTAACTGTGCCATACCAGCATAATCGTCGAGCGGTACCGGTTCTTCAATCCATTTGAGATTGAGATCCGTTGTTTCGTTAGCAAAACGGAGGGTGTAGTCTACATCCCAACGTAGATAGATATCTGTCATCAGTTCCACATCTTGACCAATAGCGTCGCGTGCGGTATGTATCATCTCAAGGTTGTGGCGGTATCCATCTTCGCCTTCAGCGAGCCCGTTTCGCAGCGGGAGCTTGCATGCGGTGAAGCCGTTATCTGCATAATAGCCGAGGTCTGCTCCTGTTGCATAAGCAGGGATCTGAAGTAGCGGTGTATCTGTGAAAAGGCTGTAAACAGGGGCGTTTAATATTTTTGCACACAAGTCGACGAGGGCAAGTTCTATTCCGCTCAATGCATAGATGACAAGCCCACGCCGTCCATAGATAGAGGTGATGTGATATAGATGGTTCCATATATCCTCTACGTCGAATGGGTTGCGTCCGAGTACGAAATGCTGTAGGTGTTTTTCAATGATCATTGCGCTGGCAGGTCCGCCGCCACCGAGTCCGTATCCTGTTAGGCCTTTATCGGTAGTAATTTCCACGATCAATGCGCCTGCTTGTGCGGCGAAGGGTCCGCGCCAATCGACGTGTGCATTTTTAGGGGCTGTTTGTCCGGGAATATTGCCTTTTGCAAAACCGAGTGTGGGCATTGCGCGCGGGTTCAGGTTGACGTTCCAGGTGCGGATACCTGTAACGACGTGTTGTGTTTTAGTCTGTGTTTTCCATGCTGGGCTGAGCGTGTTTTCGCTGGTTTTCATAGTTAATTCCTAGTCAGGATGGACGCAAATTTGTGTGTTCCTATTTAGGATTGACCCCCCTTTATCCTCACTTACCCCCATTTTTGTATGCGGTATGTGTAGGCGTGTGTGTGTATAGAAATAAGTTGGAAAGTCTGATGGGTTATGGTAGAATACCTCCATATAAAATAATGTCGGTGAAAAACCGGCAGGGAGGTATTCTTATGAAATATACCCTTAGTTGGGTACATCCCAGAAAGATTATAACAGGTTTTCGTAAAGTTTTCAACGGGATTTGTATCAAAAAACCGACGCTCCGCAACTTTTATTTGATGCTACAGGCTGTGTGTGTAGCCCCAAGTTTTCGTATTCAATCGATTGCCTCACATCTACCTATCCGTGTGAAACACGACAAGTCTAAGCAAAAGCGTGTGTTGCGGTTTATTGATACCTATTTTCCGGTTGCAGCGGTGAAGGGTGCTTGGTTGTCACATATAGTTGTCAGTGTGTGTCGTTCTGTGGGGATGCAGCATCTGCTTGTGCTGATAGACGAGACAGATTTACCGGGCGGATGGAAGGCGATTGTTGCAGCCCTTCCGTTTCGCAATCGTGCGATCCCGCTCTATTGGGTTCTGTATAAAAATGAGATGCTCAAAGATGGCACCTATCAAGGACATAACGATTTAGTTCAGCAGTTCTGTTGTGATGTCCATAGTCGCGTTGTTAAAGTGTTAGGGGATAGTCGGGAGCCTGTGTTGGTTTTTGACAGAGGGTTCGCCCGAGCGAGAGCGATCCTCAAGTTTTTTGAGGGGCAAGGCATCTGCTACTTGATGCGTGTGCCACGCAATGTTGGTGTGCGTATAGCAGGCAACAAGCAGTGCCTTGAAGAAGTGGCAAATGGTTTTTACCCACAAGTGCTTTATCACTACACGGAGCAGGTGCCTGTGGCACTCTATGTTGGGGGACAGCACACCAAGAAAGACCCGTTATATCTTATCTCCAATCGGCTTCAGGGGAACCCCCTGCGAACTTGCTACAAGCGGCGGACACAGATTGAACACGGGTTCAGAGACTTGAAAACGAACTTCGGTTTCAAAGCACTCGTTTTGAGAAAGAACGAACAGCCCCGGATGGAAGTTCTGTTTTTGTTGGCAGTCGTGGCTTATGGTTTGGCGTTCCTGTGTTATGAAAAAGCTGCGGACAGATGGGCAAAAACTTTACACCCTACGCGGAAAGTTTACTCCGTGATCAGTGTCATCAACCGTATGATCCGCGAGGTGTGGACGCAGGAGGCGTTGCTCTTGTTCACCGAGAGGACTTGTTTGAGAGATATAAACTTTCTCACCGCAGAAGAACTGACATGACAACATTGGAGACCTATGAACACAACTACACACGCATTCAAAAAAAAAATGGGGGTAAGTGCGCCGCAAGCGGGGGGAATGCGTAAGTCATAGCCTAGTTTTTATCAACGCGGTAATGCGTGATATCCGATGCCAGTGAAGAAGCCGATCAACATCCAGATTGCCACCATCACATATTCACCAAAGATTAAGCCGAATGCAATTGGGCGGATACGTCTGTATGTCAATGGGCCACCGAACTTAAGAGTGAAGTATTTGATACCCCATCCGATCATAATAGAGGACCATAGATGGAACGATGGATATGTCGCTCCTAATAAGTAGCCGATTGGGTGGAGTGACCACCAGACGAAGCTTTGACGCATCCAAAGTATAAAGGCTGTGAAGCCTGCTCCGGCGATCATACTGTAGACTTCAAGCCAATTTGTTTCAGATGGAAATTGGATGAGTTTGTTCATTCGATTGAAATAGGAACGCGGTGCTCCGACATAAGCCCAATTCTGTAAAAACAGCGCGCCTTTGTCATATACAAGTGTCAACGTAGCATAAACGGATACTAGCACTGCAACGACGATAGAGATACTGAGTATCGGCACGATGCGTCTCCGCACTAGGTTAACTTCATCGGCAGCCTTGAAGCTGTGTAAGAAATTCGGCATCATGAACTCTCCCCAATCCCGCAGGAACGTGCGTTGGAAGCTGAGAACAGCGAGGCTTTTCTGTCCTATCGCTCCTGAACCGAGTGTAAAATTGATGTAGTCGGATGGGAAAAAGGGAGACTGCACAAGTAGTAGACCGCCATTCACCACCATCCATGATAACACAACAGATGTGATGAAGATAGAAAGTAGGGTGACAAATGCCACCCATGCGGTTATACCAGCGGCAGAAAAAAATACAACGAGCGTGACAAACCCAAGCAGAAATCCGAGTAGTGCCAAACGGTAGGAAATCGGTTCGTCTGAATCGTCAATCGAACGCCGTTCTCCTGTGGTTCCCAGCTGTTTTGAACGTAGACCGAAAGTTTTTCTGATAATAGATGCGATATGTTCTCGTCCGCCCCAGAAAACGGCAGGTACGAAGACGAGATATCCGCCCATCACTTGCCGGCTGCAGCTTGCCCACGGGCCCAGTCCGAAGCTGGTTGCATTCATGAGAATATATTGGATTTTGAAAAATAGGAAGAAGAACCAGAGGCTGAAGGACACTTCAAGCGTTAGCAATGCAGCGATGCCGATAACAGAGAAATAGATGGCGATGTTCATCGCTGGCCACATTCCGAGCGTATGCCACGGCTTTTCTGTAAAAGCGCGGTGGATGTTGTATATCAGTGGGATTTCTGGTACATTTGGAAAATGCGCGTGCAGTCCATTGAGAAAATGTATCATCACCGGCAACGCCATACCTGCCCACAGCAGCTTATTTTTAAAAAATGCATTGAGCAGTGTGCCACGTTCAGGGTCCGCAGCGAGCTGCACGGGAATCTGGACTAAGGGAAATGAGAACCTTTCGCGTTCGATCCACTGTTTGCGTAGGATCGTAGCAAGGCAGATGGTTGTGAAATAAAAGACGAGGACGAATACCGCCCAGATGAGCAATGGTTTGATCCAAGGTGCCCACGGCACACCGCCTCCTGCTGAAAGTCCTTCATAGAAATCGGTAACCGCATGCGTATCTGTCACAATCAACCATTCGGGTATGTGGGGTTGTAGTGTCTCTGCCCAATCATTTTCTGGTGTTGTGAAATAACGTAGTGCTACGAGGCATGGCAGCAAAAACTGGAGCAGTCCCATTGATGGAATACCCACAGCGACAATCAGCATCATCCAGATGACTGTCAGTTCCAGTGCGGAGAACGAAAAACGGTTGCTTCGTGTCAGTAGGCGCAGAGGAAGATTGACAACGAAGACGAGTAAGAGCAGCCCGAAGATAGAACTGACAGGCAGGTGATTGCCCGATAGCTTCGAGTTTTCCAAAAAGTAGTTGTTGTACGGGGTGATTGCACATATTCCGCCGACTAACAGTAGTCCTACAAGGATAGCAGAGAATCGGATTTTGGGACGGCGTGACATTTTAGTTTTTCTCTGTTTTGTGCGATCTGGTTTGCTAACATAATGTGTGATGCACAAACTAACAGTTCGATGCCCAAAGAGACACAACATGGAAAGGTTATGCTACAAATAGTCTTCATAGCAAGGACGCCAAACCCAACGGCACCTTAATCGCCTTCAGGTTGATCGCGTAGGACAGGACTGTAGAGGCAGAGTTCAGCGTCTACAATTCTGCCATCAGGTAAAGTATATGCGTTTGGTGTGCCTCTGCCCCAAGGTGCTTTCCAATCTTCGCTGCGTTCTTTATCTATATCCTTCTGTTTTTCAACATCTTCCCATGCAAATCCGTTCATCAGTTGTTTATGTAGAGATGCTTCCAATTCGCTGAGTTCAGGTTTTCCGGTCAGATTTTCAAATTCGTCTGGGTCGTTTTCTAAATCGAACAGGATGGACTCATCTTCAGGGAAAGCGACGTATTTGTAGCGGGGTGTTCGCAACATTCGCATTGGCCCGGTAGTCTGGTTCGCCCAGTATTCGCTGATTGCGGTGTTTCGCCACCCGTCGCCATTGCTTAACATTAGGTTTGACAGGTCTGAACCGTCTAAACCGTCGGGGATCGGAATATCTGCCCTTGCACATAAGGTTGGGAATAGGTCATTTAATTCGACAGGTGCGTTGACACGTTTGCCGTGTGTCCCTTCTGATCGTGTATCGTAGATGATGAGTGGGACGCGTGCTGCTGCCTCGTAATAACTGGATTTCCACCATTGTCCATGTTCTCCTGCCATCTCACCGTGGTCGGTAGTATAAACGATGATAGTATTTTCTAGGAAGCCATCGCGTTCCAAGATAGTCAGTAAATCCCCGACACATTCATCCAAAAATTCGCAGCATGCATAATAAGCAGCGCGTGCCATTCGTGTTTCTTCCTCTGTAATAGCTGCAGTGTTGAAGGTTTTTCGCAGTCCCGCTGCATATCGATGTGTCTGTTCCAAATGTCCGGGTGGGATATTGGGCATGTCTATGTTGTCAGGATAGTATTTGTCGAGCAGTCTTTTTGGGGCGGTCAACGGAAAATGCGGGCGGCTATAACTTGCAAGCAAGAACCACGGCTGGTCAGCAGGTTGAGACCTGATGTATTCAATTGTTTCTTCATTGACCACGCGTTCTTGTAAGAGGCTTGTTGGGATTTGTGTGACACCTGCATCCTTCGTGCGATTACGGTTACCGCTGAGTGGGTCGCGTTGATGTCCCGCATTCCCGCGCAAATCACCATAAGGCCGTGATTGGAAGCCGTTATTTTGTTCTTTGCCACCGAAGTGCATTTTGCCAACGAGTGCTGTTGCATAGCCGTGTGCTGCGAAATGTGCTGGTATTGTCAGGTGTTCGGGGAATAGGATTGAACCGTTATTCCAAGCGGAGCACCGGTGAGCGTATTTTCCTGTGAGCATGCACATCCGTGAAGGTGTACAGAGCGGGAATTGGCAGTATGCGGTATCGAAGTAGTTCCCTGCTGCTGCAAGGCGATCGAGGTGTGGTGTTTGTACGATTTCGTTACCTTCGAACCCGATGGCGTGTGGGCTGTGTTCATCACTTTGAAGAAATAGGATATTCGGTTTTTGAGCCATACTGTGGTTATCTCCTTATCTTGAAATCATAGACAATATTGCGTTCAGGTGAGTTACGATTTATTTTGTATCCTTCATATCAATAGGGTTATTTAGTTTTATAGATATTCATTTTATCAAGTTAACTGTGAGTAAAGGTTTTGATGCATATTCCTTTATTTTATCAGCGATCCGTGTTATGCCTTGAAAACGGAATACGGATAATGCGGTATTTCGTAAAGCGGCCATGACTTGTGGAATAGCCCCGCATCTGACAGGTGATGCGTCCTCGCCGAGTAGCACATCGCGCATCCAATGCGACTTGTTCTCTATTGCCCAATGGCCTCTCCGTAAAGCAAGTAAGCGTTCTGCGGATGCCTCACTCGGTTTCAGGCTCGTAATCCCATAGGTAGTGCGGGTTGTCTCTTCTCCTGTCTTCATATTTTTGGAAGTATAATGATATTGGATCACTTGTGCTATGCCCGGCCAATCCAGATATGCGTTCAGACTTGTGCTTGCCTTGATACACCGTGTCTCAAGTCTGCCATGCGACTTTTCAATCGTCTCATGCATGTATATCGGTTTCCCTAAAGTAGGGTGTGTTGTGTCTTCAGAAACCGCGTCAGGCACGCCTTGAAAAAGTTTTTCAATCGCTTCTAACAGGTCCGGTTGATTGCCTTTAACAGGCAGCATATAGTCGCCCCCGCTGTTTATGATTCCGTGGCAGAAAGAGCGTTGTGTCAAAAGGGCATCCGTTGTGATAACTTTGCCTGCTACATCAAACGCTTTGAGGATTTCCGTTGATACCGGTATTTCATTGGTTTTGTCGCTGACACCTCGCTGCGTGAGGGTGATCCCTAACTCATGAGAGACGACGGAGAGTAAATGGCTGATCATCGCACCACTTTTTTTAGACGCACGCAGGGTTTTGCCATCTATAGCGACTGCGTCGGAACACCCCCGCAAATCAGGGCACTCTGCTAATGCGGCGTTTACCCATTTTGACAGGATGTTTTCTAATGCTTCAACGTCCAACTTTTTCAACAGATTATGGATAGTTGCGGCACAAGGCGTTTTGTGATGTGTGAACCCGAGTGCTTTTGTGAGTGCGGGCTGTGAGCGTGCCCAGGTAGCGATGGATGTATACCCTTTATGCCCGCACATCAATCCAACGACTAAAAGTGCGAGGATTGCTTTCAACGGGTGCCGTTTCCCTTTTTCCTTGCGTGGGTCTGTAAGTTCTGCTAACATATCCATTAAGTGGCAGGACTTTTTTCTTGTCATTCTTCACCTCAAAAGATCGTAAGTTTTTAAGGTGAAGTATAGCAGATATACCATGAAAAATCACGGTATATCTGCACATTCCAAATATTAACGATTGTGATAAAAAACAACTAAAATACATAAAACTAAATAACCCTATCATATCAAGGACACCCATAGGTGTCAACTTAGGGATTTTCAGCCTTTTTCAGTTGCCTATAAGTTGTGTGCTTTCCTGCTCTATGTTGCCCCCAGTCGCTGTATTGTAAATCCTTTTTTATGTTGCTCAGTGTCTTCAATAACGCCGCTTTAGATTCGTGAAAACTCATTGTGAGTGTGCGTGCATGCCGCCCAATAAGTTTCGCTGTGCTGATGGGATCGTGCAGTATACACCGCCAGCCAGCTGCTACCATAATCCAATGTCTTATCAGTTGTGCGATGAGTTTCGCATACACCTCACATAAGATACGATCAGGTTTGGCACTGCGGAATGTATTCACCTTGCCAACGCTTTTGAAGGATTTGAATAGCAACTCAACTTGCCATCGGAGCCCAGCAATAATAATAACTTGTTCAACGGTAAGTTGTGCAACCTCCACATTTGTAATGTAAATATCCCAATCGGCAAGGCGTAACCGTTGTTTTGAGGGCGTTGTCTGTCTCCGTTTAGCATCACGCCTGATGTATCGGCGACGCTTGCTCGCTACTTGTTCGGAACATCGCCGTGCAACGAGGCGTGCTGGCAGACGATCCCTCGCTCCAACATAGCAACGCTGGTCTATAGTGTCCGAGTTTGTTGCCTTGAGGTGCTTATATAAGCAGAAGGGTTCTCCCTGTTCATCATACAGTTTACAGTTTACTTTCAATCTTGTTATCCAGAAGATGCCTGCTTGTGTCATTTTTCTAAATGCGTCAAACGAAAAATAGCCGAGGTCTGCTAAGTGTAAACTCCCCGCAGGAAGCGGTCCAAACGCCGCTGCTGCCTTGCTATCGGCAGTAATACCATCACTGAGTTGGAAGTGTTGGAAAGCACCCGTCAGGACATCAAAACAGAGGTGAAGTTTCATAGCAGACTTCTCACAATCGTTTTTAGCACGCCCCCCTTTCCATACAGGTCTCAGCTCATCCGGCAATGTGAGTGTGGTGCTGTCCTGCACATAGACGCCTGTGAACTGATTTAGCAAAGGCAGTGTCGGCGATTGTGCTGAAATAACTTGTGTTGTTGCGGCTATCTCAAGCACCGATTTCAAGGTTTCGGCTGCTTCAGGTGTCATCCGTTTTTCAATCGCTTGGCGGGTGACATGCACACCTAAAGCACAAGCTGTTTGTGCCAACTCCGTATAACTTGCATCAGGCGTTTCAAGCCACCCGAATACAAGGGTCTGCACGAAAGCACCTCCGGAGAACTTGCGGATCCTTCGGACGAACCCGCACCTTGAAGCTGATGCGTCAGCAATCGTTCGCAGTATAGCTTGCATTTTATCACAAACCTGTGTTAGAATAGACATTGGAACACCTCTTTTGTAGAAATGAGTAATATTGTTTTTCTACTATTATGTAAGAGGTGTCTCTATTTTGCAACAATATTTTATACTAAAATAACATAAAAATGTTCTTAAGTTGACACCTATGCCTTCATATCAAGGACACCGGACTCACGTTAGTTTATAGGAATATTGAATAGGATGCAAGCAGAATTATCAAGGGAGTGTTATCGATGTGGGGGAGTTGCTTTTTGCTTGCCGACACCTATCTGAATTGCGGGGAGGACGGTGTCAGAGATGTTTTCGGAATAGTCAAAGATTGTCCAACCGGATGCCCCTAGGAAACGTGCAAGGTGTATCTGACCGATCACTGCATCAGATGTCAGGAGTGAATTAGATGCGGTGGCACCGATGCCCGGATAGATTGCGACATCCTTCGGCATGAGTGCAAGTTGGTTTTCTAACAGGTCGGTGAAGTATTTGGAGTCTTCAGTGTAGTTCATCGGACAAACGAAGTCGACATAACCTGCTTTTGCCCATGCAATCCAGTCCTGTCCAATGGAGGTGACACAGGAGGGGTAGCCGCCGAACACAGCAGTGGAAATTTTGATGTCAGGTTTTATTTGACGCGCGCTTTTGTGGATTAGTCTGACTAATCGGGTAATCTGTTGCGCGCGCCATTCAATATAAGCTTGTCCATGTTCCCCCGATTTTGGTAAAACGGATGCGGGAAAATCATTGATAACTTGCCTCGTCGCGAGCGTAAATCTCTTTTTGCATTCTTGGCAAAAGCAGGCATGGCTTCCGGGATAACGTATATAATCGAGATGAATACCATCAACATCGTAGTTCCGTACGATTTCCATGATAGTGTTTAGTTCTAACTTAACGTTTTCAGGATGTGATGGGCATAGCCAATTGATCGTGTCGCCTTTATCAGAGACTTGGGTGCGTTCCTCCTTTTGCATTTTCTCAACAAATTCTTTCGGTGCGCCTTCCAAATTCCATGTGATTTTCCAGATGTGAACTTCCATATCGTGTTTGTGTGCTGCTGCAACACACTGCGTGATCTGGTCACCGTATTGCTTGAACTTGTCGCTGTGAGGCAAAACATTGCTGTTGTAATGTGCCACACCTGCCCATGCCATATTCGGAAGGATCATGTTGATACCTGCTTCGGCTAATTCTTTGATGGAACGTTCCCAATCCCCTGGATAAGCACCGAGTCCTGAGTGATTCCATAGCCCGCGCCCTTCTGTTTTATCACTCAGGTGCGACAGATGATATGCTTTTGCCAAAGCTTTATGACTATTCCGTGCTGCTGTCATAGACGCGTGATATTTTTTTTCTGCATATTTAGTTCGTGCCTGTGTTATTAATGTTTTTCCGGATTGCAGTGCTTGCTTTGCTTCTGGAACGCCACCAAACATTACGAATTGGGTTAGGTGGTTTAAGTTGTTGATATGCCCGACGGTAGTCATTGCGTCTAATTCGCGTTTTGCAATTGCATGCTGAAAGTCTGGTACTAGGTAGCCGAGAAGTGCTGCGAGGAGTTGCGTTTTTGTTTGGATGTCGTCTGGTAGAAAAACATGACTGAAAAACGTGCCGTTATCGCTGAGAAAGAGTGCAGGATGCCCTGCCGGTTGCCCATCTTTATTGTGCCAGTGTCCGATGATTTTTGTTCGTGGGTCCGTTGCTTCTGCCACTGTGATGTTCCATGAGGTTTGGCGCACAGATTGTGGGATGCCTAACACCTCTGGTGCATCAATTTGAATGGATGAGAATTGTCCTGGGAGTTCCGCACGTAACCATTTTACGCTGCGTAGATTCATAAGCTGCGCGACTTCATCTGCAAGATTATAGGTTACAAATAGTTTGCCACCGCGTTGGACGAAATTTTTTAGGAGGTTGGCAGTTTCAAGCATGATTTTGGGGTTCAAGGGAAGGATGACTAAGCGATATGGATTGGTAGCGGTCCGCTGTAGCCGCGCGACGTTGGCAGCAGTTGCTTCATCCATTTGGTCTGCGGAAAAACCGAAGCTACTGAGCATTCGCACAAGTCGCTTGCTGACTGTTCGCGCATAGTTAATATCACCTTCTGGAACCCCAGATGCAGTTGATGGTAACAGGATGGCGATATCCGATTGTTGTGCGGCAGTATCGGTTATGTGTCCTGTCCAGCAAAAGAGGGCTAAAATGAACGTAAGTATGACGTTTGTTGAAAAGATGTTAAAGCTTATTTTTTGAAATTGCATGTTTCAGGTCCATTCGTAGCTAACAGTATTGGGAACGGGTTATCGTTCGGTTGCTGCAAAATACTTGTGGTTGTGATCAGTGTTCTTGCTGATTTGGTTCGTGTTACCTAAAAATTTTTCAGCGCCTTTTACGATAGCTTCGGCTATTTTTTGTTGGTATGCATCCGATGTGAGTTTTTTGCTTTCCGTTGGATTGGTCACAAATCCTGTTTCAATCAGGATAGCTGGTACACGCGTTCCTATAAGGACAACGAACCGTGCATGTTTAACACCGCGGTCAGTTGCACCTGTTGCTGTTACCAATTCCTGCTGCACGTGTGTTGCTAATCTGCGGCTATCCTCACTTTTGCTCTCTGCAATCAATCCTTTCAATAGCGATTCCAATTCTTGAATACTATAGCCTGAGTTTGCGTTTTCGCGTGCTGCGATGAGTTCAGCATCTTTGTCTGTGCTTGTGACATCTAAATAGTAGGTTTCTATGCCCTGTACCTTTGTGTTGCTACTCGCGTTTGCATGTATGCTTAGGAATAGATCTGCTTTGTGCTTTGTAGCATAAGCTGTTCTTTCTTTTAGTGGAATGTACCGGTCAGTGTCTCGTGTAAGTAGTACTGTATAACCTTTTGTAGTTAATATTGCACCTACTTTTTTTGATATGCTGAGTGCGATCGGTTTTTCGACTATATTTCCCGATCCGCCACCAGGGTCTTTTCCACCGTGTCCTGCATCAATGACAATCGTTTTCGCTGATAAACCGAATTCCTGTGTCAGGGTACCAGGTGTTACCTTGGGTGGATCGGTTTTGACAGGTTTTGGAACTTCTACCTGTTTCGGTTTCGGTGTGGATTCATCTTGTGCTGTCGTACTGTTTTGAGGTGTCTCCAATGCTTTCAGTTCTTTTGATGCCGTTGTAACTATATCCTCTTGTGTGGCAGATTCCACGATGTCGACATAGAGTGTTTTTGCTCGTGTTTCGTATCCCTTATCTGCATAGGTGCGTCCTAATGCTAGCTTTGCTGCTGCTGCAACATCTGATTCTGCATATCGGTTAGTTACGATCTGGTAGTGGTGTGCTGCACGTGAAGTGTCACCAATAAGTGTGTAGCATTTGGCAAGCCAATAGTGTGCTTGGGATAAGTGTTTTGAGTCTGGATAGATGTAAATCAGTCTTTTAAATGCTGAGATGGCGCGTTGTGGTGCTTCTGAATCTCCTGCTTTGATACACCACATCCAACTGGAGGCGATAGCATATTGTGTATCATCTGCAGTTTCGCTTTTAGGATCTGTGCGAATATAGTCTTCAAGTTCTGTTATAAGGGTGTGCCACTCCTCAAGGGTTGCTTGTTTTTTCCCACTTGTGTAATCGTAGTGCCGATTTGTCAACTCATTATAATTCAATGTGGCAGCGCAACCGGTAAGTAGAATTGTGAATGAGAGAATTATTGTCCAAAGGTTATATGGTCTCACTGTTTTTCTCCTCCGCTTGTTTTTAATTTATGTAGGATGGACACCATTTCGGTTGAAGTCGGGGTTATAGACCGCTCTAAGAAAGTTTGTGCTCCATGTAGCGTAACCTTTCGATGCACAACCTGGAAAGGTTATGCTACAATGCGTAAGTCCTGTTATGTGTATTTCTTTGCACGTATTGATATTTTAAATCATGAGTTAAAACGAAAATATAGCTACTTTCGTTACTAAAATGATTTATGAGCACTATTTCAGATTGACAACGGAGTGTAAGGTGTAGTACAATAATTCACAATATGATATGGTGTGATTATTCACACAATAATTGGGATAAATAATGGCATTTCAATTTCAAGATTATATGGTTAATGAATATCTCTCACAAGGTTACTTAATTCTTCGTGGGATTGTACCACCGGCTTTGCTGACCGATTTACGTCGGGAGGCGGAGAAGGCGCGGCGCTTAGCACACAAACTCAATGGGCCTCAGACACAACGAATTCAACCGCTTTCTAACTATGGTGATGACTTAGACTTGAAACCGTTTTATGACTATACGGAATTACCAGAGCTTCGAGATGCTGTGCAGAAACTACTGGGTGATGACTATACGCACGGACATGTGGACATAATGGGTTTGCTTGTTGAGCCCGTTGACTATCCTTGGCATATCGGTTGGCATCGTGATGGTGTGGTAGAAGTGCCTCCTGAGGCACGCGATGAAACCGTGGTTGCAAAATTGGCAAAAGTGTGGCATGATCTCCGACATTTCAATCAGGTAAACTGTGCAATATATGCAGATTCTTGCACGTGGTTTGTTCCGGGTAGTCATCTTCGGCAGTGGGACATGCCCGGTGAAGAACAATCTACGGGTAATCCTGCGTTGCGCAAGCCTGCTGAGGGGCAATCTAATGTGGAAGCAGAGCGTTTTTGTCTTGAACATTGTCAACAGTTTCCTGGGGCTGTTCAGGTGCATTTGGGCCCTGGAGATTTTATGATCTATCGTAATCTTGCGTGGCACACAGGCAACTATGTTACGTATCAACCGCGTGCGACAATTCACGATATTGTGCGGTATAACGGTGATAAGGATTGGACAGATTGGCAACAGACGAAGATTGATGCTGTTAATCGTTGGAAAGAACAAATAAGTTAACACGAACATTACTATAAAGGAGAAAATATGATGGCTATGGGTCCTGTTGAACTCATTATCGTATTCGTAATTGGTTGTTTTTTTATTGGTGCAATACTTGCGATAGTGGCACTTACAAAACGGAAAGATTAGAAGTTTTGTATGTGTCTTGTATTAAATCGGGGTTAGAAACCCCACCTAAAAGAATCGGGAGTATAAGGTTATGGAGCAGAAATGGACAATAGAACCCCCGGGCGAAGTCAAAGATCACCCTTTTCCACTGACTCGACCTGATATAAAGATAGTTGAAAGTTCAGATAAAATATATGAGGTAGACTGTCAGGAGTTGCAGTGGTGGTTTATGATTCCAAAGATGGGGGAACGTTATATGTGGGCGGAATACAATGGCGAAACACGGCAATTGGATGCTGTGACAGAGATGATTCCGACGACCCCTGCTATTATCCGTGATATTGACTGTGTGGAAATCCGGTTCAATGAATACCTTGCGAATGGCTGGCCCCCGTCACCAGATTTGATGTATGCCACAGTGGATGAAACGCACACACGATGGATTTGTGTAGTAAAGACTATAGATGGGAAACGGATTTACGATTCAGTCGGTGATGAATGGTTTGAAGACCAGTGGGGACCCGATGGCATTCGTCATATCGTTGATGATGGGCGATATGCGTTACAAGCTGATGGATCCTACAAAATCACAGATGGCGTCGGGATAGGGGCTGGCACTTATGATGTGACGATAGGGGAAAGGACCTTCCACTGCCTACGTGTTTTAGAGCCTGATATCTCTGCAGAACATGGTGGGGAGATGTGTGAGGTATATATTGAAGAAGGGGGTCGTACCGTTTTCTTTAGACGTTATGATGGACGCTATTTACGGGGTGATTTGCTCGAAAAGTTTCCGAACAATCGTCGTATTGTGATCGACGACATCACCTATATCCACAGTAATTGCACAGGGTGGTTTCACGATACACTTACTTTGGCATCCCTCGGTATAGCTGCTAAGCCAAACATCTAACGAAAATCGGTTCAGATAAAGACCGTAGCGAGCACAACGGCCTTTGTGGTGACACTATGCAATCATTTAAAAAATTATGTATCCTATCTGTTACTATAGTTTGGACATTTTTGGTCTTGTTATAGATTATGAATAGTTGGCAGCACTTCCCCGTTAGCACTTCTGAACAGGTGTTAGAACCGCTGCTAACGCCCCTTTTTTGTCTAAATTCTGTTAGAAATCACTGTTTTTTAGCCATCATTTTTCCAATAATCGTGAAAATAGTTGCTGCTGAACCATTTTCACATAGTATCTTTGGGATTTTCAGTTTTTTCTGTGCGTTTTTCCTCGGGTCGTAACTCGTATAAAAATAGTTTTGTTGTAAACGTCGCTGCAAGTAAGCGGTCATCAAGCCGCGTGTGAGATGTTTCGGTTTATACCAGTGTATATTGAGTGTGGATAGCACAGTTTCTAAATCAAGCGGTGCCTCGTCTGTGTCTGTGTCTGCGGGTGTCTTAGGCAATGGCGACGGACTGAAAGCGAGTTGTGTCAGCGTTGCTGCGGTGAAACTGAGTTGAACGAACCGATCCAAACTTTTCCTGTCTCGGAGTTGATAGG
This sequence comes from Candidatus Poribacteria bacterium, assembly GCA_965200395.1. GTDB lineage: Bacteria > Poribacteria > WGA-4E > WGA-4E > WGA-3G > MSPOR6. The sequence goes on along the minus strand of CBDAUH010000002.1, from coordinate 162,920 downwards.
TGTCAAATCCGAAGTTCTCTTTAGCGTCCCGAAAGGCAGTTTCAATCTGCCACCGGTTTCTATAGTGTCGGATAACTGTTTCTACGGGCAGTCGTAAATCTGAAGTAAATACACAAAAATACCGATAGGGTTTAGACTTTTTGGGGCGTTTGCGTATCACAACGATGCGGACATCTACAGGACACATCTTTGTTCGCACGACTTTATCAGCGACAGAAAGTGTCTGATCCTCAACAACGATGTCTGTATACTTCAGGTGTGGAATAGACACACGGCTACCATACCGACGGGGTCTGCCTCTCTTGAGACGCTTAGGGCGTTTCGGTATATCAAAAAACGCCGCGTTTGACTTCGCACGACAAAGTAAATGATGTCCTTGTGAGAGTATCTCCGTGAACACTTTGCGTCTATTGAAACCTCTATCAAAAATGATAAGACCCGGTGGCACAAGATCGCATAAATGCTTCAGCACAGCGAGGCTATTCGCGTCCTCGCTTTTCGGTTCCATCATCCGTGTGGCTAATGGAAACAGGCGCGTGCCTTCGCGCGTTTCTGCCAGCCACCCAATCGCACCAAACTCGTGTCCGTGATGAAACTTGGATTGGTTCTTGTTACGTGCTTGATACGCAGGGTTCCTGCGGAAATGCAAACCCGCTTGTTTTGAACCGCTACTTATGGCATGTGTCTCATCATAGACATAGATGCCCGTGGGGTAAGCGGATAGCACTTGATGGCTTAGCGTAGTGGCGACTTGATCCACACACCAGATGCCACGCGAGAGAAACTTTGGCAGAGACCAATACCGACCTGCTTGGGCTGTCGCAAGATAGATTTGTGTCATTGTGCCTCGGTAGGGCGTATTTATCAGACCTTTTACGAAAGTCTGAAAGTGGTGAAAGTTATTATACTTGAACAAAGGTCAAAAATCTGATAACATGTTGTCCAAGTAGGAAAGTGGGGTCATTTGAAATATCCTTTCAAATTTGTGTTTCCTAAAAGGATACCCGCTTTCCTGCTTTATGTCCATAAAAAAAACAAAAAATGTCCAAACTATAGTATCTGTTATTTGCGCAAGTTTTTTCATGGCTGCTCTCAGTTTTTCACAAGATGCAGCGACTGATGAGAAAATCATTGAACGGTATAAGTTGATGCTTGTTCGGAATCCGAAAGAGGGCAGCACATTTGACCGCTTGTATCAGTTTTATCTTGACAGCTCAGGGTTAGCAGCGATGGTATCTGATTATGAAGCGATGTCCACAGCGAAGCCTAACGATCCGAACCTCCATCTCATCTTAGGGCATATCTACAAACGGCTGGGAAGAGACACAAAAGCTCTCGCTGCGTATCAACGCGCCGTCACGCTTTCACAGCATGACTATTACGCACATTATGCATTGGGGAAGTTCTATAGCATCGGACGCAAACATGAAGATGCCATTCGCGAATTGACGAAAGCACTATCGCTATCAGAACAGGCACAGACTGTCTCCCCCGAAGAATTGGCAGACATATACAAAACACTGGGACACGCGTATTTTCGGCAAGATATGGTAGACAAAGCGATAAAAACATGGGAACAGATCGCTACGTTGGATCCTGACGATATATTTGCACGCATCACACTTGCAGACCTATTCCGTGAGCAAGCACTGTATCCACAAGCCATCGCACAATATGAGGCCATTATAAACCTTAAGAAAGCGGATACCTATCGACACTGTATGAGCCTACGTGAAATTGGGAAAATATACGAAGCAGCCGGTGAATACCCGAAAGCACTGAAACATTACGATGCAGCGTTAGACCTCACCACACGCGGCAATTGGCTGAGAAAAGACTTACAACACAGAATTATCGCTATCTATTCTGAAACCGATGCGACTGGGAAAGACTTAATCGCCTATTGGACAGACAAGCTCCAGACACATCCCAACGATCCGGAGACGCTCGGTCTGCTCGCTGCAGCATACATTGAAAATCGGCAGCTAACAGAAGGCATTGATACCTATAAGCAAGGATTGACAGTTGCCCCGACCGATGTTCAGCTGCGACGTAACCTGATCAGCGCGCTACGCCATGCAGAAAAGTTTGAGGATGCCGCCGCACAATACGAAATCCTTCTCGAACAACACGCCGATGACATTGAAATCTATCGCGAACTCGGTGAATTATACCTGCAGCAAAAACACACAGAAAAGACGAAACACCTCTATCAACGTTTGATCGATCGCTACCCGAAACAAGCTCACATCTACATGACAGTTGCGGAAATATACACGGAACACGGATGGCTTACAGATGCAGTCACCGTATACCAAAAAGCACTATCCCTCGATCCTGATAACCTGGATTACATAACGGCTTATGGCGAGTTTTATTACAAACAGGGTGAACGTCAGAAAGCACTTGAAACATGGCATCAGATGGTTACCGATACAAAGGGCATTGCTGAGAATTACGACCGATTGGCACAGTTGTTAGAAACCAAGAAGTTCCTAAACGAAGCCATAGATGCCAGTAGAAAAGCGGTTGAACTGATGCCAGATACCTACCGTTTCAGCGAAGCGTTAGCGACACGGTTGATGCACAATGAACAGTATGATGCTGCACTCTTAGCATATACAGAAGCGATGTTGCTTGCACCGAATGCATTCTTTGCTGAACAGCTGGACGACAAACGGATTGAACTCTATAAACGGCAAGGAACACTCGCCCAAAAAATAGAAGATATAGCAATAAACCTTCAAAAAACTGAGATGACAGATGACGAAAGATTCGCACAACAGCAACGACTTGCCAAGATGTACCTGAAGTTCGGAAGCACCAACGATGCGTTGGAAATTCTATTGGAAGCCAGAAAATTGCGACCTGATGCTATACATGTCAATCGCTCAATAGCAAATATGTATGTCCAACAAGGGAGACATGACGAGGCAATTCCAATCTACCGGCATCTCACGACGATAGATAGCGCAAATGCGCGTGAGTATTACACGAATATAGCGAAAATCTATCTGGAAACAATGGATTTTGCGGCAGCGAAGGCAGCTGCGAAGCAGGTCATCGCACAGAGTCCGCGTCATCCAGAAGGACATCGGTTGCTAGCACAAATTCATAAACACTCGGGTGATATCGATGCAGCTGCAGATCGCTTTAAACAGGCAATTCGTTTGCGTCCAGAAGCGATTGATATGCGTAGGGAACTGGCACAACTTTACCGCAATTCAGGCAGCTTTCACCTCGCAATCGCACAGTATTGGCGGTGTTGGCAGCTCAGCGATGCTGTGCAAGACAAACTGAGCTTCATTCAACCGCTTGCGGAAGCATATAACAATTTAGGGAGACAGACAGAACTGGCGGAACGATTGAAACAGAAGGCAAAATCAAGAGCATCCGGTATTGCCCCAGTCTTAGCACTCGCGCAACTCTACCGTAGCGAAGGAGACCTCACAAAAGCACGATTGCAACTGACACAGGCATTAGATCAACAACGGAAGAACCCAGAGCTCTTATATCAACTTGTTGGAATAAGTTTAGACCTCGGTGATATAGATGCGGCGCTCAGCTATCAACAACAGCTTGTGGAAGCAGACCCAGATCCAGCACATCAACAGAAACTCGGTGAACTGTTGTTCGATGTTGGACGCGAACAAGCAGCTGTACAGCTATGGTCAAAAATGCTGCATCAGCAGCAACGGTCACTCGATGCAGAAATCAGACTCGCAAGACTATTGATCAGACACGGTCTCATGGCGGAGGCTCTTCAGGCACTTGACACTGCAGCAGAAAAGATAACCGGAACCGATGCATACATCGGGTTATCCCGAATAGGTACTACTCTGGTTGAGATAGGTGAACCTGAAAAAGCAATCCCGTACTTCCAGCAACTCATAGCGATGAAACCGACACCTAATACAGGGTTTGCTACACCTCAGAAAAAATCAGCGGCTGCCACTTCCAATTTCTTAGACGGCCCACCTGGCATAAATATCAATAAACTCCATCTTGCAAAGATACTTGAGAATCGCTTGCGGCCACAGCAGTCCGCCGCCCAAAACCCATGGCTGCCGACCACTTTTGAAGAAGCGCAAGCTGCAGCACTTGTACAACTGAAGACAATATTGGACGATCTCGGTAAACTGGACGACATGTTCGCCCAATTTGAGGAAAAAGTAACCGCGAATCCAAAGGACATCCAGACGCTTGAACGCTTAGCACAACTGTATATCTTGACAAATAATCCCCAAAAAACTGATGAGGTCCTGGATAAATTGATAGCCGCCGCGCCAAATAACCTTATATACAAAGGAATTAAGTTGCGGTTTTTGGTGACGCGCACACAGTTCAATTACAATGACTTCACCGCATATCTTGAAGAGATGACCGGCCTGCCAACAGATGCAAAACATTGGTACCTGATAGAACATGCTGCTCTGTTCGTAGATAAAACACACCCTGAAAATGCAGCGAAATTATTAGATACACTTGAGAAGCTACATGCACTACATCTCCGGAATAGCCATAAGTTGATCGATCTCTTTGTGCAAAACGGTAGAGTGGAAACAGCAGAAAAAATGCTATCCGAACTTCACGCAACACACACTACACAGCTATCACAGCGCTATACCCGAATTTATGAAGCAATTACGAACACTGCTATCAACAACGGAGAACCTGACAAAGCGATAGCGTCCTTCTGGAAGTACATCGAAAAAACCCATCCAAAAGCTCCGCATGTGAGAAGCAGTTTTGTGAGAAGTAGTTTAAGGACGACAAATTATCCCAGCACGCCGACCCGTTTCCCATCCCCAACAGTATACTATAATCAGACACGATTGGATTTTCTGCAAAAGTTCTTCACTAAAATATGGATCAAGGAACAACAAGCGTTATTCTACAACACATTGGAAGCAAAATATGAACAGGCGACGGGGAGAGATCGTATCTATCCCGCATTGGCCATCAGCTACTGTCACTGGTGGGACAGCAAGCGTGATAAAGCACTCGACATGCTACAGAACTTACGAACAGAATTTCCAGATGACCTCACACTCACATTGCACACAATATTCGCTGCTATCCACGGTGGGAAATATTTCGTTGCAGCAGATGTACTAGAAGAATGCATGCAGTCTACACCGAAACATCCACATCAATTTTTTGATTTGACCCTATACATCGCAATGTCTACAGGGGATTCGTCCCCAGTGCATGCGTTGCTGAAAAACATTTTGAACGCGCCAGTGAACCTGCAAGCACTTTACGATTTTTCACAGAAATTACAGACTGCAGGGTTCACACAACACGCCGTTGCAGTCGCACAAAAAGCGATGGGGCTCGCCAGCAGAGAAAGGGACCCACGTTTTTTGAGAAAGTTTAGTAGCCATCTAAACGCTCTGGGACGCGGACAAGATGCCGCACAATTGCTACAGCGAGCCGTTAAGTTAGAAAATCTGAAGAGCGCATCCGGACAAACATTGCTTGTTCTGAACAATCAGATAATAACGCGGGCACCTCAAAAACTAAAGACGCTCCAGAATCACGAGGCGAGATTGGTTCGAATAGCCGAACAGTACCCGACATCCTTCAAAGCACAATCCAATTTAGCAACGTTTTACGCAAGTAGACATCAGGTGCAGAAAGCGATGGCAGCCTATCAGACAGCACTTGCACTGCGCCCCAATGCTACTGCCTTACGCAATCAGTTCATAGATATGTTACGTCGAACAGGAAAAACGAAAAAGGCAATTGAACACTATACCTACATACTGAAGAATAACCTCGCTAGCTCCCAATACAACGCTTACCATTTTCGACAAATTATAGAAACTTATGGACGCGCAGGTGAAATCAATAAACTTGTTGCAATTGCTAAAGATGTCGTTGCAAATCATCCGAGTTCTCAACGTAGCCACGAATTTGTGCATAGCATCGCTCAACATTTTGAAAATAACAACGTCAAACCTATAATTGAAATTTACGAAAAATCACTCGAGACTGGCACAGATACCTATTTCGATGACCTAGTGTCAGCATACATCGCTACGGGCAATCAAAATAAGGCACGACACCGCTTAATCCACAAACTCAAAAACGATCCTGCAGGAGACCACGCATATCTGATGCTTCGGTTGTCTGAACTAGATGAAGGGTTCAATGATCTCAAGAATCTGGTAGAAGCATACACGGAAAAATTCGCTATAGATACCGATGAACCTACGACACTCTACCCGCTGGCACTCTTGAAAATAATAACAGATGACTTGGCAGGTTCCGATCTGTACGTCCAAAAACTGTTGCAGTATAAAAACTATACTTTCGAATTACTGACGATCGCTCACATGTATCGAAACAAAGGAGATTTGGATCGACAACAACGCGTCCTTGAAGCTCTCGTTGAATTCGTTGACTTACAAGAGACTGAACACTTAGCTCAGGCTTATCAAGATCTAGGTAAACGATATGCCGATAAAGGGGAGAAAGCGAAGGCACAAAACGCTATCCGAAAAATGGGGAAACTCCGCCTGCTGCAACACGGCAGCACGCAATATCACGATAAAGAGACGATCGCACGGACCTACATAAAACACGAGTTATATGATGAAGCAGAAACACTCTTGATAGATATTATCAACGACCCCTCAGCATATTCACATGCCCATCAACTTGCTCAAACACAATTGGCAACAATTAGACTCAAACGGGGTGGTGGGACAGCCACTGAATTAAAAAACACAATGGCAGATATGAACCTCGGCTTACGCCGCACAAAGGCACAACGCGCAAAAAGTAGCGGAAATTATTACGAGGCACTTAGAATTTATGAACAGATCGTCAATGAAACACCGGACAACCTCGCTTCGCGGGCTGAACTCGCTTCTCTTTATATCAGGCACAATGAACACGATAAAGCTATTGCGATGTGGGAAACACTGCTAAAAATTGATCCAGCAAATACAAAATATCAGGACGGACTCGTGAATACATACAAAATGGCAAATAGAACAAATGAAGCGATTCAGTTTGCTCAAAGATATATCCAAGAAAACCCTGATATAGGACTGTACCATGCACGCCTTGCAGATTTATACGCAACTACCGGACAGATTGACACTGCTATTGTAACTTACAAAAAGGCACTAGCACTCTCCACACATGACGCGAAATCACATGAGGCACTAGCCAAACTCTATGAGAAGAAACGGGACTACGGTGCCGCAGAAAAAGCATACCATAACGCCCTAAAATTCTCAGATCCCAGCAGCCGGCATACGCAGATTATGCAGGGTTTGATGAAAATTTATCAACGGCAAGGTAGATTAGAAGAGATACTCACACAGGCTGAAGCACAGGGGACACTGACCTTTTATATGCAACGGGAAAGTGCTCGACTCTATCGAAACAGTGGTGATCTGGAAAAAGCTGCGGATGCATACCAAAAGGCTTTAGGCATGACAGCAGGCAAATATGCCCGTAGTGATATTCAACGGCACTTAATTGACATCTACTCTAAACTCGGTAAATTAGAAGACTATCTGAAGGAAACAGAAGAACACGGCACAACATCCTTTGAAATGCAGGAAGAACTTGCACGCTTATATCAAAGTCAACGTGAATACGATAAAGCCGCAGATGCATACAGAAAAGCTATGCACATGGCAACACAACCGCACGAGCGACACACACTTGAACGGCACATGATGCAACTGTACCGTCAATCCGGAAAGCTCGAACAATTCCTAAAAGATATGGAAAAAGATGGTACACTCTCTGCGGATATGCAGGTTGAACTTGCAAAATATTACAGTGCACGGGGACAATCCGAAAAAGCAATAGCAGCCTATCAGAAGGCGGACAATATGGCAAATAGGGACCAGGCAGGAATAGCAAGCCTGCTGATACTAGAATTTGTAAAACTCGATAAGACTGATAAAGCCATAGAAATCTACGAAAATTACGAAAATGGGAACACTACAAACCCTCAATATATTCGTTATGTCGGATCCTTCGGATTCGAAATAGCCTCTGACAAAGAACAAGTACGCGAAGCTCTCATTAAGACTTTCAAACAAAATAGAAAACTCAATACGCTTGAAACTATCTATAAGACGAAGCTGGAAAATAAACCGAACGATATAGATATGCTTACGGTTTTAGCGGAAATATACCGAAATTCAAATAACCATGAAAAAACCGCTGAAGTCTATCAGAAACTCTGTGAAATAGAACCTGCAAACGTTCGTAACTACTATTACGGTGCTGCCGCGCTGAAAAGAGATGGACAGGCAGCACAGGCTCAAACTTATGTTGAAAAAGGTGCCCGTGTGCTCAGAGAAAAAAGAGATGGGACAGATGCTATGCTCCTCTGTACGCTCGGGTCTATCTGTTATCAAAGCAAAATGTATGAACCCGCTATTACACTGTTCAAGGAAGCAGCCACAGCGAATGCGATGACCGGTATTGCCAATGTGCAATGGCAACAAGAACGTATCTATGAAATCCTTGGCAAAATCTATATGGAAACCCAACAGTATGAAGAAGCTGTTGAAGCCTATCAGCATAAACTGAAACTTGCAACACATGATTATGATAGAGACCGCATTGAAAAGGAGATAAAACGCGCTTATGCCGCAGGAAAACTCTACGAAAAACATATTCCAGCACAATTGGCAAAAGTCCAACAGCACCCAAATAACGCCCAGGCACGTATCACACTTGCAGAAAGCTACGTAGCCAGCAAGCGGTATACCGAGGCTATCGCCCAATACGAGAAACTCTGTGAACTGCAGCCTACATCGCCAAAATGGCACAAAACTATTGGGGATTTATACGGCAAAACGCATAGGTGTCAACTTAGGGATTTTCAGCCTTTTTCAGTTGCCTATAAGTTGTGTGCTTTCCTGCTCTATGTTGCCCCCAGTCGCTGTATTGTAAATCCTTTTTTATGTTGCTCAGTGTCTTCAATAACGCCGCTTTAGATTCGTGAAAACTCATTGTGAGTGTGCGTGCATGCCGCCCAATAAGTTTCGCTGTGCTGATGGGATCGTGCAGTATACACCGCCAGCCAGCTGCTACCATAATCCAATGTCTTATCAGTTGTGCGATGAGTTTCGCATACACCTCACATAAGATACGATCAGGTTTGGCACTGCGGAATGTATTCACCTTGCCAACGCTTTTGAAGGATTTGAATAGCAACTCAACTTGCCATCGGAGCCCAGCAATAATAATAACTTGTTCAACGGTAAGTTGTGCAACCTCCACATTTGTAATGTAAATATCCCAATCGGCAAGGCGTAACCGTTGTTTTGAGGGCGTTGTCTGTCTCCGTTTAGCATCACGCCTGATGTATCGGCGACGCTTGCTCGCTACTTGTTCGGAACATCGCCGTGCAACGAGGCGTGCTGGCAGACGATCCCTCGCTCCAACATAGCAACGCTGGTCTATAGTGTCCGAGTTTGTTGCCTTGAGGTGCTTATATAAGCAGAAGGGTTCTCCCTGTTCATCATACAGTTTACAGTTTACTTTCAATCTTGTTATCCAGAAGATGCCTGCTTGTGTCATTTTTCTAAATGCGTCAAACGAAAAATAGCCGAGGTCTGCTAAGTGTAAACTCCCCGCAGGAAGCGGTCCAAACGCCGCTGCTGCCTTGCTATCGGCAGTAATACCATCACTGAGTTGGAAGTGTTGGAAAGCACCCGTCAGGACATCAAAACAGAGGTGAAGTTTCATAGCAGACTTCTCACAATCGTTTTTAGCACGCCCCCCTTTCCATACAGGTCTCAGCTCATCCGGCAATGTGAGTGTGGTGCTGTCCTGCACATAGACGCCTGTGAACTGATTTAGCAAAGGCAGTGTCGGCGATTGTGCTGAAATAACTTGTGTTGTTGCGGCTATCTCAAGCACCGATTTCAAGGTTTCGGCTGCTTCAGGTGTCATCCGTTTTTCAATCGCTTGGCGGGTGACATGCACACCTAAAGCACAAGCTGTTTGTGCCAACTCCGTATAACTTGCATCAGGCGTTTCAAGCCACCCGAATACAAGGGTCTGCACGAAAGCACCTCCGGAGAACTTGCGGATCCTTCGGACGAACCCGCACCTTGAAGCTGATGCGTCAGCAATCGTTCGCAGTATAGCTTGCATTTTATCACAAACCTGTGTTAGAATAGACATTGGAACACCTCTTTTGTAGAAATGAGTAATATTGTTTTTCTACTATTATGTAAGAGGTGTCTCTATTTTGCAACAATATTTTATACTAAAATAACATAAAAATGTTCTTAAGTTGACACCTATGGGATTTATACGGCAAAACGCAACAGATACAAAAAGCTGCAGGAGCTTATGAGAAAGCAATCGCACTCGAGCCGAAAGTATATGAAACATACAACACTTTAGCAAAGTTATACGCAGAAAACGGAGATGCTACGGAAGCCGAAGCTGTCTATATGCGAGCCCTGCAGGCATTCCACAGTCCTGTTCAACATGATAAAATTGTCCGCGCAATTTTAGAGCTTTATAAAGAACAATCGCAGTTAGATAAGCGACTTAAATTACTTGAACATCTCAATACAAAAAAACACCACAGTACACTTTTACATAAAATGTTAGGAGATGCCTATCTCGCCTCAGAAAATACCGAAAAAGCTGCTCTTGCATATAAGACATGGTTGGAAAATATAAAAGATATAAAAGACGAATCTGAATCTAATACGTTGGAGGCAGAATTGCATCAACTCGCTGAACAACTGCTGCAGGAAAACAAATTACCAGAGATTGCATTGGCAGCAGCAAAACACCTTACGACGCTCCGCTCCGATCCAACCTATCTCACAACCTTAGGTAACGCTTATCTGGTCAATGGAGACGGTCAAAAAGCGTTTGAACAATTTGAACGCAGTTTTAAACTCATCCAGCAAACTGGGGAGGTCCGCAGTGATAAAATAGCACCTTTACTGAAACGTATTTCACATGCACATCAAAACATCAAAGACACAGCACACGCTCATGCACTGATGCGTAAACTGATCGATTCACTCCCGACTGCTGTTGAAACTGACTTAAATACTAACTTGCTCCTGGCTGAATTCTGCCGTGAACTCAATTTGACTGACAAGGCACAGGAATTCATGCAGGAAGCAGGTTTCTTCCCCGAAACCGCATGGTTCACGCTCGGCCCCTTTGACAATACCCAAGGTGTCGGATATCGCACCGCTTTTATCCCTGAAGAACAGACGCAGATAGATTTGACTACATACTATGATGGCGCGACCGGTAAAATAAAATGGGGTCCAAGTTCTGATAAGACTCTCGATGGATTCCTCAGTTTTGGTAACGAAGAACAATTCTATACGGCGTATGCCCGGATCTCTTTTACTGCACCCGCAGCAAGAAACGCAGAAATCCGATTTGATAGTGACGACCAAGGTAAAGTCTATTTGAATGGAAAAAAAAGTGTATGCACATAGAAGAACTCGCGGGGCAACGATTGACCGGCGCACTATCCCTGTAACGCTTGCTGCAGGAGAAAACATTATCCTTGTCAAAGTCTGCAATGAATCGCTACCCTGGGGTTTCTATCTGCGAATCACAGATACAGACGGAAACCCTCTTGACGATCTGAAAGTCAATACATCCGAGTAGCATAACCTTTCCAGGTTGTGTATCGTGAAATGCAAACTAAAACTAAACCCTACAAAAATGGATAAATGCACAGCAAAAAAATCCGCGCTAATCCGCGTAATCCGGGGAATGCCTAAATGGCGTTCATACCGTTGATTTGGCGTAAATCCGCGATTCTGACAAACTAACCTTTCCAGGTTGTGCATCAGCGATATTGTAGCAAAGCACAACGGCCTTGCGATGACACCATGCAATCATCTAAAAAGCAAAAAATTTACGGAGGAATTAAATGACCCGATGCAAAACAGTAAACATCTTTTGTACGTTGTCTCTTCTCGTTAGTCTCAGTTTCGCATTACCCGCTTTTTCACAAGATACTGAGAATAGTGAAAATATTGAAGATGTCATAGATGTAGCATTAGATTTAGACGGTGAATTCAGCTACGTAGAAATTGATGACAGTCCACTCTTAAATAAAATTAATGGACAAGTCACCGTGTGTGCTTGGATTAAAGCGACAGACTTTCCTACCAGATATCTCCCAATTGTCTACAAAGGCGATGAACGCACGCCCGGTATCACAAACCGCAGCTTTGTGATGCATCTGCGACGCGACGGCGCATTGCAATTCGCTTCTTCCCCTGATGGAGAAAATGAGAAATATATCTTCTCACCCAAAGAAGCTGTCAAACTCAATACATGGCACCATGTCGCAGGTGTTGTTGATACAACGAGAAATATTATCAGTGTGTACGTCGACGGTGTGGAAGCAGGTTTCAGGGATTTCGGAAGAAACAAAAGATTTTATGAAAGCACCTTACCCCTAAGGATCGGCGGCACCCATGAAGTTGCCGATCAAGAGCACATATCGTTTGTTGGACAGATTGATGAGGTAAGCGTCTGGGATGTAGCCTTAACTGAAAAGCAAATCCATGACACTATGTATAACCGTTTGACAGGGAATGAAAAGGGATTGGTCGGGTATTGGAAATTTGATGAACAGCGCGATGGTGAAATTTCCGATATGACCCACAATAAACGCAATGGGAAGTTGGTTGCTAACGCAAGGTTAGTAGATTATGTCCGTCCTGTTTCGATAGAACGCAATCCAGAACAACTTGCAATCCAATATGAAAAAGCACTCAAACGTGGCACAAATGCTTATGAAATATATCGCATGCTCGCTGATATATACATCAAAACAGGACGTACTGCTGAGGCAGAAAAAATATATCTCCGGTCCCTTGAGGCGGATCTCAGACAGGCTGAACACGATGCGGCTCTGAAATCACTTTGGCAGCTCTATGATAGCGCAGGAAAAGAGAAAGCATTTATCACACACTTAGAAAAATTGAAACCGACTATGCAGCAGAGTTCTGTCCTGTTTGAACTCTTGGGTGATGCATACACGAAAGTTGGCGACGTACAGAAGGCAACGAATGCTTACACGCACTGGATTCAGCTGCGAAGAGATGAAGCCTTTCGCCAAGATTTGCCATCTGTCTATTATGAACTTTCAGATAAACTTCTTGAGAAAAATATATTTCCTGAAGTCGCATTAGAGATCATACTAAATGCAACAGCAATTGGACAAGATAGTGATTACATGCTAGTACTTGCACATGCTTATGTTGCAAATGAACAGTATGATAACGCGTTCCGACTCATAAAAAACATCTATGATATGTCGTATCTGCCCTTTGTTGAGCGGCGATTGTTGACACGAGTCGCAAAGGCTGGAAAAATTGTTGAAGATAAAGCAGGTTACGAGGATATGCTAAATGCACTCATAAAATCTTTGTCAGACAATTTACGTTCACAACTCCATACAATGCTTGTTTTGGCGCAATTCTATCAGGAAACCGGCGAACATAAAAAAGCGGATGACCTTATCCTCAAAACAGGGTTCATTACCGAAAATGCCTGGTCGGTTCTGGGGCCTTTCGATAATGCCGATGGGATAGGCTACAATACACCGTATATCCCTGAAAACCTGCCAGTGATTGATACTTCCAAAGAATATGAAGGAAAAAATGGCACGGTGCGTTGGCAAAAGATAAAAAACAGTTCGCTGTTAGGAGATATCCGTTTGGGGGAAGAAGGCACGGATTGGCGTGTTGCGTATACTTATGCAACAATACATTCGCCTGAAGAACGTGAAGTTGAATTTCGGTTTGATTCAGATGACCAAGGTAAAATCTGGGTCAACGGTATTCAAGTGTTCACACATACCAAAACGTTTACTGCGGAAATTGATAATTACAAATTCCCTGTCAAGCTCAATGCCGGGTTAAATAGTGTCCTCGTTAAGGTGTGTCAAGAGACAGGGGATGGGGATTTTATCTTAGGATTACCGACAAAGACGGTAATACTTATGATGATTTAGATTTTATGAAAGTGGAGTAATGTGAGATAGTAATTCAACGCATTCGGAGAAATTTTTAAATGATATATTCGAAATTTTTTGTCTTCTTTGTCGTCATTATGCAATTTACTGTAGGTGCTTTCAAGGCAGGACTTGAGGCACAAGACACCGAAGATAATAGTGCAGCTGTACAAGAATTCATCAATAGAGCACAATTGTATGTTAGACGTAACCAGTTAGAGAAAGCGATAGATATCTACGAACGAGTTGTGATAGCGGTACCCGATGATTACGAAACTCGTTCGCAACTTGCAACGCTTTACTCACGCACAAAACAATACGAAAAAGCTGCGCAAACCTATAGCGAACTGCTTAAAACTGACACAGAGAATATAACCTATCAAGATGGACTTGTTAATAGTCTACAAGCTGCCGGTAGACACAACGAAGCACTTGAACTTGTACAGGTATACATCCGAACAAATCCAAACGTAGGTGTGTATTATGCACGACTCGCAAAACTTTATGAAGTTGAGGGTAATGAAGCTGCGGCCCTTACTAACTATAATAAAGCAATTGAATTCGGGCACAGTGATAAACAGACCTTTCTCAAACTTGCAAAACTTTATTTTCTGAATGAGGACATAGCGGCTGCTGAAATGGCATTGAAGAATGCTATTATATCAGCCATATCTGCATCGGAGCGGCAGCGTGTTGAACTGCAATTGATCAGCTTTTATCGCTACCATGGGAAGCTAGAGGAGAAATTACAAGAAGCTGAGGATGATGGCACAATCACATTCGAGATGCAGAAAGCTCGTGCCGAATACTATCACAGAAACGGTGAATTGGAAAAAGCTGCTAATGCGTATAAGAGAGCACTTGACATGGCAACCAGTCTTTCTGAGGAAAATAGAATCTCTGCTGAATTGCTAAAGGTATATATTCAACTCGGTGATATGGACTCAGTCGTCCAACCTTATGAAACAGCGGTGAATTCGTATACAAACAGCGAACCACGCGCCTTTACTTCGGAAAGAATTACGACTACTACGACAAAAATTGCAGTGATATACAAATTTGAGACTGCACGCGATACATTGATAGAAGCTTTCAAGAGCCAAAATAAACTTGAAGTGTTAAAAACACATTATGAAGGTCAACTTGCAGAAAATAGAGAGAATCCTGTCGCACTCACAATATTGGCAAGGATATATTGGGATGAAAAGGATTATCAGAAATCTGCTGAAATGTATGAAGCACTTGGGAAAACAGAATCTAACGATGTCCGTTATTTTTATTATGCTGCGGCCCGTTATTTTTATTATGCTGCGGCTGCTTTGAAAAGAAACAAACACCCTGAATTAGCCGAAGAGATGCTCAACCAAGCTGCAAAGGCACTTGTATCCTATAGCGAGAAAAATGATGTGTGGTTTCTCGGCTCGCTCGCAACAATCTGCATCGAAAATAGGATGTTTGAGCCCGCAATTGAACTCTCCAGATCCGCGATCGATAAAAGCGATAGCGATACTGATAGTAGAATTCAAGATACGTTACGTAATATACTTGCCAAAAGCTACCGTGAGACAAAACGTTACGGAGAAGCTTATGAGGTATATCAGGAATCAAACTCACGATTATGGGCAAGAAATGCAATCCGTGAAATCGCCAAAGAAGGAGAACTCTATGAAAAATGGATATCAGAACAACTGAAGCAGGTTGAGATGAACCCTAACGATCTCGATCTCATCGAGGCACTTGCTCAAAGTTATGAAGCCACGGATAAGATTGAAGAGGCGATTAAGCAGTATGAAAAACTTACTAAACTGCAGCCTGAAAGAAGCCTATGGCACTTAAGGTTAGGAGATCTGTATCAAAAAATGGATCTTGGGATAGACAAAGTAGTAGAAAGTAATGCCCTTCGCTTAGATGGAGATGGCAGTTACGTTGAAATCAGGGACAGTGAAATCATAAACAATATAACCGAACAAGTTACGGTATCTGCATGGATCAAGCCCACAGATTTTCCGAACACCTGTACGACTATACTTTTCAAAGGCAACAAACGAACACCTGATCTTTCTCATCGCCAATTCGCGCTCTGGTTGTTTGATGAAGGTTGCGTTTATTTTGACGCATCCCCTAACAGTCTCTCTATACGATGGACTGCATCTGAAAGTGAATCTATCCAAAGAAATGAATGGTACCACGTTGCAGCAACCATTGATGCTAGGCATGACAGCATGAAGCTATATCTAAACGGCACTGAAGTCATGGGACACAATTTTAAAGGTCAGAATAACTTGAGCAAAACCACATTGCCATTGCGTATCGGTTGTTCGCATGAAAAAGAAATATCTGAGCACGCATCATTTGCCGGCCTAATTGATGAAGTACAAATTTGGAACATCGCGCGGACTGAAAATCAAATTCGTTCCGATATGAACAAGCAACTGAAGGGAGATGAAGCCGGTTTAGTCGGATATTGGAAATTTGAGGCAGAAACCGAAGGACGCGTTTCCGATAGTTCACCGAATAAAAATGATGGCAAACTCATTGGAAATGCAAAACTTGAACCTTATTCACGGCCTGTTTTGGCAAATTTAAAGACTGAGAACTTGACGAAAGCAGTAGCCTATTATGAAAGAGCAATTGCCCTTGATCCAACTTCATACCAACCCTATAATCTATTAGCAAATTTACATATAAAACAGGATCAAATTTTTGAAGCTGAAGCGGTATACCTGCGAGCATTAGACGCACCTTTTAGACAAGCAATCCATGATCCACTCATCCGCGCTATCTCTGAACTTTACGTTGACGAAGGACAAGCGCATAAACGCATTGATATCCTTGAAAAAATAGAACTGAAAGTACCAGAGAGTGTGGTCCTGCACGAACTTTTGGGGGATCTCTACAATAAAATAGGTGATTCTGACAAAGCTGAACTTGCTTATGCTAAGTGGTTGCAGTTGAGAGAGCGAGAGGTGCGCATTCAGAGTGCAAATCACCAACGTTGGTTTGCTGAAAAACTACTTGATAAAGGTATCTTTCCAGAAACAGCACTAAGATATGCGAAACGTGCTTTGCAAGACGATATGTCAACAAGCTATTACTACCACTTGACACTTGGAAATGCATTTATTGCGAATGAACGCTATGATGAAGCATTAAGAAATTACAAATACGCTTTAAGTATAATACCTGACATTTCTTCATTAGACCATTTTTGGAAACAGGTCGTTGATGCAAGCAAGAATGCAAACGACAAAGAACGTTACACACAAATGTTAAATGCGTTGAAAAATTCTGTACCACCGGAATATTTAAGTTCTGTGCAGGTGTTTGCCAATTAATGATTAAATTTTGATAAATTAACGTGGGTTCGGAATAAGACATTTTTTGTGTCACAGGTAGCGTAAGTCCTATAATGTAAAACTCTCGGAAATAATATGAAATATCTATTGACACTTTTTCTAATTCTTTCTGTAGTATACGGTTGTTCATCTGTCGAATATGTGGAAATACCTGATGAGAATTTAGCTGCAGCAATTCGTGACAATCTCGGATTATATCAAAACGATACTATCACACGCCGGCAACTGAGTAAACTGACAAAACTATCTGGACCACAAAGAAATATAAAGGACATAAGTGGCTTACAATATGCTAAG
This sequence comes from Candidatus Poribacteria bacterium, assembly GCA_965200395.1. Lineage (GTDB taxonomy): Bacteria > Poribacteria > WGA-4E > WGA-4E > WGA-3G > MSPOR6. The sequence continues at coordinate 145,259 of CBDAUH010000002.1, read as the reverse complement.
CATTTAAGTGCTTTAGAACTCTATGGTAATCGAATCCAAGATATTTCTCCGCTTGCAGATTTAAAGAAACTAACCAGGTTAAATCTGAGCAACAATAAAATCACAGATATTTCTTCACTGAATGGGTTGAAAGAACTTATCTATTTATCACTTGAACAGAATCAAATCCACGACATACAACCTATTGAAGATCTGAGTAATCTCAAATATCTATTTGTTGGACAGAATCCAATAAAGGATCTATCGCGAGTACGACATCTTCCCGTATTCAATGCTGCTGAGAATGTGGCACCGCTGCAACCATCGGGAAAAGTGAATCATTATGATACGCAGATTGGTTTGCCTGATGGTGCCATAGCACGTCTTGGAAAAGGCGGCATCAACGTCATGCGTTTTTCTCCTGATGGAACAATGCTTGCTGTTGGAACTGATATAGGGGGGTGGCTATATGACATGAAATCAGGTGAGGGGAAACTTTTACAGAAGACTTCTATCGGTCAGTCCAATGCATTGGCATTCTCTGTGAATGGACGAATCCTTGCAAGTGGTGGTTCATCAAATCCTATAATTCAATTGTGGGATATATCAATAGGTGAGCAACTACCAAACATCTCCCTACCAACATCAAGGCATTTATATCTCATGAACAAAAGGGATGAAGTACATGAGAAATCAGTTGCAGCACTGTCTTTTTCTAAGAGTAGTGATTCCCTTTTGAGTCTAAGTTACACGGGTGATTTTAATCATTGGGATATAAGCACTGGCAAAGAATTATCTGAACATCGAGCTGATTTTGATTACGAAGGCGTATTGGCACTCTCACAAGACGGTAGCAAATTGGCTTGTGGTTATCGGGGTGGAGAAATATGGATAGGAGATGCTACTATAGGTAAACGCGTGGCTAAACTCAAAGGGCATTCAAGAAGAATAAAGATATTCTTCAGCACAAAACACCGTCGTGTTCGTGCATTGACGTTTTCAACTGACGGTAAATTATTGGCAAGTGGAAGTGAGGATAAAACAGTTCAGATATGGAGTACCGATAGATATAAAAAACTTGCAACACTCAAAGGACACACGGGATGGGTATCTGCACTCGCCTTTTCTGAAGATGGCAGATATCTCGCTAGCGGGGACACGGAGAGCAACGTTCGCTTGTGGGACGTAGATAAAAAACGCAGTATTGCCGTTTTTGAGGGACATACAAACGGTATTCTTGCTATGGTATTTTCACCTGATGGAACGACACTGTCAACTGGTAGTGCCGATGGATCTATACGGATTTGGGATGTAAAGTCACAAAAAGTAAGTTCCATTTTTGCTATTGGGCATACAGAGTGGGTCAGAGATATATCCTTTTCTTTTGACAATACAAAGGTCTCTGTTGCAAATTATAATGCGACGGCAGAAAGATGGGATGTCGAGACAACAAGTCAACTGGATGTTTTCAACATGAATCCACAGAAAATTTCTTATGCAGTTGCATTATCGCCGGATGGTTCACATCTTGCATGTCACAATATTGAAGGCAATATCACTTTCAATGTTGATGGATGGGAGACTGTGGTTGAGTATTATAATAGTGATAAAGTTCGATTATGGAATCTTGATACCAAGACGGAACTTCCATCTATTCCAGATGTGTTTGGAGAGATGATATTTTCTCTTGATAATAAGATTCTTGCTTGCAAGAGTTTACAAGATATATCATCGTGGCATAAAACCACTGATAGTGAAGTTAGTAGATATTTAAGTAGTGTGACAGTAGGTCGAAGTAAGGAGATTCTAATAACTGAAATTAGGACAGGAACAGAATTGTACCGTATTCATTTAGGAAAGCGTGGGGGGGCGCTAAGTGGTGGCGGATTAAAAGCAGATGTATCATTGACGTTCTCACCTGAGGGTGGTATGCTTGCTGCGGGACATAAGATATGGCATGTGGATACGTGGGAACAACTTCCTATATTTACATCAAAATACGCTGCAATTATGGCATTTTCCAAAGACAGTAAAATCCTTGCTGTCACGGATAATGGAATGCTAGATGAAGACATCCGTATGTGGAGTATATCTAAACTGGATCAACCACAGAGTCTAAATACTATTAAATTACCACCAACGTTTAAGAATAGAGCCTTAACGCTTTCACCTGATGGATCAATTCTTGTTGAATCAACAAAGATGGGATACTACACATATTGTGAAGCTAAGATATCGTTATGGGATGTAAGTACAGGTGAAAAACTGCTGTCACTTCCAGGACACACTGAACCGATTACAAAGTTGAAATTTACTCACGATGGAAAAACGCTTGCAAGTGGTTCTGAGGATGGCACGGTAATTTGTGGGATTGGAAGAAAATCTTAGCAAAAATTAAACCTAATGATAAATAAACATGTCTGATTTTAACCCTTGATATACTCAATATAGATGTAGTACACTATTATCTATACTCAGAGTAATCAACAATTAACGATATGCCGTAGGAGGTTTACTTCATGCAGGAAAAGATGATTCTTGAAAAAATACGTCATGTCCGCCGCCGTTTGAACGTGCAAGGTTATTTTCAAACCCTTGCAAAGTTCTTGCTAATTGGACTGTTAGTGTGTGTTCCCGTAGTTATTGTTGATAGTTTGGTTGCATCATTTAATATTCTCCCGTTTGTATATGCATGTGTAGCATGTGGGATTGCATTGGCGGCTTTCGTTGCCTGCCTCATGCGTCCCGTTGATATCTATGAAGCAGCACGTGCGATTGATGTAGACGCTTCCCTTAAGGATCGTGTGGTAAGTGGTTTAGAACAAATTGAACATAAATCGAATGAAACGTTGTCGGCATTGCAGCTGCAAGATACATCGGATAGATTGCAATCAATACCGTTGAAACAGGTAGCGCGTTATAAAGTTCCTCGTGAAACGAAATATGTTGCCCTTGTAGCAATTTTTGTCGTCGTATTCTCGTTTGTTGAGTTTTTCGCACCGCCAGCAACTTCCACAGAAATTGACTATTCTCCTCAAATCGCTGCAGAAGCGGATGTGTTATTGAATACAATTGATGAAGCCAAAAAAGAAGCCGAATTGAGTGAGGACGCGGAACTCAAAGAGATTTTGGAAGAGATTGAAAAACGAACACAAGAATTGAAAAAACCGCAGATCGCCCCGAAAGAAGCACTTGCCAGAATGACCGAACTGACTGCCTTATTGAAGACTAAGATTGATCCAGTCAAAATGGCGCAACAAGAGGCATTGATGAAAGGGCTCGGTCAACAGTTCATCGGAAATCCAATTCTCGGTGAATTCGGACAGAAGTTGAAAAGGGGTGATTATAAACAAGCAGCGGACAAACTTGATAAAGTGTCAAAGGATATCCCAAAGTTTGACCAAGAACAAAAACAGAACCTATCTGATGAACTTAAGCGCGCAGGAGGCAGTCTGAAAGACACCGATCTCAGTGGACTTGGCGGGCAGTTATCGGGTGCAGGGAACTCATTGGAAGGAAATGATTCCGACGGTGCACAGAAGCAGTTGCGTGAATCGAGTAAAAACATTCGTAATTTCGACCTTCTCAAAGATCGCAATCAGAAGTTGGAAGATTTGTTAAGTGCATGTGAGGAATGCAAAAACTGCATCGCTGGACGTTGCAATGGCGGCGATGGAAATGGCAGTAAACCTGGCGGCAGCGGCAATGGGGTGGCCGGTGATAAGGCGAGAGCCGAAACAAATGCGTTGACCAATATGTTATCTAACACACCGAGTGATAAGGCGGGAACGAAGACATCTGAATCACAACACGGTGAGCTGACTTCACTGAATTCTACACTGAATCTTGAGCGGTTGAAGGGTGTGCAAGGTGAAGGGGATTCTTCGGTTGAAACTACTAAAGCATCTGCTGAAGGTCAAGAATCTTCGCTTAGTTATAAAGAAGCTTATATGAAGTATCGGAAGTTATCTGAGGATGCTCTGACAGAGGAACAGATTCCTCTCAGTTACAAGTTCTATGTGAAACGTTATTTTGAATCAATTAAACCTGCAGAAGAGTAAGCTGAGTATTCATGCTAGATCACCGCGGAGATGTCCCATCTTTGCGGTGATTTAATGCCTATGGCCTATTACCTTAAGGTGAAATATGTCCGAACAAGTAGAACAAAGACATGTTGAATTTCGTGAAACATTTCTAAAAATACAAGAAGAGATTTCAAAACGGATCGTGGGGCAAAAAGAGATAATAGAAGGTGTCCTGATATGCTTGATGACGGGAGGACATGCACTCTTAGAAGGAGTTCCCGGTTTAGGAAAAACGCTGCTCATCAGTACACTCAAAGAAGTACTTGAACTTGAATATCAAAGGATACAGTTCACACCTGACTTAATGCCTGCAGACATTATAGGAACGACTATTGTTGCAGAAGACGAGAACAGACAGAAGTTTTTTGAATTCCAACCTGGACCGATCTTCGCTAATCTCGTCCTTGCTGACGAAATCAACCGTGCTACTCCCAAAACACAGTCTGCCTTGTTAGAGGCGATGCAGGAAAAGTCAGTTACAGTTGCAGGACAACCCCGCCCCCTTGATTTACCTTTCTTTGTGATGGCAACCCAAAACCCATTAGAAATGGAAGGCACATATCCGCTGCCTGAAGCGCAACTTGATCGCTTCTTTTTTAAGTTGAAGGTACAATATCCCTCTCTTGACGAGTTGGACATGGTAATGGAACGCACTACAAAACGGGAAATGCCAGCTGTGGATAAGGTATGTGATGGCAAGCAGATAAATGAGTTGGAACAGATTGTGCGGGACATTCTCGTCGCAGAAGATGTACGAAGATATGCCTTGCGGATTGTTCTGGGAACACATCCCGAAACTGATGATGCACCGGAAAAGACAAAACAATATGTTCGGTACGGTTCAAGTCCACGTGGCGCACAAGCACTGATTTTGGCAAGTAAGGTGCGTGCAATTCTTGACAGTCGCTATAACGTTGCCCGTGAAGACATTCAAGCGGTAGCACTGCCGAGTTTACGTCATCGGCTCATACTGAGTTTTGAAGGTGAAGCGGAAGGAATTGACCCTGACGAAATCATTCTACATCTTTTAGAAGTAATTGATTGAAGTAGCGTCTTTTTCATATTTTCAGTAATAGAACTACCGCAATTTTCACGCCACAGAAGTCTGAACTGTCAACGTGCTTGCAAAGCCACCTACCGTAAATAATCTTTCATTGATAATCTCCGAGTCTTGCTATGAACAGTGATACACAATCCGCATTTGACAGCGAATTCCTGAAAAAGTTGGAATATCTTTATATCGTGTCTAAAAAGATATTCGCTGGACGAATTAAAGCAGAACGACGTAGTACACGCCGTGGGGTAAGTGTAGAGTTTGCAGATTATCGAAACTACACTGCTGGAGACGATTTTCGATATATAGATTGGAATGCGTTTGCAAGGTTAGACGAACTTTTGTTAAAACTCTATGAAGAACGTGAAGACCTGCATATCTACTTCCTCGTAGATGTGAGTCAATCCATGACTTACGGAGAATTACCAAAACTGATATATGCCAAGCGAGTAGCTGCTGCCTTAGCTTATATCGGTCTTTCAAACCTTGATCGTATCGGGATCACAGCATTTAACACAATCGACATGAATCGGTTGCCTACAGAACGTGGTAAGGCGAAAATCTTTACTGTCCTGAATTTCCTGGATCAGATCAACGGTAGTGGAGAGACGGATATGGAACATGCATTCCAGAATTTTGTACATCAAACAAAACGACGTGGATTGGTTGTGTTGATATCCGATCTATTTGACCCGAAAGGGTTCGCTGCTGGTCTGAATATGCTAAAGTTTCAGAAGCATGACCTTTTCGTCATACATATTATTGATGAGAAGGAGGCTGAACCGAGTCTCCTCGGTGACTATCATCTTGTTGACGTTGAAACTAATCAACTCCGGCCTGTCACCATCAACGAAAATCACATTAAACGTTACCAGGCTCTTTTCCAAAAATACTGTGATGACCTTGATCGGTATTGTAGGCAACGTGAGATTAGCCTTGTGCGGACGATGACAAAAGCACCTTTTGAAGAACTTATCCTGAGAATATTTCGTATGGGGGGCTTTGTGTCATAACAAATCAATTTTATTTTGCATAAGTTTTATTTGATATAAGATTTTCCATGAATATAGATGAATTTTTTGTCACCCACCTCCCTATTCCTATTTGCGCTTGCAATCCCGATCATCGCGCTGTATATTCTTAAACTACGGCGGAGACGCGAACCTGTCTCTACCTTGATGTTCTGGGAACAACTCTTCAAAGAGAGACAAACAACATCTCTGTTTCAAAGACTAAAACATCTGTTGTCGTTATTGTTACAGCTACTGTTTCTCGCGCTATTGGTGCTTGCTATTGCTAGACCGCAGTTCGCATTTGTTACGAAGTCTGCAAGGCAGTTAGTTCTAATTATTGATAACTCCGCAAGTATGAATGCTGTGCTGAAACTTGATCCCGATAATCCAGCTTCTGAAACACGGTTGGACTCCGCTAAGGAACAGTCATTGCAGTTAGTCCAAGGGCTACGATTTATGGATGAGATGACTGTCATTAGTAATCATAAACAGCCAACAATTCGGACACCTTTTAAGAGTCATCAGAAAACGTTGAGAGAAGCGATTGCGTCAATTAATTCTACTGATATTAGAACGGACCTGAAACCGGCAGTAGATTTAGCGTCCACAATCGCTGAAACAAAACTGAACCCAGAAATCGTAATAATGAGCGACTTTCATGCAGTTTCAGAGAAGACAATCGCACAATTTCAGAACACACGATCAGAAGGTCAGCAGGCTGATGCGGAACAGGAAAGTGTGCAGAAAACTAAACTTCATCTGGTTAGGATAGGTGAAGATAACGATAATGTGGGTATTACACAATTTCGCGTGCGGAAAAGCATTGTTAATAGCTTTGATTACGAAATATTGTTGACTGTTGTTAACGCATCTGATCAAGAGAAGAAATGCAGCGTTGAATTGTATTTCAACGACAGTCTGTTTGATGTGCGGCCCTACACACTTGCGCCAGGTGAGAAGAAGTCAGAAATCTTCAGTAATTTTGCATTTGAAGGTGGGGAATTGAAAGCGGTTTTGGACACTACTGATGTTTTATCATCGGATAATGTTGCTTATGCCACCTTGCCGAAACGTGAGCAAATCTCTGTTTTGTTGGTCACGGAGGGGAATCCGTTTTTAGAAAAAGTGCTCTCCGTTGATGAAAAACTCAACCTTAGCGTTATAAAACCATCGGAATATGAATCCTCTCCAAAATCCGCACAAGTGGTTATCTTTGACAGATACAGTCCGACGCGTATAGGGGATGGCAATTATATGTTTATCTATCCGCCCCAGTCAGAGAAAACAACAGAGGCGGATGTGCAAGACTCTGCGTTAACTTGGGACATCGGAGAAGCACTTGAAACGCCAATCATTACGGATTGGGAACGGACACATCCGATACTGCAACACGTCCATCTGGAGAATGTGCTAATCGGAGAGGCATATCAGATTACACCACCCTCTACTGCACAAATTTTGGCGCGTTCGTTTGAGTCTCCTGTTCTGTTCATTGATGTTTCGCAAAACAGAAAGGTTGTCTTTGTTGCAATTAATATCTTGGAATCAGATTTGCCGTTGCGTATTGCATTCCCTGTCATCATTGCAAATACGATCCAGTGGTTTCAACACAGCGAAGGCATACCGGAATATCACCTGCAGACTGGTGAAGTGTTAAGATATAAGATTGACTCGGAGTATCCAACGAACACAGAGACTGAACAGGTAGAAGAATCTCCTACTGAAAATATGCAACAAACCTTGACGATTACGGGGCCAGGAGAGGAATCGTGGGACATACCTATTGAAAATGATAGCATCTTGTTTGAACACACACAACATGCTGGATTTTACAAGGTAATTGACACAAATATTGGCGATGTTGATGAGCAAAATACAGATACAGCGGAGCTTGAGGAGCCGAAGCAGTTGTGGGCAGTTAACATAGCAAGTGAAACGGAATCACATATCGGTCTTACCGATAAAGTTGAAGATTTGTTAACGGATTCTGAAGTATTGGTCGGCGGTTCTTTCTTCCGTTATCCACCTTGGATATATTTCGTTCTGTTGGCAGTAGTATTAACCGTTGTGGAGTGGTTCTTATATCAACGGAGAAGAATTGAATAAGCGATATTTTGATGATAAGCTGCTACTATATGCAAGTAGACTTGACATATAGTAGCACTATTTGATACCATAGCAGTATGGTAAACAGAAAGTTTTGGCTAAATCAATTAGAAAATGCGTGGGAACGTCGGTCGATCGTGTGGCTGTCAGGAGTGCGGCGCGTTGGAAAAACGTGCTTGTGCCAGACATTGCCTGATATTGCGTATTTTGACTGTGAGCTTCCCCGTATAAGACGGTTGATGGAAGATCCGCAAGGATTTCTGGACAGTATTGGAAGTGGCAGGATTGTGCTTGATGAAATTCATCGGTTACCGAACCCGTCGGAATTGTTAAAGATATCGGCTGATCATTATCCACAAATTAAGATAGTAGCAACAGGTTCTTCAACGCTCGGTGCAAGTGCAAAATTCCGGGACACACTTGCTGGACGCAAGGCGGAATTATGGCTAACGCCTATATGGTAGAGTTTTGAATTATTTATACATATTGATTATATCCTGAAGTGTTTTATCTTTATTATATTCTCGTAAGCGTTTGATGTTCGCAAAATCATGTTCAATTGGGTTATAGTCCGGTGAATAAGGCGGCAAATACAATAGGGAGGCACCCGATGCCCCTATAAGATCCCGGGTGCGGTGTGTTTTATGGATGCGTGCGTTATCCAAGATAACAAGATGGTTTTCATCTAAACGCGGGCATAACTCATGCTCAAGCCAAGTGTTGAAACGCTCCGCATTACAACTCCCCTCAAATAGTATAGGGGCTGTAAACGCCTCATCTATACGTGCAGCTAACAAAGTTGTGGTGCGGTTTCTTTGACTGGATATAAGGTCAAAAACAGGTTCACCTTTCGGAGCATACCCGAAACGCCTGAAACTTTCTGACCGAAAACCACTCTCATCAATAAAAACTAAGGATTTTCCGTTTTCCTTTGCAGCAGCGAGTTGTTCACGATAAGTTTCTCGCTTGTGATCACATCGTTCCTTATAGCCGAGTGTCTTTTTTTCGCGAGATACCGAGTTTTCGCAGTCCATACCAAATACAATAGTAGGAAACGCCGAAATGATCTGCGCGCTCCTGTATAGTTTGATCGGGGAAATCTTTTACTTGTTGTGTGAGTGCCTTGTAGTCAATACATCTGGGACCTTTAGGTCCTGATTTTTTCGGGGCGAGTGGGTCTGGTGCGTTGAGCCATTTGTAAATAACATCGCGTGAGATATTGAAAAGTTTCGCAGCTTTTACTTTGCTGCCGCCGTTATCAATGAAATCAAGCACGCGTTTTCGCAGGTCTGTTGAATATGCCATAATACCGGGTATTATACCACAAATAGAAAAATATGTATAGAAAACTTTATATTTTACCATAATAACGGATGACCTACATGATTTCAATCAGTTAAATATACAGCGTCGCTTATTACACGGTGGCCTACCTCCGTTTCTATTACAGTCAGAATATCCAGAGAACGATTATCAAGAATGGATAGATGCGTATTGGGCGAGGGATATACAAGAACTCTTTAGGCTTGAGCGCCGATATTCGTTTCAGAAATTTACAGAACTACTCATGTTACAGAGTGGTGGGATTTTTGAGGCAACAAAATTTGCAGCACCATGTGAGGTGAGTCGTGGGACAATATCGAACTATCTCTCTATTTTAGAGGCAACTTTTGTTGTTCACATCATCAGGCCGTTCAGTTCACGGCGTTCAACAGAAATTGTTGCGGCACCAAAAGTCTATGGATTTGATACTGGGTTTGTTTGCTATTATCGAGGATGGACGCAGCTAAGACAAGATGACCTTGGACTGCTGTGGGAGCATTTTGTTCTAAACGAAATTATGGCGCGAACACAGTCGCGTGAGATACAATATTGGCGAGACAAAAGAGGGCATGAGATAGATTTCGTTCTCACCCGCACTCGTGAGATGCCTATAACTGTCGAGTGTAAGTGGGCTGCAGACGGATTTTCACCTCGTCAACTCCTATCATTCCGTAGGCAATATCCTGAAGGATCAAATTTTGTGGTGGCACATGATGTAGATAGACCCTATACGAAAGCATATAACGGTATCTCGGTTAAGTTCGTAAATTTGAAGACACTAATTGCAGAAATCACTAACAAATCATAGGTGAATATGTATGAATAGGCAAATGCTTAAAGTTATTGGAGTAGTGATACTTTCATATATAGTCTTGTATGTAATTATTTCATCAACACAAACACAATTGGACATAAATGGACAATCGGTAAAGGAACGGATACAACACGATCAAAAACAGAGCGAATACCATAAATTAGTCCTTGAAGCAACTAATATGGTCTCAGAATCAAGTGTTGCTTTCAATAAAGTTGATTTATACCAACAAAAAGAGACTGTAGATTTTGCATCTCTGACTGAGGTAATAGACAAGACAATCGAAAAATTGAATCAAGCGATAAAACTTGATGCAGATCCGATTAAACTACCTAAGGCAGATGCATCACACCATGAACCATCGGTTGATTCAGATACCGAGCTGAAAGAAAAACTGATTGAATTAAAACTAGGTTTGGAGGATGTAACATCTCAATTGCAAACCTTACATACTGATGGGCAAAGTGCTACCACATCAACCATACCTTCACAATCAATCAGTAGATTATACGATTCCTTTGAAGAAATATCAGAAACACTGGAATCAGTAAGATCAGTTTTCACCAATGAACTAGGCAAGTTTGAGGTAGAAGTATCTATGACTATGATACAACTAACTTGGGTGGAACGGTTCGACTACAGTATGAAAAGGGTTGAGGGTGCAATAGTAGTTTGCTGTCTATTGTCAATTGTAATGGTTTTTCTTGTTATGAAACCAAGACGGTTTTCTATAAAACGGTTTATGGAGAATTAATGTTAGAAACACCTGAACTCAAACCGGTGGATGTTGGAGATATTCTGGATAGAACATTTGGTCTTTACAGAAAATATGTTACGTTGTCATAACTATGGAAATAACACGTCCTGTTTTACTTTTACTCTTACTATTACTGCCTGTTCTATACTACGGATTTCGCCGCAGTCTTGTAGATATGTCTCGGACAGAAAGAATAATTAGTTTATGTGTCCGAGTAATTATTGTTCTACTGTTGATATTAAGTGTGGCAGATCTGCAATATCTGAAAACTGATGATAAACTGGCTGTGATGTTCCTAACAGATATATCTGACAGCATTTCAGATGATGGTTTGAAAACTACGACTGATTTTGTCAAAGAAGCAATAGATAACAACGATAGAAATCAACAAACTGGAATTATAGCATTTACGGAAAAGGCAGAGATACTTAAGTCTCTTGAAGGCAACAATTGGAATGAAATGGATGACGAATTCAATCTTTCTGAAATCAGGAATAGTTGGTTAGAAGAGGATGAGGATGCTGGTGACACAACAAACATTGCACAAGCGATTGAAACTGCCTGGAGTGTCTTTCCTGCAAATGCCAATAAACGGATTGTGCTGATAACGGATGGTTTAGAAACACAAGGTGATGCTGTTCACACCGCTCTGCGTGGGAAAGCGTTTGATATACATATCGACACGGTTCCCATATATCCGAGTGATGCCCCAGAGGTGATGGTGCAAAGAATAGATGCGCCTGCTCAAGTTAAACAAGGGGCACCATTCAGTTTAGAAGTGATTGTCCATAGTAACCATGAGGATATTGCAGAAATCCGTCTCTATAAAAACAAATTTGAGGCATCTAAAAAAGAGGTGCGTCTTGTTGAAGGTGAAAATCGAGTTTTATTCACAGAAACACATGAAGATAGCGGAACATTGACTTATGATGCGACTATTCGAACAACACAGGATACACGTTATGATAATAACAAAGCACTCGGTATCGTATCTGTCTCTGGTCAACCGAAGGTATTACTTATAGATGAGAACGAATCGCAAACCCGATATTTAGTGCGAGCACTTGAAGAAGCAAAGATACGGGTTGATGTCCGTAATGGATTGGGGGTTCCCACTGAGCTGGCTGACCTACAGAACTATGAACTGATTATCTTCAGTGATGTGCCAGCAAACCGTTTGACCGAGAAACAGATGGCACTTATCCGTACTTATGTGCAAGACCTCGGCGGGGGTTTTATGATGCTGGGTAGTGAGAATAGTTATGGATTGGGTGGCTACTACAAAACGCCGATTGAGGAAATATTGCCTGTCCGCACCGATACAAAAAAGAAGAAGGAGACACCATCGTTAGCGATGGTTCTGGTGATTGACAAATCTGGAAGTATGGGTGGAATCAAGATAGAGTTAGCTAAGGAAGCCGCTCGCGCGACTGTAGAACTGCTGGGGCCGCGCGATAAGATCGGTGTCATCGCTTTTGACGGTTCTCCCTTTTGGATTACCGAGATGCACGACGCATCAGATAAACAATTTGTATCAAATCAGGTCGCTTCAATTACAGCAAGCGGGGGCACAAATCTCTATCCTGCACTCCAACAAGCATATTTTGCTTTGACTGAGACAACAGCAAAACTAAAACATGTCATCGTTCTCAGTGATGGGCATTCACAAGATGGCGATTGGTATGGCATTGCAAATTCTATGCATTCAGAACGGATTACCATATCCACTGTCGGTATCGGTAGTGGTGCAGACATGAATTTGTTGGGTAACCTTGCTCAGTGGGGTGGGGGGCGCGAGTATTTTACACAAGACCCGTATAATGTGCCGCAGATTTTCGCTAAGGAGACTGTCACCGCTTCACAATCTGCAATTATCGACATCCCCTTCATTCCGCAACGCATTAAACCGACACAAGTCCTAAGCGGTATTGATCTTGAACTTGCTCCGTTTCTACTGGGGTATGTTGCAACCCAACCACGTCCTACCGCCGAGATTTTCCTTGTCTCTGACCGCGGAGACCCGATTCTTGCAAGTTGGCAATACGGTTTGGGGAGGTCTGTTGCATTCACCTCCGATGCAAAAGCACGATGGGCAACAGACTGGTTAGAATGGGCGGGTTACAGTAAGTTCTGGACGCAACTTGTTCGCGACACGATGCGAAAGACAACCCTCAGTAATTTCCAAGCAGCGATCACTAAAGAAAAAGGGGTCGCACATCTTGCAATTGACGCACTGAGTGAAACTGGACAATTTTTGAATGAATTGGACAGCCAAATTTCGCTCATTGGTCCTGATCTAAAAAAGAGAGAACTCTCAATCTCACAGACATCGCCGGGGCGGTATGAACTTGAATTTCCTACGGCAGAAGTAGGTCCTTATTTTTTAAACATCACACAAAAGCAGGCAGGAAAAATCGTCAACACACAAATTGCGGGCACAGTTGTCTCCTATCCTGAAGAATATATGGTTCACAATGCAAATGAAGAACTGCTGGGACAGGTCTCGTCAGTTTCTGGTGGGAAATTCAACATCGCTGCTGAGGAAGCATTTCGGTCACCTGAGAACCCAGTTACGCTACGGATTCACTTATGGCGACCATTTCTTATCGCTGTTATTATTCTATTGCTCATTGATATTATGTTAAGGCGTATTGATATGAGACGTTCATGAAACCTTTACGGTAGTTCAAAATTAAGTTTAAGCAGATTTGTGGTATATGTTATACTTAACGTGCTGGAAAGGTTATGCTACGAATATGCACAACCTGGAAAGGTTATGCTACGAAGAGACACAAACTAGACAGTTTGTGCTACAACCATAATTGAGGAAAAATGGCACAGCAATGGCACACTGAACAAGTTTCAATAGATGAGACGGTTGACCCGATAGAAGCATGCTATCAGAACGGATGGACAGATGGACTTCCAGTCGTCCCACCAACGCCTGAACGCGTTGAAAGGATGCTTAGCGGTACCAGACGTTCCCCTGACGAATTGATCGCACCGCTTCCACCGAAATGGGGAAAAGCCACTGTTGAACGGATAGCAATTAATGCTGTGATGGCTGGTTGTCTCCCGGAATATCTACCAATTGTTTTGGCTGCTGTTGAGGCGATGGTAGATGAAAGATTCAATCTACACGGGGTACAGGTTACGACATCCCATGTTGCACCCATGCTTGTGATAAATGGTCCGATCCGGAAAGCATTGGATATCAATGACGGTTTCAATTTATTTGGACAAGGATGGCGTGCAAATGCTACTATTGGCAGAGCAGTCAGACTCATCTGTACAAACATAGGTGGTGCATTGCCTGCGGAATTAGACCGCGCTGCATTTGGACATATTGGTAAATATACGTGCTGTATTGCTGAAATTGAAGGTGAGGAAAACCCGTGGGAACCATTGCATGTAGAACGCGGTTTTGAACCTGAAGATAGCACTGTAACCGTTTTTGCTGGGGCAGGTCCTCAGAGTATCAACGATCACGGAAGCAATACTGCAGAGGGTATTCTCACGACAATCTGTCAAAATATGGCAGCATCGGGCAATAGTAGGCGCACTTACCCCCATTTTTTTTTGAATGCGTGTGTAGTTGTGTTCATAGGTTTCCAATGTTGTCATGTCAGTTCTTCTGCGGTGAGAAAGTTTATATCTCTCAAACAAGTCCTCTCGGTGAACAAGAGCAACGCCTCCTGCGTCCACACCTCGCGGATCATACGGTTGATGACACTGATCACGGAGTAAACTTTCCGCGTAGGGTGTAAAGTTTTTGCCCATCTGTCCGCAGCTTTTTCATAACACAGGAACGCCAAACCATAAGCCACGACTGCCAACAAAAACAGAACTTCCATCCGGGGCTGTTCGTTCTTTCTCAAAACGAGTGCTTTGAAACCGAAGTTCGTTTTCAAGTCTCTGAACCCGTGTTCAATCTGTGTCCGCCGCTTGTAGCAAGTTCGCAGGGGGTTCCCCTGAAGCCGATTGGAGATAAGATATAACGGGTCTTTCTTGGTGTGCTGTCCCCCAACATAGAGTGCCACAGGCACCTGCTCCGTGTAGTGATAAAGCACTTGTGGGTAAAAACCATTTGCCACTTCTTCAAGGCACTGCTTGTTGCCTGCTATACGCACACCAACATTGCGTGGCACACGCATCAAGTAGCAGATGCCTTGCCCCTCAAAAAACTTGAGGATCGCTCTCGCTCGGGCGAACCCTCTGTCAAAAACCAACACAGGCTCCCGACTATCCCCTAACACTTTAACAACGCGACTATGGACATCACAACAGAACTGCTGAACTAAATCGTTATGTCCTTGATAGGTGCCATCTTTGAGCATCTCATTTTTATACAGAACCCAATAGAGCGGGATCGCACGATTGCGAAACGGAAGGGCTGCAACAATCGCCTTCCATCCGCCCGGTAAATCTGTCTCGTCTATCAGCACAAGCAGATGCTGCATCCCCACAGAACGACACACACTGACAACTATATGTGACAACCAAGCACCCTTCACCGCTGCAACCGGAAAATAGGTGTCAATAAACCGCAACACACGCTTTTGCTTAGACTTGTCGTGTTTCACACGGATAGGTAGATGTGAGGCAATCGATTGAATACGAAAACTTGGGGCTACACACACAGCCTGTAGCATCAAATAAAAGTTGCGGAGCGTCGGTTTTTTGATACAAACCCCGTTGAAAACTTTACGAAAACCTGTTATAATCTTTCTGGGATGTACCCAACTAAGGGTATATTTCATAAGAATACCTCCCTGCCGGTTTTTCACCGACATTATTTTATATGGAGGTATTCTACCATAACCCATCAGACTTTCCAACTTATTTCTATACACACACACGCCTACACATACCGCATACAAAAATGGGGGTAAGTGAGAATAGTAGGGGGGAAACCCTCTTAGTCATCGGTATTGAACATGCAAAGACGCTTTCAGGTGATGGGTTCAGTAAATCAGACATCCGTGAATACATCGCTAAAACAACGAGTCAATATTCTGAAGGAGATCTGTTACTTATGGTGGCAGGGGGTCCAGCAGGAAGATGGAGCATGTTGGTACAAGGATGGGGTTCTCCCTCGTCACGCGCAATTACAACTGCTTTGAAAGATTAATACTTGTTGGCATTTATGGTTTTTAGGACTTACGCGATTTCGGTTGAAGTCAGGGTTACAAACCGCTCTAAAAAAGTTTGTGCTCCTTGTAGCGTAACCTTTCTGGGTTGCGTCCACGATGCACAAACTGGAAAGTTTATGCTACAGTGCGTAAGTCATGGTTTTATAACAACAGAGGAGGCTAAGAATATGGGCATTCAAGGGATACAACTTACTGATGAACAGATGCGGGATTTCATCATCAATGGATATATCAAGGTGAAAACAGACTTTCCCGCAAGTTTTCATGAACATATTTTTCAACAGTTGGAAGCGATGTTCGAAAAGACAGGTAACTGGGGTAACAATGTGCTGCCATTGATTCCAGAGATTCAACATGTTTTTGAGCATCCAACTGTACACGGTGCGATGCAGGGCGTGCTTGGCAAAAACTATATGATGCATCCACACCGTTATTGTCATTACAATCCATCAGGCAGTGGTGGACAAGGGTTTCATAAGGATAGTTATGAGGGTGATGAGCAGATACGGCGACACAGATGCCGTTGGACGATGGCGTTTTATTATCCGCAAGATGTGAGCGATGATATGGGACCGACTGCAGTGCTGCCGGGCTCCCATTATTACGAAACCCATGAAAGCGCACATGAACAACCTGATATCTCACTGTGCGGCGAAGCGGGCACGGTGACTATCGTTCATTACGATCTATGGCATCGTGCTACACCGAATGGAAGTGATAAGAAACGTTATATGTTGAAGTTTCTGTTCTCTCGTCTCGATGAACCGTCATCTCCGGATTGGGACAGCTTTAATGCTGATTGGCAGGCTGTTGCTGATGGCATAGAGTCGGACCATCCCGAACTGTGGGAATCTCAGTGGGATTGGAATTATGGCAAACAAAACGGCACTGCTAACGGTGTTTCTTCTGGCGAGATGGATATTTTGCTGGAAACATTGGAAAATGAAGATGAGAAGCAGCGGTTGAATGCAGCATATCGTTTGGGAAGAATAGGGGCTTCTGCTGTGCCGAGGTTACATCAGGTGTTTCATAGTGCATCCGAAACGATTCGTGGTTATGTCGGTGTTGCATTAAGCCTGATTGGTGAGGCTGCTGTTCCTACGTTGATTGATGCGTTGTCAAACTCAGAGGAATCCATTCGTACAAGTGCATCGTATACCTTGACAGATATGGGTAAAACTGCATTGGAGGCAGTACCTGCGTTAACTGAGGCAGCATCAGATGAATCCCCGTGGGTACGTCGGCATTCGATGGAAGGTTTGGGAATTATCGGTCAATATGTGAATGGCGACATAGATTTAGGACCGACAGTGCAAGTGTTAACAGATGGATTAAACGATGAACTTTACTGGGTTCGTTATAACGCGGCGCGATCCTTAGCGCAACTGGGATCCGTCTCTGAACCTGCTATTCCGACTTTGGTAGAACAATTGGAAGATGAGAATAGATATGTTCGGTTTAATGCGGCTTTAGCACTAAAACAGATTGATACACCTAAAGCCAGGGAAGTTTTGTTGAATCATCTGTTTTCAACGAGATGGTGTGCGTTGACGACGAATGAGACGCCTTATTAGTTGTGTGTAGGATATGAATCGCGGATTTTTTGTTCGTCAGAATCGCGGGTTGTTTGTCAGAATCGCGGATTTCACGGATTACACGGATGGACGCGGATTAGGAGTTCGTTACTTCAAGGTGCTTTTCTTATGATTAGAATGAACGCGGATTGCGGGTTGTCTGAAGCGCAGATTTCGCCAAATCAACGGTATGCATGCCATATCGCAGCTTATAGAGAATTACGTAGATTTATCTGCTGTTGTGCTTATCCCAATCTTACGAAAAGCACCTTAGAACACCAAACAAAAAATCCGCGTCCATCCGCGATCCAGAAAAAAAGCACGCAAGAAGGCACAAACTCTTAAAATCCGCGTTCATCCGCGTAATCCGCGTAATCCGCGATTCTGACAAGCAAGCGATTTGAGCACGCAAAGAGTGCACAACCTGGAAAGGTTATGCTACGAAGAGCCACAACCTGGAAAGGTTATGCTACAAAGATGCACAACCTGGAAAGGTTATGCTACAAATATCTGGGTGGGGAGGGCCTTGATGATGCGGGTGGAGTGGACACTGACATGGATGATACGCTCTATTGCAGTGATGAGGTCGCGCGGGTTTTCAAACCAGCCGTTGGCATCGTTAAGGATACCGCTGTTTTTGTCTTGTGTGATTTTGTAACGATTGATAAACCATCCCAATGGCGTTCTGCCGTTGACGACGTAGCCATGCGCTTCTTTAGGGATGCCTGATAGCATGACATGCTTGTTGACAATCAAAGTATCTTTTGTGGTTTTATCGGCGAATTCCATTGCCGTTTTACTTAGTCGGAAATGGTGGGGTTCCGGTTCGCCTCGGTGTCGGAACACAAGTGTTAAGGGATATTGTTCGCAGGTTTCGTAGTTGAGGTGGAGGTCTGCCAACTCTTTGCCTGCTTTTGCGAAGGCGTGGAAGTCCGGGGCATACGGGATATGGGGTAGCATTTTTGATAGGTCGTTGGCGAATTGTTCTCGGTAGGTGGGTGCGTGGAGGATGCCGTAGACATAGTCGAATATGTCGTCTTTTGTGATGGATTTGTCTTTGTAATGTTCTTGGAAGGCGCGGAGTGCTGTATCTGAAATGTTGTCAATACGATGTACATCTTCCGCTTCGCTTAAAATATTATTAACATAACGTACCCCCCCCCTCTGTATTACTTACATTCATCTGAGAAGCGTCGGTTTGCTTGGGATATCGCCATCGTGGGAAACCTTGTCCTTTGTTAATCAATTCAAGATCTACCATTCTATCGGACATAAGAGTGGAAAAAGGAATTTTTGAGCCAATGCCGGTTACGCAAATTATACGATTTTCACTTGAACTGTCAGGGAATATTTTATCTACTTGATACTTCATTTGTGAAAATGTATAATCTGCATAGCAGTTTGATGGAACAAATGGACGATATGAAGTTTTCCGGAGATAGTTTATATTAAATTCGGTCTTTTTCTTTCGTTTCAGGTTGTTCTCAAGTTCACGATTCCATTTTACAAATGAATTATGCCGGTGAATTACCTCATCTAATGCCAGTTCTGGATTTTCCTCATATTCGGAAACAGCACTAAGATATTCTTGCGTCATTCGCTCAGCATGATTTAAACAAACATCACGTGAGAAATTGTATATGTATGGATCTCTTCCTGTTGCCAATCCCAATGAATACAATGTAAATATTGCATTGTCTGTTTTACCAGCTTTCGCTTCTTTCGTACCGAGCGGATAAAATTCCGTAAAAGCATCATTGCGCTGCTTTATCCAATCATCATGCTTATTAGGAGTAATTTGCTCCCAATCTCTGATACCGGTTGTTGATACAGCCTTTTGTAGTTTTTCTAATTTCTGCTTGCATTTGAGTTCACTGCCTATATCTTGGTAGTAGATACGACAGTTGTCAGACTCAGACATTTTGTTCTTGCACAGAATTGTAATAGCAACGGGAGATTGTGTAGCACTCCCAAAAACTCCTTCTCCCTCATAGCGACCTCGCTCACCCCGTGCTCTGGCATCACCTAACAAATTTAGTACATAAATTGAACTGAATTCTTCTGCTAAACAGGCTCTTATTCCTGATTCTACGTTTCCATCAATCCAAGTTCCTGGTGTGACAAATGCGATGATCCCTTGTTTTTTTATTCTATCAGATGCCCATCGAATCGCCATTTTATAAGTATCGTATAAATGTCTTTTGTTTGTGACCTTAGTTCTAGCAGCATAGGTGACTTTTATTCTCTCTGAAAGTTTTGGATATTCCACATTTGGATTATCTTCTGTCGCATTTTTCTGACCTGCGGACCAAGGTGGATTGCCGATGATGACTTCAATTGGGAGGTCTTGTTGATGTTCTACCCGCTTGTTGTTTTCTGCCATCCGTTGTTGTTCTTCAGGAAGAAGGGGAATTTGTCTATCTTCTTCGTCTTTGTATTTGTTCAGGTTAAAGGTGTCTGTTAGGATAATGCCGTCAAATGGTTCATAATTGCTATCGCCACCGCGCTGTCCTCTATATGTTTCTTCAATATTCACAGATGCAATGTAGTAGGCAAGGAGGAGAATTTCGTTTGCATGGAGTTCATGGTGGTACTTCCGTTCAAGGTCTTCAGGCTTGATGAGCCCAGACTTCAGCAGCTGCACAAGAAATGTACCAGTGCCAGTGAATGGATCGAGGATGTGAACGTCTTTATCAGATAAACTCTTTCCAAATTCACTTTTCAATATGTCGTTGACGCTGTGTAAAATGAAGTCTGCAAGTTCAATGGGGGTGTATGCGATGCCGAGCCGATCCGCTTCTTTTTTTAACGCCTTTTTGAAGAACTGCTCATAGAGATCCATCAGCACCATTTGTTTCCCTTCGGTTCTCTTGATTCCACTGGCACGTTTTTGAACGCTTTCGTAGAACCCTTTCAGATCCCGTGTCTCGCTTTCAAGTCCAAATTCTGCAAAGTCTTCTTGTAGACTGTTCAATCCAATTGCGACTGGATTGCCCAATGAGAAGTCATAATTTTGGAAGAGGGCATCAAATACGGGGCGTGTTAGGATGTGTTGTGCCATCATATCAATAGCGTTGGTTCGTGTAATAGCGTCGTTAATTGTGTTTTGGAGCTCAAGGTGGAAGTTTTCGAACTTTTCGTTTAGTGCGGCGTTATCAGGATTTTCCAATAGATTGTTGATGCGGACGATGAGTCTGTCAAAGATTTCGGCGACATCTTTTGCCCAGTTTTCCCAATATTTCTGATCACCACATTTGTCTACGATCTTTGGAATTATTGCGTCAACGGGAATATTAATCGGCAAGAGGGATAGCTGCTGTGCTGTCCAGCTTTCGCTGTCAGGACCAACGATAATAGAGTTCGGCAGTTCGTTATTGAGGTCGATGCTGTTAATTTCTGCATCGAGCCTGTCATCGTGTGAACGGAGGGCGTTGAGAACGCTCCAGACATTAGAGAACCTTTCGTTGTCATTGAGCGCGGCTGCGGGGTCGTTTGCATCGGGGATAGCAACGGGTAGGATGACATAACCGAACTGTTTGCCGGGGGCTTTCCGCATCACGCGACCGACTGCTTGGACAACATCTATATGGGATTTTCGCGGTTTGTAAAAAATAACCGCATCCAGGGCAGGCACATCAATGCCTTCGGAGAGACATTTCGCATTGGAGAGGATACGGCAGACACCATCAGCATCGCCTTTGAGCCAATCGATGTTTGCTTTGCGGTTTAGGGCGTGGACTGTGCCATCAACGTGTTTCGTCTCACATTCAAAGTCAGTAGGGATTTCATCTTCCGATAGGTTTTCTATCGCATCTTCTACAATATCGTTCCAATAGCGTGCAAGTGCTTTTGACTCGTCTATTCTGTTTGTGAATGCGATGACGCGCCTGAGGGGTTTGAGGGATTGGTCATCTTTTTCTTTGTTTTCGGGATTTTGCAGTGCACGCCAGCATCCGATGATCCGGGTTGCATCGTTTATGTTGATTTCATCGCCGTATTTTCCAGTATCGCCCTCAAGCACCGCGTTGACTTCATGCTCAGATATACCGAGTATGACTACTCTGTAGTCGGAGAGTTCGCTGATTTCAACTGCTTGGGAGAAGCGGAGTCTGTGAAACTCTGGTCCGTATTTCTCTTCGTCGTCCATAGAGAACACATCGACGTTATATTGTGCGGCTTGTGCTCTTGCGGTTTCGGTGTAGAGTTTCGGGGTGGCTGTCATATAGAGCCGTTTGCTGGCGCGAATTCGTTCTGTGTCGTGGACGAGGATAAAGGGTGAGGTTCTGTCACCAGGCTTATCAATGCCGGTGGTTCTGTGTGCTTCGTCACACAGGACAATATCAAATTGGGGTGCGCCTTCAGCTTGTGCTTTCTCTATCAGCGGGAGCGATTGATAAGTGCAGAAGACGACAGTCATTTTGTTGGTATCGGTTTTCTGTAATGCTTGTGTGATGGATGCTGGGTCTGTGGTGACGGGGATTTTGAGTTCTTGAATGGAGGCATCTTCGGTTTTGTCTCCTGCGCTTTTGTCGGAGCAGATACCGATGTAGCTGTGGTCTATGCTGCGTTGGTCTGACCATTCACGCATCGCTTGTGAAAGTAAGCCGATGGATGGCACGAGGTATAACACTTTGCCTTCAGTGCCTGCGACTTCTTCTGCGATACGGAGTGCGGTGAATGTTTTGCCTGTGCCACACGCCATTATCATTTTGCCGCGGTCGTGTGCTTTGAAGCCATTGATAACGGCATCAAACGCTTCTCTTTGGTGAGATTTTAGGCTGAACTTTCGCTGTTTATAGGTGAGCGTTTCAGGTTCTTGGATGCTGAGGTCGGGCCAGTCATACGGGCTATTTTCCAGATCGTTGAAGCGAATTATGCGGAACTTGTCTCCGAGTGGGATTATGGTGCCGAGTGCATTGGGACCTAACTCGCCCCCGGTATTCACAAGGATTCGTAATGTGAAGATGTCGCTTGCGGATGCGGAGATGAAAGAGTCTATGTGTGGTTTTGTGATCCGTGTGGTTTCTTCGTAGCATTTGCATTGGATAGCACAAAATCCGCCGTCATGTTTTTTTGCGACGAGGTCTATGCCTATGTCGCGTCCGTCGAAATCTGTTCGGAGTTGTGTCCACTGTTTCCATAGCCATACATCAGAGAATTGTTCTTTATAGTCGGGGTCTTCAGTGAAGTATTTAAGCATCAATCGTTCGAAGAGTTCGCCTTTTTTGTATTGTGTTTTGGCTGTTTCTCGGATGTAGTCGAGTGTTGCTTTGAATCCGGGGTTTGTGTATTCGGTTGGGCCGAAGAGGTTGTTTTGTGTTGTTTCTGACATAATGTGTGTTCCTGCTCGAGCTAAAAGGTTATGTTACAAAGAGACAAACTAACAGTTTGTGCTACAAAGAGCACAACCTAGAAAGAGTATGCTACAAAGAGGCACAACTCTGTGCTGTTCGGGTTTCGCAAGCTCTACCCGACCTACGAACTCATGTGTCATATTACTTTTCGGAATTCTCGAATTCGTTCATCCCGTTTTTCTTCCAATCGTCTTCTTTCTGTTTCAATTTTTTAATGTCCTCTGGGTTCTTTATATCTATGATGTGAGGAGTTATAATGAATACGATTTCAGTATCTTGAACTTCGGTTGCAGTACTTTTGAATGGCCTTCCGAGTAGAGGAATATCACCAAGGATAGGTACTTTGTTTTCTACCTGTTTCTGTTTTTTGCGAATGATTCCGCCGACGATCAGTTGTTGTCCATCTTCAACATCGACATAAGCACTGAGCGTGTTATCATCTGTTATGGGTGCGTTAAAATCGGTGAATTCTATGAAGTTGCTGGCACTGATATTGGTTATATCTAATCCGATTGTTCGCTTGCCATCTTCCCCTGCAAGCGATTTGGCGATATAAGGTGTGAGTGCAATATTAATACCGACCGGCGGGTCTATAAAATCGTAGTTGAAAAGTGGTTGTGTTGCGGTATCTCCGAGGATGCTATTGGTATCTACGCTTTGTAGATATGGAATTCTGCGGCCACTGCTCCATGTTGCAGGATGGCTATCTCGGGTTGTGATGGTTGGTGTAGAGAGCGTTTTGACTTTATTTTCACGAATAAGTGTGTGAAGTAGAGCCAAATATTCTTTTGTTGCCAAACTAAAATTGAAGCCTGAGATTTCTTGTGCAAGACCGAGTTCTGCGTTTGTTTCCCCGGTAAGTGGGTTGATAGGACTAAGTTCAAGACCGCCAAGTCTTTTCTCATTGGCAGCTGCTTCAATACCGAGTTTTGTTGTTTCGTCAAGCGTCACTTCAAGTATTTTAATATCAATCCGCACTTGTCCTCGCACGAAATCGAGTTGTTTGATGAGGGATCTTACCTGCTCAAGATACCGTTTGCGCGTAGTAACTACAAGCGAGTTCGTATCTGGGTCGGCATAGACAGTGACTTTACCGTAGAGTGAATTGATGTCTGTTGATTCTTCCTGAGATCGTCTGTCATCGTCAAAAAACACAAAGAAACCGAATCCGTCATCCTCACCTGGTTGGTCTTGCCAGACTTGCGAAAGTACTTGAGCAATGGAAGTTGCGGTTGCATATTCGAGTCGGATTATATCTGTGACTTCTGCTTGTTCTTCAGGTGTAGGTATATCGAGTTGTTTGATGAAACTTTCTATCATTTCAAAGTTTCGTTTTGTGCCTGTTGATACGATGAGTGCGTTATGACTTGCCAAAGGTTGAGCGGCGACGTTCCCGGACAGGGATCCTTGTGCTTGCGGGGTTGATTGCCGTTGCGGCAGATAATATCTGTAGTAAGAGTAGCTGCTACCGCCTCTAAAATCGTCTTGGTTGCCTTGGTAATGTGTATTAATCAGATTTGCTATATTTTGAGCGTCAGCATATTTGAGATAAAAGATTCTTGAACCCCACTCTTGGTCTGGCAAGTTGACATCAAGTTTTTTAATCAGATCGTCAATCATTGGAAAATTGCTGGCGGAGGTAGAAATGAGCAGGGCATTAAGTCTAATATCCTCAACGATGTGAACAGTTCCTTGGACACCGAAACCGGTGTCTTGATTTGACGATGATCTACTGTCCCAATCCCACCAGTACCGGTTGCTATCCCCGCCTGCATCTCCGCCTTCGAACAACTCGGTTAATTGTTCTTTGAGCGTTGCTGCATCTGCGAATTCGAGTAGATACATCTTGAATTCATTTTCTGTCTGTTTTTGGTCAAGGACTTCAATGATTTTCTCAATGATAGTGAAATTGCGTGGATCCGAGGAGACGATAACGATGTTCAGTCGATCATCATGTGAGATGTTTACTGTTCCGACGATACCTTGGTAGATATTTCCTGATTCGCCGCGTTCGCGTCGGGTAGCACGCATTTTTTCGGCTTCCCATCTGCCAAATCCTCTACTTTGGCTTGCGCCGCCCGTAATAATTTCTTCAAGGTTTGTTGCGACATCTTCGGCAATGCCATATTGGAGGCGATATGTGCGGATATCTGTTGAGAGGGACGGGGCTTTATCTAAGTGGAGAATAATTTCTTTAAGGAGCGTTATATTATCTTCGGAGGCTTTGATGATCAACGTATTTGAGTTGGTATCTGCCTCTACTTTAACCATTCCCTCAACCAATGGCACTCCCAAACCTTGTTCAATAGCTTGCCTGATCTCCTCAGGACTCATAGCAACCTGTGTTCCCGGCGGCTTGTTATCTTCTTGATTGCTATCATCGAACACACTATCAAATGTTTGTTTTAGAGATTGCGCATCCGCATAAGTGAGCGGAACTAAAGCGATCTTTAATGGCGACGGATCACCCTCATCCGCAAATTGCAGAATAGAGACGATCCTACGCACATTAGAGGACACATCTGTGATCACAAGAGCATTCGTCATCGAGTCCGCAAAGATATTCGCCTGTCTATTCAATAAAGGTTTTAGTGTGTTGACTTGCTCCGATGCAGACGCATTTACCAACTGTATAATATATGTCTGTATCTCATCAGTCATTTCAACCAGTTCAGGATTTGCCTCTATTATCTTAACAGGCACATTCATAGTCAAGGCTTTATCAAAGGTAGTCACAAGGAGAGTGCTATCAACCCTAACGAAGGTTAGATTCTGCTGAGCGAGGACAGTTTTGATTTTTTCAATAATCTCATCGAGTGTGACATTATTGAGGTTTATGAGTGAAAATCTTTTGCCTTGTATATCGTTTTCACTTGCGATGATAGTGAGGTCGGTTTGTTGTGAGAGCCATTCGAAGACGTTTTTGATTTCATCACTGGTAAAGTTGAAGGTGAAGCGTAGTGGTTCACCGGTTTCCTCATCCCGTTCAGTGACTTCCATCGTACCCTGACCCCGTTGTGCCAATAGATCCCCCTGCATAAGTGCGAATAATAAGAAACAGGCGAGAGAAAAAATGCATAATTTGCAGTATTTCCATGATAGTGCATTCAACAAATTGTTATGTTCTAAAGTCATTGAGCATTCCCTTGTGATTATTCGAATTTAGCAGTTAACGTAGGTTCGATGTAAGTATTTTTTCAGAATCTCGGATTTTCACCAAATCAACCATATAAATGCCTTTTGGGCATTCACCAGATTACGCGGAATTATCTTTTCTTGTAGGGACTACTTTTCGTTTGCGCCCTTTTTGTCAGATTTGGTTGATTTATCTAAATCGATCTGCCCATTTTTTCGCCAATCTTCTTCTCTCTGCTTCAGTTTTTCCAAATCCTCTGGGTTCTTTATATCTATGATGTGAGGAGTTATAATGAACACAATTTCGGTGTCTTGAATTTCGGTTTCTGTGCTCTTGAAGAGTCTTCCGAGTAAAGGAATATCTCCGAGTATAGGTACTTTGTTTTCTACTTGTTTCTGTTTCTTGCGAATGATCCCACCGACAATCAGTTGTTGTCCATCTTCAACGTCGATATAGACACTGAGGGAGTTGTCGTCTGTTATGGGTGCGTTAAAATCGGTGAATTCGATGAAGTTGCTGGCACTGATATTGGTTATATCTAATCCGATTGTTCGTTTGCCATCTTCATCCGCTTGTGATCTTGCGATATAAGGTGTGAGCGAGATGTTTATACCGACCGGTGGGTCTATAAAATCGTAGTTGAAAAGTGGTTGTGTTGCGGTATCTCCGAGGATACTGTTGGTATCTACGCTTTGTAGATATGGAATTCTACGTCCACTGCTCCATGTTGCAGGACGACTATCCCGTGTCGTGATAGTCGGTGTAGAGAGCGTTTTGACTTTATTTTCACGGATGAGAGTATGAAGGAGTGCCATATACTCTTTGGTAACCAAGCTATAATTGAAACCTGAGATTTCTTGGGCGAGACCGAGTTCTGCGTTTGTTTCCCCGACTAGCGGGTTAATTGGACTGAGTTCGAGTCCACCGAGTTTCTTTTCATTGGCAGCCATTTCAATACCGAGTTTTGTTGTTTCATCCAGTGTAACTTCAAGTATTTTAATATCGATCCGCACCTGTCCCCGCACGAAATCGAGTCTGTTTATGAGTGCTCTCACCTGGTCAAGATAGCGTCGACGGGTGGTGACAATGAGTGAATTTGTATCTGGGTCAGCATAGATAGTGACTTTACCGAAGAGTGAATTGATGTCAGTGGGTTCTTCTTCACTGAATCTTGAGCTGAAAAATCTACGAAAACCGAATCCTTCATCTTCTGATTGTACCTCTTGCCATACTTGTTCGAGTACCTGAGCAATAGACGCTGCCGTTGCATATTCGAGTCGGATTATTTCGGTGACTTCCGCCATTGGTTCAGGTGTCGGTATGTCGAGTTGTTTGATGAAGTCTTCTATCATTTCAAAGTTACGTTTTGTCCCTGTTGATACGATTAGGGCGTTATGGCTTGCTAAAGGTTGTGCTGCGACATTCCCTGCTAGAGAACCTTGTGCTTGTGGCGTTGATTGGCGTTGGGGCAGATAGTAGCGATAATAATAGTAGCTATCTCCTCCGCTAAAGTCGTCTTGGTTTCCTTGATAATGTGTGTTAATCAGATTTGCTATATTTTCAGCATCGGCATATTTGAGATAAAAGATTCTCGAAGCCCACTCCTGGTCAGGCAAGTTGACATCGAGTTTTTTAATCAGGTCATCGATCATTGAAAAATTATTAGCAGAGGTAGAAATGAGCAAAGCATTAAGTCTAATATCTTCAACAATATGGACGGTTCCTTGGACACCGAAACCGGTATCCTGGTTTGAGCTCCTATTTCGGTCCCACCAATAGTAGCTATCCCCGCCTGTATCCTCACCCTCGAACAGTTGGGTTAGATTTTCCTTAAGTGTTGCTGCATTTGCAAATTCGAGTAGATACATTTTGAATTCATTTTCTGTTTGCTTTTGGTCAAGGACTTCGATGATCTTCTCAATGATAGTGAAATTGCGTGGATCCGAGGAGATAATGACGATGTTCAACCGATCATCATGTGAAATGTTTACTAAGCCGACGATACCTTGAAAAATGTCGCTCGAGTCACCTCGGTTCCGGCGGTATGTCATCATTTCTAAGATATCTTCTCTGTCGAAACTTCTTCTGCCGCCCCCTTGGATATTTTCTCCAGTGATGATTTCTTCGAGGGTAGTTGCGACATCTTCGGCTATTGCATACTCGAGGCGATATGTGCGAATATCTGTTGAGAGTGATGGGGCTTTGTCCAGATGAAGAACAATTTCTTTAAGGAGCGTTATATTATCTTCGGAGGCTTTGATGATCAACGTATTTGAGTTAGTATCTGCCTCCACTTTAACCATCCCCTCAACCAATGGCACTCCCAAACCTTGTTCAATAGCTTGCCTGATCTCCTCAGGACTCATAGCAACCTGTGTTCCTGGCGGTTTGTTATCTTCTTGATTGCTATCATCAAATACACCATCAAATGTTTGTTTCAGAGACTGCGCATCCGCATAAGTGAGCGGAACTAAAGCGATCTTTAATGGCGACGGATCACCCTCATCCGCAAATTGCAGAATAGAGACGATCCTACGCACATTAGAGGACACATCTGTGATCACAAGAGCATTCGTCATCGAGTCCGCAAAGATATTCGCCTGTCTATTCAATAAAGGTTTTAGTGTGTTGACTTGCTCCGATGCAGACGCATTTACCAACTGTATAATATATGTCTGTATCTCATCAGTCATTTCAACCAGTTCAGGGTTTGCCTCTATTATCTTAACAGGCACATTCATAGTCAGTGCTTTATCAAAGGTAGTCACAAGGAGAGTGCTATCAACCCTAACGAAGGTTAGATTCTGCTGAGCGAGGACAGTTTTGATTTTTTCAATAATCTCATCGAGTGTAACATTATTGAGGTTTATGAGTGAAAATCTTTTGCCTTGTATATCGTTTTCACTTGCGATGATAGTGAGGTCGGTTTGTTGTGAGAGCCATTCGAAGACGTTTTTGATTTCATCACTGGTAAAGTTGAAGGTGAAGCGTAGTGGTTCACCGGTTTCCTCATCCCGTTCAGTGACTTCCATCGTACCCTGACCCCGTTGCGCGAACAGGTCTCCTGGAGTAAGGGTGAATAAGCCGAGACACACCAGGACAATCAAGAAAGAATTAAGTTTACGTACCCACATTGGACAAACATCATTACTGCACATTTTCATTACTGGTAAACCCTCGCAATCATTAAAACATCTACATTAATCTTATTATCTTTTCGGTCAACGGAGGTTTGTAGGTCTCGGACCATCAACCATTTACTTGTGGTTTCTATTATCTTGTTTAGGTTAACGAGTTTATCGATTTCTGCTTTAAACTTCATTTTTACGATATAACTTTCTGGCGTATAGACAGTGGGGGCCAATTGTAATTTTAACGTGAGTTCGTCAATTTGCGATTGAATCCTATCCATGTATTCAAGGAAATCTATCCTAATTTTTTGTTTGTTTAACTCTTCCCCATAAGTGTCAACGAGATTTGTGAGTTTAGCGAGCACTTGACTATTTGGACGAAAGCTGATTTCATTCGCAGATTCTTTAGCACCGATTCCGAAGAATCCAGAGGTTGCTTTCGTTTGAGTTTTGAAGTAATGGTTTTCAAAAAGCGTTTTCTCAGCCCCAATGAGATGCTGTTCTACCATCGGTATGATGAGTTCAATAAGTTCAATCCTAATTGAATTCGGTATGGAATCGGGTAATGATGCAAACTCCCACTCAATAGTATCATCAGTATCATCAGTGTCAGTTTGATTATTTTCTGATTCTTCGGAGGATTCTGAAGATTCTTCCTTATCATTTTCGGTATCAGCTGGTTTTTCTTCTGATTCTTCGGAGGGTTCTGAAGATTCTTCCTTACCATTTTCGGTATCAGCTGATTTTTCTGGTGTTTCTTGTTTTTGTTCTTCAGTGGTTCCCTCTTCTCCGTTATAAACATTATTTTCGGATTTTTCTTTCTGGTTATCGGATTCTGCATCTGCTTCATCTAACCAGGCATCGAGAAACATATCCATGGCGTCAGCTTCGATATCAACTTCAGGTTGTGGTTGAGATTCGGCTTCCAATTCAGCATTAAGTGCGTTCTTTTCAGCAATTAATTTTTCCTGATAGGCGAACATAGCGAGATTTCGTCGTGCCTGTGGAGATATTCTTTCAGATTTTTTATCGGGAACAGCTTCGTAATTTATCTGGTAAGCTTGAGGTATTCCAGCTTCTTTTACAATGCCATCTATTTTTTTACGCACAACCGAAGCTGGATAATTTCCATCAAATATTGTGGTGGTTTTGTCCTCGCCTGTAAGTCCAGTTTTTCGGTATAGTCCTGTCTCATTAGGTTTCAATATTTTGGATGCATCCACTAAATCTTTAGATGTTTTTAAAGTTTCTCTCTTAGTTTCCATGGCAGGATTTGAGATGATTTTATAGAGTCCGGGTCCCCATTGTGTTACGATTGCTGCTATCAGTGCGACTACAAGGATTCCGAGCAATATTTTTGTTTGGTTTGTAAGTTCAAAATCTAATTTCACAGTTATATCCTCACCTACTCTGTAGGTTGGTATGTGCAACGAGGTGCAAATTTGTTTTTTATTTTAACTTAAGTTCGAATGAGACATTTTTTGTCCGATGCACAACCTGGAAAGGTTATGCTACAATTCAAATATCCCGAACTCACGTTTTTTATTCTGTGTCTTTTTGGTCTTCTGTGTTGTTTAGTTCAGGATCCTCATCTGTTGGTTGAATATCATCTGAAGGAGGTGGAACATCAATGTCTTCTGTTTGAATATCATTTGAAGGAGGTGGAACATCAATGTCTTCTGGAATTATCTCATTGAATTCAATAACAGGTTTAGGATGCCGTTTTTGTGCAAACAATTGGACTGCTTCGTTGGTCAAACGGCAGGTAATTTTGACTTCAAAGGTCGGCCTTCTTTCGTCTCCCGTTGTTGTAACTTCACCTGTTTCGATTTTACTAAACAGATCTGTCTGATTTAGCATTTCTGGTATAGAGTTAATTGCATCATGTGAATTTGCCTGTAGACTAAATGATATCCGTGCTTTTTGTAGGTCATCTAGGTTGTTTGCCTCGAAAGTTTTCCATGCAACTTTAGTTCTATCATTAAAGAGTGTACTGAGCGCATATAGGACATCTAAAGGCGAAATTTGGTGTGTTAATTTGTCTACCAAAATGAGTTCACGCGCAAGTTGCTTGTTTGCATCATTTTGGAGCATAGTATATTTGGCTATCTGTCTATCTAAAAAGTCTTCTTTGGATCTTTGCGATCTGCTAAATGTAATTCCGCTAAGGACTAGCACGAGAATAACAAAACCGGTAATACTTGCGGCGATGAGTTGTTGATGTTTACGGGTGGATTCTGCGCGTTTTACACCTACCTCTGTTGGTAACAGCGAAACAGGTTTTTCAGTTTCTAACACATATAGTCCAACTCCCAAGGGAACTGTGAGTGTGTCACCGTAGTTTTCAAGTATTGATGGGTCTACACTATTTGTATTTAAAACACCTGCTTGGAGTGGATTCCATAGTTTCGTAGGTATCTGGAGTTGTTCTTGGCAAGTTTCAGCTAATTCTGGTACTCTTGCACCACCGCCACATAACCATACTTCATCGATTTCTTTAAATTCACTGTTATTATTTTCGCGTTCAGCGGCGGCGATGGAACGTTCTATTTCTGCGATGAAATTTCTTGTCCAATTTCGTGTAGGTAGTTGATTAGCGGGAATATGTTGTTTTTCCTGTTCAGCAGTTTCTGCATCAATCTGCAATTCTGACATTAAGCCTCGTGTCAATTGGTTACCACTCACAGAGAAACCGCGTGAGAATAGTAGTTTATTGCCTTGCATTAAACAGAAATCTGTATGTCCTGCTCCGACATCTACGATGATTGTTCGTGTTTCAGGATCTGTTAATGTATCACGGGCGATTGTCTCTATCGCTAACATGGACGGTATTATCGCTGATGGCGTGTTTCCGGTTCCTGCGATTGTTTCGGTATACCTTGTAACGGTGTCTCGTCGAGTTGAAACCAATTCGATAGAAACTCCATCTGATGTCCGTTGAACATTGTGATATGTAAAGACAGATTCATCTACTTGAAACGGAAGTTCAGTTTCAGCAGCCATTTCCACCAATGAAGGCAATTGGGCATCTGTTGTTGATGGAGGTAAATTGGACAAACGTTTCGTAACTACAGAACCTCGGGGTAGAGCAATGGCGACTTCCATTTTATGTTTATTGAATACGTTTTGTTTAATGCTAAGGCGATTCCATAATTCTTTGAGGGTAGCGGTAGTTTGTTCTATGTCATCAGGGTTCGTGATGGGTGCTACCCTTGCGTCGGTCAAATGTAAACCTTCGATTGTTTTTTCAATATAGAGTATTTTTACGTTTGTATTTCCTATATCTATAGCTACGACCTGATTTTTTGCCATTTATGATAACCTCTAATTTGAACGATGATAGATACTGGTTGTTAATCTTGTCGCCAATATGGAATGGTTAATTGGTTTCCATTTCGAACGACGATTCCCACACACGTTGCCACGACCTTCCCACCAGCGTCAATGCCGGATGCTTCAACGCGATATCCGTGCGAACGGTATGTAACCCAATCTACAACTTCTCGGAAGGTTTGATCATCGATTTCTTCAATATCCAATAGTTGTGCGATATCAGTGAACGGGTTTCCTTTAATTGCGTCTTCTGATTGGTTTTGTGCGTTTGGATTTTCTTCTTCACGTCGAGTTACAATTGCTTGTGCCTTGGTCTGATCCATTCCGGGTAATAGCTGCAATATTTCGACGGGTGCGGTATTTATATTGATTAACCCGTTTACAGTATTTCCATCTTTTGTTGTTACTTTATCAGCGATATTTGCAAGTTCACGAACAGTTAATAATTTTACCTGTTTAATTGCGTCAATGTTTTGGAATTGCCCTTGGGAGTTTCTATGGGCGATAATCCTATCAGCGATACCGCTATCAATGCCATTAAGTTCTTGAAGTTCTTGTGAACTTGCTGTATTGATGTTGATTCTTGAATTACCTGTATCTTCTTCAAAGTTATTATTGTTGTTATTAAAGTTATTAAAGTTGTTATTATTATTTCTTCCGCCGTCGAAACCACCATCATCTCCATTACCAAAACCAAAATCATCTTCTCCGCCGAAACCGCCGTCATTCCCGGTGCTAAAACCACTATCATTACTACTTGCAGTATCTTCAACAGAAATTTGGTTTTGAATGCTATTAAACACGTTATCAGATACAACTTGAACATCTAACAAAGCAGAAATACCGCTGTGATCACGACTCTGAACAATTGCATTCGCCTCACCTTGCGAAAAGATGTTCTGATTGTTATTAGATTGAATTTGTCGTATCTGTTGGGCGTTTGCGGAATTGATATTGACTCGTTGCTGTCCATTTGAATCTGTGTTCGTGTCAACAGAATAGATGGTTGCGACATTAACGAGACCGCCGACACTTGTCATCGTTAGCGTCGGTGGCAGTACAGTTTCTGGCGTATCTGTTAGGGGTTCGGAGCCGCTTGTTGCTTCTTGCACTGCAGCTTGTTGCTGTAATCCGTAGAGTAGTTCATCTGTCATTCCTTGTACGCGTGCCACATCTCGTACAGTGCGATAGGGGCGCCCCTCAACAATTCGAGTTGCAAGATCACCCAATTCATTGATTTCGGGTTGTGCTCCTAAAAACGAGAGCAGATTGCGTATTTGATCTTCTGCTGCCGCGTTGATGTCGATTTTCGTTGCTTCATCTGT
Organism: Candidatus Poribacteria bacterium; assembly: GCA_965200395.1. Taxonomy (GTDB): domain Bacteria; phylum Poribacteria; class WGA-4E; order WGA-4E; family WGA-3G; genus MSPOR6. Next base: position 111,122 of record CBDAUH010000002.1, on the reverse strand, counting down.
GATAGTCACCTGATAGTTAATGAATTCTCCGAGCCGTATACCATCTTCAATCTGCTGTTGAATTGGTGCTGCCCATGATTCTCCGAGTGAGTCAAAATTGGTTTGATCAACAGCTAATTTTGCAACGCCTAACTCGAACCCTGACTTTGCTGCGTAACGGTGTTTAACTCTATCAAAGAAGTTCCGCTGTGCTTTACTTTCGAGATTATAAGAGTACAACATCTGCATTGCCAAAACAGAGAGGACGGTCAAAATCCAAAGCGTTGAAATAAGCGATAATCCACTGGAATCGCGGAGGCAGGACATGCTAAATATGTATTTTTCAATCTGTGGTTTGGTCGTTGATGTATGCATTTTATTTTTTACTCAGCATTTGCGCTTGGCGGCAGATTCACCATAACTGATTGGGTTAATGCGCCTGGTGGTACTGCACCGGGAGTCTGAACAAAATTTTGTGTCTGTGGGGTTTGTCTCGCTTCTTCATCTATTACACTAATCAATATTTGAACGACAAGTGGAATTGCATTTGTCTGTGTCCATGAGTCATAAGGTGCTTCTGCATCGTAATACTTAAGATCGAAGTTGACGACCCCGGCATCAATTAATGGCGTAACCTTAAAGTCAATTGGTGCACCACTTTCATCTACTTGTGGAATCGTTCCAGAGTTCATAAATGCGTCAATAACCAATTCTGGGTCCAATGCTGTAGTTACAATTCGGTAAAGTGCTAGGTCTTCCTCCTCAGAGGTGTTTTGTCCTGGTACCTGTGAAGCAGTGTAAGGGGGTGGAATATAGTTCTCGTTTCGTCTCATCTCTATAGGTATTTTTTGCCCCACATAATACACTACACGACGGACATCGCTTAGGGGTAGTGTCTGCGTTGTTTGCCCTATACTTTTCCTTACTCGCACCTGTTCCGCAAACAATTCTGGATCCGTTCTAACCAATGTCACAAAACTAAGTATATCCGTATCACCTGCAGCAGTAGGTGAATCTTGTGAGAAGAGAGTCAACAATTCATCTGATGTGTCTGCTTGTATGTGACTCAGGTCTGTGCTTAAATGGTCTAAAGCGAAGCGTACCCGTTGTGCTTGAATTAATTTGGATTCTGCAAGATGATATGTATCTATAGCAGTATTAAAGACAGCGTATGAGGCTCCACCCAAAATTATTATGACACTCACAGCCGTTAGCATCTCAACAAGTGTAAGTCCACTTTGGCACTTCTTCATCAGATTTCTCATAGTTAGTTTTTATACGACAGCAACTGTTTTGCGCGGATAAAACAATTTATTGTCCTTGTTGTTGTTGAATTGTTCTATCTGCTATGTATCTATACATGCTTGTCGAATGGATCTTGTCCAAATGTTCCCAAGAGACGGTTAATTCGACCTTTCGGAGTGCTAACATTTCCTCAGTTTCTATGTCTGTTACTATAGTTTGCCACTCAAAGATGGAGTTTCCGCCGAACACATCGCTTTCTTGTCCAGTTTCTGGAAAGCCGTTTGCTTCAATCTCCGCCATTTTAGATTGGAGTAAATAGAGTGCGGTGATACGATGATCAGTTTTACCGATGTTGCTTGAGGTGTCACTAAATACCTTTAGCAACGCGGGTAATATTGCAGCCATAATTGCTATAGTCACAAGTATCTCTGCAAGTGTATATCCATCTTCACAAGAGAAAAAAGTTCGTTTGCCTATCATACACTTTAGTTCCGTAAGCCTAAGGTCTGAATTTGTTGAGGTGACAACTGTTGAAGACTGGATCGCCCAGTCGCTGCTTCCACATTAATTGCAATGACATCATCATTAAGGTTTCGTAGATATACAACAGTATCTACCGATGTTGCAGTTGGAGAAAAATATACGTAATCTACGCCAGCAATAATTTGTTGGTTCGCTCCGTTTTGTGTTGTAACTAAGGATGCAATCGAAACGCCTCTATTTAGTGGCTGTGGGATTCCCATGACTCCATCAGTTCGGGAAACCATCACTTGTCGGCCATTTACTTGAGCAGTTTCTATAGTTCTTCCTGCGGAAGCTGCTGGGTTTTGTATATCAAATGTTTCACTTGATGCTAACCAATATCTATTTGCATCCATATCAAAGACTACAAGGTGCGTATTTTTTTCAGTAATTGCCATGTCCCGGGCGAATGCAAGTGTATCAACGATTGTCTTCGCGGAAGTTTTTAACCGCCGCGTTGCGGCGAAACCGCGCAACGCGGGCATAGATACGGAGGACAAAACGGCAATAATCGCCAGGACGACCATTATTTCCATAAGACTAAAACCGTCTTCTGCATTTGCCTTAGCGGTAGTTGGTCTTTGGTAAGCTTGCATTCTGCGGGGTTTAATTTTTTCTAACAATTTGGTTTTACCGAGTGCTGGCAGATTCTTGTTCGTCAACCCAATTGGTGATATCTTTGTTAAAATCTTCACCGCCAAGCTTTCCATCTTTACCGTAAGACATCAGATCGTAATCATATCCATAGTGTGTTCCGGGGTAGCGATAGACATAATCATTGCCCCAGGGATCTACGGAAATTGGGTCCTCTACGTAAGGCCCTCGCCAGTTTGTAAGTTCCTGGCTTGGAGAACGCCATAACGCATCCAACCCCTCTTCCGATGATGGATATCTGCCAACATCTATCGAAAATTTTGATAATGATACTCGAAGATTAGCGATCTCTGTCTGTGCTTTCCCAACATTGGCATCGTCAATAGCATTTATCACGCGAGGGGCGATAAATGCAGCCAGAATACCTAAAATCGCGATGACGATCGTCAACTCAATCAGTGTTAGTCCTGATTCGTCTGTTTTAATCTGTTTAAACATTGTAACTTACTCCTTATGTTTGTGTAATACACACGTTTTTGTGTTCTATTTCTCTATGTTTAGACATATATGTTTCGTGATAGTTTAGAATATTTGAGATTGAACCTGTTACCCTTGGTCGATCAAAGTGTTCACTTCGAATATTGGCAAAATCATTGCTACAGCGATAAATCCGATGAGCAGCCCCATTATCAGGATAACTATAGGTCCTATTGAACCTGTTACCCTTTCAAGACTTTTCTTAATTTCCATATCGTAGTATTCAGATAACTTTGTTAACATCGTAACAGGTTCTCCAGATTCTTCACCTACAGCGATCATGTGGGTGACGAGCGTAGGAAAGTCTTTACGCCTTTCAAGTTCTCGGGATAGTGTTGATCCTTGTTCCACTTCTATTTCTGTTTCGGCAATGATATTGCTATAAAACTTGTTGCCGATGGTATCTTTTACGACTTGTAAAGCAGGCAACATACGGACACCGTTTTCCAATAGGGTTGCTAACGTACGTGTAAAGCGAACAACGGCAAATGTGCTAAATATTTCTCCTACAAGCGGTAACTTCGTTTTTAATTTATCAAACTGCATTTTGCCGGTATCTGTCTGCAGGTAATTTCTGAGTAATATAAAGATAGGAGCAGCGACTAATATCCCTATCCACCAATAACTCGCCAGCGTATCTGAAATACCGATAAGGACGAGTGTGGGAAATGGTAATTCACCTCCAAGATCCGCAAACATTTCCGTGAACTTCGGAATAACGAAGATCATCAAAACAGCAACGGATAACATCATTAGTCCGAAGAGGATAGCTGGATAGAACAAGGCAGAGACAACTTGGTTTTTTAGGAGGCGTTGACGTTCAGCAAATTCAGCTAAACGTTCTAATACCTCACCTAATACGCCCCCAGCTTCTCCCGCTTTGACCATGTTAACATAAAGTTCAGAAAAAACCTTTGGATGCTCTTTCAAGGCATCGTTAAATGTTGCTCCGTGTTCAACGTCATATTTGACTTGCGAGATGACTCGGTTCAACTCTGGATTCGAAATCTGTTCTAATGTGACTTCTATCGCGCGCGGGAGGGCGACGTGTGCGTTCACCAATGCTGCCAACTGATACGTAAAAAATTCTACTTCAGCCGGTTTGATCTTCCGCGTTCCGATGCCAATTAAACGTTTAGCTTTGGTTTCAAGGATTTCACCCTCTTCTACAACTTTCGTTGGCCAGTATCCCATCTGCGTCAATTGGGATATAAGTTCTCCTCTGGAATCAGCTTCTAAGGTACTGCTGACAGTTTGTCCGGCATTGGTGATGGCTTCATATTGAAATCTTGGCATTGTTAATCTCTCATTGAAAGCAATTTTATAAGTTGTTTAAGAGGAATTACAAGTTAGTCCTTACAACTCTGATTCAGAGCTGAGTGTATCATCCTCGTTAAAATCGTAAACGTCTTCTTGTGTAAGTCGAGTCACTTCTGCAATAGTTGTTTGTCCAGCAGTTATCTTTTGCCATCCATCCTCGCGTAGACTCCGCATGCCCATTTTCATTGCAAGTTGACGTAGTTCACTGGTTGAGGGGCGTTCAAGTGAAAGTGAACGCAATTCTTCAGACATATAAATAACTTCAAAAATACCGATTCTACCTTTATAACCTCTACCCCGGCACTCTTTGCAGCCATCATCGTTAGCGCGTGGAATTTCAAGATCAGTTGATACACTGACACCATTGTTGCTAAAGAGCCCGGCAATATCCTCTTTACTTGGTCGATACATCTCACAACATGAGCGGCAGACACGCCTTGCTAGACGCTGTGCAATGATCCCTTCCAATGTCGAAGCGACTAAATACGGTTCGACACCCATGTCAATCAGACGTGTGATAGCACCAGGTGCGTCGTTTGTGTGGAGCGTACTAAATACAAGATGTCCTGTAAGTGAGGTATGAATTGCCATCTCCGCAGTTTCCTCATCACGAATTTCACCGACTAACACCTTATCAGGGTCTTGCCGTAAAATATGGCGTAGCCCATTTGCGAATGAGAAACCGATTTCAGGATTAACTTGAACTTGATTGATCCCTTCTAATTCATATTCAACAGGGTCTTCGAGTGTAATAATTTTGACGTGCGGCGTGTTAATCTCTTTCAAGCATGCATAAAGTGATGTGGTTTTTCCACTACCCGTGGGACCTGTTGCCAGAATAATTCCGTGTGGTTTATGTATCATCCGTTGGAAAAGATCAAAATTATCGTGTGTAAGACCGAGTTCTGTTAATCCAAATTCGATAGATTGACGGTCAAGAATACGGAGTACAACACTTTCACTATGCTGCGTAGCGACAGTAGGTACTGTAGAAACACGAAGGTCTATTTGACGACCACCGAGGCTGCCGATCTCCATATTAATTTTGCCATCCTGTGGACGGCGGCGTTCTGCTACATCCATCTCCGCGAGAATTTTGATACGTGAGGTAATCGCGGACTGGAGATACGCGGGCGGTTGTGGTTGATCTTCTAATACACCATCAACACGATAACGAATCTTTAGTTCACTCGGATAGGGTTCAATATGGATATCACTTGCACCTGCCCGTACAGCGTCAATGATCATCTGATAAACTGCATCGACGACTGTCGGGTCTTCGCTGAGGTCTTTTTCATCAATACCGAAGTCTTCAATACTTGCGCGCTCAATTGTGGCAGCAGCACCGACTGGGCCTTTGATACCTGCACTCAGGATTGATGCGGCATCCCTACCGTAAAACCGAACGATAGCCTCTGTAATCTCATCTTCATCGGCAAGAAGAAGATTCAATTCACACTCTGTGAAATAACGTATTTGGTCAATCAACATTACATCTTGAATGTCCGATACTGCTATAGTGAGGATATTGTCTTCAAGCTGTATTGGAAAAACCTTATTGCGGTTAGCGAAACTTGGTTGTACCTTGTCAAGTGCTTCCTTTTCTGGATTGATATCATCTAAGTGTGTTATAGGTGTTCCGTATTCACGTCCTTTTTTGGCAAGTTCAAGGATTCTCGGTGACACGTACTCTGATATGATTGACTCCTCAGATTCGCCTGCTTTTTCTATTTCATTAAGGATTTGGTGGTAGCTCTGCAAACCCGCCTGATCGTCACTAACATCTGCATCACCGTCCGATTGGATCGGTTTATTCACCCAACCTTCAAGTATTTTTTCATGAATTTCATGATAATCCTGATCTGAGATCAAGTCTGCTTCGCGTAGTACTTCTACGAGGGATTTCTTAACAGGGGTGCCGTACATAATTTATAGTTCCTCATTGGTTTGCTGATAATCAGAGTTTTTTTGACGTAAGAAAGCTAAATTAGTTTAAAATCAGCAGTACACACTATACATAGTTTTTGGTTTAACCAGATTTCTATATTACCACGGGTGTGGTTTATGCCTAAGAAAAGTAATATTGTGTGGGATTTATGAAACTTTATTAATCAAGTTTCGGAATGGACATCTGTATATGTTCTATCTTGAATTTATCTATTTAAGACGATATGGCATGTAAAATAGTTTAATGTCTCCCCACAAAATACTACACTTAACGTGAGTTTGGAATAAGACATTTTTTGTAGGATGCACAACCTGGAAAGGTTATGCTACAAAATGGTCTTCATATTTCGGACATCGAACTCACGCTATCTAAGTTTGAGCAAAATTTACATGGCAATTTATTGTTTAGACTAAAGAACCTTGTTTATGTTCGTAATTTGAGAAAAAAGTGGTGAAAAATGGTATTTTCAAGGTTTTCAGTAATAATTTCACAATTTTATCCATTTTTTTTAAACAATTTGCTTGACAATACGTTATAGTGTATTGTAATATATGTATTTGGCAGATTTTTTATTGAAGTTTTATACTAAGGAGAGGAGAAGAATGGAAACCGAGTTCTTCGGTGAAACGGAAGATATTGAAGGTGTTGACACATTAATGGATGAGGTGTATCCTTCGGAAGAAACAGAATATGCAAATGACTACAAAGGTAGTGATAGGAGTGCTCTAACGAGCTGGTTACGAAGTGTCGCGGGGCATCGATTGTTAACTCGCGAAGAAGAGGTTGAATTAGCAAAGCGAATTGAGGCAGGAGATACGGCGGCGCGCGATGAGCTTGTTCAGGCTAACCTGCGTCTTGTCATTTCTATTGCGGTTAAGTATCAAGGCAATAAAGTCCCACTCGAGGATTTAATTCAAGAAGGAAATATTGGATTAATTAAAGCTGTGAGTAAGTTTGATTATCGAAAAGGCTTTAAGTTTAGTACGTATGCAATCTGGTGGATTAAGCAATCGATTATGCGGACACTTGATAACTTTGCACGGTCTATTCGGTTGCCTGCGTATATTGTTGCTAAGATGAATAAGTTTGATGCAACCTATGCTGCACTATGTCAAGAACTTCAACGTGAGCCGACACGTGCTGAGATCGCTGAGGCACTTGACTTATCTGTTCAGCAAGTAGAGGAAATTCTTACATTCAATGCTGATACTATTTCGATGGATTTACCATTGGGTGATGAACGCTCATCCCGGAATTCTGCTACATTGGGAGATTTGATTGAAGACCCTGCAACGACTTCCGAAGACGGCGCGATTGCGCAATTGATCACACATGATTTGGTACAACAGTTCCTGAGCAAACTTTCTGAGCGTGAGCAGCAGGTTCTTAAGATGCGATTTGGACTTGAAGATGGGGAACGTAAAACACTACGCGAAATCGGCGATGCCCTTGATGTTACACGAGAACGTATTCGGCAGTTAGAAATTTATGCAATTTCGCAATTAAGCAGCCTTTACAACGAAATGGGTGAATTCCGAACAGATTATAATGCTGATAAAACAGCAGCTTGAGTTGGATATCTAAGGGGAACTTATGAAGAATCTATTTAAAAAACTCGCTGGGTCCGAAACTCCTTTATTGACGGTGACAAAAACCGCGCAAGATAAGATTCAAGATGTAATTGATGCTGAAGATGTGGAGGTGGCGGGACTGCGGATCAGTATTGAAGGGCGCAGTGCTTCCGATTTCCAATATAGCCTCGGTTTGGCAACGGATGCCGAGGAGGACGATATTGTCATTGAAATGGATGCTTTTAAGGTCTTGGTGGATTCAAAAAGCGCACCAGACCTTAAAGGTGCAGTCATTGACTATGTTGAGGACCTTAATTCCAGTGGCTTTAAGATAGATAATCCGAACAAGCCGACCTGGGACAATCCAAAAGCACAGAAGATTCAAGAGTTGATTGATGAGCGAATTAATCCTGCTGTCGCGGCACACGGTGGACAAATTGAATTACTGAACGTTGAAGATGATGCCATCTATATTCACATGGGTGGTGGTTGCCAGGGCTGCGGCATGGCAAATGCAACGCTCAAACATGGTATAGAAGCGATGATTCAGGAAGTATTTCCAGAGATTAAGCAAGTCATTGACACAACCGACCATGCATCGGGAACTAATCCTTATTATGCTTCTGGACATGGGTAATCTGACAATGACAAAGTATCTTTCTTATGTCCGCAGTTGCTACAGGTTTTGCTGGATGCAAAGAATTGGGATGCTTCGGTGACGGGAATGCCGCGCAGCTCTGCTTTTGTTTTCAGTTTGCTGTTGCTCTCTTACTAACTTTTTCTCATATCGTTTTAAGGTCCTCATATCGTTTTAAGGTCTCGGATTCTCGTATTTACTACCATCTGAACAGGTTGCTGCAGTAGAATAAACCTCTAATTTTGCATAAAGCAAAAGGAGACATCGGCATGTCAGTAATAAAATATACAATAAAGTATCTACTATACAGTCTAATCTGTGTAGTAGTTCTGATTGTAATCTTCGGCATCAGGGGTTTCATTCATAATCAACGCAATGCCAAAGAGGCACTACAAGTTTCTCCATCTGAGACAGATGTTGAAATCCCTGTCCCCCGCCTGAGCACAAAGCACTCCACATCTGTCGGACATTTTCATGCAGATGGCACCTTCCACGCAGAAACACCGCAAACGGTATTAGGAAATAGTAATCGTTCTGTCCCGAAAAGGGGATCCACAACACGGCGTGCGCCGCGCCAAAATACTGCCAACAAAAGTAGTCTCGGATGGATTACGTGGAAATATGGACACACTAGTGGCAGATCGCGTTCCCCCGGTAAGCGTCATTATGACCTACTCCCAGAGGAGATAGCATACAAAGTTCGGTTGTTGGAAAGGGAACAGAATGCACGAAAATCGTTGCAAGGTGAGGAGATAGACTTAAATGATAGACACCCAGTACTCGGTTTAAATCGCGTAGAAATGGTCGGCAGACAGCGTAATATCCCCGATCCGATGTCCATCTTACTTGACAAAAGAGGGGATCCACTTCCTCCGTTCACCGAATCGGAATACGCTGAGGAAGAACTTCTCAGACTTGTTGGGGATCGTGATATTGAAGAAGCAGCTCAGTTTTTAGAACAACATGGTCGCTATAATACGTTGCTGCTCTCACGACTCAGTGATGAAAGGGCATTTGACTATTTATACAGTATTTCATCTCCGAATGGTTCGGGTGTTCCAGACGGTTCGGTGCGTATGTATGCGGAACGTGTTGTTGCATCCGACCCCGATCATCTGAAAGCCCTGCTTTACTTGGCAGACACATCCTCAAGGGGACCAGGTGATCTTAAGTCTGCATTAGAGCAATATGACTCGATCCTTTCAGACTATCCGGACTCTCCGCATGCGTTAATAGAAGCTGCGAATGTGCTTATGAATTTAGATAGACCTTTCCAAGCAGTTGCGTATTTTCAAAAGGGACACGAGCTGGGTGCTCGGCACGGACATTTTAGTGCGGGTCAAGCCTATCAGCAGCTGGGGGACTACAAGACAGCGTGGGTGTATCTGAAGAAAGCGTTGCAGGTTTGTGAAGGTCACCAGCAGTTTGCTGTAGCAAAACATCTGAATGCGATTGAGGCAGGTGCGCCGCTTGTAGAACCTTTACCCATTGAGAAGTTAGATATTCCTGAAGAGGCATCCCATCAACCCTCATTCCCTTCTGACACCGATTTTGCTTTGGACGTGCCTCCCTCTGAAGACGAGGTGCCTTTGCTGTTGGATACAGATTTATCTGATGAGGAAACCGCTTATGAAAGTGCCAAAGCACAAGCGCGTGCCGAAGCAGAAGCAGCTAGACGTGAAGAGATAGAAATAATGCGGCAGATGTCGCAGCAGGAGATAGACGCGTTTATACAGTGGGCAGAACAACTGACGCGTGAGGAGGAAGCCGAAGCCCAGACTACAAACTTTCTCGCCCAAGAGATGGCAGCCCATCTCACCGGGAAAACCGCGCAGTTTAGTCCGCAACGGATTGTGCGAGCGAATGAACTTATCAAACGTTACGGCTACGAAGAAGGCCTGAGTCGTATCATCAAAGATGATCCTGAAATCGCTATACAGATACAAACTTAGATCATGTAAAAAGTCCGCGCTATTTTTTGAAGTTATGTTAGGATATGAGTTATGGACTTTCCAATAGAATCTCTTATGGATGAAGAAAAGGCTGAAGCGTGGGTGTTGGATCATTTCCACCCTCAAGGTTTGGCTTGCCCTAACTGCCAAGCGACCGTGTCGGAGGCACGCATTTTCCGTCAGACTAAAATAAGTGGTCTGCAAGTCTATCGCTGCAAACAGTGTGGGAGTGCCTATAACCTTTATACAGGGACAGTCTTTGCTGGCACGCAGTTTCGCCCCTCACAGGTTGTGCTGTTGCTGCGGGGTATCTGTCAAGGCGTTTCGAGTGCTCAACTGGGGCGGGAGTTGGGTCTCACCCGTCAAACAGTGCTTTCTATCCGTCGTGAACTTCAGGCTTCAGCGGAACAGGGGTAACCTGAAGACGCTTTACCGGATGCTGAAGTGGAAACGGACGAGATGTTTCAGAACGCTGGTGAGAAAGGCGATAAGCATGATGACATTTCGGATCCGCCGCGTCGGCGTGGTAATAAGCGTCGGGGACACGGCACTTATGCGAATGATCGTCTGTCTATTGTTGGGGTGAAAGTGGTCTCTTGCAATATTTATATCAAAACTCGTTCAAAGCACAAACTCTTGACATGAGCGCGAGTCTTTAAATCGCTATAATGTCTAATAGATAATAACTAATACGGTTGGCTGTGGTATTGATGCTTTAGCCAACTTTTTTTAATTTGTGCCCTGTGTTATTCGCTGATGTAACAAAGCACGTACCGCCACTCGGTAACCTTCTCAAGAATTCTTCTGTTTTCTGTTTCAATCCCTCAATATCTTCACTAACAGCACAGATCGCCGGCCCCCAACTACTTACACCAGCACCATAGGCACCGTTCGTCTGCAGAAAATCCAGTGTTTGCTGCAGTTCTGACCCTTGTGCGTCAATTTCTACCTTTTTCCATCCGAACATCTGAATTTCGTTCAATGCCTTCCCAAAGCTTTCCATATCATTTTCAAGAATAGCGGGGAGAATTTTAAGCAGTAGTAGGTGTGATAATCTCGGTGCAACTGATGGCGGTTGCGGACATAGTGTCCGAAATAGGTTTAATTCTTCCTCGCCATAGATACGAGAACAATTGGGTAGCACAATGAGGAGCTTCCAATTCGGGAAAGTATGTCTGAGTAGAATTGGAGGTGGTGAGATATTATCTGCGGCAGCGGATGGGAGAAAAGTGGATTTCTGTTCAGGGAAGCGATGTCCCCCATCTACAATGAATCCGCCTTTATCAAATGCAGCGATACCGATGCCGGAAGTGCCACCACGCCCTACAGCATTGGCTAATTGCGATACATTTAACTTTAGATTGTAAAGAATATTTACAGCATTGGCAATGCCGAGCGAGAGTTGTGTACCAGAACCGAAACCACTATGTGTTGGTATTTCAGAGATTAGTCTTAGCTTGATACCTGGGAACTGGTAGGATTCTTGTAGTCGTGTAAGGATTTCACTTGCACGTTCTGTGTATGTGTTAGCCTCAACATGGATTTCTGTTGATGGTTCGGCAACAATTTGGAAGTTCGGTTCATTGATGGCTAACCCGAATCCTCCATCAATTCGTCCGAGTTTGCCGTTCAAGTCTATCAACGAGAAGTGCAGTCTGGCTGGCGTGGTAATTCTGACTTCTTTGATTGCGGTTTTAGTCTCGCCTTTCATCTTGCTCAATGAGTCCGTCTCGAATGTGGAGGACACGGCGTGCATGTTCTGCCACTTCTGGTTCATGCGTAACCATGATGATCGTATTTCCTTCTTCGTTTAGGCGGTCAAAAATTGCAAGGATTTCAGCACCAGAACGTGTATCCAAGTTCCCTGTCGGTTCATCTGCAAAAATCATTGATGGTTTGTTTACAAGGGCACGCGCAATTGCTACGCGTTGTACCTGCCCGCCTGAAAGTTCAGTAGATTTGTGGTCAACACGATCAGCTAATCCAACTGCCTCTAATGACTCAAAGGCTCTACGTTTGCGTTCTTTTCTACCTAAACCTGAATAGATAAGCGGTAATTCAACGTTGTGGAGCGCGCTCGTTCGTGGGAGAAGATTAAAAGATTGAAATACAAATCCTATCTTCTTATTGCGTATGTCAGCTAATCTGTTATCAGAGAGTTTCCCCACCTCTTCACCTTCGAGGAAATATTCACCTGCTGTTGGGGTTGCAAGGCATCCCAAGATATCCATCATAGTAGATTTACCAGAACCTGAGGGTCCCATAATTGCAATAAATTCACCGGATTCTACGGTGAAGGTCACACCTCGTAATGCATGTACCTGCACATCACCCATCTCATAAACTTTTGTTATGTCTTTGACATCAATTAACATTTTGCGTTATTCCTCTGCTTTTACCGATATGTCATGTAACTACTATAGTTTGGACAGTTTTGCTCTTGTTATAGATTATGAATAGTTGGCAGCACTTCCCCGTTAGCACTTCTGAACAGGTGTTAGAACTGCTGCTAACGCCCCTTTTCTGTCTAAATTCTGTTAGAAATCACTGTTTTTTAGCCATCATTTTTCCAATAATCGTGAAAATAGTTGCTGCTGAACCATTTTCACATAGTATCTTCGGGATTTTCAGTTTTTTCTGTGCGTTTTTCCCCGGGTCGTAACTCGTATAAAAATAGTTTTGTTGTAAACATCGCTGCAAGTAAGCGGTCATCAAGCCGCGTGTGAGATGTTTCGGTTTATACCAGTGTATATTGAGTGTGGATAGCACAGTTTCTAAATCAAGCGGTGCCTCGTCTGTGTCTGTGTCTGCGGGTGTCTTAGGCAATGGCGACGGACTGAAAGCGAGTTGTGTCAGCGTTGCTGCGGTGAAACTGAGTTGAGCGAACCGATCCAAACTTTTCCTGTCTCGGAGTTGATAGGTGTCAAATCCGAAGTTCTCTTTAGCGTCCCGAAAGGCAGTTTCAATCTGCCATCGGTTTCTATAGTGTCGGATAACTGTTTCTACGGGCAGTCGTAAATCTGAAGTAAATACACAAAAATACCGATAGGGTTTAGACTTTTTCAAGCGTTTGCGTATCACAACGATACGGACATCTACAGGACACATCTTTGTTCGCACGACTTTATCAGCGACAGAAAGTGTCTGATCCTCAACAACGATATCTGTATACTGCAGGTGTGGAATAGACACACGGCTACCATACCGACGGGGTCTGCCTCTCTTGAGACGCTTAGGGCGTTTCGGTATATCAAAAAACGCCGCGTTTGACTTCGCACGACAAAGTAAATGATGTCCTTGTGAGAGTATCTCCGTGAACACTTTGCGTCTATTGAAACCTCTATCAAAAATGATAAGACCCGGTGGCACAAGATCGCATAAATGCTTCAGCACGGCGAGGCTATTCGCGTCCTCGCTTTTCGGTTCCATCATCCGTGTGGCTAATGGAAACAGGCGCGTGCCTTCGGGCGTTTCTGCCAGCCACCCAATCGCACCAAACTCGTGTCCGTGATGAAACTTGGATTGGTTCTTGTTACGTGCTTGATACGCAGGGTTCCTGCGGAAATGCAAACCCGCTTGTTTTGAACCGCTACTTAGGGCATGTGTTTCATCATAGACATAGACGCCCGTGGGGTAAGCGGATAGCACTTGATGGCTTAGCGTAGTAGCGACTTGATCCACACACCAGATGCCACGCGAGAGAAACTTTGGCAGAGACCAATACCGACCTGCTTGGGCTGTCGCAAGATAGATTTGTGTCATTGTGCCTCGGTAGGGCGTATTTATCAGACCTTTTACGAAAGTCTGAAAGTGGTGAAAGTTATTATACTTGAACAAAGGTCAAAAATCTGATAACATGTTGTCCAAGTAGGAAAGTGGGGTCATTTGAAATATCCTTTCAAATTTGTGTTTCCTAAAAGGATACCCGCTTTCCTGCTTTATGTCCATAAAAAAAACAAAAACTGTCCAAACTATAGTGTAACTATCTATCTTTATTTTTTTCGTCCTTTGTCAATTCCATCATAGAAGGTACAAAAACACGGTCACCTTCTTTTAGTCCGTGTACGATTTCGAAGTGTGTTTTATTACGTCTACCGACTTTAATGTGTGTTTTGACACCCTTTTCGCCGTTCTTCTTTGCGGGTTCGCCAGTATCGAGTTTAACAAAATGTTGACGTTCACTCCTAATTTCTGCTTCAATATTTGACAGTCGGTTGTTTTCAGATATTACGATTATAATTTCTGTCGGTCCTGGACGCATACCTTTTGGTGGTTCATCAAACAAGATTTCAAGATTACCTCGGCTTTCGGATGGTTCAATCCGGCTGACTTGACCATCGAACTGATTGCCAATAAGATTTTGGACTTTTAGCCGTTGCCCTTGTTGGAACTGTCCGATCACATCCGGATTTACTGTTGCCTTGACGGTAAATACCTCTGGGCTTAAGACGGCTGCTATTGGTATTTGAAGTATGTCATGTTTTTCGAACACAATAATATCTACGTCGGCAGACATGCCGGGTAATAGTTGGAATTCTTCCTCCGGTATATCTACCTCAATTTCTATTTGGAAAGTAATCACAGCATTTCCGCCTTGTGGGCGTTGTGTGGAACTTGGGGATATTTCACTCACTCTTCCATTAAACACCTTGTTGCGGTAGCTATCAACACGGATTTCTACGCGTTGTCCCTCTTTTATTTTTCCGATTTCTACCTGATTAATTTGGGTTATGACTATCATTTTTGTAAGGTCGGCGATGCGCATGATAGCTTCACCGCGTGAGAATGCCGAACGTCCAGAGGTGATAATTTCACCCTCTTCCACAGATATGCGGGTGATTGTCCCTGACATAGGTGCTTTAACTGTTGTCCAAGCATATCTTTCCTGCTGAGATTTCAACCGACTTTCAGCTTGAAGCAGGTTAGCTGCTGCGCTTACTTTGGAATGTTTTGTTAGTGCTTTTTCCTCCTCAGTTGTTTCTTCAGTCTGTTTTAGTCGGGTCTGTGCATTTTCTAAATCTGCTTTTAATTGTTTTTCCTGTGCATCTTGCGATTCTTTTACTGTTTGGACGTTCTTTTTATTAAGGGAAAGGGTTGCCTCTCTACTCTGAATTGCCTCCTGCATTGCTTTTATATTTTCTTTCCGAGATTTAATCGTTTCCTTTTGAGACTCAACCTCTTTCTGTGCAGTTTCGTATTGCGATGTATTCAATACGAGTTGCCTCTGTGATTGCTCTAACGCTTGCTTTGATATTAATTCTTTTTTATATAACTCTTCATTGCGTTTGTGTTCTGCTTGGGTCGTTTCGAGGGTAACTTTTGCGGATTGTACATTTACATTAGCGCGATCAAGCGTTAGTTCCGCCTGTGTTAGGGAGATTTCATCCTGTTTTAGTGAGATTTTATCTCGGTTGAGCAGATTTTGTGTTGTAGCTACAAGCGTCTCCGCCTCTGTGATGCGTTGTTGTTTGTTTGCAGCAAAAGAGACGAGAGATGCCTTAGATTTTGCGACGGCATTTCGAGCTTGAAGGAGATCGCTTGTTTCGCGTTTTTCGGCTATCTGTATACGAAGTTCCGATTGATCTAATTCAGCTTTACGCGCATCCCGATAGGCTTCTGCCTGATTCATTTCCTCTAAAATCTGTTCATCGTCAATTTTCAGGAGTGGGTCACCTTCTTGAACAAGGTTCGCTTCTTCAACGAAGATCTCAAGGATTTCACCCTCTACATTTGAACGGACATCTACCTCAACAAGAGAACGAAGTCTACCGGACTCTTGAACTTTTACAAGAAATTCACCCCGTCGTACCACCTCTCGCTTGTCTTCTTCATCGTCATTATCATTCCCAAATTTAATTTGGGTTGCACCTATCATTCCAATCACAATCACTACTATTGTGATGGAACCGAATATAAACCACTTTTTACCAATTTTCATGACTACTGTAAGACTCCCATTGCATCCTGTAATCGTGCCAGGGCAATTTTGTAATCGTAAAATGCATTAACTTGATTAGTCAACGCCTGTGCATAACTTGTTTGTGCATCGAGCACTTCGAGCAGAATTGCTTTTCCCACTCTATACCGTCCTTGAATGACATCTAAGCTCAGTTGTGCGTTTACTACTTGTGTATTAGAGATTTCTACGACGGTTTCACTACGTTTCAGATTTAGGTAACTTTGTCGGACATCAAGTGCGACAGAACGTTCTAAGTCGCTTGCGTTCTCTCGCGCCTGTTCTAACTGCATACTCCGTTCTTTAACAATATTGCCTAATACCCCACCATCATAAAGTGTAAAGTTTAGTGATGCTCCGACGCTCCAGCTTCGAAAGTCTGAGAAATTTAGACGTTCACGAAGGTAATCATCAAGGTTCACGTTATAGTTTGCATTTGCACTCAATCGAGGCCAACGCTGCAATTTTGAGAGTGTTAAGCTCCATTCTTGTTGTTTAAGTGATGCTTCAGTTTCCTTAAATTCTGGGCGATTATCAAATGCTGTTTGTATCGCTTCCTCAACAGAAATCTGTATTTTCTCAATAGTTCCTCTATCTAAATAGAGCTGAAAGGATTCGTCAACTGCCACGGTAATAAGCAATCCTGGGTCTAATCCCATGAGCCTCGGCAAAGTAGCTTGTGAGATTTGTAGGGCATTTCGATTGTTCACCAATGACAGTTCGTTATTTGCTTGGCGAACTCTTGCAGTTGCAACATCAGCCGGAATAAGTACTCCTGCGTCTTTCAAAGCGATAGTTTGTTCGGTGTCCTCTATTGAACGCGCCAATACATCTTCACTCACCTTGACGAGTTCGATATCTTTAAGTACATTGTAATATGCTTGTGTAATTTGCAGAATTACGCTCTGTTTTATCCCTTCATTCCTATTGGTTGTTGCTTTTAACCCTTCTTTTGCTTGTGCGAAACCCACTTCCCGTTGTCCATTATCCCAGAGTGTATACCTGCCTGTCAACCCTAAATCGTAGTTTTGGGGTTCAAAACCGAAGTCAAGCCGGTCACTAAAGTTGTAGTTTCCAGATGAAGTGATAATTGGAAAATAATCTGCCCGAGCATTTTTGAGACGGAGTTCCTGAATAGCAAGACTCAGTCGCGCATTACGCATACTGGTTGACCTTTCTAACCCCAATTGAATACACTGCTCAAGGGTTAATGGTTGAGAAACGTCAATTTCCTGCGGTTCCTGCGGTTCTTGTGCGTCCACACACAGCAGCACTGCACATTGAATAATAACCAAAATTAATGTTAACCTAATATTCCATCGAAGCATTAGCATCTCCTTACAACAACATAAACCTTTTCCTGCTGAAGAGTGTGATCATAAAAAAATATTTAGTCTTACATAAGTTTTGACAAGAACTAATTTTAAAAGTTCATCAGAAAGATGTATTATGATACCATTTCTAAGAGTTTATACTGCATTAGCAGCCTTTATGAAATGTGAGAACCCAGTGAGTTTAGCGATAGCAGCATCGGAATAACTTTGAAGTATCTCCGTCACTTTCGCTTGCATAGCCTCAAGCGTCTCATAGAACTCGGTAAACAACTTCGCTTTCAAGTCTTGCCAGAAACGCTCAATTGGGTTCAACTCCGGACTATACGGCGGTAAGAAAAGTAAAACAACATTAGCAGGAACCACTAACGATTTAGCATGATGAAAACGACCCTTATCAAGCACTAATAAGTTGAGGCTCTCCGCGTAGGCAACCGATACAGCATCAATGAAACACTGAAAACAATCTGAAGTCAAGTGGGAAAGTTCTAAGAAAAATCGCTCACCTGTCAAAGGTTCAACCGCACCATAGAGATAAACCGATGTATATTGGTAATCTATCTTCGCGACAGGTTTGACACCGCGTTGCGTGATACGCCGTTCTGTAGTAGGCAAAAGACCATATCGCGTCTCATCTTGACTGAAAACACGAACGCTTTGAAAATCCGCACCTTTTTCAGCAACCGCATCAGCGACATGTTTGCTAAACTCGGAGCGGAATGTTTCAGTCGCTACTGCGTTTTTTTTTACATGGCTCTTACGAGGCACTTTGAGTTTGGCTCCCCATTTATCATGAACCATTGCGTAAACAGTTTTATAGTTCATTTTGATGCCAAAGGTGTCAGCGATATACTTTTGGATTTCCACATAACTCGTAAAACCCTCAGGTTTCCGAAGTTCTTCAAGTAAGAGGGTTTGCTGTTCTTCAGTGAGGATGGGTTCGCGTCCGGGGGCGTATCCGCGTTGCAGCATTTTCTCAAGTCCGCCGGTTTCATAAGCATGTAGCCAGGTGCCGACACTTGTGCGATCAACGCCGAGGAGGCGGGCGACTTGGACACGATTTTTCGCCTCGCCACTTTTCAAGAGATAGAGCATATTCAGGCGCAGGATTTCATGCTTCTTTTTCGCTTTTCGTAAGAGGTCTTTCAAGACCTCTACACTTTCTGTAATCTCTGGCACTTTTTTATTCATGGATGTTTCACTCCTTTAAAAGAATGGGGACCATAATAACACAGTTATGAAGAATAGTCAAATAGATTTGGTATGATATGATACATTGCAAATTTTGACGCAATTCAATAGATTAAAGTTTAGTGTTTCTTGAAAGGAAGACATTAGGAAGTTTAGTTTTAAGGTATTCCGTTCAACATTAAATTTTCTTGCAAATTTCCTATGTTTTCAGTACAATAAGCGAAAATGAACATAATTTCTATCAAATCCACATTTTGGGTAATGAAGATGTCTACACAAAAAATCGTTATATTTATGCTTTTTATCTGTTTTTTAGTTTTAGCGGCTCATGATGTTTCTGCTGAACCTGTCGATTCAGAAACATATTGGCTGATGGTTGATACCTCTCCCAATACTGATGCAAACAAACTGTTTAAATCTATTAACAAACTATTAACAGAGATAGGAAAAGTTTCTCAGGAAAATATACAACGTCTTAATGGTAACAAAGCAACAAGAGATGAAATTGAGAATTCCCTCATTAACATAGCGGACAAATCTGAAAAAATAAAAACCTTGGTTTTTCTATATCATGGGGTAGTGTCCAAACAACCTCGCGGAAACGCAATGCACTTCTCAACACTATCGGAAGACACTGTCCAAGATGCAGCATTGAATCAATGGTTAAAAACAACAGGAATAGGGCGTATCCTTGTCATTATTGATGGTTATGCCTACGATGAGAGACTTACTGTCTATTATGCCAACAGAGTAACTCTTGGTACCGCTGCACTAAATGTTATTCATCCCGCAGAAACAAAAGAACCAGCAGGTAAGAATTCCTTTCTTCAGGCATTAATTGAGACCTTATCCACAGAAACGATTGACGTAGATGATAATAGGCATATCAGTGTAATTGAGGTATATCAGCAATTGCAGAACGAACATTCTTTTGAGAACGCTATTTTTGCTCCGACGGGAGATGTAGAAGAGACGATAATGAAACTTAGTCCTGCCATTAAAGTTACATCATTTCCGGAGGGTGCACAGATCGTGCTAAACGACAAAGAAAATGGTACAACACCTAAACTATTCACAGACGATTTAAAACAAGGAACTTACACTGTTTCTTTAAGAAAAGCAGGGTATCTTAGTCCTGAACTTCAAACCGCGGAACTCAAGCTAACACAAGGTGAAGTTATCAATTTTATATCAGTTCTCAAACCGATTTCTGTTTACGGCACAGTTGCAGGTTCTCCTGATGTCGCTGTTTCAGGAACACAGGTATCAATTGATGGCACTGCTTATGTTGAAACAGTTGGAGAAGATGGCAAATATTCATTTCAAAACTGGGATGCTGCTGCTATGCTAACCCCCGGAACAGATTATACGTTATACGCAAAGCAGGGAGATTTCTATCACGGTTCTGCAATTTTCACATTTGACGGTTATGAGGCGATCGAGCAACCGATTGAATTGATTAAAAAAACATGGTTTGAAATTGCTGAGTTTGAATTTAGTCGAGGTGCCGATCAAAAAGCGATAGAGGCGTTTCAAAACGGTATTGAAACGACGACAGACCTCCCACAGATGTCCAAAGAATTAACATTTCTGCTGTATACTTCTTTTGCTCATGCTATTGAGCATGAACAGGTACAGGACATCAATTATATTGTCGTAACAGCGAAGTTGGCAGAAGCATACCAACAACCAGAAGCAGCAAGGAAGTATTGGAAACAGGTTGTCTTAAAAGCAGAGAAAGGGACACCTGCGGCGAAACTAGCAGGACAGCGTTTGTGGCAGATGAATCCTTGGCGAAATGTTATCAATATTGGTATAGTATGTATATTGATTATTGTCATCGCGTCTGGTATATGGACGTTTTTCCGGTATAGAAAATTGGTGCATATAGAAGCTGAGGCGGAAACAGATGCGTGAAAATCCTCCCAATATCCTATGGATATGCAGCGATCAACAACGTTTTGATACCCTTGGTTGCTATGGAAATCCTTATGTCCAAACACCGAATTTAGACAATTTAGTACGTGATGGCGTGCTATTTGAACATGCTTATTCACAAAGTCCTGTTTGCACACCGAGCAGGGCAAGTTTTTTAACCGGACGATACCCACGTACAACGCGTTGCAGACAAAATGGACAAGCAATCCCATCAGATGAAGTTCTGGTAACGAAACTGCTTCAGAATGCTGGTTATGTATGTGGATTGGCAGGCAAACTTCATCTTGCGCCTTGTAATCCACGCGTTTGTAAAGGAACAGAACAACGTATTGACGATGGTTATGACCAGTTTTTCTGGTCGCACGATCCAGCAGATGCTTGGGCAACACACGATTACATGCAGTGGTTATCAGATAAAGGATTACGCAGAGATAGTGCACCGTTTACTGATTCAAAATACGTTAGGGTGATTCCATCAGAGGAACATAGTCAAACGGCAGGGTTATTTAGTTTTATGGATTTTGGTCGTTTTTTATCACAATCGTTAATATTTTGGAATATGCGGATATACCATGATTTTTCATGGTATATCTGCTATACTTCACCTTAAAAATTTACGATCTTTTGAGGTGAAGAATGGCAAAAGGAAAATCCTGCCACTTGATGGACATGTTAGCAAAACTTACAGACCCGCGCAAGGAAAAAGGGAAACGACACCCCTTGAACGCACTCCTCGCACTTTTAGTCGTTGGATTGATGTGCGGGCATAAAGGGTATACATCCATCGCTACTTGGGCACGCTCACAGACCGCACTTGCAAAAGCACTCGGGTTCACACATCAAAAAACGCCTTGTGCTGCAACCATACATAATCTGTTGAAAAAGTTAGACGCTGAGGTATTAGAAGACATCCTGTCAAAATGGGTAAACGCTGCATTAGCAGAGCGTCTCGATTTGCAGGGCTGTTTTGACGCAGTCGCTATAGATGGCAAAACCCTGCGTGCGTCTAAAAAAAGTGGTGCGATGATCAGCCATTTACTCTCCGTCGTCTCTCATGAGTTAGGGATCACCCTCACGCAGCGAGGTGTTAGCGATAAAACTAATGAAATACCGATATCAAAGGAATATGCCTCAAAACCTTTACTCACAGTTAACTTGATAAATAAACAATTCTAAAACTAAATAACCCTAGTCAAACGGCTTGGAGTGTTGAACGTGCAATGACATTTATCAGCAGTTCATCACGATTTAAGCAACCTTGGTTATTCTCATTGAATATGTTCGATCCGCACCATGCCTTTGACCCACCCGTTGCGGCGTTAGAAAGGTACAGAGATATATTAGATGAAATCCCTTTACCGAATTATGTTGAAGGAGAGCTTGACAATAAACCGATATGGCAACAGATTGATCACGGCGGGGCTTATGGTGGGAAATCGGGGTATCCCTACAAAGAAATGAGCAATTCAGACCACCGTTGGGTGACCGCTGCATATTGGGCAATGATTGACGTTATAGACGCGCAAGTCGGACGACTTCTTGATTTTTTAGAGGAAATCGGACAACGAGAAAACACAATCGTTATTTTTACATCAGACCATGGAGAGATGCTTGGTGACCACGGTATTTATCTGAAAGGTCCTTATTTCTATGAACCTGCTATTCGGATACCATTGATTATCTCAGGCCCAGGTTTATTGAACAATGGAGCGCGTTCAGATTCCCTTGTTGAATTGGTAGATATAGCACCGACTCTTCTGGAAGCAAGCGGATTGGAGCATTACCCCGGCATCCAAGGGCAAAGTCTTCTACCGATGTTAACAGGTGAAAAAAGTCTGGATTCGCATCGGGACGATGTCTATTGTGAGTATTACAACGCAATGCCATGGCACAGTGAACCTGCTGCAAACGCAACGATGGTACGGAGTGAACGTTATAAATTAGTTGTTGCACATGGGGCGGGTGGCGGTGAACTCTATGACCTGGTTGATGATCCACAAGAAACATACAATCTCTGGCATAATTCAGACTACATAGATATAAAGCTGGAAATGCAAGAACGACTTATCCATCGTATGGCATGGACAGTTGATCCGCTACCTGAACGTCAAGCACCTTGGTAGGCAACAGTGTGAAGGACGAATTTAAATTGAGGTATGTTCAGTCAGTACCATCTTTTCAAATAACACAATTTTTTCAGTTCCGATTTAGACAGACACTGCTGCTCTATGCTTTGTCTATTTTATGTTTTACTGTCGGTTTAGATGCATACGGTGATAATATCTTAGCACGGTGGGATCAGCAACTATTTGATCGTATCTATGATGCACCACCACATAACGAACCGATGTGGACAGGAATGGAGGTAACCACAGAATTTGGACATTACCGTTCCATTATGGGACTATCTATTTTACTCATGGCTTACGGAGATGAAGCACACCGAAACACGGGAAGGTTGTTGTCCTCAGCATACTTAAGCACCGGCGTAGTAACTTATGGAATAAAGCAGTTAGTTCGTAGGAAGCGACCCCTTGATGATATGCTGGGCAATCCAGCTATGCCATCAGGACATGCGTCTATTGCGTTTAGTGCAGCTACGATTCTGGGGTATCGCTATCCCAAGTGGAGAATACCGTTGTACATCGGCGCGGGGTTGGTAGGTTTTTCGCGTGTCTATTTGGGACGGCACTATACTTCTGATGTGTTAGTGGGGGCGGTTATAGGCACTACTATGGGGGTACTTGTTTGGCACAATCGTGTAACATTGTTGCGGTGGCAGTTTTAGAAAGATTTACTTCAACGTGTTCACGTTGTTCTCAGGTTTGGTATAGTCTACAAACTCTGTAGGGTCAGTTCTGTTGAGGTACTCTTCAATGTTTGTGTATCCATCTTTATCCTTGTCTTTTGATGTATCGGAAACGTCATTTGGTTCAAGATTGTATCTCTTTTCCCATTCGTCTGGCATGCCGTCCCTGTCGCTGTCAAGTGGTGCAGGCAGACTCTTGAGTTCCGGCCATCCACCGACATCTCTCTGTGAGTCGATGATACCACACTTTTTAGATTCATCAGACACGCGTCTATTCCTTTTATAGGTTATTCCCTCATAAGCGGCATAGCCATTACGGGTTTCATCAACGATGCGTGCATCAATTGCATCGCGTTTGGGCAATAATGCACCGACCTTTTGGAGCACAGCAATGTACGCCTCTTCAGCAGTTCGCTGGTTGATAGGCATAACCTCAAATGGTTTATCAAGTTTTAATATTGCGATATGTGCATCGCCACCCTGAGGCTGTACACCACCGTTCCAGTTATTTGCAGTAACTTCAGGATTGCCATAGACATAATTGTCTGCTACATACCATTTACCAAAGTTATCTTTCGAGTTACCCGATGATGGATTAATAATACGGAACATCCAATTACCAGGACGAGTTGCGGGGCCTGGCTTGTAGTAGTTTGCGACCATGTTGATAACGGCAAAGTTGAACCGTTCATCGTCTTCCTCTTGTTTCTCTCCACCGTAGGCACTGTTATAACCCCAGTTGTATATCACATTGTTTCTAAAGTCGTTATAACCGCAACCCGATGCAAAACGCGGATTGCGGCTGCTGTGGTGTGCCAGTAGGTTATGATGGTACGTGCTACGGTTTGACCCCCATATTCCGCCAAATCCATGCACACCTTTAGCGTGACCGGCATCATACAGACTTTCGGAGATGAGGCACCATTGAATGGTTACATTTTCACAATGATAGATAGAAACTGTTTCGTCAATGCTCCAACTTGCCGACACATGATCGAGGATAATATTCTTCTGATACCTGCCTGAAATGGCATCTGCATCATAACTGGCTTCATCTCCCAATCTCACTCTTATATACCTGATAATAACTTCGCTGGCATAAATTCCGATTGGATATTTCCTGATGCAAATACCGTCTCCCGGGGCTGTTTGCCCTGCAATAGTGATATAGGGATGGGAGATTCTCAATCTACTCTCGAGCGTGATAGTACCTGAAACTGTGAATATGACTATTCGCGGTCCTTCAGTATCCACCGCTTCTCGCAAGCTGCCTGGCCCGGAGTCGTCCAGATTCGTCACGAGGATGACTTTTCCATCTCTGCCGCCGCGAGTGATTGCGCCGTAACCTTCTGCGCCCGGGAATGCGGGAACTTGCAGTGTTTCTGGTGCAGCTGTGTTTAGAGGCAGTGTGAAAATACCAGCGCATACAAGAAGTAAGCGGTAGGTTCGGAGATTGGTGTTAGTGGCAAGGAGAAATGAATCTATAAAATTATTTGTTATAGAAGATTGTTTTTGCATAAAGTTTCTTTACCTATTCTCAAGTAGAGGAATTTTCTTAGAAAGTTTTACGTTAATCGTTAATAATGTTTTTCGTCATAATTGTTGAAACAAGAATCCACTGATGGATTGAGTTCTTGATCAGAAGAAATGCGTCATATCATTAGTTGTGTAAAACTTTCCATTTAATTTCTCTCTTGGGTCGAAATGAAAGACTGATAACAAGTATAGCAAATTAAATTCTCCCTGCGGAGTAGATGTACCAAACCATCACGCGTCAAAGGCACATCAGGATTAAGGTTTAACAAAGAAAAGCCTGTTTCAAAAGCTGTTTGACATTTCTTACAGATAACGCCTGATTGTAGTAGTCTATTAGAATACACGTTCCCTGGTATATTCACACCAGTAAAGGGAGGTAGTGTACCTGCAGCTGCACATGCCCTATGGCATAAAACACCAGTTGATCTTAGTTGTAATACCAATGTATCATAAGTTACCGGTGGAGCCACAAGATAACTGACTTTTATAGCAGTTTTACATTGACTACACATACCAAGCATACCAATCTTGCCGAATAGTTTGCCTAACAATGACATCTGACTATTTTTACACCTCTTTAAATACTTTGACAAGTCGTTGATGTATGAGTTATGAATGTTGCAATAGCAATAGAATGTGTCAAAGTTGAATTTATTAATATATTCTCTGACATTTTTCACAATTGTTCAGCTCATGTAAAAAATAAGTGAAAATGCAACTTTTTACTCACATGACCATTCACTTCGCGAAAACAAACGCACACATTTTACACAAGTGAAAGTTTTCTAATTCCTATAAACCTGATAATATCAATACCAAATACCTGTGAAAAACCGATCTAATGGACGATTTTATTCTATTTTGTAATAAAAATAAGGTATATTTTTCACATAATGGGACATATCCATTAGCATTTTTTAGCATTTTCATGACCGCATATTGAAAGACCCTTGATAGATACTGACTTCCAGGTGCTTTTGAGAAATATCAAATAGACAGTGCTAATAATTGTTTCATTTTTCCTTCCTTTATCGATACGCGGATTTATCGTTTCCACACATATTACAAGATTATTGTCAATAAAGTTCATTCATCAACCTACTTTGTTGTTAAGAAGAGGTTTAAAATTTTGAATCAGACTGTTTTGAATACCTATCTGATTCTCCCAAGGCTTAACCTCATAAATTGATATATAGTTCATTCCAAGTCCGGATGCTTCATCCCAATCATGATGTCCCTTTCTTAGCCGTGTTTGTAAAGAATCTGTCTCGCCTATATATAATATCTCATGATTAATTCTGTTTTGTGCGGTAGGCGTACCTTTCAATAGCATATAAACCCCAGCAGAATTCGGAAATGGTCCTATCACATCATAGGTTACAAATTGATATGTTTTATTGTCCACAAAGACGTTCCAAGGTCCTATTTTTGCCATCGTTTAATTCTCCTTTGTATTAGCTGCACAGGTTTAACATCTCTGCACAGAGTGCATATTTCAGCGATTCCACTCAATATGCAGATATTGGTTTTCTCTTACTAAAGATACCACTTGATTTGCAAAATCATCACGAACCAGCAAGTCAGAAATTTTAATGGCTATTCGGTTAGCATCTACATCATGTTCAATACTGTTGATAAATTCCAAAATGTCTTTACCAGCCTGTTCTGCTGCAATGTCAAGTGCTTTACTAGCACCAAACGTTTTTACCATTTCTAACAGATCGGAATCTGATTTGTTTACAAGCTCAGTATCACACTTATCCATGAAGCTCACTGCGACACGCCACGCAAGTGGTGACAAGGTCGCAGCTAGTTTTTCCTTATGGATTCTCTCTTTTCTTTCTCTCCAGAGTCTTTCCGCCATCATAATCCCAAACATCATAAATCCTTACAAATCTATTCAAAGTATTGATAATAGCAATTGTATGAGAGCAAATAGTGTATCTCAATGCGTTCACTCAAGTATTACTATATCATAAAAAGTGTCGTAGTGCAATAATTAACGCCTAAACGACTGACTATCTTTGAGATATTTATAAAGTTCGCTATCGGTTGTCAGGATAAGTTTGGTGCTTGGATTTGTGGACTTGCGATAGGTCTGTAAGGTTTGGAGGAAAGCGAAAAATTCGGGGTCTTTGCCGTGCGCTTGCGCGTAAATCTGGATGGCTTGTGCGTCAGCGTCCCCTTTAATCTGTTCTGTTTCCTTGTATGCTTCGGATTGGATGCGTTCTAGTTCTTTCTGCTTCTCACCCATGATCTTCGCGGCTTCCCCTTCCCCTTCTGATTTGTATTTTTCAGAGATACGTTGTCGTTCTGAAATCATACGGGTAAAGACTTTCTCTCGGACTTCGTCAACATAGTTGATACGTTTAACTTGGACATCAACGAGTTCAATGCCAAATTGTGGTACAGTTTCCTGCACTTTTTCACGTATCATCTGCGTAATCTTTTCTCTACCTATCTGTATTTCTTCTAACGGCTCACCTAATTGTCCTATATCTTCTTCAAGTGTCTCTATATCGAGGTTGAGAACACGGTTGGAATCTCGGACAACTTCGATCAACAGTTGTGCTGTGACCAAATCTCGAGCTGCAGAATCTATAATATCATCTAAGCGGGATTGTGCAAGTGTTTCTGTTCCAAGGGCTTGATAGAATTTAAGAGCGTCTTTAATTCTCCATCGTGCGGTTGTATCGAGCCAGATAAACTTCTTATCTTTGGTTGGAATTTGGTTAGGCGAACCGTCCCATTCAAGAACCCGTTTCTCAAAGCGATGGATCTGTTGAATAAACGGTGTTTTGATTTTTAATCCAGCACTAACGACCGGTTCCCCAACAGGACGACCGAATTCTGTTATGACGACTTGTTCTGCTTCATTTACAACATAGAACATACTAAAGGCGATTGGAATAAATAAAATTATGAGGACGATTATTGGTATGAGTATTTTTAACTTCATCAGGTAACTCCTATTCTGTTAGTTGAAGGATTGGAATTGGTGTGTTGGTTTTATCGTCAATGACATATATCTCCTTAACTTGTGGCAGGACCTCCTGCATTGTTTCTAGATATAGTCTTTGTCTGGTTACCTCTTTTGCTTTTTGGTATTCGGAGCGAATCGCGTTGAATCGGTCTGCGTCTCCTTGTGCTTGATTGACTCGCTTCAGCGCGTATCCTTGTGCTTCAGAAATCTGTTGTGCGGCCAAACCTTTGGATTTTGGCACAGATTGGTTGTAATCTCTCCAGGCTTCGTTGATGAGTCGTTCTTTTTCTTGCTTTGCCTCATTCACTGCATTAAAAGCGGATTTCACCTTTTCTGGTGGATTCACGTCCTGCAGTGTCACATTTGCGACATCCAAACCCGTTTCATATAGATCAAGTAGCTGCTGCAGATGTTGTTCGACTTCTGCGGCGATTTCAATACGACCAACCGTTAGAACTTCCGTGACAATTCTGTCACCTATTACACGGCTCATCACAGATTCTGAAAGGTCACGCAAAGCGCGTTGTGGGTTTCGTACAGAAAACAGATACGCTGTTGGGTCTTTGATTTTATATTGGACCACCCATTCTACGTCAGCGATATTGAGGTCTCCTGTCAGTAGCAAGGATTCTTCTGAGTATTCTCGTGTATCGTACTGTGTGCGTACTCCTGCTTTGAGAGTGCGAAAACCAAATTCTTCCTTAAAAACCTTTCTGACAGGGACGTTTATTGCCATTTCAATACCAAGCGGTAGCTTGAAATGGAGGCCGGGTTCAGCTTGTCGAACAGATTTACCGAACAAAAGCACGACAGCAATTTCATCTGCTTCAACGGTATAAAAACTGGTAGCTAAACATAACAAGATTAGTAATCCGAGTATGATAAACAGAATACGTTTCGGGTTAATTAGAGCTAAAAAATCGGATAGATCCATTTTATTCTCCTTTATGTGATCATAAGTTATTTTAAATTTCGTATCTGACTAGCTTCTGTGCAGCATCAACAATCTGTTCTATATCAGGAATAACAAAGTTTTCCATCACAGGTGCAAACGGTACAGGGACAGGTGCAGCGGTAACACGTTCAATCGGTGCATCCAGGTAGTCAAACACTTCACGAACAACTAAGGCAGCGATCTCCGCACCAAATCCTGCCCTACCCACGGCTTCATGCGCAATTAATAAGCGATTCGTTTTCTTAACTGATTCATATATAGTATCTTTGTCAAGGGGCATCAACGTCCTTGGGTCGACAATTTCTGCAGATATGCCTGCTTCAGCAAGTTCATCTGCAGCAGCGAGTGCTTTAAGGACCATACGTGATGTTGCTAAAATCGTTATATCCTCACCTTCCCGTTTAATGTCGGCTTTTCCTAATGGAATTGTGTATTCTTCTTCGGGAATCTCGCCCTCCTCCGTATAAAGTAGTTTGTGTTCAATGAACATAATAGGATTGTCGTTTCGGATAGCAGTTTTCAGCAATCCTTTGGCATCATAAGGCGTAGCGGGCATCACAACAAGGAGCCCAGGAATATGTACAAACCATGACTCAAGACTCTGTGCATGCTGTGCGGCAGAGGAACGGCCAGCACCACCTTGTGTGCGGATAACAAGTGGCACATCTAATTGCCCACCAACCATATATCGTATTTTCGCAACTTGATTAACTATCTGGTCCATACCGACAGCAGTAAAGTCAATGTACATCAGTTCCGCGACAGGACGCAGCCCTGTTACAGCAGCCCCCAATGCCGTGCCGATGATAGCAGCTTCAGAAATCGGTGTGTTTCGGATACGATCTTTTCCAAACTGCTTGTATAGTCCATCCGTAACCTTATATGCTCCGCCGTATTCCGCAATATCTTCCCCCATGAGAAAGACAGCGTCGTCTCGTTCCATCTCCTCTATCAGTGCTTCCTTTAAAGCATCACGATAGGTAATTGTTTTCATATTCGTCTGTTCCTTTCAGCATCTATATTTTTAACCATGTGTATCTGTATTTTTTGCCCCTTGTCAATTCACCTTTCTGATGAAGGACGTTCTTGTATTATAGGAATAACATAACTTCGTATTGACATCCCGTCCACAGTCTCTGTTTCCACTCGCGGTTCAGGATTATTTCTGTGATCAAACACGACATAGTAACCTTCCTTGACCTGTTCTAATTCCATATACCTCGCGAGTTGTTTTTTACCTGCAGCGTAACGGCTTTTACCTTCCCAAATCTTTGTTTCAACAATATATTTTCGTTGATTGTGAATAAGAAGAATATCCATTCTACCACGTCCTGTTTGCACTTCCATGTACATATTTCCACCTACACTACGGACAAACTGATCAAGGTATGCATAAAGTAAGTGTTGTCCGATATACTCCTTTGGTTTTTTGGGTACTTGCAAGACACGAAAACCTGCGCGTGCGATAAAATCTCCGAAATTATCAAGTAGGCGTGGCATATCAATCTGTCCAACGGAAGTTAGGTAATCTAAAGAACATTCATCACGTTCTTCAGAGAAATATTCATGCTCCAACCCATTTACCATTGGTTTGAATGTTCTCATAATACGATAAAGATATATCGGATTAGCAATCTCACACATTTTATCCGTAGATTCCTGAATAACACCATAAGTTGCCAGTTCACTGATAATGTCGTCATCTAAATTGAAGTCTACTCCCTCCTCACGAGCCATGATTTTCATCAACGTCCTTTCAAAACGTGGATCTCTACGAACATTCATTGTTAGATGCTGTATATTAACGTTTCGTTCGCGCAGGATCTGTGTATGTGCATCTGAAAAGTGTAATAGTGTAATAGTGTCAGTTTTAGGAATATCCATCTCTTCAGTGAGTATCTGTGCAAAGCGATTTACAAGTACAGGTTGCCCTGCAGTCTGCTTATGGACAGACGTTATTACCTCTGGTGTGAAGGATTGCCCGACTTCGTCTGTATATTGGGAAAAAAGTTCTTGCACATGTTCTAATGTAAAGTTTGGTAACTTGAACTCATCTTGAACATTAAACGGTGAAACGGATCGGTCATAATTGAGCTGGCTAATGCTTTTAACCCCAACGATGCCAACACTGTGCGGACATTGGAGCTCATCAGAAAGATAAATGTGGCGAAGTGTATATAGAAATTCACTAACAACATCTTGAGGGATACCATCGAATTCGTCTATGAGTAGCACAACCTTCTTATTTTTTAGTAATATGCCTAATTCTTCCAAAAAGGTTAAAAAAGAAAAATGGTCGCACAATTGCATTTCATGCAAAAATCTTGTTAATTCTTTAGACTCTTCCACTTCGTATTTTTGAAGGACATACAGAATATGTCTCCGTATCAATTGGGACAGCCTGTCGTAAAAAGTGGGCGCGGAACAATTTTGCATCACTTGGAAATCCAACTGAATCGGGAAATAGGTGGGGTCATCTGTAGCAAGGGAATCAAGTGCCATCCTGAAGAAAGTAGTTTTACCTGTTTGGCGGGGTGCAAACAGAACGATATAACGTCCTTCCTTGACACGCATGTTGAAGTCACCTATTTCTTTAGTGCGAGGTACTACATAGTGTCTATCAGGGTATACGCGCCCTTGTGTTCCAAAACGTTTCATTCTTTATCCTCATCGTGGAAGCGAATTATCATCAATAGAATTATAGCTGACTATATCAGGACTTACCTAAATTGCATCTGAAAGCACCTGTATATTATGCAGTGAAGCAAGTGTTACCTTTAAAAATCACTTCAGAATTATCTTCACCACGAATTATATCTGTTTCACCATCTGTTTTAAATATGTTATGTAGAAACGAATGTTGTGAATTCCATCAGTCCTGCAGTCAACAGCGGAGGGATTTCCGGTAACAGATTTAGAGGATATGATTGTATTCTGATAAATAGTCGTATTTCTGATACCACCGTTTGAACCTGTTGACCATAGGTGAACACCGCCATAAGTGTTTCGTCGACCATCGTTTTCACTGAGATTATAGCGGATTATGTTACTATGGAATGCCTTTGCTCCATCAAATTGTGCTAATAGATATCCCGCGCCATCATTGTGGTGTGAATAGTTATACTGCACAATTGAACTCCGCACACCCCCATCAAGATCAAACCCACCACCGTCTTTGCTGCTGTTTGTTCGGTTATGATGTGATTCGTTCATCTGAATTAGCACACGATTTGAATCCCATGTCCATATTCCAACGGGACCACCGACATTACAATCATTCAAAGCACCGTTTTCATATACCTCACAATGTTCAATTATGGCCCCATCAACCTGTGCAAGGACTACTCCGTTTCCTGAATGACTTCCCTTGCCTGGAATACCTAAGTTTCTAAAGGCCCGACACTTTCCAACATAGATATCAGAATGAGAATATCTTGTCTCTTCAGGATTCCAATTGCCTATGCAGTTTATCCCTACGTCTCCGTTATCATGGACATCTGCATGTACAATTTTTACATCGCTAAACCCACACCACCCACCATCAACTGGTTGTGCTGCAATGCTTATCCCAGCATATTTAAATCCGCTTATGTTAACATTCTCTATGTGTAGATGTTTTAGCTTTTTGTGTTCTGGTAACGTATTTACGAACAAGATTCCAGAACTGGTATTCCGTTCTGTTCCTGCACCAACGAAGTTGAGACCAACTATCCGCACACAACCCATGTTTTTCGCGTATAAACCGGCACCTATACCAGCATTAACAGTTGCAGTTCCGTCACCATAAGAACCAAACGATATGGGTTTATCTATGGTATCTATATCTGCGACAGACAATGTAAGGTTTCCCTTGAAAGTCTGATTAGCCTGAAACCACACCGAATCACCCGGTAGTAATTGCATCGCGTTTACCCGGTCAATGCTGTACCAAGAATGTTTCTGGGATATACCTGAGTTAGAATCCTTACCAAATGGACTGATATAGTAATCCATATATTTGAAGTTATCTAATTTGTCTTGAGGATTAACCTATCTGCCTTCATCCACTCTATTGTCTGTGCAAACGCATCGACTGTTTTTGTAACGTCTTCTTCTGTATGTGCAGCTGTGGTCATACCCCCATTAGTCGCGAGATCTACACCATTGAGCAACAAACCACATCGAAGATGCATAAGGAGTTCATCATCATTACCTCCCTTGAGTTTTTTATAATCCCAGGCGTACGGGTCGAAATCGGCAGCATGCATATCCTTTTCACCGTGTCCGATGAGGAGTCTGATACCAGAAAACTCACCATATATCGCCCAATCTAATCGGTATGTATCAATAACACGGTTGAGTTCATCGCGAAGTTTTTGTGCAATGCGGTTTGCGTGTTCATTCGGTTCTCTTGTCTTGACAATGTTGAGCATTGCAATACCAGCAGATGCAGAGAGAGGATTAGCATTAAATGTACCAGGATGTGGCATTTTTAGTCCATCTTCCTCAGCCTGCAATGATATTAGCTCAAGAATTTCTTTTTTTCCAACGAGTGCGCCACCGGGTAACCCACCTGCTACTATCTTTGCCAGTGTTGTCAAATCAGGGATGACATTGTAATGTGCCTGAGCACCCCCTGGGGCAACGCGAAAGCCTGTTATTACCTCGTCGAAAATGAGAAGAACACCGTGTTTCTGCGTAATTTCACGAAGTTGCTGCAAAAATATACCGTCAGTTGGAACAATTCCGAAGGATGCTCCTGTCGGTTCAAGAATAACACAGGCGATGTCCTTGTCTGTTTCCAACAACTTTTCAACGGTATCGATATCATTTGGAGGACAGAGGAGTGTAGTATCACGTACCTCTCGCGGAATGCCTGGAACAGACATATCAAACGGGGGATATGCCCCAAAGATAAGGCTGTCGTGCCAACCGTGAAAATGTCCGGCAAACTTTAACACTTTATTCTTTCGCGTGTAGGTACGTGCAAGTCGAATCGCCATGAGTGTAGCTTCGGTCCCAGAACTAACAAACCTGACACGTTCTGCAGAAGGAATGAGTTGTGTGACCAGATTTCCCCATTCCAATTCAAGTGGATGACATGCCCCGTAATGTGTGCCACGTTGCATCTGTGCAGTCACCGCTTTCACAATATCAGGTGGATTGTGACCTAATAACAGTGCGCCGTGTCCTGCCCAATAGTCGATGAATGTTTTGTCTTCAAGTCCCCATTTTATCGCGCCATCAGCATGAGTTATATAAAATGGGAATGGAGACATGTAGCGGCTATCGTGTGTCACACCATCAGGAAAGAGTTGATTGGCTGCTTGTGCTAGTTCTCTATCTTTTGCGAAGGTTTTTTGATACCGTTCTAAAATTGTTGACATTTCTGCCCTCAGAAAATTATCACTTGTGCTTATGAATTAAAAAAGTACTGGCTATTTATTCCTATAATACATCAATAGTAGGGAAATGTCAATGAAAATGATGGAAGGCTTAGGGTTATTTAGTTTTATGTATTTTAGTTGTTTTTTATCACAATCGTTAATATTTTAGGATGTGCAGATATACCGTGATTTTTCACGCTATATCTGCTATACTTCACCTTAAAAACTTACGATCTTTTGAGGTGAAGAATGACAAGAAAAAAGTCCTGCCACTTAATGGATATGTTAGCAGAACTTACAGACCCACGCAAGGAAAAAGGGAAACGACACCCGTTGAAAGCAATCCTCGCACTTTTAGTCGTTGGATTGATGTGCGGGCATAAAGGGTATACATCCATCGCTACCTGGGCACGCTCACAGCCCGCACTCACAAAAGCACTCGGGTTCACACATCACAAAACGCCTTGTGCCGCAACTATCCATAATCTGTTGAAAAAGTTGGACGTTGAAGCATTAGAAAACATCCTGTCAAAATGGGTAAACGCCGCATTAGCAGAGTGCCCTGATTTGCGGGGGTGTTCCGACGCAGTCGCTATAGATGGCAAAACCCTGCGTGCGTCTAAAAAAAGTGGTGCGATGATCAGCCATTTACTCTCCGTCGTCTCTCATGAGTTAGGGATCACCCTCACGCAGCGAGGTGTCAGCGACAAAACCAATGAAATACCGGTATCAACGGAAATCCTCAAAGCGTTTGATGTAGCAGGCAAAGTTATCACAACGGATGCCCTTTTGACACAACGCTCTTTCTGCCACGGAATCATAAACAGCGGGGGCGACTATATGCTGCCTGTTAAAGGCAATCAACCGGACCTGTTAGAAGCGATTGAAAAACTTTTTCAAGGCGTGCCTGACGCGGTTTCTGAAGACACAACACACCCTACTTTAGGGAAACCGATATACATGCATGAGACGATTGAAAAGTCGCATGGCAGACTTGAGACGCGATGTATCAAGGCAAGCACAAGTCTCAACGCATATCTGGATTGGCCGGGCGTAGCACAAGTGATCCAATATTGCTATACTTCCAAAAATATGAAGACAGGAGAAGAGACAACCCGCACTACCTATGGGATTACGAGCCTGAAACCGAGTGAGGCATCCGCAGAACGCTTACTTGCTTTACGGAGAGGCCATTGGGCAATAGAGAACAAGTCGCATTGGATGCGCGATGTGCTACTCGGCGAGGACGCATCACCTGTCAGATGCGGGGCTATTCCACAAGTCATGGCCGCTTTACGAAATACCGCATTATCCGTATTCCGTTTTCAAGGCATAACACGGATCGCTGATAAAATAAAGGAATATGCATCAAAACCTTTACTCACAGTTAACTTGATAAAATGAATATCTATAAAACTAAATAACCCTATGGAAGGCTAGAATAGGAGGAAAGGGTTCATCTTGCGGATAGTAATAATGGTGGTGATACGTTGTAATAAATATTTTACATCAGAAACCTGAATCGATTGTTATTGAGAAATCGCTGAACATCTGATCAGTCAGGCTATTCATTACACATAACATGATTTAAGCCCAGGATAATTGACAAAGGTACTGAAAAATTTGATATACCAAATAAAATGTGTTATAATATTGTATAATGTTTATCTATTTAGGAAAAGTCTATCCAAAAGATAGAATGAAATAATTACTCATCTCTGCTCCCTGATTTTTCGTGGAGCCGTGAGTCCATAGAGAGGATACACTTTGAAGCAATACGAACTTATGCTTATCATCAGCCCTGACTATGAGGAAAATGAGGCAGAAGCACTCATTGATAACGTCAAGGGTATTATTGAAGGTGGTGGAAATCTAGTTCATCTTGATGTTTGGGGAAAGAGGAGACTGGCATATCCAATTCAGAAGCGTAGTGAGGGTTATTACGCAGTTTATGTGTTTGAATGCGACCCGAATTTTGTTGCACAAGTTAACCAAGCACTCCGTGTTATTGAAGCAATTTTACGACACATGATTGTGCTCTATGAAGACGATATAGAAAAGTTAAAAGCAGCACAGGAAGAGAAAGCATCAGAGGAAGCCACGGATGATGACACTCCTGAAGATATAAGGGATGAAGACATCCAAGAAGAAACAACTGACCCTGTAGAAGATATTACAGAGCACGATGAAGCCCCGATATCCGTTGAAGATAATACCGTAGAAACTGAATAATAACATATCCAACAAGACTTGCGTCATAGATTATATAATATTCTATGATGCAGTACAACAAAGGAGCATATCATGGCAAGTTATAACAAGGTCATTCTGATGGGAAATCTTACACGAGATCCCGAAGTGAAATATCTGCAGAATGGAACTGCCGTTGCAAATTTTGGAATCGCTGTGAATGAACGTTATACTGACAGGCAAACTGGTGAACAGAAAGAGATCGCCTGTTTTGTTGATGTAGAAGCGTGGGACAGGCAAGCCGAAGTTGTTAATGAATACCTCAGTAAGGGCAGTCCTATATTCCTTGAAGGAACCCTGAAGTTTGACTCTTGGGAAACACCCGAAGGTGAAAAGCGGAACAAACTCAGAGTTCGACTCCAGAGATTCCAATTTATTGGTGGCAGACAGGATGGAGATGAAGTAGATGGTGGTTATACACAAGCCACACCACCAGATACAACCCCAATGCAAGGACAACCTGATCAGAGTTCCGCACCACCCGCAGGCGAGAGTGATACGTCCTCAACCGATGATGATATACCATTCTAATAAATGTGGCAGACAAGAACCCACATCTATATGCAATTTTGCAATTGTTTAATGTAATGTCAGATAAAGGAGTAGAAAAACATGGCATATCGTCGGCGATCTCGATTCAGTAAGTTAGAATCTGTAGATTACAAAGATGTAGACACGTTAAGGAAGTTTGTCAACGAACGCGGAAAAATAGTTAGCCGCAGAGTTTCTGGGCTTTCGGCAAAACAACAACGAATGGTAACCCGTGCTGTCAAACGGGCAAGAAATATGGCATTATTGCCATTCACACGATAACCTTTAGAAACACAATAAAGTTGCAGTGCAGAATTTCTATTGAGCAACAATCAACTGTTTCATTGATGACTGCGCTGCTTGGATGGAAATTATGGAAGTTATACTTAAAAAAAGAATTGATGGATTAGGAGCCCCAGGGGAGGTCCTGAAAGTCG
Source organism: Candidatus Poribacteria bacterium (assembly GCA_965200395.1). GTDB lineage: Bacteria > Poribacteria > WGA-4E > WGA-4E > WGA-3G > MSPOR6. The sequence goes on along the minus strand of CBDAUH010000002.1, from coordinate 73,534 downwards.
CTGATGGTTATGCCCGAAACTACCTGCTTCCTATGGACTTAGCAGTTCCTGCAACCGAACGCAACCGTCGTTTTCTTGACCACCAGAAACGAGTCATTGATCAACAAGAATCGAAGGATAGAGAGCAGGCGCGTGAGATTGCAGCACAGATCGTTAATGTTACATGTCATCTGACCCGTCGTGCAGGTGAAAACGACCGTCTATTTGGCTCCGTTACTCCTGCGGACATTGTAGAATCATTGCGGACAACCGCAAACATTGAACTTCCCCGGCGCATCATAGAGCTCTCCGAACCGATCCGTGAACTCGGTGCTTTTACCGTCATAGCAAAACTACATGCAGATGTAACAGCGGAACTACGTGTCGTTGTTGAGAGGGAAGAATAGCAAAACTTTTCTAATTACGGCCATCAACGTTGTCTGATTGATGAAGGAATGTCATGCAAACACAAGCAGTTGATTCTTTAGTAGATAAAGAAGCTGAACAAGCTGTGCTTGGGTCGATGATGACAGAAAAGTCTATTATTCCTCGGATAGAGACGTTGCTTGGTCCAACGTCCGACGCTTTTTTCACTATAGATCATCAACTTATCTATACAGCGATTCTTGCTGTTTACAATCGTGTCAGTGATGCCGATCCCATACTCGTTGCAAACGAATTGAATCGGACAGATCAGTTGAATCGAGTGGGTGGTTCAGATTATCTATATGAATTACAAGCCCCGATTGTTGAGACTGAAAGTGCAGAGTTCTACGCGGAAATTTTACGCGAAAAATCTACACGACGACTGCTAATCCAGGCAGCCAGCCAAATACGTGAGTTTGCACAAGATGAAAGTATAGAAATCAGCGATGTCCTTGATCAATCGCAAGAAGCAGTTTTTGAACTTGGTCAAACTGGTGCTAAACGCGGATTTGAATTAATTCAGACATTAGTTAAACAAGGCATAAATAGAATTGAAAAACTCTATTATAAGAAAGAACGGTATTTAGGGGTTCCTACCGGTTTCGTAGATTTTGATAACTTGACCTCAGGGTTGCAGCCAGGAAATTTTATTATCATCGCTGCGCGACCTAGCATGGGAAAAACCACCTTAGTGCTAAATATGGCACAAAATATTGCTATAGAACAAAAACTCACTGTAGCAATTTTTAGTCTTGAGATGCCTGCTCAAGATATCGCTCTACGCATGCTTTCCGCTGAATCTCGGATCAATTTTGGGTATTTACGTACCGGAAATTTTAGCAATGAATATTGGGCACCATTAGGAAGCGGTGCTGATCGGCTCAGTGAAGCTCCTATACTAATAAATGATAATCGCGGGATGACAATACAAGGACTTCGCGCAGAAGCACGGCGTTTGAAAGGAGAGCATGGAGACCTGGCATTGATTATCATCGACTATCTACAACTACTTCGAGGCACTGGACGCTATAATGCACGTGAACAAGAAATCTCCGAAATTTCACGTGCTCTGAAAATACTTGCATGGGAATTGGACGTTCCTGTTCTTGCATGCTCACAACTCAATAGAGAAGTAGAACGCCGTCCTAACAAACAACCACAACTTTCAGACCTGCGAGAATCTGGTGCAATAGAACAAGATGCCGACCTCGTCGCATTTTTATACAGAGAAGATGTCTACGAAGACCCAGAAACTTATCCTGATGATGTAGTCGAAGCGTTATTATCTATAAAAAAACAACGTAACGGACCCACTGGAGATGTCCCTTTGCATTTTACTAAAAGGCAGATGCGTTTTGAAAGTGTAAAATAAATTGTCTCCTCTGTTTGGAAAATTGATATGTCTCCTCCTTCTTCTACGCCAGCACCTTCAAATGGGTTGGCGTTCTTAATAAAAAAACGGATATACCATTCTCTCTCTGAATTGGGTGATGCTTTTCGTCTACTTGCCGAAACAATTTTCCAAATATTCAGACCACCGCTGCAATTTGACCTATTGATGAAGCAACTGCTTCTTATTGGCGTTAATTCGCTGGCAGTCGTTCTGCTATCCGGTTTTTTTACAGGAATGGTGTTAGGTGTTCAAGGATATGTCCAGTTAAAACCGTACGCAGTTGAAGGATCAGTTGCTCAATTTGTCAGTGTCTCTGTAGTTAAAGAACTGGGACCGATGATTACTGCGTTTGTCCTTTCGGGACGAATCGGTGCGTCAATAACCGCAGAACTTTCAACAATGAAGGTCACGGAACAAATTGACGCACTTGAAGTGATGGGAACAAATCCTGTCAAATATCTAGTTGTCCCACGTTTCCTTGCCTGTTCTCTTATGCTCCCAACTCTTACAATTTTTTCTACTTTTGCTGGCATTTTCGGTGGATATGTTGCAGTGGTTACGCTCTTCGACTTCAATGGAGACTTCTACATTTTGCAGGTACAGAGACATCTATTTGTCGGTAGTATCTTGATTAGTTTAATCAAGGCGACTTCATTCGGCATGGCAATCGCAGCAGTTGGATGTTACAAAGGATTTAGCATTTCGACAGCAGGAGGGGCAGAAGGGGTCGGAACTGCGACTACAGGTTCCGCTGTCATCTCTCTGATAACGATCTTGATTTTAGACTTCGTTTTGAACCATATACTGTTTAATGTCTTAGGAATGATATGACAATTAATTGACAGGAATAAATTACGGTAAAATAATATGATATCTGTGAAGAACATCAGAAAAGCATTCGGAGAGAAAAAAGTCCTAAACGGATTAGACCTTGATATTCCAAAAGGTGAGACCCTTGTTATTATGGGACGAAGCGGTTGCGGGAAAAGTGTGTTGCTGAAAATTATTGCAGGTCTGCTCACAATAGATGAAGGTGAAGTTTGGGTTGATGGAACTGAAATAACAAATCTTAAAAGGAAACCCTTGAACCAGATTCGCAGAAAAATCGGAATGCTGTTTCAATCCGCTGCATTATTCGATTCAATGAGTGTAGCCGAAAACATTGCATTTATGCTCGATCAACATACCGATTTATCGCAACAAGAAATGCTTAAGGTCGTTGATGAAAAACTGAAATTAGTTGACTTAGATGGCGTGCAAAACCTACGCCCCGCTCAACTCAGCGGGGGTATGCGTAAACGGGTTGGTTTGGCACGAGTACTCGCTTTCAATCCAGAGATCATCTTATATGATGAACCCACAACCGGACTCGACCCAGTTACCTGTACCGAGATTAACCAACTGATCCGGGACTTGAATCAGAAACTGCAAGTAACCTCTGTTGTTGTGACACACGATATGCACAGTGCCTTTAGTGTCGGGACACTTATGGTTATGCTTCATGAAGGTAAAAAACTTGCCTATGGAACTCCTGACGAAATGATAAACGAAGACAATCCGATTTTACAACAGTTCATCCTTTTTGGCGCACCCGATCAAATCCTCAATATAGACGACCCGACTTTGAGAAAATATACAAGGAGAGATACTCAATGAAGTTTTGGACTCCATCTGTAAAAGTAGGCCTAATGGTTATCACAGCTCTTATCCTACTTGCTATACTCCTCATCAATTCTGGAAATTTACCTTGGGGAACACCAGGAGACGAAATAACCTTTCAATTCCGCGCAGTAAACGGATTATATGTCGGTTCAGGTGTTTTGCTATCCGGTGTCTCTATCGGTAAGGTAACACATATTATGCTTCAACCTGAAACAAATACAGTTGAAATACGTGCGCGGGTCAAAAATGCTTTTCAATGGCTTAGAAAAGGATGTGAAGCACACATCTCAATGAGTGGGTTCGTGGGTGAGATATTCATTTCTCTAAAAAACGGTGAAGTCGGTGCTCCCTCACTCCAACCATCCGATTTACCAATAATCGGTATTGATCCTGTAAATCCGTTGGAATTACTTGAGCAAACCAGTTCAGGATTAGGTAAAGCCATCGATTTAACCTCCGCAGCAAACGAACTCCTACAAGCAAATCAGGAAGAAATTCAGCAAGGAATTAAAGAGACAAGAGGCTTGGTTGCACAGACAGGTGAAACACTAAAAAAATTCAATCAGAATATGGACGAAACTGTTAGAATCTTATTGGACCTCGCTACGAAAAATGACAAACGGGTTGAAGATACACTTAATAATATGAACCAACTCTTAACACAACTCGGTAATGATTCTTTAATCCTTAGTAGCCAAATCAGCGATATCAGTCGTTCATTGCTCACACTTGTAGATCAAAATTTTCCAAGAGTTAATAGGATATTGTCAGATCTACAGCAAGGTACTAACGATTTCCGGCAATTAGCAACACAATCCCGACAAGATTTAAGTTTAATAAAAACCGATATTTCTAATTTGATTGCACAAGGAAGTACTTTCATTGAAGACGGAAGTACCGAAATCAAACCCATCATCAAAAACCTGCAATCCGCGACAGCATCACTTTCTACCTTAAATACTAATGTAAACGAAATTTTAGATACGATCAAAGATGGTGAAGGCACAGTCTCACAACTTCTGAACAATCCAGAACCGCTTGCTGATGCAAAAGAGACTTTCAACAATCTCAATGAACTTCTGATAGGACTAACCGATTTCTATGAACAAACAGATGAACAGTTGAAAGGTTTTAAATTTCCCGATTTCTCATGGGATACAGAAATTCAATACCTCAGCCGTGAAGAAAATTTACATACCGAATTTGGGTTTTCACTTATACCGTTATCACCCTCAAAGAACAGTTACCGTTTTGGGCTCGGTATCCGTCAAGAAAATATTGGCGTGGAATTCCAATACGCTTACAACTTTACAGACTATCTACGGGGGCGATTCGGATTTATACGTTCCAATGTAGGAGCAGGGATTGACCTAATGTTGTTGAATCAAAGGTTAGCTCTCGGAATTGAAAGTGTCGGTTTAACACAAGACAGGCCTGAACTAAACGCGGAAATGGGGTTCCGATTTTACCGAGGTGGCCATATCTTATTCGGTGTAGAAAATTGGTGGAGTAAAGATAGACGTTGGACTGCAGGACTTAAGCTGATAACAAGCGATTGGTAAGACAGACGGTTCATAGAAGCCGTGGTTTTCCTATGAGTGATTTCCCAACTCAGGAATGTATGATATAATAATTCTAAGCGAGTAGCAGATGTTATGGCACAAGCAAAGCACAAATTTGTCTGTCAAGAATGTGGTTATACAACACCGAGAGGACTTGGTAAATGTCCTGGATGTCAGGCTTGGAATAGTTTCGCTGAAGAAACAGAGATTGCTGCCACATCTCCCTTACATCGGAGTATCGGTCAAGTTTCCAATAAACCTGAGGCAATTTCGAACGTTAAAACAGATGATATAGAACGGCAACTCACTGGAATGCCTGAGTTCGACAGAGTTTTAGGGGGTGGTATTGTGCCAGGATCAGTGATTCTTATCGGAGGTGACCCTGGCATAGGTAAATCAACGCTTTTATTACAAGCAAGCGATGCGCTCAGCCGCAAATACGGAAATGTACTTTATGTTTCCGGCGAAGAATCAGTTAATCAAACCAAGATACGATCAAACCGACTTGGGGTGACATCTGATTCACTCTATGTCCTCTGTGAAAATAATTTAGAACTCATTGAAAAACAGATTGGAGAACTGCAGCCGAATGCGGTTGTTATCGACTCTATTCAATCAGTCTACCTTACAGAATTTCAATCTGCGCCAGGCAGCATCACACAAGTACGTGAATGTGCAGCTCAGCTATTAATTTATGCTAAAAATCACGACATACCGATTTTTCTCGTCGGGCATGTGACAAAAGAGGGAACATTAGCAGGCCCACGCGTCTTAGAACATATAGTAGATACTGTGCTATATTTTGAAGGAGAACGACACCACATATACCGCGTCCTCCGGGCAATAAAAAACCGATTCGGTTCAACCAATGAACTCGGTATCTTTGAGATGCAAAACAAAGGACTTGTAGATGTTAAAAATCCTTCACAACTCTTTTTAAGCGATAGAGAAGAAGAGATCTCCGGTTCTGTAATCGTATCAAGTATGGAAGGCACAAGACCACTGTTATTGGAGGTACAGGCTTTAGTTGTACCAACTCACTACGGCACACCCCGAAACACAGCAACAGGTGTTGACCGAAACCGAGTCGCACTACTGATCGCAGTGTTAAATAAAAGAATCGGATTAGATATCGGAGACTCCGATGTATTTGTGAACATTACTGGAGGATTACGAGTTAATGAACCTGGCATCGATCTGGGTGTGTTGATGGCAATTATTTCTAATCATCGTAACATTCCAATTGACCCTCGAACAGTTGTAATCGGGGAAGTCGGATTAGGTGGAGAAATTAGGCCAGTACCGCATCTAGAAACACGGATCCAAGAAGCATCAAAACTCGGATTCACGCGTGCAATTTTTCCTAAATATCATCAGAAAGGATTAGAAATCAATGAGAACATTGAACTCATTGACGTGAAGGACATATATGACAGTTTAAGTAATTTATTATAACACTCAAACAGCAGCAAATTCGGTGATGCAATTGTCAGATACTGAAAAATACGATTGTAAACGAAGAAAGTTCCCGTAGATCAACAATAGATCATCAACAAGCGTCTTCTCATCAGGAGGGTAATGCCTAAAGAAGATGCGGCATAATGTTCAATAGCGATGAAAAAGCATTTCAACGCTACAAACGGTTGAAAAAGAACTATGCAAATTTGGGTAATTCGTCTCTTATTTATTCTTGCAAGTGCTGTCGTTTGTTATCTGCCGGATAGTGACATAACCGACGGTATTATTGGGTTTGTGATTGCAAGTGCTCTCGTTGTAGGTGAAATATTCCTGCACGTTACCCACACGCGTAGGCTTGTTGCCAGTATTGTCGGGCTTGCATTCGGCCTGTTAATTTCAGTGCTCGGGTTATACCTATTCAATCTATCCAACGCAATAACCGATCCTGACAACTTTTCGTTACCCGGTATTTTACAGAATGTGATTATTCTCGGATTTGGCTATATCGGTATGGTGTGTGGATACTATATCTCCGAGAGTTTACCTATTGTCCGACTGTTCAATTCATATCGTTACACACAAATGGGAACTTCTTATGCAACAAACGATGCCAACGGATTTAAGCTATTAGATACAAGCGTTATTATCGATGGTCGTATCCTTGAAGTTTGTGAGACACAGTTTATTGATGGGACCCTCCTCATTCCACGTTTTGTTTTAAATGAATTGCAACATATTGCAGATTCAGCCGATCTCTTACGAAGAAATAAAGGACGGCGAGGCTTTGACATACTCCGTTCCCTTCAGAACAGCCCATCTATCGCTGTAGAAATCATAGAAGAAGATGTACCCCATCTTGATGAAGTAGATGCAAAACTTGTCCACCTTGCACGAAAGCATTTTGCAAAAATTATTACAAATGATCTCAATCTAAACAAAGTCGCAGAATTACAAGGTGTCACGGTCTTAAATATCAACGAGTTAGCAAATGCAATCCGTCCAATTGTCGTTGCTGGTGAAATTATCCAAGTTCATCTACAAAAAATTGGCAAAGAATCGAACCAAGGCGTAGGCTATCTTGATGATGGAACAATGGTTATCGTTGAAGGTGGAAAATCGCATATCGGCCAGACAATCGATGTCGTCGTAACACAGATGTTACGGACCAGCACGGGACAGATGATCTTCGCTCGAAATGCTGACGGGTCTTTATCAGAGAAAGGGTTACGATGAAATGGCACCAGATGAACAGTAAAATATCTGTCCTAATTCCTGCTGCTGGCCAAGGCAAGCGGATGAAAACATCTGTTAAAAAACCTTATTTACTTTTAGCCGATAAACCAATTTTGTCCCATACAATTGATAGGTTTGAACAGAACAGTGTCATTGACGAAATTATTGTAATTGTAGACGAATCCGATATTACGACGTGTAACGAAGATGTGATTTCACCTTTTCGATTTAGGAAGATTCGTGAATTGGTAGCGGGTGGTGAAACGCGACAAATTTCTGTATTCAACGGAATTCAGGCACTTTCAGACGATGTTGATTTTGTTATTATCCACGATGCCGTGCGTCCGTTTATAAATGATGATATTATATTCAGATGCCTTGAAGCCACAGCAGAATTTGGTGCAAGTGTAGCTGCTGTACCTGTAAAAGAGACTATAAAAGTAGCAAACAGAAATCTTTACATAGACTACACACCTGAACGTGATCTGTTATGGCGCGTGCAGACACCACAGGTTTTCCGCACTTCGCTTCTTGTAGAAGCACATAATAAGGCTATCAAAGACGAGATAAGGGCTCCGGACGATGCAACATTAGTTGAAATGCTTGGACATCCCGTAAAACTCGTGATGGGAAGTTATAGGAACGTGAAACTTACAACCCCAGAGGATTTACTACTCGCTGAAACTTTGCTAAATAATGTAAGATAAGGTATAATAAATTGGATCAGGACTTACGCATTGTAGCATAAACTTTCCAGTTTGTGCATCGGGGACGCAACCTAGAAAGGTTACGCTACAAAGAGCATTTCTTTTTTAGAGCGGTTTATAACCCGACTTCAACCGAAATTGCGTAAGTCCTATTGGATATTAGATGCGAATAGGGATAGGTTACGACGTTCATCAACTTGTTGAAAACCGAAAATTGATTTTGGGCGGGGTAGAAATCCCATATCACTTAGGGCTTTTGGGACATTCGGATGCGGATGTGTTGACACACGCCATCTGTGATGCTATTTTAGGGGCAGCCGCATTAGGGGATATCGGCACTCACTTTCCGGACACGGATGATAGTTATGCGGGAATAGATAGCCAATTTTTCCTCCGCACTGCAGCAGCAAAGGTTAGAGAACTAAATTATACAATCGAAAATGTTGATAGCACAGTGATCGCACAAAAACCTAAATTGGCACCTTATATCTCACAAATGCGACAAATACTTGCAAAAACATTAGGTATATTGGAGGCGCAGGTCAGCATAAAAGCGACTACCGCAGAAAATTTAGGGATCGTAGGAGAAGGTAAGGCAATAGTTGCTCAAGCTACTGTTTGCCTTTCTAATCATTGAGCAGCACGATTATGCATTTTTGATAACAAAGGAATAGCGAATGGGAGTAAAGATATATAATTCCCTTAGCAGACAACTTGAAGAATTTTCACCATTGACAGAAGGGCATGTCTCTATGTACAGTTGTGGACCCACTGTCTATGACTACATACATATCGGTAATGCCCGAACAGCACTCGTGACCGATATAATACGCAGATATCTTGAATATAGAGGGTATAACGTCAGTTTAGTTCAGAATTTGACAGACATTGATGACAAGATAATCGCGCGGGCACAAACGCTTGGTATCAGTGCCAGTCAACTGGCACATACTAACGGACAAGCCTATTTTGAAGACACACAACGTCTCGGAATTCAACCTGCAGATGTGCATCCGAAAGCCACAGAACATATACCAGAAATGATTGATCTGATTAAAACGCTCATTGCAAAAGATGCGGCTTATGTCGTTGAGGGGAGTGTCTATTATCGTGTCAATTCATTCAAGGAATACGGAAAATTATCGCATCGAAAACCGGAGGATTTATTAGCAGGAGCACGCGTAGAGGTGGACCAACGCAAAGAGGACCCACGCGATTTTGATATGTGGAAAGCAGCAAAACCCGGTGAACCCTATTGGGATAGCCCCTGGGGACCCGGAAGACCCGGATGGCACATTGAATGCTCATCTATGGCGATGAAACATCTTGGGGAAACTATTGATATACACGCTGGTGGTGAAGACCTGCTTTTTCCGCACCACGAAAATGAGATCGCACAGAGTGAATTGGCAACCGGAAAACCTTTCGCACGTTACTGGGTGCACGTTGCTTTTCTGAAGATAAATGGGGCGAGAATGGGCAAATCTGAAAAGAATTTCATTTTTTTGAGAGATGCATTAGACAAATTTTCTGCAGAGATAATCCGTCATTTTCTCATTTCTGCCCATTACAGACATCCGCTTGATTATAGTTTAGAAAGTTTGCAAAAATCTGAATCCGCCCTCAAACGTTTGAACAACTGTGTTGATACGTTGAAGAAATATTATGAAGCAACACCTGAAATTGAAGAAGAAAATAACAAAACATTAAATCATACTTCTCATGCCGATGCAGATTTCTTTTCCATTATAGAATCCATGCAATCGCAGTTTACGGAAGCTATGGATAACGATTTTAATACTGCTCAAGCAGTCGGATCAATATTCTCACTTGTCAGCTATATTAATAAATCTATCAATTCATCAAACGGGGCTTCTTCTTACACTTTGGCAAATGCCTACAAAGTTTTAACGGAATCATGTCAGGTTCTCGGCATCTATACGATGAACGAAGAGGACACTGACAACACTGCTGAGCATCTCGATCCACTGATTGAACTGCTCTTAGAGATAAGACAGGATGCCAGAAATCAGAAAGATTGGGATACCTCTGACAAAATACGGGATCGACTAAAAGAACTTGACATCGAAATACAAGATACCCGCGAGGGGACTTCTTGGAAATTTGTATCATAACCTAACATGGCGCATCTATGAACCGCATGCGTCATATCTACAGATTCTACATCTACAAAGGAGTAAAAATGTTATTTAGAACAATTCGTTTCATTTCACTTTTCTGCCTTCCAGTCGTCCTAATAGGATGTAATGCGCTATTTTCAGTTCAGGAGTGGAGTGAAAATTATGCAATGATGGATGGCGTTCAATCAACTACCCCACAAGCAATAGATGGAAACTTAAATACTATCGGAGATGCAGTTTTCGCTGGAGATGTAGTTGGCATGAGCGCAGCATCTGAAGTAGTAATTACGTTGCCTGAGAAAAAGAAGATACGGCGCATTGTCGTCCATTCCGAAAATGTCGTCGAATTTGATGTGTTCGTGGCAAAAGAAAGTCATACGACTGAAAGAAACTGGACTTTGGTAAAAGAGATAAAAAATGCAGATAATCCTGCTACTGTAGCTGTTTTGACACCATATCCAACTGACAGGGTGCGCATTAGAGTCAGGAGAACAAGAGATGATGCATCTAAGAGTCGGGAATTTGGCGCGCGTAATGTAGGTTATATACAAGCATCTAATCGACGCGCTGTTGGAAAATTTAGAGAAGTTGAACTCTACGGATATAAAACTGCAGAACAAGCTACAGTAGACAAAACAACCGATAAACGTGAACAAGAACTTGATGATTTACTAAACTTGGAGTAATAAAGAAATAAAGATCATGGCGGTTGTTGTCCAAACACCGCCTTTTCTTTATCTCAACAAAAAGGAGGTATTACATGCGTTTGGGATTATTATTGGTGGTTATCTGTGCGATGCTCGGATTATCCGGATGTATCCTCTCCTCTACACCATCTCTCAATTGGAGCGAAAATATTGCAATAATGGCTTCAGGGACTGACCCGAAATTCCATGATGACAATTTATATACCGAAGGTGAAACATCCAATATTCGCGAGGATGCAAAAGACCGTGCCTCACAAGATGAAGCAGATAACTTCACCGAAGCAGTTTTAAGTTGGAACATCCCACAAACTATCCAACGCATTGTCATCAAAGCAAAAGAAGGGCAGCTCGAATTCTTCCACATTCAATATATGGGAGAAGATGGTAAGTGGGTCACAGTCAAGGATGTACGCGACAACATGCGCCCTATCTATAGATATACCCTTGGAACTCCTGTGGTGACGAACAAGTTCCGTTTGAAAGTTCCTCGCCGCTGGGACTCGCGACGAGTCGGGGGCGAAAGTCGTTATAAACGTTCTGAAACAGGGGCGCCTACCGCAGCAGAGTATAGGAAAATTCAGGAAATTGAACTCTATTACGCAATGCCAACGACTGATACCGCACCGATGCAATAAAACAACGTTACTCAGTTCGTATTCCGGAAAAGAGGAAATTGCATAATATATCCATTGGTATAAGGAAATGCTATCTCAGGAAACAATAGATATACTTCATCTTAGTCTGATTCAAGGTGTGGGGACGAAAACCGCGCAGTTCTTAATTGGTATATTGGGTAGTGCTGAAAAAGTGCTGAATGCTACCCCATCGGAATTGAAGGACATTGATGGACTTTCTTCCAATTTACGGAATAGTTTGGTGCGGAAACAACTCACATGTCCGTTAGAACGCGAACTGGAATTGATACAAGAATTCGGTTGTCACATCATCACTTTCTATGATGCAGCATATCCACAACTGTTGAAAGAAATTGATACGCCTCCATTGTTACTCTATGTCAGAGGTGAGTTAAAACCGGAAGATGCCTTTAGTGTTGCTATTGTTGGTTCCCGTGATGCGAAAGATTATGGACGCAAAGTCAGTTATCAATTGGCACACCAACTTGTAAACCGCGGCATGACAGTGGTTAGCGGACTTGCTATGGGGATAGACACTTGTGCCCACCGTGGTGCGCTTGAAGCAGGTGGCAGAACTATTGCAGTATTAGGAAATGGCCTCAGCCTCATCTATCCAGCAGGGAATAAGGAATTGGTGGATAAAGTTGTTGAATCGGGGGCATTAATTTCTGAATTTCCAATGGGCATGAAACCGTTGAAAGAAAATTTTCCAGTACGCAATCGAATTATCAGTGGATTATCTGTCGGAACCGTCGTAGTCGAGGCATCAAATCGGAGCGGAGCTCTTATTACTGCACGCCTTGCAGGCGAACAGGGTAGAGAGGTATTCGCTGTGCCAGGGGAAATCTTCTCTGAATTATCAACTGGTACGCATAATTTGATTGATAAAGGTGCAAAACTCATCAGCACAGTGGATGATTTGATAGGCGCATTACCGCAACATACCATCCACCAAATCGCCGCATCTAAGCCAGCGACAGCACAGCAGGAAAAGTCAGATATTTCTCAAACATCTGGAGTTCCAAAAGATGAGACGACACCCATAGATAAAACGCCCGAAGATATACCAAAAGTACCACCACCAAATTTAACGGCCGATGAAAAAACGGTTTATGATGCAATTGAAATACCATCATCGCACATTGATACTATTGTTCGGATGACGCAATTGCCGATTAACAAGGTGTCAAGTGTTCTCTTGATGTTAGAGCTCAAAGGGGTAGTTCAGCAGTTGCCCGGTAAACTCTTTGCCAAAACTACTTGAGAAGGATTACTTTGTGAATTCAACAGAATTAGATTTTGAAAAACCTTTAATTGAATTAGAACGTCACCTCTCACAATTAGACGCTTTCACGGAAGAACATCCGGAGCTAGATCTGACAGATGGAATTGCGGCACTCAAACAGAATGCAGATACCTTGACAAAACAGGCATTTCAAAAGCTGAGTCGCTGGGACAAAGTGCGCTTAGCTCGGCACGCACAACGGCCCCAAGCCTCTCTGTACATAGACTCACTCCTTGACGATCCTGTTGAACTCCGCAGTGATAAGTTATACGGTGATGACAGAGCACTCATCGGCGGTTTAGCCTGGTTCGATGAACACCCCATCGTCTACCTTGCACAGCAGAAAGGCACGAACCTTGAAGAACGTCAAGAGATGAACTTCGGATATACGCATCCAGAAGGTTACAGAAAAGCAAGACGTCTGATGCAGTTGGCAAACAAGTTCAACCGTCCACTGATCTGCTTCGTTGATACACCGGGAGCGCATTTTGATCTCCGTTCTGAAGAATATGGACAAGCGACAGCCATCGCTGAGAACCTTGCCGAAATGATACAAATGCATGTTCCAATTCTCATCGTTATTATAGGCGAAGGTGGCAGCGGTGGCGCATTAGCTATCGCAGTCGGTAATCGTGTATTGATGATGGAATATGCAGTCTACTGCGTCGCACCACCCGAAGCGTGCAGCGGTATCGTGTGGAAAGACAAAGGGGAGCATGCGCCTGAAGCAACAGAAGGATATAAACCCACGGCTCCCGATCTGCTGAAGTTAAACATCATTGACCAAATAATAAAAGAACCTCTCGGCGGTGCACATAGAGACCCAGAAGCTGCTGTTCGCAATGTCAAACGGGCAATCAAGAAGCACCTCACCGAATTACTACAGATGTCTGAAAAACAACTGATACAACAACGTTATGACCGTTATCGGAATCTCGGACTTTATGGAGAAGATGACAGCAACCACTCATGAAAATTCGGACTATTACCACAGGTATTCCGTTCGTTTTCTCTTCATACCAACTTCAACGCGCAGCGGAATTTAACACGGCTTGCAGAGCACGTTTTGAAGCGAATGGCTACGAAGTCCAAACAACGCGTGTTAGCAGTCAAATCTGGGATGAAGCACGAGATATAGACACGATCCTTGCGTTAGAATCCGATGCACATGCATTAGGTATTGAATTTCTGAGTTTAGGCACAATCCCACCAGATAAACGTCACACCGAAACACATCTTGCACAAGTTGCAGATGTGATTGTCCAGAGTGAAATATTCTTTGCCACTGTCACCCTCACGACACAGGACAGATATTTAGCCGAGCATGTAGCTGAAAAGGCCGCAGACATCATTCGTCAGATTGCACACCGAACCGACGATGGCTACGGTAACCTACGGTTTGCAGCATTGGTAAACTGTCCACCAAATACCCCCTTTTTCCCCGCCGCATACTGGCACGACACCAGAACGAACTTCAGCATTGGATGGCAAGCGATTGACTTTGTGCAAAATGCTTTCGCAGATGCCCCCAATTTAGAAACTGGCTTGCAGAACCTGAAAACGATCATGGAAACAGAAGGACAAAACCTTGTCACACTTGCAGAAACAATGGCAAAAGAATGGGGTATCAAATTCATCGGCCTAGACGTATCACTTGCACCGATGGGTGATGATAGCATCGCTTACGCTATGGAACAACTGCTTCCCGGCTGCTTCGGTGACAGTGGTACTCTGACAGTCGCTGCAGGTTTAACACAAACCTTGAAATCACTATCACTACCGCTCTGTGGGTACTCTGGATTGATGCTCCCTGTCCTTGAAGATGTGGGATTAGGCAAACGTAGTGAAGAATGTTATTTCAATTTAGATAGCCTCTTACTCTATTCCACCGTATGCGGTACTGGACTGGACACAATCCCTATTCCGGGTGATGCGTCCACAGAACAGATTACTGCTATTTTGACTGACGTTGCCACCCTTTCTATCCAACTCAATAAACCTCTGTCTGTCCGCCTCTTTCCTGTCCCTGGTCTAAAGGCAGGCGACGTAACACAGTTCCAATCTCCCTATCTCACAAACACCGCTGTCATGCAGATATAGGCTGCATAACATGCAGCAAAAAACATAAGATGCCATTAATTTTTTCCTTGCCATGTATCATATCATCTGATATGATATTTTTTAGTTGAATCTGACAAATAAGGAATAATTATGGCAGATAAACCGCATGTCCTACTAATCAGCACAGACCATTGGCCCAACTCACTACTCGGCGTCAATGACCATCCAGATATTCAAACACCAACACTTGACTCGCTTGCACGTGCCGGCACTCGATTTACTAACGGATACAGCGAATGCCCTGTCTGCGTTCCCGCACGCAAAACATTGATGACAGGAACAACAACCCGTACCCATAAAGATAGGGTTTTCAACGATAAAAAGGGGATCGACGGACTTCCAACAATTGCACAAACATTTCGCGATGCGGGCTATCAAGCGTACGCAGTCGGTAAACTGCATGTTTATCCACAACGTGACCGCATTGGGTTTGACGATGTGATTTTAGGTGAGGAGGGTAGATTACAATACGGTGTGGTTGACGACTATGAACTTTTTCTCGGAGACAGAGGATATGCTGGGCAGCAGTTTGCACACGGCATGTGTAACAACGACTATCTCAACCGCCCCTGGCACCTTCCCGAAGATTGTCATGTGACCAACTGGAGCACACAACAGATGGTACGCCAGATTAAACGTCGTGATCCAACCCGTCCCGGATTCTGGTTTCTATCCTATTGCCATCCACATCCACCTTTAGCACCCTTGCAATGCTATATGGATATGTATCACAATATTGATATACAAATGCCCTATCACGGCAAATGGTCTGAAGATACGGACAAGCTCCCGCTACCGCTGAAGTCTCGTCAGATGCAGGATGCCCTATACAATGAAAATCTAATCCGCTCCGCACGGCAAGCGTTTTATGCACTCTGTACACACATTGACCATCAATTGCGTCTCGTTATCGGCACATTACGCGAAGAAGGTATGTTGAACAATACCATCATTCTCTTTACATCTGACCATGGTGATATGCTTGGCAACCATCGAATGTGGGCAAAACGTCTCTATTATGAAGACTCTGCTAATGTACCTATGATCCTTGTCGGTGCTGCAGGAGATGACAGGGTGGGACATCACCGCGTTGATGATCGCCTCGTCGGATGGCAGGACGTTATGCCAACACTTCTCCATCTTGCTGGCATAGATATACCAGAGACCGTAGATGGCATACCGATGGTAGGTAACGATAAACGCGAATGGCTATATGGGGAAGTCGGTGCTAATGGTAGTGCCACCCGAATGATCCATGAAGGCCGTTACAAACTTATCTATTATGCAACCGGTAACTACAGACAACTCTTCGATTTGGAAGAAGATCCAAGAGAACTAAACGATCTGTCCGAATCTCCTGAACACGTTGCAATACTTGCGCGGTTGACAAACCTACTGATAGGTGAACTTTATGGCGGAGATGAAAAGTGGGTGCAGGATGGCGAGCTTGTCGGGTTACCTGACAAACCGTATCGCCCATCTGCTAATCGCAGTTTATCTGGGCAGCGCGGAATTCACTGGCCACAATCGCCATCTACTGGACGTTGAATATCTTGCTAAAATGTGGTATTATTTTACGCAACAATCTCTTTTGTTTGTCAGAATCGCGGATTACGCAGATTACGCAGATGAACGCCGATTTTAAGAGTTTTTTGTTTTGAGGTGCTTTTCCTGGTATAGGGGTGGCTGATTTTTTTCAGGATTGGAAAGGCACAACCTGGAAAGGTTATGCTACAAAGAATGCACAACCTAGAAAGGTCGGGCTACAAAGAGCTCATCTGAAGCGCAGATTACGCGGATTCTTTTTGTCAGAATTGGGGAGGACGCTAAGTCCGAGACAATTGAATGGCTCTGGCCCAATAGGGTTATTTAGTTTTATGTATTTTAGTTGTTTTTTATCACAATCGTTAATATTTGGAATGTGCAGATATACCGTGATTTTTCACGCTATATCTGCTATACTTCACCTTAAAAACTTACGATCTTTTGAGGTGAAGAATGACAAGAAAAAAGTCCTGCCACTTAATGGATATGTTAGCAGAACTTACAGACCCACGCAAGGAAAAAGGGAAACGGCACCCCTTGAAAGCAATCCTCGCACTTTTAGTCGTTGGATTGATGTGCGGGCATAAAGGGTATACATCCATCGCTACCTGGGCACGCTCACAGCCCGCACTCACAAAAGCACTCGGGTTCACACATCACAAAACGCCTTGTGCCGCAACTATCCATAATCTGTTGAAAAAGTTGGATGTTGAGGCATTAGAAAACATCCTGTCAAAATGGGTAAACGCCGCATTAGCAGAGTGCCCTGATTTGCGGGGGTGTTCCGACGCAGTCGCTATAGATGGCAAAACCCTGCGTGCGTCTAAAAAAAGTGGTGCGATGATCAGCCATTTACTCTCCGTCGTCTCTCATGAGTTAGGGATCACCCTCACGCAGCGAGGTGTCAGCGACAAAACCAATGAAATACCGGTATCAACGGAAATCCTCAAAGCGTTTGATGTAGCAGGCAAAGTTATCACAACGGATGCCCTTTTGACACAACGCTCTTTCTGCCACGGAATCATAAACAGCGGGGGCGACTATATGCTGCCTGTTAAAGGCAATCAACCGGACCTGTTAGAAGCGATTGAAAAACTTTTTCAAGGCGTGCCTGACGCGGTTTCTGAAGACACAACACACCCTACTTTAGGGAAACCGATATACATGCATGAGACGATTGAAAAGTCGCATGGCAGACTTGAGACACGGTGTATCAAGGCAAGCACAAGTCTCAACGCATATCTGGATTGGCCGGGCATAGCACAAGTGATCCAATATCATTATACTTCCAAAAATATGAAGACAGGAGAAGAGACAACCCGCACTACCTATGGGATTACGAGCCTGAAACCGAGTGAGGCATCCGCAGAACGCTTACTTGCTTTACGGAGAGGCCATTGGGCAATAGAGAACAAGTCGCATTGGATGCGCGATGTGCTACTCGGCGAGGACGCATCACCTGTCAGATGCGGGGCTATTCCACAAGTCATGGCCGCTTTACGAAATACCGCATTATCCGTATTCCGTTTTCAAGGCATAACACGGATCGCTGATAAAATAAAGGAATATGCATCAAAACCTTTACTCACAGTTAACTTGATAAAATGAATATCTATAAAACTAAATAACCCTACTGGCCCAATAGTACATATCCTTGACAAAATCAATTGAATTCGTTACACTAAATAATTACTATAGTTTGGACATTTTTGGTCTTGTTATAGATTATGAATAGTTGGCAGCACTTCCCCGTTAGCACTTCTGAACAGGTGTTAGAACTGCTGCTAACGCCCCTTTTTTGTCTAAATTCTGTTAGAAATCACTGTTTTTTAGTCATCATTTTTCCAATAATCGTGAAAATAGTTGCTGTTGAACTAGTTCATGTAGTATCTTCGGGGATTTTCAGTTTTTTCTGTGCGTTTTTCCCCGGGTCGTAACTCGTATAAAAATAGTTTTGTTGTAAACGTCGCTGCAAGTAAGCGGTCATCAAGCCGCGTGTGAGATGTTTCGGTTTATACCAGTGTATATTGAGTGTGGATAGCACAGTTTCTAAATCAAGCGGTGCCTTGTCTGTGTCGGTTTCTTCGGATGTCTTCTCCATTAGCACCGGACTGAAAGCGAGTTGTGTCAGCGTTGCTGCGGTGAAACTGAGTTGAACGAACCGATCCAAACTTTTCCTGTCTCGGAGTTGATAGGTGTCAAATCCGAAGTTTTCTTTAGCGTCCCGAAAGGCAGTTTCAATCTGCCACCGGTTTCTATAGTGTCGGATAACTGTTTCTACGGGCAGTCGTAAATCTGAAGTAAATACACAGAAATACCGATAGGGTTTAGACTTTTTGGGGCGTTTGCGTATCACAACGATGCGGACATCTACAGGACACATCTTTGTTCGCACGACTTTATCAGCGACAGAAAGTGTCTGATCCTCAACAACGATGTCTGTATACTTCAGGTGTGGAATAGACACACGGCTACCATACCGACGGGGTCTGCCTCTCTTGAGACGCTTAGGGCGTTTCGGTATATCAAAAAACGCCGCGTTTGACTTCGCACGACAAAGTAAATGATGTCCTTGTGAGAGTATCTCCGTGAACACTTTGCGTCTATTGAAACCTCTATCAAAAATGATAAGACCCGGTGGCACAAGATCGCATAAATGCTTCAGCACAGCGAGGCTATTCGCGTCCTCGCTTTTCGGTTCCATCATCCGTGTGGCTAATGGAAACAGGCGCGTGCCTTCGCGCGTTTCTGCCAGCCACCCAATCGCACCGAACTCGTGTCCGTGATGAAACTTGGATTGGTTCTTGTTACGTGGCTGATACGCAGGGTTCCTGTGGAAATGCAAACCCGCTTGTTTTGAACCGCTACTTAGGGCATGTGTTTCATCATAGACGTATACGCCTGTGGGGTAAGCGGATAGCACTTGATGGCTTAGCGTAGTGGCGACTTGATCCACACACCAGATGCCACGCGAGAGAAACTTTGGCAGAGACCAATACCGACCTGCTTGGGCTGTCGCAAGATAGATTTGTGTCATTGTGCCTCGGTAGGGCGTATTTATCAGACCTTTTACGAAAGTCTGAAAGTGGTGAAAGTTATTATACTTGAACAAAGGTCAAAAATCTGATAACATGTTGTCCAAGTAGGAAAGTGGGGTCATTTGAAATATCCTTTCAAATTTGTGTTTCCTAAAAGGATACCCGCTTTCCTGCTTTATGTCCATAAAAAAAACAAAAAATGTCCAAACTATAGTAAATAATTACAAATCATCTCCGCATACATAAGCGGAATTAATATGAGGAAAAAATATGTTAGCTGAAATACGTAACAGAGAAGGTGTTATTGTCATCCGGCCAACCGGGCGTATGATCGGTGCTGCGAATGTTGAACTGAGGCAGCAAATTCAGGAAGAACTTGAAGAATACTTCGATTCACCAAAGGTTCTCTTTAATCTTGAAGAAGTCACACGGATGGATAGTAGCGGTTTAGGGACACTCGTCTCCGTTCATGTCACTATCACGCGCAAAGGTGGGCGCACCGCCCTTGTCAACGCAGGTGCACATATCAGAAATCTACTCGTCCTCGGCAGGTTAGCGTCAGTTTTTGAGAGTTACGATACTGAAGAGGAAGCAATGCTTGCACTGAATACAGATAAAAGCTAAAGTTTCTTACACTGTCCATCTCTTACGTCAACCGATCCAAGGCGAACTATATTCATATACTATCACGATTAAAGGATATTAAGGAGATATATGGCAGATCAGAATTGCCTATCACTCACTGTCAATGCAGGCAACCATAACAGGGAGGGATGCCCCGTTGTGGTTAATCTTGACCATCCCGATATTCGCGAATATGCAAAGCGCGATGTCATCCTAACAGATACAGAAAATAACGAGATCGTACCCGCACAATGCTACGAAAGTGACGACGAAAAGTCTACAACCTTAGCATGGATACTTAACGATCTGCCTGCCGGCACCTCACGCACCTACACACTTTCAGTAGGTGATATTAACAAAGACACAGGTGTTGAATTAAAATACGGCACAGAAACAATTGATGTTACCCTAAACGGTAGACCGTTTACAACGTTCCGCTATGGAAAAGCACAGTTTCGTCCCTATTTCTTTCCTGTATTGGGCCCGAATGGGCGTGAAGTGACACGCGGAGAAACCAGCGACATCTCAAAAGACCACGTTCACCACCGTTCACTCTACGTCGCCTACGGTGAAGTCAACGATGTTGACTTATGGGGTGAAGGCAGCAATTGCGGTAGAGTTACACATCAAGGTTTTACACAAAAACATGGTGGGGCAGTTGTCAGCAGAATATATGCTGAGAACAACTGGGAAACGAAAGACGGCAAAGTCTTGATGAAAGACAAGCAGCATTTTCGTATCTACAACCTGCCCGAAGACAGTGCTATTTTCGACCTCGATTTAAGCTTTATTGCATCTGAGGGTGATGTGCATTTCGGTGATACGAAAGAGGGCGGCATCATGTGCATTCGGGTACATCCATCAATGAACGCTTCTGATGGCGGAAAAATTGAGAACGCATTTGGCGGTGTCAATGAAGCAGAAACCTGGGGGAAACGCGCAAACTGGTGCGACTATTCCGGTACTGTTGAAGGCACGCCAGTCGGCATCGCTGTGTATGATCACATTGTAAATCCGCGCTATCCGACCTATTGGCACGTCCGTAACTACGGACTAATGGGAAGCAACATTTTTGGCAGTGGAACATTTGAACGCGACAAATCCAAGGATGGCTCCTACACACTCAAAACAGGTGAACAGATGCACTTCCGATTCCGTGTACTCATTCATGCAGGTGATGCTACTGAGGGGAAGGTCGCACAGAGGTATCACGATTTCATTAACCCGCCTACTGTTGAGATTTCCTAATACTTTATGACTTACAAGGAGACCGATATATGCCAATACCGACTATACACGTGGGCTGCACACATTTTGCACATGGACGTTTACAAGCGCAAGTAAATTCACACGGGTTTGAACCTGTAGCGTGCGTAGATATCAATCTGGAAGCCGCGAAGCACGGCGTTGAATCTATAAATGGTGCCCCTGAAGGCTTATCAGAACGAATCTACACAACAATCACTGAAGCAAAAGATAAGCACCCTGAAGCACAGGCATGTCTCGTATATGCGTCAACGACAGTTCATGCTGAACTCATCGTTGAAAGCTTAAACCTCGGCATGCATACGCTCTGCGTTAAACCGATTGCCACAACACAAGCAGAATTCCATGACATCATTAAAGCACATAAGGCAAACCCCGGTACCATTTTAGTACAGGGCCAAAATAAACGGTGGAATCCTGCCGCCGCAAAGATGCGGGAATGGCTCCGTGAAGATGGCGGAATCGGTGAGATGCTGGGCGGTGAATGCCGATTCTGGATACGGCAAAACCTATTTACCGGACCAGATTCCCGACAACCCGATGCCTATGTCGATGGACTATACTTCCACGCAGGCTGCAGCCACCAACTCGACCAACTCGTCGGAGCAAAAGGACTGCCGAAGTACGTTACAGCACAAGTCCACAACCGCAGAGACCCAGCACTAGGACAGATAGAGGCATGGGGAACTGCCGGTGGCAACGCTTTGATGGAATATGATAACGGCGCACCTTTTACCTACGCAGGTACGCGCGCCGGACACATGGGAGCTTACGGATGGAGCGGCAGCTGGACGTTCCACGGAGAAGAAGGTGACCTCCGCAGAGATGGCGGGCATCTACAACTTTTTCGAACAGGGAAAGAGATTGAGAACCTTACCCTCCAAGACCTACACGGCGGTTTGATTGAAGACGACAGGCTCCAATTTGATGCATTTGCTGAAGCTATCACAACAGGCAAAGACCGAGACTGGATACAAGATAGTACACTCGGAACGTGGATTTTGATGGAGGCCTGTAATGAATCCGCCCGAACACATACACGGGTTGACGTAGAAGCATTTGCAGCAAAAATGCTTGCTTAGGGATTACGCCATCTGGCACAACCTAGAAAGGTTATGCTACAAAGAGATCGTCTGAATCTCGGATTAGTTTCTGAATCGCGGATTACGCAGATTACACAGATTGACGCGGATTTTAAGAGTTTTTGTTTTGAGGTGTTTTTCCTGGTATAGGTGTGGCTGATTTTTTTCAGGATTGGAAAGGCACAGCCTAGAAAGGGTATGGGACATAGATGCACAACCTGGAAAGGTTTACGTTGTGTGGCACAACCTAGAAAGGTTATGCTACGAAGACGCACAACCTAGAAAGGGTAGGCTACAAAATATCCTTCAAAGGAGTTACTGAATGCAATCACCACATGGATCAGTTTTTCGTCCCTCTGTCATGGGCAGCAATGGCATGGTGACATCAGGGCATGTGCTTGCATCACAAGCAGGCATACAAACTATGCTGGCAGGCGGTAACGCCGTCGATGCTGCTATTGCAACTGCTGCCGCACTCGGTGTCGTTGAACCTGCAGGATCAGGCATCGGTGGTGACGGATTTATCCTCATCTATTGGGCAGAAACAGGACAGGTCGCAGCAGTAAATGGAACAGGCCCTGCACCACGCGCCGCAACTCGCGAGACCTACATCAAAAATGGCGGTATACCCATGAAAGGTATGCGAAGTGTTTCAGTACCCGGGCTCCTTGACGGTTGGTTGCTTGCCCATGACCGCTACGGTACGCTCAAGTTAGAAGAAGTTTTCGCACCAGCAATCTCTCTCTGTGAAGAGGGGTTTCCAGTCAGCTACAGACTTGCAGGCGGGTTAAGGGGCGAAAATGCCCGCTTCGCAGCGGAACCGGACAGTCGCGCAATCTTTACAAACGATGGCAAACCGATCCCCGCAGGTGAACTCCTCGCCAATCCCAACCTCGGTACAACGTTCCGAAAAATCGCTAAAAATGGCAGAGATATATTCTACAAAGGAGAAATTGCCAAAACCCTCGACGAATTCAGCAACGCTTATGACGGTCTACTAACAGCGGAAGACCTCGCAAACTACCATGCACACTGGGATGACCCAATACATATCAACTATCGTGGCTACGAAGTATACGAGATGCCCCCCAACTCCAGTGGACATATCTTACTACAAGAATTGAATGTTGTAGAGCTGTTCGATTTGCATGCATTGGGATGCAACACAGCGGAAAGTGTACATCTGATGGTTGAAGCCAAAAAACTTGCATTCGCTGACAGAGAGAAATTTATGGCAGACCCCAATTGGGTGGATGTACCCATAGAGGGCATGTTGTCCAAATCCTACGCTGCTGAACAAGCAAAACGGATTGATCTGGACAAAGCTGCTGTCGATGTTCCCGCTGGCGGACCAGAAACCCATCAAGATACCACTTGCTTCTGCACCGCTGACCGTGCAGGGAATCTCGTTTGTGTGCTGCAAAGTATTCAATCGGGCTTCGGCTCCAGTCTAGTAGCAGGGGACACAGGTATCCTACTAAACAACCGAATGACTTATTGGCATCTGGAAGAAGACCATCCCAACTGTTTGATGCCGGGAAAACGTGTCCGACATACGATGAACCCTGTCATCGTAACAAAAGATGGCAACCCTGTTCTAGCATGCGGAACACCAGGGGCTGATACACAAGTACAGACGAACCTGCAGTTGGTCACACATGCCCTGGATTTTGGTATGACACCCCAGGAAGCAGTCTCTGCACCGCGATGGCGTAGCCTTCAAAATCCGATGGAGTCAACAATTCCGCATACCTGTTCCAGTCATCTACAATTAGAAACGCGAGTCCCTTTGGCTACACAAGAAGGTTTAGCAGCAAGGGGGCATGAACTTCAATTTGTCGGGGATTGGGGTGGTCCGGGTAGTGCGCAGATGATACGAGTGCACCCCGAATCGGGCGCGCTTATCGGCGGTTCTGATCCGAGAACGGATGGCTATGCTGTGGCTTTCTAAAAAAAGAGATGGAATAAATTGCTCGATTACAAACGGAGAATGTATGAAAATATTAGTAACAGGTGGCACGGGTCGCATCGGATCAAATCTTACTAAAAAACTATTAGAAAAGGGACACGAAATCCGTTGTTTTACCTATCCCGGCGATGTCAACCGTGTAGACAGATGGAAAGGTAATAACAAGGTTGAGACATTTCTTGGGGATCTGCGGGAATATGAGGATGTCAAAAAAGCGGTTGAGGGTGTCGATGCAATTTATCACATCGCCGCAGCTTTCGGGGGCCCATTCAATAACCGAGACTATCTCGCTATCAACGGAATGGGAACGCTCAATATTTTAGAATGTGTCCGAGAATTCAATAAAAACATACACCGACTCGTATATGCATGCACAGAAGCCATTTATTGGCAGTTAACCGAAAAGGGCAGGCTATTCAACGAGCTTATTACAGAAGATATGGTCGCTAAATACCACCACATGCCCTACTTTCTCACGAAATGGATCGGTGAGGAACTTTGCATGACATACCACCACCAATACGACATACCATCCACCGTCTTTAGATTTACCACTGTCGTAGAACCGAGTGAATTTCTGAATGCTGACGGTTTACCCAAATTCTTCGTATTTAGCACCATATATAACCGATATAAAAACTATAAAGGCGATGACCCCGCAGAATTAGAAACCGCAGAAGCTGTCATGAAAGCTTGGAACGGAAAAGAAAAGTTCATACTCAAACGGAACCCAGACGGTACCCCTTACAAAGAACATTTTACCGATATTCGAGACATTGTTCAAGGATTGGTTTTAGGTATCGAAAAAGATGCAGCTGTCGGTCAAGAATTCACACTCGGTGGGAACGGGGTTTTCAATTTTGCGGAAGTAATCCCCTATCTGTGTGATCGCTATAATATGGATTTTGCCGATATTAAACTCACTACCCCAAACTATTTTGAATTTGACCTGACGAAAATCAAAAAGTTATTAGACTTCGAACCGCAGCACGACATCGCAAGCATCCTCGACGCAGCCGAAGCGATGGGACGTGGAGAAGATGTCGGTATCATTCCGACAGGGATCCGTTGGGAGAAAGCTTAATTTTCCTTGAAATCCGCAGAAAGATCGATTAAACTTAATAGTAGAGAACACATTTATAGATTGAGGAGATTCACCATGAAAAAGGCGTATTGGACGAAAAACCGAAGTTGGATTATTTTGCTTGCCTTCGCGTTTTTAGCAGCCAGCTGTGCAACTATAAATACAGTCAACACTACCAATAGACACGTCCATTCAAGCACAAAACACTTAGATAGACACATCGATTTAGTGTTGAACCGGGAAGGCATTAAGCCTTCAAAACAGGCATCAGACTCGGAATTCTTACGACGTATCTATTTAGATATGACAGGAACAATTCCTACCCCGAAAGAAGTCTTAGATTTTACAGACGATGGATCGCAGTACAAACGTTCAGAGAAAATTGACGAGCTCATTGAAAGTTCAGAATTTGTTGAATATTGGACAAATATATGGGTTAACTGGCTCATCGGCAGGCGCGACGACGCAGATGACAGACGCATCGGTTTAACAGCATGGGTGCACGAGGCACTCAACACCAATATGCCATACAACAAATTTGTTAGTGAACTCATCACCGCTGATGGCGAGCTAAAGGATAACGCAGCCGGAAACTACGTCCTACGTTATGAAAGATCCCCTGTCTTTTTGACTTCACACACATCACGTCTATTCCTCGGGCTCCCGATGCAGTGTGCAGAATGCCACGATCATAAAACCGAAACATGGCTACAGAAAGACTTCTACGGCATCGCAGCATTCTTCACTGGCATTCAGAGGGAAGAAAAGGGAATGATTAAAGGTAAGGATATGATCGGTGATGAGAAAGAGATGGAAAACTATCTCATTACAAATAGCCCGAAAGAGGAACGGGCGATGTATGTTGATAGCATGCAGGAGTCGGTTACACCGCGTTTTCTCGATGGAACAGATTATACAGGTGAACTCATCAAAAAACGGCACGCACTCGCTGAATGGATGACCGCCGAAACAAATCCCTTCTTCAGTAAAGCCATCGTGAACCGAATCTGGAAACACTTTATGGGACGCGGATTCGTCGAACCCGTCGACGGCTTTGGAGATGAAAATAGACCAACCAATCCAGAACTATTGACCTGGCTAGCTGAAGATTTCGTCATACACGGCTATGACTTACAACACCTAATGCGGACAATTCTCAACACAAACGCATATCAAAGAAGCTCAGAGACGAACCAGAGCAACAAGGATGATCATATCTATTACTCACATGCATATATGAAGCCTTTGAGTGCTGAGCAATTCTTCTATGCTATGCTGCGAGCCACCGACTTTGAAAGATTACAAAAGATTAGGATGGACAGCATGCAACAACAAGGCGAAGACAGGGAGAATATGTTTCGGAGTATTGAATATAAGAAACGCGATCACCTCAAAAAATTCCTTTTTCTGCTCGACAACGGTGAGATGGAAGAAATCGAAGCATTCAACGGAACCGTCCCACAAGCTCTTATGATGATAAATGGACAGATGGTGAATGATAGCGCGGATTACAAAAAACATGGAACTTTCGTTAACTATGTCCTCGATAATTGGCGTGATACCAATAAACGTGTGGAATATATGTATCTCACTGTGCTTTCACGCAAACCGACAGCTAAAGAGCAAACCTTTTTCCAACGGTATTTAGACCGTAGTCTGTACAGAAACAAAGAATTGGCTTACGAAGACTTGTATTGGGCATTACTGAATTCAGCAGAATTTTCGCTTAACCATTAGAATAGCAACGGCGATTCGTCAGTCAATGAGTCGCCTTACAAAAGGAGTGTCATTTATGAAAAAGTTCGGTATATTTATCCTCTTCTGTTGTTTCGTTCTCAGCATTACAAACGTGGCAATGCCACAACTATACTTTGAGGATAATTTTGACAAAGCAAACGAATCTGAAAAGAAATGGGTTCCCCTCTGGGGAGATTGGCAATTCAAAGATGATGAATATCATCAACTCTCTAATGATTCCAATTGCATGAGCATTATTGCAGATGATTATTGGGATGAGGACTGGAACGATTATACCTACGAAGTCAGTGGTAATAAAATCGGCGGTGCGGAAGGATTCCTAATTATGTTCCGATGCCAAGGGACAATGGAGCCCAGAGGAAAAGCACTTGCAAAACATCCCCCACGTATGCAAGGGCAAGCACGGTTAGAATACTGGTGGAACCTCGGCGGTTGGGGTAACAGTCGTTCACAAATCGAGACATGGGGTGTAGCGAAAGCTGGTGCACATAGCGGTCACACTATTGACACGGATAAGTGGTATAACATCAAAATTATCAATACACCTGCTGGATATACGTTAATTATTAACGACGAACAGGTTCACAAAATTGACGATAATAGCAGAGATGGGGTGGGGCGTGTTGGTGTGGCTACGTGGGCAACCCAAGCAAGATACGAGGATGTACTTGTTTACGGCCCCGACGGTCCTTTACCTGTTGATCCGAAAGGCAAAGTTGCAACGGCATGGGGTTTCCTCAAGGCTGGTAGATAGGTTAATTTTCTGATATGCGGATTAGGGGTTCATCTGTACCTGTCTTATCTCCCCGCCTGCGGGATCCACTCTCATTCCCCTTGCCTACGGATCCACTCTCATTCCCCCCGCCTGCGGGGGGATAAAGGCGCACTTACCCCCATTTTTTTTTGAATGCGTGTGTAGTTGTGTTCATAGGTTTCCAATGTTGTCATGTCAGTTCTTCTGCGGTGAGAAAGTTTATATCTCTCAAACAAGTCCTCTCGGTGAACAAGAGCAACGCCTCCTGCGTCCACACCTCGCGGATCATACGGTTGATGACACTGATCACGGAGTAAACTTTCCGCGTAGGGTGTAAAGTTTTTGCCCATCTGTCCGCAGCTTTTTCATAACACAGGAACGCCAAACCATAAGCCACGACTGCCAACAAAAACAGAACTTCCATCCGGGGCTGTTCGTTCTTTCTCAAAACGAGTGCTTTGAAACCGAAGTTCGTTTTCAAGTCTCTGAACCCGTGTTCAATCTGTGTCCGCCGCTTGTAGCAAGTTCGCAGGGGGTTCCCCTGAAGCCGATTGGAGATAAGATATAACGGGTCTTTCTTGGTGTGCTGTCCCCCAACATAGAGTGCCACAGGCACCTGCTCCGTGTAGTGATAAAGCACTTGTGGGTAAAAACCATTTGCCACTTCTTCAAGGCACTGCTTGTTGCCTGCTATACGCACACCAACATTGCGTGGCACACGCATCAAGTAGCAGATGCCTTGCCCCTCAAAAAACTTGAGGATCGCTCTCGCTCGGGCGAACCCTCTGTCAAAAACCAACACAGGCTCCCGACTATCCCCTAACACTTTAACAACGCGACTATGGACATCACAACAGAACTGCTGAACTAAATCGTTATGTCCTTGATAGGTGCCATCTTTGAGCATCTCATTTTTATACAGAACCCAATAGAGCGGGATCGCACGATTGCGAAACGGAAGGGCTGCAACAATCGCCTTCCATCCGCCCGGTAAATCTGTCTCGTCTATCAGCACAAGCAGATGCTGCATCCCCACAGAACGACACACACTGACAACTATATGTGACAACCAAGCACCCTTCACCGCTGCAACCGGAAAATAGGTATCAATAAACCGCAACACACGCTTTTGCTTAGACTTGTCGTGTTTCACACGGATAGGTAGATGTGAGGCAATCGATTGAATACGAAAACTCGGGGCTACACACACAGCCTGTAGCATCAAATAAAAGTTGCGGAGCGTCGGTTTTTTGATACAAATCCCGTTGAAAACTTTACGAAAACCTGTTATAATCTTTCTGGGATGTACCCAGCTAAGGGTATATTTCATAAGAATACCTCCCTGCCGGTTTTTCACCGACATTGGTTTATATGGAGGTATTCTACCATAACCCATCAGACTTTCCAACTTATTTCTATACACACACACGCCTACACATACCGCATACAAAAATGGGGGTAAGTGAGGGGATAAAGGGGGGTATCTTTTGCCCGTAAACCTTCTACATTTAAGAAAAAAAGTTGACAACGTCTCCTAAATTGTGTATACTATTATATTATCTGTGAGGTCGAGTGGTGGAATCGGTAGACACAATGGACTTAAAATCCATCGCTTTTAACACGAGCGTGAGGGTTCAAGTCCCTCCTCGACCATATTTTTCCTTGACGCAGGGTAGAGCAGTCTGGTAGCTCGTCGGGCTCATAACCCGGAGGACGTGGGTTCAAATCCCACCCCTGCAATTTTTTTTGCTCTTTGCCAGCATCGCGGATTACGCAGATTACCTTTTGTCAGAATCGCGGATTGACGCGGACTACGCAGATTGCCTTTTGTCTGAATCGCGGATTGACGCGGATTAGGCGGATGAACACGGATTTTAAGAGCCTTGTCTCCATACATCTAACCAACAGGATAACACTTCCTGGTAGCATTATCTGAATCGCGGATTGACGCGGACTACGCAGATTGCCTTTTGTCTGAATCGCGGATTGACGCGGATTACGCGGATTGACGCGGATTTTAAGAGCCTTGTCTCCACACATCTAACCAACAGGATAACACTTCCTGGTAATATTATAGGTGTCTGAGCCCGAACTGGGCGCACAAGTCCTATCAAGAGCACGCCTGAAGCACCAAACAAAAAAGCCGCGAAAACCTACGATAAACACGCCTGAAGTGCCAGACAAAAATCCGCGAAAATCCGCGTAATCCGGGGAATGCCTGAATGGCATTCAAGGGAGAAAATCATGGAAAAAATAAGGACTTTCGAAATCCATGACAAGGTTTTCGAGGAGACCTATACCGCCCATATCCAAAGAGACGGCATGACCTGGCTTGGATACATTCCAGAGGTTCCAAAAGTCAAGTGTGAAGAACCGACAGAAGCCGTACTACTGAGATCCCTCCACAAGAAACTTCATCAAGTACTTGTAGCCGAAGAAGAGGCCTGGGAAAAACGTTTTGAGGAAGACGTAAAAGCCGGGCGGCTGGATCCGCTTGCCAAAAAAGCAGTTAAGAATTATCGGGAAGGCAAATGCCGCAGTGTAGAGGAATTACATTTTTTGTGCTACATGTAGCACAACCTGGAAAGGTTATGCTACAAAGAGCATACAAACTAACAGTTTGTGCTACAAAGAGACGCAGCTATGTGGCACAATTTTAATAACGTTGCGGTGAAGGTTGCGCAGCACGAATACTTCTACTATGTGTGAACGGAAATTTAAAGTCTATCGTTTGATAACGCTGCGTTCCATCCGGAGGCGGAGATTTTTCAATCGGTAGAATAACTAATAAGTCCATCGCATTAAGTTTTACCTGCCTGAACGGAACGAACCCCTCAACACTCTCTCCGGGCTTAACACCAATACGGTGAAATCCAACCTGCTTTTCTACAATCGGCATCCGTTTTTCAATCAAGATTTGCCCTGCTTTCTCCAAACCATGCTTTACAGAAAGACCAGACGCGCGCGACATATAAGTAAAACGTTCCTTCAAATCTTCATAATTAAGACCAGGATAATAGTTCTCACCTTGATCGGTCACTTCACATTTCCTGACATCAAAAAGGATATATTCTTCTCGATTGTTCGTAATCTTGACGTAAAACACATCTGTTTTATCACCCTGCCGAAGCCCATCTGTCTCGTAAAACGGAGAATATGCGTTACCTCTATTATATTTACGATCCAAATCGGTTCTACGCCAATAACAGATAGAGACGGTGATATCGTCTATTGTTTTTGTGAGGAAAGGTTGTCTCGCCTGAATATCAAACGCCTCTGGAAAATCTGATACGAATACTGCATCGACGACTTTCCTATTTTCGTTCTCAGTCGGTAGCTCTATTTGCGGCGCGACTTCTCCCCAATCTGTCAAAAATTTGTTCCAATTATCAGGAGAAAACGCGTAGTCTGGCGAAGCGAAAACGTAGGTCAACGCTTTTGCATTCGAATCCGGTATCTCAACGAAACGGAAACCGACTGTTTGGAGTCCATGCTTATCAATAATCGGTTGTGCCAAGTTTGCAGCGGGGATCGCAGGGACAACCGCATCTGAGCCCGGGTTATTTTCTATTTCCATTTGTACAGCGACTATATTTTGCACCGGTTGTATCGGCGACATGCTTTGTAAGGAACGCCCACCGCATCCTAATACAGTAATTCCTAAAAGTAAGAGCATCCCTATATTTAGCAGTAAAAAGTGCTGGGCAGTCTCGCAATCCGCTTACTTCCGCACGTCTCCCTTTGTAAATTTTGGCAAAATTTTGTTTGCTTAAAAGACCATTTCATAGATATAATTGCCTCCTTGTCTACCATTCGTGTATGGTATAACATATTTTATGTTTGTAATTAGACCTAACATTAAGTTACCACAACTTCAAATTTTCGTCAAGAATATATTTTTTTAATCAGAAGCATTCAAAAGTCGATTTGGACGCGGATTTTTTTTGTCAGAATCGCGGATTTACGCAGATTACGCAGATTGACGCGGATTTTAAGAAACTCGTCTCCATACATCTAACAAACAGGATAACACTTTCTGGTAGTATTATAGGTGTACGCGGATTTTCTTTTGCTGGGGGTTTTTGTTTCTGAATCGCGGATTTACGCCAAATCAACGGTATGAATGCCGTTTAGGCATTCCCCGGATTACGCGGATTGACGCGGATTACCTCTGCTGGGGTTTTTGTTTCTGAATCGCGGATTTACGCAGATTACGCGGATTAGTTTTTTCAGAATCGCAGGTTCGTCTGAATCGCGGATTTACGCGGATTACGCAGATTGACGCGGATTTTAAGAGATTGATATTCTAACAACTAATGCAAAGATAGACATCTACTGATGGTATCACATTTGTCTGTATCACAGGTTCTCGCGGATTTATTTGTTTAGTGCTCCAGACATGAGTCTCGCAACAGAAAAAAGCAAAAATAAAAAGTAGACGCTATCCAAAACAAACAAACTACAGCAAAAAAAATCCGCGAAAATCCGTGTAATCCGCGATTCAGAAATTACGCGTTTATCCCAATCCTACCAAAAACACGCGGTTTTTTACTTGTAAACTATCAACTCTTGTGATATACTGTGTATGCTGTTACAAGCTAGACACTACAGAACATGACTACGCTCTGCGACAGGAGGTGACTAATGAAAGCAACGCTTGCAGTCTCAATACTCTTATGTATCATCGCGTATACGGCACACGCCGAACCCCCAAAGAGCAGCGTCGAAACAGACATCGCAGTCATAAAAAACGAAATTAAGAACCTAAAAGAAAGCATGGAAACAGGTTTCGCTAATGTTGAAAAGAAGTTTGATAATATTGAGAAAAACTTTGACAGGCAAAACAACATCATCATCGCCTGTATCGGCATCCCTATGGTGATCCTTACCATCGGCGCAACGCTATGGGGAATATTAACGCACAGAAGAGGTAGAAGAGAAGACATGCTCCAAAATCAGATAGAAACACTCACGCAGGAAATAGAAACACTAAAGCAAAAACGGATTGTTAGAGGTGACTAATGAAAGCAACGCTTGCAGTCTCAATACTCTTATGTATCATCGCATACACAGCACACGCCGAACCCACACAGAACAGCACCGAAACAGACATCGCAGTCATAAAAAACGAAATTAAGAACCTAAAAGAAAGCATGGAAACCGGTTTCGCTAATGTTGAAAAGAAATTTGATGGTATTGAGAAGAAGTTTGATGATAAGTTTGATAATATTGAGAAAAACTTTGACAGGCTAAACAACATCATCATCGCTTGTATCGGCATCCCAATGGTGATCCTTACCATCGGCGCAACGCTATGGGGAATATTGACACACAGAAGGGGTAGAAGAGAAGATATACTCCAAAAACGGATAGAAACACTCACGCAGGAAATAGAAATGCTCACGCAGGAAATAGAAATACTAAAGCAAAAACGGATTGTTAGTTGATATGCTTTCGAACTCCGCGCGGCCAATTCACAATCATCCCAATTTTTGTCAGAATCTCGGATTTACGCGGATTACACGGATTAGCGCGGATTTTTCTTTTGCTGTGCGTTTTTTGTTTCTGAATCGCGGATTACGCGGATTACGCAGATGAACGCGGATTTTAAGACCTCGTCTCCACACGCCTAAGGGGCAGGATGAGCACTTTCTGGTAGTATTATAGGTGTACGCGGATTTTCTTTTGCTGGGGGTTTTTGTTTCTGAATCGCGGATTTACGCGGATTACGCAGATTGACGCGGATTTTAAGACCTCGTCTCCACACGCCTAAGGGGCAGGGTGATACCTTCTGGTAGTATTATAGGTGTACGCGGATTTTCTTTTGCTGGGGGTTTTTGTTTCTGAATCGCGGATTACACGGATTACGCAGATTGACGCGGATTTTAAGACCTCGTCTCCACACATCTAAGGAACAGGATGACACTTTCTGGTAGTATTATAGGTGTACGCGGATTTTCTTTTGCTGGGGGTTTTTGTTTCTGAATCGCGGATTACGCAGATTACGCAGATTGACGCGGATTTTAAGACCTCGTCTCCACACGCCTAAGGGGCAGGGTGATACCTTCTGGTAGTATCATAGATGTCTGAGCCCCGAATTGCGCGGATTTGTTTGTCTGAATCGCGGATTACGCAGATTACACAGATGAACGCGGATTTTAAGAGTGTGATATTCCGACACCTATAGAAATAGATGATCACTTTTTGATGGCATTACAGTCATTTGAACTGGGAATTGGACGCAATCCTACGAAAAGAACATCAAAACACCAAACTCTTAAAATCCGCGAAAATCCGGGGAATGCCTGAATGGCATTCATACCGTTGATGTGGTGTAATCCGCGATTCTGACAACTGAAAAGCACACCAGAAAACAACAACAAAAAATCCGCGAAAATCCATGTTTATGTGCTAAAATGGTATCAATAGAATATGCCAAATAGAAACGGAGAAACAACATGAATAAACCACCAGAAACATTCATTCGCGTAGATGAGGAAAGACTGCTCAAGTTCAGCACAGCTTGCTTTGAAAAGGCAGGTATAACACATGAACATGCAGCACTTATCAGTCGCTTGCTTGTGAATTCCGATCTGCGGGGGGTACGTAGCCATGGGACACGGACGCTAAGCGGTTATTGCGGCGGTTTCGAAAACGGCAGTTTAAACCCTAACCCAGATATACGTGTTATCCATGAAACACCGACTACCGTTGTGCTTGATGGTAACGGTACACTCGGTTATCTGCCGATGGTACGTGCTACGGAGCATGCTATTGCTAAAGCGAAAGCGGTTGGCATCGGTATGGGACTTGTGCGTTATATCGGACACTACGGCTCAGCTGGACATTACGCTCGCTTGTGTAACGAATCGGGCTGCATCGGATTTTCAGTACAAGGATATCAGAACCACGGAAACGCAGGCGGGCGTGATCCCAAACCCCAACTCGGTTACTACGGCAACCCACCGATATGTTTCGCAATTCCTTCTGGCGATGAACCACCAGTCGTCTTAGA
Source organism: Candidatus Poribacteria bacterium (assembly GCA_965200395.1). Taxonomy (GTDB): domain Bacteria; phylum Poribacteria; class WGA-4E; order WGA-4E; family WGA-3G; genus MSPOR6. The sequence continues at coordinate 38,090 of CBDAUH010000002.1, read as the reverse complement.
CGCGGCAACATGTATCATGGCAGATTATCAACGCGGTCCAGAATTTGATGAGCTGCTCTCCATAATTCCAGCTGCGTTCTTTAAAAGTATCGGATACACGGCTGTTGCATGCCTACTTGGTGGCGCATTGACAGGTTTCACTGAAGTGCCGTCGGAAGAGACTGCAAAATGGAGCGGCGCACGTCATGGCGGCATGGTGCTTGCGATACATGTTGAGTCTGTTGTGCCATCCGATCTATTTCACGGTGAGGTCGATCGCTTGGTACGGGACGTGCGTGAAACTTACGAACCATTGCCGGGTACTGACCAAGCACTCCTGCCGGGGGCAATTGAGGTGGAAAGAACAGAATTACACCGACGTGAGGGTATCCGTTACGGTGAAATGGAGCAGGCATCTGCGCGTGCAGCGAGTGAACGGCTCGGTGTTCCGTTGCCGTGGGATGAATAATTTTGCAGAGTTTTTGTTTGTTTGAATTTTGGATTGTTCATTTGTCTGAATCGCGGATTACCACAGATTACACGGATTGACGCGGATTTTTTGCTGCTGTGGTTTGTTTGATTGTCTGAATCGCGGATTAGCGCGGATTGACGCGGATTGTTTTGTGCTGTGGTTTTTTTGATTCTGAATCGCGAATTGTTCATTTGTCTGAATCGCGGATTAGCGCGGATTACGCGGATTGACGCGGATTTTAAGAAACTCATATCTACACGCCTAAGGAACAGGATAACACTTTCTGATAGCATCACAGTTCCTGTAACAGGGAATTGGGCACAATCCTACGAAAAGAACATCAAAACAAAAAACTTCTAAAATCCGCGCACGTATCTGAATCGCGGATTACACGGATTACGCGGATTAGCGCGGATTGTTTTGTGCTGTAGTTTTTTTGATTCTGAATCGCGAATTGTTCATTTGTCTGAATCGCGGATTACACGGATTACGCGGATTGACGCGGATTTTCTCTGCCATAGTCTATTTTATTTGTATACCGTCTACTTTTTGTTTGTGCTTTTTTGTAGCATATCTTTTTGGGTTATGCCTCTTTCTTCTGTGAAAGTCACTTTGAAGGAGAAAACCCGGTAATCTACGTCAATCCGCGTAATCTATATAATCCGCGTCAATCCGTGTAATCCGCGAAAATCCGCGATTCTGACAAAAAATCCGCGAAAATCTGTGTAATCCGCGTAATCCGCGATTCAGAAAAAACACGGCTCCAGAAAATTATGCAATATCAATGTAACACATGCAATACAGACTACGACATATCACCGCTGCGGTATAAATGTGATTGTGGCTCTCCGTTGTCCCTTGAAAGTGTTGCAACCGCCAGTTTTGAATGGGATCCTGATGTGAACTCGCTTTGGCGATACCGAGACGCACTGCCAATTCCAAAAGACGCAGACATCGTTACACTCGGCGAAGGGATGACCTCTATTGTTCCTTTGATGTCAACAACAAGGACATCACAACACTACGTTAAACTTGACTACCTCTGTCCAACAGGTTCCTACAAAGATCGTGGTGCTGCTGTGCTGCTGACGCATCTGAAGGGGTTGGGTGTTGACGCAGTGGTTGAGGATTCCTCTGGGAATGCGGGGGCTGCTATCGCTGCGTATAGCGCACGGGCAGGAATTCAGTGCACAATATATTGCCCCGAATCTACTTCACAAAGTAAATTGCGACAGATCGCTGCTTACGGTGCCACCTTAAAACTTGTACCGGGTAATCGTATGGCAACGACAGAAGCGGTACAACACGCAGCAGCACACACCTGCTATGCTTCTCACAATTGGAGCCCTTTCTTCTTAGCTGGCACAAAGACACTCGCCTATGAAATAACGGAGCAGCTACATGGCAATGCACCTGCTAATATTATCTGCCCTGTCGGATTTGGCAGTATCTATCTTGGATTGTATCTCGGTTTTTCTGAATTATATCAAATGGGGGCAATTGATCGTGTACCGCGTCTATTGGGGGTGCAACCTGTTGTCTGTTGTCCTATCTACAATGCTTACCGAGATAAAACTTCCGCTATCTCACGCATGCCTCAAACTGCTGAAACCCTCGCGGAAGGTATTACGGCTGAACTGCCTATCCGCACTGAGATGCTTATGGAGGCACTCCGTTGGACGCACGGGGCATTTACTACTGTAACAGATGATGGTATTGTTCACGGCATGCAAACGCTTGCGGCGCAGGGTATCTATGTTGAGCCTACGGCTGCTGTTGTGATACAAGGGTATGAGCATTTTAAACGCGAGGGAGTTATCGGCACTGATGATGTGACGGTTTCTGTTCTTACGGGGAGTGGGTTAAAATTTTTTAAATGAATTGCGGATTTGTTTGTCTGAATTGTGGATTACGCGGATTACGCGGATGGACGCGGATTTTTTGCTGCTGGGTGTTTGGTTGTCTGTCTGAATTGCGGATTACACGGATTACGCAGATTGTGTTTGTCTGAATCGCGGATTACACGGATTACGCGGATTAGCGCGGATTTTTTGCTGCTGTGCGGTTTTGCCTGTCTGAATCGCGGATTAGCGCGGATTACGCGGATTGACACGGATTTACACGGATTGGTTGTCTGAATCGCGGATTAGCGCGGATTACGCGGATTGACGCGGATTTTCTCTGCCATAGTCTATTTTATTTTGTATACCGTTTGCTTTTTGCTTGTATCCACGATGCACAACCTAGAAAGGTTGTGCTACAAAGAGCAGACACAACGCACAACCTAGAAAGGGTATGCTACAAAGAAGCACAGATAAAAAGTAGACGATATCCAAAATAAAAAAATTGCAGTAGAGAAAAATCCGCGCTAATCTGTGTAATCCGGGGAATGCCTAAACGGCATTCATACCGTTGATTTGGTGAAAATCCGAGATTCTGACAAACCCCCAATCCGCGCTAATCTGTGTAATCCGGGGAATGCCTAAACGGCATTCATACCCGGGGAACGCCTTAATGGCGTTCATACCGTTGATTTCTTGATTTGGTGAAAATCCGAGATTCAGACAACCAATCCGTGTAAATCCGTGTAATCCGCGATTCAGACGATTTGTGTATGCTTATGTTGATATATCATACTTTTTCATTGTTTGCGTTAGCTATCTGTGTTCGCAACCGTTCCAATTCTGCTTCCGCTGCCTCGCGACGACGTTGTTCCGCTTCACGACGATATTGTTCTTCCTCTGCCTTCGCCTCCGCTGCCTCGCGAAGATACTGCTCTTCCTCTGCTTTCGCCTCCGCCACCTCGCGAAGATGTCGTGCCTCCATAGATGTCGGAATAGGCGTGCCATCAGGCAGATACGGACGCAAAAGCCTCACATGCGTCGTCTGATCGTCTTCCCAACGCAGCCGCAGATTCAATGCTTTACTGAACAAACTACCATCTACATCCGGTTCTATCTCAACAATGCCACCAGATGAACCCTGTCGCCACCCCCGAAACTCCGAAGGCTTCGCCATTTCAGGTTGATGAATAAAATACTCACTAACACCTATGTCTTTCAAATACAGATCAACTTTATCAGTCCGATCCTGACGAGCCGTAGAATCAGACAGAAACTCAATAACCGCAACAGGCACAGCACCCTCCGCCCACGTATAAAAACTACGACGCAACGGATATTTCTCAACACCTAACACGACATAAATATCAGGGGCAATGCCTTTCGTGATGTCACCTTCCTCGTAATAGATAAAACTATCAACACCAACATAGATGTGATCATCGATCGAAAAATAGCGAAGAAACTGGTTAAATAGTGTAGTGATTTGTAAACCGTGGAATTGGGTAGCTGCCATCGGTTCATCATCTTCATAGGGATACCCTTCAATGTAAGTGGTCAGTTTTCCAGTCGCCTTCGGAAATGTCGGCATATATTTTCTCTGTTTGATTGCAAAGTCGCTTAAGATATTCATAGATTGCTCCTTCTTCCAAGGGATTGGTTGCATGGGGTTACTGCTTATTTTGATTATACTTGAAGGAGGGTCGGTTTGTCAAGAGAACAGGACTTACGCAATTTTGTGTGTTCTTGTTTAAAATTTTGTTTTTTTATGTATTTTATCCCATATTTTTTGCTATTTTCGAGGACTTACCCCCCTTTATCCCTCCGCAAGCGGGGGGAATGCGTAAGTCCTGTTATTTTGTATACCGTCTACTTTTTGTTTGTGCTTTTTTGTAGCATATCTTTTTGGGTTATGCCTCTTTCTTCTGTGAAAGGCACCTTGAAGCAGCAAACCCGGTAATCTACATCAATTCGCGTCATCTATATAATCCGCGTCAATCCGCGCTAATCTGTGTAATCCGCGATTCAGACAACCAACCCCGCGATTCAGACGCAACAAAACAAAAATAGGGGCTTGCATTTGCAAGCCCCTATTTTAGATAGGTTAGTTGGATAGGTTAGGTTAGTTAAACTTGCCCAAGTAGGAAACTATTGTATCGGGAAATTCACAATAGCTTCCTTGGGTGTCTCTTAGAAAATTCTCCAATAAGGATTCTGCAGTTGCCTCATTGTTCGGAGAACTGGTTAAATATCCCTGAATTTAACCTTATTGTACCTCTTTCAATTCGCCCCACCGTGTTGTCAGCTTGTCTTTTGCAGAAATTAAGCCTTTCAACTTGGTAGTTGTTAGCGTATTACGCTCACCGGCGAAGGATACGTCTTCAATTTGATAGTAATAGACAGCACCAGGTTTCGCTGTAGCGTCTATCCACTTATATGAACTACGTTCTGCTGTGGTACCTTTACCTTGGATCAACGCTTCGTTGACCTGCTTGAACTCGCCGTCACGGGTATCACTACGATAGATATTGAACCCAGCGTTGTCAAGTTCGGATTCGGTTGTCCAGCGGATAACAATTTTACCATCTTCCAGTGTTGGACGGAAGAAGGACAAGGAAACTGGCAGTGGTGAACGATAAGTCTGACCCGGTGTACTAACATCGTCACTATGTCCATAATAGGTAAAGTCAGTTAGACCGGCTCTGGTATCCACGCTTGAAAGGATCCAAGACGCTGCCATAGTACCAGGACTATGCATTCTCGGATGCTTGTTACCTGCAGTTACCGGATGGGTAATACGTGCAACTGAAATACGAGAACCATCTGCAGCATTTGCATCAGGCCATGCCCAACGTGGTGCGTCAAAACGTTCTCTATTACCACGACGGTCACTAGCATCAGCGAGGTTGCTGACTTCATCGACTAACTGCCACTTATTTCGGTCACCTTCATGACCATTCGCATTTAAGGTGATTTTGAAACCGTAAGGATTAATGACATTATCACCTGGATTGTTCATACCGAAAGTACCTCTATGAACTGGATACAGTGAGAAGATATCAGCAGCAGCGAGGTAAACATCACTGCGGGGACCTTTACGTGAGGTAACTATCACAGAAGAATTCGGCTTAATTTTCAATCCATTAAGCAGAACGCTTGCTTCAGCTTTACCCTCCCAGAGTCCGCCTGCATCATCAGTGACATCGTGGTTTGTGATGGTAAGACGCCAGTTGTGTAAATCTGCACCAGCAGTCTTAGATGGATTACGAATTTCAATCCACTGTGGCATTATACCTTGTGCATTATCTGCATACATAATTTCACTGATATAAACAGGACCTGTAATATCGCCACCAGAACCTTTCAATACACCGTTATCATAACCGGGTGTGCCACCATGTGCATTAGAAGGAGCAGTGTTACGTTTATAACCGACACCTGTCCAGCCTATATCACGGAAAGCAGCTCTGTCGTCCTGATTCTTATTCTCATGAGCACCGACACCGCTACGACCATCGTTAGTTGAAGTATACTGACGACGATGGACAGTATTCTCTTTGAAACTGTTTCTATCCGTGAAAGGTCCAGCAAAGTTATGGAGTGGCCATAAACTTGTATTAGATACTGAATTTGGATAGCCAGATTTTGCTAAATCATCGTCCCAACCAGCAATATCAACAACTTTATCGAGATCAGCATTACCGGTTTCAGCGACACCTTTGCCACCATCTGCACCAGAACGTTGGCTTTCACCGTTGTCAGGTCTACGTACGATTAGCACAAACTTACCATCATTCGGTAAATTCAGCTCACCAAAGACCTTATAGCGAGGTATAGTATTACTACTACCGGCACCCTGTTCTGTTCTGCCTGATACCTGTTCCTGTGCGGGTTTATCAACGTTGTATCCAACGGCAATCGGATGATCTGAATCGCTTGCTGGGTCAGTGGCAACTAAGAGTATCACTGCACCTGCGGCAACCTTCGCACTATCATTCGCTGGAAACTGAATCAACGGTTTATCGTCATCTACTGCCTTCAGTATTGAGATCATGTAATTCCGCAGATTAATTTCACCACCAGAAGCGTTACGTAATTCAATCCAATCATATCTATCATCGCTACGGTTCCCAACTTCGTTGATGACAATAGTATTACTGGGGACACTTGTTCGACCCGCGATAAGATCTGTCTGTCCTGCGGGTTTGAAGCTATTCACGAGTCCGGGTGTGCCGATATAATTATAGTCAACGTTCCCGGCTGTGCGTGCTCGGAGATAGACAGCTGTAGATGCGACCCAGTGCCCTGCATTTCTACCATCTCGGTTATTATACCGTGCACCATCCGCATTTTCATATTTGGACTTTTTATCTGGTAGAATACGTGCCATAGAAACGAAATTAGAGGCATTTACACTATCACCTTCAGAACCTTTTACGTCCCAAGCCCCATGACCCGGTCGGTTATTGAAGAAGTTTGTAACTGCATCAATATTTGGTGCTGCAAGGTCGCCTCTAAGACCGTTCATTTCATCGAGGATAGCATTGCCCATCAAAACTTTCAACGATACTTTTACTGTCACATTGTTGAGATTATGCAGTTCAATCCACTGTGAGGCTTTTTCGGCAGCTTCATCACCGAAGTAACCACTATCGCGTGCCCACATAATTTCGCTAATACCGACAGTCCCTACACCGATATCTGCACCTGTCACCACAAGTGCGCCACCGCCGTGAGGAGCGTTTCTATCGAAGAGATCTTGTAAATCAGGCATCTCTGGCCACATGTCTGTAGTCACAGTGGAACGGAATGCGACACCTCTTGCACCAGCTACGGGGGTGTAGCCAGTAATTACAGGTGCAGCAGGATCCGTATTATCAGTAATCGGAGTCCGATGCGGTCCTCGAGTCACAACAACGAAACTATTTGGGAGAATAGTGATTGTTCCATCTCCAAGCGGTGCAAGAATATTGTAGTCAAGCGTCTGACTACCATTGGTTCCCCACGTAAGTTTGATTGCTAGAGCACCTCCTGCTTGTCCTGCTGGAACCGTAATTTTACGTTCCATAGCATTAGCACCAGCAGCAACTGTGCCTACATCTGCCGTTACAGTACCGGGATCTTTATCAAAGGTAACAGTGATAGCATCGACTTTACCTGCTAATACATCTCCATCCGCTGGATCTGCCTTTGAAAAAACAGCATCCGCCTCTGGTGTTACTGTTACTGGTGGAGCAGGATTTGGTGCTAACGTAACTTTCAAAGTTGCCGCAGTAGCAGCGATATCAACTTTGTCTTTGACAGAAATAGTGACAGTAACCTCCGTTGCCACATCAAAATTGCCTTTCGGTGTAGCTGCAACAACGTATTGACCAGGTCCGCGTGAACGCGCAGTGCCAAAACTCAGATTATCTGGCTCAGCCTTGAATTCAAGTGTACTGAGATCCAACCCTGATCCATTACCTGTGAATGTCGCTCCAGTTCTGGATATATCTGACATATCGAAATTGATGTTGAAAGCGGATCTCTCGGATCCCCAGTGACCATCTACTGTGGCGTAATTCTCACCTATTGCGCTGGCAACCAGATTGCTTATCGTTGGAGCAGCAGTATCTACTGTATACGTTGGCAATTGAGCTGCTGCCAAACCAGAGTAAACATGTGTACCACCAGCATTACCAATCCGGGGGAGTAGCGGGAGTGCCGGTGGCGCGGCGCCGTCCTGGGTGGGATCACCACCAGTAAGATTCATCCTAAACTTACCATCGTTTAAATTACCACGGGTTGTAAAGATGAGATGCCATTGTGCTCCGACCCCAGCAGCGGGGGCACGCGTTTCAAGTTTTGACTCAAGAATTATGCTAGCATCTGCTCTACCTACGACTGAAAAACTACCGTCTTCATCTTCTCTTGTGAAAACAAAATCTGCATTTCTTAGGGCAGAGATTGGCCCTGGATCCAATGTGGCGTGTGCCCCTTCTGCATCTGCTTCGCTACCAGGTGTCGTTACTGCCGGCTTAAAAACCGTTCCATCAGCTTTAGGTGCGAATTCTACAATTACATTAATAAACCTACCTGTTCCTGATGTTATAAGTACTGGTGATTCTTCTATTGTAATTGCTGTTACCAAGGCATGTGCAGGTGTAATATCATCAGCAACTGGAGTGGCACCACTAGTGTCGAACTCAAACCGAGGGTGAGTAGTGTCATCACCATCCATGTCGTCGTGTGCCATCACAGGGAGTGCTACAAAGGCGAACAGCATGATAAAACATACTAAGGAAAATGTCAATTTATTTGACAACATTTCATACTCCTTTTAATATATTAAATTCAAGTTAAAATTCAGGGATTAATCCTGTTAATTTGAATTTCCAATCTATAATGGAAACAGGAGTTACCTGTTTACCTATCCGCAATCGGAACACCGTGTCGTGTCCGATTGTTTTTTTGTATCTTGAACGATTGAAGCATTACTAACCTTTATTTTATAACCTTTGCTTCGTTTTCAATCTACAAACCTTTTTCAAATACAGCCGTTAGGTCTGGCTGTATTTTTCTATATGTGTAACATTATAAGGCATAAATATGATTAAGTCAAGTTAATTTATGTAAATTATGCCCTTTTTATCTCAATAATAAATCGTTATGAGATTATTGTATACTATAATACGTTATAAGTCAAGAAAAAATTACAAAAAAATCGTGTTTTTTATTAAAAAGTGCATTTTTTTGTCAGAAATATGAACTATGTTACATATTGTATACTATAATACATTATAAGTCAAGAAAAAATTACAAAAAAGTTGTAGTTTTTTTTGGTCTGAATTTTGGATTACCTTTTTTCTGAATCGCGGATTTACGCGGATTACACGGATTAGCGCGGATTTTTTGCTGCTGGGGTGTTTGGTTGTCTGAATCGCGGATTGACGCGGATTACGCGGATTAGCGCGGATTTTCTTCTGTCTGAATCGTGGATTGACGCGGATTACGCAGATGAACGCGGATTTTAACAAACTCATATCCATACCAGGACTTACGCATTCCCCCCGCTTGCGCTCACTTACCCCCATTTTTGTATGCGGTATGTGTAGGCGTGTGTGTGTATAGAAATAAGTTGGAAAGTCTGATGGGTTATGGTAGAATACCTCCATATAAAATAATGTCGGTGAAAAACCGGCAGGGAGGTATTCTTATGAAATATACCCTTAGTTGGGTACACCCCAAAAAGATTATAACAGGTTTTCGTAAAGTTTTCAACGGGGTTTGTATCAAAAAACCGACGCTCCGCAACTTTTATTTGATGCTAAATGCCGTGTGTGTAGCCCCAAGTTTTCGTATTCAATCGATTGCCTCACATCTACCTATCCGTGTGAAACACGACAAGTCTAAGCAAAAGCGTGTGTTGCGGTTTATTGATACCTATTTTCCGGTTGCAGCGGTGAAGGGTGCTTGGTTGTCACATATAGTTGTCAGTGTGTGTCGTTCTGTGGGGATGCAGCATCTGCTTGTGCTGATAGACGAGACAGATTTACCGGGCGGATGGAAGGCGATTGTTGCAGCCCTTCCGTTTCGCAATCGTGCGATCCCGCTCTATTGGGTTCTGTATAAAAATGAGATGCTCAAAGATGGCACCTATCAAGGACATAACGATTTAGTTCAGCAGTTCTGTTGTGATGTCCATAGTCGCGTTGTTAAAGTGTTAGGGGATAGTCGGGAGCCTGTGTTGGTTTTTGACAGAGGGTTCGCCCGAGCGAGAGCGATCCTCAAGTTTTTTGAGGGGCAAGGCATCTGCTACTTGATGCGTGTGCCACGCAATGTTGGTGTGCGTATAGCAGGCAACAAGCAGTGCCTTGAAGAAGTGGCAAATGGTTTTTACCCACAAGTGCTTTATCACTACACGGAGCAGGTGCCTGTGGCACTCTATGTTGGGGGACAGCACACCAAGAAAGACCCGTTATATCTTATCTCCAATCGGCTTCAGGGGAACCCCCTGCGAACTTGCTACAAGCGGCGGACACAGATTGAACACGGGTTCAGAGACTTGAAAACGAACTTCGGTTTCAAAGCACTCGTTTTGAGAAAGAACGAACAGCCCCGGATGGAAGTTCTGTTTTTGTTGGCAGTCGTGGCTTATGGTTTGGCGTTCCTGTGTTATGAAAAAGCTGCGGACAGATGGGCAAAAACTTTACACCCTACGCGGAAAGTTTACTCCGTGATCAGTGTCATCAACCGTATGATCCGCGAGGTGTGGACGCAGGAGGCGTTGCTCTTGTTCACCGAGAGGACTTGTTTGAGAGATATAAACTTTCTCACCGCAGAAGAACTGACATGACAACATTGGAGACCTATGAACACAACTACACACGCATTCAAAAAAAATGGGGGTAAGTGCGCCGCTTGCGGGGGGATAAAGGGGGTCAGTCCTCCAAAATAGCAAAAAATATCTGAATCGCGGATTACGCGGATTACGCGGATTGGTTCGTCTGAATCGCGGATTACACGGATTACGCGGATTGACGCGGATTGTTTGCTGCTGTGGTGTTTGGTTGTCTGAATCGCGGATTTACGCGGATTACACGGATTTACGCGGATTACACGGATTGACGCGGATTTTCTTCAGCTGTGATTTGTGTTATTTTGGATACCGTTTACTTCTTGTTTATGTCCCCGCTACACAACCTAGAAAGGTTGTGCTACAAATTGTCTGAATCGCAGATTTACGCGGATTACACGGATTGACGCGGATTTTCTCTGCTGTGGGGTTTGGTTGTCTGAATCGCGGATTAGCGCGGATTACGCAGATTGACGCGGATTTTCTTCAGCTGTGATTTGTTGCCTGTCTGAATCGCGGATTAGCGCGGATTACGCAGATTGACGCGGATTTTCTTCAGCTGTGATTTGTTGCCTGTCTGAATCGCGGATTAGCGCGGATTACGCGGATTAGCGCGGATTTTTTGCTGCTGGGGTTTGTTTGGTTGTCTGAATCGCGGATTAGCGCAGATTACGCAGATTGACGCGGATTTTCTCTGCTGTAGTCTATTTTATTTTGTATACCGTCTACTTTTTGTTTGTGCTTTTTTGCAGCATATCTTTTTGGGTTGTGCCTCTTCCTTCTGTGAAAGTCACTTTGAAGGAGAAAACCATAATCCGCTTAGTCGTCTGAATCGCGGATTTACGCGGATTACACGGATTAGCGCGGATTTTAAGACCTCGTCTTCATACGACTAAGGGGCAGGATGACATTTTCTGGCAGCATTACAGTTTCTAAGCTGGAAATTGGGCACAAGTCCTATCAAAAGCATATCAAAACACACAGACTCCTAAAATCCGCGAAAATCCGTGTAATCCGCGATTCTGACAAACCCCTTCCTTTAAGAAGAGCTACGTGTTTTCAATCGCGCAATCTCTTCACGGAGCCGCGCAGCCTCCGCTTCAGCAGTGTCAGCACGTTCGCCCTCCTCTGCTGCAAATGCCTCAGCAGTGTCAGCACGAGCCTCCGCAATCTCTGTACGATCACCACGCGTCTGAACCCAAACACCATCAACAGGATCATAAAGCCCTATCTCATCATCGCGAAGACGAAAATCCAAACCCAAAACACCAGAATGAACACCACCATCAGCATCAGACGAAACCCTTACATACACGCCATCAACTAACGTAAAACCCATCAAAGGCTCCGGTAAATATAACCCCTCCGCATCGTACAGAAAATAATCTTGGATACCCAACGAACCATAGATAGCCTTCTTCTCACCCAAATCCCTAGTATAAGTCGTTTTACTTGAGAACTCCATCACGAAATCAGGAACCTTCCCTTCCTCCCACACTTTATAGATCGGGCGTCCCCCTGAGCCTATACCAAAACACACAAGCACATCCGGAGATATAGACTTCCGGGGGTCCCCCTCTCTGTAATACACCATGATGTCACCAGAGACATAGACTGCCGGATCTTGTTTTTTTAAATGTTCCTTAAGTGCTGCTAACGTCCAAAATAATAAATCTCTATGATAATCACTTACTGCCATAGGTTCTCCATCTTCAGCAGGATAAAGATCCCTATCGTCAATAGGGACGTAAGGGATAAAAGTATCTTTCGCATGAATGTCTGCCATTGTGCTTCTCCTTTTTTAATTGATTATACTTACAGGATGGTCGGTTTGTCAAGGGTTTTTAGATGTCAGAATCACAGATTTTCGCGGATTGCCTTTTATCTGAATCGCAGATTACACCAAATCAACGGTATGAATGCCGTTTAGGCATTCACCGGATTACGCAGATGAACGCGGATTTTAAGAAACTCATATCCATACCAGGACTTACGCATTCCCCCCGCTTGCGGGGGATAAAGGGGGGTCAGTCCTCCAAAATAGCAAAAAATATCTGAATCGCGGATTACCACAGATTACGCGGATTGGTTCGTCTGAATCGCGGATTTACGCGGATTACACGGATTGACGCGGATTTTCTCTGCTGTGGTTTGTTCGATTCTGGATGGTGCCTACTTCTTATTTGTAGACATTATAAAGAGCATTCACGCTGCACAACATAGAAAAGTTATACTACAAATTGTCTGAATCGCGGATTTTCGCGGATTACGCGGATTGACGCGGATTTTTTGCTGCTGGGGTTTGTTTGATTCTGGATGCCGTTTACTTCTTATTTGTATCCACGCTGCACAACCTAGAAAGGTTATGCTACAAAGAGTGTCGTCACCGCTGCACAACATGGAGAGGTTACGCTACAAAGAGGCACAGATAAAAAGGAAACGCTTACAAAATAAAAAAAACTACAGCACAAAAAAATCCGAGAAAATCCGAGATTCAGACACCTGCAGGTCCATTGCAGGCTTGTAAGAATGCTTGAACATCGAGGGCATGGATCGCCGTAAGGATCAATGTTGACAATTGATCAATGTCTTGCACAGATTCCAGGGCCTGTTCTACAGATTGCAGATCAGCACCTGGAAATCGTTCAGCCAGCACAGACAGAATATTTTTGATAGACATTTGACGCGAACCTTGTTCTATACCTTGTTCTATACCTTGTTCTATACCCTGTTCTATACCTTGTTCTATACCTTGTTCTATACCTTGTTTCACACCTTTTTGCATGATAAGTTCGTAAAAAGGAGACTCTTTCATGATGTCCTCCGAACTCACGTTATGTTGATATATCATACTTTTTCATTGTTTGCGTTAGCTATCTGTGTTCGCAACCGTTCCAATTCCGCTTCCGCTGCTTCGCGACGACGTTGTTCTGCCTCACGAAGATGTTGTTCTTCCTCTGCCCTCGCCTCCGCTGCCTCGCGAAGACGTTGTTCCACTTCACGAAGATGTTGCTCCTCCATAGATGTCATAATAGGCGTGCCATCAGGTAGATACGGACGCAAAAGCCTCACATGCGTCGTCTGATTATCCTCCCAACGCAGCCGCAGATTCAACGCTTTACTGAACAAACTACCATCTACATCCGGTTCTATTTCAACAATGCCACCAGATGAACCCTGTCGCCACCCCCGAAACTCCGCAGGCTTCTCCATCTCAGGTTGATGAATAAAATACTCCCGAACACCTATGTCTTTCAAATACAAATCAACTTTATCAGTCCGATCCTGATGTGCCGTCGAATCGGAGAGGAACTCAATGACCGCGGCAGGCACAGCACCCTCCGCCCACGTATAAAAACTGCGCCGCGCAGGATATTTCTCAACACCGAATACAACGTAAATATCAGGAGCAACGCATTTCGTCGTGTCGCCCTCCTCATAATAAATAAAACTATCAACACCAACATGGATCAGATCACTAATAGTAAAATAGCGTTTGAGTTGGTCAGATAATGTAACTATCTGCTCAGCGTGAAAATCGGTAGCTGCCATCGGTTCATCGTCCTCACACGGGTAGTCTTCGATGTAAATGGTCGGTTTCCCGTTTGCTTTTGGAAATACTGGTATGTATTTTCTCTGTTTGATTTCAAGGTCACTTAAGATATTCATGGGCTACTCCTTCTTTTAAGGGATTGGTTGCCTGGGGTTACTCTTATTTTGATTATACTTGAAGGAGGGCTGATTTGTCAAGAGAATCTTAGATGTCAGAATCGCGGATTACACGGATTGACGCGGATTTTTTGCTGCTATGGTTTGTTTGATTGTCTGAATCGCGGATTAGCGCGGATTACGCCAAATCAACGGTATGAATGCCGTTTAGGCATTCCCCGGATTGACGCGGATTTTTTGCTGCTATGGTTTGTTTGATTGTCTGAATCGCGGATTAGCGCGGATTACGCGGATTGACGCGGATTTTCTCTGCTGTAGTCTTTTGATTTTGTATACCGTCTACTTTTTGTTTGTATCCACGATGCACAACCTAGACAGGTTGTGCTACAAAGAGCAGACACACTGCACAACATGGAAAGGTAGGCTACAAAGAAGCACAGATAAAAAGTAGACGCTTACAAAATAAAAAAAACTACAGCACAAAAAAATCCGAGAAAATCTGTGTAATCCGGGGAATGCCTAAACGGCATTCATACCGTTGATTTGGTGAAAATCCGCGATTCTGACAAAAAGAAAATCCGCGATTCAGAAAAACAACCACGGTTCAAACACCTGCATGCCCATTACATGCTTGTAAGAATGCTTGAACATTGGGCGTATGGATTGCCGTGAGGATCAATGTTGACAATTGATCGATGTCTTGAATAGATGCCAGTACCTCTTCTACAGATTGCAGATCAGCACCTGGAAATCGTTCAGCCAGCACAGACAGAATATTTTTGATAGACATTTGACGCGAACCTTGTTCTATGCCTTGTTCTATACCTTGTTCTATACCTTGTTCTATACCTTGTTTCACGCCTTTTTGCATGATAAGTTCGTAAAAAGGAGACTCTTTCATGATGTCCTCCGACATAAATTTTCGTAAAAATGTAAGATCATGGGCAAGACTGCCAAATATTGATAACCCAAATAATAACGTGCCACGCGTCTCTCTATCAACGGGGGCAGATTCTATCTGCTCAACACATCTGCGCAACCACGTTTCCGTATCCATCCCAGCAGGTGGCTTCATCAGCGCAGTGAACGGCAAAAGACCAACCGTTTCCAAAAATCGCTCACCTTCCAAATCCGCTAACCGAATTACATGATACCTATGCTGCAAACCGAATGTATCAGTGCCATAACTATGACCACCCGGATCACTCTTCCCCGCATTTGGACTGAGATATATCACAGCTGAATACACAGGAAGTTCATGCCGTAGCAGAAGTTCACTCGCATAAACCAGCATACGCAACGGCATCGGTTTATCTCTGCTATCCTGTGTTTGTGCCTCTATGTGAAGTATGACCTCTTCATCGTGCCATCGCACCTTATAGGTCATATCATTTCGGTGCACCTTAATCGTTTGTTGTTCTGTGTCAAGTGTTTCTAAAACATCGACATCGGTTGTGCCCAAGCATAACTTAGCGAACCCCTTAGGGAAGGAATGCGTCAGATGTTTGAAGATTTCATCGTATTGTGCCATGTTAGACGTTGTGCCTTTCGTTCACAAGTTGTTTTATGGATTATACTTGAAGGAGGGTTAGTTTGTCAAGAGAATTTTAGGTGTCAGAATTTTGGATTACGCGGATTACACGGATTTTTTGCTGCTATGGTTTGTTTGATTGTCTGAATCGCGGATTAGCGCGGATTACGCAGATTAGCGCGGATTTTTTGCTGCTGGGGTTTGTTGCCTGTCTGAATCGCGGATTAGCGCGGATTACGCCAAATCAACGGTATGAATGCCGTTTAGGCATTCCCCGGATTGACGCGGACTTTCTCTGCTGTGCGGTTTTGCCTGTCTGAATCGCGGATTACCACAGATTACGCGGATTGACGCGGATTGACGCGGATTTTTTGCTGCTGGGGTTTGTTTGATTCTGGATGCCGTTTACTTCTTATTTGTATCCACGATGCACAACCTAGACAGGTTGTGCTACAAAGAGCAGACACACTGCACAACCTAGAAAGGTTATGCTACAAAGAGGCACAGATAAAAAGAAAACGCTTACAAAATAAAAAAACTACAGCAAAGAAAAATCCGCGAAAATCCGTGTAATCCGAGAAAATCCGCGATTCTGACAACCCCCCAATCCGCGCAATCCGCGATTCAGAAAAACAACCACGGTTCAAACACCTGCATGTCCGTTACATGCTTGTAAGAATGCTTGAACATCAGGGGCATGGATTGCCGTAAGGATCAATGTTGATAATTGATCGATGTCTTGAATAGATGCCAGTACCTCTTCTACAGATTGCAGATCAGCACCTGGAAATCGTTCAGCCAGCACAGACAGAATATTTTTGATAGACATTTGACGCGAACCTTGTTCTATACCCTGTTCTATACCTTGTTTCACGCCTTTTTGCATGATAAGTTCGTAAAAAGGAGACTCTTTCATGATGTCCTCCGACATAAATTTTCGTAAAAATGTAAGATCATGGGCAAGACTGCCAAATATTGATAACCCAAATAATAACGTGCCGCGCGTCTGTGTGTCAACAGGAGCAGATTCTATCTGCTCAACACATCTGCGCAACCACATCTCCGTATCCATCCCAGCAGGCGGTTTCATCAGCGCAGTGAACGGCAAAAGACCAACCGTTTCCAAAAATCGCTCACCTTCCAAATCCGCTAACCGAATTACCCGATACTTATGTTGTAGCCCGAACGCATCAGTACCATAACTATGACCACCCGGATCACTTCGCCCCGCATTTGGACTGAGATATATCACAGCTGAATACACAGGAAGTTCATGCCGTAGCAGAAGTTCACTCGCATAAACCAGCATACGCAACGGCATCGGTTTATCTCTGCTATCCTGTGTTTGTGCCTCTATGTGAAGTATGACCTCTTCATCGTGCCATCGCACCTTATAGGTCATATCATTTCGGTGCACCTTAATCGTTTGTTGTTCTGTGTCAAGTGTTTCTAAAACATCGACATCGGTTGTGCCCAAGCATAACTTAGCGAACCCCTTAGGGAAGGAATGCGTCAGATGTTTGAAGATTTCATCGTATTGTGCCATGTTAGACGTTGTGCCTTTCGTTCACAAGTTGTTTTATGGATTATACTTGAAGGAGG
This sequence comes from Candidatus Poribacteria bacterium, assembly GCA_965200395.1. Classification (GTDB taxonomy): domain Bacteria; phylum Poribacteria; class WGA-4E; order WGA-4E; family WGA-3G; genus MSPOR6. The sequence goes on along the minus strand of CBDAUH010000002.1, from coordinate 20,661 downwards.
GTTAGTTTGTCAAGAGAATTTTAGGTGTCAGAATCTCGGATTACGCAGATTGACGCGGATTTTTTGCTGCTGGGGTTTGTTGCCTGTCTGAATCGCGGATTAGCGCAGATTACGCAGATTGACGCGGATTTTAAGAAACTCACATCCATACATCTAAGGAATAGGATGACACTTGCTGGTGGCATTACAGTTTCTGAATTGCGGATTGTGCGGATTACACGGATTTACGCGGATTTTTTGCTGCTGGGTGTTTGGTTGTCTGAATCGCGGATTTACGCGCATTACGCCAAATCAACGGTATGAATGCCGTTTAGGCATTCCCCGGATTGACGCGGATTTTCTCTGCCATAGTCTATTTTATTTTGTATACCGTTTACTTTTTGTTTGTGCTTTTTTGTAGCATATCTTTTTGGGTTGTGCCTCTTTCTTCTGTGAAAGTCGCTTTGAAGGAGAAAACCCCATAATCCGCTTAGTCGTCTGAATCGCGGATTTACGCGGATTACACGGATTGACGCGGATTTTCTCTGCCATAGTCTATTTTATTTTCTATACCGTTTACTTTTTGTTTGTGCTTTTTTGTAGCATATCTTTTTGGGTTGTGCCTCTTTCTTCTGTGAAAGTCGCTTTGAAGGAGAAAACCCGGTAATCTACGTCAATCCGCGTAATCTATATAATCCGCGAAAATCCGCGTAATCCGTGTAATCCGCGATTCTGACAAAAAGAGGCACAGATAAAAAGAAAACGCTTACAAAATAAAAAACTACAGCAAAGAAAAATCCGCGAAAATCCGTGTAATCCGCGAAAATCCGCGATTCTGACAGTTAGCGATCCAGACAAACCCCAATCCGCACACAACCCAGAAAGGGCATACTACATCGGAATCTCATCCCAATTCTCTGTAGCCCTCTCAAATTCTCTGGAAAGGTCCTCAGAAATTGTCTGTTCGAGTAGTTCGATGAGGTCTTCACGGAACTTTGCCCAATCATCCCCACGCCGCGTAAACCGATGCATGCCCGCAATCTCAACATACATCGTGTCCTGTGGTTCAGACATCGACTCTAAATAACGTTTGACTTGCATTTTTTCTCCTTATTTAAAAGTTATTTCATCCATTCATGAATTTCCCAATTCGCCTCAAGCGCATGTTTACGAAGTCCCTTACTCGGATTAACCGCAACAGGATTCCCCACCGCATTTAACATCGGCAGATCAGATTGACCGTCACCATAAGCATAACATATATCAAGCGGACTTCCCAATTGTTCACTATACTTCTTCATCGCAATCGCCTTCTGCTCACCGATTAGCGGCTCAGTCGTGAGTTCACCCGTGAACCTTCCATCCCGCTCAACCAGTTGTGCTGCTAAAACAGACTCCGCCTCAAAAAACTCAGCGATCGGATGCACAATAAAGTCAAGTGAACCGGTCAAAAGGACGACTCGGTGTCCCTGTGCCTTGTGCTCCGCAATTTGCGTAATAGCTTCGGGAAGGACTTTATGCCGCAGATAGCTCTCAAACATCTCACAAGCCGAAATTTTTAGTGCCTCCGCGTCCATGCCCCGATAATTCCGATAGAACACCCGATTAAACTGCGGCCTGCTAATCCGATCCAAAATCAGATAGTACAATACCTTCGGCAGAAAACCGATGCTCCAAAATAGTTTCCGAATTGGAGATAGCGAGGAAGTTCGTAACCAGACATAGCAATGCACAATCGTTGAACTTAACAATGTACCGTCTACATCGAAGAATGCGATTGTCTTTTTCTGAAGTGCTTCCAATTTGTGCCTCTTTCTTCTGTCGACATTACGGATTTTCTGTTTGCATTTCTCAAAGTACAACTTCCCAATATCCGTGCATTGGTAAATTTTTTAAAATTTGGATCCTTGCTGTGACTGGATTCGCTTAGCGCAAAAATTACCAATTTTACCAATTTGTCAGAATGGCGGATTGTGTTTGTCTGAATCGCGGATTACACAGATTACGCAGATTGCCTTTGTCTGAATCGCGGATTACCACAGATTACACGGATTTACGCGGATTGTTTTGTGCTGTGGTTTGTTTGCCTGTCTGAATCGCGGATTACGCAGATTGACGCGGATTTTAAGAGATTGTGTCTTCCGCGCTCTTTTTTCTGAATCGCGGATTAGCGCGGATTACACGGATTGACGCGGATTGTTGGCTGCTGTGGTTTATTTGCTTTTGTATACCGTTTGCTTTTTGTTTGTATCCACGATGCACAACTTAGAAAGGTTGTGCTACAAAGAGCGTCGTCCCCGCTGCACAACATAGAAAGGTTACGCCACAAAGGAGCAAAAATAAAAAGAAAACGCTTACAAAATAAAACAAACTACAGAAAAAAAATCCGCGAAAATCCGCGTAATCCGCGAAAATCCGCGATTCAGACGAACATCCGCGTAATCCGCGATTCAGGACACTCCTTGTAGTAGTCCGACAACATGCACGTCAAGAGGACCCACTTTTCTCTAATGTTTTGTTTGAGCGTACCTCAGTAAGTGCTTGTTCTATATCGGTTTGAACTTCCTCTTCACTGACCCTTGGCACTTTTGCCCATATCTTATCCAGCACAGAAAATGCATCCTCTTGCCGATTGAACACCCGTTCGTAAACTCGAAATGGAACTATAGCAGCAAGGGGTTTGTCAGCACGTTTGACTATCAGCCGATCCCCGTTCTGGTGCACTGCATCAAGAAATTCACTCAGTTTCTGTTGTAACTCAATTGCGGAAATTTCCTTTCCCATCGATTTCTCCTATTGTAATTGAAATGTAGCGTGCAGAATGTGTCACAAAGTAAATCACAAAATTATTCAGGACTTACGCACTCCGACAATGGCATTCATACCGTTGATTTGGTGTAATCCGCGATTCTGACAAACCCCCAATCCGCAAAAATCCGCGTAATCCGCGATTCAGACGATCTCTTTGTAGCATAACCTTTCCAGGTTGTGCCACACACCGTAAACCCTGCTAGTCTGTATAATCCGCGCCAATCCATCATTCAGACAATCTTTCCCCAAGCTCAGCAACACGCGCCTCAAGCTCAGCCAGAAACTTCTGATAAATTTCCGAATTTTCCGCAAAACCCTCCGGATTTCGCGTTACACTAGTTACATTAAATAAGAGCGGCTCCCCGAAAGCGATCTGAATCGGATGTTTTTTAGGTAAATTTTGACCCTTTGGCAGTACCTGGTACGTACCTTTAATATATGCAGGGACTATCGGCACTTGTTCTCCATAGATAAGCAGGCTCAGAAACCCCGATTTAAAAGGCTGCAACTCCCCATCAACCGAACGCGTGCCTTCAGGAAAGATGAGTAATCCATTGTTCTGCGCCATCACAGCGTTTGCCATCCGTAAATCTTGCAGAAATTGACTGAAATTGCCGTCCCGTTCAATAGGCAACGCATTGAGACAGTTGTGAGCGAACCAGCCTTGAAAACGATTGCCGAACCAGTAATCACGCGCGGCAAGCGTCCACAAACGATGTGAATACTGACCGAGTGCCGTAATCACCGTAAGCGTATCCAAATGACTCGTGTGATTCGGCGTAATGATGTAAGGTTGCCCTTGCGGGATATTTTCAAGCCCAATACATTCAAATGAAAAGCGGTGTCGGTAGATACTTCGCACACCTGCACGAAACGCACGGGCATACCAATACGGTCTTTCACGCAACTTCAACGGCTTATCCTGCGTTTCGGTTAACTGTCCACCGTCCGTTTTGGCAAAAGCCTGCGTCAATTCAACAACATCGTTGACTGTCTGCAAATTCGCCACCATCGCCTCAGGGATCGTCTGACCGAGTCGGAATTCAAGCAGCATTAACAAGTCAAGACGTGTAAGTGAATCGAGTCCAAGGTCAGTATCTAATCGACTTTCTCCGCGAATCTGATGTGCGGGCATTCGCGCCAATCCCGCAAGCGGTGTCAAAATATCTTCAGGAATATCATCAGATTCCCCCTCAACTTCACCCGGAACCGAAGCCCGCTCTTTCGCAAGATGCTCCGCTAACCGCCCCTTAACCCTTCCCCTATCAATCTCTCCATCCTCTGTTCTCGGTAATGAATTGTGAAATAGATGTGATTTGTGGAATTGTTGGTAACTTGGCAGCTGCTTGGCGATCTTCTGCAGATGATCGTGTATCTCAGCTTTCGTACTGTCTTTGTCATCGATAGGGATAATCACCGCATGAACATCGGTATCCGAACCATCTTCATAAGGCACACCCACAACACACATCTCACTAATCGCTGAACAGTTTTGATACAGTGCCTCTAATTCTATAGGGTAGATGTTTTTACCGGAAGCAGGCACAATCACATCTTTACAGTGTCCAGTTAGAAAAAGGTATCCATCTTCATCAATATATCCGAGATCACCTGTATGAAGCCAACCGTCTTGGATAGCCTTTTCGGTCGCATCTTGATTTTGATAGTAGCCTTTCATATTGCTCGGACCTTTTGCGATGATTTCACCGCTACCATTCTCATCTGGATTGACAACCTGAAACGCCACACCTTCAACAGGCGGACCGACAGACCCACGTTTGCTATTTTGATAAGGATTAACGCTGAGAACCGGTGCCGTTTCGGTCATACCGTAACCTTGATAAATCGTCAAGCCGAGTTTCTGAAATTCATCGTAAGTTTTATCATCAAGGGCAGCACCACCGCTGACAAGAACACGGATTTGGCCACCCATTACATGCTTCACTTTTTCGCTTATCGTTTCCCCTGGTGTTTCTTCCCGCGCCGCTTGGCGTTCAATAGTGCTTTGTAGCATTTGAAACAGACGCGGAACACTGATAAACGCTGTCGTCTTATCTTCACGCATCGTTTTCAAAAGTGTCGTAGGACGCAGCGCGTTGACATAGGTTGCAGTAGTACCGCTATAAAGCGTCATCAACAGACTACATGAAAAACTCAAGGCATGATACAACGGCAAGGCAGACAAAATACGTTCATCATCTGTCGGCGGTAATGCTTGCGCAACAGCTTTCACATTAGAGATAAAGCCACCATGTGTTAACACCGCACCTCTTGGGTCTACCGTAGTTCCCATCGTAAAAATAATAGAAGCAACTGTGTCCGGTGTAATTTCTACGTTAGGAAAATCTGATGGAATTTCATCATCATCAGATGCTTCGTCGAACTTATTGATGTTCTGTATGAGTCTATCTGCCTCTGCCAGCTCTGTCTTTGATTTAGCTAAAACAACATCGGATGCTAAAATTGCTTTCGCATCCGTGAACGCAGTGATAGCTACGATCTCCTCTGCCGGCGTTTGCGCGTCAAGTGGCACAACCGCACAACCGATCTGCGAAGCAGCAATGTATGCAATGCACCATTCAGGCTGGTTTTCTGATACCAAAACAACCTTGTCCCCTTTGCGTAAACCACTGTGCCACAATTGGAAAGCCACCTCACGCGAACGGTTGTATGTCTCAGCGTATGTCCACCGCTCCCATTCACCCTCATTAACCATCTGCAGCGCAATTTTATCAGGGATACGTTTCGCCTGAATCTCAATCAAATCCACAATTGTACTCGGTGAAATGTTGTCAATAGGATTCGGCGCAGGAGCCGGATAAGTGTCTGCCTCCTCTTGAGACTCCTCTTTCTGCTGGGGCACATCCTCCTCAAGCTTAAGCACATGCCGTTTGATCCCAGGAATGTGAATATCTTGAAAATACTGTTTCCAATGAATTTGAGATACGTCAAAATCGAACAGTTCCTGTTCCTCAGGTGAAAGTTGTTGATAAAGTGCCTGCATCTTTTTCGTTTCAAATTCAAAGTTCGTGCGGGTATAAGGCGCGTAAATCCGAATATAGTGCAGCGCAGCTTTAATGCTGCTCTGTTTTATAAACAACCTACGCCTCCGTCGTTTCGCCGATTTGAATGGCAGTAATGTTAGTGCCTTGATTGCAAAATCAAGCAAACGCATTTTACCATCTAATTTCCGTTGAAATTCCGCTAATGTGGGATATTGCCAAACTGGCACAGGAATAGGTTCCCCGTTTTCTATCATAGGATTTTCAGTAAAATAGTCATACGTTGCCTCTACAATTCCCCGAAAGTAAAGCGGGTTTTGTGTACCGGTTGCAACATGATATACCTCAATCCCACCCTGTTTCGCGATAGCTTCTGCAGCAGCTAACATCGCGTTCACCACAAAATCAACAGGAACAATATCTAAAATAATATCTGGGTCTGCAGGAAAATCCGGAAGCCGCCCTTTTGCAAAACCGACGATGAGCGGCTCAGACATCCGATACTTACCAAGCCATCCCGGACGCGGTTCTGCAATACTGCTCTCAATAATAGAAGGACGCACAATAGCCGTAGGAAGATCACCGCGCATCTCCATGACCACCTGCTCAGCAAGGAATTTCATATAGGTGTATGTATCGTTCCATCCACGCGACCGCGCATGCGCCAGCCCAGCCTCAACCAGACGCTCCTCAAGCCATTCCTCCTTAACCTCTTGCGTGACCGTATCGAGGTTTTTGCGACTTTTCCGTTTGTCCGCTTTTAGTTGTTTCTCAGCGATCCCTTGAAAATGTGCCATCTGTTCGGGCGTTTCAGCTTCATCACGGATAGACCGGTTTAGAGAGAGCAGATAATCTATCTCCGCTGTGAGTGTAGCGGGGATTTTTGTGCCGTTTTTATCGTTATGTTCTTGCGCATACTGCTCGTACGGCGGATGAAGTTCTTCCGGAACATGACCCGACCTATCACCGCAGACATACGCAGTGGAGACGTGCAGAAAAACAGCATTTGAGCACCCCTTCGCGAACGTAACAACATGCTTCGCAGCAAGGGCATTCCCCTTGAGTGAGGCATCAAACGGCGGATCGAACTGAACAAGCCCCGCAATGTTAATAAAAACGTCTACTTCACTTTGCAGACGTTGATAGTCCGCATCGCTAAAACCGAGTCTGTCGTCAGTAAGTTCACCTTCAACAGCGGTGATCTTTTCCTTAACCCATCCTTCAAATTGTGTACCGTGTTTCTGACGCAATTCGTCAAAAACATCGGAAGTTAGTAACTCCTTTTCAAATCGTGTCTGTGCAGAAGTAATTTTACCGTTCGACTCAACCCGCTTCCGTATGAGCAGGTATATCTTCTTAACATTCGGAAGAGAGGTTAGAATTTTGGCAACCATCGGCTGCCCAAGAAAAGCAGTACCCCCCGTAATCAGTAAAACCTTGCCGTGAAAAAAATCAGTTATTGACATATTGTTGTATTGTAAACCTTTCAGTTTGTTTTTTGTAGCACAATCTTTCTAGATTGTGTCTTCTTTTTGTTTGTGTGCTTCTGTTTTCTGAATCGCGGATTTACGCGGATTGTTGGCTGCTGTGGTTTGTTTGCCTGTCTGAATCGCGGATTAGCGCGGATTACGCAGATGGACGCGGATTGTTGGCTGCTGTGGTTTGTTTGATTCTGGATAGTGCCTACTTCTTATTTGTATCCATGATGCACAACCTAGACAGGTTGCCTGTCTGAATCGCGGATTTACGCAGATTACACAGATTGACGCGGATTTTAAGAAACTCGTCTCCACACGTGCAACCGACAGATGCACACTTTCCGATAGCATCACAGTTTCTGAGCTGGGAATTAGCCACAATCCTACAAAAAGCACACAAAAACACCAAACTCTTAAAATCCGCGAAAATCCGCGTAATCCGTGAAAATCCGCGATTCAGACAGTTAGCGATTCTGACAAAATAATCCGCGATGCGGACATACAACCCTGCTTCAAACATCTGCACGGCCGTTACATGTTTGTAAGAATGCTTGAACATCAGGGGCATGGATCGCCGCAAGGATCAAGGTTGACAAACGATCGATATCTTCAATAGACGCCAGCACCTGTTCCACAGATCGCAGATCAGCCCCTGGAAATCGTTCAGCCAGCACAGACAGAATATTTTTGATGGACATTTGACGCGAACCCTGTTCCATACCTTGTTCTATGCCCTGTTCTATACCTTGTTCTATGCCCTGTTCTATACCCTGTTCTATACCCTGTTCTATACCCTGTTCTATACCCTGTTCTATACCCTGTTTCACGCCTTTTTGTATGATAAGTTTGTAAAAAGGAGACTCTCTCATAATATCCTCCGGTATAAATCTTTGTAAAAATGTAATGTCATGGGCAAGACTGCCGAATATTGACAATGCAAATAATAACGTGCCACGCGTCTGTGTGTCAACAGGAGCAGCCTCTATTGTCTCAACACATCTGCGCAACCACGTTTCCGTATCCATCCCAGCAGGCGGTTTCATCAACGCAGTAAACGGCAAAAGACCAACCGTTTCCAAAAATCGCTCACCTTCCAAATCCGCTAACCGAATTACCCGATACTTATGTTGTAGCCCGAACGCATCAGTGCCATAACTATGACCACCCGGATCACTCCGCCCCGCATTTGGACTGAGATATATCACAGCTGAATACACAGGAAGTTCATGCCGTAGCAGAAGTTCACTCGCATAAGCCAGCATGCGCAACGGCATCGGTTTATCTCTGCTATCCTGTGTTTGTGCCTCTATGTGAAGTATGACCTCTTCATCGTGCCATCGCACCTTATAGGTCATATCATTTCGGTGCACCTTAATCGTTTGTTGTTCTGTGTCAAGTGTTTCTAAAACATCGACATCGGTTGTGCCCAAGCATAACTCAGTGAACCCCTTAGGGAAGGAATGCGTCAGATGTTTGAAGATTTCATCGTATTGTGCCATGTTAGACGTTGTGCCTTTCGTTGCAAGTTATTTTATGGATTATACTTGAAGGATGGTCAGTTTGTCAAGAGAATTTTAGGTGTCAGAATCGCAGATTACGCAGATGGACGCGGATTACTTTTTTCTGAATCGCGGATTAGCGCGGATTACGCAGATTAGCGCGGATTTTCTCTGCTGGGGTGTTTGGTTGTCTGAATCTCGGATTAGCGCAGATTACGCAGATTGACGCGGATTTTAAGAAACTCACATCCATACATCTAAGGAATAGGATGACACTTGCTGGTGGCATTACAGTTTCTGAATTGCGGATTGTGCGGATTACACGGATTGCCTTTTGTCTGAATCGCGGATTTACGCGGATTACACGGATTGACGCGGATTTTCTCTGCCATAGTCTGTTTTATTTTGTATACCGTCTACTTTTTGTTTGTGCTTTTTTGTAGCATATCTTTTTGGGTTATGCCTCTTTCTTCTGTGAAAGTCGCTTTGAAGGAGAAAACCATAATCCGCTTAGTCGTCTGAGTTTCTAAGCTGGAAATTGGGCACAAGTCCTATCAAAAGCACATCAAAACACACACTCTTAAAATCCGCGAAAATCCGTGTAATCCGCGATTCTGACGAACCCCCCAATCCGTGTAATCCGTGTAATCCAAAATTCAGACACCCCCCAATCCGCAAAAATCCGCGTAAATCCAAAATTCAGATATCTTGATTATTTCTGTTAGCCATCTGTGCTCGCAACCGTTCTAATTCTGCTTCCAATTCACTAACCCTCGCCTCCGCTGCCTCGCGACGACGCAACTCCTCACGACGATGTCGTTCTGCCTCTGCCCTCGCCTCCGCAGCCTCGACAAGACGACGCAACTCCTCACGACGATATCGAAACTTCTCTGGCTCCGCTTCCTCATGAAGACGGTGTAACTCCATAGATGTCGGAATAGGCGTACCATCAGGCAGATACGGACGCAAAAGTCTCACATGCGTCGTCTGATCGTCTTCCCAACGCAGCCACAGATTCAATGCCGCACTGAACAAACCACCATCCGCATCCGGTTCTAGCTCAATGATCTCCCCAGACGGACCACGTTGCCATCCGCGAAAATCCGAAGGTTTCGCCATCTCAGGTTGATGAATAAAATACTCTTGAGCACCCATATCCTGCAAATACAACGCAACTGTACTATCCCGATCTTGGTGCTCCGTCGAATCAGTGAGGAACTCAATGACTGTAGCAGGTGCAGCACCCTCCGCCCACGTATAAAAACTACGACGCAACGGATATTTCTCAACACCTAACACGACATAAATATCAGGGGCAATGCCTTTCGTGATGTCACCTTCCTCGTAATAGATAAAACTATCAACACCAACATAGATGTGATCATCGATCGAAAAATAGCGAAGAAACTGGTTAAATAGTGTAGTGATTTGTAAACCGTGGAATTGGGTAGCTGCCATCGGTTCATCATCTTCATAGGGATACCCTTCAATGTAAGTGGTCAGTTTTCCAGTCGCCTTCGGAAATGTCGGCATATATTTTCTCTGTTTGATTGCAAAGTCACTTAAGATATTCATGGGCTACTCCTTTAATTTCTGTTAGCCATCTGTGCTCGCAACCGTTCCAATTCTGCTTCCGCTGCCTCGCGAAGACGTTGTTCTTCTTCTGCCTTCGCCTCCGCCGCCTCACGACGATGCTGTTCTGCCTCACGACGATGCTGTTCTGCCTCGCGAAGACGTTGTTCTACCTCGCGAAGATACTGCTCTTCCTCTGCCCTTGCCTCCGCAGCCTCACGAAGATGTCGTTCCTCCGCAGATGTCGGAATAGGCGTGCCATCAGGCAGATACGGACGCAAAAGCCTCAAATGTGTCCGATGATTATCCTCCCAACGCAGCCGCAGATTCAACGCATCACTGAACAAACTACCATCTACATCCGGTTCTATCTCAACAATGCCACCAGATGAACCCTGTCGCCACCCACGAAACTCCGCAGGCTTCTCCATTTCAGGCTGATGAATAAAATACTCACTAACACCTATAGTCTCCAAATACAAACTAACTTTATCAGTCCGATCCTGACGAGCTGTAGAATCAGACAGAAACTCAATAACCGCACGAGGCACAGCACCCTCCGACCACGTATAAAAACTACGACGCAACGGATATTTCTCAACACCGAATACAACGTAAATATCAGGAGCAACGCACTTCGTCGTGTCGCCCTCCTCGTAGTAAACAAAACTATCAACACCAACATGGATCAGATCGCTAATAGTAAAATAGCGTTTGAGTTGGTCAGATAACGTAACTATCTGCTCAGCGTGAAAATCGGTCTCAGCCATTGGCTTATCATCCTCACAGGGATACCCCTCAATATAAATAGTCGGTTCACCAGTCGCTTTCGGAAATACCGGTATGTATTTTCTCTGTTTGATTGCAAAGTCACTTAAGATATTCATAGACTGCTCCTTTGGGTTAGCTGCGTGCTTTCAATCGCGCAATCTCTTCACGGAACCGTTCTGCACGGAATTTAGCATTTCGAGCTCGGCTAACTGCATGTTCTTCTGGAGTTGTAGCGCGATCTGCACGTGTTTGAAGCCATTCACCCGCAACAGGATCATAAATCCGTATCTCGCTATTGTGAATATGGAAATCCAAATCCAAAGTCGAGGCACGAAAACCCCCCTGTTCCCCAGGCTGAATCGCTACATAGACACCATCCACTAACGTAAAACACATCAGCGGATCCGGTAAATACAACCCCAACGCATCGTATAAGAAATACTCTTGTATCCCCAATGAACCGTAAACATCCATCTTCTCACCTAAATCTTCAGCATAGGTGTTTTCACTGGAGAACTCCATCACAAAATCAGGAACCTTCCCTTCCTTCCACACTCTATACGTCCGACGCGGCCCAGGGTCTATACCAAAACAGACGAGTACATCTGGAGATATAGACTTCTCAGGATCCCCCTCCTTGTAATACACCATGATGTCACCAGAGGTATAGACTTTCGGGACTTGTTCAAAATGTTCTTTAAGTGCTTGCCACGTCCAAAATAATAACTCTCTATGATAATCGCTTGCTGCCATAGGTTTCCCATCTTCAGCAGGATAAAGATCCTCATCGTCATCAATAGGGATACGAGGGATACGACGGATAAAGGTATCTTTTGCCTGTGTGTTTGCCATTGTACTTCTCCTTTTTTAATTGATTATATCTGAATTGCGGATTACCTTTTTTGTGAATCGCGGATTACGCGGATTGTTGGCTGCTGTGGTTTGTTTGATTTTGTATACCGTTTATTTCTTATTTGTATCCATGATGCACAACCTAGAAAGGTTATGCTACAAAGAAGCACAGATAAAAAGTAGACGATATCCAAAATAAAAAAATTGCAGCACAAAATAATCCGCGAAAATCCGTGTAATCCGAGAAAATCCGCGATTCTGACGAACCCCCCAATCCGCGTAATCCAAAATTCAGACGAACGAGAATACAAGCACAGATTATATCATAACCCCTCAATACTCACATTAGTTTAACACATCTAAAAACAAAAGTCAAGAATCTGCTTAGTCAAAAGAGGTTTGACAAATGTCTGCAGGTTGGTTATAATACGACGATGTTAAATAACTATAGTTTGGACATTTTTGGTCTTGTTATAGATTATGAATAGTTGGCAGCATTTCCCGTTAGCACTTCTGAACAGGTGTTAGAACTGCTGCTAACGCCCCTTTTCTGTCTAAATTCTGTTAGAAATCACTGTTTTTTAGTCATCATTTTTCCAATAATCGTGAAAATAGTTGCTGTTGAACTAGTTCATGTAGTATCTTCGGGGATTTTTAGTTTTTTCTGTGCGTTTTTCCTCGGGTCGTAACCCGTATAAAAATAGTTTTGTTGTAAACATCGCTGCAAGTAAGCGGTCATCAAGCCGCGTGTGAGATGTTTCGGTTTATACCAGTGTATATTGAGCGTGGATAGCACGTCTTCTAAATCAAGAGAAACCTTGTCTGTGTCTGTGTCTGCGGGTGTCTTAGGCAATGGCGACGGACTGAAAGCGAGTTGTGTCAGCGTTGCTGCGGTGAAACTGAGTTGAGCGAACCGATCCAAACTTTTCCTGTCTCGGAGTTGATAGGTGTCAAATCCGAAGTTTTCTTTAGCGTCCCGAAAGGCAGTTTCAATCTGCCACCGGTTTCTATAGTGTCGGATAACTGTTTCTACGGGCAGTCGTAAATCTGAAGTAAATACACAAAAATACCGATAGGGTTTAGACTTTTTCAAGCGTTTGCGTATCACAACGATGCGGACATCTACAGGACACATCTTTGTTCGCACGACTTTATCAGCGACAGAAAGTGTCTGATCCTCAACAACGATGTCTGTATACTTCAGGTGTGGAATAGACACACGGCTACCATACCGACGGGGTCTGCCTCTCTTGAGACGCTTAGGGCGTTTCGGTATATCAAAAAACGCCGCGTTTGACTTCGCACGACAAAGTAAATGATGTCCTTGTGAGAGTATCTCCGTGAACACTTTGCGTCTATTGAAACCTCTATCAAAAATGATAAGACCCGGTGGCACAAGATTACATAAATGCTTCAGCACGGCGAGGCTATTTGCGTCCTCGCTTTTCGGTTCCATCATCCGTGTGGCTAATGGAAATAGGCGCGTGCCTTCGCGCGTTTCTGCCAGCCAGCCAATCGCACCGAACTTGTGTCCGTGATGAAACTTGGACTGGTTCTTGTTACGTGCCTGATACGCAGGGTTCCTGCGGAAATGCAAACCCGCTTGTTTTGAACCGCTACTTAGGGCATGCGTCTCATCATAGACATAGACGCCCGTGGGGTAAGCGGATAGCACTTGATGGCTTAGCGTAGTGGCGACTTGATCCACACACCAGATGCCACGCGAGAGAAACTTTGGCAGAGACCAATACCGACCTGCTTGGGCTGTCGCAAGATAGATTTGTGTCATTGTGCCTCGGTAGGGCGTATTTATCAGACCTTTTACGAAAGTCTGAAAGTGGTGAAAGTTATTATACTTGAACAAAGGTCAAAAATCTGATAACATGTTGTCCAAGTAGGAAAGTGGGGTCATTTGAAATATCCTTTCAAATTTGTGTTTTCTAAAAGGATACCCGCTTTCCTGCTTTATGTCCATAAAAAAAACAAAAAATGTCCAAACTATAGTATAGTTAAATAAATCGATAATAGAATATACCTTTAAATGGGCCTAAATGGGCCGCAATGAAGCACATTACCGAGGATACTTGCGTTTATGTTACCTAAAGAAAAAAGCACGTTTCTAAAACAAACCGAACTGTTCGCCGAACTATCAATAGCAGATTTAGAATCAATTAGTAACATTGCACATGAGGTGGCTTTTTCTGAAAATCATATTATCTTTGAGGAAGGGACAGATGGAGATTCGCTTTACTTATTAGTTGAGGGTGAAATCAGCATCATCAAGGCAGAAACGGAAGTACTGTCCTTTACAGAGAGAGGGTATTGCTTCGGTGAAGTTGCACTGATCGACGATAAACCGAGAAGCGCAACCATCAAAACAAATACTTTCACCCGCCTGCTACGTATTGATCGGGACGATTTCTTCCAAGCATTATCACACATACCGCTGATCGGCAGAGGCATGTTCCGAGTACTCAATAATAAAATTCGAAATGATCTCGAAGTACAGATGAGTGCCATCCGCAAAGAGATAGCCCAAGAAGAGTCCATGCGACTCGCAGCACAGGTACAACAGTCAATCTTACCAAACGAAGAAATTAAACATCCATGTATTACCTCTGCCGGATACTGCCAACCCACCAACAGCATTGGCGGAGATTATTACGACTATCTCTATTTACCAGATAAACAGATCGGCATTTTTATAGGTGATGTGATGGGACACGGATTCCATTCCGCAATGGTCGCAGCCATGACCAAAAGCTGCATTCAAACACAAATACAATTCGACGCATCCGTGCCTGAAGTCATGAAAGCCGTAAAACGGGTTACAGAGGAAGACGCACAAACCTTTATCTATATGACATGTTGTTATGTAATCATCCATCAGGACAATCGATTCGAGTTTGCAAACGCCGGCCATCCCGCAATGCTTCTCTATCGAAAGAGCAGTACAGAATTCATCGAATTAGAAGCACAATTTACACCCATAGGTATCGCATTACCAGACCAAAATTCGATAACACACTACCACAGTACAGAAGCTGTCTGGGAACCCGGCGACCTACTCGTGCTTTATTCCGACGGTATCACTGAAGCATTTAATACCGAAGCTGAAATGTACGGGATCGAACGTTTCAAAGACTTGTTAGCTGAAAATTGTGACCTTTCTCCCTCCGAAATTAGAACGGAGATATTATCCGACCTCGAAGCATATCAACAAGGCGCAAACCTTCACGACGACATAACATTGGTAGTGACAAAATTCCTATAGCATGCAGGACTTACACATTCCCCCCGCCTGCGCGCACTTACCCCCATTTTTTTTTGAATGCGTGTGTAGTTGTGTTCATAGGTTTCCAATGTTGTCATGTCAGTTCTTCTGCGGTGAGAAAGTTTATATCTCTCAAACAAGTCCTCTCGGTGAACAAGAGCAACGCCTCCTGCGTCCACACCTCGCGGATCATACGGTTGATGACACTGATCACGGAGTAAACTTTCCGCGTAGGGTGTAAAGTTTTTGCCCATCTGTCCGCAGCTTTTTCATAACACAGGAACGCCAAACCATAAGCCACGACTGCCAACAAAAACAGAACTTCCATCCGGGGCTGTTCGTTCTTTCTCAAAACGAGTGCTTTGAAACCGAAGTTCGTTTTCAAGTCTCTGAACCCGTGTTCAATCTGTGTCCGCCGCTTGTAGCAAGTTCGCAGGGGGTTCCCCTGAAGCCGATTGGAGATAAGATATAACGGGTCTTTCTTGGTGTGCTGTCCCCCAACATAGAGTGCCACAGGCACCTGCTCCGTGTAGTGATAAAGCACTTGTGGGTAAAAACCATTTGCCACTTCTTCAAGGCACTGCTTGTTGCCTGCTATACGCACACCAACATTGCGTGGCACACGCATCAAGTAGCAGATGCCTTGCCCCTCAAAAAACTTGAGGATCGCTCTCGCTCGGGCGAACCCTCTGTCAAAGACCAACACAGGCTCCCGACTATCCCCTAACACTTTAACAACGCGACTATGGACATCACAACAGAACTGCTGAACTAAATCGTTATGTCCTTGATAGGTGCCATCTTTGAGCATCTCATTTTTATACAGAACCCAATAGAGCGGGATCGCACGATTGCGAAACGGAAGGGCTGCAACAATCGCCTTCCATCCGCCCGGTAAATCTGTCTCGTCTATCAGCACAAGCAGATGCTGCATCCCCACAGAACGACACACACTGACAACTATATGTGACAACCAAGCACCCTTCACCGCTGCAACCGGAAAATAGGTATCAATAAACCGCAACACACGCTTTTGCTTAGACTTGTCGTGTTTCACACGGATAGGTAGATGTGAGGCAATCGATTGAATACGAAAACTCGGGGCTACACACACAGCCTGTAGCATCAAATAAAAGTTGCGGAGCGTCGGTTTTTTGATACAAACCCCGTTGAAAACTTTACGAAAACCTGTTATAATCTTTCTGGGGTGTACCCAACTAAGGGTATATTTCATAAGAATACCTCCCTGCCGGTTTTTCACCGACATTATTTTATATGGAGGTATTCTACCATAACCCATCAGACTTTCCAACTTATTTCTATACACACACACGCCTACACATACCGCATATAAAAATGGGGGTAAGTGAGCCGCCTGCGGGGGATAAAGGGGAGTAAACCCTAAACAGGAACACCCAAATTTACGTCCGTCCTGAGCATGTATGAAATCATCTTTCCTTTTCAACAAGCTTACTTACGGCATAATGGAGAATATTTTCCATAAGCAATCTGTTATTCGAAACCGTATACTGAGCATCGTTTCGAAGACTTGTGATGATGTACAACCCCTTTCCATACTTTCGTGCACCGACAACAAGCTCATTGCGTTCTTTGGTAGTAGCAAATACCGCATCACTCTCTTCCCAATCTACCCATGCATCATCAACAAAGAGCGTACCCGATCTGATTTTGTGGGGAGAAGTAAACAGTTTTTCAGGATCATTGATAATAACAAAATGCCGATCTGGCGGACTCTCAACACCCCGCAAATTGCCCTGCAACCACCCCACCCCACAAGGTTTCCGGGCTGTACTGTCTTGTCCAGCAACAACGACAATACCACCATTTTTCACGAAGTCCTTTATCTCTTTCTCTGACCTAGTAGGTAGAAGCTGACGACCATAACTTGATATTTCCTCATATCCGATCCATAAAATATCCGCATCTTTTAAGTTCGGTAACGTTCGCAGCTTTGTAGATTCATAAGCCATAGAACGTTTGCCAGCCGTCTTAACATTGCGCAACGCCTTATACTCATAAGTCATCGTGTTCGTGTGGACATGAGCCTGCCCCCAAGTCGCGGCGGTGCTATTCCCAGTCAAAACCAAAACTTTTACAGCCCCTTTTTTAGCAGTAACCCACATTTTACCAGCCAACATATCGCGAACAACCTTTTGAAAATCCTTTGTCTTACCATCGAACGTACGTTTCATCATAGGGTCAATATGTGTGAAGCTCCACCATGATGAACCGCTGCTTCTGTCAAATCTGTTAGATCTGTTACGTCCACCTTGATAACTACGCATCTGAAACCATGTATTATCAATAAAACACATACTATCAATACCGTACTGTTGGCGATAAAACACAATTATCGGCATGCCCTCTTTTAGCAGACCTACCATCTTCTGCGGTGAAGTGTTCTGTTTATATTGTCCCGTAGCAAAATTCATCTTTATCTCTTCTAAATTACTTTTACCCTTCACATCTTCTTTTACAGTAATGATCGCCTGTAACCTGCGAGCATTGACAACTTGCACTTCACCAAAAACAATATTTGTACATGCATCGAGAACCTCGCGTATAGTGAACTCACGTTCAATAAAACCGTAAGAAGACGGTGAAACATAAAAACTAACAAGTAAAACCAGAACAGTCGTTGTTGTTAAGACACGAGCAAAACGCATTTTCAAACCTCCAACCAAATTTATTAAATAAATAATACCATGTTTCCTGGAAATTGACAACAATTCCGTCGTTAGCGGACCATAGAAAAATTTGCTATTTTTTCATTTTATGATATAATATTACTATAGTTTGGACATTTTTGGTCTTGTTATAGATTATGAATAGTTGGCGGCATTTCCCCGTTAGCACTTCTGAACAGGTGTTAGAACTGCTGCTAACGCCCCTTTTCTGTCTAAATTCTGTTAGAAATCACTGTTTTTTAGCCATCATTTTTCCAATCATCGTGAAAATAGTTGCTGTTGAACTAGTTCATGTAGTATCTTCAGGGATTTTTAGTTTTTTCTGTGCGTTTTTCCTCGGGTCGTAACCCGTATAAAAATAGTTTTGTTGTAAACATCGCTGCAAGTAAGCGGTCATCAAGCCGCGTGTGAGATGTTTCGGTTTATACCAGTGTATATTGAGCGTGGATAGCACGTCTTCTAAATCAAGAGAAACCTTGTCTGTGTCTGTGTCTGCGGGTGTCTTAGGCGATGGCGACGGACTGAAAGCGAGTTGTGTCAGCGTTGCTGCGGTGAAACTGAGTTGAACGAACCGATCCAAACTTTTCCTGTCTCGGAGTTGATAGGTGTCAAATCCGAAGTTTTCTTTAGCGTCCCGAAAGGCAGTTTCAATCTGCCATCGGTTTCTATAGTGTCGGATAACTGTTTCTACGGGCAGTTGTAAATCTGAAGTAAATACACAAAAATACCGATAGGGTTTAGACTTTTTCAAGAGTTTGCGTATCACAACGATGCGGACATCTACAGGACACATCTTTGTTCGCACGACTTTATCAGCGACAGAAAGTGTCTGATCCTCAACAACGATATCTGTATACTTCAGGTGTGGAATAGACACACGGCTACCATACCGACGGGGTCTGCCTCTCTTGAGACGCTTAGGGCGTTTCGGTATATCAAAAAACGCCGCGTTTGACTTCGCACGACAAAGTAAATGATGTCCTTGTGAGAGTATCTCCGTGAACACTTTGCGTCTATTGAAACCTCTATCAAAAATGATAAGACCCGGTGGCACAAGATTACATAAATGCTTCAGCACGGCGAGGCTATTTGCGTCCTCGCTTTTCGGTTCCATCATCCGTGTGGCTAATGGAAATAGGCGCGTGCCTTCGCGCGTTTCTGCCAGCCACCCAATCGCACCAAACTCGTGTCCGTGATGAAACTTGGATTGGTTCTTGGCTTAGCGTAGTGGCGACTTGATCCACACACCAGATGCCACGCGAGAGAAACTTTGGCAGAGACCATACCGCCTGCTTGGGCTGTCGCAGATAGATTTGTGTCATTGTGCCTCGGTAGGGCGTATTTATCAGACTTTTACGAAAGTCTGAAAGTGGTGAAAGTTATTATACTTGAACACAGGTCAAAATCTGATAACATGTTGTCCAAGTAGGAAAGTGGGGTCATTTGAAATATCCTTTCAAAATTTGTGTTTCCTAAAAGGATACCCGCTTTCCTGCTTTATGTCCATAAAAAAACAAAAATTGTCCAAACTATAGTAATTTTTTAATTAATAATATTTTAATTATTATAACCTAAATCTCGATTAATGTCAAATCTTTTTTGAAGAAATTGCAAATTTTATAAGGATTTTGGAATTTCTATCCATAATTGGATACAAATGTTCAGTTTTTGTCAAATTTTCTATAATTGAAATTCAATTTTACATCAAATTGAAATCTCAGTAACTGATGTTTCAGCAAATACCTCACTTAATCCACTATTTCTTAACATACCGCCACCCATCAATAAGCACAGGAATCCCTCTAATTAAGCACATTATAACAGCTATGTATGCAATTACTAGAGATACTAACGAAGAATAAACAGCGATCGGATCGTTGGATAGGTATACTGGAGAACAAACGCGATAGGGAGTAATAGAAACGCCACCGTCTTGGCTACCCCATAAACAGATCGGGATATGCGCGAACTCGTCAACGCACGTGCCCACGGGATCGTCATCATTTCAAACGGTGCTTTCCTTCCGTAAGAGCGATACTACGCACCCCATCTGTCAGAAGGGCCACGAGCCACCACAATCGCGTATCCAAAGCGGCAAGAAATCTATCTTATACGCAAAGTATATCCAAAATACGTTTTCTACGATCTATCAGCAACAATATCAAAGACAGCACCAAATGTGGAGGTCTGATTCTGTTTACGCGCTACGATACCGTCTACCGAATCAAGTATAAAAATAATAAGAATAGTTTTAATGAATGCATACTTATGGCAGTGTTCGTTCCAAAGATTGCAAGGACAATAAAAGTTAATAATAGACGATAAACCGTATAGCGTTTGCTGACATACCACTGTTTCTCCATATTCTTTCTCATATAAATAGATACTATAGTTTGGACATTTTTGGTCTTGTTATAGATTATGAATAGTTGGCGGCATTTCCCCGTTAGCACTTCTGAACAGGTGTTAGAACCGCTGCTAACGCCCCTTTTCTGTCTAAATTCTGTTAGAAATCACTGTTTTTTAGTCATCATTTTTCCAATATCGTGAAAATAGTTGCTGTTGAACTAGTTCATGTAGTATCTTCGGGGATTTTAGTTTTTTCTGTGCGTTTTTCCCCGGGTCGTAACCCGTATAAAAATAGTTTTGTTGTAAACGTCGCTGCAAGTAAGCGGTCATCAAAGCCGCGTGTGAGATGTTTCGGTTTATACCAGT
>CBDAUH010000001.1:0-91358 GCA_965200395.1 Candidatus Poribacteria bacterium | reverse complement strand
CGCTTCAGGACAGATGATAGCTCAAGCTGCGCATATACCCGTTCATCTGGGTTCAATGCCACTATCCGTTTTGGCTGCTATTGAACGAATAGAGATGGTACCTGGTGATATGATCGTATTGAATGATCCGTATTGTGGAGGTACACATCTACCGGATATTACATTGGTAGCACCTGTGTTTGGAGATACATCTGTGAGTCGTCCAACTTTTTATGTTGCGAACCGTGCACACCACGCTGATGTCGGTGGGATGACTCCTGGCTCCATGCCGCTTGCGACAAGTGTGATTCAGGAAGGAATCCGCATTCCACCTGTCAAACTTATCCATGGTGGAGAGTTGGATACTGATTTGTGGGATTTAATCCTTGCTAATGTGCGGACACCTGTGGAACGTAGAGGGGACATGGAAGCACAGCTTGCAGCGAACCGTATCGGTGAACGTAGATTACAGGAGATAGTTGCGAAATATGGTATTCCTGAAATCGAGTCGTATATGCAAGAACTTTGTGCTTATTCCAGTCGCATGGTTCGATCGTTCTTACGTGATATGCCTGATGGCAGATACGACTATACAGATGTTATGGATAGCGATGGAATTACCGATGAACCGATAGAAATTCGGGTGGCAATAGAAATCAAGGATGACACTGCGGTTGTGGACTTTACAGGGACATCGGAGCAAGTGCGCGGTTCTGTTAATGCAATCTATGCTATTACGGTCTCAGCCGTATTTTATACGTTCCGTTGTGTTGCTGGTGAAGACGTTCCTTCAAATGCGGGGTGTATGGAACCGATCCAAATTATTGCCCCTGAAGGAAGTGTTATCAATGCTAAGTTCCCCGCGGCGGTTGCCGGTGGAAATGTGGAGACATCTCAGAGAATCGTTGATGTGCTTTTTGGAGCGATGGCACAGTTGTGTCCAGACAGAATTCCTGCTGCGAGTAGTGGAACTATGAATAACATAACAGTCGGTGGCTACGATGCTTCGCGTAGTCGTGATTTTACATATTATGAGACCATCGCGGGTGGTATGGGGGCACGTCCAACTTGTAATGGAATTGATGCGGTTCATACCCACATGACGAATACAATGAATACACCTATAGAAACGATAGAGACGAGTTATCCGATGCAGGTTGAGCAGTATGCCATTAGGCGTAGAACTGGTGGTAAAGGTAAATTCCAAGGTGGGTCTGGGGTTATCCGTTCACTTCGGTTACTTACGGACGCTGAGGTTACTATCCTGTCAGAACGGCGTGTGTTTCATCCTTATGGGTTGCAAGGCGGTGAATCAGGTCAGTTGGGTAGAAATATTCTCATCCGTGATGGAGAGGAACATGTACTTACTGGGAAAGTTACATTTTCTGCTCGTGAGGGTGATATTATTCAGATTGAAACGCCTGGCGGTGGTGGTTTTGGGCAGGTGAAGGCAGAGGAGAAATCTGAACGAAAAAAAGAAAATAGGAGCGGTTAGGAAACCGCTCCGACCAAGGTTTTAGGATAACCCTTTTAGAGTTCCTGTGCTATCGCCTAATTGTTGTAAATTCACATCCATTCGGTTGAGCATAGATAGCCATAAGTTATTGAGCGGTGTTTCCTTCGGATATTGGATATGTTGTCCACCATTTATTGTGCCACAACCGCCACCGGACAATAGGACAGGTAAGTCGTGGTGACTGTGTCTATTGCCATCAGAGTTTCCACTGCCATAGCAAATCATAGAGTGATCGAGCAAGGATCCTTCTCCTTCAGGAATAGAATCAAGTTTTTCTAATAGATATGCAAGCTGCTCAATGTGAAAAATATTAATCTTCCGAATTTTGTCTATCTTCGCTGTGTCTCCCCCATGATGTGATAGATTGTGGTGCCCGGCTCTGATATTGAGGGATGGATAAGTTTTGTTGCTGCCTTCGTTTGCTAGTGCAAAGGTTACAATTCGGGTTATGTCTGTCTGGAATGCAAGCACAATCAGGTCTAACATAAGACGGACATGCTCTTGGAAGTCTTTGGGAGTATCTTCTGGTGCATTGAAGTCAGGATTTTGGATGGGTGGAAACTTTTCAGTCGATTCAATTCTCTTTTCAATATCCCTAATAGCAGAGAAGTATTCATCAAGTTTCCGTGCATCGTTTCCGCTCACTTTGTGGATTAGGTCTTGTGAATCCTGTTTTACAAAATCGAGGATACTTTTACGTTCCTCATCCCGTTGTAGTCTCTGGGCGTTAGATTCAGTGGAGAACAGACGTTCAAATGCTAGTTTAGGGTTAACCTCTTTCGGCAGCGGTTGCGTTGCGGACTTCCACGACATCGTTGCTGAATAAACGCAGCTATAACCGGAGTCACAATTCCCTGCTCTATAACCTGCTTCAATACCGAGTTCAAGCGAAGGCAACCGGGTTTGATCACCGATTTGTGTCGCTGCGGCTTGGTCAACAGAAATGCCGGCGTGTATGTCTGTGCCGCTTGTCTTGCGCGGTTGTGCTCCTGTGAGGTATGCTGCCATTGCTCTGGCATGATCACCACCACCATCGCCATTGGCGCGTGCTTTGTCTGCTGTGAGTCCACTGAGAACTAAAGTTTTATCTTTGACGTTTTGCAACGGTTTGAGGATTTCGGTGAGTTCAAAGTTTGCTCCTACCTGTTCTGGTGTCCATTTCTCCATTATTTTTCCGTTCGGACTATAGAGAAATGCCATGCGATTTGGTATTATTTGCTCTGTTACACCTGTTGTGGCTGCGGTTGCCCAACTTGTGAGTGGTCCCATAGATTCTAACCACGGTAGGGCGATGCTTACGCCTAATCCGCGTAAAAATGTTCTACGTGAGAGTTTTAGTGGTTTCATATATGTCTTTTTTGCTACTCCTTTTCCCTTTTCGTATAAACTCCTTCGTTAAACTTTTCGTATAAACTCCTTCGTTAAAGCTATCTCCCATACTTTTTCCAATATTTTCTCACTAGGATTGTCAATGAGTGTCAAGATAATTGCTCCGAAATTGTTCTACTATTTCTCTACCAACATTCTGCAATTCAGCAAAATCCTGAACTCCAATATTAATCTCAGGATAAAAAACCTTGCGTAATTCGCTATCTGAATTATCTGCATTTTGTAAAGTTGTCCAATAAGCAAAAGAGCGTGTCCCATCATTAATTAATGTCCCAAATTCTACCATATAGTCCCATTCACTATTTATTGAACTATCGCTTTCAAACTCAACATCTGGTAATACAACTAAAGCCCTTGCGATGCTATTATAAGCATTCTCTTTGTACTCGCTATCTTTATGAATATTTATCGCTACTTTGGCCTTTTGATTTTCGTTGCCTTCAGGGGCATATTGTTTTTTTTCTACTACTTTGTTGCCGATACTATCAGCTTCATAAACGTAGTATATTGTCCCCAAACTTATGTCAGGATAGAAAACTGCACGTGTTTTACCATTCGTCGAATTATCTGCATTTTCTAAAATTATCCAGTAAATTACATAACTTCCGTCGTTTGAAGGAAATAGTCTGAATTCAATCATAAAATTCCATGTTCCATTTATTGAGTCGTCATGGATAAACTTCACATCTGGCAACTCAAGCAAGTTAATTGCAATGCTATTGTAAACAACTAAATTATATAGGACGTTAATTTGATCGCCAAATCCATTATTCAATTTATCTCCGAAACCGAATTTGACTGCTACATTTATCTTCGGGTCATCAATGTCCTCAATGAGAGATTCAACATTCTCAGCTGCTTGTGGGTTTTGAAGCAGATCTTCTTCGGAGCATGAAATTAAACAAAACACAAACAAAATAAGTATGCAGCTTCTACTTCTATTAATCTGGTACATCATCGTATCTTTTGTGTTAATCCTAAGTATTTAAAAATACGGTACTCCCTGTGCTTCTACGTAAACTGAATAAAGAGATTGACTTGCAGTCATAAAGAGTCTGTTTCTTTTAACGCCACCGAAACAGATATTGGAACATATTTCAGGGAGATGTATCTTACCGATGAGCGTTCCATCTGGTGAGAAGATATGCACACCGTCGTAACCTTCACCGACCCAACCTGCACCTGCCCACACATTTCCATCAATATCACATCGGAGACCGTCGGCGTTGCCGGGTGCTGTCTCATAAAATATCTCTTTTTTGCCCAGACGTTTACCTTCAAACACATCAAAGACAATTATGTTTTTGGGTGTGCCTGTGTCCGCGATATACAGTTTTTTGTAGTCTGGTGAAAAACATAGTCCATTCGGTCTTTCAAGATCACTTGTAACAACTGTTGCTTGTCCGGTATCAGGATTCAGGCGATAAACGGACGTGGGTAATTCAAATTCTGCTTTGTGTCCTTCGTAATTGAAAAGGATTCCGTATCCAGGATCGGTAAACCAGATATGTCCATCAGGATGCACAACGACATCGTTTGGTGCGTTGAACCGTTTGCCTTCAAAGTTATCTATGAGTACAGTAATCGTTCCATCATATTCGGTTCGTGTGACGCGCCGTGTGCCGTGTTCGCAACTGATGAGTCTCCCTTGACGGTCGCGCGTATGTCCGTTTGTATAGTTGGAAGGTTTTCGGTAGACACTTACTTTACCTGTGGTTTCTTGCCATTTGAGCATGCGGTTGTTGGGAATATCGCTCCAGAGGAGGTAACCGCCATCACCGAACCAGACGGGTCCCTCCGACCAACGCGCACCTGTCCACAAACGTTCCACGACAGCGTTTCCAATTTTGTATTTTTTGAAACGCGGGTCAAGAACTTCAATTGCAGGATCAGGATAGCGTTGAATGGTTTTACTGCTAATGTCTGAGTCTGCCCAACTTGATAATGCTCCTAAAGTCCCTAATAGAGGCATTGCTGCACTGGCACTCAGGCTGCGTATAAACGATCGACGTGAAAGTTGTTTTGGAGTGTTCATAAGTATCACCGTTGATGTTAGTTTACCACACGTCTGAGCATTTGTCAAGTAATTTACTTAAGATTTGGTGCCAGATATCGCTCGTTATAGACTACCATTATTCGCTCGTGAACGAACTTGTACTTATCAGGACATTGCGTTTTTAGTCTATCTGGGTAGACAAGATAGTATGCAAGACTTTCTGCCATATCCTCGTTTGGATTTTTTTCCATTGCGTAGTCGGATATGAATGTATCACGGTCTCTGGTTGTTGACCACCCTTCCTTACTCTTCGGGTCTTCATACCAACCACCTAGTTCTTGCCAATCGTTTTTGAGTTGTTCAGGAAAGAGGTGTGTCCATAAGAAATGTGCTTTTTCATGTGCAATAAGGCGTTTTGTATCAATCACATGATCACGACTAATTACAGATTGTGCTATTTCAATGTATCCATTTGTGGTCCATGCAACAGCTGCTGATCTGCTGTTGTATTCTTTTCGACAGATAAAGTACTTTAATTGCGGTACTTTGTGGAGTGCTTGTGGGAAATCTTCAAGAATGGATATAAGGATCATCAACTCCCTATCTTCAAATTCTGTATAATGCTGATTTGTTTCCTTTGTGGTATTCTGGGTTAAAACATCATAATAAAGTATGTCTACAGTAATACCATATCTTTCAATCAATATCGTTTTCAGTGCGGGGCTATTCGTCCCATTTTCAGTAACGAACTGTACGGCAGCGTCAAATAAACGTCTTTCAGGAACCAATTCTTGTTCATCTGCTTGATCAGGGAAGGCATCACTGCTTATTGTAATAGATTTTATTCCGTTTTGGGATTCAATACGTATATCATCTTGCATCTCATCACTGTTTATTTGCCATGCAGAGGCAGTAACATTCACATCCGGTGTTGGTGCTATGGATTCTAACATTTTAACTAGTGCTGCTGCGCGTTCCGTATTCCAGGTTGTATCTAAACGGATTGAATACTTATGTGCAAGCTGTTCAAAAGGGTTATCAAACCGCCGTGTTTCAAGTGGAACTGTATAACAACCTGTTAAAACAATAATTGGTATGAGGAAAACAAGGTATTTTAATGGTAAGAGATGTTTTAGTCGCATCATTAATTATCCTTTTGTGCCGCGTCGCAAGCGAAACGGATTGCTCTTGACTATTTCTGTAATCAAGATCGAGAATCTATAATCATTTGCTTCAAGTGCCGTAACAATACGTTCAATCGTGGGTCTGTCATAGTATTCCAAGCCTCTTCCCAAGGCATAGGTCAACATCTTTTCTGTTAGGCATCGTGCAAATTGTGTTTTTCTGTTTATTAGAATCTGTTTTAAACCTGAAATGTTTTCAAATGGTGTGCCATCTGGAAGTTGTCCAGTAGTATCAATATCTAACTCTCTGTCCTTCATTCTAAACTTTCCGATTGCGTTATAATTTTCCATTGCAAACCCGATAGGATCCATTTTTGCATGGCAGTTTGCACAACCCGGGTCTTCTCGGTGTTGTTCAAGTCGTTCTCTGAGTGTAGTTCCGGTAATAGCATTGTGTTCTTCTTCCAATTCGGGGACATCAGGCGGTGGCGGTGGCGGTGGTGTACCGAGTATCTGTTCTAAGACCCATCGTCCTCGCTTCACAGGAGATGTGCGTGTCGGATTTGATGTGACTGTCAAGATACTGGCTTGTGTCAGAATTCCGCCGCGTTTAAAATAGTTATTTTCACTATTCAAAGCAACCCGACGAAATGTGTTCCCTTTTATCGGTTCTCCCTGTTCATCTTTCCAAATCTCGTAATGTCCAGACAAACGTTGATTGAGAAAGGTGTAATCAGCATCTAAGATCTCAAGAATACTCCTGTCTTCACGGAAAATTGACTCCAAAAACAGTTCTGTTTCCTTCAACATATCTGCTCGAAGCTTGGTATTGAATGTCGGAAAACGTTCAGGATCAGGTGTGGCGGTTTGTAGTCGTTGAATTTGTAGCCACTGAACTCCGAAGTTTGTAGCTAGTTCTGTGGCTTTTGGATCCGCAAGCATCCGTTTGATTTGTTCCTCAAGTGATGCGGTAAGTCTGTTTTGTTCTGCAAGATCAAGGAGTTCGTCATCTGGAATACTGCTCCATAAGAAGTATGAGAGTCGTGAAGCGAGATGAAATTCGTCAATCGGTTGTGGTTCTTCGGTTTGTGGACGGTTATTTAACTCCAATCTGAAAAGGAATTTGGGGGAACAGAGGATGACTTTAATCGCTTGTTGAATTCCCTCTTCCCACTTTGCTCCGTCTGCTTGAATAGATTCTACAAACTGTACGAGTTGTTCAATTTCCTGATGAGTCGGTGTACGACGGTACGCTTTGCGGAGCAATCGGGTCAACACTTCGCGTGTCTGTTCCCTTTGTGGAATGTCTTGTGTGCAGGCTAAAATCTCGAGGTGTGATTTGGGTCTCGTTTCCAAGGGGCCTACCGATGTGATAGACCGAATTTGAAGTATTGCTTGTGGTTCGCCTTGTTCAGGTTTTACCATTGCAATACCTGCGTTGTCAATATTTGCAATTCCGCTAACCAGGTATCTAATTGTTTGCAGTTTCTTTGGATCACGTGAAGTGATTTCAAAAACCTTGAGAATTTTAATTCTGTTATTTGTAGCAGTGTCATAACCGACTAACCTCGCGAGTTCGTTTTGCGGAGTCACATCTTCCAGATTTTTGCCTTGAATGAAGAGTGCGACTTGAACAGGTGTATCGCTTTCTGTTTCGGCGTAAAGTGTGGCGCGAAAATATGTTTCTGCATCGGGTAAGAGTTTAAGAGGGTTAGCAGGTGTAAAAAATGGTCCAGATTTCCACTGTTCCAAAGCATTTGGGTCAAGATCGCGGAAACGTGCATCACGGACATCTTTGTGTCGTGGATTAAGATATTTTGTATTGATGTAGTTAGTTGATGGTTTGGGTGGATCCAAAATGATGACTCGCGTGGCGATTGCTTCTGCTGCGTCGAGATACCGTTCCATCAGAAGTGGTGACATCGTCAGCACTTCGCCGATATTATCAAATCCGTGTCCGACATCATCTGCGGGGAAATTGGCAGTCGGATCAAAATCAGTGCCAAGTAAATCGCGAACACTGTTTCTATATTCAACTCTATTGAGTCTACGGACGGTTATCTTCCCGGGGTCAGGTTTTGCTGTCCGACTTGCGTCTTCAAAAATTGTTTTAACGTGTTGGACAAAAGCATCTGATTCCTCTATGGTAGGTTGGTCGTTGCCTTCTGGTGGCATCTGGCTTGTTTCCAACATTTCAAGCACTCGCTCCCAGACATCGTAGTCTTTGACCAACGATAGATTGTCTTGGTATGAGTCAAGTGTGAGACCTGCTTCAGGTTGATCGCCGCCATGGCAACCTAAGCAGTACTGCTCTAAGAATGTGACACCCTGATCTTCAAAACTGTACGAGGCTTTTTCACCGATGCCTTGTTTCAATGAAATAATCACAAGTAATACAATTAGCAAAAGGGATAATGATAGATACTTGTAAAACATGAGGGATTTTATAGATGATATGATGGATTGCAGTTTTTGGTAAATCATAGATGATAGTTATATTTTTACTCAAATGTTTTGTAGTAATGTTATGATACATCAAGATTGTATAGAATGTCAAACTGAGTTTTAGTAAGTTTCCACTTTTCAAGCCATTCTGCAAGTTCGTTGGGAGATGAAAGTTATACTTGCCAATAATTAACAAGAATATCAAAGATATCGTAAGCACACACTTGTATACCAAGCTCTTTTGTACATACAATTTCAACAGCTCCTCCGCCAATAAACAGTGACACAAGTTTTCAATCTATCAAATATCTGTTCTACTATATGTATAGTCCAGGACTCTTTCCACCAGCATACCGTATAGAAAGACCTTTGTAACGTGTATGCTTATACTTACCTTTACTTCTGGAAATCTAAAGACAAAACTCTTTGGGATGTTCCAAAATAGTTTAACTGAGTTTGTTGTATGTCCGTTTCTTGGTCTTGGATATGTGCTTCAAGTAAGGCAGATTCGGTAGTAGTCATAATAATACTACTACGAATAAAGTTCCACTAAACAGTGAGTTGCATACGTAACATCATTTCTTAAGTGATTAATTTATAGCATTGGCGACTATAACAAGGTCTAATATATTAATTTTGCCATCATTATTTAGGTCTGCTTTAGCGTCAAATTCCTCAAATGCATTGGCAACAATGACCAAGTCTAAGATATTTATCTCTCCATCTTGATTTACATCTGGATTAACTATCGATTTTTCATTTGGCACCTCAAATCTAACGATTTCAGTGAAGTCGTATGCGGCCCTATTTTGAGCTCGATCTGCCACTGTGCAACTGGTAATACCCCACCTGCCAGGTGCGCTGCCTTCTGGTAGAAGGAATTTAAAACTGAGCTGCTCCCATTCAGTAACATCATAGTCAGGATATATTCCATCTGGGATTCTGCCGTTCTGCAGTCTGGAAAAAATATGTTGAAAGACATTTCCGTGAGGATCCCTTGTATAAAATACGGCTTGATGAGGTCCGCTAATATTATCTTTCATTCTGAAGGATATTTCAACATAGGTCTCGCCATTAGGTGCTTCTGGATTTGTTGGTGTTGCTTTCACATAAATATTGTTAACATCTAATTCAGGGGGATCTGTATCAGGCATTGTTGTTTCTATATAAATACTTGGTGCAAGTTCATCGGCAGCAAATCTTCTATGGCCTTCATTTGATATGTCAGGAACTGTACCAGAAAAATATACCCAAGTTTCACGGGATACATGGTCTTGCATAATTATTTTAGCGACCTCGTATTCACCAGATGGATAATATTCTGGTATATGTTTATAGGTATGTGCGTACCCCGTATTTCTATCCCAATACCCGCCTCCTGCAAACAACGAGTATACATTGTTGTCTGTTTTATGATTCAGTGTGCAGATTACCCCGCCCGGTTGAATATCATAATTGTCATACGCTTTCCATTTAACATGTAATAGGTTATAAGGTTCATCTTTATCATTAACAACCTTAGATACATCCATTTCTACTGTATTTGGTATATACACTGGAGGCTCATTATCGGCAAGTGGGTTATCTATATACAGTTTCCAACCAAAATGAATAGGAGAAATAGGCCTTGCATTAGATGCTGAATCATATATACTGAGACTATGTGAAGCCCAATATCCATGTGTTACATGTTTTGAAAATACAAAATCAGTCACGAGTCTATACCCGGATTTCACTCTATTGCCATTATTGTCTATAGGATGAAAACGCATATATCTCGGCAATCCATCTTCAGCTGTTAGTAGACCACTAGCTGTTGATGCAGCATCCATATTGTTAGCATTGGGAATTTTATGCAGCTCAATTTCTATATGTACGTGTTTATCCTCTTTAGGTTCCCCTTCAACCGCTATGTCTATAGATTTAATTCTATTGGCATAAACATAGTCAGGCCACAAGTTATACACTTCAAAGGTAAGGTCTTCCCGGATAACCGAGATATATCGGTTTCCATGCATTACACGTTGCTGTATGAACTCATATTTAGCAGGCGCGTGCGTTCTAAGCTTATCAGGGTTAATAATATAATAACTAATGCTCTCTGCCATATCCTCATCAGGATTATGATGGTGAGCATAAGCAGAAACAAACTGGGTATCTTGTTCAGTATACCAATTTCCATTCTTATCCTGCTTCCACTCGCCTAATGCAATCCAATCTTGTTTGAGTTGATCGTCAAATGTATATGCCCATAGGAAATGGGACTTTTCATGGGCAATCAGTCTATAGATATAGTGAATATTGCCACCTTTAAAAGCTCCCTCCATGAACTCAATATACCCAGCATGAGGCCACGCAACTGCTGGAGCATCAGGATATAATGGGTGAAATGTTCCATCTTTTCTACGAATGATGTATTTCAGACCTTCTGTTTTACGCATGCCTTCAGGAAATTCTTCTAATATTGAAATTAAATAAATTAATTCTTCTGGCTTGAACGGTTCAAATCTTCCACTATGTTCCCCGGTAGTGTGCCTTGTGAGTTCCACGTAATCATGAACCTGCATACTTAATTCATATCGTTCGTTTAATATACGGTTAATGCGTCCTATATTAATACCATTATCACTTATGAATCTAAGTACCACACGATGAAGGCGTTTTGAGAAGACTCTTCCTTGAACACCATCAACTTTTGCTAATAACGGATTCGCATATTGAAATGCTAATAATGATACCTCTACCTCCTTTATATCCCCTTGTATTTTAATGTTGATGTCATTATGTATATGACGGTCAACAATCGACCAGTATGAAACTATATCATATCTGTTTGTCACAGCACTGAATGTATTCAGCAACGCAGCTGCATGAGCAGGTTTTATATCGTCATCCAAATATACATTGTATCTATCCTTTAAAATTAGCGACGCACTATGATGCGATATTTGTTTTAAATCTCCCAGCAATTCTATGTGAATTGGGTTGACCGGTGTATAACTCTCAATACCTTCAGGGGTTTCATTAGATTCCCAATGGTATTCAAATGCAGACGCTGAAAATATAAGTGTGCTACCATAAACCAATTTTACTGTGATTAATATTCCTATTAATAGCCTGGTAATTTTCGTTTTTTCATTATAGTTTTCTTTAGAAATGCTTAAGTTGAGAATAAGCCGGATTCTGTATGTGATGATCATTCATCTGGGATCAATGTTTCCATTGACCTCAAGCGGTTACCCGGGGACAATGCGGGCACACTTTTAAACGCCCCCATTTTACCTTGCTCCAGATGGGGTTTACCCAGCTCCATAAGTCACCTTATGGACTGGTGCGCTTTTACCGCACCGTTTCACCTGTACACCGTATTGAACGTTGTAGTCTGCTTTCTGTTGCACTTTCCATAGCGTTACCGCTCCTGGGGATTACCCAGCATCCTACCCTGCGGAGTCCGGACTTTCCTCATTCCGTATTGGAACGCGACCATCTACTCAACTCAAGCACCTTTTAAGGATAACGTATTTTATGGGCAATTGGCAATATGAATTTCAGATTTGGGTGTAAAGTTTTTTCGCATTACAAACTGTTATAATATGCCTTTGCGTTTGTGGATCTTTGGGTACTGGATCGGATACTCATGGTTATCATGAAAAGTGATTTGCCTCTGATATTGTGCTGTATGGATACTCAAATCTATGTCTAAGTAGCAAAAGGACTTATGCATACTCTGTTCTGAGTTGCGTAAGTCCTATAATATAGCATAGTGGCGGGTCTATGAACATCCACTTGTTGCACCACAATTGGTGCATCTATAGCAGATACCGCTTCGGATCATAATTGTACCGCATTCATGACAAGGCGGCGCGTCCCCGTGTCGGAGCGAGATCAGTTTCTCACGGTCTGCCCATGGATTTGATTCACCATTATTTCCGTGTGCGTGTGTCTGAGTATCTTCAGGGAGTGCCATTTGTGCGTCTAACTCAAGAATATCTGCCGTTTCTTGTTGTATCTCTTGTGGGAGCAACTCTTTACCGAGCCAGCGGAAAACATAATCAACAATTGATCTCGCCATGGGAATGTCAGGGTCTTGCGTAAACCCTGATGGATCAAACCGCACGTGGCTGAACTTATCTACTAACAACTCTAATGGCACACCGTACTGCAATGCAACAGATATGAGGATTGCAATAGAGTCCATAAGTCCAGAGATAGTGGACCCTTGCTTACTCATAGTAAGGAAAACCTCACCAGGAGTTTCATCTTCAAAAAAGCCGACGTGCATGTAGCCTTCATGACCACCGACGCTAAATTTATGTGTAATAGAGCTTCGTTTATCTGGTAGGCGTCTCCGGATAGGCCGTTCATTTGCTTCCTCTTGTATGTCTTGCTGAGTGCTGGTTGAGAGCGGTTGGCTGCCTTTGCTTCCATCCCGATAGATAGCGAGGCATTTCACACCGAGTCGCCATGCTTCTACATAGAGTTCCTTAATATCGTTAACAGTAGCTTCACGCGGGACGTTAACTGTTTTTGAGATCGCACCTGAGATAAATGGCTGCACCGCTGCCATCAATTTCAAAGGTCCCATGTGATGAATGAAGCGTGTGCCGTGCTTACCGGATTGAACTGCACAATCAAAAATAGGATAATGCTTAGATGATAGATGTGGTGCACCTTCAACAGTTCCTGTTCCACAGATGATCTCCTCTGCCCCTGCAATTTCGCTTGGGTTGAAACCAAGATAGGTAAGGAGGTTAAATTCTGGGGCGGCTGCTTTTTCAGCGGAGATTCCTAACCTTTCAAGGCATTCTTCACCAAGGAACCCTGGTGCGAAAGCAAGATTAAGGTCAAATGCACTCGGTAGCATCTCCTCAACACGGGCAATATCCTCTTCTGTGAAACCTTTGTATTTGAGTGCCTCAGGATTTATATAAGGTGTACCTTCCAACGTTCCTGTTCCAACGATATGTGTAACAATCGCCTCAATGTGTTGCGGAATGTACCCAAGTTTTTTCAAAGCATCACGCACGCTTTGGTTGACAATTTTAATGTAACCACCACCAGCCAACTTTTTGAATTTGACGAGAGCAAATTCAGGTTCTATACCAGTTGTGTCACAATCCATAAGGAGCGCAATAGTTCCCGTTGGTGCAATAACACTGATCTGTGAATTGCGATACCCCCACATCTCTCCATTTTGCTGGCAGAGATTCCAATCTTCTCGTGCTGCTTCCAAGAGATCGGGGCGGCAAGTTGTTGCATCAATTTTATACGCAGCATCGCGATGCATATTGATAACATCTAACATTGAATCACGATTTTTCGGATATCCAGCAAAAGTACCTATACTTTTAGCAATTTCTGCACTTGTTGCGTACCCATGTCCACTCAGTATTGCAGTGATAGCACCAGCATAACTACATGCTTCAGCACTATCATAAGGGATACCCAAACGCATCAAGAGCGCACCTAAGTTGGCATATCCAAGTCCGAGCGGGCGGTATTCATGGGATCTTCTTGCGATTTTTGGTGTCGGATAGGAAGATAAGCTAACGATAATTTCCATCGCAGTGATAAAGACACGCACTGCTGCCCTGAAACCATCAATGTCAAAGGAGTCATCGTCATTTAGAAATTTGACGAGATTTATGCTTGCAAGGTTGCATGCGGAGTCATCTAAGAAGAGATATTCACTGCAAGGATTGCTTGCGTTGATTCGATCTGTCTGTTTACATGTGTGCCATTTCTGTATTGTATCGTCAAATTGGACACCCGGATCAGCACATGCCCAAGCTGCCTCAGCGATTTTATCAACGAGCATTTTGGCATCATATTCTGCAGCAACTTCACCTGATGTTCTATAAGTTGTTTGCCATTTTTTATCCTGCAGGTATGTATTCATGAAGACATCTGGAATACGAACCGAATTATTACTGTTCTGTCCACTGACTGTACCGTAAGCTTCACCGTTGAAGTCAGCAGGATAGCCAGCTGCGATAAGTGCCTTTGCCTTCTCTTCTTCCTTCATCTTCCAGTCGATGTAATCGACGATTTCTGGATGGTCCATATCTAAAATGACCATCTTTGCTGCGCGGCGTGTTGTTCCTCCAGATTTAATGCTACCAGCCCATCGATCAAAGCCTTCAAGAAAGGATAGCACGCCGGAACTTTCTCCACCGCTGGATAGATGTTCACCCTTCGCGCGAACTTTACTAAAATTGGATCCTGTCCCACTACCATATTTGAAGAGTCGAACTTCAGCTTTCTGTAGGTCAAGCATTGAGTCTAATGAATCTTCTACACTTTGGATAAAACATGCCGAGTTTTGAGGGTATTGATATGCGTTTGCAGAAATGCTAACTTTCTGTGCATCTCTGTCCCAGAAATAATTTCCGCCACCACCTTTGATACCATATTCATGAAATAAACCACAGTTAAACCATACGGGAGAGTTAAAAGCACCGCGTTGTGCGACAAGTATGTGTGTCAACTCCATTTCAAACGTGTCTGCATCATCAGATGTGGCAAAATAACCGCCGATTTCCTCACCAGCACTGCGAAGCGTGCGAGCGACACGTGTGACTAATTGACGAACACTGGTCTCTGATTCAATCTCAGGGATCCCAGCCTTTCTGAAATATTTTGAGGCGGCAATATCCGTAGCGAGTTGGGTCCAAAAAACAGGCACCTCAACTCGGTCTTGTTTAAAGATGACATCGCCTTTCTCATTGTATATGGCGGAGTCACGGTATTCCCACTCAATCTCATCGAACGGGTGAACCGCCGATTTCGTGAAGTGGCGAGCAAAGGTTAAACCTGTTCCATCGCTTTCTGTTTGATCTGTTATTGCTTCGTCAATTTCATTGCTATTTTTATCCTCCATAATTTGCCCTCCATGATTTATGGTTAAATATGAAAATAAATAGACATTGCATTCGCAGGAGCAATCTTCGAATTGCGATATAACTCAATAATAGTCGGGATTCGCTACGCACTGCACGAATGTCCAATTAAGGCACCCCTTTATCCCCCGCAAGCGGGGGGAGATAAGACAGGTACAAAAGTGTATAAATAATTATGAACTTTACTATAGTTATGTCAAAAATTGTATCAAAATCGTGAAAATTCTGCAAGTGAAAATAGGATCTTTTTAACTTTATTTTCATAAAATTTCTGAAGTGTGTTGTGCAGCTTATTCTGACAGGAAACAGATATTACAAAATATTTTTATGATTCCCACAATAGGGTAGGTATGTATTAATTGCATAAAAAACTCAGCATACCCCCTGAACATTTAACATCAAGATGTAACGTTAAGTATTGAATATTTGAAACAGGTTTAAGTGCGGGTACTGCATGAATATGGCGAACGGATAAGTATAGAGTAGTGTGTAGGCGTGATCCGCCCAAAGTCCACCGATGTGAGG
The DNA here is from genome assembly GCA_965200395.1 of Candidatus Poribacteria bacterium. Classification (GTDB taxonomy): domain Bacteria; phylum Poribacteria; class WGA-4E; order WGA-4E; family WGA-3G; genus MSPOR6. The sequence goes on along the minus strand of CBDAUH010000001.1, from coordinate 75,485 downwards.
CAGGGACATGCAGCGACGCAGCGTAGCGTATCAACGCAAGATAGCAAGTTTTCCGATCTTTTCCACAGACCCCTGATCTGTCCGAGCGATGACGCGATACAGATAAACACCGTTTGCACACCGCACGCCTGTTTCATCTCTGCCATCCCAATACGTTTCATTGGCACCCCGTGCTGCACTGGCTTCGGCAATCGTTCGAATGAGTCTACCGTGAACGGTGTATATTTTGATGATCACTGCCACTTTATCAGATTTATCAGAGGATTGTCCCAGCTGATAAGTGAAATGCGTTGTGCCGTTTGCTGTGGGGTTGGGGATGTTGAAGACATCACGCAGCGTGACTGCCTCCGCCACCGTAAAAACTGTTTCAAAATCAGTGGTGTTTTCACTGGTATCCGTTGCCGTGATCTGAAGGCGATAGGTGCCGTTTTCCAAATTAGGTGCGAAACTGAAGTTTGCGGTTTCAGGGGCATCCACGTCAAAATGCCATGTAGCCTTGTCAAATTCCGGGTATCGACGTGTTGTTTCAGGAGATGTCCCCGCTGTGACGATTGACTGAAATGTGATGTTGAGGAGAGAATCGTCAAGTGCTGTTTCATCTGTAACACGAATTTCACAGTGCGGTTGCTCAGTAATCAGGTTTGTGTCCATAACTGTTGCTGCAGCATCCGTTGCTGCGAGTGGTTTATTATTGACGAGTATTTCGATGACAGGTGGTGTAATGTCAGGCATATCAACGACAGTGAATCGAGTTTTGAATATACGCCCTTTGCCACCGATCGCGTTTGCATTGAAATCGCTCGCTTCAATTTCAAAGACGTACTCCCCTGGAAATAGGATAGGTTTGTAGTCAATTGGCACAGTGTTCACATCTTTTGGATTGCGGCGTACGTAATCAGAAATAGGTCTTAAGGGGTTGTCATTGTCGCCCCGCCGCATCATCAGCGTATCCACGTTAATACCGTCGGCATCTTCGAGGAGGATAGAGATATGTGGACGTGGTGCAATGACACTGCCAGCCTGCGGCTGAACGCCGTCTACCCATAGGTGAAATTGCGGCGGTTCATCGTCATCACTCCGAAGCAGTGTGACAGGGGTCAACTCCGTTGTTTCTGCTGTAATCGTCGCAATATGCGCAGTGCTAAATTTGATCTTGTCACCAAATTGGAATGCTACAGCACTCGGAGAGACGAGTATCTCTAAACCGAGATGACTGAGGTATAGGGTTTCATTAACTTTTCCAACAACGGGAATATCATTTGGTAAATAAACCTGTGTTCCCGTTGTATCACGAAGTTCGTAATATTGTTCGGATGTGAAAAAGAGGAACCAATCCCCAATAGCAAACCCGTGCCTCGGGTCAATACGGGCTCGGATTGTTGCTGTACCGTTGCCGACATTCTGATTTCTGACGTTTTTCAGTACTGCCAACTGATCTGCATAATCGGTTTCGAAAACAAGAATGTCTCCAAATTCATAAGGAACAGACGCGGTGCCATTATCAAGTTCTGCTGGGGGATCCCATTTTTTGGGGATAGTGAATTCAATACCAATATTTTCTTCACGAAAAGGATGGTCAAGCTCTCCCCGCTTCGCAAATTTCTCATAAAGCACATGATGTTTCTTTTTGAGATATACGTCATATTGGGTTGGATCTAAAAACAAGATGACCCAGGTACCCGCAGGGGTCTGCAATGGGTCAATTTTTATGTCTTCAATGGAAAGTGTTTGCCTGTTCGCGTTTTCTGTTTGAATAGGGGTGATGTAGTTTTCAAGTTTAAAGAGATGCCCCGCATTAGCAGGGTCTGGCGTCCTATTTTCAGTGATATAACTGACTTGTGAAGGTAACCGTTGCCATTTATGGTATGTTGGATGCCACTGGTAAATTGCAAGCTTCTCCGATTCTTCAATAATAGCCGCTCTGAAGTCCTCGCTCCCTTCTCTCCACGGTGTGTTCTGTCTGACGATATCTGTGAGGCTGGTATCGTCGAATCTGAGTTTAAGTGTCACCGGTTTTTTCAGGGTGACAGCTGCTGTGCGAAAAGAGACTGCGTATTGTTGCGCGTACTCATCACCTGTCCGAAGGAGACCCCTACGTAGTGCAGCGACACGCGGAATTGTGGCAAAACTGAGGGAAGGTTGGGTCAATCTGTAGGGGGCACTTGAGGATACTGTGAGAGGTACTCGAGTCCCTTCTACCGCTGCAGAATCTTCGGGAAAATAGATGTCAAAGACGTTATCTAAACTAGACACCGTTAGCGGTTTCGCAGGTTCATAGTAGAATTCATTGACAACAAAAGTGATGTGAAGTTTATTGTCATGTTCGTTAGGCTCAGCAATATTCCCTGTGATGTCATCTTCGGTGTTGACTTCTGGATCGACCAGCACATATATATCGTGCACACCGGTTTCAAGACTTTTGTCTAACTGTAATTTCACAGTGGTACGCTGTAGGACAGTATCGCCATCCTGCCATGCGTCCGGTTCAATCGTCACGGTGCCTAATATCTCCGCATCTTCGGCAACAATGAGCACATTGGATGTGTCAGGGTTCCCCTCGGTAAAAATCACCGTAAGATCGTCTTTGACTGTGCGCCCCCCATTGTTGATGAGCTCTGCTGTGAGGACATATCTTTCTGTTTTTTCATCGAAAGTATAACGAATCGGTACTGTATGTGCCCCATCTGTACTGATGGCGATGTTAGGGCCTTCCGGAACATCAACAGGAACGCGTTTCGTTGCTGATGGATAGTAGACTTTTATGTTTTCAGTATCTGTAACGATGATGCGATACTGTATCTTGTAACCGCCCCGTGGTAATGGAATAGGCGTTTGAATTTCATACCACTGTCCACCAGGAAGTAATTCAGGGGCACCCTGAGGCGGTGAGATTTTAACCATAGATACCTGTGTGTCTTCATATTTGACTGTATCATGCCATAGTACGTCGATAGAACGAATGCCTCGCGCCCCCCCCTGATCGTCATAGATAAGTACCTGGATATTGAGTGTATGTGTGTTTATGGCATCCAATTGATCCTGAACGTTTCCGATAATAGGCGTATCTACCCAGAACTCAGCACCGCCGATAGCAGCCCGTTTGCCATCATGAGCGAATAACCGAACGACACCTCTACCGGGAAGGGCTGTCGATGGGATATCCAGCCGAATCGTTGGATATTCACCTTGCCACACCTTGCTTTGTGTGCTTCGCGGTGACTCGTTGCCGGTTATGCTGTCAAAATGATTTTGGAATACTGCGGTAGCGAAGAAGTTTTCTGTGTTGAACGTGTCTGCTTTCCACCACCTGTTTTTTGTGTCGTAGCTGCCAGTTTCACTGTTACGGAGGACGATCTGTTTATCAGCATTCAGGGCAAATGCTTCCAGTTTTGTGCGCATACTCAGCGTAGGCAGTGCCAATTGTGTTGCTGGATCCCCAAAGAGTATGTATTGTTCGGTGCCGGGTGTCCACCGACTGTTGCCGATGCGGGTGATGAATCTAATTTTGGCATCGTTGACAATTTTACCAAGGGTGGGTGGGATCGCTGCGATCTCCGTTATACCCTGTTTCGGTTCGAAGGGTTCATGCTCGAACATAGCGAGGAATAGATCATCGTCGAATTCTGCGTTTGCTTGTGCATACGTGAGCCGGGAGGCGGAGAGTGAAGCGATTGCCCCGTATTTTCCAAGCAAAAATTCCTCGCTGAGACAGTGTCTACCAAATTCTTGCGGTTTATCGAATTGACCGTTGAGACAGGTCGTTGTGATAATAAAGGGTAGATACTTATTGCGGAGCGCGACCGCATCCTGAAGTCGAAAAATGCCTTCATCTGCCCACGTGCTAATTCCCCCGTGTCCAGCATATTCGACAATGAGCGCGCCATCTTCAAATCCTTTTTTAATAAGCGCACGCGCTTTTTCAGTTTTATTAATACTTTCTACCAATCGCAGATAGATGGGGATTGTATTGTAACCTATAGGTATTATGTCCTGTATCAGCCTGTTCCGCGTTTTCTCGAAGATGTCATCAGCAGGATTATCCAAATTGTCATCTGCAACTTGGAGGATAGTGCCTTGCCACGGGCCGATTTTAGGGTGTTGTTCGTAGTCTATTATTTTTTTTACCATGCCCCTGAGGTCCGCCTCAGCTTGAACGGATAGCCGCCCAATAAACATATCTGGTAGGGCATCTTCCCCGCTGATGTTGACGAATCTTTGATCCATCGCAGTTTCACCGCTTTCAGGGGCCCAGCCGTGATATGTCGGGACGAAGTTTGGATAGAGGTTATAGTCCCCGTTATAACGTTCAACGATGACGGCTTTATAGTCATAGTGTGCATCACCGACAAGTAGCACATACGTCGGCGCAGGGGCGTGCCACGTGTGATATGCATAACGCAAGAAATGTTGGATGGCGAACGGATTGAAAAGTCCGAAACCGAATTCGTTATAGATTTCGTCTACTTCCACAACTTTGACTGTTAATCCTTGGGAACGCCTGAAATCAACTAGCGGTTTTATGCTATCCACATAAGTCTTATGGGTGATGACAATGTAATCTGCTTGGTTCGCTGGACTACGTAATGTGCTGTGTGGGATTTCAGTGAGGGTTCCGATACTTTTATAAGCGTTGTGCGCCACTGCAAAATAATTGGTGAACTGTGTCACCTCATCTTCAAACAGTATCTGGTACGCGTTGTTTGCCGGTGTTACCCATCCATCAACCAGTTTTTCGGTGAGCCCGCTGCTTCGGTTCATTGCATACACATCAATTGCTTCGGATGTGAAATTATGGATTTTATAGTGTGTTTTTCCTTCGACTTCTGGTTCGGTATCTGAGTTAAATTCGAGTCGGTTTGCATCTGCCCGAAAAGTATGCCAATAGTCAAATTCGTACCAATCCAGATAAAAATCATATTCTCCATGTGGCGTGTTGTTTGTATCGTGTGCTTCTATGCGCAATTCATTTGTTGTCGTTGGATCAATTTTTGTCTGCAGAAAATCTCGTGTAACAATGGGGGCTTGCTGTCGTTTCCATTCGGTTATCTGACCAAGTGTTTCATTGTTGAAAGCGATAAGTGCTTTATGTGTCGCTGCGTTTTTTCGCCAAGCCCCTTGTAATCTCACACGCAGTGTTGCAGGTCGGTTGAAGTTTTTATTTTCACGTGGGACTGCTTGGGGAAGCGTAACTGGAAACTTTTTTGTCCGTATGTCGGACCCGTCCCCCCGAAGTCCTGTCCAGAAGTAGTGATCTACTAAATCAGATTTTACATTGAGATCATTTCCATCGAGCGGATCATGATGGACGTTTTTCTCGAACCGTGATCGTGTTTTAAAGGCAACTGGCGGTATAATGTCGAGGGTGACGGGGGTTACCGACCGTGTGTTGATGCGAAATGTGTTGTCTGTTTTTCGTGCCCCTGCACTGCCTTTTTCGGAAAAACTGAGTATGTAGACATTTCTTTCTGTAAATTTATTAACCAACCTGCGTGCATAGAACACGATCATATCTTCCGGATCAAATATGTCATCTTGATTGTTATCAAAGATGTAATATCCTTGTCCGGTACCACTTGTTTCTATTGCAATCGTGTCATAATCTATGTTTTCTGGTATAACCCCCGCAGATTTAAGGTTGTTGTAGGTGATACGGTACATATTGTTGTGTGTGATATCGATTTTGAATCTTCTGCGTGTTGGGGTAGGGATGGTAGGTGCGGCTTGCGTTCTCCTAGCAGGCTTATGACCTAAATCTTGTCGCCAGACAGCAGCTTGTGTGTTATTAATCAACGTGGATCGGAATAGTGCTGCGTAAGCAGGGCTCTGTAAGATGGATGTTTTGGGGGTTCGGACGGCTTTGGGGGCACCGTAGAAATCTATACGGAAAGTGAGGGTTGTGGTAATCTTTATCTGTTGTGTTGTGCTGTTATATTGTATTGGTTGAATGCGTAGGACACCTATCCGTTGGGAGCGCACAAATCCAATAGGGATAACCTGTACCCTGTCTGCAGGATAGAGCGTAGATGTGGACATACGCGTTGTTTTATCTGAATCCGATGTTCCAACATCTGCTGCGGCTGTGTCTGTGAAATAGGGACCCAGTGCATGATGTGTCCCCAACGGGTATTCTAATTTTTTGAAAGTGCTCTGTTTATTGATGACTGTTGTGGATACACTGCTTGCTGGTGGCATCCCGACTTGCACTGCATACGTGGGAAGTTTGGGTTTGCCTATTGCAGTCGTTGCGTTTGCTCCATCGAATTGTATGTGTGTGAAGGTTTTTCCTTCCCGTTGAACGTGCAATATTTTAGGTTGCGGAAGCCGGAACCTGAGGATAAGGTAATGGGGTTCTGTTTGTAGGACTTCTAACAGATTATTTGGGGCATTCTGGGCATGGGGGCTTCCCTGTAACGGATACACTTCAGCATCGAGTGGGGTACAGACCGCAATGATGGATAAGCAGATGAATAGTATGCGTATTTTCATTTTTTAACAGGGGCCACAGTTTTTTAACGGTGTCCGTTGTGTGTGCTACTTTTTATGTCAAACGCCGTTTATTTCTCGCGAATTGTGCTGCTGCTGCTAATGCAGCGATAAGACTTTTTTCACTGGCTACGCCTTGTCCAGCGATGTCAAACGCTGTACCATGGTCGACGCTTGTGCGGATAATCGGCAAACCTAATGTTATATTCACGATCTGTCCGAATCCTATCAACTTAATGGGTATAGTGCCCTGATCGTGATACATTGCGATGACAGCATCCCATTCGCCCGCTAACGCTTTTTTGAAGAGTGTCCCTGCTGGCAGGGGACCCTCTACGTGTAATCCTGTGGTGCGTGTTTGATTAATTGCAGGTATGAGATATGTCTGCTCTTCTTTGCCGAACATGCCTCCTTCCCCTGCATGTGGATTCAAACCTGCAACCGCTAATCGGGGCGTGGCAATACCGAATTGGATCAAAGCATCATGTGTGATATGAATGACATCTCTAATTCTTTGGACAGATAACTGTTTCGGGACTTCAGAAATTGGAATGTGATTTGTCACGAAAGTAACCGTAAGATTTTCTACTGTGTTAGTAGATATAGTGCTGTTTTTCTTCTTTTTTTTTGTATCAATGTTGAATTCAGACGTAAATTGGTTGGGAACGTTCCATGTTTTGAGCATCATCACAGATTTTTCGGAGTGTGTAAGGTTTGCCAGCATTTCAGTGTGGCCGGGGAATGGGGATCCTGCGCGTTGTATTGCAGCTTTGCAAATGGGTGCAGTGGTGATAGCGTCAAGCGAACCGTCCATTGTGAGTTTCACGGCAGCTTCAATTGCTTGTATCGCTGCAACGCCACACCGGGCATCGATGGTTCCCAACGCGATGTCTTGCGATTTTAACTGACTTACTTCCAATACATCGATCCTACCGTGTGATGTTGTCCTGTGTTTGAGGGTCTGGATACGCGAAATCTGAAGATCCGTGTCCTGGGGCGTTATCTGTTTTAGGGCGTTCTGCATGATGGCGGCACTTCCGATGACAATCGGTTGACATATCTGGTAGGTGTTTTTGTGAGAAAGGGTTTTAACGATAATTTCAGGACCGATGCCGGCAGCATCTCCCATGGTTATCCCAATGCGTGGTCTTTTAGAGGGTTGCATAGTGTTACCGCAAACATGTTGTGTTTGCTACTGTGAAATGAGGCGATAGAGTGTGGTAGCACTGGCTTTGGACACATGACCTGTAGGTATTTCAAGAATCTCATAAGTGGATGCCTGTGCATTTTCAATAGTCACACGGTTAGAGATGATAGTGATCCGGTCCCCAACATTAACAGTTTTGCCTGCTTTTGCTGGCTGGTTGTTGAGCAGAACATTACCGTGACTACACAATGCATTTGCAGCGGTGCGTCTTTTAACAAGCCTTGAAAGTTGTAAAAATTTGTCTACTCGCATTTCAGTATCAACCGATTTTAAATGATTGCAAGTGTTACCGATTTCGGACACCGAACTCACATTAACAATAGATCATCAGTTTCAAGTTTGCCTTATTGCGTCTGGGTTCTGTAGCGTTGCTTCGTCTACAGTAGGTGCTATTCCTTCTTGTTCAGCATCAGGAAGTTCATCGGTTTCTTTTTTCAATGCTAATTCGAGTACCTGGGTAACATCGTTAACCTGATGCCATCTGATGTTTTTCCGTATTTCGTCAGGAATGTCCGCAAGGTCTTTTTCATTATCTTCTGGCATGATGATGTCGACGATCCCATTACGATAAGCTGCGAGTGCTTTTTCTTTGAGTCCGCCGATAGGTAGGACGTGTCCGCGAAGGGTGATTTCTCCTGTCATGGCGACATCTTTGCGAACTTTTTTCCCGGTGATCGCGCTGAGAATCGCTGTAGCAACCGTGATACCTGCTGAGGGGCCATCTTTCGGCACTGCTCCTTCAGGAATATGGATATGGATATCGTTTTTCTCAAAGGTGTCTTGGGTTATTTCAAAATATTCAGCGCGTGATCGGAGATATGCCACAGCAGTTTGCACGGATTCTCGCATCACTTCTTGAAGTTGGCCTGTCATATCCAACTTGCCTTCTCCTGGCATAACTGTTGCTTCAACAGAGACAATGTCGCCGGCCACTTGTGTCCAGACCATTCCTGTTGAGACACCGACTTCATCTTGTTCTTGTGCTTTCGTCCGTATCCACTTTGGCGGTCCCAGGTAGTCGCTTATATTCAGCGTATTGACTTTAACTTTCAGATCAGGTGTGTTGTTTGTTACGATCTGCTTCGCGATTTTTCTACAGACGCTGGTGATACTACGTTCGAGACTTCGCACGCCTGCTTCACGCGTATATTTGTGAATTATATCAAATATGGCAGAATCCTCAAATGTTATGTTGTTTTCTTTCAGTCCATGACTATTCAACTGTTTGGGAATAAGTCCGTTTGGGTGGAAGGTTGCGATTTTGTGTTTCTCAAAATCGGTATAGCCTGGTAGTTCAATAACTTCCATTCTGTCTTCAAGAGCTGGTGGGATTGTGATGCGTGTATTCGCTGTTGTTACAAACATTACATCCGATAGATCAAACTCAACATCTAGATAGTGATCTCTGAAGGTTTCATTCTGTTCAGGATCAAGCACTTCGAGGAGTGCTGATGCGGGGTCACCACGCCAATCGGAGCTTAACTTATCGATCTCATCGAGCAGAAAGAGTGGGTTTTTTGTCTTGACATCACGCAGCCCTTGTATGATGCGTCCAGGAATAGCCCCAATATATGTTCGTCTGTGTCCACGTATTTCTGCTTCATCACGTACACCACCGAGGGACATTCGAACAAATTTTCTACCAGTCGCACGGGCGATGGATTTACCTAGCGATGTTTTTCCTACGCCTGGCGGTCCGACTAAGCAAAGAATAGGGCCTTTTAGCTTCTCAACCAATTTTAAAACGGCAAGGTATTCCAAGACATTCGTTTTGGGTTTATCCAATCCATAATGATCTTCGTTAAGAATCTTTTCTGCATTATCGAGTTCAATAGTATTTTCGGTCCGTTCTTTCCACGGCACTGCAAGAAGCCAATCGACATAGTTACGGATCACGCCAGACTCTGCGGACGTAGGTGGTATTTGTGCAAGTCTGTTGAGTTCCTTGCGTGCTTTCGTTTCTGCTTCTTCAGTCATTCCAGCATTTTTGATCTGCTCATGTAGATCATCAATTTCATCAATTTCCTCGTCACGACCAAGTTTCCGTTGGAGTGCTTTTATCTTTTCTTGAAGATAGAATTCATGATGCGTCTTCTTGACAGATGCACTTACCTCATTTTCAATTTCTTCTTCTAAGTCAAAGAGATCAAGTGCTGCTTCAAGCAGTGCAACAACATAGTTGAGGCGTTTGATAGGATTCAGTTCTTCAAGGATTTCCTGGCGTTTATCAGGCGACGGAAAATCTTCTGAATACTGTGAAATATACCTTATGATATTATCTGCAAGAATTCCAGGTTCTTCAATATCGCGTATGTGCTTTTCTATGTCAGGTATGACACGTTTGGATAGCGGTTTAATATAACCCCGAAAAACCTTTTTCGCCTCATCAATTTGGTTTTTAGAAACGTTTGCTACTCCTGTGAGTTCGGAGGCGATTTTGACAGCTGCTGTTAGGTAACCTTCAGTTTGCGTGCATTGTGCGACGATTGCGCGTGCGGTTGTCTCGATTGCTATGCGAATCGTTCCATTTCCTGGGTCATGGTCTTGTATAATATTTGCTACGATTCCGACGGTATGCAGGTCGTCGGGTTTCGGTTCTGCATCTTTCTCAAGTTCAGTTTTTTGATGTAGGAGCAAGACCTTCCGATTTGATTTGAGTGCCGCTTGCGCGGCGAGAACTCCCATTTTTCGCTGGATAGTCAAGGGGGTCCACTCTACTAACCTATTATCAAGGAAAGCTTTAGTTTTTGGGAAAAAAGTATCAAAATGGGGTGGTAAGGCAATAACAGGTAATAGGACAGCTGAATCGCTTTCATGTCTGGTAGGCTCTTGACTCATAGTTTGCTCCTTTATGCGGTTTTGAGTTCTTCGGACGAAGTTTCAACTAATTCAGGGGGGCATTTACCGAAAACACTATCTTTGGTAATCTGACATGTTTGGACTTTGGAAAGTGAGGGTATCCGATACATGGTTTCCAGCATGATTTTTTCCATAACTGCGCGTAGTCCACGTGCGCCCGTTTCGCGTTCAATCACCTGATGGGCAATCGCTGAGAGCGCATCATCGGTTACATCAAACTGCACACCTTCATAGGCTAAAAGTTGCTGATATTGTTTAACAATTGCGTTTTTCGGTTCGGTAAGAATCCTAATAAGGGCAGATTCATCCAGCTCTTGGAGAATGGCAACAACAGGGAGTCTACCGATAAGTTCGGGAATGAACCCATATTTTATCAGATCCTTAGCAGTGGTATGCTCAAGTATTTCGTGAATTTTCTGTTGTTGTTTAGATTGGATAGTCGATCCAAAACCGATACTCTGTTTTCCAAGACGATTTTTGATAAGGTTCTCTAAGCCAATAAAAGTACCACCACATATGAAAAGAACATTTTTGGTGTCGACTTCTAACATTTCTTGATGGGGGTGTTTTCTTCCGCCACGTGGCGGAACACTGGCAACGGTGCCTTCTAATATCTTAAGAAGTGCTTGCTGCACTCCTTCACCGGAAACATCGCGAGTTATTGATGGGTTTTCGGATTTGCGTGTTATTTTGTCAATTTCATCTATATAAATAATACCAGTTTGGGCACGCTTAATGTTTCCATCCGCTGCTTGAATGAGTTTCAAAATTATGTTTTCTACATCTTCACCGACATAGCCGGCTTCCGTAACGGTTGTTGCATCTGCAATAGCGAGAGGAACATTCAATACTTTCGCAAGAGTTTGTGCAAGTAGTGTTTTACCGGTACCAGTTGGTCCGATTAGTAAGATATTACTTTTATCCAATTCCACGTCATTTGTCTTATCATGCTGCAGGCGTTTATAGTGTGTGTAAACAGCAACTGAAAGGATTTTTTTAGCATGTTCTTGCCCAATAACATATTCGTCTAGCTTTGCCTTGATCTTTGATGGTTCAAGAAGTAGAACAGGAGGTTCAATGTCTTCCTCTTCTGATTCATCAACGTCAGAAGGTTGTTCAGGTAAATCTACAGCGGGATTCCCCTTTGCGAGTATCCTATTACATTCATTGACGCATACATCACATATCATTGCTTCTGCTCCCTGAAGGAGTTCAGATACTTGGCTGCGTTCTCTATTACAGAATGAGCAAAACATTCTGTTATCAATTGATTCTGACATTCTATCCTCCGACTTCTTTCCCTATAATCTTTATTAAAAAGTTAAAAAGTTGGCATGTTCTTCCTTATTTGAAGTGTAAAATATACTATCCTTTATTTTTACTGACGGTGTGTTACAACAGTATCAACAATACCGTATTCCAGTGCCTCTGGTGCAGTCATATAAAAATCTCTGTCAGCATCTGTCTCTATTTTTTTTATACTTTGTCCAGTATGTTGTGCTAGAAGCGTGTAAAGTCGTTCTCGTTCACGCAATATTTCATTAGCGTGGATACTGATGTCAGCTGCTTGCCCGCCAATTCCACCAGCCATGGGTTGATGAATCAGTGCTTTTGCATGTGGCAAGGCATATCTTTTTCCTGGGGTACCAGCAGCCAATAAGACTGCTCCCATGCTATAGGCGCGTCCTAAACACCAAGTTTGAACATCCGCCTTGATATATTGCATTGTGTCGTATATGGCTAAACCTGCTGAAACCGAACCTCCCGGTGTATTCAAATATAGTATAATATCCGCATCCGGGTCTTTTCCTTCAAGAAAAAGCATCTGCGCTGTAACCAGATTGGCAACAGTGTCATCCTCTATGGGAGTTCCGATCATAATAATTCGGTCTTCAAGCAATCGAGAATATATGTCATAAGACCTTTCGCCTCGATTTGTTTGTTCAACAACAAAGGGTACAAGATTCATTCTATTTTACTCAACATAAGATATTTTAGGGCACAACACCTTATCTTACAAGTGTTTTATCTAATGGACTGTAATGAGGTTAAAGTGAACTAACCCGTGATAATTATACTCTTTTTTTCTGATGATTGCTCAATTAGAAAATCGTAAATCTTTTCGTGATGTAGTCCTATCCTCAATTCTTCGATTTTATTGTTCGTCTTAAGCGAATCGGCATATTTTCGTGTATCCTGATTTACTTGTTGTGCAGCACGTCGAATCTCAAACTCTAATTCATCTTCAGTCACAAATATATCTTCTATATCAGCGATTTCTGCCAATATCCAATTCTGTTTAGTCTGTTTAATCACGTTCTCACGCAATTCTGATGGATAGGTCTCCATATTAATTCCTGCTTCTTCGTGTGTCTGATGTTGTGCTTTTAACTGTTTCTGTAAATTTTCAAGGGTTTGCTGAACATGTTTGTCAACCAATTCATCAGGAATCGTTATATTGGTCTTTTCAATAAGTTGTTCAAGTACCGCTTCCTTTTGCCGTTCAACATGTAATACCCGTTCATTTTCAACCATTGTATTCCAAATAACACCGTGCATCTGATTATATGTCTCATATCCGAGATCCTTTGCGAACTCATCATCAAGTGCGGGTAGGTGCTTCACGGTGATTGCATGTAGCGAAACATCGTATAATACTTTTTTCCCAGCAAGTGTAGGCACTGGGTGTGCTGTATCATAATTAACCTCAATGATCTTCGTATCACCTGTCTCCATACCAATGAGACCTACAACCAAATCTGGGTGAATTTCTTCAGACATTAAGTCTATATCTATATCTTGTATTGATTCGCTATCAAGTTCTTTACCATCTATAGTGCATATCCAATCTACACGCACACAATCTGTTGCTGCAACGGAACGTTCTTCTTCAATCGGTTCATAAGTTGCCGATTGTATTTGTAGACGTTTAATATGTGCTTCCACATCTCCACGTGGCACATTGACTGCTGTCTTGTCAATTTCAATCTCTTCGTAGTCAGGAAGTATAATAGTAGGTTTTACATTAACGGTAGCAGAGAATACAAAGGGTTGATTCTCAAAGACTTTCATCTCTTCTAAGGGCGGACAAAAAGTCGGTTGGTCAAGAGGTATGAGTTCTTCGTCAATCAAGGCATCTTCAAAGGCGGGAAAAACGAGCTCCTTTACAGCTTCACTATTAATGTATTTAGAGAAACGTGATTTGATCATTGTTATAGGGGCTCGTCCTTTCCTGAACCCCGGAAGTGATATATAGCTTCCCAATGACCGGTACGTTTCTTGTAATTTTTTGTCTACATCTTCTGCGGGGATCTCAATCTTTAATTTGACTTGTGTGCTATTAAGCGTTTCAACATCAACTATCAAGTTGGTGCCTCCTTTTATCAGCTTACAATAAGGCATGCCTGATGTAGTTCTATTACCTCAAACTGCAATTTTGTATTGCGGCAAACAACGCAACCTAAACATAATATGGAGTATCACTTTTTACTCGTGCCGTATTGTTATGATATAAGTGGGCGAGGAGGGACTTGAACCCTCACAAGGCATAACCCCAATAGATCCTAAGTCTATCCTGTCTACCAAATTCCAGCACCCGCCCTTTATCTGATATTCAGCGTAAAGTAGTCTATCCCTATAGAGAGCCTACCTATACGTGCATCTGTTCGTTAGGTAGGACTGATGCGCCGTGAAGGAATCGAACCTTCAGCCCTCTGATTAAGAGTCAGATGCTCTGCCAATTGAGCTAACGGCACCCGCGTCCGGAGGGATTCGAACCCCCAACTTATAGCTCCGAAGGCTATTGCTCTATCCATTGAACTACGGACGCATCTAAGAAGGTGGATGATGGGGATTGAACCCACGGCCTCCTGATCCACAGTCAGGCGCTCTACCCCTGAGCTACATCCACCACATTCAATACACGCCTAGCAGGAGTCGAACCTGCAACCTACGGATTAGAAATCCGTTGCTCTGTCCGATTGAGCTATAGGCGCATGTGGAAATCGGGGCGAGAGGATTCGAACCTCCGACCTTCTGCTCCCAAAGCAGACGCGCTAGCCGGGCTGCGCTACGCCCCGAAAATCAAAAATTTTATTTCAGAATATGTGTTTATATGTTATATTATAATATACTATAGTTTGGACATTTTGGGACATTCAGGCTGCGTTGTCCGCAGGCAATGCTGTCTCTTTGTGAAAATCGGTGTGTATTTTCTGTGAGTTTGTTTTTTCAGAGTAAATCGCAGAAAATACCGCTCTGTAGAGCTGCCAGCGGAGATAAACTACACGCAACCCTTGTGTGAGACGCTTCGGATGATACCAATGGATGCCCAACTGATCACAAACTACCTGAGCACTTATCTCCTCCGCCGTCCCATCCCGTGGGGTGAATAGCAACTTCGTCAGACTTGCTGCAACGAAACTCAATTGCACAAACCGATTGATGCTTTTGCGGGATTTCAGGCGATAGTCATCAAAACCGAAGTGTTGCTTCGCATCCCGAAAAGCCGTCTCTATGTGCCATCTCTTGCGATAATATATAGCGATCTGTGGTATCCCAATCGTCAAATCTGTTGTCCATACACAGAAATACCGATAAGGTTTCGAGGTTTTCGGGCGACTTCGGATAACAACGAGGCGAATATCAGCATCGCACATCTTCGTTCTCACGACTTTGGAGGCGATTGAATACTTTTGGCCTTCTATATCCATAAGCGTATACCGCATCCTGCGAATATCCAAGCGGTCTCCATATTTTCGCGGACGGCCACGCTGGCGATGTTTCGGCTGTTCCGGTAAACGATAGAAGACGGCATTAGACTTCGCACGACACAAGATATGATGTCCATAACTTTGAACCAGCGTAAACACTTTTCGCCTTGAGAACCCACGATCAAAAATAATAAGACCCGGAGCGATCTGGGAACAGATGCGTTTCAACACCGCATCGCTTTTATCACGGCACGTCTGCGGCACCATCAGTCTCGCCCATACGGGGAATAGCTGCCAACCTGTAGATGTTTGGCAAAGTAAACCTAAGGCACCAAACTCGTGTCCATAATGGAACTTGGATCGGTTCACGCGACCCTTTTGATAACTGAAGTTGCGGAAAAAATGCAACCCCCACTGGCGTTCACCTGTTTTTATGGCTTTGGTCTCATCATACACATAAACCCAGTTAGGAAATGCTTGCTGAACCTTTTTTGTCAGGTGTCCTGCGACTTTATCCGCATCCCATTTACCACGCGATAGAAACTTTGGAAAAGACCAGTATCGCGTCTGTGAAAAACCTGATTGATAAAGTTCCGTTAGCGTGCCACTATTTCCATCTGCGATAAATCCGAAAATAAACGCTTGGAAAAGAGCATAGTTTTGTGTGTTGAACAGATACTGAAAATCTGATAGAATGTCGTCTAAGCAGAAAAGGAGGTTCATTTTTTATTCTCCTTTCAAAAAATATATTTGTTTATGAAAGGATACCTGCTTTTCTGTTTTTTCGCACTAAAAATTTCTAAAATTGTCCAAACTATAGTATAATATAAAACCTTGACTATTGCAAATTAATTGTCATTCATAGCCATTCAATTGTCGAGAAGTCTTTTAGAAGTATGCATATAAATCAGGAAGTTCTATCAGGAATAGTAGGGCTTTTCACACCATTGTCTGAGCCGATCCGATGTGTCCGCTACACGACAGGTGTGTAGCGTCCGCTGGAAGATTAAGCAGTTTCATCAATCCTAAAGTAGTTGACACCCATGCTGACTCCCGAATTTAGGACAAAACTTCACCAACTCCGTATCCAGTGTCGCCCCCCCTTTCACGGCAGATGTCGGGGGGATCGGCGCAGCCGCAATCGTGGCACTGGCATTGAATTTGCCGACTACCGTCTTTATCAACACGGAGACGATCTCCGGCATCTGGATTGGAACGTTTATGCCCGTTTAGAAAAGTTGTTTATCAAAATGTCCCAAGCCACTGCAGCATTACCCATCTCTATTTTGATAGACACAAGCCACTCCATGCAGTTTGGCGAACCTACAAAACTACAGTATGCAAAACAACTCACCGCAGCGTTGAGCTATATTGCATTGGCAAACGCAGACCCCGTCACACTCTACAATTTCGCAGAACGACTGACAACCACATTACCACCCAACTACAGAAACCCAGCACAATACATAAGCATCCAAAAAGCCTTGGCACCGCTCAAAGCAAGTGGGACAACGCACATCGCAAAATGCCTCACGCAGCTCGCAACGCACCCAGCACAGAGAGGCGTTGTCATCGTTATCAGCGACTTTTTGGATGCCATAGGCTACACAAAAGGTGTCAATTCGCTCTTAGGACACGGATGCATATTGACATTGATACACCTGCAAGCCCCAGAAGAAATAGAACCGCCCCCCATAGGCACCTGGTGCTTAGAAGATGTGGAAACAGGAGAAACACAAGAAATTACGATAAACGCAGAGACAATTACACACTATCACTATCAACACAAAAAATTTTGTGAACACCTTCAAAACTATTGCACAAAACAAGGAGTCGGTTATATTCAGATACGCACCGATACCGATTATGAATCTGTTATCATGCAAGATATGCAACATGCAGGGTTCTTGCAACGCAGGTATTGAATAGAAAAGTCTACACGGAGGAAATTCCATGGAGAAACAATTTGCACAAACCACACTCACACTAATCCATGGAGATATAACACGGGCAGAAGTTGACGCAATTGTAAATGCAGCAAACAAAGAACTCATCGGGGGCGGCGGGGTTGATGCAGCAATACGCCGCGCAGGCGGAAAATCTGTCACACATGCATGCAATGCAATTCGAAAACGACAAGGCGGATGTCCAACAGGGACAGCCGTTATCACAACAGGGGGCAACTTACCCGCAAAATACGTCATCCATACAGCAGGACCGATGTGGCGGGGCGGCCATGCAGGTGAACCTGAACTGCTCACAAGCTGCTATAAAGCAAGCCTTCAATTAGCCATTGAAAATAAAGTAAATTCAATCGCTTTTCCATCAATAAGCACAGGTATCTATGGATACCCGACAGATAAAGCAGCACATATCGCACTACACACAATATATGCCTTCGCAAAAAATGGAACGGAAGTGCCCGCAAACATTCAGTTCGTTCTGTTTGATGACACGACCTATCACTGTTATGTCCAAGCACTTTCTGATCTTTGCGTTGAACTTCAATAGCGATATTGTAGCAAGTCCTTCGTGCTTGCGGTAACACTATGCAATCATTTAAAAACCCTTTAAAAACAATTGCCGGACAGACAGTTGCCCTCACACTGTTTTTTGCAGTATATCACATAATACTAAAAACAATTATGCGGGAGACAGGACTGGATCTCGGTGCTATCAACTATAGCCGACACCTTGTGCCACTCTATGCTATCCCCCAACCGGCTCTGCGTGCATGGATACTCCCCGCACTCATAGCCTGTATCGGATTCCTCTATCTGTGCTATAAATATAGCTTGCCGAACCGCATCAACACCCGGCAATTGCTATGGATCACAGCCGGCTGCTTCATCGCTATCCATCTCAGTGTCGCACAGATTGATGGGTTTCGTGAAATAGAAACAGAAACAGGCACCTACCGAACCTTAGCACTCTTCGAACCTTACACCCGATCCAGTCAAGAGTATTACGCAGATGTCCCCAAAATTGATACGTTGGGACTCAACGTTTTCTTGCGAGATTTTAGTAAACCTGAAGTGTTCAATACCCTTGCAGGACACACACGCACACATCCGCCCGGCGGTGTTCTCTTTTTATGGGGCATCAGCCACATATTCGGATACAATCTCATAACCGCATCGTTGCTCTCCGTGCTTTTTACCGCAAGCACCATCGTTCCGCTCTATAAACTCAGTGAACGGCTTTACAGCGAGAAGGTGGCACGATACGCACTGATGCTCTTTCTCATCACACCCAACTTCGTGATGTTCACCGCCACATCTATGGACGGCCCCTTCAGTGTGTTCCCTATCCTAAGCCTCTACCTATTTTACGAAGCAAGAGAACACGAAATGACCCCGCAGCTACCCTTAAACGCATTTCGTCCGTATAGTGTATTGACAGGCCTTTCACTGGCAGTCAGTATGTTTATGACTTACGCAACAGTGGTCATCGGCGTGTTTTTCTGTGTCGTCGCAGTGCTGGAACATCGTAGATGTGCACAATACCTAAAGGTGTTTGCATTCGCTACAATAGGATTTATCGGGTTCTATAGCACCCTGTTCGTCATAACAGAATTCCACCCGCTCGAAGCACTCTGGGCATCTATCAAAAAAGATGAAGCCGGTATGGGAACAGGTTTCGAAACAATGAATCGCTACCTGCATATCAGTTTTGCTAACATAACCGCATGGCTAATAGGTATAGGTATCCCCATCACAGTCGTGTGGCTACGCCAGTGTATCGCCACATGGAAACACACAACACATAAAAATACACACCCGCTGAAATGGATAGTGAACTTGGAAAAGTCAGATACTTTTATCATCGGGTCCGTCATAACACTCCTCTTTTTCACTTTTTCAACACTGTTTACAATGGAAGTGGAACGTATCTGGATTTTCATGGCACCGTTTTTTATACTGCCTGTTGCGAAATATCTCACAACACGCCCTATCTCAGATACATACTGGGTCACAAGCCTGTTAGTTACACAACTGATTCTATCTGAAGTCTTGCTCTATACCTATTGGTAAGGATCATAATGCGAATTCTATATGTTATCGATTCTATGACAAAAGATGGGGCTGAGTCGCAATTCCGTAAAACACTGACACACCTTGCACCGGACCGCTATGCAGCACACGTTGTGCTCACCCGTGCAGCTGGGGAATATTTTGAAAAACTCGCCGCAATCCCATGCGTCACCGACATAACCGCACTCACAGGAAAAGATACACCCTGGCAGCTGATGGAAAAAACGTTCACACTCGGCAGACTTGTCAAAGCAGTCGCACCAGACATCGTGCATAGCTGGTTGTGGTACTCCAATTTTCTCTGCGGGCTCTCTCGTAAATTCGGGATGTGGACAGATATTCCGTTCATCGTATCACAACGCGGAGATTATCACGCAAGATACCGCAATTTCAGACTCTGGTGGACAGAAAAAATAATATACAATACCGCAGATTGCCTGTTGACAAATGCTGAACAGATTCAGCAACAGCTCCAGAAACAATATCCACAGAAATATATTATGAGCATCCCGAATATACTGGCATTGCCCAATCATAAGTGGTCTCAACAGCAGAAAGACAGTTCTGCAGAGAAACGCATCGTGTGCGTAGGACGATTCGCACCAGAAAAAGGTCACCGTTATCTGATAGAAGCACTCAGCTTACTCAATCCAAAACACGTTCGGTGGCACTGTGTGTTTTTAGGAGAAGGCACACTTGCATCAGAACTACACGCACTCACAGCCACACACAATTTATCTGAAAAAATCCTGTTCCCCGGTTTTTGTGAAAATGTCTTTCCCGAACTTTTGCAATCTGATGTTTTTGTGCTACCCTCTTTACACGAAGGGTCCCCCAACGCACTTATCGAAGCGATGGGTGTCGGCATGCCCTGCATCGCATCGGATGTGGGCGGTATAAAAGACCTGATAACACACGAGAAGAACGGTATACTCGTGCCAGCACAAAATCCAAAAGCACTGGCACATGCATTGCACCGTACCCTGTTAGACCCACCGTTCGCCGCAGCATTAGGTAAAAACGCATACACAACTATCCAGCAGAAGTTTAACACCGAAACATCTATACACAGCTTAGAAAAAATTTATCACGGTTTCCTCAAAAATAAATAAACACAGGTAGAGCTTGCGAAACCCGACTACTATTGATATAAACCGCAATTCAAAAACAAGACCGTAGCAAAGCACATAACGTTTGCGGAACAACCGCAACCCTTTAAAAAGGTTATGACAAACAAGCCCTATAGCAAACAAAAAACCGTATCCTCATTTTATTGTAGCAAAGCACAACGTGTCTTTGCGGTATCTCTATGCAACCCTTCAAAAAACTTTGTAGCATAACCGTTCTATGTTGTGCCTCATTTTATTGTAGCAAAGCACAACGTGTCTTTGCGGTATCTCTACTATAGTTTGGACATTTTTGGTCTTGTTATAGATTATGAATAGTTGGCAGCATTTCCCCGTTAGCACTTCTGAACAGGTGTTAGAACCGCTGCTAACGCCCCTTTTCTGTCTAAATTCTGTTAGAAATCACTGTTTTTTAGTCATCATTTTTCCAATCATCGTGAAAATAGTTGCTGTTGAACTAGTTCATGTAGTATCTTCGGGGATTTTTAGTTTTTTCTGTGCGTTTTTCCTCGGGTCGTAACCCGTATAAAAATAGTTTTGTTGTAAACATCGCTGCAAGTAAGCGGTCATCAAGCCGCGTGTGAGATGTTTCGGTTTATACCAGTGTATATTGAGCGTGGATAGCACGTCTTCTAAATCAAGAGAAACCTTGTCTGTGTCTGTGTCTGTGGGTGTCTTAGGCAATGGCGACGGACTGAAAGCGAGTTGTGTCAGCGTTGCTGCGGTGAAACTGAGTTGAACGAACCGATCCAAACTTTTCCTGTCTCGGAGTTGATAGGTGTCAAATCCGAAGTTTTCTTTAGCGTCCCGAAAGGCAGTTTCAATCTGCCACCGGTTTCTATAGTGTCGGATAACTGTTTCTACGGGCAGTCGTAAATCTGAAGTAAATACACAAAAATACCGATAGGGTTTAGACTTTTTGGGGCGTTTGCGTATCACAACGATACGGACATCTACAGGACACATCTTTGTTCGCACGACTTTATCAGCGACAGAAAGTGTCTGATCCTCAACAACGATATCTGTATACTTCAGGTGTGGAATAGACACACGGCTACCATACCGACGGGGTCTGCCTCTCTTGAGACGCTTAGGGCGTTTCGGTATATGAAAAAACGCTGCGTTTGACTTCGCACGACAAAGTAAATGATGTCCTTGTGAGAGTATCTCCGTGAACACTTTGCGTCTATTGAAACCTCTATCAAAAATGATAAGACCCGGTGGCACAAGATTACATAAATGCTTCAGCACAGCGAGGCTATTTGCGTCCTCGCTTTTCGGTTCCATCATCCGTGTGGCTAATGGAAATAGGCGCGTGCCTTCGGGCGTTTCTGCCAGCCACCCAATCGCACCAAACTCGTGTCCGTGATGAAACTTGGACTGGTTCTTGTTACGTGGCTGATACGCAGGGTTCCTGCGGAAATGCAAACCCGCTTGTTTTGAACCGCTACTTATGGCATGCGTCTCATCATAGACATAGACGCCCGTGGGGTAAGCGGATAGCACTTGATGGCTTAGCGTAGTGGCGACTTGATCCACACACCAGATGCCACGCGAGAGAAACTTTGGCAGAGACCAATACCGACCTGCTTGGGCTGTCGCAAGATAGATTTGTGTCATTGTGCCTCGGTAGGGCGTATTTATCAGACCTTTTACGAAAGTCTGAAAGTGGTGAAAGTAGGGTTATTTAGTTTTATGTATTTTAGTTGTTTTTTATCACAATCGTTAATATTTTAGGATGTGCAGATATACCGTGATTTTTCACGCTATATCTGCTATACTTCACCTTAAAAACTTACGATCTTTTGAGGTGAAGAATGACAAGAAAAAAGTCCTGCCACTTAATGGATATGTTAGCAGAACTTACAGACCCACGCAAGGAAAAAGGGAAACGACACCCGTTGAAAGCAATCCTCGCACTTTTAGTCGTTGGATTGATGTGCGGGCATAAAGGGTATACATCCATCGCTACCTGGGCACGCTCACAGCCCGCACTCACAAAAGCACTCGGGTTCACACATCACAAAACGCCTTGTGCCGCAACTATCCATAATCTGTTGAAAAAGTTGGACGTTGAAGCATTAGAAAACATCCTGTCAAAATGGGTAAACGCCGCATTAGCAGAGTGCCCTGATTTGCGGGGGTGTTCCGACGCAGTCGCTATAGATGGCAAAACCCTGCGTGCGTCTAAAAAAAGTGGTGCGATGATCAGCCATTTACTCTCCGTCGTCTCTCATGAGTTAGGGATCACCCTCACGCAGCGAGGTGTCAGCGACAAAACCAATGAAATACCGGTATCAACGGAAATCCTCAAAGCGTTTGATGTAGCAGGCAAAGTTATCACAACGGATGCCCTTTTGACACAACGCTCTTTCTGCCACGGAATCATAAACAGCGGGGGCGACTATATGCTGCCTGTTAAAGGCAATCAACCGGACCTGTTAGAAGCGATTGAAAAACTTTTTCAAGGCGTGCCTGACGCGGTTTCTGAAGACACAACACACCCTACTTTAGGGAAACCGATATACATGCATGAGACGATTGAAAAGTCGCATGGCAGACTTGAGACGCGATGTATCAAGGCAAGCACAAGTCTCAACGCATATCTGGATTGGCCGGGCGTAGCACAAGTGATCCAATATTGCTATACTTCCAAAAATATGAAGACAGGAGAAGAGACAACCCGCACTACCTATGGGATTACGAGCCTGAAACCGAGTGAGGCATCCGCAGAACGCTTACTTGCTTTACGGAGAGGCCATTGGGCAATAGAGAACAAGTCGCATTGGATGCGCGATGTGCTACTCGGCGAGGACGCATCACCTGTCAGATGCGGGGCTATTCCACAAGTCATGGCCGCTTTACGAAATACCGCATTATCCGTATTCCGTTTTCAAGGCATAACACGGATCGCTGATAAAATAAAGGAATATGCATCAAAACCTTTACTCACAGTTAACTTGATAAAATGAATATCTATAAAACTAAATAACCCTATGGTGAAAGTTATTATACTTGAACACAGGTCAAAAATCTGATAACATGTTGTCCAAGTAGGAAAGTGGGGTCATTTGAAATATCCTTTCAAATTTGTGTTTCCTAAAAGGATACCCGCTTTCCTGCTTTATGTCCATAAAAAAAACAAAAAATGTCCAAACTATAGTATCTCTATGCAACCCTTTAAAAAACACTATGCAATCATTTAAAAAATTTATCAAGAATGTCCTCGCTGCGTTGATCTGCATAATCGGTATTCCCCTGCTTGTCCGATATTGGATCGGTCTCCGTAAGAAAACTACCATTCTCTTGTATCACGATATATCCCCCGCTGTGTTCACAAAACATATTACATATCTATTACGGCATTACACACTCATCCCATTAGATAGACTCGTTACAGCGATCCATAACAAAGACATTTCGCAAATTCCGCCCAAATCCGTTGTGATAACAATAGATGATGGACACGCAGGGAATATCGCACTCCTCCCCATCATTGAGCAATACAACATAAACCCAACACTCTACGTCTGCACACAACTCATTAACACACACCGACATTTCTGGTTCAAAATACCACACTTGCCTAAAAAAGAGAAAGAACGTTTGAAGAAACTGCCGAATACAGAGCGACTCATAAACTTAAAAGAAACTTATGGCTTCGAACCTACAAAAACATATCCGAATAGACACGCACTGAATATAGATGAAATGCAAGAAATGCTACAGTCCGTCGACTTTCAACCTCACACCCAATTCCACCCGATTTTGCCCAACTGTTCTGATATAGAAGCAGCACAGGAGATATTGGGGAGTAAAGTAGACTTAGAGCAGCTGCTAAATAAACCATGCCGCCATTTTAGCTATCCCAACGGCGATTGGACACACCGCGAACTTGCGATTGTAAAAACCAGCAGTTTCCGCTCCGCACGCACAACCGCCATCGGATGGAATACAGTGGATACCTCGCCATACCAGCTGAAAGTCGTCCCTATCCGCGATAACATCGGGCTCCTCCAATTTCGCGCAGCGTTAACAACACTCCCACAACGGTTCGGAAAATGGATAAATTCCCTGCTATGACAAAATGGCACCACGCTTATATTCAAAACAGCTACCTCGAATTACAAACAGGCATAACACAGCAACAACTGGATGTCCTTGGCATTGAGACGACAGGAAAAGATGTCCTTGATGTCGGTTGCGGTCCAGGACACCATCTCGTTGCTTTGTCCGCAGGTAAACCGAAACGGCTCGTCGGCATCGATACGGATCAACAGTTTCTCACTGTAGGGCGCGCAAAGATCCATGAACACATCGCCTATCCCGCTACCTGTCCCTCCTTGATGTGCGCTGCACTCCCACACTTGCCCTTCGCTGATGCTACTTTTGACCTTGTAACCTGTTTCCTTGTCCTACCCCACGTACCTGAAGATACAACGGCAGTTGCAGAACTTGTGCGTGTTCTTAAACCCGGTGGTATGCTCGCACTATCAGGACACGGGTTCGGGTTTCCACTCCGATACCTCAAACGCATGCGGGTGAAACCGCTACAGATGTACCTCGCTAGCGTGCTCTATACATGCACAGGTAAAAAATGGATCCGAAATACACTGCAAAACGATAAAATACTTTGCAAAATGCTCAAATATATAGGGATGACAGTGGATACTGTTCACTACAATAAAACTGTCTTTGGATGTGTTTCAACCTACTGGATCGGGGCAACAAAAGGTTTTTAAAGGGTTGCAAGTGTCACCGCAAAGTCACGTTGTGCTTTGCTACAGTATAATTGGGATGGGGGTTTCTGTTTGCTATAAGCCCCGTTTATCATAACCTAAAAGGTTTTTAAAGGGTTGCGGTTGTTCCGCAAAGTCACGTTGTGCTTTGCTACAGTATAATTGGGATGGGAGTTCTCTGTTTGCTATAAGCCCTGTTTATCATAACCCAGGACTTACGCATTCCCCCCGCTTGCGCGCACTTACCCCCATTTTTTTTTGAATGCGTGTGTAGTTGTGTTCATAGGTCTCCAATGTTGTCATGTCAGTCCTTCTGCGGTGAGAAAGTTTATATCTCTCAAACAAGTCCTCTCGGTGAACAAGAGCAACGCCTCCTGCGTCCACACCTCGCGGATCATACGGTTGATGACACTGATCACGGAGTAAACTTTCCGCGTAGGGTGTAAAGTTTTTGCCCATCTGTCCGCAGCTTTTTCATAACACAGGAACGCCAAACCATAAGCCACGACTGCCAACAAAAACAGAACTTCCATCCGGGGCTGTTCGTTCTTTCTCAAAACGAGTGCTTTGAAACCGAAGTTCGTTTTCAAGTCTCTGAACCCGTGTTCAATCTGTGTCCGCCGCTTGTAGCAAGTTCGCAGGGGGTTCCCCTGAAGCCGATTGGAGATAAGATATAACGGGTCTTTCTTGGTGTGCTGTCCCCCAACATAGAGTGCCACAGGCACCTGCTCCGTGTAGTGATAAAGCACTTGTGGGTAAAAACCATTTGCCACTTCTTCAAGGCACTGCTTGTTGCCTGCTATACGCACACCAACATTGCGTGGCACACGCATCAAGTAGCAGATGCCTTGCCCCTCAAAAAACTTGAGGATCGCTCTCGCTCGGGCGAACCCTCTGTCAAAAACCAACACAGGCTCCCGACTATCCCCTAACACTTTAACAACGCGACTATGGACATCACAACAGAACTGCTGAACTAAATCGTTATGTCCTTGATAGGTGCCATCTTTGAGCATCTCATTTTTATACAGAACCCAATAGAGCGGGATCGCACGATTGCGAAACGGAAGGGCTGCAACAATCGCCTTCCATCCGCCCGGTAAATCTGTCTCGTCTATCAGCACAAGCAGATGCTGCATCCCCACAGAACGACACACACTGACAACTATATGTGACAACCAGGCACCCTTCACCGCTGCAACCGGAAAATAGGTGTCAATAAACCGCAACACACGCTTTTGCTTAGACTTGTCGTGTTTCACACGGATAGGTAGATGTGAGGCAATCGATTGAATACGAAAACTTGGGGCTACACACACAGCCTGTAGCATCAAATAAAAGTTGCGGAGCGTCGGTTTTTTGATACAAACCCCGTTGAAAACTTTACGAAAACCTGTTATAATCTTTCTGGGGTGTACCCAACTAAGGGTATATTTCATAAGAATACCTCCCTGCCGGTTTTTCACCGACATTGGTTTATATGGAGGTATTCTACCATAACCCATCAGACTTTCCAACTTATTTCTATACACACACACGCCTACACATACCGCATACAAAAATGGGGGTAAGTGAGCCGCTTGCGGGGGGATAAAGGGGGGTCCGTCCTCGAAAATAGCAAAAAATATGGGATAAAATACATAAAAAAACAAAATTTTAAACAAGAACACACAAAATTGCGTAAGTCCTGTCCTAACCTAAAAGGTGACGACATAAAGCGCGACGAGCCCTAAAACCACGCAGTAGTATGAAAATATGGAGAATTTGCCACGATTCAATACTGCTAATAGAAAACGCAATGCACTATAACCTACAACGAAGGCAACGCCCATGCCTGCCACTAAAATGTAATAAGGGATGTATAACTCGCCAATATCGCTAACTTTGATGATAACTGCACCCAGTATCGCTGGAATAGCAAGTAGGAACGAATACGCTGCAGCGGTTTTTGATGGAATACCCAAGAACAGCGCAAGCGAAATCGTTGTGCCAGAACGGGAGATGCCCGGTACAATCGCACATCCCTGCGCAATCCCAATGCACACCGCATGCCACATTCGGATCGTGCCCAAAGCAACATCACCCGCTTCTACTCCCTGACGCCGAAGCCGCGGTAACTGCAAAATAATGCCCGTCACAATCAACATCACGCTAACACGATGCACATCCCCAAAAAGAGATTCTAAGTCTGATTTGAACAGCAGGGCAATGCCA
This sequence comes from Candidatus Poribacteria bacterium, assembly GCA_965200395.1. Taxonomy (GTDB): domain Bacteria; phylum Poribacteria; class WGA-4E; order WGA-4E; family WGA-3G; genus MSPOR6. The sequence goes on along the minus strand of CBDAUH010000001.1, from coordinate 48,110 downwards.
GCTGTCGGAATCGTCCCAATAAGAATTAACATGATGCACCGCAGCTCAATGGATGCGTTGACTGCTACAAGCGGGTTCCGATAAAATTGGGCAGTGCTGAGTGTTGATAGGCTTGCCGTTAATAACTTCGCTAATGTTTGACGATATACGACCAGCACCGCAAGCAGTGTGCCTACATGCAACATCACATCAAAAAAAACAAGATGTTCCGCTAATCCAAGAAACTGTTGTGCTAAGACAAGATGCCCTGAACTGCTGACAGGTAGAAACTCGGTGAGCCCTTGCAAAATGCCGAGCAACATCGCCTCAAAAAGTGTCATATCTTCTTAAATGATTACCGCCTAAAAATGACTGTCAAGGTCCAAAGCAATAAAACGAAATCCAGTCGGTTTTAGTTGCTCAACAAGTTCGGTTCGACACGCCAACACACGGATCCACATAGCATCACAAACCTGTATCCTTAAAACAGGTTTGTGATCAGACAACAAGACATCTTCAATGCCCAATGCTGATAAAATGTGCGCTGCTTGCTCTAAAGCAGTAGAGGTTCGCAAATGCTCCATATTATTCTCGCTTCCGCCAATCACTACCTGCCATAAATCCACCATCCACAAAAACCATCTGTCCTGTAACAAAGTCAGACGCACTGGACGCAAAGAAGATTGTTAACCCTACAAGGTCTTCAGGCTCCCCCCAACGATATGCTGGCGTGCGATTGAGAATCCACGCATTTCGACTATCTTCCCTCGCAGGTGCAGTCATCTCCGTACAAATAAAACCCGGTGCAATGCCATTCACTTGTATGTTATGCTCAGCCCATTCAACCGCAAGCAGTTTGGTGAGCTGGGCTAACCCACCCTTCGCAGCTGTGTAAGCGACACTTGTAGGTAACCCAATGGCAGATGTCAGAGACAACGTATTGATGATTTTGCCACTGCCCTGTTGTGCCATGACGTTACCACACGCTTGGGCAAGAAAAAATGCACCTTTCACGTTTATGCCTGTGACAAAGTCCCACTCTTCCTCGGAAAACGTCAAGGCAGGATTTCGAATGTTAACACCCGCATTGTTTACCAGAATGTCAAGGGTACCAAAGGTTTGGACAGTCCGATCCACAAGATCACCTATCTCCTGAAGATTGCTGACATCTGCTTGAATCGGGAGAACAGCATTGCCTGTTGCGTCAGTGATCTGCGCCGCAACAGCAGTCACCGTGTCAAGCTTCCTACCCGCAATGACACACTTCGATCCCGCACCCGAAAGTCCTGCTGCCATAGCACTACCAATACCACGACTTGCACCACTCACAAGACTGACTGTGCCATCTAATCTGAACTGCTGAATTACGTTTGCAACGGATTGTAAGTTCATCGTTTCCATTATTCTGCGGTGTTCAACTCCATCAATTTTTCTTGATTGACAATCTTCATGTCCCCATTATGTTGGGTCGCCAAAGATTCAAGTAAATAGGCACCCGGCGATGTCTGTAAGTCAATTTCAAGGGCAACTACATAAATCCTCGCTCTGTTCACATTCTGCTCTTGCACAAAACTGAGTATGCTTTCAGGGTTCGTTTCAATGGTATGCCCCTGAATCGTTGTCGGCAATCCATCTGTAACTAACACAATCACAGAGGCTTCCTGCAACAACGCTGCTTTGAGTGCTGCTAAAATGTTTGTGCCTCTGTTGTTCTGAATGCTCACAGGGGTAAAGCCATCAAGATACCATAACGCATGTTTGATGTTTTTTTCATCTGCGGATAACAGTTTTTCGCTGAGTATCTTCGCAGTTGTAGAGAAAGGTACGACATTGAATTTATCATCACTTCCAAGCATGAGTACTGAATCTTTGACAGCATTACGTGCTAATTCCAGCTTGTTGAGTCCCGCTGCTTGCATACTTGCGGAGACGTCCAGACAATACACGACATTTTGGGGTCCATCCAGATCGTTTAGGAATTTGATGATACCGAGTGGGTCTTTATAGCCAGAGCTTCCACCGCCTTCAAGAAGTCCATCGCCACCGCCACCTTGAGAGACTCCACGGAATTTCCCGAAACCATCACCGCGTGCACGGACACGCCCTGTAACGAGTCCCATACCATCCGTGCGTCCGGGTTGCGCGACCAATCGACTCAGGTTTGAAGCTTCAGCTTCTCTGAGCTTTGCGTCTGTCATCACGTCTGGGACTAATTCGTTAATGGGGGCGTTGTTGACTTCTACATCATGGATAACAATTCTTTCACTGAGTTTGACGACTTCGTCTCGTTCATTTTTTGCAGCATCCATTTTTTTCTGTAGTGCATCTTTGGCAAGTTTTTGGTTTGGATCAAGCCGTTTTTTTGAAAGGGGTGGTTTCGGCCTAAGTTTTCGTTCAAGCAGTGGATCAGGTTCTTTAAAGAGGTCAAAAGCGAGGGCGTCTGCTTGTTTGTCTGCAATGTCACCGAATGGCAAGAGTAGGTAGACAATCGCTACACTCAAATGAAAAATAAGCGAAAGCAAGATAATTGAGCGTAGGCGAGTTCTGCGTAGTTCTTTTTCTGCATATCGATCCTGCATTTCATTTAACATTATGGAATTCTCCTTGTGATATTTATAAAAACTTCAATCAATATTGGACGAAAGACTTTCAAAGACGTTTATCCACTGACTTCCTTTAGGGGTGAGTTCATAATATGTATGGTTGCGATGTTTAATCCATTTCCCTTTAACGATGTTTTTGCGGTAGTGAATGATACGTCCTTCAACGCGTTTCAATCCACCAAGTTCTCTTAATTTGCGATGTCGTTGATGTACTTCTTCAAGCGGTATTCTCAATGTTTCAGCGACAACGATAGAATAATCCACACCTAATTCCTGATGATGTTTCAAAATAAAGTAATCAGTTTCGTCTAATTTTGGAATTTCCTGTGGCGTATCTGAAGGTTTGGATTTATGTTTATGAATTTCCTCCCATGATACGCCTAACAATCTCTCTTTTCTCAACCCGGGGATAGCTGGACATGATATGTTGTGAACGGCGATGGTACTATCTTCCTTGAAATAGCCTATAATTGGGCTATCTTCGTCAGGATTGCAGCACTTTGCGATTTTATATGTGAGTTCCTCTGCCATTTTATGAGATATACTGTAGTAATCTTTTCTTCTGTGAAAATTGTCTGCGATTTATGTTGTGCAAATAGCTATTTTGCACAACTCTTTACTTGCTATACTGGCCTAATGCTTCTGTGTCCAGCACCTTAAGTGTCCCATTGTGTTCTTGCGTCAGAGATATGAGCAATTGTGCACCAACAGAACGTTTCAAGTCTATCTCAAGTGCTATGACATAGATATTCGTGCGGTTGTGATTCTTTTCTCTAACTATGTTGAGAATCATCTGTGTATCAGTTTCAATGTTGTGTCCTTCAATTGTATGCGGGAGACCGTCAGTTACCAATACGATAACAGAAGAGTTAAACATCAATGAGGTTTCAAGCGCGGTAAGGATATTCGTTCCACGATTGTGTTGAACGTTTTCTGGTGTGAAGTTGCCAAGATACCGTATGGTGCGTTTGACATTAGCCTCATTTGCAGGTAGCATTTTTTTGCTCATTGTTTTAACACTAGAAGAAAACACAACGATATTGAATGTGTCGATGCTTCCGAGGCTCTGGATGGAATCCTTTATTGCTTGGATTGCCAAATTAAGTTTGTTGAGTCCTGCTGCTTGCATGCTTGCGGAGATATCGAGACAGTAAATAACCTTATTTGCTCCATTATCGGGTAATTCTATGATAGGTGATGGGTCGCTGGGCCTAGGTTCAATACCGTGCGGAATAGGGCCTCTATGTCCGAAAATCCAAGAGAGACTGTCTTTGGTGCTACCAATTCCATTCCCAGGTGCACGCATATCTCCGGTGACGCGACCGGTACCGTCGGTTGGTCCAGGGCGCGATACAAGGTGCCTCAGATTAGAAGCTTCGGCATTTCTTAATTTAGCGTCAGTCATAAGTTCAGGAACGTTGGCATCTAAAGGTGCAAGACTGTTTACGACATCATGAATAACAACTCTGGAACTGAGTTCGGCAACTTCTGGTCGTATGTGTTTAGCGTCTTCTATATCTTGTAGCGGGTTATCTGAGAAGTCTTGATATTGTTCCGAATGTAGATTTGCTAGTGGGCGTTTCGGTATATTTAGGCGTTCCTGCCAGCTGATACTCTCAAAGAGGAGACTGTCGGCTGGCTTGATTTGGAATTCAGGCACGTTAATTAGATGTAAGAAGAGGTATACAATCGCTAAACTCAGGTGGAAAATGAGTGACAACAGGATTATTGAACGCATCCGCATTCTACGGATATGTTTCTTTATTTGTCGATCAGTGATTCTATCTATCATTTGGGTCTCTCCTATGCTATTTGATACGATTACTAATCATTTCGTTCGTGATAATGCTTTATGTCCGATGTCTTTCCGCCAATGTGCGTCCTCGAAATGTATGGTAGAAACACCGAGGTATGCTTTTTCGATAGCGGATTTAAGGTCATCTGCAAGTGTGGTAACGCCTAATACGCGTCCACCTGCGGTAACCACGTTGTTTTCATTATACTTTGTTCCTGCATGAAAAACGGTAATGCCTTCAATTGAATCAGCTTTTTCTAATCCCGTGATAGTTTTACCAGTTTGATACGGGTTTGGATATCCTCCTGAAGCCATGACGACACATGCTGCTGCTTCACCGTGCCACTGGATATCAGTGTGTTGGTCAAGCGTTCCATCAATACACGCTATTAACAACGGCACCAGATCACTTTTGAGACGAGGTAATAGCACTTGTGTTTCGGGGTCGCCGAAGCGACAGTTAAATTCCAATACCTTTGGTTCCGTGTCCGTAATCATCAATCCAACGTATAGGACACCTTTGAAGGGGCAACTCATATCTGCCATTCCTTTGACAGTCGGCTGAACAACGCGTTCCATTACATAGTTGTGGAGTTCGGGAGTCATAATAGATGCAGGTGAGTATGCCCCCATGCCACCAGTATTCTTTCCTGTATCGCCATCGTGCGACATTTTATGATCCTGTGAACTTACGAATGGTAAACAGTTCTGCCCATCCACAAGAACAGTAAATGATGCCTCTTCTCCGACTATTTCTTCTTCAATAACGATACTATTTCCTGCATCACCAAATGCCTTATCTACTAAAATTGTCTTGACCGCTTGTGTTGCATCTGATATGGTGCGACCTGGAATAACACCTTTGCCAGCTGCTAAACCATCTGCTTTGACAAAAACAGGGGTCTGGATATCTTCAATATAGGTAATTGCTTCATCAGCATCTTCAAAGGTCTTATATGCTGCTGTGGGGATGTCGTTTTTTAGCATCAACTGTTTGGCGAAATCTTTGCTCCCTTCTAGCCGTGCTGCACGTTTGTTGGGACCGAATGCTTTCAATCCGTGTTTATTAAAAACATCAACGATTCCTGCTGCTAAAGGGTTCTCAGGTCCGACAACTGTTAAGTCAATGTTATTGGATTCTGCCCAATTCGCGAGTTTTGCGAAATCATCTATCTGAATTGGTTCAGCGATTTGTGCTATGCCCGCGTTTCCGGGGGCACAGTATATTTTTTGAACAAGCGGACTCTGTGCAAGTTTCCAGACGAGGGTGTGCTCGCGCCCTCCTTGTCCAATAACGAGAATGTTCAATGTTGTGTCCTTTGTTGTAGTTTATACGTAAATTTCGCTTAAATACATACTATACTATAGTTTGGACAATTTTAGAAATTTTTAGTGCGAAAAAACAGAAAAGCAGGTATCCTTTCATAAACAAATATATTTTTTGAAAGGAGAATAAAAAATGAACCTCCTTTTCTGCTTAGACGACATTCTATCAGATTTTCAGTATCTGTTCAACACACAAAACTATGCTCTTTTCCAAGCGTTTATTTTCGGATTTATCGCAGATGGAAATAGTGGCACGCTAACGGAACTTTATCAATCAGGTTTTTCACAGACGCGATACTGGTCTTTTCCAAAGTTTCTATCGCGTGGTAAATGGGATGCGGATAAAGTCGCAGGACACCTGACAAAAAAGGTTCAGCAAGCATTTCCTAACTGGGTTTATGTGTATGATGAGACCAAAGCCATAAAAACAGGTGAACGCCAGTGGGGGTTGCATTTTTTCCGCAACTTCAGTTATCAAAAGGGTCGCGTGAACCGATCCAAGTTCCATTATGGACACGAGTTTGGTGCCTTAGGTTTACTTTGCCAAACATCTACAGGTTGGCAGCTATTCCCCGTATGGGCGAGACTGATGGTGCCGCAGACGTGCCGTGATAAAAGCGATGCGGTGTTGAAACGCATCTGTTCCCAGATCGCTCCGGGTCTTATTATTTTTGATCGTGGGTTCTCAAGGCGAAAAGTGTTTACGCTGGTTCAAAGTTATGGACATCATATCTTGTGTCGTGCGAAGTCTAATGCCGTCTTCTATCGTTTACCGGAACAGCCGAAACATCGCCAGCGTGGCCGTCCGCGAAAATATGGAGACCGCTTGGATATTCGCAGGATGCGGTATACGCTTATGGATATAGAAGGCCAAAAGTATTCAATCGCCTCCAAAGTCGTGAGAACGAAGATGTGCGATGCTGATATTCGCCTCGTTGTTATCCGAAGTCGCCCGAAAACCTCGAAACCTTATCGGTATTTCTGTGTATGGACAACAGATTTGACGATTGGGATACCACAGATCGCTATATATTATCGCAAGAGATGGCACATAGAGACGGCTTTTCGGGATGCGAAGCAACACTTCGGTTTTGATGACTATCGCCTGAAATCCCGCAAAAGCATCAATCGGTTTGTGCAATTGAGTTTCGTTGCAGCAAGTCTGACGAAGTTGCTATTCACCCCACGGGATGGGACGGCGGAGGAGATAAGTGCTCAGGTAGTTTGTGATCAGTTGGGCATCCATTGGTATCATCCGAAGCGTCTCACACAAGGGTTGCGTGTAGTTTATCTCCGCTGGCAGCTCTACAGAGCGGTATTTTCTGCGATTTACTCTGAAAAAACAAACTCACAGAAAATACACACCGATTTTCACAAAGAGACAGCATTGCCTGCGGACAACGCAGCCTGAATGTCCCAAAATGTCCAAACTTTAGTTAACCTACCATCATTGTATAATATCAACAAATATAATAAACAACCCTGGACATCAAAGCTGATCTATCGTGAACCGCCATAAAAAGCAATATATCATCATAATCCTCATCTGTTATACGTTCATTCAAAACGCGAGTGCCTTTCAACAGGTGAAGACTTATACTGTAGCGGATGGACTCTTAGATGCGGTTGTACCTGTAATATTCCAAGACAGTCGAGGGATGATATGGTTCGGTTCAGAGCAGGGCGGTGTCAGTCGTTTCGATGGCAAAACGATAACTGCTTACGGAGCGATATCGGAAGCCTTTTACGGCAGAACACAAAAAATCGTTGAAGACAGGTGGGGACATATATGGTTCCTCAACAAACGACCATCGCGAGACACAGGTGTTATCATCAGATACGACGGAAACACCTTTGAACATCTCACAGACGGCACCTGTCTCATTGCGGACAGAGACGGCGATATTTGGGTCAAGAACAGCAATGGCATTATAACGCGATACACAGCAACGAACAGCCAAGAAACACCGAAGGCATTCCAAATCAACGTCAGCAGTGATCCAGAGACACAGATCAACACTATTTTCCAGAGTAGGGATGGCGCCCTCTGGCTGGGTGGATCTGATGCGCAAGGTGTGCTGATCCTGCGACTTCATAAGGAGACAGACGTAGGGCGTGCAGTCACCCTCAGTCGTTTTAGCGACCTACCGCAGCTTCCGCAATATCGTTCAATTCAGTCTATTGCGCAAGATACAGCGGATAATCTCTGGTTCGGCGGAAAATCCCTCTTACTCCGATATGACGGCACACAATTTGAGCAGTTTATAGATACAGCGATAGCATCCCGCGCCCCCAATGACACATTTCAGCAACCGACTATTCTCGACAGCGACCCGGTATCTGTGAAAAGTGATACACAGGGCAGAATCTGGTATAGCGACAACAAACAGTTGCAGTGGTATGATGGCAATACGTTTCACAGACTCGGAACATTAAATCCAGAAGCAAACCAAGAGATCTATCTACAAGGCACTTTTGGCGTAGAGGATGCCCGCAAAAGACTCTGGTTCGCAAGTGAAACAGGTGTCCATCTTTACAAAAATAGCGACAACACAGAAACGGGTATAAGTAATACCCAGTTGAAATCTCTACAGACAGATACACCGGAACTGACACACACCGTGTTCCAAGTAAACAGTGGGCTTGGCAGTGATAACATCCTCACTATTTTTGAAGCGATAGACGGCACACTATGGTTCGGTCATGATAACGGCGTAACCGCGCTACAACCGCAGCCCGCGATCGTTCATTACGGAACACGTTCTATATTAGGCAGCAGCAGTGTCAAACGCATGTTTCCTGACAGTATGGAAACGTTATGGCTCAGCATTCCTGGGGGTGTCGCACGCTACGTCCCACAAGACGATGAACTCTACAAATACCCTTTACCCAATATGACGTTGGAACAAGCGGGATACCCCCCAATTGACAGACCCACAGAGATAGTTGAAATATTCGAAATAGGTGGAGAATTATGGTTTCTGGACAAACCGATACAACATCAAAACGGCTGGACACATCACCGCATTTTCCGCTATACACATGAAGTATTTCACAAACTTTCAATACAGATCCGATCGAAGATCGGACAAAACGGTGAACCTATTCTTAGCGATCCAAAACCGATTGTCTCTTCAGGCACCGATCCGTGGTTTGCCTTAAATGGGTGGCTTTTCCTGCCGACAAAACTCGGATTGCACTGCATATTGCCGGACAACAGCACAAAAAAGTTAGCATTCGGGACGACCGAAACCTTACCGCCTTCTGCTGATAACATAATAGCCCTCCATACGGACAACCGGCATCGAGTGTGGTGTCATTTAGATACAGGCGAAGTGAAACGATATACACATATCCGCAGTAGAAGCACGCAGACAGTTGATAAAATTCAAGCGGAAGTACTCCCACTCAATTCAGTAATCCCTATCCCTGTTGTACCTGAAAACAAGCGGACAAAATGGTTCTACGACACGCAAGGCGCTCAGTTAATCTATTGGGCAGACAAGAATCGGGCCGATCCCGCAATTGAAATTCCGATCACATCTGACAATCTACCGCTGCTCGTTGTGCAAACGCCAGCTGTTTCTTCAGCGCCGGCGCAGCACGACACAGACAAAACAGACAAAGCTATAGAATTAGCAACTTTTGTTTTCAAAGACAGCATCAAGACGTATCGTGGCACTGCGTTAATACATGAATCATCCGTTGAAATAGACAAGGTGCACAGTGCGCTGGTCGCGACGCACGGTGATATCTGGTTCGCCACGTCACGCGGAGCCATCCGATATAACCGTAAAAAAACTACCACTTACACAAAAGCAGACGGGTTCATTGTGGCTGATTTGCGTGATGTGAAGGAAGACAATTGGCACAATATATGGTTCGCAACATGGGGGGGCGGCCTGATACGATACAATGGAGATACGTTTGAATCTATTACCACAAAAGATGGACTCATTCACAACAATGTATCAAGTATCCACGTTTCAGACCAAGAAGATCTATGGTTCGGCACCGAAGGCGGTGCAACGCAATATCGAGTCAGTCGGGGAGCCCTGCCATTCTGCCGCATCATCTCCGCTCATACCGGAAAATCCACTACACACACTCTACTCACCGAATCAGCGAAACATACCATTACGCAAATAACTCAATTAATACCAGCTCGAAACAGATCTCTGACCATCCGTTTTCAAGGAATTAGTCCATTAGGGGGTGATGTTGCTTACAAATTTAGATTAATCGGTATAGACAACAATGCATGGACGACCGTATCTCCTGACAACCCGCAAGACCACCACACAACATTTAAGGATGGAATTGAGCAACACTTTCACCCCCAAACAACCGAAACGTCGAGCAGTTTTCCGCAAATCCGTTATGAAGGTTTGCAGCCGGGGAGTTACACCTTTCTCATCCAGGCATATCGCGAGGGGTGGCATTATACACAACAACCGTCTGTCCTCAATTTCACGATAGACAAACCGCTCTGGACGCGATGGCGAACCTATCTGCCTTATGCGGTCGTTTTTGTCCTCATAAGTTCTCTGCTATTTCGGTTGATTGTTAACCGCAGACACACGGCACAGCTACAGCAAGAGATGCGGGTCAAAGAGGCGGCAGAGATAGAACGCATTCGCGATGAACTCAACGAAGCGCAAAACATACAGATGGCACTGCTCCCCACGCAGCCCCCAGAGACACAGTCTTATGACATCGCAGGCACCTCGATTCCTGCGACACAAGTCGGTGGTGACTTTTTCGATTATTTGACCGTTGTAAATGGACAGACTGCTATTGCCGTCGCTGATGCAGCCGGAAAAGGTATCAGAGGCGCAATGAACGCCGTGCTCACAAATGGCATGCTACATGAAATCGTTCGTATCGAATCTGAAGCAAACGTCATCCTACGCGATCTCAATATAGGATTGACCCCACGCATGCACGGACACAACTTTATCGCACTCAACTTGGCGATCCTTGACGAAAATGAGAAACGTTTCGACTATGCAAACGGCGGACAGCCCTACCCCATCCTTAAAAGAGAGACAGAGATAATTGAACTCACAAACAGTGATTTACCGCTCGGAAGTATGAAAAGGGTAGATTATGAATCTGTAACTTTTGATTTTGAAGAGGGCGATATCCTTATCATCCATACGGATGGGTTGATTGAGGCACTCAATCCACATGAAGAGATGTATGGGACTGAACAACTCATAGACTTAACTTCCAAAATTTCAAGCGAGTGTAGCGCGGAAGAAGTCCTGCAACATATCGTTCAGGATGTTCAAAAATTTGTTGAAGACGCAGAACAATACGATGATTTAACGCTTGTCGTGGTCAAATGTACTGCCGCAGCCGAAATATAGCGCAAACCGTTAGTTTGTGCATCTCTGTAGCATAACCTTTCCAGGGTGTGTGTTTGAGCATCGAACTGTCAGTTTTTGCATCATGCATTATGTCAGCGAACTAGACTACACAGTCCAGAGAAAAACGTAGCAAACACAACGGCTTTGCAGTAACACTTCGCAACCCTTAAAAAAACAAAAAAGGTCGGATGAAACGACCCGACCTAATTTACTTATAGAATTTACCAGTAAGCGAAGAATGCCATACAGCATTCATACTATTGATTTCGTGCTTTGTAAGCACTATTGAGATGGACGTTGACCGCGTTGACCGCCCTGACCACCTTGTCCATCGCGTTGGCCGCGTTCTCCACCACGGAACCTGTTCGCGCGCTGCTGTTGCTGCATCTGCCGCTCTTTCGTTAATTCATTGAGATGCGTCAACTGTTCTTCAGATAACACCTTTTTCAGTTCCGCTTGAAACTCCTTACCTACTGTGTTAATATAGGCACGCATCTCTTGCATTGCGGCCCGCATATCATCAGATTCACTTACCTCTTTCATCTTCGTTTCAAATTTTTCTCGAGTCGCAGCATATATAGGGCGCGCCTTTACGAGAGTCTCGTTACCAACTTTCACCTTGAATGTCAAATCCAACCAAGAATTATCAGCGATAGACATCGGGTTAAACATTCTCATCATGTTCATACTACCACGATTACCACCACGTTGATTTTGCCCAGGCTGCGCGTTCCTATCCGGACGTTGCGCCGATGTTACATGTTCAAATATGAAAAGACTGACCACTACCATAAGTGCGACTGTACCGATTGCGAAAAACTTCTGTCTCATTTCATTCTCCTAAATTCATAGTCAAAGAATAGTTTAAAATTAAAGTCCATGTAAAACACTTGCTGAAAAGAGTGTTCAATATAGATTCGTTTGTTTAGTCAAGTCTATTCAAAAAAGGTTCGTTTAAAAATTATTACCCACAAAACATAAAATATAAATGGAGCCTATATCTACTGCTACAGTTCATTAGGGTTATTTAGTTTTATGTATTTTAGTTGTTTTTTATCACAATCGTTAATATTTGGAATGTGCAGATATACCGTGATTTTTCATGGTATATCTGCTATACTTCACCTTAAAAACTTACGATCTTTTGAGGTGAAGAATGACAAGAAAAAAGTCCTGCCACTTAATGGATATGTTAGCAGAACTTACAGACCCACGCAAGGAAAAAGGGAAACGACACCCGTTGAAAGCAATCCTCGCACTTTTAGTCGTTGGATTGATGTGCGGGCATAAAGGGTATACATCCATCGCTACCTGGGCACGCTCACAGCCCGCACTCACAAAAGCACTCGGGTTCACACATCACAAAACGCCTTGTGCCGCAACTATCCATAATCTGTTGAAAAAGTTGGACGTTGAGGCATTAGAAAACATCCTGTCAAAATGGGTAAACGCCGCATTAGCAGAGTGCCCTGATTTGCGGGGGTGTTCCGACGCAGTCGCTATAGATGGCAAAACCCTGCGTGCGTCTAAAAAAAGTGGTGCGATGATCAGCCATTTACTCTCCGTCGTCTCTCATGAGTTAGGGATCACCCTCACGCAGCGAGGTGTCAGCGACAAAACCAATGAAATACCGGTATCAACGGAAATCCTCAAAGCGTTTGATGTAGCAGGCAAAGTTATCACAACGGATGCCCTTTTGACACAACGCTCTTTCTGCCACGGAATCATAAACAGCGGGGGCGACTATATGCTGCCTGTTAAAGGCAATCAACCGGACCTGTTAGAAGCGATTGAAAAACTTTTTCAAGACGTGCCTGACGCGGTTTCTGAAGACACAACACACCCTACTTTAGGGAAACCGATATACATGCATGAGACGATTGAAAAGTCGCATGGCAGACTTGAGACACGGTGTATCAAGGCAAGCACAAGTCTCAACGCATATCTGGATTGGCCGGGCATAGCACAAGTGATCCAATATCATTATACTTCCAAAAATATGAAGACAGGAGAAGAGACAACCCGCACTACCTATGGGATTACGAGCCTGAAACCGAGTGAGGCATCCGCAGAACGCTTACTTGCTTTACGGAGAGGCCATTGGGCAATAGAGAACAAGTCGCATTGGATGCGCGATGTGCTACTCGGCGAGGACGCATCACCTGTCAGATGCGGGGCTATTCCACAAGTCATGGCCGCTTTACGAAATACCGCATTATCCGTATTCCGTTTTCAAGGCATAACACGGATCGCTGATAAAATAAAGGAATATGCATCAAAACCTTTACTCACAGTTAACTTGATAAAATGAATATCTATAAAACTAAATAACCCTATACAGTTCATTCAATTATTGATACACTGCAACTTTAATGTTATAATAGACACAAAAGGAAGGATAAAATGGACTGGAAAGACGCACTATCAGAAATAGATTTCCAACAAGGTACAAGACTCCGTTTTGGAGAACCGCTTGCAAAACATACACACTTCGGTATCGGTGGAGAAGCAACAGCATACATAGAAGTCAGCACAATAGACGACTTAGCGACTTTAGCTCATTTTCACCGCGAATGGAAGGTACCCGTTGCAGTCATTGGAAAAGGATCAAATTTGCTAGTAAGCGACGAAGGTTTCAACGGTATAAGTATTCGCTTAATCGGCGAACTAGCAAATATGAACGTAGACGGTAATATTGTCACCGTAGGTGCGGGGCAATCACTACCACGCCTCTCCAAAATAATGTCAAAAAGTGGGTTAAGCGGTGTAGAATTCGCCCTCGGTATTCCAGGATCAGTTGGTGGCGCACTCATAATGAACGCAGGCGCATGGGGCAGCAGCTTCGGGGATGTCGTCACCGATGTTACAGTCATGCAGAATACTGGTGAACTCATAAAGTTAACCCATGACGAAGCACACTTTGAATATAGACACAGCGGATTAGAAGCATATTTCTGTATTATCGTCGCTACACTCAAACTGCACCACGGTGATATTGACACAATCACTGAACGTATGAATACCTTGTTCAAACAAAAAATAGAAACGCAACCTTTCGTTGAAGAAAACGCAGGATGTATGTTCAAAAATCCATCCGGTGATTCTGCAGGACGACTCATAGACATCAGTGGTTTGAAAGGACACCGTATCGGCGGGGCAGAGGTGTCAACTGTACACGGTAACTTTATTCTCAATCTCGACAACGCCACAGCAAATGATGTCTTAGACTTAGTCGCGTATATCCAAAAACATGTACAAGAAAAGACAGGGATCTCCCTTCAAACCGAAGTAAAACGTTTAGGTTTCGGGTAGAGGAACGATCTGATCGACACGCCCACCCATCTCCCACACAAATAATGAAAAGAAAACTTTTTTGGATGGCTCTGGCATTATATCTTTATTTGGGAAGTGCTCAGCTTGCCCATACCCAAAGTACTTATGAATTGGGAGAAGAAGCACTCCAATACGGTAATTATGAACAAGCTATTCAATATCTCAACAACGCTCCTCCAACTGGCAAAACACTAATACGTTTAGGTTTTGCTTATTCCCAACTGGGGCGTTATACAGAAGCTACGCGCGTTTATGAGAAAGTACTTCGTTTAGCAAGGCACGAAGCGTTTGGCGAACAAACCCACGTCGTAAAAGCACAAGCATTTATCGGATTAGGTTACATCGCATACCAACTGGGAAAGTTTGATGATGCAATTCAATTCTATACTAACGTTGTGGAACAAGACACTGTAGGAGTTTCCAAAGCACTGCATAACCTCGGTAGAATCTATGCTGGACGCGGCGAAATAACGAAAGCTGTTGCGGCACAACAGCAAGCAATTGTTAGAGACCCCAAATTTGCTGACGCTCACTATCATCTCGGTGTGCTGCATATCCGAAGACAAAATTGGCAATCAGCAATCACTGCATTTCAGAACACGCTTACACTATCCTACACAATGCCCAACGCCCATTATCAACTTGCCCGATGCTATCGTCAAATTGGAAATGTACAAAAAGCAGAAATATCAATGGAACGTTTCCGTTCTCTCAAGAAAGCCGACACTGACATTCAAAAACACCTTGAAGCTGTTTTTGTCGCGGATGCTGATAACAAAATAGCTACATTAGTCAAACTTGCGTATACCTACCTCAAATACGAAAGATATGACGAAGCAACACGTGAGTTTGAACGTATCGGTAAACATAGCACATCAAAAATTGATATAGCACTAATGTCCGCGGGATTAGGCAGAATCGCATTGGAACACGGAGACGTGCCACAAGCAATCACACACTATAAACATGCCGTGCAGCTCGGACTGAAAACAACCGAAACTTACTATTACCTCGGCATTGCCTATATGCAGAAACGGGATGCACAGAATGCAATAAAGCAATTCCACCGTGCCCTTGAAATAGATGCGGATCACTCAGAAGCACACCTGATGTTAGGAACACTCTATACGACAGACGGTAAATTTAAAGATGCCGAAAGACATTATCGTCGTGCAATCGAACTTATGCCAGAGATAGCATCTGCCTATCATGGACTTGCGTATCTATACGGTCAACATAATCGAAATATAAATAGAGCGATTGAGTTGGCACGCAAAGCGACAGAATTATCTCCCAAATCAGCACCGTATTATAACACACTCTCCTGGTTGTGTTACAAAAACGGACGGTATGACGCGGCAGAGGCGGCTGCCTTGAAAGCAATCGAACTCGCTCCAGAAAATCCGATCTATCAAGAAGGATTGAAGAAAATCCGACAACAGCAAAAATAGATTATATACCTGATTTTAGTTTCCCCCAGGTTGTAGTCAACTTACTTTCTGGTTCAACGGCGAGAAATCCGGTTGCCCTTTCAAGACCATCATTCATAATGATTTTGATGTCATCCTGAGAAAGTGGCACGTCAAATAAAGCAACTTCGTCAATCAAACCTTCACACTGGTGTCCCCCGTTAGAACCATCTCCAATCCGCATCCTCGACGGATCGGCATCAAGACTGGGCTTAGCGTATGCTTGCCTACCGACTTCTTCGCCATCGGTATAGATAACGAAACCATCATCTTCTCCAATAACCCCAGCAAGATGGTGCCAGTCGCCATCGGTGACCGCAGGACCACCTATTGGGCCACCCCAAGCACCGGGAGCACCCTTGGTGAGACTAAGTTGTAGTCTTTGGCTATCTTCATCCACTGCCAACAGATAGTTTCGTGGATTCTGCCCACGCATCATGATAGATTGCCAACGTGCACCTTGTGATGATTTAAGATTTGCCCACGCTACAACCGTGAGTTCTTCAAGAATAATGCTGTCATTCGCTTGTACCTCAACATAGACACCGTTCCCATCAAATTCTAATGCTTTCCCGAATTTGCCATCTTGCCATTTTTTTGGGCCTGCAATAGTGCCATCGTTCCCCGCATCAGAACTATCCTTTGCAACATCGCCACCACCTTCTTCAAAAAGCCACATCCCTGCGACGGTATCAGGGTCAATTTTTCCAATCGCGGATGGACTTGCAATGAGTATGATTATTGTTATGAAAACATAAAACTTCATGTTCACTTGTTGATCCTCCTATGTTGAACATTTAACGCTTGTTTGAAATAATACCATTACCCTCCTCAATTGTCAACTGCTGATTACATTTGACATTTTCAATTATGTGTTGAACACCAATTTGCCAATTGATAACAAACCGCTCAACCTTCTTCGCTGTGCCTAATCCTACTTGAAGTCGAAACTGATTTTGAGATAGATAACTCCCCCCGCTTTTCACTTCTATGAGTCTTGTCGAATCACCCAATTGAAACGTCACCTTTGCACCAATCGCATCACGATTTGATTCCTTACCGATGAGTTTGATGCTTAGCCAATTGTTTTTTAGCGGTGTATCGTTGCGAAGTAGGTCAGGTGTGTCTGCAATATTCATGATTAGCAGGTCCAGATCCCCATCATTATCGTAGTCTCCAAAGACTGAACCTCTGCTGGATTTCTTAATTTTCAATCCATTACCACATTTGCCGGAAATGTCTGTGTATAATCCATTGCCTCGATTATAGAAAAGTTGATTTGGTTGTTCGTAAACTCCGACTTCCTCAAATTTCTCAATATTGTCGTGTAGATGTCCATTTGCGAAGAAAAGATCAAGCCATCCATCATTGTCAAAATCTACGAAGTTCGTTCCCCATGCAAGCGGTAATAACGTCGATTCACCTAAACGACTTTGTGCGGTGATGTCCCAGAAAACTCCGATTCCATCATTTTGATAAAGCGTATTCGTCTCTGCTTGATAATGCGTGAGAATCAGATCAAGATCACCATCGTTATCATAGTCCGCAGCATCAATACCCATGCTACTTTCAGCATCACCATGTTCGTTTCTGGCAATGCCCTGCAATTCCCCTAATTCAGTAAAAGTACCATCACCGTTGTTGTGATATAAAAAGTTGGCATCTCGGTCATTTGCGATATACAAGTCAATCCAACCGTCGTTATCAATGTCTGTCCAGACGACCCCAAGCCCTCTACCGTGTAGGTTAATTCCAACATCTTGGGCGACATCTGTGAAAGTGCCATCACCGTTGTTACGGAAGAGATGGTCAGGTGCAGGTGCAAAATCTTCTGGACGACAGTAAGCCGGAATTCCATCCTGTGAGCAATCCGGGGCATCCTCCAAATCGAGTATCACATAGTTCACAACAATTAAATCAAGCCATCCATCTTTATTGTAATCTGCAAATGCACAACCCGCAGAAAACAGCGATTCATCTGAGACGCCTGCTAGCAGTGATACATCAGTAAATGTGCCATCACCGTTGTTTCGGTACAGGACATTCTGTCCGAAGTTAGTGATAAAAAGGTCCCGATAGCCATCGTTATCGTAATCCCCTACACAACAACCTATACCGTATCCTGTGTCGCTTGTGCCCGTTTTCACTGTTACATCGGTAAAAGTACCATCCCCGTTATTGCGATAGAGATGATTAGTAGGTAGTACATCAGATGTGCTTTCTGTGAGAGGCGCACCATTTACCAAATATACGTCCAAATAGTCGTCGTTATTGTAATCAAAGAAAGCAACACCGCCCCCCATTGTCTCAACCAGATGTTTCTCACCAGTAGCACCATTAAAATGTCGGAATTGGATGCCTGCTTTTTCAGTTACCCGCGTGAAACGTACATCTGCATGTGCAAGACTGACATATAGTACTATGATGACAAAACCAATGCTTTTCATTATCCGTGAAACCTATGGACGTATAACTGTCCCATCCATCCGTCTGACAGGTGCCCATCCTCCGTTGAGTGGATGTTCTGGGAATGGGAATCGTTCTGCAAGTTCCTCGTTCACATCGATACCAAGTCCTGGTGCTTCCTGTACCCAAAAGCAACCGTCCCTAATTTCCGGACATCCTGGGAATACCTCTTTCGTGTTTTCTCCGAATACATGCCGTTCCTGAATTCCGAAGTTGTAGCATGCTAAATCTAATGCAACATTTGCCGCGTGTCCAACAGGAGAAACATCTCCTGGTCCATGCCATGCTGTTCGGATGCCGAAGAATTCGCAGAAAGCAGCGAGTTTCCGCGCAGGACTGATTCCACCAATTTGAGAAATGTGCACCCGAATGAAATCTATTAACCGGTCTTTGATTAGGTTAATGTATTCGTTTGGATTGTTGAACAGTTCACCCATCGCAATAGGGATGCTCGTTTGTTGACGCATTAATTGGAAATAATCAACATCTTCCGGTGCAAATGGATCTTCAAGAAAAAAGAGGTTATACGGCTCTAAACCTTTTGCAAGATTAATCGCTTGAATCGGTGGAATGCGTTCGTGTACATCGTGTAGCAGCTCCACTTCATCTCCCAAGTTTGTTCGTAAGTGATCGAAGAGTTTAATAACCGTATTGACATAAGGCGTAGGTTCAAAAGCAGGAGAACTCCGCTTTCCACCGCCTGCCCCATAGGTGGTATATCCGGGAATTGCGACTTGTGCGCGAACATAGCGATAGCCTTGTTCCATATATTGCCTGACGCTGTTTTCTACCTGCTCAAAGTTCCCGCCGCCCGCGTGGGAATAAAGTGTTGCTGCCTCACGACACTTCCCTCCAAGCAGTTGATAGACAGGCATGTTCGCTCTTTTACCCATAATGTCCCAGAGTGCAATGTCTACTCCGCTGAGGGCATTGTTGAGTACCGGACCATTTCGCCAATATGAACTGACAAAACTGGTTTGGAAAATATCCTCAATATTGGTTGGGTCTTTTCCAATTAAGAATGGCTTTAGGTATTCATCTACAGCAGTTGCAACTGCCAGTGGTCGTTGTGTAAAGGTCGCACAACCTACGCCGTATAAACCAGGTTCGCTAGTTTCAATTTTGACAACAACCAACCGTATTCCATCAGGGGCTGTGAGTATGGTTTTGACATTTGTGATTTTCACAATGGGAATCTCCTATTCGCTAAATGTCGAAGAATTGTGCTTTGAAGTATTTCTAACCTCAGAGTTTAGCAGACCGCGTATGCATTGTCAAATGAAACTTGTGGACTAAGTCACAAAGTCACATCTTGTCCTTGACAACTTACATAAAGATATAGTATAATAATAAATAGGGAGCGGGTGTAGCTCAGCGGTAGAGCGTCAGCTTCCCAAGCTGAGGGTCGCGGGTTCAATTCCCGTCACCCGCTTGATCGTTATATAAATAAAGAGGAAATCATGTCGCAAAACAAACGTTTAACCAAAGAAGAAATTCAAGAAGATAAGTTTATCAATTTGGTTCTGAAAAGTTATACTTTTTTGAAAGATAATCTGAGAACCATCATCATTACATTAGCTATCGCTATTATTGGGGTAGTCGTGTATCTGACCTACACCCAAAATCAGGAAAATAAGTATGTTGAGGCTTCGGTGAACTTCAATAAGGCAGCGGAAACCTATAAAAAAGCTGAGACAGATTTTTTTGATGTGGCCTCTCCAACTGAAGAAGACACGGAAGAAGAACCGAGTGAAGAGAAAACATCGTTTCAAGATGCTGAGGAAAACCTGAAGAAAGTTTTTAACAAATATGGAAATACGACATTTGCAGACAAAGCCCGATTTAATTTCGCAAAAAGTCTATATTTTCAAGGGAAATACGCCGAAGCACGGATGCAGCTTGAAAAAGTTATTGAAACAAGCAAACCTGAAAATCAGATATATGCATTGTACGCCCATAAGGCGATAGGCAACTGTTACGAACAGGAGGGGGATTATGCAAAGGCAATCACGACGTATGATGCCAGAGCATTTCCAGATACCCCACAACTTGCCCCAGAAATTCGTCAATATGTAATTTCAAACGCTAAATATAATCAGGCACTGTGTCACGAAAAATTAAACGCAGTAGAAGACGCAAAGGCAACTTACAAAGAAATTATTGACGAATTCAAGAATACAGTTAATCACGGGATCGATCAAAGAAGCATTGAATTGATTACAGACGCTAAAGAAGTCATCCTAATAATTGAAGAACCTTTAGATTTAGCTAAAGCTGAACATGCAGAAACAGAAGGACTTTATTTTCAAGCCTTGATGGAATATACAGATGCAATTCGGACATATAAGGTGAAAAAAGATATAGAAGGCGGATTATCATCAGAAATACGCACCCGTATCCGGAGTTTCGAAGATGTATCCATAGAAGTTATCGACAACGTTCTCTCTGCAAGGAAATCAGAGAAAACCGGTTTTCAGAGTTCAGCGTTAAACGGTTATAACGAAGTAGTAGATTTTGAAAAAATAGGATTGAGTCGTGAACTTTATGAGTTGGCAGTTCTCAATCATGACCGACTTTCGATATCCAGCACAGAGGAATCCAATGAGTAAAAGAAATCAAATATGCAATTTTGGCTTTATCAAATTCTTAATTCCATTTAGTTTAAGCATTTTTTTTCTATTTTTTTGTCTACCTCTCACCATAGACGCATTACCAGAACTAACTGGACGTATTGCTTATTCTGTCAGGGGTTTCAATGAAGTAGAAGGTAAATTCGATTACAACTTACAAATGACGACCTTCACCGACGGTGATTTCAAGTCAAGATCGTTGATCCATCCGGGATATTACGCTGTCTGGAGCCCGGAAGATGACATCCTTTATTTCATTCAACGTGTAAAAACAGAGGCGCATATCTTTTCCATTGATGTAAACAGTCCCCGGCAAAAAACACAACTTACAGAAATTGGCGGTGTCTACCGTTTCCTTTCGATCTCACCAAATGGGAAGAAACTCGCTTTTAATGGGTATACCTCACATCAGCAACAACAAGAAAACCAGATTTGGGTGATGGATATTGCTTCCCGTCAAATGGAGGTAGTGACCGCAATACCACATTTCGGCAGAACCTTTTTCTTTTATGGAATGTCCTGGGGACCATTTAGCAAACGGTTGGTGTTTTCTCTTGAAAGACCGGGCGGGTTAGAGCAACTTTTCTTATTAGATACTGAAACGCAAGAGATAGAGGTGCTCACTGAATTCAACATAGATTATTATCCGGTGTGGACACCGGATGGAAATAATATCTTATTTCGGAGATGGGATAGAGAAGTTGACACAATGTATTCAATTAATGTTGAAACAAGAGAACTTACACCGCTTTATGATGTAGATAAAAATGCGGGTATATGGACAGATTGGTCAGCCGATTCACGGTCAATTATCTACTCATTATGGGGCGTATTCTATCTTCACGATCTTGATGCCGGTAAGACAGAGAAACTCTTTGAAGTAGACGGTGGTATATTTGGTATTTCATGGTGGAAACAGGAAGCAATTTCACTACCTGTTGAACCCAAACAGAAAATAGCTACAACGTGGGGGGATGTCAAACGCAGTTTGAAATAACGCGCGCCTACCATTTGTAGTCTTGATGAAATTTCTGTCTATTAGAAATGTAGAAATAGTATAACTTTAAATGAGAAGGTCAAATCCATGTTGTCTAACGTAAAAAATGCATTAGAATATGATAAACTAAAACATCATTTAAAGAGATATACTGCTTCCGAGCTAGGAAATGCACGGGTCGACAATCTCTCACCATCAGATTCTTATGACACGGTGCAATACCAACAAAAATTGTGTTCTGAGTTGAAAAACTTTCACCAACGGGCTGGTGGGATATCGCTAGATGGATTAACGGATATAAGTAAGACGTTATTGCATGCGTCTAAGATAGGAGCAATTTTAGAACCGGAAGATTTCATTAAGATTGTAAAGGTTGCAAGACTTCCCGCTATAGTCAAAAAGAAATTCAGAAACCAGGATCACAATGCGATCCCACGGTTGATGTCAATCGTAGACGCACTACCTGTTTTTGATGACCTCATTGATGCCATAGAATCCTGTATCAGCACGGAAGGAGTTGTTCTTGACAAAGCAAGTACTGAGTTACGTTCAATTCGTCATAAACTTCAAAAAATCCGTGATAAAATCCATGAAAAATTAGATACCATCCTCAATTCACCCGACTATCAAAAATCCATCCGGGAATCTGTCATTACATCACGTAACAACCGGTATGTGATACCGATCAGACAGGATGCCAAACCTTTTTTTAAAGGAATTGTTCAAGGTCAATCTACCAGTGGTGCAACCTATTTTATGGAACCGTTGTCTATCGTTGAAATGAACAACACACTCCACGAAGCAGTTGAAGCCGAACAGAGAGAAATCCGCAGAATTTTATTGGATTTAACAGATCAACTCCGTGAAAGACTCGTTGATTTAGAACTTGCACTCGATTTACTTGCTGAACTCGATTTTTTGAATGCCAAAGTCCAATTCAGTTTTGATTTGAACGCAGTTGAACCGAAGCTGAATACGAAAGCGGTTCTCCACCTTCTTGAAGCACGCCACCCCCTACTTGAATTCCAAACTCATGCTAATCTCCAATCTAAAAAAGAAAAAAACACCGATCCTGATGATGCCACGAATTCAGTTCACAAACTTCCGACACAGGTTATTCCTACAGATGTGCATATCGGCAAAAATTTCAATACGCTTGTTATTACAGGTCCGAATACCGGGGGCAAAACCGTAGTCCTCAAAACTGTTGGGTTATTATGTCTGATGGCACAATCGGGTCTACATATTCCAGCAGCGCGCGGTAGTAGACTGCCGATATTCAATCACATTTTTGCCGATATTGGTGACGACCAAAACATAGAACAGAGTCTGAGTACCTTTTCCTCACATATCACAAAAATATCTGGTATGCTAAAGTCTATTAAAGAATCTGACACAGAACAATCTTTAGTTCTATTAGACGAAATCGGTGCTGGCACGGATCCAACCGAAGGCAGTGCCCTTGGGATGGCAATTCTGTCATGGCTAAATGAACAGAATGTCAGCACCATCGTTACAACGCATTATGGTGCGTTGAAGGCATACACACATACAAAAAAATATATGGAAAATGCCTCAATGGAGTTTGATTGGAATACATTACAACCAACATATAAGTTGAAAATAGGAGTGCCGGGAAGTAGCAATGCAATAAAAATAGCCGAACAATTGGGGATCCCAGCGCAAATTCTCGCCGACGCTGAACAGAATATAGGGCAAAACAACATTGCCGTCGAAGACCTACTCCTCCAGTTACAACACACACAACAGGAATTAGACATAGAAAGAGAACAACTTCAAGAAAAGATTCATCTGGCAGAAACTGAATATCAGAAACACAAAGAACAAGTTGAAACATTTGAGATAGAACAAAAGACACTGCAAGAGAATGCAGAAAAAGAAGCATTGAATATCATTTCCGATGCTCGTAGAACTGTGGACAATGTGGTTGCGGATATACGACGTGAACAAGCCTCAAAAGCCAGTATTCGTCAAGCCTTCACAAAAATAGAAACCGCCAAAAAACAATTCAAACCCAATCCTCCTCCAGAACAAAAGAAAAAACCGATAGCCACTGTGAACGTTGGCGACAAAGTTCGAGTAGTTCAGTTGAACCAATTTGGAGAAGTTACTGCAGTAGGTAACGGTGCCAAACCTCTGCAGATAAGGATCGGTAATATGCAGATGCAGGTGGCCTACAACGATATTGACACAGTGCTACCCAAAAAAGAGTCACAACATCTCACTACATCGGTTTTGAACATTCAACAGGACAAAGCAAATACGGTTAAAGAAGAATTATGTATACACGGGATGCTTGTAAAAGAAGGATTGGCGATGGCGGATAAATATTTGGATGATGCATACCTCGCAGGATTATTAAGTGTGAGAATACTGCATGGAAAAGGCACTGGCACACTACGGAGTGCAGTGCATAAAGCATTGGAATCAAACCAACTTGTAGCTGATTTTCAATACGCACACCCAAATGAGGGTGGAGAAGGTGTTACGGTCGTTAAATTCATAGAATAACGTGGGATAGGTATAAAATACATGTAGTTCGCGCTACATAATTCCTTACACCGAGTTCATGTTAGAATAGTCCTGCATTTTTGATGATATTATGGCAACAAGAAACTATATTCCACCAGAAACGATTGACGAAATACAGACTCAAAACGACATCGTTGAAGTCATAATAGAATGTGGTGTTCCGCTTAAACAAGCAGGACGAAACTATCAAGGACTCTGTCCGTTCCATCAAGAGAAAACGCCATCTTTTTCTGTTTCGCAAGAGATGCAAATATTCAAATGTTTTGGTTGCGAAGAGGGGGGAAACATCATCCACTTTTTGCAAAAACATGAAGGAAAAACCTTCGTTGAAGCAATTGAGTGGCTTGCTGAACGTGCGAATATTCCGTTGCCAACAAAAGATGCTAAAGTAAGTACACGTCAGAAACTTATCAATGAATTAAGTGAACTGAATAAGTTCGCTGTCAGGTATTATCACGAACTCCTACGGACTGGACAGCACAGTCAACATGCTCGCGAATATCTGAAGAACCGAGGTGTGGTGTCACAGACAACCAATCTGTTCCAACTCGGTTATGCCAAACAGCAACAACGCGATCTAGTGAAAGCAGCAACTCACGAAGGATGGACTATTCAACAACTAGTGGATGCAGGATTGATTAAGAACGAAGATCAAGGTCCACAAGATCGTTTCTGGAATCGCATTCTGTTCCCGATCAATAATACGCAGGGAATTCCTGTAGGGTTTGGCGGGAGAGCGATCTCCAATGAACATCAGCCAAAATATCTGAATTCGCCTGGGACTGTGTTATACAACAAAAGCAATATCCTTTTCAATCTTGACAGGGCAAAACAATTTATCTCAAGAAAACAGGCAGCACTGCTTGTGGAAGGGTATATGGATGTGTTGATGTTGCATCAACATGGAATTGAGAATGTGATATCCTCCTCAGGCACATCGATCAGCGAAAACCACGCATCACTTTTGAAACGTTATACGTCTGAAGTCATAATAGTTTTTGATGGAGATGCATCTGGATTGCAAGCTGCACAACGTGGATTGGAAAGGTTGATCGCTGAAGAGATCCGTGTCCGTATTGCGCTAATGCCATCAGGGGATGACCCTGACTCGTTTGTGAAGGCAAATGGGGCGGATGCATTTAATGAATTGGTTGATAAAGCTATTAATCTGATTGAATTTCAAATCCAGTCTGCAATTCAACGCGACAACATCCGTAATCCTGATGTAAAGACCCAAGTTGTTAAAGATATATGCACAATTCTTGTGAACATCAAAAATCGGGTAGAACGCACAGAATATGTAAAGTATGCAGTCCGGGAACTTCATGTTGATGAAAGATTACTGTGGCGGGAATTGCGAGATATGGGTTTGAAAGACAGTACCTTTCCCCGTAAAGCTGCAACCCAAAAGACCGTCTCAAAAAAGTTGTCTATACGTGAACAAATTGAATTGCAATTCGTCCAAACTTTAATTCAAGCACCAGAACTTATCTCTGACGTAAAAAATAGGTTCGATTATCATGATATTACAGATACCAGGCTTATGCAAGTTGCTCAACTGCTATGGGAAGCAACTGAAAATAGCGAATCAGTTAACATTCAACATATTTTGAACACTTGTGAAGATGATTATGTAAAAGACTTCATTTCTAAAGTACTTATTAGCAACAACAATTTTCCTTATCATCAGGAAAGGATAAATGGATGCCTCAAAAAACTGAAAAGTTTTATAATACAAGAGGAAGAACGTCGTTTGCGATCAACTACTCAAGCGCAAAATACAAACGATTATGAAACCTCTCTCAAGCAGCTGGTTGATTTATCAAATCAAAGACGTGCCGTTGTCCAAAAAAAACGTTATGATCAAACACCAAACCCACAACAATCTGAAGAGGATACGGTTCCCACACAAAGCACATAGGAAAACGAATATGAATACAGAAAATACACGCCCCATAGTTAAACAGATAAGCGAAGTTGAACGTCATATAAGTGAGTGTGAGGGAAAAATTGACCATCTTCAAAAACAACATAACATGCCTGCGGAATGGTTCACAGAGCAGTTCAATGCTGATATACATCAATTCGATTCTGATGCAGCAAAAAGTGCATACCAACAGATTAATCGTTATCATGCCGAAATTAATGTATATCTAAAAAAAATTGGTCTCACCCGTGAGGTGCTGAAAAGCATTTCAAATCAGATTACCAAT
Source organism: Candidatus Poribacteria bacterium (assembly GCA_965200395.1). Lineage (GTDB taxonomy): Bacteria > Poribacteria > WGA-4E > WGA-4E > WGA-3G > MSPOR6. Next base: position 21,374 of record CBDAUH010000001.1, on the reverse strand, counting down.
GGTGAAGCAGATGCTGAAGATGTCAAAATAAGTGTCGTTGAAGAGCATCTTAAGTTGGTTGTTAGCATAACCAGGAATATGTGGGACAGAACATCAGGAGTAGAATTTTTAGATGTGATTCATGAGGGGAATGCTGGTTTGATAAGTGCTATTGATAATTTTGATTATCAACGTGGTTACCAATTTAAAACTTATGCACAATGGTGGATCCGACAAAACGTCACCCGTGCCATCGCAGGTCAAGGTACTAATAGTGAATGTTGAGGAGAAGTTACCTCTGAGAACACAGAAAAAACAGAAAGGAGAGCTAACTTGTGGAATACGGGAATACAGACCTACTCGATTTTAATGAAACTGACGATTCTGACCAAACAGAATTTGATGAGGGTATAGAATTTGAACCAGGTGAAATTAGTGAAAGCGAAGATCTCATCAAACAGTATCTACGTGAAATGGGAAGAATACAGTTGATCGATAAAAATAAAGAGATAGAATTATCACAACAGATTGAAACAAGTCTACGTCAAGCACAAGAAGCGACCTTTACTACCCGTTTTGCTATTGCGGAGGTGCGTAAACTTCTCTATAAAATTATCATCGCAAAAAAGCGGGCATCAGACATTATTGATATGCAAGTTTCCAGTAACTCAACACGCGATAAGGAACGAAAACTACGCGATAAAGTTGAACGAGTGATGCGGACAATTGAGAAACTGGAATTGGAATACCTCATCGCTGCAAAGGATGCATCAAAAAACGGTTCCCAGGTAAAACTAAGTTCCATTCGTAGCCACGCGACCTTTATGAAAAACCTCGATCAATTGAAAATTGACCGAGAAGAGATTAGCAATATATCAGGTAAGGTGACAGAAGTAGAACAGAATGTAAGTAATCGTGAACAGGAAATTTCCAAATTGCAAAAACAGCATAACATCCCCTCAAAATGGTTGAACGGCGGACTTAACGCTAAAGAACACAAATTCAAAACAAAAGCTGCGAAAGAGGCATACATCACTATTATTCGCTATAAACGCGAAATTCAGCAGTATCTCAATACAATCGGTATTTCGCGGGATGCACTCCAATCTGTCACAAAGCAAATTACTATCGGAGAAGAGAACGCCCAAGATGCAAAAATGGCGATCGTTGAGGCAAATCTCAGGTTGGTCGTGAGTATCGCCAAAAAATATAGAAACCAAGCACCCGGAATGGAATTCCTTGATCTGATTCAAGAGGGCAACATCGGATTGATGCGTGCAGTTGACAAGTTCGATTATCAGCGCGGGTTTAAGTTCAGCACTTATGCAACGTGGTGGATTCGACAGAGTATCACGCGGGCAATAGCGGATCAAGGACGAACTATCCGTATTCCTGTCCACATGCACGAGAGAATTAATAAAATGAAACGAGCAGAACGTTCACTGCTACAAGATTTAGGACGAAGACCAACACCCGAAGAAATCGCAACAGATATGGGCATCCCCGCAGAAAAGGTCAGAGAGGTATTGCAAATTGTACCAGAGACCGTCTCATTAGAAACGCCAATCGGAGATGACGATGATGACAGCCAACTAGGGGACTTTATAGAAGATGCATCAGTACTTTCACCAGCAACGGAAGCTGAGTTGAGCATTCTCAAAGAACGTATCCAAGAAGTACTCGCAGATCTATCGGAACGGGAACGTGAGGTGATTGTCCTCCGTTTCGGTATCGAAGACGACACTGTGAATCCGTTACTGTCAGAACCCACCCGTAAACGGATTGCTGCCCTCTGCATTACAACCGGGTATCCAAAGACGCTCGAAGAGGTTGGTATTGTCTTTAATGTAACTCGTGAACGGATCCGGCAGATTGAAGCGAAAGCACTGCGTAAGCTCCGCCATCCCATTCGAAGCCATCGCCTCCGTGGTTTTATTGAATAATAATTATTCCGATATTACACCATTAAAGAATATCTCAAAACGGTTTTTACTAAAGTCGGTTAGAAACCCCGCCAACAAGAGATGGTTCAGACAATCAGGATTAGAAGCCCGCTAACAAACTGAATTATTTCTTGATTTTTTGTTAGAAACAAGTTATAATTAATAATTAACAAGGGCCCATAGCTCAGTGGTCAGAGCCGCCGGCTCATAACCGGCTGGTCCTAGGTTCGAGTCCTAGTGGGCCCATTTTCTTCCATCGGGGCGTTAGCTCAGGGGTACGAGCGCTACCTTCACACGGTAGAAGTCACTGGTTCAAATCCAGTACGCCCCATCGCAAATGCCTTACCCCATGCCGATTTATTCTGACGAAGTGATAAAGGAGACACACTATGCCAAAACATAAACCCGTTCACACAATCTTCAATAACAGATGGAAGCCTGTAATAGATTTCATAGCAGAAGTCTTCTGTTCTATATTTGATGCATGTTTTATGTTCGGTAGTTTTTCCGATTCTGTGGAGAAGATGGTTACACGAGACAATAAACGAAAAAGTCGTAAGAAAAAATAAATATGCAAGTATTTTCGAAATCTACGATAAACCTGTTTTTCGTTCAATGTAAAGACGATGTATTAGAAATAGTATAACTTATGCAGGTAATATAATGGCAAGGTATAAACCAGTCCGTCGAGATACGAAAGGGTGTTGGTCCTTTCTGGTGGATTGGGTTTTGGGAAGTATACTATTCATTACAATTGTCGAAATTTCGGGTTATGGGTGGTTAATCGACAACTACGAATCGTTTGCATATCTAATTGTTGTTATTCTTTTTGCATGGGGTGCACGGCTATGGCGGCGGTTGTTTTTCGGAACGGTCAACGGCAGAGTTATTCTTGAAAAAAGTAAAATTCTATCAAATCAAGTTGAAAACATAGAGATACTTTTGCGTACTGACAACTACAAAGTCAAAGTCGGACCTATTTTTGAAAACGCGAAGGGAGAATATCTTTTCCAAAGCAAAGTCCCTACAGGGCATCCAATTACACTGACGGTAGACGTTGGAAATGGTCAGGGTGTTACTGAAAATATCAGTGAAATTGAGGGTGTGAGATGGTTATTTGGGAAGCCTAAATTCGGATTGCCACTTTCGTCAGGACAACCGAAACAGGTTGACCTGGTTATCCCTAATATCCCACAGAATGCTATTGCAACGCACAAACCCGTACGCGCGCGCATCCTACAACTATCGCCATGTGCCATGGGTCGTACTCGGGGCTGCTGTGATTATATTCACATTCTGGGGAGCGCCCAAGGAGATATGGAGTAGATTTTTTATGGGAACAGTCTACGGACAAGTCATACAAGAAGATAGGGGGACGAACCGATTAGAGAATATAGAGATGTCTTTAAGTATCGGTCACAGTGGCGAGAAATGGAGCCCCGTTTTAACAAACGCGAAGGGAGAGTACCGGTTTGAGAAGTGTGTACCTGTCCATCTTAAATACATTGTGATTATGGCGAAATATGAATCTGGAGCATCTGGAGGCACTCGAGAGATCACGGAAATAGTGGATGGCATTGCGGGTGTCAAGAGGTTCTTGGGCTTTCCGATATCTTCTGGCACACCGAAGCGGGTTGATTTTGTAATTCCGGATATACCGCCTCCAATAATTGGAAATGAATAGTCAACATTGTGGAGGACGTGGAAGAACATGGAGACACGCTCCAGAAAGGTTGTAGGACAAAGCGGCACAAAAGGAGAATAATTATGAAAAGGACAGTTCATACGTTCTTTAACAACAGGTGGTATCCGGTACTGATTCCAGTTTTTATAATCTTAGCTGCAATACTGATTCCTATTTTGCAGGCGATAGCGGTAGAGATATGGTGCAGTTTTTTTAAGGGAACGGTATATGGGCAGGTTGTTATGGAAAATGGGGAGACGGATCCTGAAAAATTGGAGGACATAGAGATTTTGTGGGAGAGCAAGTCCTTTTTGAATCGTGGCGCATCTGTATTCACAGATGCGCAAGGTGTGTATAGATTTGAGCGGCGTGTGCCAGTAGGGTCTTATATTCCGCTGACTGCCAAATATGAGACAGGCACCGCTGGCATCTATGGCGTGGTGTATGAAGGTGTGGATGGCATTGCGGGTGTCAGATGGTTTTGGGGGCTTCCTTTTTCTGCTGGGGTGCCAACGCGTGTGGATTTCGTGATTCCTGAGAGACCAACACGGCTATTGAAGTGAGCTGTCGCTATTGGAATTCACCACGGACGGTGAGAGCACTTGCAATAGAGATGAAGTCTCTTCCAGCTTCAACGCGATCGTTGTTATAGCTGATGCCGAGGTGTAGGTTTGCAGTAAGGTGGTTACTGAGTCTGTAGCCGGCGCGGAGTGTTGTTTCGTATCGTTCGGATCGTTCCGCTTTATTTGCGCCGTAATGTTCTCTTCGGATGGCTAACGAGAGGGTATTGGTCAAGTCAAGGTTATGTTTTAGCGGTATTTTACCAAAGAAGGGCAATCGGATACCGCCTTCTGTGTGGTATGTGTAGTCGATACTGAAGTTCGGGGTGATAATGAGAGCGTTGCTGTCGATACCACTTCGGAGATGGTTGCGGAACGTGGTGCGTATACCGAGGGAAGTTCGAGTTTCCGTGTTCCATGTGTGTATCCAGCTGAGTGAGGGGGTATGTGCGGTGCTATCGCTGAGGATGATCTGAAGGTTTGCGGTGTGCCGTGTTGTGAAGCTGTATCGGAGTTGGAAGCTTGTCTTTTTTTGCGTATTGAGTTTTATATCACCTTCATAAGTTTCTGCATGTGATGTATAGGTTGTGGCGTAACTTTTTCGGAAGCTATCGGCAGTGCTGAGGTGTGTGCCGAAGGTCAACCATTTCCAGGGTTCAACGGAGGTGCGCAAGGCGTATCGGTTGCTTTTGCGTGAATTTGTCCGTGCTGCTGCATCGTTGTCGAGTTGCCAGATAGCAAGGAGCGTTTGGTTGCTATCGAGTTGTCGAAACGCTTCAGTTGCGGTGAAATTTGCGCTGGTATTGATAGAAAATGTCTGAATGATACGGTGCAGGAGTCCTTCCTGTTTTTGTTGCGCTGTAACGGGTGTATCGGTTTTTGTGTCCACTGCTGCTTTATCGTGCTGTATCCAATTGTTTTGTGCTTCAGTGTATTTTTGTATATGTGCTTCGTCGATACCGCTTTCACGCAATTGGTCGATGAGTTGCTGGCTCGGCTGTATATCGATATTTTTGGGGGGGTTAGGGTGTGTGCTTTCTCTTTGTGAGGATTTATCTTTAAAAATCCATCCAAACCATTTTTGTATGCGGAGGTTGATGCCGAGATTGATATTTCCGTTGAGGGATGCGTCTTTTTGTGCAGTGAACCAGTTTTCCCGGAAGCTGGCGCGGCTTGTGAGGGTTGGGCGTAATCCGAGCAGGTCCCGGTTGAGTCGGGGTGTGAGCGAGATACGGTGCTCTCTTTCTGCAATAGTAAACCCAGGCTGTGTATGTGCGGGGTCATCCGTATTGACAGGCGTGTGTGTTGACCCCGATCCAGGTGTCCAGGGAGTAGGTGTGTATCTGCGTGCGTCGCGCCTTTCGAGGGTTCTCCGAATATCATAACGTGGATTGAGGCTGAATGCGTTGAGCGGACTGATATTGAGAGAAATGGAACCGCTATCTGTTTTTTCGTCGCGATTCCTGGCGTAACTGTAGCTGTAGAAAGAAGTGGATGTTGTATCGGTGTTGGTAGCAGTGTTGGGGTGTGCGATGATATCTTCGTGGCGATACTGCATAGCGACTCCGATTTTTGTGCCGATATTGTATCGAAGGGTGCCTGTGTATAGGTGACTGATCTGTGTGCCGTGTCGTTCATTCCAGAAGTCTTGGTAGTTATATGCGAATCCGAGGTGTGGGAAGGGCTGCCGGTTGAGTTGGACAGACACATCTCTGTTATATGTTTGACTTTTACCGCTTTGAAAAGAGGTATAGCTGCCGCGCAGTGCTGCTGTTTCAGATTCTTGTTTCCGGACAGCATATCGAATAGGTAGCCATGGCAGGAACATAACATCTGCGTTGACATTGTAATCGTTATTTGTCGTGCTATATCCGCGTGAAGCGAGTCGCTGTCTTCCGATGTTTCCTGTGCCGCTTTCGAAGTCTTTATCTTGCCGTGCGTATCCACCGCGGAGCCTGACGATATGTCCGAGGGCGATAGACAGATCGCCGCGGCGTGCCCATCCAGAGCGTATCAGTGGGTCACCAAGGTGTATTTCGTTGACCCAGACTTCACCGCTGCGTTCCATGCTTGTATCGTTTCGGATACCGAGCAATATGCCGCCGATATTCTTTATTGTAAGTTGTGTGCTGCTGGTACCTGTTTTTCTGACGGTGAAACCGTCGGGATGTCCATCGGAAACGTTTTCTACGGGATTGGGCTGCACATCCTGTGTGATGTTGGTGTTATTGTGTGAATTTTCAGGACTATCGGGATATGCATTGCGTCTATTGTCCTGCAGGTCAATTTCGACCAGTTTCCATCCCTCGAAGTCGAGGGGGAGTGTGTATTCATAATAATCGGTTAAGTTTTCGAAGATGTTGACATCTGTTGTCTGTTGTGTTTGATTGAGGAACGGGTCGGTATTATAGAAGGAGCTTCTGTATGCGGTGCGCACGTTAGGTGCAAGTTGCAGGACGAAAGTTGTGTTACTATTATCGCCGTATATCCAAAATCGGAGTGTATCGTGTTGACTAAAATCCTGTCCTTCACTTTGCGTGTATCCCTTGAGTTGTTTCGCGGTGATACCGTGTGAACCGGGGTAGAGGTAGTATTCCAAGCTGAGTGTTTGTTCGCGTTGCTGTTGTGTTTGGAAGTTCAGTGATGATGCAGTGAGCGGGTGTAATTTTCTGAAGAGTGCATCATCTTCAATTTCAAGGTATGCCTGCTGATATTTATCGAAACTGAAGTTATCTTTTGTACCGACGGTAAACTTTTCTAGAGTATCCTCTACGATGTGGCTTTCTGAGAGTCCGGTAGTATCGTTCGATGATTTTGTAACGACACCCTGTTGCCATTGATTACCGACGATGTCGATAGATGCCCATTGGAATGTGCCTTTTATATTACCCGGCTGGTTTTTCATCAACCACATTCGGAAGTGTTGGACGAACACAAGACTTGGCAGTCGTGTGCCTTCAGGTGTCCATTGTGTAAGCGGGATGCGCAGAAATGTCCAGCCGTTTTTATTTCTTCCGTGTATCCATTCATTTGGAATATCATTAAATGGAATAGCGATTTGGAAGTATGCGTCGACGGTGTCTAGCACGCCGTCGCCGTTGAGGTCTTCGCTATCTAGGACATCGTTATTTTGCCCAAAGGGTGTGGATTGAAATTCACTGTTGAAGAGCCATCCTGTATCTTCTCCTATATCTATGCGTCCGTTCGCACTATTTTGTTGATGGGCGGGCAAGTTGTCGAGGTCCAAGTCTAGTGCGTCAACGACAGTGTCACCGTTGGTATCTTGTAGGGTATGTGGCAGGTCTTCGCTATCGAGTCTTTGATCATTGTCAGCGTCTTCACTGACAGCACCGAGATTGAGATATAGGGTAACGTCGTCATCTCCTTGTACACGCATCCAGATTTCGACGAAACTTTTTTCTGAGTAATCTGCGCCCGCTTTTGAGATGCCGGTTGAGAACCCGCCCCATTCTGCAATGACATCTGTAAAATCATATCCGATTTCCATGATTAACCGTTCATCCGTTGACAGAGAGCGGGGTTGGATAGAGGATGCGGGTACATCTCTATTTCGCATATAGTTGCCGACCGCGTCTGCTTCTTCTCTATCCCTGAGTACGACGTTGAAGTGTGCTCTATTTTCTGGGGTGGGTATTAGGGTATAGTCGGTTGCAGGGTCTATTTGTTGAGATGTTGACTGTTGAGATGCCGTGTGATAGGGAAGGCTGCTGGGTTTCCAATTATACTTTCTTGTGGGGAGTGTAGCGGTCTGTCGGATGCCTTCCATGCTATCGATCATCGCAACGCCGACGCTATTTGGGTTATTATGCGAGTACGCGGCTTCTCCGCTGAAGTCGATGGAGAGTGGCATGTGCTGTGTATTGAGGAATGGGAGTGTATTGATGAGGGGCGCGACATTGAATTCACGTCCGAAGCTTGTGTTAATATTGAATGCTTGTAATCTATTGGGTGCGCTGTTGACATCGGGTATATGTGTAGGAGTTTGTCCTGTTGTGAGGATGTAGCCGGTTGAGAGGTTGAACCCTTTTTGGAAAACAGGGTTGAAGTAGTTCATACCTGTTCCGTATCCGCTGGTGTAGCTGAGACCTGTCCTGGATCGTCCGCCGAATCGGCTATATTCCCCGCCGAAGCCGTTGCCGAAGCTGCTGGTTCCGAAGCTTGTATTACTGAATTCGCGTCCTATCTGTCTACCTGTGTTCGGAAAACCGTCAGAGAACGTGTTTGTCCTTTGCGTATTATCTGTGGTGTGGGTCCCGCCAAGTCTATTAAATCTATCTTCAAGTTTTTGCTGTTTGGTTGATTTGGGTTTCGGTTCATGTGTCCATTCTAGCCAGAGTCCTGCGACAGTTTGCTGTGTATTGCCGCCGAAGGGTGTTTTTTCGAATTCCACAACGATTTCATCAAACTCGTCGAGTTCTCTAAAAAATCGGATAGAGCCGACTTCGTAGACCATCATATAGTCTGTATCGCGTGTAAGTAGTTCACCGTTGAGTCGGACGGTTTCGCTTTCGGGGATGACGAAGAGTCCGACGTTATATGTTTCGGATTGATAGGAATAATCTGCAACAATTGTGTATATCGGGTCGGCACTGCGTGTGGATTCCAGATAGATTGCTTCATTATTGAGGGTATCTTTATATTTGTAATACGGGTGTAGCGGATCTTGTATGTTGAAAGGGTATGTTGTCGGGAATCGTAGCAAGCCCCTATCGTAGTCTATGAACGTTGGGTCGACGATACCGTCTCCGTTTGGGTCTAGTCCGAATATTTCGATATAAGGGACAGTGCCTGTGTCTGTATCGAAAGTTTCACTTTGTCCGTCTCTGACGATAGTCAATGTAAAATCGCGTGGGTTTATGTTTCTGTTCCCAATGTAGTAGACGTGTGCTGCGGCGGTGCCGCGAAACCCTTTTTCTTTAAGGGTAACGTATCCTATTTCTTCACCTGTTTCGTCTATGACACCGTTGGCATTTTCATCTGTGAAGACGTTTCCTGGGTTTCCGACGGTGCCGCCGCCGTCGCCTAAGTATTCGTAAGCGACGACGATTGTGTAGCTAGATGCGATTGGGGAGAGGAATTCAATCTCGCCAGTGTCATAGTCGACATTGTAATCTTGTCCAGGGAATTGTGGGTTGAAGTATCCTTGGCTGGTGCGTTGTCCACCTTGGTTATTTCCGACAACGTTATCGTCGATATAGATTTCGACCGTGCCTGATTTGATAGGGAGTCGTGCGTCATGTAACAGTCCATCTTCACCTTTATGAATGAGATAATATCTATTTTTGACATAGTTCGCGTCAGCGATCTGAATACCGCGTGGGCCGTACCCGAAGCTGGTTCTGCGGGAGTGTCCTCGGAACGTCCGCACTTCACGGACACCTTTACTGCGTGAACCGAATGCAGTGAGCCGGGTATTTTTGTATTCGAAGACCCCTTCGAGTCCGAACAGATTCCGGTTGATGTTGAGAAAACGTGTATTGGGGAGGCTGAGCGTGATATCTCCGAATGCAATTGTTTTGATGAGGTTATCTGGCGTGCCTTCGTACCATATTTTGATTTTTTGTTCTTTTGCGCCACCGAGTCCGTAGCCGCTGTATCCGCTGCCATAGTTTCCACCGTATGTGTCTCCTGCGTTGTAATCTACAGCGATGTGTGTCCGTTCCCCGACACGTCCATGTAGTCCTATTTTCTGCTGTTGGCGTATGTTGATACCGGATGCGCGTGGAACACCGCTGCGATATGTGCTATAGCTGCTGCCATAGCCTGAGCCAAATCCACTATAGCCACTACCGAAGTCGTTGTAGCCGAAATCTTCATATCCGTAAGATGAGCTGAGTCCGAGGTCGAGTCCGGAGTCGTACCCGCTGTAGCTGCTGTATCCGTATCCACCGTAGGTGTTGAGGTCGCCTTGCCCAAAGTAGTGCGTTTTGTTTGCTTCGATGGTTACGGATTGGAAGCCTGTTATTTGTAGGTTTGAGTCCATTGGCAGGTCGATGCCTTTTGTATCGGATGTTTTGCGGGGCTTCCAATCGTATAATGTGGATAAGTCTCCGAGGTCTGGTGGGTGTTTCCAACGGCGTATGGATGTGAGGTATGGCAGGAGTAGCGGATGCGGGTGTGGCAGGTGCGTGTCTGCGTCTTGGGGATCAACGGTTTCGGCAGCGGGGACTGGCTGCGTTTCACTGTGAAACCAGTTATCCTTTTTGGGTTCTTTGGCAAAAGGATTTTCACTGGGTGTATCCGCAGTGTGCGTGTGTTGGGGTGTGGGTGTGGATGCGTCCTGATTCGCAGGTAAGGCAGGAAGAGAAAGAAAAAATAGGATGAGCATAAAAATAAATAGACATCTATAACCAGCTGTGGATAGTGGGTTCAAAAGTATGCTCCGTTGTTGTTTTGGGTTGTCATAGTATTGTAACGTAGAAGGAATAGGGGGGTTTACTTATGTATGGAAAATTTTTCTGGATTGCGGAAGATTGTCGGAGAAGAAGAGTACCATTAACTACCGATACCACTCAAAACAATATCATCAAAAGATGTTACAGTGAAAATCTGATCAAACAACGTATCAAGGCGGGAACACTCCTGAATCTTGCATATCGCCCTAACAACAGTATCTGAAACATCATGTAGCACAGTGTGTAACCTCCAAACGGGTGATCCGTTTTTGTGAATTCCGTAGTCTTCATCTCCTTCACATTTAGAAAACGTGTATCAAATTGGGACAAACCGAGTCAGCACATCTGGTATATCCATGTTCAAACAAGAGTGAAAGCCTATAAAATTGGACTTACAATACCTTCTAACAAGGGTGAAGGTATATTTCCCTATGAAAAAATAGGTGAACTATGCTATACTATAATTCGGAGAACAAATAATTCCAACATCTCATAACTAAAGGAAACACGTGAATACAACACAGAAGGAATTAACACCGAATCCCGGTATTGAAACTATCAAAGCATATCAGGGTGGTAAACCGATTGAAGAGGTAAAACGTGAACTCGGTATCACTGATATAATTAAGCTGGCATCAAATGAAAACCCTCTCGGCCCCTCGCCGTTAGCGTTGCAAGCAATCGCGGAGAGTGCCAAACAGGTGCATTGCTATCCCGATGGAAACGCATATTATCTCAAAGCAGATTTGGCGAAACATCTAGGTACTACTGAAGAACAGCTGATTTTGACAAATGGATCAAATGAGGTGCTTACACTCGTCGGTGAGACATACCTTAGGCCTGGCGACGAGGTGATTTACGCAGAAGGTGCGTTCGTTGTGTATGAACATGTGGCTCAGGTCTCCGGGGCAACCGCAGTTGTCGTACCGATGCAGCATGACACGTACCATTTGCCATCAATAGCGGCATCGATTACCGACAAAACGAAGGTTATTTTCATTGCGAATCCGAACAACCCGACGGGAACGGTGGTCACTGCTGTAGAAACTGCACAGTTTATGGCACAAGTACCAGAGCATGTTTTAGTGGTATTTGACGAAGCGTATTACGAATATGTAACCCATGCGGACTATCCGCACACGTTGCCGTATGTGATGGAGAATCGTAACTGCATTATCACTCGGACGTTTTCCAAAATCTACGGTCTTGCAGGTTTGCGAGTAGGTTATGGGATCGCGCCGCCATCCATCATTTCAACGATAAATCCCATCCGTCAACCGTTTAATTGCAACGCGGTAGCCCAGGCGGCGGCGCGGGCAGCACTCAGAGACACCGATTATGTTAGGGAAAGCCAAGAATTGAATGCGGAAGGCAAGACGTTCCTCTATACTGCATTTGAAAAATTGGGTCTGCGTTATATCAAGACGGAAGGGAATTTTATTATGGTGTTTGTCAATCAAGCAGGTGTGGATTTAGTAGATGCAATGATGAAGAAAGGGGTTATTGTTCGGGGCATGGCAGGTTACGGTTATCCAAATGCAATTCGAGTGACAATTGGCAGGCAGCAGGAAAACGAACGTTTCATTGAGGTACTTACATCTCTTGTTTTTTAAAGGGTTGCATAGTGTCACAGCAGGCACGTTATGCTTGCTACGGTCTTTCTATGGATTGTCATTAACCGGCAACCAATAGACGAAAGTTGTATGGAAGGAAATTATGAAAGAACTGATACAAATTGATAGTCGGAAGCCAACGCAAACCATCCAAGTTGGTGACGTAGCAATAGGTGGCGGTAATCCGATATCCATTCAAACGATGACGACGACGTTGACGCACGACGTTAACGCGACTTTGGTACAAGTTGAACGATGTGCAGAAGCAGGCGCGCAGATTGTCCGCGTTGCGGTGCCAGAGGAAAAAGATGCGAAAGCTCTTAGGGAAATAGTCCAACGTTCACCTGTACCCATTGTGTCCGATATCCATTTCAACTACCGATACGCGCTGGATGCCGTAGATGCAGGTGTTGCAAAAGTTCGTATCAATCCAGGTAACATTGGTAGTGAAGAACGTATTGCTCAGGTATTATCTGCTGCGAAAGCCGCGAGTATTCCCATTCGCATAGGCGTTAATGAGGGATCGCTTGAAAAAGACCTGTTGGAAAAATATCCTTCCCCGACAGCGGAGGCACTGGTAGAAAGTGCGATGCGGCACGTCAATATCTGTGAAGAACACGACTTTACAGACATTGCTATCTCTGTCAAGTCTAGCGATCCGATACGGATGATAAAAGCAAATAGATTGCTTTCAGCGAAGGTTCGTTATCCGTTGCATCTTGGCGTGACGGAGGCAGGAACACCTCGACGTGCGCATGTCAAATCCACACTTGGCATTGGCACCTTGCTATTAGAGGGTATTGGAGACACGATCCGTATTTCTATAACAGGGGATCCTGTTGAAGAGGTATTGACAGCGAAGGAACTTCTGCGTGCGCTGGGTATGGCTGAGGACATATTAGATGTTATCTCTTGTCCGTTTTGTGGGCGTGGGGACCCTACTGCAGGTTATGAAGACATTGTTGCTGTGGCAGAAGAACTTTTGGAGAAGAACGGTATCAATATTCCTGTAGCAGTGATGGGGTGTGAGGTAAACGGTCCGGGTGAAACGCGCAATGCGAAACTCGGTATTCATCTGGGTGGCAGAGAGCTGGCTGTGCTAAAGGTGAATGGTGAACGGGTGCGGACGTTTCGCGGGAAAGATGAGGTTAATCCGCAGTTTTTAGCTAGTGTGTTATTAGAAACTGCTTTAGCGTTGCAGGCTTCGGAAGCATAATGTCCAATCATGGTAGATTTTAGAATCAATTGGACTTATAGGATATGTAAGCGGGAGATTCTATCCCTGACTATTCCTGAGCTAAGTCATGCTTCGGAGATTGCTTTTATTTGTCTGAATCGCGTTTTTAAATAGTTGCAGAGTGTCATCACAAGTACGTTGTGCTTGCTCCACCTATCCATAGTGATAATGTGGTTTGTGTACATAATGTTTCTGCACAAGCTGGAATAAATAAACGAACATGCCGATTGCAAATATAAAACACATATTACTTGATACAACCAACAGCAAACTTTGTCATCTTACCACTTAAGCAGCGCATATATCCCTGAACTCAAGGAGAAAAATGACATTCGCAATCCAAAAATTAAACCGTAGAAAGAAGCAGCTGCAAGCACTCACTATATCTCTCATAATACATCTAATTGCGATCATTGTGTTAGCCATCTGGTTAATAAGGCCGCTCATACAAGAAATTGATGATAGCATAGATGTCGAATTAATAGACTCACTTACCGATCAAAGAAAGGTTCGGCAGGATATACCGAAACCCAAACCTAAGATGATACCAAAAGTTGAACGCAAAGTCGCATCATCCGGTCTCAAAGGCATTTCTAGTGCACAACGTATCCCGACACCTGTTAACCTGAGCTCCCCTATCCAAGATGATATACCAATAGATGCCCCTTCAATGATACAAAACGTTACAAGACTTGCCCCCTCCCCTGAAAGTGTATTAAACCAGTCTCAACTTGATGGTCCAAAATTGACCGGTGGCGATGGTCCAGCAGAAAGCATTTCTCCCATTCGAAGTAAAGGCAGTAGCGGTTCAATTGGCATAGTTAATCGTGGTAAGGGAAGTTCAGGATTTGGAAATTTCACCAAAGGTGCTGGCTCAGGTTCAGAATATGCAGATTTAGGTGAAGGATATGGTAAATTGCGAACGTTGAAAGATGAGATTGGGGATCAATTAGGTGGAATTATAAAAGGCACTGGCTCAGACCTAAAGGCACATATTCGCATAATCCGACTAAAGCATACACTCAGTGATTGGTGGCAAGATCCAACCGCAATTCCCTCACTGATAAAATGGTTGCGGGAAAACACCCCTGTACGTGCTGATATGAGTTTCGCTGGTGGCGCGTTACCCTTGACAGACACGAAAATTATGAACGCACCGCTTATCATTATGACAGGGCACGAAAAAGAAATGGTAGGCAACCGGAACCTAATGAAAGAGGGTGAGAAAAGAACAGATGGTTTTACAGATGAAGAACGCGCCGCATTACGGAAGTATGTACTTGAAAAAGGTGGCATGCTTTTCTTCGACGATTGCGGTTTGAAAGCAGGTTTTTCTGGACTAATGGAACGAGAATTATATATGATTTTTCCTGAATATGCTTTAGAAAAGCTCCCACATGACCACGAAATATACAATATCTACTACCAACTGTCTAAACCGCCTGAAGGTGGCGAGGTATTTTGGGGAAGTGAAAATAAGGCACGACCAACTAAATATAAGTTCCATCGCGCGATATATGTACCACGCACACCGGGTGGAAGAAAAACACCAAACTTAACGTATAAAGACTCACAAGGAGTTCTACACACTTCAAATAGACTCGGTGTCATATTCAATAGAAAAGATTATCTCTGTGCTATGGAAACAGCAGAGATACAATCCAGAACCGCCCTTCGGAATCGGCGTTCCACTGATGTTTATCGTTTTATGACCAATCTAATGGTTTATGCACTCAAATACGGTGGCAACACTGACCGTACAGAATATAAAGATTGAGCATATAATGAAAACAGTAAATTTTCACAATCACTATTATAACAATTCTTGTAATTTTTGGGAACGATATTTAAAAATCTTTTCTATATCTGCGCGAACAAAGAGCTTGTCAATCAAATTCCCACCCGGAACTGCATATTCCACTTCATCCTTCACAAGAGTTCCCTCATCCGTTTCAAAAAACGTGTGTTTATGAATCCAACGTTTATAGGGCCCTCTGCGTTGTTCATCAACGAAAAAATGCGGAGGTTCCCATCCCGTTATTTCGGTTTGCCATCGGACAGGAATACCACGAAGTTTTAAACGGTAATCTATAAGTGTGCCAACCTCCATTTCTATCGGCTTTGGTGTAAGCACTACAAGACATAGACCTTGTGGTGTTATTTCCACAAGATTATGTGCATCTGAAAAATATGAAAAGACTTCATCTTGTGGTTTTTCAATTAGGTGCTCGGTTGTAAACATAAAAGTTCTCATTTGTTGTTTTATTATTTCCCTGCTGCTATGGTAGATTTCAGAATTAATTGGACTTATGGGATATGTAGGAGGGAACGCCTATTCCTAACTATTACTGAGCTACGTCGCACTTCGGAGATCGCCCCTACAGATGAGGCAGCTATTTATTTTAAATAGTTTTCATTAACATAACGCGTGATCAACTCTATCTCTTTCTCTTCAAGATAGAGCCCGTGTTCAATCATCCGATTGATAACTTCAGTTGTTTCCGCTTTTGATTGTGGTGGATAGTCTTCTACGTCAGTTGTCGGATGGCATTGTGAACATTTATCCTCAAAAAGCACCTTTGCTTCTGCCTCGTTATATGTGTCTGTAATCGTCCCTGTTACCTGTTCTGTCGCCATTGCGACAGATGCCTTTTCAGCTGCGAACTTTGCATCATCAGTTCGCTTCTGTTCTTCAAGCTGTTCCTTAACTGCGTTCTTTATATCAGGTGTGATCGCGATCAGATATGCAGACACACGCCACTCCTCCCGTTCGGAAATCGGTTCTCCGATGACAGGTTTTATCGCCATGCGATGAACTAAACGAACCCAATCCGGTGGTGTGCGTGGTTTAGCAAGAATCGTTCGCAAATCGTGACAGACAACACATTTGCGTTGTAACACATGTCGTCCTTCCCGCAGCTCCTGTTTTGAAGCAAGTTGATCCAACGGTGCCTGAGATGGCAACTCAGCTGTATCTAACAACTGTCGGGTTCTTACAATTCCTTCTTCGCTAAATGCGCCTGTTTTTGCTGTGAGGACCGTTTCATGGAATGAAAACGGCACAGACAATCCGATCAACAGATATGTAGCTATGAGTAAGCATACGCCGATATACGGCATTGATTCCTCGAAATGACGAAAAAAGCGAAGGATGACAACCTTGACTAAAATCAGCACACCGATGGTAATTCCGAGCATCAAATGTGCAACAGTGCGAGGTGGTAATTCAACCTGATATGTCCATAAGCGAGGCACCATGTGCCACATCATAAAAATATAGAGCAAGGCATACGCATAACCCAGACAACGATGTAAAAGTGTTAATGATCGTGGGGCTTCACTCTTATGTGTTTCCTTATCAAATGGATATCCCCACAGTTTAAACATCAAGAAAACGGATGCGTTTGCTAATCCTAAAAATAGAAGTCCGAGTATTGCGCTTGTTGAAGTTGACATTATTAGATTTTCCTTTTTTTAAATGGTTGCATAGTGTCATCGCAAACACGTTGTGTTTACTACGGTCTTACTAATGATTGCAAAGGGTTGCAGCGTGTCACCGCAATTTTTTAAATGGTTGCATAGTGCCACCGCAAGTACGTTGTGCTTGCTACTTTTTTTATGTGAGTTCGAAATTGCGTGCATAATGTTCCTGCACACCCTGGAAAGGTTATGGGACAAAATATCCTTTATATTTCGGATACCGAATTCACGTTATCTTAGGTTTTGTAATTACGTATCCAAAGTAGGTCGATTCAATCGCAAGTGGTATGGCGGTTCCATAACCGCACGTTGTCGTTCATTCGCCCATTCCGGTATAGGATACGCAGGCACATAAGCCATATTCCCCGCGGTGTACCGTGTCAAGATGGATCGTCTTGGATGATCTGCTGTCCACGGAAGTGTACCGTGTGTTACCGCCTCTGTAAATATAATCACATCTCCAGCATCACACACTAGTTGCCGGATATGTTCCTGATGTTTCTGATAAAGTCGCATCTCTTGCGGACAAGCGTAGTTGCTCTTGTGGCTTCCTGGGATAACAATAAGTCCACCAGCACCTGATGGCACATCGGTCAGTTGAAATGTTACAACAGTCAAACCGTTGTGCATCCTGCCATTGCGAAAAATATAATACTGATTCGGATCAAATCCAGGTCCAGATGAACCGTGAAAAATGAAACCTTCCGCCCCCTTATCCATAGAAAGCAGGAACATCTGATGATCCATACGGAACCCCTTACCTAATATTTCCTATAGTTTGGACATTTTTGGTCTTGTTATAGATTATGAATAGTTGGCAGCATTTCCCCGTTAGCACTTCTGAACAGGTGTTAGAACCGCTGCTAACGCCCCTTTTTTGTCTAAATTCTGTTAGAAATCACTGTTTTTTAGCCATCATTTTTCCAATAATCGTGAAAATAGTTGCTGTTGAACTAGTTCATGTAGTATCTTCGGGGATTTTTAGTTTTTTCTGTGCGTTTTTCCTCGGGTCGTAACCCGTATAAAAATAGTTTTGTTGTAAACGTCGCTGCAAGTAAGCGGTCATCAAGCCGCGTGTGAGATGTTTCGGTTTATACCAGTGTATATTGAGCGTGGATAGCACGTCTTCTAAATCAAGAGAAACCTTGTCTGTGTCTGTGTCTGCGGGTGTCTTAGGCAATGGCGACGGACTGAAAGCGAGTTGTGTCAGCGTTGCTGCGGTGAAACTGAGTTGAACGAACCGATCCAAACTTTTCCTGTCTCGGAGTTGATAGGTGTCAAATCCGAAGTTCTCTTTAGCGTCCCGAAAGGCAGTTTCAATCTGCCACCGGTTTCTATAGTGTCGGATAACTGTTTCTACGGGCAGTCGTAAATCTGAAGTAAATACACAAAAATACCGATAGGGTTTAGACTTTTTCAAGCGTTTGCGTATCACAACGATGCGGACATCTACAGGACACATCTTTGTTCGCACGACTTTATCAGCGACAGAAAGTGTCTGATCCTCAACAACGATGTCTGTATACTTCAGGTGTGGAATAGACACACGGCTACCATACCGACGGGGTCTGCCTCTCTTGAGACGCTTAGGGCGTTTCGGTATATCAAAAAACGCCGCGTTTGACTTCGCACGACAAAGTAAATGATGTCCTTGTGAGAGTATCTCCGTGAACACTTTGCGTCTATTGAAACCTCTATCAAAAATGATAAGACCCGGTGGCACAAGATTACATAAATGCTTCAGCACAGCGAGGCTATTCGCGTCCTCGCTTTTCGGTTCCATCATCCGTGTGGCTAATGGAAACAGGCGCGTGCCTTCAGGCGTTTCTGCCAGCCAGCCAATCGCACCGAACTCGTGTCCGTGATGAAACTTGGACTGGTTCTTGTTACGTGGCTGATACGCAGGGTTCCTGTGGAAATGCAAACCCGCTTGTTTTGAACCGCTACTTATGGCATGCGTCTCATCATAGACATAGACGCCCGTGGGGTAAGCGGATAGCACTTGATGGCTTAGCGTAGTGGCGACTTGATCCACACACCAGATGCCACGCGAGAGAAACTTTGGCAGAGACCAATACCGACCTGCTTGGGCTGTCGCAAGATAGATTTGTGTCATTGTGCCTCGGTAGGGCGTATTTATCAGACCTTTTACGAAAGTCTGAAAGTGGTGAAAGTTATTATACTTGAACACAGGTCAAAAATCTGATAACATGTTGTCCAAGTAGGAAAGTGGGGTCATTTGAAATATCCTTTCAAATTTGTGTTTTCTAAAAGGATACCCGCTTTCCTGCTTTATGTCCATAAAAAAACAAAAACTGTCCAAACTATAGTAATATTTCATTGAGATATGGAATAAGTATTGGATGTGCCAGCATGTGTCGAAACGGATTGCACCAGGGCTCTTCCCAACCGAGCATCCCACCGAGTTCACCTCTACCGAACGCACCTTGTAATTGTTGAGAGCCGCCGTCGAGCGTCTGTTCCTTCGGACGGCGGTTTTGATGTTCACTATGTTTGTCAATGGCTTCATTTGCCAATGCAACCTCTTCTGGTGTCAACACATTTTTTACAATGATATAACCGTTCAGATCAAACAGATATTTTTCATCAACATTCATTTTTTATCTCCTCCAAATTTACAAGTAAATACAGGCCCTAATCCTACTTTACAGCATCTACACTGCATACGCCACGGATCCATCTTCACGCAACAGGGTTGTGCCTACATTCATAGGACGAAATGGTGTTTCTGCAATTAAACTATCGTCAATTTCAACACCCAGCCCGGGTACTTCAGGAATCGGAATGTAACCACCTTCACGTTGATACGCGACTTTGTAGACAGCAAAAGTCTCCGATTCATCCGCTTTCGTGTATTCCTGTGTGATGAAGTTGGGTATACTTGCATCCAGGTGTAACGAAGCGGCTGTAATCACCGGGCCAAGAAAGTTATGCGTAACAACCGCGCTGTGGTATGCCTCTGCTATTGCGGCGATTTTTTTGCAGTGCGTCAATCCACCTGCTAAACCGACATCAGGCCGCACATATTGGGGCCCGCCTATCTCCAGAATCTCACGGAATTCCCAGATACTTACATTGCGTTCACCTAAAGCGAGGGGGGTTGTCATCCGTTTCGCTAATTCTGCTTGCGTTGTGATAGTATCTATCTGAATTGGATCTTCAATGAAATAGAGATTGAAGGGGGCTAATGCTGCTTCTAATACGATACTGTTCATAGGTGTCAGTTTCCTATGTACCTCAACAATCAGATCCAGATCAGGGCCGCCCCCTTCTCTTGCTGCAGCCACGAGGTCTCGTGCGGTATTCACTAAACGATCCAACGCCATATCCTGAAAATTACCAACTAATGGATCAAACTTCAGTGCGGTAAATCCCTCTGCAACGGCAGCTTTTGCCGCTTCAAGCATCGTCTCAGGTGTATTTCCACCGCCTAACAGATGCAATCTAATCTTATCCCGACAGTTTCCACCCATCAATTCCCAAATCGGCACACCAAAATGTTTCCCTTTTATATCATATAGGGCAATGTCAACAGCACTTATTGCTCCACTGAGAGCAGTTCCTTTGAACGGACCCATTCGGTACAGATGCTGCCAATGATGTTCAATTCGTAACGGATTCTGACCAATCAGATATTTCTCAAAAGTATTTACCATCCGCTCAACTGCCTCGGGATAACCCCAGCATGCAGTCTGTCCAATACCACTGAGACCCGTATCTGTCCAAATCCGGACGACATAACCGCTTCCGATAAAAAACGACTCAATTTTATCAATTTTCATATTACCCTCCAATGAGTACTGTCTTTTCTATGCTTGAACGTATTGTAGCACAAGGAGTTGACAATTGACAAGTAGCAATAGAATAGAGGATTTAGTTTTCGAAATTCCTGATGCTACTCATTACATAATACCAAATCTATTTGACTATTCTTCATAACTGTGTTATTCTGTACTCCATTCTTTGCGAAGGAGCGAAATATCTATGAATAAAAAAGTGCCAGAAATCACAGAAAGTGTAGAGGTCTTGATGAAGATTAACAATTTAATTCGGTAATTTCTTGGAGGTGCCGATGCGGTTAGGAAACCATACCTACAGAGCCTGGAGAATATAGAATTACCCAAATATTTTTTTAAACTTCATGAAAGACCTCTACACTTTCTGTAATCTCTGGCACTTTTTTATTCATGGATGTTTCACTCCTTTAAAAGAATGGGGACCATAATAACACAGTTATGAAGAATAGTCAAATAGATTTGGTATTACAAGCTGGACCCGCTTAATTTTGAAAATAGTTATATATATGATGTGCTTAGATTGGAAACAGGTAAAGACTGGGATGCGGGCAGGGAGTCAGTCTACAATGCATATCTGTTTGATAAAGATTTAATATACTGTACCGCCTTTCCAGACTCTGTGAAAGCATCAGGGATTGACCCAC